>NZ_CP011125.1 GCF_000737325.1 Sandaracinus amylolyticus
CTTCGCTCGCGCCGCGCGCATCCGCGAGCATCGCGGTCGCTCATCCGCGAGGCATCGCTTCGCTCCGCGCTGCGTCGCTCGCGCGACGTGTGCAGCGTTTCGGAGCCAAAACAGTTCGGGGCTGAGCGATGACTCGCTCAGCCCCGAACGGAGCCAGGAGGATTCGAACCTCCGACCCCCGGTTCCGTAGACCGGTGCTCTATCCAGCTGAGCTATGGCTCCTGAAGGGGCGCGAACTCTAGCGAGATGGACAGGTTTGTCAAACTCGCTCTTCGATTTTCTTTTCGAGCTCGCGCTCTTCGGACGGAGAGGGCGGGATTCGAACCCGCGGTACCCTTTTGGAGTACTCTCGCTTAGCAAGCGAGTGCCTTAGGCCACTCGGCCACCTCTCCGGCGGCGGGTCTCCGCCGCTCCCGCGTTCGCGGGAATCGCGTTATTAGCCGCGCGGTGTGGTCGTGTCAAACGACGTGCGCGCTATGCTGCGCCGCGATGATTCGACTCTCGATCGCGGCACTGATCGCCTCCGCGTGCGCGCTGCTCGGGGGCCACGCGCGCATGCGTGCTCGTGCGTGGAGACGCCCTTCGAGCAGCTCGCCGCCGAAGCCGACGCGATCTTCGAAGGACGTGTGGCCTCGATCGAGCCCGCAGGAGAGATGCACGTGCGCGTGCGGCTCGACGTGGTGCAGACCTGGCGCGAGGCGAACGCGGAGCACGTCGAGGTCCGCACCGCGTCGCAGTCCGCGGCGTGTGGTGTCCACTTCGAGGTCGGGCGCTCGTACCTCGTGCTCGCCGAGCGAGCCGATGGCGAGTGGACCGCGTCCCTCTGTGGCGGCACCCGCGCGATGGAGGATGCCGACGACGAGCGTCTCTCACTCGGGTCCGGCGTGATCCCCGGTCGACATCGAGGACGAAGAGACCGCGTCCACGGAGCAGCATCCGCAGACGCTCCCGCCGCGCGGGGCGGGTGCGCGGGGTGCGCGATCACCTCGCCCGCAGGCTCGCCGATCGCCCCGGCAATCGCGCTCGTGATCGCGATGTGGATGCGACGACGACGAATTCGTTGACAGCATTCGACCTCGCGCTACAACCGCCGGCGGAGAGCTGGCCGAGTGGTCGAAGGCGCCTGATTCGAAATCAGGTGTGCCCGTGAGGGTACCGTGGGTTCGAATCCCACGCTCTCCGCTGTGACGCCGCGCTGCACGTGAGTCTGCGCGGGAGCGAGCTCCGGGCGCGGCCCTCTGTCGAGAGATGAGGGGCCGCGCTTTGCGTATCTGGCGCTCTATGGATCCGGCGCGCGATGTTTCTGCGCCGGACGCCGGAGCTGGCGCGCGGTCTCCACGTGTGGTCGCGCGACGGCCTCGAGAGCTCGAGGTTCTTTGCATGCGATCCCGGGAGAGGTGACCGAGTGGTCGAAGGTGCACGATTGGAAAATCGTGTGTACTGGAGACAGTACCGCGGGTTCGAATCCCGCCCTCTCCGTTCTTCCGTTCCGCGCCTGATCGTCTCCGCCGACTGCGCTATCCCCGCTGCGGATGACCGACTCCGGCGACGCGCTTCCGTGCTCCGACGTCGACGCCTCGTTCATGCGCGAGGCGATCGCCGAGGCGCGTCTCGCCGAGGCGAAGGGCGAGGTCCCGGTCGGCTGCGTGATCGTGCTCGAAGGCGCGATCGTCGGGCGCGGGCACAACCTGCGCGAGACGATGCAGGACCCGACCGCGCACGCCGAGATGATCGCGCTGCGCCAGGCGGCATCGACGATCGGGAGCTGGCGCCTCGAGCACGCGATCGCGTACGTGACGCTCGAGCCGTGCCCGATGTGCGCCGGCGCGCTCGTGAACGCGCGCGTCGCGCGCGTGGTCTACGGCGCCGACGATCCGAAGGCGGGCGCGACCACGACGCTCTACACGATCGGCAGCGATCCCCGGCTCAACCACCGGTTCGTGCTCGTGCCGCAGGTGCTCGGCGGCGAGTGCGGCGCGCTCCTCACCGACTTCTTCGGCCGCATCCGCGCTGCGCGTCGTGCCGCGCGCGCGGGCATCACGCCTGACGTCCCGCCGCCGCCCGCGAAGCCTCGCCGCGATCAGGAGCCCGAGGGCGGGTAGAGCACGCAGACCTTGTCGGCCTCGCACCCTTCGAGCGAGACCGATGTCGCGTGATCGCCGCTCTCGTCGAAGATCACGAGTCGCGTCCGGCGTGGGGAGATCACGCCGCGTCCGCACTCGCACCACGCCGGGCACCGGGCCGAGCTCGTCGCCCTCGGGCAGATGCGCGGTGCCCTGTCCGTCGTAGCGCACGTAGACCATCCAGTCGGGACGCTGCGAGGGCTCGAGGTCGACCGTGTGGACACGACCGACCGTGCGCGTGAGCTCGACCAATCGCTCCGCGCGGATCACCAGCGGCTGATGACGCGGCGCGAGCGCGACGAGCGGCTCGCCGGTCAGCTGCTCGGGGGTGAGCCGCAGCGGCGGGGCGCCGAGCTCGCGCGGTCCGAGGAAGAGACGCACACCGGCGGTGGGCGACTCGATGGTCACGCCTGCGCCGAGCGGCTGCAGCGGAGGCGCAGTGCTCGCGGGCTCGGGCGGCATCGACTGGCTCGCGTGGCGCACCACGAGCCACGCGACGCCGGCGATCGCGAGCAGCACGATCACCGCCGACGCGCCGACCATCGCGGACAACGCGAGCGCCGAGAGCGGCGCCTTCACGCGCGCATGCGACGCGGAGCTCCCGCCGACGATCGGCAGCGATCCGCTCGGGGCTGGCGCCGCGGGCGAGATCGGAGGCGCGACCTCGATGGGCATCGCCGCGGCATCGGCCTCGGCGCGCGCGACCGCGAGCGCGACCGGCGTCGGCGGCACGAAGCTCGCGCGCTCGTCGGCGGAGGGCTGCGCGGGCGGGCGCTCGGGCTCGGGGAGCTCCCAGCCCTGCTCCGGGAAGAGCCACTGGAGGAAGCGCGCGAGCTGCTGTCGTCCGTAGCCCGCTGCGCGCTCGTGCAAGAGCTCGCGGAGATCCTGCGCGAGCTGCTGCGCCGACGGAGTGCGCGCCGCGGGGTCGATCGCGAGGCACTGCATCACGATCTTCTCGAGCCGCGGCGGGACCTCGGGGTTGAACCGCGAGGGCGGCGGGAAGTCGCCGCTGCGCAGCAGGTTCGCCGCGACCTGCGGATCGTCGGGCGGGATCAGCGATCGGATCGTGAGCATCTCCCAGATCGTCACGCCCAGCGCGAACACGTCGGCGCGCGCGTCGACGTCGATCCCCTGCGCCTGCTCGGGCGCCATGTAGCTCATCTTGCCGATCGTCACGCCGCTCTGCGTCTTGAGCACGTTGTCGGCGGCCTTCACGAGCCCGAAGTCGCTGACCTTCACCGTGCCTTCGTTGCTGAGCAGCACGTTCTGCGGGCTCACGTCGCGATGCACGATGCCGAGCGGCGTGCCGTCGTCGCCCTTCTTGCGGTGCGCGTGATCGAGCCCGCTCGCGGCCTCCGCGCCGATGTACGCGACCGCGGCGATGTCGAGCATCTCGTTGCGCTCCGCGAGGCGCTGCATCACCGCGCCGAGGGTCACACCCTCGACGAACTCGAGGACGAGATACGGCTCGGGATCGATCCCGAAGTCGAGCACCTGCACGAGGTTCGGATGATCGAGCCGCGCGTTGGTGCGCGCCTCCGCGGCGAAGCGCTCGAGCAGCGACGGATCGCGCCGGTACTGCGGCAGCATCCGCTTGATCGCGACCTTCTTCTTGAAGCCGGCGTCGCCCGTCCGCTCGGCGCGGTACACGACGGCCATGCCGCCCTGCCCCAATCGCTCGACGAGGCGATAGGGTCCGAGCCATTCGGGCGCGCCCGGCGCGTTCACGGGGCGAACATACCTTCCGGTGGTCGGGAATTCATCGCTCTCGAGCGTCACCCGGCGCGCATTGTAGCGGGCCGCGCGCGTAGGCTGGCCTCGATGACGCGATCGCGTCCGACGCTGGACATCTCGCTCCCGACCGAGCCCTTCGCGGCACAGCACACCCCGCGGCGAGACGTGCGGACGCTGTGTCGCTGGCTCGAGGGCGCGCTGCCCGGCGGATCGGCGGGGATCGCGACGCTCCTCGAGCGTCTCCACGGACCGCTCGCCGAGCGTCGACACCTCGTCGCAGTCGCGCTCGTCGTGGCGCACCTCCGCGGTGAGCTGCGTGGCGCGCGATGGCTGCGCCTCACCGGGACCGAGAACGCCGATCCCCGCGACATCGATCGCGAGATGGACCTCGTCTGGGATGCGCTGGCCCGGGCGAAGCTGGTGCGCGGCGCGCTGCGCTATCACCCCGGCACGACGCAGCACGGCATGGCGCGTTTTCCTCCGCGGCTCGTGCCGCGCTGGGTGCGCACGAACCGCTGGTCGCTCTTGGGCCAGGACGACGACCTGCTCCTCTTCGAGCCCGACTACATGGAGCCGCTGCTGCGCGGTGCCGCCGAGCCGGGTGCGGCGCGGCGCGATCTCGCGCGCGGGATCGTCGCGCACGCGGCGCGTGATGCGGCGCATGCGGTCGTGGCCGCGCCGCGGTACGCGGGCGGCGAGACGCTCGCGACGTTCGCGCCGCGCTACGCGCGCTGGGCGAAGATCGCGCGCGAGACCGACGCGCTCGAGGTCGCCGCGTACCTCGAGCGGCTCGCGTCGTACGGCGCACCGCGCACGTTCGACGCGGAGCAGGCGCTCCAAGCGTTCCGCGATCTGTCGCGTTGTTGGCCAGCGGAGCCGAAGGTCGTGCGCATGCGCGAGGTGAAGGACGGCTTCACCGGGAGCGTGCCGGGCACGTCTCGTCGCCCGTCACGCGTGCACATCGATCGCGAGACCGGCGCGATCACGCGCGTGCGCTGATCCGCGTCCTCGACGCGTCAGCGCTCGGGGTCGCCGCGCCTGAGCGCCGTCGCGAGGGCGGGCCCGCCGTCCGCGAGGAGCTTCGCGAGCATGCCTGCGAGCAGCTGCAATCGATCGATGAAGCGATGGTCGTGCTCGACCGACGCGAGGTGCGCGAGCTCGTGGAGCACCACGCCGATCGTGCCGGGATCGAGCACGTCGTCGAAGCGCAGCGGGCCCTTCACGTTGAACGAGATCGCGCGCGCGTCGACGTCGGTCACCGCGTCCTCGAGCAAACCCGCGTCGCTCGGATCCCGCGCGAAGAAGCGCACCCGCACCACGCTCCCCGCGACGCGTCGCGCGAGCCAGCGCACCGCCTCCGCGAAGCGCCGCTGGGTCTCGTCGGGCTCGACCTCGTCGCCGCCGAACTCGCTCGATCGACGCCGCACGTAGTCGTCGCTCGTCTCGAGCACGCGCGCGAGCGCGAGCCACGCCCCGTGGGAGATCGTGCGCGCATCGACGATGTGCGCGCCGAGCTGCTTCGCGCGATCGTTCGCGCGCGAGGTGCCGCCGAGCACGCTGCCGCGCGGGAACACCTTGCTCACGTACGCGTCGAGCAAGCCCGACTTCACGGGCCACCGCGCGATCACGTCCTGCACCCAGTCGGCGCGCAGATCGCGGCGATCGAGGTAGCTGTGCACCATCGCCTCGAGCAGCGTCGCCTTGAGCGCGAGCACGAAGCGCTCGGGGGCCGCGTCGCGTCCTTCTCCGAGCGGCACGCGCTGCGCGACGTCGACGTGCCACGGCACGTTCCACGGCTGCACCGGGACGCCCATCTCGAACAGGCTCGGCCGCTCTCCGCGCCTCGGCGCGTAGATCGCGACCCGCGTGGGACGCATCGCGGCGCGCTCCACGCCATCGTCGATCACGACCGTCTCGAGCTCGCAGTCCGCGAGCGCGAGCACGCTGCGCGGCCTCCGCACCAGACGGCCCGCGACGCGCAGGCTCGTGCCGCGCGGCGGGATCGCGAGGCGCAGCAGATCGAGCGCCGCCTCGCGCTCGTCGTCGCCGATCGCGCGGAAGAGCTCGAGCCGCGTGCCGCTCTCTCGCGTGTTGGTCTCGGTGCGACGTCCCTCGCCGTCGAAGACGATCGTCGTGCCGATCGTCTCGACGTGCGCGCGCTCCGCCGCGGCGAGCAGCTCCTTGAGGCCGCGCCCCATGCGCCCGCGACGGGTCGGGTCCCGCGGTTTGTCGGAGAGGAACAGCGTGTAGACGAGGCGCTCGTCGGCGATCCCCGCGCGCGCGTCGTCCTCGATCACCACGCGGTCGGGCTCGATCTCGATCGCGACGTTCGCGGCGTCCGCGTCGAACGCGTTCTGCACCGCCTCGAGCAAGAGACGCCCCAGCGGGCGCGCCGCGCTCAGCCGCGCCCATCCCTCCTCGGCGATCTCGAACCACGCACTGCGCGCCATGAGGCCCCTCGGATGCTGGCGTGCGTGGGCTCGCTTGGGAAGAGCACCCCCCGCTTGACGTGTGCGTCGAACGCGCCGATGCTCCGCGACCATCTCGTGACCCGCGGGTGCGTTGCGCAAGCGCGACGCGGCCGGGCGACGAGGTGCTCAAGCCCGGGGCTCGCGGCCCCAATCCGGTGGGACGTCGCGCACGACGTCGCACCAATCTTTCGTGATCACCAATGGACCTCGTTGATCGTGGGGTCCGAAGCCGGCACCATCAGTCAGCTGGAGGTTCTCGCGCATGGGGAACGTAGGCCCCAACGGGGGTGGCAGTGGGGGTAGCAGCCTACAGCGACCCAGTGCCCCAGGCGGTCGCTCCGGCGATCGCGTGATTCCCTTCGGCAAGTACCTCTTGCTCGATCGGATCGCCGTCGGCGGCATGGCCGAGGTCTACACGGCGAAGTCGTTCGGCATCGAGGGCTTCGAGAAGATCATCGCGATCAAGCGGATTCTCCCGACGATGGCGGAGGATGAGGACTTCATCCAGATGTTCATCGACGAGGCGAAGATCGCGGGGCACCTGACGCACGCGAACATCGTCCCGATCTACGAGCTCGGGAAGATCGGCGAGTCGCACTACATCGCGATGGAGTACGTCTGGGGCAAGGATCTGCTCCAGATCATGAACCGCTTCCGCCGCATGCGGAGGCACATGCCGCCGGTGATGGCGGCGTGGATCGCGAGCAAGATGTGCGAAGGCCTCGACTTCGCGCATCGCAAGAGGGACCGCCACGGGCGGCCGCTCAACATCATCCATCGCGACGTGTCGCCGCAGAACTGCCTGGTCTCGTACGAGGGCCAGGTGAAGATGATCGACTTCGGCATCGCGAAGGCGGCCGCGCGCAACACGAAGACGCAGGCCGGCGTGCTGAAGGGCAAGTTCGGCTACATGAGCCCGGAGCAGGTGAAGGGCTCGGGGGTCGACCACCGCAGCGACGTGTTCGCGGTCGGCACGTGCCTTCACGAGATGCTCACGGGCGAGCGCCTCTTCGTGGGCGAGAGCGACTTCTCGACGCTCGAGAAGGTGCGCAACGCGGACGTGATCCCGCCGTCTCAGACGGTGCCGGACATGCCCGCGGAGCTCGAGCAGATCCTGCTGAAGGCGCTCGCGCGCGAGCCCGAGGAGCGCTGGCAGAGCGCGGGCGAGATGCACGAGGCGCTGCAGATGTTCGTGGCGCGCGAGAAGCCGCCGTTCGGCACGAGCAAGCTCGCGGCGTGGATGCGCACGGCGTTCGCGCCCGAGATGACGAAGGAGAAGGGGCGCCTCGACGGGTTCGCGAAGATCGCGAAGCCCGCGAGCGTGCCGCCGCCGCCGCCGAACCGCGCGAGCGCGCCGGGCGCGGCGAAGGATGCGATGGCGAGCACGTCGCCGGACAACCCGGCGGTGCGTCGTCCGCCTGCGCCGCCGCCGCCTGCGCGGCCGCTGCCGCCGCCGGTCGCGGTGGGCGCGCCCGTCGTGCCGCCGCCGATGAACGACGTCGACGAGGACGACGATCCGGGCGAGCTGCAGTCGGAGTCGACGATGATCTCGTCGTCGCCGTTCGACGAGATGACCGACGGCGGCGGCGAGGAGCTGCAGGGCGCGCCGACGCAGATCTTCTTCAGCGCCGACGAGCTCGAGGAGGCGCCGAAGCCGGCGCCGCAGATGGGCGCGCCGGCGGGCGTCGTGGTGTCGCCCTCGGTCCACGTGCACCAGCCGGCAGGGATGCCGATGCCCGCGCCGGCGATGCCGGCGCCGATGCAGCGCGCGCCGAGCCTGCCTCCGGAGGAGCGGCCGACGACCGCGCCTCTGATGGACTACGGCGCGCCGCCGATGGCGCAGGGCGGTCAGCCGGCCACGGTGGTGCACGCGTCGCCGTACGGCGCGCCGCCGCCGATGGCGATGGGCGCGCCGCCGATGCCGATGGGGCAGCCGATGCCGACGGGGCATCCTATGCCGATGGGGCAGCCCATGCCGATGGGGCAGCCGATGCCGATGGCGCAGGCGCAGCCGATGCCGATGCCGCAGACCGGGCCGACGCCTGGCTTCGCGGCGCCGCCGGCGTTCGGCGCACCCCCGCCGGCGTTCGCGCAGCCGGGGGCGGAGGCGCTCGACCCGGGGATGCGCCCGCGCTCGGCCGCGCAGGAGACGCTCGAGCTGCGATCCCCGGTGATCGCACCGAAGCGGAGCCGCGTCGCCTTGTTCGTGGGGCTCGGGGCGTTCGTGTTCGTGGCGCTCGCGGCGTCGCTCGCGGCGTTCCTGGTGTTCGGCACCGGGCCCGCGGGAGGGACCATCGAGATCCGGACGAACCCGGCGGACGCCGGCGCGACGGTGCTCGTCGATGGCACGCCGCGCGGTCGCGCGCCGCTGCGGCTCGATCACGTCCCGTCGGGCGACCACCTGATCGAGGTGCGCGCCGACGGGTTCCAGCCGGCGACGCAGACGGTGCCGGTGAGCGACGGGACGACGGCGATGCTGCTCATCCCGCTGATGCCGGGTGGCGCGCCGGCGATCGCGGCCGTGGCGCCGCCGCCGGTCGCGCCCGCGGTGGTGCCGCCGCCGGTCGCCGCGCCGACGCCTCCGCCCGTCGCGCCGACGCCCCCGCCGACCGAGGTCGCGGTCGCGCCGACGCCTCCTCCGCCGGCCGCACCGACGCCTCCGCCGCCCGCGGTCGTGGCGCCGCCGCCCACGCCGGTCGCGACTGCACCGACGACCACGCCGCGTGAGGCCGCGACGACGACCACGCCGCGTCAGGCGACGACGTCGTCGAGCAGCGGACGGACCGAAACGGCGAGCTCGAGCGCGCGACCGGTCGCGACCGCGTCGTCGATCACGCCGCGCTCGCGCTCGGGCGAGGAGACGTCGCGCTCGTCGAGCTCGAGCTCGTCCTCGAGCGAGCGCCGCAGCTCGTCGCGCGAGCGCGGGTACCTGATGATCCAGACCCTGCCCTGGGCGCGCGTGTTCATCGACGGGCGCGACACCGGGCAGAACACGCCGGTGCGACGCATGGAGGTGCCGGCGGGATCGCACCGAATCGGGCTGCGCACGAACGACGGGCGCATGCACGAGGTGACGGTCGAGGTGCCCGCGGGCGAGACGGTGCGCATCGTGCGCCAGCTCTGACTCGCCTTTCGCGCTTTTAATCGTCGGCGAGATCGAGTAGCCACGTGGCCCGAGTTCTTGGTTGTTGCAGCAACCGAGGGAGGGCCACGTGGCCGAAAGCAGGCTTCGCACACTTGCCGAGGTTCTGGAAGTCGTCCGTCCAGCGTTCACGCGTCCGACGTTCGAGCGCTTCGTTGCGCTCATGCGCGGGTGGCTGCTCACCCAGCAAGCGGGCGCGGTGACCAGCGCTCTGCTCGGCGCCGGTCTCGCGGGCAGGGCGCATCACGCTGCGTTCCATCGCTTGTTCGCGGAAGCCGCTTGGGACGTCGACGAGGTCGGCACCGAGCTGCTGAAGTGGATCGTGCGGACGTGCGCGACGCGCAGATCGCTGCAGCTCGCGATCGACGACACCGTCGTTCGGAAGAAGGGCCCGATGGTGTTCGGCCTCGGCACGTATCTCGACCCGGTGCGGTCGAGTCGACGCGTGCGGAACTTCGTGTTCGGTCACCTCTGGGTCGTGCTCGTCGCGATCGTGGAAGTTCCGTTCTCGAAGCGGCGCTGGGCCGTCCCGATCTTCTTCCGGCTCTACCGCCAGGAGCGCGACTGCACGCGCACCAACGATCCCTACGCGAAGCGCACTTCTCTCGCGCGCGAGCTGATAGATCTCGCTGCGCGCGTCGCGCCAGAACTCACCATGCACGTCTCTGCGGATGCCGCGTACTGCTGCGAGACCGTGCTTCGCGGTCTGCCGAAGAACGTCGTGGTGTACGGCACGTTGCGAGACAACGCAGTGTTGACCGCCGCCCCGATTGCGCGTCGCGGTTGCACCGGTCGTCCGCGCGTTCGCGGAGAGCGGATGCCGACGCCTGCGCAGCTCGCGGCTGATCCGTCGCGGTGGCGGTCCACACGCGCGGCGCTCTACGGACGCACTCGAGCGCTCGCGTTCAAGCAGATGGATGCGCAGTGGTACCAGGGCCGTGGTCCCGAGCTGATGCGCGTGGTCGTCGTGCGCCTGAGCGCCGGTAAGCTCAAGCACCGCGTCTACTTCTGCACCGATCCGACTCGGACTCCCGCCGACATCGTCGAGCGGTACACCGCTCGATGGCAGATCGAGGTCTGCTTCCGCGACCTGAAGCAGCACCTCGGATTCGGCGCGTCGCCGGCATGGTCGCGGCGAGCAGTCGAGCGTGTGACGCCCTTCGCTGGCTTCGTCTACTCGATCGTCGTGATGTGGGCACGACTGTCGCTGCGACGGCCCGAACGCGCTCCACAGATCCGACGACCGTGGTACCGCGACAAGGTCGGCTTGAGCTTCGCCGACCTGCTTCACATCGCGCGGACGGACCTTTTGGATCCAGCCGCGCGCACGCAGCTCGCGAGAAACTCGCCGGTGAGCGACCGGTCGCGCTCGTTTGCAGCTGCATGAAGCGCGAAAGGCGAGTCTGATTATGAGATGCGCGCGCGCGCTCAGCGCGTGTGACCGATCCCGACGGCGCGCACGACGAGCCGACCGTCGGCGTCGAGCGGCTCGAGCGCTCGCGTGTCGCTGCGGAACGCGTCGCGATGCGTGTCGCGACCGGGGCAGAGCGCGAGGCACACGCCGAGATCGATCTCGACCCAGAGGCGCTGCTCGGCGTCGAGCGGCGCAGGCTCGTCGAGCGCGAGCGAGAGCGTGCCCGGCGCGTCCGCGTGCACGTCGCGATCGAGGACCACGAGCGCGCTCGCGTCGAGCGTCTCGCCCTCGCTCACGAGGACGCGCACTCGATGGGCGCGGGACGCGTCGCATCCGTCGCGCTCCGCGAGCTCGTACTCGACGTGGGTCACCTCGAACGGCACGTGCACCGGGTACAGCGCGACGACGGCCGTGGTCGACGTCGTGCCCACGGGCGCGCTCACGATCGACGGGTGCTCGCAGCCCGCGCGGCCGATCGTCGCGTGCGTCGGCGTGGTGCCTCCGTCGGGGTCGAGCGGCATCGACGCGTCGCCCGCTGCGTGCACGCGCGTGTCGCACGCCGCGAGCACGATCGTGGACGCGATGAGACCGAAGCAGCGGAGCCGATCGGAGCGCATGGGCGCGGTCGCGCTCTGCAGGCGGTGGGCCAGCACGAAACCGGCGATTTCGCCGATGTACGCGCTCGGTCGTGCACAGCGTGGCGCACTCGTGCAGTGCACGCCGTGACGTCGGCTCACGCTCGCGACGGAGGCGCGTGCGCCGAGCCCATGGGCTGCCCACTGGGCCTGTGCATCAGCGCGCGGCGAGCGCGCGCTCGAGCGCGGCGCGCATGATCGCGACGGGCGCCGTGCGGCCGGTCCATCGCTCGAGCGCGAGCGCGCCCTGGTGCACGAGCATGCCGAGCCCGTCGACGGTGCGGAGCCCGTGGGCCTCGGCGGCCGCGAGGACCGCGGTCACGCGCGGTCGGTACACGAGATCGATCACCGCTGCGCCGCGCGGCATCGTCGCGAACGGCAGCGCGCCCGCGAGCTCGCGTCCCGCGTCGGTGTGCAGCGTCGCGCTCGAGGCCTGCACGAGCAGGTCGCAGTCGACGAGCAGGCGCGGTGCATCGAGCGCGCACGCGTCGATCGCGCCTCCGAGGTCGCGCGCGATCGACTCGGCCTGCGCGGGACGTCGCGCCGCGATGGTGATCGAGCGCGCGCCGGCCTGCGCGATGCCGTACGCCGCTGCGCGCGCCGCGCCGCCCGCGCCGACGATCACCACGCGCGCGCCCGCGAGCGCGACGCCGGCCTCCTCGAGCGAGCGCACGAGCCCGCGCGCGTCGGTGTTCGTGCCGATGACGCGCGCGCCCTCGCGCACGACCGTGTTCACCGCGCCGACCGCGCGCGCCGCGTCGTCGATCGCGTCGAGGTGCGCGACGATCGTCTCCTTGTGCGGCAGCGTGACGTTGAAGCCGAGCGCTCCGATCGCGCGCAGCCCGCGCACCGCGTCTCCGAGCGCGTCGGGCGCGACGTCGAACGCGAGGTACGCCGCGTCGATCCCGAGCGCCTCGATGGCGGCGCCGTGCATCGCCGGGGAGAGCGAGTGATGGATGGGATGCCCGATCACCGCGAGCAGCTGCTTCACGCGTCCTCCTCGTCGCGAACGCGCTCGACGACGGTCTCGATCGTTCCTTCGTGCACGCGGATCGACACACGGTCGCCGGGCGCGGCATCGCGCGCGCGCACCAGCGCGGCACCGCTCGGCTGGTGCAGCGCGATCGCGTAGCCACGCGCGAGGATCCCGAGCGGCGAGAGCGCGTCGAGCGTGCCGACGAGCCGCGCGAGGCGCTCGCGCGGCGTGCGCACCATCGCGGGGCCGAGCGCGCGCACGCGGCGATCGTGATCGACGATCGTGCGGCGCGCGTCGTCGAGCCGCGCGCGCATCGCGCGCACCAAGCGCGCTTCGAGCGCGACCAGCCGATCCCGATCGCGCGAGAGCCGCGCCCGCGGCTCGTGCACCGCGAGCCGCGCCCGCAGCCGATCGAGCGCGCGGTGCGCATCGCCGAGCCGGCGCGCGATCGATCGCTCGAGCGACGCGTGCAGCGCCGCGAGCGACTGCCGCGGGGCCGCGATGCGACGCCGCGGATCGTGGATGCGCCGCAAGAGCCGCTCGATGCGGAGCCGCTCGCGCTGCACGCGTTGATCGAGCGCGCGGGCGAGCGCGCGCTCGAGCCCTTCGAGTTCGGCGCGCAGCTGCACCGCGTCGGGCACCACGATCTCCGCGGCGTTCGAGGGCGTCGCGGCGCGCACGTCGGCGACGAGATCGACGATCGTCACGTCGACCTCGTGGCCCACGCCGCTCACGGTGGGCACGCGACACGACGCGACTGCGCGCGCCACGCGCTCGTCGTCGTACGCCGAGAGATCCTCCGACGCGCCCCCGCCGCGCGCGACGATGACCACGTCGAGGTCCGGCACGTGCTGGATGCCGCGGATCGCGCGCACGATCGAGAGCGGCGCGTCGGGCCCCTGCACCTGACAGTGCGCGAGCACGAGCCGCACGCCCATGCGCGCGCTCGCGACGCGCACGACGTCGTGGATCGCGGCGCCGTCGCGGCTCGTGACGATGCCGACCACGCGCGGCACGCGCGGCAGCTTTCGTTTGCGCGTGGGATCGAAGAGCCCTTCGCTCGCGAGCTTCTGCTTGAGGCGCGCGACCTCGGCCGCGCGATCGCCTTCGCCCGCGGGCAGCGCGACACGTGCGACGAGCTGGAACGTGCCGCGCGCCTCGTAGATCGTGAGCCCGCAGCGCAGCCGCACGCGCGCGCCGTTCTCGAGGCGCGCCCGCGCGCGGCTCGCGTCGTTGCGGTACATGACGCCACGCACCTGCGCCGGCATCTCCGCGTCGCAGAGCGTGAAGTACACGTGACCGCTCGCGGGGCGCGAGACGTCGGCGAGCTCTCCTTCGACCCACACGTCGCGGAACTGGTCCTCCATCACGAACCGCGCGACGCGGTTGAGCTCCGCGACACGAAGCACGCGCGGCGCGTGCTCCGCCGATCGAGTCCACCCGGGGATGGGATCCTGCGCCATCGCTCGCGCGTTCGTACCACGCCGTCGCGACCGTGACCCGATCGACGTCGGGCGCGCCTCTCTCCTCGCGATGGCGAGGATCTCGCGGACGGTGATCGCGGCGCTGGCGCTCTGCATCGGGTGCTCCGAGCCCACCACGGACGACGACGACGCAGGGGCGATCACGCAGGGCCCCGACGCGCGCACCACGATGCCGCGCGATGGCGGCGGTGGGGCGCGCTGCGATCGCCTGGTCGCGACGGTGCGCGACTTCCGCGAGGACCACGTCGACTTCGAGAACCACGCCTATCAGGTCGGCGACTCGCGCGTCGCGCGCACCGGGCTCGTCGCCGATCGCCTCGACGACGAAGGCAAGCCGGTGCACGCCGCGCCCGGCGCGACGGTGATGACCGCGGGGCCCGATGCGTTCCGCGAGTGGTATCGCGACGTCGACGGGACCAACCAGCGCTTCACGGTCGAGCTGCCGCTGAGCGCGACCGGCGACGGGCGATGGGTGTTCGACAGCAACGCGTTCTTCCCGGTCGACGGACGCGGGTTCGGCGACGGCACCTACTACGAGGGCGGCGTCGCGGTGACCCACAACTTCCACTTCACGACCGAGCTGCACACGCGCTTCCGCTATCGCGGCGGCGAGCGGCTCACGTTCCGCGGCGACGACGATCTCTGGATCTTCGTCGAGGGCCAGCTGGTGCTCGATCTCGGTGGGCTGCACGAGCCGGTCGAGGGCACGATCGACTTCGACGCGATCGCGCCGCGACTCGGGCTCGTGCCGGGCGGCGAGTACCGCTTCGAGCTCTTCCACGCCGAGCGTCACTCGACCGGATCGAACTTCCGCATCGAGACGTCGATCGAGTGCTTCACGCTGATCTGACGCGGCTCGACCCCTCGTCGCGTCGCGCGGCCGCTTCGTGCGATGCTCGATCGCGTGTCCGACGACGCGTTCGAGCGCGAGCATCTCGGCGGCGCGCAGGCCCTCCATCGCGAGCGCATCGCGTCGCGGCCCACGTTCGCCACGCTCGCCGGGATCTCGGGGACGCTCGGCGTGTTCGCGACGATCGGCATCGCGGCGGGCGTGTCGGGTGACTGGCAGGGGCTCGTCGCCGGCGGCGCGATGGGCGCGCTCGCGGGGTTCCTCGGGCTGATGAGCATCACGCACTCGGTGCTGCGCGTGATCGTCACCGCGCGCGAGGTCGTGCTGCACGTCGGCTTCCAGGAGCGCCGCATCGCGCTCGCGTCGATCACGCGCGCGGTCCCCGCGACGTACGACGACGAGCATCGTGCCCGCATGCTGCGCGAGGGCAGCGGCGACTTCGCGACGATCACGCCGGAGCGCAAGCTGGTGCGCATCGAGTACACCGACGCGAGCGGCGCGGCGAAGGCCGCGTACGTGGGATCGCTGCAGCCCGAGGTGCTGGTCGAGGCGATCGATCGCGCGCGCGGCGCGACGAAGGGACCGCGGGTGCGCGTCGCGGCGGATGCGCCGGCGCACGAGCTCGAAGAGGACGCGTCGCCCGCGTCGCGATCGCGCGAGCAGCGTCGCTGAGCGCGCGCCGAGGACGCGAGGCCCCACCTCGCACGCCCGGAGCGGAGCACGCGCCGCGCGGCGCGGTGCGCGCGGGAGTGCCCACGAATGCCGGGAATTCGCGCGGCACGCGGCGTGCGGAGCGGCCCCTGCCGTGGGCACGATGCGAACGTTCGTCGGTGCCGCTGCGGTCGTGACCGCGGCGATCCTGGTCGTCGTCGCGATCGACGCGATCCCATCGCCGGCGGTCGCGCAGCGTCGACCGCGCGTCGAGCGTGCGCGTGGGCGCCGGAGACCGTCGCGCCAACGCGCGTCGATCGACGCGCGCGCGCAGGCACGCCGCACGATCCACGCGCCGCCTCCCGATCCGCTGCCGCCCGCGCCGCGTGTCGACGAGACGCCCGACGACGCGATCGTCGCGCGCGCCGAGGAGACGCCCGCCGACGTCGAGCACGACGAGGACGATCACGACGAGGAAGAAGATCGCGGCGTCTTCGCGATCTCGGCGGCGACGCACGTGCCGATCTCGATCGGCGCGTCGATCTACGTGCGCCCGCCGCGCTTCCCGATCTTCGCTCGCGCCTACGTCGGCTGGATGCCCGAGCCCTACGTCACGCTCGTCGACGGCGTGCTCGTCGACGCGCGCGCCTACGACGCGGCGTTCTCGCCGCACGTGCGCGCGATCGCGACGGGCACGACGATGGCGTCGTTCTCGCTCGGCGTCGCGCACCAGGTGCTCGACCTCGCCGCGGGCTACACGCTGCTGCACCGCATGCCGCAGATCTCGCGCGATCTCGTGGCGCGCGTGATGGGCCAGGACGGCGTCGCCGCGCCGGGCCTCGAGCGGCGGCTGCCCGAGTCGTTCCCCGCCGAGGTGATGATCCACATGGTCCACGTCGAGCTCGGCGCGCGCATGGTCGCGTTCGAGCACCTCGTGGTGCGCGTCGGGGTGCGCTGGGATCACGCGATCGCGGCGAACGCGGACGTCTCGATCGACGCCGGTGGCGAGGTCGAGCTGGAGCGCGCGATCGACGAGGCCGAGCACGAGGTCGGTGAGCGCCTCGCGACCTTCACGTTCTTCCCGAGCCTGGTGATCGCGCTCGGCTATCAGTTCTGAGCTGCGCCCCGGCTCCCGCGTCGGTGTGCTCGCCGATCGGGCTCACCGGACCGGGCGCGCTCGCCACGACCTGGAGCGCACGAACGAGGGTGCGCGTCGCGAGTGCCTCGCCCATCGCGTCTCTGCTCCGTGTACCACCGGCGACGAGGCGCCTCGCCTCGTCGTGCGCCTGGGACACCCGCGCACGGCGTGCGTCGCGTCGAGGCGTGCTCGCGCATCCAGCGCGCGTTGGCGCGCAGCGCCAGGGAGCTACTTCGCCATCGTGACGCCGAGCTCGACGACGATCGGGATGGCGACGCTGGTGGTGCTCACGGTCGCGGTGTGTGGCTGCAGCGACGCACCGCGCATCGACGAGCCCGACGCCGACGGCGCGCTCCCCGAGGGCCCATCTCCGATCGACGCTGGCGCAGCGGGCGACGCAGGCACGCTCGACGGTGGCGCGCCGATCCCGCTGCCTCCGACCGCAGAGGCCGAGGCCGCGGCAGTGCTCGCGGCGATCGACGCGACCGAGATCGTCCTCGCGCGGCTCGCCCTCGAGCGCGCGGTGACCCCCGGGGCGCGCGCCTACGCGCGCGAGGCGATCGACGACCACCGCGCCGCGGAGGCGAGCCTCGCGACGCTGGTGCGCAGCCAAGGCATCGTGCCGTTCGATCCGCCGGTCGCGCATGCGCTGCGCGCCACCGCGCGCGCCGTCGAGTTCGAGCTGTGGATGCACGGTGGCGTCGAGTTCGACGTCGTGTACCTCGAGTCGCAGGTGGTGTTGCACGGTGACGCGCTCGTCGTGATCGACGAGCAGCTGCTGCCCGCCGTGCACGATCCTCGGTTCCGGGAGCACCTGACGACGGTGCGCGCTCGTGTCGCGGCGCATCTGGACCACGCTCGACGGAGCCGCGACGAGATCGCCTCGATGTGAGCCCGGGTCCGAGCCGGGCCCACCTCGTGCAGCAGCGAGGGCCCGTGGAGTCCTCGCTACTGGTGGTGGATCTCGACACCGTGTTCGACGATCGCGTCTGTGATCGCGATCGGATGGCGCTCGAGCGCCTTCGTTCCACGGGCTGCGAGATCGGGTTCACGTCGTCGGGCCGGGCGGCCGCGGCTCGGGCGCGCATGCGCGCGCTCGGGCTCGAAGGCTGGATCATCGGCTGTGACGGCGCGCAGCTCGCGCGTGCGCGGGACGGGCATCTGCTCTGTCGCCACTCGCTGCCTGCGTCCATCGCGGCGCGCGCTCAGGAGATCCTGAGCGCGATGCAGCTCGACGTGTTCGCGGTCACCGCGGACGGCGCGCACGGACCTCCGGGCGCGCACGAGCTCGCACAGACCGCGCTCGGCCTCGCGTCCGAGGGCTACACCTCGGCACCGGCGCTGCGCGCGGAGATCTGCGCGCTCGTGGCAGCCGGTGACACCGCGCGTGTGCACGCGGGCGCGAACGCGCTCGCGGACCTCGCACCGACGCGGATCTCACGCGCGACGTACTCGCTGCCGTCGGGCGGCTCGGCGCTGCGCGTGTCGTCGCGTCGTGGCTCGCGCGCACGGGCGATCGGCGATCTCGCCGCACGTCTCGGCACGCGTCGCACGCGCGCCGCATACGTGACCGGCGTGCGCGGGCCGTACGTCGACGCGAGCGCGATCCTCGAGCTCCCGCGCGTGTTCTGCCTGCCCGACGTGCCCGTCGAGCGGCTCGGCGCGCGCTGCGAGCGCTTGGTGACGCGCGCCGGCGAAGGCGCGCTCGCCGAGGCGATCGATCGCTGGCGTCGCACCGCCGCCGAGCTCGTGCACGCGAGTGCGTGATCAACGCGGCAGGCGCGGCACCACTGCGTCGACGGGGAGCGCGGCCCGCACGAGGCCGCGCTCGATGCCCGCCATGCTGCGCACCATGCGGCGCTTCACGTACGGGATCGCGAGCCCGATCGGCATCAGCGCGTCGCGCAGCCATCCGAGCGCGGCCGCGTCGCTCTGGAAGAACGGCGTGAGCCAGCGCGTCGCGAGCTGATAAAAACCGAGGTGCGGACGCCGCGCGCGCGAGTACGCGCGGAGACCGCTCTCGAGCGTCGGGTGCGCCTCGATCGCGTCGGCGAGCGACATCGCGTCCCAGAGCGCGAGGTTCGCGCCCTGTCCGAGCTGCGGGCTCATCGCGTGCGCCGCATCGCCGATCCACACCATCCGCGCGCCGTGCCAGCGCGGCATCACGACGTCGCGGTACGCCGCGAAGAGCACGCGCTCGTGCGCGTCGATCGCGTCGAGCACGCGCGCCGCGCGCGGCTCGAGCCGCACGATCTCGTCCTTCCACGGCGCGAGCCCGGACTCGCGCCACCGCTCGACCGCGTCCGCGCGAAGGCTCCAGTAGAGGCTCACGACGTTCTCGGCGCGCTCGCCCGGCCCGCGCCCCGTGGGCAAGAAGCCGAGCATGCGCCGGGCGCCGCGCACGACCTGGTAGAGCTCGCCGCGATAGACCCGCTCGGGATCGGGCAGCACGCACCACAGCGCGCCCCACGCGTAGTGCGAGACGCGCCGCTCGACGTCGCTCGACGCGATGCGCGACCCCGCGCCGTCCGCGACCACGATCAGATCGAACGGCCCGTGTCGCTCGCCGCGCGTGTCGACGAGCACGCGTCGATCGTGCTCGAGCTCGCACCCCGTGATCTCGACGCCGAGCTCGACGCGCACGTTCTCCTGGGCCCGTGCCGCGTCGAACAGCGCCTCGAAGAGCACGCCCCGGTGCAGCCCGATCCCGAAGAGCCGCGCGTCGACGTCGGCGTACGCGATGTCGACCACCACGCGCTTGCGATCGGTCTCGCAGCGCAGCCGATCGATGCGCGCGCCGCGCTCGAGGATCGACCCCAGCAGTCCGAGGCGCGCCAGCACGGACTGCCCCGTGGGCTGCAGCACGATCCCCGCGCCGACCGCGCTCGGCGCCGGCACGCGCTCGAAGAGCGTCACGCGATGCCCGGCGCGCGCGAGCAGCAGCGCCGCCGCGCTCCCCGCGGTGCCCGCGCCGACGATCCCGATGTCGAGCGCGTCCCTCACGGCGCGCGATGTACCACGCGCGATCGGGCTCGCGGCCCCCGATCGAACGACTCCGGCAAAAAGAAAACGCGGGCCGATCTCTCGATCGACCCGCGCCTCTTCTCGCGTTCAGGCTCTCTGCAGCTCAGCGCCCGCGGCCGCCGCCGCGACCACCACCGCCGAAGCCGCCGCCGCCACGGCCACCGCCGCCGCCGCCGCCGCCCCAGCCGCCGCCACCGCCGCCGCCCCCACGGCCGCCACCGCCGCCGCCGAAGCCGCCGCGGCCACCGCCGCCGCCACCACCGCCGAAGCCGCCACCGCCGCCGCCACCGGCGCGGGGCGCGCGCTCCTGCGCCTCGTCGACGCGCAGCGAGCGGCCGTCGAGGTTCATGCCGTTGAGCTGCTCGATCGCCGCGCGCGCGCCCTCGGGCGTGCCCATCGTGACGAACGCGAAGCCGCGCGAGTTGCCCGTGATGCGGTCGAGCACGAGGTGGACGTCGGTCACCTCCCCGACCTGCGCGAACGCGTCGCGCAGCGAGTCCTCGGTGGTGTGGAACGCGAGATTGCCCACGTAGAGACGAGACATGTCGATCGATCCTCGGACGGAGCCCAGAGTCACAGTGGAAGTGCTACCCGACCCGTGGGCTCGAACAGGGCGGCGCGTCTCGGACCGCAGAGGCGCGGTCCCTTCGTATCCACGCTCAGCCCGTTGCCCGGATCGACGTGAACGCCGAACACATAGGACGATGCCACGAACGCCGCAATCGCCGTGGTGCTATCGGTGAGCACATGTGGGTCGTCGGCATCGGTCTGGGCGCGAACCTCGGAGCCCGGGAAAAGACGCTGCAGAGCGCGGTCGACGCCCTCGCGCGCACCCCTTCGATCACCGTCCGCGCCGCCTCGCCGATCTACGAGACCGAGCCCCTCGGGCCTCCGCAGCCGACCTACCTGAACGCCGCGGTGCGTGTCGAGACCACGCTCGAGCCCGACGCGCTGCTCGACGTCCTGCTCGCGATCGAGAGCGCGCACGGACGGATCCGGCGCGAGCGATGGGGCGCGCGCACCCTCGATCTCGACGTGCTCGTCGTCTGCGATCCCGAGTCGTTCGATCCGCGCACGATCACGACTCCGCGGCTCACGGTGCCGCACCCGCACCTGCTGGAGCGCACGTTCGCGCTCGCGCCCTTGCTCGACGTCCTCCCCGAGCTCGCGCCGCGCTGGGGCACGACGCTACGTGCGCTCGGCGGTCCTCCCGTGCGCGCGCAAGGATCCCAAAGCATTGTGGTTCCGGAGCGTCATTAGGTACCATCCGGGCGGCTTCCGCCGCTCGTGTGGAAGCTCTGCACGCTCTCGCCACCCGCTTCCGGAGGACGCCCCAGATGGCCGACACGCGCAAGGACAAGCGCGCCGACGTGTCGCTGAAGGTCCGCTACAAGAGCGCGACCATCGACGAGTTCATCGAGCAGTACGCGAAGGACATCAGCCGAGGCGGCGTCTTCATCAAGAGCAAGAGCCCGATGCCGGTCGGGACGCTGCTCAAGTTCGAGATCCAGCTCAAGGACGAGAGCCCGCTGATCCACGGCGTCGGCCGCGTGGTGTGGAAGCGCGAGGCGAGCGACTCGAGCGACTCGCCGAGCGGCATGGGCATCAAGTTCATCCGCATGGATCCCGAGTGCCGCGTGATGGTCGACAAGATCGTCGTGCAGCGCGGCGAGGCGCCCGGGCAGTTCGAGGCGGGCGCGGAGGCGAGCGCGGTCGGTGGCGCGGCGCACGTGGGCGCCGACGAGAAGAAGACGAGCGCGCTGCCGGCCGCCAAGTCGTCGAGCGCGCCGTTCTTCCCGACCGCGGGCCCGACCGAGGCGGAGCTGCCGCGCCCCGAGGACCGCACGCAGGTGCGCCACGCGAGCGAATTCCTCGCGTCGGCGCTCGCGGAGGCGGGCGGGGACAGCGAAGCGGCGCGCGAGGCGGAGCGCAAGGCCGAGGAGGCGCGCAAGCGCACCGAGGAGATCGAGCGCGAGCGCGCCGCGCAGCGCGCGAAGGAAGCAGAGCGCGAGCGGCTCGAGGCCGAGGCCCGCGACAAGGCGGAGGCCGAGCGCGCCGCGAAGGAGAAGGCGGAGCGCGAGAAGGCCGAGGCCGCGGAGAAGGCGGCGAAGGACAAGGCCGAGCGCGAGAAGGCCGAGAAGGCGGCGAAGGAGAAGGAGGCCGCGGCGGCGAAGGCGAAGGCCGAGCTCGGCACCGCGAAGACCGAGATCGCGCCGTCGACCAAGAAGTCGGATCCCGCGCCCGCGAAGAAGAGCCCGGCGTCGGGCGAGGTGAAGCCGGCCGCGAAGAAGCCGGAGAGCGCGCGCCCGGTCGCGGCTGCCGCGATCTCGACGGATCGCCCGCCGCCGGTGGAGGAGCCGAAGTCGTACGTGCTGCCCGCGATCGTCGGCGTGGTCGCCGTCGTCGCGCTCGGCGCGTTCTTCATGACCCAGGGTGGATCGAGCGAGACGCCCGAGACGACGCCGCCCCCCGAGACCGCGGCCGCGCCGACGCCGCCGCCCGAGGAGCCGAGCGCCCCCGAGCCGGTCGTCGCAGCAGAAGAAGAAGGCGCGCCCGCCGAGGTCACTGCCCTCGAGGAAGCAGCGCAGGGCGAGCTCCTGGCCGCGGAGGCCGCGCCCGAGCCGAGCGCGGAAGAGCCCGCGGCGCCGGCCGTCGCGCCGGCGCGCTTCCGGGTCGAGACCACGCCCCCGGGCGCGACCGTGCGCGTCGACGGCGCGGAGCGCGGTGTCTCGCCGGTCGAGGTCGAGGCGCCGGTGGGCACCGCGGTCACGATCACCGCGGCGCTCGCGGGTTATCGAGAGGGCACGCAGCAGGTCACGCCGACCGCGTCGCAGCGCCCCGTGCGCCTGACGCTCGCGGCGATGCCCTACGTGATCGAGGTGACGACCACGCCGCCGGGTGCGCGGGTCCGCGCGGGCGCGCGCACCGCGACGACGGGCGGGGGCGCGCCGAGCCGTATGACGGTCGGGCGCGCGACGGCGCCGATCGCGGTGACCGCGTCGCGCAGCGGCTACGAGGACGCGACGACGACGATCGCGCCGACCGCGTTCGCCGAGCGCGACGGCGAGATGGTCGCGACGGTCTCGCTCACGCTCACCGAGCGGCCGCAGGCCGCGACGCCGCCGCCGACCGCGACGCCGCGCACCCCGCGCGCGCCGCGCGAAGCTGCTGCGGCCGACCCCGGCGGTGAGAGCGCCGGTGGCGGTGAAGCGGCCGCCGGCGGTGGTGAGTCGAGCGGCGGTGGTGCCGAGCCCGCGGCCGAGCCCGCGCGTCCCGAGCCCGCCCCCGAGCCGGCGCCCGCGCCGGCGGCGGAGGAGCCCGGGGAAGCACCGCCCGAGAACCCGTTCGGCTGATCGATCGTGCTAGGCCTCGCGCGCTGCGAGGCCGACTTGCTCCGACCCCCGCTCATCGTCCTCGGCGCGCTCTCGCTCGTGACCCTCGTCGCGTGCGGCAGCGCGCCGAGCCGTTCCGTCGCGTCGCGCCCACGCCGCGCGACCATCGCGACCGGCGCGATCCAGTCGGGCGCAGTCTACACGATCGACCACGACGTCGAAGAGCGCCTCGACGGCGTGCTCCAGCGGGTGCGCCACACCCGCGTCGTGCTGTGGATCGGCGCCCGTGGCGACGACGGCGCCTACCCCGCGACCGCGACGCTCACCCAGCAGCAGGAGGGCGATCAGGCCAGCGCGACAGTCGACGTGGTGTTGCAGCTCGCGCCCGACGGAACGTTGCGCGGCGATCCCATCCTCGTCTGTGACCGAGGGGGCGACGATCTCGCCGACGCGCGCTTCATCCGCCACGTGATCGCGCCCTATCCCCGGGCGCGTTCGAGCGAGCTCTTCGTCGAGCAGCGCGAGCAGCCGCTCGTCGCGCGCACGCGTCGCGTGGCCGACGGGCTCCGCGCGGAGGCGACGCTCGAGCTCGACGACGATCCGATCGCGCTCGCGCACGCCACCGGCCTCGCGCGGGTGCGGGTGATCGCGGATCTCGACGAGGTCGACGCGATGGCGTTCGACGTTCGCACGCGCATCGAGGGGACCTCGATGGTGCGCGACGACGGAACGCCGGAGCGCTCGCGCGCGGTGCGCATCGACGAGCACACGCGAAGCGTGCGCACCGGCGTCGAGCGTCCGCCCTCGACCTCGTGCGGGTACGACGTGCGTGCCGTCATCCGACGCATCCAGGCGCAGCAGCACGTGCTCCGCGGTTGCTACCAGCAGCAGCTCCGCGACGACCCGGCGCTCCGGGGCCGCATCAAGGTGCGGATGACGATCGAGGCGGAGAGCGGCGAGGTGACCGGCGTGCGCGTCGTGGAGCGCTCGATGCCCGGCGCGCGGGGCGAAGCCGTCGCCGCATGCATCGTCGAGGAGATGGACGGCTGGGTGATCGACCCCGGCCCGGAGGGCGCCTCCGTCACGTACCAGTTCCCGTTCGTGTTCGAGCCCTAGTAGGCGCGTTGTTCCGAGCCGGGACGCGATTTTTGGCGAGAAATCGCGTTTTTCCGAGCCGGGACGCGATTTTTGGCGACAAATCGCGTTTTTCCGAGCCGGGACGCGATTTTTGGCGAGAAATCGCGTTTTTCCGAGCCGGAACGCGAGCTCTGGCGGGACATCCCATTCCCGTCCTCGTGCTCGGCCGTCCCCGTGCTCACCACCTCTTCACGATCCGCACCCTCGTCCCGACCCCCACCTCGCTCTCCACCACCATCCCGTCCGCGAGCCGCCTCACCGCGCCGAGCCCGATCCCGAGCCCCGCGCCCATCGGCTTCGCCTCGCCCGGCTCGCGCTGCCGTCCCTGGGACCATCCGTCGCGCATCGCGTCCTCGATGCTCGCGATCCCCGGGCCCTCGTCGCGCACCTCGACCTCGATGCCGTCCTCGATGACCCGCAGCTCGAGCCGACCCTCGCCGCCGCCGTGGCGCACCGCGTTCGAGAGCAGCTCGGTCACGCACAGCACGAGCTCGCCCGACGCGCGCATCCCGAGCCCGTTCCGCCGCGCGAACGCGCCCGCTTCCGCGCCGCACGCGAGCCGGTCCGCCTGGCTCGTGCAGCGCATCGTCAACGCGGCCCTGTTCCGTGGCCTCGCGCTCATGCAGTCTGTGCCCCGTGCTCCGTGGCCTCGCGCATCTCGTTCGTCCGTTCCCCGGTGAGACCGCCTGCGGCGACGACGTCGTCGTGGTGCGCCACGAGACCGCGATCCTGATCGCGGCGATCGACGCGCTCGGTCACGGCGAGAAGGCCGAGGAGGTCGCGCGCGCCCTGCGCGCCTCGCTCGAGAGCGCCGACGTCTCGCTCGGCCTGCGCGCGCTCTTCGACCGTGCCCACACCGCGCTCCGCGGCTCCCGCGGCGCGGCGATGACCGCGGTGCTCGTGCGCGCCAGCGAGGTCGACGCGTGCGGCGTCGGCAACGTCGCGCTGCGCGCCGAGGGGCTCGCGCTCTCGTTCGTCCCCACGCCCGGCGTCGTCGGGGTGCGCATGCCGAGGCTCCGTCCCGTGCAGTGCGCGCGCGCCGCGGGCGCTCGCATCGTGCTCGCGACCGACGGGATCTCCACCCGCATGTCGCTCTCGGACACGCGCAGCCGCGACGCGGCCCAGGCGTGCCGCGAGCTCTTCGATCGTCACGCCAAGGATCACGACGACGCCACGCTCGTGGTGATCGACCTCTGAGCCGGGCTCACCGCGCGCTCCCTGCGCTCGTCGGATCGAGCACGACCGTCGCCTCGACGCGGGTGCCGCGCGGGCTCGTCCTCACGTCGAAGTCGTCGACCAGGCGCTTCACGCCGACGAGCCCCTTGCCCATGCCGGTCTTGCTCACGTAGCTCCCGTCGAGCACCGACTTCAGGTCCGCGATCCCCGGACCTTCGTCCTCGACCACGATGCGCAGCGCCGCGCCGCCGCGCAGCGGCGTCAGCGTCACCACGCCGCGTCTTCCTCCCGAGGGCCCTCCCGAGGGCACGGCGTAGAGGCTCACGTTGCGCGCGAGCTCGCTGACCGCCGTCGCCACGCGCTGCATCACGAGCGCGCGCGAGCCCATCGTCTGGCAGAGCTGACGCGCCGCGAGGCGCGCCTCGATCACGTCGCGCTCCTCCGCGATCTCGATGCGCACCTCGGTCGCCTCGCTCGGCGCGAGCGCGAGGATCTGCCGCTTGATCGTGTCCTCCAGGCGCGCGCCTCCGAAAAGACGAACGCCGCGCTCGAGCGCCTCGACCAGATCGGGCAAGCGTCCGACGTCGATCGCGCGGTCGCCTCCGGCCGCGCGGGCGAGCATCGCGCGCGCATGGAGCGGCGAGATGTGCTGCTCGAGGATCGCGAGCACCGCGCTCTGCGCGACCGTGCTCAACGCGCGCCTCCGGGCGGCAGGCGCGGCACCTGGCTCGTGCCGCGCCCGAAGAGCCAGCCCTGCAGCAGATCGCACCCGAGGCTCGTGAGCGCGTCGCGCTCGCCCTCGGTCTCGACCCCTTCGGCGACGACGATCTGTCCGCGCTGGTGCGCGAACTCGACGAGCGCCTGCACCAGGGTGCGCCGCGCGGCGGACCGATCGAGGTCGGCGATCAGCGCGCGATCGAGCTTCACGTAGTCGAGGTCGAGCTCGGACATCCAGCGCAGCGTCGCGTAGCCCGCGCCGAGATCGTCGAGCGCGACCCGGAAGCCGAGCGCGTGCAGGCGGTCGATCGCGGCGCGCGCCGCATCGAGGCTCGAGAGGCGCGCGCACTCGCCGATCTCGAGCACCACGCGAGGCGCGATCGCGCGCAGCTCTCCCTCGGGATCGACCAGCGTCGGGTCGGCGAGCTCGTGCGGGTGCAGGTTCAAGAAGAGCGGCACGAGGCTGGGATCGCGGCGCAGCGGCTCGGTCGCGACGCTGCGCACGAGCCGCCCGATCTCCCAGACCACGTCGGACGCCGCGGCGGCGGCGAAGAGCGCGGCGGGCGAGGCGTAGCGCTCGAGGCGAGGCCGGCAGAGCGCCTCGCACGCGACGACCTCGTGATCGCCCGCGCGCACGATCGGCTGGTGCACGAACGCGAGGGCGCGCGCTCCGCGGCGCTCGAGCAGCGCGTGCACCACGCGCTCGGCGATGCCGCACGCGCCGTCGTGCGCGGGCTGGTAGGCGAGCGTGCAGTTGCGGCCTTCGCGCTTGCCGACGCGCAGCGCGGCGCGCGCGCTCACGACGAGCTCGCGCGCGTCGGGCGCGTCCTCGGGGAACGTCGCGACGCCGGCCGAGGCGGAGCAGGTGTGGCCGGCGAGGAAGCGCAGCGACGCGATCGCGGCGCGCTTGCGATCGGCCCACGCGACGGCCTCCTCGCGCGACCATCCGGCGAGCAGCGCGGCGAACTCGTCGCCGCTCGAGCGCACGACGACCGGCGCGCCGCCGCGGGCGGGGATGTCCTCGTCGACCGCATCGAGCGCGCGCGCGATCTCACGCATCACCTCGTCGCCCGAGGCGTGGCCGACGATGCGGTTCACCTCGCCGAAGCGATCGAGGTCGAGCACCACGACCGACACCGGTTGATCCCGCGCTTCGGAGCGCGCGATCGCACGCTCGAGCCACGCGTGCAGCGCGTGGTGCCCCGGCAATCCGGTGAGCGGGTCGACCCCGGCGCGCGCGAGCCCTGGCGGGATCGAGCGGAGGGCCGAGGGCTCGGGCACCTCGGGCTCTCGCTTCGGAACGTGCAGTGTCATCGTGGGCGCGGCCCCCTTCGCAAAGGAAACGCCAGCCCTCGTTGGCGGGGAAATCGAAGATTCGTCACGCGTCCGGGGGAGGACGGAGGTGTCCACGGTGGACACTCCTGTCCGCGGCGCGAGCTCAGCCCTCGGGCGAGATCCCGAGCTGCTTCAGCCGCCGGTACAACGTCGTTCGCGACATCCCGAGCGTGCGCGCCACCTTCGCGACGTTGCCGTCGAAGCGCCGCATCAGCTCGCGGATCTGCGCGTCCTCGCGCTCCGCCGGGCTCGGCGGGACCGCAGGCGCGCCGACGAACACCGGACGCTCGGGAGGCGCGGGCGGCGGCGTGACCGAGCGCGACGCGGTGCGCACCGGCACGCGCTCGCCGAGGTCGGGGAAGTGACGCGGCAGGAGCGGCCCGCCGCGCGCGAGGAGCAGCGCGCGGATGAGCGCGTTGCGCAGCTCGCGCACGTTGCCCGGCCAGTCGTAGCGCTCGAGCAAGTCGACCGTCGCGCGCGGCAGCTCGGTCGTCGGGCTGCCGAGGCTCGCGAGGAGGCGCCGCGCGAGCGGCGCGAGATCGCCGGTGCGCTCGCGCAGCGCGGGCAGCCGGATCGAGAGCACGTTGATCCGGAAGAAGAGGTCCTGACGGAACCGTCCGCGCGCGACCTCGTCCGCGAGATCGCGGTTCGTCGCGCACACGAGCCGGAAGTCGCTGCGCCGCGTGTTGCTCTCGCCGAGCCGGCGGAACGACTTGTCCTCGAGCACCTTGAGCAGGCGCGCCTGGGTCTCGAGGTTCATCTCACCGATCTCGTCGAGGAAGAGCGTGCCGCCCGAGGCCTCTTCGAGCAGACCGCGGCGATCGCGCACCGCCGACGTGAACGCGCCGCGGGCGTGCCCGAAGAGCTCGCTGTCGAGCAGCTCGCCGCGCAGCGCCGAGCAGTTGAGCGCGACGAAGGGCGCGTGGTGCCGCGCGCCGTGCGCGTGGATCCACTCCGCGAGCACGCCCTTGCCGGTGCCGGTCTCGCCGCTGATCAACACCGTCTCGTCGTGCTCCGCCGCGAGCCGCGCCTCGTCGGCGACCCGGAGCATGCCCGGCGAGCGCCCGAAGTCCGCGGCGAGCGCGTCGTCGACGCTCTCGTCGATGCGCACCGCGCGCGCGCCCACGCCGAGGTCGAGCTGCTCGATCAGCGCGCGCTCGAGGCTCGCCTTCGCCTCCGCGAGCTCGCGCTCGAGGCGGCGGCGATCCTCCTCGATGAGCTTCTGCTCGGTCACGTCGACGAGCACGCCCGAGATGCGCAGCGGCTCGCGCTGCACCTCGTTCGCGAGCACGCGCACCCAGCGCACCTGCCCGTCGCCGCCGAGGACGCGCACCTCGTCGGGAGAGCGCGTGGCCTCGCCGTGGATCACCTCGGCGAGGTACTCGCTGACCCGGAGGCGATCCTCTTCGTGGACCGCCTCGATCCAGCCCGCGTCGTGGCGCGCGACGTCGCCCATCTGCTCGACCAGGCGCCCGCCGAGGTACGTCAGGCGCATCGTCGCGCAGTCGAGCTCGTAGACCGCGAGCGGCAGGCCCTCGATGAGCTGCTGGTAGCGCTCGTGCGAGACCCGGAGCTCGTGCGCGCGACGCTCGACCGCTTGCTCCATCGCCTCGAGCCGCGCGCGCTCGCGATCGAGATCCTTGCCCGCGCGATCCCGCGAGCGCTTGCGCGCGAGCGCCTCGGAGACGGTGCGCCGCACCACGCGCCCGCTCACCGGCTTCACGAGGTAGTCGAACGCGCCGTGGCGCACCGCTTCCTGCGCGGTCTCCACCGAGGGCTCGCCCGAGATCAGGATCACCTCGACGTCGCGCTCGCTGCCGCGCAAGCGCGAGAGCAGCTCGAGCCCGGTCGGGCCGCGCAGGTAGATGTCGCTGACCACGACCTCGATGCCGTGCTCGTCGACCCACTGCGCGCCGGTCATCGCGTCGTGCGCGACGAACACGTCGTGCGCGTCCTGCTGGAGGAGGAGCCGCAGCGTCTCGGCGACCTGGGTGTCGTCGTCGACGATGAGCACGCGCCCCGGCGCGCCCTCGGCGCTCACCGCGGTGTGGGAGCCGGATCGCGGGGGGCTCGCGGTCTCCTCCATCGCGGGCATCCTACCAGCCGTCGGTCGCGAGACGGACGGCAGGTGCGTGGTGGCTGGCGGCTCCCGGCGGTGCGCCGGATGTCGCGTGCTGGGCATGTCGTGATCAGCGGCGGGCGGTGCTCGTGCTCTCGTGCGCGCGCGTCTGCTCGCGGCGCGAGCGCTCGCTCTGCAGGGCGTGCAAGAGGCCCTGCTTCAGGTTGCGCAGCGTCTCGAGCTCGCCGAAGTCCGCGCCGAGATCGACCAGCGTCTGCGCGACCAGCGGCTGCAGGCCCGTGAGCACGCAGCGCGCGCCGAGCAGCTCGACCGCGCGCGCGAGCTTCACCAGGCGATCCGCGGTCCCGGTGTCGACCACGTCGACGCCGGTCAGGTCGATCAGCACGAAGCGCGCGTTGCGGCGCGCGACGTCCTCGAGCACGCGCTCGACGAGCATCGCGGCGCGCTCGGAGTCGACGACGCCGATCACCGGCACCGCGAGCACGTCCTCCCACAGCTCGAGCACCGGGCTCGAGAGCTGCTCGACCGCGCCGCGCAGGCGGCGGATGAGCTCCTGGTTCTCGGCGTTGCGCGCCGCGAGATCACGCGTGCGCTCCGCGACCTCCTGCTCGAGCCGCGCCTTGTGCTCCTCGAGCTCGCGGTTCGCGGCGCGCATCGCGTTCTCGGCGGCGAGGCGGTCACGATCGTCCAGGGTGCGCGCGACGAGGTCCGCGATGCTCGCCGCGAGCTGCTCTTCCTCGCGCGAGAACGTGCGCTGCGCGCCGACGTGCTCGTGGCAGAGCACGCCGACCACCTTGCCGCGCCGGCGGATCGGCGCCTCGAGCATCGAGTGGATGTCGAGCGGCTCGAGGTAGCCCGTCTTGAACTCGCGCGTCGCGGCGTGGTGGCGCGCGTCGCTCGCGGCGATCGTGCGATCCTCGGCGAGCGCCGCGAAGTACGCGGGATAGTCCGCCGCCTTGAGCACGAAGCCCGCCGAGTGCGCGGCCTTCGAGCGCTCGAAGAGGTCGACGAGCTCGATCTGCGTGCGGTGCTCGTCGAAGAACCAGATCGACGCGCGCTCGGTGCCGATGCCGTGCGTCGCGGCCTCGGTGAGGAGGCGCCACGCGCGCTGGGGATCGGAGCCGTCGAGCTCGGTGCTCTTCGCGAGCGAGAGCAGGATCTGGTTGTGGCGGCGCAGGACCGCGTCGCGCGGGTCGTCCGTCGGGGGCGAGGACGGCCGGGTGATCACGTTCGGCGGCGACATCGGGAAACGACCTCCTTGGAGCGCGCGCCTCGGAGCACGCCTTATGCCGTCGTGAAATCCTTCCGTTCCGGCGGTGGACGCGCGGACGCTTCTGTCCACCTGGACAGAGTTGTTCGGGACGGGACGGGGGACGTATCGTCGATACACATGGGGAGCGACGACACCGCGACGCCGGACACCGAGCTCCCGCGCCTCCGCGCGATGCTCGAGGCGCTCGGGCACATGTCGCGCAGCTCGCGCAGCCAGGGCGCCGACGTGCGCGCGTCGTTCCGCGCGATCACCGAGGTCGCGGCGACCACGCTCGACGTGGCGCGGGTGGGGATCTGGCTCTTCGACGACGCCGAGCGCAGCACGCTGCGGTGCGCGTGCCTCTTCGATCGCAGCACCGGCACGCACACCGAAGGGCTCGTGATCACGCGCGGTGATCACCGCGTGTACTTCGAGGCGCTCGACTCGGATCGCATCATCGACGCGCACGACGCGCGGAGCGATCCGCGCACGTCGGCGCTGCGCGAGAGCTATCTCGACCACTACGGCGTGGGCGCGCTGATCGACGCGCCGGTGGTCGGCGGCGTGGGCTCGGTGGGCGTCGTCTGCCACGAGCACGTCGGGCCGCCGCGCACGTGGAGCGCGGAGGAGCAGCTCTTCGCGGGCTCGATCGGCGACATGGTCGGGCTCGCGATCGAGAGCGCGCGGAGGCGCGAGGCCGAGACGATGCTGCGCGAACGCGAGACCGAGCTGCGGCTCGCGCTGGGCGCGGCACGGATCGCGATCTGGCGGTGGTGGCCTGCGCGCGACGAGCTCGACGTGTCGGACTCGTTCGGCGCGCTGCTCGCGAGGCCGCGCGGCTGGGCTCCGTCGCGCCTCGAGGAGCTGCTGCGCGCGATCGATCCCGCGGATCGCGACGCGGTGCGCGCGGCGTTCGACGCGTCGCGCACCGAGGGCCGCGAGCTGCGCGTGGAGTGTCGCGCGCGCACGCCGCACGGCGGGACGGTGTGGCTCGAGCTGCGCGGCGATCACGACCTCACGGGCACCGGGCGCGAGCACAGCGTGCGCGGCGTCGCGCTCGCGGTGACCGACCGCAAGCAGCTCGAGCAGCGGCTCGCGCACGGGCAGCGCATGGAGGCGGTGGGTCGTCTCGCGGGCGGCATCGCGCACGACTTCAACAACGCGCTGATGACGATCGCCGGGCAGATCGAACTGCTGGAGGGCTCGTTCACGAGCGAGTGGCAGCGCGCGCGCGCTGCCGACATCGAGCGCGCGGTGTTCCAGGCCGGGCACATGACGCGGCAGCTGCTCGCGTTCGCGCGACGCGAGCCCACCGAGGCGCGGGTGATCGACGCGTCGGCGCGGGTGCGCGAGCTCGCGCCGATGCTCGAGCTGCTGGTCGGCGCGCGGGTGCGCATCCGGCTCGACGCGCGGCGCGCGCTGCCGGTGTCGATCGTGCCGGTGCACTTCGATCACCTCGTCGTGAGCCTCGTCGCGAACGCGCGCGATGCGCTCGGCGACGGGGGCACGCTCGAGGTCTCGACGTCGAACGACACGCTCGACGAGTCGCGCGCCGCGGCGCTCGGGCTGCCGCCGGGACGCTACGTGCGCGTCGCGGTCGAGGGCGTCGCGGGCACCGCGATCGCGCCGGGCGTGCTCGAGGCGAGGCTCGGCGGCGAGGGCGCGGTCGCGACGATCGCGGAGGACGGTCGGCTGAGCGCGTACTTCGCGATGGCGAGCACGAGCGACGGCGCCGGTCACTCGGGGTAGTCGACGTCGCAGACGTCCTGATCGGCGGCGTCGTGGCGGGCGCGGCAGATCGCGGCGCGTCGCGCGCAGGGCGCGACGTTCTCGTGCATCGCGCCGGTCGCGCGCTCCGCGAGCCGCACGCAGCGCTCGGCGTGCTCACGACAGTCGTCGAGGAGATCGCCGAGCGTGCCCGCCGGGCCGTTGCCGCAGCCGCCGACGACGGGCGCGAAGCCGGCCTCCTCGAGCGCGCGGATCTCGTGCTCGGTGAGCAGCAGCGACGTGAGGGTCTCGAAGAGGCCGTAGGCCGGGATCTCCGCGTACGCGCGCTCGCGCGTCGCGACCAGCGCGTGCCCGCGCGGCTCGATGCGTGCGCGCGCCGCGGCCCAGTACGGGAGGTAGACGTCGGTGTCGGTGGTGCGGGGCGCGCCGTCGCTCGCGGCGATCGCCTCGTCGACGAACGACCACATCGCGCGCACCGCCTCGGGCGCGTCCGCGATGGGCCCGTTCCACAGCACGAGCCCGTCGACGACGAACGGCTCGTCGCGCGCGAGCGGTGACGCGGCGTCGTCGATGGTCGCGGGGCCGCTCGCACATCCCACCAGCACCACGATCCCCCAGCACGCGATCCGCATTCGCGTGTGGGACGCGCGCACGCGCGATCCGATCTCAGTCCGGATCGAGCCAGCGACGGCGCTCACGATGCTCCTGCACCCGGCGCGCGCGCGACTCGGCGAGGCGATGGCGACGCTCTGCTCGCTCGCGGATCAGCGCCTCGCGGGTCGGCGCGAGCAGACGCTCGAGCGCGAGGCCCGCGACGAACCCGCCCGCGTGCGCGGCGAACGCGACGCCGCCCTGCTCCATCGAGCCCAGCGAGCCCCACGTCATGAGCAGCTGGTACCCGAACCACACGAAGAGGAACACGAACGCGGGCACCTCGACGACGCCGATGACGAACCACGCGAGGATCGGCGCGCGCGGGAAGCGCAGCATGTACGCGCCGAGCACGCCCGCGATCGCGCCCGACGCGCCGACGAGCGGCAGCGTGCCGAACGGCGAGAGCACGACGTGGGTCAGCGCCGCGCAGAGCCCGGCGAGCACGTAGAAGACGACGTAGCGCGCGTGGCCGAGGTGCTCCTCGACGTTGTCGCCGAACACGTGGAGGAACCAGACGTTGCCGAGCAGGTGCATCCACCCGCCGTGCATGAACATCGACGTGAGCGGCGTCGCGAGCGTCCAGAGGCCCGCGGGCGTCGAGAGATCGAGCGCGATCAGCCGGCGCGGCACGAGCCCGAGCAGCGAGACGAACACGTCGATCCCCTGCGGCCCGAGCGACCACGCGAAGACCCACACCACGACGTTCAGCGCGATGATCGTCCACGTGACGAACGGGAAGACGCGGGTGGGGTTGAGGTCGCGGACGGGGAACACGTCGAGATCATTCCTGGGCGCGAGGGTCGACGAGCGCCAGCAGATCCACGATCGCGTCACGTGGGGCGCGCGCTTCGACGCGCACCTCGCCGTCCTCGCGCACCGCGCGCACCACCCACGCCGCGCCGCGCCGCGCGGCGGGCGGCCTCTGCCGCAGCGAGGGCGCGAGGCGCGCGACGAGCGACGGGATCGCCGAGGGCACGAGGTACCCCACGAAGAACGTGCCCTCGGGATCACGCGCGCCCATGACGCGCTCGACGTCGGGGCTCGCGCCGATCCCCGGGCGCTCGGTCGCGATCCGCTCCGCGAGGGATCGGGCGCGCTCCCGCGTGCCCTCGAGCGTGCCCTGCGCGATCACCAATGACGACGCGCCGTCGTGCGCGCCGCGCGCGAGGTGCGCGGTGTCGCAGAGCGTGACCGCGTCGTCGAAGTCGGTGTCGCGCGGCTCGATGCGCTCGCATCCGAGCGGCATCGCGAGGGTCGCGTCGGCCCAGTCGATCGCGAGCGCGTCGCGGAACGGCACGATCGGCGGGACGTGCGGCGAGCGGGTCGCGATCGCGCCCCACGCGCCCTCGGTGTCGAGCCCGACGGCGGCGACCGTCGCGTCGCCGCGCACGTCGGCCCACGCGGCGAGCGCGGTGTCCACGGTCGTGCGCGCACGCGCGTCGATCCGCGCGCCGCCGATCTGCGCGAGGCGCTCGGAGATCGCCGCGCTCGCGCCCTCGCGCGAGGCCTCGTCCTCGACCGACGCCCATGCGAGCACGGTGCCCTCGGGCAGCTCGCGCAGCCCGCGCACCGGCGCGCTCCCCGCGCCCGCGATCCGCCGCGCGAGCGGCGTCTCGGGGCGGACCTCGGCGCGGGCATCGATGACGATCCCGCTCGCGTCGGCATCGAGCTCGAGCGTGACCGCGCCCACGTCGGGCAGCAGCGCGATGCGCTCGGCGAGAGCGGCCTCGATCCCCGCGATCACGGCCTCGGGCTCGCCCAGCACGGGCGCGTCCGCGTGGGCGCCGCGCTCCGCGGTCACGCGCTCGCGCGCCTCGCGCGCGTGGTCCGCGACGAACGCGTCGAGCTCCCGGCGCAGCGTCGCCGCGACGTGCTCGGCGGCTCGAAGCCGCACGCCGTGCGGAGGCTCCGCGGGCATCGCGGTGAACGCCAGCCAGGGCAGCGCCTGCTCGAGCGTCGCGCGGTCGTGGGCGATGACCAGCACGTCCCCCGCGACCGCGGCGGCGCGCTCGCCCGACTCGATCCACGACGCGCCGCGCGACGCGCCCGGCGTGCTCTCGAGCGCGGCGTCGGCGCGGATCCGGAGCGCGCACGCGACCTGCGTCGTCTCGCCCAGGGCGATGCATCGAAGCGGTGAATCGTCTGCGATTACGGCACGTTGCGCGGTGGTCGTGCCGACGATCTGGTCGGCGAGATCGACGATCCGCGACGGGAACAGCGCGCGCAGGTGGCTCTCGGGCAGCACCTCGCGGATGCGCGCGAGCGTCGCATCGCCGCCGATCGCGAGCTCGTAGCGCCATCCCTCGGGCATCGGCGCGGGGCTGCGATCGAGCTCGGGCCGCGGCGCGACGGCGGGCTCGTCGCACGTGCACGCGCCCAGCATCGACGTCAGCACCACGACCGGGACGAAACGAAGGGCTCCCATCGGCGCGGAGTGTACCCACGTCGCGAACGGTTCCCGTCGGTGGAGGCATGGACGTGCCGCGGAGCCCGTGGGATCGTGGAGACCAGGCCGCCGAGACCCGGATGGACCGCGACAGCTCGCTGGGCGCAGAAGCGCGAGGACCGATCGACTGGCTCCGCTCGCCGGTCGCGATCCGCACGCGCTGTCGCGACGTCCTCGCCGCCGGGCTCGACGGGCGCCTCGAGCACTTCGCCGTGCGGCTCGAGCGAATGCCCGCGGTCGTGCGCCGCGTGGTGCGCATTACGCGCGCGACGCATCCCGATCTGCGGGTGCCGTATCACAGCCGCTGGAACCAGTTCCGCAGCGGCGGGGTGGATCGGGTGGCCGCGCTCGACGCGCGGATGGCGAGCCTTCCCGACGACGAGCAGGCGAGGGTGCGCTTCGACCTCGCGATCACGAGCGTGCTGCTCGACACCGCGGCGGGGCCGCGTTGGTCGTACCTCGAGCGCGAGACCGGGCTGCGCTTCGAGCGCAGCGAAGGGCTCGCGGTCGCGAGCCTGCGGATGTTCGAGGACGGACTCTTCAGCGCCGAGTCGGGCGCGCTGCGCGCCGACGCCGACGGGCTCGACGCGCTCGAGGCGCGCGACGTCGCGGGCGGATTCCAGGCGAGCCTGCGCAACCCGCTGCTCGGCTTCGATGGACGACTCGAGCTCCTGACGCGGCTGGGATCGGCGCTGCGCGCGGCGCCGCACCTGTTCGGCGCGGAGCGCCCGCGCCTCGGCGCCCTCTTCGATCACTTGAGCGCCAGGACGCACGGCCGCGTGATCCCGGCGCGACGCGTGCTCGCCGCGGTGCTCGAGGGGCTCGGCCCGATCTGGCCGGGGCGCATCGAGCTCTTCGGCGTGAACCTCGGCGACGTGTGGCGGCATCCCGCGGCGGGCGGAGGCTCGCCGACCCAGGGGCTCGTGCCGTTCCACGCGCTCTCGCAGCAGGTCGTGTACTCGCTGATCGAGCCGCTCGAGCGCGCCGGGCTCCGCGTCGAAGGGCTCGACGAGCTCACCGGCCTCGGCGAGTCGCGCAACGGCGGGCTCTTCGTCGACGAGGGCGTGCTCGTGCCGCGCCACGACGACGTGCTCCAGCGGACGCACGCGCCGAGCAGCGAGGTGGTCGTCGAGTGGCGCGCGCTGACGGTCGCGCTGCTCGATCACGTCGCCGAGGACGTGCGCAGCGCGCTCCAGCTCGGCCCCGAGCAGCTCCCGATGTGCAAGGTGCTCGAGGGCGGCACCTGGTACGCGGGGCGCGAGGTCGCGCGCGAGCTGCGTCCGGATGGTGCGCCGCCGATCCGCGTCGAGACCGACGGCACCGTTCTCTAGGCGCTCACTGTCGCGCGCGCATCATCGTGCCGCCGCGCTCGCCGTCGAGCTCGAGCGAGCACGTCCGGCAGACGGGCTTCTCCTTCGCGAGCCGGTGCAGCGGACTGCCCGCGAGGATGATCGCCATCATCGTCGGGATCATCACGCAGTAGTCCGACGCCATGAACGGGAAGAGCACGACGAGCAGCCCCATCATCGCGTACCAGCCGACGAGCGCGGGCTTCCATCCGCGCCAAGGAACGATCACGTCGACCACGTGATCACATCGGCGGCAATACATCGAGCACGCGTGAGGGTTCATGGAGGCGCTCCCGTGGTTGGGCTCAGCGCGCCCGGCGCTCAAGTCCCCGCCACCCGAGATTCTGCACGAACACGTGCGGGATCGCCTCCACGTCGCGTCGAGCAATTCGCTGGTCGGCGCGTGTGCGAGCCCCGGCTCGGCGCACCTCCGCCGGCGCCGGCGTCAGCGGGTCGCGCCGGGCAGCACCGCGAGCACCGCTCGGGCGCGATCCGCGAACGTTCCGTCCCCGAGCTGCCCGCGATCGTTGCCGCCCCAGCACCACACCTCGCGGTCGGTCCTCACGCACGCGTGGTGGCCGCCGACCGCGAGCTCGCGAAGCCCGACCGGCAGTCCGACGACGCCCGCGGGGGTCGCGTGATCGTTGCCCATGATCGTCCCGCGACCGAGCTGCCCGCGCGAGTCGTTGCCCCAGCATCGCGCCCAGTCCACGCCGCGCGCGCATCCGTGCTGGCGCCCGCCCGCGATCTGCGCGGCACCATCGAGGCCCGACAGCGTGATCGGCCGCGGGCTCTCCGCGATCCCGGTGCGCGCGAGCTGCAGGTCCTCGTTGTCGCCCCAGCCCCAGATCCCGCCGTCGTCGGCGATCGCATACCAGCCGTACGCGTACCGCTCGACCGACTCTGCCGCGAACGACTCGGCGAGCGGCGCAGGCGCGCCGCGATCGTCGAGCGGCCATCCATCCCCGAGCCGCCCCGCGACGTCCTGCCCCCAGCACATCACGCGACCGCTGCCCTCGATCACGCACGTCGACTCGTTGCCGCCCGCGACCGCGCGCGGCGCGCTCACGCCCCCGATCCGCACCGGCGACGAGCGGCTCAGCAGCGCGCCGGTGCCGCGATCGAAGTCGACCTGGCTGCCCCAGCACCAGATCTCGCCGCCGCTCGTGCGCGCGCACGAGTGCTCGTACCCGATGCCGAGCTCGACCACCGCGTCGATCGGCACCTCGACCGGCGCATCGCGGTTCGTCGTGGTCCCGTCGCCGAGCTCGCCGCGCGCGTTCCATCCCCAGCACCGCACGCGCCCGTCGCGACCGAGCACGCACGCGTGGCGCTCGCCGACGCCGAGCTCGATCGCGTCCTCGATGCCCGCGACCTCCGTCGCGCGCGCGCGATCGGTGCGCGAGGAGTCGCCGAGCTGACCCGTCTCGTTCGCGCCCCAGCACGCGACGCGACCGCTCCGCCGCAGCGCGCACGAGTGCACCTCGCCGAGCCCGATCTGCACCGCGGGATCGCCGCAGCTGCCGCGCAAACACGCGACGCCCTCGTCGCACGCGTTGCCGCAGACCCCGCAGTGCTCGGGGCTCGCGTCGAGATCGATCCCCTCGTCGATCATCCCGTCGCAGTCCTGGTCGATCCCGTCGCACGTCTCCGCCGCGCCGGGGTCGCCCACGCACGCGTCGGGGCTCGTCCCCGCATCGTCGCGCGCGAACACGCGCACGAACGGCGGCAGCTGCGACGGGTCGACGAAGACGTCGACGCACTCCCCCTCGGAGCACGTCGCGTTCTCGCCGCACGTCACCGACGCGCACGCGCGCTCGAGCCGCACGACGAGCTCGAGCGAGCGATCGTGCTCGAACTCGGTGCGGATCACCCGCTCGACCACGGTGTTCCCGCGGCGCGACGCGACCACGCGGATGTGCACCGGCGACAAGCGCGTGGTCCCCGGCGTGATCCCCAGCGTGAACGGCGGCTCCGGCGACTCCGGCGTGCCCAACGTCGCGCCGGCGCGGACGCGCTCGCCGCTCGGCCCGAGCACGTGCACGTCGATCCGATCGATCTCGCTCGGCGCGCGGAGATCGGACTCGACGATCAGCACGATCTGCGTGACTGGCCGCGCGCACGCGGCCGCGGTCGCGAGCAGCGCGAGCGACACGAAGGCTGCCGAGCGCAAGCGCACGGCTGACGAGCCTATCACCGCTCTCGGCCAGTCGTGCTCACGGGCGATCCCATCGTCGCCCGCGGTGCTCCGTTCGGGGTGCTTATCTGGCGCGAACGGTGACGGGTATACCCATCTCAGGGAGTCTCACGGTGGCGACAGATCCGGATTTGGCTCCCGTCCCAGTGAGGTGACTCACACGATTCGTGATCGGTTTCCGAGCGTCCCGCCAAGGCGTCAGGTCGACGTTCGCGGGCGTGCCGTTGGCCAGAATGGCAAGGCAAATGGCCCAATTGGTCCGCTCGGATCAGTTACGAAAATTTCGTCTGCGAACGTTTCCGGAGCGTAACGCAAGGAATAATTCGGCGAGAGCGTCGTACCAATCCGTTTCGTTCGGTGCTACCCCGGGCGCTTCCCGCGCGGTGAGGGTCGGCGATCGCAGCGTCCCACGTTGTATGTTCGGGACGGTTCTGTATCCGATCCACCCACCGCGGCGCAGACGGTGAGGTGATCGGTGTACCGTTTCGTCTGGACCTCCGCGATCGTAGTCGCCCTGCTCGGCAGCCCAACCGCGGCGCTCGCACAGCCGGAGCTGATCGACGACCTAGGCGGCCCGACCGGCTTCGGCACGGACTGCCTGGCGCCCAACGACGACCAGTCCTCGCCGCAGATCGACCTCTCCGCGGCGTTCCCCGGTGGGCTCGAGTTCTTCGGTCGTCGCCACACCCGCGTGTTCGTCAACACGAACGGGAACATCACGTTCAACGCGGCGCTGAGCACGTTCACGCCCGAGCCGATCCCGCTGCCCGCGACGTTCACCGGGCGCCAGCCGATGATCGCGCCGTACTGGGCGGACGTCGACATCCGCGGCGTGAGCGGTAGCTGCTCCAGCCGCTCGAACAACGGCGTGTGGTGGCACCTCAGCCCCGGCCAGCTCGTCGTGACCTGGGATCGCGTCGGCTACTACAACACGCACAACGATCTCCAGATGACGTTCCAGCTGATCGTCCGCGAGGCCCGCTACTGCGGCGTCCCGGGCGACTTCGACGTCGAGTTCCGCTTCACGCAGTGCGAGTGGGAGACCGGTGACGCGAGCGGTGGCTCGGCCGGCTTCGGCGGAACGCCCGCGCAGGTCGGCTTCGACGCGGCGAACGGCCTCGACTTCGTGACGATCCCCGGCTCGCGCACGAACGGCATCAGCCGCGTGATGTGCGATCAGTCGAACGTCGGCGTGCCCGGCGTGTGGCGCTTCGCGATCCGCCGCGGCGAGGTCGAGTGCCCCGACGCGGGCGACATCTGCACGGTGCCCGGTCAGATCGGCCAGTGCGCCGACGGCCGCACGCAGTGCGAGGGCTCGGGCATCGTCTGCGAGCCCCTCGTCGGCGCGACCGACGAGACCTGCGACTCGTACGACAACGACTGCGACGGCACGACGGACGAGGGCGAGAACACGGAGCTCTGCCCCGGCCTGCAGGTGTGTGATCGCGGCCGCTGCATCGACCCGTGCTTCGAGGGTGGCTGCTCCGACGGCTTCACCTGCACCGAGTCGGGCGTGTGCCTCGAGAACGCGTGCGAGGGCGTGACCTGCGAGACGGGTCAGCGCTGCATCGGCGGCACCTGCGGTGACGTCTGCGCGGGCGTGGTGTGCCCCGACGGACAGAGCTGCGTCGGCGGTCGCTGCGAGGACCTCTGCGAGAACATCGAGTGCGGCCAGTGCCAGATCTGCGACGCCGGCTCGTGCATCACGCGCTGCGAGGTCGCGGGCTGCGTCGAGGGTCAGGCGTGCGACGAGACCGGGCGCTGCGTCGACGAAGCGTGCCTCGGCGTCATCTGCGGGCCGAACCGCTCGTGCCGCGCCGGTCGCTGCGTGAGCTCGTGCGAGGACGTCGTCTGCCCGATGGGCCAGATGTGCGTCGACGGCGTGTGCGAGCGGACGGTGCCGATGATGCCGGACTCCGGCCCGGGCGTGGACGCGCACGTGCCGCAGCCGTTCGACGCGGGCATGCCGGACTCGGGCTCGCACGCGCCGCCCCCTCCGAGCGAAGGCTGCGGATGCGCGGTGCCCGGCGGATCGAACGGCGCGGTGCCCGCGACGTGGATGCTCGTGCTCGCGATCGGTGTGGTGCTCGCGGCGCGGCGTCGGGGTGCGAACCTGCTCCCTTTCGTCGTGGCCGGCGCGCTCGCGACGAGCGCGGCGGCGTGCACGACGCGTGACCCGGGCAGCGACCTGATGGACGAGCCCTGCGGGGACGGGATCGTCACGTTCCCGGAGCTCTGCGACGACGCCAACACCGAGGGCGGCGACGGCTGCTCGCAGCTCTGCTTCATCGAGAGCGGCTTCACGTGCACCGGCTCGCCGAGCGTGTGCACCGAGATCGGCGCCGAGGCCGAGTGCGGCAACCGCGCGATCGAGAGCGGCGAGGAGTGCGACGACGGCACCGAGAGCGTCGAGTGCGATCTCGACTGCACGCGCGCGCAGTGCGGCGACGGCGAGCTGAACCGCCGCGCGGGCGAAGAGTGCGACGACGAGAACGACGTCGCCGGCGACGGCTGCAGCGCGACGTGCATGATCGAGCCGCGCACGTGCGGCGACGGAACGTGCGACTCGGGCGAGACGTGCACGAACTGCGTGCCCGATTGCGCGGAGACCCCGGCGTGCGTCGACTGCTCGGTCGACTACGACGGCGACGGCGCGTTCGACTCGGCGTGCGGCGGCACGGACTGCAACGACACCGACCCGAACGTCCACCCGGGCGCGACCGAGGTCCCGTGCAACCGCATCGACGAGGACTGCTCGACGACGACGCTCGACGCGGTCGACGCCGACGGTGATCGCTCGTCGTGCAACTTCGACTGCGACGACAACAACGCGATGCGCTCGCCGCTCTTCCTCGAGCTGTGCGACGACGGCATCGACAACGACTGCAGCGAGCGCACGCCCGACGTGTTCGACGCGGACGGCGACGGCGCGTCGTGCGTGGACGACTGCGACGACTATCGCGCCACGACGTGCCCGGACTGCGACGAGCTCTGCAACAACACGCTCGACGACGACTGCGACCCGTCGACCCCCGATCGCTTCGACGCCGACGGTGACACGTCGAGCTGCGAGGCCGACTGCGACGACGACGATCCGCGCCGCCGTCCGGGCGGGACCGAGGTGTGCGACGGCCTCGACAACGACTGCGACGGCCTGCTCGACGGCACGAACGAAGACGACGATCGCGACGGCCACGCGGACGTGGCGTGCGGCGCGACGTGCGTCGGGCGCTGCGGCGACTGCCTCGACACCAACGCGTCGGTCCACCCGGACTCGCGCGAGGTCTGCGGCAACGTGATCGACGACGACTGCGACGCGGCGTCGCTCGACGACGTGGTCGACAACGACGGCGACGGCTCGTTCTGCGATCTCGACTGCAACGACGCGGACTCGACGCTGGTGCCGAACAACGCGGGCGTGTGCGGCACGCCGTTCGGCTACGTGCAGACCTTCGAGACCGACGCGGGCGGCTGGACCGGCACCGGCAGCTGGGCGCGTGGCCGTCCGACGAAGGACTTCATCACGCGCGCCGGCGAGGGCGACAACGCGTGGGTCACGGGGCTGACCTCGGACTACGCGGACAACGAGACCTCGTACCTCACGTCGCCGGTGATCGACATGCGCGCGGCGACGACGGACGTCGTGCTCTCGTTCGCGCACATCTTCGAGACCGAGTCGTGCTGCGACCGCGGGTGGCTCGAGCTCTCGCTCAACGGCGGCTCGACCTGGACGAAGGTCGGCCGCTTCGGGCAGGGCACCAACTGGTACAACGACGAAGACGATCAGGCGTGGGGGGGCACCAGCGGCCCGTCCGGCACCTGGCGTCGCGCGTCGATCACGCTCCCGGGCACCGCGGGCCAGGCCAACGTGCGCCTGCGGTTCTACTTCGACTCGGACGGCAGCAGCGTCCGCGACGGCTTCGGTGTCGACGACGTCCGCATGGGCGATCAGCTGCCGGACCTGACGGTCGCGGCGGTGGGCGTCGGCGCGGCGAACGCGTGCGCGGGCCTCGACACGCCGGTGACCGCGTCGGTGCGCAACACCGGCACGACGACGATCGGCTCGTACGATCTCTCGTACGCGATCGACGGTGCGGCGCCGGTGACGGAGCGCATCACGCGCACGCTGCGTCCCGGCGAGACGTACGAGCACACGTTCGCCACGACCGCGGTGCTCGCCGCGGGCACGCGCAGCGTGCGGGTCACGGTCGCGCTGGCCGGCGACGTCGCGTCCGGGAACGACGCGCGTACGGGCTCGGTCGTGATCTCGCCGGTGATCGCGATCGCGTCGGGCTCGCCGTACCTCGAGGGCTTCGAGACCGGCGCCGGTGGCTGGGAGGCGAGCGGCACCGCGAGCTCGTGGGCGCGCATCCAGCCGATGCCGGCACCGATGGGCATGCCGGCGCGCTTCATCGATCGCGCGGGTGCAGGCACGTACGCGTGGACGACGAACCCTGCGTACAACAACAACGAGCGCAGCTACCTGACGTCGCCGTGCTTCGACGTGTCGGGGCTGACCGCCGATCCGACGATCTCGTTCAGCCACATCTACACCCTGCGCTCGGGCCACCAGGATCACACCTGGCTCGAGGTCTCGCGCGACGGGGCGGCGTGGGAGAAGCTCGGCGCCGTCGGTGAGGGCACGAACTGGTACGACGCCGGCAGCGCGGACGTGTGGCGCGGCTCGAGCGGCAACGCGGGGGTCTGGCGGACCGCGTCGCACGTGCTCGACGGCGTGGCGGGATCCGCCGTGATCCGTCTCCGCTTCGTGCTCTCGTCGGATGGTGGCGGGACGAGCGACGGCGTCGGGGTCGACGCGGTCTCGCTGGCCCCGTGATCGCGCGTGGGCTCGCGCATCGTACGGCTTCTCGCTCGCGCGTCGTGACGGACGCGCGGGCGAGTCGCCGCGCTTCGGTGTTCCTGGGTTTCTCGGGTAGTTGGAAGGGAACTCCGGCAGAGCCGGAGCGGAGGTGACGGATGGTTTCGATGCGACGATGGCTCGCAATCGGCTGTCTGCTCGCGTGCACCGCAGCGCTGAGCGCGTGCGGTGACGACGACGGGGGCGGCACGGATGGGGGCACGACGGACGGCGGCCGCGACGGCGGCGGCCAGAGAGACGACGGCGGCGGGGTCGATCCGTGCGTCGGACGCGATCTCTGCGACACCGCGGGCACGAGCTGCGACGGCGAGACGCTCGTGACGTGCGCGGCGGACGTGGACGGCTGCTTGGTCGAGTCGCGCAACTCGTGCCCGATCGAGGGCCAGATCTGCGACGCGACCGGCGGTAGCGCGACGTGCGTCGATCCGTGCTCGCTCCTTCCGGAAGAGGTGCGCTGCGAGACCGACGGCGCGCGTGCGTGCGACGGTGAGCGCCTCGAGGTCTGCGGCGCCGACGCGAACGGCTGTCTCGTGCTCACGACGACGCAGTGCGACGAGGTCGCGACCGACGGCTTCTGCAACGAGGCAGGCGGTCCGAGCGGCGACATGGCTGCGTGCGACGTCCCCGGCGATCCTTGTGAGGGCGTCACGCAGTGCGCCGCGCCTTCGCGCGCGTGCAGCACCGACAACACGTCGCTGGTCGTCTGCGCGGCGAACGAGATGGGCTGCCTCGTCGAGACGACGACGCCGTGCGGAGCGCCCGACGTGTGCGACGCGACCGACCCCACGATGGTCGCGTGCGTCACGCCGCGCGGTGCGAACAACACCTGCGCGACGGCGGAGTCGATCAGCGCGACCCGCACGATCCAGGACGAGGACATCGTGCTCGGCGGCACGCCGCCGCCGAGCGGCGACACCTGCGACGCAGACGGCGACGAGCACACGCTCTACTACGAGCTGACGATCCCGGCGCTCACGAAGGTCGACGTCGCGGTCTCGCCGGACGCGGAAGAGACCGATCTCGTGCTCCTCGTGCTCGACTCGTGCAGCGCGGCCGACTGCAGCCTGCGCAACGATGACGACCCCGAGGTCGCGACGCTCGTCAACGGCGAGACGACTGCGGTCACGCGCATCGTCGCGGTGCACGGCTACGCGGCGGACGAGACCGGCACGTACGACATCTCGTTCACCTACGCCGCGCTCGCACCGAACGGCGCGTGCCCGGCCGCGACGCCGGTCACCGGCACCGCGTCGTTCTCGATCGACACGACGCTCGGCGGGCTGCGCCCGCCCGGCTCGAGCTGCAGCGGCCAGGACGGCTTGGGCGCGATGTACTACGCCGTCACGGTCCCGCCGGGGGGCATCGTCGACGTCGTGACGTCGAACTCGTCGCTCGATCGCGTGCTGTCCGTCCTCGACTCCTGCGCTGCGACGAACTGCTCGTTCTCGACCGACTCGGCCCCCGAGCGCACGCGCCTGGTCAACCGCGGCACCGAGGCGATGACGCAGATCGTGACGGTCCACCCGTACTACGACGACGAGAACGGGATGCTGGACCTCGCGTTCAACTACCCGTCGCTCGCGCCCAACTCCAGCTGCGCGATGCCGCAGGCGATCACCGGCGACACGATGCTCGCCGGCCAGGACCTCGCCACCGGTGGGCCGCGCCCGACCGGAACGGGGTGCGAAGCGGGCAGCGACTCCGCGCTGTACTACGCGGTGCAGATCCCGCCGATGACGGTCGCGCAGCTCGTCGCGACGCCCGCCTCGGGCACCGACATCGCGATGGTCCAGCAGGACACGTGCGGCGGCACCTCGGCATGCGTCTCGGCGACTGACAGCGCGCCGGAGACGCTCCGCCTCGCGAACGCGACGGCCGCGATGGTCACGCGCTACGTGGCGGTCCACGGGTCGACCACGTCGACGCTGACCGGCACGTTCTCGCTCGCGGCGACCTTCCAGCCGCTCGCGCCGAACGCCTCGTGCGCCTCGGCCGAGCCGGTCGACTCCACGACGGGCACGCTCCGTGGTGAGTCGACGACGCTCGGCGGCCCGCGCCCCGCGGGCGAGGGCTGCGCGACGAACACCGGCGGCAGCGGCACGCTCTACTACTCCGTCACGGTCGACCCGGGCTCCGCGGTCGATGTCGTCACCTCGACGGGCGCGAGCTTCGATCGCGTGATGGTCATCAAGGACGCGTGCGACGCGACTGCGTGCACCTACCACACGGACGCGGATCCCGAGGCGGGTCGCATCGTGAACACGACGTCGGCGCCGATCACGCGCATCGTCGCGGTGCATCCGTACTCGACCGCGAGCGGCACGTACGACATCGCGTTCAACTACACCGATCTCGCCGACAACGCTGCGTGCGCGGCGGCCACGCCGATCACCGAGGGAAGCCCTGCGCTGACGGGTCAGAGCCTGGCCGGCGGTGGACCGCGCCCGGTGGGCACGGGCTGCAGCACGAGCGGCGACAGCCGAACGCTCTACTACACCGTGACCATCCCCTCGATGCGCGCGGTCGACGTGGTCGCGACGCCGACCAGCGGTGACATCGTGCTGCTCACGCAGGACAGCTGCGGCGCGGCGGCCTGCTCGTCGCGCAGTGACTCGGGCTCGCCCGAGCGCGCGCGACTGGTCAACACGAGCGCGAGCGCAGTGACGCGGCTCGTCTCGGTGCACGGCACGTCGGCGAGCGCGGCTGCGCCGGTGTTCAACATCGCGTTCAACTACGCGACGATCGCACCCAACTCGATCTGCAGCGGCGCTGAGGTGGTGTCGGGTGATCGCGTGATCGCCGGCGACCTCGCTCTCGGTGGCCCGCGCCCGACCGGCACGAGCTGCGGCTCGGCGACCGGCAACAGCGCGCTCTACTACACCGTGACCGTGCCGGCGAACAGCGCGGTCGACGTCACCGCCACGCCCGCGGCGAGCCTCAACATCGCGCTCACGGCGCAGGAGTCCTGCACCGCGACCTCGTGCGCTTCGGCAATCGATGCGGCCAGCGCGGGGAACCCCGAGCGCACGACGCTCCTGAACGCGACGGGCGCCGCGATCACCCGCAGCATCGCGGTGTTCGGCTCGACTGCGTCGAGCACCGGCACGTTCTCGATCCAGTTCGACGAGCGCCCCATCGCCTGCGGCGACGGACGCATCGAGGGCCCCGAGGCGTGTGACGACAACAACACCGGGAGCACCGACGGCTGCTCGTCGACCTGCGAGGTGGAGCCGAACTTCATCTGCACGGGTACGCCGTCGACGTGTCGCGCGGTGGCGCCGAACGCGTTCTGCGCAGGTGCGACGGCGGTCACGGCGGACATCTCGCTCAGTGGTGAGAACCCGCTGATGGGCGGACCGGCGCCGACGGGCGCGGGCTGCTCGATCGGGACCACGCCCGGCACGGGCCGTGCGCTCTACTACGCCGTCACCATCCCGCCGCAGACGCGCGTCGAGGTGACGACCACGGGCACGCTCGATCGCGTGCTCATCACGCAGGACGCGTGCAACGTGGCCTGTACGTCGACCACGGACTCGAGCCCCGAGCGCGCGACGCTGCGCAACAACACGAGCGCGCCGATCACGCGCATCGTCGTGATCCACCCCTACAGCAGCGCCACGAGCGCGTGGGGTGTGGCGTTCGCGTACCACCCGTACGCGTGCGGCGACGGGCGCACCGAGGGCGCGGAGACGTGCGACGACGGCAACACGACGGCCGGCGACGGCTGCGCTGCGTGCGCCGCCGAGGCCGGCTACGCATGTGTCGGCAGTCCTTCGACGTGCATCAGCGGGGCGCCGGCGAACGCGTACTGCGCGGCCGCCGAGCCGATCGCCGGACCGGGCCCGGTCACGCTGACCGGTGAGAGCACGGCGGCGGGTGGCCCCCGCCCGACCGGCGCGAACTGCGGCAGCGGGAGCGACGTTGCCCGCACGCTGTACTACGCGGTCACGATCCCGGCGGCGCAGCAGGTGACTGCGACGGCGTCGAGCGTGACCGGCAACGTGGTGCTGTTCTCGCAGACCGACTGCGCGGAGACGTCATGCCTCGGTTCGAGCGACACGCCGGATCGAATCAACGTCGTCAACGCGACGGGCGCGTCGCTCACGCGGATCATCGGCGTGCGTAGCTCGAGCACGACCGCCGCGACGTACAACCTGACGTTCACGTTCACCCCGTCGTTCGTCGCGATCCCGGGTGCGTGCGTCGACGCCAGCGCAGGGACGGTGCTCGCGGTGTCGGGCGACTCGGACGCGTCGCCGACCGCGACGCTGCCGATCCCGTTCACGTTCTTCGGCACCGCGATGACGCACTGGGCGGCGAGCAGCAACGGCTTGCTCCAGATCGCGTCGAGCACGTTCAGCGGGTACGAGTTCAGCGGGAGCGACACGATCCCCGACACTGACGCGCCGAATGGTTACATCTCGCCCTTCTGGGACGACCTCGTGGTCAGCGCGCCCGGCTCGGTGCGCTGGCTCGTGACCGGCGCCGATGGGTCGCGGCGCTTCGTGGTCGAGTGGAACCAGGTGGAGATCTGGAACCAGACCGGCCGCCTCACGTTCCAGGCGCACCTCCTCGAGGGCTCGAACGCGATCGAGCTCCACTACTGCTCGAGCACCAGCACCAGCGGGCGCTTCCTCGGCAACAGCGCGACGATCGGCATCGAGAACTCGACCGGGACCGACGGCGTGCTGCTCTCGTTCGACACGGCGGGGGCGGCGACGCCGGGCAACGGGTTCCGGTTCACGCCGCTCCCCTGAGCACGACGCGAGGCGCGCTCCGCGCGCGCCGATGATCCGATGTGAGGCCCCCGTCGCGTGAGCGGCGGGGGCCTCCGCGTTCGGGGGGGATGAGGGGCGGCGGGCCGCGCGGGGGCGTAAGCTCCTCGTGGTGCCGCCGTCGCGCCGTCACGGAACCCGCTCTCGTCGCCACGTGGACGCGGGGGGCTCTCGCTCCGGAAGTGAAATCGATCCCCGGCCGTCTCGTCGGACGCGGGCTCGATCGATCCAAGGGGCGATGGGCCGGGAACGATCGGATGGATCGATCGTCTGAGCCGGACGGAGGCGCGGTGGGCGACGAGCGGCGAGAAGGAGAAGAGGCGTCGGGCGAGCGGGACACGACGCCCGCGCGCCTCGCCGAAGACACCGTCTCCGCGCCGGACGGGGTCGACGGTCCGGCGCTTCCCGTCGCGATCGAGCGCGAGGTGCAGCGCATCCGCGCGCGCGTGCTGCGCTTTCTGGTGCTCGACGGTGCGCTCTCGGGCGTGGCGGCGGGAGTCGCGATCGGGGCCCCGGCGGCGCTGGTGCTCGACGTCGCGGGCTGGCCGGTCGCGCCGGCGCTCGGCGTCGCGGGCATCGCGGCGCTGACCGTGAGCGTGGTCGAGGTCCGGCGGCGCCTGCTCGACCGGGTGCGCGCCGCGATGGTGCTCGACCGGCTGCTCGACGCGAAGGATCGGTTCGCCAGCGCGGTGTCGTTCGCGAGCGCCGGTGAGCTGCCCGCGCTGCATCGGCTGCAGATCCGCGAGGCGGCGGAGTTCCTCGCCGAGCGCGGCCCGGTGCCCGATGCGCCGCGGCCGCGGCTCCGTTCGGCGCGCTGGATGGTCGCGGCCGTGACGGCAGTCGCGATCGCGGTTCCGCTGCGCGTGGCGTGGCCGTCGTTCGTCGCGTGGGCGCGCGAGGCGATCGGCGAGGACGAGACGCCGCGCAGCGCGGAGGAGATCGCGGACGCCGCCGAGGCGCTGCGTCGCGAGCTGGAGCGCGATCCGGCGCGCCGCGTCGATCAGGAGATCAACGAGCTCGAGCACGCGCTCGAGCGCGAGCGCGAGCGGGTGCAGCGGAGCCGCGCGGAGGCGCTGGAGCGCGCGGCCGAGGCGATCGAGCGCGCGATGGGCATCGCGCCGCAGGCCGACCCGCAGAGCACCGAGGGCGCGGGCGAAGCGGGCGAGAGCGAGAGCGCGCCGACGGTGGAGTCGGTCGAGGGCGCGCCGCCGGAGCTCGCGTCGGAGCGACTGCGCGAGGCGTGGGAAGAAGCGCAGCGCGCGCGCGACGCGTGGCGCGAGGCGGCGATGCGCCCGGGCACTCCGCCCGAAGAGGTCGCGCGGCTGCAGACCGAAGCGCAGCGCGCGCAGATGGAGGCGCTCCGCATGGCCGAGCAGGAGCGCGGCTGGCGCGAGGCGCAGGCGCAGCAAGAGGGCGGCGCGCCGGACGAGGGCGACGGTTCGCCGGACGAGAGCGAGAGCGCGAGGCCGGGCGACGAGGGGGAGCAGCTCGCGCGCGCGATCGATCGGCTCGACCGCGCGATCGGGTCCATGGATCGCACCGACCAGGACAGCGGCGTGCCGGGGCCCGAGGTCGGTCAGGGGCTCGAGCGCGCATCGGGCGAGATCGGCGAGCACACGCCCGAGACCGCGCAGGCGCTCGCGGATGCCGCCGCGGCGCGCGAGCGTGGCGACGCGCAGGCGATGGATCGCGCGCTCGAGCGTGCGCGAGAGTCGCTACGTCGCGAAGCGGGCCGTGAGACGCGCGAGCTCGCGGAAGCGCGCGAGCGGCTGTCGCGGTTGCACGACCAGATGGCGGAGCGAGCGGGCGAGAGCGCGCGCGAGCAACTGGCGCAAGCGGGCCAAGAGGGTCAATCGGGGCAAGAGGGCCAGTCTGGCTCGGAGGGTCAGTCCGGCGAATCCGGCGAAGCGGGGCAGTCTGGGGAATCCGGACAATCGGGCGAAGCGGGGCAGTCCGGGGAATCCGGGCAATCCGGGGAAACGGGGCAGTCGGGGGAAGCGGGGCAGTCTGGGGAATCCGGGCAGTCCGGGGAAGCGGGGCAGTCGGGGGAAGCGGGGCAGTCTGGGGAATCCGGGCAGTCCGGGGAAGCGGGGCAGTCCGGGGAATCCGGGCAATCGGGCCAGGCGGGCCGATCGGGTCAGTCGGGCCAATCGGGTCAGTCGGGCCAATCGGGTCAGTCGGGCCAATCGGGTCAGTCGGGCCAATCGGGCCAGGGCCAATCGGGTCAGTCGGGCCAAGCGGGTCAGTCGGGCCAAGCTGGGCAATCCGGTCAACAAGGCCAAGGTCAGGGCGAGGGTCAGGGACAAGGCCAAGGTCAGGGCGAGGGTCAGGGACAAGGCCAAGGTCAGGGCGAGGGTCAGGGACAAGGCCAAGGTCAGGGCGAGGGTCAGGGACAAGGCCAAGGTCAGGGCGAGGGTCAGGGGCAAGGGCAGGGTCAGGGGCAAGGCCAGGGTCAGGGCGAGGGTCAGGGGCAAGGCCAGGGTCAGGGCGAGGGTCAGGGGCAAGGCCAAGGTCAGGGCGAGGGCCAAGGTCAGGGCGAGGGCCAAGGTCAGGGCCAAGGCGGCGACGGCCAGGGCGGTGCGAGTCAGCCCACGCACGGCTGGGGCAGCGGCGCTGCGGGTGATCCCGGTCTCGCCGCGGCGCAGGCTGCAGGCGCTTCGTCCGAGGGCGTCCAGGTCGATCCCGGCACCGACCCCGCGCAGTCCGCCGAGCTCGGCGCGCAGCCCGATCCGATGGGCCTGCTCCCCGGCGCGTCGCGCCTCCCGGGACGCGGCGGCATGCGCATGGACGCGGTGACCGGCGGCGCCGCGGGCGAGGGCTCGGGCGTCGTCGGTGGCTCGAGCGGCGACGCGCCGCGCGTCGGCGGCGGCACGCGCGTGCCCGGCTCGCTGCGCGCGTACGTCCAACGGTATCTCCGCGCGCTCCAAGAGGGCGGCGGCGAGCAGGAGAGCGGTCCGCGCTGAGCGCGCGCGACCTGCGGAGGAGATCGATGTCCGAGGCGACCAAGCAGATCCACGTCCTCAACCCGTTCGAGCACGTGCGCGCGCTCTGTCAGCGCATCACGCGACAGGTCGCGGAGCGCGTGGTCGGACAGGAAGAGGCGGTCGAGTGCGTCACCGCGGGCCTCCTGCTCGGCGGGCACGTGCTGATGGAGGGCGTGCCCGGCGTCGGGAAGACGCTCCTCGCGCGCACGCTCGCCGACGTCGTGCACCTCAAGTTCCACCGCGTGCAGTTCACGCCGGACCTGATGCCCGCCGACGTGCTCGGCACGTACATGGTGCAGACCGGCCCCGATGGTCGCCCCGTCATGGCGCTCCAGCCGGGCCCGCTCTTCTCGAACATCGTGCTCGCCGACGAGATCAACCGCGCGTCGCCGAAGACGCAGAGCGCGCTCCTCGAGGCGATGCAGGAGCGCCAGGTCTCGCTCGGCTCGAGCACGCACGCGCTGCCCTCGCCGTTCTTCGTCGTCGCGACGCAGAACCCGATCGACAACGAGGGCACGTACCCGCTCCCCGAGGCGCAGCTCGACCGCTTCCTGATGAAGGTGATGGTCCGCTTCCCCACCGAGGACGAGGTCATGAACATCGTCGCGCGCACCGCGGGCGGCGCCGAAGCCGCGGTGCAGCGCGTCGCCGACGCCGAGACGATCCTCGCCGCCGGCAAGACGATCCGCACGATGCCGGTCGCCGATCACGTCGCGCGCTACGCGGTGCGCCTCGTGTTCGCGACGCACCCCGACCACAAGAGCGCGCCCGCGTGCAACCGGCGCTACGTGAAGGCGGGCGCGTCGCCGCGCGCCGCGCAGAGCGTGCTTGCGGTCGCGAAGTTCTTCGCGCTGCTCGACGGGCGCCTCAACGTCGCGATCGACGACGTGAAGCGCGCCGCGTACCCGTGCCTGCGCCACCGCATCCTCCTCAACTTCGACGCGATCGCGGACGAGGCGACGACGGACTCGCTCATCCACCAGACGCTGATCGAGCTCGATCGCACGAAGGACGACGGCGGCGCGGCGAAGGCGCCCGCGAAGAAGAAGTGAATTGAAGCTCCTCGATCACGCGGCGCGACGACTGCTCGATCGCCTCCAGCTCGCGGTGCGTCCGGGATCCACCGCGACGCGGCAGGGCGGGCACAAGTCGCCCGTGCTCGCGAGCGGCGTGGAGTTCGCCGATCACCGCCAGTACGTGCCGGGCGACGACGTGCGGCACATCGACTGGAAGGCGTTCGCGCGCCACGGGCAGCTCACGATCCGCCAGTTCGAGGAAGAGCGCGACGCACGCGTCTACGTGATGCTCGATCTCTCGGGCTCGATGTCGCGCGGCGCGCCGGTCGCGAAGCTCGACATGGCCAAGCGCCTCGCCGCGTCGTTCGCGTACGTCGGGATGAGGCAGTTCGATCGCGCGCTGGTCATGCCGTTCGGCGACGACCTCGAGCGCGAGACGCGCCCGCTGCGCACCGCCGCCGATCTGCCCGAGGTCGATCGGTTCCTCACCGAGTGCGGCGCGGGCGGGCCCACGTCGTTCGCGCAGGCGGTGCGCTCGCTCGCCGAGCGCTTCCCGCAGCGCGGGCTCGTCGTCGTGATCACCGACCTGATGAAGCCGGAGGGATGGGACGCGGGGTTCCGCACCATCGGTGCGCTCGGCCACGAGCTGCGCGTCGTGCACGTGCGCTGCCCCGAAGATCTCGCGCCGGACTTCCAGGGCGAGCTCGAGCTCTTCGACGTCGAAGATCAGCGCACGGTGCGGCTGCGCGTCTCGCGCGATCTGCTCGACGCGTATCGCAAGGAGATCGAGAAGCACGTCACGTCGTGTCGCGACTCGGCGCGCCGCGCGGGCGGGCGCTTCGTCGACGTGCCGATCGAGATGCCGCTCGAGACGGCGCTGCGCCGCGCGTTCGCGGGCGGCGACGCGAAGGTCGCTGGCGGTGCGGGAGGCAAGCGTTGAGCTTCGCGGCGTTCCCGCTCTGGGCGGTGCTCGCGATGGCCGGCGCGGCCGCGGTCGCGATCGTCGCGGTGTACCTGCTGCGCCGCACGCCGCGCCCGCAGGTCGTCTCGAACGTCGAGTTCTGGATGCGCGCGATGCAGAGCGCGAAGCCGAAGCTCCTCGCGAGCTGGCGCATCCCGCTGATCGCGATGTTGATCTCGCTGCTCGCCGCGCTCGCGATGGTCGCGCTGATCGGCGATCCGCGCTTCGGCTCGGGGGTGCGCGGCACGACGGTGGTGGTGCTCGACGCGGGGCGCACGATGGACGCGGTCGGCGTCGACGGAGAGCGACGCCTCGATCGCGCGCTGCTCGAGCTGCGCCGCTGGGTCGAGCGCACGACGATCACCGGTGAGGTCGCGGTCGTGCGCGCCGGCATGCGCCCCAGCGTGCTCCTGCCGATCACCGACGACGCCGCCGACCTTCAGCGCGCGCTCACCGGTCTCGCGCTCGACGATGGACCGAGTGATCTCCCCGCCGCGATCGCGCTCGCCGACACGATCCTCGCCGAGCACGGCGCGCTCGAGGCGGGCGTCGGGCAGATCCTCGTGGTCGCTGACGAAGCGGTCGAGGTCGCGACGCGCGCGCCGACGGTCGTGCTGCCGGTCGGCACCGCGGCGCACACCGTCGCGATCACGTCGTTCTCGGCGCGTCGAGTGCCCGAGGCGGTCGGCGAGTACGCGGTGCGCTGCGAGATGAGCGCGTTCACCGCAGGCCGCGCGCGAGCGCGCGTCGTGATCCGCGACGGCGACGTGACGATCCTCGACGAGCGCGTCGAGATCGCGCCGCACACCTCCGAGGTGCTCGAGGCGGGCGGGTTCTCGAGCGCGCGCGCCGAGCTCGTCGCGGAGCTCACCGACATCGAGCTCGCGAGCGGCGAAGACGGCTTCGAAGGCGACGATCGCGCGTATGCGGTCGTCGATGCGCTCGAGGCGACGCGCGTGCTGCTCGTGAGCGACGGCGATCGTTACCTCGAAGCCGCGCTCGCCGCGCACCCCGGGCTCGACGTCGACGTGATGGCGCCCGCCGCGATCGCGGGCACGAGCACCGCCGATCTCGCGCGCTACCACGCGCTGGTGCTCGACGGAGCGACGCTCCCGTCGGGCGTCGCGCACGGCGCGCAGCTGATCTTCGCCCCGCCCGCGCGCGGCGCCATCGCCGTGGGCGACACGCTCTCGCGTCCGCGCATCACCGCGACGCTCGCGACCCACGCCGCGCTCGACGGGCTCCGCCTCGACGCCACGCGCGTGACCCGCGCGACCGCGCTCGTCGCCGAGCCCAGCGATCAAGTGCTGGTGCGCAGCGGCGGTCACGCGCTCGGGATCGCGCGACAGCTGCCGCGCGGTCGCGTCGTCGTGTTCGGCTTCGGCACCGCGGACACCGATCTCGTGCGCGACGAGGCGTTCCCGCTGCTCGTGCACTCGTCGCTGCGCTGGGTCGCCGATCGCGCCGAGGCCACGCCGCTCGCGCGTCGGGTCGGCGGCCCGCTCGTCGCGGACAGCGGGCACGCGGTGCGTGATCCCGAAGGCGAGACGATCACCAGCGGTGTGGTGCCCGAGGTCGCGCGCGCCGGGATCTGGCACGTCGGCGATCGCGCGGTCGCGTTCTCGTCGGTCGATCACGCGTCGTCGCTCGGCGCGGGCGCGACGGGCGGGCGCTTCGCGGCGCGCAGCACCTGGCCTCCGCTCGCGCTCATGATCGCGGGCGCGCTCGTCGCGCTCTTGCTGCTCGAGTGGGCGCTCTTGCATCGCGGGAGGCTCGAGTGAGCATCACCGTCGGCTGGCCGATCGCGCTGTGGGGCCTCGTCGCGGTCCCGCTGCTGCTCGTGCTCACGCTGCGCAGCAAGTTCGCGCTCTCGCGAGGGCGTCGCTGGACCGCGGCGATCCTGCGCGCGCTGGTGGTCGCGCTCGTCGTGCTCTCGGTCGCCGACGTGCGCATCGCGTGGCCCACCGAGGACCTCGCGCTCGCGACCGTGATCGACGGTTCGCCCGCGATCGCGCCCGAAGAGCGCGCCGCGCTCGAGAGCGAGCTCGGCCGCATGCACGCCGCGCATCCCGAGGTGAGCGCGCGCATCGTCGGCGCATCGCAGCCGTCGCCCAACCGGCAACGAGGCGCGCGCGAGGACGTCGCGACGCGGCTCTCCGCCGCGGTCGCGACGATGCCGCGCGATCGTGTTCGACGCGTGCTACTCGCGACCGATGGACGTGATCCCGCGGGCGATCTCCCTGCCGCGATCGACGCCGCGCGTCGGGCCGGCGTCGAGGTGTCCGTGCTCCCGATGGGCGTCTCGCCGCCGATCGACGGAGTCGCGATCGCGTCCGTCGAGACCCCGCGCTTGGTGCGCGCCGCCGAGACCCTCGACGTGGGCGCGACGATCGTCGCGTCGATGTCGCGCCACGTTCGCTTCGAGGCGCTCGTCGACGGACGCAGCGTCGCGACGACCGAGCTCGACGTGCCCGAGGGCACCTCGGAGCGCCGCATCGCCGTCGAGTTCCCCGATCAGCCGGGCATGCACGAGCTCGAGCTCGTGCTTCATGCCGGCGACGGCATTGCGCTGAACGATCGCTGGCGCTCGCTCGTCGAGGTGCTGCCCAAGCCGCGCGTTCGCATCCATCACGACGTCGATCGCCCCGAGCCCGCCCTCGCGCGCGTGCTGCGCGAGTCGGGCATGGACGTCGACGTCGTCGGCCCGCAGGCCGCGTTCACGCGTCTGTCCGACTACGACCGCTATTCGCTAGTGATCGCCGACGAGATGGAGCTCGGCGACTTCTCCGAGGAACAACAGCGCACGCTGCGTCGCTGGGTGGAAGAGCAGGGCGGTGGGCTCATCACCGTCACCGGCGCGAACGCGGTGCGCCGCACGCCGCGCGTGCTCCGCGAGATCGAGCCCATCGAGCCGCCGCCCGCGCTCCCCGAGCCGCGCCCGCTCGAGCTCGTGATCGTGATCGATCGCAGCTCGAGCATGAGCGGTCACGCGATGGAGTCGGCGCGCCGCGCCGGCGTCGCCGCGGTGCGCGCCCTGCGCGCCGACGCGATGGTCGGCGCGGTCGCGTTCTCGGGTGCCGCCGATCGTGTGCAGGCGCCCGTCCCGATGTCGCAGGCCGACACCGTGGTCGGCTTCATCCAGGGCCTGAACGCCGAGGGCGGTACCAACATCGCCGCCGCGGTCCAGGCCGCGAACCGGATCATGTCGAACGATCCGCGGTACATCCATCACGTGATCCTCGTCAGCGACGGCGAGAGCGAGCCGCAGTCGGCGATCGCCGCCGCGATCGCGCTCGCAGGGCGCGGCGTGTCGATCTCGACGATCACCATCGGGCCCTACTCGCAGCTGCTCGCGGAGATCGCGCGCATCGGGCGCGGCCGCTACCACACGACGAGCGCCGCGGGCCTCACCTCGCTCGTCGTGAGCGAGGCGATGTACCGCCAGCCGCCCGCGCACCGGCAGAGCTCGTTCCGGGCGCGCGAGCAGACGCACCTCGCGATGCTCGACGGCGTCTCGTTCGAGAGCGCGCCCGCGCTGAACGGCCACGCGCTCTCCGCGCCGAAGACCGGCGCGACCGTCGCGCTCACCGCGACCGAGGGCATGCCGCTGCTCGCGCACTGGCACCGCGGGCTCGGCCAGGTCGCGACGTTCACCAGCGCGACGAGCGGCAGCTGGGCCGATTCGTTCCGCGCGTGGCCGGGCTTCCGCACGTTCTGGTCGTCGCTCGCGCGCGGCATGCTGCGCACCCGCACCGTCGAGCCCCCGCGCGTGATCGTCGAGCGCGATCCGCTCCGCGCCGACGTACGGCATGTCACCGTCGTGTCCCCGTTTCCCGTGCTCGAGCCCGCGCCGATCGTGCGGATGTTCCGCGCGCGCGGTCCGGGCCAGACGCTCGAGCTCGCGCCGCGTGGTCCCGGCGTGTGGCAGAGCGAGGTGCCGCTCGCGATCGGCGAGCAGTTCCTCGTCGACGCGCGCCTTCCGATCGATCCCGAGCCCACCGCGGCGGCCGGTGACGAAGCGCCGTACCCCGAGTCGCTGCGCGCGTTCGGTCCCGATCGCGCCGCGCTCGATCGCCTCGCGACGATCGGCGGAGGACGCGTCGTCGACGCGCCGCTCGCGGTGCTCGAGGCGCCCGGCGAGGCGGAGGTGATGCGCCCGCTGCGCACCGCGATCCTCGCGCTCGCGCTCGTGCTCTACGTGCTCTCGTTGCTCCTCCTGCGCCTGCCCGATCGCCGCCTCGCGAGCGGGCTCTCGGTGGAGCGTCCTTCGCGCATCCCGGTGCCGGCGCGTGGTCGTCCCTCGCTGACCGACTCGCCCGCGCCCCGCCAGAACGACAAGGAGGCCGCGTGACGCGCCCGCGCATTCTTCTCTGCATCACCGCGCTGCTCGTCGCGTGCGGTGGGCCCGGTGAGCCCCGCTTCGCCGAGGTCACGATCTCGAGCGCCGCGCCGAGCGCGACGCTCTCGGGCAGCACGCGCGCCGTCGCGCCCGCGATCGAGCTGAGCCCCGGATGCCCCGGCTATCTCGACCCCGCTGCGCCCGAGCACGTCGTGCACCTCGACGACGCGACCGCGATCACGATCACCGCGCGCTCGAGCCGCGGCCCGCTCGCGCTCGCGGTCTCGGGCGGCGGCGAGGTGCGCTGCGACAGCGATGGAGGCGCCGGCCACGCGCCGCACGTCACCGTCGATCAAGCCGGGGACTACGCGGTGCACGTCGCGTCGCTGCAGCAGGCGGAAGACCTGCAGTACGAGCTCGTGATCGCGCCCGCGGGCAGCGACCCCGCGAGCGCGCCGCCCGCGCCCGGCAGCGAGCGTCAGGCGGTCAGCGTGACGGTCACCAGCGATCCTCCCGGCGCGACGGTGCGCACGACCGAGGGCGAGGTGCTCGGCACCACGCCCGCGATGTTCGTCCTCCACGTGAGCGCGAGCGAGATCGGCAGCGAGCGCCGCTTCGTGCTCGACATGCCCGGTCGTCCGAGCACCGAGGTCAGCGGGCGCCTGATCGGCGGCGCGGTGGTGATGCACGCGACGTTGCCCGGCGGGCCCGCGCCGCAGATCGCGAGCCTCGGCGGGATCGCGTCCGCCGGCGCGACGCTGCAGGGCGACGAGCTCGTCGCGACCGCGTCGAGCGCGCAGCCGATCCGCGACTACCAGGTCGCGCGTCAGGCCGTCGACGTGAGCGCGGAGTGCACGGTTGCGCGCGCCACCGTGGACGTCGACATCCGCCACTCGTTCATCGGCGATCTGCGCGTCGTGCTCCGCGCGCCGAGCGGCACCGAGGTCACGCTGCACGACCACGGCGGCGCGGGCCGCGCGAACCTGGTGACGAGCTACGACTGGAACGCCCGCCGCGGCGCGCTGCAGCGCCTCGCGGGACAGAGCGCGCGCGGTCGCTGGACGATGGCGGTGCACGACGACGCGGGCGCCGACACCGGCACGTTCCGCTCGTTCACGCTGCGCCTCGCGTGCGTCGAGTCGGGCGCGTCGATCGGCGACCTCGGTCTCACCGGCACCGGTGGCTCGGGCGGTCGCGGTGACGGAACGATCGGCTTCGGCACGCAGACCCCGCCGCCTCCTCCGACGCGCCCGCAGGTGCGACGCGCGCGGCCGCGCGTCGCGACGCCTCCGCCGACCCAGGCCCCGGTGCTCGATCCGTGGCGTCGTCCTCCTCCGCCGCAGCCTCCGCCTCCCCCTCAGCCGTGGCAGCAGACGCCGCCGCCGGGCTCGCGCAGCAACGGCGGCGCGGGAGGCCGCGTGATCGTCGCACCGATGGGATGACGCTCACGGAATATGTCGTGGACGAGCCTCCTCCGTGATCGCGGGTCTGATAACGTCCGCGGCGGATGACTCGCGCAACACTGTTCCTCGCGGTGACCCTCGCTCTCCTCGCCGGGTGTGACGGCGAGACGACCTCGAGCGACGACGCAGGAGGTCACGCTCTCCCGGACGCCGCGCCGGTGATCGATGCCGCCACGCCCGACGCGGCCGCGCCCGACGCCGGCCTCGCCGATGCCGGCGGCGATCCGCCCGCCGATGCGGGCCAGGACGGCGGATCCGACGCGTACGTCCCGCCGGTCGACTCCGACTGCGACGGGCTCGTCGACGGTCCGAGCCGCGAGGGCTGGCTGGGCGAGGACCTCGATGACGACGGCGAGCTCGACGAGGGCGAGACCGATCCCGACCTCTTCGACACCGACGGTGACGGGCTCTCGGACGGAGTCGAGCGCGGCGTCGTCACGCCGTTCGCGACGTGCGCCGACGTCTTCGTGCCCGACGAGGACCCGACGACCACCACCGATCCGGCGCGCGCCGACACCGACGCGGACGGCATCGAGGACGGCGTGGAGGACGAGGACCGCGACGGACAGCGCGACGAGGGCGAGACCGATCCCGGCGACGGAACCTCGCCGCCCGCGCCGATCAGCGCGGTCTGCACCGCGACGGGCCGCACCGAGGTCGCGCTCACGACCGTCGCACCGGCGGACCTCGCGCTCGTCCTGCCGCGCGCGTCGACGAGCGTCGAGGTCGTCTCGGCGGGCACGGCGATCGGCGCGCTCGGCCACGACGTGACGACGTCGGTCGCGTTCGTCGCGCTGCGCGTCACGCCGGCCGACGGACTCGTCGGACCGCTCGGTCTCGAGGAGTCGCTCCGCCCCGCGCTCGCGACCGCGGGCGCGCTGAGCGAGCGCGAGGCGATCTCCACGACGACCTGGGACGGCGCGCCTGCCGTCGTCGCGTCCTACACGCAGGCGAGCACGCTCGACGCCGACGACCACGCGAACGCGCTCGCCGGCGCGCTCGCGCCCGAGAGCACCGGACGCCTGCCCGCCGCGACCGGCCCGACCGGCGCGATGCAGCTGCGCGCGCTCTACGTGCTCCGCAGCGCGACCGAGGCCGTCGTGCTCCTCTCGGTCGCGCAGCGCGCGAGCGCGAGCGGCCCGGCCGCCGAGAGCGCGACCGCGTTCGTCGCGCACGACTTCGTCGCGGGCGCGGCGCTCGGCACCGCGGGCGACGCGCTCGCGCCGACGTGCCGCCTGCTGACGCCGCTCGCCACGCCGCAGGTCGACGTGCTCTTGGTCGTCGACGACAGCGGCTCGATGCAAGCGTCGCAGCTCGCGCTCGCCGAAGCCGCGCACGCGATGGCGCTCGCGTTCGAGAGCGCGCAGCTCGACTGGCGCATGGGCCTCGTCACCTCGAGCTACATCGCGACCGCGGCGCCGAACGCGCTGCGCTTCCGTCGCTTCTCGCGCAACGCGAACCTCGTGCGCGGGTGGCTCACCGAGAACAGCACGTGCGTCGCGGGCACGTGCTCGCAGGTCCCCATCACGCCCGAGCCCGCGACGTGCCCGGGCGATCCCTCCCAGGGCGCGAACGGCGGCTGCTGGATCGGGCTCACGGGCGCGGGGACCGAGGCGGTCCTGGGCTCGGCGCGCGCCGCGATCGCCGCGATCGCGCCCGGCACCGCGCCGGGCGACGACGAGTCCCCGGTGCGAGCCCGCCAGGGCGCACGGCTCGTCGTCATCCTCGTCGGCGACGCCGACGATCAGACGACCGGTGACACGACGACCAGCGCGAATTGCGGCCCCGGCGGCAGCGTCGACGCGGCGGGCACCGCGTGCGTGGCGGTCGCCGACTTCGTGAGCTTCTTCGGCGAGGCCGGCAGCGCCACGCTGCCCACCAACCCCACCGGCGCGCCGATCCCGGTGCACGGCATCGTCTGCCCGTCGGGCGCCGCGTGCGGCTGCACCTCCGGCTCCTGCGATCTCGCGAACTCGGGGCGCGAGTTCAATCCCCAGCCGATCGGCGGCGTGCCCCAGCAGCGGCACGCCGCGGTCGTCGCCGCGACCGGTGGCGTGCTCGGCTCGATCCGCGACGTCGCCGCGGTTCGACGCGCGATGGACGCCATCACCCGCGACACGATCGCGCGCACCGGTCATGCGCTCGACGCGCCGCTCGTCGCGGCGTCGCTCCGCGTCGCGCTCAGCGCGGTGCGCGATCCCGCCGCGTGCGACGCCGCCGACCTGCCGCGCAGCACGGTCGACGGCTATCGCTACGATCCGCAGCGTCGCTCGCTCGCGTTCTACGGCGCGTGTCGCCCGGCGACCGAGAGCGAGACCGCCGCGGTCTCGTTCCAGCGCTGGGCGCACTGACCGATCAGCTCTCCTCGTCGCCCTCGCCCGCCTGCGTCGGGTGCAGGCCGTGCTTCTTCGCGAGGCGATAGAGGTACTTGCGATCCATGTCCGCGGCGCGCGCCGCCGCGGAGATGTTGAACGAGTGGCGATCGAGCAACCAACCCACGTACGCGCGCTCGAACTTCGCTTCCCAGTCCGAGCGCGTGTCGCGATAGCTCTTGCTCGGATCGAAGCGCGCGGGCTCGAGCGCGCTCCCGCCGCCGACGCTCACCGCGCTCGGCGCGCTCGTCCCCGAGATCGACAGCGGCACGCCGGTCAGTCGGATCTCGCGATCGCCCGTCGCGCGCGCGAGGTACGCCGCGCGCTCGAGCACGTTGCGCAGCTCGCGCACGTTGCCCGGCCAGTCGTGGGCGCGCAGCGCGTCCATCGCCTCCTTGCTCACCGCGCGCGGCGCGCCGGTGCCCGCCTCGCCCATCTGCGCGAGCAGACGCTCGACGAGCACCGGGATGTCCTCGCGTCGATCGCGCAGCGAGGGCAGCTCGACCGGCACCACCGCGAGCCGGAAGAACAGATCCTCGCGGAACTTCCCGCGCTCGACCTCCATCCGCAGGTTGCGCTTGCTCGCCGCGATCACCCGGATGTCGACCCGGATCTCCTTGTTGCCGCCGACGCGCCGGAACGCGCGCTGCTCGAGCGCGCGCAGCAGCTTCGGCTGCAGGTCGAGCGGCAGCTCGCCGATCTCGTCGAGGAAGAGCGTGCCGCCGTGCGCGAGCTCGAACGCGCCCTGGCGTGACGCGCTCGCCCCGGTGAACGCGCCCTTCTCGTGGCCGAAGAGCTCGCTCTCGATCAGCGTCGAGACCACCGCGCCGCAGTCGACCACGACGAACGGCTTCGCCTTGCGCGGCGAGCTCTGGTGGATCGACCGCGCGAGCACGTCCTTGCCGGTGCCGGTCTCGCCGCCGATCAGCACGGTCGCGTCGGTCGGCCCGAGCCGCTCGAGCAGACCGAAGATCTGCCGCATCGCGATCGACGTGCCGTAGACCTCGCCGAAGCGATCCTTCTCGCTCGGCAGCAGCTCGATGCGCTCCTGGAACGGGCGCACCTTGAGCTCGACCTTGCCGACCGTGATCACCGCGCCCGGCTTGAGCCAGGCTTCCTTGATCTCGGCGCCGTCGAGCAGCGTGCCGTTCGTCGATCCGAGATCGCGCAGCAGGTAGCCCTTGCGCTCGCGCGCGATCTCGCAGTGCACGCGCGAGACCGTCTCGTCGGCGAGCACGAGGTCGTTGCCCTCGCTCTTGCCGATGCGGAACACGTCGCCCTCGACCACGCGCTCTTCGCCGCGCTGCCCGCCGCTCAGGATGACGAGCGAGCAGCGCGGCAGATCGAGGTAACGCGCGCCGGCCGCGGCCAGCGTGCCGGGTGACACGGTGCTCACGCTACGAACCCTCCCGCAAGCTCACGCGCACACGCCCTTCGGCGGGTGCGTCGAGCCTGCCCTCGCGCGACTCCGTCGCGCCGTCTTCGTGCACCAGATCGACCGCCACCACGTAGCGTCCCGGCGCGAGCTCCACCGTGTGACGCACCGACTCCGGCGCGCCGCTCGGATAGCGCAGCGACACGTGGTGGACGAGCTCGTCCGACTCGAGGAACGCGACGTCCACGCGCGTGATCTCGGCGTGCTGCGCGCCGAGCGGGAGCTCGACGTCGACCTCGCGGGGCGCGCTGCCCAGGACCTCGCGCCCCACGACCAGCGCCGCGACGATCGCGAGGGCGGGCGCCCACCGTCGCCGATGGGTGCGCATCCACTCCCAGCCCTGGTGGAGCCGCTCCAGCACGGACGGCAGGGTACCACGCGATGGGGGCGGGAGACCCCGAAATCTGAGCGGCGCGGGACTTTTCGAGCTGCGACCGCCCAGCCCCCTCACGCGTCGGGCCGCAGCACCTCGTTGTCGAACGCGCCGTCCGACACGACTTCGCGCTGCTTCGCGCTCGCTTTGAGGAGCCGCTCGGCCTCTTCGTTCGCGCGTCGCACCGCGGCGAAGTACACGTCCTCGTCGCCGCCCCAGAGCTCCTCGAGCTCGTGCAGCGCGCGCGCGTCCTGCGCGCGGTACGCCTGCGCCGCGCGGTGCGCCTGGTGCGCGCGGAGCCCGAGCGCCTGCAGCGTGGCGGTGCCCGCCTCCATCGCGCTGCCGAACGTCTCGCGGAACACGTGGGTGATGCCGAGCTTGCGCAGCTCGTAGTAGTGCAGGCGGTCCCAGGCGCGCGCGACCACGTGCAGGTTCGGGAAGTGCGTGCGCACCGCTCGCGCGATCTGGAGCGACTTCTCGCGGTCGTCGATCGCCAGCACGAGCACCTTCGCGCGCGCGCAGCCCGCCGCGTGCAGGAGCTCGAGGCGCGACGCGTCGCCGTAGTAGACCTTCAGGCCGGCGCGCTGCACGCCCTCGACGGTCTCGGCGTCGTGATCGAGCACGGTCGTCTCGTACCCGGCAGCGCGCAGCAGACGACCGACGATCTGACCGAAGCGACCGAAGCCCGCGATCACCACGGGATTGTCGTGCTGCGGGATCTCGTCGTCGGGGCGCTCGGCCTTCGCGTCGGTCACGCGCGGCAGGACGAAGCGCTCGACGACGATCAGGAGCAGCGGCGTCGCGAGCATCGAGAGCGCGACCACCGCGACGATCGGCCCGGCCTGCTCGCGCGTGAGCACGCCGCTCTGCTGCGCGAACGACGCGAGCACGAACGCGAACTCGCCGCCCTGCGCGAGCGCGAACGCGAAGAGCCAGCGCGCCGGGCGGACCAGGCCGAACACGCGCGCGACGACGTAGAGCACCCCGAGCTTCACGAGGACGAGGCCGAGCACGAGCGCCGCGATGAGCAGCGGCTGGTCCATCAAGAGCGCGAAGTCGATGCTCGCGCCGACCGAGATGAAGAAGAGCCCGAGCAAGAGCCCCTTGAACGGCTCGAGGTCGCCCTCGAGCTCGTGGCGGTACTCGCTCTCCGCGAGCACGAGCCCTGCGAGGAAGGTGCCGAGCGCGGCCGAGAGCCCGACGCGCTGCATCAGGAGCGTGATCGCGATGACGAGGAAGAGCGCGGCCGCGGTGAACACCTCGCGCTGACGCGTCGCCGCGAGATAGCGGAACATCGGGCGCACGAGGAACCGGCCCGCGACGATGATCCCGCCGATCGCCGCGAGCACGAGCAGCGCCTGGAGCCACGCCGGGCGATCGGTGGCGCCTGCGCCGTGCGCGTCCGCGACCGCCTCGGGCGCGCGCGCGGCGAGCAGCGGGATGACGGCGATCATCGGGATCACCGCGATGTCCTGGAAGAGCAGGACCGAGAAGCTCGCTTGTCCTCCCGCGGTGCGCAGCAGGTTCTTCTCGGTGAGGCTCTGCAGCACGATCGCGGTCGAGCTGAGCGACAGGATCATGCCGGTCGTGACCGCCGCGCCCGGCGCGAGGCCGAGCGCCCACGCGATCAGCGCGACCGCGACCGCCGTGCCCACGACCTGCAGTCCGCCGAGCCCGAGGATCGTGCGCCGCATCTCCCAGAGCAGCGAAGGCCGCAGCTCGAGCCCGATCAGGAAGAGCATCATCACGACGCCGAACTCGGCGAAGTGCATGACCTCCTGCCCCTCGCGCCCGACGAGCCCGAGCGCGAACGGCCCGATCACGACGCCCGCGAAGAGATAGCCGAGCACCGAGCCGAGCCCGAGGCGGTTCGCGATCGGCACCGCGATCAGCGCCGCGGTCAGGTACACGAACGCTTGCGTGAAGAGATCCCCGCTCATCGCGCCGCCTCCGTCTCGTGCTCGTGCGCGTCGTCGATCAGTGCGTTCACGATGTCGGCGCGCGCCGCGCGCTCGAGGTCGAGCCGATCGTCGCGCAGCATCGCGAGCAGTCGCGCGTAGCGCTGCGCGTGCGGCGCGACCTCGTGGTGCTGCGAGAGCGCGAGCGCGCCGTGCACCACGAAGGGCGCGAGGTAGCGCATCCCGCAGAGGTACGCGCTCTGATCGAACGGCGAGAGCAGGTGCCGCATCGTGAAGCGATTGCGCCCTTCGGGGTGGTACGCGGCCTGGGCGCCGCCGGTGGTCGTGGCGTTCATGAGCGTCTTGCCGCGCAGCGCAGTGCCGCCGACGCCGTAGGCCCAGCCGTGCTCGAGCACGACGTCGAGCCACTCCTTCACGATCGACGGCGCGCTGTACCAGTAGAACGGGTGCTGCAGCACGATCACGTCGTGCTCGACGAGCAGCGCCTGCTCGCGCTGCACGTCGATGGCGAAGCTCGGATAGCTCTCGTAGAGGTCGTGGGTCGTGACGCCTTCGACGCCCTGCGCGGCTTCGAAGAGGCGCCGGTTCACGCGCGAGCGCTCGAGCGCCGGATGCGCGAAGACGACGAGGACACGACGCGGGGGCATGGGGCCGGCAGTCTAGGGCCATCTCGTGCGTGCGCGCCTGTTCCGATCGACGAAATGCGCACGAAACGTCGGGCCGCCCGGCGTGAGATCGCAGGGTGCAACGGCGATTCGATTTCACTAGGATGCGCGGCAATCCTGGGGGAAGGCCCGACTCGATGAAGCTCTTCGCGAAGAAGGATCTCGACACCGTGGTGCGCGAGGCGCACGACCCGAACCTCGCGGAGGGCCACGGCGGGCTCAAGCGGACCCTCGGCGCGTTCAACCTCACGATGCTCGGGATCGGCGCGATCATCGGCGCGGGCATCTTCTCCCTGACGGGCACCGCGGCCGCCCAGTACGCGGGCCCCGGCATCGCGTTCTCGTTCGTGCTCGGCGGGCTCCTCTGCACGTTCGCGGGGCTCTGCTACGCGGAGCTCGCCGCGATGATCCCGGTCGCGGGCTCGGCCTACGCGTACGCGTACACGACGATGGGCGAGCTCGTCGCGTGGATCATCGGATGGGACCTCGTCCTCGAGTACGCGTTCGGCGCGGTGGTCGTGTCGATCGCGTGGTCCGGCTACTTCGTCGAGCTGCTCGGCTCGCTCGGCATCACGCTGCCCGACCACCTGCTCTACTGGACCAAGGGGCCCTTCGAGGAGATCACGCTCGCGAGCGGAGCGACCACGACGGGCTTGTGGAACGTGCCCGCGTCGGTCGTCGCGCTGCTCTGCGCGTCGGTGCTCTATCGCGGCATCCGCGAGAGCGCGTGGGTGAACAACCTGATCGTTGTCCTCAAGACGACGATCGTCTGCGTCTTCATCCTGCTCGGCATCACGCTCGTCAGCGGCGACAACCTGTTCGTGAACCCCGCCGCGAGCGGGCTCGGCTCGCTGGTGCCCGCGCCGGTCGATCTCGCCGAGGCCGACTGGTCGGCCGTCGATCGGCTCCTGCACGATCTCTTCGGCTACCACCCGAGCCGCTACGGCTGGGGCTGGGGCGGCGTGCTCACCGGCGCCGGCGTCGTGTTCTTCGCGTACATCGGGTTCGACGCGGTGAGCACGACCGCGCAGGAGGCGCGGAGGCCGCAGAGCGATCTTCCGATCGGGATCCTCGCGTCGCTCGTGATCTGCACGGCGCTCTACATCCTCGTCGCGATCACGATGACCGGCGTCGTGAACTACACCGACCTCGACGTGTCCGCGCCGATCGCCGTGGGCATCGATCGCATCGTCGAGCTGCGCGGGTGGAGCGAAGGCGCGGCGCACACTTTCAGCGCCGTGATCAAGCTCGGCGCGCTCGCCGGGCTCACCAGCGTGATCCTCGTGATGATGCTCGGACAGACGCGCGTGTTCTACGCGATGGCGGGCGACGGCCTGTTGCCCTGGTTCCACGAGACGCACCGGAAGTTCCACACCCCGCACGTGGCCACGGTGCTGACCGGCGTGTTCGTGGCGATCGCCGGCGGGAGCATGCCGATGCACCTCGTCGGCGAGCTCGTCTCGATCGGGACGCTGCTCGCGTTCGTGCTGGTGTGCCTCGGCGTTCCGATCCTGCGCCGCACCAACCCGAACACGCCGCGCCCGTTCAAGGTCCCCGCGCCGTGGCTGATCGGCGGGCTCGGCGCGGCCTCGTGCCTCTTCGTGATGATCGGCCTGCCGCCCGACACCTGGCTGCGCCTGATCGTGTGGCTCGCGCTCGGCTTCGCGATCTACTTCACGTACGGCCGCAAGAACTCGCACCTGCAGAAGCGCCTCGCGGCGGGCGGAGACGGCGCGAAAGACGCCGCCTGAAACGCTCGACGGCGCGCGCGCGGGCCGGCATGCTCGCGCGCCATGCGCTCGCCGTCCCCAGCGCGCTCTCGTCTTCTTGTCGCGCTGCTCGCGCTGCTCGTCGCCGCGCCGTCGGCGCGCGGCTCGGCCCAGACGCCGGGGATCACCGTCGGCGCGCCTGCGCCGTCGTGGGCGGAGGTGATCGATCCGCCGCCGCCGCGCGCGGAGCACGTGGGAGCCCTCGAGCAGCTGCTCTTCGATCAGCAGTCGCAGCTCTCGCCCGAGGCGCAGGTCGACTTCCATCGTGTCGCGTACCGCGTCGCGACGACCGCGGGCCTCGCGTCGGGATCGCAGATCTCGATCGAGGTGAGCTCGCGCGAGGAGCTCGTGTGGCACTGGGCGCGCCGCGTGCGCGACGGCGTCGCGACGGACGTGCTCGCGCAGGACCGCGTCCGGGTGATCCAGCCCGAAGCGCGCCTCGACGACGGGCTCTACGACGAGCGCCGCTCCGCGCTCCTCTTCGTCGAGGACGTGCGCGTCGGCGACGTGATCGACTACGCGTACTCGCTGCGCGAGGACTCGTCGCTGCTGGGCGGGCGCAACGCGTCGCGCATCCCGATCGGGTGGCCCGGCGCGCGTCGCGTGCGCTTCGCCGCGCGCTGGCCGCGCGATCGCGCGGTCCGGACGCGGCTGCACGAGCTCCCGCGCGACTACCACGTCGTGGAGAGCGACGGCGCGCTCCGCGTCGACGCGCTCGACGTGCCGCTCGCGGAGCTCGCGGACGATGCGCCCGCGTGGATCGTCGGGGCGCCCTGGGTCGAGATCTCCGAGTTCGCCGCGTGGTCCGACGTGGAGCGCTGGGCGCGGCCCCTCTATGCGATCGACGATCTCGACGCGGTGCTCGCGAACGTGCCCATGGATCGGCTGCGCGCGGCGGGTGCTCGCGACGCGCAGATCGAGGCCGCGCTCCAGTTCGTGCAGGACGAGGTGCGCTATCTCGGCGTCGAGGTCGCGCACAACGCGATCGTGCCGCACGCGCCCGCCGAGGTCGCGCGCCGTCGCTACGGCGACTGCAAGGACAAGGCGCTGCTGCTCGTCGCGATCCTCCGTGGGCTCGGCGTCCAGGCGGAGCCCGCGCTCGCGAGCACGACGTCGGGGGCGTCGCTCGACGACGCGCTGCCCTCGCCCTACGCGTTCGATCACGTGGTGGTGCGCATCCACCTCGACGGCGGCCCGGTGTGGGTCGACGCGACGCGCACGTTCGAGCGAGGCCCGCTGCGCGACCGGCCCGCGCTCACGGTGCGCCGCGCGCTGCCGATCGGCGGACCGGAGCAGACGCTCGTCGAGGTGCCGCTGCCGATCGCGGCAGAGCCCACGCAGATCGTCGACGAGCGATACGTCGTGGCAGGCGCCCAGAGCTCGCTGCGCGCGACGACGCTCTATCGCGGCCCGCACGCCGCGCGGCTTCGTTCCTTCGCCGACGCACGCCGGACCGAGTCGATCGGCGAGAGCGCGCTCGACTTCTATCGCGAGCTGGGGCTCGACGTGCGCGTGCGCGAGCCGCTGCGCATCGAAGACGACGCGCGACGGGGCACGGTGACGGTCCACGAGCACTACTCGCTCGACGAGTTCTGGGCCGTCGAGGAGCGCGGGCTCGACGCGTGGGCGGTGATCGACCACCTGCCGGTCCCGAGCGAGTCGCGCCCGCCGGGCCCGCTCGCGCTGCCGCACCCCGTCCACGTCGTGCACCGCGTCTCGGTCGCGAACGATCGCGGCTGGCAGATCCAGAACGAGCACGAGGTCGTCGAGACCGAGGAGCTGCGGGTGTCGCGCCGCGTGACGGTGCGCGGGCGCGAGCTCGAGATCGAGGTGCGCCTCCAGACGCTCGCCGATCACGTGCCGGCGGATCGAGTCGAGGTGTATCGAGAGCGCGCGCTCGCCGCCGACGCGCTCGCGCGGTACTCGGTGATCGAGCACGCCGAGCCGAGCTCGTGGAGCCGCGCCATCCCGTGGATCGTGCTGGGAATTCCGGTGCTCGTCGTCCTCGGCGTGATCGCGCTGGGCGCGCTGCGCCGGCGTCTGGGAACCCGCAGGAGCCGCGCGTTCCGACGCATGCAGAGCTTCGCGGGCGGCGAGTCGGCGCAGGCGGCGATCGAGGTCCGCGATCGCGACGAGGCCGAGCGCGAGCACCGCACCGCGCGTTGCTGCGGCGCGCGCGTCGAGGGCGGCCAGTGGTCGCAGGCGCAGCTCGGCGGTGCGCGCCTCTTCGTGCACGCGGCGACGTGCGCGAGCTGTGGCCGCGCCCATCGCCGCTACTACCGACAGCGCGACGCGGCCTGACCGGGTCAGCCGTAGCGGTAGGTGCGTCCGCGCGCGACGAGCGACACCACCGCGAGCAGCAGGATCGATCCGAGGATCGCCCACGCGATCGGGAAGCGCATCCCACCGACGTTCACCGCGAGCAGCTCGGGGAGCCCCGTCGCGCGCGCGAGCATGATGCCGATGAGACCGCCGACGAAGCCCGTCCCCGTCGCCGCGAGAAGACCGCCGGGATAGCGCACGATCGCCTGCGCGATCAGGCCGACGATCAGCGAGAGCACGAGCAACACCAGGAGACCGACCAGACTGATTTCCATCGCTTGCTCCTCGCAGCGCTCACCGCATCGGGCGTGCCATCACCCGCGACGCAGGTCCTGTCCACCGGTCGCCGATCACGATCTGCGGCGATGCGCCTCGCCTGACGCGAAGTCGTCGACGAGTGAGGCCTGTCGTGGACCCGACGAGCCCTCCGACCCTGCCCACGACGCTCCCGATCGCGCCAACGAGCCCTGAGACCGCGCCGACCAGCCGTCCCACCGGCGCAACGAGCCAGCCGACCGGGGCAACGACGCTCGCGACCGGAGCAACGAGCCCTCCGACCGGAGCAACGAGCCCTCCCACCAGAGCAGCGAGCCCTCCAACCACGCCAACGAGCCCTGCGACCGGAGCAACGAGCCGTCCCACCCGCCCAACGAGCCGTCCCACCAGCCCGACCGAGGCCCTACCAGCGCCACCGGGCGTGTGAACGCATCGTTCCTGATAACTACAAAATGGCTCCGGGCCTCAGCGCTCGAGGCCGACCGCGTGCGCGACGTCGTCGCGGTACGCGAGCCAGCGCTCGACGGCCTCGTCCATCGCGCTCACGACGCGCACGCGATCACTCTCCGCGACGTGGTCCAGCATCACGCGCCACGCCGCGAGGCGATGATCGCCTTCGACGCCGCGATGCGCCTTGGTCAGCGCGAGCGACGCGACCGGCAGCCCGTAGTGCACGACCAGCGGATGCTGCTCGAGCGGAGGCTCGGGCCGCGCCGGCGCGTGCGCGTCGAAGAGCGCGCGCTCGTGCGGCGTGCCCTCGACGAAGATCGTCACGATCGCGGTCGCGACCGCCCACCCGCGCTGGGTCGTCGCGTCGTCGAGGAACGCGCGATACCGCGCCGCGCCGGGCAGCAGCTCCACGCGATCGAAGCGCGAGAGATCGAAGCCGAGCCCGCGCGGGTACTCGAGGAAGAGCTCGGGGTGCGGCTTGCCCGCGTGCAGCCCGCCCGTCTCCTCTTCGTAGAGGTTCTCCGCGAGCTCGCGACGCACCGCCGCGATCGGGCACTGCACGTACGCGCGCCCGACCAGCACCGGGAAGTCACGCACGTAGACCTCCCACTCCTGCTCGAGGTGCACGTGCAGGCGCGTCTTCGCGACGCGCCCCGACGTGAACGACGGCCAAGCCCAGTGGACCTTGCGCTCCATCGCGCGGAGGAGCGCCTCGCGGAACCCGTCGCGATCCATCGCGTCGGATCGTAGGCCCCGTGTCTCTCGTCGCCCACTTTCGTGTGCGATGCTGCGCGCCGATGCAGACCGCGCGCGCCTCGATCGTCACCTTCGCCCTGCTCGCGTCGTGCGCGTTCGGCGTCGAGCAGTACCGCGAGCGTCCACCGGCTCCGTCGCTCGCGATCCGCATGGTCGCCGTCGAGGGCGCCGAGGGCGAGGTCCTCCCGCGATGGTCGGGCGAGACCGACGAGCTCCTCGCGGTGGAGCACGGCGTCGTCGTCGAGTCGCGCAACATCCGTCACGTGCGCCTGCTCGAAGCGGCCGACGGCTCGCGGATCTTGGTCCTCGACCTCGACGACACCGGAAGGTCGCGCCTGCACGAGGCCTCGACGCTGCACGTCGGACGTCGCCTCGCGATCGTCGTCGACGGGCGCATCGTCGCGGCGCCGATCATCCGCACCCCGCTCACCGAGGGCGAGGCCTACGTCGCGGTGCCCGAGCCCGATCTCGAGCGCGCGTTCGAGGTCCTGAGCACGCGGAACTGAGTCAGCGCAGCGACCACCGCGGCACGTCGGTGTCGAGCCCCTCGACCATCACGCTCACGGCGCGCTGCTCGTCGACGGTTCCGACCAGCGGCAGCGACGCGTCCACGTCGAGCGTCGCGTCCATCGTCGCCGACGCGCGCGTCGCCGAGCTGCGCACTGCATCGAGCGCGACCTGCGCGCGCACGCCCATCGGCCCCGCGATCACCGGCAGCTCCGCGCGCGACACGGTCACGGCGAGCGGCTGCGCGCCGTCGGTGCGCAGGTCGCTCATCGTGATCATCGGCGTGCCCGCGCGCGTGATCTCCACGCTGCGCATCGTGATCGGCGGCGCGCCCGCCGCCGCGAGCTGACCGAAGCCAGCGATCATCGTGCCGATGCGCTCGGGGATCGCGAGCGCGTCGAGCATCGCGCCCCATCCGCTCCCGCGCATCCCCGCGCCCACGTCGCCGCGAAGATCGATGCGCGCGACCCCGCCCTCGACGCGCGTCGGCGCGCCGCTCGCGATCCCCACCGTGACCGGCTCCACGACCTCGACCGACGTCACCACGCCGCTCGCGAGCGTGCACCGCGTCGGCGCGACCACCAGCGCGTCGAGCGAGATCGCGAGCTCCACCGCGAACCGCTCGTCGCACTCGACGCCGCGCTCCGCGAGCTGCCCGCGCGCGATCGCGGTGGCGATCGCGTGACGCCCGACGACCAGACCGATGCCGCCTACGCACGCCGACACGACCGCGAACAGCGCGAAGCACCCGATCACGCGCAACGCAGTGCCGCCCGACTTGCTCATCCTCGTGTCTCCCGTGTCGTGCGCGTGACGCGCTGTCCACCGCGTGCCGCTCGCGCGTATGCTCGATCCCAGCGGAGGCCTGCTTGCGTCGAGTCGTTCTTGCCGTGTCGCTCTCGCTCGCGCTCGCCGGTTGTCCCGGTGGTACCTCGCCCGCCGACGCCGGCCCACCCGACGCGACGACGTCCGGCGACGACGACGCCGCGATGCCGATCGACGCCGCCGTGCCCGACGACGCGCAGCCGCCGATCGACGCCTCCGATCCCGACGGCGGCGCGCCGACCGGCTCCGCCGCCGCGCCGCCCGCCGAGATCGTGCGCACCGGCACCGGCGGCTTCCTCCTGCGCGGCACGGTGCTCGCGCCCGACGGACCGATCGTCGATGGCGAGGTGCTGATCGTCGGTGACTCGATCACCTGCGTCGCCGAGGACTGCAGCGCGTCGCCGTCGGCCGACACCGTGATGATCATCGACACCCACGCGACGATCTCGGCGGGCCTGATCGACGCGCACAACCACGCGACCTACGACTTCCTGCCCGAGTGGGTGCCCGCGGACATGCGCCTCTTCGGCAATCGCTACGAGTGGCGCGCCGACGCCGACTATCGCGCGCACGTCGAGCCCGAGGCGCGCCTCGAGTCGTGGGGCAGCGGCGACCCCCGCAACCGCCAGCACATGTGCGCCGCGCTTCGCTACGCGGAGCTGCGCTCGGTGATCCACGGCACGACGACGATGATGGGCCAGGCGCCGAACCGCGAGTGCGCGCAGGGCCTGGTCCGCAGCGCCGAGCACGCCCACGGCCTCGGCACCAACCGCATGCGCACCACGATCTCCGGCGCGTGCGAGAGCGCGCTGAACGACACCGCGCGCACGTCGATCGTGAACGCGTTCCGCAGCGGCGAGACCACGCGTCACGCGGTGCACATGGGCGAGGGCTACACCGGCGGCGGCGTCGCGACCGATCCGACGCGCGAGCTCGACTGCTACGCGGGCCGTCATCGCTACACGACCTCGCTCCTCTCGGACACCGACGGCACGCCGTTCGGCGCCGCGCTCTTCATCCACGCGGTCCCGTTCGACGACGACGATCTCGTCGAGGCGATGGGCGCCGGCGCGCACTTCGTGTGGTCGCCCTCGAGCAACATCCTTCTCTACGGCCGCACCGCGCCGATCGGGCGCATGCTCGAGCTCGGCCTGCCGGTCGCGCTCGGGCCCGACTGGACCGTGTCGGGCTCCGACGAGCTGCTCTCCGAGATGCGCTTCGCGCTCGACTGGGCCGCGGCCGAAGGCGTCTCGCAGGTCACGCCGGAGTCGCTCGTCGAGATGGCCACGATCGGCGGCGCAGACGCGGTCGATCTCGACGCATCGATCGGCCGTCTCGCGCCGGACCTGCGCGCCGACGTCGTCGTGTTCGGTCGTGTCGCGAGCAGCGATCCGTACCTCGCGGTCACCGACAGCCGCGCCGCCGACGTGCGGCTCGTGATGATCGACGGTCGCGCGTACTACGGCGATCTCCCGCTCGAGGGAGCGACCGCGTTCAACGGCTCGTGCGACACCGTCGACGCGTGCGGCACGTCCAAGTTCCTCTGCGCGGCGGGCACGACCGACGCAGCGACGCCGGGCGCCGAGACCGTCGACGAGATCGAGGCGCTGCTGCGCAACTACCTCGAGACCGGCTGGCTCGAAGATCCCGACGGCAGCGGTCCGCTCGCGCCCGAGCCGCGCGCGTTCGTGCTCGACGGGGACGATCTCGCGCCGCTGATCGACTGCTCGCTCTGATCGAACGGCGGGCGCGACGCTCAGCTGATCTCGCCGGGCCGCTTGCCCGGCGGGCTCGACGCGCGCTGCGTGAACCCGCTCTCGCGGCGCTGCCGTCCGTCGGACGCGGGCGGCACGTCGCTCTGGTACTTCGCGAGCGCCTCCGCGATGCGACGAATCTCCGCGCGTTGCGCGGGACCGAGCGCGTTCACGGCGTCGAGCAGAGGCCTCAGCTCTTCGTCCGCGAGCGGTTGCTCGAACCCGAGCAAGTCGTTCGGTGTGGTTCGCAACACGTTGGCGAACGTCACGAGCGTCGGTAGCGATGGGAGACAGCGACCACGCTCGATGCGGCTCACGAGCTCGGGCGAGACGCCCGCGAGCTCGGCCAGGCCGCTCTGCGAGAGCCCGAGGGCGTGGCGGCGCTCGCGGATGCGATGCGACACGCTCTTGGCGACGGGAGTCACTAGGGTCTCGTGAGTACTAGGGAAATCGGCGCCCGCCAAGGGACACCGCGTCATGGTGGGCGTATCTGCAATACGGTACCGCGCTCCGCGGTCGGTTACCGTTCTACGTTCCTTCGGCCGTTCGGTGCCGATCGCCATATTCGCCTCGTGAGAATCCTCGTGTCGACCCCCCGTCTCGTGATCGCCGACAAACCCTCGGGTGTGTCGGTGCATCGCGGCTGGGACGACTCGCGCGACACCGTGATGCATCGGCTGCGCGATGCGCTCGGGACCTGGGTGTATCCGGTGCACCGGCTCGATCGCGCGACGAGCGGCGTGCTCGTGGTCGCGCTCGATCCCGACACCGCGCGCGTGCTCTCCGCGTCGTTCCAGGAAGGCCGCGTCGAGAAGGAGTACGTCGCGCTCGTGCGTGGCGCGATCGCGGAGGCCGGTGTCGTCGATCACCCCATTCCCGCGCGGGAGGGCGGCGAGCGTGTGCCGGCGATCACCGACTACGCGCCGATCGCGATCGTGCGCGATCGCTACACGCTCGTGCGCTGTCGTCCGCGCACCGGGCGGCAGCACCAGATCCGCCGGCACATGAAGCACCTGAGCCGCCCGCTGCTCGGCGACACGACGTACGGCGACGGCAAGGAGAACCGGAAGATGCGCGACGAGATCGCGCTGCATCGCCTGGCGCTCCATGCGACGCGCATCGTGCTCCCCGATCCCGATGACACGACCCGCACGCTCGAAGCGCGCGCGTCGCTCCCGGACGATCTGCGCGCGCCGCTGGAGCGCCTCGGGTTCGCGCCGGACGTGCTCGACGCGATCGGATGAGCGAGCGCGCTATCTCGCGAAGATGCGCGACGGATCGCGGAAGCTCTTGAGCTCGATCGCGTTCCCCGACGGGTCCTCGAAGAACATCGTCGCTTGCTCGCCGACCTGACCCGCGAAGCGGATGCGCGGCTCGATCGCGAAGCGCACGCCCCTCTCGCGCAGCGCGTCCCGCGTCGCGTGCCACTGCTCCCACGGCAGGATCGCGCCGAAGTGCCGCACCGGCACGTCGTCGCCGTCGACCTCGTTCGCGCTCGCGCCCTTGCCGCTCGCGTCGACGAGGTGCGCGGTGATCTGGTGCCCGAAGAAGTCGAAGTCGATCCAGCGCGCGTCCTCGCGCCCCACGGGGCAGCCGAGGAGCCCGGCGTAGAACGCCCGCGCCGCTTCGAGATCGTGCACCGGGAACGCGAGGTGGAACGGGATCGCCATCGCGCGAGTGATCGCGCGCGCGCCCCGCGCGATCAAGACGGCGCGAGCCCCCACGCGACGAAGCGCTCCACGGCGCGCACCACCTCGCGCTCGCGCAGGATGCGGCGGTGACCGAGGCCCTCGGTGCGCATCAGCGTCGCGCCCGGCCACGCGTCCGCGAGGCGACGTCCCTTGTCGAACGGCACCTCCTGATCGCCGACGTCGTGCACCACGAGCAGCGGCGCGTACTGCTTCGCCGCGGTCTTCTCGGTGACGACGTCGTCGAGCGACACGTCGTAGCGCTCCTCGATGCGGCGCTCCATGCGCACCCGGAGCTCGTCGGAGAGGCCCATCATCCGCGCGAACCCGCGCGAGAAGTCGCGCAGATCCGCGGGCGGCGCGATCACCACGTAGCGCTTCGCGAGACCGTGGCTGCGCACCGCCCAGGTCAGCGCGGCGCCGCCCATCGAGTGCGCGACGATCGCGTGCAGCGGGCCGAGCGCGCGCGCCGCGTGCTCGATCGCGCGCGCGACGTCGAAGAACGTGCACGTCGTGCCCGGCGTGTCGCCGTGGGCCGGCGCGTCGAACGCGACCGCGCGGAACCCGAGCGCGGCGAGCCGCTCCGCGACCGGCGCGAGCTGCGCGCCGCGTCCTTCCCATCCGTGCACCAGCAGCACGCGCGGCCCGGCCTCGCCCCACTCCCACGCGGCGAGCGGCGAGCCCTCGGACGGGATCAGGAAGTGCCGCGCACGAGAGAGCGCCTCGAGCTCGCGCGCCGGGCGCGGCGCACGACGCGCGGTGGTGAAGAAGCGCTCCGCGAGCCGCGCCGCGACGTCGGGGGACGCAGCGGCCGCCACCTGGAGCGCGGTGCGTGCGGCCTTCAGCGCCGGCGGGATGACGTCGCCGCGATCTCGCGGTCGAACGTTCGTGCTATTTTCTGACGACACATCGAGCGAACCGTCGATCTCGGTCATGACGAGCCTCCTTCGGGTCGGGGCGGCGCTCAGTCCGCCGCGCGAGCCTGTCGCAGCAATCGGTCGAAGCCGCGGCGCACCCGCGCGTCGGCCTCGGGGTCGCGCAGCATGCGCGAGATGAGGTGGTGCCCGTGGGCGAGCGCCGCGATCTCGTACGCGAGCTGCTCGGGCGCGATCCGGGCCTCGAAGTGCCCTTCTTCCTTCGCGATGCGGATCGCGGTCGCGAGCGTGTCGAGCCAGTCGCGCTGCGCGGCCTCGAGGCGATCGCGCACCGGACCGGGGCGATCGTCGAGCTCGGCCATCGCCTGCACCACGATGCAGCCGCCCGGCATGTCGCACGCGAAGTCGAGCCAGCGCTCGAACAGCGCGCGCACCCGCGGCTCGCCGCGCGGCTTCTTCAGCGCGGGCAGCACGACGCTCTGCACGAACCGCGAGAGCGTCTCCTCGAGGATCGCGAGCTGCAGCGACTCCTTCGACTTGAAGTGCGCGAAGAGCCCGCTCTTGCTCATGCCCGCGCGATCCGCGAGCAGGCCGATGGTCACGCCCTCGAGCCCGAGCTCGCTCGCCAGCGCGATCGCGTGGCCGAGCACGGCAGCTCGCGTCTCTTCGCCCTTCGTGACCATGACGAACCTCGGATTAGCACGACCGTTCGTGTGCGCAACTCAACCCACGGGATCGGGCGGCCCGCCCTCGACGTTCCCGAACGGCTGGCCGAGCGCGCGTCCGCGCGCCGCGTCGAAGTGCCCGAGCGCCCAGTGCACGGTCGGGAACGCGAGCTCCGCCCAGGGGATCTCGTCCCACGCGAAGAGCCGCACCTCGAGCGACTCGATGCCGGGCGCGCACTCCTCGCGCACCATCCGCGCGCGATAGAAGAGCTGCACCTGCGAGATGTGCGTGATCGAGTAGACCGCGAGCAGACCGTCGAGCGCGATCTCCGCGCACGCCTCCTCGCGCGCCTCGCGCATCGCGCCGTGCTCCGGCGACTCGCCGAGCTCGAGGTAGCCCGCGGGCAGCGTCCAGAACCCGCGCCGCGGCTCGATCGCGCGGCGCACGAGCAGCACGCGTCCGTCGTCCGACGTCACGACCGAGCCGACGACGATCTTCGGGTTCTCGTACGCGACGTACGAGCACTCGGGGCACACGAGGCGCGGCTTGTCGTCGCCCTCGGGCACACGACGCTCGCGCGGCCCACGCGTGATCGGGAGCTTCATCGCGCCGGGGCTCCGGCTCGGGCGCGCGTGGACAGGGCGAGCGGCATACGCACAGGATAGTCGAGCGCCGGAGGAGCTGTGTCGAGCGGAGGCGAGCCGATCGAGCGGGAGACGTCGCGCTTCGTGATGCCGCCGCGCAGCGAGGAGCGGCCACGCGCCGACGGCGCGATCCACCTGAAGCCGTCGTTCTACACCGAGCTCTGGTGGCTCGCGCAGGCGGGCATCGTCGCGGCGACCGCGACGATCGTGGTGCTCGCGCTCGCGGTCGCGCGCGGGTTCGCCCCGACGTCGGTGCACGCGGCGTGGATCGTGGTCGTCGCGCTCGGGTGGCTGCTCGTGGTGCGGGCGCGCGGGCCGCGGAGCGCGCGCGTCCGCTGGGACGGATGGGGCGTGACGCTCGACGAGGGCGGCGCGCGCACGGCGATCGCGTGGGCCGCCGCGCGATGGCGCTCGGACGCGCCGGGCGCCGCGCCGGTCGTGCGGCTCCGCGACGACGAGGGCCGCGAGATCGCGGTCGCGGTCCCGTCGTGCGCCGACGCGCCTCGGGGCACGCCGCGGTGCGCCGACGATCTCCGGCCGCTGCTCGACGCGCTCCGTGGGCTGCCCCACGATCCCGACGCGATCGACATCGGCGCGAGCGCGCGCGCGGGCACCGGGCTCGCGCTCGGGGCGGCGATCGTGCTCGCCGTCGCGCTCGTCGCCGCGCTGCAGCTCGGGCATCGCGCGCTCGCGATCGCGACGCTGGCCGTGACGGTGGTGGGCGCGACGTCGTGGAGCGCGCTGCGCGACGTGTTGCTCGCGGTCCAGCGTTCGCGCGCGATGCGCGGGGCGCGGTCGATGCGCGTCGAGAGCGAGGGGCGCGGGCTGCGCGCGCGGTTGCCGGACGGGACGTGGACGGCGCTGAAGGTCGACGCGTTCGTCGCGGACGCGCGACTGGGATCGCGCGACGAGGACGTGCACCTCGTGCTCGAGGCGAGCACCGGAGCGAGCGGGTATCGCGATGCGGGGCAGGTCGTGGCGCGCGCGATCGAGACCCGAGGGGAGCGCGCGGCGCGCCGGCGACGGCTCGCGCTGGCGGTGCTTCAGCTGCTCGGCACCGCGGGCTCGATCGCGATGCTCGCGGTGATCGTCCCCGCGCCGCGACCTCCTTCTCCTCCGCTCGCCTCGACGCTCGGACCGCCGCCTCCGCCGCCGCGCGCGCGGCCGATCGCGCCGCGCCCCGACGAGAGCGCGTACGAGCGCGAGCAGCGCGTGGAGTCGTGGCGCATCTCGGGCCCGCACATCTCGTGGACCTACGACTGCGAGCACGCGATCGGCTGCTATCGCGTGCCGGTGCTCGTCGATCGCGCGCACGGGCTCTACCTCGTGTGCGACGTCGAGCACCGCGCCGAGTGCGCGGCGCGCATGGCCGCGCTCGGGATGACGCAGCCGCTGCCGTGATCACCGCGGACGCACGAACGCCGCGCGCGCGGTCTCGACCTCGTCGCGCATCGCGCAGCCCTCGAAGTGATCGTTCACCAGACCGACCGCCTGCATCATCGCGTACGCGGTCGTCGGCCCGAAGAAGCGGAAGCCGCGCGCCTTGAGCGCCTTCGCGAGGCGCTCGCTCGCGGCGGTCGTCGGCATCGCCTTCACGGTCGCGAGATCGACGTGGGAAGGACGCTCGTGCGCGGGCGGCTCGAACGACCAGATCACCCGCGCGAGCGAGCCCTCGTGCTCGATCAGCGCGACCGCGGCGCGCGCGTTCGCGATCGCGGCCTCGATCTTCCCGCGATGTCGGATGATCCCGGGATCGGCGAGCAACCGCGCGACGTCGCGCTCGCCGTAGCGCGCGACGCGCGCGGGATCGAAGTCGTGGAACACCGCGCGGAAGCGCGCGCGCTTGTGGAGGATCGTCCGCCACGAGAGCCCGGACTGGAAGCCCTCGAGCACGATCTTCTCGAACAGCCGTCGATCGTCGGCGATCGGGCGACCCCACTCGCGATCGTGGTAGTCGAGGTAGAGCGCGTCGTCGCCCGGCCACGCGCAGCGCGCGCGTCCGTCGGTCCCTCGGATCAGCCCGTCCACGCGGCGGATCTTGTCTCACCGGGTGGCATCGTGCCGCGCCGATCCGCGAGGCGTGGCCACGCGCCGCGCTGACCGTGAGTGGCTCGCGCCTAGGTGAACGCTCATGAGCTCCGAGGCTGCGATCCGCATCGTGGTGCTCTCGCTCGGCGCGCTGCTCGCGCTCGCGTCGCTCGCGCGCGTGCGCCGCGTCGAGGCTGCGCACGAGTCGCGCTGGAGCGCGCGGGTGGACCTGCGCCGGCCGCGCATCGGCGATGGATACCGCGCCTCGCGCGCCACGATGTGGATCGCGCGCGGCGTGCCCCAGCTGCTCCGGCGCGGCGCCGCGCTCGGCACCATCGCGGCGGTGCTCGACGTGCTCGCGATCGCGCTCGCGCCGGTCGTCGCGCTCGAGGCGCTCGCGCCGCGTGGACCTCGCGCGCTCGGGGCGATGCTGGTGCTGGTGCCCGCGACGATCGCGGGCGCGCTCGGTGCGCGCGCGCTCTTCCGCGACGGAGAGCGCCTCGCGCGCTGCGACCCCGAGGAACTCGAGCCGCGCGCCGGGCTCGAGGGTCGCTGGCTGCACTTCGGCACGATGCTCCTGCTCGCGCTGCTCGGGCTCGCGTACGACGGGCTCCTCGCGATCCTCGCGACCACCGCGATCGTGCTGTCCGGCTTCGAGCGCCACGTCATCCGTGAGTCGTGGCGCCGGGTGCGCGACGCCGACCGCGCGTCGCACGTCCCGAGCCGCGCGCTGCGGGCCTGACCCGGAGTGAGCAGGACGCCTCAGGTCGTGCGTTCCTGCATCGTGGTACGGTCGATCGCATGAGCGAGCTGGTCTTCGGGAGCGGCATCGCCTTCGTCCGCGCCGCGGAGCAGGCGCGCGGCGGGACCGAGGCGACGCTCGAGCCGGTGCTCGGCGCTGCGCAGCTGATCGGCACGCCGCCCGAGGGCGCCGAGGACGCGGACTGGTCCTTCCAGACGCGCGCGATGTCGCACGGCGCGGCGAGCATGCGGCTCGGGATCGATCTCTGGCGCGCGGTCGTGTTCCCGGTGCGGAAGGTCACGAAGACGTTCCCGGGCACGATGCTGGTCGGCCGCGCGAGCTCGGGCGACGTCCTGATCGACCACCCGAGCATCTCCAAGCTCCACGCGCGCATCCGCCGCGCGCCCGACGGCACGTACACGCTGCAGGACGCCGGATCGCGGAACGGCACCGCGATCGACGGCAAGCCGGTGGGCGCTCAGGAAGTGCCGCTGGTGCCCGGCGCGTCGGTGCGCCTCGGCGACTGGACGCTCCGCTTCGAGCGCCTCCCCGAGACCCTCGCGCTGCTCAAGTCGTCGTGATCTGCTCCACGCCTGCGATCCTGTAAGGGTTGACTTTTCCCGTCTGACCAGGCGACATCGTCGTTTGGGAACTGGGGAGGGGGGCGCGGCGCGTGGTCGGAGAGAAGGCACCCAGCGGTACCGAGAGCCCGGACGAGACGGGCGCGGGTGCGATACGCGACGTCGAGCAGAGCGGTGAAGCGCGGGCGCAGCGAGCGCCAGCCTCGCTGCCTCCGCCGGGGGAGACCCTCCCCCGCGAGCTCACCTCGAAGTACCGGCTCGACTCGCTGATCGCGATCGGCGGCATGGGACGCGTGTATCGCGCGACCCAGCTCCCGCTCGACCGCAAGGTCGCGATCAAGCTGCTCGCGATCCAGAAGGGCGCCGACGACTTCCGGAAGCGCTTCTTCCTCGAGGCGTCGATCAGCTCGAGGCTGAAGCACCCGAACATCGTCACGGTCCACGACTACGGCGAGACGGCCGACGGCGGGCTCTTCATGGTCATGGAGCTGCTCGACGGCGAGCCGCTCACGGAGGTCCTCGCGCGCGAGGTGCGCATCGAGCCGGCGCGTGCGTGCCGCATCGCGATGGAGATCTGTCGCGCGCTGCGCGCGGCGCACCGCGAGTCGCTCGCGCATCGCGATCTGAAGCCCGGCAACGTGATGATCACGCGGGGCGAGGAGGACGAGTCGGAGCACGTGAAGGTGCTCGACTTCGGCCTCGTGAAGGTCTTCCAGGAGAAGCAGGAGATCGCCCCGCTCGAGCGCGATCTCACGCGCGGCGAGACGATGCTCGGCTCGCCCCGGTACATGGCGCCCGAGCAGATCGTCTGCGATCCGGTCGACAACCGGACCGACATCTACGCGCTCGGCGTGGTGCTGTTCTCGCTCGTCACCGGGCAGGTCCCGTTCGGCGGCAAGAGCGCGGTGGCGATCCTCCAGCAGCACCTCAACGCGCCGGTGCCGAGCCTGCGCGAGAAGATCGTGCTGCGCCCCGGCGAGACGCGCGCGCCCGAGCTGCCCGCGGGGCTCGAGGCGATCATCAAGCGCTGCATGGAGAAGCGCCCGAGCGATCGGTTCCAGACCGTCGCCGAGATCATGCAGGCGCTCGCGAGGATCGACGGCGCGGCGACGAGCATGCGCAGCGCGCACGATCAGAGCGTCGAGATCAGCGCGTCGGGCCCGATGCTCGGTGGGCTGCGCGCGCCGAGCGAGCTGCCGGGGACCACGCCGACGCCGCAGCCGATGCCGGCGGAGCTCAAGCCGTCGCGCGCGCGCACCGGCGCGATGGTCGCGGTCGTCCTGGGCGCCGCGGCGGTCGCGGGGCTGCTCGCGTGGGGCGGCGGCGCGAGCCCCGAGCCTGCGCCGACGCCGGTCGTCGCGGCCGAGCCGCCGCGCGCGACGCGCGTCGTCGTCACGTCGGATCCCGCGGGCGCCGAGGTGCGCGCGCGCGGCGAGGTGATCGGGACGACGCCGCTCGAGCAGGAGATCCCGGGCGAGCGCGGCGAGCGCGTGGAGCTCGAGCTGGCGCTCGAGGGCCATCGTGCGGCGCGCGTGCCGGCGGTGCTCCAGGGCGACTCGGTCGCGGTGCACGTCGAGCTCCAGGAGCTCGCGCCCGTCGCGCCGCCGCCGCCCCCCGTCGAGATCGCGGCGCCGATCGCCGAGCCGCCTCCGGCCGCGACCAGCTCGCCCTCGCGCACGCGACGCTCGCGCAGCGAGACCGCGGCCGCTGCGATCGCGACGCCTCCTCCGCCTTCGTCGCCTCCGCCCGCGACCACCACGAGCTCCGTCGCGCCCGAGGCTCCTCGTCGCGGCGTGGTCGACGACGCGCGCGCGCGATCGGTGCCGGTCGTCGACTGATGCCGCGCACGCACCTTTTCTTCTTCGAAGGAGCCGCTCCGTACCGGGCATCGAGCCCTCGAGAGGCAGGATGAGCCGAACGTCTTCCGTCATCGCCGCGACCGGCGCGCTCCTCGCGCTCGCGACGCCTGGGTGCTCGTTGATCCTCGATCCGCAGATCGACGAGGGAAACGGCCCGCCGCCGATCGAAGGAACGATCGACGTGGGCTTCCTCTACGTCGGTCCCGTCGGTGATCACGGCTGGACCAAGACCCACGACGACGCGCGACTCTACCTCGAGGAGAACGTGTCCGACGTGGCGACGCACTACGCGCCGACCGTCGCGGTCTCCGACGCGGCGCGCGTGATCGACGAGTTCGTCGCGCGCGGCGACGACGTGATCGTCGGTACGAGCTACGACTTCCTCGTCCCGATCCAGGCCGCGGCGCTGCGCTATCCGGATCGTCGCTTCCTGATCTGCTCGGGGTTCCAGACCGGGCCGAACCTCGGCTCGTACTTCGGCCGCATGGAGCTCGCGCTCTACCAGGCCGGCGTGCTCGCGGGGCGCATGACGCGCGGCGATCGCATCGGGCTCGTCGGGCCCGTCGTGATCCCGGAGTCGGTGCGTCACATGAACGCGTTCACGCGCGGCGTGCGCTCGGTGAACCCCGACGCGCGCGTGCTCGTGCGCTGGACCTACGCGTGGTTCGATCCCGAAGAGGAGACCGCGGCGACCGAGGAGCTCGTCGCGGCCGGCGCCGACGTGATCTTCGGGCAGACCGACACGCCCGTGCCGATCCAGGTCTCGGCGGAGCTGAGCGCGATGGACGGCGGGCCGGTCTACTCGATCGGCTACGACAATCCCGACAGCTGCCAGTTCGCTCCGTCGCGCTGCCTCACGAGCGCGTACTGGAACTGGGGCCCGATGATCACGCGCATCGTGACCGAGATGCGCGACGGCACGTGGGAGCCCGCGACGCCGATCTACGAGCAGATGAAGCCCGATCCCTCCGAGAGCGTCGTGTACCTCGCGCCGTTCGATCCCACGGGCCCGGTGCCGACCTCGGTGCGCCTCGAGATCGAGGGGCTCGTCGGCGAGCTCACCGCGGACAGCGAGGAGAGCCGTCACCACGCGTTCCGCGGGCCCGTCGAGGACAACCGCGGCACGACGCGCGTCCAGTCGGGCGCGGTGCCCACGGACGCCGACCTCCTGAACATGTGCTGGTTCGTCGAGGGCATCTACGAGCTCGACGGAACGACGCCCGCGGTGGTGCCCGCGGTCTGCCCGGGGGTGCGCTGATGCGCTGGATCGTCTCGATGGCTCTCGCGCTCGCGCTGGCGCTCGGGAGCGCTGCGTCCGCGTCGGCGCAGGAGGAGCCGCCCGAGTTCCAGGGGCTCGTCGATCGCGGGATGCAGCACTACGCCGCGCGCGAGTACGAGCAGGCGATCGAGCTCTTCCAGCAAGCGTTCGCGATGCGCGGCGAGCCCGAGCTCGTCTACAACATCGCGCGCTCCTACGAGCGCCTCGCGCGGCGTGACGACGCGATCCGCGAGTACGAGCGCTTCGTCGCGCTGCCCGGCACGACCGCGGAGCTGCGCACGCGCGCGCTGGGATCGATCGCCGCGCTGCGCGAGGAAGCGCGGCTCGAGGCTGCTTCGCGCGCCGCTGCGACGCCGCCTCCGTCGGCGACGGCGAGCGCGTCGACCGCGCCGCCGAGCGAGACGCGCGCCGAGCCGCAGCAGGGCGGGTCGAGCGGCGTCGGCACCGCGGGCTGGGTGCTCACCGGCATCGGCGGCGCCGCGGTCGTCGCGGGCGTGATCACCGGCGTCATCGCGTTCGATCGCAACGCGGCGTTCGAGGACGCGACCCTGCGCAGCGAGCAGATCGCGCTGCGCGACGAGGTCCGCACGTACGCGCTCGTGACCGACGTGCTGCTGATCGGCGGCGGCGTGATCGCGGCGACGGGGATCGTGCTCGCGATCGTCGGCGCGAGCGAGTCGAGCGGGAGCGAGCGCGCCGATGCGACGCGCGTGATCCCGCTGGTCAGCCCGGAGGTCGCGGGCGTGGGTGTGTCGGGTCGATTCTGATCTCTCGCGAGGGGTGGAATGGTTCCGAAGAAGTCGCTCTACACGAAGTCCTACGGGAAGCTCCGCGCGGACGTGTACCTGCTCCCGAAGCACCGCACGATCCTCTACGAGCTCGACGGGTACATCGCGACCGATCACGTCGACCCGTTCATCGACGATCTGCTCGACGCCGCGAAGACCCACGCGCCCGTCGGGATGATCGCCGACCCGCGCAACATGAAGGTGCTCAACGCCGACTTCCAGCGCGCGATCCAGACACGCTTCTGGCCCGCGATCGCGAAGCTCGGCGTGAAGCGCAACCCCGCGATCATGCCGGGCGCGACGGTCACCCAGACGAGCGTGAAGCGCATGGTCTCGGGCATCGGCGAGACGATCACGGTCGGGCCCGGACAGACGCTGCAGATCGCGGTGCTCGAGAGCCTCGACGACTGCCTCGAGTGGATCGGCAGCACCTGAGCTCGAGCTCGAGCTAGAGCGCCTTCTTCAGCACGACGAACACGAGATCGTCGCGCCGCGGCAGGCCGAAGCGCGCATCGCCGTAGGGGAAGGGCTCGGTCTCGCCGGTCGGCGCGTAGCCGAGCCGCGCGTACCACGCGATCAGCTCGGCGCGCTGCGTGATCACGGTCATGCGCATCGCGCCGCGACCGAGCTCGTCGCGCGCGACGCGCTCGGCCTCCGCGACCAGCGCGCGCCCCACGCCGCCGCCCTGCAGCGTGGGCCGCACCGAGAGCATGCCGAGGTACGCGCTCTCGCCCTCGTCCTTCACGACCACGCACCCGAGCAGCGCGTCGTCGCGCTCCGCGAGCACCAGGCGCGCGCGCGGGGTCGCGAGCAGCTCCGCGATCTCTCGCGCGTCGGTGCGCTGCCCGTCGAGCAGGTCGGCCTCGGTGGTCCACCCGGCGCGGCTCGCATCGCCGCGATAGGCGCTCTCGACCAGCGCGACGATCGCGGGCACGTCCTCGGCGCGCGCAGCTCGGAATCGCAGGTTCGTCGTCACGGAGGGCGCATCGTGATCCGTGCGCGCCGCGGGTGCATCCGCGCTCTTTACTCGGCGATCGCGGGCGACGAGAATCTCGCGCCGCGTGCCTACCTCGCTGCTGTTCGCGGTCTACGGTGCCCTCGCGGTCGCCGCCCTCTGCTGGATCCTCTCGCTCTTCACGCGCGAGTGCTCGTGGGTCGATCGCATCTGGTCGATCGTGCCCGCGCTCTACGTCGGGTGGTTCGCGTGGTGCGCGGACTTCGCCGACGCGCGGCTCGTGCTGATGACGGTGCTCGTCACGGCGTGGGGCGCGCGGCTCACGTTCAACTTCGCGCGGAAGGGCGGGTACGCGCCGGGCGGCGAGGACTATCGCTGGGAAGTGCTGCGCAAGCGCATGAGCCCGGCGATGTTCCAACTGTTCAACTTCGGGTTCATCGCGCTGTACCAGAACGTGCTCTTGCTGCTGATCACGCTGCCCGCGTGGGCCGCGCTCGAGCACGGCGCGGGCACGCCGCTGAACGCGATCGACGTCGTCGCGGCGCTGCTCTTCCTCGCGTTCCTCGCGGGCGAGACGATCGCGGACGAGCAGCAGTGGCGCTTCCACCAGGACAAACACGCGCGGAAGGCGCGCGGTGAGCGCGTCGAGCACGAGTTCCTCACGAACGGGCTCTTCCGCTTCTCGCGCCACCCGAACTTCTTCTGCGAGCAGGGGATGTGGTGGGCGATCTACCTGTTCTCCGTCGCGGCGGGCGCAGGATGGGCCAACTGGACCATCGTGGGCGCGGTGCTGCTCTCGCTGCTGTTCCAGGGCTCGACCACGTTCACCGAGCAGATCACGGTCTCGAAGTACCCCGCATATCGCGAGTACCAGAAGACCACGTCGCGCCTCCTGCCCATGCCGCCGCGCGCGTAGCGTGGACACGCTCGACTACGTCTTCCTCGCGCTGAACTACGCGGTGGTGCCCGCGTGGCTCTTGCTCGTCTTCGCGCCGCGATGGCGAGGCACCGAGCGGATCGTGTTCTCGGGGCTCGTGCCGGTGCTGCTCGGCATCGCGTACACGATCCTGCTCTTCGGCGATCGGCCCGGCCCGCAGGGCTCGCACTTCTTCACGCTCGACGGCGTGATGCGGATCTTCACCACGCGACAGACCGTGATCGCGTGTTGGGTGCACTACCTGATCTTCGATCTGTTCGTGGGTGCGTGGGAGGTGCGCGATGCGCGGCGCCTCGGGATCCCGCACCTCGCGGTGGTGCCCTCGCTCGTGCTCACGCTGATGTTCGGGCCGGTCGGTCTGATGTCGTGGATCGCGGTGCGCGGCGTGATGCGACGGCGCTTCTCGCTCGTGGAGACCTGAGAAAGCCGCCTCGCTCAGGGCCCCCCGCGAGCGAGCACTCCCGCTGGCGTGAGCAACATCGGCTCGCCCGCGCCGGGCCCTTCCGTCCACGTGCTCCGCACGCTCCCGTGCGGGCCCCGCACGAGCGAGCACTCCAGCTGGCGTGAGCAACATCGGCTCGCGCGCGCGGGGCCCTCCCGTCCACGTGCTCCGCACGCTCCCGTGCGGGCCCCGCACGAGCGAGCACTCCAGCTGGTCGTGGCGCATCGCTTGCTGCGCGCATCGCGCAGGAGGATGCACGGATGCGCACGAAGCGAGATGGTCGGCTCGCGCTCGCGATCGTCGCCGCGGTCGCGGTGCCCGCGTGCGCGAGCGCGGTGTCGACCCAGCGCGAGGTCGCGATGGGGATGCAGGCCTCGGAGGAGATCGAGCAGGAGCTCCCGATCCTCGACGACGCCGAGATCACGACGTACGTGACCGAGCTCGGTCGTCGCCTGGTCGGCGCGGCGGGCAGCTCGCGCGACGTGCCGTGGCAGTTCCGCGTCGTCGACACCGATCAGATCAACGCGTTCGCGCTGCCCGGCGGCTTCATCTACGTGACGCGCGGGCTGATCGAGGAGGCCGACACGATGTCGGAGCTCGCGGGTCCGCTGGCGCACGAGATCGCGCATGTGGAGCACCGCCACGGCGTCGAGCAGATGTCGCGCATGCAGAGCACCGCGCTCGGCGCGACGCTCGCGTACGTGCTGCTCGGTCGCGAGCCCGGCGACCTCGAGCAGGCCGCGCTCGGTGTCGGCGCGGGTGCGGTGTTCGCGAGCTACAGCCGCGACGACGAGCGCGAGGCCGACGCCTCGGCGATCGAGTACACGACGAGCGCGGGGATCGATCCCTCGGGGCTCACCCGCTTCTTCGCGACGCTCGCCGCCGAGGAAGAAGAGCGCGGCGTGCTCGAGCGGTGGTTCGCGACGCACCCGATGACCGAGGATCGTCTCGAAGCGACCGAGGCCGCGATCGCGGCGAAGCCCACCGCCGAGCTGCAGGTCGACGACCCCGCGTTCCAACGGATCAAGGCGCGGCTCGAATCGCTGCCGCCGCCGCCCGCCGAGACCGCGGGCGGCGAAGACACACAATGAACCATCAATCACGAGGGATCGCGGTACGGTCCCTCGCTCGTCGCGCTCTCCGACGTGCTGCGCAGCGCGTACGAGAGCAGCGCCGGCAGCACGAAGAGCCCGAGCAGCGTGCTCGACACGACGCCGCCCATCACCGCGGTCGCGAGCGGGCGCTGCACCTCGCTGCCCGCCGATCCCGAGATCGCCATCGGCAAGAAGCCGATCGCCGCGACCGTCGCGGTGAGCAGCACCGCGCGCAGCACCGCGATCGCGCCGCTGCGGATCGCGTCCTCCACGCTCGCGCCGCCCTCGATGCGTCGCTTCACCTCGCTCGCCATCACCACGCCGTTGAGCACGGCGATGCCGCAGAGCGCGATGAACCCGACCGCCGCGGGGATGCTGAACGGCATGCCGCGCGCCGCGAGCGCCGCGACGCCGCCGATCAGCGCGAAGGGCACGCCCGAGAACACCGCGAGCGCGTAGCGCACGTCGCCGAACGCGAAGAACAGCATCGCGAAGATGATCGCGAGCGCGATCGGCACGACCATCCCGAGGCGCGCGCTCGCGCGCTGGAAGTTCTCGAATTGCCCGCCCCACTCGAGGTCGTATCCGTCGGGCAGCTCGATGTCGCGCGCGACCGCGGCGCGCGCGTCGTCGACGAAGCTGATCAGATCGCGGCCGCGGATGTTCACCTCGATGCGCAGCCGGCGTCGCAGGCTCTGTCGACTGATCTGCGAAGGACCGTCGGCCTCGACCACGCTCGCGACCTGACCGATCGGCACCAGCGCTCCGTCGGACGTGCCGACGGGGAGCGCGCGGAACCCCTCGAGCGACTGCTCGATCGGCGGCAGCAGCACGCGCAGCTCCATGCGGCGCTGGCCCTCGAACACGTGGCCCACGCGACGCCCCTGGCGCGACGCCTCGACCGCCGCGAGCACCTCCTCGCTGCGCATGCCGTAGCGCGCGAGGCGCGTGCGATCCGGGCGCACGAGCAGCATCGGCATCCCGAGCGCGCGCTCGACGCGCACGTCGCCCGCGCCCGGCACGCTGCGCAGCACCGCGCCGATGCGGCGTCCGATCGAGCTCATGCGCTCGAGATCGTCGCCGAAGAGCAGGATCGCGACGTCGGCGCGCGAGCCCGAGATCATCTCGTTGGTGCGATCCTCGATCGGCTGCGAGATCGAGACGAACGTCGAGGGCACCTCGGACTCGATCGCGGTCTTCATCGCCTCGCCGAGCGAGTCGAGATCGTGCGCGGTGGTCCACTCGTCCTTGGGGCGCAGCCGCACGAGGATGTCGGTGTTGTCCATGCCGACGGGATCGGTCGCGACCTCGGAGCGGCCGGTCATGCCGATCTGACTGACCACCTCGGGGAAGCGCGCGAGCACGCGCTCCACTTCGAGATCGAGCCGTCGCGCTTCGCTCAGGCCGAGGCTCGGGATCCGACGGATCGCGACGACGATGTCGCCCTCGTCGATGCGCGGGACGAAGTCGGCGCCCAGCGAGCCGCCGATCGGGATGGTACAGACCAAGAGGACCACCGCGAGCCCGACGAGCGGACCACGCGCGCGGATCGCGCGGTCCACCAGCGTCGTGTAGCGGCCCTCGAGCCAGCCGAGGAAGCCGCCGTGGTGGTGCCCTCCGCCCTTCAGGAAGAGCGCGGCGCCCGCGGGGAACACGAGCAGCGCGAACACGACCGAGCCGCCGAGCGCGAGCGCCATCGTGGTCGCCATCGGCCGGAACATCTTGCCCTCGGTGCCCTCGAGGCTGAGCAGCGGCACGTAGACGAGCAGGATGATCAGCACCGAGAACGCGACCGGGCGCGCGACCTGGCGGATCGCGTCGCCGATCGTCTCGGTGCGCGAGCGCTTCGAGAGATCCTCGATCGCGAGGCGCGCCATCACGGCCTCGACCATCACGATCGGTCCGTCGACGAGCAGGCCGAAGTCGATCGCGCCGAGCGACATGAGGCTGCCGTCGACGCCGAGCGCGATCATGCCCCACACCGCGAGGATCATCGCGAAGGGGATGCCGAGCGTGACGAGCAGCGCGGCGCGCCACGAGCGCAGGAACACGAGGATGACGATCGCGACGAGGACGAGGCCCTCGACCAGGTTCGTCGCGACGGTCTCGAGCGTGCGCTCGATGAAGCTCGCGCGGTCGTAGACGACGTCGACCTCGACGTCGTCGGGGAGCTCGGCGCGGATGCGCGCCATTTCCTCGTGCACGCGCGACACGACCTCGCGCGAGTTCTGGCCGATCAGCATCAGCACGATGCCGGTGACGGCCTCGCCTTCGCCGTTCTGGGTGACGACGCCGTAGGGCAGGGCGGCGCCCTCGCGCACCTCGCCGAGCTGGCGCACGAGGATCGGCGTTCCGTCGTCGTCGGCGGAGACCACGACCGAGCCGATCTCCGCGACGTCGCGCAGGAGGCCCTCGCCGCGGATCACGTACTGCTCGGGGCCGCGCTCGATCCATCCGCCGCCGACGCTCGCGTTGCCGCGCTCGAGCGACTCGAGCACCTGGCCGAGCGTGAGCCCGTACGCCGCGAGGCGACGCGGGTCGAGCACGACCTGGAACTCCTTGGCCGCGCCGCCCATCGCGTTGACCTCGATCACGCCGGGCACGCTGCGCAGGCGCGGAGAGATCTCCCACTGCAGCATCGAGCGCAGCTCCATCGAGCTCCGCTGCTCGCTGCGCAGCACGAACTGGTAGATCTCGCCGAGGCCGGTCGAGACGGGCGCGAGCTGCGGGCGCCCGAATTCCGGCGGAATGTCGGCCTCCACTTCGCGCACGCGCTCGGTGACGAGCTGCCGCGCGAACCACACGTCGACGCCCTCTTCGAACACGATCGTGACCGCGGAGAGCCCACCGCGCGTGACCGAGCGCAGCTCGGTGAGGCCGGGCAGGCCGGTCATCGCCATCTCGACCGGGAACGTGACGAAGCGCTCCATCTCCTCGGCGGACAGACCACCCGCCTCGGTGAGCACGACGACCTGCACGTTCGTCACGTCCGGCACTGCGTCGACGGGAAGACGCGGCACCGCCCAGAAGCCGCTGATCAACACCGCGACGCCGAGCACGACCATCAGCGCGCGCTGCTTGACCGAGAGATCCGTGATGCGCTCGAGCATCGTCGTGGGCCTCAGCGCTGGAGCTCGCTCTTGAGCGCGAACGCGCCCTCGACGACGAGCTGATCACCGACCTCGAGCCCGGCCTCGACCTCGACGAGCTCGCCGAGCGATGCGCCGAGGCGCAGCGGGCGCACCTCGTACTCGTCGCCGCCGAGCGCGACGAACGACGCGGGCTCGCCGCCGAGCTGGAGGATCGCGCTGCGCGGCGCGAGCACGCCGCGGTGGGCACCGGCGTCGCGCGAGAGCCGCGCGTAGACGTACTGACCGGGACGAAGGAGACGCTCGGTGTTGTCGATCGAGACGCGCACACGACCGGTGCGCGTCTCGGGATCGACGATCGCGTCGACGTGCTCGACGTGGCCGCGGATCGCCGCGTCCTGCGCGGTCTCGGTGCGCACCTCGACGTCGTCGCCTTCGCGCACCCGCGCGAGGTCGCGCTCGTACACGTCGAGCAGCACCCACACCGTGTCGAGCGCCGCGACGCGCAGGATCGGATCGGTGGGCTCGACCACCTCGCCGAGCATCGCCGTGCGCTCGATGATCTCGCCCGCGATCGGCGCGCGCAGCGTGATCCCGGAGACGCGCCCGCCGCGCGCGATGCGCTCGAGCTCGCCGCGGGTCAGGCCCATCGCGAGCAGGCGGTGCTCGGCGCCGCGCGCACGCGCGGAGAGCGCGCCCTCTTCGGCCTCGGCGCGCTCGAGCGATCCCGCGGTCGCGAGCTGTCGCGTCGCGAGCCCGCGCTCGCGCGTGAGCCGTGCGCTCGCGGCCTCGAGCTCGGCGAGCGCGGCGAGCCACTCGGCGATGGCATCGCCGAGCTCCGCGGTCTCGATGCGCACCAGCGGCGCGCCCGCCTCGACGCGATCTCCGTGCTCCACGAAGTACTCGGCGACCCGACCGACCACGCGCCCGCCGACGTCGGAGACGCGCGCGGGATCGAGCGCGATCGCGCCGACGACCTCGATGCCCGGCGCGATCGACGACTCCTCGACCGCGGCGACGCGGATGCCCGCGCGCTCGGCGAGGTGCTGTCCGAGGCGCACGCGCTCGCGCGTCGGCGCGCTCGCGACGGTCGTCGTCGGAGGCGACTGTCCGCTCGCCTCGGCGCGCAGCGATGCGCTCGCCAGCGCGCCTGCACCGCCTCCGAGCGCCGCGCCGATCGCGAGCAGCGTCGCGCGCTCGCGCCATCGCGAAAGCCTGATCATTCCCACGTTCCTCCGATGGCGCGCTCCAGCGCGATCCGTGCGTTCCAGGCGTCGCGCAGCGCATCGAGGCGCTGCGCCCGCAGCGCGTAGACCTCGCGTCGCGCGTTCAGCACGCGGAAGAGATCGACCGCGCCCGCAGCGAGCAGCTCCTCGCTCATCGCGAGCGCGCGCTCCGCCGCGGCGAGCGCTTCGTCGTCGATCACGCGCAGGTGATCGAGCGACGTCTGCAGCGCGGCCCATGCCGCCGCGGCTTCGCGCTCCACGCTGCGCTCGGCGAGCACGCTCAGCTCGAGCTCGAGGTCGGACTGCCCGCGCGCGACCGCGCGCTCTCCCTGCGCGGTGCGGATCAGCGGGAGCCCCATCGTCGCGCTCACGCCCCACGAGTGCGCGGTGCGCTGGTTCCCTTGCGACTCCCACTCGAGCCCGACGAGGAGGAGATCGATCGACTCTGCGAACAAACGATCTTCGCTGAGGCGGTAGCGACGCGCGGCGGCCTGGTGGGCTCGGGGCTCGGCGCGGCGTTCGCTCGCGAGCGTGATCGCGGTGGCGAGATCCACGTCGCCTGGGGGGCCAGCCCCCGCGAGCGGCTCGACCTCGGGGCTCACGTCGGGATCGAGGTCGAGCGCGGCGCGGAACGCGGCCTGCGCCGCGAGGAGCGCGCGGCGGCGATCGGCGACCTCGGCGCGCGCGATGCCGAGCTCGGACGCGGCGAGCGACACGTCGAGCACCGTCGCGTCGCTGGCCTCGGCGCGGGCGCGCACGCTCGCGTGGGAGGCGCCGGCGACGCGCAGTCGATCCTCGGCGACCGCGAGGCGCTCCTGCGCGATCGCGAGGTCGACGTATGCGCTCGCGACCTCGGCGCGCGCCTCGTTCGCCGCAGCCTCGGCGATCTCTTCGGACTCTTCGACGAGCTGATCGATCTCGTGCGACCACGCGCTCTGTCGGCCCGAGAGATCGAAGGGCAGCCCGAGCACGACGCCATACGTCGCGGCGGACTGATCGGGCATGCCGAAGAGCGCGCGCACGCTGACGTAGGGATTGCCCACGACTGGCACGCTCCGGTGCGCGAGGTGCGCGCGCGCCGCGTCGACCTGTGCGCGCGCGGCCTGCACGCGCGGCGCACCGGTGATCGCGCGCGCCGCTGCGGCGCGGAGCGACCAGCGCGCGCGACGGCGATCGCTGCTCTCGTCGTCGATCTCGGCGACGACGCGGGCCTGTGCCGCGGCGTCGATCGGTGCCGCGATCGCCGCGACGCTCACGCCGAGCGCCAACACCGTGGCGCGCAGCGATCGATCGCGAGGCGAGGGCGAGGAGGGCACGGGCAACACGTCGCCCGCGTCATGGCTCGTCATCGAGGCGGATTGATAACCGAGAACTCCGAGCGCGCAATATCGGGAAAACCGATGGGTGCCAATCGGTCGATCCGCTACTTGCGCTCCATCGCCTCGACTCCGCTCCACCCCTCGGGCACGCCGCGCGCGCGGTACTCCTTCGCGCGCTCGAGATAACGATGCGCCGTCGCGTCGTGCTCGTACGCCGCGAGGAGCTTCTCGAACGAGTCGCTCGCGTCCGCGAACTCCGCGCGCTGGAACGCGGCGAGCGCGGCCTCGAACTCCGCGACGTGGTCGCGCTTCGCGCGCGCGCCCGCGTCGACGTCGCCGTCGAAGCACTCGTAGACGCGCACCACCTGCGACTTGCCCTTGGGACGGATGTCGCCGACGCGGCGCAGCCCGAAGCGCTCGAATGCGCGATCGACGCGCGCGATCGTGCTCTCGCTCGCCGCGATCGACACGCGCAGCTCCTTGGTGAGCCCCTCCATGCGCGCGGCGGTGTTCACGGTGTCCGAGACCAGCGCCGCGTCCATGCGATCGCGGTCGCCGATCACGCCGATCATCAGCGGCCCGGTGTGCATGCCGATGCCCATCGTGATCGGCATGCGCGCCTTCGCGCGGCGCTCTTCGTTGTAGCCGCGCAGCGCGCGCTGCATCGCGATCGCGGCGCGCAGCGCGTCCTCGGGCTCGCGCGGGAAGAACGCCATCACTCCGTCGCCGAGGAAGTCGCTCACCACGCCGCCGTGCTCGCCGATCACCGGCGTCATCCGCGAGAGGAACCCGTTGATGAAGCGGAAATTGTCGTCGGGCGACATCGACTCCGACAGCGACGTGTACGAGCGGATGTCGGCGAAGAGCACGGTCATGTCGCCGTGTCGCTGATCGCCGAGCCGCACGTCGAGGATCGACTCCGCGCCGAGGAAGTCGAGGAACGCCTTGGGCGTGAAGCGCGAGTAGGCCTGCGTGAGCTGCGTCTGCTTGTCGAGCGCGGTCTCGAGGTTCCGGTAGAGCTTCGCGTTGTCGAGCGAGATCGCGATCTGTCCGCCGAGGACGCCGAGCAGCGTCAATCGCTCGGGCGTGAACGCGTCGGGCGCGAGGTTGTTCTCAAGGTACACGATCGCGCGCAGCGCGCCCTGGTGCACGATCGGCATGCACAGCATCGAGCGCACGCTGTGGCCCAGCACGTGCGGATCGCGCGCGAAGCGCGTCTCGGTGAGCGCGTCACCGACGACCAGCGCGCGCTTGCTGCGCGCGACGTACGCGATCGCCGTCTCGGGGAGCTCGGCCGACGCGATCGCGAGGTCGAGGCCGGTCGACACCGCGCCCGTCGCGTCCTTGCGCGCGACGACGCGCCCCTCGTTGTCTTCCCAGAGCACGAGCGCGCCGCGCTGCGCGCCTGCGTTCTCCACCGCGATCTCGAGCAGCGTCGCGGCGAGCCGATCGAGCACGATCTCACCGCTGATCGCCGTGGTCGCCTTCACGACCGACGCGAGGTCGATGTCCGCCGAGACGTGCTGCGGCTCGTCGTGCGTCGCCTCGTGCCCGTGCGCCGCGAGCTCCGGGAACGCTGCCTCGAGCGCATCGGCCTTCGCGATCGCGCCCCAGCGCAGATAGCCCTCGTGCGCGCGGCGGAGATACCACGTCGCGAGCTCGCGCCGCGCGCGGCCGCGATGGAAGCGCGCGGCGAGCTCGCAGGCGAGCGCGGCCTCTTGCACGTAGCCGTGCGTGGTCGCGCCTTCGATCGCCTGATCGTAGAGCTCGCGCGCCCGCGTGTGGTCGCTCTCGATGCGCGCGATCTCCGCGGCGACGAGGTCGTGCTTGTGCTGGTAGTTCATCGGCGCGAAGCGGCCCCACTTCGCGAGCTTCGCCGCGTGCGCGCGCGCCTCGGCGAGCAGCGTCTTGCTGCGCTTGCCGCGCGCGCTCTCGCTCGCGCGGGCGCGCGCGAGCGCGTCCCAGAACGTCCAGTACGGCGTGTCGGGCAGGCCGGTCGCGGACTCGAGCAGCGTCTTGGCCCGATCGCCGTGCTGCACCGCGAGATCCGCGCGATCGAACAGGTACCCGAGCATCACCTTGTTCGAGTGGAAGAAGAAGCGCGACGTCGCGTCGTCGCCCTTCGCGGTGAGCGTCTCGATCTCTCCGTCGTCGTAGGTCTCGCCGCGGAACTCGATCGGATGCGCGCTGCGGCCCATCAGGTTGAGCAGCGTCTGACGAAGCATGTCGCAGCGGCGGAACGCGGCGTTCTGCTCGAGCTGCGCGAAGATCGTGCTGTACGTCGCGGCCTCGCGCTCGAGCTCGGCGAGCGGACGACCGCAGTAGTGCATCCACAAGAGTCGGTAATAGGCAGACCACGTCGCGCCGACGAGATTGCCGGCCTTCATGCCCGAGTGATAGGCGTCGAGCAGCGGGTCGACGCACGTCGACAGGTGCTGCGTCCAGTGCGTGATGAACACGTAGAGGACGAAATAGACCTTCGCGAGATAGGTCTCGGCGCCGAGCTCGCGCATCGTCGTGAGCGCGGTGCGGCCGAACACCTCGCCCGAGCGGATGTCGCCGAGCACGCCGGAGAGCGTGATCGCGAAGGAGCCATATCCGAACGGAGAGAGCGGCGAATTGCCGTACTTCACGCTCAGGTCGACCATCGCGAACACGAGCAGCGGAAACAGCGGACTGCCGCTCATGTACGCCGGCGGCACCATGCGCTCGAGCAGCAACATCGCCTCGAGCTTGTGCGGGTCCGTCATGCGACGTTGCGTCGCGAGCTTCGGGACGTCCTTGCCAACGAGCGTGAGCTTCGTGCGCGCGAGGCCCGCGAGCACGTGCGGGAGCTTGGGCTCGCGCGGGAAGCGCACGCCGAGCTGCGCGAGCGCCTCGAGCCCGACCTTCATCGCGTCGTTCAGACGGTTCTGCGACGTGTACGCGTCGACGCGCAGGTTGTAGACGCGGATCGTCTCGAGGATCGACGCGCCCGCCGCTTGCGCCAGCACCGCGTCGATGTGCTGCTCCATGCGATCGATCGCGCTCGAGAGATACGCGCACTCCGCGGCCTCGGTGTGGAGCTGCAGCGCGAGCGGGCGATCGGTCGACCACGCGACGTCACCGCCGACACCGCCGAGCAGCTCGATCCCGATCGTCAGGTACTCGAGCGCGGCCGCGTACGCTGCGCTGCGCTTCGCGACGAGCCCCGCGTGGAGATCGAGCCGCGCGAGATCACGACGCTCCGCGCGATCGAGCAGGCGCGCGCGGCCGCGGTTGAGCTGGTGGACGACGTCGAAGATGCGATCGTCGGCGTCGGTCGCGCCGAGCGCGCCGGCGAGGCGCCGACCGAGCCCGAGGTGCAGCGCTTCGCGCTCGCCTTCGGGCACCAGCGAGTACACGGCCTGCTGCACGCGGTCGTGCGGGAAGACGTATCCCGCCTCGAGATCACCCGCGATCTCCAGCCCCGCCTCGAGGAAACGATGGCCCGCGCCCGTCGCGAGGAGCACGCCTTCGCGCAGCGCGGGCTCGAGCAGCGTCGCGACCGCGATCGCCGTGCGATCGGTGAGCTGCGCCAGCACGCTCGCGTCGACGCGGGTGCCGAGGCATGCGCACGTCACGAGGAGCTCGCGCGTCGCGTCGGGCAGACGCCGCACCTTCGCGACGATGAGGTCGAGCACGTCGCGCCGTGTGCCTTCGCGACCATCGAGGCTCCACTCCCAGCGCGCCGCCGCGTGGCTCCATGCGAGCGTGCCCTCGTCGACCATCGCGCGCAGCAGCTGGCCCACGAAGAGCGCGTTGCCCGCGGTCTCGCCCGCGACGTGGGTCGCGAGCGGGCGCACCTGCGCCGGCGTGTCGGAGAGCGTGTCCGCGACGAGCTGCTCGATGGCGTCGTGGGCGAGCGGTCCGATCGCGATCCGCGTCACCCGCGCGCTCGATCGACCGAGCGAGTCGAGCAGCAGCGTGAGCGGATGTCCGGTCGGCACTTCGTCGTCGCGATAGGCACCCACGATGAGCAGGTGTCGCGCATCTCCGCTGGTCGCGAGCGTGCCCAGCAATTCGAGCGACGCCGAGTCGGCCCACTGCAGATCGTCGACGAAGAGCACCAGCGGACGCGTCGAGTCGGCGACCGACGCGAGGAATCGACGGAGCACGTACTGGAATCGATGCAGCGCCTCGCTCGGGCCGACCTCGGGCACCGCGGGCTGCGTGCCGATGACGAGCTCGAGATCCGGCACCAGTCGCGTGAGCAGCCCGCCGAGATCCGAGGCCGCATCGAGGATGCGCGCGCGCTGTCGCGCGAGCTCCGCGTCGTCCTCCGCGAGCACGAGGTGCACCCACTGCTCGAACGCGCGCGACAGCGCGGAGAACGGCACTTCGCGCTGGTACTGATCGAACTTGCCCTCGATGAAGCGGCCGTGGCGCGCGGTGAGCGGGCGCTCGATCTCGCGCACCAGCATCGACTTCCCGGTGCCGGCGCGCCCGGCGAGCAGCACCAGCTCGACGCCGCCCTCCGGCGCGGCGATGCGATCGATCGCGTCGCGCAGCGCGGCGAGCTCGGCGTCGCGACCATAAAGACGCCGGGTGAGCCGGAATCGCGCGGAGACGTCTCGCTCGGCGAGCGCGAAGGTAGGAATCGCGTCGCCGCGCCGCACGTGATCGAGACAGCGCGCGAGATCGACACGCAGTCCTTCTGCCGACTGATATCGATCCTCGGCGTTCTTCGCGAGCAGCTTGAGGACGATCGCCGAGACCTGCGCGGGAATCTGCGGATCGCGCTCATGCGGCGGAGTCGGCGCCGTCGCGATCAGTCGATGCACCAGCTCGAGCGCGCTCGGGGCCGAGAGCGCGGGTGCCCCGGTGAGCATCTCGTAGAGGATCGCGCCGAGCGAGTAGAGATCGGCGCGCCAGTCGACCGGACGGTTCATGCGCCCGGTCTCCTCGGGCGCGGCGTACGCAGCGCGATCGCTCGCCGCGACCGCGAGGCCCTCGGGCTCCGCGACCACGTCGAGGCGGCTCGCGAGCCCGAGGCGCGAGAGCTCGATGTCGCGGAACGTCGCGTCGACGCGGATCGCGCGCGGCGAGAGGTGCCCGTGCACGATGCGCGCGGCGTGCAGCGCGCCGAGCACGTCGGCGAGGCGCACACCGACCTCGAGCACGCGCTCGAGCGGCTGTCGCGCATCGGAGAACGCGCGCTCGAGCGTGTCGCCCGCGAAGAACGTGGTCCACAGCGCGGGCCGACCGTCGACCTCGCCGCGGCGGATCGCGCGGCGCACCCCGGGGATCGCGAGCTCGCGCGTGAGGCGCAGCTCGTTCTCGAGCTCGAGCTGCGCCTGCGTGGTCGCGGGCGCGTCGAGCACCTTCACGAGGAGAGGGCCGCTCTCGGCGCTCGAGTCGCCGAGGCTGGATCCGCCGAGGCTGGAGTCGTCGAGGCTGGAGTCGCCGAGGCCGGATTCGTCGAGGAAGTACGTCGCGCCTCGCGCCGCGTGCAGCCTTCTCATGGGGACTACGAAGCTCCGGGAATGCCGACGTCGGGGTAGATCTCGCGCAGCCCGTTCTGGTTCATGCGCAGGCGCAAGAACGCTTGTGCCGCGACGAGCCCCGACGTGACGGCGCCCTCGACGTGGCCGATGTTCAGCCCGAAATTCGTCCAGTCGCCGCAGAGGAAGAGATTGCGGAACCCCGACTCATCGGCGGCGAGACGGTATTTGTCGCTGCCGGGCCAGGCGAGCGTGTATTGCTCGCTCGGCGCCGCATTGACGGTGAACCACTGGCGCGCGAGCCGGACGTCGCCGGGGATCTTCTCGGTGCAGCTCGGGTCGCGGGGATCGACGAGCAGCGAGAGATCGAACGTCCCGTTCTTCACCGCGTTCGGGAAAAACCACCCCATGTTCTGATCGAGCCAGCCGCGCGTGTACTCGATCAGGCGCCTCGTCTCGCGCTCGGGGAACCCGTGATCGCTCGGCGGCGGCAGAGGGCCGGTGTCCCAGGTCCCGCAGTAATAGCTGAGCTCACCGGGCATCTCGTCGGGGCGCCAGCCCTCGAACGTCAGCACACTGCCCATGTCGGTCCACGAATAGAGCAGATCGGCGTAGATGACCGAATTGGGCTCGTCGCCCTCGTCCATGCCCCACTCGCTCATCTTCATCCCGAGCTCGGAGAGCGTCGGACGGAGCCAGAGCTGGACTCCGAGCGTCGGAGTCGTGCGCACGTGTCCGACCATCTTCTTCCACGCGTCGGAGTGATTCACGATCTCCGCGCAGATCTGCTCCGTCGCGCGCACCGGGATGCCGAGGATCACGTCGTCGAAGTCGACGCCGCGGCGGAGGACCTCGGTGCGCACCGAGGTCCAGTCGGCCCACGGCGACTCGAGATCGACGTTCTTCTCGCGCAGCACGCGCACCTGCTCGGGATCGAGCTGGTCGTAGTGCGGGTGAGAGGGCCAGCCGTCGACGTCCTTCACCTTCTTGAGCGGCGAATAGCGCTGCACGCCGGGCGCGAGATCGACCTGGACTCCGACGGTGATCGACTCGATCTCGTCGGTCGGCGACCAGTGCACTTCCTCGACGTCGCGGAAGAACGCGAACTCGACGCCACGGTGCGCGAGCATCTTGTAGAGGGGCGCAGTCAGCGAGCCACCGGTGCCCGCGACGAGCTTCCACACCAGCGAGCCACGATACGTCACCGACGCGAGCAAGCTGCGCAGGCCGAGGTCCGCCGCGAGCCGTCCCGGCTCGCCCTGGTACATGTTGTGGAAACACCCGCAGTAGATGAACCGCACCGGCGCGCAGTCCTTCAGATCCTCGGGCAGCCCGTGCGAGAGCAGCCACTCGCGATAGTCGCGATCGTTGATGCGACCGAAGTCGAGCTGGTGAGTCCGCTCGTCGTACACGTCCTCGAGGAACCCGCGGAGGTTCGCCAGGCCGTACTCCGCGAGGATGTAGATGTGCTCGAGGCGATCGTCCTTCGTGCGATCGGCGGGCGCGAGGTGACGCAGAAGCGTGACGAACCCGCCGAGCAGCCCCGCGATCACGCGCAGCACCGAGACCTCGAGGCCGTTGATCTCGACGGTCGGCTTCTTCGCGAAATCCTTCGCGAGATCGCGCGCGTACGCGACCCACTGCAGCTCGGGGCGGTGATGATCGGAGAGGCCGAGCGCGCTCTTCGCGACGTCCTTCCACCAGTGCGGCTCGCTCTTCTCCCAGGGCGGCGTGAACCACGTGTGGATCACGATCGGAGAGAGCAGCTTCTGGATCCACGATTGGTCCTCGGCGTACGGCGAGCCGAGCACGAGCTCCGCGAGCAGTCCGAGCGCCTCGCCGATCACTTCGTAGATCGGCGGCGGACCGCCTTCGCCGGGGAGCTCTTCGTTGTACGGGAAGAGAATGGGCCAGTTGGTCCACTCACCGGTCTTCGCGTTCTGCTGCGTGAACAGCGTCGCATCGTCGGGCACGAACGCGTCGGTCCACTTCGGCAGCGGAGAGCCCGGCGCGAGATGGTATTTGGCCATCTCGTCGTAGGCGTCTCGCACCATGCGGAATGCGTTGTTGTACCAGCCCTGGAAGATGTGGATTCCGCGCTCTTCGATGCGATCGCCGGGGCCGAACCCATTGGCGGTCTTGCCGCCGACGCGCCACCCGATCTGATAGAGCGTGACCTCGTAGTGATCGCGCCAATTCGGATAGCTGGTGAGCTCGTACGCCGCCGAGAGCGATGCGAGGCCGCCGCCGAGAATGGCCACCTTCCGCTTCGCGCCGGGGCGCGGCGGAGGCAGCGGGACCGGCTTCTCGTCGGTCGGCGCGCCACCCGGATAATCGGGCAATCCCATGTTGATCAGGCGCTTGAGCCCGGGCTGTCCGATCCAGCCCGACGCGTGCTCGTAGAGCGAGGTCAGCTGGGGGATGACGAAGAGATCGTCGAACGTCTGCTCGAGATCGTCGCCGACGGAGTGGCCCTTCTGCAGGATGTTCCGGACGTCGCGCTCGGTGAGCGGGTAATGCCGCGGATAGAACGCCGGGATCTCGACCATGATCGCGACGCTGGGGAGCGCGGGATTCGCGAGGATCTGGCCGAGCTCTCCGAATTCCATGCCTTCGACCATGCTCTGCGCGTAGAGCAGTCGATAGAGCACGATGTTCATGAACACGCGCTCCGACCACGGCTCGGCGTGCGCGAGCGCGACGGACTCGAGATATCCGGCGACGATGCTGCTGTTGTGGGCGCGGTACCAGCTCTGCGGCGTCTTCTCGCGCTGGAACGCGAGCCAGAATCGGACTGGCGCCGATCCCGGCGAGAGCTCGGGGAGGTTGTCGGCGATCAGCGACGCGAGCTCGGCGTGATAGAGGAGCGCGCCATTGACCGCGCGCCACCACGGAGAGCCGCCCTTCTCGACGGGCGCGAGCACACCGCGCTCGATCTCCCAGCGCATGAAGTCGAGCTCGGAGCGTCCGAGCCCGTACGGCTTCGGATCGCCGCCCCATCGCTCGTAGTAGCGCTGTCGCAGTGCGAGGCGTCCCTGCGGATCGTCGGCGACGGAGTCGACGGTCGCGCGGGCGCGCTTGCACAGCTCTTCGTAGGTGATCTCCCCCGGCATCGTTCGGTCAGCGTACTCACGGTGACGCGCCGTTCTCAACGACGATGCGGTGTCGATCGGTCGTTACAGCGCGACGAGATCTCCGGATCGCGCGCAAGCGCGGAGGCGAGCGTGAAGCGCGCGGACGGTAGGGACCGGCGGGCGAGCCGATTCTTCGACAATCTAGAGGTCATGGCGACGGGACCGTGGCTCTGGGCGCTGGTGGCCGCCGCGCTCTTCGGGGCGTCGACGCCGGCGGCGAAGGCGCTGCTCGGCGCGATCGGGCCCTTCACGCTCGCGGGGCTGCTCTACCTCGGCGCGGCGCTCGCGGTGGCGCCGAGCGCGCGAGCGTGGCCGCGCGCCGCGCTGCGGGAAGGCGCGACGCGATGGCGCCTCGGCGGCGCGGTGCTCTTCGGCGGGGTGATCGGGCCGGCGCTGCTGATGCTCGGGCTGCGCGCGGCGAGCGTGTCGGTGCGCGAGCCGCTGACGACGGTGTCGATCGTCGCGACCGGGCTCCTCGCGGTCGCGCTGCTGATGCTGCCGCGCGATCGCCACGCACACGCGCATCGACACGAGCGGACGCGGCACGCGCACTGGCATCGTCACGACGACGCGCACCACACGCACGCGCACGAGCGACTGCCGCGCTTCGGATGGCACTTCCACGAGCACGATCACGACGCGATCGAGCACGTGCATCCGCACGAGCCGGATCTGCACCATCGGCACTCGCACTGAAGCGTGGGAGAAGAATTCACCACGGAGGGCCGCAGAGGGCCGCAGAGGAATTGGCCCTGATCTCCGTGGCCCTCTGCGATCTCTGCGGTGGATTTCCGCTAGCGCTTCGACTCGCGCTCTCGGAATCGCGCCGCGAGCGTGCGCACGAACGCGCCCATCCACGGCTTGAGCGACTCCACCTCGCGCTCCAGCGTCTCCGCGGTCACCACGCGCAGCGTGCTCGACTCGAGCGCGACGACGCTCGCGGTGCGCGGGCCGGGCGCGAGGATCGCCATCTCGCCGAACACCTCGCCGGGGCCCATCACGCGCAGCACGCGGCGATGCCCCGACGGGCCCTGGAACACCTCGAGGCGGCCGCTCTCGATGATGTACGCGGTCTCGCCCGCCTCGCCCTCGCGCACGACGTGCTCGCCGGGCGCGACCGTGATCACCGGGAAGAGCCCACCGCCGCGCACGAACTGCACGAGGTCGTGCCGCATCGCGGCGACCGACGGATAACGATCGCCGGGCGCGACCGACATCGCGCGCGTCACGATGCGCGCGAGCGCGCGCGGGGTGTGCGGCGCGATCTGCTCGATCGGATCGCACTGCCCGGTCTGGGCGCGCACGACGATCGCCCAGAACGTGTCGGCCGCGTACGGCGCGCGGCGCGCGAGCACGTGATAGAGCAGCGCGCCCACCGCGAACACGTCGGTGCGCTCGTCGAGCTCGTCGTTGAGGCCGCGGGCCTGCTCGGGCGCCATGTGGGTCGCGGTGCCGACGAGACGAACGCTCGAGCCGCTGCGCTCCTCGGGCGCCACCGGCGTCGCGACGGGACCGAGGCGACGCGCGATGCCCCAGTCCATCAGGTAGACCTGACCGAAGTCGCCGACCATCACGTTCGCCGGCTTCACGTCGCAGTGGATGACGCCGCGGCTGTGCGCGAACGCGAGCGCGTCGCAGCACTTGATCACGACGTCCAGGAGATCGAGCAGCGTGTCGTGCGCGATCGGTCCTTCGGGCAGCGCGCGCACGATCTCCGCGAGCGTGCGGCCCTCGACGAGCTTCATCGTGAAGAAGAGCGAGCGCTCGCCCTCGACGCCGAGCTCGTGCACCGGGACGATGTTCGGGTGCTCGAGCTGCCCCGTGATCTGCGCCTCGCGCACGAACATGCGCAGTGTCTGCGGGTCCTTCGCGAGGTGGTCGTGGATGCGCTTGAGCACGGTGCGGCGCTCGAGCGCCTTGTCGAGCACGACCTCGACCGACGCCATGCCGCCGGCGCCGATGTCGCCCGCCGGCAGCAGCCGCGAGGTGAGCGCATCGCGCAGCGCCGCGACGATCGAGGGCACGTCGCCGTCGAGCGTCTCCATGCTCGCGCGCGTCGCCGGCGCGTCGGGCGCGCGCGGCGCGCGAGGCCTGCCGTTCCGCGTCTCCACGCGCGCATCGTACGCCGGTCGCGCAGGGGCGCGCCACGTTCGCGGCGCGCCGTGGTAGTACGCGCCGCATGGCCGACGAGCCCCGCCGCCGCCCCGCCACGACGAAGAAGTCTGCGAAGCGCGATGCGCCGACGAACGAGACGACCGAGCGCGCGGAGCCCGAGGCGAGCGCGCCGACCGAGACGAGGCCGGCCGCGGCGCCCACCCGCCAGCCGCCGAGCGTCGTGTGGTTGTTCGGCGCGATCGCGGCGGTGATCGCGATCGTGCTCGTGGCGCGCGCGCGACGGCAGGAGGAGGCGGTCGGCGAGGAGCTCGTGATCACGGGGCGCGACGGCGAGCGCCGCGACGACGAGCGCGAGACGCCCGAGCCCGGGACGACGGAGCCCGGGACGGCGGAGCCCGGCACGCCGGTGCCCGAGCGGCTGCGCGTGAACGTGATCCGCTCGTTCCCGCACGACTCGCGCGCGTTCACCCAGGGCCTCCTGTGGCACGAGGGGCATCTCTACGAGAGCACCGGGCAATATCGTCGCTCGTCGCTGCGACGCGTCGCGCTGGAGAGCGGCGAGGTGCTCGAGCGGCGCGACCTCGAGCCGCGCATCTTCGCCGAGGGCCTCGCGCGCGTGGGGGACCGCCTGTACCAGCTGAGCTGGCAGGAGGGGCAGGCGTTCGTCTGGTCGCTGCCCGCGTTCGAGCCGGTGCGCACGTTCGAGTACGACGGTGAGGGCTGGGGCCTCTGCCACGACGGCACGCACCTCGTGATGAGCGACGGCAGCGACGAGCTGTTCTTCCGTGACCCCGAGACGTTCGAGATCGTGCGGCGGGTGCAGGTGCGCGAGCGCGGTCGTCCGCTCGATCAGCTGAACGAGCTCGAGTGCGTCGACGGCGTGGTGTGGGCGAACGTGTGGCAGACCGAGCGCATCGTGCGGATCGATCCGCGCAGCGGTCACGTCACCGCGGTGGTCGACGCGCGCGGGCTGCTCGACGACGAGGAGCGCGAGGACGCCGACGTGCTCAACGGCATCGCGTGGATCCCCGAGCGCGGCCACTTCGTGATCACGGGGAAGTACTGGCCGCGCATGTTCGAGGTCGAGATGGTCCCGCGCTGATCGATCAGAGCCCGAGCGCGGCGAACGCGTTTCGCGCGAGCCAGTGATCGTGCCGCTCGAGCGTGCGCACGTGCTCGATGTCGGAGCCCAGCGCGCAGACGATCGCTCAGCTCGCGACCTCGATGCGGCCTCCGGTGAAGCGCAGCACCACCGTGCTCAGCGTGCGGCTCGCGCGAGACGCGACCTGCGCGCCGATCTCCGTGAGCGCGAGGAGCGCGGTGGGATCGGCGGCCGACGCGAGGATGACGATGTCGTTCGTGGGGACGACCAGCAGGATCGCCGCGCCGGTGCCGCGCTCGAGCGCGCTCAGCGCGTCGACGTCGAGCAGTCGGCTCGACTCGTAGAAGCGGCCCTCCGAGAGCCCCGCCGCCGTCCCCGGCTGCAGCGCGCTCGCGTCGACCGGCATCGGGCCGAGCTCTTCCAGCACGTTGCGGCGGGCGAGCTCGTACGCCTGCTCCTCGTCGAGCGTGATCGACGGGAGCTCGGAGCGCAGGAGCGGACGCGCGGACTCCGGGAAGTCGACGAGCACCACGACGTGCAGATCGGCGACGAACGGCCGCGCGATGAGCTCGTCGCCGAGCTGTGCGCGGTACGCCGCGATCGTCTCCTCGTGGCGCAGCGCGAGCCGCAGTCGCTCCGGTCGCGCCGCCCCGTCTTCCGCGGAGCGCCGCACCATCGCCGCGACCGACGCGAGGTACTCCGACGTGATCGCGTCGCAGTCCGCGGGCTCTCGCACACACGACGCGTAGGGCCGCGCGAGCGAGATCTCGGAGTCGCCCTGCGCCGTGCGCACCGTCAGCACGCGCGGTGCCGCGACGTGCACCGCGAGCCCCGATGCGCGACCCAGCTCGTGCGCGGCGCGACGCGTGTAGCCGAGCTCGTCACCGCTGCGCGCCGCCTCGGCGTAGGTCGCGGTCACGTCGTCCTCGGGCGTCGTGCTCGGTGGCGTGGGAGGCGCGCTCCCGCAGGCGATCACGAGCAACGAAGCGAGGAGCGTTGGGACGAGACGCGCGGCGTGCATTTCGGGCGTCTCTAGCACGCGACGACGAGCGCGCTCAGCGCGCCGGCTCGTCCTCCGCGTGCTGCGGGAGCTGGTCGGTGATCGCGAACCACGGCGCCCTCGACGCGCCGCCCTGCGCCTTGGGGCAGTCGCCGCAGTGGCAGAAGACGACCGGACGAGCTCGCCCGTGATCTCGCAGCGGACCGCTCGACACGCGCAGCTTTCCGTGAGCACGCGCGGTGTGGCACCGGCTTGCTCGAACGAGCGGCGGTTGCTTGCCCGAGCGGCAGCGCGGACCGACATCCACGAAGGAGGTCTCCGTGCCCGTGGCGCCGAGCATCGTGGACGCTGATCGCCACCTCTCGCACGCGGGTGCGACGCCGTGCCTCGCGCCGAGGAGCGCGCCCGGGAGGGCCGCGCGTGGTCGGTGACGAGCTGCGACGTCGGCGCGCCTGGGCCGCGCTGCGCACTGCCTCTGCCCTGAACGTCGTCGGCATCGTGCTCGAGATGCTGACGGGCCGCGGCCTGCCCGGGATCCCGACGTGGCCGGCGCTGGTCTCGGGCGTCGTCGGCGCGATGCTCTTGGTCGTCGCCCTGGTGCGCCGGCCGCACTGGAGCGCGCAGCTCGCGTCGTCGCTCTTCGTGCTGAACAGCGCGGCGATCGCGCTCGCGCTGTTCGTGCGCGACCCCTACTACGCGGCGTACGCCGAGCACTGGATCCCGTTCCAGGGGAGCAAGCTGTGCTGCGTGATCGTCGCGGTGCTCGCGCCGCGGCTCTGGGCGGGCGTGCTCGCGACGCTGCTGCACGCGGGCAGCTCGGTGCTCGCGTTCGAGCTGCTCCCGGCGGCGATCCGCGAGGACGTCGCGTTCGGCGAGCCCTGGGTCACGATCGGCTTCGGCGTGCTCACCGCGGCCGTGCTCGCGCATCGCCTCCGGCGTGAGTCGCTCGAGCAGGAGCTGCTGCGCGCCCAGACCGAAGCGGCCGCCGCGCAGCACCTCGCGCGCACCGTGCTCGCGATCCGCCATCTCGCGAACACGCCGGTGCAGACGATCGCGATCATCTCCGCGCTGCTCGCGCAGCGTCATCCGAGCGAGCGCTCGCTGATCGCGCGACAGGAGCGCGCGGTGGAGAAGCTCCGTCGGATCGACGAGCTGCTGGTGCGCTACGACCGCGAGCTCGAGTGGCACGCCGACGACGCGTCGATCGACGCGATCGCGCTGCTCGAGGGCGCCCTCACGCCGAAGCGTGGTGAAGCGGACGACGAGCGACGCTCGTGACGCACCTCGGGGGAGCTACGTGCTCTGCCGAGGCGGAGGTTCTCGAGCCATGCGAGTCGAAGAGATCATGACGCGCGATCCGCGTTGCTGCGCGCCCCAGGACGACGTCTCCACCGCGGCACGGATCATGTGGGAGCAGGACTGTGGCGTCGTGCCCGTGGTCGACGACGAGGGCGCGCCGGTCGGGATGATCACGGATCGCGACATCTGCATGGCCGCGTACACCCGGGGCGCGAAGCTGAGCGACATGTCGATCGAGACGGTGATGTCGCGCGACGTGCGGACCTGCCGCGCGAGCGACCCGATCGGGAGCGCCGAGCGCGTGATGGCGAACGCGCAGGTGCGTCGCCTCGCGGTGGTCGACGATCGTGGCCGCGTGATCGGCGTCGTCTCGCTCGGAGACCTCGCGCGCTCGCGACGGCGGAGCCCGATCCGGCGCACGGTCGAGCACCTCTTCGCAGACGTCGCGCGCACGCTCGCCGCGATCTCGCAGCCTCGCGCCGAGCGGCCCGCGCCCTGATCGCGATCACGCGCCCGCATTCCGTGCTGTGCGGACGGCTCGTGATCACCCGCGCGCGGTGATCACGGCGACGTCGTGGTCTCGCGCACGGCGCGCGCCGCCCGCAGCGCCGCGACGACCTCGCCGTCGTCGACCTGCGAGAAGTCTCGGTACCACAGCCCGATTGCGTGCAGGTCGTGCCGGGGCTCGACGCACACGACCTCGTCGGCGCTGCGCTCGAGCGCTTCGAGCGTCGACACCGCCGCGACGGGGACCGCGAGCACGATCGCGCGCGGGCTCTCGTTGCGGATCGACTGCAGCGCGGCGCGCACCGTGCCGCCGGTCGCGATGCCGTCGTCGACCAGGATCACCGTGCGATCGCGCAGCGGCACCCGCGGCTTCGCCGCGCGGTACTGGGTGATGCGTCGCTGCATGAGCGCGCGCTCGCGGGTCTCGACGTCGACGAGCTCGTCCTCGGTGGTGCCGGTGATCGCGACGATCGACGGATCGACCCACCGGCCTCCGCCCTCCGCGATCGCGCCCATCCCGAGCTCCGGCTGGATCGGCGCGCCCAGCTTGCGCACGACGAGCGCGTCGAGCTCCGCGCCGAGCGCGCGCGCGACCTCGGCGGCGACCGGCACGCCGCCGCGCGTGAGGCCCACCACGACGGGCGCGCCCGCGCGATGGTGCTGCAGCCGTCGCGCGAGCTGCCGACCTGCATCGATCCGATCCTCGAATCGCACGTCGCACCTCCCTCGCTCGGATCTACGCCCCGGATCGTGACGCTCACGTCGTGCTCACGTCGCGGCGCTACACTGCGCCCGGGAGGGCGCGACGATGCGACGCTGGCGAGGGCTCAAGGCGCTGGTGCACGACGCGGTGGACGCGACGACCGAGCTGGTCGAGGAAGGGCACGAGTCCACGTCGCGAACGGTGATGCGCGTGCTCGGCGCGATCGAGCCGCTCGCGGAGCCGGCGCGCGCCGTCGACGAGGTGCGACGGGTGACGACGCACGGCGTGCTCGCGACGATCCGCGCGGTGAACCGCGCGGTCGAGGTCGTGACCGACGTCGGGCTCGACGCGGCGGAGCACGCGGTGCGGATGAAGGGGCTGCCGCTCGAAGATCCCGCGGTGCCGATGCGCTCCGACGCGCTGCGCACGATGCGCGGCATCGGCGACGCGGCGATGGGCGTCGTGAACGGCGCGATCGGCGATCGCCTCCACGCGCGCTCGAACGGGCTCGATCTCGGGATGCAGCTGCGCCACGCCGACGCCTACCTGCCGCTCGATGCGCCGGTGGATCGCGACGCGGTCGCGCGCGTGCTCGAGGGCGCGACCCCGAAGGTCGCGGTGCTGGTGCACGGCCTGATGGCGACCGAGTGGTCGTGGTGCCTCGAGTCCGAGGCGTACTGGGGCGATCCCGCGGCGAGCTTCGGCACGCTGCTCGCGCGCGACCTCGGGTACACGCCGATCTTCGCGCGCTACAACACCGGCCGGCACGTGTCGGAGAACGGCCGGCGCCTCGCGGGCGAGATCGCGCGGCTCGTCGACGCGTACCCGGTGCCCATCGAGGAGATCGTCCTCATCGGGCACAGCATGGGCGGCCTCGTGGTGCGCAGCGCGTGTCACTACGCGAGCGAAGAAGGCCTGCTGTGGACCGCGAAGGTGAAGCGCGTGATCAGCCTCGGATCACCGCACCACGGAGCGCCGCTCGAGCGCGTGGGGCTCGTCGCCGCGCGCGTGCTCGGCGCGATCGACACGCCGGGCACGCGCATCCCCGCGCGCCTCATCGAGGCGCGCAGCGCGGGCATCAAGGACCTCGGGCGCGGCAAGCTGGTCGACGAGGACTGGCTCGGTCGCGATCCCGACGCGCTGCGCGACGACGCGTGCCGCGAGATCCCGCTGCTCGATCACGCGGCCTATCACTTCCTGTCCGCGACCATCACCGCCGATCGCGATCACCTCGTCGCGAAGGTGATCGGCGATCTGCTCGTGCTCTCGCCGAGCGCGTGCGGCGAGCGGCTCACGCACCGCACGTTCCCGATCGACGTGCAGCACTTCGGGGGCGTGCTGCACCACCAGCTCCAGAACCACCCCGCGGTCTACGAGCAGGTGCGCCGCGTCTGTGCGGGAGACGCGTGATGCGCGCGATCGGGATCGCGATCACGCTCTTCGCGATCGCATGCGGTCCGAGCGCGTCGACGCCCGAGGCGCGCCCGTCCGCGGTGCACGTCGAGCCGGTGCCCGCCGCGCCCGACGAGCCCGAGGAAGCGCCCGACGAGCCCGCGCCACCGCCGAGCTTCGGCGACGCCGAGCTCGACGCGATGGATCGCGCCGGGCTGGAGAGCGCGTGCTTCGCGGGATCGACCGCGGCGTGTGATCGACTGGGGCATTGACGCCGCGTGGCGCGACGGCGCGCACCGCGGGGCATCGACGCGTCACCTCGCGAGGGACAACGAATCGGGACCCGTGCGGCTAGGTAGCTCCTCGTGGTCTGCCGTCGTTGCTTCGCCGTCGCCTGCTTCGTCGCGATGTCGTCGCTCACGTCGAGCACCGCGCACGCGCAAGCGCGCGAGCTCGGAGAGCCCGTCGAGGAGGAGCGCGAGCCACGCGAGCACTGGCGCTGGCAGCGCTTCATGCCCGAAGAGGTGATCGCGCTCGTGCTCGGCCAGGCGACCGGGCACATCGTGACGTTCGCACAGCCCGACGTGGGCACGCGATGGCGCGGCCCGCTGCCGCTCGACGAAGAGGTGCGCGACGTGATGCGCCTGCGCACGCCCGAAGCGCGCCGGCTCGCGGCGAGCGTGAGCGACACCGTGTTCTTCGTGATGACCGCGTGGCCCATCGCGGTCGACGCGTTCGTGCTCGCCGGGCTGGTCCACCAGGACTGGGATGCGATGGCGCAGATGGCGTTGATCGACGCGGAGGTGCTCTCGATCGCCTACGGGATCTCGGCGCTCACGACCCGCTTCGTCGGTCGAGAGCGCCCGAGCGCGCGAGAGTGCAACGGCGATCCGAACGCCGAGCGCGACTGCGGCGACGACGGAGTCGGGCCACACGCGAGCTTCGTCAGCGGGCACACGCTCGTCGTGCTCGCGAGCGCCGGGCTCGTGTGCTCGCACCACCTGAACAACCCGTGGCTGACCGGCTCGAGCGAGGGCGCGACGTTGATGTGCGGCGGGAGCCTCGCGCTCGCGAGCACGGTCGCGGCGTATCGCTTGATGACCGACCTCCACTGGGCGAGCGACGTCTTCGCGGGCGCGGCGATCGGCGGCCTGCTCGGGTTCGTGCTGCCGTGGGCGCTGCACTATGCCCACCCGATCCGACGTGGCGGTGATCGCGCGAGCGTGCCGCCGGCGTTCACGTTCCGGGTGACGCCGCAGGTCGACGCGAACGAGCAGAGCCTCTTCGTGAGCGGCACGTTCTGAAACGCGGGATCAGCTCGCGACGCGGCTACGTCGCTCTCGGAAGGAGCAGAGCGATCGATGCAGAGCCCGCTGCGCATCAGCTTCCACGAGCTCGAGCCGTCCCCGGCGATCGAGGATCGGATCCGTCGCGAGGTGGACAAGCTCGAGCGCTTCCATCCGAACGTCGTCGGGTGCCACGTCACGGTGAGCGAGACGCACCACCACCATCACAAGGGCAACATCTACGGCGTGCGCGTCGAGGTCGCGGTGCCGGGCGAGGACGTCGTCATCTCGCGCGAGCCCGAGGTGAACCACGCGCACGACGATCCGTACGTGTCGATCCGCGACGCGTTCGACGCGGCGCGCCGCAAGCTCGAGGACCACGCGCGCCGGATGCGCGGCGACGTGAAGACCCACGAGGAGCCGTCGCGCGGGCGCGTCATCCGCCTCGTGCCCGAAGATCAGTACGGCTTCCTCGAGACCGACGACGCGCTGCAGGTCTACTTCCACGAGCACGCCGTCGCGCGCGGCCGCTTCGGCGAGCTGCAGCTCGGCGACGAGGTGCGCTTCGTCCTCGCGGAGGGCGAGGGCGAGAAGGGCCCGCAGGCGAGCACCGTGGTGCTCGAGCGGCACCCGCGCGGACCGCGCGAGGTCTCGCCGGCGCGCTGAGCGCTCACGCGCGCGGCTTGGTCGCGTGACCGCCGAACTGCTTGCGCAGCGTCGCGAGCACGCGATCGGCGAAGCTCTGCTCCTGGCGCGATCGGAAGCGCGCGAAGAGCGCCGCCGCGATCGCGGGCGTGGGCACGGCGTGCTCGACCGCGGCCTGCACCGTCCATCGGCCCTCGCCGGTGTCGTCGACCCACGCCGCGACCTTCTCGAGTCGCGGATCGTCCTGGAACGCGCGCTGCGCGAGCTCGAGCAGCCACGAGCGCACGACGCTCCCCTGGTTCCAGAGCGTCGCGACCTTCGCGAGATCGAACTCGAAGGGCGAAGCCTCCATCAGCGCGAAGCCCTCGGCGTACGCCTGCATGAGGCCGTACTCGATGCCGTTGTGCACCATCTTGCAGAAGTGCCCGGCGCCGCTCGCGCCGACGTGCGCGAAGCCGTCGGGCGGGGCGAGCGTCTCGAGCACGGGCCGCGCGTGCGCGAACGCCTCGGGCGCGCCGCCGATCATCAGGCAGTAGCCGAGCTCGCGTCCCCACACGCCCCCGCTCGTGCCCGCGTCGAGCAGGTGCTGGCCGCGCGCCGCGAGCGCGCCGGCGCGGCGCATCGAGTCCTTGTAGAACGAGTTGCCGCCGTCGACGAACACGTCACCGCGGGTCGTGTTGCCGGCGAGCGCGTCGAGCGCCTCGTCGACGGGCGCGCCGGCCGGGACCATCAGCCAGATCACGCGCGGCGGGGCGAGCGTCCGCGCGAGATCCTCGGGGCTCTCCGCGCCCCGCGCGCCGGCGCGCGCGAGCTCGGCGATCGCGCGCGGGTCGCGATCCCACACCACGACCTCGTGGCCTCCTCGCTCGATCAGCCGGCGCACCATGTTCGCGCCCATCTTCCCGAGCCCCACGAATCCGATCTGCATCACGATCCTCCCGTCTCGTCGTGATCGACGACCGCGCGGTAGAGCGCGCGCTGTCGCTCGCCGAGCGCACGGTACCGCGCGTGGCGCGCGGGATCGGGCGCGATCACCGGACCGCTCGGCGCGATCCCGTCGATCACGCCCGGCACGATGCCGAGCCGATCGAGCGCGACGAGCGCAGCGCCGCGGCTCGACGCCTCGCCCTCGCTCGAGACGACGAGAGGACGACCGAGCGCGTCCGCGACGATGCGCTGCCACGCCGTCGACGCGAGCAGCCCGGCGCCCGTCGCGACCACCTCGCGCACCTCGGGCACCGCATCACGCACCCGTGCGTCGAGCTCGGCGCAGCGCAGCGCGATCCCCTCGAGCGCCGCGCGATAGACGTCGACCGCGCGCGTGTGCAGCGCGAGCCCGGTGATCGCGCCGTGCGCGCGGCCCGCCCATCCCGGGCTGCGCTCGCCCGCCCAGAGCGGGAGCACGAGCAGCCGATCGTCGAAGGGCTCGCGCAGCGCGGCCTCGAGCGCGTCGTGCTCGGGCAGCCGCAGCGTGCGTTGGAGCCACGCGACGAGGCTGCCCCCGTCGTTCAGCGCGCCGCCGAGCAACATGCGCGTCTCGTCGGCGCGGTAGCCCCACACGCCGTCGGGGATCGCGACCTCGCGCGCGCGGAACAGCACGCGCAGCGCGACCGACGTCCCGACCATCAGCGCAGCGCGCTCGCGCGTCGCGCAGCCCGCGCCGATGCTGCTGAGCGCGGCATCGCCCTGGGGCACGAGCCACGGCACGCGCGCGAGCGCGGGCCAGCGCTGCGCGATCGCACCGCGCGAGGGTGAGAGACGCCGATCGTCGCGCGCGATCTCGAGCAGCTGCGCGCGGGTGATCCCGACCGCGCGCAGCATCTCGTCGTCCCAGTCGAGCCGATGCTGATCGAAGAGCCCGCTCGCCGCGCCGAGCGAGATGCTCGTCGGCCCCGGACCGAGCAGCTGCGCCACGAGATGATCCGGGAACGAGACGAAGCGCGCGACGCGCGCGAAACGCGCGGGATCGGTGCGCCGCATCCAGCGCAGCTTCGCGGGCAGGTAGCTCCAGTGCAGCATGCACCCGGTGCGCGCGTGCACCTCGCGCTCGTCGAGCTCGCGCCGGAGCTGCGCTGCGTCCGCGTCGCTCCGCGCGTCCATCCAGAGGTGCACCGGCGTGAGCGCGCGACCCTTCGCGTCGAGCCCGACGAGCGTGTGGAGGAACCCGCCCGGCGCGACGCACACGATCTCTCGCGCGAGCGCTCCGGCGCGCGACAACGTCTGGTCGATCAGCGCCACCACGCTCGCGATCAGCGCGTCGGGGTCGAGCTCGGCGCCCCCGCCCGCGCTCGTCGCGACCTCGTGCGCGCGCCGCGCCGTGGTGCCCGGCACCGGCCGCGCGCTCGCGTCGTAGAGCGCGCAACGCGCCGACGACGTGCCCACGTCGATCGTGAGCACGAAGGGTGCGCGGGGAGCGGGCCCGTCCGTGGCCACCTCCGGATCGTAGGCACGCGCAGGCGCCGTCGTGAGCACGACCCGATGGCTGTGATCGATCGCCCCTCTGGTCGGCGACGCCTCGGGCACGAGATCGCTCCCGGAGGATGATCGCGATCGTCGACCGCGAGTTGCGGATCTCGCGAGCGAGCGAAGAGCTCGCGCGCGCGCTCGGCGGCGCTCGCGTGGCGCTCGCGGGGACGCCGATCGACCGGTTCCTCCCGGGCGCGGGTACCGCGCTGCGCCGCGCGGTGCGCGCAGCCTCACCTTCGCGGCTCTCGGTGTCGCTCGTCGTCGCGCACGGCACGATGGTCGCGACGACGATCGAGGTCGTGCCGCTCGAGCGCGATCGAGGCGCGGTGATCGCGTTCGAGCAGTTCGCCGCGCCCGCCGTGGAGGAGCGGCTCGCGGCGGTGCTCGACCACGTGAGCGACGGGTTCGCGGTGTTCGATCGCGAGTGGCGCTACGTGTTCCTCAACCGCGCGGCCGAGCGCTTCTACGGCCGACCGCGCGGCGAGATGCTCGGGCGCGTGCTGTGGGATCTCTTCCCGCGCGCGCTCGGCAGCGAGCTCGAGCGGCGCATGCGCGAGGCCGAGCGCACCCGCGCGCCGGTCGAGCTCGAGATCGTCTCGCCGCAGTTCGGCCGGTGGATGCAGTACCGCGTCGCGCCCTACGAGGACGGGCTCGCGTTCTTCTTCCGCGACGTCGACGACGAGCACCGCATGCGCGAGGCGCTGCGCGAGAGCGAGGAGCGACACCGCGCGATGTTCGAGCACAGCCTCACGGGCTGGCTGCTCACCGCGCCCGAGGGGCCCGTGCTCGCGGCGAACCCCGCGGCCTGTCGCATGCTGGCCCGCTCCGAGGAAGAGATCCTGCGCGTCGGACGCGCCGGCATCGTCGACACCCACGATCCGCGGCTCGAGCCCGCGCTCGAGCACCGCCGTCGACACGGCTGGGTGATCGCCGAGATGACGATGGTGCGCGGCGACGGCACGCGCTTCCCGGCGATGATCTCGTCGACGCTCTACCGCGACGCGAAGGGCCAGGAGCGCACGACGCTCACCTTCTACGACGTCACCGAGCGCCGCCGCGCCGAGGAAGCGCTCGCCTGCCTCGCCGATCTCGGCCCGGTGCTCGGCGCGTCGCTCGACCTCACGACCACGCTCGACCGCTTCGTGCACTTCGTCGCGCCGCGCATCGCCGACCTGTGCGCGATCGAGCTCGTCGACGAGGTGTCCTGCGTCGCGTTCGCGCATCGCGACCCGCAGCACGGCCCGTGGAGCGCGCGCGTGCGCCCGTTCGGCGCCGCGATCGATCGAGTCGTCGCGGACTGTCGCGCTCGTCTCGTCGAGCACGTCGACGACGCCTGGCTCGTCGCGGCGTCGGAGCGGCCCGCAGCGCTCGCGGAGGCGCGCGCGCTCGCGCCCACGTCTCTCGTGATCGTCCCGCTCGTCGCGCGCGGCCGCGCGATGGGCGCGCTGCTGATGGCGCACGTCGACGACGCGCGCCGCTTCGACGGCAGCATGCTCGTGCTGGCGCGCGCGCTCGCCGAGCGAGCCGCTCTCGCGATCGAGGCCGCACGCCAGCACCGCGCGGCGCTCGACGCCAAGCGCCTGCGCGACGACGTGCTCGCGTTCGTCGCCCACGACCTCCGCACGCCGCTCCAGGCGATCGCGATGAGCGCGGGCATGCTCTCGACGCCGCAGGGATCGAGCGTCGCCGCCGACGTGATCCGCCGGTCGATCCGTCAGGCGACGCAGCTCGTCGAGGATCTGCTCACCGTCGCGGTCGTCGAGAGCGGAACCATCCCGCTGGAGCGGCGCCCGACCTCGATCGCAACGGTGATCGGCGAGCTGATCGAGCTGCACCGGCCGCTCGCCGAGGCGCGCGGGATCGCGCTCGACGCGCACGTGCCCGATGCGCTCGAGCCGCTCTCGATCGACCGCCACCGCGTGCTCCAGCTGCTCTCGAACCTCGTCGCGAACGCGCTGAAGTTCACCCACGAGGGCGGCCGCATCGACGTCGACGTGCGGCTCGTGCCCGGCGCGATCGAGGTGCAGGTGCACGACACCGGGTGCGGCATCGCGCCCGAAGATCTGCCGCACGTGTTCGATCGCTTCTGGCAGAGCGCACGCGCCCGGCGCGGAGGCGCCGGGCTCGGGCTCGCGATCGCGCACGGGATCGCCGAGGCCCACGGCGGCACGCTCGACGTGTGGAGCGTGGTCGGGCAGGGCACCACGTTCCGCTTGCTGCTCCCGCGCAGCGCGCAGCTCGCCGCGCACGAGAGCCCGAGCGCGACGCGATGAGCGCGCGTCAGCCGGCGAACCCCGCGGCGCGCAGCGCGGCGGTGTCGTGGATCTGACGGATGCGCGTGATCGCGCCGTCGCGCACCGTGAAGTGCTCGGCGACGCGCAGCCGTCCGAGGCCCGTCACATCCATGTCGTAGAGCAGCATCGCCTGATCGTCGCCGGCGAGCTCGGAGAGCAGCTCGACGCGCGTCGTCATCCCACCGAACGCGACGAGCGCTCTCGCGAACGACTCGGCGTCGGGGTACGCGTTGATCGGGACCTCGACGATCAGGTCGCGCGCGAGCAGGCGCACCGCGTCTTCGAAGTGCTTCGTCGTCCACCCTCGATGGTAGGCCCGCGCGATCGCGAGCGAGTCGTTCGCAGCGCTCATCTCGTTCTCCTCTTCGTGTCGGCGGCCGCGAGCGTGTGCGCTTCGAGCACGAGCTCCAGCCACGTCGGTGCCGCATCGCGCGGTGGCACTGCCAGCCACGCCTTCATCTTCCTGCCGTGACCGGGATCGAACGGCGCGCCGACGCGCGCGGCGACGAGCTCCGCGACGCGCGCCTCGGTCAGCTTCACCACGAGCGCGCCCTCGAACGGCATCGCGAACATGCGCCCGTCGACCTTCAGCGTGCGCGCGCCGAACCGCGCGCGGCCTCCGCTCCGCGCGCGATGCTCGGCGACGCACGCCGCCGTCCGCGGGTTCGCGGCGAGCACGTCGAGCAGCGCCTCGAACGTCGCGCTCACGCGCCCTCCAGCCACCCGCACAGCCGCGCGAGCGTCCCGTCCCAGCCTCGCGCATGCGCGCGCCCGACCTCCGAGCCGGGATCGAGATCGTGCGTGAGCGTCAGGCGCGTGCGCGCGCCGATCGCCTCGAGCTCGACGGTGACCACGCTGCCCTGCACCGGCGCGTTGCCCTCCGCGCTCCACGTGAACACCAGGCGTCGCGGCCGATCGATCTCGAGGTACTCGCCGTACGCGACGCCCGCCACGCGCGAGCCCTCGTGCATCACCACGCGATATCGCCCGCCGACGCGCAGATCGCTCTCCGCGGTCGCGTCCCACGCCGGCGTGCAGGTGAACCAGCGCGCGAGCGTCTCGCTGCGCGTCCACGCGTCGAACACGCGCGCGATCGGCGCGGGCAGCACGCGCGTGACGACGAGGCGCGAGGCGTCGCTCATCGCCGCCGTCCCTTCGCGCGCTTCGTCGTTCGTCGCGGGGTCCGCGGCCCCGGCGCGAGCTCCGCGATGAGCATGGCCTCGAGGCGATCGAGCTTGCCGTTCCAGTGCGCGCGCAGCTCCTCGATCGACGCGCGCGCAGGCTCGAGCGCGGCGGGATCGAGCTCGCACCAGTGCAGGCGACCCTCGCGCGTGGCGCGCAGCAGCGCCGCGTCCTCGAGCACCTTCACGTGCTTCGCGACCGCGGCGAGCGACATGTCGAAGTGCGCTGCGAGCTGTCCGACGGTGCAGCGCTCGTGCGCGGTGCGACGGAGGATCTCCCGGCGGGGCGCGCTCGCGAGCGCGTGGAACACGCGATCGAGCTGGGCGACGTCGTTCTCAACCATGTGGTTGAGCGATAGCGCGCCCCACCCTCGTTCGTCAACCAGATGGTTGAGAAACGGTCACGTCGCCTTCGGTACCCACTCCGCGAGCGACGCGTCGGCGTCCGCCAGCACCGCGTCCGGCACCGACGCGCCCGCCGCGATCAGCTTCTTCGTCGCGCCGAGCTCCTGCAGACGGTTCACGCCGATCGCGAACCGCAGCACGCCCTGCTCGAGGTGGAACGCGACGAACGCGCGCTCCTCGATCGAGCCGCGCACCACCACGCGATCGAAGTCGCCGACGTGCCCCACGCTCTGCAGCTTCAGGTCGTACTGATCCGACCAGAAGAACGGCACCGTCGCGTGCGCCGCGTCCTTGCCCACCGCGCGCGTCGCGGCGACCACGGCCTGCGTCTGCGCGTTGTCGATCGACTCCACGCACACCCGGCGTCCGAGCCGTCGATCCCACGCGCGCGCGACGTCGCCCACCGCGTACACGCCCGCGATCGACGTCTGCATGTGCTCGTCGACCACCACGTGCCCGTCGAGCGCGATCCCCGCGCCCTCGAGCCACTGCACCGCGGGCGTGATGCCGATGCCGACCACCACGAAGTCGCACTCGACGCGCTCGCCCGCGCTCGTGATCACCGCCTCGACGCGGCGCTCGCCGACCAGCCGCTCGACGCCCGTGCCGCAACGCAGATCGACGCCGTGGCCGCGGTGCACGTCGGCGTAGATCCGCCCGACCTCGGGCCCGAACGCGCGCAGGAGCGGCAGCGGCGCCGCTTCGATCATCGTGACCGCGACGCCCTCCTCGCGGCACGACGCCGCGACCTCGCACCCGATCACGCCCGCGCCGATCACCACCGCGCGGCGGCCGGCGCGCAGCTCCTCGCGCAGCGTCCGCGCGTCCTCGATCGTGCGCACGTAGTGCACGCCCTCGAGCGTCGCGCCCGGGCACGTCAGCCGCCGCACGTGCCCGCCGGTCGCGATGATCAGCTGGTCCCAGCCGATGCGCCGCCCGCTCTCGAGCGTGATCGTGCGCGCCGATGGATCGAGCGACGTCGCGCGCGCGCCGAGCTCGAGCTCGATCTTCAGCCGCTCGTAGTGCGCGAGCGGCCGCAGCGCGAGCTTCTCCTCCGCGACCTGTCCCCGCAGGAACTTCTTCGAGAGCGGCGGGCGATCGTAGGGCCGGTGCGGCTCCTCTCCGACGAGCACGATCTCGCCTTCCCAGCCCTGACGACGCAGCGTCTCCGCCGCTCTGCCACCCGCGAGGCTCGCGCCCACCACGACGATCCGGTTCGTGCTCATCGATTGCCCCCAGCGACGCCGCGATGTGTACCGAGTTCGCGCGGCGCGTTCCAGATGCGTCGTGCGCGATCGTGGCATCGCGCAGCGGGGCCCGACGCGCCGCCGACCGTGGTGCGATTGCACGCGCTCGCACGGTACGTAGCTAACGACGACGTGATGTCGAAACGTGCGCGACACACCCCGGCACGTCCGCTCACCGCCACCGATGCGGCGTGGTACCGGCTCGAGCATCGCGGCAATCCGGTCGACGTCACGAGCGTGCTCTCGTTCGACGGAACGCTCGCCGTCGACGTGCTGTGCGCGCGGCTCGAGGAGCGCTTGCTCGAGCACCCGCGCTTCCGCCAGCGCGTCGTCGCGCGCTGGGACGCCGCGCCCCGCTGGGAGGACGAGCCCGACTTCTCGATCGCGCGCCACGTGTCGCGCACGCGCCTGACGCCGCCCGCCGGTCGCGTCGAGCTCGAGGCGCTCGTCAGCGGGTTGATGAGCGATCCGTTCGACTGGTCGCGCTCGCCGTGGCGGGTCGTGATGATCGAAGGGCTCGCCGAGGGCACCGCGCTCGTCGTGCAGGTCCACCACTGCATGGGCGACGGCTTCGCGTTGATGGAGATCCTGCTCTCGCTCGCCGACGAGGACCCCGACGCGCGCGTGGCGCGCGCGCGCGCCTCGGCCTGGCCGTTCGCGGGATCGCCGCGGGTGCGCGACGTGCCGCGCCTCGTGCTCGCCGGCGCGCGCTCGGTCGCGCAGCTCGCGCGGCTGTCGTTCGATCCGCCCAGCGCGCTGCGACGTCATCCCACCGGACATCGCGTCGCGAGCTGGTCGCGCGGGCTCCCGCTCGACCGCATCAAGGACACCGCACATCGCGGCCGCGAGACCGTCAACGACGCGCTGCTCGGCGCGCTCACCGGCGCGCTGCGGCTCTATCTCCAGGAGCGCGGCGAGCGCTGCCCGCCGGTGCGCGCGTTCGTGCCGGTGAACCTGCGCCCGCCTCACGCGCCGATCGATCTCGAGCACGGCAACTGGTTCGGGCTGGTCTACGTCGACCTGCCGATCGACGTGATGGATCACGCGGTGCGCGAGCGCGCGCTCCACGCGACCATCGCGCGCGCGAAGCGCGGCTCCGACGCGCTGATCTCGCTCGGCATCCTCGAGCTGATGGGCCGCGTGCCGCTGCGCGTCGCGCGCTTGCTCGAGGAGGTCTTCGTGCGCAAGGCGTCCCTCGTCGTCACGAACGTGCCCGGGCCGCGGGAGCGCATCGCGATCGCAGGCGTGCCGCTGCGCGAGATCGTGTTCTGGGTGCCGCACCCGCGCCTGTCGCTCGGGGTGAGCCTGCTGAGCTACGCGGGCCAGGTGCACGTCGGCGTGCGCGCCGACTCCGCCGTGGTGCCCGATCCGCGTCGCCTCGTCGCGCTGTTCGAGGGCGAGCTCGACCGCATGGCGCGCGAGCGCGGCGTCCGCCCGCAGCGGATCGCAGCGCGTCCGGTGGCCGCGAGCACGGACGCGCATGGCTGAGCGGCATGCAGAATTTGTCGCGGATCCGACAGATCGCAGACGAGAAATTCCGCGACTAGTGAATCCGTCTTCCGATACTGTATCGTCGTCGCCGACGGAGGGGATCGGTGACGAAGACACGAAGACGGTTCCTGAGCGCGCCACGAGTCGCGCTGCTGATGCTCGCGATGCTCGCCCCGACCCAGGTCGCGCTCGCGGACCTGGGCTCGGTGTCGGACTCCTACGACGACGCGACCCGCGTCGACGCCGGAGCCTCCACCGCATACGACCTGAGCGGCGGGCGCGCGCGGCTCGCGCTGCAGTCCGTCTCGTTCGGCGATGGCGCCGACGGCCCGTGCAACGTCGCATCGGGCACGATCGATCTCTCGACGCAGTCGTGCTCGGGCCGCGCGACCGCGGACGCGATCGCGACGACGCTGACCGCGACCGCCAGCGCCGGCGCGAGCTCGATCACGGTCGCCTCGGCGGCCGGCCTCGCGGTCGGCGACGACATCGTCGTGATCGCGATGCAGGACGTGGGCGGCACCGGCAGCGAGACCGGGCGCTACCAGGCGTTCACCATCGCGGCGATCTCGGGGACGACGCTCACGCTCGCGTCGCCCGTGGCGGCAGGGCTCACGATCGGCGGCGGGCGACGCGTCGTGGTGCAGCGCATCCCGAGCTACACGACGGTCACGGTCGCCGCGGGCGCGACCCTCACCGCGGCGGCGTGGGACGGAACGCGCGGCGGCGTGCTCGCGCTGCGCGCGAGCGGCGCGCTCACCGTGAACGGCACGATCACGATGACGGGCCGCGGCTTCCGCGGCGGTGGATCGCCGAGCGCGACGTGGAGCGTCGGCATCGCGGGCGAGAGCCCGACTCGCAACAACACGACGCGCACGACGACCGCGGCGTTCGGCGGTGGCGGCGGCGGCGACGCGGAGTGGTGCCACTCGGGCCAGGGCGGCGGTGGCGGCGGCTACGGCACCAGCGGCGCGAACGGCCTCGGCGTGTTCTACGAGTGCGGCAGCGGCTGGGCCGGCGGGCGCACGATCGCGCAGGGCGGCGCCGCGTTCGGCGTCGCGAGCCTCGCGACGTTGTTCATGGGCCCCGGCGGCGGCGCGGGCGGTCAGGACGGCGACAACCCCGACGGCGGCGGCGCGGGCGGCCACGGCGGCGGCATCGTGTGGATCGCGGCGCGCACGATCAGCGTGGCCGGCGTGATCAGCGCGAACGGCGCGAACGGCAGCGACGGGATCAGCGAGACCGGCGGCGGCGCGGGCGGCGCGGGCGGATCGATCCTCCTCCAGGCCGAGAGCGCGAGCATCGGCACGTCGCGCGTGACCGCGACCGGCGGTGCGCAGGGCACGTCGCTCGGGCGTCCCGAGAACAGCGGCGGCGCGGGCGGCAGCGGACGCATCCACGTCGACTCGACGAGCGCGCTGGTGGGCACGACCGCGCCGGCCGCCGACGTGTCGTCCGCGCTCTATGCGACGAGCGGTCGCGTGCAGTCGCGCAACCTGCTCGATGGCGCGACGTTCGTCGGCTCGATCGATCAGTTCGCGTACGACCTCTCGGCGCTGCCCTCGGGCACGACGGCGCGCGTGCAGTTCAGCCGCGACGGCGCGGCGTGGCTCAGCAGCGCCGGCACCGACGGCGGGCACGACGTGCTGAGCGCGGGCGCGGGCACGGTCTCGCTCGCGGCGCTCGCGTGGCGCGGAGCGACGTTCTTCTACCGGCTCGACATGGGATCCTCGGGCGCGAGCACGCCCGCGATGAGCGCGGTGCGGGTCGACTACTGCTTCGACCCATCGGGCGCCGACGCCGACGGCGACGGCGTGTTCGACGCGTGCGACGGCGACGACGACGCGGACGCGATCGCGGACGCGAGCGACAACTGCCCGCTGATCGCCAACGCCGATCAGGTGAACACCGACGGCGACACGATGGGCGACGCGTGCGACCTCGACGACGACGGCGACGCGGTGGTCGACGTGCTCGACAACTGCGTGCTGATCGTGAACTCGGCGCAGGAGAACAACGACGGTGACGCCGAGGGCGACGCGTGCGATCTCGACGACGACAACGACACCGTCGCGGACACCACTGACAACTGCGCGCTCATCGCGAACACGTCTCAGTCGAACAATGACGGTGACGCCGAGGGCGACGCGTGCGACCTCGACGACGACAACGACAGCGTCGCTGACACCACTGACAACTGCGCGCTGATCGCGAACACGTCTCAGTCGAACAACGACTCCGACGCCGAGGGCGACGCCTGCGACCTCGACGACGACAACGACAGCGTCGCGGACACGAGCGACAACTGCGCGCTGATCGCGAACACGTCTCAGTCGAACAACGACTCCGACGCCGAGGGCGACGCCTGCGACCTCGACGACGACAACGACACGGTCGCGGACACGGGCGACAACTGCGCGCTGATCGCGAACACGTCTCAGTCGAACAACGACTCCGACGCCGAGGGCGACGCCTGCGACGCCGACGACGACAACGACAGCGTCGCGGACACCACTGACAACTGCGCGCTGATCGCGAACACGTCTCAGTCGAACAACGACGGTGACGCCGAGGGCGACGCCTGCGACCTCGACGACGACAACGACACGGTCGCGGACACGACCGACAACTGCGCGCTGCTCGCGAACACGTCGCAGTCGAACAACGACTCCGACGCCGAGGGTGACGCCTGCGACCTCGACGACGACAACGACACGGTGGCGGACACCACCGACAACTGCGCGCTGATCGCGAACACGTCTCAGTCGAACAACGACGCCGACGCCGAGGGCGACGCGTGCGACCTCGACGACGACAACGACACCGTCGCGGACACCACCGACAACTGCGCGCTGATCGCGAACACGTCTCAGTCGAACAACGACGCTGACGCCGAAGGCGACGCCTGCGACGCCGACGACGACGACGACACCGTCGCCGACACGACCGACAACTGCGCGCTGATCGCGAACACGTCGCAGTCGAACAACGACGCTGACGCCGAAGGCGACGCCTGCGACGCGGACGACGACAACGACACCGTCGCGGACACGAGCGACAACTGCGCGCTGATCGCGAACACGTCGCAGTCGAACAACGACGCCGACGCCGAGGGCGACGCCTGCGACCTCGACGACGACGACGACACGGTCGCGGACACCACCGACAACTGCGCGCTGATGGCGAACACCGATCAGGCGAACGCCGACGGTGACGCCGAGGGCGACGCGTGCGACACCGACGACGACGGCGACGGCCTGCTCGACGGCGCCGACAACTGCGCGCTCGTCGCGAACCCCGACCAGGCGGACGCCGACGGCGACACGATCGGCGACGCGTGCGACGGCGATCTCGACGGCGACTCGGTCGCCGACGATGCCGACAACTGCCCTGCGGTCGCCAACGGCGACCAGCTCGACACCGACGCCGACGACGCGGGCGACGCGTGCGACACCGACGACGACGGCGACTCGGTGCTCGACGGCGCCGACAACTGCGCGCTCGCCGCGAACGCCGACCAGCTCGATACCGACGGCGACGACGCGGGCGACGCGTGCGACGCCGACGACGACGAGGACGGCCTCTCCGACGAGGACGAGGAGACGCTCGGCACCGACCCGCTCGAGGTCGACAGCGACGGCGACACGATCGGCGACGCGCTCGAGGTCGGCGACGACACGAGCGCGCCGCTCGACACCGACGGCGACGAGATCATCGACGCGCTCGACGACGACAGCGACGGCGACGGCATCGACGACGCGGTCGAGGTCGGCGACGACGATCCCGCGACCGATCCGGTCGACACCGACGGCGACGAGACGCCGGACCACCTCGACGACGACTCCGACGCCGACGGCGTGGACGACGGCGAGGACAACTGCCGCCTCGTCGACAACGCCGCCCAGACCGACACCGACTCGGACGGCGAGGGCGACGCGTGCGACGGCGACGAGGACGGCGACGGCGTCGACGACGTCGACGACAACTGCGCGTCGATCGCCAACCCCGATCAGCTCGACACCGACTCCGACGACGCCGGCGACGTGTGCGACGGCGACGACGACGCGGACGGGGTCGACGACGGCGCCGACAACTGCGCGCTCGTCGCGAACGCCGACCAGCTCGACGCCGACGGCGACGGGGTCGGCGCCGCGTGCGACGACGACGACGAGCCGAGCACGCCCGACGGCGGCATGCCGATGGGCGATGCCGGCACGGCGAATCGCGACGCCGGCGTGGGCACGGACGCGGGCACGATGGTCGCGGCCTCGGGCTCGGGCTGTGGCTGCGTCGTGCTCGGCCGCAGCGCGAGCGGCTCGACCACGGGCGCGCTCGCGGCGCTCGCGGCGCTCGCGATGGCCATCGTGATGCGCCGCCGCCGCGCCTGAGCGGATCGCGCACGACCGACGAAGGGCCGCGCTCCCGAGCCGGAGCGCGGCCCTTCGCGTTCGTGATCCAATTTGACAGGCACCTGTCATCCGCCCATCGTCGCGCGATGACGCTCACACGCGCCGGGACGGCGCTCTCGGGGCTCGCGGTCGAGGTGTTCCGGCTGAACGGGCTTCTGCTCGAGGCAGGTGATCGCCTCACCGCGCCCGCGGGGCTCACGAGCGCGCGCTGGCAGGTGCTCGGCGTCGTCGAGCACGAGCCGGCGAGCGTCGCCGACGTCGCGCGCGCGATGGGCTTGCGCCGGCAGACGGTGCAGCAGACCGCCGACGCGCTCGCGCGCGAGGGTCTGGTGCGCTGGAAGGACAACCCGGGGCACGCGCGCGCGAAGCTCATGGTCGTCACTGCGAAGGGCGCGCGAGCGCTCGCGCGGGTGCACCAGGCCCACGCGCGGTGGGCGAACGCGCTCGGGCGCGCGCTCGGGACGACCGAGCTCGAGGAAGCTGCGCGGATGCTGCGATGCATCGCGGAGCACCTCGAGCGGAAGGAGGCGTGAGCGATGGCCGGCGAGGTGACGATCCCGATCCTGCCCGTGCGCTCGATCGACGAGACGATCGCGTTCTACGAGGCGCTGGGGTTCGCGGTCACGCACCGGCAGGTACGGCCCAACGGGTACGTCGTGGTCCGGCGCGAGGACATCGAGCTGCACTTCTTCGCGATGCCTCGCTACGACCCGGCGACGTCGTACAGCACCTGTTACATCCGGGTGCCCGATCCCGACGCGCTGCACGCGTCGTTCGCGGCGGGGCTGAAGCGCGCGCTCGGTCGCGTGCCCATCCGCGGCATGCCGCGCCTCACCAAGCCGATCGACACGTCGTACGGCACGCGGCAGTTCGGCGCGGTCGATCCCAGCGGCAATTGGCTGCGCATCGGCAAGCCGAACGCGCGCTCGATCGAGGACGATCCGGTGGCGCTGGCGAGCGAGAGCGAGCTCGCGCGTGCGCTCCGCATCGCCACCCGTCTCGCCGAGTCGAAGGGTGATGTCGAGGCCGCGCTGCGCGTGCTCGAGGTCGCGCTGCGCCGCGGCGGAGGGAGCGAGGCCGAGCGCGCCGCGGCGACGGCGTACCACGACGAGCTCGGGACCCGCGATGCGCCGGACGATCCGCGCCCGTGAGCACGATGCGAGCTGGCCGCTCGGCTCGGGTGATGCATCGACCGCGGCGCGAGAGGAGCGAGAGGATGTACCTGGCCGTCCGCAAGTACCGGAAGGTGGAAGGCGACGAGAAGGAGCTGATGGCGCGCATCCAGCGCGGCTTCGTCCCGCTGATCTCGCGAATCGACGGATTCGTCGACTACTACTGCTTCATTGCCGAGGATGGCTCGCTGATCTCGGTGAGCGTCTACCGGGACGAGCGCGGCGCGGAGGAGTCGGTGCGCGCGGCCTCGCGGTTCGTCGAGCAGCAGCTCGCCGAGTTCCTCCCCGAGAAGCCGGAGGTCATCGCCGGCGAGGTGCTCGCGCATGCATCGGGCCAGAGCCGCGGCGAGCTCACGACCAACGCAGCGCGAGACGATCGTCGTCCGTGAGCACGACGCGACTGCCGAAGCGCTCGCACACCCGATCGAGCCGTGCCGCGAGCCACTCCGCGTCCTCGCGCGACGCGCGCTCGAGCCGCAGCTTGCGCATCCGCAGCGGCTGCATGACGAGCGACACCAGCGCGCCGCTCGATCGCTCGAGCTCCGCGAAGTACGCGAGCGCGAGATCGGGACGGTGCGCCTCGTGGCCGTGGATGCCCTCGTAGTCGTTCAGCAGATCGCCGCAGCCGTAGAAGATCGGGCGCCCGCCGTGCACCTCGATCGCGCGCGGATGGTGCGACGAGTGCCCGTGCACCACGTCGCCGCCCGCGTCGATCACGCGGTGCGCGAGCTCGACGTGCGAGAGCGTCACGTCGTCGCCCCAGTTGCTGCCCCAGTGGATCGACACCACGACGAGATCGCCCGCGCGATCGATCGCGCGCACGCGGTCGCAGAGACGCGCGATCGACTGCGACGTGAGATCCGGCAGCAGGTCGACCCCGGCCCGCTCCGCGCTCGCGGCCCACTCGCTCGGGATCCCCGCGTCCTCGCAGCCCACCGCGAGCACCACGAGATCGCCACCGCCTGCGAGCGGCACGCGCGCCGGGCGCTGCGCGTGCGGGCCGTCGATGCCCGCGCCCGCGACCGCGATGTGTGCGCGCGCGAGCGTGTCGAGCGTGTCCGCGAGCCCCACTTCGCCGTAGTCGAGCACGTGGTTGTTCGCGAGCGTGCACACGTCGATGCGCGCCGCGCGCAGGCACCCGACGTTCGACGGGCTCATCCGGTAGCACACCGGCTTGTCCGGCCAGGGCTCACCCCGCGCGGTGAGGCTCGTCTCGAGGTTCACCACGCGCGCCGACGGCGCCACGCGCGCGAGCTCGTCCGCGAGCTCGCCCCACACATACCCGTCCTCGACCTCACGCGGGATCGGACCGTTGGCGTCCTCGGCGAGCCGCACGTAGTCGCGCGCGTCGCGCACCCACTCCTCGTGGAGCTCGGGCGACGCGGGCGCGCGCAGGATCTGATCGATGCCGCGCCCGGTCATCACGTCACCGCCGAGGAAGACCGTCGTGGTGTCGCTCTGCATCGCGCGGAGGGCGTGCACGATCGAGTCCTGCGGGACCGTGCTACTGGGATCGCATGTCGAGCGATCACGCCGGTCCCAAGCCCACCGCGAGCGCGACACCCCGCGCGGGCGCTCGCGCGCCGAGCCACGCCGAGCGCTGCCGCACCCTCGCCGCGCAGGTGCGCTCGGGCACCCTGTGCACGATCGCGCGCGACCCCGAGGGGTACCCCTACGGATCGCTGGTCGCAGTCGCGATCGACGCGCGCGGCAGGCCGCTCCTGCTCCTCTCGAGGCTCGCCGAGCACACCCAGAACCTCGACGCGCGCGCCGACGCGTCGATCCTGCTGAGCGAGCCCGCGGACCGTCACGCGCAGCGCCTCGCGCTCGGCCGCGTCACGCTGCTCGGGCCCTGCCGCGTCGTGCCCGAGCCCGAGCGCGCCGCGGCGCGCGCCGCGTTCCTCGCGATCCAGCCCGAGGCCGCGTCGTACGTCGACTTCGGCGACTTCGCGTTCTACCGCCTCGACCCGATCGCGCTGCGCTACGTCGGTGGGTTCGGCCGCATGTCGTGGGTGAGCGCGGAGGACTACGCGGCGGCGGAGCCCGATCCGCTCGCCGACGCGGCCGCCGGGATCCTCGAGCACATGAACGACGATCACGCCGACGCGGTGCTCGCGTACGCGCGCGCGCTCGCCGGGATCGCCGAGGCGAGCGCCGCGACGATGACCGCGGTCGATCGTTACGGCTTCGAGCTCGCCGCGATCACGCCCGCGGGCCCGAAGGCGGCGCGCATCGCGTTCGACGCGCCGGTCGCGACGTCGAACGAGGTGCGCAAGGCGATGGTCGCGCTGGTCGCCCGCGCGCGTGCGGCGGGTGGCTGACGCGGGCGCGCGAAACCGACTAACGTCGCGCTCCGGATGTCCGACGAGTCGATCTCCTGGGCGCACACGCTCGCCGACAAGGCGCAGACGATCGCCGCGATCGATCGCCGGCTGCCCGTGACGCGCTCCGAGGACGGCGCCGAGCGCTCGTTCGAGGGCGACCTGCGCGACCTGGTCGGACCGCCGGCGCAGGTCGATCTCGGTCGCGTGCTCGGCGAGGGCGGCATGGGGGTCGTGCGGCTCGGCACCCAGCGCTCGCTCTCGCGTCAGGTCGCGGTGAAGTCGGTGAAGGCCACGGGGCCCGAGCACGCGGCGCGCCTTCTCCGCGAGGCGTGGGTCACGGGCTACCTCGAGCACCCGAACATCGTCCCGGTCTACGACATCGTGCTCGATCAGGGCGCGCCGCTGATCGTGCTGAAGCGCATCGACGGCACCGAGTGGAGCGCGCTCTTGCGCGATCCCGCCGAGGTCACGCGCCGCTTCGGCGTCGCCGACGTGCTCGCGTGGCACGTCGGCATCCTCGTGCAGGTCTGCAACGCGGTGCACTACGCGCACACCAAGGGGATCATCCACCGCGATCTGAAGCCCGAGAACGTGATGATCGGCGAGTTCGGCGAGGTGTACGTGCTCGACTGGGGCATCGCGCTCTCGCTCACCCACGATCACGGCGGGCGCATCCTCCGCGCGACCGACGCGACCGAGATGGCAGGCACGCCGGTGTACATGGCGCCCGAGATGGTGCTCGCGCCGCCCTCCGGGCTCGACGAGCGCACCGACGTCTACCTGCTCGGCGCGATCCTGTTCGAGATCATCGCGGGCTCGGCGCCGCACCTCGCGGAGACACCGCTCGCCGTGTTGCTGCAGGCCGCGCGCTCCGCGCCCGAGATCCCCGCCGACGTCGACGACGAGCTCGCGTCGATCGTGCGGCACGCGATGGCGCGCGATCGCTCCGCGCGCTGTGCGTCCGCCGACGCGCTCAAGAAGGCGCTCACCGCGTACCTCGAGCACCGCGGCTCGTCGCTGCTCGCGCGCGACGCGGAAGCGCGGCTCGTCGCGCTGCGCGAGGCGATCGCGGCCCCACCGGACGCCGAGCACCGGGTGCGCGTCGCCGCGCTCTTCAGCGAGTGTCGCTTCGCGCTCGAGCACGCGCTCGCGCGCTGGCCCGAGAGCCCCGTCGCGCAGCGCGCGCTGCGCGAGGCCCAGCTCGCGATGGTCGAGCACGCGCTCGCCTCGCAAGCGCCGGAGCGGGCACGGGAGATCCTCGCGACGATCGCCACGCCGCCCGCGGAGCTCGCGCAGCGCGTCGACGAGGCGCTCTCCCGCGCGTCGCGAGCGCGCGAGGAGATCGAAGCGCTCGCCGCGCGAGGACGCGAGGCCGACCCCGCGATCCACCATCGCGCGCGCGCACGCCTGAACCTCGCGTTCGGCAGCGTGTGGGTCGCGCTCCCGCTCCTCGGGCTCTTCGGCGAGCGCATCGGCGCGGGCACCTGGAGCGGGCTCGCCGGCCTCCATCTCGTCCTCGCGGTCAGCGCGATCGTCGCGGTGGTGCTGGGACGCGACTGGATCGTCGCCACGGTGTTCAACCGCGTCGCGCACCTCTCGTTCTGCGTCGCGGTCGTCGCGACCAGCGCGCTCCACGCCGCCGCGTACCTCGTGGGGCTCGAGCCGAGCACGTCCGAGGTGCTCTCGATCGCCGTGTGGCTCGGCGTCTCGGGGATGGCGGTGGTCGCGCTCGACGTGCGGCTCGCGCTCATCCCGCTCGCGAACCTCGTCGCGTTGCTCGTCTCCGCGCGCTGGCCCGAGGTGCGGTACTTCGCGATGTCGGCCGCGCTCTTCGTGCTGCTCGTGAACGCGCAGTGGCTCTACCGCGAGCAGGGCCGCCGCGCGGCCTCGGAGTGATCATGGCGACCAAGAAGACGACGAAGACCGCGAGCGCGCTCGACCAGCTCGAGCGCCTGCAGCCCGAGGATCGCGCCGCGTGGCGCGCGTGGCTCGCCAAGCACCACGAGACCTCGCGCGGCGTGTGGCTCGTCACCTACAAGAAATCGAGCGGCAAGCAGACGTTCGACTACGAGCAAGCGATCGAAGAGGCGCTCTGCTTCGGATGGATCGACAGCAAGGCCTCGAAGCTCGACGACGAGCGCACGATGCTGCTCTACACGCCGCGCAAGCCGAAGAGCGTGTGGTCCAAGCCCAACAAGGAGCGGGTCGCGCGGCTGCTCGCGGCGGGACGCGTCGAGCCGCGCGGGCTCGACGCGATCGAGCTCGCGAAGCGGACCGGCGCCTGGGACGCGCTGAACGACAGCGACGCGCTGAAGGTCCCCGACGATCTCGCGGCGCGCCTCGACGCGCTCCCGAACGCGCGCGCGCACTTCGAGGCGTTCCCGAAGTCCACCAAGCACATGATCCTCGAGTGGATCCGCACCGCGAAGAAGCCCGAGACGCGCGCGGCGCGGATCGAGCAGACCGCGACGCTGGCCGCGAAGAACCTGCGCGCGCGCTGACGGATGACGCCCGCCGCCGCGGGGACCATCTGGATCGCGGATGTCTGCGAGCGCGCCTCACGGAGCGACTCGGATCCGCGATCTCGGCCTGACGATCGAGGGCACGCGCCTCGAGCGGGTGTGCCAGCGCTTCCTCGCCGAGTGCGACGCGCTGGGGCTCCCCTTCCGGCCACGGCTGTATCTCTCGACGGAGTGGGGCGTCCCGTTCGGCACGATCGCGATCGCGATCCCGTTCTATCTCGCGCACCCCGAGCTCGAGCGGCTGCAGCTCGAGCGCTTCGGTCACGTCGAGGGCTACGCCGAGTACGACGTGCTCCGCTACCTGCGCCACGAGATGGGGCACGTCGTCAGCTACGCGTACCGGCTCTACGAGCGCGAGGACTTCGTCGAGCGCTACGGCTCGATCACGCGCCCCTACGTCGAAGACTACCGGCCCGAGCCGTTCAGCCGCGCGTTCGTGCGGCACCTGCCGGGCTGGTACGCGCAGAAACATCCCGACGAGGACTGGTCCGAGACGTTCGCGGTGTGGATGACGCCGGGCCTCGACTGGCGTCGCGAGTACGCGGGGTGGCCCGTCGCGCTCGCCAAGCTCGAGCACTGCGATCAGACGATGCGCTCGCTGCGCGGGCGCCCGCCGATCGTGCTCGAGGACGCGCTCGATCTGCCGGTGAGCGAGGTCGACGCGACGCTCGACGAGGTGTACCGGCCGCTCGACGACGAGTCGCTGCCGCCCGGCATCGAGGGCGCGCTCAAGGCGGTGTTCGACGATCTCGGCAACGACTCGAGCGCGCCGCGCGGCGAGCAGAGCGCCGCGACGTTCATGCGCGCGCTCGAGCGGCACCTGCCCGCCGAGGTGTACCGCTGGACCGGGCACTTCCCCGAGCGCACGCACGCGCTGCTGCGCGCGATGGAGCGCATCGCGCAGCACCTCGATCTCCGCGTGCGCGCCGGCGACGAGGCGCGCTGCACGATCGCGCTCACCGCGCTCGTCACCGCGCTCGCCGAGAGCTGGGTGCGCCACGGCACCTATCTTCCTTGAGCGACGATGCGGGGAGACCGGCACGCGATCGGGATCCTCGTCGGGCTCGTGATCGGCGCGGGGCTCGGCGCGCTCGCGCACGCGCTCTTCGCGGGACATCCGGTGCTCGATGGCGTCGTTCGCTACGTGACCGAGCCGATCGGCGACGTGTTCCTGCGCCTCTTGTTCATGCTCGTGATCCCGGTCGTGGTCTCGTCGCTCGCGACCGGGATCGCGGGGCTGCGCGATCTGCGCGCGCTCGGCCGCGTCGGGCTGCGCACGCTCGGCTTCACCGTCGTGGTGTCGTCGATCGCGGTGCTGCTCGGCATCGTGATGGTGAACGTGCTGCGTCCCGGTGACGGCCTGTCGAGCGCGGCGCGCGAGCAGCTCGTCGCGTCGGCGACGAGCCCGCCGGTCGACGCGGCGGCCGAGCGCTCGCCCGGTGATCTCTTCGTCGAGCTGGTCCCGTCGAACCCGTTCGCCGCGATGGCGGCGGGCGACATGCTGCCGATCATCGTGTTCGCGGCGCTGCTCGGCGTCGGGCTCGTGCTCACGCGCACCGACGACGCGCGGCGCTTCGAGGACGCGCTGCGCGGCCTCAACGACGTGCTGCTGCGCCTCCTCCAGCTCGTGCTGCGCGCCGCGCCGCTCGGGGTCGCGTGCCTGCTCTTCACGAAGACCGCGCAGCTCGGCTGGGCGCTGCTCGGACAGCTCGCGGGCTACGTCGGCACCGTGCTCGGCGCGCTCGCGATCCAGCAGCTCGTCGTCTACCCGCTGGTCGTCCGGGTGATCGGTGGGACGAGCCCGCGCGCGTTCTTCCGCGGGGCGCGCGACGCGATGCTCACCGCGTTCGCGACCGCGTCGAGCAGCGCGACGTTGCCCACGTCGCTGCTCGTCGCGGAGCGCGAGCTCGCGCTGCCCCCGCACGTGAGCCGCTTCGTGCTCACGGTCGGCGCGACCGCGAACCAGAACGGCACCGCGCTGTTCGAGGGGATCACCGTGCTGTTCCTCGCGCAGCTCTACGGCGTCGAGCTGAGCGTGGGACAGCAGGTGATCGTCGTGCTGGTGTGCATCCTCGGCGGGATCGGGACCGCGGGCGTGCCCGCGGGATCCCTCCCCGTGATCGTGATGCTCTGCGGGATGATCGGCGTGCCCGCCGAGGGTGTCGGCATCGTGCTCGGCGTCGACCGGCTGCTCGACATGTGCCGGACGACGCTCAACGTGACCGGCGATCTCGTCGCCGCGGTCGTGGTCTCGCGCGGCGAGCCGCCCGCGATCACTCCCGCTCGTTCTTGAGCACGTCCGCGAGGAACGAGAACTGATCGAGCAGCGCGGGATCCTGGCGCGCGTGGTACTTCACCGCCGCGTGGAGCTCGAGCAGCGCGCTCCACGCCTCGCCCTCGCGCACCAGGCGCGCGTCGGAGAGCGGACGCAGCGAGCGCGCCTGCTTCGCGGCGAGCTCGCGCTCGCGCTCCGCGGCCTTGCCGGCCTGGGTGCCGAGGCGCGTGAGCTTCGCGAGCGTGAGGCCGGGCACCTTGAGCCTCGGCGTGGCCTCCCAGGTGTCGAGCGCGCGCTCGAGCACCTGCTCCCAGCCCTCGCGCGGCTTCGGCACGCGCTGTCGCGCGTCGGCCGAGAGCACGATCGGCTCGCGCTTGCTCGCGCTCTTCTTGCTCGTCTTCGTGATCGTCTTCTTGGTCGCCTTCGCGACGGTCTTCTTCGCGGCCTTCTTGCGCGTCGCCGGTGTCTTCTTGCGGGTCGCCATGACGAAATTGCCCTCCCGAGGCGCGATCCTACCCGCGAGATCGCGCGTTTCTCAAGGAGAACTGGCCCGTTTTCGCGAACGGTCACCACCGACCGTTCGAGCGGTCGCCTCGCACCGCTCGAGCGGTCGACCCCTCGAGCTCGTGCGGTGCGACCTGCCGGACGAGCGGCGCGGAGAGCCGCTCGAACGGTCGCGCGCGCTCACCCCGGCGGTGCGCGCTCACTTCCCGGCGCGGCGGCGCTCCTTCGCGCGCGGGTGATGACGCTCGATCGCGAGGTCCACGATCTTCTGCACGAGGTCCTCGTACTCGATGCCCGCGGCCTTCGCGGCCATCGCGAGCTCGCTCGAGCGCTCGAGGTAGCAGCTCGGGTTCACCTCGATCACGTAGATCTCGCCGGTCGGCGCGAGCCGCAGATCGACGCGCCCGTAGTCGCGCACCCGCAGCGCGCGGTACGCGTCCACCGCGACCTTCTTCACGCGCGCCTCGAGCTCGGGCTCGAGCTTCGCCACCACCGACTTCGTGCCCTTGTAGGCGGCGCTCTCGGTCTCCCACTTCGCCGCGCGGTCGAGCACGTGGAGCGCGCCCTCGGGCATGCCCGAGAAGTCCACCTCGATCGGCGGCAGCGCGATCGGCTCCGCGTTGCCGATCACGCCGACGTAGACCTCGCGCCCCTCGATGTACTCCTCGGCGAGCGCGGCGTCGTTGACCTCGTCGTGGATCTTCAGCACGCGCCGCATCAGCTCGTTCGCGTCGTGCACCAGCGCGTGCGAGTCGATGCCGATCGACGCGTCGGCGCAGAGCGGCTTCACGAAGAGCGGCATGCGCAGGTTGCCGCCGGTCTCGAGCCCGGCGTGCTTCGGGAACACCGCGAAGCGCGGGTAGAGGATCTGCTCGTACGCGAGCAGCTTCTTCGCGAGCGCCTTGTCCTGCGCGAGATAGAACTCGCCGGGCCCGCCGCCGGTGTGCGGCACGTGCAGCAGGTCGTAGACGCCGGCCGCCGGCACCTCGAGCAGGAGGTCGTCGGCGAACATCTCGAGCAGGTTGAAGACGAGGTCTGGGCGGTGATCGCGCAGCTCGCCGATGAAGCGCTCGAGCTCGTCGTGCACCGGCAGCACGGCGACCTCGTGGCCCTTGCTGCGCAGCGCGTCCTCGACCTGCGGGACGACGACGTCCGGTGCTTCGCCCGCGTGCTCGACGTACGTGAGGATCGTGACGCGCATGTCGCGGTGCGCGGCTGCAACGTCGATGCCGCGTCGCATCGCGCCGGATCACCACGCAGCGAGTGGCGGCGCGCCGCGCGCGCCTCGCGCGGCGGTCACGGCTGTGGCGCGTCGCGTCGATCGGGTCGCGCGGTCGAGGGTCACCGCGTGGCACGTCGATCGCCTTGCTCGCGCCAGGAGGTCCGAGGAAGTCATGAAGATCTCTCTCCCCGCGATCACGATCGCGCTCGGTGGTGTGGTGAGCGTCGTCGCGCTCGTGAGCGGCATCGTGGCGGGATGCGGCGCGCGCGCCGACGCCGGCGCGACCAGCTCGTCGACGACCTACGTCGCGGCGTCGGGCGGCGGCGACGCGCCCGCGCCGGAGGGCGCGAAGCAGCCCTTCAGCCTCGACGCAGGCGTCGTGCTCCCGATGCCCGACGCCGGCATCGGCGCCTTCCCGCTCGAGCCGACGCCGTGATCGATCAGCGATCGAGCTCGGGATAGTGGCGGAAGATCCCGGCCTCGGAGAACGCGAGCCGTCGCGGTGACGCGAGGTACGCGGCGATGCGCGGTCGCGCCCAGGTGCGATCGCGCAGCGCGAGGAGGCCGGGGATCGACGCGCGCCACGACGCGAAGCCGCGCGGGAACGCGTAGGCGAGCCCGTCGAGCACGTGCGCGATCGAGAGCTCGACGTAGCCGAAGCGCGCGCCGACGAGGTGCTCGCCGCCGCCGCGCGCGAGCACGTCCTCGAAGTACGCGAGGAACTTCGGCGCGCGCTCGCGCACGAACGACGCGGCGCGGCGCGCGGACTCCGCCTTCTGCTCCTCGTAGGTGAGCGCGACCGAGATCGGGTGGTGCGTGTCGTGGGCCTCGCTGACGAGGTCGGCGATCGTGAGCTGGAGCTGCAGCGCGCCGACGCGCCGCGCGTGGTCGCCGCCGCCCGCGAGCGCGCGATGTCGCGACGCGAGGTGATCGAGGATGGCTGCGGTCTGCGCGATGACGAGCTCGCCGTCGGGATCGAAGAGCACCGGCGGCGCGAAGGGAGGCAGCGCGCCGAGCTCGCCGTCGAGCACGCGCAGGATCGCGGGCACGCCGCCGCCCTTCTTCGCCGGGGTGCGCGCCACGTCGACGTACTCCGCGCCGGCATCCTCGAGCGCGAGCCGCACGAATTCGCCGCGCCCCGGGATCTCGGGCCAGTAGTAGAGCCGGTACGTCATGCGGGCTGCTCGTTCGCGTCCGACGGGCCGGCGGCGCGCGCGGGCATGCCGGGCACGCGGAGGATCGAACGCAAGGCGTCGGCCCACGCGACGTGGCCGTGATCGGGCTGCGCGTCGAGCACGCGCTCGCACCAGGTGCGCGCGTCGTCGAGCGCGTCGGGCTCGTCGAGCAGCACCTCGCGCAGCGCGACCAGCGCGGCAGCGCGCGTCCAGTCCGCGGGGCCGAGCACGAGCGCGCGGAGGCTCTCGCGGCGGCGCGACGCGAGCCAAGGGCGGCCGCGATCCTGCGCGCCGAGCATCAGCGCGGCGACGACCTGGCGATCGAAGACCCAGGGCACCACGTCCGACCACGCGTCGGGCGCCGTCGGGTGCACCATCGCGGCGATCAGCTCGTGCGGATCGATCGCGTCGAGCTCGGGGGTGTGGCGCGCGGCGCGCCACGCCTCGGCGATCCCGAGCAGCGGAGGCGCGCCGTCGCGGATCCGCCCCCAGAGCGCGCGCACCACGCCGTCGATCGTCGCGGAGACCGCGGCGCTCGGCGCGGGGATGGTCTGGATCGCGCGCGCCCCGTCGGCGCTCCACAGCGACGCGCCGAGCGTGCGATCGAGCGGCTCGAACGGATGCGGCGCCGGCACCGTGCCCGCGGAGTACTCGAGCGCGCGCGCGTCGGCGGTGCCGAGCGTGCGCAGCGCGAGCGTGACGATCGCGCTCGGCGCCTCGAGGCAGGTGGCCGCGAGCTGCAGCGTCATCGGCGGGGGCTGGCGCAGGCTCGCGAGCACGTTCGTCGATGCGTCGCCCATCGGCGCGGCGAGCGCGTGACCGAGCGCGAGGCGACGCACCGCGTCGTAGCTCGCGCGCTCACCGACGACCTTCGACCATCGCGGCGGCGCGGTGGGATCGAGCCGCTCGTCGAGCACCTCCATCGCGATCGCCTCTTCGCGCGTCGGGTTGCCGGCGCGCTCGAACCACACGCGCGCGTCGTCGAGCCTGCCGGCGTCCCACCACGTGCGCCCGACCTCGTACGCGTTCTCGACGCGACCGCCGGGCGCGCGCATCGAGGCCTCGAACACGCGCGCGGCCTCGTCCCAGCGGCCGAGCGCGCGCAGCGCGAAGCCGCGCGCGGTGAGCAGGTGCGCGCTCGCCTCCGCGTGCACCGGCGCCATCACGTCGAGCGCGCGCTGGTACGCGCCGGCGCGCCGCAGGAGCGCGCTCGTCGCCATGCGCAGCAGCGCGGTGCGATCATCGCCCGGCGCCTGGCACGCGATCAGGATCTCGCCGAGCTCGCCCCACGGCGCGAAGAAGCGCTGCTCGGTCGGGCGCAGGTGGAGCAGGCCCATCGTGCTCGCGCCGAGCTCGGCGTACGCGCGGAAGTAGGGCGCGGCGTCGAGCGCGATCCCGCGCTGCGCGGCGGCGCGCGCGATGTCGAGCGCCCACGACACGAAGGGCCGATCGGAGACCTGCGCCGCGAGGTCGACGGCGCGTGGGAACGCGGCCGCGAGATCGCCGCTCGTCCACGATGCGCGCGCGCGCGCGGCGACGTCGCCCGCGAACCCGTCCTTCGCGAAGTGCGGCGCGGGATCTCCGTCACGCTTGCCGAAGAAGCGCGCGATCGCCGCGCCGAGCCCGGGCGCGGGGAGCGCGTTCAGGTGATCGACGAGCGCGAGCGCGCCGGCGTCGAGTGGATCGAGCGCGATCGCCGCCGCGGCGTGGTGCGCGGCGTGTCGCGTGTCGCCGTGCTCCAGCGCGCGCTGGGCGAGCGCGATCTCCTGCCTGACCGAGGTCACGCGTCGACTCTACACGCGGCGGCCTGCGACGCGTTCTGCCGCGTGGGATCCGAGCCCGCGTGACGATTCGCCTTCGGTGTGCTCACGCCGCGGACGGCGGCGAAGTGCGCGTCACGACGTGGGATTGTCCGCGAGATCGTTCGGAGATCCGGGCCCCCACGACGCGCTGCGTCGAATGATCGCGCGCTGGCGCGGCACTCTGGATGCACCGCGCGCCGTCCATGCAGACGAGACAGCGATGGATGGTGGGTTGGCTCGCATGCGTCTTCGCGCTCTCGGGCGCGGCGAGCGCGAGCGCGCAGGCGGTCGTGGTCGACGACGAGACGGATGTCGTGGTCACCGACACCGGTGCCGACGACGACGTCATCGTGACCACCGGCGCGGACGAGACCGACGTGGTCGTCACCGAGACCGAGACCGTGCGCACCGCGCCGGCGGAGCCGGTCGAGGTGGAGCCCGCGGAGCAGCCGCACGACGCGAGACCGCGCATCGGCTTCGTCGAGGCGACCGGCGCGTACGGCGTGAACTTCGGCAGGACCGACTATCTGCCGGCCGGCGCGCCCGCGGACTGGATGCACCCGATCGTCCTCGGCTACGCGTTCGGCGCCACCGCGGGCATCTCGCTGGTGCCCGGCGTCGCGCTGATCGCGAACTACGAGTACGCGCGCTCCGAGTCGCGCGAGGGCTCGATCGATGGCGCGGTCGAGTCGGTGCAGGGCTCGATCGACAACCACTCCATCGTGGGCGGCGCGCGCTTCTACGTGCCGCTGCCTTACGGCGCGATCCAGGCGGAGCTCGCGCTCGGCGTCCTCTTGCCGTTCCAGACCGAGGTCGAGGTGCAGTACACGGGCGCGCTCGCGCAGCTCATCGGCGAGCGCGGCTCGCGCATCGACGAGTACAGCGTCGGCTTCGGCGGGCACGCGCTCTTCGGCTACATGCTGCCCATCGGCGACGTGTTCTACACGTCGCTCAACGTGAAGCTGCGCATGTTCGAGAGCGAGAACTCGGGCGAGCGGCGCATCTTGAACAACTACGTGACCGACTACACCACCACGCCGCCGACCGTGGTGACCGGCGAGACGCGGTTCGGCGACGGCGCGGCGCAGCCGACGACGAACTCGGTGCAGGACATCCGTCTGCAGCTCGCGCTCGGCGCCCGGTTCTGATCGTCGATCGTCGATCGCGACGAGCGAGCACGGTGCATCACGCGCCGTGCTCGCGCGCGTCCGTCAGCGGCGCGGCACGGCGATCGTCGTCGGCTGCTCGTTCGCGGTCGACGGCAGCTCGACGGCGTCCTGCGTGGTCGCGAGCTGCGCGATCGACGGGCTGCTCGGCGGCGGCGGGGCGATCGACGGCGGCGCGGGCGCGGGGACCCACGTGCCCGCGACGCTGCTCCGCGCGAGCGCCTCGGCGAGCGCGCGGCCGTCGGGGTACCGATCGCCCGGCTTCTTCTCGAGGCAGCGCAGGACGATCGCTTCGAGATCTTCGGGCACGTCGTGCGGCGCCCGCGCGCTCGGCGGCACCACGGCCTCGTGCAGGTGCGCGATCAGCGTGCTCGCCGCGACCTCGCCGACGAACGGCGGACGACCGGTGAGCGCGTAGTAGAGCACCGCGCCGAGGCCGTAGACGTCGCTCGCGGAGGTCGCGCGATCACCGGTGATCACCTCGGGGCTCATCGTCGACGGAGTGCCCGCGACGGCGCCGGTGCGCGTCAGGTGGCCTCCGTCGGCCTCGACGCGCGCGATGCCGAAGTCGAGCACCTTCACGAAGTCGTTCTCGCCGCCGGCCGCGGTGACGAAGAGGTTCTCGGGCTTCACGTCGCGGTGGACGATCCCGCGATCGTGCGCTTCGGCGAGGGCGCGCGCGGCCTGGGTCACGAGGTGCACGGCGCGCGGCGCGGGCAGCGCGCCGTCGCGCTTCACGAGCTCGGCGAGGCTCACGCCGTTCAGCAGCTCCATCGCGTAGTAGAGGAGCCCGTCCTCGGTCGTGCCGTAGTCGAACACGCGCACGGTGTGCGGGTGCGTGAGGCCCGACGAGAGGCGCACCTCGCGCTCGAAGCGCAGCATCGCGCCCTCTTCGTCGTCCTCCAGCATCTTGAGGATCTTCAGCGCCACCTCGCGCTCGAGCCCGCGGTGCCACGCGGCCCAGACCTCGCCCATGCCGCCCTTGCCGATGCGGCGGCGCAGCTCGTACTTGCCGATGCTCCGCGCCTCGTAGACCTCTTTGCGCAGCGACCAGAGGCGGTGCGACGCGATGATCACGATCAGCGCCGTCGTCCACAGCATGACGACGTGCACGCCGAGCGAGTTCACCGCCTGCGGGTCGGTGATCTGACCCTGCATGCGCGAGAAGAACATCTCGCCGACGAGCATGCCGATCGGATAGATCAGCGCCGCGCCCGACATCGGCGCAGCGTGCTCGCGCCACGGTCGCGGCACGACCGTCGTCGCGGCGAGGACCGCGAGCCCCGCCTCCGCGTAGAGGCTGCGGAAGCCGCCGGTCATCGCGGACTGCAGCGTGATGGCAGCCATCATCACGTAGATCGCGCCGTACACGAGGAAGTAGAACTCGCGGCGCGTGATCGGTGGTCGGCGCGAGACGCGGACCGTCGCGACCGCGAACCACGGCAGCGGCAGCGCGCGGATCGCGACGAGCGTCCCGACGTCGCCCTCGCCGCCGGTCGCGATGAACGCGACGTCCATCAGCGCGAAGAGCGGCCACACGAAGAGGCCGAAGAGCAGCGGTGCCTTGGCGCGACGGAGGTTGCCGAGGTGCTCCCACGTCGTCACGGCACCGTGCACGTCGCTGCCGGTGCTGCCGCCGGTGCTGCCCGTGCTCGTGCCGTGGGTGCCGCGCGCCGTCACCACGGTCGCAGCATGCTCCATCCGGCCGGCGCGATCGATCCGTCCCTTCGGTAGGGGTCCGACTACGATGGTGGTGATGCGAGGTGGGACGGCAGCGCTCGCGCTGATCGTGATGTGCGGATGTGCGGGCGCGCCGCCGATCGCGCCGGTCGCTCCGCGCGGGCTCGCGGTGTCGTGCGACGACGAGCTCGCGACGCTGCCCGACGCCGATCCCGCGGTGGCGCCGGGCGCGATCGTGCGGTGTGCGCGCGACGTGCACGGCCTGCGCATCGCGTACCGCACCACGCGCAGCGGCGACGTGCCCGCGATCGCGACGGCGCGCGTGATCGTGCCCGCGAGCGCGCACGAAGGCGCGCCGCACGTGGTGGTCGCGCACGGCACCGTGGGGCTCGCGGATGCGTGCGCGCCCTCGCTCGCCGCGCCCGACGAGCTGGTGCGCGCCTTCGCGTCGCGCGGCTGGCCGGTGATCGCGCCGGACTACGCGGGGCTCGGGAGCGCGGGCGTGCAGGGCTACGGCGACAACGACGACACCGCGCGCTCGGTGCTCGATGCGGCGCGCGCGCTCGCGACGTTGCTCGGGGAGCGCGCGCCGGTCGTGCTCGCGGGCCACAGCCAGGGCGGCGGCGCGGTGCTCTCGGCGCAGTCGATCGCGCGGCGCTACGCCGGTGAGGACACGGCGATCGCGGCGGTGATCGCGATCGCGCCGGGATGGCCGGTGCGCGATCGGCTCGAGACGTTGCGTGATCCCGCGCGACGGCTGCGCGGCGGTGACGAGCTGAGCGCGGTGGTCGGCGCGATGTTCCTCTACGCGTGGCACGCGCGCGCCTACGGCGAGACGCGCGCCGGGGAAGGGTTTCCACTCGCGAGCCGCGACGCGCTGGTGCACGCGCTCGAGCGCGGCTGCGTGGGCTCGTTGCTCACGACCGTCCCGCGCCTCGCGCCGACGCTCGGCGCGCTCGTCGACGACGAGCTCCGCGCCGCGCTGGTCGCGTGCACCGACGCGGGCGAGTGCGACGATCGCGCGCGCGCGATCCTCGAGTGGTCGCGCGCGAACGTGATGCGCGGCGATCCCGAGGGCGCGCCGATCCACGTGCTCCAGGGCGATCACGACGGGATCACGACGCCGGCGCGCACGCGGTGCATCGTCGATCATCTGCGCGCGAGCGCGATCGAGCCGCACGTGTGCGTGATGGACGCGGATCACCTCTCGATCGTCCCGCGCGGGGTGGGCCACACGATCGCGATCGTGGAGTCCGCGCTGCGCGGCGATCCGGCGCCCGGCTGCGCGAACGACGCGCTCCCCGAGTGCGTGCCGGAGTGATCAGAAGCTTCGGTCGACGTCGACGCGCAGCGAGTCGTTCACGAACGCGAAGGGCATCCCGAGGCCGAACACGAAGCTCCCCGCGACTCCCGCGGTGATGCCGAACGCGGGTCGCACGTCCGGGCTCGCCAGCAGTGCGCCCGCGATCCCCACCGCCGTCGTCACGAGCGAGAGCACCCGAACGTGATCGCGCGCGACCATCGCACCCGCGTCGCGAACGACGCGTAGGCGAGCGCGAACACCATCGTGGGCGCGGCGCCGATCGCACAGCCGTACGCGGCGCGCGCGCCGAACGCGACGCCCTGCTCGGCGATCAGCAGCGCGAGGATCGGACCGCCGACGACCGGGAGCGCCGCGAGGAAGCCCGCGAGCGCCGGGCCGAACCGCCGGCCCAGCAGGCTCACCGCGGCGACGAACGCGGGCGCGATCGTGAGCTTCGCGAGCAACAGCGCCACGCGCGGCCCATGTAGCACGCGAATACGGCCGTATACGGAAAGTCCACCGCGTTCGTGACGGGCGGACACGGATCCGGCCAATACCGATCTCGTGACCACGAGCACGTCTCGCGACCGCGTCGCGATCCTCCTCGCGCTGTTCGCTCCGCTCGTCACCGCGTGCACCGAGCGCTCTCCAGGCGACGGTGCGGACTCGGGGCCCACCATCTTCGACATCGACGCCGACACGGTGCTCGACGCCGGGGGCTCGGATGCCTCGCTCGACGCGTACGTGCCGCGCGAGCCCGTGGTCTTCATCGCGTCGGGCGCGCCGAGCGACGCGCCCGATCGCTTCGCGGGCGATGGCCGCAGCGCGCAGCTGCCCGTCGTTCGTTATCCGGTCGACGGCACGATGGTGCCGCCGAACCTCAGCGGCCTCGAGATCCACTGGGAGCCCAACGGGCACACGCTCTTCGAGCTGCGCTTCGATCAGGACGACGAGACGGTGCTGCTCGTCTACGCGCCGTGCTCGGTGCGCGGCGAGGGCTGCGCGCTCGAGCTCGGCGATCTGATGTGGGACGAGCTCGCCGAAGATCGCGCGCGCGGCAGCTACGAGGTGCGGGTGCGCGGCGTCGGCGGCGAGGGCGCGCTCATCGGCGAGTCCGAGCCGATCACGATCGAGCTCGCGACCGAGGCGGTGACCGGCGGGCTCTACTTCTGGTCGACGGATCCCGCAGCAATCCACCGCTACGACTTCGATCGCGGCCACCGCACGTCGGAGCTCTTCTTCGACTCGGCGGACTCGGGCGGTCACTGCGTCGGGTGTCACGCGCTCTCGCGCGACGGGCAGACGATCGCGATCGGCTACGGCACGACGGGACCGATCGCGATGGTCGACGTCGCGACGCGCACCGAGTCGCGCCAGCTCGACGCGGAGATGTCGTCGTTCTCGCCCGACGGGATGGAGCTCGTGACCGGCGGCATCCCCGGCTCCGACGTGCGCCCGCTGCAGATCGTGCGCACCGACGGCACCGGCGAGCCGCTCGTGCTCGGCGAAGGCGCGGCCCCCGACTGGGCGCCCGATGGGCGCGCGATCGTGTTCACCGATCCCGCCGAGGCGCTGCGGATCACCGAGCGCGACGACGCGGGCACGTGGACGCTGCGCACCGCGCCGCTCGCGCGGACCGGCGCCCGCGACGAGTTCGGAGCGTTCGCGCCCGACTCGGAGTGGATCGCGTTCTCGCGCATCACCCCGAGCCACCTGCCGGGCGGGATCGAGTCGCACGTGTACGTCGTCGGCCGCGAGGGCGGCGGCACCGAGCAGCAGCTGATGCGCGCGTCGACGGGCACGCTCGACTCGATGCCGCGATGGAACCCGTCGATCTTCCTCCACCGTCGCCCTGGTGAAGGAACGGGGCGTCGCCTCTTCTGGATCACGTTCACCAGCAACATGCAGTTCGGCGTCGAGCCCTCGGATCGGCGGCGCACGATCTGGATGGCGGCGTTCGACCCCGGCGCGGAGGACGGCGATCCGTCGTACCCCGCGTTCCGCCTGCCGTTCCAGCCGACGACGGGCTCGAACTTCATCCCGCAGTGGACGACGCGCGTGCAGCGGATGCCGTGCGACGACAACGGCGACTGTCGGCGCGGCGAGATGTGCACGGACGGGATCTGCGTGCCGGAGATCATCTGACGTCTCGCTCGATCGAGTGATCGATGGCTCGCGGCCGGTCCGCGCTTCGCCGCGGCCCGGGCGCTCGCGGGTAGCACCGCGCGTCGCGCGAGCGCGCGAGAATCGGACGCGACCTCGCGCGGACGGTTGCGTGCGCAACCGTGACGGTTGCGTCTGCAACCATGTCTCGAGCGGCCGGAGTCTCGTCCGGATCGGCCGCGTGTGAAGGACCGCACGGTGTGGGCGGAACGCGCACGGATGCGTTTGATAGCGTCGCGAGCGGATTGGGGTCGCTCGCGCGTCGGGAGCTCGCGCGGGCCGGGTCGTGCTTTTTCGCGATCGAGGTGTCCATGCTGTCTCGTGCGACTTCCTTCTCCGTCGCGGCGCTCGCGGTGGGGATCGTCCTCTCGGCCTGCACCGAAGGCGGCACGCGCCCACCCGGCGGCGGCGGTGACGGCGGCGCCGGTGGTCAGGACGGCGCGACGACGAGCAGCCCGCTGCGCATCGAGCCCGCGGATCACCGGGTCGCGGTCACGAGCGGCGCGTCGGTGAACGTCGACTACCGCGCGTTCCTCCGCCAGAGCGACGGCAGCGAGCGCGAGGTCACGAGCGAGGTCACGTGGCTCGCGACGGTGCCGACGCTCGGCAGCTTCTCGGGCGCGCGCTTCACGTCGACGCCCGACCGCGGCGGTCGCACCGACATCCGCGCGACGATGGGCTCCACCGAGGCGCTCACCTCGCTGACGATCTCGCTCGAGCGCATCGTGATCACCGACGGAACGCCCGCCGACGCGCCCACGCGCTTCGGGGGCACCGCCGATCCCTCGCGCGCGCCCGAGCTCGTCTATCCCGACGACGCGACGATGGTTCCGTCGAACCTCGGCGAGCTCGAATTCCACTACCGCACCGCGGGCTCGACGCTCTTCGAGCTGCACGTGCAGGCGGGCGTGCTCGATCTGCGCATCTACTTCGGCTGTCCGGAGAGCGTCGGCGGTGGCTGCATCTACACGCCCGATCGCGACGTGTGGGAGTCGATCGCGACCGCGGCCGCGGGGCAGGGACCGATCACCTATCGCCTGCGCGGCGTGAACGACGCGGGGCAGCTCGGCGAGACCGCGGAGCGCACGCTCACCGTCTCCGAAGAGCCGATCACCGGCGGCATCTACTACTGGAACGCGGGCGCGGGCCGCGTCGAGCGCTTCGAGTTCGGTGTGCGCGGCGCGCAGGCCGAGCCGTTCATCGACTCGGCGCGCACCGGCGCGACCTTCTGCGTGGGCTGTCACACCGTCTCGCGCGACGGTCAGCGCATCGCGGTGGGCACCGACATGCCGACCACGACGTTCCAGGTGTTCGACGTCGCGACGCGCAACCGCATCTTCTCGCGCGGCTCGAGCGGCGGCGGTCTCCCGGGCGGCGGGACGCCGACCCAGCCCAACTTCGCGTCGTTCTCGCCCGATCACCTGCAGATCGCGGCGAGCGCGATCGCGGGGCTGAGCATCCTCGACGGCACGACCGGCGACGTGATCGCGGAGCGCCTCGGCGGCGGCGCGGTGTCGATGCCCGACTGGTCGCCCGACGGGAACCACATCGCGTTCGTGCGCTACGACGCACCTCCGTCGATCCCCGGCTTCCCGCTGGTCGACGTGAACGGCGTGACCGGCGGCGAGATCGTGCGGCTCGATCGCAGCGGCTCGAGCTGGACCGTGGGCCCCACGCTCGTCGCGGGCAGTGGCAACAACTACTACCCTGCGTATTCGCCCGACGGCGAGTGGATCGTCTTCAATCGGTCGGAGTCGAACAGCAACTCCGCGGGCATGGGAGACGCGATGAATCCCATGCCCACGCTCGATGCGACGTTGTGGATCGTGCCGAGCAGCGGGAGCGGCGTCGCGACGCGCTTGTCGCGCCTCGCGGGCCTCGCGGACTCGTGGGCGAAGTGGGATCCCACCGAATATCGCGATCGCGGTCGCCCGCTCTTCTGGCTGACGTGGACGAGCCGCCGCGCGTTCGGCCTGCGTCTCGCGGAGAACGCGCGATCGCAGCTGTGGATGGCGGCGTTCGATCCCGAGGCCGCGGCGGCGGGGCGCGACGGTGGATATCCCGCGTTCCGACTGCCGTTCCAGAACATCGAGAGCGCCAATCACATCGGACAGTGGGTGACCCGGGTCGAGCGATTGACGTGCGACGACGACACGGACTGTGGTGGTGAGTTCTGTGTCGACGGTCGCTGTTATTCGGTCCCGCCGCTGATCTGACGCGCCACCGAGGAGAGCAGGAATTCCTGCTCTCCTCAGCGGCTCGGCTCTCTCTCAGACTCGCCTTTCGCGCTTTTAATCGTCGGCGAGATCGAGTAGCCACGTGGCCCGAGTTCTTGGTTGTTGCAGCAACCGAGGGAGGGCCACGTGGCCGAAAGCAGGCTTCGCACACTTGCCGAGGTTCTGGAAGTCGTCCGTCCAGCGTTCACGCGTCCGACGTTCGAGCGCTTCGTTGCGCTCATGCGCGGGTGGCTGCTCACCCAGCAAGCGGGCGCGGTGACCAGCGCTCTGCTCGGCGCCGGTCTCGCGGGCAGGGCGCATCACGCTGCGTTCCATCGCTTGTTCGCGGAAGCCGCTTGGGACGTCGACGAGGTCGGCACCGAGCTGCTGAAGTGGATCGTGCGGACGTGCGCGACGCGCAGATCGCTGCAGCTCGCGATCGACGACACCGTCGTTCGGAAGAAGGGCCCGATGGTGTTCGGCCTCGGCACGTATCTCGACCCGGTGCGGTCGAGTCGACGCGTGCGGAACTTCGTGTTCGGTCACCTCTGGGTCGTGCTCGTCGCGATCGTGGAAGTTCCGTTCTCGAAGCGGCGCTGGGCCGTCCCGATCTTCTTCCGGCTCTACCGCCAGGAGCGCGACTGCACGCGCACCAACGATCCCTACGCGAAGCGCACTTCTCTCGCGCGCGAGCTGATAGATCTCGCTGCGCGCGTCGCGCCAGAACTCACCATGCACGTCTCTGCGGATGCCGCGTACTGCTGCGAGACCGTGCTTCGCGGTCTGCCGAAGAACGTCGTGGTGTACGGCACGTTGCGAGACAACGCAGTGTTGACCGCCGCCCCGATTGCGCGTCGCGGTTGCACCGGTCGTCCGCGCGTTCGCGGAGAGCGGATGCCGACGCCTGCGCAGCTCGCGGCTGATCCGTCGCGGTGGCGGTCCACACGCGCGGCGCTCTACGGACGCACTCGAGCGCTCGCGTTCAAGCAGATGGATGCGCAGTGGTACCAGGGCCGTGGTCCCGAGCTGATGCGCGTGGTCGTCGTGCGCCTGAGCGCCGGTAAGCTCAAGCACCGCGTCTACTTCTGCACCGATCCGACTCGGACTCCCGCCGACATCGTCGAGCGGTACACCGCTCGATGGCAGATCGAGGTCTGCTTCCGCGACCTGAAGCAGCACCTCGGATTCGGCGCGTCGCCGGCATGGTCGCGGCGAGCAGTCGAGCGTGTGACGCCCTTCGCTGGCTTCGTCTACTCGATCGTCGTGATGTGGGCACGACTGTCGCTGCGACGGCCCGAACGCGCTCCACAGATCCGACGACCGTGGTACCGCGACAAGGTCGGCTTGAGCTTCGCCGACCTGCTTCACATCGCGCGGACGGACCTTTTGGATCCAGCCGCGCGCACGCAGCTCGCGAGAAACTCGCCGGTGAGCGACCGGTCGCGCTCGTTTGCAGCTGCATGAAGCGCGAAAGGCGAGTCAGAACGCGAGCGCGAGACCGGCGCGGATCGTGATCTGACCGAAGTCGAGCGCGAGCTCGCGCTCGCCGATGATCGGGAACGAGAGGCGGTGCCACGCGAAGTGGTGCACGTAGCCGCCCTCGACGATCACGCCGAAGCTGTGGGTGAAGAAGAACTGCGCGCCGACGAGCCCACCGGCGTGCGCGCCCACGCCGATGTCGATGTCGCCGCCGAGCACGCCGACCGCGTCGGACCAGTCGTCGTTCGGGAAATTGAGCGTCAGGCCGAAGACGCCGCCGAGCGTGAACGCGCCGTGCGCGCCGCCACGGTTCGCGCTCGCCCACGGGATGCGGAAGCGCGGCACGACCGAGAGCTCTCCGAGCACGTTCGGTCCGATCTCCTGATCGGCCGCGTCGTCGTGGTTCCATACCAGCGCCGAGACCTCACCGCCGATCGAGAAGAGCTCGACCACCGGCAGCTCGAAGCCGAGCGCGCCGCCGCCCGACACCTGCATCCCGTCGGTGGCCTCGTCGTCGTCCTCGATCTGGACGTGGAGGTCGCCGATGAACGCGACCTGGCCCATCGCGTAGATGCGCGGGGCCATCGTGTCGTACTCCTCGTACTGCGCCGCGGCGCCCGCTGGCATCGCGGCGGCGATCATCGCGAACAGCGCGGCACACTTCGAGATCCGGGATCCGTCCATCTGCGCTCCTCCGTCCGTAAGGTTTGCTCAAGATGCGCCCGTTAGGCTCGCCTGCCCATGAACGACACCACACGCGCGCTCGTCTCGTCGCTGCTCGTCATCGTCTCCGCCTGCTCGACCGAACGTGGTGAGCCCGACGCGGCGCCGGCGAGCGACGCAGCGACGTGCGGCGCGTCCACCTACCCAGCGGGCGCGACGACCGAGGGCTCGCTGGTGCACGACGGAGCGACCCGCACGTTCCGCGTGCACGTGCCGCCCGCCGGCGACGGCGCGTCGCGGCTCCCGCTCGTGCTCGTGCTGCACGGAGGCGGCGGCAGCGGTCGGCAGATCGAGATCGGCTCGCGGATGAACGCGATCGCGGATCGCGAGGGCTTCGTCGCGGTGTATCCCGACGGCACCGGGCACATCCGGACCTGGAACGGCGGCGGCTGCTGTGGCAGCGCCGTGACCGACGACGTCGACGACGTGGGCTTCTTCGCCGCGCTGCTCGATCATCTCGAGGCCTCGCTGTGCGTCGAAACGTCGCGCGTGTACGCCACCGGCATGTCGAACGGCGGGATCATGTCGCATCGGCTCGCCTGCGAGCTCGCGGATCGCATCGCGGCGATCGCGCCGGTCGCGGGCACCGACATGACCCGCGCGTGCACGCCCGCGCGACCGGTCGCGGTGCTGCAGGTGCACGGAACGGAGGACGGACACGTCCCGTGGGACGGCGGGATGGGGTGCGGTCCCGCGGGCGTGCCGTTCACGTCGGTGCCCGAGACGATCGCGCGCTGGCAGGCGCGCAGCGGATGCGGCGCATCGCTCGCCCGCTTCTTCGAGGAGGGCGACGGCCACTGCGCGCGCAGCGCCGACTGCACCGGCGCCGACGTCGCGCTCTGCACGATCGAGGGCGCCGGGCACAGCTGGCCTGGTGGCGGGCGGAGCGCCGACGTCGTCGAGTGCCCTGCCGACGGCGAGCAGAGCACGACGTTCCGCGCGAGCGAGGCGATCTGGCGCTTCTTCGCCGATCACCCGATGCGCTGAGCGCGCGTCATCGTCACTCGAAGATCGCGCGCGGCTCCGCGCAGCCCCAGCTCTCGACGACGAGCCGCAGGTCCGACGCGCCCGAGAGCGAGAGGTTGCCGATCTGCTGGCGGATCTCCCAGGTGCGCCCGTTCGTCATCTCGAGCAGCGCGCCCGCGTCGATCGTCTGCTGCACGTCGAGGATCTGATCGTCCGACACCGCGCCGAGCGAGCTGCCGATGATCGTGCCGAGCACCGCGACCGCGCCGAACACGTAGCCGTACTCGCCCGCGTGCTCGCTCGCCTCCGCGGCGCGATCGGCGATCGCGTCGAGGATGCCCTGCGCGCTCTCGGTGTCCGACGTGAGGAAGCACGCGTACGTGATCGTGAGGTTCGAGATCGATCGGAAGAGATCGCCCTGGCCCCACAGCGTGCCCTCGCCGGGACGCAGGTTGAGCGTCGTGGTGTTGCGGTTGCCGGCGACGGGGCGCGGCGTGGTCAGCAGGAGCTCGGAGTGCGCGCCGTCCTCCGCGCTGATCACGCAGAAGAGGTTGCGCTCGACGTCGAAGAAGCCGCGCTCGATCGAGATCTCGCGGATGCGGATGCGCAGCTGGGGATCGGCGCACGTCGTCTCGTTGGGCGCGACGCCGAGATCCTCGCCGCACGCGTAGTTCGTGCGCTGCGTGCCCTCGAGCGTGTTGTCGCAGACCGCGAGCGGCTCGGTCGAGGTCGGCACCGCGAGCGCGCCGGTGCACGTCGGCGCCATGTCGCACGTCGGGCACTCGTTGCAGTCGAGCGGGCACGTCTCGCAGGTCTCGGTCGGTCGATCACAGAAGAGATCGCCGCACCGGACCGTGCGCGCGGCATCGACCTCTTCGGTCGCGCCGGCGTCGACGTCGTCGTTCGCGCCCGCGTCGCCGCGCGATGCGTCTCGCGATGTCCCGCCGTTCGAGGCCGCGCACCCTGGAAGCGCCGCTGCGAGCAGGAGCGCCACCGACCCGATCGTTGCACTGACAAGCTTCACGCGCGCAAGTATCTTCGCCGCGCTGCGTCGAATCCAGATGGGCCGCGACGATTCTCGCGCTCACGACGACAGAGTTAACGCGCCGATTAACCGGGTCTCCGTGCGGGAGCCCGCGTCGAGCGACAAACGCGCCACGCGTGTCCACGTCCTGCGTCACACGCTCGTCGCTCGACCGGCTCGCTCACGGGATCGAGCGGTGGAGCACGATCGGCCCGGTCGGCCCGCGCGCGAGGTCGTCGCGCTCCGCGGTGACGAGCACCTCGAAGCGATCGTACGGCGTCGTCGCGCGCAGCACGCCGCGCTGGCTGTCGCGATCGAGATCGAGCGTGCCCGCGAGGATCGGGAGCCGTCCTTCGGGCACGATCCACACGGCGTACTGCGAGTATCCGTCGCCGACGTGCTCGGGCAGCGCGAGGTGCCGGACGTCGACGTCGACCGCGTTCGCGCCCTCCGCCTTGCCCACGGAGATCCGCGCCGCGCTCGCCGGCGACGTCGCGGTGCCGCGCGCTTCGTAGGTTCCACTGCCGCCGCACGCGATCACGCACGGGATCCCGGCGGCGAGGAGCCACCATCGCCATCGCTTCATCGTTCGTTCCTCCGGCGCGACCGAGTGCAGCCGTCGTGCCCGCGTGCGCGCCGTGGCACGCTCGCGCGATGCGGATCGGATGGATCGCCGCGCTCGTCGTGGCGTCGGTCGCGTGGCCGGCGCGCGCCGACGTCGTGTGGACCGAGCGATGTCCATGGGGCGCGCGCGAGCGCACGTCGCACTCGGGGCCGCGCTGCGAGCCGTGGTCCTGCGAGAGCGACGCGCAATGCGATCAGGGCCTGGTGTGTCGGCCCTGGCGCGTGTGCACCCAGACCCACGAGGTGATGCCCGGCGGGCGCGGCGCGTACCGCGATCCGCCCCCTCCGCCGACGCGCGAGGAGCAGGTCGTGCAGTCGTGCGATCCGTCGCTCGAGTGCACCGGGGAAGAGCTGCCGCGCGCGCCGACCGCGGGACGCGCGGTCGGGGCCGTGCAGTGCCGCGTGATGCGGGCGTGCGTGCGACCGGACCTGCCGTCGTTGCCGCGCGATCTCTCGACGATCGATCCCGGCGTCGGCAGCGCGCCGCCTCCGCCCGCGACGAGCGCGGAGCCGCCGCCGCAGAACCCACCGAGCGCACCGCCGGCGCGTGGATGCGCGTGCCGGGTGCAGGATCGATCGCACGACGGCGCGTCGCTGATCGCGCTCGTGATCGTGCTCGCCGCGCTCGTCGTGCGGCGGAGGTCGCGATGAGGCGCATCGCGATCGTGATGGCGTGCGTCGCGGTGGCCGCGCCCGCGCGCGCGCAGGACGTTCCGCTCCCGGCCGGCTTCACGCGCGTGCAGATCCGTCCGGCGCCGCTCTTCCAGGCGATCGGGCTCGCGTGCGGTCGCGACCGCGCGTACGTGCGCGACTGGCAGGGCGAGGTGATGGAGTGGAACGGCACCGCGTGGACCGCGCTGCCGCCGCCCGCGAGCGAGCCGCGCGGACAGGCGATCTGGGTCGCGGCCGACGGCGCCGTCGTGATCGAGGCGAACGAGTCGCTGGCGCGCTGGGACGGTCGCGCGTGGTCGACCATCGCGGTGGATCCGTGGTTCCGCGGGCGGCACGGCGGGCTCGACATCGGCGCGCTCGGCGGGGCCACCGTGCCGTGGGTGCTGGGCCGTGGCGCGATCGGCGTGGCGATCGACGGCACGGTGCGCCCGTTCGAGGTGGCGCAGACGTGGAGCGAGCTGATCGACTTCGTGGTGCTCGGGACCGACGACCTGCTCGTCGCGCACGCGGGCGGCTTGATGCACTGGGACGGAGTCGCATGGAGCCAGGACCACCCGCACATCGAGGGCGAGGTCTTCGACCTGCTCGCGAGCGGGCCGGACGACGTGTGGGCGCTCGGGGCCGACGGCGCGGCGCACTTCGACGGCGATCGATGGGTGCGCGCGAGCGACGGGCTCGACGCGTCGATGTTGCCGCCGCGCCGTCATGGACACTCCGCGCGCCTCGGCGGCGCGTCGCCGGATCACGTGTACGTGAGCACGACGGATCGCGTGCTGCATTGGACGGGCGCGCGCTGGGAGACGGTGCTCGACGCGACGCATCGCAGCGGGTTCGGCCGCGGGTACGGGCGCATCTGCGCGACGTCGCGGCACGTGCTGATCGAAGAGGGCGGTCACGTGCTGGTGCGCGCGCGGTGACGATCGCGCGAGCGCGATACACGATGCGCCGCATGTGGATGCCACGCGTGCTCGTGCTGCTCGCGGTCTGTCTCGCCGGGTGCGCGTCGAGCGCGCCCCGCCCCGAGGTGCCGACGCGCCCCGAGCGGCTCGTGATGGTGGTCGGTGAGAAGTCCGACGCGATCGGCATCGAGCAGGCGCGCGATGCGTCGCGCGCGGTCGTCGAGGTCGCGTTCCACGACGGCGCGCGAGCGTGGGTCGAGGACTGGAGGGTGCGCGATCTCGATCTGCCCGCGGGCGCGCGCGTGGTGGTGCGACGCGAGGGCGCGCTGGCGGTGACGACCCTCGTCGAGCGCATCGATCGTATGGCGTGGATCGCCGATGGGGACGCGCCGCGGCTCGTCACGATCGGCGAGCTGATCGCGGTGCTGCGGCGCAGCGACGTCGTCGACGCGCCCGAGCCGACCGAGGACGACGACGAGGACACGGAAGAAGCCACTGCGCCGCCGATCGACCCCGCGCGCGTGGTCGCGTACGACGGGCTCGAGGTCTGGCTCGTCGCGCGCCTCGCCGCGTGCGGCGCGAGCGACGCGACCGTGATCGCCGCGGATCGCAGCGAGCCTCTGAGCGTGCCGTTCGAGCGCATCGCGCCGCTGGCGATCGACGCCGGCGATCGGGTGTGGGCGCCGTGGCAGGGCACGTCGTATCGCGCGCTCGTGATCGAGACGCGCGGCGAGGTGGTGCACCTGCGCTGGGAGGACGGCACCGACGCGTGGATGCCCGCGAGCGACGTGCGCCGCGTGCTGCGTGCGGCCGTGCCGCGGTCCGGACGAGCGCGTCGTCCTCCCGCGTGCAGCGCGCGCGCTGCGCCGGTGTTGGTGCACGTCGGGCGCACGCGCATCGCGGGCGTGGTCGAGTCGTGCGACGAGACCCACGCCACGCTCGCGCTCCCCGACGGCACGCGCGAGCGGCGCGCGCGCACCGAGCTCGCGCCGCTGACGCTCGCGCCGGGCGACACGATCGACGCGACGTGGCGCGGCTCGGGCGACTACGTCGCGACCGTGAGCGCGATCGAGGGCGCCACGGTGCAGGTGCAGTGGGAGGACGGCAGCGAGGAGACGATCCCGCTCGCGACCGTGATCTCCGCGCTCGAGCCCGCCGGTGAGACGCGCCCGCGCGGCGCGCTCGTGTGCCCGTGATCACCGGAGGGCGAGAACGACGCGCCGTCGGCGTAGCGTACCGGCATGCTGCACCGCCCGCGCGCCGCCTGCGCGCCGCTCTGCTTCGCCTTCGTGCTCCTCGCTTGCTCCGATCCAGCCGATCCCCCGGGTGACGACGGCGGGTCGCAGCGCACGTGCGAGCGCGATCTCGACTGCGCCGACGACCTCTTCTGCAACGGCGCGGAGCGCTGTGCGCCCGACGATCCCGACGCCGACGAGCGGGGCTGCGCGCCCGCGACGAGCGAGCGCTGCGAGGAGACGCAGGCCTGCGACGAGGACGACGACGCGTGCCGCAGCGACTGCGCCGTCGCGCCCGACGCCGACGGAGACGGCGCCGAGGCGATCGAGTGCGGCGGCGACGACTGCGACGACGCCGAGCGCCGCGCGTTCCCCGGCAACGTCGAGCTCTGCGATCCCGAGGGCCTCGACGAGGACTGCGATCCCACGACGCTGGGCCCCGACGGTGACGTCGACGGCTTCGTGCGCGCGACGTGCTGCAACCTCCAGCGCGACGGCTCGCTGCGCTGCGGCGACGACTGCGACGACGCGAACCGCGAGGTGAGCCCCGACGCGCCCGAGGTGTGCGGCCCGCGCGACGACGACTGCGACACGCGCGTCGACGAGATGCTCTCGGGGGCGTTCCACGCGGACTGCGACGGCGACATGTTCGGCGGAGCGACCGGCGAGATGGTGCTCGGCTGCGCGCCGCCGCCGGTCGTCCCTGCGAGCTGCGGGAGCGCGCCGCTCGCGCGATGGTCGGACAACGACGACGACTGCGACGACGCGCGCGCCGGTCGCAACCCCGGGAACCCCGAGGTCTGCAACGGCATCGACGACGACTGCGACCTCCGGACGGACGAAGGCTTCGAGGACGCGAGCTACCACCCCGACTGCGACGGCGACGGGCACGGCGCGGCGGGCGGCGAAACGTCCGCGGGATGCACGCCGCCGCCCGTGCTCCCTGCGAGCTGCGGGAGCGCGCCGAGCGCGCGATGGGCCCTCGGCGTCGACGACTGCGACGATGCGCGCGCCGCGGTGTACCCCGGCGCCGTCGAGGTGTGCGGCAACACGATCGACGACGACTGCGACACGCGCACCGACGAGGGCGGCACGCCGTTCCATCCCGACGGCGACGGCGACGGCTTCGGCCGCTCGGGGTCGACCGCGGTGATCGCGTGCAGCGCGCCCGCGGGCCACTCGCCGAACGCGAGCGACTGCGACGACACGCGCGCGTCGGTGCGGCCCGGCGCGCAGGAGCTCTGCGACGGAACGCGCGACGACGACTGCGACGGCGCGGTCGACGAGCTGCCGGCCGCGGCGATCGGCTGCGGATCGGTCGCGGGCACCACGTTCGGGTGCAGCGCGGGCACGTGCGAGATCACCGCGTGCGCCGCGCCGCGCGACGACTGCGACACGACGGTCGACAACGGATGCGAGTCCGACACGTCGACCTCGCGCTCGCACTGCGGCGCGTGCGGCAACGAGTGCACGACCGGTCTCTATTGCGCGGCGAGCGCGTGCCGTCCGCGCCACGTCTGGTCGTACACGGTCGGCGGCAGCGGGTCGGGCTTCGACGTCGTCGACTCGATGGTGATCGACGGCGCGGGCAACGTGACGGCGGTCGGTCTCTTCGCGGGCGCCGCGAGCTACGGGCCGACGTCGGTCACGACGCTGGGCATGCAGGACGGATACGTCGTGAGCTACACGCCCGCGGGCGCGATCCGCTGGTCGCAGCGCGTCGGCGGCGCGGGCGCGACCTCGATGCTCACCGAGATCGCGCGCGACGCCGCCGGAAACGTGTTCGTGGTCGGGCACTTCGACATGGCGATCAGCGCCGGGAGCGGCACGCTCGCGTCGGTCGGCGGCACCGACGTCGTCGTCGCGAGCTACACGGCGGGTGGAGCGCATCGCTGGTCGCGCCGCTTCGGCGGAGCGGGCGGCGAGCTCGCGAAGTCGATCGCGGTCGATCCCGCGGGCAACGTGATCGTCGCGGCGCTGATCAACGGCGTCTTCGACGTCGGCGGCGGGCCGATGGGCACCGCGACGCGCAGCTCGATGGTCGTGCTCTCGCTGAGCAACGCGAGCGGCGCGTACCAGTGGGCGCGCGCGATCACGCCCGCGAGCACGAACGGCGTGCAGCCCGAGCGCCTCACCACCGACGCGAGCGGCAACGTCCATGCGGTCGGCTACTTCAGCAACGCGACCGACTTCGGCACCGGGACGCTCACGCCGATCGGCAACGACGTCTTCGTCGTCTCGCTCTCGCCCGCGGGCGCGACGCGGTGGGTGCGGCACATCGGGAGCAGCGGCGTCGACCTCGGGCGCGCGATCGCGATCGAGCCCGGCGGCGACGTGATCGTCGCGGGCGAGTTCGACGACACCGTCGACTTCGGCACCGGCTCGCTCTCGGCGCGCGGCGCGACCTGGCGCGACGTGTTCGTCGCGCGTCTCGACGCTGCGACCGGCGCGACCGAGTGGGCGCGTCGCTTCGGCGACGTCGAGAGCGAGATCGTGCACGCGGTCGCGGTCGACGCGAGCGGCGAGATCTTCGTCGGCGGGAGCTTCGACGGCGTGGTCGACTTCGGCGGCGGCGTGGTCACCGGCACGAGCGGCAGCGCGTCGGGGTCACCGTTCCTGCTCGGGCTGAGCTCGACCGGGGCGTACCGCTTCGTGCGCGCGATGAGCGGCGACGGATCGCTCGCGTCGATCGCGCCGAGCGCATCGCGGCTCCACGTCGGCGGCTCGTTCGGGCGCAGCATGGACGTCGGAGGAGGCGCGCTCCCCGCGTACGACGCGCTGAACAGTGTCTCGCCCGACGGATGGATCGCGGTCTACGAGCGTTGAGCGCAGCACGCGCCCCGACGCGTGAAGGGCGAGCCGGCGCACCCGGAGGTGCGCACGCGGCGGGGAGTTGCTCGACTCGCCGGGCTCGCACCGGGCATCAGCACGATGCGTTCCGAGCGCGCGCGCCGCGAGCTCACGAGGCGCGCGGCGTCGCGCGCCGCCACGACCGTGTGCGCGCCGTCGCGGCGACGCGGATCGCCGTGTGGGTCGAGCGAGATCGACCGCGCGGTCGGGCGCCGCGACCGTGACGCCGCGCGCGCGAGCACCTCGTCGTGGGCGCGACACCTCGGCGCGATCGAGGCGATCGTGCGAGCACCCGTGGCGGCGCGCACCGGCCGTGTCGCGGAACGTCACGCCCGCTCGCTGCCAGCGTGCGACGTCCGCGCAAGAACGAACGAGAATTCGCTGTGGCGCGCCGCCTGCTATGCGGTCGACCCGACATGGAACGTCGCACAGTCCTTCGTCCTTCGAGCTCGGCTCCTTCGACCACCTCGCGCGAGGGCGACTCGCTCATCCATCGTCTGCTCGCGCCCTCCAGCGCGCCTCCGTCGCGGACCACGCAGACGCGCATGAAGCCCGCGTCGCGCAAGAAGAGCGACGCGCTCCCGCGCTTCCCGTTCTCGATCCGCCGCGCGCACTGAGCCCGAGCAAGGGTTGCGCGGGCGTGCGTCGATGCCCGCCGCAGATCGCGCGAATTCCCTCGTGAACACGGCGTTTCGCGCCCGGTCACGCAGCTTGCACCGCCCGCCCGCGCCTCGAAGGAGCGATCGAGATGCGGGACGAGCTGGACGCGATCGACTGGGCCGCGCTGGAGCACGCGTACGGACGCGCCGACGACGTCCCGCAGCTCCTGCTCGATCTCCGCAGCGACGATCCAGTGACGCGCGAGCGTGCGCGCTACTGGCTCGGCGGGACGATCGTCCACCAAGGCACGCTCTACTCCGCGACGGCGCCCGCGGTGCCGTTCGTGGCGCGGCTCGCGCGCGATCGCTCGACTCCCGATCGCGCGTGGATCGTCACGTATCTCCCGCGCCTCGCGGTGAGCGATCCCGACGCGTGGATCGCGACCGGCTTCGACGTGACCTCGCCGCGTTGGGGGAGCTACTTCGACGGCGACGAGGGCGCGACCTTCCGCGCCGCATACGACGCGGTGGATCGCGAGATCCCGACGCTGATCGCGCTCCTCGGCGACGACGACGCCGGCGTGCGCGCCGCGGTGCCCTACGCGATCGCGTGGTTCGCGCCGCGCGCGCGCGACGTGCGTGAGGCGTGCCTCGCTGCGCTCGCGCTCGAGCAGGACGCCACGGTGCGCGCGAGCCTGCTCCAGTGCGCCGCGCTGCAGGATCGTTACCTCGCCGAGCGCGTGTGCTTGCCTCGCCTCGACGACGCGATCTCGTCGAGCGACGAGCGCGTCGCGCTGGTCGCGGCGCACGCGCGGATCGCGCACTACGACGACGGTCCGAGCGCGTCGAGCGCGATCGAGCGCATCGCGGCGATCGTCGCGCGCGGGCTCGACCTGCGCGCGTGGGCCGGGCTGCCGTGGCGTGGCGGCGACCTCGGCGTGCTCGCGATCGACGCGCTCGGCGCGGCGAAGGGCACGCGGGATCGCCGCGTCGAGGGCTCGCTGTTCGCGATCGTGGAGCGACCGGCGGACGAGCTCTCGGACGAGACCGCGACGTCGCTCGCGCGCCGTGCGCTGCGGCCGCTGTACTGGATGGTCACCGATCACGCGCCGCCCGACGGCGGGTGGACGGCGAGCACGATCCCGCCGCGCCTGCGCCGCTTCGCGACCGCGATCGTGACGCGCCCGTTCCTCGCGGAGCCCGCGCTCTTCGACGCGCTGCCGGGTGACGGATTGCCCGGTGATCTCGATGTGTTGCGCGAGCGGCTCGGCATCGCGCGGCCGAGCGGCGCGCTCGACGTCGAGGTGATCGTCGGCGGCGTGGTGACGCCGGCGCGCGCGCTCGCGAAGGTGCTCACCGGCGGGGGCGGCGCGACCACGCTGCTCGGTGGCTTCGGCGGGATGAAGGTCTCGATGACGCCCGGGCCCGGCGCGCCCGCGTCGCCCGAGGAATCGCGCGCGCGCGATGCTGCGATCGACGCCCTCGCTGCGCTCGGCCGACGCGCGATCCCGGTGGCGTTCGCGCTCGCCGCCGAGGAAGGCGTGCCGTTCGCGCCGCTGCGCGCGCTGATCGATCGCGCGGTGCCGCACGAGCCCGCGGGCGCGCTCGAGGAGGCGCGCGTGCTCGCCGCGCGTCACGCCGAGGTCGGCCCGCCGCGCCGGACGACGAAGCAGGGCACGCAGATCGGCTTCCCCGCGCTCGTCGTCGCGCTCACCGCCGCGCGCCACGCCGCGACGATGCTCGCGCAGGAGCCGCCGCCCGAGCTCGACGCGATCGCGCGCGCGGCGATCCCCAGCGACGCGTTCTGGCCCGAGCTCGTCGCGTACCTCGACGTCGTGCCCGCGGAGCGACGCCAGCGCTTCCTGCTCGCGCACGCGGAGCGCGCATGGAAGCTCGGGTGGCGCGGCTACGACTTCCCCCACGCGCCGCGCGATCTCCTGCTCGCGCGCGCGCTCGGTTGGCTCGAGCCGGCGCAGCTCGCGACGTACGTCGCGTCGATCGCGCCGCTCGACGTGCTGCCCCATCTGCGCGGGCCGCGCGCGGCACCGCTGCTCGCGGCGCTCGTCCCGCGCATCGCCACGTCGATCGACGAGCAGAGCCGCTGGCGCAAGGACGACCTCGACGCCGAGATCGATCGTCACGCCGAGGCGCTCGCTGCGCTCGGTCACTCGGTGGCGCCGGTCCTCTCGCGCGCGATCGGCGATCGATCGCTGCCGCGGCGCGACGTCTTCGAGCGCGCGCTCGTGCTGCTGCCGTCGCGCTCGCAGGTCGCGTCCGCGCTGCGCGACGCGGCGGTGTCGTCGCTCGACGAGCGCGGGCTGATGCCGCTCGGCGAGGCGCGCGCGCTGCTCGAGGGCACGAGCGTGTACGAGCGCGGTGACGACGAGACGATCGACGGCAAGTCGGTGCTGTGCAGCGATCGCGTCTGGGCCGCGCTGCTCTCGCTCGAGAGCGCCGAGGAATTCGTGCGCACCGCGAAGCGCATCGAGCTCCGGTTCCACGTGCGGGGCCGCGAGAACACCGCGCTCGTGGAGCGCTACGGCGACGGCGTGCTGCCCTGGCTCGAGAGCCGCCTCGAGCGCGGCGTGATGCGCAACGTGCCGTGGTGCGTGGTGCCGAGCCTGCTCGCGATCGCGCGCCCGCGCGCGCTCGAGATCGCGCTGCGCACGGAGGTCGTCGATCCGCGCGTCTCCGAGCGCGACGGGCCGGCGCCGCGTCCCGCGCCGTTCGCGCTGGCGCGCGCGTGGATCGCGGCGCAGCGGGAGGGATACGCGACGCTCGCGTTCCTCGCCGCGTCGGGCAACCGTCGCGCCGAGGCGCTGCTGCGCGAGGAGTGGTCGCGCATCGGGCCCGCGGTGCGCGAAGCGGTCGAGACCGCGCTCGGCACGACGGACGCGCTCGCGCTGGCGCGCCGGCTCCGCCTGCCCGACACGCGCCTGCCCGCGCCGGTCGAGGCGGTGCTCGCGGAGGTCGCGCCCGAGCCGATCGCGCGCGGTCCGGTGTTCGGCATCGCGACGCTCGACGAGGCCGCGGCGCGCTTCGATCTGCCGCTGTGGGACAACGCGAACTACACGACGGGCGCGATGCGCGTGACCGGCTACGCGTCGCCCGAGGGCGACGCGCTGGTGATCGAGAGCATCGTGTGCTGGCCCGGCGCGGGCGAGTGGGTCGCGCGCTCGACGCGCGCGTTCGGCGCGGGCGCGCGCGGCGCGCGGCTGGCGAGCGACGCGCTGGTGCCGGCATCGGACCTCGACCCGATCGAGATCGACTCGGGCACGCGCGTCGACGGCGCGTCGAGCATGCTCGTGCTCTCGGGCGAGCGCGACGAGTCGGGCGCGTCGATCGAGAGCGCGCCGTGGGCCTCGCGCATGGTGCCGATCCCGATGCCGCCCGAGCACCACGTCGTCGCGGTCGACGGCACCGACGTGCACGTCACGAATCGCCTGCCGCGGCGCTTCGCGGACGCCGACCTCGCCGAGCTACGGCGCGTGACGCCCCACGAAGGGATCCTGCTGCAGCTCTGCGAGCACCATCGGCCGCTGCTCTTCGCGAGCGACGCGAAGCTTCGCGAGACGGCAGGAATTCCGCGCGGCGCGCGCCGTCTCTTCGCGTTCGACGACGTGCGATGGCCCGCGGCGGGAGAGCGCGCGAGCACCTCGCTCGACCTCGTCGCGATCTGCGAGGCACTGCGCACGAGGCGCGCGATCCGGCGCCTGCCAGGACCGCCGAGCGGCGGTGCCGCGCCGTGGATCGCGAGCGCGGCGAGGCTGCGCTCGTTCGCGGGGGGTGATGCGTGGCCCGAGGGCGACGATCCGGTGGATCGCGCACCGATCGAGCGCGGCCCGGGGGTGACGCCCTACGCAAGCCTGCTGCTCGAGCGCGGCTGGCCGCACGGCGTGCAGCTGCTGCACGACGCGGCGCACCACGCGCCGGGCGCGTCACGCGCGACCGCGGCCCACGTGATCGACGCCGTGGGGCCGGTGCTGCGCGTGCACTGGCCGCGCGGCGCGGCGACGATGCTCGTGCGCGCGGCGGGCGCGGTCGAAGATCGTTGGAGCTCCAACGATCTCGGCATCGCGCGCGCGCTCGAGGACGAGCGTGCGATGCATCCCGCGGAGGCACGCGCGTGCGTGCGTCGGTTCGTCGCGCACAGCGAGCGCGTCGCGCCGCACGCCGCGGCGGACGTGGTGCTGCTCGCGGAGGCGCTCGTCGGTGGGGCCGCGGTGGTCGACGGAATGGTGCAGGGGCTCGCGGCGCTCGGGGCGTGGGAGGACGATCGTCCGGCGCTCGCCGCGGCGGTGCGCGAGCTCGGCTTCGTGCTGCGCCGCATGCCGCGATCGGGCGCGGAGCGCGACGTCGCGTGGGCGCGCGCGCGGCTCGCTTCGCTCGGCCAGGGCGGAGGGCCGAACGACGTGGGGCGTGCGCTCGACCTCGTGCTGCACGGTGCGAGCGGCGCGGCGCGCAGCGCGCGATCGCAAGCGGACTGGGTGCACGCGGTCGACGACGTCGCGCGGGCGCGCGCCGCGATCCTCGATCCGCGCACCCCGCGCTCGGGACCCGACGCGCAGCTGCTCGCCCTCGCAGGCGACGCGCTCCTCGACGTGTGGATGGCGGACGTCGACGTCGTCGAGGACGCGACGTTCCTCGCGACGACGCTCGCGATGTTCGGCGGCGCGCGCGCGACCGCCGCGCTCCGGGCGCTCGCCGTCGCGCGACCGGAGACCGGGCCCATCGTCGCGCAGGCGCTCGCCGAGCGCGGGTGAGCACGCGCGCACGCTGGTGCCGCGTCCCACGCGCGTGCAGCATGGGCGACGCATGTGGTCCTGGCTCCGCGGCAAGACCGCTCCATCGATCGCCGAGCCGCCGCGCGACGTCATCGTCCCGCGCGTCTACGACGCGCGCCTCGCGGACGAGCTCGTCGGCGTGCTCGAGCGCGAGCGCGACGTGATGATCCTCGAGCCGCTCGTGGGCGAGCTGGTCATCGGGTACGGCTTCGACCTGCCTCGCCGATACCAGGGCGTCGCGCTGCGCGATCTCGAGCGGCTCGGCATCGCGACGTCGGAGCTACGCGGCGTCGCGACCGACAACCTGCTGCGCATGCTGGGAGACCGCGTCTATTGCGTGCAGGCCGGACCGCTCTTCGAGGTGCGGGTCGGGCATCATCTCGACGCGAGCACGCTCGTCGTCGACGCGTTCTGGGATGACCTCCGCGACGAGCTCGAGGCGGACGTCGTGGTGGCTGTCATCGATCGCGATCACGTGCTCGCGTGCTCGGTGGAGAGCACGGAGACGGTCGAGACGCTCGCGCTGATCGTCTCCGACGAGGCCGAGCGGTCCGGGCGTGTTCTCTCCGAGGATCTCCTGCTCTGGACCGGCGCTTGGGAGCTCCTCGACGAATCCGATGCGTGAGCACGCGCGCCGCTCTCACGGCGCGCTCGTCCGGCAGCACCGGAAGCCGACGCCCGGCGTCGCGTACGCGTCGCCTGCGACGACGAAGTCGAACTGGCACGTGGTGCCGCCGCTCGGGCTCGTGCTCGACCCGCCGCGCAGCGGGTTCACGCCGGCGGCGCGACGCTCGGTCCACTCGGCGACGTTGCCGCTGAGATCGTAGACGCGCGCGCTTCCCCAGCTCGCGTAACACATCGCGCGGGCGCCGGTCGCGAGCACGTCGTCTTGATCGCCCGACGCCGAGCCAGTGTCGTTCTCGTTGCCGTTGCACGTGCTCGCCGAGAACGTCGAGCACCCCGACGCGTACGACCACGTGCACGCCGAGCCCGCGCTCGTCTCGCACGCGCGCTCCCACTCGCCCTCGGTGCAGAGCCGCGCGCCGACGCTCGCGCACGCCGCCTGCGCCTGCGCGTACGTGACGTTCACCCACGGCCGCCGCCCCGGCTCGGAGCACACGCGATGGCTCGCCGACCCCGCGCTCGTCGCGCTCGCGTCGGGGCGCGACGCTTCGTACGCCATCACCCAGCGCGTGCCGAACGCACCGGAGATCGGCGTCCACTGGCCGGGTGCGCCTTCGTCGAGGCGACCGTCGCAGTCGTCGTCGCGATCGTTGCACGTCTCGGCGCTGCCTCCGCCGCCCGCGGGCGCGGTGCACACTGCCGCGCTCCCCGTCGCGTTGCACACGTAGCTGCCGGTGCGCCGGCACGCGCCGAGCTCGCCGTTGCTGCACGACGTGCCGACCTGCGGGAACGGATCGTCGACGCGCCCGTTGCAGTCGTTGTCGAGCCCGTCGCAGCGCGTCTCGCTCGCCTGGTGGGTCGCGGGGTAGTCGCAGGTCCAGCCCGCAGCGCCCGCGCATCGCGCGGTCGTGCCGGCGCAGACGCCGTTCGGATTGCAGAGCGCGGCGGGCGCGGCGACGCCCTCGTCGACGCGCGTGTCGCAGTCGTCGTCGCGCCCGTTGCACAGCTCGGCGCCCGCGATGCTGCACGCGAGCTCGCACCCGTTCGCCGGGTTGCGATCGGCGTCGACGTAGCCCGGCAGGCACGGGCCGATCGCGCAGCTGCCCGCGCTGCACGTCGCGACCGCGTTCGTGAACGTGCACACGCGACCGCAGGTGCCGCAGTTGCGCGGATCGATCGCGAGCGCGAAGCCGTCGTCGACGGTGCCGTTGCAGTCGTCGTCCGCGCCGTTGCACACCTCGAGCGCGGGGCCGGTCGCGCCGGCGCACGAGAGCGCGCCGCCCACGCACGAGAGCGCGCCTGCCGTGCACGCGCCGGTGTCGGTGCCGCACGACGCGCCGCCGCCGGGATTGCCCTCGTCGAGGCGCGCGTCGCAGTCGTCGTCGATCGCGTTGCAGCGCTCGGTGCTCGGGCCGACCGCGCCGACGCAGACGAGCGCGCCCGAGGTGCACTGCTCGCGGCCCGGCTCGCACGCGCCCTCGCCGCTGCCGCAGTAACGACCGCCCTCGGGGTTGCCCTCGTCGGTGCTTCCGTCGCAGTCGTCGTCGTCGCCGTTGCACACCTCCGTCGTGGTCGACACGCCTCCGGTGCAGGTGAGCGCGCCCGAGACGCAGCGCAGCGTGCCCGATGCGCACTCGCCGGCATCGCTCCCACACGCGCCGCCGCCGCCGGGATCGCCTTCGTCGACCCGACCGTCGCAGTCGTCGTCGCGCAGGTTGCAGGACTCCGTCGCGGGCACCGCGGGCGTGCACGCGTACTCGCATCCGTTGGTGCTCACACGATCGAGGTCGTGATGCCCGGGCTCGCACGCGCCGAGCGCGCACGCGCCGTCGACGCAGCTCGCCGCGGCGTGCGCGGCCCGGCAGACGCGGCCGCATGCTCCGCAATTCGCGGGATCGGCGGCGAGGTCGAAGTCCTCGTCGATCGTGCCGTCGCAGTCGTCGTCGCGGCGATCGCAGCGCGCGTCGCGCTCGTCGCTCGGCAGGCAGCGGTACTCGCAGCCGTTCGCGGGATCGCCGTCGAGGTCGACTCGACCGACGTCGCACGACTCGATCGTGCACGCGCCGGCGACGCACGCGCCGAACGCACCGATCGGAGCGCATCGAGCGCCGCACGCACCGCAGTGCTCGAGGCTCGTCGAGGTGTCGACGCCCTCGTCGGTGCGCCCGTCGCAGTCGTCGTCGAGCTCGTTGCAGCGCTCGACCGCGCCGCCGACGCAACCGTCCGGCTCCTCGCCGGCGTCGATGGCGGCGTCGAGCGCGACCCACGCATCGAGCCCGCCGTCGTGCGGCGCCGCATCGCCGGCGTCGACGTCACCGCCGTCGGCGACGCCCACGCACGTGAAGCAGTACGGGTCGAGCTCGCACGCGGTGAGCGACCCGCCGAGCGCGGCGATCGCGAGGACGCGCCCCACGCGGCTCATCGCGCACCTCCTTCGCCGGCGCGGCGCCTTCGCGCGCGTCTGCCGAGCACGAGCGCGAGCGCGACGAGGCCGAGCAGCGCAGGCATCTCGCTCTCGCTTCGCGCAGCACCGACCGCGCAGATCGCGCCGCCACCGCCCGCGGCGACCACGCGCACGTCGTCGTCGCCGCTCGTGCCCGCGTCGATGCGGCCGCCGTCGCGCGCGACGCCCGCGTCGACGTCGCGCGCTTCCTGGGCGCAGTCGCCGTCGATGCAGATCTGCCCGGCGGGGCAGCGCAGCGCATCGCACGGATCGACGCCGCACTCGCCGGTCACCGGCGCGCACACCGTCCCTTCGGGGCAGACGCGCCCGGCGCAGCGATCCTCGACGCAGTCGCCGCTCGCGGGATCGCACACCTCGCGCGCCGCGCACTCGACGTCGGCGCACCGATCGATCTCGCACGCGCCCGCGTGACAGCGCGCGCCGGGCGGGCACTCGACGTCGGCGCAGCTCGTCTCGCAGACGCCGGCGCGGCACGCGAGCGCGTCGTCGCAGTCGGTCGTGGCGCAGGGATCGGGCACACACGCGCCGGTCGCACGATCGCAGAGCTCGCCGTCACCGCAGCCGAGCCCGCGGCAGTCGTCCTCGACGCAGCGCCCGGTGGTGTCGCGCGGGTCGCACGCGAGCCCCGGCGGGCACTGCACGCCCGCGCACGCGAACGTGCACTCGTTGTTGCGGCACACGCAGCGCGCGACGTCGTCGCTCTCCGGCGCGCACGCGACCTCGCCTGCGAGCTCGACCGTCTCCGTCGCGCAGCGCGCGTCGTCGCAGCGATCCGCGACGCAGTGACAGACGCCGTCCTCGACGCGCGGGGATCGACCGGTCGGGCACTGGTACCCGAACTCGCCGTCGACGCACGGGCGCGCGCACTGGCAGTCGACGCACGCGCTCCCCGGCGGACAGAGGCTGCCCGAGGGCGGCGGCTCGTCGGTCGCGCCGTCGCAGTCGTTGTCGTCGCAGTCGCAGACCTCGACGTCGGGCGGGACCTCGCCCACGCAGATCTCGACGCCACCGACGCAGCGCAGCGCGCCCGCCATGCAGAGCCCTTCGTCGGCGCCGCACGTCGCGCCGTCCGCGAGCGCTTCGTCGATCCGGGTGTCGCAGTCGTCGTCGAGCAGGTTGCACGCCTCGGCCGTCGGGCCGATCGCGCCCGAGCACACGAGCGTGCCGCTCTCCGCGTCGCACACGTTCACGCCCGGGACGCACTCGCCGACGTCGCTCCCGCACGCCGCGCCGACCGGGATCTCGTCGTCGATCGCGCCGTCGCAGTCGTCGTCGAGGCCGTTGCACACCTCGGCGCTCGGGCCCGCGCCGCCGTCGCAGACGAGCGTGCCGCCGCGACATCGCGTGGTCCCGGCGGAGCACTCGCCGGTGTCGTCGCCGCAGGGCGCGCCCGCCTCGGGATCGCCCTCGTCGACGCGGGTGTCGCAGTCGTCGTCGAGCGTGTTGCAGAGCTCGCCGCGCGGACCGCGCGCGCCGCTGCACACGAGCGCGCCGCCGGTGCACTGCAGCGTCCCGAGGTGGCACTCGCCGACGTCGCTCTCGCCGCACGACGCGCCACCGCCGGGGTTGCCCTCGTCGACGCGACCGTCGCAGTCGTCGTCGTCGCCGTCGCAGACCTCGCTCATCGGTCCGACGCCGCCGGTGCAGGTGAGCGTGCCCGCGACGCAGCGCAGCGTCCCGCCGCGACACGCGCCCACGGTGCTCCCGCACGCCGCGCCGCTGCCCGGGTCGCCCTCGTCGACGCGCGTGTCGCAGTCGTCGTCGCTCGCGTTGCAGCGCTCGGTCGTGGGATCGATCGCGCCGATGCACGCGCCGTAGCTGCCGGCGGTGCACGCGCGCGAGCCGCGCTGGCACGCGCCGGTGTCGCTCCCGCACGGCTCGACGAAGCCGTCGACCGCGCCGTCGCAGTCGTCGTCGAGGCCGTTGCACGTCTCGGTGCGCGGCCCCGTCGAGCCGACGCAGAGGCCCCACTCGCCGCTGCCTCCGACGACACACGTCTGGGTGCCGGCGGTGCACTCGCCGACGTCGGTGCCGCAGGGCCGCGTGAGCGGTCCCTCGTCGACGCGGGTGTCGCAGTCGTTGTCGAGCCCGTCGCAGATCTCGGGCGCGGGCGCGGGGCAGCTGCACGCGCGCTCGTCGATCGCTCCGTCGCAGTCGTCGTCCGCGGCGTTGCACACCTCGGACGGCGCGGGCCCGCACGAGCCGCACGCGTTCACGAGCCCTTCGTCGATCGCGCCGTCGCAGTTGTCGTCGGTGCCGTTGCACACGCGCTCGCCGGGATCGGCGCACAGTCTCGGCGCGCTCACGCCGCCCGGGCGATCGCAGTAGAGCGTGAAGCCCTCGTCGATCCGGGTGTCGCAGTCGTCGTCGGCGCCGTTGCACGTCTCGAAGCGCGTCGAGTCCGCGATGATCTGCGAGAACGCGAGCGCGAGGCTCGTCTCGTCGGTCGCGTAGAAGCCGCGGCTCGCGCCCGGCGCGTCGGTGCCGCCCGCCGCCGCGATCGCCTCGATCGCCGCGTCGCCCGCGGGCACGCCGAACCCGATCACGTACGTGCGGATGTCGTACGTCGTGCCGCCGACGGTCGTCGATCGCAGCAGCGACGCGGCGCTGCGCGCGTCACCGCCGCACGTCTCCTCGCCGTCGGTCAGCAGGATCACGTTCACCGGGCGACACGCGCCGAAGGTGTCGCCGACGAGCGGGCTCGCACCGCCCGTGTAGTACGCGCGCGCAGCGAGGAGCGCGCCGCCGAGCGGGGTGTTGCCGCTCGCGACGAGCTCGGGGTCGGTGCCCGGCGCCATCGCGCTGCACTGGTCGCACGAGAAGTCGACCCACTCGAGGATGTCGCGCTGGTTGTCCGCGCGGACCGGCACGATCACCTGCCCGCTCGACGCCGTCGCGGTGCAGCTCGCGCTGCAGCTGCAGTTGCACGTGCCACCGGCGCAGCTCCGGCATCGCCCGCTGCAGCTCTGCGCGAACCGCTCGAGCCCGAACGTGACGTCGCCGTAGCCGTTGACGACGCGCTGGAGGACGCACTTCGCGTCGTTGAGGCGCACGCGCGGCTGCCCGCACGAGTTGTCGCCGCCTCCGGTCGACGCGTCCATCGAGCCGGATGTGTCGAAGATCACCAGGAAGTACGGCGAGACCGTGGCCTGCGCCTCGGCGACGTCCGCCGTCGCCCACACCGCGCAAGCCGAGACGAGCGCCACGAAATGCCAAGCCCATCGCGCGAAGCGCATGCAGCCAACCCCCCCTGCCGGTGCCGCGACACGACGCATCGCGCAGCACGCGAGGCGTGATCCCGCGCCTCAACTCCGCGCCGCGCCGTGCGTCTCCAAGTCCGATCGCCGTGCACACCGCATCGGCGTCGCGTGCTCGGGCTCACCGAGCAGATGCCGCGCGCGGGTATGCTCGCGGGATGGTGCGTCGTGACGCAGACGAAGGTCGAGCCGTAGGGCCGACGTCTGCGCGCTGCGCTTCTCCTGCGGGTGAGAGTCCCGCCTCGGTAGGCACCGGAGCGGCGAGTAGCAGGCCCCGGGCGTCGGGAGAGATCCCGTCGTCCCGAGCGGGGCGTCGAAAGCCCGTCAGGCAGCGAGAGCTGTGCAGCGGGGAGCAAGATCGCGGGCCGCAACATGAAGTGAAGCCTGCAGCCTCGTCAGATGAACAATCCGAGAGCCGAGCCGCTCATTTCACGGCGAAGGCCACGCTCGAAGCGTCTGTTCCGGAGCGCGCATCGAGTCTCGGCGGGGTATGGGGCGCAGCACGCGATCACGGAGAAGCGCGGAACACGAGAGGCCCGTCTGCGCAGCCCTCGTCGGGGCGAAGCGCGCCGTATAAGCCGAAGGCGAAATCGGCCGCCGCGCAGCGGGAGTCCGAGGGGATCGTAGTACCGCACGGCATCGCCACGGCGATGTCGACGAACGTCGTGCAGAACAACGCGACGGGAGGGAAGGGTCCCTGGGGCAGTCACGTCGAGGAAGCAGGTAAGCGCGAGGGAATGGCCGGCAGGACCGGACCTAACGACCCCGGCGGCCGTAGGCCGCGCGAAGAAGTGCGACAACTGCAGAGGCGACTGTGGGTCGCGGCCAAGCGAGCACCTGGAAGACGTTTTCACGCTCTTTATGACCACATCTGGAGGAGTGACGTCCTTCGGGAAGCGTGGAAGCGAGTCGAGGCGAACAAGGGCGCGGCGGGCGTCGATGGCCAGACGATCGCCGAGGTGAAGCAGTACGGAGTCGAGCGCTTCCTCGAAGAGCTCGGCGAGGCACTGCGGAGCAAGACGTACCGGCCCGAGGTGGTGCTGCGCCGGTACATCCCGAAGGCAGATGGAAGGAAGCGGCCGCTGGGGATTCCGACGGTCCGGGATCGAGTGGTCCAGATGGCGGCGAAGCTGGTGCTGGAGCCGATCTTCGAGGCGGACTTTCTTCCGTGCTCGTGGGGCTTCCGGCCGAAGCGGGGCGCGCTGGGTGCGCTGGAGACGCTGAGGAAGCTCGGCGCGAAGAGGCATCACCACGTGCTCGACGCCGACATCCGCGACTACTTCGGGAGCATCGATCACGACAAGCTGATGAAGCTGGTCGCTCGACGCATCTCGGATCGGCGGATGCTCAAGCTGGTGCGGCAGTGGCTCGAAGCGGGCGTGATGGACGGGGGCGTCGTGACTCGCAACATCGCGGGAACGCCGCAGGGCGGAGTCATCTCTCCGCTGCTCTCGAACATCTACCTGCACGTGCTCGACGTGACGTGGATGCGTAAGAGCGCCCCGCTCGGGACGCTGGTGCGCTACGCGGACGACTTCGTCGTGATGTGCAAGACGAAGCGCGAGTGCGAAGAGGCAGAGAGGCGCATTCGAGTCATCCTCGGGCGCCTCGGTCTCGAGCTGCATCCGGACAAGACGAGGCGAGTCGAGCTCTACGACGGCAAGCAGGGCTTCGATCTTCTCGGACATCACCTGCACAAACGCATGAGCGGAGCGCTGTGGGAGAAGAAAGGCAGACGCCTCTATTTCCTGCATCGCTGGCCGTCCGCGCGCGCGATGAAGCGGGTGAGACAGCGCGTGAAGGAGCTGACTCCGATGAGGCGGTGCCACGCGGATCTCCGCGAGGTGATCGCCGATCTCAACCCCGTGCTGCGGGGCTGGGGCAACTACTTCCGCACCGGAAATGCCGCCAAGAAATTCAACCAACTCGACAGCTACGTCTGGCGTCGGCTGCGGGACCTGCGCGTGGAGCGCAAGGGCCGGCATCTGAAGCCGGGGGAGTCGAGCAGGTGGACGCGCGAGTACTTCTGGAGCCTCGGACTTCATCGCCTGCGAGGGACCGTGCAGTACCCCGAGCGAGCCTTCTTCCAGGAGGTCGCGTAATGCAGCGACTCGAGAGACTGCCCGTAAGCCGTGTGCGGGAAATCCGCACGCACGGTTTGAACGGGGGTCTTGACCAACCGCCGGCGCAGGCCGGTAGCAGGTAAGGATCTACCAATGACGTCGCTGCGCGCTCCGCTGTGGGTCTCGATGCTGCTCGCGCTCTGCGCGTGCGACGACGGTGCGCCGGCCGAGCCGCTCGATGCGTCGACACCGACGCCCGACGCGCCCGCGGCGCGCGCGTGGTCGTTCGAGACGATCGCGACGCAGACGATCACCGCGGTCGAGGTTCCGCGCCAGGTCGAGCTCGTGCGCGCGACGCGGCCCGACGGCGCGTCGAGCTACCTGCTCTACGTGCCCGCCGCGGCGGCCGGCGCGCCGCTCGTCGTGATGAACGAGCCCTACGCGGGCATCCGCTGGACCGGCGAGGACGTCGACGCGCGCTGGGCCGCGCTCGGCGCGGGCGTGCATCCCGACGTCGACGCGGCCGGGTACGACGGCGACGACGTGATCGCGTACCAGGAGCAGACGGTGCAGCAGGCGGTCGACGGCGCGATCGCGTGGCTCGTCAACGGCTTCGCCGTCGTGCACGCGTACGCGCGCTTCTACGGCGGCGGCTCGCTCGAGGACGACGTGCTCGACGCCGCCGCGCCCTATCACTTCGCGCTCTCGCGCGCCGGCGACGGCTCGCTCGACGTCGCGCGCATCGGCGCGTTCGGCGGATCGTGGGGCGGGATGATGGCGCTCTACGGCGCGTCGCGCGCCCCCGAGGGCGCCGCGCCCGTCGCGGTCGTCGCGCTCGCGCCGCCGAGCGACTTCGCCGATCTCTGGGCGCACACCGACGCGCTGCCCGGCGTGTTCCCGCAGCCCGACGCGGCGCGCGCGTTCTACTCGCCGTACCGGCGGCGCATCGCCGCTGCGACCGGCGGTGCGCCCGGCGAGGGCGACTTCGCGCCCTATCGCGCCGACGCGCTCTGCGCGGGGCTGCGCGGCCGCGCGCTCGTGCCGCACGACGAGTGGGACGTGCTCGTGCCCTTCGCGCAGACCACCACGCTCGAGTCGACCTGCGGCGATCGCGTCGAGCCGCTGATCTGGCATCGCCAGGGCGCGACGATCGACTACGCGCGCGTCGGCCTCGATCACGGTCCGCTCACGCAGGAGCCCGGCTTCGCGAGCTGGACGACGTTCGCGATCACCTGGCTCGCGAGCGAGCTCGCGGGCCCGAGCGCGCCGCTCGTGGTGACCGTCGGCGCGAGCGCGGGGCTCGAGGCGTTCCTCGGCACGGTGCGCGACGAGCAGCTCGCAGGAGGCGATCCGATCGAGGCGCTGCCGCGCCTGCGCGAGCTCGCCGCGCCGCGGGTGCGCGCGTGGGACGTGGCGAGCGAGACGTTCGTGCTCGGCGCCGACTTGCTCGCGACCGCGGTGAACGCGGTGTACGGCACGACCTACGACGGCGCGACGCTGCGCGCCGCGCTCGACGATGGCCTGCCGACGCCCTGATCGCCTGGCCCTCGGCGCGTCCGCGCCTACGCTGTCCGCGCGTGCTGCGCGATGCGGCGCGCGGAGGATCGGCGATGGAGCGACTGCGGCGGGTGGCGTGTGTGATCGCGATCGGTGCGCTGATGGGCGCGTGTGGGAGCGGCACCAGCCAGTCCCCGACCGAGCGCGGCCCGTCGGCGCACAGCACCGAGCCGCTCGTCACACCGGACGACGACGCGCCCGCACCCGTCGCGCAGCCCGAGCCGATCGCGCAGCCCGAGCCCGCGACGACGCCGGAGCCCGAGCCCGTCGCGCAGCCCGAGCCCACGCCGGTGCAGACGACGACACCGCCGTCGCGTGATCGCTTCGCGTTCTTCGTCAGCGGTCACAGCCTCACCGACGACCCGCTCGCCGATCGCATCGTCGACATCGCGCGCGGCCTCGGTGTGAGCGCGCAGTACAACGAGCAGATCGGCATCGGCTCGCCGATCCGCCTGCGCACCCGCGGCATGGACGATCGCCCCGGGCTCTGGGCGGGCTACCGCACCGGCAAGAACCGCGGCGGCACCGAGGGCCTCGACGTGATCGCGGAGCTGCGCGCGCCGCGCACCATCGAGGGCCGCTACGACGCGCTGATCATCACCGAGCGCCACGACCTCGTCGACGTGCTGATGTGGGAGAACACGGTGCGCCACCTGCGCCACTTCCACGATCGCCTCACGGCCGGGAACCCGCAGGCGACGACGTACCTCTACGAGTCGTGGCTGGGCGTGCGCGACCTCGCCGATCCGCGCGACTGGATCGCGTACGAGCGCGCCGCGCAGCCGGTGTGGGACTGCGTCGCGGATCGCGTCGAGCTCTCGCTGCGCGACGAGCGTCGCCCGTCGCACGTGCGCTCGATCCCGACCAACGCCGCGCTCGCGCTGCTGGTCGAGCGTGCGGTCGCGGGGCGCGTCGACGGCCTGCGCGGCGCGAACGCGCGCGCGATCACGCAGCGCATCTTCCACGACGACGTGCACATGACCCCGCTCGGCGTGTACTTCGTCGCGCTCGTCACCTCGGCGGTGGTGCTCGAGCGCTCGCCGGTCGGCGCGCCGGTGCCGCCGGGGATCGAGCCCGCGCTCGCCGCGTCGCTCCAGTCGATCGCGTGGGAGGCCGCCCGCGCGCACGCCGCGCGCACGCCGCGGACGCCCGCGCAGTGCCGGGCGCTGATGCGCGACTCGTTCTGCGCGCAGTACGGCGCGTACACCCGGCGCACCGACGGCGTCGAGAACTGCCGCCGCACGTTCGCCGACGGGAACGCCGAGGGCCCGTTCCACCACGATCCGGCGTCCGACGCGTCGCGCTGGTTCGCGGCGCCGTGACGACGGATATTTCGGTTCACGGCGCGTCCTGGTTCGTGGGGAATGCGCCGCATGCTCCGGACGCTGTTCCCAGCGCTGGCGTGCGTCGCGTTGCTCGTGCTCGCGCCCGTGTGCCGTCGTTCCCAGACACGCCCACTCGCAGCGGCGAGCGTCGCTTGCAGCCCACCGTGCTCTCCCGGCTTCGCGTGCGTCCCGCCCGGCGCGTGCATTCCCGTGTGCACGCCGGCGTGCGAGCCGGGCTGGGCGAGCTCGAACGGCAGCTGCATCCCGCTCTGCAACCCGGGGTGCGGACCGGGCACGCACTGCGCCGAGGATCGCGTCTGCCGTCCCGGCGCAGCGCTTCCGCCGCGCGGCGGTGAGCCCACGCAGGAGTGGTGGCCCGCGCCGCCGCAGCACCCGGGCTCGGGCGCGTGAGGGCCGCGCTCTCGGTCCTCGCCGCGATCGCGCTCGCGGGGTGCATCTGCGGTCCGGGCGAGACGCTCTGCGAGGGTCGCTGCGTCGATCTGCACAGCGATCTCGAGAGCTGCGGCGGCTGCGGCTTCACGTGCTCGACGGCGTGCGTCGACGGCGCGTGCCTGCCGGGGCGCCGGTGCGACTCGATCGCCGACTGCGACGACGGGCTCGCGTGCAATGGTCGCGAGGGTTGCGTCGGCTTCGTCGGTGGGGTCGCGACGTGTCGGGCGGGCGAGCCCGTGGTCTGCGACGACGGCGTGATGTGCACGCGTGATCGCTGCGCCGAGCCCTCGGGAACGTGCGAGGCGGTGCCCGACGACACGCGCTGCTCGGGCGGTCGCTGCACCGGCGAAGGCGTGTCGGGCTGCGCGTTCGCGTGCGCGCGAACGCCGTGCGGCGTCGTCGAGCCGCAGTGTGGATGTGCCGACACCGAGGGCTGCTACCTCGGCGACGACGGCGCCGCGTGCCTGCCCGCGGGCTTCCTCGAGGAAGGCGCGCCGTGCGCGACGGTCAACGACTGCCGTCCCGGCCTCGCGTGCGCCGACTGGTCGATCGACCTCGATCGCCCGGACGTCCGCTGCGTCGCGCTCTGCTCGGAGCACTCGGACTGCGCGAGCCGCGTGTGCGCGACGACCGGCGTCCCCGGGGTCTCGGAGCGTGTCGGTCGATGCGGATCGAATTGCCGCCCTCACGATCACGGCAGCTGCTGGAACGACATGGCCTGCGTGGTGCTCGGGACGTCGACGCTCACCTGGACGCAGTGCGTGAGCGGGTACGGCACCGCGCGACAGGGCGAGCCCTGCGAGACGGACGCGAGCTGCGCGCCCGAGCACGTCTGCATCCGCACCGACGTGGGGCTCCGCTGCGCGCACTGGTGCCGCAGCGCCGCCGACTGCCCGTCGACGTCGCACTCCTGCTGGCCGCTCGACCCCGAGGTCGTGCTCGCGGGCGTCTCCTACGGAGTCTGTCTCTGATGCGCCGCTCCACGTGCTGGTCGCTCCTGATCACGCTGCTGCTCGGCGCGCGCATCGCGTCCGCGCAGGACGCCGTGCCACCGACCGACGCGCCCGCCGCGGCAGTCGCGCCGCCGAGCGATCCGCTCGGGTACTCGACGATCGATCGCGCGACCGTGCGCGTGTTCGCGGTGCGCGGCGTCGACGCGATGCGCATCGACAGCCAGTCGGGCCGAGCGCGCATGCTCGCGACACCCGACGCCGGCCACGGCAGCGGCGTCCTCGTCGATCCGAGCGGCATCGTGGTCACCGCCGCGCACGTCGTGTCCGACGCAGCGCTGCTCGCGGTGTGGGTCCCGGGGCACGACCGCGCGTTCCCCGCTGCCGTGATCCATCGCGACACCGAGCGCGACATCGCGTTCCTCGCGGTCGGCGCGACGTTCGAGTCCTTCGTCGCGCTCGAGGAGCGACCGGCGCTCCACGTGCGACAAGAGGTGCACGCGATCGGCTATCCGCTCGATCCGCGCCGCACCGATCCGCAGTCGAGCCGCGGCATCGTGTCCGGCGTGCTGCCCGAGGGCTTCCTGCAGCTCGACATGGCGCTCAACCCGGGCAATTCGGGCGGTCCGCTGATCGACGCGGACGAGCGCATCGTCGGCTTCGTCGTCGCGCGCGGGAACCCCGAGGCCGGCGTGCAGAGCATCGGGTTCGCGCAGCCGGTCGGTCCGGTGATCGAGCTCCTCCGCGCCCACGTGACGGGCTCGAGCGCGCTCGAGACGGCGCGCGCGCGGCTCACGGACGGCGCGCGCTCCACGGAGATCGCGGATCTCGTCGCGCTGCTGGTGCGCGTCGGCGCGCACGAGCTCATCCGCGACGTGATCGCGGTGCTCGACGACGGGCGCCACAGCGAGATCCTCGATCGGCTGCGCCGGCTCTCGGAGTCGACGCAGGACCCCGAGGTGCTCGCGCTCACCGCCGCGTACTTCTGGGACGCCGCGGCGGTCGTGCTCGAGCGCGCCGGCGGTGCGATGCGCGCGTCGCAGCTCCCCGAAGGTCCGGAGCGCACGCTCGTGATCGAGCTCCTGCGTCGCTCGGTCGCGCTCTGCCATCGCGCGGCGCAGCTCGATCCGCTGTTGCCGCGTCGCGCGCCGTTCGTCGCGCGCGTCGTCTACTACTTCGACGCGGAGCCGCACGACGAGGCGCCGCAGGTCATCACGCCGGTCGTCGCGGTGACGCCCGACACGACCGTCGACGTGCCCGCGCCGCCGGCGATCACGCCCGCGCGACCGCCCTCGCCGTATCGCGATCCGCGCGTGCTCTACCGGTTCGGCATCGCGGCGCTGACCGCGCCGAGCGGCGGCTTCGCGCTCGACGTCGGCGCCGCGTCGTTCGGCGTCGCATGGTCGCCCGCCACGCTGCGCCTCGGGCTGCTCGCGCTCGACGCGCGCATCGGCGGCACGTTCACCGGCGGAAGCTGGAGCGGCGAGGGGCTCTTCTCCGCGCACTTCGACGTCGGCGCGACGGTGCGGCTCGGCGAGCGCTACGGCGCGGCGATCGGCGCCGCGTGGACGCCGGGCGGGCTGTGGAGCGGGCAGGCGAGCGGGCTCACCGTCGCGGGTTGGCGCGCGTTCGCGGGCGTGCAGCTCGACGTCGCGACCGTCGGCCTCGGATGGCGCGGGATGCAGCTCGATCGCGCCCCCGCGTTCCACGCGCTCGAGGCGTACGTGGAGCTCGGCTGGTGATGCGCGCACGGCTGTCGTCGATCGCGCTCGCGTGGGCCCTCGCGTCGTGCGTGTGCGGGCCGGGACAGAGCCTCTGCGGCGATCGATGCGTCGACCTCGCGAGCACGCCGACCGACTGCGGCGCGTGTGGGCGCGCGTGCCCGACGCCGTGGACCTGCGAGCGCGGCGAGTGCGCGCCCCCGCCGGGCGTGTGCCGCACGCCGTGCGGCGCCGGCGAGGCGTGCGTCGACGGCGTCTGCGTCTGCGCTGCGGGCCTGACGGACTGCGGCAACGCGTGCGTCGATCTCGCGCGCGACCCGTCGAGCTGCGGCGCGTGCGGCGAGCCGTGTCCGGCCGGCGCGTCGTGCGAAGGGGGCGCGTGCGTGTGCCCGCCGTCCGCGCCCGACACCTGCGACGGCGCGTGCGTCGATCTCACGACCGACGTCGCGCACTGCGGCGCATGCGGCACCGCGTGCCCCGAGACCGCGCGCTGCGCGAGCGGCGCGTGCGCGTGCCCCGGCGCGCTCGCGCTCGCGTGCGACGGCGCGTGCGTCGACGGCGCGACCGACCCGCGCCACTGCGGCGCGTGCGGCAGCGGGTGCACGATCGAGTGCGACGGCGGCGCGTGTCTCTCGGTGCGCGAGGTCGCGATCGGCGGCTCGCACGTCGTGGTCCTGATGAGCGACGAGGTGCCGTGGACGTGGGGCTACAACGTCTACTGCCAGCTCGGCGACGGCACGTGCTCCACCCGCGGCGAGCGCCCCGAGCGCGTGTATCCGCTCGATCGCATCAGCCAGATCACGGCGGGGCAGGGCCACACCTGCGCGCGCGTCGGCGGCGAAGCGTACTGCTGGGGATGGAACGAGGACGGACAGCTCGGCGTCGGCAACACCGAGTTCGCGTACCGCAGCGCGCTCCGCATCTTCACCGCGGGCGTGGCGGAGATCGACGCGGGCTACCGCACGACGTGCGTGCGCGGCGTCGACGGAACCGTCTGGTGCTGGGGCGACGAGCAAGAGGGGCTCGCCGCGTCGCCGGGCGCCGGCGCGATCTCGACGCCGGTGCAGTGGAGCACGTTCGACGACGTGATCGACGTCGACGTCGGCGGCGAGGTCTGCGTGCGGCGCGCGAGCGGCGCCGTGCACTGCAGCGCGTTCGGCAGCGAGGGATCGTGGCCGCGCGAGGTCCCGGCGTGGCACGGCGCGTCGCAGGTCGCGGTCGGCAGCGAGCACGCGTGCGCGATCGTCGCGGGCTCGGTGTCGTGCACCGGGCGCAACCGCTACGGACAGATCGGCAACGGCGCGGTCTCCTCGACGGCGTGGGTCGCGCCGACGACCGTCCCGGTCGGCGAGACGGTGGTCGAGATCGCGCTCGCGACCAGCACGACCTGCGCGCGCGGCGCGAGCGGTCGCGTGTACTGCTGGGGCTCGGGCTACGACGAGCTCACCGGTCCGTTCGGCGACCGCGAGACGCCCACGCCGCAGCCGATCCCGTCCACGGCCGGCGCGCAGCGTCTCGTGTGCGGGATGTCGACGTGCTGCGTGCACTTCGGCGGCACCGACCTGCGCTGCTGGGGCAACGACTACAACGGCGAGCTCGCGGACGGCATGTTCCGGGAGGATCGCGACACGCCGTACCCCGTGCAGTGGTGACGAGCGCGCGCAGCAAGATCCTCCTGGTCCCGGCGCGCCGCGCGCGATAGCTCGAACGGATGGCATCCATCCGACGAGAGATCTCGATCGACGCGCCTGCCGATCGTGTGTGGGGCGCGTTCCGTGACGTGGGCGCGGTGCACACGAAGCTCGCGAGGGGCTTCGTCACCGACTGCCGCCTCGAGGACGGCGCGCGCGTGGTCACGTTCGCGAACGGCTTCGTCGCGCGCGAGCTGCTCGTCGACGTCGACGACGCGCGCCGCCGCATCGCGTACTCCGCGCGCGCCGAGCGCATCGCGCACCACCACGCCTCGTTCGAGGTGATCGCCGAGGGCGACGCGCGCACGCGCGTGATCTGGGTCGCCGACGTGCTGCCGAACGAGATGGCGGGCCCGATCGCGGCGATGATGGACCAGGGCTGCGCCGCGATGAAGAAGACGCTCGAGAGCGCGTGACGTCTCCATCGCGGCGCGCCCGCGCGCGTCACTCCATGCAGACCGCCTCGACGTTGTGCCCGTCGGGGTCGAGCAGGAACGCCGCGTAGTAATTCGGCGCGTAGTCGGCGCGCACGCCGGGCGCGCCGTGGTCACGCCCGCCCGTGTCGACGCCGGCCGCGTGGAAGCGATCGACCGCGCGTCGATCGCTCGCGCGCAGCGCGAGGTGCGCCGTCGTGGTCACCGTGTCGCTCGCATACAGCCACAGCGCGGGCGCGTCCTTCGGGCCGAAGCCCGCGCTCGTCGAATCGTGTGCGCAGAGCACATATCCGAGCGGCGCGAGCGCCGCTTCGTAGAAGCGCACGCTGCGCGCGAGATCCTTCACCTTCAGTCCGACGTGATCGATCACGAGAGCCCTCCGTGGTTTCGAGAGAGGCTCGTGTGTCAGATCGCGTTGCGCGCCTCTTGGCAGATCTTGCGGCGCCCGCGCGCGACGTCGCGATACGCACGCGGCGTGAGCCCGGCCGCGCGCCGGAACGTGCGCACGAAGTTGCTGAGATCGCCGAAGCCCACGTCGAACGCGATCTCCGCGATCGCGCGATCGCCCTCCGAGAGCGCGTGCGCCGCGCGGCGGATGCGCGCGCGCACGAGGTACTGGTGCGGCGTGACGCCGACGACGCTCGAGAACACGCGCAGGAAGTGGAACGGGCTCAGATCGACCTCGCGCGCGGTGCGCTCGAGATCGATCTCCTCGCGCGAGCACGCATCGAGGAAGAGCGCGGCGTCGATCGCGCGCCGGCGATCGCGCGCGCCCGCCTTCGTCGGTGTGGGCGTGCGGCCGAGCGCGAGCGCGACGAAGCGATGCGCCAGCGCGAGCCCGATCTCGTCGAGCCCCACGTCGCTCGCGCCCGACGCCGCCGCCTGCGCGAGCTCGCCGAGCACGACGATCTCGGGCAGGGGCGGCAGCGCCGCGACGCGCGTGAACGCATCACCGAACGCGCCGACGAGCGCGGGCGAGAGCTGGAACGACAGGCACTCGTCCCCGCACGCGTGCTCGTGGCTGCACACGTACTCGTCGCCGGGACGGCCGACGAGCACCGAGCCCGGGACCAGCTCGTGCCGCACGCCGCGCGTGCGATATCCGAACGTGCCCTTGCGGACGTACGCGAGCGTGTGCGCGCGATGCTGCTCGGGGAACGGCACGCTGCCGAGCCCGACGGTGCATCGGTAGTCGATCACCGAGAGCATCGCGCACTGCATGAGGGCTCGCGCCGGCATCGCGCGATCCTACCTCCCGCAGCGGGTCCGGAGCGGCTTGGCGAAAGTTGCGATCGTCAGCGCTTGCGGCGCACCAGCCGGAGCCGGCCGTTCTCGCCAGCGCACCAGAAGCCGCCGTCGCGCGTGCCCTCGATGCCGGCGACGCGCGGGACCGGCACGCGCATCGCCTCCTCGACCGTGCCGTCCTCGCCGAGCCGCCGCAGCTCGCACGGCTCCCCGTCCTTCATCGTCCCGTGCCACAGCGCTCCGTCGATCACCGACACGCCGGTCACGAATCGATCCGACGTCAGCGTGCGCACCACCTCGCCGGTCTTCGCGTCGACCTTGTGGATGCGCGCGCCGCGGCCCTGCCCGATCCACAGGTGCCCGTCGGCCCACGCCATGCCGGTGTCGTCGCCCTTGCCCGGCGCGGGCATCGTGCGCACCACCCGACCATCGCGCGGATCGAGCACCAGGATCGTGCCCTTCGCGAGCTGGTAGAGATGCTCTCCGTCGAACGCGGTGCCCGCGTCCGCCGCGCCCACCGGCAGACGGCGCACCACCTCGTCGCGCGCGGGATCGAACGCGACCAGCTCTCCGTCGCGCGCGAACCACACGAGCGCGTGGTCGATCGTCACGCCGTGCATGCGCCCTCCGTCGGCGACCGGCACCACCTCGCGCACCACCTCTGCTTCGCTCTGCATCATCGCGTCACCTCCTACGAAGAGCGATCTACGACGCGGGCAGCAGACCGAGGAGTAACATCCGCGACGCGATGGGCGTGCCCGGCCGCGCGTACCGCACGCGCGCGCCGCGCCCCGTGCGGATCGCACGCCCGCTCTCGACGAGCGATGCGAGCGCGCGCTGCACCGTGCGGATCGAGAGCCTGGTGTGCGTCGCGACCTCGCGCGCCGACCACGACGCGCCGTCGCCCAGCAGCAGCGCGATCCGCGCGCCCTCGCCGTCGTCGTGCGGCGAGAGCACGACGACCTCGCGCTGCGACACGAGCGCGTAGCCTTCCTTCGTCGCGACGGGCTCCGCGGCGAGACCGAGCATCGCCTTGCGCAGCCGCCCGACCTCGACGCGCAGCCGCGCGCGGTGCGAGGGGTTCACGCGCCGCACGTCGAACGCACGCGCCGCGAGCTCGTCGCGCCCGATCCCACCGGGCCATGCGCGCGCGAGCTCGAGCAAGAGCGCGAAGAGCACGGGCCGACGCCCGAGCCGCACGATCAGCCGCGCGCCGATCGCGACGCGCCGGCACCCGTCGATCAGCAACACCTCGCCGCGCGAGAGCTCCTCGATCGCGAAGAGATCCGCGTCGCTCGAGACACCGTCGCGCACGACCCGCGCGACCGGCGCCGAGAGCTCGCGCTCGAGCGAGACCAGCGCGCGAGACAGCAGCTCGTGGGGCGCGACGTCGAGCGCCGCGCGCGCGCGTCCCAGCGCATCGCGCGACTCCGACGCGGCGAGCGCGCGCATCGCGATCTCGGCCTGCGCGAGCGACGCGACCGCGCGCAGATCGGCGGGCTGCTCTCGCGAGAGCACGTCCTCCACGACGCCTCGCGCTTCGGGGAGCCGACCGCGCAGCACCTCGGCGCGCGCGAGCACGAGCCGCTGCATCGCCGCGTTGCGCGGATCTCCGAGCGCCTCGAGCGCGCTCGCGCATGCGATCGCCTCGCGCGCGGCGCGCGCCGGGTCGCCGCTCGCGAGCGCGATCTCGGCCAGCGCGGCGCGCGCGCGCGAGGTCGTGTGCGCATCCGTCGAACGCTCCGACGCGTCCTCGAGCGCCCCGCGCGCGAGCTCGAGATCGCCGAGCTGCGCATACGCGATGCCGCGCAGCGTGAGCCCGAGCGCGCTCTCGTCGCGCCCCGCGATCCCGAGCGCGTGCAGCGCATCGCCGCGCGCGAGCGCGCGCGCCGCCTCACCGAGCGCTCCGTCGATCATCGCCGCGAGGATGTCACGCGCGAGGGCTCGACGGCCCGCGATCGACTACGCTCTCCGACATGCCCACCGCACGTCGCACCGCTCTCCTCGTCGCGATCACCGCGCTCGCGCTCCCCGGCTGCTCGGAGCGCTCGGGCGACCCATTCCGCCCGGGCACGCTGTCCGACGGCGGCTCGCAGAGCGACGGCGGGGGCACGCCGATCACGCCGCGGCCCGACGGCAGCACCGCGTCGTCGTGCGTCGCGCAGGCGCGCTGGATCTACCTCGTCGACAGCGCGAACGCGCTGCTCCGGTACGAGCCCGACAGCGGCTCGCTCACCTCGATCGGCACGCTCGCGTGCCCGTCTTCCGGAACGCCGTTCTCGATGGCCGTCGATCGCAACGCGACCGCGTACGTGCTCCACAACGACCACCGCATCTACCGCGTGAGCACCACCGACGCGTCGTGCACCGCGACGACGTTCGCGCCCGATCAGATGGGCTTCGAGCTCTTCGGCATGGGGTTCGTCGCCGACGCGTCGGGCAGCGCCAACGAGACGCTCTTCATCTCGGGCGGGCCCGAAGAGGGCATCGGCAGCGGCCGGTCGGTGCTCGGCCGCATCGACGTGGGCTCGTGGACGGTCTCGCGCATCGGCAACGTCGACGGCTCGCCCGAGCTCACCGGGACGGGCACCGCGGAGCTCTGGGGCTTCTTCCCCGATGGAGATCCGATGGCGGTGCGCCAGCTCGACAAGACCACCGCGGCCACGATCACCGAGATCGACGTCTCGAGCATCGACCCGTCGATCATCCCCACGCCGGCGGCGTGGGCCTTCGCGTTCTGGGGTGGCCGTTATTACATCTTCTATCAGGGCGCATTCGACGACTCGACTGGCATCTATCGAGTCACGCCCGGCAGCACGAACGTCGAGACGGTGCGCACCGACATCGGCTATCGCATCGTCGGCGCGGGTGTCTCGACCTGCGCCCCCACGGACCTGATCTGAGCCGGAAAAAAGAGAAAGAGCGCCCGATCCGCGCGGATCGGGCGCTCTTCTTCATTCCGTCACTTCGCCGGCGGCGCGCGATAGGGGAACATCCGATTCCCCTCTTCGACCCAGCCCGACGGGACCTCGCGACAGAGGAAACAGCTCCACACGTCGCTGTAGATCGTGTTGCGACGCAGCGTGACGCTCGGCGACTCGTCGAGGAGGATCTCGATGAGGCTCGGCATGCGGTGATAGAACGTGTTGTTCTCGAACCACTGCTTGCCGATCGAGTCGTCCGCCATCGTCCCGAGCATGATGCCGGAGTTGATGAGCACGTTGCCCGACGCCCAGTTCATGTCGGCGCGGCCGTGCGTGCGGTAGTTGTGCTTCGCGCCGTTCTCGAGCCGATTGTCGACCGTCGCGCTGCGCACCACGTGCACCAGACGCACCGTCGCTTCGGGGCCCTCCGAGCTGAGCTCGTTGCCCGCGAGGATCACGTCCTCGCTCTCGAAATCACCGGAGTCGCCGAACCACACCGAATAACGACCCGCGGTCGCGCGGCTGTTGGTGATCGCGATGCGCTTGCCCGCGCGCATGAGGAACGCAGTGTCCTCGGCGTTCGCCTCGACGGCGTCGAGCAGCACGTCGGTGGTCATCAGGTCTTCGCGATACTGCAGCTGGCCCTCGAACACGGCGGGCAGCTCCATCTCGACGTGATCGACCTCGCCGCCGCGCACCGCGATGCGCTCGAGGCCCTTCGCGATCTGCACCGAGCCCGCGCTCGCGTTCGGCGCGAACTCGATCTCCACGTCCGACGCGGTGACCTTCACGTCACCGTCGAGCGCGCCGGCGACGTGCACGCGCGTGCCGGGCGTCGCCGCTGCCGCGTTCGCCTCCGCGATCGTGCGCGCGTTCACCTCGCGCTCGATCTCGGGCGGCGCGGGCCACTCGATCTCCAGCTCGCTCGGCGGGGTGCCGAGGTCGTAAGGGGCGTCGTCGGGATCCTCGTAGGTCAGCGCGCTCGCGCTCGCCGTGCTCCCCAGCGCGGCGAGCGAGAGAAGAAGAGATCCCGCCCAGTGGGCTCGTTCACGAGAAAACATCGGCCGCCGATGTAGAGCATCTCTCGTGATACGCAAGTACGAATTCTGCGGGAAAAGCGCCCCTACATCGCGGCACCCGGCGCGCTCAGCGCAGGCCCATCGTGGTCAGCACGAGCTCGAAGTTCGCGCGCCGATCGGCGGCTCCGTCGAGCGGTCCGGTGCCGCACGGCGGGTTGTGGCAGCCGCGGTTCACGATGCCCGAGACGCCGTCGATGAACGTGCCGTCGGTCATCCCGCCGTCGACGAACGCGCGCAGCCGATCCTTGTAGACCCATCCGTCCCGCGAGTACGGCTCGACCGAGCTCATCCAATAGAAGAGGCCCGCGATCCACTTCAGCTCGGGGTGCTCGGTGCTCGCGCAGATCGCCTCGGGGTCGCGGCAGAAGTTCACGTCGGGGTAGAGCGCGCCCGCGGGTCGCGGGAAGCGCGCCGGGTCGAGGTGGCCCGCGCCGAGGTAGTGGTTGAGCATCCCGAAGTTGCAGCGACCCGTCGTCTGGATGACGCCGCGGCCCCACCAACAACAGCCCTCCACCGACCCGCCCGAGCCGTCCCACTCGTACCGTCCGGCGCGCTGGCCTTCGTAGACCTCGCACTGCGGGCGCGTCCACGCGTCACCGCCCGGCGCGACGAAGCCCGGCTGCGACGCGGGGTACGGATAGCAGTCGAACCCGTAGTTCCAGCGCCCGGTGCGCCCGTCGCTGCGACCGCTCACCGATGCGAGCGTCGCGTTCGGCGCGCAGAAGAGCGGCCCCGGCGCGCCGTACCACTGCGCGTGCGTGACTGCCGTCATCCGCATCGACGGATCGCGCGGACAGGCCATCTCGCAGTCGTATCCCGCGCCCGCGTAGTCCTGTCCCAACTGACCACATGCGTTCGAGATCGCATATCCGTTGGTCATGTCCCAGTTGTTCTCGTCGCACGCGTCGTAGCGAATCGTCTCCTTCATGCTCTGCGCGAGGAACGCCGCGAGGTTCACGAGCGCATAGCGGCTGCGCGCGGGCTCGGGATCGCCGGGCTCGCCGAGCCAGAGCCGCATGTCGCCGATGCCGCGCGTGTGCATCGTCGTCACCGCCTGCACGAAGTCGCGCCACTTGTAGATGCGCGACGGGCGCCAGCTGAGGTCCGGGTTCTGCGAGATGAGCACTTCCTCGTCGAAGCGCGTGGGATCGCCGAGCAGCACCGAGTCGATCCCCGGCACGCCGCTCACGCGCTCGACGCACTCGCCGTCGACGCACACCGTCCCGCTGCCGCACGCGGGCGCGCAGCTCGCGGGCGCGCCGCCGTCCGTCGTGCCCGACGAGCCTCCGTCGCGGTCGGACGCGGTGCCTCCGTCGCCGTCGATCGGCCCGCCTCCTCCGTCACGCTCGTCGATCGGCGTCGCCCCGTCGCGCCGCGGCGCGCTGCCGCCGTCGCTCGTGTCGTCGGGCGACACCGCGGAGCAGGCTTGGAGCGCGAGCAGCAGCGCCGGAACGATCGTCACGAGTCGGGACACGCTCATTCGAGACCTCCGCGGCTTCGAGTGCGGCGACGCGACGAGATCGGGTCACGCTCGACGTGGGGTGCGCGCGCGCGGGGTCTACATCGGGCGCAGTGCGCCTCCTCGTGCTCGACGACGACGACGATCTGCGCGAGCTGCTCTGTGTGTTCGCCGAGAGCGTCGGCGCGGAGCGCTGCACCTGCGCCGCGTCGTTCGAGCAGCTGCGCGCGGCCGCGAACGACGCGCTCTCCTGCGACGTCGCGATCCTCGACGTGAACCTCGGGCCCGCGGCGCCGAGCGGCGTCGACGCGTACGAGTGGCTCCGCGAGCACCGCTTCGCGGGCGAGATCGTGTTCCTCACCGGGCATGCGCGGTCGCACCCACTCGTGCGTCGCGCGCTCGCGCTGCCCGGGGTGCGGGTGCTCGAGAAGCCGATCGACGTCGAAGTGCTGCGCGCGCTCGTGCAGGGGCGCGCTCCATGATGCGCGCGGAGCGCGGAGCGCTCCGGGCTCCGCGCGGCGCTCCGGATGTTCCGCTGGGCGCGCGAGATCGTTGATCTTTCGGACGCGGTACGCGCCGTGCGACCGCGGGTCTCGTGACCTCACGAGCTCTCCTCGCGATCGCGCTCACCGTGTCGACGGGCTGCGTCGGTGTGCTCGACTCGGGAGGCACGCAGGCGTCGTCCCGACGCGATGGAGGGCGCGAGGTCCCACGCGATCCCCGCGACGGCGGCGCACCGATCGAAGAGGTCGACGCGACCACGCCGCCTCCGCTCGACGACGCGGGCACCTCGATGCCGCCGCCCGCGATCGACGCCGCGACGCCGCCCGCGATCGACGCGGGACCGAGCGATCCCTGCGGAGGCCTCACGCTCGCGGGTCGCTGCGACGGAGACGTCGCGCGCTGGTGCGAGGACGGTGCGATCCGCGAGCAGTCGTGCAGCGACGGATGTGGCGTCGTCGAGGGACGCAGTCGCTGCCTGCCGCCGCCTCCTCCGCCACCGACCGGATGTGCGAGCGCGATCGAAGCGGCGGAGCTCGCGCTCACCAACGCGGCACGGCGCGAGGCGGGCCTCTCCGATCTGGTGTGCGACGAAGGGCTCGCGCGCGCGGCACGCCTGCACTCGCAGGACATGTGCAATCAGAACTACTTCATGCACGACTCGCTCGACGGCCGCTCGTTCGTGGATCGCATCGACGAACAAGGCGTGTCGTGGCGGACGGTCGGCGAGAACATCGCGCATGGCTACACCACGCCGGAGGCGGTGCACACGGGATGGATGAACAGCGACGGTCATCGACGGAACATCCTGAACGGCGCGTTCGGGCGCATCGGGATCGGGTACGTGGAGTGCGGCGGCAGGCCGTACTGGACGCAGGACTTCGCGAACTGACGCGCGTGTTGGGGCCGCTGCTCGCCGCGCTCATGTGCGCGGCGTGCGGCGGAGACGACGACGCGAGCGATCCACGCGACGCGAGCACCCCGGGCATCGACGCGAGCGACGCGCCGGAGATCGACGCGGACGTGCGCGAGGACGCTGCGTCGCCGAGCGACGCGGGCACACCGGACGGGGGTGGCCCGATGCGTGAGACGTTCGTCTACGTCGGGCTGACGAGCGGCGATCTCGTCGTGTACGCGCTCGACGCGTCGAGCGGCGCGCTCACCGAGCGCAGCCGCACGCGCACCGGCGACTTCCCGTCGTTCCTCGCGCCGTCGCCCGACGGACGATTCCTCTACGTCGTGCACGAGGGCGCGGCCGAGCTCGCGGCGCTCGAGGTCACGCCCGGCACCGGCGCGGTGCGCGTCATCGATCGCGCGGCCACCGAGGGCGGCGGTCCGACCCACGTCGCGGTGAGCCCCGACGGGCGATTCGTCGCCGCTGCGAACTACGGCGGCGGCTCGGTCCCGATCTTCCCGATCGAAGCGGGCGGGATGATCGGCGATCGCCTCGACCTCGAGCGTCCCGGCGGGCAGGCCCACCAGGTCGTGTTCGATGCGGGCGGCACGCATCTGTATGCCGTGAGCAAAGAAGATGCGCTGGTCGCGCAGTACGCGGTGTCCGCGAGCGGTCTCGCGCCGCTCACGCCGCCGAGCCGCGCGATGCGCCCCGGCGCGGGCTCGCGTCACCTCGCGCTCTCGCCCGACGAGCGCTTCGCGTACGTGATCCACGAGCTCGACTCGACGATCACGGTGCACGCGCGCGCCGCCGACGCGACGCTCGGGCCCGAGCTCCAGCGCATCTCGACGCGCGAAGAGGGCGCGAGCGGCGGGAACACGACCGCGGAGATCCTGGTGCACCCGAGCGGGCGCTTCCTCTACGGCTCGAACCGCGGCGACGACGACGTGGTGCGCTTCCGCATCGGGAGCGACGGCCTCCTCGCGCTCGAGGGACACGAGAGCACGCGCGGTCGCACGCCGCGCAGCATGACGCTCACGCCCGACGCGCGACTGCTGATCGTCGCGAACCAGGACTCGCGCGACGTGCAGGTGTTCGCCGTGGACCCGACGAGCGGCGCGCTCACCCATCGCATGGGCATCACGGCCGACGCGAACGCGTGGTACGTGGGCGCGTTCGCGATCCCGACGGAGTGATCGACAGACTCGATCGGCTCGCTACCATCCGCGCTCTTCGGAGGAGAATCGCACCGTGAGCATCGTGGCCGACGGCAAGGTGGTGAGCATCGACTACGTCCTTCGCGACGAGAGCGGCAAGGAGCTCGATCGCTCGAGCGAGAGCGCGCCGCTCGTGTACCTGCACGGTGCGCGCGGGATCGTGCCCGGCCTCGAGGAGGCGCTCGCGGGCAAGTCGGTGGGCGATCGCGTCGAGGCGCGCGTTCCGCCCGACAAGGGCTACGGACCGAAGCGCAACGTGAAGCCGCAGGAGGTCCTGCGCTCGCGCTTCCCCGCGGAGGCGAACGTCGTGAAGGGCGCGCAGTTCGTCGCGGAAGGGCCGAACGGGCGCCCGATGCCGATCTGGGTGACGAAGGTGCAGGGCCGCACGATCTACGTGACCTCGGAGCACCCGCTCGCCGGGGTCACGCTCGTGTTCGACGTGACGATCCGCGACGTGCGCGACGCGACCGAGGAAGAGAAGGCGCACGGTCACGCGCACGGGCCGGGCGGCCACCACGATCACTGAGTCTCTGCCGGAGTGCTCGTCCCGCCGGTCCCGGACGGGAGCGCGCGAACCGCGCGGAGGGTAGGGCCCGGCGGGCGAGCCGATTTTCGACCTGAGAGAACGAAGGACGCGGCGCGGCTCCCTTCGCGGCGCGTCCTTCCTTCGATCAGATCAGATCAGATCAGATCAGATGAGATCGCCGGCGTCGACGTCGTCGACCGGCGCGCCCGCGTCGGGCGTCGGATCGGGATCGGGCACCTCGCAGCAGCCCTCGGCGTCGCAGCCGGGACGCGGGAAGCAGCCGTCGCGATCGTTGCCCTGGCCGCTGTTGCCGTCGTAGAGGCAGTCGACCTTTCCGCTGTGCGGATCGTCGATGTTGTCGCCGGGAATCCCGGTCGGGCTGTTGTGGCCGCCGCGTCCGTGCCCCGAGCCGCGCTCGGGCGGGATCATCGTTCCGGGGTCGGGCACGCACTCCTCGCCCGTCAGCGCACTGCGGTACACCGGCGGCGATGGCTCGGTCGAGCACGCGATCAGCGTGATGACCGGCGCGAGCACGAGCATCGCTCCGAAGACCGTCTCGATTCGAATCCTCACGAGTCCACCTCCCACCCGAAAGGGCGTGGCTCGCAGTGCACGCCGTGCGCCGTGCTCGAATTGCTGCGTTTGCGTCGAAGCGTCGGAGTCGGCGCAGCGCGCGCTCCGCGCGCGGAGCACGGAGCGCTCGCCGGGGAGCTCGGACCTCGGCGAGAACGTGAGAATCGTCGGAGCGGTAGGTGCCAGTCGCGATTGGCACGCTCGGAGGAGGTCAGTCGCTACACACGACGTCGGTCTCGCCCGAGGTGAACGTGAGGATCGGCGACCCGTCCACGAAGATGCGGTTCACGTCGCCGGGCGGCAGCGAGGGCAGCGCGCACGTGCGCGTGTTCTCGATGCACACCGGCGGGCAGATGCCGTCACAACCGCCGACGTAGCGACCCGCGGTGACGTGTAGATCGCTGCCCGGCGGGAGATCGGTGGTGAGGCGCGTCATGACGCGGACCTCGCACGTGCTCTCGCGATCGCACGTGCCGCACTCCTCGGTCAGATCGAGCTCGTCGTGCGACGTGCCGCCGATGCCGCGGCGCACGCAGGCGCGCGAGGGGCGCATCGCGCGTCCCTCGAAGACCCCGGGGCCGCGCGTGCACGCGTCGTCCTCCGCGAAGTCGATGCATCCGCCGGGCGGCAACGGCAGCTCTTCGTCGACCACGGGCAGCCGCATCGCGGGCGCGCCGTTCACCTCGACGAGCCACTCGCCCGGCGGCAGCGCGGGGATCTCGCACTGCGCGATCGGCGTGTTGCACGCGTCGCAGTCGCACGGGTCGGGGCAGAGCGCGGTGACGAGGCGCAGCGTCTGGCTGTCGCGCGTCACGTCGACCACCGCGCACTCCGTCTGCGCGCAGCACCCGCACGTGTCGAACGCGAGCGGCAGCGTGAAGTCGCGCCCGGCCGGCACGGCGAACGACTCGAGGCACGCGAAGTCGGCGCGCGTCGGCGCGCACGTCAGGCCCGCGTCGCGCACCTGCCCGGCGTCCACCGGGATCGACGCGTCGGGCACGATCGGCGTGGTCCGCGCGTCTTGGCCTCCACCGTCGCGCGGCAACGGCCCGTCGGCTCCGTGGCCGAGATAACAGCCGGAGAGGACCGCGCTCGAGATCGCGAGCAGTGGCACGGATTGCGACAATCGGAGCATCGCGCCGCGACGGAGCAGATCGCGTGCCCGTGCGGGGCCCCCGGCGCGGAGGATCCCCGGGTCGCGGTACGCTCTCCGCTCATGACCTCGCTTCGTGCCGTCTTCTGCTCGCTCCTCTTGATCGTCCCACTCTCCTCGATGCGCTCGGTCGCGAGCGCGCAGGAGTGCTCGCACGCGTGCCCACGCCGCGAGCGCGACGCGCGCGGATGCTGCCTCTCGCCCGAGGATCGGATGGCCGCGCGTTGTGTGCCCGCGCAGCCGGCGCAGTGCGTCGTCGCCGGGCTCGCGTTCGAGCGCGGCGAGGGCGTGACCACCGACGTCGCGCGCGCAGGCGCGCTCTATCGACGCGCGTGCGCGACGCGTCACGCCGAGGGCTGTCGTCGTCTCGGCGCGATGACGCGCACCGGCGTCGGCGTGACGCGCGACTCCGATCAAGCGCTGATCTTGTTCCGCACCGCGTGCGATCAGGGCGACGCCGAGGCGTGCTTCCAGCACGCCGAGATGCACGAGCAGGGCGAGGGCACGCCCGTCGACACGACGCGCGCCCGAGAGCGCTACGACCGCTCGTGTCAGCTCGGCTTCGCGCAGGCGTGCTGGCGCGTCGCGACGTTGATCAACGACAGCGCCGCGCCCGAGGACGCGACGCTCGCGACGTCGCTGCTCGATCGCAGCTGTCGCGCCGGCATCGCCGAGGCGTGTCGCACGCTCGCGGAGCGCTACGTGAGCGGGCGCGGCGTCGCCGCGGACACCACGCAGGCGCTGCGGCTCTTCGAGAGCGGATGCGCGGGCGACGACGTGCTCTCGTGCGAGCGGCTCAGCGTGATCTTGCGCGACGGAGGCATCGCCGCGGCGGAGCAGCGCCGCACCGAGCGACTGCTCGAGCGAGCGTGTCGCTCGGGCCGTGGCCCGGCGTGCAACGAGCTCGGGCTGATCTTCGAGGAGCAGGGCGGTCGGGTCGCGGCGCGCGCCGCGGAATTCTATCGGCTCGCGTGCGAGGACGGAGAGCCGATCGGCTGCGGGAACCTGGGGCGCGCGTACCAGGAGGGCATCGGCGTCGCGGTCGACCTCGAGGCCGGCGTGCGCTTGTTCCGCCAGGGATGCGACGGCGGCGAGCCCGGCTCGTGCGTGTCGCTCGGGCTCGCGACGGAAGACGGACGCGGCATCACGCGCGACGTCGCGGCGGCGGCGCGGCTCTATCGTCAGGCGTGCGATCAGGCGGACTCGCTGGGCTGCATCCACCTCGGGCGACTGCTCGACGAAGGGCGCGGCGTGACCCGTGATCTCGCGGAGTCGCTGCGCCTCTTCCGCCGCGCGTGCGAGCAGCAGGACGATCTCTACGGCTGCGCGAACCTCGGGCTCATGTACGAGCGCGGTCGTGGTGTGCCCGCGGATCCCGCGCGCGCCGCCGCGCTCTACACGCAGGCGTGCGACGGCGGTGAGCTGCTCGGGTGCGCGAGCCTCGGCGCGATGATCGAGCAGGGCCTGGGCGCGCCGGCCGATCCCGCGCGCGCGGTCGTGCTCTACACGCAAGCGTGCGACGGCGGCGAGCTCTACGGGTGCACGCGCCTCGGCCTCGCGTTCCGCGCGGGCACCGGCGTCGCGCAGGACGACGGGCGCGCGCTCGAGCTGGTCACGCGCGCGTGCGACGGCGGCGAGCTGCGCGGGTGCAACGCGCTCGGCTACTTCCTCGAGCGCGGGCTCGGCATCGCGGCGGACGCGGCGCGCGCCGGAGAGCTCTACTCGCGCGCGTGCGAGGGCGGCATCCCGAACGGGTGCACGAGCCTCGGCACGCTCGCGATCAGCCGCGATCCCGGGGCGGCGGCGGCGCTCTTCCAGCGCGCGTGCGACGCCGGGCACATGCTCGCGTGCAGCAACCTCGGCTCGCTCCACGAGCTCGGGAGCGGCGTGCCGCGCGACGTGCGCCGCGCCGTCGAGCTGTGGGGACGCGCCTGCGAGGGACGCGAGCCGCGCGGCTGCTTCAACCTCGGGCGCGCCTACGAGAGCGGCCTGATCGGCGGCACTGCGTCCGCCTCGCGCGCGCGACCGCACTACCAGCGCGCGTGCACCGCGGGGTACGCCGAGGCGTGCGAGCGCCTCGGAGCGCGCTGACGGGGCACCTCCCGACGTCGGACGCTTGACACGGCTGTATCCTCCGCGCGTGCGATCGCTTGCGCGCGAAAGCATTCTGTTCTTCTCCGCCCTGACTGCTGCGGTCGGCTGCGGTCGCCTCGGGTACGACCCGCAGGCGCTCGATGGCTTCGACGCGGCGGTCGAGGACGCGGCGCGACCGGGCGACTCGGCGAGCCACGGCGAGCTCGACGCGGCCTTCGTGCTCGACGCGACCGAGCCTCACGTCCTCGACGCGGCGCCCGCCGAAGACGCGACGCCCCCGATCGATGCGACGCCGTCGATCGAGCCCGACGCGGGGCGCGACGCCGGCCCTCGTCCCGACGGCGGGCCCGCACCGCCGGGGTGCTTCGCGGCGTGGCACCTCGGGCGCCGCTATCTCTCGTGCGAGGACGCGCGGTCGCGCAACGACGCCTCGATGCGCTGCGCCGATCTCGGCATGCGCCTCGTGCGCATCGACGACGCGGCGGAGCAGGACTTCGTCGCGGGCGTGCGCGCGGCGGATCGCGTGTGGATCGGCGCGACCGACGAGGTGCGCGAGGGCGACTGGACCTGGAACGACGGCACGCTCTTCTTCCGCGACACGACGGCCGGCGGCCAGCCGATCGGCGATGCCTACGTGCGCTGGGGCGCGGCGGAGCCCAACGGCGCGCGCCGCGAGAACTGCGCGATGATCGTGGCGAGCTCGGTGTGGATCGACGAGGACTGCACGATGGCGGTCCCCTACGTCTGCGAAGCGCTGTGATCCCGACGCGGCACCGGCGGTAGGGCCTCGAGCGTCAGGCGATCCGTCGAGCTCGATGCGCCGCCGTGCTCGCCCTCGGCGCGCATCTGGGCGCGCATGACGTCGCTCATCGCCAGCATGCCGACGAGCCGGTGGGTCCCGCGCTCGAGCACCGGGAGCTGCCGCACTCCGAGCCGCGTCATGCGCGTCACGGCGCGCAGGAGCGTCTCGTCGGCCACGCAGTAGTCGCGGTGCTTCGCGATGTCGCGCACTGGTCGCGCGTCCTCCTTCTCCGCGAGCGATCGCTGCAGCCGCGCCTCGCTGAGCAGACCGACGAAGCGTCCGTCGTCGTCGAGCACCGGGTACGTCCCGTGCCCGTGGCGCGCGGTGATCTGCGCTGCGTCGCGCGCGCTCGTGCCCGCGGGGATCGTGACGATGTCGCGGGTCATCGCGCCCGACACGACGAGCGACGCGAGGGAGCCGCGCGACGTCGCTCCGTGCGGGAGCTTGATCCCGTCCTGCGCGAGCAGCGCTTCGTAGATCGGCGTCGGACGGAACCGGCGCGCGATCAGGTACGCGACGCTGTTCGAGATCATCAGCGGCAGCACCAGCCCGTAGCCGTGCGTCATCTCGAAGATGATCAGCACCGACGTGATCGGCGCGCGGATCAGCCCCGCGAACAGGGCGCCCATGCCGACCAGCGCGAACGACGTGAGCTCCTGCGAGGGGACGTGACCGAGCGCGAGCACGTCGAGGCTCCCGACGAGCCCACCGAGCATCGCGCCGACGAAGAGCGAGGGCGCGAAGATGCCGCCCGCGCCGCCGCTCGAGTACGACGAGACGGTCGCGGCGATCTTGAGCACGACCAGGATCGCGAGCGCGTGCAGCGGGAGCGCGCCCGCGAGCGCGCGCGAGAGCGTCGCGTAGCCGCCGCCCGCGACGCCGCTCTCCGAGACCGCGAGCATCGCGACCACGACGAGCGCGCCGGTCAGCAGCCCGCCGATCGCAGGCTTCAGCGGCGCGGGGACACGCGCGCGCTTCGCGCGCTCGCGCTCGAGCAGCAGCAGATCCCCGAACACGATCGCGACGAGCCCCGCGCCGACCCCGAGCAACGCATAGAACGGGAGCGACGACGCGTGGTGCAGCCCGGCAGCCAGCGGTGCGTGCAGCACCGGGCTCTCTCCGAGCATCGAGTGCTCGACCACCGCGGCGAGCGCCGCAGCGACGACCACGCCCGAGAGCACGGTCTGATCGAGCGTCCCGACGACCTCTTCGATGGTGAACGTCACCGCGGCGATCGGCGCGTTGAACGCCGCCGCGATCCCGCGGCCGAGCCCACCGGGATCAGGTTGCGCAGGTTCGCCGGCGAGAGCGCGAGCCAGCGCCCGAGGCTCGCGGCGATCCCCGCGCAGATCTGGACGGTGGGCCCCTCGCGGCCGAGCGATGCCCCGGTGCCGATCTGGATCGTGCACACGAAGAGCTTGCCGATCGCGTCGCGCAGTCGGACGCCCTTGCCCGAGTCGATCGAGTACGCGGCCTTCACCTGGGGCACGCCGCTGCCGGCCGCGCTCGGCACGACGTAGTGCAGCAGCAGCCCCGCGATCAGCCCGCCGATCGCCGGGGTGATCGCGACCGCGACCCACCACCACGCGGTCGTCGCGCGGCTGCGCAGCACACGCTCGATGAGGAGCTCCTGCGCGAGCTGGATCGCCTCGTGGAACGCGACCGCCGCGAGACCGCACATCGCGCCGATCGCGATCGTGAGCGCGAACACGCGCTGCGGCTCGCTCGGCGCGAAGCGCAGGGTCGTCGCGACCACGCGCTCGCGGGCGCGATCCAAGAATCGTTGGAGCTCAAACGATTCGTCCATCGTCGAAGCGCGATACTCGTGTACGGTCGGGAAATGCGAACGTTCGTGCACGCCCTGCTCGCCGTCGCGGTGTGCGGCCTGATGGAGGCCGCAAGACGCACCGCAGCGCCCGGCGATCCGCGCGCGAGCGGCTCCGCGATCCTGCTCGGAGTGGGGTTCGTCCTGATCGTCTCGTGGGCGCTGAGCCGCATCGTCGAGCAGCTTCGCCTGCCCAAGCTGACGGGCTACATGGCGGCCGGGATCACGGCGGGGCCCTTCGTGCTCGGGTACCTCGACCACGAGGTCGTGCGCGGGCTGAGCCAGGTGAACGGCGTCGCGGTGGCGCTGATCGCGCTCACCGCGGGCAGCGAGATCAACGTGCGCGCGATGCGCTCGCTGATGCGCTCGATCGGCTGGATCAGCTTCGTCGCGGTGATCGGCACCGCGGTGGTGCTCTCGTTGGTCGCGTATGCGATCAGCCCCGAGCTCCCGTTCTTCGAGGGCGTGCCGGAGCACGAGCGGATGGCGCTCGCGGCGGTCATCGGCATCGTCGTCGCGTCGGGCTCGCCGGCGGTCGTGGTCGCGATCCGCGCCGAGACGCGCGCCGACGGGCCGACCGCGCGCACGGTCCTGGGCGTCGTGGTGATCGCGGATCTCATCGTGATCCTGCTCTTCGCGATCGCGTCGTCGGTCGCGCGCGCGATCGCGCTCGGCGACGCGGACCAGGACACGACGCTGCGCGCGCTCGCGTGGGAGCTCTTCGGCTCGATGACGATCGGCCTCGTCACCGGCGTGCTGCTCGCGGTCGGCATGCGTCTGCTCAAGCGCAGCGGCGGCGCGGGCATGTTCGCGATGACGACGTGCCTCGTCGCGGCCGAGGTCGGCCGCCGGATCCACCTCGATCCGCTGCTCCTGATGCTCACCGCGGGGATGTTCGTGGAGAACGTCGCGGGCGAGGGCGAGGAGCTGCGGCACACCTACGAGGACGCGTCGCTGCCGGTGTTCGTCCTCTTCTTCACCGTCGTCGGCGCGTCGATCCGGCTCGACGTGCTGCCGGTGGTGGTCGTGCCCGCGGCGATCCTCGTCGGCGTGCGCGCGGCCGGCCTGCTCGGCGGCACGCGCATCGCGGCGCGCCTCGCCGATGCGCCCACCGCGGTCGAGAAGTGGGCCGGGTTCGGGCTCCTCCCGCAGGCCGGGCTCGCGAACGCGCTCGCGATCCTCGTCGCGCGCACGTTCCCGGGCTACGGCGACGGAATGAGCGCGCTGCTGCTCGGCATCGTCGCGCTCAACGCGGTGCTCACGCCCGCGCTGTTCCGGCTCGCGCTCGTGCGGAGCGGCGAGGCCTTCCCCGACGAGCCCGAGCCGGCGCTCGCGTGACGACGCGCGCTTCGGGTCAGAAGAGCGCCGCGTCGAGCGAGTACGAGCCCGGCCCGATCAGCGCGAACATCACGCAGATCACCGCGAGGTTGATCGTGTACTCGGCGCCCGGCGGATCGTTGGTGATCAGGTAGCCCGCGCCGCGATGCCCGAGCACGCCCGCGACCACCATCGTGAAGAACAGCACGACGCACGCGCCGCGCGTCATCAGGCCCGCAGCGAGCAGCGCGCCGCCGACCAGCTCCGAGAGCATCGCGATCCGCGCCTGCAGCGGCGCGAACGGCACGCCGAGGCTCGCGAGCCAGCTCGCGAACTGCTCCATGTTGCCCTTGCCGACGACGCCGAGCTTTCCGAGCGCGTGGACGACGAAGCACACACCGATGAACACGCGCCCCACGAGGAGCGCGGTGTCGACCATCCATGGCGAAGTTTCGGTGAACAGGTCGCCGATCTGCATAGTGCCTCCAGCGCGGCACGTGCGTCGTGATCGTGCCGTGCAGCGCGACATCAGCAACGCTCGTGCCCCGTGTGATCCCGCGCAGATCCTCCGAAAAATACGGGAAACACGGCGCGCCACGCGCGCCGTCCGGAGCGACGCGCGTTCTGCTCCGCGCGGATCGGCGCGCTATTCGCTCGGGAGCTCCCCGCGCTGCGCGACGAGATCGCGCCATCGCTCGGCGTCGCCGTCGACCATCGCGCCGACCCAGTCCGCGAGGACGACGTCCTCCACCGACACGTCGTGCATGCTCATGATCTCGATGCGCGAGAGCTGGCTGAGGCCGCCCTCGGGGAGCTCGACCGATCCGAGATCGCGACCGACGATGCCGGTCACGTCGCCGAGCAGCGCAGTGTGCGCGCGGCCGTCGTAGAGGAAGCGTCGATAGCGATCGGGGTGCGCCTCGTGGAGCGCGCCGGTCTCCTCTTCGATCGCCGCGCTGAACGCGGCGGGCGTCGACATCAGGAAGACCTCGCTGATCACGAAGTCGTACCAGGACGAGATCGCCGCGACGTGCAGGTTCGGATCGCGATCGAGCAGATAGCGGACGAGCCCGATGATGTGGCCGTCGCTCGTGCACTCGGCGCAGTCGGGAGGGAGGAAGTCGCGCGCACCGAACTCGTCGATCAGCGTGTCGAGGAACGCGGTGTCTCCGGCGCGCGCGACGCCGAGCCCGGCGTCGTCGATCACGAAGATCGGCACGTCGGGATACACGTAGCGCACGAGGAACGCGGCGAGGATCGTCCCGTACCCGCCGCCCGAGCTGCCCGCGAGCACGACGCGACGCGGCGACGGGAAGCGCTGGTGGCCCATCGTGAGCGCGGCCGAGAGGTTCGCGAGGCCGTGGTGGAAGCGATCGGGCGCGCCGTCTCCGTCCTCGTCGATCTCGTTGTCGCCGGCGAACAGCGATCCATCGCAGTACGGCACGTAGAGCACGTCCCATCCGGCGAGCGGATTGCGCTCTTCGTCGCGCAGCAGATCGGTGCCCGGGATGCCCGCGGGCGCGGTGGTGACCGCGAGACAGAACGCGCTCCAGCACGCGCCGCCGCCCTGGAGGAAGATCAGCAGATCCTCGCTCTCGGTCTCGCGCACCGACGCGCGGAACTCGCGCCCGCGCATGCACATCGGGCCGTCGGCGGGATCGAACGTGAAGGTCGTCGAGTCTCCGTCGCTCGTCGTCTCGACCGGACGCGCGGTGCCGAGGTGGCGCGTGAGGCCGCGGTCGTACGCGATGCGCTCGGGCGTGCCTTCGTCCGGCACGTACGCGACGTAGAGCGGTGGCTGCTCGGCCTCGCACGCGCCGAGCGCGAGCCCGGCGAGCGCGACGAGGATCGGAACCGAAGTCGTGCGCACGGTCGATCTCCTGCGTGAAGACCCCGCGACGATACACGCGTTCGCGCGGGGCCCGCAGGAGGCTCACCAATCGCGAGGGCGACGCCCGACGCCGCTCCACTCGAGCCCGGTGCGGAACGAGCTGAGGCGCGAGGGATACGCGGGCTCGGTCATCACCGGCTCGCGCAGCGGCTCGTCGTGCGCGCGGGGCGCGACGGGAGGACGACCGGGCACGAGGCCGCGCACCCGCACGCGCGTGAGCACGTCCTCCACGCCGAGCACCGACCACGCGAGGTCTTCGGCGTGCCAGCGCTGCTCGCGCGTGTCGACCTCGCCCTCGAGGAGCACCTCGCCTCCGCGCACGTGCACCTCGAGCTCCGAGGCGTCGATCCACGGGTCCATCGCGAGCCGCGTGCAGACCTCGTCGTGGATGCGCTCGTCGGAGCGGCGGAACCCGCGCGGTCCCGAGGGATGTCGTCGTCCGAGACCGAACCTCATGGCGAAAGGCCTCCTCTCGCGCTCGGTGCGAGCAATCGCGAGGCCGTCGCGAGGCGTGGTCCATCGCGACAGTCGAGTACGCTCGCGGGGATGCTGTGCTGTGCGTTCTGCGGGAGCGAGATGATCTACGTGCACGGTCACGCGGCGTGCGGGCGCGGCGAGTGCCCGATGCGCGGCGTGAACCAAGCCGAGTGCTGCAGCGGCGAGCAGGGCTGCGTGCCCACCAGCGCGATCGCGCGCGCCCCGCAGCGCGATCGGCGCGACGCGCCGCACGAGGAACGACGTGGCGCGCCGGGTGCACCGGAAGCGCGCGCATGCACGAGGGACCCGTCTTCGCGATCGTGAGCCGCGCGATCGAGGTCGCGGGCGTCGCGATCATCGTGGTGGGGATCGTGATCGCGTGCGCGCAGTTCGCGCAGCACGTCGTGGCGCATCGCCCCGACGCGTACGGCGAGCTCCGGCGCGCGCTCGGTCGCTCCCTCCTGCTCGGCCTCGAGCTGCTGGTCGCCGCCGACATCGTCTCGACGGTCGCGCTCGAGCCGACGTTCGAGAGCCTCGGCGTGCTCGCGATCCTCGTCGTGATCCGGACGTTCTTGAGCTGGGCGCTGGAGCTCGAGACCGAAGGTCGGTGGCCGTGGCAGCGGCGCGGCCGCGCCGAGCAGCACAGCGCGCCGGGATGGGTCAGCGCCGGCGACGCCGCAGCGCGATCGTGATCGCGAGCGCGACGAGCGCGAGCGCCGCCGGGCCACCGTCGCCGCGCGCGACACGACAGCCGCAGCCGCTGCTCGAGGGCGTCTCGCTGGTCGATCCATCGCCGCGCGTCGTGCTGGCGTCGACGGCCGTGCCCGCGTCGATCTCCGGCGCGTCGTCGTCGTGCTCGTAGGCGCCGGCCGAGGGCGGCATCGCGCGCGCGCGGCCGTCGAGATCGAGCGCGAAGCCCATGTCGCGCACGTCGCGTCCGGCGCCGCGCGCCGGCGAGCCCGCCTCGAGGTGGAAGTCGTCCTCGCCGGTGACGCCCGCTTCCGCGATCGACGCCACGAACACGTTGTCGTCGATCTCGATCCCGACGTCGCCGCCCGCCGCGATCGACGTCGCGTCACCGCCGATGACGAAGTTGTTCCACGCCACGGAATTCTCGATCCCGCCGCCGAACACCTGGATCGCGTCCTCGCCGAACCCGCTGATCGTGTTGTGCACGAAGCGATGGCTCGCGCGCTCCACGAGACCGCGGAGGTTCACGTAGACGCCGTTCGCGCCGAAGCGCGCGATCACGTTGTCCGCGATCGTCGTGTCGCCGGTGTCGAGCACGATGATCCCCTGCGCGGGCCCGTCGCTCAGCACGTTGCGCCGCACGTCGCACGTCGAGTACGCGCCGAGCTGCAGGCCCTGCTGCTGGAACATCTCGCCCGCGGATCCGACGCGCCGGATCACGTTGTCGTGCACGCTGCATCCGCTGCGCGCGAAGCCGACCTGCGCGCCGTCCCACTCGGTGTCCTCGACGAGCACGTGGTCGATCTCGACGCCCTCGAGGAAGTGCGCCGGGATCGTCACCGAGGTTCCGTCGCAGTCGCGCACGTAGCCCGAGGTCTGCGTGCTTCCGACGTAGAAACCCTCGCCGCCGGTGTCGTGCACCCAGAGGTGGTGCAGATGGACGTCGCGCATGACGAAGTCGTCCCAGAAGGGTCGATCGGCGCAGGCGGGATCGGTCTTGGCCATGACGCCGGCGAACCCGGTGTCGTGCACCTCCATGTGATCGATCTCGACGTCGCTCGCGCGGCCCTGGATCCACACGCCGACGCCCGCGTAGGGCTCGCGATCGGGCGCGCTCACGTCGAAGCCGTGCTCGATCTCGGGATCGCCGGTGCCGGTCACGCGCACGAAGCGCGATGCGCCCTCGACGACCAGCGCATAGGCGCGATCGGCGTTGCGGATGACGACGCGACCTCCGCAGTTGATCACGGTGATGGGCGCTTCCGCGCTGCCGACGAAGCGCGAGAGCCGCAGGAACGGACGCTCGCCCGCCGCGACGCACACCCGATCTCCGGGCCCGATCCCGAGCGCCTCGCCGTCGGCGGTGGTCACGTCGAGCGCGAGCGTGTGATCGCAGTCGCACTCCTGGGCGCGAGCAGATGGAGCGAGGAGCGAGAGCGCGACGACGAGGAAGGCGAGACGGCACGTCATCGCCCGAGAGTACGACGGGTCGGAGACTGCCGAAAAACCGGCTCGCCCGCCGTTCCCTACCGTCCGCGCGCGTCGCGCGCTCCCGTCCGGGACCTGCGGGACGAGCACTCCGGCAAAGAATCGGCTCGCCCGCCGTTCCCTACCGTCCGCGCGCGTCGCGCGCTCCCGTCCGGGACCTGCGCTACGAGCACTCCGGCGAGGGCTCACTCCTCCGCCGGCATCCACAGCGCGACGCGCGCCCCGCCCGCCGCTCCGCGCCCCGCTTCGATCCGCCCGCCGCTCGCGTCGAGCACGCGACGCACCACCGCGAGCCCCATGCCGGTCCCGGTCGCGCGCGTCGTGAGGAACGGCTCGCACAGCCGCCGCATCACCTCGTCGGTGAAGCCCGGCCCTTCGTCCTCGACCACCACCGCGCGCTCCCGCTCGCGCGACTCGAACGACACGCGCACCCGCCCGCGCGCGGGCGACGACTGCGCCGCGTTGCGGAGCACGTTGTTCACCGCGAGCTGCAGGAGGTCTTCGTCGACGAGCGCGATCATCGGGCGCTCGGGGGCGCTGACCTCGAGCGTCACCGCGTCGAGCTCGTTGCGGCGCGCGAGCAGGCCGACCGCCGCCTCGACGAGCGACTCGAGCGCGACCGCGCGCGGGCGCGGCACCAACGGGCGACCGAGCGTCAGGAGATCTTCGACCATTCGCTCGAGGCGCGCCGCCTCCTCGCTCACGACGCGCAACATCTCGTGGCGCCCGACCGCGTCGAGATCCGGGCGCTGCAGCAGCGACACCGCGTTGCGCAGCGCGGCGACGGGGTTCCGCACCTCGTGCGCCATCACCGCGGCGGCCTCGCCCAGCGCGGCGAGCCGCTCGCGCTCCACGCGCTCCACGCGGAGCCGCACGTTCTCGACCGCGCGCGCGACGAGCTCCGCGAAGAGCTCGATCGACACCGCGAGCAGCGGTGTGAGGAGCTCGCCGGTGACCACCAGCGCGCCGTACGGCCGGCCGTCGACGAAGAGCGGCGCTTGCACCATGCGCTCCGACGGCAGCCGCGCGGCGAGATCGCTCGCGACGGGCTCGGGGTACGCGTCGCGCACGAGGCGCACGCCGTTCTGGAAGAACGCGGCACGCCGCTCGGAGAACGCGGGGTTGAACGCCTCGAGGATCGTGCGCGGCGGGCGCGCGCGCTCGAACGCGCGCCGTCCGGGGCCGCTCCCCGGCGAGCGCGTCGGCCCGTAGCGCAGCAGCGGATCGCCCTCGTCGATCAAGAGCACCGTCGAGGTGAGCCCGCGCTCCGAGAGCGCCTCCGCGGCGCGCTCGAGCACGTCGTGCTCGGTCGCGCAGGTGCCGAGCGATCCCGCGGCACGCGCGAGCACGTCGGTCGACTCGCGGCCGAAGGCCTCGGGCTCGGCGTCGAAGAACACGACGAGCCGCGCGGCGGGCACGCACAGCCTCCGCCACACGACGCGCACCGCGTGCTCGCGGCCACCGACGTCGCGCAGCCGGCACCAGAGGTGCCCGGCCGGCTGCGGGGTGCGCGACTGCTCGTGCGCGCGCTCGACCACGCTGCGATCGGGCCCGGCGACGCGCTCGAGGATCAACGACTCGATCGAGCGACCCACCACCTCGTGCGCCTCGACGCCGAGCATCGTGAGGTACGCCTCGTTCACCGCCGCGCATGCGGAGCCGCAGGTGACGAGGGCGGGCATCGGCAGGACGTCGACCACGTCCTGCGCGCGAAACGTTCGATCTTGCGGCTCGCTCAAACGTTCGATCGCGCGCGCACGAAGGCGGTCCCTTCGTCCGGTCGGCTCCCGATCACGAGAGTGCCACGGATCAGGCCTTCTTCGCGACGAAACCCTCGGGCAGGCTCTTCACGTGGAGGTCGCGCTGGGGGAACGGGATCTCGATCCCGGCCTCGGTGAGCGCGTCGTGCACGCGCAGGCCGACCTCGCTGCGGATGCGCCCCGCCTCGCCGAAGTCGCTCGTCCAGAACTGCAGCGCGAAGTCGAGCGAGCTCTCGCCGAACGCGACGAACGACGCGCTCGGCGGGACTCCGTCCTTCGTGACCTCGGCGTGCTCCTGCGCGACGCGCCGCAGGATCTCGAGGACGCGATGGGGATCGGTGCCGTACGCGACGCCGACCCTCACCTCGACGCGGCGCTTCCGATCCGAGAGCGTCCAGTTCACGACCTCGCGGCTGATGAGCTTCTCGTTCGGCACGATCACCTCGGCGCCGTCGGGCGCGCGCACGGTGCTCGAGCGCAGACCGATGCGCGAGACGGTGCCGACCAGCGGGCTGATCTCGATGAAGTCGCCGATGCGCACCGGCCGCTCGAGCATGAGGATCAGGCCCGCGAAGAAGTTCGCGACGATGTTCTGCAGACCGAAGCCGATGCCGACGCCGAGCGCGCCGGCGACGAGCGCGATCTGGCTCGCGTCGATCCCCAGCGCCGCGAGCGCGAGGAGCAGGCCGCCGCCGTAGATCACGTAGCGCGTGATGCCCGAGATCGCGCCGTCGACGCCGGGCTCGAGCCTCATGCGCGGCAGCACGTCGATCTCGAGCAGGAAGCGGATGCAGCGCGCGGCATAGTGCGTGACCACGACGATCCCGATCGCCGCGACGATCGCCCCGAGCGAGAGGTGCAGGTTGCCGACGTCCCACTGGTTCTCGAGGGTCTCGGCCGCCCACTTCCAGAGCGACGCGCCCACGCCGTAGCCGTCGAGCGTCCCGAAGGCCCAGAGCACGAACGCGGCGAACGAGAGCGCGCCGAGCACGCGCCGGTGGATGAGCGTGCCGTGCTCGCGGAACGCGTGCGAGAGCCGCCCCGCGTCGCTGCGGATCGCGAGATCGAGCAGCGCCTGCGCGACCACCACCGCGGCGACGAGCGTGAGCCCGGTGTAGACGCTGAACCCGGTGCCGACGCCGATCATCTCGGCGAGGAAGAAATAGCCGAGCGCGTTCGCGACGAGCCCGAGCGCGAGCATGATCGCGGCGGTCACCGCGACGCCGCGCAGCACCGCGGTGAGGCGATCGTTCTGTTTCGTGCGCTGCGCCCAGAGCGCGAGCGCGGCGATCGCGATCACGCACTCGAGGAGCAGCACGAGGCGCCGCAGCTCGGTCCCCTCGGGCATCGTCGACTCGATCCGGTTCACGAACAGGAACCCGACGAGGAAGTAGAGGATCGGGCGCACGTGCGGCGGTGCGAGCGGGGGCAGCACGCGCGCGAGCGGCACGAGCAGCAGGAAGAACACGACGTCGTAGAGCGCGACCGGCGCGTGGCGCACCAGCGCGGGCGTCGCGAGCAGCGTGACGAGCAGCGCGGTCGAGAACGGCCGCGCGACGATCGCGCGCGCGATCGCGAGCGTCTCGTCGCCCTCGGGCCAGGCGCGGCTGCGCCGCTGGATGATCAGCACGAGCCCCGCGAGCAGCGCGAACACGAAGAGCTGACGCACCACGCCGGGCGCGAGCGCGGCCGCGAGCTCCTCGGGCGACTCGTTGCTCGACAGGAAGCTCTCGCGCGCCTGGGCCGCGAGCGAGCGCTCCTCGCCCGACGTCGCCGCGCCGCGCAGGCCCTGCCAGAGCGGCGGCGCGTCGCGCACGAAGAGCCGATCGCGATAGGCCGCGCTCGCGGCGCGCAGCTGCTCGGTCACGTCCTCGACGACGATCGCGAGCTCGGAGACGCGATCCTGCAGGCCGAGCACGAGCTCGCGCTGCTGATCGAGCTCGGTCGCGGCGCCGCGCGACTGCTCGAGCGACGTGACGATCCGCTCGTGGCGTCCTTCGGGGCGCCCCGCGGCCTCCGACGCACGACGCAGCGTCGCCCACTGGCGGCGCAGCTCCACGAGCTCGCCGCGCGCCTGCTCGAGCTCGCCCGCGCGCTCGACGAGCGTCGACTGCCACTCCTCGAGCATCGTGCCGTAGCGACGCCACTCCTGGCGCAGGTCGGCGAGCTCGCGCTGCGAGAGCTGCGAGATGCGCGCGAGCCGCGACGGATGTCCGAGCCGCTCGAGATCGGCCTCGGTGCGCGGCAGGCGACGCTGGATGTCGGTGATCGAGTCGGTCGCGCGCAGCAGCGGGCGCGCGGCCTGGAGCGCGGTGCGAGTGCGCGTCGCGAGCTCGCCGAGGTGCGCGCCGCGCAGCACCTCGCGCGCTTCTTCCGCGGGATCGGGGCGATCGGCCTCGGGCTCGTCCGCTGCGATCGCGGGATCGTCGGGAGGCGCTTCGCTCGGGCCGGCGGTGCCCGCATCGGCGACCTCCGGGACGCCGGCGTCCTGCGCGACCACGCGCGCCGCGGACATCGAGAGGACGAGCGCGAGCAGCGTGATGCCGCGCGACGAGATGACCGTGTGTGCTCCCATGCGGATTCCGAGCTGGCGCGCGAGCATAGCGCGCGTGAGACGTCCACCGCTGGAACGTGGGCGCGCGTGCGTCGCTGTCGGTCCATGCCGCGTGCCTCGGCGCGGGCGCGCGTGTCAGCATCCCGGCGCGGCTGCGCATGAGCTTCCGGTTCGGAGGGCACGAGCTCGACCTCGATCGTCGCGAGCTGCGTCGCGACGGCGCGGTCGTGCACGTCGAGCCGAAGGTGCTGGAGCTGCTGGCGTACCTCGTGGCCCATCGTGATCGTGCGGTCGCGAAGCGCGAGCTGCTCGACGCGCTGTGGCCCGACGTCGTCGTCACCGAGGGCTCCCTGCAGCGCACCGTGAGCCTCGCGCGCGCCGCGGTCGGCGACACGAACGGCGACGTCATCCGCACGCTGCCGCGCTTCGGCTATCGCTTCGTCGCGACGATCGACGCGCGCAGCACGCCTCCGCCCGAGACCGCGCGCGAGACCGCGAGGAGCACGGTGCGCTGGTCGCGCGCCGGCGACGTGCACGTCGCGTGGCAGGCGCTCGAGCCCGCGCCCGGCGCGGCCCGCGACGTCGACGTCGTCGTCGTGAACGGCTGGTGCCTGCCGATGAGCGCGTGCCTCGAGCATCCGCGCCTCGCGGCGAGCTTCGCGGCGATGACGCGCTCGGCGCGCGTGATCCTCTTCGACAAGCGAGGCGTGGGGCTCTCGGATCGCGTGCGCTGCGCGACGCTCGACGAGCGCATGCAGGACCTGCTCTGCGTGCTCGACGCCGCGGGCTCTCGTCGCGCGGTCGTGCTCGGCCTGTCGGAGGGCGCGCCGATCGCGATCCTCCTCGCGGCGACGCACCCCGAGCGCGTCGCCGGGCTCGTGCTCGTCGGTGCGTTCGCGCGCTTCACCGCGTCGAGCGATCACCCCGCGGGATGGAGCGCGCAGCGGCTGCGCGCGCTGCGCGAGTACGTCGCGAGCGGGTGGGGCGCGGGCGTGACCGCGCGTCAGATCTTCGCGCCCGAGCACGCCACGGGCGACGACGTGCGCGCGTGGAGCGAGAGCGCGGAGCGGCTCGGCGCGAGCCCGGGCGCGGCGCTCGACCTGCTCGCGATGAACGAGGCGATCGACGCCCGCGGCGTGCTCGGGTGGGTGCACGTGCCGACCACGGTGCTGCACCAGACCGACGATCGTGTGATCGACGCCGCGAACGGGCGCGCCCTCGCGCGCGCGATCCCCGGCGCGACGCTCATCGAGGTGCCCGGCGAAGATCACGCGTTCGCGCACCACGCGACCGATCGCCTGCTCGCCGCGATCGACGACGCGGTGAGGCGCGCGCCGGCGCCGGCGGCGCGGCGCTTCCTCGCGACGGTGGTGCACGCGCGGGTGCCCGCCGATCTGCGCGCGCTCGCACGGGCCTCGCTCGCGGCGCTCGCGCCGCGCGTCGCCGCGCGCGACGACGACGACGAGGTGTGGGCGTGCTTCGAGGCCGCGGGCACGGCGCTGCGCGCGGCGGCGGCGCTCCACGCCACGTGCGCCGCGCGCGGGGTGACGATCGCGTGCGGGATCGACGCGAGCGAGATCGAGCAGGAGGGCACGATCGCGCGCGGACCGGCCCGCGACCGCGCTGCGGTGATCGCGCGCGCTGCTGCCGAGGGCACGACGCGCTGCACCGCGCTCGTCGGCGCGCTGGTGCACGACGCCGCGGTCACGTTCGTCGCGATCGACGGCGGCGACGAGCGCCTCGTGTGCGCGCGCGGCGAAACCTAAGGACGGGCGAAGAGCTCCATCAGGACCTCGCGGCCTGCCGGGCGAAGGCTGCGCGCTCGGAGGTCCGACATGGAGATCACGTCCGAGCTCGCACCGGAGCGCGACCGCCGCTTCGGTGCCGCGCTCTTCGCGCTCGCGTCCTACGGCGCATTCTCGATCTGTTTCACCGCGTCGCTCGTGTTCCTCGCGGGGTGGCGCGCGATGCCGCCCACCGCCGCGCTGCCGGCGATCGTCGCCGACGTCGTGCTGCTGCTCGTCTTCGGGCTGCAGCACAGCGTGATGGCGCGGCCCGCGTTCAAGCGCGCGTGGACGCGCATCGTCCCGCCGCGCAGCGAGCGCAGCGTGTACGTGCTCGCGTCGTCGATCGCGCTCGGCGCGCTCGTCGTGCTGTGGCAGCCGATCGACGTGATGGTGTGGGATCTGCGCGGCGCGCCGCGCGTGGTGATGCACGTCGCCTTCGCGCTCGCGTCGCTGCTGGTGCTCGCGTCGTCGTTCGCGCTCGATCACTTCGAGCTCTTCGGGCTGCGCCAGGCGCTCGCGCCGCTCGGCTGGATGCGCCCCTCGCGCGACGAATTCGTGGAGCGCGGCGCGTATCGGTGGGTGCGCCATCCGCTGCAGGCGAGCCTGCTCCTCGTCTCGTGGGTCACGCCGTCGATGAGCTTGGACCACTTGGTCTATGCCATCGGGATGACCGCGTACGTCGTGATCGGCACCGCGCTCGAGGAGCGCGACCTCGTGCGCGCGCTCGGCGATCGCTATCGCGCGTACCAGGCGCGCGTCGGGCGGTTCTTCCCGCGGATCGGAGGTGGAGCGTGACGCGCGAGCTGGTCGTGATGTGCGGGGACGTCGCGCTGCGCGCCCGCGTGATCGGCGCGCGCGACGTGCGCAGCACCGTCGTGCTCCTGCACGGCCTCGGTGACGCGAGCCCGACGTGGTGGGAGTGCGGCCTCGCGCAGCGGCTCGCGGCGCATCATCGCGTCGTCGCGCTCGACGCACGCGGCCACGGCGGGAGCACCCGCCCGCGCGATCCGCGCGCGTACGGCGCGGACCTGCTCGTGCAGGACGTCCTCGCGACGCTCGACGCGCTGGAGATCGAGCGCGCGCACGTCGTCGGCTACTCGCTCGGCGGGCGCACCGCGCTCGAGCTCGCCGCGCGCGCGCCCGAGCGCGTCGCGTCGCTGGGGATCGGCGGCGCGCACCCGTTCGCCCAGGACATGCGCGCGATCCGTCACGTCGTGGAGCGCGGCGGCGACGCGTGGCTCGCGGTGATCGCGGCGCGCGCGGGCGCGCTCGATCCGACGTGCGCGGCGCGCTTGCGCGCGAACGACGGCGCCGTGCTCTCCGCCGCGGCGCGGGATCGCGAGGACGTCTCCACCGCGGTCGCGCGATGGCGCGGGCCCGCGCTGGTGTGGGTCGGCGAGCACGATCCCATGCGCGCCGACGTCGAGCGCGGCGCGGGCGTGATCGACGCGCGCGTGGTGATCGCGGCGGGCGCCGAGCACTTCGGTGCGTCACGCGCGCCCGACGCGCTCGACGCGGTGGTCACGTTCCTCGCGGGCGCGTGATCACTTGCGATCGGTCGGGCGCGCGACGCCCTTCCACGTCGCGCGCGTGATCGTCATCCCCGCCCAGAGCAGCGCGATCGCGACCGGCGCGAGCATGATCGAGACGCAGGGCCCGCCGTAGTACGCGCCCATCGCGAAGATCGCGACCGCGCCGGTCACCACGCCCGCCACGACGAGGAAGTGCCCGGCGACGCGCGCCACGAACCGACCGGGCGGCGCCTTCGACGCCGAGACCATCGCGATCCCGATCCCGATGCCGAGCGGCCCGAGGATCGCGAAGGGCTCGTACGCCGCGGGCACGCCCATGCCGGGCACCCCCGCGTCGAGCCCGAGGATCGTCAGCGGGACCGACGCGACGAGGAGGACGAGCCCGACGATCACGCGTGCGATCACGAGCGCGAGTCTACGCCGTCGAGACGCGCGCAACGAGCGTAAGCGACGCTCCCTCGCGGTGTCGGTACATCGGCCTCATGGGCCTCGTCCGCACCTGCGCCTGCGTCGTCGTGATGTTCGTCGTCGCGGCGAGCGCGCAGGCCCAGGACCGGCCGCGCGTGCTCCTCTCGCGCGACGAGCTGCCGCGCGTGCGCGACGCGCTCGAGGGTGATCTCGCGCCGGTCGCGACCGCGATCACCCGCGGCATCGACGCGGCGTACGAAGGCTCGTTCCCGCGCACGCCCGACGCGAGCTGGGAGTACTTCAGCGATCCGCGCGCGATCGGCGACTCCCTCTTCGCGTTCGCGTTCGCCGCGCTGGTGTGGGGCGACGACGGCGACGAGCGAGCACGCCGCGCGGTGGAGCTCGCGCGCGCGTACCTCGTCGGGATCTGCGGCTACGGCGACTGGGTGTTCGCGTCCCGCCAGGACGGCCCCGCGCCCGACCTCTACTCCGCGCACTTCCTGATGGACGTCGCGGTCGCGTACGACTGGCTCCACGCGCGCCTGTCCGACGCCGAGCGCGCGACGTGCCGCACCGCGATCGCGCGCGAGGGCCGCAAGATGTACGAGGCCGCGATCGGCGGCGCGTGGTGGGTCGAGGACCGCATCCAGAACCACCACTGGATCAACCACGCGGGGCTCGGCATCGCGGCGATCGCGATGCACGGCGAGATCGACGCCGACACCGCGGCGTGGCGTCGCGCGGCGGACTCGGCGCTCGCGAACGCGCAGCGCGCGATGGACCTCGTCGAAGGCGGCGCGTGGCACGAAGGATGTGGCTACGCGAGCTACGGGCTCGAGGCGCTCGTGATCCACGGCGTCGCATCGCGTCGCGCCGACGGCACCGACTACGCCGACGCCGCGCTGCTACGCGATCTTCCGTCGATGCGCGCGATGACGATGCCGCCCGCGCTGGCGCATCGCCGCGAGTTCCCGCTGTGGGGCGACTTCTCGGGCTTCACGAACGACTCGACGATCGCGCTCGCGGCGCACCGCATGCGCTTCGGCGGCGATCGCCTCGCGGCGTGGTACGCGCGCCGCTTCCTCGAGGGCGGCGGCGGTGGGCGCACCGGGATCACGACCTGGCCGCCCTCGCAGCGCGGTCCGATCATGGCGGCGATCCTCTGGGACGCGTCGATCGCGCCCGAGGCGCCGCGCGCGCTCGATCACTTCGCAGCGGACCTCTCGCTCTTCACGACGCGCAGCGGATGGGACGAGGACGACGCCGTCGTGGTGCTCAAGAACGGGCCCTTCGGCGGGCACGGCAACTTCGCGCGCGTGCGCGACGGCGGCGAGGCCGAGGGCACGATCAACTACGGGCACGATCACGCCGACGACCTCGGCGTGCAGATGTTCGGCGACGGCGAGTGGCTCACGGTGCCCGTGCCCGGCTACTGGATCGGACGCGCGAACGGTGACCCCGAGGCGAACCGCACGCGCTTCGCGAGCTCGATCCTGATCGACGGGCTCGGCCAGCTCGGCGAGGGCGTGCGCCGCGGGAGCTCGGCCGCCGACGACGCGCGCGCGTGGTTCTGGGATCGCATCGGCACGATCCCGTCGCACGGCGGCACCGCGCACCACGCGTTCGCGCGCGCCGACGGCACCGCGCTCTATCCCGCGTCGCGCGGCATGGAGCTCGTCGAGCGCGTGCTGGTGCACGCCGATCGCGAGGTCGTGCTGGTGCGCGATCGCGTGCGCTCGAGCGTGTCGCACCGCTACGAGGTCGTGTGGCACGCGATCGACGCCGCGGCGCGCGACGGATCCTGGCTGCGCCTCGAAGCGAAGAACGGCCGCGCGCTCGGCGTGCGCGTGCTCGCGCCGGCGTCGTTCGAGACCACGACCGAGGTCCAGACCGCGCGCAACGTGCAGCGCTTCGACGCGGACGGGCAGCTCACCGCGGTGATGGTGCGCCCCGCGAGCGACGCGAGCGCGCACACGTTCCTGCACGCGCTGGTGCCGGTGCGCACCGCGGCGTGGTCGTCGCGCCCGACGATCGACACGATCGACGGCGATCGCGGCGCGCGCTTCGGCGACACGCGCGTGGTGTTCGAGAGCGCCGACCGCATCGAGCACGACGGCGTCGCGGCGGTCGTGGGCCCGGCGCGCGCCGCGATCCTCGCGGGCAGCTCGCTCGTCGTCGACGGCATCGCGCGCATCGAGGTGCTCGACGGTGCGCCCGCGAGCGTCGAGGTCGAGACGCGCGCGGGCGCGATCGATCTCAGCGGCGATCGCGCGACGGTCCGGGTGTACGCGCCCGACGCGACGCGGGTCACGCGCGAGGGCGTCGAGGTCGCGCACGAGCGCGACGGAGATCACGTGGTGGTCGGCGCCGGCGCCGAGCCGGAGGAGGACGGGGGCATGCAGAACGACGGCGGGATCGCGCAGGAGAGCGACGGCGGAGTGGGCGCGGACGCGGGCGCTCCGACGACACCGGGCCGCGAGTCGCTCGGCGGCGGCTGCGCGTGCGGCGTCGCGGGCGCGCCGGCATCGCGCGGCGGCGTCGCGATGGCGGCGCTCGGCGTGCTCGCGATGTGCGTCGCGTCGCGGCGGAAGTGGGCGCTCGCGGCCGTCGCCGCGCTCGCGATCGGCTGCGCCGGCGGCGACGGAGACGAGCCGCGCGAGCGCCTCGACGGAGGTGCGACGACGCGCGACGCGAGCGCGATCGACGCACGCGGCGACGACGACGACGATGCGTCGGTCGCGGTCGACACCGACGCAGGCAGCGACGACGAGCGCGACGCCGGCGACGTCGATCCCGGCGACGCCGCGACGAGCGACGACGTCGACTGCTTCGGCACGCGCAACATCTATCCGACGATCGCCGGCGGTCGCGAGTGGTGCCTTCCGTCGGATCCGACGCGCCCGAGCGGCGCGTGGGATCCCCACGACGACGCGGTCGGCGCGGGCAGCGAGCCCGGCACGCTGCTGAGCGACGGATCGCCGCGCCACAGCGTGACGTCGCTCGAGGGCGACGCGTGGTGGCGCAACGTCGAGATGACCGTCTACCTGCGCTGGCTCGAGGGCGACGCGGGCGAGGAGTTCACGTTCTACGCGCGCGGCGAGCGCCACAGCGACGGCATGGTCTCGATGTCGGAGATCAACGAGGGCGTCGAGGCACCGCCCGGCACCGTGACGTGGCCGGGCTATCCGTTCTCGCGCGCGGTGCCGCAGCCGTGCCTCGGCAGCGCGTACAAGGGCAGCCTCGCGGTCGACGGCAGCGCGTTCTTCAAGAAGGAGATCAGCCACACCGGCGGCTACACGAACGCCGCGGGCGAGGAGACGGTGTTCGCCGACGGCCTGCCGCGAGGCGAGTGGGTCGGCTTCAAATTCGTGCTGCAGAACGACGGCGACGGCGTGCACATGGAGATCTGGGTCGACCGCGAGGCCGACGGGCACTGGGAGCGCGCGACCTTCCACGACGATCGCGGCGGCTGGAACGGCGATCCCCAAGAGGACGGCTGCGACGCGGCGCCGCTCTCGTACGAGCGCGATCAGATCGTCGACTGGGCGGGCCCGATCGCGGTGTTGCGCGCGGACCTGCAGCGCTTCGAGCTGCGCGCGTTCACGGTGCGCGAGATCGCCCCGCTGCGGTGAGCTCGCGGACACGATCGAGCACGCGCAGGTGGCACGTGGACGAGCACGCGGGACGCGCACGTGCACGAGCACGGTCGGTGCTCGCGTGGCTCACCACGCGCAGCCGTGCGTGAGCATCACGTCGGCGCCGTTCCAGGCGGCGATCGACCAGCACCACGAGTGATCGGACGAGCGTGCCGTGGGGTCGACGTAGACCTCGGCGCGCTCGTCGATGTGGAACCACGACGGAGCGAACGCGTCGTACGTCGGGGCGTCGGGCGGTGCGCCGCGGACGAGCTCTCGCTCGCGCACCAGCGCGTCGAAGCTCGCGCGGTCGATCGGCGCCGATGCGTACTCGATGTCGACGCCGACGAAGTCGACGTAGTGGTGCTGGCGCACCGGATACGCGGTGACGGGCAGCGTCCACGCCAGCTCGTTCGCGAACAGGCGCGTCGCGGCAGTGCCACCGACGCCCGCGAGCACGACGACGAGCACCGCGACCGCCATGCCCCGCCGTGGCGAGATGCGATCGCGCAGCGCGCGTGCGCCGAGCACGACGGCGGTGACGACCGTGAGCACGAAGATCCCGAGCGCGACCGCTTCGTGCGGCCCGCCGCTCGGATATCGACCGAAGAGCACGAGCGCGACCGCGCACCACACGACCGCCGAGCCGCCGCCGATCGCGAGCACGCGCCACAACGCGCGCCCGCGCGTGAGCGCATCGAGCACCAGCGCGGCGATGGGAACGACCCACACGAGCCAACCCGCGAGCGCGGCTTGCGTCGGCGTCGGTGGGACCGGCGACGCGAACGACACGAGGAACGCGGCCGGCACCGAGGCGAGCACCCCGATCACGATCGCGACGACGGCGATCACGTGGAGCCCGCCGACGGACGACGGCTCGCTGGGGGTGTCGCTCATGCGCGGCGGGACGCGCGACCCGCGTCGATGATTCCGCGTCGTGAGGGGCGAGCGAAATTCACCGCAGAGGACCACCGAGGGCCGCGGAGATCGCAGCAGAGACGTCGTCTCGACGGTGGGATCGCGTCGTCCACGTGCTCGGCGGCGCACGAATCGCGACGATCCGCGCGCGTCGCTGGCCGATTCCACAGTGATTTCAGGTGGTTCACGCGCGTCCGCGATCGGATACGGAGATCTCGTATCCCCGAGTCGACGATCTCGCCTTCGAGAGTCGACGATCTCGCCTTCGAGAGTCGACGATCTCGCCTTCGGCAGTCGACCTCGGTGTGCTCGTGATTCGACCTCGTCGCCCTCGAGGCACGACGAGCGCGCATCACCGGGGCGCGACCGGCGCCCGTCGTGCGCGCCTCCGACCCTCGATCAGGGCGGCGGACGAGACCCGTGCTCGTGCACGTGCGCGTGACGCGTGCTCGTCCTCGTGCCGCCTGCGCGTGCTCGATCCGACGCGAGCACGAGCACGTGGCGGTGAGGAGGACGTCACGCGTCGGTAGGCTCGGTGTACGTCGTGTCCTCCACGACGTACTCCACCGTTCTGCCCTGGGGCTCCTCGCGGCACGCTCCGTCCTCGACGAGCTCGCGGATCGCCTGCTGCACGCTGCGCAGCGGGACCTCGAGCTCGCTCGCCACGTCGCGCGCCGTCGAGCGCCCGCGGCGCGCCAGCGCGTGCAGCACGCGGTCCTCGATCGACAACGCGCATCGCGGGTCGGGCACCACGATCGCCTCGCCCACGACCAGCGCGACGCGCCCCGCGCTCGCGTGGACGCGCCCCACGCTCCCGAGGCGCGCGCCGATCCGGTGCGCGAGCACGCGCAGCGTCGCGTCGTGGGTCTCGGGCTCGTAGGGCGTGCGGTACACGCGGCGGTGCAAGCGCTCGAGCTCGACGCCCTCGTCGCCCGCGAGCGCGAGCATCGCGAGCGCGACGTCCTCGCGGCCGGTGCGCCGCTGGGTCGCTGCGATCGCCGATGCGCCCGCGAGCGCGAGCCCGGCGCGCGCGACCCGACGACCGGCGCGGGCCGGCGTGCGCAGGATCCACGCGGTCGCGTCGTCGTGGGCCCCGCTCGCGCCGAGCCCACCGAGCCCGAGCGGGAGGCGCGCGCCTTCACCGCGCACGAACTCGGCGATCTCCTCGTCGAGCGTGTCGGCGTCGAGCGCGGGATCGAGCAGCCCGATCGCGGCGCGCGCACGCCGCGCGATCGGGCCGAGCGCCGACGTCGTCGCGCGCAGGTGCGCCGCGCTCGCGTCGAACGCCGCGCGATCACCGCGCAGCGCGGCGTCGAGCGTGGCTGCGAGCGCGCTCGCGGCGCGGGTCGCGGGACAGTCGTCGTCGGTCGCGATCCGCGCGGTCTCGATCCCCGACGCGAGCAGTCGCTCGCACGCGAGCCAGCCCGACCACGCAGGCGGCAGCCAACCACCGAGCGACTCGAGGATGCGCGTCGCGTGCACCGACTGCCCCGCGACCGCGCGCACCCGCGCGAGGATCAGCCCCGCGAGCGCGCGCGGCCCGCGCAGCCCCTCGGTGCTCGCCATGCGCGAGGCGCGACGCGCGACACCGATCGCCTCCTCGATCCGATCGTGCTCGAGCAGCGCGAGGGCGCGCGTGCTCGCGCCGTCGATCACGAGATCCGCGGCGCGCGCGCGGCCCGCGTCGGCCTCGATCGCGGCGGCGTCCTCCTCGCGGCACGGCTCACCGCGCAGCCACGCGACCCAGAGCGCCGCGAGCCGCGTCTCGATGCCGCCCCGCGTGCCCTCGGCGAGACGCGCAGCACGCGCGAGCGCCGCGTCGTCCCACCGCGCGAGCGCGAGGCGCATCACCTCGATCGCGCTCACGGAGCTCCCTCGCGCGCCGTCGTGCTCACCGCGCCCGCATCTTGCCACGAGCGCGCGCGCGACCCTGCAACGTTCGTCGCGCAGATCGCGCGCGCGCCGACATCAGGCGCGGATCTGCAGCGAGAGCGGACACCGTCCCTGACGAAGCGCCTCGGCGCTGTCGCGCACCTCGCTGCGCAGCTCGGCGACGTCGCCGGTGATGTTCGTCTCCAGCTCGAGCCGCGCGCCGCGCTCGATGTCCACGACGCGCACCGACGTCGCCTCGAGCAGCTCCGAGTCCTCGTCGCGGAACACGACCATGCCCGGGCGATCGTCGTCGTCACGGACGTCGGCGTCGCGCGCCAGCTGCTGCAGGTGCGCGAACCGCGAGACGCGCGCGCGCAGCTCGTCGACGTCGCCCTCGTCGGCGGTGAGCACCATCGCGCCGCCGCGCGGCAGCGCCTCGAAGCTCGCGACGAGGCCCTGCACGTCGGCCGGGCAGATCTCGCGCGTCGACACGCGCATCGAGCGCTCGGGCTCGTCGAGCGGATCGGCGGTCGCGGGGAGCGGCGTGCGCCACGACGCGTCGTCCTCGTCGTGCACGATGCCGGTGCCGGTGCGCGAGAGCGCGCCGAGCGTCTCGTCGTCCTCGGCCTCGCGGTACTCGATCTCCTCGCCGCTCTCCTCGATCATCGCGACGGGCTCGCCGGTCTCCTCGTCGATCACGACCGCGCGCTCGCTGCCGGTCGTCGCGGCCCGTGACGTCGCGCCCTCGTCTCCGCCTCCGCCTCCGCACGCCGTGGCGAGCAGACACAGGACGCCCAGCACGCTGCTCCTCTTCGACATGGCTTCTCCTCCTCGCGCGCGGAGGACAGCAGTCGACGTGCCACGATCACTCGAAGCGCACGGATCGATCGGTGCGCTCTCCCGGCCGGATCTCGACGCGGACGCGCTCGCGACGCGCGCCGCCGACCTCGCGCAGCTCGAGCGTGTGCGCGCCCGCGGGGAGCTCGCGCTCGACGAGCGGGGTGCGCCCGAGCGAGCGACCGCGCAGGAACACCTCGGCCTGCGGGATCGCGAGCAGGTTGATGCGCCCGGTCGCGCGAGGCGCGGTGTCCCGCGCGCGCTCGCGCGTGGCGCGTCGCGGCGGTGTCTCCTCGGTCGGCGCGGCGACGATCGGCGTGCTCGGCGGCGCGGGCGGCGGCGTGCTCGGCATCGGCGGCGGGACGCTGGCGGGACGCGCCTCCGCGGGGATGGTGCGCGGCGGCGCGGGGCTCTCGCGCGGCGGCAGGACCAGCGCGATCGACACGCCCATCACCGCGCCGATCGCGATCAGCGCGAGCGCGACGCGCCATCGTGATCGGCGCCACCACGTCGTCACGAAGCCGGTGAGGCGGACCTCGCTCGCTTCCTGCGCGACGGTCGGCTCGATCGGCGGCGCTGCGTCGTGCGGGGTCGTCTTCGCGTCGTCGTCGGAGGCGCGATCGAGCGACTCGGCGGAGAGCCGATCGAGCGGCATCGCGGAGCGCCGTCCCTGCAGCGCGCCGGCGCGCTTGCGGATGCGGTCCTCGAAGTGCGCCTCCATCCACGACGCGATCTCGGGCGCGCCGAGCGGGCGGCCGCGCGCGTAGAGGTACTCCTCGAGCTCGTCGGCGAGCTGCGCCGCGGTCGGCGTGCGGCGCGAGACGTCGCGCTCGAGCGCGCGCAGCACGATCGCGTCGAGCGCCTCGGGCACGTCGGGCGCGACGCTGCTCGGTCGCGCGATCTCCTGCGCGATCACGTTGAGCGCGGTCGCGCCCTCGCTGTCGGCGCGGAAGAGCCGTCGCCCGCAGAGCGCTTCCCACGCGACCACGCCGAGCGCCCAGACGTCGGTGCGCCGGTCGATCGGCGCGCTCTGCAGCTGCTCCGGCGACATGAACGAGATCTTGCCCTTGAGCTCACCGGTCGTGGTGTCGGTGAGGCGGCCGCGCGCGCGCGCGATGCCGAAGTCGGTGAGCTTGGTGTGCCCGTCGTAGAGCACGATCAGGTTCTGCGGCGAGACGTCGCGGTGCACGATCTCGAGCGGATGGCCCTCGGCGTCGCGCAGCTCGTGCGCCGCGTGCAGGCCGCGCGCGGCGTCGGCGAGGATGCGCGCGACGATCGCGGGCGGGAGCGCGCCGCCGTCGCGCGCGCCGCGACGGATCACCGAGGCGAAGGTCTCGCCGTGCAGGTACTCCATCGCGAGGTAGAGCTGCGCGGCGTCCTCGCCGAAGTCGACGACCGCGCAGACGTTCGGATGGTGCAGGCGCCCGGTGAGGCGCGCCTCGTCGAGGAACATCGTCGCGAAGCGAGGCTCGCGCGCGAGGTGCGCGTGCACGACTTTGATCGCGACCGGACGCTCGAAGCCGCCGGGGCCCTCCTGGCGCGCGAGATAGACCGTCGCCATGCCGCCCTGCGCGAGGCGCTGCACGAGGCGATAACGACCGAGCATCCGACCCTCGAGCGGGTCGACCGCGGACTGCGGCTGCGGGGCTACCACCCGGGCACCGAGACCGTGCCGCCGAAGCGCGCGTCCTGCGAGCCCGCATCGACCGCGAGCACGATCGCGACGATCACCGCGGCGACGACGATCGCGGCGCCGCCGCCGACGAGGCCCGCGATCAGCGCGTCGTCGTTCCCTTCGTCCTCGGGCGCGCGCGCAGGGGGCGCGAGCGCGATGCCGGGCACGAGCAGCTCGGTGGTGATCCACGCGTCGCCGCCCGCCGCGGGCGCGAGCTCCGCGCGGCACGTCACGTCGTCGCGCAGCGCGGGCAGCGCGAGGTCGACGCGCGGGGGCCGCGCGCGGGTGCGCCAGGTCCCTTCGCGGGTCGCGGCCGAGCACGCGAGCGAGAGCGTCGCCGACAGCGCGGAGGGCCACGGCGCGAGCGTCGCGTCGATGCTGCGCGTTCCGTCGTCGTGCTCCGCGTGCTCGAGCCGCAGCGCGTCGCGGCCACCGAGCTGGGCGCGCGCGGCGTCGAACAGCGTGGAGATCTCGATCGGGCTTCCTTCGACCGGCAGCGCGTCGGGCGCGAGGGCGATCGCGGCGCGCGCGTGACCCTCGGCGGCCGCGGCATCGCCGAGCACGAAGCGCAGCGTGGCGAGGTGACGGTGCGCCTCGAGCGCGTCGGCGCGTGGGACGCTCTCGCGCGCGAGGACCTGCTCGAACGCGCGCGCCGCGCCCGGGAAGTCGGCGGCGAGATAGGCGTCGCGTCCCGCGCTCGCGCCCTGCGCCGCCGCGCTCGATGCGACGACGAGCACCACGAGCGCCACGAGCGACGCGCCGAGCACGGGGGATCGACACGTTCCCCGATCTGCGCGGCGCTGCGACACGACGCGCCAGGATACCAGGGCCCGCACGAGCAACGCACGCGGCGCGCGCAGGTCCGCCACCAGCTCAGGGGCAGCCCAGGCGCGTGCGGGCGAGCGCGACGTCGTCGACGCGCACCGTGATCGCGTCCTGGGAGCTGCCCGAGCGCGCGTTGCCGACCTGCATCTCGTCGATGCCGCCGCTGGGGCGCGTGTCGTATCCGGTGTGCGCACCGATGCGCGTGCCGTCTGCCCAGATCTCGACGCCACCCGCGTCGTCGTCGACGACGATGCGCGCCTCGATGCACACCCAGTCGTCGAGCGGGATCGTCGGCCCCGGTATCGCGAGGTACTCGTCGTCCTCCGGTGTCTGGAACGCGATGACCGCGCGCCCTCCCGACTGCACCTGCAGCGCGGTGCCCTCGCCGGCGACACCGTCGAGATAGAGCAGCGCGATCGCCGAGAGGTCGCCGCCCTCGACGATGTAGTGGCCGCGGAACCAGAGCTCGCCCGAGTCGACCGGCGCGAACTGGAAGACGTACGCCGCTTGCCCGCCGGGCTCGGTGGTGACGCCGCGCGCGGAGCGCGCTCCGAGGTTCGCGTCGTCGCTCACGATCGTCATCGCGCTGCCGGCGCCGTCGAGGCGCGTGCCCGTCCACGACATGCGATCCGACGTCTCGAAGCCATGACAGAAGATGACGTCCTCGAGCTCGTCGCAGACGGTGTCGGGCGGGCCTGCGTCGCTCGGGCCACCGTCGATCGGGCCCGCGTCGTCGGTGCCCGCGTCGTCGGTGCCCGCGTCGATCGCGCCTCCGTCGTGACCCGCGTCGAGCACGCCGGCGTCGGGCGCGCCCGCGTCGACCTCGCCGAGGCACGCGCCGTCGTCGCACGCGGTGCACGCCATCGCCGACACGTCCTCGAGGCGCACCACGATCGTGCCGCGCCCGCCCGCCTCGAGCTCAGCCTCGGTGCACCCGGCCGCGAGCGGCACGCACTGGGGATCACGCGCGACCGCGTACACGCCGTAGCGCCCTCCGCGCGTCGGCGAGAACGACGAGCGGTCGCCGTCGCGGCGCAGCACGCGCGTCTGGGCCGCACCCTCGGCGGGCGCGCCGCGCAGCACGTCGTCGCAGCCACCCTCGAGCAGCGCGAGCTCGATCGCCTCGGTCGCGTCGCGCGTCGTGTCGCTCACGACGTCGAGCTCGATCGTGTACTCGCCGCTCGCGCACGCTCCCACGAGCACACACGACAGCGAGAGCGTGACGACGCGGCGCACGGCGAGCACGATGGGCCATGACAACGACACGCCCGTCGCCTTGTCAATGACACTCGTCGCGCGGGTCGGCGGTGTGACCGTGCGCCTCGCGTCGGGCGCGGGCGCGACACTCGTCTGCGCGGGGCGCGCGCGATCGGAGCGGCACCGACGCTGCATCGCCCGTCGCCCATGAGCGCGCTCCGCGGTGTGTTGCTCGACGTCGACGGCACCTTGCTCGACAGCAACGACGCGCACGCACGATCGTGGGTCGACGTGCTGCGCAGCGAGGGGTTCGACGTCGCGTTCGAGCGCGTGCGCCGGCTGATCGGCAAGGGCGGCGACAAGCTGGTGCCCGAGCTCACCGGCATCGACCCCGAGAGCGAGCGCTATCACGCGATCTCCGAGCGCCGCGCCGAGCGCTTCCTCGAGCACTACCTGCCTTCGCTGCGTCCGTTCCCCGGTGTGCGCGCGCTCGTCGAGCGCCTGCGTCGCCAGGGGCTCGCCCTCGTGGTCGCGACGTCGTCGCGCGCGAAGGAGGCCGATGCGCTGCTCGAGGCGGCCGGGGTCGCCGATCTGCTCGCGCGGCGGACCTCGTCGGACGACGCCGACGAGTCGAAGCCCGACCCCGACATCGTGCAGGCGGCGCTGCGCCGCGCGAAGCTCGCGCCCAGCGAGGCGATCCTGATCGGCGACACGCCCTACGACCTCGAGGCCGCCGCGCGCGCCGGGGTCGCGATGATCGCGCTGCGCTGCGGCGGCTGGGACGATGCCTCGCTCGCCGGCGCGATCGCGATCTACGACGACCCCGCGGACCTGCTCGCGGGCTACGAGCGCTCGCCGCTCGCGCGCTGATCACTCCACCGGCAGCGTCCCGACGAGCTGCGCGTCGAGCACCAGCACGCCGCCGCGCGGGCGCAGGCGTCCGTTCATCTCGAGCTCCAGCGTGAGCGCCGCGAGGTCCGGCGCGAGCCCACCGAGGTCGCCCACCGCGGGCAGCGGCAGCTCGAGCGCGAGCCCGGACGTCAGCGACGCGCGCAGGTCGGGCCAGAGATCGAGCAGCAGGTTGCGCACGATGTCCGGCGTGAGCAGGCGCGGGTTCGACGGCGGCACCAGCGTCCACACCGTGATCTCCGGCGTCTCCGCGACGTCGATCGCGATGCGGTTGTCGATCACGTCGACGCGCACGCCCGCGTCGATGCGCACCGCGAAGCGCGCCGGCTCGCCCTGGAACACGAGCGCGAGCTCGAGCTGACCGACGCCGAGCACGAGATCGTCGCCCTCGTCGGACGCCGGCGGGCGCAGCACCGGAGGCAGGCGTCCCTCGAGGTGCGCCTCGCTCACCAGGGTCGTCACCGCCTCGGGCAGCAGCGGCGTCACGTCGAGATCGAGCAGCCCCGAGCTCCAGAGGCCGTGGAGCAAGCCGTTGAGCAGCTCGAGGCGCACGCCGAGCGCGATCGATCCGTCGCGGAAGAACGCGGGCGTCATCGCGCTCGCGTCGAGCTGCGCGACGCCGCGGGTCTCGGGGTGGACGCTCGCGACGTTCGTGCCGATCGACGTGCGCAGCGTCGCGAGCATCTCGCGCTCGAAGGTCGTGTCGAGCGCGCGCATGCCGCCGTCGATCGAGATCGTGATCGGCGGGAAGGGCGCGCTGTCGAGCGAGAAGCTCTGCCCCGCGAGCGCGCCGTCGATCGCGGAGAGCGCGTCGCGCAGCACCGCGGGGACGCTCGACGCGACGGTCTCGTGCACCGCGTCGCCCAGCGTGTCCTCGAGCGTGCGCCGGAGGACGCCCTCGGCGAGCAGGAACACCGCGTCGGTCTCGTCGCTCGTGAAGTCGCCGGTCGCGCTCTCGATCGCGACCTCGAGCTCGCCCATCTCGACGACGATCTCCGCGTCCTCGCTCTCCTTGCGCACCGTGAGCCGCGCGTGCGCGACGGCGCTCGCGCGCAGCACGCCGTCGAGCGGGAGCGACTCGCCCTCGAACGTGAGCGCGCCGCTGGTGCTCGCCTCGATCGCGCCGATGCGCAGGAAGAGATCGACGCCCTCGTCGGTGATCGCGAGCTCGGCGCGCGGATCGCCGAGCGTGACGTCGGTGACGCGCAGCGTGAAGGTGGGCGGCGAGTCGATCACCGGATCGGGCACGAGCGAGGACACGTCGAGCCGCGTGACGACGAGCTCGAGCAGGTCCGCGAGATCGCGGGTGAGGATCGGCGAGGTGGTCGCGTCGAGCGCGAGCCCGTCGTCGAAGAACGCGCTCCCGAGACGCAGCGCGAGGCCGTCGGTGAGCGTGAGCGCGGGGAGCCCGTCCTCGCTCGTCGCGGGCAGGAACGCGGGCGCCCAGAGCACGTCCATCTCGACGTGCGAGACCTCGGTCAGCCCATCCGATGCGTCGACCGCGAGGTGCGTCACGCCGAACGTCGCGGGCACCGTCGTCTCGAACGCGCCCACGTCGTCGGGGGTCACGCCCACGCCGTTCACGTACACGCGCACGACGCCGCGGTCGGCGACCGAACCGCGCACCACGATGCCGCTCGGATCGTCGAGCTCCGCGCCCGGCGCCGGCGTCTCGAGCTCGAGGGAGGGCATGCCGTCGTCGACGCGCAGCACGATCGACGAACAGAGCGTCGGCTCGTCGCCCTCGCGCGCGGGCGCGACGCAGCCGGTGACCGTGGTCGCGCCGGGCGTGGTCAGCGTGAAGCGCGCGCGGCGCGGGTCCGCATCGGGCGCGCCCGCGGTGACCGAGCTCGCAGGCTCGGCGGTCCACACCAGCGTCGGCGCTTCGAGCTCCTCGCCCGTCGCGTCGGTCACCGTCGCGGCGACGACGACCTCCTGGTCGCTGTGGAACCAGAGGCGCGCGGGCTCGGCGCGCACCGTGATGGTCGCGGGCACGCGCGCCGGAGGCCCGTCGCCGCACCCGCCGAGCGCGAGCGCGAGGAGCGCGATCGCGATCGATTTCGATCTCGTATCAATCGACGTCATCGATATCACCGGACCGCGAAGCCGCCGCGGAGCACGAAGTGCGGGGGCTGGGTTGCGAGGGTGGGCGAGGTGATGCCGAGCTGCGCGCCCGCGGGGAGACCGTAGACGCCGAGCGACGCCGGCAGCGTGAAGGTCGGGATCGGGATCGCGGGCAGCGCGTCGGTGAGCGCGGAGCTCACGACGCGCTGGAGCAGGCGACCGAGGAAGCGCTCGATCGTGTCGCGCGTGCCTGCGTCGAGGCTCGTCAGCTCGGTGCTGAAGAAGAGCTCGTCGATGCGGAAGTCGGAGAACGCGAGGTCCTCGCCCGCGAGCGCGACGGCCATCGACGCGCGCGCGCCGAGCGTGATCGTCACCGGCTCCGAGAAGAGCTCGGGATAGGTCAGCTCCATCGTGATCGCGCCGAGCTGCAGCTCCGCGCGACCGTCACTGCGCAGCACCAGCACCGGCGGCAGCGCGGTCGACATCGTCGCGCTCACGCCCTCGGGCAGACCGCCGAGCGTCCCCGCGCCGAGCGTCGCGTCGAAGAACCCGCCGCGCCACAGCGCGTGCAGCGCCTGCGTGAGCACGGCCTCGTGCACCGCGACCGACGCCGCGCTCGAGCCCGACGCGTCGAGGATGCGCGCGCCCTGCTGCACCGGCGCGCCGAGCGTCGGGCGCGCGTGCGCGGCAGGCGCGCTGAAGCGCGTTCCGATCCCGAAGAGCATGCGCGCGGGCGCGCTGCCGAGGCTCGAGAAGCCGACGCCGAACGAGAGCGGGATCGCGCCGGAGCCGTCGAGGCGCGGCACCGAGAACGACGTGCCGAGCGACGAGATGTCGAGGCCGCCGAGCACTCCATCGAGGATCCCGTCGAAGTTGTTGGTGACCCAGTCGCGCAGCACGCCCGAGATCAGGTTGCGCACCGTGCCGTTGAACAGGCCCGCGACGATGTCGATGATCGCGCCCGAGAGCCCGCTGAAGTCGGTCGAGATCGAGCCCATCGTGACATTCACCGAGCCCGGTCGGACCGTGACGCGCGGGCGCCCGCTCGCGAGCGTCGTGTCGAAGATCAGCGACACGTCGGCGGAGCGGAAGGTGACCCACCCCGTCGAGTCGAGCGTGCCCTGGATGCGCACCCGCGCGCGAAGGTTCTCGATGTGCACGTTCGCGCGCAGCCCTCCGTCGACGAGCGTGAGCGACGCGGTGTTCGGCCCGTTGATCTCGCTGTCGAGGTACGTGACCTCGGTGGTCAGCACGCACACGCGGAGGATGCGCTGATCGCACGAGCGCGGCTTGAGCGGGTTCGCGGCGAGCAGCGAGCTGTGCAGCGTGTCGCGCAGGCCCTGGCTGTTGAGCACCGTGTGCAGGATGTCGGCGAGCGAGTCGAGCCCGTCGCTGCGCGAGCCGTCGTCGAACGCCTCCTGCGCCAGGCGCAGCGCGATCGTGTCCGACAGCGTGTCGGTGTCGGGCGCCCACGCGTTCGCGACGAGGAACGCGCAGGTGCGGCTCGCCTCGCGCGCGTTGCCGTCGACCGCGGCGACGTCGACGAAGTTGATGCCGTAGCGCGTCGTGATCTCGGTCGTGAACGTGCCGTCGGCCTCGACCGGCACGACGGTGCCGCCGACGCGCAGCTCGGTCACGCCGGTGAGATCGCTGACCGATCCGCGGAACGTGATCGGCGAGCCCGGCGCGATGTCGAGGATCGCGCCGTCGAGCGGCGCGTCGCAGCCGATCGCGGGGCCGTTGCCGTCGACGACGATCTCCGTCGTCGCGGTGAGCGGCGCGTCGTCCTGGGTCGGCGGCTCGACGGTCGCGGTCACGGTGTAGCGGCCGTCGGCGAGGTAGCGGAAGCGCGCGTCGCCGAGCGTCTGTCCCTCGGGCGCGCTGACCGTCGGCACGCGCGCGTCGGTGATCGTGTTGCCGAAGCGATCGGCGACGAGCCGCTCGATCGCGATCACCTGGCCGATCGCGTACACGGGCTGCTCGGGCACCCGCGAGATCAGCAGCGACGCGGGCAGCGCGGGCACGACCTCGAGCTCCGCGCCGCGGCTCGTCGCGCCGTCGAGATCGCAGTGCACGTCGAAGCGGCCGGCGCGCTGGAAGGTGCCGGTCGTGCCCTCGAACGTGTTCGCCTCGCTCGCGGGATCGGCGCGCAGCGTGGGCGTCGCGTCGACCACGAGGTTCCCGTACGCATCGAAGACGTCGCAGCGCGTCTCGAAGGACTCGCCCGCGGTGATCGAGTCGGGCGTGACGCGCGCGACGGTGCTCGCGGGCGCGCCCGGCACGACCTCGACGATCGCGGGCACGTCGTCGATCACGCCGAGCGAGGGCACGCTGCACGCGACCTCGAGCGCGCCGGCGCGCGTCGCGATCCACGAGCCGTCGTCCTGCCGCGCGACGGAGCCCTCGGGCACGAACCGCAGGCCGGCCGTGGTGCCTTCGGGCAGCGAGAACGTCTCGCCCGCCGCGTCGACCAGCACGCACGTGATCGCGAGCATCTGCCCCGCGATCACGCGCTCCGGCGCGACCGTCTCGACGCCCGTCGCGACCAGCGGGACCGACGCGTCGTCGCTCCCGCCGCGCGGGCCCTCACCACCACATCCTGGCCCGGTGATCGCGAGGACGACGAAGAGCGTCCACGCGCACATCCACGACCACCCCGATGGAACGAACGGCCTCCGTGCTCGCATCGACTCCTCTGCGCTCGGCGAGGCGAGTCTACCGAAGAAGGACGTGGAATTGTCCGCCCGGGCGAGCCGGGGGTGGACGGAACGCACGGCTCCGCCGAACATCGGCGCAGACCCGTGCCCTCGAACGAACGCAGCTCCTCGCCGGATCTCGCGCAGCCCGTCGTGCTGGTCGATCGGTCCGAGGGATCTCTGGTCCAGCTCGGCAGTGCGCTGGTCTCGATCCGCCGCTCGCCGCTGCGCCGCGCGCGCCTCGTCGAAGCGGGCCGTGCGATCGAGCGCGCCGCGAGCGCGCATCCTCGCGGCTGCGTGTTGCTGAGCGTGCTCCGGCTCTCGCGCGGACATCCGATCGAGCCCGGGTTCGACGCGAACGCGCGCGAGCTCGCGGAGACGCTGCGCGCGGTCGATCGCGTGCTCGTCGCGAACGCCGTCGTCGTCGAGTTCGACGGAATGCTCGCGGTCGCCACGCGCGCGCTCGTCCGGACGGTGTGGGCGCTCGCGCGGCCGCGCGCGTCGATGGCGCAGTTCGCGCGCATGAGCGACGCGATCACGTGGATGCTGCCGCATGCGCGCGCGATCGGCGCGCCCGACGACGCCGCGTCGTACGTGCGGCTCTACCGCGAGGCCGAGCGGAGGCTCGAGGACCACGACGCCGCGCAGTGGGCGCGCTCGGGGTGACGCGCGCGAGTTGACGGACCCGCGAGACGCTCACAGGCTCGCGACGTCATGCAGAGCGACCGCTCGGCGATCGAGACCGACACGTGCGCGACGCGCGCGTGGTGGCGCTCGAGCTGAGCGGGCGCCCGATCACGCAGACACCCCACGTGACAAGGAGGCGCCCTCGGCGGGCGGCCTCGCGTGATCGACACGTGTCGCAGCCCGGCTCGAGGGCCGACGACATGAGCCAGAACGCAACGAGAGACCGCTACACCTTCGGCGACACCGACGTCGCCGCGCACCGACTGCGCCTGCTCGCCGCGGTGTACGAGCCGAGCTCGCGCGCGTGGATCACGGCGCGCGCCGGCGATCTGCGCGACGCGCGCGTGATCGATCTCGGGTGCGGCCCCGGGCACACCACGCGGATGCTCGGCGACGTGCTGGCGCCCGCGTCGCTGCTGGGGCTCGACGCGTCGCCGCGCTACGTGCGCGCCGCGCGCGAGGCGATGCCCGAGCCCGCGCGCTTCGAGGTGCACGACGTGACGACGGCGCTGCCGGAGCGCGATGCCGACCTCCTCTACTGCCGCTTCCTCCTCACGCACCTCGGCGATCCGCGCGCCGCGCTCGACGTCTGGTACGACGCCGCGCGCGACGGCGGCGCGCTGCTCGTCGAAGAGGTCGAGGAGCTGCGCGCGACCGATCCGATGCTGCGCCGCTACTACGAGATCGTCGCGGCGATGCAGGCGCACCATCGCCAGTCGCTGCAGGTCGGGCGACTGCTCGACGCGGCCGCGGGCGCGACGCGGTGGACGACGGTGCGCTCCGAGACCGCGACGATCGCGCTGCCCGCGTCGCGCATGGCGATGCTGCACGCGCTCAACCTCGCGACGTGGGGCGAGGCGGAGATCGCGCGTGGCGCGTGCGAGGCGCGCGAGGTCGCGGACATCGCGGCGCGCCTCCGCGCGATCGCCGAGGACGACGAGGGCCTGATCGTCGAGTGCGAGATGCGGCGGATGGAGCTCCGTCGCGCCCCGCGATAACGTCTCGCGCCGATGGCGCGCATCCTCCTCGTCGACGACGATCGCGAGCTGCTCGACGTGCTCGCGATGGCGCTCTCCGACGCGGGCCACGCGATCGACACCGCGCGCGACGGGCGCGAGGCCGATCGCCGGCTCGCCGAGGGGAACGCCGAGCTCGTGGTGTGCGACGTGAACCTGCCGGGGATCGACGGGTTCACGCTGGTGAAGCGGTGGCGCGATCGCGGGGTCACCACGCCGATCCTGCTGCTCACGTCGCGCGACTCCGAGATCGACGAGGCGCTCGGGCTCGAGCTCGGCGCCGACGACTACATGACGAAGCCGATGCGCGTGCGCGTCCTGCTCGCGCGCATCGCCGCGCTCCTGCGGCGCGAGCAGCGTCGCGCGGAGAGCGAGCCGGGCGCGGTGCTCGTGGCGGGGCACGTCTCGCTCGATCGCGAGCGCCTCGAGCTGCGCTATCGCGGGACGCTCGTCACCACGACGCTCAGCGAGCTGCGCCTGATCGAGGCGATGGTCGAGCGGCCCGGGATCGTGCTGTCGCGCGCGCGGCTGCTCGAGCACGTGCGCGGCGACGACTCCGTGGTCGACGATCGGCTGATCGACACCTACGTGCGGCGGATGCGCCGCAAGCTGGAGGCCATCGAGCCCGCGTTCGATCGCATCGAGACCGTGACCGGCGCCGGCTACCGATGGCGCGCGTGACCGGCGCGCGCGGGCGCCGCTCGCTGAGCGAGCGCGTGCTCACCGCGGGCGTGCTGCTTTTCCTCGCGCCGCTGGGGTTCGTGGTCGCGAGCGCGTCGATCGAGGGCGCGCTCGCGCGGAGCACCGAGCAGCGCGTCGAGGCGTGCGCGCGCGTGGTCGCGCATGCCTGGCGCGACGGAGCGTCGCTCGCCGAGGCCGCGGAGTCGTCGTGCCGTCGCCATCACCTGCGGGTGCGCGTGGTCGAGGGCGACGCGGTGCACGACGTCGCGGACCATCTCGTGTCGACGAGCTTCGACGATCTGGTGGGAGACGTCTTCTACGGGCCGGAGCGCAGCGACGCGCTGCGCACGCTCGAGCGCACGTGGGCTCCGCTGCCCGAGCGTGCCGAGACGCGCAGCGCGCGCGAGGCGGGCGACGGAATGGTGTGCACGCTGCGCGCCGACGCGAACCTGCGCATCTGCAGCGGCGCGCTGCGCGCGACGCGCACGTCGGACGGCGCGCGCGCGGTGGTGCACGTGATCGGCAGCTCGCGCAGCGCGCGGGTGTCGCGCTACGCGCAGCGCCGCGAGCTCGCGGGCATGCTCGCGTTCGGCGCAGTGCTCGCGTTCGCGCTGGTCGCGTGGCTGTTGCGGCGGGTGACCGGCACGGTGCGCGACCTCGCACGCGACGTGGAGTCGCTCGCGGCGTCGCGCGACGGGCGCCTCGACGAGGAGCGCCCGCGCGAGCTCGCGGAGGTCGCGGCCGCGTTCAATCGGCTGCGCGACACGCTCGCCCGCGCCGACGCGCAGAACGAGGCGTTCCTCGCCGATCTCGCCCACGAGATGAAGAACCCGGTCGCCGCGATCGCCGCGGCGGCGGAGTCGCTCGAGGCCGCGTCGAGCGCCGATCCCGAGCGGCGCGCGCGTCTGTCGCGCTCGATCACCGCGAGCGCGGCGCGCCTCGATCGGCTGATCGGACAGTTCCTCGAGCTCGCGCGCGCCGAGGCCGGCCTGCCGCGCGACGCGCGCGAGCGTGTCGATCTCGTCGCGCTCGCGCACGGCGTCGCGAGCACCACGACGGTGCCCGACGATCGACGCCTCGTGATCGACGCCGAGGGCGTCCACGAGGTCGACGGAGTCCCGGCGCGCCTCGAGTCCGCGCTGCGCAACGTCATCGACAACGCGATCGCGTTCGCGCGCGCCGAGGTGCGGGTGCGAGTCGTGCGCGAGGACGCGACGCTCGTCCTCGAGGTCCACGACGACGGCCCGGGCATCGCCGCCGACGACCTGCCGCGCGTGTTCGATCGGTTCTACACCGCGCGCCAGGACGGACGCGGCACCGGGCTCGGGCTCGCGATCGTGCGCGCGACGGTCGAGGCCCACGGCGGCACCGTCGACGTGCGCTCGCGATCGGGCGAAGGCACCACCTTCGCGCTGCGCCTGCCCGCGCGCTGATTCACACCCGTTTCACATCGCGCTCCGTCGCGTGTCCGCATCGCTCCGCCAGCTTGTGCGGCGATGACGACGTCCACCGAGCTCGCTCCACCGGCGCCCGACGTGCTGCGCGCGATGACGCTCAACATCGTGCACGGCACCCGCATCTCACTGCCCTCCGCGCTCTTCCCGCGAACGTTCGTGCTGCGGCGCCTCGCGCGGATCGCGCACGCGGCGCGCGCCGCCCACGTCGACGTGCTCGCGCTGCAGGAGGCCGACGGCGATCGGCGCTTCGAGCGCACCCGCGAGATCGCGCGGCGCGCCGGGCTCCCCGTCGTGATCACGCCGTCGTCGCACGGCGCGACGCTCGCCGGGCGGGCTCCGCTCGCCGTGCTGCGCGAAGAGCGCTTCACCGCGCGGCGCGCCGACGCGAAGGGCTTCGTGCTCGCGCGCGCCCGCACCTCGCGCGGCCACGAGATCGACGTCGCGTCGATCCACCTCCACGCGCTCTCGCGACACGTGCGCTCCCGACAGATCGCTGCGTTCGTGGACGCGATCCGTGAGGAGCGTGCCCGCCGCGGCGCGCGCCCGCTCGTCGTGCTCGGCGACCTCAACGACGACTTCGACGGCAGCGCGCGCGAGCTCGCCGATCACCTCGGGCTGCACACGCGCGATCACGAGACGCCGACCTACACCGATCTCGGGCTGCGACTGCGCCTCGACTGGGTGCTCGCGTCGCCCGAGCTCGAGATCGCGCTGCACCACGTGATGCCGCCCGGTCTCTCCGATCATCGCGCGATCGTCGCCGACGTCCGCGTGCGCACCACCGAAGGAAGGAGCCTCGATCGATGAAGCCGCTGATCCACCTCTTCCATCTCTCGACCGGCGGCGTGCTCGCGGAGGAGGACCAGACCCCCGCGCGTCGCGCGCAGCTCGGCATCCTCGCGATCGCGACGTCGCTCGCGATGGCGGCGATCTGGGGCGTCGCCGCGGGCAGCAGCGTGCCCGCGCTCGCCGCGCACAACGCGTACAAGCTGCCGCTGATGCTGGTGCTCGCCGCGATCGGCGCGGTGCCGGTCGGGATGCTCGCGTGGAAGATCGTCGGCGTGCGCCAGAAGGCGCGCGAGCTGCTCCACGGCTACGCGCTCAGCGTGTTCCTCGGGTGCGCGGTGCTGCTCGTGCTCGCGCCGCTCGTCGCGCTCTACTACCTGTCGAGCACCGCCGCGGGACCGCTCTTCGCGATGGGCACGGTGCTGCTCGGGCTGCTCGTCGGGTGCGCGACGTTCGTGCGCGTCGTGCGCGCGCGGCTGCGCGAGGGCGAGCGCGAAGAGGGCTCGGACTGGCGCCCCGTCGTGCCCGGTGTCGTGCTGATGCTCGCGTTCGTCGCGACGCTCTGGCAGGTCGTCGCGCTCTTCGCGCCGATCCTCCCCGAGAGCACGCCCTTCCGCGGAGGCATCGACGATGCGCTCGTCCAGCCGTGAGGCGCCGCTCGGAATTCTGGCACTGAGTGCCATCTTCTGCGCGAGCCCCGCCAGCGCGCAGATCTGCCACCGCGGCGACGTGGACGGCGACGCGATCACCTGGCGCACCACGATGGTGGGCAGTGCGTCGCTGGTGGGCCCGCTGCCGCCCGACGTGAGCGTGGTGTCGATCGAGGGCGGCGCGCTCTCGCCCGAGCGCGATCGCATCGAGGCCACGCCCGGCGCGCGCGAGGTCGTGCTGATCACGCGGCAATCGATCGACGCTCGCGACGACGTGCTGGTGCTGCGCCCGCCGCTCGTCACCTCGGCGCAGCGCATCGTGATCGCGGCGCGCGACGGAGATCGTGTCTCGTTCGCGCCGGCGCTCGACGGACCGATCGAGCGCCACGTCGGGCACCACAGCTCGACCGGCATCGACGACCCGACGCGGGCGCACCTCGACGCGTGGTGCGGCTCGCGCGGGCGCGGCGTGCCGACGTACGTCCGCGCGCTCTCGTGGGACGACGTGCGCGGTGAGCTGGTGCGCGCCGAGGAGCGGCGCGGATCGCTGCTGTGGATCGGCTGGCTCGTCCTCGGAGCGGGCGTGATCGCAGGCGCGATCGGCTATCGCAGGCTCGCGGCGCGCGCGCAGATCGAGCGCGCGGATGCGGTGATCGAGAGCCGGTTCCGGACGCTCGCACGGGAGGAGGGCCGCGATCGCGGCTCACCGCGCGGCGCTTCGCGTGATGCTCCGGGTGTCTAGGAGTCCGCCCGGTCGTCTCGGTGAGCGAGACGAGGGGGGGACTTCGATGGAGATGACGAGGACGGTCACGCTCGCGCTGGCGCTGCTCGGCGCGCTCCTGGTGGGCTGCGGTGACGACGACGGCGACGATGGTGATCGCGATTCGGGAATGCGCGCCGACTCCGGCGGCGGGACGATGGACGCGGGCGGTGGCGCCGATGCCGGCGGCGGGATGGACGGCGGCGGTGGCGACGCGGGAGACGACGACGACGCGGGCGACGACGACGACGCGGGCGACGACGACGACGCGGGCGAGGCTGCGTCGTTCACCGCGATCTACGAGGCCGTGATCGACGATCGCTGCGCGACCACCGCGGCGTGCCACCAGGGCGCCGCGACGACGTCGCTCGACATGAGCACCCGCGATCTCGCCTACGCGAACCTCGTCGACGTCGAGGCGATGGGACCGGCATGCGGCGACAGCGGGCTCACCCGCGTGGTGCCCGGTAACTCCGAGGAGAGCCTGCTCTACATCAAGATCTCGGAGTCCCCGCCGGACTGCGGCTCGCGCATGCCGCTCGTCGGCCCGCCGCTCTCGGAGGAGGAGCAAGCGCTCGTCGCTGCGTGGATCGACGAGGGCGCGGACGACAACTGACTCGGTGTTTCGCGGCGGTCCGCCGCTCGTCGGCTCATCGCACGACGACGGCGTCCCACGCCTCGACGTGGCCGGGGCCCGCGTTGCCCTGATCGCAGCTCGGCACGATCAGTCGCGTCCCGAGCGCGAGCGGCACCGCGTAGCGCTGTCCCGGTCCGTCGAGCGCGACGCGCTCGGCGTGCGCGCCGTCGCGCGCTCGGACGAGGTGCAGCACGCCGGGCTCGCTGCCGAGCCTTCCCTGCTCGACGATCGCGACGTGATCTTCGCCTTCGATCGTCACGAGGCGCAGCCCCGAGGGATGTCGTCGGAAGCGCTCGCGTGCCTCCTGGCCGTCGAAGCTCGGCCACGTCCACGCGGGCTCGAGGTGCGCGCCGCCTTCGTCCTCGATCACGCGCAGCGCGACGAGCCCCGCGGGATGCACCGCGTCGGGCATGAACGTCGCGATGATCGCGAGCGGCGTCCCGTCGACGTCGGCGATCAGCGGCTGCGTGACCATCGTGCCCGCCCAATTCGCCTCGCAGGGCACGCCTCCCGCGCCGCACGCTGCGACGACCTGCACGCGATCGTGGAGCGTTCCGAGGTGCTCGTCGTCGAGCAGGTACACGCCGCCGTCCTTCGCGGGCAGCACGTACACGACGCGCCCCGACGCGAGCTCCACGCGCGCCGGTGTGTTCGCGCCGAGGTCCCAGTCGAGCGCGGCGTAGCACTCGAAGAACGTCAGCTCCTCGCACCCCGGCGCGTCGAACGGCGGATCCTCGGGCGAGAGGCGCGGGACGAAGAGGTCCTCGCACGACGCGATGCACGCGGGCGCGGGATCGAGCACGTCGAACTCCGCGCACGCGCTCGCGTCGCAGCGCGGATCGAACGAGAGCCCGGGGCCGCGCACCCGCATGAGGGTGTGCGCGTACGAGCGCGTCGCGAGATCGAGCGCGCCGTTGCCGGTCGGCACGATCAGCGCGAAGCCGTGCTCGTCGTCGGGCACCAGCAGCGGGCCTGCGGGCGACCACACGCCGGCGCCGCAGATCATGTCGTCGGATCCGCTCTCGCCGTCGATGCCGCACTCGTTGCTCGGGCTCGTCAGCAGCACGGACGCGATCGCGCTCTCCGCGCCGCGCGCGCGCCACGCGTCGAGATCGAGCTCGAAGATCCACCCGTGCCAGGGCTGGATGTCGCGCGCGTTGCCGAACGAGACGTAGACGAGGCCGAGCTCGTGATCGGCCGTCGTCGCGTGCACGAGGCGCGAGCGCGAGAGCGCGTTGCTCGCGCGGAAGACGACCTCGCCCGAGCCGTCGGCGGACGGCCGCGACGCCGCGAGCGTCACGATCGGGAACGCGGGATCGAGCTCGCCGCGGACGAGGTCGACGACGGCGACGTGGTGCGCGCTGCGCGGACCGGCCGCGGGATCGCGCGCCGTGGCGTCGACGACCTGCCAGGTGAGCACGAGCCGATCGCCGACGATCACCGGCGTCGCGATCACGTGCGCGAGCGTCCCCTCGGGCTCGGGCAGGACGAGCTCCCACACGATCGTTCCGTCGTCGGGATCGAGCGCGACGACGCGCCCATCGCCGGTGCTCACGATCACGTGCCCGTCGTGCTCGAGCGGCGAGGCGAGCACGCATCCGGCGAACGTCTCGCTCTGCCACGCGCGCGTGAGCGTGACGTCGCCGGGCATCGGCGGTGCTGGCTCGGGCTCGCAGCCGAGCGAGAGGAGGATCGGGAGCGAGAGGAGCAGACGGCGCATGCGCGCGGATTGTGCGCTATCGCCGCGGGCGCGCGACGAGATATCCGTTCCACGACGCGCGCGCGGGCTCGCGCGCGCTCGTGCGCAGCGCGCCCTTCGCGTCCTCGATCACCAGCGCGACGCGCTCGAAGCCCGCCGCCGCGAGGAGCGCGCGGAGCGTCGCGAGGGGCCACAAACGAAACGAATAGGAGAAGGCATCTTCCATCACCGTTCCGTCGTCGAGCTCGAAGTGGATGCGCGCGTCCAGCACCTCGCGCGCGGCGTCGTACCCGCGGTGCTCCCAGACGTACGTGAAGCCCTCGTGGCGATGACGATGCGTGAGCGGCCGGCGCAGATCGGCGCCGCCGAAGAGCTCGAGCGCGAGCATCCCGTCGTCCTCGAGCGCGCCGCGCGCGGCGTCGAAGTAGCGCGCGAGGTCGTCGGCGGCGTGGAAGATCGCCCACGAGAAGTTCGGCGCGATCACCAGATCGAACGTGCGATCGCTGGGCGCGCGCACGTCCCCGCGCACCAGCGCGAGGCGCTCGCGCTCGTCCTCGTCGAGCACCTCGCGCGCGATGCGCCGCGCCCGCGCCAGCGCGCCGCGATCGAGATCGATCGCGACCGCCTCGCGCTCGTCGTCCGATCCGACCCACGCGATCGCGAGCCGCGCCGTGCCCGCGAAGTCCTCGCGCAGCGTGAGCGCGTCGCGCCCCGCTCGCGCGCGGAAGAGCGCCGAGAGCACGTCGACGTCGCGCTCCGGGCTCTGCACCGCGCGCTCGTAGAGCGCGTGCCGGTCGACGCTCATCCGTCGATGCGCTCGCGCGTCTCCAGCTGCTCGCCGTCGAGCCGCACCGTCGCCGTGCCCGCCTCGGTGGGCACGGAGAGCTCGATGCGCATGCGGAGCTCGGTGCGCTGGCGCTGCGAGGGGCGCTCGAGGTCGAGCGGGAGCGCCGTCTCCACCGCAGCGCGCATGTCGGCACGCTCGACGCGCGCGCCCGGCGGCAGGCCCGGCATCTCGAGCTGCCGCGCCGAGAGCTCGGCGCGCAGCACCAGGCAATCGACGCCGCGCACCTGCGCGCGCTCGACGAGGCGCGTCTGCCCGCCGAGGTGATCGTGGCGCACGACGACGCCGATCGCGGCGAGGCCGCTCGCGGCGAGCGCGGTGTCGATGCCCCACGTCGCGCCGACGTGCTGCGGCTCGCTCGTGCCGAACACCGGATCGTCGCCGGTGCCGTGCGGCTCGGAGATCGTGAGCACCTCGCCCAGCCACTCGATCGTCTGCGGATCGAGCGCGCCTGCGGCCGACGTGATCGCGCCGTCGCCGCTGCGCGTGACGATCAGCTCGCCGGGGATCGCCGGCGTGACGGGGCCCTGGCCGGCGTCGACCACGAAGCGCTGCACCGTGACGGCGAGACGGGTCGGACGACCGCGCGCGTCGACCTCGTGCGCGGTGAAGCGCGCGTCGAGATCGATCGCGAGCGAAGTGCGATCGTCCGCGACGTTCTGCGCGCCGATGCGCGTCGACTCGCGCTGCGAGCTGCGCAGCTCGACGTGCTCGACCCACGACGCGCCGGCCGCGAGCGGACGGTCGAAGCGGATGGGATAAGTCGGCCCCGTCCCTGCGGGCTCGGCGCGCGTGGATGTCGCGGCGCCTCCGCAGGCAGCGAGGAGACAAGCGAAGGTGATCGTGTGCAGACGTCGCATGAGGCGCGCGACGCTCGCACGCGGATCTTCGCCGTGCAACGCAGCGCGCACTTGAGGCGAGGCGTGTCGGGGCGAGATGTCGGTGCGTGGCTCTGCACCTCACCGAGCACCGCGCCGGGCTCTCTCTCGGAACGACCGAGATCGTGAAGGTCGACGACGCGGACGGCACCGGCATCGGGCTCGCCGTCGTCAAGCTCGCGCCGGGCGAGCGGCTCTCCACGGTGACCACGCACGAGACCGCGTGGCTGCTGATGGACGGCGAGGTCGACGTGCACGTCGGTCCACGTCGCGCGCGGTGGTCGCGCCGATCGCTCTGGGACGAAGCGCCGAGCTGCGTGCACGTCGCGGCGGGCGCGGAGGTGACCTTCGAGGCGCAGCGCGCGGTCGAGCTCACGCGCTACGAGACCGCGAGCACGCGCCGCTTCGCGGCGTCGCTCTACGCGCCCGACGACGTGCGCGAGGAGCATCGCGGCTGGGGCCAGGTGCGCGGCGCGTGTCATCGCGTGGTGCGCACGGTCTTCGATCGCGACAACGCCGACGAGGCCGCGGAGCTCGTGCTCGGCGAGGTGATCACGCTGCCGGGGCGGTGGTCGAGCTATCCGCCGCACCACCACGCGCAGCCCGAGATCTACCACTATCGGTTCACGCACCCGCAGGGCTACGGGCACGCCGAGCTCGGCGACGCGGTGGTGAAGGTGCGCGGCTACGACACCGTGAAGATCCCCGCGGGCCACGTGCACGCGCAGGTCGCGGCGCCGGGCTACGGCATGTACTACGCGTGGGTGATCCGGCACTTGCCGGGCGCGCCGTACATCCGTCCGACGTTCGACGCCGAGCACGCGTGGGTGATGGAGCCCGGTGCGCGCACCTGGTGGCCGGAGGGCGTCGAATGAACGCGATCTCGATGCGCTCGTCGCTCTTGCGCCAGATGACGCGCGAGACCCCGACCGAGCTCTGGGTGGACTCGTGCGAGCCACGCGCGCTCGAGCGCGCCATCGCGCGCGGCGCGACCGGCGCGACCACGAACCCGGTGATCGTGATGCAGGCGATCGAGGCCGATCGGCCGCGCTGGGACGAGATCACGCGCGCGCTGGTGCGCGATCATCCGAGCGACGACGAGGAGTCGATCGCGTGGCGGCTCGTCGCGCTCGCGGCGAGCGAGGGCGCGATGCTCTTGTGGCCCACGTTCGAGCGCCACGGCGGGACGCGCGGCCGGCTCTGCGTGCAGGCGAGCCCGCGGGTGTACCGCGATGCGTCGCGCATGATCGGGCAGGCGATGCAGCTCGCGCAGATCGCGCCGAACGTCGCGGTGAAGCTGCCGACGACCGCGGCGGGGCTCGTCGCGATGGAGGAGCTGACCGCGCGCGGCGTGGTGATCAACGCGACGGTCTCGTTCTCGGTGGCGCAAGCGCTCGCCGCCGCATCCGCGGTGGATCGCGGCCTCGCGCGGCTCGATCCGCGGGTCGATCACGAGCTGATCACGCCGTGGATCACGATCATGGCGGGGCGCATCGACGATCACCTGCGCGATCTCGTCACGAAGCGCGGCGCGGGGAAGACGCCCGAGATCGAGCTCGACGTGGACCTCGTGCGGCACGCGTCGACGGCGATCGTGCGCCGCGCGTACCGTCTGTTCCGCGAGCGGGGCCACCGCGCGACGCTGCTCGTGGCCGCGATGCGCAGCCATCACCACTGGTCGGAGTTCATCGGCGGCGAGCTGGTGATCACGATCCCGCCCGAGTGGCAGGACGCGTTCGACGACTCGGGCGTCGAGGTGCGATCGCGGATCGACGACCAAGTCGATCCCGCGATCGTCGAGGAGCTCGCGCGGCAGCTGCCCGACTTCGTGCGCGCGTACGAGCCCGACGGGATGCACCCCGGCGAATTCGAGTCGTTCGGCGCGAGCATCAAGACGCTGCGCCAGTTCCTCGGCGCGCTCGATCGGCTGGTCGCGTACGTGCGCGACGTGATGCTGCCCACGACCTGACGAAGGAGGCGCGCATGCAGACGGTGCGGCTGACGATGGCGCAGGCGCTGGTGCGCTGGCTCGCGGCGCAGCGCGTCGTGATCGCGGGCACGGAGATGCCGATGTTCGCGGGCGTCTTCGCGATCTTCGGGCACGGCAACGTCGCGGGCATCGGCGAGGCGCTCGCGGCGAGCGAGGACGCGCTGCCGACGTTCCGCTCGCACAACGAGCAGTCGATGGCGCACACCGCGATCGCGTTCGCGAAGGCGTCGCGCCGGCGGCGGATGATGGCGTGCACGACGTCGATCGGCCCGGGCGCGACGAACCTCGTGACCGCGGCGGCGACCGCGCACGTCGATCGGCTGCCGCTGCTGCTCCTGCCGGGCGACGTGTTCGCGAGCCGCGCGCCGGATCCGGTGCTGCAGCAGCTCGAGGACGAGCGCGACCCGAGCATCACCGTGAACGACTGCTTGCGCCCGGTGTCGCGCTACTTCGATCGGATCACGCGGCCCGAGCAGCTCCTCGTCGCGCTGCCCGCCGCGCTCGAGGTGCTCACCGATCCCGCGCGCTGTGGCCCCGCGACGCTCTGCCTGCCGCAAGACGTGCAGACGATGGCGCACGACTATCCGGTCGCGTTCTTCGAGCGGCGGGTGCACGCGCCGCGACGCGCGTCGCCCGATCCGAGCGAGCTCGCGCGCGCGATCGAGATCCTCGCGTCGAGCGAGCGCCCGTTGATCGTCGCGGGCGGCGGCGTGCACTACGGCGAGGCGACCGCGGAGCTCGCGGCGTTCGCGTCGCACCACGGCGTGCCGGTCGCGGAGACCCAGGCGGGCAAGGGCGCGCTCGCGTGGAACGATCCCTCGAGCGCCGGCGCGATCGGCGTGACCGGCAGCGCGGCGGCGAACACGCTCGCCGCCGAGGCCGACGTGGTGCTCGCGATCGGCACGCGCCTCTCCGACTTCACGACCGCGTCGCGCACGCTGTTCCCGCGCGCGCGCCTCGTGCACCTGAACGCGAGCGCGTTCGACGCGCGCAAGCACGGCGGGGTGCCGCTGGTCGGCGACGCGAAGCTCGGCCTGGCGCAGCTCGATGGCGCGCTGGGATCGTGGCGCGCTGCGAGCGCGTGGACCGAGCGCGCGCGCTCGCTGATCGACCGCTGGCACGCCGAGGTCGAGCGCGCGCAATCGCCTCGCAGCGGTGGGCTGCCGATCGACGCGCAGGTGATCGCGGTGGTGAACGAGCAGGCGCGCGCCGGCGACGTCGTGGTGTGCGCCGCGGGCGGTCTTCCCGGTGAGCTGCACCGCCTCTGGCGCTCGCGCGCGCCCGGCGACTACCACGTCGAGTACGGGTTCTCGTGCATGGGCTACGAGATCGCGGGCGGGCTCGGCGTGAAGCTGGCGCGCCCCGACGCGCAGGTCGTCGTGATGGTCGGCGACGGCAGCTATCTGATGCTCAACACCGCGATCGCGGAGTCGGTCGCGCTCGATCGCAAGCTCGTGATCGTCGTGCTCGACAACGGTGGCTTCGGGTGCATCCACCGGCTGCAGCGCGCCTGCGGCGGCGCGCCGTTCTCGAACCTGCTCGGCGAGCACGCGCGCGTCGTCGACTTCGTCGCGCACGCATCCTCGCTCGGCGCGCGCGCCGAGAAGGTCGCGGACCTCGACGCGCTGCGCGGCGCGCTCGCGCGTGCGCGCGTCGCATCGCGGACCTACGTGGTCGTCATCGAGACCGATCCCGACGCGAGCTCGGGCATCGGCGGTGCGTGGTGGGACGTCGCGATCCCCGAGGTGTCGGAGCGCGACACCGTGCGCGCCGCGCGGCACGCCTACGAGGACGCACTGCGTCGTCGTTGAGCTCGCGGAGGATCCCATTCGAAGGTGAGGTCCAGCTGTGCGGATCGGCGTCAATCCCCTCATCTGGATCAACGACGACAAACCCGAGCTCGGCGCCGACGTGCCGCTCGAGCGCTGTCTCTCCGAAGCGCGCGCCGTGGGCTACGCGGGCATCGAGCTCGGACATCGGTTCCCACGCACGGTGCGCGAGCTGCGCCCGCTCCTCGCGCGACACCGGCTCTCGCTGATCTCGGGGTGGTACTCGGCGCAGCTCGTCGAGCGCGGCGCGGAGCGCGAGCTCGCGCTGCTCGGGCCGCACCTCGAGCTGCTGCGCGCGATGCGCTGCGACACGCTGGTGCTCGCGGAGACGACCGGCGCCGTGCATCGCGAAGCGCGACCGCTCTCGCAGCGGCCGGTGCTCGACGGCGCCACCTGGCAGATGTTCGTGCGCGAGCTCGAGCGCCTCGCCGAGCGGGTGCGCGCGCAGGGGATCCGCGTCGCGTACCACCCGCACGTCGGCACCGTGGTGCAGACGCCCGAGGAGGTCGATCGGCTGATGCGCGAGACCTCGGAGCACGTCGGTCTGCTGCTCGACACCGGGCACTTCGCGTACGCCGCCGCGAGCGTGCGCGATGGGGACGCGGCGATCCGCACGTGCATCGCGCGCCACGGCGAGCGCGTCGCGCACGTGCATCTGAAGGACGTCCGCGAGGAGGTGCTCGCGCGCGCGATCGAGCGCGACGAGCCCTTCCTCGACGCGGTGTGCGCCGGCGTGTTCACGGTGCCGGGCGACGGCGCGCTCGCGCTCGAGCCGGCGATCGCGGGCCTCGCGCGCCGCCGTTATCGCGGATGGTGGGTGGTCGAGGCGGAGCAGGACCCCGCGATCGCGCACCCGCTCACGTACGCGAAGCTCGGGTTCGCGAACGCGGCGCGCTGGGTCGCGTCGTGGGCGCGGGGCGCGCGGCGGATGCGCGCGCCGATCGTGCGCGCCACCACGCGTCGAGCGCGCGTCGGGGCGCGATCGGGCCGCGCCGGGCACGCTCGCGCGCGTCGCTCGCGCGTGTAGCGCTCTGGTCCGCGAGCTAGCGCATCGCTGCGACCGTGCGGCGGTGCTCGTCGGGATCGTCGATCGAGAAGTACGCCTCGCCGATCGCAAGCACCGGGCTCGCGGGCAGCCGCATGTCGCCGATGCGCGGGCTCTCGTCGAGGCGCGTCGGACGACCGAGGCTGCGTCCCTCGAGCAGCGCGGTGGACTCGACGATCGGGAACATCCGCTTCGGCATCAGGAACGCGCGCTGGCCGTTGGGCACGCGGCCCGAGAGCGTCACGTCGCCGATCCCGAACGCAGCGTCTCCCACGCGCGCGAGCACGCGCTGCACCGCGCCCGAGCGCCACGCGCGCTCGGGGACCCGCGACGCGATCGCGCCGAGCACGCGCGCGCGCAGCGGTGCGCCGACGTCGATCGTCCAGTCGAGGCGCGGCGCGCGCATCGCCACGTGGAGCTCCATCGGGCTGGTCCACTGCAGCACGATGTCCGCGGGCGCGACGTGCTCGGCCGCCGCGCCGTAGTACCGCGGGCACGCGATGTCTGCGCGCGGCGCGTCGTAGTAGATGCGCCAGCCGCCTTCGGGCGTCCGGTGCCACACCGTCACGTACGGCGCGAAGTCGTTGTCCGGGAACACGCGCAGCGCGAGCACGTGCCCGGAGTCGAACGGCAGCGCGTAGACACCGAACCCGCTCACGTGCTCGTAGCCTGCGAGCGGGCTCGGTCCGACGTGCGCGCGCAAGGCCCCGAGCTCCTCCGCGATCCCGTGCTCGGGCGCGCGCGGTGCGCGCGACTCTCGGGTCATGCTCGGCTGCATCTCGGGTCTCCTCCGCGACGTAGCCTGCAAGACGCGTTCGTCGACACGCGGCACCCCGCGATGCGCGCTCGCGAGCACGACGCGGCGGCGCTCTGCCTCGCTCCGCGATCGGCGCGTGGCGCGGGGTCGCGCGTCGACCGCTCAGGCTCGCGCGCGAACGGCTTCGTACGTCTTCCAGAACCCTGCGTCGCCGACGCGTGCGACGCGCAGCTCCGCGCGCTCGAGCAGCGCGACGTACTCGCGGTGCGTGCGCTCTCGGCCACCGGTGTTCACCAGCATGTTCAGGTCGCTGAACGCGGTGATCCACGCGAGCGGCGAGGTCGTGCTCGGCGCGTCGGGCGAGGGCGGCTCGATCAGCACGAGGCGGGTCTGCGCGTCCATCGCCTCGCGGCAGCGCGCGAGGATGCGCAGCGCTCGCTCGTCGTCCCAGTCGTGGATGACGCTCTTGATCACCAGCACGTCGGCGCGCGGCGGTGCTTCGCTGAAGAAGTCACCGGCGACGAACGACGCGCGATCCGCGAGCCCCCGCTCGGCGAACAGCGCGAGCGCGCCTTCGCGTGCGTGCGCGAGGTCGAGCACGCTGCCGCGCAGCGCAGGGTGCGCCTCGAGCAGCGCGGCGAGCAGCGCGCCCGAGCCCCCGCCGACGTCGACGATCGTGCGTGCGCCCGCGAGGTCGATCGCGCGCACGATGTCGGGCGCCGACGTGCGCGTCATCTCGACCATCGCGCGATGGAAGACCGCGGCCGACGCGGGATCCATCCCCATCTCGTCGAAGTGCTCGGAGGCCGAGACGCCCTCGTCGTCGATGCGCGCCGCCATGCGCCCGGTGCGCACGCAGTCGACGAGGCGCCCCCAGCGCTCCCACACCTCGCGCCCGCCCATCAGGCGCGACCACGCGCGACGCGACGAGGGCGAGTCGGTCTCGAGGCAGCGCCCGATCTCGGTGAGCGCAAACCGATCGCCCTGCAGCTCGAGCACGCCGAGCACGGCGAGCGCGCGGAGCAGGCGCTCGGTCGCGTCGCGATCGGCGCCGATGCGCGCCGCGAGCTCCCGGGCGCGCTGCGGTCCCGCGGAGAGCGTGTCCGCGATGCCGAGCTCGGCCGCGGCGTGGATCGCCTGGGGCACCCAGAGCGCGAGGATCATCTGCGAGAGGCGCAAGTGCGCCGGCATGGTGTCGTTCATCTCGTCTCGCTCCTGTTCGGAAGGTCGACGTGTTCATGCCGAGCGGCGCGGGACGGGTCTTGGAAAGAATCGACACGGAAGGGCCAGCGCAGCTGTCCGACGAAGTCGCGCGGCACGTGCTCTTCGAGCCCCACGTCGAGCGGCGCATCGCCCTGCTTCGGGAGCGCGGTGCCGAAGAGGTGATCCCAGAGCGCGAAGACGGCGGCGTAGTTGCCCTGAACGTCCTCGTAGCGGCGCTGGTGGTGCCAGCGATGCACCTCCGCGACGGCGAAGACGTGTCGCAGCGGTCCGAGCCGGTACTCCACGTTCGCGTGCTGGAAGAAGAGGTGCAGCGTGACGACCGCGATCGCGGCCGCGATGATCGACACCGGCGCGCCGAGCGCGAAGAGCAGGAGCAGCCCGGGCGCGCCCTCGAGCAGCTCGTGCACCACGTGCCGGCGCTGGCCGTTGACCCAGTAGATCCGCTCGGCGCTGTGGTGGATCGCGTGCAGCCGCCACAGCGCCGGCACGACGTGGCTCGCGCGATGGATCGCGTAGAGCCCGAGATCGACGACGAGCGTGGCGATCACCACCTGCAGCGCGAGCGGCCACGCGCCGGGCCACGCGCTCGGGAGCATCGCGCGCACGGGGGCCAGCGCGGCGAGGAGCGCGAGCGAGCCCTGGCTGACGGCGACGTTCGCGACGAAGTGCGCGACGTCGGTGCGGCGATCGCCGCGATCGCGGAGCCACTCGCGCGCGTGCGGCTGCAGACGCTCGAGCGCCGCGACCGCGAGCGCGACGCCGATCAGGAGCGGCGGGCCGATCCACGGGTACGGGACACCGGCGCTCATCGCGACGACCAGCGTCACGACGCTTCCACCCCAGAGCAGCGGATAGATCGAGTAGGCGAGCAGCATCACCCGACGATGTCGATCGCGAGCGCGCGCGGCTTGAACGAATCGGCGTTCGAGTACGATCGCGACGACGATGCGACCTCGGCTGATCCTCGACCTCGGCTCGGTGCTCATCCTCGGGCCCGGCTTCGAGGCGGACACGCACGCGCACCACGCGGTGCAGCTCGTCCTGTCGTTCGATGGTGAGGTCGTCGTCGAGATCGCGGGGCGCGAGCACGTCGCGCGCGCGGCCCTCGTGCCGTCCGAGGTGCCGCATCGCTTCTCGGCGAGCGGCCGTCGCATCGCGCTCCTCCTCGTCGATCGCGAGGCGCAGCACGGCGCGCAGCTCGATCGTGTGGCGCGGCAGTGGCTCGGGCGTGACGTCGCGTCGGAGCTCGTGATCGACGAGCCGCGCAGCGACGCGACGCCGAGCGAGCTCGTCGACTGGACGCGCGCGCTGATCGCGCCGCTGCTCGATCGCGCGCCCGTCGCGGACGCGCTCTCCGACGTGGTGCGCGCGTCGCTCGACTACGTGGCGCGCGAGCTCGTCGGTCGCCCTCGGCTCGAGGGCGCGGCGCGCGCCGCCGGCGTGTCGCCGTCGCACCTCACGCACACGTTCAGCGCGGAGATGGGCATCCCGTTCCGTCGCTTCGTGCTCTGGGCGCGCGCCAAGCGCGCGGTCGACGAGGTGCGCCGCGGCGCGAGCCTCACCGAAGCGGCGATCGCGGCGGGTTTCAGCGACTCGGCGCACCTCTCGCGCACGTTCCGCCGGATGTTCGGCCTGCCGCCTTCGTTCTTGCTGCAGGCCGCGGAGATCTCGGACGTCGCCGCATCGTTCAAGCGAGCGCCGCGCTGACCGCGCACGATGCTCGCGATGCCGAGCACCCGCGCGCTCTCTCCTCACGTCGACGCGCTCCTCGCGCGCAGCCGCGCGCACGCTGCCGAGCGCGACTGGCCCCGCGCGTGGTCCGCGCTCGAGCTCGCCCACGTCCTCTCCCAGCCCTCCGCGCGACTGCACACGAAGGTGCACGTCCGCATGCTGGTGCTCGGCGCGCGCGTCCGCGATCTGCGCGAAATCGCTGGACAAATCGTGCGCGTCGCGGGCGCGGGCCTCGGCTCGGCGCTCGGTCGGTTCCCCGCGGGCAACAGCGGCCGAGCACGGGTGTCGATCACCGCGCCGATGCCGGTGCCCGCCGAGGCGCAGCGCATCTTCGCGTCGCTCGGGATCGACATCGAGGGCGTGACGATCGCCGGTCGCGCGCGGCGCTGAGTCAGCGCCCCTTCTCGCGCAGCACCGCGACGCCCCGCGGCCCCGCGACGCACACGCGGAGCCCTTCGAAGCGCGGCAGGTACGCGAGCGGCGGCGGCTCGCGGCGGCTGCCCTTCACCATCTGCAGCAGCACCTGCCCGCGCTCGAGATCGTACTCGGCGCGGTACACCGCGTCGCCGACGCTCACCGTCGCGGGCAGCTCGCGATCGAGCATCACGCGCGCCTCGTAGTCGAGCTCGGGCGCGAGGAAGTCCTCCGCGGAGAGCAGCGCGAGATCCTCGCCGCTCTCGACGCCGAGCGCGTCGATGCGCGCGCGCAGCCACGCGTCGATCGAGCCCACCGGCGTCGCGCTGGGCACGCCCGCGGGATGGCCACGCGCCGCGAGCTGCGCCGCGAGCGCGAGCCGCGCGAGCCGCTCCCGCGACGTCGCCACCGCCTCGCGGAACAGGCTCCCGCGCAGGAGCAACGTCGCGATCGCGTCGCGCGCGAGCGCGCCCTGCGGCACGTCCTCGCGCGTCGCGATGACCTTGCCCGCGTAGATCCGCTCGATCACCGCGATCACGCGGGCGCCTTCGATGCGCACCTCGCCGGTGCGCTCGGTGCCGAGCCCGGCGCGCGCGATCGCGGCGAGCGGGATCGCCATGCCGCACGTGACCAGCACGCGCGCGTCGCGGCCCGCGCCGAGGGCGCGCGTCCCGAGCACCACGAGCGCCTCGACGCTCTTCAGGTGCCGCACCGCGCTCTCGCGTGAGAGCTCGAGCTCGGTGCCGCCGTTGCCGAAGAAGAGATCGCGGCCGCGCGCGCGCGCCACGTGGGCCGATCGTGCGTCGGCGGCGAGGGCCGCGCGCACCAGCGCGTCGCGATCGATCGCGCGATCGGAGCTCGGTGCCGCGTCGGAGAGCGCGAGCGCACGGCGGATCCGGGCGCGTGCCTGCCGCGCTTCGTGCACGACGAAGGGCGATGCACCGACGTCGTCGGCGCGCTCGGCGCGCAGCGCGCGGACGAACGCGATCGCGTCACATCCATCGGCGCGCGGATCGTCGACGTCGGCGCGCTCGCCTGCCGCGCTCGTGAAGAGCGGACGCCCGACCGAGAGCACCGCGACGAGATCGATCGCGTCGTCGAGACAGCCGTGATCGCGCGCCGCGACCAGCAACCGTGCGTGCGGCGGATCGAGCGGCAGCGCGTGCAGCCCGCGCCCCGCCTCGCTCAGCGACGACTCGCCGTCGAGCGCGCCCCACGCCTCGAGATCGCGGCGCGCGGCATCGAGCGCGTGCGGCTTGGGCGCGTCGAGCAGCGGCAGATCTTCGGGCCGCGTGCCCCACGCGGCGGCGCCCATCACCAGCGGCACCAGCGACTCGCGGTGGATCTCGGGCAGCGTCGTCGGCGCGAGCCGCGCCGCCGGGCTCCACAGTCGATGGCAGACGCCCGCCGCGGTGCGACCGGCGCGCCCTGCGCGCTGCGCGGCGCTGTCCTCCGCGATCGGCACGAGCGCGAGATAGCCGCGCCCTTCGTGATAGCGCGTCTGCCGCACGAGCCCGCTGTCGATCACCACGCCGACGCCCGGGATCGTCAGCGACGTCTCGGCGACGTTGGTCGCGAGGATCACCTTGCGCTTCGGCGTGCGCTCGAACGCGAGCCGCTGCTCGTCGAGCGAGAGCCCGCCGTGCAGCGGGACGATCGAGAGCTCTCGATTCGCCGCGAGCGCGCGCGCGCACGCGTCGATCTCCGCCTTGCCGGGCAGGAACACCAGCACGTCTCCGGGATCGCGCGCCGCGACGTCGATCGCGTGGCGAACCCGCGCCGGGAGCTCGGTCGCGTCGGGCAGCACCGAGGGCCCGGGCAGATATCGGACGTCGACCGGGAACGCGCGCCCCTCCGCCGCGACGTGCGCGCCGCCCACGCGCGCGGCCACGCGCTCCGCGTCGAGCGTCGCCGACATCACGACGAGCGATCGATCGGCGCGCGCCCCGCGGAGCACGAGCGCGAGGAGCAGATCCACCTCGAGGCTGCGCTCGTGCATCTCGTCGATCACGAGGGTGCGCGCGCGCTCGACCATCGCGCGATCACGGAGCGCGATGCCCGGCGTCGCGAACACGATGCGCGTCGCGTCGTGCGCCGCGCGGTCGTCGCGCACGACGTAGCCGACGGAGTCACCGAGCCGCGTGCCCTCGAGCTGCGCCACGCGCGCGGCGAGGCTGCGGCACGCGACGCGCCGCGGCTCGATCACGAGCACCGGGCCCTCGCACCAGCGCGGCACCTCGGTCGACTTGCCGGATCCGGTGGGCGCCGAGAGCACGACGGGACCGCGCGCGATCGCCCTCTCGAACGCGGCGCGCGCTGCGTGGATCGGCAGCGCGTCGCTCATCGGAGCGCCCGCGCGAGCGCGTCCGGCGAGCGCGACGAGAGGCGCACGACGATCTTCTCGATCCCGCGCCAGCCATGCGCTCGGATCGCGACGCGTCCCTTCTCGACGCCGACGCTCGTCACTGCGAGCACGATGCCGGGCACATCCTTCCCGCGCGGGTCCGCGTCACGCACCAGGCGATACACCGGCCGCGGCACGATCCCGAAGAGCGGCCGCGCGAAGAGGAACGCGTCGCGCTTGCCGATCACCACGTCGACCGTCTGCCATCCGAGCGCGAGCGACCACCACGCGAGCGACGTGTAGCGCAGCCGCACGCGATCCTCGCGATACACGATCGTCTGCTGCCCGACGCGCACCCGCGCGCGCACCGCGTCGCGCACGTTGCGCACCAGCGCGACGATCTGCGGGCCGAGCAGGAACGCGATCACCGCGATCGTGAAGAGGACCTTGAGCGTCAACGGAGCTGTCTCTCTCGGGCCGGGACCCTGTCACGTCGAGACGAGCGCCGCGAGGTCGACGATCTCTCCGCGCGCTTCGGTCGGCGTGAGCCCGGTGAACTGCTTCACGTCGCGCACCAGGTGGGACTGGTCGTAGAAGCCGAGATCCTGCGCGAGCGCCGGCCAGCGCACGTCGCCGCCCGCCTTGATCCGCTTCACCAGTCGATCGAAGCGCACGATGCGCGCGAAGAGCTTGGGCGGGATCCCGACGTGATCGCGGAACGTGCGGATCACGTGCTCGTGGCTGTAGCCGAGCTCGCGCGCGAGCGCGCGCACGTCGACCGCGCCGCCACGCTCCTCGATGCGCCGCAGCGCCCACGCGGTGGTGCGCAGATCGATCGACGACGACTCGATGCGCGCCGCCAGCAGCGCCTCGACGGCGTCGAGCCGCGCGTCCCAGGTCTTCAGCTCGGCCAGTCGCTCGCACAGGCTCGCGTGCTCGCGCGGGAGCAGATCGCGGAGCGACACCGCGCGCGAGGTGAGCTCGGACATCGGACGTCCGAAGAGCTTTCGCGCGCCGAGCGGCGTCAGATCCACCTGGATCCCGCGCTGGTGCCCGTCGTGATCGCAGAGCGTGTGCGCGTCGTGGAGGCCGGCGGCGAAGCCTCCGGCGAACCGATCGCCGCCCCCGGGACGCGAGATCACGCGGATCGGCGCCCCGAGCTCGAAGATGAGCACCACACGCGGCCCGGGCAGCTCGCGCCGTCGCAGCGGCGACGCGGTGCGCTCGTCGTAGCCCATCAGCGAGCCCGTGTACGGCGCGATGCGCGGCGAGGGCGCGCGCACCGCGAGCTCCCAGCGGCTCCCGCCGAGCTCTCCTCGCACGACCTGCGCGATGCGACGCATCGCGTCCATTGTCAGCGCGAGCGGGCCGAGAGTCCAAGCTGCACGAGCGCGGTGCGGACGCTGATGCAGAGCGTAGCGTCGATCCACGCGTGGTGCGTCGTGCCGCGGCGTCACTTCGCCGTGCGCGTCGGCTGTCGCACCGGCGTGCCGCATCCGCTCGGACCACATCCGTAGGTGCCGTGCGCGGCGCGTGAGCACTCGAGGTCCCACGCGCTGCAGGTGTCGCCCGCCGAGTCCGCGAGATACCGCCGCGGCTCCCATGCGCCCGCACAGCCCGTGAGCACGATCCCGAGCGCGATCACCACGCGACGCATGATGTCCTCCTCGCGTCCGACGTAGCGCGAACCGCGCCAACGTTTCGACGCAGCGTGCGTAACTGCCGCGCGCCGTGGCGCCTCGCACGCTGCTCGGGAGCACGAGGAGGGTCCCATGCGAGCCGCGCTCTCTGCGCTCGTCGCCACGCTGGCGATCGGGTGCACCGGGTTCGTCGAGAACGGTCCGAGCGGTCCGCTCGGCGGTCCACGCACGACGCCGAGCACGCCGACCGAGCCGCTGACGACACCGCGCGAGCTCGGACCGGTCGCGCTCCGGCGCCTCACCCGCGACGAGCTGGGACACGTCGTCCGCGACCTCACCGGCGTCGACGTGCGCGTCGAGCTCGAGCTGCTGCCCGAAGATCCCGAGACCCCGTTCGACAACGACGCGTCGCTGCAGATCGCGTCGGGCCCGCTGGTCCTCGGCATCGAGCGCATCGCGGAGACCGTCGCGGCGCGCGTGCTCGGCGACGCGGCCCTGCGCGCGCGCGTCGTCGGCTGCGAGCCCACCGCGATCGACGACGCGTGCATGCGCACCTTCGTCGCGCGGTTCGGGCGCCGCGCGCTGCGCCGTCCGCTCGCGGACGACGAGGTCGATGGATTCGTCGCGCTGCCGCGCGCGGCGGGCGCCGAGGACGTCGAGCAGGCGATCTCGATCGTGCTGCGCGCGCTGCTGCAGGACCCCGAGCTCGTGTATCGCGTGGAGATCGGCGAGGAGGTCTCGCCCGGCGTCGTTCGTTTGAGCTCGAACGAATTGGCGTCGCGCCTCTCGTTCCTGCTCTGGGGAACGACACCGGACGACGACCTGCTCGATCGTGTCGATCGCGGCGAGCTCGATCGTCCCGAGGGCGTGCGCGCGGTCGCCGAGGACATGCTGCGCGATCCTCGCGCCGCCGAGCAGCTCGCGCGCTTCCACGCGATGTGGCTCGGGTACCGGCGCCTGCCGCATCCCGCCGCGCTCGCGTCGTCGCTCTCGCGCGAGACCGGGGCGCTGCTGGCGCGCGTGGTGCTCGACGAGCGACGCCCCTGGCTCGACGTGTTCACGTCGGACGAGACGTACGTCGATCGCGCGCTCGCCGAGCACTACGAGATCGATCCGCCTGACGGCGAGGGACCCGCGTGGGTGCGGTACCCGGACGGCTCGGAGCGCGCGGGCATCCTCTCGCACGGCACCTTTCTCTCCGCGGCGTCGAAGTGGGGCGACACCAGCCCCACCCAGCGCGGCGTGCTGGTGCAGGAGCGCCTCTTCTGCACGCACATCCCGCCGCCGTCGCCCGAGCTCCTGCGCATGGCGGGCGCGAGCGTCGACGAGCCGCCGCCCGATCGCGGCAGCCCGTGCAAGACCGATCGCTATGCGGCGCACGCGAGCGGCGCGTGCGCGCACTGTCACGAGCAGGTCGATCCGATCGGGTTCGGGCTCGAGCGCTACGACGTCGCGGGTCGGTTCCGCGAGCACGACGAGGGCCTCGCCGAGTGCACCCTCGACGGGCGCGGCGAGCTCGTCGGGGAGGGCGAATTCTCGGGCCCCGGCGAGCTCGGCGCGCTGGTGGCGTCGAGCGATCGCGCGCAGCGCTGCGCGGTCGAGCAGGTGCTTCGATTCGCGCTCGGCGAGGCGCACCCCGAGCTCGGCGCACGGACGCTCGACGGGCTCGTCTCGCGCTTCGATCGCGAGGGCGGTCACCTGCACGCGCTCTTGATCGATCTCGTGGCGAGCGACGCGTTCCGCCACCGGATGGTTCCCGCTGACGACGAGGAGGGCTGAGCCATGACGAAGAGGCCGTTGCTCTCGCGCCGCACCGCGCTGATCGGGTCCTTCGGCACCACGATCGCGCTGCCGTTCCTCGAAGCGATGGCGCCGGCACGCGCGCGCGCCCAGACGACGTCGCCCTCGCGCTACGTCGTGTGCTTCGCGGGCACGTCGCTCGGCACCAGCCGCAACATGTTCGTCCCGGGCGCGACCGGCGCCGACTATCCGCTCACGATGGCGCTCGCGCCGATCGGCGCGCACGGCGTGCAGAGCGACGTCGGCGTGGTCACCGGGCTGCGCATCCCGTGGCAGACCGGCAGCGAGGTGCCGCCCGGCGGACGCCCGGTCGAGTTCCACTCGAGCACGGTCGGGCCGCTGCTCTCGGGCATGCGCGCGAACGGACGCGACGCCGGTGCGCGCGGTCCGACCTCCGATCAGATCGTCGCGCAGGCGATCGGCGGCGAGACGCGCTTCCGCTCGCTCGAGCTGCGCGTCCAGGCGAGCACCTATCGCGGCGGTGACTCGAACAAGTCGCGCATGTCGTATCGACGAGACGGCTCGGGGCGCATCGTCGCGGTGCCGCCGGTGATCTCGCCGCGGCTGGCGTTCGACACGCTGTTCAGCGGCGGCGCGCCCACGAGCGACGAGGACGCGGCCGCGCGCGCGCTGCGCCTCCAGCAGCGACGCAGCGTGCTCGACTCGGTGGGCGACCGCATCTCGCGGCTCATGGGACGGGTGGGCGCAGCCGATCGTCGCCGCCTCGAGCGTCACTTCGACGAGCTGCGCGCGATCGAGCGCGCGATCGACGAGATCCCCACCACCGGCGCGTGCGAGGTCCCGGCCGATCCCGGCCGCGACGCGCCGATCGACGTGACCACCGAGGAGGGCGGCTCGCGCGAGATCGGCTACGCGCACGAGAAGGAGCGCGCGCGCGTGATGTGCGATCTCGTGAGGATGGCGCTCGCGTGCGATCTGACGCGCTCGGTCAGCCTGATGATCACGTGCGCGCAGTCGTTCATGAACGTGGTCGCGCTGCCGGGGCTCGAGGGCCGCAACATCGACGTGCACGAGCTCGGGCACGGCGCGGGATCGATCGAGGAGATGTCGCGCGCCATCGCGTGGCACGTCGACTCGTTCTCGTATCTCACCAAGACGCTGCGCGACACGCCCGACGAGGACGCGTCGTTGCTCGATCGCACCGCGCTCGTGCTGCTCTTCGAGGGCGGGCACGGGCACGATCCCGAGAGCGGCGAGGCGGGCAAGTCGCACTCGTCGGAGAACATGGCGGCGCTGTTCGCGGGGCGCGTCGGTGGGCTGCGCCCGGGGCGTCACATCGCGGCGGCGGGCGCTCACCCTGCGCGCGTCGCGGTCGCGGCGATGAACGCGGTCGGCGTCGACGGTGGGCTCGGCGAGGTGAGCTCGAGCCTCGACGCGATGTTCGAGGCGTGACCCGCGCCTGTGTCGATCCGCACGGAAAGCTCGGATTCCTCGTCTACGCTCGCTGCATGAAGCCGGGGCACTTCTTCCTTCTGGTCCTCTCGCTCGCAGCCTGCACGGAGCGCGGCGGTGACTCGTTCCGTCCTCCCGTCGGCGACGCAGGCTCGTTCGACGCCGGGCAGACCGTCACACCGCACGACGCGGGCGGGTACCCCGACGTGCAGCGCATCGACGCGGGCGTGTGCACCGACAGCGTCGACGTCGTGTTCGTGATCGACGTCTCGAGCTCGATGAACTTCGTGCTCGAGCAGCTCGAGGACGACGTCGGCATGGTGGTCGACGCCGCGACCGAGCTCGCGCCCGACCCGCACTTCGGCTTCATCGGCTACGTCGACAACCACGCGTTCGCGACGAACGGCGCGCTCGAGGGCGGCCGCGTGCACACGCAGGCGTCGACGCTGCAGAGCGCGTTCCGCCAGTTCCTCACGACGTACACGAACCCGAACCGCAACCCCGGCGACGGCCCGGGCGGACCGACGACGCAGAACCCGATCTGCGAGGAGAACGCGCTCGACGCGCTCCACGCGGCCGCGGCCGAGTTCCCGTGGAGGCCCAACGCGACGCGCGTGATCATCATCGCGACCGACGACACGTTCATCGAGCCGACCGACAACTACGGCGATCGCGATCACGACGGCGACTGGACGAGCACCGACTACCCGCGCGAGGGGAACTATCCCGCGCTGCACTCGATGGCACAGACGATCGCGGCGGTGCGCGCGGCGCGAGCGCGCGTGTTCTCGTTCACGCGCCTGTCGCCGCCGGGATTCCTGAGCCGGTGTGGCACCGACCGCCGGCTCGAGTGGTCGCAGATCACGAACGGATGGAGCGCTCCGTACAACGGCGCTGCGCCGATCCCCGACTCGACGGATGGGCGCAACTTCGATCTCGCGATGGTGCAGTCCGGCTCGCTGAGCCTCGCGGCGACGATCAGCGACGTGGTCGTCGAGTCGTATTGTCAGCCGCCGCTCTTCTGACGAGGAATTGGGGCGAATTTCCAAGGAGAGCAGGAGGGTTAGGAAGACCACGGAACTAGGCGAAAACGTGGTCACATGCGCGCTCTGGGGGTCCATTCGATGGCAAGAGTGGAATTCGGCTCCTGCAACTCCTGCTCTCCTCAGCGGCACGAACTCCTGCTCTCCTCCGCGAAGCGCTCCTGCTCTTCTCAGCGACTCCTTTCCTCGGCTCGCTCCTCGGCGGGGCCTTCCTCGATCGGAGCGGTGTCCATCGTCGCGCGGCTTCGGTAGGCTGCGCCGCATGAAGACACGTGCTGCGGTCGCGTACGAGGCGGGCAAGCCTCTCGTCGTCGAAGAAGTCGATCTCGAAGGCCCCAAGGCCGGCGAGGTGCTCGTCGAGCTCAAGGCCACCGGCGTCTGCCACACCGACGAATTCACGCGCTCGGGCGCCGACCCCGAGGGCATCTTCCCGGTCATCTTCGGGCACGAGGGCGCGGGCATCGTGCGCGAGGTCGGGCCCGGCGTGACCAGCGTCGCGCCCGGCGATCACGTCGTGCTGCTCTACACACCCGAGTGTCGGCAGTGCAAGTCGTGCCTCAGCCGCAAGACGAACCTCTGCACCGCGATCCGCGCGACCCAGGGCAAGGGCCTGATGCCCGACGGCACCAGCCGCTTCTCGAAGAACGGCAAGCCCATCTACCACTACATGGGCTGCTCGACGTTCTCGCAGTACACGGTGCTGCCCGACATCGCCGTCGCGAAGGTCCGGAACGACGCGCCGTTCGACACCATCTGCTACGTCGGCTGCGGCGTCACGACCGGCATCGGCGCGGTGCTCTTCACCGCGAAGGTCGAGCCCGGCGCGAACGTGGTCGTCTTCGGGCTCGGCGGCATCGGTCTCAACGTGATCCAGGGCGCGAGGATGGTCGGCGCCGACAAGATCGTCGGTGTCGACATCAACCCGGCGCGCGAGGCGCTCGGTCGCTCGCTCGGCATGACTCACTTCGTCAATCCGAAGGACGTGAAGGGCGATCTCGTCGCGCACCTCGTCGAGCTCACGGGCGGCGGCGCGGACTACAGCTTCGAGTGCGTCGGCAACGTGCAGCTGATGCGACAGGCGCTCGAGTGCTGCCATCGCGGCTGGGGCGTGAGCGTGATCATCGGCGTCGCGGGCGCGGGGCAGGAGATCTCGACGCGTCCGTTCCAGCTCGTCACGGGCCGCGTGTGGAAGGGCAGCGCGTTCGGCGGCGCGCGCGGGCGCACCGACGTCCCGAAGATCGTCGACTGGTACATGGACCGGAAGATCGTGATCGATCCGCTGATCACGCATCGCCTGCCGCTCGAGCGCATCAACGAGGCGTTCGACCTGATGCACGCGGGCACGTCGATCCGCACCGTCATCGAGTACTCGTGATCGTATGAGCGAAAGCGATCTCGTGGTCCGCTCCGAGCACGCGTGCTTCGGCGGACGGCAGGGCTTCTACGAGCACCCGAGCGCCGCGTGCGCGTCGCCGATGCGGTTCTCGGTGTACCTGCCGCCCGCGGCGCTACGCGGCGAGCGCGTGCCCGCGCTCTACTACCTCGCCGGGCTCACCTGCAACGAAGAGCACCTGCCCACGAAGGGCCAGGCGCACGCGGTCGCGGCGGAGCTCGGCCTCGCGCTCGTCGCGTGCGACACGAGCCCGCGCGCGACGCGTTATCCCGGCGATGACGCGGCGTGGGACTTCGGCATCGCGGCGGGGTTCTACCTCGACGCGACGCAGCCGCCGTGGTCCGCGAGCTATCGCATGGAGACGCACGTCGTCTCCGAGCTGCCCTCGTGGGTCGAGCGTCACTTCCCGGTGCGCAGCGACGCGCGCGGCATCTTCGGGCACTCGATGGGCGGGCACGGCGCGCTCACGCTCGCGCTGCGTCATCCCGATCGATATCGCAGCGTGTCGGCGCTCGCGCCGATCGTCGCGCCCAGCGAGGTGCCGTGGGGCGTGAAGGCGTTCACCCACTACCTCGGCGCGGATCGCGCGACGTGGCGCGAGCACGACGCGACCGAGCTGGTGAAGAGCACGCAGCTCGCGAGCGAGATCCTCGTGGACCAGGGCATGGCCGACAAATTCCTCGAGCGCGAGCTCCAGCCCGAGCGCTTCGAGGCGGCGTGCGCGGCGGCGGGCCAGAGGCTGCGCCTGCGACGTCACGACGGCTACGACCACAGCTACTACTTCATCGCGACGTTCATGGCGGATCACCTCCGCCATCACGCTGCGATCCTCGGTGCGTGATCATCGCGCCGCGGGGCGTCCGTCGGCCGCGAAGCGTCGTGCGCGCGCGTCGATGATCGCGATCTGCGATCCATCGAAGAATTGCGCGCCGATGCCGCGGCCGACGTAGGGCCACATCACGTTGCCCGGCGTCGAGGAGTGCCCGTTGCCGAAGTAGTGCCCGAGCTCGTGCGCGAGCGTCTCTTCGCCGGCGTGCTCGGTGATCAGCACGAAGGGATCGATCCGCCCGACGCGCGGCACGCAGAAGCCCACCGTGCCGTCGCCTTCGCGGATGCGGAGGTCGCGCACCACGATCACGTCGATGCGTGTCGCGTCGACGATCTCCGCGAGCTGCACGACGTCGAGCGCGCTGCGCACGATCGCGCGCGACGGCTGGAGCACGACGCGCGCGTCGACGGCGAACTGCACGCGCGCCGGCGCGAAGAGCGCGTTCGCGATCGCGACGCGCGCATCGACGAACGCATCGTCGACGCTCGACGGAGGCACGTGGACGCGCAGCGCGAACGTGCGCGGTGGCGGCGCGGCGTGCAGCGCGCGCGGCATCGCTGCGCTGCCCACGAGCGCGATCATCGACACGAGCTCCGCGATCCAGCGCCGTCGAACCACTGCGGCCTCCTCGCGAGTCCCCATCGCCATCGCGATGGTCGGCGCGGAGCACGCGCCGCTCCGACGGCGCGCCGTGCGCCCCGCTGGCACGAGGCGCACGGCGCGCTCGACGTTCTGTTCAGTCGGGCCCGGGCGCGCCCTCTTCGATCCACGCGCGCACGGTCGAGACCGCGGCCGCGGAGAGCGCACCGCCCGACGGCGGCATGAGCCCGCAGCCGCTGCCCACGAGCCGCAGGTAGAGCGCGGACTGCGCGGGCTCGCCCGCGACGACGCGGGCGTCGGCCGACGAGCACTCGCTGCTCGCGCGCGCGTCGCCCGTGAGCTCGCGGTGCAGCGCCGCGGGGTCGGTCGAGATGCGGAGGCCACCCGCTTCGTTCGAGGTGTGGCAGGGGCCGCAGCGACCGCCGTTCAGGATCGAGACGATCTCGGAGAACGCGACGTCGCCGGGATCGGGCGGAGGGCCTGCGTCCTCGCCGGGATCGGGCGGGCCCGCGTCGGGCTCGGGATCGACCGCCACGCCACCATCGGGCTCGAGATCGTCGATGCCCGCATCGACGTCGTCGATCGGCGGCGCGCCCGCGTCCCACTCCGCCGGCGGCGGTCGCGAGCCCGCGTCCCACGGCGCTCGCCCCGCATCCCCCGCGCCCGACGGCGGTGGCTGGCCCTCGCCGAGCGGTCCGCTGATCACGCCGACGCATCCCGTGAGCGCGAGCCCGAGCGCGCACGCGATCGCGAGATCGCTCCTCCTCTTGCCCGACATCATCGCGCGACCTCCCGCAGCGCGCGCGACGCGCGCCGACGTCCGACACCGCGCATCGCAACAGCAAGGGACGCGCCGCGCGAGCGCGTGGAGACCGCAGACCTCGGCGCCGATCCGCGCTACCTCTCGCGCCATGGATCTGCAGCTCACGGGCAAGATCGCGATCGTCACCGGCGCGAGCCGCGGCATCGGCCGCGCGATCGCGCAGACCCTCGCGCACGAGGGCGCGAAGCTCGTGCTCGTCGCGCGCTCGCAGGAGCTCCTCGACGCGGTCGCGCGCGAGCTCGGGACGGAGAGCCTCGCGCTCGCCATCGATCTGCGCGCGCCCGATGCACCGCAGCGCGTGGTCGATGCGACGCACGCGCGGTTCGGCGCGATCGACGTCGTCGTGAACAACGCGGGCGCGACGAAGCGCGGCGACTTCCTCGCGCTGACCGACGACGAGTGGGCGGACGGCTTCGCGCTCAAGCTCTTCGGCGCGATGCGCCTGTGCCGCGCCGCGTGGCCGCACCTCGAGGCGAGCCGCGGCGCGATCGTCAACGTGATCGGCATCGGCGGGCGCACCGGCACCGCGGAGTTCGCGATCGGCGGTGCCGTCAACGCGGCGCTCTCGAACCTCACGAAGGTGCTCGCGGATCGCGGCGCGACGCGCGGCGTGCGCGTGAACGCGATCAACCCCGGCGCGATCGCGACCGAGCGCCTCCGCACGCGCATCCGCACCGCCGCGGCGCACGACGGAGTCTCGGAGGACGAGGCCGCGCGGCGTATGGTCGCCGCGATGGGGATCCCGCGGTTCGGCGAGCCCGAGGACATCGCGCGCGCCGTCGCGTTCCTCGCATCGCCGAGCGCGAGCTACCTGCAGGGCGCGATCGTCGACGTCGACGGAGGCGCGACGAAGACGCTCTGAGCGCTCACGAGCGCGGGCGCGCCGCGGCGCGCAGCGCGGACTCGAGCTGCGCGGGGAGGTACGGCTTCTCGAGCACCACGGCGCGTGCGAGCTCGGTGTCGTCCGCGGAGCGCGCGCTCTCGCCGTAGCCCGATGCGAGCACCACGCCCATGTGCGCGTCGTCGCGCATCGCGCCGCGCGCGAGCTCGACCCCCGACACGTCGGGCAGCCCGACGTCGGTGAAGAGCACGTCGAAGCGCGCGCGCTGCAGCGCCTCGCGTGCTTGCGCGCCGCTGGCCGCGATCTGCACGTCGTGCCCGAGCGCGGAGAGCATCTCGCCCGCGAGCTCGCGCGAGTCGTCGTCGTCCTCGACGATCAGCACGCGCATCGAGCTCACCGCCGCGTCGCACGATCGCGCGCGCGCATCGAGCACCTCGCGCACCCGGCGCGCGAGCTCGTCGCGCGAGTACGGCTTGCGGAGGAGGCGCGCGCGGCGTCCGAGCAGCGCTTCGTGCGCGACCGCGTCCTCGCTGTAGCCGGACGTGAAGAGCACCGCGAGCTCGGGCCGTGCCGCCTCGGCGCGCGCCGCGATCTCGTGGCTGCGCAGCGCGCCGGGCACCACCACGTCGACGAAGAGCAGGTCGATCGCCGCGCCGCTCTCGAGGATGGCCATCGCGCTCGCGCCGCTGTCGGCCTCGATCACGCGATATCCGAGATCGCGCAGCAGATCGACCACGGTCGCGCGCACCGCGACGTCGTCCTCGAGCACGAGGATCGTCTCCGATCCTCCGCGGGCGCCCGCCGCGGTCGCCTCGGTGTCCGCGTCGGCGACCCGATGGGTGCGCGGCAGGTAGACCTCGATCGTCGTGCCGCGGCCGGGCTCGCTCGTGATCGCGACGTGCCCGCCGGTCTGACGCACGAACCCGTAGACCATGCTCAGCCCGAGCCCGGTGCCGCGGCCCTCGCCCTTCGTCGTGAAGAACGGCTCGAACGCGCGCTCGATGACCTCGCGCGTCATGCCGCACCCGGTGTCCGACACCGAGAGCAGCACGTGATCGCCCGCCGTCGCCTCGGGGTGTCTCGCCGCGCGCTCCGCGTCGAGCGTGACGTTGCGCGCCGCGATCACGAGACGGCCCGCGCCGTTCATCGCGTCCCGCGCGTTGATCGCGAGGTTGAGCAGCACGTTGTCGAGCTGGTTGCGATCGACGAACGTCCTCCAGAGACCCGGCTCGACGTCGCGCGCGATCTCGATCTGCTCGCCGACGGCGCGGCGCAGCAGGGGCTCGACGTCGCGCGTGAGGCGATCGAGCTCGACGACCTCGGGATCGAGCTCCTGGCGCCGCGCGAACGCGAGGAGCTGCGACGAGAGCTTCGCGCCGCGCTCCACCGCGCTGGTCGCCTCGCGCAGCCGGCGCGTCGCCTGCGGGTCGCCCGCGACGTCGGGCGCGATCAGCGCGAGGTTGCCGGCGATCACCTGCAACAGGTTGTTGAAGTCGTGGGCCACGCCGCCGGTGAGGCTGCCCACCGCCTCCATCTTCTGCGCATGGCGCAGCGCGGACTCGCTCTGCTCGAGCGCGCGCGTTCGCTCCGCGACGAGGTCCTCGAGGTGGTCGCGGTAGCGCGCGACCTCGTCCCGCGCGCGGCGCTCCTCGGTGACGTCGTGGCCCTGCACGAAGAGCCCGGAGGTCGTTCCGTCGGCCTCGATGACCGGCTGGTACACGAAGTCGAGGTAGCGCGTCTCGACGTGGCCTCCGCGCTCGAGCGCGACGGGGATGGCGCGGCCGACGAAGGGCTCGCCGCTCTTCCGCACGCGATCGAGGAGCTCGATGAAGCCCTGCTCCGCGACCTCGGGCAGCGCTTCGCGCACCGGTCTCCCGATCACGTCGCGCGCGCCGACGAGCTCGAGGTACGCCTGGTTCGCGAGCTCGAACACGTGGTCGGGACCGCCGAGCACGCACATGAAGCCGGGCGCCTGGCGGAAGAGCTGCTGCATGCGGCGCCGCTCGGCCTCGAGCGCCGAGTTCGTGTCCTGCACCGCGCTCGCGCGCGCGAGCACGTCCGCCTCGAGCTGGTGCTGCCGCTCGCCGGTCGCGTCTCTCGCGGCGGCGCGCAGGCGCTCGAGCTCGGTCACGTCGCTCGTGTGCTGCAGCACGTAGGCGACCTCGCCGCGCTCGTCGAGGATCGGCGTGTGGGTGGCGCTCCAGAAGCGCTCTGCGACGACGACGCCGTTCGGCGTCTCGCGCGGCACGCGATAGCGGATGAGCGCGAGGTGATCGCGGCGCTTGGATCGCAGCGTGCGCTCGAGCGACGCGCGCAGGAGGCGCGCGTTGTCGTTGTCGGGATCCTCGGGGTCGTGCGGGAACACCTCGAAGATCACGCGCCCGATCAGATCCTCGAGGCGGCTCGCGGTCACTCGGAGGTACGCCTCGTTCGCTGCCACGAAGCGGAGCTCGCGGTCGAGCACCATGTACGCGTTGGGCGAGGCGTCGAAGATCGAGTGCAGCTGCATGTGGGGGGCGCCCCACCGGCGGCGTGGCGGGTGTGGGTATAGGGCGGGCTCGTCAGAACGGCACCCCTACGGCGGCCAGCACGGGATCCGCGCGCCCGAGCCCACCGCTCCGCGTGCCCGCATCGCGAGCGCCATCGCGACCGTGAGCGCGTCGCGGGGCGCGAAGACGATGGGGATTCCGGCGTCGAAACCGAGCTCCGCGGTGTGATCGGGTGAGAGGACGCCGTCGCTCGCCAGCAGCGCGAGCAGGAGCGGGCTCTGCGGGCCTCGCAACTGGGCGCGCGCGTCGCGCGCGACCGAGGCGATCGGATCGTCGGCGCCCGCCAGGAAGCACAGGACCGCGTCCACGTGGAACCACCGCAGCAGCGACTCGGCGCTCGCGGGCGAGGTCGCGAGCAGCGTGGTCGCGCCGGCGTGCTCGAGCATGTCGTGCAGCTGCGCGATCGTCGCGAGGCTGGTCGCCGCGACGAGCACCACGCGTCGCGCGAGCGGCTTCGCGTCGAGATCGCGGCGCTGCGCGTCGAGCACCGCCTCGAGCACTGTGCGCGCGACGCCCGCCCAGTGTCGCCGCTCCGCATCGAGAAGCTCGGCCTCGCCGGGCGCGATCTCGCGCTCCGCGAGCACGCGCAGCTCGAGCATCGACGCGATCTGGGTCGCGAGGACCAGCAGACCGCCGTAGAGCGCGCCTGCCCCGTCGGTCGCCGGCGGCGCGCGCATCGCGGTCCGCACCTCGTCGCGCGAGACCTCGACGCGCCTGCGCTCGGCGCGGAGCACCTGCGCGATCGACGGACGCTCGTCGGCGGACGACTGCGCCGCGCGGAGCGCCTCGACGCGCGCACGGAGCACGACGTCGAGCGGTGCCGCGTGGACCGAGCTCGGCCGATCCATCAGCGCGCGAGCTTGCAGCGCCTCGCGGCCCTCGGCGCGGCAGAGCAGCGTGTCGGCGCGCGCGAGCCAGTCGGTGAGCGTGATCTCGTCGATGCGCACGTCGTCGCCGCCCCCCGTGCTCGACCGAATAGCGCCCGCTCCGGTGATCACAACGACGCGCCTCGCGCGGATCGCACGCGCGTGACGTGACGAAGCGCCGCGCGTCCCGACGTCGTGGTCGCGCGCGTCCATCGTCGAGAGCGAACGTCTCCGGCGAGAGAGCGCGTGCCGCGGGCGCGGCGCCTGGCGCTGCGGCGCGTCTCCTCGGACGCCGACGCCGCGCCGTGGCCCTCCGGAGGGAGATCATCGATGTCGTCGTCCTCGGCGCGCGAGCCGCGGACGGGCGCTCCCCGACGTCGCGACGACGATCGGGGAGCGGACGGCGACGTCGTCGTCAGCGAACGTCGAGGGCGCCGAGCCCGGGCAGCGTGACGCGCGTCGCGGCCGCGCTCGGCAGCGGCACGTAGACGATGCCGCCGTCGACGTGATCGACCTGCGCGAACACCGCGTCGACGCTCTCGCTCGCGCCGCTCGCGTCGCTCCACGTCGCGCGCAGCGCATCGCCCTGCGGCGACAGCTGCAGCTCCACCTCGCTGCCCCACGAGAGGCTGCCGTCGACGTCGACGACGATCGTCGCGTAGGTCTGCGGCTGCCCCGCGACGATCGCGCGCGTGCCGCGCACCGCGCGGATGCGATCGAAGATCTGACCGTAGTTGTAGTCGCTGATCCACGTGGGATCGCAGTAGCCGAGGATGTCCGCGTGCTGCGCGGGATCCTTCAGCTGACCGCTGAGGATGTCGTAGCCCCAGCTGCCGATGCTGCCGCCCGCGTAGGGGAACGACGGATCCGGCCCCGCGACGCCGCCGCACGGCGCGTGCGGTCGACCGAGGGTGTGCCCGACCTCGTGCACGAACGTGCCCTGGGTGCCCGAGTACCCGAGGCCGATGCTGACGCGCGCGCGATCGTCCTGCGGCCCCGGCACGAAGCCGAGCCCCGCGACGCAGCCGCGCCCGCAGAAGTCGCCGAACGATCCCGACGGCGAGAACAGGCAGTAGTAGTAGGTGTCGGACGGCGCGCCGTCGGCCGCGCGCTGGTTGCCGCACTCGTTGAGCAGCGCGGACCACCCGCTGCCGTCCGCGCCGATCGTGTTGGGCCAGTCGAGCGCGCGCGCGCGCACCGTCACGTCGACGCCTTCCACCGGGAAGAGCCGCATGACCTCGTCCGCGAAGCGCTGCACGTTGGTCGCGCTGGTGTCGGGCAGGCGCCCCGAGCCGTCGGCGGTGTAGCGCACCGGCACGAGCACGATGCGGAACGTGCCGCCCATCGAGCGCGCGGGCAGGAGCGCGGTGCCGGCCGCCGGGAAGCGCGCGGGCGCGACGTCGGGCGAGCCGCCGCCGCAGCGCGCGGCGGGGTCGTAGACGCCGACCGAGATCGGCACGTCGGGCGTGAGCGCGGCGGGCGGGATCGAGAGGTTGAACGTCGACTCGAGCGAGTCGTCGCGCGAGAAGTCGACGAGCCTCGCGCGCGCCTCGATCGGCGGTGCGTCACCGAGCTGCACGCGCGCGACGAGCTCGCGCGGGACGTAGCCCGAGCGCGGCGCGATGAAGACGCGCAGCAGGCCACCGCGGTTCGCGACGATGGGCGCGTTCGGCGTGACCGCCTGGCCGTCGCGCGCGATCGTCACCTTCACGCCCTGGTACAGCGCGATCTCGCGCAGCGCGACGTCGCCCACCGGCGCGTCCTCCACGGACGGGAGGAACGCGTCGTAGTCGCAGCGCGTCGCTTCGATCGTGCCGCCGCGCTGGCGTCCTCCGACGACCGCGATCCAGTCGCCGGTCGCGCCGGCGTCGCCGGAGCTGACGTTGACGCTCAGGGTGCTGGGCGCGCACGCGCCGTCGGCGCAGAGCGTCGCGCTCGCCTGGAAGCTCGGCGTGCCCGGCAGCGCGATGCGCACGAAGCGCGCGGGATCGTCGGTGGTGAACGCGGCCGCGTGCGCGCTGCAGTCGGGCGGCTGCGACGAGAGCACGAGGTACTCGCGCGTCGCGCCGCTCTCGCAGCGCGTGCCCACGGTCGCGAACGGATAGATCGCGCCGGGCGGGGCCCACGCGTCGGGCGTCTCGTTCCAGACGCCGCCGTCGGTCCCGGGCGGCACGTCCGGAGGTCCGTCGCCGGGCGAGATGGAGGGGTCGCCTCCGATGATTCCGACGCAGCCCGTGAGGGCGAGGGCGACGAGCGCGGCGCGAGCCGCGTGCAGCGCGATCGAGTGCGGCACGTTCCTCCGGTGCGATCGCGCGGAGGGCGATCGATCTCGGGGTGGCGAAGGGTGGAGGCTGGAGGACTGCGGGGACCGCGTCGCGGCTCGGCGTAGCCCGTGGAGACGCGAGTCACCACTGCCCGATCGAGCATGCGAAGAGGTGCGGCGCGGTCGCATCGCCCTCCGTTCAGCAACCTGCGTACCGCGCGTGATCGCGAGGAAAACAGCGCGTTTCGCGTGGTGCGCGGAGCGCTCCGCGCTCCATCAACGCAGGGGTCGCGGCCCCGGCTCGATGCCCCAGCGCTTCAGCTTCCGGTAGAGCGTGGTGCGCGGGATGCCGAGCGTGCGGCAGACCTCGGACACGTTGAAGCCGCTCGCCTCGAGCGCCGACGCGACGCGCGCGGCTTCGCGATCGTCGACGTCGCGGCGCGAGACGCGTCGCGACGAGGGCGCGGTCGTGCGACCTCCGTCGAGCGCGAGATCGCGCGCGTCGATGCGCGGACCCTCGCTCTGCACCATCGCGCTCGCGAGCACGTTCTCGAGCTCGCGCACGTTGCCGGGCCACGCGTGACGAGACAGCGCGCGCAGCGCCGCGGGCGTCGGGCGCGGCGCGGGCTCACGCCGGGTCTCGCGCGCGAGCCGCGCGATCACGTGCGCCGCGAGCAGCGGGAGATCTTCGAGCCGCTCGCGCAGCGGAGGCACCGCGACCTCGACCACCGCGAGCCGATAGAAGAGGTCCTCGCGGAAGCGCTGCGCCGCGACGTCGGCGCGCAGATCGCGATGCGTCGCGGCGATCACGCGCGCGGAGAACGCGACGCTGCGCGACGCGCCGAGCGGTCGCACCTCGCGCTCCTGCAGCGCGCGCAGCAGCTTCGCCTGGAGCGCGAGCGGGAGCTCGCCGATCTCGTCGAGGAAGAGCGTGCCGCCGCTGGCGCGCACGAAGAGCCCGACGCGATCGCGATCCGCGCCGGTGAACGCGCCGCGCGCGTGCCCGAAGAGCTCGCTCTCGAGCAGCGTCGCGGGGAGCGCGGCGCAGTTGATCGAGATCATCGGACCCTCGGGCGTCGGCCCGAAGCGGTGCAGCGCGCGCGCGACGAGCTCCTTGCCGGTGCCGCTCTCGCCGGTGATCAACACCGGCAGCCCCGCGGGCGCGACGCGATCGACGCGCGCGAGCAGCGCGCGGATCGCCTCGCTGCGCCCGATGAGCCCGAGCTCCTCGTAGCGCGCGTCGGGACCGGCGCCCCGCATCGTGCGGATCGTGTCCTCGAGGCGCTCGATCTCGCGGCCCTTCTCGTCGAGCGAGCTCGCGATGCGGCGCCGCTCGCGCTCGAGCTCGCGCGTGCGCGCGGCGAGCTCCTCGTGCAGCCGCGCGTTCTCGAGCGCGATGGCGACCTGATCGGCGAACGCGACCAGGATCCCGACGCCGCCCTCGGCGAAGCTCCCGCGCGCGAAGCGATGATCGAGATACAGCGCGCCGAGCGCGCCACCACGTCCGCGGATCGGCACCGCGAGCACCGAGCGCAGGCCGAGCGCGCGCACCGAGCGCTGCTCCGCGAAGCGCGCGTCCTCGGTCGCCTCCGCGCTCAGGATCGGCTCACCGCTCGCGATCACGCGCTCCGCGATCGATCGGCTCCACTCGAGCCACGCGCGATCGACGCGGCGACGATCGACGTGGCGCGCCGCCGCGACCCGGAGCTCTCCACCCTCGCGGTCCGCGAGCAGCACGAACCCGCGCTCGCCGCCGGTGAGCTCGATCGCGGCGTCCATCGCGACCTCGAGCACGTCGGTCGCGCGCAGGCTCGACGTGAGCCGCGCGTTGACCGCGAGGAGGCGCTCGAGCCATCGCTCGCGCGCGCTCGCGGCCGTCACGGCTCGCTCGATCGCGCCGAGCTCGCGTCGCTTCGGCGCGGCCCAGAACGCGGCGCGCTCGGAGGCGGGCAGCGTGAGCGCGGCGCGCTCCCAGATCGCGCGGGCTCGCTCCCGGAACGGGCGCGCGGTCGCGGGCGCGCCGGCGCCTTCCGCGGCCCGTGCGGCGAGCGCGGCGAGCTCGGCCTCGACGTCGCGCGCGCCGCTCGCGCCGAGCGCCGCGAGCCCTTCTTCCGCGGCGCCGAGCGCACGCTCGGGGCGCTCTCGCGCGAGCTCGATCCGCGCTGCGGTCGCGCACGACTTCGCGACGAGATCGCGCGCGTCCGCGGCGCTCTGGCGTGCGCGCTCGACGTGCGACGTCGCCTCGTCGAGCGCGCCGCGCGCGAGCGCGATCTCCGCCTCCAGGATCGCGAGCTCCGCGCGCTCGCGCGTCGCGCCGACACGGTCGGCGATCGCGATCGCCTCGCCCGCGAGGCGCGCCGCTTCGTCGAGATCGCCGCGTCCGAGGGCGAGCGTGCCGCGCAGCTCGAGGCAGCACGCGACCATCGCGTCGAGCCCTCCGCTCCGCGCCGCATCGAGCGCGGCGGACGCCTCGATCTCGGCGCGCGCGCTCGCGCCGGCGTCCGCGAGGAGCTGCGCGCGATCGAAGAGCGCGACCGCGTGGGTGCGCACCCGCCCGAGCGCGTGCGCGAGCCGCAGCGCCCGCTCGTACGCCTCGCGCGCCCCGCCGAGCTCACCTCGCTGGTGCTCGGTCGTGCCGAGGTTGAGCGCCGCGCTCGCGAGCTGATCGTCGAGCGCGTGCTCCTCGGCGATGGCGAGCGCCTCGCGGTACCTGGCCGCCGCGGCCTCGAGCTCACCGGCGCGGTATGCGTGGATCGCGCGGTAGCTCGCGACGCGCACCCGCGCCCGCGGATCGTCGTGCCGGCGCATCGGCTCGGCCTCGGCGAGCGCGCGCTCCGCGACGACACGATCCCCGAGATAACCCGCGGCGACCCCGACGTCCTCGAGCAGCTCGGCGCGCGTCGTGTCGTCGAGCGCATCGAGGCGCAGCGCGTCCTCCGCGATCCGCCGCGCCTCGTCGTAGCGGCCGACCTGGATCGACGCGCGCGCGACGAGGTCGGCATGCCGCCCGTCACGGCCGGCCGCGCGCGCCAGCACGCGCAGCGCCCGCGCGCCGTCACCGCGTCGCAGATACGCCGACGCGGCGGCCTCGCGCGCCTTCGCGCGCATCGCGGCGTCGGGCCGCGTCCGCAGCGCGCGCGCGATCGTGCCGAGCGCGAGATCGGGCCGCCCGGTGCGCTCCTCGATGCGCGCCAAGACGAGCAGCACGTCGGCGCGCCCGCTCGCGCGCGCGACGATCGCCGCGCGCTCGCGATCCCACGGCGCGTCGGGATGCCCGAGCAAGAGCGCGCTCGCCTCCTCGAGCTCGCCCGCCTCCGCGAGCCTGCGCGCTCGCTCGACGATCGCGCGTTGCGGTGACGGATCGCGCGCCGCCGTCGCCGCGAGCGCGAGGAACGCGGCGCGCCGCTCGGCCGGGCGCGCCGATGCGAGCACGTCCTCCGCCGGCACGACGAGCCGCGTCGACGCGCGCTCCCGACGCGCCCATCCGCGCGCCACCAGCGCCGCGATGCGCGCCGCGTCGAGCCCGAGCGCATCGGCCTCGCCGTCGTCGAGCAGACCGCCCGCGGCCGCGATCGACATCGCGCTCGCGCGCTCGGCCGTGCTCGCGTCGAGGGGCACCCCGCTCCGCGCGATCCGGCGCGCGCTCTCCGCGATCGCCGCGCGATCCACGTGCGCGCCGCGCAGCGCGTCGAGGATCGCGACGATGCGCCCGGGCAGGCCGTCGCTGGCGCGCGTGAGCGCGTCGATCGCGTCGGGCTCGAGCCGCGATCCCAACCACGACCCGACCTCGCGCGCACCGAGCGGCGCGAGCGCGAGACCGTCACCCTCGCTGGTCGCGATCGCGATCGCGAGCGGCCCGCGCGGATCGAGGGCACGCGTGATCGCGTCGAGCAACGAGCGCGCATCGGCGGCGAGCCGATCGGCGTCGTCGATCACGATCACGCACGCGCGGCCCCGGCCGCTCGCGCGATCGATCGCAGCGAGCGCGTCGGCCACGCCGCGCACCGCGCCTTCACGACCCGCCGCGCGCGCGATCGCGTCTCCGAGCGCGCCGGCGATCGGCTCGACGATCTCGGCGCGCAGGCCGCAGCGCCACCGGAAGCGCGACAGGAGCGCGGTGCGCCCGCTCCCGCTCGGCCCGACGATGCGCACCACCCGCGCGCCGGCCGCGCCTTCGCTCACCCGCGCCACCAGCGCGTCGAGCGTGTCGAGCTCCGCGTCGCGCCCGACGAGCGCGGACGGCCACGTGTCCACCGCGTGGGCGCGCGCCCCGAGCTTCGCGAGCGCTTCCGCCGCATCCGGTCGTCGCGCGGGATCGTCGTGAGCGAGCGCGTCGATCACCGCGCGCGCGGCGTAAGGCACCGGGTCGGCGAGCGCGGGCAGCAGCGCGCGCACCGCGCTCGCGAGCGCGTAGAGATCGCCGCGTCCGTCGACGTCGCGTGCGCCGCGCACCAGCTCGGGCGCGACGAGCCCCGGCGTCGCGCCGCGCAGCGCGCTCCCGAGCGCGCCCGCGAGCCCGAGGTCGACCCACACCGCGCGTCCGTCCGCTGCGACGAGCACGTTCTCGGCGCGCGCGTCGCCATGCCGCAGCCCTGCGCCGTGCAGCGCCGCGAGCCCCTCGAGCGCCGACACGATCGCGCGCTCCATCGACGCCCACCGCGCTCCGACCGCGAAGCGCGCGAGCGACACGCCCTCGATCAGCTCGCTCGCGATCCACGCGATCTCGCGATCGCCGACCCGCGTGCGCCCGACATCGGCGATCCTCGCGAGCGATGGGTGCACGAGCCGCGTCGCGACCTCGAGCTCCGCGACGACCGCGTCGAGCGCGTGCGCCGCCACGATCTTGAGCGCGACCTCGCGGCCGCGCGCGAGATCGAGCGCGCGCACCACGCGCCCCTGCCCGCCCTGGCCGAGCGGCGCGACGACGCGGAACCGAGACGCGATCACGACCCCCGGCGAGACCACGGACGCGAGTGTACCAACATGTTCCACTGGCACGGACGAAGGCACGAATGGAACAACATGGAACAGTCGGATCGCGCGTTTTCCGCGGGAATCCGCTCGGCACACACGCTGCTCAGGATCGCCGCGTGACCGCGCTCCTCCGCGCCCTCGGGCTCGTCGCGCTGCTGGCGCTCGCCGGCTGCGTCGGCACCCCGCAGCCCGACCCGCCGAACCTCGCGCCCGAGCGCCTCCGGGTGATGGGCGGCGAGCGCGGCGGCTCGTTCCTGCTGATCGGCGATCCCGGCGCGGCAATCGCGAGCGCGCCCGCCGAGGTGCTCGTCGCGAACCTCGACGCCCCGGCGATGCCGGTGCGCATCGCGCCGGTCGCGGCGGACGGCAGCTTCTCGATCGAGCTCACGACGCTCGCGATCGACGAGCTGCGCATCTGGGTGCGCGGCGCCGACGGCGAGCGCTCCGCGCCGGTCGACGTGCTCGCCGATCCGCTCGGCCTCGCGCCCGCCGTCCGTGCGCTGCTCTGCCTGCGCGTCGAGCCTCACGATCTCGTGGTGCTCGGCACCGGCGCGGGCAGCGGAGCGCGCGAGGTGATCACGCTCGTCAACGAGTGCGACGAGGACGTGACCGTCGAGTCCGTGGCCCTCCGCGCGCCGGTCTCCGGCGTCGAGATCGAGGCCGCGCCGACGAGCGTCGCCGCCGGTGCGAGCGCGGCGATCGAGCTGCGCTTCCTGCCCGACGAGAGCGCGCCCGCGGGCCTCGTCGAGGACGTCCTGCTCGTCACCGTGGCGGGCGACACCGAGCGCGATCGTCGCGCGGTGATCGTGGCCGCCGAGGTCCGGTGACGCGCGCTCGCGCTTGCTTCGAGTCGATCGAAAGGAGACCGCCGATGCCTTCGTCCCACCGTCCGATCACGATCCTCGCGCTCGCCGCCGCGCTCGGTGGCTGCAGCGCCGATCCCGCCCCGAGCGCTCCGCCGCCGGGAGACGTCGCGCGCTCGTCGCTCGCGCGCGAGAGCACACCGATCGTCTCCGCCGAGGAGGCGGCGTCGCTGCGCGAAGGCGCCACCGACTTCGCGCTCGACCTGCACCGTCGCGTCGCGGGCGCGGGCAACTCGGTGATCTCGCCGCACTCGATCCAGGTCGCGTTCGGCATGCTGCGCCCCGGCGCGGTCGGCGAGACCGCCTCGCAGATCGACGCGGTCATGGGCTGGGCGAATCCGGGCGAGCCCACCTACCGCGCGATGAACGCGCTCGATCTCGAGCTCGCGTCGCGGCCGCGCGACGGCGTGCGCCTCGCGATCGCGAACCAGTCGTTCGGACAGATCGGCTTCCCGTTCGAGGCCCCGTACCTCGACGCGATCGCCACGCACTTCGGCGCGGGCGTGTCGCTGCTCGACTTCGCGGGCGACACCGAGGGCAGCCGCGTCGTGATCAACGGCTGGGTCGACGAGCGCACCGACGGCAACATCCCCGAGCTGATCCCCGTCGGCGTGATCGACGGCACCACGCGGCTCGTGCTGGTCAACGCGGTGCACTTCGACGCGGCGTGGGACACCGAGTTCGATCCCGACGACACGCGCGACGGAGCGTTCCATCGCGAGAGCGGCGGTGACGTGACCGTGCCGCTGATGCACCTCGCGCTCGACGCGCCGCACGCGGCGGGCGAGGGCTGGGCCGCGGCCGAGCTCGCCTACGCGGGCGACGAGCTCGCGATGCTCGTCGTGGTGCCGACGAGCGGCACGCTCGATGCGCTCGAGGGCGCGCTCGACGCGACCGGGCTCGACGCGATCGTCGCGTCGCTCGCGACCGAGACCATCGACGTCACGATGCCGCGCTTCGCGTTCGGCAGCGACGTCGATCTCGTCGACCCGCTGCGCGAAGCGGGCATGCCCAACGTGTTCGACAGCGGGCTCGCCGAGCTCGACGGCATCGCGCCCGGCCGCGGCCTCTACGTCTCGGCCGCGCTGCACTCCGCGACGATCGACGTCAGCGAGGCGGGCACCGAGGCGTCCGCCGCGACCGCGGTCGTCGTCGGCGAGCGCGCCACGCCGCCGCGCCCGCGCGTCTCGCTCGATCGCCCGTTCCTCTTCTTCATCCGCGATCGCGCGACCGGCGCGCTGCTCTTCGTCGGGCGCGTCGCCGATCCCAGCGCGTGAGTCACGCACGCCCCGGTCGCGCCGTGCGCAGCATCGCGGCGACGCGATCGGGGATCGCCGCCGCGATCCCCGCCGACAGGAAGATCACTTCCTCGAGGGTGCGGAACGCGAGCGGAGCGGGCGGCTCGCCGTCGAACGTGATCCCGTTCAGCGCGGCGTACACGTTCGCGGGGAACATCGCGAGCATCAGCACGACGAGACATGCCGCGGCCCACTTCGCGGTGCGCGGGATCAGGAGCCCGACCGCGCCCGCGAGCTCCGCGATCCCGGTGAGCGTCACCATCAGATCGGGGCGCGGGAAGACCGGCGGGACCATCCGGATCATGTCGTCGCGCAAGAACGCGAAGTGAGCCCATCCCGTCAGGAAGAACATCGCGGCGAGCGCGATCCGCAGCGAGACGTACCAAGGCCAACGCCCGCGACCGACCAAGCCGAGGATCGCGAACGTACCGACGAGAACGATGAGCGGTGCCATGCGCGGAACGTGATCCGCGCGACCTCAACCCGATTGAACGGACTGGCTGCGCCGCGCGATCTCCGAGGGCGTCACGCCGAACATCTCGCGGAACGTCCGCGACATGTGCGCGGCGTCGGCGAACCCCGCGCCGTGCGCGGCCTCGCTCGCCGGCGCGCCACCGAGCAGCATCCCCGCGGCGCGACGCACCCGCAGCCACCGCACGTAGGGCCGCAGCGGCAGCCCGACGTGCTCGGTGAACGCGTGCAGGAAGCGGCTCGACGAGAGCCCTGCGAGCGCGGCGAGCGTGTCGAGCGAGACGTCGGCGTCGGACGGTGCCTGCTCGAGGTGGCGCAGGACCTTCGCGATCGCCGGGTGGGCGCGGATCGGCGCGGGCTCGGGCGCGCCGAGCACCTCGAGCAGCAGCGCCATCACCGCCTCGGTCGGCTCGCGATCGAGCGCGTCGACGAGCGGCTCCGCCTCGCGATCGGAGAGCACGCGCACGTCGGGGCACGCGGCGCGCAAGCACGCGGCGATGCGGCCCTCGGGCTCGACGTAGAGCAGCGCGATCTCGCCGGACGCGGTGATCGCGTGCGCGACGTCGGGCGGCGTGAGGATCGCGCGCGCTTCGAGCTCGACGCCGTCGGGACCGCTCGCGCGCAGCGGCGCGTCGAGGCCGATCACGAGGTGCCACCAGTGGTGCGCGTGACGCGTGGAGCGCCCGCCCTCGCCGCGCACCAGGAGCGCCTCGTCCCATGCGCGCGCGAGCGGTGCGCGCCGCGTGCTCGCGCGCGGCAAGAGCATGCGCGCTCCATGCATCGCATCGCGTGAACGGTCAACGGGACGATCCCGTACGACGACGTCCGCGCGCTGTGATTGTGGCGAGCATTGGCTCGTCTATGGTTCGGCGCATGGCTGCTCCCAAGACCCAGACGAGCTCCGGCTCCAACGCGAACATCCGCGTCGTGCAGTCCTTCATCGACGCGCTCACGGCGTTCGACATCGATCGCGCGCTCTCGATGATGAGCGACGACGTCGTCTACCAGAACGTGCCGCTCCCGCCCGATCGTGGTCGCGCGCAGGTCGAGCGCACGCTCCGCCTCTTCGGGCGCGTCGCGCGCGAGCTCGAGATCCGCGTCCACCACATCGCCGAGAACGACGGCGTCGTGCTCACCGAGCGCACCGATCTGATCCGCGGGCCCGCGCTCGATCTCGCGTTCTGGTGCTGCGGCACGTTCGAGGTGCGCGACGGGAAGATCGTCCTCTGGCGTGATCGCTTCGACACCGCCGAGGTCACGCTGCAGCTGCTGACCAGCCCGCTGCGCCGCGTCGCGCGACAGCTCGGTGTGCTCGGCCGTCCGGGTGACGGCGCGACCGCGGGCAGCCCGCGCGAGTCGCACGCGCCCGCCGGCGCACCGCAGCGCGCGAGCGCCTGACGCGCCGCACCGGGCGGTGTTCTCTCGTGCTCCACGCCGCCCGGTTGTCCTATCCTCACCTCCTCGTGCCCTACGAGGAGACGCCTGTCGCGAGCGCGATCGACCTGCCCGTTCCCGACGTGCCGTCGCTCGGGGTCGTGCTCGTCGATCTGCGCTCGTGTCGCGTCGTGCAAGCGAACGAAGCGCTGCTCGCGCTGCTGGGGATCTCGCGCGAGGAGCTCGCGCGCGCGCCGCTCGAGCTCGCGACGCCGATCGCGCAGGAGAGCCGACCGGTGCTCGCGACCGCGCTCGCGGAGGTCGCGGCGTCGGGGCGCTTCACGCCGTTCGAGCTCACCGTCTCGCGTCGCGACGGCACCGGCCGGCGCGTGTGGCTGACCGGGACGCGTCATCCTGCGCGCCACGATCTCGCGCTCGTCTACGTCGTCGACATCACGCAGAGCTGCCAGCTCGTCGACGCGCTACGCGACAGCGAGGAGCGCGCGCGACGCCTCGCCGAGGCGAGCTTCGAGGGGCTCTTCGTGCACGACGGCGGCGTCATCCTCGACGTCAACGACGTGATCCCGCCGATGTTCGCGACCACGCGCGAGCAGATGCTCGGGCGCAACGCGATGGAGTTCGCCGACGAGTCCTCGCGCGCGCTGCTGCGCGACAACATCGCGAGGCAGTACGAGCTGCCGTACGAGGCGGTCGGCAGGCGCGCCGACGGCACGACGTTCCCGATGGAGGTGCTCGGCAAGCCGATCCCCTTCGAGGGCCGCATCGTGCGCGTCACCGCGGTGCGCGATCTGACCGAGCGCAAGCGCACCGAGGCCGCGCTGCGCGAGGCGGAGAGCGCGCTCCTGCACGCGCAGAAGCTCGAGAGCCTCGGCGTGCTCGCGGGCGGCATCGCGCACGACTTCAACAACCTGCTCGCGATCGTGCTCGCGTTCACCGGGGTCGCGCAGCGGCACATCGATCCCGAGTCGCCCGCGTACGGCGCGCTGCGCGAGGTCGAGCACGCGTCGCGGCGCGCGGCGGATCTCACGCGCCAGATGCTCGTCTACTCGGGACGCAGCGCGCGCATGATCGCGCCGCTCTCGCTCGACGAGGTGGTGCGCGGCATCGCGCAGCTCGCGTCGAGCTCGTTCTCGAAGAAGGTCGCGCTCGAGCTCTCGCTCGCGGGAGAGCTCCCGCAGCTCGCGGCCGATCGCTCGCAGATCGAGCAGCTCGTGCTGAACCTGCTCACCAACGCGAGCGAGGCGATCGGCGACGAGCCGGGCACGATCGCGGTGCGCACGCGCGCGGTCGAGCTCGCGGCGGGCGCGGTCGACGCCGCGACGACGCAGGCGACGCTGCCCGCGGGCCGCTACCTCGAGCTCGAGGTGCGCGACACCGGCTGCGGCATGGACGAGAGCACGCGCGCCCGCATGTTCGATCCGTTCTTCTCGACGAAGGCGCACGGGCGCGGCCTCGGCCTCTCGGCGATGCTCGGCATCCTGCGCAGCCACGGCGCCGGGCTCGCGATCACCACCGCGCCCGGCGCGGGCACGACGTTCCGCGTGTACTTCCCGGTCGCCGATCGCATCGAAGGGCCCGCGCGGCCGCCGTCGGTCGCGCCCGCGCCGCGTCGCGAGGGCGCGGTCGTGCTGATCGCCGACGACGAGCCGGCGCTGCGTCGCGCGACGCGCGGCGTGCTGGTGTCCGCGGGCTACCGCGTGCTCGAGGCCGCCGACGGCGCGGAGGCCGTCGACGTGTTCCAGCGCCACGCCGACGTCGTCGCGCTCGTGCTGCTCGATCTGCACATGCCGAAGCTCGACGGTCGCGAGGCGTTCACCGCGATCCGCGCGATCGAGCCCCACGTGCGCGTGCTGCTCACGAGCGGCTTCGACGTGCGCGAGGTGCTCGAGGGGATGCGCGGCAAGACGGTGTCGTTCCTGCCGAAGCCGTCGACGTCGAGCGAGCTCCTCGCCGCCGTCGACGCCGCGCTCGCCGCGCCCGCGCCGTGAACGATCACGCCGCCGCGGAGGACGGCACGATCGACGCGACGAACGACTCGAGCGCCGGACGTTGCTCCGCCGGCACCCAGCGGAAGTCGACCTGACGATCGGTGACCTCGTGGAACGTGCGCGGCGCGCGCAGGAGCCCGTCGCGCGCGCTCCGGACCTCGTCGGCGCTGCAATCGGCGATCGCCTCGCGCACCAGCGACGCTTCCTCGGCGCCGTCGGCGGCGAGCGACGCGCCGAGCTTCAGCTTCGCCTCGAGGACCATCATCTCGATCGTGCCGCTGCGTCGATGCGGGAGCGAGAGCACGCGCTGCACGATCTCGCGCGCCGCGGGCTCGTTCGCGCGCCGCGCCTCGAGCGCGATCGACGCGAGATCGAACGCCGCGAAGCAGGGCACGAACGCGAGCCCCGCCGCGCGCGCGGCCTCCGCGTAGCCGAGCAGGTAGCCGGTCACGTCGCGCACCACGTCGGAGCGCCCGGTGAGCGCGGTCGCGAGCAGTCGGTACTGATGGAACACGTCGTAGATGCTGTGGACGTGCTTCGACTTCACCGACTCGCGGAGGAAGTTGTTGAAGTAGCGGATCGAGAGCTGGAGCGCGGCCTCGTCGCCGCGCTGCGCCGCCGCGATCGCGACCACGCGGTTCGCGTCGCTGATGCTCGACACCACGTCCGACGCCTTGCTCACCGCGTGCTGGTACGAGAGGTAGAGCTGGTGCAGCACCTTTCGCTCGAAGAAGAGCTTCTCGTCCTGGACGAGCGCGATCGCCTCCGCGCTGAGCCCGACGAAGTCCGCGCGATCGACGACGAACCAGCGCGCCGGCATGTCCTTCTTGCGCTGCCCGTGGAAGTCGAGGAGGCGCTTCAGGAACCAGATCCCCTCGAGCGCGACGCCGCGATCGGTGCGGTCGAGCGACTTGATCACGATCGTGCCGATCTGGTGCAGCCGCTCGTGCACGATCGTCTGGCCCGCGTCGGGATCGAGCGCGCCGGTGCGCACCCGCTCGATCGCGTCCTCCACGTCCTTCTCGAGGCGCGCGAGGATGTTCGACGGATCGAGGAAGCGCACCACGTAGAAGAAGTACGGCACCAGGATCGCCCAGCCGAGCAGCGCACCGAACACCGCGAAGCGCACCGCCCACATCGGCGCGAACTCGGGCCCGACCATGTACGCGACCCACAGCGTGTTCGCCGCGGAGAACGCCATCAGGAAGAGCACCGCCTGGTTCAGCCGATCGCGCAGGAACATGTCGATCAGCTTCGGCGTGTGCATGTTCGCCGTGAGCGGGATCGCGAGGCCGATCGTCGCGATCAGCATCGCGAGGATGTTGTTGTAGGCGCGCGCGAGCGGGCTCATCAGGTCGACGAGCTTCGCGTTGTTCACGCCCTCCCAGCTCGTCGCGTCGTGGCCGGGCATGCCGAGCCGCCACCACTCGAACGCGAGCTCTGCGGCGAAGAAGATCGCGGATCCGACGACGACGAGCGCGAGGGTGCGGAAGAACGTCCGGTGCACGCCGCGATCCTAGTACGCACGACACGCGCGCGTCGCCGGTCCGTCACGTCTATGATCCCCGCCGCATGAGCACCCTCGCGCCCGGTCATCGCGTCGTCGTCTCCGAGCTCGCCGAGTCGCCGACCGACGCGATCGAGAAGCACGTCTCGCTCGTCGCGATGGATCCACCCGACGTCGCGTCGCTCTCGCCGCGCGACGTCGTGATCGCGGTGAAGAGCGCGTCGGTGGGCTGGGTCGATCTGCTGATGACGAGCGGGCAGTACCAGCACATGCCGAAGCCGCCGTACACGCCGGGCCTCGAGTACGCCGGCGTCGTCGCGTGGAAGGGCAGCGAGGTCGGCGATCACGTCGCGCTCGGCGACGCGGTGCTCGTCGATCCGTTCCTCGCGGGCCCGCGATCGCTGGGCAGCTACCAGCGCTGGGGTGGTTGGGCGAGCTACGCGGTCGCGCCCGAAGGCGCGGTGATCCGGATCCCCGGCGGGCTCTCGTTCGACGAGGCGTGCAACCTCCTCGGCAACTACGAGACCGCGTACCACTGCCTCGTCGCGCGCGGTCGCCTGCGCGAGGGCGAGACCGTGCTGATCCACGGCGCCTCGGGCTCGACGGGGCTCGCCGCGGTGCACCTCGCGAAGCTGCTCGGCGCGACCGTGATCGCGACCGGACGCTCGCGCGCGAAGCTCGACGCGGTGAAGGCGCAGGGCGCCGATCACGTGATCTCCGTCGAGCCCGGCACGCTGCGCGATCGCGTGAAGGAGCTGACGAACGGGCGGGGCGTCGATGTCGTGTACGACGGAGTCGGCGGCGAGATCTCGATCGAGAGCCTGCGCTGCGTGAAGTTCGGCGCGCGGTTCCTGATCGTCGGCTGGGCCTCGACGCCCGACGTCGCGAAGGGGAAGGGCGGTCGCGGCGCGCCCAACGCGAACGTGCTGCCGACGAACCTGATCATGATGAAGGGCCTCGACGTGCTCGGGTGCCCGACCGCGATCACGACCGCGCACGATCCGTCGATCCGCCCGCCGCGCCTCGCGCAGATCCTCGCGTGGGCGCGCGAGGGGAAGATGCGCCCGCACGTCTCGCACGGCTTCGCGCTCGCGGAGGTGCAGACCGCGATGCGCGCCAAGTGGCGCGGCGAGGTGATCGGCGGCTGCGTGCTGCGCCCCTGAGCGAGTGTCCAAGTCGGCTCGCCCGCTCAGGGCGCGACCCATCGACGCCTCACGCGCGAAGCCCCAGGATCGCGCGCGTGAGCCAGACCGTCCTCCAAGTCGCGCCGCTCGGGTTCCCGTGGGTGACCGCGGACCCGTTCCTCTTCTGCGTCCACCACCTCGATGCCTATCCCGCGGGCAACGATCAGCTCGGCCCCGCGGCGTCGCTCGCAGGGCGCGACATCGGTCAGGACTTCGCCGGCAAGGACGGCTGGCGCATGTACCACGGCGACGTGGTGCCCGGTTTTCCTGGTCATCCGCACCGCGGGTTCGAGACGGTCACGATCGTGCGCCGCGGCCTGATCGATCACTCGGACTCGCTCGGCGCCGCCGCGCGCTTCGGCGCGGGCGACGTGCAGTGGCTCACCGCGGGCGCGGGCATCGTGCACTCCGAGATGTTCCCGCTGGTGAGGCCCGACGCGCCGAACCCGCTCGAGCTCTTCCAGATCTGGCTGAACCTGCCGAGCACCGAGAAGATGGCGCCGCCGCACTTCTCGATGTCGTGGAGCGAGCAGGTGCCGCGGGCGCGCGAGGTCGACGCGCAGGGTCGCGCCGCGGAGATCACGATCGTCGCGGGCGCGCTCGGCGAGCACCGCCCGCAGCCGCCTCCGCCGCACTCGTGGGCCGCGCGCGCCGACGCCGACGTCGCGATCTGGACGATCGATCTCGAGCCCGGCGCGTCGTGCACGCTGCCGCGCGCGCACGGGGCGCGCACGAACCGCGTCCTCTACTTCTTCCGCGGCGACGTGCTGCGCGTCGACGATCACCTGCAGCGCGGCGCGGCCGCGCTGGTCGTGCGCAGCGATCGCGAGGTGCGTCTCGAGGCGGGCGCCGAGCGCTGCGAGGTGCTGATGCTCCAGGGGCGCCCGATCGGCGAGCCGGTCGCGCAGCACGGTCCGTTCGTGATGAACCGTCGCGACGAGCTGGTGAAGGCGTTCGAGGACTATCAGCGCACGCGGTTCGGCGGCTGGCCCTGGCCGAGCGAAGCGCCGGTGCATGCGCGCGAAGAAGGACGCTTCGCGCGACACGCGGACGGCCGCGTCGAGCGGCCGCGCACCTGATCGTCGAGCACCGGGAATCGCTGGAACCGTGTGGCCCTGCTCGTGGCGATGACGGTCGGCAGATGTGTGCTCAGAGCACGGATTTCGCGGCCGCGGATCGCGCTCGTGGCATGCTCGCGCGCGTGAAGACGCTGTTCTTGATGGGCGACTGTGAAGACCGCGAGCACGCGTTCGAGATCCTCTTCGAGCGTGCCCCCACTCCCGCCGAGCGCCTCGCGATCGTCGAGGCGGCCGAGGCGGAGCTCGGCGACTCGGGCGCGCGCATGTCGTGGAGCCCATGGCTCTGGTGGAAGGAGTGGGCGGTCGCGCCGATCGAGCACGACGATCGCCAGCTCTTCGACGAGATGGCGCCGACGCTCTTCGACGCAGCCGCGCGCGTCGTGCCGGTGCGACAGGTCGTGCTGCTCAACGCGATCGACGACGGCGACGGCAGGACCGCGCCGCCCGAGACGAAGCCGGGGCCGCGTTGGGATCGGTGGCTCGCGGGCAGCGACCCGCGTCTCGGCGTGTTCACCCGCGACCGGCCGCGCGACGGCAAGGCGCAGTCGGAGATCGACGACGCGGTGGAGTCCGCGCGCCGAGCACGGCGCGACGACGACGACGAGTGATCGCGCGCCGTGTGCTCCGCTCGATCACGGACGGGGCGGCGGTGCGGCCTCGCGCCGTGCCGTCTTCGCGGGCGTGATGTTCACGTTCACCCGGAAGAGGTTCTCGGGATCGTACTTCGCCTTGATCTGCGCGAGCCGCGGGAGGTGCTCGCCATACGCCGCGCTCACGCGGCCCATGTCGTCCTCCGGCATGAAGTTGAGGTACCCGCCGCCCGTGGCGAACGGCGCCGCGCCCTGGAACAGGCTGCGCGCCCACGCGATGCACCGCGCGTCGTCCTCCGCGCGCTCCCAGCGCGTGTGCACGTTCATCGCGTACCCGACCGAGCGATACGCGTACGCCGTCGCGTCCTTCGGGATGCGCGCGACCGCGCCGCCGAGCTGACCGACGAACACCTCGCAGAGCGGCGAGGGCATGCGCTTCGCGTGATCGACGAGCACGTCCCAGAGCCCGCGCGAGAGCGCCTGGAAGTAGTGCGTCTTCCAGTAATTCCTCGCGCCCGGCGTGAGCAGCGGATCGAACGCTTGCTGCCACGCGACGTACGGCATCGGCCCGACGTGCACGCCGTAGGGGCGACCGTGCTCGCGCAGCGGCGCGATCACCGCTTCACCGTCCTTCGGATCGCCGACCCAGCACACCGCGAGGATGATCGACGGCTTGCCGTGCACCTCGGCGGGCAGGAACGGCAGCGGCGGCGCGCCGCGCAGCACCGCCCAGACCGTGAGCTCGTCGGGCGCGCTCTGGGTCACCCGCGAGTAGAAGTCGAGCACGTCGTCGCCGTGCTCGAGCGGGTGCACGATCAGCCCCGCGATCACCTCCGGCCCGAGCGGCACCGCGTCGAACTCGAACGACGTGACCACGCCGAAGTTCCCACCGCCGCCGCGCAGCGCCCAGAAGAGATCCGCGTTCTCGCGCTCGCTCGCGTGCACTCGATCGCCGCTCGCGGTGACGACCTCGGCCGACACCAGACGATCGACGGTCAGCCCGTGCTTGCGCGAGATCCACCCGAACCCGGCGCCGAGGGTCAGGCCCGCGACGCCGGTCGTCGAGTTGATCCCGACGGGCACCGCGAGCGCGCGCTTCTGCGTCATCGCGTCCAGGTCCGCGAGCGTCGCGCCCGCTTCGACCACCACGCGCGTGCTCCCGCTCGTCATGCGCACGCCGCGCATCCCGCTCAGATCGATCGTGAGCCCGCCCTCGCACAGCGCGTTGCCCGCGATGTGGTGCCCGCCGCCGCGGATCGACGTGAGCGCGCGGTTCCGGCGCGCGAACTCCACGCAGCGGACGACGTCGTCGGGCGTGGCGCAGCGCGCGATCAGCGCCGGACGGCGATCGACCATCGCGTTCCACACCTGGCGTGCGGCGTCGTACCCCGGTGCGTCCTTCTCGATCAGCGAGCCCTGCATCGAGCTCGCGAGCGCCTCGATCGCGGGGCGATCCACGCGCATCGGCCGCCCTTCGAGCCTCACCAACGTGAGTCCGTCGTTCTTCATCGCGCGCTCCCTCTCACACGGCACGACGTAGTCGCCTCGCGAGCAGGAACGAAGCGCGGTACACGGGCGCTCGCATGAGGCTCCTCGATCGGCTCTTCGGTGCGCGCGAGAAGGTGATCCCCGAGCGGGTGCGCGACGTCGATGCGTACGAGCGGCTCGTGGTGCGCTCGGAGCGCCCGGTGATCGTCGACGTGTGGAGCGCGACGTGCGCGCCGTGCAAGAAGCTCGAGCCGGTGCTGATCGAGGTCGCGACGCGCTACGCCGATCGCGTGCGCGTCGTGGAGATCGGCACCGCGGACTGCGATCCGCGCCTGCTCGCGAAGCTCGACGTGCGCGCGACGCCGACGCTGATCGTCGTGAAGGACGGCGAGGAGCTCGGACGGCAGACCGGGTGGCGGCCCGTCGAGTGGTTCGAGCAGATGATCGAGGCCGAGCTGGGGGGCTGATGCCCGAAGGGAGAAGCGCTCGCGTGCGCTCGTACGTCGCTGCGGCCGAGGTCCGAACCATGCGTCGCGCGCTCTCGATCTCCACGATCCTCTGGTTCGCATCCCTCGCGCTCGCGTGCGGCGGGTCGCCCGACGACGATGTCGTCGACGCCGGGGATCTCTTCGACGCGAGCGAGTCACCCGACGACGCGGGCGCGATCGACGCGAGCGCGCCCGACGCGTACGTGCCCGAGCCATGCGAGAGCCCCGGCGCGATCGAGGAAGTGGCATGCGGGCGCTGCGGCACGACGGATCGCTTCTGCACCGCGGATCGCGTGTGGGCCTACGGTCCGTGCGAGGACGAAGGCGAGTGCACGCCCGGCACGTCACGCGACGCGACGTGCGGAGACTGCGGCATGCGCGTGGAGCGCTGCGCTGCGACGTGCGAGTGGATCTCCGACGCGGCGTGCGAGGACGAGGGCGAGTGCACGCCCGGCACGATCCTTCGCGCGGCGAGCGACTGCCCCAGCGGTCAGACCCGCGAGCTCGCGTGCAGCGCCGCGTGTGCCTACGAGCCGGCGGGCGAGTGCGAAGCGGATCCGTGCACCACGCCCGGTGCGCGCGAGGACGTGCCCTGCGGCGCGTGCGGCACGCGCGAGCGCTTCTGCACCGCCGAGCGCGTGTGGGCGTACGGGCCGTGCGGCGACGAGGGCGAGTGCACGCCGGGCACCACGGGGCGCGTCGCGTGCGGACGCTGCGGGACGCTCGCGGCGCAGTGCACGACGTCGTGCGGGTGGTCGCCGAGCGGCGCGTGCGAGGGCGAAGGGGCGTGTACGCCGGGCACGACCGGGCCGTGCACCACGTCGTGCGGCACCACGGGCACCGCCACGTGCGAGGCGACGTGTGGACCCGGCACGTGCGCGCCGCCCGCGGAGTCGTGCAACGGTGCCGACGACGACTGCGACGGCGCACGCGACGAGACCTTCACCTGCGTGCGCGGCGCGACGCGACCGTGCGCGAGCGCGTGCGGCAGCGGGGTCGAGACGTGCAGCACCGCATGCGCGTGGGGCGCGTGCAGCGCGCCGACGAGCTGCTGCACCGACGCCGACGGAGACGGCGCGGGCGTGGGCGCGACCTGCGCGATCGTCGACTGCGACGACACGCGCGCCGACGTGTTCCCCGGCGCGCCCGAGCTCTGCGACTTCGTCGACAACGACTGCGACACGGGCGCCGTCGACGAGGGCTGCCGCGTGCGTGCAGCGCGCTACGTCGAGTGCACCGAGCACCACTGGACGAGCCACATCGAGGACCTGGGACCGTACTGCGCGCCGCTGCCCTCCTCGCGCGCCGCGGGCTGCTCGTCGAACGGCTGCGCGCTCACGACGTGCGGCGGAACGAGCTGTTGGACCGCGGAGTGCGCGACGCCGGGTGCGTGCTTCACGACGTACCGCCGCCAGGAAGGCGCGCTCGCGTCGCTCGTGAGGCTCTACCACTGGAACGAGCCGGGCAGCGCGCGCAACCGCTACACCACCACGTCGACTCCGCCGCTCGGGTACACCGCTGGTGCGCCGCTCGATCTCGGCTTCGTCGCGACCACTCCGATCGCGCCGCCGGGCCTCGCGCCGCTCGCGCTGGTCGAGTGTGAGTGGACGCCGGCGAGCGGTGGGCTCGACTACTTCCTCACGACGCGCGAGAGCGAATGCAGCGCGCGCGGAGGCACGATCGCGGCGCGCCTCGGGTACGTCTGGGCGCCGTGAAGAACGAAGCGGCGCGCCCTCTCTTGAGAAGAGGACGCGCCGTTCTCGTCGTCGCGCTCGCGCCGTGATCACTCCGCCGGCGTGTACGTGATCGTCAGCGTGAACTCGCTCGCGGTGTAGCCGTTGACCGCCACGTACGCCTCGGTCGCGCCCGCGGGCACGGTGAGCTCGCAGAGCTCGTTCGAGTCGCCCGCGTAAGGGCGGCACGCGTAGGTGGAGCTCGTCGGGCGCGCATCGAAGCGCACGTAGAGATCCGCATCGCCGGTGCCGCTGAGCGCCGCGCGGAACGGCGAGCCCGCCGCGACCGGCAGTGCGTCGAAGAACTGCGCGCGACCCTGCGCGAGCGAGCCCGACTGGCGGATCGTCTCGGGCTCCGCGCCGCCACCACCACCACCGTCGTCCGGCGGATCGACGGGACCACCGCCGCTCACGCCGAGGAAGTCGAGGTACGCGTCGACGCGCGTGTCGACACCGTACTGCGTGCAGTACGCGTCTCCGTACGACGTCACGCCGGCGACGAGGTACGCACCGCTCGCGTCGCGGTGCAGCGCGGGACCGCCCGAGTCGCCGTTGCACGTGTTGCGACCGGCCGCGCCGTAGCGGAACTGCGTGCTCGACACCTGCGTGATCGGGATGTTCACCGCGCGCTTGATGCCCGACCCGCTCTGGGTCCGGCCATCGCTCACGCCGTAGCCGACGTGCAGCAGCTCACGACCGACCCACGACGACGTCATGCTGTTCGCCGGCAGCACGCCGATCGGCTGCACGCCCGCGGGCTGCGACGCGAGATCGAGATAGGCGATGTCGTTCGTCAGCGCGCGCGAGTTGTAGCCGGGGTGCGGGACCGCGCGGACCACGCGCGTGCGCGTCTGGACCTGCGACGCCGACGGGCCGGTGATGAACGTGATCTGCGACGCGCTCGTGCCCGCGACGCAGTGGGCCGCCGTGACCACGCGCGTCGGCGTGATCAGCGTGCCGGTGCAGAACGGCGAGCCGCCGGACGCGAGCGCGCCGACCGCGGGCACGCCGCTGAACGCGCTGCCGCCGACGATCGCGTCGGTCTTCGTGTCGAGATCGGAGTCGAGGCCAGGCTCGTCGGCGGGCGCGCAACCAGCGAGCGCCGTCGTCACCGCGAGCATCGAGAGAAGCTTCCGGATCAACGCATCCACCTCCATCAGCACGCGCGCTCGTCCTCGCTCGTGCCGCGGACAAGAGGGCGCGTCGCGCCCGGAGCGATCACTCGTGCGAGGCGAATTCGTGCTCGCTCGCAACGATTCGCTCGCGCGTCGTGCACACGTCCGCTTTCGTTGCGCTGACACGATGAACGGCCAAGTGCCGCGAGGTGAGATGCACGGCGATCGGCGCGCACCTCGCCCGCGTCGGCGCGTGGGATCGACGTCGATCGCGCGTCGCATCGCGGTACCCTCACCGCGATGGGCGAGGATGTACCCCCGACCAGCGCGCCCGATCCCACGCGTGCGATCCACGATCTGAGCGAGGTGGAGATCCGGGACGCCGAGGCGAAGCCGCGCGAGTGGATCGGCCGCGTGCTCGACGCGCGATATCGACTGTCCGAGCCGATCGGCGAAGGCGGCTTCGGGTTCGTCTTCCGCGCGAAGCACCTGATCCTCGGGCGCGACGTCGCGGTGAAGATCCTGCAGAGCGCCGCCCATGCCGACCCGGTCGAGCGCGCGCGCTTCGATCGCGAGTCGTCGATGCTCGCCGCGCTCTCGCATCCGCACATCGTCGGGGTCACCGACTTCGGCGTGAGCGAGGGCGTGCCCTACCTCGTGATGGAGCTCGTCGAGGGGCGCAGCCTCCGCGCGATGCTCGATCAGCGCGAGCTCACCGCGGAGCGCGCGCTCGCGCTCGTGGTGCAGATCCTCAAGGCGCTCGCGTACGCGCACGAGCACGGGATCGTCCATCGCGATCTGAAGCCCGCGAACGTGCTGGTGCAGCGCCTCGGCGACGACGACCACGCGAAGCTGCTCGACTTCGGGTTCGCGAAGTTCTTCGGCGCGCTCGAGAACAAAGCGGGCAACGAGCTCACCGCGCACGGGACCGCGTTCGGCACCGCGGGCTACATCGCGCCCGAGCAGCTCGGCTCGTCGACGATCGACGGCCGCGTCGATCTCTACGCGGCGAGCGTGCTGCTCTTCGAGATGCTCGCGGGGCGACGCCCGTTCCAGGACCCCGACACCGTGCACGAGCTGCGCGCGACGCTGATCGAGCCGCCGCCCTCGCTCGTCACGCTACGCCCCGATCTGCCGCTCGCGCCCGCGCTCGATCCGATCCTCGCGCGCGGGCTCGCGAAAGATCCCGCGCAGCGCTTCGAGTCGGCGCTGGAGATGATGCGCGCGCTCGAGCCGTTCCTTCCTGCGCCGCGCGTGAGCGCTGCGCCCGCGCCGAGCCCGCCCGCGCGGCGCGCGCCGCCGATGCCGTCCCTCCCGATCATCGCCGCGGTGATCGGCGCCGCAGCGCTCGGGCTGATCACGATCGCGGGCGTGATCGCCGGCTGGGCGTGGTCGCGCTCGCACGACGAGCCCGAGCCGCCGCCGGTCGCGACGTTGCCCGCGCCCTCGTTCCAGATCGAGCACGACACGCCGCTGCTCGGTCCTCCCACCGGCGAGCGTCCGGCGCCCGGCGACGTGTGGGCGCCGCCTCTTCCTCCCGAGCTCGCTGCGATCCGCACGCAGCTCGCGGCCGGCGAGACGCTGCGCGCGCCCGAGCGCCGCACCCTGACGCGCATGATCCGCGAGCAGCCGTGGGACGCGCGACCGCACCTCTTGCTCGCGTACTCGCAGCGTCAGGAGCGCTCGCTCACCGCGGCGATCCAGAGCTACGAGCGCGCGTACCGCGCGTCGCCCGCGAGCCGCGGCGACGAGCAGATGCTCACCGACCTCGTGGTGATGGCGGCGCACCCGACCGCCGGCACGCGTGCCGCCGAGGCGATCGCGACGATCTACGGCAGCGAGGCGATCCCCGCGGTCGATCGCGCGATCGCGGTCTCGATCGTCGACGCGCGCGCCCACGGGCGGCTGCAGGCCCTGCGCGATCGGCTCGCCGCGAATTGAGGGTCGCGCACGGGATCGTTGCCGCAGCAGCAACGGCGTGTTCGCGCCGGCCGCCGCTGTTCGCGCGTCCGCGCAGCTGCATGGTGATCGCGAAGGAAGGTCACCATGAGCCACACAACGCGTTCGCTCGACGGCTCCTCCGCGCCCGAGCTCGATCGTCACCGTGACCGCGGCATCCTCGGCGTGCTCGCGCTCGTCCCCGGCTCGCTGCTGACGCTCGCGATCGCGACGATCGTGATCGCCGGCGAGCCGACCGGCGCCGGCCTCGTGCTGCTCGCGGGGCACTTCGTGACGCAGTTCATCGTGCTGCTCGTCTACGCCGCGCTGCTGGTGAACGACGAGGGCCTCGATCCCCTCGGCCGCGCGCTCTTCGGCGCGACGTTCTTGTTCGGCGCGCCGGTCGCGCTGCCGGTCTACTACGTCCTGCGCGTGCTGATCCCGTCGCGCCCCGAGGTCCGCGGCCGCGCGATCGCGGTCCGGCTCGCGACCGCGACGGTCTAGCTCGACTGCGTCGCGTCCTCGCGCGCGCTGCCGCCCCGATCGATCGGCAGTCGCTGCGCGTTCCACGCGGTCATGCCGCCGCGCATCGACGCGACGCGCCCGAAGCCCAGCGCGCGCAGCTGCAGCGCCGCCTTGCCCGAGCGCCCGCCCGATCGACAGATCGCGACGATCGGCGCGCCGCGATCCCACGACTGCGCCTCGCGCTCGATCGTCGCGAGCGGCACGAGCTCGCTGCCGGGCACGTGCCCGAGCTCGCCGACGAACTCGCTCGGCTCGCGCACGTCGACGAGGCGCGCCGCGCCGGGATGCGTCGCGATCCACTCGGGCGCCAGCTCCGGGATCCCGCCTGCGCTCGTCTCGACCGGCGCCCACCGCGGCGCCTCGATCGGCTCCGGCGTCGCGGGCACGCCGCGCGGCACGCCGCACGCGAGGTTCGCCGGCAGCGCGACGTCGATCTTCTTCGGGTACGCGAGCTGGAGCTTCGCCATGATCGCGACGAACTCGGCCTCGCCGCGCCCGCCGCCGAGCCGCGGGTTGAGCCGCTTCTCCTCGCCGATCGACGTGACGGTGCGTCCTTTGTAGTCGTGCCCCGGGTACACGAGCGTCGTGTCGGGCAGCGTGAAGAGCTTCTCGTGCACCGAGCGATAGAGCGTCGGCGCGTCGCCCTGCTGGAAGTCGGTGCGGCCCGAGCCGCGGATCAGCAGCGCGTCGCCGGTGAACGCCATCGTGTGATCGCCGGTGACGTAGGTGAGGCAGCCGCTCGTGTGCCCGGGCGTCTCGCGCACCTCGAACTCGTGCGCGCCGAACCGGATGCGGTCGCCGTCCTTCACCAGCACGTCGGCGCACCCGACGCCCGCGCGCTCCGAGAGCACGGTGCGGCAGCCGAGCCGCTCGCGCAGCGTGCCCAGCGCCGTGACGTGATCGGCGTGGACGTGGGTGTCGAGCGCGTAGCGCAGCTCGAGCTCGAGGTCTCGCACCAGCGCGACGTCGCGCTCCACCTGCTCGAGCACGGGGTCGATGATCACCGCTTCGCGCGTCCGCTCGTCGGCGAGCAGGTAGGTGTACGTCGAGGACTCGTGGTCGAAGAGCTGTCGGAAGAGCATCGGAGCCACCTCTCGAAACGATGTTTCACCGCGACGCGTCGGGCTGAAACGCGTGTTTCATCAGCGCGAGGTCGATCGCGCCGAGGACGACCGGGATCGCGGCGAGCCCGAGCACCCACGGCCAGTCGCGATCGAGCCTCACCTCCACGCCCGCCGCGCGCGGCACCTCCTGCGAGAGGAGGAGCACCGCCATGCCGAGCACGAGCCACGCGAACGCACGCCGCAGGAGATCCGGACGCACCCGCCCCGCGAGCGACGCGCCGAGCGCGCTGCCCACCACCGCCGCGCACGTGATCGGCGCCGCGAGCTCGAGATCGATCGACGTCGAGCCGAGGTGCCCGATCAGCGCGGCCGACGAGTTCATCGCGATCACGAGCAGCGAAGTCCCGATCGCGTCGCGCATCGAGAGCGCGCCGAGCAGCACCAGCGCGGGCACGACGACGAAGCCACCGCCCGCGCCCACGAGCCCGGTGAGCGCGCCGACGATCAGCCCCTGCACCACGACCGGCGCCGACCGTCCGCGCTCGGACGTCGGGCGCGCGCGCATCATCGCGCCCGCGGTGACGAGCATCATCGCGCCCAGCCCGAGCAGGAGCACGACGCCCGGCACGAGGTGCGCGGCGCGCCCTCCGCCGTACGCGCCCAGCATGCTCGTCGCGCCGAAGAGCAGCCCGGTCCTCCAGCGCACGCGATCGGCGCGCGCATGAGGAACCAGCGCCGCGAGGCTGGTGACGCCGACGACCACGAGCGACGTCGCGATCGCCTCGTGGGTGCTCCGCCCGAGCACGTACACGAGCACCGGCACCATCAGGATCGAGCCGCCGCCGCCGAGCAGCCCGAGCGAGATGCCGACGAGGATCGCGAGCGCGAGACCGACGACGAGGGACATGACGCAGAGGGCTCGATTGCGACGGGCGTGCCGTGGCCGGAAGCGGCCGCGCCCGCGATCGGTCGCGGGCTCCGGCGGAACCGATCGAAACGTGACGTTTCACCGACCCGCGTCCGGTGAAACGCGTGAGAAACGTCCGTGTGCGTCTGCTCGCAGACCGCGGTGATCACCGTGATGGCACGGCGACTGCGTGGGAGCCTCACGGAGGAGGACCTCGGATGGACTTCGTCTCGTTCGGATGGGCGCTCGCGGGAGGCGTGATGATCGGCGCCGCGGCGGCGCTGCTGCTCGCGCTGAACGGCAAGATCGCGGGCGTCAGCGGCATCCTCGGCGGGCTCGTCGCGCCGCGTCGGGGCGACGTCGCGTGGCGTGCGCTCTTCGTCGTCGGGCTCCTCGCGGGCGGGCTCGTCGCGTTCGTGGTCGCGCCGGAGCGCTTCGACGCGAGCGGGGCGCCCGCGCTCCCGCTGGTCGCGATCGCGGGCGTGCTGGTCGGCGTGGGCACGCGCATCGGCAACGGCTGCACGAGCGGTCACGGCGTGTGCGGCATCAGCCGTCTGGCGCCGCGATCGATCGTCGCGACGCTCGCGTTCATGCTCACCGGCGCGCTCACGGTGCTGGTGGTGCGCTCGCTCGGAGGCGCGTGATGGACGCAGGGACGAAGCGCGGCCTCGTGGCGCTCGCCTCGGGCGCGCTCTTCGCGATCGGCCTCGTGGTGAGCGGGATGACGCAGCCCGCGAACGTGATCGGCTTCCTCGACGTGACCGGCGACTGGCGGCCCGCGCTGATGTTCGTGATGGTCGGCGCGATCGCGGTGAACGCAGCGGTGTACCGGTGGGTGCGCGGCCGGCGCGCGCCGGTGCTCGCGGAGACGTTCTCGCTGCCAACCCAGCGCGACCTCGATGCGCGGCTGATCGCGGGCGCGGCGATCTTCGGCGTCGGCTGGGGGCTCGGCGGCTACTGTCCGGGGCCGGGCGTGACCGCGCTCGCGAGCGGGTCGCTCGAGGCCGTGGTGTTCGTCGGCTCGATGGTCGCGGCGATGTGGGTCGTCGCGCGCATCGAGAAGCGCTGAAACGTCGTTTCACCTGGCTGAAACGACGTTTCACCGTGCGTGAAACGTCGTTTCACAGCGCGCGCAACAAGTACACGCGGCGCACCGACCACGGCATCCAAGCGTCGACCGCGCGCTCCTCGACGACCTCGTGGGCCTCCATCGGCGACATCGCGAGGCGGTAGGGCGCGTCTTCGTTCTCGACGGGCGGGCCCTCGGGGGCGGGGTGGTTGTTCACCTCGAAGCCGCCGTCGATCGAGGTGCGCGCGATCGAGCGCTCGGCGGCGCGCTCGACCAGCGCCCAGCGCGCGCGCTGCCACGCGAGGTAGTCGTGGGTCGCCGCGATCGAGAAGAGCGCGGACGCGACGACGAAGACGCTGCCCAGCGCGAGCACGCGGCGATCGCTCGGAGTCGGCACGATCTCGAGCGCGAGCAGCGCCAGCACGAACGGGAGCTGGCCGAGCAGGTATCGATCGAAGAAGGGCCCGTACACGACCGCGGTGGGCGCGTAGCCGATCAGCGCGGTGAGGAAGAGCGCGATCCAGATCGGCATCTCGCCTTCCCGGAGCGCGCTCCACGCGCGCTTCGCGCGCGCGCGGATCGTGGGCGTCGCTTCGTGCCAACCGAGCCGCGCGCGCAGCGCGCGACCGAGCACCACGAGCATCAGCCACGCTGCGGCCACGCCGATGCCGGTGATCGCGATCCACACGACGTGCGGCGCGCGCGGCGCGTCGCCGTCGAGCGTGTAGGGCCCGATGCCGGTCTCGATCCACACGTTGCCGGTGAGCGGCATCGCGACGCCGATCGCGCCGAGCGCGAGCCCGACGACGAGCGCGCCGAGCGTGCTCGCGATCACCCAGCGACGGCGCGCGATCGCCGCGGCGGCGCCGAGCACGATCGGCAGCGACCACAGGCCCAGATAGACCAGTGAGAGCGACGTGCGCTCGAGCGGATAACGGAGCCCGCGCAGCCGCACGAGCCCGCCGAGCGCCTGCATCAGCTCGACCGACTTCGTGTGATAGAAGGCGGGCAGCCCGATCGTCGCGTCGACGATCTTCTGGAACGCGACCAGCGCGCCCACGACGATCACGAGCGGCACGAGCGCGCTCGCGGCCCATCGCCGTCCGAGCCCGAGCCGCAGCGCGTCGCCGACCGCCCACGCGAGCGGGAGCGCGATGCCGATCTGGCGATCGAGCGTCGCGATCACCGCGAGCATCGTCGCGACGACGCGCCAGCTCGCGCGATCGGTGCGCACCGCGTGCACCCAGGCCGCGCTCGCCGCGATCATCAGCGCGACGAACGGCACGTCGGTCATGAACGAGAACGCGAGCGCGAAGTAGATCGGCGAGAGCGCGAGCGCGCACGCGCCGAGCGCGGCCCACCGCACCGGCGCGCGCAGCGTGCGCAGCAGCGCGTAGGTCGCGAGCAGCCCGAGCCACCCGAGCACGAGCGTCGAGACGCGCATCGCGGTGAACGACACGCCGAAGAGCGCGCAGAACGCTGCGCCCCAGAGCGCCTGGGTGAGCAGCGGCATGCTCTGCCAGTCGGCGAAGCGGAGCGTGCCCTCGTCGACGAGCGCGCGGACCGGCACTGCGTAGCCCCAGTCGTCGTTGAGCGGGAAGTCGCCGTGTGGATCGACGAGCACCGCCGCGCTCCACCACGCGGCGCTGAGCGCTGCGAGCGCGACGAGGTCGGCGAGCGATCTGCCCGATGGAGACGTGCCCCGCGTCGCGTCGGTCATCGCGCGCGGTCGTACCGCGCACGCCGTCGTGCATCAAGCACGGCGCGAGGACGTCACGGCGCGAAGTACTGGTGGAAGAAGTCCCACGCGGCCTGAGTGCCGAACGCGGGCCACACGTGGCCGCCCGCGTGCTGGCAGTAGTGGATGGGTCGCGCGCTCTCGCAGCCGTCGTACGCGGTGCACGGCGCGGGATCGGTCGCCGTCGAGGTCGCGTCGCAGCCGCTGCGATCGCGCCAGAAGTCGCGGAACTGCGCGCGGCCGTCGATCAGCTCCTCGGCGCCGATCGTGATCCACGCGGCGGGCTCTCCGACGCACGCCTCGCGATCGAAGTAGATGACCGCGCCGCCGCTCGCGATCGCGCGGATGTCGTCGCGCATGCACCCGAGCACGCCGCTGAACGAGCCGCCGCCGCTGAAGCCCATCGAGAAGATGCGCGACGTGTCGATGCACAGCGTGCTCTCGAGCTCGTCGATCACGTGGTCGAAGTACGCGAGCTCGACCGGCAGATCGCCGCGCCAGTCGCCTTCGCGCGCCTGCGCCACGAGCACGATCGCCTCTTCGCGCGCGAGCTCGCGGATCGCACGATCGCCCGACGTGCCGTCCCAGTAGCCGGCGTTGCCGCCGTTGGGATGGAGCGCGAGGATCAGCGGCCACGCGCGGTCGCGCGAGTAGCCCTCGGGCAAGCGGAGACGGTAGAGCCGGTCGAGCCCTCCGAGCGTGAAGCGGTGCTCGCCCTCCGCGAGGCCTTCGCCGCTGGTGCATCCAGTGCTGCGCGCGACGTCGGGGCCTGCGTCGGGGTCGCTCGACGCGTCGGGCGCGCTGGCGTCGGGCGGATCGCTCGGCGCGTCGAGCGCGGGCTCGCTCGCGTCGACGGCGCGCTGCGCGTCGACGCCGGCGTCACGTGGATCGTCGCTCGTGATCTCCGGCGAGCATCCGATCAGCAGCACGAGCGAGAGGAGCGAGACGGCACGCATGGGCGCTTTCCAGATTGCACCACGCGTGCCTCGCCGTCGCGGCGATCCGTCCGCGACTCAGCGAGCATTTCCCATGACGGTCTGGTGCGCGACTGCGACCGCGCGGTCGCAGCCAGCGCACTGCGTGCTCCGCTCAGGGCGTGTTCGCGTCGCCCCAGCCGACCTCGAGCCCGCTCGCGTCGACGCCTGCCGCGGTGAGGATCGCGGTCGGATCGTAGACGAACGACGAGGTCCCGAAGTTGATCGTCCAGTCGAGCGCGGGCGCGACGCTGCTCGTCGGGTTCGCGTAGAGCATCGGGTAGAGCGGCACCCAGACGTCGTCGAGGATCAGCGTCTCCTGGATGACGCCGTTGATGATCACGTACACGACCGGGTTCTGCCCGCGGTAGTCGACCGCGAGACCGTAGGTGCTCGCGGAGCTGTCCCACGCGCTCTGCCACACGAGGTTGCGCCACGTGCCGCCGAGCGTGTTCACCGACATCGAGTACGGCACGCGACCGAACTCGTACGGATCGAGATCGCCGTCGGCGGTCACCAGGCCCATGCCGATGTTCGAGGGCGGGACCTGACGCGTCGCCTCGAAGTACCAGAACTGGCCGTAGATCGGCTGGTTCGCGCGGATGCCGTACTTGTCGAAGCCGTCGAAGCGCGCGCCGAGCCCGTTCGGCGCGACGGTGACGCCCTGGCCGGTGAGCGCGTCCGGCGTGAGCACGACCGGATCGAATTGGGCCAGCGTGCCGGTGACGGTGACCATGATCGTGCGCGTCGTGGTGACCTCGTACGAGTCGGTCGCGGTCACGACGATCGGATGACGGCCCACCGTGGTCGGCGTGAACGAGAACGTCGCGCCGGTGCCGGTGGTGCGCGCATGGCGCTGCGTCGCGACGTCCTCCCAGGTGATCGTCGACGTGAGCGTGCCGTCCTCGGCGTCCGTCGCGCTCGCGGTGAGGGTCACCGGCGTGCCCACCGCGACCGAGAGGCTCGGCGACGTCGTGAGCACCGGCGCCGTGCTGACGGCGCGCGCGCGCGTCTGGCCCCAGCCCATCACGAGCGCGCTCGCGGCCGACGTCGCGCCTGCCGCGGTGAGCGCGTCGCGCACGCCGTTCGCGGTGAAGTGGAACGGATGGTTCGTCGTGTCGTTGCCCGGGTTGATCCGCATCTGCCAGCGGAGCTCGTAGCGCTCACCGCTGTAGAAGATGTAGAGCGGCGTGGTGACCGCCATCGTGCACGACTGCTTCACGTACGGAGCCCCGGCGCCGTCGTCGAGCAGCACGTGCACGATCGGCGAGGTGCCGCGGTAGTCGACGACGAAGCCGAAGAAGCGCTCGCTGCGCGAGAACCAAGGCGTCCCGCCGGTGCAGGTGCTGCCGTTGCTCTCGATGCCGCCGCCGGTGATCGCGCCGAGCGACTGCGCGGTCGCGCCCGCGACGTTGCCGAGAACCTCGGCCGCCGTCGCGACGCCCGCGCCGTACACCGAGCCGCGCCCGATCAGGCGCTCCGACTCGAAGTAGAAGACGCCCGAGCCGGGCATCACCGCGCGGTTCGAGCGCACGCCGCCGCGCGTCGGCCAGCTCTCGACCGAGAGTCGATCGGCCGAGAGGCTCACGCCGGGCGAGATGTCGGTCGTGCTGAAGCGCACCGGCTGGAAGTCGTCGACGGTGATCGTCTGGCTCGCGGTCGCGGTCAGGCTGTTCGCGTCGCGCACTTCCTGGATGACCGTGTACGTGCCCGAGGCCGCGTAGGTGTGCGTGCTCGCGCTGACGAAGCCGCCGCCGTCGCCCCAGTCGTAGCGAGTCTGGGTGATCGCGGCGCTGCCGGGCGTCGCGCTGCTCGTCGCGGTGACGGTCAGCGGCGCGGCCGCGCTCGGCGGCGGGATCGAGAAGCCCGCGGTGGGCGCGACCACGCACACGCCGCTCACGCAGTGCGCGCTCGCGCAGTCACCGTTCGCCGTGCACGAGTCGCCCTCGGCGCAGTCGGGGCACGTCGCGCCGCCGCAGTCGGTGTCGGTCTCGGTGCCGTTCTGCACGCCGTCGGTGCAGGTCGGCGCGCTGCAGACGTTCGCGGTGCAGACGCCGCTGACGCAGTCGCTCGCGCTCGCGCATCCACCGCCGGTGGCGCAGTCGACGCAGGTACCGCCGCCGCAGTCGGTGCCGGTCTCGGCGCCGTTGCGCACTCCGTCGTTGCACGCGGGCGCGGCGCAGACGTTCGCGGTGCAGACGCCGCTGACGCAGTCGCTCGCGCTCGCGCATCCGCCGCCGGTGCCGCAGTCGACGCAGGCACCGCCGCCGCAGTCGGTGCCGGTCTCGGCGCCGTTGCGCACTCCGTCGTTGCACGCGGGCGCGGCGCAGACGTTCGCGGTGCAGACGCCGCTGACGCAGTCGCTCGCGCTCGCGCATCCGCCGCCGGTGCCGCAGTCGACGCAGGCACCGCCGCCGCAGTCGGTGCCGGTCTCGGCGCCGTTGCGCACTCCGTCGTTGCACGCGGGCGCGGCGCAGACGTTGCCGGTGCACACGCCGCTCATGCAGTCGCCGGGCCCTGCGCATCCACCGCCCGTGCCGCAGTCGCCGCAGGTGCCGCCGCCGCAGTCGACGCCGGTCTCGCTGCCGTTCTCCACTCCGTCGTTGCAGGTGGGCGCCGCGCACGCGTTCGCGCTGCACACGCCGCTCTCGCAGTCGTCTCCGTCGCTGCAGCCGTCGCCCTGGCCGCACGCGGGGCAGCTGCCGCCGCAGTCGACGTCGGTCTCGGTGCCGTTGTCGACTCCGTCGGTGCACGACGGCACCGCGCACACGTTCGCCGCGCTGCACACGCCGCTCGCGCAGTCGCCGCCGACCGCGCAGCCCTCACCGTCGTCGCAGTCGCCGCACGGACCGCCGCAGTCGACGTCCGTCTCGCCTGCGTTCTGCACTCCGTCGACGCAGCTCGCGCTGACGCAGGTGCCGGTGCCGTCGCACACGCCGCTCTCGCAGTCGTCGCCGTCGCCGCAGCCCTCGCCGTCCTCGCACGGATCGCAGTCGCCGCCGCAGTCGACGTCGGTCTCGGTGCCGTTCTCGACCCCGTCGTCGCATGCGGGCGCGGCGCACACGTTCGACTCGCACACGCCGCTCACGCAGTCGCCGCCGGTCGTGCATGCGCCGCCGGTGTCGCAGTGCGGGCACGCACCGCCGCAGTCGACGTCGGACTCGGTGCCGTTCGTGATCTCGTCGTCGCACGCGGGCGCGAGGCACTGTCCCGCATCGCTGCACGACAGGCTCACGCAGTCGTCGCCGTCGTCGCACGCCGCGCCGACCGCGCAGCCCGGGCAGCTGCCGCCGCAGTCGACGTCGGTCTCGTCGCCGTTCGCGACCTCGTCGTCGCACGTCGGCGCGACGCACACGTTCTCCTCGCACACGCCGCTCGCGCAGTCGGTCGCGATCGCGCAGGTCGCGCCGAGCGCGCACGCGGCGCAGCTGCCGCCGCAGTCGACGTCGGTCTCGGTGCCGTTCAGCACGGTGTCGGCGCAGCTCGCCGCGACGCACGTGTCGTCGCCGCACACGCCGCTCGCGCAGTCGGTCGCGGCCTCGCACGCGCGGCCGTCGTCGCACGGATCGCACTCGGGGCCGCCGCAGTCGACGTCGGTCTCGTCGCCGTCGGTGCGGCCGTCGTCGCAGCTCGGGGTCGCACAGACACCGGAGACGCAGAGCGCGCTCGCGCAGTCGCGATCCGCCGTGCACGCCGTGCCGTTCGGGCATCCGGTGCACTCACCGCCGCAGTCGACGGCGATCTCTCCGCCGTTGCGCACACCGTCGGTGCACGTCGCGGCTTGAGGCGCGTCGACGCAGCTCCCGGCGTCGCATCGTGGCCCTGCGGCGTCCGGATCGATGCCGACGCGATCCATCTCGCAGGCGCCGAGCGCGAGCGCGAAGAGGAGCCACGGCGGCAGCGCGCTGGAGAAAGAGGAGACCGGCCGACGACGTGCGGAATCTGACGCGCGATGCACGTCGCGAGTCTACACGCGCACTGTGGAGATTGCCCCTCGACGGATTCGCGAGTGTGTATGTCGACGTGAGGCGAAGTCGATTGCGACTCTACACGTCGCGTCGCCGCGACGTTCGACTCACGTGCTGGCCGGGCTCATGGTCGCGGGTATGAGCGTCGCGCACATCCGTGATCGTCTCGTCGAGCTCGTCCGCGCCTGCGAAGCGGGCCACACGCTCGACGCGATCGAGCGCTTCTACGCCGAGGACGTCGTCGTCTTCGAGAACTACGAGCGCGCGCGCTCGGGCCGCGCCGCGTGCGTCGAGTACGAGCGCGCCGCGCTCGCCGAGCAGCCGCGACCGCCGAAGCTCGTCGCGCGCGCGATGGCCGCGGACGAGGCGAGCGGCGTGTCGTTCGTCGAGTGGGTGATCCGCTTCGTCGGACGCGACGGACGTCCGATGCGCCTCGAGGAGGTCGCGGTGCAGCGCTGGTCCGGCGGAGCGATCGTCGAAGAGCGCTTCTTCTACGAGGGCGCGATCGACGAAGGCGAGCCCTGATCGAGAGTGCGCTCAGCGCCCGGTCGCGAGCCGCGTCGGCTCTCCTTCGCGCGGCTGATCGCCGCGCAGCACGCGGTTCGCGAGGCGGCGCATCGCGCGCAGCAGGCTCGCGCCTTCGCTCCAGCCGCCGCCCGCGCCGTGCCCGTCGGCGAGCGGCATGAAGATGTTGCCGTCGCTCACCGGCGCTTGGTCGTCGCGGATCGTGACGCGGTCCATCACCGCGCCGATCACGCGCTCGCTGAGGCCGGGCGCGAGCAGGTGCTGCCACGAGAGCACGCGCCCCGCGTTGCCTGCGTAGGCGACGCGCCTCGGTCGCTCCGCGAGCGACACGATCGTGCGCGCGACGCGCTCGGGCGGATACACCGGCGGCGGCGGCTCGACGACGTGCCCGGTGTAGTTCGCGGAGTGCTGCCAGAGCGGCGTGTCGATCGCCGCCGGCAGCGCGGTGCACACCTCGATGCCGGAGCCGACGAGCTCCTGTCGCAGGCAGTCCGAGAGCGCCTGGATCGCGTGCTTCGACATCACGTATGCGCTCATGTACGGCTGCGTGAGGCGCGCGAGGATCGACGCGTTGTTGATCAGAACGCCGCCGCCCGCGCGCCGCAGCCGCGGCAGCGCGGCGCGCGCGCCGTGCACGTAGCCGAGCAGGTTCACGTCGATCACGCGCCGGAACGCGTCGTACGGCGTGTCCTCGAAGCGCCCGAACACCGCGACCGCCGCGTTGTTGACCCACACGTCGATGCGGCCGAACGCGTCGACCGCACGCGACGCGAGGTGCTCGACCGCTTCGAGCTCGGTCACGTCGGTGGGCACGACGAGCGCGCGCCCGCCCGCGCGCTCGCACTCTCGCGCGACGTCGTCGAGCGCCGCCTCGCGACGCGCTGCGAGCACCACGCGCGCACGCCGGGCCGCGAACGCGCGCGCGGTCGCGCGACCGATGCCGCTCGATGCGCCGGTGATCACGACGACCGCGTCCTGCACCTTCCTCGTCATGCGCGCGACGTCGCAGAACGCGGGCCAACACGAGCGCACACCAGGACCACGATCCGAGCGCGCGGGCACGATCGCGCCCGTGGCGCGCCGCCTCGCGCGCGCCGCGCAGCGCGGGCGCGTGCATCGACGGGCCGCGGCGCGGTATGAAGGCGCGCGGTGACCGAGCTCTTCGCACCCGTGGTCTCGATCGCGAAGACGCAGCGCGGCCGCTTCTTCTGGGCGGCGTGGTGGACCGAGCCGCCCGCGCTGCACCCGTTCCGCAAGCCCGACGCGTCGAACGGCGGCGCGAGCACGTACGAAGAGGCGAAGCAGGACGCGGAGCGCGTCGCGGCGCGCGCGTTGGTCGAGGTCGACGCGCGATGGGCGCGCGCGTGCGTGCGGGTGATGCGCGGGATGCCGCCGTTCACGCCGTCGGAGCTGCGCGCTGCGCGCGAGGGAGCGAGCGAGCACGTGCGCGCGCGGCGTGCGCCCGTGGGCGCGCCGCAGAGCCTGTGGTCAGTGCTCGGCGTCGATCCGAAGGCGACGGTCGCGGAGATCAAGCGCGCCTATCGCGCGCGCGCGCTCGAGACGCACCCCGATCAGGGCGGCGATCCCGACGCGTTCCGCGCGCTGCACGCCGCCTACGAGCGCGCGATCGCGCGCCGTGACAAGCAGGCGAAGCGACCGAAGAAGCGCGCGCCCGAGTGAGACATCGCGAGACGTGTGCGGCGAGAGCGCGGCGCGTGGCCACGCTCCCGCCGTGTCGCGAATGCTCGCTCAGCTCGCGCGCGCGGTGCGGCGTGCGATGAGCGAGCGCGTCGTCTGCACCGCGTTCTCCGCGACGCGGCTCACGCCCGAGCTCTCGATCGCGCGCTCCGCGGCGCGCGCCGCGCGCGCCACACGCTCGCGCACCGGCCACGCGGCATCGAGCGCGAGCTTCAGCGCCGTGATCTCGAGGCGGCGCGCGCCGTGGACCTCCGGGCGCTCGCGCGGCCAGTGGCCGCTGCGCATCATCCAGAGCAGGAGCGCGAGCCGATGCCCGTGGCTCGTATCGAGCCGGTCACCGAGCGAGATCGTGTCGACGCCGGACTCGAGCAGCGAGCGCGCTGCGTCGACGTTGGTGACCGTGGTCCAGCCCTCGGGGGCGGGGACCTGGTCGTCCAGCCAGAGTCGAACGTGAGCTGCCATCAAAGACCTCCGTGCCCGGACCTTCGAGCAACGCTCGTGCCGCACCGCGTCACGGGCTCACGAGAGCAGGCGGCTCGCGAGGTCGAACCAGATCTCGCGGATCGCGCCGCACGCTCGACAGCGCGCGCGCACGCGCCGCAACCCGCCGATCGCGTCGTGCGACTCGATGCGCAGCTCGCTCTCGCAGCGCGCGCACCCGAGCGAGAGCGCGCGCGTCTCGATCACGGACGCGCTCGGCACGACGATCGGTCGCTCGGGCGCGCCGCCCTCGGAGAGCCGCGCGAGCTTCTCGCGCGCGTCGTGGAGGGACTCGAGCTCGCGCTCGAGCTTCCGGCGCACGGTGCGCGCTCGCTTCTTGGCGGCCATCCGCGCGAGCTAGCGCGCATCGGGCGCTCCGGCGAGCGCCCGATGCACGGGCTCACGGCGCGGTCGCTCGGCAGCAGCGGAAGCCGACGGTCGCCGTGTTGAACGTGTCGCCCGCGACGACGAAGTCGAAGCCGCACTCCATGCCGCCCGCGGTGTCGTTCGCCGCGCCGCCGCGGATCGGGTTCACGCCCGCGCTGCGCCGCTCCGCCCACTCCTCGACGTTGCCCGACATGTCGAAGACGCGCAGCGCCGACGTCGCGCCCCAGCTCGCGTAACACATCGGGAGCGAGCCCGTCGCGAGCACCACGTCGGTGTCGGGCGCGCCGGCGACCGGGTCGTAGTCGTTGCCGTTGCACGTCGTCGACGAGTACGTCGAGCACGACGCGCCGTACGACCAGCGACAGCTCCCGCCCGACGAGCGACACGCGTCGCGCCACTCCGTCTCCGTGCACAGCCGGGCGCCCACGGTCGAGCACGCGGCCTGCGCCTGCGCGTACGTCACCTGCGTCCACGGCATGCGCGACGCCTGCGAGCACACGCGGTGGCTCATCACGCCGGTCGTCGACGACGTCGAGTCGGGACGCGACGCCTCGTACTGCATGATCCACCGCGAGCTCGAGCCCGACGTGAACGGCACCCACGACACCGGCGCTCCGTCGTCCAGCGTGCCGTCGCAGTCGTTGTCGAGACCGTCGCAGATCTCCGTCGTGCCGCCGCCGCTCGCCGGCGCGTTGCAGGACACGCCGGTGCCGGCCGCGTTGCACACGTAGGTGCCCGCGCGGCGGCACGCGCCGAGCTCGCCGTTGTTGCACGCGGTGCCGCGCAGCGCGAACGGCTCGTCGATGCTTCCGTCGCAGTCGTTGTCGACACCGTCGCAGCGCGTCTCCGTCGTCTGGTACGTCGCAGCGGGGTAGTTGCAGACCCACCCGCCCGCGGTGCAGACGGCGGTCGTGCCCGCGCACACGCCGTTCGGATTGCAGAACGTCGCGGGCGGCGTGAGCGACTCGTCGGTTCGACCGTCGCAGTCGTCGTCGCGGCCGTTGCACGCCTCGGCGCCCGCGACGTCACATGCGTACTCGCAGCCGTTGCCGGGCAGACCGTCGATGTCGTAGCGACCCGTCTGGCACGCCTGGATCGCGCAATTCGACATCGTGCAGCGGGCGATCGCGCCCGGGATCGTGCAGACGTTCCCGCACGCACCGCAGTTGTTCACGTCGCTCGAGAGATTGAATCCCTCGTCGATGATCCCATCGCAGTCGTCGTCCTGGGTGTCGCAGATCTCGAGGCTCGGCCCGGTGCCGCCCGAGCACACCAGCGCGCCGCCGGTGCACACGCGCGATCCGAAGCTGCACTCGCCGGTGTCGACACCGCAGCTCGCGCCGCCGCCGGGATTGCCCTCGTCGACGCGAGTGTCGCAGTCGTTGTCGAGCGCGTCGCAGGTCTCGGTGGTCGCGCCGGTCGCCCCGGTGCAGACGAGCGATCCGCCGGTGCAGACGCGCGTGCCGGGGCGACAGGTGCCGACGTCACTGCCGCACAGACCGCCGCCGCCGGGATTGCCCTCGTCGACGTTGCCGTCGCAGTCGTCGTCCTCACCGTCGCAGGTCTCGGTGCTCGGCCCGACTCCGCCGCTGCACACCAGCGCTCCGCCGGTGCAGACGCGCGATCCGAAGCTGCACTCGCCGGTGTCGACTCCGCAGCTCGCGCCGCCGCCGGGATTGCCCTCGTCGGTGCGAGCATCGCAGTCGTTGTCGAGCCCGTCGCAGGTCTCCGCCGTGGCGCCGATCGCGCCGGTGCACACCAGCGATCCGCCGGTGCACACGCGGGTGCCGGGCGCGCAGGTGCCGACGTCGGTGCCGCACTGCGCGCCGCCGCCGGGATTGCCCTCGTCGACGTTGCCGTCGCAGTCGTCGTCCTCTCCGTCGCACGCCTCGGTCGTCGGGCCGGTGCCGCCGGAGCACACCAGCGCTCCACCGACGCACTGGATCGCGCCCTGCGTGCACTCGCCGGTGCCGTTGCCGCACGCCGCGCCGCCGCCGGGATTGCCCTCGTCGATCGTTCCGTCGCAGTCGTCGTCGATCGAATTGCACGTCTCGACGCCGGGTCCCACTGCGCCGGTGCACACGAGCGTGCCGCCGGTGCACACGCGGGTGCCCGCGACGCACGCGCCGGTCTCGACGCCGCAGCTCCCGCCGCCGCCGGGATTGCCCTCGTCGATCGTTCCGTCGCAGTCGTCGTCCTGTCCGTCGCACGCCTCGGCGCTCGGTCCGACCGCGCCGGTGCACACGAATCCGCCGGCCTGACAGACCTGCACGCCCGCGCTGCACTCGCCGGTGTCGCTGCCGCACGCCGCGCCGCCGCCGGGATTGCCCTCGTCGACGCGAGAGTCGCAGTCGTTGTCGAGCGCGTCGCAGCTCTCGGTGCCGGGGCCGACGCCGCCGGTGCACACCAGCGCTCCGCCGGTGCACACGCGCGTGCCCGCGGTGCAGGTGCCGACGTCGGTGCCGCAGCGTGCGCCGCCGCCGGGATTGCCTTCGTCGACGTTGCTGTCGCAGTCGTCGTCCTGTCCGTCGCAGACCTCGATCGTCGGACCGGTCGCGCCCTCGCACGCGATCACGCCACCGCGACAGTGCTGCACGCCCGCGGCGCACTCGCCGGTGTCGCTCGCGCAGCTCGCGCCGCCGCCGGGGTCGCCTTCGTCGATGCGCTCGTCACAGTCGTCGTCGAGGCCGTTGCACGCCTCGACGGTCGCGGTGATCGCGCCGGTGCACACGAGCAGGCCGCCGGTGCAGACCTCGCGGCCCGGCTCGCACGTGCCGATGCCGGTGCCACAGAGTCGGCCGCCCTGCGGATTGCCGTCGTCGCTCGTTCCGTCGCAGTCGTCGTCCTGACCGTTGCAGAGCTCGACCGAGGGCGACACTCCGCCGGTGCAGGTGATCGCGCCGCCGACGCAGTGCTCGATGCCGGTCCTGCAGAGGCCGGTCGAGCTGCCGCAGGTCGCGCCGCCGCCGGGATCGCCTTCGTCGATCGTTCCGTCGCAGTCGTCGTCGCGCAGGTTGCAGGTCTCGACGCCGGTGTCGCTCGGCGTGCAGGCGTACTCGCAGCCGTTCGCCGGATCTTCGTCGTCGTCCACGAAGCCCGGTGCGCACGCGCCGAGGACACAGCTTCCGCCGCTGCAGGTGCCGGATGCGTGCGCGAACCGGCATTCGAACGTGCAGTCGCCGCAATTGAGCGGATCGCTCGTGAGATCGAAATTCTCGTCGACGCGACCGTCGCAGTCGTTGTCCGCGCGATCACAGCGACTGTCCTCGGTGTCGGTGTACGGACACCGGTACTCGCAGCCGTCCTGCGCCGGATCGAGATCGTAGAAGCCGACGTCGCACGTCGTGAACGTGCACTCTCCGTCGACGCACTCCCCGAATGCGTGGTCGGGCGCGCAGCGCTGGTTGCACCCGCCGCAGTGATCGAGATCGGTCGAGGTGTCGATTCCCTCGTCGATCATCGAGTCGCAGTCGTCGTCCGCGAGATTGCAGCGCTCGACCGCGCCCGGCGTGCAGCCGTCGGGCAGGTCGGGCCCGGCGTCGGTGCCGGCGTCCTCGCGGAACGCGTCGATCTGCGCGGCATCGGTGCCCGCGTCCTCACCGACCTGCGCGTCCATGCCGCCTGCGTCCTCGACGCAGTCGAAGCAGTAGGGGTCCACCGTGCAGCTCGACGCCATCGCGCCGAGCAGCACCATCGCGAGCGCGATCCTCCGCATTCCGTTCATCGCGCACCTCGACGGCGACGCGCCACGATCGCGATGCCCACCGCCGCGAGCACGCCCCACGCGAGCCCGCCCGGCGCGCGCCGCTCGTGCACCGCGCAGATGCACCCGCCGCCGCCCGCCGCGAGCACGCGCGTGCGCCCGTCGCCGCGACCGCCATCACCGGCGTCGGGCGCGTCGTTCCCACCGTCCATCATTCCGATCACACCCGCGTCGGTGCCCGGCTCGGGCTCGCGCGCGCACTCGCCGTCGACGCAGATCTCGCCGTCGGGGCAGTGGAGCCGCTCGCAGGGATCGCCGCCGCAATCCCCGCTCGTCGCGTCGCACACCTCGCGCGGCGGACACGTCACTCCGTCGCACGCGTCGGGCACGCAGCCGCCGCTCGCGGGGTCGCAGACGTCGTCTCCGCACTCGATGCCTTCGCACTGGTCGGGGACGCAGACGCCGTGCACGCAGTGATCGCCGGTCTCGCACTCGACGCGCGCACAGCTCGTCTCGCACGCACCGTCGCGGCAGGCCTGATCTGCCGCGCACTCCGCGGTGTCGCAGGGATCGGCCACGCACTCGCCGGTCTCGTGATCGCAGACCTCCCCGTCGTCGCAGGGCAGGCTACGGCACGAGTTCTCGACGCACGTGCCGGTCAGGTCGTCGCAGACCAGCGGCAGCTCGCAGCTCACTCCCGCGCACAGGTTCGTGCAGGCGTTCGCGCGGCAGACACACGGCGCGACCGTCGGATCGTCGGGCGCGCACACCACCTCGCCCGCACCGTCGCGGATCGTCTCCATCCCGCACGTCGTGTCGTTGCAGCGCTCCTCCACGCAGAAGCAGAGCTCTCCGCTCACCTGCGGGACTCGACCGCTCGGACAGCGGAACCCGAACTCGCTCTCGATGCACGGCAGCGCGCACTGACAGTCGGTGCACGTGCTGCCCGGCGGACAGAGACTGCCCTCGTCCGGAGGATTGTCCGAGGTTCCGTCGCAGTCGTTGTCCAGGCAGTCGCACACCTCGGGCATGCCCGGCATCTCGCCCGCGCAGATCTCCTCGCCATCGACGCACTGGATACGACCCGCCGTGCACACGCCCACGTCGGTGCCGCACTCGCCGCCGAGCCCGAGGCCCTCGTCCACACTTCCATCGCAGTCGTCGTCGAGGAGATTGCACTGCTCGTCGACCGGCCCGATCTCGCCCTCGCACTGCAGCGCTCCCTCGCGGCAGATGTTGACGCCGGGAGAGCACTCACCGATGTCGGAGCCGCACGGCGCGCCCACCGGGATGCCTTCGTCCTCGACACCGTCGCAGTCGTCGTCGAGGCCGTTGCAGACTTCCTCGCTCGGCCCGCGCCCGCCGTCGCACACCAGCGCGCCCGACACGCAGTGCGTCGTGCCCGGATTGCACTCGCCGGTGTCGACGCCGCAGGGCACGCCGCCCTCGGGATCGCCTTCGTCGACGCGCGTGTCGCAGTCGTTGTCGCGACCGTCGCAGATCTCGTCGGTGCCGGTCGTCTCTCCGACGCACACCAGCGTTCCGCCGGTGCACGCGAGCGCGCCGAAATCGCACTCTCCGACGTCGCTCGTGCCGCAGCGCCCGCCGCCGCCGGGATTGCCCTCGTCGACGAGACCATCGCAGTCGTCGTCGCGCGAATTGCACGTCTCGGCGACTCCGGTGGTTCCGCCCGAGCACGTCAGGAGGCCACCGACACACGCGCTGGTCCCGGGCGCGCACTCGCCGACGTCGGTGCCGCAGCTCGCGCCACCGCCCGGATTGCCCTCGTCGGTGCTGCTGTCGCAGTCGTCGTCGAGCCCGTTGCAGAGCTCGTCGGCCGGGCCGCGATCACCGACGCAGGTGAACGTCCCGCCCATGCACTGCAGCGCGCCGGTGTCGCACTCGCCGATCGCCGATCCGCACGAGCCCGAGCTCGGGATCGACTCGTCGGTCGCACCGTCGCAGTCGTCGTCCTGGCCGTCGCAGGTCTCGCTCGCCGGCGTGACGCCGCCGGTGCAGGTCAGCGTGCCCGCGCTGCAGGTGAGCGTGCCGGGACGACACTCGCCGAGCGTCGATCCGCAGCTCGCGCCGCCGCCCGGATTGCCCTCGTCGGTGCGACCATCGCAGTCGTCGTCGAGCGCATTGCACACCTCGGTCGTCGCGCCGCGCGCGCCGATGCACTGGAACGATCCGCCGCTGCACGTGAGCACGCCGGGATCGCACTCGCCGGTCGACGGACCACAGGCGCCCATCGTCGGAATCGCCTCGTCGATCGCACCGTCGCAGTCGTCGTCCTGACCGTCGCAGGTCTCCGCCGCGGGCCCGACGTTCCCGGTGCACGCGAGCACACCGCCGGTGCACGCGAGCGTGCCGGGGCTGCACTCGCCGGTGTCGATGCCGCAGCTCGCGCCGCCGCCCGGATTGCCCTCGTCGGTGCGAGTGTCGCAGTCGTCGTCGCGACCATTGCAGAGCTCGCTCGTCGGGCCGCGCGAGCCCACGCAGCTGTACGTGCCCGACACGCAGCTCAGCACGCCCGGGCCGCACTCACCGACGCTCGAGCCGCAGGTGCCCGCGGTGGGCACGCCCTCGTCGGTCGCGCCGTCGCAGTCGTCGTCCTCGCCGTCGCAGGTCTCGGCGGTGGGCCCGGTGCCGCCGGTGCAGGTCAGCGATCCACTGCTGCACACGAGCGTTCCGGGACCGCACTCGCCGACGCTCGATCCGCAGCTCGCGCCGCCGCCGGGATTGCCCTCGTCGGTGCGCGTGTCGCAGTCGTCGTCGAGACCATTACAAACCTCGGCGGTCGATCCGGTCGCGCCGACACATGCGTACGCGCCGGAGACACAGCGCATCACGCCGGGGTTGCACTCGCCGGTCGACGTTCCGCACGCGCCCATCGTCGGCACGCCTTCGTCGATCGATCCGTCGCAGTCGTCGTCCTGTCCGTCGCACGTCTCGGCGACGGGCTGCACGCCGCCGGTGCACGTGAGCGATCCACCGACGCAGCTGAGCGTGCCGGGGCGGCACTCGCCGATGCTCGAGCCGCACGCGCCGCCGCCGCCGGGATTGCCCTCGTCGGTGCGGGTGTCGCAGTCGTCGTCGATCGCGTTGCAGGCCTCGAGCGAAGGCCCGATCGCGCCCACGCACGAGCCCCACGCGCCGGTCGTGCAGAGCTCGGTGCCCGCCTGACAGGCGCCCACGTCGCTGCCACACGCGCGCGAGATCCCGTCGATCACGCCGTTGCAGTCGTCGTCCTGGTTGTCGCAGGTCTCGGGCGTCCCGCGCACGTCGTTGCACGCGCCCCACACGCCCGCCGCGCAGGTCTGCGTGCCCGCGGTGCACTCGCCGACGTCGGTGCCGCACGCGCGCGAGATGCCCTCGTCGATGCGAGTGTCGCAGTCGTTGTCGACGTTGTCGCAGAGCTCGGCGCTCGGGATGCACCCGCCGCAGACGCCCTCGTCGATGACCATGTCGCAGTCGTCGTCGACGAGATTGCACACCTCGGTCGGGACGGCGCCGCACACGCCGCACGCGTTGAGCCGACCCTCGTCGATCACGCCGTTGCAGTTGTCGTCGACGCCGTTGCAGAGGCTCTCACCGGGGTCGACGCACAGATTCGCGACGGGCTGAGTCGGCCGATTGCAATAGAGCGGGAATCCCTCGTCGACTCGAGTGTCGCAGTCGTCGTCGGTGCCATTGCACGTCTCGAATCGGATCGAGCTCTCGATGATCTGCGAGAACGCGAGCGCGAGGCTGGTCTCGTCGCTCGCGTAGTAGACGCGGTGGGTGCCCGGCGCGTCGGTGCCGCCGGCGATCGCGATGTCCTCGATGTCTCCGGTGCCCGGCGTCACGCCGAACCCGATCACGTACGTGCGGATGTCGTACGTCACGCCGTTGACGACGGTGGTGCGCAGCTCGGTCGCCGCGTTGCGCGTCTGGGTGTCGGACGCACACGTCTCTTCGCCGTCGGTCAGCAGGATCACGTTGACCGGCCGGCACGTGCCCGCCGCGTTGCTCGTGAGCGGCGAAGTCGGGAAATCGGGGTCCATCCCCAGGAAATACCGGCGCGCGGCGCGCAGCGAGCCCGCGAGCGGCGTCCAGTTGCGGGCCATCAGCTCGGGGTTGGCAGTCGAGGGCGAGAACGGATATCCGGGACGCGAGCAGCTGGAGCACTCGAAATCGACCCAGCGCAGGATCGCACTCTGGTTGTCCTCGGCGATCGGCACGAGGATCTGCCCGCGATCCGCGGTCGCTCCGGTGCTGGGACAGCCACTGCCGTTGTCACCGCAGCTGTCGGTGCAATTGAGATAGCTCGCCGAGCAGCCGCACGTCGCGCCGCACATCATGCTGTTGCACGTGCCCGAGTCGGTCTGCGCGAAACGCTCGAGGCCGAACGTGACCTCGCCGTAGCCGTTGACGACGCGCTGCAGGACGCAGCGCGCATCGCTCATGCGCGTCAGCTGCTGACCACACGAGTTGGCGTTCGGCGCGCTGCTGCCGTTCGTGTCGGTGCTCTCGTCCATCGAGCCCGACGTGTCGACGATCACCATGAAATACGGGGTAATCGACGATTGTGCGGAAGCGGGCGACGCGACGCTCGCGACGAGCACGCCAGCCAGGCACAAGGGCACCCAGAGCGAAGCGTGGCGCATCGCGGTCCTCTCCCTCAGTGCGGCCGAAGTTACACCTCGGCGAACGCGGTGCACCAGAGGGGATCGACCGCTGGCGATCGCTTTTGTCGCGTTTAAGTCGCAGCGGATCGCGGAGTGCCGTAAACGCCATTCGACGATGCAGTGTCAGTGGATCGGTCGCAGACACTGCGCGCATGAACGACACGAAAGGAGCTCTCGAACATGGCCGTGAAACGAGTCGCGAACGTGCGCTGGACCGGGGATCTCGTGAAAGGGAGCGGTCTCGTCACCGGCGCCACGAGCGGCGCGTTCCGTGACCAGCCGGTGAGCTGGGCGTCTCGCAGCGGGGACGCGAACGGCAAGACGAGCCCCGAGGAGCTGATCGCCGCGGCGCACGCGAGCTGCTTCGCGATGGCGTTCTCCGCGCAGCTCGCGAAGAACGGGACGCCGGGGACGAGCCTCGACGTCCGCGCGACGGTCACGTTCGACAAGGTCGGCGACGGCTTCGCGATCACCTCGAGCGAGCTCGAGGTGAACGGAACGGTCGCGGGCATCGACGACGCGAAGTTCCAGGAGCTCGCGGACGCGGCGAAGAGCGGCTGTCCGGTGTCGCAGGCGCTCAAGAACAACGTGCGCATCGAGCTGGTCGCGAAGCTCGCGTCGGCGTGACCCGGTGAGCCGGCCGCCGACGTCGGCTCGCTCGCGCGGCAGCGGGTCGCGCTACAACCCGCGTCCACGATGCGGCGCGCGACGCTCCACGCGGACACGATCGTCGTCGGTGCCGGCTCGGCCGGCTGCGTGATCGCGTCGCGCGTCAGCGAGCGCAGCGATCACGACGTGCTGGTCCTCGACGCGGGGCCCGACTATCCGAGCGCGCGTCCCGACGACCTCCGCGACGGGACGCGCAACAGCTACCAGCGGCACGACTGGGGGTTCCGGCACCGCCCGAGCGAGCGCAGCCTCGCGGCGGTGCCGATGCCGCGCGGGCGTGTGGTCGGTGGGTCGTCGGCGGTGAACACCTGCATCGCGCTCCGCGGTGTGCCGGCGGACTACGACGAGTGGGCGGAGCGCGGGCTGCGCGAGTGGTCGTGGTCGCGCTGTCTTCCCGCGTTCCGGCGGCTCGAGCGCGATCTCGACTTCGGCGCGCGCGACCCCGAGATCCACGGTGATCGGGGGCCGCTGCCGATCCGACGCGCGCGCGAGGACGAGCTCGTGCCGTGGCAGCGTGCGTATCGCGACGCGTGCCTCGCGATGGGCTTCGCGCCGGTCGACGATCACAATCGTCCGGGCGCGCTCGGTGTCGGCGCGCACGCGATGAACGTGATCGACGGCGTGCGCCAGGACGCGGCGTCGTGCTGGCTGAGCCCCGAGGTGCGCGCGCGCCGCAACCTGCGCATCCACGATCACACGCTCGTGCATCGCGTGCGGATCGAGGGCTCGCGCGTGCGCGGCGTCGACGTGGAACGAAACGGCGTGGTGCACACCATCTCCGCGCGCCGCGTGGTGCTGTCCGCGGGCGCGCTCGCGACGCCGGGCATCCTGCTGCGCTCGGGCATCGGTCCGCGCGAGGAGCTCGCGAGGCTCGGCGTGCGCCGGGTGCGCGACGTGCCCGCCGTCGGCGCGCAGCTGCTCGATCACCCGGGCACCGCGGTGTTCTGCTGGCCGCGCGCGCCGATGCGCTCCGACGTGCACGGACCGCTGATCCAGGTCGCGCTGCGGCTCCGCTCCGCGCGCTCGCGCTTCGACGGCGACCTGCAGCTGCAGGCGGGCTCGTTCTGGTTCTTCCCGATCGGGCGCGGCGTCGCGCTGCCGGGCGTCGGCGTGATGATGCACGTCGGCAAGCCGGTCGGGACGGGTGAGCTGCTTCATCCGAGCGCCGATCCGCGCGACGCTCCGATCGTCAGGTCACGCTTCTTCGCCGACGCGCGTGATCGCGACGTCGCGATCGAGGGCCTCATGCTGGCGCGAGAGATCTGCGAGACGGCCCCGCTGCGCGGCGCGCATCGGTTCGTGTGGCCGCGCGAGCACGTGCTCCGTGATCGCGCGCGGATCGACGCGATGCTCCCGGCGCACTGCGACTCCGGCTACCACCCGTGCGGCACGGTGCCGATGGGCGACGCGCTCGACGGCCACGGCCGCATCGACGGCATCGAAGGCCTCCACGTCGCCGACGCGTCGATCATGCCGACGATCCCGACTGCCAACATCCATCTCGCGGTGCTGATGATCGGAGAGCGTTTCGGTGCGTGGCTGAGAGACGGATTCGACTCCGACTCCTGACTGGCACGCTCCTCAGCGACCGACGGATACCCACTCTCCGCGTCGCGCGTCCCAGCGCTTCACCACCCGCGCCGGCGCGCCGACTGCCACGCTGAGCGGCGGGATGTCGCAGTTGACCACGCTGCCCGCGCCGATGATCGAGTGCGCGCCGATGGTCACGCCGCGCAGGATGCACGCGCGCTCTCCGACGAACACCTGCTCGCCGATGTCGATCGGCGCGGCGATGACCCGGTCGTTCCGGAAGTCCGCGGGGTCGCGGAGATCGTGCTCGTGATCGATGATCAGCACGTGCGCCGCGAGCCCGGATCCCGCGCGGAGGATCACGCTGGTCGCCGCGCCGATGTGCACGAACTCCGAGATCATGCAGTGATCGCCGATCTGCAGGATCGGCCGGTGTGGATCGTTGCCGACCACCTCGAGCCGCGCGAAGCGTCGGATCGAGACCTCGCGTCCGATCGAGATCGCCTCGGGCCGATGCAGCGCGACGTGGCGCTCGAGGTGCGAGTCGCGACCGAACGTGTGGAAGTGCCGCCGCTGGACGTGCCAGCGCGCGCGACGCGCGACACGTCCGACGACCTCGCGGGGATCGAAACGAGACCTCGGCGGAGTCCCCGTCTCGAGCACCACTGCGGGACGAGGCCTCGGGACGGCGATGGCGTTCATGCCGTCCGATTTCGCCGCGCACGTGCATTGCTCAAGCGCCCCGGGCGCGGGTCTCCGGACGCGCTACCCTCGCGCGCGATGCGCTCGATTGCGACGCTGGATCTGCAGGACGCGACGGTGGCGATCGACGCCGTGCGCGAGTCTCTCGCTCTCGCCGGGAAGGCCGCCGTGATCGCGGTGGCCGACGCGCACGGTGATCTCGTCCTCCTCGCGCGGCTGGACGGCGCGCCGGCGACGTCGGTCACGATCGCGACGAACAAGGCGTGGACGGCCGCGACCCAGGGCGGCACCACGCGCGCGATCGGCGCTCGGCTGCGCAACGCCGACGAGGCGTTCGACATCGCGTACTACGGCGATCGGCGCGCGTGTGGGTGGGGCGGCGGCGTGGCGGTGGTCGATCGCGCAGGCGCCGTGATCGGCGCGGTCGCGGTGAGCGGCCTGCCGGAGCTCGAGGACGAGCGCTTCGCGATGATCGGCAAGGACGCGATCGAGTCGCGGCTGCGTCCGTAGCTCCGCGAGCCTCGACACCGACCGGCGCGAGCCTCACGGATCGCTCGTGCTCACGCGCTACTCGATCGTGCGAGGCGCGCGCTCGTCGTCGCTGCCGCGCGGGATCCGACAGGACACGCGCAAGCACACGTCGCACGTGCTGCGGCCCACGAAGGAGATCGTCGACGAGGTGTTCGGCAGCGCTCGCGACGAGGCCGCGTGGGAGCGCTACGCGGTGCAGTACCGCGCGCTGCTGGAAGAGCGCTTCGCCGCGAACCGCAAGCCCTTCGATCGGCTCGCGTCGTTCGCGCGGTGGCACGACGTCTATCTCGGGTGCAGCTGCCCTTCGACGAAGAACCCCGACGTCATGCGCTGCCACACCGTCGTCGCGCTGCGCTTCATGAAGGAGCGCTACCCCGATCTCGACGTGCGACTGCCCGCGACCTGATCACGTCTCGCGGCCGAGCTTGCGCCGGGCGACCCGAACCGCGCGCGCGAGCGTGACCACGCAGGGATCGCACGAGCTGCCGCAGCACGTCGTGGGGTCGGGCGGCGCGTCGAGGTGGGTCCGCACCATCTCGCGCTGGGTCTCGCGCATCCCGGTCGCGCGCAGGGCCTCGGTGATCGCACCGTCGACGTCGTCCACGGGCGCGAAGCTCCCACGTGCGCGCGCGCGAGCAAGCGGTCGTGTCGCGGCGCGCCTCGCGCGAGCGACGTGCCGCGGCGGGGCGCGTCGCTCGCGCTCACGCGTGGAGCGGCTCGGGCATCGGCGGCGGAGCGGGCGCGAGCATCCGCGCGAAGGCGGGCTGGTCGGGCCCGACGAACGGCGGCGCGGAGTGGGCTGCGCGCACGTTGTCGAGCAGCGCGTCGAGGATGCCGAACGCAGGCGGCAGGTGCGTGCTCAGCACGCGCTCGGGCGCGAGCGCGCGCACCGACGAGAGCGAGCGCTCGAACACGGGCGTCTCGAGCGCGCCGAGCCACGGCGAGTCGATCGTCGCCCACGTCACCTCACCCTCGCGCAGCGCGTTCCCGCCGAGCTCGTTCGCGCTCTCCACGGGCTTCGAGAGCACGGCGCCGAAGCTGTCCGACGAGAACAGCGTGCGCGTGCTCGGGTCGAAGAACGCGGTCGTCTCCGGCGCGTCGTAGGTCGGCGGCCGCAGCGCGAGCAGCTCGCGATCACCGACGTCGAGGCTCTGTCCGGGGTTGAGCAGGAACACGCGCTCCGGCGGGATCGGTCCGTAGAGCCCGAGCTTGCCGAGCCCGAGGAACGTGGTGACGAGCCGCGCGTCGGGCGCCTCGGCGAGCACGTCGCGCAGCGCGCCGATGTGATCGGGATCGGCGTGAGTCAGCCAGATCCACCGCAGATCGCGAGGATCGATCGCGGCGCGCACCGCATCGAGGTACGCGGCCGAGCCCGCGACGTACCCGGTGTCGACGAGCACCGGCTCCTTCGCGCGCAGGACGAACGCGTTGATCGGCACGAGCCCGAGGCCCGGCACCGGATAGAACGACGAGAGGATGTCGACGTCCGCGCCGATCGTGCGCGGCGTGATCTTCTGAATCGGCTCGAGCACGCACCACCTCCGTTGCCGTGATCGACGGAGACGGCGCGCAACAACCGGGCCTAGCCGATCGCGCGTGCGATGCGATCGACGATGCCGGCCGCGACGCGCGCGCTCGGCAGGCCCGCTGCCCGCGCGAGCCCGGGGGCGGGATCGATCGCGACCTCGGTGCGGAGCTCGTCGAGCGCGGCCGCGCGCGCACGATCCACCTCGGCGCGCGCCGCGTCGTCGAGCCGGGGCTCGAGCCACGCCGCGAGCCGCCACGACACATCGGCGTGGCGCAGCTCGTCCTCGGCGATGACGCGCATCGCGTTGCGCAGCTCGAGATCCTCCGCGCACGCGGCTTGATGCAGTCCGACGATCGCGCCGAACGTCTCGCGCACGCAGCCCTCGACCGCGTTCTCGAGCGCGATCGCGCGCGCGTCGCGCAGCGCGCGCGGCGCGACGACGGGCGCCTCGACGTTCCCGCCTCTCGCGCGCGCGAGCGCGCTCGTCACCTCGGCGTGCCGAACCTCGTCGGCGCGCGCCTCGCGCACGGCGCGAAGGAGCGCCTCGGGCGCGGCGAGCGCGCGCAGCTCGCGCTCCATGACGTCGAACGCGATGACCGCGCTCGCCTCGAGGCGCGCGATCTCCGCGAGGTAGCGCCCGAGCGCGCCGCGCCCGCGATCGCCGCGCGCAGGCTCGAGCCCTTCGGGACGGCGCCCGGCGCACGCACCCTCGATGCGCTCGATCTCCTCGCTCGTGATCTCCTCGATCTCGCCCGCGTCGTTCACGAAGAGCACGAAGCGACGCGTCACGATCGGATTGCAGCTGCGCACTTCCTTGGTCGCGATCACCTCGAAGCCGCCCTCGACCTCGCGCACCGCCGATCTCGAGACAGTGCCGCAGCGCACCTCGAACCCTTCGCTCCACACGACCATCAGGGCCTCGTCGGACGTGTCGATCGTGCCGAGCAGCTCCACGAAGCGCGCGCGGCCGGTCCACGCCTCGACCTGATCTCCGTCGGTCGAGATCACGTGCCGCGAGCCCTCGCTCGTCGGGATCGTCGCCGCATCGAACGCCTCTGTGCACGTCGTGGCGTCGGTCGCGTCACCGCACCGCGTGCCGGTCTCGTCCACCACGCTCGCGATCCGCTCGAGCAGCGTGTTGGACACGAGCGCGAGGTGCGCGTGCGGCGCGGGCGTCTCGATCGCCCCGAGCGGGCGCCAGCTCATCGATCCGCACGAGGGCGACGACGCGAAGTCGGGATGCGAGAAGTGCGACTCCGCGCATCCTCCCAGCGTCGCGGCGATCGACGCGCCCGCGATCGCACGGAGCATGCGCGTGACGGGCGCGCGGTGCGCGGTGACGAGCTCGATCAGCGAAGGCGAAGGGCGCATGCGCGCGCTGAGTGCATGCTGCGCGCCACGCGCATTTCGCTGTTTTCCGGGGAGATCACGCGGTCGCGTGCTGGCACTACTCGGCACGCGACCGCGCACCTGCGCTCGATCAGGCCGCGCGCACCCAGTCGCGCAGCTGCGGCATCACGCGGCCGTCCCAGGTCTCCGAAGTGCGCAGCTCGAGGAACTGCCCGAGCAGGTCGTCGAGGATCGTCTCGAGCGTCTCCACGAGCTCCATGCGCTCGTAGAACTTCTCGTCGTTCTCCTCCCTCAGGAGCGCGGGGATCTGCACGCTCGCGATGCTCAGCGTGTCCGCGTTGAGCAGGAATCCCCACGTCTGCGTCCCGCGCGCGATGCGCAGCTTCGCCTTGATCGGCAGCTTGCCCTGGCGGAGCGCTTCCTTCGCCTCGGGGCTCGCGCTCGGCATCGCCGACTTGAGCTTGCTCTCGCTCTTCTCGTCCTCGGCGCCGACGAGCGTCAGCTGGGCTTCGAGCCACACCTCGCACGCCTCGCCGTTCGAGAGCGTGAGCACGCCCTCCTTCGCCTCGCTCTCGTGCCAGAGCCACACCAGGAATTCGCGCCCGAGAAAACGAGCGCGCTCGATGCGATCGACGTAGTCCACGACTCCGCTCCTTCTTCAGACGTTGGCAGTGCTCGCGAGCGTGAACGGCTCGAGCAGAGGCAGCTTCTCCATCAGGCGCTCGGCCAGACCGCGCTTCTCCGCGGCGACGTACGCGCCGTCGGGCACGAGCTCGAGCTCGAACGTCTTCTCGAAGAGCTCGATCATCGACTCGTGCTGCTTCGGTGAATTCGCGAAGAAGCGCACCACGCCCTCGCCGAGGCCCCACGAGAGATCGACGACGTTCATCGCGGGCACGACCTTGTGGCGCAGCTTCGCCATCACCAGCGCCTCGAGGTTCTTCTTCTGCGTGCGAGAGAGCTTCTCGCACCCGTGCTCCGCGCAATAGGCACGCTCCGCCTCCCGGAACGACGCCTTGAAGAGCGATCCCGGGATGCGCCACGTGTCGGTGCGCAGTCCGAGGTTGAGATAGTCGTTGAAGAACACCTTCTCGTAGCTGAGATCGAGGTCGAACGGATGCTCGACCGAGCACCAGCCGGTCCGCGAGTCGACCTCTTCGGAAGGATCGAGATCGCGGAACGCGCGAAGGCGAATGGACTCGACGAACCGGTCGCGGAAATCGGCCGGGAGCTCGCCGCGGACGTGGAACTTGGTGAAGCTGATCGAACCTCGGAACGCGCCCAAGAGGACCTCCGTCGAGCGTCGATAACACCCGCTCCGAGACGGGGTCCAGAATCCGGACGCGCTGGGATCTCGCATACAGAGTTCCGCCCGGATTCCAACGACATCGCCGCGAAATTCGGGTTGGAACCGCGCATCGCTCGGAGCGTCTCAGCGGGCGGTCGGATCGACCGTGGCGCGGGCGCGCGCCGCGGAGGGAGAGGTCCGACCGACGACGGCCGCGGTCCGCGGCGGAGGGGACGGCGACATGGACTCTCGTCAGTGCAGGATTCGGTGTCTCGGTGGGCTCCTGATCGCGACTGCGATGCTCGGGTGCGCGCCAGACCGCGACGCGGAGACCGCCGCAGTCGACGGCGCGCTCATCGGCGGTGAGCGGGCGGACGTCGGCGAATTCCCCAGCACCGTCGTAGTCGCCTACGAATATCCGTTCCCGGATGGCACGACGATGCGATTTCCGCTCTGCACTGCCGCGAAGGTGGGCCCGCGACACCTGCTGATCGCCGCGCACTGCATGCTCGCGGCCGACGAATTCTCGAACACGATCGGCCTCAGCTGGGTCGTCCAGCCCGGCGCGCGGATCTTGATCACGAACCGGCCGGAGGTGGACTTCGCGACCACCGAGCTCACGCCGGTCACGGTCGCAGAGGCGCACGTGTTCCCGGAGTTCCTCGCCGCTTGCGAGCAGGATCCGATGACGTGCAATCGCGTGGGCGGCGTGTCGGACGGCATGCCCGACGTGGGCGTGATCGTCGTCGAGGAGGAGCTCGCCGGGATTCCGACCGCACGCGTCGATCTGCGCCCCGTGCTCGTCGGTGAGCCGCTGGCGATCCAGGGCTACGGCTGCCGCGACTCGATCCACACGCAGGAGACCTACGCGCAGATCGAGCTCAAGCACGCGCGCACCTTCGCGATGCCCGCCGACGGTGCGGCGTATCGGGACGTGTTTCGCAGCCTCACGCCCGCGCAATACCGCGAGCAGATCGCGCCGAGCATCGTGATGACGCCCGGGCCGGTCGTCGCGGAGGACCAGGGCGGTCTCTGTCCCGGTGACTCCGGTGGTCCGCTCTATCGCCGTCAGGGTCGCAACGACGTCGTGGTCGGTGTCAATGCGAGCTACGGATTCATCATCGACGAGACGGGACAGGACATCGTCCCGGTTCCGCTGACCAACTGGCACACGCGGCTCGACGCGCTGTCGCGATATCGAGTGTCGAATTGGCTGATCGAGCGCGGGGCACGAGTCACGTTCTCGCCGCTGCTCGATCTGCACCTCGACGTCGCGCAGTGCGCCGATGGGTTCGAGGCGCGCTATGTCGGCCTCGGTGGCCTCTATTGCGTCGATCCCCGGACCGGTCTCGTCGACGCGCGGATGATCACGCTCGACATGCTCGCCGGGTGCTGGGAGCGCGCCGCGGCGGCGGGTGAGGGCGGACAGCGCTGCTACGAGCCGCTGTGGGACGAGGCCGAGTATCTCGCGCTGCGCGGCGACGGCTTCTGCGCGATCGGCGCGACGTTCGACGTGCGGCTCGGCGCGTGCGTGAACGGGCTCTTCACCGGCGCGGGCGTGTCCGACGACGTGCGCGCGGCGTGCGCGGAGCTCGGCACGCCCTGCGAGAGTCCCGACGAGCCGATGACGACGATCCACCGCGCGCTGACGACCGCGCCGGTGCGCCCGATCATCGAGTGCGTGCGCCGTCAGCGCGACGGCTCGTACGTCGCGTCGTTCGGCTACGAGAGCGAGGCCCGCCGCGCCGTGCACATCGTGCCGGGCGCGGACAACACGTTCGGCGCAGTCGTCGATCGCGGTCAGGTCGCGGACTTCTTTCCGGGCCGCGTGCGCAACGCGTTCAGCGTGCGCTTCGGCGCGAGCGAGAGCGCGTCGTGGACGCTGACGAGCCCCGACGGAACGGTCGCGACGGCGACCGCGTCCGCGAGCTCGCCGCGGTGTCGCTGATCACCTCGACCACGGCGCGCCCGGTGGGGCGCGCCGCTGCGTCAGTCGGGATGGCGTCGGAGCACGCGGCCGTCCTCGCTGATGTCGAGCTCGTAGCGCCGCCCGTTCTCGACGAGCTCGACTTCGTAGATCGTCGTGCCGCCTTCGCGATCGCGCTCGATCTCTCCGACCTGCGCCTGGCCGATCTCGCGATCGAGCGTGCGGCGCACCGCCTCGGGGAGCTGCTCCCGAGGCACGTCCTGCGCGAGCGCGAGCGGCGCGAGCACGAGCGCCGCGCCCACGGCAGCCGAGTGGATCCAGAGCTTCATCGGGACCTCCTACCGGCGGCTCGACGAGCAAGGCCAGGTCCAGGAGACGACGGCAGATCCGCGTGAGGCGATGCTCCTCACGTCGCGGGCAGCGGCCGCTGATCCTCCCTTCAGCTCGACGACACGCAGCAATAGGTGCGGTCGAATCGTCGACCGTCGAGATCGTCGTGGTGAACGAGGAACTGGAGGAGCCCCGCGTCCCACCAGCACATCCCGACCTCGTGGTGCGAAGCGAGCAGGAAGAGCACGCGCCACTGCTTCATGCGCGCTTCGTGCGCGCGCTCGTCGGCGCGATAGGCGCGCAGCAGCTCGGTCGCGCGCTCGAGCTCCTCGGCGAGCACGTCGTTCGCGGCCGCCCACGCTTCCTTGGCCTCCTGCGCGAGCTCGTCGGGCTCGCAGTGCAGGCGATGGAGGAGCGGCGCGAGCCCGCTCCGGAGCAGATATGCGTCCTGTCGCGCGTCCTCGTCCCACGCCACCGGGAGACCGCCGATCTGCGTCGCCGTGGCCGTGAGGAGCTCGAGCGCGAATTCCTCCAGATCGAGCGCTTCTTCGGCCGCGGGGTCGACCACGAACGAAGGCGCGAATCGGATCTGGTGAGCGACGAAATCGTTCGGACTGCCCTCCTCGAGCGCGTGAGTGCCGCTCGGCGCGCTCGCCGGCGACAGTGCCTCTCTCGGACCGTCGAAATACAGGACTTCGTGCGCCACGTCCCACGCTGGCTCGTCGCGTCCGACGAAGAAATAGAGCCATCCCGAGCGTGGCAGATCGGGCACCCAATCCGGCGTGAGCGCAGAGAGATCGATCTGCGCGACGAACGTCAGGTGCGTCGCGCCGCGCGTGGGCCACGCCAGCGTCGCTGGCAGATCCGGCGCGCCGCCCAGCCGCGACGCGCCGACGCCACCGGCGCCGCGCGTCAGGCGCTCGACGAGGAAACAGGGCGCTGCGTAGCCGAAGAGCGGCCCGGCGTGCTTCGCCAGCTTCTTTTCGGTCGCCAGCTTCTTCCAGAGCTCACGATGCGCAGCGGTCGCTGTCTTCATGCGCCGGGATACTAGCGCTTCGCGGAGCGCGTCAGCCGCGCGCGCATTCCCCACGGGCACGCGAAGTCGCCCGGCTTCGTGAGCATCCAGAGCACCGGGACCGGCGGCTCGTGCTCGGGGTGCGGGCCTTGTCCATCGGTGAAGTAGACCACTCCGTCCGCGCCGTGTGCGCGCAGGAACCGCGGTTGGAGCGCGGGGCGCAGGTCGGTGCCGCCGCGTCCCTTCACGCGATCGATCGCGCCGCGGAACGGATAGACGCGCGCCACGTCGACGTCGCACTCCGCGACCACGATGCGCGCGAGCTCGCCCATCGGCCGCAGCTGTCGCGCGATCTCCGCGAGCTCGCCCTCGCTCATGCTCATCGAGGTGTCGATCGCGACGAGGATCGTCGGACGCAGGGCAGGGCGCAGGCGGTGGGTGCGTCCCGGCACCACGCCGATGCGCGTCGGGAAACGACGGCTGGGACGCGACCACGTCGGCAGCGGCGCGCGCGCGTGGGCGACGAAGTTGCGCAGCGCATCGCGCCAGTCGACGTAGATCTCGGGCGCATCGCTCGTGCCTGCGAGCTCGAGCAAGAGCTCGTCGGGCGTGCGCCCCGCGATGCGTCGCGCCTTCTCGGGCGCGCGCTCCGCGTCCTCGGCGCCTGCATCGCGCGCCTTCGAGATCACCGAGCGCGTCTCGCCCACACCGCCCGCGGGCGGCGCGTCGCGATCACGCCAGTCGTGATCGTCGACCATCTTCGTGCCCGGCTTCGGCGCGATGACCGCGCCCTCCGCGCGCGCATTGCACAGCCGCTCGTAGCGCTCGAGCGTGCTCTGCCCCGCGCGCAGACCGAAGCGCTCGAACTGCTGCCACACGACGGGATCGGGCAGCGGCTCGTCGATGTGCTCGTTCGCGCTCGTCTCCTGCGCGATCTGCATCAGGTCGCGCTGCTCGCGCACGAAGTACTTCGGGTGCGCGAGGTGCCCGAGCACGACGTGATGCACCTCGTGCAGCAGGATCCCGCGCAGGAACTGCGGCGCGCGCAGGAGCGCGTCGACGTTCACGTGCAGGTAATAACGACCACCGCGCCCCGGGACCCCGTGGAGCGACACGCCCATCGCGGGCACGCTCGGATCGAGCACCGGCTCGAGGCTCGCGACGACGTGCGCGTAGTACGGATAGCGCGCGAGGAACCCCGACTCGCGCACGAAGCCTTCGAGCCAGCCGCGCAGGTCGCTCGTCACGTCGGTCGGATCGGCGTCACGCCGATCTTCTGCAGCGCCTCGGCGAGCGGCAGCCCCCACCGCTCACCGACCTGCAGGAGGAAATGTCCGAGCGAGAGGCGCTGCGCGTTCGAGCGGCGCAGCTCCGCGCCGATCTCGGGCGCGAGCACCTTCGCGCGCACCGCGGTCACGAGCAGCGCGATGCGATGGTGCTTCGCGGGCGAGGCCTTCCACTCCTCGACCCGCGCGCGCGCCGGGCTCGCTTGGTAATTCGTGAGCACGTCCTCGGGACGCACGTCGAGCAGCACGCACGCGGTCGGATTGCCGCCCAGCGCGTCCTGCACCGACTCGCGCTGATCGCCGGGAAGATCCGCGAGCAGCGCCTCGAGCGCGCCGAGCGTCAGCGTCTTGTTCGCCGCGAGCACGCCCGCTTCGGGCCCACCGAGCACCGCCTTCAATCGCGCTGCGAGCTCGTCGAGGCGATCCGTCTCGCCGCGCTCCTTCCATCCGCGCAGCGTCTCCGCGTGCACGCTCTTCGGCGCGTACTCGCGCAGCATCGTGTGCACGTCGAGCTCGATCGCGCGCGCCGAGAGCGAGCCGCTGGAGAGCAGCGCGTCGACCCACACCGGCGGCAGGTATCCCGCGAGCACGTCGCGCACCAGCGCGACGTCGGCGAGCTCGTGCGGGCGCATCGTCTTCAGCACGTCGGACGCATAGGTCCACGAGCGCGGCGGCACGTCGACGAACACGCGCTCGTGCGCGCGCGCCACCGCCATCACCGCGGGATGCACGCCGTTCGCGTCGGCCCACGCGAGCCACGACGCGCGATCGGCGCGCACCGGCACGTGGAGGAAGCGCGCGCGCAGCGCCTGGTCGAGCGGCGTGACGTGATAGTCGCCGGTCTCCGGGTTGATCGCGGCGAAGCACGCCCATCCCTCGGGCAGCACGTACTCGTGCAGCGCGCGCGCGGTGAGCAGCTGGAGCGCGGGCTGCTGGATGTAGCGCTCCGCGCGGTTGAGCTCCTCGAGCATCAGGATCCCCGCGCCCTCGCGCGGCAGGAAGCGCGGCAGCGCGTAGCGCGTGATGCCCTCCTCGATCACCGGAAGACCGACGAGATCGGGCGGCTCGAGCAGCGAGAGATCGAGCACCCGATGTGCGATGCCGAGCGATCGCGCGACCTGCGCGACCAGCTCCGACTTGCCGATCCCCGTCGGTCCTTCGAGCAGCACCGGACGGCGCGCGCGGTACGCGACCTCGAGGATCGACGCGACGCGCGGGCCGAGCGGCAGCGCCGAAGGGCCCGACGCGTCGGCGACGGGAGCGAGCTTGGGATCGCGGGCACGCGAGCGCTGCTGCATCGAACTGGACCGTATAAGGCCCGCGCCCCATCGCGTCGATCTTCAGAACGGGATCACACGCAGATCGAGCCCCGCGGGATAGGCGTACGACGTGTACTCGCCGAGCCCGTACGCGACGAGGCCGAACGTCGAGCTCGCGCTCGCCCGGTGCGCGCCACCCGCGACGGGCACGATCGCGAGCTCGCGATCCCCGACGCGCATCCACGTCGCGTCGATCACCTCGCCGTCGAGCGTGATCTCCGCGCCCGGCTCGCGCGAGACGAGCACCCACGACTGGCCGCGCACCGTCGGCGCGTACGACGTCGGCGTCACGAACACGTACGAGTCGCGGAACTGCTGCTGCGGCACGAGGATGGTGAGGCCCGGATCGCCGCGCTCGAGCGGCGGCGTGCGCACGTGTTGCCCGAGCAGCAGCTGCCCGATCTGCACCGGCCGGCTCGAGACGATCGACACCGCCTCGGAGAGCAGGAAGTCGACGTGCTCGCCCGCGTCGAGCACGAGCGACGCGTCGATCCCGCGCTGCGGCGGATCGATCGCCAGCGTCGTCCCGTCGTGCCCTGCGACCACGCGCACCAGGTTCTCGACGTCGGTCTCGGGGTCGCGCAGCGGCATCGTCTCGAACCGCGAGCCCCACGTGCCGAGCGGCGCGAGCGTGGTCTCGAGGTGATCGCACGCGCGCGTGTCGAACGGCACGTACGCGCAGACGTGCGCGCCGAACGCCTCGATCGGTCGATCGCTCACGATGCGCGTGCCCGTGAGATCGTGCGCGGCCTCGTAGCAGAGCCCCTCGACGTGGCGCGGGTGGGTCGCGTCGCAGAGCGGCGGCACCGAGGACGTGATCGTCGCGACCTCGCCGCGCGCGAGCGCGAAGCGGATCGTCGTGCCCGCGCTCGTCGCGGGCCAGCGCCCACCTTCGTCCGCCGCGACGTCGACGCGCGGCGTGATCTCGACGTTCGCGGGCTCGGGCGTGGTGCCGACGAGCGCGAGATAGCCGGGCCACGAGTCGCTCGTGCTCGAGATCGGCGGGTACGAGAGCCCGACGTACTCGGTGCCCAGCGCGTGCACGGGCAGGAGCAGCGACGCGTCGTTGCTGTACGAGTGCTCGACGCCCGCGACGTAGTGGAACGGGTTGAACTGGGCGACGATCACCGGGCGCGTCGAGATGATCCGATACGCGCCGCCCTCGATCACCGCGCTCTGCCACGGCGTCCCGTCGTACGGGAACGAGAGATCATCGATCCACGGCAGCGCGATGTCCGCGAAGCCGCCCGGCACGATCAACTTCCGCTCGACGAGCCGCGTGCCGCGATAGATCGTGACCTGCACCGGCATCGGCTCGGGGTTGGTCACCACGATGCGGAAGTCGAAGCCGTGCTGCTCGAGATCGGGCCAGTTGGGCAGCGGCGTCGCGAAGTACTCGCAGCCCACGTACGAGCGGCGTGCTTCCGCGGTCGCGCACGCGTCCTCGCACCAGCCGCCCTCGCCGCACGCGACGCCCCAGTCGGCGCAGTCGCGCCCGAACGTCCAGCCGGTGCCCTCGTCGTTGCACGCCATCGACGCGCTGCCCTCGCAGCGGCGCGTGCCCGGCGCGCAGGTCACGCACCCGAGCTCGGCGTCGCACGCCTCGGGGCACGTGGTCTCGTCGACGCGCGAGACGCCGTCGTCACCGCAGCGATAGTGCACGCTGCCCGCGCACGCGACGACGCCCGGTCGACACGAGAACCCCGCGTCGAACGGCGCGTCGGCGAATTGCGCGTCGCGCGCCGCATCGCTCGCTCCTGCGTCGCGATCGGTGAGCGCGGGATCGTCGCGCAGCGTGCACGCGGAGAGCGTGACGAGCGCGACGATCGCGGCGACGACACCACGCACGATCACTCGCCGTACGCCCAGCGCGCGATGCCGACCGCGCCCGCGCCTCCTGCGCGATCGAACACGCCGCCGGCGAGCACCCCGCCCTCGATCGCCGCGAGCGCCTCCGCCGAGTCGCTCGGGCCCACGCCGAGCCCGCTCCACGTGGTGCCGTCGAACACCGAGACGAAGCTCTTCACGCCATCGAAGTCGATGTTGCCCGCGGTGAAGAGCACGTCGCCGACCGTCTCGAGCGCGACGGGCGTCCCCGTCGGCGCGCCGGTGCCGATCGGCTCCCAGTCGGTCCCGGTCCACACCGCGAAGCGCAGCACCTCGTCGCGCCCCGAGCTCGTGAACTCACCCGCCGCGACGAGCCGTCCGTCCCACCACGCCAGCGCGTGCACCGGCCCGTTCAGGTCACCGAGCCCGTCGCCGAACGCCGTCCACCGCGTGCCGTCCCAGCGCGCGACGTTGTTCGTCTCGACGAGCGTGTCGTCGGCGCCGATCGCGCTGAAGCTCCCGCCGACGATCACGTCGCCGCTCGACGGATCGATCACGATCGCGCTCACGCGCGACGGAGTGAACTGCGAAGGATCGAACTCGTACGGATATCCCCGCATCCCGCGCCCGAGATCCGACCACGACGTGCCGTCCCACCGCGCGAGGTTGAGCGCGCGCGCGCCGCCCGCCTCGGTGAACTCGCCGCCGACGTACACCACGTCGGGCGTGCCTTCGTCGACCGCGATCACGCGCGGCGCGCCCGGCACGCCCTCGCCGAGACCGCTCCAGTCGACTCCGTCCCACACCGCGACGTTGCGGATCGCGATGCCGCTCTCGTCCGTGAAGTCGCCCACCGCGTAGAGGCGCCCGGCGCGCGTCACCGCGAGGTCGTGCACGCCGCCGAGCAGTCCGTCGCCGACCGCCTCGTAGCCGCCCTCGACCGTGTAGCGCGCGACGGCGTTCGCGCGGATGCCGCCCGCGTAGCGGAAGTCGCCGCCGACGTAGACCTCGCACGTGCCGAGGCTTGCGAGCGCGAGCACCTGACCGCCCACGCCGTGGTAGCGCTCGCCCGGCGTGCGCAGGCCCTGCCAGTACGTTCCGTCCCAGCGCACCACGCGCTCCACGCCGAGCGTGCCCGCGCGCGTGAGCATGCCCCCGAAGTACACGCTGCCGTCGGGCCCCGCCGCGACCGTGCCCACCGGCCCACCGAAGCCCAGCCCGCGATCACGATGCAGGCCGCCGCCCATGTCGTGCCACACGGTCCCGTCCCAGCGCGCCGCGTTGAACACCTCGGTCGGCGTCGTGAGCGACGCGTTCACCGCGCCGATCTGTCCGCCCACGTAGAGCGTGCTCCCCACGAACGCGAGATCGAGCACGACGCCGCTGCTGCCGGGCCCGAAGCGCATCACACCGTCGCCGATCAGCGCCCACTCGGTGCCGGTCCATCGCGCGACGCCGCCGCCCGTCGTCTCGCTCTCGTCGAGCCGGAACGTGCCGCCCGCGACGAGCGCTCCGTCCGCGGGATCGCGCTCGAGATCGTTCACGCTCGGGAGCCCGACCGCGGGGAGGCTGCGCGCCGACCATTCGGTGCCGTTCCAGCACGCGATCTTGTTCGCCTCGATCACACCGAGCGTGGTGAACCCGCCGCCGATGCACACGTCGCTCGCAGTCGCGATCGAGATCGTCGCGACGTACGCGTCGGGCACGAGCCCCGCGTAGCCGCGCCACGCCGTGCCGTCGTGGTACGCGACGCGCGAGATCGACGCGCCGCCGATCGTCGCGAAGTCGCCGACGACGTAGAGCGTCTCGCCGAGCGCCTGCAGCTCGAAGACCCCGCCGTCGATCTCGGCGAACGTCGTCCACGACGTCCCGTCCCAGCGCGAGATGCGCGACGCCGAGCCGCTCGTGTCCGCGCGGTGCGCCGCGTACAGCGCACCGCTCGCGCTCACCGCGAGCGCGCCGACCGGCATCGGAAGGCCCGCACCGAGCGCGCGCCAGCCGTTCGTCGCGTCCCACGCCGCCACGTTCGACGCGGCCTGCAGGCCCGCGCTCGTGAAGTTGCCGCCGACGTAGACCACGCCGTCCGCGCCGAACGCGAACGCGCTCACGTACGAGTTCGCGCCGCCGACGCCGGGGTTCGCGTAGCCGACCGCCCACTCGCCGGTCGCCGGATCGCTCGGCGCCGTGGGCTCGACGTCGGAGCACGGGGGGCCCGCGTCGCTGCCCCCGTCGGGCGCGCCCGCGTCGCGCCCGCCCGCGTCGCCTTCGCGTCCGGCGTCGGTCGCGCCGGCGTCGGCGCCGGGACCGGCGTCGGTGTCGGTGAGGAGTGGCTCTCCGTCGCTGCACGCAGCGAGCGAGACGAGACAGGACGCAGTCACGAGCACCCGAGCGAGCCGGCGCGGAGAGAGAGGCATCATCATCGAAGACGTTGCTCCAGGCTGTGGTTTTTTAACGTGCCCACGACCCGCCCGGACCGGCTCAACTATTTTCGCGACGCTCTCGTGAACGGCGCGCCGGGGTGCGGGCACGCAGGCGCGAGGCCCCATGCTCCGCTCGCACGTCCGCCCTCGCACCTTCCGCCCGGCGCTGCGCTGGATGTTGCTCGCGCTCGTCGCGTGGATCGCGCTGGCGTGCGGCGCGACGCGCGTCTCGTCGGCCTCGCGCTCGAACGAGCGCCCCCCGATGGGCTCGCCCTTCGAGCTCGTGTGATCAGCGCGGGCCGACGCGCACCACGCGCGGCATCGCGTCGTAGCGCATGCGCTCCTCGCGCGTCGTTCCGTCGGGGCGCGTGACCGTCACGATCGCGACCGCGCCGTCGCGCCCGCGCTCGTCGACGACGCGCGCACCGGGCGCGAGCCGCGCGTCCTCGCTCACCTGCTCGCCGCGCCGGATGCGACGCGCGATCATCACCTGCACGTCGGGCGACCGCACCTCGTGCGCGCCTTCGATCCACACCCGCAGCACGCCCTCCGCCGCGCTCGCGCGCACCCGGACGGGGAACGCGTGCGGGTTGCGCACGCGATAGTCGATGCGACCGAACGACACCGTCGCGTCGAGCCCGGGCGACGCGTACGTCGACACGAAGCTGTGGGTGCGGTGCTCGAGCACGTCGAGGTCGGCGCGCAGCGCCGCGACGTGCAGCGTCGACGCGACCTGACACACGCCCCCGCCGTAGCCCGACGTCACGTGACCATCGGCGATCTCCGGGGCCTCGCGGAACCCCGCGCGACGCGTGCGCTCGCCGACGCGATCGTTGAACGAGAGCTCCTCGCCCGGCGCGAGGATCGCTCCGTCGAGCCGCGCCGCGGCGAGCTCCACGTTGTGCGCGCGCCCGGCATGCGCGCGATCGGTCGCGTACTCGGTGGTGTGCTCCCCGACGTTCGCCGCGAACGCGTCGCCGCCGAGCTCGATCACCTGTGGGTCGCTCGCGCGCGCCGTCGACACGAGCCCGATCCACGCCACCACCATCACGAACGCACCCGAGCGCATCTCTCTCTCCGCCTTTCGCGGAGCGCTCTCTGCAATCCGAGCGGGCCAGTGGCACCGCGGAATCATTCACGAATTCGTTGCGCGCTCCACGCAAGGCTCGCGTACCGAGCAGCTCTTGCGTGACACGGAGCGCTCGGTCCTCGCTTTGCTCCGCTGCCTCGCAGGAGGAAGCCATGCAGCTGATCGACGGCATCGCGCGCCTCGCAGGACGGGCCTTGCGCGGCGTGCGCGCGGGCGAGCGCCAGCTCGCGAAGAACGTGTTGGGCGCGCCCGAGACGATGCGCGTGCACAGCGAGTCCTTCCGTCACGAGGCGCCGATCCCCGCGGTGCACACCGACTCGGAGGGCCGCAACGTCTCTCCCGCGCTCGCGTGGACGCCGCCGCCCGCCGGCACGAAGGAGCTCGTGCTGCTCTGCGAGGATCCCGACATCCCGAAGCGCACGCCGTTCGCGCACTGGGTCGTCTATCGCATCTCGCCGGACGTCACGTCGTTCGACGCGGGGATCGTGATCGGCGACTCGCCGCACGGCGCGATCCAGGGCCGGAGCTCGGTGCGCAAGGAGGGCTGGCTCGGCCCGCACCCGCCGCAGGGCCACGGCACGCACCACTATCACTTCCAGATCTTCGCGCTCGACGCGCCCACCGGGCTCGGCCCCGGCGCGACGCGCGATCAGGTCGTCGGCGCGATGCGCGGCAAGGTGCTCGCGTGCGGGGATCTCGTCGGCACGTACACCCGCTGAGCCAGCGCGCTCGACACCCGCGGTACGCTCTCGCGCGTCATGCGGCGACCCACCGAGTTCCGGTACTGGGAGAACCTCGATCGACGCATCCCACGCTTCGTGCGCACGCTCGGCCAGCGCGTGCTCGGCTTCGATCCCGCGCCGAGCGACGACGTCGTGCGCACGTTCGCGTCGATGTACTACGACGCCGATCCGCTCGCGGAGGCGTACGTCGACGAGGTCTATCTCCGACGCGGCACCGCGATCGGCCGCGAGATGCTGGAGCGCGCGCTCGCGCACGGGGTCGCGAGCGTCGAGGGCGCGCCCGCGTCGCTGGTGCGCTTGCTCGACGACGTCGAGCGCGACCCCGAGTGGCTCGACTGGGATCTCGTCGAGCAGGGCGCGCGCGTGTTCCGGCGCTGGAGCACCGACGTGTTCCGCTTCGCAGGCGCGATCACGCTCGCTGCGTACTCCGAGAGCTCCGTCGCGAAGCCGCTCGCGCTGACCGGCGCGTACGCGGGCGCGTCGACGAAACATCGCTTCCTCGAGACCGCCGCCTTCTGGATCGCGGTGTCCGAGCCCGGCGGGCTGCGCCCCGGCGCGGGAGGGCGCCTCTCCGCGATGCGCGTGCGCATGATGCACGTGTTCGTGCGGCAGCGACTGCTCGCACACCCCGAGTGGGATCTCGACGCGTGGGGCGTGCCGATCAGCCAGGCCGACGCGATGCTCACGCTGATGGGCGGCAGCTTCGGGCCCGGGCTCGCGATGCACGCGATGGGCTACCGCACGAGCGCGCGCGAGATCGAAGCGACGATGCACTTCTGGCGCTACGTCGGGCACCTCATGGGCGTGCGGCCGCGCTGGTATCCGTCGTCGATGCGCGAGGCCGCGCAGCTCTCGTTCGTGACGTTCGTGAAGTCGGCGGGGCGCGCGGGCGAGGACGGCAAGATGCTCTGTCGCTCGTACGCCAGCGCGTTCGCGCCCGAGCGCGAGGGCTCGTTCTTCGCGCGGATGCACGGCGAGCTCGAGCACCGCGTGCACCTCGGCTACACGCGCTTCTTCCTGCCTCCGCCGATCTATCGCGCGAACGGTCTGCCGCCCGCGGGCGTGTTCGCGCTCGCGCCGCTCGCGCTCGCGCCGTTCGTGCTCGCGCTCGAGACGGCACGGCGGAACGTGCCGGGCGCCGACGCGATCAGCGATCGGATCGCACGCGCACGGCGCGAGCGCTGGCTCGCGCGGCACCTCGCGGGGCGCGCGACGGAGTACCGCCCGGTCGAGTCGTTCACGCGCTAGTCAACTAGGTCGGCGATCCGAGAATTCACCGCTGAGAGCACGGAGGGCCGCAGAGGAGAGCGAACCTCTCTGCGGCCCTCTGCGGTGAATCTCGGTTCCTCGCACGCTTGCGCGCGAAAGCGAACGATCGTACTGTTTTGTCGACGTGAATGTCGAGAGCGACCTCGCGACGAGGTCACTCGGTCGCGTCGTACGCTGATCGTGGTAGCCACGGTTCATCGCGAGTGGTGATGTGTCGCGTTCCGAGGCAGGTCGGCGTGTGCGCGAATAATAGAACGAACGTTCGCATCGAGGAGGAGCCATGAACAGCTGGATCATCGACGCCGTCCGCACGCCGCGCGGTCGGGGCAAGGCGGGCAAGGGCGCGCTCTCGGGCATCCACCCGCAGGAGCTCTTCGCGCAGGTGCTGCGCGCGCTCGAGGCGCGTGGCCTCTCCGCGAAGGAGGTCGACGACGTGCTCGTCGGCGCGGTGTCGCAGGTCGGCGAGCAGGGCGCGAACGTCGGGCGCAACGCGGTCCTCGCCGCGGGCTGGCCGATCGAGGTCACGGCCGCGTCGGTGAACCGCTTCTGCGCGTCGGGTCTGCAGACGGTGCACTTCGGCGCGATGGCGGTCGCGTCGGGCGCTCAGGATCTCGTCGTCGCGGGGGGCGTCGAGAGCATGTCGCGCGTGCCGATGGGCGCCGACGGCGGTGGCCAGGACGGCGGCAACCAGGTCCTGCGCGAGCGCGTGTTCCAGGTGCCGCAGGGCATCAGCGCGGATCTCATCGCGACGCTCGAGGGCTTCTCGCGCGAGGAGATCGACGCGCTCGCGCTCCGCTCGCAGCTGAACGCCGCGCGCGCGATCGAGGAGCACCGCTTCGCGCGCTCGATCATTCCCGTGGTCGATCCCGTGCGCGGCGTCGTCGTGCTCGATCGCGACGAGAGCCCGCGTCCCGACACCACGCTGGCGGGGCTCGGCGCGCTGCCGCCCTCGTTCGCGCAGCTCGGCGCGGCGGCCGTCGGACCGAAGGGCGAGACCCTCGACCAGATCGCGCTCGCGACGCAGCCGCGCGCCGACGCGATCCGTCACGTGCACACCGCGGGCAACTCGAGCGGCCTCGCCGACGGAGCGGCCGCGGTGGTGCTCGCGTCCGATCGCTACGTGAAGGAGCACGGCATCACGCCGCGCGCCCGCATCCGCGCGATGGCGACGATCGGCAGCGACCCGGTGCTGATGCTCACCGCGCCCGCGCCCGCGAGCCAGAAGGCGCTGCGCCGCGCGGGCATGACGACGCGCGACATCGACCTCTGGGAGATCAACGAGGCGTTCTCCGCGGTCGTGCTCGAGACCACGCGCACGCTCGGCATCGATCCCGATCGCGTGAACGTGAACGGCGGTGCGATCGCGCTCGGTCACCCGCTCGGCGCGACCGGCGCGATGTTGCTCGGCACCGTGGTCGACGAGCTCGAGCGGCGCGATCTGCAGACCGCGCTCGTCACGATGTGCATCGGCGGCGGTCAGGGCATCGCGACGATCGTAGAGCGCGTGTGAGATGAGCAGCAGGGCCAAGGTCGTCATCACCGGGATCGGTGCGGTCACGCCGCTCGCTCACGACGCGCACGCCACCTGGCGCGCGATGCTCGAGGGAGCGAGCGGCGCCGCGCCGATCACGCGCTTCGACGCGAGCGCGTTCGAGACGCGCTTCGCGTGCGAGGTGAAGGACTGGGACGCGACGCGCTTCCTCTCGCGCAAGCTCGTCAAAGAGCTCGATCGCTTCTCGGAATTCGCGATCGTCGCCGCGGGCCAGGCGATCGCGGACGCGGAGCTCGCGCTGAGCGAGCACGAGCAGACGCGCGCGGGCTGCATCGTGGGCGTCGGGATGGGCGGGGCTCGAGACGATCGAGCGCACGACGCACAAGATCCGCGACAAGGGCCCGTCGCGCGTGAGCCCGTACACGATCCCCGCGGTGTGCGCGAACCTCGCGGCGGGACAGATCTCGATCGCGCACGGTCTGCGCGGGCCGAGCTACTCGACGACGAGCGCGTGCGCGACCGGTGCGCACGCGATCGGCGAGGCCGCGGAGTGGATCCGTCGCGGCCGCGCCGACGTGATGATCGCGGGCGGTGCGGAGGCGGTGATCACGCCGGTCGGGATCGGCGGGTTCGAGGCGATGCGCGCGCTGTCGCGCCACCCCGGCGATCCTCTGCGCGCGAGCCGGCCGTTCGATCGTGCGCGCGACGGGTTCGTGTGCGGCGAAGGCGCGGGCGTGGTGGTGCTGGAGTCCGAAGCGCGCGCCCGCGCGCGCGGCGCGCGCATCTACGCGGAGCTCTCGGGCTACGGCGCGTCGAGCGACGCGTTCCACGTGGCGCAGCCGAGCCCCGACGGCGACGGCTGCACGCGCGCGATGCGCATGGCGCTGGAGGACGCTGCGCTCGACGCGGACGCGATCGACTACGTCAACGCGCATGCGACGTCGACGCCCGCGGGCGATCTCGCGGAGTCGCGCGGGATCGTGCGCGCGCTCGGGGAGCGACGCGTCGCGGTGAGCAGCACGAAGAGCATGACGGGCCACATGCTCGGCGCGGCGGGCGCGGTGGAGCTGATCGTCGCTGCGCTCGCCGTCGCGCGCGGCGTCGTGCCTCCCTCGATCAACGTCGACGAGCTCGATCCCGCGATCGCGCTCGACGTCGTCGCGAACGTCGCGCGCGAGACGCGCGTCGAGCACGCGCTCTCGAACGCGTTCGGGTTCGGCGGCACGAACGCGACGCTGATCGTCTCGCGATACGCCCGACGCCGTGATGTCCCCGCCGAGGGGTACTTCGGCGCGCGATCACCGCGAATTCCGAGCACGAGCCCACACGGACGCGGCGTCCGTGTGGGCGCACGTCGTCGTCGCTCTCATGGACCCTAGATACCGTGCGTGCTGGGGAGCGCGCGCGGGCGTGATCTCGTGCTCGCTTCCGCACCGGACCTGGCGTTAGGCTGGCTCCTCTCGCACTTCGGCTCCGCCCTTCCGAGCCCCACGCATCTCCGTTGTTCGCCGTCGTTCCGAAAGGCCCTCGATGCGTTCGCCGATGAAAGACACCGCACCCTCGATCGTGCGTGGCGTCGACGAATCACCTCGCTCGAGCGCTCCGCGCGTGTTGATCGTGGACGACGAGCCCGCCGTCGCGGCCGCGCTCGCGCGCGTGGTGTCGGGCACCGGCGCCGAGGTCTCGGTGCTGCACGACGCGACCGCCGCGCTGCGCGCGCTGGAGACCACCGAGTTCGACGTGATCGTCTCGGACCTCGCGATGGCGGGCATGAGCGGCACCGAGCTGCTGCGCGCGGTGCGCGCGCGCGATCTCGATCTGCCGGTCATCCAGATCACCGGCGCGCCCTCGGTCGAGAGCGCGGCGACGGCGGTCGAGCTCGGCGCGTTCCGCTATCTGACGAAGCCGCTCTCGCCGGACGTGCTGCGCAAGGCGGTGCTCGAGGCGGCGCACCTCCGCTCGCTCTCCCGCGCACGCGGGGGCGAGGATCGCCTGCGCCTCGATCAGTCGTTGCGTCGCGCGCTGAAGACGCTGCGTGTCGCGTATCAGCCGATCGTGTCGTGCGCGACGCGCGAGACCATCGGGTTCGAGGCGCTGATGCGCTCGACGGAGCCCGCGCTCACCACGCCCGCGGCGGTGATCGACGCCGCGGAGAAGCTCGGCCTCCTGCACACGCTCGGACGCCGCGTGCGCAACATCGTCGCGGCGCAGATCGAGGACGCGCCGCGCGCGACCGCGATCTTCGTGAACCTCCATCCCTCGGATCTCGCCGATCCCGACCTCTTCGATCCCGCGTCGCCGCTCTCGCGCGTCGCGCGGCAGGTGGTGCTCGAGCTCACCGAGCGCGCGTCGCTCGAGGCGGTGCCCGATCTCGAGCTGCGCTTCGAGTCGCTGCGCGCGCTCGGGTATCGCCTCGCGGTGGACGATCTCGGCGCCGGCTACGCGGGCCTCAGCTACTTCGCGCGCGTGCAGCCGGAGATCGTGAAGGTCGACATGTCGCTGGTGCGCGGCGTGGACGCCGACGTCGTGCGACAGCGCGTCGTGCACTCGCTGGTGTCGCTCGCGACCGGGCTCGGCATGGAGGTCGTCGCCGAGGGGATCGAGACCGCCGCGGAGCGCGACTGCGTCGTGCGCCTCGGTTGCACGTACGTGCAGGGGTACGCGCTCGCGCGTCCCGGTCCCGCGTTCCCGTCGATCACGTGGCCCTGATGGCCGTCGCGCGCGAACCGCTCGCCGAGCTCGCGGCGCGCTCGTCGACGCCATCGTCCGTGATCGAAGCAGAGCCCGACGGAACACTCCGCATCATCGCGGCGAACGACGCGGCGGGTGAGCTCGGTGGCGCGGGCAGCGGCGCTGCGCTCGAGGGACGCACCATCGCCGAGGTCTCGCCGCGCTCGATCGCGCCGCTCCGCGACGCGCTCGCGAGGGGCGCGCGCACCACGGTGCCCGGCGTGGTGCTCGAGGGCGGGCGTGTCTTCGACGTCGAGCTCATCCCGCTCTCGCCGACGCGCATCGGCCTCTCGATGCACGAGACCACGCGCGAGCAGCGCGCGCGCCACGCGCTCGAGCTCACCACGCGCGAGCTGCAGGACCTCTACGATCGCGCGCCGATCGGCTACCACTCGATCGATCGCCACGGCGTGTTCCGGCGCATCAACGACACCGAGCTGCGCTGGCTCGGCTACACGCGCGACGAGATCGTGGGCGTGCGGCGCTTCGTGGATCTGCTCACGCCCGAGAGCCGCGAGCAATTCGAGCGGACGTTCGATCGCTTCATCGAGCGCGGCGAGACCTCGAACCTGCAGTTCGACATGGTCCGCAAGGACGGCTCGCTGCTGCCGGTGCTGCTCCACGCGACCGCCGTGTACGACGCGTCGGGCGCGTTCGTCGCGAGCCGCTCGACCGTGCTCGACGTGACCGAGCGACGCCGCGCCGAGGAGCGCGAGCGCGAGGTGTGGACGCAGATCGAGCACCACCTCGAGCTCGGCACCGAGGAGCTCCGCGCCGCGAACGAGGGGCTCCGCGCGGAGATCGCGGCGCGCGAGCAGGCGCAGGCCGCGCTCGCGCAGACCGAGGTGCAGCTTCGCCAGGCGCTCAAGATGGAAGCGGTGGGCCGCCTCGCGGGCGGGGTGGCCCACGACTTCAACAACATGCTGAGCGTCATCCTGATCTTCACCGAGCTCGCGCTCGGCGAGATGGCGGTCGACGACGCGCGGCGCGGCGATCTCGAGCAGGTGCGCGGCGCCGCAGTACGCGCGACCGAGCTCACGCGGCAGCTCCTCGCGTTCAGCCGGCAGCAGGTGCTCGATGCGCGACCGATCCTCGTCGACGACGTGATCGCGGGGCTCGAGCGCCTGCTGCAGCGGCTGATCGGCGAGCAGGTGGGGCTCTCGACGACGCTCGGCGCGCGCGGCACGCGCATCCTCGCGGACGTCGGTCAGATCGAGCAGGTGATCGTCAACCTCGCGGTCAACGCGCGCGACGCGATGCCGCGCGGAGGACGGCTCCGCATCGAGACGGGCGTGGTCGATCTCGACGACGACTACGCCGCGTCGCACCACGGCGTGCGCGCGGGCAGGTACGTGGTGATCGCGGTGAGCGACACCGGCGTCGGGATGAGCAAGGAGACGCTCGATCGCGCGTTCGAGCCGTTCTTCACCACGAAGGAGCCGGGCAAGGGCACGGGCCTCGGGCTCTCGACGGTCTACGGCATCGTCGCGCAGAGCGGCGGGCACGTGTGGGCCTACAGCGAGGTCGGTCTCGGCACGACGATCAAGGTGTACCTGCCGGTCGTCGAGCACGACTCGGGCGCGGGCGACGCGCGCTCGGGGCTCGCGCACGCGCGCGGTGGGAGCGAGACGATCCTGCTCGTCGAGGACGATCCGTTGGTGCGCGCGGCCGCGCGGCGCATCCTCGCGCGCAGCGGGTACCTCGTCGTCGAGGCGTCGGCGCCGGCGGAGGCGCTCTCGCTCGCGAGCGGTCTCGCGCGCGTCGACGCGCTGCTGACCGACGTGGTGATGCCCGAGCTCACCGGCCCCGAGCTCGCGGATCGACTGCGCGTGAGCCGGCCCGATCTGCCCGTCGTGTACATGTCGGGCTACCTCGACGTCGACGTGGTCGGGCCGCGGGTGCTCGAGGAGCGCGCGCGCTTCGTCCAGAAACCGCTGACGAACGAGGCGCTGCTGCGCGCGGTGCGGGACGCGATCGATCGCCGCTGAGGGTGTTGCATTCCACGTCCGCAATGGGTGACAAGAGAGGCGATGCCGCGCTTCGTATCCGTCCTCCTCGCGCTCCTCGCCCTCACTGCTTGCGATCCCGATCCCGATCCCGGCCCCGGTGACGACCCCGATGCGGGCGACGTCGGATCGCACGACGCGTCGCCGGGAATCGATGCGCCTCTGCCCCCGAGGCCCGACGCGGGCAGTCCGGTCTGCGGCGATGGCGTCAAAGCGTCGAGCGAGGCGTGTGACGACGGCGACGTCGACTCCGGCGATGGTTGTTCGGCGACTTGCACCGTCGAGGACGGATATGCGTGCCCGACCCCCGGCGAAGACTGCGTGCCGATCGCGACCTGCGGCGATGGCGTGCGCACTGGCGGCGAAGGGTGTGACGATCGCAATTCCGACTCGAGCGACGGCTGCAGCGCGGACTGTGTGATCGAGGCCGGTTGGGTCTGCCCGATCGACGGAGTCGCGTGTCGCGCGGCCGCGTGCGGCGACGGAATCATCGCGGGATTCGAGGAGTGCGAGGACGGCGACGCGCCGCCCGAAGGAGACGACGGCTGCAGCGCCGATTGCCTCTTCGAGGACGGCTATGCGTGCGAGACCGTCGGCGCGCCGTGCGTCGAGACCGAGTGCGGCAATGGCATGGTCGAGGGCACGGAGCCCTGTGACGACGGCGACAACGACACTGGCGACGGCTGCAGTCCGCTCTGCGAGCTCGAGCCGGTGTGCAGCGACGGAGTCTGCACCACTGCGTGCGGCGACGGAGTCGTGCTCCCGGGCGAGCCCTGCGACGACGGCAACACGCGCGCGGGCGACGGCTGCTCGCCGACGTGCACCATCGAAGACGGCTTCACCTGCGAGCTGACCGAGATCGAGCCGCCCGACGAGCTCGCGCTGGCGGTCGTCTATCGCGACTTCCGCGGATACGACCTGCCCGCGACGGGCTCCGTCCCGCGCGGCCACGTCGACTTCCAGAACGCGAATGGAACCGAGACCGGGATCGTCGCGGCGATGCTCGGCACCGATCGACTCCCGGTCTACGCGAAGGAGGGAGTCAGCTCGGCCACCACGCACGGGCGCCCGGCGTTCGACCAGTGGTACCACGACTCCTCGATGAGCATGACGGTCGTCGACCGCATCGTGCTCGCGCGCCAGGCCGACGGTCGATACGTGTTCGACGACGCCGACTTCTTCCCGCTCGACACGCGCGGCTGGGTCGACGCCGAGCTCGAGCCGGTCCGCAACGGCGGCCACAATTTCTCGTTCACCAGCGTCGTTCGTTATTGGTTCGAGTACGGCGGAGACGAAGTGCTCACGTTCCGCGGCGACGACGACGTGTGGGTGTTCATCAACGGGCGTCTCGCGCTCGATCTCGGCGGTGTGCACGGTCCGCTGAGCGGCACGGTCACGCTCAGCGCGCGCGCGAGCGAGCTCGGGCTCGTCGCGGGTCGCATCTACGAGGTCGTGGTGTTCCAGGCGGAGCGCCACACGTCGCAGTCGTCGTATCGACTCACGCTCTCGAACTTCACGTCGTCGCGGACCGAGTGCGCGCCGATCTGCGGCGACGGGATCGTCACGCGCTTCGAGGCGTGCGACGACGGAGTGAACGACGGCTCGTACGGCGGGTGCGCGCCCGGGTGCATGGCGCTCGGCCCGCGCTGCGGCGATGGCGCGACGCAGAGCGAGCAGGGCGAGCAGTGCGACGATCCGCCGAACGTCGGCGGCTACGACGGATGCTCGCCCGCGTGCCAGCTGACCGAGCGCTGCGGCGACGGCGTGCGACAGGCCGAGCACGGCGAGCAGTGCGACGACGGCAACGACGTCGACACCGACACCTGCAGCAACGCGTGTCTCACGAACCTCGGCTGACGCGCGCGGCGTGACCCGATCGCGACGCGCGACGACACCGTGCTCGCATGAGCACGCGCAGCTCGCTCGCGGTCGCGATCGCCTGGGTCGTCTCGGGGTGCGTCGGATCGATCGGCGGCGAGCCCGACGCGGGCGCGCCACCGCGCGATCCGATCGACGCGAGCGTCGTGATCGACGCGAGCGCGATCGACGCGAGCACGCCCGCGATCGACGCGGCGCCGATCGTCGACGCGCGCACCAGCGAGCCCGATGCAGGTCCTCCGCCCGAGCTCGACGCGGGCCCTCTACCGAGCGACGGCGGTGGGTTCCCCGGGCCGCTCGACGAGTGCCCCGGTGGCGCGTCGATCGATCGCTTCCAGTCGTGGCTCGCGAGCGGCGAGGGCACGACGAGCCCGCGCACCGGCTCGCTGCTCGTGAGCGAAGGCGGCGAGCAGGTCGCACGCGTCGAGTTCGTGAACCGCGAGTGGCACGTGCTCACCGTGTTCACCGCGAACCAGTTCGAGGGCGAGGCGGACTTCTCTCGCGCGTCGGGGTTCTGGCTCACGTATCGCGCCACCGAGGACCTGTACGTGCAGATCCGTCCTTCGTTCGCGTGGAGCGGCGGCGACAAGTACCTCACGCGCATTCCTTCGACGGGCGGCGTGGACCAGACGCGCTTCTTCTCGTTCGCGCGCGATCAGTGGGCGACGCTGCCCGCGCTGGGCACGCCGTCGTACTCGTACGAGTCGGCGCTCGCCGCGGTGCGCGGCTTCGTGTTCGTCGGAGAGACCCCGAACCAGATCACGTTTCGAGGGCTGCGCGTCGATGGCTACGTGCCGCCCTGTCGGTGACCACGCTACGCTCTCGAGGTGTTCCTGCCGTACCTGATCGGCTTCCTCGTGGTCGCGTGCTGCTCGGCGGGCGGTGTGCTCGCGCTGTCGTGGTACTTGCGTCGCGAGGACCCGCCGCCGCGCCGGGAGAGCGGCCGGGTGCGCGTGCAGTCGGTGCTGGTGCGCGAGCCGAACGAGGCGCGCGCACCACGCGACGTGCGCGACTGATCAGAACCAGTCGCAGAGCCACGGCTCGCCGCGCGTGAAGAGCCGAGCGAGCGCGTGGGCACCGTCGATCGAGCCCTCGACGAGGCCCATCGCGACCAGCGTCGAGACGTTCGCGAACCCGCTGTAGAGCGCGGCGAGCGCGCGGGTGTCGAGCGTCGGGAGCTCGCGGCGCGCCGCGATTGTGTCGACCTCCGCGCGCCCGTCGCGCACCCGCACGTGCAGCGCGTGATCGCCGAACAGCGCGTCACGCACCACGAACGACGCCTCGCCCTCGCTCGAATAGCCGCGCATCGCGAGCGCGCGCGCGGGATCGAGGATGCGCAACATCCAGCGATGGGGCTCGACGATGCGCGCGCTCTCCTCGGGCAGCAGCGACACGAGCGGATCGCTCGCGCATCCCAGCCAGCGCAGGTCGCGGCCGAGCGAGCGCAGATCGGAGAGCAGCGCGGCGCACCGTCGCGCGGCGGCGGGCGTCGCGAGCACGAGATCGCGCAGCGCGATCCCGAAGTGCAGATCGGCGCCCGGCTGGTGGCTGTAGACGATGTAGCCCTCGGGCGCGCTCGCCGGCCCGAAGCGATAGGCGCGCGCGGTGCCCTGATACGGCTGGGTGATGCGCGCCCAGATCGCCTCGGTGCGCACGAGGTGCCCGTCCCAGCGGCGCGCGCGCGCGTCGTAGAGCGGCCGCACGTGCGCGTTCTCCAGCGGATCGAAGGGCTCGCACGCGAGCGCGTGATCGCCGCGCGCGAGGCTCGCGACCGGCGCCTCGAAGCGCAGCGTGACGCCCGCCTGCTCGAACCCGATCGCGCGATACACCGCGACCGACGACGCATAGAGGCCCGCGAGCGGCACGCCCTCGCTGCGTGCCTGCGCGAGCGTGTCGACGAGGAACGTCCGTGCGATCCCGCGCCCGCGCCACGAGGGCTCCACGCCGACGCCCGCGAGCCCGATCATCGGCACGCGCTCGCCGCCCCAGTGCTGGCCGAACCGATAGAACCCGAGGCCGCCGCGGATCGCGCCGTCCGCGATCACCACGCGCAGGTTCTCGTGCCCGATGCGCTCCATCCACGTCGTCCAGGGCAGCCCCTCGTTCCCGAAGCTCTCCTGGAGCACGCGCTCCAACGTCGCGCGCTCGTGCTCGTCGCGTGGGGCCCTCACGATGCGATCGCTCATGTCGCGCACCGTGCCCGTCGCGCGCGAGACGCGCAATGCGGTATGCAGTCGCGGTGACGCGCGCGTTCGATCGGCGGCTCGGCGACGACTTCCTCGCGACGGTGCCGCGCTCGCCCGGCGTCTATCGCGTGCTCGATGCCGCGGGCACGGTCGTGTACGTCGGCAAAGCGATCAACCTGCGGCGTCGTCTGTCGCAGTATCGCAATGCGACCCGCCGGAAGCGGCACCGCAAGATGCGCGCGATCGTCGAGAGCGCGGCGCGCGTGGAGTTCGAGCCCTGCGAGACCGAGCTCGACGCGGAGCTGCGCGAGACCGCGCTCATCCAGTCGCTCACGCCGAAATGGAACGTCGTCGGCGCGTTCTCGTTCCTGTATCCGTCCATCGGCCTCGGCGCGCCCGAGCCCAGGCACGCGCTGTTCGCGTTCTCGACGACGCCGAGCGAGCGCCCGGAGCTCGACTGGCACGGTGCCTATCGCTCTCGCGACATCACGGGGGGTGCGTTCTTCGCGCTCATGCGTCTCCTCGCGCTGATCGGACATCGTGAGAAGACGCCGCGACGTCCGAAGGGCACACGCACCTGGACGTTCGAGGTGCGGCGACTGCCCTCCTCGTGGCGCGACGACTGGAGCGCATTCCTGCGCGGGGAGTCGCGCGCCGCGCTCTCGTCGCTCGCGATCGCGCTCCTCGACAAGCCGCGCGCCCGGAGAGACGCGGGCACGGTGCAGGAGGACCTCTCGGCGCTCGATCGATTCTATCGCTTCGAGGCCCAGAAATTGGCGAGCGCGCGTCACCTCGTGGGCGACGCGCGCTGGCCGATCCCTCAGATCGATCGCGACGCGCTCTTCATCCGAGCGCGCGCGCTGCGATCGGCGGCATCAGGTCACTCCCACGGATAGAACGCGTTCGCGACGTTCGTCAGGCCCGTGTTGCGCAGCTCCGGGAAGTGGCGGAGCAGCACCGAGCGCATCGAGCTCAGCTCGATCCACATGAGGCCCTCCGACGTGTAGACGTCGGAGTTGTAGAGCGTCGTGTAGAAGCGGTCCGCCTGGAGGCGGCGGGTCGCCATCAGCGTGAACACCTGGAAGAGCGTCTCGCCGAACCCGTAGCAGCTCGGGCGCTGACCCTCGGCGAACGTGCCGACCATCAGGTCGACCTGATCGATGTCGCCGTAGATCGACTCGAGCCGGCTCGCGAGCTCGCGATCACCGTTGGTGAGCGTGATGAAGTCCGGCACGCGCGGCAGTCGGAGCAACTGGCGCGCATCGTTGTAGCGGGGAATGCCGCGCTCGCGGTCACGCACGATGTCGATCGTGCCCATGTCGATCACGCCGCGCCCCGGGACCAAGAGGTCCTGGAGGAACTGCGGATAATTGTCGAGCACGAGCGCGCCCGGGTTCGTGGTCCCGAACGAGTAGAGCAGGTTCTCCATGCCGTACGCCGCGAGCATCGCGCGACCACCGGCCTCGCGGGAGAGCGCGGTCGGGACGACGGCGCGCACCGCGCCGGTGCGCGCGGAGCGCACGGTGAGGTGCTCGGGGAGCAGCGGGTGCATGCGGTACACCGAGACGAACTCCTCGGTCATCGCGTACGCCGCGTCGTAGAGATTGCGCGCGCCGGGATTGCCGACGACGCCGTAGACGACCGGGTTCGGATAGAGCCCGGGGATCTGCGGCAGCGGCGGGCACGTCGCGCTGTTGAGGCCCGACCAGTTGGTGCGCATCGCGATCTCGAGGCTCGAGTTCGGCAGGATCGCGGGCGTCCACTCGATCGTGTGGATCTTCGCGATCAGCGCCGCGTTGATCAGGCGCGCCGTGTCGAACAGGCGCTGATCGTCCCAGTCGGGATGATTGCTCGCGAGCATGTCGGCGATCGCGTTGTGCTCGAGCGCGAAGAGCGTGTGCATCAGCTCGAGGCCGACCCAGAAGTTCTCGCGCATGCCGGTGTCGGAATACCCGCGCTCGCCGAGCGGCAGCAGGCCGCTGCGGGAGACGCGCAGTCGGCCGCCCTGGTGCGAGCGCAGGCGATCCGCGGTCTCGGGATCACTGCCGTAGATCTGCGAGCCGTCCCACCAGTGCGTGACCTCGTTCGTGTAGGTCGGCGGCAGCGCGTCGTCGCGGCCCGCCACGCGCGTCGCGTCCCGCGCGGTGCGCGGGATCGACATCGTGCGCATGCCGTAGCGGCGAAGCGGATCGGTGCGCGACAGCGGGACTTCGATGGTGCCCGCGCCGTGTCCGCGCTGGACGCCGTGATTGAACCAGTCGTGGACCTGGAACTGGATCCACGCGGTCGCGAGGTTGTTGAGGAACGGGACCCCGTGGAACTCCGAACCTCCGGGGCCACGTCGGCGCAGGAGCTCGAGGCTGATCTCGCGCGGGTTCGGGACGAGCATCTGCGACTCGTCGGGGAACGCGGCCGTCAGGAGGATGTTGCGGCCGAAGCGCGTCCCGGCCGCGCCCATCAGCGGGTTCGTCGGATCGTTGCAGGTGCCGTCGAGGTTGCGCGTGACGTACGGCCCGGTCGGGCACTGCGGATCCGGGCGCGCCGGATCGGTGACCATCGGCACGCCCGTGCCGACGTAGGTATCCGTCAGGTTGAAGCGCTCGAGGATGCCGCGCATCAGCGCGAGCTTCGCGAGGCCGCGCTCACGACCGTCGCGATACCAGTTGGTCCAAGGACCGGTGTAGAGGTCGGCCGCGAGCGCGGGATCCTGCGCCATCCGGAGCAGTCCGAGCACGTCGGAGGCGAGCACCGTCGCGGTCTCGGGCCCGTCGGGGCCGATGCAGTAGGGCAGTGCACCGGTGTTCGGATCGTCGGGACAGCAGAGCCCCGCAGTGCTCGAGACTGGCTCGCACACGGTGCCTGGCTCGCAGGCCGGTGTACCGCCGAGGCCGCAGTAGCCTTGTGCCTCCACGGTGCCTGGAGCACCGAAGAGCGCGCCGGCGAGCGCGAGAGTTCCGACTGCCCTCCATCGTTGATCCATCGACTCCCTCCACGACGTCAGAGAAGCGCACACGACGAGCGCGACGAAGCGCTCGATGCCGATGCGGCATCGAGCACGATGCTTTCGTCGCGACACGAGCTCTCGGATCGGGAACGCGCGACCGAGCCCACGGGCACGGCGCGAGTCGGCTCCGAGCAGAGCACGCGCTCGCTCGTCCTTGCCCCTCGAGCGACCTCCGCAACGGATGTGCCCGGACGGAGTGAGGCAAAAAGCGCTGGAGTCTCGCGGCGCGCTCCAGAGCACGGAGCGCTCCGTGCTCCAGCGCGGAGCGCTCGATGCTCCGAGCCGCGTGAGTGGGAATCGGGGCGACTCCCACTCTGCCAGAGAGGCACTCTGATCCGAGGAATCGACGTACGTTCTGACGCGCTCCACGCGCGACGCGACGCGTCAGACGCGACGGAGCACACACACGATCACAGGTGCGTGCCTGTCCGGGACTGGCACCCTCCGATGGGGCTGACAGGCACCGTGAGGATGTGAGTGCTCACGGCGCGAGGCGGCGGACCCGCGGGCGTCGCCCCCCAGGCGATCACGCCGCCGAGCGTTGGGTCGGGCCCCACACGCGCTGTGGGGTATCCCACGACGCCGCCGTGAGAAACGCGCGGTTTCTTCGAGGAATTCGCGCGGCGCACCCGTTGCTGTGGACCTCGCCACGCGCGCGTCCTGCGTGCGTGATGGAGGGACGGGATGAACAAGGCTTCTCTTTCGCTCTGGCTCGCGATGGCGCTGATGGGCGCCGGCTTGGTCGGGTGTGGGGACGACGATGGCGGCGGGGGCGGCGCGGACGCCGGTGTGGAAGACGCGGCGCAGGGGCAGGACGGATCGACGCCCGCGTGCAGCGAGGACTCCGAGTGCGACGACGGTGATCCCTGCAACGGCGCCGAGACCTGCGGCGCGAGCGGGTGCACCGAGGGCGCGGCGGCAGAGGACGGCACCGCGTGCGACGCCGATGGCGACGAGACGACGGCCGATCTCTGCGTGGCGGGCGAGTGCGGCGCGACGCGCTGCGGCGATGGGCACGCCGACGACTCGACCGGCGAGGAGTGCGACGACGGAAACGACGTGAGCGGCGACGGCTGCGACGACTGTCGCTTCTCGTGCGACGAGGACGCCGACTGCGACGACGACATCGAGTGCAACGGCGCCGAGACCTGCTCGGACGCGCACGTCTGCGAGCTCGGTGAGCCGCTCGCCGACGAGACCGCGTGCGCCGCCGGCACCGGCACCTGCGCCGCGGGCGTGTGCCTCGCGCGCACGTGCACCGACGACGAGGACTGCAGCGACGGCAACGCGTGCAACGGCGAGGAGACCTGCGGTGGCGAGACCGGCTGCACGATCGGCACCGCGCTCGACTGCGACGACGAGAACGCGTGCACCGCGGACTCGTGCGACGCGGCGGTGGGCTGCCGCCACGCGCTGATCGACGGCGATCGCGACGGCGCCGCGCCGACGAGCGCGGGCGCGTGCGGCACCGACTGCGACGACACCCGCGCCGACGTGCACCCCGATGCCGACGACGTGTGCGACGGAGTCGACAACGACTGCGACGGCGAGACGGACGAGGGTGGCGTCACGACGTGGTACGTCGACTGTGATCGCGACAGCTACGCGCGCAGCGGCGCGGCGATGGTCGAGTCGTGCGCGCGTCCCGCGCCCGGCACGGCGGGCTGCGCGAGCGGCGGCGGATGGACGACGCGCGCGCCGAGCGCGCCCGCCGAGTCGGACTGCAACGACGGAGTCGCGGCGGTCAATCCCGGACAGGCCACGTTCCAGACCACCGCGATCGCCGGCGCGCCCGAGGCGAGCGACTACGACTACGACTGCAACGCGACGGAAGAGGTGCGCAGCGACGACGAAGGCGCGTGCCGGCGCGCGGGTCTCGTCTGCGCGGTCACCGAGGGCTGGAGCGGCGACGCGACGCCCGCGTGCGGCGCGACGGCGGACTGGGTCGTGCGCTGCATGCCGAGCGGTGTGCTCGGGTGCTCCGCGGTGACCGAGGAGCGCCAGCAGGCCTGTCGCTGATCGCATCGTCGTGAGCGAGACGGAGGCCCTCGACGTCGCGCGTCGAGGGCCTTCGCGTTTCGCGTGCGTGATACCATCGCGATCGGTGTCGATGACGGTGACGCGTCGCTTCGGCGGTGGGGGGCCCACGCTGGCAGTGACCACGCTTCGCGCGGACGTTCTGGAAGGGCCCGACCAGGGGCGCATCACGCGCACCCACGACGAGCGGTTCACGCTCGGGACCGCGCAGGGGAACGATCTCGTGCTCGGCGACGACACGGTGAGCCGCTTCCACGCGCTCGTGCGACGCACCGACGAGGGCATCCTCGTCGTCGATCAGCGCTCGACGAACGGCACGTGGGTCGGCGGCGCGCGCCTCGGCCAGGCGATCGTGAAGCCGGGCACGGTGCTGCAGCTCGGTCGCACCCACGTGCGCATCACCGAGGGCGCGGAGCTCGACGTCGAGATCCACGCGGGCGACGCGCTCGGCCCGCTGCGCGGTCGATCCCCGCAGATGCGGCGCGTGATGGCGTGGACGCGTCGTGCGTCCGCGAGCGAAGCGCCGGTGCTGCTGGTCGGCGAGTCGGGCACCGGCAAGGAAGCGGTCGCGCGCGCGATCCACGAGGGCGGCCCTCGCAAGGACCAGCCGTTCGTCGTCGTCGACTGCGGCGCGCTCACGCCGACGCTCGTCGCGAGCGAGCTGTTCGGGCACGAGCGCGGCGCGTTCACCGGCGCCGAGCGCCAGCACGTCGGCGCGCTCGAGCAAGCGCACGGCGGCACGCTCTTCCTCGACGAGGTCGGCGAGCTCCCGCGCGAGCTGCAGCCGGTGCTGCTCGGCGCGCTCGAGCGCAGCGTGTTCCGTCGCGTCGGTGGGCGCAGCGACGTGCACGTCGACGTGCGGGTGATCGCGGCGACGAACCGCGATCTGCGCGCGGAGATCAACGCGGGCTCGTTCCGGCTCGATCTCTTCTATCGGCTCGCGGTGCTGCAGCTCGAGCTGCCTCCGCTGCGCGAGCGCAGGGACGACATCCCGCTCCTGCTCGAGCACTTCCTGCGCGAGCTCGGGTACCGCGGAGAGATCGCGCGGCTCTTCCCCGAGGACGCGATGCGCGCGCTGCTCGATCATCGCTGGCCCGGCAACGCGCGCGAGCTGCGCAACGTCGCGCAGGCGACGCTCGCGCTCGGGCTCGAGTCGTTCCTCGACGGAGCGCCGCGCGCGCTCGAGCGCTCGGGCTCGGCGCCCGACGCGACGGGCGATCCCACGATGCTGCCGATCGCATCGTGGCTCGCGATGCCCTACAAGGAAGCGCGACAGCAGGCGCTCGGCGCGTTCGAGGAGCGCTACCTCGCGCACCTGCTCGAGCGCAGCGGCGGGAACGTGTCGCAGGCGGCGCGCGACGCGGGGCTCGATCGCTCGTACTTGTTCTCGCTGCTGCGACGCGCCGGCTTGCGCTGAGCTGCCGAGAGTCGCGCCGCGCGGCACAGATCGCGCCGCGGTGTCGCGCTCGTCATCGCGAGTTCCCGCGATTTTGCGCTGCGATTTCCGCTGGCACCGCGCTTGTAGTGCGTGGCGCGAGAGCTCGCGCGTCGGGCTCGGGGAGGAACGCTCATGCTCGTCTTCGCTTCGCCGGAGCGGCGCCGTCGCGCGCTCGCGCGCCTCGTCGCGCTGTCGATCCCACTCGCAGGCTGCTCGATGTCGGCGGGCGCGCCGGGCTCGTTCGGCGCGACGCCCGGTGGCGCGCAGGACATGGGGCTCGCGCGCGAGCTGATCGCCGCGGGACGCGTGCCTCCGCCCGAGGCGTTCGTCGTCGAGGGCATGTTCTCCGAGCACGATCTCCCGGTGGCTGGGGACGCGTGCACGCACACCCTCTGCGTGCGCGCGACCGGCGCGATCGCGCCCGACCTCGAGGGCGAGCAAGCCGGATGGATCCAGCTCGGGCTCTCGTCGACGATCGATCCCGAGACGTTCCAGCGCGCGCCGATCACCGCGATCGCGACCGTCGACGTGTCGGGCTCGATGAGGTGGGACGACGGCGAGGACGCGCCGGGCGAGGTCGCGCGCACGTTCCTGCACGAGCTCGTCGATCGGCTCGACGAGCGCGACGCGTTCGCGATGGTCACCTACGGCAGCGACGTCTCGACCCCGGTGAGCACCGCGCCCGCGAGCGATCGTCCCGGCCTCCACGCCGCGATCGATCGGCTGCACGAGGCGGGATCGACGAACATGGAAGCGGGGCTCGAGCGTGCGTTCGCGCTCGCGCGCGATGCGCGCCGTGCGAGCCCCGAGCGACCGGTGCGCGTGTTCCTGTTCACCGACGTGCAGCCCAACGTGGGCGCGACCAGCCCCGGCGCGTTCCAGTCGATGACCGAGGCCGCTGCCGCCGAGGGGATCGGGCTCACCGTGCTCGGCGTCGGCACCGGCATCGGCCAGGAAGTGATGCTCGCGATGAGCCACCTCCGCGGCGGCAACGCGTTCACGATGTTCCGCGCCGCCGACGTCGCCACGCTGCTCGAGGACTCGTGGCCGTGGATGGCGAGCCCGATCGCGGTCGATCTCTCGCTCGCGATCAAGACCGATCCCGCGATGACGATCGCGCGTGGCATCGGGTTTCCCGGCGCCCCGATCGCGGCCGACGAGGTCGAGCTCGAGGTGGCGACCGTGTTCCTCTCGCGACGTCGCGGCGCGCTGCTGGTCGAGGCGCGCGGCGTCGAGGGCGCGTCGCTCGCGGGCGCGAGCGCACGCGTCGCGCTCTCGTACCAGGAGCCGAGCGGCGAGCTCGTCGACGAGGCCTTCGACGTCGCGCTGCCCGCGCGCGCCGAGGGCGAGACCGAGGCGCACGTGCAGGACGTCACGCGCCGCACCGTCGCGCTCGCACTCCTCGTCGACGGGATGCAGGCCGCGGCGCGCGCGTACCCGAGCGATCGCGCGGGCGCGATCGAGCTCGTCCGCGCGGCGCACGCGCGCATCGAGGCCGCCGCGAGCGTGACCGGCGACGAGGCGCTGGCGACGGAGGTGGCGCTCGCCGCGGATCTGCTCGCGCTGATGGAAGCGGGCGCGCCGCAGGGCTCGCTCTACGGCGCGTACTGAAGGTGCGCTGCGGGCTCGCTCGGGCGGCGCAGGACGTCGCTCGAGCGGCTCGCGAACCGCTCGGTGCCGCTCCACGACGCGAGCGCGCGCTGGGCGTGCGTGTAGCCGATCTCGACGAGGCTCGGCCGCGCACCGAAGTCCAGCAGCTTGATGTGCTTCACCGGCGGCGCGAGGAAGAGCTCGGCGTGCCCTTCGGCGACGAGGTGCGAGAGCAGCCCCTTGCTCCCGAGCATCGCGGTCGCGGTGAGGAGCTGCATGATCGTCACGCCGCTGCGGCGCTCGGAGCCGCGCAGTCGCTCGCCGAGCTGCGTCCATCCGGTCGGCAGCGGCTCGGCGGGCACGTCCGCGGGATCGATGCCGAGCGAGCCCACGTCGACCGCGAGGATCGTCGCGCCGGGGCACTCGCGCTCCATCACGTCGATCGGCACGTTGTCGATCACCCCGCCGTCGACGAGCAGGCGACCGTCGAGCTGCACCGGCGGGAACACGCCGGGCAGCGAGCAGCTCGCGCGCACCGATCGCCAGACGAGCCCGCGATCGTGCACCACCGCGACCGCCTGGCTGATGTCGGTCGCGATGCAGAAGCACGGCAGCCAGAGATCGGGGATCTCGACGTCGGCGAACCCGTCGCGCAGCACGCGATCGAGCTTGCGCCCCGCGAGCAACGACACGACGGGCACGTCGGGATCGCGCAGCGCACGCGCGTCGGGGACGCGCTCCGCGAAGAGCTCCGCGATCTCGCGCGGCGAGACCCCGAGCGCGTAGCCCGCGGCGACGACCGCGCCCATGCTCGTGCCCGCGATCGCGTCGATGGGGATGCCCGCTTCGTCGAGCGCGCGCAGCACGCCGATGTGCGCCAGCGCGCGCGCGCCGCCTCCGCCCAGCACGACGGTGATCGGCTGCTCTGCGACGTGACGCGCGACGCGCGCGAGATCCGCCGCACGACCGCGACGCACGTGATGGCGACGCCGGCACGGCAGCGCGAGCCACGCCGCGGTGCCGCGAGGCACGGCGGTATCCGCCTCGTGCACGAGCACCAGATCGGTGCGCACCGAGGAGCGCCGCGCGAGCATCGCGCCCGCGCGTTCGATCTGCGCGGCCGCGCTCGGCCTCGCCGCGACGACGACACGATCGGTCTGCTCGAGGCACCACGCCGTCCACGGCGTCTCGTCGCGATCGCACACCAGGACGAGGAAGCCGCGCGCCTCCTGCTCGCTGCACCACCCGGCGATCGCGTGCCGGGCGCGATCGAACCCGTCGCGATCGAGCGCCTCGCCGCCGAACCGCTCGGCGACCTGCGCCGAGCGCGCGACGGATCCGGTCCCGAGCAGTGCGCCGAGCGCGCGCGCGAGCCCGTGCACCAGCTCGTCGATCGCGAGCTCCGGATCGATCGGCAGCACGGTCAGCACGCGCGGGCGCTCGGCGGCCGAGGGCTTGGTGTGGGTCCGGACCGCGTTCTCGTACGCGACGCGCGCCTGCGCGGTGACGAGCTCGGGGTACGCGAGCATGCACGCGAGGAGCGCGTCGCGGTGGAAGCGCAGCACCGTGCTGTCGCGCATCGCGAGCACCTGGCCCGCGGCCGAGGCACGCGCGACGACGAAGCTCAGTCCGCAGAACGCGCCGCGGCCCATCTCGAGCGAGATCACGCGCCCGGCGCGCTGGCTCGCGCGCTCGTCGGTGGCGCGCAGTCGCCCGCGCACCACGAGGAACGCCGAGTCGGGCGGCGGCCCGGGCTCCATCAGGCGCGCGCCCGCAGGCACGAACACGCGCTCCGCGACGCGCGCCAGCGCGGTGATCGCGTCCTCCGACAACGCAGAGAACGCCGGATCGATCGCGAGCAGCTCCTGCAGCTCGGCGACGCTCGTCGCGGGTCCGTCCGACATCCGTGCTCTGCCGGCCACGTGGGTGCGGCGAGAGCCGGCGCAAGCGGATCAGCGCGCCTTCACCGCGTAGCGCAGGTGCGTCACGCGCGGCGAGTGCACCGCCTCGGTGGTCGAGAGCGAGAGCTTCTTCGGATCCATGCGATCGAAGAGGCGAATCCCCTCACCGAGGAACACCGGCGCGAGCGCGACGTGGAATTCGTCGACGAGGCCCGCCTGCAGATATTGACGGATCGTCTGCGCGCCACCCGCGATGCGGATGTCCTTGTCGCGCGCGACCGAGCGTGCCTGTCGCAATGCGCTCTCGATTCCGTCGTTGACGAAGTGGAACACGGTTCCTCCCGGGCGCTCCCAGGGCGCGCGGGGCTTGTGCGTGAGCACGAACACCGGCGTGTGGAACGGCGCCTCCTCGGGCCAGCTGTGCTCGCCGGCGTCGAACATGCGCTTGCCCATGATGCTCACGCCGGCGCGCTGGAACGTGCGCTCGAGGTGCGTGTTGTCGACGCCGGTCTCGCCGCCCTCTCCGAGCTTGAGGTTCTCGCGGAAGAACTTCTGATGAACGACGAAGTCCTGCAGTCCCAACCACTGCTGGAGCCACTGCTCGTCCGAGCGCCACTCGGGCGCGATGAATCCGTCGAGCGACATCGTCACGCTGAAGAACACCTTGCTCATCGATCGCTCCTTCGACTGAAAAGAAGACGCAACTCACCCTCACGCGCGGGCTCGGCGCCCGCGCGCTGCTGCGCGAACCTCTGCGATCCGCGCTACTCGCCGAGCTCGGCGGCGAGCCTCTCGAGGAGCTCGCCGCACCCGAGCCGGCGCTGCTCGACCGCTTCGCGGCCTTGTCCGAACAGCACGATCTGCTCGGTGTAACGCATGCGCGTGCCGCTCCCGGCGCGCTCGAGCACCAGCGTCGCGAGCGACACCGAGAAGCGCTTTCCGCTCATGGTCATGCCGTAGCTGTAGACGACTCGCCGATTCGCGACGATGTCGTGGAACACGGTGTCGTTCGTCATCGGCGGTCCGTCGCCGAATCGAAAGCGCGTGCGCTCGAGCCCGCCCTCTCGGAAGTCGAGCTCGAACGATTCGATGGTCCAGCCCTCGCCCTCGGCGAACCAGCGGCGCTTCTTCGCGGGGTCGGCCCACGCGTCGAAGACGCGCTCGGGCGCGGCGCGATACGTGCGCTCGACCGTGAAGACGTCGTGGTGGGTGGCCTCTTCGCTCATCGCTTTTTCTTCCTCTTGTTCGTCGGGGGAGTCGGAGATGCTTCTTCTTCGTCGAGGAACGCGCCGAGCCGATCGAAGCGTCGCTCGCAGAGCGAACGGCGCTCGGCGATCCAGCGCTCGGCGGCGGCGAGGCCCTCGGGCGCGAGCTGACACGTGCGCACGCGCCCGACCTTCTGCGTCGTGATCACGCCGCTCTGCTCGAGCACCTGCACGTGCTGCACGACCGCCGCGAGCGTCATCGAGAACGGCGCGGCGAGCTCGCTCACCGACGCCGGCCCTCGACTGAGCCGATCGATCATCGCGCGCCGCGCGGGATCACCGAGCGCGTGGAACACGCGATCGACCGCTGCCTGTTGCTCAAGCACGGACTTGAGTATTGCGACGTGCGCACGATTGTCAAGCGCGCGCTTGAGCATTGGGTGGAGCACGTTGCGCGTAGTTCGATGATCGTCTAAATAGATGATCGTCGAACATGAAGGACACGTTCTCCGCGCTCTCCGACCCGACGCGACGCGCCATCTTGCGGCTCCTGCGGCGCGGCTCGCGCACCGCGGGCGAGATCGCCGACGAGTTCGAGCTCTCGAAGCCGACGCTCTCGCATCACTTCCGCGTGCTCGAGGCCGCCGGGCTCGTGCGCTCGGAGAAGCGCGGCACGAGCGTGGTGTTCACGCTGCAGACCAACGTGCTCGAGGACGCGGCCGCGGAGCTGCTCGAGCTCGCCGGCAAGACCCCCGCGGCGTCCTCCCACAAGAAGAAGGTGAGGTCCTGATGTCGTCGATGCGCTCGTCTTGGATCCTCGGCACCGTCGCGCTCGTCGGCAGCGCGGTGGTGTATCCGTGGCTGCCTCCCGAGGTGCCGATCCACTTCGACGTCACGGGGCACGTCGACGGCACCGCGCCGAAGGCGATCGGCGCGTTCCTGCTGCCCGTGATCACGCTGCTGACGATCGCGATCGTCACGTGGGTGCATCGCCGCCGTCCCGAGCACGAGCGTGCGCCGATCGTCGCGACGACCTTGCTCTCGACCGCGCTGCTGACCGGGCTCCAGACGATCATCCTGCGCGCGGCGTTGCTCGGCGTGACCGACGTCGCGGTGGCGCTGGGCACGCTGCTCGCCCTCGCATCGCTCGGGCTCGCGCTGCTCTTGCCGCGTGTGCGTCGCAACCCCGTCGTCGGCATCCGCACGCCGTGGACGCTCGCGTCCGACGAGGTCTGGGCGCGCTCGCATCGGCTCGGCGGCTACTTCTTCGCCGCGGCGGGCGTGATCGGCCTCTCGGCGGTGCTGCTCGGGTGCCCGGCGGTCGCGGTGGTCGCGCTCGTGGCGGCGGCGGTCGCCGCGGGCGTGGGCTCGTGGTGGATCGCGCGCGAGGCGTGAGCGTGATCACCGGAAGCGTCGTCGTCGCGCGAGCATGGGCGCTCGCGGGACGGTCGGACGTGCCGGAGAAGGTCGGGCGCCCCGCACGTGCGGCACGACCGCCGCGAGCGTCATTCGATCAGCGCTCGCCCGGACCGAGGATCGGCTTCACGTCGATCACCGGCGTGCCGTCGATCGCTTCGAGCGGTGCGACGCGCAGCCGGCCGTTCGTGATCTCGACGATGCGCACGCGATGGAGCCCGATCGGGTTCGGGCGATCCGCCGAGCGCGTCGCGAAGACGCCGTGGAGCGGGCGGCTCGTGTCGTCGCGCGGATGCACGCGGAGCAGGGCGCGGTCGGCGCGGTGCAACCACGTGAGCACGAGGATCTCGTGACCGATCGCGAGGCCCTCGCTCGCGGGGACGAATCGTGGATCGAGCTCGATCCACGCGTCGGGCGCGCCCTCGTCCCCTTGGCGCGGCGCGTCGGCGAGCGCGCGCAGCCCGGAGCGCACGATGCCGACCGGATGGATCGTGAGATCGTCGTTCATCGCGCCTGCTTCGCACGCCGCGCGCCGCTCCGCGAGCGCCCGCTCGCGCTCGCGCGCTACGCGGTGGGTAGCACGTTCAGCTCCGCGCGCAGCGCGTCGAGCGGCTTCGCGAAGTGATCCCACGGCCGGAAGTCGCTCCACATGTCGCGCTCCACGCGGCAGCCACGCGCGAACGCGCGCATCATCCGCTCGGGATCGGCGTGCATCGACTCCGCGGGCGCGACCGGCGCGACTTGCACGCCGAGGTGGTACTGCGCGAGGCCGAAGAGCAGTCCGTAGAGCGGATCGCCGCCGTGGCACCCCGCTTGGAACGACGCGACCTCGATCTCGTCGGCGGGGCTGGTGCCGTAGCCGCCGAGCACGTGCAGACAGTCGTGCACCACGATGATCTCGGGGCCTGCGCCGGGCTCCCCGGGGAACGAGAAGCCGTTCGACTCGACGAAGTCGAAGTACGCGCGGCCCAGCGTGCCCGCGGGGCTCGCTGCGAGCGAGCGATAGCGCGCGGCGAGCGCGTGATCGGCGATGCCCATCATCGGCATGAGCTGCGCAACCATCGCGATCACGCCCTCTTCGCGCACCGTCTGTCGAACCTTGTGACCGGCGAGCGCGCGGCGCGCGATGTCGACGCGCGCGAGAAGGAGGTGGCGCTTCGCGAGCCGCCGCGCGGTGCGAACGGGCGCCGGGTCGAGCTCGAGCGCGGTGGCGAGACGAGCGAGCACGTCGACCTCGTCGTCGGTCGCGCGGCCGTCGACGCACGCGGCGATCACCGCGCCTGCGAGCACGCGCTCGCGGTGCGCTCCGGGGGCGATCGCGGCTGCGAGCGCATCGGTCGCGATCGGCTCGAGCGCGTCGAGATCGACGTGGCTGTGCAGCACGTGGTCCTGCACGCCGCGCAGGAACGCGCGCTCGAGCGCGCTGAGCTCACCGTCGGCGATGCACACCGTGTAGAGCGCGCGCAGACCGGCGCGCGCGACGTCCTCGGGAACGCGGGAGAGCTGCATGATCGACCTCGATGAGGCCGTGGGTTCGGCGAGGCGCGCGCGCCAGGCACGCTCCGACGGGAGATCGCGCCCTACAGCTGCACCGCGTCTCGCCGACGCGCACCGGGCGCTCGGGGAGGCGCAGCGTCGACCGCTCGAACGTCGACGCGGCCATCGCGGCGTTCTGCGCGCCAGCGTAGTCACGCCCGAGCGCGTCCTGCTCCACGCGGAGTCGTGCTCGGCGATCGCGGTCAGGGCCTGAGCCGGCGCTTCTGCGCCCACGGCGCGGGGCCGCCACGGTGCCGCTGCACGAGGAACGGAGCCGACGATGCCGAGGCGCAGCGCACGATCTCACGACCGTGCGACCATGCGCGCTCGCAGGAGGTCGCACGTGCTGGAGAAGATCGGACTGATCGAGGCGCTCGGGCTCTTGCCGCTCGATCGCACCGCACGCGAGGCGCGCATCGCGCTGCTGGGTGACGGGCAGACACCGAAGTCGCGCTTCGATCTGAGCTCGCTGCGCCAGCTCCAGCCGCGCTATTCGGTCCCGCTCTGGCTCGGCCGCGCGCCTCACGGACGTCTCGTCCCGATCACGAACTTGTTCAATCACCGGCAGCCGCCGCCCGAGCTCGGGTGGTCGGTGCGCGTCACCGACGTGCGCGACTTCCGCGGCGGCACGAACAGCTACGACAGCCACAACGGCACCGACTTCGCCGTCCCACCGGGCACGACCGTCGTCGCCGCCGCGCCCGCGACCGTGCTGCGCATCTCGAGCGAGTTCCATCGTGGTGGGCGAAAGGTCTTCCTCGATCACGGCCGCGGGCTCGCGACGAGCTACAACCACCTCGCGCGCTTCCTCGTGCGCCCCGGGCAGCGCGTCGCGCGCGGCGAGCCGATCGCGATCTCGGGCTACAGCGGGATCGACGCGCTCGTGGGGTTCCCGTGGACTCCGCCGCACGTGCACTTCAACGTCTGGCTGAACGGCGAGTACGTCGATCCGTTCTCGTGCGAGGGCTCGACGCCCGCGCTGTGGCGCACCGGCAATGCGCCGGTGCCTTCGAGCGATCACCACGATCACGCGCTCGAGCCGACGGCGTGGGACGAGCGTGTGCTCGACGCGATCGTCGCCGCGTGCGAGCACGCGCCCACGCGCGCCGAGCTCGAGTCCGCGCCGACGACGATCGAGCGCGCGGGCGCGGCGTTGATGCACCTCAACTACTTCCCGACGCGGTTCGGATCGCGCGCTCGCGCGCTGCGCGCGTCGCTCTACCCGACGCACTTCGCGCGCGAGCCGCGGCTCGATCTGCCGTTCGCGCGCCGCGACTACGACGGAGTCCACTTTCCGGACCGCTGAGCGCCGGACGATCAGCGCGGCACGCAGCGATCCGAGACGCATCCCTCGAAGCCGTGCGCGACGCAGTCGTACGCACGACGCACGCCGTCGTGGCCGCAGTACTCGATCACCCCGTCGCGGCACGAGCCCCCGCCCGAGCCGCACTCGGCGTCGTCGGGCGCGACGCAGCCCGCGCCGAGCGTGCCGAACCCGCGACATCGCATCCCGAGCGCAGCGCAGTCGATCGGGCCCGCCGTCCGACCGCTGATCGGCTCGCACGGCACGAACACGTCTCCCTCGCACGTCTCGCGGGTGCACGCTGCGCCCGCGCCGACGCACGTGCCCGCGGTCTCGGAGCACTCCGAGCCGGCACGGCACGTGCCGGTGGTCAGCACGCCTCCCGAGCACGTCGTGAGCGAACGACCGTTGCACGTCGTGACGATCGCGTCCGACGGCGGGCAGGTGCCGAGCGCGCAGCGAGGGCTCCCGTCGGTCGACGCCACGCACACCAGGTCGTGCACCGCGCACGCCTGCCGCACGCGCATCCGCGGCTCACCGAACGCGCCACCGCCGGTGCAGAAGGTCACCGCGTCCTCGTCGCAGCGTGGTGCGAGCTCGCACGTCTCCACGACCTCGATCGTGAATCCGAGGCACTCGCGGACGCGCTCGCAGTCGCCGCCTGCGCGCACGACGCAGACGATCTGATCGTGGTTCATTCCGAACGAAGGCCCGAACGAGTAGAAGGGCCCGCCGATCAGGAGCTCCTGTGCGACGAGCCCCACGAACGAGCCGGACAACGTCTGCCCTCCGCCGAGGGACACTGGGACGCACGCGCCGAGCGCTGCCACGAGCTGCTCCGCGGTCTCGGCGCGAGTGAGCGCCGGCGTGGACGGCCCGCACGAGATCGCGACCGGCATGAGCAGACAGACGAGCCATCGAGCGGAGCGTGGGAATCGGGCGCGCATTCGAGCTGATCCTCCGTGCGGTAGAGTGTTGCATGGCGAAGCCGCGCGCGCGTGATCCCGAGGAGACTCCGCCCTTCGAGCGGGTGCAGGCGCTGGTGAAGCGCATCCCGCGCGGGCGCGTCGCGACGTACGGGCAGCTCTCGCGGATGATCGACGGACGGCTCACGCCGGTGGGTGTGGGCTGGGCGATCCGCGCTGCGAGCGACGCGATCCCGTGGCAGCGCGTGGTCGGGGCGAAGGGACGCATCTCGACGGAGCGCGAGCATCCGGGGCTGCAGCGCGAGATGCTCGAGTCGGAAGGTGTGCGCTTCGACGACGAAGGGCGCGTCGACCTCGAGCGACACGGCTGGGAGCCGTCTGTGCGCTGAGGAGACTCTTGAGGAGAGCAGGAGGAGAAGGAAGACCACGTCGTGGTGCGTGCCTGTCGACTCACCGCGCGGACTTCTTCAGGAGAGCAGGAGAGTTCGGAAGACCACGTCGCGTGCGTGCCTGTCGACTCAACGCGCGACGAAGGCGCCAACGAGAGTTGGTTGGTGCGCGTGCAGTCGAGTCGCACCACGGGGGCCCGTGCCGTGGTCTTCCTTCTCCTCCTGCTCTCCTCATCAATTCGTTCCTGCTCTCCTAGGTGCGTTTCGAGCGGCCTTCGGCGAGGGTGTCGTGCTGCTGCTCCTGGCGCGTGCCGTGCGCCGTCGACAGGCGCTCGTCGTCGTGCGCGACGCCCGTGACCGAGTCGACGTGGGCCGGTGGATGGTGCGCGCGCGCGAGCGGATCGTCGCTGCCGGGATGACCTTCCGAGAGCGTCGTTCTCGGATGCTCGTCGTGGTGCGCGACGGGCGGGGGCGCGAAGCGTCGCGGCTGGAGGAGGCGCACCACGCTCGGATCGAGCTCGGCCTCCGCGAGGCGCATCGTCTCGTCGTCGAGGTGCTCGCCGATCACCGACGCGACCGCGCTGAGGTGCTCGATCCCGAGCGCTGCGCGGACACCCTCGCGGCGCGCGGTGCGCGCGACGATCGCGCTCGCGTCGCCCCCGAGCTCGTGGCCGATCACCGCGCGCATGATCGTCGCGGCGCCCGGCGGGAGCGCCTCCGCGATGTGGTCGGCGAGACACCGCGAGCACGCCTCTGCGAGCACGCGCAGCGTGACGTCGATCGCACGATCCGCCTCGTCGGCGCCGAGCGGGCCCAGGCGCTCTCGCGCGAGCTCCCGGAAAGTCGTGTCGTCCACGAGGATCGACCTACGCCCCGATCGAGCGCACACACGTTCTGCTCAGCGCGTGAGCTCGAGCCCGATGCGCACGGTGCTCGTGCACTCGGGCGCGCCGGTCTCGCAGGTGCGCACGCGGAAGTGGCCGAGGAACGCGAACCGCACCGCGCGACCTTCGGCGTCGCGCTCGGGCTCCGCGCGCACCCAGCGCTGATCGAGCTCGAAGCCGTCGAGCGCGCCCGTGTGCGCGCGCTCGACGTCGAGCGCGCCGCCGAGCGGATGCGCGCGCGGATCGTCGAGGAGGATCAGCTGGGAGACGTCGGGCCGCAGCGCGCTGCGCTCGTGCCACGGGCGCTCGATGGCGGTCACGCGAGCGCAGACCTCGCCGGACTCGGCGACGACGTGCTCGACGTCGACGTGATCCGTCCACAACCCGGACAGCACGGCGCCGTCCAGCGCGACGAACAACAGGTGCTCCTCGTCGATGCGCACGGTGACCGGCGCGAGCTCGGTCGCGACGTCGGTGACCACGAGCTCTCCGTCCTCCTCCCGCAGGAGCGACGCGCGGTAGGTCCATTCGCCGGCGAAGTCGGCCTTCGCGACGTGGAACACCGAGCCGCTGCACGTCGGTCGCTCGAGGCGCTCGCCGCTGCACCCGACTGCGAGCGCGACAACCAAGAGCGAGCTCGTCGTCCGAAGCATGCCGCGCGTCGAGCAAACCACGGACCGCGCAGATGCGCTGAAAAACGGCGGGCGCGAGCGCGCGATCGTGCGCTCGCTGACGCTCGGGGTCAGCCGCGGAACGCGCCCTCGACCCGGCGCGACGACCTGGGTCGTGGATCCCGGACCCGAAATCCGACCCCAGGCGACCCGCTTGCCGCGCCTGGACTCGAAATCCAGCCCTCGACGACTTCACTTGCCGCGCGCGAATTCGAAATCCAGTCGGGACAACTTCACTTGCCCTTCCCTGGATTTGAAATCCAGTTCGGACAACTTCGGTTGCCGTCCCGGGGTCGGAAACCGTGGAACGACGACTTCGATCGTCGATCCCTGGATTCGAAATCCAGGAACGACGACCGCGAGCGTCCATCGGCGCCCTGACGGCGTCGCGCGACGTTCGAGGTCGTCGTTCGGCGCCTCTGCCGTGTCTCGCGACCGCTCGCGTCCCCGCGCCGGCTCGCGGCGGGTGCGCCGGTCGACCTCGCCGCTTCGCGGGCGCGCTGGTGCATCATCGAGTCGTGACCGAGAGCTACGCGATCGCGTCCGCGGTGGCGTGCGTCATCGCGCTCGCGCTCGCGGTGCCGGTGTTCGCCGCGTCGTCGGCGAAGGGCCAGCGCGTGTGGCTGGTCGCGCTCGCGGTCACGCAGCTCCCGATGGCGGCGCTGACGTTCTTCGCGGTCCGCGTCCCGATCGTGCGCCCGCTCTGGTCACGCTTGCTCGAGGCGTTCGACCCGGATGCCGCGCGCGCGCTCGCCGCGCACGATCCCGACGTGCTCGCGCGCAGCCCGCTCCTCGCGGCGCTGCTCGCGATCGAGGCGCCGCTCACCGAAGAGCTCGCGAAGCTCGGGCCGCTCCTGCTCGCGCTGCTGTGGCCGCCGCTGCGGCGCCGCTTCTTCGCCGACGACGCCCGCCGCGTGCCGGTCGCGCTCGCGATCGGGCTCGGGTTCGGGCTCGGCGAGATCTGGTTGCTCGCGGTGATCGGCTCGGGCGCGCCGGAGGTGCAGGGCCTGCCGTGGTACGCGCTCTCTGGGTTCATCGTCGAGCGAGTGATGGTGTGTGGGCTCCACGGCCTGATGACTGCGGTCGCGGTCGTGCAGCTCGGCCGCGGCGCGGCGCGCGTGACCGCGGGACTGCTCGGCGCGATGGCGCTCCACGTCGCGCTCAACCTCCCGATCGTGCTCTCGCACGCGCGCGCGCTCGGCGTCGCGTCCGAGACCTGGACGATGATCGCGACGCTCTGGGCGCAGGTCTTCCTCTTCGTGATGATCCTCGTCGCGCGGTGGATGCACGTGCGCCGCGACGGCAAGCCCCGCTCGTTCCTCGGCGACGTGCGGTGCCCGACGTGCAAGCAGGTCTACGCGCGCCCGCTCATGGGCGTGAACCTGCCGTGGGCGCGCTACGAGGAGTGCGGCCGGTGCGGGACGTGGCAGTGGGTCCGCGCATCCGACGAGGTGGCCGACGATCTGAAATGACGCGGTCACTTCGAGGCGACGATGCGGTGCGTGATCATCGTCTCGCCCATCGACACGATCATCTCTTCGATGCTCTTCGGTCGGAAGCCGAGCACGCGCCGCGCACGTTCGCTCGACACGTCCTGACGCTTGCCGAGCTCGCCCGCGGTGAGCGCGGCCGTGGGGTCCCAGAGCGCCATCGTCTTGATCAGGAAGCTCGGCAGCGCGCGTGTCGGGACTCGGAAGCCGCGACCCACGAACTCGCGCTCGAGCACCGCCGCGATGTCGCGCATCGAGGTGTGCGGCCCTGCGACGATGAAGCGCTGGCCTGCGGCCTCGGCGACCGTCATCGCCGCGACGTGCATCGCGGCGACGTCGCGCACGTCGACCAGCGCGAAGCCGAGGTCGGGCACGCCAGGGAACGCGCGCCCGAGCAGCGCCGCGACGATCTGACCGGACACCGAGACGTCGGCGTCGAGCAACGGACCGAGGATCGCGCCGGGAAGCACGGTCACGAGCTCGAAGCGCTCGTTCGCGGGAAGGCTCGCGACGTAGTCCCACGCCGCGCGCTCCGCGAGCGTCTTGCTCTGCTCGTACGCGCCGACCGTGGGCCCGAGCATCGTCCAGTCGTCCTCGTCGTACTTCTTCGAGCCGTCGCGCGCGTGCCCCCAGATCACCGCCGCGATCGACGAGGTGACGACGACGCGCTCCACCCGCGCGGCGTGGGCGGCGCGAACCGCGCGGAGCGTCCCTTCGCGCGCGGGGCCGATGACCTCGGCTGCGTTCTTCACGGGCCCGCTCGGAACGGGGCTCGCCGTGTGGACCACGTAGGTACATCCGTTCGCAGCGTCGGCCCAGCCCTCGTCACGACCGAGATCGAGCCCGACGAACGACAATCTCGCGCGGCTCTCCGGCGGCACCAGCGCGCCGAGCCGCGCCTGCGCCTTCTCCACGTCTCGCACCGTCGCGCGGACCGCAAACCCCGCGCGCAGCAGCGCGAGCGTCGTGTGTGCGCCGAGGAATCCCGTCGCGCCCGTCAACAACACCAGCTCGTTCATGTCGCTGGCGTACCGGCTCCGAGGCATTACACCCAGAGCATGACGCGCATGCGACGCATGACCGGAGCGCGATGACTCCCGACGCCCTCCGCGGCCTCGACGTGCCGCTGCTGGTCGCGCTCTCGAGCCTGCTCGAGACCGCGAACGTCACCGCGTCCGCGCGCGCGCTCGGTCGCACCCAGTCCTCGATGTCGCGCACGCTCGCGCGGCTGCGTGAGCTGTTCGGCGATCCGCTGCTCGTGCCGGTCGGCCGCGCGATGCGTCCGACGCCGCGCGCCGAGGAGCTGCGGCCCGCGGTCGTGCAGGTCCTCGAAGGCATCGGGCGACTGCTCGCGCCGCCTCGCCCGTTCTCGCCGCGAGAGGCGCGGCGCGTCGTGCGCATCGCGGCCTCCGACTACGCGAGCGTCGTGCTCCTGAACGGCTGGATCGACGAGCTACGACGGGAAGCGCCGGGCGTGGTGGTCCAGGTCTCGCCGGTCGACGCGTCGAGCATCGATCCGCTCGCGCGCGGTGAGCTCGACCTCGCCATCGCGCCCTTCCTCGCCGGCGTCGCGCTCGATCAGTTCGTCGTGCGCAGCCTGCTCCGCGACGAGCACGTCTGCGTGATGCGCAGAGACCATCCGATGGCGAAGAAGAAGCTCGCGCTCCGCGACTACCTCGCGCTCGAGCACGCGATGGTCGCGAGCGTGCTCCCGACGGTCTCGAGCGTCGACGAGGCGCTCCATCGCTTGCGCGTGACGCGCACGATCGCGGCGCGCATGCCCTCGGTCGTCTCGGCGTTGATGTTGGTCGCGCAGTCCGACCTCGTCGCGACCAGCTTCGCGCGCGCCGTCCCGCCCTTCGGCGGGATGCTCGTCGCCAAGCCGCTGCCGTTCTCGGTCCCGCCGCTCGAGCTCAGCGTGATGTGGCACCCGCGCGAGACCGGCGATGCCTTCCATCGCTGGCTCCGCGAGAGCCTGCTCGCGCACGCCGCGACGGGACGACCACGGAAGCGCCGCTCCGCACCGTCGCGTGCCTGAGATCCGCTACCCTGACGCTCACTCGTGCCGCCCTCGACGTCTCCTCCGCCGCCCGTCCTCGGTCGTTACCGCATCCTCCGGCGCCTCGGCGCGGGCGGGATGGCCGAGGTGTTCCTCGCGAAGTCGTCGGGCGCCGAGGGCATCGAGAAGGTGCTGGTCGTCAAGCGCGTGCTGCCGACGTTCGCGCGCTCGCCGAAGTTCGTCTCGATGTTCGTGGACGAGGCGAAGGTCGCGATGCGCCTCAATCACCCGAACATCGTGCAGGTCTACAACTTCGAGCAGGTGCGCGACGAGTTCCTGCTCGCGATGGAGTACGTCGACGGGCTCGACCTCGGGCGCCTGCTCGCCGCCGCGCGGCGCAAGGGACGTCGGCTTCCGTACGCGCTCTGCGCGCTGGTCGCGATGGAGGTCAGCAAGGGCCTCGACTACGCGCACAACCGCAAGGACGAGTCGGGCGTCGCGATGGACATCGTGCATCGCGACGTCTCGCCGCAGAACGTGCTCGTCTCGTACGACGGCGCGGTGAAGGTCGCGGACTTCGGCATCGCCCGCGCGCGCATGGTCTCGGAGGAGACCGGCGTCATCAAAGGCAAGTTCAGCTACATGTCGCCCGAGCAGGCGCGCGGTCAGCGCGTCGATCGACGCAGCGACGTGTACTCGGTGGGCGTGCTGTTCTCCGAGCTCCTGATGAACCGCGCGATGTACCCCGGCCTGCAGGGCATGGAGGTGCTCGAGCAGGTGCGCGACGGACGCATCTCGGCGCCGCGCAACGTCGACTCGAACGTGCCCGCGGAGCTCGACGCGATCGCGCGCCGCGCGATGAGCTTCGATCGCGAGGAGCGATACCAGACCGGGCGCTCGCTCGCGGGCGCGCTCTCGCGCTGGCTGCACGAGCAGGACGATCTGCACGACGGAGGCGAGCTCGAGCGCTTCCTCCTAGAGGTCGCACCGCGCGAGGTGACGAGCCCCGAGGGGCCGCGCCGCGCGAGCGAGTCGCCCCCCGCCGGCACCCACGCGACCCACATGCAGATGCAGCAGGGTCGCGAGATCCGCGAGCGTCGCAACGTGGTCGTGGTCGCGGGGCGCCTCCGCGACGCGCGCGAGCGCGAGGCGGTCACCGGGGTCGAGAAGACCGGCGAGGCCGCGAGCGATCTCGCGGCGCGCGTGCTCGACGACATCGCGTTCAAGTACGACGCGATCCTCGAGTGGCCGGACGGTGCGGCGCGCCGCTCGTTCCGGTTCGCGCTCGGGCTCGGTCGCGTGAGCGTCGACGATCCGCTGCACGCGACGCGGCTCGCGCTCGACGTGCTCGAGGCGCTCGAGGGCATCAGCGCGGACGCGCTCGTGCCGTTCACCGCGTCGATCGGTCTGTCGCGCGGCCTCGTGACGACGGTGCGCACCGGGCCGCGGCTGCGCCACGAGCCGATCGGCAACGTGTTCGACGTCGCGCGCGGCTTGGCCGATGCGGGCGCGCGCGAGGAGATCCTCGCGACCGGCGAGGTCTACCGGCTCGCGCGGCGCGCGTTCGCGTTCGACGCGCAGGACGTGCGCGACGTGACGGTCACGACGCACGGCGGCGGCGCGACGATGCGGCACATCCGCGCGTACAAGCTGCGCGGCGCGCGGACGCGCGAGGAGCGCGCGGCCGAGGCCCGCACGCTCGCGACGCAGGTCGGCCTCTTCGGTCGCGCGAACGAGATCCAGGCGCTGGTCGAGACGTGGGTCGAGGTCTGCGCGAGCAAGCGCAGCTCGCGCCTCGCGATCGTCGGCGAGCTCGGGGCGGGCAAGAGCGCGCTCGTCGCGGCGGCGCTCGGTCGCTTCCAGCCGGACCCGCGACTGCTCCGCGTCGAGTGCGCGTTCGGCGCGAACGAGGTGCCCTACGCGGCGGTCGCGGAGCTGGTGCGCGAGGCGTGCGGCATCCCCGAGGACGCGACGCCGGATCACACGCTCGAGCTGATGCGCGAGTCGGTGTCGCGCCTCATCAAGGTGAGCGACAAGCGCAAGAGCGTGATCGACGCGCTCGCGCCGCTCCTCGTGCCGAGCTTCTCGAAGGACGGTGACGCGGAGAGCGGCGATCCCTCGCAGCTCGTCGCGATGGCGGTGCGCGATCTGCTCGGCGCGCTCGCGCGGCAGGGGCCCACCGTGCTGTGGGTCGACGCGGTGCAGTTCGCGGACGCGGCGTCGCTGCAGCTCGTCGCGCGCCTCCTCGCGCAGACCTACGACAACGCGCTGCTCGTGATCCTCTGCACGCGCCCCGGCGATCGCGTCGAGCCGCTGCTGCGCGGCATCCCGCGGCTCGATCTCGGCGAGCTCGCGGACGAGGATCGCAAGGCGCTGATCGTGGCGCAGCTCGGCGGCGCGCACGTGCCCGCGGATCTGCACCAGGCGATCGTGCACCGCGCGGGCGGCAATCCGTTCTTCCTCCTCGAGCTCGTCGAGGCGCTGCTCGATCGTGGGGTGATCCGCGTCGAAGGGGAGGGCGACGGCAAGCGCGTGGTGCGCCGCCAGGGCGCGCACCTCGCGCTGCCGACGAGCCTCGAGGACGTGATCGCGGCGCGCATCACCGAGCTGCCCGATCGCGAGCGCATCGCGCTGCGCTGGCTCTCGGTGGTCGGGCCCGGGCTGCGCGAGGGCGAAGTCTCGCGCGTCGCGGGGATCCCGATCGACGACGCGATCGCGTCGCTCGAGGCGCGCGGTCTCGTGCTGCGCAAGGCGGGCGGCGCGCTCGCGTTCTCGAGCGCGGTGGTGCGCCACGTCGCGTACGAGAGCATCGAGCCCGGCGATCGTGCGCGCATGCATCGGCGCGTCGGCGCGTGGCTCGCGGGCCTCGACGTGCCGGTCGCCCCGTCTCGCGTCGCGCGCCACCACGAGCTCGCGGGCGATCACGCGGCCGCCGCCGCGGCGTGGAAAGAGGCGGGACGCGCCGCGCTCGCCGTCTACTCGAACCGCGACGCGCTGCGCTTCTTCGCGCGCGCGCTGCAGCTCCTGCCAGACGACGCGCCCGATCGCTTCGAGCTGCACGAGGTGCGCGAGCAGATCCTGCGCGTGCTCGGGCTGCGCGCCGAGCAGCGCATCGAGCTCGAGGCGATGCGCGCGATCGCAGAGGGCGCGGGGGCACAGCGCACCCGCGAGCCGCGCCTGCTCGCGATCGCGATGTGCCGCCTCGCGCGGCACGACCTCGACGCGTCGCGTCCGGTCGGCGTCGAGGCGATGCTGCGCCGCGCGCTCGATGCGGCGATCGAGGCGGGCGACAAGTCCGCCGAGGTCGAGGCGATGCGGCTCTTCGGTCACCTGCGCCGCGACACCGGCGACGTGCACGGCGCGCTCGAGGCGTTCGATCGTGCGCTCGCGCGGGCAGGGCTCGACCCCGATCAGCTCGGCGCACGCGGCCTGACGCTGGTGCAGAAGGGCATCCTGCTCTGGCGCGTCGGCAACCTGCAGTCGTCGCTCGACGCGAGCGCGGAGTCGGTCGCGATCTTCCGCCGGCTCGGCCACAAGGGGCACGAGGCGTACGCGCTCAACGCGCTCGGCGTGTGCCTCTACTCGAGCGGCGCGTTCGAGGACGCGATCGCCGTGATCCGCGCGTCGATCCTGCTCGATCGCGAGGTCGGTGATCGCCTGCACCTCGGGCGCAAGGCCGGGAACATCGGGCAGATGTACGCGGACCTCGGCGATGTCACGCGCGCGATGGAGTTCCTGCGGCGCGCGCTCGACGTGTTCGAGTCGCTCGACGATCAGTCGGGGCGCGTCGACACGCTGACCACGATGGCGGAGCTGCTCGTCGAGCAGGTCGGGGATCTCGACGCCGCGCAGAGCGCGCTCGACGACGCGCGCGGCATCGCGGAGCGGCTCGGCGATCCCTACGACCTCGCGCACGAGCGCATCGTGCGCGCGTCGCTCTTCGCGGCGCGCGGTGATCATCCGAGCGCGGAGCAGGCGGCGCGCGCGGCGGTCGCGCACGCGCGCACCGCGGCCGCGGCCGGGTACGAGCTGCTCGCGGCGGCGCTGCGGGCGCGCTTCCTCGCGAAGCTCGGTCGTGCGCAGGAGGCGCGCGATCTCGCGCGCGAGGTGCAGGGCGGCGTGCGCACCCGCGGCGTCGTCGAGCGCGCGCAGCGCCTCTACTTCGAGGTCGCGAGCGCGCTGGCCGACGCCGGGGATCCCGAGGGCTCGGCGCGCGCGCTCGCGGACGCGCGCGCGGTGGTGGACGCGCACCTCGCGCAGATTCGTGACGGCGCGCTGCGCGATCGCTATCTCGCGACGCCGGTCGTGCGCGCGATCGTCAGCGCTTGATCGCGCGGACGCGGCGCGGCGACGTGCTCGGCGCGCGCGCGCGGCATGCGGCGTGCGACCTCGGTCGCGCGCGTCGTGCCGAGGGGCGGCACGCGCGAAGGAGATGCCGATGTCTCGCATCCTCGTCGTCGTGCTCGCGTTCGCGATGCTCGCGTTCGCTCCATCGCTCGCCGCAGGACAGAGCGCCGAGCCCGCCGGGTATCCGCGGGTGATCCCGCGGCCCGCGCCCGAGGCCGAGCCGGAGCCCGAGCCCGACGAGGCCCCGCCTCCGCGTCGCGCGCGCGCCGATCGCCGCGCGTCGTCCGCGACCACGGTGGTGCGTCGACCCACGCGCGGCGCGCACACTGCGCGCCGAGCCCACACGACCCCGAGCGGAGAGCGTCGTCCGCGGTGACGGAGCGAACGAGCGCGCGTCGCGGGACATCGCCCGCGCGCGCTCTCGTCCACGACCCTTCCGAACGCTCGGCTCAGCGCGGCGGCGCTGCCGCCTGCGGCCGCGCCGGTGCCGCCTTCACCTCGATGCCGTACTTCTTCCCGATCTGCGTGATCGTCGCGATGTCCGCCGCGCCCTTGGGGATCGCGGAGACGTCGCGCGACGTCGCGCGCTGCCCTGCCTCGCGGAAGAACTGATCGATGTTCGACGCGGCGCCCGAGTACGTCACGAGCACGCGCGCGGTCTTGTTCGACACGTTCTCGTAGTACTCCCAGGTGTCGCGCGGGATGTGCATCTGCGAGCCCGCCAAGAGCTCGGTCACCTCGTCGCCGACGTGCACGCGGATCGTGCCCTCGAGCACGTAGAGCGTCTCGTCGCCCGCGTGCGTGTGCAGCGGCGCGGCGGCCCCGAGGTTCGCGGGCGCGGTCATCTCGACGACGGCCATCTGACCGCCGGTGTCGCGGCCCGTGACCTTGATCTCCATGAGGACGCCGCCGAACCAGTAAGCATCGCCCTCGCCCTTCTTGATCACGACCTTCTTGCTCGCCACGAGCACTTCCTCCCGAGCGCGCCGACGCGCGCGCCTCGGAGTTGCCGTAGGTCCCGCGTGTGTCGCGCGAAGCTCGGGATCCAGGGGCTCTGAAGTCCAGCACGTCCACACCGGCGCTCGCCCGCGCGCCACGTCTCGCGCGCGCGCGATCGAGCGTCACCGTGCGCGGAGCGTCACCCGTCACGGCGATGCGACGCGTCAATCGCGCTGATAGTCTCCGCCGTCCATGCAGCGCATTCGCGAAGGCGAGGACGTCGCGGACGACGCCGATGCGCGCGCCGAGCAGCGCTATCGCGAGCTCGCGTCCTACCTGCCGGACTACGTCAGCGTCGTCGATCGAGAGCGCCGGTTCCGCTGGATCAACCGCGCGCAGCCGGGCCTCTCGCGCGAGGCGCTGATGGCGGGCGGGCGCGTCGACGACTTCGTCGAGCCCGATGCGCGCGCCCGGACCGTCGAGGCGATCGAGCGCGTGTTCGCGACCGGCGCGCCCGACGAGGTCGAGCTCGTCGCGACCGGCGACGGCGTCGAGCCGCGCTGGTACCGCGTGCGCGTCGTGACCGCGCCGCCCGAGGCCGGCGAGCCGCGCGTGATGTTGCTCGCGACCGACATCACCGCGCAGAAGCACGCCGAGCTCGAGGTGCGGGCGAGCGAGCGGCGCGTGCACGAGATCCTCGAGCGCCTGCCGGACTACGTGCTCGAGCTCGATCGCGATCACCGCATCCGCTTCGTGAACCGCACCCGTCACGACACCACCGAGGACGTGGTGATCGGCCAGCGCATCGACGATCTCGCTCAGCCCGACATGCGCGAAGAGGTCACGGAGAAGCTCGAGCGCCTGTTCACCACCGGCGAGGACGTGCGCTGGACCTCGCACAGCACGGTCGACGGAGGCGCGTACGTCGTGCACGCGGTGCGCGTGCCCGGTGAGCCGCCGCGCGCGCTCCTCGTCGCGAAGGACACTTCACGCGAGCAACAGGCGCTCTCGGCGCTGCACACCAGCGAGTCACGCCTCGAGCGCGCGCTGCGCGCGGGCAACGTCGCGGTGTGGGAGCTCGACGTCGAGAGCGGCGAGGTGCAGCACGTCGGCTGGATCGGGCGCGTGCTCGGCGACGCGAACGAGCGGCTGACGCGCGCGCGCTGGCTCGGGCTCGTGCATCCCGACGACGTGGAGCGCGTGCGCACCGGGGTGGACGCGCTGATCGCGCGGCGCACCGAGAGCTACGAGCAGGAGTACCGCGTGCAGGACTCGCGCAGCGGGGCGTGGCTGCACGTGCTCGGGTGCGCGCGGCTCGAAGCGCGCCCCGACGGCGGGACCGCGGTGGTGGGCACGGTGATCGACGTGACCGCGATCCGCCTCGCGGAGCTCGAGCGGCGCGAGCTCGAGCGCAAGCTCGAGCAGGTGCAGCGGCTCGAGAGCATCGGGCTGCTCGCCGGCGGGATCGCGCACGATTTCAACAACCTGCTCACCGTGATCTCGGCGGGCGCGGAGTGCGCGCGGCGTCGCTTCGCGAACGGGCAGTCGCCCGACGACGAGCTGCACGAGATCGTCGAGGCCTCGCAGCGCGCCGCGTCGCTCACGCAGCAGCTGCTCGCGTTCGGGCGGCGGAGCGCGCTGCAGCTCGAGGACGTCGACGTGGCCGCGCTCGTCAGCGGCATCGCGTCGATGATGCAGCGCGTGCTGCCGCGCTCGATCGAGGTCGTGCTCGGCGGCATCGAGGGCGACGCGGTGGTGCGCGGGGATCTGCACCGGCTCGAGCAGGTGCTGCTCAACCTCTGTGTGAACGCGCGCGACGCGATGCCCTCGGGCGGACGGCTGACGCTCTCGACGAGCGTCGTCGGGCACGAGGTGCTCGTCGAGGTCGTCGACACCGGCGTCGGCATCGCGGAGAGCGAACGCGCGCGGATCTTCGAGCCGTTCTACACGACGAAGCCGGTGGGCACGGCGACCGGGCTGGGTCTCGCGGTGGCGCACGGGATCGTGCGACAGCACGGCGGGGCGATCGACGTGTCGAGCGCGGTCGGCGACGGCACGCGGATGACGGTGCGGCTCCCGCGACAGCTCGGCGCGCGCGCGGCAGCGCCGGCTGCCCAGCCCGCGCCGCGGGGTGGGCACGAGACGATCCTGGTCGCCGACGACGAGCCGCTCGTGCTGCGGATGGCGAAGCGCACGCTCGAGGGCGCGGGCTATCGCGTGATCGAGGCGAGCGACGGAGCGCAGGCGGTCGACGTGTTCCGCGCGCGCGCGCACGAGATCGATCTCGTGGTGCTCGACGTGATCATGCCGCAGCTCGACGGGTGGCGCGCGCACCAGCAGATCCGCGCGATCGCGCCCCAGATGCCGGTGATCCTGACGAGCGGGTACTCCGCGTCCGCGATCCCCGAGCACGTGCTCGAGCAGGACGACGCGGGCGAGCGCACGTCGGCGGTGCGCGTGAAGGCGCCGCCGATGCTCGCGAAGCCGTACGGTCCCGACGGGCTCTTGCGCACCGTGCGCGAGGCGCTCGATCGTGATCGCGACGGCACGACGCGCGCTCGGAAGGAACGCGCGGGGCAGCCGGGAGGTAGACAAGGCACGTGACCGACTCGCCCGTTCGCCGCCTCGTCGCGCAGACGCTGAAGCCGTTCCACCGCAAGCCGGGGATGATCGACACCTCGGAGCTCTCGATGGCGCTCTTCGCCGACGCGCGGGACGCGGGCGTCGAGGCGATCACGGGCTCGGGCGTGGGGCTCGAGCTGCACGCCGGCGAGCGCGTCCTGGCGTCGGCGCTGCTCGTCGATCGACCGAAGGGCTACGAGCACCGGCTCGCGATGGCGATCACCGATCGTCGCACCGCGGTCTCGGGGTGGTCGTCGATCAGCGGGCCGGGCTCGTTCAACAACCGTCGCTTCTCGGTCGCGCACGCGGAGCTCACGCGCGTCGAGGTGAAGACGGGGATGCTCACGAACCACGTCGCGCTCTTCGCGGGCAACACGAAGCACGAGCTGATCTTCGGCGAGCTCGTGCAGCCGCTCGGCGCGCTCTACCAAGCGCTCACGACGCAGATCGCGCCGGGCGAGCGCGTCGAGCCGCCCACGGCATGGCCGGCGTCGAGCGACGCCGATCCCGCGGGCGCGCACGCGGCAGCGCAGGCGCTGTGGAACGACGATCCGCTCGCGCGTCAGGCGCTCGAGACGATCGATCGCAACGTGCGGCACGCGGGCATGCCCGCGGAGATGGGCCGCGATCTCGTCGCGCGCGTGGTGCTCGCGCATCGCACGTCGGCGACCGCGCCCGCGATGCGCGAGGGCCGGTGGCTCTCGCCGATGTCGGCGCAGGATCTCGGCGGCACGCTCGTGCGCTTCTTCGGTGCGCCGATGACGCACGCGCAGCCCCAGCCCGGCGTGGAGCAGCTCGACTTCCGGATCGACCCCAAGCGCGACGTGCTCTACGACGCGGTGACCGCGCTCGGCGTCGCGTCGTACATCGGGCTCGGCGTCGGCTTCCGACCGGGCGCGGCGATCGCGGACGCGCTGCTGCGCAAGCAGCAGGTCACGCAGCTGCGCGTGATGTTCGCGGATCAGGCGGGCGGCGCGGCGTATCGTCTCTTCGCGCCGCCGCAGCCGCTCGAGCCGTGTGACTCGCGGCTCGCGCAGCGACTGCACCTCGCGCTCGGCGCGGCGAGCTACTCGGTGCTGCTGCGCCGTGCCGAGCGCGGGTGGGGCCCGAGCTACGCCGAGCTCTTCCCGAAGACGTGATCACCACGCGCCGGGGCACATCATCGCGACGAGGCGCTCGGGCGCGCGGATGCCCTGCGCGACGAAGTGATCTCGCGCCTTCGCGACGGCGCGCGCGTCCTCTTCGATCGCCGCGCGCCGCCAGGTCGCCGCGGCCGCGAGCAGCGCGCAGCCCGACTCGGTCAGCGCGTGCTCGGCGGTGCGCAGCGCACGGATCGCGGCGCGCTCGTCACGCACCGCGATCTCGCACGCGGCCTCGATCAGCGCGCCGAGCCCGCGCGCCCACGCGATGCCCTCGCGCGAGAGCGAGCGTGCGCACGATCGCGCCTCGCGCAGCAGCGCCGCAAGACCGAGGCCGGCGTCGCGCGACGCAGCCGCGGCGACGAGCACACGACCGAGCGCGTAGTCCGACTCGACGCGGATCACCTGCACGAAGCGCAGCAGCGAGCCGCGGAGCGCGCCCCAGCTCGCGCGCACGCGATGGAGCGCGTCGTCGCCGCGGCCGAGCGACTCGTAGAGATCGACGTCGGTGCGCGAGATCAGCACGTCGTAGTGCTGGATGAAGAACCCGGCGCGTGGCCAGCGACCGATCCCGTCCTCGAGCGTGGCGCGCGCGGCGCGCGGGTCGTCCGCGGCGAGCGCGGTGTAGTGGCCCACCGCGGTCGCGATCGTCGTCTCGGCGTAGAGATCGCCGGCGTCGCGCGCGCGCAGCAGCACGTCGGGCAGGCGTCGCGAGAGCTCGCTCCAGAGGCCGAGCCAGCCGAGCGCGGCGAGCGTGAAGTGCTCGGCGGTGACGATCTCGTGGAAGAGCCCGCGCTCCGCGGCGCGCAGCTCGATCGCGGCGAGCTCGAGCGTGCGCGCGGCCGCGGCCCACTCGGCGTGGAGGAACGCGGCCGAGCCCTCGCAGAAGCGCAGGCGCGCGCTGGTCTCGGGGTCCTCGGTGCGCGCGGCGAGCGATCGCGCGAGGTCGAGCACGCGATGTTCGCGCGCCGAGCGCCCCGCGCCGCCGATGCCCGCGAGGTACGGAACCTCGAGCGAGAGAGCGCGCGCGACGCGCGAGATCTCCCCCGCGCGCAGCGCGCGGTCGACGTGCAGCGTCGAGAAGTACGCGCCCGCGGCGGTGTCGATCAGCGAGAGCCCTGCGGCCGCGGAGTACGCCGCGTCGATCGCGAGCAGCTCTTCCTCGGGCACGAGCGCCGCGGGACGCTCGACGAAGTCGAGGCCTCGCAGCTCGAGCACGCCGCGCGCAGCGAGCGCGCGCGCGAGGATGACGGCGCGCGACGAGGGGATCGTGAGCCCGACCGCGGCGAGCACGTCGCGCAGGTCGCGCAGCCCTTCTTCCACGTGCCCCGCGGTGAGCAGGAGCGCCGCGGCGCGGCGACGGAGATCGAGCGCGTGCGCGCGACCCGGCGCGAGCTCCGCCGCTTGGACGAACGCGCGCGCGGCGTCGGCGGCGCGGCCGGCGTGGGCATGCGCGTCGCCGATGCGCTCGAGCAGCCGTGCGCGGGTGGCCCCGTCGTGATCGCGCAGCGCGAGCGCGCGCCGGTACGACTCCGCGGCGCGCTGGAACGCGAGGGCGCGCACCGCGAGATCCCCGGCGCGCTCGGCCTCGCGCGCGGCGGCGGCGAGATCCCCGGCGCGCTCGTGATGGAACGAGAGCGTGTCGGGATCGACGTGGCCGCTCTCGGCGAGCGCGATCGCGAGCCCACCGTGGAGCGCGCGGCGCCGCATCGGCTCGAGCGCGGCGTAGGTCAGCTCGCGCACCCGGTCGTGCGAGGCCTCGATGCGCTCGACGCCCGGCGCGACGTGCACCGTGACGAAGCGCGCGGCACGCAACGCCGCGAGCGCGGCGAGCTCGTCGTCGCCGCGCACGCCCGCGACGCGACCGACGATGCGGCGCGCGAGCGGCTTGCCCGCGGTGACGATCGCCTCGAGCATCGCGCGCGCGTGCGGCTCGAGGCGCTCGACGCGATGGAGCAGCACCGTCTCCGCGCCCGCCGTCTCCTCGAGCACCGCACGATCGATCCGCGCCTGCTCCGCGAGCTCCACGAGCAAGAACGGATTGCCGTCCGCGACGTCGACGAGGCGCCGCAGCGGCGCGGTGTCGCTCGATGCCGCGAGGTGCTGCACGAGGGTCCGCGCGTCGTCGCGCGAGAGCGGCGCGACCTCCACCGCGCGTCGCTCGAGCCCCGGCGCGTCGCGCCAGAGCACGTCCTCGAACCCGATCGCGCCCTCGGTGCCGCGCCGCGAGACGATCACCAGCACCGGCAGCGCGCCGCCCTCGAGCACGTCGGCGAGCAGCCGCGCGCTGTCCGCGTCGGCCCACTGCGCGTCGTCGATCCACAACACGAGCCGCAGCGCCCGCGCGATGCGGCCCACCACCGCGCGCAGCGCGCCCGCGACCGCGCGCCGTCGCTCGGTCGGGCTCACCGCGGGCGGCGCCGAGCTGCGCCCCGCGAGCAGCTCGCGGTACGAGGGGAACACCTGCGCGAGCGCGCCGATCTCGTCGTCGCCGATCGCGGCGTTGCGCTCCGGCTGCGGCAGCTCGAGCAGCCACTCGAGCAGCGCGTCCATCGCGGGATCGATCGCCTTGTACGGCAGCCAGTCCTGCTCGCGACAGCGCGCCGCGAGCACCAGCGTGCGCGGCTCGCGACGCGCGAGCTCGCTCGTGAGCCGCTCGACCAAGCGCGTCTTACCGATGCCGCTCGGTCCACGCACCGACACCACCACCGTGCGTCCGGCGCGCGCCGAGGCCGCAGCCGCGCCGAGCGCCTCGAGCTCACGCGCGCGGCCCACGAACGACGCGCGCGCCGGGCGCGCGACGACCTGCTCGTCGCCCAGCGCGCGCAGCACCGCGGCCGCGTCGGGTCGCTCGCTCGGATCGCGCGCGAGCAGCGCCTCGGTGAGCACGACGAGATCCTCGGGAAGTCCCTCGGAGTCCGCGATGCGCGGCGCCGGGCCGAACACCTTTGCCGCGAGCACCTGCGCCGCGGGACCGACGAACGGCGTGCTGCCCGTGAGCAGCTCGTGCGCGAGCACGCCGACTTGATAGAGGTCGCTCGCGGGACCGAGCGTCTCGCCCGCGATCATCTCGGGCGACATGTAGCGCGGCGTGCCCGCCGCGGAGCGCGCGCGCTGCGTGCGATCGGCGTCGCTCACGAGCCCGAAGTCGACGAGCACCACGCGCCCCTGCGCGTCGACGAGCACGTTCGACGGCTTCACGTCGCAGTGCAGCTTCCCATGCACGTGCAGGTGCGCGAGGCCGCGCACGATCTGCACGAGCACCTGGCGCAGCCGATCGACGTCGGGCGTGACCCGCGTGCGCAGCTCGTCGTCAGCGACCTCGTCGTCGAGCGGCTCGTCGCCGCGCGTCCTGCGCACCCCGACGCGCGTCGTCTGCTCGCTCCGATCGGAGGGCCCGAGCACCCAGCGCCGCGCGTCCACGCCCGCGACGCGCTCCATCGTGAAGAAGTAGCGATCACCCGCGACGTGCAGCTCGTCGAGGCGCACCAGGTTCGGATGCGCGAGGTCCGCGAGCTCTCGGAATTCGCGCTTGAGCTGCGCGATCGCGCTCGGCGACGCGCGGTCGAGGATCTTCAGCGCGACGATCGCCTCGCGCCCGCGATCCCGCGCCTCGTACACGGTGCCGAACCCGCCCGCGCCCAGCTTGCGCAGCAGCTCGAACCGTCCGCTCGCCAGCGTCTCGCCCGTCGCGTCGTCCGCGCTCGCCGTCATCACTACTCGGCGCACCGACTCTACTCGATCACTCCGCGAGGCGCCGGGGATCGTCGCGCTCGCCGCGGCGTACGAGAGATCATGCGCGTCCACGCACGTTCGCGTCGTGATAGCGTCACGCGTCGATGACGCCGGCGACCTCCGCGTCCCCGCGAGACCCGCGACGCGCACGCCGCCGTCGCCGCATCTCGCTCCTCGTCGCCGCGACGTGCTTCGCCTCCGCGTGGCTCGTGCCGAGCCTCGGCCACGGCACGATCGAAGAGCAGCGTGCGCGTCTGCCGCCGGCCGCCGAGTGCGAGGACGAGTACGTCGCGGGCGTCTGGCGCTCGCACACGTACAGCGAGGTCTATCGCGACTGGACCGTGTTCACGCTGACGATCCGTCGCGTGCCCGGACAGCCCGGACAGCTCGTCGGCACGATCCAGAACCACCAGTGGAGCGGCACCCCGCAGGACGAGGAGCCGCCTCCCTGCTCGCACGGCGGCTACGACTGGATCGTCTCGATGGACGCGCGCGGCTCGGTCACCCCCGACAACCGCGTGTTCTTCGGTGGCATCGGGATGTGGCGCCTCGACGAGGTGCGCTGTCAGGGCGGCCCCGGCGGCTACAACCTCGACAACTTCACCGGCGTGATCGACCCGTCGATCCTCGAGTTCCAATCCGTCAACAACGACGGAGGACGCGCCGTCGACGAGCCCGCGGTGTTCCGCCGCATCCGCTGCCCGCCGGTCGAGAGCGCGCAGTCGCCCACCGTGAACCCGCGCCCGCCCGCGTTCTATCCCGAGATGCGCGGCTGCGGCTGGCTCTGAGCATGAAGGCACGGCTCGCACGCTTCGCTCGCCGCGCGCGCGATGTGTTCCCGCTGACGCGCCTCGGCGTGGTCGTGGTCGCGCTCGTGTCGCTCGCGCTGTGGATCGGCGTGCGCCACGTCGATCTCGTGCTGCTCGGGGCGAGCGCGATCGTCGGCGTCGCGCTCGTCCTCGGAATTCTGACCGTGGTCATCGCGCGCTGGCGCGTCGTGGTCGCGCTGCGACGCATCGACGGCGACAGTGCGCTCTCGATCGAGTGTGGCCATCCCGCGCGCACCGGGTTCCGTCTGCCGCGCCTGCGATGGCTGCCGGGCGCGCGCGTGACGTGGACGTGGATCGCGCCGCACGCCGACCTGCGCATGCTCGAGGCGGGCGCGTGGATCGACGAGGAGGTCACGCCGCGCACGCGTCGCTGGAGCGACTCGCTCACCCGACGGATCGAGGTCGGCGACGCGTTCGGCCTGTGCGCGATCGCGATGGAGCACGTCGAGACGCGCCCGGTGCGCATCCTGCCGTCGGTCGGCGGGCTCAAGCAGATGCACGTCGTGCACACGCTCTCGGGCGGCAGCGACATCACGCACCCCGCGGGATCGCCCGACGGCGAGCGCCTCGATCTGCGCCAGTACGCGCCCGGCGATCCGATCCGCTTCGTGCTGTGGAGCGTGTTCGCGCGCACCCGCGAGCTCGTCATCCGCACGCCCGAGAAGGCGCTCTCCGCGGCGCGCCGCACGCTCGCGTACCTCGTGACCGGCCCTGCCGACGAGCCCGCCGCGGGCGCAGCGCGCGTGGCGGTCGACGTCGGCGCGCTCGGCGGAGACTGGGCGTTCGGCGCCGACGGAGTCGACGCGCCCGCGACGACGCGCGACGCCGCGCTCGAGGCGCTCGCGAAGAGCGCGTCCGCGCCGCACGAGCGCGCGGGCAGCGGGCTCGGCGCGTTCCTGCGCAGGGCGAGCAAGGACGGGGCAGGGCGCGCGGTGGTGTTCGTGCCGGGCAAGCCGGGCCCGTGGCTCGCGGGCGTGGTGCACGCGGCGAAGGAGCTCCCGGTCGACGTCGCGGGCCGCGCGCCGATCGAGTTCGTCGTGTGCACCGACGGAGTCGATCGCGCGAAGCCGCGCGCCGGGCTCGCGAAGCTCGCGCTGCAGGATCGCGACGAGCGCGAGATCGCGGTCGCGCACGGCGAGCTCCAGCAGGTCGTCGCCGAGCTCGGGAAGCTGCGCGCGAAGATCGTCATCGTCGATCGCCGCGGCGGTCACGTGCACCCGGCGGCGGGCGTGTGATGCAGAAGGTCGACCGCGCCCGCGAGGCCGATCGCGACACGCTCTTCACGCGCTTCGCGCGCAGCGCGCGTCATCCGCTGCGCGTCGTCACGATGGGCGTCGCGACGTTCTGCATCGTCGCGGACGTCGCGATGGGCACCGGCATCACCGCGGCCGTGCTCGGCGCGATGGCGGGCGTGCTCGCGGGCGAGATCCTCGCGCGCACGCCGCTGCGCCTCTCCTGGGTGCTCGGCGGGCTCGCGGCGATCGCGGGCGTGGGCCTCGCGATCGGCGGGACGATCGTGCGCGTCGAGGGCATCGTCGCCGCGCTCGGCACCGGGCTCTCGCTGCACCTCACGAGCTTCGTCTCCTACGGCAGCGTCGCGTTCTTCGCGACCGCGGCGATGCGCGCGACCGCGAAGCGGCATCCGTCGTGGATCGCGCTCGAGCTCGCGTTCCTCGTGCTCTCGGTCGCGGCCGCGCTCGCTGCACATCGCGGCGGCATCGTCGTGCGCCCGCTCTGGCTCAGCGACTTCGCGTGGCGCCGCGGGATCGATCCCGCCGACGTCATCCTCGCGATCGGCATCGCGTCGGCGCTCGTCGCGATCTCGCTGCTGCTCTTCGAGCGCAAGGGACGCCTCAGCCTCGCCGCGCTCCCGCTCGTGCCGCTCGTCGCGATGCTCGTGGTGTCGTGCTTCGAGATCACGCGCGAGCAGGCCGCGCTCGGCGAGAGCTCGCCCGACTCGATCGACAGCGATCAGCAGGGCAACGACACCGGCGAAGAAGGTGACGACCAAGGCGGCACGAGCAGCGGCCTCGACGGCGGCGTGCCGCGCGACGGAGGCGGCAGCGGCGACGCAGGTCGCGCCGACGGCGGTGGTGGTGGCGGCGACGGCGGCCTCGATGGTGGTGCGGGCGGCCGCGCCGATGCGTCGCTCGACGGCGGCGCGAGCGGCGGCGGCGACGCCTCGCTCGACGGCGGCGCGAGCGGCGGCGGTGGTGATGCGTCCTCGCTCGACGGCGGCGCGGGTGGTGGCGACGGCGACGGCGGCGCGAGCGGCGGCGGCGGCGACGCGTCGATCGTCGACGGCGGTGGCGGCAGCGGGAGCGGCGCCGATGCATCGAGCGGCGGCGGCGGCGGCTCGCGCGGCGACGGCGGCAGCAGCGGTCAGCCGAGCGCGTGGGACGCGGGTGTCGGCGACGACGAGCTCCCGCCGCCGCGCGAGACCGGCGAGCAGGGCGAGCAGGGTGGCCCGGTCGATCCCAGCGAGCTCCAGGACCAACCGCCGCCGAGCGGCGGCGGCGGATCGTCACCGGTCGCCGTCGTGCTCTTCGAGCGCGACTACTCGCCGCCCTCGGGCAACTACTACTTCCGCCAAGAGGCGTGGACCGAGCTCGAAGGCGTGCGCCTCGTGCCCACCACGCACGAAGGAGCCGACGGCGATCTCGCGCGCGCGATGCCGACGTCGCGCGCGCCGGTGAGCGCGCCGCCGCCCGCGCTCGGTCGCGATCAGGTGCCCGCGACCGTCGCGCTGCTCGTCGCGCACCCGCTGCCCTTCGCGCTCGAGTCGCCGGTGTGGTTCGCGGAGGCGCGCAACCCCAACCCCGGCCAATTCCGCCGCGCATATCGCTTCCTCTCGATGGCACAGACCATCGGGTACCAAGATCTGCTCGGACGAGGTGCCGGCGATTCCGCGTGGCCCGCCGAGGTGCGCGCGCTCTACCTCACGACGCACCCCGACGCGCGCTTCCAGGCGTTCGCGGACGAGACGATCGCGTCGATGCCCGAGGCGCGCCGCGACGACCCGTTCGCGCGCGCCGTCGCGATCAAGCTGCGCCTCGACGAGATGCTCACGTACTCCACGCGCGAGCGCCACGCCGACGCGGCGGATCCCGTCGTCGACTTCTTCTTCGGCAACCGGATCGGCTACTGCGTGCACTTCGCGCACACCGCGGTGTTCCTCTTCCGCGCCGCGGGCGTGCCCTCGCGCATCGGCGTCGGGTACATGAGCGAAGAGGCGAACCGTCGCGGCGGCTCGTCGCTGGTCATCCAAGCGGGCGACGCGCACGCGTGGCCCGAGGTCTACGTCGAGGGCGTCGGCTGGATCGTCCTCGACATCGCCGCGCACGAGAACCTCGATCCGCCGCGCCCTCCGCAGGACGAAGAGCTCCAGCAGCGCCTCGGCGAGATGGCGCGCGAGCAGCCGCCGGATCCCGAGGACGAGATCCAGCCGCAACAGACGCGCCGCCAGCAGGGCTCGCTCACGACGGCGCTGTGGATCCTGTTCGCGCTCGCGATCGCGCTGGTCCTCGCCGTGCTCTACGCGATCAAGCTCTGGCGCCGCGTCGCGCCCGCGTTCGCGTCGAGCCGCGCGCGCCCGCGCGTCGAGTACCGCGCCGCGCTCGATCGCCTCGCGGAGGTCGGCCTGGTCCGCGAGCACGGCGAGACGCGCGAGCAGTTCGCGGCGCGCGTCGCGCAGACTTCGCCCGCGTTCGAGCGCGCGACGGCGCTGCTCCTCGCATCGCGGCTCGGACATCCCGGCGCGCCGCCTTCCGATCCCGCAGCGTGGCGCGACGCGACCGCATCGATGAAGCGCGAGCTGCGCGCTTCGACCAAGACGTGGCGACGCCTGCTCGGCCTCGCGCATCCGCTCTCGTTCCTCGACTCGCGATGAGGTGATCCCAATGGGCAGAGAGACCGATCACGGCGGCATCCAGAGCGAGCACATCACCTATACGCCCGCGCCGCGCATCGAGACGCTCGACGGCGCGTTCGGTGTCGTCCACCGCATGCGCGGCAGGCTCGCGCGCGCGGTGCGCGGTCGCGACGACGTGATCGACACGATCATCATCGCGATGCTCGCCGACGGGCACGTGCTGCTCGAGGACTTCCCCGGCTCGGGCAAGACGACGCTCGCGAAGGCGCTGGGCGACTGCATCATCGACGACCGGCCCGACGACGACATCGTCGCGATCCGCCGCATCCAGTTCACGCCCGATCTGCTGCCGAGCGACGTGACCGGCACGACGATCTTCGATCCCAACACGAACAAGTTCTTCTTCCGCCCGGGCCCGGTGTTCGCGCACGTCGTGCTCGCGGACGAGATCAACCGCACGTCGCCGAAGGTGCAGAGCGCGCTGCTCGAGGCGATGGGCGAGAAGCAGGTCACGGTCGACAACCGCACGCGCAAGCTCGACCCGCTCTTCTTCGTGATCGCGACCCAGAACCCGCTCGACTTCAGCGGCACGTTCCCGCTGCCGAGCGCGCAGCTCGATCGCTTCCTCTTCAAGATCAAGATGAAGCACATCCCGCGCGACGCGGAGCTCGAGGTGCTCGCGTCGATCCGCGCGAGGCGCCACGCGGGCGGCGCCGAGGACGACATCCCGCGCATCACCCGCACCGAGATCCTCGACGCGCGCGAGGTCGTCGAGGCGCAGATCCACATGGCGCCCGAGATCCGCGAGTGCCTCGTCGACATCGCGGAGACGACGCGCCGCGATCCGCGCGTGCTCCAGGGCCTCTCGACGCGCGCGCTGGTGCTGATGATCCCCGCGCTCCAGGCGCGCGCGCTGACGCGCCGGCGCAACTACGTGACCGACGAGGACGTGCGCGCGCTCGCGCACTTCATCTTCTGCCATCGTCTCGAGCTCGCGCCCGGCGCGGGCGACGTCTACGCGCTGACCGACGAGCTCGTCGCGGGCCCGCTCGAGAAGCTGGTGCGGCGTGTCGCGCGTTAGATTGATCGCGCTGATCGCGATCCTCGGCGCGCTGGTGTCGATCGGCGAAGCGCAGGATGCGTCACTGCCCGACGCCCACGCGCCCGACGAGGAGGAAGCGCTGCAGCTCCTGTCCGACGGGATGGCGGTCGGCGCGCGCACCCAGGCCGAGCGCGTGCTGCGTCGTGATCCCGACTCGGTCGTCGGTCACTACGTGCTCGGCCGCGTGCTCTTCGAGGCCGAGGGCTCGCTCGGACGCGCGATGTTCCACCTCGGCCGCGCGCGCGAGCTGCACGAGCGCAGCACGCTCGACCCGCACTCGCCGTTCCATCAGCAGCTGCTCTACACGACGTCGCGCCTCGCGGGCCAGATGGAGCTCTACGACTACCAGCTCGAGCTCCTCGGCTACTACGATCACCTCTACGATCCCGACCTCGTCGCCGAGCGCTGCTGGCCGCTGATGAAGCTCGAGCGCCAGGACGAAGCGCGCCAGTTCGCGTCGATCGCGGTCAATTCACCGAACCCGTGGCAGCGCTCGGCGGGCCTCAACGCGATGTGCGCGCTCGAGGGCGAAGCGCGCACGCGCGAGCCCTACTTCAACGCGTGCCTCGCCGCGCTCGAGGACGCACGACGCGGCATCGAGCGCGCCGCGCCCGACGAGGAGCAGCCCGGCATCGCGGTCGACGCGTACAACGCCGCGCTCGCCGCGACGGTCGCGCTGCGCTTCGAGGAGGCCGAGCGCTACGCGCTCGAGGGCGTGCAGCGCTTCGAGCCCACCGGCGCCGATCCGTGGCAGCTCCTCGTCGAGCTCTACCTGAGCGAAGCGCGCATGGACGACGCGCTCGGCGCGTTCGCGTCGATGATCCGCTGGAACGATCGCCAGCCCGCGTCGATGCGCGATCAAGGTCGCGCCGAGACGGAGGCGGTCGCCGCGATCGTGCTGCTGCTCGCGGGCGAGACCGTGCGCGCCGACGAGCGCATCGATCGCGCGCTCGCGCGCCCCGATCGCCGCGGCCTCACCACCGACGGCGCCGAGCAGGCGCGCGGACGTCACGCGCTGTTGCGTCGCATCATCCGCCGCACGCTCGAAGAAGAGCGCGCGGAGCGCGCGTCGTGGACCGGGCTCGGCGCGCGTGTCTCGACGTTCGCCGAGTCGATCCCGCGTCGCGTCGCGCGCTGGCCCGACGACGAGCGCATCCTCGGCGTGCTCGCCGACGACGAGCGCCTCGTCGACACGCTGCGCCCGTTCATGGCGGGCGGGATCACGGGGCTCTCGCCGTGGCTCACCGGCGAGATCGTGTCGGTGCTCGGCCCGGCGATCGTCGCGGTGGCGCTCGCGGAAGCGCGCGCGCGTGACGCACAGGAGCCGCGCGCGACGCCGTTCTACGACGCGCTCGAGGTCGAGATCGCGGCCGCGCGTGGAGATGGCGAGACCGCGGTCGCGCTCGCGCAGCGCATCCTCCCGCAGCTCGCCGAGGCGCGCGGCTTCGCGCTGGTGCGTGCGCGCGTCGCCGCGATCGCCGCAGCCGCCGCCGACGACGCGGGCATGGAAGCGCAGGCCTACGAGCTCTACGCGACCGCGCTGGAGATCGACCCCGGCGTGCTGCGTCGCCTCGGGCTCGCGCTGCCGATCTCGATCTCGCATCGCGGCGGTGACTCGGAGAGCGCCGCGTCGCTGCTCGCGTCCTCGCCGCGCACGACCGAGCGCGATGGAGCGCTCGCGCTCGACGTCGAGCCCACCGCGCGCGGTCTCCGCGCATGCCTCCGCACTGCGAGCGGCAACGAGCTCCGCTGCGTCGAAGCGAGCGCGCCGCCCGAGACCGACGAAGCGCGCGCGGCCGAGGCCGAGCGCGACCCCGAGCTCGCCACGCTCACGCTCCCGCAGCGCCTCGCGCGCGAGGTGCATCGCGAGATGTGGAGCGCGCGCGTCGAGCTCTCGCGCGTCGACCTCTCGAGCCTCGACGGTCGCCCGATCGGCGGCTCGACGCTCGCGAACGAGCGCCTTCGTCAGCTCGTCGACGAGCCGTAGCGCGACCGCGCGCGCATCAGAAGCAGTCGGGCGAGGGGCCGGTCACCGTGCCGACTCCGTCGGAATTGATCGCGAGCGGCCCGGAGCAGGCCATCCAGGAGGAGCAGTACTGCTCGCACGTCTGCGCCGGGCGCGTGCAACTCGCGGTGTCGCGGAAGCAGGAGAGGAAACGATCCCGGTAGTAGTCGGGGCGACTGCCGCACGCCGTCCCGCACTGGTCGCACGTGGGCCCGGTCCAGTCGGAGCTGCACGAGCAGGAGAACGACGAGCCGATGCTCGTGCAGAAACCGCCGTTCCGGCAGGGATTCGGAGCGCACGCGTCGTCGATCTCGCAGCGCGGCCCCAGGTAGCCCGGCGCGCAGGTGCACATGAACGTGGCCACGCCTTCGACGCAGCTGCCTCCGTTGTGGCAGGGGTTCGGCGAGCATTCGTCGATGTCGGTCTCGCAGGTCTCGCCCTCGTAGCCGGCGCGGCAGGTGCACGTGAACGAGGCCACGCCATCGGCGCAGGTGCCTCCGTTCTGGCAGGGGCTCGGCGAGCATTCGTCGATGTCGGTCTCGCAGGTCTCGCCCTCGTAGCCCGCCGCACACGTGCACGTGAACGAGGCGACGCCATCGGCGCAGGTGCCTCCGTTCAGGCACGGGCTCGGCGAGCATTCGTCGATGTCGGTCTCGCAGGTCTCGCCCTCGTAGCCCGCCGCACACGTGCACGTGAAGGCCCCGTCGTCGTCCTCGCGGCACGTGCCTCCGTTCAGGCACGGGCTCGGCTCGCAGGGGGCCGGTCCCGCGTCGGCGGCGGTCGACGCGTCCTCCTCCGTGCCCGAGTCGACGGATCGACCCGCGTCGAGTGCGCGGCCGGCGTCGTCGTCGGAGCTCGAGTCGGTGCTCTCGCAGCCGATCGCGAGCAGCGTTGCGAAGGTCAGGGCGTAAAAGGGTGCTCTCACCCGACGAGGCTCGCACTCGTCGGGGTCGTCGGTCCACACGCGCGCGAAGTGCCATCGATGTTCCCGGGTGCGGTATCCTCGGCGGCTCCGTGCCGATTCCGAGCCGCGCGAGCATCCCGCCTCCGTCCACCCACCGCGGCGAGTCCGCGATCGTCCTCGCCGGTGGCGGAGCGCGTGGCGCGTACGAGGCGGGCGTCCTCTCGTACGTGTTCGGCGAGCTCGCGCGGCGCTGCGGCACGCCGCGCATCGACATCGTCTGCGGCACCAGCGTCGGCGCGATCAACGGCGGCTATCTCGCGTCGGTGCTCGACGATCCGATCCCCGGCGTCGAGCGCCTCGTGCAGCTCTGGAGCGCGCTCGAGCTCGATCAGGTGATCGGCTTCGGCGTGATGCAGGCGACGAAGCTCGGTCGCGTCGTGATGGGCGGCCGCAGCGGCGCGGGCCTCTTCGACGCGACGCCGCTCACGAAGATCGTCGACGAGAACATGCGCTGGCAGCGCCTCGTGCGGAACCTGCGGCGCGGCGTGCTCAAGGCGCTGACGATCAGCGCGACGCACGTGGCCACCGGGCGCCCGTGGATCTTCGTCGATCGCGCTCCCGACGTGGAGCTGCCCGTCGGCCTTCCGCCGAACGTCGTGCTGCGTCCCGATCGCATCGGCCCGCAGCACGTGCTCGCGTCCGCGGCGATCCCGATGCTGTTCCCGCCGGTCGCGGTGCGCGGCGAGCTCTTCGTCGACGGCGGCCTTCGCCTCAACACGCCGATGTCGCCCGCGATCCATCTCGGCGCGCGGCGCTTGCTCGTCGTGTCGCTCGCGAGCCAGCCGCTCACGCCGACGCCCGCGTTCGCGCCCGGCGTGTACCCCGGCGTCGCGTTCCTGCTCGGCAAGATCCTCAACGCGTTCCTGCTCGATCACGTGAACGCCGACTTCCTCGAGCTCGAGCGACAGAACCGCTTCATCGACGACGGCGTCGCGCTCTTCGGCCCGCAGTTCGTCGACATGATGAACGCGCGCGCGGTCGCGATGGGACGCCCGCCGCGCCATCGCATCCACGCGCTCGCGGTCTACCCGCGCGAAGACATCGGGCGCGTCGCGAACGACCATCTGCGCAAGAACCACGTGCGCTTCGGGCGCCTGCTGGGGCGCGGCCTGCTCAAGCTGCTCGACATCGGCGAGGGCAGCGACGCCGACCTCGTGAGCTACTTGCTCTTCGACGGCCACTACGCGCGCGACCTGATGCGCATGGGCTACGAGGACGCGCGCTCGCGCGAGGAAGAGCTCGCGCGCTTCTTCTTCGATCCCGACGCGCCTCCGCCGCCTCCTCACGACGACATCGTCGACCCGCCGCTCGATTGAGCTCGCGGGAAGACGCACGTGAGGAGCCTGCCCGCGGTGCGCAGATCACGTACGGTACGTCGTCTGATCCACATCCTGTGGGCCCCCGTGGACACGCTGTGGATAGATCTGTGGAAGTGCGCGGATCCACCCATGATTCGACAGTGGATCCCCCTGTGCTATCACTGAGGAATCCCGCTTGCGACGAATGCTCCAGGAGCGTGCGACGTGACGCGGCCCAAGGAGGCCGAGGCACCGGAGTCGGCGGAAGATTTCCTCCGGCTGGCGCTCTCGGCGTCCGACGCGAAGGCGAGAGCGCGCTGGGCGCGCGCCGGGCTCGCCCTCGATTCCACCGACCTCGACCCCGATACGCAGGTGTTGCTCCTGCGACAGCTCTACCTGTCGCACGTCGAAGCGCGCCGGCTGCGCAAGGCGGTCGAAGTGGCCGAGCAGATGGCCTCGATCGGCCCTCTGCGCGACATCGCGCATCACGACGCGGCGCGCGTGCTCGCTGCGCTCGGCGAGCTGTCCGACGCGATCGTGCAGCAGCGGCTCGCGGCGCGTCACGCGCCGGCGGAGCGACGCAGCTTCCACCTCTGGAGCCTAGGTACCTTCCAGCACTGGGCCGGCGACGTCGACGACGCGCTGCGCTCGTTGCGGCGGGCCGAGCGCTGGGCGACGCGAGACCGCGCGATGATCCGCGCGCACTCCGCGTACGTGCGGCTCACCGCGGACCTCGCGGTGGCCGAGCTCGACGCGATCGTGACCGCGCTGCAGAAGAGCCCGGCGCGCGAGGGCTACGGCCAGTGGCTGCTCGGGATGATCGCGTACGAGCTCGGCGATCGGCGCAAGGCCGCGGTGCACCTGCGCGCGTGGCTGCGCAGGCACGCGGCGCCCGACGAGGCGAAGACGATCACGCTGCGCGAAGAGCTGCGAAGAGCGCGCACGGCGCTGGCGCAGATCGAGAGCGACTGAGCGCGCTGACGCGCGACGGCGCGGATGCTACCGCTCGCGCGGGGCAACGACGCGCGACGTGGGTCGATGCGTGCGCGCTCACCGAGGGAGGCTCTCGTGCGTCGATATCTCGCGCTCGCCCTGTTGCTCGTCGCGTGTGAAGACCCGATCTGCAGTGCGGGCACCGAGTACGACCGCGGCGAGAAACGCTGCATCTGCCGCGAGCCACGCGTCTGGACGGGCGAGGCGTGCGTGTACGATCCGGCGGGTGGTGATGCGGGCAGCAGAGCGGACGCGTCCGTCGATGGCGCGATGGCATCGCCGCCCGTGTTGACGACGGTTGGGCTCTCGTCGTACCAGCCGATCGCGGGCGAGCTCTTGCGGGCCCACGCGGGGCGCATCCTGGCCGATGAAGCCTCCGATGCCGACGTCGCGTACGAATGGTTCGTCGACGACGTGTCGAGGGGAGCGGAGCCTCGGCTCGACACGGCCGGGCTCGATGCCGGGCAGCAGATTCGACTCGAGGCATGGGCGAGGTCCGGCGATGTCGAAGGTCCGCGCGTCGCGGTCGGCCCCGTGACCGTGCACGACGCGCCCGCCTGGAGACCGCTGCTACCGCACCTGTCGTTCAACTCCGTTGCGGTCGCGCACGACGAGCGGCATTCCCGTTGGATCGTGGTGTCGCTCGGGGTTGCGTGGGAAACACGCATCGAGGCGGGTGTGCTGCGGTTCACACCGCTCGCGACGACCGGGGCGGGACCCGTGCCGCTGCACGTGATCCTGGGCGCGGCGATCGATGCTCTCCGTCATCGCATGTACGTCGTGGCGGTCCAGCCTTCGATCTCCGCGGCTGTCGACGTGTTCGCGCTCGACCTCGCGGATCGTGGGCACGAGCGCTGGACGAGACTCGACGCAGCCGGTTCGGTCGCGGAGAACACGCGCTTTCTGTCGGTCGTGTACGACCCCGCAACCGAGGTGTTGTGGATGCTTCCGGGCTTCGACGATGCGGGCGAAGTCGCGACCGTCCACGCGCTCGATCTGCGGGACGACACCCCGGAGTGGCGCTCGTTCGCGCGGCCTTCGGGGATCGAGGCGCGCGGCGGCTCGGCCGTCGCGCTGTCGCCGATCGAGCCGTCGATCGCGTACTCGTTCGGTGGCCTGATGCCCGACGGAACGATCTCCGGCCAGGTCGTACGTCTCTCGCTCGATCCCGCGGACCCGCGCGGCGAGTTGCTCGAAGGCGTCACACTTCCGAGCGGTCGATTCGGGGCGTCCGCCGTCGCGGCTGGAGGTGCGATCTTCGTCGCTGGCGGAGTGGCCGCGCTCTCGTCGACGGACCGCATGCCGCAGGGCCTCGCCCGGTTCGATCCCGTCGCGTCCACGCTCACGACCGAGCTCGAGACGTTCGAGAGCTCCGACTTTCTGGGCGTCGTCGCGCGTGACACGGAGCGCTCCGAGGCTGCGCTTCAGTACCTCCGCATCGCGCCCGATCGCACTTCGAGCACGGTGAGCGTCACGCGGCTCGAGGGCGCCGCGGCTCCTGTCCCGCTCGCGTCGCTCGACGTTCCTGTCGAGCTCTCCGATACCTCGTACCACCGCGGACCCGATCGAGCTCTCGCGATCCGAGATGCATCCAACGCGCTGTATTGGCATCTCGACCCCGAGCGCGCGCGATGGACGTCCGTTCCGATCGCATCCGATCCGCTCAGCGGAAGGCCGACCGCCCGCGCCGGCATCCGCAGCGTGGGGAACCTCAGGAGCGACATCGTCTACCTCGGCACCGACATCGAAGGCGCGCCGGTCGACGATGGTGCGTGGATCGTCGTCGAGGCTCCGGAGCTCACGTGGCGACGATTGGCCTTCGCGACGGCGCCCGGGGAGCCCTCGAGTGTGCTCTCACTGCCGCAACGGACGGGAAGCTCGTCGATTCGAGCGAGCTGCCGGTCGAGCACGTGGATATTCGGCGGCACGAGCGGGAGCACGGGACCGCGGGTGGCCGAGCTCTGGGAGCTCGTGTGTCGCGAAGCCGATGCTCGACACTGCGAGCTTCGCGCCGCCTCCACATCCGCGACGTGGCCGTCCGCGCGAGCCAGCACGACGATCATTCCGACGACCCAGCCCGTCGTGGGTGCGTGGATGTTCGGCGGGAGCATCGGTGCCCAGAGCTCCGCGAGCGACGTCTGGTTCCTCGATACGTGCGCTGGAACGTTCTCCGCGGTGACTCCGTCGGGGGATCCACCGCCCGCGCGGTCAGGGCATTCGGCGGCTCTCGTCGAACGTGATGGGCTCGCAGAGATCGTCTACTTCGGCGGGATCGATCGCGACGCCGATCTCGACACGAGCACGCACTACGACGATGCCTGGCGCCTCACGATCCGTGGCGCCGACGCGGTGGAGTGGGCGTCGATCGAACCGACCACAGCGTCTCGGCCCAGCGGTCGCACCGGACACGCGTCGATCCTCCATCGCTCGCTGTCGGCGACCACGGAGCGCCTGATCATCGCGGGCGGTCGCAATCGCGCGAGCGGCTCGTCGTCGCTCAACGACGTCTGGGAGCTCGTGCTGCGGCCGTGACGAGGAACGCGAGCTGGGCCGCAGCGATCCGCGGCCCAGCTCTCGGCGTTCACATCGAGTACGCGCTGCCCGCCGCGCCCGTGAGCCCGCCCGGCGCCGACCCGAGCGCCGCGCTGCCACCCGCGCCGCCGCTTCCCGGCGAGCTCGCGGTGATCGCGTTCGACGAGCTGGTCACCGCCGACGCGATCGCGAAGATGCCGTACGACGGCCCACCCGGGCCGCCCGAGCCGGACCCCGAGTTGCCGCCGCGACCGCCGCTTCCGCCGTTGCCGCCGCCGCGCGCGTCGTCCGCGCCGTTGCCGCCCGCGCCGCCGTTGCCGCCACCCCCGCCGTCGCCGCCGTTGCCACCGCGGCCACCGTTGCCGCCGGTGCCGGAGATGATCGTGTTGCCGCTCGCGTCGATGCGCGCGGAGCTCGCGAAGATGCCGAACGAGCCGCCGCCGCCGCCGCCGCCGAGGCCCTGCGTGCCCGCGCAGCCTCCGCCACCACCGCCGCCACCGCTGCCACCGCGGTCCGCGTTGCAGACACCGGACGCGCGGCCACCGCCTGCACCGCCGCCGCCACCGCCGCCGCCGCCATGCGTTCCGGGCGTGCCATCGGTGCCGCGCGGCGGTGCGTACAGCCCGCTCGCGACGACGCCGATCGACACGACGGGCGCAGCGGCATTCGTGCCGTTCCCGCCGTTGCCGCCGCCGACCGACGGCGTTCCTCCGGCGCCAGAGCTGGCGAAGCACACGGCCGCCGCACCGCCGCCGCTGCCGCCGGGACCAGCCGTGCCGGTCGCGGAGCCCATCGTGCCGGGCGAGCCCGCCGCGCCTCCGCCGCCGTCGTGCCCGCCGTTGCCGCCCGCGCCCCCGGGAGCGCATGCCGACGCGCCGCCGCTGCCGCACGGCGTGCTGGCGCAGGTGAAGCCCGAGCAGCCGTTGCAGCCCTCGAACCCGCGGCGTCCGTCCTGACCCCCGGCGCCGGGCGCTCCGTCCGTTCCCGGCGCGCCTGCCGCGCCGTTGCCGCTGCGGATCGTGTTCAGACGCAGCGTGACGAGCCCCGTCGAGTTCACGATTCGCACGCCGTACGAGCTCTCTCCGCCCGCGGTCGCGCCCGCCGAGACAATCGTGAAGAGCTGCACTTCACTGTCGCGCGTCAGGCCGGAGCCGAGCACCGCCGTCGTGCCGCCGTCGATCTGCGACACGAAGCTCGCGCTGCGACGCCAGCCCTGCGCCGCGTTGTAGCCGCCGAAGATGCTCACGCCGTCGGCGAGCACGATGCTCTCCGCGTACGCGCCGGCCGCGACGTAGACCTCCATCCGCGCGCGGCCCGACGTCCGCGCGAGCTCGATGCCGCGCGTGATCGTGGCGACCGGCATGTCGCGCGTGCCGGGGTTCGCGTCGTTCCCGCCGAGCGCGAGCGGCGCGACGAACACACCGATCGACGCGTCCCCGTCGATCCCGTCGCAGTTCGTATCGGCGAAGGTCGGCTCCGGACGATCGTCTCCCGCGGTCGCCGTGCACTCGCAGCCGTTCGCGCTCATTCCGTCCGCGTCGCCGAAGCCCTCGGCGCACGCGACGCCGCACGCGCCTGCGCTGCACACGGCCACCTGGTTGAGCGCAGGCGCGGGCGTCGGGCACACGATGCAGTCGTTCGCGCCGGTCCCGCAGCGCATCGGGTTCGTGAGCACGTCGTCGTACTCGGTGCTCACGCACATCCCGGCCGACTCGACGCACTCGTCGGCGCTGCAGCTGTTCGAGTCGTCGCAGTCACGCGAGCCCGGGCTCTGGCACCGCCCTTCGACGCACACCTCGACGCCGTTGCAGAAGTTCCCGTCGCCAGTGCAGTCGGTGTCGAACTCGCACGCCGGCGCCTCGCTGCACCCGATGCGGAGGTAGCAAGCGGTCCCGTCGGGGCACGCGGTGTCGTCGGGCGTGTTCTGGCATTCGTCGGTCGCGGTCACGCACTCGTCGCGCGTGCACGAGATGCCGTCGTCGCAGGTCGGGATCGCGCTCGCGATGCAGCGATTCTCCCGGCAGATCAGCCGACCGTTGCAGAAGATCCCGTCGTCGGCGCAGTCCTCGTCGAACTGGCACTCACCGCTCGTGCTCCCGTCGCCCCGCGCCGCGTCCGACGTGCTGCCGTCGCGGCGACCTCCGCTTCCTCCATCGGCGCACCCGGCGATCGCGGCGCCGGCACAAGTCAAGAGAACGAGCCAACCCCATGCTCGCAAAGCCATCCCGGATCCACCTCTCGGCTAGGTTCAGCGAGCGTACACGAATGCACCTCTCCCCCACCACGGGGGGCGAGGGCGTGCAGAGAGAGGTGCGCGGATTGACTCGGCTCGTGGACTCCCTTATGAACGCGCCGCCCGGAGCCCGGGCCGCCACGCACGTTCGACGCGCGAAGAAGAAAGGGTCGAAGCTCAGATGTCCGGATATCTCTTCACCTCGGAGTCGGTCACCGAAGGCCATCCCGACAAGCTCTGCGACGCGATCTCCGACTCCGTCCTCGACGCGATCCTCGAGAAGGACGCGCGCGCCCGCGTGGCGTGCGAGACGATGGTGAAGACCGGCTACGCGATCGTCGCGGGCGAGATCACGACGAAGGCCGTGATCGACTTCCCGAAGGTCATCCGCGCGGCGATCAAGGACATCGGCTACACGGCCGAGTGCGGCTTCGACTGGGAGCACTGCGCGATCCTCACCGCGATCGAGCAGCAGTCGCCCGACATCGCGCAGGGCGTGAACATCGAGACCTCGCTCTCGAAGGATCAGGGCGCGGGCGATCAGGGCCTGATGTTCGGCTACGCGTGCGACGAGACGCCCGAGCTGATGCCGATGCCGATCCAGCTGGCGCACCGCCTCGCGCAGCGCCTCGCGAAGGTTCGCAAGAACGGCACGCTCCCGTGGCTCCGCCCCGACGGCAAGACCCAGGTCACCGTCGAGTACGGCCCGGACGGCAAGCCGGTGCGCCTCGACGCGATCGTCGTCAGCACGCAGCACTCGCCCGACGTGAAGTCGAAGAAGATCACCGAGGCGATGACCGAGGAAGTCATCCAGAAGGTCTGCCCGGCGAACATGATCGACAAGAAGACGAAGATCTTCGTCAACCCGACGGGGCGCTTCGTCATCGGCGGACCGGTCGGCGACGCGGGCCTCACCGGCCGCAAGATCATCGTGGACACCTACGGCGGCATGGGCCGTCACGGTGGCGGCGCGTTCAGCGGCAAGGATCCGAGCAAGGTCGATCGCTCGGCCGCGTACTTCGCGCGCTACGTCGCGAAGAACATCGTCGCGAGCGGCGTCGCCGCGCGCGCCGAGGTGCAGGTCGCGTACGCGATCGGCGTTGCGAAGCCGATGGGCGTGTACGTGTCGACGTTCGGCACCGGCAAGGTCGAGGACGCGAAGATCGCTGCGGCGGTCAGCGACATGTTCGACTTCCGCCCGCGCGCGCTGATCGAGACGCTCGAGCTGCTCAAGCCGATGTACCGCCCGACCGCGGCGTACGGTCACTTCGGCCGCACCGAGAAGGGCTCGTTCACGTGGGAGCGCACGGACCGCGCGGCGGAGCTCGCGGACCGTCTCCTCGGCGGCAAGAAGGCGGCGAAGGCCACCTCGATCTCGAACGGCTCGAACGGCGAGAAGAGCGCCGCCAAGCCGGCGAAGAAGAAGGCGTCGGGCAAGGCCGCGCAGGCCTGACCGTCTCCGCCTGAACGATCGCGCCACGAAGGCCGCGCACCGGGACACCGGGCGCGGCCTTCGCGCGTTTCGAAGGTCGTCGCACGCCCGTTGCGCGTGCTCGTCGCCCTCGCCGACCATCTCGGCCAGGAGGGGACTTTGACGACCAAGTATTTGTTGCCCGAGAGCGAGATCCCGCGTCACTGGTACAACATCCTCGCGGATCTCGGATCGCCGCCCGCGCCCGTGCTGCACCCGGGCACGAAGGAGGCGGTCGGTCCGAGCGATCTCGCGCCGCTCTTCCCGATGGCGATCATCGAGCAGGAGATGAGCGCGCAGCGCGAGATCGCGATTCCCGACGAGGTGCGCGACGTGCTCGGGCTCTGGCGACCGACTCCGCTCTTCCGCGCCCACGCGCTGGAGCGCGCGATCGGGACTCGCTCGCACGTCTATTACAAATACGAGGGTGTCAGTCCGTCGGGCAGTCACAAACCGAACACGGCAGTCGCGCAGGCCTATTACAACGCGCGAGAGGGCGTGAAGCGGCTCGCGACGGAGACCGGAGCGGGCCAGTGGGGCTCGTCGCTCTCGTTCGCGGCGGCGCGCTTCGGGCTGCACGTCACCGTCTACATGGTGAAGGTGAGCCATCAGCAGAAGCCCTATCGCCGCTCGATGATGCAGGTGTGGGGCGCGGAGGTGTTCGCGTCGCCGAGCACGCGCACCAACGCGGGCCGCAAGATCCTGGAGCTCACCCCGGAGAGCCAGGGGTCGCTGGGCATCGCGATCTCGGAGGCGGTCGAGGACGCGGCGACGCACGACGACACCAAGTACGCGCTGGGCTCGGTGCTCAACCACGTGTGTCTGCACCAGACCGTGATCGGCCTCGAGGCGCAGCGACAGATGGAGATGGCGGGCGAATATCCCGACGTCGTCATCGGCTGCCACGGCGGCGGGAGCAACTTCGCGGGGATCGCGATCCCGTTCGTGCGCGACAAGATGAACGGCAAGAAGGTGCGCCTCGTCGCGTCCGAGCCGGCGAGCTGTCCTTCGCTCACGAAGGGCGTCTACGCGTTCGACTACGGCGACGCGGTGGGGATGACGCCGATCGTGAAGATGCACACGCTCGGTCACGACTTCATGCCGCCGGGAATCCATGCGGGCGGTCTGCGCTATCACGGCGCGGCGCCGCTGGTGTCGAAGCTGCTCGACATGGGGCTCGTCGAAGCGGTCGCGTACCCGCAGCGCGCGTGCTTCGAGGCGGCGGTGACGTTCGCGCGCGCCGAAGGGATCGTGCCCGCGCCCGAGTCGTCACACGCCGTGCGCGCGGCGATCGACGAGGCGAAGAAGGCCGACGCCGAGGGCACGACGCGCGTCGTGCTCTTCAACCTGAGCGGCCACGGACACTTCGATCTCGGCGCGTACGATGCCTATCTCGCGGGCCAGCTCGAGGATTACGAATATCCGAGCGAGGCAGTCGCGAGCGCGATGGCGCAACTCCCGAAGATCGCGCTCTGAGACGGGAAAAGAAGTCCGCTGAGGAGAGCAGGAATCACATGGAAGGAAGGCAGCACAGTACGGTGGTCCTTTCCTGACCCTCCTGCTCTCCTCAGAGCTCTCTCTCTCCTCAGCCGCGCGCACCGGCGACCGATTGCAGCGCCGTGACGACGCGCGCGACGATGCCGTGCGGGCGTTCGAGGATCTCCTCGAAGAGGCCCTCGTCGAAGGCTGCGGTCTCGGGGTCTCCGATGCTCGCGAAGAGATCGTCCATCGGGCCCTGATCGGCGATCGCCTGATCCGGATCGAGCCTCGGGCGGTACAGCCGCCGCGGCTCGTTCGCGGCGAGCGCGCACAGGCGATCGACGATGCCCTCGACGCGCGACAGATCGCGGATCGCCTCCTCGGGCGTGACGCCGGTGTGCTCGGCCATCAGCGACACGCGCAGCGCGTGGATCCCGCGCGCGACGTCGTCGTGCTCGTCCTCCGCCGCCCACGCGAGGTTGAGCTCGGTGTCGAGCCCCATGCTGCGGTTCGTCGCGTTCGCCGATCCCAGCGTCAGGAAGCGATCGTCGACGATCATCAGCTTGCTGTGCACGTACGTCGGGCACGGGCCTTCGGAGTCGGCCTTGCGCGGCACACACGGCGAGAAGACGCCCATCGCGTGGCCGTTCTCCTCCGCGATGCGCGCGAGCACCGAGAGCGCGATGCGCTGCGGGCCCTCGATCGCCGCCTTCTCCATACGCCCCTCGAGGCACCACGGGACGATCACCACGATCTCGAGCCGCCCGCGGCTCCGGTCGCGCATGCGGTCGGCGAGCGCCTCGACGATCACGCGCGCGGTGACGTACTGCGACTCGATGTAGACGAAGCGCTCCGCGCGCTGCAGCGCGCGCTCGTAGAGCGCCCGGATCTCGCGCACCGGCTCGCGCATCGGCACCACCGTCGCGCCGCGCGTGCGCGTGATCGCGACCGGCCCGTGCCCGAGCGGCATGTGCGCGAACGGCGCGGACTCCGGGATCGGCTCGGGCACCAGCACCATCGGCTCGCCGCCCGCCGCGACCCAGCGGTCGACGAAGTGCTCGACGAGATGGCGCACGACCGGTCCGCGCACGACCGACTGCACGTCGTGGTAGGGCAGGTAGAGCGCGCCCTTTCCGTCGAAGCGCATCGGGTTCTGATCGACGTGGCTGCGCTGGTCCCAGCGGTGCTCGCTGATGTCGATGCCTCCGAGCCACGCCGTGTGGCCGTCGACGATCGCGAACTTCTCGTGATGGCTCGCGCCCGGCGCGTGGTTCGCGTCGTAGAGGAAGCGAAGCCGACCGCGCCCCGCGGAGCGAAGCTTGTCCGACGTCGCCCACTCGCGATCGAGCGCGTACACGCTCGACCAGTCCCACGCGAGCACGTAGATGCGCAGCTCGGGGTTGCGCGTCACGGCCGCGCGCACGATCTCGCGGAACGTGCGAGGGCGATCCTCGTCCTCGTCGCGCCGGCGCATCCACACGCTGCTCTCGAGCTGCCAGCCCGCGATCAGCACGTACGCGCGCGCCGACTCGATCGCGTCGGCGAGCGAACGGTAGTAGTCGTCGGCGTCGACGATCACACCGCTCCACGCGGGAGCGAGCGCGCTGCACGTCTCACCGACCTTCAGCAAGTCACGCACGAATCTCCGATTCCTCCCCACGCCGCGTCTCCTCCTGGAGATCGCGGATCGTCTGCACGACCTCGTGGCAGCGCTCGAAGTGCGGCAGCCCGCGCGTGCCCGGCACGCGATGCGCGCGCACCGCTCGGTTGTGCCGCTCGAGCGCGTGGAGCTGCCCGAAGTCGCTGTACGGATCGCGGTCGTAGAGCACGAGCGTCGGCACGCGCAGCTGCTCGTAGAGCGCCTCGCGCGCGTCGCTCGTGAAGAGTTGCCCCGCGACGAACGCGAACGGCGCGTGATGCGCGCCGTGCACGCGCGAGGTGCGCACCGCGTGATCGACGTACGCCTTGGGCGCGCGCCCGTGGAAGCTCTTGTCGAGGAAGTACTTCACGCTCGGTCGCGACGTCAGCACGCGATAGAGCGGCGACGCCCACAGCGGGACCTCGAGCGCTCGCTCGATGCGCGCGGCGCGCGCGGGATCGACGCGCGGCGCGCGCGATCCGAGCCCGGTCGGCGAGATGAGCGTCAGCGTGCGGAAGAGGTGCGGCGAGTCGATCGCCACGCGCGCGGCGATCTCGCTCGTGAGCGAGAGGGCCACCACGTCGACCGGCTCCTCGCGCGGCGTCACGACGTCGACGAGGAAGCGCTTGAGCGCCTTCGCGTAGAGCATCGGGCAGTACTGGTTGGGCCCGCGATCCGACGTGCCGAAGCCCGGCAGATCCGGCGCGTACACCGGGCGCTCGCCGCGGAACGCGTCGAAGAGCGGCTTCACGTCGTACGCCGAGGCCGCGGCGTGGATGCCGTGCAGCAGCACGATCGGCCGCCCCTTCGCGTGCGCGTCGACGTAGTAGCCGACGCGCCCGATCAGCGCGATGTCGAGGTCGTGGTGCGCGGCGTCGAGCGCGCGCGGCGCATCGCGCGAGCCGAGCACGCGATGCCAGACCTGCTCGACGCGCGCGAGCGCTTCGGTGATCTCCGGTGCCCGGGCGCGCACCGCGCGCGGAATGGTCGGCCGCGGGAGCTCGGTATCCAGTGCTCCAGCCATCGTTCCTTCCTTCTCGTGCAGGGTTCAGCCGGCGCGCAGCGCTCGCGCTTGGTTGGCGTCGGTCGCGCGCACCGACTCCACGAGGGGCACTCGCGCCGTCAGCGTGAGGCCGCAGTCGTCCTCCTCGAGCGTGCCGCCGTGCAGTCGCACGAGACCTCGCGCGACCGCGACGCCGAGCCCGCGTCCGTCGCCGACCAGCGCGTTGCGCTTCGACGCTCGCGTGTGCGCATCGCCGTCGAGCACACGATCCTCGCGCACCGAGAGCACGGCTTGTCCGGACCGCGCCGCGAGCCGCACGCGCACCGTGCCGCCGGGCGCGGTGCGCCTCACCGCGCACATGACGAGCCCTCGCGCGATCTGCGCGAGCCGCGCCGAGTCGCCCATCACGCGGATCTCGGGATCCGCGTCCACGTCGATCGCGACGCCGCGCGCGCGCGCCGCGGAATCACACGCCGCGATCGCCGCGCGCAGCCCCTCGGACCAGCGCGTCTCACGACGCGTGATCGGCAGCTGCCCGCTCGCGATCCGCGCGAGATCGATCGCCTCGTCGACGGCCTTCGCCTCGATGCGCGCGTTGCGCTCGATGATCTCGAGCGCCCGCTCGATCTCGGGCCCGCAGACGCCGCCCGCGCGCAGCAGCTGAACCCAGCCGAGGATCGCGTTGAGCGGCGTGCGCAGCTCGTGGCTCATGGTCGTCAGGAGGTCTTCGTCGTTGTCGTCTCGCACCGTCGCCTCCCGTCGCGTGCGCGCACACCGCCGCGCGCTCAGGGGATCTCGTGGTCGTGAACGTCCGTCGCGTCGTGCGCCGCCGCGGTGGCACGCACGCGCTCGTCCGTTCGTTCGTATCGAGGCTCGCCGTCCTGCGAGCGCGAGGCCTTCGAGAAGCCGAGGCCCGGTGGAGCGAACGCGAGGAACGTGAGGAGCACGAAGAGTCGGGTCATGACGGCTTGCCTCTCTGTTCGGGACGCCCGAGCGTCGTTCCGCGACGAGCATCCGCACCGGGACCCGAGCAATCGCGGTGCCGCACCGCGTCGCGCCGTCGTGCGCGCGCCGCGTATTCGAATCGCGGCGGGGGCTTGCGCCCCACGTGTGTCGCGCTGGTCTCCGCATGCTCGCGCGAGGCCGCGATCATGCGTCTCCGCGCGGCACGTGCGCTGCAACTCCACGCGACGTGACGATGCCCGACGCCTCGATTCCGCGCGTGCAGCCCGAGCCGGAGAAGGAACGCGAGCGCGCGACGATGATCGTGAACCCGAGCTCCGGGAAGGGGCTCGGCGCGACGATGCACGCGACGCTCGTCGAGCGGCTCCGCGCGCGCTGGCCCTCGCTCGACGCGGAGCTCTGCACGCTCGAGCACGACGCCGAGGCGATCGCGCGCGAGGCCGCGCTGCGCGACGTGCGCACGTTCGTCGTGCTCGGTGGGGACGGCACGCTCAACAACGTGATCAACGGAGTCGCGTCGGTGCCGGGCGCGCTCGCGCGCAGTGTGTTCGGCGTGCTCCCCGCCGGGACCGGCAACGATCTCGCGGGCACGCTCGGGCTCGGCACCTCGCTCGAGGAAGCGGCGGATCGCCTCGCTCGCAGCGAGGCGCGCACGATCGATCTCGGGCTGCTGGAGGATCGCCTCTTCGCGAACGTCTCGGCGGGCGGCCTCTTCGCCGAGGCGTCCGAGGCGACGAGCCAGGAAGCGAAGTCGCTCGCGGGACGTCTCGCGTACCTCGTCGCGGGCTCGCGCGCGCTGCTCGACCACGCGGGCGTCGGCGTCGAGCTCACTGCGACGACGCCGCAAGGTGCGCTCACGTGGCGCGGCACCATCGCGATGTTCGCGGTGTGCAACGCGCAGACGTTCGGCGGGGGCAAGCCGCTCGCGCCGTTCGCGCAGTGCGACGACGGATGGCTGGACGCGTTCGTGGTGCAGGACGCGAACGCGCTCGGGCTCGCGCGCGTGCTGCTCGAGATCTCGGGCGGCACGCACCTCGAGGACGACCGCGTCGTGGGCTTCCGGGCGTCGGAGATCGACCTGCGCTTCGATCGGCCGACCCACGTCAACGTCGACGGAGAGGTGGCGGTCCTCGAGCGTGCGCGCTATCGCGTGCTGCCGGGGGCGACGCGGGTGCTGGTGGCACCCGAGGCGGATGCCGACGCTGCACCGGCGTCCGACGCGAAGGTCACCGGGGCAGGGGAGCCCGAGTGAGGCGCGTTCGGGGACGCCGGGTCGCGGACGCCACGTTGCGCACGACCGCGTTGTGACGTGACGCCCCGGTCGGCGCGCGGTCATGTGGCAGGATGCCTCGCGTGAGGCTGAGGCAACGCCAAAAACCCCTGTGATCTGGCGCACCGAGACCTGGCATCCCGGGTGCTCAGCAGGGTCGCGGCTGGACGGGCGGGTCCGGCGCGTGGAGACACAATGAGCGGCAAGGTCCTGGTCCTGGACGACGACCCCGATGCCTGCGGCCTGATGGAGGCTGCGCTCTCGGGTCGTGGGTACACGGTGCGCGCGGAGACGCGAGCACGCGATGCGCTGGACAAGGTGGGCGCCGAAGATTTCGACGTCGTCCTCACCGACCTCCAGCTCGACGACATGGACGGCTTGGCGGTCTGCGAGCGCATCCTCGGCGTTCGCCCGGACCTCCCCGTCATCGTCGTCACCGGTCATGCCAGCCTCGAGGCGGCGATCGCGGCGATGCGCGCAGGGGCGCACGACTTCGTCACGAAGCCGATCGACCTCGAGCTGCTCGGCATCACCGTCGACCGCGCGGTGCAGCACCACAAGCTGCGCGCGGAGGTGAAGCGCCTGCGCGACGAGGTCGACGAGGCGCGCGGCTTCGAGAAGCTGCTGGGCCAGTCGACCGCGATGAAGCGCGTGTTCGACGTCATCACGCGCGTCGCGCTCACCGACGCGACCGTGCTGGTGACCGGCGAGAGCGGCACCGGCAAGGAGCTCGTGGCGCGCGCGATCCACGAGCGCAGCAATCGTCGCGAAGGACCCTTCGTCGCGATCAACTGCGCTGCGGTCCCCGCGACGCTGCTCGAGAGCGAGCTCTTCGGTCACGCGCGCGGCGCGTTCACCGACGCGAAGGCGGCGCGCAAGGGCCTCTTCCTCGAGGCCGACAGCGGCACGCTGTTCCTCGACGAGATCGGCGAGATGCCGCTCGAGATGCAGGTGAAGCTGCTGCGCGCGCTGCAGGAGCGCACCGTGCGCGCGGTCGGCGGCAACACCGAGACGCCGTTCAACGCGCGCGTCATCGCGGCGACCAACCGCGACCTCGAGACCGAGGTGCACGAGAAGCGGTTCCGCGAGGACCTCTACTACCGCATCAACGTCGTGACGGTGCACGTGCCGCCGCTGCGCGAGCGCGAAGGCGACGTGCCGCTCCTGGCGCAGCGCTTCCTCGAGCGCTTCGCGGCGCGACACGGCAAGCACGTCGTCGGCATCAGCGCGCCCGCGGCCGCGAAGCTCGTCGCCTACCACTGGCCGGGCAACGTGCGCGAGCTCGAGAACTCGGTGGAGCGCGCGGTCGCGCTGACCCAGTTCGATCACATCAACGTGGAGGACCTGCCCGAGCGCATCCGCGCGCACCGGCCCGACACGATGGTGATGATGCCGGAGACGGCGGAGGAGCTGGTCACGGTCGAGGAGCTCGAGCGGCGCTACCTGCTGCACGTGCTCAAGGTCGTGAACGGCAACAAGTCGCGCGCGGCGCGCATCCTCGGCTACGACCGGCGCACGCTCTACCGCAAGCTCGAGCGCATGGAGGCCGAGGGCCAGACGACGGGCGTGCGCCGTCAGAGCTCGCCGCCCGACGATCGCGGCGGCGGGATCACGCCGCCGGGCCGCGACCGCGACTACGACGATCGCGACGTCGGCATGCCCGAGCGCGAGCCTCCGAGCCAGCCCGCGTGGGCCCGTCCGCCCTCGTCGCCCGGCACCTACGTGCCGCCCTCGTCGCCCGGCACCTACGTGCCGCCGTCGAGCGCGAGCTCGTACGGTGGCGCGCCGAGCAGCGGCAACGGCCACGGCGGCAACGGCAACGGGCACTCGCACGTCGACGACGCGGCGCGCGCGAGCGTGCTCCTCGTCGACGACGACGCGGACGCGCGCGACCTCCTCGAGATGCTGCTGGCGCGCGAGGGCTTCTCGGTGCGCACGGCGGGCTCGGTGAAGGAAGCGCTCGAGATGGGCGACGTCGACGTGGTCGTCACCGACCTCGCGCTGCCCGACGGATCGGGCGAGGACGTCGCGCAGGGCCTCGCGGGCACTCCGGCGATCGCGCTCACGAGCCGTGACCAGCGCGCGAACGGCGAGGTCTTCAACGCGAGCCTCGCGCGCCCGGTGCCGCCCGATCGGCTCGCGGCGGAGATCCGGAAGCTGCTCGACGTCTCTCCGGGCTGATCCGACCGAGCACACGAGATCGAGACGAGCGAAGGCCGCGCTGCCGAGAGGGAGCGCGGCCTTCGTGCATCTGCGCGCTTGCGAACAAATAAGCATTCGCTTATACGATGCGGACATCGAGGAGGAACACGATGTCCCAGACGAGCCAGACGCCGCCCCCGCTCTCGCCGTATCTCACCGTCGACGACGCGAAGGCCGCGATCGAGTTCTACGTGCGCGCGTTCGGCGCGACGGAGCTCGGGCGCCAGGCGACGCCCGACGGCAGCAAGCTGATCCACGCGGCGCTCGTGCTGCCGAACGGCGGGCACGTGATGCTCTCGGACGACTTCCCCGAGATGAACGGCGGCGCGTCGAAGACGCCGAAGGCGCTCGGCGGCACGCCGGTCGCGATCCACCTCGATCTGCCCGACGTGAAGGCGACGTGGGCGCGCGCGGTGGAGGCCGGCGCGCAGGTGAAGATGCCGCTCGCGCTGCAGTTCTGGGGCGACGAGTTCGGCGTGCTCGAGGACCCGTTCGGGCACCGCTGGTCGCTCGCGACGCGCGCGAAGGTCGCGACGAAGGACGAGCTCGACGCGGGCGCGCAGAAGCACTTCGGGCGCAAGTGAGCGATCCGTTTCGCGCGATCGCGGACCCGACGCGCCGCGCGATCCTCGACGTGCTCGCCGAAGGCGAGCGCTCGGTCAGCGAGCTCTGCGCGTGCTTCGACGTGAGCCAGCCCGCGATCTCGCAGCACCTCGCCGTGCTGCGGGACGCGGGGCTCGTCGTGGTGCGCGCCGAAGGACGACAGCGCATCTACGCGCTCCACGCCGATCCGCTGCGCGAGGTGCACGACTGGTCGTCGCACTACGAGCGCTTCTGGAGCACGAAGCTCGACGCGCTCGGCGCGGTGCTCGCGCGCGAGGCCCGCAAGCCGAAGATCACGAAGAAGAAGGACGATCGATGAAGCGAGACATCCACATCGAGCGCACGTACCCGCATCCGCCCGAGCTCGTGTGGCGCGCGCTGACCGACCCTGCGCTGATCGCGGAGTGGCTCATGCCGAACGACTTCCGCGCGCAGGTCGGTCATCGCTTCACGATGCGCACCGATCCCGCGCCCGGCTTCGACGGGATCGTGAACTGCGAGGTGCTCGAGCTCAGCCCGCCGCGGCGGATGCGCTGGTCGTGGAAGGGCGGGCCGATCGACACGGTGGTCACGTTCGAGCTCGAGCCGGCGATCGTCTTCGCGCGGCCTGCGACGACGCTGAAGGTCGCGCAGACCGCGTTCGAGGGGCTCGACGCGGTGCTCGTGTCGTTCGTGCTGGGCGCCGGCAACCGCGCGGTGTACGGGCGTCACCTGCCGTACGTGCTCGATCGGATCGCGACCGGTGAGAAGGTCGAGAACGTGCGCCAGGCGTGCGCGAACGAGCGCGGGCGCTGGTGGTGGATCTCGCGCGCGATCGCGCCGGTGGTGGGACGGCGACGCAAGAGCGCGTGACGATCACACCGCGGTGATCTCGATGCTGCCCTCGCCGCGCAGGATCGCGATCGCGCGCGCAGCGCGATCGCGCGCGCACTCCACGGTCACGACGATGCGCCCCTCGCGGATGCGATCGCGGATGTCCGTCGCTTCGTTCTCCGACACGCCGAGGCCCACGAGCGCGCCGATCAGCCCGCCCGCCGCGCCGCCCGCGCCGGCGCCCGCGAGCGCGGCGACCATCGGGCCCGCCGCGACCATGCCGATGCCGGGGATCGCGATCGATCCGACGGCCGCGAGCCCGCCGACGACCGCGCCCAGCGTGCCGCCGATGGTGCCGCCCGCGGTCGCGCCTTCGGCCGCGCGGTTGCTGGGAGGCGTGATGATCGGAGGTGCGCCGTCGAGCTCGCGCGCACGCGTCACGTCGGACATCAGCACGCTCACGTCCTCGCGACGGAAGCCCGCGTCGACGAGGCGATCCACCGCGTGCTGCGCTTCGCGACGCGTCGAGAACACTCCGCTGACCACCTTCGTCCGCATCGGTCGTCCTCCCTCCGTCACGCGAGCGGCGTCGCGTGCGCCTCGCGCGTGCGCTTCGGGGGCTCGGCGGCGCGCGCTTCGCCGCGACGCTCGATCCATCGATCACCGATCACCAGCGCGTCGAGCTCGCTCGCGAGGAAGCTGCGAAGCGCGTCGTCGGGCAGGTTCACGAGCGGCTCGCGACCCACGCGGAAGCTCGTGTTGAGCAGCACCGGCACGCCGGTGATCGCGCCGAACGCGTGCAGCAGCGCGTGCAGGCGCGGGCTCTGCTCCCACGAGACCGTCTGCACCCGCGCGGTCCCGTCGACGTGCGTGACCGCGGGCAGGCGCGCGACGCGCTCCGCGCGCACCGGCACGCTGAAGAGCTTGTGCGGGCTCTCCTCGACGCCGCTCATGTCGAACCAGACGTGCGCGAGCTCGAGCGGCACGGCAGGCGAGAACGATCGATCCTGCTCGAGGCGCCGGAGGATCGCGCTGACGCGCGCGCGGCTCTCGGCGCGTCGCGGATCGGCGAGCACGCTGCGCGCGCCGAGGGCCTTCGCGCCCCACTCCGCACGGCCCTGCAGCCACCCGACGACGCGCCCTGCGGCGAGCGCTTCGGCGACGGTGCCCTCGAGATCGCGAGGCATCGTCGCGCGCACCTGATCCGCGAAGTCGAGGAGCGCGCGATCGACGAGCACGTCGTCCGCGGACGCCCCGAGGAACGGCGTCGGCATCGCGCTCCGCTCGCGACCGATCCCGAGCATGTGGTGCATCGCGTAGAGCGCCGCGCCGAGCGCGGTCCCGGCGTCGTGCGCCGCGGGCTGCACGTGGATGCGATCGAAGAGCCCGCTGCGCGCGATGCGCGCGTTCGCGGCGGCGTTGAGCGCGAGGTCGCCCGCGAGGCAGAGATCGCGCTCCCCGGTGCGGGCGCGCAGCGTCGCGAGCGAGGCGAGCAGCGCGAGCTCGACGGCTTCCTGCAGCGCCGCCGCGACGTGCGCGTGACGCCCGGTGAGCGGCTCGCCGGGCAGTCGCGCCGGGCCGAGCGCGCGGATCATCGCGCGCGGATAGAGCGTGCCGTGCGGCGCGATCGCGTCGCGGAGCGCGAGTCGCGTGACGAGCTGGGGATCGACCGACGCGATCCCGTCGCGCCGGATCTGCACGACGCGCCGGAAGAAGCGCCGGTGGTGCGACGCGTCGCCGTGCGCGGCGAGCAACATCACCTCGTGCTCCTCGCCCGGCTCGAACCCGAGGTACCGAGTGAACAGCGCATAGAGCGCGCCGAGGCTGTCGGGCGCGTAGACGCGATCGACGACCTCGATGCGCGTGCCGCGGCCGATCGCCGCGCTCGTCGCTGCGCTCTCGCCGTGCGCGTCCGCGACCAAGCAGAGCGCGCGATCGAACGGTGACGTGAAGAACGCGCTCGCCGCGTGTGCGACGTCGTGGGGCACCGCGACGAAGCGCTCGGGCGCGATCGAGGCGCCGAGCCGCTGCTCGAGGAGGCGCCGTGCGTGCTCGTCCCCGCCCAGCGCGCGCTCTGCGCCGCGGAGCGCCGCCAGCGCCGCGCCCATCGCGGTGCGCGTCAGCGCGGAGAGCCGCGCGCGGCTGTGCGTCACCATCTCCGCTCGCCACCGCTGATCGCTCGCGTGCGAGCACGCGACGAGATCGACGCCCTCGAGCGTCGCGAGGCCGACCGCGTCGAGGCAGTGGCGGATCGCGCGCTCGGGCACGCTGGCGCCGCGCGACGCGCGGGCGAAGCGCGCCTCCTCGCACGCTGCGATCACGCGCCCCTCGTCGACGATCGCGGCCGCGGCGTCGCGTCCCGCGCTGCGACCCGCGAACGGACCTTCGATCCCGCCGTGGTAACCGAGGACGATCATCGGCGCTCCTGAGGTTGTTGAACGATCGTTCAAGCGCGCGACAGCAGCGCCCGGCGCGTCGCCGCGCGGCCGCGCGCGGTGCGATGCAGAGGCGGCGGCGCGAGGCGAGCGGCTTCGCGTCGTCGTTCCTCGCGCGTCGACTCGTGGTCGGCTGGACGGCGCTCGGAGATCGGCTCGTCACGCCGCGGGGTCGCGAGCCACGCGGTCATCGAGCACGTCCTGCGGTTCGGAGCGAACATGGTGGGCCTCCTCGCGCGCGACGCGAACGACGACGCGCGCAGTGCCGGACTGCAGCGCGCGTACCACCGTGGCGCGTCGCGCACGCTGCGGTCCCGGCGCCCAGGGCGTGGCAGCTCGTCTCGACCTCCCGCGACGAGCGTGGCGCTCGCGCACATCCGAGCGGGGCGATGGGCACGGTCGCTGCTCGAGGGCGCCCTCGAGGAGCGAAGGACGAACATGGGATTCCGGACGCAGAGGGCGCTCGAGGAGCAGGTCGTCGTGATCACCGGCGCATCGAGCGGCATCGGGCTCAGCACCGCGCGGCTCGCTGCCGCGCGCGGCGCGGCCGTGGTGATGGCGGCGCGCAGCCCGGAGATCGAGCAGCTCGCGGAGCAGCTCCGATCCGAAGGAGGACGCGCCGAGGCGGTGGTCGCGGACGTGTCGAGCGAGGAGGACGTGAGGCACGTCGCCGACGTCGCGGAGGCTCGCTTCGGGCGCATCGACACGTGGATCAACAACGCGGGCACGTCGGTGTACGGACGCTCGCTCGAGGTGCCCGTCGACGACATGCGCGAGCTCTTCGACACCGACTTCTGGGGCACCGTGTACGGCTCGCGCGTCGCGGTGGAGCGCATGCGCGATCTCGGCGGGACGCTGATCAACGTCGGCGGCGTGATGTCGGAGCGCGCGCTGCCGCTCCAGGGCGCGAGCTCCGCGGCGAAGCACGCGGTGAAGGGGTTCACCGATGCGCTGCGCGTCGAGCTCGAGCACGACGAAGTGCCGGTGCAGATCACGCTCGTGAACCCCGCGTCGACCGACACGCCGCTCTTCGCGCACGCGAAGAACCGCCTCGACGACGGAGTGCCCGCAGCGCCGCCGCCGGTCTACGCGCCCGAGGTCGCAGCGCGCGCGCTGCTCGAGTGCGCGACGCGGCCGAAGCGCGAGATCACGGTCGGGGCGGCGGGACGCGCGCGGCAGCTGCTCTCGCGATGGATGCCGGCCGTCGCGGACGAGCTCGCGGCGCGGCGGATGTTCGAGCCGCAGGTGCGGCGCGAGCCGCACGAGCCGCGGGTGCTCGGCGCAGGGTCGGAGCGTGGTGATCATCGCGGCATGGTGCGGCGGCGCGGCGAGCGTCCGGCGATCCGCGTGCCCACGATGCCCGCGGTGGTGGCCGGCGTCGGCGCGGTGCTCGTCGCGGTGGGCCTGATGCGCGTCGCCTCGCAGATCGCCGCGTCGCGCGCGGTGTGATCGCGCGCCTCGTCTCGATGCGCGGACCGGCGCTTGCAGAACGTCGCGCAGACCTTCGGCACACGAGGAGGAACGACGATGTCTGCAGCGAAGGTGCTGACCGACCACGACGAGATCCGGGCCTGGGCGGAGGCGCGCGACGCGACTCCGTCGACGGTCACGAGCACGGCGAGCGACGACGACGTCGGCATCATCCGGCTCGACTTCCCGGGATACAGCGGCGAGGGGAAGCTCTCGCCGATCGAATGGGACGAGTGGTTCGAGAAGTTCGACGCGAGCGGGCTCGCGCTGCTCGTTCAGGAGAAGACGGCCGACGGGCAGATCAGCAACTTCAACAAGCTGGTGAAGCGCGAGACCGTCGAAGAGGGCGAGTCGAAGAAGAAGAGCGCGTCGAAGTCGAAGGGCGCCTCGGCGCATCGTTGACGCGCGCGCGGCGGGCACGAGGGCGCTCGCCTCGGCCCGCCGCGTCCTGTCCTCGTCGCGAGCCGTCCCGCGCTACCGCGACGCCTGGCCCCACCGCATCAGCGCGCGGCGCTTCGGCGCTTCTTCGTCGGGCTGGCCGAGGTACTCGGACGCGCCCCAGTAGCCGTATCGGCCGCCGCCCGCGCAGTCGACGTGGTGCATGAGAAGGCCGCCGCCGGCGTCGCGCCACGCGTCGAGATAGCGCAGATAGAATCCCTCCATCCGCGCGTCGCGATTGACCGCCGCGAAGAGCTGCTCGATGCGCTGATCGGTCTGCGCCGCGTCGTATCCGACGTAGTGCTGTCCGCCCTCGTACCCGACGAGCGGCAGTCCGTATTGCCGCGCGATCTCGAGGTTGCCGCTCACGTGCTCGCGCACGACGTCGATCGCCGACGCTTGCTCGCGCGCGAAGAACTCGTCGGGCGTCAGGCTCGCCCACTGGGGCAGCGTCTCGCCGGTCACCGTCGTGCCGAAATAGGGCGCGATCGCCCACGCATCGGCGCGCGACCCCGCGCCCTCGAACCCGAGGATCTGCTCCGCGACCCACGGGCTCGCGCTCTGCCCCGCGTAGACGCGCACCATGCGCGACGCGTCGCCGAGCCCCGCGCCGAACGCGCGATGCAATTCGCCGGTGCGACGCGAGTAATAACGGAGCACGGCCTCGTATCGATCCGACGAGAGCCCGAGTCGCAGCCCCTGGTCCGCCGCGTACTCGTGCTGCGGGAACATCGAGTTCCACACTTCGTTCGAGTACTCGACCCAGACGCGCAGACCGGGATCCAGCCGCGCTCGGAAGAGCTCGCCCGCACGGCGCGCATAGTCGTCGTCGGCGCGCGACGGAAGGCTGATCCACGGCTCGGCGTGCACGCGATTGGCGAGATCGATCATCACCTCGAGCGGCGCGCGCGGCCCCCAGCGCACGTCCTCGAGCTCCGTGCGATCGCTCCACCGCGTCTCGAACTCGCGCGTGATCGTCGAGTTCGCGTCCGCCCAGTTCATGAAGCGGATCGCCGAATAGCCGCGCATCGAGCGGAGGAAGTCGGGATGGAACACCTGCTCTCGATGGATCTGCTCGAACGAGCGGCACTCGCCCGCGTCGCCGCACGGACGACGCTCGTCGCAGTACCGCGCCTGGTCCTCGCTGCACGCGCCACCGGGCACCAGCACGCGGATGTTGCGCACCGGGTTCTGCGGGTTCGTCCGCATGATCACCAGCTCGATGCCGGGACCGAAGCGACGAGGATCGATGTCGAGCACGTGACGCCCGGGGCGCGACTCGCTCTCGACGAGGCGCCCGGTCGCGCCCGCCGTGTACTCGAGCTCGCCTTCGCCGTCCCACAGCACGACGTAGCGACCGGCGGGGTGCGTGGTCATGTCCCAGACCATCAGCGTACGCGCGACTTGTCCCGGTCGCAGCGATCGCACCCATCCGTGCTCGTCGAGATCGAGCGTCCCTCCGCCGTCGAACGACGAGGTCGTCCCCGCGATCCACGGCCGCGACGTCTTCATCAGATCGACGAACGGCATCGCCGTCGACCAGTCGACGAGGAAATCGAGGTTCGTGCCGATCGGTGTCCGCAACGACGCGCTGGGATCACGTGCCGGGCGCGCCTGCGAAGCGCATTGACATCCCGCGAGCCACAGCGTCGCGCAGAGCCCCACCAGAACTGCTCGCATACGCCGCCGGCACATAGTCACTCGGTTCGCTGCCCGCACGAGTCCGCATCATGACAGCCGCGCGTGACGCTCGCCGAGCACGGGCGCGAAGAGATCGCCGCCGTGCTGCGCGAGCCGAGCGATCACCACGTCGGGCGCGAAGCGCAGACCGCTCGGCGCGCTCGCGCGGACGGCGAGCTCGACCTCGTCCCACGTGACCGGCGTCGACACGAGCGGGACCACCGTCGCGCGCGGCGAGTAGGGCACGACGATCGACTTCCACGCGTCGTTCTGTCCCCAGTCGACGAGCACCTTCCCCGCGCCCGCGGCCTTCGCCATGCGATCGGTGATGCGCGACGGATCGGCCGCGGTGAGCTCCTTCGCGATCTCGCGCGCGATCGCCTTCGTCTCCGCGTAGGTCGCGCCCGAGACCGGCGCGAACACGTGCACGCCCTTCGCGCCCGACGTCTTCGCGAGCGCGCGCAGCCCGCGCGCCTCGAGCTTCGCGCGCGCGTCGAGCGCGACGCGTGCGGCGTCGATCAACCCCGCCGGCGCGCGCGGATCGAGATCGATCACGAGCGCGTGCGGCGCGTCGGGCCGATCGATCGGCGCGAGGTACGCGTGGAGCTCGAGCGTGCCCTGGCCCGCGGCCCACACGAGCGACGCCTCATCCTCGACGAGACACATCGTGAGCGCCTTGCCCGCAGGGCTGATCAGCGAGACGGTGCGCAGCCACGCCGGTGCGCCGCGCGGCGCGTTCGTCTGGTACCAGCCGCGCGCGTCGACGCCCTCGGGGAAGCGCGCGAGCGTGACCGCGCGACCGCGCAGGTGCGGCAACATCGCGGGCGCGACCGCGCGCAGGTACACGATCAGATCGCGCTTCGTCCATCCGATCGAGGGCCACAGCACGCGGCTCGGCTTGGTGATCGTGACCGCGCGGCCGTCGATCTCGATCGTCTCGCGATCGTCGTCGCTCATCGCGGCAGCTGCTCGAAGGTGCACGAGCGCGCCTCGCGATCGACGCGCCATCGCACGAAGCGCGCAGGGTGCCGGAAGCGCGTGGCGTCGAGGTGATCGTACGCGACCTCGACGACGCGCTCGGGGCGCAGCGGCAGCCAGTCGAGCGCCATCTCTCCGGGCGCCCAGCGACCCGCGGCGCCGGGCAGTCGTCCCATCGGGCTCGGCTCGAGACCGAAGCCGTGCTCCCACGGATGACCCTCGAGCGCGACCACGTCGGCGCGCAGCTCCTCGACGAGCGCGCGCCGGCGCGCCGCGGTGAACGTCGAGCACACGCCGACGTGACGGAGCACGTCCCCGTCCCACAGGCCGAGCAACAGCGACGCGACCGCGGGCCGCGGCTCTTTTTCAGTCGGCTGGTGCACGCGCATCCCTGCGAGCACGCAGTCCGCGGTGTGCTCGGGCTTGACCTTGATCATCGCGCGTTTGCCCGGCGCATAACGGAGCGTGCGCGGTTTCGCGACGACTCCGTCGATGCCGCGCTGCGCGCCCTCGAGCCATGCCGATGCGACCGCGACGTCGTCGGTCGCCGGCGTGAGCTCGACGCGACCTTCGCCCTCGCGCGGCACGCGCGCGAGCAGCGACTCGAGCCGCGCGCGTCGCTCCACGAACGGGCGCTCGGTCCACGTCTCGTCGCCCACCGCGAGCAGATCGAACGCGACGAACGTCGCCGGCGTCTCCGTCGCGAGCCGCGCGACGCGCGTGCTCGCAGGGTGCGTGCGCAGCATGAGCGCCGCGAAGTCGAAGCCGCCCTCGCGCGCGATCACGATCTCGCCGTCGATCACGCAGCGCTCGCCGATCGCCGCGAGCGCGCGCACGAGCTCGGGGAAGTAGCGCGCGAACGGCTTGCCGTGCCGGCTGCGCAGATCGACGCGCCCGTCACGCTCGACGAACGCGATGCACCGGAAGCCGTCCCACTTCGGCTCGTAGAGAAAGTCGCCGCGCGGCAGCTCGCGCGCGAGCTCGGCGAGCATCGGTGCGATCGGAGGAGCGAGCACGCCTCGGCGATCTAGTCGCGACGTGCGCTGGATCGAGATCCGGCGACCTTCGGCGCGATCGGCTCGGAGTGCCGGAACATCAGCGCGATCCGCGGCGACGCGTGCTTGGTCTTCGGCACGCAGTGCTCGACGGTGCGCTGGCACGCGCCGCCCATCACGACGAGATCGCCGCCGCGGATGACGATCACGCGCGACTGGCCCGACGCGCGGAACGGACGCACCAGGAACTTCCGCGTCCCGCCGAGCGTCGCGACCGCGACCACGCACTGCGCGCGATCGCGATGCCCGTGATCACGATGCCACGCGACGCTGTCCGCACCGTCGCGATAGAGCGCGAGCGTCGTCGAGTCGAGCGGCGCGTCGTAGCGCGACGAGAGCACCTCGCGCATCCGCTCGAGCAGCGGCGGAGCCTGGCCGTCCTCGGGCACGCGCGCGAAGAGGCGCGGCACGTCGACCATGCGCTCGTACATCATCCGTCGCTCGGAGCGCCACGCGATCGAGCGCTCGAGCGCGGCGAAGAGCGCCGCGTCGCCGCGCACCCAGCCGGGCACGATCTCGATCCACGAGGGCTCTTCGTCGATCGCGTGCGCGCCGACGTCGATGCGCGTGGCGCGCGCGAACGTCGCGTCGATCTCCGGCGTGCTCGCCTCGTCCGCGCGAGGCGCCTCGAGCGCGTCCAGCCACGACAGCTGCTGAGCCGACACCGGCTCAATCTACTGAAGTTGCGTTCAGTGTCGAGCGCGCAGAGACGACGACGCCCGCGACGCCGTGCGGCGTGCGGGCGTTCGTCACGCTCGCGTGCGATCAGCGCGAGATCTGGATCGAGTACGTCGCGCTCGCGCACTGCGTTGTGTCCGCGACGCGCCGCACCTTGAACACGACGGTCGACGGCCACGGCGACGTGTGGCCCCCGAGGTACGCGGTGTTGCCGCTCGTCTGGTCGTCGACGAACTGGAACGCCGAGACGCCCGTCGGCATCCCCGCCCCGCAGATCATCGGCGTCGAGCATCCCGTGTAGAAGTCGATGACGAAGTTGCTCGCCGTCGGGCCCGCGAGGCGGATCCACGGCGTGCCCGCGGTCGGGCCGCGCACGCTCGTCGGGAAGTTCACCGCGTACCAGTCTTCGTCCATCGACGAGACGAGCAGGCCGCTCACCATCGTCGTGCCGCCGGGGTTGATGTCGCCGACCGGCGTCGCCGCGGCGCACGCGCCCGCGGACGGATCGTCGAGGCACTCGCAGCCGTCGCCGTACACGCCGTTGAGGTCGTAGCGCCCGCCCATGCACCCGAACGTGCACGTCGCCGCGCTGCAGGTGTACGTCTCCGCGCCCGGCGCCGACGGGCACAGCGACGCGCCGGGCCCGTTGTCCGCGGTGCCGTTGCAGTCGTCGTCGCGGCCGTTGCACGACTCGCTGACCGGCGTCCCCGCGGTGCACGTCTGCGGCATGCCGTTGATGCACGCCTGCACGTCGCGACGACACTCGCCCATGCCGCACTCCGTGCGCACCGCGGGGCTGTCGAGGTTGTTGCAGCTGCCGGCGATGTTGCCGGTGCACGTCCCCGGCGTCGGCGCCTGACACTGATCCTGGCAGTTGATCTGCAGCGCACCGCGCGGCTGGGTCGGGCAGATCACGTCGGGACTCACGCATGCGCGCGCGCCGTTGCAGACGCCCGCGGCCTCGCTCACGTCCTGGCGGCGATAACACTCGTCGCCCCCGCCGGTGAAGCCGTCGTAGTAACCCGCGCACGAGAACCCGGCGCACTCGCCGTCGACGTCGGCGCCCATCGGCACCGGCGTACAGGTGCCCTGGAACCCCGGCAGATCGCACGCCTCGCAGGTGCCCGTGCACCCGCTGGTGCAGCAGACGCCGTCGACGCACGTGAGCCCGTCCTGGCAGTCCTGGTTGCGCCCGCAGTTGCGGCCGGGCGGCAGGTCGGCGACGCAGAACCCGAGGTCGCAGTGCGCCTGAGCGATGCACTCGCTGTCGACGGTGCAGCTCGTCGCGCAGGTGCGCGAGGTCTGGTTCTCGGTGCCGTCGCAGTAGATCGGATTGTACGGACCGCAGTCGTGCGCGAGCGTGGTGCTCCCGCAGGCGCGATCGTCGGGGATGCCGTCGACCGTCACGCACTGGAACTGCGCGTTGCACTCGGTCATACCGCGCGAGCCCTGGCAGTCCTCGGCGTCGGTGCAGATGCGCGTCACCGCGCCGCCGCCCGGGCACGTCGCGACGTCGCCGTTGCAGCACGTGCCGCTCGAGCAGCAGTAGCCGTTGTCGCAGTGCCCCGCGGTGCAGTCGGTGTCCTCGTTGCACGCGCCGCCGTCCGGCACGTCCTCGGCGCAGGTGCCGTCCTCGCAGTGCGCGCTCGCGATGCAGAACGTGTCGTCGTCGGTGCCCGCCGGCGCGCAGCCCGTCGCGCACGTCGTGCCCTCGTCGCCGCCCTCGCTGCAGGTGTAGAGCTCGCAGTTCGTGATCGTTCCGTCACCGCAGGTCGCCGACGCGCAGGTGCCGCCTGCGATCGCCGTGTACGTGCCGTCGCCGTCGTCGGTGCAGCGGCCCGAGTCGCAGTCGTTCGGGTTCTCGTCGACGGTACGGTTGCAGTTCGTGTCGATGCCGTCGCAGATCTCGGTGCGATCCGGGTGCACCTCGGGATCCGCGTCGTTGCAGTCCTCACCGAGACAGCCGATGCCGACCCCGTATCCGTCGCCGTCCTCGTCGACGCAGCACACGCCGCCGACCGGCGCGCAGATCGTCGCGTCGACGCCCGTGCCGGTCGCGTCGTAGATGCAGTTGAACGTGCAGCGGTCTTCCGTGGCGTCCGGGGGACACGTCGTCGCGGGGCACTCCGGCAGGTCCATCACGCAGCCCGGCAGACACGCCCGGCCGGCGCCGTGGGAGAGCAGCGCGCAGTAGCTGCCGATCTCGCAGTCCTCGTTGCGCTCGCACGACTCGCAGGTGCCGACGGGATCGGGCACCTCCGCGTCGGTGCCGGCGTCGGGCTCGATCCACGCGTCGATCGGGACGAACGCGTCGGTACTGCCATTTCCGGCGTCGCCGGTGCCGCCGTCCATTCGGCCACCGTCACGGCGCGGAGGATCTCCGCCGTCTGCGCACCCGGCGATGCCCGCCAGGAGCAGTGGACCCAGCACCACCAGCAGGCGAGCGAACGAGCGGACTGGCCCCATGAAGCCCTCCGGAGCGACGACGAGAGGCATCGTATCCAACGCACCGTTCGATTTCGAGAGGGTGGCCGGATGTTTTCCACACGACCGTAGTGCCGTTGACGGCCACTAGAAAAATCTCTTACCTTCTTTTCCATGCTTCAGCGGCGTCGTTTTCTCTCCGCGGTCGCGATGGCTCCGTTCGTGTTGTCAGTCGCACCCGGCAGCAGCGCGCGCGCCGATGACCGCGCTGCGCGTCGCCCGCGCGGAGCGACCCCCGGAGCGACGCCGTCGTCGAGCGCGCCAGCTGCGCCGCCGCCGGCCTCGGAGCTCTCGCAGCACCTCGTGCTCGCGGGCGGCTTCCGCGTGGTGCGCGCGTTCGGCGTCTACCACGGCGCGCTGCCGTTCGTGCTCGAAGGCGAGGGCCTGCGCTTCCAGATCGACGTGCTGCGTCGTGATGCGTCGGCGTCGACCGGTGGCGTGTTCGATGGCGAGCACTTCAGTCTGTTCGTGCACGGCCGCGCGTCGGGTGAGCTCGCCGCGACGTCGGAGCGCGGCGCGCGCGCGCTCGGTACCGCGCTCGAGCGCCGGGTGGCCGAAGGCATGACCGTGCCCGCCCTCGCGACCTTCGACCAGCGCCGCGCGATGGGCGCGGGCACGATCTTCCACGTCGACTACGACGTCCCGGCCGCGATCTGAACGGAGCGGCGCGGCCGTCCCGCGGTATGCGACGCGCGACGCTCTCGCTCGGAACGACCTGCTCCCACGCGTGCATCGTCTGCGGGCTGCGCGACGACGCGCCGCGCACCGAGCTCGCCGCGCCGTCGATCGAACGACTGCGCGCGCTGCGCGAGACGTCGAGCGCGATCACGCTCGGCGGTGGTGAGCCGACGCTCGCGCCCGACGTGCTCGAGAGCGCGGTGCGCGCCGCACGCGACGTCGGGTTCACCGCGATCGGCGTGCACACGAACGGGCACGGGCTCGCGGCGATCGCGCGCTCGCTCGCGAGCGCCGGCCTCACCGACGTGCACGTCTCGCTGCACGGCGCCGACGCGCGCGTGCACGACTACCACACCGGTCGCGAGGGCAGCTTCGACGTGCTGTGGAGCGGTGTCGCCGCTGCACGCGCCGCGGGCCTGCGCGTGGTCGCGACGACGGTGCTCACGCGCAGCGACTTCCGCGTGCTCTCCGAGATCCCGATCCTGCTCCAGGCGCGCGGCGTCGAGGCGTGGCACGTCGCGGTCCCGCTCGCGCGCGGCGCGGCCTCCGACGACTTCGATCGTGTCTATCCGCGCCTCGCGCTCGCGCTGCCGTTCGCGCTGCACGCGCTCGAGATCGCGCGCCGCGTCGGCCTCCGCGCGTACGTGAGCGGCGCGCCGCTGTGTCTGCTCGGGCCGATCGCGTCGCGATCGATCACGACGAGCGCGCGCAGCTTCCACGAGCGCTGCGATGGATGCGCGGCGCGCGAGGTGTGCCCGGGGCTCGATCCGATCTACCTCGCGCGCTTCGACGGTGACGAGCTGCGCGCGCGCGAGGATCGTCCCGCGAGCGCGGATCACGAGCCCGCCGCGTCGCTCTTCGTCGGTCCCGGCGAGCTCGCGCCGCTGCGCGCGCGCACGACGCACGAGCCGGTGCAGAGCGCGCGTCGGGCGCTGCCGATGTACGGACGCCCGCGCCGCGCGAACGCCGAGGTCGCGACGCGCAGCGCCAAGAGCGGCGAGGCGCTGCGCGAGATCCTCCCCGCGCTGTTCGAACGCGAAGAGGACGGCTGATGGCGAACATCGGATATCTGCAGGTCGTCCGCGGGTGCAACCAGTACTGCCGCTTCTGCTCGAACCCGGCGAGCGGCTACATGCTCGACCTCGACACCGCGCTGCGCGCGGTCGACGACTTCGCGGAGCGCGGCTACTTCGGGATCATCCTCACCGGGGGCGAGCCCTCGCTCTCCGAGCTGATCCCGGACATCACGAAGCACGCGGTCGCGCGCGGGCTCCACGTCCGGATGATCACGAACGGATCACGGCTCGCGAAGCCGGGGCTCGCGGAGTCGTACTACGACGCGGGGCTGCGCCACTTCCACGTCAGCATCCACTCGTGCGACGAGCAGCTCGAGGACTTCCTCACCGGCGTGAAGGGCAGTCATGCGCTCGCGATGCAGGCGCTCGAGAACCTCGGCCGCGTCGGCGCGACGGTGAACATCAACACGGTGATCAATCGCTTCAACGCGGATCACCTCGACAAGAACGTCCGCTACTTCGTCGGGCGCTTCCCGTTCCTGCGCCACTTCGTGTGGAACAACCTCGACCCCTCGATGGGCCGCGCCGAGACCAACCGCGACACCGCGCATCGCCTCGCGGACTTCGAGCTCTCGCTCGCGCGCGCGCTGCGCTTCCTGCACTCGACCGGGCGCACCTTCCGCGTCGAGCGCGTGCCGCTCTGCTACATGACCGAGTTCGCGCACTGCTCGACCGAGACGCGGAAGATCATCAAGGGCGAAGAGCGCATCGTGCACTTCCTCGACGAGAAGGGGACGGTGCGACAGACCGACTTCCGCCACCCGAAGAGCGAGGTCTGTCGCTCGTGCACGCTCGACTCGATCTGCGGCGGCTTGTTCGAGCTGGGCGATCACTACGACCTCGGCGAGCTGCACCCGGTGTTCGTCGATCGCGACGCGATCATCGCGAAGGTGAAGGCCGACCCGGACTGAAGAGCGTCCGAATCGGCTCGCTCCCACGCTGGCGATCACGCCGAGATGCTGAAGCGCTCGGAGCGTCGCGCGACGATGATCGTCGGGCGCTCCTCGAACGTGTGGTTCGCGGCGGCGAGCTCGCGAGCGAGCGCGTCGATGCGCGTCTTGCGCTGCTCGAGGCGCGCGACGTGCTCGCCGAGGCAGTGCTCGACCGACGCGAAGAACGCCTCGCGCTCGGGCGCCGTGAACGCACGCCCGAGGCGCGCGACGAACGCGGCGAGGGCGCGCCGCGCGCCCTGGACGTCCCCGCACAAGCGACGCTCCACCCAGTGGCGGGCGACGGCGCGAAGCGCGTGGATCTGGGGCGAATTCTGGGTCTCGTGGGTCATGCCCGTCAGTCGTCGGAGAGGCCTTCCGACTGACGCGCGCGCGCGTGCGCGCGAGAAAAAATCACCCGTCGATCCGCGCGCGATCGGCACGGAGATGCGGCCTCGAGGCAGCACGTTCCGGGGCCGGAAACGGCCTCGAGCGCGGCACGAGGCGTGCGATGCTCGCCGCCGATGTCTCGGACAGCTCGCGGGTGGTGCGCGATCGCGCTGGCGCTCGGGTCGGTGGGGTGCAGCGGGCAGCTGGGTGACGACGAGCGCCGGAGCGACGCGGGTCGCGATGCGTCGGCCTCGACGGTGAGCGACGCCGCGCTCGACGCGAACGCGCCGGACTCGAGCCCGCCCGACGCCGGTCCGCCGCGCGGGATTCGCCACGAGCGATTCGACGACTACCACGCTCCGGCGCAGCTCGAGGTCGTCCCTGCGATCGACTTCGTGTGGGACGAGGGCCCGCTGGGCGAGGGCGCGCCGTCGGACTTCGTCTCCGCGCGGCTGACTGCGCTCCTCACGCCGCCCGCGACCGGCACGTACACGATCGCGACCGAGAACGACGACGGCGTGCGCGTCTGGATCGACGACGCGCTCGTGATCGACGACTGGCGCGGCCACTTCGTCGAGCGCCACGAGGCGACGGTGGAGCTGAGCGCGGGCACGCCGGTGATGCTGCGCGTCGACTACTTCGAGCTCGATCTCGCCGCGCAGCTCCGCGTGCTGTGGACGCCTCCCGGAGGCACCGAGTCGCCGATCGACGAGACGCACGCGCTCGCGGTGCCGCTCTCGGCGGAGCTCGCGCCGCCGGCGCCGCACTTCGCGAATCCGGTGGTGCCCTTCGACTGCCCGGATCCCGGCGTCCTCGCCGACGAGGGCGCCTATTACATGGTCTGCACGGGAGGCCGATTTCCCATCCGTCGCTCGCGCGATCTCGTGCGCTGGAGCGACACCGGTGCTGCGGTGCTCCCGAGCGGCGCACCGCCGTGGGCCGCGAACGGACACCGCAACTGGGCGCCCGAGCTCCATCGTGTCGGCGATCGCTACGTCGCGTACTTCACGTCGGTGAACGGCGCGAACGTGCTCTCGATCGGCGTGGCGTGGGCCGACGATCCGCTCGGTCCGTACACCGTGACCGGCGCGCCGCTGGTCGAGCACTCCGACGGAGTGATCGACGGCAACTACTTCCGCGACGACGACGGACGTCACTACCTCTTCTACAAGATCGATGGCAATGCGCACGGTCGCCCGACTCCGATCTTCGTGCGCGAATTGGCCGCCGACGGACTCTCGTTCGCACCCGGGAGCGTGGCAGTCGAGGTCCTGCGGAACGACCCACGAACGTGGGAAGGCGGCGTCGCCGAGGCGTCGTGGACGGTGCGTCGCGGCGATTTCTACTATCTGTTCTACAGCGGCAACGTCTACGACGGTCGATATCGCACCGGCGTCGCGCGCTCGCGCAGCGTGACCGGTCCGTACGAGAAGCACGGCGCGCCGATCCTCACGAACGACGCGCGCTGGGTGGGCCCGGGGCACGGCACGGTGCTGCGCGTCGGCGACGAAGACTGGTTCTTCTACCACGCGTGGAACGCCACCGCAGGCGGCGGTCACGACGGATCGCGCGGCAGGTTCGGTCTCCTCGACCCGATCACGTGGGAAGGAGACTGGCCGAGGATCGGCGATGGGACGCCCGGTGAGTCGCCGCGCGCGTGGCCGGGGCGCGAATAGAAGGCGACGCGACCGAGCTGCCGATCAGGCGACCGGGACGAACTCGTCCCAGCCGTAGCGCTTCAGGTAATTGCCCCAGACGCCTTCACACGACTTCTCGTGCTTGCACTGCGCGCATTCGGCGCGCTTCTGGCGCTCGGAGTCGTCGAGATCGGCGCGGCGGATGGCGACGAGCTCGCGCGTCTCGCTCTGATCCGCGAGCGCTTCTCTGCGTCCCAGGAGCGCCTCCGCGGGCACCAGCTTCTCCGCGTTCGCCGCCGGCTCGTAGTGCACGTAGCTCTCGACGTAGCCGCGGTTGAAGTCCGGCAGCTTCGTCGTCGTGCAGAGCGGGATGTCGACGAGGAACGCCATCACCCGCGGCTCGGTCTTCGTCTGCTCTTCGAGGAAGACGCGCGCGGTCTCCGCGATCTCGGTGTACGTCGGGAAAATGTGCTCGAAGTACGTGTTCGCGCGGCCGTTGGCCTGCATCACGTTGAACACGACCTGATCGACGCCGTGGGCGCGCAGGAATCGATAGATCTCTCCCATGTGCGGGAGATTGCGCTTCGTGATCACGGTGCTGGTGTGGAGCTCGACTCCATACCGCTTGTACTTCGTGATCACGTCGAGGCCCGCGACCGTCTGGTCGAAGCTCTCGGGCGTGCGCGTGAGGCCGTCGTGCAGCTTCTGCGTGTGGCCGTGGATGCTGACGTAGAAGCGGTTCATCCCCGCCGAGATCAGCATGCGCGCGTACTTCTCGTACGAGAGCGAGCGCCCGTTGGTCATCACGCTGACGCGGCGGATCCCCGCTTCCTTCGCCCACCGCACCCAGTGCGGCAGTCGCGGGTTCGTCGTCGGCTCGCCCGACGTGAAGCAGATCTCCTCGGCGCCCTTCTTCTGCTCGAGGATGAACCGCACGAGCGCGTCGTCGGTCTGGCTGTTCGTGACGTAGCGAGCGTCACGATCCTCTTCCATGCAGAAGACGCAGTTGTTGTTGCACACCGCGCCGGTGAGCACGTGGACGCGCTCGTCCTTGTGCGCGATGCGCTCGTCGATCGAGGTGTGCTCGGCCTCCGCTCTGCTCGACGGAGAGCTGAGCACCGCCTTCGTCATCACCAGCTCCCGTGCGAGCCGTGCGATCCGTGGGAGCCGTGAGAGCCGTGGGAGCCGTGAGAGCCGTGAGAGCCGTGGGAGCCGTGCGATCCGTGTGATCCGTGCGAGCAGTGCTGCGCCAGCAGGATGTCGTCGCGCGTGTTGGGTTTGGCGAGGTCGGCCTCTTCCAACGCGCGATCCGCGATGGCGCGCTCGGTCGGGTCCATCAGACCACCCGCATTGCGCCGGAAGCTCGGAAGAACGTCGTCGTCGTCGGCCATGCCCCGCCTCCTACCGCTCCCAGGGAAAGCACCCGCTCACGGCGTCCGTGAAGCGTCCGCGCCGAGTGTACTACTAGACGTCCCCTGGATGAAATGGGCTCGCGGTCGGTTCGTCGTCCAGCGGCGGAAGACCTCCATCGTGCCGGGGTCGGCATCGGCGATCTTCTCGAACAGATAGTCCTGGATTCCCTTGTGGACCGCGCAGACGCTGCTCTCGCGCATCCGCCCGAAGATCGTCCCCTGGGTCTTGTGGCTGTGGCTCGGGGCGACGCCGCAGTACGGCTGATACGCGCAGTTCACGCAATCGGGGCGCGCGTCGAGGTTCCCCGCGAGCACCACCGCGCGCACCGTCTCGTGCCCGACGAGGCCGCGGTACGTCGCGTCGTTCACGTGGCCGAGCAGGAACGTGTCGTCGCCGGTCTCGTGGAGCATGCGACCCTCGTCGCACGTGAAGATCGAGCCGTCGTAATTGTAGGCGAGCGCACCGATGCCCGCGCCCGACGGGCTGCGGATGTCGAGGAAGTTCGGGTCCTCGCCGCTCAGGATCTTCGTCAGGAAGATCGCCGCGTAGCGCTCGAGCACCTGAACGCCCTTCAGGTTCAGCTCGACCATGTAGTCGACGCACTTGCGGTAGTAGTCGAGGTACTCGGCGCGCGGGTACTCGAGGCGCGGGCCCGTCTTCTCGGCGAAGCCGAAGGGATCGAGCGGGCGCAGGAAGAGCGCGCGGCAGCCGAGGTCGACGTACTGATCGACCACTTCCTTCCAGAGCGGCAGCGTCTCGCGCGTCGTCGTGAGCAGCGCCTCGACGCGGTAGAGCGTCGTGTCGAGGCCGAGCTTCGCGTACTCCTCGTTGATGCGTCGGATCCACTTCACCGACGCTTCCCACGACGAGCCGCCGGTCTTGGTCCCGTCGGCGAGCTTGAGCGCAGGCAGCTTGCGCTGCTTGTCGTGCAGGCCCTGCGGGCCGTCGATGCTGGTGCAGATCTGGACGCGGTTCTCGAGCAGGAAGGCCAGCTTCTCCTCGTCCATCAGCGAGAGATTGCTGACCATCGTGAACTCGAGCGTCTTGGCCTCGCCACTCGCCGCGAGGCGCTCGTTCTTCTTCCGCGCGTACTCGATGACGTGCTTCACGACCGCGAAATTCACGAGCGGCTCGCCGCCCTGGAATTCGATCGTGATGCCGGGGCTCGTCGACGAGAGCGCGATGTCGACGCACTTCTCGGCGATCTCCGGCGTCATGTCGGTGTGCACCGCGTCCATCGCGGCGCGCGACGCGTGGCAGTAGACGCACGTCTCGTTGCAGCGGAGCGTGACCACCAGCATGTGGAGGTTCGGCCCGTAGCCGACGAACGACTTGCGACGTCGCAGCGCGTCCGCAGCGCGCTTGGTGTCGTAGTGCGCGCGGAGGAAATTGCCTTCGCGCAGGCGCGCGTGGAGCTCGCTCTCGGGCGCGACGTTGCCTTCGACGAACGCGCGGAATTCGGCGTCCGCGAGCACGAGGAAATTGCCCTCGAGGTTCGTCAGCAGCACGCGCTGCTTCGGGAGCGCGCGATAGCGGAAGAACGCGGGGAACGTGGCCGAGGGGCGCAGGCCGCGCAGCGGGAACGCGCCGGGCGGGAGCTGCGAGTCGAGGGTATCCGTCACTGCGCGGCTCCCGTCTTTCGAGCTTGGATGGTCAGACCGAGCGCGTAATTGCCGAGCTCGCGCGCGACGCGCTGGGCGCGACCGGGGCGCGCGCTCGCGATGCGCAGCACGACGTGATCGCCTTCGTCGCCGCGCGTGATCTCCGCGTGCGTGGCGTAGAGCCCGACCGCCTGATCGATCGCGCTCGCGAGATAGAGCTCGCGATGGAGGCGCAGCTCGCTCACGTCGCGCTCCCCTCGTCGCCGGGCTTCGCTGCAGCCTCCGGAGAACCGAGCGCGGGCGCGGCGGGCTCGTCCTTCTTCTTCTTGTACTTCTCCTCCCACGAGAGCCCGATGCCGAGCGGGTCCTCGAAGGGCTCCTCGGAGAAGTCGAAGTCCTTGAGATCGTCGAGCGTCGGCGGGCCCATCGCGCCGGTCACGGCCTGCAGCGTGACGGCCTCGATCACCGCGCGGTTGTCGCGCACGATCTGCGAGCGCCACGCGCAGCTGAGCAGCTCGTTCTGGAGCTCGCCGACCCAGCTGCGCAGCTCGCTCTCGCTCGCGGCCGCGTTCTTCGGCGTGAGCGTGATGCGCACCCGCGACGCGGTGCGATCGAGCAGCACGTAGCAGCGATCGAGGAACGTGTAGGCCGCGCCGTACACCGCGTCGAGCGGGTAGAGGGACTCGTCGATCGTCACCGTCACTGCGTGCGCCGACACGTCGGCGTCGACCTGATCCGAAGGCATCCCTGCGAGCGCGCCCATGAAACCTCCGGCCGGAGACGTTACCCGAAAGCGAGATGCGCCGACTACAGCGAGCCGCGCAGCAATGCGTCGAGGGTGGCGTCAGCGAAGGCGGGGGTCGGTGACTCGCGGGTCGCGAAGTAACCGCCGACGAACATCCGATGGCCCGCACGGCGCAGCGAGTGTGCTGCGTGCCACGTGCACTGCTCTAGCAGTACGGCGGTGCCGGCAGTGGGCCGGAGCACCACCTGACCCGGCCAGTCCCGCGCGAGCGTGTCGTGCGACGGCGTGGTGGGGTCGCCGACGCGACGAGGGAGCACCAGCAGCGGCCCGCCGTCGTCGTCGAGATCGTCGAGGTAGACGACGACGATGACGCGCTCGACCGTCGGCTTCGCAGGCCAGCGCTTCGCACGCATGCGCGTCCACTCCTCTTCGCCGTCGATGTGCGTGTGCCAACCGAAGAAGGGCCGCATCCGATCGCTCACCGCCGCGCCGAGCGCCTCGAGACGCAGGTCGTCCCCGAGCAGCGCGCGCAGCGGCGAGAGCAGGCGATCACGGAGCAGCAGGGGCGCGATCTCGGGCGCGACGTGCTGGAGCCCGGTGATCGTGAGCCCTGTCGGTGTGAGCACGAACGACGCGGCGATCTCGGGCCGCGCGACGGTGACCGACGACGGCGCGTAGAGCTGCTCGGGCGCCACCGCGTGGACGAGCCGTTCGAGCGAGCTCCGCGCGCACGCGATCTCGGCGGCCGAGAGCAACCCCGGGATCAGCGCATACCCTCGCTCACGAATGGCCTCGGCGACCTGCGTCGACGCGACGCTCATCCCTCACGCCTGCTGCCTCGTCCTCGCACCGAGCCGGGGCCGACCATGCCTTTGCGAAGGTCGAGCATCATGTTCCCCGGATCGCGCGCGACGATCGCCCGCGCCGCGGCGTGCACGATCTTCGTGAGGGTCGCGTGATCGTCACCGCGTGCGTTGCGGTAGTGCAGGTTGAACGACTTGCTGCGCGCGAGCGCGGGAGCATCACCGTCGCGCGCGGTGAGCACGATGTCGACCGACGATGCACCGTGCGCGAACCGGTACACGCAAGCGCGCCGCTGGACGACGATCTCCGTGAGCGCCGCGCCGGTCTCGCCGTCGACGCCCGCGACGAGCGCAGCCCATCGCGGCTGGTCGATCGCCGGCGCGTGACCGCCGGCGGACTGCTCGGAGCCGACCCACGGGCCGTACTCGGGCTCTTCCCACGGTGTCGTGCGCGGGTGAGGCGTGAGCGCATCGCGCTCCCAGCCGTGCTTCGTGATGTACGCGTGGTGCAGGCCGAGGCACGACTCGCCGTGCTCGCACTTCGCCTCGTAGAGGCACGCGAATTTCGGATACTTGTCGTAGAACTCCTCGACGATCACGACGTCGGCCTGCGTGTTGTCCTGCGTGCGCTCGTGCTCGCCGAGGAGGCATCGCGGGACGTACTTCACGGCTGCGTCGATGCCGTGTCTGCGGCAGCTCGCGAGCGCGTCGCGCAGCCGCGGCGCGAGCGTGGACATCGGCGCGATCAGATCACGCTCGTCCGCGTAGTCCTCCATCGGCAGGTAGTTCCACCACTCCATGCGCGCCGGGCGGAAAGGGCGAACGGTCTCGACGATGTCGGCGAGGTGCGCCTGGTTGAGCGTGGTGAGCACCGTGTTCGTGATCAGCGTCGCGCCGAGCTCGACCACGTTCGAGATCCCGCGCATCGCCTCGTCGAAGCTACCCGGGCGCTGCGAGATGAAGTCCTGCGTCGCGGCGTCGTGGCCGTGCAGCGAGACGAAGAGCTCGTCGACGCCCGCGCCGATCAGGGCCTTCGCATAGCTCCGGTCGGCGAGGCGGCGCCCGTTCGTCTGCACGCGGATGTGCTCGAAGCTCTGCGACGCAGACGCGACGGTGACGTAATCGAAGAGCTTGCGCTCGAGCGTCACCTCTCCGCCGGTGAACGTGATGCGCCGGTATCGCCGGGTACGCCGGTTGTCCTCCACGGCGCGTTCGTACACGTCGAAAGGGACTCCTTTGTAGAAGTTCATCCCTTCCTGGACGATGCAGAACCGACAGGCGCTCTGACAGTGGAAGTCGACCGTGACCGTCAGATCCTCGAAGCGCGTCGGATCGAACCGTCCCTTGTAGCTCTGCATCAGAGCGTCCCGTAGTAGCTCGACTTCGGATATTCGAGCGTGCCGTCGGGCGCTCGTCGATAGTCGATACCGACGTCGAAATAGAGGTGCTCGAGCCGCTCGCGCTGCTGCCGCACGAAACCACGGATCGCTGCAGGGTACGCGAACCTGTCGAGGAACCAGATCAGCTGCTCGACGGTGATCCCGCTGTAGTAGATCGCGTCACAGCGACGCTTCTTTGCGATGCATACCTTCTTGCAGGCGAAGAGCTCGGGGAGGAGGACGCGCGAGAGCACGCGCGGGTCGGAGTAATCGACGAAGAGGCTGCTCGTGAGCAGCGAGAGCACGTCATCGACTTCACGCTTCGGTTCCATGAAGCGGTAGGTGTTCTCGAGCTCGGCTGTGCCGTCGCGCAGCTTGTACGAGCGGCCCGCGTGGGCCCTTTCGCCGGTGAGATACAGGTTCAGCTCGCGCACTTCTCCGTCGGCGATCGTCTGCGGAGAGACGTCGAAGCTGACCATCATGTACGGCACGGTCTCGCGGACCTGCGGGACGATGCGCATCCACGGCGAGAGCGCCGCGGCGATGCTCGTGATGGTCGCCTCGGGCGACTCCTTCTGCGGATCGTAGAAGTAGAGCTCCCACCAGAGCTGCGTGCCGTCCCACTTCACGCCCCAGACGGTGAGGTCCTGGCCGACGTGGCGCTGGACCGCCTCGAGCGGCGCGCGCAGGGCCGCCGTGGCGCCGCCGACCGCGAGAGAGTGCCAGAGCAGGTTCTCACCGCGGATCTTGCCGGGCCACGGACGACGCGGGCGGTAGGGCTCGAGGCAGTAGTCGAAATGACGATCGTGCTCGGTCGCGGGCACGAGCTCGAACGAACGGAGCAGCGTGTGAGGCTCGACGAGGTTGGGCACGTCAGTTCGGGAGACCGCGTCGAGGCTATCACGAGCCGCTCCACGACGTCGCGCGCAGCGCGATGCGCGTCGGCGCGCGTTCGGATCATAGCGCGCGGCGCAGGTCGTCGAGCGTCGTGGTCCCGAGCCGCACGGCGATCTCGTCGATCGCGCGGAGCAGGTGTGGCGGCGCTTCGCGTCCGCGGTACGAGATCGCGACGTGCTGCGACGCGCGATAGTACGGCGAGCCGTCACGAGGTCCGAGGACGATGCGTTGCCGCGGGAGCCGTGCTGCGGCGTCGTCCAGCTCGAGGACGAGCGTGCCACGCTCCTCGCGCACGGTCTCGAGGCGCATCCCCTGCGTGGTCGCGCCGGGTGGCGCGAGCCCGAGCAGCGCTGCGAGCGCCGTGCTCGCTCTGCGCGGCGCGTGAGGGATCTCGACGGGTCGCGCGCGCGTCGGCGCGTCCGCCTCGCGCGACGCTGCGCGCACGAGATCCGACTGGAGCTCGGCGAGCTCTCGAAAGGTGTCGTTCCGCTCGCGCTCGTTCATCGCCGAGGGAACACGCGGCGCGGGAAGGTCCCAGTCGTCGAAGCGCTCTCGCGCCGGGTCGGGCCAGCGGTCCGTCGAAGCCTCGCCGAGCACGGTGCCGGGCAGCGCGTGGTAGGTCGACCACATGAACGAGCCGGGGCGCAGCTTGCGCAGCAGCGCGACCGTGGAGTGGGCTTGCGCGCGCGTCTCGCCCGGGAGCACCGTCATCAGCGACGCGCTGGTGCCGAGGCCGACCGCGCGCGCGTCGTCGAACACGCGCTGGAGCACGACGTCACGGGTCCGCCGATGCAGCACCTCGCGGCGGAGCTCCTCGTCGCCGGCCTCGACGCCGCAGTGGAAGAGCACGCATCCGGCTTCCTTCAGCAGCTCGAGCCGCCTGCGGCTGGCCGCGCTCGGGTGCATCTCGACCTTGAAGGGCAGCGCGACGCGCCGCGGGTACTCCTTCGCGAGCGCGTCGAGCCACTCGAGATCGATCGGGAAGTGCTCGTCCCAGAATTCGAAGCCGTCGGGGGCGTAGCGGTCGCGCAGTCGCGAGAGCTCGTCGCAGAGCTGCGCGACCGGGATCACGTTTCGCCGTGTCTCGAACGCGTGGAGCTTCCCCCAGCGCGGCGCCGAGCAGTACGAGCACGTGAACGGACACCCACGGCTCGCGCGCGTCGGCAGAAAGCGATCGACGTGGGGACCGAACGTGTTGATCCCGCGCGCGAGGCTCGCCCGCAGATCGCCGAACACGTCGTAGTCCCACGGGAGCAGCGCCGCGATGTCGGGCTCGGGATCCGCGCTCGGCGGCGGGCCCGTGAAGCCGTCGGGCCCTCGCACCCACAAGCCGGGGATCGAGCGCGTGGGTCTGCCCGACGGGAGCTGATCGAGCAGCGCGCGCAGCGGGCGCTCGCCTTCGCCGATCGCGATCGCGTCGACGGACGCGCAGCGCGCGACGTCGTGGGGCGCCATGCTCGCGTGGTATCCGCCGACCACCACGTACGCTGCGATCCGCGGTACCACGCGGGAGAGCAGGGTCTGTGCGCCGGGCCAGTCGCGGCTCATCGCGGAGACGGCGAGCACGTCGGGCGAGAGCGACTCGATGCGCGCCGCGACCTCGTCGATCTTGCTCCGCAGCGAGACCTCGAGCGCGCTCGCCTCGTGACCGGATGCGCGCACGACGGCCGCGAGGGCGGCGACCGAAGGGCTGAAGGGTCGCGGCGGATCGGTGAAGAAGAGGAAGAGGACCCTCATCGGCGCTCCGGCACGCCGGCGCTGTACGCGCGGGCAAGCTCGGCGGACCCAGCGAGGGCGGCGGGGATCGTCGGGTCGCGACGGCGGGACGCGGGCGCATCGGCGCGCGTGACGAAGAACGCGATGAAGGCGCGCAGTCCTTCGCGCTTCATCGGAGTGACGGCGTGCCACGTCGGCTGATCGAAGAAGACGATGCTGCCTGCAGGCGCGCGCAGCTCGACGCAGCCGGGCCAGGGCTCGCTGCCCGGCGGGCGCGGTGGCGCGGTGGGCTCTCCCACGCGGCGAGGCCACACGAGCATCGTCCCGTGCGCATCGTCGAGCGGGCAGAGATACGTCGTGCACACGATCCGCTCGATCCTGTCGATCGGTGGGTACGTGCCGCGCACGTCCTCGCCGTCGATGCCGCCGACGTGGTGGTGCCAGAAGAAGAACGGTCGCGTGTGATCGGAGACGATCCCGGCTGCGAGCTCGAGGCGCGCGCGCGGCCCGAGCAGCGTCTCGACGACGCCGCGGACCTCCGGCAGCAGCGCGATGTGCGCGGCCTCGGGGATGGGCTCGAGGATCCCGTACATCGCCATTCCCACCGGGCTCACGTGGACGCGCTCGCCGATGCTCACGTCGCGCTGCGAGAAGAGCTTGGGCGCACCGTGCGCGCGCCATTGCTCACGCATCTTGTCAGCCAACGTCTCGACGAGATGCTCGGGGACGGCCCCTTCGATCACGGCATGCCCTTGGGTCGCGATGCGGTGCGCGACGTCGTGCTCACGCATCGCGATCGCCTCCGCGCGGAAGCACACTGGCCAGGACTTCGTCCGCGTCGTGGAGACGACGGAGCGACGTGTCCGTCGTGTGCGCGCGCGGCGCGTCCGCCGCCGCGAACCACAGCCCGACGAACATGCGAGGTGTCGCGCGAGGCGCGCAGGGGAGCACGGCGTGCCAGCAGCACTGATCCATCAGCACGACGGTGCCCGCGGGAGCGTCGACCGCGAGCTGTCCCTCCCATGCGCGCGCCGCGCGATCGTGCGGCGGTCCCGACGCCCCGCTCACGCGGCGCGGATGGATCAGGAGCTGCCCGTTCTCGACGCACATCTCGTCGAGGTACACGAGCATCGCGACGCGCTCGGGACGCTCGATCGCGGGGCGGAGACCGAGCCGCCTGAAGCGCTCGTCGTCGATGCCGCCGACGTGGTTGTGCCACTCGAAGAAGGGCCGCGTGTGATCGCAGAGCAGTGCCGCGACGAGCTCGAGGCGCATGTCGTCGCCGAGCGCGCCCCGGAGCACCGCGACCGCTCGCGGGTCGAGCAGGCCGCGTCGGAGCGCGGGTGCGTGGCCGAGCAGCTGGTGCAGGACGAGCCCGGTCCCCGAGATCTCGACGGTCGAGCGCGGCCACTGCGGCACGCGCGAGTAGAGCGCAGGCGCGCCGAGCTCCGCGTGCACGGCCGCGATGGTCTGCCGCAAGCGCGCGACCGTGGCCGGCGGGTAGAGCGCGGGAAGGATCGCGACGCCGTCGCGGACGAGCTGCGCGGAGAGCGGCTCGAGATCGCCGTTCATTCGAGGGCGTCCCGCGCCACGAGAGGCGCGACGTCGGCGTGCACGCCATCGATCACCGACAACAGCTCGCGAGCGAGCGTGCGATCGACCGCGCCGCGATGCGAGTACGCGATGCGATCGCGCGCCGCGAAGTAGCGCCGGCCTTCGACCAAGGGCTCGGCGTGTAACGTGATCGCACCGGCGGGCGTGGTGAGCTCGAGCGCCAGCCCGCCGCGCTCTTCCATCACACCGACGAGGTTCCATCCCGACGCGGCGGCGCCGATCCGCGCGCCGAGCGCGCGTCGCGTGCCGACGTCGATCACCGGCGCGCGCGAGATCGTGACCTCGGGCGTGCGCTCGGCCGGGATCCCGCGCAGCGTCCGCGACCCATCGACGACGAAGCCGACCCAGTCGTCGTTCAAGATCGGCCGCGCGAACTGCGATGCACGCGCGACGACGCGCTCCCACTCGCGCTGCATCTGCTCGGCGTCCCAGCCTTCACACGACGTGATCCGGAACGAGCGCGGGTCGAATTGGATCTGCAGCGTGTCGGCGCGCTCGAGCAACGCGTCCGGGAGCGCGAAGCACCGGAAGATCTTCACGGTGTCGCCGAGCTCGATCGAGCGCTCCAGGGTTCGCCAGAACGACTCCGGGCCATCGCCCGGCAGCCCGAAGATCAGCTCGATGTCGACGTCGAGACGGCCGCGCATGCGCTTCAGCACGCGCTCGAAGCGATCGACGTCGAAGGGCCGCTGCATCCGCGCGAGCACCTCCTCGTCGAAGCTCTGGATTCCCACGCTCGCCTGCACCTGCGCGAACGTGTCGAAGAGCTCGAGGTGATGCTCCTCCAGGTGGGTCGGGTAGATGTGCCCGTGCACGATCTTGTCGCGCAGCGCGCGGACCTGTCGCTCGGCCGCCGCGAGATTTCGGAATGCGCGCGGGCTGAGGTTGAACGCGGCGTCGACGAAGAAGACGTTCGGCACGTCGGCGGCGCGCAGCCCTTCGAGGTGTCGCGCGAGGTAGTCGCTCGAGTGGACGCGATCGGCCTTCTGCTCTCCCCACTGGCAGAACGCGCAATGGATCGGACATCCGCGGAACGTCTCGATGTAGCCCGTCTTCCCGAGCGGTGCCTGACCGAGCTGGTAGGGGGACGCGTAGGCGTCGATCTCGGGGCGCTCCACGTTGCGAGTGCGACGCCAGAGGCCGCGCGCCGGGATCTCGAGGCCTCCGACGCGCTCTCGCCAGTCGGGCTCGCGATGCGCACGCACGAGGTCGCGGATCGTCTGCTCGCCTTCGCCCGGGACGATCGCGTCGAGGCGATCGCGGAGCGGCTGATACACACCGAGATCGAGCACCGAGCGGCGCGCGGCGGGCCCTCCCGCGACGATCACGACACGGGGATCGTGACGGCGCAGCCGCTCGACGAGACCGGTGAACACGTCGAGCGACCAGATGTAAGTCGAGAGTCCGACCAGCGTCGGACGGAACTCGCGCAGCGCTTCGAAGAAGGCGTCGGGATCGTCCGTGCACAGGTCGAGCAGCAACACCTCGACGTCGTGGAGCTCGGGGTCCGAGCGCAGCGAAGCGCGGAGCTTCTCGATGGCATACGAGAACGAATAGAACGTCCCGTTCGGGTCGCGCCACGGCGAGTCCACCGCGACGAGCGCGACCCTCCGCTCGGAAGAAGCCGGCGCGTTCAGCGAGGTCCGCACGACGAGAACCGTAGGATTTTCATGTCGTGAGGGTCAAGAGAGACCCGCTCCTCCGATCACCGCGCGCGGCGCTCTTCCACGGTCAGCACGATCTGATCGAAGAGGTCGTTCTCGATGTGCTCGTCACGCCACGGCACGAGACGATCGGCACGCGCGTCCCAGCGCGCGACGAGCGACGCGCACCCCGTGACCGATGGATCGATCGTGACGGACGTTCGATCCGCGCCGACGGTCGCGGACGGCGGCGCCTCGACGATGCGCATCGTGCGGCGCACCGGCAGTCCGACGTACAGCAGCGGCCGCAGCGTGCGCGAACCGTGGCGTGGATCCGGGCAGACCTCGATGTGCGCCTCGAGCAAGACGCCCCTCGAGGGCGTGCGCGGGAACTCGATCGGGCTCCGGTCGAGGGGCATCTCGAGGTCCCGCGGCGACGTGATCACGCGGCAGCGCTCGGTCTCGGCGTTCACGTCGCACAAGCGGACTCCGCGGGTTCGAACCCACGTCTCGTGCTCGCACGCGCCGAGGGCGCCCGACGCGCTCCAGTGGATGTCGTCGCAGAGCGCGGTGGCCGCGTCGTCGCGCGTGACGACGGTGAGCCCGGTGCGCTCGTCGACGAGGGCGTCGTCTCGATCCCAGAGCCCGAGCGACCACACGAGCAGGTGGCTCGGCGCGGTGATCGCGGCGCCGTAGCCGGCGCGTGTGTGGGCTGCGAGATCGCGGAGGTCGCGATAGGCGAACACGCCTTCGTGGAAGCGATCGGCGGCGACGGCGTAGAACCCCGACGACCCTGCGACGAGCACGATGACGATGGCGCCGAGCAGAGCGCCCTCACGGCGAGGCCGGCGTGACACGCGCGACATCTCGTCGACGCACCCGCCGATCAGCGGCGCGAGCAACGCGAAGTAGAACGGAAAGATTGGATGGCGAGTGACGATCGCTGCGAGGATCGTGGCGGCGCTCATCCCTGCGGCGCTGCATGCGAAGGGGCGCGCGTCGGCCCACGCGAGCACGTGCCGTCGCGCGAGTCCCATCGCGACCACCGCGACCGCAGCGATCGCGATGGCGTCGAGCCCGACCTGGTGCGCGTTGTACGCGGCAGCGTGCGGCGTCGCGATCAGCTGCTCGGCCACGAAGCCCGCGGCCACGAAGAGGACGTCGCGCGCTCGATGCCGCAGGAGGAACGGCAGCCACACCACGAACGCGAACAGTGCGGCGATGTACACGCCGAGGGCGACGCCGTACGCCGCGCCGGCGAGCGCGAGCACGAGCGGCGAGCGACGCTCGGTGCTCCCGCACACGAGCCATACGAACGGCGTCAGCGCCACGGGCGCGAGCGTCGGATGGAACGCGATGAACCCCGGCGCTGCGGCGTACGACACGACGAACGTCGCGAGCCCCGCGAGCGCGCCTGCAGCGCGATCGTGCGCACACGCCGTGACGAGTGCGGCGCCGGCGGCCTGCACGACCACGAACGCCGCGCGCATCCACTCCGGAGAGCTCGACACGCGCCACAGCGCTGCGAGCGCCCAATCCCAGAGCACCCCGCCCTCGTACGACCCGTGCGACGCGAGCACGCCGCGCGTGGGGCACTCGCCGCGCTCGGCGCATGCCTGACCGAGCGCGAAGTCCACGGTCGAGTCCGCGGTCATCCAGAGCGTCGGCCCGACCGCGAGCGCGACGAGCGCACAGCCGATGGCGAGCAGCGCCGCGTCGCGCAGCGCGTGCGGTCTTCGCGGAGACGTCCGCCATACGACCACCGCGGCGAGTGCCCACGCGACGACGGCAGCCGCGAGGTGCGCCATCGCCTGGCCGAACGCGATCGTGCCGAAGTCTCCGTATCGCACGGTCCGTGGCGTCCGTGTCCCTGCGCGAGAGGCTACACTCGCGAGCGACACGAATGCGACACGGGACAGTACTGGTGGCCGGCGGCGCCGGGTTCGTGGGGTCTCAGCTCGTCCGCGAGCTCGTCGCGGACGACGCGCGCGTGGTGGTGCTCGACAACTTCCAGACCGGAGGCCGAGCGAACCTGGCCGAGGTCGAGCGCCGAATCGAGATCGTGGTGGGCGACCTGCTCGACGAGTGGTGCGTGCTCGAGGTCTTCCGACGCGTGCGCCCGACGCACGTCTTCAACCTCGTGGGCGAGACGTTCGTGCCGGCGGTGTACGACGCGCCCAAGCGATTCCTGCGCACGAATGTCGAGGGCCACCTCAACCTGCTGATGGCCTGCCGGCAGTTCGACGTCGTACGCGTGGTGCACGCGTCGTCGGCCGAGGTCTACGGCCACCCCGAGCACGGTCCCGTTCGCGAGGACCACCCGCTCGGCGCGGCGAACACGTACGCGGTCACGAAGCTCGCCGCGGACCGCCTCTGCGCGACGATGCACGCCGAGCACGGCGTGCCGGTGTCGATCGCACGGCTGTTCAATGCGTACGGCCCGCGCGAGACCGAGCCCTACGTGATCCCGGAGATCATCGCGCAGCTCCACGCAGGCGGGCCGCTCGTGCTCGGGGACCTCGACGCTCGGCGCGACTACACGTACGTCGAGGACACCGCGCGCGGTCTGCTCGCGCTGATGCGGTCCGAGCTCGGGCCCGGCCGAGCCGTGAACATCGGCTCGAACAGCTCGCACAGCGTGCGCGAGATCGCGGAGATGCTCGCCGTGCTCATGGACCGCCCGCTCGAGCTGCGCGTCGACCCGGCGCGGCTGCGACGCCAGGAGATCGCGCACCTCCAGGCGGACGCGTCGCTGCTGCGCGCGCACGGCTGGGCGCCGCGGGTGCCGTTGCGGGAGGGGCTCGAGCGCACGGTGCGGTGGTTTGCGGACAACGGGCATCGTTGGCCGTGGCAGGACCGCGTCCTCGGGACGTTCGTCTCCCGCAGGGACTGAACGATCACTCGCCGCCGAGGCGTCCCGGCCGATCCGGCGACGGGGGTCTCTGGCGATCGAAGCGCGCGCTCACCGCCGCGCCCAGGTAGTCGCGGCCGCGCACGAGATAGTCCGCCCATCGTGTGATGGTCTTCGACTGACCGGCGTCGCGCGTGCCCGCGGCGTACGGGACCTCGACGATGCGCGCGCCGCGGCGCTTCGCTTGCGTCCACAGATGCACGAAATACTCGCCGTGACGTCCCCGCAGATCCAGGCTCGCGATCAAGGCGCGATCCCCGACGACGAATCCGCTCGTGTAGTCGTGCGCGCCGTCGCCCAGGATCGCGGGGAGCAGCAGGACGTTGAGCGCCCAGCTCAAGAGCACCGGGAGCGCCGCGTCTCGGCTCTCGCGCACGCGGTGCAGTGCGCGCCAGCGATCTCGGGCGCGATCGCCGACCTGTCCCTTGATGCGGCCCCCGCGCGTGAACCGCGAGCCGATCGCGAGGTCCGCGCCCGACGTGACCGCGTCGATCAAGCGACATAGATCGTCGGGTGACATCGTGCCGTCGGCGTCCATCCAGCCGACGAGCGTGCCGCGCGCGCTCCCGATGCCGTCGAGCAGCGATGCCGTGAGCGATCGCGCGCCCCGGCGCGCGATCCATCGCACGCGCGGATCGTTCTCGGCGATCGCGAGCACGCGCTCGCGCGTTCCATCGGTCGATCCATCGTCGACGACGAGGATCTCGTCGGACGGAGCGAGCACGTCGAGGAGCTCCGGGACGAGGTATGAGACGTTCTCCGCCTCGTCGAGCGTCGGAAGGATCAGCGAGAGGCTCGGTCGATCGGCGGTCATGACGTCACACCGCCCGCGCGACGATGCACGCGACGTACGATGCGGACGAAGGCGGCGACTCGATCGCCGGCCAAGCGCCGACGTGCACGAGCTCGAAGCCCCCGCGCGAGAGCGCGATGCGGAGCTCGGGCTCGTCGAAATAGCGCACCACGTGATCCTCGCGCGCGAGCTCGCGGCCGCGATCGTCCTCGAGCGCGTAGTGCACGGTGACGGTGCGTCGAGCGGCGTCCTGGGTGGGCCGCGCGCGCCGCGTGCGCCGTCCGGCGGGCGTCTCGAGCACGAGCGCGCGTTCGACGGGTGGATCGGCGATCACGGCGGGCGCGTGCCACACGTCGGCAACCAGAAGCGCGCCTGCGCGGAGATGTCGTCGTACGTTCGTGAGCGCGCGAGCGAGCGCGTCGTCGTCGGCAAGATAGCCGAGCACCGCGAACATCATGAGCGCCGCGTCGAAGGGAGCGGCGTCGATCGCGAACGTCTCGATGTCTGCGTGCACGAAATCCACGCCGAGGACGCCGGCGTTGCGCGCTGCTGCGATCGCGAGCATCGACGCAGAACGATCGACGCCCGTCACGACGACGCCCGAGCTCGCGAGCGCGCGCGCATGGCGCCCCGTGCCGCATCCGAGATCGAGCACGCGCCGCACCGGCGTCTCGTCGAAGCGTTGGACGACGCGATGGAACGCGGCGACCTCCTCGTCGTACCGCTTGTCCGCGTAGATCGCGTCGTAGAGCTCGGCGTAGCCCGCGCGGAAGACGTTGGAGCGCCGCAGCGCCGCGCGCAGCGCGTCGCACACTCGATCGATCTCCTGCTCGCGGAGCTGCGGCGAAGAGGGAAGGAGGAGCCCGTGTCGCGTGGCGTGCTCGGTGATCGGAAATTGCGCATCGATCACGACGCCGCGATCGCGGAGCGCCGGCTGTTCGTGCATGCCCACGAAGAACCCGCGCGTCTCGATGTTCGATCGCGCGAGCACGCCACGCAGCTCGTCGCTCGCGACGCCATCGACGACCACCGCGGTCATCCACGGCACCGGTCGCGCTCGAGGGTGCGCGACCGCGAAGCGCACCTGCGGGACGTCGGCGAGCCGCGCGCGGTACGCGTCGTCGACGGCACGCTTGCGTGCGATCGTCTCCGCGACGCGCGCGAGCTGCGACAGGCCCAGCGCTGCGTTCACGCCGCTCATCCGGTAGTTGTGACCGATCTCGTCGTGGCGAAATCGATCGTCGCGTCCGAAGAACAGGCTCGCGGCGTCGCGCGCGCGCTCGATCGTGGGCGCGTCGCGGCCGAGCAGCATGCCGCCTTCGCCCGTGGTGATCGTCTTGTTCGCGTAGAAGCTGAATGCCGCGAGCTCGTCCGCGCCACCGCAGCGACGCCACGCGCCCGCCACCTGCACCTCCGCGCCGATCGCCTGGGCGGCGTCTTCGACCACCACCACGCCCGCGCTGCGCGCGTCGCGTAGCGGATCGAGATCGACCGGGTGCCCGAAGAGGTGCACCGCGAGCAGCGCTCTGGTGCGAGGTCCCACGCGCGCGAGCGCCGCGCCGATGTCGATGCACCAGGTGGTCGGGTCGACGTCGACGAGCACCGGTGTCGCACCCACTGCGAGGATCGCGCGCACGCACGAGATGATGGTCAGCGACGGACAGATCACCTCGTCGCCGGGCCCGATCCGCAGCGCGATCAGCGCGAGCTCGAGCGCTGCGGTGCCGCTGCTCACGGCCACCGCAGCGGGGGCGCCGCAGTACGCGGCGAAGCCACGCTCGAACTCCCGCACGGGTCGCGTCACGCCCGAGAGCGTGCCCGCGCGCACCGCCATCGCCACGGCTTCGGCGTCCTCGTCGGTCACGCTCGGCGCGTACACCGGGATGTGCTCGTCGTATTCGCGCATGCACCGCCTCTCAACATCTGATCCAGGGCGGCGGCGGCGACGCGAGGGCGCGCTGCGGGTCCTCCTCGTCGCGCATCACCGCGACCGCCCACTCGAGCAGCGGGCGCACGAGCTCGCGCGGCGCATCGCGCTCGCCGCGGAACGAGATCGCGTGGCGCGCGGTGCGCGCGTACGCGCGCTCTTCGTGATCGTGGGGCGCGACGAACATCGCGACGTGCACGTCGCCCGCGCGGAACCGCGCGAACGGCTCGACGCTCCACAGCGGCGTGCCCGCGCCCGCCGGCTTGAAGTACGCGGTCCAGCGGAGCTCGTCGCCGCGCAGATCGACGCCGATCGATCGACACTGCCCGCGCTCGAACGGGAGCGCGCGCGCGCTCCGTGCGTCGTCGAACCCCGGCAGCGCGGCGAGCAGCGCGTCCGCGCGATCCCGCGATCCGCCGCGCACCGCAACGAAGTACGCGCGCTCGTGCGCGGTGCCCTCGGCGAGATCCCAGCTGCGCACGACGCCGCCGTGCGCGCCGTGCGACGACGCGAGCGCGTCGAGCCAGCGTGCGCGCGCGTGGTCGCTCGATGCGTGCGCGGACTGCACGTATGCCTTGCGCTCGACGCCCCGCGCGCTCGCGTTGATCGCGACGAGGTGCGGCGGCGCGGGCAGCGCGTCGAGCGCGGGCCATCCGAGCGATGCGGGGATCGCAGCGCGCACCGGCGGCGCCGCGTCGGACGCGTTCACGTACAGCTTCGCGATCGCGTGCTCGTGGGCGACGTCCCAGCCCGCGATCAGCGGGACGCGCGCGTCGCGCGCCGCGCGGATCAGCGCGTCGACGTCGGGCGCCGGTGCGAGCGCGATCGTGCGCCAGATCGCCTCGACGATCGCGGGGCTCGCGCGTTCGATCATCATGCGCGCGCCGGAGATCGCGACGCCCGCGCCGCCGCGCACCGAGGCCTCCAGCTGGGCCCCGCGCGCGCCCGCGGCGTCCGCCGCGTCGAGGAGCGCACGTTCGAGATCCGACACGCACGGGATCGTACCCGCGGCCTCGCCGCGATGCGATGATGCGCGCATGTCGCGGCGCGCGAACGACCCCGCCGAGCTCGCGCGCGGGCTCGACGTCGAGGACCTCGCGGCGCTCGAGCGCGCGCGCGACGCCGCGTGCGCGCGGCCGATCTCGTACGTGCTCGGCAGCGGTGAGGCGGACGAGGTCGCGCTTCATGCGGGCATCAAGCCGCTGGTGCGGCAGGTCGTGCCCGACGATGCCGCGGCACCGACCCGGGCGCGGTTCGAAGCGCTCGGGCTCGCGGTGCGCGAGGCGCTCCATCGTGTCGACACCGCGACGACGCGGGGGCGCGTGCTCTTCGTCGCGCGCGATCCGCGTCGTGCCGAAGCGGCCGCCGCGATCGAGGCCGAGCCGGAGCACGACGTCGAGCTCGGGAAGCTGCTCGGATATCCGCGCTGCTGCGTCGAGGCGTACCTCGCGGCGCCCCCGCCGCGCGAGAACCTCGATGTGCTCGCGCGCGCCGCGCACGGCGTGGGGCACGCGCGCCTGAACGTGCTCGATCTCGCGGTGTTCCACTACGTCTCGTGGATCCCGTGCTCGCTCACCTGCTCGCTCTCGCTCGCGTACGCCGACGCGGTCGCGACGCACATCGCGAAGCGCCACGGACAGCTCGTGGGACGCGCCGTCACGCGCTGTCCGCCCGGATGTCGTCACGAGGTCTTCGTGCGCGAGATCGATCGCGCGCTCTCCGCGCATCGCATCGTGCTGTTCGAGGACGTGCAGCTCTCGGTGCGCGGCGCGGTCGAGCGCGACGTGGTGCGCGTGGACGCGCTCTGGCCCACGGCGCGCGATCGTCACCCCGACGCGATGCTCGACGACGCCGCGCTCGAGGCGGTCGCGCGCGTGATGGTCGCGCTCGAGGGCGCGCGCACGCTCGCGGTGCACGACGGGACGCTGTTCGCCGACGAGCGCGCGCTCGTGAGCACGCCTCGCGCTGCGCTCTATCGCTTCTCGTAGCGCAAGAGCCACTGGTTCGCGGTGCCGGGCCCGACGTCGTGCCGCTCCCGCAGCACCAGCGCGCTCGTCGCGCCCTCGATCGTGCGCGCCGCGCGATCCGCGTCGTCGTTCCGGTAGTGCTCGAAGCGCGCGGGACCGCGGTGCGCGACGTGGGTCTGGCCCCGGGTGCGCGCGAGCCCGAACGCGACGTTGTCGACGACCAGCAGCGATCCTCCGACGCGCAGCGCGTCGACCACCCGCTGCACCACGCGCGACGGGTCGGCGAGGTGGTTCCAGCTCCGCAGGATCAGCGCGTGATCGAAGGTGCGATCGACGACGAACGTCTCGCCCTCGCCGCGCACGAGCGTCGCCCACGGCCAGCGCGCGCGGAGCGCGTCGAGATCGGCGTGGGGATCGACGCCGACGTAGCGCACGCGCCCGCTCGTCGCGCGCGGCGCCCACACGTCCTCGTAGGGTCCCTCGCCGCACCCGAGATCGAGCACGTCGCCCTCGAGCGCGCGCAGCACGTCGCGCACCCGTGCGTCGTCGCGCGTGAACGGATCGTCGTCGAGCGCCGGCTCGAACATCCCGGTGCACGTGTCGCGATGCGCGCATCCGTCGCACAACGTCGAGCGACGCAGCGGGCGCAGATCACGCGCGAAGTCGTCCGGCGCGGGCTTGCGCGACACGTCGAGGTAGAGCTGCCCGAGCGCGTGTTTGGTGCGCGCGATCTCCACGTCGGCGAAGTCGCGCGTGTCGCTGCGGAAGCGCGCGACGCGATAGCCGCCCTCGCCGCGGTTCCGCACGAAGAGCTCGCGCCCGCGATCCCACGGGATGACGCCGAGCTCGCCGTCGCGCAGCGGACAGTGGGCCTCGCTCGCGTCGGTCGCGACCTGCGACTCGAACGTGTAGGTGAACGAGTTCGAGCGCGGCGCGGGCTCGGGCGCGCGGATCTCCTCGACGCCGAACTGCTCGGCGTACCCGCGGAAGAGCCCGGGGCACGGGCCGCGCTTCGGGCACCCGCCGCAGATCTCCTCGGGCTGCACGTTGAGCGCTTCGTCGACCGGGAAGAAGTCGGGCTCGCCGATGTCGCACATCGTCGCGAAGCGGTGCGTCTTGAGATCGTCGTAGAGCGGCTCGAGCCCGGGGAGCAGACAGTGCGGGATGCCGTCGTGCCCGAACGTCGGGCCGCTCGCGCCGCGCTTCGCGACCTGCTCCTGACCGTGTCGGATCGCGCGCGCGGCCCGATCGGCGACGTCGGAGACGCGTGGCGTGATCGCGTCGAACAAACGTTTCCCGCCACCCTTCGGCTGCACCATCGAGAACTTCAGGCGCAGATCGGGGTAGGGCAGCAGCGCGTCGACGAGCGGGATCAGGTGCTCGAGGTTCTGCTGGGTGACGACGCAGTTGATCGTGAGATCGAGCCCGCGCCCCGCGAGGTTCTGCACCGCGCGATACGCGGCTTCCCACGCCTCGCTGCGCACCAGCCGATCGTGAATGCGCCCCACGCCGTGCAGCGACATGTACACGTAGCGCAGGCGTCGCTCGAGCAGCGCGTCGAGCTTCTCGGGGTACGCGAGCACGAGCCCGTTGGTCACGAGCCCGACGTCCATCCCGAGGCGCGCGGTGAGCGATGCCCACTCGAGCAGCTCGCCGCGGATCGTCGGCTCGCCGCCCGAGAACACGACCATGCCGTGCCCGAGCTGCTTCGCGCGATGGATCTTCGCCACGACCTCGGCGCTCGCGCCGTCGATGTGGCGCACCTCGGCGGTGTGGCAGAAGGTGCAGTTCTCGTTGCACCCGTAGCCCACCTTCACGAGGGCCTTGCGGCCTCGCCATCCGCTCGCGATCACGCTTCCCACGACACACCCGCGGGCTTCGCGAGATCGAGCGCGAGGTGCGTCGCGTGGAGCGCCTCGAGCTCGTCGATCAGCGCTGCGCCGATGCGCGTCGGCCTCGCGTGCTCGCGCACCGTGCGGAGGCCCTCGTCGTTGCGCGCGATCACGTCGGCGAGCCGCGACTGGATGCGAACGTCGCCCGCGGCGAGCATGCGGCGATAGAGCTCGGCGACCGGCACGAACGCGTGCACCGCGAGCAGCACGCCCCAGATGGGCCGGAGATCGGGGCGCACCGGCGACCGCACCATCGTGCCCAGCGCGTTCTCGAGCAGCGCGTCGTGGTACGAGGCGAGGTTCGCCTTGTTGTGCTGGAACTCGTGCACGATCGCCTCGGCCATCGTGCGCACGTCGGGGTGCAGCGTCAGGTAACACGCGCCGACGTACTCGCGGTACGACGCCGAGAGGTGCTTCTCGGGCTCGTAGCCGACCGGCACGAGCACCATCGAGAGCGCGCGCATCTCGTCGACGAGCTCGGGGAGATGTCGCTCGACGATCGCGAGCGCCTCGCGCAGCGACGCGATCCACTCGTGCGGATCGCGACCGCCGAGCGAGAGCGCGTTGCCCTGCTTGTCGGGGTGCGCCTCGACCATCGCGAGGGGGTTCGCGTCGTAGGTGGCGAAGCGGATGCCGGGGCGCAGCGCGACGAACTGCTCCGGAGCGATCGCGTCGAGCGCGACCGTGCGCCCGTCGACGTCGATCGCGCGCGACGAGAGCGTCATCCGCGCGCCGGAAAAGATGGCACCGAGTGCCAGATTCGCGACGCGCCTCCCTCGCACTTCGTAGCGCCCCGGGAGCGCACCGCGCCGCGCGAGCTCGAGCGCCCAGGCATCGGCGGCGTCGTCGTGGCGGCCGCATCGCGCGAGCACGCTCGCGATCGGATCGGCGAGCACAGAGGCCGCGTCGTCGGGCGCGCTGCGCGCGAGATCGGCGAGGGGTCGCGCGATGCGCAGATCGCCGGTCGCCGCGTGCGCCTTGAGGAGTCGCCACGCCTCGGCGCGACGCAGCTGGAGCAGCCGGCGCGGCGGCTCGTGCTCGGGCGGGAGCACGAGCCCGGTGCTGGGCGCGTGGGCTTCGGCGGCGCTCATTCGGCGGCGATGCTGGTCTCGACGATCGGGCGCATGAGGCCGTAGCCGTGGGCGCGCACGTAGTTCACGTGCATCCCTCGGCACGTCGCGTCGTGCACGCACGTCCGACAGCGCAGCGCCTTCGTCATGTAGCCCGACTCGATGTGGCGGCGCGTGAACCGGAAGATCTCGAGCGCGCCCTCGGCGGAGAGCATCGACGCGTCGAGCGTCGCGGGCTGCGCGCGCGGCGCGCGACCGATCACGCACGCGGGCACGTCGATCACCGGCACGTCGTGGCGGAACGCGGCGAAGAACGCGGGCAGATCGACGTCCTCGCTCGCCGACTCGGTGAGCCGCTCGTGCGTCGGCTGTCGGAGCACGAGGCGCGCGGGCGGCGACGCCATCGCGAGCAGCCACGGCTGGGTGCGCGTGGTGAGCGCGACCACGACGTCGAAGCCGTGCGGCGACGCGAGCAGCGTCTCGGCGTCGGCGACGTCCTTCACGTGCACCGCGATCACGCGGCGACCGTCGAGGTGATCGCCGTCGAGCGCCGCGAGCAATCCGTCGATCGATCCGAGCTCGAGCTCGACGTCGGTCAGCGCCCGATGCGCGGCGATCGCCTCGCGAGCGCGCGCGAGGTCGGGCGCGACGATCCAGCCGCAGGTGATCGACGCGGCGCCGATGCGCTCGTCGAGCGTGCGCGGCTTCACCGCGTGGGTCTTCGCGGCGAGCGCGCCGACGATCGGCAGCGCGCGCTTCTGCGGCTTCTCGCTCTCGGCCTCGCCCTCGGCGGGACCGCCGAAGTGGATCGCGCGCTTCGCGCTCGCGGGGTCTCCGCCGAACACCACCGGCCGATTGCGCTCGGCCTCGGTGTCGATGCGCACGCGCGATACCGCGTCCGCCGCGAGGCGATCACGCTCGTCGTAGAGGTGGTTGCAGAGCTGCTCGAGGTAGCAGTAACGACAGCGACCTTCTTTTTCGCGACAGTCGAGGTCCTCGCCGGTCGCGAGCAGGCGCGCGAACTCTTCCTTTCGCCCGCGCACCTCGTCGTTGAGCTTGTAGGGGTCCTGGATGAGGTGCTCGAAGCCCTCGAGGTGCGGCGGCGGGAAGCGGTTGAGCCAGATGTGCATCCCGGGGCGCTTCGTGTACTCGAAGGCCTCGCGCAGGTACGGCTGCATCTCCTCGAGGTCGTAGAAGAGCGTGGTGCGCCCCTCGGTGAACGCGCGACCGAAGGGGACGACCTGCAGCAGATCGAACTCGTGCACGCCCCACGAGATGAAGAGATCGAGCATCTCCTTGAGGTGCTTCACGTTCGCGCGGTTGATCACGATGTCGACGTTGACGATCGGTCGACCGGTGCGATCACGCGTCGCGATCGCGCGGCGCAGCCCCGCGCTCTCCTGCTCGAACGCGCCCTTCACGCCGACGAGCGCGTCGTGGATGCGCGCGTTCGGGCCGTGGAGCGAGAACGTGATCTCGTCGAGCCCCGCGGCGATGCAGCGATCGAGGAAGTCCTGGTACTGGAAGAGCCGGCCGTTCGTGACGGTCTGGATCTTCGTGTAGCCCGCGAGCTTGCCGAGCTTGATGAAGTCGACGTAGCTCGGATGGATCGTGGGCTCGCCGCCCGAGAGGATGAGGCGCGTCGCGCCGGCCTTGCGGCCCTCGAGGATCTGCTGCTTCACCTCGTCGCGATCGCGCATGCGACCGTCGTGGGTGTCGGAGTCGAGGCAGAAGACGCAACGGTTGTTGCACTCGAAGGTGAGCCGCACCCAGTTGCGCTTCTCGTGCGCCGCTTCTTCGTGCGAGACGACCTTCTCGATCGTCTGCGGCTCGCCGAGCGCGATCCTCACGTCGGATGCAGGCACTGCCGAGGAGCTCATCGACGACGATGCTACCAGAACGCGTCGTCCGATGGCTCTCGGGGTGCTCTCGCCGGCGGCGTTCTTCGTGGGCGCGCGCAGCGTGGTCCCCATGCGTGCGCCGCGTGCTCGGGTACGCGCCGTCTCCGCGTCAGCGCGCGATTGTGGAGAGGTCCAGCCGGTAGCGCAGGTGTCCGCGCTCCTCGCAGTCGCCGCACGCGGCGAGCCGCGCGCGCACTCGCACGCACGAATCGCCTTCGCGCTCGACCGAGATCACGCGCGACCCGCACCTCGTGGCGTCGTCGGAGTAGCTCCAGTCGGAGCGCGCGATCGTGAGCCCTCGCGGCACGCAGTAGACCTGCACGTCGAGGTGGTCGGCGTCGCACGCGGCGAGCGGAGCGGACCAATAGTCGAACGCGAACCGATGCGCATGGGCGGCGAGGTCGGTGGCATCGGGAGGCGGGGCCTCGGGCCACTCCATCGCACCGCCGCGTTCGACATCGCGCGCCCGCGCGGCGGTCGTCGCGCGGGCGCGCTCGATCGTGTGGGCGTCGCCACGCTCGAGGGCGAGCGTCAGCTCGCGCAGCGCGAGGACGTAGTGCACGCCGCGGATCGCGAGATCGCGGCGCTCGCGGTCGAGCTGCTCGAGCGGCACGTCGAGCACGTCCTCGGCGTCCTCGAGACGATGCGCGAGCAGCGTCAGCACCGCGTCGGCCTCGGCGCGCACCTCGCGCGCCTGCTCGCGATCGCGCGGTGTCGTCGCGACGTGCTCGAGCGACGCGAGCAGGTGCTCGATCCACAGCAGCACGAGCCCCGGCGTGTGCGTCCCCGCCGGCACGCCGGCGATCGTCCGCGGCGGCTCGGGGCCGCCCTCGGGCGCGCGTGCCTCGAACCAGAGCGGCGTGAACGAGCGCGGAGGCGGCCCGTACACGCGACCGCGACACCACCGGAACACCGTGGCGCCCTCGCTGCCGACGAGCTCGTCGCGCCCGATGCGGACGTCGGCGCTCCAGGCGCGCGTCGCCCAGCGCAGCGCGTCGCGATCGTCGCGGTGCAGGAACAGCCCGCGGATGTCGCGCGCTGCGGGCTCGTCGGCGACGCCGGGCTCGCACTCCGCGACGAGCCCGATGATCGCGGGGCGCCGCGCACCTTCGGCCTCGCGACGCACGCCGTGCACGATCGCGCTGCGCGTCGAGCCGAGCCGAGCCGCGCAGCGCCCGATCACGTCCGGCAGGTTCGCGAGCAGGAGCGCCGCGATGAGCACCCGCGACGTGCCTGCGCTCGACGCGCTCGCCGCGAGGAGCGGCGCGAGCGTGATCGCGAGGAACGCGAAGGGAAGCAGGAGGTAATACGCCTCGAAGTACCGCGCGTTGAGCAGGAAGGGCGCCAACGAGAGCGCGGAGAGGGCGAGCCCCGTCGTGAGGTCGAAGGGTCGCAGTCCTTCTCGCCAGGGGGCGGGCCGGCCGACGAGGAGCACGCCCACCGCGAGCGCCGCGAGCAGCGTGGAGGGAACGAGCAAGTCACCCGCGATGCGCAGGTTCTCGCCGATCCGTGCGAGCCCGAGCTTGTCGAGCTCGCCCGACGCCGCTCGAGACGGATGCGCGAGCGCCAGCGGCACCGCGACCGCGAGCGCGAGCAGCAGCGCGACGACGAGCGCGCTCGCGCGCGTCTGACGATCGGCGCGCCACCACCAGAGCGCCGCGAGCGCGGGTACGGCGCTCATCACCGGGTACTTCACGAACACGCCGAGCGTCACGAGGAAGACTGCCACCGCGACGCGCGACGCGCGCATCGCGCGATCCCGCGCCGCCCCGTCGACCGCGACGAGCACGCCGAGCACGATGGCGATCGCCCAGAGCTGCTGCGCACCGACGCCCCACGACACGAGATCGCTCACGCCCGGCGCGCACACGAAGACCGCCGCGGCGATCAGGGCCTCTCCGCGCGAGAGCCCGATCCGACCGGCGAGCGCGTGCACACACGCCGCGCCCGCCGCGAGCCCTCCGGCGTTCACCGCGACGAACACCAGCCGCGAGTCGTCGAGCCACGACGCGACGCGGAATACCGCGCTCACGCTCAGGACGCGCAGGCTGTCGTCGGAGAGGAGGTCGCGCGTCCTCGCTGCGACGAGCTGGAAGAAGTCGTCCGCGCGCAGCTCGAACGTGGTGAGCACGACGACCGCCCGCAGTGCTGCAACGGCAGCGAGCGCGACGGCGAGCGGGCCCAGCGCGGTCGCGCGCTGTGACGGCCGGGAGCGCGCGCGCAGCACGAGCGCCACCGCCGCGATCCCGAGCAGCGCGGTCCACGCCGCGGCGAGCGCGAGCCCGCAGCGGGTCTCGCCCGACGGATCGAGCCACGCCTCGACCAGCGAGGGCCCGGACAGATGCGAGCGCAGCAGCGGAGGCACGGCGCGCCGCGAGGATAGACCGGACCCGCGCGATCTGCGCTCGCACCGCGCCGCGTTCTCGGCGACAATCGCAGCGGGATGTCGCGCGCCCGCACCCTGATCGTTCATCCGCCCACCACGATCGCGCGGGACTTCATCGACTATCCGTATTTCTCGGACCTCGGCGCGCTGCAGCTCGCGGCCGTGCTCGACGCGCCGGTCGTCGATGCGTTCGCGCTGCCGGGGAGCACGCTCTCGTGGCGCGCCGACGGCCGCGCGCATCTCGGCGCGAGTGTGGACGAAGTGCTCGCCGCGGTGCGCGCGAAGGGCACGTTCGACACCGTCGTCGTCGCGTACACCCCGTTCCATCGGCCTCCGCATCGCTGCGACGTGCTCGGCGCGCTGCTCGCGGGGCTCGACTGCGAGCGCATCGTGCTCGCGGACTGCTTCCAGTCGGGCCAGCACTACGTCGAGGTGCCGGGCGAGTCGGTGCTCGCGTCGTACCCCGAGGTCGCGGCCTACGTGAAGTACGAGGCCGAGCTCACGGTGCCGCGAGTCGTCGAGGAGCGCGGCCGCGGCGTGTTCCGCGGGGAGTCGCCGCGCCTCGACGAGCTCCCGCTGCCGGCGTGGGATCGCATCGATCTCGCGAGCTACTTCCGCTTCCACCAGCGTGTCGTCGCGAACCTCGGCCGTGCGGCGTGGGCCTTTCCGATCGACGGGCGCACGATCCCCGTTGTCACGTCGCGCGGCTGTCCGTTCTCGTGCGCGCACTGCAGCTCGAACCCCGAGCGCCTGCCCGGCGAGCCCAAGAAGCAGCGCCGTCCTTCGCCCGAGCGCCTCGGCGAGACGCTGCGCGCACTGAAGGAAACGACCGGTGCGACGCGGCTCTTCGTGCTCGACGAGCTGGTCAACGTGAACGAGCGCCACTTCGACGCGTTCCTCGCGTCGATGCGCGAGCTCGATCTGCGCTTCGAGCTGCCCAACGGGATGCGCGCCGACTACCTCGAGCGGCGTCACCTCGAGCTCATGAAGGGACGCGTCACGACGGTGAGCGTCAGCGCGGAGAGCGGCTCGCCGCGCGTGGTCTCCGACGTCGTCGGCAAGCAGCTCGATCTGCGCGACATCGCGCGCGTCGCCGAGGACGCGCACGCCGTCGGGGTCGAGCTGCTGATCCACTACATGATCGGCCTGCCCGGCGAGACGCGCGAGGAGATCAACGAGACGCTCGCCTTCGCGATGGACCTCTGGGATCGCTTCCGCGCGTTCCCCGCGGTGCAGTTCGCGACACCGCTCCCGGGCACGAAGCTCGCGCACGAGGTCGAGCGACGCGGTCGCGCGCTGCCGATCGTCGAGGACTGGGGCCCGGTGTTCCAGCACGGCCCGCGGAGCGAAGAAGAGCGCGCCGGCGACGTGTCGCTCGCGGTGCTGCGCGAGTTCAAGGAGACCCTCGATCGACGTCTCCGCGCGTCGAGCGGCCCCGAGAAGCTGATCGTCAACCTCACCTATGCCTGCAACAACCGCTGCACGTTCTGCGCGGTGGGCACGCGCACCCAGCTCCACGGCCACACCGAGAGCCAGCACGAGCACCTGCGCGAGTACCGCGCGCGCGGCGTGACGATGGTCGACTTCGACGGCGGCGAGCCCACGCTCCACCCCGATCTGATCACGACGGTCCGCTACGCGCGATCGATCGGCTACGAGCGCGTCAACGTCACGACCAACGGCCGCATGGCGTTCTACGAGGGCTTCGCGAAGAAGCTCGTGCGCTCGGGGCTCACCTCGCTGCTCTTCAGCGTGCACGGGCCCGACGCCCAGTCGCACGCGCAGCAGGTCGGCGTCGCCGAGGCGTTCGAGCAGACGACCGGTGGGATCCGCAACTGCGTCGCGCACGCGCCGCCCGGCGTCGAGCTCGGGATGAACGTCACGCTCACGAAGTCGAACACCGACAAGCTCGAGCAGCTCGCGCAGCTCGCGTGGGACCTCGGGCTGCGGTGGATCAACATCCAGTTCCTCACGCCGTTCGGGCGCGCGACGCGGATGATCGCGCCGGACACGCAGTACGCGGCGGACGTGACGCGCGGCGTCATCGAGCGGTGGCGCGATCGCATGAAGGTGCAGGTCATCAACCTGCCGTTCTGCTTCCTGCCCGGGCTCGAGGCGCACCTCGAGGGCGATCTGCTCAAGCTCGCGCGGCACATGATCTTCGTGAACAACGAGGACGTGAACCTCGCGCAGTACCTCGCCGAGCGCCGGGTGCGGAAGCCGGTGTGCGAGGGCTGCACGCGCGCGGTCTTCTGCGGTGGGTTCTACGAGCTCGACAAGGTGCCCGAGCCGCCGTGGCTCGTGAGCGTCGACGATCTCGTGAAGAAGAAGCCCGCGAGCATCGACGCCGCGGAGTGAGATCGGTCGCGCGCGCACGGGTGTGTTAGACACGTCGTGTGGCGCCGCCGGTGTTCGAGCACTGGGCCGTCGTGGGGCTCGCGGCGGACGTCGCGGGCGCGGTGCGGGTCACGCTCCAGCACACGACGCGTGGCGAGCGGGTCGTGCTGCGGCTCGCGAGGGACCCCGACGATCCACACGCGCGCGGCAGCACGCGGACGCGCGCCGGCGCCCTGCACGCGGAGCACGACACGTCGAGCGCACGCGAGGCGCTCGCGGCGGTGATCGCGGACGAGGCGCGCTGGAGCGCGATGATCACGCGGAACTTCCCGCACACGCTGCTCTTCGACGCGGCGGTGGAACCGCGCCGGCTCGAAGCCGCGTTGGAGCGTGCCTCGCCCGAGCCCGTGCGTGCCCCGATGGACGGCGACTTGTCCGCGCTGCTCGCGGATCGGCGGCTCGTGTTCGGCGAGACGGTGTACGCCGTCGAGTCGGTGCAGGGGAGCGACGAGGCGACGGGTCTCCTGCGCGACGCGGCGCGCATCGTTCTCGTGGACGAGACGGGCGCTCGCGTGTCGGTGTCGGCGGCGCCGGTGTGGTCGAGCCCGAACGCGTTCGTGGTGGTCGGGCCGGTCGCGCTCTCGCTCGAGGGGCTCTCCGGGTCGCTGCGGCTCTCGGTCGCGCGCGCGGTCGGAGCGCTCGCGCTGGTCCTCGCGCTCGCGGTGCGATCGGGCTTCGCGCCGGCGCTCGTCGCTCCGCACGACGACGTCGATCGACCGCTCGTGATCGACGTGCGGTCGGAGTGCCACCAACAGTGCTCGTTCTGCACGGTGAAGCTCCAGCGGGGCCCCTCCGACGGCGGCGCCGAAGAGGTCGCGCGCTGGCGCGAGACGATGCGCCTCGCGCGTGCGCAGGGCGTGCGATCGGTGCAGCTCGACGGGATCGATCCCATGCGCCACTCGGGCATCTTCGAGCTCGTTCGGAGCGCGCGAGAGCTCGGCTTCGAGCGGCTGGTGATCGCGGGGCCCGGTCGTGTGCTCGCCGACCGGCCGACGCGAGACGCGGTGTTCGACGAGGGACCCGCGAGCACGTCGGTGCTCGTGGCGATCTACGGCGTGCGCGCCGAGACCCACGACGCGGTGACCGGCGCGCCGGGCTCGTTCGACGAAGCGCGCGCCGCGCTCGATGCGATCGTGCGCGAGCGCGGGCGCGAGAGTGTCGTCGTCGGCACGGTCGCGACGGCGCGGAACGTCGAGGAGATCGGCGCGATCGTGGCCGACGCGCTGGAGCGGACCGACACCGTGTGGATGCGGATGCCGTACCCGCGTGACGACCGCGAGCGACATGCGCGCGACGGGTTCGCGCGCAGCGCGGTGCGCGAGACGGACGTCGTCGAGCACTTCGCGCGCGCGATCGTCGCGGCACCACCCCACGTGCAGCGCCGGGCGCTCGCCGTGCTCGCGACGGCGATCTCGCACCCGTGCGTGCTCCGGCGCGCAGCGCCGATGGTGGGCGATGCCCTCGTGGACGACGTCGTCGCGGCGACGAGCCCACGGCTCCACGGCGTGTCCTCGGCGAGCGCACGCGGCGGCACGCACCTGCACCTCGCGGAGGGCCCGGCGATCGTGCCGTGCCGCCACGCGCGCACCTGCGTGTGGGCCCCGCGCTGTAGCCAGGCGCAGCTCGCCGCCTACGTCGACCGCTTCGGCGACGACGAGCTGCGCCCCGGGTGATCAGCCGACCGGGCGGAGCTCGCTCGCGCCGTGCAGCTCGACGTAGCCGCGACGGATCCCGTAGCAGCGCGACGCGAGGGAGCACCGCGCGCACGTGTCGGTCTTCACGAACTCGCCCGCGTCGAACCCCGGCGGCACCTCGGAGAGCTCGAAGTAGCGATCGAGCGAGCGCGGCACGAGACAGAGCGGGACGCCGCACATCGACTCGAAGCCGCCGATCTCGACGCCGCGCGACTCCGCGAGCGCGACCGCGTCGGCGAGCACGGGCAGCACGTCCGCGTAGCGCGGCACGAGCGCGTGCTCGCGCGGCACGACGTCGGTCGAGGGCGCGACGAACGACACGTTCGCGAACACGCGCGGCCAGCGATCCGCGATCAGCGCGACCCACGCCGGGAGCTCGTGCAGGTTCGCCTGGCAGATCACGAAGTTGAGCGTGACGTTGGTGCCGAGCGCGACGAGCTGATCGACGCCGCGCACGGTCTTCTCGAACGTGCCGGGCGCCTGCGTGACCAGGTCGGACACCGCGGCGGTCGCGCCGTGGAGCGAGACGAACGCCTCGTCGATCCCAGCGTCGACGAGCGCGCGCGCGAGCGCGGGATCGGCGAGACGGATCGCGTTCGTCTGGAGCAACACCGGGAGCTTCGAGAGCGACTTCGCGAGCCGCACGTAGCGCACGAGCTCGGGGTGCAGCGTGGGCTCGCCGCCCGAGAGCGTGACCTTCTTCCCGCTGGTCGCGGCGTCGCGGATCGCGCGCTCGATCGCGTCGCTCTCGGCCGCGGGAAGGTGCGTCGACACGAAGCAGAAGCGGCACGCCTGGTTGCACTGGAACACGACGCGCACGAGCGCCTCGTCGACGTCGCCGTGCACCGGATCGAGGTAGCGGTTCGGCGTGACGAGCTCGCGCGCGACCTGCTCCTCGACCGTCGAGATCAGCGAGAGCCGACGCCGCGCGCGATCGGTCGTCACCGGCGTCATCGAGGGCGCGCCCGTGCGATCGAGCACCTCGCGCGGGATGCCCGCGCACCGATCGCGCACCACGCACGTCTCGCACGCGGCGAGGTGCACGTGATCGCGCCGCACCGACGCGCCGGGCGTGAGCGAGTAGAGGTGCGCGACGCGCGGATCGCGGCCGTGCACGCAGGGCGGCGGACCGCTGCCCGGCGCGAGCTTGAGCGCGACGCCCGCCTGTCGCGCGCGCATCTCGACGGCGCGCACCACGCGCCCGGCGGTGTCGTAGTCGAGCAGCTCGCTCGCGTCGGGCGCGCTGGTCGGGACCGTGAGCAGCAGCGTCCGCACGCGTTCGCCGAAGCGCTCGCGCACGAACGCGGGCAGCTCGGGCAAGCGCGCCGCGGTGCTGCGGATCACCGCGGCCTGCACGTCGACGCGCACGCCCGCGGCGAGCAGCGCGTCGATGCCGCGCACCGTCGCCTCGAAGCCGCCGGGGTCGCGTGTCACGGCATCGAGCCACGGGCCGTCGCCCGCGAGGTTCACCAGCGCGCGCTCGAGGCCCGCCTCGCGCAGCTCGCTCGCGCGCGTCGCGTCGATCACGGTCGCGTTGGTCTCGAGCGCCACGCGCTCCGCGCCCGCGTGCCGCGCCGCGGTGATCAGCGACGCGAGATCGCGACGCAGCGCGGGCTCACCGCCGCTCAGCACGACCTCGCGCGCGCCCGCCGCTCTCACGGCGTCGACGCGCGCGATGACCGCGCTCGCGCGCACGAACGCGGGGTCGTCGGTCGTCCGGCGCGCGTTGCAGTACGTGCAGTTCTGGTTGCACCGGAGGTGTGTCTGGACCTGCTCACTGCGCACGGCGGCTCACGATTCTACGGGATCGGCGCGACCGCGCGTGCGCCGAAGAGCGCGTAACGCTTCGTGACGTCGACCGCGAACGGCTCGCGCGAGCGCGGCGCGAGGTGCGCGCGCGCGAACGGCGAAGGTGCGCCGAGCACCAGATCGAACCCGTCGTCCGAGGGCTCCACCGCGACCAGCGTCAGCCCGAAGCGCGGCAGCGGCTGCGGCAGCGCCGGCGGACCCACCAGCGCGCGCGCGATGGCGACCCGTCGCTCGTGCGCCGCGTCGTCGGCGTTCGGAGGATCGCGGAACGAGGCCATGCGCGAGCAGCACGTTCGCCCGGCGATCCGCGTCGCGTCAACACGCGTGACACCGTGGCGATCGCTTCGCGCGGGCGCTGACGCGTTGGCACCACCGCGCCGACGCGACCACGCGATGCGCGGGATCTCGCGCTGGCACCGCGCGTGCTCGGGCCGCGTCGCACCCGAGGAGGTCGTCGTGAGCACGCTCGAGTCACCCCCCGATCCCACGCGCGACGAGGACGCGCTGCGCGCGCTGCTGCATCGCTGGCTGTTCGAGCACGACCCGGTCTACCTGCTCAGCGCGATGCTCGTGCTCGCCGGGCTGTGGCTCGTCTCGCGCGACATGGCGGAGGTCGCCGCGCTCGGTGGGCTCGGCGTCGGGATGATCGCCGAGCTCTACGCGCTGGCGCTGATCGGCGGCGCGGCGTTCCTGTGGCGCCGCCACGAGCGACGCGCCGCGGTGATGCTCGCGCTGCTCGCCGCGATCTATCAGTGCGATCCGACGCTGCAGGTCGAGCTCTTCTCGTTCGTCGGGCCGATCGGGATCGCCGCGTCGGGCGGGTGGATCGTGCTCTTCGTGGTGAAGCTCGTCGCGCTCGCGCGGGCGCTCGAGCTGCGCGTCTCGCGCTCCGCGCTGATCGTGCCGGTGATCGGCGCGCTCGGCCTCGCGCTGCTGCCGCAGCTCTTCCGCGGGAGCGCGCTCGAGCTCCGCACGTCGCTCACGATGCTCTGGCTCTTCGCCCTCGGCGCGGCGGCGCTCTGGACCTCGCGAAGGATCGAGAGCGTGCGCGGGCTCGACGTGCGCGGACGTCGCGCGCTCACCGGCACCTGGGCGCTCTGGGCCGCGGGCGCGCTCGCGCACGTGACGTACTGGTGCGCGGAGCTCCGCGTGTCGCCGGGCGCGCTCGTCGCCGCCGCGACGCTCCTCGCGACGCGCTGGGCACCGCGTGAGCGCGAGGTGTGGGGCATCGCCGGCGCGGCGCTCGCCGGGACGATGCTGATCGCGCCGTCGCAGACGTGGTGCGTCGCGCTGATGGTCGCGTGCGTGCTCGTGCTGCGCGCGTGGCGCGCGCCGGACGCGCGCGTCGAGCTCGTGCGCGCGCCGCGCCCGCCCTATCGCAGCATCGACGAGCAGGACGTGCACGAGCTCGCGGTCGGCTTCGCGCCGGCGCCGCAGATCGCGCGCAGGAGGCTGCTCGTCGGCGCGCTCGCGAGCGTGTACCTCGCGCTCTGGACCTTCGATCATCACGTCCGCGGGCTTCCGCCGCACGAGCTCGTCCTCGACGTCGCGCTCGCGGTGTTGTGCGTGATCGCGGCGCGGCGCTGGCGCGCCTGGACCCCGCTCGCGCCGATCGCGCTGACGTCGGCGCACGCGGCAGTGGAGCGCGGGTGGCTGGTCGCGCCGCGCGGCTCGTTCGAGTGGGGCGCGGCGTCGATCGCGCTCGGGTTCGCCCTGCTCGCGGCCGGTCTCGCCCAGGCGGCGCGCCGCGCGCGCGGTCTCGCACCGCCCGGGTGATCGTGATGGTGGTGCCCGCGGTTCTCGGCCTATCATCGCGGGCGTCGTGGCGTCGAAGATCGCAGTGCTGGATCTGCGTGCGCGATCCGACGTGTTCCTCGGGGATCGCGGGCTCTCGCGCATCGCGGAGCGCCTCGAGCGCGCGGGGCACGAGGTCGCGCGGCTCGACGCGACCTGGCCCGCCGACGCCGCGCAGCGGGGCGCGTTCCTCGAGTCGCTCGCGCGCGACGTCGGAGGGCGCGCGCTCGACGCGCTGGTGGTCGAGCGCGCGTGGGACGCCGAGACGCTCGACGTGCTGCGCGGTGCGCTCGGTGGCGGCAAGCTGGTGCGCCTCGCGGGCGGTGTGCGCGCCGCCCTCGACGATCGGTTCGACGCGGTCGTCGACGAGAACGGCCTGCGCGCGCTGCTCGCGGGCGACGTGGTGCCCGAGCCGGCGCGGCCGCCCTCGAGCGCGAAGGAGATCCGCGCGCTCCGTGTGCTCGCGCACGACGAGATCGAGCCCGAGCACGCCGGGGCGCTCCCCGCGATCCGCGGCCCGGCCGTCGGCTGCCCGTACCTCGTGGACGCGGCGAAGCAGGCCCCGTTCGCGAAGCTCGCGCTCGACCGCGAGAAGGTGCAGACGCGCGGCTGCACGTTCTGCCTCGACAACACCGGCGCCTACGCGGCGGTGAACGGGGACGAAACGGTGACACGCTGGCTCGCGCAGCTGCGCACGCTGCGCGCGTCGCGGCCCGACGGACGCCTCGAGGTGCTGCTCGTCGACGAGCGCCCGCACCCGCACCTGCCGCAGCTGTTCCGCGCGGTCGCCGCCGAGGGCGCGCTCGGCGCGATCGAGCTCTTGATCAAGAGCCGCGTCGACTGGCTGCTCGAGCACGAGGCCGAGCTCGCGGAGGCGTGCACGATCGCCGAGACGAGCGGGAGCGTGGTGCACGTCTATCTCGTCGGGTTCGAGAGCTTCGATCCCGACACGCTCGTGCTCTTCAACAAGGGCACGAGCGCCGAGGACAACGTGCGCGCGATCGCGCTGCTGCGCGATCTCGCGGCGCGCTTCCCGCGCAGCTTCGAGCACCGGCGGCTGCGCGCGCACGGGTTCGTCGCGTTCACGCCGTGGACCACGCCCGAGGCGCTGCTCACCAACGCGCGGAGGATGCGCGAGGTCGGGTTCGACGAGCTGCGCGCCGACGCGGCGCGCACGCGCCTGCGGCTCTATCCGCGCACGCCGCTGCACGCGCTCGCCGAGGCCGATGGGCTGCTCACGCCCTCGTTCGACGCGACGCGTGGTGATCGCGCGGCCGAGCAGGGCTACGACGCGAGCTTCGCGTGGCGCTTCGCCGATCCGCGCGTCGAGGCGATCTTCGCGATCTGCGAGGCGCTGCGCGAGCGATGGCGCACGCTGCCCGACGCCGATCGGCTCGAGCTCGCGACGCGCTTCGTGCTGCGGTGGCCGGGCCTCGCGAGCGTGCCCGACGTCGCGCACCTGCCCCTCGTCCACGTGCTCGACGCGTGGGACCTCGATCCGCGCACGCTCTCGTCGACGCTCGGTGCGGCGGCGATCGTCGATCTCGAGCTCGAGCGGCTCGTCGCGGGCCACAAGCGCGGGCTCCTGAAAGAAGGTGTCGCGGCGCGCGACGTGGACGGCCTGATCCGCGCGTATCGCGCGACGGGCCTCGTGGCCGCGGTGGTCGAGACCCACGACATCGACGCGAGCGGGAGCAAGCACCTCGAAGGTCGCTCGCACGCGATCGTCGCGGTCGCGCGCACCGATGACGATCTCGCGGAGATCGTCGCGCTGCAGCGCGCCCGCGACACCCGCGCGATGGGCGCGCGGATGGGCTATCCGACGTGCTGCGTCGAGGCGTTCCTCGCGCAGCCGGACCGCCGCGACAACGTCGAGAACGAGCGCGCGACGCTGCGTCGCACCGGAGCGCGCGCGATCGACGCGCGCGTCGTGCGCACCGGGCCGGTGCGACTGCTCTCGCACCACCCGTGCAGCGGCGACTGCGCGGCGTCGATCGCGATCGCGGAGCAAGCGCTCCAGCATCTCGCGGCGATCGATCCGCGCGGTGCGAGGTGGGCTCGCGAGACCCTCGCACGTCCGTCGCTCTTCCTCGATCACGCGCGCTCCGCGCTGCTCGAGGGTGCGTGGCGCGGCGATCGCTTCGAGGTGCGCGCGATCGACGACGTGCCGCGACGCTCGCTCGGCGTGCGTCACGACGACGTCGTCGCGATCGAGCTCGCGCGTGATCGCGTGGTGCTCATCGACGCGCGCGGTGATCGCACGGCGATCGCGGCGTCGTCGCCGCTGCTGATAGTGCCCGGCGAGCCGCTCGCGCTCGCGGCGCGCGCGGTGATCGCGCCGTCGCTCCCGGTCGCGCTGTCGACGCGCCCGAAGTGGCTCGAGCTCACGCCCGACTACCGCTGCAACCAGCGCTGTCTCGGGTGCGGCGTGATGAACGAAGGCGGCCCCTCGCTCTCCTCGCGCGATCTCGTGAGCGCGATGATCGACGGACGCCGACAGGGCATCGAGCAGCTGTGGATCGGCGGGGGCGAGCCCACGCTGCGACGTGACCTGCTGCCGCTGGTGCGCGAGGCGCGCGCGCGGGGCTACACGCGGGTGCGTCTCCAGACGAACGCCGCGATGCTCGCGTATCCCGAGGTCGCGCGCCGTCTCGCGGACGCGGGCGTCACCGAGATCGCGGTCTCGATCAAGGGCGCCGACGCGCTCACCCACGACCGCTTCGCGCGCACCGAGGGCGCGTTCGAGCTGCTGTGTCGCGGCATCGAGCACGCGCGCGCCGTCGGGCTCGAGGTCGAGGGCGACGTGCTGGTCTATCGCTCGACCACCCCGACGATCCCCGACGTCGTGCGCGTCTTCTCGGCGCGCGGCGTGGCGCGCTTCCGCCTCTGGATGATGGCGCCCGACGCGTCCGATCCCGCCGCGCTCGCAGAGGAGCCGCGCATCGCCGACGTCGCGCGCGCGGTCCACGACGCGCTGGCACACGGCGAGGTCGTCTCGCTGCACACGCCGCCGTGTGCGCTCGACGACGGCGACGCGCGCGCGCGCTTCTTCGCGCCCGAGCTCGGCCTGCTGGTCCACGACGCGACGGGCCGACGCTTCCGCCTCGAGCGCTCGGAGATCGAGGGCGGCGCGTTCGCGCCGCGTTGCGACGGATGCGCGCTCCGCGCGCGCTGCAACGGCGTGCGCGCGTCGTACCTGTCACGACACGGCGAGGCGGAGCTGCGACCGAGGCGCGGGTAATCGGTCCGGTGGTACCCTCGCGTTCGTCGCCCGCGACCGGCGGAGGAGGACGCATGGACGATCGTCTCGACGAGATCCTCGATCGGCTCCGCGAGCTCGATCATCGCCTCGCCACGCTCGAGGGGCGTCGTGGGCATCACGAGCCGCGCTGCCACGCGTGCGGCGCGCCGCGCGGCGGACACCGCGGGCGTCACCGCGAGCACGAGCGCCGCGGCGGCGGCGACTTCGACGAGAAGCGCGTGATCGACACGATCGTGCGGCTGGTGTGCGAGAACGTCGCGCCGATCGTCGAGGACGTCGTCGCGCGCGAGCTCGATCGACGCCTCTCGCGTCGCGAGCCCTGAACGAACGATGTACGTCGCGTGCTTCGAGATCCGGCGGAAGCCCTCGGACGTCGTGCTCGCCGAGCTGCGCGCGCGCATCGCCGGCGCGGTGTCGCGAGGCGCGCGCACCATCGTGATCTCGGGGGAGGGCGCGACCGAGGGCGTCACGCGGGTCGCCGATGCGGCGCGCGGCGCGTCGCACGTCGATCTCGTGATCGACGAGGGCGCGTCGGTCGCGCCGTCGTCGCTCGGCGCGCTCGTCGAAGTGGGGGTGACGCGGCTCGTGCTGAGGGTGCTGCGTCGTGATCCGCGCGCGATGATCGAGCTCGCGCGCGCGTGGCGAGCGCTCGGTCGAGACGTCGTCGTGCAGCTCCCGATCGAGCCCGGCGCGCCCTCGGCCCAGCAGCGCCTCGCCTGGCTGCGCCGCGCCGCGCCCGAGCTCGATCGCGTCGAGCTCGCGCCGCGCGCGATCGGCACCGCGATCGCCGACGACGTCGCGCGGGCCGAGGCCGACGCGCGCAAGGCGAAGATCGAGCTCTCGCTCGCGAACGATCACCCGCTGCCGCCCTGTCTCGTGGAGCTCGCGCCGCACGCGCGCCGCCTGCTCGCACCGCGCTTCCGCGACGTGCTCCCCGGCCGTCCCGGCGCCGAGGCCGCCCGTCGCAACGACGCCCACGAGGCGTGCGGGACGTGCGCGCTCGCCGAGCTCTGCACGATCACGAGCGCGGAGCTCGAGCGCCTCGCGGGCGACACGATCACGCCGCGCCCGATCGCCGACGCGACGCCCTATGCGCGTCCCGGTCGCAACGCCGGCAAGCGCCTGCGCGTGCTCGGCGCGAACGACGTGAAGACGTTCTTCCACGTCGACTACGACTACGCGCCGATCGGTGACGGCGCGGCGCACGAGCGCCCGACGAGCCGCATCGGGCTCGTCTATCGCTGCAACCAGACGTGCACGTTCTGCGAGCTCGCCGACATGGACGTCGATCTCTCGAAGGACGACGTACGCGCCGCGCTCGATGCCGCGCGCGCCCGCGGATCGACGCGCGTGATCCTCACCGGCGGCGAGCCGACGCTGAGCCGTGACCTCGTCGATCACGTGCGCTACGCGCGCTCGATCGGGTTCGAGGAGATCGAGCTGCAGACCAACGCGGTGCTCCTCGACAAGCCGGGCGCCGCGCGCGCGCTCGCCGATGCGGGCCTCACCAGCGCGCAGGTGTCGCTGCACGGGCCCGACTCCGCGATCAGCGATCGCCTCACCGCCGCGCCCGGCACCCACGCGCGCACGCTGCGCGGCGTCGACGCGCTGCTCGAGGCCGGCGTGCGCGTGCTGCTCAACCACCTGATCTTCGTCGACAACGCGCCGCTGCTGCTCGACTTCGTCGACCTCGTCGTGACGCGATGGAGCGCGCGTCGCGATCGCCTCGTCGTGCAGTTCCACTCGCCGCGCAACGAGTTCGCGACGCGCGAGGAAGGCCTGCGCCACGTGCCGCGCTACTCCGACTACGCGACGCGCTTGCGCGCGGCGATCGATCGCGCGCGCGCCGCGGGCCTGAACGTACGCGATCTGCAGGATCCGACGGGCATTCCGTCGCTCTGCGTGCTCGGCGCGGACGCGAGCTACCTCGGGACCATCACCGCGCAGCGCACGCTCCCGCGTTATCACGCGTGGGAGTCGGACTGGCTCACGCGCGTCGCCGCGTGCGAGCCTTGCGCGATGCGCGACGCGTGCATGGGTGTGCCGAAGCACTACCTCGCGCTCCACGGTGACGCGGAGTTCCGGCCTTTCACGGAGGGCACGTAGTGCATCGCCTGGCCGTGATGCCGCGCTGCGCGACGCCGTGCGCTGCGTGTGATGCGTGCGCGCCGACGGGTCGCCCCGCGACGCTCGTCGAGGCGCGACGGCTGCTCGACCACGACGAGGTCCTCCTCGGCGGCGGCGACGCGACGGCGTGGCCCGCGCTCGATGCCTTCCTCGCCGAGGCGCGCGGACACCGCGTGTGGCTCGAGGCGCCCGCCGCGTCGCTGACCCACGAGCGACTCCGCGCGCTGCGCGACGCGGGCGTGCACGGCGTGCTCGTGCAGATCGAGGGCGTGGGCGAGAAGCTCCTGCGCGCGATGCGCGCCGGCGACGGAGAGCGCGTCATCGCCGACGCCGAAGCGCTCGGCCTCGAGACGCAGGCGCGCGTCATCGCGCGCCCGGCGACGTTCCCGATGGTCGCGCCGCTCGCGATGCGCCTCGCGCCGCGCGTGGTGTGGCTCGAGCTCGTGCGACGCGACTGGGGCAAGCCCGAGATCGAAGCATCGCCGTCGTCGATCGCGCGGCTCTTGCTCGCGTGCCCGAACGTGAGCTTCTCGGGCCATCGTGCGCTCGACCGCGGCTATCTCCCGCCGTGCACGCTGCCGAGCGTGTGGGCCGCGCGACCGACCGCGTTCCGCACCACGCTGAAGGACGGAGCGCGCGACACTCCGAACACCACGCTCCCCGCGTGCGGCGAGTGCGCGCTGCGCAGCTCGTGTCGCTTCGCCGATCGCGGCGCGCTGTCCGATGACGACGCGGGCGCGGCCGAGGCGATCCGCGACGCGGTGCTGCCCTGGACGCGCATGCGCACGACGCAGCAGCAGGTCCCCGCGGCGATCACGAGCAAGCGCCGCGGCCCCGACGTGATCTGCACCACGCCGTGGACGACGATGGAGGTCGTCGATCCCAACGGGCTCGTCCGGCAGTGCTGCTCGACGTGGACGATCGGCGATCGCGGCAACGTCCACCACGCGTCGCTCGGCGCGATCTGGAACGGCCCGGGGTACCAGCTCGCGCGGCGGCAGATGATCGGCAGCGATCACGGCGCGCTCTGCCATCCGATCTGCTCGCGCCTGCACGATCGCAAGTACGACGAGCAGGCGTTCCGCATCCAGACCGGCAGCGAGGCGTTCGTCGCGAACCAGCTGCAGATCGCCGACGACATCGCGGAGCGCCGCGAGGTCGTGCGCAGCAAGCCGCTGCGCCTCGCGATCTGCCCGAGCACGTACTGCAACTACGACTGCATCATGTGCGACCTCGGTCGCACGCCACGGCGCGAGCTCCCGGAGTCGATCTGGGAAGAGCTGCCCGAGCTCCTGCCGACGCTGCAGACGCTGACGATGCTCGGCGGCGAGCCGCTCGCGAATCCGTCGACCATGCGTTTTCTGCGCGAATTCGACGTCGCGAAGTATCCCGACTGCGCGATCGACTTCGTCACCAACGGCTCGCTCCTCACCGAGCCCGTGCTCGCGCGCATGCAGCGCTGCACGCTCGGCGACGTGACGATCAGCCTCAACGCCGGCACGCCCGACGTGTACGAGCGCGTGCAGCGCGGCGTCGAGATGTCACGCGTGCTCGAGAACCTCGACGCGCTGATCCGATTCAGGGGTCGACACCACCGGTGGTTCGGCATCACGGTGAGCTTCGTGGTCCAGCCCGCGTCCGCCCACACGCTCGTGCAGTTCGGGGAGATCGCGCACGCGCGCAACCTCCGCATCCGGCTGATGGCGCTGAACCCCGAGAACCACGAGGGCCTCGACTTCTATCCCGACGGCGACGCGGTCGCGAAGGTGCTGCGCGAGGTGGACGTGTTCGAGCAGTGGGCCCGCCGGGTGCGCCCCGAGTGGCTCTCCGAGATCCGCGCGACGCGCGCCGCGGTCGCGGCCGAGGCAGCGTCGCGCGTCCGCACGAGCGTGCCCAGCGGCGCACGTCGTCTGCCCGTGGTGGCGTGAGCGATGGATCGTCCTCGCGAGCGACCGACTGCGCGCCCCGGTGAGGCGCCCGACGAGCACGAGTCGGGCGCCGAGGTCGTGCTCGTCGCGAAGATCGTGCGCGAGGCGCTCGACGCGTACGCGACGACCGAGACCGCCGACGGGATCCTCAAGCGTGCGCTCGCCGCGGCGGGGCGCGACGGCATTCCGCGCGAGCCTCGCGAGCTCGATCGCTTCGTGCACGATCACCTTCTCGTCGAGGCGCGCGATCGGCTCGGCGAGGACGCGGGCGACGCGATCGCGGTGCGCCTCGTTCCGCTGATCGCGGCGCTCGAGCGCATGGAGCAGCGCAGCGTCGAGACCTTGCCCGCGCCCGCGCCGGGCGCCGAGGTCGCCGCACCATCGCGCTTCGCGACGGTCGTCCTCGCGGGCTCTCCGCAGGACGCGCGGCGCCTCTCGTTGCGCGTGCAGATGGCGGTGCACCGCGTCGTCGACGCGCGCGCGCTCGTGCAGACGGTCGAGGCGTGCGGCGGCGCGCCGGTGATGATCGTGCTCGACTGCCGCGCGCCGAACCTCGTGCTGCGGACGACGCTACGCGCGGCCGAGCCGGCGTTGCTCGACGGCTCGGTGGTCGCGCTGTGGGGCGCGACGCAAGCGGACGAGCGCGAGTGGCGCTCGACGTTCCCCGGTGCGCTCGTGCTGCGGACCGACGTCGCCTCCGACGTGGAGGACATCGCGGTGCTGATCCGTCTCGGGCCCGAGTAGTCGACGCCGCGGCGCGTGCTGATGCACGATGCGCCGGGGCACCACGACGTATCGGCGCTCGGGGAGGAGAGCACGATGGACGTCGCCGCACATGCTCGGAGCGCGTTGGCGATCGCGCTGGCGAACGCGCTCGTCCTCGCGTCGTGCGGCGGGCCGAGCGTGCCTTCGGAGCTGCCGAGCACGTCCCCGCTCTCGCCGCGCGCCGAGGCGGCGCCGCTCCCGATCATCGGCGCGTCGCTCGAGGAACGACCGCTCGCGGTCGAGGCACCGAGCGCCGATCCTCACGCGGGGCATCGCGATCACGGCGCTCCATTCGCCACCGACGCGGGCACGCCGGAGGAGCACGGTCATGGCCAACATCACTGATCGCGCGCTCGCGCTCCTCCTCGCGCTGAGCGGCGGCTGCGCGAGCCACGCGATCCGCGAGGACGTCGACGCGACGCGCGAGATCGTCCGCGCCCGCGCCGATCTCGAGCTCGTCGATCGCGATCCCGAGCGCTGGCAGGACGACGAGCCCGCGGTGCGCGAGCTGCTCGCCCAGCCGCTGACGATGGAGAGCGCGGTCCGCATCGCGCTGCTCAACAACCGCGATCTGCGCGCCGAGCTCTACGAGCTCGGCATCGCGCGCGCGCAGCTCGTCGGCGCGGGGCTGCTCCCGAACCCGATCCTCGAGGCCGAGGCGCGGATCCCCGAAGATCAGGCCGAGCCCGTGCAGTACGACATCGGTCTCGCGATCGACCTGACCGCGCTGGTGCTCGCACCGCTCCGTGCCCACGCCGCGAGCGCGAGGGTCGAGGCCGCGCGCTTCCGCACCGCGGGCGCGGTGCTCGATCTCGCGTACCGCGTGCGCCTCGCGTTCGTGCGCTACCAGGCCAGCGCGCAGACGCTCGAGCTCGCGCAGACCGCGCTCGAGAGCTTCGCCGCGAGCCTCGAGGCCGCGCGCGCCCTGTATGCGGCGGGCAACGTGCGCGAGCTCGACGTCGCGATGGAAGAGGCCGCGTACGAGCAGGCGCGCATCGAGGTCGCGCGCGCCGAGCTCGAGATGCTCGACGATCGCGAGCGGATGAACGCGCTGCTCGGTCTGTACGGCCACGACGTCACGTGGGAGCCCGCCGGGCGTCTCCCCGATCCACCGCGCGACGTGCTCGACGTCGACGAGGCGCTCGAGCGCCGTGCGATCGAGTCGAGCCTCGAGCTCGCGTGGACGCGCGCCGAGCTCGAGGCAGTCGGGCGCGAGCTCGGCCTCGCGCGCACCGTCGGCCTGGTGCCCGACGTCGAGATCGGCGTGCACGCGGAGTTCGACGAGGAGCGCTGGGAGGTCGGGCCCGAGGTCGCGATCGGTCTCCCGATCTTCTCGCAGGGGCAGGGCGCCGTGCTCGCGCGCGAGGCGGAGCTCGAGTCGATGCGCGAACGCTACGTCGGCATCGCGATCGCGGTGCGTGCCTCGGCGCGCGCCGCGCGCAACCGCGCGCTCACCGCGGAGCTGCTCGCGCGCCGCACCCGCGAGTCGCTGCTCCCGGCGCGTACGCGCGTCTTCGAGCAGACGCTGCTGCTCTACAACGCGATGCAGCTCGACGTCTTTCGTCTGCTCGAGGCACGTCGCGATCAGATCGACGCCGCGCGGCAGTACATCGACGCGCTGCGCGAGTACTGGCAGGCGCGCGCGACGCTCGATCAGGTCCTCGCGGGTCGTCTCGCCGGGACGATCGGCGGGGACGGCGATCTCGAGAGCGCGCCCTCGTCGCGATCGCGCGCGACGCGGACCGCGGAGAGCCCGCACTGAGCCGGAGGCCGCGCACATGGTGAATCGACGAGATTTCCTGGTCTCCGGCGCCCTCGCGAGCGCCGCGATCGTCGCGTCACGCGCACGCGCGCAGGAGGGCGATCACGCCGGTCACGGCGCGCACGCAGGCGCTCGCGGCGTCGCGCCCGAGGGCACGCGCGTCGAGCAGAGCGATCGATCGTGGGTGCCCGCGCGACGCACCGATCGACGCCCGGCGTTCCCCGGCGGACAGGTCCCGGTGCACGTGCCGAACGGCGCGAAGCTGCGCTGGCGCGTGCAACGCGGCGTGAAGGTCGGCCACGTGGTGGTCGCGCCCTTCGAGCACGAATTCGCGCCCGGCCTGCGCGCGACGTGCTGGGGCTACAACGGCCGCACGCCGGGCCCGCTGGTCGAGGCGGTCGAGGGCGATCGCGTTCGCATCTACGTCACGAACCGACTGCCCGAGCCGACCACGATCCACTGGCACGGCTTCATCCTGCCGAACGGCATGGACGGCGTGTCGGGCCTCAACCAGCGCCCGATCCCGCCCGGCGCGACCTACCGCTACGAGTTCGCGCTGAGCCGCGCCGGCACCTTCATGTACCACTCGCACCACGACGAGATGACGCAGATCGCGCTCGGCTGCGTCGGCATGTTCGTCGTGCACCCGCGCCGCGCCGTCGGTCCGCGTGTCGATCGCGACTTCGCGCTCATGACGCACGAGTGGCGCGTCGAGCCCGGCACCGGTCGCCCCGATCCCAACGAGATGACCGACTTCAACGTGTTCACGTTCAACGGCAAGGCGTTCCCGTCCACCGAGCCGATGCTCGTCGGCGTCGGCGAGCGCACGCGCATCCGCCTCGGGAACCTGAGCCCGATGACGACGCATCCGATCCACCTGCACGGCCATCACTTCCGCGTCACCCAGACCGACGGCGGCGACGTGCCCGCGAGCGCGCAGCACCCCGAGACCACGGTGCTCGTGCCGGTCGGCGCGGTGCGCGTGATCGAGACGGTCTCCACCGAGCCCGGCGACTGGGCCCTCCACTGCCACATGACCCATCACGTGATGATGCAGATGGGCCACGACTTGCCGAACATGGTCGGCGTCGACGCGTCGCGTCTCGATCCGCGCATCCGCCGCGTCGTGCCCGAGTACATGTCGATGGGCACGCGCGGCATGGGCGACATGGGCACGATGGACATGCCGCTGCCCGAGAACAGCATCCCGATGCGCGGCGGACCGGGCCCGTTCTCGTACATCGACATGGGCGGGATGATGACGGTGCTCAAGGTCCGCGAGGACCCCGAGCGCGCCGATCCCGCGGGGTGGTACGCGCATCCGCGCGACACCGTGTCGTCGCCGGCGACCGGCGACGAGCTGCGCGAAGCGGGCATCGATCCGGACGCGATGCCCGAGGACGACGTCGCGCCCTGATCGCGGGTCCGTCGCCGACGACCAGAGCACGTGCTCGGGCTCGCGTCGCGCCACCTGCGCAGTCGCGGACCTCCAATGCGCGACGTTGAAGGGCGCCTCCATGCGGGGCCATTCATGCGCCACATGCATCGGGCCCTCGGCGTCGCGCTCGCTCTCGTGGTGCTGGTGGTGGGATCGTCAGGGTGCACCGACGACACGCGCCCCGCGGGCCCGCGGATCGTCGCGCCGCCCGATGGCGGCGGCTCGAGCGACGCGTCCGTCGCGTGCAGCGGCGTCGACCTCACGAGCGACTTCGCGAACTGCGGGGCGTGCGGCAACGCGTGCAGCGCGGGTGAGGTGTGCAGCGCGTCGCGCTGCACCGCCGGTGGGTGCCCCACCGGCACGACCGAGTGCGGCGGCTCGTGCGTCGACACCGACACGAGCGCGACCCACTGCGGTGCGTGCGGCAACGCGTGCGGCGCCGGGTCGAGCTGCGTCGCGGGCGAGTGCGCGTGCAGCGGTGCGCTCGAGCGCTGCGGCAACACCTGCGTCGACACGTCGAGCGACGAAGCGCACTGCGGCGCGTGCGGGACCGTGTGCGGCGCGGGTGAGCGCTGCAGCGCCGGGAGCTGCGTCGCGTGCGGCGCGGACGTGTCGTTCGCGACCGACGTCCAGCCGATCTTCACCGCCAGCTGCGTCGGCTCGTGCCACGGCGGCGCGCGCCCCTCGTCGGACCTCGATCTCACCGAGGGCCGCGCGTACGCGGAGCTCGTCGGCGTCGCGTCGACGTGCACCGATCGAAGGCCGCTCGTCGTGCCCCGCGATCCCGACGGCAGCGCGCTCTACCAGAAGCTCGTCGGGACCGCGTGCTCCGGGCAGCGCATGCCGATCGGTCGCGACGAGCTCTCGACCGCGCAGATCGCGACGGTGCGCGACTGGATCTGCGGCGGCGCGCGCGACGACTGAGCCCATGCACGAATGCATGGCGCGGAGCTCGCGCCATGCATCCATGCATACCTCCGATCAGCGCGGCTCCACCACGATCGTCCCGCGCACCATGTTCATCCCGCAGCGGAACTCGTGCTCGCCGACCGCGAGCTCCGGCAGCTCGATCACGACCGGCTGGTGCGGCGGGAGCTCGCGGCGGATGCCGAGCGCGGGGAACACCACCTCGCGCGTGCACGACGCGTACTCGTGTCGCACGAAGCGCAGCCGCACGCGCTCGCCCTCGCGCACCACGATGCGGCTCGGCTGGTAGCCGCCGCGCACCACGATCTCGATCTCGCGCACCTCCTGGGCACGCGCGATCGGCTCGGCGAGCGGCATCGCGACCACCCCCGAGCCGATCGCCAACGCGAGCACCAGCACCATCGTCTTCGTGGTCTTCGTCATCTCGGTCTCCTCTTTCCGGCAGACGCGGACGGGGCGGCGCCATTACGCGACGAAGCGCTTGAGGCGCAGCGAGCTCAGCAGCACCGAGACGCTCGAGAGCGACATCGCCGCGCTCGCGAGCACCGGCGAGAGCAGCCAGCCCGTGAAGGGGTGCAGCAGGCCCGCCGCGATCGGGATGCCGACGACGTTGTAGACGAAGGCCCAGAACAGGTTGCGCCGGATCGTGCGCAGCGTGCTCCGCGCGAGGCGCAGCGCGGTGGGCAGGCGCGCGATCCCGCCCTGGAGCAGCGCGACGTCCGCGGCCGCGATCGCGATGTCGGTGCCGCTCCCGATCGCGATCCCCACGTCCGCGCCGGCGAGCGCGGGCGCGTCGTTCACGCCGTCGCCCACCATCGCGACCACGCGACCGTTCGCCTTCTCGCGCGCGACGACCGATGCCTTGTCCTCGGGGCGCGTCTCCGCGAACACCCGATCGATGCCCAGCTCCGCCGCCACGGCGTGCGCGGTGCGCGTGCGATCGCCGGTGACCATCGCGACCTCGATGCCGAGCTCGCGCAGCGCCGCGACCGCCGCCTTCGCCTCGTCGCTCGCGCGATCCGCGACCGCGACGAGCCCCGCGAGCGCGCCGTCGATCGCGACGAACGACGGAGTGCGGCCGCGCGCGGCGAGCTCCTCGGCGTGCGCCTCGAGGGGCGTGGTGTCCACGCCGATCCGAGCGAGCCAGGCGCTCGTCCCGACCCGCACCCGCGCTGCGCCGACCTCGCCCTCGATGCCCGCGCCCGCGACGCTGACGAAGCCCTCGGCGCGCACGATCTCCGCGCCACGCGCCCTCGCGCCTTCGGTGATCGCGCGTGCGATCGGGTGCTCGCTCTCGTTCTCGACCGACGCGACGAGCGAGAGCAGCTCGTGCTCGCTGCGCGCGATCGCGACGACGTCGGTCAGCGCGGGCTCGCCCGCGGTGAGGGTGCCCGTCTTGTCGAGCAGCACGGTGTCGACGCGGCTCGCCGCTTCGAGCGCGGCGCCGCCCTTCACCAGCACGCCGAGCTCGGCGCCGCGTCCGGTGCCGACCGCGACCGCCGCGGGCGTCGCGAGACCGAGCGCGCACGGGCACGCGATCACCAGCACCGCGACGAATCGCTCGATCGCGATCGCGATCCCGTCCTGCGTCGGGTCGATCAGCGCCCACGCGACGAACGTGAGCGCCGCGATCACGAGCACCACCGGGACGAACCAGCTGCTGATCACGTCCGCGAGCCGCGCGATCGGCGCCTTGCTCCCCTGCGCCTGCTCGACCGCCTCGACGATGCGCGCGAGCGCGGTGTCGGCGCCCACCCGCGTCACGCGGAACGTGAGCGCGCCGCTCTGGCTGAGCGTGCCTCCGTACACGCGCGCGCCGACGCTCTTGTCGACGGGCATGCTCTCGCCGGTGAGCATCGACTCGTCCACCGCCGAGCTCCCGCGCACGACCTCGCCGTCGGTCGCGATGCGCTCGCCGGGCCGCACGAGCACGAGATCGCCGCGCACGAGGCGCTCGACGGGCACGTCCTCTTCGCGATCGTCGATCACGCGCCGGGCGCGCTCGGGCTGCAGCGCGACGAGCCCGCGCACCGCGTCCGCGAGGCGCTTGCGGGCGCGGCTCTCGAGCACCTTCCCGAGCAGGACGAACGTGATGATCGCGCCCGCGGCCTCGAAGTAGACGTGCGGGAGCACGCCGTGCTCGGCGTGCGGGAAGAGCTGCGGCATCAGCACCGCGACCGTGGAGTACGCGTACGCCGCGCCGGTCCCGATCGCGACGAGCGTGCTCATGTCGCTCGTGCGGTGCATCGCCGCGCGCCACGCGAGCGAGAAGAAGCGCCGCCCCGGTCCCAGCACCACGATGCTCGCGAGGACGAGCTGCACCGCGCGCCCGATCGGTCCGTCGCTCCCGGGGATCGCGCCGTGCGCCATCCCGAGCACGAGCAGCGGGATCGTCGCGCTCGCCGACACGACGAGACCACGCACGAGCGAGCGCCGCTCCTGGTCGTCGATCGCGTCGCGTCGTGCTGCGCGATCGCCGCGCGGCGACGCCGCGGGCGCGGGCGTCGAGTCGGTGGTGTCGGCGACCGAATAACCCGCCTTTTCCACCGCTCGCGCGAGCGCGTCCGGGGCCACGACGCCGGGATCGATCGTCACCGTCGCGCGCTCGAGTGGCAGGTTGACGCTCGCGTCCTGCACGCCCTCGACCTTCTTCAGCGCGGTCTCGACGCGCCGCACGCACGCCGCGCACGTCATCCCGACGATCTCCAGCTGCACCGTCGTGCGCTCGTCGATCGCGGGGGTCGCGCCAGCGAGGTCGCGCGCGTTCATCGGGGTCTCCATCGGCTCTCCTCCGGCGGCTCGATCGGCCTGCCTGAGAGGAGGACGCAGAGGGCGCCCCGGCATTACGTCGATCGTCCCTCAGCGCCCGATGCGCAGCTCCCAGCGCCCCGGCACGAACACCGCGCCGCCCGCGCCCACGCGCCACGTGGGCGGCTGCCACGAAGCGCCCTGTCCGCGCGGCAGATCCCAGCGCCCCGCGATCCACACGAAGCGCGCGCCGTCCCACTGCCAGTAGCCCTCGATCCACACCATCCCCGGGGCCGGTGCCGCGGGACGCGCCTCGACCTGCGGCGGAGGCGGGGCCTCGGGCGCGCGCACCGTCTGCTCGCGCACGATGTCTTCCTCGGGCACGTCCCACGTGCCGCCGATCCACACCCAACGCGCGGCGTGCCAGTGCCAGTACCCCGGGGTCCACGTCGCGTGCACGCTCGGCTGCGGCGGACGCAGCTCGGCGCGCGGCGCCGGCGGCGGCCCGTCGGGACGCGCAGGAGGAGGAGGCGGCGGCGCCACTTCCGGTCGTCGCGCGCGCTCGGCTTCCATCCGCGCTTCGCGCTCGGCGCGCTCGCGCTCGATGCGTGGCGCGTCGGCCTGCGCGCGCTGCATCCGTTCCACCGCGCCGTGGTAGCCGCCCGGGCCCCAGCACGCCTCGTCCTCGTGATGCGTGTTGCAGTGCGCCTGCCACTCCGCGTTGCGCCGCTCCGCCTCGGCGTGCCGCTCCGCGTCCTCGCGCTCGCGCTGCTCGCGCTCGTGGCGGAGGTGCGCGATCCACTCTTCTTCCGGCACGTTCGGCTGTGCGATCCAGTGCACGAGCACGAACGTCGCGCCCTCGAGATCGTTGGGCAGATCGGACCACACGCGGATCCGGATCGGCGTGCCCGCCGCGAGCGCGGGCGCCGGGTCGCGCTCGGGATCGTGCGGCCACCACCACTCGCGTACGACCTCGATGCGTCCGACGCCGAGCTGCTGCAGCTCGATCGCAGAGAGCGGGTGAGGCGCGGTCCACTCGATCACGCGCAGCTCGAGCCCGGGCGTGTGGATCGCCTCGGTCGGGCCCCCGCTGGTCGGCTCCTGCGGGACCGCGACGACCGGCGGCGGCGTCACGATCTCGCCGCCACCGCCGAGCTCGACCGCGCGCTGTGCCTCGAGCGAGAGGCAACGCGCGTTGTCGACCGGCCCTGCGTCCTCGCGCAGCTCGTACGTGCCCGCCGTCGACGTGAGGGACGGCACCCATCGGCGCGGGAGCGCCCCTCGCGCCACGACCTCGTCGCCGGCGCGCACGTCGTACTGGCCCTCGATGTTGCGCGGTGACAGCGCGACGAGCTCCACGCCCTCGCCCCAGCGATGCCCGCGCGCCTCCACGACGATCTCGTACGGGCCCTGCCCGCAGCGCTCGGGAGGTTGGAAGCCGCGGATCGCGATCGCCTCGTGGCTCAGCGCGGGACCACAGCCGAAGAGAACGACCGCTGCGAGCGAGGTCAGCGAAGGAAGAACAGCCCGTTGCGTCATGGCGGAACGACGGAGCATCCGCTCCCTTTCGTCGGAGGTCGAGCGCGGACGACGGTCGGGGGCGCCCTCGCATTCACGCTGTAATGGCGCGGCAGGGTCGGCGTCAGCACGCGTGGAGCCACGACATGCGTACGCGATCCTTCGTCCTCGCGACCGCGCTCGCCGCCGTCCTCGCGGCGTGCACGCGCTCGTTCCCTGCTGCGTTCCCGACGTCCTCGCCGGCCTCGAGCGACGCGACCGAAGCCCCGGTCGCCGACGTCGGTCGCGCGCTGCGCGAGGATCCACCGCTGCCCGGCGAGCCGACGCGGGGCTGGCACGGCCTCGAGCCCGCGAGCGTCACGCCGCCGCACGGAGGCCACGATCATGCGCGCTAGCCTCGTCGCCATCGTGCTCGCGCTGCTCGGCGCGGGCTGCGCCACGACGTCGATCCGCGCCGATCTCGATCGCATCGAGACGATCAGCGGGCACGCGCTGCCGCCCGACGTGCTCGATCGGGTCGACCCGGTCGGTGACGCGCGAGCGCGCGAGATCCTGCGCGCGCCGCTCGACGCCGACGACGCGGTGCGCCTCGCGATCGCGAACCACCGCGAGCTGCGCGCGGCGCTGCGCGAGCTCGGGATCGAGCGCGGCCGCGTGCTCCAGGCGGGCCTCTTGCCGAACCCCGAGATCGAGATCGATCTGCGCTCGCAGGACGACCCCGAGCAGCCGCTCCAGGTCGAGCTCTACGCGGAGTTCGAGCTCACGCACGCGCTGCTGACGCCGATGCGCGTCGACGTCGCGAGCCGCGAGCTCGACGCCGCGCGATTCCGTGCCGCGGGCCGGGTGATCGAGACCGCGTACCTCGCGCGCGCGACGTTCTACGACGCGCAGGCCGCCGAGCAGCGGCTCGCGGTCGCGGTGCGCGCGCTCGATGCGCTCGCCGCCGCGCGCGACACCGCGACGATGCTCTTCGACGCGGGAAACGTGCCCGAGCTCGACCTCGCCACGCAGATCGCCGCGTACGAAGAGGCGCGCGCCGTCACGGCGGAGCTCGAGCTCGCGCGCGCTGCGTCGCGCGAGCGGCTGCACCGCGTGCTCGGTCTCCACGGCGACGCGACCGAGTGGACGATCGCCGCGCCGCTCGACGACGTGCCCGAGGAGAGCGAGATCCCCGACGCGCTCGAGCGCCAGGCGATCGAATCGAGCGTCGAGCTCGCCGAGACGCGCATGCGCCTCGAGGCGATCGCGGGCCGCGTCGGGCTCTCGCGCACCGAAGGGTGGCTCCCCGACGTCACGGTCGACGTGCACGCGGAGCAAGACGGACAGACGTGGGAGATGGGCGGCGGCGCGAGCATCGAATTGCCGCTCTTCGATCGCAACGAAGGCACGACCGCGGCGTACGAGGCCGAATTCGACGGCCTCATGGAGCGCTACGAGGGCGCGGCGATCGACATTCGCTCCGCGGCGCGCGACGCGCGCAATCGCCTCGTGTCGGCGCACCTGCGCGCGAAGCAGTACGGCACGGTGATCGTGCCGGCGCGAGCGCGCGTCTTCCGCCAGACGCTCCTGCAGTACAACGCGATGCAGGTCGGCGTCTTCGAGCTGGTCACCGCGCTGCGCGCGCAGCTCGCGGCAGAGCTCTCGTCGATCGACGCGCTGCGCGACTACTGGACCGCGCGCGCCGCGATGGAAGCGCTGCTGCGCGGCCGTCGCGTGAGCGGCGAAGTCGTCTCTTCGAGCACCGGAATCGGCGCGGGCGAGCAGTCCGCCGGAGGTCACTGATGGATCGTCGATCGTTTCTCCGCTGGAGCGGCGCCGCCGCCGGCGCGGCCGTGCTCACGCGCGCCGCGCCGGTGAGCGCGCAGGACGCCCACGCGCACGCCGAGGCGAGCGCCACGGCGGCCTCGGCCGTGCCCACGTTCGAGCGCCGTCCCGCCTCGCGCACCGCCGCGCCGGGCGGACAGCCCTCGGTGATCACGCCCAACGGCATCTCGTTGCCGTGGACGGTGCGTGACGGCGTGAAGGTCGGTCACCTCGTCGCGCACGAATTCGATCACGAATTCGCGCCTGGGATGCGAGCGCGGGTGTGGGGCTACAACGGCCACACGCCGGGCCCGACGCTCGAGGCGGTCGAGGGAGAGCGCATTCGTGTGTACGTCACGAATCGACTCCCCGAGCCGACCACCGTGCACTGGCACGGTCTCATCCTCCCGAATGGCATGGACGGAGTCTCGGGCCTCAATCAGCGCCCGATTCCGCCCGGCGAGACGTGGGTCTACGAATTCGACCTCCGTCATCCGGGCACGTTCATGTACCACTCGCACTACGACGAGATGACGCAGATCGCGCTCGGCATGATGGGCATGTTCATCGTGCATCCGCGGCGCCCCGTCGGGCCGCGCGTCGATCGCGACTTCGTGCTGATGACGCACGAGTGGAAGCTCGAGGTCGGCGCGCGCCGTCCCGACCCGAACGCGATGAACGACTTCAACGTGCTCACGTTCAACGGCAAGTCGTATCCGGGCACCGAGCCGCTGCTCGTCGGAGTCGGCGAGAGAGTGCGAATCCGGCTCGGCAATCTGTCTCCGATGGATCACCACCCGATCCACCTCCACGGATTGAACTTCGTGATGACCGCGACCGACGGCGGATACGTTCCGTCGAGCGCGCAATATCCGGAGACGACCGTCATCGTCCCCGTCGGGAGCACGCGAGTCATCGAATTCACGCCCACCGAGCCCGGCGACTGGGCGATGCACTGCCACATGACCCATCACGTCATGACGCAGATGGGGCACGGACTGCCTCCGATGGTCGGAGTCGACACGAGCACCGTCGATCGCCGGATGTCGCGCGTCGTGCCCGAGTACATGTCGATGGGCCAGACCGGCATGGGCGGGATGGGCGAGATGGAGATGGACATCCCGCCCAACTCGCTGCCGATGCGCGGCGCGCGCGGGCCGTTCAGCTACATCGACATGGGCGGGATGTTCACCGTGCTCAAGGTGCGCGAGCGCCCCGAGCGCGCCGATCCGAACGGCTGGTTCGAGCACCCCGCGGGCACCGTCGCCGGCCCCGCCGATCCCGCGCGCCTGCGCGCCGACGGAATCGAAGCGCCGTAATGCGCGCGCCGCCTCCGCGTCTTCGCATTCGAGAGGAGAACGACACCATGACCGAGAGCACGAATCGCGAGACCCGCCTGCGCGTCACCGGAATGACGTGCATGTCCTGCGTGCGGCACGTCGATCACGCCCTGCGCGATCTCGACGGAGTCGCCGCGGTGCAGGTGCGCCTGCGAGAGGGCGAAGCGCTCGTCGAGCACGACCCCGCGCGCGCGACCGTCGACGAGATGATCGCTGCGCTGCGCGACGCCGGCTACGACGCCGCCGCGGCGTGATCGAGACGAGAGGCGCGCTCGCCCGCGGCGGAGAGCGCGCCTCGTTCGTCTCGGCCGCGCGTTCGCCTCGTCAGCGGCGCGCCTGCGGCGGCGGAGGCGCCTTCGCGGAGCCTCCGTTCGGGCGCATCTGCAGCGCGGGCGCGGCGCCGATCTGGCGCATCAGCCCCATCGCGTCCCACTGCGCGTAGGACTCGACCACCTTCCCGTTCACGACGCGATCGATCGAGATGCCCTCGACCATGGCTCTCTTGTTGGACGGGGGGATGCCCATGAGCTCGGCCTGGTGCGTGCCGCTCGCGCGCCACTTGGTGATCACGCGATCGCCGGAGCAGATCTGCTCGACGACCTCCATCTTCGTGTCCGGGAACGCGCGACGGTACATCTTGATCTGCTCCTCGAGCCCCCGGCGATCCATCCGCCCCATCAGCGGATCGTGCGCGACGAACTCGTCGGCGCAGAGCTGCGAGACGAGCTCGATCTTCCCCTTCGAGTACGTGTCCTCGAGCAGCGCTCGAGTGATGTCCTGCGGCTTCTGGCTCACGGCGAGACCCCCCATGCGAGCGCGCTCGTGCACCTCGCATCGAGCACGTCGCGCGAGGTGAGCTAGACGCTCCCCTCGTCGCACCAACGTCCACGCCGCACGTCGCGCGACGCGCGTACGCCGTCGTCACGCCCGAGCACACGGTCTCGTGGTGCGACGCACCGCGCGCACATCTCGCTCGAGACGCGCCGGTCACGCGCGCGCTCGCGAGGGGGACGACGATGCATCCGAGAGGGGCGGTGCGGTTCGAGCACGCGCGCGATCGACGCGGCGTGGAGCACGCGATCGTGCGCATGGAGGGCGAGAGCGTGTGGCTCCACATGCCGAGCGTCACGACGCTCGCGTGGGTGAGCGAGGGGCGCGTGCAGGTCCACCGGCGCGGCACGCGCCGCGAGCTCGGGCGCGGTGCCGTGCGTCGCATCGGCGGCTTCGAGCTCGAGGTGATCCGCGCCGATCGCGAGGGCGCGCGGCTCTCGCTCGTCTCGATCCCGCGCAGCTTCCTCCGGGGCGCGCGCACCGTGCCGCACGATCAACTCGAGGACGCGACGCACGGCGCGCTCGCGCGCGTCGCCGCGCGCTGGCCGTCGGGTCCGCCGGCGCTCGACCGCGAGATCGACGAGCTCGTCGATCTCGTGCGTCACGTCGATCACGACGACGATCACGACGAGCTCGAGCCCGGGCCGGTGCGGCGCGCGCGGCACCTGCTCGAGACCTGGCACCGCGCACCCCCGACGCTCGACGAGCTCGCGGGCGTCGCGCGCACGACGAAGCTGCAGCTCGTGCGCTCCTTCCACGCGCACCACGGCGTCGTGCCGCACACGTTCGTGCTCTGCCTCCGGCTCGCGATCGCGCGGACGATGTTCGCGTCGGGCCGGCGCGAGACCGAGGCCGCGCACGCGCTCGGCTTCCCCGACGCGAGCGCGCTGACCCGGGAATTCCGCCGCATCGTGGGGGTCTCGCCGGCCGAGTACGCGCGGCCTCGCCCCATCGCGGTCGCGCGCGGCGCGTGATCTCCTCCAGCTCGCGTGGTGCTCATGACGCGGTGAGCGAGGCTCGAGGAGGAGAGAACGATGTCGCTCGAGATCCACGGACCGACGATCCAGACGAACGCGCCGATCCCGGTCGAGCACACCTGCGACGGCGCGGATCGTCCGCCGGCGCTCGCGTGGTCGGGCGCGCCGCCGCGCACGCGCTCGTTCGCGCTCGTCGTGCACGATCCCGACGCGCCGCGCGGCGACTGGGTGCACTGGGTGCTCTTCGACGTGCCGGCCGAGACGTCGATGTTGCCCGAGGGCCTACCGCCCACGCCGGTGCTGCGCGACGGATCTCGCCAGGGCACGAACGACTTCGGGCACGTCGGCTGGGGCGGGCCCTGTCCTCCGCGCGGCGCAGCGCACCGCTACGTGTTCGAGCTGTATGCGCTCGACTCGATGCTCGGCCTGCCGCCCGGCGTCTCGCGTGATCGCCTCGAGACCGCGATGCGCGGTCACGTGCTCGCGCACGCGAAGCTCGTCGCGACCTACGCGCGCGCCGCGGGGCGCGCGTGATCGCTCAGGGCTCGCGCGAAGTCCACACCGGATAGGCGATCCCCGCGAGGCGATTGATCACGATCGCCTGCAGCGTGAGCGCCGCGACCGCGAGCTCGATCACGCCGAGGTGGAGCGGGCCGCTCACCAGACCGAGCGAGACGATGAGCGCGGTCGCGCCCGCGGGCGGATGCGATGCGCGGAGCAGCACCATGAGCGCCCCGGTCGCGGCGAGCGACGCCGCGACTGCGATCACGCGCGCATCGCTCACGCCGGCGAGGATCGCGGAAGGCGCCTCGTCGAGCCCGACGAGCCAGAGCGCGCCGAAGCCGCACGCGATGCCGATCGCGTGACCGACGAGCGTGTTGCGCGGGCTCGCGCTCGGCGCGAGCGGCGTCGTGAAGTGCAGGAACGCGGTCGCTCCGAGCGACGGGAAGATGAACGGCGAGCCCGTCGCGCGCGCGACCGCCGCGAGCGCGGCGATCGCGGCGAAGCCCGCGACGAACACGAAGCCGGCCCAGACGGTCCGCTCGGGAAAGCGCTCGAGCAGCGCGCTCATGCGCAGGCGCTCCGTGGCCGCCGAGCGAAGCGGAGGAAGTCCGAGCGAGCGAAGACGTCGAGCCAAGGCGAAAGCCTCGAGAATCCTCCCGATCGCGAGGCCCGCAACAGCGCGGCTCCACGTCGGAAACGGCGGCGAAACCTATGTGAAAGCTCACGGACGTCAAGCGCGGATGCGCGTGATTCGTGATTCGGCGATTGGCCTCGTGACGCGGCCCCGACTGGTCCATCGTGTCCGAGAGCGCGACGAGATCGTCGGAACGTCGAGCGACGTAGTCGGCACGCATCGGACTCCATCGCACGACTGGCACCTTCGCGCGTCGGACTCGGCATCTCGACTCCTGTGCTGAGTCTTTCTGCTGCCGAACGATCGAAATCGTCCCGACGCAATTGCCACGCTGACGTGCAACCACGCGGACTCGTCTCGTTCCTCGCGAAGCGCGTGCGTCTGCAATCGTTTTTCTGCACGTGGTCCCGACCTGGCGATCTGGACGCACCCCACGTCCACGTCGCACGCTGCGCGCCGTCATGCCGCCCCACGCCCGATGCGCGCTCGCGTCGATGCTCGTGTGGCTCGCGGCAGGTTGCGCCGCGGGCTCGGACGGCATCGCGCTGCGCTCGTGGACCGTGCGCGAGGGCGATGCGCCCGCCGCGCCGATCACGCTGCCGACGCACCTCGTCGGCGACGCGTTCGCGCGCGACGGCACGCACGTGCTCGAGAGCGACGTCGTCATCCCGCTCGAGATGCGCGATCGCGATCTCGAGCTCGTCGTGCCGAGCCTCGCCGCGATCGTCACGCTGCGCGCCGACGGGATCTCGCTCGGTCGCGCCGACCTCGCCGCGTCGTATCGCTCGGTCGCGCCGCAGCGATGGCGCATCCCGCGCGCGCTCGTGCGAGACGGCTCGGTCCACCTCGCGCTGCACGTGACGCGACGCTGGACGCAGGCGTCGTGGATCGACGTCGTGCCGCGGCTGCGCACGATGGGCACCACCGACTGGTCGACGTCGATCGTCGACGCGACGAACCGCGCGGGCGCGGCGTGCGGCGCCGCCGCGACGCTGCAGGTCGGGCTCACGTGCCTGCTCGTCTACTTCCACGATCGACGGCGCAGGCCGTACCTGTGGTTCGGCATCCAGGCGTTCTCCGCCTCGACGTACCCCTCGTTCGTGCTCGGCGCGTTCCAGTGGCTCGGCCCGATCGACGTCGTCGTGATGGAGCTCGGGCTCCTCTCCGCGGTGTGGGCTTCGGTGCACTTCACGCACGCCGCGTTCGCGCTCGGTCGCCCGCCGCGCGCGTTCGGGGTCGGCGTGGCGATCAGCGCGATCGTCGTCGTGCTCTTCTCGGGGCCGTACGTCGCGACGCAGATCGCAGTGCCCTTCGTCGTCGCGCTGGTCGCGACGGTCACGCTCTACCAGCTCGCGCGCGGCATCGGCCTGCTCGCGTGCTCGCGCGATCGCGGCAGCGCGCTGCTGCTCTTCCTCGCGTGGACCGCGCTCGCGACGACGACCTGGAGCGATCTCTGCACGTGGTATGCGCTCGGCGAGCCGCTCGGCGGTGCGCGCCCGGGCGTCGTCGGGCTCGCGTTCTTCGCGCTCTTCCTGTCGCTGCTGCTCTCGCGCAGCCACGTGCTCGCGCTCGGCGACGCGGATCGCCTCAACGCGGAGCTCGCGGATCGCCTCGCGCTGCTCGAGACGCGACAGAAGGAGGTCGAGGCGCTCAACGCCGAGCTCCGTCATCAGGTCGCGTCGCGCTCCGAGCAGCTCTTCTCCGCGCTCTCGGTCGTCGCGAAGGTGCGATCGACGGTGGTCGAGCCGGCGCCCGGGGACGTGCTCAGTGATCGTTATCGTCTCGAGCGCATCCTCGACGAGGGCGGCATGGGCGTGGTCTACGAGGCCACGCGCGTCTCGGACGGATCGCAGTTCGCGATCAAGATCGCGCTCGAGGCCCACGGCACCGCGGTCGCGCGGCTCGCGCGCGAGGCGCACCTCGCGTCGCGCGTGCGGCACCCGCACGTCGTGGAGATCGTCGACGTCGACGTGACGCGCGCGGGCCAGCTCTTCCTCGTGCTCGAGCTCGCGCGCGAGGGGACGCTCAAGCAGCACCGCGAGCGCTATCGCACGCCCGCGCTCGCGATCGTCGTGCTCGCGCAGATCGCGGACGGCCTCGCCGAGCTGCACCGGCTCGGGATCATCCATCGCGATCTGAAGCCCGCGAACGTGCTCTTCTTCCGCCACGGCGACAGCCCGATCGCGAAGCTCACGGACTTCGGCATCTCGCGCCCCGCGCTGCGCCGCACCCAGACGTCCTCCGAGCGCCTGCGCGCGTCGTCGCCGCCTCCGCGCACGAGCGACATCGTCGAGCTGAAGGAGCGCGCCGCCGCGGAGGCGCGCATCGAGGAGACGCTCGACGAGCCGAGCGCGCCCGATGCGCTCACGGAGCTCGGCGCGGTCGCGGGCACGCCGCGCTACATGGCGCCCGAGCTCGGGCGCGACGCGAGCTCGTTCGGCACGCGCTCGGACGTGTTCGGCTTCGGCGTGATGGCGTACGAGCTCTTGTCGGGCGCCGGGCCGTGGACCGAGCCGCCTGCGTCGCTCGTCGCGCGTGGGATCGAGCCGCTGCCGCACATCGCCCTCGCGGCGCGCGTGCCCTCGCTCGATCCGCGCCTGATCGCGCTGATCGACGCGTGCCTGTCGCTCGATCCTGCGTCGCGTCCGAGCGCCGCGCAGATCGGTGTCGCGCTGCGCTCCATCGAGCGCTCGCTGCACGCCGCGCCTGCGCCTCGGGTGCAACGCCGCTGACCGCGACCACGACGAAGCCTGGCGAGAAGCGCCGGGGCGAGTGTCCATCATCGAGGAGATCACACGTACACTCCGCGCGTGATCGCATCTCTTCGCTTCGCAGATCGTGCTCGCGTCCTTCCGCTCTCGATGGTCGTCGCGCTGGCGCTCGTGGCCGCGTGCGGCGACGACGACGGACCTTCCGACGGCGACGGCGGCCTCGTCGATCGCGACGCGCTGGCCGGTGACTGCACCGCCGATCGCGAGTGCGCCGACGACATCTTCTGCGACGGCGTCGAGCGCTGCGTCGCGTCGCGCTGCGTCGCCGGCGCGATGCCCTGCCTCGCGAGCCAGACGTGCGACGAGACCGAGGCGCGCTGCGTGAGCGACTGCACGATCGCGACCGACGCCGACGGCGACGGAAGCCGCGCCATCGACTGCGGCGGCGACGACTGCGACGACGCGAACGACCAGCGTTTTCCGGGGAATTTCGAGCGCTGCGACGCGGTGGGCCTCGACGAGGACTGCGACGCGACGACGCTCGCGGGCGACGAGGGCGACGCCGACGACGACGGCGAGGTCTCCTCGGCGTGCTGCCAGGCGAGCGCGCTCGGAGCGCTCACCTGCGGCGGCGACTGCGACGACACCCGCGCCGGCATCTCGCCGGGCGCGATCGAGGTCTGCAACGGCATCGACGACGACTGCAACGGCCTCCTCGATCATCCCGCCGAGGACAACGACGGCGACGGCCACGCCGACGTGCTCTGCGCGGGCACGCTGGCGAGCGACTGCGACGACACCGATCCTCGCGTGTACTTCGACGCGCCCGAGATCTGCGACGGACGCGACGACGACTGTCGCATCGGCGGCGAGCGCACGCGCGTGCCCGGCGCGCAGCCCGGCGAGGACGACGACGGCGACGGTCACGCCGCGCTCGCGTCCTCGTGCCTCGACGCGCCGGGCGCCCTTCCGAAGGACGACTGCGACGACAGCCGCGCCGCGACGTACCCCGGCGCGTTCGAGTCGTGCAATGGCATCGACGACGACTGCGACGGAGTGGTCGACGAGCTCGACGGCAGCACCGTCGCCGGCACCGGCTGCGTGCCCCGCGCGATCGCCGCGGGCGACGCGCACACCTGTGCGATCCGTCCCGACGGGCGCGTGGTGTGCTGGGGCGGGAACACGTCGGGCGAGCTCGGCGACACCGCGGCGGCCGCGGACGAAGCGGTGCTCGTCGGGGGCGTCGAGGGTGCGCGCGAGATCGACGCCGGCGCGGGCACGACGTGCGCGCGCGGCGCCGACGACGTGCTCACGTGCTGGGGGTGGGACGGGCTCCTCGGGCCGCGCACGACGCTCGGGTTCCCCGCGGTCGCGGGCGGCTTCGGAAGGCTCGCGGGCCTCGGCGCGGTGAGCGACTTCTCGCTCGGCGGACAACACGCGTGCGCCGTGCGCGGCGGTCGCGTCGTGTGCTGGGGCGCGAGCTGTCAGCGCGTCGTCGACGGCACGACGAGCGAGTGCGCGCCCTCCACGTCGCAGGGCACCACCGAGATCGCCGGCATCACCGACGCGGTGCAGGTCGACGCGGGCACGCTGATGAACTGCGCGGCGCGATCGTCGGGTCGCGTCACCTGCTGGGGCCCGAATTACGGCGGCATGCTCGGCGGCGGCACGACGGCACCGGGCGTCGTCGAGGTCACGGGGATCACCGACGCCGTCGAGGTCGCCATCGGCTACGACTTCGCGTGCGCGCGGCACGCGAGCGGCGCGGTGTCGTGCTGGGGCGGCGGCGACGACGGACGCCTCGGGTGCCAGGGCACGACGGGCTGTCCCGCGTCCGGCGCGCTGGCGACCGCGCCGGTGCGCGTCACCGGTCTCACGGACGCGGTGCACGTCGGCGCGGGCGGCGGACGACACGCATGCGCGCTGCGCGCAACGGGCACGCTCGTCTGCTGGGGCGACAACACGCACGGACAGATCGGCGACGACTCGTGGGCCGGCCCGGGCACGACGTCGGGCGCCGACGCGCGCGCGCCCGTCGCGGTCTCCGAGCTCACCGACGTCGTCTCGTTCACCGTCGGCGTCGATCACACGTGCGCGACGCGCGTCGACGGCACGTATTGCTGGGGCCTCGGCGACTCGCGTCAGCTCGGCGACGGGCGCACCGATCACCTCGCGAGCACGCCGCACCCCGGCTATCTGCGCACGACGCGGCCGGTGCGCGTGTCGGCGATCGTGGCGCCGCTCGACGTCGAGGCCGGTCACGACGAGAGCTGCTTCGTTCGTCACGACGGTGCCGTGCTCTGCGCCGGCACGAGCACGTGGGGCGAGATCGACCCCGCGGGCCGTGAGTATCGCGGTGTGCCCCAGCGGGCGTTCGGTCGCGGCGATCTCGTCGCGACGCACGTGAGCTTCGGCATGGGATGCCGCGTCGCGCGCACCGGCGAGATGGTGTGCGACACGCAGTACTTCGGCGAGCGGACGACCATGCCCGATGCGATCTCGACCACGGTCGGAACCGACTTCGGGTGCGCGCTCGCGCGCGACGGAACGGTGTCGTGCTTCGGCCGCAACGGCTCCGGTCAGCTCGGCGCGGACTACGCGATGTCGGCGTCGAGCGATCTCCTCTCCGTTGTCGGCCTCGACGACGTGGTCGAGATCGCCTCGGGCACCTTCCACGCGTGCGCGCGCACGCCCGACGCGGTGTTCTGCTGGGGCCGCGGCAGCGAGGGGCAGCTCGGCAGCGCGCGCGCGGCGCGTGTGCCGGCGCCGCTTCCGGTCGAGGGGCTCGACGGACGCCCGGTCGACATCGATGCGCACGAGAACACGACGTGCGCGGTGCTCGCGGACGGGCGCGTCTTCTGCTGGGGCGAGGCCCTCGGGGCGTGGCCCGGCGCCTCCAGCCCCGAGGCGATCGACGGGCTCGCGGGGCACGCCGAGCAGGTCGCGGTCGGCGGCGATCACGCGTGCGTGCGCACCCGCGACGGACGCGCGCATTGCTTCGGCTCGGGCGCGAACGGTCGCCTCGGCACCGGTGGCACGTCCAGCAGCGCGGTGGCGGTCCCGGTCCCGACGCTCCGCAACGTCGTCACGATCGACTGCGGTCGTCAGCACTGCTGTGCGGTGCGTGCCAGTGGACAGCCGGTGTGCTGGGGCGCGGGGGGATATTGGCTCGCGAACGGCGCGACCGCCGAGCCGATCGCCGATCAGCTCGTCCCGCGCATGGCGCTCGACATCGGCCGCTGAGAACGAGAACGCCGCAGCAGAGACGGAATCTCCGCTGCGGCGTTCTTCATGTGTGGGAGCGATGTTCGTCAGTAGCGGCCGAACACGCTCACGACGAAGCGCGTCTCGTCACGATCGAACCCGATGATCTGCTGCACGCCGCCGCGCACGATGTCGCTGTATCCGTGCTCGAGCGAGAGCGTCAGCGACACGTACTCGATCGGCGTGTACGTGGCGCCGAGCGACCAGTACCAGTCGCCCTCCCACGGATCACGCGCGCCCGTGGCCGACTCGTCGGCCGCCATGTAGCGCAGCAGTCCTCGGATTCCCGCCGAGCCCTGCACGAGCAGCGATCCGAACGTGGGATCGTCGAAGATCCCCTGCTGCAGCAGCAGACCGGCCTCGAGCCGAAGGCGCGTGTTGAGACCCCCGGTGGTGTCCCACGCGTCCACGATCACCGCGCCGTTCTGCTCCGCGTATTCGTGGAATCGATACTGCGCGCGCAGATCGACACCCACCATGAATCGATGGATCACCGGCAGACGCATCGCCGTGATCCAATCGAGCGCCGTGTAGTACAGGTTCGCTCGGCTCTCGCGCGACGCCGGGAAATACGCCGCGAGCCGATGCACGAAGTGGAGCGAGTGATCCGGCAGCCCGATGTCGCGCAGCGACTGCGAGTGACGGATACCCACGCCGACGAAGGGATCGGTGAAGTCGACTGCCGACTCCCCGTCGACCGTCCAGAAGCGCTGCGAGAGACCACCCCACGCCGTGGCGTAGAGCCCCTGCAGCACCGGAATGTCGAATTCGACCCCGAGGTAGTAGTACATGAGGATGTCGTTCTCGGGATCGCGGTCGAGGACGATCGGCTGCTGGTAGTCGATTCGCCCCATCACGCGCCAGAACTTCTGCGCTGCGCTCGCCGCCGCCTGCTCCGCGGTGCAGAGGCCGCGCAGGACGTCCTGCGCGGTGCACCCACGGGCCTGCGGCTCACCCGGCGACTGGCTCGCCTGATCCGCCGGCTGCTGCGCGCTCACGCTCGCAGCGGTGTCCGGCGTCGTCGGCTCGTCGATCGTCGTGGTGGGCTGCACCTCTGGCTCCTCTGCCGTCGTCTCGACCTCGGCCTCGACGACACTGTCTGCTTCGGTCGCGACCTCGGCCTCGGCAGCAGCCTCGGCCTCGGCTTCGATCGTGGCGTCGCCCTCGCTCTGTGCGCGCGCCGCGCGCGGCGCGACTGCGATGCTCGTCATCGCGAGCAACACCGCCGCCCACGGCGCGAATCGGATCCTCTCGAGAGGGCCGGGGCCCTCTCGCGATTGGACGCCTCGCACGTCAGAAACCCACGAAGTTGTTGTAGTACTCGTAGTACGCGAGGAGCGTCTTGATGCCGTAGTTGTCGAGATCGCCTCGACGCCCGGCGTTCAAGTCCTCGTTGTACTCGCGCATCGACTGGAAGCTGACCGGGCTCCGCGAGCGGCTCGTCACGAGATGCCAGCCCTGGTCCTCGAGGAACGTGTAGATGTGCTCCTCGCCGTCGTGCACGAAGATCTGCGCGGGGTTGCCCTCCGCCGTCGCCTCCTCGATCACGTGCTCGCCGAGCTCCAGCTCGAGCTCCTCGAGGTTCTCGTAGCGGCGGATCGCGATGCGCTCGCGAAGGCCGACGTCACCGATGAGGTTCGTGTTGGTCGCCGACGCGAACAGGTTCACCGCGAGGAAGCGGAACCACGGGAACGTGTCGTAGTTGGCGCCCAGCATGTCGTCGAGCACGCGCTGCGAGAGCGCGCTCGTGCGCGAGCCGAACGGAGGCGCGTCGTACATCGCGGCGTACGTCTCGACGTTCGGGTCGTAGTTGTAGACGAGCTGCAGATCCATGAACGCGAACGTCGCGTACAGCTTGTCCGTGATGATGCCCAGTCGGAGGATGTCGCCGTAGTACGGGTCGAACTCCGTCTGATAGTTCCGCAGCGATGCAGGCTGGTTGATGACGGCGTCGTAGAACGCCATCACGAGATCGATCGACGCCTGGATGTCCGAGTAGAAGTCGCGCGCGATGGCGTCGTACTCGGGGTCGCTCAGCACCTCGCGCTCGGGGTCGAGCTGATCGAGGCGCTTCAGCACGTCCTGCACGCCGCCGCCCGACCAGTCGAACTGGCCGAGGTACCACATGCGCTGGAGATCGAAGATCGCCGCGAAGATCTGTCCCGTGTACGCGCTGGTGTCCCAGAAGCGGCGGTACGCGCGACGATTGCGGATCGAATAGAGCCAGTCGTAGCGCTCGATCGCGTTGAGCGTGATCTGGCTCGGCGTGACGCCGAGATCGTGCGCGCGGCAGAGCGGCGAACGATACCGGTGCTCGTCGGTGCAATAGAGATAGTCACCCGCCATCGCGCGCTCGCGCGCGTCGGCGTTGCCGTAGATCCACGAGAGCGCGGCGCGGTCGTACTGACCCCATCCGCGCGGCGAGCCCGCCTCTTCCTGCGACGTGACGTAGTCCATCACCGACGACGAGAGATCGCCCTCGTCGAAGTGGTGCGCGTCGATGCTGCCGTAGAAGTTGTGGCGGAGGCTCAGCGTGTGGCCGAACTCGTGGATCGCGACGTGCGACACCACGTCCTCGATGATCCGCTCGCGGTACTCCTCGTTCGACTCGAACACGCCCGCGTCGGTGCAGCGGCGCGCGCCGTTCGAGATCGCGCCGATCGCGTCGGTCTCCTCGAACACGTGGATGTTGTGGCGCGCCAGCGCGAGCTCCTCGTCCGCCTGGAGCTCGTCGTGGTTGCGACGCCACTCGCGGAACTGATCCGCGAAGTCGTTCATCGCCTCGATGCCCTCGGTGCCCGTCATGTCGGTCGGACCGAACGGGCTCTCGTTCATCGTGATCTCGTCCATCGCCGAGCGGAACTCGCGATCCACCGCGCGACGCTCGCGGTAGCGCTGGATCGGCATCTCGGTGTTGCGATAGACGTAGCTGTTCCAGTCCGGACGCACGTAGCGGAGCTCGCCCATCGTGCGGAGGTAGTCCGTGATGAACTCGTCGCGCGGACGCACCGGGCTCGGGATCAGCTGATCCGTCGGATTCTGGTCCTCCGCCGGCTCCGGCAGATCCATCACGCGGCGCATCTCCTGGAAGAGGCCGGTGCGAAGGCGGCTCGCGCGCTCGATCGGCGCGACGGTCTCACCGGGCTCGCACGCCGTCGTCTCCCACGTCGCGCCCTCTTCGAGCTGACGACCGCCGTTCTCCTCCAGGTAGTCCTGGATGAGATAGCGGTAGTAGTCCATTCCGACGTTGTAGAGATTCAGATACCCGTTGATCAGCTCACCGGTGCGCGGGTGCGCGCCCGAGGGGCCGTATCCGAGCAGGCCGCGCGTCGTGTCGATGTCCTGGTGCCACGCGACGAAGCTGTAGCGGAGATCGCCGAAGTGGCGCTCCACGCCGTCCTCGTTCCACTCCGCGAAGCGGAAGCGCAGCGTCGCGCCCGCCTCTTCGAGCACCTGGTTCGTGTGCTCCGCGATCGCCTCGTACATCGGCTTGAAGCGCTCGGGGAACCCGGGGACGAAGTAGTACGTGACGGGCTCGTCGCTCGGACGGTTCGGATCCCAGCGGTGCAGATAGCTCGTCGCCTCGAGCAGACCGCTCTCGGGATCACGCAGGAACGAGAGGTGCTGGAAGGTGCCGAATCGGCGATTGACCTCCGCCTTCTCCTCGATCGTCTCCGCCTGATAGGTCGACTCCGGACGGCGCCAGAAGCTCAGCCGGTAACGCACCGTCGTCGTGCCGACGCCGGTCGCCAGAGAGACCATGTCGTAACACCCGCCGTCGGCGCGAACCGCGTAGTTCACCTCGACGACGAAGCTCATGTACTGGTCCTCGTCGTCCCGCTCGAACGAGTCGGGCACGAGATTCGTGCTCTGCTGGTTCGCGCACTCCGCGACGAAGTCCGCGTAGAACCACGCGATCTGCGAGACCGGATCGAGCGTCGCGTCCTCGAAGTCGACGCGGAACTGCTGGCGGCGCTGCCAGGGGAGCTCCGTGTTCTCCTCGAGGAAGTTCGTGCGCTCGCCGTTCAGCGTCTCGCGCAGGCGCACGTCGACGTGCTGCCCCGGGAACTCGAGCAGCACGCGGTCGGTGCGGCTCGTCGTGTCGTCGTTCGGGTTCGCGGGGTCGTCACCCTGCAGCGTCTGCGCGTCGATCAGCTGCAGCGCGTCCTCGCTGAAGCGGAAGTCGACGAGGCGCAGATCACTCTGGAATCCGGGGAACACGTAGTCGCCGAGCACGTTGGGCGAGCTCGTCTCGACCACGGTGACCTGGAAGAGCCAGTCGTCCTCCCGACCCTCGACCGGCTCGACGAGATCGAGCTTGTCGAGATAGACGACCTCGTCGTCGAGGCCGTTGCGCACCGGGCGGTGCGACACACACGCAGCCAATACGAGGCTGCACATCATCAGTCCGATGGAGCGCTTCATGACCGACCTCTTCAGCGCCAGAGGGCGACGGTCGTCGCGCGCCCAGCGATCGTGGTGAACTGGATGCGATTCGTCAGCGACGCGACGCTGTTCAGCACACTGCCGTCGTCGGAGTAGTTGAAGACGAGCTCACACGACTGGTACGTGTCGTCGCCCACGATGCGTCGCCATCGCTCGACCGAGCGGCGCACGTCGTCACCGAACGCGATGCGCAGCGGCGCGCGGCGCGTCGGATCGGTGCAGAGCGTCGGACGGCCCTTGAACACGCGCTGCTCGACGCGACCGATCGTCCCGTCGGCGAGCACGTGGAAGACCTGCAGCGTCTCCTTACCGAGCAGGAAGACTTCGTGCGCCGGCACGAACTCCCAGCGCTCGCCGCGAAGCTGGCGCAGGAAGCCGGCGCGGTCCTCGATCGACGTGCCCGGCACGACGAGCGGGATCCGACCCTCCGCGCCCTCGCCGAGCACCAGCGCGATCTCGAGCGTGTCGAGCGTGCGATCGGGACTGCCCACCTCGATGCCTCCGCCGCCGAGCGCGAACGGATTCACCTGCGCGAGCTGCTCGACCGCGATCCGGACGTCGTAGTAGGTCGGCGCGACTCCGCCGACCGCAGGCCACACCGCCTGGTTCACGCTGCCGAAGACCTCGTCGACGCCACTGCCGCCGTGCTCGATCGTGATCGCGGTGACCGCGCCGAAGTTGAGGCTGTACTGGACGACGAGGCGATAGGGCTCGTCACCTTGCACGAAGCTGCCGAACGCGATGACCCAGCGCTCGTCGTCGGTGGTGCGGAACCCACGGAACGACGTCGGCGCATCGGTCTGACCGAAGCTGAACGACGACATGACGGTCGCGACGAACGGCTCGATCAGGGCGGTGTCGGTGAGCGCATCGGGATCGACCTGCGCGCGCTCTTCGTCGGAGAGCGCGGCGTACGCCGCGCGCACGCGCGCGAGCACGGTCGGCACCCAGCTCGTCGGCGCGCCACCCATCGGCGTGAAGAGCAGCTCGCCGATGCGCTGCGGATCGTTCGCGAGCGTCGGCTCGGGCGGGATCACGAAATTCGCGAACGGATGGCTCTCGCTCGCGTCGTCCGAGAGGCTCGCCGCGAGGTGCGCGCGCAGACGCACGAGGTAGTCGTCGCCGAGCGTGCGGGGCACGAACTGGGGCACCACCGCGGGGAGCGAGCGCGTGAAGCTCAGCGAGTGGAGGCGATCCGAGTCCGCCGGGCGCTCGCCGTCCTCGAACACGCCGTTCTCGCTAGGGCGCAGGAAGTCGAGCGTCATTCCGTCGAACTGCACCGACACCGAGTCGCGCTGTCCCGCGACGTCGTAATTGGCGCGCTGGAGAGTGCGCTCCGCGGTCACGCAGCCCTCGCGGAACTGCGCCCACGTCATCGAGCCCGCGAGATCGACGTCGCACCCGTCGACCGACTCGCTCGCGAACCGCGGCGCCACCACGGACGAGCCGCGCTCGCCGAAGCTGAGCTCGCCGAAGAGCTCGAAGTCCGCTTTCCGGACCGGCTGCAGATACACGAAGATCAGATGCCCGTCCGGGGTGAAGCGCAGCTGCACGCCGGAGTCCGAGAGATCGACGAACGTGTCCTGCGGGACCGTCTCGTCGGTCGCCGTGTAGATCACGTCACAGCGCTGCTCGGCGATGCAGTCGTAGCCGGCAGGCAGCGGGTCGTCGCCGAAGAACGTCTGACGGACCATGCCGTAGATGCGAGTGACGTTCTGACGATTGAGCCACGAGCGCGGGCGGCTCGCCGCCTCGGCGCGCGAGCTGTACTCGTCGAGCTCGACTCCGCCGATCGTCACGCGCTCGCGCGGGCGCACGACGATCTCCTCGGTCGTGTCGCCGATGCGCACGCTGCCGCGCATCGATCCGAGGTAGCTCTGATAGGCCATCACGCCTTCGATCAGGCGCGTCTCCTCGTTGAAGAAGACGATGAGCTCCTGAGTCGGGCCCCAGACGAACGCGTCGGAGTACGTCTCCGTGGGCTCGCAGAACTTGCCGTCCGAGGGACGTCCGAGCAGCGCGTCCGCGTGGAGCGGCTGACCGTCGGGCGACCAGAGCGGGATGCGCCCCGCGGACACGTCGGGGACGAGAGGCTCGTCGACGAGATCCGCAATCAGGCTGGTCGCTTCCGCTTCGTCACAGAAGCGCGCGCGGCCGGCGCTGTCGCCACCGGTGAATCCGTCGAATCCGCGACTGCCATCCTCCGTCCAGCCATCACCGGAGCGCAGTGGAGGGTCGCGATCCAGCGGGCGATAGACCTGAGTCGGTCCGTCTTCACAGCCTGCTGCGGCGACTCCCGCAGCGATTATCAGCGCGAGTGATCTCTTTTGCATGGGACCTCGATCGGCGTTCGCGAGCGCGAACGGACTCCGGGACAAGTGGCTCGGCTAACACGCGTCCAGAGGGGTCGACAAGACCGGAAAACTCACGCGCTGATTGGTTTTTCATCGGCGCGCAATGACGCGCGAAACCTGCAGCTCGCGCGCGAAAAACGTCTCTGCGAAGACGGAAATCGCGCGGCGCGAGTGATCGCTTTCCGCGTCTCGATCCACCGTGCGCGAGCTCCGTTTGCAGCCGCGGCATTCCGCGCGTGTTTCGTTTTCCGCGCCGACGGAATAGGCGCTCCCGCGCGGTAGTCGGAGTGGTCACTCCGGGCGCCACGAATGGTCGGTCCAGCCGCCATCACGAGATGCGGGCGCATCCGGGGCGCGGCGGGGCGCGCACCCGGAGCGAGCGCGCGCGAGCGAGCCCGTCGCATCGTCGAGCGAGCCAGTGCGAGCACGCATGTCGGGCGCGCATCGATCTGCGCGCCACTGCGACTCGCGGGCTCGTGCTCGAATCAGTCGAACACGACGGTCTTGTTCTGATAGACGAGAATCCGATCCTGCAGGTGCAGTCTCACCGCGCGTGCGAGCACGAGCTTCTCGAGATCACGGCCCTTGCGGATCAGCTCGTCGACGGTGTCGCGGTGCGAGCAGCGAGTGACGTCCTGCTCGATGATCGGGCCCTCGTCGAGATCGGCAGTCACGTAGTGCGCAGTCGCGCCGATCAGCTTCACGCCGCGCTCACGGGCCCGGTGATACGGCCGCTTTCCGACGAACGCCGGCAGGAACGAGTGGTGGATGTTGATGATCGACCCGCGGAAGCTCGAGATCAGATCGGCGCTGAGGATCTGCATGTACCTCGCGAGTACGACGAGCTCGACGCGGTGCTCTGCCAAGAGCGCGAGCTCCTTCGCCTCTTCCTCCGCCTTCGTCTCCTTCGCGATCGGGAAGACGTGGAACGGAATCCCGAACTGCGCGGCGACGGGGCCGAGATCCGGATGGTTGCTGACGATCGCGCGACGTCGCAGTCGAGCTCGCCCGCGCGGTGTCGCCACAGCAGATCGAAGAGACAGTGGTCGTACTTCGACACGAAGATCGCGACCTTCTTGCGACGCGCGCTCGACTCGAGCCGCCAGGTCATCCCGAGGCGCTCGCTCACTTCGGCGATCGCGTGGCGCAGGCTCGTCGCGTCGGTGCGCAGCTCGCGCTGGTCGAATCGGATGCGCTGGAAGAACCAGCTCGCCTCGGGATCGCTGTGCTGATCTGCGTCGAGGATGTTCGCGCCGTGCCCGTAGAGCACCTGCGCGAGCGCAGCCACCAACCCGGGACGATCAGGACCCGACACGAGGAGCGTCGCGATGGTCATCGTCTGCCGTATACCGCGCGCCGCACCGCACGAGAACGTCCCTCGATCGCGTCTGAGCGGCCGACCGCGCGGTCAGATGATGAGTGTTTTGCGTTCGCGCCCAGGCGCCTGGCCACCCCAGAGCAAATGAGAGCTTCAACAGCTCACGATGCGGCTGCGACTCTATTCACCACTGCGCAAGGCGGGCGCGGCCCCGAAATTCTGCGTGAACTCCCGCGCCACGACAGGCGAAGAGGAAGTCGGCGTCGACATCATCGAAATGCTCAGCGCCAGATTCTGATGCGGCGCCTGCCGCCGAGTGTCGTTCGGAGGGTCGTGCTCGCGCGGAAGCCGATGACGCGCGAGCTCCGTTCACAGGCGCGCGGTGCCATCGACGTGCCCGTGGCGGTGTCCGCCGCCCGCTCGTGCGGGTCGCTGAACGCCTGCGCTAGCGCCGGTGATCGACGCGGGGCGACTCCGCCGCGGCCGCGTGCGTCGTCGCAGCGTCGGGCGCGCGCACGATGTCGGCATCCTGAACCCAGTACTGCGCGAATGTTCGCGTGGGAGCGGCGCCGTGGCTCCGCTCGGGTCAGACTCGGGCCGGCGATGAAGAACGCAGCATTCCGGCTGGTGCGCGGGATCGGAATTGCGATCCACAACGCGACCAACCCCAACAAGGAAGAGTGGGACGCCTATCTCGCGATGTCGGACGCCACCTTGCGGGCGGGCGGCGATCTGTCCCGCTTCAAGCAGCTCGTCTTCACCGACGGCGGTGGCCCCAACGCGGCGCAGCGCAAGGCGGCGCTCGATCTCGGGAGGCCGTTCGGGAGCTGGAGCGACGTCAAAGTCGCGGTCGTCTCGAGCAGCATGGGCGTGCGGGGCATCGTGACGGCGTTCAACTGGTTGGGTGCCTCGCTGCGCTCGTTCTCGCCGAGCCAGCTCGACGACGCGTTCGCGTACCTCGGCGTGTCCCCCGACGCCGCGCTCGCGATCTGCGATGCCGTGGACGCGCTGAGCGCGAGCGTGAGCGGGACGGTCCGCAGCACTGCGGGCGTCTCCGACTCCAAGCGCGAGCTCGCCAGGCGCGCCGCGCGCTGACGCGCTCGGGCAATCTGCGCCCAGAAAAGCCGAATCCCGGGTGACCTTTGCGGTCACCCGGGATTCATTCCGTCTGCGGAAGATAGGACTTGAACCTACACACCCTTGCGGGTACTGGAACCTGAATCCAGCGCGTCTGCCAATTCCGCCACTTCCGCGTGGGGTCGCAAGGGGTACGGCAATGGCGCTCGGCTGTCAAGCGCGCGTCCCCGGGGTCCGCAATCGTTTCGTACCCCGCATCCGATGCAGGGTCGCGTTCGCCCGCCGTTCTGTGATTCTCGCGTGATCTCCGCGCGTTCCCGCGCGGATCAGGCGAGGAACACAGCTTGCAGTCGCGACCGCCGCCGTGCGTCCGTCCACGCCCCGACGAAGGACTCCCACCCGCTCGCGCGCCGGGTTCACCCTGCTCGAGCTCATGGTGATCGTCGTCCTGATCATGATCACCGCGGCGCTGGCGGCGCCCGGGCTGATGCGCTCGATGGCCGTCAGCCGCGCCCAGCGCGCGACCCACGACGCCTCCCGTCTCGCGCGACAGGCCCGCTCCGACTCCCTCTCCTACGGGCGCGCGTACCTGATGATCCACACCGCGGGCACGAGCTCGCGCGGCCGGCTCGAGCTCTGGCGCGGTCTCACCGACACGTGCCGCAGCAACGACTGGAACGCGATCGTCGTCACCGGCGGATGCTCCGCCAATCCGCGCGCCGTCGACTGCGTCGACGCCGTCGACTTCTCCGACTACGCGAGCGCCGGCCACACCGTGCAGATCACCGCGCCGGAGTCGGCGACGCGGGTCTGCTTCGAGCCCGACGACGAGATCTGGGTCGCGAACGGCGCCGGGACCTTCTCGCGCCCCGCACAGGCGCTCCGCTTCCCGATCCAGCGGCTCGAAGGCTCGACCGCGCTCGAGCAGCGCGGCCTCTTCGTCCCGATCTCGGGCGCTCCGAGGGTGTTCTGATGACGTCGATGCGACATCGCGCGACGCGCCGCGCACGCCGCGCCGGCTACACGCTGATCGAAGTGATGATGGCGCTCGGCGTGCTCACCGCGGGCGCGGTCGGCGTGCTCGGGCTCCAGCAGGCGGTCATGCGCGGCAACCTCGAGGCGCGCCAGATCGCGACCGCGACGCACATCGCGAGCACGTGGATCGAGCGCCTGCAGCGCGACGCGATCGGCTGGTCGCGCGGCGGACCCGGCGTCGTGTTCTCGGCGACCGATCTCGTCCACACGCGCTACCTCAACCGCGTCCCCGCGGTGGGCGACGCGCCCGTGTGGTTCGAGCCCGTGATGGCCGCGCCGGCGACCGAGCGCGCGACCTTCGATCACTTCGGGCGCGAGACCGCGGTCGCCGCGGACATGCGCTTCTGCACCAACGTGCGCCTGCAGTGGGTCTACGAGGGCGACGCGATGCGTGCCGACGTGCGCGTCTGGTGGCCGCGCCGCACCGCGTCCGCGCAGACCGCCGCGCTCCAGGGATGCAGCGCGCCGGACCTCCAGACGCTGGGCACGCGCACCCGCGACGTCGGGTTCGTCTACGCGTCGACGGTCATCCGCTGGACGCCGGTCCCCGGAGCGGCGCGATGAGGCGTCGTCGTCCTTCGTCGCGCCGCGCGGGCTTCACGCTCGTCGAGATGATGGTCGCGATGACCATCGGCGCGCTGGTGATCGCGAGCGTGTACACGCTCGGCGGCTCGGCCGCGCGCGACTTCCAGGAGCAGCAGCGCGTCACCCAGCTCCAGCTCTCGACGCGCCTCGCGCTCGATCGCGTGCGCCGCGACGTCGAGCGCGCAGGCCTGCACGGCACGCCGGACTCGATGGTCGAGCGCACCTGCGTGACGCCGGCGCGGCGTGTCCGCGCGGTGCAGCTGGTCAACGAGGACGGCGGCTCGCGCGCAGCGATCAACGCGCACCAGGCGGGCGCCGCGAACACCACCACGCAGGCCGATCTGCTCCGGCTCGTCGGCAACTTCGCGACGAGCGACGCGTACCTCGTGCGCAGCTTCGACTCGAGCGGCGGCACCGCGTTCCTGCAGACGAGCTGGCAGGGCTTCCGCCGCAGCTTCGCCGCGGACTCGACCGGCACGACGATCGATCCGACGATCTTCCAGGACGTGTTCCGCGCCGGCCGGATGCTGCACATCCAGACCGTCCAGGGGAACCACTTCTTCGTGCGCGTGGCGAGCGCGACGGTCTCCGGCAACAGCGCGAGCGTCTCGTTCACTCCGGCGCTCGGGGTCGGCGGCACCTGCGTGGTGGGCCTCGGCGAGGGCGCGCTGCTCGCGCCGCTCTCCGAGGTCGAGTACGCGCTGCAGGCGAACGCCGAGGACCTCCCCACCGCGACGAGCAGCTCCGGCGCCGACGTCACCGGACCCAACGTCTCGCTGGTGCGTCGCGAGCGCGACATGGTGACCAACGCGATCACCGAGACGCGCACCGTGCTCGAGTGGGCGATGCACTTCGACGTCGACGCGATCTTCGACGACACCGCGGTCGGCAGCGCGCCCGACGCGCGCCTCGCGACGCTGTACGGCGACGAGCTCGCGGAGACGAACATGGCTGCGCGCGCCTCGCGCGTTCGCGCCCTCGTCGTCACCATCGGCGCGCGCTCGCGCGATCAGGACCCGAATTTCCCGTGGGCTGCGCCCGTCCCGGGCGCCCCGCCCGTTCGGTTCCGCGTGTTCTCGGATCGCGTCGGCGCTGCGCGCGTGCGCACCGCCACCGCCGAGATCGGCCTGCCCAACCTGATCCAGCGAGGGCTCTGAGCGATGACCACGCGGAAGAAGAAGCGCGCGTTGTTGGGTGCTTCGCGGACGAAGCGCCGCGACGGTGCCGCGATGCTCGTCGTGATGGCGCTGCTGCTCATCGTCACCGCGACCGCGACGCTCGCGATCCACTCGACGAGCGTCGAGCTGCGCGGCACCGGCAACGCGCGCCAGCGCATGCAGACGCGCTACGTCGCCGAGGGCGCGCTCGTGAGCGCGATGACGATGATCGAGCAGTCCGGTCCCGAGCCGCTCAGCCTCTCGCTCGAGCGCTCGCAGACCCGCACCGGCAGCACGCGCCGCCTGGCGCCCGAGGAGCCGGTCATGGACCCGATGGTCGGCAACCATCGCATCGAGATGACCGAGCTCGTCGCGCCCTACGTCGCGAACGAGCCGATCGCGAGCGACTCGCTCGGTCATGGGCTCGGCTACGTGCCGAACTTCGTCGTCGACGTGAACGACAGCTATCGCTTCACCGGGATCATCGCGGGGCATCGCTCCGACGGAATGGGCACGCTCGAGTACGTCGCCGCGACGTACACCGCGCGCGGCCGCACCCAGCTGCCGGGGCGCGTCGACGCGTACTCGCCGGGCGCGGGCGTCGGCACGAGCGCGCCGGACGAGAGGAACTGGACCGTCCGTGGTCATCACGAGTCGGCCATGAATTCGCGCGCGATCGGGATCAGCGGCCCGACGCGCCGCCGCTGAACGGGCGCAGGAGGGTGGGCATGCAGCACGGCAAACACACCGCATGGACGACGGCGCTCGTGATCGCAGCGAGCGTGCTCGGCGCCTCGCGCGCGTCGGCCCAGACCGCGCCCGACATCCGCAACATCCGGCCGATGGTGATGCTGCTCGTCGATACCTCGGGCTCGATGGAGTACGAGACGAGCGCGCCCTCGGGGACGCTGCCCGCGTGCTCCGGCACCGCGACCGGCACCAACGAGCGCAGCCGCTGGACCACGGTGCTCGAGGCGCTCACCGGCAGCTTCCAGGGCTTCTACTGCTCGCCCCAGCCGCGCACCGCGTACACCGGCGCGCCCGACCAGTACTACGCGCTGCCCTTCCACCAGCCGCGCTACGCGACGCAGATCCAGAACGGCGTGCTCGATGCGTACGTCGATCGCGCGAAGTTCGGTCTGATGACGTTCGACACGTACTTCGGCCTCACCACCGTGCACGAGGTGATGGTCGGCCAGTCGGTCTTCAACGCGCGGATCGGCGAGAACTCGAGCACGCCGGGCGACTTCTCGTACGGCGAAGCGCGCGCGCTGACGTTCCCCGGCTGCACCGATCGCTTCATGGTCGACGGTGGCGCGCGCAACCCGAGCGCGTCGTACGGCGCGCTCGTCTCGGTGGGCACCGACGCCGACAGCGCGTCCGTGATCAACCAGACGATCCAGTCGCAGCTGCTCTCGATCCGCCCCTACGGCGGCACGCCCACCGCGGCGATGCTGACCGACCTGCAGTACTACCTCGACCACCACCCCGACGTGGCCCCGGTGGTCGGCGCGACCGGCGATCCCTACGCCGGGTGCCGCGAGCGCTACGCGATCCTGCTCACCGACGGACAGCCCAACGATCCCTACCGCGCGATGGGCTGCGACACCGCGGGCCACGAGTGCCCGTACCCGATCGCCGAGAACGCCGCCGCGACGCTCTGCGAGTGGGACGGCAGCGAGTGCACCGGCGACATCGACGGCGTCTTCGTCATCGGCTTCAACGTCGACGACGCGATCGCGCAGCAGGACCTCCACGACATCGCGCGCCTCGGTGGCACCGAAGAGGCGTACATCGTCGGCAGCGGCGCGGTCGACGGGTCGGGGCGCACGCCCGAGGAGAGGCTGCGCGAGGCGCTCGGCGCGGCGCTCGATCGCGCGGCGCCCGGCACCACGACGCGCACCTCGCCGTCGTTCGGCACGAGCGCGAGCGGCACCACGTCGGGCAGCACCGGGCAGGAGGCGCAGTTCCAGTTCACGTCGGGCTTCCGCGTCCCGACCACCGCGGGGCAGCCGTGGAGCGGCGTGCTCGATCGCACCCGCATCGTGTGCGGCGACGACAACCAGCCGCGCGCGCAGACGCTCGATCCGTCGCAGGACAGCTTCCACACGATCCTCAACAGCCGGAACCTGTCGACCTCGCCGCGGCGCCTGCTCACCGTCGCGACGCCGACCGCGGCGCAGATGACCGGCGTCATCCTCGGCGACGGCGACTCGCTCGCGCCCCTCGGCAGCGGCGGTGGCGGCGGTGGTGGCGGCGGTGGAGGCGGCGGTGGCGGTGGAGGCGGCGGTGGCGGCGGCGGCGGCGGCGGCGGCGGCACGCCTCCGCGTCCCACGTTCATCGACGGTCAGGCGCTCACGACGTTCGACACCACGAACCCCGCGCTCACGCCGCAGCACTTCGGCCTGAGCGGCGGGAGCACCTCGACGCTCACCGCGCAGCGCGACGCGATCATCCACTGGGTGCACGGCCGCCCCGGCACCGCGCGCGACGGCAATCGCTTCGGCGACATCTACCACTCGACGCCGGTCGTGGTGGGCCCGCCGCGCTCCGATCTCGCCGACGAGTCGTACAACCTCTTCCGCCGCCGCGCCGACGTCGCGGCCCGCCCGACCGTCGTCTACGTCGGCACCAACGACGGCGTGCTCCACGCGTTCGCGGCCGAGCAGATCCGGGTCGACGTGTCCGGCGGCGGCAGCCGCACCATCGCCGCCGGCGAAGAGATCTGGGGCTTCGTCCCGCCCGCGGTCGTGCCGCGCCTCTCGGCCGCGACCGCCTCGCACCAGGTGCTGCTCGACGGCGTGCCGGTCGTCCGCGACGTCTTCTACATGCGCACGCCCGGTCAGCTCCCGACCGACGATCCCACGAGCCCCGCGGCGTACCGCACCGTGCTCGTCATGGGCCTGCGCGGCGGCGGCAACAGCTACTTCGCGCTCGACGTCACGAACCCGCTCCAGCCCACGTTCCTCTGGCAGTTCACCGACCAGTACATGGGCGGCACCTACGCGCGCCCGGCGATCGGTCAGGTGCTCGTCGAGGTCGGCGGCGTGCTGCAGGAGCGCGCGGTCGCGCTGCTGCCCGGCGGTCGCGGCGATCTCGATCTCGACGCGGTGCGCACCACTGGTCCGGTCGGCTGCCCCGCGCAGGGCGTCGGCCAGCCGCCGGTCACCCAGGGCACCCTCAACGCGCGCTCGCGCCAGAAGTGCTGGGGCCGCATCGGGCGCAACCTGCACTGGGTCGACGTCGTCACCGGCGAGACGCTCTTCTCGTTCGACTACCGCACGTTCAACGCGCCGATCACCGGCGGCATCTCGCTCTTCACCGGCGACACCGGCACCATCGCGACGCGCGCGTTCCTCACCGACGACGACGGCGTGATGTGGCGGATCGACTTCTCGAGCCGTCGCACCAGCGAGTGGAGGGCCACGCCGTTCCACGACATCTTCTGGGACGGCGGCGCGACGACCGGCCAGCCCGCGTACGAGCCGCCGGTGATCACCACCGACGCGCAGGGCAACGTCGTCGTGATCCAGGCGACGGGCGACATCGATCAGCTCGACACGACCGCGTTCAACCGCGTCGTCTCGCTGACCGAGCACATCGACTACTCGACCAACAGCACGACGACCTCGCTCAACTGGGAGATCCGACTGCGCCAGGGCGAGCAGGTGACGGGCCCGCTCGACCTCTACGACGGAGTCGTCTACTTCGGCTCGTTCGAGTCGAGCTCGGGTAGCGACGCGTGCCAGTACGGCCAGAGCCGCATCTGGGGCGTCGAGTACCTGCGCGGCGGCGGCACGCCGCCCACCGGCTACACCGCGGTCGTGACCGATCGCTTCCCGCTGCAGCGCATCCCCGTCGCCGAGGGCAGCCCCGAGGTCGCGCACTTCATCGGGCCCTACCTCAACCAGATCGTGATGGGCGTGCAGGTGCAGCAGCAGATCACGTGCTCGACGGGCGAGGACGTGTTCGACCCGTACGTCGGCGCTCGCTATCGCGTGACCAGCTCGAACCCCGGTGAGTTCCGGCTGACGGCGCAGATCAGCGGCGGCAGCGGCGCGCCCGGGGCGGGCTCGTCGTCGGTGCGCACGTTCTCGCAGGGGCTGCCCGCGCCCGCCGCGTACACCCGCGTGTACTCGTGGGCGGCGCAGGCCGATCAGTGATCTGCTGAAGAGACGACGCGCGCTCGTCCTCGGAAACTCTCCGGCTCTCGTCGCTGCGTATACTCGCGGTCGTGCACGTGACGAGAGCGGCGCTCGGGATCGTGATCGGGCTCGTGGTGATCGGGTGCGGTGACGAGCCCGATGCGCCGGTGGTCTCCGAGGAGGTCGCGCCCGCGCCGGTGGTGCCGCGTCCCGAGCCGCGCCCCGCGCCCGAGCCGATCTACGGAGCGGACGGGGAGCTGCTCGAGTCGGACGAGGTCGTCGCGGGGCTGCGGCTGCCGCGCGGGCTCCGGCCGCTGAGCTCGCGCGAGCGACGCCACGTGTACGGCAGCGACGTGCCGCTCGCGAAGGTGCAGCGCTACTTCGGGCCGCGGCTCGTGACCGGTCAGGTCGACGCGCGCCCGAGCGGCCGCGCGACCTACGTCGACGCGGTGCCGCGCGACGTGCGCGGCGGCGAGGTGCGCCTCGACGTGACGATCGAGCCGGCGTCGGGCATGGCGACGCGGGTGGAGATCGTCGAGCGCGCGCCCGCGCCGCTCAGCGCGCCGCCCGAAGAAGAGACGCTGCGCGAGGCCCGTGAGGCCTGGCGACAGGCGGACTGAATCCACCTCGCGCAGGTCGCGCGCGGGCTCGCGCGGGGCCCCGCACCTCCGCGCGCCGGTGGGCGGACGAGCGCGCGCGCGTCGCGCGACGTGCTCGCGCCGGGCGCTGCACCTCCGCGCGCCGATGGACGGACCAGCGTGCGCTCGTCGCCCGACCACCACGCGCTGGTGGAGCGACGAGCGGGTCGGTGGTCTGCAGACCACCGCGCGGTGGTCCGTCGACCACCGCGATGCCCAACGATGGTGAGGGCTTGTGCGAAGGCCCGAATTGGCCGAGGAATCGCGTGGTCTGGGGAGGCGATCATGGCGACGAAGAAGAGCTCGAAGAAGAAGTCGGCGAAGAAGACTGCCAAGTCGGCGAAGAAGTCGGTGAAGCGCACGCGATCGCGCGCGGAGACGCCGCTGATGACCGCCGAAGAGCGACGGAAGCTCGTGAAGGCGCACGACGGCTACGACGATCTCATCGAGGAGGTCGTGCGGAAGTGGTCGAACGACACCGCGCTCAAGGTCCCGGGGCTCTCGCCGGCGAAGCTCACGAAGCTCCTGCGAGACGCCGAGCGCGCGAAGAAGAAGGAAGCCGAGCTCCGCGCGGCGCTCGAGCGCAAGCTCGGCGCGTCGTACGACGCGAGGCTGCGCGCCGAGCACGACGCGTGGCGCGCGGTGCTCGACGTGAACGCGGCGGTGAAGCTCTTCGCGCGGCGCGACGGCGCGCTCGCCGAGCGCTTCGCGTTCCTCAGCGATGCGCTGACCGCGAAGTCCGCGCCCGAGCAGCCCAAGGAGGAGTGATCAGCGCGTCTCGGGCGGCAGCGCGTCGCTCGCGTCGCGATCGATCGGCGCGGGCGCGCGCTCGCGCGCGAAGCGCGAGGCGAAGCGGGCGATGCGGCGCGACTGCGGAGCGTCGAAGAACGGCGGAACGTCGCCGCGCTCGTAGCTCATGATGTTGCCGGGCGTGCTCGAGTGCGGGTTGCCGAAGTAGTGCCCGAGCTCGTGCGCGAGCACGGTCGGCCCCGAGATCGCGGAGACGATCACGAAGTGCGCGCCCGGTCGTCCCGCCGGGCGCCAGTGCACGCCGCGGCGCATCTGCGACGGGTCGTCGACGTCGCGCAGCGAGCGCACGACGAACCAGTCGATGCGCGAAGGATCGAGGCGCGCGCCGAGCGCATGACGATCGGCGCGCGTCTCGAGCCGGGCGTGCGCGTCGGGCAGCGTCGCGCGCGAGTCGACGACGAATCCGACGCCGTGGGGCGCGAAGATCTCGTTCGCGCTCGCGACCTGCGCCGAGAGCCAGGCGTCGTCGGTGATCGGCGCGCTGCTCCCGTCGGCGTCGCGCGCGATCTGGACGCGCAGCGGGAACACGCGGAGCGCGGGCTGGGCGTGGGTGACGAGCGCGGAGAGCGAGAGCGCGACGAGGCTCGCGAGGAGCGCGGTACGGCCGAGCACGGGCGCACTCTGCCACGGCCGGCATACTCGCGGCATGCGTGCGTCGCTCGCGATCGCGATGGGGCTCGTGGTGGGCTGTGGCGGACCCGCGGTGCCGAGCGCGAGCACGCCGGTGGCGTCGATCGCGCGGGTCGCGGACGAGGCGCCACCCGCGACGCGCGAGGAGCCGCCGGCGCCGGGCGCGCAGCTGGCCGGAGGGCGGCTCGGGCTGGCGCTCGACGGGATCGCGCCCGGCGCGTGGACGCTCGCGGGGCGCTTCGGGGTGAGCCCGGGCGGGCCCGACGCGGCGAGCGATCACGTGGTGACGCGCACGACCGACGCGGGCACGTACTCGCTGCACGTGATCGCGTGGGACTCGCTGCGTCCGTCGACGCTCGGGGTCGAGAGCGCGCTGCGCGGCGCGCGGGCGATCGAGTCGGGCGATCCCGACCTCGAGATCGCGGCGGTGCTCGATCGGCGACGCATGCGCGATCGCTCCGAGGGACCTGAGCGCGCGCTCTACGACGAGCACCGCGCCGAGGTGATGGCGCAGCTGGTGGTCGCGGTGCGCGAGGGCACGATGGTGAACGTCGCGCTCGCGTGCGAAGAGAGCGCGGCGTGCGCGGCCGACGATCACCCGCGCATCGCGCACGAGATCGCGGGCGCGCTGCGGCGAGGACCGCGGCTGTCGCGCGAGAGCACGTGGACGCTGCGGCTGCCCGACGGAGCGAGCACCGATCGCGTGGTGCGAGTGGCGCTGCCGCGATCGATCGTCGCGCTGCCGCCGCGCCCCGCGCCATACGAGCCGGAGGTCGTGACGCGGCTGGTCTCGCTCGACACCGGTGCGTTGGTGCTCGAGCTGGCGATGCGCGTCGACGCGGACGAGGACGAGGTGTGGACGCTCGATCCCGGATCGCGCGACGTGGGGGAGGGCGAGCCGCGCGAAGCGAGGGTGCCCTGCGAGCCGTTCGTGTGCATGGCGTACTTCGCCGACGAGTCGGTGCGCGATGCGCTGATCAACGCGATCGCACGTGCGACCACCGAGCCCGCGCCGGCGATCGAGGAGCGGCACGCGCTCGCGGGAGGACGGCTGGTGGTGCGGCTCGCGAGCGGGCGCATCGACGACGCGTGGCACGTGAACGAGGCCGGCAATGGGCCCGACGATCACCACGATCACCACCTGCGCTTCGGTACCGCCGAGGGCGAGGAGGTGCTGCTGCACCTCGACGTCGCCGACACGCTGCGTCCCGGCGAGGATCCAGTCGCCGCGGCGCGCGAGGCGGGGTGGCATCCGACCGATGCGCGTCTCGAGCCGCTCGAGGCGAGCGATCCCGCGCTGGAGATCGCGCGGGTGGTGCCGAGCCAGGGGTTCGCGCGCGACGGGGATCGCTGGATCGCGGGCGTGCTGGTGATCGGCGAGCGCGAGGGCACGGCGCTGGTCGTCGAGCTCTACTGCGTGCGCGACGAGCGGTGCGTCGCCGAGGACGACGCGGCGCTGCGCGAGCTCGCGCGGCGCTTCGAGCGCGGTGCGCCGATCGCGACTGCGCGCACGCTCGAGGTGTCGATGGCGGAGCGCGAGATCGCGATCACGCTGCCCGAGGGCTACGTGCTCGACCGATGGGACGACCCGTTCCACGGCGGCTGGAGCGTGACCGCGACGCACGTGCGTGCGCCGTTCGCGCAGCTGACGTTCGAGGACTCCGGCGCGTCGGAGGGCGCGTCGGTGGAGAACGTGGGGCCGCGACTGCGCGGGCGCGCGACGCTGCGGCTCGGCGAGGAACGGCTCGCGCTGATCGAGCGTCGCGGGAGAGACGGCACGGTGTGGACTGCGGACCTCGGGTGCCGCGAGGGCGCGTGCATGGTGATGATCACGACCGAGGATCGCGCCGAGCGGGAGCGGCTGATCGCGGCGATGGCAGGGGCGGCGGTGACGCGGAGGCCGCCGTGTCTGCGCGGCTACGTCGACGACGAGAGCGCGCTCAACGTGCGCGCGTCGCCGGGCGCGCAGGCGCCGGTGACGGGGACGGTGGAGGTCGGTGGCGAGGTGACGATCGCGGAGACGCGCGGGCGGTGGTCGCGGATCACGGCGCCGATCGCGGGATGGGTGTGGGATCGCGCGATCGTGCGGACGTGCGAGTGATCGCGAGCGACGGAACGGCCGTGCACGAGCACGTGGCACGTGCACGTGGACGATTCACGACGCGGCGTCGTGAGGGGGCGGCGCCGCGCTCCGCATCTGTCGAGGACGCAGGAGATCCGGCGCGCGGGCTCGCTCAGTCGCGCGGGCGCCGGCTCGCCAGAAGGCTCGCGGACCCGTCGCCCTCGGGCGCGAAGCTGTGGAACCGTCGAAGATCGGCCGGGTCCTGGACGAGCAGTCGGCCGCACTCTTCGCACTGGTAGGCGTGGCGCGTCAGCTCCGTGCGCAGGGCTCCGAGGAGGTCGGAGACGACATCCTCCGCGCTCGGATGGAGCGGGTAGCCGGGGCCCATGGTCCCGCGGATCCACTCCTCGCGGGTGCCCGCGACCGTCGCCGCGACGAGCGCCCGGAGCGTGCGGTGCAGCTCACCCCAGAGCGGCTCCCAGTCCTGGTGGGGAATGATGTCGGCTCGGTAAGGGAGGTCGTCGGTCTGATCGACGATGATGGCCCCGCACGGACAAACGAGCTTCACGAGATCGACTCCTGGCTCCGATCAGAGCGGCGCGACGAACCCCGTCACCCACACGCGCAGTGAGCTGCGCCCGGAGCGCGCTCGATCAGAGCTCGACGACCTCGATGCGGCGGTTCTGCGCGCGGCCTTCCTCGGTGTCGTTCGGCGCGACCGGCTCGGCGTCGCCGACGCCGATGGCCTCGACGCGCCCCGCGTCGATGCCGTGCTGCACGAGGTAGTCGCGGACCGCCTGGGCGCGCTGCTCGGAGAGCCGGAGGTTGCGGCGCGGGTCGCCGAGGTTGTCGGTGTGCCCCGAGATCCGCAGCCGCGCGCTCGGCCGGTGCACCAGGTACTCGACGACGCGATCGAGGCGCGGGAACGAGTCGGGGGTGATCGTCGCGCTGTTGCTCTCGAAGAGGACGTCTTCGAGGACGAGCCGCTCCTGCTCGGGCGCCGCCGCGGTCGTGGTCGATGCGGCGGCCGGCGCCGTGCGGCGGTGCCGGCGGTAGCGCAGGGTGAGGCGGATGTCCTGGCGCGGGCCGGTCGGGACCTCGACGCGCGCGCTCGTGGTCCGGCGGCCGAGGCTCAGGTACTCGAGCTCGTAGCGCTGGCCGGTCGGGACGAGCACCTCGGCGTATCCGGCGGAGTCGGTCTCTCCGGTGTAGAACGCGCGCCCGTCGGCGCCGGTCAGCTTGACGACGATCCCGGGGATCGGGCCGACGTCGGGATCGACGACGAAGAGGCGCATCGCGGCCTCGGTGGCGGTCGCGGTGATCTGCGAGGGGTGATCGCCGCGCGCCTGCCCCGCGTCGTCGGAGCTCGAGAGCTGGAACTCGTCGCTCGCGGGGCGCTCGGAGCCCGAGCTGCTCGAGGACGATTCGGAGCTGGTCGACCCGCCCGATCCGCCGCAGCCGATCAGGAGGAGCACGACGAGCGGGAGCGGAGCGCGACGAAGCGACATGGGGCGCGAGGCTACCACGCGCCCATCGCGCGGCGCGCTATCCGCCCCGGGCTCGGAGCACGCGCTCGAGATCCGAGCGCGCGGGTCCCGTCTCCGCCGCGTGCGCCTTGCGCAGGAGCGCGCCGACGTCGGGATGATCGGCGCGCACCAGGAGATCGCGCGCGATGTCCTTCTCGTGGCGCTCTCCGTGGCGCACGACGTCGATGAGGAGCTCCGCGGCCTCGATGCTCGGGATCTTGCCGATCGACGCCAGCGCAGCGCGCCGCGTCTCGACGTCCTGCGCGTCGCGGTAGATGCGCGAGAGCGGATCGAACGCGTGCCCGAAGTGCAGGCTCTGCACCGCGGCGAGCGCCTCGCGGCGCACGCTCGCGTCCTCGTCGGCGAGGCCCTTGATGATCGACACGAACGAGCGCTTGAAGAAGAGCTGACGCACCGCGCGCATCACCGCGGCGCGCACCCGCGCGTCCTCGTGCACCAGCATCTTCTCGAGCGGCGCGAGCGCGGCGTAGATCTCGACGCGCCCGAGGTGGCTCGCGAGCACCGAGAGCGTCTGCGGGCGCAGCGCGGCGGCGCCGGAGTCGGGCGAGCCGAGCTGCGCGAGACGACACAAGAGCGCGCGCCGCCGCGTGAAGTCGGGCCACTTGTCGTCCTGCACCACCTCCGCCATCGTCTCGGCGGGATCTCCGGCCTGCTCCCACTCGATCACGTCGAGCCGCCAGATCTCGGGGTACGCGGTGTCCATCCGCAGGTAGTCGGGGAACGACGGCATCGGCGTCTCGTCGTCCGCCATGCCCTTGAGGCGCTGCGCGAGGCGCGCGTAGCGCGCGCGGCGCTTGTCGGAGAGCGGGAGCGCCGCGAGCTTCGAGTAGATCTCGCGCACGCGCGAGTAGAGGCCGAGCTCGTTGTACGCGTCGATCGCGGCGGCGTAGCTGTTCTCGGCGAGCTCCGCGGAGGCGCCGCTCTCGATCGCGCGCTCCGCCGCCATCATGTGGGTCTCGCCGCCCTTGGCGCGATAGAAGCGCGCGTAGGGCATGCTCTGTCGGCGCGCGAACTCCGCCGCCTCGCGATAGAGCGTCGCCGCCGCGTGGAGCTCGCGGCGCTGGAGCGCGAGCTGCTGGAAGTCCTCGTAGTACTGCAGGACGTAGTACTTGAGGCCGTCCTCGCGCAGGATGCGCACGCAGTTGAGGTAGCCCTCGGCGAGGTTCTCGAAGCTGCCCTCGCGCCCGATCGTGAGCAGCACGCCGTAGCAGTCGAACGCGCGCTCGCGCAGGCCCTGGCGCTCGAAGCCGTCGGCCGCGGCGGTGAGCAGGTGCATCGCGGCGACTTGCTGGCGACGCGCGGGATCGTGGTCGCCGAGGCGCGCGCAAGCACGCCCGAGGTTGAAGCGGACGAGGCCCTGCGTGTACGGGTCGTCGCGCAGGCGCGTGTCGTCGGCCAGGCGCTCCCAGAGGACGCGCGCGCCGCGATCGTTCTTCGCGAGCTCGAGCTGGATCGCGGCGTGACCGAGCCAGCCCGCGGACTCGAACCAGCGCGCGGCCTGCGCGTGGTCGCGCGCGGTGACGGCGCAGCGCGCGAGGTCGAGCGGGACGCTCTGTGCGAGCGCGGTCGCGCGCGCGAGGTCGCCGAGGAAGAGCCAGGCCGCGCCCGCCGCGCGCTTGCGGCCGAGCTGCTCGTAGCAGCTCGCCATCGTGCGCAGGTAGGTGCGGAACTCGTCGTCGATCACGTGCGAGCGATCGACGAGGAGCCAGAGCTTGCCGAGCGCGTCCTCCCAGCGACCGGCGCGCACGAGCTCGTTCGCGTCGCGCTCGACCTGGCGCTTGTCGATGCCGCCGACGCCCATCGATCAGGCGCCTCCCCCGCGCAGGTACGCGTCGAGCTCGGCCTCCGCCTTCGCGAGATCGTCCTTCGCCTGCTTGGCCCCCGACTCGGAAGGCGCGGAGGGCATCAGCGACTTGCGGCCTGGCGGCATGCTGGTGCGCGCCTCGCCCGCGGCGTCGTCGATGATCGCGAGCGCGCGATCGGCGCGCGCCTCGCGCTGGGTGAGCGCGGCCTCGTCGACGACCTGCACGGTGTGCAGGCGCGGTAGGTACTCGAGGTCGAGCTTGCCGGTCGAGGGGAGCATGAAGATGCCGTAGAGCATCGCGACGTCGCGCAGCCGCTCGATCGTCTCGATCGGGACGTGACACTCGGCGTGCGTGAGGAGGTAGAGGATCGGCGTCTTCTTCTCGCGCTTGGCGACGCGCGCGAGATCGTTCGCGAGCAGCGCGAAGACCTTCGCGTAGTTGCGGCCGTGCTCGCCCTTGAAGCTGAGGACGTAGGGCACGTCGACGCCCGCTTCGTTGCGCCTCTTCGCACGAGCGTGCTGTACCTCGTAGAGGCGCGAGTCGAAGAAGCGGAAGTAGACGTCCTCGCCGCGCAGGAGGAGCTTCTTCACGAGCGTGAGCGCGAGCCCGCGCGCGAACACGGCGCGCTGGCCGCGCATCGACGCGGTGGCGTCGCACACGATGTAGTGGAGGCGGCGCTCCTCTTCGCGCTGCTTCTCGCGCGCGTAGTAGAAGACCTCGTTCTCGACGAAGCGCTGATCGAAGAGGTCCTCGTCGAACGCGAGCTCGCCGAGCATCAGCGAGTCGATGGTGCCGCGGCGCTCGAGGCCGGCGTAGCCGTCGACCGAGAACGTCTGCACGCCGGTCGCGCGTCGCGTCTCGAGCACGCTCGGGAGGAGATCGAGCGAGAAGTTCACGACGTCGTTCGCCTCGGGGCTGCCGAGCACGTCGAGGAGATCGAGCATGCCGAACGCGCTCGCGGCGCTCGCCTCGGCGCCCATCATCCCGAGCAGGCGCAGCGTGTCGAGGTCGATCTGCTCGAACGAGGTCACGAGGCGCAGCCGCTCGCGCGCGAGGTGCGAGAGGAACTGCACGTCGGGGTTGCGATCGGCGTTGGAGAAGAGGCCGTTCAGGCGCGGTCCGAGGTTCGTGTAGACCTCGGGATCGAGCGGGAGCGGCACGCCGATGGGGCGACGGCCGGGGCCGAGGTGTCGCTCGTAGATCGGGCCGAGCACGCGCAGGAGGATGACGGAGACGAGGTCGTCGCCGAGGCGCCAGGCGCGCGAGCGCTCGGCGACCTCGGTGTTGCCGAGCTCCTCGAGGGTCTCGATCCACGCCTCGTGGGCCTGGCGCACCGAGGGCGGGACCTGGATCGCGGTGAGCCCGGCGCGCGCGCCGATCGCGTCGGGCGCGCCGATGAGGAGCGTGCCGAGGTCGTGCACGACCCAGAACGGAACGGGCAAGCCCACCTTCGCGAGCGCGTTCCGCCAGTGGGCGGCGCGAAGGATCTGCATCGGATTCTCCACCTGTGCTGCGGACAGGAGGAGACCGCCGATCTCGCGCGACTGCTCACTGGAAAGCGGAATGGTCACTGGATCACGAACCGCTGACTCGGAGGAGAGAATTCACCGCAGAGGGCCGCGGAGGGCCACAGAGATCGGAGGAGAGATGTTTCTCCTCTGCGGCCCTCTGTGGCCCTCTGTGGTTGATTCCTCTCTTCACTGGCTGAACTTGCCGGACTGATAGACGTGCCCGAGGAGCTGATCGACTCGGGCGAGGGCGTCCTGCGAGGGCTTGGTGCCGATCGCCTGGAGCGCGGCTTTGATCTCCTGGAGCGCCTTGAGCTGCGAGAAGAGCTGGATGTCGCTCAGCGGGCGATCGCCGGTGAGCAGGTCGCGGATCCGATTGATCTCCGCGATCAGCGCGTCGACGCCGACGTCGGTCGCGCTCACGCGGCGCGCCTCGGGGTGCTCGCGGTACCACTGCTCGAGCACCGGGCCGACGATGCCGTCGAGGATCTCGCTCTGATCGAGGTTGTTCCAGATGTGCTTGAGCAAGAAGAAGTCGCTCGGGTCCGGCGTCGCGCGACCATCGAGCAGCGAGCTCGCGCAGAAGAGCTTGAGCATCTTCACCGCGCGGCGATCGCTCACGCTCACGCCCTCGGCGCGGATCTGGAAGATCAGGCCCTTGTACTGCGCGAGGAACTGCTCGGGGATGCGCCGCATGCGATCGCCGAACGAGAGATGCAGCGTGCGCAGATCGTTCGCCGAGAGCTGCGGCTGCAGCCGGTCGTACTCGCCGGTGATCTTCGCGGCTTCGTGGGCGAGGCCGCGCACCAGCAGATCCTGGAAGTGATAGCTGTCGAGGTTGTCGCTCTTCAGGCGGATGAGGAATCGATCGAACACCGCCATCAGGTCGTCGTCGTTCGGCACCTCGTTGCTCGCGCCGAACGCGCTCACGAGCGGCACCTTCACGACGCTCCCGCCGACCGTGTAGACGCGCTCGTTGAGCACGCTGAGCAGCGAGTTGAGGATCGCGCTGTTCGCCTTGAAGACCTCGTCGAGGAAGACGATCTCGCCGGTCGGCAGCATGCCCTCCATGCGCCGCTGGTAGCTGCCCGAGCGGAACGCCTGGATGTCGATCGGGCCGAAGATCTCGTTGGGCTCGGTGAAGCGCGTGAGCAGGTACTCGAAGTACCGCGCGTCGACGAGCTTCGCGAACATCCGCACGATCGCGCTCTTCGCGGTGCCCGGCGGGCCGACGAGCAGCATGTGCTCGCCCGCGACCGCGGCGACGAGCATCAGGCGCACCGTCTCGCTCTTGCCGAGGAACGTGGACTCGAGCGCGCGCGCGACGTTCGAGAGCCGCTGGACGACCTGGTTCTGGGGAAGGCTCACGGGCTCACCTCGATCCGGACGCCACGCGCGCGGCGCGCGCGGCGGCCATCGTTCCGCTCTGGGGGGCGTGGAGGATGGTGCGCGCGCGCGTCACGAGCGCGGCGACCTCGTCGATCTGGGCGCGCGGGATCGCGCGCCGGAGCTGCTCGGCGCGGCGCTGGAGCACGGCGCGATCACCGTCGTCGAGCGCGCGGATCTCGTCGATCGCGAGCGAGTCCTCGAGCCACGCGGGCAGCACCGCGGCGTAGCGCAGCGCGTGGGGATCGAGCGCGCTCGGGATGCGCGTCTCGACGCGCGCGTCGAGCGTCGAGGTCACGTGGATCTCGAAGAGCAGCTGGAGCGCCGGCGCGAGCAAGGACGGCGTCGCGGAGAGCATCTCGGGCGCGAAGAGCGCGGCGCCGAGCGCGCTCGCGCTCTGCCACTCGCCGCTCGCCGCGATCTGTCGCGCGATGCCGCCGCGCAGCGCGGGATCGGCGAGCACGCGAAGACCCGCGATGCCGAAGCGCAGTGGCGCGAACCGCGCCGGCATCGCGAGCTCGGTCACCGGTGAGCGCGCGACCGCGTCGCGGAGGCGCGGCGAGAGCCCGAGCCCCGCGAGCTCGTCGAGCTTCGCGAAGAGCGGGAGCACGTCGATGACGTTGTGCTCCTCGCGCACGAAGCGGAGGCGCGGCAGCGCGGTGACGTTCCCCGGCACCGGGCGCCCGAAGAAGCGATAGGTGTACGCCCAGTTGCGAACGACGGTGTCGCGGCGCTGGGTCGCGAAGAACGCGGTGAGCATCGCGTGTCGCGAGAGCGCCTCGCCGCGGGTGTCGGGCGGCTGGATGAGATCGAGCAGGCGATCGATCCAGTCGAGCACGACCTCGCGCGCGCCACGCGCGAAGAGGCGATCGAGCGACGGATCGGTGAGGAAGAGGAGATCGTGCAGCACCATCGCGAGCCCGACGAGATCACGCGAGGGCCAGGGGACCGTCTCGAGCGGCGCGATCTCGGAGCCGAGGCGATGGAGCTGATCGAAGATGCGCGACTCGGCCTCGGCGGAGGTCGAGCGCGTCTGCGCGAAGTAGTCGAGCGCGCCGGGCGCGACCGGCCGACCGAGCTCCGCCACGTCGCCGCTCATCAGCGGCGCGAGGAACTTCACGACGAGCGCGTCGTACGCGGCCTGGAGCTTGGCGACGTCCGTCACTCGCTCTTCTTCTCTCCGGCCTCGGTCTCGGCGCGGCCCGGGGCGCCCCACAGCGGGAACCGCGTCTCGGGGCCGTACTGCAGCATCGGGAGCGGCGGATCGACGCGATCGGGCGCCTCGGCGTGCACGACCTGGCCCGAGAGCTCGCGCAGCACGCGGCGCGAGACCGGTCCGAACGCCTCGTTCGCGATCACGTGCGGCGCCGGCGAGTCGGGCTCGAAGAAGACGTGGCCCGCGCCGCGATCGCGCACCAGCTCCTCGAGCACCGACGCGGCGATCGCGGGGACCAGCGTCATGCCCGCGGGCACGTAGATGCGGGTCGCGACCTCGCCGTAGAAGCGGCCGAGCGGGACGCCCTCGATGCCCGCGGGATCGAGCAGGTAGTACGCGCGCTCGGTGACCGCGATGCGCAGCGACTCGAGCGTGCGCTGCGGCAGCACGTAGAGCAGCTTCGCGAGCCACTCGCGCTGCGACGCGGGCACCACGGTCGCGACGACGTTGCGCCACGGCGCGTTCGTCGGCGCGAGCCGCAGATCGAGCGCCATCGGGCGCATGCCCTGATCGATCGCGGCGCCGCTCGCGACGTTCTGCGCGCTCTCCATCGTCAGCGTGGAGCGCACGAGCGAGCGCACCGGCACGAAGGGCGGCGTGGGATCGACGACCGTGACCTTCCCGTCGCCGCGGAAGAGCGTGAGCCCCGCGTTCGCGAAGAGGCTCTGGCAGCTCTCGAGCGCGATCGGGTGCTTGAAGCCGAGCTCCACGCCGAACGTCGCGCCGAGCGGCTCGAACACGTGCACGCCGGGCAGCGTGCGCAAGAGCGCGATCACGCGCGCCGGCGTCTCTTCGAGCTCGAGCACGTGCATGCGGACCGGCGCGTCGTCGAACGCGCTCTGGCTCGGCCACTCCGCGAGCGCGACGCGAGCCCGCACGCGCCACCGGAACAGGTACCCGATGAGCGCGTGCCCGACGCCGACCTCCGCGGTGCACCACAGTCGCGCGAGCGACGTCTTCTCGCCGGGCGGCGCGCGATGGGGCTCGAGCTTCAGCACGAGCTCGCGGAACGGGATCTCGCGCTCGAACGTGTAGACCTGACGGAAGGTGTCGGAGTAGACGATCGCGTCCGCGGGCTGATCGAAGAGCTCCGCGACGTCGTAGCCGAGCGGCGACGCGGCGTCGCGGTACTTCACGAAGTGGCGCGACGTGCCGGTGAACACCATGCCGCCCGCGAGACGCGCGATCGCGGCGACGCGATCCATCCGATACGACGACTCCGCGGCGAGCATCACGAGCAGCTCGCGCGTGCGGAGCGGTGTGATCACGCGGCGGATCGAGAGCGACGGAAGGATCTCGTCGATCGAGCCGTCGTCGCCGTACGCGCGGAAGAACGCGACGACACGATCGAGCGACGGGAAGAGGAGCGCGCCCTTCTGACCCAGCACGACGCCGCGCGTGTCGGGCGCGACGCCGGGGGTGCGGAAGCGTGTCTGGTGGAGCGCGGCGCGCTCGAGGTAGGCAGACATTCTCGTTGGTTCGAGCCCGACGCGAAGGGGACTCGCAGCGTAGCATCGCGGCGCGGGGAGCGAGAGCCCGTCGATCGAGGCGCTCGCGATTGCGCGGTGAGGTAGGATCGCATCCACGAGGAGAGGCGGATGGGCGCGATCGACGCGATCGGGATCGAAGCACGTCGAGTGCTTCTCGAGGTGATGATGTCGGTGGCGTGGGCCGATCGGGAGCTCGCGCCGGAGGAGCGCCAAGCGGCGCAGGCCGCGGCGATGTCGATGGGGCTCGTGCTGCCCGGCGACGGGGATCTCACGTCGCCCGATCGCCGGCCGGTGCCGCCCGAGGAGCTGGCGGTGGGGCCGCTGCGCGAGCGCGATCGCGAGCTCGTGTACCTGTGCGCGGCGTGGATGGCGATGGCCGACGCGGTCGAGGATCCCGAGGAGACGGAGCTGCTCTCGCGGCTCCGCGCGCGCCTCGAGGTGACCGCGGATCGTGCGACGTGGCTGATGGCGCGCGCGTCGGAGCTGCGACACGCGCAGGTCGCGTCGAAGGCGACGTGGTGGCGCAGCTTCGACAAGCTCGTCGTCGACGCGGCACGCGCGCTCGAGACGAAGCGTGCGTGAGCTCCTCGTGGTGAGCCTGCTGCTCGCGCTGTCGGCGACGACGGTGCGCGCGCAGGACGTGATCGTCGAGGGCGAGCAGGAGGACGCGCGCGAGGAGGTGCCGGGCTCCGCCGCGGGGCTGCGCTCGCGCATCGCCGCGCTCGAAGAGCGTGCGGAGCGGGCGAACGCGACCGAGCTGCTCGATCAGGCGCGGCGCGCGCTGACCGAAGCGGACCGACGGCGCGCGGCGGGCGATCCGGTCGCAGCGGCGCGCGCGGAGGCGATCGCGGATGCCGCGCTGCGCGTGGTCGAGCGGAGGATCGAGGCGCAGCGTGCGCGGGCGGATCGCGACGCGGCGCGGGCGCGGCTCGGCGAGGCGCAGGCGCGGGCGACCGCGGCGCGCGAGGCGCTGGAGCGAGCGCGCGCGGAGCACGCGCGGATGCAGCGCGCGGCGGATGCGCCGCCTCCGGCGAGCGAAGGCGCGGCGGGCGCCGGGGAAGAGTGATGACGAGCACGAGCACGTGGGCCGCCGTGGTCCTGATCGCGTGTGTCGGGTGCGGAGGTGGGCAGCGGCGGGCGAGCGACGTGCGGCGCGAGCTCGACGCGAGCGGGCTCGACGAAGCGCGCGAGAGCGCGCCCGATCTCGTCGCGGCGGCGCGTGACGCGCTCGAGGAGGTGGAGCGCGCGGAGGCCGCGGGCGAGCTCGAGGCGGCGGCGGATCACGCGACGCGCGCACGGCTGCTCGCGGAGGCGGCGCTCACCGAGCGCGAGCGCGCCCAGGCGGACGCGGCGCGGCTGGAGATCGAGCAGCGCTCGATCGAGCTCGAGGAGCAGGCACTGCGCGACGAGGCCGCGGCGCGCGCACTGGACATGGAGAGCGCGAGGCTCGCGGCGTCGCGCGCGGCGCGTGAGGAGCTGGCGCGCGCGATGGAGCGCGCGCAGCAGGACGAGGCCCAGCCGGCGCGCCGTCGCCGCGTCTCGGTGGGCGACGACGCGCAGGTGCGGCGCGCCGCGCTCGCGATCCGAGAGCGCGCGCGGCTGCTCGCGTCGGCCGCGGCGGCGATGGGCGGCGAGCTGAGCGCGCTGGCGCGCGTCGAGGAGCTCGCGCGGCGCTCCGCGAACGAGAGCGCGCCGATGGAATCGCTCGAGCTCGCGGAGCAAGCGCACGAGCAGGCGCGCGCGCTGCTGGGCGCGGTGCGCCGATCGCGTCCGGCTCCGGCGCGCGAGGAGATCGGCGCGGCGATCGAGGCGATCGAGACCGCGAGACTGCGCGCGGTGCAGCTCGAGCGAGGGCTCGCGATCGAGCTCGAAGAGATGTTCCGCGCCGGCACCGCGACGCCGAGCGCGGGCGCGAGCGCGCGCATCACGCGGGCCGCGGAGGTGCTGCGCGCGCTGCCGCACGGACCGGTCGCGATCGAGGTCGACGTGAGCGGCACCGGCGATCCCGCGACGCGCGTGGCGCGACAGCGCGGCGAGTGGGCGCGCGGCGCGCTGATCGCGGCGGGCGTGCCTGAGGATCGCGTGGTGTGGCGCGAGCCGAGCGCGCCGCGCGCCGGCGACGGAGAGCGACTGCGCCTCGTGCTCGTGGCGTACGCCGAAGCGCCGGCGCCGCCGGCGACCGAGACGACGACGCCTTGAGCGTCACCACGGCATCGCAGTGACGAACCCGCTGTGCTCCGCGACGACGATCGGCACCAGCGCGAGCAGCGCGAGCGCCGCCAGCGTCCAGATCGCAATCCCCGCACCGAGCGCGACGCGGTCCAACCGTGGAGCGAGCGTCCAGACCGCGCCGCTGACGCCTAACGCGACACCCGGGCCCGACATGCACGACATGCCGTACGGCCCGTGCGGCGTGCTCGGCCACAGCACCGCGTCCGGCAACATCCCGCACGCGAGCGGCGCGGCGACGGCTGGCAGGACGAGCAACACCGCGAGCCACGCCGCGCGACGCGCGGGACGTGTGTCGCTCGCGGTGACGACGACGAGCGCGAGGAACGCCAGTGGCGCCGTGCCGACCGCGAGCAACCAACCGGGTGGCTCGACGAACCAGCACGCCGTGAACGGCAGCACCAGCGCCGCGAACGTGACGACGGCCGCGTCGAAGCGATCGGTGCGCGACATCGCGCCACTCTAGCGCGAGCGCGTCACTCCTCGTGCAGCCGCGCGCTCTCGGCGATCGCGGCGAGGCAGCGCCGCAGCGCGTCCTCGTCGATCGTCCCGTCGGCGCGGCGCGCCTGCTCCATGCACATGCCCGCACCGCCGCCGCGCGTGTCGCGGCGGCGCGCTTCGCTCCGCGCGACCGGCGGCGGGCTCGGCTGGGGCGCTGCCGCGGGCGCGTCGTACTCCTCCGCGGCGAGCGCGCCGCCCAGCATCCGCCCGTAGCCCGAGCTCGCGCTTCCGCTCGCCGAGGGGCGCGCCGGCGGCGCGATGCTCACGGTGCGGCCGCGCATCGCGCGCTCGGTCGCGACCATCCCCGACGGCACCTCGCTCGGCTGCTCCACGCGCAGCGCCTCGCCCTCGACGCGCTGGCTCTCGTCGATCGCGACGAACGCGGTCCACGGCGTGAGCAGGTGGTGGCGCAGCCCGAGCTGCGTGACCTCTTCCTGCAGCGTCGCGTTCGGCGCGAGCTCGAGCGCGGTCATCAGATCGCCGACGCGCGTGCGCGCCCAGATCGATCCCAGCTCCTCGCGCGCATCACCGCCGCTCGCCGGGAGCGACACGCGCACTCGCTGCTCGAACGGGCGCCCCGCGACGCGACCGCGGATCACGATCTCGCCCTCGCCGCCGCGCGCATACCGTGCGTGCACGCGCAGCGGGCGATCCGCGAACAGATCGGGCAGCCGGCGCGGGTACGCGTCGCTCACCGCGAGCCCGCTCCAGTCGATCGACACGTCGGTGAGGTACGGCCGCGCGATGCGCGCGTGGAACACCTCCGCCGCGCGCTCCGGCGACTCGCTCGGCAACACCACCTGCACGTCGCCGCGCCCTTCCTCCGCGACGCGCGCCAGCAGATAGCGATTCACTGCGCTCCCCACGCCGAACGCGAACACGCGCGCATCGCCGAGCTCGTCGTGCACCGCGCGGAAGACGTCGGTCTCGTTCCCGATGTACCCGTCGGTCAGCAGCACCAAGATGCGCATCCGCCCCGCTTCGCCCGCGGGCTCGAGCGCGGCGCGCAGCCCCGAGATCATCTCGGTCGCGCCGAGCGCGCGCAGCTCGCCGACGAACTGCTCGGCGCGCGCGACGTTCTCAGGCGTCGCGGGAAGCGCGCCCGCATCGAAGGCGCGCACTGCGTCGGAGAACCCGAGCACGCGGAACGTGTCGCTCGCACGCAGCCCGCGCAGCGCGGTGATCGTCGCGGCGCGCGCGAGCTCGATCGGTCGTCCGTTCATCGAGCTCGAGGTGTCCACCACGAACACGAGCTCGCGCGGCGTGGTCTCGCCCTCGGGCACGTCGAGGCGCGGATGGATCGAGAGCGCGAGGTGCCCTGCGTCACCTTCGATCGGCGCGCTCGCCATCGTCGACACCGTGGGCGCCGTGCCCGCGACCCGGAAGCGCACCTCGAGATCGCGATCCGCGCGCGCCGCCTCGCGCAGCGAGACCCGCACCCGCTGATCGTTCGAGCGCGTCACGTCGATCGCGTGGGTCGGCGACTCGACCTCCGACACCGCGACCCCGAGGTCCGCGTCGATCGCGACCTCGACGCGATCGGGCCGCGCTTCGCCGGGCGCGAGCACGATCTGGCGCGGCGTCGATGATTCACCGGATGAATACCGAGGGCCCGCGACCATCGGGTACACGAATCGGTGCGAGCCCTCTTCGTAGGGCATCGCCTGCGTGTACTGGAGCACCACCCGCACCGTCTGGCCGGGCTGCACGTTCGCGACGCTCTGACGGAAGAGGTTCGGTCGCTCCTGCTCGAGCAAGCTCGCGAGCACGCCGCGACGGCGCGCGTCGTCGTACGCCTCGCGCGCCTCGTGACGACGGCGGATGTCGGCGTGCACCACACGATCACCGGCGCGCAGCTCCATCGCGTCGACCGCCGCGCTCTCGGGCAGCGGGAACAAGTACACCGCTTCCACCGCGCGCGCGTACGGGTTCGCGAACTCCTGCTCGACGCTCACCCGCGCGACGAACCCGCTCACCCGCGCCGACACGCGCGTCGACTGCAGCACGAACCCCGCGACCTCGCCCACGCGCGCGTTGCCCGCGAGGCGCAGCGTGCCCTCGCTCGGTCGCTCGTCCGCCTCCACCGGCGCGACGTCGCCGACCACCGCGCCCGTGTGCTGCGCGTTGCCGCCCCACATGTGCCAGCCGTCGAGCGTGTCGTCGCCCACCTCGAGCGCGACGACCCCGCCGCGCGTCGTGCTCGCGTACACCCAGCCGTGCGCGACCGTCGGCTGCGCCGCGATCGGCTCGCCCACGTCGTACGCCCACGCGGTCATGCCGGTGTCGATGTCGAGCCCGAAGAGCACGCCGTCGCGCGTGCCGAACACCATCTGCGCGCCCGCGATCGCCGGGGAGCTCGCAGGGCGCGTGCGCGCCGCGTCGGTGTACTGGCGACGCCACAGGAGCGCGCCGGTCTCGGCGTCGCGCGCCTGCACCTCGTTGCCGATCGTCTGGTACGCGCGGCCGTCGACGATCGTCGGGCGCGATCCCTCGAACGCCCATCCCGCCTGCACCCCGCCGCTGTCGGGGCGCGGAGGCAGGAACGACGCGGGCGCGCCGTCGTGCTCGCGCATCGTCGAGCCGTCGCTCTTCGCGAGCACCGTCGCGACCTCGATCGTCTCGCGCGCGCCCGACTCGTTCTGCCGCCGCGCGCGACGCGCGACGTGCACCGTCTCGCCGTGGAGCCAGGGCGCGCTCGTCGCGTCGAGACGCTCTCGCCACACCACGCGACCGGTGCGCTGATCGAGGCGCCACACCGTGCCGTCCATCGTGGTGAAGAACACGTCGGTGCCGTCGAGCACCGGCGCGTTGAGCACGTCGGCGGGCACGTTGCGCGTCCACAGCACGCGCCCGGTGTCGAGGTCCATCGCGGTGAACCCGTAGCCGCCCTCGTCGCGCACGTGCCCGCTGAACACGCGACCGTTCGCGGCGGCGGGCTGGCTCATCAGGGGATCGCCGAGCCAGCGCGACCAGCGCTGCCTTCCGGTGCGCGCGTCGACGACGAACAGCGTGCAGCTCTCGGTGTTGAACAGCACCTTGCCGTCGAGCGCGATCGCCGCGGTGGGCCCGCCGTCGGGCGCGGCCGCGCGCCAGTCGAGCTCGCCGGTGCGCGCGTCGAACGCGTAGAACGTGTGGCTCGTGAAGCCTCCGCCCAGCATCACGCGGCCCTGCGCGTAGACCGGCGTCAGCGGGTTCTCGCGCGTCGCTTCGGGCAGCCGCGCGAACCATCCGCGCCGCTGTCCGTCGAACGTGAAGCGCGCGCTGCGTCCGCTGCGGACCTGCGGGATCGCGAGCGGTCGCGGCGTGAAGCGCGCCGCGAGCGGGGTGGTGTCGGCGGGGATCGTCGGCTCGGGCGGGCGCGCGGCGGCGCCGTCGAGATCACGCGGCGCGGGCGGTGGCGCGATCGCGATCGGCGGCGCGATCGGCATCGCGGGCGCGGCGCTCGGCGCGCGTGGCGGTGACGCTGGCTGCGCGTCCTGCCCGGCGCCACATCCGCACGCGATCAGCGCGATCGCGACGACACACATCCCTCCGCGCGCGCGATGTGCACCGCGCGCGACGCCCGACGTTCCTCGGTCCATGACGGCCCCTCCGCCTGTCGAGTGCGTGCGACCGAGCGCGCCGTGACCGCCTTGGGCGTCGGAGACGAAAGACTCGAAGCGCGAGCGACGTGCGCGGGCCCCGGAGCTTCGCGTGCCCGAGTGGGAGCTTCGCGTGCCCGAGGTGAACCTTCGCGTGTACGAGTGGGAGCTTCGCGTGTACGAGTTGGAGCTTCGCGTGTACGAGGTGGAGCTTCGCGCGTACGACCTGGAGCTTCGCGTGTACGAGTTGGAGCTTCGTGATCCCGACCTGGAGCGAGTTGGCTCCGACCTGGAGCTTCGCGTGTACGAGTTCGAGCTTCGTGATCCCGACCTGGAGCGACTTGGCTCCGACCTGGAGCGAGTTGGCTCCGACCTGGAGCGAGTTGGCTCCGACCTGGAGCGACTTCGTCGGCACCCGGGCCGACCGCGCGAGCCGCGCGGATGTGCGCGCAGCTCCTCGGGATTCGGCGGTACCCGCCCAGGACCGCCGGTTTCGCGACCGGCACTCCCGTGGTGACGTCACCGGACGGCGTCACTGCTACGCTCGCGACGCCATGCTGGTCTCGAGCTACAGCGCGCGCACCATCGCGCCGTTCCAGCGAGGTCCACAGGACGCCGCGCATCCGACGATCGAGATCGTGTGGGTGACCAGCGGCCGCATCGCCGCGACGGTCGACGGCGCGCCCCAGTGCCTCGACGCCGACTGCTTCTCGGTGATCGCGCCGGGCACGCCGCACTCGAGCTGGACCCTCGACGACGAGGTCACGAGCCACGTGCTGCACCTCTTCGCGTCGCCGCGCGTCGCGCTCACCAGCGGCGTCTATCCGCGCGAGGGCGAGGTCGCGAGCGTGCTCCGCGCGTTCCCGCCGCCCACCGCGTCGCGCCGCGAGCTCGAGCGCGCCGCGCGTGCGCTCGTCGACGCGACGAGGACGCTCGCGACGCCGCTCGGCGCGTCGGTGGACGAGCGTGTGCTCCGGGTGGCGCGCTCGGTCGCGCACGATCCCGCGGCGCCGGTGACGCTCGCCGAGCTCGCGCGTCGCGCGCGGATGAGCCGCCACCACTTCGCGCGCTCGTTCCGGCGCGACATCGGCCTCGCGCCGATGGCCTACGTGCGACGGCTCCGCGCCGAGCGCGCCGCGGTGTTGCTGCGCGTGACGGATCGCTCGATCGCGGAGATCGCGTTCGCGTGCGGCTTCAGCTCGGCGGGGCGGCTGAGCGAGGCGTTCCGCGCGCGCTTCGCGACGAGCCCGACGGCGTGGCGAGAAGAGCAACGCGCGGAACGAGCGCGGCAATCGCCGTGATGCGACGCGCGTCGCGGAGCGTCACGGCTTCGCGTCATGCGCACTTCATCGCTCGCCCTGCTCCTGCTGGTCGCGTGCAGCACGCCGCCCGCGCCGATCGACGCGTCGTCCGACGCGCGCTCCGACGTCGAGCCCGACGCGTCGCCGCAGCCCGAAGACGCGGGCCCGCCGCTGCCCGCGCTGCCCGCGCCGTGGCGTCGCGAGCCGTCGTTCCCGACGGGCGTCGATCACCACGCGACGGCGATCGTGGAGACCGCGGCGGGCGCGTACCTCTACGTGCTCGGCGGCATGACGGCGGACTCGAGCGGACGACCGCTCGCGATCCACGACACGATCCACCGCGCGCGGATCGGCGACGACGGAGCGCTCGGCGCGTGGGAGCTCGAGCGCGTGCTCCCGGCGCCGCTCGCGTTCCACATGATCGCGACGAGCGGGAGCACGATCGTGCTCGCCGGAGGCCTCAGCACGCGCGACGACGGATCGCTCGGATGGATCCCGTTCGTGATGTGGTCGAGCGTCGACCACGAAGGCCACGTCGGGCCGTGGCAGGGGCTCGAGGCGATCGCGACGGCGACGCTGCACGGCGCGGCGGTGATCGCGGGCGAGCGCCTGTATCTGGTCGGCGGAGGCGCGGGCGCGGCGTCGTCGCACACCGCGGTGCGCTCGCTGCGCATCGCGGGCGGCGTGATCGACGACGCGCGCGACGAGATCGCGTTGCCCGCCGAGCGCAGCCATCACGTGCTCGAGGTGCGCGACGGGCACTTGTACGTCGCGGCCGGGTTCGCGGGCCCGCCGGCGCCCGCGACGAGCGTGCTGCGCGCGCCGATCGGCGAAGGCGGCGTGCTCGGCGCGTGGGAGGACGTCGGCGCGCTCGCGGAGCCGGCGTGGACCGCGTCGTCGATCGTGAGCGAGGACGCGCTGGTGATGATCGGCGGCGGCATCGGCGAAGGCCCGACCGATCGCATCGTGCGTGTGGCGTTCGACGCGAGCGGTCACGTCGCGCCGATCGAGGAGCTCGCGCCCCTGCCGTACCCGCGCGCCCACGTGCACCAGACCCCGTCGTTCGGAGGCCGCATCTACAGCGTCGGTGGCCGCCGCGCGGAAGGGCTCGGCCAGGCGTCGTCGAGCGACGTGTACAGCGCCGCGCTCGACGCGCTGGCGAGCCCGTGACGATCAGGGCTCGGTCATCAGCTTCGTGAGCGCCCGCGACAGCGGCGGCGCGCCCTCGACCAGCGGCTCGATCGGCGCGCTCGACAGCGTGTGGACGTACAGGAGGCGCTGGCCCTTGCGCGGGCCGCGTGCGTGCGCGAGGAGCGCCGCGAGCGTCTTGCTGGTGTACGCGGGATCGAGGGTCAGGCCCTCGGTCTCCGCGGCCACGCGCCCGGCCTCGCGCCCGGCGCCCGTCGCGTAGCCGTAGCCCTCGCCGAGGAAGCCCTCCTCGATCGTCAGGTTCTTCATCGCGATCTCGCCGACCCCGGGGAAACGGTCGGTGTGCTCGCGCAGGCGCTGCACGAGACCGCGGGTGAGCGTCGCGAGCACCGGCTTGTTGAGCAGGTGCCGCGGCGTCACGCGCACCGCGACGATCTCCGCCATCACGCCCGCTGCCGCGAGCCCGACCGCGAGCCCCGCCGCGGTGCCGCCGCTGCCGAGCGGGACGTAGATCGCGTCGGGCTCGCGCCCCGGGAGGTCGAGGAGCTGCCGTGCGATCTCGAGCCCCGCCTCGACGTAGCCGAGCACGCCCGTCGCGTCGCTCCCGCCGGGACCGATCACGAAGACGCGCTTCTTCTGCACCTTGAGCTTCGCGGCGACACCCGCCATCGCCGCGGGGAACATCGCGTAGCCCGAGAACGGGTGGAGGATCGCGCCGCCCTTCAGATCGGCGCGCAGGTTCTCCTCGACGTGCGGGTTGCGCACCTGCGGCATCACGACCGCGTGCACCTCGAAGCCGCGACGCCGGCCGTACAGCGTGGTCGCGAGCACGTGGTGCGAGCCCGCCGCGCCGGTGGTGAGGATCGTGTCGGCGCCCTCGGCCGCGGCCTGCGCGAGCAGGAACTCGAGCTTGCGCACCTTGTTGCCGCCGTAGAGCGTGCCGGTGAGGTCGTCGCGCTTGCACCAGACCTCGGCGCCCGCGACCGACGAGAGCTTCGCCATGCGCTCGAGCGGGGTGGGCGAGGTGCCGAGGTCGACGTGGGGGATCGCGGAGAGGCGAGGCCACCGTTCGACGAGCAAGGTCATCCGCGCGGCCATCGTACTCGACGCGTCGATCCACGCACGCGTGAAAAACGAAAGAGGCCGGCCCCTTGCGGGACCGGCCTCTCGGTCGTGCATGCGCGTCTCGAACATCGGCTCGCCCGCCGGTCCCCGTCCGGGACCTGCGGGACGAGCACTCCTGCAGGCGCTCAGCTCACTCGGCGGCGCGATCCGAGATGATGAACTGCACGCGGCGGTTGCGCGCGCGGTTCGCCGCCGTGATGTTCGGCACCAGCGGGCGCGTCTCGCCGTAGCCCTGCGCCGTCAGGCGATCCGCCTCGACGCCGAGCCCGATGAGCCACGTGCGCACCGCCTCCGCGCGACGCTGCGAGAGGTCCATGTTGTGCGCGTCGTCGCCGTTGCTGTCGGTGTGGCCCTGGATCTCGACGCGGCGGATCGCGGGGTTGCGCAGCAGCGCGTCCGCGATCTCGCTGAGCAGCGGCGCGCTGTCGGGCAGGATCTCCGCGCTGTCGGTCGCGAAGTTCACCTGACGGCGGATGATGATCTCGCGCGCGCGGACGTCGACGAGCGAGCGGCGCGGGCGCGCGATGACGGTGATCTCGGGGGCCGCGGTCTCGCGCGGGCGGACCTCGAAGGTCTCCTGCGTGATGAGGTAGCCCTCGGCGTCGACACGCGCGGTGTACGTGCCGGGCGGCAGGCCCTGGCGCGCGAAGCCGCCGCTCGCGTCGCTCGAGACGCTGAACGCCTGCGGTCCGGTGACCTGCACGTTCGCGCCGACGACCGGCGTGCCGGTGTCGCTGCGCAGCGTGCCGCGCACGTCGCCGAGGCGCGGCAGCGGCTGGAGCTCGCAGCGGACCTCGACGTCACCGCCCTCGGCGGCGATCGTCGCGCTGCAGCGACCCGCGTTGTACTCGGGGTGCGTGAGGTCGACGACGACCTCGCCCGGCTCGAGCTCGTAGCTCACGAAGCGTCCGTCCGCCGACGTCGACTGCGGCGTGAGCTCGCGACCGACGTACGTCACCGTCGCGTTCGCGACCGGGGTGGTGGTGCCCGCCTCGACGACGCTGCCGATCACGCGACCGCGCGCGGGCGGCGGCGTGGTGACCTCGATGCGGCGCTCGACCTCGCGCTCGACGGTTTGGATGCGCGGCATCGCGTCGAACGCGTAGCCGAGCCCGAGGATCACGTCGTACGGCGCGTTGCCCGAGAGCTCGCGCACGAACGTCGACATGCCGGTCGTGCCGATGTCGACCGCGGCCGTGATCGAGAGACCACGGAAGGGCGGCATCACGCGCACGCCGATCGTCAGCGTGCTCGGGAACGCGTCGAAGCCCTGGCGCTCGAGGCAGCCGTCGTCACCCGCGATCGGATCGCCGGTGATCGGGTCGGGCACGTAGAGGCAGTTGTAGCCCTGGCGGTTCACCGGCACGCGCAGGACCCACTCGAGGATCGGGCTGATGGTGAAGTCCTGCATCACCGTGAACGGCGCCTCGAGGCCGATCGCGACGTCGAAGAAGTCCGTGCGGTTGATGTCGAGCGAGTAGCGCTCGAAGCGCGTCAGCAGCTGGCGCGTCTCGTCCTCGTAGGGCAGGCGCGCGTCGGGGCCGACGGTCGGGAGGCCGTTGTAACGAGCCTGCTCGGCGTCGTCGACCAGCGCCTCCGAGTTGTCGAAGTAGTACTGGAGGTTGAGGCGCGCGATCAGCGGGATGGGCGACTCGAGGCCGCGAAGGTCCGCCGCGAGGTTCGCGCGGATGCCGACGCTGGTGCTCTCGCCGACGAGGCCGATGTCGCCGACGGTGTTGAGCAGGTGCGCCGAGACGTCGCCGCCGACGACGAGGAACGGAAGGATCTCGTAGTAGCCCTTCACGCCGAGCACGGAGTCGCCGAGCACCTGGAAGAGCTGCGGGCTCTCCGCGGGGTTGTCGGTCGAGTTCGCGTAGCTCGCGAGCGAGCCGTAGAGCTCGATGAAGTCGAAGGGCGTCCAGCTGATCGAGAGCGAGCCGCCGATGTGGCTGTGGTTCGCGCCCGAGTTGAGGAAGCCGTCGGCGAAGAAGAAGTCGGTGAGGAGCTGGACGCGGAACGTCTCGCTCGGGCCCGAGCCGGCGTCGACGACGTGGATGCCGCCCACCGAGCCGCCCCACGTGTTGTGGAGGACGATGCGGCGATCACGCCATTCCTCGCTCGGCCGATCGCGGATGAGATCGCCGCCGCGGCCGCGATATCCGGTGGGCTCGGTGGCGCGGGGCGGATCGCTCGGCGGCGCCTCGACGTCCTCGCCACCTTCCTCGCCGAACTCGTCGGACTCGAGGTCGTCCTCTTCGAGCTCGCTCTCGTCTTCCGCGGGGGGCGGGGCCTGACGCCGCTGCTCCTCGCGCTCTTCTTCCTCGAACTCCTCGTCGAACTCGTCGAACTCCTGCGCGAGCGCGACCGAGGGTGTCAGGGCCGAAGCTGGAGCGAAGAGGAGCAGGGAGAGAAGAGCGAGTGAAGTCGAAAGTCGCATCCGGTGCTCCTGTGACTGAGCGCGACCGCGTTCTACCACAGCTGACAAGGGCAGATCACGGTTTCGGCCCGTCGTCGGGTCGTGGCCAAGCGCGCAGAAATCCATCGTTCGGACGCGCGCGTTGAACGGCGGTTCAGGCCGATGCGCGAACGCACGAGCGATGGACGCGCGAGCGCGCCCGGATGGCTCTCAGGGAACGGCGACGAAGAGCGAGACCTTGCCGTCGGGCGGGATCATCACCGGCCGCCCGGGCGTCTCGTTGCCTTGATCGTCGCGCGCGCTGACCGTGGCGCGCCCCGGCCGCACGCCGTGGATCTCGCAGGTCCCGGCGGTGGTGCGGCAGCTGCCGATGACGCCGTCGGCGTCGCGCAGCACGACCTCCGCGTCGGCCACTTCGTTACCCGGGCGTCGCACGTGCACGACCACGACCGGCTCGGCGAGCGCGGTGGTCGAGACCCCGAGGATCGTCATCGACGCGAGGAGCGCGAAGAGGCGCGCGCGCATCATCGAGGGATAGCGCGCGCGCCCGGCCCTCACCACTCTTCGCGCTCGCCGTCCGGCAGCTCGACCTGCGCCGAGACTTCTTCTTCTTCTTCTTCCTCGAACGCGGCCTCGGCGGGCTCACCCACCGACATCGCGACGGCGGCCGCCGCGGCCGCGACCGTCGCCTGGGCGCGGGCCCACGGGGCGCCGGGACGCGGCGCGGGCACGACCCGCTGCGACGCGTCGATCTCCGGGCGCGGCGGATGCGCGGGGCGCGGGACGCCACCCTGGTAATCGAAGTACCCGCTCGACTGCGCGGCGTCGGGGCGCTCCGCGGGCGTCGGCGTCCACACCGGCTCGAGCGACGGACGCGTGAGCGCGCGGCCCTCGAACGAGTGGGGCGAAGGCAGCTTGCCGGGCTCGCGCGCGCGCGTCGGGTAGGGCGCGGTCGGCGGGCGCTTCGCGGGCGGGCGCTGCGACGGCGCGGCGGGCGGGCGCTGCGACGCGCGCGCGGGCGTCGGCGTGGGCTCGGCCGCGTGATCGCCGTACGACGCGACCTCCGCGAGCTCGCCGACGTCGACCTCGCCGGTGCCCGAGTCCTGCGGCTCGGGCTCCGACGGCTCGTCGGCCGCGGCCTGCGCCTGCCAGTCCTGCGCGTCGTCCTGCCACGCCGGCTCTTCGGGCTCGCTCGCCGCGGGCGCGGGCTGCACCGCCGCGGCGCGCTCGAGCTCCTCGACCGACACCTCGCCGGTCACCGGCTCGCCGCCCGCCAGCGACGCACGCGCCATCAGGAGGCGCTCGAACATGACCTCGTGCATCCCCTCGAACTGCAGCGAGTCGAGCACGACGTCGTAGCGGTACTCCGGCGGGTGCTCCTCGCCGTTGTCGAACGAGCCCTGCACGCGGCCCACGCCGGCGAGCGCGACGTTCCCATCGCCGAGCAGCACCGTGAACTGCACCCACTCGCCCTCGGGCATCGGCTCGAGGTGGGGCAGCATCAGCCGCTCCTCGTCGACGCGCTGCGCGAAGTTCTCGGTGAGCTCGCTGAGGTCGGCGAACGGCGTGGGGATCTGGAGGACCTGGGTCATCGGGGCTCTCTCTGCTGCGGGCGCGACGCGGTGGGCGCGTCGGCCGTCGTCGTCCGGGGATCGATCGGGCGCGTGCGGACGCCGGCTTCGCCCGCGGCGAGCAGCTCCTCGACGCGCGCTTCCGCGTCGTCGAGGCGCGTCCCACCGAGGCGCGCGAGGCGCACGCCCTCTTCGAAGAGCGCGAGCGAGCGCTCGAGCGGCAGATCGCCACGCTCGAGCTCCCCGACCACCTCGGAGAGGCGCGCGAGGATCGCTTCGAACGCGGGCTCCGCCGGCTCGGTCACGGCGAACGACGATGCACGAGCGGGCGCCCCGGGGTCAACGACGATTCTCTCGCCCTCACGGCGCGAGCCGCACGTCGGCGTCGGCGTGGGCGAGGTCGCACACGACGAGCTCGCCGCTCGGCAGCGTGCGCTCGCGGAGCCACGTGCCGTCCGCGAGCACGATCTCGACGTCGATCGCCGCCGCGCGATCGAGCCGCGCGTGCAGGCACGTCGCGCCCGTGGCGCTCGCGTCGACCCCGCGGAGCGCATCGAGCAGCGCGCGCCGGACCCGCGGCTCGGGCTCGATCGCGAGGCGCGACGCGATCGCGGGGACCACCTGCGCGTCGCGTCCTCCGTCGAGGCGTGCGAGCGCGCTCGCGGCGGCGAGGCGCACCTCGGGCGTGCCGTCCTCGAGCAGCGCGGCGATCGCGACGCGCGCGCGCTCGTCTCCACGGCGCGCGAGGGACGTCGCGGCGACCGCGCGCAGCCGCGGCACGTCGGATCGCAGCGCCGCGAGCATCGCGCGGCGTCGATCCCGCGCGTCGCGCGCGAGCTCGGCCTCGGGGGCGATCGACAGCGCCTGGAGCGCGGCGGCCGCGCGCTCACGATCGTCGAGCCACGCGAGCGAAGGCGCGGGTATCCGCATCCCGAGCGCGACCGCGGCGGCGATCTCGATCTCGAGCGCGACCGCGTCGTCCTCGCGCCCGATCGCTCGGGTGAGCGCGTCGTCTCCGTCGCCGAGCATCGCCAGCGCCCGCGCCGCGATCGCGCGGGCGTCGGCGTCATCGCTCGCGAGCCGGGCACGGATCGCCGCGCGCGCGCTTCCGTCTCGCGCGACCGCGCGCAGCAGGAGCGCGCGATCTCCGTCGCCCGCGGCGATCACCCGGAGCGCGCTCTCGCGCGTCGAGCCCTCGAGATCGCGCCATCGGCGCAGCGCGATCGCGAGCGCGGCGTGCGCGTCCTCGTGCCGGCTCGCGATCGCGCGCAGCGCCTCGACGCCCGCGCCCTCCGCGATCCGCGCGAGCGCATCACACGCTGCGCCGCGCGTGCGCTCGTCGTCGGCGGCGCGCGCGAGCAGCGCCACGAACGCGACGTCGGGCAGGCCGACCATCACGCTCCACGCGGCCTCGCGCGTGTGGCTCGCGAGCGCCTCGTCGAGCAGCGGCGCGGCGCGCGCGGGATCGATCACCGCGAGCGCCTCGATCGCCGCGATCGAGACCTCCTCGCGCCCGACCTGCGCCGCGACCGCATCGCTCGCGTGACGCCCTCCGATCCGCGCGATCGCGTGCAGCGCCGCGATCGCGACGCGCGCATCGCCGTCGGAGATCGCGGCGAGCACGACCGGGCTCGCGCGCTCGTCCCCTGCGATCCCGAGCGCGTCGATCACCGCGACGCGTGTGTCGACGTCGTCGCTCTGGGCGCGCGCGAGGAGCGCCTCGACCCCGCTGCGATCTCCGATGCGCCCGAGCACCATCGCCGCGCGCGGCGCGATCGCGGGCACGTCGAGCAAACGGGCGACCTCGTCGACCACGACGCCCCCGAGCTCGATCAGCCCCGCCGACGCGAGCTCCGCCGCGGGCCCTCCGAGCGCCGCGGCGAGCGCGCGACGCGCGAGCGGGAGATCGATCGCCGCGAGCGCCCGCACCCGCGCCTCGCGCTCCTCGTCGCGCAGCCGCAGCACGTTGTCGCTCAGGGCCTCGATCGCCCGCGGATCGCGGCGTCGCGCGAGCGCGTCGACGATCTCCGCGCGCACGTCGGGATCGGTCTCGCGCTCCAGCGCGGCGAGCAGCGCGTCGACCGCGAGCTCCTGCGCGCCCTCGCGACCGAGCCGTCGCGCTGCTCCTCTCCGCGCCACGCGATCGCTCGACACCAGCGCGCGCACGTCGCGCTCGATCGGCAGCCGCTCGAGCCACCCGCGCGCGCTCGCCGCGCACGAGATCACGAGCGAGACGATCAGGATCAGACGGGGATCGCGAGCCACCAGTGAAGCCAGAGCATCACGCCGCCGAAGAGCAAGCTGGTCGCGATCATGAGGGCCCCTGCACCGCGCAGGAACGAGCTGATCTCGTCGAGGCTCGCGCGCTCCATGCCTTCTTCGGTGCGGTACGAGATGCGCGGCGGGCCGACGTCGTCGGCGACCGCTTCCCACGACGACGCGGCGGCGCGGTACGGGCCCTCGTCGAGGTCCGGCGTGCTCGCGCCATCCGCCGCGCGGAAGCGCGCGACGAGCTCGATCTCCTCGCCCGCGCGCAGCCTGCGCTCCGCCACGAGCCCGCCGTCACCGGTCGCCGTCGAGCAGTCGATCAGCACCTCCGCGGGATCGACGAGCAGCCGCGCCGAGCCGTCGTCGAGGAAGAAGCGATGCGCGGACCATCCGTGGTCGACCTCGCGCATCAGCGGTACGAGGCCCCCGCCCACCGCGGCGTAGCGCGCGCGCTCCACGTAGACGCACGCCGCGCCGTCGATCTCGCTCGGCGTCGTCCGGATCGGGATCACCCGCCCGATCACCCGGAAGCGTCCTGGCGCGAGCTCGGCGATCGAGGTGCGCGTGGCGCCCTCGCGGAGCGTCGGCTGACGCGCGCGCCGGATCGACCAGATGACCATCGAGACACCCGCGATCGTTCCCGCGAGCACGACGTAAAGGGGCAACACTTCTCGCCACCTCCGTCGATCGAGACTGCAGTGCGCGCGCGCTCCTAGCAAGACCTCCAGGACGCCGGAAAACACACTCTCGACGCCGCTCGTGTATCTCGGGTACCCTCTGAACCGGTCGCTCGAAGTCCGGCATTGACACGGATCGGAGAGCCAGGGATCAATGATCGCAGAGGGTGCAATCGTGCGATCCGTCTCGAAGCGAAGCTCGAGTCGGCGCACGCCCGGGAGGGCGTGTGGCGGCTGACGCTTCGGGCAGCGCGCCGGCAGCCGGCGGCCGATCGGCGTCGTCCCAGTCGGGACCGGATCCGCTGATCGGCCGCGTGATCAATGATCGCTTCCGCATCGTCTCGCTCATCGCGCGCGGCGGGATGGGCAAGGTCTACCGCGCCGAGCAGGCGCCGCTCGGCCGCGAGGTCGCGCTCAAGGTCCTGAACCCGAACTACTCCGGCGACAGCGACCCCGAGTTCCACAAGCGCTTCTTCCTCGAAGCGTCGACGACCGCGAAGCTCACGCACCCGAACACGGTGTCGATCTTCGACTACGGCCGCACCGACGACGACATCTATTACATCGCGATGGAGCTCCTCGAGGGGAAGACGCTCCATCGCGCGCTGCGCGAAGCGGGCCCGATGGACGCGGGCCGCGCGCTCCACATCGCGCGCCAGGTGTGCCGCTCGCTGCGCGAGGCGCACGGGCTCGGCGTCATCCACCGCGACCTCAAGCCGGCGAACGTCTACCTCGTCAAGCACGGCGACGAGAGCGACTTCGTGAAGGTGCTCGACTTCGGCCTCGTGAAGAACCTCGAGGACAAGGGCGAGGACCTCACGCAGACGGGCCTCTTCATGGGCTCGCCGAAGTACATGTCGCCCGAGCAGATCCGCGGCGAGCGGGTCGACGGGCGCGCCGACATCTACGCGCTCGGCGTGATCATGTACGAGATGCTCACCGGGAAGGTGCCGTTCGATCGGCCCAACTCGGTCAACATCCTCATGGCGCACGTGCACGAGGCGCCTCCCGCGATGCGGGAGATCAACCCGAACGTGCACGTCCCGCCGATCCTCGAGCAGATCGTCATGAAGACGATGGCGAAGAAGGCGGAAGACCGCTTCGCCTCGATGGACGAGCTGCTCGTCGCGCTCAAGCAGGTGAGCGTCGACGCGGGCCTCGGCGGGCTCTCGATGCACCAGTCGCTGAGCGGCGAGTTCGCGATCCCGAACGCGACCGGCGCGTTCGCCGCGGTCGCGATCAGCGGCGACCCGCTCTCGATGACGGCGACGGGCAGCGGGCCGACGCCCTCGCTCACGCCGACCGGCACGCCGCTGCCCCTCGGCAGCTCGCCGGGCGCGCTCGGCGCGCCGCCGTCGGTCGAGCAACCGACCAAGAGCCGCTTGCCGATCGTGATCGCGGCGGTCTCGGTGCTGGTGCTGCTCGGCGTCGGCGTCGTCGCGATGAACAGCGGCGCGCCGGAGACCGAGACGCCGGCCGTCACGACGACCGTCCCGCCGCCGCTGCCGACCGGCGAGCGACCCGATCCGACCGGCACTGGCGCCGGCACGGGCACCTCGGTCTCGACCGGCGTGGGGACGCCGACGCAGCCGCAGGTCGTGCACACCCTCGTGTCGCTGCGCTCCACGCCGGCGGGCGCGATGGTCAGCGTCGAGTCGTCGGACGGCGCCACGCGCCAGTACGGCCCGACGCCCGCGGACGTCGAGTGGACCGGCGCCGACGCGGAGCGCGGTCGACAGGTGACGTTCCGCTTCGAGCTCCAGGGCCACCGCGACTTCTCGGTGACTCGGACGATCTCCGGCGACGAGCTCGAGGTGAGCGCGGAGCTGGAAGCGGTGGCAGCCGGACGGCCCTTCCGTCCGCGGCCGCCGCGCCGCCCCGAGGGCGGGGGGACCGACGGTCCTGTGGGACCGGTCAAGGGATACAAACTGGATCCGTACTGACGGCTCGCGCGACCATCGCCCGGTCGGTGGTCGTGCCCGTCGAGCTCGTACAACCCGGTCGGAAAACGGGGTGGGGGATCTCGGCCCGCGCGGCATCCGCTGCGCGTGAGGCCAGGGATCCATCCGTCTGCGCGCCTGCCGGTCAGCAAACCTGCCTGCAGCGAGGTCCTGCTTGAACGACGTGAACGCGCGCGCGAACGGAGGTGCCCAGGTGAGCGAGCCTGCCGCCCGACTCATGGTTCCCATTCCTGCCGATCACAAGCGCCGTCGTGTCGGCGCGCTGCTCCTGACCGGGCTGCTCGCGGGCATGGCGCTCGCCGCGTTGGATCCGAGCATCGCGTACGCCGACGTGCGCACCGAAGCGCGCACGATGTTCCGCCGCGGCATGGCGATGATCGCCGAGGGCAACATCGACGAGGGCGTCGCGCAGCTGCAGGAGGCGTACGACATCCTCCCGCACCCGAACGTCATCTACAACATCGCGCGCGCGTACGCCGAGGCGGGCCGCTACGCGGAGGCGGTCGAGTACTTCGAGCGCTACCTCGAGAGCGATCCCGCCGATCGCGACGAGGTCGTGAGCTTCCTGACCGCGCTGCGCCAGCGCATCGACTCGCAGCAGCAGCGCGCGGTCGCCGCGGCGCAGCCATCACAGCCGACGACCGCCGAGCCGCAGCCGCAGGTCGAAGCACCGCTCGCGAGCGCCGAGGAGATCCAGGCGCTCGAGGACTCCGCGACGCAGATCGCCGCGCTCGCCGAGGCGACGCAGAGCGATGCGCTGCGCCAGCGCGCCGAGCGTCTCCGTTTGCTTGCCGAGACGCTCCGCTCGCGCCGCGATGCCGCGGACGTCGACGGCACCAACGAAGTGCCGGGCACGTCGCCCGGCGAAGAGCCGGGCGAGAGCGGCGGCTCGAGCACGACCCAGGGCAGCGGTCAGCTCGCCGAGGGCGAGACGCAGCCGGACGGCGAGGACTCGCTGCAGCTCGGGGCGCAGCGTCAGGGCGACACGTACGAAGAGTCGGTCGTCAGCTCGTCGCGTGCAGCGCAGTCGCCGCTCGATGCGCCCAACTCGACGACGACGATCACCGCGCAGGACATCCGCCTGTCGGGTCTGCAGTCGCCCGCGCTCGTGCTGCGTCGCGCGGCCGGCGTGTCGATCCAGCAGAGCAACCCGGGTGATCCGCAGATCTCGATCCGCGGCCTCAACCAGCGTCTGTCGAACCGCACCATCGTGCTGATCGACGGCCGCTCGGTGTACCTCGACTTCCTGGGCGCGACGATCTTCGGGATGTTGCCGCTCAACATGGAGGACATCGAGCGCATCGAGGTCATCCGTGGTCCCGCGTCGGCCCTCTACGGCGCCGACGCCGTCACCGGCATCATCAACATCATCACGCGTCCGATCGGCGAAGGTCGCAGCTACGTCAGCGCGAACCTCGGCACCGGCGGACAGCTGATGGTGCGCAGCGGCGTGTACGCGCGCGCCGATCGCTTCCGCTTCCGCGTCGCCGGCGGCTATCAGCGCGAGGATCAGTTCGCGCGCGAGGTCTCGGACCAGCGCGTCGACATCCTTCCCTCGGGCCGCGATCCGAACCTCGGCTACGAGCGCCTCTCGTTCCAGGGCGACGTCAGCTACCGCTTCGACGGCGGCTACACGGCGCGCGCCGGCTCGGGCATCTCGACCGGCGAGTTCACCTTCCAGGGCGTCAGCCGCCTTCGCCAGCTGCGCCCGCAGAACGTCACGTTCGCGCAGACCTACGCGAGCTTCGAGACCCCGTGGGGCCTCTCGTCGCGCGTGTTCTGGAACCGCTTCAACACCGACGTGAACAACATCGGTCTGATCCCCGGCGGTCTCGACCTCATCCAGGACCAGAGCGTGCGTCGCTCCGACGTCATCGACGCGGAGCTCGTGTTCTCGCAGACGTTCGATCTCCTCGGCATCGAGAACCAGTTCATCGGCGGCCTGGCCTATCGCTTCAAGGAAGTCGACTGGGAGTGGCTGCGCGATCAGGTGCAGACGCAGCACCACGGCGCGCTCTTCCTCCAGGACACGCTGCGCTTCTCCGACGTGCTCCAGGTCGTCCTCTCGATCCGCGGCGACCTCCACCCGCTCGCCGGTCCGCAGGTCTCGCCGCGCGGCTCGATCGTCGTGCACCCGACGCCCGGCCAGTCGATCCGCCTGACCGGCGGCGCGGCGTTCCGCTCGCCCACGTTCGCCGAGTCGTACCTGCAGGTGCCGAACAACACGCCGCTGCGCGGCGTGATGGCGTTCGGTGTCGGCAACGAGCGGCTGAACCCGGAGCGCCTGATCTCGGTCGAGCTCGGTTACATGAACCAGATGACCGAGTACTTCGCCCTGGAGCTCAACGGTTATTACAACGTCGTGCTCGACCAGATCCTGCTGACTCGCAATCAGCAGTTCCGACTGGCCGACTTCCAGGGTGGCAATCCGCTCGCGCGTTATTTCCCCGAGCACCAGGCCTATCCGCTGTCCGCGCTCGAGTGGGCGAACGAGCCCGAGCAGTTCCAGCAGATCGGTGGCGAGATCGGTATCCGCGTCTTCCCGGTGCAGGGCCTCGACATCTACGCGAACTACGCGATCCACGAGACCAGTCCGTTCGTCGGTTACGACGGGGCGGCCGGTCCGCTCCACGACGACCAGCGCACGAGCGCGCACATGGTCAACGCGGGCATCCAGTACCGCTCGCCGTTCGGGCTCGATCTGTCGGTCGATTTCTCGTGGCAGAGCGACCAGTACTGGGTCGAGCAGGAGCTCGATCCCGAGCGCGGCGGCGTCGCGTTCCGCCGCTTCCACCTGCCCGCGTACGCGACGCTCAACGCGCGTGTCGGCTGGCGCTTCTTCGACGATCAGCTCGAGCTCGCGTTCGTCGGCACCAACCTGATCGACGACGGGCACCGCGAGCATCCGTTCGGTCAGCCCATCGACCGCCGCTTCCTCGGGTCCGTGACCGTTCGCTTCTGATCCGGCGTTTCGATCGCCCGCGCTCGGAGGGGAACGAGCGCGGGCCTCAACTCGGGCCTCTCACTTTGGCACTCGCACTCGGTCAACGAATCCGCTGCTCCATGCTCGTCGCGACGGTGCTCACCGGTGCGTTGGGGATCGGCTCGGTCGCACGTGCAGACGTTCGAACCGAGGCGCGCACCCATTTCCGTCGCGGCATGGCGCTCATCGCGGAAGGTCGTGTCGACGAGGGCGTCGCGGCGCTGCAGGAGGCCTACGAGATCCTCCCGCACCCGAACGTGCTCTACAACATCGCTCGCGCGTACGCGGAGAGCGCGCGCTACGACGAGGCGCGCGACTACTTCGAGCGATATCTCGAGACCGATCCGCCCGATCGCAGCGAAGTGCAGCAGTTCCTCGTCGCGATCGGAGATCGGCAGGCAGCGGTCGAAGCGCGCGAGCGCGCGCGACAGACGACGGAGCCCGGCGCGGCGTCGACGTCGGAGCCCTCGAGCGAGAGTCGGCCGCTCGCGACGAGCGAAGAGATCCAGGCGCTCGAGGACTCGGCGACGCAGATCGCGGCGCTCGCGGAAGCGACCCAGAGCGAGGCGCTGCGGCGGCGCGCGGATCAGCTGCGCGCGCTCGCGGTCGATCTGCGCGGTCGCATGGGCGAGGGCAGCGGCGCGCGCGTCGTGGTCGAGAGCGGCGGCGGTGGGAGCGCCGGCGGCGAGGCGATCGGGGGCGGTGGCGGCGCTCAGGACCCCGCGGTCGATCCCACGCTCGCCATCCGCGAGGCCGAGGCGGACGTGTACGAAGAGTCGGTCGTGTCGGCAGCGCGCTTCGCGCAGTCGCCGCTCGACGCGCCGGCGTCGACGACCGTCATCTCGCGGCAGGACATCCGTCTGAGCGGTCTCTACAACCTGCCCGAGGTGCTGCGCCGCGCGGCGGGCGTCGACGTGATGACGACGACGCCGGTCGACTCGAACCTCGGGATCCGCGGGTTCAATCAGCGCCTCTCGAATCGAGTGCTCGTGCTCGTCGACGGACGGTCGACGTACATCGACACGCTCGGTGCGACGCTCTGGATGACGCTGCCGGTCGGTCCTTCGGACGTCGAGCGCATCGAGATCATCCGCGGCCCGGCGTCGGCGCTCTACGGCGCGAATTCGTTCAGTGGCATCGTCAACGTCATCACGCGCCCGCCGGGCGAGCCCTCGACGGAGGCGATCGTCGGGGGCGGCAACGGCAACACGTTGTGGGGCCACGCGCAGACGTCGGGCCGCATCGAGCGGCTCGCGTATCGCATCGCGGCCGGGTACCTGACGACGCATCGATTCACGCGCGAGGTCGGCCCGGATCGCGTCGACTATTTCACGCCCGACGAGTACGGCGATCCCGCGGCCGCGACCGCCGGCGGATTCGCGAACGCGAGCCTGCGATATCGGATCATCCCCGAGCTGCAGGTCAGTCTGCAGGGCGGTGTCGTCGATCGACTGCAGAACTTCCAGGGCACCGGCCCGCTGCGCGACTTCATCGCTCGCGGCCCGGTCGCGCACGTGCTCGGCAGCATCGAGACGCCCTACGGCTCGATTCGCGCGTTCTACACGCACTTCGACGCGCAGGCGCAGCTCAGCTCGGTCCCGCGCGGCGGCGATCCGGTGCGCGGTGACTTCGTCTCGGGCACGTTCGACGTCGAGGCGGAGTTCGCGCAGGAGTTCGATCTGCTCGTGCACCACAACCTGCACGTCGGCGCGAGCTATCGACGCAAGACGGTCGCGTGGGACTACCTCGGTCAGGCGTACGAGCAGAACCACTACGCGCTGTTCATCCAGGACGCGATGCGGCTCACCGAGTGGCTCAGCCTCGTCGGCAGCTTCCGCACCGACTTCCATCCGCTACTGCCCGATCCGGTGTTCTCGCCGCGCGGCGCGCTGCTCGTGCATCCGTCCGAGCGCTCGACGATCCGTGCGTCGGTGGGCACCGCGTTCCGGACTCCGACGTTCCTCGAGTCGTATCTCGACCTCCGCAATCCCACTCCGATCCCCGGCGTGCACGTCATCGCACAGGGCTCCGAGATCGCGCGCGGCGGCGTGCTGCAGCCGGAGAACATCCTCTCGGCGGAGCTGGGCTACCGGAACGAGGAGTTCGAGTTCCTCGATTTCGAGATCAACGTCTACTACAACCGTGTGAGCAATCTGATCTCGCTCGCACAGGTCCAGCCGTTCCGGCTCGCCGATTATTCGGGTGGCGTCGATCAGGGTGATTTCCTGCAGAGCTACTCGCGCGGCACGGCGAGCTATCCGGTCGGCACGATCACCTTCCAGAACGAGCCGCCGATCTTCGACGTGGTCGGCGGCGAGGCGATGACGCGCATCTATCCCGTCACCGGCCTCGACATCTACGCGAACTACGCGATCAACCAGACGTTCACGACCGTTCCTGCGACCGCGAGCGGCGTGTTCCGCGCCGACGAAGCGCGCACGAGCACGCATCACGTCAATGCGGGCATCCAGTATCGCTCGGAGTTCGGTCTCGACATCAGCGTCGACTTCCACTTCGCGAGCGAGCAGCGCTGGCTCGAGCAGGTCTTCACCACCGAGGACGGGGGTGGTGTCGCGTACGGCGAATTCGATCTCCCGGCCTATTACCTGATCAACGCGCGCATCGGATATCGGATGCTCGACGACCATCTCGACATCGGGATCGTCGGATTCAACATCACCGACAACCGACACAGACAGCATCCCTTCGGTCAGGAGCTGTCGGCGCGCTTCATGCTCACCGTCGCCTACCGGATGTGAGAAGCGGAGGACACCAGCACATGCGCTCGATTCCCCACCTCGGAACGCTCTGCGTCGGAGTGCTCAGTGCCGGCCTCCTCGTCGGCGGCTGCGACGATCCGAACACCGACACGTCGCGGCGCAACGGCGGTGCCGGGCCGGATCCGACCGGCGTGATCGAGGGGACGGTCCTCTACGTCGGTCCGCGCCCCGACTGCGTGCGCGCGGGAGACGACGGCACCGGAGAGCCGACCGAGATCATCGGCAACGTGATCCTCACGCTCTTCGTGTTCGACAATCCGCCGCCGCCGACCGGCAGCGCGTCGAGCGCGACGAGTCTCCTGACGATCCCCGGCGAGACGATGTTCTCGCTGAACGACTGCATGCCGGTCGACGCGACGGCCGAGGATCGCCGGCCGATCATGCGCTCGGCCCCGTTCATCTGGCCCGAGCTCGCGCTCGGCCGCGGCGTCTGCGACGACCCGGATCCCGAGAACCCGAGCTGTCCGGGGACTGCCTATCAGATCCGCGGCTTCTTCGATTACGACGGCGACTTCAATCCGTTCTTCAGCGTGCGCAACCTGCCGACCGCGGGTGACGTCGCGGGCGGCGCGTTCATCAGCACGACGGCGGTGCCGCCGCAGTTCCAGCGCATCGCGTTCGGGCACATCGACGAGAACCCGAACGGTCAGGTCGTCGAGGGCGTGGCGGTGACGCTCGGCGCTCCGGTCGCGACCGAGCGCCCGGTGTTCCAGGTCGCGGCTCAGACGCGCGCTCTCGACTCCCGCGATACGCTGCCCACGACCGAAGATCCGATCGTCCGTGAGGCGGAGTTGCTCGCGCTCACGAACATGCGCCTCGACTCGATCGTCGAAGCGACGCCCGGCGCGCGGCCCTCGTCGGCGTGGCAGAACGCGTTCACCGCGGCCGGCATCGATTCGAGGAGCTACTTCTTCGGCAGCCCGGCGTACGGCTTCTACGTCGCGCCGGTCGACGCGAACAACGACGGCATGCAGGACGCGCATCCGATCCTCGGCACCGCGCGCATCAACTACTTCTTCCCGGTGCCGATCGTGCGCCGCGCGCGCACGCCCGCCGAGCAGCGCAGCGGTCTGCCCGACGTGCTGATCGTCGGCTCGATCCCGCCGACGACGCAGAACGTGCTCACGACCGGTGGCTTCCCGGTCGAGGCGTTCAATCAGGTCCGCGCCGGCATTCCGCCGATCGCGGTCATGATCACGAACCCGCAGATGCCGAGCGAGTGCCGCGTGCCGATCATCGCGCCCGGCAACACGGCGGAGACGTACGAGCGCATCTGGGTCGATTGTCAGGAGCTGCCGAGCGGCAACTACGACATCAACCTGCTGAGCGGCCTCGCGGGCGCGCAGATCGTGAACGCGATCGAACAGTGCCTCAGCACGTGCACGCGTGATCCCGCGACGTGCGAGACGATCTGCAACATGACCGCGCCGCGTCGCACCGAGACCGGCAACACCCACTGCCGCGACAACCCCGCGGCAGTGACGGATCCCATGGCGCCGCCGCGCATCTGTTCCGGCAGCGCGTCGGGTCAGGCGTGGTCGGTGCCGAACGAGCTCGGCTGCCCCGACTTCTCGTACCGCATCGGCGCGGTGAACCAGCTCGATCCCGTGCGCGCCGATGGCTCGCTGCCGCTGTGCGGCGAAGACGGCTCGGTGATGCTCCCCGAGCAGGGCCGCGCGGGCGCGTGGTCGATCGTCGACGTCGCGGACGACACCACGCCCGAGCAGGCCGCGTCGTTCGATCCCGGCCACGGCATCCCGGCGTGCGAGCGCGCGCGGCGTGTGGCGACCGGCGAGGAGTCGAGCCCGGTCGCGTACATGCCGGTGTCGAACCCGGCGTGCTGCCCGCCGACGCTCGACGTGTTCTGCGGTCTGCCGCTCTGCCCGCTGCGCAGCGCAGCGACGGACATCAACGGCGACGGCGCGGTCGACGAGGGCGATCTCATCGCGCCGGATCTCGACCTCGACATGACCGCGCCCGCTCCGTACCCGTACCCCGAGGCCGTGGTGCCCGCGCAGGATCCCGCAGCGAGCCGCAGCACGCGCGAGATGCGCGTCCGCGGCACGGCCGCGGGCGACGGCGACTACCACATCGACGAGGACGACCGCGTCGTCCCGCACTGCACGCCGTTCCTGATGCCGGCGGGTTGCTGCCAGATCGCGGAAGCGTGCGAGCAGGATCCCGAAGGCGACGCGTGCCCGCGCTGATCTCGCCCGCGAGTTGTGGGGTGTGACCCGCGGCGGTACTCTCCTCTGCGCCATCCGCGGATGGTGCAAAGGAGACGGCCATGTCACGCAACAACAGGATAGGTTTCGCCATCGTCGTTGGGCTCGCGCTCGCACTCGCAGCGTGCGGCTACTTCACGGGCTCGGTCGCGACATACCTGCCGCACACGGGTGTCTACGACTTCTCCCGGGTTGCGCTCCTCAGGTCGCCGGATGCGCAGCCCGACCAGGTCGTCCTCTTTCCGACTCCGTCGACCTGCACGGTCATGAACGTCGATGGGAGCATGGGAACGGGACAGTGCCGCAGGCCGGGCACGACGGATCCGCAGCTCGGGTTCTCCCTCACCTCCGTCGCGCCCGGGCCGAACCGGGAGGTGTGGGCGCTGACGGATGGCGGCACGCGCGTCCGGCGTCTCACGTTCAACGCGCTCGGAACGCTGACAGCGATCACCACAGTGATCTCCTCGACGGGTTGGGCCAACGAGGACATCGCGGTCTCGGGCGACGGAGCGACGATCTATCTCGTCGGAGGCTCGTCGCTCACGGGCTACTCGTCGACTGGCGCGTGGCTCGGGAGCGTCCCGCTGCAGCGCGACGGCGCGATCTCGGCGGGCAGCCGACGGCGTGTCGCAGTCGATCGCACTCGGGACCGCGTGGTCGTGATCGAACGCGTCGTGCAGAGCGGGACGCACGCGTCGAAGATGCGCTTCAGCATGCACCACCCCGCGATCGCCGCGAACGGATACTCCGTTCTCCAGCCATTCGGCTTCTTCGACGTCGACGTGGCCGGTGAGATCGTCGACTTCGACATCGACGCCGACAACCTCGTCCTCGAGCACAGCGTGGGGCTCGACCCGACGACGCTCGAGGTCTTCTACTGGCCGGGCGGTGGGTTTGGCGCCACGCGCTACGGCACTCGGCAGGCCCATTGGTCGTCGTTCGGCAGGGCAGGCTCCCTGAGTGGCCGCGGCGTGATCGGCGAGATCGCGGCGTGCGGCGGAGCTGGAGGCGCGTACCTGTGGCGCGCTCGCACGAACGCCGGCTCGGGTGGGTACATGCTCGAGAGGCACACGATCTGCGCCGAGAATTGACCCCCGCGTCGACGGCGCCCATCATCGGGCGCCGATGACGCGAGGGCGACGCACCGCGGTGATCCCCGGCAACCACGACGGTGTGCACGCCGGGCACCGCGCGCTGATCGACGAGGCCCGCCGGCGCGCCGCGATGTCGCAGGCGAGCGGTGCGGGCCTCGACGTCGTTCCGCTCACCTTCGATCCGCATCCGCTCGCCGTGCTCGCGCCCGAGCGCGCGCCGGTGCCGATCACGACGATCGCGCGGCGCATCGAGCTGCTGCGCGCGGCGGGCGCGGACGACGTCGCGGTCGCGCGCTTCGACGCGGCGTACGCGGCGCGCACCGCGGACGAGTTCGTCGAGCACGTGCTCGTCGACGAGCTCGCTGCGCGCGAGGTGATCGTCGGGCCCGACTTCCGGTTCGGCGCGGGTCGCACCGGCACGATCGATCGACTGCGCGAGCTCGGTTCCGCGCATGGCTTCGGCGTGACCGAGGTCGCGCCGGTCGAGCTCCCCGACGTCGGCCGCGTGAGCTCGACGCGAGTGCGCGAGGCGCTGCGCGAGGGCGCGATCGACCGCGCGACGCGCATGCTCGGCCGCGTGCACGAGGTCGACGGAACGATCGTCGAGGGCTTTCGTCGCGGCCGCACGATCGGCTTCCCGACCGCGAACCTCGACTGCGACCCCGTTCTCATGCCGCTCGACGGCGTGTACGCGGTGGTCGCGCGCGTGATCGCGCCACAGCGCGATCCGCAACTGCTGCGCGGCGTCGCCAACCTCGGCACGCGGCCGACGTTCGCCGCAGGGCGCTCGGTCGAGGTCCACCTGTTCGACTTCACCGGCGACCTCTACGGCGCGCGCCTGCGCGTCGGCTTCGTCGCGCGCCTGCGCGGTGAGCAGAAATTCGACGGCATCGACGCACTTCGGGCACAGATCGCCACGGACGCCCAGGCGGCGCGCGCGCGGCTCGTCGACGACGAGCCGACGTGGAGGCTCCTCTGAAGGACCTCGAGCGACGTTCCTGGGCCGAGCTTCTGGACGAAGCGCGGAGGCGTGGCGTGCCGAATGCGGAGTCGATGGATCGAGAGTCGCTGATCGACGTGCTGCGCGGGCGCGATCCGAGCAGTCGCACCGGGGCGTTCTCGATCGCGCGGTCGCTCTTGGGCCGGGTGGCGAGCACGGTGCGCGCGGTGTTGCCGGTGCCGCCGGAGCGCCGGCTCGAGCGTCCGCCGCCGGCGACCGCGCGTCGCGAGGACGAGCCGGTGCTACCCGTCGCGACGATGACCAGGCTCGCCGACGCGAAGTTCGCGGGCGTCACGCTCGACGAGGGCGAGACGCTCGCCGTCGTGTGGCGCGTGCGCGAGAGCGCGATCGCGCGCGCGCAGCTGATCGCGCCGTCGGGCGCCGAGATCCACCTGCGCGTCGTGCGCGTCTCGTGGCCCGAGGACGCCGAGGCGCCGCGCGTCGAGCGCGTCGATCACGGCGTGGTGCGCAGCGAGGGCACGATCGTCCTCGCGCCGCGCGCGCCCGGCGAGAAGATCGTCGTCGCGATCGGCCTCGCGAAGGGCGACTCCGAGATCGTCGCGATCGATCACGCAACGCTCGGCTGACGTCGCGCGATGTGTGTCCCGCACGTACGAGGCGGGCATGCAATCAAGACGAGCGAGATCAGGGTCGCTCGTGATCGCGTTGGCGGCGATCACGAGCATGGGATGCGCGGAGCTCGCGCAGAGCGCACCGGCGCTGACGATCGAGGGCACCGCGATCGAGCGCGCGCGAGCGACGAGCGATCACGACGCGGACACGAGATGGTCGTGGGCCGTCGGCGTGTCGCTCGGAGGGCGCTACGGCGAGGGCGTCGCGAGCGTGGGCGCGGAAGAGCCGCCCGCGCCGCTCGTCGTGACGAGCGGCTCGCGCTGCCGCATCGCGGCGGCGTGCGCGTGGGAGGCGAGGGCGCGGCGCGACGCGCTCGCGCGGGCGCGCCGGATGGTCGAGGTGCCGCGATGAACGCGCGCAGCTCCGGCCTCGTGATCGTGGTGATCGCCGCGATCACGCTCGCCCTCTTCGCCCGCGATCACGACGCGTCCGCGCAGTCGCTCGATCGCGCTCGCATCACCCCGGCGAGGGTGCGCGCCGCGCTCGCGCGGTACCGCGACGAGCCGAGCGTCGACGCGCTGGTGCGCGCGGTGCTCGACGCGCCCGCGCTCGATCCGCGGCGCGCCCGCGACGCCGCGGATCGCGCGCGTCTCGCCGGTCTCTTGCCCCAGACGCGCGCCGACGTGCGTCGTGGTCAGACCCTCGATCTGTCGGCGCTGCAGAGCACGACCGGTGAGCGCAGCGTGTGGTCGAGCGACGACTCGCTGAGCTTCTCGGGCAGCGTCACGTTCCAGCTCGATCGACTGCTCTTCGCGCGCGAGGAGACGTCGCTGATGCGCGAGCTGAGGCACCTCGAGGAGCGCCGGCTCGAGATCGCGACGCAGGTCGTACACCTCTACTTCGAGCGCCGCCGGCTGCAGCTCGAGCGCGATCTCGCGGGCACCACCGACGTCGCGATCGAGCTGCGGATCATCGAGGCGGAGGCGCTGCTCGACGTCTTTACGAGCGGGGCCTTTTCTCGGATGATGGCCGAGTCGATCACGCGCGGCGCGACTCCTGCGGAAGACGCTTTCGAGGAGGAGGGCGAAGCCGACGAGGACGTGATCACGGAGGGTGGATGAGCGCCGAGAACCGCAAGCATCGCCGTTACGCCGTCGAGCTCGCCGCGGAGGTGGAGATCCGCGGCGAGACGATCGTCGCGTCGACCCAGAACGTGTCCGCCGGTGGCGTCGGTCTGGTCGTCGATCGCGAGGTGAAGGAGGGCAGCGAGCTCGCGGTCACGCTCTTCCTGACGCAGGACGGGATCGAGGATCCCGACGAGAGCCCGTTCGAGGCGAAGGCGATCGTCGCGTGGACCGCGGTGCAGGACGCGGGCACGTGGATCGCGGGCGTGCGCTTCGCGAAGGTCTCGGCGGCGCAGAGCGCGCAGCTCGAGCGCTTCCTCGGCAAGCTCGATCCCGGGTGATCGATCAGCTCGGGACGAACACGCCGTGGAACGTGAGCGGCACGGTGTGATCGAAGAACACGCGCGCCACCGGGCCGTCTTCGAGGCGTGACGCATCGAGGATCGCCAGGTGGCTCGTGCTCGTGCGCGCGCTCCACACCATCGAGAGCGCCCATCCGTCGTCGATGGGCGCGTTCTTCTCGCGCGGGACGAACACCATCTCGGACGCTCGCTCTCCCGGCTCGAGCTCGAAGCGCGACAGTCGATCGCGCTCGAGGTCGAGGCGCAGCAGCGCGTTGCGCCGCCCCGAGTCGCTCGCGAGCAGCATCGTGCGGTGTGACGTGCCCGCGATGCGCAGGTCGATCATCGGGAACTCGGCGCGCGCGTCGGTGAGCGCATCTCGACGCATCGTGCGACGCGCGGGATCGAGCACGACGCGCGTCGGCACGCCCTGCTCGAACGGCGCGCCCGACGCGCCGAGCTGGTCCATCGTCGCGAAGTCGTCGTAGCGCACGAGGTCGACCACGATCTCGCCTCCGCGCTCGAACGCGTTCGCGACGTGCCACGACCAGAACGCGTCGACCGAGAACCGCACGACGCGCGTCGGATCTGCGATCGGCACGACGATCACCTCGCTGCCGTGCTCCGGACGCCACTCGAACAACGAGCGGAAATCACCCGCCGCGAAGAGCGCGCGCCAGATCACGAGCTCGGCCGGGCCGACGAAGAAGACGAGGTGCCGCTCGGTCGCCGCGAAGTCGTGGATCATCACGTTGTGCGCGAGTGGGATGCGCGTGAGGCGACGCGCGGGGCCGGTCCACGGGAGCGCGTGCACGTCGAGCTTGGGCCGCGGTCCGAGCTCGACGCCGTACGAGTACGTCGTGCGGTGCGACGCGACCGCGCGAGGATGCGCGGTGAACGCGACGAGCTTCTCGATGCCGAGATCGCTCGGCCCGATCGTGTCGAGCGTCGCGGGATCGAGCTCGGTCGGACGCGCGGCCTCGAGCAGCGCGAAGAGCCGCCCTTGCCACGAGAGCAGCGCGGTGTTCGCGGTGTTCTTCGCGCGGAGGCGCAGCCCGTTCCACAGGCGCGTGCGCCACGCGGCGTTGCTGCCGTAGAGCGGACGACCCGCCGCGCGCTCTTCGCGGAGGCCTTCGCTCTGGGTGACGCGATGCGCGCCGAGCGCGGGCGCGCTCCCGCCGCCGAGACGCACCGCGGCGACCGCACCGTCGCACTCGAACGAGTGCGAGTACGGGCGACCGAAGAGATCCCAGAGCCCCGGACCGTTGCGATAGAGCGTGCCGCGCAATCCGTCGGGCAGACGACCTTCGACGCGCAGCGGCTCGAACCCGTGCTCGCGCGGGACGCTCGACGTGTACGCGAGGTGCGTCGCGCGATCGTCGTGCAGCGAGGGGCTCGGCTCGGAGATCGAAGGCGCGGTCGCGGTCGGGAGCATCCGTGCAGGATGGCGCACCACGGAACGCGCGTCTGCCCTCGTTCGGAGCAGACGCGCGCTCGTCCGCGCAGCCGCCGCGGATGCGTCAGTGGATCACGAGGTCGTGCGCGGCGAGCCAGCGCTCGGCCTCGATCGCGGCCATGCACCCGGTGCCCGCGGCGGTCACTGCCTGACGGTACACGTGGTCCTGCACGTCGCCCGCGGCGAACACGCCTTCGATGTTGGTGCGCGTCGTGCCGGGCTTCGTCTTCAGGTAGCCGTTCTCGTCCATGTCGAGCTGGCCCTGGAAGAACTGCGTGTTCGGCTGGTGCCCGATCGCGACGAAGAGACCCTGCGTGTCGTAGACCATCTCTTCGCCGGTCACGACGTTCTTCACGCGCACGCCGGTGACGGTGTTCTTCTCGACGTCGAGCACCTCGGTCACGACGGTGTCGAGGAGGAACTTGATCTTCGGGTGCTTCTGCGCGCGCTCGAGCATGATGCGCGACGCGCGGAAGTCCTTGCGGCGGTGGATGAGCGTCACGCTCTTGCAGAGGCCGGCGAGGTAGAGCGCTTCTTCCATCGCGGTGTCGCCGCCGCCGACGACGCACACGTCCTGGTTGCGGAAGAAGTAGCCGTCGCACGTCGCGCACGCGCTGACGCCGCGGTTCTCGAGCTTGTGCTCGCTCTCGAGGCCGAGCCACTTCGCCTTCGCGCCGGTCGCGACGATGACCGACTGCGCGCGGTAGTGATCGTCACCGCACCACATCTCGAAGGGGCGCTTGGAGAAGTCGACGCGATCGACGTCGGCCGTGATGATCTCGGTGCCGAAGCGCGCGGCCTGCGCGCGCCATTTCGCCATCAGATCGGGGCCGGTGATGCCCTCGGGGAAGCCCGGATAGTTCTCGACGGTCGTGGTGATCATGAGCTGACCGCCGGGGATGCCGCCGATGATCGCGCCTTCGATGAGGAGCGGCTTGAGGTTCGCGCGCGCGGCGTAGATGGCGGCGGTGAGGCCCGCGGGGCCGGAGCCGATGATCACGACGTTGTGGGTCTTCATGTCCGTCTTCTTCTTTGCCTCCGGCGCTTTTGAGGCGCGCGCCGCGGGGGTGCAAGTGTAGCCCGGGCTGGTGGCGCACACCGTGTCGTTGCTGCCCTCCGGGCTCGCGAGGGTGCGCGGAATTGGCTCCGCGCGGCGGGCGCGTCGGATGATCCGCGGATGCGCTCGACGATGCCGGCGATCGCCGTCCTCTCGCTCGTCCTCGCGGCGACGGCGGCTCACGCGCAGGAGTTCCCGCGAGGCCGCGACGTCGGCGCGCTGATCCGCGCGCCGGGTGTGCGAGCGCGTCCGTGGACCGCGATCATCGTGCACCACAGCGCGTCGTCCGAGGGCAACGCCGCCTCGATGGACGCGTACCACCGCGGCGTGCGCCACATGCCGCGCGGCTTGGCCTATCACTTCGTGATCGGGAACGGCCACGGCCTCGGCGACGGCGAGATCGAAGTGGGACCGCGCTGGACTCGGCAGCAGCCCGGCGCGCACGTCGCGTCCCGGCTCCGCGACACGAGCACGCGCGCGCTCTGGGACGAGGTCGCGATCGGGATCGTGCTCGTCGGCAATTTCGAGGAGACCGCTCCGACGCGGCGGCAGCTCGCGACGCTGAGGGAGCTCGTCGCGTCGTTGCAGCGGCGCTTCCGCATCGAGGGCGCGCGCGTCTTCGACCACGGTGAGATCGACGGGGCGCACACCGCGTGCCCCGGCCGATCGCTCCATCGCGTCGTGCGCGGCCTGAGGAGCCGAGCCGACGGCTGAACGGTCGCGCGCCGCTCGAGAGCGCGCAGGTCGTGGTGAGCGGCCTCCCGCGCGAACAAGAGCGGCAGCCCGTGCGGGCCGCCGTCCTCCGAGCACGCTCACCGCGGCGGACGTCCCACCGTCACTGCGCGACACGAACCGTGCGGACGGGACGAGCCTGGTCGACGACGAATCCGCGCACCGAACGAGAGCGGCAGCCCGTGCGGGCCGGCGCCTCCGAGCACGATCGCCGCGGCGGACGCCCCACCGTCACTGCTCGAACCGAACCGTGCGGACGGGGACCCGCACACCAGTAATGGAGTCGAGGGGGATCGAACCCCTGACCTCCTCGATGCCATCGAGGCGCTCTCCCAGCTGAGCTACGACCCCAGGAAGGAGGCGCGATGTAGCAGGGGCGTTCGGCGGGGTCAAACGCTCGCGCGGGTTTGTTGACCAGTCGCGCGACACGCGACGACAGTCCGGCCGTGCGGATGCGCGCTCTCGGCCTCGTGATCGTCGCGCTCGTGACGCTCGCGTGCTCGCGACCGATCGAGGCCGAGCTCCTCCACGTCGGCAGCGCCTCGCCCGATCGTGTGCAGCCGGGCCACCGGCTCGTGCTACGCGGAAGCGGGTTTCCCGCCGGCCGCGATGCGCGCGTCACGTTCCGCGGGGTGCTGCATCGACCGGGGCATCCCGCGCGCGCCATCGACGTCTCGCTCGACGGTGAGGCGATCTCGAGCGATCGCGTCGAGCTGCCGATGCCCGCCGCGTCGCTGCGGCGGCTCGGAGGCCGCGGCACCTTCCGTGGTTCGATCCGTGTCGCGTTCGGCGCGGGCGCGCTCGATCGTGGCTCGGTGGTGGGCACGCTCGACGACGCGGTGATCGATCTCGTTCCGCGCGAGGTCAGCGGCGATGCCGACACGAGCGTGCTCGCGCGGCTCGGGCTCGAGCTCGCGCCGCGCGAGGACGACGGGATCGGGCTCATGGTCGCGCGGGTTGCGCGTGGGAGCCGTGCCGACGATGCCGGTCTCGCCGAGGGCGACCGTCTGCTCTCGATCGACGGGCTCAACTTGCTCGCGCCCGAAGAGCTCGTGCCGGCGGTGGGCCAGGCGTCGATGGACCTGCGCGTCGCGCGCGAGGGCGAGGCCGCGCCCTTCGTGGTGCGCGTGTCGCTCGACGGATGGGAAGAGCGCGTCCCGCGCGAGGCGATCCTCTGGTCGCAGCTCGCCGCGTTGATCGCCCTCTTCGCGATCGTGCTGCTCGGACCGGGCGCGACGTGGATCGATCGTCTCGCGCCGACGTCGCGGCGCGTTCCTTGGTTCAACGTCGGCGTTGCGATCGCCATCGCGCTCGGTCTGCGGGCCGCGCTCGACGCGCTGCCTTCGCTCGGCCTCGATGCGGCGCTGCTCGCGATCGTCGCCGGGCGTGGTGCGTCGCTGGTGCTCGGCGCGTCGGGGTCACGCCCGCGGATCGTCGCGGCGATGCGCGCGATGTGCGGCGCCATCGCGATCGTCGTCGCGCTCGGAGTCGCGACGCTCGCGATCGGCACGACCGATCCCGCCGCGATCGAAGCCGCGCAGGGCCCGTGGCCGTGGGACTGGCTCGCGCTGCGCAGCCCGACGGGCCCGCTCGCGATCGTGCTCGTCGCGCTCGCGGCGGCGTGCGGGCCGGTGCTCGATAGCGAGCACGATCGGCGACGTGTGCTCGACGACGTGTTCCTCGCTGCGCTCGCCTCGTGTGCCGTGATCGCGCTCGCGGGTGGCGAAGCCGCGCACGGTGCGATCGGCGACGTGCGCCCCGGACTGGCGTGGATCGGCAGCGTGGGATACGCGGCGACTGCAGCGCTCGCAGCATCGATGTTGCGGAGAGCGCGAGATCGCGGAGGGCGCCTGTCGTGGATCGCACTCGCGATTGCCACGCTCGCAGTCGCGATGATTGCGATCCTCGGCGCGCTCGGATGGATGGAGATGGACGTCCCGCGCGAGATCGAGCGCGCGATCGCGGAAGTGCTCGTCGCGTCCGCGGTGGTGATCGCGCTGAGGCTCGCGACGGCGCGCCCGGCGGAGCCGACGCGGCCGGCGAACGCGCTCTTGTGAGCTCGACCCTGCCGCGCGCACCGATGCGGCCGATGGATCGGGACCCCACAGCCTCGGGTGCCTTCACGACGCGAGCACCGGCGAACCGTGAAGCACGGGCCCGAGTGCCCGCGCGAACGGCGCGGCGACATCGATCAGACGCGTCTGACCAGTCGCGCGGTGAATGAGTGCGATCAGCTCGTCCACCTGCTTGAGCGAAATTCCCATCGCGGCGGCAATGGGCTTGCGCGTTGCACCGAGGGCATGATGCGCGATCACCTCAGCACGTCGTGGTGTGATCCCGAGCGGACGGAGCGAAGCACGAATCCACGGAGCGAGACGGTCTCGTACCCAGGTATCGCGCAGCTGTGGCGCCTTCATCGCGTACGCACGGGCACACGCTGCGAGCGCATCGAGCTCTGGACGATCCGGAAGCGCCAAGAGATGGAAGGCGCCCGCCCGGAGAGCAGCGCGCGATATCGCGTCCGCTACGTTTGCATCAAGCGCGCTTCGCACGCTGGTGGCGATCACTGGGATCCCGTCGCCACGCGATCGACGCGCCGTCAGTGCTTCGAAAGCACCGAGATCGGCAGCGGGGGCGACGATCAACGCTGCGACGTCGGTGTCGTCCATCGTGCAGCTTCGAACGGCCATCGGACCGAGCGCGCGCAGAGCGCCGACCGCGTCACGTCCGAGCCCAACCACGCCCAAGACGACTTCCGGGGCGGGTGGTGGCGGCACCTCCATCGCGACACGGGCGAAAACACTCGCGGTGTCTTCACGGCGCTCGGCCTGCGGCATCGACATCGTGTGACCTCGTATGTGGACATGTTGCGCTTTTTCGCGCGCGCGCTGCAAGAAGGGAAGCGCACGCGTCGGACGGGTACCGAGCTCGACCGCGACGCATCCAGCGCCGACCCCGGGGATACCCGGTAATGCTCTACCGGGTTTCGCCGGGCTCCCGGGCGTGTCAGCGTAGCGGCCCGTGGAATCGCGCAGTCGTACGAAACGCTGTCAGCTAGCCCTTCCACTCGCGTTGGCGGTGGTGTTCGCGGCGTCGAGCGCGACCGCGACGACGTTCGACGACGTCACGATCGAAGAGCTGGCGCGAGCAAGCGACATCGTGGTGCTCGGCCAGGTCGAGCTGGTCGACTGCCACGATCAAGGTCCCGCCGGACAGTCTGGAATCCACACGCGTGCCGTGGTCCGTGTGACCGAGACGCTCCATGGCGAGAACGAACGACTTCTGGAGCTGTGGGTCCACGGCGGACGGATCGGTGACACCGCGCGCCTCGTCCCGAGTCAGGCCACGTTCCGCGAAGGGGAACGCGTTGCCCTGTTCCTCTTCCGGTCGCGAGGAGCACTCTGGTTGACCGGAATGGGCCGGGGTAAGTGGGTGATCTCCGACTCGGGATCCGCCGCGCCGTGGATTCGTGACGGAATCGTCGATGCCAGCACCGGCCGGATTGACGTCGGAGTCCTTCGGTCGCGCGTGCTGCTCGCTGTCTCGAGGCGGCCTTGAGCATCGCGACTCGACGTTTGCCCGAGCTCACGTTGGCGATTGGAGTGTCGCTCGCGTTGCTCACTCCCACATCGGCACGCGCGTATCGGACAGTCGCGGAGCTTGGCGGGTTCGACGGGGCCGAGCGGGTCGTGTGGCTCGACTCCGGCGTCCGGTACAGCACGTATGACGTGCCTCCTGAAGGCTTCGACCTGGAGGACATGCTCGCGTCGGTACGCGAGGGGAGCGCCGCCTGGACAGCTGATTGCAGCCGCCTCGCGCTCGACCCCGCTGGTCGCACGTCGGTCGCCGCCGCTTCGGGAGACCGTCGCAACACGATTGCGTGGCTGCGAGGCGACTGGCGTGAGCTCGGACTCTCGAGCGACGTGGCCGCCACGACTGACATCCTCTACGAACGTGCCGCGGACGGCACATGGCACATCGTCGAAGCCGACATCCTCTTCAACGACTCGGACTTCGACTGGTCGGCGCACGACCTGACACCGGTCGACGCGCGCGACGTTCGAGCGGTTGCCGTTCACGAGTTCGGACACTTCCTCGGACTCTCGCACGTGTGCGAGGAAGATGGGGGCGGAGGAGCGCCGCTCTGCGCGGCTGACGACGCATTCGCCGACGTCGTGATGTATCCGTTCTATCGTGGTCCGGATGCGCGCTCGCTGGCGGCCGATGACGTGGCGGGTCTCTGCTCGCTGTACCCGTCGAGCGGGTGCGCGTTCGACTCCGACTGCGACGCCGGCGCGCGTTGCGTGGATGGGGCGTGCGTGCCGTCGTGTGCCACTGCGGGATGCCCAGTCGGATTCACGTGCAGCTCCGTGGGCTGCGTTCCCGATCCCTGCGCATCGTGCGGCGAACGTTGCGATGCGAGCTGTTCTTCCACGGAGCCCGGACGCGCGCTGGGCCAACCCTGTGGAACGTCGGACGAGTGTCGCTCCGGGAGGTGCGCGACCGACGGCTACTGCACAGCTCCGTGCGGCGACGGAGTGTCCTGCCCTACCGATTGGGTCTGCGCCTCGTCGAGTGAGTCGTGCGAGCCGACTGCAGGAGTCTTCGGCGACTCGTGCGGCGTGCCGGGCGATTGTCACTCACGACTCTGCCTGGAGCGCGGCGCGACTGCGACCTGCACCGATGGCTGCGCTGCCGACGGCGATTGCCCGCGTGGCTACGCCTGCGAGCTCGTGGAAGGCATTGGCGTCTGTGCGCCGACGCGAAGTGGCGGATGCGCAGTCGCGATGTCGGCGGGAGCGTCCTCGTCGCGCCAGTGGTTGCTCTGGACCCTCGTTCTTGCTTCGTGGCATGGCTCGCGTCGACTCGCGCGGCGGCGGGCCCACCGGAGATCCATCGATGCCTGACGGACGCGGATGGTGGTTGTTGCTGGCCTGCGCATTCTCGTCGGCTTGTGGCGGGGAATCCTTCGAGCTCGACGCCTCGTCGGGCGACGGCGGCGAGGCGCACGGGAACGATGCAAGCGACTCGGGGGGCTCGACCGAGTGCTCGACTCCTGGTGAGCTGCGGACCACCGGCTGCGGCCGCTGTGGTGCGGGTACGATGACGCAACTGTGCAGCGCGGAACGAATCTGGCGCGATCAGGGCGTCTGTTCCAGCGACGAAGAATGCGTCCCAGGTTCGACCGAAACCGCGCAGAACGAGCTCTGCGGCATCTCGACGCGTTCGTGTGACGAGCACTGCACTTGGCGCGAGTGGCAGCTCGAGACGCCGGATGGCGAGTGCGTGGCCGGCACGGAACGGATGACAAGCTCTCCGAGCTGCACGGGGGGGCTCGCGATCGCGCAACGCTGCACGTCGACGTGCGCGTGGCAGGACATCTCGGACCGGTGCGTCGATCCGTGCGGAGATCTCCCGCGGTCTTCACCCCGAGGGCACGAGGAGATCTGCATTCCGGGCGGGCCATTCGTGCGTGGCCATCCCGAGGTCCCATCTGCGAGCACCGTCTCGACGGTGGAGATCTCGAGCTTCTACATCGATCAGTTCCCGGTCACGAATGCGCGATATCGCGCATGCGTCGCTGCGGGCGGCTGCACTGCGCCTCTGACGTCCACGGGTCTGATCAGCTACGAGGACGTCAGTCGTGGCGCGCATCCCGTCCAAGGCGTCACGTGGGACCAGGCTTCCGCGTTCTGCGCATGGGACGGCGCTCGACGACTGCCTACCGAGGCGGAGTACGAAAAAGCCGCCCGCGGCCCGGCTCCGCGGTCGCAGCGATATACCTGGGACGTCGACGAGTTCCGGTGCTCGGTGCTTCCTTCGCTCGGATGCCCCGGCTACTCCGTGCCCGCCGGGCGGGCGCCGTACGTCGACGCCGAGGTCGGCTCGATGCCGGAGAGCCGCAGCAGCTACGGCGTCGAGATGCTCATCGGTGCGGCATATCACTGGACCGCTGATTGGTACTCGGAGACGTACTACGACGATCCGAGCTCGCGAGAAATCGATCCGCAGGGCCCGGCGACCGGGAGTGCTCGCGTGGTCCGAGGCTCCTCGCGCAATCATGGGAGCTACGGGCAACACCACGTGTCGCAGCGGCAAGGTCGCCCGCCAGGCGAGCCGCGCGAGCCGACGACTTTCCGCTGTGTCCGAACCGCGCCCTAACGAAGGGCTGGGAGCAGGAGCGATGAACGGAAGAGCGAAGTGGGGCGTGCTCTTGGCAGTGCTCGCAGCCAGCTGCGCGCACGGGGGTGAAGACGACCTCTCGTTGCGCGATCAGCCACCTGACCAGGCGGCTCTCTCCAGGCGGTTGCGCGAGATGCAGCGGGTGAGGGTCATCGACGGCGAGGGGGCCGAGGCTCTCCTCGAGCTGCATTCGCCCACGCAGCCCGATCTCATCGAGGAAATCCACGTAGCTTGCCAAGGTGACATCAAAGTCGCCACTTCGGGGGGCGCTCTCGCGAGCTGCGGTACAGCGAGCGTTCCCGAGGCCGCGTGGACGTCGTGCACGGCAATGGCGTGTGCGGCGCAGATCCGAATCTGTGCCGCCAACAAGCTGTTGGAGATCGCGGACAATCTCTCGGAGACGGTGGTGGGCAACTACCGCGTACCGCCGCAGACGCGTGCCGTGAACGCCGCGTTGCGTGAAGAGGCCATCGTTCAGGCCCGAGAAGCCTCCATCGTGTCGGGAGAAGCGCTTCGTCGCGCGGGGGGTGGCTATCAACCAATCGGCACCTGCGCCGTGCAAGATCTCGCGTTGATCCTTGGATCGAGGGAGGAGCCGAACTTCACCGTGGGTCAGTCGCTCGCAGGCACGTTCGTCGAGGCCTACGAGACCGTATGGGAAGCCGCCGAGGGCGCGTCGGCCGACAACATCGCCGTTGCTGACAGTCACTTCGCTCGAGAGCCTTCCACGGGTGATGCGCTCTGGATGCGGTGGCACGGTCCCGTCCTCTCGTACGATCGAGTCGCTGACTTCCTGCTGGGTGCCCGTACGGAAGTACGTTCGACCGAGACCGGTGTCTGCGCGGACTCGACTCCCGCGCTCGAACGCCCGCGGTTCCCGTTTGCGCTCGGCTTCCTTCAGCTCTCTGGGATCCAGCTCGACGTGCTCGGCAACCGCGAAGACTATCGGTTCGAGCAGCTCTGGACCGGCGCCACGCCCCTGGGTGGAATTCCTCTTCCGGGCGGCCCGATGCGCGAGCGAATTGCCGAGCGGATGGGTGATGACTCCTGGGCGAGCATGGCCTCTTCGGAGTTCCTGGCCATCACGGGCACGACCGAGAGCGACTTCTCGCTCGCACGCGCGCGGGTTTCCGATCAGGCGGCGGCATTCGCGCGCACGACGACGCAGACGTACACCCCAGTCCTCACGGCACAGGCGGACGGCAGCCCGACGCTCCCGGAGTTCACGTACTACTCGGCAACCACCCGTCCGCCACGTTCGCTCGGCTCCGTTCACGCGGCGCGAGCATTCGGTGCGATGGGATCGCCGGAAGCGCTCGGGAATTACGGAGATCTGAACACTCCCACGCGCGCGTATGCGCGGCGAAGCGTGGCAGGTTTCGTCGATTGGGCGGCGACGGTCGCGTCCGAGATCACTCGGTACTCTACCGTCGGCAACCATCCCTCGCTGAACGCCTTGGCGGCAGTTGCCAATCGCGACCGTCCGTGGCGCGTGCGCGTCTCGTACTGGAACGACACGTCGGTACCCCCGACGCACTTCGCGCAAGTGTCGGTGTATGGAGACTTCACGCAGGCCGAGCTCCTGGTGGTTCGAGGCGACGCCGGTGTGTCGTGCGCGACCACTGGGGCAGTCGAGGGTGAGCCTTGTGCGCTCGCCGACCACGAGGAGACGTTCGGGTACACGACGCAGAGTCTCACCTATGCCGACTACGGCTTCGAGACCCGCCACCAACTCGATCTCGGCAACGTCGCGGAGACGCCGCTGTACGTGCTGCGCCGTCGTCCCGGCTCCGCCGCGAAGCGGCCCGGCGCGTACGAGCTCATCGCGCCCGTGGTCATCGACTGGACGACCGCGACGACGACGGCGACGGACGTGATGCAGCCTGTCGTGCCGCTCGTGGAGCAGATCGCGCTGAGCGTGACGGCACCCGACGAGGAGAGCTGCGATTCAGCCGAGGTCATCTGTACCGGTGACCTCCGGTCCGCCCGCATTCCGCTCGAGGATCAGCTCAGCGAGGATGGAGACGCGTACGAGAGCAGCTGGCGGCACTATCTCACGCTGGCTCGCAATGCGGCGACCCGTGCCGACGAGCTCGGGGAAGCGCTTCTTACCAGCGGTCTCGGGATCGAGGGGATCGTCGAAGGGGCCGCGGACCAGCTCGAGGCGCAATGCGGTGTCGCGCCCGATCTCCTGACGTTTGGGAGCAGCGGAATCGGTGGAGCGCCCTCGACGACGTGCACCACGGACGCGAGCTGCGCGACGATCCGCGGAGGCGTGTGCGTCAATGGTCGGTGCGGCGTCGATCCGGTTCGCTACCTGCAGAGCCTGAATGACCCGCGAGCGCAGCAGTTGGCCGAGTGCCTCGGCGAGGACGCTGACCAGGTGGTCCCATTCGTCGCGCTCGGGCCGGACCCCCTGTGCATGTGGCGCCACGATTCGACGGGCGTGTTCTGCGGTGGCGGGCTGCAGGGCCGCGCAACCCCGTGTCCGTTCGTCATGAGAGCGGGCACCTGTGCGAGCTCTGCGCCGCCTGGGTTGACGCTGCCCGCCGGCTACAGCTTCGTGTCGGTCTCCGACACGATCGGCGTGATTCCGGACACGATCGAAGAGCAGTACGAGCCGGGGGTGCAGAACCCGGCGGATTGCGACGTCTTGCGGTCGCTGCGGACCCGCGTCGCGACGGACGCGGATCTCGAACGACTCCGCCAGAGCAGCACGTTCGATCTCGAACACCTGCGTCTGCTCGCGTCGCGCGTGGGGTGGGCTGCGGAACCGCCCGATCTGAGCCATTTGACGGTGGATCGGGTGACGTGGACGCCTCCCGGCATGAGGTCGTACGCTGGCACCGGTCGCGTGTTCTCCGGGCTCAACGAGCCGATGGACATGGCTGCGGCGCCGCTGCCTGCATGGCCCTGCCATTCCGACGTCAGGGCGGCGACATGCGACAGTGAGAGTCTGTTCTGCCAGACGATCGACTGCGCTGACGCCCATGCCCGCGCGGAGATCAACGATCGACTCGCACGCGCCGTTCTCGCTCTGAAGATCTCGACCGGCGCGTCGATGTCCAACTACTTCGCTCCGTCGTTCGCGGACCATCGTGGCTCGGGCACATCGCCGCGTCCCGAAAATGCTCCGAGCTGGATCGACGCGCCCGGCGATATCGGTGGAGGGCAGTACACGATCTGGAGCGCGGTGAACGCCGGCAGTAGCTGCTACTCCGACGATTTGACGAGCACCTGTCTGGGCTCTCGGACCTACTACGGGAGCACGTACTGTCGTTCCAGCACGGGCACTGCACCTTCGCTGTGGACCACGCTCCTCGCAAACGGCACATGGCGCGAGCGGCCCGTCACCTGCGGCCAGCAGGACCCGAGGCGTTTCATCGTGTTCGACGCACGTCGTCACGCGAGCGCCGACCCCGGACGTGAGTATCGTGGCGATGATTCCGACTCGATCGTTCCGTATATGTGGGAAGGTGTTGCGCGTGGAACCGCGGTCGTGGCCCAGGACTCGACTCCTCGCCTCTCCGACTTCCAACATTTCGGGCGCTCGACCTACGCTCGGGTGCTCGAAGATGAATGGGAGGACGGCGACGTCGTGCTCGGCCGGGACGTCGAGCGGATCGACCGTTTGACGACTTGGTTCCACGACGTCGACGAAAGCGAGGTCGCGATCGCCGGCAACTGGTCGCAAGCACCGCGATCGGGATCTTTCGCGAGAGGGCTGACCGCCCGAGACCTGCGCGACGCGCTCGAGTTGGCGTGCGAGCTCGATCAGTCCGAGACCGCCTCGTGCGATCCCTCGCGCCCACCACCGCGTGTATCGACGGTCGCCGACCTGCCGGCGGTTCGTGCATACCTGAACTGCGTCGGATTCACGATTCAGGATCGCGCGCAGCGGGCGGTGATTCCGAACGTCCCGCGCGGCGCGCTGCGCGGCCTGAGCGCTGACGGAGGCGGGGGCTTCGACGTGGCGAGGGGTTCCTACGGAGTTGCCGTGGATCAGCTCCGCCGAGGTCTCGAGAACATGTCTATGCACATGCCCCGACTCGCTCAGGAGCTTCGTGGCTTCGCGCGCGACATCGAACGGATGGAGAACCTCATCATCCAGACGAACGCGATTCGTGAGACCCAGGAGTTGACTATGGCGCGCGACATCTTTCACGCGCTGAATAGCTGCGGGGGCTCCGTCATGACCGCGCTTATCGCGAGCAATAATGGTCCGGATAGCGACTATTCCGGATGGGGAAACGTGGTCACGCAGTGCGGAAACGCGGCCGCGACCGTGATTACGATCATCGCGCAGAACCGCCTGTCTTCGCAGATCGAAAACGCCGAGACCCGGTCGCAAATGCTCCAGCTCGAGGACGGAATCGAAGTGCGGATCGCGACGTTCCGTGACATTCAGTCCGCCATTGCGACCGCCGTGGGCGACCTGCAGGATGCAACCGCCGAACTCGCGTCGCTCCGTCGCACCGGGCGTCGCAGCGTCGGACGAATGCTCCTGCTCGACATGGACGAGACCGGCAGGGCCTACCGCACCAACACGGTCTACCGCCGACGCTACAATACGACGCTGACGCGATATCGCCGCGCGCTGCGCCAGGCCGTCCGCAGTGCATTCCTGGCCCGCCGCGCGATCGAGCAGCAGATCGGGCTCGACCTGAACTCGCTCTCGGAGCCGATGACGTTGGTCGAGCCGCCCCGCACGTGGGCTGATACGATCTGCGACGTCACGGGTATCGACTACTCGCGTCTTCGCGATTCGACCGACCTCGATTACGAAAACTACGCCGACCAATACGTTGGCGACTACGTCGACCGCCTGGAGGCGTTCGTCGAGTCGTATCGAATCGATTTTCCGTTCCAGGATGCGACGGACACGACCGTGATCTCGTTGCGGCACGAGTCGTCGGGAGGGCTCGGGGCTTGCGATTCGAACGTGCCGAACCTTCTCGCCTACACTGGCCATCTCGAGTACGCGACGTACCCGCTCGAGCCAACGGACGCTCCTGATGTCGAACCGGAGCCGCTCTGGGAGGTGAGCGGCTGCACGTCGACCACGTCGTGCGTCGCGGTCACGCCCGTCACTGGCTCGCCGGAAGAACGCCCCGTACCGAGCTGGCATCCGCAGTTCGCGACGGCCGCTGCATTCGACGTGCTGTTCGCACAGGACGACGGCGATCCGGCGACTCCGATTGGCTACACCAGCCAGGCGCGCCTGAACCAGCAACTCGCACTGTCGAGCGGCCGATATCGAGTGTCCTGGTACGCTGTCGATGCAGATGGCAGCGGACTCGTCTACGGCGATCCGGCCGGCGCCAGCTCGCCGTTCGAGATCGAGCACGCTGACGGCAGCGTACTAGCCCGCAGCGCGCTGGGGACCGCGCCGTCGGGAACCGAATGGGTGCGCCGGTACTTCGTCGTCGAAGTGCCGTCCGGTGAGCCGCTGTACCTCGCGCTCCGTGCGGCGAACACCGCGCTCACCACCGAACAACGCTGGCGCATCGCGGCGCCCATGATCGAGAACGTCGGCGCGACGGTGCCTGCCAACGCAACCATCGCGGACCACCCTCCGGGCTTCTACGTCGAGACCGAGGAGGCAGGGCGGGCCACGGTTCCGGTGTGTGACGTAGGCCCGGGCAGCGAGCTCCGCTGGGCTCGACGTTGCCAGACGCTCTGCCCGACGGGTCTCGCCGATTCGTGTGAGGAGGGAGACTCGGGCGTACTGAGATGTTTCTGGGAGGCGCGCTTCGACGTGCCTGCCGAAGCAATCCGGAACGGCTCGGCGCTCGCTAGCGGTGGATTCGCGGAAGGAAACTTCAACTACCGCGTCGACGCCCTCGGAGTGAACTTCGTCGGGGCGAACGTTCGTTATTGCGAGGCGCACGCTGACCCCGACCTCTGCTACTCCGCGGGTTGGGTCCCGTACACGCTGATTCACGACGGCGAGCATCGCGTGCTCAACTACTTCGGGGACGACAACTACGCAGCGCCGATCAACACCGGCCGTATCGAGCACGCGCGCGGTCTCGCGGCCGAGCGATACGTGACCAACCCGATCTCCTCGGCTGATCAGTCGCTGATGGAGCCGTACATGCAGCGTCAGCTTCGCGGTAGGCCGTTGACCGGTAGTTACGTCCTGCGCGTCTGGGATACGCCGGGCGTGACTCTCACGGGTGTCGAAGACGTCCAGGTCGTTCTCCGTTATCGCTTCTGGACGCGACAGCGCCGCTGAAGCATCGGTGACGTAGGCCGGTGGAGCGCGTGCTCGACTCGCGCGCTCCTGGTCGCCGCAGCGCGTGGCCGCGCCGAGCCGGGTGAACTCGTCCGTTTGCAAAGTGACCAGGAGTTGAGATGGCTCGTGCTCGAGTGGCGAGCGAAGCTCGCGGTCGGCATCGCTCGGTATCGCTGCATCGGGTAGCGGTCGGCCTCTGCCTCGCGGCGTTCGGTGCGGCTTGCGACGGCACGCCCGCCGTCGTGCTGGTCGACGCGAGCGTTCCCGTGGACGCAGACTCCACGCTGCCGCCGACCTTCATGTGGCATATCGACCCATCGTCGATCGGCCAATTCGGCTCCGTTCCGGCCGAAGCGGACGCGGGGAGCACGAGCGACGTCTCTCCGCCGGCGTGTCCGTCGCCCGACGAGTCGTCGTTCTGTGCTGACTGCTACCGCTGGGACGACGGCGGCCCGGATTCGCTCGCGCGGAACACGCCCGGCGACGCGTTCGGGTTCGTCTCGACCGGCGACTTCAACGGCGACGGGTACGATGACGTTGCCGTGGGCGCGCCAGGCGATCTGGAGCACGCCCTCCTGCCCGAGGACGACTGGGAGCACGGCGTCGGTATCGGCGAGGGAGCCGTCTACGTCTTCCTCGGAAGCGACCACGGGCTGCTGCCTTGGCGCACCATTCGGCCACCGTTCGGGCTCGCCGCGTTCGGGCGCGGCGCGGCGGCAGGCGACTTCGATGGCGACGGGGTCGCAGATCTGGCTGTCGCGTCGTCGGTGTTCGACGATGTCATCGAGGAGACGGTCGGACGCATCGACGTCTATCGCGGCACTGCGACTGGATTGGAGCCGTTCACCTCGTTCCGCAGCGTCGACGTTCTGAACGACGCTGGTGAGGAGCTGAGAAGCGCCTCGTTCGGCGATGCGATGCTGGCGCGCGATCTGGACACCTTCGACGGCGTCGACGAGCTCGTCGTCGGCACGCCGGACTACATCTTCGGAGGCGCGATCGTGGTCTGGCGTCCGTCGGACGCCACGTTCGGGTTCGTTTCTGCGTATGGCCTGGGTCTGGGCAACGACGAGCGCTTCGGTGCAGCGCTGGGCCTTAGGGAGACAGAGCTCCTCGTCGGCGCGCCGGGAGCAGACACCGTGTACCGGCTCGCTCGCGAAGACCTCTCGATTATCGTCGGGAGCTGGACGGGCTCGACCGGCTTCGGCGCGACCATCGCCACACACGACGAGCACGCCCTCATCGGCAATGAGGTGGATGGCGACGTCGGGGGGGAGAACTTCGCCGCGTCGGGTGGCGTCGTGCGACCCATCGCGATCGTAGAGCCCGACGCCGACGGCTGGTACGTCGCGATCGCCGTCGAGGACATTCCTGGAAACGTGTCCGCCCTTCGGATCTCCCCGGATCCTGGCATCGTGATCGACGCGCAGTCGCTCCCGACACGCGTCGCGGACGACGAGCTCGGCGTCGCCACGGCGATCGGCGACTCCGATGCCGATGGAATCCCGGACCTCTGGCTCGGGGCACCTGCTCGAGGCAGCACCGAGTCCGCGGGACAAGTCATCGGGTACCGCGGCGTGTACCAGCCCCACGATCCCGACTACTACTACTCCGAGGAGGTCAACAATCATGTGCTCTTCGACGACGAGCACGTGGTGTTCGACCAAGAGCTCGCGGCGTGTGACCGGTGCAGGGTCTTCTCGCTCGACGACGGCGAACCGTGCGCCGATGGCGTCTGCGTCGAGCTCGACTGCACGGAGCTGACCGGCTGCGGTGACGGGTGGCCGAATGCTGGTCCTTCGCCGTCGCGGGAGCATTGCGACGACCACAATACGAGCGACGGAGACGCGTGCTCCAGTACGTGTGAGCCGACTGCGTTCGTCATCGCCTCGCGCGAGTCGCGCGTCGATGCGCCCGGCAGCAGTCGAACGATCGCGCTCGACGAGACGGGCGCGGCACTCGTCGTGTGGACTGCCGAGCTAGATGCTGCGACCGAAGTGCGGGCGCGCCGCTACACGCGCTACGGCGTCGAAGTCGACGGTGGCGAGGACGCGACACCGATCCGCATCGCGTCGATGCCCGGACCGGGTTGGGATCCGCAGCCGGTCGCCGTCGGACTTCCCGGTGGCGGCTGGCGCGTCGCGTGGACGCAGCCCACTGGCGCCGAGGCGAGCGCGGTCGCGCTGCGCAACGTCGCCGTCGACGGCAGTCTATCGCCCACGATTCAGCCGAGCGCCGGCAGCGTTCACGCCGCGGATCCCGCTCTTCTGGCGTTCGATGGAGGCGCGGCGGTGCTGTGGACCGACGCGACCGACGCTCGCTCGCCACGCGCGATGTTCCAGGCTCTCGACGGCGCTGGACGCCCCGCGGGCACACCGGTGTCGCTCGATACGCGAGCGAGCGCCGGCGCGGCTGTCGCGATGACCGCTGACGGTGCGCTCGTCGCTTGGGTTCGTGCGCCCGAGGCGCTCGGCGACCGCAGCCACATCGTCGGTATGCGCTTCGGCGATGGCCCGATCGACGCCACGCCTTTCGAGATCGGCACCGGGATCGGCCCGATCACCGTCGCCTCCGACGCCGCGGGATTCGCGGTCGCGTGGACTGGGCACGCGTTCGACGCCGCAGGCGACATCTATGTTCGGCGCGTTCCCGTCGCCGGCCCGCCGACGGTTCACAGCGAGACACGAGTGACGGGCCGCAGCGCGAATGGACGCCCGCACATCGAGCAGAGGCCATCGATCGCATTCCGCTCGGACGGGTGGATCGTCGGTTGGGAAGAGCCGACCGAGGGTCGTGTTCGGCTGCAGGCCGAGGTCGCACTGCCGGCTGAATACGAGATGTATCTCGAGTCGCAGCTCGTAGGCGGCGCTCAGCGGGATCTCTCGTTGACCGGCTCGAGTCGTGGAACGTGGGTCATCTGGAGTGACGCACGAGCCGACTTGTCGCCCACGCCGGCGCGCTCGACGCGCGGCTTCATTCTTCACGCGTACTGAGGGGCGGCGATGAGCGCTCAGAATGATCGGAGAGCCACGTTCGCCGCTCGCGCGCTCGCCGCGTCCATCGCGACGCTCCTCGTCTGGACGCCAGCAGCGCCAGTCGCGCGCGCGGACGATGGCGACGGCGAATCGCCCACGACCGATGGCGACCCCCGGGTCGTCGAAATCAGCGACGAAGCGCGCGCGCAGATCGAGGACGCGGTTCGTGATGGCAACCCCGCCATCGACGCGGAGCACATTCCCAATCTCCCCGAGGTGGCTGATCCAACCGAGGCTCCGGGGGACGGCGAGGCACCGACCGACGACATTGCGCCGCTCGCACTGCCCGGCGGTGAAGCGCGCACGGCGGTGACCCCTCAGGCGATCTCGCTCCCGTCGGCCGAGGGCTCCGTCGAAGGAATGGGCGAGTCATTCGCCCCGATTCTCTCATCTGGCACGGCGACCTTCAGCGTCCCGATTGCGGTCGCGCCAGGGCGGCGTGGAGTGCAGCCATCGCTTGCGCTCTCGTACTCCAGCACGAGCGGCAATGGGCCGGTCGGGTTCGGGTGGGGTCTCGCGGCGCCGTTCATCGCGCGGCAGTCGGATCGTGGATTGCCGCGATATGTCGATGATCGCCAATACCACCCCCAGGAAGACCGCTTCCTCTACAACGGCGGCCAAGAGCTCGTGCCCGTCGATTCCGCCGCGATCGCCGCAGTCGATCAGCGCGCGGCACAGAGCGGAGCCGATGCGTCGCAGGTTCCCGATGACGTGGCCGGATGGCAGCAATATCGCGCACGCGTCGAAGGCGCGTTCATGCGCTTCTTCCGCTCGCCCGACTCGACTCGTTGGGTCGTGCAGAGTCGCGACGGAACCCGCTTCGACTTCGGCCTGCTCGGCTCGGGGGAAGGACCCACGGATGCGGTGAGCGCATCGATCCGCGCGCTCGAGATCGACCCCGAGTCGTCCGAGGCCGATCCCCGAGTGGCGCGCTGGTCGCTCACGAGGATGAGCGACGCGCACGGCTCGACCGTCTATTACGGCTATCGGTACGATCGAGGACAGTCGTATCTCGAGACCATCCACTACCTCGCGCCCCACACGTGCGCAGGAGCGGATGTCGAATCGACGCGGGAGTGTCTCGAGCCGCTCTCGGCCTACGGCGCACGCGTGCGTCTCGTCTACGAGAATCGTGAAGACGTATTCTCGTCGTTCGCCACGGGCTGGAAGATCGAGACCGCGCTGCGGCTTCGGCGTGTCGAGATCACGGCGTCGAGCGGCGTCGGCCGCACCCTCGTCCGCCGATATCACCTCCGTTACGACCCGACTTCGTTCCACTCGCTGCTGTCCGAGGTCCAGGTCGAAGGGCGTCCCGAGCTCGCGAACGCGGAGCTCGGCGTCTCCAAGGGCCGGACGGATATCAACGAGAGCGCGCTCGACGATCGCATCCAGGGGCGCGTCCTTCCCCCCATGCGCTTCGGCTATTCGACGATGCCGGCGAGGGGTGAGCAGATCCCGGGATTCGGAGGCGTCGACGCGACGGCACACCCCGTCGAGCACAGTCCGCCGCACTCCGTCGACGAAGCACGTGCCGATCTCTTCGACGTGAACTCTGACGGTCTGCCCGACCTGATCGTCACGGATCCCGCTCGCTACCGCACGCGCGAGGGCGAGCCGGCGGTCGGCGTGTTCTTCAATGGCTTCACCGGCTCGAGCGCGGCGCCCGCGGGGGCGACGGCGCACTTCTCGGGCGCGATCCCGATGCCGATGGACCCGCGCATGTCCGCGGTGCTCTCGCTGTCGAACCCGAACGTCGTCCCGATGGACATCGACGGCGACGGGCGCAGCGACATGCTGCACATGCCGAGACTGCGCACGTACGGATGGTTCACGCCGACTCGCGGGCAAGACCCTGCAAGCGGCGCAGTGGTTTCGCCAGCGTCGCAGGACTGGCGCTGGACCTACGCGCAGACCGAGCTCCCCGCCGACGACTTCGATCCGCGCGTCGATCTCGGGCGCGACGCGCAGCACCTCGAGATCGTCGACGTCAACAACGACCATCTGATCGACATCGTGCGAACCACCGGCACGGTGATGCAGACCTGGGTGAACCTCGGGTGGTTGCCCGGGGGCGACGGCCGGTTCGGTAGCTACCGATACGTCGACGACCACTGGGAGCTCTCGACGCAGCCCATCGAGTCGTGCCTGCTGCAGTCCGGAACTCCGGTGGATTTCGAGAACGCAGAGACCCGTTTGGCCGACATGAACGGCGACGGGCTGCTCGACATCGTCGAGATCCAGCGTGGCCGTGTTCGCTATTGGCCCGGTCGCGGCGAGGGCAGCTGGGGCGAGGGCCCGCACGAATGCGCGCGCGGCGAGGGCGCGAATCGTTACATCGAGATGGCGACTCCGCCCGCGGAGCTGAACGTAGAGCTCGATGGGGTCTCACTGACCGACGTCAACGCCGATGGCGCGACCGACGTCGTGCAGATCCGGTTCGACGCAGTCGACGTCTGGTTCAATCGTGCAGGACGCGCGTTCACGCAGCGGCTGATCGCGCGCGGAACGCCGCCGACGCCCAGCTTCGTGCCGCGAACGCGTTTCGCGGACATCGACGGTAGCGGCACGACCGACATCGTCTGGGGCACGGCGAACGACTGGCGCTACGTCGACCTCGCCGGCGGCCGTCGGCCGCGCCTGCTGGTGCGCGTGGAGAACGGGCTCGGCGCGCAGACCGACATCGGCTACGGCTCGAGCGCGGAGGACTACGTCACCGACCTGGCGGCGGCGCAACGATGCACCAGCTGCGAGCGGTTCACGTGGGGCCGTGCCGACGGTGGGCACAGCGCCCGGCTCGAGGAGCTCGCCGGAACCGAGACCTGGCATTCGGCAGGCAGCCCGGTGATCTCCACTGTCGTGCGTTCCGTGACGACGAGCGACCGGCTCGAGTTGCTCGGCCGGGAGCCGCACGTCAGCACCACCAACTTCGCCTATCACGACGGATACTACGAAGGGATCGAGCAGGAGTTCCGAGGCTTCGGCGCCGCTGATGCACAAGCAGTCGGTGACTGGAACCACCCGACTTCGTTCACGCGCACCTATTTCCACCAAGGTCGCCGACCCCAATCGATCGCCGACGATCGACTCGCCGACAATCCCTACGAGGCACTCAAAGGACGTGAGTTCCTCACTGAAACGTTCGATGAACGAGGCGTCTATCTCTCGAGCGCACACGCCACGCTGACGAGTCGGAATCTCTACCAGGGCCTCGATGGCCGGTGGATCCAGTACGCGTTCGTGTCGGAGGCGAACGAGCTTCGCTACGACACGGCCGTATGGGCTGCCAGCGCGGAGGAACTGGAGCTGACCGACGTGTCGTTCGAGGCGTGGGGCACCACCTCGTGGTCGCAGACGTCGATCGTTCAGCGGCGGGCGCGCATCCGCGGACAGCACTTCGTTCGCATCAAGACGACCTACGACGAAGTCGATTCGCTCGGGCAAGTGCGCCGGCAGACGGCGCATGGCGCGATCGACGGCGCGATCCCGGTCGACGATGTCATCGTGACCCACACGACGCCCGTGCTGCGGAACCCGGCCGAGTGGATTTGGCGGACGGGCTCCACGTGGATCACGGGGACGTCGGACGGTGTGGCGCAGGGACCTCTGCGCGAGACGATCAACGAGTACAACGACGCCGGTGACGTGGTGCTCTCGCGCCAGGTCGTCGGCCCGCTGCGCGCGTACACGTTCGGCGGTGATGGCTCGACCGAGGGCCCTGCGATCCAGCAGCTGCAGGTGAATCCGAGCTCGACGCCGGGTGTCTCGTTGGACGACGACCTGGTGGGCTCGTCGCTATACGACGCGTGGGGCAACGCGCTCGCGAGCTGCGTCGGAGCGGACATCTCGGAGCTCGACCCGAGCACGATCGCCGCGCGCCCAGCGGGGTGTCTGCGGTACGCGCGCGTCAGCTACGACGCGGACTACGCGCAGCTCGCCGAGACCGAGACGACCCACGTGTCGACGTCGGGTGTGACGACGCTCTCGACGTCGGGCACCTGGGACCGCGGTCTTGGCGCAGTTCTGAGCGCCACCGATCCCAACGGCCTCGTGACGAGCGTGACCTACGACGGCCTCGGCCGGCTGGTCGCCGTCGTCCCGCCGCGTGCCGAGGGATGTAGCGATGACCGGCCGACGACGCGCATCGCCTACGAGCTCACCGGGAACGCCGGCGCCGTCCCGCTCAGCCGGGTGATCACGACGACGGAGCTCGATTGTGACGCGGAGTACGGTGAAGAGGGCGGCTCTCTGGTCGCGATCTCGTACATCGACGGCCTCGGTCGCGCGCGAGCGGGCCTGTCGACGGGCGATGCTCCGGGTGAGTGGACTCGGAGTGGCCTGTCGACGCTCGACGCGAAGGGGACCGTCCGTCGCGCATATCAGCCGGACGTCTACGTAGGCTCGGAGACCTCGCTCGCCGCAGTGCTCGCGCTGCCGCGCACCGTCGCGTCGCCGAGCGGCTTTCCGGCGTTCGCCGAGGACGACATCCCGTACACCGTCACGCGCCACGACGCGTTCGGTCGCACGATCGGCCAGCACGCCGAGGACGGCAGCTACACCTCGCAGAGCTTCCACGCGCTGTCGGTCGACGTCTGCGACGCGCTCGACAACGACTCGAGCTCCGGGTTCTACGGTACGTGCACCACCTCGCGGAGCGATGGTCATGGGCGCGTGACCGATCAGATCCTGCGCACGTACCACGCAGACACCGGCGCTCCCGAGCAACACCGACTCTGGTCGTACTACCGAATCGACGGAGTCGTGACCGATCTCGTGCGCGCGCGGTCGAGCGCCGGAGTCCGTCCTGCGCTCACGGCCGTGCCGAGCCTGGCAGATCCGCACGTTCATCGCGTTTTCCACTACGACACGCTGGGCCGTCGAATCGGCACCGAGGACCCGGACACCGACTCGCGCGAATCGGGCGCCACGGCCGCGACGCGAACGTGGCGATACCTCTTCAATCGCGCAGGTGACCTCGTCGCAGTGCGCGATCCGCGCGGCTGCGGCCAGAACTTCTTCTACGACCTCGGGGGTCGACTGCTCGGAGAGCAGTACGTCAGCTGCAGCGAAGCGGTCTCGAGCCGCGCGGAGTTCGGTCTCTACCAGCTGCCCATCGGCTCGATCTCGATGGTCGAGCAGACCGCGATCCAGCGCGTCGACGTTCGCTACTGGTACGACGAGACGCCGCCCACGTTCATCACGATCCCGAGTCGTGGCGGCGGAATGCTCGGCCGGATGATCGGAATCAACGACCGAGGGCAGCGCTCGTTGTTGGCGTACGATGCGCGCGGCAACGCGGTGTGGACCGCGCGTCAGGTTGCCGTGCTCCCCGATGCTCCGGCGCTCGTCGCGGGCCCGGCGCGAACGGCGCCCGGTGATGACCGGCCGAGCTGGACCGAAGCACCGATCGCCGCCAACCGCGTGGTGACCTACGCGACGCTGCGGACCTACGTGCGGAGCGCGCGTTTCGATCACGCAGGTCGCGGCACTGCGCTGGTGCTCCCGCGCGATCACACGTGGACGGGCACGGGGCTGCCGCCGACGATCGGCGGCACGCTCGGCTTCAATCGGCGCGGCCTGCCGATGCATGCACGCGTGACCATCGGGTGCGATCCGACCACCGACGCGAACGCATGCCAGTCGCACTCCGGCACTCGCGACGTCATCTCCGAAGTGCAGTACGCGCGCGATGGCCTGGTGCTCGGGACGACGTGGGGCGATACGACGACCTCCACCGGAGCGACGCGCGCGCCGAGCGTCTCGACGACGCAGTACGACGTGCGTCGCCGCCCCGTTCGGATGATCACGACGCGCACGCCGACGGGCACCGAGCCGCGCTCGCTCGCAGCGGTGAGCACCGTCGTCGACCAGCAGCTCGTGTGGGACGCGGCCAGCAATCTGACCGAGATCATCGACCATCGTGACCCGACGGAGTGGGAGCCGGGTCATCGGCCCCAGAGCACGTACGTGATGCACGACGCGCTGTACCGCGTGATCGGCGCGTCGTTCAGCTACACCCAGGACAGCGGGACTCGCACGACCGCGGACATCGCGACGGACTGGCGCGACGCGCAGGAGATCATCCGCGGCGACGAGGACGCCGAGAACCTTCGACCGAGCGCCGACCCGATGCACGTCGAGCCCGCGCCGATGCTGCAGCAGCTCGAGCACCTGCCTGGACGCGTGCAGGACCTCTCGTGGCGCTGGGACTGGCTCGGCAACACGACGAGCTGGAACGACGACGCGGAGGTCTTCTACGAGCGCTCGATCGGCGCGATCACGAACGGCGTCGACCAGGGCGGCACGAGCCTGCGCCCGAGCGCGCTCTACGTCTCGAGCGACATCCCGACGCACGCGATGAGCACGACCGAGCAGCAGCGCGCGGGCTGGGTCGAGCTCGAGTACGGTGTCGGCGGCAACGTCACCTCGATGACCGTGCACGGCCAGTGTCGCGACGCCGCCACGCAGACGTGCTCGGATCTGTCGACGACCGACCCGACCGCGCGCGCGAATCACCTGCGCACGCACTGTCGCTGCGAGAGCGAGCAGTACTACCAGTATCGCTGGGACGAGCTGAATCGCCTCGCCGAAGCGCGCCGCTGGGACCGCTTGGCGCCCGCGACGCAGTGGTCGCTGAAGGTGCGTCAGCGTTACCGCTACGACGGCGCGAACGTCCGCGTCATCAAGGCGACGATCGAGCCCACGAGCGAGACCGACGCCGGCCCACCAGGCGCGCTCGACGAGCGCATCGCGCTCTATGTCTTCCCAGGCGACTACGAAGTGCGCGGGCTCCGCCGCGACGCGAGCCAGTACGTCGCGCGCACCGGCCAGTACGACCACGTGGAGACGCAGTACGTCGTCGCCGGCGCCCGGATGGTCTGGAGGCACGCGGCTGACCCCGAACTGCTCGACGACGCGCGCAATCGACGGATGACCGTCGCGCTCACCGACGTCATCCAGACCACCGCTGCGAGACTGGATCTGCTCAGCGGCGACCTCGTCGAGGCGAGTACGTATTACCCGAACGGGGCGCGGCAGACGCTCCTCATCGACGAAGAGGATCCGAGCGCGACCGAGCCCAACGGCTTCACCGGCAAGGAGGCCGACGAGGAAGTCGGGCTGACCTACTTCGGTGAGCGCTATTTGATCGGGCGGGCCGGGCGGTGGACATCCCCCGATCCTCTGCACGTCCACGACGCAGGTGGCGGTGAGAGCCTAAACGCGTACCACTACGTCGCCGGGAACGTGTTCCAAGCTCGAGATCCCTTAGGACTCGACGCTGACGACCTCTGCGTTAGCGTCGGATTCATGTGCAATACCGGCGCGCCGCGGGCTGGCGACCTTACACGAAGCCGGGAGGCCTTCGAAGCCCGCCCGTACGTGCCTCAGGTTGGTGCGTCAGGCGTGACGATCGGCTACGGGTACGATGCCGGAGCGCGAACACCTGCTCAGGTTCGTCAGCAGTTCCAAGCGGCAGGGATCTCGCCCGAGCAAGCGAGCACATTCGCGACCGCGGCTGGCCTCCGGCGAGACACGCCACGAGCGCAGGAGCGGCAAGCTCGAGATCGAGAACGGATGGGTCTGTCTCCGGTGGCGGACGGCAGTCCGCGCACCGCCGACGCCTGGCTTTCCGCACACCCGAACGGCGGGGGCGTTCAGATAACGCGGGAGCAAGCCGAAGCGCTCCTGCAAGCGGAGTTCGCGAGGAAGCACGAGATGGTGCGCCGAGTCATGCTCGAAGGTGACACCGTGACCGACCGTCAGTACGATGCCCTCCCCCTGTCGATCAAGGAACTGCTGACAGATCTCTGCTACGTCGGACAGCCATTCTCGGCGAGAAGCGATGAGCTACGCGAGATGGTGCACGGGTGGTACAACCCCGAAGGCGCCGACGACCTCGCGACGGAGGCCGACATGCTGGACGACATGCGAGGGTTCATCCAGGCTCTCCCAGAAGACTTGCAGGGGCAGGGTGGTCGCACCGAACGGACGGCATTCATCGATGAACGGCTTCGCGAAATTCGCCCTGCTCAGCCCGACTCGGCAGACGCAAGCACCTCAGTGACGACCCAGCCGGCGGAGGCCCAGTGAGTGGGCGCCACGCAAACGCTCGCGAAGGCGCGGCGCACACGCCGAGCTTCCGTCGAGATGTCGTCGTACTGGGACTTCTCGTCGGGGTCGCGGTTGCCGGGTTTCCCGCGTGCGACACGTCGCGCTCACAAGCCCAAGGCATTCCCGCGCGTGGCGAATCGGCGGAAGGTCCTGCGGCCTCGAGAGCGTCCTCATCGGAGGCACGGCGAATCGCCGCCGACGCTTGTGCGACGGAGTGCCCGCCCCGGTCACTCACTGCGCTCGGACGCTCGACGACGAGATTCCCCGTGACCGCTCGCATGCCCGAGATCTGCGAAGCTGTCGCGCGGATCTCGGACGGGACGGCGGATGAGCAGCCGCCGATGTGCGCCGTCGATCGTCTCGCCGATGGTTTCATCACGGTCGAGAGTCAAGAAGGAGACCTCGTCGAGCTCTTCGTCGGTATGGTTCAGCCGGCCGACCGAGTCGTGATCCTCGGTCGGCTCGACCTGTTCGTGCTGAATGCCCAAATGGACCACGTTGTCGAGGGTGTTCGAGTCGAAACTCGCGCGTTGGCCGGACGCGAGGTGATCAAGATCACCGCAACCGCTACCGACATGCCGGCGCGCGAGACGATCGACGAAATTTCCAGGCGGACAGAGCGAACGATGTTCTGCTCGCGGAGTCGTGCTGGCGCTGTCCCTAGCTGCCATTTCGCAATCACCACGAGCAATGCGGTGATCGGGGAGCCTGGTCGAAATGACTTCGAGCTCGTCGATGACGTGAGTGCAAGCGGAGAACTGCGGCTGCGACTCGCTGGGAGTCCCCCCGACTGTGCTTGCTTCAGAGCCGCTCTCTGGTGAGCCGGCGAGGGCTCTCGTGAGTTCGGAGCGCATACTGGCGCCCCGAGCCCGCCGCGGGCAGGCCGCACGCGTCCGCGCAACCCCGAGGTCCGGCACCGCGTCCCGTTCGTTCTGTGAACAGGCCGTTCGGTCACGCCCACGTGCAAGGTGGTCGTTACGCGCTTCTCTTCCGCGCGCCAGGCGCGATCGCTTACGCTTCGCCGAGATGTCCGCCGACGTCGTGGAAGCCCTCGGCAAGATCCAGCTCTTCAACGGCATCCACCCGAAGGGTCTGGAGCGCATCGCGTCGATCTGCTCGGAGGAGACCTATCGCCTCGGCGACGTCGTGTTCCGCGAGGGCGATGTCGGCGACAAGCTCTACCTGATCCTCGACGGCAAGATCCGCATCTCGCGTGAGGTCTCGGGCATGGGCGAGGAAGCGCTCGCGGTGCTCGGCGCGGGCCAGGCGTTCGGCGAGATGTCTCTCATCGACGACTTCCCGCGCAGCGCGGACGCGCGCGTGCACGAGCGCTGTCGGCTGCTCGTGCTCACCAAGGAAGCCCTCGAGGATCTGCTCTTCCTCGACAAGGATCTCGCCTACGAGATCCTCTGGAACTTCGTGCGCATCCTGAGCTCGCGGCTTCGCGAGACCAACGACAAGATGACGTTCTTGTCGGTCACCGGGAAGTTTTGACCCACGAAGGCGCGCACTGCGGCGTGCACGAGGCGCGCGATGCGCGCTTCACCTGCGAGCGCTGCGGCACCTTCGGCTGCATCGAGTGTCGGTTCGGCGGCGAGCCTCCCGAGAACGCGCCGCCGCGTCTCGCGATTTGCGTCGCGTGCGCGAAGGACGGATTCGCCGAGCCGATCCCGTGGGAGCGCCGCAAGGAGCTCGGCATTCGTCTCGCGTTCATCGAGACGACGAAGCTCGCGACGCGAGAGCCGACCCGCTTCTTCCGCACGCCGGCGATCGAGAAGGGCCCGACCGGCGCGCTCTTCTACGGCCTCGGCGCGTACGCGCTCGGACAGATCACGCTGCTGCTCTCGATGGGTCTTCTCATGGCGGCGGGCGGCGCGGTCGCGGGCATCGCGACCGAAGAGCCGATGGTCGCGGGCGTCCTCGGCGCGTACGGCTGCGCGATCGCGGGGTTCAGCCCGTTCTTCGTCGCGCAGGGCATCGCGCAGACGCTGCTCGCGGTGATCATCGCGGCGGGCGCGTCACACGCCACGCTCGTCGTGATGAAGCGCGCGAAGGGCAAGTTCGAGAGCACGCTGCGCGCGGTCGGATACAGCTATGCGCCCTACGTATGGCTCGCGCTGCCGGCATGCGGCGGGCTCATCGCGTACGTGTGGATGCTCGCGATCGAATTCCGCGCGATCCGCGAGACGCATCAGTGTGGCAGTGACGCCGCGGCGCTCGCGGTGTTCGGCTATCGCGTACTCCTCCTGCTGCTCTTCATCGGCCTCTACGTCGCGATCGGCGTGCTGATGTTCCTCTACATGCCGGGCCCGCGCCCCGGCGTCTCGCCGTTCGATCCCGCGACCACCCCGGTCTCCGGCTCATGACGACGCCGCATGGCGAGGGCGCCCACGGTCGGCGCGATGCGCGAAGCGCGAGCCGGTCCGGCGGAACGCGAGAGAACGCGAAGCGAGCTCTCGCGTTCCGCTTTCCTCCCCACAACACCGCGGTCGTCCATCCCTCGCGCGCGGCCGAAGCCTTACCGCCAGGGCGCGGTGCGGGGGCTCGCGCGCAGATTCGCAGCGGCTCAGCAGTCTTCGCGCGCGCAGCGAATGCGAGTCATCACGAGGCGCGAAGCGCTTCGCGATGACGAGATCCGCCTCTCCGTCTCCTCAGGCGCGGCAGGTCATCCCCGCGAGGACTGCCCGAGCACGAGCCCCCGTACCGCGCCCTCACCGAAACCTCTCCCCGCGCGGTTTCGACGTCTCATGACTGCCGCCGTCACCGACTTCGACGTCATCGTCATCGGCGGCGGCGTCAACGGCACCGGCGTCGCGCGCGACTGCGCGCTGCGCGGCATGAAGGTCGCGCTGTTCGAGAAGCACGACTGGGGCTTCGGCGCGTCGGGCAACTCGTCCGGCATGATCCACGGCGGCGCGCGCTACCTGACCGACACGCCCGACGTGACGCGCCAGTCCTGCCAGGACAGCGGCTACATCCAGCGCATCGCGCCGCACCTCGTCTTCCGCATCCCGTTCCTCTTCCCGATCCCCGCGCGCGGTCTCGCATCACGCGTCGCGCTCGCCGCCGTCGACGCGTTCTTCGCGTTCTACGATCGCTACCAGCCGCTCAAGGGCGGCAAGCCCCACAACCTGCTCAGCGATCACGAAGCGCGCGCGCTCGAGCCCGGGCTCGCCGGCGATCTGCGCGGCGCGATCACCTTCGACGAGTGGGGCATCGACGGCGCGCGACTCTGCCTCGCGAACGTGCTCGACGCCGAGGCCCACGGCGCGACGTGCCGCGCCCATCACGAGGTCATCTCCCTCCTCCGCGAGGACGACCGCGTCACCGGCGTGATCGCGCGCGATCGCGAGACCGGCGCGCGCATCACCGCGACCGCGAGGCGCGTCGTGAACTCCACCGGCGCGTGGGCACCGATCACCGCATCGCTCGCGAGCGCGCCTTCCTCCGAGCGCGCGAAGGTGCGCCCCGGCAAGGGAATCCACGTCGTCTTCGATCGCCGCATCGGCAACTACGCGATCGTGTGCAAGGCGATCGACGGCCGTCAGATCTTCTCGATGCCGTGGCAGAACCTCAGCTGGCTCGGCACCACCGACGACGACTACTACGGCGATCTCGATCACGTGCGCGCGGCCACCGACGAGGTCCGCTATCTGGTCGAAGGTGTCGCGCGCGTGGTGCCCAGCGTCGCGAGCGCGCGCGTGATCGGCACCACCGCGGGCGTGCGCCCCACGCTCTACGAGTACGGCCCGAGCGAGGACGATCTCTCGCGTGAGCACGCGATCGTCGATCACACCGAGGACGGCGCGTCCGGCCTCTACTCGATGATCGGCGGCAAGCTCGCGAGCTATCGCATCTTCGCCGAGGAGATGACCGATCGGCTCGCCCGCGATCTCGACGTGCGCGCGCCCGGGCGCACCCACGAGCTCCCGCTTCCCGGCGGCGAAGCGCCCGTCGACGCGCACGCCCTCGCGGAGTCGCTGAAGCTGCCCGAGCCCGCGGCGCGTCGCCTCGCGTACCGACACGGCGCGCGCGTCACCGCGATCGCTGCGCGGCTCACCCGCGATCGCGACGAGCGCGCGGTGGTGTGCCTGTGCGAGCCGGTGATCGAGGCCGAGGTGCGTCACGCGGTGCTCGTCGAAGGTGCGCGCGACGTGTCCGACGTGGCGCGCCGCACGCGTCTCGGTCTCGGCAGCTGCGGCGGCATGCGCTGCGCGCATCGCTGCGCGCAGATCGTCGCGCAGGAGCGCGCGCTGCCGCCGCGCACCGCGCATCGCATGGCCGCCGAGTTCTTGATCGATCGTTACAGAACGCGCGTCGTCGCGCTCGACGGCGCGCAGGTGCGCCAGGAGGAGCTCGCGATCGCGCGTCACGTCGCAGCGGGCATGAGCCCCGAGCTGCTCCTCGAAGAAGTGCGCGCGACGCGCGGCGAGGACGAGACGTGATCGACGTGCTCGTCGTCGGCGCGGGCATCGCGGGGCTGTCCGCGGCGCTCGCGGCGTCGCGCGCCGGCGCGAAGGTGCTCGTGATCGATGGCGGCGCCGGCGCGACCGCGCTGAGCGGCGGCGCGTGGGACGTCGCGACCACGCACGATCCCTTCGCCACACCGCGCATGCTCGACCGCGCGCTCGACGCCCATCGCGACCCTGCGCATCCGTGGTCGCGACTTCCCCGTGCGCTCTCGCGCGAGGCGATCCTTGAGTCACACCAAGCGCTCTCCGACGCGCTCTCGATCTACCCGCCGCTCGGCGCGCACGTCGACGGCGCGCTCGCCGCGACCGAGCTCGGCCTGATGCGCCGCGCCGCGCTCGTGCAGCACGCCGTGCTCGATCTCGCGCCCATCCCGAACGCGCGCATCGCCGTGGCGTGGATGCGCGCGCTGCGCTCGTTCGACGGCCCCTTCCTCGCGGCCTCGCTCAACGAGCAGGCGGTGCGCGCCGGCGACGCGCGTCGCTTCGTCGCGGTCGAGGTCGAGCTCTTCCGACGCGCCGGCGACGTCACGCTGCTCCCTCACGAGATCGCCGCGCTGCTCGATGCCGGCGACGCGCGTCGTCGTCTCGTCACCACGCTCTCGCGCGCGCTCGGGGGCGCGTCGTTCGATGCGGTGCTCGTGCCGCCGCTCCTCGGGCTCGAGGACGATCGCGTCCGCGCGCTCGTCGAGACCGGGATCGAGCTGCCGATCGGCGAGGTCGTCGAGTCGCTCGCCGGCGCGCAGGCGCTGCGTCTCGCGCGGCGCATCACCGTCGCGCTCGAGCGCGCGTCGATCACGCGCCGTGAAGCGCGCGTCGCTCGCGTGACGGGCTCCGAGGTGCATCTCACCGACGGCACGACGCTCCGTGCAGGCGCGGTCGTGCTCGCGACCGGCAAGCACGTCGGTGGGGGTGTCGTGAGCGCCTCGCACGAGCTGCGCGAGCCCCTCGCCGATCTCCCGCTCTACGCGCGCGGCCGCGCGCTCCCGCTGATCTCGAGCGCGCGTGGTCGCGATCCTCGCGCGCTCTATGGCGACGATCCGTTCACGCCGGGCGCGGGGTTCTCGCTCGGCGTCGGATGGGACGCGTCGATGCGCGCGCTCGACGCGCACGGCACGCCGCGGTCACGCGACCTCTTCGTGTGCGGCGCGCTGCTCGATGGCACGCATCCCTCCGACGGTACCGGCATGGGCGTCGCGGCCGCGACCGGCTGGATCGCGGGCACCCGCGCCGCGACGTCGTGACGATTTCCCGCTCGTGAAACGCTCGCGAAACCGAGGGCGAGCATGCTCGTTCTCGTATGCTCCGCCGAATCGCAGATGCACCCGTCGCGCTCGCGCACTACGCCGTAGGCAGCGTCTACGTCCTCGCGCACCTCGTGACGTACGAGCGAACGATCAAGCGCCTGCAGCCCACGAACGCCTGAGTCTGCCGCAGTGCTCGTCGGACGGGAGCGCGCGGACCGTAGGCACGGGCGGGCGAGCCGATCTTTCGAGAGTCGTCGAGCCTCACGCCCACGGTCCCGCGCGCCGCATCCGCACGATGCGCACGCCCGCGCGCCGTGCGCGCTCCGATGCGACCACGACGAGCGCAGCGACGAGCACGGGCATCAGCGCGATCACCATCGCGCCGGAGACGATCGAGATCATGACGCGGCACCTCCTGCCGCGCGCTCTTCAGCAACCGTCGCGCCACGCGAATTCGCGCGCGTTCCACGCCATCGTGTGAAGCCGCGGCACGCGCAGCGAGCGCACCGTGAACGCCGCTACGCGAACAGCGTCGCGACGTCGGCGACCACGACCTCGCGCGACAGCGTCGCGACGTCGAACCCCTCGATCAGCTCGCGCGCCGCGATCGTGCTCGGCGCGCTCATGCCGAGCGAGCGTGCGAGCCATCCGACGATCGACTCCGCGCGCACTCCGCGCGCGCGCAGCTCCGCGATCGCCGTCGAGCCATGACGCTTGCCGAGCCGCTCTCCGTCGGGCCCGACCACCAGCGGCACGTGCATCCACGCTGGCGGCTCGCCCCCGAGCGCGCGGTGCAGCGCGATCTGTCGCGGCGTCGACGAGAGCAGATCGTCGCCTCGCACGACCTCGGTGATCTCCATCGCGCGATCGTCGACCACCACCGCGAGCTGATACGAGAACACTCCGTCGGCGCGTCGCACCACGAAGTCCCCGGCGCCCATCCCGCTGCGCGACGCGCCGCGCACCACGTCGACGAACGTCGGCGCGTCGTCCATCCGAAAGCGCCACGCCGACGCACGCTCGGGGTGCGTCGGCCCTTCACGACAGAGCCCGGGATAGATCGCTTCTTCGCCGTGCGGCGCGCTCGCGATGCTCGCGATCTCCTTGCGCGTGCAGGTGCACGGATAGAGGTGCCCGCCCGCGCGCAGCTGCTCGAACGCGGCTTCGTAGCGCGCGAGCCGCAGCGACTGCACGTACGGCCCGAGCGCGCCGCCGACGTCGGGCCCCTCGTCCCAGTCGAGCCCGAGCCAGCGCAGATCGTCGAGCATCGCCTCCATCGCGCCCGGCACCACGCGCGGCGCGTCGATGTCCTCGACGCGCATCACGTACGCCCCCTGCTGCGATCGCGCGCGTAGCCACGCGACGAGCGCGGTGCGCGCCGTGCCCAGGTGCACACGCCCCGTCGGCGAGGGCGCGAACCGCCCTCGATAGAAGCTCATCTCGTCATCCTCTCGTCGCTGCGTCGCGGACTACGCACCTTCCCGCGACGTCACAATGATTTGACACGAGTCGCCCCATTCCCGTAAGGCTGCGAGCCGTGCGGGCTCGAGAGCTCTTCGCGTTGTTCGTCTCCGTCGCGCTCGCGATCTTCCCGGGCTGCGACACCGGTCGCTTCACTGCGAGCCAGAGCATCGGGCTCATCACGCGCGGTGCCGCGGCGATCCAGGAGCACTGGGATCCCGTGCTCGTCGGCGACGCGATGCCGGGCAGCATCCTGCAGCTCGAGGGGCTGTACGCGACGCTGCCCGAGGACGATCGCGTCGGCCTCGAGCTGCTGCGCGCCTACGTCTCGTACGCGTACGGATGGCTCGAGCCCGAGGCCGAAGAGGCCGAGGCGCGCGGTGATCTCGACGCGCAGGAAGAGACGATGCGACGCGCGCGCCTCATGTACCTGCGCGCGCGCAACATCGGCATGCACCACATCCGCCTGCGCGACGCCGGGTTCGACGCGGCGGTCAGCGGCGATCACGACGCGTTCGTGCGCTACCTCGAGTCGCGCTACCGCACCGCGGAGGACGTCCCGTTCCTGCTGTGGACCGGCTACGCGTGGGGCTCGGCGATCTCGGTCGCGACCGACGATCCCGAGCTCGTGCTCGATCTCCCGAAGGTGCGCGCGATGGTCGAGCGCGCGGTCGAGCTCGACCCGAGCTACTTCGAGCACGGCGGGCTCATGTTCCTCGGCGCGCTCGCGTCGTCGGTGCCCGAGTCGCTGGGCGGCGATCCCGCGCAGGGCCGCATCCTCTTCGAGCGCGCGCTCGCGGGCACCAACCGCTCGTTCTTCCAGATCCAGCTGCAGTTCGCGCGGACCTACGCGGTGACCACCGGCGATCGCGCGCTCTTCATCGCGCTGCTCCGCGAGATCATCGACGGCGGCGATCCGCGCGCCGACGTGCGCCTCGCGAACCGCCTCGCGCGCCGCCGCGCGATCCGCCTCCTGCAGCGCGTCGACGAGCTGTTCTGACACCCTCTGGCCGGTGGGCATCGCGGCGGTCGACGCACCGCGAGCTCCGTCCACGTCCTCGTGCTCGTCACCCGTGCTCGGTCGTTCCGCGCGCGCCGAGCGCGTAGCGTTCTGCGCACCCGATTCGTGCTTGAAGCGTTCTCGGTGCCGATGAATCCTCGGGGCCCGCGGGTCGTCCGACACGCATCCTGCAACCTCTTCCCGGAGACGCATGGACCGACGATCGTTCCTCGCCGCGTTGCCCGCTCTCGCGACGGGTCTGCTCGCTCCGAGCGTGGCAGCTCGCCTCGCATCCGCGCAGGAAGCCCCGGTCACGCTGCGCATCGCGACGCTCGCGCCGCGCGGCTCGGCGTGGCACCGCGTGTTCACCGCGTGGGGCAACACGCTGCGCACGCAGACCAACGGGCGCCTCACGATCAACGTGATGCCCGCGGGCGCCGGCGACGAGCTCGATCTCGTGCGCCGCATGCGCGCGCGAGAGATCGACGGAGCGAGCTTCACCGCGATCGGGATCGGACAGATCGCGCGCCCCGTGCTCGTGCTGCAGGCGCCCGGCGTGTTCGAGACGTACGAGCACCTCGATCGCGCGCGCACGCGCATGGACGCCGAGCTGCGCGGCCTCTTCGAGCAGAACGGCGCGACGCTCATGGGCTGGAGCGACTACGGGCAGGGCCGCATCTTCTCGACGCGCCCGATCCGTCGCCCCGCGGACTTCCGCGAGGCGCGCCCGTGGGTCCTCGAGAACGATCCGGTGTTCCCCGAGCTGCTGCGCGTGATCGGCGCGACCGGCGGCGTGCCGCTGCCCATCGGACAGGTGATGGGCGCGCTCGAGCAGGGCCGCATCGACACCGTCGTCGCGTCGGCGACCGCGGCGAGCGCGCTGCAGTGGCACACGCGCCTCAACCACGTGATGCAGCAGTCGAACGCGGTGCTGCTCGGCGCGACGCTCTTCTCGAAGGAGAAGGTCGAGTCGCTGCCCGCCGATCTCCAGACCGCGCTGCGCGAGACCGGACGCCAAGCGCACGAGACGCTGCAGCGCACGGTGCGTCGCGACGACGATCGCTACTACCAGACGCTCTCGACGCGCCCCGGCATGACCATCGTCGACGCGTCGCAGTACGAAGCGGAGTGGCGACAGGTCGCGCAGCAGACGCGCGAACGCCTCGTCGGTCGCGTCTACACGCGCGAGCTGCTCGACCGCGCGATCGCAGCAGCGCGTTAGCAACCGACGTCATCGTCGTGGTCGTGGTCGTGTGATCGGCTTCGACGACGGCTCCAGTGTCGGTCGGCACCGAACACACACGGAGGCATCTCGTGTACCCTGCGAGTCGTCGATGAACGCGACCGCGCCCAGCGCCTCCAAGCCCGATCCGATGGTCGGTCAGATCGTCGCGGGGAAGTATCGCCTCGACGCGAAGCTCGGCGCCGGCGCGATGGGCACCGTGTACCGCGCGACCGACGCGCGCGGCGCGCTGTGCGCGGTGAAGATCCTCCAGGACGAGATCGCCGACGACGAGACGCGCGAGCGCTTCCGCCGCGAAGCCGAGGCGCTCTTCGAGCTCAAGCACCCGAACATCCTCGAGGTGCGCGACTACGGTGTCTGGGCGCCGCCGGGCGTCGATGCGCAGCGCAGCACGCCGTACCTCGTGATGGAGCTGCTGCAGGGCCGCACGCTCGAGGAGATGGTCGTCGAGCACACGCCCGATCCCCAGACCGGGCTCGAGCTCGGCAAACAAGTGCTCCGCGGCCTCGCGCACGCGCACAAGGCGGGCGTGCTGCATCGCGACCTGAAGACCGAGAACGTCTTCGTCACGTGGGACGGTCAGCACTGGGTCGCGAAGCTGCTCGACTTCGGTCTGGTGAAGTTCACCGACGACAAGAAGTGGGGCCCCGCGAAGAAGCTCACGATGCAGGGCGCGGTGTTCGGAAGCCCCGCGTACATGTCGCCCGAGCAAGCGACGGGCACGCCGGTCGACGCGCGCAGCGACGTCTACTCGTTCGGCATCATGCTGTTCGAGATGCTGACGGGCTCGTGGCCGTTCGAGGTCGAGAGCCAGCACGAGATGCTCAAGGCGCACCTGCTCGAGCCGGTGCCGCCGCTCTCGACGAAGCGCGAGGGGCTCACGGTGCTGCCGGCGCTCGAGCAGATCGTGCAGCGCGCGCTCGCGAAGAAGCCGAGCGACCGCTTCGCGAACGCGCCCGAGATGCTCGCCGCGCTCGAGGCGCTCCCGACGCCCGCGGCGTGGATCAGCGGGCTGACCCACGTCCCGCCTCAGCCGATCGCGCCGCCGCCGGCGATGCACGCGCCCGCGATGGATCACGCGCACGAGGCCGACGCGTCGCCGACCAAGTCGCTGGCGATCCTGGGCATCGCGGCGGGCGTCGGCGTGCTGGTTCTGCTGGTGCTCGTCGCGGCGTTCTTCGCGCTGCGCTGACGAGTGACCCCGCGGCGCATCCACATCCGCGCGATCGCGGAGGTCTGACCGTCCTCCACCGAGGTCAGTGGTCGGATCGATAAATTGTGGCTCGTGACGTCATACGCATGGTCACGGATCGATAAATTGTGGCTCGTGACCTCATACGCATGGTCACGGATCGATAAATTCTGACGTTCGACCACTGGGCGAAGTGGTCGAGCGCGAGAGTTGTGACTCGTGACCTCATACGCATGGTCACCGTCGCCAGAATTCTGACTGGTGACCTCATGCGCTTGGTCACGATCCGAGAGCTCTCGGGAAGCCAGGAATCCGAGGAGAGCGGCATTCGGAATTTCTAAGGAAAGCAGGAAGTTAGGAAGGCAGGAGGGGAGACAGGTGGGTCTCCCCCTCCTGTCCCTCCTGCTCTCCTTAGCGGAACCTCTTCTCTCCGAAGCTCCTGAGAGGCCGTTCAGGCGAGCAGCACACCCGGGTTGAGGATGCCGGCCGGGTCGAGCTCGCGCTTGGTCGCGCGCAGCACGTGCTCGAAGAGGCTCGGGCGCTCCTGCTCGTACCACGGGCGATGGAGCCGACCGACCGCGTGGTGGTGCGTGATCGTCGCGCCGTGGGCCATCAGCGCGTCGCTCGCCGCGCGCTTGATCTCGGTCCACTGCTCGAGCTCGCGGCCGCGCGTCGCCGGCGCGACGAACGTGTAGTACGGCGCCGGGCCATCCGGATAGACGTGGGTGAAGCGGCAGCTCACGAGCGCCTTCGCGCCGCATACGCGCGCGCTCGCGTCGCGCACCGCGCGCACCACCGCTGCGTGCAGCGTCGCGAAGCGATCCCACGTGCACGCCGTCTCGAACGTGTCCGCGATCATCCCGAGGCTCACGAGCGAGCTCTGGAGGTACGGCGCATCGAGGAACGCCTGACGCCATCGCCCCGCCGCGTCGTCGGCGCTGCCCGCGCCCGAGCGGTAGGTCGCGCCCTCCGACTCACCGCCGTGCTCGCGCGCGATCGAGAGCGCGCGCTCCATCCACGCTTCGAGCGGATGATCCGCGCTCTCGAACCCGAGCACGAGCACCGACGCGCCCATCGCGACGCCGTTCATCATCGCTTCGCGCTGATCGAGCAGGCGACAGTTCGACGGGAAGAGCCCCGACTGCGCGATCGCGCGCGTGGCGTCGACCGCGCGCTCGTAGCTCGTGAACTTCACGCTCGCGCTCGCGCGGAAGGTCGGGCGCACCTGCACGCGCACCCACGCGTCGGTGATCACGCCGAAGATGCCTTCGCTCCCGAGCATCAGACGATCGGGGCTCGGCCCCGCGCCCGACGCGGGCAGTCGGCGCGTCTCGATCAGACCGCGCGGCGTCACGACGCGCATCGACTCCACGAGATCGTCGACGTGCGTGTAGACCGTCGCGAAGTGCCCGCCGGCGCGCGTCGCGATCCACCCGCCGAGCGTCGAGTGCTCGAACGACTGCGGATAACAGCGCATCGACATGCCGTGCTGCGCGAGCTGCGCCTCGAGCTGCGGGCCCGTCGCGCCCGCTTGGATGCGCGCGGCGCGCGACGTCGCGTCCACCTCGAGCACGCGCGTCATCGCACCGAGGTCGAGCGACACCACGCCCGCGTACGTCTCGCGCCGCTCGTCCATCTCGACGCCGCCGACCACGCTGGTGCCGCCGCCGAACGGGACCACCGCGACGCGCGCGCTCGACGCCCAGTCGAGGATCGCGTCGACCTCGCGCTCGTCGCGCGGGCGCATCACGAGATCGGGCGCGCTCGCGAAGTCGCCGTAGAAGCCGCGCACCACGTCGCGGTAGGAGCGACCGCGCGTGTGCAGCGCACGATCCTCGTGATCGATCGAGGTGATCGCCGCGAGCGATGGAGGCGCGTCGATGCGCGGTGCCGGCATCGTGATCGCATCGAGCGCGACCGGCTCGGTCACGTCCTTCACGTCGAACGACGTGATCGCGCGCACCTGCTCGCCGATCGCGCGCCGCGCATCGCGATCGGGGAATCGATCCGCCCAGCCCCAGGCCCAGTGAGAGCGTCTTCGCATCGCGCGAAGAGGCTACTCGATCAGCGGTACACGCGAGGCACGCGGGTGTTGATGCCGACCAGGATCTCGTGGGGGATCGTGCCCGCCCACGCCGCGAGATCTTCCACGGTGATCTCGTGATCGCCGTCGCGACCGAGCAGCACGACCTCGTCGCCGTTGTACGCGCTGCCCCAGCCGACGCTGACCATCAGCTGGTCCATGCACACGCGCCCGACCACCGGATGTCGCGCGCCGCGCAGGATCACCTCGGCGCGGTTCGAGAGCGCGCGCGGATAGCCGTCGCCGTAGCCCACCGGGAGCGTCACGACGCGCGTCATCTCCGAGGGCGTCCACGTCGAGCCGTAGCTCACCGAGTGCCCGGGCTTCACGACCTTGAAGTAGACGACGCGCGTGACCCAGCGCAGCGCGCCACGCACCGGCACGAGGTCGGGCACGTGAGGCGAAGGGCGCGCGCCGTAGAAGAGGATCCCGGGCCGCACCATGTCGAAGTGGCTCTCGGGCAGCGCGAGGATCGCGCCCGAGCTCGCAGCATGGCGCAGCGGCGGCGCGATCGAGCGACGCTCGTAGAAGCGCAGCACCTCGTGGAAGCGCTCGAGCTGGAGGCGCGCGTGCGCGAGGTCGCCCTCGTCGGCGTTCGCGAAGTGCGTGAACACGCCCTCGACGTCGACGTGACGGCACGCGAGCGAGGCCTCGAGCAGGCCCTCGGCGCTGTACCAGTGCACGCCGATGCGCTCCATGCCGGTGTCGATCTTCAGGTGCACCTTCGCGCGCACCTTCTTCGACTCGGCGCACGACTCGATCGCGCGCAGCTTGTCGATCGACGACGCGCAGAGCGTGAGGTCGTGCTCGAGGAAGAGCGGGATCTGCTCGCCGACGATCCCGCCGAGCACGAGCACCGGCATGCGCACGCCCTCTTCGCGGAGGCGGATGCCCTCCTCGAGGTACGCGACGCCGATCATCGGCGCGCCGATCGACTCGAGCGTGCGCGCGACCTCGACGAGCCCGTGGCCGTACGCGTTCGCCTTGAGGATCGGCATCACGCGCGAGGCGCCGACGTGGGCCTGGATCGCGCGGTAGTTCGCGACGAGCTGCGCGAGATCCACCTCGAGGTGGGTGGGGCGCAGCTCGCTGCTCGCGATGGTGGGCTCGTGGAGGCGCACGTCGTGGAGGACGGCTCAGGGCGCGGGCGCGCTTCCCGCTGCGGGCTCGGCAGGCGCGTCTTCGGTGGGCGGAGTGCCTTCTGCCGGGGGCGCGGTGCCTTCTGCCGGGGGCGCGGTGCCTTCCGGGGCGCGGTGCCTTCCGTGGGCGCGGTGCCTTCCGGGGCGGTGCGTTCTGCCTGCTGCTCTTCCATGCGGCGCTGGAGCACGTCGCCGCTCTCCACCGTCAGCGGTGCTTCGCCGGTGAGCGCCTTGATCTGCGCCGCGATCGAGCAGTCGTGCGCGCCGCCGCTGCGCATCTGCGGGTGACCGTCGGTGGGCGGCGCGGGCGCGACTCCGTCGAACCGCAGTCGCACCGGCAGGAGGATGCCTCGCGCGTGTACCCGCGCGCGCAGCAGCTGACGCTGCTCGCGGAGGTCCCAGAGGAACACGTCCACCGGCTCGTCGCGGCGGTTGTCGCCCTGCTGCACGACGAGCAGGAAGTACTGCGCACCGAGCAGGCTCGCGACCACCGGCACGTCGACCTCGATGTTGCGCGCGAGCTGCTCGTCCATCACGCGGAGGCGCATGTAGTCGCTCGTCGCGCGCGCCTCGTCGCGCCACTCCGGCGACAGGAACGAGCCCGTCTCGTAGAGCCCGCGCGCCGATGCCGGAGCGATGCCCAGGCAGCGCGTCAGCGCGTCCTGCTCCATCGCCATCGCGGCCTGCGCGATGCCCTCGCGGCTCGACGCCTGCTCCGCGGTGAGGCGCAGATAGACGCCGTCCCCCGAGTGCAGCCCCGAGATGCGCAGACGCGGATCGACCCAGCGCTCGGGCTCGCCCGCCTGCGCCGCTTCCATCGTCCACTGCTCGAGCTGCTGGCGGAACCCGACGTAGCGCTCCGAGAGCGAGCTCAGGTGCTCGTCGTACGTGTCGAGCACCTGCGTGCGCATCGCGTCGGCGCGCTGCCGCTCGCGCACCTGATAGGCGCCCACCGCGAGCGCCGCCATCCCGCCGAAGATCACGATCCACTTCCACGGGATCCGCGGCATGTACGAGGGACGCCCGAGCAGCTCGTCGGGCTCGGGCCGCGCCGGCTTCAGCGCGGGCTCGTTGGGATCCTTCTCGTCGCTCATTCGAGTGCGCCCTCTATAGCCCAGAAAACAGCGCGGGCCCCGAGCACTAGTGTGCGCGGGGCCCGTCGAGTTCCGTCGGAGTGACTGCCTACTCGGTCAGTCCCCGCCGGTCTGGTTCACGGCGAAGCTGATGTTCGTGTAGCCGGCCTGGGCCGCCGAGAACATCACCTTCTTGATCACGCGGAAGTCGATCGAGCGGTCCGCCTGCACGATCACGGTGCCCGGGAAGGGCTCGCGGGCGTGGAGGATCGACCAGTTGCGGCGCAGCGTCTCGAGGTCCGAGACGAGCTGCTCGATGCGCTCGAGGCCCGCGTTCGCCGCGAGCGTCGGCGTGTCCGCCATGCGGCGGCCGTCGAGCGTCACGACGCGCGCGTCGATCGCGACGATCGGCGCGAGCTCGAGGTCGATCGCGTTGGTCGCGTTCGGCATCACGAGGTTCGGGCGCTGCGAGAGCAGCTCACCGCTCGCGCTGAACGACGAGAGCAGGAAGACGACCAGCGTGATGAGGAAGTCGATGAAGGGGACCAGCGGGATCTGCGAGTCCATCGACTTGCGCCCGCCGCCCGCCACCTTGCTGCGGACGAACTTGAGCGGGACGTGGTGGAGCAGGACTCGGTCGGGCTTGTGAATCGGCATGACTCGTTCCTCTTCAGCGCTCGCTCAGAGCGCCGCTCCATCCGAAAGGGACACGTCCTCGAAGCCCTGACCGACCGCGAGATCCATCGCCGCGATGACGTCCTCGTAGAGAACGCCGTCCTCGGGGGCGACGATCAGGTCGCGACGGTTCGGCTCCGCGGTGCGACGCTCGGTGAGACGCGTGCGGAGCGTCTCGAGGTCGTACTCGCCGCTGGCCTTCGGGATCTCGATGCGCTCACCCGCGGTCGACGCGATGGTGAAGCCCGCCTGCGTCACCTGCAGGTAGAGGCGGATCGTCTCCTCGGGAGGAGGCTGGTCGGGCTGCGCGGCCTGACCGGGGACCTGCTGGTTCGCGTCGAGGCGCGCCAGGCGGTTCCACACCGCCGTGACGAGCAGGAACATGACGCAGCAGAGGAGCAGATCGATGAACGGGACGAGCGGGATCTCGGAATCGACGCTCTTCTTCCCGCCGTGACCACCGCCGACGCTAATGCCACCCATCTTGGTCTCCGCGCTTCGGTTCTGGGGTGAGCCAACTACTACGAACGATCTCGAGCGTGCGAGTCGAGACCTCGAATCGGAGAACGAAGAAGGGCCGCTACCTCGCGTGAGACTTCGCGGCGTTCAGTCCGCGAACGAGCGAGTGGAGCGGCCCTTCCGCGTGCGTTCCCGAGAGGCCCCGTGCTCGAGATCAGGCCGCCTGCTGGAGGCCCTGGAGGTTGATCTTGGAGCGGTTGTTCACGACCAGGTTCATCACCTGGACGGTCGCGCCGTTGATGTCGTCGAGCAGCGACTGCGTCTTGCCGTTGAGCACGGCGAAGCCGATCAGCGCGATGATCGCGGCGAGGAGACCGAAGGCCGTGCAGTTCATGGCCTCCGAGATACCGCGGGCGAGCATCGTCGCGCGGCTCGCGGCGTCGGCGTTCGCGACCGCGCCGAAGGCGGCGATCAGACCGGTGACGGTGCCGAGAAGGCCCGAGAGCATCGCGAGGTTCGCGAGGAGCGCGAGGTAGCCCGTGCGCTGCTCGATCTTCGGGAGCTCACGGAGCGCGGCCTCGTCCATCGCCGCCTGCACTTCCGAGTCGGGGCGATTGACCTTCATGAGACCCGCCTTGACGATGCGGGCGAGCGGCGCGTTCGCAGCCGAGCAGAGCTTGATCGCGCGTCCGATGTCGCCGGCGAGGATGCACTTCTGCATCGTGGCCAGGAAGACGTCGCGGTTGATCGAGCTGCGGTACAGGTAGATCGAGCGCTCGATGATGATGCCGATCGCGATGATCTGCCAGAAGAGGATGGGGTACATGCCCCAACCGCCCTCTTCGAAGTGGTGCGCCAGCGTTGCCATGGTGCCTTTCTTCCTCCTGGGGGCTTCTCGTGGATGCTGCGGTCTCGACTTCGCGAGCACGCTCGGTAAGCAATGTTTCGAAGCGAAAAGCGCAGCTTCCTACGGGAACGGCGAGCGATGATACAGGCCCGGGTATTGAGGTCAAGAGTGATCTCGATCCGCTTTCCTGGGCGTTTGTGGGGGGGTTCGACACGCGTGCGAGTCGGTCCTTAGAGGTCGATTTGCACGATTCGGTTCCGTCGAAGATCGATCGCCGTCGAGGTGTCCGCGATGACGGCGCGCACACGGCGCGGCCACCCAGGCACGCCGTGCGATCGCCCGCCATCCGATCGGCCTGGACGCGTTCGCGAGCCCTTGCGCGCGACGGGCCGATGCGTTGACAATCCGAGCCCAGCTACAGTAGCTTCGCGCGGCGTTCGTAGAGTCGCGCGATCGATCCTCTCCGACCACGCACCTCGCTGCGCGCTCATCTGGGAAGTGGCGAACAGCGAGCGCTAGCCGCGCTGCCTGACGACTAGGAAGAACAGCGCAAGGAAGCTCAAGGAGCCCCGCAAGATGGAAGCTATCTGGCATGCCCTCCGTGATGGCGCGCCGTTCTCGTTCATCAACGTCGCCGTCCTCGCCATCGTGCTGGCGATCATCGCGGAGCGCTTCGTCTACATCCTGACGAAGTACCGCGTGAACTCGCGCGAGTTCATGGCGCAGATCCGGAAGCTGGTGCAGGCCGGGAACATCGATCGCGCGATCAAGCTCTGCGAGGCGGCGCCGCTGCCGCTGCTGCAGGTCGTGAAGGCGGGCCTCACGCAGGTGAACCGCGGTGACGAAGCGGTCATCGCGTCGATGGAAGAGCGCTGGGCCGAGCTCCACCCCGAGCTCGAGAAGCGCATCGGCGCGCTGTGGACGCTCGCGAACATCGCGACGCTCGTCGGTCTGCTCGGAACCATCTCGGGCCTCATCCGCGCGTTCGGCGCGCTCGGCTCGGCGGCTCCGGCGCAGCGCGCGGCGCTCCTCGCGGCCGGTATCTCCGAGGCCATGTGGAACACGGCGCTCGGCCTCGGCATCGCCGTCATCTGCATGACGTTCCACCTCTTCCTCCACAGCCAGGCGAAGAAGATCAAGCAGGACATGGAGCTCTCGACGATGAAGCTCGAGAACCTGCTGATGCAGAAGGGCCGCTGAGGCGCGCCGCTCGCTCCTCCACTGAGGAAAGCGCATGGAGCTGACGCCGCGCCAGCAGGCTTACGTCCGCAAGCGGACGAAGCACGACGAGCCCGATCCCAGCGAGGTCGCGGGCGAGCTCAACATCGTTCCGTTCCTCGACATCGTCGTGAACCTGATCCTCTTCCTGCTCGCGACGTCGGCGCAGGTGATGATCGTCGCCGAGCTCGACGCGCACCTGCCGTCGCTCTCGCGCGGTCGTCGCGCATCGAGCTCGACCGAGCAGGGCAGCACGCTGAACCTCAGCGTCACGATCGCGGAGAACGGCATCATCGTCTCGGGCTCGGGCGGCAAGCTCGCGCCGGGATGCACGCAGATGCAGTCGGGCCGCGTGATCACCGTGCCGCGCGGCGGAGACGGGACGTACAACTGGCGCGCGCTCACGGAGTGCGTCGCGCGGGTGCACTCGCAGTTCCCCGACGAGAACCAGGTGATCCTCAGCGCGGATCCGAGCATCGAGTACGAGCACATCATCCAGGCGATGGATGCGGTGCGCGCGCAGGGCACGGACCCGCTGTTCCCGAACGTGATGCTCTCCGCGGGCGTCAGGTGATCTGAATGGCCTCCGAATCGAACACGCCCAGCGGCGGGCACGGCGAGAAGGCCACGATGGCCCAGGTGAAGGGCCTCGTGCGGCGCAAGCTGCGCAAGGTCCCGCCGCACGAAGAGCAGAGCCTGAACATCTATCCGATGATGGACATCATGACCATCATCCTGGTGTTCATGATCATGCAGGTCGCGAACGAGACCGCGAACATCTCGCAGAGCGACGAGCTCCAGCTGCCGTGGACGACGTCGACCGAGCAGCTCACGGAAGCGCTCGCGATCCAGATCTCGCGCACCGAGGTGATCGTCGACGGTCGTCCGGTGGTGCAGCTCCGCAACGGCACGGTCGATCCGAGCCAGAAGCAGGGCGGCGCGAACGGCTTCCTGATCACCCCGCTGCTCAACGAGATGCAGCAGCACCGCGATCGCCTGAAGCTGATCGCGCAGCGCAACCCGCGCCGTCCGTTCACGGGCGAGGTGCAGATCATCGCGGATCGCCGGACGCCGTTCCGGACGCTGAGCGAGATCATCTACACGATCGGTCAGGCCGAGTTCGCGCACATGCACTTCGTCGCCCTCGAGGAGTCGCAGGGCGGTGGCGGCGGCGGGCACTGAGCGATCGAGCGAGTGAGCGAAGCGGAGGCCGGTGCGAGCGATCGCACCGGCCTTCTGCGTTTCAGCGTGCGTCGACGTGCACGAAGACGCTCATCACGACGCGCTCGTCGGTCGGATCGGGGTCGGGCTGCACGTCCGAGCCGATCACGTGAGCAGGCAGGCGCGCGCTCGCGGCGCGTCGTGCGATGCAGGCGTCGAGCGTCCCTTCGGTGTCGACGATCACGCCCGCCGCATCCGCGAGGGGGCGCACGTCGACGATCGCGCCGCGCGCAGGGACGAGGATCGCGCTGGTGCGCACGGCGCTCGGCAAGGACGCGACGCCGAGCTCGTCGGCGCAGGCGCAGACGGCGTGTGCGATCACGGGCGCGCTCTCGTCGTGCAGCGTGCGGACGAGCGCGGCGGACAAGACGCCACCCGGTGCGGCCGGGGCGACCGAGCACTGGCGCGCAGCGGGAGACGCGGGCGTCGGCGGCGGCACGCTCGCGCACGCCGAGGCGGCGAGCGCGACGAACCATCCTGCGTATGGGCGCATGGGCGCGTCGACCACGACGGCGCGCCGAGGTTCCGCGGCTACAAGCGCGCGAGCTGGGCGCGGGCGTCGGCGTTGCGCGGGTCGATGCGCAGGGCCTGCTCGAACGACTGGCGGGCGCGGGCGCGATCGCCGGCGGCCGCGAGCGCACGGCCGAGCCCGACGTGGTAGCGCGCGTTGCGCGGCTCGATCGAGACCGCCTGGCGATACGCCTGCACCGCGCCCGACGTGTTGCCGGACTGCATGCGCGCGGCGCCGAGGCCGGACCACACGCTCGCGTCGCGCGGGCGGATGCGGCTGGCGCGCTCGTAGGCGCGAGCCGCGTCGGCGTAGCGACGCGCCTGGAACGCGCTGCGCGCTTCGGTGCGCAGCTGATCGAAGTCGCCGCCGCCCGCCGACGCGGTGGTGGCGCCGCGCGAGCCGAACGAGGACGCGATCACCGGGCGCGCGGCGGGCGCTTCGGCGCGGGTCGCGCTCCCACGCGAGCGGCGGCGGTCGCGGCGCGACGAGCGCGACTCGGGCTCGGGCGTCGGGGCGGCGGGCTCGAGCGCAGGGGCGGGCTCGGCCGCGGGAGGCGGCGCTTCGGGCTCCGCGGCGGGCGTGGGCTCGGCCGCGGCGACCGCGACGGGCTCGCTGGGGGCCTGCTCGGGCGTCGGCTCGGGGGTAGGCGCGTCGACGGCCGCCGGCGGCTCGGGAGCCGCCACGGGCTCGCTGGGGGCCGCGCTGGTGGGCGTCGCGGCGGCGGGCGCGACGACGACGGGCGCCGGCGAGGGCGCTGCGGCGGGCGAGGGCGCTGCGGCGGGCGCGGACACCGCTGCTTCGGTCTCGCCGCTCGCGAAGAGGTAGCTGCCGAGGAGCCCGGTCGCGCCCGCGATGCCGCAGAACGCGACGAGACCGCCGACGACGAGGTACGGCGTGGGCACGCCGCGACGCGGCCCGTGGATCGACGCGAGCTCGCCCGTGGTGAGCGCGGAGACGCTGGCGCTCGGCGGCTCGGCGGCGGGCGCCACCGGCTCGGGCTCGATCGTGGGGACCGGCGCGACGTCCGGATCGTCGTCGCGGGCCTCGCTCAGCGCTTCGTAGGTGTCGGCCGGCTCGGGCTCGCCATCGGGGGGCGCCTGGTCGTCGCGACGCGCGTCGCTCTCGGGTGCTGCCTGGCTCGCCGGAGCCGCAGTCTCGGCGGAGCTCGCCGGCTGCCGAGGGCTCTCCGGGGGCGCTTCGGCGACGGTCGCGACCGGGGGAGGTGCGGCATCGACCGCCGTCGTCGCGGCGTCGACGACCGGGAGGACCGCGCCGTCGCTCTCGGGCGCTCCGGTCGGCTTGGTGGACGGCTCCTCGATCGGCTTCGCGATCGGTGCCGGCTCGGGCTTCACCAGCGTCGCCGGCGTGGGCGTCTTCGCGGGCGGCGGCGTGACCTTGGGCGCGCGGATCGGCTCGGGCGCGGGCATCCCCGGCGTCGTGCGCATCGCCGCGCCTGCGGGCGCGACGGGCCGCACCGCGTAGGGCAGCGGCGGCGTGCTCCGCGGACGCACCGACTTCGTGCCCGGCGCCGGCGGCGGCGCCGAAGGACGCGGTGCGGGGCGCGCCGCGCGCAGATCCGCGGGCGTCAGCGGCGTCGTGGGATCCGCATCGCGTCGGAACGGCGGCGGCGCGCCGGTGCGCGACGGCTCGGCGCGTGACGCCGAGAGCACCTGCTCGGCGCGCGCGAGATCCATCGGCGTGAGCTCCTGCGTGCGATCGGCGCTCTTCGCGAGCACGCGCTCCGCCTGCGCGAGGTCGAGCGGCGTGAGCTCCTGCGTCGGCTCCGCGCCGTTCACGAGCACGCGCTCGGCCTTCGCGAGATCGAGCGAGGTCAGCTCCTGCGTGCGATCGCTATTGGGCTTCGGCAGCGCGATGCCCACCAGGGTCTGCTTGCGCGTCGGCGGGCGCAGCGTGCCGCTGCCCTTGCCGGTCGGCGCCGCGCTCAGGTGCTCGCCGATCGCGAACTCCGCGGTCGCCTCGCGCTTGGCGCTCGCCGCGTCCTGCGGGAGGAACGGCTCGAGCGTGCGCCGCACCTGCTGCGCCGAGAACGGCCGGTCGCGCGGCTCCTTGAGCAGCAGCTGGCCGATCAGCGCCGCGACGCCCGACGGCAGCGACACCGCGAGCTGCGGCGCGCTGTGCGAGCGCTGCGCCTCGAGCACGTGCTCCGTGCTGCCGCGGAAGACGGGCGTGCCCGTCAGCATCTCGTGGATGACGCAGCCCAGTGAGTAGAGGTCGCTGCGGAAGCTGACGAGCTTGCCTGCGACGTGCTCCGGCGAGACGTAGCCGGGCTTGCCCGTGACCTCGCCCGCGCCCGCGATGCGCATCGCGATGCCCGCGTCGATCACCGCGACCTTCGGCACGCCGCTCGGCTGCGCTTGCACCAGCACGTGCGCGGGCGAGAGATCGCGCATCAGCAATCCCGCGCGGTGGAGATCGTCGAGCGCGCCCGCGATCTGCGCCGCGACGGCGAGCGCCTCGGGCACCGTCAGCGCGCCCGAGCGCGCGAGGCGCACCGAGAGCGAGACGCCGTCGATCCACTCGCGGAAGAGCCAGATGAGCGAGTCGGCTTCGCCCGTCGCGAGCGGCGGGACGAGCGCGGGGTGCGTGAGCGTCGCCTGCTTCACGAGCTCGCGCTTGAGGCGGCTGCGCTCGGAGACGGTCCACGCGGTCGCGCCGCGCAGGAGCTTGAGGAGACCGCGGCGTCCGGTCTGCTTGTCGTCGGCGAGATAGAGCGTGCCCGAGTCGCCGTCGGCGAACGGCTCGACCACCTGGAAGCGCGCCGCGACGGCGGGCGGGATGGGATGCGGCTCGCGCGAGAGAGGCGTCTGCCCATCGCGCGGGCAGACCGCCTCGCCCTTCGCGAGGACGATCCGGCAGAGCGGGCAGACGAGCATGGTAGCCAGGACGAGACTACGGGGCACACCACGGGAGATCAACGATTCGCGCGGTGCTGCGCGCGACGCGCGCACGGTGGGCGCGCGCACGGAAATCGATCACAGGCGCCCAGGCTGACGGCCGCCACCCCACCGCCCGCCGTTCCGCCACGTGAGCCCTCGAAACCCGTTGTGATCGTGGCTCCGAGGGCCGGCACCGAGCGTGAAGAGAGGCGCTGCATGCTCTCGCGCGTCCACGCTGGTTGCCTCGTCGGCATCGAGGCTCGCCCCGTCGAGGTCGAGGTCCACCTCGGGAAGGGGCTCCCCGGGTTCGACCTCGTCGGTCTGCCCGAGGCCGCGGTCCGCGAGAGCCGGGTGCGGGTGCGCGCTGCGTTGGCGACGAGCGGGTTCGAGCTGCCGCCGCGTCACGTCGTGCTGAACCTCGCGCCTGCCGATCTGCGCAAGCGGGGTGCGAGCTTCGACCTCGCGATCGCGATCGCGGTGCTGAGCGCGAGCGGGCTCTGCGCGCCGAACCTGCTCGACGAGACGCTGATGGTCGGCGAACTCTCGCTCGCCGGCGAGCTGCGCATGGTGCGCGGCGTGTTGCCGCTGCTGCAGCTCGCGCGAGCGCGCGGCCTGTCGCGCGCGATCATCCCCGCAGGGCACGCGGCCGAGGCGCGGCTGGTCCGCGGGCTCGAGGTGCGCGCCGCACGATCGCTCGGCGACGTCGTCGCGTTCCTCGGTGCGACGGGCGATCTGCCGCGCGTCGATGCGTCGCCCGCGCCGCGCGCGGTGCGGGATCCCGACGAGCCCGATCTCGCGGAAGTGCGCGGTCAGGACGGAGCGCGTCGCGCGCTCGAGATCGCGGCGGCGGGCCATCACGACGTGCTGCTCATCGGACCGCCGGGCGCGGGCAAGACGATGCTCGCGCGTCGTCTGCCCGGACTTCTTCCTCCGCCCGACGACGACGAGCGCGCGGAGATCGCGACGATCGCGAGCGCGGCGGGGCTCGACGGATTCGACGGAGGCGCGCGCCGTCCGTTCCGCGCGCCGCACCACACCGCGAGCGCCGCCGCGCTGATCGGCGGCGGCGATCCGGTGCGCCCCGGCGAGGTCACGCTCGGGCACGCAGGCGTGCTCTTCCTGGACGAGCTGCCGGAGTTCGCGCGGCCCGCGATCGAGTCGCTGCGCACGACGATGGAGTCGGGCGTCGCGGTGGTGGCGCGCGCGAGAGAGCGCGTGAGCATGCCGGCGCGCCCGCTCGTGGTCGCGGCGATGAACCCGTGCCCGTGTGGCTTCTCGGGCGAGCCCACGCGCCTCTGCTCGTGCACGCCGAGCCGCGTGGAGCAGTACCGCGCGCGTGTGAGCGGGCCGCTGCTCGATCGCTTCGATCTGCACGTCGCGCTGCCGCCGGTGAAGCTCGCCGAGCTCGGTGACGCGGCGCCCTCCGAGTCGAGCGCGGCCGTGCGAGCGCGGGTGATCGCAGCGCGCGAGCGCGCCATCGCGAGCGGCGACGTCATCGGCGTGAAGACGGCGAACCCGTCGCGCTCGCTCGAGCGCGATCTCGCGTCGCTGTCGCCCGACGCGCGCACGCTGCTCGATCTCGCGGGTGAGCGCCTCGGCCTCAGCATGCGCGGCTTCTCGCGCGCGCTGCGCGTGGCGCGGACGATCGCGCACCTCGCGGCGGCGGGGCGCGTCGAAGCGCCGCACGTCGCGGAGGCGCTGCAGTACCGGCTGCTCGATCGGCGCGTCTCGGGCGCGCCGGCCGTGCGCGCCGGCTGACTCTCGCGAGCGAATCGTCGCTCGCGTGTTCGTGAACGGAAGAAGAGGAGAAGAGAGATGACGTCGATGAAGGAGAAGCTGAAGGCGGTGCAGCAGGCGGTCAGCGCCATCGAGAAGCAGTTCGGCAAGGGCGCGATCATGGCGCTCGGCGAGCCGCGCAACATCGAGCCCGTCGCGGTGATCCCGACCGGCGCGCCATCGCTGGACGCGGCGCTCGGTTGTGGTGGGTACCCGCGTGGTCGCGTGATCGAGGTCTACGGTCCCGAGGCGAGCGGCAAGACCACGCTCACGCTCCACGCGATCGCCGAGTGCCAGCGCGCAGGCGGCATCGCGGCGTTCGTCGACGCCGAGCACGCGCTCGATCTGCGCTACGCGGCGGCGCTCGGCGTGCAGACCGAGAACCTGCTGGTCTCGCAGCCGGACAACGGCGAGCAGGCGCTCGAGATCGCCGAGACGCTGGTGCGCAGCGGCGCGGTCGATCTCGTGGTCGTCGACTCGGTCGCTGCGCTCGTGCCCAAGGCGGAGATCGAGGGCGAGATGGGCGATCAGCACGTCGGGCTGCAGGCGCGCCTGATGAGCCAGGCGCTCCGCAAGCTCACCGGCATCACGCACCGCACCGGCGCGACGATCATGTTCATCAACCAGCTGCGCATGAAGATCGGCGTGACCTTCGGCTCGCCCGAGACGACCACCGGCGGCAACGCGCTCAAGTACTACGCGAGCGTGCGCCTCGACGTGCGGCGCATCGGTCAGGTCAAGGTCGGCGAGGAGATCACGGGCCACCGCACGAAGGTGAAGGTCGTGAAGAACAAGCTCGCGCCGCCGTTCCAGCTCGCCGAGTTCGACATCCGCTACGGCGTGGGCATCGACGCGACCGCGGACCTGCTCGACCTCGCGGTCACGCACGGCCTCGTCGAGAAGAACGGCGCGTACTTCTCGTTCGGCGGGCAGAGCCTCGGTCAGGGCCGCGAGAAGGCGCGCATCGCGCTGTGCGAGGACGCGGCGCTGCGCGCGACGATCGCGAACGCGGTGCACGCCGCGCTCGCGGGCGCGCCGAAGAGCGCGGGCTCGCCGGAGCTCGAAGAGGCGGTCGCGTGACGGCGCGCGTGCGCGCGCTGCCGAAGCGCGATGTCGCAGGCGAAGCGCTCGTTCACGTGGAGCGCGCGACGCACGCGCTGCACGTCGAGCTGAAGGACGAGCTCGCGCGGGTGGCGGAGCGTCAGCCCGAGCTCTCGGTGTGGCTCACCACCGCGCTGTGGATGCTCGAGATGGCGGCGAAGGATCTGCGTACCGAGCCCGATCGCGAGCGTCGTCGCGCCGGGGTCGCGGTCGCGCAGATGCACGCGATGCGGGTGTCGACCGGGCTCGAGCTCGCGTCGGCGATGGGCGTGCTCGACGCCGATCCCGAGGCGTTCGATCTGCGCTTTGCGTCGATCCTCGCGGAGCTCGAGCGCGCGCGCTCGTGAGCGCCGAAGGTCGGACGTCCGGACTGCGCGTCCGGACGTCCGGCGTTCACGGCTCGAGCGCGATGTCTTCCTGCGGCGGCGGCGACTGACCGTCGAAGAGCACCTGCACGCCGCCGGGATCGACCGCGCCGGGCGGCTCGCCCACCGCGTCGATCGTCGTCGCGTAGTCGCGTCCCTCGGCGCCGATCGAGCTCGGCGGGTCGTACGTGCCGTTGCCGTTGGTGTCGATCCAGATCGCGACCTCGTAGCGCTCGCGCAGCTCGATGAGGTTCTCCTCGCGGCGCACCAGCATGTCGTTCGTGTCGGGGATCGCGCCGAGCACGTAGACGAGCACGGTCTCGAAGCCGCCCTCTTCGAGCGGGCGCCGCACGTGCACTTCCATCCGCCGTCCGGCGAACTGCGACATGTTGCCGAACGCGGCGCGCACCGGCAGCGCACCGCGCGGCAGCGGCGCGCCTTGCGCGAGATCGACGAAGTCGACGTCGTGCTGGTACGAGACCGTTCCGTCGGCCTGGAGCATCAGGCGCCACTGGTGGTCCTCGCAGCCCTCGGGCGCGCGCGGACACGGGTCGTACATGCGGTTGCCGTTGAGGTCCGCGACGAGATCGACCTCGTGGTTGCCGTCGAGGACGGTGCACGGCAGCGGGATCTGGAGGTTCGCCTCGCCGAGCGGATCGAGCACCGCGCGCGCGACGGTGCGCCGCACGCGCGCCGCGCCGCTGCCCTCGATGCGCACCAGGTTCGCGACCGTGAGGTTGTCGAGGTGCGCGTTCATGTCGGTCAGATCGAGCCGCATGTCGACGCGCGACGATCCGAGATCGTTGCCGCACACCAGCGGCTCGGCGCGCTCCTCGAAGTCACCCGAGGTGATCGCGGTGCACCCCGGACCGACGCTCGCCATCGCGAGCACGATCGTCACGAAACGGAGCAGACGCATCATCGTCAGAAATCCCCTCGCACCGCGACGAAGCAGCCCTCGCCGGTGCACGCCGCGCTCACCGGCGGCGTCTCGATCGCCTCGGTGCGCGGCCCGAGCACGAGGCCCAGCACGAGCCCGGTCACCGCGGCCGCGGCGCCCGTCACGAGCAGCACGTCGGTCGTGATCGCGAGCGCCTCGATCGTGCTCTGTCGTCCCTCGACGTCGCTGCCTGCCGGGCAGAGCTGCAGCGGACAGTCCTCGTCGAGCGCGCTGCGCTCGCCGAGCGCGACCGCGCCGGTCACGATCCCCGCGACGATCAGCGCGCCACCGCCGCTCATCACGATCCACGGCCACGTCTCGCCCGGGATCTCGCGATAGCGCGGGCGCCCCGCTTCTTCGGCCTGACGTCGCGCCTCTTCGGCCTGACGTCGCGCCTCGTCGGTCTCGGCCTGGGCGCGCGCCTCGGCCTCGCGACGCTCCGCGAGCCCGCGCTCGAGCGCCGCGAGACGCGCCTCGAGCAGCGCGCGATCGGGGATCTCCTCGACCTGCGCGAGGTATCCGCGCAGCGTGCGGATCGCGTTCTCGTCGTCGCGCGCGTCGCGGTACGCGAGGTACGCATTGAAGAGCAGCTGACCGCGCCCCGAGAGCCCGTACGCGCGCTCGAACTCGCTCGCGGCGTCCGCGAACCGGCCCTGCTCGTAGTACTGGCGACCGAGCCGGAACGCGCCGCGCGCGCGCTCGTCGTTCATGTCGCCCTCGGTCGTCGTCGCCTGCGACATCGACTCGCTGCCACCCCCACCGCCCTGCGGTGGCTGTGCCGACGCTCGCGTCGTCGGCGCGAGCGCGCACGCCGCAGCGATCAGCGCGCTCGCCAGCAGGGTTCCGCGTCGTCGTCGATCCAAAGCTCCTCCATGCGCCGCGAAGGCTCGCGCGATGCTACCGCAGACGGGCGCGAACGATCGCATTCCCCGCCCGAACGTACGAGTCGGCGCGCGAGACGGATCACTCGGGCCCGGGGCACGTCCACTCGACGCCGACGCGCGTGAGCCTCGGCGCGCCGAGGCTCGCGCTCACCGCGAGCGTCACGCGCACCTCGATCACGCCTCCCTCGGGCAGCGCGAGCGGGAAGGGCGCCGCGTCATCGGGGATCGTGCCGAGCGAAATCCACGGCGCGCTCGCGAGCGACGCGACGTCGGACGCGTGGCGCACCTCGATCGCGATCGTGCCGTGGGTGCCGGGATCGCCCGCGACGTGCACGTTCACCCAGCTCGTCGTCACGTCCGCGCCGCAGCCGTCGAACACGCGCTGCGCGCTGGCGCGCGGCACGGGCGCCCCGAAGAGCTGCAGGCCCGCGAGGTCGCCCTGTGTGTGCGGCGACGCGCCCACCGGCACCTGCGCGCCGGCGATCGCGTCCTCCACGTCGACGCGCGTCGCCACGCCGAGCCCCGCGCCGCCACCTGCTCCGCTGATCGCCCACACGTGCCCCAGCCCGTCTGCGCCGATCCCGATCGAGTCCACCGGCGCGACGTCGTCGAGCGCGAGCGAGCGCGTCGCGACCACGCGAAGCGGATCGAGCGAGAGCCGCGACACGCGCCCTCCGGTGTGCGCGACCCACAGATCCGCGCCGTCGAACCCCGCGCCGCGCGGCGACGGCTCGGTGCGGATCGTCGACCAACGCGACGTGCGCGGGTCGTGGATCGTCACCGAGTCGCACGAGAAGCCCGTCATCGCGATGCGACCCTCGCCATCGATCGCCATCCCGTAGAGCAGCCAGCACGCGAGCGGCACCTCGACGATCTCGAGGCTCGGCGGATCGGCGCTCGGATCGATCCGCGCGAGCCAGCCGTCGCGCGAGATCGCCCAGAGCCGACCCCACGGATCGAACGCCGCGGAGTAGGGCGAGAACCCCGGCGTCTCGACCCGCTGGATCACGTCGCCGCGCAGCCCGTCCACCTCGACGAACGCTTGTCCGTCGTGCAGCCCGATCCACGCGTCACCGCCCGACACGCCGTCGAGCCCGCGATCTCCGTCGATCGCGATCGCACGCGCGACCTCGCGCGCTCCGCCGATGATCGTGCTCGCGAGCACGCACTCGTCGCTGCCCCACGCGCGCACGTCCTCGGGCGACGCGGAGGTCTCGATCGTCCCGCTCGCGTCGCGGTCCACGCAGCGCGCGCGATCCCCCGCGACGCGCACGACGCTCGGCACGCCGTCGAACGCGCGGTTCGCCACCCACGCGTCGCCGTTCCAGTCGACCGAGACGCGGCTCGGCTCGAGCGCGACCGCATCGCGCTCACCGGTCGCGTACCGCGCGGTCTCGCGCGCTTCGATCGCATCGATGCGCGAGACGGTCGCCTCCGCGCTGTTCACGGCCCACACGGTCGCGCTCGATCGCTCTTCGCGCGCGAGCGTGAGCTCGCCGAGGCCCGTGACGACGAGACCTCCGCCCGCTTCGTCGAACGGCTCGCCCCAGAGCTCGCCGGTGCACGACGCAGTGCACCCACCGCACGGGCTGCGCACGCCTTCGTCGGCGAGCCCGTCGCAGTCCTGGTCGAGCGTGTCGCAGCGCTCGCGCGACGGCCCCTGCGAGCCGTCGCAGAGCCCCCAGTGCTGCGCGACGCAGCGCGTGCGCCCGGTGCGACACTCGCCGACGCCGGCGAGCTCGCTCGGACCGGGGAAGCAGTCGGTGACGCTCCCGATCAGGCACGGACAGCCGGTCGCGGTGGGATCGACCGTGCAATCGGGCGCGGGGACCGCGTCGCAGTCCTCTCCGCGCGCGGCGTTGCCGTCGTCGCAGTCGGGCCCGGCCTCGCAGTGCGTGCCGAGGCCGTCGAGGTCCTCGTCGACGCAGGGTGGCGAGCCGTCGCATCCGAGCGCGAGCAGCAGCGCGAGCACGCGCGCGAAGCGACGCATCGCTCCGGAGCATAGCGCCCGGGCGTCTTGTCCGCGCCGACCTCGGCCTGCTACGACGGCGCGGTGAAGGTCGTCCTCACCGGGGCCACCGGGTTCATCGGCGGCGCGATCGCGCGCCGGCTCCTCGATCGCGGTGACGAGCTGACCGTCCTCGCGCGCGATCCATCGGCGGCGGCGTCGCTCGCGCAGCGCGGCGCGAACGTCGCGACGGGCTCGCTCCTCGATCCCAACGCGATCGCGCGGGCGGCGCGCGGCGCGGACGTGCTGGTGCACGCGGCGGGCATCCCTTCGCCGCGGGCCTCGGCGCGTGCGCTGCGATGGACGCTGGTGGCGGGCACCGAGAACGTGCTGTCGGCGGCGCGACACGCCGGTCTCGAGCGAGTGGTCACCATCTCGAGCGCCGACGTGACGCTCGCGAACGTCGATCGCGTGCACTGGGACGAGAAGCGCGATCTCGCGCAGCTGCCGATCGGCGAGCGCGCGCGCGCGCTCCGTCTCGCGGAGGAGATCGCGCTGAGCACGAGCGACGCCGAGCTCGCGGTGACCGCGTTGCGTCCCGGCTGGGTGTGGGGCCCGGGTGATCTCTCGACGCTGCCCGAGCTGGTGCGCGAAGCACGAAGCGGTGGGATCCGCATGTTCGGTGACGGCCGCAACCTGGTCGCGACGACGTACGTCGACACGCTCGCCGACGCGGTGATCGCCGCAGCGCGCGCGCCCGGAGCGCCGGGCCAGGCGTACTACGTCGGCGACCCGGAATTCCTGGAGCTCCGCGAGTTCCTCCAGCAGCTCTCGCGCACGCTCACGCTGCCGGCGCCGCGCCCGGGGCCGCCGTTCGCGCTCGTGTACCCGCTCGCGGTGCTGCGCGCGGGACGCGGCGGCGCGACGCTGCCCGAGGAGATCCTCCGCCGCGCGCGCAGCACGCTGTTCGACGTGCAGAAGGCGATCGCGGAGCTCGACTTCCGCGCGACGATCTCGGTGGACGAGGGTATGAAGCGCCTGTCGTCGTGGGTGAACGAGGTCGGCGGGCTCGACGCTGTGCTCGCGAAGGCGCGCCCGCTGCCCGACGAGGCGACGCTCGAGCGCGAGGCGAGCGCCGCCGGCGCGTGATCGCTCTTGCCCCGGCGCGCGCCCCGTACTACGAAGGGCGCTCCGAATTCGTTCGGCTCATGGCCTCGCCAACGCTGGCCCGTCAACCCTGCCAGGCCCGGAAGGGAGCAACAGTCGCGGTGACCAGCGTGTGGCGGGGCCCTCTGTTTTTTTGAGGAGGGGGCCCCCGACGCTGCGCCGGTCGTGGCGGGTTGGCGGTGGGGTGCCGCGCTGGGCGGATCTCGGCGGGTGAGGTCGTGCCCCTCGAGCGCGTGGGGCCCCAGCCCCACGCGCGATCTCGGGACGGCGGCCTGGCCGATGCTCGGCTCGCGCGGAGCGCATCGCTTCGCTCGCGCGGAGAGCGCATCGCTTCGCTCGCGCGGAGAGCGCATCGCTTCGCTCGCGCGGAGAGCGCATCGCTTCGCTCGCGCGGAGAGCGCATCGTTTCGCTCGCGCGGAGAGCGCATCGCTTCGCTCGCGCGGAGAGCGCATCGCTTCGCTCGCGCGGAGCGCATCGCTTCGCTCGCGCGGAGCGCATCGCTTCGCTCGCGCCGCGCGCATCCGCGAGCATCGCGGTCGCTCATCCGCGAGGCATCGCTTCGCTCCGCGCTGCGTCGCTCGCGCGACGTGTGCAGCGTTTCGGAGCCAAAAACAGTTCGGGGCTGAGCGATGACTCGCTCAGCCCCGAACGGAGCCAGGAGGATTCGAACCTCCGACCCCCGGTTCCGTAGACCGGTGCTCTATCCAGCTGAGCTATGGCTCCTGAAGGGGCGCGAACTCTAGCGAGATGGACAGGTTTGTCAAACTCGCTCTTCGATTTTCTTTTCGAGCTCGCGCTCTTCGGACGGAGAGGGCGGGATTCGAACCCGCGGTACCCTTTTGGAGTACTCTCGCTTAGCAAGCGAGTGCCTTAGGCCACTCGGCCACCTCTCCGGCGGCGGGTCTCCGCCGCTCCCGCGTTCGCGGGAATCGCGTTATTAGCCGCGCGGTGTGGTCGTGTCAAACGACGTGCGCGCTATGCTGCGCCGCGATGATTCGACTCTCGATCGCGGCACTGATCGCCTCCGCGTGCGCGCTGCTCGGGGTGCCACGCGCGCATGCGTGCTCGTGCGTGGAGACGCCCTTCGAGCAGCTCGCCGCCGAAGCCGACGCGATCTTCGAAGGACGTGTGGCCTCGATCGAGCCCGCAGGAGAGATGCACGTGCGCGTGCGGCTCGACGTGGTGCAGACCTGGCGCGAGGCGAACGCGGAGCACGTCGAGGTCCGCACCGCGTCGCAGTCCGCGGCGTGTGGTGTCCACTTCGAGGTCGGGCGCTCGTACCTCGTGCTCGCCGAGCGAGCCGATGGCGAGTGGACCGCGTCCCTCTGTGGCGGCACCCGCGCGATGGAGGATGCCGACGACGAGCGTCTCTCACTCGGGTCCGGCGTGATCCCGGTCGACATCGAGGACGAAGAGACCGCGTCCACGGAGCAGCATCCGCAGACGCTCCCGCCGCGCGGGGGCGGGTGCGCGGGGTGCGCGATCACCTCGCCCGCAGGCTCGCCGATCGCCCCGGCAATCGCGCTCGTGATCGCGATGTGGATGCGACGACGACGAATTCGTTGACAGCATTCGACCTCGCGCTACAACCGCCGGCGGAGAGCTGGCCGAGTGGTCGAAGGCGCCTGATTCGAAATCAGGTGTGCCCGTGAGGGTACCGTGGGTTCGAATCCCACGCTCTCCGCTGTGACGCCGCGCTGCACGTGAGTCTGCGCGGGAGCGAGCTCCGGGCGCGGCCCTCTGTCGAGAGATGAGGGGCCGCGCTTTGCGTATCTGGCGCTCTATGGATCCGGCGCGCGATGTTTCTGCGCCGGACGCCGGAGCTGGCGCGCGGTCTCCACGTGTGGTCGCGCGACGGCCTCGAGAGCTCGAGGTTCTTTGCATGCGATCCCGGGAGAGGTGACCGAGTGGTCGAAGGTGCACGATTGGAAATCGTGTGTACTGGAGACAGTACCGCGGGTTCGAATCCCGCCCTCTCCGTTCTTCCGTTCCGCGCCTGATCGTCTCCGCCGACTGCGCTATCCCCGCTGCGGATGACCGACTCCGGCGACGCGCTTCCGTGCTCCGACGTCGACGCCTCGTTCATGCGCGAGGCGATCGCCGAGGCGCGTCTCGCCGAGGCGAAGGGCGAGGTCCCGGTCGGCTGCGTGATCGTGCTCGAAGGCGCGATCGTCGGGCGCGGGCACAACCTGCGCGAGACGATGCAGGACCCGACCGCGCACGCCGAGATGATCGCGCTGCGCCAGGCGGCATCGACGATCGGGAGCTGGCGCCTCGAGCACGCGATCGCGTACGTGACGCTCGAGCCGTGCCCGATGTGCGCCGGCGCGCTCGTGAACGCGCGCGTCGCGCGCGTGGTCTACGGCGCCGACGATCCGAAGGCGGGCGCGACCACGACGCTCTACACGATCGGCAGCGATCCCCGGCTCAACCACCGGTTCGTGCTCGTGCCGCAGGTGCTCGGCGGCGAGTGCGGCGCGCTCCTCACCGACTTCTTCGGCCGCATCCGCGCTGCGCGTCGTGCCGCGCGCGCGGGCATCACGCCTGACGTCCCGCCGCCGCCCGCGAAGCCTCGCCGCGATCAGGAGCCCGAGGGCGGGTAGAGCACGCAGACCTTGTCGGCCTCGCACCCTTCGAGCGAGACCGATGTCGCGTGATCGCCGCTCTCGTCGAAGATCACGATCGCGTCCGGCGTGGGGAGATCACGCCGCGTCCGCACTCGCACCACGCCGGGCACCGGGCCGAGCTCGTCGCCCTCGGGCAGATGCGCGGTGCCCTGTCCGTCGTAGCGCACGTAGACCATCCAGTCGGGACGCTGCGAGGGCTCGAGGTCGACCGTGTGGACACGACCGACCGTGCGCGTGAGCTCGACCAATCGCTCCGCGCGGATCACCAGCGGCTGATGACGCGGCGCGAGCGCGACGAGCGGCTCGCCGGTCAGCTGCTCGGGGGTGAGCCGCAGCGGCGGGGCGCCGAGCTCGCGCGGTCCGAGGAAGAGACGCACACCGGCGGTGGGCGACTCGATGGTCACGCCTGCGCCGAGCGGCTGCAGCGGAGGCGCAGTGCTCGCGGGCTCGGGCGGCATCGACTGGCTCGCGTGGCGCACCACGAGCCACGCGACGCCGGCGATCGCGAGCAGCACGATCACCGCCGACGCGCCGACCATCGCGGACAACGCGAGCGCCGAGAGCGGCGCCTTCACGCGCGCATGCGACGCGGAGCTCCCGCCGACGATCGGCAGCGATCCGCTCGGGGCTGGCGCCGCGGGCGAGATCGGAGGCGCGACCTCGATGGGCATCGCCGCGGCATCGGCCTCGGCGCGCGCGACCGCGAGCGCGACCGGCGTCGGCGGCACGAAGCTCGCGCGCTCGTCGGCGGAGGGCTGCGCGGGCGGGCGCTCGGGCTCGGGGAGCTCCCAGCCCTGCTCCGGGAAGAGCCACTGGAGGAAGCGCGCGAGCTGCTGTCGTCCGTAGCCCGCTGCGCGCTCGTGCAAGAGCTCGCGGAGATCCTGCGCGAGCTGCTGCGCCGACGGAGTGCGCGCCGCGGGGTCGATCGCGAGGCACTGCATCACGATCTTCTCGAGCCGCGGCGGGACCTCGGGGTTGAACCGCGAGGGCGGCGGGAAGTCGCCGCTGCGCAGCAGGTTCGCCGCGACCTGCGGATCGTCGGGCGGGATCAGCGATCGGATCGTGAGCATCTCCCAGATCGTCACGCCCAGCGCGAACACGTCGGCGCGCGCGTCGACGTCGATCCCCTGCGCCTGCTCGGGCGCCATGTAGCTCATCTTGCCGATCGTCACGCCGCTCTGCGTCTTGAGCACGTTGTCGGCGGCCTTCACGAGCCCGAAGTCGCTGACCTTCACCGTGCCTTCGTTGCTGAGCAGCACGTTCTGCGGGCTCACGTCGCGATGCACGATGCCGAGCGGCGTGCCGTCGTCGCCCTTCTTGCGGTGCGCGTGATCGAGCCCGCTCGCGGCCTCCGCGCCGATGTACGCGACCGCGGCGATGTCGAGCATCTCGTTGCGCTCCGCGAGGCGCTGCATCACCGCGCCGAGGGTCACACCCTCGACGAACTCGAGGACGAGATACGGCTCGGGATCGATCCCGAAGTCGAGCACCTGCACGAGGTTCGGATGATCGAGCCGCGCGTTGGTGCGCGCCTCCGCGGCGAAGCGCTCGAGCAGCGACGGATCGCGCCGGTACTGCGGCAGCATCCGCTTGATCGCGACCTTCTTCTTGAAGCCGGCGTCGCCCGTCCGCTCGGCGCGGTACACGACGGCCATGCCGCCCTGCCCCAATCGCTCGACGAGGCGATAGGGTCCGAGCCATTCGGGCGCGCCCGGCGCGTTCACGGGGCGAACATACCTTCCGGTGGTCGGGAATTCATCGCTCTCGAGCGTCACCCGGCGCGCATTGTAGCGGGCCGCGCGCGTAGGCTGGCCTCGATGACGCGATCGCGTCCGACGCTGGACATCTCGCTCCCGACCGAGCCCTTCGCGGCACAGCACACCCCGCGGCGAGACGTGCGGACGCTGTGTCGCTGGCTCGAGGGCGCGCTGCCCGGCGGATCGGCGGGGATCGCGACGCTCCTCGAGCGTCTCCACGGACCGCTCGCCGAGCGTCGACACCTCGTCGCAGTCGCGCTCGTCGTGGCGCACCTCCGCGGTGAGCTGCGTGGCGCGCGATGGCTGCGCCTCACCGGGACCGAGAACGCCGATCCCCGCGACATCGATCGCGAGATGGACCTCGTCTGGGATGCGCTGGCCCGGGCGAAGCTGGTGCGCGGCGCGCTGCGCTATCACCCCGGCACGACGCAGCACGGCATGGCGCGTTTTCCTCCGCGGCTCGTGCCGCGCTGGGTGCGCACGAACCGCTGGTCGCTCTTGGGCCAGGACGACGACCTGCTCCTCTTCGAGCCCGACTACATGGAGCCGCTGCTGCGCGGTGCCGCCGAGCCGGGTGCGGCGCGGCGCGATCTCGCGCGCGGGATCGTCGCGCACGCGGCGCGTGATGCGGCGCATGCGGTCGTGGCCGCGCCGCGGTACGCGGGCGGCGAGACGCTCGCGACGTTCGCGCCGCGCTACGCGCGCTGGGCGAAGATCGCGCGCGAGACCGACGCGCTCGAGGTCGCCGCGTACCTCGAGCGGCTCGCGTCGTACGGCGCACCGCGCACGTTCGACGCGGAGCAGGCGCTCCAAGCGTTCCGCGATCTGTCGCGTTGTTGGCCAGCGGAGCCGAAGGTCGTGCGCATGCGCGAGGTGAAGGACGGCTTCACCGGGAGCGTGCCGGGCACGTCTCGTCGCCCGTCACGCGTGCACATCGATCGCGAGACCGGCGCGATCACGCGCGTGCGCTGATCCGCGTCCTCGACGCGTCAGCGCTCGGGGTCGCCGCGCCTGAGCGCCGTCGCGAGGGCGGGCCCGCCGTCCGCGAGGAGCTTCGCGAGCATGCCTGCGAGCAGCTGCAATCGATCGATGAAGCGATGGTCGTGCTCGACCGACGCGAGGTGCGCGAGCTCGTGGAGCACCACGCCGATCGTGCCGGGATCGAGCACGTCGTCGAAGCGCAGCGGGCCCTTCACGTTGAACGAGATCGCGCGCGCGTCGACGTCGGTCACCGCGTCCTCGAGCAAACCCGCGTCGCTCGGATCCCGCGCGAAGAAGCGCACCCGCACCACGCTCCCCGCGACGCGTCGCGCGAGCCAGCGCACCGCCTCCGCGAAGCGCCGCTGGGTCTCGTCGGGCTCGACCTCGTCGCCGCCGAACTCGCTCGATCGACGCCGCACGTAGTCGTCGCTCGTCTCGAGCACGCGCGCGAGCGCGAGCCACGCCCCGTGGGAGATCGTGCGCGCATCGACGATGTGCGCGCCGAGCTGCTTCGCGCGATCGTTCGCGCGCGAGGTGCCGCCGAGCACGCTGCCGCGCGGGAACACCTTGCTCACGTACGCGTCGAGCAAGCCCGACTTCACGGGCCACCGCGCGATCACGTCCTGCACCCAGTCGGCGCGCAGATCGCGGCGATCGAGGTAGCTGTGCACCATCGCCTCGAGCAGCGTCGCCTTGAGCGCGAGCACGAAGCGCTCGGGGGCCGCGTCGCGTCCTTCTCCGAGCGGCACGCGCTGCGCGACGTCGACGTGCCACGGCACGTTCCACGGCTGCACCGGGACGCCCATCTCGAACAGGCTCGGCCGCTCTCCGCGCCTCGGCGCGTAGATCGCGACCCGCGTGGGACGCATCGCGGCGCGCTCCACGCCATCGTCGATCACGACCGTCTCGAGCTCGCAGTCCGCGAGCGCGAGCACGCTGCGCGGCCTCCGCACCAGACGGCCCGCGACGCGCAGGCTCGTGCCGCGCGGCGGGATCGCGAGGCGCAGCAGATCGAGCGCCGCCTCGCGCTCGTCGTCGCCGATCGCGCGGAAGAGCTCGAGCCGCGTGCCGCTCTCTCGCGTGTTGGTCTCGGTGCGACGTCCCTCGCCGTCGAAGACGATCGTCGTGCCGATCGTCTCGACGTGCGCGCGCTCCGCCGCGGCGAGCAGCTCCTTGAGGCCGCGCCCCATGCGCCCGCGACGGGTCGGGTCCCGCGGTTTGTCGGAGAGGAACAGCGTGTAGACGAGGCGCTCGTCGGCGATCCCCGCGCGCGCGTCGTCCTCGATCACCACGCGGTCGGGCTCGATCTCGATCGCGACGTTCGCGGCGTCCGCGTCGAACGCGTTCTGCACCGCCTCGAGCAAGAGACGCCCCAGCGGGCGCGCCGCGCTCAGCCGCGCCCATCCCTCCTCGGCGATCTCGAACCACGCACTGCGCGCCATGAGGCCCCTCGGATGCTGGCGTGCGTGGGCTCGCTTGGGAAGAGCACCCCCCGCTTGACGTGTGCGTCGAACGCGCCGATGCTCCGCGACCATCTCGTGACCCGCGGGTGCGTTGCGCAAGCGCGACGCGGCCGGGCGACGAGGTGCTCAAGCCCGGGGCTCGCGGCCCCAATCCGGTGGGACGTCGCGCACGACGTCGCACCAATCTTTCGTGATCACCAATGGACCTCGTTGATCGTGGGGTCCGAAGCCGGCACCATCAGTCAGCTGGAGGTTCTCGCGCATGGGGAACGTAGGCCCCAACGGGGGTGGCAGTGGGGGTAGCAGCCTACAGCGACCCAGTGCCCCAGGCGGTCGCTCCGGCGATCGCGTGATTCCCTTCGGCAAGTACCTCTTGCTCGATCGGATCGCCGTCGGCGGCATGGCCGAGGTCTACACGGCGAAGTCGTTCGGCATCGAGGGCTTCGAGAAGATCATCGCGATCAAGCGGATTCTCCCGACGATGGCGGAGGATGAGGACTTCATCCAGATGTTCATCGACGAGGCGAAGATCGCGGGGCACCTGACGCACGCGAACATCGTCCCGATCTACGAGCTCGGGAAGATCGGCGAGTCGCACTACATCGCGATGGAGTACGTCTGGGGCAAGGATCTGCTCCAGATCATGAACCGCTTCCGCCGCATGCGGAGGCACATGCCGCCGGTGATGGCGGCGTGGATCGCGAGCAAGATGTGCGAAGGCCTCGACTTCGCGCATCGCAAGAGGGACCGCCACGGGCGGCCGCTCAACATCATCCATCGCGACGTGTCGCCGCAGAACTGCCTGGTCTCGTACGAGGGCCAGGTGAAGATGATCGACTTCGGCATCGCGAAGGCGGCCGCGCGCAACACGAAGACGCAGGCCGGCGTGCTGAAGGGCAAGTTCGGCTACATGAGCCCGGAGCAGGTGAAGGGCTCGGGGGTCGACCACCGCAGCGACGTGTTCGCGGTCGGCACGTGCCTTCACGAGATGCTCACGGGCGAGCGCCTCTTCGTGGGCGAGAGCGACTTCTCGACGCTCGAGAAGGTGCGCAACGCGGACGTGATCCCGCCGTCTCAGACGGTGCCGGACATGCCCGCGGAGCTCGAGCAGATCCTGCTGAAGGCGCTCGCGCGCGAGCCCGAGGAGCGCTGGCAGAGCGCGGGCGAGATGCACGAGGCGCTGCAGATGTTCGTGGCGCGCGAGAAGCCGCCGTTCGGCACGAGCAAGCTCGCGGCGTGGATGCGCACGGCGTTCGCGCCCGAGATGACGAAGGAGAAGGGGCGCCTCGACGGGTTCGCGAAGATCGCGAAGCCCGCGAGCGTGCCGCCGCCGCCGCCGAACCGCGCGAGCGCGCCGGGCGCGGCGAAGGATGCGATGGCGAGCACGTCGCCGGACAACCCGGCGGTGCGTCGTCCGCCTGCGCCGCCGCCGCCTGCGCGGCCGCTGCCGCCGCCGGTCGCGGTGGGCGCGCCCGTCGTGCCGCCGCCGATGAACGACGTCGACGAGGACGACGATCCGGGCGAGCTGCAGTCGGAGTCGACGATGATCTCGTCGTCGCCGTTCGACGAGATGACCGACGGCGGCGGCGAGGAGCTGCAGGGCGCGCCGACGCAGATCTTCTTCAGCGCCGACGAGCTCGAGGAGGCGCCGAAGCCGGCGCCGCAGATGGGCGCGCCGGCGGGCGTCGTGGTGTCGCCCTCGGTCCACGTGCACCAGCCGGCAGGGATGCCGATGCCCGCGCCGGCGATGCCGGCGCCGATGCAGCGCGCGCCGAGCCTGCCTCCGGAGGAGCGGCCGACGACCGCGCCTCTGATGGACTACGGCGCGCCGCCGATGGCGCAGGGCGGTCAGCCGGCCACGGTGGTGCACGCGTCGCCGTACGGCGCGCCGCCGCCGATGGCGATGGGCGCGCCGCCGATGCCGATGGGGCAGCCGATGCCGACGGGGCATCCTATGCCGATGGGGCAGCCCATGCCGATGGGGCAGCCGATGCCGATGGCGCAGGCGCAGCCGATGCCGATGCCGCAGACCGGGCCGACGCCTGGCTTCGCGGCGCCGCCGGCGTTCGGCGCACCCCCGCCGGCGTTCGCGCAGCCGGGGGCGGAGGCGCTCGACCCGGGGATGCGCCCGCGCTCGGCCGCGCAGGAGACGCTCGAGCTGCGATCCCCGGTGATCGCACCGAAGCGGAGCCGCGTCGCCTTGTTCGTGGGGCTCGGGGCGTTCGTGTTCGTGGCGCTCGCGGCGTCGCTCGCGGCGTTCCTGGTGTTCGGCACCGGGCCCGCGGGAGGGACCATCGAGATCCGGACGAACCCGGCGGACGCCGGCGCGACGGTGCTCGTCGATGGCACGCCGCGCGGTCGCGCGCCGCTGCGGCTCGATCACGTCCCGTCGGGCGACCACCTGATCGAGGTGCGCGCCGACGGGTTCCAGCCGGCGACGCAGACGGTGCCGGTGAGCGACGGGACGACGGCGATGCTGCTCATCCCGCTGATGCCGGGTGGCGCGCCGGCGATCGCGGCCGTGGCGCCGCCGCCGGTCGCGCCCGCGGTGGTGCCGCCGCCGGTCGCCGCGCCGACGCCTCCGCCCGTCGCGCCGACGCCCCCGCCGACCGAGGTCGCGGTCGCGCCGACGCCTCCTCCGCCGGCCGCACCGACGCCTCCGCCGCCCGCGGTCGTGGCGCCGCCGCCCACGCCGGTCGCGACTGCACCGACGACCACGCCGCGTGAGGCCGCGACGACGACCACGCCGCGTCAGGCGACGACGTCGTCGAGCAGCGGACGGACCGAAACGGCGAGCTCGAGCGCGCGACCGGTCGCGACCGCGTCGTCGATCACGCCGCGCTCGCGCTCGGGCGAGGAGACGTCGCGCTCGTCGAGCTCGAGCTCGTCCTCGAGCGAGCGCCGCAGCTCGTCGCGCGAGCGCGGGTACCTGATGATCCAGACCCTGCCCTGGGCGCGCGTGTTCATCGACGGGCGCGACACCGGGCAGAACACGCCGGTGCGACGCATGGAGGTGCCGGCGGGATCGCACCGAATCGGGCTGCGCACGAACGACGGGCGCATGCACGAGGTGACGGTCGAGGTGCCCGCGGGCGAGACGGTGCGCATCGTGCGCCAGCTCTGACTCGCCTTTCGCGCTTTTAATCGTCGGCGAGATCGAGTAGCCACGTGGCCCGAGTTCTTGGTTGTTGCAGCAACCGAGGGAGGGCCACGTGGCCGAAAGCAGGCTTCGCACACTTGCCGAGGTTCTGGAAGTCGTCCGTCCAGCGTTCACGCGTCCGACGTTCGAGCGCTTCGTTGCGCTCATGCGCGGGTGGCTGCTCACCCAGCAAGCGGGCGCGGTGACCAGCGCTCTGCTCGGCGCCGGTCTCGCGGGCAGGGCGCATCACGCTGCGTTCCATCGCTTGTTCGCGGAAGCCGCTTGGGACGTCGACGAGGTCGGCACCGAGCTGCTGAAGTGGATCGTGCGGACGTGCGCGACGCGCAGATCGCTGCAGCTCGCGATCGACGACACCGTCGTTCGGAAGAAGGGCCCGATGGTGTTCGGCCTCGGCACGTATCTCGACCCGGTGCGGTCGAGTCGACGCGTGCGGAACTTCGTGTTCGGTCACCTCTGGGTCGTGCTCGTCGCGATCGTGGAAGTTCCGTTCTCGAAGCGGCGCTGGGCCGTCCCGATCTTCTTCCGGCTCTACCGCCAGGAGCGCGACTGCACGCGCACCAACGATCCCTACGCGAAGCGCACTTCTCTCGCGCGCGAGCTGATAGATCTCGCTGCGCGCGTCGCGCCAGAACTCACCATGCACGTCTCTGCGGATGCCGCGTACTGCTGCGAGACCGTGCTTCGCGGTCTGCCGAAGAACGTCGTGGTGTACGGCACGTTGCGAGACAACGCAGTGTTGACCGCCGCCCCGATTGCGCGTCGCGGTTGCACCGGTCGTCCGCGCGTTCGCGGAGAGCGGATGCCGACGCCTGCGCAGCTCGCGGCTGATCCGTCGCGGTGGCGGTCCACACGCGCGGCGCTCTACGGACGCACTCGAGCGCTCGCGTTCAAGCAGATGGATGCGCAGTGGTACCAGGGCCGTGGTCCCGAGCTGATGCGCGTGGTCGTCGTGCGCCTGAGCGCCGGTAAGCTCAAGCACCGCGTCTACTTCTGCACCGATCCGACTCGGACTCCCGCCGACATCGTCGAGCGGTACACCGCTCGATGGCAGATCGAGGTCTGCTTCCGCGACCTGAAGCAGCACCTCGGATTCGGCGCGTCGCCGGCATGGTCGCGGCGAGCAGTCGAGCGTGTGACGCCCTTCGCTGGCTTCGTCTACTCGATCGTCGTGATGTGGGCACGACTGTCGCTGCGACGGCCCGAACGCGCTCCACAGATCCGACGACCGTGGTACCGCGACAAGGTCGGCTTGAGCTTCGCCGACCTGCTTCACATCGCGCGGACGGACCTTTTGGATCCAGCCGCGCGCACGCAGCTCGCGAGAAACTCGCCGGTGAGCGACCGGTCGCGCTCGTTTGCAGCTGCATGAAGCGCGAAAGGCGAGTCTGAGCGGGGGACGGTGAGCCTGCAGCGAGGGATGGCCGCCGCGAGGTGGCCGTCCCTCGTTCGTTTTTGCGGGATTTCGCGGGGTGGGGGCTCAACCACGGTCGGGTTGGTGTGCCCATTTGCGGGCACTCGGGCTCAACCACGGTTGGGTTTCGAGTGCCTCGTTCAGGGACGTCTGAGGCTCAACCACGGTCGGGTTCTTGACCTCGTTCACGGACGTCTGAGGCTGAACCACGGTCGGGTTCGAGTGCCTCGTTGAGGGACGTCTGAGGCTCAACCACGGTCGGGTTCTTGACCTCGTTCAGGGACGTCCGAGGCTCAACCACGGTCGGGGGTTCGAGTGCCTCGTTCACGGACGTCCGAGGCGCAACCACGGTCGCGCTCACCGCGCGAAGACCACCCCGCGCTACTTCCGCTTGCGCTTCGGCGTCGGGGCGGCGCTGCTCGGCGGCCGCGAGCCGCGCTCCCTCGTGGCGGCCGGTCGCTTCTCGGGCGCCTTCACCGGCAGAGCCGCCGGCACCGGCGCGACCATCGGGCGCACGTTCCCCAGCTTCAGCCGGCGCATGACCGCCGCCTTCTGCCGGTCCTTGTACGCGTCGTGCGACGCATCGCCCATCTCGTTCGCGTGCTCGGTCTCGCGGTCGATGACCTGGAACTCCGCCTGCGCGAACACCACGCGGCCGAGCGCCCACGCCGCCGGCGGCGCGAGATCGAGGATCTCCTGCGGGAGCCGCACCGGCATGTCGACGACGAAGTGCACGACCCGGTACGACGAGCTCGTGAACTGATTGTCCACCAACAGCCCGTCGTCGTCGGGCTCGCCCACGAGCGGCTGCAGCTCGCGCGCGAGCCCCGCGAGGTGCGGGCTCGATGCGCAGTACTTCCGCAGATCGAACATCGTGTTCGTCGTCTGCCCGGGCACCACGTAGTTGAACGGGAACAGGTACCGCGTCAGGTGCGAGAGCACCGGGAAGATGTCGTCCGGCGATCGCGTGACGATGCGGAAGCGCAGCTTGTCGTAGATCTGCGCGGCGTGCGTCTCCTTCTTGGAGAGCAGCTTCGAGTAGAGCGAGTCGCGGTTCTTGCGCCCACCGATGAACTCGAGGATCGGCAGCCCCGCCGCGAGCATGCCGCCGATCACGCGATAGACCTTCTGCTCGACCAGGTGGAACACGTCCTGGTCGGAGATCGGCAGCATGTAGAGCAGCTCGCGCGCCTCGAGGTGATGGATGATGTGCATCACCTTCAAGATCGTGCAGGCGCAGAGCTGGCGATGACCGCGCGCCGACGCGAGCAGCAGCAGCTCGGCCGCGTCCATCTGCGCGACCGGCTTCGGGATCGGGAAGTCGAAGTTGCGCCGCAGGTACGCGATCGCCGCGTTCTTCACGGCCTCGGTGCGCGCGCGGCTCGCAGGGTCGTCGAGATCGAACTCCTGCACCGCGAGGAACTCGCGCACTTGCGCTTCGCTCGCGAGCTCCAGGCGCTGCCAGTCGATGACCGACGCACCACGGAGGATCAGCCGGATGCTCTCGAGCTCTGCGAGGCGCAGATCGGAGAGCCAACGGAAGTCGGAGGGCGGCGCCGGCGGCGGGATGCTCATCCCGGGGCGGAATCCTAGCAGCAGGAGCGGGTCAGGAACGCGGCTGCTGCGTGCTCGAGCGATCCGCAGTGCTCGACGCGGCGGATCGTGCGGCATTGCTGGCACGACCGAGGCCCAGGGTCCCGAAGAAGATCCCGACGGTGACGGCGAGCACCACGAGGTTGCCGATCAGCGCGCCGTTGCAGCCACCGAGCATCGGAGCGGCAGCGAGCGCCAGCGCAATCGGCAAGATCTTCGTGCTGCGGGTCGCGGTCATCGTCACCTCCAGGAGCGTCCAGGTCTTCCGTTCATCGAAGCAAGCAGATGTAAGCGAATGTCCGACAGCCCCCCGAGGCGGTCCAGTTTCTAACAGAGCCCCTCCCGCCTGCCAAGACGGAACCGGCCGACCCCCCGGTCGGGAACATCGAGGCCCGCCACACCCGATCGGACGGCGCGCTCCGCCCCGCGATCGCAGGCAGGAACGCCCGGCGCGCGGCCTGCCCAGGGCTTGCAATCCCCAGCGGCGACGTGCAGGTAGTGAGGACCCTATGAGCGCGACGATCCCGCCCCCGGAAGGCCCCGAGATCCTTCCCATCCTGCCGCTGCGCAACTCGGTGCTGTTCCCGGCCTCGGTCGTCCCGGTGAACGTGGGGCGTGCCCGCTCGGTGAAGCTGATCGAGGAGAGCTTCGGGCGTGACCGGCCGACGATCGGCGTGGTCGCCCAGCTCGTCGCGGACGTCGAAGATCCCGAGTTCGAGCAGGTCTACGAGCTCGGCACCGTCGCGCGCGTGCTGAAGGTCATCCGGCTCAGCTCGGGCAACTACTCGGTGGTGCTCCAGGGCATCGCGCGCATGCGCATCCTCGAGCCCCAGGGACGCGTCCCGTACATGCGTGCGCGGGTGCAGCGCATCCACGAGGCGCCGATCCGCGACACCGAGATCGACGCGCTCGGCGCCGCGCTGAGGGAGTCGGCGCGCAAGCTCGGCGAGCTCCTTCCGCACCAGTCGCGCGAGCACGCGCTCCAGCTCGACAACGTGAGCGATGCGGGCGCGCTCGCCGATCTCGTCGCGACGAACCTGCCGGTCTCGACCCAGCAGAAGCAGCAGATCCTGCAGATCCTCGACGTGCGCGAGCGCCTTCGGAAGGTCGCGGAGCTCGTCTCGCGGCAGTCGCAGGTCTACCGCGTCAAGAAGGAGATCTCGACGATGGTGCAGGAGGAGATGTCGCGCTCGCAGCGCGAGTTCCTCCTCCGCCAGCAGATGAAGACGATCCGCCGCGAGCTCGGCGAGGCCGAGGACGACGACGAGATCGAGACGCTCCGCGAGCGCATCGCGCGCGCGCACATGCCGAACGACGCGGAGAAGGCGGCGCGCAAGCAGCTCTCGCGCATGCGCTCGATGTCGCCGAACGGCGCGGAGTACCAGGTCTGCCGCAACTACGTGGAGTGGCTCGCCGATCTGCCGTGGAGCAAGACCACCGCGGATCGCCTCGACGTCGCGGAAGCGCGGCGCGTGCTCGACGAGGACCACCACGGGCTCGATCGCATCAAGCGACGCATCGTCGAGTACATCGCGGTGCGGCGCCTCAAGAGCGACATCCGCGGGCCGATCCTCTGCTTCGTCGGGCCGCCCGGCGTGGGCAAGACGTCGCTCGCGAAGTCGATCGCGCGCGCGACCGGGCGCAACTTCGTGCGCGTCGCGCTCGGCGGCGTGCAGGACGAGGCGGAGATCCGCGGGCATCGCCGCACGTACGTCGGCGCGTACCCCGGGCGCTTCGTCGCGGGCCTGAAGAACGCGGGCGCGCGCAACCCGGTGATGCTGCTCGACGAGATCGACAAGCTCGGCAGCGATGGGCGCGGTGACCCCGCGAGCGCGCTGCTCGAGGTGCTCGACCCCGAGCAGAACAACACGTTCACCGATCACTACCTCGAGGTGCCGGTCGACCTCTCGCCGGTGCTCTTCATCGCGACCGCGAACCGCAAGGACACGATCCCGCGGCCGCTGCTCGACCGCATGGAGCTCATCGAGCTCGCGGGATACACGCGCGACGAGAAGCAGGCGATCGCGAAGAACTTCCTCATCCCGAAGCAGCTCGAGGAGCACGGCCTCTCGCCCGAGCGCCTCGACTTCAGCGACGAGGCGATCGATCGGCTCGTCGACGAGTACACGCGCGAAGCGGGCGTGCGTCGTCTCGAGCAGACGATCGCGTCGGTGTGCCGCCACGTCGCGGTGCGGCTCGCGGAGGGCGAGGACGTGGCGCAGCTCGCGGACGGCGCGTACGTCGAGAAGGTCCTCGGGCCGCCTCGCTACGACAAGCAGATCGCGGAGAAGCTCGGGCACGCGGGCGTCGCGACCGGGCTCGCGTGGACCCCGGCGGGCGGCGAGCTGATGATCGTCGAGGCGTCGCAGATGCAGGGCACCGGCGGCATCCGCGTGACCGGCAAGGTCGGCGACGTGATGCAGGAGTCCGTCGCCGCGGCGTTCACGTACATCCGCGCGCGCGCCGAGTCGCTCGGTCTGGCGCCCGACTTCCTGTCGAAGATCGACGTGCACCTGCACTTGCCGGGCGGCGGGATCCCGAAGGACGGGCCGAGCGGCGGCATCGCGATCTTCGTCGCGATCGCGTCGATGCTGACGCAGCTCAAGGTGCGGCCCGACGTGGGCATGACGGGCGAGATCACGCTGCGCGGGCACGTCCTGCCGGTCAGCGGGATCAAGGAGAAGTGCCTCGCGGCGCACCGCGCCGGGCTGAAGCACGTGCTGATTCCGAAGCGCAACGAGGCGGACCTCGACGAGGTGCCCGAGACGATCCGGAAGGACCTCGTGATCCACCTCGTGTCGAAGGTCGACGAGGTGCTCGCGTTGGTGCTCGAGCTGCCGAGCGACGGATCGCCGCGACCGCCTTCGCCGCCGGCGTCGTCGGGCCCGCAGGAAGTCGCGACCGCGAGCTGACGAAGCGCGACGGTGAGCGAGCAAGAGCTGGCATCGCCGAGCCCGCGCCCGATCGCGCGATTCCAGGGCCCGGTCCTGGGGCGCAAGACGGCGCGGATGGCGCTCGTCGTGAGCGTCGCGCTCGCGATGCTGTTCGTGATGCTCTCTCCGCTGACCGGGGTGCCCGGTCCGGAGAGCGCGCTCGTGCTCGGGCTCATCCTTCCGCCGTTCGTCGCGGCGGCGGGGGCGCGGCTCGCGATCGAGGCGCGCACGAGCGGGCTGCATCGCACCGGTGAGCTGCTCGAGCGGGCGACGTGGCTCGCGGGCGGGTGCGTCGCGCTACCGACCGCGATCCTCGCGATCAACGGGCTGCGCGTGCCGTGGTGCGCGCCGTGGGAAGGGCTCGCGTTCGTCGCGCTGGGGCCGGGGATCGGCGTGCTGCTCGCGGCGTTCGTCGGGGTCGCGATCGGCACGCTCTTCCAGCGGCCGAGGCTCGCGACGACGATCGCGGTGCTGGTGCCGATCCTCGCGGGGCTGGGCTCGGCGAGCCTGCTCTACACGAGCCCGGCGATCTACGGATACGGCCATTTCTTCGGGTATTTCCCGGGCACGCTCTACGACCCGGACATCGAGATCGGGACGCCGTACCTCACGTTCCGTGTGCTCAGCGGCGTGCAGATCGGCGGGTTCGTCGCGCTGATCCTCGCGGGCGTCGATCCGCGCACCGCGCGCATCTCGGGGCGCTACGCGCGCACCCGCGTCGGCTCGCTGATCATCGCGACGTCGTTCTTCGCGGCGGCGCTCTACGGCGAGTACCGAGCGACCGATCTCGGGCATCGCAGCACCGCGGACTCGATCGCGCAGCGGCTCGGCACGACGCTGCACGGGCGCATCTGCGACGTCGTGGTGCCGCGCGAGCTCGCGCGCGCGCGCGCCGAGCGACTGCGCGACGACTGCGATCTGCGCGTCGAGCAGACCGCGCAAGGGCTCGGCGTGGAGCAGCGCGAGCGCGTGACCGCGTTCTTCTTCCGCAGCACGAGCGAGAAGCGCGAGCTCATGGGCGCGAGCGGCACGTACATCGCGAAGCCGTGGCGCAACGAGGTGTACCTGCAGCTCTCGGGGTGGCCGCATCCCGTGCTCGCGCACGAGATCGTGCACGTCGTCGCGGGCAACGCGGGCGTGGGGCCGTTCCGCATCTCGGGCACGCTCGGTGGGTGGCTGCCGTCGCCGGGGATCATCGAGGGCATCGCGGTCGCGCTGTCGTGGGAGGAGCGCGACGGGCTCACGCCGCACCAATGGGCGCGCGCGATGATGGCGCTCGAGATGATGCCGCGCGTCTCGCAGACCGAGGGCCTCGGGTTCCTGCTGCAGCCCGCGAGCCGCGCGTACGTGACGTCGGGCTCGTTCGTGCGGTGGATCCTCGACACGCGCGGGAGCGAGGTGGTCCGCGCGATCTCGCGCGCGGGCGAGTACGAGGGCGCGCTCGGGATGCCGCTCGAGGAGGCGGAGCGCGCGTGGCGCGAGTACCTGCGCACCGAGGTTCCGCTGCCGCCCGAGGCGCTCGCGATGGCGGAGGCCCGCTTCGAGCGTCCCGCGATCTTCGCGCAGGTGTGCCCGCATCGCGTCGCGGCGCTGATGGACATGGTCGCCGACGATCTCGCGGCGGGCGACGATCGCCATGCGGCGGAGACGTGCGAAGAGGTGCTCGACATCGATCCCAACGACACGCGCGCGAGGGCGTGGATGGCCGTGGCGCTCGCGCGCGAGGGCGAGCTCGCGCGTGCGCGTCGCGAGCTCGATCGACTGATCGGGCCGCCGAGCGCGTCGCGTCCGGTGATCCGCGCCGCGCGCCAGGGCATCGCCGACGCGCTCTGGGCGCAGGGCAACGTCGAGGAGGCCGCGGTGATGTACCGCGCGATCCTGCACGAGCCGCTCGGCGACGAAGAGGCGCGTCAGATCGAGGTGCGCCTGCTCGCGGTCGAGAGCGGTCTTCCCGGCGGTGAGCACCTGCGCGAGGTGTTCGCGCCCGATCCCGACGAGCCGCACGACGCGGTCACCGCGATGCAGGCGATCATGCGGCTGCGCGAGCTGCGCCCCGACGGGCTCGGCGCGTACCTCGAGGCGCGGCAGATGATCCAGCGCGAGCGCTTCGATCGCGCGGAGGAAGCGCTGCGCGAGGCGCAGTCGCGCGGGCTGCCGAGCGAGCGGCTCTCGCGCGAGGCGCGGCGCATGCGCGCGATCACCGAGTTCGCGATGGGTCGCAGGCGGCGCGCGCGCGCGCTCTGGGAGGACGTGCTCGAAGATCCGAGCGCGAGCGAAGCGGCGCGCGTGGAGGCGCTCGACTGGATCGATCGCATCGAGCGCGCGGGAGAGACGACCGAGCCGATCGAGGGCGAGGAGACGCGCGTCGAGGACGCAGCCGCGCTGCCCGAGCCGACCGACGTGGTCGTGCCCGACGTCGATGCGCACCCGATGCCGCCCGCGGTGCAGCAGACCGAGCTCCCGGTGACCGAGGGCCTCGCGCCGCCTTGACGAATCGTCGCGCGCTCTCGCTCGCGGGTGACGATTCGTCCGCGGATGCGCGAATTTTTCGACGAAATGCGTGGAACGCGCGTTGCGTCGCGGGCGTGGAATGGCGAGCTGGATCGATCCGACGCGAGGACGCGCGCTCGCGGTGCTCGCGCTCGTGCTGAGCGCGTCGTGCCTCGGTGAGACCGCGGCCTCGCACGTCACGCGCGTGCCGACGCTGGCGTGGGCGGTTGCGTCGAGCGTCGCGATCGTGCTCGTCGCAGGCGCGGTGACCGCGCGTCGTCGTGAGATCGCGAAGGTCGTGATCGCGTCGCCCTTCTTCACGTTCGAGCTGCTCACGTATCGGCAAGCGGTGCGCGGCATCGGTCTCGCGGTGATGGTGCTCGTGACCGACGTCGTGCTCGGGCGCGACGCGATGCGCTGGCTGCTGGGACCGCTCGTGATCGCGTGCGCGCTCGCGAGCGAGACGAGGCGCGACCAGAGCGCGTCGCTCGAGCACTGGCTGCATCGCCTCGCAGGCAAGTGGCTCGCGCCGCGCGAGGGCGAAGCGGTGCTCGTGCGGCTCGCGATGTCGGCGGCGCTCGCCGCGTGCGTCGGTCGTGTGCTCGGCGCGAGCGTCGCGGCGCGCGTATGGGTGGCGGCGTGCGGGCTCTTCGCGGTCGTGCTCGGGCTGTGGTGCGTGGAGCGGGCATGCACGATCGCGCGCATGCGCGTCGTGGGAGGCGACGATCCACGCGCGCCGAGGCTGCTGCCGGGCGAGCCGGTCGCGCTGGTCGTCGCGCGCGAGACGAGCCCTTATCGCGATCGCGCCGTGATCGGCGCGGTGCCCGAGCGCGCGCGCCTCGTCGCGACGACGATGGCGATCACGTCGGGTGTCGCGGCGGTGCTCGGCGCGATCGCGATGCTCGCGTGAGCCTCACGGCGTGTAGTCGAGCACCGTCGGGCGCAGCGCGTCGGTGGTGGTTCCGTCGCCGAGCCGCCCGTCGTCGTTCTCGCCCCAGCACGTCACGACGCCGCTCGTCGAGCGGCTGCACGCGTGCGCGCGCCCCATCCAGACGCTTGCGATCGTCTCGTCGACGACGACCGGCGTCGCGCGGTCCACGCGCGTGCCGTCGCCGAGCTGACCGGAGTCGTTCGCGCCCCAGCAGACGAGAGCGCCCGACGCCCGCACCGCGCACGTCGACTCGCCCGCTGCCGCGATCGCGACGGCGTCCTCGATCGACGAGACGAGCTGCGGCGTCGTGCGCGTTCCTCCCGGAGCGCCGAGGCCGAGCTGCCCGCGCGCGTTCGACCCCCAACACCACACGCGCCGGGCGTCGTCGATCGCGCAGACGTGCCAGTCACCGGCCGCGATCGCGAGCGCGCTGCCGGTGAGCGCGGCCGCCACCGGTGCGGGCGCGATCGCCGTGGTGCCGTCTCCGAGCGTCCCGAAGTGACCGTGACCCCAGCACGCGACGCCGCCCGAGGCGCGCAGCGCGCACGTCGAGCGCGCGCCCACCGCGATCGCGCGCGCGTCCTCGAGGCCCGCCACCGCGAACGGGCCGCTCGGCGCAGGATGCAGCGCGCCGTCGCCGAGCTCGCCCGTCGCGCCGGTGCCCCAGCACCACACGCGCCCCGCGCCGGTCCGCGCGCACGCGAAGCCCTCGGCCGCGCCCACCTCGACGGTCCCCGGGACCAACGCCGAGTCGCGCGGGCACGTCACCCGATCGTTGCTCCACGCGACGCACGCGCGCGCGCCGCCGCCGATCGCACGCGCGGCGAGCGACGCGATGTCGCCGGTGCGCGTCGCGCCGCTCACGCCGACGAGCAGCGGCTCGCCTCCCACCAGCGCGATCGTGCCCGCGCTCGTGAGCGCGAGCGCGTCGAACGCGCCGCACGCGCCCATCACGCACGCCGACGACGTGCATCGCGTGCCGCAGTCGCCGCAGTGCGCTTCGTCGTTCGCCGTGTCGGTCGTGCAGTGATCCGGGTCGAGGCAGAGACCGCGGCCGTCGCGGCACGCGAGCTCGAAGCACTGGCCGTCGCGGCACTCGGTGCGCGTCGCGTCCCTCGCGAAGCAGTACGCGCTCGTGCCGTCGATCGAGCCGTCGCAATCGTCGTCGAGCCCGTTGCAGCGCTCGAAGCCTCCGGGGTGCGTCTCGTACCGGCGATCGTCGCAGTCGTCGCGCGGCAACGATCCGCCTGCGCACACCGCGTCGATCCCCGCGTGCCCATCGCCGTCCGCGTCGTCGATCGTGCTCGGATCGCAGTCGTCGTCGCGGTCGTTGCACAGCTCGATCGCGCCCGGCCGCACCGACGGGTCCCCGTCGTCGCAGTCGTGCGTCGAGTCGCACGCGAACCCGACGAAGCCGTCGCCGTCGCGATCGATCTCGGTGCGGTCGATCGCGCCGTCGCAGTCGTCGTCCCGCCCGTCGCACGTCCACTCGTCGCCCGACGGATGCACGTCGTACGCGTCGTCGTCGCAGTCGGGCTCGCCGTCGTACGACCAGTAGCCCCACGGGCACGTGGGCGGCCCCGCGCCGGCGGGCGGGCCGCACGCGAGCACGCCGCGCGTGCGGTCGCCGAACCCGTCGACGTCGCAGTCCGCCACCCACGTCTCCGCGCTGCTCGCGAGGCCCTCGTCGATCGCGGCGTCGCAGTCGTCGTCGCGCGCGTCGCAGCGCTCCGCGGCGCCGGGGTACGTCGCGCCGTCGTCGTCATCGCAGTCGTCCCCGCAGCGCACGGTCCCATCCAGCGCCTCCTGACAGCAGTCGGTGCGTGCGTGTCCGTCGTAGTCCGCGTCGCCGTCGTAGCCGAACGTCTCGGGGTCGCAGTCCTCGTCGCGACCACCGCAGGGCTCGGCGCGCAGCGGATGCACCTGGTAATCCGTGTCGTCGCAGTCGATGCGCACGTCGGGCACGGTGCAGCCGGCGGCGGGGTAGCCGTCGTGGTCCTCGTCGACGCAGCAGCGATCGGCCGCTTCGTCACACGGCGCGAGCCCACACGGGCGCTCCCACGGCGAGTTGCAGTACCGCGCGCCTTCGTACGAGTCGCAATGCTCGACGCCGTTGCAGAAGAGGCCGTCGTCGCAGTCGGAGTCCTCGTCGCACGCGGGCGTGCTCGCGTCCTCGCGCGCGGCGTCGTGCTCGGCCGGCTGCGCGTCGTCGTCGGGCGTCGATGCGTCCTCGATCACGCCGGTGTCGCGCACCGGGAGCGAGCCCGCGTCGTCGCTCGTGCGCGGCTCCGCGCACGCTCCGACGAGCACCATCAACAGGAGCGACGGGAACGTCCGTGCTGGGCCGAGCATCGCGCGGAGCGTACCGGATGCGCGCGGCTGGCGCGCGCCGCGCGCGGCGTGCGAGCATCGCGGCGTGCGTGGACCATCGAAGCTCCGCGCAGCGCTCGTGACACTCGCGATCGCGCTGCTCGGTTGTGCGGAGTCGGATCGGACGGGCGCGCTCGCCGAGCCCTGCTCCGAGTCGGGCGCGTGCGACGAAGGCCTCGTCTGCGAGCGCGGCGTGTGTGCGCTGCCGGCGATCGCGCAGGATGCGAGCGCCCCGCGCGAAGACGCGTCGGTGGTCGAAGAGCACGACGCAGGAACGCCGGTCGACGCGAGCGGCTGGGACGCGACGCTCGTCCCGCCCGAGCCCCCGCCGCCACCGCGCGACACCGGTCCGCGCCTGCCTCCCCCGCCGCTGCGATCGCACACCGCGGAGCCCGGCTTCTTCGACGCGGCGCTCGACTGGGAGCGGCACCGCCTCTTCCTGAGCCAAGGCGCGTCGGGCCGCGTCGAGGTCATCGATCTCGTCACCGGCGCGCGCGGCATCGTGAACACGGGCCACATCGCCGAGCACATGCACTTCGATCCCCACCGCGACGAGATCGCGATCGCGCTGCCGGTGCGCCTGCACTCGAGCTACTGGTGGGACGACGAACAAGAGGGCTACGTCACGACGATCGATCCCGCGGCGCTCACGGTGCGCGAGCCGATCTACGTCGAGATCGATCCCTGGGACGTCATCGCCGACGGCTACGGTCGGATCCACGTCTCGAGCGGCTCGGGCCAGCACACGATCAGCGCGACGATCGACCTCGTGCAGGGCCAGAGCCGCGTCCTCACCGACTCGTTCGGGCTCTACGAGCGGACCTCGCTCGAGCTGCATCCGTCGGGCGATCACGCGTACGGCGTCGGGCCCCACGACGCGACGGCGCGTCTCGAGCTCGGCTCGGTGCTCGCGATCCAGTACCGCGCCCCCCACGACCCTTCGATGCCGACCGCGTGCGCCGCGATCCGCATCGATCCGCGTGGCCGCACGATCCACACGGCGTGCGGCCAGGTCCTCGTCGCGACCGACAATCCGCTCACCGACATGACGCCGACCGGGACGCTCGACACCGGATGGACCGATCTCGTGTTCCACCCGTCCGGTGATCGTCTGTACCTCATCGACGACGACGCGCCCGGCATCGGCGTGTACGACGTCGCGACGCTCACGCGCGTCGACACGATCGACGTCGAGGGCAGACCGGTGCGTCTCCTCGCCGCGCCGGACTACCTCGTCGTGCTCACCCCGGTGCTCGGCGGTGTGCCCACCACGCGCGTCGACGTGCGCTCCTACGATGCGCGCTGATCGCCCGATCCTCGCCGCGATCCTGCTGGCGGCGTGCAGCGGCGCGACGCCCGACCTCGGCGCGCTCGCCGCGCCGTGTGCGTACGACGGATCGTGCCGCGGCGCGCTCGTGTGCGAGCGCGGCATCTGCGTGCTCCCCGTCGATGCGGCGCGCGCCGTGATGGACGCGTCCACGCCCGACGCGGGCGCGCACGAGCTCGATGCGCAGGTCGACACCCCGACGATCGACGCCCACGTGCAGCTCGACGCGAACGCTCCCGTCGACGCGAACGCTCCCGTCGATGCGGGGCTCGATGCGTACGCCGGGTGGGACGCGACCCTCGCCGAGCCCGTGCCCGCGCCTCCACCGCCGGCAGACACCGGCCCGATCGAGCCGGCGCCCACACCGCGCACGTGCACCGTCCCGGGGCACGGTGTGGACCACGAGCTCGACTGGGAGCGGCACATCCTGGTCGCGTCCATGCGCTCCGACCGAGCGGTGCACCTCGTCGATCTCGCGACGTGCGAGGTGCGGACGCACGCGCTCGATGCGCGGCCCGAGCGGATCCACTTCGACCCCCATCGCGACGAGCACCTGATCACCGCGGTGGTGGGCACGCCGGGCGACTTCGACGAAGCAGGAGCGCTCCATCGGATCGACGCGTCGAGCGGCGCGATGGACACGCCCATCGCGCTCACCGTGGATCCCTTCGGCGTCGTCGCGGACGGACGCGGAAGCGCGTACCTCAGCCGCGCGCGCAGCGCCTCGCTGAGCCTCGTCACCGTCGATCTCGAGACCGGCGCTGCGCAGCTCGAGCGCAGCGTGCTGTTCTCCGGGGGCGCCGTGTTCGCGCTCCACCCCGCGCGCGATCGCGCGTACTCGATCTCCGCCGGGGTCGTCCCGCAGGACCTCGCGCGCGTCGAGCTCGGCAGCTCGACGGGTACGTCGTACGACTCGCCGTACCACGGGCAGTACGAGCTCTGCGGCGATCTGCGCGTCGATCCGCGCGGTCGCACGATCCACACGGCGTGCGGCGAGGTCTTCCTCGCGAGCGACGTGGCCGCGACGGACATGACGTGGGTGGGCTCGCTCGGACGCGCGTGGATCGACCTCGCGTTCCATCCCGACGGCGAGCACGCGTACGTCCTCGGCGACACGCCGGACGTCGACGTGTACGACGTCGCGACGCTCGCGCGCGTCCGCTCGGTCCCGCTCGCGCGGCGAGCGCGTCGCGTGTTCGTGACGCGCGACTACGTGGTGCTCGTGTACGAGCTCGACTCGCCGTCGTCGACGCGCATCGAGGTGCGCGCGCTCGACTCGCTCTGATCGATCAGCGCCCGAGCGACACCGAGAACGACAGCATCGACGCGCCGAGCGCGCGCCGGTCGTGCCATGACGCGCTCGGGACGAGACGCTCGAGCGCGATCGCGAGGGTCTCGACGTGCCCCGCGCGCGCCTCGAGCGCCACGTCGCGACGCGCGCGCACCTGCACGCGCGCGCGCACCGCGTGATCCCGCAGCGCGACGCTCGCCGCGTGCGCATCGCCGTTCGTCACCGCCTCCGCGGCGAGCGCGAGCGAGGCCGAGAGGTCCGCGTCGAGCGCGGCGAGCGCGCCGCCCGCGAGCACCGGCGTGCGCGACACAGCGACCGCGAGCGCCTTGTCCGCGTGCTGCGCGACGCCCGCTCCGGCCGGCGTCCAGCGCGCGTCGATGCGCGCGATCGCACGCGCGTCGGTGCCCGGCGGGACCATCACCGGCACGACGACGACCTGCTCCTCGCCCGATGCGATCGAAGGCGCCGCGATGCGCACGCCACCCTCGGTGCGCACCACGCCGGCGGGCAGCTCGCCGTCGATGCGCACACCGGCGCCGAGCGCGATCGACACGTCGATGTCGTGCGCCGCGACACGACCGCGCGCCGCGAGCTCGGCCTCGAGGATCGCGCCGAGCTCACCCGCGCGCGGCGCGATGCGGAATCGACCGCGCCCACGCTCCGCCAGCGCGCGCAGGATGCCGGGATGGAAGTCCCACCCGATGCCGATCGCGGTGGTCACCGCGCCGCGCGCGTTCGCCTCGGCGGAGAGCGCGCCGAGCTCGTCGGGCGTCGAGAGCCCGCCGTTCGGCACGCCGTCCGAGAGCACCACGACGAGCGACGCGTGCGGGCGCACCTCGCGATACGCGATGCGCAGCCCGGCCTCGATGTTGGTGCGACCGTCGGGGCGCAGCGCGCGAATGACGCGGCGCGCGCTCGATCCGTCGCCGACGCGCACCGGCGCGAGGGCCTCGCGCGCGTCGGTGCCGTACACGACGATCTGCAGCTCGTCCTCGGGGCGGAGCCGCGCGACGAGGTGGAGCGCGGCTTCCTGGAGGTGCGCCCACGTCGACTGCATCGACGTCGACGCGTCGATCACGAGGTGCACGCGGAGCGGAGGCACGCGCGAGGGCGCATGACCGCCGGCGACTCGCACGACGACGCTGGTCTGCCCACCGGCGCCGGGGAGCGCATCGTGCGCGAGCGACGCGTCGATCGTGATCGAGCCGTCCCCGCCGACGCGCGTGGACGCGTCGAACGACGAGCCCGCGAGCGGACCGAGCAGACCGAGCGCCGCGATCGCGCCGTCGATCGTCACACCTTCGTTCGCGATCGCGAGCAGCCCGCGACCCTGCCCGGTGATCGCGACCCCGCCGCTCGCGCTCGCATCACCGCCCGCGACGCTCGCGCTCGCATCCGCACCGCCGACGAGCGCGCCGGCCGAGCTCGCATCACCCGCGGCGACGAGCACGCCACCCGAGCTCGCGCTCGCATCGCCGCCCGTCACGACGACACCGCTCGCGCTCGCATCACCGCCCGTCGCGACGACGCCGCTCGCGCTCGCATCGCCGCTCGTCACGACGACGCCGCTCGCGCTCGCATCACCGCCCGCGACGACGATCCCGCTCTCGCCCGCGTACCCCGCGCTCTCGACGATCACCACGCCGCTCGCGCCTCCTGCGCTCGCGATCGTCGTCGTGCTCGCGCGCGCCGTCGTGTCCTCCACGACGACCACACCGCCCGGCGCGCAGGGCCCCGCGCTCGCGCACGCCGCGCCCATCGCGGGCTGCTCCACGACGTACGTCGGTCCGGCCGGCGCGGACCACCCCGCGCCTGCCCGCACCAGCGGAACGCGCGCGTACATCACACACCCTGGAGCGCTCGCCGCGACCGCGATCGCGAGCACGAACCGGAGCCCGTCGTCGATTCTCACGTCCGGGCCGACGTGCAACTCGCGCGCTCGATTCAGCGCGCCACGAAATCCTGCACGTTCTCTCGCCCAGCGCGTGAACCGCGCTTCGCGATCCGAGAACGCGGGCTCACATCACTCGTCGTCGCGGGGCCGGTCGCGCTCGATGAGCCTGCTGAGCGGCGGTACGCCCTTCGGGCGATCCACCACCACGTCCGGCCCGCCCTGCGGCTTCGCGAGGGGCGCCGCGCGCCGCCCGACGCCCGAGAGCGCCTCCGCCGCGCGCGCGAACGGCACCTCGAGCACCAGGCGCCCGCCGCGCAGCGACACCCGAGACTCCGGCGCGTGCTCGAGCAAGCCCGACTCCGCGCGCATCCACAGCGCGACCGTCTGCTCGTCGGCGATCTCGCAGGGCACGTCGAGCGCCGCCGCGCCCTGCTGCGCCAGCGCCCGCGCCCGATCGATCCCGAGCCCGAGCACCGCCTCCGCGAACACGTCGAAGTCGACGATCTTGTGCCCGCGCCAGACCCCGAGCCGCACCGCGTCCGCGAGCTCCTCGGCGAGCACGTACTCGTCGCCCGCGTCGATCGCCGAGCGCAGCCGCTTGATGCGCGCGTCGCACACGATCCGCGCGTCGCGGTTCGCCACGCCGGGCACGAGCGTCGCCGCGACGGGGCGCGGATCGTTCACCCGACCGCGCGAGCGCTCGCGGCGCCACAGCGCGTCGTCGTCGCCGCGCGCGAACGCCTCGAGCTCCGACGGGAGGCGCTTGCGCGGATCGTCGGGCCGACGCCGCACCACGCCCATGTCGCGCTCCCGCGAGCCCTGCGGCCGCGGCGGCTTCGGTGCCCTCGGATCGCCCTTGCTGTCGTCGTCCTTGCGCCTGGCCATGATCGGGGCGCGTCGTGTAGGAGTCGGACGACTCCGGGTCAAGCGCGCTCCTGAAGCTTGCGCCGGGGCGGACCCCGCGTACACTACGCGCCCTCTCGAGCGGGGATCACCTTCGATCCCCCGCCTGCCGGGCGCGAAAGCGTCGCAGCCCGGAGCGCAAAGAAAGAAGAGCTCATGTACGCAGTGATCAAGACCGGCGGGAAGCAGTACCGCGTCACGGAGGGCGACCGCCTCCGCATCGAGAAGCTGCCGGGCGACGTCGGCGCGAAGCTCACGTTCGACGAAGTGCTCATGGTCGGTGGCGACAAGGTCGCGGTCGGCACCCCGCTCGTGAAGGGCGCGAAGGTCACCGCCGAGATCGTCGCGCAGGATCGCGCGAAGAAGGTCATCGTCTTCAAGTTCCGGCGCCGGAAGAACTACCGTCGCAAGCGCGGCCACCGGCAGCCCTTCACCGAGATCAAGATCACGGGCGTGAGCGCCTGATCGACGGGAGTAACGGAGAATGGCGCACAAGAAGGGTCAGGGCTCTTCGCGCAACGGGCGCGATAGCAAGGCGCAGTACCGCGGCGTGAAGGTCTACGGGGGCCAGGAAGTCCTCGCGGGCAACATCCTCGTCCGCCAGGTCGGCTCGAGCATCCACGCGGGCAACAACGTGGGCGTCGGCAGCGACTTCACGCTCTGGGCGAAGATCGACGGCGTCGTGAAGTACGAGCGCCAGGGCAAGGATCGCCAGCGCGTGTCGGTGTACACGAAGGACGATCCCCGCCTCGCCGTGACGAAGGCGAGCTGAGCTCCACCGAGCTCGGAGCAAGAGGCGACTTCCCGCGAGGGAGGTCGCCTCTTCGCGTTCCGTCGCTCTTTCATCGCGGCGCGAGACGTGGTCCGATGAAGCGCATGGCGAGGCGGGTCTCGGGCGGGGTGATCGCGGCGATCGGGGTCGTGGGCGTGTTGCTCTTCTGCTGCGTCGGGGGCGGCCTGATGGTCGCGGGCGGGATGGCGCTGCAGTCGCGGGTGTCGGCGCTCGGGAGCGCGTGCGACGGGCAACCGGTGCCGACGGCGGCCGCGTACACGCCGGGCGCGGCCTCGCGCGCGACCGTCATGCAGCGCGGCATGGGCGGCGGCTGGAGCGCGCAGTTCGGTCGCCTGCGCTCCGAGTGGGCGAGCGACACGACCGAGACCACCGCGATCGTCGTGTGCCTCGACGACGAGGTCGAGCGTCTCGCCGAGCGCTGCGACTACGAGGGCGGCATGGTCGCCAACCGTTACACCTACGATCAGCACGTGCGGATCGTCGTCGCGCAGACCGCGATGCCGCTGATCGACACCGTGATCGCGGGCGGCGACGCGCCGCTCTGCCCGGAGGTCCTCACCGGCGAGGCAGGCTCGTCCTACCGCTACGACGGGCCCCACGTCTCCGAAGCCACCGCGACGTTCGAGGCCCTGCTGCGCCCGATTCTCGGCGGGTGACGACGACGAATCCTCTTCCCGGTCGCGCGCACGTCACGTGGTAGGCTCCGTCACGTGACCTCGCAGCTCGCGCTGCCGCTGACCCGATCGCTCGCTCACGAGTCGCAAGCGCAGGTCCCGCGCGCCAAGCGCATCCACGTCAATCGCAACCTGCGGCTCGACACGGTCGCGTGGGTCGGGTTCGACATGGACTACACGCTCGCGATCTACCGTCATCCCGAGATGGATCGCCTCTCGATCGAGGCGACCGTGCGGAAGATGGTGGAGCGCAAGGGCCGCCCCGAGTCGCTCCTCGCGATGCCGTTCCGCAGCGACTTCCCGATCCGCGGCCTGCACGTCGACAAGAAGCTCGGCAACGTGCTGAAGATGGACCGCTATCGCTACGTGAAGCGCGCCTATCACGGCATGCGCGAGCTGAGCAAAGAGGAGCGGCGCCAGAACTATCACTCGCGCCCGGTGCGCGCGGGCACGAAGCGGTACCACTGGGTCGACACGCTGTACGCGCTGCCCGAAGTGACCGTCTACGCGGCTGCGATCGAGCACCTCGAGCAGCAGGGCATCGAGGTCGACTACGCGCAGCTCTTCGACGAGGTGCGCGAGTGCATCGACATCGCGCACCAGGACGAGTCGATCCCCGGTCCGATCGCCGCCGATCCCGACAAGTACCTCGTGCGCGATCCGAACCTCGGTCCGACGCTCCACAAGCTGCGAAGCGCGGGGAAGAAGCTCTTCCTGCTGACGAACTCGCGCGCCGAGTACACCGAGCGCGTGATGTCGTGGATGCTCGACGGGCAGGTCTCGGAGTACCCGCGCTGGCGCAGCTACTTCGACGTCGTGATCTGCGCCGCGAAGAAGCCGCGCTTCTTCCAGGAGACCGAGCTCAAGTTCGCGCCCGCGCAAGAAGGCGTCGTCGCGCCCGAGACCGCGTTCGTCGACGGCGCGATCTACCAGGGCGGCTGTCTGACCGAGCTCGAGCGGCTCTTGAAGGTCGCGAGCGACGAGGTCCTCTACGTCGGCGATCACATCTACGGCGACGTGCTGCGCGCGAAGAAGGAGACCGCGTGGCGCACGATGATGATCGTGCAGGAGATGGGCGCCGAGCTCCGCGTGCACGACGAGGTGCAGACCGATCTCGCGCGCATCGACGAGCTGCACTCGCACTGCGACACGCTCTTCGACGAGCTGCGGTTCCGGCAGTCGCAGATCAAGGCGATCGACCGCGAGAACGAGGAGCGCGAGGCCGAGCTCGGCCGCGTCGCGCCGTCCCCTGCGCACGCCGCGGCGCGCTTGACGCATCGACGCGCGATCGATCGCATCCGCGCGCGCTTGCACGCCATCGAGGAAGAGCAAGAGGAGCTCGAGGCGAAGGTCGACCGGGCGTTCCATCCCTTCTGGGGATCGCTGTTCAAGGCCGGTCCCGAGGTGACGTCGTTCGGCGACCAGGTCGAGCAGTACGCTTGTCTCTATACCGAGCGCGTCTCGAACCTCTTGCATTACTCTCCGGTGCACTACTTCCGCGGCCCACGCGACCGCATGCCGCACGAGCTGTGAAGCGACGGGAGGTGCGACCCACGATGACCACGTTCCACGGGCGGATGACGCGACGGTCGCGGTATGGACACGCACGACCGAGTGTCCTATACACGGGGTTCGGCTGACCTCGATGCGCCTTGCCATCTTCAGCGACGTGCACGCCAACATCGAGGCACTGAGCGCGGTGCTCGAGGCGTACCGTCGCGAGAGTGTCGACGAGTACTACTGTCTCGGCGACGTGGTGGGGTACGGCGCGAGCCCCAACGAGTGCGCGGACCTCGTCCGCAACCTCGCCAAGGTCACGATCCTCGGCAACCACGATGCCGCGGTCGCGGGCCGGATGGACTACTCGTACTACTACGAGGCCGCGCGCCAGGCGCTCGACACGCACGCGCGACAGCTGACGCCGGACAACATGGCGTGGCTGCGGAGCCTGCCGTACAAGCACGACCTCGCGAACATCGGGCTGACGCTCTGCCACGGCTCGCCGCTGCGGCTCGAGGAGTTCGAGTACATCTTCGCGCCCGAGCAGGCGCGCGAGTGCTTGTCGATCTGGGACGAGCTCTCGGACCTCACGCTCATCGGGCACTCGCACCTGTGCAAGGTGTTCGCGCTGCGGCCCGGCGAGGTCGAGGAGCTTCCGGCGCGTCGCTTCACGCTGCGCAAGGGCTGGAAGTACATCGTGAGCGTCGGGTCGGTCGGGCAGCCGCGCGACTACGACAACCGCGCGAGCTACACGCTGTTCGACAGCGACACGCGCGAGTTCGACTTCAAGCGCGTCGAGTACGACATCGAGAGCGCGGCCACGAAGATCTTCGAGGGCAACCTCGAGCGCAACTTCGGTCACCGCCTGTTCATCGGAGTCTGACGGCGGATCGCGCGCCTTCGGGCGCGCGCTCCGGCCGACGAGCGTGTGGTTCGGTCCTGCGCCAAGTAGGGGGATGAGCACGCGCCTCCAGGGATTCGGCGTCGTCGTGACGCCGAGCGAGCCGTATCGCATCGAGCGGGTCGACGACGCGCCGGAGACGACGCTGCGCGTGAACGGCGAGATCGTCGACGTGCTCGCGAGCGATGGCGCGGAGATCACGCGCGCCGATCGCCGCGCGACGGAGTGGACGATCGAGACCGACGAGCTCGCGTGCGCGTGGCCGCATGGGCTCGCGCTCGTGAGCGACCCGGACGGGCGCTCGCCGTTCCTGCTCGTCGGCGCGAACGATGCGATGGTGTGGATCGACGGGCCCATCGCGCGCGAGCGCGCGTGGCCGATCGAGACGCTCGCCGACGAAGGGCAGACGATCCGCGCGATCGCCGACACGCGTGAAGGGCGCGACGCGCGCATCGACCTCGACTACGTCGAAGAGGGCGAGCTGTGGTGGCAGCGCCGGTACGTGCTCGGCTGGGGCGACGGCGACGAGAAGGTGATCGTGATCAGCGCGCAGGCGCGGGCGGCGGACGAGGACGTCGTGTGCGCGGCGATCGATCGCATCGAGGCGACGATCGCGCGGCGGGAGCGAGCATCGTGATCCCGTTCGCGATCGGCGATCGTGTGTTCGTGATGCCCGATCTCAGCGCGGATCTCGCGTGGGTCGGCACGGTGCGCGACGTGGACGGATCGCGCGCGACGATCGAGATCCCGCCGGTGCCGACGCCGCTCGCCGTGGGCACGACGACGCAGCTCGCGATGCGGCGCGACGGTGGGATCGTGCTCGTCGCGGCCGAGGTGATCGCGAGCACGGTGCGATCGATCCACGTGCGCGTGCTGACCCAGGACGGAGCGCTCGGGCGCGCGCCGCGCGCGGTGAGCCGCAAGCACCTGCGCACCGAGCTGCGGAGCGCGTGTGAGGTGGAGGTCGAGGGCGCGCGGGTGGACGCGGCGTGGGTCGCGGATCTCGGCGCGGGCGGCGCGCAGCTCGTGCTGCCGGGCGCGGTCTCGATCGCGGCGGGCGCGCGAGGGACGTGCGTGATGGCGCTGCCCGGCGAGCCGCGGTGGACGATCGCGTTCCGCGTGGTGCGCGTGACGAGCGAGGACGGAGACACGCGCGCCGGGGTCGTGTTCGAGGGGCTCGACGCGGAGATCGAGGCGCGCATCGATGCGTTCGTGCACTTCGTGCGGCGCACGCGATTGACGCGACGTCCGCCGGAGCCGCTGAAGTAGACTCGATCACCTGGTGCAGCGCGGTGAGACGATCGCCGGTCGCTTCGTGCTCGAGGACGAAGTGGCGGTCGGCGGGATGGGTCGGGTGTTCCGTGCCGCGGATCGGCTCGAGGGCGGGCACGTCGCGCTGAAGGTGATGGCGCGCCTCGACGCGGAGGGCGCGACGCGCTTCGCGCGGGAGTCGGCGATCCTCGCGCGCGTCGGACATCCCGCGATCGTGCGCTACGTCGCGCACGGCACGATCGCGAGCGGCGAGCCGTGGCTCGCGATGGAGTGGCTCGAGGGCGAGGATCTGCTCGCGCAGCTCGGTCGACGTCGCGACACACGCGTGACCAAGGCGCGCGAGGACGAGGCGACGGTCGCGTCGCGCAGCCGTGCCGCGGCGCGCGAGGAGGGGGCGAACGAGCGCGCACCGCGCGTCGCGACGCTGCGCGCGTCGCTCGAGACGAGCGAGGTGATCGTGCTCGCGCGGCGGATCGCGTCGGCGCTCGCCGCGCTGCACGCCGAGGGGATCGTCCATCGCGACGTGAAGCCCTCGAACGTGTTCCTGCCGGGTGGGCGCGTGGAGCACGCGAAGCTGCTCGACCTCGGCACCGCGCGCACCGTCGCGACGCCTGGGGACGTGACGCGCACCGGGATGATCGTGGGCACGCCCGCGTACATGGCGCCCGAGCAGGCGCGCGCGGAGAGCGCGCTCGGACCCGGTGTCGACGTGTGGGCGCTCGGGTGTCTGCTGTACGAGTGCCTCGCGGGGATCTCGCCGTTCGCCGGCGATCACCTGGTCGCGATCCTCGCGCGCATCGTGCTCGAAGATCCGGTGCCGATCGCGGTGCGACGCGCCGACGTGCCGCCCGCGCTCGCGTCGCTGATCGGGCGCATGCTCGCGAAAGATCCGCTCGACAGGCCGCGCGATGGAGCAGCGGTGCTCGAGGCGCTCGACGCGATCGACGCGGTGCACGAGCCGCTGCCCGAGATCGCACCGCCGCGCGCGATCGGATCGGGCGAGCAGCGCGTTCGCTCGGTCGTGCTCGCGCGCGCGGCGATCGCGGCGAGCGACGACACCACGCTGCGCGACGCGCTCGCGCGTGGCGGCGCGCAGGGTGATCGGCTCGCGGAGGGCTCGTGGCTCGTGAGCGTGCCGGCGCACCTCGGGCCGACCGATCAGGCGACGCGCGCAGCGCGCGCCGCGCTCCTGCTGCGCGACTCGGTCCCGCGCGTCGCGATCGCGCTCACCACGGGGCGCGCCGAGGGCGCGGCGCACGTGCCGATCGGCGAGCTCGTGGCGCGCGCGGCGTCGCTGCTCGAGTCGGTGCCGGGCGGCGAGATCCACGTCGATGCGGGCACGGCATCGCTGCTCGAAGGTCGCTTCGAGCAGGAGCCCGCGGGCGACGCGGTGCGGCTCGTCGGCGCGCGTGACGCGGAGGGCACGCGGACGCTGATGGGTCGCCCGACGCGCACCGTCGGGCGTCGCCGCGAGCTCGGGATGCTGCAGGCGACGTGGGACGACTGCGTCGCGGAGCCGCGCGCGCGTGCGGTGCTCGTGACGGCGCCGCCGGGGGTCGGCAAGAGCCGTCTGCGCTGGGAGCTCGTGCGCGCGATCGAGCGCAAGGGCGAGCCGATGACGCTGCTCTTCGCGCAGGGCGACTCGCTCAGCGCAGGATCGCCGTTCGTGATGATCGCGCCCGCGATCCGTCGTGCGGCGGGGATCGGCGGCGGCGAAGCGCTCGAGCTGCGACGCGAGAAGCTCGAGGCGCTGATCGCGCGCACCACGGTCGACCCGCAGATCGCGGTGTTCCTCGGTGAGCTGATCGGCGCGCCGTACGACGACACGCATCACGAAGCGCTGCGCGCCGCGCGCGGCGATCCGATGTTGCTCGCAGAGCAGATGAGCGCGGCGTTCGTCGAGTGGCTGCGCGCGGAGACGCGCGTCGCGCCGGTGCTCTTCGTCGTCGAGGATCTGCACTGGGGAGATCGGCCCAGCGTGCGCTTCCTCGACGCGGCGCTGAGGGCGCTCGCGGAGTCGCCGCTCTTCGTGCTCGCGCTCGCGCGCCCCGAGATCCACGACGTGTTCCCGGCGCTGTGGAGCGAGCACGCGCTCGACGAGATCCGTCTCGAGGCGCTCACGCGCAAGGCGTCGATCGAGCTCGCGCGCGACGTGCTGGGCGCGAGCGCGGACGATGCGCTGCTCGAGACGATCGCGGACCGCGCTGCGGGCAACGCGCTCTACCTCGAGGAGATCGTGCGCGCGTTCGCGGCGGGCGAGGCGCACGAGGCGGCGTCGGTCCCCGACACCGTGCTCGGCATGGTGCAGGCGCGCCTCGACTCGCTGGGCCCCGACGCGCGCCGGATCTTGCGCGCGGCGAGCGTGTTCGGTGAGCAGTTCTGGGAGGGCGGCGTGCGCGCGCTCGCGGGCGAGACCGGGCGCGGGTTCCGCACCGAGGAGTGGCTCGACGAGCTCGCGCGGCGCGAGCTGATCACGGCGCAGCGCGAGGCGCGCATCCCCGGTGAGCGCGAGTACCGCTTCCGCCACGCGCTGGTGCGCGACGCGGCGTACGCGCTGCTGACCGATCAGGATCGCGCGCTCGCGCATCGGCTCGCGGGCGAGTGGCTCGAGGCGGCGGGCGAGCGTGATGCGCGCGTGCTCGCGGGCCACTACGAGATCGGCGGCGCGAGGGCGGAGGCACAGCGCTGGTATCGACGCGCCGCGGAGCTCGCGCTCGAGGGCAACGATCTCGACGGGACGATCCTCGCCGCGCAGCGCGCGATCGCGTCGGGCGCGGAGGGCGCGGAGCTCGGCGCGCTGCACGCGCTGATCGCGACCGCGCGGTACTGGCAGAGCCGCTACGCGGACGCGGCGGATGCGGGACGCCGCGCGGCGTCGCTGCTCGCGCCGGGCACGATGACGTGGTTCGTCGCGTGTGGCTCGGCGCTGGTCTCGATGGCGCGCGTGGGCGAGAGCGCGCGCTTCGACGCGATGTTCGCGGACGTCGCCGCCGCGCACGCCGAGCCGGGCGCGGAGGCGGCGCAGATCGTCGCGCTGTGTCGCGGCACGTTCCAGCTGATCTTCAAGGGACGCTTCGACGATGCCGACGCGACGCTCGCGCGGATCGCGACGCTGGTCGAGCGCGCGCCCTCGCTCGATGCGCTCACGCGCGCGCAGGTGAGTCACGTGCGCGGGGTGCGCGCCGCGATGGTCGGCGACGTCGGGCACTTCCTGGTGCACCTCGAGCGCGCCGTGGAGTCCTTCGAGCGCGCGGGTGATCTGCGCAACGTGTCGCTCGAGCGCACCACGGTCGGGTGGTGCTACGCGGAGGTCGGGCTCTACGAGCGTGCGATCGAGATCCTGCGCGCGAGCCTCGAGCACTGCGTGCACATCAAGGCGCAGCAAGCGATCACGTACGCGAAGGTGAACCTCGGCTACGCGCTCGAGCGCGTGCCCGCGCACCACGACGAAGCGGAGCGCGTGCTGCGCGAGGCGATCGACGAGACGCGCAGCGTCGCGAACAAGCGGCTCGAGGGATGGGCGCGCGGGCACCTCGCGTCGGTGCTGCGCGCGCGCGGCGATCACGAGGGATCGGAGCGCGAAGCGAGCGCGGCGTGCGAGCTGCTCGTCGCCTCGCCCGGGCTGCACGCGTGGGTGCTCGCGGCGCGGGCGCGCGCGCTGGTGTCGCTCGGTCGCGCCGCGGATGCCTTGCCGCTCGCGCGTGAGGCGATGGCGGTGCTGGAGCGGCTCGGCGGGCTCCTGCAGGGCGAGTCGCTGCCTCCGCTGGCGCTCGTCGAGGCGCTCGACGCGATCGGCGATCACGATGCTGCACGCGCCGCGATCCTCGACGCGAGAGCGCGCATCGAGCGGCGGACCGCGCGTCTTCCCGAAGCGGCGTGGCGCGTGTCGTTCGTCGCGATCGACGAGAACGCACGTACGCTCACGCGAGCGCGCGCCGAGTGAGCCCGGCCGCGAGCCCGAACGCGAGCGTGTGCGCGTAGAGCGCGGCGAGCTCCCGACGCGACCAGTCGCGCAGCGGGCGAACCAGCCCGACGGCGGGGATCACGGCGAGCTCGAAGGCGCAGATCGTCGTCGCGAGCGCGATGCCTTCGAGCACCGGATGGCGCGGCACGATGCCGCGGGTCGCGCGCGTGTACACGACGCCCCACGTGGGGCCGTACGTCCAGCGCAGCAGCAGCGCGGCGCGCGTGGCGATCGGGATCGGCACGCCACGCATGCGGGCCGCGAGCGCGGCGAGCGAGTAGGGCGGTACGTGGCCGAGCCAGCGCCGCTCGAGCGGCTCGAACGCGCTGAGCACGGCGGTGCCGACCAGACCGACGACGAGCGCGCGTGCGAGCGACATCACGCGTGCCGATGCACGCCCCAGTCCACGTCAGCTAGTCCACGTCGACGAGGCGCACGAAGCCCGACCACGGCGGCTCGCCGTCGGTCGCGGCGAGCAAGCCCGGCGTCTGCATCGCGCCGACCTCGCTGACGCGCGGCGCGAGCGGCGCGGGCAGCGCGCGCGCGACGTTCCATCGCACGTAGACCTCGCCCGCGACCCCGAGCGCCTTCAGGTGCACGCCGAACGGCTCGAGGCGCGCGCCGAGCTCGCGCACGTCCGCGACGTCGTGCACCGCGACGTTGCGCCAGCCCGGCGAGAGGCGCAGCGGCGCGTCCGCTTCGTACGTCACGGCCCAGCCGTCGCCCTCGAAGAGCTCGCCGCGCGTCGCGCCCACGCCTCGCCACTGCACCTGCATCGCGCCCATCGAGACCGGCAGCGCGCCGCGCGGCATCTCGCGCGCCTGGCTCGCGAGCGCGCGCTCCGAGAGCACGCGCGCGAGCTCGATTGCGGGCACGTTCCCGCCGCGCTCCACCAGCACGAAGTGCGGCGACAGACACCCGCGCTGATCGTAGAGCGCGACGTCGATTCCGATCTCGTCGGCGACGTGCTCCACCGCGCTCGCGCTCGAGAGCGCGCCCTTCGGCACGAACACCGCGCCGAGCCCGTGCCCGTGCGCGACGAACGACGTCGTCGCGGGCAGCGACGCGCGGATCTCGGCGACCGAGCGATCGCTGCCCCACGCGTGCACGACGTCGCAGCGGCTCCCCATCGCGGAGAGCATCGCCGCGTCGCTGCGCGCGAAGCGCAAGAGCGCGATCGCGTCGGCGAGCTCGGCGTCGCACTCCGCGAGCGCGACCGCGAAGAGCTCGGCGAGCCCTTCGTCGCCGCTCGACGGCTTCACCACGACGGGCACGCGCAGCAGCAGCGACCACGCGAGCGGGCGCAGCGCGGCGCTGAACACGTTGCTCGCGAGCACCATCCCCGCGAGGCACACCGGCGCCGTCGTGCGCCCGTGGTGGGCGCGCTCGAACGCGGTGAGCGCGCTCTTGAGCCGATCCTCGCGGAGCGCTTCGAGCGACGTCGAGAGCGCGTGCTCGACGTTCTCCTCGCTGAGCCCGGAGCGCGCGGGGATCACCGCACGTGCCTCGCCGCCGACGCGCGAGCTCGGGTCGCCGAGGCGCGCCGCCGCACCCGCGATCGCGCGGATCACACGCTCGTGCGAGGTCGCGCGCAGCACCGTACCGGCGTCGCGCACGCGCGCGATCACACGATCGATCGAGCCCGAGGGATCGATCGCGAGGACCTCGCCCGGACGCTCGTCGCTCATCGTCCGCTCCTTCCGAGCGCCTCTTCGATCGCCAGCGAGCAGCCGCGCGGCGTCGCGCCGGGCGCGCGCCCGATCAACGTGAGGCGTCCGTCGGATCCCACGCGCGCGAGATCGGCGGTCTGGATCGACACCGCGGTGTCGAGGTTCGCGAGATCGTCGATGCGCAGGATGCCGATCTCTCCGTCGCGAACGGGACGCAGCGTGTCGGGATCGACGGGCGTCGCGCGCACCCACGCGAGCACGTCGAGCCTGCCCTCGCGCTCGTACATCTGCGACGAGAGCTCGGTCATGCCGTACTCGCCGATCACGTCGCGCGTCGGATCGAGGCCGAAGCGTGACGCGATCAGCGCGCGCATCTCCGCGGGATCGACCTCGCGCGAGCGTCCCTTGAACCCGCCGGTCGGCATCGCGAGGCTGCCCGGGGGCAGGCGCCACCGCTCGTCGGGCGCGAGCGCATCGTCGGCGTGCACGATCGCGAACGACGTGCCGAGGATCGCGAGCGGCGCTCCGTCGCGCACCGATGCGTCGAGCGCGGCGCGCAGCGCCGCGAGATCGAGCGTGCCCTCGCGCCAGCACCACGTAACTTGGTCGGCGAACCAAGAAACGAAGCGCCCGAGCATGTACGAGAGCGACGAGTCCGGCGCTTCGTCGGGGTGCGGCGCGAGCATCGCGAGACGCATCCGGCGCGGTCCGAACAGGAAGTCGCGCGCCGCGCGCTCTGCCGCGAGATCGTACAGCGAGAGATCGCGCGACGGATGTGCGCCGCGCGCGCCGCTCGTCGTGCCCGAGGTGCGGAAGGTGCGGATGTCGAGCGAGGGATCATCCCACGTCGCGACGCGCGCATAGCGGAACGCGTCGGTCGGGATCGCGGGCCACGCCTCGGGCACGAGCGGCAGCGCGAACGACACCTTCCGGGCGCGGCACAAGCGCGCGAACACCGGGTTGTGCGCGGCCTGCCAGCGCGCGACCTCGAAGAGCAGCGCGTCGCGCTCGGGGGCGGTGATCGCGCCCTGGATCGACGCGGCGATGCGCGCGTGCAGCGCGTCGCGCTCGGTCATGCGACCTCCGCGAGCGACGCGTCGAGCGCGGCGACGAACGCGTCGAGCAGCGCGTCGTCGATCGTGATCGGCGGGAGGATCTGCAGCACCTCGGCGCGCGCGCCGGCGGGCAGCGTGATCCATCCGCGCGCGAGCAGCGCGGGGACGACGCGGAGCGTGCGTGCGCCGGTGTCGAGCTCCATGCCGATCAGCATCCCGCGGCCTCGCACCTCGCGCACGCATGCGTGCTTCGAGGCGAGCACGCGCAGCGCGTCGAGCCAGCGCGCGCCGCGTGCGCGCGAGACGCTCGCGAGGTCCTCGCCTTCGATCACGTCGAGCGCGGCGAGCGCTGCGGCGCACGCGAGCGGATGACCGAAGAACGTCGCGGTGTGGATCGCCTCGCCGCTCGGATCGCCCCAGCTCGCCATCACGTCGGCGCGACCGAGGCACGCGCTGAGCGGCATCCCACCGCCGAGCGCCTTGCCGATGCACACGAGGTCGGGCGCGAGCCCTTCCTCGACCGACACGTAGCGCGCGCCGCAGCGCGAGAGCCCGACCAGGATCTCGTCGGCGATCACCCGCGCACCGCGCGCTCGCGCGAGCTCACCGAGCGCGCGCAGGAACCCGGACGGCGCGATGCGCACTCCACCGCGCCCCTGGATCGGCTCGACGAAGAGCGCGCCGATCGGCGTGGGCGACGCGTCCCACGCGCGCTCGACCGCCGCGATCGCGTCGTCGACCGAGTCGATCTCGCGCGGCCACGGCGCGAACGTCACGTGCGGATTGAGCTGCGCCGCGAACGGCGCGCGGAAGTCGGCGCGGTATCCGCTGATCGCGAGCGGCCCGTGCGAGAGCCCGTGGTAGCCGCCTTCGAACGCGAGCACACCCGCGCGTCGCGTGTCGAGCATCGCGGTCTTCAGCGCAGCCTCGATCGCGTCGGCACCATGTGCGCCGAGCATCACGCGCGCGTCGGGGAACGGCGCGAGCGCGGCGAGCCGCTCGAGCAGCGCGACCTTGGTCGTCGACGGATGCACGTCGCCGAAGCCGTGGATCAGCGTGCGCGTCTGCTCCTCGATCGCGCGCACCACGCGCGGGTGCGCGTGCCCGATCGCCGCGACGCCGAACCCCGACGCGAGATCGACGAACACGTTGTCGTCGGCGTCGACCACGTTCGCGCCGCGCGCGGCGGACCACACGATCGGATCCCAGCTCGCGCCCGAGGTCTCGGCGCGGCGCGCGCGACGCGCGGTGAGCGCGGGCGACTCGGTCGACGCGAGACGCTCGACGAGCGCAGCCGAGCGCGCGCCGGGCAGCGGCGTGCGGATCGAGGGGAGGAGCGAGCCGAGATCGGGGCGCGTCACGAGGGCGGAGTGTGTAGAGCGCGCCCGCCGAGCAGGCCAGCCGCGCCCTCAGCGACGGCGCCAGGGATAGAAGACGAGCGCGTCGGCGCGCGCCGCGCGCATGTCCTGCGGGTCGTCGAGCAGCACGACGGGCAACGTCGCGGGCGAGGCCGCGGTCGCGACGTGCGACGCGATCTCCTCGACGCGCTGCCGCATCCGCGAGTCGACGCGCAGACCGATCACCGGATCGCGATCGAGCGTACCGAGGCACGCCCACTCGACCTCGGGAAACGCGCGCAGCACCGGCTCGAGCGCCTCGAGCAGTGCCTCGTCGATCGGCGCGACCGGAGCGCCGAGCTTCGCGGACGCGAGCACCGTCCCGGGCTCGGTCGGCGCGACGAGCAACGAGCCCGAAGGCCGGCGCAGCGTGCCCGGTGACGAGCCGCTCGCGGGCGTCGGTGGACGCGCGATCGTGCCCGGCGAGGAGCCGGTCGCGGAGCGCGCGGAGGGCAGCGATCCCGGCGGCGGCGTCGCGGCGCGGATCGGCGACTCGATCGAGCCGGGCGTCGGCGTCTGGGTGTGCGGCCGCACCTTGCTCATCAGCGTCGACGAGATGCGCCCTGCGCCCGCGAACGGGCCCGATGACTCGCGACGCGCGGCGGGGGAGAGCAGCGGCTCGAGCTCCTCGCGCGCGACCTCGAGCCCGTGCTCGGCCGCGATGTCGACGACGACGAACGCGAGCGTCTGCGCGCGTGCGTAGTGGAACGCCTGTCGCGCGCCGATCTCGATGGCGGGCACCGAGCCGTCGGCGGCGAGCCACCCGTAGCGGCGCGCGGCGGCCTCGAGCTGCTCGCGCTCGGTGAACACGGGCAGCGCGGCGATGCCCTGGCTGTTGACGAGCGTTCGATAGCCTTCGGTGCCGGCGGGCCACGGCGCGACGAAGAGCGTGCGCTGCATCAGCGCGAGCAGCGCGTCGACCTTGGCCTGTCCGCCGTGCGCAGCTTCGGAGAGGAGCCGGTACAGCGCGGCGGTCTGCCGGTCGTGGGGTGCGTCGCGCAAAACGGAAGCCCTTCGATCGCAGTGTATCGTGGCTCCGCATCGCCCCGGCAAGTTCCCGGAGGTCGTGCTTGACAGCCCAAGAGATTCGGCTAGTTTCGGCGTCCCTTCGCCCAGGTAGCTCAGTTGGTAGAGCAGGGGATTGAAAATCCCCGTGTCGGCAGTTCGATTCTGTCCCTGGGCACTTCATCAGCGACCCGCGCCGCTTCAGGAATCGCGGGGACCGCAGCCAGAGTCGGCATCGAGCCCGTCCCACTTGCCGTCCCGTTTCCGCCCTCCAGGCGGGAGACCGGGGGTGGACGGAGCTCCGGGATGGCTTCGTCGAGCGGTCGCAGCGCTCCGAGGTCGAGCTCGGCGAACTGCCGCGCGGTTCGCCGGTAGTGGTTGATCATCACGCTCGACTTGTGACCGGTGCGGTCGGCAACCCAGGTCTCGCTCTTGCCGTTGGCGAGGCTCACGGTGACGAACGTGGCGCGAAGGTCGTGTAGCCGGATCGGCTGCCGGACGTCGGAGCGCTCGAACAGCTCAGGGCGAACGACACCGGCGCTGCGGAGATGCTCGCGGAAGCGCTCCACGATGCGCCCGTCACCTTCGTCGATCTCCTCTCCGTCCCCGACGTTGAGGAACACACGCTCATGAGGCTCGGGGTTGCCGCGCAGGACCTTGTACGCCGCCAGAGCGCGGGTGACGCCGCGGTCGAGCGCCCAGGCGCGCGCATCGTCGGTCTTGTTGTGGTCGAGGCGGATGGCGCCGCGTTCGAGATCGAGATCGCGCCACGTGAGCCCGGTTGCCTCGGAGCGGCGCGTTCCCTCTCGGTCGAGGAAGCCGTAGAGCAGCCGATGCGCCAGGTCGATATGCGTCGCCCCGAGCAGCCTGGAGTCCTCGTCCGGGTAGAGGAACGTCATCGCCTTCCGCGGGCCGATCTTCGGCAGGTACCCCTTCGGAAGCGGGTTCGCGGGAATGATGCGACCGGGGAACGCAGCGAGCGTAAGCACGCGGCTCATGACTTGTGCGACGTGGCGCCGGGTCGCGCGCGAGAGCGCGTCGGGCAGGGCGCTCATCACCATGTCGGCGTGCTCGAGGGTGAACTCGCGTAGCGGCACAGAGCCGACGAGCGGGTAGACGTACGTCGTGAGCCGCGCGGAATCGTGCTTGTGGTCCTTCTGCGGTACGTGGTCGGGGTACCGCTTCGCGAGCTTTCCGCTCGTCCATTGCTCGCCGAACTCGCGGTAGGTCACGAACGTCGAGACCGGGGCCGCATCGCCCGAGCACAGACGGTTCGCTGCCTCGACTACGTCTTGGAGCGCCTTCCCCTCGCGAGTCGCCGCGCGCTCGAGAAGCGGCATCGCCACGTCGGCGCGACCTGCTGCCGTGAGACGCGTCGCGAGGTCTGCGAGGAGACTCGAACGCTCGCGGGCCTTCGCGTCGTCGTCCGGCTTGCAGGTCGCAAGGATGAGCTCGGGGCGCTTCTCTCCCAGCGTGACCCGCGCCCGCCAGCGCCCATCACGGAAACGAACCGAGCCTGTCGGTCTACGAGCCATCGATCGTCCTCGTCGGTCGCCCGCAACGTCCCGTTGCGAACGGCTGTGACGCGTTCGCGTGCGACCGCATTCACCTCGATCGCGCGCGCCGGACAGAGGCGCAACCGATCTCGCGAAGCACCTCGTCCGCTCCGTCGACCGACCGTTCGATCCCGTCGCGGTGACGCGCCATCCGATCGATGAACGCCAGCAAGGCCTCTCGCCGGACGAGTCGTAGCTTTCCGATGGGCGCCACGGGCGGAGCGTCGGGGCGGCGGAGCAGCTCGAGGAACTGTCGTCCGGTGATCCCCAGCAGATGACAGTTTCGCTGTGAGTAGTAGTCGGGGCGGGCCGCGGGAAGCGCCCCGGTGGGCAGCACGACCCGCAACTCCAACCCGTCTGGCGCGCTCATCACGGCGTCATGGACATTCGCCGCCGGTTTCATGTCCGTCGTCGTCTCCTTGCTCCAGCGATGGTCGATAAATGATTTTCCGAGCTCGCGTACAGAAATGCCAATCCGCAGGGAGGAGTTTCGGCCCTCACACGCGACCCGAGATCGCGCCGTAGACACTTCCGTCTTCGGTGGACGCTCGGATCGCGCCGCAGACCTCGATGGCAGTCCTGCGTGTCCCAGAACCCGAACGCAGCCGCGCCGGTCCCCGGTGGTGGCGCTTCAGCGCCGGTCGCGCGCGCGTCGTCGACGCACTCGATCTCGCGCACCGCGTCGCGCCGATCGCGACATCGCTCGCCCAGGTCGAGCGCAACCAGCGCCGTTACGGGGGGCGGCGCATCGGAGCGCGCCTTCCCGGATTTCGTCGCGCCGTGTCGTGGCGCTCCTCGCCCGAGGTGCTCTCAAGCAGCGTTGAGACGTCGCGCATCGATCGGGATGGTCACGCCGCTGGTCTCGGTCACCGGCGCCGCGACCTTGAGGTCCTCGGGCGGATCGGGCGCGCGCGGCAGCTCGCGCTCCGGCGCGCCGTGCGGCGTCGACTGGCTCGCCGGCGTCTCCTCGCCGCCGGCGAGCACGATCAATCGCAATGGCTGCACTCCTACGTACCGCGTCTACGGCTGATGACGATGCGGGACCGGGCGGGAGCGCGACCGCGATCTCGCGCGCCCACGGCGCCTCAAGGTGGAGCGTCCCGTTGCTTCCGCCGAAGATCGCATGCTCGTGATCTACCGCCAACTGCCGCGCTCGAGCTTCGACCGCGAGTTAATCGCTCATCGCGGGGCGCCGCGTGCTTCCGAGCGGCGTGAGCGCACGGAAGCGAGCATCAGAGAATAAATGACCTGGAAGGCAATCACCCTCGCGGGTGATGAGCGTCCGATAGGTCCATTCTGCGGACACGTCACTCGCATGCACGACTAGCGCGCTGAAGCAGCGAGCCGGTTTGGGCGAGCGTTAGAGGGAAAGTCCTGTCACCCGATCGGGTGATCGCGCCGTTCGAGCGTTAGTGGGACCACCGATCGCCCTCTTGACGTGTTATCGCACTTGCGTTGTGCTCCCATGCGGCAAATAGGCGGGAGGGAGAACGTGGGCGTAACGATCCAACAGTTGGCGCAGCAACTCGGGTTCGATATCGAAGAGCCGCGAAGGGCGAAGGGCAACTATCACAACAACAGCATCGCGTACGGTCGCCCACCATCGCCCATGCGATTCTCTTACGGTGCGATGCTCTCGATCCCCAGGCCGAACGCCGTGCAGGACGTGGGCGAAACGGCGCGGAAACTTCAAGAACTCTGCGCGTGGGCGAGGGCGAACAGCTGGACAGTCCGCGCGATGGGCAGTGCCTGGTCGTTCTCGGACGTGATCGCGCCGGGGCGTACGCTGAATGATCGCAAGAGTGTGCTGATTAATACCCGACGAAATTTCAAGCTGATCCGTCGTTCCGGAGTGAATCCGACGCTCTGTTACGTTACGGCCGGAGTGACTCTGCGGGACATCAACAAACAGTTCGAATCTGTTGGCTTGAGTCTGAAGACATCGGGGTCAAGCGATGGACAGACGATCGCGGGCGCCATCGGCACAGGAGTGCATGGGTCGGCCTACCGCTTCGGTGCTGTGCACGATTCCGTTCGTGCGTACCACGTCGTAACCCCGCAACAACACGTGCTTGTTTGTCGCGACGAAGCGAGCTTTCCGAGCGCGCTCAGGAACGAGTTCGGTCCGCTGTTGAGCGACCCCACGATTCGGGTTGATTCGCACCTCTTCGACGCGCTGTCGGTCAGCTTCGGAAGCTTAGGGATCGTCGTTGGTGTCGTGCTGGAAGCTGATGAGCGCTACGCGCTGAACGTAATTCGACGACGCCTCCCAGCCAACAAGCTCGGCAGGCTCATTCAGATCATTCGGACGGATGGCGATTTCTCTGATCTCGATCCCGCGTTAGCGCCGGATCGTGCCAGTGACGCTCCGCATCACTGCCAAGTCCTCGTGAATCCGTACAATCGGAATGAGTATCGGGTCGTTCTGATGTACCAGCGGCCTGGGTTTTCGCCCCCGAGCGACTTTGAATGGCCGCAAGTGTTCGATGAGCACGGTTTGGAAATGGCCAGGCTGCTGTGGAGACTTGCTCCTCACTTCGACAACGCCTACGAAGGTAAGGTCTCGGAGAAGTTCGACGAGATGCCCGATCTCAATGCGTGGGGGTTTCGTTCGAAGGTGTTCGGGAAGCCGGAGCAGCCGCTGCCGGTGCACAGTTTCGGTGTGGGAGTGGCGCTTGCTAACACCGAGCGCGCGCTTGCCTTGGCTCATGACGCCGTGGCTCGCGAGAGGTTTCCTGGCGCTGGCGAACTGCGCTTCGTCAAGAGCTCGCCTGCCCACCTGGCGATCAATAGATTCGCTCCGATTACGGCCGTTATCGGATTCGATGGACTAGACAATGAGGATTCGTGGGAATTCTCGCAGCTCTATCTCTCAAGTCTCCGTCGTGAACATATCGCGTTCACGTTTCACTGGGGGAAGATGACGGATATGAAGTCGAATGTGTCGCGCAACTCTGCTGCTCTGGCGGCGGTGTACGGACAGTCGCTCGTTGAGTGGAAGAAGGCGCGTAGGGAGTTTCTTGGCGATGACGGCGCCGTATTTGAGAATGCGTTCGTGAGGCGGCTCGGTTTCGTATGATTGTTTGTTCGACTCGGCTGTGCTTCCTCCTGCATTCGCATACATTGCTGCGAGGTCCTTCGCGCCGGCACGCGGAGCGAGCGACAATCTGTCGAGCGCGTGTCTCGAGCGGGGAAACTCACCGAAGTGACGCGATGCGTGGACGATGCGCCATGAGAACCTGCTTCTTTGCGCTCTTCGTGCTCGGCTCGACCTCGTCGGTCGCCTCGGCACAGGGTTTTCCGTCGTTCGAGTCCTCTCGCGGCCCGCCGCCCGGGTACACGGGGCAAGTATTTGAGCTGCAGCAGGACTACCCGGACACCGCTCCTCCTCAGAGCCCGCGCCCGTGGGACGCCATCGATTTTCGTTCCCAGCCGGCCGCGTATTTGCGTGCAGTGCTCGACTTCGCGTTGGAAGGCACTGTCGACAACAACGGCCTCGTAGCTCGCCCCGGTTGGTTTCATGCGCCGTGGATGACGAGCGGCTGCAACGGTCGCGAGTTCTCGCACGGTCTCACACGCGAACTGGCGAGCGGCCCGCGATCCGTCCATCCACAGCAGGACGGTTTCCTCGAGAACTGGGCGGTCAGCCTCTACGATGAACGCGGCGGGTACACCATCGGGCGTGTGTGGTCGGACCCGAACGGGCCGCCCGCACCGCAGCACGCGGACTTCCCAACTGGCGCGACCGCGATCAAGTTCCTCTTCACGACGGCCACGCCCGCTCAAGTGCCTTATCTGGAAGGTTCCATAGAAATCGAGGCTCACGTGTACCCGGACGCCGGCAGGAACCCGTGCACAGCTCCGGAGGTGCCGCGGCAGATGCGCACGATGAGGCTGCTGCAGGTCGACGTGGCGGTTGCCGACGACCGCGCGACCGACACCGGTTGGGTCTTCGGTACGTTCATATACGACGGCGCACAGCCGGCGCCTCGGATCTGGGATCGCCTCGTTCCCGTGGCGGTCGCGTGGGACAACGAGAGCGAGGTGACATCGCGCCTGCGCGATGATGGGGCATTCGTTAACCCGGACCTGACGCATGGGTGGGTGAATGCCGACCTGCTTGAGCCAGAAAGCGATCCGCGCGCTGCGTTCGTCCTACACTTCGGCCTCGGTGGCCGAGCGAACGGTCCAGTGGACAACCCGATCTCGTCGTGTCTGTCGTGTCACGCGCGAGCAGCGACCGTGGATTGGTCGCTGGCCGGCGCGCGCCGAGTGCTACCGACCGTCCCACCCGGCGTCGGCAGCGTGGGCGCGTATCCGATCGAGCAATTCGCCGAGTTCTTTGGTGACGTCCCCCCGGGATTCGTGCCGGTCGCGATTGAGCCCTCACGACGGCACCTCGACTATTCGCTCCAGCTCGCGGTCGGTATCCGAAACTACTGCAACCAGCACTCGTCGGACCCTGCGTGTCGCGCCACGTCGCCCGCACCGCCGCCGTCGGCGCCTCTAACGTTCGCCTCGGCACCTCTGGCATCCACGAGCCGCGTCGACGAGGAACTCGCACGCATCGGGCGCGGAGACGAAGATCCATGGCGCGCTCGACGCGCGGACAATTGGGATGCGACTGCGGTCGCGCAACACGTGCCAGAGACGAGTGCGCACGAGCCGCCTCAACCCGTGGCCGAGGCCAGGGCTGGCGCGCACGAGGGACCCCCGACGACGCTCCTCGCCGGGATCTTGCTCTCGGTCCTCGCGGCGATCGGCGCAGCTGCGGTCCGCGCACGATCGAAACGCTAAACGTCAGTTGTGGTCATCGGCGAGGCTCTCGTGGAGGACGGTCATCGCCGCGCGCAGGCCACAGTCGAGTCCTGTCGGTGGGTACGCACTTCCCGCTTGCCGCGACAGCCCATCGCAGCATTCTCATTTCGCGGATATCACGCTCTCTTAGAGCGCCGCAGTCGTGAGATGCGCGCATGTTTGCGGTGGACTGAGCACCGCGATTGGGACTACTGCTCCGGTCAACCCCGTTACTCAGAGGACTCCAGATGGACAAGCTGAAGGCGCTCCTGGAGGCGATTCCAAACCTCCGCAGGCCGATCCAGGTCGCGTGCGTGATCTTTCTGGGGTTCGCGAGCTACGCCGGGAATGTCGCCCCGCAATACGTTCCAGGCGCTATCGCATTCGGGGTGATCGCCGTTTTCCTGCTCGCGGTCAGCTTGATGTTGACGAAGACGGTCCTCGACGGACTGAGCGGCGAGACGCGCTTCCGCCTGCTGCTTGCGATTCTCGCTATTCTGCTCGTGCTCGGGCTCTCCTCAATCGCGGCCGCCGTACAGATGGCCACCGTGCCAGGCCCGGACGTCGTGTCGTGGGATGCAGTCCGATTGGACGACAGAGAAGGGCTGGTCGCGACCTTGCCGTTTGAGGCGACGGGCCGTCCCGTAGCATGCGTACAGCTTCATTTCGACGACGGATGCTGGTTCGATATCGAACGCGAGACCGTTGTGACGGCGGAGTGCGCAACGGTGGACGACTCTCCGCACCTCGACCGCGAGGATACGGAGATGATCGATCCACATGTGATGCAACTCCGGCTGCGCTTTAGCGGAAGCCCGAGTTGCAGAGCGTCGATCCGCTTGCCGGTGCAGTGTACGGGCGATCAGCGGATCGTGCCGGGCTTTAGCCCTCAGTGTACACTCACGCTCGCGGATTCCTGATCGATTAGCCATGAGGCCTTTCGCACGAGCACGAGCCTGGAGTGTGGTGCTCTTGGCGGGGGCTTGCGTCGGAGCTGCCGGCGTTGCCCGATCTCAGCCCGAAACGGGTCCTCAGCCCGGACCCGAAACGGCTCTCCATCCCGCAATGTTCACCGTCGAGGTGACGGGCCGCCTCACCGAACAGGACACTGGCCGTCCTCTCCGCGTCAACAGCGTCGTCGGGTTTTACCGCCGAGTGCCCGGTGGATACGAGTTGATCGACTATGCTCGCGTCGGCGCGGATGGTCGCTACGCAGGCGAGGTCAGGTGGAATTCAAGCTGGCCGGCAATGCACCTCGAGGAGTCCGATTGGGGATGCCACTATCGTCTCGACACGATCGCGGTGCACCGCCGGACTCGGACCTACCACCATGAGCACGCGATCGGTTTGCGCGAGAGCCAGTGTACGCGCCCCCACCCGCTAGCCGTAGGTGCAGCAATGCGCATCTACGACTGGCTCTACCGCTCTGTCTTTCGTATGCGGTCTGCTACGCGCATCGACCAGACGGCCCAACTGGGCGGAGGCGCGCTCGACGTTTGCGATCAGGTGTTCTGTCATCGCGAGACCGCGGCCACGTCGATTCCGCGCGAGCTCGCCGATTTTCAACATATCGAGCGAGAAATCAGAGAGCGGAGCGCTTCCGACATCACGTTCGTACGCGCGTTGGCGGAGCGGCGCAGAATTCAGGATCGTGACGGGCGGAGCACACGTGCGCTGCTCTATCTCGACGAGATACTGGCAGAAGAACGAAGTAGTGAAATCGAATCCACTGAAACGGCTGCAGAAACCGAGGCCGCGACGGACGGCCTGTAGAGGGCGCGATGTGACCGCTGCTCGCAGTCGCCTGGAGCGGCAACTGTCCGTTCGGAAACGCGATGGACCGTTTCCGGGGCACCGCTGAAATGGACGTGCATCGGATCGCCTTTGAGGAACGGTCGCCGTCGCGGGCGGGCGCATCTCGACGAGCGCGCTGTCGCTCCGGTCTCGAGATCGGTGGAGCGCAGCACGTGCTCGTCGTCGAGGGTCAGCACGCCGAGCGTGGCGAGGCGAACGCACCCGGGTTGGACGGCGGGCGCCGCGATGTTCCGCATCGGAAGGCGCTCGACGCAGCGGTGTTGTTCGGCGCGAATTCGCTGCCAGCGATGAACACCACCTCGCCATCGATGACGCCGAGCTGCGCGGGCTCCTCGGCTCGTGCCAGGAGCTCCTCACGGCCGCCGTCGCGCGCCACACGGTAGAGCGCATCCACCGTGGTAAGACGGTTGGTGTCGAGGACAGCCACGCCCGACAGGTGGAGTCTCCCGACGAGGGCTCGTTCTCCATCGCGCCGCTCTGCCGTGACGCGGCGCTCGCTCCCGGACATCGATCACGAATCGCCGTTCGGATCGCCCACGAGGTCTACGCCCGAGCACCGCGTGCGTAGCGTGCGCATCGTCTTGTTGTCCCGGCTCACCGCGACGACCGGTCCCCGAGCACGTCACGTAGATCGCCGATACGCGCTTGTTGCTCGGCTGAAACATCAAAATGCGGTATGCTTGAGGGCCGATGAAGAGATTCCTCGGAATCGAGATCGGTACCACGGAAAATCGTGCCGGCCTGTTCGAACGTGGTCGATTCCATCCTGTGCTCAGCAAGAGTGGATCATCCGCGTTTCCGGCTGTCGTCAGTTTCGCTGACGACGGTGTGCGCACAGGCACGGAGGCCGTTGCTCAGGCATCGGAAAACTACAGCACGACCATCGTCGGTGCATCCGAGCTCCTCGGCGTTCGCGTCGATTCAGTGCCTGAGTGGGTCGAATGTCTTCCGGTGAGGCTCGTCGCCGTTAACGATTCTCGGGAACGACTGCCAGGAGATCGGAGTCATCCATACCGCGATGCGCTCGCAGCTCCTACCGATCAGGAATCGCCGCGCGTGCGCGCAGCTTTCGACGTCCACGGAACCCCAACATCCTTCGTCGAGGCGATCGCGTACCAGTTCGCCGAGATTCGAGAAGCGGCTCAGGTGAAGTTTGGTGAGCCAATTCTCGATGTGGTTGTCGCAGTCCCGGCGAGCTTTCGGCGATTCCAGCTTGCCGCGATCGAGCATGCGGCGATGCTCGCTGGTCTGCGCCCGCGACGTCTAATGCCGGCATCGAGCGCGGCCTCGCTGAGCCTCCTCGCGCGTGCACGCAAGGAGGTCAGCACGGCAGTAGTGCTGGCGGGAGGTTTGGGCTGTGAGGTCTGCGTAGCGTTTGGGGCCCAGGGCGTCGTGCAAGTGTCATGGTCCGCTTTTCTGACCTCGTCGTTCAGCGATCTCGCGCTCGTTCGTGATCTCTGCGCGCAATCCAAGCGCCTCACGAAAGCGCGGTACGGTTTGGATTGCGAAGCCGATGGGAGCGCCCGGCTGCGGTTGCTGCTTCAGGCACTTGCCCAACTCGACGCGGTAGTCGCAGAGGGCGGTGCGTGTATCGACATGGGCAAGGTCATCCACGAGGGCGGGAGTAGAGTGCTTCCGATCGATTGTCTGCGACCTCGAATCGATCGAGAGGCGTCCACGCTGGTCGAGGCGCTGACGGCAGCAAGGCAAGGGGACGATCCAGGGACGGTGGTCATCGCCGGCCGATGGACGGCATGCACCGACCTCGCCGAAGAGCTCGGAAATCGGTTGGGGGTCCGCATCAGAACGCTTGAGCGCGATATCGGTCAGACCGCGGTAGTGCAGGGAGCTGCGCTACAGGGCGCCATTCTGTCGGGCGACACGGCCGACCTGACGCTATTGGACTCGACTCGACACTCGCTTGGCATCGGGACAGCCGGTGGAGCGACCCGCGTTCTGATCGGAAAGGACGCAACGATTCCAACGCGTGCGTCGACGGAAATTCGGCCGGCCGCGTCCGAGCAGACCATCGCGCTGCAGGTCGTTGAGGGCGAGTCGACATCGACACGCAAAAACGTCGAGGTATGCCGCAGTCGTATCGAGATCACGCCGCGATGCGACGTGTCAGTCACGCTCGATCTCGATGCGAACAACATACTGACGGTGATAGTGCTCGCTCTCGATAGCGGAGTGCGGGCCGAAGTGCCTGTCCGACCGCACGCGCTCATGTCGCAACACGATGCGCGACGCATCGCTGCGCGATTGGGAGGAGTTGTGCCTCCCACGCTGGATACGGACGTACCACGAATCGCCCTGCACGGGGCGAAGCTGAACAGCATTTCGCCTCACCATCACCCCGGCGGCGAAGAGCGTCGCGCCGTCAAAGCAGCGCCGACCGCGTGGTGGCGCACGGCGTGGTTCGCTGCGCGGAGGATGGTCGCGCGAGCACTCGGACGGGCCGCGTTCCAAGCGCCTGCGCTTCCCACTCCCCCCGAGCAACGCACGCCGGACTCAGGAACTACCCACATGCAGAACGAATCCGAGACTATCGAGAACCGGATTCGTTCACTCCTATCCGCCGACGATCGCGCCTTCGAGCGTCTTCTACGCCGAGCGTCCCACCGCGCGCCGACGGCGTCTCGTGCCGAACTCCTCCGCCAGGTGCTCGATGAGCTTGAGCGCGACCGCCGGTGAGACGGCGGCCGCGGATGTCGCGCGCTGACGAGACTCGTCGCTCAACGATGAAGCTCATGACCTGAAGTGGGCCGCTGCTGGCGTCGAACTCGCGTTGTTGCGGAGCAAGGCGACCAAGAAGCGCGCAGCGACGTGTGCTGTGCTCGAAGCAACTCCGAGCGAGCTCGAGCTGTGCCCGGTGCGCGCGCTCCGCGGCTGGCTCGACGGCGCCGGGATCGCGCCGCTTCGCGGGGCGTCGTCCGATGCCTCCATGATCGAGCGCGCGGCAGGGCTCCGCTCGCGGCCCGCTAGCGTGAGGTTCACGATACCGACGAGCAACACACGCTGCGAGCCATTCGCAACAGAAAATTGCGTCCGCATGCCGACCACTCACGGGTGGGGACCGGCGCGGGACCCGCAACGACCGCGGGGAGTCGCATCGCCGCCGGGCTCGGCTGCACCCCGAGTACGCGGCTGCTGATCGACACTCATGCGCGCCAAGCGCGACAACTCCCGCCAGATGCGAGGACATTGGCGCAGACAGCCTCGGGCGACCATAGCGGCTGAGTGGGTCGTCCAGAGGTGATGCTCGGGCGATTGCCAGTTTGATGGTAACTCGCTGGTAATACCGCAGCCTCGCGCCTGCCGGGAACCCGGGTTCTCGGCAATCGGCGTGGCGAACGAGCACGCACCAGACGGGCTCTCTGGTTGGAATCCGAGCATCCTGAAGCGCGGTTGATGGCCTCGGGGCGAAACGGTTTCTGTGAGAGTTCGAAGCTCTCGTGGAGATGAACCCATGACTGAATCGGTCAGCTATGGTGAAGAATGGAGATCGCGCGCGCGGCTCGGGCTGACGCTCTCAGCTGACGAGCGCAATCAGTGGGAGTCGGAGCAGAGCTGGGAGCGTGCGAACGTCGAGCTCGCAACCCGGCTGGACGCACTCGTCGGGACGATGGTCGCGACCGGCCGAGTTCTGCATACGATCGACGATTCCACTATCCCGAGCGGCACGCGATTCCTCGTGCGCGCGCGCTTCGGTGATCGACTTCTGTGCGAGAGCGTGAAGCACGGTCTTCTGTCGCTTGCGCCGGCCTGGATCGAGTTGCGAGAGCTCGAGCAGGAGGAGGCCGTCGAAATGATAGCCTAGCCGGTCTTCGTTCTGCGCGACTTGAGATTGGCGCAGACCGTATAGCTCGCGAGGTTCGCTCGGACGAACGGTTTCTGGCGGCGCTGCCCGCGCCGTCCTGACGGCCACTCGCGCGCCGAGTCGCTGCGTGCTCCCGCAGACCAACATCTGCGATGTCGAGCGTGCATGCCGTTCTTTCTGACGTTCGAGAGGGAGTTGTTCGCCGGAGGCTTGAAGACATGGAAGCGATGCTGCGCCTGGCGCCCGAGGAGGTCGTGGTCATCGGCGTCGATACGGCACACAAGAAAGGGGAGCACACGCTCTTCGACGAGCGTGTCTTCCTTCCGCTCGATGACGACATGCTGCACTCGATCGAGATGTACGGCGTGCTGAAGCCGATCTTCGTGCGCCGAGCCGGGGCAGTGTTCGAGGTCGTCGACGGCCGGCGGCGCGTGCTCCACGCGCGCGAGGTGAACCGTGCCCAGCGCGAGCGTGGCGGAGGAGATCCCCGGACGGTGCGGGCGATTACGGAGGACGGCGACGACGCGCACCTCTTTGGCCTGTCGCGCCTCGCGAATCGAGGCGCGAAACCGGAGCACCCGATCCAGACGGCCGAAGCGGCACGGGAGCTCCACGCGAGCGGAAAGTCCCTCAGCGAGATCGCAGGCTATCTTAACGTCGGTGTTCCGATGGTTCGGAACTATCTCAGCCTCCTCGAGCTCCACTCTCAGGTGCGCGAGGCCGTCGCGGACGAGGCGGTGACGATGACTGCCGCGCTGAAGCTCGTCGTCCTGCCGGCGGAGCTCCAAGTCGCTGCGCTCGAGGAGCTCCTGCGGAGTGAGAATCGGACGGTCGCCGCCGCGCTGGCGGTACGCAATCGACTCTGCACGACCGAGAGCGATGGCAGGTCAGTCCGCGAGCCTCCTCCGCCTCGACGCGTTGTTCAACGGTTCCTGAGCAATCCGTCCGCGTTCGGACTCGGACACGTGAGCGAGGACTTCTGGCTCGGAGTGCGCTGGTGCCACGGATTCGTTCCGAGCTCGCGAATCCGCGGAATGGCCAATGCCGTCAGAACGGCTCTTGAACGAGGTCGGGGGCGCAAGCGCAGCGATGAGCCGCGAGGTGGGGGGAGTGAGAGCCCGAGATGAAAAGGAGTCGCACGCAGACGGGCGGAGTCGGCAGATGCATGCGCTGAAGCAAGTGGTTCGCGCCGCACGCGCTGTGGTGCGCGCGCACCACTTTCTCCGCAACGCATACGCCGACGAGGCCAGTGAGCGGATCAAGAGGGCCAGACAGCTCGAGCTGAGACGGGCTCTCGACCGCTTGACGGAGGCGATGGTGTCGCTCGAGCGCGAGCTTGCGCTTCTACGTGCCAAGCCGAAGGTGAACCTTCCTGTGTTCGACTGGTCGGGGTTCTTCCGGACGTCGCTTGGAGTCATCGATCTGGTCAAGACAGCGATGTCGCAAGACGAGCGTGTTGACTCGCGCGTGCCGGTCGACTTCATCGATGCCGAGATTGTTGCAAATGATCCCTGATGCGCGCAGCGGGCGACGTGTGCGGCTCGTCGAGGCACGTGCACGGCATTCGGGTGGGAAATGGCTGCAGTCACGATCAAGCTCGAACGACAGTCGGCCCTGACGGAGCTCGACCGGGCCCTCGCGTCCCTCACGCGGGCGGAGCTCGTCGGCGCCTCGCGACGGCGGCCCGCACGCGCGCCCGAGCTCGGAAGCGCGGGAGCCGACGACTCGGACACGCTTCGCGTCGCGAGTGAGGCACTGCAGAAGTCCCACGCCCAGCTCGAGCAGATGGCGTGGGTTCGCGCGGTACTCCAGCGCGCGCTCGTCGGGAATCAAATCACACCGGTGCTCGATGGTCGGCAAGTGTGGCTCGAGCTCGAGCATCCCTTGCCGAGCGTGCCGGCGTGGAACCCGCCGCCTCATCAGGTGAGCTTGCGACGGTTTCAGCTGCTGTCGTGGACTAGCAAGATGGGCACGCCGTCGTTCAGTCTCCCTGCCGGGGCGACCACGATGGGCGGCACCTGTCCGGGCGCCAACGCCGGTCAATCCGTGGTGCCGCTCGCAACGCTTCGTCGAGCGGCTCGGAAAGTCACGGAGCAGATCGGCGCGCCTGTTCACCTTGCTCAGGCGATCTGCCAACACTGCTACGCGGAAGGCGGCCAGTATTCCACCGCGACGGTGCAGTACGCCCAACTCGTGCGGCTCGCGTTCGTCAGCGAGATGCTCACCTCGAGAACGAGCCAAGGCGATCTCACCGCGCTGTTCGACTACGCCGTCAAGAATGCGAACTACTACCTCAACGGGCGCCGCGGCGCCTCAGATGACGCGGAGCGCTCTCACCGACGTCGAGGAGAGCGCGATTGTCGGCGCTACTTCCGACTGCACGACAGCGGTGACTTCTTCACCCCGGTCTATTTGGCGGTCTGGAAGACGGTCGCCAATTTGAATCCAGACGTGAGCTTCTGGGCGCCGTCGCGCGTGTGGGTCAACGAGACGCTGCGCGAAGCGGTGAATGTGGTGAACGGCCCGGCCGAGCATTCGAACCTCGTGATCCGCCCGAGCGCGTTTCACATCAACGAGCCGGCACCCGATCCGCGCGCGCTCGGCGTGGGTTGGGCCGCGGGCGCGACGACGTACAAGGACGCGCTGAAGCCTGCGGGACCGCGCGTCAGTGCGCCTGACGGGAGGCGGCCGCCGTACGATTGGGATTGTCAGGCGTACGACCCGGAGAACGAGCTCGCGAGCTGTCGCGAGGCGCGAGCGCCGGATGGACGTGTCGGATGTCGCGCGTGCTGGACTTACGGCACGCGGAGCCCGGAAGGCGGACCCGGCGGGCTGGCGATCAACTACACGCTGCACTGACCGGGAGACCCATGAACAGGAAGCAAGCTGCACGGCCGTCGACACGTCGGTGCGTGACGCAGCCGCTGTGGCGACGTCCGACGTCGTGCCCGAGCGGGTTCTCGGAGCAGGCGCGCGTCAGCGCGAGCGGCCGCGCGAAGATGGTGTGCGTTCGTCGCGCCGTCGACATCGTGGAACACGCTCGCGCGGACGTGAGCTCGGGTGCGCACTCGACTTTCGCAAAAATCGTGATCTCGCGGCCGCAGAACTTCCGGCACACGTCGCCGAGCGCCGTCGACACTCGTTCAAGGGAACATCGGCGCGAGTTCACGTGCGCTCGCGCGTCCGCGAAGGGGGCGGAGCGGGGCATGCGGCTGCCGTACGCGTGCCCGCGGCCCTACTCGTACGAGCCCGACGGTGGCGTGTGCTCGCACCCGGCCCTCGGCACGGTGGCGCCCGTTCCGGCGCCCGCGTGCGCGGGGGCGTCGCGCCCCTGCGATCAGTTTCGGAACGCATGCCCGATCCAGCTCTACTGGGATGCGGGTCGGCCGCATCTGCGCGCGTGCCGCAAGCCGGGAGACGGACGCCGCGGGTACAAGTTCGCAGTCAACGGTCCGCTCGACGCGCAGGAGCTCGCCGCGAGGCTCTGCGAATGTTGGGAGCGGAGCGGGCCTTCAGCGCGGTCGAGATCGTTCTCGGGCTGCGAGGACGTCATGAGCCTCCTCGCGAGCGTGCCGTCGCGCAACGACGCGCTCGGTCGAGCTCGAGGAATGAAGCGCTGACGGCGTCGCACGATCGTGATCGCGGGACGTGGTCGCCGCCGGACCGCCATCGTGACCACGGCGGCCGGCGATGGTTTCAGGCGGTGCCGCACTCGTGGCCTCGCGTGATCGACGGATTCTCACGAAGCGCGTCGGCCGCGCGCGCGTGCAATCGAGTGTTCGACCTCGGAACGAACCAGCGGATCTAGGCGGACGGCTGAGTAGGTGAGCACGCCGCCGACGGCGAGGATGGTCCCCCAGAAGATCGCGCGCCCGACAGCGTCCCCGACCGCCCGCGCGCTGGCCGCGACATCGGGAACGAGGCCGTCTTGGCGCGCCTGCTCCGCTGCTGCCGCACGATAGCGCGTCCAGTCATCGCCGGTGCAGGGACGCCCCGCCGCGGCGTCGAGCTCGCACGCGCGCTCGGCAACTGCGTAGCTCTGCACTCCGTGTTGGATTGCGGAGACGAGTGCGTACAGCAGAACCGCGGAGACGACGAGAACGCCGGCCCACGCGACGATTGCGGCGATCGCGACGGCGACAGGAATCGCCGGGCTCGCGAGACCGCCTCCCCGCACCCGCCTCGTGGCGTCGCGGCCCCACGCGATCCCTGCGACGAGACGCCGCGTGCGTCCGATGATCCGGACGGCTGATGCGACCAGCGCCTGCGCGATTCGCCGGTGCTTCGCGATTTGCGACCCGCCGTAGATCACGGCCGCGAGCCCGAGGTTTCGGCCGACCTGGGAGAGCGCGGCGCGCAAGAGTATGGAGACCTGTTCTCGGGTGACAGTGACGACTGAGTCGCCGCGGCGGCTTGCGATCGCGTTGACGAGTACGGAGTAGCTCTCTGGCGCGTAGGCGGGATAGGCACTGAACAGCGCCTGTACGTCAGCCTTGAGCTGCGTGTAGTCGTCGTGCGCGGCGCGGAACGTCGTGGGCGCGTCGCCGACGCTGCCGAGTCGCCGATACCTGGTGCGCGAAACCATTTCGTGCAGAGTGGCTCACTGCGATCGACTCTTCAAAACTGGCGAGGATGTCGCGCTACTATATCGCTCGATGGGTGGCATTCGGGCCGCGCGGCCTCGATGCAGTGCTTTTGACGTCGCTGGCCGCGCCCGTGCTCTCGGCCGACTTCAACGTGTCGCCGCCCTCGATCGAAATCGTGCCTGTCGAGCTCGATTTCGTGCGTTCGCCCGATTCCGACTCACCGGACGGCAAGGTGCGGACGCCGCCCTACGACGGATTCATCATCGTGGGTGCCGAGTCGATTCTTCGCGCGATCCAAGTCGCGAGCGCAGTGGAGGTCCGGCTGCGCGCGCGCCGCACGCTCACTGGTGATGAGCTACGCGCGCTCCAGCGGACGTTGAACCGCGCGATGACCGCCCTCGAAGGTCAGGGTTTCCTCGGGTCGTCGCTTGGCTGGACGATTCGAACCTCGAGCGCGGGCGGCAGCGGCGGCGCGACAGTGATGGCAGCACTCGCGCTGGCCGGGGTGGGGTACTACCTGACCCGGCGCCGCCCCCCGAAACTGCGCAAGCCCGAGGTCGTCGCAATCGGCGCGGACGATCAGGCGCGCATATGAGCGCCGACCCCGCCGAATGGCTCGCGTCGTCCCGCGAACCGCCGCGCTCGCGGGCGTCGAAGTCGACGAGCCCGCGACGTGGATCGCGCGCGCCGAGCGCGTGCGGCACGTCGCACGCGCGCGGGCGCGGCGATGACGCACGCGATCGGGCGCGCGATTTGGTGCGCGCCGCAGATGAGCTGTTGCAGGCACCGCGCGACGTGGACGAGACCGGGTAGAGCATCGTCGGACGCGCGCTCCGGCTCGGTCGCGGTCCGGGCAACGATCTTTCGGCCGCGACGCCGATTCGCGCCCGTGCTCGAGCTCAGACTCGGGCGGGCGTCTCTTCGTCCCGTGCGCACCTCGTCGGCGCGCTCGCATGCGCGCTCGAGGAGGCGCGGGGCGCGAGCTCGCCAGGGTGGGATCCGCTGGACGAGGACAGCCCCAGGTCAGAGCGCGCGATACCGAGGCGGCAAGAGTCCATAGCGGCGTGTGAATCGCCGCGCGACGTCGTCGATGTGATGGACCGGCGGTGGCTCAACGATTCGCAACTGCCACGCACCTCGCACGTGATCGCGAATCCGAGCAGCGAATCGGGGTATGTCCGGGTCCTCTGCGGCGAATCGCAGGAGGTCACTCCACGCACGAAGCAGCGTGGCTAGACTCGCGGCCGCCACGACTTCGAGCTGCGTGACCTCATAGCGGAAACTTCCGAATACCGAGGCGAGCGGGTCATCGACGCCTCCTCGCATCGCGCGCTCGACGGCGTCCCACGACGCTCTGATCGGGTCGGGCCACCGCGGGGGGCAGTGATCGCCGGCGTACTGCGCGATGAACACGGCGACCATGAGTCTTCCCCTCGTCTCGGCCTGCGTGATCGTGTCGCTACCGAGCTGCGTGTGCTCTTCGCGGGCGCGCCTGCCCGCGGCGATGCGCGCGAGCGCGTCGGCGAGCACATCGGGCATCGATATCGGGCGCCGCTCATCGCGCGGAGGATACGGCGCATTGACGCGCTGCTCGTGGCTGCGGGTTCCGATCATGGCGGCTCGGTCTCCTGACGGGTTTGCGTGTGGACACACGCGCGCGGTGGATCGCGTGCTCGCTCAGCGACGCGAGCCGCCGACGGCGGCGACGAGGTCGCGAAGCGGCTGCGGCTCACCGGAGGCGCCGCGAGGCGTCGTCGTCGAGCGACTCGCAGGGGCACCGCGTCCGGTGCCGGAGAGGATGCGGGCTCGCTCGCGCTCGAGCTCGCGGTAGCGGTCGAAGTCTCCCGCGGCGCGCGCCTTCTCGAGGTCGTCGATCAGCTTCAGGGTAGCCTGGAGTTCCGCTATTCGCGCGCGCTCGCTCGCCGCGGCGCGGGCCCCGTCGGCGTAGCGGGCCGGGTCCTTCGCGAGGCGGCCCCAAGGCCAGCGGTGCTCAGTGGCCCAATCGTCTGCGAAGAAGCCATCGAGCGCAGCGTCGGCGCGTCCGATCGGATCTCCACCCGCTCGCGCCCACGCAGCGACAGCCGCAATCGCACGACGGTTGCTGAGTCCGGCGAGCCAGCGCTCACCAGTCGCGGTCTGGTACCGCGCGGCGTACCCCTCTTCGAGTCGATCAGAGACTTCGTCCCTCACATCGTCCCAGCCCCCTTCCGGGGGGTTGGGGGGATCTGATCTCTTTTCTTCTCCTCTTCTCTCTTCTACCGGAGCGGTCCTCTGGACATGCGCGGAGTTAGCTCGAAGTCCGGGCGCGCCGTGCGCGGCGTCCGCGCTCGGTCCGTGGGAGCTGCGCGTGGCGTGCGAGCGCGCAGCGTGGTGCTGCGCGCTCGCACCCTGCTCGCGGTACACGCGCTGCGCGGTCGCAGCGGGCTGCTGGGCGTCACTTTCCTGCGCGCTGCGCGACTGGTGCGCGCTGGCATCGATGCGTCGTACCGACGGGGGCGGTGCTCCGCTGGCAACGTTGCCGCCATCGTTCGCGACGCACTCGGGTACGTCGTGCGCGTCGGAGTGACGCGTGCCTCCGCTCGCACTGCGAGCCGCCAGCGCGAGGTCGGGCAGCTGCCCGCGCAGAATCGTGCGGCTGTCGCGCTTCTCGACGAGTAGGAAGCGCTCGCGGACGAGCTCGGCGACTGCCTGGCAGATGCGCCGACGCTCCTTCGGGTGCGCGGCAGTCAGACGGCACACGACCGCCGTGTGGTCCTCGGAGCCGCAGTCGATCTCGCCGTCGTCGTCGAGCGCACGGAGGATCTCGTCTCCGACGCCGCGCGTGATCAGCGGCAGGCGCTTCCATGCGGTCGGAGGATTGGAGAGGAGCTTGCGCCAGATGAAAGACATACGTCCTGTTGCTCGGGTGAGGGTCGATTCGGGCGCACGTCCGCCGATCTCGCTCCGCCGGTCGGGGCGAGTCGGGTCGCGCGATCACAGTCCGCGTGCGGTTCGGGTCAGCTCGGCTGTTCGGGCTCGAGCTCGCCGGTCGGAAGGACCGGGACGCGTGAGGACGCCGGGACGTCGACGTCGGCGTAACAGAGCTTCTGTGCGTGCCCGGTCGTGTCACTGATGTAGCGAGCGTCCGCTCGTGCGCGCTCGAACGCGGCCGCTTGCTCGCGCAGAGCGATGACGAGGTGGCAGCTCACCTCATCCTCGGCCTGTCCATGTCGATGCGTGCGACCGAGGAGCTGCTCCCAAGTCGCACCGACGGTCGGCGGGCTCGTGACGAGGTTCGTGCTCCATGCCTGTAGGTTCCGACCTTCGGCGTTGGCCTCGATTGAGCAGACGAGCGGCTTGCCCGGCGAGTGATCGAGAATCGATCGACCCGTCCGATCGAGTCCGCCGCGTCCGAAGAACGGCACGCCGGCGAGCTCGGCAACGCGCGCACCGAAGTCGACGTGCTCGACCCATGCGATGCCGCCGTCACCGTCATCACGTCGGCCGTGAAGCCAGCTCGCGCACCGGCGGGCGACTCGCTCCGAGAGCCACACAGCTCGTGTCTGCGGCTTGTACGTCGGCCGCAGGCGCTGCCACGCCGCAAGGTCCGCTGCGTACTCGGGGAAGCTGCCTGCGGCGATCGCGCGCGTGACCTGCGCCTCGGAGTCGAGCGTGGGGTCGCGACGCAAGACCTCGCGCACGACGCGCGACCAGACACGACGCGCCTCGAGCCAATCGTCCGGGGGCGCGGGATCCCACCGGTACCAGAAGCCGAGCGCGAGCTCGCGCAGGTGGCGCCAGACCTCGAGCGCGTTGAGGACCGGCTCCCCATCGGGCCGCTCCCACCGACGCAGCGCCTCGACTGCGTGCACGACTTCGGGCACCGCGATCAGCTCTGCGTCTATCCGCAGGCTCGCACCGAGCGCGCTCTCGACGGATGCGACGACACCCGGCGTCTCGACGAGCCGCCGCCGGTACGCGCGACGGACAGCGCGCACCTCGTCCACGCCGAGCTCGGCGAGCTCGTCGGGCAACTCGCAAAGCCGTCGGAGCGCGCCGACGCGCGGCGGCTCATCGGTGCCGGGGCGCTCGTCGAGGATCTCGCTCCACGCAAGGCGCGTCTCAAGGTCGCGCGGTGTCGGGTTCGCGCCCTTCAGCGCCCATTTTGCGATGTGCGCGTAGTCGAGGATCGATCGCTTGGTGATCGTCCCGCTCATCGCGATGAGGCGCGTGCGCGGGTACTTGTCGAAGTACCGCTTCACGCGGCGCGTCACCGCAGCGCGCGAGTTCTTCAGCTTGTGGCACTCGTCCGCGACGATGAGGTCGGGGCGGATCTGCTCGAGGAGATCACTCGCGTGCGCGCGCCCGAGGAGCTCGTAGCTGACGATGCGCACGTACGACGGAACGAGCCAGTGGGCTCGGTACGCGCGCAGCTCGCGCCGTGTCTTCTCGACGAGCTTCGCCGGCACGAGCAGGAGCGGGGCTTCGGCGGCCCCGACGACTGGCGCGAGGAGCGAGATCAGCGTCTTGCCCTCACCGACGCCAAGCGGCGCGAGCGCGCCGCCGTAGTCGTGCAGATCGCAGAGCACGGCGGTCTGCGCGGGGCGCAGCGTCTGGGTGCCCCCCTCGGTGCGTAGGCGAACCGAGAGGTCAGTCGCCAGACTGCTTGCGCGCTCGAGCCAGCGCCTGCGCGGCAGTCGAAGAATGCGATCGAGCTCAGCGCTCGATCTCACGCCCTCGGCTGCATCGACATCGTTCCTGGCTTCGGCGGCCGACATCGCTCTCGCTCCGTGTAGCGCTCGATCTCGCCCGCGCGCACGCGTGACTGGGCATCTCCGCGCGTGCGCAGTCGACGCCGGCCGGACGTCGGGCCGCCCGGCGCATGAAAACCGTTTTTCGCAGGCGAGCCGACGTGACCGCAGTCGGCCCGAATTCGTTGCTGCCGACGGAGATCGTCTTCGCTCAGCCGAGCACCTCGAAGACGCGCGAATCGGCGACCTGGTGCGCCGGAACTTCCCAGCCCACCGGGACATTGACGCTCGCATCGAGCGTCACCCAACGCCGCGGCGCGTCCTTCGGAATGCCGCCCTGCACGTAGATGTGATTCCACGACCGGCTGTCGCGCGTGCGCACGACCTTGAACCGGCAGGGAACGCCGATGGCCATGAGCGACGCACATGCGAGCGAGCTGTAGTCGTCGCAGTCGCCCGCCCTCATCTCGAGCGTTCGGCGCGGCGTGGCATACGTATCGACGCCGAGGACGTCGCTGGTGTAGCGGACGTCGCGGCGCAGGCCCTCGAAGATGGCGCGGATCTCCGCGGCGGTATCCTTCTCGGGCACGCACCACGTTTGCCCGCATCGCCGCGTCACCTGAGCGCGCGCCCACCGGATGACCTTCGGGTCGATGCGGCCGCGCTTTGCGCGGTCCCGGATCGCATTGATGCGCTCCTCGAGGCTCTTCACCTCACGAAGCTCGAGCGCCATCCCTCCACGCGCAACGCGGCCCACCGAACGTCCGGCGTGTCCGCGCGGGCCCGGGTCCCTCTCGACGCGCGCGCCGCGCATGCCGTACTGCACGCGGCGAGCGCCCTTCTGGAAGGCGCTCGCGCCGAGCAGCATCCCCGCCACGCCCACCGCGATCTCACCGAGGTTCACGATCGCAGCCTACCGAGCGCCGCACGTACGGGCTCATCCGTCGAGGTGCTCGTCGAGCTCGAGCTCGCCCACGTCCTCATCGCTCGCGCTCGATGCGCGTTCGTCGAGCGGCGGTTCGCGGCGCTCTTCCGGCCTGCTCGTTTCGTTCGAAGGCGTCGCGGTGTGCTGCGCCGGCGATCCCGATGACGAACCTCCAAGGCGTGCGGCGCCCACCATGCGCGCGACCTCCTCGTGAACCTGCTGCCAGTGCTCACCGAAGGCTGCGACGGCTTCCCGCGCCGCCGCGCCCGAGACGAAGCGGTGCTTCGTGAGCAGCGCAAACCAGTTGGTGAGCGCACGAAGCGCGTCGTCTCGTCGACCGTCCGCGGCGAGCTGCAGCAGCTCGCTGACGAACGGCCGCCACTGCGCCGTGGGATAGAGCGTCATGAGCGCTCCGATCGTCGCCGCGATCCGCTGTTCGGCGCTCTCGGCCCGCTCGAGCTCGCCGAGCTTCGGTCGGAGCTCCTCGGGCAGATAGATCCGCGGCTCCGCCGCACGCGGCGCGAGCGTCGTAGCGCCACCTTGCTTGTCGACGGCCGGCGGGAGCGCGCGCTCGGCGCTGGCGGCGATATCCTGAGCGCCACGCTTCTGACCGATCGCGAGCGCGATCGCGCGCCCGAGGTTCGCGCCGAACGCCTCCTGGCTCAGCAGACCCGCGAGCGCGTCCCAGAACGTCGTGCCCGCCGGGCCCGGCGGCGCGCTCGGCGTAAACTCGCTCGCAAACTGCTTCATCGCGAGCAGCGCTTGCATCTGGTCCTGCAGTGTCACGCTGGGTTTTTCGTCGCGACGCTGCTCCCGCACGAGCTCGATCACGTCCCGCGTCGTCAGGCGGTCGGGGTCCTTCTCGCGCAAGAGGCCGAGCACATCTTTCAGCGAGAGCTGGTCGGAGTTCTTGAAGAGCGCCGCGACTGCGACGACCGACTCCGCGATCTCGCGGATGTTCAATCCCGCCAGAGGCGATGCAGGCGGCGGCGGGGGCGCGGGGAGCGCGGGCGCGCTCGCAGTCTTCTCGAGCTGCTCCATGCGCCGATCGAGGCGGTCGACGATCGCGGCGAGCGCGGGATCGACGCGCGGCTGCTGGAATGCCTGCATCGCGAGCATCAGGAGCATCGGATCCGAGGCGCCGTCCTTCTGGCCCGAGATCTCCTTGAGCTGCTGCATCGCGCGCTGCGCACGCATCATCTGTTCGATGGGATCGGGCTGCGGCGGGATGTTCATCGTCTTCTGCTCCAGCTTCGTGACCATCTCGCGCACGAGGTGAAGTGCGGAGTCCTGCGGCGCTTCGGCGGGAGGATCCACGAGGGCGATCACGCCCGCCTGATGCTCCATCCCGCGCGAGTCAAAGATGGAGACGTAGTAATCGCCGCCCTTGTGGATGGGCCGGACGTAGCGGTGCAGATGCACCTCGAGGTCACCACTCGTCTCGATGTCGCGAATCGAGTAGTCGCCGACGTAGCCGACGTTCCCGGTCTCGAGCTTCTTCCGGATGCGCACGCGCTCGGCGCCGGGCACGAGCTCGGCGACCTTGCCGAGGCGGCGCAGCGCGGGCGAGACGTGCGCCCGAGCGTTCTCTTTGGCTTCCTTGGCGTGCGCGCGTACCTCCGTCTGCGTGGGCAGCCGGTGCCCCGCGCCGAGCGCCTCCAGCAGCGGCCCAGTAGCGGGCGATCCGGGCGGCTCGGGCGGCTGGCCGATGATCTGTGCGAGCTCGGGCGACAGCTCGTCGAGCAGACCGTCCACCGAGGGGCCGTCGGTTGCAGCGTTGGGATTGAGGCTCATTCGTCTTCCTCCTCGTGCTCGTCATCGGGATCGTCGTCGGGCGGCGGCACGGTCAGCACGCGCGCTTCGGCGGTCTGCGCGAGCAGTGCGCCGACGGACGCTCTTGCTCGGCTCACGAGCTCCTCGCGCGCGCCTTTCGCGACGAGACGAGCGCCGCTCGTCGCGTTAGCCACGTCTTGCACCTGAATCTCGAGGTAGTGGTCCATGGTGGTCTGGACCGACTCGTGCCCTGCGATCTTCGTCAGCGTAGGGACGTCGATGCCGTGCCGATAGAGCGTCGTCAGGTAGGTGCGCCGGAGCGTGCGCGGCGTGAGCCGGACGTAGCGCCCGAGAGCCTCACTGATGCGCTCTCGGATAAGCTTCACGTGATGTCGAAGCGTACGAGTCGCGACATGCCCGCCCCCCGGCATGGGGAAGAGCCACTTACCACTCTGCCGGCGCCTCCAGCCGCGCAAGTAGGCTAGAAGAAGAGGCTTTCCATCGAGTAGCAGCGGCACGACGCGGTGCTTGCCGCCTTTGCCGTTGACGGAGATGACGATCATCTCCTGCGGACGCGACCCCGACGCTCCGCGCGACGCCCCGACCGGCAGCGTCAGCTTCGAGAGATGACCGAGCTCGAGCGACGCTGCCTCGAACGTTCGAAGCCCTGAGTACGGCAGGAGCAGGAGAGCCGTGCGCACCGGCTCGTGCACGCGGGATGCGAGCGCGAGATACGCCAGCAGCGTCTCGCCGCTGAGCGCGTTCGGAGGAGGTCCGTGCCGACGCGGGATGTCGGCGCGGCCGAGCACAGGAAGCGACTGGCCCTTGTCGGCGCACCACTCCAGGTAGCGCTTCGCGCCCGCAGCCATCGTCTTCACGCTCGCCGGCTTCATGCCTGCGTGGAGTAGGTGTTCGGCGAAGAGCCGAATCGCTCCGGGCGGCAGCGCCGACATCTCGAGCTGGTGCTGCGCGCAGAAGAGCATGAAGCGCGACGCGGCCTGGGCGTACTTGATGGCCGTGTTCTTCGACCTCACCGCGAGCACGTACGAGCGGAACGACTCGATGCTGAGGTCGGGGAGCGGCATGTGCCGAGAGATAGCCACTCGGGAATGCGCCTGTCGAAAACGATTTGCTGAAGGCGTCGCCTGGTGCGAAGTGGCGATGTCGGAGTTTGGCGCGATGTGCTCAGTCGCGTAGATCGAGTCACGCAATCGTTCGACCCGCTGGCTCGACGGGAGCTTGCGGACGAACGGGAGGTCTCGCGTGCCGCTCCGACGACGTCCGTTGAACCGCTTCGGTCTCCCTCAGAACGTCGAGGGCGGCAGAGGCTCTCTCGTCCACGTGTGCGACGCGACCTCGGCGCAGCTCGGCGGACCGTTTCTCGATGAGGTGACGGTGATTGTCGTGAACAGCGATCTGTCGCCCGCTCGCGTTCAGGTGCAGGTCGGCGCGGGGGCGGCGTTCGCGGTCGACGTGCCGCCCGGGACGCGCCTCGCGGTGCTGACGGATCAGCCGGTTCGAGACTCCGGTGCTGAAATCCGCCTGACGGACATCTCTGGCAATCCGGCGCCGATGCAGGCGTTCGGCTGGTTCACGAGGACGACCTGATGCTGCTCAAGTTCACCACGAAGGAAGAGCAGCTCGCGCGCGGGGCCACCTACCTCGACGACCTCGACATGATCACGTCGCCTCGAGGCGGGCACCTCGTGCCTGTCGCGATGAAGTACGGTGTGCACGTTTGCTGGGCGTGCGGCGAGCCGTTCCAGGCCGAACATCCGCGCCTGAGTCTCGCGGAGAAGCGCATCGACGGCGGCACCGTTCCCGTCGCGGTGCATGCGAAGTGCGTCGCGCCGCGCGTGATGAGCCTTCCGTTCCTCCACACGGTGCTCGGCCTCGGCGTTCGGAGGCAGATCGCCGACGTCGTGCGCCGCGCGGCGGACGTTCTCGAATCGGAGCGCACGTGACGCGCCCGGCTGCGCGAAGTGACCCAATCGACTTTGCTCGGCTCCCCGTGGCCGAGTCACAAACGGTTTGTCGCTGGCGCGTGAGAGCCAGTCGGGAGGAACGATGGACTACGACATGGCGGGCCTCGCGATGTACGACGACGCGATGGGCCTCGATGGGGGCATGAGCGGACCGTTCATCACGGGCGAGATGCTGAAGCAGAAGCTGATGGCGGCGGGGGCCGGGGCCCTCGGCATCGCAGTTGCGGCGAAGCTCGTCAGCTACGTCGGCGACGCGGTGCTGCCGGAGGAGTGGGAGCCGAAGAGCAGGGCGACCGCGAAGAGCGCGCTCGCGATCGCGCTCGGACTGCTCGGCGGGCGCGCGCTCTATGACACCAACCGAGATGCCGCGATGGGACTCGTCGGCGGCGTGGCCGGGCTCGGGATCGCGCAGCTCCTCGGAACGCTCGTCAACGAGGAAGGCGCAGAGCCGCTCATCAGCACGTCGCTCGCTGGCTCGCACGGCATCAGCTCGCTCGACCTCGCGGCCCTCGAGAGCGCCGTGGTCACGACCTCACCGTCGTTTACGCCGATGTCGATGGACCTCGCCGCTCCGGTCGTGACCGAGAGGAGGCTCGGTGGGCCTGTCGTCACCAACGAAGTGCTCGCCGAGTACATGCCGTACCTGTCGTGACGACGCCGGCTGACCTCGTTCGCAACACCCAACCTGTGATGCGTGGCGGATAAGGCGTCATACCGACGCCACCGCGTCGCGCTCAGAAAGGATCCGAGATGTCGCTCCAGCCGGTGGAGGGGCAGCCCGGACTGTTCCGCGAGTTCAACGAAGCGGGAGAGCCGGTCGGTCCCATCGTCAACATTCGTGAGTTCCGGGAAGACGATAAGTACGACACGATCGCGATCCCGACCGGTCCGATCCCGCTCGGGACGGTGTTCCTGTTCTTTCAGGACATCCAGGGCAAGCGGAACCTCGACACGAACTTCCGCACTCCGAGCAAGCTGTCGGCCGGCGAGTCGATGGTGCTAGACCGCGTCGGACTCTACGTCCGATCGATCACGGGAACTGCGGTCGTCCCTCCCGTCGACTTCAAGACGATCACGGACTGCGCGTTCTACGAGCTGCGCATCAACGACCTGCTCCAGACGCAGGGGCCGGCGATCAAGTACCCCTCGGGCTACGGCCTGTACGGCTCGACGAACGAGGAGGGCGCAGGTGTCGTCTCGATCGGCGTGCCTGCCACCGCGAGCGTGTCGAAGCTCGTGAAGAAGCAGATGCTCAATCAGAACCATGATCTGCAGGCGTCGCTCAGCTTCGAGCAGCGCCAGTGGCTCACCGCGGGCCAGAACCCTCCGTTCGCGAGCTCGAGCGACGTGGTGCCCCGCATCACGACGATCGGAGTCAAAGAGCAGCAGGGCGCGGTGCTCGTCACGAACGTGCTGCATGGACTCCTGCGCACGCCGGTCAGCAAGTGATGAGAGCGCGAGCGCCGTAGCAAGCGCTCGCGACTCGCACGAAGGGAGCGAGCAACATGACCAGCGCGGGATCGGGTGCCGGAGCGCTTCCGCCGGGCCACGTCCGCAGATACTACGGCGACCTCGCGAGCGGTGAGCTGCATCCCGACAGGATGCGGATCGACAATCTGACTTTCCGCGCGGTCATCGACCGCGCCGGCCTGGTGTTGGCGCAGACCCCGAAGATCTCGATCGTCAGCCAGTATCAGTTCGCGTTGCGACGCGTCTTCGCATCGATGGTGCACGACGAGCTCGACGGCGGCTCGTCCGACCTCCTGCAGTTCAACGTGCGCGAGCAGGGCCGCGGCTTCGACGTGTTCAAGAAGCCGATCTCGTTCGCGGCGGCTCTGCGGCTCGGACCCATCGAGCACGATGGTACGTACATCTGCATCGCGGGAACGGATCTCGAAGTGACGTGGACCGTCGATGTGCCGCTCTGGCAGTCGCTCGTCGATGCCACTCGCATCGTGAAGGTGACTCTGTCGGGCGACTACGTGAGCTGTTCGACGCGATAGGCGATCAGATGGCGAGGAATCATGAGAGGCGAGGTCGAGCAGGAGCTCGCGATACGCGCGTTCCGGGCTGCACAGGTCGGTCCTCTACGTCGCGCGTTCGGCGGGATCCGTACGAATCGCGTCAGCCGTGGCGAGGGCGCGCTGCTCGGTGCGAATCGGAGCGAGGACCGCGCGCTCTACGTCGCCGTGCAGCTCCTCGGCACGAGCGCAGCAGTGGTGCCGACGACGTTCGGGAGCACCGGCGCCGGTCGCGGTAGCGGCCTCACCGAGGTCCTCATGGCCGACGACGATGTCGCAGACTTCGTGCTGCTCCCCGGCGACGAGTTGTGGGCCGTGCAGGGGACCCTCGACGTCGCGACATACGTGATTTCGGAAGTGACGTTCTGAGCGCGCGGAGCGCGCAGTCGCGAGGTGGCTCGTGCGAGAGATGATCGCGATGCTCGACGGACTCGCCCCTCACGTGACCGCGGGCGGGGGCCAGAACTACACGGGCGGTGCGGCCTACCCCGAGCGTGCCGGCTTTCCGACGTACGCGAGCTCCGAAGGGCTCGCATCGTACCTTCGCGAGTTCCGCACGACGACCCGCGAGTACGGCGTCGCACCGGGTGGTGGGGCGCTCTACGTCGGAGGAGCGACTTACCCAGGCCAGGGGATGCCCGTCGGCTCGAGCGCGACGGCGCTCGACGAGTACATTCGAGCGCTCGGCGGCTCGAACTACAGCATAGAGCCCGGTGGCGGTCAGAGCTTCGTCGGGGGAGCCGCATACCCCGGCGCTGGGTTCCCCGTCTACGCAAGCAGCGAAGGACTCGCCGGCTCGGCTGTATCGGCACGGGCGTACGTTCTGCGGCGCCTCATCCACTCCGCCGAGCGGGTTGCGCGCGGCGTCGTCGAGCACTGTCCTGTTGCCGCGTCGCACTACAACACGGCGTCGCGCCTGGACCGGCTCCATGCGCATGCCGGGCTTTCGCCCGCCGCCGAGCTGGCGCGGCAGCGACGCCGCGGAGCGGTCTGGCTCTCCGCGCTCTCCGCGCTCCGTGTTTGTCGTTCGACGGTCGTCGCGCGCGCGCCCGGGCTCTGGCCCGTGGTCGAGCGCGCGCACTCGATGCTCCGCGGCGCGATCTGAATGCAGCATGGCTTCTCGTCTCCATCGCGCGCGGGCTCTCGGAGCGAGCCCGGTGCCGCTCTTCACGGCGACGTCGCTTCGTGCCGACCCGGCGTTCAGGTTGGCGCTGTCTCGATCACTCCTGGACTCGATCGTGAGCGATCAGCGCATGTGGACGCTCGATGCGAGCTACCGCGTCGGGCGCGAGAGCAATTCGATGTGCAGTCCCAAGGGATATCCGTCGCGGCCGTGGGCGCCTGGGGGCCGCTGCGGGTACTTCGAGATGGACTGTCAGCACTCGATCTACGTGCTCGACGTCCCGTGCACGCTCGCGAACACGAACGAGCTCCTCTGGCAGTTCCCACGCTACGTGTGGGCGCAGGCAAAGCTGCGCGAGCTGCTCTCGAATCGTCCCGAGGCGTCCTACCCGACGCCGGCGCGCGCGCGGCAGTGGGCGCGCTGGTGTTGGGACGTGTGCGAGCTGATCTCGCTCGCCGTCTGGTCGACGAACATCCGCGACGCGTACGCCGGCAAGCTCGTACCGGGCTCGAGCGGGACGCGGCCCGACGTGTGGGATTCGACTCCCTACCTCGACCTCAGCGACGGACCGAAGCTGCGCGCCTTCCGCGAGCGGCTCGCCGGCGAAAAGACCGAAGCGCGTTATGGCGCGCACGCGAGGTCGGAAGTACGGATGCCCACCAGGTGGCGGCTGTGGAACCGTGTCGTCAATGGACATGGTTGGAAGCGCGAGAGCAATCGTGTCTTCCTCCAGCCGCCCGAGATTCCGCGCCAGCGCAGCGACTTCTCTCCCGTCGAAGCGTTCTGGCCGAACGCATGGAAGGACGCGATCGGCCGACGCCCGGACTCACTCGGATTCGAGAAGCCGTACTACACCGAGAGCCCGCCGACAGATCGGTTCGAGCGCCTCGTGCGGCTCTTCGAGCTGTCCCGCTCGCCGCGCGCTCTGCTCGTGCCTGTCGAGTACCTGGACGTGCGCAATCGCCCGCAGCAGGGAACCTATCTGAGTCTCGAAGGCTTCGTCGGGTACCTCGAGGCGGCCGCGTCCGACTTGGTGATCGATCGCCCGTACGCGCGATGGGTGTCGCACGGTCTGAAGGTCTGGAACGACGCATTCATGCGCCTACCCGGTGATTACCGTCGGAACCTGCAAGGCAATCTCGACTTCTCACGCGCGCTCGCGACGATGGCGACCGAGGCGCATGCCGACCAGTACTTCCTCGGCGCGCACACGGCGCTGAGCGCGACGGGAGCGGTCCTGGCGTCGATACCGTTCGGGCAGATCGCTGCGGTCGGCATCGCCGTAGTCCAGGCGCTCCTCACCGTGCTCCACGAGGTCTTCAAGGCTCTCGACATCTATGCTCAGGGTGGCGGTGCGATTCCTCCCTGCCCGCCTCCTCCCGTGATCCGAATCATCAAGGGAGGGCAGGAGTGCAACTGGGACGACCCCGAGCGCGACGGCATGCGCCGGGACGAGCTCGAGTCGGAGGCGCAGCGGCTCTTTCCCGAGCGCTCCCTGCCCGGCAGTTCCATCTTCACGCTTCCGGTACCGATTCATCCGCCGCGAGGTGGGGCACCTCGTCGAAACCCGAGAGCGACAAACCTCGTGCTCGGAGCTGCCGGCGCCGCGGCTCTCGTGTACTGGATGAGGCAGAGATGAATGCGTCGGTTCGGCGCGGCTGTGGATGCGGTGCGACGAGCGCACTTCCTTACCGCACGCCGCAGGAGTATCGCGAAGCAGCGAATCGGTTTGTCGCGATCGGCAGCACTCGCGCGCCGAGTGCGCAGCGGGCCGCTTCCGTTGCGTACGCTACGGCTCGCGCATCGCGCCGCGGAGATGCGCGCGCGGCGCTCGCGGGCCTGCGAGAGCTCCGCGCGCTCGCGGACGCCGAGCAGGACCAGATCCGCACCCTAGAAAGGCAGCTGTCGACGCGCGCGGGGACGATCCGCGGCCGCATCCAGATGGTCGCGCAGCTCGCGTCGGGGGTTGCGAACATCATCGGTCTGGCCACGCGCGACCCGAACGTGATGAAGGTGATCCGCTGGATCGACTACATCATGGGAGTCAATCCGTCCCCGCCCGAGCAACTGAACTTCCGCGAGCTCGCGGAGTTCTGCCGCGTGTGGAACGGTGGGGTGGGCGTTGCGGCGCTCGCCGGCGTGCGCGGCATTGCGGCAGTCGCCGCCGCCGCGGGGGCGGCGACACGCACGTCGTCGCTCGCCGAGCTCGGCCGCATCGTCAACGAGGTCGCCGGATACGTGGAGATGGCGACACAGCAGATCTGCGCGCTGGCGCAGACGCAGGCGCCCAGCTCGGAGGGCTCCTCGAGCAATCCGGGCGATGCTCCTCGCCCGCATCCGGCGCCGGACCCGCTCGCCGAGGCACGCCGCCGCTGGCGAATCGCGATGAGCGCTCGGGTTCTCGCAGAAGCCTTCATCAAGGCGACTCCCAACTCGAGAAACCAACGCATTCGGGAGAATGCGATTCGCAACAACTGCAAGTACGCGTGCGACCTCGAGAACGCGGAACGCAGCTACCTGGAAGCGAAACGCGCGGCAGGTCAGGACGCGACAATCGAGAGGTTCTCGAGCACCGTGACTCCGAGCGTGCGTCCTCGTCGGTATGTCGACGGCGCGACGGCGCCGAGCGGCTGCACCTGCGGCGGAGGCGCCGACGCGTCGAGAGGCACGGGCAGTGGCGCCGCCGGCGTCGCTGCTGCGGCAGCTGGCGTTGCCCTCGTTGCGTATCTCTCACTGCGCGCGTGATCCGCTCGGCCGCAGAAACGATTTCGCGTCTCGCGACTTTGCTTCGCTCCGAGAAATCTCGAACCCTCAGCGATATCGACGCTCGCCAAGCGACGATAGGAGGAGCGAATGACGTACTGCGTGTGGACGAAGTCCAGCCGCGCAACGAAGAAGAAGTCGGTGCGCTGCGGTCTGTCGAAGGCCGAGGCGCGCGCGGCATTGAAGCGCGCCTTCGCGGCCGGCAAGAAGGTCGGTACCGCGGGCATGTATCGCAAGAAGGGGCGCTGACGGTGAAGGCGCCGAAAAAGACGCGGCGGCGCCTCGGCAAATGCACGTGCGGCAACGTGAAGCGCCGCGGCCGTTGGTACCGATTCTGCTGGGACCGACTCGGAATCCGCAGCGTCGAGAGGCTTCCGAGGCGCTCGCGATAGGAAAGGGACGTCGATGTCGAAGGACAAGCGGAGGCAGGACTGCTGCCCGTGCCCGCTCACGCTGGCTCGTCAGGCGTTCCGCAGCGCGAAGTCGTGCGAGGAAATGCGCGAGGCCACGAGCGCATTCATGCATGCGGCCTCGGCCGAGCTGAACCAGCGGCAGCCCGGGCCTGCGCGTGAACGCTACGAGCGCCTCATCGACGCGGAGTTCGATCGCATGGCGGAGAAGTCCGCTGTCCAGTGCCAGTACGGCCAGTCGCGAAGCCCTCGCGCCATCGAGGCGATTACTCGATCGCGTCTACGTGTGCGTCAGGCCATCCGGCAGCGCGCACGGGCAGAGGAGCGATCGCGCGCGCGAATCGATGCTGCGCTCGCCTCGCAGCGAGCGGCGATGACGCTCCGCGGAGCACGACCGCCGCGCGGCAAGCGGTGAGCGCGTCGTGGCGGAGACCGTCTATGTGTCTCACCTGCATGCGCGTCTTCGCGCGCTGGGCGCGCAGTTCATGTCGGACCGCAGTTCGGCGCGCGCGCACGTGTACTGGATCGGCGCTTCACGTATCTGGGTGAAGGTCGTGAGGCACCCGCACGAGCCGACTGCGGTCGTGCTCACGTTCCATGGCGAGTGTCCGTGCTCGCGCGCGTAGGAGGTGCGTGATGGCCACGAAAAGACGGCGAAAGCCCGCGGAGATGACGGTCGGCGTGAAGGCACTCGTGCGAGCGCTCGTCGGGAATGAACGCGTCTCGATGCGCGACTCGGAGGTGCGCACGAAGTTCCGGAAGCGATGCGCGAGGTATGTCGCGAAGCGCGTCATCGACGAATGCGCCGAGTACGCGGTCGCTGTGCATCAGGAGAACCGCGGCATCTACGCCGACGTGATGAGCGGGCGTGTCGGTCGCGACCGCGGTCGGGTCCCTTTCGAGGGCGTAGGGGGAGCCCGCCGCGCGCGTACCCCGCGCCACGCGACTGGCTCGCTCGGTTGCGGTTGTCGCCGCTCGTGAGGCTGCATGTCCATGGATTGCGCGGTGCCCCCGCTCGACCAGGCGGCGACTCGCATCGGGCGCGGCTACAACCGCGACCGCACGCGGCGCGATCAGCTGCACGCGGGCATGGACTTCGTCGCGGATGCAGGCACGCCTGTGCTCGCGCCGATCGCGGGCACAGTCGTGCTCAAGAGCACAGACACCGGTCCACTCGTTCCTCCGCCCGGGCCCGGGGCAGGTGCGGGGCATTGGCGGGTACGGCAATGCACTCGTGTTGCAGCACGAGCTCGCGCTGCCTGGGCTGCCGGTGCCGTTCTGGACTTCGTACAACCATTTGCGGGAACCGTCGCTCATCGACGTCGGGCAGCGCGTCGAGTCGCAGGCCCTCATCGGATTCGTCGGAAGCACGACGAACCGTCAGTTCCTCGGGATGGGTGCCCACCTCCATTTCGAAGTGCGCGGGCGACCGTTTCCCGGCACCCATGCTCGCGACACGATCGATCCGGCGCGACTGTTCGCGGCGCTCGGGATCGACGTCGTCGGCGCCAGGCGCGAAGTCGCGCGCTCAGTTGGCGGACAGTTGCTCGTGCGAGTTGCAGGCCCGAGTGACTGCTTCCACTCGGATAACGCCGGGCTCGCGCTCGCGTCCCTGCCCGGCGCGCACGTCGACCCGGAGCGACTCCGTCGGACATACCAGCGCTACGGCTATTCAGGGAACAATCAGAACATCGAATCACCGTCGCTGAGGCCACCCGACTATTCGGGTCAAAGCGAAGCGGTCGCGGTGAACGGCGACTCCACGGCAGGTGCCGTGGCGAGGCGCGTCGTTGCGATAGCGGGGGCTGGAATCGGCGCCGCTTGGATCTGACGTCGATGGGTCCGGCCAGGAGAGACGAGATGACGACCTATGCGGAGCTCGACGAGAGCGCGGTCGAGGCGAGCGAGGTGACGCCCGCACGTCGCGTTCAGGCGCGCGCGATGTGTGCGTCGACGCGAGCCGAGTATCGATGGCTGCTCGTCGACGTCTGCGCGCGTCGGCGCGCGGGCGCGCGCCCGATGGAGAAGATCTCCACTTCCCGAGATGCGGCCCGCGTCTGCCGCGAGTTCGTGAACCAGAGTGCACTCGTGCAGGAGCTCTTCGGAGTGCTCTGTCTCGACACGAAGAATCGCCCCGTCGGATTCGCAATACCGCATGCGGGCGGGCTCGACGCGTCAATTGTCGACGTGAAGACGGTTTTCAAGCCCGCCTTGCTCATCCCGGCCGCGTCCGTCGTGCTCTGTCACAATCACCCGAGCGGTGATCCGAGACCGAGCGCCGACGATGTGGCGCTCACCCGCCGGCTGCTCGTCGCAAGCGAGTATCTCGGCGTGCGCCTCCTCGACCACGTCATCCTCGGAGAGGACGACCAGTACTTCTCGTTCATCGATGCGGGGCTGCTCGGGGGAGTCACGGCATGAACCCTCTGCTTCTCGTTCTCGCGGCCGCATTCCTCATCGGCGTGAGCGTGCCGGGCCTCGTTGTGATCCTGCGAGCGCCCGATGCGATACAGGCGCTCGTGCGCGCCGGCGTCAAGCCGTGGGCATGCGACCTCTGCATGTGCCTATGGACAACGTTCAGTCTCGTCGCGCTCGCCGCTGCATCTCTCGGTGAGCCGCGCGTGCTGCTGGCTGCGGGACCGAGCTACACGCTCAGTCTCCTGGTGCTCCGAGTGGTCCAGGCGCCGTACGGCGCCAGCTCGCCGACGAAGCCGCCGGACCTCTGACTGGCCGCTACAGGCCAGACCGGACGATCGAACACGACGTATCCGGACGCCCTATGACGACGAATATGATCTCGTCTGCGGACGGCTGGGCATACGCGCTCACGCCAAACGACAAGCTGTGGGCCGCGCGCATGATCGCCGGGGAGGGTGGCGATCCGACTGCCGTGCTCTGGACGATGGCCTCGCGTTTCGCGCTGCTGAGAAATACGTACGGTACGTTCACGTCCCTGCTTCGCGCGTACTCGCAGCCCATCAATCCGGCCTGGTCGCGCGAAGGAGCCTTCTGCCGCCCCGGAAGCGAAGCGCACGCAACGGCCGCGTGTGCCGAGTCGCTCCTCGCCAGACGCTCGCGCGTCTCGGCGCTCTCTCTGGCGCAGCTCGTTCGCGAGGGTGCGGTCGTGGAGCGCTGGGCTCGGGGCGAGTTCTTGAACCCCGTCCCGCGAGCGGTCCACTTCGCGTCACCTGGTGTCGCTCGCTCGTGTTTGCGTCGCGGCGCCTGCACGCGGGTTATCGCCCGGAGCGGCAATTGGCATCTCAGCACCGCCGAGAGCGACACCTGGCCCACTCACTTCGTCAGCGTCGGCGGCGCCGGGGACGGGGGACGACCGCGTCGTCGAGTCGGCGCGGTCTGCATCGTCACGGTAGGCGGACTCGCATGGTGGGTGTGGTCGCATCGCAGAGGCCCGGTCCCCACGCGCGCGGCCCTCTGACGTGGCTCCGTCGTGACGGCTTCTGCGTCGCGGGATCATCGGGTTCCACCACGCACCGAGCCACACTATCCCGCGCGGTCAAGCCGGCCAACGACGTCCTCATACTGACAGAACTCGATGGCGTACGGCCGCTGTGGCAGTTGGCTGAACGCGGAGACCAGAGCATCGACTATCCGCTCACAGGCAGGCTCAATCAGCGCTACGTCCTCATTAGGATCCTGCGAGAATCTCTCCCACGCCGCAGCGAGTCCAGGCCAATTCACCTGGAAGTTCGCGCGGACTGCCGCCTGACCGCCCCGGAAGAAAATCACCACGCGAGCGGTATCGGCCCAAAGCTCCACGCGAAGCGTGCCCCAGGTCTTGGGTGCCTGATGTTTCAACAGCTCTCGTCCTACAAACGACACAATCGCCGACGCCGAGTCGCGCAGGGACTCGTTCGACGAGTCGTCGCCGATGCTGTCGTAGTAGAGGACGCCATCCGAGGCAGCGATGCTCGACCATTTCATCTCCATCACCGTGCCCCACCTTGCCATGCCTGAGCTCCTCCGCGAAGCCAGTTAGTACGCCATGGCAATCGAAGCAGCGTTCATCGGCGACAGTCAGGCCGGCGGGCTGGCGGCGGTGCTCCGTCGCGAGCTGGCGCGGCGCGGCGTCGACGTGATCGCGAGCGAGCACCGGAATGGCGCGAGCACGCGCGTCCTCGTGCAAAGCGGCGTCCTCGCGCGAGCGCTCCGTGCGCGCCCTGCGGTCCTCATCGTCGCAGCAGGTGGCAACGACACGACAGCGGCTGCCTCGACATGGTCGGACGTCGTAGATCGCGCGCTACGCGCAGGCGTGCGGCGCGTCGTGTGGATCGGCCCACCTGCGTCCTTCCCGCACGGCACGCAGCGCGACGCCGAGCGCGCGGCCGTGAGCGAGCTACAGGCGGCAACGTTCGCGAGAACTCTCGGCGTCGCTTGGATCAGCGGGCGCGCGACTGCGAACGGGATCCCTCGTCGCGACGAGGTTCATTTCGACTCGGCTGGATATGCAGGCTGGGCCGCAAGGCTCGCACCCCACATTGCGGCGGCGCTCCGATTGCGATCTGCTCATTGGAGCGCGGTCGGAGTTGTGGTCGCGATATGTTGTTGGATGGCGCTTACCGCGCCGGGCCGGTTTGCTGTCACAAGGTAATTCGTGCCGGGCTAACTAGTAGCCACGCAAGACCGCGAAACACCTTTACGTAACATCAGTCGGCGGTTGGGATCGTCTCTTGTCGGCCCAGCTGGCGCCTGAAAGGCAACCTGACACGTCCCTGACGGCACGTCGCCCGACACGTTCGCCGCGGCCGTTATCGGCACTCGCCATTCGTTTCAAGCTCGACGCACGTCTGGCCCGCGCGACATTCCGACGATTCGTTGCAGCCTTGACAGCGATACCCGTCGCCGCGGTCGACGCAGCCGAGCTGCGGGAGCGGGCAGTCCTCTGCAGTACTGCACGGAACGACGCACGCATCGTACGGGTCGCTGCCGACACACCGCGTCCCCTCGGGGCAGCCAGTTGGACCCGCATCGCAGCGGGTAGTGCAATAGCCGCGGAACGCGCCAGACGTGTCTCGAGCGTACAGCCTGCATACCGGCGTCCCTTCGAACGCGGTGCAGTCGGAGTCAGTCGAGCAGACGCGGAACGCGTTCTCGATCTCGCCCGTGCATCGCTGGCTCGCCGAGTCGCACAGCAGAGGGGACCGGCAATCTGTGTCTGTGCTACACAGCGCATCCCGCCCGCCGTTTCCGACAGGACGGCATGTCGCGTCGACAGGATCGCAGACGTAGATGCCTCCAATGGGACGCGACGCGCATCCCACGCGCGGATCGCACGTGCTGCCCAGCGTGCGGCACGCGCCCGCGGCAGTGTTGCAGCTCATCGAACCGCACTGATCGTCGGCAGTGCACGTTTGCCCGTCGAGCCTCGAACCGTTCGCGTAGCACGTTGCGATCGTGCGACCATCGAACGCCGCGCAGAAGAAGCCGGCGCCGCATGCATCGGCCCCCCAGCTCGTGCAGCAGGGCTCAGCAGGTCCTTGGGCCGGCGCGTACGCGCAGTTGTCAGGACCGCCGTTACAACCGAGCGTGAGCGCGGCCATCGTTGTCCAGACCACGAGGATACGCATCTCGATAGCTCCTTTGCTGGTACCGGCGCGGATCCGCGGTCGGTCCCTGGAGCTCGGGCCTTCGAGCGTGCGCCGCCGCAAGTGGGGCGCGATCAGCGAAACGTATGCTGAAACGGACTGGGTGCGTGTGATCATGGCGATTCGGTCCCACTTTGCGAGTTCGGTCGGTGCGATGAGGTGGCTTCGCAGCGCGGCGACTGCTGTGCGGTGCTGCCGCCCCTCTCGAGCTCCAGCGTCGCAGCAGGTGAAGCGTTCTCGCGCGTCCTCAGGTCATCGGTCCGCCGTCACGCTCGTTGCGTCGAAAGATGCACTCCACGCGCGTTGGGCGAATATCTCGAACAACGTCGATCGACGAGCCGAGTGCCCGTCAGGAGGCTGCCGCACAACGGCGTTGCAGTTGCAACGTGGTCCGGAGCGCCCAACGAGGGTGGCCGGCGAGCGTGTCGTAGAGCACTGCGCGGCGCAGGCCGACCGGTGAACACGCGCCGAGCATGAGAAATTCTGGTTGCCATCGATCCGTGCGCGCGGGCGTCGGCATGAAAGATTTAGGCGCGCAGCGAGATCGGCGCGCTCTCGTATACGCCTCGTCAGATGCATCGTGCGTCCCGACCGGGTCGCGACGATGCGCGTTACAAGTGCCGGCTGCACTCGTCGGGTCGTGGATTCGCGCGGGCGCTCCTTCGATTCGCGATGCTTGCGAGACAAGCGATCGAGCACGATCACTGCGGCAGGACTCTCCAAGGAGGAGGCGTCACGCGCGGAGGTGCCACGAACACACCGCTCTCGGCACGCGCGCTCCCGACACATCCAGTTCGCATGTCAGCGGCGAGGAGCTCGAGGCCGCCGGCTTGCGCATCGAGTCCGTACAGGCGGCACAACGCGGCAACGCGGTCTGCTGCCCCGACGAGATCCGACTGTTGTGGCTTGGATCTGTTGCCCACGCCGAGTGCTCTGATAAACACGTTCGTTGCCTCGTCGTCTCGCCCGACCCAGGCGAGAAGCTGTCCAGCGGACTGCAACGCATCCAGCGCGTGCAACCTCAATCCTCGCTCCAACGCGAGCCGACCGCATTGGAGGTACCCGACGATCGCCCCCTCGACTTCACCGCACGCGTAGAGGGCTGCAGCGAGCACGGAGCGCGCTTGCACCTCGAGCCCGCGACGGCGCTCCTGGCGTGCCTGTGCCGCGACAAGCTGCGCCTCCACGCGGGCCGAGTCGTGCTCACCCTCACGGCGGAGGGCGTTGGACAAGGCCAGCGAGAGCGCAAGGGCCTCGTTGATGAGACCTCGACGGGTTGCGTCATCCCGGTGGCGGACGAGGCATCGGAACGCTTCTCCTTTTTCGCCGCACCCCAGCAGATCGTCGGCTTCTGCGGTCGCGTCTTGAACGCGCACGAGCTCGACCGGTGACAAGTCGATGAGCGTGATCAGTGGCTCGATGAAGGGAGGGCGGCGGAGCATGGCCTCACATCGGCGGTTCAGGCCGGCCGTTGCGCGGAGCGGTCGCCGAGATACGCCGAATACAGCCGATGTTCGATCGTCGGTGGGCCTGACGCTCGGCTGCGCGTTCGTTGCGCGGCGGGGAGCGCCCCGGTCACCGCTCGCGTGCACGCCGGCCGGTTGACGACGGCCGGGTCGTTGCGCGACCGCGAGTCGATGCCAAGCTCGCGACCTCGGAGGCGCGGGCAGACCGATCTTCGCAACCTGACGGCGCTCGGCACGATGACGGGTATATGACGAAGCCGATGCTGACGAAGCACGTTGGAACCCCGAGCTTGCCGTTCGCGATGACCTACGCCTTGGCCGTCGCCGCGACGCTCGCTGCCGGGTGCCAGCCACCGCTGGCCTGCGGCGAGCTCCTCGTGGCCGACGACGATGAGCGTGTCTGCGTGTGCCCGAACGGCGGAGTGTACCGCGACGGGTTCTGCTATCTCGACGGCAGCGTCGTGCCGCTCGACGGCATGACCCGCGACGATGCGGGTGGACGCGATGCTGGCACCCAGACGGTGGATGCGTCAGTCGATGCCGGGCTCGTCGATGCTGGCTCGGATGCCGCGCCGGACGGCGAGGACGCGGGCGGGGACGTGGATGCGGGAGCCATGCTCGATGCCGGTGGCACGCCCGACCTCACTGTATCTTGCATGGCGGCCGATATCGCGGGAGCGGGGAGCGAGGGCCGCGTCGACATCCGTGTCACGAACATCGGGTCCGCGGCCGCCTCCGGGTTCCGTGTGCGCGTCACCGCGACGATCGTCGGGGAGACCACGCGAACCGAGACGATCGGTACTTCGATCTTCGTTGATCCCATCGCACCCCTTGGGAGCGCGACCCAGAGTGTCGGGTTCACTGCTTGGGCCGACACGACGGCGGGGATGATTGACGCGACCTGCGTCGTCGACGCACTCGGCGAGATCGCGGAGCAGGACGAAGGTAACAACACCTCGACATTCTCGTTCGACGCTACGGATCTCCCGGATCTCCGCGGGTCATACGCAGCGGGATCAATCACGATCCGCAACACTGGCGCCGGTAACTCGCGTGGGTTCTTCGTGGCCGCTTGGACGATGGGCAACTGCCTCGGCGCGCCGATGCTCGAGCGGAATGTGGCGTACCTTGCGGCGGGTGGTTCCGTGCGCTTCGACGGCCCGGACCCGACCTGCGCGCGCGTCGACGTCTCGAATATGGTGGCCGAGACTGACGAGTCGAATAACGGCTTCCAGTGAGGTGAGCGTCGATGAGCGTACGGTGCCCACGCTCCGCCCCCAGAGAACACGCCGTCGCTTTCGATCGGCGGCGCCCTCTCGTCTGCACCGCGCCCTGCCTGGTCGAACTGCCTCGGCGAACCAACAGCGATCTTGAATGTCATGGTAACGCGTGGCCCGGAGTCTTCGCGACTCCGCGAGAAAGCATATCGGAGACGACGTGAATCAGCGGCGACGCCCGCCGGCCAGCGAAGTCGAGGAGCCCCCTCGGTCCCCCACGACCGCGTCTGATGCTCGGCGCGCGATGCAACTGCTGTCCGTCATCAACAAGGGGATCACGCTCAAAGCCCAGAACGAGGAATTCCTGCGAACTGTGCTCGGTCGGATGCCCGAGTCCGGTCGCGAGGCGCGACTCTGGAAGATCTGGATGAAGCAGCTTTGGAAGCGTCTATCGCAATTGGAGGAGAACAGCTCCCCTGCGGAGGACGACGACGCCGATTCGTGACGCGGCGATTCGGAAAAAGGCACCCCGACCGAGTTCGAGCCCGCGCACGCGCGCGCGTGGGCGTAGACGCGCCACTTGACTCGAAGCTGTCGTCGGTGCTAGCGGGACGCGCTCATCCATACATAGCTCTCCGTTTTGCGGCAAACCGGTGCGAATCCGGTACGGCCCCCGCCACTGTGATGAGGCAATCCCGCCTCGAGTCAGGGCTGCAGCTCGGGAGAGATCACGGCCCACGAGGGGTGGGCGCGGAGGTCGATGTGCACCTGAAGCTCGTAATGGTCGCTGGCGCGGTTGTGTGCTTCGTCGGCTGTAGCGGCGACGACGATCTCGCATCGGACGACGCCAGTGTAGGGAGTGATGCCGGCTGGGCCGATGCCGGCGCGCTCGGAGACGCGGCAAGTGAAGTCGACTCCGCGGTTCAATCCGATGGTGGGCCGACGGATGGCAGCGCCGGTGCGTGCTCGGAATGCGGTGAGATGCAGGCCTGCGTCCGGTCTGTCTGTGTCGACACCTGCGGCGCAGATCTGTCGGCGTGGGAGGGGGCTCTCGGAGCCGGTCTCGTTCCGGTAGCCAACTTCTGCCGCTCTGCCGATGCGTACGGAGTCATCGGCGCCGCTGGCCGTGCTCCGGTCGTGTACGACCTGCTGGCGAGCACGGACGACGACGACTTCGTCTACGCCGTGTCGCGATGGACGGCTCAGACGGGGATGGATATCGCGCCCAGTGAGGTGGCGACGGTCAGAGTCGAAGTGGATCCCGCCTGGGGCGCTGCTCGGCCGTTCCCGAATGGATTTGTGGCGATCAACGCCGATGAGACTGCGCTTCTCTTCGGATACACGGTGTTCGTGAGTCCCGAATCCGTTCCCGGGGAGATCTTCCGCGTCACGATCGGTTCCGGTGAGACCACGGCATTCACCGCCCCCGGGAACTTCGATGCAGCGTGGATCGACGACGCCGATTTCGTCGTGAGCGGCCTCGGACTTGGCACCGTGGCTGATGGGCACGGACTCTACGCGTACGACGCATCTGAAGACGAAACGGCGCATGTCGCCACGAATCTCGGCGTGTACAGCGGCGCGGTGGGGTTGACGGCGGACTACGCGATTGCGGGAGGATCCGCGGCGGACTTCTCCTCGCAGGTGTTCTCGGTTTCCCGGTCTGCCTTCGACGGTGCCTTCGCGAGCGGCACACCGATCGACATGATGCTCACGGGCAGTCGCGTGGCCGCCGGTGGAATGACGATCCCGTCGGCATTCTCCATCTCGGCCGACGGTCGGCAGCTCACCGCGGCTGAGTATATGGGCCCGATCCGCGTGTGGTCCGTCAGCCAGGACTCGGGCTCTCTCACTCTTTCGCCTCAACCGAATCTCGCGTCGGGCACTTTCACCACCGCCTTCGCTGCCGGCGACGGCCGGGTGATGCTACGGCACTCTGACGGCCTTCTGCTCGTCGCCGAGAGGTAGAGCCGTTCTGCCTGAATGAGCACGACTGAGCGCGAGCTCCGTTGAAGCGCTCTCAACGAGCCCTGGCCCCGAGACAGGGCGACGTCGCCGGCGCTCCTAGCGCCGGCGGCGTCGCGTGAGTGGAGCATCTCGCCGTGCGATACCGGTCGCGCGGACTAGCAGCTTGAAGGGAGAGCTCTCAAAGGTCGAACTGACGACTGCCGCTTATGCGCGAAAGCACGGGTGCTTCTTGTATGTGCTGGTGATCCGAACTCAACGGCACGGCTCAATCACGCTGGTCGGCCGACTGGACCATGCGCTCCTACGAGACTCTCGCCACAGACCACCGCGACCCGCTGACGACGTCACGCAGATCGAGGCGAGCCCAGCGATCAGCGAGCTCTTCACGGAAGAGATCCTCGACGAGGGCCTCGCGCACTGCAGTCTCCATTTCCGCGCGCGCGAGTGCGCGACGCGGCATGATATCGACTTGTACGATCCCGTTGCGCTCGCTCCAATTGCCGATTTCGAGCACGGCTTCACCGGAGTCGAGCACGCATACTTCGATTCTCTCCGCGCCATCGCTTTCGACCCTGATCGCGCCCACATAGGACGGACGATCAGGAGCCAATCCGTGAACGGCTGCTACGCGCCGAACTCGGGCTACCCAATCGAGCTCGTCGGGTTTGGATGCAAGGTCCAGATAGTGGAGCCAGTATTCGCGCCGGAGAGGGGCCTGCTGGTCCGCGTCGGTGTTCCAGGGGAGCTGCCCCGTGAGGGCTACCGTCGCACGCATGGGGAGATCCCACGCCTCCGGGTCGAGGTCTTCGTCTCGCGAGGGACCATCGAGAGTCCCCTTCGGACGTGGACGTAGGGCGCGAATCGCGCTGGCGGCAACCTGCACCGCGAATTGCTGCGCGTCTCCTCTGCCCGCCCAGTCCATTGCGAGGACCTGAAGTCGGTCCGCATGCGCAAGAGCGTCTGTCGCGGCGAACCTACGATCGCCGACATTGAGAAGAATGAGGACCGCATCGTGTACGGCCTGCAGTGGCTCGGAATCAGTAAATATCGAAGGTCGGCGGAGGAACATGTCGAGCGAATCGACAGCAACGCAGAGACGAAATTGGGTGAGCGCATCGACACCGGCGCTCGCACTGATGCGCCGTTCGACGTCGCCTCGGTCGGCCAGATCAAGGTGCCCCGAGCGACTCCCTTGAACAAGAGCTACGAACCTTTGGACGAACTCGCGCAGATCAGCCATCGCTCACTCCAGAGTCCGAGTTCAGTATGGGTCACTCGCAGAGCTCGCCCCACGGTACACACTGCCATCCGGACGATACTCCGTTACTGAGCCGTCGGGGTGGAACACTCTCGTCATGTTCGGATCAGTTACCACGAGGTCGCGTCCCTGGGCAGCTGCTTCAACGCGGAAATAGTTGCGGCAGTCGCGACACATCGGTAGACCCACGCCAACAGCTTCCCCGGGATGTGCCACCGCGTGCTGCTTCTCGCAGTGGACCGAGGCGGCACTCCCAGGTCCGTTGAAATCATTCGCTCCCCCGTCCTGGAGCTCGTGCCCGATCTCGTCGCTGCGCGCCATCATCTCATCCGAGCTTCGCGATGCATATCCCGGGTATCGCTCGGCATCGTCACCGATCTCGCCGCTCCGCGTGTACGGTCGATCCGAGCCCTCTACCGCAGCCACGCATCGCTCGCTGTCGGACTCGCGTTGCGCACGGATGCGCGCTTGCTCGTCAGCGGCAGCGGCTGCAGCTCGACGGCTCGTTTCGATCTCGGCCCGAGTCGAGGGCGGGGTATCGCTCGGCGGCGGAGCCCAGCGGCTCGGGTGCTCTCTTGGGCTTGAGGTGGGGTCGACGTTCCGAACCCATCTTCCCGCCGAGGTGTCGTAGCCCCAGCGGTTCGGGTACCGACGCGCACCGCTCGGCAACGGCACGCCTGCGGCGCGCGCCTCCTCCGTTGTCAGCACGCCGATCGGACGCCGATCCGTGCGAGGTTCATGCGCGCGACTCGCGGCTACGTCGCTCGCAACCGAGCGGGGTACTGCTTCGCGATCCGGGTGCCCCTGCGACCCCTCTTGTGCGGGGTGGTTGTGCTCGTTATGAAGCCCGAGGACGTCGACGGAGACCAGCGGGTTCGCGGGATAGGCGTAGAGATTGACGCCGCCCGCGCACCCAATCGGATCGCTCTCGAGATACCTTCCGAGCCAGGGGTCGTAATAGCGGAATCGGTTGTAGTGGAGGCCGGTGTCGCTGTCGTAGTAGTGCCCCGGCCAGCGAAGGTTATACTCGAGCACCGACGCCGGATTGACGACGACGTGTCCATACGGATCGACACGATCTGCCCACCAGACGATCTCTCCGCGCTCATCCTCGATATGCAGCGGCATTCCCACCTGGTCGGAGAACACCGAGTAGGACCGTCCAGAGCTCGACTCTGCATCTGCCGACGCGTAGTCGACGAATCCGATGGGCACGAGTGAGCGCGCGCCGGCGTAGACATAAATTCGCAGCTGCCCCGAGGGAAAAGTCTCCGCTGCGACACGATCTCCGTCCCACCAAAAGAGCTTGAGGCGGTCGCCGCGCCCGGCGGTGATGCGGCGCCCGAGACCATCGTACGTCGCAGTCCACGGCTCGCCCGCATCGTCCTCGATCCGAACGATCTGGTCGAAGCCGTCGCGGAAATAGCGAGTCTCCGCGGCATTGCTCCGCCGCACCACAATGTGGTCGCGATGATCGTACTCGAACTGCTCGTCAGCCGCGCTGACGAGGCGGTTCGCGCGACCGATCTGCACGAGAGGCAGCCCAGGCTTCGAAAGGAGGTTGCCAGCGGCATCGTGGCGATAGGAGTGCGGCACTCCGTCTTCGCCGATCTCAGCAATGAGCCGATGCGCAGCGTCGACCTCGAAATGGCGCCTGCCGCGAATGCTGTCCCAGGCGGTTCGAAGGTCACCTTCGTCGCTGTAGTCGAGGCGGGCTGCCCACGACACGAGTGAACCGTCGTCGGCGCGCTTCCACAAGAGGCGCCCGAGAAGACGACCATCGGGATCGTACTGCTGGATCTCGCGCGCGCCGTTGCCGTGGTCGATTTGGACGGTACCGGGCCCGACCGGCTCCATCGTCCAGGTCCGCCCCGTCGGCGCGATGATGCTAACCAGGTCGTTGTGGCCGCGCTCGTAGCGAGTCGTGAAGCGACCGACGACAGTGACACGCAGGTCCTCGCCGTCGTACCAGTGACGTACCTCGCGGTCGTCGCAGCGGTCGCGCAGGCGCCGACGTAACGCATCCCACGACTTCCAGACTTTGTGGGTGTGCGTGTCCGCCCGCGTGACGTTCCCGTTCTCGTCGTAGTCGAGATCGATGACCTCGCCGTCACGCAGCTCGTATCGGCCCACGAGGCCGTTCTCGTGCGGAGTGACGCGCATCAGCACGACGCCATTCGCGTCGCGCTTCGCGGTCATCCGGTCGCCGAGGTCGTAGTCGTACTCTTCGCGGATGCGACCGTCGCGATGTACGCGAACGACGCGGTCTTTCGAGTCGTAGTCATAGGCGGAGACCGTTCCGAGCGGGTCGACGATCTCTGTGATGTGCTCGTGCGGGTTGTGCGAATACCTCGTGGTCGCTCCGAGCGGGTCGATCTGCGCGCCGACGAGATTCCAAGAGCGAATCTGCTTCCGGTGCTCCCGGCCGTCGCGATCGCGATAGAGGACGACGTTCCCGGCACGGTCGTACTGCCACTCCTGCACGCGGCCATGCGCATCGACCTCGCGGATAGGGCGGCCGTACGCATCGACCTCGCGCACGGGTTCGCGCGCAGCGCGCGGAGCCCGGAAGACGCTCGCCGCCAGGTCAAGCAGCGGGTCGGGGATCCTGTGCGACGCGGCGCCCGCGTCTGTATCGAGGCAGGGCGCGAGCTCGCCGAGCACTCGCTCGCGCGAACTTGTCGGCAGGTCCCGCACGAACGGGTCCGGCAAGCCCGGCTGATCCACCTGCGGCGGGTAGAGATTCCCGAACCGATCCATCCGGGCGTAGTGCGCGTCGTCCTCGTCGTAGAGGAGCTTCATCTCGCGGCCGCCCGAATCGATCTCGGCGACCACGCGTCCGTCGGCGTCGCGGATGCGCTTCAGCACGCCGCCGTACGGGTCGACGATCTTCGTGATGACGCCGTCGTCATCGTAGTGGACGATGCGAGCCGAGCCGTCGTGGAGCTCGTAGCGGGTCTGGCGGGGCTTGCTGTAATCGAACTTTGACCACCACAGGTTGTCCTCGCCTGACGCGAACACGCACCGACCCTGTAGGTCGTACTGATAGCGGTACCGAAATCCGTTACGGTCCGTCGCCTCGGTGATGCGGTGGGCGATGTCGTACGAGAAGTGCTCCCGCGAGCCGCGAGCGTCTTCGGTCGTCGTGAGGCGCCCGCGAAGGTCGTAGCCGTACGCGATCAGTCTCTTCGGGATCTGCGTCTCGAGCCCACCGCGGACCTCGACGAGATGGTGGTGTTGGTCGTAGTGAAGCGTGTAACGCGCTCGAGGCGCTACGGGAGTGCGGAGCGAAGTCTCGCGGACTTCGACCAGGCGCCCGACGCTGTCGTGGATCAGCTCAATGCGAGCCTTCTCGCGGAGCACGCTGACGGGGTGTGTCGAGACCGCGTCGGGCGTGTTGCGCACGAACTCGTAGGTGCCGAGCCTCCGATGCGAGACGGTGAACCGCGTCGGGCTAAGCTGTCGAAGCACGTACCCGGCTGCGCGAACCAAAGTCTGGCCGTGCCGGATGCGCGGAAACTCGATGCGGTCTCCATCGAACGTTTCGAACACCGCTCGGTGCAGTCGGACGCGAAGCGTGTTCTCGAGGCAATGCTTCCAGCCCCATCCGAGCACGCTGTGCTCGCGCGACTTGGCACTCGAGGTGTGGCGAGACCAAACGAAGCCGCCGTGTGCCGACGCGAAGTCGCGATGCGTGTTGAAGTTCGCACCAGTGACGAGGCTGACCGGCTCGCCGCCGTCACCGCGACGGCCGTTCGCGTCGCACGACTGCGTTGGGCGCCGCACTCGTCCGGCCGCGGCTCGCATCGCGCGGCGGAGCGCGGAGTAGAGAGCACCCTGCGCGAGCGCACCCAGGTTCGGAATTGGCGGACCGCCCGCGAGCACTGTCGTCGGCGGACCGAGCAGCACGCCGACTCCTGGAGGGCCCGCGGGGTCGGCACCACGTAACATGCTGATGGCGAGAGCCGCCGAATCGAGTGCTGCCTGCGCCGCCTGTGCGATCGCGGCACCGGTGTTGCCGGCCGAAGCCTGAGCGGCAGCGCCCGCTGCTGACACGACGGCGCCGGCAATGCCCGCTGCCATCTGCAGCGCCTTGGAGCCTGCCGGCATCGGGTTGCAGTGAGCGGTGATGTCCATCCCGAGTCGCGCGACTCGCGAGCCACCGAAGAAGACACCGGAAGCGCCGGTCATGATCTCGAACGGCGGCGCCATCGACCCGCACGTGAGGCCGAGACCGATGTCACCCGCGCGAAGTGCCGGGACCCCATTGACGAGCACCGACGCCGAGCCCGCAAGAAAGGCAACGCCGAAGCTCGGCAGCGGAAACACACCCGCAGGAGTGGTGCTCGGCGGATGCGCATGCGTATGGGGCGTGCCCATGTGCATCGTCGTGCCGATCACTGCGACCGGCTGAGCAGGGAACAACGCACCGAATCCCGTCTCGTCGAGGATCGTCTGGATCACCTCTGCCGAGAGCGTGTCGATGAACATCGCCGGGGCGTTGATGATCCCGAGGACTCCGCCGGCCCACTGGGCGACATAACCCGCTCCGCCCTGCTCAGCTGGCGGCGCGGATGTGAAGGCGTCCGGGAGGCTCGTCACCGTCTCGAACACGGCAGCCACACGCGCCTGTCGCGTGCTCTCCGAGATCGGCTGGGGGTCGATGATCGGGAGCCGGACGCGGTCTCGGGGCGGACGGAGGCGAGGGGAATCGGGAGGATCGCCCGGCATCACGCCCTCGCGGTTCTCTGCAAGCCCGCGAGCTTGCGTGCGGCGGCGTCCGCGGCGGTGCGCATGCGCGCGTCCGAGTACAGCCGGTGCAGCCGCTCGAGCGCCGAGCGCTGGCGCGGGACGTCCTGCGCGGCCTCGGCGATCTGCTCCGCCTGAGTCCAGGTCTCAGCAGCCTCGCGGAAGAGCGAGAGCGCGAGCTCGCTGTCGCCGCGCGCCTCGAGCGCCTGTGCGGCAGCGGAGGCGTTCAGGCACCTCGCAGCCGTGCGGCTCGCAGTGTCGAAGTACGAGCGCGCGTCGCCGTGCTGGCCGAGCATCGCACTGGTCGCGCCTGCTGCCAGCAGCAGGTTCAGCATGATCGGCGGGGCGTTGGGGTGCATCGGCGATGGCCCCTTATCGTCGGCGCCCGTCGTCGGTTGCGCCTGACGCATGAAGGCGGGCGGCTTGGCCTTCATCGCGAGCGCGAGTCCCTGCTGGTATCGCTCGAGGGCCCGATCGGGCAGCCCGGCCATCCGGAAGCAGTCGCCGACGCCGTTGAGGCAGAGCGCCTGCATGAGCGGCGTGTCCGCGGCGCCGTAGTACTCGTACAGCTGGATGAACTTCGCGATCGCTTCGTCGAAGCGGCGGTAGGACATGTCGATCATGGCGAGTTGCAGCGTCGCCTGCATGCGCTCAGCGAGCGGAACTGCAGGGTCGACGGCCTCGGCAGCCATGCCCGCGCACAGCGCGTCGGTGCTGAAGTCGAGGTCGTACGAGAGCACGCCCTGCGCGCGCAGGTTCGTCAGGGCCTGCGTGAGCGGACGCGCCCGTCGATCATCGCGCACGATGACGCGCGCGTGCTCCATCCACGGTTCTCGCTCGCCGAGCTGAGCGAAGCTCCCGACGAACCGGTAGTACGCGTCCGCGTTGTGGATCGCCGTCGGCAATAGCGAGAACACCACGCGGAATTCAGCGGGGTCGGCAAGCCACTGCGTGAAGTGCTCGATCGCGATCAACACGCGTTCGCGGGGAGACGTCGACTCAGCGCTCATGCGCTCGGGGAACTGTTCCAGAGCCTCGATCGACTTCTTCGCACGCTCCTCGTTCGCCAGCTCGAAGTGGACGCGAAGCGTCTCGCACATGCCGAGCGTCCACGAACGTTCGTCTACAAACGGAGCGGCGTACGAGAAGTGGATGTCGCCGACCGCGGCGCCGCGGATCTGCTCCTGCGTCTTCAGCGCGAAAGCTACGTCGTTGTCGGTGCATCCGAGGACGAGCATCACGTCATCGGGCTGCTCGATGAACTCTTCGAGAACCTCGCGCAGGTCTTGAAGCGCTGTTCGCATCGCCGCTCCTCAGTTCAACTTGATGAGGCCGCCGGTGACGTTGACCGCCGCGCTGCCGCTGATGTCGACCTGCAGGCCGGTGACTTCGGCGCCGGCCGTGGCGCACTTCACCGTGGTCGAGGCTGCGGTGACGGTAGCTTCGGTCCCGCCGCTCAGCGTCGCGCCCGTCTGTCCATCGACCCGCGCGTTCGCGCCCGAGAGGGTGGCGTCGGAGTTGAGCTGCACCTGCGCGTTGCCGCGGGATTTCAGGAGTGCGTCGCCGTTCAGCAAGACCTGCGCGCCCTGTCCGGTGAGCTGCGCATCCGCACGCAACGTGAGATCGCCGCCGCTGTTCGCGTTGAGCTGTGCATCTCCCGTCAGACGTAGAATCGAGCTCTCCTTCGACGCGAGCTCGGTCAACTCCGGCGCGAGGTCCAGGTGTGCGCCGTCCGCCTGCACGAGCGTGATGCGCGTCGGCTCGATGAGGAGATACGAATCCCCCACCCGGAGCCTGATGCTGGTGACTGCGGAGATCTCGATCGTTTGGCCGACGTCGACGACGTAGTGGCCATCGGTGATCTTCAGCTCGGCGCCGGAGATGCTCTGTCCGCTCCCCTTCTCCGAGCCGGTGATCGTCGTCTTCGAGCTCCCGTTGATCGAGATGGTCTCGTGCTTCTCGACGTGGTGGGTGCGGGATCCGCTGACGGCATTCGACTGGTCGCCATCGACCGTGTTCGACTGGTTGTGCTTCACCTGGGTCGAGTGATCGTTCTCGACGACTTCGTTGAAGTCCTTCGACGCGTGGATGAAAATCTCCTCGGCATTCTTCTGATCGTCGAAGCGGAGCTCGTTGTACTTCTCGCCATCGGCCGGGGAGGTCTTCGTCTTGATCGTCGTGCGCGTCCAGTCGCGCTCGGTGCGGTACGGCGGCGGGTTTGCCGTCGAGTACAGCGAGCCGACGATCACCGGACGGTCGATGTCGCCGCCGATGAAGTCGACCACTACCTCGTCGCCGATGCGGGGAAACGAGAGCATGCCGCGGTTCGCGCCAGCCCACGCCTGCATCACGCGGATGAAACACGAGCTGTTCTCGTCTCCGACCCCAAGGCGATCCCAGGGGAACTGCACCTTCACGCGGCCGTAGTCGTCCGAGAAGATCTCGTGGTTGTCGGGGCCGACGACCCTGGCAGTGAGCACACCCGAGACGACCGGCTTCGGAGTTCGGCGGTCAGGCCGATACTGCACGTCGGCCGGAATGCAGGTGAACGAGTTCTCGTACTCTGCGGTCGCCTGCCCGTCGGACGGATCTCCGAGCATGTCGTGCATCTCGGCGGAGAACCCTCGGTGCGTCACGCTGACGAGCAGATACTCGCCATCGAGGTGGATCCGCGGATGACGGCTGAGCTCGAAGAGATGTCCTGGCGCGAACGCCATCACGACGCCGAGGCCGTGCGCGACGTTCTCGTCACGCTTGAGGAGCTGGTGCCGAACGCGCGCGATCTCCTTGATGTCGTTCTTCATGTAGACGGAGTCGCGGTAGTCGAAGAACGACGTCTGTCGGTCGTGCTCGTAGACTTCACGGTCGCGCGCGAGCTCATCCTCGCTGCGCTCCTCCGTATGAATTCCGACGTCGCTGATGATCTGCTGAGTCCAGTCGTACTCGCCGACGTACGCGCTGGTGCTGGTCATCTTCTTGCCGAGCTGGAACTCGTAGACCGGCTCTGCGGTTCGAATCTCATTTCGCTGTGAGACGAACGGAATCACCGTCTCGTCACCGAACGTCTTCGCGCGCGCGAACTTGACGTTGATGTCGACGAAGGTGATGCACTCCTTCTTCGTTGCCGCGTTGTGCACGAAGAAGTAGCCGATCCCTTCTTCCTCGCAGAGGCGATGGATGAAGTCGAGGTCGCTCTCCTGGTACTGAGTGCAGTACTCACGCGGCGCGTAGTCGGTCCTCAGTCGGCCGAGGTCGATCTCGCGTTCCGAGTCCTCGCCGCTCAGGTGCCGGTCGTATGCGGCGAGCGCGTTCTCGAGCACCTGCTCGATGATCTCGACGACAGTGACGTTCTGAAAGATCCGGCTGTCCTTGCGATACGACAGCGCTCTGATTGCGGGGACGACCTCGATGTGGACGACGAGTGCGCGATCCGTCGAGTAGCCGTGGACGATGCGATGAACGATCCCGCAGAAAGCGCGCTCGAGGTTCTCTCCGCGCGTCAGCTTCAGGCAGCAGTCGTGTCCGAGCAGCTGGCGCGGGTCGAGATCGAGGTTCTCGGTGACGAGCTCGATGTTCGCGACGTACGGGCGTCCGAGGTCCTCGGTGATGTTCATCCGACGGACGAGCCAGCCCGCGTCGTCGACGGCATCGCACTCGAACGCGAAGCGAACGTGACCGCGGTCGTCGGTGATCTCGGAGATGACGTCGCGAACGCCCTCGAGGAACGCCTCCGAGTCGGCGTCGACGATCTCGGCATTCGACGCGTCGGGCGCGGCACCCGCCGCCGCAGAAGAGGCCGTGGGCGCAGGCGTGCCGCTCCCACCGGTCATACCGGCGACCTGTGACGCAGCGCCGGCCGCCTGTTGTGCCGCGCCGGTCACCTCCTGCGCGGTCGCGTCCGCGCCAGTGACGTCGGCGATCTCCGAACCGAGTCCGGCCGCGCTGCCGACCGCGCCGAGCGCATCCTGAGCGTCGCCTCCTTGAGCGACACCAGCGAGCTGCGATCCCAGCTCCCCGGCTCCGCTCGCGACACCTAGCGCCTGCGCGGCCTCGTCGCTTCCGGCCGTGCTGGCGATCTGCGACCCGAGCTCTGCCGCGCCACCGGCGACGTCCAGTGCACCGTCCGCGCTCAAACCCGCCTGGGCCATGCCGGCGACCTGCGAAGCCACGCCCACCGCGCCGGCCGCGACGCCCAGCCCCTGTGCGACGCCCTGACCATCTCCGCTGGTGTTGCCCGAATCCCTGATGTCGTCGCTCATGACCCTCTCCGACTCGCGCAAGCGCATGCGCGCATCGGCTCCGGCTGCGCGCCGTTGCGTCGCCGTCAGCGCTCGCTCGCGGACGGGCTCCCTCGGCATGCGAACGCCTCTTCATCGGAGCGTCATGCGCGCCGTTGCTGCGCGCCGTTGAGGCACGGGCGTTGAACGATTCTCCGCGCAGCACGCAACGCCCGCGCGCGCGCCCCGATACGCCGGGCGACGACGAGGTGCCCCTGTGGAGACAGCTACGAGGTCCAAGGCGCAGGTACGCGTTCCTGAGCTCGACGGCGCTGTTCGCTTGCTCGAGCGAGAACTGCGACGCCGCCTACTTCCCACCTGGAACGGCGCTGGCTTCTACACCGCGCGGATCGAGCGCACAGCCGCGCGGCAAGCGAAGTGCGCTCTCGGGCTCTTCTCGCCAGATCGTCGCCAGTGCATCGACCCTCGCGCTCATGCGCCGCTCGTCGAGATCACTACGGCGCTCTCGGAGATCTGCGAGGCGCGGGGGATGGCGCTCGCTGCGTTCGTACTGGAGCTGGCCGCCGATCGCACATGCGTTCTTCGGGTCGTCGAAGACAACGGCTCTTTCGTTCGTCCGAGCTCACCCGGACTTCTGCGGTACGCACAAGCAAAGCTCCTCGCGTGTCAGACGGCCGCCGAAGCCGCGCGTCCGTTCGGCCGCGTCGACGTGTGGTCCCAAGCTGACGAGACCCGAGGTCCAGCCGTTCGGCGTGCTCGCACCCGTCACGCGGCACGGAGCGAGCGCCCGGAGGGTCGGCATCAACCCGCTGCGCGAGCGCGAGACGTGCACTGGCTTCCGAACTGACGACGCAATTCGATCCGCACGCGAGCCGATAGGTACGAGCGAATGTGGTACCCCGCGTACGAGTTCCGCTACTGCGCCTACGAGTACATCGTCGGCGAGAGCTTCCAGTTGTTGGAGCTCGAGCGCCGCCAGCGCGTTGATACCGGTGCCCCGCGCTACGAGCGCGTCGACCGGTACGAGGCCCAGCGTGTGCTCGAGACCGCCGCGCATCGCCTGCGTGACGAGCTTCGACATCTCGTCGGCACCACGACGCACTACACGACCGTCACGAGGTACAGCGACCTAGACGTGCTGCGGATCGTACTGGGCGAGGTCGGCTCGATCGCTGGGCGCATCGCACTCCTGCGGCGGCTTCACCCGCGTCTCGTTGCCGTCGCGACGCCGAAAGCGCGTCTGCGTGAGGTCGAACCGGAGCCGGAGCCCGAGCCGCTCTGGCTGGAGCTCGAGTTGTTAGACGAGGCGGGCGAGCCCATCGCGGACGCCCGGTACGAGGTCGAGCTGCCGGGAGGCGACGTGCGCAGTGGGTCGCTCGATAGCAGTGGACGCGCGCGCATCGAGGGACTCAGCAGCCGACGCGACGGCATCGTGCGATTTCCGGATCTCGAGACGGAGTACTCAGTCGGTCCCGAACGCTGAGCTCCGCGAGGACGCAAGATGCCGAAATACACCGTCCAGGCAAATGAGACCCTGCTCGATATCGCGGTTCGCGAGTTGGGGAGCACCGATGTGCGCCCGATTCTCCGCGACGAACGCAATCGAGGAATCTTCGCCACTGGTCGCACCGAGCACATCCTCAACCCAGGCGACGAGCTCTGGCTACCTGATGAGCGCCCTGCCGAAACGTCGGGCGTGACCGTCAGCGCAGGGCAGCGGAACGTGCTCGTTGCGCGGCGCCGGACTCGCCCGTTTCGCGTGCGCGCGCTCGGGCCTGACGGACAGGCGCTGGTCAACGAAGAGTACGAGCTTCGACCCGATCAAGGACCCACGGTGCAAGGCGTCACCGACCGTCGTGGATTGATCATCGCGCAGCTCGTCGTCAAAGCGCGGTCGGTCACGCTCGCGATCGCGTCGCGCGAGTACCGCGTTGCGATCGGCAGTATCGATCCCGCCCACACCACGGCGGGCATCCAGGCTCGTCTGAGGAACCTGGGCTTTTTGTTTGGTTCGTTGACCACAAATCACGCGTCGGCAGTGCAGGAGGCGCTTCGCGTCTTCCAGGCAACCCATGGACTCCGGCCGACGGGCATCGGTGACTCCGCGACGATCGCGCGACTCGTCGCAGCGCACGGGGACTAAAGATGGCGGACACGCTGGAGGAGCTGACTCACGAGCTCGTGGAAGCGGAGCGCGAGCTGCACATGCTCGAACCTCTCCGCGACGAGGCAACGGATGCGTACGAGCGCGCGCAGAGGCGCGTCGACGATGCGTACGCGGCGTTCTCCGCGGCCGTTCGAGATGAACAACCTCCGGGGCACATCCCCACGCACGACGACGAGTTCCAACTCGTCTTCAGCGAGCGCTGGCCGGTCGACGACTTCTCGAGCCCCGAGGACGATGGCGAGCGGCACCTGTCGGGTGATGGCGGAACGATCGTGGTCGAACCCGAGCGGAGCCCACTTCCGGGTGGCGCAGGTTCGGAGCAGCCCGGCGCCGACGTAGCAGGCACTGCGGACACTGCTGCAGCTGCAGCGACGGGAACGCTCCCTGCGGCCTGGGTCGTTCCGGAAATTCATGCATCTCCGAACGCGCCGTCGCCCACCGAGCCCGAGATCACGACGCCTATCGTTCTCGTGACGTACTCGCCCCCTGCACCCCCGGGTGCGAACGAATGGAGACGCCGCGGGCCGCCGCGCCGTGGCGAGACGCTGCAGGGGTTTCCGATTCAATCCGACGGTGGGGCGCCGTACGTACAGCTTGGGTCGCGGCAATACAAGATCACGCGAAGCAGAGGCGGGACGTGGGGCCTGCAGTACACCAGCGATTCTGGTGAAGCAGCGCTTGCGCGCGAAATCGAGCGCTGGGTGGGCATCTACCTTGCCCGTGGGCAGCTTTACCGAGCAGTCGCCGCCAGGGCATTCACGGTTGCGGCGGGCCACGAGGGCTGCGTATCGGCGATCAATACGTACGACGATCAGTTCCTTACGATCGGGGCGGGATTCGCCGGTGGACGGATGCAGTCGATGCTTCGGCGGATCGGGCAGCGGAGCCCGACCGCGGCGGCATTTCGGGAGATTCGCCCGTACTTCAACGAACGTTGCGAGTTCGTCGCGAACGATGCGAACAAGCGCACCATTCGATTCGACGTCGTGGCGATCGACAAGATCGTTCAGATCGCCGAGTCTCCGCAGGGTGCGCGTGAGCTCGGTCGCTGTGAAGTCGAAGAGTGGGTTGAGGGCAGCGCACTGCCCGAGCGGCCGAACGATGTCGTTGCGAACGAGGCGGCCCGAAGCGTACGTCCGGAGGTGCTCGGGATCGCGGCGTACTGCAAACACGGGCGAAGCGGGTTCACGCCGAACCCTCCTGCTGATCTGCTCACCGCGCGGCGCATTGGCGGTGAGGATCCGACCCGACAAGTTGCGGTGATCGTCAAGCTGCACCTGCAGCGGATCGCCGATTGTCGCGTAGAGCCAGGAGAAGACGTCCCGCCGGCCGCACCCGCTGCGCGTCCCGTTCCCGACGGAGAGACCGACCGACAGCGGCGCGCCCGCCAGCAAGCGGATCGTCGCGCGAGCGCTGCTCACACGCAGAGAGTTCGGACGTTCGAGGCCGATATCGAGCGAGAACGTGGGCTTTACCAGAGTCAGCCGGGACCGGCCCTCACGCGCCGGATGCCGAACAAGTTCACTCGTTTCGAATCGGCAATGCGAGAGGCCGGCTTCAGAGGCTTCACGTTCAATGCAGCGAGCGTGCAGGATATCATTCCTGGGGTGCGCCACCCGCCGCGCGAAACCGAAAGGCTCCTCGAGACTTGGGCCCCGCCTCGCGATTCAGCCCCCGATGACGGTCAGGTGTATGTCGAGTACAATTCGCACTTCTACTGCTTCGGCCCGCGCATCTCGTAGCGTCGTCGTTCTGCTGCTGATCGCATCGCATATGGGCTGCGGCGACTCCGCGCAGCCACCCGGGCACGAACAACCACCGACCGGCGGCCAGCGCGACCTGGACGAGCGCCCGTCTGCCGTCGCCGAGCCGGCTCCGGGGCGCCTGCCGGCCACCACGGACGTCCAGCCGCCGACTGCGCTCCAGGTTCCCGGTGACGAGGGCGCTCCGACGCCGGCACACCAGGTCTCGGCCTCGGACGGTCTGCGTCGATGTGAAACGCTCCTGAGACAGAACCGGCGTGTCGCCGCATACGAGTGCTTTCAGAACGCGTCTTATCCGCCCGCTGGCGAATTCGACGACGGGCGTGCCGCCTGCGGTGCTGGCTGGGGCCTGTTCCGGCTCGGGTATTTGACCGAGGCTGACATGCACCTCCGCGGTGGATTGGCTGCCGCGACTCGTGCGCGCGAGATCCGCGGCGAGGAAACGTTCGACGTCGTGCGTGCGGCTTGCCTGTACAACCTGGGCCGCGTCTCGGAGGCGAGAGGAGATCGCGAACGCGCCGAAGTGTACTACCGCCAGTCGATTCAGCTTCGACCGAACGACGCCGTCCAAGCGCGGCTGGTCGCCTTGCCTGACTCTGGGCGCGCGGGGGAGTTTCTGGAAACCTGTGCCAGTACCGCCGGGGTTGGAGCGCCGATCGGCGGGGAGGACGAGCTCTGTCGCAGACGGCTGTTGCGCACGATTGGAGGGTGGTACTCGGATGGCTTGTCGTACTGCGCGTTCGACCAGGACGATGACACGAATGCGACGCGGCTGAACGAGGAGTACGAGGCCGACGTTCTCTCGATGCACTCGACTTATCGGCAATATGACGAAGATGTGCTCGTGATTCGCGGGCGCGACAGTGTGTACGACCTTGCGTCCCTGGCCATCGCCTCTCCCAACAGCATGGAGTTCGGCGTGCGCGGGCGTGCACGAAGTCTCGCTGTCCGCACGAGCGCGCAACGGATCCCGGAGATCGTCGCGACGGCGGAGCATCTCGACTACGACGACACACCCATCGAGGACCCGATTCGGCTCGCAGACTGCGGCGGTGCAGAGCCGTGCAGCACACTCGCGCCACCCGGCTATCGACCGCACCACTTCGAACGGCGACGCACTAGCCACGTCGTGTGTCGACCGGTTGACGAAGAGTTGTGGTGGTGCGGAACTTTCATTCAGGACACTCCGCCGACTGCCGGGGCGATCGACGAGCGATATCGTTCACGCGGGTGCGCTGCGGAGCCTTGAACTGACCGGAGGCTAGCTCTGGTTCTTGCAGATGGTTTCGATTTTCGAGAACGAGCGTGGGTTCGTCGACGAGAACGGATACCGAGTGTTCTTGGAGCTCGTACAGGCCAAGGCGGTGAACTTCACGGATCCGAAGCGCCGATCGAGCGTGACGGCGTACTGACGCCGCTGGGAGTGCCCTCCGATGCTTCGAAAGCGACCGGTCATTCAGACGCTACAGGCACCTGTGGATGTCTCGGCAGCAACACGGGAGCGGGTCGAGCGAATTGTCACTGCCGCACGGCAGGAAATCGAGCTCGCAAACCATGACGGGGCGTTCCGATCGCTCGTCCGAGCACGAGATGACGCCGAGCACCGCGGAGCGGCGCGCGAGTCGATCGCACTGTCGATCGCGTTCGCGCATCTGCTCCTCGAGGAATCGGAGCTCGACGCGGCGCGCATCGAAGCCTTGTCCGCGGCGCTGCTCGCGCGGCGAGTCCGTGCCTTCGGCCTCGAAGCGCAGGCGCGGGTTGCGCTCGGCGCGGCGCACTTCGCCAACCACGATCCGGAAGCAGCGATCGCGTCGTTAGTCGCGGCCGGCGAGATCGCATTGCGGTCCGAGATGTCGTCCTGCGCCATCGACGCGTTCCGTTGTGCTGCGCAGGTTCTCGCGTGGCTTGGGCGCGACGAGGACGCGCTCGACGCGCTGCTGAGCGCGCTCGCCCTCGCGGACCACACGCTGCCGGACGGCGGCAAGCCCGACCTCAGCGCCGCCGTCGAGGCGACCGTTGCGCTTTGCTTGTTGCACGGCCTCGAGGCCCAGGCCGAGTCGCTGGTGTCGCTGCTGGTCGAACTGCAGCAAGGAGCCGCGAGCCGCGTGCCGCAGTCGGGTGTGTTCGAGGCCGGCGCGCGTCCGACTCCCTCGCCGTGGAGCCCGACACCCTGGCCCACCCAGCTCTAAGGCGACGCGCGATGCGGCGGATCCGGACGCGTGAGCTCGCCTTCGGTCGGGATGGCCACGGGCGGCTTGGAAGCACGGACGCGGCGGGCGAGATCGCGGGCCGCGACGGCGGAGACCTGCATCGCGCCAAGTGCGTCGAGCACATCATCGGCGGTCGCGGTGCGCGCATGACGCTCCGTCGCGAGCAGGCCGTCAACGAGCGCAACGACGGGCTCAGGAAGATGCGGCGCGACCTCGCGGAGGTCGTGTCGACGCCCCTCGACGGTGTTGCGGAAAGTCGCGAGGTCGCTCAGTCCGTCGAACGGCCGCACGCCGCCTGAGAAGAGCTCGAAGAGAACGACGCCGAGCGCGAAGAGATCGGCGCGCCGGTCTTCGTGCATCCCGAGTGCCTGCTCGGGCGCCGTGTACGAAACCTTCCCTCGCGCGCCGCCGCTTTCGGTGCGCTCAGCCGCGTCGATCTTCGCGATGCCGAAGTCCGCGAGCTTCACCGCGCCGTCGTAGCTGATCAGTACGTTCGACGGGCTCACGTCACGGTGCACGACGCGTGCTGGCGCGCCGTCCACGTGACGGAGCTCGTGTGCGTACGCGAGCGCCTTGCTAAGCTCCGCCGCGATGTAGAGAACCACGTCAACCGGGAGCGGCTCGCCGCTGGCGCGCATGCGATGAACGACAACGTCGAGGTCCACGCCGTCGACGAGCTCGAGCGCTTGCCACCACGTTCCAGCGTGGCAGCCGAAGTCATACAGCGAGACGACGTTCGGGTGCCGCAGGAGCGCCGCGAGCCGCGCCTCGTCCTGGAAGCGGCGAACGTACTGCGGGTCCTTTGCACGCGTCGCGAGCACACGTTTCAGACACACGCGTTGGACGAAGCCGGCGCGTCCGGAACGCTCCGCAACGAAAGTCTCGGCCATTCCACCTCGACCGAGTCGCGCGAGAAGTCGGAAGGGGCCGAAGGGCTCGTGCATGACGCGAATCCTCGTGGGTCGTCTGTATGAACGACGGCGGAAGCTGCCTGGCGAACTGGTGCTCGCACCGCGGCAGGGTCCATCAACCCAAATGCCGGGGCTGCGCGGCCGCATCAGGATCGTCGGTCATTAGCAGGCGCCACGAGTAGGGCCGCACACCTCCACGCCGGTAGTTGTAAGCGTAGACGCCGGGATGAACGGTATTTCGCACCTGACGACCAAGGGCGAATGACAGGCACATGGGTGTCGCCGCGAAGAGATGTACACGGCTGATGGAGTCAACGCGAGCGATGCGCTCCAGCGCCTCCCTGAACGTGCTCGAGTACGCTTCGATCTGCGTTCTACTCCGGACGATGTCGAGTGCGGGCGCATCCACAGCGAGCCTCACGATGGGCATTTCGCCGACCGAGGAGACGATCTGGTGTGTCGTGACCGGGTAGCTTACGCCCACCGAGATCGCGACGTCACGCGTGTCGCCGAGATCGTCCGGTTGATGAACTTTCAGATCCGGGAACGGCGTCGTGGACTCCCCAAGCCACCGCCATACGTTTCCGTCGCGCTCTCGTTCGGCGTAGTGCACAGACATGCGTGTGCCGAGGAGGTGGCCCATGTGAATTGCTAAGGGGACGTGGGCAATGCCGTAGTACGCGAGTTCGACGTCAGGCACGCTCTCGAGATGCCCCCAAAGGGCGTTCCTCGCTCGCAGGTGCTCCACGACGACGGCACGCAGATCGACAGCGTTTTCACGCGCGCACGGCGCGCGAACGTCAGCCACGACCTCGTGAACGTGGCGGAACAGAAGCGGCATCGAGCGCGCGAGAGAGCGATCGGGGATGAGCTCCATCGACCGGTGCAGGAGTGTGACGAACGCTGGCATCGCGTCGCGCTTCTTGGCGAGCTCGACCGCTTCGCGGGCACGCTTCTCCGCTTCGGATTTCCACTCGCGGAGCACGTCTGCACTGAACGGTGAGCTGTCCGCGTCCACGATTTCGTGGCAAGCGCAGCACAGCCAGATCCCGTTCGTCGCCGCACGGCGCTGCTCCGGCGTCAGCGTTTCGTCGTAGCGGGGCCCTCCCTTCGCTGCAGAGGTGATGTGACCCGCCTCCCCGACGCTGACGGACTTTGACGGGTCGGAGTGCGGTCCCGCGGTGATCCGGCCACAACCCGGCTTCGAGCACACCGACGCGACTCGGCGCTCGAGCTGGCGCTTCACGTCGGGCGTGAAGTCGTCCCTGTTGCGGCCCATTAGGCGACGCGCACTTTGCGGTTGGCTGTCGCGATCACCCGTCCGTTCCGCACGATCTCGCAGCGCATCGTATGGTCGCCGCGGAAGCGAGTATGACGCCAGGTGACGAGGTCGCGGCCTTCTCGAGTGTGACCTAGGTCGGCGGCAGCTTCGGCCTCGTCGCCTTCGTTCTTCACCGTCCAGCGGACGACGTCGTCGCGCTTGAGCTCGTGCGCGACCTCGAAGCGGAGCCACATTCCTTTTGGGAGCGGCGGCTGCGATGACCGGTACGAAGCCTCTCGAAGAGGTCCGTTCTCGTGTTGGGCCACGCGGATCGTGAGGTTCACCGCGGTGGTCGCATCGGTCTTCGTGTCCTGCTCGGTGACGAAGAAGTCGTGCCGAAAGACAGAGTTCCACGCCGTTCGCGCGGTCGCCTCATCGCAATTGCGATCGTCGAGCACGTCGAGTTTGGGCAGGAGATCGTCCAGGCGCTTCTGCAACCGACGCACCTGTGCCTCGGTCTGCGGTTTCCCTGTGAGCTCCTGGGCCGCGTCGACGGGGCTGAAGACGCGCTGGTTCTTCACGAGCCGATCGCGTAGCGCGATCAACGTCTTTCGCAGGGAGACGTCGTCCCGCGACGGGTCGTGCTGGTACACCTCCGTGACGAGGGTCGTCGCAATCATGCCGCCCGGTAGGCTCCATGATCGACGCGACGCGCAGAATCGCTTCACGAACCGGACGATTCGGCGGAGCTGCCCCCGTTCGACATCGATTAGCCAGAACGGACTGAGCGCGTTCACCCGGTCGGTGAACCACTGGGTCACCTCCGAGGGATCGCGGGCAGTCCAGTCCGCACCGGCGTGCTCCAATCCCTTCGCGGTGCGCCGGTAGACGGCGAGATCCACGTGGTGGCCCTCCGCATACCACACAGTGACAGCGTTCGTACGGGCCTCGGGATCACGAAGAAATGTCGCGCCGGACTGGAGCAGTGCCTCGGCGACTCGCTTTCGTGAATCCAATGCCGAGGCTGGGAGCACGGACTCGTCGAAGATCACTCCGGTGTCGATGTCGTAGTCATCGTCCGGATGCTGGTTGAGCGTGTGCATCGCATAGCTGCCCTGGTCGAGATGACTCTCGAAGGTCGCTTTCGACGCGCCGCGAATGGGACCCAGCTTCTCCAGGCCACTTTTCAGCCGGTCGAGGTTGGTGTCGCGCAGCTTCGCCAGCCTCGCGCGGCCATCTCGACCGAGCCGCAGCTTCTCGTTGTAGAACCGGTTCAGGAGCTTGCTTGCGTCGTACATCGTCGTCGCCTCTCGCGAGTGTTCGACGGAACCATGCCGCGGGACTGACAGCACAAGACGATCCCGACACGTCGATACGCGTACCAAGGTGATCCCGGCGCGGAACTCGGCGGGTCTAGTGACTCGCTCTCAGATACTCGATCGTCTCCCACATCACGCGACAGTCGACCTCGTTGTAACGCTCGACCTCGCGTGCGAGATCGATATCGCGCAGCGCGCACCCACGCTCTCGCGCCTCGCGCTGTGCCGACCACGCCGCGACCATCGCGCCGAGCCCGTCCGTCGGTCCGTCGGACCACGACGTCTTGACGAGGCCGTGCGTGTGCAGCGCCTTCGCGATCGCTTTGAGGCCGAATCCGAGCGCACCGCGCACCACCACCGGCTCGGCCTTTATCACGCGGTTCAGGAAGTCGAACCACTCGGGCACCGGCCACTCGGCGCTCGGGTGCCGACGGCGCGCGGAATTGTACGCGGTCTCGAGGTTCGACACTTCGGCGGGCGACCAGTGGAAGACGCGTGGTGCGCCCTTCGTGCCACGGCGGGCCTGGACCGCGCGCATGTGGTCAAACCACGCGGTCAGCACGCGTGCCTCGCTCTCCGCGTCGAGCGCGTCTGCGGTGAAGCAGCGGAACACCCAGTCACCGTTCTCGATGTGACCGCACCCGACCATGAAGATCAGCGGCTGGCCGCCGCGCTCGGGGAGCTTCTCGAAATCGTCGTCGAGATCACTGATAGTCTCGAAGTCGACGAAGAACTCGAGCTCACTCGGGCGACGCCACTCGCCCTCCGCGACCTGAACCCTTGCGGGTCGAACCGGAGGTCCCGACGCATCGCGGTTGACCTCGAGCAGAGCGTCGAAGACAGGCTTGGTCTTCGGGCCCTTGAGCCCGACATCTTCGGCCGTGAGGCGCTTGTCGTCCCACGCGCGGATCTTCTTCTCGATCGCCGCCGCGCGGCGGTCGACGCCGACCTGCCAGAGCAGCGTGAGATCCTTCGTCTCGCTCGCAATCCTCCGCTTCGCGCCGTGCCACGGCGCGTCGAGCGTGTTCTTCATGTTGGGTCGCAGGGCGTCGTCAGAGATGAGCGGCAGCACGCTCCACTCGGAGCCGCGATCACGCACCTTGCGCACCCACTGCACGGCGGCTTCGACCTCGTCGGCGAGGCTCCGCCCCTTCGCGAGCCGGCCGTCCTGCGGGACCCACGCCAGACGGTCCATGCACGAGCGCCCGCGCGCCTTGCCCTGTTCCCAGCCCCGGCCGAGCAAGAACGACGAGGGCGGCAGGAAGCCCTGAGCGCGTCCGAGCGCGCGATTGTAGAGGAAGAGCTGCGCCTTGTAGGCGCGGGCCGAGCCCTCGTTGCCGAGCTCGCCGGACTCGAGCAGGTGCAGCGTCGTGAACTTCGCGTCGACGACCCGGTAGTGCCAGGGCCGCTCTCCGAGCCCGGGAGCCCTCACGCTCGCGACGCTCGGCGCGTCGGGCCGCGTCGCATCGAACCACCCGGCGTCGAGCTCGAGCGCGTCGGGGAAAAGGCGCTCGAGCACGTCGCTGCGGACGAGCAGGTCGGGCGCGCCGTAGGTGCGGGTCTCGAGATCGTGGAGCACGGCCTCGTGAATCACCTCCACGCCATCTCGCATCGCCGCGAGTGTCTCCTCGGCCTTGCGCGGATCGGCAGTGTGTTCGGGACTCCTGGAGATGCGCACCACGTTCGCGCGCTGCGAGATCAGGCGCACCACCGCCTGCTCGAACTCGCGGCTCTTGGTCATTACGAAGCGCGTGAAGTCGGTTCGCGGATCGAAACCCGGCCTCGCGTCGTCACGCTCGAAGCCCTTCTCCACGCCGTAGAGATCGAGCCAGTCGAGCAGCGGATCCGCGAGCATCCAGCTCCGGGTCCGAGTCGCGGCGACCCAGTCCTCCCAGCCAGTGCGGTTCGCGTCGGTCCGCGCCGGCCGAGCGGTCTCGGCGTACGCGATCCGCAGCTCGTCATCGGCTTCCAGCGTTCGCGCCGGCGCGGGCTCCACGAGCTCGAAGCGGGACGGCTGCGCGATCCCCCGGAGCAGCGCCGGGATCGCGGACGCGTCCTCGAGCACTTCATAGCGCCAGCGGCCGAACCCGCCGTGGTGGTTGATCGCCTTTACCCAGCGCTGAGCCGCGCTCTCCTTCGTCTTCGCGTCCTCGTTCCGCCAGCCCTTGGTCTCGAGGATGACCGTGACCTCGCCGCCGTCGTCGGCGCGTACGCGCACCAAGAAGTCGGGCAGGTACGAGCGCGAGACCATCTCGTCGCCGCTCGCGCGGATCTCGTACGGGATCACGAAGCCGAGCCGGTCGTTCTTCACGTACGAGACGACGACGTCCGCCAGGTCTGCGTGCTCCAGGTAGAGCATCGCCTGACCTTCAAGCCCGCTGTCGACGACGAGGTGCGAGACGTGGCTCCGGGTCGTCGGATGCGCGGTCTTCGTGGTGCGGAACTGCACATCCTCGGTCGAGCCAATCGGTCGGTGTCGTTCGATGCGCGGCAACAGAGGCGTCTCGCCGAGATCGTCGTCGGGCTCGATCGCGTCGAGGATCCGCGTGCGCACCTTCTCGGCGTATTTCTCGAGCGCGACCTCCTCGCGGCGCGCCCCGCCGATCGCGACGAGGCGTTTGTCGAACACGTCCTCGACGATCGTGAGCACCTGCGGGAAGAGGACCTGCGCCTGACCGGGTGACCACGTGCTCTCGCCATCTCCGGCGTGCGCACGGGTCATCTGCCGCACGATGTCGGCGGCGATGCGGAACGCGGTCTTCTGCAGGCGATGCTCTTCGTGGAACGGAAGACGGGTGAACGTCTCCAGCTCCTCCATCACTCCCACGAACTTCCGGCCGCCCTCGGTGGGCAGGCTGGGCGCGACCTGGGTCAGTGTCGTCTCGACACTCGGCTCGATCGTGAGCGATGGGATGCTCTCCACGTCGCAGCGCACGCGCTGCTTCACGTCGAGCACGTAACCCTCGACGCGCGGGAACTCGATGGCCAGGTGCTTCCGCGCCGGGTCCGCCTGCACCAGCGTCGAGGGTTGAGGCGGCTTGGGCGGACGGGTGCCGGTGCCCTGCACCGGGATGACCTCGAACGGCACGCCGAAGATGTCGGCGTACTCCGGCTCGAGCATCCCGTCGTCGTTCACCTCGTAGCTCATGCGGCGCAGCGCGCGCCCGACAACCTGCTCGCAGAGAAGCTGCGACGAGAACGCGCGGAGGCCGAGGATCTGCGTGACGTTCTGCGCGTCCCAGCCCTCGGTGAGCATCCCGACGCTCACGACGCACCGGACGTGCTTGCCGGGCGGCTCGGCGAGCTGCGCGCGCGCCTCGTCGGGCAGGTTCTGCACCGAGGCCGGCAGCACGCTGCCCTCCCACTGCGCCTTGCCGACCGTGGCGACCTTCAGGCGCAGGAGCTGCTCCTGCACTTTCTTGCTCGCCCCGCCGGTCTCGGACTCCGCTTCCTTCAGCACCGACGTGTCGATCTGGAACGACACGTCACCCGCGAGCTCGCCGAGGACGTAGCCGGCCCGCACGTGCTCGGCGATCACCTGCGCGATCTTCGTGTTCGCCGCGACGACGATCATCGCGGGCGGCACCGGCTGCCCCGACGCGCGGAACTCCGCCAGCGTCTCCTGCCACTTGCCGGCGAGCATCGACAGCGCGCCCTGCGCTTCCCGCCACACCGCGTCCGGGCTCGGCGCCGCTCGCGCTCCGCCGCGCTCCGCGGGGCTGAGCTTTTCGAGCACGGTGCGCCAGAGGTGGAAGTACTGCGGATCGGGCTTGCCTGAGTCGTCGCGCACCGGGATGCGCGGCACCTTCGTGATTCCGCTCTCGATCGCGTCGACGAGCGAGAAGTCGCTCACGATCCACGGCAGCGGCTCGCCCTCGGGGCGACCCGAGCCCTTGAGCGCGAAGGGTGTCGCCGAGAGGTCGATGCAGAGCTTGATGCCGGGCTGCTTCGGGCCCTTGCCGAGCACCTTGTTGATGCGGTCGAGCCCGCCGACCCAGACCGTCGCCTCCTCGGCCTCGTCCTTCGCCTCGTCGCGCTCGTCGCGCGAGAGCCCCTCGAGCTCGGTCTGCTGGTCCTCGATCGGCTTCGCGGGGCGCCACGCGTGGTGCGCCTCGTCGTTGAGCACGAGGATCTGCTGGGCGCCGCGCAGCTTCTTCAGCACGCGCCGCACGAACGCGGCGTCGCTCTCCACGCCGCGCTGCACGACGCCGCGTTTGCCCTCGTCGGAGCGCACGAGGAACTCGTGCCAGTTCGAGATCTGTACCTTGCCGCGCGCGAGCAGCTCGCGATAGCCGCGGGGCACGAGGTCGAAGCGCTCGTAGTAGCTGCCGGCGACGTTGGGATCGAGGACCCCGAGCCGGTCCTTCACCGTGAGGTTCGGCGCGACGACGAGGATCGCGTCGGTGAAGCGCCCGTCGGTCTTGTTGGTGAGCCTGTTCAGGATCGACCACGCGGCGAGCATCGCCATCACGGTCGTCTTGCCCGACCCGGTCGCCATCTTCGTGCAGTACCGAGTGAGCGGCAGGTAGCCCTTCGCGACGCTCTCGGGATCGACCGGGACGTCGGGCTCGATGCGGATGCCCTGGCGATCCGCCTCCGATGCCTCGACCAGGTAAATGATCGTCTCAGCGGCCTCGCGCTGGCAGAAGAAGATCGGGCGCCGGGCGGGGTCGTTCCAGTGGTCGAGGAGGTCGCGAGTGGTGCGGCTGACGTTGGGGTAGTTGCGCGCGCGCCACTCCTTCACTCGCGCTCGGATGTCGTTGACCGTGTGGAGCAGGATCTGCTGCTGCTGCGCGTGCGCGACGTCGCCCGCGCGCTCGGTTCGCGCGAGCCCGGTGTAGCCCGCGGGGCGCCGCCCCTCTCCCACGCGCGCGCTGGGCCCGGAGAAGTCCCAGTAGCGCGTGGGCTCGTGGAAGGGGCTGTTCAGGATCGGGTTGTCGACCGCATTGCGCGGCAGCTCGTGACTCACGGGCGCCTCACTTCTTCAGCGCGCGGCGCGCGTCGACGATCTTGATGACCTCGTTGCCGCGATCGTCGATGACCTTGACCGCGACCTTGTGCCCCGGCTTGAAAGGCAGAGACCGCGTGGTGCGGAGCTGGGCGAACTTGTCCTCGTCGATCGCGCCCTTGAGTGCCTTCTGGAGCTTCTCCCAGGCGTTCGCGCCGCCGCCGGGGAAGAGCGCCTGCGAAACGCAGAAGCTCTTCCCGTCGTAGTCGTGGTCGACCAAGATCGCCGCCGCGCCGTCGCCCTTCGCGCTCGAGGTGAAGCCGGTGGTCGGGTCGTAGAGGTCGATGCCGACCAGTTCGACCGACACCAGCGAGCCGCCGTTCTCGGGGTGCACCCGCACGTCGGGTGCGCCGAAGACGGCGAAGAGCTGATCGGTCTTTCGCTTCTTGAGCAGGTCGCCGACCAGGATGTCGGGCGCGGCGTGGGCGAACATGACCTCGCGCCCCGGTACGCCCGCGTCGATCATCTTGCGAGCCTCGGGGTCGCACGCGAATCCCGCGAACACCAGGACGTCGGCGCCGCGGGTCTCGGCAATCGCGCCGAGCACCTGCGTCGGCGTGACCGGTCCGTGCCGGGGTCCGAACGAGATCGCGAAGGTGCGGGGATCGCCTTCGGCGTCCGAGCCGCCCTCGGCGTGGAACCACTCGTAGTTGCCCTTGACCGTGCGGAGCGCGGGGAACCGGATGCGCTTGTTTCCCGGCAGCACGATGCCGGTCTGGCGCAGCAGCTCGACCATCGTCGACAGGTAGTCGGTGACCGCATCCGAGAAGTGCCCCGGCACCGCCGCGGACTTGGACACCGGCCCGCCGGCGTCGCGCTGCGTGTCCTCCATCGACGGCAGCGGGATCGCCTCGACCGTGAACGGCCCCGAGACGCGCACCCGTTTCTTGTCCTCGAAGGGCTGGTCGTAGAGCGTCTCCTGCTCCGCGCTCTCGCGGATGACCCGATCGATCTCCTCCTTGGTCTTGCAGGCATCGATCTTCGGATTCTGCGCGATCGACTTGAGCGTGATGTGAGGGACGGTCTTGTACTTGAATCCGTCGCGCACTCGATTCGAGCGGAGCTCGTAGTAGGGGAACTTCGCTGTGATGAGCCGCTGTCGAGCGAGCGAGAGCGCGACGCGGGACGTGTCGCAGGTAATCCAGCGACGTCCCCACTGCTCGGCCACGTAGGCAGTGGTCCCGGAGCCGCAGGTCGGGTCGAGGACTAGATCACCAGGGTCGGTGGTCATCAGGATGCAGCGCGCGATCGCCTTCGTACCAGTCTGGACGACGTAGAGCTTCGCGTCACCGAAACCACTTCCCCGAGTGTCGTCCCAGATGTCGTTCCGCGGCTTGAACGGGAAGTCGTCAAGATAACGAATGAACGTCAGCGTGTTCCCCACAGGCAGCAAGCGGCCAGCCCTCTGGAGGCGGTCCAATCCTGCCTTGTCGGATCGAAAAGTACCGGCTCCTGGAGTGAAGCGCTTCCCGTCGAGGTAGTACTCGCGAAGGTCATTTCCCGAAGCAGGCCGCTGATTGGTCAGCGGGTTGGGCCGATACGCACGCGCACGTGGAGGCAGGGCATCGGTGCCGTCGGCCTCTCGGTCGGTCATTCGGCGTCGCGTACCGTCCGCGAGCTCAACGAATCGAAGGTTGTCATCGTCTACAACCGATCGAGGCTCGAAGACCGGACGGTATTTGACTTTGCCCCTGTCGCGGGCGAACCAGAGTAGAACGTCGTAAGTGTTATCGAGCAGCTGCCCGCCCTTTCCAGTGGTCTTGCGGAAGACGACTTGGCTGACGAAGTTCTCTGCGCCGAACACTTCGTCTAGTACGAACCGCACACGATGTACGTTCTCATCGCTAATCTGAACGAAAAGACTGCCCGCTTCGTTGAGCAGGTCCTTGGCGACGAGGAAGCGATCACGGAGATAGCTGAGATAGCTATGAATCCCGAGCTCCCAAGTGTCGCGATACGCCTGGACCTGCTCGGGCTCGCGGGTGAGACTCGCGTCGTCGCCGTCCTTCACGTCTCTCCGTGAAATCGACGGCTGAAAGTTCGAGTTGAACTTCACGCCATACGGCGGGTCCATGAAAATGCACTGGACCTGACCGGCCATGTTCTCGCGCTCGAGCAGCGAGTTGATCACCAGCAGCGAGTCGCCGAGGATCATCCGGTTCGACCAGCCGACCTCGTGCCCGTAGAAGTCGATCTCCTTCGACGACGGGAGCTCGGGCTTCGCGAACAGGTTGAGCTGACTCTCCTCCTGCTCCTCGCGCTTCACCGCCCGGAGGATCGCCTGGGTCGAGACGCGCTCGTGAATGTGCAGGCTGACGGTGTCGATCTCGAACTTGGCGTGCTCCTCCTTGCCGGCCCAGACGAGCTGCGGATCGAGGTGGGGGTCGTACGCGTATTCCTTCTTCCGCTTGGCGGGTAGGCGCTCGAACTCCACCAGGCCAGCGGGCGGGTTGTTCTTGCGCTTCTCGTCGTGCCGGTACTCGCCGACTTCGCCCTCGAGAGAGGTCTGGTTGCCGCCCGCGCGCTTCTTCTTCGTCGCCATCCCGCTCTCGTCCCTCTCGCCACCACGTCCCGCGTCGCTGCTCTCGATGGTGAGCTTGCCGATCAGGCGATCGACGAGGATGCCCTTTTCGCGCCCCCGCTCGTCGAGGCCCAACGCCCGACACAGATCTTTCAGCCTGTCGCGTGGCAACTCGACGAGCTCGACCGCAAGGTCCACGCGACGTGCCCTCGCGATGCCGTCCACTAGGCGATCCCGCACGCGGCGGTCGGACACCTCGATGCCGTGCGCGTCCACGATCCGCAGCAGCTCGTCTCGTGCGAGCTGGGACAGCACGTCGCGCTTGCTCACCATGCGGCGAGAATGCCGTAGGGACGACCGACTGCGAAAGCGTGAACGTCTCACCTCAGGGGTGACGCACCGCCCCGGAAGGACCGACATGGCTGGCGACGAACGCGAACAGCGCCTCGAGCTGCGGGTCCTGCGCGATCTTCTCGATGGTCGAGGGCGACAACCTCGAGAAAAACTGGCCGCGCCCGGTTCCACCAAGCCGGTGTTCGAGCACGCGCCGAGGCCTATCGGTCGCGAGCTCCTCCTCGTTCGAATCAAGCGGCGGTTCACCAGGAAAAGCCAGCGCGAACGCGTCCGGTCGAAGAACGAGGGCCTCGAGCTCCGGTGCGAGCACCACGACGAGCGACATGTCGTCGCCGGCTGCGAGCTGCAGTGCGTCCTCTGCCTCGGCCTTCTGGAGGGCGATACCCTCCGCCTCACGCGTGTCCGCGTCGAACATCAGCACAACGGCCGTTCTGCCGACGGCCGCCAACGATCGCGCAAGCGCCTGCGCCGCCTCTTTGCCGCGTGCGGGTACGACGCGATAAGCGGAACGATCGAACCGAGTATCGAGCAATTTCGTCAGCAGCACGCGGTCGTTCTCCCCCTCGACGATCACGATCACGCGTGCGCCACTGACTACATCGACCGGTGGGCCGGGCTCCAGCGGGTCGGGCGACACCGACGCGAGCTCGTGAGAACCCACGAAGAAGTCCGGCAGTCCGTGCTCTATCGCCACCCGCAGCTTCATCTCGAGCGCTCTGGCGAAGCCGTTCTCCGCGCTGAGCGCCCAGCTGATGTCCTCCGCGTTCCACAGAAGAATCGGGTGCTCGATCATGAAATGCGCGGCGACTCGGGCCGACGCCGTGAAGCCCCGCTTGCTGAAGACGGATCCGATGCAGAAGCGAGGGCGCCGCAGCAGCTGATTCCTGAGCTTTGACAGCGACTCCGAGTTCTGTGGGGTCGTTCGATCCTTCGCCTCGCAGATGCAGCGGATCTCCCCGACGCGCACCATCCCGTCGATCTGCTCGAGCTCGAGATTGTTGCGAGGTCCACGGAGTGCCGAAGTACTCCCGAGACGGACCGAGTAGGGATACGTGACCTGCGCTCCGTCTAACTCGAATGCTCGCAGAACAAGGTGCTCGAGGGCCTTGCCTTTCGCCCAAGCAGTCTCCTTGCCTGCGAGAATGTCGCTCCATAATGCCTGGAGCTCGGGACGCTGCATGCCCCTGGCAGCCTTCGCCAGCTTGCTCGCGGTGGATTGCTCTTGCGACGACATCGAGAGGCTCCGTTAAGTTCGTGGCACGTGAGGGCGTAGCCAATCCAACACAGTTCGCATCACTCGTTTCGCGACGACGTCATCGACGCGATCTGGCTGATGAGCCGCCTCATTGCGGAGATCGACGAGCCGTTGCAGTCGCGAGGTTGTCTTCACGCGGCCATCGATGGCTATCGCCCGAACGAGTGGCTCGGACGAATCGTGAGCCCCAGCCGCGATCAGCACGCGAAGGTACGAGCCCGCACCCTTCGTGACCCCCGCTCGAGCGAGCTCCCGTTCGAGCGTTGTGCCCGTCGCGCGACAGGCTAGGGATGCGGCGACGCGGAGCAGGCGTTCGAGCTCCGTACCAGCGAGATTGTAACCGCCAACGCGCGTGGTCCGCGGCGCATCAGCCCTCGCGACCTCACGCTCGAGGCGCTCGATCAGCGCTCTCGCTGCCGTGTCCAGCTCGCTCATCGCCCTGCCTCCAGCGCGTCGATGAATGCGCCGCAGGCTGGAAACCGTTGGCGCGGGTCCGTGTGGAGTGCGCGATATACCGCATCACGCTGTGAGCTCGAGAGCATATCAGCGTATCCCGGACTGCGAATCCACGCGTCGACTCCGTGCAGAATCGCGCACAGGACGCGCGCGAGGCTGAACTGGTCGGATGCGGAGACGAGCCTTCCCGTACGCACCTCCGGGGCGCTGAAATGATCGCTCTGGCCGAGGATCGACGTCGCGTGACGAGTCTCGCCTGCTGAGTGCCGGACGAGGGTCGCCGAAATCCCTAGGTCCGCGAGTCGCACGCGCCCACGGTCATCGATGAGGATGTTCCCTGCGCTGACGTCGCCGTGGACTCGTTCGTGCTCATGCATAGCGTCGAGCCCCGTGGCTGCCTGTCGCATGATCGCTAGCGCATCGCGCCAGAGCGCCTGCCGCGTCGCGTAGCGCTTCGCGAGCGACTCGCCTCCGTGCTCCATCAGAACGAACGCGCCGAACGTTTCGTCGTGCTCGTCGTGGAGGTAGCGACACACGTTGCGGTGCGTGATCTCGAGCCCTGCCGCGAACTCGCGGCGCAGAATGTCCACGCATTCAGGGTACGGGAATTTCGCCACCAGCAATCGCGCAGCGTCGGAGCGCTCATCGCGGACTTCGAACGTGGTCGCCATGCCACCGCGGCCTAGCTCCCTCGTGATGCGGTACCGCCGCGCAACCAGGACGCCCGCTTTGAGAACCAGCGGGTCCGTCGCGCGCGTCTGGCTTCCATTTGGCGTCGTACCCGACGTTCGCAAGGCTCGCGGCACGGCGGTGCTCGTTCCGTTTGGAGCGGCCGCATGATTCGCGGAGCTGTCGAGGTCCTCGTTCTCAGCGCGCTGGTGCGTGCCGAGGTCGTCGACCAGCTCGTCCCACACGTTCGAGATCAGCGTGTTTCCGTGCATCCCCTCGATCGCATCGAGAACGTCATCCGCTTCGACGAGGAGGATCTCGGCGTAACGCGCCAACAGGCTGCGATCCTCGCGAACGTCGGCGACGGAGTAATCACCGATCGCCTCCATTCGACGGCGTAGCCTCGTGCGGTCGAAGCGGACGCACTGCGCGAGCTCTTCTCGGACCTCATCCCAGCTCTTCCGCCGGGAGCCACCCAGCTCCTCGATGAGCGAGTTCCAGTCCGACGTTCCCCAGGGGCCTTGCGCCGACACGAGCTCGCTGAGGTCCCGTTGCACTCGAGCTGCGATGCGCGACGCGAGCTTGGCCTTCGTGCCGGATGTCGGTAGGTCGTAGTAGTCCGCGAACGTCCTGAGCTCCACGAGCGAGAGCTGATCGAGGATCATCCGCACCGCGCTCTTCCGGGGCATCACCCCGATCATACCGATCTCGCCCAGCTTGCGTCAGCGGTCGGCGTTCGCCGATGCTCTTCGCATGGCGATGCACATCAGCGCCCGAGTGGCGTGGCATGACGATGGGTGGAACGGTCACATCTGTCGCAACCCGGCCGGGAACACGTTCTGCGTCGGGAGCCGGTCGTACCCTGGTGAGTCGATCGCCGAAGAGCGCGACCTAGAGTGGGAGACTGCGAACGCCGGGCGTCCATGCGAGAGCGTCGACGCGATGCCACCGTGCAGCTGGAGCATCAACGCTTTCGGCAAGAAGCGCCTGCGCGCATACGCAGACGCCCCGGACTTCTTTGCGTCGGGCACGCCACGTCGAGAATGGGATGTTCCTGCGTCTACGGTGTGCCTGTGGCCGTATGAGGAGATGTACGGCCAGGAGCTTCGTGACGGGAAACGGTACGACCACGCCAAGAGGCTCGCCCGTGCGCGGGAGTACTTCGCCCAGATCGAGCCACAACGGAGTTTGGTCTTCTACTACGCCAACTACAGCAACCCATTCAGTGAGGACGAAGCGCCGCGATACGTGGTGGTCGGGATTTCACGGGTGAGGGAGATCGGGCCCGAGCTCTTCTACGAGGGTGCCGCTGAGAAGGACAAAGAGCGTTACGGCGGAGCGTTCGTGTGGTCTCGGAACGTGACCTCAGCTTATCCGGACGAAGGACTGCGTCTTCCGTACCACCGGTATCGTCGCGACCGAGAAGCGCTCGACCGTTTCGTCGTCGTGCCCGACAATCCGAGGCTCTGTAAATACGGTACCCGCGCGTTCAGCGATGACGACGCGCTCGGACTCGTAGAGCAGCTCCTGGCTGCCGTCCGCGAGCTTCGAGCGATGGGCGATGACAGCGAAGACTGGCGCGTCCGCGAGGATTGGCTGCACGCCATTTCCGGGGAGCTGTGGCGCGACCGTGGCTTGTATCCTGGGCTTCCTGCAGTCCTCGAGTTTCTCGGCGCGGCACCTGCAATCGAGCCACTGCGTGCGTTACCTGCCGCGAAACACTCCACCTTCGCCGAGGGCGTGTTCGCCGCGCTGGAAGTCGGGCGCGGGGGCAAGCCATTCGGGCTCGACGAGGCGACGCTCAAGCGCGCGAGCCGGCGATTTCGACTCCTGGACGATGGCGCTCGATCCGTCGCCCAGCGCATCTTGCCGCGCCTGCAGATCACGCGCGATCACGTCGACCGAATCGTAGGCGAGAACCGTGAGGAGCATGGGCTCCCCGAGAACCTCGACCACATCGCGCAGGACCCGTACGTGCTTTGTGAGCGCTTCATCGGAGACGATCCCGATGACAGGATCACGTGGGCCACGGTCGACCGCGCGGTGTTGCCGTCGCCGGACCTCGGCGGGGCGCCGCTCTCCGACGTCGGTCCCGACGATGCGCGACGCTTTCGCGCGCTTCTCGCGGACGCACTCAGGCGCAACACGTCCGACACGTTCGTGCCGGTCGACCATCTGATCTCCCAGGTGAACGACCGCCTCGCGAAGCTTCCGGCGTGGAAGAGTCACGCATTCAGCTCGCGCTACCTCGAAGTCGATCGCGAAGTGATAGCTGCTTCGCTGGTCCAGCGAGAGATCGAGGGTGCGAAGTACGTCTACCTCGAGAGTGCCTGGCGAGACGAGCGAGCGATCGAAGACTACTTTAGGTTCTTCGCCGGCGGTCCGGACGTGCCGCTGCGCCGGCCTGTCACCGAGGCGCACTGGCGCAATTGGCTGCATCGGTCCGACAGCGTGCTGGCGGGGCTCGAGGGGGACGATTACCGCACCGCGATCGACGGACAGATCGCTTTGTGTCAGCGCCTGTTCCGACGGCCCCTCGCGTGCATCGCCGGCGCCGCCGGAACGGGCAAGACGACTGTCGTTCGTGCGATCGTAGACGCGGTTCGCCTCGCTCACGGCGACGGCTCTCCCGTTCTCGCCCTTGCGCCGACGGGGAAGGCCGCCGATCGACTGCGTGAGGTACTCGGCACGCGCTCTGGAGTGCGCACAGAAACCGTGCACGCGTTTCTCGCACGGAATGGATGGCTGCGCGACAACATGACTGTGCGCCCTCAAGGGCGCACACCGGACACGAGCTGCGAGACCGTCATCATCGACGAGTGCTCGATGCTGGACCTGGAGGTGCTCGCAACGACGCTCCGAGCGCTCGACCGGAACGCAGTACGTCGAATGATTCTCGTCGGAGATCCCAACCAGCTGCCCCCGATCGGACGCGGCCGTTCGTTCGCCGACATCGTCGAGTGGCTCACGGCCGAGCATCCGGACTGCATCGAGACGCTACAGCAGAACCTGAGGCAACTCGAGGGACGAGCGACCGGGCGCGGAACGGGGATTGTCGACCTTGCGCAGGCCTTCATGGGGGCGACCCTCGCCGCTGTAAAGGACGAGTCGAGCGGTATTGCGACCGAGGAGATGCTCCGCCGCGTCCAATTGGGAGGCGACGTCGACGCCGACCTGCGGGTGATCTACTACGACGACCCGCAGTCACTCGCGTCACTTCTGCTCGCGCGGATCGACGCTGACCTGACTGAGCTATGGCCCGACGGCGCTGATCCTCCGACCTACAAGCTCTGGCAAAAAGGCTTCGAGCAGGGTCCGCAGGCTTGGCAGATCCTGACTCCTACGCGCGGTGAGATGCACGGGATCGAGGCGCTCAATCGCGAGTGTCAAGCACACGTCACATCGGGTATACGAGATCGAGCTGGTGCACTCGATGGAATCAAGCTCTTCGATAAGGTCATCCAGATCAGAAACCGCACGAGGTCACGGCCGCTCTACGCGTGGGACCAGACGCAGAGATGCGTCGTCGCGACAGAAGTGTTCAACGGCGAGATCGGCCTGGCCTCGATACACTCGTTCGACTCCGAAGAGTGGAAAAAGAGGTTCTTCCGGCTGAAGCGGATTCAGGTCTCGTTCGCGCGCAAACCTCACCTTCGCGTCTCGTACGGTGAGGACACCGGAAAGACTCCCGATGGTCGATGGGCTCCGCGCGAGAAGGTCGAGGACAACCTGGAGCTCGGGTACGCGATTTCGGTCCACAAGAGTCAAGGAAGCGAATTCGAACGAACGTATGTCGTGGTGCCGGGCGCGAGCGGCTCGCTCATGTCACGGGAGCTGTTCTACACCGCGCTGACGCGAGCGCGACGCCACTGCACGTTGTTCGTCGAACGTGACATCGGTCCGCTCTTGTCGATGCGTCGAAGAGAGCGATCCGCGCTGGCCACGATTCGTTCCTCGCTGTTCACCTTCCGCGCGGTGCCGGATGCGCTTGCGCGAATGAAGGACTGGTATGCGGAGGGGAAGGTTCACCACACGCTCGCGGGCGCAATCGTCCGGTCGAAGTCCGAGGTGATTATCGCCAACTTGCTCTTCGATCGGCAGATTCCGTTCGACTACGAAGTGCCCGCTTTCGCGAGCGACGGGACGTTCTTTCTCCCCGACTTCACGATCACCTGGAGAGGCGAGAAGTACTTCTGGGAGCACCTCGGAATGCTCCACCGGGCTGAATATCGCGCGAAGTGGGAGGCCAAGAGGGCGTGGTACGCGAAGCACCACCCGGACAGGCTCGTGACGACCGAAGAGGGGCCGGACCTCTCGACGCAGGCGGCAGCTCTCATCGAGAGGCACTTTCGCTGACAGCAGCGATACGTGCGCGTGCTGCCACACTGGCCCGAAGACCGGTATCTGGAGCTCGCCCCGAAGCGCATCGAGCCGCGCGAGCGCGGCCCGACGCGGTCGAGGAGCGGGGTGCGTGGTCGAGCCACGCGAGCGCGGCTCCCCGCGTCGGGCCCGCGCGCCGTCACATATGACAGACGGGGGTTCTGCGGCATGCGAGCCCATCCGCGATGGCTCGATTGCCGGTGCGAGGTTTCACTGGACGACGGTGTTCTACAGCAACGCGGGCAGGCACTGACGTCGTGGCGCTACTGGACAATAAGCTGATTGGAGTCCTAGCGGCGCCATTCGACACGTTCTCGGCGAGAGCTGTCAAGCGACAGGAAGATCTGACCCCGTTACGACACTAAAACTGACCCCCGTCACCAGCGGTCATCGGTTCACTTGGTCGTGGTCGGTCCGCCGAGCAGACCGGCCTTGCGCTTCTGCTTGAGCCGGAAGCTCTCGCCCGTGATCACGAGCGTGTGTGTGCAGCAGGCGATCGAGGATCGCGGCGGCGAGCACGTCATCGCCGAAGACGTGGCCCCACAGCGTGACCGCCTGGTTCGTCGTGATGAGCATGCTTCCGCGCTCGTAGCGCCTGGCGACGAGCTGGAAGAACAGATGCGCGCTGCGACGCTCGAAGGGCAGGTAGCCGAGCTCATCGATGATGAGGAGCTTCGGCTTCGCGTAGAAGGTCAGGCGCTCTGCGAGCTGCCCCTCCGACTCGGCCTTCGCGAGCGCGGCGAGGAGCGCGGTCGCGCTGACGAAGAGCACGGAGTTGCCGGCTTCGACGCACGCACGACCGAGCGCGATCGCGAGGTGCGTCTTGCCGACGCCGGGCGGGCCGAAGAGCAGGACGTTCTCGCCGCCGCTGATGAAGCGTCCGGTGGCGAGCTCGCGCACGAGCTTCTGGTCGACCGACGGCTGGAAGCGGAAGTCGAACTCGTCGAGCGTCTTCTGCGCGGGGAAGTGCGCGATCTGGATCCCCATCGCGATGCGCTTGCGCTGCTTCGAGCTCACTTCGCCGGCGAGCACGCGATCGAGGAAGTCGAGGTAGGTCAGACTCTCTCGCGCCGCCTCCGAGAGGTACGCATCGAGGCGCTCGACGACGTGTCCGAGGTGCAGCTTCGTGAGCGTCTCCACGACGCGTGCGTGCGTGAGCTCGACGCCGTTCACGACGCCACTTCCTCGATGCACGCGGCGTAGCTCTCGAGGCTCCGGCCGAAGGTCTCGACGTTGGCAGGTGGCGGTGCCGCGTCGGGCTCGCGCGTCGTGCTCGAGGCGGCGCGGATCAGGCCGTCGAAGTGCGCCGGGTCGCGCACGATCGTGTGCGGTGCTCGCGAGCGTCGGTGCGTCGCGACGAGCTCCGCGCCGCGATAGATACGCACGTGCTCATCGCCCACGTGGACCTGCACGCGCTCGCGAACGAGTCGATGCGGGACCGAGTAGCGCACGGTGTCGACGTCGACGAAGCAGTCGTTCGCGACGCGACGCTCGAGGCGCTGATGACGCGACGGGATGGGCCGAGCGGGAAGAGGTCGGAGGCACTCGGCCTCATCGCGAGCGAATCGCTGGGACGGCTTCTCGTGGGTCGTTCCGTGCACGCGCTCGTCCGCCTCGCGCATCCACTCCGCAAGGTGCTGCTCGAGCGCAGCGAAGCTCGTGAACGAGCGACCGGCGATGGCGTTGCGCTTGACGTACTTCACGCCGCTCTCGGTCTTGCCCTTGGTGCGAGCGCGGTACGGCGCGCAGGCCACCGCCTGAACGTCCCAGTCACGACAGAACGCCGCGAACTCGGGATGCAGCTCGACGACGCCTTCGTCGCGGCGCAGCACCAGCGGGCGCGCGTTGTCGATCAGCAGCTTCATCGGCACTCCGCCGAAGTGCTGGAACGCGGAGGCGACCCCCTCGCGCCAGTCGTCGCCGCGCTCCGCGAGGAACGCGCGCACGAAGATGCGCCGCGAGTAGCTGAGCACGCAGACCAGCAGGTGGACGACGGCCTCGACGCCCGCGATGAGCACGCGCTTCTGGCCGAAGTCGATCTGCATCTGGTGCCCCGGGCTCGTCTCGTAGCGGACCGTCGCGAGCTCCTCCGCGCGCTGCCTCGAGCGCTCGTCAGCGACCGCGCGCTGCACCGTGCGAACACTCGCCACGAGGCCGCGCCTTTGCAGCTCGCGCGTCACCACGACGGCATTGCCCGCCGCCATCGTCGCGAAGAGCTGCCGTGCTTCGGCTCGACCATCCTCGTCGAGCACGCGGGCGCCAGGTCGCACCTGCACCTCCGCCGCCGCGCCGCCGCGCAGGTACCGGCGCACCGTGTTGCGCGCCACGCCGAGCTCTTGCGCGATGCGCTTGGCTCCCCAGCCGAGCTCGCCGAGCCCGCGAATCTGCCGGACCACCTCCGGCTCCACCATCTCGACCTCCTCCGCTGCACGCGGAGGGGCCATCGTCTCGCCCGTCGACATCTCAGCCTCCTCGTCAGGCCGACGACGGGGGTCAGTTTTACTGTCGCGAGGGGGTCATTATTGCTGTCGCCCTACAAGAGCAGCCGCCGCGCCCGTGACGACCGCGGGCGTTCTCCAGAGCCGCGCGAGGACTGAACACGTCGGGGGGACGATCCCTATTCGGCGGATGCAGCGGTGCAGTCCTCGCTTTCGACCTGCAGGCGTGCTCCGGATGCGGCGTTGCCCTCGTTGCTGGCGGGCACTGGAGCTCGCGCCGTCAGTCCGTCGGAAGCCCTGCGTCGTGACAGAGTGCCGTATAGATGGAGCAAGTAGCCGCGAACACGGCGTCCAGTTCATCGGATTGTCTCGCGGCCGTCTTGATGATGCCCTTCCAAAGCTGATCTCCGTCGTAAAGCTTGAAGCGGAGGCAGAAGAAACCTGCGTCGTCTTCTGCTCCAAGTTCCAGCTTGCACCGATCAGGACGTCCTGTGACGCGTTCGCGCGTCCCGATGCGAAGCACGAGCGGCGCAACAACGTCGTGCACCGCGAAAGACTCCAGCACTTTCACGGCCGCAGCCGTCGGACGATGCCCGGTATCTTCCCACACGACGAGCCGGCCGCTCGGTGGGTTTGCTGTCCTCCGCTCGCGAACCCGAGCTAGTGCGCACGGGTCCAGCGCCCATGTCGGCACCGACGGAGCAGCGCCTGAGATCCTGATCACAGCAAGTCGGGCACTCACGCCGAGGTGCACGACCTCGAGAGCGCGCGCGCCTTGAGGGACGCAGCTGGCGCATGGCTCAACTGCATACACGCCACGAAGTTCCAAACTCGGATCGGCTAGCGCCGCACCCAGCACGTCGAGCGTGGAAATCCAAAGGTCGTCATCTGCGTACGCCGGGGCCTCTCGGCTCAAGACTGGTTTGACCGAAATGGACTCCTCGCGCCCGCAATAGTCGAGCTCTCGAACAGCGCCTCGCCGGGCAAGAAGACTCATGGCGAGCCGCACCGCGTCCCAAATCCGCGCGCGGTTTGCTGCCGGGGTGTGGACACGAGCCGCCGCCTCGCGCGGCACAACGAGCACAATGTGGCGGTTGGCGTAGACAAATTCCTTGAGGTCAGCGACGCGGGCATAGAAGTCGCGTTCATCATCGCCCGAGGCGAACACTACTGCAGAGGGCTCGATGAGCACTGACGTCATCGCCTCCTCCGTGTCCGCAGTCGCAGCATCTCAGCGAGAACTGTATCCGCTTCGTCGAAGAACCCAGGCGGCCAATCCGTCAGAACGCCGTCACGATCGATTTCGACACGAACGACGCTCGTCCCGCTCGTCTCGGTCGGCGCAAACGACAGCATTGCGAGGCCGTTCGAAGGATCGACCCACCCGCGGGCGACGTCCAGCCGGAGCCCGTTGATAATATGGTCGGAGTGGGTCTCGATGACGATCTGTCGCCCGGATGCTGCGCACGCATTGAAGAACGTCGCCATCCGCGTCTGCGCGGATGGATGTAGATGGAGCTCTGGTTGCTCAAGCAGAATGGTCGAATCTCTCGGCACCGCCAGGCAGAGCGCGAGGATCGGGAGCACTTGCGAAAGTCCGGTGCCGACGTGGGGTAGGTCCGAAACGCTTCCGCCGAAACCCGTGACACGCACGCCTCGGCCATACTTCCCAGCGTCCACTACCTCGATGTCGCGAGCGACACCGATCCACGATGCCCATGCCGATATGGCCGTAATGAGAGGGACGTCCTCCGATTGCCATGCCGAGCCGGGCTGAGGAGGCATCGGGCGCGCGTCCGATGAGCTCCCATGGGCCGCGAGGAAGTTCACGACGGCCTCTCCCCTTGCGCCGACGCCTTCTGCTGGAACGGCGAATGAGTATAGCTGCTTGGGTGCCTCCCGAACCGGACCGAGATGAACCACCCGTTTTGCGAAGAACTCTTGAACGCCCCATAGCGGGACACTTCCGTGACTCTGAATGTACGTCGGTGCGTCGCTTGCGCGTTGAGCGATCGCCTCCGCGATGAGTTGGCGGAGGCGCGCTCCCCCCTCGAGGCTCGCGAGTGCGGCGATGGCCGGAGCCAACCACGCGTGAGTCGCGTTCTCGCGGAAAAGGTCCGCCCGCTGCAGGTCTGCGGTCACGCTTTCAATCGTCGCAAACCGCTGAGTCACTGCCGCGACAAGCCGTGTCCGCAAATCGGTAGGGGCCAAGTCAGGGTCGAGCAGCTGTCGCCAGAACGTTGCTGCCCACTCGAGAATTTCGCCGTCATCGAGGCGTGCGAGGTGTCGCGCCAGAGCTTCACGGTCAACGAGTGAGCCTGCATCCGCGGCGGCCGCCGGGGGAGCGACCACGCGAAGGATCGCCCCGCATTCTTCGAGAATCCGACGGCGCGTCCCGACGATAGCCATCAGATGCTTGTCCGGGGACCACGCGTCTTGAACGCTGAGCCCTTGCAGGGCGACGAGGTCGGTTCCCCCGCTGCCCACCACGACGTACGGCGCTTGGGTCATGCCCGGCACGCCCGGCGCTTCGGGACTGGGTGAGGCCGCGCGGCGCTTCACCACGAAACGCTCAGGCACTCTGCCGCGGGTCGCCACCGAGATCGTGAGCTCGGACAGGGGGAGGGTGAGTGAGTGCTCGGGAGCAGCGAACGTCGTACGCAAGACGAAGCCGTTCAGAAGACCTCGCGTGTACGGGACGTCGTCCCTGTATCCAGTCCCGCTCCCGACCTCGACGCTGATTGCCACAGACTCGGCCCTACCGGTGGCATCGCTCGTGACCACATCCTCCGCTCGACCGACCTGGATCTCGTCTCCGTTGAGAATCAGCCCCGGACCACCGCTGCTCGTGCCGAATGATTGTCGAAGCAGACGTAGCACCTGGAAAACGCTGCTCTTTCCAGCGCTGTTCGCACCGGCAAGAACCGTTACCGGTGCGAGATCCAATGTGGTCTCGTTTCTGAAGCATTTGTACCCGGCGATGACGAGACGTTGAAGCATGCGGAAACCCCTGCGCGGCGTTCTAAGCCCGTATCCTCGCACGAGGTTGCTCGCGCGGGAATACGAGTGGACGCGCGACTAGAGCCGCGGCTCCGAGACGGAGCGCGAGTTCTCGTTCAGCTGCCCGGGTTCGGTATGCCGAGCAGGTGAGTGATCGCTTCATTCGCGACGCGCGCCGACTCCACGTCGCCGTGCGCCGCCGCGTCGGCCCATCGCGGCGCTCAGCACGGCGAGCATCGGTGCACGCGGCGACGCGCTCGCGAATCGGGGCGAGGTGGCAAGGAAGCGGGACCACGCGTCGTGAAGCGAGACGTCCTGATCGCGAATCTGCCAGGAATCCGACGGATCGGACCCGTTCGCGACGGGATGCTGCGATTCAGAATCTGTGTACGCGCCGCTAGCTAGGGCTGCTGCCGAGCTCGCTTGACGATCGCTTCCAGCGCGGAGTCCTGTTTCGCCACGCTGACGACGGCATTCGGCCACTTATGGTCCGGTTCACTGAGCGCAGCGGCTTCGATTACACTCGGCTTGAAAGCAGGCGGCGCGACCCTCCAAAACTTCTGCCACGCGGCCAACGAAAGCGCACCCGACGTGGCAGCGAAGCGAAGCGCCTCGACTCTCGCCACCCACGAAATGTCCTCCTCGCCCATGACTGATTCGGCGAGGCGGTGTGTCGCTGCCCCGGCGTTCGCTCCGACGTGCGAGGCGACGCGCAAGACCCACGCGAGCTCGAGCGCCGTCCGGAAGAGGTCCTCTTTTGAATAGGTGTCGACTGCCGCCGCTACAGCTTCCGGGTGAGCTCGCGCGGAGTGCAGCAAATACCGACACACGATCTCGGTTTTGTCGGGATAGCGCAGGAGGAGCTTTGCCGCGTGCGGGATTGCTGCATCTGACTGAGCTGCGGTCATGATTCGCAGGGATTCGACCAGCGTTTGGTGGACTAGGCCCTCGTCAATCGGCACCGGCGCCACGACGAGCTCCGCGAACAATTCTTCCGCGACGTCGACGTCCGTCGGCTGGAGTCGATCAGCCAGCGCGGTGATGGCCTCTTCTGCGGTCATCGTGTGGTGGTACCAAATCGCCCAAGGGAGCTCGTCGAGGCCCGCCGCTTCGAGCTCCGCCTGCAGCCTGTCGTGGTCAGCAAGAAGCGCCTGCCTACGCCTTGCGGCTATCGCAGATCGCACGGACTCGCGACGAGCCGCTAACGCGGCGGCCTCCGCTTCATACGTTGCGCGGGTCACAATCCGCGTCTTGCTGCTATTGAGGACGAGGTGCTCGCGTCGAAGCGCATCCTCGATGATCGATAGACACTCTCGTGCTTGGGAGTAGCTCCTGCACGCAACGCGAATGTCGTCCCCGTTCCGTGCGTACCGCATCGCGGCACCCGCGGCAGCTGCGTCGACTGGTGTCAGGTACGCGCTTGCGAGAGGATCTGACGCGTCGAGCCCTTGCGGCAGGCCACGCGGCGCGCCCATAACCGCGGTGAGCAAGGATGCGAGGGCACTCGCGACATCTTTGCGACCGGTGAGCTCCGCGAGCCTATCGCGAAGAATCACGTGATCCACCGACTGATAGAATGCCGTTATGTCCGCCTCGACGATGTGCGTTGTAAGGCCGTCAAGGAGCGGATACGACGTGAACTCCTTCCATCGTTTCTCGCTCCTCGCGCCGCGTGGCCACCAGACACTCTCGTTGAGCCGTTGCTCGATGCGATCTCGTAGTAGCTCCACCGTGGCATCGAAAACGACCCTGTCGTCGAGGGTCAGAACGGCGGCGGGGCGGGTCGTGAACCCGCGCTTCGGGACCGGAACGAAGTACGCGCGTGATGGTGAGAACGTGCCGCCCTCGAGGCGCGCGAGTAGCCCATCGGAGAAGCGTCTCCCGAGAGAGCCCGCGACGCTGTCCTCCGGCCGAGGCGGAATCAGGTCGTTGGAGCGCGTCGCTCGAACGGCCGCGGCGTTGAGATCGAGTTGCGTGGCAAATCGACTGAACGTGTTAACCAATCAGCTGCCGGTCGGTTGTGTTGCGCCTCTTGGGAAGTGTACCTCGGATCGTGAGGCGGGTGGAGCAGGTCGCGGGTGCGGCGCGTGATCGTCGTGCCAACGCGCCGATCGTGTCCCGCGGGCCTCCGACGCCCAAGGTCAGACGATGCAGCTCAGATTTCCTGGACCAGCCGCTCGCGGCCGGACCGCAGCGGGCACTGGTCTCCGCGGAACGATCGTGCGTTTCAGTCGCCGCGAGGGGAAGGGCCTCACGTCCAGTGACAGCCCGGCCGGGGTCCCGAATGATCAATCGAGACCGCGACGCCGGCTTCGCGCATCGCGTCCTCAAGCGGCGGTGTTCGGCGGCGCGCAGCGACGGAGGCCCACCGCCGCGAGCGTAGGCAGCCGCGCGCTGGCGAAGTGTCGTCGCCAAACGCGTCACCGTTCCGTCCGCGTCGGGGTGCTGGGCCGCCAGCCGGCGAGCTCGACGATCTCCGCTCCGGCAATCGCAGGTGCCGACGGGGTCAGCAGATGCCCGATCGCAGCGTGAGCGACGCGGGCCGCCTCGAGGTCACCGACGGCCACCGCCTCCACCATAGACATGCCCAGCGAGGCGATCATCCGGCTACGCGGCGACGCGCCGCCCAGGTGGGACGACGCGGGGCTGAGCTGGGACGAGCCGTCGTGACCCGTCCCATCCGCCCCTCGAATCCCGTGCGAATCCGACGGTTCGGGCGTGCCCGCGCAGGCCGAGCCGATTGAAAATCCCCGTGTCGGCAGTTCGATTCTGTCCCTGGGCACGACGACGTAGTGGAAACGAGGCCGACCATTAGGTCGGCCTTTTCCATTTCCGTCCATTCGCTCTCCCGTCCATTCGATCGCGCGTCGGAAGGCGCGCGTTCGCGATCAGCTCGCGCTCAGCAGGAGCCGATGCGCTTTGGCCCCGCTCACGAGCTCGCGTGCTGCGTGCTGGAGCCCGCGCAGCCCCGGGTCCGCCGCGTCGTGTCCGAAGTAGCAGCCTTCGAGCGGACCGAGGAAACCGGCGCCCCGCCACTCGGCCCAAGGCGGGATCACCTTCCAGAACGAGCGATTCGGACCATCCGCGACGACGGCGAACCGCGGGCACTCGATCCCGAGATCCTCGCCGAAGGGCAGCGAGATCGACGAGCCACCGATGCGCGCGCGCAGGTCGCGCACGCTCTCGATGATCGGTGCCGCCTCCGCGTCGGGCAGCCAGCGTCGCCGCACCTCGTCCGCGTCGCGCGCGACTTCGTAGACGCGCTGCTCGCCGGTCCGTCGGTCGAGCACCAGCTCGCGCAATCGGCTCGTGAACCCTTCTGCGACGAGCCACTCGATCGCCGCGATCGCCGCGGGGACGCGCGCGGCGTCATCGTCGAGGTGCCAGAAGTAGCCCTGCGCTCCGAGCTCGACCGTGAGGCCCATGCTTCATGTTGGGAGCGCGCATGCGCGCTCGTCTCGTGAGCCGCGCCGAAAGTCGTCGCTCCGCTCACGTCGGCGACGGCGCGCTCGGGCCCACGGCTGCGCGGCGCGCGGCTTCCTGGCGATCCGCTTCGTCCGCTTCTTCCTTCGTGTGGTACGGCACCTCGCGCCGGCAGTGCGGGCACCGCAGCGGGCGTCGCGAGAGCGCGATGAACGGCCCGAGCAGCGCGATCAGCAGGCCCGCCGCGATCAGCGCGAAGATCCCGAACGGGTCGACGAACACCACCGCGATCACCGCGATGAAGCCCAACAGCGCGATCGCCGGAAGCACGTAGCCCCACCAGCGCGCGGGGCCCACGGCCATCACGTACTCCTTGTCGTGGCGGCAGTAGCGCTTCTCGCGACGCACGAACGTTCCCTGCTCGTGCTGGATCCACAAGAGCTCCTGCTTCCGGCGCGCGAGGTCTTCCGTCGTCACGATCCCTCTCTTCCGAGTGATCGTCGCGTTCAAAACGGGTTCCACCTGCGCGCGCGTCGCGAGGCGCTCCACGTGCCACGTCGCGCGAGGCTCCACGCCACGCGCTCGCGCTCACGCGATCGCGGGATCTCCACTGCGCAGTGGGCGCGTCGCGATCTCGAGCACCGCGTTCACCTCGCGCTCGCCGATGATGCGCACGAGCCCCGGCGCGCGCTCCCGCAACACGCGCTCGAGGCGTGTGCGATCGTAGAAAGGCGCGAAATCCTCGGCCATCTCGACGAGGCGACGACGCGCCGCGATACGGCGTGCGAGCGTTCGCTTCATGCGGTGGACGACATCACGACGCTCGATGCGCTGCAACGGAGGGCGCGTGAGTGGACTCGCGCAGCGACGATCACCCGGGGGCCTCCGCGCATGCTTCGAACGCGTCGGCGCACTCGAGGCTGCAGAAGAGACCGAACGTCGTGCCGTCGACCTCGACGACGCGCCACGACGGCTGCGCGAGCACGAGCGCGCGGCCGCAGCGACGACAACCACGGAGCTGCGCCTCGGCGGCGCGCGCCTTCGCGGCCACCGAGCTCGACCACCAGCCCGTGCGCTCGAGCGCCTTCGCCGCGCGCGCACACGCGTCGGCGAGCGCGCGGGCGAGCGGCGTGAGCGTGGGTTCGGCGCAGTCCGTCATGACGTGAGTGAGTCGCGGCGAACGGTGCCGCAGCTCCCGATCTCCGAGTGCGATGCCCGTGCCGGCCGACACGCACCGAGAGCTCGGGCGTGCGCAGGGCAGCGCCGTGGCGACGGGCCGCACGTGTGTCGATCGTTCCGCGGCAAGGTCGCGTGCCGTCCGGGTTCGCACCGCTGCAACGCGGAGCACCGCTGGCTTGCGTGGACGCGAAACCTCGCGCGCCCGGCGCGTTCGCGTCAGCATCCGAGCCGACGATGACGCTGCACCCGATCGTGCTGGTGGGCGGACGCAGCGCCCGGTTCGGTCGCGACAAGCTGCGCGAGCCGCTCGAGGGAGGGTGGCTCGTCGACCGCGCGATCACCGCGCTGCGCGATGCGACCGGGCGCGCGGTGACGCTCGTCGGCGCGTGCGATCCCGAGGTCGCGGCGCGCGGTGACGCGCAGCTCGACGACGCGCACGAAGGGCATGGACCGGCAGGTGGTGTGCTCACCGCGCTCGAGCGGCTGGGCGACGTCGTCGTGCTGCCGGGGGACCTGCCGCGGGTGCGCGCAGCGACGCTCGTGCCGGTGATCGCGGCGGCGGAGCGCGCGCCCGGTGCGCTCGTGGTGCGCGCGCGACGAGAGCCGCTGGTCGCGGTGTACCGTCGCGCGCTCGCGCCGTGCATCGCCGCGCGGATCGCGGAGGGGCGGCGCTCGCTGCACGACGTCGCGCGCTTCGACGAGCTGATCGAGGTGGACGCTCGCGAGGAGGAGCTCGTCAACGCGAACACGCCCGAGGTGCTCGAGGTGCCTGCGCACGTGTGGCCCTTCGAGGGCATCGACGTGCGCCTCGAGCTCGTCCCGCTCGCCGCGCGGCGCGCGCTCGATCGCGCCGGCGCGCACCTGTCGCTCGAGGCGTGGCGCGCCCTCGCGCTCGACGTGCGCCGCGCGATGGTGGTCGAGGGCGCGCGAGAGATCGTCGCGATCGACGCGGTGCGCGCGCTCCTCGCCGGCGTGACGACGCGCGACATCGACGTCGTGCCCGAGCTCGATGCGTCACGGCCGCCGATCGCGCTGCGCGACGCGCTCGGCCCGGAGCTCGACGCGCGGTGGCCGGCGCTGCGCGCGCTCGAGCGGTTCGCGCTCGTGCACGGGATGAAGAGCGCGGCGCGGCGTGGAGATCCTTCGCGGCTCGACGAAGTCGCGCGCGCCGTGCTCGGCGAGCGATGATGCGCGACGCGCGTTTTGCTGGTCGCCGGCCGAGGCCCCATGGATCGCACCGAGGTCCACGTGCAGCGTGAATCGCTCCTCCGGACGCTCTCCACGTCGCGGCTCTTCCGCACGCTCGATCCCGCGCTCCTCGCAGCGCTGGTGCCGCACGCGAGCGTGCATCGACTGCAGCAGGGCGAGTCGTTGTGGCGGCGCGGCACGCCCGCGGAGCACTTCCACGTCGTGCTGCGCGGGGTGCTCGAGCTGCAGCGCGCGCCGGGCACCGAGTCGACGCTGATCGCGCTCTTCGGGCCGGGCGAGAGCCCCGCGATCCCGGTCACGCTCGAGCGTCGGGCGTTCATCGCCGACGCGTACGCCGCGACTCCGTCGGTCGAGGTGCTGCGCGTCTCCGCGGCGCCGATCCTCGAGCTCGTGCAGACCGACGTGCGCCTCGCGCTCGCGATCAACCGCGCGCTGCTCGAGCACTGCGCGCTGCTCCACGCGAAGATCGACGTGCTCGCGTCGGGCACGGTCCTGCGGCGCGTCGCCGCGTTCATGCTCGATCTCGCGGAGCGCTTCGGCGACGAGGGGATCGACGGCAAGACGTACGTCCCGCTGGCGCTCTCGCGCGCGCACGTCGCGACCTACGTCGGCGCGCGCGTCGAGACGGTGATCCGCATCTTCTCGCAGTGGCACAAGGACGGGCTCGTCGCGACGACGAAGGACGGGTTCGTGATCCGCTCGACGGACGAGCTCCGCGCGCTGCGAGGCGCGGGGGGCGCCGACGAGGAGGACGGAACCGTCTCGTCCTGAGCACGCTCGCGCGCGAGCGCGCTGCTCGACGAGATCGAGTCGGAAGGAGCACCAGGGCCCACGATGAGCGTTGCGCGTGCCGCGACGCGCGGGCGAGCATCGCGCGATGCGATGGTCGGCGTGCGCGATCCTCTCGGCGTGGCTCGTGGTGATCGGATGCGACGAGGCGAGCCCACGAGAGGGCGACGCGGGACGCGATGCGGCGCAAGGGAGCGTCGACGCGGCGCGGCCAGGTGACGACGCGTCCGCGGTGATCGACGCGGCGAGCGATGCGCCGCCGAGCGGGGTGTCCGGGCGCGTCACGTACGATCGGCGCCCGTTCGCGCGCACCGGCCTCGGTGCCGCGATCGCGTCGTCGGCGCCGGGCGTGATCGTCGTGCTGCTCGACGGCGAGCGCGAGGTCGCGCGCACCACGACCGACGAGGACGGCGCCTACGCGTTCGACGCGCAGGGCGACGGAGTGCGCGTCCTCGCGTCGAGCGGCGATCCCGAGAGCGCCGTGACCGACTTCGACGGTGCGACCTACGCGTTCCGCGGTCCCGCGGGGGACCTGCACGTCGGCGAGACCGACTTCGCCGGCGCGCTCGCGATCGCGCACACGATGCGCGAAGGCCTCGAGTACGCGCGCGTCGCGTTCGAGCGCGACGAGCCCTTCCCGCCGCTCGAGACGCACTGGGAGCGAGGCCGCACCACGCCGGGCGGCACGTCGTACGCGAGCGGCGACGAGCTGTGGATCCTCGGCGGCCCCGACGACACCGACGAGTTCGACGAGCCGGTGCTGCTGCACGAGCTCGGGCACTTCCTCCAGCACGTGATCCCGTTCAGCCGGATCGTCGGCGGCGATCCCCACGCCGGTGCCGACACCGATCCTCGGCTCGCGTGGAACGAGGGCTGGCCTTCGTTCTTCGCGTCGGCGGTGCGCGGCGATCCGTTCTACGGCGACACCGTAGGCGGCGAGATCTCGCTCGCGCTCGATCTCGGCGCGCTCCCGCGCAGCGGTGACTTCGTCGCGAACGCGGGCGCGCCGATGTCGCAGCCGCTCTCGGAGTGGATCATCGCGAGCTCGCTGTGGCGGCTCTACGTGGCGTCGGCGGACGTCGATCAGCAGCGCGCGCGATCGTTCGGCGTGCTCACCCGCTGGCTCGCCGAGGGCGCGAGCGACCGCGCGGCGGACGGTCCCGAGCTCGTCGACTTCCTGGACGGGTATCTGTGCACCCACGCGGGCGCGGACCGCGCGGTGATCGAGAGCTACGTCGTCGCGGATCGCAGCTTCCCGTACGACCTCGCGCCGCCCTGCGAGAAGCCGGGACGGCCGCGCGCCGTGGTGATGCGCGACCCCGCGCCGGTGTGGCTGCCCGGGCACCGCATCGTCGACGTGCGTGGTCGCGTGCTGCGCGAGATCGTGATCCGCTGATCGGAGCGCGATGCGTCGCGCGCATCGCTCGACGCGGGGCGATGCGTCGCGCGCATCGCGCGTCAGCTGCGCTCGCCGAGCACCGTGTAGAACGCGTGGTCTCCGCGCACCACGCGCAGCAGCGCGGTTCCGTCGGAGAGCGCGCGGCCGAGATCCTCGACCGTGCGCACGGTCCGGCGATCCGCGTCGACGATCACGTCGCCGGGGCGCAGGCCGGCGTGGTACGCGGGGCCTGCTTCGCGCACGCCGCCGACGATCGCGCCGTCGCGGCCCTCGTAGCCGACCTGCTCGGCGAGCTCGGGCGTGAGCGCGAGCAGCTCGATGCCGAGATCGCGGCTCCGCGGACGCGCTCGCGTGCGTGTGGCGGAAGGGCGCTCCTCGTCCTCCTCCGCGGCGCGCGCGATCGCGCGCAGCGCGATGCGCTGCTCCTGTCCGCGGCGGAGCACGCCGAGCGTGATGTCGTCGTCGATCGGATGGCGCAGCAGGTGGCGCGTGAGATCGACGCTGCGCTCGACCGGCGCTCCGTCGACCGCGACGATCACGTCGCCGAGCTCCACGCCGGCGCGCGCCGCGGGGCTCTCCGCGTCGAGCGCGTTGACGATCGCGCCGCCGCGATCCTCGGGCGCGCCGAGCGCGCTCGCGAGCTCGGGCGTGAGGTCCTGGTGCTCGACGCCGATCCACGGCCGGCGGATCCGCCCGTGCTCGAGCAGCTGCTGCGCGACGTCCCGCGCGAGATCGGCCGAGACCGCGAAGCTCACGCCGGGCGCGGGGCGCAGCACGATCGTCGTGACGCCGACCACCGCGCCGTCGAGGTCGACGAGCGGACCGCCCGAGCTGCCGGGATGGATCACCGCGTCGGTCTGCACGTAGTCCTCGAGCTCGCTCATGCCGAGCCCACTGCGCCCGAGCGCGCTCACGACGCCGGTCGTCACCGTCGCGTCGAAGCCGTAGGGCGAGCCCACCGCGACCACCCAGTCGCCGACCTGGTGCTCGCGCATGTCGGCGAAGCGCAGCGGCTCGAGCCCGCGCGCCGGAACGCGGATCACCGCGAGGTCGGTGGCGCGATCAGTGCCGACGATGCGCGCCGGAAGCACGCGTCCATCGGCGAGGCGCACGCGGATGCGCGCTGCGCGCGAGACGACGTGGCGGTTGGTGAGGATCGCGCCGTCCTCGGAGATCACGAAGCCCGACGCGCCCGCGGCGATGACGGTGTCGGGCGGGAGATCCTGGAGCATCCAGCGCAGCAGCGGCGAGATGTCCTCCTCGGAGAGCACCGCGTCGACGCGGATCGACACGACCGAGGGCGCGACGCGCGCCGCGACCGCCGCGAAGGCGCTGCCGACGCGCTGCGCGTCGGCGATCGTCGCGCTGCGCTCGGACGGCTGCGCGAGCGTGCGCGAGGAGCTCGGCGGCGCGAACGCGGAAGCAGTGAGGCCGAGCGCCACGCCGCAGACGACGATGGCGATGCGCCGCGATGCGATCTCCCGGACGACGTTCATGTCGAGGAGGTCATCCCGGGCAGCGCCGGACCAACTCGCGCGCGAGCGCGCGGTCGCGATATCGCGTCGAGCGGAGGTCGTGCGATGGAGAGCGTCGTGGCGGAGGACGGGACGCGGGTGTCCTACGAGCGCGCGGGCACCGGGCCGCCGCTCGTGCTGGTGCACGGCGGGTTCAGCGATCACGAGACGAACTGGACGTACGTCGCGCCGCGGCTGCGCGATCGCTTCACGGTGGTCGCGATCGCGCGTCGGGGGCGTGGCGAGACTCCGGGCGATTCCGGGCACCTGGTGCAGGACGAAGGCGCGGACGTGGTCGCGGTGGTGCGCGCGCTCGGCGCGCCGGTGTTCCTGCTCGGTCACTCGTTCGGCGCGCTGTGCGCGCTCGAGGCGGCGATGCGCGCGCCCGAGCTCGTCGCGAAGCTGGTCCTCTACGAGCCGCCCCGGCCGAGCATGATCGACGACGATCTGCTCGCGCGCCTCGAGACGCTCGGCGCCGCGAAGGCGTGGGACGCGGTCGCGGAGACGTTCTTGCGCGAAGCGATCCGGGTGAAGCCGGACGAGCTGCGCGCGCTGCGAAGCTCGCCCGACTGGGCGGCGTGGACGAGCGATGCCGGAGCGTCGCTGAGCGACCTGCGCGCGATGCACCGCTACACGTTCGCGCCGGAGCGAGCGCGCGCGCTCGCGATGCCGACGCTGCTGCTCTACGGGACCGAGAGCGTGCGTGCGCGCTACATGACCGACGCGCTGGCGGACACGGTGCGCGACGCGCGCGTCGTCGCGCTCGGAGGGCAGGCGCACGAAGGGATGACCACCGCGCCGCATCTCTTCGCCGAGGTCGTCGAGCGCTTCTTGCTGGAGGACCGGCCGCGACGGACGGCGCGCGCCGCGCGCGAGGCGCGCGCCTGAGCGCGCCGCGCTTAATTGCGCGTGCATGGAGCGATCGAAGCTGTGGACGCTCGACGGTCTGCTCGAGGCGCGCGCCGCCGCGGCTGCGCTCCTCGAGCAGCTCGGGCTGGAGGGGTTCGTCTTCGAGATCGAGCCGCGCGTCGACACCGAGGACGTCGTGGTGCTGGTCGAGTGGGTCCGCGGCGGGCCCGAGGGCACGTGGACGTCGACGCGCGTGGTCGTCGACGGCGAGCTGCTGCTTCGCAGTCGGAACGACGACGCGAGCCGCGATCGTCTGCTCGCGCAGCTCCGCGCGCGGATCCACGGCGAGGGCTCGCCGAGCCGCGACGCGCACGCGTGAGCACGGACGTCCGAACGGACGCGTTGGGGCGCAGGCGCACGGCGCGTAGGTGCTCCGATGTGACCGTGCGGACGGGCTGGCACGTCGTGCTCTTCGCGATCGCGGCCGTCGCGCTCGCGTTGCCGCTCTTCGTGCAGGCCCCGAGCGCGCCCGCGCAGGAGCGCGCGCTTCCGCCACGAGCGGCGCACCACTTCGACCCGTCGATCCGCGTGCGCGACGCGCTGGTGCGCGGTGATCTCGCGCGTGCGCGACGTGCGGCGCGCGAGCTCGCGCGCGCGGAGCCGAGCGCGCCGCTGCGGAGCTTGTGGCTCGACGTGATGCACGGCGCCGCGCGCGAGGTGGCGTCGGCGCGGGACCTCGGCGCGGCGGCGCACGCGTTGGGCACCGTCGCGAGGACGTGCGGAGAGTGTCATCGCGAGATGGGTGCGCGCGCGCGCACGTCCGACGCGCCGGGCGCTGCGAGCGACGCGACGGTGTCGCCGCGCCACCACGCGTGGGCGAGCGATCGCCTGTGGGAGGGCCTCGTGATGTCCGATGCCGAGCGATACGCCGCGGGCGCGGCCGCGTTGCTCGCGAGCACTCCGGAGATCGCGAACGACGTCGTCCGCGAGCGCGCGAGAGACGCACGACGTGCGCGCGACGACGCGATGCGCGCTCGCGCGTACGGCGCGCTGCTCGGCACCTGCGCCGAGTGCCATCGCGCGCGCTGATCAACGCGTGATCGGGAGCTTCACGCGCACGCGCGTCTCGGCGCCGCGCTGGAAACGGAAGTCGCAGCGCGAGCCGCCCTGGGCGATCGTCTCGGTGCGGGTGAGGCCCCAGCCGAACACCTCGCTCCCGGGCACGTCGGCGAGGCAGATGTACGGCGCGAACTCCGCGGCGCCGTTCGCGATCGCGAGCTCGCGGATCGCGCAGCGCTTGTAGTCGACGCCGTACTCGAACGTGCCCGGCTCGCCTTCGACGAAGTCGAACACCCAGCCGCCGACCGGGGCCTCGTGCGAGCGCTTCGCGATCCATCGCGAGAGCGCCTTCATCGGCCACACGAAGAGCCCGTTGGCCGCCATGCTGCGCTCCATGCCGCGCATGCCCGCGAAGCGCGCGCGTGTCGCCGCTTCGCACACGTCCCACGCGCGTGCCGCGTCGTAGCCGCGCGGGACGAGCGCGAGGTACGTCGCGACGTAGATCGCACCGCCGATCGTGAACGCGCGCATGTGCGGCGCGGTCCAGCCCGCGTCCGGGATCGAGTCGAGCATCGCGTCGAGGCGCTGCGCGGCGTCGTCGCAGATCGCCTCCGCGGCCTCGCGTCCCTCGCGCTGCGCGATCGCCTCGACCAGCGAGGGTCGCCACCGCGCGAGCTCGCCCATCACCGTCCCTCGGATCGCCCGCATCGTCGTGGTCACGGGCCGAAGGCTGCGGTCGTCGGCGCGCGGCGTCGAGCCCCCGCCGCATCGTTCAAGTCGGCGGCGCCCCGAGCGGGCATCCTGGTCGGATGGGCTCGATGAACGATCCGATCACGCTGCGCTCCGGGCTCGTGCTCGCGCATCGCCTGGCGAAGGCCGCGACCAGCGAGGGGCTCGCGCGGCGCGGCGATCCCACGCCCGAGCTCGAGCACCTGTACGACACCTGGTCGCGCGGGGGTGCCGCGCTGATCGTCACCGGCAACACGACGATCAGCCGCCGCCACCGCGAGCGCATGGGCAACGTCGTGCTCGACGCGCGCACCGATCGCGCCGCGCTCGCGCGTCTCGCGGCGGCGGCGAAGCGCGCGGGCAACGCGGCGCTCGTGCAGCTCTGCCATCCGGGGCGCCAGACGAGCCGCTTCGTCGCCAACGATCCCGTCGCGCCGAGCGCGGGCCCTGCGGTCGCGATGCTCGGTGCGTTCGCGCGCCCGCGCGCGCTGCGGGAGGAGGAGATCGCGGCGATCCGCGACGCGTTCGTCACGGGCGCGGAGATGGCGCGCGACGCGGGCTTCGACGGCGTGCAGCTCCACGCCGCGCATGGGTTCCTGCTGAGCCAGTTCCTCTCGGCGCGCATCAACCGCCGCGAGGACGCGTGGGGCGGCACCATCGAGGGTCGCGCGCGGCTGCTGATCGAGCTGGTCGAGCGCACGCGCGCGGCGTGCGGGGCGCGCTTCACGATCGCGGTGAAGCTCGATGCGCCCGACCCCGAGCGCGGCCATCTCACGCACGCGGACGCCCTCGCGGTGATCGCGCTGCTCGAGCGCGCGGGCATCGACCTGCTCGAGATCTCCGGCGGCGACGTCGAGCGCGCCAGGATGCTCGGGCTCGGCGACGGCGACGACACACCGCGCGAAGGCTACTTCGCCGACGTCGCGCAGGCGGCGAAGCGCGTGACCGGCGCTGCGGTGATGGCGACCGGCGGATGGCGATCACGCGCCGCGATCGACGCCGCGATCGCGCGCGGCGCGATCGATCTCGCGGGCATGGCGCGCCCGCTCTGCGTCGAGCCCGATCTGCCCCGGCGCCTCCTGCGCGGCGAGGCCGATCGCGCCGCGCTCCACGAGCGCCCGAAGGCCCCCGGTGATCTCGCGGCGGCGGGCGAGACCGGCTACTTCGCGTGGCGCCTCGGCGCGCTCGCGCGCGGCACGCAGCCTCGACACGACATCTCGCCGATCCACGCCGCGCTCGACTACGTCGCGACCGACGCGGTGCTCGGCGCGCGCCGCGCGCTCTTCGGCGAGTAGCGCGTCAGGTGTCGTCGTCGTCCTCGTCGTCGCGATCGCTCGGACGACGGAGGCCGTACTTGCGCATCTTGTCGATCAGCGTCGCGCGGCTCGTGCGCAGCGCCTGGGCGGCGCGCACCTGGTTGCCGTGCGCTTCTTCGAGCGCGCGCACGATCAGGCCGCGCTCGAACGCCTGCACCTGCTCGCGCAGGGAGAGACCCGCGCCCTCGGTCTCGCTCTCGCGCGGCTCGGGCGCGGGGCGCGCGTCCTCGAGGCGATCGAGGTCGATCTCGCCGCCGTCGCTCAAGCCGACGAGGCGCGCGATCGCGTTCTCGAGCTCGCGCACGTTGCCCGGCCAGTCACGGCGCGCGAGCTCCGCGACGAGGCGCTCCGAGAGCCGCACGTCGCCGATCCCGAAGCGCTCGCCGTAGCGCGCGCAGAGCTCGCGCGCGAGCGCGGGGATGTCCTCGCGACGCTCGCGCAGCGGAGGTACGCGCAGCACCACGACCGCGAGCCGGAAGTAGAGATCCGAGCGGAAGCGCCCGCTGCTCGCGTCCGCTTCGAGATCGCGGTTGGTGCACGCGACCACGCGCGCGTCGACGCGATCGGTGCGTCCCGCGCCGACCGGCTGGATCTCGCCGTTCTGCAGCGCGCGCAGGAGCTTCGCCTGGATCGCGAGGGGCAGCTCGCCGACCTCGTCGAGGACGAGCGTCCCGCCGTCGGCGCGCGCGAAGAACCCCGAGCGCTGCGCGCTCGCGCCGGTGAACGCGCCCTTCGCGTGCCCGAAGAGCTCCGCCTCCGCGAGCTCGCCCGGCAGCGCCGCGCAGTTGAAGCGCACCAGCGATCCGTTCGCGCGCGGGCTCTGCGCGTGGAGCAACGACGCGATCACTTCCTTGCCGGTGCCGCTCTCGCCGGTGACGAGCACCGTGATGTCGCGCCGCGCGATCCGCTCGACGTCGGCGAGCAGGCGCCGCATCGACGCGCTCTCCGCGATCACGCGCTTGCCCACGCTGCGCTCGATGCGCCCGCGCCGCTCCTCGCGACGCAGCAGCGACGCTTCGACCGCGCGATCGATCACGCGAGCGAGCTCGTCGGGCTCGAACGGCTTGTGCAGGTAGTCGTACGCGCCGCGTTGGATCGCGTGCACCGCGAGGCGCTCCGAGCCGTGCGCGGTGACCATCACCACCGGGATCGACGCGTCGCGCTGGCGGATGCGCTCGAGCAGCTCGAGGCCGTCCATCTCGGGCATCGCGTAGTCGACGATCACCGTGTCGACGCGATCGAGCGAGGCGAGCGCCTCGTGACCGCCCGGCGCGAGCACTGCTTCGTGACCGTGCTCGCGAAGGAGCTCGGCGAGCGCGAAGCGCATCGCGGCTTCGTCGTCGACGACGAGGACTCGTCCCATGCGATGGCGGACTCTGGGGAGCGTGGCGTGCCCAGTCAAACGTTCCCCTCGATCGAGCTCGCGCCGTTGCTCACTGCGTGGCGCGGCAGGACGACGTGCACCGTCGTGCCGAGGCCCTCCTGGCTGTCGATCGAGAGCCGACCGCCGTGCTGCATCACGACCGTGCGCGCGAGCACCACGCCGAGGCCCGTGCCGCCCTCGCGCGTCGTGAAGAACGCCGTGCCCACGCGCGGCAGCAGGTGCGCGGGGATGCCTCGTCCTTCGTCGCGCACCTCGACGCTCGCGTGATCGTCGTCGCAGCCGAGATCGATCGAGACCACGCCGCCGCGCTCGCTGGCCTGCACCGCGTTCGAGACGAGGTTGGTCAGCGCCTCGCGGATGCGGCGGCGATCGCCGCGCATCGTCGTGCCGGAGTCGGCGCTGGCGCGCACCTCGACGCCGGCGCGCTCGGCGGTCTCGCGGAACGAGCTCGCGACCTCGCCGATCACGGTCGAGAGATCGTAGGGCGCGATCTCGAGCGCCTCGACCGGCTTCGCGAGCACGAGGTAGTCGTTGACGATCTCCTGCATGCGGCGCGCTTCGCCGATCACCGTCGCGAGGCGCTCGCGCGACGCGTCGTCCTTCGCGTGCCGGTGCTCGATGTCGGCGAGCACGCGGATCGCGGCGATCGGCGTCTTCAGCTCGTGGCCGACCTTCGCGGCGACGGCCTCGAACGTGCGCGATCGCTCGAGCGCTTCGTGGAGCAGATCGCCGCGCAGCTTCTGCATCTCGGAGTCGACGAAGCGATCGGCGATCTCCATGCGCTCGACGAGCGTGCCGACGACCGAGAGCGCGACGACCATCGTGCCGCCGGTGAGCAGCATGTCGTAAGGCGCGGGGAGCGCGGGCCCGCGCACTTCCTCGGGCAAGAACGTCATGACCGCGATCACCGCCGCGCCCGCCCACATCCATCGACCACGCCGCTCGCCGTACGCGACGAGCATCAGGAACGGCGCGCACCCGAACACGAACGCCGGGAACATCGGGCTGCGCACGCCGCCCGTGATCGCGACGATGACGACCGGAGGCAGGACCTTCAGGCTGTGGAACCCGGGGCTCAAGCAGTCCTCGAGCCGGCGCTCGAGCAACCACGCGCAGAGCCCGACGCAGCCGATCGCGAGGATGCGCGGAAACGGATAGCCGGCCGCGCAGAGCAGCGCAGCGAGCAGCACGTGGAACGCGACGAGCGTCGCGACCTTTCCGAAGCCCTGGTGCTTCCGCACCGCGCGCATCTTCGCGCGGACGAGCCGGTGCTCGGGATCGTCGATTCCCCAGCCCGGGAACGAACGGCGTCGCGGATGAAGGAATCCCATCGTGTGTGCAGCGTGAAGGAGAAAGCGGAGCGCGTCAGGGGCGCGGGTCGTCGGTCGCGTCGGTGAAGGTGCGCAGTCGGAGCGCGATCGCGGCGAGCTCGCGCGGGTCGGCGATCTCGTCGAGCGCACGCTCGAGCGTCCGGAGGCGATCCCGCGCGCGCGCCAGCGCGCGTCCGCCCTGTCGCGTGATCTCGAGCTCGAGGCGCCCGGTCTCGGTGCGTCGCAGCGCGGCGAGCCCGTGCTCGACCAGATCGTCGACGACGCGCGCTTCGGCGTGGTGCGCGCCGAGCCGCGACGGTCCGTCCGCGTCGAGCCGCGCGAGCAGCGCGACCGCCTCGCTCGTGAGATCGAGATCGGCGAGGGCGCGCTCGACGAGCGATGCGAAGCGCGTGACCGCGAGCGCGAGCGCCTCGAGCGATGCGCCCGGCGCGAGGGCGAGATAGCGAGCCACCGGAACGGCGTCGGTGTGTGCGCGCTGCATGGCGACGAGCGTCGTCGCGAGATCCGTGCCGCGCCGCGATCGTGGAGAACGCGCCCGTGCGCGGGAAAAACGTGCCGAGTTTCCGGCACCGTGACCGGGTTTCCAACACGCGCGAGCTCAGCTCCGCGGGAGCGCGGCGTCGCGCGAGGACGCGATGTGTCGCACCGCGTCGGCGAGCAGCGGAGCCACGCTCACGACGCGCACGTCGAACGGCGCGCTCGGCGGCGGGACGCTGTCGGTCGCGACGAGCCGCTCCACGCCGATCGCTGCGAGCTTCGCGATCGAATCGCCGACGCAGAGCGCGTGGGTCGCCGCGATCACCGGCCGGTCGAGCGCGCCGTGCGCGAGCAGCGCCTCGGTCGCGGTGACGAGCGTGCCGCCGGTCGAGATCATGTCGTCGACGATCACGGGACGTCGGCCGGACACGTCACCCGTCACCTCGCGCGCGATCACGTCGCTGCCCGACACGCGCGTCTTGTGCACGATCGCGACCGGCAACCTCCAGCGCGCGGCGAGCGCGTCGGCGCGCTTCGACGCGCCGAGATCGGGCGAGACGATCACCGCCCGCTCGGGGAGCACCTCCTCGAGCACGCTCGCGAGCCGCGGCACCGCGTCGAGGTGCTCCAGCGGGATCGAGAAGAAGCCCTCGATCGGCGCGGAGTGCAGGTCGATCGCGACCACACGATCGAAGAGCGTGCGCTCGAAGAGCGCGGCCGCGACGCGCGCTGCGAGCGGCTGCCCCGCGCGGGTCCGGCGATCAGCGCGTGCGTAGCCGAAGTACGAGACGAGCGCGATCACGCGCGCTGCGCCCGCTCGACGCGCGGCATCGGCGACCAGCAGCAGCTCGAGCAGCGTCTCGCCCACCGGCGCGATCGTCGGCTGCACGACGAACACGTCGCGCCCGGCCACGTGCTCGCCGAGCTCGACGTGGATCTCGCCATCGGGGAAGCGCGCGATCGTGCAGCGCGCGGGCGCGACGCCGACCTCGCGCGCGACCTGCTCGCCGAGCGCGCGGTGAGCGGACCCGATCACGACACAGGGCTCCACCGATCGCAGCTAGGCACGCGGTGCGCAGATCGGAGGGCGTGGAGCCTGGACCTCGTTGGTCGCGATGGATGCGCGCGGTGCTCGCGAGCGGCGCGTTCGCGGTGTGGGCCGCGCACGTGCTCGTGATGTGGCTCGTCTACCAGGGCTCGGCCTACGAGCTGCTCTGGGCGTGTCACCTCGCGCCCCTGCTGCTCACGCTCGGGATCGCGCTCGGGAGCGTGTCGCTCACCAGCGTCGCCGCGATCTGGACCACGCTCGGCACGACGATGTGGCTCGGGAACCTGATCGCGCTCGGCCGCGCGCCGGAGCCCACACCGCTGCTCGTCCACGCGGGCACGCTCGGGCTCGCGCTGCTCGCGGTGCGCACGATCGGATGGGATCCGCGCGCGTGGTGGCGCGCATCGCTCGCCCTGCTCGCGCTCGCGTGCGTCACCCGGCTCGTCCCCGGCGCCGCGCTCTACAACGTCAACCTCGTGTTCCGGGTGTGGCCCGGGTTCGAGGCCGCGTTCCCGCACCTCGTGCCCTTCCTCGCGTTCGTCGCGGTGATGATCGTGATCGCGACGTACGTGATCGGGCGCGCGCTCGATCAGCTCGGCGCACGAGGCGAGGTCGCGTCGCGCTCGTGGTCGCGCTCTCGTCCGAGCAGCCGCACGAGCTGATCGAGGTGCTCGGTCACGTGCTCGAGGATGTCGTCGACCGCGAAGATCCCCTGCAGCACGCCGACACGATCGACGACCGGGACGCGTCGCACGCCGTGGGCGCGCATGCGCGAGAGCGCGTCGAGCAGCGGCTCCTCCTCGCGCGCGATCACCAGGTGCGCGCTCATCACGTCGCGCACCTCGAGCTGCTCGATCGAGCCCGGCCGCGTCGCGAGCGCGCCGACGACGAGATCACGATCGGTCACCAGGCCGACCGGCACGCGCGCGCCGTCGCGATCCTCGACCACGACGAGACACCCGACGTGGTGATCGCGCATGCGCCGCGCCGCATCGATCACCCGCTCGCGCGGCTCGACGATCGACACCGTGCGATTGCAGAGCTCACCCATCGTCGTCATCGGATCATCCTTTCAGCACGCCGATCGGCTCGAGACGCGCGACCTTCGTCGCGATGCCGGCGCGCTCGACGACGTCGACCACGCGATCGACGTCCTTGTAGGCGAGCGGCGCTTCCTCCGCGAGCTCCGGGCTCGACGGGCACTTCACGACGATGCCGCGCGCTTCGAGCTGGTGGCGCAGCACGTGACCCTGGATCGCGCGCCGCGCCGCGCCGCGGCTCATCACGCGACCGGCGCCGTGGCACGCGCTCGAGAACGAGAGCCCGGCCGACGCGTCGCGACCGACCATCACCAACGACGCGGTGCCCATGCTGCCGGGGATCAGCACCGGCTGACCGATGCCGCGCAGCGCAGGCGCGAGATCGTCGCTCGAAGGGCCGAGCGCGCGCGTCGCGCCCTTGCGGTGCACGCACAGCTCGCCCTCGGGGTAGCGCTCGATCTTCGCGACGTTGTGCGCGACGTCGTAGACGAGGCGCAGCGTCGGATCGCCGAGCGTGTGCAGCATGCGCGCGAAGATCGCGCGCACCGCATGAGTGATCGTCTGACGGTTCGCGAACGCGAAATTCGCGGCGGCCGCCATCGCCGCGAGGTAGTCGCGCCCTTCGGGCGACGAGAGCGGCGCGCACGCGAGCTGGCGATCGGGGAGCACGATCCCGAGCGCATCGGAGCGCTCGTCCATGCGGCGCACGAAGTCGGTGCACACCTGGTGACCGAGGCCGCGCGATCCGGTGTGGATCAGCACGGTCACCTGGCCCTCCGCGATGCCGAGCCGCGTGGCGAGCGCTTCGTCGTGCACGTGCGCGACGCGCTGCACCTCGAGGAAGTGGTTGCCGCCACCGAGCGTGCCGAGCTGGTCGCGACCACGCGTGCGCGCGCGCTCCGAGACCAGCGCGGGCTCGGCGCCGGGGAGCATCCCGCCCGACTCGATGTGATCGAGGTCATCGGCGATCCCGGCGTGTCGCTCGCGAACTAGGTACTGCGCGCCGCCCGCGAGCACGCGATCCATCTCCGCGTCGTCGAGCGCGGTGCGACCTCCGTGGCCGTAGCCCGTCGGGATCGAGCGCGAGATCTCGTGCATGACCGCGGGGAGCGCGTGCGCGACGTCGGTCGCGCGCAGCGTCGAGACCAGGAGGCGCACGCCGCAGTTCACGTCGAAGCCGATGCCGCCGGGCGAGATCACTCCGTCGGGCAGCGCCGTCGCTGCGACCCCGCCCACCGGGAACCCATAGCCTTCGTGCACGTCGGGCATCGCGAGCACGTGGCGCACCACGCCGTGGAGCGTCGCGACGTTCACGAGCTGCTCGAGACATCGGTCGTGCAGCGCCGACTCGATCAGTGCCTCGTCCGCGAAGATGCGGACCGGCACTCGCATGTCGCGCCGATAACAGGAGGGCAGCTCCCACGTCACCTCGTCGATGCGCTCGAGCGGTGCGTGCATGTCCACGTGGTGCGTCTGCATCTGCATCGGAGATCTCCGTGGGCTCACACGTCGAGCACGACCGTCGCGGACACGCCGCAAGGCGCCTCGATGATCGCGAGGTCGTGCAGCGTCGCGGCCTTCACGTGCAGGCGCGGGCGCACGTCGGGAGGCGCGGCGTGGAGCGTCGCTTCGAGCTCGCGATCGGAGCGCAGCCGCGCCTCGAGCGTCGGGTACACACGCCCCTCGACCTCGGCGCGGTAGACGAGCTCGTCGAGCAGCGCGACCAAGAGCGCGTCGCGATCGCGCGCGCGCACCGCGATGCGCTCGGCGTGATCGCCGACGCGCGGCAGCTCGCCGCACGCGAGCGCTGCGAACGCGCGTCCCGCCTCCGCGAAGAGCTCGTCGATCGTGCTCGCGTCGATGCGGACGCGCACCTCGCCGACGTGCTCCTCGAACGAATGCGTGGCGCCCACCGGTGCGAGCTAGCCGCGCCCTGCTCGCGCGCAATCACGTCACGAGCGACACGCGACGTCGCTGCACGACCTCGCGCGGCGTCGAGTCGAAGCGCCCGGCGAGCACCGCGCCGCACGACGTGCATGCGCCGCGCGCATCGAGCGCGTACTCGCGCACGCGGTACCCCTCGCGCGCGATCACCCGCGCGCCGCACGACGCGCAGAGCGTCGCCGCGCCCTCTTCGTCGCGCACGTTCCCGGTGTACACGTGGTGCAGCCCGAGCGACCTCGCGCGCGCTCGCGCTCGGCGCAGCGTCTCGGGCGGCGTGGGCGGCACGTCCTCCATGCGGAAGTCCGGATGGAACGCGGTGAAGTGCAGCGGCACGTCGGGCCCGAGCCGATCGAGCACCCACGACGCGAGCTGCTCGATCTCGGCATCGGAGTCGTTGTGCCCCGGGATGAGCAGCGTCGTGAGCTCGAGCCACACGCTCGTCTCGCGGTGCAGCCACTCGATCGTCTCGAGCACCGGTGCGCGGCGCGCGGCGCACACGCGCTTGTAGAAGTCCTCGGTGAACGCCTTGAGATCGACGTTCGCGGCGTCCATCGCGCGGAAGAACTGCTCGCGCGCCTTCGGATCGACGTAGCCCGCGGTCACCGCGACCGTCGCGAGGCCGAGCTCGCGCGCCGCATGCGCGCTGTCGATCGCGTACTCCGCCCACGTGACGGGATCGTTGTACGTGAACGCGACGCTGCGGCAGCCGAGCTCGCGCGCGAGCGTCGCGATCTGCTCGGGCGTCGCGTGCTCGTGCGCGCGTGCCATCTCGCGCGTCTTCGAGATGTCCCAGTTCTGACAGAACTTGCATCCGAGGTTGCAGCCGATCGTGCCGAACGAGAGCACCGAGGTGCCGGGATGGAAGTGCGAGAGCGGCTTCTTCTCGATGGGATCGACGCAGAGCCCGGAGCCCTGCCCGTAGCTCGTGAGCACGATCGCGCCGTCGCGCTCCTGGCGCACGAAGCAGAAGCCGCGCTGTCCCGCGTGCAGCGTGCAGCGCCGCGGACAGCGATCGCAGCGCACGCGCCCGTCCTCGAGCTTCTCCCACCATCCGCCCGCCACGACTCCGGGCTCGATCCGCGCGCGCATCGGACTCGGCGATCTGGGGCTCGTGGCCTCGAGCGCCAGCCCCGCGCTTGACTTCGAGCGCGCTCGAAGTTGCATGCATCGGATGATGGACGACGAGCTCGCGCTCACGATCCGCGACGCCGCAGCGCGCACCGGTCTGTCGCCTCACACGCTGCGCTACTACGAGCGCATCGGGCTGCTCGGGCGCGTGCCGCGCGCATCGAGCGGACACCGACGCTGCGGCGCGCGCGAGCTCCGGATGATCGAGTTCCTCCGGAAGCTGCAGGCCACCGGGATGCCCATCCGCGACATGCTCCGCTACGCCGCGCTGGTGCGGCGCGGCGACGAGACGCGCGCCGCGCGACGCGCGCTGCTCGAGCAGCACGAAGCGCGCGTGCAGGCGCGGCTCGACGAGCTCGAGGGTCACCTCGCGATCATCCGCAAGAAGATCGCGATGTACGGCGAGGCGCCTGCCATCACGAAGAAGAAGGGAACGAAGACGCGATGACGACGACGATGAAGACGCGCACGCTCGGGCGCTCCGGTCTCTCGGTGTCCGCCCTGGGCCTCGGCTGCATGGGGATGAGCGACTTCTACGCAGGACGCGACGACGCGGAGTCGCGCGCGACGCTCGAGCACGCGCTCGCGCGCGGCGTGACGTTCTTCGACACGGCCGACATGTACGGGACCGGCGAGAACGAGAAGCTGCTCGGGCCGTTCGTGCAGAAGCACCGGGACCGTGTGGTGCTCGCGACGAAGTTCGGCATCGTGCGCGAGCCGAACGATGCGAGCGTGCGTGGGATCGACGGCTCGCCCGCGTACGTGAAGAAGGCGTGCGACGCGAGCCTGAAGCGGCTCGGGATCGAGACGATCGATCTCTACTACCTGCATCGGAAGGACCCGCGGGTGCCGATCGAGGAGACGGTCGGTGCGATGGCGGAGCTGGTGCGCGCGGGGAAGGTGCGGCACCTCGGGCTGTCGGAGGTCGGGCCGAAGACGCTGCGCGCTGCGTGCGCGGTGCATCCGATCGCGGCGCTGCAGAGCGAGTACTCGCTCTGGACGCGCGAGCCGGAGGACGGAACGCTCGCGGCGTGTCGCGAGCTGGGCGTGGGGTTCGTCGCGTACTCGCCGCTCGGTCGTGGGTTCCTCACCGGGCAGATCAAGCGGTTCGAGGATCTCGCGGCGGACGACTACCGGCGTCACTCGCCGCGGTTCCAGGGCGAGGCGTTCGCGAAGAACCTCGAGCTCGTCGCGCACGTGCAGGCGCTCGCGGCAAAGAAGGGGTGCACGGCGGCGCAGCTCGCGCTGGCGTGGGTGCTCGCGCAGGGCGAGGACGTCGTGCCGATCCCGGGGACGAAGCGGCGGAAGTACCTCGACGAGAACCTCGGCGCGCTGGACGTGACGCTGACGCGCGAGGAGCTCGCGGAGATCGAGCGCATCGCGCCGAAGGGGGTGGCGGCCGGGGAGCGGTATCCGGCGGCGGCGATGGCGATGTTGCCGGACTGAGACGGGTGGAGCTGGGTCGCGGGGAATCGTGAGTGGTTTCGGGCGGGGAGCTCAACCACGGTCGGTTTTCGACCGTGGTTGGGCGTCCGTGAAGTGGGTCGAGAACCTCAACCACGGTCGAGTTTCGACCGCGGTTAGGGGTCCGTGTAGTGGGTCGAGAACCTCAACCACGGTCGGTTTTCGACCGTGGTTGGGCGTCCGTGAAGTGGGCTAGAAAGCTCAACCACGGTCGGGTTCCGACTTCGATTGGTGGCCCGTGAAGACGGTCGAGAACCTCAACCACGGTCGGTTCTCGACCTCGGTCGGGAGCCCCGTACACGACCAAAACCTCAACCACGGTCGGCCCGCTGTCCTCCCCACCGGACACTCCGGGCCGCTCCCGTCCAGCCCACCGAACACCTCGTTCTCGCTCCGTCGCAGATCCGCGTTGGCGCAGGATCTGCTGCCGCGCCCCGTCATGCTGCTGCCGGCGACCGAGTTCTTCGTGTGTGATCCCACGGGCTCCCCGGAGTACGGCTCGCTGCCGACCCTCGATCCAGAAGCCCAGCGCCGCCTCGCCAACGCGTACGCCGCAGGCGTCGACGCCATCTGGCTCGACGGTCGACGCGCGATGCTCCGCAACCTCTCGGGCCCGAGCCGCCGCTTCCTCGTCGTGCTCGTCCACGCGCGCGGCGGCAGCCTCAGCCAACGCCAGCGCGAGGTCGCCGAGTGCGCCGCCGCCGGCGCGACCGTCGAAGAGATCGCGCGTCACCTCGGCATCTCGCAGAACACCGTTCGGCACCACCTCAAGGCCGTGTACCGCGCGCTCGAAGTCGGCAGCCGCCTCGAGCTCTCGCGCGCGCTCGGTCACCTCGCGGCCTGAGATTTCACGTTCAGTTCGCGTCCTGCCCTGGATACACTGCCTCGCTGGAGGCAGATGGGCGCTCGATCCGACGACGAGACCGTCCGACGCGAACGCGACGTCTTCCTGCGCGTCCTCGAGCTCGGCGGCGAGCGCGATCCACGCCTCTTCCTCGACCAAGCGCTCGAGCTCTTCCTCGAGCTGACCGGCGCACAGCTCGGCTACCTCGCGCTCTCGTCGAGCGCGATCGACGCGCCCGAGTTCGAGACGTCGCGCGGGATCGACACCCAGGCGACCAGCGACGTCCGCCGCTCGGTCTCACAGGGCATCATCGCCGCCGCGCTCTCGCAGGGCGAGACCATCCAGACGCTCTCCGCGATCGCCGATGGGCGCTTCAGCGATCGCCCGAGCGTGAAGCGCAGTCAGATCGGCGCGGTCCTCTGCGCGCCGATCGGCTCGCTCGGCGTCGTCTACGTCCAAGAGACGCGCGGCGGTCGCCCCTTCCCGCCCGATGTCGAGCAATACGCCGCGCTCGTCGCGCGCTTGCTCGCGCCCGCCGCGCGCAGCGTGCTCGCGGAGCGCGCCGCGGTCGTCACCAGCGATCCCACGCGCCCCTATCGCGAGCGCCTCCGCCTCGACGACATCGTCGGCCGAAGCGCTGCGCTCGCGAACGTGTTCCGCCACGTCGGGCTGGTCGCACCGCTCGACATCGATCTCCTGATCACGGGCCCTTCGGGCACCGGAAAGTCGCAGCTCGCGCGCGCGATCATCGCGAACAGCCGCCGCGCCGCGGGCCCGTTCATCGAGGTCAACTGCGCGGCCGTGCCCGAAGCGCTCTTCGAGAGCGAGCTCTTCGGCGCACGACGAGGCGCGCACTCCACCGCGTTCCACGACACCGAAGGTCGCGTCGCCGCCGCCGAAGGAGGCACGCTCTTCCTCGACGAGATCGCGGAGCTCTCGCTCGCGAGCCAAGCGAAGCTCCTCACGCTCCTCCAAGCGCGCACGTACCAGCCGCTCGGCGCGCCCGCGCCGCGTCGCGCCGACATCCGCGTGATCGCCGCGACGAACTCCGATCTCGCGCACGCCGTCGAAGAGCGTCGGTTCCGCGAGGACCTCTTCTATCGACTCTCCGTCATGCCGGTCGACGTCCCTGCGCTCTCCGCACGCAGCGACGACATCGCGCCGCTCGCGAGCCATTTCTGCGAGCGCGCCGCGGAGCGACACGGCCTCGGGCGCATCGCCATGACGCGCGACGCGCTCAGCGCGTGCGAGGCCCACGACTGGCCCGGCAACGTGCGGCAGCTCGCGCACGCGATCGAGGCCGGCGTCATCCGCGCCGCGGGCAGTGGGCGCCAGTCGGTGCACGCGTCGGACGTGTTCCCCTCGTCGCGCGACTCCGCCGTCGCCGAGACACTCGGTGAAGCGACTCGCGCATTCCAGGCGCGCTACATCCGCGACGTGCTCACGAGCGTCGATTGGAACGTGTCCGAGGCCGCGCGCCGTCTCGACATCGCGCGCTCGCACCTCTACACGCTGATCCGGACTCACGACATCCGCCGGGAGCGATGATGTCGATCGACGATCTCGCGGCCTCGCTGCCGCCACGATTCCGATCTCCGACGCTCGTCGGCGCGGGCACCCACGGCGCGGTGTTCCATGCGATCGACGATCAGCACGCGCTGCCGGTCGCCATCAAGTGCCTCGCTGCGCCGGACCCCGAAGATCTACCGGCGTTCAAGCGCGAATTCCGCGCGCTCGTGCACGTCAGCGATCCGCACCTCGTGCAGCTCTACGAACTCCACGGCGAGGGCGCGCAGGTCTTCTTCACGATGGAGTACGTCGAAGGAGGCACGCTCGCCGAGCGCAGTGCGCAGGACCGACGCGCGGTGTTCCGCCAGATCGCGAATGGCCTCCGAACTCTGCACGACGCCGGACTGACACACTGCGATCTCAAACCCTCGAACGTGCTGATCGCGCGCGACGGACGCGCGATGTTGACCGACTACGGCTGTGTCTCGCACTACGGTGCGCCCGAGAGCGGCGCAGCGGGACTGGGCTCTCCGCACTACATGGCGCCGGAGCAGTGGTTCGAGTCGAGCACCGCGCCTGCGGTCGACTGGTACGCGCTGGGCGTGATGCTCTTCGAGGCGCTCACCGGGGCGCTCCCGTTCGACGGCGACATGGGCAGCGTGCTGCTCGCGAAGCGCCGCGCGTCGCCGGACGCGCTGCGCGCGCGTCTGCGCGACACCGACGACGACGCGCTCGCGTCGCTCTGCGTCGCGCTCCTCTCGAGCGATCCCGATGCGCGCCCCGGCGCCGATGCAGTGCTCGCCGCGCTCGATGCCGCACCGTCGCGCGCCCGTGCGTCGAGCGCACCGATCGCGAACGCACCGATCGGCCGCGAAGGCCCGCTCGCCGCGCTGCGCGCGTGGCTGGAGACGCCGGCACCGGGAGTCGCCGCGCTGATCGGCCCGGGCGGCATCGGCAAGAGCTCGGTGCTGAGCGCGTTCGTGCGCGAGCTCGGCGCGCACGCGCGCGTGCTGCGCGGTCGGTGTTATCCCGCGGATCGATCCCCGCTCCGCGGCCTCGACGAGATCGCGTCGGCGCTCGGCGAAGGGCTGCGCGACCGTGACGTGCCCGCGCTCGACGCGCAGGAAGCGACCGCGCTCGCGCGCGCGTTCCCGTCGCTCGCGGAGCCCCACGGCATCGAGGCCTCGGGCGCGATCACGATGACCGAGGACGCTTCGCGACGCGCGCTCGCGAGCGCGCTGACGCGCTGGATCGTCGCGCTCGCTGGCGATCGCCCCGCGCTCCTCGTCGTCGACGATCTGCAGTGGGCCGACGAGACGAGCGTCGAGGTGCTCGAGCTCCTGTCGCGGGGCACCACGCCGATCGCGGTGCTGATCGCGTCGCGCAGCGCCGACCTCGCCGGGCTCGCGCCGCGCCTGTCGCTGGAGCTCGGTCCGCTCGATCGGTCCGAGAGCGCCCGCCTCGTGGCGCAGCTCGCGCCCGAGCTCGGCGATCGCGCCGAGCGCATCGCGACCCTCGCCGGGGGCAATCCCTTCCTCGTCGAAGCGCTCGCGTCCTACGCGCTGCGCGGCGGCGCGCTCGAGGCGCACGCCGATCCGCTGCACGACGTCATCGCCGAGTGGGATCCCGACGCATTCGCGAAGCGCCTCGTCACGGTGCTCGCGCTCGCCGACGCACCGCTGCGCTCGAGCGTGGCCGTCGCGGCGAGCGGCGGTCGTGATCGCGACTATCTGCCCGCGCTCACGCGCCTGCGCGCGCGACGACTGCTCACGTCGCGCCTCGTGCGCGGCGACGATCTGGTCGAGCTCTATCACCGCCGCTGGGCCGAGGCGGTGCAGGCATCGCTCGACGACGAGGATCGTCGCGCGACCCACCGCGCGCTCGCAGACGCGATCGCGACGCACACGCCGGGAGACATCGGCCGCGCCGCGGATCACTCGCGATCGGCGGGCGATCTCGCGCTCGCGCTGTCGCGCGATCTGGCGGCCGCGGACCTCGCGCACGAGCGCGGCTTGCCGCACCTCGAAGCGATGCGGCTGCAGCTCGCGCACGACTCGGCCGTCGCCGACGAGCAGGTGCGGGCGCACGTGCGCATGCGGCTCGGCGACGCGCTCGCGCAGGTCGGTCGCGGCGCCGAGGCGGCGAAGTGGTATCGCCTCGCCGCGGAGCACGCGCGCTCGCTCGAAGAGAGCGTGCTCGCGGAGCGCCTCGCGGCCGAGCAGCTCCTCTTCAGCGGCCATCACGAAGAAGGAATCGCGGTGCTGCGGCGCGTGCTCGAGCGCATCGAGCTCGATCTCCCGACCTCACCGCCCGCTGCGATCGCGCGCGTGCAGTCGTGGTACTCGCATGCCGCGAACCACTACATCGTCGCGCCGGACGAGAGCGCGCCGATCACCGCGAGCGGCGACGATCTCGCGCGCATCGACGCGCTCCACGCCGCCACGCTCGGGCTCTCGATGTCGGACCCGCTCGCGACCGGCGTCGCACAGACCTTCCACGTCGATCTCGCGCGCGCCGCCGGCGAGCCGTTCCGGCTCCTGCGCGCGGTGACGATCCACCTCGTGCAGACCGCGGGGACGATGGTCGATCTCGCGCGCACCGCGACCCTGACGGCGACCGCGCGCACGCTGACCGAGCGCGTGGGCACCGCCGAGGCGCGCGCGGTCTTCGCCGTCGCCGAGGCCGGCGCGGCGTGGATGGAGGCGCGGCTAGACGACGCGCTCGCCGCGTCGGAGCGCGCTCGCAGCGAGCTCGCGTCGATCCGTGGCCTCCAGTGGCAAGCGGACACCGCGGTGATCGTGCAGCTCGAGGCGCTCTGCGCGCGCGGCGACATCGCGGAGGCGAGCGCGCTCCTCGACGCGGCGATGCGTGATGCCGAGTCGCGCGATGATCGATATCTGCGCGCGCACCTCGGCGTGCGGATCGCGCCGTGGGTGCGGCTGTGGCGTGGTGCGCCCGACGAGGCGCGCGCCGAGGCGGACGCGGGAATCGCGGCCTTCCGCGTCACGGGTTTCCAGCTCCTGCACCTGATGCACGCGGTGCATCTCGCGCGCTGCGATGTCTACGAGGGCGGCGCGAACGCGGCGCTCGCGCGGCTCGACGACGCGTGGGCGACGATGGGCCGCTACGGCATGCACGGCATCCAGCACTACGTCGGTGTGCTCGCCGACGTCGCGGTGGTCGCCGCGGAGCACGTCGCGCCGGATCGAGTCGAGGAGTGGCGCGCGCGGTGTGGGCTCGTCGGCGACGCGTCGTGGTCGCGCAGGGTGACCGACGTCCCGCGCCCGCGAGCGTTGGAGTCGCTCGCCGAGCGCGGGTGGGCGGACCCCGAGCGTGCCATTCGACTCTGGCGCTCCTGAGAGCGCCAGTCGCGTCATCGATAGAGGTGCGGGAACACCTCGTCGCGCAGGAACGCGTAGACCTCGCGATCCTGGCGCACGTGGCGGAAGTCGTCTTCGTTGTCGAACTGCACCACCGGGAGTTCGCGGATCTCCGGCATCCAACACGTGTGCAGCGTGTACGGCCAGGGCAGCATCTCGTGGCCCTTCCGCCGGAGCTTGCAGAGCGGCTTTCGCAGGCTCATCGCGTCGAAGATCCAGATCTCCTTGCTCGTGTCGGTGAACACGTTGCAGATCAGGAAATCGCGACCCTCGGTGCCGGGCACGAATTGCGGAGAGATGATCACCGCGCCCGGAGGCATCTTGCAGAAGTCGACGACTCGATTCCGCACGGTGTCGAATCGGCAGACCGTCGCCGCGGTGCCGCCGCTCTTCGCGAGCTCGAGCATCTTCTTCGGCGTGACGATCGGGCTCGGACGCTTCGAGTAGAGATCGAAGACGAGCTGCGAGAGCAGGCTCGGGATGAACCCGTGCGCGTAGAAGAACACGCACGCATCGATCTCTCTCTGCGGCCTCGGTCCGTTGGGCTCGCCCGTGCCGCGCGTGACCGGCTTGCCGTCGCGCCACATCGGGAAGTCGGGCGCAGTGATCAGGCCGATGCCGAACGTGTGATCGAAGTTGTGCTCCGCAGTCTTGCGCCGGACGATCCCCGTCTTCGGATCGAGCTGCAGGCACGCGAAGTCGTTGAGATCCATCGGCGCCGAGAGGCCACCGATCGCCTCGCGCGGGATCTTCCGCGTCGGGTCGACCTGCTGCAGATCGCTGTCGGTCACGAACTCCGCCGCATCGCTCGAGCGCTGATCCGCGACGTGCATGACGATGCGACCGTCGTGGAGCTCGTAGTTCGTGAAGAAGTGGACGATCTCGCCGTCGAGCGAGCCCGAGACGACGCGCACCTCGTCCACGCCCGCGCGCAGATCCGCGCGCTTCACGATGTACACGGGAGTCGGCCGCGGCTGCGGCTTCGAGAGCCAGCCGCGGAGCGCACGCTCGAGGTCCGCGTCACCGCCCGCGAGCCGCGACCAGAGCTGATCGACTTCGAACTTGAACCCCGTGTCGACCACGAGGATGTAGTCCTTCGTGAGGCCCACTTGATGCGACGAGTGGAGGATCTCGATCGGATTGCCGTCCTCGTCGACGAGCTTCCATTTGTCGACCTTCCCGGCGTCGTCCACGCGCATCACGTACGTCGCGCGCTTCGGCCGATCGGCGACGATCATGCTGTGGAGCAGATCGATCGCGCGCCTCACGAGCTCGACGCGGCGCCCGAGATCGACCGGACCGAACCGGCCCAGCCCTTCCATCTCGAGCCCGTCGAGCAGCGCGAGCATCTCGAGCGGATTGCCCACCGGCAGATCGAAGGGCCCGAAGCTCGGAAGCCACTGCAGCAGTCGCCGCAGCAGCGTCTCCGCGTCTCGGACGAAGTTGACGGTGAAGAGCTCGCGCGTGATCGGGTCGTACGCGGGATGCGCGCTCGAATTCGTGAACGGGAACGGATGATCGACCATCAACGTGCCCTTCCAATCGGCGTTGGTGCCGATCGGGCGCACGGTGCGGAGCGTCACCGGATCGATCTCGAAAGGGCGCCCCGCGTCGTACGTCGCGAGGAGCCGATGGGGATCACCGGCGTTCTTCGGCGGAATCGCGAGCAACGCAGTGTTCGCGAAATTGCGCCCGCCGAGATAGCTGATCGAGATGCGCGCGATTCCGTAATTCGCGAATCGCCAATCCTTGCGCGATTCGTCGTTCGCTAGGATCCGATCCGCGATGTGGCAGGGAGTCTCGATGGGACGCGACGAGAGCGTCACGTCACCGCCCTTCGCGCCGGGGAAACTGACGCGGAACACGAATCCGTCGCCGTTGAGGAATGGAGTGTTGTCCGAGCGCTGACTCGGGCTCTCGTGCTCCATGTCGCCCACGGCGGCATTCGCGAACACGTGGCCTTCGAGATCGCTCGGCAGCTGGCCTTCGAACACCTCGAGCGCTTCGTTCGCGACGGGCACGCGGCTCGAGATCAACGCCGTCTTCGGGAACCAGTACGTCATGGCAGGCTCCTCTCGAATACGGCATCACTATCCGATTCTTCTCCCTGTGAATAGAATCACCCTTCTGGGTGAGGAGCTCGTCGCGTACCTCCGCGCACCTCTCACTCGCGCTCACGACGGAATTGGCTCGGCCGTCCAGCGCTCGAGCGCGCGGCTGAGCGCTCCGAGTCGAGCCCGATGCCGCGGTGATCGTTGGTACTCTCCCGCGCCGATGAACGACGCCGACGGCATCGCGCGCGGGGCCCACCGCTGAGATGCGCGCGCGATCACTCGTCATCGTGATCGCGCTCCTGCTCGTCGCGACGATCGCGAGCGCGCAGGAGACGGGCGGCAGCTTCGGCGGCGGCGACTGGGGCGATCACGGCTCGCACGGCGGCGGCTCGTACGGTGGCGGCTCGTACGAAGGCGGCTCGTACGAACGCGGACGCGCGCCCAGCGGCGGTGGGCCAGGGACGCTCGAGTGGATGGAGCGCGAGCGCGAGCGTCGCGAGCGCGAAGAGCGCGAGCGTCGTGAGCGCGAGCGAGAGACGTTCGAGCCGCGCTCGGACGACGTGCCGCGATCGAGCGGAGGTCGTCGCACCAGCATCTCGTCGCGCAGCTGCTTCTTGTGCTTCGCGCCGTTGCTCGTCGGCGGGCTGATCCTCTGGGTGCTCGTGCAGTCGCGTCGCCACACCCGCGCGCTGCGCGACGACGAGACGACGTTCGCGGGATCGGGGCCGATCCCGCGCGCGCAATCGCCGCTCTGGAACGGCGTCGATCTCACGCAGCTGCGCCTCGTGATCGACTGGCGCGCGCGACGCTTCGTGCAGAGCGAGCTCGCGCGGATGGCGACGAGCGGTCGCACCGCGACGAAGGAGGGCCGCGCCGAGCTGCTCCACGCGACGGTGAGGCTCCTGCGCAGCGCGGAGCTCGCGTGGCTCTACGCGGGCGAGATGAGCTTCCGACCGATGTCGCCGCCTCAAGCACAGGGCGTGTTCATGCGCCTCGCGCAGAGCGCGCGCGCGAAGTTCACGACGGAGGTGGTGCGCGCGGAGGGCGCGACGGTGCGCACCGCCGAGCCCGGCGCGCTCCGCGCGAAGGAGCACGAAGGGCAGGGCGTCGTGCTGATCACGCTGATCGTCGCCGCGCGCCGCGAGATCCACGATGTCCGGCCGCACGACGCGGCCGACGTCGAGCGGCTGCTCGAGTCGCTCGAGCGCATCGGCGCGAGCGAGCTCGTCGCGTTCGAGGTGGTGTGGACCCCGGCGGCCGAGGACGATCGCATGAGCACCGCGGAGCTCGAGTCGATCCATCCCGACGTCGTGCGCATCGGCGGGATCGGCGGGCGCGTCTTCTGCGGGCACTGCGGCGGACCGTACGCGATCGAGATCGCGCGCTGTCCTCACTGCGGCGCGCCCAACGACGCGATGGTCAAGTCGACTTGACCATCACCCGCACCAGCCGCTCGCCGACCGATCGACGCCGGACGCGCAGAGGTCCTCGGGCGCCTGGGCGTAGTGCGCGTCGACGAACGCCTCGAGCGACTCTCGATCGAGGCACGTCGCGAGGTACACGTGCTCCCACGCGACCGCAGCGAGCGCGACGTCGAGCGTGGGATCGGGGACGATCACGAAGCGCGACGGCGTGTCGCCGGCGCGGCAGAGCGGATCGACGCGCGAGTCCGCGATCTCCTGCAGCGTCGCGACGAGGGCGTCGCACTCGTCGGGCTCGCAGCGATACGCGAGCACGATCGCGCCGTGCTCCATCGAGTGCACGAGGAAGCCCCACGGAACCGGCGCGTCGTAGGTGCCGAAGTCGGCCCACTGCGAGTAGTGGCGACCCGATGCCGGCGGATGGAACGGGTAGTCGATCTCCGTGCACGCGGTCTCGTGCGCGGCCGACGTCGCGGGCTCGCGCGCGGTCGTGACGCTGCACTCGGTGAAGGGCGCGAGCGGCGGCGCGCCGGGGTGGATCGTCTCCTCGTCGACGCGCACGGGCGTGCCCTCTTCGGGCGCGCACGCGAGGGCCAGGAGAGCAGCGAGCGAGGTGAGGACGGCGAGGCGCGACACGCCGCGAGGCTGACACGTCGCACGCCGGCGTGTCAGCGGCGGATCGTGAGGACGACTTTGCCGCGCGCGTGGCGGGTCTCGAGGTGCGCGTGCCCGTCGGCGATCGACTCGAGCGGGAGCACGCGATCGATCACCGGGCGCAGCGCGTCGGCGCGCGCCATCGACGCGATCGTGTCGAGGTCGCGGGCGCGCGAGCGCACGATGACGAGCCGCGCCTTCGGCGATGCGAGCGCGGTGCGCGCGACGTCGAGGAAGAGCGTGCGCGAGGGCACCGTCGAGACGTACGTGCCGCGCGGGGTGAGGCCACGGCGCGCCCACGCGAAGCTGCGGTTCCCGTAGACGTCGACGATCGCGTCGTAGCGCGTGCCCTGCGTGAAGGGCTCGCCGGGATCGTCGTAGGTGAGCGTCACGTCGGCGCCGAGCGACGCGCAGCGCTCGAGGTTGTGCGCGCCCGAGGTGGTGGTCACGTGCGCGCCGAGCGCCTTCGCGATCTGGATCGCGTGCACGCCGACGCCGCCCGATGCGCCGTGGAGGAGCACGCGATCACCGCGGCGGATCTGCGCGACGTCACGCAGCGCTTGCAGCGCGGTGGACGCGGCGAGCGGGAGCGCTGCGGCCTCGACGAACGAGAGGCCCTCGGGAGCGGGCGCGCACTGGTCGGCGCGGAGGGTCACGAGCTCGGCGCAGGTGCGCCCGCGGAAGCCGTCGAGCATGCCGAAGACGCGCTCACCGACGCTGCGGTCGTGAACGCGAGGCCCGACGGCTTCGATCACACCCGCGACGTCGAAGCCCGAGCCCATCGGGAAGTGAGCCCCGCTCAGCACGCGATAGCGACCCTTTCGGATCAGCACGTCCTTGGGGTTCAGCGCGGCGGCCTCGACGCGCACGAGGACCTCACGGGCGCGCGGTCGCGGCGGCGGGAGGTCTTGGATCGAGAGCACGTCGGGGGGCCCGAAGCGATGGTGGACGGCGGCGCGCATCGAGCGAGAGCGTGCCCGACCCGGCATGTCGCGGGAGGCATGGATGCTATGCATGCAGGGCATGGAGACGCTGCGGGACGCGGAGGTGTTGATCGCGATCGTCGACGCGGGGAGCATCTCGGCGGCGGCGCGGAGGCGGGGCATCACGCAGCCGGCGCTGAGCCGCGCGGTGGCGCGTGTGGAGGGGCGGCTCGGGGTGACGCTGCTCGATCGCAGCTCGCGCACGCTGCGCCTGACCGAGGCGGGCGCGCGGTTCGTCGAGGGCGCGCGGCAGTTGCTGCGCGACGCGCGCGCGCTCGAGGCGACGACGTCGGCGCTCGGAGGGAGGCTCGGCGGTACGCTGCGGGTGAGCGTGCCGCCGGCGCTGGGACGACGGCGCTTGGTGGCGCCGATCCTCGCGTGGAGCCGCGCGCATCGGAGCGTGAGGCTCGAGCTGATCCTCGAGCCGCGCTTGGTGGATCTCGCGGCGGAGCGCGTGGACGTGGCGGTGCGGCTCGGGTCGCTGCCGGACTCGAGCCTCGTGGCGCGGCGGCTCGGGAGCTACGAGCACGTGCTCGTGGCCGCGCCTTCGTATCTCGCGGCGCGGGGGACGCCGCGCGCGCCGGACGAGCTCGATCAGCACGCGCTGCTCGCGATGAGCACGGTGGGCCCGAACACGACGTGGCCGTTCGCGCGAGGGCGGCAGCGGCGCGCGATCGTGGTGCGTCCGACGTTCACGACGAACGACGGAGAGGCGCTCGTCGCGGCGGCGGTCGCGGGGCTGGGGGTGACGGTGGTGTCGGACTTCTTGGTCGACGACGCGCTTGCGTGTGGGGCGCTGGTGAGCGTGTTGCCCGAGTGGTCGTTGCCGAGCGCGCCGATCACGGCGCTGACGACGCGCGCAGCGTCGACGCAGCCGCACGTGCGGTCGCTGCTCGCGCATCTGACGCGGCGGCGCGTGCGTGGGGGGTGAGGTCGCGGCTGCGGGGTGCGAGGGGTGTGCCGGAGGGTCGGGGGGCGCGGGGGGCGAAAAATGCGGGGAAAACCTCAACCACGGTCGGTTCGAGGGTGGCGGGCGCCTGGCGGCCGCCTGGCGGGCGTCAGGCGCGGTGTCGCTCGGGGCTCAACCACGGTCGGCTCGAGGCGCGACCCCGCCACACGGCGAGATTCGCGAATTCCGGCCGAAGACGCGCGAAAAACTCAACCACGGTCGGTCCGAGGACCCCGCGTCTCAGGTCCAGTCGAACACCAGCGTCGCGCCGTACGCCACCGCCGTCGTCACCGCGAACCCGGCGTGCACGGTCCGCATCACGCGCGAGAAGTCCTGCTGCGAGCCCTCGTCGATCCCGAGCACTCCGGGGTACGCGGAGATCAGCCCCGCGAGCGGGAGCAGCAGCATGCCCGCCACGTGCACCGCGGTGAGCGCGTCGTAGAGCCACTGCGGCGCGTCGTCCTGCTCGGGCATCATCGCGCCGGTGACGATCGCCGCCGTGTAGAGCGTCGTCGTCGTCACACCTGCGATCCCGTGCAGCGTGCTGAGGTGCTCGCAGCCGTACTCGAACCCGAAGACCGGATCGCCCTGGGCGTCGTTGCACTGGCCGTCGCTGAAGACCGTCTCCTGGTTGTACGCGGTGATCACGCCCAGCGCCGCGGTGAGCGCGAACGACGCCGCGGTGCCGATCTGCAGCGCGAGATGCACGTCGCGCAGCGTCGGATCGACCGCCGGCTCGACCGGCATGCTCGCCTCGAGCGTCGCCTGCTCGATCGCGACGTCGCGCGGTGTCGCCACGCCTCGCTCGGCTTCGGGGGTGTCCTGAGCGCGCGCGGCGCACGGCGCCACGAGGACGAGCGCGAGCCCGATCGAGCAGAGTGCACGCATGAACGACAGCGTGGTCGCGCCGCGCGATGCACCCAGTCGCGCGACGGAGACGTGCCTTCCGCGCCACGAGCCCGCGGCGCGATCGTTCGTTCGAGCGCGCCACGAGCTCGGATCGATCAGGCCTCGCCGACCTTGCCCTTCACGCCCTTCTTCTTCAGCGCCGACTGCGCCGCCGCGAGGCGCGCGACCGGCACGCGGAAGGGCGAGCAGCTCACGTAGTCGAGCCCGACGTCGGCGCAGAACGCGATCGAGCGCGGGTCACCGCCGTGCTCGCCGCAGATGCCGATCTTCATGCCCGGCCGCTGCTTGCGCCCGTTCTCCGTCGCGAGCTTCACGAGCTGCCCCACGCCCTCGACGTCGAGCGTCTGGAACGGATCGTCCTGCAGCACGCCCTGCGCGAGGTACTTCGGCAGGAAGCTCGCGATGTCGTCGCGCGAGAAGCCGAGCGTCATCTGCGTGAGATCGTTCGTGCCGAAGCTGAAGAACTCGGCGTCCTCCGCGATCTCAGCGGCGCGCAGCGCCGCGCGCGGCACCTCGATCATCGTGCCGACCTTGAACTCGACGCGCATGCCCTGCTCGCGGAAGACGTCCTCCGCGACGCGCAGCACGATCGCCTTCTGGTTCGCGAGCTCGGTCTTGTGCCCGACGAGCGGCACCATGATCTCCGGGAGGACCTTCTTGCCCTCCTTGGTCACCGAGCACGCGGCCTCGAGGATCGCGCGCGCCTGCATCTCGGTGATCTCGGGGTGCGTGATGCCGAGACGACATCCGCGGTGACCGAGCATCGGGTTCGCCTCGCCGAGCGACGCGACGCGCGAGCGCAGCCGCTCGACGTTGACGCCCATCACCCTCGCGAGCTCGTCCTGCTGCACGCGCTCGTGCGGCAGGAACTCGTGGAGCGGCGGATCGAGCAGACGGATCGTGACCGGCAGGCCCTCCATCACGCGGAAGATCCCGACGAAGTCCTCGCGCTGATGCGGCAGCAGCTTCGCGAGCGCCTTCTTCCGCGCGTCGACGGTGTCCGCGAGGATCATCTCGCGCATCGCCTGGATGCGGCTCTCCTCGAAGAACATGTGCTCGGTGCGCACGAGCCCGATGCCCTCCGCGCCGAAGTCGCGCGCGACCTTCGCGTCCTTCGGCGTGTCGGCGTTCGTGCGGACCTTGAGCGTGCGGACCTCGTCGACCCACGCCATGAACGTCGCGAGCTCACCGCTCACCAGCGCGTCGGCGAGCGCGGCCTTGCCCTCGATCACCTCGCCGGTCGTGCCGTTGAGGCTGATCCAGTCGCCTTCCTTCACGACGCGATCGCCGCTCTTCAGCGTCTTCGCGCGATAGTCGATCTGCAGCTCGCCGACGCCCGCGACGCACGGCTTGCCCCAGCCGCGCGCGACGACCGCCGCGTGGCTCGTCATGCCGCCGCGCGTCGTGAGCACGCCTTCCGCGGCGTGCATGCCGGCGACGTCCTCGGGGCTCGTCTCGATGCGCGCGAGGATCACCTTCTCGCCGCGAGACTTCCATTCCTCCGCGACGTCCGCGTCGAAGACGATGCGACCGACCGCCGCGCCGGGCGATGCGTTGAGGCCCTTCGCGAGCACCTTGCCCGCCTTGCGGTAGCCGTTCTCGTCCGCGAAGTGCGGGTGCAGCAGCTGGTCGACGTGCGTCGGCTCGACGAGGTTCGCGATCGCCTCTTCCTTCGTGACGAGGCCCTCGGCGACGAGATCGACGGCGACCTTCACCGCGGCCGCGCCGGTGCGCTTTCCGTGGCGCGTCTGGAGCAGGAAGAGCTTGCTCTCCTGCACCGTGAACTCGATGTCCTGGACGTTCTTGAAGTGGCGCTCGAGGCGCTGCGCCATCTCGACGAGCTGTCCGTGGATCTCCGGCATCTTGTCGCGCAGCGTCGAGATCGGGAGCGGCGTGCGCGTGCCCGCGACGACGTCCTCGCCCTGCGCGTCGATGAGGTACTCGCCGTAGAGCTCCTTCGCGCCGGTCGCGGGGTTGCGCGTGAAGCACACGCCCGTGCCGCTGGTCTGGCCCATGTTGCCGAAGACCATCGCCTGCACGTTGACCGCGGTCCCGAGCAGACCGCGGATCTGCTGCACCTCGCGGTACTTCACCGCGCGCTCGCTCATCCACGAGCGGAACACCGCGAGGATCGCGCGCTCGAGCTGCACCCGCGGCTCGCTCGGGAAGTCCTGACCGAGCTGATCGCGATAGACCTTCTTGAAGCGGTTCACGAGCTCGTGGAGATCGTCCGCGGTGAGCTCCTGATCGGTCTTCGCGCCGCGCTCGTGCTTGAGCGCGTCCATCGCGTCCTCGAACGCGCTGCGCTTCGCGTCCATGACGACGTCGGCGAACATCTGGATGAAGCGCCGGTACGCGTCCCACGCGAAGCGCGGGTTGTTGGTGCGCTTGGCGAGGCCCTCGGCGACGGCGTCGTTCATGCCGAGGTTGAGCACCGTGTCCATCATGCCCGGCATCGAGACCGCGGCGCCCGAGCGCACAGAGACGAGCAGCGGGCGCGTCGAGTCGCCGAACTTGAGCTCCATCTTCGCCTCGACCTCGGCGAGCGCGGCGTCGATCTCCGGCCACAGCTGCTTCGGGAGCTCGCCGTGGTGCTCGCTCACGTCCTTGCACACCGCGGTGCTGATCGTGAACCCGGGCGGGACTGGAAGCCCCGCGGCCGCCATCTCCGCGAGGTTCGCGCCCTTGCCGCCGAGGAGGTCCTTCATCTGCGCGCGGCCATCGGTCGCGCTCACACCGAAGCGATAGACGAGACGGGTCATGACGGGGCGATAGATTAGTCGCGGTTGAGAAAAACCCCAGTCGATCGTTCCACTTGCCGCGGCCGCAGTCGCGATTCAGCAACTCCGCCGTGAGCGACGACGGCGATACGAGGGTGGAGCGCGACGAGGACCTGTCGGGCGGCGGTGACGACGACCTGCCCCCGGAGGTCGAGGTGCCCTGGGAGCGTCTGAGCCCGGCGGCGCTCCGCGGGGTGATCGAGGAATTCGTCACGCGCGAGGGCACCGAGTACGGCGAGCGCGACGTGGACCTCGAGACGAAGGTCGCGCAGGTGAAGCAGCAGCTCGAGCGCGGCGAGGTGGTGGTGCTCTTCGACGCGAAGGCGCAGAGCGTGAACCTGGTGCGCGCGCGAGATCTGCGCGGACGGAGATAGAATCGGTCGCATGCGAATGATGCGATTGGCCGTGCTCCCAGCGCTCGCGGCGAGCCTCGGTTGCGCCGCGGAGGCGGCGTCCCACGAGCCGCTCGTCTGCGACGATGCACGCGCGGGCGAGGTGGCGTTCGGATATCAGATCGCAGGTGCCGTGTTCGTCCCGCGCGGCGCGCAGCGCTACGGCCAGCGGTACTTGATCGTCGACGGCAGCTGCCGGTTCTTCGTCGCGTCGTTCACGTCGGGGAACCTCGGTGAGGTGCGCACGGGCGTGCTCACCGCCGAGGAGCTCGACGCGATCAACGACGAGCTGATGACCGGACCGTGGACGAGCGTCGACGGCGAAGAGGCGAGCGATCAGGTCGGCGCTGACGCGCCGACCGAGTCGATCTGGCGCGACGAGCTCGGCACGAGCTGCTTCGCGTCGTGCAACCGTCCTTCCGATGCGCTCGCGCCGATGCTCTCGAGCGCGCGCGAGTGGCTCGATCGACTCGTCGATCGAGCCGTGCCGATGGACGGGCCGGTCATCGCCGAGGTGTCGCGCGCGACGGATCAGAGCGGCGACGTCGAGCCCTGGACGGGCACGACGTCGTGGATGGACGCGCTCGGCGAAGCGGACCGCGGCGAGGTGCGGGTCGACGATCCCGACGATGCCACGCGGTTGCGCGCGCTGCGTGCCGCTGCGCCTCCTGGTGCGTACCACGCGCAATTCCGGGTGCGCGAGGGCGACGTGGTGCTGGACGTGACCGTCGTCGACGTCATGCCGCACGTGGACGCGGAAGGGCGGCTCGGACCGCCCTTCTGAGTCGGCGCTCGGACGCGACGGAGCTGGATCCGCTCTGCTGCGCGGACTACCGTCGCGCGCGAGATGAGCCAGCGCGCGAAGAAGAAGGACGCGGAGCGCGAGGTCGCGCCTGCGACGATGACGACGAGCCCACCTGCGCGACGCACCGCGATGGGCGTGATCGATCTCGTTCTCGGCGTCTTGTTCGTGCTCGGCGTGTGGGCGTTCCTGCCGGTGCGGTGGTGGCCGGTGGACGTCGGCGCGACGGCGATCGGCGCGGGGTTCGTGGTGAGCGGTGTGCTGCTCTTGCGCGGGCACGCGCTCGCGGAGCGCGTCGCGAAGATCGTCGCGGGCGTGACGCTCGCGATCGGCATCGTCGTGATCGCGGCGCTCGCCTACACGATCGGGAGCTTGTACGGGCTCTACGGGCCGGTGGGGCAGGGCGGCGCGGTGCTGCTCCTCGTCGCGTTGGTGCTGCTGGTGCCGTACCTCGTCGTCTTCCCGGCGGCGCAGGTCTACTTCCTCCTTCCGCGCGCGCGATGACGCAGCGACGTTTCGTGCAGGGCGTGCTCGCGGCGCTGGTCGTCGCGCTGCTCGCGGGGGTGATCGGTGCGCTGCGCACGCGCATCGACGAGCGCTCGCGGCCGGACGACGACGCAGCGCGGTGGGCGCTCGCGTCGCTCGATGCGCGAAGGCTCGGCGCGCCGATCGGAGAGGCGCCGGCGAGCGCGGGCGCGTGGCGCGGGGACGTGATCGTGACCGCGTGGCATCGCGCGGTGCCGGTGACGCGGCACGTCGAGGAGAACGTGTCGCTCGAGCGCGCGATCACGCGCGCGGGGGAGCTCTTCGCGACGGATGATCGCGTGACGCGCCTCGATGGATGGACGAGCGCGGACGACGATCGCGTGCGCTTCACGATCGAGTGCGTGCTCGGCGAGGGGCCGATCCTCCCGGCGATCCCCGCGGTGCGCGAGCTCGGGCTGGTGCCGCTGCGCGAAGGGCTGGTCGCTCGGCTGGGCGAGCGCGTTGCGTACCTCACGCCGGAGCAGCTGCGCGCGCAGCGTTCGTACGACCTCGGTGTGCGCACGCCGCTCGCGGAGCTCTCGTTCGGCGCGCCGATGCACGCGCTGATCGAGCAGCTCGCGGCCGAGCTCGAGAGCGATGGCGACGAGGTGCAGGCGCGCGGTGAGGTGCGTCGCTTCCGATCGCACACGATCGCGGAGTCGACGTATCCGGATCCTCGCTCGTCGCGTGAGCTGGTCGACGAGGAGACGTTGCGTCGTGCGTCGGTCGAGGGCGCGCAGTTCCTGCTGCGACACCAGCGCTACGACGGCGCGTGGACGTACGTCTACGACGCGACGACGGACCGGCCCCGGCGCGAGGCGTACAACCTTCCGCGGCACGCCGGGACTGCGTACTTCGTGGCGCAGGTGGACCGACTGCACGGCATGCCGGAGGCGCGTGAGGGCGCGCTGCGCGCGCTGTCGTGGATCGAGCGGTACGCGATGCGGCGCTGCGGAGGCAATCCGTGCATCGAGTCGCACGGGCGCGTGGAGGTGGGCTCGGCGGCGCTCACGGTGATCGCCGCATCGGAGATCCACGCGAAGGAGCCGCACCCGGTCACGCAGCGGCTGCTCGAGGGGCTGACCGCGTTCTTGCGCGCGCAGCAGCGCGACGACGGCGAGCTGATGCACGAGTACGACCTCGAGGCGCAGCGCCCGATCGACGTGCAGCACATGTACTACAGCGGCGAGGCGGCGTTCGCGCTGCTGCGCGCGCACGAGGTGCTCGGCGACGAGCGCGATCTCGAGGCTGCGCGGCGCTTGATGGCGCACCTGACGGGCGCGGGGTGGAGCTTCCTCGGGAGCCGCTACTACTACGGCGAAGAGCACTGGACGTGCATCGCGGCGGGTGAGGCGCGCGGGCGCGCGGACAGCGACGAGGCGATCGACTTCTGTCGGCGTTGGCTCGAGTGGAACGAGCACCTGCAGTATCGCGAGGGCGAGACGCCGTGGAACGTCGAGGGCGGGTATGGCGTCGGACCGCTCTTGTTGCCGCGGCTGACGCCGGTGGGGTCGCGGACCGAGGCGTTCATCAACACGTACTTGCTGCTGCGTCACCACGGGCGGGACACGTCGCGCGCGAGGGCGGTGGTGGAGCGCGGGCTGGGGCAGCTGCTGCGGTGGCGGTGGGCGCCGGGGCCGACGCATCTGTTCGCGCGGCCGGAGCGGGCGCTGGGCGGGATGCCGGGGTCGCAGGTGGACCTGACGTCGCGCAACGACTTCGTGCAGCACGCGGGGAGCGCTTGGATTCGGTGGGCGGAGGTGCTGCGGGAGGAGCGGGAGCGGGAGTGATTGGACCGGGGGAGGGCTCCAGCACGGGCGGTTCTGGGCCGCGGAATTGTTGGGGAAAACCTCAACCACGGTTGTTTGTCGAGCACCGCGGGTGCTGCCCAGTGCTCCCGAATAGCGACGTCTCGTCGCGGAGCCGGCGACCTCCAGACCTCAACCACGGTCGGCGCCGAGCGCGCCTGGACGCGGTCCTCCGTGTCCCCGCTCGCAGACGCTCGAACCTCAACCACGGTCGGTTCCCGGGGCCCCCGAACCGGGTCCTCCTAGTCGCCGGTCGCAGACGCTCGAACCTCAACCACGGTCGGTTCCCGGCGTCCCCGAACCGGGTCGTCCTCGTCCCCGGTCGCAGACGCCTGAACCTCAACCACGGTCGGTTCCCGGCGCCCCCGAACCGGGTCGTCCTCGTCCCCGCTCGCAGACGCTGAAACTCAACCCCGGTCGGTCCCAGCGCCCCCGAACGGCGCCATCCCCCGAGTCCCCGGCAGGCCCACCTCACACGTCGATCCGTCGCAACAGCGCGTCGTAGGTCACCTCGCAGCGCCGCGTCGCACCACCCACGTTCGCCTCGTAGCTCCGCACGCCCTGCCCGGTGAACCGATCCCGATCCCGCCGCACCGTGAACCGCGACACCGGCCGATTCGGCCCCGACGATCCCGTCAGGAACGCCTCCCCGCTGATCGCGTCATCGCTGCCCACCGTAATCGTCCACGTCGACCAGTACGGCGAGTCCGGCGTCCGCATGCGCATCGAACGACTTCCCGGCACGCCATCGATCGGCGCGACGAACGACGTCACGTACCCCGTCCGCTCGTCGTCCCCACAGCTCGCCGTCCGCGTGCGCGTCTGAAACACGTAGAGCCCCGGCCCGAGCACCGTCTGCTCACCACCGCCCTGCGCATCCGCCCGCGCCCACCCGAGCACGATCCCGAGCGCCACCGCGATCACGATCCTCCTCACGCCCACCTCCAAGAATTCACTGACTCCCGCGTCACGATACTGTCGCACCGCCGTCACCTCGACGTACCATCGCGCGCGATGCGCCGACTCGCTCTCTTCGCTTCGCTCCTCCTCGCGCTGACCGCCTGCGGCGGCGACGACGACTCCGCGCCGCTCGACGCGAGCATCCCCGAAGACGCGTTCGACCCACACATGGGCCTGCGCCTCCCGCGCTGCGAGGACACCGACCCCGCGCCCGAGACGCCGCTCCCCCACGTCGCGAGCACGCTCGTCAGCACGCTCGTCCCGCACGTCGATCGCCAAGCGCGCTCCGGTCCGCGCAACCCCGCGCAAGAGGTCGGCGAGACGATGTACCGCGACCTCGACTACCACCTCGTCGACGTCGGCCCCGGCCAGCCGCACCTCACGCGCACCGATCTCGGCGCCAACACCACTGCGACCACCGAGCGCCGCTCGCTCGCATGGTTCGCGCACCTCTCCGACTTCCAGCTCGTCGACGACGAGTCCCCGACGCGCCTCGCGCGCATCGACAACGCCTCGATCCCCGGCGGCCTCCGCGCGCAAGAGGCCTATCTCCCGCGCGCCGTCTCGGCGATGAGCCGCACCCTCGCGCGCGTCGAGCGCGAAGAGCGCCCCTACGACTTCGCCATCGTCACCGGCGACTGCGCCGACAGCGCGCAGCAGAACGAGATCCAGTGGGTCATCGATCTGATGAACGGCACGCCCGGCCTCCACACCGACTCGGGCGACGACGACGATCCCGTCCCCGGCGAGGCCAACGACCCGAAGGACCCCTTCGACCCCACGCCGTTCCCCGCGCCCTGGCTCTTCGTGCCCGGCAACCACGACGTCGAGGTCGTCGGCGTCTCCGCGCCCAACGATCGCCTGCGCGAGACCGCGCTCGGCGTCGACGCGCCGAGCGGCACGCGCGACTACCGCCAGTGGTACGCGCCGGTCACGTCCGGTCCGATCCCCGCCGATCCCGATCGCGCGATCGTCGATCGCGACGACATCGTCGAGATGCTGCGCGCCGCGACCTCGAGCGGCCCGCACGGCCCCGCGGGCCACGGCTATCCCGCGACGGGCGAGGTCGACACGTCGCTCGGCGCGAACTGGACGTACGACGCGATCCCCGGCCTGCTGCGCATCCTCTCGATCGACACCAGCGATCTCACCGGCGGCTCGAAGGGCATGATCCGCCGCCCGACCGTCGATGGCTGGCTCATCCCCGAGCTCGATCGCGCCGTCGCGGACGGCGTGCTCGTGATGCTCGCGTCGCATCACTCGACCACGTCGATCGATCGCGTCGTCGGCGAGGTCGGCGGCGACGAGGTCGAGGACGCGCTCACGCCCGAGGAGATCGAAGCGCTCGTCGCGTCGCGCGCCGAGGTCATCGCGTGGCTCGTCGGGCACACCCACGACAACCGCGTGCGCGCCGTGCCCGGTCCCGACGCCGCGCACCCCGGCTACTGGGAGATCATGACGAGCGCGATCGCCGACTATCCGTCGCAGGCGCGCATGATCGAGCTCGTCGACAACGCGGACGGCACGCTCTCGATCTTCGCGACGATCGTCGACTACGACACCGACGACTGCATGGAGCGTCGCTTCCGCGCGCTCACGCAGATGGAGTGGGTCGCCGCGTGGGTCGACGACGTCAGCCGCGACGCGGAGGACGGCAACGTGCAGCTCGTCCGCGCAGTCCCCGCGAGCGCGCAGGCCGCGGTCACCGCCGCGCGCGCCACGGCGCCCTCGCGCATCGAGAGCCTCACGACGCTCGCCGAGTAGTGGCCCCGCGGTGGCGTCGAGCTCATAATCAGCCACGAGGCGGCCGAGATATTCTGGCACTGAGTGTCAGAATATCTTGACACTCAGTGCCACTTTCGTCAGATCCTCGGCGTGACCGAGGACCCGCCCGTCGACGAGCCCCAGCGCGAGAAGAACCGCTCCGAGCGTCGCGCGGCGCTCGTCTCCGCCGCGTACGCGCTGTTCGCCGAGCGTGGCTACGCCGCGACCACGATGGACGACGTCGCGCAGGCCGCGGGGCTCTCGCGGCGCACCGCGTTCCGCTACTTCGCGACCAAGGAAGCGCTGGTCTTCCCCGAGCGCGACGATCGCCTCGTGCTGCTCGCCGACGCGCTCGTCGCGCGCGAGCACGAGACGCCGTTCGAGACCGTGCGTCGCGCCTGCCTCGCGCTCGCGCGCCGCTACCAGGACGAGCGCGATCGCATGCTCGCGCAGCACCGCCTCGTGCAGTCCGAGCCCGCGCTGATCGGGCGCGAGCTCCAGCTCGATCGTGCGTTCGAGGAGCAGCTCGAGCAGGCGTTCGCGCGCGGCGAGCGCGACACCTCGCGCGGCAAGCGTCGCGCCCGAGTGCGTGCATCCGCGGTGATCGGCGCGGTGCGCGCGAGCCTTCGCGAGTGGCTCGAGGGCGGTGCGAGCACGGACCTCGTGCGGCTCGGTCGCGAGACGTTCGCCGAGCTCGAGCAGGGCTTCGGAGGAGGGGGAGAGCAGTGAAGATTCCGTCGACCGGCCGCAGCAGCGGCGAGATCATCGAGGCGCTCGAGAACTACCGCGAGCGCGACGTGCCATGGCGCGAGGGGCGCGCGTTCGGCTACGTGTTCGACGCGAAGCACGACGCGCTCGATCTCGGCAAGCGCGCGTACCTGATGTTCCTCTCGGAGAACGGCCTCGACCCCACGTCGTTCCCGAGCCTCCTGCGCCTCGAGAACGAGGTCGTGCGCATGTGCGCGACCCACGTGCACGGCGACGAGCGCGTCGTCGGCAACTTCACGAGCGGCGGCACCGAGTCGATCATGCTCGCGGTCAAAGCGGCGCGTGATCGCGCGCGCGTGCTGCGCCCCGAGCTCACGCGACCGCAGATGCTCGTGCCCGTCACCGCGCACGCTGCGTTCCACAAGGCCGCGCACTACCTCGACGTCGAGATCGTCGCGTTCCAGGTCGATCCCACGACGTTCCGCGCCGACGTCTCCGCCGCGCGCGCCGCGATCACCGATCGCACGATCATGCTCGTCGGCTCCGCTCCGTCGTACGCGCACGGCGTGATCGATCCGATCGAGGCGCTCGCCGCGCTCGCGGTCGAGCACGACCTCTGGATGCACGTCGACGGATGCATGGGCGGGCTCCTGCTGCCGTACCTCGAGCGGCTCGGTGACACCGTCCCGCGCTTCGACTTCCGGGTGCCGGGTGTGTCGAGCCTCTCGATGGACCTGCACAAGTACGGCTACTGCCCGAAGGGCGCGAGCGTCGTGCTCTATCGCGATCGCTCGCTGCGCAAGCACCAGCTCTACGCGTGCAGCGAGTGGACGGGCTACACGATCGTCAACGCGACGATCCAGAGCAGCAAGAGCGGCGGCCCGCTCGCCGGCGCGTGGGCGACGATGATGCGCATGGGCGACGACGGCTATCTGCGCATCGCGAAGGAGATGCGCGACGCGACGCGCCGCTACGCCGAGGGCATCGACGCGATCCCCGGGCTGCGCGTGATGGCCGAGCCCGACATGACGCTGATCGCGTTCACGAGCGACGAGGTGCCGATCTTCGTGATCGCCGACCTCATGAAGAAGCGCGGCTGGTACGTGCAGCCGCAGCTCGGGTTCGCGGGGCATCGCGAGAACCTGCACCTCTCGATCACCCACGCGAACGTGCCGCACGTCGACGCGTTCCTCGTCGATCTGCGTGCGTGTGTCGACGAAGCGCGCGCGCTGCCGAACGGCGACGGCGCGATGGTCGCGGGCATCGCACAGGCCGCGGCCTCGATCGATCCCGCGACGCTCGACGAGGCGACGTTCGCGCAGCTGCTCGCGGCCGCTGGCACCTCGGTCGGAGTCCCCGAGGAGAGCGCGTCGATCAACACCATCCTCCAGGCGCTCCCGCGCCCGCTCACCAAGGCGATCCTCATCCACTACGTGAACCAGCTCTTCGCATGACGACGCCGCTGATCCGCGAGTGGGCCGACCTGCGCGGCCCCGACATCGCCGCGCTCGATCGCGCGCGCACCGTCGTGATCCTGTCGTGCTCGCCGCTCGAGGTGCACGGTCCGCATCTTCCCGTGCAAGCCGATCTGCGCGAGGCCGAGGGGCTCGTCGCGCGCACCGCCGAGCTGCTCCACGCGAAGCACCCCGAGATGACGTTCGTGCGCCTGCCCTGGGTGTGGATGGCGGCGGACGTGTTGCCGCACGTCGGCTCGATCAAGTTCCGCCCCGAGACCGTCGCGCAGGTGCTCGCGGAGATCGGCGAGAGCCTCGGGCGACAGGGCTTCCGCCACGTCTGGGTCGGCAGCTTCCACGGCGGTCCGCGCCACATCCTCGCGCTCGAGAAGGGCGCTCACGACGCGCACCGTCGCACCGGCGTCGGGATGGTTTCCGTCTTTTCGTTGCTGGTCAAACGATTGACGGGAGGCAGCTCGGATCTCGCGACGCTGCTCGGTGGCATCGGCGGCATCACGCGCGAGGAGCTGAAGGGCGACTCGCACGGCGGGCTCGTGGAGACGTCGCTCCTGCTGCACCTCGTCGGACAGCACGTCGACCCCGCGTATCGCTCGCTGCCGCCGCGCTCGATCGAGCTCGACCTCGTCGAGCGCGGTCTGCCTCCGATGCAGAAGGGCGAGAAGGCGACGTTCGTCGAGCTGCTGCGCAGCCTGCCGCTCAAGCAGCAGTACTACGAGCGCGAGACGTACGCGGGCGCGCCCGCGAGGGCGAGCGCGGAGCTCGGCGCGCAGTACCTCGACGTGCTCGCGACCGAAGCGGCAGCCGCGCTCTCCGAGCTCTGGACCGGACGCATCGGCCCGGCGGACTGCCACTCTCCGCTCTGGCCGCTCCGTCACCTGCTGATGAACGACACGTTCGGCCGCGTGTTCGATCGCGTCGTGCGCACGCGCGAGTCACCGGTCTGACTCGCGCGCGCGCTTCACACGCCGCCCGCGACGGAACGACCGGCACCGTCGTTCCATCGCACGAGGATCCAGTACGTCTTTCCGAGCAACGCGCGCTTCATGTGCACGCGGACCTGCCGCGGTCTCATCTTGTAGTCGAACACGTAGTCGAAGACCGCGCTGGGGCCGCCCTTCACGAGCTCGAGGAAGCGCCCGTAGAACTCGGGGCGACGCGTGCACGGCGCGACCTCGTCGAAGAAGAGCCGCCCGATCACGCTCTCGACGGCACGCCCACTGAGCTTCGACTCGGTCGCGTTGTACTGCAGGATGCGCCCGTTCGCGTCGAGCTCGATCGCGCCGAACGGCAGCTCGTCGAGCTGCGACGGCGGGAGCTTCGCGAGCACGTTCGCGACGTCGTCCTGGTCGAAGCTCAGTCTCGTGAACTCCATCGTCGTCCCTCCGCTCGACGAGCGCTCGGGCTCGTTCCTTCAGGGCAGCATCACGGTGTCGATCACGTGGACCACGCCGTTGGTCACGACGATGTCGGCGATCACGATCTCCGCGCCGTCGACCGTCGCAGGAGGACCCGGCACGAACGGGATGTCCGCGCCGTTCAGCGTCTCCAGGCCGGTCGCGGTGGTGGGCAGCTCCGTCGAGAGCACGGGCGAGTCGAAGCTGTCCGTGCTCAGCACGTGATAGAGGAGCACGTCGCGCAGGGTGTCGGCGTCAGGCGTGGGGCTCAGCGCGGCGAACGCATCGTTCGTCGGCGCGAACACCGTGTACGGCGCGTCGGCCGCCAGCGCGTCGGCGACGCTGGTGCCGCCCGGCAGATCGGCCGCTGCCTCGACCGCGCCGAGCAATCCCGTGAGCCCCGCCGCGCTCGCGGCTTGCACGACGTTCATCGGCGTGATCACCGCGTCGACGACGTGGACGACGCCGTTCGTCGCACGCAGGTCCGCGATGACCACCTCGGCCGCGCCGTTGATCACGACACCGTCGCCGTCGTCGAAGAGCAGCGTGAGCGGGTCACCGTACGAGCTCTCGGCGAGCGACGACGCGCGCGCGGGGATCGCGCTCGACGCGACGCTCCCCGACACGACGTGATGGAGCAACACCGTGGTGAGCGCGCCGCCGGAGGGCAGCGCGCCGAGCGCGCTGAACGCCGCGTTCGTGGGCGCGAACACCGTGAACGGACCGGCCGCCTCGAGATCGTCGACGAGCTCCTGCGACGCGAGCGCGCCCGCGAGCGTGGTGAGGCCCGCGTATCGCGCGACGTCCGCGACGGTCGGCGGGACCAGCACGCGATCGATCACGTGGATGACTCCGTTGCTCGCAGCGATGTCCGCGGTCGTCACGTTCGCTCCGCCGTCGACGCCGTTGCCGCCGTTGATCGTGACCGTCGCGCCGGTGCCGACGAACACCGGCAACGTCGACACCGTCGTCGCGGGACCGTCCTCCAGCTCGCTCGACGTCACCGTGCCGCTCAGCGCGTGATAGGTGAGGATGCCCGCGAGCGTCTCGGGGCCGAGCGCCTCGACCGCCGCGATCGCTGCCGCCTCGTCCGCGACGTCGAGGAGCGCGACGAACGCTGCGTCGGTCGGCGCGAACACGGTGAACTCCGCAGTGCCCGAGAGCGTATCGACGAGCCCGGCGCGCGACGCCGCGGCGACGAGCACGTCGAAGTCGTCGCTCGCTGCTGCGATGTCCGCGATCGTGTCGCCGCTGCCCGCGTCGGTGCCCGCGTCGGCTCGGCCCGCGTCGGAGTCTCCGCCGCCGTCGTCGTCACCGCACGCCCAGAGCCCTCCGAGCACGAGGGCCAGCAGCGCGGCCCTCGGCGCTCGCTTCGAAAGCAGAAGCGTCATGTTCGTTTCCTCCCGCCGGGCGTCGTCCGCCCCGCGTGCACGGGGCATTGGATCGACGCCGATGCGGGTCAAGACTGTGTCCAGATAAAATCTGGACAGTCGGCGATCGATACGGAAACTGACGTGGCACCGCCGTACGCGTACAGCCGCTCGAGCGGCTGCGCGCGTCATCGGTCTGGCGCCGTCGACGCCGCCGTGCTTTTTGCGCGGGCGCTACTGCGGCGAGAGCGTCATGCGCTCGTGCTCGCCGGCCTCGATGTCGCTGCGCCGGAACCGCAGCGGCCGGTACACGTTCTCGATCCAGTCCGTGTGCAGGTCGCTCCAGTGCGCGCTCTCGGGGTCACCGCTGACACCGCGCGGCACGTTCACGAACGCCTCCGGCGTGCCGTCGTCACCGAAGGTCGCGACGAGCCGGTAGATCGATCCGCTGCTCGCCTCGAGGCGCTCGCGCGGCGCGTCGCCGTCGCCGAAGAAGTCGGTGACCGACACGTTCACCGTGCCCTCGGCGCCGTCGGTCGCGACCCAGCCACCATCGAGCCGCTCGCCGTAGAGCGACGGGAAGCGCGTGCCGTGCACGTCGCCCCAGGTGTACGAGCCTCCGGGGAACCGCTCGGCGAGCCACGCCGCGGTCTCGTCGAGCGCGCGCACCACCGACACGCTTCGCGCCTCGCCGGCGAAGAAGCTCTCGCTGTCGGGCGCGCGCCCGCGCAGCACGTTCGACAGCCACTTGAAGATGAACGCGCTCGACTCGCTCATCACCGCGTCGAACACGATCGTCATGTCGTCGGCGAGCACGCGCTGCGCGAGGAAGTACGAGAACGCGTTGAGCACCACCGCTTCGCTCGAGGTGCGCTCCATGCGGCGATCCCACGCGGCGAGCGACACGACGAGCGCGTCGAGGTCGTCGCGACCGCGCCACTCCGCGAGCGCGTCGTCGGTCTCGACCGTCGCCCAGACCTCTTCGAGCACCGGCACGAGATCGTCCGCGATGATCGAGTGCGTGTCGTCCTGCAGGACCTGCATGTCCTCGACCGTCACGTCGCCGCGCGCGATCAGCCGCTCGAGCTCCTGCTCGATGCGCGCCGCGCGCAGGCCGGGATCGTAGAGCACGCCGAAGTACCAGGGATCGGTGTCGACGCGACCGTCCGCGACGAACCCGAAGGGATCGTTGTTCGCGGAGGTGATCCAGCCGCGCGCGCCGCCGGTGCTGCTCGGCATTCGCGCGCGATCGAGCCAACGATCGCGCCAGAACGTCGACGCGTCGTCGCCGTCGGAGAGCGCCCACGGGCGTCGCGCGCCGATCACACCGCGGTCGGGCACGAGCGGCTGCGAGTGGTACCGGATGCCGTTCGCGTCGGCGAAGACGAAGTTGAAGTAGCCGAGCTCCACACCCTCGACCGCCGCGGCGAACTCGTCGGTGTCGCGCGCGGTGCCGAACCCGAAGAATCCTTCGAATTCGTGGGTCACTCGCAGGCCCGTCCAGTTGACGAGGAGACGACGCCCCGGGCGCCCGAGCGGCAGCGGCGAGAGGCCGCTCGGCAGCAGCACGCCGTGGCCCGGCACGTCCTCCACGACGTACTCGACCGTGTTCGCGCCCGCGACCGCGATGGTCTCGGTGCGCGTGACGATCGCGACCTCCTCGTCGCCGATCATCACGCCGCCGCCCGGGCCGATCGCGACGTCCCACACGTCCATGTTGTCCGGGTACGTCGTCGTCGCGGTCCACGCGACGTGTCGGTTGTGACCGAGCTGCACCCCGGGTGAGCCCACGAAGTTGAAGCCCACCACGTCGAGCGCGCCGCCGGCGTCCGCGCTGTTCATGTGGTGCAGCCAGAAGAGCGAGGGCGACTGCAGCGGCTGGTGCGGGTCGCCCGCGATCAGCGGCCGTCCGTTCGCGGTGTGGCGACCGTCGAGCGCCCAGTTGTTGCTCCCGCCGCTGCGGAAGTCGGCCATCGTCGACTGGAAGCGCGCGATGCGCTCGAGCGCGTCGGGCGGCAGCGCGCGCGGCGTGCGCGGCGCGCTCGGACGCACGATCGCGCGCGCGGTCGCAGGGCGCTCGTCGGGCGGCATCACGTACGCATCGCGGATCGGCAGGAGCAGACCGAGCCGCCCGTCGAGCTCCGGCAGGTACTCGTCGAGGATCGCGCTGAGGATGCTCGACTCGAGCTGGTTCGCGTTCCCGAAGAGCACGAGCTTGCCGAACGCGAACGCATCGACGGGCGTCCACTCCTCGGGCTCGTAGCCGAGCTCTTCGAACTCGGGCGGCAGCTGCGATCGATCCGCGAGCACCTCGCGGATGCGCGCGTTCACGCCCTCGGTCCACGCCTGCACCAGCGCCCAGCGCTCCGGGTCGTCGCGGAAGAGCGCGGCCTCGTTGGTGCGCGCCCAGCGCGGCAGATCGAAGAGCCGCGAGAGCTCGTCCTCGTCGACGTACGACTCACCGAGCACCTCGGCGCGACGACCGAGCGCGCGCCGGCGGTTGAGGTCCATCTGCAGCAGGCGATCGAACGCCTGCATGTAGCCCGACGCGTAGAACGCATCGCGATCGCTCTGCGCGTAGACGTGCGCGACGCCCATGTCGTCGCGCAGGATCGCGACCTCGTCGTCGAGCCCCGCGAACGTCGGCCGCTCGTCGGGCGTGCATCCGGGGAGCAGCGGATCGGCGTCGCACTGCGCTTCGGTGGGCGGCGCGACGCGCGTGTCGTCACCGCAGCCGCCGAGCAGCGCGAGCGCCAGAGCGAACCGAGCGATCGAATGGCGTTCCACCAGGACCTCCACGGGCACGCAAGTGACCGACGGTCAGCGTACGAGATCGCCTGGTGGTCGAAGTGGCCAATCGGAGCTGCCGCACGAAGCGCTCGTGGATCAGCGGAACGGGCCGGATCCCTCGGGCGGCTTGGGCGGGCCTTCGGCGACGCGCACCGAGGGATGGTCGAGCGGGATCTCCTCGATGCGCGCCACGTACCACTCCGCGAGCCCGCACTGCCGGCACACGTAGACGACGAACTGACCGAGCGCCTTCTGCTCGAGGAAGCCCGGTTGGATCAGCGGCGCGAGCGCCTCGATCGCGCCCTGCGAGCGGTCCGCGATGCGCTCGATGCGCAGCACCGAGCGGTGATCACAGACGGGACAGCGCCGGTGGATGCGCAGTGACGTGCGTCCGGGCGCGCCCTGCTCCGCGAGCGCGTCGAGACGCGCCCGCAGCGACTCGATCTCCCGCTCCAGCTCCGCGATGCGATCGTGCATCGCACGAGTCTAGAGCACCGCGCAGATCTCTCCGCCGCAGCGCGCCGCGCTCGCCACCGGATCGCAGACGAGCGCGTCGCCGCAGTCCTCGTCGAAGAGACACGTCTCGCCCTCGTCGGGTCGATCCGCGCACACGAAGCCGCCGCTCGCGCTCGGCACGCACACGCCCGCGCACTCGTTGCCGGCGCGGCACGTCGAGCCGCTCGGCAGGTCCGCGACGCACGTGTTCTCGGGGCCGCAGTGGAACGCGTCGGCGCAGCTGCGATCGCTCATGCACTCGCCGCCGCCGACGCGCGGCACGATGCAGAAGCTGCCCTCGCGCGTGAAGTCGCACGCGAGGCCGGTCGCGCAGACGTTGCCGAACGCGCACGGCTCGCCCTCGCCGGGCGCGGCGGCGCACTCGTTGTCGACGCACGCGAGATCACCTGCGCACACGAACGGCGTGTCGCCGTCGCGGTACGCGCAGGGCTGGCCCGCAGTCGGGAGCGGACGGCACGTTCCACCGCCGTCCATGTCGCAGCCGAGGCCGAGCGCGCAGACGTTGCCGGGCGCGCAGGGCTGACCCTCGGTCGGACGCGCGACGCAGGTGCGGCTCTCGTCCGAGCAGAACAGCGCGGGCGCGCAGTCACGCGACTCGGTGCACGTCGCGCCGGCGACGCCACGCGGCGCGCAGGCGCGCGGCGCGCGACAGGTCTGCAGGTTGCCGCACGCGTCTTCGGGAGAGCACGTCTCGTGATCGCGCGCGATGCAGGTGCCGCCCTCGCTGCAGAGGAGCGCCTCGCCGCACTCGCTCGTCGCGTCGCACGCCGACGCAGCGGCGCCGAGCATGAGGCACATGCCCTCGACGCAGCGCAGGCCGAGCGCGCACTGACCGTTCTCCTCGCACGGCTGACCGCTGGTCGGCGGGGTCACGCACTCGCCGCCGCGGCACACGAGACCGACGGCGCACTGGAACGGCTGCTCGGGCGAGCACGTCGCGCCGGCGCCGCCGCGCGCACGGCACGTTCCTCCGGCACAGAGCCCAGCGCCCTCGGCGCAGAGCGGGCTCGTGCACGCGGCGTCGATCGCGGCGGGCCCGTACACGAACGGCGTGCAGTGCGCGATCACGATGCCCGTCGCGGGCGGGAGCTGACAGCCCGTGGTGCTCGATCCGATCAGCGCGACGCACTCCGCGGCGGCGTCCGCGTCGACGCGCGCATCGCCCGTCGCGAGCGGCGCCCACGACGTCGCGCACTGCGCGGCGAAGCGAGCGGTGCATCCCTCGACGTCGACCTCGCCGCCGGGCAGCGCCGCGCCGCAGCCGCACTCGCTCGCAGCGGCGCGCGTGCACACGAGGTCGGCGAGCGGCTCGCAGAAGTCGCGCATCAGATCGCCGTCCGTGCCCGCGTCGTCGCCGACGTTCGCGTCGGTGCCCGCATCGCTCGAGCCCGCGTCCATGGCGCCGGCGTCCGGCGTGCCGGTTCCGTCGTCGTCGTCACCGCACGCGACGAGCGAGAGGGCGAGCATCGAGATCACGAAGAGCGAGCGCACGTTCATGCGCGAGATGTGCGTCGGAGCAGCGCGGGCGCGCAAGCGGCGTCCATCACACGATGCGCGCGACCTCGCCGGCGATCGCGAGCGAGGCGGTGAGCCCCGGTGACTCGATGCCGATCAGATCGACCCAGCCGGCGAGCCCGCGCGAGGACTCCTCCGCGATGACGAAGTCGCGCACCTCGCCGTCGCGCGCGATCAGCTTCGGGCGGATGCCGGCGCGATCGGGCGTCACGTCGTCGCGCGCGAGGCCGCGCACGAAGCGCGAGGCCGCGGCGTGGAAGCGAGGCGCGAGCTCGTCGCGCACCGTGTGATCGGCGATTCGCGCGGACAGCGGCTCGACGTCCGGGCCGAGCCGCAGCGTGCCGTCGAGCTCGAGCGTCAGGTGCACGCCGAGGCCGACGAGGCTCGCAGGAGGCATCGGGTACACGAGCGAGCGCACGCGCAGCGCGCCGCGCCGGAGCGCGCAGTAGCTTCCCTTCACCCAGCGCTGCCGGTAGCGCGCGTCGTCCACGTCGATGCCGACGCGCGCCGCGATCGTGTCCGCTTCGAGGCCCGCGGCGTTCACCACGACGGTCGCGCGCACGTCGGTCTCGCGATGGGAGTCGTCGCGCACGCGGAGCACGTATCCGTCGGCGACGCGATCGGCGTGCACGACCTCGTGTCGGAACGCGACGTCGAGCGCGCGGTGCCCGCGCGCGACCGCGAGGAGCGACGCCATCACGCCGTGCGCGTCGACGATGCCGCTCGAGGGCGACCACAGCGCCGCGTTCGCGATCACGTCGGGCTCGCGGCGACGCATCTCGTCGCCATCGAGGATCACCACGTCGTCGACGCCGTTCTCGAGCGCGCGATCGCGCAGCGCGTGGAGCGACGCGAGCTCGTCGTCGTCCACCGCGACGACGAGCTTGCCGATGGCGCGCAGCGCGATGCCGTGCTGCGTGCACCACGCGACGAGCGCGTGTCGTCCCGCGACACAGAGCCGCGCCTTGAGCGATCCGCGGGGGTAGTAGAGGCCCGCGTGGACGACCTGGGAATTGCGCGAGCTGGTCTCGCGACCGAACGTCGGATGGCGCTCGATCACCAGCACGCGACGCCCATCACGCGCGAGGCGCTCCGCGCACGCGAGCCCGACGACGCCGGCACCGATCACGATCGCATCGAAGCGCACTCGGAGCTCCCGCTGGGAGACGCGCGACGCGTGATCGTCGTGCGCTCGTCGCACGCGGAGCATACTCGGCCGCGATGGACGATCTGCTCGCGAGCTCGCGCTTCGCGTCGTGGCTGGGCCTGCGCATCGTGTCGCGCAGCGACGGTGCGTGCCGTATCGAGCTGCCGATCCGCGACGAGCACGCGAACACGCGCGGCATCGCGCACGGCGGGGTGATCGCGTCGCTGATCGACACCGCGGCGGGCGCCGCCATCGCGCTGCAGCCGTCGATCGACGGCCAGGGCGTCGTGACGGTGTCGCTCGCGACGAGCTACCTCGCGCCCGCGCAGGTCGGGGACGTGCTCGTCGCCGAGGCGCGCCGGCGCAGCGGCGGCAAGCGCGTCGTCGTGTGCGAGGTCGAGGTCACGAGCACGAAGGGCGACGCGATCGCGACCGCGCTGGTGACCCTCGCGGCGGCGAAGCCGGTCTGAGCGCTCGCGGCGAGACCGACACCGGCGAGAGGCACGCACGGCGCTCTCGGTGGCGCGAGAGCGGCGCCGGCTCTGCGAGAAGCGCCCGAGGTCACGCGTCCCCACGGCGGCAATTCTCGGGGAATTGCCACGTGACCGAAGCAGGTCGACGGCGATCGCGAGACGCATGGTCGTTGCAGAGGAGCACGCCATGCCGAACTCACGACTCCAGCTCTCCACCGCTGCTCGTCCTCAGTTCGATCGCCGGAACGATCGCGGCCTGCTCGCGGTGCTCGCGCTCACGCCCGGTCTCCTGCTCACGCTCGCGATCGCGACGTTCGTCGTCGCGGGCGCGTCGAGCGAGGCCGGCCTGGTGCTGCTCGCGAGCCACGTGATCACGCAGTTCATCGTGCTGCTCATCTATGGCGCGCTGTTGGTCGAGGACGAAGGGCTCGATCCGCTGGGTCGCGCGCTCTTCGCGATCACGTTCCTGTTCGGCGCGCCGGTCGCGCTGCCCGTGTACTACCTGCTGCGAGTGCTGATCCCGGCCGGGCCCGAGGCGCGCGGCTGGGCGCTCGCGATCTCGCCGAAGGTCGTGCCCGCCTGATGCGACGGCGCCAACCGAGCGCCCAGTCGAGGTGAGCCTCGACTCGGGCACTTGGCTCGCCGTTCTTTCCGGAGGGCGTGCGGCGCGGTCCCGCGTCGGGCAAAGCCGCCGAGCCTCCCTCCCGTCGAAACCCGAAGACCACAGCGTCGAGGATCGACGCAAGTGATCGTCGGGTCAGAGCGCCTCGATGCGCGCGCGCATGCGCGGCAGCAGCGAGGGATCGCGCTCCGCGAACACCGCGAGCCACGGGATCACCTGGAGGTTGCGCACCAGGCCGAGCTCGCGCGCGAGCTCGGCGTCGTAGGGCGCGTCGTACGCCGCGGTGATCGCGTCGATCGTCTCGCGCTCCTCGCCGAACAGCTCGGCCTTCGAGCGAAGGCACGCGAGATCCCACTCGACCGGGCCGACGAACGCGTCCTCCCAGTCGGTCCAGACCGGACCGCGCGACGTCGCGAGCACGTTCCCGACGTGCGCGTCGCCGTGCACCGGCTGGAACGACGCGGTGCGCGCGCGCGCCGACTCGACGATGCGCTCGGCGCGCTCCCACGCCGACGCGACGCGATGAGCTTCGGATGCGCTCCACGCACCGCTCGTGCGAGCGCGCTCGAGCACCGCGCGCGCTTCGGCCCAGCCGCCCCACTCGGGCAGCGCCGGTGCGTCGCTGCTCGCGAGAAGACGATGCGCCCCGGCGAGCCGTGCTCCCGCGCGACGCGGATCGACGGCGCGCGCATCGATCGTCTCGAGATCCCACACGCTGATCACGAGTCCCGCACGATCGAACGGGCCAGGATCGATCGTCGTGCTCGGGCGCGTGACGAACGCGCCGCGCCCATCGAGGAAGCGCGAGATCTCGACCTCGCGCCGCAGCCACTGCATGCCGACGCGCACCATCGAAGTCGCCATCGCGACGCGCGCGACGAGCGGGTGCGGCGCGAGGTGCAGCACGAGGTTGCTGCGATCGGCGATCACGTTGGGCTCGACCTGGGCGAGGCCGAGCTCGCGCACGAGCGCGCGGGTCTCGCGCATCACGACGTCGATCGAGGGCGCAGCGGGAGCGGTCACGCACGCGAGCATGCCGAGCATGCGGGTGCGGCGCACGTGCGGCAGTTGCGGCGCGGCGCGCTCGGGCTCGATCATGCGTGGCCCGAGGCGCGTCGATCTCACGCCGCGCGCGGATCGCGAGCACCGTGAGGTCGACTGGGATCTCTCGAGCGACGGTCGCACCCGCTGGTCGCGGCGTCGGCGGGGTATGCGGTCGCGCTACCGAACCCGCGCCGATCGACGGGACACGGGCACGCGTTCGTCGCCGGGGTGTGGGGCGATTGGGGCGGGAGGTGCTTCGACGATCTCGTGCGGGTGACCGATGCGCTCGTCGCGCGCGACGACGTGGACGCGTCGCGCATCGCGGCGATGGGCGGCTCGTTCGGCGGCTCCATGACCTCGTGGATCGCGGGGCGCACCGATCGCTTCCGCGCGCTGGTGACGCATGCGGGGCTCTTCGATCTGCGCGCGTTCTACGGCGCCTGCGATCACCCGGCGACGTTCGGCGCGATGATGGGCGCGACCCCTGGCCGGGGCGACGTCGATGGTCACTCGCCGCACGCCGGGGTCGGTCGGTGGCGAACACCGACGCTCGTCGTGCACGGCGAGACGGACTATCGCGCGCCGATCGGGGAGCGCTCGCGCTCTTCGAGTCGCTCCAGGCACACGGCGTCGCGAGCGAGCTGCTGGTCTTCCCGACGGGGGCCACTGGATCCAGAAGCCGCGCAACGTGCGCCAGTGGTACTCGGTGATCCTCGAGCTCCTCGGGCGGTGGATGCGCTGATATGCTCGCCGCCTCGTGGCCGCGTCGGGGAAGCGAGACGACGAGTGGATGGGGCAGGCGCCGTCGCGCGACACGATGGTCGACGCGGTGCCCACCGGCGCGCTCGAAGCGCCACCGAGCGGGGAGCGCATCGGCGCGATCGTGGCGGGGCGCTATCGCGTGGAGCGGTTGCTCGGATCGGGCGCGCACGCGGCGGTGTTCGGCGGTGTCGATCAGCACACCGGCGACGCGGTGGCGGTGAAGGTGCTGCACGATCGCCTCGCGCACGATCGCGATCACGTCGCGCGCCTGCTGCACGAGGCCGAGATCATGCGCGAGATCGCGCACCCCGGCGTGGTGCGCGTGATGGGCGCGGGGCAGGACGAGGGCGGGCGCTGGTACATCGCGATCGAGCTCCTCGAGGGCGAAGATCTCGCGACCGCGATCGAGCGCGGGCCGCTCGATGCCGCGCTGGTGGTCGAGATCGGGCACCAGCTGCTAGCGACGCTCGCCGCGGCGCACGCGCGCGGGATCATCCATCGCGACGTCAAGCCGGAGAACGTGTTCCTCGCGCGTGACGAGCTCGGCTCGCTGCGGGTGAAGCTGCTCGACTTCGGCGTCGCGAAGAGCATCGAAGCGCGTGCGTCGTCACCGGTGCATCGCACGCACGACGGCGTGAAGATCGGAACGCCGCACTACATGAGCCCGGAGCAGTGGGCGGGGATGCCGCTCGACGCGCGCTCCGACGTGTGGGCCGCGGCGGCGGTGTTGTTCACCGCGACCGTGGGCGTGCCTCCGTTCGACGCAGAGGATCTCGGAACGCTGATGACGCGCGTGACCGAGACCGATGCGCCGTCGCTCGCCGCGCTGCGACCCGAGATCGGTCCGGCGTTCGTGGACACGATCGACCGCGCGCTCGCGACCGATCCGGCGGATCGCTGGGTCGATGCGCGCGCGATGGCGGCGGCGCTGCACGTCGGCGGCGCGCGCGTGGACGCGCTCGATTGGGACGAGTGAGCGTCGGCGGCGGGAGGGGTGGTGCTGCCGGATGGGGAGGGGCTTGGTGGGCAGCTGTCCCGAAGCGCGGGCATGCCGAACCGACCGTGGTTGAGGTTTTCCTCAATGTTTTCGCGGTACGGACCGAGCTGATGGACAGTGCGGGACCGACCGTGGTTGAGGTTTTCGTCAGTCGTGGCGCGGCACCGCCGCGAAGCCACAGACCGACCGTGGTTGACGCCTTCTCAACGTCTGGCGGAACGTTGCAACCCCAGCGCTCGCGCGCCTAGACCGCGTCAGCACGGCCAGCGGAACGACATGCGGCCCGAGCCCACTGCGCTGCAGTCGATCGTCGACGCCGCCGGGAGCGTGAGACGCTCCCACAAGCAGTAGCCGGTCGCGGCGTTCGGCGCGTACCGCGCCCCCGACGGACAGCTGTAGGGCACCGCGAGCATCCAGTAGAAGCCGAGGACGCCTTCCTCGGCGTAGCGGCAGTACTCGCGAACGCCGAACGGAGGCGTGAACGACACCGAGCACGTGTGGTCGCGCCCGTCGTTCGAGTACGTCCAGCCCGTCGGGCACACGCTCGGCATCGGCCGGCACGCGGAGCAGCCGTCGTCGGGCGCGCCGTCGCAGTCGTCGTCGATCGCGTTGCTGCAGACCTCGGTCGCGCCGGGGTGCACCCCGCTGCGCGCGTCATCGCAGTCGGTGCCGTCGATGCACGACTCCCCGAGCACACGCTGCGCGGTGAAGCCGTCGCCGTCCGCGTCGACCGCGGTGCGCACGCACATGGCGAGGACCTCGTCGCAGCGATCGTCGGTGCATCGCGAGGTGTCGCTGCAGTCGCGCGCGGTGCCGCCGGTGCAGCCGCGTGCGGGATCGCAGCGGCCACCGCTGCGGCAGAATCCGTCGTCGCAGATCGTGTCGTCCGCGGTGTGCGTGCAGCCGTCGCCACCGCGCGACGGGTCGCAGAGATCGAGCGTGCAGTCGATGCCGTCGTCACACGCGCCGTGGTCGGCCTCGAAGCGACACGCGCCGGTCGCCGGATCGCACTCGTCGTCGGTGCACGCCACTCCGTCGTCGCACACGAGGGGCGCGCCGAAGACACAGCCGCTCTCGTTCGTCGAGCGCGGCGGATCACACGTCCTGATGCCGACGCACGCGTCGCCCGGACCGCCGCACGCGCCGTCGTCGCGCTGGTGCACGCACGCGCCGTCGAGACAGCGATCCACCGTGCACACGATGCCGTCGTCGCAGTCGAGGTCGCACTGCACGCCGGGCGCGTCTGGTGGCGCTCCTGCGTCGATGCCCGACTGCTCACCCAGCCTGGTTTCGTCGGGGTCGACGAGGATGCTGCACGCGGTCGTAGGGATCAGCGTGAGCGCGACGAGGACGGATGCGATGCGGTCGACGAATGGACGCATGCGGCTCTCCTCACCGGGGTTGTCCGTCGAGCATACGCGGCCCTCGTGCACCGAGCACGGCACGACCCGTGCGAGTCGTGGTACGAGCGGCGCATGAGCCGCAGCGCCGTCGTGATCGGGGGCAGTGGATTCGTGGGGCGTCGCCTCGTCGAGATGCTCGCGGGTGAGCCGGGCGTCGACAGACCGCAGTCGTGGCCACGATTCGACTCGGTGCACGTCGTCGACGTCGCGCCGTGGCGGAGCGACGTCGCGCTCGCGACGAAGGTGACGTCGTCGATCGCCGATGTTCGATCGCGCGATGCGCTGCGCGAGGTGCTGCGTGGCGCGCACACGGTGTTCCACCTCGCGTCGCTGGTCGACGTCGGGCTGAAGAAGAACCCGACGATCGACGCGGTGAACGTCGACGGCGCGCGCAACGTCGTCGAGGTGTGCCGCGAGCTCGGTGTGCCCTTCGTCGTGTACACGAGCACCGAGGACGTCGTGCTCCGCGACACGCCGATCGCGCACGGCGACGAGTCGCTGCCTTATCCCGAGGTGCCGCTTCACGATTACGTGCGCACGAAGATCGAGGGCGAGCGCATCGTGCTCGCGGCGGATCGTCGTGATGGTCTACGCACGTGCGCGGTGCGACCGGTGCACGTGTACGGACCGAACGATCCCCACGCGATCGTCACGACGCTGCGCGCGTTCGCGTCGGGCTCGGTGCCGGTGCTGCTCGGTGACGGGCGCGCGCGCTTCGACGTGGTGTACGTCGACAACGTGGTGCACGCGCACCTGCTCGCGGCGGCGAAGCTGCACGATCCCGCGACGAGAGACGTGGTCGGTGGGCGCGCGTACTTCGTCGGCGAGGGGAACGCGCCGAACTACTTCGAGTTCCTCCGACCGTACGCGGAGGTGAAGGGGATCCGCATGCCGCGGCGATGGCTCGGTCGACGTCGCACCGCGCTCGCGGCGCGCGTGCTCGAGGGTGTGCATCGCCTGACCGGTGCGGACGTGCCGTTCCATCGCTTCCACGTGCACGTGATCTGCGAGGACTTCTTCTTCTCGTGCGCGCGCGCGGAGCGCGAGCTGGGCTATCGGCCGCACGTCGCGCCGAGCGAAGGGCTGCGGCGGACCATCGAGTGGGTGCGCGACGTGCGCCTCGAGGCGTGATCAGCGGACCAACGCGGCGCGCACGATCTCGATCGCGTCGACGAGCTCCGCGCGCGTCGGCGCGCCGCCGCAGCGTGCAGTGAGCCACGCGCTCGCTTCGCGCGTGTCGTGGCAGTACTTGCGCACCAGCACGTCGTGGTGGCGGCGATGCGCGGTGGAGGCGACGTCGAGCACGGCCATCGCCCAGTCACCACCGCCTTCGATGACGAACGCGGAGCCGGCGAGCTCGGGCGCCGCGGCGACGATGCGATCGACCGCGATCTCGATGCTCTCCGGCGCCGGGATCGGCGCGCCGTGCTCGACGACGCTGATGATCCCGATCGGGCCGCCGCGCGCGGCATGGGCGACGACGATCTCGGCCGAGCGCTCGAGACGCTCACGCGTCGCGACGCCGGTCCAGACCATGATCACGACGCGGCCACAGGCTCCGAACGCGACGCTCTCGTCGGCCTCGATCAGCTCGGCAATCGTCCGCACGGACCGCGATGTAGGCGCGGCGACGCGCCGCGCAGCAGGGTACCCTCCGCGCGATGTCGAATCCGCTGCTCCTCTCGCCCGTGGTGCTCCGTCCCGGCGTCGTCGCGCCGAACCGCGTGTGGCTCGCGCCGCTGACGAACATGCAGAGTCATCCCGACGGGACGCTCTCGGACGACGAGCTCGCGTTCCTCGCGCGTCGTGCCGACGGTGGGTTCGGGCTGATCGAGACGTGCGCAGCGCACGTGTCGCAGGACGGCAAGGCGTGGCCGGGCGAGCTCGGTGTGCACGACGATGCGATGGTGCCGGGGCTGCGGCGGCTCGCGGCGCGCATCAAGCAGGCGGGCGCGCTCGCCAGCGTGCAGCTGTTCCACGGAGGGCTGCGCGCGACTCCGTCGGTGAGCGGTGTGCCGACGTGGAGCGCGAGCGCGCACGAGGAGCCCGGCACGATCACGCCGCGCGCCGGGACCGAGGAGGACATCGCGCGGGTGATCGCGCACTTCGCGAGCGCTGCGCGTCGATGTGCGGAGGCGGGCTTCGACGCGATCGAGCTCCACGGCGCGCACGGATACCTGCTCTCGCAGTTCCTGAGCAGTGTCTACAACCGGCGCGCGGATCGGTGGGGCGGGCCGCTCGAGAACCGAGCGCGGCTGATCCGCGAGGTGCTGCGTGCGGTGCGCGCGGCGGCGCCGTCGTTGGTGCTCGCGGTGCGCTTGTCGCCGGAGGACTTCGGGCAGGCGAAGGGGATCGATCTCGACGAGACGATCGAGGTCGCGCGTTGGCTCGCGGCGGACGGGATGGAGGTGCTGCACCTGTCGTTGTGGCGGTCGGCGCTGACCACGAAGAAGCGACCGGAGTCGCACGCGACGACGCTCTTCCGCGAGGCGCTCGGAGCGCGCGTGAAGATCGTCGTCGCGGGGCAGATCTGGACGCGCGAGGAGGGCGAGGCGCAGCTCGCGAACGGCGCGGACGCGATCGCGCTGGGGCGATCGGCGATCGCCAACCCGGAGTGGCCGCGCATCGTGCACGGGCTCGAGCAGGGCGAGCTGAGGACGCCGCCGGTCACCGAGGACGAGTTGCGCGCGCGCGCGCTGAGCGAGGGCTTCGTGCGCTACATGCGCAACTGGAAGGGGTTCGTCGCGTGATCAGGCCGCGCGGTCGAGGCCGCGATCGGTCTCGCTGAGCGCGCGATCGAGGAGCGCGAGAGCGAGCGCGATCGGGAGGCGCTCGGCGTCGGGATCCTCGGTCCAGCGCGCGTGGGCGATCCGGACGTGCTCGGCCGCGAGACGCACGACGTGGTGCGCCGGAAGGAGCGCGGTGATGATCGCGAGGTCCTGGACGCGATCGTCGAGCTCGTGCCATGCGCGCTCGAGCTCGCCGCGGCCCGAGCGCGCGCAGCGATCGAACGCGTCGTACGCGGTGCGCACGGCGGTGCCCATCCTGCGAGCGCGCGCCTCGATGCGTGCGCGGTCGATCGTGTTGTGACTGTCGATGCCCCACCCGGTCATGTCTCGGGCGATGTGCATGCGACGTGCCCTGGATGGTTGGCGCCGAGAACGCTGGATGCCGGGAGAGCACGTCCACGCGCGGATGGCGCGCGAGCGCCTCGCGTGTGCGACGCCGCGCGCGGCGGTGCCGCTGCGGGCGCGGTGGGGCCGTCCGTGGTTGAGTTTTGGGGGGGGCGGGTGGGGCGGGTTTCGGGCTGAAGCGGGCTTGCGCCGGCGCACTTTGCGGCCGACCGTGGTTGAACCGGCGTGGGCCGTTGGGGCCGCGTGTGGCTGAGAATTTCCGGTGTGCCTGAGCGGGCGGTTTCGGCAGTGCAGCGGTCCCGCCGGACGTCTCAGGACCGACCGTGCTCGAGCCCCGGCCTCCGCGGCAGCGCTGGTCGTCCGAGGTTCAGCCGACCACGGGCCCCATGTCCTCGGAACCGACTCTCGTGCACGCTGTCAGAGGCCGAACCGGCTGGGAGGTGCGATGCATCGACGCTTCCTCGCGCTCGCGGTGGTGGTGTTGTCGCTCGCGCCCAGCGCCGCGCGCGCGCAGCTCCAACTCGTTCCGGAGCCGCCGCCGGAGGCAGCGTGGCCGCGCTTCGAGTGCGAAGACGGTACGTGTCCGCGAGCGGTCGGCGCGTTGCTCTCGTTCGCCGCGAACGGGCAGGTCGGGTTCTGCACTGCCGCATTGATCGCACCGGACCGCATCGTAATCGCGGCGCACTGCGCTCCCGATGGCACGCCGGGACCGACGGCGTCGCTGCACTACTTCCTGCCGGACGAGCACGCGGTGACGCTCGCGTGGAGCGCCGTGACTGCGGTCGTCCACCGGGAAGACCGCAACGTGGGTGCCGACCACGCCGTGCTCCTGCTGCACCGTGAGATCGACGCGCCGCATCTCGCGCTCGCGCGCGTTCCGCCCGCGCCGGAGGGGCGCTTCGACGTCGTGCGCGCGTCGCCGCATTCGGACGGAACCGTGTTCGTGCGTCGCGAGCAATGTCTAGTGATGCCGCAGGCGCTCAGCGCGGACCGCATCGTGCCGTCCGCGATCGCGCGCATCGCTGGCTGCACGATCGTGCCGGGGAATTCGGGCTCGCCAATGCTCGATGATTCCGGACGGGTGGTTGCGGTCGTGAGCACTGGGTTGGCGCCGCCTGGTGTCGCGGTGTTGCTCGCACCGTGGTTGACCGGACCTGCGCCGTTCGTGGGCACCCTGTCCTCGCTCGCGTGCTTGCCGACCGACGTTGGGCCGGGCGCAGCTCCGGGAGCTTGCGTCGCGTGGAGCCGAACCCCGGACGGCGGGCTCGTCTCCTCCGCCGAGGCGCGCGACGCCGCGATCGACGTCCAGCGCGAGGCGCTCGCGGAGCGACTCCTCGAGTGGGAGCGCGCGGACGTCGCATCGCGGGACCTCGTCGGCTGGGATCTGGACAGCCGAGTACGTGGCGATCGGACGTGGGCGCTTCCCGTTCCTGGGTGCCTCGATGTGGCGGAGCTCGAGCGCACCGGTCGAATCGACTCGCGCGGTCGGTTCCGTCTGAGCGTTCAGGTGCCGGCGTGGCAGGCGTCCGCGTTCGTGTTCGGGTTCGACCTGCGGATGGTTCCGATCACCGAGCGCGTCGGGTCGGTGTGGATGGATGTCACTGGCAGGTTCGACGAGGTTCGCGACATCGCGACGATCCGGGTGCGTGTGCGCGGAGCCCGCGTCTTCCGTCCCCGACGGGATGCGCACGTGCCGGCGTGCCGGGACGCGGAGGAGCCGCCGAGCGCGGTGCCGTCGAACGGCGTGTGATCGCTTCGGGATCCGTCGCAAATCGACGACCCACGTTGAGTTGCGCGAGCAACACCTGGCGGCCGCCAGGCGGCCGCCACCAGCTCCGCCATCGATCACGATGGAGCGCAGCATTTCTCTTCTCCAGCGCCCGGCTCAGTCGTTGCTCAGCGCGGCGGCATGACACAGCCACGCATCGTCCTCCCAGGCGCCACCGTCTTGATCACGCGCCGCACCCTTCGTCGTCATCATCTCTTTCGCCCCGACGAGCAGATGCGGAGCCTGTTCGTTTACGCGCTCGCAGTGTCCGCGCGCAAACACGGGATCGTCGTCCACGTCGCGACGCTGATGAGCACGCACGAGCACCTCGTCGTCACCGACGTCGCCGGCGTTCTCCCGGATTTCCTGCGCGATCTGCATCGCTGGGTCGCGCTCGGGACGAAGGTCCTTCGCCGATGGGAGGGCCCGGTTTGGGATCACGAGCCCTCGTCGATCGTCGTGCTCCGTACGCGTGACGCGGTCGTGCAGAAGAGCGCCTATGCCATTGCGAATCCGGTGCTCGCCGGACTCGTGCGAGAAGCCCGAGAGTGGCCGGGAGTACAGACGCGACCTCGCGACATCGGACGCGGTGTGCTGAAGGCGCGTCGTCCGGCGATGTTCTTCGACCCAGAGAACGAGCAATGGCCGGAGTCGGTCGAGCTCGAGCTCAGCCCTTTCCCGAGCATCGCGGGCGGCTGGAGCGCCGAGGAGATGCGCCGAGCGATCGAGGAAGAGGTCGCGCGCCAAGAGCGCGAAGCGAGGGCCGAAGTCAGATCGCGAGGCGCCGCGTTCCTCGGTGCGCGTCGCTGTCAGTCGGTCGTGCCGCACAAGCGCGCTCGGAGCCACGAGCCAGTCCGGAAACGGAATCCGACCTTTGCCGTCGGTCGAGGCAGAGCGGCGGAGCTCCGCGAGGCGGTGCTCGAGCTTCGGGAGTTCCGGCGCGCGTATCACGACGCGATGTCGCGATGGCGTGCTGGCGATCGCGCCGTCACGTTCCCGGCGGGGACGTGGTCGATGTCACGGACGCACGGTGTCGTGGTCGGTGCGGTGTCGCGCGCCGCTTGAGCAACTCGCGGGCGCTCAGAACCCACCGTGGTTGAGCTCCGCCGCCCCTTCTTACTGCCCCACGCCCAACGTATACGCGTCCGGCGTCTCCACCGGCGGCAGCGCCTGCGCTCGGATCAACAGCGTCCGCACTGCCCAGACGTCGTGGAAGATGCGATACCGCAGCGCGGTCTGGTCCAGATAGTCCACACCGGCCGAGCCGCCGGTGCCCGTCCTCCGTCCGATCACGCGCTCGACCATCCGCGCGTGCCGCTGCCGGAAGATCACGAACGCCTGCTCGATCGCGACGATCGCGTCGATCACCTCGCGCGGCCACGCGAGGAGCGGTAGCTCGCGATAGCTCTCGATGAACATCAACGCGGCGCGCACTCGCGCTCTCCGCGCGCGCTCTTCCTCCGGCGCGTCGACCGCCTCGAGGAATGCGCGCGCTCCGCCCACCTCTTTTTCATAGCGCGCTCGCAGTCGCTCCGCGTCGTGCGGCGTCAGCGCGTCGTGCATCGCGAGCTCCTGTGCGCGCCTCACCTCGCCGGCGTGCGCCTCCAGGTACTGCTCGACGAAGCGTTTCACCGTCTCCGCGTCACCCGCGCGGTCCGGAGTGCTCCCCTGGATGGGCGTCCGGAACAGCCACTCGTCGAGCGCTTCCCTCAACGTCGGTCGGTCCGCGAGCCGCGCAGAAACGCGGCGAGACGCAGCGGACTCCGACCCATCCGGCGCCCGCAGCGCCTGCATGTACCCATGCTCGTGCCCGAGCGCGATCCGATCCGAGTCCCGCAGCCCCATCAGGATCTCGATCTCGCGCAGCTGCGCCGACTGGAAGCCGCTCGCGGGCGAGAGCTTGTCGCGGAACGCGAGATAGTCTCGCGTCGTCATCGTCTCCATGAGCGCGAAGTGCTGCGCGATGTGGTGGAACAAGAGCGCCATCCGACGCAGCCCGCGCACCGCGCTCGCCAGCGACTGCTCGGGCACGCGCTCCTGCGCGAACAGTCCTCGCACCGACACCAGCTCGCGCAGCGCGAGCTTCAACCAGAGCTCGTCGATCTGGTGCACGGTGATGAAGAGCACCTCGTCGTTCGACAGCCCGGCGTCGCTCTCCTCGAGCCCGCCCTGGAGCGAAGTGATCTCCTCGACCTTGATGTAGTCCCAGTACGTCGTCGCCTTGCGCGCCATGTCGACCGACACCTGCCACGCGCGCCCGCGCACCACCAAGCGCACCGTGAGGCAACGCCGCGCGGTGCTAGAGATCACACGTGGCCGTTCGCGTTCCGTCTCAGGCGAGCACGAAGTGGTGGATCCTTCTCGCCGCGGTGCTCGCCGCGCTCCTCACGTACTGGCAGCACCGCGACGCGATCGAGCGCGCGCCCTCGCGTCCGCCCGCACCGCAGAGCGACTTCGTCGAGGTCGAGATCGTCGCCGAATGACACGCGTCGCGTCGCGACACCGAGTCGCCCGCGCGCATCACGCGCCGCGGACCTTTCGCAATCTGCGAGGGGACGATGTCGGATATCGATGCCGACGTCGTCTCTCATCTCTCGTTCCGCGCTGATCGTTCTGCTCGCCTCCGTCGCGCTCGCTCCAGCGCGCACGAGCGCGCAGGCGACGGCGATCCGCTCCGTGCGCACCGTGCTGGCGCCCTGGGATCGCGAAGGCACCGAGACCCTCGACGCGATGCGCGAGCTCACGCGCACCGCGCGCAGCGCGCCGACGCCCGAAGCGCGGCTCGAAGCGCGCTACCTCCGCGCGTCGATCGCGATTGATCTGCTGATCGCGAGCCAGCTCGGCGCCGAGCGCGCGATCCCCGTCGCGCGCATCGCCGACACCTTGGGCGTCGCCGAGCCCGAGCTCGAGCCGCACCTCCGCAGCGAGCTCGGTGCGGTCGTGTCGAGCGTCGCCTATCGCGATCCCGCGCGCGAGGCGCTCTCCGCGCTCGACCTGCGCGCCGCGATGGCGCGCGGAGATCGCGAGATCGACTGGTCGCGCCACCAGGGATCGCGCCGCGACCTGTTGCTCGTCGCCACCGCGACCGAGGCGCTCGGCATCTCCGGCGACCCCGCGCAGCTGCCTGCGTTCGCGCCCGAGCCGTGCGCGACGGCGACGCCGAGCACGCCCTGCAGCGCGCCGTGGACGTCGCTCGCGCCCGCATCGCGCCGAGAGCTCGCGTCGATGCTCGAGGTCAGCCGCGCGCTGAAGCGCATCGGAGATCGTGCGCGCGCGGGCGACCCGCTCTCCCGCGCGCTGCAGGATCGCGTCGCGCTCGCGACCGCGCGCCTCGAGACCACGACGCTCCACGCGATCCCTCGGCTCGAGCGCGACCGCGATCTCCTCGGCGGCGAAGACGGCGAGCCGGTGCGCGCATCGGTGATCGTCCTCGTCCGCCGACGCGAGGTGCGCGTCGCGTCGATGCCTCCGCTGCGCGTGCGCGACGGCGAGATCGTGCTTCCCGCCGACGCCGGTCGTGTGCTTCCCGAGAGCGACTCGGTGCGCCTGCCGTGGCGTTTCGCGGGCCCGCCGGCCGCGATCACCGAGGTCGCGCGGGCGGTCGGCGCGCACAGGCCCGACCGCCGCACCGTCGCCGTCGCAGTCGCGCCGCGCGTGCGTGCCGACGTGCTCGCGCGTGTTCTCGTCTCGGTCGCGGAGATCGCGCGCGGGCCGATCGCGCTCGTCCGGCGCGGTGCCGACGGAACCCTGCGAGGGGCGCCGATCACGATCGTGATGCACGATCGCGACGTCTCGCGCCGCGATCTCGTCGTGAACGTCGACTCGGGCAGGTACGCGCTCGCACGTCGCCAGCGACGAATCACGCTGCGCCTGCCCGACGTCCGCCCCCAGAGCGGCATCGGCTTCGGTCATCTCGACTCGCTCATCCAGCGCCTTCCGCACCAGCGCGTGGTCGTCGGCGCACGCCCGGACGTACCCGCGCGCGATCTTCTCGACGTTGCCTTCCGCGCGATCGTGGCGCACGACACGCTCGCCGTGCGCGTGCGCTAACGCGCTGCCACTGCGAACGTCGGCGCTGTACCACGCTGTCCAGTCGAGCCGTTGCGCCGAAGGCTCGTCGCGATGAGCGCTCCGACATCCGACACTCCCGAGCGCGGCGCGCTCGGTCTCGTGCTCCTGCTGGGCGGCCTGACCGCGATCGGGCCGCTCTCGATCGACGCGTATCTCCCCGCGTTGCCCGAGATCGCGCGCGACCTGCACGCCTCCGCCGCCGCGACGCAGCTCACGCTGTCGACGTTCTTCCTCGGCCTCGCGAGCGCGCAGCTCGTCTGGGGCCCGCTCGCGGATCGCCTCGGACGTCGTCGTCCCCTCGCGATCGGCCTCGTGCTCTTCACGATCGGCGCGATCGCGTGCGCGCTCGCGCCGACGATCGAGCTGCTGGCCGCCGCGCGCTTCCTGCAAGCCGTCGGCGGCTCGTCGGGGATGGTCGTGACGCGCGCGGTCGTGCGCGATCGCTGGGCGGGCCGCGATGCGGCGCGGATCATGTCGCTCCTCGTGCTCGTGATGGGCGCTGCGCCGGTGCTCGCGCCGTCGCTCGGGAGCGCGCTCCTCGCGGTCGCGGGCTGGCGCGCGATCTTCGTCGCGCTCGCGGTCTTCGGCGTGCTCGCGCTCATCGCGACGCAGATCGGTCTGCGCGACCTGCAGGCGCCGCGGCCGCCCGAGCCGATCGCGCACGCTGCGAAGCAGGTGCTGCGCGATCGTGTGTTCGTCACGGCTGCCCTCGGCGGTGGCTTCGCGCAGGCGGGCCTGTTCGCGTACATCGCGGGCTCGTCGTTCGTGTTCATCGAGCATCACGGCCTCGAGCCCGCGACGTATGCCTGGATCTTCGGCGCGAACGCCGCGGGCTACGTGCTCAGTGCGCAGCTCAACCGACGCGCGCTGATGCGCGCCGAGCCGGGCGCGATCGCGCGCGCCGCGATCGTCGTGACGCTCGCGATCGCGGTCGTGCTCCGACTGACCGCGATCGACGGCGGCGTGTTCGTCCACGCGTCGCTCATCTGGATCTACGTGGCGACGCTCGGCCTCACCAACCCCAACGCGACCGCGGTCGCGCTCGAGCACCAGCACGCACGCGCCGGCCTGGCTTCGGCGCTGCTCGGGACGATGCAGCTCGCGATCGCCGCGCTCTCGTCGGCTGCGGTGGGCCTGCTCTCCGACGGAACGCCGCGCGCGATGACGACCGTGATGCTCGGGTGCGCGGCGGTCTCGCTGATCTTCTTGTTCCGTGCGCATGCGCTCGCGCGCGTCACGCCGGTCGGGTGATCCACGGCAGTCGATCGAGAGCGACGTTCCCGCCGCACAGCACCACGCCGACGCGCTGCGCGCCCTCGACCTCGCGCATGGCGTCGCTCAGCGCGACCGCCACGCCGACGGCGGCGCTCGGCTCGATGACGAGCTTCATGCGCTCGAACACGAGCCGCATCGCGCGCACGATCGCGTCTTCGTCGACCGTGATCACTCGATCGACGACGTCGCGCACCACCGGCCAGGTGAGCGATCCGAGCGAGGTCAGCAGCCCGTCCGCGATCGTCTTCGGGCCGGTCTGGGGCACGAGCGCGCCGCCCGCCTTGCTGCGCGCCGCGTCGTCGGCGCCGGCGGGCTCGGCGGCGATCACCTTCACGCGCGGCGCGAGCTCGCGCGCGGCGAGCGCGATGCCGCTGATCATCCCGCCTCCGCCGATCGGCACCACGATCGCGTCGAGGTCGGCGATCTCGTCCAGGAGCTCGAGCGCGATCGTGCCCTGGCCCGCGATCACGTCGGGATGATCGTAGGGCGGGATCAGCGTCGCGCCGGTCTCGGCGACGACGCGCGCCGCGGTCTCCTCGCGCGCGGCGAGCGTCGGCGCGCACGGGATGACGTTCGCGCCGTACCCGAGGACTGCTTCCTTCTTGATGGCGGGTGCGCTCGTCGGCATGACGACGTGCGCGGGGATGCCGCGGAGCTTCGCTGCGAGCGCGAGCGCCTGCGCGTGGTTGCCGCTCGAGTGCGTCGCGACGCCGCGCGCCGCGGTCGCGTCGTCGAGCTTCATCACCGCGTTGCACGCGCCGCGGAACTTGAACGCGCCGACGCGCTGGAACGTCTCGCACTTGAAGAAGAGCTCTCGCCCCGACCGCGCGTCCATCGTGCTCGACGTCATCACCGGGGTGCGGATCGCCCACGGTCTGATGCGCTCTGCCGCTTCGCGCACCGCGGCGAGATCCGCTGCGTACCGCTCGCTCATCGTTCTGCCTCCGCGCCGATCGCGAGCGCCTCGAGCACCCATCGATCGCGTCCTTCGTCGCGCTTCAGCACGCGGATCGTGATCGCGTCGCCGACGATCGCGCGCACGCGCTTGGTCTTCTGCTCTCGCAGCACGACGCCGTGCTCGTCGGGCTCGAGCCACACGCCGCCCCAGCCCTGCGCGAGATCGTAGAGATAGACCTTCACGTCGATGCCGGGATCGTCGAGCTGCACGTGCAGCTTGCTGCCCGCCACGCCCATCACGGTGCCGCGCCAGGTGCGTCGGGAGGCGCGAGGCTCGGCCAGATCGGCCTCGAACAAGCGATCGATCACGCGGCGGTTCACGAGATCGGTGATCGCGCGCTGCACGTCCTTGCTTCGGTTCGCCGATTCGACGACGCGCTCGCGCAGCGCTTCGGCGTCCTCGTCGTCGATGGCGCGACCTTCCAGCATCTGGAGCGCTTCGGCGTGCAGGTAGACGCCGACGACCTCGCGCATCGGCGCGGAGAAGCGCGCGTAGGGCTCGAAGCCGACGCCGTGGTGGGTCGCGGGCTCGGTCGCGTAGCGCGAGCGGACGTTCGTGAGGATCGCCTGGCGCTGGATGGCGCGCGCGACGCGCGCATGCGGGCCGTGATCCGGGAGCGACGCGACGTACACCGCGAGGCTCGCGCGGCCTTCGTCCCACTTCCACTCGTCGGGGAGGCGATGCGCGTCGACGATGCGCACGATCGCCTCGCGGAGGCTCTCGACGCGCTCGGGATCGGGCGGCGGGTGGATGCGATAGATCGGCTGTACGAACGGCGCGTCGGTCTCGGCGAGGAGGCGCGCGCCTTCGGCGTTGCAGAGCAGCGAGATCTGCTCGTTCCAGAGCTCGACGTCGGCGCGCACGCCTTCGAGCACGACGAAGCGCTCTCCGGCGGCGCTCGAGAGCGCGACGTCCACGTCGCGACGGCGATAGCGCACGACGTCGCGCTCGGCGGCTTCGCGGAGGCGCGCTTCGCCGACCTCGGCCATCGCGCGGAGCGACGGCTCCATCTCGGTGCCGGTGAGCTCGCTGCGAGCGGGATCGTCGAAGAGCTGCTGGACCGACTCGAAGCTCAGCTTCGCGCGGCTGCGGATGCGCGCGCGGACGAGCTCCGTGGCGAGCGAGCGACCCTGCGCGTCGAGGTGCATCTCGAAAACGAGGGCGCGGCGCGGGCCGTCGGGGTTGAGCGAGACGGTGCCCTCGGAGAGCGGGCGAGGGAGCATCGGGATCGAGAGCCCGGGCAGGTAGTAGCTGGCGCCGCGGCGGAGCGCTTCGGCGAAGAGGGCGCTGCCGCGCGGGACGTAGGAGCCGGCGTCGGCGATTGCGTAGCGGACGATCCAGCCGCCGTCGGGCCGGGGCGCGACGTGGATCGCTTGGTCGAGGTCCTTCGCGTGCGCGGAGTCGATCGTGACGAAGGCGAGGGCCTCGAGGTCGGCGAGCTCGGGCGCGTCGAGGCGCGGGTCGGCGACGGTGCGCTCGACCTCGGACATGACGTCGTCGGGGAAGGCGATGTCGACGCCGAAGCGCGCGGCGATCGCGTGGAGCTCGGCGAGAGCGGTGCCGGGCGCGGCGAGCTCGCGGAGGACGTGGGCGGCGTCGGCGTCGCGGCGGGCGAGGACGATCGCGCCGGGGGTGGCGGGGGTGATGAGCGGGAGGGGCTCGTCCTCGATGAGGACGCGGAGGGAGTGGCCGTCGGGAGCGACGATCGCGGCGAAGCGGGTCCGGAGCTGGGGGCGAGGAAGCACGGGGGGAGGATACGCGGCTGTCGGGAGGGCGGTCAGCCGACCGGGGTTGGGTGGGATGTCCGTGGATGCGGATGGTTGCGAGGGTGGTCCGACCGACCGTGGTTGAGCTCGGTGCCCCTGGACGAGGACGGCCCTGTTCTTGGTGAGGGCGCGCTCCGGTCAGGTCGGACCACGTGTCTGTATCCGCAAACGAGGGCGAAACCCGACCGTGGTTGAGCTCTCGTACCCGCGGATCAGGACAAAACCCGACCGTGGTTGAGCTCCAGCACCCTCAAACAAGGACCCCAACCCCGACCGTGGTTGAGCCCCGCCGCCCCCAAACAGCAGCAGCCCGCCCCGACCGCGAACTCCCTCAAACCCGAGCCACCGCCACCGACTGCGCGCCCGTCCCGATCACGTGCTCGCCGCTCTCCAGCTCGTCGAGCTCCACTTCCCGGGCCCGCTCGTCCACCGCCGGCAGCGTCGTCCACGCCGGACGCTCCACCTCACGCCCCGGCATCACGTGCGACCGCACCGCGAGCTCCTCGATCGCATCGCGCTGCTCGGGCGACAGCCCCATCCAGTCCACCACCCGGTCCAGCTTCGACAGCTGCCGCGTCCGCTTGTCCGCCGCTCGCTCCCGCGCGAGCCGCGTCAGCGCCGCCTGCATCGTGCCCACCACACGCCGATGGCAGCGATCGACGTACTCCCGATCGTTCGCCGCGTCCGACCCCGAGCGCTCGAGCTTCATCGGCTCGAGCACCTCCATGAACATCCGCGTCGGCACCGGCACGTACGGCGGCGGGAACCCGATCGTCAGCCCCCACGGCACCGACAGCACCACCGGGCACACCTTCACGCGCAGCAGCCGATCGATCCCGAGCCACCGCGCGATGCGCCCGCCGTCGTCGAGCACCATCAGCCCCGCGTGCGCGCCCGCCGTGACCACCGGGATCAGCGGCACACCCTCTTCGATCGCGAGCCGCAGATACCCGCGTCGCTCGCCGAACACGATCTTGTCGCGGTCCTTGAACGGCCGGAGCGCCTCCACGTCGCCGCCCGGATAGACCAGCACCTTGCGGCCCGCCTCGAACAGCTTGTGCGCGTTCTCCGGGCTCGCGCGCACACCGCCGAGCGGCACGAGGATCTGGTTCGCGATCGGCGGTCGCACCGCCATGTCGTGCGCCAGCGCGTACGGCAGGTCCTCGAGCCCGCCGTGCCGGTAGAGCGCCGCGCCGAGCACGTAGGTGTCCGGGAAGAGCACCCCGCCGTTGTGGTTCGCGACGTACAGCCCGGGCCCCGAGGGCACCCGGTCCAGACCGCGGATCACCGGCGAGAAGAAGCGCTCGAGGACCGGCTCGAGGACCTTGAGCGTCCGCTCGATCGCCTTGCGATCGCGGTTGTCGATGGAGTCGACGTCGTACCGGCGCATGCCGAACCTTGTTGCCGCAAGCATATCGCCTCTGTGTGCCCACTTGGCAACGCACCGTTCAGTCACGGAACCATCACGGCTCGACCGAGCGGCCCGCATCGGCGACGGGGACCTCGCTCGAGCGACGATGGGGCGTCACCCGCAGGATCGCCAGCCCTGCGAATGCCGCGCCGAGCGCGATTCCCCACGCGCGCGGGGCGAACGGAGCGAGCAGCACGTGGTGCAGCACCAGCGCGGCGACCGCGTAGACGAGCCGATGCAGCGGCTTCCACGCGCGGATTCGCAGGGCTCGCGTCGCGATCGGGAACGACGTGATCAGCAGCGGCAGCAGCAGCGCCAACGCGAGGGCGCCCGATCGCAGCCACGCGACGCCGGCGATCGCCGACGGCAGTCCGCGCCAGTCGAGGTACGTACGTGTCGCGATCGTGGCGTGCGCGCACGCGCCGATTGCGCTCGCGATCCCGAGCGCCCGCCGCGCGGAGCGCGCCCGCGGCAGGACCCGCGAGAGCGGCGTCATCGCCAGCGTCGCGACGAGGAGCAGCGCGGCCGCCCAACCGCTCGTGCGCAGCACGTCGAGCTCGCTCACATCGACTCCAGGAAGCGAACGAGGTCGGCGATCTCCACGGACGAGCGCCCTCGCGTGTGGCCGTGGCGATCCGCGCCGTTCTCGCGGATGAAGATCGCGCCGAGCGTGTGGGCGCGTCCGTCGAACAGCCATCGGCTGCGCCGCCCGGTGCCCCGCAGCGACGGCGCATCGAGCGAGAGGTCCGCGGGCGCCTCGGCGTCCGGGAACACGCTCGCGATCGGATGGCGACCGAGCCCGCTCGCGGCAGGCATCGCGTGGCAGTCGGGGCACCCCGCCCGCACGAAGACGTCGAGCCCGTGCCGTTGCGCTTCGAGATCACCGGGCGCGAGCGGCAGCGGCGGCGGGAGCGATGCGATCCACGCCTCGAGCGTCGCCGCGCGATCGCCCGCGGTCTCGCGGAACCCGCGGTAGAGCGTGTCCGCGACCTCGTGGAGGTCGCCGATCCGCGGATAGCTCCCGTCGCGCAGGTACGGTGCGGTGCCGCGCACGCCGCGCACGTCGAGCGTGGGCGCGAGGACTTGCCCGCCGATGTTGTGCGCGAGCCCGTCGCTCGCGCCGTGCAGATGACAGCTCTGACACGAGATCCCGGCGCGCGTGCCTTCGTAGAACGCGCGCTCGCCGAACCGACGACGCAGCGCGTCGGGACCGTCGCGCAGCAGCGTCGCGTCGTCGGGCGCGAGCGCGATCGTCTCGCGCGGTCGGCCGCTCCGCGCATCGAGCAGCACGACGCGCCCGCCCGCGGCCGAGCTCGCTGCGATCGTCGCGCCTTCGAGCACGACCGCGGAGATCGGCGCGCCGACGCCCAGCGACGCGACGTCGATCGTGTGCGGCGCGAGCCCACGCGCGGGATCGAGCGTCGCGATCTCGTCGGAGCCCGCGAACGCGATCGTCCAACGTCCGTCCGGCGCGACGTCGATGCCGATCGGCGAGACCCCGCGATCGAGCCCCCCCGCGGCATCCTGGCGCGGGCTGCGATGCGCGGTCGGGAGCATGCGCCGCGTCTCGAACGTGCGCGCGTCGAGCTCCGCGATCTGATCCTGCACGTAGTGGTTGCCGAGGTGCGCGGGCGGCGTGAACTCCTCGGTCCAATCGGTCGTCGCGAGCACGATCGATCCGTCGACACCGCGCGTCATCGTGACCGCCGGCGCCGCGAGCGTCCGGGTGCGCACGACGCGACCGTTCACGATGCGGAACAGCGCAGCCGGAGCCCGCCGCGCGACGATCACCGCGTCCTCGACGATCACGACCCAGTCCGCGAGCCCGCGCACCTCGGCGCGCGTCACCTCGTGCGACGCGGCGTCGATCATCGAGACGCGTCCGTCCTCGTGCGCGACCGCGATGCGCGACGTGTCGTCGCTCACCGCGACGCGATGCCCCCACAATCCGATCTCGACGCGCTCGACGACGTCACTCGATGGATCGACGAGCGCGAGCGCGCTCGCATGCCGGAACACCACGACGACGCGCGCGCCGAGCCACGCGCAGTCGCTCGGCGCATCGTCGAGCACGCGACGCAGCACGAGGCCGCGCGCGTCGATCACCACGAGCTCGTCCGTCTCCTCGCTCGTCGTGCACGCCCGCGTCCTGTCGGCGTTCGCGCGAAGCCAGCGCGGATGGGCGAGCGGCGCGATCACCTCCATCGCCCGCTCGTGCACCGCACCGTCGACCTCGATGCGCGCCTGCACGTCGCCGGTCGCGCTCGGCGCACCGTGCGTGCGCGGGTCGTAGTCGACGCGGAACACGCCGTGCCCGAGCGACACCGCGTCGATCGCACGTGCGCCCGGCGCGATCGTGATCCGCACGCGCGACGCTCCGCCGGCGCGCACGAAGTAGCGCTGCGGGTGATCGCTGCGCACGAGGTCCGGATGGATCGCGGGTGAGCGCTCGAGGCGCAGTCGATCCCCGACGCTCGCCTCGATCCCGATCAGCCCCTCGTGCTCCGCGAGCGCTCGCATCCGCGACGCGACGGCGACCGTCGGCGCGATCACGACGAGCGCGACGGTCACGACCATCCGTCTGCGATCGAGCGCCGGCAGCGCGATCCCGAGCGCGAGCGCGGCGTTCACGACGACCCACGCGACGACGTACGAGAGCGCGATCCCCGCGAAGCTCGCGACCTCCGCGACCGCCGCGATCACGAGCGCGAGGACGACGATCGCGAGCTGCGGAGGGAACGGGCCGGGGCGCACGAGAGCGTCGAGCGTACTCGACGCGCGCGTGCTTGACCGCGCTCCGCGCGGCGACCGACGATGCGAGCGTCGTGACGCCCAGCGTTCCTTCTTCTCCGAGGCTCCCCGCTTGAGGCGCGAAGAAGCGCGCCCGGGCACGGTGCTGGACGATCGGTTCGTGCTCGAGCAGCTCGCGGGCGCGGGCGGCATGGGCGAGGTCCATCGCGCGCGTGATCGGCGCACCGGTGAGCGCGTCGCGCTGAAGCTGCTCTACTGGAGCGGCGAAGATCACGAGCGTCGGTTCCTCCGCGAAGGCCATCTCCTCTCGCGGCTCGAGCATCCCGGCATCGTCCGCTACGTCGCGCACGCCACCGCGCCGACTGCGTATCTCGCGATGGAGTGGCTCGAGGGTGAAGACCTCGGGCGTCGCCTCGCGCGCGCGCCGCTCACGCTGCGTGAGTCGCTCGAGCTCGGCCGTCGCGTCGCCGAGGCGCTCGATGCCGCGCACCAGAGGGGCGTCGTCCATCGCGACGTGAAGCCGAGCAACGTGTTCCTCGTCGGCGGCGAGGTCGCGCGCGTGAAGGTGCTCGACTTCGGCATCGCACGTCAGCTCCACGCGGCCACGCGCGCGGTCACGATGACCGGCCAGGTCGTCGGCACGATCGGCTACATGGCGCCGGAGCAAGCGGGCGAGGGGCGCGACATCGACGCGAGCGCCGACGTGTTCTCGCTCGGGTGCGTGCTCTTCGAGTGCCTCACCGGCCGCGCGCCGTTCGCGGGCGATCGTCTGATGGAGGTGCTCGCGAAGATCCTGCTCGCCGATCCGCCGCGCATCAGCGACGTGCGCGAGGACGTGCCGCTCGCGCTCGACACGCTCGTGCACCGCATGATGCAGAAGGAGCCTCGCGATCGCCCCGCGATGCTCGAGATCGCCGCGGCGCTCGACTCCATCGCGTCCGATCCGGAGCTCGGCGACGAGCTGCGCCCGAGGCTGGTGCGCGGCGCCGACGACGAAGGTCCTGCGGTGAGCGACGACGAGCAGCGGCTCATGTCGGTGGTGCTCGCGGACGAGGATCTGCGCGCGCGCGCGACGCGACCGACCGTGCTCGCCGATCCCGATCAGGGCGGCACGCGCGAGCTCGCGGCGGCGGCCGATACGCACGGCGGACGCCTCGACATCCTCGCGAACGGCTGCCCGATCGTCGTGCTCGCGGGCAACGGCGTCGCGATCGATCTCGCCGCGCGCGCCGCGCGATGTGCGCTCGCGATGCGACGGATCCTGCCGCGCGCGCGCATCGCGATCGCGATGGGCCGCGGGGACGCGTCCGCCGCGGCGAAGCTCGGCGACGTGGTCACGCGCGCCGAGGCATTGCTCGAGCTCGCGCCCGGTGATGCGCGCGCGATCCGCGTCGATCAGACGACCGCGGGGCTGCTCGACACGCGCTTCGAGCTCGGCGGTGACGCCGACGGTCTCGAGCTCGTCGCGGAGCGCGTACGCGCCGAGCCTGCGCGCAATCTCCTCGGGAAGCCTGCGCCGTTCGAAGGCCGCGAGCGCGAGATGGCGATGCTCGACGCGGCGATCGACGAGTGCTTCGGCGAGCCCCTCGCGAGCGCGATCCTCGTCACCGCGCCGGCGGGCGCCGGGAAGTCGCGCCTCGCGCACGAGCTGCTGCGCGCGATCGCGTCGCGCGGCGAGAACGTCTCGGTGTGGATGGCGCGGGGCGAGCCCATCGCGGCGGGCTCGTCGTTCGGGATGCTGGGGCAGATCGTGCGGCACGTCGCGGGGCTCGTGGACGGAGAGCGGCCCGAGGTGTGGCGGCACAAGCTCGTCGCGCGCGTCTCGCGTCACGTGCCGGCGAGCGAGTCGCAGCGCGTCGCGGAGTTCCTCGGAGAGATGGTCGGCGCGCGCTTCCCCGACGAAGGAAGGCCCGCGCTCCGTGCGGCGCGTGACGACGGTGCGCTCCTCGGCGAGCAGATGCTTCGCGCGTGGGAGACGTTCGTCGCCGCGGAGTGCGCGGTGCAGCCCGTCGTCGTCGTGCTCGAGGATCTGCACTGGGGCGATCTGCCGACGGTGCGCTTCGTCGACGCGACGCTGCGCACGCTGCGCGACCGCCCGTTCCTCGCGCTCGCGCTCGCGCGGCCCGAGATCGCGACGATCTTCCCCGACCTCTGGAGCGAGCGGCGCATGCAGCACGTGCGTCTCTCCGATCTGACCCCGCGCGCGGCGCGCAAGCTGGTGCGCGAGGTGCTCGGCGATCGCGCCGACGACGCGACGACGGCGGCGCTGATCGAGCGCGCGGGCGGCAACGCGTTCTATCTCGAGGAGCTGATCCGCGCGGTCGCCGAAGGGCGCGGCGACGAGCTGCCCGACACCGTGCTCGCGATGGCGCAGGCGCGCCTCGAGCGCCTCTCGCAAGGCGAGCGTCGCATCCTCCGCGCGGCGAGCGTGTTCGGTCAGGTGTTCTGGGTCGGCGGTGTCGCGGCGCTGCTCTCGGAGGAGCGACGCGAGGAGCTCGAGGCGACGCTCGACGATCTCGCGCAGCGCGAGCTCGTGACGCGGCATCCGGGATCGCGATTCCGCGACGAGCGCGAGCTCTCGTTCCGGCACGTGCTGGTGCGCGACGCGGCGTACGGGATGCTGACGCCGCGCGACGCGAAGCTCGCGCATCGGCTCGCGGGCGCGTGGCTCGAGGCTGCGGGCGAGCGCGATGCGATCGTGCTCGCGCAGCACCTCGAGCGCGGAGGCGAGCCGCAGGGCGCGGTCGTCTGGTACCTGTGGGCCGCGGAGCAGGCGCTCGAGGGCGACGATCTCGCGTCGGTGATCGCGCGCGCAGAGCGCGGCGTCGAGTGCGGCGCGAGCGGCGCGATGCTCGGTGAGCTGAGGCTCCTGCAGGCCGAAGCGCTGGGGTGGGGCGCGAAGAGCGAGGACCACTCGCGGCTCGCGGAAGAGGCGCTCTCGCTGTCCCCGCGAGGCAGCGGACCGCGCGCGCGTGCGGCAGCGGAGCTCGCGGTCGCGGGATGTCGTCTCGGCGATCACGCGAAGCTCGAGCTCGCCGCGAAGAGCTTGCTCGAGGAGCTCCCGCGCACGCGCGGGACGACGAGCGCGACGCACGCGCTCGCGGTCGCGCGCACCGTGATCGAGATGCTCGTCGCGGGCCGTGGTGATCTCGCCGAGCCGATGCTGCACGCGATGGACGGAGCCGACGCCGCGCACGAAGAGGATCGTGCGCTGGTGATCGCGGTGCGCTCGTGGCTCCACGCGGTGAGCGCGTTGTTCACCGGAGATCCCGAGCCCTACGTGCGCGAGGGCGAGGGGATCGTGGCGGCGCTCGAGGAATGCGGTCAGCTGCGTTACGCGGTGATCGCGGGTGTCCATCTCGCGATCGCGCTCGCTGCGATCGGCTGGAGCGATCGCGCGGTGGAGCAGGCACGTCGCATGAGCGATCGGGCGCGCGCGATGGGGCTCCTCGCGTACGCCGAGCGCGCGCGTGCGCAGCTCGTGTTGCCGCTGGCGCGGCGAGGAGAGGTCGCCGAGGCGGAGTCGATCGCGCGGGCGTGCCTCGCACAGGCGAGGGTCTCGGGCGACCCGGTGACCGAGGCGCGGGCGCGCGCGAGCGGTGCGGCGATCCTGCTGATGCGCGGTGACGTCGAGGGTGCGGCGCGCGAGGCGGAGAGCGTGGTCGCGGGGGAGCGGTTCCCGCCGGGGATCCGCGCCGAGGCGTGCGTGACGCTGGCGCGTGCGCGGCTGGCGGGGGGGGATGCGGAGGGTGCGCTCGGGGTCGTCGAGCGAGGGCTGGCGCTCGCGGGGGCGGGGTCGGTCGCGGGCGACGTCGCGCTGCGGTTGGCGCGCGCGGACGCGCTCGGCGCGGCGGGTCGGCGCGACGAAGCGCAGCGGGTGATCGCGGAGGCAGCGGCGCGGGTGCGCTCGCGGGCGAGCGCGATGAGGGACGAGCGGGTGCGGGAGTCGTTCCTCGGGATCGCGGAGCACGCGGAGGTGGTCGGGCGGCTGGCGCGGTGAGGGGTGTCCTGGAGCGGGGGTGTCCTCGGTTTGGGCTAAGAAACTCAACCACGGTCGGTTTTTGGGGCAGCGTGCCTGCACCAATCCCGTCCCGCGAAAACCCACCACGACGAAAGCTCAACCACGGACGGCTCCTGGTACTCTCCTGCCGGAACTTCCCAAGCCGGACGGAACCGTCCGCGCCGCCAGGAGCGCCTCATGGCCCGCATCGATCTCACCAGCGCCCGCACGTCCGAGCGAGACCCCGAGCGCGCCGCCGAGGCGCTCCTCACCTCGCTCGGCTCGGTCACCCCGAAGCTCGTCACGGTCTTCGCCTCGAGCGACCGCGACCACCGCGCCCTCAACGCGGCGCTCCGCGCGCGCCTGCCTCGCGGCACGCGCATCATCGGCGCGAGCACCGCCGGCGAGATCGATCGCGACGGCATCCACGACGGCACCGTCGTCCTCTCCGCGCTCACCGGCGACTTCGACGTCGCGCTCGGCCTCGGCGCCGACCTCTCCGCCGACGCGATCGGCGCCGGCGCGCGCGCGATGCAGCGCGCCTGCGACGAGCTCGGCGTGCGCCCCCAAGAGCTCGACCCCCGCCGCCACGTCGGCCTCGTCATCGACGACGGCTTCCGCTTCAAGAAGGAAGAGCTCCTCCTCGGCGTCCTCGATCGCAACCCCGCGCTCACGCTCGTCGGCGGCGGCGCCAACTGCGCCGAGTCCGATCCCGCGAAGCAGTCTGCGGTGCTCCACGTCGACGGCGAGGTCGTCACCGACGCCGCCGTGTTCGCGCTGTTCCGCACCAGCGCGCCGTGGGCCGCGCTGCGCTCGCACTGGTATCGCCCGACCGGCGAGACGCTCCGCATCACCAAGATCGACGAGACCTGCACGCGCGCGCTCGAGATCGACGGCAAGCCCGCCGCGAAGCGCTACGCCGAGCTCCTCGGCGTGACCGTCGACGATCTCGAGTTCGGCAAGCCCGGCGGCTTCGCGCGGCGTCCCACCGCGCTCAAGGTCGGCCGCGAGCACTTCATCCGCGCCCCGTGGAAGCCGCTCGACGACGGCTCGATCCTCTTCGCGAACCTCATCGACGAGGGCGTCGAGCTCGAGCTCATGCAGCTCGACGATCTCGCCGCGTCCACGCAGCGCTTCTTCGAAGAAGAGCTCCCGCGTCGCGTCGGCGGCGATCCCACCGCCGCGCTCCTCTTCCACTGCACCGCGCGCGACTGGTACGCGAAGGGCAAGGGCGAGCACGCCGCGCTCTCGAAGGCGTTCACGAAGGCCCCGCCCTCCGCGGGCCTCAACGTGTTCTTCGAGATCTACTCGGGGTTCCAGATCAACACGACGCTCACCGCGCTCGCGTTCGGGAAGAACGATGACTGAGAGCGCACGCCGCGTGCTGATCGTCGCCACGCCCGACGTGGCGTCGCTCGTCACCTCCGAGCTCGCGCGCGCCGAGCTCCACGTCACCACCGACACGGTCTCCACCGCCGACGCGTTGATCGCCGCGCTCGCCGATCCGCCCGACGCGATCGTCGTCTCGCTCGCGACGCTCGACGCGCCCGCCGCGCGCCACGCGTGGAGCTCGCGCGGCCTGTCGATCCCGATGATCGCGCTCGCTCCCGCGCACGACGATCGCGAGATGCGCGACGCGATGATCCGCGGCGGCGCGCTCGACTACGTGAGCCTCGATCAGCTCGCGCGCCTCGGGCCCGCGCTGCTCCGCGAGCTCTCGCGCGCCGCGGGCCGAGCGAAGGACTGGCCCGCGCCCGAGGCCACCTCGGCCTCGCTGGTCCAGGCGATCGTCGACAACATGCCGTTCGTCCTCTTCGTGAAGGACGCGGACGAGCTGCGCCTGCGCGTCGTCAACCAGCTCATGGTCGACTTCATGGGCATCCCGCGCGAGCAGCTGCTCGGGAAGCTCGACCACGAGTACCTCCCGCCCGAGCAGGCCGACGCGTTCGCCGCCGACGATCGCGCGGTGCTCGCGAGCGATCAGGTGACGATCAAGGACGAGGTCGCGCGCGCCAACGGCGTCGACCTGTGGTGGCGCACCCGCAAGGTGCCGATCACCGATCGCGATGGTCGTCGCTACGTGATGGGCGTGACCGAGGAGGTGACCCAGCGTCGCCAGGCCGAGGAAGCGCTGCGCGAAGCGAACCGTCGCCTCGAAGCGAGCCTCGAGGAGCTCAAGAAGTCGCGCGCGGTCTCGGCCCGCACCCTCGCGAGCTATCAGCAGCGCGCGCTGCAGATGGAGATCATCCGCCAGCAGAACGAAGATCTCGATCGCCTCGCGCAGGACCTCGCGAAAGCGAAGCGCATCGAGGAAGAGCGCGCCCGCGAGATCGAGTCCGCCGCGCGCCTCAAGAGCGAATTCCTCGCGAATTTCTCGCACGAGATTCGCACCCCGCTGAACGGCATCCTCGGCTACTGCGATCTCCTGATGCGCGAAGAGGGCTCGCGCCTCACGCCGCACGGACGACGCGACCTCAACGTCGTCAAAGCGAACGCGAAGGCGCTGCTCGGCCTGATCAACGACATCCTCGATCTCTCGAAGATCGAGTCCGGCCACGTCGACGTCGTGCGCGAGCAGGTCGAGCTGCGCCCGCTCGTCGACGAATGCATCGCGACGGTGCGCGAGTACGCGCAAGGCAAGCAGGTCGAGATCTACGCAACCATCCCGCCCGAGCTCGACACGATCGACACCGACGGGCTCAAGCTCCGTCAGATCCTCCTCAACCTGCTCTCGAACGCGGCGAAGTTCACGGAGGCGGGCGAGGTCGTCGTCGACGTGAAGCGCGAGGCGGACACCCTCGTGCTCTCGGTGGAGGACACCGGCGCGGGCATCCCGCCCGATCAGCTGCCGTTCGTGTTCGAGAAGTTCCGGCAGGTCGACGGCTCGAGCACGCGCAAGGTCGGCGGAACCGGCCTCGGCCTCGCGATCGTGCGCGAGCTCTGTCGCGTGCTCGGCGGCAACGTCGACGCGACGAGCACGCTCGGTCGCGGCTCCGTGTTCCGCGTGCGCCTGCCCGGTGTGTTCGCGGCGGGCGAGTCGCGCACCACCGTGAAGACCGGTCGTGGCTCGGATCGCTTCGAGATCGTCCCGGGCACCACGGTGCTCGTGGTCGACGACGATCCGCTGATCCACCAGCTCCTCAAGGCCGAGCTCGAGCGCGAAGGCGTCACGGTGCGGCTCGCGACCGATGGCGTCGCCGCGCTCACCGCCGCGCGCGAGCATCGCCCGAGCGCGATCGTGCTCGACGTGCACCTGCCGAAGCTCGACGGCTGGTCGGTGCTCGCGGAGCTGAAGAGCGATCCCGCGTTCGCGACCACGCCGGTGATCATCATCTCGGTCGAGGAGCAGCGCACGCGCGGGCTCTCGCTCGGCGCGTGCGAGTACCTCGTGAAGCCCTTCGAGGCGGCGCGGCTGGTCGACGTGGTGAGCCGCAGCGTCGGCGCCGATCGCGGCGAGGTGCTCGTCGTCGACGACGACCCGCCGACGCGAGAGCTGGTGTGTCGTCACCTCCGCGCAGCGGGCTTCTCGGCAGCCGAAGCGCGCAGCGGCGAGGACGCGCTGCTGCGCGCGCGCGTCACGCGCCCGGGGCTCATCGTGCTCGACCTCGTGATGCCGGGGATGAGCGGCTTCGCGCTGCTCGATCAGATCCGCCGCGAGGGCATCACGTCGCCGGTCGTCGTGCTCAGCGGCAAGGAGCTCTCCGACGAGGAGCAGCGGCTCCTGCGCGACGGAATCGCGACCGTCGTGAAGAAGAACGGCGTGTCGATCGACAAGGTCGTCGCCGAGGCGAAGCGTCTCCTCCTCGAGCAGCGCGTCGGCGCAGTGAAGCTGCCGCGCGTGCTCTACGTGGAGGACTCCGCGCAGAACCGCGACGTCGTGCGGCGCTACCTCGCGGGCACGTTCGACGTCATCGAAGCGGAGGACGGCGAGCACGGCCTCGACCGCGCGAACCGCGATCATCCGGACCTGATCCTCATGGATCTCTCGCTGCCGCGCCTCGACGGATGGGAAGCGACGCGGCGCCTCAAGGCGAGCACGCTCGCGTCGATCCCGGTCATCGCGCTCACCGCGCACGCGAGCCGCGAGGACCAGGCGCGCGCGCGCGCCGCCGGCTGCGACGGATACCTCACGAAGCCGGTCGATCGAGAGCTCCTGATCTCGACGATCCGCAAGCACCTCGCCGCGGTCGCGGCCACGCAGAGCTGAGGCTTCCCGCGCGATCCGAAGAGCGCTATGCACAGCGCTCATGCGCGCGCGGGACGTGCTCGGCGAAGGAGGCCTGCTCGAGGCGGCGATCGAGGGATACGAGCGCCGTCCGTCGCAGCTCCGCATGGCCGAGCTCGTCGAGCGCGCGCTCGATCACGACGGCGTCGCGCTGATCGAGGCGGGCACCGGCACCGGCAAGACGCTCGCGTACCTCGTGCCCGCCGCGCTCTCCTCGCGGCGTCGCGTGATCATCTCGACCGGCACGCGCACGCTGCAGGATCAGCTCGTCGAGCACGACGTGCCGCGCCTCGAGCGCGCGCTCGGCCGCCCGATCTCGATCACGGTCCTCAAGGGGCTGCCCAACTATCTCTGCCTGCGCCGCTACGGCGAGCTCACGCACTCCGCGGACTCGCTCACGAAGCCCGACATCGCGCGCATGCTCCCGATCGTGCGCGAGTGGAAGGAGCGCACCGAGACCGGTGATCGCGCCGAGCTCGTCGATCTGCCCGAGGACGCCGCGATCTGGACCGCGATCCAGAGCGGCTCCGACACGCGCATCGGGCGCGCGTGCCGCCACTACGACGACTGCTTCGTCACCAAGGCACGACGGCGCGCCGACGAAGCGCACCTCGTCGTGGTCAACCATCACCTCTTCTTCGCCGACCTCGCGCTGCGCGCGCACGGCGGCGGCGTCCTGCCCGATCACGACGCGGTGATCTTCGACGAGGCGCATCAGATCGAAGACGTCGCGACCGCGTTCTTCGGCGTGCAGCTCTCCTCGCAGCGCATCGACGTGCTGCTGCGCGACGCCGAGCGCGCCTTCGCATCGGTGGGCGCCCTCGACGAGGAATCGCAACGTCTCCTCCGCGTCGTCGTCCTGCGCGCCGACGATCTCTGGGCCGCGCTGCCGCGCACCACGGGGCCCGAGGGTGGACGCAATCCGCTGCCCGAGTCCGCGCTCTCGTCGAAGGTGCGCGACGCGCTGTTCGCGCTCGACGTCGCGCTCGAGGCGCTCGCCGAGCACGCGCGCGGGCGCATCGTGATGGGCGAGGTGATGGCTCACACCGCGCGCCGCGCCGAGCAGGTGCGCACCGCGATCGGCACCATCGCCGAGCCGAGCCACTCGCACGTCACGTGGACCCAGCAGCGCGGCCGCAGCGTGTCGCTCGGCGCGAGCCCGGTGGACGTGAGCTCGCTCTTCCGCGACGAGGTCCTGCATCGCCTCAAGTCGATCGTGTTCGCGTCCGCGACGCTCGCGACCGGCCGCGCCGCGACGAACGCGCTCGAGCCCGCACCGACGAGCATCGTCGTGCCCGACGGAGACGTGCCCGCGCCCGCGACCCCCGCGCCGAGCACGCCCTTCGCGTTCACCAAGCAGCGCCTCGGCATCGACTTCGAGGTCGACGAAGAGGTGCTGCCCTCACCGTTCGACTACGCGCAGCAGGCCGCGCTCTATCTCCCCGATCTCCCCGATCCGCGCGATCCCGCGTTCCTCTCGCTCGCCGCCGCCGAGCTCGACGCGCTGATCGCGCTCACCGGAGGCGGCGCGTTCGTGCTGTGCACCAGCGTGCGCGTGATGAGCGAGCTCGCGCGACGCCTGCGTCCCGCGCTCGCGGCACGACGCGTCGTCACGATGACCCAGGGCGACGCGCCCAAGAACGTGCTGCTCGATCGCTTCCGCGTCGCAGGCGACGCGGTGCTCTTCGCGACGCAGTCGTTCTGGGAGGGCGTCGACGTGCCGGGGCGCGCGCTGCGTCTCGTGGTGATCGACAAGCTGCCCTTCGAGGTGCCCAGCGATCCGCTCGTGGAGGCGCGCTGTCAGCGGATCGAAGAGCAGGGCGGCAGCCCGTTCATGGAGTACCTCGTGCCCTCGGCCGCGCTCGCGCTCAAGCAGGGCTTCGGGCGCCTGATCCGCACCAAGCGCGATCGCGGCGTCGTCGCGCTGCTCGACGCGCGCGTGCGCAAGAAGGGCTACGGCAAGGTGCTCCTGCGCTCGCTGCCCGACGCGCGCCGCTGCCACTCGTTCGCCGAGGTCGAGGACTTCTGGCGCGGACAGCAGGACCTGCTCGCGCTGCTACGGAAATCGTAGCGCTACGATTTCCGTAGCAAGCTGCGGACGATCACGCCGACATCGCGCGCGCGGCGCCGAGCCGCGCCTCGACGTCGCGCACCAGCTGACGGTGCACGAACGCATCGAGCCCGCGCACGATACCGCGCAGGATCGGCTGACCGCGCATCACGTCGCGCTGGAAGTCGAGCAGCGCCTCGCGATCCGCGGGGTCGTAGCCGAGGAGCCCGCGATAGAAGAGGAACCCCTCGAGCCCGACGCGGTGCTCGATGAGCTTCTCGTTCAGGCGCTTCACCTCGTGCGAGACCTCGGTGCACGACATGCCCGGATGGCGCCAGTAGGGCGCGGGCGAGGGCACCCCGCCGAGCGTGACCAGGCCGTGCTTCTTCTTGCTCTCGTCCTTCAGGATCGGAACGCCCTCGACCCACGTCGAGAACGCGACGACGTAGAACACGTCCGGCGGTGCGCTCGCGAGCAATGCATACGTCTCGTCGACCGTCTCCCGCGTCTCGCCGGGGAACCCGACGATCACCGTCACCAGCGACGTGAGCCCGACCTTTCGGCAATTGATCAGCGCGCGCCGGTTCTCGTCCGCGGTGCACGCCTTGTTCATGTTCTTCAGGATCACGTCGCTGCCCGACTCGACCCCGATCTGCACCTGCACGCAGCCCGCGTCCTTCATGAGCTGCGCAGTCGGCAGATCACAGAGATCGTCGGCGCGCGCATAGCAGATCCACTTCAGTCGACTGCCACGCGCGATCAGCCTTCGACACAGCTCCTGCAGTCGCTTGCGCGGCATCGTGAAGAGGCTGTCGAGACAGCTGACGTACTCGATTCCCTGCGCCTCGAGCGCGGCCCAGTCCGCGTCGATTCGCTCGGCGCTGCGATATCGGAACTTCGTGTCGTCGAAGAGATACGGATAGTTGCAGAACGCACATCGATACGGACAGCCACGCACCGACTCGTAGTGCGCCATCCGGAACCGACGTCCGTGCACGCGCTCCGCGATGCGCCAGTCGGGCGCCGGAAGCGCGTCGAGCACGCGCCCCTCGGGCACGCCCGAGAAGAGGATCGGCGTGCCGCCGCGTTCCTCGATGCGCCCGCGCTCCGGCGCGACGAGCTCGCCGGTGCGTAGCCAGCGCGCGATCGCGGGCACCAGCATCTCGCCGTAGCCCACCGCGAGCAGATCGATCGCGCTCGAGCCCTCCCACGTCGCGTGGAGCATCGACGCGAGCGCGCCGCCGGCGACCACCTTGTTGTGCGGTCGCTTCAGCATCGCGAGCATCGGATCCATCTCCGCGCGATCGTGGAGCAGCGTCGTCGAGGCGAACACCGCATCGGTCCGCGCGAGGAGCCGCTCGCGCAGCGATGCATCGGCGTGGAGCTTCGAGTACGTCGTGCACTCGACCTCGAGCCCCTCGTGCTCGAGCAGGGTCGCGAGCGCGACCTCCGTGAGCTCGGGGATCTCTCCGATCGGAGCGTGTCCGTCGAAGCGCTCGACCGCCTCGCGATAGGACGCGCGCCGGAACGTCTCCGAGCGACGATGCCGATCCGCGGCGAGCAGTCGCTCCGCCGCGTGGAGCTTGATCTGCAGATCGAGCCACACCGCCTGCGATCCGCGCAGCGCCGCGATCTGTTTTCGCAGCGCCTCCAGGAGATCGGTGTCCTCGGCCGAGACCAACCCTCCCGTGACCACCAGCACGCGCGGCGACATCGGGGCCGAGAGGTAGCACCGCGCCTGCGCGAGTGCCCGACCGCGCTCATGCTCCGGTCATGCATGCCGACGTGGTCATCGCTCCGCGCTTCAACGGTCCGCCCGACTCGGGCAACGGCGGGTACTCCTGCGGTTGCGTGGCACGCGCGATCGCAGGCTCGTCGCGGGTGCGCCTCCACAAGCCGCCGCCGCTCGATCGCGCGATGCACGTCGAGGACGACGCCGGGACGCACGGCGTGCGACTGCTCGACGGCGAGACGCTCGTCGCGTCCGGCGTGCCCGCGAGCGTCGACGTCGAGGTCCCCGCGATCCCGACGCTCGAGCGCGCGCGCGAAGCGAGCACGCGATACGTCGCGCGCGATCCGCGCGACCACGTGTTCCCGACGTGCTTCGTGTGCGGCCCCGCGCGCGCCGAGGGCGATGGGCTGCGCATCTTCGCCGGGGCGCTCGGTGATGGTGTCGTCGCCGCGCCGTTCGAGCCGAGCGACGATCTCCTCGCGGGCGCGACGCTGCGCTCCGAGATCGTGTGGGCCGCGCTCGACTGCCCCGGCTACTTCGCGATCGTCGGCACGACGATGCAGCCGATGTTGCTCGGCGAGCTCGCGGTCGACGTGCGCGCACCGGTCGGTCGCGGCCCGCACGTGATCGTCGGATGGTCGCTCGGCGGCGAGGGGCGCAAAGCGCGCTGCGGCACCGCGCTCGCGACCCCTTCGGGGCAGGTGCTCGCGGTGGGCGTCGCGACCTGGATCCGCATCGCGTAGCGCCGTCACCGGCGGCGCCGTCGCACCACCATCCCCAGCGACGTCAGCAGCACCGCGATCACGAGCGTGCCAGTCGGGCGACCACGCCCGACTGCGCAGCTCCCACCGACGATCTCGTCCTCGCGCGACATCCGTCCTGCGTCGGCATCGCTCGATGCATCGGAGCGCCCCGCGTCGGAGCCGGCGTCGACACCGCCCGCATCGATCACGCCCGCATCGCGCTCCATCACGCCTGCGTCGGGCTCCTCGCCGGGAAGATCTGCCGGCCGCACGTCGGCGAGCGAATTCCCCTCCACGACGTCGTCGATCACGATCACCGGCACGTCGGAGAACGAGATCGCACCGCGCAGCAATCCGATCTGCACGAAGTGCGGATTGTCGTCGTTCAATGTCCGCGCCACTGCGCCGTCGACGACACGATCGCCGTCGAGCCACACGCTGACGCGCCCGATCGCGGCGTCCTTCGACCAGCGCACGTGCATCGCGATGCGGTGCCACTCGCCGGGCGTGATCACACCCTCGCCGCGCCACTGCTCCACGTTCGACGGCTGTCGCGTGGTGAACGTCAGAGTCGTGCCCGACAGATCGAATGCCATCATCTGTCGATAGCTGTCGGCCGACTCCCAATATCCGATCGTCTGCGCGGGATCGCTCGAGAGCGTCTCGGGAAGATAGAGGCTCCACGCGAAATACGTCTCCGCGCCCTCCGCGGTGCGCGCTGCGTCGGGCTGGTGGCTCAGCTCCACGCGCTTCAGCCCGTTGGGCCAGACGGCATCGTCGTGCAGCTCGATGCGCGCCGCGCGCGTGCCCTCCACCACCGTGTCGCTCTGCACGGTGATGTAGCGACGCCCCTCCACCGTCTCGTTCAGCCGATAGCTGAATTGCGACGTATCGCCGGTCTCGAAGTCCCCGCGCCACGCGACCTGCGCGCTCGCGCGCGACGCGAGCGCCGTCATCGCAGACACCGCCACGAGCCCGAGCACCACGTGTCGCCGCATCGCTCTTCTCTCCTCCTCCGCTGCGTTCTCGGGCACCATGTTGCCCGTGTTCCCCGCGCGCATCGAGCACGTGGAGGCCGCGTTCGGATGTGGCGTCGTCGGCCCGGTCGGCGTGGTCCTCTGGCGAGGTGAGCCGACCGCGGAGCGCCTCGAGCGCGCCACGCTGGTGTTCGAGCGCGCGACGAACGACCTCGCGCGATACGCGATGTTCGCCGTGTGGGAGCCGGGCTCGCCGCCGCCGAACGTCGCGCATCTTCCCGAGATCGCGCGGCGCTTCGACGGGCTCGATCGCCTCCGTGCCACGGTCGGCATCATCGAGGATCGCGGCCCGCTCGCGCGCATGCTCGTCGACGTGGCGAGCACGATCTTCGTGATGCGCCGCCGTCGTGGTCAGCCGCTCAAGCTCTGCACCGATCTCGCGGAGGGCGCGTCGTGGGTCGCGCGGCGCGTCGACGAGCCCCCGCAGCTCGCCGACGCGGTGATCGCGCTGGTGCAACGGCTCCGCACGTCGCTGCCGTAGACCCGCCTCGTCACATCGTGTCGAAGCCGAGGCCACCGAGGAACGCGACGGTCTCGAAGCCGTCGCCGAACCACGTCGGGTGCACCTCGAACGAGACCTGGATCGCGTTGCGATCCCCGCTCGCGTAGGTCGGGATGTTCAGCGCGACGCGCCCGTGCAGGCCGAAGAAGGGCTCGTCCGCGGTGCATCCGACGGGCGCGTCGATCTGCGTGTCCGCGAGCACGCCCTCGTCGCATCCCGTCCAGATGTCGACCGACGGTCCGACGCCGACCGACACCCAGTCTGCGAGCGTCGCCTCGACCAAGAACGAGCTCCAGAACGTGAACGCGCCGTCCTGGCGATCACGCGCGGTCTGCAGGCTCGCGTAGAGCGCAGTCGGCTGGTAGTAGACCGAGAACCAATCACCGATCTGCACGCCGAGACGCGCGCTGGCGCCCATCATCCAGCCCTCGGGCTCGCTCACCGTGTAGCCGCCCAACAGCGAGAATCCGGCGCGCGGACGCACGAAGTCGCGAGGAGGGGCGTCGGCGCCCATGAGCTCGCGCGGTGTGATCGCCGTGGGATAGCTGCCCGGCGGCGGAGGCGTCTCCATCACGACGCCGGGCGGCTCGGACGGCTGTCCGCCCTCGCCCTCGACCTGCGCCGACGCGATCGACGTGATCGCGAGCGCGACGCTCCACGCCACCGTCGCGAGGGCGAGCCGCCCCTTCTTGCCATCGTCGAGCATCGACCTCGTCCTCCTGCGCGCCCGCACGCGGCAGCGCGTCGAGGTGCTCCGCACTCCGCGTTCCAAGTCGTGCGCGCGAGGCGATCCGTCGCGCGCACGCCCCGCGCGTCGCACATCGCGTCTCGACGATGCGCACGCAGCGCTGCGTCGTGCCTCGTCCGTTCGCGGATCGCGCGCGCGGGTGCGCTGCGCCGGGCGATGTGACGATCACCGACGTGCTCACGCGCCCCAGCGCCGCGGCGCGCGCGGGACGAAGAGCCTCCTCGGGGAATTCCACCGTTGACGCGCCCGCGTCCGCTCGCCAAAACGTTCCCGCGTGGGGGTAGAGCACACCGAAGAGGCGTTCGTGGTCGGCCGGCGCGAGCGCATCGTGGCGGCGATCTGGCGCGGCGAGCCGACGCGCGAGCGGCTCGAGCGCTCGTTCGACGTGACTGCGCGCGCGATGGAGCGCGCGGGGCACGGCGTCGGCCTCGTCGTGATCGTCGAGCCGGGCTCACCGCCGCCCGAGCCCGACAGCCTGCCGTGGGTCGCGGGCGTGCTCGACGAGCTCGACTCGCTCGCCGCGATCGCGGTGGTGCTCGAGGAGCGCACCGACCTGCTCGTCGACACGGCCGCGTCGATCCACTCGATGACGCGGCCGAGCCGTCAGCCGCTCAAGGTGCTCGCCGACGCCGACGAGGCCGTGGTGTGGCTGCTGCGCCGGCTCGACCCGACGCCGAGCGCGTCGTCACGCATCGCCGTGCGCGCGTGGATCGAGTCGCTCCGCGCCGCGCTGCCCGAGCCCAGCTAGGACCGCTTTCTAGCTCGCGAGGCGCGGCGCGCCGATGCCGCGCGCCGTCGCGAGCAGCTCGCGCATCGTCGGCCCCGATTGGTCGTTCTCGACCTCGGGCAGACAGCGCAACATGTCGCGCGCGATCCGCGGGAGCGACTTCCGCAGACTGGCACGCTCGCTCGAAGCGTCGTAGTCGAGGCGGGCCTCGTCGAACACCAGATCCCACTCCACGAATCGAGTCCTCGCGACGAGCTCGCCGACCTGCTCCGGCCCGACGGCCTTGAGCGCGCGCAGCGTGAGCTCCGCGACGACCTCCTTCGCGCCCTCGAGGTTCTTCTTCATCACCTCGTAGGTCTCGTCCGGCGTGCGGCGATTCTGCAGATCGAGGTGCAGATCCGCGAGCAGCGACGGGAACTGCGGCAGCGGGAGGAAATCACCCTTCGCGCGCCCCGGCGCGAGGTGCGCCCACGCCTTGAGCATCTCCTGCGCCTTCACGTTCAGCGCGGCGAACTCCCGGTGCAGCTCGCGGAACTTGCGATGATCGGCAGGCGAGACGCGATAGACGCGATTGAAGAAGTACTGACAGATGAACGACCAGTAATGGAAGTTGTCCCAGTACAGCTTCGCCGGGAGCACGCCGGGCGATCCGTTGATGTGGCTGTGCCGCCGGAACGTCGTCGTCGTGACCTCGGTGAACCCGAGCATGAACTCGTTCGAGTCCGTCACACGCTGCGCGAAGTCCGCGTCGCCGCGCATCTCCGAGCGCACCAATTCGGTCGCGAGCACGTTCGCGATCGCGATCAGATCACTGCCCGGCGAATACAGCGGATCGACGAACACGCCCGCTTCGCCGACACACGCCCAGCGGTCCTGACTGAAGACCTGCTCGCTGGTGTACGCATATCGGCGCAGCACCTTGAAGTCGTCGAGCGGCAGATCCTTGATCTTCTCGAAGAGCACCGGCTCGTGCTCCTCGATCCACTTCATCGCGCGCTCGGGCCGCGCGTAGGTCTCGAACGGATGGTGCTCCTCGCCCGCGACGATGCCGATCGAGTGATATCCGGTCGACAGCGGAATGAGCCACACCCAGTAGCCGACGCCGCACAGGTGGCACGTCGAGAGCCAGCGGTTGTGATCGACGTCGCGCGCGTGCCACGCGCGCTCGCTCTCCGGCACCAGCGACGCGACGTCGAGCTTGCCGGTCACGCGGAACCACGCCGCGCTGTGCGGATGATCGCTGTCGCGCGTCAGGCCGAGCTTCTTCTGGATGATCCGGCGGCGACCGCTCGCGTCGATCACCCAGCGCGCCTCGAGGACCTCGCGACGACCGCCGTCCGCCGAGATCATCACCTGGTGTCGCGCGCCGTCCTCGAGCAGCGCGTCCTCGGGCACCGCGCCCTCGCGCCGCGCGGCGAGCTCGACGCCGTACACGTGCCAGCCCTCGTAGAGCGCCGCGCCGTCCTGCTCGACGAATCCGCGCAGATCGTTCTCGAAGCGCCCGCGATCGAGCTGGAAGCTCGGCACCACGGGGTGCTCGCTCGGGCCGATCTCGCGACGCGCCGCGAGCGGTCCGCGCGTGTCGCCGGTGAAGTAGCGCAGACCGTTCTTCACGAGCTGGCGCTCGTGGAGGTACGCGTTGAGGTCGAGCACGTGCTCGAAGAAGTGCGCGCCGATCTCGACGCTCGACTCGCCGACCTTGTGGCACGCGTCGGGCAGCGGGCGCTTCGTCGGCTCGACCACCGCGACGCTCACCGCGGGCATCTCGCGCCGCAGGTGACGGGCCAACGTCAGGCCCGCGAGACCACCACCACAGATCACGACGTCGTAGCGCTTCATAGAGGCGCGGCGAGTCTACTCGTGGCCCCCCGCCCACGCACCCGCGGGAGAGTGCGAGATCCCCTAGCGAAACAGACGGCTGCGGCGGGTCCTTGCGCGTGCAAATGTCCGGGGTTCCAGCGTCCGCGGAACGGGTGGCGTGCGGAACATGGCGCCGATATCCTAGGCCCCCTCTCGGGGGAGAAGCGCACCCACGCCGCCGTAGCGCACCGGAGTCCGCCACGGCGGCGAAGTCGATCCCAGAGCCCCGCGCCGCGTCGAAGGCAGCTGTCCATCCCACCGAGCCCGGAGAAGTCGTGCACCCCGAGAAGAAGGTCGACGTCGCGATCCTCGGCGGTGGTCTCGCCGGCAACCTGGTGGCGCGTCAGCTGCGCCGGACGCTCCCCGACGTCTCGATCGCGATCTTCGAGAAGGACGTCGAGCGCGGCTTCAAGGTGGGCGAGTCGAGCGTCGAGATCGCCTCGAATTTCTTCATCCGGAAGCTCGGGCTCTCGACGTATATGTACGACGAGCAGCTCGCGAAGAACGGCCTCCGCTTCTTCTTCGACACCCCCGAGAAGAACGCGCACCTCTTCGAGATGAGCGAGGTCGGCAGCAACAAGCTGCCGATGTTCCCGACCTTCCAGATCGATCGCGCGCGCTTCGAGGCGGATCTCCTCGAGATGAATCGCGCCGACGCGGTCGACGTCCAGGTCGGCGTCACCGTGCGCGATCTCGAGCTGAAGAGCGGCACCGACGAGGCGCGCACGCACCGCCACGCGTTCACCGTCGAGGCGCCGGACGGCGCGCGCACGCGCTACGCCGCGCGCTGGGTGATCGACGCGAGCGGTCGGCGCCAGCTGATCAGCAACCAGCGCGAGCTGCGCGTGCGCGAGCCGCACGGATGCGGCGCGGTGTGGGGCCGCTTCACCGGCATCACCGACATGGACGGCTTGAGCGAGCGAGGCGGCGCGGGAGAGAGACCGTGGCCCGGCGCCGACGCGTGGAAGGCGCGGGCGCGCCACACCGCGCGCGTGCTGAGCACGAACCACTTCTGCTATCGCGGCTACTGGATCTGGTTCATCCCGATCGCGCGCGGCGTGACGTCGCTCGGTGTCGTCGGCGAGGTGTTCGAGCCGTGGATGCGCACGGAAGAGGGCTTCTGGAAGTTCCTCCGCGAGCACCGCGCCGTCGCGTCGCTGATCGAGAAGGCCGAGATGCTCGATGTCGGCCACTACGCTCGATACACGTATGGGACCAAGCAGTTCTGGGACGGCGCCGAGCGCTGGGCGATGATCGGCGAGGCCGCGGCCTTCAGCGATCCGTTCTACTCGCCGGGCTCCGACTACATCTCGATCGAGAGCGACATGATCACCGACATGATCCGTCGCGACTTCGAGGGTGAGTCGGACGCGGATCTCGCGGAGCGCAGCCGTCTGTACGACGAGTTCATGCGCTTCCGGTACGAAGCCACGATGAAGCTCTATCGCGAGCAGTATCCGGTGCTCGGCAGCTTCGAGACGATGCGTCTCAAGTGGAACTTCGACATCAGCTGTTACTACAACCTCTGGCTCGACTTCTTCTTGCGCGATCACCACCTCGATCTGCGCAAGGTGCGCGAGCAGCTCCGGCGCAAGGAGTACGTGCTCAACGCGCTGGAGAACTTCCGGCAGCTCTTCGGACGCCTGGTGCGCGAGCTCGAGGTGAGCGGGAATTATCACCGCGCGAACCTCGGCCAATACAACGACGGCACCGATCTCCTGCACTTCCAGGACGAGATCGGCCGTGAGCGGAAGAAGGGCGGCGTCAACGCGCGCACCGAGGAGATCTTCAATTTCTGTCTGACCGAGGCGCGCCGGATCCTCGGCGAGACCGGCGGCGCGCCGCTCGATCTCCATCAGTTCATGGAGCCCGTGCAGCTCGCCTGAGCCGCGCGGATTCGTGGTTCCAGACTTTTTCGTAAGAGAGCACCGTGTCCGAGACTGCCACGCTCAGCCGCGACGAGATCTTCGGGAAGATCGTCGAGATCCTCAGTGACTCGTTCGAGCTCGATCCGAAGAAGATCACCAAGGAGTCGACGCTCTACGAAGAGCTCGATCTCGACAGCATCGACGCGATCGACATCTTCACGCAGCTGCGCGAGATGACGGGGCGCCGCCCCGACCCGGCCGACGCGCGCAAGGTGCGCACCGTCGACGAGCTCATCGACTTCGTGCTCGCCGAGATCGACAAGGCGAAGGCGGGCGTGCCGGAGGGACCGACCGAGCCGCCGACGAACCCGGGCGCGGGCGAGACGCAGTGAGCGGCCGCCGCGTCGTCGTCACCGGGCTCGGCCTCGCCTCGCCGATCGGCAACAGCGACGCCGAAGCGACGGAGTCGCTGCAGCGAGGTCGTCACGGCATCCGCAAGATGCCGGAGTGGGGCCACATCCCCGACCTCCAGACGCGCATCGGCGGCGCGGTGACCGGGCTCGATCTGCAGGCGCACTTCCCGCGGCGGAAGCGCCGCACGATGGGCCTCGTCGCGCTCTACGCGGCGTACGCGAGCGAGCAGGCGATCGCGCAGGCGGGCATCGGCCCCGAGGTGCTCGGCAGCGGGCGGTGCGGCATCGCGTACGGATCGACGACGGGCAGCTCGCAGGCGCTCGAGGAGTTCTGCGGTCCGCTCTTCACGCAGTTCACGATGCGCGGGCTCGACTCGAGCTCGTACCTGAAGTTCATGACGCACACGTGCGCCGCGAACATGGCGTCGTTCTTCGGGATCCGCGGGCGCGTGCTGCCGATGATCAGCGCGTGCACCAGCGGCTCGCAGTCGGTCGGCGCGGCGTACGAGGCGATCAAGTACGGCATGCAGGACGTGATGGTCGCGGGCGGCGCGGAAGAGCTGCACTACGCGACGGCGGTCACGTTCGACCTGCTGATGGCGACGAGCATCCGCTTCAACGAGACGCCGGAGCGCTCGCCGCGTCCGTTCGACGTGAAGCGCGACGGCCTCGTGATCGGCGAGGGCGCGGCGACGCTGGTGCTCGAGGACCTCGAGCACGCGAAGAAGCGCGGCGCGAAGATCCTCGCGGAGATCATCGGCTACGGCACGAACTGCGATGGGCTGCACATCACCGCGCCGAGCGAGGACGGGATGCGCGGCGCGATGGAGCTCGCGCTCTCGGACTCGAAGGCGCACCCGAACGACATCGACTACGTGAACGCGCACGGCACGGGCACGGAGATCGGCGACATCGCGGAGACCAACGCGACGTACTCGGTGTTCAAGCGCGACGTGCCGGTCTCGACGATGAAGAGCTACACCGGCCACACGCTCGGCGCGTGCGGCGCGATGGAAGCGGTGTTCTGCCTGCAGATGATGCGCGAGGGGTTCCTCGCGCCGAACCGGAACCTCGACGAGATCGATCCGCGCTGCGCGAAGCTCGGCTATCTGCGCGAAGTCGTGCAGAAGCGACCGAGGACGATCATGACGAACAACTTCGCGTTCGGCGGAGTGAACACGTCGCTCGTCCTGCGCGCCTGGGGCGAGTAGCCGCTTACCGATGCTTCGCGGTCGCGGCGCGTGACCGGTGCGCCGCTACATTCGCGCGATGTCGAACACGACGACGCGCGCGATCATGATCGCGATCCTCGCGCTCGGGTGCGCGCCCTCTCGCACCCCGGCGGCCGAGGAGACCAGCACGGCCGAGCAGACGAGCGGAGCCGAGGCGGTCTCGTCCGACCCGTGCCGCGGCTCGGCGCTCGAGCTCGATCGTGTGGCCGCGGAGTGCCGGGTCGAGACCGCTCGGAACGGGGTCGATCGCGCCGCCGACGCGAGCGTGCTCGTCGCGCGCGTGGAGCCGGTCTCGGTGCGCAGCGGTGAGCGGGCGCGGATCCCGGTCGCGTTCCGCAACGCGACGGCCGAGCCGCTCGAGGTCGTGCTCCCGCCGCACGTCGGGATCGGCGGCACCGACATCGAGCGCGACGGCGAGCGTGTGGGCTACCGGGACGAGTACTCGGGGCTCGCGTTCGCGATGGGATGCGCGAGCCCGTGCCGGTGGATCCGCGTCGTCCTCGAGCCTGGCGGAACGCTCCACGCGGTCGTCGACGTGTCCGCGCGCGTCCGGGTCCGACGCGGCACCACCGCGCCCGAGATGCACGATGGCGAGGCGATCCCGCCGGGCCGCTACGACCTCGTGATCTGGACGCCGTGGCTCGGTCCGAGCGCCGACGGCCGCGTCGTGCAGCGCCGGGTGCGCACGACGGTCGACGTGACGCCCTGATGTCTCAGCGCGTTTCACGCGAGTGAAACACACGGGCGCTCTCGCGCGCACGAGCTGGTGCGCGCCGATGCGACAGTTATCGGACGCGCGCCTCGACCGGGCGCGCTGAGCCGGCGCGCGAAACGTGTGTTTCACGACCGATGAAACGCGTGAAACACACGTTTCAGCGCGGTCCATCAGAGGTGGCGGGTGCGCGCGGGCGGACGATCCCACGCGTCGTTCGCGCCGTCCTCGTAGGTGATCGGCGCGCGCTCGAGCTCCTCCGGCGTCGCATCGTCGAGGCACGCGATGTTGACGGCGTAGAAGTCCCCGCCGAGCTGCTCCATCGACGCGCTCGCGTACGTCGTGACACCGCACGCCTTGCAGAAGCGGTGGTGGATGGCCCGCGTGCCGAACAGATAGTCGCCGAGCACCTCGTCTCCCGCGGTCGCGCGGAAGTCCTTCGCGCGCACGAAGCCTTTCCACATGCGCGTCTTCAGGCAGTACGTGCAGTCGCATCGGAAGGTCGAAGTCCACCACACGCCGGGCAGCTCCGGCGCCGATCGCTGCTCCGCAGGTGCGAGATCGAGGTCGCACTCGAACCGGACCGCGCCGCAGTGACAGCTGCCTCGATACGTCTTCTTCATTCGATCCTCCAGCGTTCGTCGAGCCGCGGCGAGGACGCCGCGACGAGGCTTGGACGGATCTCGCGGCGCGAGATCATCGGTCTCGTCGATCGATCGGGGGACGCGCACTGCGCGGCTCTGGCACCCGCGTTGCTGGAGCAAGCGCGGGAGGAGGCCGCCGCCATGCTGTTCCGGCAGCTCTTCGATCTCGAGTCGTCGACCTACACGTACCTGCTCGCCGACGAAGACACGCGCGAGGCCGTGCTCATCGATCCGGTGCTCGAGCAGGTCGAGCGCGACCTCTCGTTGGTGCGCGAGCTCGATCTGCGCCTCGTCTACGTGCTCGACACGCACGTCCATGCGGATCACGTGACGGGCGCCGGCGCGGTCCGGGAGCGCACGCGCGCGAGATCCGTGTTGTCGGAGCGCTCGGGCGCGGGCTGCGCGGACGTCTTCGTCAAAGAGGGCGACGTGATCCGGTTCGGACGCCACGCCCTCGAGGTGCGCGAGACACCCGGCCACACGAACGGCTGCGTGACCTACGTGACCGCGGATCACACGATGGCGTTCACCGGCGACGCGCTGCTGGTGCGCGGCTCCGGACGCACCGACTTCCAGCAGGGCAGTCCGCACGCGCTCTATCACTCGGTGCACGAGAAGATCTTCTCGCTGCCCGACGGATGCCTGCTCTATCCCGCGCACGACTACAAGGGTCGCACCGTGACCAGCGTCGCCGAGGAGAAGCGCTTCAATCCGCGCCTCGGAGGCGGAAAGAGCGAGCCCGAGTTCGTCGACATCATGGAGCACCTGCAGCTCGCCTATCCGAAGAAGATCGATGTCGCGGTGCCCGCGAACCTGCACTGCGGGCTTCCCGAGCCCGCGCACCGCGAGCCCGAGCACGCATCGACGTGGGCCCCGGTCGAGACGAGCGCGGGCGGGATCCCCGAGGTCACGCCCGAGTGGGTCGCTTCGAACCGGAGCGCCGCGCGCGTCGTCGACGTGCGCGAGCCGATCGAGCTCTCGAGCGAGCTCGGGCACATCCCGGGCGTCGAGCACGTGCCGCTCGCCGCGGTGCCGAGCGTCGCGCAGCGCTGGTCGCGCGATCGGCCGGTCGTGCTGGTGTGTCGATCCGGCGGGCGCTCGGGCAAGGCGGCGCTGCAGCTGCGCGACATGGGGTTTCGCGACGTCGCGTCGATCCGCGGAGGGATGACCGCTTGGAACGCGGCGAAGCTGCCGATCGAGCGGCGCCCGATCGCGGCGTACCCGCCGTCGCCGCAGGGGTGAAACGACGTTTCACGCACGGTGAAACGCTGTTTCACATCCCGAAGTGCATGAGCACCATGCAGGTCAGCACGACGAGGAACCCGCTGGTGACGAGCGCGCCCTCGACGGCGACCCGACGCGACGCGCCGTCGCGCAGCCGGTCGCCGTCCCACACGCGCGCTTCGAGGGTGCGCGAGGCGATCGCGCCGTGCGCCGAGAGCGCCAGCGAGACCACGAGCGCGACCAGGAACGTCGCCCCGTAGGGCGTCGCGAGGTGGCTCCACGAGCGCACCACGCCGAGCGCGGTGCCGCGCAGCAGACCGAGCGCGAGCGTGCACGTCCCCGCGATCGCCATCGTCGGCCCGAGCACGCGCGCGATCTCGCGATACGTCTCGCGCGCTTCGCGCGGCGGTCTTCGCAGGAGCGCGGGCCAGCACGCGAGCGAGAAGAGCACCGAGCCTCCGAGCCAGGTCACGCCCGCGAGCACGTGGAGCGCGTGCGTGAGCAGCACCCACGGCACGCTCACGACGACCTCCGATCCGGGCCCGAGACACCGAGCGCGCGCCCGACGAGCCTCGGGTCCGCGACCGCGTCGAGCAGGGCCATCGCGTAGTCGGCGCGATCGAGCGTCCACGCGCCGCCGGTCGCGTCGGCTTCGAAGTCGGTGTGCACGCGGCCGCGCGGTGCGCCGTCTCCGAGGCGCGTCGCGCGCACGATCGTCCAGTCGAGGCCGCTCTCTTCGACGAGCGTCTCCTGGCGCACGAGATCGCAGTAGACGTGGCGGAAGAACAGCCACGCGAGCGCGACCGCGAGCCACGGCCGCGTCGCGACCACCGAGCGGCTGCTGGTCGTCACGAGGCGCGACACGCTGGCGCTCCGCATCGCGGAGACGAGCGCGCGGGTCACGTCGCTCGCGCTGCGGGTCGGACCGAGACCCTCGCCCGCCACGATCGAGATCACCGCGTCCTGGCCCTCGAGCGCGGTGCGAAGCGCGCGCGGATCGCGCCCGTCGCCCACGACGACGCGCACGCCGGGAGAGCCCGCGAGCACGTCGGCACGCCGGCCGAACGCGGTCACCGCGTGCCCGCGGCGGATCGCCTGCTCCACGACGTGACGACCGGTGCGACCGCTCGCGCCGATCACGACGATGTTCATCTCCGATCCTCCTGCGCGCCTCGACGTGAGGCATTCTTCGAGAGGTCCGCTCGTCGAATCTCTCGATCGTCGAAAGGTTCGATGGTCGAGACGTATGGTGGAGCGAGAGACTTGTCAACTCGAAAGCCGAAGGTGTCTCCGGCGCGGCGGGCCCTGATCGAGGCAGCGATGCTCGCGGGACGCGAGAGCAGCACGGCCGGCGTGCTGCTCCACACCGCGATCGCCGAGAGCGTCGGGCTCAGCGCGACGGACGAGAAGACGATCGAGATCCTCGCGCGCCTCGGTCCGCTGAGCGCGGGGGAGATCGCGCAGCACACCGGGCTCGCGAGCGCGTCCGTCACGAGCTTGATCGATCGTCTCGAGGAGCGCGGGCTCGTGCGGCGGGTGCGCGACGCCGTCGATCGACGGCGCGTGATGGTCGAGGTCGCGCCCGAGAAGAGCGCAGAGCTCGGCGCGATGTTCGAGCCGATCCGTCGCGAGATGGAGACGCTGCTCGCGAAGTACGACGACGCACAGCTCGCGGCGATCGCCGACTACCTGTCGCGCGCGGCGGCGTGGTCGCGCGAGCACGCCGCGGCGCTGCGCGCGCGGAGAGGACGTTGAGGTCGAGCGCGACCCGACCTCAGTCGCGCTCGACGTGCGCCGCCAGGCGATCGAGGGCGTCGTCCCACGCCGCCGAGATGCGATCGAGCGCGCGTCGCGCGGTCTCGAGCTCGCGCGGGTGCAGCTCGTAGACGCTCTCGCGTCCTTGGCGCGCGCTGCGCACGAGGCCCGCGGTCTCGAGCACGAGCAGGTGCTTCGAGATCGCCTGGCGCGTGACGCCCGAGCCCTCGGTGAGGCGCGCGATCGACGCCGGCCCGCCGGTGCCGAGACGCGCGACGATGCGCAGGCGCGTCTCGTCGCCGAGCGCCGCGAACACCGGCGCAGCAGCGCGCAGCTCGCGCGCGGTCGAGCGCTCAGCCCTCGACATGGCGCGCGATGTTCTCCAGCTGAGCCTCCCAGCCGCCGGTGTTCATGCGGTACGCCTCGGCGCGGCGCGCCAGCGGGATGCGGTCGAAGCCGGACTCGGTCGCGACCAACAGCGTGCCGCCGGGCGCGTCCTCGAGGACGAATTCGACGAGCGTCGGCTCTTCCTTCGAGTAGTCGACCGCGGGATCGACCGCATACGGGTGCCATCGGAGCGCGAAGAGGCGCTGCGGCTCGATCTTCGTGATCCACATCTCGATGACGAGGTGCGAGTACTCGGGGATCGTGAGACGGCCGCGGACGTGCGCGCCGGGCTCGAACGTCGTCGCGTCGAGCCGCATGCCGAACCACTGGCCGAGCTCGGCGGGATCCGTGAGCGCGCGCCACACGCGATCACGCGGGGCGCGGAGCAGGCGCTTCTTCTCGATGCGATCGGTGCTCGACGTCATGTGCAACCTCCAGGTTGCATCAACAGATAGGCGACGTCGCGCTGATGGGCAACCGTTTAATTGCGCATTGCGCGCGCTCCGATCAGGGCCGCGTCGCCGGGAGTCCTTCGATCCACGCGCGCACGAGCTCGGCGCCTGCTTCGTCGACGAAGTCGCTGGCGTCCGTCGGGCCCGGCGGCATGTCCCACTCATCGCCCCGATGCAGCATGCGGACGTAGAGCTGACTCGACAGCGGATCGCCGGGAACGACGGCGATCGTCGTGCCGTCGGCGTCGTGGTGCATCTCGGCCCCGACGGTCGTCCGCACCGCGGGCGCATCGAGCGGATCGACGAGGCCCACCGGGATGCGCAACCGGAGCGCGCGGAAGCGCGAGAGCGGGTGAGCCGAATCGTGGCAGTGGCCGCAGTTGGCGTGCAGGTAGCCGAGCGCCGACTGCTCGAGCTCGGTGCCGGGGATCGCTGGCCTCGGGGCGATCGGGTCGGTGACGAGCGCCGCTGCCTCGAGCTGCACGAGGAAGTCGTCCGGCGCTCCCGTGGCGAGCTGAATCGCGCCGACGCCGTTCAGACCATCGATCGCGCCCCGGTGGCAGGTGAAGCAGTCGTCGATCGCGGGCACGTCGTGCGGTGTGCCCAGCACGTCGGTGGCGCCTTCGGGGCGAGCGTCCGCGTCCGATCCGTCGGCGCGCCAGACGTAGGCGACGTTCTCCCAGCGATCGGCCTCGACCTTGTGGAGGAACCGCGTCTCGACGCGGACGCCATCGACACGGAACTCCTTCCACACGCGGGTGCCGATCGGGAACACCCAGACGTCGGGATCACGCGTGTCGATGCGCGTGCCGGGAGGCAAGTAGATCCACCGCTGCTTCTCGGCGCCATCGGCCCACAGCTCGAAGCGCACGCGGAAAGGCATCACGCCCGGTGCAAGCGTCGCGGCAGCCACGTCGTCGTAGAGGCCCGTCTCGGAGAGCACCGACGGCCCGACGAACGCCTGTCCGGGCGTCGGCCGTGCATCGGCAGGAGCATCCGCACTGGCGTCCTCGCTGGCTCCGGCGTCGGCCCCACCATCGACCGCATCGACCGCAGGCGTGCACGCCCAGAGGGCACCCGCAGCAATCGCGACCACGGCTCGGGAACACATGGGGGCCGACGGTAGCGACGCGCGTCGTCCCGGTCGAGCGCGAGCTCGCGAGCGGCCTCGGCGGCTCGTTCTGGGGTCGCAGCCGCTGGAGCGCCTCGCGCTCGTTCGTCGTCGGCGATGGGCAGCGGCGACGAGAGATGTTGCGACGGCCCTTCAGTGCTTCGTGGGTCGCATCGACGCGCAGAACTCGTCCCAGTCGATCGCGCCGCTGCCGTCGAGATCGGCGGCGTCCATCAGCGCGTCGAGCTCGACCTTGCGCAGCGCGTCCGCGCCGTCCTGCAGCGCGCGCTGGAGCTCGGCGCGCGTGACGTGACCGTCGCCGTCGTCGTCGAGCGCGCGGAACGCGAGCGCGAGCGCGTGCTCGTCGTCGGGCTCGGGCGCGAACCACGTCGTGAGGAACGCGGCGAGCTCGCGCGGCTCGATGCGGCCGTTGCCGTCGCGATCGAGCGCGCTCATCAGGCGATCGAGCTCGTGATCGCGCAGCTCGATCCCTTGGCGCGCGAGCAGCGCGCGCAGCTCGTCGCGGCCGAGCGCGCCCGCACGATCGAGCGCGAAGAGGCTCGCGATCCAGCGCGCGTCGGGCGCGCTCACGTCGGCGCGACGCGGCTGCGGCGGGCGCGAGAGGCGCAGCGTGCGCAGCGACGCGACGACCGCGAGCCCGAGCCTCGAGCGCACGATCTGCGCGCGCAGCGAGCGCTCCTTGGTGACGAGCCAGAGCAGGAAGCCGACGTCGATCGCGGCGAACACGAAGGGCGCGAGCGCGGGCGCGAACCGCGAGCACACGTTCGCGAGCCCGGTGTAGAGCGTCACCTGCACGCAGAACATCATGTTGCGCTGGTGCTCGGTGACCCATCCCTGCAGCCACGCGCGCGGCGTCGCGCGCAGCCAGTACGAGACGTTGCGCGCGACGAGATAGACGTACGCGGGGATCTGGACGAGGTAGACGATCGCGAACGGGTACGTGTTCGGCGTCTCCGCGGGGCCGCCGCGCGCGAGGCGCATCACCGCCCAGATCGTGAGCCCGATGCCGAGCACGACGCTCGAGAGCGGGAGGAAGAGCATCACCGCGCGCATCGAGCGTGGCGGCGGGCGGTTCTTGTAGCGGAGCGCCGCGAGCCCGTGCGCGAGGAAGTCGATGACGAGCGACGAGATGAACGCGAACTGCAGATAGAGATAGAGCGAGAAGCCCTGGTTCGTGACGTCGTAGTAGCGAGTCGGCTCGAAGCCGCGCGCGATGAGGATGTGCCCGCTGTTGATCAGGCCGTCGATCAGGTGGAGCAGCCACACGACGACGAAGACGCGGCCCGCGCGCACGTGCAGCGCGCTGCCCGGGGTCGCGAGGAGCGGCACGAGGCACGTCGCGAAGAGCAGGATGCCGGTGACGTCGTGCAGGCCGACGAAGAGCTGGAATCCCCAGCGCCATCCGAACGGGTTCGGGTGGTGGTGGAACGGCGTGACGTGCTCGGTGACGACCTGCGCGCCCGTGGCCCAGGTGGTGGGATACGCGAGCCCGCCCTGCCACGCGAGGAGCATGCAGACGATGCTGTGCACGCGCAGCGCGAGGAGGATCGCGAGCACCGCGAGGAACGCGGCGCGCGGCATCGCGCGGTGGTGCTGGCGGAGGCGCAGGAACGCGTTGCGACGGATGCGGTCGCGCGCGATCTCGCGGAGCACGTGGCCGGGGTCGAGCACGTCGGTGCGCGATGGGTACCGGCGCGGCGCGAGCGGATCAAGACCGCGAGCGAGGTCGGATCAGCGCGGGGCCCACGGCAGGACGCTCGATGCTTCGCCGCGCAGCGTGAGCGTGAACGGGCCTGCGGTCGCCTCGTCGGGCACGCCGATCCACACGCGGTGCGTGCCCGCGCTCCAGAGGTGCCTCGCGCGGGCCGCGCGCACGCACTCGAACGTGCGATCGGGATGCTCGACGACCGCGAACGGTGCGCTCTCGCCGGCGAGCGCGAAGACCACGTCGCGCGCCTCCGCGAGCTGGAGCGCGACGTGCGGGCGCATGCCGATCAGTCCGCCCGGGCAGTCCGCGCCGATCGCGCTCGGCGAGACCTCTTCGTGCGCGCTGCCCTCGATCGTGATCTCGCCCGCGCCGAGCTCGCGCGTGCCGTGCTCGGGTGCGGCGTCGCGATCGATCACGTGGGCGCTCACGTCGAGCGAGTAGGGCACCGGCGTCGCGCTCTCGGCGTACGTGCCGATCCACACCGGGTGATCGCCGGCGCGCAGGAGCGTCGCGATCTGCGGCTCGTTGCCGTGGCCCGAGTCGTCGTCGCACTTCACGGTGCCGTCGGGCTCGCGGACGAGCATCACGAGATCGCTCTGGCTGCTCGCGTGGAGGCGCACCGCGGCATCCCGCGCGAGGCGCAACGTGAGCTGCGGCGCGATCGGGAGGTAGCCGCGGCAGCTCGCGTTCTGCTCGCTCGCCGCGGTGACGGGCTGCACGGTGCCGCTGATCGCGCGGGTCACGTCGGGACCCTCGACGATCGGGGTGCCCGCCGACGCGGCCGCCTCCTCGGGCGTCATGCGCGCGGTGATCGCGAGCGTGAAGTCGATCGACTCGCCGTGGGAGTACGTGCCGACCCACACCCGCGTGTCGCCGGGCGGCACCGTCGCGGAGATCAGCGGGTTCAGCGAGCCTCCGCCGTCGTCGTCGCACAGCACGCGACCATCCGGGGTGACCACGAGCATCACCATGTCGCCCGAGACCGCGCGCGGCGCGATGCGCAGCGACGTCGGGCGCGTGGAGCGCAGCACGAGCTGCGGCGCGTCGGGCACGTAGCCGCGGCACTGGTCGGGCGTGCTCGTCGTGCCGCGCGTGGTGAGCGGCGGGAGCGCGGGCTCGGGCGTCGCGTCGAGGTCGACGAGGCCGAGCGAAGGCGCCGCGTCGTGCGAAGGGCCGCATCCGATCCCGGTCAGGCGCACGAACGCGAAGATCGCGCCGCCGACGCCGAGCGCGATCACGAGGTACTTCGGGATCTGCGAGGGCGCCTTCCGGTCGTGGCGCAGCATCTCGACGCGACGCCGCTGCGACTCGCGCGCCTCGGCGGCCTTGACCTCGAGCTCCTTGCGCTTGCGCTCCTCCGCGATGCCGAGCTGCTCCTCGAGCTCGCTCACGCGCGCCTTCAGGCGATCGCGCTCCTCCGCGACGTCGCGCTGCGCGTCGAGCTCGCGCTCGAGGATCTCGATGCGCGCGCGGAGCGCGTCGGTGTCGTCGCGGAACGCCATCGGATCAGAAGCGCCCGTCGAGCACGAGGCCCGCGTGCTGCGGACCGATCGCGGGCAGCACGCGGAGCGCGGTGGGCTGCGCCTCCATCAGCTCGGGCTCGGGCATCGCGCCCCAGTCGGTCACGAAGATCAGCACGATCGAGGTGACCGCGAAGAGGCCCGCGACGCCGTACATCACGTCGGCGGCGAGCGCGAAGTCGCGGATCTCGGCGCGGCGCGCGCTGGGATCGAGGCCGCATCCCGCGGTGTCGCGGCACGCTTCGGCGTCCTGGCTGAGCGTCATCGCGTTCACGCCGAGCCCGATCGCGATGCCCAGCGACGCGACCGCGAGCGCGGTGCTCGTGACGAAGAGCGCGGGCGTGACGCCGCGGAAGTCGGAGAGGCGCGCGAGCTCCAGCTCGAGCTCGATGCGCTGTCGCGACGCGACCTGGATCTCGCGGCGCAGCACTTCGTAGCCCTGCGCGCGCACCTCGATCGTGTGCTGGCCGCCGGGGATGTGGACCTCGCCGGGCGCGACGCCGACCTGCCACTCGCCGAGCCACACCTCGGCGGTATCGGGGCCGCCCTCCGCGATCGTGATCGCGACGGTGCCGAGCAAGCGCTCGAGCGCGCGCAGGCTCGCTTCGACCTCGGCGCGATCCTCGGCGCCGTCGCCGCCCTCGTCGAGGTAGCGGCGGTACATGTCGATCGCGAGATCGTAGCGGTGCAGCTCTTCGTACGCGCGACCGAGGTTGTAGAGGACGAAGAACTGGTTCGGATGTCCTTCGAGCAGCTCGTAGATGCGCTGGAACTCGGCGAGCGCGCCGCGGTAGTCGCCCTGCTCGAAGAGGCGCTCCGCGCCTTCGTACCGCTCCATCGCTTCGGCGAGCTCGGGCGAGGGCGGCGGCTCCTCGGGCGCGGCGTCGCTCGGAGCGGCTGCGTCCTGGGCGCGGCCTCGCGATGGAAGCGCGAGCATCGGGACGAGGACGAGCGCGAGAGCGAGCCGGGGCAGGAGTCGCACGACGTGGTTCTCTCGCGTGCGCGTCGTCGCGTCAACAGCCAGGCCGCGAGCGCGCACGCGCGTCGCGCTTGGTGTACCGTCGCGTCGAGATGCGCCGAACCGTCCCGCTCGTCCTCGCGCTCTGCGTCGTCGTTCCAGGCTGCTCGCTCACCGGGCTCGATCGCTTCGACTGGCCGGACTGCGACGAGTGCGAGGTGCTGAACGAGCGTGATCGCATCGGCGACGACGACTGCGAGCGCTGGCAGTGCGATCTGCAGACCGACGAGTGCCGCTTCGGACCGCTCGATCAGGACGGCGATCAGCACGGGCCGCTGCGCTGTGGGGGCGACGACTGCGACGACACCGCCGCGAGCGCGTACGCGGGCGCGAGCGAGATCTGCAACGGCATCGACGACGACTGCAACGGATGGATCGACGACGCGAGCATCGACGCGGCAGCGCCGGTCGCGGTGCTCGATGCGCCGTCGGCGCCGCGTTGGGTCTCGAGCGCGAGCGTCGAGGGCGGTCTGATCGCGGCGTACCAGACGTCGGGGGGCGCGGGCGTCGAGGTGATCGACGATGCGTCGCCGATCACCGCGGGCGAGCCGCTCGTGCTCGCGACGACCGCGCCGCCGTACGAGACGTCGAACGCGGACGTGGTCGACGGGTGCGCGAACGACGTGCAGAGCGCGCAGCCGCTGCAGCGGTGCGGTGAGGGCGATGCGTGTCCCACGGGACAGGAGTGCGTGACGTCGCGGGCGGGAGATCGACTCTGCGACGAGCCGCTCACGGGCGGGACCGAGCCGGGCGAGTGCACGCACGACGCCGAGTGCGACGACGGCGTGTTCTGCAACGGGCACGAGAGCTGTGAGCCGATGAGCCCGGCGTCCGACTCGTTCGGGTGTCGCGCGCCCGAGCGGGACACGCCGTGCACGACCGGCGAGACCTGCATCGAGAGCGGGCGCCTCTGCACGCGCGTGTCGCCCGCGGCCAGCGCGTGTGGGATCGCGGACGCGGCGATCGCGAGCACCGGCGACGGCGAGTGGATCGCCGCGGCGATCACCGACAGCGGGTGCGCGACGGGCGCGCTGCGCCTCGGGTACTTCGTCGAGTCGCCGGGGCGCGCGCCGGAGTCGCGGTATCCGGTGCGTCGCGTGGTGCAGCGCGGAGATGCAGCGGCGACGCGATCGACGAGCTGGCTCGGCATCGACGTGAGCGCGGCGGAGCGCTGCCCGGGGCCTGCGACCGGTCGCGCGGAGGGCGCGCCGCTCGGCGCGAGCGGACCGTCGATCGCGGCGCTTCCTGCGGATCGCGACGCGGGACGGCTGCGCGCGCAGGGCCTCGTCGTGTACCTCGCGGGGCCGCTGTGTCGCGGGCTGGGCACGTGCAGCAGCGATCCGTCGCGACGTCCGGCGGGCGCCGATGGATCGCTCGACGTGGAGCTCGTCGGGGTGTGGCTCGAGGAGGGCAGCGCGGGCGGCGCGCAGGTCGGGTGGGTGAACGCGTCGGGGTCGGGCGAGCCGGTGAGGCTCGGCGTGTCGAGCGGCGCCGGCGCGACGCGCGCGTCGGTGAGCGCGTGGACGAGCGGCGCGCGCGCGGGGTACGTGATGACGTATCCGCTCGCGAGCGGCGGAGTCGCGCTGCACGTCGTGCCCGCGATGAGCGATCCCGCGCCGGTGTGTCCGTCGCCGGAAGATCAGACGTGCACCGACGACGGCGATTGCTCGGGCGGCGCCCGTTGCAGGCGGATGCGCGCCGACGATCCGATGGGGCGCTGTCAGCTGCGGCCGTGCGTGTCGGAGTTCGATCCGCGGGCGACGCAGCTCGACGATCGCGCGCGCGTGACGCCGGAGCTGGTCGTGCCGGAGGCGATCACGGGGTTCGCGGGCGCGACGGTCGCAGGGGACGTCGCGGTCGCGATCGGGCGGACGCGCGAGGACGGGACCGTGGAGCTCGCGCTCGCGTGGGAGGAGACGAACGGGGTCGCGGTCGCGCTCGCGACGCTGGATCCGGCGAGCGGCGCGATCACCGAGGGCGGGGTGCAGCGGTTCGCGTCGGCGGCGCCGGATCAGATCGCGATCACGCACGTGAGCGCGGGGCTGGTGCGCGAGAACGCGGAGATCGAGGGCGAGGAAGTCGACGCGTCGTCGCTCGGCGGGTTCGTGGCGACGTGGCGCTCGGGCGCGAGCGGTGAGGGTGACACGCGGGCGGTGCGCATCGCGGACCTCGATGGGAGCGCGGTCGCGCCGGGGGCGATCGTGGTGGCGACCGAGAGCGCGCAGCCGCGGGCGTTCGTGGGCTCGGGGGCGCGGGCGTCGGTGCTCGCGCATCAGGGGGCGAGCTTCGTGGTGGTCCCGGCGGTGTGCGGGCAGCGCGCGCGGTGAGGGGTCGCCGGGCGCCTGGCGTGGGGCATGCGCTGGCCGACCGTGGTTGAGGTTTTTCGCAATGGTTTCGCGGCATCCGGGAGCCGCGAAACCGACCGTGGTTGAGGTTCGCGAGGCCGACGAGCGTCGGATGGCGGCCGCCAGGCGGCCGCCTGGCGGGCGTCATCGCATGCGACGGCGAGCGAAATCTCCGCGCCCAGTGCGGCTCGAGATCGACCGCGGGCGCGGCTCGTCTGGCCAGCAGCGAGCGGGTGGGCCGCCTGCAATCGCGGCCCCTCGATCGCGGACAGAAACCGACCGTGGTTGAGGTTTTCCTCAATGATTCCGCAGCGCCCACCCGGCTGCAAAACCGACCGTGGTTGAGCTCAGACCGAGCTCAGACCACGCCCGCCACCCCCTCAATCGCAGACGTGGCCACCACCCCGCGATCACTGCTCGCCGAACGCCGCCGCCCGCGCGACCAGCGCGGGGTCCGCGATGCGCGACGCGACGCGATCGCGCACCTGACGACCGACCGCGCGCCACGCCGTCACGTCCGCCGGCGTCGCGCGCGTGATCTGCATCCCGCGCCGCACCATCGCGTCGATCGACTCCTGCTCCGCGCGCGACGCGTTCCGCCGCGCGAGCCCGTGGAACTGCGCGCCCGTCTCCGTGAGCACCTGCTGCTGCGCGGGCGTGAGCGACTGGAACGTGCGCTCCGAGATCACGCTGCCGCCCACGAGGATCGCGACCGCCGTGTCGCCCATGTGCGTCGCGTGCGCGCTCCACTGCAGCGCGACCGCCACCGCCGGCGGCGCGAGGAACGTGTCGATGCGTCCCGTCTGCAGCCCACCGAGCACCTCGGGCACCGAGAGCGACACCGGGTTGCTCCGCACGAAGTCGAAGAGCACCGGCAGGATCACGTCGTCCGAGCGCACCCAGAACCGGCTCGCCGACAGATCGGTCGGCGTGTGGATCTCGCGGTTCGAGAAGAGGTGCGCCGAGCCCACGTCCGCCCAGCCGAGCATGCGGAAGCCCTGGCCGATCATCCCCTGCTCGATCTCCGGCGCGAGCGCCGCGCGCGCGGCCTCGACCTGCTCGTAGCGAAGGAACGTGCCCGGCAGCTGGAAAACCAGCGCGGGCCGATGGATCTGCGCGAGGCCGGTCGACGTCACACCACCCGCGTCGAGGCGCCCCGATCGAATCTTGCGGATCACCTCCGGCTCGTCGCCCTGCACGCCGCCCGAGTAGAAGCGCAGCTGCAGCGATCCTTCGGTGCGTCGCCGGATCTCGCGGTTCCACGCGTCGAGCCCGCGCATGATGAGCGAGCCGGGCGGCGCGAGCGTCGCGAAGGTGATCGTGCGTGTCTGCGTGTCCTGCGCGCCCGAGGGCGCGTGGGGCAGCAACACGAACGCGAAGGCGAGGAGAAGAGCGATCAGGGCGCGGATACGCATGCGCGCGACCGTAACACAAGATCGTGAGACGGTTGCTACAGCAACGATTCCTCGCGAAAAGCTCAGCGATCACCGCCGATCGCGACGAGCCCTTCCTCGGTGCGATCGGTCGCGGGCGGCGGCGCCGTCGAGAGCAGCGAGATCGACTCGCGCAGCTCGCACGTCATCCCGATGTCCACCGCGCCGAGCACCGCGTCGAGCTGCGCGACGCTGCGCGCGCCGAGCAGCGGCGCCGTGACCGCGGGGTGCGACGCGACCCACGCCACCGCGAGCGCCGCCGGATGCCAGCCGTGATCACGCGCGAGCGCGACGAAGCGATCCGCCGTCTCGTACACGCTCGGATCGCCGTAACGCACGCGGTAGACCTCCCAGTCGACGAGGCGCCCCGCCGACGGTCGATCGTGCACGCCGTACTTCCCCGAGAGCAGCCCGCCTCCGAGCGGCGAGTACGGGAACACGGCGAGCCCTTCGTCCTGTGCCATCGGCAGCAGCTCGACCTCGGCCTGGCGCTTCACGAGGCTGTACATCGGCTGGATCGCCGCGAGCGGCGCCCATCCGCGCATCCGCTGGATGCCGAGCGCCTTGCTCACCTGCCACGCCGCGAAGTTGCTCACCGCGGGGTAGAGGATCTTCCCGCTCTGCACGAGCTGCTCGAGCCCGCGCAGCGACTCCTCGAGGTCGGTGCGCTCGTCGAAGCGATGCAGGTAGTAGAGCTCGATGCGATCGGTGCCGAGCCGCCGCAGCGATCCCTCGACGCTGCGCACGAGGTGCAGCCGCGAGCTGCCGCGATCGTTCGGCCCACGCGCACCGCTCGGGAAGTACGCCTTGCTCGCGAGCACGATGCGATCGCGCTCGCCGCGGATCAGCGCGCCGAGGATCTCCTCGCTGACGCCCTTCTGGTAGATGTCCGCCGTGTCGAAGAGGTCGATCCCCGCGTCGCGCGCGCGCCGATAGATCGCGGCCGACGTCTCGCGATCGGCCTCGCCGCCGAACGTCATCGTCCCGAGCGCGAGGCGCGAGACCTTGATGCCGGTGCGCCCGACGAACGCGTGCTGCATCGCGATCAACCCTGCGACTGTCGCTGCGACTGCGACTGCGCCATCGGCATCGCCACCGACTGCGTCTGCGTCTGGACACGCGCCGGCGGCAGCTGCGACTCCGCGCGCGTGCTCACCGGCCGCGGCGCGAGGAACTCCTCGTAGATCGCCTGGCCCACACCGTTCAGCTTCGTCTGCAGCGCGTCGATCCACGCGTGCAGCTCCGCGCCGCCGTCACCGAGCACCTTGCTCGCGTCGCCCTGCTCGAGCTCGGTGCGCAACGTCGCGACGAGCGCTTCCGGAGGCAGCGTGCGACCCTCGAGCGAGTTGCCGGTGATCGCGTGGAGCGAGCGCTCGGCCTTCGTCACGCAGTAGCGCACCGAGCGCGGGAACTTGTTCTCGAAGAGCAGGAACTCGACGACGCGCTCGGGGACGATGCGCCCGTGGCGCTTGCGGTACATCTCGAGCGCGCTCGCGCTCTTCAGCAGCGCGGCCCACTGGATCTCGTCGATCGCGCCCGCGAGCGCGCTCCGCTGCGAGAGCAGCAGGAACGCCTTCACGTCGACGATGCGCGAGGTCTTGTCGGCGCGCTCGAGCAGGCGGCCGAGGCGCCCGAAGTGCCACGCCTCGTTGTGCGTCATCGTGAGGTACGTGACGCCGACGAACGCGTGGCAATCGTGCTTGATGCGGTCGTAGAGCTCGCCGGGCGACGCGAACGCGGCGACCGGATCGCGCGAGGCCTCTTTCACCGAGAGGTACATCTCGTTGAGCTGCTTCCACATCTCGCTCGAGATCACCTCGCGCACCGACCGCGCGTTCTCGCGCGCGGCGCGCAGACACGACGCGATCGAGTTCGGATAGCTGCGGTCGAACGTGAGGAACTCCATCACGTTCTCGCGCGTCGGTGCGCCGTACTTCTCCTTGAAGAGCGCGTGATCGCCGGTCGTCGCGACGAGCGAGGCCCACGGGCTCGCGCCGTGATCGGTCGGCGCGTCGAGCGTCAGGTGGAGGTTCACGTCGACGAAGCGCGCGACGTTCTCGGCGCGCTCGACGTAGCGATTCATCCAGTGGACCGCGTCGGCGACGCGCGACAGCAGGGGAGGCTCGGACGGCGACAGGCTCACGACACGAGCGTAGAGGACGAGCGCACGACGTGGAAGCTTCGAGATCGCGCGCAACACACTCGAAACAAGGGCGCGCATCGCGTGTAGGATCGCCGCGCATGCGTGCGTCGCTCTTCTCTCTCGTCGTCGGGTCGGTCACGGTGCTCGCGTCGCCGCTCGTCGCCCGCGCGCAGCTCGAAGGACATCGCGTGCAGGTCGTGACGTCGAGCGCGCCGAGCGCGGCGGATGCGGCCCGCGTGCTCGAGGTGCAGCAGGACGGCCTCGACGCGTGCACACGATCGGCGCAGGCGATCGGCGCGTCGACCGAGGCGCGCGTCGGGCTCGCGATCGACGCGCGCGGTCGCACCGCCGCGCAGGTGCTCGACGCCGCGGCGAGCGAGCCGATCACACGGTGGCGCGCCTGCGTGTCGCGTGCGCTCTCGCGCGTCCGGTTCACGCCCGGCGCCGCGCGCACCATCGAGGTGCGCGTCGGTTGGATCACACCGCCGCGCGAGCCACCGCTCGGCGCGGTGACGGGCTCGGACGCCGCCGAGCCCGCGCGCTCGAGCGGCCTCGGAGCGCGCGTTTCCCGCGAGAACGGGCCTCCCACCGAGCCGCTCGGATCGCTGCCCCGCGAGACGATCCGTCGCGTCATCCGCGCGCACATCGGTGAGGTGCGCGCCTGCTACGAGCGTACGCTCGCGCGTCGGCCGGACGCGCGAGGGCGCGTGGTGGTGTCGTTCATCATCGCCCCCGACGGAGCGGTCCAGAGCGCGGCGGTCGGGGAAGATGACATCGGTGATGCCGAGCTCGGCGAGTGCATCACGGGCGCGGTGCGTACGTGGGTGTTCCCCGCGCCCGATGGCGGCGGCGTGGTCGGCATCAACTATCCGTTCGTGCTCGACTCGCAGCAGCGGGGCGGCGCGCGCCCGCCGGTCGAGCCACCCCGCGAGGACTGAGCGCATGTCGATCACGATGCGCCTGCTGCTCGTGCTCTCGTGCTCGCTCTTCCTCGTCGCCTGCGGCGGCGGAGGTGGCGCGCCGCTGCGCGTTGGCGTCGGCGGCGACGTCACGCGTCAGCACCGCGCGCCCGATCCCGATCCCGTCGCCGATGCGACGCCGCGTGCGTGGCTCTGGGAGATCAGCGGTGGAGGCTCGCTCGCTCCCTCGTACGTGCTCGGCACGATGCACCTCGGGGTCACACGCCGCCGCGCGCTGCCGCCGCCGCTCGACGAGTTCCTCCAGCAGTCACGCGTCGTCGTGATGGAGATCGATCCCCGCGAGCTCGATCGCATGTTCGCCGGAGAAGGCGCGGCCGCCCCGACGTCGAGCGCGGCGCCGCGCCGGGTGTCGCGCCGCGAGTGGCTCGATCGCGCGCTCCCTCCCGCGACGTGGCAGCTCCTCGTCGACGAGCTCGGCGCGCGTGTCGCGCCCGACGTGCTGCGCCGCATGCCGCCGGGGCTGCTCTCGCTCTACCTCTCGCAGGTGCGCATGGCCGAGGTCGAGGCGCTCGAAGAAGGACGCACGCCGGTGCGCGGCGCGGCATCGACGGCGCGGCTCGATCAGTCGATCTTCGAGTGGGCCGTCGCGATGGGTCGCCCGGTGATCCCGCTCGAGACGCCGGAGCAGGCGCTCGACGCGCTCGAGCGCGTCAGCCACGGCAGCGCGCTCGACGGCTTGCGCGAAGTGCTCGAGCGAGCGGACGACGCGCGCGCCGAGCAGGCGCGGCTCCGCGAGGCGTACCTCTCGCTCGACGACGCGCGCACGCGCGCGCTGCTCGACGAGGAGATGGACGCCGAGACGCGCGAGATCCTGCTCCTCGCGCGGAATCGCGCGTGGATGGAAAACCTGATCCCGCAGATCGAGGAAGGTCGCGCGTTCGTCGCGGTCGGGCTCGCGCATCTGCTCGGCGAGCAGAGCGTGCTCTCGATGCTCGAGGCGCGCGGGTTCCAGGTGCGTCGCGTCGGCGGTCGGGAACGCCCGCCCCAGCGCGAGCACGCGCGTCGCTGAGGGTTCCGCGCGCCCGCGCGTGCAGGTATCGTCGATCGCGTGGAGGGGACCACGGGGGCGTGGCTCGGGCGCTACCTCGAGCCCGACACGATCCGCAGCGACGGCGCGTTCGCGCGCTTCGCCACGCGCAGGCTCGAGGACGGCGCGGCGTGCGTCGTGATCACCGGCGCCGGCGGCGCGCTCGCCGAGCTCGCGCGCGCTCATCGCGAGGTGCTGCACCCGTCGATCCCACCCGTCACGCACCAGGGCGATCTCTTCGTGGAGCTCGCGAGCGATGCGCGCATCGACGGGATCGAGCTCGTCGCGCGCTGCATCGCGCAGCGGCGGACGCTCGAGCACGCGCAGCTCGACGCGCTGGTGATCGCGACCGTCGACGCGCTGCGCGCGGCCGCGTCGTGCGGTCGCTTCGCGGGACGGCTCTCGCTCGCGAGCCTCTTGGTGTCGGCGCGCGGGGAGCTCGCGCTGATCGGGCTCGGGCATCGCGTCGCGGTCGACGACGAGCGCGGCGCGATCGCGGTGGCGCACGCGGTGTTCCAGGCGCCCGAGGTCGGCGCCGGCGGCGCGGCGAGCGCATCGGGCGATCTGATCGCCTGCTGGCAGCTGTGGAAGGCGTTGCTCGCGCTCGCCGAGCTCCCCGACCCGCTCGCTCGTGCGCTGCGCGGTGAGCCGCGCGACGAGGACGCGCCGATCGCCGCGGCGCTGCGCGAGATGGAGCGCTGGGCGAGCGAGAGCGCGGATCGGCGCGCCGGCTACGACGAGGGCCAGCGTCGCTGGGCCGCGCTGCGCGCCGCGATCGGCGTCGAGCCCGACCCCGAGGGCCTGTCGCGCGTGCTCGGCGACGTCGCGCTCGGTCTCGATCCCGCGCTCCGGCTCGACGAGTGGGGCGAGGCCACGGAGGAGAGCGTCGCGCTCGGCCCCGCCGGCGCGTGGATCGACACCGCGCGCGGCGAGCGCGTGAAGCTCGGCCCCGCGCTGCGCAACGTGCTCGCGCTCCTGCTGCAGCGTCACGCGGAGGACCCCGGGCGCACCACGTCGACGTGGGAGCTCCTCGAGATCGGCTGGCCGGGCGAGTCGATCCAGCCCGACGCCGGCGCGAACCGCGTGTACGCGACGATCCGCAGGCTGCGCAACATGGGGCTGCGCGGCGTGATCGAGCGGCACGACGACGGCTATCGCATCGTGCCCGGGGCGCAGATCACCTGGATCCAGGAGTAGTCGGAGTTCTCGAACGATCCGCGCCGGGTCGTTCAGGAGATCCGAACGCCGGGGAGCAACATCGACGCGAGGCGCGCGGGCGCGCGGACGCGCTCCCGCTCGGCCCACTCGCGTGCCGCCGCGCGATGTCGCGCGTCGTGCGGCGCGAGCGCGATCCGCGCGGCCGCGGACCACAGGCCGAGCTCGGCGCGATCGAGCGCGTCGATCGTGTCGCCCAGCCGCGCGAGCGCGCGCTCGTGATCCTGCTTCGCCGCCACGCACGCCGAGAGCATCGACGCGAGCGCACCGGTCCAGGGCCGCGACTCGCGCGCCAGCTGTGCGATGACGAGGCGCGCCCACGCGAGGCGCGGGGGCGAGCCGATCGCGATCGAGGTCGTCGCGTCCATCACCAGCATGTGCGCACGCGTCCACTGCGTGCGCGCGAGGAGCGAGCGCACGAGCCGGCCGCGGGTGCGCGCGTAGAGCGCCCGCGCATCGCGCGCGCGTCCTTCGTAGAGCGCGACCGCGACGCGTCCCCACAGATCGAACCAGCTCTGCACCACGAACCCGCGCGCTCCGAAGCCGTCCATCGCCGCGTCGAGATCGGCGTGCGCGCGCCGCGGATCGTCGGCCGCGAGCCAGCGCAGGATCATCAAGCCCTGGCGGTGGTTCGTCAGCGCGTAGCGCTCTCCGCGCTGCTCGGCGACGCGCTCGTGCTCGGCGAGCCGGTGCGCCAGCGCGTCGAGCCGTCCTTCGATCGCGAGCGTCGCGTTCGCGAACGTCTGCGCGGTGGCGATCTCCTTCGCCGTGCCGATCGTCTCGCGCGCGAAGATCGCCTCGGCGCGCTCGCAGTGCGCGCGGGCGCGCGCGTTGTGGCCGAGGTGGAACTCGGTGAGCGCCGAGGCCGCCTCGAAGCATCCGCGCGCGTACGCGTCGCCGTGTGCCTCGGTGAGGGCGCGCGCGTGCGCGAGCACCGCGCGCGTGTGCGCCTCGGCAGGCCCTGCTTCGTTCGCGAGGAACGCGACGTGCCACGAGAGCGTCGCGGCGAGCCTCCTCCGATCGCCGATCGCGAGCGTGCGGTGCAGCGCCTCGCTCATCAGGTCCGCGGAGCGGATCGAGTCGACGACCGAGAGCCCGACGGCGCCCGACATGCACGCATCGATGCGTCGCAGCTCGGCGGGATCGGGCGTGCGCTCGGCGCTCGGCGCGAGCCCGTGGCGGAGGATGCGCACGCGGTTCGCGATCAGCGTCGCGATCGCGTGCATCGGAGAGCGGCGGACGACGACGCCCGACAGCGCGAGCACCTCGTCGAGCAGCGCCGTGCCCTCGGCGAAGAACCCCGAGCGCAGCAGCTGCTCGGCCGCGCGCCGGCGAAGATCGAGGCGGCGATCGGGATCGCGCTCGCCCCGCTCCGCGTCGAGGTACGCGCTCGCGGCGTCGCGCCCTCGCCCCGCGTGCGCGAGCGCGTCCCCGAGCGCGACCCGCAGCGTGCGCGTGTGATCGTCGTCCTCGGCGCGGTGCGCGATCGCGAACCGATAGAGCTCCGCCGCGCGCGCGAACGCGAGCGCCTGTGCGGCGCGATGCGCGCCCGACTCGGCGAACGACGCGGCGCGCTCGAGCTCCCCGGCGCCCTCGAGGTGCCGGCAGATCCACACCGGATCGATCCCGGGGCGTGCCTCGAGGACGCGCGCGAGCGCGCGGTGCACCTCGCGTCGCCGTGACGCCTCGAGCTCGTCCGCGACGATCTCGCGCACGCGATCGTGGTACGGCTCGATCTCGCTCGCGCCGTCGGCACCGGGACGCGAGCGCGCGAGGCGCGACGTCGTGAGCGCGCGCAGCACCCCGACGTCGGCGCGCGTTCCCGCCGCGGCCGCGACGAGCTCCGGCGAGAGCGGATGCCCCGCGATGCACAGCGTCTCGACCATCGCGCGCGCGCCGGGATCGAGCGTCGCGATGCGGCGGCGGAGCGCGGCCCGCGCGAGCTGATCGGGATCGGTCGCGTCGTCGTCGCCACCGGCGAGCGCGAGCGCCTCGAGCAGGAACGGCGATCCACCGCTGCGCGCGACCTCGCGCGCGTGACGCGACGGATCGATCCCGAGCGCGTCCGCGAGCGCCGCGGCCTCGATCGCGTCGAGCGGAGGCACGTCGATCGTCGCGACGTCGAGCGACGCGAGGTGCGCCAGCGCGGGACCGCGCGCTTCGTCGCGGTGCGCCGCGATCACGCACACGCGCGCCGCCCCGAGCGCGGTGAGCGCGTCGTGGAGGAGACGCGCACCGTCCTCGTCGGCCCACTGCAGGTCGTCGATCGCGATCACGACGGTGCGCCGCGCCGCGATCTGCCGCAGCAGCGACGCGAGCGCCGCGCCGATGCGACGACGGCGCTCGCTGGGATCGAGCGGCGCCTGCCGCGACGCGGGCGCGTCGGCCGCGTCGAGCACCGAGCGGAACACCGGGAACGCCTCGACGAGCGCGATCACGTCCCCGAGATCGTGCAGCTCGTCGCGCAGCGCATCGTCGCTCGCGAGGCGCCGCGCCAGCGCGTCGAGCACCGCGTCGAGCGTCGCGTACGGCACCGTCTCGTGCTCCGAGCAGCGCCCGCGAAGCACCAGCGTGGTCGCGGCGTCGACGCGCGCGAGCACGCGATCGAGCAGCGTGCTCTTGCCGATCCCCGCGGGGCCTCGGAGGAAGCGCACGACGGGCGTGCCACGATCGGCCCGCGCGAGCGCCGCGGCGAGCTCGCTCGCGAGCCCGGCGCGCCCGACGAAGGTGCGCGCGACCGCGAGCGAGGGTTGCGCCACGCGCTGCGCGAGCCGTGCGGTCAGCTCGCGCGCGTCGGGCCGTGTCTCGGGATCGGGATCGAGCAGCGCGTCGATCGCGCTCGCGAGCTCCGCGTCCACGTGCGGCGCCACCTCGCGCACCCCCGGCGCGCGCTGCATCAGCTTGCTCGCGAGGATCGCCGTCGCGTGGCCCTCGAACGGACGGCGCCCGGTGAGCATCTCGAAGCCGAGCACGCCGAGCGCGTAGAGATCGCTCTTCGGGCTCGGCGCGCGCCCGCGCATCAGCTCGGGCGCGACGTACGCGGGTGTGCCCGCCGGCGCCGCGCGGGCCGCGAGCGACGCGTCCGCCAGCGCGAGCCCGAAGTCGAGCAGCACCGGCGTGCCGCGCGCGTCCACCCACGCGTTCGACGGCTTCAGGTCGCGATGCACGATCCCGCTCTCGTGGAGCGCGGCGAGCCCCGCGGTGAGCCCGGCGAGCACCTCTCGCGCGCTCTCTCTGCCGTGGCGCTCCACGTGCGTGAGCACGTCCACGCCGCGCACCAGCTGCATCGTGAAGAAGCAGGCTCCGTCGCGCACGAAGAGCTCGTGGAACGCGACGACGTTCGGATGGCTCACCGACGCGAGCGTGCGGAACTCGTCCTTCAGCGCGAGCAGCGCGTGCGCGTCGAGCTCGTGCGGAACCTTCAGCGCGACGCGCGTGCGCTGCGCGCGATCGAACGCGCGGAACACCGAGGCGTACGCGCCCGCGCCGAGCTTCTGCTCGATCTCGAAGCGTCCGTCCGCGCCCGTGACCGAGCGGAGGACGTGGGCGATCGACGCTCCGTCGCGCTGCATCTACTCCGCGTACATCGTGATGTCGGTCGCGGCGAGCGTCGCCATGCGCACCGTCTCGTCCCAGTCGGGATGGCGCACGACCACGTGCCCGTCGGAGAGCAGCGTCTGCTTCCAGTTGCGGCGCGGCGTGCCCGGGCGGAGCAGCGCGTCCTCGACGACGTAGGGCGCGCACGCGCGCTTCCACGCCTCGAGCCCCTCGATGCGCGTGATGCGTCCCTGCCCCTTCGCGCGCTTGAACACGATCGCGACGTTGAACTTGCGCTCCGTGCGCCCCTCGAACGCGTGCCAGCACACCGCGCGCGCCCACTCGCGGAAGAGGTCGACGTCGGACGTGTAGTTCATCTGATCGACGAGGTGCGCGCCGCCCGGACGACACCCGATCTCGCCGAACACCGCCTCGCCCTTCGGCGTGAGGAACCACTCCATGTGCGTGAACCCGTCGCCCATCCCGAGCGCGCGCAGCACGTCGCGACCGAGCGCGACGCCGGGCTGCAGCTTGCGCTGGCCGAGGTCGCGCACCGTGACGATCACCGGGCTGATCCACTCGTGGGTGCGCGCCTCGAGCGGCTTCGGCAGGTAGCGCGCGACGTTCTCGTAGACCGGCGCGCCGCCGATGCAGACCGTGTCGTACGTGTGCTCCTCGCCCTCGACGTACTCCTCGACGCTCGCCTCGACGACGTGGTCCATCTTCGCGAGCGCGCTCTCGAGCTCCGCGCTCGACGCGACGCGATAGGTGTCCGCGCTCCCCGCGCCCGAGATCGGCTTGATCACGACGGGGAACCCGATGCGCTCGGCGGCCTCGCGCGCCTCGGAGGCCGTGCGGATGCGGAACGCACGCGGCACCCGCAGCCCCGCGGCCGCGACGCGCTCCTTCATCAGCTGCTTGTCGCGGAACGCGCGCACCGTGTCCACGCTCATCCCGGGCACGCCCCAGCGCTCGCGCATCCGCGCGGCGAGCACGACGAGCGGCTCCCAGTTCGCCAGCACCCGATCGATCTCGCGCCCGCGCAGCCACGCCGAGACGCGCTCGATCACGTCGTCCTCGTCCATGATGCGCGGCACCTGCAGGTAGTCGTGCAGGTGCGGTCGCACGTCGCGGGGCAGCGCCTCGCGCGGTGTGTCGCCGACCCCGAAGACCTGCGCGCCGACCTCGGCGAGGCCTCGCGTGTACTGCTGCATCTCGGGGGGATAGGACGGCGAGAGGAAGACGACGCGCATCGCGGTCCGACGTTAACACGACGCCACGCGCGATTGACGTCCTCCGCGCCGACCGTCGATGCTGCACGCAGATGCCGCGCAACCTGATCTTCGTCGCGCCGTTCCCGCTCGAGACCACGATGCGCTTCGCGCGCGCGCTGCCTCGGCTCCGCTCTGTCGGGGCCGGCGACGTGCGCGTCCTCGCGATCATGCAGGAGCCGCCCAAGGGCGACGACGCGCGCGTCTTCGACGACGTGGTGCGAGTGAGCGACGCGCTCTCCGCGCGCGACCTGATCGAGGCGACGCAGCTGCTCGCGTCGCGGCACGGCCCGCCTCATCGCGTGCTCGGCATCCTCGAGGCCGTGCAGGTGCAGCTCGCCGCGGTGCGCGCGCACTTCGGCGTGCCGGGCACCGACGTGCGCACCGCCGATCTCTTCCGCGACAAGGCGCGCATGAAGGACGCGCTGCGCGCCGCGGGCCTGCCGTGCGCGCGCCATCGGCTGCTCGCGAGCATGCGTGACGCGGAGGACTTCGCGCGCGAGGTCGGCTTCCCGATGGTGCTCAAGCCGCCCGCCGGCATGGGCGCCAAGGCGACGTTCCGCGTGAGCGCGATCGACCAGCTGCGCGGCGCGATCGACGGCATGCGCGTCAGCGCGCAGAAGCCGATGCTCGCCGAGGAGTTCCTGCGCGGCCGCGAGCACAGCTTCGAGACGATCACGACCGGCGGACAGGTGCGCTTCCACTCGGTCTCCGAGTACTTCCCGACGCCGCTCGAGGTGCTCGAGAACCCGTGGATGCAGTGGTGCTGCGTCCTGCCGCGCGAGCTGACGCGCGAGCACGACGACGCGCGGGAGGTCGGCGTCGCCGCGATCCGCGCGCTCGGTCTCGACGACGGCTTCACCCACATGGAGTGGTTCCGCCGCGCCGACGGATCGATCGCGATCGGCGAGATCGCGCAGCGCCCGCCGGGCGCGAACATCACGCGCATGACCGGCCTCGCGCACGACTTCGATCCCTACCTCGCGTGGGCGCGCGCGGTGGTCGACGGCGGGTTCGACGGGCCGTACGAGCGACGCTGGTCGGTCGGCTGCGCGTTCTTGCGCGGCATGGGCCGCGGCCGCGTCGCGCGGCTCGAGGGCGTCGACGAGGCGAACGCGAAGGTGCGCCAGTACGTCGAGGAGGCGAAGCTGCCGACGATCGGCGCGCCGAAGAGCGACTCGTACGAGGGCGACGGCTACGCGATCGTGCGCGCCCGAGACACCGACACCGTGAAGAGCGCGCTCAAGACGATCATCGAGACGGTGCGCGTGCACTACGCTTGATGTGGGCGTTGCGCGGCGCGCGCGGCCCGCGCATAGAGCGCGCCGCCATGACCACTGCGATCCCAACGCGCGCCGGCGCTCTTGTCCTCTTCCTGCTCGCGCTCGCGGCATCTCCGTGCCGCGCGCAGACCCCGCCGGACGTCGTGATCCTCCGCGACGGAACGATGTTCCGCGGCACGCTCGTCGAGCGCGGCGCCCAGCGGGTGATCTTGCTGCTGCCCACCGGCGAGACCCGCGAGTTCGCGGGCGCCGACGTGGAGAGCGCAGGGCCCGACGTGCCGCCGCCGCCGCCCGTCGTCACGCCTCAGGCGCTCGAGTCGGTGCCCGTGCTCGCTCCGCCGCCCTCGGTGCGGCTCCACGTCCAGAGCCCCTCGGCGGGCCGCACGCTCCACCGCGTGATCGCCTCGACCGAGGTGCCCCTTCGCGATCAGGTCCATCGACCGCGGCTCGACACGATGGAGCCGATCTGCGCTGCGCCGTGCGATCTCGATCTCCCCGCCGGCACCTATCAGTTCGGCGTCTCGGAAGGCACCGGGAACGCGCATCGCGCCGGCATTCCCGTCCACCTCGACGCGGGCGAGCGCTGGGTCGAGATCGACCACATCGACAACACCGGGACGCGCATCGCGGGATGGTTGATCGTCATCGCTGGTGGCGGCGCGGGCACCGCGCTCGCGGTGGCGGGAGTGCTTTCCGACGACGGTGTCGACGAGCCCGGCGGATGGGCCGATCACGGCGGTGGGCTGGGCGACCCGGGCTGGCTCGGGTGGGATCATGGCGTGTGGCTCGGCATCGGCCTGGGCGTCGCGGCCGTCTTCGCGGCGATCGGCGCGTGGATGGGCATCACCGACGACGAGGGACGAATCCGCATCGACACGGCGCCTCCCACGGTCGCGCCCCCGCCGGAGGAGCCGGAGCGCGAGGAGCCCGTGCGGCCCGAGCCCCGCCGCCCCAGAAGCGTGGAGCCCGACGCATATTGACGCGTCGTCGGGCGCCCGCGGGTGGTGATATTCTCGCCGCGCGTGCGCATCCTGCTCGTCTCGTCCGAAGTCGCGCCGTTCGCGAAGACCGGTGGTCTCGGTGACGTCTCCGCCGCCCTCCCTCGCGCGCTCCGCGCGCTCGGTCACGAGGTGCGCGTCGTCGCCCCGTTCTACCAGCGCGTGCGCACCAGCGGACGCGCGTTCGAGCGCGTGCTCCCACCGAGCGAGATCACGCTCGGCGCGCATCGCTACACGTTCTCGGTGCTCGCGTCCGAGCTGCCCGGCAGCGACGTGCCCGTGCTCTTCGTCGACTGCCCCGCGCTCTACGATCGCGCGTCGATCTACACCGAGGACCCCGACGAGCATCGACGCTTCGCGCTGCTCTCGTGGGCCGCGCTGAAGCTCTGCCAGTACCAGCAGTGGGCGCCCGACGTCGTGCACGCGAACGACTGGCAGACCGCGCTGCTGCCGCTGATGCTCCAGACCGTGTTCGCGTGGGATCGCCTCTTCGAGCGCACGCGCTCGGTGCTGACGATCCACAACATCGGCCACCAGGGCGCGTTCCCCGCGAGCATCCTGCCCGACACCGGGCTCGCCGACGCCGCGTCGTCGTTCCATCAGGATCAGCTGCGCGGCGGACGCCTCAACTACCTGCTCACCGGCATCCTCTACGCGAACGCGATCACCACGGTCAGCCCGACCTACGCGCGCGAGATCACGACCGTCGAGCACGGCGTCGGGCTCGACCCGTTCCTGCGCGCGCGTCGCGACGTGCTCTTCGGGATCCTCAACGGCATCGATCCCGGCGAGTGGAGCCCCGAGCGCGACATGCGCATCCCGTTTCGCTTCTCGCGCGACGATCTCGCGAACAAGGAGCGCGACAAGGAAGCGCTGATGAGCGCGATGAAGCTGCCCTACGTGCGCGGCGTGCCGGTGATCGGCATCGTGTCGCGGCTCGTCTGGCAGAAGGGCTTCGAGCTCTGCGACGCGGTGCTCCCGACGTTGCTCGCGCGACGCGACGTGCAGGTCGTCGTGCTCGGCAGCGGCGAGGGTCGCTACGAAGAGCTCTTCGCGCGCCTCGCGCGCCAGCACCCGCGCAAGCTCGCGTTCCACCGCGGCTTCAGCGAGCCGCTCGCGCACCTGATCGAAGCGGGCGCGGACATGTTCCTCATGCCCTCGCGCTACGAGCCGTGCGGGCTCAACCAGATGTACAGCCTCGCGTACGGCACGGTGCCCATCGTGCACGCGACGGGCGGCCTCGCGGACACGGTGCGCACCTGGGACGCGCGCACCGGCGAGGGCAACGGCTTCGCGTTCGAGCACTTCGACGCGAGCGGTCTCGCGTGGGCGCTCGGCTACGCGCTCGAGACGTGGAACCGCCGCGAGCAGTGGGCGCGCCTCCAGCAGAACGGCATGCGCGACGACTTCTCGTGGACGCGCCGAGTGCGCGCCTACGAAGAGCTCTACCGCGCGATCGCGCCGGGATGAGCGAACGACCTACGGGGCCGCGCTCGTCCGCTCCGCCGCGTCCCTGCTGGGCGGGACGCCGAAGCGGCGCGCGTACTCGCGGCTGAACTGGCTCGCGCTCTCGTAGCCGACGTCGAACGCGACGGTGGACACCGACGCGCTGCCGGCCGCGAGCAGCCGTCGCGCCTGCAGCAGGCGCAGCTCCTTCTGGTACTGGAGCGGCGTGGTCGTCGTGATCTCCTTGAAGTGCTTGTGGAACGAGGCCGGGCTCATCCCGACCTTCTCGGCCAGCTCGGAGACCGCGATCGGCGCCCGGAAGTCGCGGCGGATGTGGGAGATCGCGCGCCCGATCGCGCTCTCGTAGCTGTCGCGCCGGAGCAGCCGCCGCAGCATCGCGCCCGAGGGCGACATCAGCACGCGGTAGTGGATCTCCTTCAGGATCAGCGGGCCGAGCACCTTCGCGTCGCTGCCCGACCCCGCGAGCGCGAGGTAGCGGCCCAGCGCGTCGAGCAGCGGCTCGTCCGCGTCGTGCGTCTCCATCGCGCGGGCGTCCGCCGCGTCGAGGCGCGCGTCCGCCAGCTCGTCGTGGAGCCCCCTCAGCGTCGCGAGGTCGATGTCGAGCAGCAGCGACAGGTACGGCGCGCGCGTCACCCGCGAGAGCACCGGCAGGTCGTGGCTGACGACGAGACAGCGTCCCGCGCCCGCCTCGAAGGTGCTCCCGCCGAGCGTGACCTCCTTCCGCCCTTGGACGATCAGGCAGAAGACGGGCTCGTAGATCGTCGACTCGAAGGCAGTGCGCCGGTGATGCCGGAGCAGCACCAGACCGGACAGGACCTTCACGGTCTGGGGCGATTCGTCGAGCTGACGGGGCACCAGCCGGAGCGCGCGTTCCGCGATCGTCTCGACGTCCATTCGCTCAGGGATATCACGATCCCCGCAGGCATAGAGGATCGGGCAAGCAGTGGAGAGGAACGGGCAGGCGGCGTCGAGCCCCTCGTGAGAGAGATGGCGAGCGCTGCATCGCAGCCGCTCGAAGGAGAACCGACATGGGCACGAACGACACCACCCGCCTGCTCACCCCCGGCGTCGAGATCCCGTACCTCGGCTTCGGCACCTATCTCGTCCCGAACGACGAGGCCGCCGCCGTGGTGCGCGCCGCGATCGCCATCGGGTACCGGCACATCGACACCGCCGAGTTCTACGGGAACGAGGAGGGCGTCGGCACCGGGATCCGGCAGGCGCTCGCCGACACCGGCCTCTCGCGGAACGACATCTTCGTCACGACGAAGCTCTGGCCCGGCAACGCCGCGTGGGGGCAGACGCCGAAGACGACCGAGACCACCATCGCGTCGCTGAACGAGAGCCTCGCGCGGCTCGGCCTCGAGCACGTCGACCTCTACCTCATCCACGCGCCCTTCGAGCGCGAGCAGCGGCTCGCGCAGTGGCGCGGCCTCGTGGAGCTGCAGCGGCAGGGGAAGGCGCGCGCCATCGGCGTCAGCAACTTCCACGTCGCGCACATCGAGGAGCTCGTCGCCGCCGGGCTGCCGCTGCCCGCGGCGAACCAGATCGAGCTGCACCCCTGGTCGCAGAAGCCCGCGCTGGTGCGCTACCTCGCCGAGAAGGGCATCACGCCGATCGCGTACAGCAGCCTGGTGCCGCTCTCGACGTGGCGGACCGCCGAGGGCCACGACAGCGCGAAGACCGCCGAGATGCGGGCGAGCGGTGAGCGCGCGGACTCGCCCTTCAAGGCGATGGCCGCGAAGTACGGCGTGAGCGAGCCGCAGGTGCTGCTGCGCTGGGGGATCCAGAGCGGGTACCCGGTGCTCCCCAAGAGCACGAAGCCCGAGCGCATGCGGCAGAACGCGGACGTCTTCTCGTTCCGCATCGACGACGACGACATGGCCGCGATCGCGAAGATGGATCGCGGCGACGGCGTGGCGTGGGCGGTGGGCGATCCCACCAAGGCCGCGTGAGCGCATCGGTCGGCGATGGAGACCTTCGAGATCGTCGTCGCGCTCGTGCTCGCGGGTGCGGCGCTCACCGCCGTCTCGAGGCGGATCGGAGCCCCGTACCCCGCGACCGCGGCGCTCGTCGGCGCGGTGATCGCGATGCTGCCCGGCGCGCCCGAGATCGTGCTCGACCCCGAGCTCGCGCTGACGCTCTTCGTCGCGCCGCTCCTGATCGACGCCGCCTTCGACGCGTCCCCGCGCGATCTCCGCGCGAGCTGGCGCGCGGTCTCTGGTCTCGCGCTGGGCGCGGTCGTGCTCACGGTCGCGGTCGTCGCGATCGTGGTGCGCGCGCTCGTGCCCTCGATGCCGTGGCCCGCCGCGATCGCGCTCGGTGCGATCGTCGCGCCGCCCGACGCCGCCGCGGCGACCACGGTGCTGCGCCAGCTCCGGCCGCCGCATCGGATCCTGGTGGTCCTCGAGGGCGAGAGCCTCTTCAACGACGCGAGCGCGCTGCTCATCTACCGGCTCGCGATCGGCGCCGCGCTCGCGGGCTCGCTCGCGCTCGAGTCGGTGATCCCGATGCTGCTCGTGGTCAGCGCGGGGAGCGTCGTGCTCGGGCTCGTGCTCGCGCGCGCCGTCCTCTGGATCACCGCGCGCATCGACGACGTCGCGCTCGCCGTGGTGGTGCAGTTCGGCGCGACGTTCGGGGTGTGGATGCTCGCGGAGCGCCTGCACCTCTCGGGCATCCTCGTGCTGGTCGTGTTCGCGATGGCCTACGCGCGGCGTGCCGGCGACGTCATCCCGGCGCGGGTGCGCGTTCCCTCCTACGCCGTGTGGGAGCTCGCCGTCTTCGTGCTCACCGTGCTCGCGTTCACCCTCGTCGGGCTGCAGCTCGAGGCGATCGTGGGGCGCATGAGCGCGAGCCTCCTGCTCGAGCACGTCGCCATCGCGACCGCGGTGTGCGTCGCGACGATCGTCGCGCGCATCGTGTGGGTCTCGGGGGCGGCGCTGGTGCAGAGACGGGCCGGCGCGTCCGCGCTGCCGCCCCGCGCCGCCGCGCTCGTCGGGTGGTGCGGCATGCGCGGGATCACCACGCTCGCGGTGGCGCTCGCGCTGCCGGGCGGCGTTCACGGCGAGCCGGCGTTCCCTCATCGCGATCTGATCCTCTTCTGCGCGTTCGCGGTCGTGCTGGGCACGCTCGTGGTGCAGGGGCTCACGTTGGGCCCGCTGGCGCGGGCGCTCCGGCTCGAGGACGACGGCGAGGTCGACCGCGAGACGGCGCTGGCGCGGGCCGCGACGCTGCGCGCGGCGATCGCCGCGACCGACGCGCACCGCGGGGCCCAGCTCGCGGAGCTGCTGCGGCATCGCTTCGAGGTGATGCTCTCGCGGGTCGAGCACCAGCGGCCCTCGGGCGAGCCTCACGACGCCATCGTGGTGCAGGCGGCGATCGACGCGGAGCGGCGACACCTGCTCGCGCTGCGCGCGGACGGCACGATCGGCGACGCCGCGTTCCAGCGGGTCGAGCGCGAGCTCGATCTCGAGGAGCTGCACCTCGAGCCGCTGGCGTCCCGCTCACGCTGACGCGACGCGAGCGAAGCGGGCCTCGACGCCGCGCGCCCGCAACTCGATGCGAGCGAAGAGGGCGTCGAGGCCCGAAGTCTCGTCTCGATGCGAGCGAAGAGGGCGTCGAGGCCCGAAGTCTCGTCTCGATGCGAACGAAGAAGGCGTCGAGGCCCGAGCTCCCATCTCGATGCGAAAGAAGCGGGCCCCGACCCCCCGACGCTCATCTCGATGCGAGCGAAGCGCCTCTCGAGGCCCGGAATTCCATCTCGTTGCGAGCCGTTCTCACTTGTCCTCGTCCTGTTCGCCCTCTTCTTCGCCCTCGCCCTCCTCGCTCGTGCGCGAGCCGCGCGCGGGGCGGATCGAATAGATCGTCGGGAAGCGCTCCTCGCCGTCGTGCGCGAAGAGCGCGCGGCCGAAGAGGCGCACCGGCTCGTAGGTCTGCTCGAGCACCCGGAACGCGCGGAACGCGTCTTCGCGCGCGATGCGGGCCTCGGACGGCTCGTCGTCGTTCAGCTCGGCGAGGATCGCCGCCGCCGCGTCCCTCGCGCTGCGCGCGTCGGTGCGCCGGTAGTGCACGCCGCCCTCCGCCAACCGCGCCGCGTGCTCCCGGTACAGCGCGGCGAGCCGCGTGAGATCCTCCGCGAGATCGGCGTGGCCCGCGCCGGCGCGGATCGATGCGAGCTCGGTCGCGGCGCGCGCGTCGCCGTCGAGGACGTACTCGGCGACCTTCATCATGCGCGCCTTGATCGCGCTCGCGCGCTGCAGCGTCGCCTCGCTCAGGCGCGCCGACGACTCACCGGCGGTGGCGCTCGCGCGCCTCGCGACCGCGTACCAGAGCGCCCACGCCGCGGGGCCGATCGTGTTGCGCGCGCTGGGGCTCAGCAGGTCGTCGGGCAGCCGATCGAAGCGCGCCTTCACCGCCGGCTCGGCGAGTTGTCGCGCGATCCGCAGGCCGAACAACGCTGCCTGCTGGAGATCGAGCCCGCGTGGTGCGCTGGGGTCGCGCACCGCTGCGCGCAGCGCCGTGGTGTCCCTGAACCCTCGCTCCGCCGCCTCGGCGTCGTAGCGAACCTCTTCTTCTCTCGTGTCGGGCATGGCGCGAGCGTAGCGGACGCTGCCGCGCGCGAGCATCCACGCGCGCGGCTGATCATCCGTCGGGCGTCCGGCGGGCGGATCGCGACACCGCGGCGCGATCACCGCGGCCCCGAGGCCGCATCGCGCGCGCGTCGAGCGTCGATGCGCGTGGAACGTGGCGTGCTCACGACGCGCCTCGATGAGAGCTCTCTCGATCGCGTGCGTCGTCGCGGCGCTCTTCTCGGCGCCGGCGCGCGCGCAGACGATCTCGTCGCGCGCGTGGTCCGATCCCCAGCCCGGCGTCCGGCTGCTCACCGGCCGCACGACGTCGCCGACGACGCGCTTCTGGGCGCTCCACGTCGACCTCTGCGCGGAGCGCGTGCACGTCGCCGCGACCTCGCGCCCGACGAGCCGGCGCACCGCCGCGTCGTGGGGCGCGTCGGTCGGCGTGCAGGCCGCGGTGAACGGCGACTTCTTCCGCACCGACACCTCGACGCCGATCGTCTACGGACAGGCCGCGGGCAGCGGCGCCGCGTGGCCGGTCGCGCAGACCGGTGAGGCCGCGGCCTATCGCGACGACTGGTACTACCGCGACTACGGCTGGATCGCGTTCGGCCCGAGCTGGGTCGAGTTCAGCCACACCGGCGCGGTGAAGCGCGCGGGCGGCGCCACGCAGGGCTTCATGCCGGGCATGGTCACCGGCGCGATCCCCGCGGGCACCACCGCGCTCGTCAGCGGGTTCCCCGAGCTCGTGACCGAAGGTCGTCGCTACACCTGCTCGAGCCCGACCGCGAGCTCGTGCTTTCCCGAACGCAGCGACATGCGCGCGCGACACCCGCGCACCGCGATGGGGCTCAGCGACGATCGACGCACGCTGATCCTGCTGGTCGTCGACGGTCGATCGTCGGTGTCGGCGGGGATGTACGGGACCGAGCTCGCGTCGCTGATGGATCAGCTCGGCGCGTGGCAGGCGTTCAACCTCGACGGCGGCGGATCGAGCCAGATGTGGCTCGAGGGACGCGGCACGATCAACGCGCCCTCGGATGGGACGCCGCGCGCGGTCGCGAACCACTGGGGCATCTTCGCGGGGACCGCGGGCGGGCGGCCGGTCGCGCCGGGGAGCTGCATCCCGCGCGAGCTCGACGACTGCTTCCGCACCTCGCAGGACGGCGGCGCGTGCGGCGAGCTCGAGGCGGTCCTCGGCGCGAGCGATCTCGGGCGCACCAGCGACGTCGACGGCGACGGACGCGCCGACGTGTGCGCGCGCGGCGTCGCGGGCTGGGCGTGTCGCGTGTCGACGGGCGATGGGTTCGCGGACGCCGCGTTCGCGATCGATGCGCTCTCCGACACCGCGGGGTTCGATCAGGCGTCGCGCTTCTCGACGATCCGCACCGGCGATCTGAACGGCGACGGCCGCGCCGACGTGTGCGCGCGCAGCAGCGCGGGCGTGCGCTGCTGGATCGCGGGCGACACGGGATACGGCGCGGCGATCTCCGGTCCCGCGCTCGACGACGCGGGCGACTGGGATCGCGCGATGTACTTCTCGACGATCCGCCTCGCCGACGTCGACGGAGACGGGCGCGACGACCTCTGCGCGCGCGGCTACTCGGGGCTCCGATGCTGGCGCAGCGCCGGCGACGCGCTCGAGGCCGAGTCGCACGAAGGACCGGCATGGGGCAACGCCGCGGGGTTCGATCAGCCCTCGCGCTACGGCACGATCCGCTTCGGCGACGTCGACGGAGATCGCCGCGCCGACGTGTGCGCGCGGACCGCGAGCGGCGTCGAGTGCTTCCTCTCGGACGGCACCGCGCTCACCCGACGCGTCGAGGGCCCCGCGTGGTCCGACGCGAGCGGCTGGGGCGCGACGAAGCACTGGAGCACGATCCGTCTCGCCGACGTCGACGGCGACGGACGCGACGATCTCTGCGCCCGCGGAACGAGCGATCTGCGCTGTCATCTCTCGACCGGCGAGGGGTTCGCGGCGAGCGCGACGATCGTCGCGCCGCTCGCGGACGAGAGCGGCTGGGGCGATCACGACAACTACGCGACGCTGCGGGTCGGCGACGTGACCGGCGACGGTGCCGACGATCTCTGCGCACGCGGCAACGCGGGGATGCGCTGCTACGCGCGCGAAGGCGACGCGTTCCGCACGATCGACGGCCCCGCGCTCGCCGACGCGCAGGGCTGGGACGATCCGCGGCAGTACTCGACGATCCGGCTCGCCGACGTGACCGGCGACGGGCTCGCGGACGTGTGCGCGCGCGGCGCCGACGCGTACGCGTGCTGGCCGTCGAGCGGCGACGGGTTCGGCGCCGCGATCACGCTCGCGGCGTTCCGCGACGCGCAGGGCTGGGGCGACGCGCGCTTCTACTCGACGATGCGCGTGGCCGGCCCGGTGTGCGTCGCGCGCCAGGAGGTCTGCGACGGAGGCGACGACGACTGCGACGGCGTGATCGACGAGGACGCGTGCGAGCGCGACGGCGGCACGAGCGACGACGCGGGCAGCGCGAGCGATGCGGGCACGTCGAGCGATGCCGCGGCGCGCGGGGACGCATCGATCGCGGAGCCTGCGAGCAGCGGGTGCGCGTGCGGCGTCGCAGGCCGCGGCACGGCGCGCGGCGGGTGGGCGATCGCGCTGCTCGTGCTCGTCGCGTGGATCGCGCGTCAGCGGGAGCGCTTGCGCTTGCCGCGCGCGATCTCGGTGGCGAGCGCGTCGAGGCGCGGCTCCCAGAACGTGCGGAAGCGATCGAGCCAGGCGTCGACCTCGGCGAGCGGGCGCGCGTCGACGGCGTAGACGCGGCGCGTGCCTTCCACGCGCACGCTCGTGAGCCCGCTCTCGCGCAGCACCTTCAAGTGCTGGGAGACCGCGGACTGCGTGATCCCGAACTCGCGCCCGACGATCGCGACGATCTCACCCGAGGTGTGCTCGCCGTCGGCCGCCAGGAGCTCGAGGATGCGCCGCCGCACCGGGTCTCCCAGGACGTCGAAGGCGTGCATCAGCCGCCAGTGTAGAACGCGATCGTGCGCTCCGCTTTCTCGCGCGCGGCCTCGCGATCCTCGCCCGACGCGGCGTGCGCGTCGCCCCACGCGTCACCGCTCGCGCGCACGAACGCCTTGCCCTCGCTCGACGCCATCCACGCGTCGACCGCGGCGCGATCCACCGGCGCGCCGCCCGCGTCGATGTGCAGCGCGAGGCCGTAGAGCGCGAGATCCCAGCCGATGCCGACCGCCCCCGGGCCGTACTTCGCGAGGTGCTCTTCGCCGACGCCGTCGCGCGGCGCGATGTGCTCGAGCGTGAGCTTCGTGCGCTTTCCGTCGGGCGCGAGCCGCACGTTCACCCAGCTCACGCCGCCGCCGAACTCCCACGTCACGTCGAGCGCTTCGGGGCGATCGCAGCGCGTGATCGTCCCGCCCGCGTTGCCGACGAGCTGATAGCGCCCGCCGAGCTTCAGATCGCCTTCGATCGGGAGGAACCAGCGCGGCAGTCGCTCCGGGCTCGTGAGCGCCTCCCAGAGATCCTCGATCGTCGTGTCGTAGGTGCGGATCGCGACCGCGACCATCGCGCGTTGCCCCAGGTGATCGCGATCCTCGAGCCGACGGAACTCCGCGCCGAACGCATTTCGCATGAGCTGACCTCCTCGCGCTCATCTAACAGCGACGACTTATATTAGCAAGCGCTGTTGGTCTTCGCGCACGCCGTCCGCACGTGCGCGCACGCCTCCGGCGCCGCGACGTTCGCGCGTTCCACGGCGAATCCGCGCGGCACACGCGCTGCTCGTGCGGCGCGCATGAGCCGTTCCTCGACGTTCGTCACCACCTGTCTCTTGTCGTCGCTCGTCGTCGTCGCGACCCCGGGCTGCGGCGCGGGGCCCTCGAGCCCGATGCCCGACGCCGGTCCGCTCGCGCAGGGCGATGCGGCGATGCCGATGCCCGGCGACGACGCCGCGGCCCCCGAGCCCACGACGCTCGACGTCTCCGGCACGCTGATCGACGAAGCGGGCGCGCCGGTCGCCGGCGCGCACGTGCACGCGGGCGGGCGAAGCGCGATGACCGACGCCGAAGGGCGCTTCGCGATCGACGCGCTGAGCGCGCCGTACGCGCTCCGGATCTCGTTCACCGGTGAGACGCGCGTGTTCGTGTTCGACGCGCTCTCGAGCGCGACGCCGGTGCTGCGATTGCGGCGCGGGTGGGCCGTGCGCGACGCGTCGCTGCGCGGCGCGATCGCGATGGGCGCGACGCCGCTCGGCGACGACGAGTCGATCCGCGTCGGCGTCACGACGCACGACCGCCACTTCGATGGCGTCGCGGCGCTCACGCACGACAGCCAAGCGGTCTGGGAGCTCGGCGCGACCGCGAGCGCGTCGCTGCTCGCGGTGCGCGTGCGCGAGGACGCGGAGGGCTGGCCCGTCGCGTACACGTGGCTCGCGACCGCGTCGCGCGAGGACGTCGCCGAGGACGCGACGCTCACCGGTGTCGACCTCGTCGGCACGCCGTGCGGCACGGCGCACGTCGATCTCTCGATGCGCTTCAACGAGGGCGCGGCGCAGGGCTATCTCTACGCGTACGCGCGCGTGGGCGACGCGTTCGTGCGGGTGACCGACGGGCTCGAGGTCGACGATGGAACGCGCACCGTCGCGGTGCCGACGACGGCGGGCGCGTCCGCGGCGATCCTCGCGCTCGGCCACGGCGCGAACGTGCGCGCGGTCGCGATGCGCACGTCGGTGCCGCTCGGCGCGGAGGTCGAGCTGACCGTGCCCGATCTCGTGCTGCAGGCGCCCGAGGGCGCGATCGGTCCCGGCGATCGCATCGCGTGGACGTGGAGCGGCGGCGACGCGTACTTCGTCGTCGAGCTGCTCGTGTCGAACGGAGATCTCGGCTACGCGCCGTACCTGCTGATGTCGACGAACGAGCGCGAGGTCGAGGTCCCCGACCTCGCCGACATCGGCATCGCGTGGCCCGAAGGACGCGCGACCTCGATCTACGTGTACGCGTTCGCGCCGGTCGAGGGCTTCGAGGGCGACGAGGCGACCTCGTTCGAGTGGGGCGCCGCGATCAACCACGCGCTGAGCGACGACCTCCCCGCGTACGACGGAGCGCTGGTGCGCGTCGAGAGCCACACGCACACGTCGGGCAGCGACTGATCGGATCGACGCGGCGCGAGAACGGCGCGGGCGTGCTTCGGCGCGCTCGCGCCGTTCGCGTTCGGGGCGGCGCACACCGACGAACGTTCGCGCACGCGTCGGTGTGCGCGATTGCGCGTGTTTTTCGCGGGAATTCGCGTGGCCGCGCGCTTGCTCAGGGGGGCGCCCACGGAGGTCTCGTCGTGATCCAGCTTCGCCGTCTCGTGCTCCTCGCCACCCTGATCGCGCCCGCCGCGTGCGCCGGCCCGAGCGCGCCGCCCGCGCTCGTCGACGACGGCGGCACCATGCCCACGAGCGACGCCGGCGCGCCTCCGGTGCCGACCGACGACGCGCAGATCGTCGATCCCGACGCGGGCGCGCCGATCGCGACGCGCTCGCTCGCGCTGCGCAACGCGGGGTGGGGCCGCGGCGCGCTGGTCGTCGAGGGCCACCCGCCGTGCGACGCCGAGTGCACGCTCGCGATCCCCGAGGGCGAGACGGTCACGATCACGGCGCAGCCCGGCTACGGCCAGCGCGCCGACGCGTGGGGCGACGAGTGCGCCGCGGCCGAGCCGGGCGGCACCTGCACGATCACGATGGACGTCGATCGCACCGCGAGCGTCGAGTGGACCGGGGGCGCCGCCGTGGCCGCACGCGTGATCGGCGGGGCGGGCGTCCAGCAGGTCGTCGACGTCGACGTCGCGAGCGATGGGGACCTGGTGCTCGCGGTCGAGATCGAAGGCGCGACGACGCTGTCCGACGGAGAGACGCGCGTCGCGTACGGCCCGTCGGACTGCCTCGTCGTGCGCGTGTCGTCCGATGCGTCGACGGTCCGCTGGGTCGCGCGGACGCGCGGTGGGGGCCGCGAGGAGTGCGAGGACCTCGCGCTCGGCGAGGACGACGACGTGTTCGTCGTCGGCATGGTGACGGGCGCGTTCTCGATGGGCGCGGAGGCGTTCACCGCGGCCGATTTCGACGCCTTCGCGGCGCGCATCGACGCGAGCGGCGAGGTGCTCTGGGCGACGCGCATGCCGAGCCTCGCCGCGGGGGCCGAGGCCACGCTCGACCTCGTCGTCCACGACGACGGCCACGTCTACGCGTCCGGCTACGCCGCCACGGGCGCGGGCATGCGCGCCGCGTACTTCGTCATCGACGCCGCCGATGGCACCGCGACGACGCACTCGCTCGGCGGCACCGGCTCGGCGTACGCACTGGCCATCGAGCTCGCGCCCGACGGCGACCTCTATCTCGCCGGGAACTTCGCGTACGAGCTCGGCTCGCCTGCGGTGCTGAACGCGCCCGACGATTCCGACGCGTTCGTGCTGCGCATGAGCACCGAGGGCGCGATCGCGTGGGCGCGCAAGCTCTCGGGCTCCGGGCAGGACGAGGTGCTCGACGTCGCGGTGGACGACGACGGCAACGTCTACGCGGTCGGCATCTTCGAGGGCACGATCACGCTGCCCGCGCGTCCCGCCGCGACGACCTCGCTCGGCTCGATCGACTGGCTCGTGACCTCGTTCGACGCGGCGGGCGCCCCGCGCTGGTCGCGCTCGGGCGGCGGTCCCGGCGTCGACGTCGTGAACCGCATCGTGTGGGCGCAGGGCGATCTCTACGTGGCCGGACAGTGGGAAGGCACCGCGACGAACCCCGCGACCACCGCGACCTCGTCGGGCCACGCCGATGCGTACGTCGTTCGATTCGCGTCGACGGGCAACGGAGGTCGCTTCGTGCGCTACTTCCAGGCCGAGGGCGACGAGTGGATCGGCGGCCTCGCGGTGCGCGGTGACCGCATGATCGTCGTCGGTCACTTCGACGGCACCTCGCAGCTCGGCATGCCCGCCGACGCGACGCCGTTCGTCTCGTTGAATCGAGACGGGCTCGTCTACCTCGGCGGCAGCTGACGATCTCCGCAAGCGTTCGCGACTCGGATACGATCGCGCTCGCCGCATGCCCATCGACGTCGTCTTCCTCGAGCCGTGCTTCCCCGCCAATCAGCGTGAATTCGTGCGCGCCCTGCATGCCGTCGGGGCGCGCGTCACGGGGATCGGAGAGAGGCCCAAAGAAGCGCTCGACGAATCGCTGCGACACTGGCTCTTCCACTACGAGCAGGTCGGCAACGTCACCGACGTCGCGCAGGTCGAGAAGGCCGTGCGATGGATCCAACAGAAGGTGCGTGTCGATCGGCTCGAGGCGGTCGTCGAAGCGCACGTGATGTGCGCGGCGCAGGTGCGCGAGGCGTGCGGCATCCCGGGCACGTCGGTGCGCACCACGTTCCTGTGCCGCGACAAGCCGTCGATGAAGGAGATCGCGCGCCAGCACGGCATCCCGACGGCGCAGTCGCTCGGCACGAACGATCCCGACGCGGTGCGCGCGTTCGCGGCGAAGGTCGGATATCCGCTGATCGTCAAGCCGCGCGACGGAGCGGGCGCGTCGGGGACGATGCGAGTCGACTCCGATGCAGAGCTCGAGAGTGCCATTCGCGAATATCGGCTCGGGCGCGGTGGCAGCGCGGCAGTCGAGGAATTCATCGAGGGGCACGAGGGCTTCTACGACACGATCACGATCGGTGGTCGCGTCGTGCACGAATTCGTCTGTCACTATTATCCGAACGTCCTCGAGGCGATGAGGACGCGCTGGATCAGCCCGCAGTTCGTCTGCACGAATCGCATCGACTCCGCGGCGGCGTACGAGGAGCTCCGAGCGCTCGGACGCAAGGTGATCAGCGCGCTCGACATCGAGACGTCGGCGACGCACATGGAGTGGTTCTTCGGCCCGAAGGGCCTGAAATTCAGCGAGATCGGCTGTCGCCCGCCGGGCGTGCGCGCCTGGGATCTCTACGCGGCGGCGAACGACTTCGACATCTATCGCGAGTGGGCGCACGCGGTCGTGCACGGTCGACCGTCGCAGTCGCTCTCGCGCCGGTTCAGCGCGGGCATCATCGCGCTGCGGCCCGATCGCGACGGAGTGATCTCGCACTACGACGGTGTGGAGGAGATCCAGCGTCGATATGGAGAGTGGGTGATCGATGCGCACCTGCCGCCGCCCGGGACTCCGACGCAGCCGGTCGAGGCGGGATACATGGCGAACGCGTGGGTGCGCATGAAGCACCCGGACTACGACGAGCTGCGCCGCATGCTCGACGCGGTCGGACAGACCGTGAAGGTGCGCGCGCGCTGATCGCGTCGTGCGGGAGAGACGTACCTCCCCGCCGTCGGGACCACGTTCCACTCCCAATCTCCGATACGCAGCGATCAAGACTGGCTGCACGTTCACGTTCCAGACAGAATCGCGCCGGGGGAGCAGGTCGTCTGGAGGTTCGTTCGATGTCGGAGCGCTCGCTGGTCGTCGGATCCCTGGCTTCGTTGCTCGTCGTCCTCTCGCTCCCAGCTCCCACGGCGTCCGCGCAGACACGGGCCGCCACGCTGCGCACGCGCTTCGATCAGCCCGGCGACATCACGTTCGCCGCGAACTCGATCATGACGTGCCGCGCGGGCACCGGCGGCAGCGGCGCGAACCTCTGCGAGACGGCGCGCGCGAGCGCCTCGAGCACCCGCGACGACAACGACTACGCGATGGTCCCGATCGACGCCGACAACGGCGTCCTTCCCGCGGCGGAAGCGTCGACGACGTTCGACTCCAGCTCGTCGGATCTCGTCATCGCGCCGACCGCCACCGTCTCGTGGGCGGGCCTCTACTGGCAGTGCGTCTCGAGCGGCAACAGCTCGACGCCCGCGCCCGACGCGACGCGCCGCAACCGCGTGCTCTTCCGCGCGCCCGGGGGCAGCTACACGGAGGTGACGGCGACCGTCCTCGACGCGATCGTCGACAACGGCGCCAACCTCTTCCAGGGCTTCGCGGACGTGACCGCCACCGTGCAGAGCGCGGGCGCGGGCACCTACTGGACCGGCAACATCCAGTGCGACAGCGGAGCGACGAACCACTACGGCGGCTGGACGCTCGTGGTCGTCTACCGCGACGAGACCGAGCCGCTGCGCGACCTCGTGGTCTACGACGCGTGGCGCACCTACAACGCGACCCAGATCGACATCGACGTCACGGGCTTCGTCACGCCGCCGAGCGGCTCCGTCAACTCGCGCGTCGGTGTCGTGTTCTACGACGGCGATCGCGGATCGACCGACACGCTGCGGCTGATCTCGGGCACGCGGAACACGCTGCTCGGCGGCGGCACCGTCAACCCCAACGACAACATCGGCAACAGCACGATCACGCGCTTCGGCGCGAACGTCACGACGCGCACGCCGGCGTACGTGAACACGCTCGGGTACGACGCGGACCTGATCGCGACGGTCGATGCGCTCCCGAACGGCGCGACGAGCGCGCGCATCCGCGGGCAGACGAGCGGCGAGTTCATCGCGCTCGGCGTGGTCACGTTCGCGACCGACATCTACGCGCCGGAGATCGACCTCGCGAAGACGGCGGTCGACGTGAACGGCGGACAGCTCGTTCCGGGCGACGTGCTCGAGTACACGATCAGCGGCGTCAACAGCGGGCAGGACCCGGCGATCGGCGTCGTGGTCCGCGACGCGATCCCCGCCGGGACGACGTACGTGGCGGGCTCGCTGCGGGTCGACGGTGCGGCCGTGACCGACTCGCCGGGTGACGATCGCGGCGAGTACGAGGTCGCGAACGCGCGCATCGTCGCGCGCGTCGGCACGGGCGCGAACGCGGCGATGGGCGGGCGCATGAACCCGAGCGACACGACGACGATCGTGTTCCGCGTACGGCTCGCGCCCGCGATCCCCGGCGGCACGCGCATCACGAACGTCGCGACCGCGACGTACAGCGGCCTGACGCTCGGCACCGGCACGACGTTCACCGGCTCGTCGGACGGAGACAGCGGCACGCCCGGCAACCAGCCGACCGAAACGCCCGTGGGCGCGATCTGCGGCGACACCGTGATCACCTCGCCCGAGACGTGCGACGACGGCGCGACGGCGAACGGCGACGGATGCAGCGCGTTCTGTCGCATCGAGGTGCGCGTCGTCTCGCCCGACGGCACCACCACGAGCAGCACGACGCCGCCGATCAGCGGCACCGCGGATCCCAGCGCGACCGTCGTGGTCGCGATCGACGGCGCCGCGGTCGGCACCGTGACCGCGAACGCCGCGGGTGCGTGGACGTTCACGCCGGCGACGCCGCTCGCGGCGGGGGCGCACACGATCGTCGCGACCGCGACCGACACGGGCGCGCACGTCACGACCGACACCGCGACGGTCACGATCGACACCGGCACCACCGTCGCGATCACCACGCCGGCCGAGGGCTCGGCGACGTCGGATCGCACGCCGGCGATCAGCGGCACCGGCGAGCCCGGCGCGACCGTGGTGGTGCGCGTCGACGGCAACGTCGTCGGTACGGTGACGGTGAGCGCAGGCGGCACGTGGACCGTGACCGTCGGAAGCAACCTCGCAGAGGGCGCGCACACCGTGACCGCGAGCGCGACCGACGCGGTCGGTCACACCGCGACCGACAGCAACACGTTCCGCGTCGACACCGCGACGAGCGTGGCGATCACCGAGCCCGCCGAGGGCGCGACGACGAGCGACACGACGCCGACGATCCGCGGCACGGCCGAGCCCGGCGCGACGGTCGTCGTGAGCATCGACGGAACGACGATCGGGACGGTCGTCGCGTCCGCGGGCGGCACGTTCGAGGTCACCCCGACGACGCCGCTCGCCGACGGTGCGCACACCGCCACGGCGCGCGCGACCGACGCGGCGGGGAACGTCGCGACCGACACGTCGAGCTTCACCGTCGACTCCACCACGTTCGTGTCGATCACGGCGCCGGAGGAGGGCGACACGATCGCGAGCGCGACGCCGACGATCACGGGCACCGCGGAGCCCGGCGCGTCCGTCGAGGTGACGATCGACGGAACCGTGCTCGGCAGCGTCACCGCGGATGCGAGCGGCGCGTGGTCGATCGTGGTGCCGAGCGCGCTGGCGCAGGGCCCGCACACCGTCGTGGCCGACGCGCTGCACGGCGGCGCGACCGCGAGCGCGTCGGCGACGTTCACCGTGGACAGCACGACCACGGTCGAGCTCCAGCAGCCGACCGAGGGCGAGATCGTGGGCACCGCGACGCCGACGATCACCGGCACCGCGGAGCCCGGTGCGTCGATCGCGATCACGATCGACGGCGCTGCGGTGGGCACGGTCACCGCCGACGCGGAGGGCAACTGGACGTTCGTGCCGAGCACGCCGCTCGGCGAAGGCACGCACGACGTCGACGTCGTCGCGACCGACGGCATCGGGAACACCGCGACCGACGATGGCTCGTTCGTGGTCGACACGTCGCTGCCGTCGCTCGAGATCGTGAGCCCCGGCGACGAGACCAGCACCGCGAGCACCACGCCGACGATCACCGGCACCTCGGAGCCGGGGCTCGTCGTGACCGTGAGCATCGACGGCGCGCTGCTCGGCTCGGTGACGACCGACGCGTCGGGCGCGTGGTCGATCCCGGTGACCACGCCGCTCGCCGAGGGCCCGCACGAGGTCGTCGCGACGACCACCGACGCGGCCGGCCACGCCGCGACCGACGAGAACCAGTTCACCGTCGACACCGGCGCGCCGACCGTGACGATCACGTCGCCGGCGCACGGCGCGCGGGTCCCGACCGACGCGCCGACGATCACCGGCACGGCGGATCCCGGTGCGACCGTGGAGGTGTTCGTCGATGGCGCGCTCGTCGCGACCGTGACCGCCGACGCGAGCGGCGCGTGGAGCACCACCGCGGGCCCGCTCGCGGACGGCTCGCACGAGGTGCGCGCGGTCGCGCGTGACGACGCGGGCAACACGGCGACCGCGACCTCCGGCTTCGTCGTCGACACCTCGACCGAGGTGGCGATCACGTCGCCGGCCGACGGCGGCGCGGTCGGCAGCGCGACGCCGACCATCACCGGCACCGCGGAGCCCGGCGCGAGCGTCGAGGTGCGCGCCGACGGCACGGTGATCGGCACCGTCGTCGCGGGCGCGGACGGCACGTGGTCGATCGCGATCACGACGCCGCTCGCGGCCGGCGATCACACCATCGATGCGCACGCGACCGACTCGGTCGGCAACACCGCCGACGCGACGAGCGACTTCGAGTACGACCCGTCGTCGCTCGACACCGACGGCGACGGCCTCAGCGATGCCGACGAGTGTCCCGACGCGCCGTGCCGCGACAGCGACGGCGACGGCGATCCCGACTACGACGACGCGGACGACGACGATGACGGCGTCCCGACGAGCGTCGAGTGCACGACCGCGCCGTGCGCGGACACCGACGGCGACGGAACCAGCGATCACCTCGACACCGACGACGACGGCGACGGCGTCCCGACGCGCGACGAGGCGCCCGGCGGCGTGACGCGCGACACCGATCTCGACGAACGTCCGGATCACCTCGATCCCGACGACGACGGCGACGGGCTCCCCACGAGCGACGAGTGCGGCACCGCGCCGTGCCGCGACAGCGACGGAGACGGAGACGCGGACTTCGTCGATCCCGACGACGACGACGACGGCATCCCGACCTCCCGCGAGCGCGCGGACGGCGACACGCACGGCGACGACGTCGACGGCGACGATCGCCCGAACTGGCTCGACACCGATGCCGACGGCGACGGCCGACTCGACGGCGACGAGGGCCTCGGTGACGAGGACGGCGACGGCACGCCGAACTACCTCGATCCGTTCGTCCCTGCGCCCGACGCGGGCGCGAACGACGGTGACGCGGGCACCGGCGGCGACGCGGGCGTGACCGGCGGCGGTCTCGCGGGCGGCGCGTGCCACTGCTCGACGCCGGGCGCGATGGGCGCGCGCGGAAACGTCGGTCTCGCCATCGCCGGGCTGCTCGGTCTCGCGCTGCTGCTCCGGCGTCGTCGCGGGGTGATCGCGGCGGTCGGCGTGGGCGCGGCGCTCGCGTCGACGACGACCGCGCACGCGCAGTCGCAGGGCTTCACGCTCGACCCGTTTCGCGCCGCGGAGACGCCGAACGACGGGTTCGCGGTGTCGGGCGTGCGGGGGCTCGGTCACCTCGACTTCGGCGCGCGCCTGGTGCTCGACTACGGGCTCGATCCGCTGGTGTTCGAGGAGCGTCTCGGCGACGCGTCGACGCAGACGATCTCGGTGGTCGAGCACCAGCTCGTCGGGAACCTCGCGCTCTCGCTCGGGCTCTTCGATCGCGTCGTGGTGTTCGCGGGGCTGCCCGCGACGTTCGTGAGCGAGGGGCAGGACAGCGCGCTCGGTCTCACCGCGGACGGGACGACGATCGGCGATCCGTACCTCGGCGTGCGCGTGCGGCTCTTCGGTGAGGCGAACGACGTCGCGGCGCTCGCGCTGCAGGTCGCGGGCTCGGCGCCGCTCTCCGAGGTCGCGTCGGAGGGCCAGCGTTTCGCGGGCGAGCGCGGCTTCGTGTTCCTTCCGCGCATCGCGCTCGAGGTGCGCCCGCACGAGCGCGTGCGCTTCGCCGTCAACGTCGGCGCGCGGCTGCGCGAGCCCTCGCGCATCGTGAACCTGGAGGTCTCGCACGAGCTCACGTACGGCGTCGGCGCGACGGTGGTCGCGCTGCCGGGCGTGCTCGATCTCGTCGCGGAGCTCTACGGCTCGACGGGGTTCGAGACGTTCTTCGAGCGCGAGTCGTCGCCGCTCGAGGCGATCGGCGGCGTGCGCGTGCATCCGGTCTGCGGCTTCAACGTCGGTCTCGCGGGCGGCGCGGGGCTCACGCGCGGCTACGGCGCCGCGGCGTTTCGCGGCGTGCTCGAGCTGAGCTACGCGTACGAGGCGCGCTGCCGCGAGCAGCCCGCCGCCGCCGAGCCCCTCGCGCCGCCGCCGCCGAGCGACACCGATCACGACGGCCTGCTCGACGACGCCGACCAGTGCCCGAACGAGCCCGAGGACGCCGACTCGTGGCAGGACGAGGACGGCTGTCCCGATCTCGACAACGACGCGGACGGCGTCCTCGACACGAGCGACGGCGCACCGAACGAGCCCGAGGATCGCGACGGCTTCCAGGACGAAGACGGCGTGCCCGAGCTCGACAACGACGCGGACGGCGTCCCCGACGCGAGCGACGGCGCGCCGAACGAGCCCGAGGATCGCGACGGCTTCCAGGACGCCGACGGCGTGCCCGAGCCCGACAACGATCGCGACACGCTCCTCGACCCCGAGGACGAGTGCCCGACCGCGCCGGGCCGCGTCGAGGATCGCGGCTGCCCTCGCGCCGTGCGCCTCGACGAGGCGAGCGGGACGATCGTCATCCTCCAGCGCGTCGAGTTCGCGACGAACCGCGACACGATCCTCGAGCGCAGCTTCCCGATCCTCGAGGAGGTGCGCGCGGTGCTCGACGCGAACCCGCAGCTCCGCCGCGTGCGCATCGAAGGGCACACCGACGATCGCGGGCGCGACGATCGCAACCTCGATCTCTCGATGCGCCGCGCGGGCAGCGTGATGCGCTGGCTCGTCGAGCACGGCATCGACGCGACGCGCCTCGAGGGCGCGGGCTGCGGCGAGCTGCACCCGATGGACTCGAACCGCACGCAGGCCGGGCGTCAGCTGAACCGACGCGTCGAGTTCCTGATCGTCGATCCGCCTTCGCCGACCGCGCGCGCGGCGCGCGAAGGGTGCGTGTCGGTCACCGACTGAGGCGCCGCTCAGAACACCCAGCCGACGCCGAGCATCAGCCGCCCTGCGGGGAAGTGCTCGCTCTCGGCGTCGCTGGGCGGATCGGTGCGCACCCATCGGCCGCGCGCGCGTGACTGCACCGCGACCTGCAGCAGGAGCTCGAGCCGCTCTTCGTCGGTGAGCCGCAGCGCGGCCTCGACGAGCCCACCGCCGTACGACGTCATGCGGCCGACGCTCGCGATCCCTTCGAAGCCGAGCTCGGCGCCGACGCGCAGCGCGAGGAACGGGACGAGCACGAGCCCGACGATCAAGCGCACGCCGCCGGTGACGAACCCGGTGCCGCTGCGCTCGACGACCTCTCCATCGGCGCGCGTCAGGCGCTGGTCGTCGTAGGTCTGTCCCGCGCCGACGAGCAGCGCGCGCAGGTGGGCTTCCTGCGCGAGCCGCACGTCCGCGCCGACCGCGAGCTCGCCGCCCGCGAAGAACGACGTGTCCTCCGGCTCGGCGAGCAGCTGACCGATCGCGCCCGCCTGCAGGACGAGGTGCACCGTCCCCGCCGGGCTCCATCGCGACGCGGGTGGGCGCTCGTGCTCCTGCGCGGCGGCGGGCGCGCACAGGCCGAGCGCGACGATCAGCGGAGCGAGGGCGCGAATGGATGTGCGCACGGCCGCGATTCTGGTCGAAAACCGGGATCGGAGCGCGTGCGTTTTTTCGTGAACGGTCGCGCGAGGAGCGGGCACGCAGGGTCGAACCCCCGCTGGAGCCGCCCGTGACCCGCCATCTCTCGCTCTTCGTCTCCGCCCTCGTGCTCGCGCTCGCCGTGACGCCGCGCGCGCTCGCTCAGGACGTCGTGATCATCGTGCCCGCCGAGCCCACGCCGCCAGCGAGCGAGCCGATCGCGCCCGCGCCGGTGGTCGTCGAGGCCGCACCGCCGGTCGAGCCGACGCTCGTCGTCGAGCCCGCGCCGGTCGTCGAGGCCGCGCCGGTCGTCGAGGCCGCGCCGGTCGTCGAGGCCGCGCCGGAGCCCGAGCCGGACGTCTTCGCGCCGGGCTTCTTCTCGATCGGGCTCTCCGGTCTCGTCGGTCTGCGCGACGCGCCGCACCACGAGATCGCGCCCACGTGGACCGCCGGTCTCGACCTCGGCTTCCGCGTCCTGCCCTGGCTCTCGGTGAGCGCACGTCGCGTCGGCTATTCGCACGCGTCCACGCTCGTCGGTGATCGCCACGCGATCAGCGTCTCGCCCGCGCTCGAGCTCACGATGCCGCTCTGGGAGCGCGTCCAGCCGTATGCGCAGGTCGGCGCCGGCGTGCAGGCGCGCTTCGGCGGCTCGCAGGGCCGCACCGTCGGGTTCGCGCCGTTCATCGGAGGCGGCGTCCGCTTCTTCGTCGCCGAGATCTTCAGCATCGCGGTCGAGTCCGCGATGCACGTGCCGGTGACCGAGGACGGCTTCCTCTTCGGAAACGAGGTCCTCCCGCAGGGCGCCGTCGTCCTGCAGGGCGGTCTCGCCTTCGCCTTCCACATCGACTGATCCACGCTTCGCAGGAGCTCTCATGCGCGCCCTCATCCGTACGTCTCTCGTCCTCGCGCTCGCCACCGGCTGCACCTTCAACGCCGAGCCGTTCACCCGCGCGGTGCCCGCCGAGCACGACGCGGCCATCACCAAGCTCCGCGTCGACATCGACGGCCTCGGCTCGACGTTCGACGGAGGCGATCTCGTGATTCGCGGTGCCGATCGGCCCGGCGCCTCCGCGGAGGTCACGATCTCGGGCCTCGTCGGGGTCGGCGACGATCCCGATCAGATCGCGAGCGACATGGAGGTCGCGCTGCAGGACGGCGGCGACTCGGTGGTCGAGCTCCGGCTCGCGTATCGAGGCCCCGCCGCCGAGTCCGTCTGGGTCGACTCCGTCGCGATCGAGCAACAGATCGGCACGGAGCTCGACGTGTCCGCGGGCTCCGCGACCGTCGACGCCGCGGGCCTCGACGCGCCCTTCGTGAACATCCACACCGGCTCGGGCTCGATCCGGCTGCGCGACGCGGACGAGGTGATCCTGCAGGCGGGCTCGGGCTCGATCGACGTCGTCGCGGGCAGCGGCACGCTGATGGCCGACTCGGGCTCGATCACGATGGCGATGAGCGGGCCGGTGCTCGCCGACACCGACTCGGGCTCGATCGATGGATCGTTCGGAGGCCACGGCGAGCTCTCGGCGGACTCGGGCTCGCTCGAGCTCGAGCTCACGACGCCGCTCGACGGCGACGTGATCCTCGGCACCGACTCGGGCTCGATCACGCTGGTGATCCCCCGAGGTGCGGGGATGAGCCTCGACCTCGATGCAGGGAGCGGCAGCGTGACGGTGCGCGCCGGTGGTGTGTCGGAGTCCGGCGAGAGCTTCAGCGGCGCCATCAACGGCGGCGGTGAATTCCGGGTGCGCGCGCGTGCGGGCAGCGGCTCGATCACGGTGCGCGAAGCGGACTGATCGAGCGACGGACGACAGGAGACGCGTCTTGCTGTTCTCGGCAGCCACCGCCATAACCGCCGCCGTGCTCGGACGAACCGCGCACCAGGTTCCCGCGTCGAGCGAGCAGGCGCTCGTCGATCGGCTGAAGCGCGGGGACGCCGCCGCGCTCGGTGAGGCCTACGATCGCCATCACGAGGCCGTGCGCGCGTTCGCGCGCCGCCTCCTCGGCAACGAGGCCGCCGCCGAGGATCTCGTGCACGACGTGTTCGTCGCGCTGCCCGATCTGGTGCGTCGCTTCGAAGGTCGCTCGAGCCTGCGCACGTACATCGTGTCGATCGCGTGCAACCACGCGCGGCACGCGAAGCGCGCGACGGCACGCAGGCTCGGCGCGCTCGAGCGGCTCCACGCGGAGCCGCGCGACAGCACGCCGGATCTCGAGGCGGCGGAGGAGCGGAGGCAGCTCGCGGAGACGATGCGCCGGCTGCTCGATGCGCTCCCGATGGAGCAGCGGGTCGCGGTGGTGCTCTGCGTCGTCGAGGAGCGCACGTCGGTGGAGGCGTCGGAGATCATGGGCGTGCCCGAGGCGACGGTGCGCACGCGTCTCTTCCATGCGCGCCGCAAGATGCGCGAGATGCTCGAGTCGGAGGCCCGCACCGAGGCGCGGGCGGCAGGGATCGAGGTGCGCCGATGAACGACGACGAATTCGACGCGATGCTGTCGCGCGCCGGGCGCGCGATGCGCGAAGAGGTCGGCGGAGAGTCGGATCAGGCCGCGCGCACCCGCGCGAAGATCCTGGCGAGCCGGCGCGCGAGCACGCAGCGGACGATGTTCGCGATGGCCGCGGCGGCGGTGCTCGCGCTGGGCCTCGGCGTGCCGACGGTGTGGGCGTGGTCGACCGGTCGCCTCGACGCGTGGCTCGGTGAGGACGAGCCGGCGCCGAGCACGACCGAGGTCGCGCCGCCGCCGGTGCGTGAGGTCGCGCCGCGCGAGGTGATCGAGGTCGCGGAGCCCGAGCCCGAGATCGTCGCGCCGATCGAGCCGATGCCCGAGCCGGTCGTCGTCGAGCAGCGCGAGCGCGCGCCGGAGATCGAAGACGACGAGGACGACGACGACGGTCGCATGCGGGGCGTCGATCCCGCGGAGCGTCGTGCGTATCGCGAGGCCCACGCGCTTCACTTCGACGCGCGTGATCCCGCGGGCGCGCTCACGGCGTGGGAGCGCTATCTCGATGCGTATCCCTCGGGGCGATTCGCGCTCGAGGCGCGCTACAACCGCGCGCTCTGTCTGGTGCGCCTCGGTCGCGACGGCGAAGCGCGCGACGCGCTCGTGCCGTTCGCGGCGGGCGAGCACGGGACGTATCGACAGCGCGAGGCCGCGGAGCTCGTCGAGGCGCTGGGCGAATGAGCGCGCGAGAGATCGTGATGGGCGCGGCGATCGCGATGATCGCCGCGCTGGGCTGGTGCGCTGCGGCGAGCGCGCAGGAGGTCGGCGCGATCGAGCTCGTCACGCGCGGGCTCGATGCGCGCAGCGTCGAGGTCGAGCGCGTGCGGCGCGCGCTCGCGGAGGAGCTGCACACGGACGTGCGGGTGCGCGCCGTGGCGCGCCGCCGTCGCGAGGGCACGACGATCATCGCGCTGCGATCGACGGGGCGCGGTGAGATCGCGGTCGAGCACGAGCGCGCCGACGGGACGCGGCTGACGCGCGCGATCGTGCTGCCCGAGGACGCCGAGGAGCGCGTCGCGAGCGTGGTGATCGTGATCGCGAACCTCGTGCGCGACGAAGCGAGCGAGCTGCTCGCGATGCTGCGCGCGCGGCGCGTGCCGGCCGAGCCCGAGGCCACCACCGAGACGCCGCCCGAGCCCGAGGCCCAGACCGAGACCGAGATCGTCGCGGAGACCGAGATCGTCGCGGACAGCGAGAGCGTCGCGCCGGCCGAGGCCGAGGCGGCGCAGATCGAGCCGGCCGAGCCCGAGGTCGTCGCCGAGACGACGCACGTCGAGCCCGGAGTTCGCATCCGCAGCTCGAGCGCGACCACCGAGGCCCACGCCACGACGACGCCGGTCGTCGCGACTCGCAGCGTGTCGCGCGAGCCGTTCATGCGGATCGGGCTCGAGACGCTGATGGGCAGCGTTCAGCGCGTCGACGGGTACGATTTCACGATGCTCGGCGGCCTCCACGTCGCGTTCATGCCCTCGGAATTCCTCGCGTTCGGGCTGCGCGACATCGGCGGCGGCACGGTCGGCGCGAACGACCGCATCCACAACGAGCTCACGCCGTTCGTCGAGCTCGCGTGGCGCCCGATGTTCGAGCTCGCGCTCTACGGCCAGCTCGGCGCCGAGATCCAGATGCAGGTGCTCGGCGGGCGCGGCGCAGCGGTCGGTGTCGCACCGATGATCGTCGTCGGATCGCGCTTCCACGTGGCGCGTGAATTCTCGATCGGCATCGAGACCGCGCTCCACGGCGTGGTGACCGACACGCTCCTCACGCACTTCCACGGGCTGCCGCAGGGCGCGGTGCTGTGGACCGCCGGTCTCTCGCTGCTCTTCCACATCTCCTGACGTCGGAGATGATCGGCGCGTGCGAAACGTCGATCGCGCTCGGCGCGATCCGCGTGTAGCATCGCGGCCCTCGTGAGCACTCCGAGACCGCCGCGGGCCATCGTGCTGCTGGGCGCGCAGCGATTCGATCCGACGCTCGGCGCAGCCGCCGCCGAGCTCGGCCTCGATGGCCCCATCGCGACCATCACCGCCGGCTGGCAAGAGCGCGAAGGCGAGGACTCGGACCTCCACGAGCACCTCGGCAAACGCACGATCAACCTGCGCCTGCACCGCCGCGCCGACGAGGCGTTCCGGGCCGACCCCGAGCTCCACGCCGCGCACCGCAAGAAGCAAGAGCGGCTGCGTCACAAGCAGGACTTCTATCGCATCCGCCTCGAGCACGAGCTCGACGCGAACCACGTGATCCGCCAGCGCAAAGCGCCGCCCGAGATCCTCGCGGAAGAAGAGGCCGCGTCGATCGGCGCGATCCGTCTCCTCGACGAGTACCACCTCGGACAGTGCGCGAAGGTGGAGTCGGAGTTCGACGCGGCGTGGCGGCCGTTCGAGCGCGACTCCATCGCTCGTCATCGCCACGAGATCGCCGAGATCCTCCGCGACACCGTCGCGATCGCGATCGCGGGCGGGCACGTCGCGACGCTGCTGAATCGACTGCGGCTCTTCGGGATCGCCGAGCTGATCGACGGGCAAGTGGTGCTCGCGTGGGCCGCGGGCGCGATGGCGATCTCCGATCGCGTCGTGCTCTTCCACGACTCGCCGCCGCAGGGCCCCGGCGCGTCGGAGGTGCTCGATCGCGGGCTCGCGCTCTGCTCCGGCGTGGTCCCGCTGCCGCACCCCGAGACGCGCCTGCGGCTCGACGACGCCGAGCGCGTCGCGCTGATGGCCCGCCGGTTCGCGCCCGCGCGATGCCTCGCGATGCCTGCCGGCGCGCGCATCACGTATCGCGACGGTCGATTCGGCTCGCCGCATCGCGTGCTGCGCCTCTCGATCGACGGCACGCGCGCGCCGGTGCAGCCCACCGACGATCTCCTTCCCGAGGAATGGGCATGACGCAGTCGCAGCTCCTCGCGATCCACGAGCTCGAGGCGAGCCAGCCCGATCGCGCGAAGGTCGACGCGTGGATGGCGGGCCGTCGCTTCCCGATCGTCGAGGGTGGGCGCGTCACGTTCGTCTTCCGCGGCGACGCCGACGGCGTGACGTTGCGCCATTGGGTCTACGGGCTCGAGTCGAACTCCGCGCTGCAGCGGATCCAGAACACCGACCTCTGGTATCTGGTGCTCGAGGTCCCGCCGGGATCACGCGTCGAGTACAAGCTCGAGATCCACCGGAACGGCCACTCCCAGTGGATCGAAGATCCGCTCAACCCGCATCGCGCGCGCGACCCGTTCGGCGCGAATTCCGTGCTGCAGGGCGTGGGCTACGAAGTGCCGGAGTGGACGCGCCCCGATCCGCTCGCGCGGCCTGGCGTGCTCGAGCCCTTCGCGTTCCACAGCAAGGCCCTCGGCGCCGTGCGCCACGGACACGTCTATCTGCCGGCGCGATTCCGGCGCACGCGCCTCTATCCGCTGATGATCGTGCACGACGGCAGTGACTATCTGAACTACGCGTCGATGAAGACGGTGCTCGACAACCTGATCCACCGTCTCGAGATCCCCGACGTGATCGTGGTGTTCACGGACTCGCCGGATCGTCTGCGCGAGTACGCGAACGACGAGCGCCACGCGAAGTTCCTGACCGAAGAGCTGGTCCCCGATCTCCAGAAGCGATTGCCGCTGCAGGATCGTCCGCAGTCGCGCTGCCTGATGGGCGCGAGCTTCGGCGGTGTCGCGTCGCTGTCGACGGCGTGGCGGTATCCCGGGTTCTACGGGCGATTGTTGCTCCAGTCGGGATCGTTCGCGTTCACCGACATCGGTCGTCGCAATCGACGTGGGCCGCTCTTCGATCGAGTGGTCGAGTTCGTCAACGCGTTCCGCGCCGAGCCCACGGCGATCAGCGAGCGAGTGTTCCTCTCGTGCGGCGTGTACGAGTCGCTGATCTACGAGAATCGCTCGCTCGTCCCGCTGCTCGACGGAACTGGCATGCAGGTGAAGCTCGTCGAGGCGCGCGACGGGCACAACTGGGAGAACTGGCGCGATCGACTTCGTGAGGGGCTCTCCTGGTTGTATCCGGGGCCTCTCATGATGATCTACGAGTGAGGCGCCTCGGCGGGACGGCTCGCCGACTCGTCGGCTGTAGGGTGGGGTGGGCCGCTCCCGCGTCGCGCGTGTGGAGCGACGGCGATCGCGATCGGGCTCGTCGGGCGTGGCCGGGTTCGGATACGATCCCGCGCGCATGACGGAGATCACTCGGAACATCGGGCTCTCGCTCGGCGCCGACATCTGCTGGCCGCTCTGTTACGAGCACCTGATGAAGCGGCTCGATCTGCGCATCCCGACGAAGGATGGCGACACGATCCGCTTCCACGTGGAGCGCGTGACGATCGAGCCGTTCGATCTCCGTCAGCCCGTCAAATACGACGTCGTGATCGACCGATTGACGCACTGGTATCACACGTCGCGCGAGTGGATCAAAAAGGGGGTCGTGATGAACGACCTCTACGTCTTCAACAATCCGTGGTCCGTGCAGAGCATGGAGAAGCACACGTCCTATGCGGCGATGATGCATCTCGGCATGCCGATCCCGGAGACGTGGATGGTCCCGCCGAAGTCGTACGAGCCGACCGCGGATCTCCGTCCGACGCTGAATCGCTACGCGAAGCTCTTCGATCTCTCGAAGATCGCCGAGAAGCTCGGATATCCGCACTTCATGAAGCCCTACGACGGCGGAGGCTGGCGCGGCGTCACGAAGATCGACGACACCACCAAGCTCCGCCAGGCGTACGAGGAGAGCGGGAAGTCCGTCATGCACCTCCAGGCGGGCGTGAACGGCTTCGATCGATTCGTGCGCTGCATCGGGTTCGGGCCGCAGACGAAGTGCGTGCTCTACGATCCGAGCGCGCCCCTGCACGATCGCTACACGATGGCCAAGGACTTCATCCCGAAGGCGGAAGAAGAGCACCTCGCCAAAGTGACGAAGACGATCAATGCGTTCTTCGGCTGGGAGTTCAACTCCTGCGAAGCGCTCCGCAAGGACGGAGTCTGGTACCCGATCGACTACGCCAATCCGTGCCCTGACTCGCAGGTGACGAGCCTGCACTACCACTTCCCGTGGCTCGTGAAGGCGTACATCCGCTGGAGCGTGTTCTGCGCGGCGACGAAGCGTCCGATGCGCCGCACGCTCGACTGGGATCCCTTCTATCGCATCGCGGCGGGCGAGCTCTCGTACGAGGAGAAGCTCGACCACTACGCGAAGGTCGCGGACCAGCGCTTCGAGCGCGATCAGTTCGAGGAGTTCTGCGGCAAGCACCTCGCGCACCTCGACGAGGTCGCGTGCGAGTTCTTCTCCACCGCGGAGGCGTACGACGCGGTCCGACAGAAGGTCTCCGCGCTGTTCCCCGCGCACGAGATCGAGGCGTTCACCGAGCTCTTCTGGAAGCGCATCCAGGCCTGGCGCGCCGACGAGCGCGGCGTGTGAGCGCGGACGAGGAGAAGCTGCGCGCGCGCTTCGCGGACGCGGAGGACGAGGAGCTCCAGCTCATCGCGCGCAGCGCCTCGCAGTCGTCACTGGCGCGCGCGATCGCGCGAGAGGCGCTGATCGCGCGCGGGCTCGACGCGCCTCCCGAGCTCGATCCGAGCGCGCCGCGCGTCACGAGCACCACGCGCGCCCCGCGCGAGCCGGCGAGCGGCCCGAGCACCGCTGCCCTCGCGCGCGCGCTGATCGCGGCGGTGATCGCCGTGATCGCGCTCGCGATCCGCTGTGGCAGCGGCGGATGAGCGCCCAAGGCGCTCGCGGCGGCGCGTTTCTCATCCGAGTGAGCCGAGCGATCGTCGTGGGTGTGCTCCTGCTGTGCGCGACCTCGAGCGTCCGCGCGCAGGACGGTCGGGTCGCCGATCGCGCGGCCGAGGCGGACCTCGAGGACGTGCTCGGTCCGGGCGCGAGCGGGGCGCGCGCGCGCCGCATCGCACCGCCGGTGTACGACGCGGATCTCCAGGCCGCGCTCGACGGCGCCGAGCCCGAGGTGCGCCGCTGCATCGAAGAGACGATGCCCGGTGTGCGCGCGTCGCTCCGCGCGCGTGTGCGAGTCTCGGCGCGCCGCGGCGTGACGATCACCCAGACGCTGCGCCCGCGGAGCGCGCAGGCCGAGGCGTGCATCGATCTCGCGATCCGTCGCTGGGTGCAGCCGCTGCTCTCGCGTCCGCTGCCGACTCCGCTCGACGGCACGCTGCGCATCGCGATCGGCGGCGTGATCGTCCCGCCGCCGCCGCCTCCTCCGCCTCCGCCCCCTCCGCCTCCGCCTCCTCCGCCGAGTCGCTACGACGAAGGCCAGGTGCACGCGGCGCTCGACGCGATGCGCGCGTCGCTGATCGAGTGCGTGCCCGATCTCAGCCCCGGCATCGCAGGGCGCATCACGCTGCGCGTGTCCGTGCGCCCCGACGGCTCGCTCACGCTGATGGGCGTGCAGCTGCCCACCGGCGTGCGCGGCGCGTCGTCGCTCTCGTGCCTCGCGTCGCGCGTCACCTGGCTGCGCGTTCCGCCGCCGCCCGGCGAGCGGCTCGTCGTGCACCACGTCGATCTCTGATCACGCGCCGCAGCCCGTCGAACCGCTCGCCTCGGTGCACAGGCACGTGCCGCATCCGCCGCTCGAGCGCGCGCGCCACGTTCCGTCGCAGCACTGGTAGGCCGACGAGCACGCGGTGTTCGCGTAGCGACCGCCGAACGAGTGCGTGCAGCTCGCGCCCGCCGGCGGTCCCGCGCTGCAGCCGGTCTCGCCGCTCGTCTCGACGCACGTGCACGCACCACACGCACCGCGGGTGCGCCACGTTCCGTCGCAGCACTGGTAGCTCGCCGAGCACGCGGCGTTCGTGTAGCTGCCGCCGAACGTGTGACGGCAGCTCGCGCCCGGCGTGGGCGTGGGCGTCGGCGTGGGAGTCGGCGTGCCGCCCGAGAGCGTCTGCGTGCGGCCGACCGAGATGATCTCGCTCAGACGTTCGCGCAGGTGATCGCCGGGGCACGTCGTCGACTGCCCCGAGTGATCGCGATGACCACGCACGCGCGCGCTGTCGACGGTGATGCCGTGGAGACGCGAGAGCGTGCCCACGAGGCGCCCCGCGATCTGGATCGAGGCGTCGCTCGGACGGCTCGCGCCGAGCCCACCGCAGCCGCTCGTGTGGAAGCAGCCGATGAACGAGATGCCGATGTTGCCGCTGTTGTTCCCGCCGACGTGCGCGCCGAGCAGCTGCAGCGGGCGACCTTCGTAGATGCGCCCGTCCTGACCGACGAGGAAGTGGTACCCGACGTCGCACCATCCGCGGGTGTCCATGTGGAAGTGCTGGATGCCGCGCATCTGTCGCGCGGGATCGGTGCTCGACGTGACGGTGTGGTGCACCGCGAAGCGCGTCTTGCGCGCGTCGCCGTCGGTGCAGCGCGTCGCGCGCGCGCCCCACGACTCGCGGGTCACGATGCCGAGCCCGTGGAGCTCGGTGCGCAGCGCTTCGCGTGCGACGCCGAGGTCGTCCTCGGGCGTCTCGATCTCCGCGCCCACGTCGGGGATCGTCGCAGTCCACCGCAGGAGCTGGACGATCTCGACGGCGTCTGCGCGGATGCGCAGCTGCGCGCCGTCACCGATCGCGCCGAGGTCCGCGACCGCGACGTGCTGATCCTCTTCGCTCCACGTCGCGCCGAGCGCGGTCCAGTGGCCGGTCGGGTCACCCGCCGAGAGGACTCGAGCCTCCATCGCCGGGATCTCGCCGGGGCTCGTCAGCCCCACGACCGCACCGGCACGACTGACCCCATCGGGCACCTCGAGCACCGGCGAGACGAGCCACTCGCCCTCGCGCGCCCAGCCCTCGAGCAGCTCTTCGCTCGAGGCGGTCATCTCGAAGGAATCGTGTCCTTGATCGCGCTCTGGACTGCCGAGCTGGTTCGCGCATCCAGCGGCGAGGAGCAGCGTGATCGAGACGAGGAGTGCAGTCCGCAGGGTCGTCATGCGAGACGCGCTGAGCAGGTTCCGTGCGCAGCACCGAAGCACGCCTTTTCTCGCACATCTGCATACGTGGCGATCGACCCGTTCTCCGGGCACTGTTGCGCTCGCAACCATGCTCTACGAGCTCGCCCAACGCGGGAATTTCTTCACCACGTGGCTCGCGCTGACCGTGATCGCGTTCGCGCTCACGATGCTCATGTCGGGCGCGCTCTTCCGCCGCTACTACTGGCGCCCGACGTTCGAGACCTGGCGCTACAAGACGAACCCGCAGTTCCCGAAGCCGGTGATGATCCGTCGCGAGGTGCTGCAGATGCTGAAGGGCATCTACACCGCGACGCTGTGCCCGGCGATCGCGCTGCACCTCGTCGACGCGGGCTGGTCCCAGGCGTACGGCGGGCTCGGCGGATACGGCGTCGGATATCTCGTCTTCACGTTCTTCGTCGTGTGGATCGGATCCGATCTCTACGAGTTCGCCTATCACCGGCTCGGCCACACGCGCGCGTTCTGGTGGAAGCAGCACAAGCCCCACCACGCGTTCGCGAACCCCACGCCGTTCGCGGTGATCGCCGACGATCACCTCGATCAGCTGATCCGCTCGGCGCCGCTGCTCTTCATCCCGATGTTGATGCCGATCAACATGGATCTGCTCTTCCTGACGTACGGCGCGTTCTTCTACGGATACGGCGTCTACCTGCACTGGGGCTACGAGCTGCGCTGGCCCGATGCGCACCACCCGTGGATCAACACCGCGTTCCAGCACTACATCCACCACGCGCGCTCGACGCTGATGCAGCCGATGCACACCGGCTTCTTCTTCAAGCTCTGGGACAAGCTCGCGGGCAGCGAGTACCGCGCGGGCCCCGAGACGTGCGCGTGCGCGAAGTGCTCGATCGCGCGCGGCGAGCGCACGCGCGAGGAGTTCGAACGCATCGTGAAGCCGGACTACTCGCCGCTGCTCTCGCCGTCGTTCTGGCTGACGGGCAAGGTGCGTCAGGTCGAGGAGCCGGCGCCCGCCGAATAGCGCTGGAAGATCGGCGCGGTGATCATCACGACCACGCAGCCGACGACGTTGTACCAGAGGAACGCGACGTCGCTGACCGCGACCAGCAGCAGCACCACGCTCTGCGCGACGAGCGCGCCGTAGAACACGGCGCGCGCGTGGACGCGCTTGAGCAAGAACGCGGTCAAGAAGATGCCGAGGATCGATCCGTAGAAGATCGATCCGAGGATGTTCACCGCCTCGATCAGGTTGTCGAAGAGCGACGCCCAGCTCGCGAACCCGAGCGCGATGAGGCCCCAGAGCGCGGTGAAGATGCGCGACGCGCGCAGCTGCTCGACGTCCGACGCGTTCGGCCGGAAGACGCGCTTGTAGAAGTCGACGGTCGTCGTGGTGCCGAGCGCGCTGAGCTCGCTCGCGGTCGACGACATCGCGGCGCAGAGGAGCACCGCGAGCAACAAGCCGACGAGCCCTGCGGGCAGCGCGTTCAGGATGAAGTGGAGGAACACGAAGTCGGTGTCCTCGCGTCCTCCGTCACGCACGGTGCGCGCGGCGAGCGCGCGCGCTTCGTCGCGGATCGCGTCGCTGCGCTCGACCGCGGCGACGTAGGTCGCGCGCGCCGCGGGCTCGTCGGCGGTGTCGCGCGCGATCGCGAACGCTTCCGCGGCGTCGCGCCGCTCGGCCCACGCCGTGTCCCACTCGCCCTGCAGCTGCGTGAGCTCGGCGGCCGCGGGTGATGCCTCGAGCCGATCGACGAGCGGCTCGTCGAAGATCATCGGCGAGGGCGCGAAGAGGTAGTGCACGAAGAGCAGCACGCCGACGAACAAGATCCCGAACTGCATCGGGATCTTCAGCACGCCGTTGAAGAGCAGCCCCATGCGGCTCGCCGCGATCGACTGCGCGCCGAGATAACGCTGCACCTGCGACTGATCGGTGCCGAAGTACGAGAGCGCGAGGAAGAACCCACCGAGCAGGCCCGACCACACGTTGTAGCGAGTCGAGAAGTCGAGCTGCAGATCGACGACGTTCATGCGCCCCGTCGCGCCCGCGAGCCGCGCTGCGTCGCCGACGCCGATCGACTCGGGGAGCTGCGCGATCAGGATCCCCGCGGCGATCATCATCCCGACGAGGATCACCGCCATCTGCTGCTTCTGCGTCTGCGCGACGGCGCGCGATCCGCCGGTCACCGTGTAGACGATCACGGTCAGGCCGATCACCGCGTTGGTCACGTTGAGCGACCACCCGAGCACCGACGAGAGCAGGATCGCGGGCGCGTAGATCGTGATGCCCGCGGCGAGCCCGCGCTGCACGAGGAAGAGCGCCGCGGTGAGCAGGCGCATGCGCAGATCGAAGCGACGCTCGAGGTACTCGTAGGCGGTGTAGACCTGCAGGCGGAAATAGGTCGGGACCATCAGCGCCGAGATCAGGATCATCGCGAGCGGCAGGCCCAGATAGATCTGGACGAAGCCCATCCCGTCGGAGAACGCCTGGCCGGGGCCCGAGATGAACGTGATCGCGCTCGCCTGCGTGGCCATCACCGAGAGCCCGACCGTGATCCAGTCGAGCTCGCGACCGCCGCGCATGTGCTCCTCGGCGGTCTTGACGCTGCGCGCCTTGTAGACGCCGAAGAACGCGATGACGCCGAGCGTGCCGACGAGGACGATCCAGTCGGCTGCGCTCACGAGAACTTCCGGCTGATCCAGTAGAAGACCGCGATCAGCACGACGAGCAGCGCTGCGACGCCCGCGTAGATGCCGCGCCACGTGCCGAACGGCGCGGGCTCTTCGTCCTCCGTCGTGTCGAGCGCGGCACGGGGCGCATCGGTTGCCGGACGACCGAGCGCGATCAGGTTCTCGAGGAGCCGATACGCGCCGGGCACGCCCGCGGGCAGCTGTCGGAAGAACGAGAGCCCGGTGTAGACGAAGTGACCCTGGCCGTGCGACGCGACGAGCAGCGCGCCGTCCTGCGGCGCCTCGCCGGGATCGCGCATGCGGAGCAGCGGCGTGTACGCCGCGTCCCACTGCTCCGCGAAGTAGAGACCGCGCTCCTGCACCCAGCCCTCGAAGTCCGCGGCCGCGATGCGATGCGGCGTGGTGAGCGCGGGATGATCGGCGGTGAGGAGCTCCACCGCCGCGGTCTCGTCGGTCACGCGTCCGCGCCCGAGCGTGAGCGGCGCGGGGCCGATCTGCGCGCGCACCTGCTCGAGCCGGTTCTCGGTCTGATACTGCACGATCAGCGTGCCGCCGCGCTCGACGTACGACATCAGCGCGGCGTGCTGCGCCGCGAGCTCGGGCACTGCGTTGAACGCGCGCACGCCGATCACGATCGCGTCGAAGCGCGAGAGATCGCCGGCGAACGCCGCGACGTCGAGCGGCACGACGTCCATGCCCGCTTCGCCGAGCGCGGCGCCGACTCCGTCGCCGGTGCCCTCGACGTAGCCGACGCGCCAGCGCTGTCCGGCGAGCGAGCGCAGCGCGACCGGAAGCACACGCGTGCGCGTGCGGAGCAGCACCGATCGCTCCGGCACGTGCGGATAGTCGAGCGTGCTGACCTCGAGCGCGGCCGCGAGCTCACCGCCCGGCGCGCGCCATCGCGGTCGCACCTCGCCGGGCTGCGCGTCGGCGGCCGCGCGTGCTTCGACGCGCAGCTCGCCGCGCCCCGATGCGTCGACCTCCAGCGTCGTCGTCGCCGGCGAGAACGTCCATCCACGCGGCGCGTCGAGCTGCACCTCGTAGCGACCGGGCGCGCCGCGCGCGGCGAAGCGCAACGTCGTGCTCGCGCCGGGGGCGGCGAGCGCGACCGGACGCTCGGGCGTGAGCAGCAGCGCAGGGTGCACCTCGAGCTCGCGCACGCGCTCGCCGAGCACGGGATCCGCGCGCACGTGACGCACGCCGCGACGCACCGCGACGCGCTCGCCGTCGATCGTGAACGTCAGCGTCGCGGCGATCGCGGGATCGGTCCACGGCGCGATGCGCGCATCACCCTCGGCGTGCTCGCGGCCGGGCTCGGGATCGGCGCGCAGCCAGTGCATCACGCTCGGCGCGGCATCGGCGGGCACGGTGATCTCGAGCGATGGAGTGGCCGCCGCGCCGGGCTCGAGCGCTACGGGCGCGACGGGCGCGGTCTGCAGCGCGCGGCGCGCGCCGCCTTCGACCTCGGCGTCGAGCGCGATCGACTCGAGCCGCACCGGGAGCGCGGTGCGCGCGAGCAGCTCGATCGAGAGCGGCAGCGTCTCGCCCGGATGCACGATCGCGCGCTCGGCGCGCACGTCGACGAAGAGCCCTGCGAGCGCGGGGACCAGCGCGTCGATCCACACGATCAGCGCGTCGCGATCGGGGCTGGCCGCGAGCGCGGAGAGCCCACGACGCGCGCGGAGGAGCGGCGCGACGCTGCGCTCGGGATGCGCGGGATCGTACGCATCGAGCGCGCTCGCGACTTGACGTCCGAGCGGCGCCGCGCCCTCGAGCGACTGCCACGTCGGCGTGATGCCCTCGAGCACGTCCTGCTGCGCCTGCGCGCCCTCGAGATGGACGAGCCGGATCACCGAGGGTCCGCGACGGCCCATCGTGCCGAAGCCCTGGCTCCGGTGCTGGCTGCGGCTCGTCGCGGCGATCTCGCCATACGAGCGGCCGCGCCACGGATCGAACGCGCCGACGTCGAGCGTGACGTAGGGACCTTCGGGCACCGTCGCGCCCATGAAGCGCGGCACGTCGTGGACGAGGCGCGTCACGCTCCACGTGCCGAGCCGCGCGACCTGCTGCGGGTACGCGCTCGGATCGGCGGCGAGCGCGAACGCGCGTCGCGCGAGGCGCGCCGACGCGAGGTGGTGCCCGTGGGTCTCGCCGCGCTCGGGGAAGCGCGTGATGATCACGTGCGGGCGGAACGTGCGGATCGCCTGCACGACGTCCTCGAGGATCGCGTCCTCGCCCCACGTCGCGAGCGCTTCCTCGGCGGACTTCGTGTAGCCGAAGTCGAGCGCGCGCGTGAAGAGCTGCTGCGCTCCGTCGATGCGGCGCGCCGCGAGCAGCTCCTGGGTGCGCAGGATGCCGAGCGCCGCGCCCTGCTCGGCGCCGATGCGGTTCTGTCCGCCGCTTCCTCGCGTCAGCGAGAGATACGCGACCTGCGCGTGGCGCGCGCCCGCGAGGTACGCGAGCAGCTCGGTGTGCTCGTCGTCGGGATGTGCCGCGACGTACATCACGCGCACGCCGGTGGACAGACGCGCGAGCTCGTCGTGGAGCTGCGCTGCGTCGGGGGTCGAGAGCACGCCGGCGAGGCCGAGGATCCAGAGGCTGGGCATCAGTCGCTCCGAGGGCTGCGGAAGGCGCCGAGCGCGCGGCGATGGACCGCCTCGTACGCGTCGGTGGTGGCGCCGGGAGAGAAGCGCTCGCGCGCGTCGCGCGCGGCGGCGATCGACATGGCGGTGCGTGCGCTCGCGGGCGCGCGCAGGAGCGTCTCGGCGGCCGTGGGCAGCGCGTCGAGCGCGTCGACGAGCACGCCCGTCACGCCGTCGCGGACGACCTCGGGCAGGCCTCCGACGCGCTGCGCGAGCACCGGCACGCCGCACGCGAGCGCTTCGAGCGCGGCGAGCCCGAAGCTCTCGATCTCGCTCGGCAGCACGAAGAGATCGCAGGCCGCGATCCAGCTCGCGAGCGTCGCGGGATCGTCGGCGGGCGCGACGAAGCGCAGCGCGTCGCCGATCCCCGCTGCGCGCGCGTCCGCTTCGACACGATCGCGCTCGGGCCCGTCGCCCACGAGCAGCAGGCGCGCGCCGCCCGGCAGCGCGCGCGTCAGGTGCTGCATCATCGGCACGAGCGCGCGCGTCTGCTTCACCGGGCGAAAGTTCGAGACGTGGACCAGGGTCGCCGCGGCGCGGCGCCCACCGAAGATCTCGTCGACGCGCGCGCGATCCGCGGCTTCGGGTCGGAACACGCGGCCATCGACCGAGTTGGGCACGACGATCGGCGCGACGTCGAACGCCTGCTGCGTGGCGCGCTGCAGGAACGCCGACGGCGTGGTGATCGCGTCGACCGAGCGCAAGCACGCCGCGATCACGCTCGCGTAGCGCGCGTCGGCGCCGAACGTCGTCACGTCGGTGCCGTGCAGCGTGAGCACCAGTGCGGGGCCCGACGTGCCGAGCGTCTCGCGCACGAGGTGCGCGGCGACCGCGTGCGGCACGCCGTAGTGCAGGTGCACGACGTCGAACGGGCGCTCGCGATGCCGCGCGATCAGCGTCGCCGCGAGCGCGAGCGCGTCGGGCTGCGCGAAGAGCGGATGCTCCGGCGCGACGATCTGCGCGAACCCGACGCTCGCATCGCGCAGCCGCGGAGGTCGCGCCTCGGCGAGCACCGTGACGCGATGTCCGCGCGCCGCGAGCTCCTGCGCGAGCTCCACCGCGACCGTGCCGCTTCCTCCGAGCGACGCCAGACAGACGACGCCGATCTCGAGCCGGCTCACAGCGCGATCTCCTCCTCGGCTCCTTCGGTCCCGGGCTCGCGCTCGATCGCGGCCGCGATCACCCGCCGCACGTCGAGGTGCGCGAGCGACGGCAGCGCATGCACGCGCTCCTGCGGCGCGCCGCCCGGGCGCAGCGCGGCGATCACTCGACGCAGCGTCGTGATGCGCGTGTTCTGGCGCGCCGCGTTCGCGCGCTCGGCGCGCGACTGGAGCTTCGCGAGCGTGTGCTCGATCGACTCCTCGGCCTTCGTGGTGCTCTTGCCGAGCCCCGGGTCGATCGCCTCGAGCCCCGCGCGCGCGCTCGCGAGACCGTCGCGCACCGTCGCGCGCAGTCGCTCGAGCTCCTCGCTCAGCGGACCGCGCCCGAGGCGCTGCACCAGCGTCGACTCGTCGTCGCGACGCAGATCGTCGAGCGACAGATCGAGCGCGGCCAGCGCCTCGCGATCCTCGGCGCTCGTCACCACGTAGCTCGCGCGCCGCACGTAGGGCGCCATCGTGAGCCCGAGCGCCTCGTAGATCGGCGGCAGCTGCGCGGCGTACGCGACCTCGCTCGGACCTCCGACGTACGCTGCGGTCGGGAGCAGGTGATCCTGCAGCGCCGGGCGCAAGAGCGCCGACGTGCTCAGCGCGAGCGGCGAGCCCTCGACCTGCGCGAAGAGCGCGTCGCGCGACAGCGTGTGGGTCGCGCCCGAGAGCGCGAATCCGTCACCGCGCGGCGCGAGCCGGTAGCGCGGACCTTCGGGGCCCTCGGGATGGAAGAACGAGAGCGCGCAGTCGCTGCGCACCGGGATCGGCACGCGCTTGCCCGCCGCTTCGAGCCGCGCGGCGTCCGCGATCAGACGTGCCGTGATCGTCTCGTGCGCCTCGAGCGCGCGCCGGTGGATCGGCGCGGCGAGCGCCGCGAACGCGGCATCACGCGGCTGCAGCGTGAGCAGCCCGTAGAGCTCGAACAACGTCGTCAGCACCGCGCCGAACGCGTCGGGCAGCGACGCGCCGGGCCGATGGTGCTCCGCGAGCAGCGCGTGCAGCCACGCACCGTGCTCCGTGTGCCGCAGGTCGAGCGCCTCGAGCACCGCGTCGATCTCCGCGCCCAAGCGCTCGTGCGCGATCGACGTGCGCGCGCGCGACGCGCCGCGCTCCGCGAGGCTCGCTTCGCGCAGCCCTTCCGCGCCGAGCCAGCGCACCGTGCGGATCTCGTCCCAGTCGTGATCCTCGGTCTGCATCCAGAAGAGCGGCACCGCCTCGATGCCCTGGGCGCTCAGCTGGCGCGCGAGGCGGATCGTCGAGACCGTCTTCCACAGCGTGTAGAGCGGCCCGAGGCAGAGCCCGAGCTGCTGTCCGGTCACCACCACCACCGCGCCGCGCGCGAGCGCGTCGAGCGAGGCCCGACGCGCCGCGCTGGCGCCCCACCGTGCGTTCTGCGCTTCGAGCGCCGAGAGCACGGCGGGCGCGATCGTCGCGCGAGCGCGCGCCACTTCCACGATGCGCTCGCGCGTCTCGCTCACCGGCGCCACTCCTCGAGCGCGGTGCGCACCTGCGGCGCGAAGAAGCCGTCGAACGTCTGGTCGCCCGCGCCGAGCTCGAGCGCACGCTCGGCGTGCGGGATCGCCTCGGCGCGACGGCCGTTCGCGTCGAGCGCGCGCGCGAGGAACCACTCGTTCCACCACGTCGACTGGATGGCGACCGAGCGCTCGAGCATCTCGAGCGCGCGCGCCTGCTGGCCCTCCTGCTCGAGCAGGTAGCGGCCCGCGTTGAAGTGCGGGCGCCACGCGTTGCCGACCGTCGCGTCGATGCGCGAGCCGACGAGCGCGGCCGTGTCGAACTCGATCGGGATCGCGACGCGCTTGCCCGCCCAGTCGAGCACGAGGCTCGTGCGCGACTCGGTCGTGTCGTCGAACGAGTACGAGAGCCGCTCGCGCGACGGAGCGTCGGTCGCCGCGACGGTGCCGCGCGCGACGTCCTCGCTCGCGTCGTGCGCCTGCGCGCCGCGGAGCTGGCTGTCGGTGTTGAGGATGATCGTCCACTCGCCGGTCTGCGCCGGGATCACGAAGAGGCTGTAGACGCCGGCGGGGACGCGCGTGCCGAAGATCGTCGCGTCCTCGCTGAGGTCGACGCGCGTCGGCTGGTTCGCGCCCGCGCGCCAGACCTGACCGTACGGGACGAGCTCGCCCCAGATCGTGCGACCGCGCGCGCCCGGGCTGCTGTAGTCGACGCGCACGCTCGCGACGCCGACGGTCTGCTCGACCGCGGCGCGCGGGCTCGGCTGCGGGAGCACCGGCTGCTGCTGGATCGGCGGCGTCTCGCTCGCGGCACGCGCGAACACGACGCGCGGCTCGCCGCCCGAGGTCGTCGCGGTGGTGGTCGAGGCGGTTGTGGTGGGACACGTCGCGCCGCAGCCCACGAGCAGCGCGACGACGGTGGAGATGAGAATGAGTCTGCGCATCGCGCGCGGACCCTAGAGCGCTCACCCAGGGTGTCAACCGTGGCCGCTCACGGAAATCGCCCGCGCCCATCACGGGCGCGGTGATGCGCGCGATGCCTTTTTATTCCGCGTACCAGACGACGTACGCGCTGAGCGCGATGTCGCCGCCGCGCGGCGCGTCGGTGCGGAAGCGACCGGCGTACGTGATCGTGTTCTCCTCGCCGACCGTCACCCGCGACGTGATGTCGGTGCGCACCGCGTCGACGGGCAGACCCGGGCACCAATAGGCGCGCGACTGCGCCCAGTTCCCCCACTGCCCGGGGATCGCGCCGTCTCGCGCGCGCACCGCGCATCCGACGTCCTCGCCGATGCGGCCCTCGTGGCGGATCTCGGGGAGCGCGGTGCCGTTCACCGTGAAGACGTGGCGGTGATCACACCACTCGGCGCAGTTGTCGCCGTCGGTCTGGCCGTGCCCGCTGAGGATCGTGACGAGCTCGACACGCGTCGCGCCGGCGGGGGGCGTGAAGCTGAACGGCGGATGCATCGTGTTGTACGTCGCGTCGAACGCGCCGCCGACGAACGCGCGCGCACCGCCGGTCGCGCGCGGCGTGCCGCCCACGGTGCGGAAGCGGAGCGAGACCTTCGCGACCCACTCGGTCGCGCGCTCCCATTCCGGACCGAGCTCGACGAAGAAGCGGCGCGCACCACCTTCGCGCATGAGCGCGAGGAACGGCGTCGCGTCGATCGCGTAGCGCTGTCGCCCGCGCCGCCAGTACGGGGTGATCCACCGCGCGATCTCGAGGCGCTGATCACACGCCGCGACCGGATCGCTCGAGGTGCCGGTGCAGATCTGGATGTCGGCGATGCGATCCCACTCCGAGCACGCGAACGGATTGCCCTCGTCGCACGTGATCTCGATGTCGATCTCGAGCTGATCGAAGGTCGCCATCGTCGCGGCATCGGGGAGCGTGACCTCGGGACGGAACACGCGGCCGGTCGTGCGCTCGTCGAGCAGCGTGACGATCGTCGCATCGGCCTCGCTCGCGAGGCGCGCGTCGAGCGCGGCGCGGTACTCGTAGAAGTGCCCGAGGTACGCCGCCATGCCGAGCTCGGGCGGGCGACCGACGGCGGGCGCGAGGTTGTCGGCCTCGTCCCACGTCTGCGCGCGATCGATGCCGAACGCGACGGGCGCGGGCACGCCGATCCGGCCGTGGTCGGGATGATCGACCTCGTTGCCCGGCGTCGACGCGAACTCGATCAGCGAGCGCAGGTGCGCGCCGACGCTGCCCTGCACCTCGGTCGCGCGATCGGTCACGAAGTGCATGCGCTCGCGCCAGAACGCGTGCTCCTCGGGCTGCCCTTCGAGCCAGAACGCGAGGTCGTCCTCGAAGCTCGCGCGCAGCGCCTCCATGCGCGCGCGGCGCGCGTCGGCGCTCTCGTCGTACGAGAGGAAGAAGTAGCGCGTGTTGCGCGGGCCCTCGCCGAAGAGGCGCGCGAGGCTCGTCGCGAAGAGCGCGTCGCCGCTCGCGCCCGGGAAGTGGACGAGGAACACGTAGCTCTCGCAGCCGCTCCAGCGCTCGGAGAGCGTCCACGTCGAGCCGTCGAGCTGCGTCACCGTGAAGTCGCCCGCGACCTCGCCGGGCGCGTCGCCGAGCCCGCTCGTGCGCATCGGCGTGGATGCGAGATCGAGCTCGTCGCACACGGCCGACGCGGGCGGTCCGCCGTCGCTGCCGCCGTCCTGCGCGCTCGCGTCGATGCCGGCGTCGAGCTGCGTCGACGCGTCGTCATCACCGCACCCGGCGAGCGCGAGGAGGGTGGAGAAGAGCAGCGCGCGCGAAGTTGTCCGAGCAAGCATCGCCGCGGACGGTAGCGAAGCGGCCGCGCGCTGGCCAGATGGGAATGGTGAGAAGTGTCCAAATCGGCTCGCCCGCTCAGGGCCTTCCCGTCCACGTGCTCCGCACGCTCCCGTGCGGGCCCTGCGCGAGCGAGCACTCCAGCTGGACTGAGATTCCGCGGGGCGAAAACGGAACGAAACGTCGGGCTAGAGGCTCGCGGCGAGGCGCGTGCCCTGGTCGAGCGCGCGCTTCGCATCGAGCTCGAGCGCGACGTCGGCCCCGCCGATCAGATGGACCTTCACGCCCGCGTCGGTCAGCGGCTCGAGCAGGTCGCGCAGGGGCTCCTGCCCGGCGCACACGATCACGGTGTCGACCGCGAGCACCCGCGTCTCGCCGTCGACGCGAACGTGGAGCCCTTCGTCGTCGATGCCGACGTACTCCACCGCGCTCAGCATCTCGACGCCCTTCGTCTTGAGCGTCGCGCGGTGGATCCAGCCGGTCGTCTTGCCGAGCCCCTCGCCGACCTTGGTCGTCTTGCGCTGCAGGAGCGTGACGCGTCGAGCGGGCGGATGCGGTGCCGCGTCGACGCCCTCGATGCCGCCGCGCGCCTCGAGCTTCGCGTCGATGCCCCAGCTCTTCCAGAACTCGTCGCGCGAGAGGCTGGTGCTCTCGCCGGCGTGCGTGATCAGCTCCGCGACGTCGAAGCCGATGCCGCCGGCGCCGATGATCGCCACGCGCTCGCCGACCGGTCGGGTGCCGAGGATCGCGTCGAGATAGCTGATGACCTTCGCGTGATCGATGCCGGGGATCGCAGGCCTCCGAGGGACCACGCCGGTCGCGATCACGACCTCGTCGTAGCCGCCCTGTGTCAGCGCCTCGGGCGTGGCGCGCGTGCCGAGACGGAGGCGGACTCCCGTCCGCTCGAGGTGCTTCTCGAAGTAGCGCAGCGTCTCCGCGAACTCTTCCTTGCCGGGGATGCGCTTCGCGAGGTTGAACTGCCCGCCGATCGCGTCCGACGCCTCGAACAACGTGACGTCGTGACCACGCTCGCCGAGCGTGGTCGCGGCCGCGAGCCCGGCAGGGCCCGCGCCGACCACGGCGACCTTCTTCTTCGTCGCGGCGGGCTCGATGCGCAGCTCGGTCTCGTGGCACGCGCGCGGGTTGACGAGGCAGCTCGTGAGCTTCGCCTGGAACGTGTGGTCGAGACAGGCCTGGTTACAGCCGATGCAGGTGTTGATCTCGTCGGCACGTCCTGCGGCGGCCTTGTTCACGAAGTCCGCGTCGGCGAGGAACGGCCGGGCCATCGAGACCATGTCGGCGTCGCCCTCGGCGAGCACGCGCTCGGCGATCTCGGGCGTGTTGATGCGGTTCGTGGCGACGAGCGGGATCGTCACCTCTCCGCGCAGCTTCGCGGTGACCTTGGTGAAGGCGGCGCGAGGCACCTTGGTCGCGATCGTCGGGATCCGCGCCTCGTGCCAGCCGATGCCGGTGTTGATGATCGTCGCGCCGGCCGCTTCGATGGCCTTGGCGAGCGTGACGATCTCGTCCCAGGTGCTGCCGCCCTCGACGAGATCGAGCATCGACAGGCGGTAGATGATGATGAAGCGCGGCCCGACCGCTTCGCGCACGCGCCGCACGATCTCGACGGCGAGGCGCATGCGGTTCTCGTACGGGCCGCCCCAGCGATCGGTGCGCTGGTTCACGCGCGCGACGAGGAACTGGTTGATGAAGTAGCCCTCGGACCCCATCACCTCGACGCCGTCGTATCCCGCGAGCTGCGCGAGCCGCGCGCAGCGCACGAAGTCCGCGATCTGCTTCTCGATGCCGGCGTCGTCGAGCTCGCGCGGGCGGAAGGGGTTGATCGGCGCCCTCACCGCGCTCGCCGAGACCGAGTCGGGGTTGTACGCGTAGCGGCCCGCGTGGAGGATCTGCATGCAGATCTTCCCGCCCGCATCGTGCACGGCGCGCGCGACGACGGAGTGGCGCGCGGCTTCCTCCTCGGTGGTGAGCGTCGCCGCGCCCGCGTAGACCGCGCCCTCGGCGTTGGGCCCGACGCCGCCGGTCACGATGAGGCCGACGCCGCCGCGCGCTCGCTCGGCGAAGAACGCCGCCATGCGCTCGAAGCCACCCGGCAGCTCCTCGAGGCCCGTGTGCATCGAGCCCATGAGGGTGCGGTTCCGGATCGTGGTGAACCCGAGATCGAGCGGGGCGAGGAGATGGGGATACGCGCTCATCGCTGGGCTCCCTGGAGCTTCGCCACGACGGCGGCCTGGATCGCGGGGAATCGATCTCCCATGCGCGCTGCGAGCGCCTGCGCCGCCTTGAGCGGGCGGACCATCACCATGAGCTCGGCGACCTTTCCCTCGCCGTCGAGCACGAGGAAGTCGCAGCCGGTGACGGTGAGCCCGTCGACCTGCGCTTCGAAGACGAGGGCGTGGTGAGGGCCGTCGTGGAGCTCGCGGACGTAGTGGAACCCCTCGAAGACCTCGATCACCGCGCGGAGGATCTCGCTCACCACCGGCTTGCCCACGTACGGCTTGAACGCGACCGGGCTGTGGAAGACGACGTCGTCGGCGAGCATCGCCTCGACGGCGTCGAGATCCCTGGCGTCGACTGCTTCTCGGAACGTGGCCATCCGTGCCTCCGATAGTCAACTTGTTGACTACTCGACGAAGCACTACACGCGGGCTGCCGGGATGTCAAACGAGACTATTCGACGAGTTGAATAGTCCGCCTGCTCGGCCTAGAAGGCGTGCATGGCGCTCCAAGACGCGATCCTCGCGGCCCTCGCCGACGGCAGTGAGTCGTCGGGCTACGACCTGGCGAAGGCGTTCGACTATGCCGTCGCGAACTTCTGGACGGCCACGCCGGCGCAGCTCTATCGAGAGCTCGAGAAGATGCAGGACGAAGGGCTCGTCGCGGCGCGCGTCGTCGCGCAGGAGAAGCGTCCGAACAAGCGCCTGCTCTCGCTGACCAAGGCGGGACGCAAGGCGCTGCACGAATTCACGACGCGCGACCCGAAGCCGACGGCCATTCGCGACGAGCTGCTCATCCAGGTCGACGCCATGGAGCACGGGGACCTCGCCTCGGTGAAGGCGCACATCGAAGCGAGGCTGGCGATCGCGGAGCAGAAGCTCGCGTACTACAAGAAGAGCCGCGAGCGTTCGCTCGACGGCTGCTCCGAGGAGGACTTCCTCGTCGAAGAGGAGCGGGTCGGCCCGTACCTCACGCTCTTGCGCGGGATCTCCTTCGAGCAGGAGAACATCCGCTGGGCCAAGCTGGCGCTCAAGGTGCTCGCCAAGCGCGAGGCCGCGCGGCGCTGATCGCCGGCGGACGGAGCCGGCGCGCATCGAGTGGAGGCGCCGATGCATCGACGGGCACCGACCTGGGTCGCCGGCACACGCGACGCTCTACAGGCACGCGATGGGAGCGAGCGCCGGCCGAGGCATCGGGCCTCCGGGCCCTCTTAGGCCACGGGCCCGATGCGCTCGCCGTTACGGACGCTGCGCGGATCGATCAGCGCGCGCGAGGCGCGGTCTGGAACACGCGTCGGTAGCCCAGGTCGACCTGATGACGCCAGCGGACCGAGCCCTGCCGGCCCTCCAGCACCATCGTCACCCTGCCGACCACGTCGCGCCCGCGCATCGGGATCGTGGTGGTCGTCGTCGTCTCGACGCGGCCGGCCGTGCCGTTCGAGAACCCGCGCTCGCCGCTGACCTCGACGTCGGGCCCTCGAGCCGTGTCGAACACGAGGGTGACCCCGCCGCCCCACGACGACTGCTGCGACGCCTCGGACGTGCGCGTCGCCTCGCTCGCGACGGCGCCCGACTCCCAGTCGCTCAGCGCGTACGCGTTCGCGACCTCGAAGTGGACCGTGACCCCGCTGTCGGGCAACACCAGCTCGCCGCCGGCCGCGATGTTGCCGAGCGCGCTGGTGAGGTTGCGGACGTCGCCGTCGGTGATCGTCGCCTCGGGCGTGACGACCTCGGCGGTCCCGCCGACGAGCTCGTTCCACCACGACGACGACGGGGGGTGCATCTCGAGCGTCCACTGCCCGTTGTAGCCGCGCTGCGCGCTCTCGGCGATCGCGCCGGCCTGGCCTTCGAGGCCGTGGATGCGCGACTCCGGAGACAGCACGAAGTCGGAGATCGCGTTGCCCGAGCTCGCGACCTGGAGGTCGCCCGTCTCGAGCCGCAGCGTGATGTCGACGTCGAGCGTCGGACGGCTCTCGAGCCCGCTCGGATCGACGTGCGCGATCGGATCGTTGCTCGCGTACGCGTAGAGCGTGCACTGCACCGGATCGCTCGCGCAGCGATCGATCTCCGCGGCGTAGAGCGGATCGGGCGTGAGGAGCTCGCCGAGCATCGGATCGTAGTCGCGCGCGCCGATCCGCACGGTGCCGAGATCGGCGTCGTAGCCGTGCTCGACGTAGTCGAGCGCGACCGAGAGGTCCGTGCGATCGCGGCGCACGCCGTACGGGCTCGCGTCGACGAACGTGCCGTCGCTCGTCGCGAGCGGCGTGCCTCGCGGATCGGTGGCGATCGAGCGGTACGCGCCGTTCACCAGCACGCCCACGAGGCGTCCCGCGACCTCGACCGGCTCGACGATCATCGCGTCCGAGAGGTACGCGCCGTCGACGAACGCAGCGACCACGCGAGGGCCGTCCAGCTTGAGCAAGCGCGCGCCGCTCTCGTCGTAGACGTACGTGAACGAGCGGCCGTCGCGCGTGACGCGGTCGAGCTCGCCGTGCGCGCCGTACGTCATCGTCGTTCCGTCGCGCGCGATCACGCGTCCCGCGGCGTCGTAGCGGTACGTCGTCGAGCCGATCGTCGCGGTGCGGCCGCGTCGCGTGTGCGTGCGACGGCCCGCGAGATCACTCGAGGAGGCGATGCGGCTCGCGGCGTCGTAGGTGTACGCCGAGGCGCCGTCGGGCCCGCGCCGCTCGGTCAGGAACCGGCGGGCGTCGTACACGTACTCGCGATCGTGCACGACGGGCGGAGCGCCGCCGGTCGAGAGCTCGACGCGCTCGGCGGAGACGAGCCCGCGCGCGTCGCGCTCGACCTCGACGCCGAGCGTCCAGTCGTCGGTCACGTGGTCGTAGCCGATCCGGCCGTGGGTGACGGGATCGAAGCGCATCACGAGCAACTCGCCGTTCGCGAACGCCACGTGCGACACGCGTCCTTCGTCGTCGTACGCGAGCTCGTAGAGCGGTGCGCCGCCGAGCGTGCGGCGGGCGACGCGGCCGAGCGCGTCGTGCTCCGTCGTCTGCTCGCTGCGCAGCAGCACACGGCCCGAGGGATCGAGCACCGTGCGCGTCGCGCTGCGCTCGACGCCGTCCTCCGCGTAGCTGCGCTCGACGATGATCGTGCGGAAGCCCGTCAGCTCGAGCTCGCTGCGCGCCACCCGACCATCGCGGTGGTGACGTTCGCGCCGGACGAAGCCGGGGCCGCGCACCGACGTCAATTGCCCGAGCTCGCCGGTGCCCTCGTCGTAGCGGCGCTCGTACGCGATCTCCGCTCCGTCGCTGGCGCGACGATGGACCTCGCGCACCACGCGGCCGATCGCGTCGTGCTCGAGGCGCGTCGAGCGCAGCTCCGCGCCCGTGGTGTCGAAGACGCGGCGGCGCAGCATGCGCCCGACGTCGTCGTACTCGAGCTCGGTGCGCCCCACGTCGCTGCGCACGACCGCGCCGACGCGGCCGAGCCGGTCGTAGCGCACCGATTGGATCGCGCCGCCGGGGAGCGCGACGCGCACGAGGCGCCCGAGCGCGTCGTAGCTGCGCGTCGTGGTCGCGCCGGCCGCGTCGGTCGTGGTGATCACGCGATCGTCGCCGTCGGTCACGCTCGTGCCCGCGACGACACCGTTCTCGATCGACTCGTGCACGACGCCGTCGGCGCGGACCGCGACGCGCTCACCCGTCGTGCGCCGCACGCCCTCGCGCACCGTCGTCACCTCTTCGATCGCGTGGCCGAGCGCCGAGTCGATGCGATGACCGAGCGCGGTGCGCGACGCGGTGTCGACGAGCTGCGCGAGTGTGAGCGAGCGGGGATCCGCGCTCACCGGCGCGCGGTGGAAACGATCGACGCGCGAGGCCGAGGGATCGGCGAGCGTGAGCCCGTCGAACGCCCAGCCCCGTCTGGTGCGCACCGCGGTCGCGAGCACGTCGCCGGTCGCCGCCTGGAGCTCGATGGTCTCGGCGACGGAGCGCGACGATGCGTCGATCAGCTGGCGCGACAGGATCGCAGCGGGCCTCGTCGCGTCGGCGTAGCGGTACTCGTACGCGAGGTCGGGGAGCGCCGCGTTGCCGGCGCCCACGTCGTCCCACGTGGCGTCGAGCCGCTCGAGCGCGTCGTAGTGGAACGTGCGGTTCCAGTCGCCGCCCGGTCCGCGCCCCATCAGCAGCTTCACGAGCGCGTCGGTGCGCGCGTCGCGCGTCACCGCGGTCACGACTCCGTCGGGCCCGGTGATCGAGGTGAGCAGGCCCGTGCTCGGGTCGTACCGCATCGCGGTGCGACCTTCGGACGGAGCCGTGATCGACGTGATCCGGTGCTGCGCGTCGTACGCGACTTCCTGCAGGACGAGCCGCCGATCACCCGCGATCGCCGTGATGCGCGTGAGCATCCCGATCGCGTCGCGCTCGATCTCGGCGCGGTAGTCGAAGTCGAGCTCGGCGCGCCCGGGGTGAGTGCCGAGGTTGCGGATCACGCGCGGGGTGCAGTGCAGCGCGGCGCCGAGCCCGGGCACGGGATCGAGCTCGTTCTCGGTCACGAGCTCGCCGTGGCGCGACACGCTGCGCGCGCGGGTGACGCAGAGCTCGTTCGCGTAGGCCTCGTGGATCGTGCGGGTGCCGTCGACGACCGTGCCGGTGCGATCGGACCAGCCCGTGTGACGATCGCGCGGGCGCAGGAACCGCACGCCGCGAAACCGCGCTTCGTCGTAGGTGCGCGCCTCGAAGCGGAACACGTCGGTCTCGTCCGCCGCGACGCGCGTGCCGACGAGCAGCCCCGACACGTCGTCGTCGAAGTGGAACTCCGCGGACTCGATCGCGTTCGGCGAGTCGCGCCGCACGGTGCCGAACCCGAGCAGGTGTCGCGCCGCGCCGTGGAACACGGCGTCTTCGTAGTCGTAGGTGAACGAGACCGGGGCCACGCCGGTCGCGCTCACCTCCATGCGCGTCAGCATCGGCGGCCGGCGCACGATCCCCGGCGTCGGTCGCGCCCGGCGATACTGGAACCGCGCGACACCGCCGCGGCCGTCGTCGGCGCGCACCATGAGCCCCGACTCCGGCGCGGACAGCGTGATGCGATAGGCGCTCTGTCCGTTGACGAGCACCGCCTGCTCCTCGCCGCGACCATCGAGATCGACCGCCACCGGCAGACCGACGGTCCAGGTGATCGCAGAGAATCCCGGGACTGCGATCTGCTGGAAGTGCGTCCCGCGGTTCGTGAAGAGCATCAGGTAGCGGCCCGACGAGAGCAGCGCATCGGCGAGCCCGTCGTGGTTCGCGTCGGTGAACGTGATCTGGAACGAGCCGAGGTTCGTGACCGGTCCGTTCGACGACAGGAATCCGAACGTCGTGCCGGTGCTCTCGAATCGATTGCCGCCGAGACCGAACCACACGACCACGTTCGCCGTGCTGCGTGCGACGAGATCGGCGAGCCCGTCGCCATTCACGTCCTGCACCCACGTCGCGGTGGGCGCGAACGAGGGTGCCAGTGTGCCGGGCGCGGAGCGCTCGAATCGATATCCACGCTCGTCACTGACGTTGCGCAGGATCTCGTATCCGCCGCGATAGACACGCACGAAGTCCGGGCGCAGGTCGCGATCGAGATCGACGAGGCGCGTGTTCGCGCCCAGATCCCATGCGCCGGGCACGGCCTCGCGGTGCAGCGGGTCACCCTCGCGATCGCAGATCACGAGGCCGGTGCTCGCGCCGCTGCGATACGCGACGACGACCTCGGGCTCCGTCGCGTCGGGCGTCATGCGCACGAGCAGGCGAGGACGGTTCTGGTGCGACGCCGCAGGACGGCAGAGCGCGTTCTCGTCGCCGTCGCGCGGCGGCGCGCCCTCCCACGTCCAGCCCGCGTCGGTGTGGTGCACGAGCGAGTGGTCGTAGCGGTGCTCCATGTCGACGCGCCCGTCGTCCTCGAGGTCGAAGAACGACACGACCTCGGGCTGGATCCCGGTGCCACCGACGCGCGCGAGGTACGCGTCGAGCTCGGTCATCCGCTCGAGCGACGCGGTGGCGAGGCGATCCTCGCTCATCGCGTACTCGTACGTGACGGGCGGCTCGGCGGCGCCGCTCGCGAACCGTCGCGTGACCGACGTCAGGTAGAACGCCGCGCCCGCCGGGCTCTCGCGATACGCGAGCTCGTACGTCCAGCGCCGCGTCCATGCGCCCGACGTGGGATCGCGCGTGTCCATCGCGATCTCGCGCACGCGACGATCGAGCAGCATCCGCGCGCCCGACGCGTGATCTGCGAGCGCGACGGGGACCGTGTCGTAGCCGAGCACCGCGCGGTGCTCGCGGGTCGCGCCGCGGCCGCCCCAGCGCAGCTCCGAGACGAAGCGACGTCCCGACGCGTTCGCGGTCCAGACGAGCTCGGTGCGGTCGCCGAGCGGCGAGATCACCTCGCTGACGTTCCACTGGTACGTGCCGCGCGCGTTCGTGACCGCGTCCGCGGCGCGGAAGATCCACCGCGTTCCGTCGGACGTCGTCGCGACGTAGCCGCCTCCGTCGGCGACCACGCGCACGCGATCCTCGAGCGCTGCGGGATAGAGCGCGCCGTCGTCTCCGCGCACGAGTCGGCCCCACGGCGAGACCAATTCGTCGCTCGTCGAATAATCGATGGTGCCGATGGTGCGGAATCGACGAATCGAGAGATCCGCGCTCCACCCCATGCCCCACTCCGAGAGCCCGACGTCGGGCGAGTACGCCGGGAACGCGGACGCGAGCAGCGGGCCGCGATCGATGGGCGCGGCGAACGGGCTCGGCAGGTGGAACGTGCCGCGCGCGAGGTCGCTCGGCGCGTACCGCAGGCTCGCGAGCGTGCCCGCGACGGACCCGCGGGTCGGCGCGGCGAGCGTCGGAGTCTGTACCAGCGCGTCTCGATATGTCTGCGCGGACGCGTTGGAGCTCAGGACACCGAAGAGCGCCAGTGAAGCGAGTGTGGTCGAATACGAACGTCGGACGGAGTACATCGCTGCTCCTTCTCGAGAACGAGAGAGAGAAGAGGGAGATTCGAAATGGAGAGCGAGGCGGCGACGACGCCGCCGCCTCGCGTCGGGTCATCGGCTCAGGGCGCGCACTGCGGGACCCACGAGAGCGGTGCGGCGGTGCTGCGCGAGTCGATCTGCATCACGAGCACGATCTCCGTCGCTTCGGTGCCGGGCGTGGTGATCCCGTCTCCGAGCGCGCCGCTCCGCAGCTGCTGCAGACCCTGGAAGTCGATCTCCATGCTGCCGAACGGCGAGAGCCCGACGGCGCCCTCGGGAAGCTCGGCAGCGCCCGACGTGATCGCACGCTGCACGAACGTCGACAGCGCGCCGGTGTACGAGCCGTAGAGCACGGGGATCTGGAACTGCTGCCAGATCGCGTTGCCGAGGGTGTACGTGACGGGGCCCGAGGTCTCGGCGAACGGCTGGGTCACCGACGCGCGTCCCGTCAGGAAGCGCCGTTCGTCGTTGAGATCCTCGGTGTCCGTGACGCCGCCAGGGCGCACCACGAAGAGCGCCATGCGCTGCACGACCGGCACGGCCTCGGTGCACGCGAGCAGACCGCCCGCGCCGCCGAAGCGCGTGTAGAGGTCCTCGGGGCGGATCGTGATCGTGCCGGTCGAGAGCGACTGCACGTCGGACCAGAGCGTCGCGCTGCGCTGCTCGTCCGCCTTGGGCAGGCTCGAGATCGGCGTGAACGGATCGGCGACGACGTCCGGCCGCACGAAGCTCACCGCGATGATCGGGCGCTGTGCCGTCTCCTTGTAGCCCGGGGTCGCGGCCTCGAGCCGCGACAGCGTGGCGTCGAGCACCGCGCGCACGTCGGAGACGAGGTCGAGCGTGCTGCTCGAGGGCCCCGCCGAGAGCAGCGGCTCCGCAGCCTCCGCGATGTCGAGCTCGTCGAGCACCTCCGGGTACCAGAGGTCGAGCACGGGATAGAGATAGCGACGCGACTGCGACGCGAGATCGCGCGCCGAGTCGCGGAGGCGCTCGCCACCCAGGTTGCGAAGCGTCCACGTGGGCACGAGCTGCGTCAGCCGGCCGTGGTGCTCGACGAGCAGGCGCTCCTGCCGCAGCGCTTCGAGCTCGAGCGCGAGCGCGTCGATCTGGCGGTCGAGCGCGGCGATCTGCACTGCGCGCTCGAGGCGCACGATCTCGCGATCGAGGAACGCCTCGAAGAGGCCCGCGAGCGGCGCGGGCAGGGTCGCGTACGAACGACCGGCGCGGGTCTGGAGATCGACGAGCGCTTCGCTCCGCAGCGCACCCATCTGCGACGGGAGGATCGAGCCCTGTGCGACGAGCTGGGGCTCGAGCGCGCGCACCGCCGTGAGCGTCTCGCCCATCTGCGTGATGACGGCGCTCGCGAGCGCCGTCTCGCTCTGGAACCGGCGCACGTCGACGCTGAGCGCGTGCGTCGTGTCCTCGCGATTCCCGCAGTCGACGTCGTTCGCGATCACGTAGAGATCAGCCGCGGACGAGACGAGGATCTGCGTGTACGGCGCGCGCACGACGTGCACGTCACGGATCACGCCGTCACCGCGCGCCGTCTCGACGACGAGCAGGCTGCCCGCGGGGAGCTCGGGGAACGGCGTTCCTTCGAGCCGCAGGCCCGACGCGAACTGCGACGACCAGCTCGTGCTGTGCTCGCCCGAGTGGCCCTCGGCGGTCTCGCTGCCCCACGCCCAGCTCTTTCCCGTCGTCGCGCAGACCGTCGCGCTGCCGTACATGTAGCTGCCGCCTGCGCACACCGAGGCCTGCACGCCGACGCTGAACGTCTCGGTCGAGGTGCTCTGCTCCGACGCGCTCCGCGCCTGCGTCTCGCCGTCGCTGACCACCAGCGAGAAGCCCTCGGGCCCGATCGTGATGCCCTCGACGTCGAGGCGCTGCGAGCCGCCTCCGGGCCCCTGCACCTCGAGCGCACGGAGCGCGCAGGTCGGCGACCACACGCCGCTCGGCGCGAGCACGACCAGCTCGCCCTGCTCCGGCTGGATCGTCGCGACCGAGTGCGCGCCGAGATCGACGCGCCCCGACGTCCAGCGCGCCGCGGTGCCGTCGAGCGCGAGCCGCGTGACGTCGCCGACCTGGACGAACTGTCCTTCGTCGAGCGCGCTCGAGATCCCGGTGAGCGCGGCGCCGAGCTCACCGAAGCGCACGTCCTCCTCGGAGGCGCTCGCGTGCAGACCGGCGATGTCCTGCGTCGCGAGATCGATGTCGCGCGCGATGCGCGCGACGCGCACGTCGATCTGCGCGAGCGCATCCTCGTTGCCCACCTGGTCGACGAGCCCGCCGACGATGTCCGCGAGATCCTCCCGGTACTCGCGCGTGTTCTGCTCGAGGCGGCCCATCGCGCTCCGCATCGACGTCAGCACCGTCTCGCGCTGGCGATCGTTCACGCCGGCGTAGAGCGTGCGCCGGTCGATCGGATCGAGGAGGCCGATCGCCGCGAACGCCGCGCTGCGGCGCTCCGCGAGCAGCACGATGCGCGCGATCGCTGCCGCTTCGGGCGCGACGTCGCTCGTCGCATCGACGTCGGCGAGCGGCAGCGCGAGCCCCGCGTCGCGCATCGCGGTCGCGAAGGCCGCGTGCTGTCCGCGCATCGCCGCGAAGGCGGTGCGCCAGCCGTCGAGGGCCTCGGCCGAGGGGAGCGCCTCGAGCTCCGCGCCGAGCGTCGGCTCGTGATCGAGCGCGGCGATCACCGAGAAGAAGCGTGCGAGCCGGGTCGGCGACTCGCGCGTGTCGCAGCGCGCGAACTGACACGCGAAGTCGTGCAGCGCCGCGAGGTCCGACAGGCGCTCGTCGAGCCCGGTCAGCGCGTCCGCGGTGATCATCAGCAGCACCGGGCCGCGCATCGGCGCGCGATTCAGCGTGATCGCGGGCGCGACGGTCACGCCTCCGATCACCACCGCGGGCAGCGACGCCACGCGCGTGTGCGCAGCGACCAGCACCTCACGATCGAGCGCGAACGCGCGATCCGAGACGGTCACCAGCGCGCTCTCGAGGGCTCCACCCGCCGTCAGCGCGTCCAGGACGTCGCGGCGCGCCATGCCGTGGCGCCAGAACCGACCGAGCATCTCGCTGCGGATCCCGCGCTGCTCGACGCGCAGCGCGTCGGTCGGACCGTCGGCGGCGTAGCTCGCGCGCATCGCCGTATCCCATCGATCGAGCAGGTAGAGCTGGCGATCGAAATTGCCGAGCCCCGCCGTCGGGTGCTCGACGAGCGAGAGCGCGCGCGCCGCGATCGTCGTCGTGCTCTGGCGCAGCGAGGTGCGCGCCGAGCTCGCGCCGCAGTCCGCGGGCATCGTGCTCGCACGCTCGAGCGCATCGGCGCAGCTCGCGAGCTCGAGCGCATCGACGACGGCCGGCACGTGGCCCATCGCGAGACGGCTGCAGCGGAAGAGCGCGCCGCGCACGTCGGCCGACGTGGTGTCGGTGCAGCGGCTCGGCACGATCGTCGGGGGCGCGGCGCCGCACGCGAGCGGCGCGCCCGCATGATCGCGATAGAGCGTCCGCACGAACGCGCGCTGCTCCTCGGTGAGCGCTTCACCGCGCAGCTCGTACAGCTGACGAAGGTTGCGCGCATAGGTCGCGCGCGCCGCGGTGCGGGTGTCCCACGACGTGCGCAGCCGGTCGTACTTCGCGCGCACCTCGGTGACGGTGCCCATCGGCAGCGTGTCCGCGCTCGTGCAGAACGATCCGTGCGAGCCGGTCGCGCTCCACGCGCCGTTGCGATCGCTCAGGATCACTGCAGCGCGCGACAGGCCCGTGGCCGACCACCGGCGCGTGCCGTCGGGCCCGCAGTCCTCGTGCTGGACGCGGCACACGGGGTACTCGAGATCGACCGCGCAGCCGCACGCAGCGTCCTTGCGCGAGCGGGGCCGCGTCACTTGTCGAGTCCCCGAGCACTCGACCTCCGCGGTGGGGTTCGCGCGAGTCGGCTGTCGCACCACGCGGACTCGGTAGGTCCCGCCGACGTACGCCCTGCACGCGGAGTTCGCTGCGGTCTGGTCCATCTCGCAGATCCAGCGGTCGAGCTCGCCCTCGAAGTGACACCTCGCGGCCACGGTCCGCCGCGCGGGCGGGACCGTCTCGGTCACGGTGACGGTCCCGAACTCCTCGCGCGCGCAGGTCGCGTACTGCGGCTCGCCATCGCGACCGTCCGGACAGATCCGGGCGCCGCACGACGAGTGCGACATCGAGCAGAACGCCCAGCGCTCGTACTCCCACGGTCCGCGACAGACCGCGGAGGTCGAGGAGGGCGTCGTGATGCTCGACGGCCCGCACTCCGGCGCGGCCGGTGTGTCGGCGCCTTCGGTCGAGAGCGCGAACGTCGCCGACTCGGCCTCGAGATCGGATGGAAGCGCTTCTCCGGCGGCGCACGCGCCGAGGACGAAGAGCAATGGAGTGAACAGCGGAGCGAACGGCGGGCGCATGGATCCTCGCGTGGTTGGCGGCTCGTCCGAGCCCACGCGATTCACGCGACGGGCGTCGGCGGCGGCGCCCCTGAGCACTCGAAGTGCCATCCCGCCGAACCGCCGAAATCGCCGCGTTTCGTCGAGAATTGCGCCGCTCGTCGCCGCCACCATCCGCGCTGCGCGCCCACCGTGCGGGATGTCCACGCCCGTGGGCGGCCCAGCGCGTGTGCGTGTGCATCGATCGCGCGCCCACGTGCACGCGATCGAGCGCGTCAGCGACGCGCGGCGTCGGCGGTTCCGTCGAGCGACTCGCAGTGCGTCGCGACGAACGCGCCGCGCGCGGTGCCGTCGTCGAACGCGAGCTCGACCGTGCCCTCCACGGTGCCCGCCTCGACGTCGAGCGCGCTCACCACGACCGTCGCGTCGGTCGCGGTCTTCGGCGCGATCTCCTCGAAGAACGCGCCCTCGAAGTCGAAGAACTGCACGCGCACGCCGTCCGCGTACGTCTGCGTGCCCGGCGTGCCGAGGCCGAAGCCGTCGATCGTCAGGATCTGCTGCGGCACGGGCGAGGTCGCGGACGGGCACGCGTCGTCGGCGCCGCGGTTGATCTCGAAGTAGAGCCCGACGATCTCGTCGCCGCTCCGCACGTAGCCCATCCACGCGCGATCGAGCGTCTCGGTGTGATCGCCGTACGTCAGCGTGACGTCGGTCGTGTCGGCGGTCGCGGCATCGCTCGCGGCCGCATCGCTCGTGGCCGCGTCGCTCGTGGCCGCATCGCTCGTGGCCGCATCGCTCGTGGCCGCATCGTGCGTGCCGGCATCTTCGGGCGAGCCGGCGTCGCAAGCGCACGCGTCGAACCGCGTCGCGGCATCGCTCGGGCCGTCGTCGTCGCCGCACGCCCCGAGGGCGAGCACGCACGCGAGGCCGATGAAAGAGGATCGAAGTTTCGACATCCGGCGTTGATAGCCGGCGATCTCCCGCGTGACGAGCGTTCCGCGCCGGTGATCAGCAGTCGACGTCGCGCGACTCGTGCTCGCGCGGCTCGTCGACGCGGATCGTCCCGTCGCGCTCGACGTGCGCGTGGCCGCCCATCTCGCGGATGTGGCAGCAGCGCCCGTCGGTGTAGCCGTACTCCCAGTCGTCCTCGCTGCGCTGCACGACGTCGATGCCGCTCGCCGCCTCGATCAGCGCGTCCGGGCTCTGCCCCGGGTACGCGCGCTGGAGCTGTCGATGGAGCCGCGGATCGCGCTCGCGCAGCGAGCGCAGCGGATCGTCGGGCCGGTCGACCGGCGGTCCCGGCATGCCCATGCACGTGCCCGGCTGGTGTGCCTGCGCGACTGCGATGCGCACACGCCAGTGCGTCGCGAGCGGCTCGACGTCGCCGCCCGCCGGCAGGACGTCGAACGACGTCTCGTGGCCCGCGCACTCGGGGTCGCCACAGCGCACGACGTAGCGCCCGGCGTCGAGCTCGCCCACGCGCATCAGCCTCGCGCTCCCGCTGCGCATCACGACCGGGCACACGCCCTCGGGCACCGCCGAGAGGACGAGCTCGATCGTGCCGTCCTCGCGCGGCGCGCGCGTCAGCTCCGGCAGCCCGTTCCGGCATCCTCCGAGCGGACGCTGCGGCAGCTCGAGCCACACCGGATCGCCCGCGACGTACGGGCCGGGCGCCCAGGGCCCGAGCGTCGCTTCCTCCGCGACCTCGGGCCGCACCTCGCGCACGCGCGCGCCGCCGCAGCCGAGCGCCAGCAGGGCCAGCGCGATCACTCCGCCGCGAGCGCGTCCATCTGCCGCGCGGCGTCCGCGAAGCGACGCACCACGTCGCCCGCCGGCTCGACGCGCTCGATCCCGTCGACGCTCTTGCCCGCCTGGAAGTACTGCTGGTAGCCGCTGCCCTCGAGCGACGCGCGCTTCAGCTGCCATACCGAGCGCATCGTATAGAACGTGCGCATCCAGTGCTTGCCCTTGGGGTGACGCAGCAGGCGCTTGCTCAGCCATCCCGCCTTCGTGCCCACCGCCTTCACGTACGACGTCTCGATCACCGCGACCGGCACGCCGCTGATCTTCTCCGTGAGCACGACCTGATCGGCGTGCGCGCGCACGATCGCGTCCTTGTAGTCCGCGTGCGCGCGGCACTCCTCGGTCGCGATGAAGCGGGTGCCCATCTGCACGCCCGCGTAGCCGAGCGCGAGCATGCGCGTGAACGCGCGCTCGTCGCCGACACCGCCCGCGCACACCACGGGCTTGCCGAGCGGCGCGAGCTCCTCGAGCAGCTTCTCCGGCGTCTGATCGCCCGCGTGCCCGCCCGCTCGCGCGTTCACCGCGATGAATCCGTCGACGCCGCCCTCGAGCGCGCGCTCCGCCCACTTGCGGCTCGTGACGTCGTGATAGACGGTGCCGCCCACCGCGTGGACCTTCTCGACGACCCAGCGCGGATTGCCGAGCGCGGTCACGAAGAAGCGCACGCCTTCCTCGAGCGCGATGTCGACCCAGCGCCGCATCCGGTCCTCGTAGACCTTCGACGACTTCTCGACGATCGCGTTGAAGCCGATCGGCTTGTTGGTCATGCGAGCGATCAGCCGCAGCCCCTCGCGCAGCTCGTGCCCGTGCACGAACGACATCGAGATCGGCTGCACGATGCCCATGCCGCCCGCGTCGCTCACCGCGGCGATCAGCTCGGGGTTGGAGCACGGGTACATCGCTCCGCAGAGGAGCGGCACTTCGATGCCCACGGCACGGGTGAGCGGCGTCTCGAGCGATCGCGTCGTCGTCATGGACGCGCGGTGTAGCACCGAGACGCCGCGTTTGCCGCAGTGCGTCAACGCGGGGGAGCCCGCTTCCTCCGCTCGCTCACCAGCTCGCCCGCGACGCCCCAGTCGTCGGTCGCGACCTCGTCGATCACCACGAACGTCAGCGCCGGGTCCTTGCCGAGCACGCGCTGCAGCAGGTCGGTCGTGCCGCGCACGAGCTCCGCCTTCTGCTCGCGCGTGACGCCCTCGTCGGTCACCTGGATCAGCACGTACGGCATCACGACCCCACGTGGGTGAAGAGCTTGTGCACGATCGACCATCGGCCCTCGTGCCTCGCGAGCGAAAGGACGTCGACGTAGTCGAAGCCCAGCATCGCGACGCGCGTGCGCACCACGGCGACGTCGCCGATGATCTCGACCGCGGTGATGCGCATCGCGCGCGCCTCGCCGAGCGACTCCGGCGATCGCCGGTTCGCGACGACCGCGAGGTACTCGTCGAACCCGCGCTCGGAGCGCGCGCCGCGCACGACGCCGGTCAGCCGCGCGCCTGCGTGGAACGTGTGACGCAGGCGATTCGTGTCACCGTGGAACAAGCCGTCGAAGTACGTCTCGACGAGGTCGCGGATCGTGTCGTGGTCGTCCATCACCAGTGCCCCGCGCTCATGCCGCCGTCGACCGGCAGGACCACACCCGTGGTGAACGTCGCGCCGGCGAGGTGCAGCACCGCGTCCGCGATCTCCTCCGCGCTGCCGATGCGCCGCAGCGGCTGCAGCGTGCGCAGCGCGTCGCGATCGGCGCCCGCGTAGAGCGGCGTCTCGACGATGCCGGGCGCGACCGCCGACACCAGGATCTTCTTCGGCGCGAGCTCGAGCGCGAGCGCCCGCGTCAGCGCGTTGAGCCCGCCCTTGATCAGGATCGGCAGCGCCGCGGGCACGCCCGCGAGCGGCTGCAGCGCGATGCTCGCGGTCACGTTCACGACGTGACCACCTCCGTGCGCGCTCATGTGCTCGACGGCCCGCTTCGTCGCGTGGATCGCGCCGCGCAGGTTCGTCGCGAGCAGCGCGTCGAGGTCGCTCGCGGAGTACTCGACGAACGGCTTCGACAGGAACACGCCGGCGTTGTTCACCAGCACGTCGACCCGACCGAAGCGGGCCTCGGCGACCTCGAACATCCTCGCCGAGGTCGCGGGATCGGCGATGTCGCCCGCGATCGTCACGAAGCGCGCGCCCGCGTCGAGCGCGTACGCGGCTTCCTCGAGGCGCCCGTGATCGCGCGCGTTGCCCACGACGCGATCACCGCGCTGCAGGAACGCGCGCGCGACCGCGAGCCCGATGCCGCTCGACGCGCCGGTGACGACGGCGGTGATGGGAGTGTGTCTCGACATGACGTCCTCTCCGCAGCGCGATGCGTGCGCTGCACGAGAGCGAGCCTGGTCTCGCGCGCCGCTCGACGGTATGGCGCGGGCCGCACATCATTCGTTCCACGACGTCATGAATCGCAAGCTCGACGACGTGATGCTCGGGACGATCGAGCTCTTCTGCTCCGCCGCGGAGCTCGGCTCGTTCACCGCCGCCGCGCAGCGCGCGGGCGTGACCCCGGCCGCCGTGAGCCGCTCGATCTCGCGGCTCGAGGAGCGCCTCGGCGTGCGCCTCTTCGTGCGCACCACGCGCCGCATCCGCCTCACCGACGCGGGCGCGACGTACGCGCAGAGCTGCCGCCGCGCGCTCTCGCAGATCGCCGACGCCGAGCGCGACGTGAGCGGCCGGCAGAGCACGCCGACCGGTCTCGTGCGCGTCAGCGTGCCGACGACCTACGGCCACCATCGCCTGCTGCCACGCCTGCCCGCGTTCCGCGCGCGCCATCCCGGCGTGCGCGTCGACGTCCACGTCAGCAACCGCAACGTCACGTTCGCGCACGACGACTACGACGTCGCGATCCGCGTGCGCGCGCAGCGCGACTCGTCGCTGGTCGTGCGCAAGCTCGAGGACGCGGAGCTCGTGCTCGTCGCGTCACCCGCGTACCTCGCGCGCGCCGGCACGCCCCGCTGCGCCGACGATCTGCACGCGCACGAGTGCATCCAGTTCGAGCTGCCGAGCAGCGGGCGCCACATCCCGTGGCCGCTGCGCATCGACGGCACCGACGTCGAGGTCGAGACGCGCGGCAGCTACGCGTGCTCCGACGACGTGCTCGGCGGCGTCACGCTCGCGCTCGCGGGCGCGGGCATCTTCCAGACGTATCGCTTCGTGGTGGAGCAGCCGCTCGCGGAGGGACGTCTCGTCGAGGTGCTGCCCGCGCTGCGTGGCCCCTCGCGACCCTTCAACCTGCTCCATCCCCACGGGCGCCGTCTCCCCACGCGGGTGCGCGCGTTCATCGACTTCCTGCTCGAGGACCGGCGCGACTCGTGACCGTGATCGCGGTGCGTACATACCCGCACCGTGATTCTCGACCCCGTTCCCGGAAGCGACGAAGAGCGCCTCCGCTTCGCGCAGCTGCAGAGCCGCCTCGGGCCGATGTTCCGCGACGTGTTCAGCCACCCGGCCGCGCCGCGCACCATCGTCGTCGTCCCGAGCATGAGCCTCGACACCGACGTGCTCGCGAAGATCTCCGGCGCGCAGCACTATGAGGAGCGGCAGCTCGGGATGCTCATGTTCCTGCGCCTGCCGCGCACGCGCATCGTCTACGTGACGAGCCAGCCGATCGCGCCCGTGATCATCGACTACTACCTGAACCTCCTCGGCGGCGTGCCCGCGAGCCACGCGCGCAAGCGCCTCGTGATGCTCTCGGCGTACGACGGCGCGCCGCGCGCGCTCAGCGACAAGATCCTCGAGCGCCCGCGCCTGCTCGCGCGCATCCGCGAGGCGATCGGTGATCCGAAGCTCGCGCACCTCTCGTGCTTCAACACGACGGATCGCGAGCGCACGCTCGCAGTGCAGCTCGACATCCCGCTCTACGGCTGCGATCCCGCGCTCTCGCCGCTCGGCAGCAAGTCGGGCAGCCGCACGATCTTCCGCGAGGCCGGCGTGCCGTGCCCGAAGGGCTACGAGAACCTGCGCGACGTGCACGACGTCGCGGCGGCGATCGCGGCGATGCGTCGCGAAGAGCCCGCGCTGCGGCGCGTGGTCGTGAAGCTCGAAGAAGGATTCTCCGGCGAGGGCAACGCGATCCTCGAGCTCGACGAGGCACCGAGCGAGCTCGGCACGATCGAGCACTGGCTGCGCGACGCGCTCGTGCAGAAGCTGCGCTGCGAGGCCGCGGGCGAGACGCCCGAGACGTTCTTCGCGAAGTTCGCCGGGATGGGCGGCATCGTCGAGGCGTGGATCGAGGGCGAGGTGAAGCGCTCACCGTCGGTGCAGCTGCGCGTGACGCCGACCTCCGGGCTCGAGCTGATCTCGACGCACGATCAAGTGCTCGGCGGACCGAGCGGCCAGGTGTTCCTCGGCAGCACGTTCCCCGCCGACGGCGCGTACCGCGCGGCGCTTCACGAGGCAGGTCGACGCATCGGCGAGGTGCTGCGCGCGCGCGGCGTGCTGGGTCGCTTCGCCGTCGACTTCGTCGCGGTCTGGCGCGACGGCGCGTGGGACCTCGCGGCGATCGAGATCAACCTGCGCAAGGGCGGCACCACGCTGCCGTTCCAGATGCTGCAGTTCCTGACGGACGGCCGCTACGACGAGGCGAGCGGCGAGTTCGTCACGCCGCTCGGCCAGCCGCGCTGCTACTACGCGACCGACAACCTCGTGCGCCCCGAGTACCGGCGCTTCATCCCCGAGGATCTCGTCGACGTGCTGGTCGAGAACGGCCTGCACTTCGACGAGACCACGCAGGAGGGCGTCGTCTTCAACCTGATCGGTGCGCTCTCCGAGCACGGCAAGCTCGGCCTCGTGTGCATCGCGCGGGACCACGAGACCGCGCTCGCGCTCTACGAGCGCACCATGCACATCCTCGACGCCGAAGCCTCGCGCTCCGTCGAGCCTCCGCGATGACGCTTGACGCCGATCGCGGCGGCCGCGCATCGTCCGCCGATGCGAATCTCTCCAACCATCCGAACCTCGGTTGTCGTTCTCCTGCTCGCGCTCGCGAGCGCCTGCGGCGGTGACGACGACGGGCCCGGTGGCGGCGGGTCGGGCGACGCGGGCCCTCCCGACTCCGGTGAGCCCACGTGCCGCGGCGTCGCCGACAGCTGCGATCTCTTCGCCGGCCACTGCGAAGATCAGGACGGCTGCTTCCCCGACGGCGAGTGCTCCGGTGTGCCGCGCTCGTGCTCGGCGATCTTCACCCCGGGCGAGTGCGGCGGCATGGACGGCTGCGACTGGAGCGACGGCAGGTGCTCCGGGTTCCCGGCCGCGTGCAGCACGAAGGTCGGCGAGGGGAGCTGCGCGTTCCAGCTCGACTGCGTGTGGACCGACGGCTGTCAGGGCAGGCCGCTCGACTGCGACTTCCGAGCGACCGAGTCCGAGTGCCTCCGGGCCGAAGGCTGTCGCTGGGAGTGACGGCGAACGAGGCGGCGATCACCCAGGATCGCCGCCTCGAGTCGATCACGGCGTGAGCGTCGCGTTCAGCGTGAACTCGCCGTGCTCGCCGCTCCAGAACGAGTCGACGATCACGTAGTACGTGCCCGCGGTGGTCGCGGTGTACGTGAGCGTCTCGGCCATCGCGCGCTCGTTCGCGTCGACGCCCGCGACGCACGACGCCGCGGTGTCGCACACGCTCGCCGCCCCCGGGCCGCGCAGCGAGAGCGCGAGGTTGTGCTCGGTCGGCGTCGCGGTGACGGTGAGCGTCTGTCCCGCGGTGAGCGCGATCGAGTACGCGACGTCGGGGCCCTGCTGCTCCGAGGTCACGCACGGCGTCGCCGCGGTGTACTGCGTGAGCGCGCCGAGCGTGGTGCCGGTGACCGGCGTGCCGGGCGTCAGCGGGATCGCGGCGGCGCAGGTGTCGTTCGCCGGGATCGGCTCGCACGACGCGCCGTCGACGCAGGTCTCGCCGTCGCCGCAGCCGCGCACCGCGCGCGTGCTGTCGTAGCAGTCGGGATCGAACACGCCGCACTCGCAGTCGCAGTACGTGCCGTCCTCGTAGCGATCGCCGCTGCAGGTCCAGTCGATCGGATAACGCGGCGAGCAGAAGCCCTCGGGCGGCCAGCCGGCGGTGATCGTGTAGCAGCGCTCGAACACCGCGAGGTTGCAGTCGGAGTCCTCGTCGCAGGTGGGCTTGCACTCGCGATCGTTGCGGTCGTGGATGTCGCACACGCCGCGCACGAACCCGCCCTCGTCGATCGCGCAGAAGCCCGCGCCCTCGGCGCAGGTCTCGCCGATGTCGGCCTCGGGATCCCAGTCCTCCAGCTCCGAGACGCACACGTCGACGTTGTTCGGGCCGAACGAGCACACGCCGACGTCGCACGCGTCGCCGGTCGCGCGATCGCAGCGCTCCTTGCACGCGCCGTCGATGCGGATGATCTCCTGGTTCGGCACCCCGACGCAGACCTCGCCCGGGAAGCAGCCTTCGACCGGCAGGTCCTCGTAGCAGTCGGGATCGATCGGGCCGCAGCGGCAGTCGCAGGTCTCGCCGTCGTGGTAGGCCTCCGTCGCGCACGTCCAGCCCTCGGGCGCGAACGTGCGATCGAACTCCACGTCCTCGACGACGAGGCAGCGCCCGCCGGGCACCGGCACCGACATCAGCGTCGGGCCCTCGATCGTCACCTCGATCAGCCGCGCGCCGGTGAGCGAGCCCGCGAGGCGCATCTCGAAGGGATCCGAGGTGATCTCGAGCGAGCCCTCGGTGACGAAGAAGCCGCGCGTCCGGTCGGTGCCGTGCCACGCCTGCACGCAGTGCGCGCAGCTCTCGTGGTTCGAGTCGGGACCGGTGCTCACGTCGAACGTGCCGACGTACTCGGTGTCGCCGTAGCGATAGAACTGGATCGACAGGTCGTAGGTGTCGCCGTCGACCTGCGGGACGAGCCGCGCGAGATAGCCGATCGACACGTCGTCGAGCCCCTCGAGCGTCCACGTCGTCGCGCGCACCGGGATGCACTCGTCCGCGCCGCCCGCGTCGCTGGTGCTCCCCGCGTCGCCCCCGCCGCCGTCGATCCCGGCGTCGCTCGCTCCCGCGTCGTCCGTGCCGCTCGTGTCGTCGTCACCGCAGGCCGTCGCGAGGACCGCCAGCGCGCCCAGGAAGGAAAGTGTCGATGCTCGCATGGCTCCAGGATCGCATTGGAGCGACGCGAGCGCGTCCGTCACGGCGGAAACGACGGTTTGCCGTTCCGGGGGCGTTTCGTGTGATGATGGGCGCGCTGCATGTTCCTGAAATCGCGCTGGCGCTCGGAGCGCTTGGGGGGCGAGGCCACGCTGGCTCGCTGGGGTCACTACGGACAACCGGTGCTCGTCTTCCCCACCGCGGGGGGCGACGCGGAGGAGATCGAGCGCTGGCAATTGATCCGCGCGCTCGAGCCGCTGATCACGGCCGGGAAGATCAAAGTCTACTCGTGCGACTCGGTCGCCGGGCGCGTGTGGTTCGGGAAGGAGGGCACTCCCGAGCACCGCATGTGGATGATGAACCAGTACCACCAATACGTGAAACACGAGGTGGTCCCGGCGATCCGCATGGACTGCAAGAGCGACGACGTCGCGATCTGGGCGGCCGGCGCGTCGATCGGCGCGTTCCACTCGGTCGCTGCGGTGTGTCGCTTCCCGGATCTCTTCCACCGCGCGATCGCGATGAGCGGCACGTACGACCTGATGCGCTTCAGCGAGGCGCAGCAGTACAGCGAGCACTATTTCGTCAGCTCGCCGCTGCAGTTCGTGCCGACGCTCGAGGGCCTCCACCTCGACGTGCTGAAGCAGCGCTTCGTGCTGCTCGCGACGGGCGCGGGACGCGCGGAGAACGTCGGAGAGAGCTGGGCGATGGCGAACGTGCTCGGCGCCAAGGGCATCCCCAACCGCGTCGACGACTGGGGCCCCGACTGGCACCACGACTGGCCCACGTGGCGGGTGATGCTGCCCAAGTACCTCGAGGAGGCGCTGCGATGAACGAGACGCGCACGCACAAGAAGGTCGAGGGCGAGCTCGAGGGCGAAGCGCGCCGCCAATTCACGCGCGCGCTCCTCACCGATCTGCGCGCGCTCGAGCGCATGCTCGAGTCCGGCGCGTTCGAGACCGGCGTGCCGCGCATCGGCGCGGAGCAGGAGCTCTTCCTCGTCGACCGCAGCTATCACCCCGCGCCCGGCGCGATGAAGGTGATGGAGCGCATCGACGATCCGCACTTCACGACCGAGCTCGGCCTCTTCAACCTCGAGATGAACGCGGACCCGCAGCCCTTCGCGGGCGATGGCCTCGCGAAGATGGAAGCGCAGCTGGTGCACCTCTTCGAGAAGGTGCGCGGCGTGACCGATCAGCTCGACATGATGCCGGTGCTGATCGGCATCCTGCCGACGATCCGGAAGAACGATCTCGGCATCGAGAACATGGTGCCGAGCCCGCGTTATCTCGCGCTCAACCGCGCGATGACCGCGGCGCGCGGCGACGCGTACGACTTCGCGATCAAGGGGATCGACGAGCTCATCGTCAAGCACGACTCGGTCATGGTCGAGGCCTGCAACGCGAGCTTCCAGGTGCACCTGCAGGTGGACCCGAAGGACTTCGCGCGCCTCTACAACATCGCGCAGGTGCTCGCGGCGCCGGCGCTCTCGGTCGCAACGAATTCGCCGGTGCTCTTCGGTCGTCGGCTCTGGGCCGAGACGCGCATCGCGCTCTTCGAGCAAGCCGTCGACACGCGCCACAAGGGCCATCACCTGCGCGAGGCGCAGGCGCGCGTGAACTTCGGCAAGCGCTGGGTGCGCAGCAGCATCCTCGAGATCTACAAGGAAGACGTCGCGCGCTTCCGCACGCTGGTCGGCACCGATCTCGACGAGAACGCGCTCGAGACGTTCGAGCGCGGCGAGGTCCCGCAGCTCAAGGCGCTGCGCCTCCACAACGGCACCGTCTATCGGTGGAACCGCGCGTGTTACGGCATCGGGCCGAACGGCAAGCCGCACCTGCGCATCGAGCTGCGCGTGCTGCCCTCGGGCCCGAGCATCCCCGACGAGATCGCGACGGCCGCGTTCTGGCTCGGCCTGATGAGCGAGCTCGGCGCGCAGGAGGAGGACATCACGCAGCGCATGGAGTTCGATCATGCGCACGCGAACCTCTACGCCGCGGCGCAGAACGGGCTCGGCGCGCGCTTCACCTGGCTCGACGGCGAAGAAGTGCTCGCGCAGCCGCTGGTGCTCGATCGACTGCTCCCGATGGCGAGCGACGGCCTCGCGCGCGCCGGCGTGAACCCCGAGGACGCGTCGCGCTACCTCGGCATCGTCGAGCAGCGCGTGCGCACGATGCGCACCGGCGCGCGCTGGATCATGCAGTCGCTCGGCGAGATGAAGCAGCGCGGATCGAGCGGGGAGCGCTTCACCGCGATCGTCGCGGCGACGGTCGCGCGGCAGAAGACCGGGCGTACGGTCGCGGAGTGGGAGCGCGCGCGGCTCGACGAGATCGGCAGCGCGAAGACGAGCTACCACCGCGTCTCGCAGTACATGACGACCGACATCTTCACCGTGCAGGCCGACGACGCGGTGGAGCTCGTCGCCGACCTCATGGGCTGGGAGCGCATCCGCCACGTGCCGGTCGAGGACGGCAAGGGTCGCCTCGTCGGGCTCGTCAGCTATCGCGCGGTGCTGCGCTACTTCAACGAGCGCGAGAAGGAAGGCGTGCGCGCCGACAGCGCGTCCACGCCGGTGAGCGACATCATGCGTCGCGACGTGATCACGGTGACGCCCGACACGCCGACGCTCGAGGCGATCGCGCTGATGCGGCGCTATCGCATCGGGTGCCTGCCGGTCGTGCAGGACGGACACCTCGTCGCGGTGCTGAGCGAAGAGGACTTCATGGGCATCGCCGCCCAGCTCCTCGAAGAGAAGCTGGGCGGGTAGGGCGCGTCGATCAGGGATCGCACGCGCCCGCGAACGGGCGCGCGAGCACCGAGCTGCGCGTCGGCGAGCTGCGACGCACCCACGCCGCGGCGTGATGCGCGGTGGCGCCGGTGCCCGTGGTCACGAGCTGCGCGTCGACGATCTCCTCACCGTCGGCCGCGGTGTCGAGCACGAGCGCACGCCCGCCCCCAGGCGCGTCCCACGGCACGCGCGAAGGACGCAGCGCGCGCAGCACGACCTGATCGTTCCCGCCGTCGCGCGCCTCGACCGAGAGCACGAGCGGCATCGTCGCGTTGCTCATCACGATGCGCACGACGCTGACGACCGCGCCGTCGGTCCGCACGTCGACGCTCTCGCCCATCGCGTCGCACCGGCCGCCGTCGCAGTGCACCGGAACGATGCGGATTCGATCGCCGGCGCCGAAGGCCATCAGGAGGTCGTCCGCGTCGATCACGGCGAGCGCGGCGTCGGTGGTGCGTCCCGGCGTGTCGATCCCGCCGGGGAGCGTGCTCTCCTCGTCGGACTTCCAGAACATCACGCGCCCGCGATCCGCGGTCGAGACCGCGACGAACCCGTTCGCGTGCGGGATGTGGGTGATCGGGTCCGCGGTCAGCCCGGTGATCGTCGCGTCGACCTGGCGGTTCGCGTACGCGTCCTCGACGCTCGTCAGCCCGGTGGGCCCCGCGGCGGTCCCGACGCGCGCGACGAAGCGACGACCGAGCCCGCTGGCGACGTCGGTCGCGACCAGCGGTCCGTACAGGATCTCGGGCGCGGTCACGCCGCGGCAGCCCTCCATCGCGCTGTGGCGCGGCACGGTGCTCTCGCTCCAGCGCACGAACTGCCAATCCGTCGACGTCGGTCGGCCCTCGAGATAGCCGAGCAGCACGCTGCCGCCGCCATCGTCGCGGAACGTGCCGCCGAGCGGCAGGAACTCACCGGAGCAGGGATCACCCTGCGCGTCGTCGATCGAGCGCGTCTCGATCGTGTTGCCCGAGAGCTCGAAGCGATGCCACTCGCTCGCGACGCCGATCTCGTTGCCGAACGTCGCGACGTGCACCAGCGGCGGCCCCGCCGCGCGGGTGCCGAACGCGAGCGCGATCTGCGCGCGGACGTTCGCGCTCTCGCGCACCGCGCGCGTGTCCGACTCGGGCGTCGCGCAGAACTGGCAGCGCTGGTTCACGCACTGCACGAGGCCGACCGCGCCGCACTCGGCGGACGTCGTGCACTCGGGCGGAGGCGGCGGGCCGGCGTCGGTGCCGCCGTCCGCATCACCGCCGTCGGTCGGCTCGTCCGACGCGTCGATCGCCGCGTCCACGGGGCCGCCGTCCATGCCGCCGCCACCGCCGACGTGATCGTCGGCGCTGAAGAGGAGCCCGCATCCCGGCAGCGCCGCGAGCGCGAGCGCCGCGAGCATCACCATCGCGCGCTTCACAGCGCACCTCCGATCTGCACGCCTGCGACGCTCGGTCCGATCATCGGCGCGATCGCGACCGGCGCCTCCTCGGTCGTCGCCAGGTCGATCGCGAGCAGCGTCCCGCCCGCGGCCGCGAGCACCAACCCGATCGCGAGCGTCACGTCGGCGGTCGTCGTCAGCGTGCGCAGCGTCGACACGTCGTCCTCGGTGCAGGTGCGGCCCGCGTTCTCACCGCACGAGTCGGCGAGCGACGAGTCCTCCGCGGCCGCGAGCCCGCCGGTGATCGCGAACACGAGCAGCGACGCGCCGCCGGCGGCGAGCCCCGCGATCCCGATCACGCCGAGCGTGCCGATGCCTTCGTCGGGCGGCGGCGTGATCGGCGTCGTCTCGCGCTCGCGCGCGGCGCGCGCTTCGTCCTCGCGCGCGAGCTCGGCCGCGCGCTCTCGCAGGTTCGCGATGCGCGTCTCGAAGTTGGCGCGCGCCTCGGCGTCGAGCTCGGTGGACGCCGCGACGAACGCCTCGAGGCGATCCGCGGCATCGCCGGGACGTCCGAGCCGCTCGAGCGTGAGATAGATGTTGTAGAGCAGCTGCGTGCGATGGCTGAGCTCGTACGCGGCCTCGAACTCGCGCAGCGCAGCGTCGTACTCGCCGCGCTCGAAGTAGAGCCGGCCCGACTCGAAGTGCGTGCGCGCTTGTTCGTCGGCGGGGGTCTGGGCGTGCGCGGAGGCCGCGATCGTCGCGATGGTGAGCGCGACGAGGCCCGAGATCATCAGGCGAAGCATCGCCGGAGGTGTCTCACGAAGCCCTGCGACGTTCAAACACGCTGCGCGCGGCGCGATCTCGCGCGGCGGTGCGCGATGTAAGTGCGCGAATTCACGCGGTTTCGTAGCGCGGGCGGCCGACGGATCGAGCGACCTCGCTCGTCGCGGTGGCGATCGTCACGTCGCTCGCGTGACGATCGCCGGCGAGCCGGTAGGCTGCGTCGACGTCGATGGACACACCGCGCGCTCACTCGACCACGGCTCCGCTCGCGGCGCGCGAGGTCGGTCGCCTCCGCGGCGCGAACGCGGGCCCCACGTTGATCTGTGTCGGCGGCATCCACGGCAACGAGCCCGCAGGCACGATCGCGAGCCGCCGCGTCCTCGATCGCCTCGAGGGCTCCTCGCACGCGATCCGCGGCGAGCTCGTCGCGTTCGCGGGCAACCTCGCGTCGCTGCGTCTGCGCCGTCGCTTCCAGGCGAAGGACCTCAATCGCCTGTGGACGCCGGCGCGGGTTCGCGAGCTGCGCGCGCGCCCCGATCGCAGCGCCGACGACCCCGAGGACCTCGAGCAGCACGAGCTCCTCGAGGTGATCGAGGCCGCGATCCTCCGTGCGCGCGGCCCCGTCTACTTCATGGATCTGCACACGACGAGCGCCGCGGGGATCCCGTTCGTGCTCTTCGGCGACACGCTCCCGCAGCGCGCGTTCGCGCGCGCCTTCCCGCTGCCGATCGTCCTCGGGCTCGAGGAGCAGGTCGACGGCGTGATGAGCGAGTACTTCACGCACCACGGCTGCATCACGCTGACGATCGAGGGCGGACAGCACGACGATCCGGCCTCGATCGACAACCTCGAAGCGGCGATCTGGGTCGCGCTCGAGACGTCGCGGATGATCGCGTCGGACGGCTTCGCGCGCGAGCGCGAGCGCAGCCACGCGCTGCTCCACTCGCGCCGCGGGCACCTGCCGCGCGTGCTCGAGGTGATCGAGCGCCACGCGATCACACCCGCCGACGAGTTCGTGATGACGCCGGGCTTCGCGAACCTCGAGCGCGTGCGGCGCGGTCAGCTCCTCGCGCGCGATCGACGCGGAGAGATCCGCGCGCGCTCGGACGGGATGGTGATCCTCCCGCTCTACCAAGGGCTCGGCGACGACGGGTTCTTCTGGGGCCGCGAGGTGAGCGAGGCGCGCCTCGTCGCGAGCGAGCTGCTGCGCCGCGCGCGGCTCGATCGCGCGCTGCCGCTGCTGCCCGGCGTGCGACGCGATCCCACGCATCGCGACCGGCTGATCGTCGACACGCGCATCGCGCGCGCGTACCCGCTCGACGTGTTCCACGCGTTCGGGTACCGCCGCATCCGCCAGTGCGGCGCCGAGCTGACCGTCGGTCGGCAGCCCGGGTGAGCTGACCGCGGGTCACAGCGCTGCTGAAATCGTCCGTGCGTTTTGCTTCCGGCGCGGACGGCGTCGTGCAACGCTCCTCGTGGGATGGCGCGACGGTTCGCGGATCGGTTCGAGCTGATCGAGCGCGCCGGCGAGGGCGGCATGGGCGAGGTGTGGAAAGCCCTCGACCACGAGACCGGGAGCCTCGTCGCGCTGAAGCGACTGCGCGGCACCGGGCGCGAGCAGGCGCGCTTCGAGCGCGAGGCGCGGCTGCTCGAGCAGGTCCGCCATCCGGCGCTCGTCGCGCACGTCGCGCACGGGATCGACGACGGCCGGCCGTACCTCGCGATGTCGTGGATCGAGGGCGAGTCGCTCGCGGCACGGCTCGCGCGCGCGCCGCTCTCGCTGGGCGACACGCTGCAGCTCGCACGGCGTGTCGCGTCGGCGCTCGCGGCGCTCCACGCGGTCGGCGCGGTGCACCGCGACGTGAAGCCCGCGAACGTGATGCTGCCGCATGGCCGCGCGCAGGACGCGGTGCTGCTCGATCTCGGCATCGCGCGCGAGCGCGACGCGCCGCTCGTCACCGCGACGAACCTGATCCTCGGCACGATCGGCTATCTGTCGCCGGAGCAGGCGCGCTCCGAGCAGCACGTCGACGCGCGCGCCGACGTGTTCTCGCTCGGGTGCGTGCTCTTCGAGTGCGCGAGCGGCGAGCCGCTCTACGCCGCCGACAACGCGATCGCGATGCTCGCGCGCATGCTCGCGGAGACGCCGCGCCGCCTGCGCAGCGTGCGGCCCGAGGTGCCGGAGCCGCTCGACGACCTCGTCGCGTCGATGCTGGCGAGCGCGCCCGATGATCGACCCGCGGGCGGGGTGGCGGTGCTGCGCGCGCTCGACGAGATCGGGCCGCTCGATGCAGCCGTCGCGACGAGCCAGCCGCGCGCGCGGCCCGCGCTCTCGCGCAACGAGCAGCGCTTCTCGCTGGCCGCGTGGGTCGAGCTCGCGTCGCCGACGCCGCTGCGCGAGGGCGTCACGCTCGACGAGGTCGCGCTCGACGTCACGCTGCGCGACACCGCGTCGCGGCTGCGCGAGCTGGGCGCGGATCTCGTGCCGATCGGGCCGACGAGCGCGCTCGTGGTGGTCGAGCCGCGCGGGACCGTCGCCGATCAGGCGGAGCTCGCGGCGTCGGTGCTGTGCGATCTGTTGACGTCGCGTCCGTCGCTGCGCGCGGCGATGGCCGCGGGGCTCGCGACGACGAGCGCGGGCGTGCCGGCGGGCGAGGTGCTCGCGCGCGCGACGCGGCTCGCGCGCGGCACGAGCGCGGGGACGATCGCGCTCGACGACACGCTCGTCGAGCTGCTCGGCGCGCGCTTCGAGGTCGCGGGCCACGTGCTCGGACGCGCTCGGGAGCGCGCGGAGGCGACGCCGTTCATCGGTCGCGACAAGGAGCTCGCCACGATGGAGGCGATGCTCGCCGAGGTGATCGACGAGGGCGCGCCGCGCGGCGTGCTCGTCACCGCGGCGCCCGGCGTGGGCAAGTCGCGGCTCGGCCGCGAGCTCTCGACGCGGCTGCGGGCGCGTGGCGACGTGCGCGTGATCGAAGCGAGCGCGGAGGTGACGAGCGCGCGCTCGGTGAACGCGACGACGCGCGCGCTGGTGCGTGCCGCGGCCGGTCTGCCGCCCCACGCGCCGGGCGCACGCGTCGATCCGCGCGACGGCGATCGCCTCCGCGGATATCTGCGCTCGTTGCCGCTCGACGATGCGGAGCGCGTCGCGGATCTGCTGTGCGATCTGATCGGAGCACCGCCGCGCGCGCCCGGGATCGTGCTCGCGGCGGCGCGCGGCGACGCGGAGCTCACGTCGCGCTGGACGCGTCGGAGCGTGCGCGAGTGGCTCGCGGCCGAGTGCGCACGCGCCCCCGTGGTGCTCGTGATCGAGGATCTGCACTGGGCCGACGAGGTGACGCTCGGTCACCTCGGAGACGCGCTGCGCGCGCGGCCGCCGTGCCCGTTGCTCGTCGTCGCGCTCGCGCGCCCCGAGGTGCGCGATCACCTGCGCACGCCGTGGCCTCACACGACGCACCTCACGCTCAGCGAGCTCGGCGCGCGCGCGTCGGAGCGACTCGTGCGCGCGGCGCTCGGGCTCGAGACGTCGAACGAGACCATCTCGCGCATCGTGGAGCGCGCGGGGGGCAACCCGCTCTTCCTCGAGGAGCTCTCGCGGTTCGTGCGCGAGCGCCGCGCCGCGGCGGATCCGTCGGCGCCGAAGCGCAGGACGCTGCCGCCGACGGTCGCGGCGGTGCTGCACGCGCGTCTCGACGATCTGCCGGCCGATCGCCGCCGCGTGCTGCGCGCGGCGAGCGTGCTCGGCGATCGCTTCCTCGCCGAGGGTGTCGCGGCGATCACGGGCGAGAGCGTGACGATCGTCGAGCGCACGCTGCACGCGATCGCGTCGCGCGGGATGGTCGAGCGCACCGACGAGGGCTGGGCGTTCTCGCACGCGCTGGTGCGCGAGGCCGCGTACGCGACCATGTCGCCCGACGACGCGCCGACCGCGCACGCACGCGCCGCGGACTGGCTCGAGGGGCGCGGCGATCCCGATCCGCGCGAGATGCTCGCGCACGTCGAGCGCGCGAAGGACGCGGAGCGCGAGGCGCAGTGGCTCCTGCGCGCGACCGCGCGGGCGTGGGATGCGGGCGCGGATCGCGAGACGTTCGAGCTCGCCGCGCGAGGTCTGGCGCGCGCGACGACCGACGAGGAGCGCGGCGCGTACGAGGCGTGGACCGCGGTGTCGTGCTTGTGGCGCGGTGAGCTCGAGCGCGGGCTCGAGCACGCGCGTCGCGCGGTGTCGATCGTGCCGCTCTCGCACCCGATCGCGTCGCTCGCGGTGGGCAGCGCGGTGTACCTCGCGGGAGTGTCCGGGGATCTGCAGACCGTCGCGCTGATCACGCAGGCGTGGATCGCGCAGGGTGCGGTGCCGAGCGGCAGGCAGGGCGGCATCGCGCTGGTCGGCATCCTGATCGCGCTCGATCACGCCGGGGCGACCGACGTCGCGCGCGGCGTGCTCGAGCGCGCGATGGCGAGCGAGCGCGCGCACCCGGTGTGGACGCTGCTCGCGCGCTCGGCGATGGCGCACAGCCTCGACGGACAGCTCGGTGCGTCGCGCGCGCTCGCGCTCGAGGCGATCGAGCTCGCGACGCGGCAGGGCGACGACACCGCGGTGATCTTCGGGCACGGGTACGCGATCCCGTTCGTCGGCGCGTGCCGCTCGCGCGAGGCGCTCGCCGCGCTCGACGCGCTACACGAGGCGCAGGCGCACACCGCGATGCCGATCGCGCTCGCGTGGATCGATCTGTGGCGCGCGAGCGTGCGACAGCTCGTCGACGGGCACGCGCCGGAGCTCGAGGCGCACGCGCGGCAGCACGATCTCTCCCGCGCCGAGGCCGCGCGTTATCTGTTGATCCTCGGGCACGTGCTCGGTGATCGGCTCGACGCGGCGGAGGCGGAGATCGCGCGCGCGCCGTTCGTGACCGCGCGCTTCCGGCCGACGGCGATGGAGGCGCGGATCGCGCTGCGGCGCGGCGCGCCCGAGACCGCGCTCGCGCGGCTCGACGACGCGGCGCGCGAGGCGAGCGCGGTGACGTCGGTGTGGAGCTGGGAGTGGATCCACCTGACGCGCGCCGAGGCGCTGCTCGCGATGGGGCGCGACGACGAGGCGCGCATCGCTGCGCGCACCGGGCTCGAGCGGCTCGCGATCACGCTCGAGGGCGCCGATCCGTGGATGCGCGAGATCGTCGACGCGTCGTGCGTGCCGGTGATCGCGCTGCGCGAGATCGCGGCGCGCCTCGGCGGCTGATCAGCGCGGGAGCTGCAGCGACGCGCGGATGTCGCGCAGCTGCGCGTCGCCGCCGGCGACGAACGAGGGCGAGAACGGGCCCACCCACACGAGCTCGATCACCGCGCCGGACGCGATCAGCACGTCGTGGATCTCGATGACGTTCGGGTCGGCCTCGCGGCGACCGCGCACCTCGCAGTACGTGACGCCCGAGCCGGGCAGCACGTCGTCGCGACGCTCGGTCATCGTCAGACTCGCGCTCGTCTGGAGCAGCTCGCAGTACTGCGCGAGCGGCAGCGTCGCCGGCCGCGTGACGAGCACGAGCGTGCCGAGGCCGCGGATCGGCTCGGACGTGTAGCGCGCCGTCGTGCCGTGCTCCTCCTGGATCGTCTCGAGCGAGGGGGCGCCCGGCATCGCGAAGGAGAGGCCCGGCAGGAGCGCGACGTCGACGCGCGCGTCGACCGGCAGGAACCACGAAGGCGCTTCACCGAACGCGATGCTCTCGATCACGCGCGCCCCGAGCGCCTCGACCTGCGCCTCGGCGAGCCCGGCGCCGACGACGACGAGGCTCACCACCGCGCGGCCGTGGAGGAACACCGCGGCGCTCATCGCGCCGTCGCCCAGCGCGCGGCAGTCGGCGCCGACGAACAAGCGTCCCGCGTGGCCCTGGTGCTCGATCGTGCGCACCGGCCGCGGCGTGCACGCGCGCTGGGGATCGCGCGAGCGCTCGACCATCAGCGCGCCGACGCGATCGAGCGCCGCGGCCTCGAGCGCGGGCGTGACGACGCCGGTCAGCGCCTCGATCGAGACGACGAACGCGAGCGGCTCCTGTCCGACGACGTACTGCACGGTCTCGCCGTCCTCGCGCGTCGAGACCTGACGCGCCGGCGTGCCGGGCATGTCGATCGAGAAGCCGCCCTCGGGGATCGCGGCGCGCGCCCACGCGCTCTCGGGCAGGTTCACCGACGTGGTGCCCGATGGAGCGCTCTGCGCACCGCCGCAGCCGAGGGCCAGGAGAGCAGACAGACCGATCGCGCTGACGGTGCGGAGCATGCGCGCGTGCCGCTAACACGCGCCATCCCGCCGAGCAAACGAGCGCCCCGGCGTCGGCTCAGCCTCGCGATGCGCGCCGGAGCACGAGGATCCAGTTGTTCGCGGGCATCGCGATCCGCTGCTCCAGCGCGAGCCCGTGCTGCGCCGCGACGTCCTGCACCTGCTCGAGATCGCGCACGCCCCAGCGCGGATCGCGCGTCTTCAGCCACGCGTCGAACTCCTCGTTGCTCGGCGCGGTGTGCGCTCCGCCGATGCGATACGAGCCGTAGAGCACGAGCGGGGCCCCCTCGTGATCGAGCACGCGCGCCGCGCCGCGCATCAGCCCCGGCGTCGACTCCCACGGCGACGCGTGGATCATGTTGATGCACACGATCGCGTCGGCGCGCGTGATCGGCCACGCCTCTTCGCAGACGTCGAGCGCGATCGGCGCGCGGACGTTCGACGGGCGCGCGTCCGCGAGGCGCGCGGCGATGCTCGCGATCGCATCGGGATCCCGATCGCTCGGCTGCCACTCGAGCGCGGGCATCGCGTCCGCGAAGAACGTGACGTGCTCTCCCGTGCCCTCCGCGATCGTCAGCACCGTCCCGCGCTCGGGCAGCACGCGCCGCAGCACGTCGAGGATCGGCGCGCGATTGCGCAGCGCGGCCGGCGAAGTTCGCATCGGGTCCGACATGCGCGCGATCCCACCATAGACTGCGCCGCATGGCCATCGACGCCGACATCGAGAGCGCGCTCGCGCGCGTTCCCTGGAGCTCGCTCCAGCACTGCCGAGGCAGCGCGGAGGACGTGCCCGCGCTGGTGCGCACGATGCTGAGCGCGACCCGCGCGTCGGAGCGCACCGAGGCGCGCCGCGCGCTCGCCGAGCGCATCCAGCACCAGGGCAGCGTCGTCGAGGCGACGCCGCACGTCGCGGCGATCCTCACGCGCGCGCTGCGGGTCGCGCCGCCCGACGATCGCGCGCACCTCGCCGCGCTGATCGCGCAGCTCGCGTACGCAACGACGATGACCGAGGGCTCGGGCGCGCTCCTCTGGGCGAGCGACGCCGAGCGCCCGAAGCTCGAAGCGCAGCACCGCCGCGAGGTCGCGTGGGTGCGCGCGACGCGACGCGCGACCTGGGGCGCGCGCGACGCGCTGCTCGAGATGCTCGACGTCGAAGGCGACGAGGCGCTCCTCCTGAACGTGCCGTCGGCGCTCGTCGCGCTGATCGACGCAGCGGGCGACGATGCCCCCGAGGGCACCGATCTCGACGCGACCGCGCGCGAATTCGCGCTCGCGATCGCAGCCCGCGCGCGCAAGCCCGCGACCGAGAAGGCGCACGCCGGGCACGCGTTCGCGCTCGGTCACCTCGCGAAGCGCGTGCCCGAGCTCCTCCCCGCGCTTCGGGCCGCGCTCGATCGCGCGCCGTGGCCCGCGCGTGTCGCGTCGGCGATCGGCGTGCTGCGCGTCTCGCCCCACGACGAGCGCGCGACCGACGTGCTGATCGAGGCGCTGCGCCGCCGCGACGAGCACGAGACGTGGTTCGCTCATCCGTTCCCCTGGCGATCGGGGCACTTCCGCTTCTTCCTCATCGCGGTGCTCGCGGGCGATCGTGTCTCCGACGCGGGGTTCGAGCGCGCGCTGCCGGTGCTCGTCGACGTCGCGCGCCGCGACGCCTCGCAGTCGACGTTCGAGCAGGACGCGCTGCGCCCGCTCGAGCGCGCCCTCGAGGGCACGACGATCACGCCGCGCACCCGCCGCGCCGATCTCCCGCGCGCCGCGCTCGTGCTGCTCGACGCGCTCTACGACAACGCCGAGATGTGGTCGCAGAAGGACGGGAGCGTCGACGTCGCGCTCCGCCCGCTCGGCCTCGCCAACGACGTCGCGTCGTGGCGCGCGCTCCTCGAGCGCGCGTGATCGGGCATCATCGCGCCCGATGATCGTCCTCGTCACCGGGTGCCGCAGCGGGTTCGGCAAGCTCATCGCGATCGGCGCCGCGCGCGCCGGTCACACCGTCTACGCGGGCGTGCGCGATCCATCCGCGTCGCCCGAGCTCACCGAGGGCGCGCGCGGGCTCTCGGTGATCCCGATCGCGCTCGACGTCACCGACGCGGCCCAGCGCGAGGAAGCGATCGCGCGCATCGTGCGCGAGCAGGGTCGCCTCGACGCGCTGGTGAACAACGCCGGCGTCGGGCTCGCGGGCTTCCAGGAGCAGGTCGCGACCGACGAGCTGCAGCGCCTCTTCGAGGTGAACGTCGTCGCGCCGCACGCGCTCACGCGCCTCGCGCTGCCGCACCTCCGCGCGTCGAAGGGCATCGTGATCAACGTCTCGTCGATGGCGGGACGACAGGCGCTGCCCGGGCTCGGCGCATACGCCGCGTCGAAGTTCGCGCTCGAGGGCATGACCGAAGCGCTGCGCCACGAGATGCGCCCGTTCGGCGTGCGCGTCGTGCTCGTGGAGCCTGGTCCGTACCAAACGGACATCTTCGGGCGCAATCGATGGACCGCGCGCGCCGCGAGCGAGCCGGGCCCGTACCACGCGTTCCTGAAGCGCATGGAGTCGATGCTCGCGAGCGCCGAGCGCCGCATGGGCGATCCCCAGGAGGTCGCGGAGCTCGCGGTGCGCCTATTGAGCGATCCGCGTCCGCGTCTTCGCTACGCGCTCGGCCCGGGCGTGCGCGCGCGCCTGCTCGCGCGCAGCGCGCTGCCGTTCGAAGTGACCGAAGCGATCCTCGCCCGCGTCATCAACGTGCGCGCGGAGTGAGGCGACGGATGGCGCGCATGGAAGAAGACGAGACGCAGCTGAGCGTGTGGGTCGGCGCGCTGACTCGAGAGGAGCTCGACGCCTACCTCGCCGAGAACTACGAACGCGCCGACGACGAGCCCGTCAGCAAGTTCGCCGCAGACAACGGCGCGACCTGGATCGATCACGACTGGATCGAGGCCACGGCGTTCGACGCGCCCACGACGATCGAGGATCTCCTCCGCAACTCCTCGTACGCCGAAGAGTGGCTCGAAGCCGTCGTGGCGAACTGTGACTCGAGGCCCGTCTACACGTGCGCCATCATGCTCTTCCGGCACGTCGCGCCCGCAGGCCCTGCAGGTCCGATGACGTGCCTCGGCGCGTTCCGCTACGTCGACGACTGACGTTCCGCCACTCGAGACTCTCACGCGCGCGTTCTCCATTTCCGCGCGCAGCGCGCACACGCGCGAAGCGCGGTGCTATCCGCGAGCGTCCGGGGCGCGCGAATAGCGCGACTCGGTCGCGAGCCTCCTCACCCTCATCGAGCGAGACGGCAGACACGCGGTACCGGGCGCGGGGGGTGGGGTCGGCGCCTTCGCGCAGCGGGTCCGGTCGACGGAAACGCGAGAACGTCGGCGAGCGAGCAGAGCGCGCGAAGGCGCGCGCCGCGAGCGAAGCTCCGCTTCCCGAAGCTCTCAGCGCCACTGAGCGGCAGCCGCGAGTACCAAGGCGCCGAGCCCACCCCCCGCGCCTCTCGTCGAAGCGCCTCCGGGTTTGGCTCTCGCTCCTACTCCGCGAGCACCCACGTGTCCTTGCTGCCGCCGCCCTGCGAGCTGTTCACCACGAGCGAGCCGCGTCGCAGCGCGACGCGCGTGAGCCCGCCGGGCAGCACGTACACGTCCTCGCCGAACAAGATGTACGGGCGCAGATCGACGTGGCGTCCCTCGATGCGCGTGCCGCGCTCGTCGTGCACCAGCGTCGGCGCGCGCGAGAGCGCGAGCGTCGGCTGCGCGATGTAGTTGCGCGGCTCGGCGCGGATGCGCTCCGCGAACTTCGCGCGCTCCTCCGCGGTCGACGCGGGACCGATCAACATGCCGTACCCGCCCGACTCGTTCGCCGCCTTCACGACGAGCTCGTCGAGGTGCTCGAGCACGTACGCGCACTGGTCGGGCTCGCGGCACACCCAGGTCGGCACGTTCGGCAGGATCGCGTCCTCGCCCAGGTAGTAACGAATGATCTTCGGCACGTACGCGTAGACGACCTTGTCGTCCGCGATCCCCGTGCCCGGCGCGTTGCACAGCGCGACGTTGCCCTTCGCCCACGCGCCCACGATCCCCGGCACACCGAGCAGCGAGTCGGGGCGGAACGCCTGCGGATCGAGGAACGTGTCGTCGATGCGGCGATAGACGACGTCGACGCGCGAGAAGCCGCGCGTGGTCCGCATGTACACGCGGTCGTCGTCGACCACGAGATCGCTCCCCTGCACCAGCGGCACGCCCATCTGCTGCGCGAGGAACGAGTGCTCGAAGTACGCGCTGTTGTGGATGCCCGGCGTGAGCAGCACGACGTTCCGTCCGTCGCTCGGCGACATCGCCTCGAGCGTCGCGCGGAGGCGCCCCGGGTACTCGTCGACCGGGCGAACGCGCGAGGCCTCGAACACCTGGGGGAACACGCGCTTCATCAGCGCGCGGTTCTCGAGCACGTAGCTCACGCCGCTCGGGCACCGGAGGTTGTCCTCGAGCACGTGGAACGCGCCGCTCGCGTCGCGCACGAGATCGGTGCCGGTCACGTGGATCCACGTCCCGCGCGGCGGCGTGATCCCGCGGCACGCGGGGAGATAGCCCTTGCCGCTCTCGATGAGATCGCGCGGCACGATCCCGTCGGCGAGGATCTTCTGAGCGCCGTAGAGATCCGCGACGAACATGTTGAGCGCGCGGATGCGCTGCTCGAGCCCGCGCTCGACGAGCGTCCACGCGTCCGCGGTCACGATGCGCGGCACGACGTCGAAGGGGAAGATCTTCTCCGTTCCTTCTTCGTGCCCGTAGACCTGGAACGTGATCCCGAGCGTGAGCATCGACTTCTCGGCGGCGCGCTCGCGCCGCGCGATCTCCTCGACGCTCAGCTGCCCGAGCCGCTGCACGAAGGGCTCGCATCCCGGCCGCGGCACCCCGGGCGCCGTGAACATCTCGTCGTGGAACCCGCCGAGATCGTAGTCCGTCACGTCCATGTCGAGCGCCAGGATAGACGTGCGACCACGCGCTCGGAAAGCGCGAATTTCACGCGTTTCGCGCGTGTTTCGCGATCCTCAGAACGTCGACGGCGCCGGGCCCGCGCTGCCGAGCACGCGATCCGCGAGCTTGTTGATCTCGTCCTGCAGGATCATCGGCGCGATGAACGCGGTCACGCCGTTGAACACCGCGACCGCGTAGAGGATGACGAGCAGCGTCGACTTGTCCTCGTGCTGCATCCCGCGTGATCCGTACATCTCGTGCACGACCTGCGCGTTCCGGTAGGCGACGTAGACGACCCACAGACCACACGTCAGCAGCGTGAGGATCAGATCCATCGTCGGGTTCAGATCGTCGCGCCCCGAGACGCGCTTCAGCTCCTCGGTGGTCGAGTACTGCCACCACAGGTGATAGAGGCCGCACGTCACGAAGGTCAGGACGAGGACGATCCAGGGCTCGCGCTTGGTCATGGTCGTGCTCCTACCTACGCACGAGCAGCCCCGGGGCTGTCAGGCGCCCTTCGTTGACCCCACCCCCCCTGCATGCTAGACGCCGCGCGCCTCGCGCCGGAGGAGCCCATCCCTTCGTGCGCCGCGCCGCGGAAATTCGCGAGATTACGGGCCTCTCCAGAGGCCGGGAGAACCAGAGGAGTCATGGCCGAAGCTGCTTCCCAGGGTCGGATCACCCAGGTCATCGGCCCGGTGGTCGACGTCGAGTTCCCGCCTGGCGCGCTGCCGCCCGTGCTCACCGCGCTGCGCGTGACGAACAAGGGCATCAGCGACGAGGTCGACAACCTCGTCCTCGAGGTCGCGCAGCACCTCGGCGAAGGCACCGTCCGCTCGATCGCGATGGACACGACCGATGGTCTCGTCCGCGGTCAGCCCGTGAAGAACACCGGCAAGCCGATCCAGATGCCGGTCGGCCCCGAGTGCCTCGGCCGCATCCTCAACGTCGTCGGCGAGCCCGTCGACGGCGGCCCGAAGGTCACGGCGAAGCAGTACTCCTCGATCCACAAGCCCGCGCCGGCCTTCACCGAGCAGTCGACGAAGGTCGAGATCTTCGAGACGGGCATCAAGGTCATCGACCTGCTCGCTCCGTATCGCAAGGGCGGCAAGATCGGCCTCTTCGGCGGCGCCGGCGTCGGCAAGACCGTGCTCATCATGGAGCTCATCAACAACGTCGCGAAGGCGCACGGCGGTGTGTCGTGCTTCGCGGGCGTCGGTGAGCGCACCCGCGAGGGCACCGACCTCAAGATCGAGATGACCGAGTCGATGCTCGGCGACGGCGTCACGCCGGTCATCAGCAAGGCCGCGCTGATCTACGGCCAGATGAACGAGCCCCCCGGTGCGCGTGCGCGCGTCGCGCTCTCGGCGCTGACGGTCGCGGAGTACTTCCGCGACGAGCAGGGCCAGGACGTGCTGCTCTTCGTCGACAACATCTTCCGCTTCACGCAGGCGGGCTCCGAGGTGTCGGCGCTCCTCGGCCGCATCCCGAGCGCCGTCGGTTACCAGCCGACGCTCGCCACCGAGATGGGCGCGCTCCAGGAGCGCATCACGTCGACGAACAAGGGCTCGATCACCTCGGTGCAGGCGATCTACGTCCCCGCCGACGACCTCACGGACCCGGCGCCCGCGACGGCGTTCGCCCACCTCGACGCGACGACCGTTCTCTCGCGCGAGATCGCGGCGCTCGGCATCTACCCGGCCGTCGATCCGCTCGACTCGACGAGCACGATGCTCTCGCCCGGCATCATCGGCGACCGCCACTACAAGATCGCGCGTCAGGTCCAGCAGACGCTCCAGAAGTACAAGGATCTGCAGGACATCATCGCGATCCTCGGCATGGACGAGCTGAGCGAGGACGACCGCCTGACGGTCGACCGCGCCCGCAAGATCCAGCGCTTCCTGTCGCAGCCCTTCTTCGTCGCGCAGCAGTTCACCGGCTTCGAGGGCAAGTACGTCACGCTCGCGGAGTCGATGGCGGGCTTCGAGGAGATCCTCAGCGGCGCCCTCGATCACCTTCCCGAGCAGGCGTTCTACCTGAAGGGCAACATCGACGAGGTGAAGGCCGCCGCCGAGAAGATGCGGGAGTAACGGGAGGGGTCTTGGAAGACCCCTCCCCCCGTCCGGCAGAGCCGGCCGGGGCCCCCCACCCCAAACACCGCGCGCGGGGCCCCAGCCCCGCTTGCTCTCGCAAGGTGATGTTCGATGGCTGCGAACCCTGAGCTTCTCACTCTCGAGGTGGCCACGCCGCTCGGCCTCGTGCTCCGCACCGAGGCGGAGAGCGTGGCGGCGCCCAGCGTGCACGGCGAGTTCGGCGTGTTCGCGGGCCACCTCCCGCTGCTCGCCGCGCTCAAGCCGGGCGTCGTGAAGTATCGCGTCGCCGGCAAGGATCACGTCGCGGCGGTGGGCGCGGGCTTCGTCGAGGCCGGCCCCGACAAGGTGCTCCTCCTGTGCGACCTGTTCGCGCAGCCGAAGGAGATCGACACCGCGAAGGTGCAGAGCGAGCTCGAGGCGGCAGAGAAGGAGCTCGCGGGCTACGGCGAGCTCTACGAAGGTCCGCGCTACGAGGAGCTGCAGCGCCAGATCGACTGGTGCCTCGCGCGCCTCCAGGCGAAGGCCGACAACGGCTCGCACCCGTGATTCGCGGGAGGGGTCTTGGAAGACCCCTCCCCCCGACCGGCAAAGCCGGATCGGTCCCCCCTCCCCGAACGCTGCGCGCGGGGCCCCAGCCCCGCTTGCTCGTGCGCGGCGCTGGTGGAGCGCGGCGAAGAGAATCCGAAACGAGCCCCGTCGCGCAACAGCGTGGCGGGGCTCGTGACGTTCCGTCGCGTGTCCGCGATCGCGGCGTCCTCGAGGCACTCGCCTTGCGAGCTGCCCGCGCATGCGAGGCCTCTCGCGTGCGCTCCTCGTCGTCGCGACGCTGCTCACGAGCGCGCCCGCCGCGGCGCAGGATCTCGGTCATCGATTGATCGGGACGCAGGGCCTCCACGCGGGACGCCTTCGCGAGCCAGGGCTCTACGTCGCAGACCAGCTCGGCTACTACCACGCGGACACGCTGCGCGATCGCGAGGGCGCGGTCGTGCCGATCGAAGATCTGCGCGTGGACGCGCTCGCGAACGCGCTCGGCCTCTCGCTCGTCGTCGAGCTCCCCGACGAGCTGACGCACGTCGCGATCACGGCGGCGGTCCCGCTCGCTCGCGCGTCGCTCTCGGCGGACGTGCCCGAGGCGAGCCTCGACAACGCGGGCCTCGGTGACGTGTACGTGCAGCCGCTCTCGCTCGGATGGCGACTGCCGCACGTCGACGTCGTCACCGGGTATGCGCTGTACCTGCCGACCGGGCTCTTCCGCCTCGGCGAGGGCGGCATCAGCAGCGGGCACATCACGCACGAGCTCTCGCTCGGCACGACGATCTTCGCGGACGACGAGCGTCGCTACTTCGCGAGCGCGATGGCGAGCTACGACCTCCACCAGACGAAGAACGCCATCGACATCCGTCGCGGTGACACGCTCACGATCCAGGGCGGCATCGGCGCGACGCTCTTCGAGCTGGTCGACGTCGGCGTCGTCGGTGCCGCGCTCTGGCAGACGCGCGACGACGAGGGCGCCGACGTGCCGCTCGTGCTGCAGGGCGCGCGTGATCGCGTGCTCGCGCTCGGCGGAGAGATCAGCGTCGCGCTGCCGTCGATCCCAGGGCGCATCGGCGCGCGTTACGTCCACGAGCTCGACGTGAGGTCGCGCACCGAGGGTCAGGTGCTCGCGTTCCAGCTCGCGCTCGTCGCGTGGCGTCCAGAGCCGCGATCATCGCGGTGATCGCGCAGCGCGTCCGCGCGGCGTGCTCCCTCGCCGGCGAGCTTGGGACGCGAGATCGCGTCCGTACGTGAGCCTTGCTCCGGCACCCGGGGCGACAGGGGGACACACGTGGAGCGACGAACCTACGAACGGATGACGCAGGAGATCCGCGCGATCCACCGCGCGCTCACGGGCGAGGAGCTTCGCATCGACGAGGCCGCGCCCTCCGAGCGCGACGCGCCCTCCGAGGGCGAGCTCGCCGCGCGCTTCGCGGAGCTCGCGATCGCCGCGCGATCGATCCCGAGCATCGCGTTCGAGCTCTGGGCGCTCGGCCTCGACGAAGAGCATGCGCGCGCGACGCCGCGCCGAGCAGAGCGCGCGCTCGCGGATGCGTCGGCGCGCGCCGACGCGGAGGAGTAGCCCGCCCGACGATCTCACTCGGAAGTGGACTCGATCTTTTCGTTACAGGGGGAAGAAGCGATGACGACCGACAACGTGACCGAGCAGGAGCTGTCCCGTCTCAGCCAGATGATCGCGATGACGCAGCAGGCGATGGGACGCCGCCCGGCGATGACGGCGCCGATGATGATGGGCGGGCTCGCCGGCGGCGGCGCCCAGTGGTGGCAGCAGCAGCAGCACGAGGGAGCGTTCCAGCTCGGCGATCGCGTCGCGGAGCGCGTGCACGAGCGGATCCGCGAGGGCCTGCACACGCGGCTCTCGGAGGCGATCCACGAGCGCCTGCGGGAGCGGCTCCGCGAGCGCATCCGCGAGGGCGTGCGCGCGGCGATCGCGTCGGGCGCGATCACGAGCGGCATGGCCGCGCACCGCATCGTCGAGATGGTGCGCGATCGCATCGAGCAGTCGCTGCGCGACGACATCCGCGAGGAGCTCCGCGATCGCCTCGCGGAGGGCCTGCGCGAGCGCGTCGTGTACGCGATCCAGAGCCAGCTCGGCGAGGGCGGATACGTGATCGCCGAGCGCGTCGCGCAGGATCTCCGCGAGCGTCTGCGCGAGCGCGTGGTGCAGGAGCGTCTCGTCCCCGCGATCCGCGAGCGCATGCTCGAGGGCGTCGAGACGCGCATCGTCGACGGGATGCGCATCGCGCTGATGCAGAGCGAGGGCGCGTGGGGTGGCCCCGAGATGCTGCAGTCGCGCATCGCCGACGCGATCCACGAGCGCATCGCGCAGGGCATGCGGGAGCGCATCGAGGACGCACTGCGCACGCGCCTCGCGTCCACGCTGCGCGAGCGCGTCCAGGAGTCGGTCCGCAGCGCGATGACGATGACGAGCGCGCCGCAGCAGCTCGGCTACGCGCCGCAGCACGTCGGCTACGCGCCGCAGCACGTCGGCTATTCGCCGCAGCACGCGGGCTATGCGCCGCAGCAGATGAGCTTCGGCGCCCCCGGGAACGCGCAGATGGGCTTCGGGCCGACGTCGATGGGCAGCGGGTTCGCCGAGCGCATCGGCGAGCGCCTGCGCGAGCGCTTCGGTGACGAGATCGCGGAGCGCATCGCGGATCGCGCGCGCGAGCGCGTGATGGACGGCCTGCGCGAGCGGCTCGCGGAGACGATCCGCACCTGCATGCAGCAGGGCGAGATGGATCCCGAGCGCCTCGCGGACGTCGTGCGCGAGCGCGTCGGCGAGGTCGCGCGCGAGCGCGTCGCGATGGCGATCCGCGAGCGGCTCCGCGACGATCTCCGCGAGCGCGTCACCGAGACGGTGCGGAGCATGGCGCAGGAGCGCACGAGCTCGCAGCTCTCCTGAGCGCGCACGCGTCGACCGAGCGACGGCAGCCCACCCGGAGGACGAGGTGGGCTGCCGTCGTCGTCGTTCCGACGATCACTCTGCGGCCGCGACGGTGCCGACGCCTCTGCGCTCGTTCACCGCCGCGAGGACGCGTATCGCCTCCGCCACGCTCCACGCCTGCGCGCAGCATCCGCGCGGCGTGTACGGCGGCTCCGCGTCGAAGATCTCGCTGATGCTCCCGATGCACGCGGTCGCGAGGTGCTGCCCGAGGCTGATCGCCGTCGGTCGGATCTCCTCGATGCGATCGGGATGCACCTTGCTCCATGCGTCGAAGTACGGGCCGATCAGCCACGGCCAGATCGTGCCCTGGTGATAGGCGAGGTCGCGCGCGCGCAGATCGCCGAAGTACTGCGGCTGGTAGTCGGGGTGCGAGGGCGCGAGCGAGCGCAGCCCGTACGGCGTGAGCAGCTGCGTGCGCACGACGTCGACGACCTGCTCCCAGCGCGACGGATCGAGCACCGCGTGCGGGAGCGAGATCGAGAAGATCTGGTTCGGCCGGATCGCGTCGTCCGTCCCGTCCTCACCGTCGATCACGTCGAACAGGCAGCCGAGGCGCTCGTTCCAGAAGCGCGCGTTGAACGATTCGCGCGCGCGATCCGCGAGCCCGCGATAACGCTGCGCCGCGTCTTCGTCGCGCAGCTCGCTCCGCGCCCACTCCGCCATCAGGCAGAGCGCGTTGTACCAGAGCGCGTTGATCTCGACGGCCTTGCCCCGGCGCGGCGTGACGACGAGATCACCGACCTTCGCGTCCATCCACGTCAGCTGGTATCCGGCCGCGCCCTGCGCGAGCAGCCCGTCCTTCGGGTCGACGTGGATGCCGAAGCGCGTGCCCTCGACGTGACGATCCACGATGCTCGCGAGCAGCGGGAGCAAGCGGCGCAGCGTGTCGCGATCGCCGCTCGCGTCGACGTACCGGCGCGTCGCGTGGAAGAACCAGAGCGTCGCGTCCGCGGTGTGATAGAGGCCCTCGCCCTTTCCCTCCGGGAACATGTTGGGGATGAGCCCGTCCTTCGCGTACTTCGCGAACGTGCGGAGGATGTAGCCGGCCTCCGGCACGCGACCGGTCGTGATCGTCAGCCCTTCGAGGCTGATCATCGTGTCGCGGCCCCAGTCCGTGAACCAGTGATAGCCCGCGAGGATCGTGCGCTCCTCGTCGCCGAACGCGTGCGCGAGCGCCGCGTCCTCGAGGCGGCCCGCAGGATGGATGATGAACTGATCGGCGGCGACCACGAGCTCCGAGCCGGTGCTCGTGTGCAGGCCCGGATGCGCGATCGCGACGAGCCGCTCGCGCCGCGCGCGCTCCGCGCCGAGCGCGAGCTCCGGCGTCAGCGCGCCGATCGTTCGCCAGTCCTCGACCGACGCGACGAGCGCGACCGACGCGCCCGGCGCGATCGCCGCGCGGAACCTCCCGGGGCTGTAGAGATCGCCCGACGCGTCGTAGCCGCGCGACTGCTCGACGAGGTAGCGCACGTTGCGGATGCGGCGCTCTTCGATCTCGAAGCGCGAGGTCGCGCCCACGATCTTCATCCGCAGCGGCGGCAAGCCCACGTCGACCAGGTCCTCCACCTCGTAGCGACCGCCGAGCGCGCGCAGCGCGTACTCGCCTTCGATGGGCCCCGCGAGCGTGCCCTCGTGAGGGCGGAAGTGGAGCCACGGATCGAGCTGCAGCTCGAGGTGCCCCGAGCCGTTCAGGCGCGTGTAGATGACGTAGACCGTGTTCTGCCGGTGCGGCATCACGATGCGCTTCTCGATCACGTGCCCCGCGTGCTCGTACGTCCACACCGGGATCCCGAGCTCGAGCCGGAACTCGCGCAGCGTTGCGAGCGGCGCGTGCGTCGCGTCGGGGTCGGGCTGCTCCGAGAGGCGCGCCGCCCCGTGCTCTCCGACGACGAGCTCGCGGAGGTTGTTGAGCATCATCGTGCGGCCGCGCGGCGCGGGCAGCGCGGCCACGAGGTAGCCGTGGAAGCGGCGCGTGACGAGGCCCGTCATCGTGCCGCACGCGTACCCGCCGAGACCGTTGGTGACGAGCCACTCGGGCGCGCCCTCGGTCGCGGTGCGCACGTCGGGGTTCACGGTGGTCGACTGGATCCCCTCGGCGGGCGGCGGTGCGCCGATGCCGACCCATCGCAGCGTGGTGGCGGTGCCGGGCATTCTCGATGTCTCCTGCTGCGGCGCATCGCAATCGGCGTGCTGAAGGCGGGGTTCGCACATCCGCCGACTCGACCGGTGCGCGTGGGATCGAAGGGGCCTGGGACCGGCGTGCGGGTGCGACGCGTCGCCCCGGCCGATTCCTGCGCGTGGCAGCTCTCGTAGCCGATTCGGCTACCAGAGCTGCCGTTGACGGACGAATCGTCTGCGCTAGAAGCAGCTCGCATGCGAGATCCGCTGGACGACATCGATCGCGCGATCCTCGACGCGCTTCAGCGCGACGCGCGGACCAGCATCGCCGCGCTCGCCGACGCGGTGGGCCTCACCACGACCCCACTCCGGGCGCGGCTCGACAAGCTCGAGCAGACCGGAGTCTTGCGCGGCTACCACGCCGACGTGGATCCCGCGCAGGTCGACCGCGCGGTCATGGCGTTCGTGCACGTCACGCTCAAGGACCACGCCCTCGAGAGCCATCGCCGCTTCGTGAAGGCGACCACCGCGATGTCCGAGGTGCTCGAGGTGCATCACATCGCGGGTGACGAGGACTTCCTCCTCAAGGTCGTCGTCGAGAGCGTGCGCGCGTTCGAGTCGTTCCTGCTCGATCGGCTCACGCCGATCGCGGTGATCGGCCGGGTGAAGACGACGTTCGTGCTCTCGTCGGCGAAGCACCGCGGCCCCGTTCCCCTGCGCGACGAGGCGCCGGTGCGCGCGAAGAGGAGCACGCGATGAGCGCCGCGGCCTTCGGCGCGCTCTGCGTCTCGTCGCTCTTCACCGTGATCGATCCGATCGGGGTCGCGCCGGTGTTCGCGTCGATGACGGCGCGCAACGACGCGCGGGCGCGTCGTCGCGTGGCGCTCCGCGCGTGCCTCGCCGCGCTCGCGGTGCTCGCGGTGTTCGCGACGAGCGGCTCCGCGCTGCTGCGCCTCTTCGGCGTGACGATCGAGGCGTTCCGCATCGGCGGCGGCATTCTCTTCGTCCTGCTCGGGCTCTCGATGTTGCGCGGCGGCGATCACGCGAGCACCGGCGAGAGCGCGCCCGAAGATCCCTCGATCGTGCCGCTCGGGATCCCGCTGATCGGCGGCCCCGGCGCGATGACGACGGTGATGGTGCTCGTCGGTCAGGCGGAGAGCGTCGTGCACGTCGCCGCGCTCGCGGCCGCGCTCGTCGTGGTGCTCGCGCTGACGTGGGTGGTGCTCGCGGCCGCGCCGGCGCTGCTCGCGCGCTTCGGCGCGACGGGCACCGCGCTCACGACGCGCATCATGGGCCTGGTGGTGCTCGTGATCGGCGTGCAGTTCGTGATCGACGGCGTGGTGCCGATCGCGCGCGCGATCGTCGCGCCGGCCTGAGCGCGTGGCGCATGGCCTCGCGGTGCGTCGTCGCGCGCCGCGGAGGTGGCAAGGACGTCGCGTGGCGCCTCGGCGCACGAGCGTCCGCGCGCAGCTCGGGACGGCGTCGACACACTCCGCGATCACCGCGGTTTCACGGGACATCACGCGATCGATCCACTCACGAATGATGGTTGGAGACGGCCGCGTCGCGTCCATTCACCCGGGCATGGCCACGAACACCGAGAACCTCCCGAGGGCGCCGCGCGTGTACGACCGCCCCGAGCGCGCGCACGACAAGGGAGCGCTCGCGTTCCTCCTCGTGCTCGCCGTCATCGTCGCCGCGGCGATCATCGCAGCGCTGCTCTTCTGAGGTCGCGATGCCCACGCCGCCGCAGCGCGAGGGAGACGTCGTGATCCCGGTCGTCGACGAGCGCGCCGAGATCGAGCGCCGGCTCGTCGACACCGCCGAGGTGCACGTGCGCAAGCGCGTGACCGAGCGCGTCGAGCAGGTGGTGCCCGACGGGTTCCGCGAGGAGGTCGCGATCGAGCGCGTGGCCGTCGATCGCTACGTCGATGTCGCGCCGGGCGATCGGATGGAGGGCGACGTGCTCGTCGTGCCGATCGTCGAAGAGGTCGTGGTCGTGCAGAAGCGGCTCGTGCTGCGCGAGGAGCTGCACATCCGGAAGCGACGCGTGCCGATCGAGAGCGCGCCGCAGGAGGTCGTCCTTCGTCGCGAAGACGTCGAGATCGAGCGCGTGCCGCTCGACGCGAGCACGAGGAAGGCCGACTGAGCGCGACGCGCACGCCACCCACGCCCAGGAGGACATCATGAGGAAGACGGTGGTCGGGCTCTTCGACGGCGCGAGCAGCGCGCTCGTCGAGAAGGAGCTCCAGGACGCTGGGTTCACGCGCGGCGACGTCCAGCTGCGCAGGAGCATGCTCGGCGGCTCCGTGCACGATCTGCAGCGGATCGGAATCCCGCGGGCCGATGCCGAGCGCTACGAGGACGCGGTCGCGCGCGGACGGATCCTGGTCACGGTCGACGCGAACGAGGCGGACGCGCCTCGGGCGGCCGAGATCATGGCGCGCTACGAGACGGGCGCGAGGGACGCGCCGCCGACGGGCACGACGCTCGACGAAGGACGTCTCGAGAGCATCCGGAGCCAGAGCGCGCACGCCACGGGCGAGACCGGCGCGCGCCGCGTCGGGGAGAAGGTGATCCCGGTCGTCGAAGAGACGATGGAGATCGGCAAGCGCGAGATCGAGCGCGGCGGCGCGCGCGTCCACACGCGGCTCGTCGAGCGGCCGATCGAGCAGGACGTGGAGCTCCGCGAGGAGCGGGTGAGGGTCGAGCGCGTCCCGGTGGATCGCCCTGCGAGCGTGACCGACATCGCGGCCGCGCGGCGCGCGGGCGACATCTCGCTGCGCGAGCGCGCGGAGCAGGCGGTCGTCGGCAAGACGGCGCGCGTCGTCGAGGAGGTGCACGTCGGCAAGGAGATCGCGACGCGCACCGAGCACATCCGCGACACCGTCAAGAGGACGGAGGTCGAGGTCGATCGTGTCGACGGATCGGACCGCGCGATGCGCGATCACCGCACGCACTTCGATCGCAACTACGGGACGGTCGCGGACGCGCGCTGGGAGTCGTACGAGCCGGCCTATCGTCTGGGCCACGAGCTCGGCGGCGATCGCCGCTACGCAGGTCGCGACTGGGCGATGATCGAGCGCGACGCGCGCACGCGCTGGGAGGGCACGTATCCCGGCACCTGGGAGCGCGTGAAGGCCGCGGTGCGGCACGCGTTCGTTCGCGCGCGCGGCGGGACGAGCGAGGTCCGGCACGTGTGAGTCGAGGAGCGTGGCGAGGGACGAGCGAGCGCGTCCCTCGTCGCGCGTCCCGCGCGTGGCGCGCGGTGTGCGAACGGATCGCGGACATGCAGGGTCGTCGATGGATCGCCGCGCTCGTGCTGATGACGTCGTTCGTCGGTTGCTACGAGTCACGAGACGCGCCTCCCGAAGCCTATCGGCGTGACGGGAGCGTCTCGCAGCTCGACGGATCGGTGGGGCAGCTCGACGGGGGAGGCACCACGTTCGACGGGGCGACCGCGGGCCCGGTGGACGCAGGACCGCTGCAGTGCGGCCAGGAGATCCCGGCCTTCGTCGGGCCCGGGTGCGCGGCGACGACGCGCGCGTGCGCGCAGGCGTGCGAGGAGGGCGACGGCGCGTGCGTGGACGGCTGCATCGCGCGCGACAGCGTGTGCGTGGCGTGTGTCGACAACACGCTCGTGCGCTGCGCGAATTCCGCGGGGTGCCAGCCGGGCTGGGAAGCGTTCGCGTGCTGCGCGCACGAACAGCCCGCGTGCGCGAGGCGCAGCGGTCTCGACCTCTTCGTGTGCCGCGACGCGTGCATGAGAGAGCTCGCGGCGTTCGACGAGTGCCTCAGCGACGCGGCGCCTGCGTGTCTTCGTCAGATCGTCGAGCGCTGCGCGCTCGCCGAGTGATAATCACGCCGTATGGCCTCGGGCATGTCGCGGGACTCGCGGGAGCTGATCCGCGCGGGCGACTGGAAGCGCCACTGCGTCTGGGACGCGGAGGGTGGATATCATCGGCTCGAGACCGAAGACGTCGGCGACGTGCCGGTGCGGCTGTTCCTCGGCGACGCGCTCCTGCGCGAGTGCGAGCAGGACGTCTATCGGCAGATCGTCAACGCGACGCGCTTCCCTGGCGTGAAGTGCGTGGTGATCACGCCGGACGTGCACGTCGGGTACGGCGTGCCGGTGGGCTGCGTGATCCTGACCGACCGCGACGAAGGCGCGGTCGCGATGGGGCCCGTCGGGTTCGACATCGGCTGCGGGATGGTGAGCGCGCGGAGCGACGCGCCCGCCGAGGCGGCGACGCCGGATCGGCAGCTCGAGTTCAACCGCGAGGTGATGGAGCGCGTCGCGCTCGGCGCGGGCGGGAAGTCGCATCGCTTCGGCGAGCTCAGCAAGCGCGAGCTCGAGGAGGTCGTGCGGGGCGGCGCCGAGCACTACGTCGAGGCGCACGGCGCGCGCGTCGATCGCCATCGCGCCGAGCGACAGCGCATCCCCGTCGACGACGGATGGAAGATCCCGTGGGGCGGAAAGGGAAATCCCGAGCGCGGTCTCGCGCAGCTCGGCACGCTCGGCGGCGGCAACCACTTCATCGAGCTCCAGAGGAGCGAGCAGACGAGCACGCTGTTCGTGCAGGTGCACACCGGCAGTCGCGGGTTCGGCCACGGGCTCGCGACGAACTACTTCGAGATGGCGCGCGCGGAGCACCCCGAGCAGCGCGACATCGATCTCGGCTTCTTCACGCCGGACAGCGCGCACTACCGCGAGTATCTGAACGCCGTCGCGGCGGGCGGGAATTACGCGATCGTCAATCGACTGGTGCTCTTCGAGGCCGTCGCGGAGGCGTTCCGGCGCGTGTTCCGGAAGGACCTCGAGCTGATCTACGAGATCAGCCACAACCTCGTGCAGGCCGAGACCCACCCGGAGTTCGGGAAAGTGTGGGTGCACCGAAAGGGCGCGACGCGCGCGTTCCCGGGCGGACATCCGGCGCTGAGAGGCACGGAGTGGGAAGCGAGCGGTCACCCGGTGCTGATCCCCGGGAGCAATCGCGACTGGAGCTACATCCTCCGTCCGAAGCCGGGCGCGGTGAAGAGCGCGTACAGCGTCAATCACGGCGCGGGACGACGGCTGTCGCGCGGGGAGGCGACTCGCACGCTCGATCAGCAGAAGATCGACGAGCAATATCGACGCGACGGAATCCTGGTCAATCTGGACGGTCGCGTCCCGCTCGACGAGGCCGCGCCTTGTTACAAGTCGAGCGACGAAGTCGTGAGCGCGGTGGTCGCAGCGGGGCTCGCGGAGATCGAGCATCGCCTCTGGCCGGTCTGCTCGCTGAAGGGCACCGAGGAAGGCCTGCGCTCGCCGAAGGCGAGGGCGCGCAAGGCCGAGGCGAAAGCGCGCGAGAAAGCGCGCGATCAGGGCCGCCGGATGCGCGGGAAGTGAGCCTTCACGGCATCGCGAAGACGGCGAGTGATCGCGGCGCGATCGTGAGCGCGATGCGGCCTTCGACCACGCGCGCGGTCGCGCTCTCCGGGCCGTGGACTCGCATCAGAGTGGTGCCGTCGGGGGTCTCGCGATCGCGATCGGCGATGCCGGGGTTCGTGCGATAAGGCACCTGCAGATCGCTGATCGTCGTCGCGCCTCCGTTCACTGCGACGACGACTCGACTCTCTCCCACGCTGCGGAAGAACGCCCACGCGTTCACGCCGCCCGGCGCAGGGCGCCAGAGCTCCGTGTATCCGCCCGCGTGCAGCGCGGGCGTCGATGCGCGCAGTCGCGCGAGCGCGCGCACCTCGTCGTGGATGCGCGCCGCATCGGGCAGCGCGCCGCCGTGCGCGCCCTCGCGATCCTCGGCGCGCCACGCCCACGCCGGCATGTCCCGCCGATTGAGCGGATACGTGCCGCCCATCCCGAGCTCGTCACCCATGTAGAGCTGCGGGATGCCCGGCACCGTGAAGAGCACGCCGAGCGCGAGCCGCAGTCGCGCGCTCTTCTCGGCATCGCTCGCGCTGCTCATCTCCTCGACGAAGCGCGGCACGTCGTGGTTGTCGATCATCGTCGCGCGCAGCCGCGCGCGCTCGGCGCCCCAGCGCGTCACCGCCTCTTGCGCGCGTCCCGCGACCGCTCCGAGCGAGCCGCCGCGCGCGACCGAGTCGATCAGCGCGCGACGCAGCGGGAAGTCGAAGAGCCCGTCGAACCCCGCGTCGAGATAGCGATCGAAGAGCGCATATCCACCCTCGTCGAAGAGCTCGCCGAGCAGGTAGAGCCCCGGACGCTCCTCGCGCACCGCGGGCACCCATCGCTCGCGGAAGTACGACTCCTCCACGTGCTTCACGGTGTCCATGCGGATCCCGTCGAACGCGAAGCGCGACACGAACGACGTGCTCATCGCGTCGAGGTAGTCCGCGACGTCGTCGCGCTCGTGCGCGAAGTCCGGCAGCCCCGAGAGCGCGCAGTAGATCTCGGGATCGCCCAATGTCTCGCAGCCCGCGCCCGGGTGGAACCACTCGGGCCGCTGGCCCACGACGCGCGCCCCGTAGCCCGCGTGGTTGACGACGAGGTCGACGATCAAGCGCATCCCGCGCTCGTGCAGCGCGTCGATCAGCGCGCGCAGCGCGGCCTCACCGCCGAGGCGCGGCTCGATCGCGCCGTCGTCGGGCACACCGAGATCCGCCCAGTAGCCGTGATAGCCGCACTGATCGCCGCGCCGGCCGACCTGTCGCTGCACCGGCGTGATCCACACCGCGGTGACGCCGAGCTCTTCGAGGTAGTCGAGCCGATCGACGATGCCCTGGAGATCGCCGCCGTGGAACAGGATCGGCGCGCTCGGATCGGTGCACGTCGCGTCGCCGTCGTTGGTGCGATCGCCGTTGGAGAAGCGATCGACCATCACGAAGTAGATCACCGCGCGCTCCCACCACGCGCGGTCGAACGTGGTGAACGGATCGCCTCCGTCGACGCGCGGGCCCACGTCGCGCTCCGTCGCGCCGTCGATCGCGATCGACGCGTCGCGACGTCGCGCCCCCGCGTCGATCCCGTCCGCTGGAGGCGCGCCCGGCGCGCTCGTGCACGCCGTCAACGCCAGCATCATCGCGATCCGCGTACGCACGAATTGCCATGATACGCGGGCCGATCACGACGTGCACCAGCCCTGAGTCACTAGACGATTCGGTACTCGCTGGCCCACGCGCTCGCGATGCGCGGCTCGTCGCCTTCGATGAGCCACGGGAACTTGCGCGCATGCGCGCGCGGCACGCGCACCTGCTCGCGCGGCGCGAGCGTGCCGAAGACGACGTCCCACAGCGGCGTGCTGACGCCGTGGTTGCAGTCGGCGCGCTGGAAGTGGTGGTGCAGGTGATGACGTCGCGCCCAGCGCCCGTACGCGCCGATCGGCGCCGCGACGTGGATGCGCCGGTGGATCCACTCGTAGATCAGCCAGCCCACCACGATGCCGACCGGGATGCTCGAGCCGAGCTGCCACCCGAGCGCGAGCGCGCAGACGATCACGATCGGCGTGAGCACGATCGCGGCCATCACGAGCTTGCCGCCGACCGGATAGAAGAAGTCGACCTTCGCGTGGTGCTCGAGGTGCCCGCGCGCGGCGCGGCGACCGAGCACGCGACGGTGGAACACCCATCGATGCAGCACGTACTCGAGCAGCGTCCACGCCACAACGCCCACCGCGAGCCCGATCCCCCACGTCGCCATGTCGTCCTCCCCGAATCGTTGGAGCTCAAACGATCTCCGCCGCGCGCCCGAGCGCCTCGCGCGCCCGCGCCGGCTCGGCGCCCCATCCCACCAGCAGCGTCACGACGAGCCGCTCGGTCAGCGCGTCGACGTCGAGCCCCGGCACGCCCCAGCGCTCGAGCTTCTTCGCCTGCGCGAGCCCGGTCAGGCTCGTCCACAGGAGGATCGCGCGCTCGAGATCGTCGCCCGCGCCGAGCGCTGCGGCCTCGCGCGCCGCCGCGAGCTCGCGCACCCCGCGCGTCGCGAGCGTCATCGCGACCTGCGCGTTCGCGTCGCCGAGCCCCTCGGGGAGCACGTTGCGCGGCTCGCCCATCATCCGCGAGAGCAAGCGCGCGTGGGTCGGCCGGCGCTCGGGCAACGTCGCGTAGACGCGCGCGACGACGCACACCCGCGAGAGCGCGCCGACGCGCGACGCGCGCGGATGCACCGCCTCGTACTCGGCGATCGCGCGCTCGAGATCCGCCGCGAGCCCCTCGAACACCCGGCGCTGCAGGGCCGCGACGATGGCGTCCTTCGACGCGAAGTAGCGATACGCCGCGCCGACCGTGAGCTCCAGCTCGGCCGCGAGGCGCTGCATCGTCAGCGCGTCGTGCCCTTCGCGCTCGAGGATCCCCTCGGCCGCATCGAGGATGCGCTCCGACTTCGCCTCGCGCCGACGGACCTTCGCGGGTTCGTGAATCACGTTCACTTTGTGAATGACGTTTACGGAATCGTCAAGCACGCGCCGCTGGTACGCTCCGGCGCGCATGAACGACGTGCTCCCCGCGCGCACGAGCCCGAGCTCGGAGCGCGAGACGCTCGCGGCGCTCGATCTCGGCTCGAACAGCTTCCACCTCGTCATCGCCCGCGTGGACGCGGAGGGCGTGCACGTGCTCGACGAGCGGCGCGAGATGGTGCGCCTCGCGGAAGGCCTCGACGCGCACAACACGCTGCGCAGGCCGGTCGAGCGTCGCGCGCTCGCGTGCCTCGAGCGCTTCGGCGCCTCGCTGCGTCCGCTGCCGCGCGGCGCGGTGCGCGTCGTCGGCACGAACGCGCTGCGCAAGGCGCGCAACGCGCGCGACTTCGTGCGGCGCGCCGAGGCGCTGCTCGGTCATCCGATCGAGATCGTGAGCGGCGCCGAGGAAGCGCGCCTCACGTACCTCGGCGTCGCGTCGGGTGATGCGCCGCGTCCGGGCGAGCGTCGCCTGCTCATCGACATCGGCGGAGGCAGCACCGAGTGCATCCTCGGCGTCGGCACCGAGGTCGCGTCGGCGCACAGCCTCTTCATGGGCTGCGTCAGCTTCACCGAGCGCTACTTCCCGCACGGCCGCATCAAGCGGAAGCACTTCGAGAGCGCGCGGAACGCCGCGCTCGCCGAGCTCGCGACGTTCGCCGAAGGCTGGCAAGGACGCTTCGATCAAGCGTGGGGCAGCTCGGGCACGATGCGCGCGATCGACGCGATCCTCACCACGAACAAGTGGGGTGGCGCGGGCATCACGCCGGAGGGGGTCGCGCTCTTCGCGGACGCGATCCTCGAGCATCGCGACGTGCGCGAGCTGCGCATCGACGGGCTCGCGCCCGAGCGCGCGCCGGTGATCCCGGGTGGCCTCGCGATCGTGAGCGCGGCGCTCGAGGCGCTCTCGATCCCGCGGCTGCGCGCGGCGCGCAGCGCGATGCGCGAGGGGATCCTCTACGACCTGATCGGTCGTCACGCGGATCACGACGTGCGCGAGGCGTCGATCCGGTCGTTCGCGGAGCGACACGGCGTCGATCGCGAGCACGCCGAGCGCGTGCAGGCGACCGCGCTCGCGCTGCTGCGCGACGTGTCGGTGCCGTGGCGCCTCGATCTGCTCGACTACGGCGCGCCGCTGCGATGGGCGGCGACGCTGCACGAGATCGGGCAGTCGCTCACGTACGCCGGCTATCACAAGCACGGCGCGTATCTGGTCCGCAACGCGACGCTCGCGGGGCTCGCGCGCGAGGACGCGATCCGTGTGTCCGCGCTGATCGGGCTGCACCGCCGGAGGCCGAAGCTCGAGTACGCCGCGGGGCTCGAGCGCGCGCAGCAGCGCGATCTCCTGCGCGTCGCGGTGCTGCTGCGCCTGGCGGCCGCGCTCCATCGCAGCCGCGCGGCGATCCGTCCGCCGGTGCGCGCGTTCGCGAGCGGCAAGCAGCTCGAGCTGCGGCTGCCGCGCGCGTGGGCCGAGACGCACCCGCTCGCGATGGGCGAGGTGCGCGCCGAGCGCGAGCACCTGCGCAAGATGGGCGTGAAGCTGCGCGTCGTCGCGCGGTAGCGCGCAACCTCGCGGAAAGACGGCGATGCGCGCCGCACGCGCGGCGCTGGACGGGCGTTCGGGCGTGGTAAGTTGCGGCCGTGGCGCACGCGGTGAGAGACGAGGGCGACTGGGATCCGCCTCGCGAATTCGACGGATTCGTGGTCGTCGGACCGCTCGGACGCGGCGGCATGGGCGCGGTGCATCGCGGTCACGACGTCGCCCTCGATCGCCCCGTCGCGCTGAAGTTCGTGCGCGCGGCGCATCCCGATCCACGCGAGCGCGAGCGCTTCCTGCGCGAGGCCCGCGCCCTCGCGCGCCTCACGCATCCGAACGTCGTGCAGGTGTTCCGCGTCGGCGAGGTCGAGGGCAATCCGTACATCGCGTACGAGTTCGTCGAGGGCTCGACGCTGCACGCGATGCGCACGCCGGTGCGCTGGGATCTCGCGCTCGATCTCGGCATCGGCATGGCGCGCGGGCTCGCGTCGATCCACGCGCGCGGCCTGCTCCATCGCGACATCAAGCCCGCCAACGTCGTGGTGACGAGCACCGGGGTGCCGAAGCTGATCGACTTCGGGCTCGCCCTGCGCATCCACGAGAGCGAGGCGGTCGACACCAGCGGCCCGCTGCCGAGCGGCGCGACCGGGCTCACGTCGATCGGTCGCATCGTCGGCACGCCGCAGTACATGGCGCCCGAGCTCTTCGAGGGGCTGCCGGCCACGCTGCGCTCCGACGTGTACGCGCTCGGGCTCGTGCTGCGCGAGCTGCTCACGGGCGAGCGGCTGCGCTGGGGCATGCCGCTCGATCTGCTCGCGACCCGCGCCATCGAGGACGAGGTGCGCGTGCCGCGCGTGCCCGACGCGCCGCAGGGCTTGATCGACGCGGTCGTGCGCTGCCTGCGTCGCGATCCCGCGGAGCGATGGCCGGGCGCGGATGCGCTGCGCGACGCGCTCGAGCTGCTGCGTCGTTATTACCGTCCGTTCGCGCAGCCGACCGAGGGGCGCGGCGTCGAGGACGAGTACGGTCGGCTGACCGCGTCGTTCGCGCGGATCGCGTCGTCGGGCGACGCGATGATCTCGCGCTTCTACACGCTGCTCTTCGAGCGTGCGCCCGACGCGAAGCCGCTCTTCCCGCACGACCTCGAAGGTCAGCGCCACAAGCTGCTGCACGCGATCGAGAACGTGGTCGCGCAGATCCGCGCGCCCGAGCGCCTCGTGCCGCTGCTCGAGGATCTCGGGCGACGGCACGTCGCGTACGGCGCGCGGCGCGAGCACTTCGAGCAGGCGGAGAGCGCGCTGATCGCCGCGCTGCGCGAGCACGACCCGCGATGGGACGCGCCGACCGAGATGGCGTGGCGCACCGCGATCTCGCGCTTGTCCGAGGCGATGCTGCGCGGGATGGCGATCGCCGACACCGATCTCGCGGAGACGCTGCCGCCCGCGCCCTCGCCGGGGCCCACGCGGCGCTCGACCCCGGTGCGCGCGGAGGTGACGCAGGATCTGCCGCGCACGAGCTTCGTCGATCGCGATGGCGTCGCGATCGCGTACCAAGTGATGGGCGAGGGGCCGGTCGATCTGGTGCTCGTGCCGGGGCTCGTCTCGCACGTCGAGCGGTCGTGGCAGCACCCGGCGAGCGCGGCGTGGCAGCGCGGGCTCTCGTCGATCGCGCGGCTCGTGATGATCGATCGTCGCGGATGCGGGCTCTCGGAGCGCGCGCCCGAGTCGTACGAGCTCGACGCGCAGGTGGACGACGTGCTCGCGGTGCTCGACGCGGTGTCGAGCCGCCGCGCGGTGATCGTGGGCACGTGCGATGCGGGCGCGATCGCGGCGCTCGCGGGCGCGAAGGCGCGCGCGCGGGTCGCCGGTGTGGTGATCGTCGGCGGCGCGCTGCGGCTCGGCGATGCGCTCTCGAGCGAGGTGATCGACGAGCGCGCGCAGGCCGTGCGCGCGGGGTGGGGCTCCGCGGTGCTCGCGGATCTGCTCGCGCCGTCGCTCGCGGAGGACGCGTCGTTCCTCGCGTTCTGGGCGTCGCTGTTGCGATCGTCGTCGAGCCCCGGCGCGCTCGCCGCGCAGCTGCGGCGAGGCGCGGAGATCGACCTCACCGCGCACGTCGCGTCGCTCGACGTGCCGACGCTGATCGTGCATCGGCGCGGCGATCGGTTCGTGCCGCAAGCGCAGGCACGCGCGCTCGCGGAGGCGCTGCCGAGCGCCGAGCTGGTCGTGCTCGACGGCGAGGATCACCTGCCGCTCGCGGGCCCTCGCGACGCGCTGCTCGACGTGATCGACGCGTTCGTCGCGAAGGTCACGCGGTGATCACTCGGCGGCCTGCGCGCGGCTCGCGCCGGCGAGCATGAGGTCGCGGATCGCGCCGTACGCGGCGGCCCACGCCGCTTCGAGCTCGGGCGTCCACGCGTCACCCGCGACCTCGGCCAGCGTGCGCAGCAGCGCGTCGCCGACCCAGCCGTACATCTCCTCGGTCACGCCGTAGTCGACGTGCTTCGCGCCCATCGCGCCGAGCGTCTCGACGAGCCACGGCGCGTCCTCGAGGCGATCGACGACGGCGGCGAGCGCGCGGGCGAGCATCTCTTCCTGCTGCTTCCGCGCGTTGCGCGCGAAGAGCGGGCGCGCCTGCGGATAGCGCTCGAAGAGGATCTCGTAGAAGCGCGCGGTGAGCGCGGGCTCGCGCTCGAGGACGAGCTCGAAGGACGAACGGAGCAGCGGGACGTCGAGTGACACGGTGCAGCCTCCCTGGTGAGCGCGACCCGCAGAGTGCAGGGCGCGATCCACGGCGCGACCGCGCAATTCGCGGAGAAAGCTCGGCGGCGAACCGTGCGCGCACAGTGCGCGCACGGTTCGCGCACGGCGAGCACCGTGCTCGTTCTCGCCTAGAGCCCGTCGACTGCGATGCCGTGCTTCCGCAGCAAGCGATACAGCACGTAGCGATTCCGCAATCCGAGCTCGCGCGCCGCCTTCGTCACGCTGCCGCCCGCGCGCGCGATCGCGGCCTCGATCGCCTCGCGATCGGGCTCCTTCTCCTCACCGGCCGGCTCGCCTTCGCGCTCCGGGGTCGCGAGGCGATCGACGAGGCTCGGCACGAGCTCGAGCTTGCCCGCGCGGCTCTCCGCCATCGCCTGCCACAAGAGCTGCTCGAGCTCGCGCACGTTGAGCTCGTAGCGATGTCGCAGCAGCGCGTCGACGAGCTCGATGCTCGGCTCCGGCGCGGGGACGCGCGTCTTCGTCGCCGCGATCGACACGAGGTGCCGCACGAGCAGCGGGACGTCGTCGGGGCGCGCGTCGAGCTGCGGGATCTCGAGCACGATCCCGAAGCGCGCGCGCACGTCGTGCTTGAGCTCGTCGCGCGCGCGGTTCGTCGCGCCGACGACGCGAATGGACGCGCGGCGCGGGCGCGCGTCGCCGAGCCGCTGGTACTCGCCGTCGCGATCGAGCACGCGCAGCAGGTGCGCCTGCGCGGTGCTCGGCATCTCGCCGATCTCGTCGAGGAAGAGCGTGCCCTTGTCGGCCTCGCCGACGAGCCCGGGACGCTCCGCCATGCCGGGGTTCGGATAGTTCCGCACGTTGCCGAAGAGCTCGGCGTCGACGAGGCCCTCGGGCAGCGTCGCGGCGTTGCGCGCGACCAGCGGGCCCGACGCGCGCGACGAGAGCTGGTGGATCGCGCGCGCGACGAGCTCCTTGCCCGTGCCGCTCGCGCCCAGGAGCAGCACGTGCGCATCCGCGCGCGCCGCGAACGCGACGCGATCGCGCAGCGTCCACGCCGCGACGCTCTCGCCCACGAGCCCGAACCGATCGGGCGCGCCGAACGCGAACGGCGCCTCGTCCTCGCCCCACGCGCGCTGCGCGTCCATGCGCGTCGGACGACGCACCGCGAGCAACAGCAGCTCGTCCGCGATGCGCACCGTGTCTCCGGGAACGATCTCGCGCTCGGTCGCGGGCTCGCCCGAGATCCACATCGGCGCGCGACCGATCGACGCGACGCGCAAGCCCTTCGCCGTGGGCTCGATGCGCAGCTGCTCGCGCGAGAGCCGCGGCGATGCGAGCGGCTCGCTCGGTCCGTCGCCCCAAGGACGCTGCCGGACGAAGCGCGCGCGGGGAGCGCCATCGGACGCGGGTGCGCTGCCGCGACCGAGCACGCACGCGCGCTCGATGCGCGCGACCTCGCCGACGCGATCGGGCTCCGCGCGCGACCACGCGATCACCAGCGCGTGGACCTCGCGCGGACCACGCACGGCGCGCGCGCCGTGCAACGAGAGCTCGAAATCCTCGGTGGGTGCGTCGTCGATCGTCTTCGGCATGCTGCGGGAGGCCGCAGGATACGCGACGCCGACGACGAACGTGAGTCAGCGCTGCGAGCGGCGGAACTCGTCCGGCGTCTGGCCCGTCCATCGCTTGAACGCGCGATGGAAGTTGCTCGACTCGGAGAAGCCGAGCAGGAACGCGACCTCGCCGATCGCCATCTCGCTCTGCACGAGCCAGCCCTGCGCGAGCTCGCGTCGCACGTCGTCGAGCACCTGACGGAACGTCGTGCCCTCTTCACCGAGACGACGCCGCAGCGTGCGCTCGCTCCAGCCGAGACGACGCGAGACGTTCGTCTCGCTCACCTCGCCGGCGTGCAGCGCCTCGCTCACCGCGCGACGCACGCGCGCGGTCGCGTCGGCGCGCGCGCCCATGCGCCGCAGCATCTCCTCGGCGTGTCGTTCGAAGAACGCGGACAGGCTCGGATCCGCCTTCGCGAGCGGCAGGTCGAGCATCGCGCGCGGAATGACGAGCTCGGTGCGGGGCGCGCCGAAGCGCACGGCGCACCCGAAGAGCTGCTCGTGCGGGCGCGTGTCCGCGGGCGCGGCGTGGGTGAACGACACGAGCGAGGGCGACCAGGAGCGTCCCCCGTTCTCGTGCCCGATCAGCACGCGCACGGTGATGACGATCTTCGCCATCGTCGACTCGCCCGAGAGCTCGCGGCCGAGCCGGCGCGGGGCGGTCTGGTGCAGCGTGAGCCGCGTCTCTTCGGCGTGCTGCTCGAGCGTGAGCGTCTCGCCCTGCAGGAACAGCGAGAGGAAGCGCGCGAGGCGATCGAGCGCCTCGCGCACCGTCGCCGCGGTCATGCACGTGTAGCCGAGGACGCTGAACTTCGATGGATCGGAGTCCTCCGCGACGCGCAGCGGCAGCGCGCGGTCGCCGCACTCCTCGATCGCCGTCTCCCACAGCTGATGGTGCGTGGGCAGTGGAATGTGCGCTTCGGGGTCTTTCAGGCGATCGGGCGTGAGCCCGATTCGCTCGAGGATGCGCGCACGGTCTGCGCCCGACTTCTCTGCGCAATGGAGCACCATGAGGGCCCCCATCACCGAGACACTGCCGCCCCCGCCCTTGGTCACACGTCACCTTCAAGAAAACGGATCGGATCATTTGATACCGATTCCGACGCAGGAAGGAAAGCCATTCGACACGACGACGCGCCGCGTCGAAGGGGTCCCGAGGGCTCGACGGGCGCGCGCGAGGTGTAGAGACTCGCCACATGGACCTGAGCGTCGTGTTCCAGAGAGACGGTGCGCTCGACATGCGCCGCGGCTTCGACGTGGGCGCGGGACCGAGCGCCGGCATCGACGTGATCCTCGGCGCGCTCGACGATCTCGCGCGCGACGGCGAGCTCGATCCGGAGCCGCTGCGGACCGCGTCGTGGCTCGCGCAATGGGAGGAGATCGTGCTCGGCGAAGGCGAGCGCCGGGGGTGGTCGCGCGAGGGCGTCGACCCCGTCGTCGCGCTCTGCGAGCGCGCGGAGCTGGCGCGGATCCTCTCGGCGATGGAGGCGCTCCGGCCGGCCGTGGTCGAGACGATGAGCGCGCACGTGTCGTCGTGGGACGCGCTCTCGTCGTTCCTGCGCGCGTGCCACGCCGAGGGGAGCATCGCGCTGTGGTGCGATCTCGCGGGCTGATCCTCGCGCTGCTCGTCCTCGTCGCGTGCGGCGAGGACCACGAGCGAGCCGACGCGAGCGTCGCGACCGACGCGGCGCGCGGATCCGACGCGCGTGCCTCGACGTGCGACGACGCGCTCGGCTCGAGCTGCGAGGGCTCGAGCGCCTGCGATGGCGAGCTCGAGTGTCAGAATGGTCGCTGCGTCGTCGCGCGCGCGGGGTGCGGCGGTTTCGCCGGCGCGCCGTGCGATGGCGAGCTCGAGTGCGTGTACTTCGAGTCCACCGACTTCGGCGTGTGCGTCACGACGGCCGAGCGTGGATGTCTCTGCGAGCGAGCGCCCTCGTCGTTCTCGGGCTGCGAATGAGCGGCCGCGCGCGTCGCGGACTGGCACCCTCGTCGAGGATGCCAGTCCCGACTGGCACGCTCATCGCTGTGCGAGACGAGCGAGCGCCTCGAGATCCGCGGCCGCGCTGCCGACCCGCGCGCCGAGCGGAAGCATCAGCACGGCCCGACCTTCCGCGACGACGACGTGCGCCGCGTCGACGTGCCCGTGCACGAGCCCCTGCGCGTGCAGGCCCTCGAGCGCGATCCGGATCTCCTCGGCGCGCATGCGATCGAGCGCCGCGCGCGCAGGCTCACCCTGCGGGAGCTCGAGGATCGCGCGCCCGCCCTCCTCGTCGATCGACCACACCGCCTGCAGGAACGGCGAGTCCGCGCGCGCCAGCGCGCGCAGCGAGCGCGCGCGATCGGCGTCGCACGGGACGATCACCACGCGCCGGCGCAGCAGCTCGTCGTCGGCGATCGTCGTGCCGTCGAGCTTCACGTCGACGATCGACCATCGCTCGACCGGCGGCGCGGGCGGTGCGCTGCTGCGTCGCGTCGTCACCGGCGTCGCGCTGCGCGGCGCGAGCTGCGCCTCCTGCTCGATGTGCGCCCAGGGGAGGTGCGCCCACGCCTCGAGCACCTCGCTCGCGGTGCGCGGTCGCGCCGCGGGATCCTTCTCGAGCATCGACGCGATCAGCGTGTCGAGCGCCTCGCCGATCCACGGCGCGTGGGTGATCGCGCGCGCCGGCGTGAGCTCGAGGTGCTGCGCGACGAAGTCGGGGCCGGGGAAGGGCAGCACGCCGGTGAGCGCGCGGTAGACGATCACGCCGAGCGAATAGAGGTCGGTCGACGCGTCGGGGCGCGACGATCCCGTGATCTGCTCGGGCGACATGTACGCGAGCGTGCCCATCATCGCGCCGGTCAGCGTCGCGCCGAGATCCGCGAGGTGCGCGACGCCGAAGTCGCCGAGCTTCACCTCGCCGGTGCGCCCGAAGAACACGTTCGCGGGCTTCAGATCGCGATGCACGACACCGCGCCGATGCACCGCCTCGAGCGCGCTCAGCACCGAGCGCCCCACGTGCTGCACGACGCTCGCCGGGAGCGCGGTCGCGACGTCGCCGTTCGACAGACGATCCTCGAGCGTGCCGCCGGACATGTGCTCCATCACGAGGAAGGGCCCGTCCGGCTGGTACTCGTAGACCTGCACGACGTTCGGGTGATCGATGCCCGCCGCGACCTTCGCCTCACGCGCGAAGCGGCTCAGCGCGTCGCGCCCCGCGGCGCCCGAGCTGCCCGCGTGCAGCACCTTGATCGCGACCTCGCGCCCGTAGAACGCGTCCTCCGCGAGCAGCACGCGACCGGTGCCGCCCGCGCCGAGCGCGCGCACCACGCGATAGCGCCCCGCGATCAGCTGATCGCGGCTCGCGCTGCGTGGACCGCGCTCGTCGCCGAACGACGCGCGCAGCAGCTCGGGCACCGTCGCCGGCATCGAGGGCTCGAGCGCACGCAGCACGTCGAGCCGGCTCTGCGCGGCGTCGGTCATCCCGAGCGCGTCGAAGCACGCGACGAGCAGCTTGCCCGCGGGGATCGCGAGCTCTTCGCGGTCCGCCGCGATCTGCAGCGCGCGCGCGGCGTGATCCCATCGACCGAAGCGCGCGAGGATCTGTCCGAGCTCGAACGCGCTCTCGGCGTCGTCGGGCGTGTCGCGCAGACGACGCTCGTAGAGCATGCCCGCCTTGCGCACGTCGCCGAGCTCCTTCCAGCAGCGCGCTGCGTCGCCGAGCTCGCCCGCGCGCTCGTGGAGCGTCGCCGCGGCCTCGAGCTCGCCCGCCGCCTCGCGCAGCCGTGCTGCGTCGCTGGTCCGCCCGCGCGCCTCGGCGTAGCTCGCCGCGCGCGAGGCTTGCTCGGGGCGCGCCGCGAGGCTCGAGAGCAGCGACGCCGCGAGCTCGCGATCCTGCGCGCCCACCGCGTGTCGGTACGCTTCGTCGTAGAGCCCGGCGTCGGTCGCGACACGGATCGCCTCGGCGTGCTTCCACACCGCCGCGAGGAGCTCCGCGGCGCGCGCGGGCTGCCCACCTTCCGCGCAGATGCGCGCGGCTTCTTCGTGGCGCCCCTCGCGCACGAGGGCCTGCACCACCGCGTCGTCGACCGCCATCCGCACAGTCTAGGGCAGACCCCGTCAGCCCGCGCTCACGCCGGCATCGGGCGGCGGCTGCGCGGCCTCGTCGGCGATCTCGGGCGTGGCGCTCTCTTCTTCTTCGACCTCTTCTTCGTCGTGCCCGACGTCGAGGTCCGGGATGCTCTCTTCGCCGCGCCGGCGCGCCGCGGCGTCGTAACGCGACGTCTGCGCCGCGAGGATCGCGCGCTCGCGCGTGGGCTCGCTCGGCCCCGATCCATCGCTCCAGAAATAGCTGCGCGCGCGCACGTCGAGGTGCACGAAGCCGCTCACCGGATAGATGCCGACGCCGACGAAGCCCTGCGGGCGGAGGTACGCGGCGAGCCTCCGATCGCTCACGCCGGGCAGCACGAAGTCGATCGCGCGGCCCTGCGCGTGACGGCTCGTCGCGCGACCATCGCGGTAGCCGCTGATCACGTGCACGTACGGCACCTCGAAGTGCCGCACCGCGCGGTAGACGAGCTCGAGGAGCCGCGGATGGATGTCGTGCATCGCGCCCTCGCGCGACGCGAGCGCCTGCTGCGCGAGCACGAGATCGTCGGTGTCGAAGCCGCCTTCGGCGCTCGCGGGGACGAGCGCGACGCGCTCGCGCTGGCGCAGCGGGTGGAACACGAGCGGCGGCGGATCCATGCGCGCCCACGCGCGCACCTCGCTGCGGCTCGCGCGCTGGTGCCAGCGCTGGATCTGCCGGCGCTGCGCGGCGGTGAGACGAGGCCGGCGCGCGCGCCGCCGACTGCTGCGTGCCCGCGATCGCCGCGCGGATCGACCGCGGTGCTGGCACGCGCGCACCCCGTCGTCGGCGTCGGCGCGAGGCACGAGCCCCGCGGCCGATCCGAGCGCGAGCACGATCGCGATCACCATCGACGCGATCGCGAGCGCGCGTGAAGAGACCCTCGACATCGCGATCAGCTCGACGACGCGACGCCCTCGCCGTAGCCGCCCGACGCGCTCGGCGAGCGCACGCCCGCGCCCGACGACGCACCCGTGCGCGTGAGCACGCGGATGCGCCCGGCCGCGCCGCCACCGCCGCCGCCGCCGTTGCCGTTCCCGCCGTTTTCGCCCGCGAGATCGCCGCCCGCGCCGCCGCGGCCACCGTCGCCGCCGCCCGCGCCGTCGCCGCCGCCCGCGCGCGCGGCGTCGTCGCGCCCGCGCTCGCCGTCGTCGCCGTTGCCGAACGGATCGCTGTCGCCGCCGCCGCCGCCGCCGCCGTTCGCGACGACCGCGCCGTCGATCACGACGCGCGGCGCTTCGAGGAAGATCGTTCCTCCCGCGCCGCCACCGCCACCGCCGTCGTCGCCCTCGCGACCGCCCGCGCCGGGCGCGCGGATCACGCCGCCGGCGGCGATCACGATGCGGACCGCGCTCGAGATCTGCAGCGCGCCGCCGCCACCGCCGCCGTCACCACCATCGTCGGCGTTCGCGCCGGCACCACCGCCGCCGCCGCCGATCAGCACGGTCACGTCGGCGTCGTCGAGCGCCGGGCCGCTCGCGCCGCCCTGCGCGGTGCCCGAGATGCCGCCCTCGTCGCCGCCTTCGCCGCCGTTCGCCGCGTGACCGCCGCCACCGCCGCCGCTCATCAGCGCGCCGAACGTGCCGGTCACGGCGCCGCCGCCGCCGCCGCCCGGTCCGATGCCCGCGCCGCGCGCGTCGCCGCCGGTGCCGCCGCCGGGCCCGCCGCTCCGGCCGTTGCCTCCGACGTCGATCGCGCCCGCGATCTGCACCTCGCGCGCGGCGAGCAGGATCAGCGCGCGCGGCCCGCTCGCGACGAGCCGCCCACCCGCTTCGACGATGACGCCGCCGACCGAGAGGATCGCGGCGTCGGGCGTGCCCGCGCGCTGCGACGCGGTCGTGAGCAACATCCCGCTCGCGTCGCCCGCGGCGCCGGCGGCCCGCAGCTCGGCGGTCGAGACGATCTCGACGATGCGACCGGTGTCGGTGTCGATCGCGACCACCTCGCCTGCGCGCACCACGAGATCGGCCGTGCCCGCGACGAGACGCGTCGGATCCGCCACGTGCGAGGGCACGAGCTGCGCGCAGCGCACCGGCACCGTCGCGCCGAGGCAGCCCATCGGGCACGTCTCGACGACGTCGAAGCGACCCGACGCGTTGCACTCGGCGATCACGTCGCCCTGGCACTCGACGAGCCCGATCGGGCACGGACGGAACGCGTCCACGCCGGTGTCGATCATCTCGCCTGCGTCGAGATCGCCCGCGTCTGGCTCGCCCGCGTCGAGCTCGCCCGCATCGAGGTCGCTCGCGTCGAGCCTCTCGCCGGCGTCGATCATCTCGCCCGCGTCGAGCTCGCTCGCGTCGATCTCGCTCTGGCGCGCGTCGATCGCGATCATCGCGTCCCGCACGCTCGCATCGAGGCCGCCCGCGCCTCCTCCGAACCCCGTGCGATCGAGGCTGCACCCGACGACGACCAGCGCGCACACGGACCACAACGCGCGTCGCGAGCACATCCTCATCCGTCGGTCTCCCGCGCGCGCTCGAGCTCGCTCAGCGCCGCGCGTGCCGCGGCCTGCTCCGCTTCGAGCTTCGTCCGTCCCGAGCCGCGCGCGAGCACGCGCGCATCGGGCGCCGTCACGATCACGTGGAACACGCGCTCGTGCTCCGGGCCCTCGGTGCGCTCGAGCTCGTATCGCGGCGTCTCGCCGCGCGCCTGCATGCGCTCCTGGAGCCGCGACTTGAAGTCCTTCGCGCCCGGCGCGAGCGCGTCGATGCGCGGCGCGAGCAGCGCGCGCGCGATCGCGATCGCCGGCTCGATGCCTGCGTCGAGGAAGATCGCCGCGACGCACGCCTCGAGCGCGCTCGCGAGCAGCCGCGGCTTCTGCCGCCCGCCCGAGCGCTCCTCGCCGCGACCGAGCCGCAGCGCGTCGCCGATCCCCAGCTCCGCCGCGATCGTCGCGAGCGCGCCCTCGTTGACGAGATCGGCACGACGGCGCGTCAGCTCGCCCTCGCGCGCGGTCGGGAACCGACGCTCGAGCACCATCGCGGCGGCGGCGCCGACGATCGCGTCACCGAGGAATTCGAAGCGCTCGTTGTCGGCGGCGGCGAGCTCCGGATGCTCGTGCACGTACGACCGATGCGTGAGCGCCGTCATCAGGAGCCCGAGATCACCGAACGCGTGCCCCAGCCGCTGGGCCACCGTGCTCGCGGAATCGCGGGGATCGACCATTCGATCGGCCAGCGTAGACTCCCCCTGGATGGACGTCGAGAGTCGACGGCGCAGCGGTGGCGCCGTGCTCGCCGCGATCGCCGCGTCGCTCGTGGTGATCGTCGCGGTCTCGGTGCCGGCGCGCGCGCAGCTCGAGGTCGGCGTCTACGAGGGCGTGCCGTGGCCGATCATCGCCCCGCCGCTCGGGCTCCCGATCCCCGCGCCGCCGCGTCCCACGCCCGCGGAGCCCGCGACGCCGGCGGCTGCGCGCGTGATCGAGGTGCTGCGCGGCGTGCAGACCTCGATGCGCCAGACGCGCTACCAGCACGCGACCGTCGTGCGCGAGCGCGAGGGCGTCTTCCTCTGGGACTGCTCGGGCATGGCGGCCTGGGTGCTGCGCCGCGCGGCGCCGCGCGCGATGAGCGCGATCACCCGGGAGCGTCCCGTCGCGCGCGACTTCGTGTCGGCGATCGAGCGTGCGCCGGCGCGCGGAGGTCGCAGCGGGTGGCAGCGCATCGAGCACATCGACGCGGTGCGTCCCGGAGACGTGTTCGCGTGGCGGCGTCCGCGCGGGTTCCCGAGCCGGAACACCGGTCACGTCGGGTTCGTGATGGAAGCGCCGGTGCCGCTTCCCTCGATCCCTGGCGCCTATGCGGTGCGCATCGCGGACTCGACGTCGTGGGGCCATCAAGAGGACACGCGTCGCGACGACGGCGTCGGCGGCTTCGGCTTCGGCACGCTCGTGTTCCTCACCGACGGCCAGGGCCACGCGACGCACTACGGCTGGGTCGGAACGCTCAGCGACGGCTACGTGATCACGCCGATCGTGTTCGGTCGACCGCTCCGCTGAGCCGGCGCTCAGCGCGTGATCGACACCAGGCCCGCGAGGAGCGCGGCGATCACGAACGGCGCGATCGTGAGCCCCCATCGCATCGACCGCGCGTACGCCGCGGCGCGCTCCGGCGCGTCCACCTCCGCGCGCAGCGCGCCGAGCGACGCGAGGGCGCGTCCGCCGAGCAGCCCGAACACCAGGAACGCCGCGAGGATCGTCAGGAGCGCCCACGTCGGCACGTGCTGCTCGAGCCGCCTCCGGATCGAGTCGTCGACGCGCATGCCCGCGCCGTCGACGCGCGTGTGGAACACGCGATCGCCCGCCTCGATCACGATCGCGTACACGTCGCGCGCGCGCACCACGCGCACCTGCTCGATCGCGCTCGGCCACGCCCGAGGAAGCCGGCCCGCGCCGTCCGCGTCGCCGTCTCCGGCGCGCACGATCAGCTCGCGGCCCTCGACGACGACGGTGATCGTCGTGTCGGGCACCACGATGCGCGCGCGCTCGTCCTGCACGTCGCGCTCGATCAGCGTGGTGCCCGGCGGCGCGTCCGACTCGGCCGGCGTCGACGGACGGAGCGCCGTCAGCCCGAGCATCGCGAGCGCGAGCACCGGCGCGAGCACGTCGAGCGCGAGCAACGCGACGAGCGAGCGCGGCACCGGACCGCGCACCTGCACCGCGCGCGGTGCCGCGAGCAGCGCGCGACGCTCGAGGTACGCCGCGGTCGTCCACGCCTGACCGAGCGGGATCGTGATCGTCATCAGCGGCAGCGCGCCGAGCAGCCCGAGGGGCGTCGCCGCACGCTCGAACGTGCGCGCGACGATCATCGCGGCGATCAGCGCGGGCGAGAGCTGCAGGAAGAACACGACGAACGTCAGCGCGAGGTGGCGCAGCGCGCCGCCGCGCGACGCGAGCCACGCGCTCTCGACCACGGCGCCGCCGATGCGCCCGCCGCGATCGATCAGCACGAGCGGCGCGTAGAGGAACGGCGCGATGAAGCCGACCGCGAGGATGACCGAGCCGGTGATCAGCCCGACGCGTCGCAGCGCCTCGGGCCACGGGAGCGGTTCTTCCGCGGCGTCGGCGGTCGCGACGTCGGGCCCGAACCCCAGCGCCGCGAGCCATCCCGTGAGCGCGACGATCACGACCGTCGCGAGCACGATCGCGGCCGCGCGGATCCACGCGCTCGTGCGCGGCCGCGCGATGCCGGTCGCGGCGGCGATCTGCACGCCGTAGAGCTCGCACACGAACCACGGCCCGACGATCGCGCCGAGCCCGGTGCACGTCGCGCACAGCGAGAGCACGATCGCCGCGCCGAGCGCGACGGAGATCCCGGGGTGCGTCTGCACGAGCGAGACACCGGTGCGCAGCTCGCTCGTCGCGCTCGTGGTCACCCGTCCATCGTAGCGGCGTAGCCACCCGTGCAGCGCTGCGATATACCGGCCGCCGGGATTGGGGTTGGCTCCGGACGGAGGTCACGCAGTCTTGCAGCACATCTTCCGAGCGGGTCTCTTCGACGGCGAAGTCGCGATCGTGACCGGTGGTGGAACCGGGATCGGCTTCGCGGTCGCGCGAGAGCTCGGCACCCTGGGAGCGAAGATCGCGATCTGCGGTCGTCGCCCCGAGCCCTTGGCCGAGGCCGCCGATCGCCTGCGCGCGGACGGCATCGACGTGCACCACGCGGCTTGCGACATCCGCAAGACCGAGGAGGTCGAGGCGTTCGTCGACGGTGTCGTCGCGCGCTTCGGCCGCGCTTCGATCCTGATCAACAACGCGGGCGGCCAGTTCCCCACGCCCGCCGAGCACCTCGCGCCGAAGGGCTTCGAGGCGGTGGTCCGCAACAACCTGCTCGGCACGTGGAGCATGACCCACGCGGTCGCGCGCCGCGCGTTCATCCCGAGCAAGCGCGGCCGCATCGTGAACGTCATCGCGAACGTCGCGCGCGGCTTCCCCGGCATGGCGCACACCGGCGCGGCGCGCGCTGGCGTCGAGAACCTCACGAAGACGCTCGCCGTCGAGTGGGCGGTGCACGGCATCCGCGTCAACGCGGTCGCGCCCGGCGTGATCAAGACGAGCGGCACCGCGCAGTACCCGCCGGAGCTGCTCGAGATGTCGCGCGCGTCGACGCCGCTGAAGCGCCTCGGCAGCGCGGAGGAGACGTCGCACCTGATCGTCTATCTCGCGAGCACGCAGGCCGACTTCGTCACCGGTCAGACCTTCTACATCGACGGCGGCGCGAGCCTCTGGGGATCGCCCTGGCAGATCCCCGACGACGAGGTCCCGCAGTACCCGCCGTATCCCTTGCCGGAATGATGTCCGTCTCCGGCTCGACGGCGCCGTGCTCGTGCACGAGGCAGAGGTTCGCGTGAGCGACGATCCGACGAACAGCGCGGCGCCCGAGCCGGAGCCCGAGGACACCACCGGCGCCAAGGCGACCAAGCTCTCCAAGAAGAAGCGGCGGCGCGGCGCGCCGAGCGAGACGACCGTGCCGACCCGCCTCCCCGGCGAGGGCACGGTCGAGGGCGAGAAGCTGCGCGAAGCGAACGCTGCGTTCGAAGCGGGCAACTACGCTCTCGTGCGGACCCTGACCAGCGAGCTCGAGCGCGCGAGCGATCCCACGATCGTCGACGCCGCGCGCGATCTCGCGCGGCGCACCGCGGTGGATCCGCTGCAGATGACGTTCCTCGTCCTCTGCGCCGTCGCGCTCCTCGTCATCACCTACGTCTACGTGCTGCGATGATGAACCGACCTCTCGTCACCACGTTCGTCGTGCTCGCGCTCGCCGGCTGCGGTGGTGCACAGCCCCGCACCACCACGCGCACCGGCCCGCTCCGCGCGCGCGAGCTCTATCCGATGGGCGAGGGCTACATCTGGACGCACGACGTCGACACCCAGACCGGCATCTCGACGCTGGGCATCACGCGCGTGACCGAGGCCACGCCCCCGCGCTTCGTGATCCAGGCCGACGGCGCGCGCGAGCGACACGTCTACGAGCTGCGCGAAGAGGGCATCTGGGACGTCGACGCGAACGCGTGGCACGTGCGCGATCCGCTCGTCGTCGGCGAGACGTGGGACGCGGGCAACGGCCGCACCGCGCGCATCACGCAGACGAGCCAGGAGGTCACCGTGCCCGCGGGCACGTTCTCCGAGTGCGTCGAGGTCGTCGTCGAGAACACGCAGACGCAGGGTCGCTCGCGCACCGTGTACTGCCCGGAGCAGGGCCCGGTGATCGTCGAGTACCACCAGGAGCTGATGACGACCGGCGGGATCACGATCCACGGCGAGCTCCGCGCGCCGCTCCAGCGCGGCATGGAGGACGTCGAGGAGCCCGAGGGCTACGAGGGCCCGGGCGAGTGACCGTACTCGATCCGCGCATCGAAGCAGACAGCGCGCCGGTCGGGCGTCTTCCGCTCTGCCACGTGCGATGGATGCGCGACGCGCGATACCCGTGGGCGCTGCTCGTCCCCGAGCGCCCCGGCGTGCGCGAGATCCACGAGCTCGACGAGCGTGATCGTCACGTGCTGATCGACGAGTCCGCGCTGGTCGCGTCCGCGCTCTCGCGCATCGTCTCCGCGCACAAGATGAACGTCGCCGCGATCGGCAACGTCGTCGCGCAGCTCCACGTGCACGTCGTCGCGCGCTTCCCCACCGATGACGCGTGGCCCCGACCCGTGTGGGGCGTCCATCCCGCGCTGCCCTACGACCCCGAAACGCTCGAGGCGCGAGTCGCGTCCTTACGGAACGCGCTCGCGCCTCGTCTCGTCGACCTCTGATACGGCGTCCAAATCGGCTCGCCGCCGCAGAGCGCTCTCCCGTCCGCGTGCGCGCCACGCTCTCGTGGGGGCCCTCCGCCAGCGAGCACTCCAGCAGGATCAGGGCGCGTTCACGTCACGGCACGGGCTGCAGTCGGTCCAGCCGCTCGCCGAGCACAGGCAGTACTCGCCCTGTCCTTCGCCGCAGCTGCGGAACCCGTGACGACCTTCGCACGTCACGTTGTCGAACACGTCGTCCATGCAGGTCGCCGGCCCGGTGCACTCATCGGGCGCGGTCGAGCAACGACCGTTGTTCCCGGTGACCTCGCCCAGGCTCCCCTCGGCGAGCACGAAGGGCTCGTGCTCGTACGACCACGTCGGGCCGATGTCCTCGATCTGCAGGCTCAGCTCGACACTCGGCGTGAACTCGATCGCCCACGGGAACTCCGCGGTCCAGTCGCAGCCGTTGGTGTCCATCGAGAGCTCCACACCGACGCTCCCGGTGAGCTCCGCGGTGAACGCCGCGCCGACGTTGATCGTGAAGCCGCTGCGCTTCCAGCGATAGCCGATCGACAGCGTCAGCGCCGCGCCCGCCGTCAGCGTGCCGGTCGTCGTCACCGGGCCCGCGCGCTCCGTCGTCAGCGACGCGAAGGGATCGGTGCTCACGTCGGGACCGACCTGGTGGTACTCGCCGTCCTTCAGGCCGAGCTCCATCGCCGCGTCGACCTGCACGCCGGCGGTGAAGCGGAACGGCCCCGCGTCACCCATCGCCGTCAGCTCGCCGTTGAGCACGGGCGACGCCAGCAGCTCGATCGGGATGCCGTACACGATCACGCGCCACAGGCGGATCTCCGGCGGCTGTCCACCGCCCGCGATCGCCATGAAGTCCGCCATGCACGAGAGCTGACCGCGGCCGTCGCCCGTCACGTGCACGCCCGCGCGCAGCGTTCCGTCGAAGTCCATGTACGCCGTCGGGCTCGCCGAGACGCCGGTGATCCCGACGTCCACGTCGATGTCGATCGGGAAGTCCATCGCGCGCAGATCGGTCTCGACGAAGGGCTGGAAGCCGAACCCGGACGCGCCGGTGCAGCCCGCCAGATCCATCGGGTTGCCCGAGAACGACGGGGTGCCGCCGAGCACGCAGGGCTGCGCGTCCATGCAGTCGCCGAGCGACTCCACCGCGACCCCGTCGCGCGCCTCGATCGGCTCGTCGACGCGGACCGGGTCGTAGTGCGCGATCGCGCGGAACGTCACGAAGTACTCCGCGAGCGTCGCGTCGCGAGTCGTCGCGACGATCGATCCGTCCGCCTGCTCCTCGACCGTCAGCAGCTTGCGCAGATACCCGATGCCGCTCGGGCCCGCGACCACGTGCCCGACGCGCAGCGGCGAGTCCCCGTCGAAGCGGAACACCAGCCGATCGTCCTCCACGACGACCGACTCGAACGCGTCGAGGCTCTCCACGTCGAGCGCGTCGGCGGTGAGCTCGACCTCCTGGATCTCCACCCACGAGCCGCGATGTGCTGGCTCGTTCGTGTCGTTGGAACAGCCCGCCGCGATCGACGTCAGCGCGAGGGCGACGAGGAATCGATATGCATGCGCACGCATCATGGGCCGGCCGTCGAGCAACGTATGTGCCTGGATCATCAGCGCATTCCTAGTACGGAACGCGACCTCGATGCAGCGTTTCGTTCCTCGGCGGAGCGATCCGTACAGCGTCGTGCTCTCCCGCGTGCGATCTCGCCCCGTGCGCGCGAGCCCGAGTGACCAGTTCCTGGCAGGTGCCGTGGCCAGTGCGCATCGCACATCACCGCGCAGCTCGTGTGACGTGCACGTATCGCGCTCTTGATCGGATCGGTACGATCGCGTCGCTTGGGCTTCGACGGAGGTCTTCGATGCGCGCTCTCGCTCCGCTCGCGATCGTGATCGTCCTGTTCGGCTGCGGCTCGTCTCGCACGAGCGGCGTCGACGGTGGGAACCAATCCGACGCTGCGACCGCCGACTCCGGCACGGTCGTCGGCACCGATGCGGGGCCGGTCGATCCGGGGGCGCCCTCGGCGACGGTGTCGTTCGGCCCGCATCCGCTCGGCGTCGGCGACGAGCGCACCGTCTGCGTGATCCTCGACGCGGGCAATCCTGTCGCGCGCCAGGTCCGCGCGATCCGCACGCACCTGCCGCAGGGCAGCCATCACATGATCGTCTATCGCACCGACATGCCGGTCCGCGAGACGCCCTATCCGTGCTTTCCGTTCGCCGACGGTGGCGAGGCGGTGTTCATCGCGGAGACCGTGGAGGCCGAGCTCGTGTATCCCGAGGACGCCGCGCTCGAGTTCTCGGCGCACCAGCACATCCGCCTCGAGATCCACGAGATCAACTACACGCGCGAGCCGATCGACGTGCGCTCGAGCGTGACGTTCGAGTTCCATCCGCCCGACGCTCCGCCGCGCGCGCCGGTCGAGTTTCTCTTCACCGGCAACATGTCGCTCACGCTCCCGCCGCGACGAGAGACGACGGTCACGAGCTTCCACGGCGTGCGCGACGGCGCGCGCATCTTCGCGCTCACCTCGCACACGCACTCGCTCGGCACCTACGCCGCGATCCATCGCGCGCGCTCGGAGACCGACTTCGACACGCCGCCGCTGCACGAGTCGACGGAGTGGGCCGAGCCCCCGCTGAACACGTTCGGGCCCCCGCTCGTGCTCGATCCCGACGAGGGCCTGCGACTGACCTGCACCTACTTCAACGACCGCGCGGACACGGTCAGCTTCGGTCTCGATTTCGAGGACGAGATGTGCTTCCTCTGGGCCTACTACTACTGAGCCCAAAAGCGCGTCTGAAACTGTAGTCATTTCAATGTGTTACGAGCGTCGCGCGAGGTTGCTGCGGCGCTCGTTCCGGGCTATTCTCAGCCTCTTTTCGGGGCCTCTCTTCTCCTTCGGAAGACATCTCCCCCGGAGAACACCGACATCGCATGTCCGTCACCGACTCGAACGAACCTCAGACCCCTGTCACCGAGGACAGGAGCCAGCCTCCGAGCGCGTCGTCGTACGGCGAGCGATCCATCCAGGTCCTCGAGGGCCTCGAGGCCGTCCGCAAGCGGCCCGGCATGTACATCGGCGACGTGCACGACGGCACGGGCCTGCACCACCTCGTGTGGGAGGTCGTCGACAACGCGGTCGACGAGCACCTGGCCGGTCACTGCGATCGCATCGTCGTCACGCTGCACAGCGACGGATCGATCACCGTCGTCGACAACGGGCGCGGCATCCCCGTCGGCATGCACGAGAAGGGCGTCAGCGCGGCCGAGGTCGTGATGACCGTCCTGCACGCCGGCGGCAAGTTCGACAACGACTCGTACAAGGTCTCCGCCGGTCTGCACGGCGTCGGCGTCTCCGCGGTGAACGCGGTGAGCGAGTGGCTGCGCCTCGAGATCCGCCGCGAGGGCAAGGTCTGGCAGCAGGAGTATCGGCGCGGTGTCCCGCAGGGCCCGATCGCGCCGGTCGGCGTGACCGACAAGACCGGCACGAAGGTGAGCTTCAAGCCGGACACTCAGATCTTCACCAATCCCGAGTGGAGCTGGGACGTCCTCAACAATCGCCTTCGCGAGATCTCGTTCCTCAATGCCGGTCTGATCATCGAGCTCGAGGAAGAAGGCGGCGAAGGGCGGAAGACGACCTATCAGTTCGCAGGTGGCATCCGTGAGTTCGTGAAGCTGCTCAACAAGAGCAAGACTCCGATCCACGACGAGGTCATCTACATCATCGACGAGCGCGACAAGGTGCAGGTCGAGCTCGCGCTGCAGTGGAACGAGTCGTTCCAAGAGCAGGTCTACTGCTACACGAACAACGTTCACAACAAGGACGGCGGCACGCACCTCACGGGATTGCGCGGCGCGCTGACCAAGACGGTCAACGGCTACGGCGCCGAGCACAACCTCGTGAAGGAGCTCAAGGGCGCGTCGCTGTCGGGCGAGGACGTGCGTGAGGGCCTGACTGCGATCGTCTCGGTGAAGCACCCCGACCCGAGCTTCAGCTCGCAGACGAAGGACAAGCTCGTCTCGAGCGAGGTGAAGGGCATCGTCGAGAACATCGTGAACGAGAAGCTCGCGCTGTTCTTCGAGGAGCACCCGCAGGAGGCGCGCAAGGTCGTCGACAAGAGCGTCACCGCGGCGCGCGCGCGCGAGGCTGCGCGCAAGGCGCGCGAGCAGGTGCAGCGCAAGGGCATGCTCGACGCGAGCAACCTGCCCGGCAAGCTCGCCGACTGTCAGGCGAAGGATCCGAGCGAGAGCGAGCTCTACATCGTCGAGGGTGACTCGGCAGGTGGCTCGGCGAAGCAGGGACGTGATCGACGCACCCAGGCGATCCTCCCGCTGCGCGGGAAGATCCTGAACGTCGAGCGCGCGCGCTTCGACAAGATGCTCAGCAACCAAGAGGTCGGGACGCTGATCACGGCGCTCGGCGCGGGTGTCGATGCGAGTGGCAACTTCGACATCGACAAGCTCCGTTATCACCACGTGATCATCATGACCGACGCAGACGTCGACGGATCGCACATCCGGACTCTGCTGCTCACGTTCTTCTATCGACAGATGCCCGAGGCGATCCGGCGCGGATACGTGTACATCGCGCAGCCTCCGCTCTATCGCGTGAAGAAGGGCAAGAAGGAGCAGTATCTCAAGGACGAGGACGCGTTCGCGCGCTTCGTCATCGACTCGGGCATCGACGGAGTCGTGGTGCGCACGACCGGCGGTCAGGTACCGCTCGCGGGCGACTCGCTGAAGCGACTGCTCGACGACATGAACAAGTGGAAGAAGCTGCTGCGCGCGATGGAGCGGCGGCTCGAGCCGTCGATCGTCGAGGCGCTGGTGCGCGTGGCGCGGCTCGACGCGGACGGGCTGCGTGATCGCGCGACGGTCGACAGCGCGATCAAGGCGGTCGAGTCGTACGTCGGCGAGAAGCAGCCGGACCTGCTGCCGATCATCGCGCGCGTGGAGGAGGACCCGGAGCACAGCGCGTCGCGCATCCGATTCAGCACGCGCGCGGGCGTGAGCACGAAGACGACGACGATCGACGTCGACTTCGTGAACGGCGCGGACTACGGGCAGCTGCGCGCGATCTGGGACGGAGTCGCGGCGCTCGGCGCGGCGCCGTTCGTCGCGGTGACGGGCGCGACCGAAGAAGAGGGCGACGGCGGGCGCACCGAGCAGATCGGCAGCGTCGACGACCTCGTCGCGTGGGTCGAGGCGCGCGGCCGCAAGGGGCTGTCGATCCAGCGCTACAAGGGTCTCGGCGAGATGAACCCGGAGCAGCTCTGGGACACGACGATGAACCCCGACACGCGCGTGCTGCTGCAGGTGAAGGTCGACGACGCGCTGCAGACGGATCAGCTCTTCTCGCTCTTGATGGGCGACGAGGTCGAGCCGCGCCGCGAGTTCATCGAGCACCACGCGCTCGACGTGAAGGAGCTCGACATCTGAGTCGGCGGGACGGGCCTCTGCGGAGGCCCTCCCGGCGCTCGATCGAGCCCGCTCTTCTCACCGCGCGCGGTGCGCGCATATCTCCGGCGCGGTGAGGAGCTCGTCGATGGCGCTGCTGGATCGCTCGGTCTCCACGATCGCGCGCGGGATCCGCGCGGTCCGCCTGCGCACGCCGTCGGTGCACGCGCTCTCGGAGATCCGCGCGCAGGCTGCGTCGCGCGCGCTCGATCGCGCGCGGCCCCACGCGCGCGCGATCGCGTCGCCGCTGCGAGCTGGTGAGCCCGATGCGCGCCGGGCGCTCGCGCGCATCGCCGAGTCCGCGCTCGATCACATGCGTCGCGAGGTGCGCGAGGAAGCGTCGCGCCGCGGGCTTCTGACCTCGCTCGCGATCGGGCTCGACGAGCGCTTCTCGCGCACCGACGAGCCGGAGTGGCTCGACGATCCGGAGTTCGATCGTGCCGCGCGGGTGCGCGCGCTCGAGCACCTCGACGCGCTGAACGTGATGGTCGGCGGATACGCCGCGTTCTTCGACGCGCTGCGGCCGTACCTCGGGCGCGATCGGTCGCGCCCGACGCGCGTGCTCGATCTCGCGTCGGGGCATGGCGGGTTCGCGCTCGCGGCGGCGCGCATGGCGCGCGACGAGGGGCTCGCGATCGAGCTGTGCGCGACCGATCTCAAGCGCGAGTACCTCGACATCGGCGCGGCCGTCGCGCGACGCGAGGCGCTCGACGTGCGCTTCGAGGTGCAGGACGCGCTCGATCTCTCGGGCATCGAGCCCGGCGCGTACGACGTGATCGTGTCCACGCAGTCGCTGCACCACTTCCCGCCGGGGCTCGTCGCGGTGCTCGCGTCGGAGGCGAGCCGCGTCGCGGGGCGCGGCGTCGTGCTGATCGACGGATATCGCAGCCGGATGCACGCGGTGGTGGTCGGCTCGATCGGGCTCCTGCGCTTCCGCGACGTCGCGTTCGCGCACGATGGATGGGTCTCGTTCCGCCGCTTCTTCGTGCCCGAGGAGCTCGAGGTGCTCGCGCGGCTCGGGCCCGAGGGAGATCGCGCCGACGCGCGCTGGATGCCGCCGACGCACTGCGTGGTGACGATCCCGACCGGCTGAGCGGAGTCGTGCTCTCAGCGCGGGAAGTCGGTCGAGAGCGACACCGCGCGCCAGGCGTCGAGCTCCTGCGCGACGAACGCGTTCTTCGCCTCGATCGCGGCGACGGTGTCGGACCCGAGCGGCAGTCGCAGCGGGGGCGACGCCGCGCGCGTGAGCTCGACGACCACGCCCGCGAGGCGGAGCGGATCGCCCGGCTGCTGGAGGCTCACCGACTTCGCGACCGCGCGGACCTTGCCGGCCGTCTCGGCATAGTCGGCGATCCTCGGCGGCGTCTCGACGACCGAGCCCGCCTCGAGGAACTCGGTGCGGAAGTAGCCGGGCTCCACGATCGTCACCGCGATCCCGAGCGGCGCGAGCTCGGCGTGCAGCGCCTCCGAGAGGCCCTCGACCGCGAACTTCGTCGAGCAGTACACGCCGAAGCCGGGACCGGATCGGTAGCCGCCGACCGACGAGAGGTTGATGACGTGCCCCGAGCGCTGCCGGCGCATGACCGGGAGCACCGCGCGCGTGACCGCGAGCAGCCCGAAGACGTTCGTCTCGTAGACCCGTCGCACGTCGTCGGCCGACGTCTCCTCGACCGCGCCGATCACGCCGAAGCCCGCGTTGTTGACGAGCACGTCGATGCGTCCGAAGCGCGCGAGCGCCGCGTCGACCGCGGCCTGGACCGAGCGCTCGTCGGTGACGTCGAGCGCGACGGGCAGCACGTTCTCCGAGCCGCCGAAGCGGTCGGCGACGCGGCGCGGATCACGCGCGGTCGCGACGACGAAGTCTCCCGCCGCGAGGGCGGCGCTGGTGAGCTCCGCGCCGATGCCGCGCGACGCGCCCGTGATCAGCCAGACACGATGGTTCTCGATGTTCTCCATGGCTCGCTCCGTTTCGATGTCCTGAGCCTGGCTCGTCGGACCATGAAGATCATCGGCGGAATCGTGGATGCGTCATGAATCCCTCGTTCATAATCGTCTCATGGCCGACAGCTTCGACGGGCTCTCCGCGTTCCGCGCGGTCGCTCAGCACAAGAGCTTCACCGCCGCGGCCGCAGCGATGGGCATCTCGCCGACCGCGATGAGCCAGAAGATCAAGCTGCTCGAGCGGCGGCTCGGCGTGCTGCTCTTCCAGCGCACGACGAGGCGCGTCGCGCTGACCGATGCGGGCGCGCAGCTCTTCGCGCGGCTCGAGCCGGCGCTCACGGAGGTCGAGGACGCGATCGCCGCGCTCGGCGATCACCGGGGACGTCCTTCGGGGCGACTACGGATCACGGCGCCGCGCGTCGGCGGCGCGCGGCTGCTGCCGCCGATCGTGGCGCGGATGCAGGAGCGGTATCCGGAGCTCGCGCTCGAAGTGTCGCTCGACGACGCGTTCGTCGACCTCGTCGGCGCAGGCTTCGACGCGGGCATCCGGCTCGGCGACGCGATCGAGAAGGACATGGTGCGCGTCACGATCACGAAGCGCTCGGCATGGTCGATCGTCGCCGCGCCGAGCTATCTCGCGCGCGCGGGGCGACCGAAGAAGCCGGAGGATCTGAGCCGTCATCGCGCGATCCGACAGCGGATGATCGCGACCGGCGTGATCTATCGCTGGGAGCTCGAGCGCCAGGGCAAGCCGATCACGGTCGACGCGCCGGGCTCGGTGGTCGTCGACGATCCGGGGCTGATCGTCGCGCTCGCGCTCGAGGGCGTGGGGCTCGCGTACGTGGCGGACGAGACGATCTCCGACGCGGTCGCACGGGGACGCCTCGAGCGCGTGCTCGAGCCCTTCGTGACGCCCGGGCCGCCGTTCTGCCTCTACTTTCCGACGCGCGCGCAGGAGCAACCGAAGCTGCGCGCGTTGCTCGAAACGGTGAAGTGTATGCGGGACGAGCTCGACGCACCGCCGCGATCGCGACGCGCGAAGAAGCGGTGAGCGCGTGTCGAATCGGCGCTCCGCCAGCGAGCACTCCAGCTGGACTGCCGCTCAGCCGGTCCCGACCAGCGCGCGATGCTCCGCGATGCGCTCGAGGAAGCTGCGCCGCCACCCTGCGTCGACGATGCGCGCTGCGAGCTCCTCGATGCGCGCGCGGCCGCGCGCTCGCACGGCGCGCGCTTCCTCGACGTAGCCGTTCGCCTCGAGCGCGCGGACCGCGGCGAGGAACACCTCGCCTTCGCCCTCTTCGACGCTGCCCACCGCGTCGCGGATCGAGAGCGCATCGCCCGCGAGCTGCAGCGAGGCCTCGAGCTCGCCGCGCTCGAGCCGCGCGCGCGACGCGAGCGCGCGTGCGTTCGCCTCGAGCGTCGCGTCGCCGTGCGTCTGACCGGCGAGCGCCTCGAGCGCATCCGCCACCTGCGTCTCGCCCGCGTGCAGCCGCGCGCGCAGCGCGTAGAGGCGCGCGGCCTGCTCGAGGTGGAGATCGCCGATCGCCGTCGCGATCGTGATCGCGCCGTCGAGCGCGACCACTGCATCGGCGCCGCGCCCGAGCGCGCCCAGCGCGTAGCCGAGGTTCGCGAGCGCGTAACCCTCGGTGAGCCGATTGCCCACGCGACGCGCGAGATCGAGCGCGCGCCGCAGCGCGGCCTCGGCCTCTTCGTGCGCGCCCAGCCGGTTCGACGCGTCCGCGCCGTTGCTCTCCGCGCCCGACGCGCGCCGCAGATCGCCGGCCTCGGCATAGAGCGCGGCGGCGCGTGCATAGGCGAGCTTGCGCGCGCCGTGATCGCCCGACGTGCCCGCGACGTAGCCGCGCAGGTCTTCGACGATCGCGCGCGTCGGCGCCATCAGCCTCGGCTCGATCGAGGCGAGCGCAGCGAGCGCGCCCGATGCCTCCGCGTTGCGCCCCAGCGTCACCCACGTCGAGGCGCGACGGCACGTGGCGCGCGCGAGCGTGTCCGCGTCGCCCGAGCGCTCCGCGAGCAGCACCGCGCGCTCGAGCTCGGTCAGCGCCTCGTCGTAGCGGCGCATGCGACGGTGGAGCTCCCCGCGCTCGCTGGACGCGAGCGCGCGCTCGCGCTCGTCGGTCGCGCTCGCCTCCGCGTCGTCGAGGGCGCGCGACTGCTCGGGCGCATCGCCGACGAAGCGCGCGGCCTCGGCGCGCGCGAAGTGCAGCGCGAACGCGTCCTCGTCGGGCACGCCGCAGCGGATCGCGTGCGACGCGCAGCGCAGCACGGCGCGCGCATCGCCGCCTTGTGCGGCCGCGAGCGCGGCGCGCGTGTACCAGGGCGCTGCGCGCGACGGATCGCCCGCCGCCTCGAGGTGGCGGCCGACGTCCTCGGGCTCGCGTCCCTGGGCCTCGCCGAGCGCAGCCGCGCGTCGATGGAGCTCGCGTCGATGATCGTCGTCGAGCATCGAGTACGCGACCGCACCGACGAGCGGGCTGCGGAAGCGATACGCGCGCGCGCCGCGCACCGTCACGCGCGCGAGGAGCTCGCGGCGCACGAGCGTCCCGAGCAGACGCTCCGCGTCCTCGGTGCCGATGCCCTCGAGCTCCGATACGTCCGCGGGGCGCGCGAAGATCGCGAGGCGCTTCACGCACTCCTTCTCGTCGCTCGGCAGTCGATCGAGGCGCGCCTGCACCGCGTGCTCGATCGTCGCGGGCAGCGGCCACGCGCTGGGCTCGACGGCGGAGAGCCCGTGCGCGCCACCGGCGTCGAGCATCTGCTCGATGAACAGCGGGTTGCCGCCCGCGTGATCCGCGAGCGCCTGCGCGGCCGCGGGGGTGAGCTCGCCGCTGCGCAGACCTCGTGCGCGCGCCATCGCGAGGACGTCGCTCGCGCGCAGCGGTCCGGGCTCGATGCGCGAGCTCGCGCTCGCCGACGCGAGCAGCTCCGGATGCGCCTCCGCGAGCTCGGGGCGTCCGGTGCCGACGATCCAGAGCGGCGAGTCGGCGAAGAGCGTCGGCGCCTCCTCGAGCAGCGCGAGCGACGTGGGATCCGCCCACTGCAGATCCTCGAGCACGATCACCAGCGGCCCTTCGCGGAGCAGCGCGCGCGCACGACCGAGCACCTCCGCGCGCAGTCGATCCGCGACCGCCTGCGGATCGTGCTTGCCGCTCGCGCCGCGCGCCGGCTCCACGCCGAGCGCGCGCTGCCACACCGCGAGCGCGTGCGCGGGCTCGTGCGGCTCGGCCTCGCTGCGGCGCCACGCGAGCGGCGGCGACGACTCGGCGGCGAGGCCGCGCACCGCCTCGGCGAGCCGCGTCTTTCCGATGCCCGGCGGGCCGAGGATCCACGTGAGCGCGGCGCGGTGCTCGTCGATCACGGTGTCGCGCGCGCGTCGCAGCGCGGCGAGCTCGGCGTCGCGTGCGAGCAGCGGTGACGCGGCCTGCGGCGTCGAGCGCGTCTCGCCGACGAGGAAGAGCTCGGGCGCGACCTCGATCAGATCGCAGCGGCTCGCGATCGCGCGCGCCGCCTTCGGGCCGGCGACCACGCCGCGCTCGGCGCGCGAGCACGCCTCTTCCGCTTCGCGCAGCGCCTCGCCGCCGATCACCGTGCCGCGCAGCACGGCGGGGCCGACCGCGATCGCGAGCCGCGCCGCGTACGCGCGCGCCGTGCGCGCCGCCGCGAGCGCCCGCTCGATCTCGTCGCCGTGCGAGATCTGCGCGCCGAAGATGCCCGCCGCGCGCCCCGCGATCAGCGGCACGTGCTCGCCGCCGACGCTCGTCATCGCGCTCGCGAACCGCTCGGGATCGACGACCGACTCCGCGAGCACGATCGCGATCGAGCGCCGCTCGCCTCCGACCGCGCGCGCGCGCATCGTGGGCGCGGTCGCGTCCTCCTCGGCGTCGACCATCGCTCGTGCGAGCGCGTCCGCGAGATCGCGCGCCGAGGCCCAGCGACCTGCAGGATCCTTCTCGAGGCAGCGCTCGACGACGCGCGCGATCGCGCGCGGCACCTCGGGCGCGACGCGCGCGAGCGGCGGCGCGGGATCGACGGCGACCGCGAGCAGCGTGGCGAGCGTGCCCTCGCGGCGGAACGGCGAGACGCGGGTGAGCCCTTCGTAGAGCACGACGCCGAGCGCCCACACGTCCGCGCGCTCGTCGATGCGCACCTCGCCGCGCGCCTGCTCGGGCGCGAGGTACGCGGGCGTGCCGACGATCGCGCCGCTCGCGGTGATGCCGCTCGAGCCGTCGCTCGCGGTCGCGATGCCGAGATCGAGCACCTTGAGCGCGCCGTCGCGACAGCGGAAGAGGTTCGCGGGCTTCACGTCCCGGTGCACCAGGCCCGCGGCGTGGATCGCGCCGAGCCCGCGGCACGCTTGGACGATCGCGTCGAGCAGGACGTCCATCTCGATGCCGCGCGCGAACGCGACGTCGAGCGTCTCGCCCTCGAGCAGCTCGAGCACGAGGTAGGGCCGGCCCGTCGCGTCCATGCCGGCGCCGAGCGTGCGCACGACGTTCGGATGGTCGATGCGCGCCGAGGCCTCGCGCAGGAACCGATCGACCGCGCCGGGCCCGGGCACGGCCGCGTCGATGCGCTTGACCGCGACCTCGTTTCCCGACGGATCGCGAGCGCGGAAGACGGTGCCCATCCCGCCACGGCCGAGCTCTTCGACCAAGCGGTATGCGCCGAGGCGCCCGAAGCTCATCGCGCCCCGATGGTATCAGGGCATGTCTCGACGCGTGCCGGAGAAACCCGGCGCGAAAGTTCATCCGTCGCGGTAACTCTCGGGGTCGAGGCCGTGCTGCTGGAGCCAGCGGTAGACCTGCTTTCGCGAGCGGCCCGCGACCCGCGCGACGTCGGCGATCACGCCGCGGTGCTCGCGCAGCAGCGCTTCGAGCGTCTCGCGATCGGGCACCGCCTCGAGGCCCGCGGGCTTCGGAGGAAGCGGCGTCGCGGCGTGGGTGCCGGGCGTCGCGGTCGGGATGCCGAGCGACGGGGGCGTCGTGCCGGGCGCTGCGCCCTCGGTCGTCTGCGCGGGCCCGCTCGCGCGCGCGGCGCGCGACACGCGCTGCAGTCGATCACCGAGCATCCCGAGCTCGAGCCGCTCCGCGCCCTCGCCGACGACCGAGAGCTGCGTCGCGATCTTGCGCAGCTCGCGCACGTTGAACGGCCACTCGTGCAGCAGCAGCGCGCGCACGAGATCGGGCGCGAGCGGCGGCGCGGTGTCGCCGAGATCACGCATCAGGATCGTCAGCACGTCCTCGCGGCGCGCGCGCAGCGGCGGCAGCTCGAGCGTGAAGTCGCTGAGGCGCGCGTAGAGATCGCCGCGGAAGCGACCCGCCTCGACCTCCTCGAGGAGATCGCGGTTCGTCGCGGCGACGACGCGCACGTCGATCGGTCCGCCGCGCGTCGCGCCCACCGGCGTGACGATGCGCTCCTCGAGCACGCGCAGCAGCTTGGGCTGCACGTCGAGCGGGAGATCCGCGATCTCGTCGAGGAAGATCGTGCCCGCGTCGGCCGCGCGGAAGAGCCCTTGTCCACCGGTGCGCGCGCCGGTGTACGAGCCGGCGAGGTGCCCGAAGAGCTGCGCCTCCGCGAGCGACGCCGGGATCGCGCTGCAGTTCACCGCGACGAGCTCGCCCTTGCGCCCGGAGGCCTGGTGCAGCGCACCCGCGACGAGCTCCTTGCCGGTGCCGCTCTCGCCGTGCAGCAGGACCGACGCGAGGCTCGGCCCGATGCGGTGGATCGCGCGGCGCAGCACGCGCATCGCGGGCGCGTCGCCGAGCAGGCCCCAGGTCGGCACCTCGTCGTCGCTCTCGTCGTCGGGCGCGCCGCGACGAAAGAGGAGCGCGCTGTCGCCCACGAAGATCAGCGCGCCGTCCTCGAGCACGCAGTCGGTCACGCGCACACCGTCGACCTCGGTGCCGGTGCTGCTGCGATCGACCAGCCGCGCGACGCCGGTGTGCGGCTCGAGCTCGACCAGCGCGTGGAGCCGCGACACCCGAGGATCATCGCGCAGCGCGAGCCCCGCGCCCGCGACCGCGCGCCCGATCGGCGTGCTCGCGGTCGTCAGCGGGAACGCGGCCTCGCGCTGGGGCGTGCCCGCGATCGAGAGGACCCGCAGCGACGCGACGACGCGCGCACCGGTGCCGCGCGGGCGTTCCTTGAGCGTCGTGTCCCAGCTGCGGCTCCCCATGACCTCACCCAGTGTACGGGTGAGCGGGCGCAGGCGGAACCGAATCGGCGGCGTCGTCACGGCCAGCGCGCCGCCCGCGCGAACGTCGAGATCCTCGCTCGTCGCACGACCGTCTCCTCCTCGCGCACGAGATGTCCCAGCCGCGATCAGAGCGAGGCGGGCGGGATCGCCGGCGGCATGATGATCCCCGCGATCTCGAGGCGTCTGTCGACCGACCGATCGTTCGCGATCGCCGCGTCCTGCCGCATGATCGCATCGTCCCACCCGGACGGCAGGATCGTGTCCTGCGCGACCACGCCGAACGCGCCCCCTTGCGCGCGCGCGGTCACGCCGTCGATGGCGATCGTCGCTTCGGTCCCTCCCGCGTCGACGAGCAGCCCGACGCGCGCGTTGTCCTCCAAGACGACGTCCTCGAGCGTCAGGTCGATCGCGCTCTCGGGCGCCACCACGTTGCTGCGCCAGAGCGTGAGCCCGTCGCCCATGTCGTGTGCGGTCCCCGCGCCGTCGAAGAGCACCGCCTCCCGCTGCGCGCGAAGCGTCGTGTGCCGCAGCACGACGCTCCCGCTGTCGACCGCGAGGATGCCCGCGCCTCCGGCGCGCTCGATCGTCAGAGCGTCCGCGTCGATCACCGCGCGCTGCGCGCGCACGCCCGCGAGCCCCATGTCCGCGATCGTCACGCCGCGGAACGTGAGCGTGCTGTCCGCGCCGAACACGCCGAAGCCATCGCCGTCCGCGATCCATACGCCGTCGAGCAACGCGGGCGACGACACCGCGGCGACCGCGACGCCCGGAAGCTCGAGGCCGGACAGCATCGACGCGATCTCGACCCCGTGCAGCTCCGCGGCGGCATCGAACACCGCGATCGCCGCGCCCCGGACGTTCTGCACGTCGACGTCGTCGAGGCCGTCCGAGTCGCGATCGGCATCGAGGTCCGTCCACGTCAGCCGGCCACCGTCGACCGCGACCGCGCCGAGCGCGAATCCCGCGAACCGGCTCGCTTCGACGTGCACCCCCGACTCGGCGTCGTCGGCGCTGCCCACGTCGATCGCGATCACGCCGTAGGTCGCCGTGTCGCTCCGCGTCGTCGGCGCGAACGCCGCGTTCCCCGCGTCGATCGGGCCTTCGAACGTCACCTCGCGCAGCGCCACGCGGCGGCGGTCCTGCACGCCGACGCCGACCCCGCGCATCACGCTGATCGTCACGCGCTCGACGGTCACGTCGCCGTCGCCGCTCGCGCGCACGCCGTAGCCGCCGTCGTGCACTTCGACGCGCAGGCGTCGCAGCACCGCGCCGGTGCCCTGCGCGAACTCGACGACGGGCGCGTCGCCGGCGCTCTCGAGCACGCTGTCTCCGCCCTCGCCGACGAGCGTCACGCCCGGCGGGATCACGACGCTCGCCGGGAAGCGGCAGCTCCCGACGTGCACGACGTCTCCTGGCCCCGCGGCCTCGAGCGCGCCGGTGAGCGACTCGGCGTCGCAGTACGTCTCGGGCCCGCCGCACGCGGACGCGAGGCCGAGCGCGACGAGCGCGAGGGACGTGGATCGCTGCATGCCCGAGAAGATATGCGATGCGCCGTGCTGCATGCCTCTCCATGCCCGTGAGCAACGCTCGGGCCGGCGTCGGGCCGCGCGATCTCGGCGACGCGTGCGGGCGCGCCCGCGTGCGGTCTCATGGGACGGCCCGCGCGCGCGTGCTATCCGGGCCCCGCGGTGGGCGCCGGGGGTGGTCGGCGGCGCGCTGCGTACGACGCAGGGGGCGAACGTGGACGGACGGATCGACGTGCTGCGAGGGATCGTGATCGCGGGGGCGATCCTGACGGCGGCGTGCGCCTGCGAGCGCGATCGCGCAGTGGATGACATGGACGGCGGCGTCCTCGACTTCGTCGTCGCGGTGCCGGTCGCGCCGGCGACGGTGACGCTCGCCTGTCCCGAGGGCTGGCGCGCGCGCACGGTCGCGAGCGGCGCGTCGGTATGCGAGCCGTGGCCGAGCGACGGACCGACCACGTGCGCGCCGGACGAAGCGGCGATCCCCGGCCGCGGATGCGTGACGATCGGCGAGGCGTGCCCCGAGGACGGGTGGCCCGCGGAGCTCCCTGCGAGCGGCGTGACCTACGTGCGCGCGGGCGCGACGGCCGGAGACGGGACGCGCGAGCACCCTTACGGAACGCTCGCCGAGGCCGCGGGGGTCGAGGGCGTGATCGCGCTCGCGGTCGGTGAGCACGAGGGCTCGATCGACACGCGCGCGGAGCGCATCGTCGGCGCGTGCGCGTCGCGCACGATCGTCCGCGACGCACGCACCGAGGGCGACGCGACGATCATGGTGCGCGCGTCGGACGGCGAGATCCGCGACGTCACGGTCGTGAGCGCCGCGATCCCCGCCGTGCGCTTCGGCGAAGGCGTGCACTTCGAGGTGCGGCGCGTGGTGCTCGAGAGCCCGATCTACGCGGCGCGCGTCGACCCGCGCGCGAGCGTCGAGATGGAGGACGTGATCCTGCGCGAGCCCGAAGGCACCGTCGTGGCGACGCTCGCGGCACGGCTGTCGACGGGGTCGTCGATCACGCTGCGACGCGCGTCGGTGCGCGGCTCGATCTGGTTGGGCGACGAGGCAGAGGAGGGCTCGTCCACGGTGGTGCTCGAGGAGGTCGCGTTCCAGGACGCGAGCTTCGCCGTCCTCGGCGCGTTCGGGACCCTCGAGGCGCGCCGCGTGGTGATCGAGCGCGTCGAGCTCGGCTTCGGCGTGAGCCCGTGGACGAGCGCGACGCTCGAGGACGTGGTGATCCGCGAGCTCCACTCGGTGCCGAGCTCGGGCGACGATCCCTCCGCGATCTTCTCCAGCGGCGACGTCACGGCGGATCGCTTGTGGATCGCCGACGTCGAGGGGCCCGCGATCGCGATCTCGAGCGCGGAGCGCATCGTGAGGCTCGGCGAGCCCGCGTCGCTCGAGCTGGCAGACGTGGTGATCGAAGACGTGATCGCGGCCGAGGCCGTCGGGGCGCAGGACGGCACGATCGCGACGATCGACCGCATCCACGTCGCGCGCGTGCACGGCGACGCGATCGCGGCGGCCGACCCGGGCACCTCGCTCACGCTGCGCGACGCTACGATCTCCGACGTCACGACCGTCGGCATCGATGGCGACGCGATCGGGATCCTGCTGGGCGCGGCCGCGACGATCGAGCGCGTCGCCGTGCGAGGCACCGCGAGGGGCGCGCTCTTGATCGCCGGTCCCGGGACACACGTCGGCGCGAGCGATCTCGACGTCGACGCCCACGCGGCCGGTGTAGTCGTCCAGTGCGCGATCGCGCCGACGGAGACGTGCGAGACCGGTGCCGAGCCCATGCTCACGCTGCGTCGGTCGCGCATCGTGGGCGCGCACGGGTTCGGCATCGGCGCGGACCAGGCGCAGCTGACGCTCGAGGACGTGCGCGTCGACGGCGTGAGCGCGCGCGGGCCGCTCGACGGGTTCGGCATCGTCGAGGTGAGCGCGCGCATCGAAGGGGCGCGCGTCGAGGTCGTGGGCGCGACCCGCCACGCCGTGCTCGCCTTCGGCGCGGCCACGGCGCTCGAGGTCACCGGCCTGCGCGTGACCGACACGCGACCTTCGCCGCCGTGCGAAGGCGAGGGATGTGCTCGAGAGGCGCTGGGCGATGCGGTCACCTGCGCCGAGGGTGCGTCGCTCACGTTGCGCGGCTTCGTCGCGGAGCGCGCGGCGTCGGCGGGCGTGATGCTGGTCCAAGGATGCGCCTCCGCGACGTTCGAGCGCGGGCGGATCGTGGACAACGCGCTCGGTGTGCTCACCGACGCGACGGTCCCGCGGCCGCGCTTCGTGAACGTCGTCGTCGACGACAACGGCACGGATTTCGGCACGACGACGCTGACTGTCGCGCGGCCGACATTCTGAGCGTGCAATTCCGCGGGTAGCGGCTTCCGTCGCCGAGGGCGATCGTGAGAGCCTCGCGGCATGCGCGCTTCGCCGTCCCGCTTCGCTTCGTTCGTGCTCTGTCTGCCGCTGCTCGTCTCGCTCGTCTCGCTCGCTCGCGCCCAGGTCACCCAGCCGAATGGCATGGTGATGCCGCGGGACTCGCTCAACGGTGAGGTTCAGCTCTACACGCTGTTCTCCAGCCGCGGCGAGACCATCGACTTCCAGGCCGACGGCGAGAGCGAGCCAGCGCTCTTCTCGCCGCTCTGCGACTTCCGCGCGACGTTCCTGCTGAGGGAGTCGGCGTCGAGCTACGCCGTCGGCTGGTACAACGCCGATCCCGCGCGCGCGACGCCGCCGGACGCGAGCGAGATCTACACGATCGTGCCTGCGGGCGCGCCGGTCGGGACCGTGATCACCGGCGCCGACATCCGCGGTGACGCGCGCTACCTCGGCGGGCTGATCGGCTTCGCGCTCACCGGCGGCCAGACCCACTACACCGAGGCTCGGTACAACCCGGTGTGCACCGGGTGCGCGACGCCGAACCCGTGGGTCATGGCGGTGATCTATCGCTCGACCGTCACGCCCAACGCGTTCTACGTGGCGTTCGAGGACGGCAGCGTCGGGAGCCAGCCGAGCTCCTTCAACAACGACGGCGACTACAACGACTACGTCTACTTCTTCGAGGGCCTGCAGTGCAGCGGTGGCGGCGAGGCGTGCGACACCGGCATGCCCGGCATCTGCGCGGCCGGCGTCACCGAGTGCTCGGGCGACGGCATCACGTGCCGCATGACGGTCACGGGACGCGACGAGGCGTGCAACGGTCTCGACGACGACTGCGACGGCGAGACCGACGACGGCGATCTCTGCGACGAGGACGAGGTGTGTGATCGCGGCGTGTGCGTCGGTCGCTGCCTCGACGAGTTCGGCTGCGCGCGCGGGCTCGACTGCAACGCGGCGGGCTACTGCGTCGAGTCGGCGTGCGTCGACGTCGTGTGCGACGCGGGCGAGATCTGTCGCGCCGGCGCGTGCATCGCGCCGTGCGACGGCGTCGTGTGCCCCGGCGATCAGGCGTGCCGCGCGGGACGCTGCGTCGATCCGTGCGCGGCCGTGACCTGCGACGCCGGGCGCGTGTGTCAGGCGGGCGCGTGCGTGCAGTCGTGCGAATGCGCGCCGTGCAGCGATGAGCTCGAGTGTCACGTGTCGAGCGGGCTCTGCACGACGAGCGACTGCGCGAGCGTCGACTGCAGCGGGACGCCGGGCACGGTGTGTCGCGGCGGGTCGTGCGTGGACGCGTGCGACGGCGCGGTGTGCCCGCGCGGGCAGATCTGCGAGGGCGGCTCGTGCGTCGTCGATCCCGACTTCGGCGTCGACGCGGGCGTCGAGCGGCCCGACTCGGGCGTGGTGGGCGTCGACGCGGGCGCGAGCGAGATGGACGCGGGCAGCGTCGTCGATGCCGGCGCGGACGCGGGGCGCGGTCCGCGAGGTCGCAGCGACGACGACGGCTGTGGATGCCGCGCCGCGGGCGCGGGGCGCGGCGGCGAGGGCGCGATCGCGATGATCGTGTTGCTCGCGCTCGCGATCGTGCGACGACGCCGCGCATGAGCGAGGACGATCGGTCGGACGAGGAGGTGCTCACCGTTCGACCGATCGGCGTGCTGCGCACGCCGTATCGCGAGCTCGCCGAGGTGCCGCGCCAGCCGCGCCTCGCGAACGTGCGGGCGCGGATCGAGCTCGTGCCGGGGCTCGGCCTCGAGGATGCGATCGCGGATCTCGAGGGGTGGGACTACGTCTGGGTGCTGACGTGGATGCACCGCGCGCGCGGCTGGCGGCCGAAGGTCCAGCCGCCGCGCAGCGAGCGCAAGCGCGGGGTGCTCGCGACGCGCGCGCCGCACCGTCCCAACGCGATCGGGCTGAGCGCGATGCGCATCGTGTCGATCGCGGGGCTCGTGATCGAGGTCGAGGAGTGCGACGCGATCGACGGCACGCCGGTGATCGATCTGAAGCCGTACGTGCCGTGGGCGGATGCGATCCCGGACGCGCGCACCGGCTGGCTCGAGCCGCCGGAAGGCGCGCGGCCGGGCGGACAGCGTCCGGCGGATCCGCGGCCGTCGTGGAGCGTCGTGATCGAGGAGCGCGCGAGGGAGCAGCTCGCGTGGCTGCGCGAGCGCGGGATCGATCTCGAGGAGCGGCTCGTGTACGCGCTCTCGCTGGGGCCGCAGCCGCACGCGTATCGACGCATCGCGGTGGTGGGCGACGAGTCGCGCATCGCGGTGAAGGAGTGGTTCGCGTTCTTTCGGTCGCGTGGTGAGGGGACGATCGTGGTGCAGCGGATCACGAGCGGCGTGCGACCGCGTGAGCGGGCGCGCGCGGCGCCGGTGCATCGGGAGTTCGTGGAGCGCTTCGGCGGGTGAGGGTGGGGCGCGGCTCGGGCTGCGAGGGGTGTGCCGGGGCGGGTGGGGCGATGGTCGCGCGGAATGATTGAGGAAAAGCTCAACCACGGTCGGTTTTGGGTGGCGGGTGGCGGGCGGATGGCGGGCGGTCCGCCAGCTCCGCGATGTGGGGCGTCGGACGTCGATCGGCGGGCCTGAGCTCAACCACGGTCGGATTTCCTGCCGCGAAATCATTGAGGAAAAGCTCAGCCACGGTCGGTTCAGGCCCTCGACACGCGCGCTGCGCGCGTGGTAGCCGCGTTCGATGCACGCCGTCGCCGTCACGCGCGCGCGCCTCGCGGTCGCGCCTCTCGCCGGCTACCGCGACGCGAGCCCGACCGACGTCACCCCGACCCGCGAAGCCCTCGCGCGCGTCATCGCCGAGCTCACCGGGCGCGACCTCTACTCGGTCCGCCTGCGCCTCGGCCAACCGCTCCCCTGGATCGTCGCGCTCGAGCCCGACGAGTCCCGCGCCCACGCCCTCGTGACCGAGCTCCGCCGCCGCGGCCTCGGCGCGGTCACCCGTCCCGACGACGCGCCCTGGACCACGCGCCACGGCGCGCTCTCGCTCCACGACGACGCGCTCTCGTTCGAGCCCAGCGGCGCGCGCATCCCGTACCGCGCGATCCGCGTCGTCGTCCTCGCCACCATCGACGAGGAGACGAGCCGCGAGCACGTCGACTTCGTCCGCGTCTCCAACGATCCGCGCAGCGCCGAGCCGTACATGCCGGTGAGCCGTTATCAGAACGAGACCTCGCGCTCGCGCGCCGCGTACCTCGAGCTCGACGGCTCAGAGCCCGGCGTGCGCCTCGTGCAGAGCGGTCTCTCGCTCGCCGGCGCCGATCCCGGCCGCACCTCCTTCGAGCGCTTCGATCGCGCGCTGCACGCGCTCCTCGCGCGCATCCCCGAGCACGTCCCGCGCGACGCGCGCCTCGTCGATGCGCGCCGCGTCCGCCAGGGCTTCGCGCTGCGCAACGACGGCCGCGAGCGCATCACCTCGAACGTCCGCGAGACCGATCTCGCCGCACGCCTGCTCGCGCGCGCGTGGCTCGAAGATCAGATCGATCCCGCGTGATCGCGCAGCGCGCGCGCGGCGTCCTCCGGCGCGACGACGCACACCGGCGTCCCGCTCTGCAGCTCGAACCCGGCATCGCCGCCGGTGCGCGGCAGCACGTCGATCGTGAAGAACGTCGAGACGCCGACGGCGGGATCGCGCAGCAGCACGTTGTAGTCGTGCGTGCCGAGCACCGCGCGCAGCCGCGACGTCACGTCGACGAGCACACGCGCGAGCATCGCGAGCCGCGCATCGTCGAGCGCCGAGAAGCGCGCGCACTCACCGGCGAGCGCGAGCTTCACCTCGAACGCGCGATGCGACGCGTGCGGACACCACGCGATCACCTCGCCCTCGTCGCACACCACGCGTGCGCCTGACGCGCGCTCCTCGTCGATCACGCGCGCGAGCAGCGCTCGGTCACTCGTCGCGATCGCATCGCGCATCGCGATCGCCGGCGCGACGTGCGGCAACGTCGCGATCTGCGCGTGCGGATGCGGCTGCGAGCTCCCCGCGCGTCGACCGCGGTTCCGGAACACCGAGATCGACGCGACGCCCTCGCGCGCCTCGAGCACGCGCAGCCGCGCGCGGATGGCCGCGAGCACGTCGAGCGCCTGCGACGCCGAGTACGTCGCGAGATCACCGTCGTGGTCCGGCGACTCGATCACGACCTCGTGCGCGGCGAGCTCGCGCGCGAGCAGCGGATACCGGTTCGCGACGACGCGCACTCGCCACGGATCGCCGATCGCGAGCACAGTCTCTTCGGTCTCCGCCTCGCGTCCCGGGCAGAACGGGCACGCCTCGCGCGTCACGTCGGGGAGCCCGCCCGCGCGCACCGTGCCGATCCCGCGCCGCCCGGGCGCGAGCACCGTCGGGATCCCGGTGAAGACGTCGACGCGCAGCTCGCTCATCGCGCGCGCAGCTCGTCGTGCATCGCGCGCAGCACCGTCTTCTGCACCTTGCCCATCGCGTTGCGCGGCAGCGCGTCGAGCGCGTGCACCTCGCGCGGTCGCTTGTGCGGCGAGAGCAGGCGCGCGACGTGGTCCTCGAGCGCCTTCACGTCGACGCTCGATCGCGTGACCACGAACGCGACGATGCGCTCGCCGAGATCGGGATCGCTCGCCCCGATCACCGCGGCCTCCGCGACCTCGGCGTGCTCGAGCAGCGCGGCCTCGACCTCGCCCGCGCCCACCTTGAACCCGCCGCACTTGATCAGATCGGTCGCGCGCCGGCCGACGATCCGGATCTGCCCGTCGTGCGCGCGCGTCGCGAGATCGCCGGTGTAGAACCAGCCCTCCGCGTCGAGCACCGCGCGCGTCGCGTCCTCGCGATTGAGATAGCCCGCGAACACGTTCGGTCCGCGCACCGCGACCTCGCCGATCGTCGCGTCGTCGCTCGCGTCGATGGTGCGTCGCTCGTCGTCGACCAAGCGCAGCTCGACCTCGTCGAGCGGCTGGCCCACCGAGCCCGGGCGTCGGTCGCCGTCGTGTCGTGCCGAGCAGTTGATGAGCGTCTCGGTGAGCCCGTAGCGCTCGATCACCCGATGCCCGGTGAGCCGCTCGAGCCGCTGGTGCTCGCGCACCGGCAGCGGCGCCGATCCGCTCACGAGCAGGCGCGCGCCGCGCAGCGCCTCGGCGATCGCGAGCTCGCCCTCCGCGGCCTCGCAGAGCCGGTGGTACATCGTGGGCACGCCGAAGAGCACGCTCGTCTCGTGCTCGCGCAGCGCGCTCGCGATCTCCTCGGGCGCGAAGCGCGGCACCCATCGCAGCGCGCCTCCGCGACGGATCGCACCGAACAATCCGAGCACCAGGCCGTGCACGTGGAAGAGCGGGAGCGCGTGCACGATCACGTCGTCCGCGCTCCACGACCATGCGCGCGCGAGCATGTCGAGATCGCTCGCGACGTTGCGCGCGGTGATCAGCGCGCCCTTCGGTGCGCCGGTCGTGCCCGACGTGTAGAGGACCAGCACCGGGACGTCGAGGATCGGCCGGGGCGCGATCGGGGTCGCGCCTCGATCGTCGCTGATCGTCGCGGTGAGCAGCTCGAGCCCGGGCGCGCGTGCGCGCACGCTCGCGGGATCCGCCGCCACTGCGAGCTTCGGCGCAGCATCGGCGAGCACGTGCCCGAGCTCGCGCTCGCCGAGCTTCGGATCGATCGGCACCGTCACGTATCCCGCGGCGGCCTGCGCGATCAGCGCGACCAGCGTCTCGAGCGCGGGCTGCGTCCACACGCCGACGCGCTCACCGGGCATCACGCCGCGCAGCTCGAGCGACTCGACGTGGTGCGCGCACGCGCTCGCGAGCTCGGCCCAGGTCAGCGTGCGATCGCCGACGCACAGCGCGAGCCGGTCCGACGAGGGCGCGTGGAGCGAAGGGAAGAGCGTGTCCATCGCGGCGAGCGGTGTAGCACGACGCGCGTGCGACCCGCGCGCCGGGGCCTACGTCGCACCACGGGATGATCGAAGACCTCTGGTACAAGAACGCGATCATCTACAGCCTCGACCTCGAGACCTTCGTCGACTCCAACGGCGACGGCTGTGGCGACATCGAGGGGCTGATCCGTCGCCTCGACTACCTCGAGGCGCTCGGCGTCGACGTGCTGTGGCTCGCGCCGTTCCATCCTTCGCCGAACCGCGACAACGGCTACGACGTCTCCGATCACTACGGCGTCGATCCGCGCCACGGCTCGCTCGGCGACTTCGTCGAGCTGGTGCACCAAGCGAAGAAGCGCGGGCTCAAGATCATCATCGACCTCGTGGTGAACCACACGTCGGATCAGCACGCGTGGTTCCAGCGATCACGCGCCGGCGATCCGCGCTTCCGCGACTGGTACGTGTGGTCGAAGAAGCGCCCGTCGACCTGGAACGAAGGGATGGTGTTCCCCGGCGTGCAGCGCGCGACGTGGACGCGCGACGCGCAGCGCAAGGAGTTCTATTTCCATCGCTTCTACGAGTTCCAGCCCGACCTCAACATCGCGAGCTCCGAGGTGCGCGCCGAGATCCGCCGCATCATCGGGTTCTGGCTGCAGGTCGGGGTCGACGGATTCCGCGTGGACGCAGTGCCGTTCATCATCGAGCACCCCGATCCCGCGAACCTCGAGGCGCCGCCGCGCCTGCGCTTCGAGTACCTCGAGGAGATGCGCGACTTCCTGCAGTGGCGCGGCTCCGACTGCGTGCTGCTCGGTGAAGCGAACGTGCTGCCGGACGAGAGCTGCGCGTATTTCCGCGACGGCCGCGGCATCCACATGATGTTCAACTTCTGGGTGAACCAGCACCTCTTCTACGCGCTGGCGACGGGCGACGTCGCGCCGCTGCGAGAGGCGCTGATCGCCACGCGCGAGCTGCCCTGGTCGGCGCAGTGGGCGCAGTTCCTCCGCAACCACGACGAGCTCGATCTCGGGCGCCTCGAGGACGCGCAGCGCGCGCGCGTGCTCGCGCGGTTCGGCCCCGATCCTTCGATGCAGCTCTACGATCGCGGCATCCGCCGGCGCCTCGCGCCGATGCTCGGCAGTCGCGCGCAGAGCGAGCTCGCGTACAGCATGGCGTTCGCGCTCCCGGGCACGCCGGTCATCCGCTACGGCGACGAGATCGGGATGGGCGATCTCCTCGAGCTGCGAGAGCGCGACGCGGTGCGGACTCCGATGCAGTGGTCGAACGATCCGCAGGCGGGATTCTCGACGTCCGAGTCGCTCGTGCACCCCGTGATCGAGTCGGGCGCGTACGGATATCGACACTGCAACGTCGCCGATCAGCGCCGCGATCCCGGCTCGATGCTGCGATGGATGATGCGCCTCGTGTCGATCCGGAAGGAGTGCCCCGAGATCGGCTGGGGACGCTGGGAGATCCTCGAGAGTGGCTCTCCGCACGTGCTCGCGATGCGCCTCGAGTGGCGCGATCGATCGGTGGTCACGCTCCACAACTTCGACGTGCACCCGCAGGAGGTCGAGATTCGCGTCGACGTCGAGGACGGCCATCGGCTCGTCGATCTCTGGACGCCTCGAGAGAGCGTGGCGGGTGAGGACGGACTCCATCGCATCCCGCTCGAGTCGTTCGGATATCGATGGTATCGAGTCGGCAGTCTGAATTACGCGCTCCGCCGCACGCCCGAGGCTCCGATGTTGCGCGACGCCGCCGTGCCCCCGCGGAAGCCCGCGAAGCCCCGCGGGGGCACGAAGAAGCGCCGCAAGAGCCAACGTTAGTCGCGCGGCATCAGCACCACGCCGCGCTCGGTGCCGTCGGGCTCGACGCCGTTCGCGACGATCGCGCCCCGCGCGTCGATGTCGCGCGCCTCGCGCAGCACGAGCTCGGTGTCGCCGGCGCGCGTGTCGAGCCGCACCAGCTCGCCCTCCTGCGGATCGTAGCGAAACGCGAAGGGGTGTCCGTCGGTCCCGGACGCGGTGCCGACCACCACGCCTTCGTCGTTCACCGCGAGCGGCACGACACGCCCGCTCGTCGCGGGATCGCCCGCGACATCGGGCAGCCAGTCGAAGAGCTCGCGCGTGCGATCGTAGACGAACGCGTGCCCGTACACGCCCGCGACGTAGCGCCCGTCGTCGCTGATCGCCGACGCGGTCGCGCCTGCGCCGAGCTCGAGCGGCGTCAGCGTCCCAGCCGCGACGATCACCGCATCGTCGGCGCGCGCGCCGACCACGACGCCGTCCTCGCTCATCGCGAAGGGCTGGCCGACGAAGAGCGCGTGCCACGCGCCGTCGCCGGTGCGCACGCACGCCGACGGGCCCGCGTCGAGGAGGCACTCGATCAGCACTTCGCCCGCTGCGTCGACGTCGTAGCCGAACGCGTGTGCGACGCCCTCTGCGAGCAGGTGCGGCGCCAGCTGCGCGCTGCCCTCGTGCGTGAACGGCATCCACGTGCGCAGATCGCTGAACTCGTCACGCACCCACACGCTGCCCGCGATCGTCCCGCTGCGCGAGGTGCGCGACACGACCCACTCGCCGCTCGGGTCGTCGAGGAACGAGAGCTCACCGTCGCGCCACCACGCGCCGCGCATCCGGTCCGCGCCGACCTCGGTGCGGAACGCGGACGAGAGCAGCACGTCACCGCTCGCCGTCATGCCGAGCGCGATGCTCCCCGGCGCGCCGTCCTGACCGTCCTGCATCGCGATCACGTCGTACTCGTGCGGCCCCGCGGCGGGCGTCGCGGGCGGGCGATCGATCTCGGGCCAGTCGAGCGGCACGAGCAGCAGCGCGACGGACTCCGCCGTCACGGGATCCGTGGTCGTCGCGGCGATGTGACCCGCGTCGCCGATCGCGCGTGCATCCTGGATCCGCCAGTCGTCTCCGGGGAGCTCGGTGAGCGCGTCGAGCCGCATGATCTCGCCGCGCCGCGGGTCGAAGAGCCAGGCGGCGTCCTGGCCGTGCTCGTCGTGTCCCGAGCCCACGGCGAATCCGTCGTCGTTCACGCCCCATGGCTGCGAGTAGAGATCGCGCAGCGGACGCCCGTCGACGTCGCCGATCACGATCGGCGGCTCGTCGCTCTCGCGATCGATCCAGAGCGCGGTGCCGAAGGGCTCCGTCGCGGTCGGTCGAGTCTGCAGCGCGACCACGTAGCGGCCGTTGCCGCTGATCGCGCGCGGCATCGTCTCGAAGATCGAGCGCGGTCCGATCTCCACGAGCCCTCCGTCGTCGCGCACGAAGCCCGAGGTCTCGAGCTCGTTCGCGAGGCCGACGAGCGTGCCGTCGTCGGCGAGCGCGAATCCTCCGCCCGGCTCGAAGAGGTCCCAGCCCGTGCCCGGCGTGTAGCGGCAGATGCGATACGCGCTCTCGATCTCGCACTCCGCCGCGATCTGGCCCTCGTCGTTGATCGAGGTCCCCAGCGAGTACACGTTCGCGCCGAGCTCGAGCCCGACGTCCTCGAAGCTCTCGCCGTCCGAGACGAACGCGCGGTCGGGCCCGTTGGCCCACGTCGCGCTCCCGGTCACGAGCCCGTCGTCGTTGATCGCGAGGCCGCTCGTGGTGATCGCGGCGTCACCGCCGACGTCGACGATCCCGCTCGCCTCGTCGAAGCGGAACGCGAACCAGCGGATCCCGCCGGCAGCCATCACCGCGCGCGCGGTCCCTGCGATCTGTCCGACAGCGTTCACTCCGTACGCCGTGCTCGCCTGCGACTCGGCGCCCGCGATGAGCGGCACACGCACCGCGCGGAACCGAGGCGGCGCGTAGACGACGGTGGGACGCGCCTCGCTCTCGTCGCACGGAAAGGGCAGCCCGGCGTCGCAGGGCGGAGGAGGCTCTTCCTCTTCCACGCACTCGCCCGCCTCGAGCACGTAGCCAGTCGCACAGGCGTCGCAGCGCGCGCCGGAATATCCGACGTCGCACGAGCACGTCAGTCGACCTCCGGTGCAGATGCCGCTTCCGTGCGCGCCGCACGCACCGACGTCGCAGAGCTCCGTCGCGCGAGGCCCGTCGCACGCGCATCCCGGCGCGAGCGCGAGCGGGACCACGAGAAGAATGAGGGCGAGCGAATCGAATCGAGACATCGACGATCGATCTCCTTGCGTGTCGAGCAGTGGCCGGAGCGCTCGAATCACGTCGCGGAGATTCGATGTTGGACACATCGATGCTCGGGAGATCGACTGCCACGCTCGACTGGCACGCTCGCGCGCGCACACGGGCCCATTCGCGCCGGATCGGCACGGCGGACGAGCGAGGGGGGGGCGGGCGTGCGCGTTCTGGATGGGGGCGAGAGCGGCACGCCCGCCCATCTCGACTTGGGCGCCGCGAGCGCGGTCCGTCACGAGGTCGCTCAGGTGCCCGGCGGCTTGCTCTCTCGCTCTCGCTGTCGCTCGAGGAATGCGCGCCACTCGCGGCGTCGCTGTTCGCTCCGCTCGCGCCACGGGGCCACCACGTCCTCTTCGATGCGCGCCCAGATCGCGACCACGTTGATCGTGAGCGAGAGGTTCGCGAGCGACTCGAAGAGGAACACGTGCTCGGGCCACACGTTCGCGAGCGCGAGCCCGACGACGTACACGGCGACCGTCGGCCAGAGGCGCGCCTCGATCGTGGCGGCCGCGACCGCCGCGAGCACGGTGTAGAGGAACATCAGCAGCGGTCCGGCCTGCTCGGGCGTCACACCGAGCCTCCACACCGATCCGAAGAAGACGATCTGCGCGCCCAGCATCACGCCGACGAGCCGGGTGAGGCGGCGGTTGATCGCGGTGCGCGAGAGCGAGTCGCGCGCCCAGTACCCGAGCCCGACCGCCGCGACGAAGAGCGCCGACGTCGCGATCATCGCCTGGGCGTGCGAGCGCTCCGCGTGACCGGTGCGCATCCAGACCCAGAGCGAGAACGGCGCGATCGTCCACAGCGTGCCGAGCACCATCCCGATGAACACGCGCGTGCGGCGCCCGATCGACGGATCGTGATCGCGCGCGAGCTTCGCGCGCCGTTCTTCCTCCGCTTGCCACTTCGCGCGCTCCTCGCTCACGCGCGCGACGAGCTCGGCCGGTGCGCCCTCGACCTCGGCGAGCAAGAGCGCGGCGGCCTTCGGATCACCCTGCTCGAGCTCGAGCTCGATCATCGTGATCAGCGCGCGTCGCAGCCCGGCGCGCGCCTCCTCGTTGTCGCGCCAGATCTCGAGCGCCTCGAGGAAGCCGAAGCGGCACTCGCCGAACAAGTGATAGAGGCGCAGGCGACGCTCGTCGGGATCGCCACCGGCGCGCGCCTTCTCTTCGAGCAGCTCGGCGAGGCGCGTCTCGGCCTCGGCCGCGAGCTTCAGCGATCCGCGGTGCTCGAGGAACCCGATCAGCGCGAGCCGCAGCTGCTCCGCGCTCTCGAAGCGCGCGTCGGGATCGGCGTCCATCGCGCGGAGCACGATGCGCGCGAGCTCTGCCGGCGTGCCCTCGGGCAGGCTCGGCTTGCTGCGCGCGATCGCGTGCAGGATCTCGCCGAGGTGCGCGCCCTCGTGCGGCGCGCGCCCCGCGATCACCTCGAAGAGCATCGCGCCGAGCAGGTACACGTCGGTGCGCGCGGAGAGCAGTCCGGGCGCGCCGCCGAGCATCTCGGGCGCCATGTAGAGCGGCGTCCCTGCGAGCTCGATCGCGTCCTTCGCGAGCGGAAGGCGCCCGGTGCCGTCGTCGTGCATCGCGACCGCGATGCCCCAGTCGAGCACGTAGACCTCGCCGAACTCGCCGATCATCACGTTCTCGGGCTTGAGATCGCGATGCAGGATCCCGCGGCTGTGCGCGAAGTGCACCGCGTTGCACACCGCGACGAGGATCCGGACGTTCCACTCGAACGCGTCGCGCGCCTGGAAGCGCTTCTTGATCGCCTTGTCGTCGCGCATGAGCTCGGCCCACGACGCGCCGGCGATCTTCTTGAGCACGATCTGCGGCGCGCCCTGGGCGTCGAGCGAGATGTCGTAGACCGGCACGACGTTCGGGTGCTCGAGCGAGCCCGTGACCCACGCCTCGCGTAGCAGCTTGAGCGTCGCCGCGTCGCTCTTCTGATCGGCCTTGAGCGTCTTGACCGCGACCTCGCGACCGAGCGCGAGCTGCGTCGCGAGCCGCACGACGCCCATCCCGCCCTCGCCGATCGTGCCGCGCACCTCGATGCCCGCGCCGGTCGGTCCCATGCGGCGCAGCAGCGCGATCGCGTGCTCGCCCGCGGCGTCGGGGCGCGAGCGCTCGGGCGTGATCGTCGAGCTCGGCGATCGATCGATCGTGCGCGCGTCCTGGAGGAGCTCCTCCATCCGCGCTTCGAGGGTCTGGCTCAGCTCGTCCGAAGGCGGCATCCGCGCGCTCGTCATCGTCGTCCTGCGTGGCTCTCGCCGATCGACTCGCGCTTCTGCTTGCGCGCGAGGAACTCCTGGAACGAGCGCCGGCGCCGCGCTTCGCTCTGCGTCGTCGCGCTCGGCTCGTCGTCGACGCGTCCCCAGATCACCAGCACGTTCACGGTGAGCACCAGGTTCGCGAACGACTCGAAGGGCCACGCGTAGACGGGCCACACCGCGCCCAGCACGAACGCGGCGCACATCGCGAGCGCGGCCGGCCAGAAGCGCCGCTCGAGCGCCGACGCCGTGAGCGATGCGCACAGCGCGTAGAGCAGCAGCACGATCGGCCGCGTCTGCTCGTAGGTGACGCCGAGCTTCCACGTCACCGCGTAGAGCGCGACCTGTCCGATCAGCACCGCGGCCACGACGCGCACCAGCGTGCGGTTGAGCGCGGTGCGCGAGAGCGCCTCGCGCGCCCAGTACCCGATCACGCTCGCGAGCACGAGCATCGCGCACGACGAGAGCAGCGGCGCGCGCTGATCGATCGTCGGGTCGTTCTGCTCGAGCACGAACCCGACCCAGGGCAGCAGCGTCCAGATCACGCCGAGGATCGTGCTGACGACGACGCGCGTGCGGCGCCCGATCGAGGGATCGAACTGGCGCACCAGCGCGGCGCGCTTCGCCTCCTCGCGCTCCTTCGCGCGGCGCGCGTCGTTCACGCGCACGACGAGCTCCTGCGGAGGGCTCGTCAGCTCCGCGAGCAGCACCGACGCGGCCTTCGGATCGCCCTGCTCGAGCTCGAGCTCGATCATCAGCGTCAGCGCGCGGCGCAGCCCCGCGTGCGCGACGTCGTTGTCGTTCCAGATGCGCAGCGCCTCGAGGAAGCCGAAGCGGCACTCGCCGAACAGGTGATAGAGACGCAGCCGCGCCTCGTCCGCGTCGCCGATCGGCTTGCTGCGCTCCTCCTCGAGCTCGCGCAGTCGCTGCTGCGCGTCGGCCGCGAGCGCGAGCGATCCGCGATGCTCGAGGAAGCGCGCGAGCGCGAGGCGCAGCTGCTCCGCGCTCTCGAAGCGCTGCTTCGGATCGCGGTGCATCGCGCGGCGCACGATGCGCGCGAGCTCGCCCTCGATCGCTTCGGGGAGCTCGGGCTCCGAGCGCACGATGCTCGCGAGGATCTGCATCATCGGCGCGCCGTCCTCGGGCGCGTGCGGCGGACGTCCGGCGACGATCTCGTAGAGCAGCGCACCGAGCAGGTAGACGTCGGTGCGCTCGTCGACGCGCGGCGGCGCGCCGCCGAGCATCTCGGGCGCCATGTACGCGGGCGTGCCCGCCATCTCGACCGCGTCCTTCGCGAGCGGCAGGCGCCCGCTGCCGTCGTCGTGCATCGCGACCGCGAGGCCCCAGTCGAGCACGTAGACCTCGCCGAACTCGCCGATCATGACGTTCTCGGGCTTGAGGTCGCGATGGAGGATCCCGCGGCTGTGCGCGTATCGCACCGCGTTGCACACCTGCATCAAGATCCGGAGGTTCCACTCGAGCGCGTCGTGCGCGCCGAAGCGATCGCGCAGCGCCTCGCGCGCGTGCATCAGGTCGGCCCACGGCTCGCCCGCGATGCGCTTGAGCACGATGCGAGGCCCACCCGACGCATCGAGCGAGAGGTCGTACACCGGCACGACGTTCGGGTGCTCGAGCGCGCCGGTGACCCACGCCTCGCGCAGGAGCTTCAGCGTCGCGCGCTCGCTGCGCGCCTCGTCCTTGAGCGTCTTGATCGCGACCTCGCGGCCGAGCGAGAGCTGCGTGCCCGCGCGCACGATGCCCATGCCGCCTTCGCCGATCGTGCCGTGGATCGCGAGGCCGCTCGCGTCGGATCCCGCGAGTGATCCCAGCGCGCGCGCGATCGTCTCCTCGGCCCACGACGCGTCGAGCTCGTCGGGCACGACCGTCGCGCCCGGCGGGTGCTCGATCGTGCGCGCCGCCTCGAGCAGACGCGCGTCCATCGTCGCGGCGAGCGGGTCTTCCTCCGCCATGCTCGCGGCGAATCGTACACGCGTCGCGCTCCGCGGCGCGACGTCGGGAGCAGGGCGCGCTCCGGCGCGGCGCGCGGGATGCGCCGTGCTCCGATCTCACGCGCTGCGTCATGTGCAGTTTTCCACGCGTTCGTCGCGGGCACGTCGATTGCGATTTGCGACGTCCGTGGGCTCCGATTCCAGGCGTGCTCCTCCGCCGCGCGACGGCTCGACTCCGCCCGCGGTGCCGCGCGTGCCGCCGCCCGCTGCCGTGATGCCGCCCGCGCCGACGAAGAGCGAGCCGCCGCGCGCTGCGCCGCCGCCGCGATCGACGTCGCGCGCGCCGTTGCCTCCGCTCGCGCGCCCCGCGACGCGACCACCGACCGGCGGCCAGGACTTCGGGTTCCTGCACGCCGCGCCCGCGAAGCCGACGCCGACGCCGCCCGCGCCGAAGCCGGAGCGGCGCGCTGCGTTCCCGGCGCTCGAGTCGGAGGTGGTGCGCAAGGCGGTGCCGACCGGGAAGTCGGGGCCACCGCCGGTGCCTGCGGAAGCACAGCGCGCGCGCACCGTGCGGCTCGCGCCGAGCCCCCGCCCGCGCCTCGACGCGACCACCGTCGCGAAGAAGCGCATGCCGAAGCGGTGAGCGGACCCAGCGCCCGGTCGAGCTCGGGGCTCGCGGTCTTCGGGTCAGGCGCGCGTCTCGCGGGCGGTCGCGGTCCAGCGCGCGAGCGTGTCGCGCACGTAGCGCTCGTACTCGCACGGCGCGCGGCCGAGCGCCGCGGTCGTCGCCGCGAGCGCGCTTCGCGCTCGATCTGCGTGACGTCGTGCGGCTCGACGTCGAGATCCTCGGCGCCGACGGCACGTTCGTGAACACGATGCCCGACGTGCGATTCGATCCGGCCGACCGCGCGGTGTACGCGTGCTGCGAGGGCGATCTCGCGCGCCGCACCGTGGGCACGATCGTCGTCGATCGTTCGTGGTCCAACGATCGCGGCGAGCGCCGGTTGCTCGCCGAGCTGACCACGCAGGGCGAGCTCGAGCGCTGAAACGCAGAGCGCGCTGCGCCTCGCTCGCCGGAGAGTCGGCGAGGAGACGCAGCGCGCTCGTGGAACGCGTTCAGCTCAGCGCGGGGTGCAGGTGCTGTTCGCCGCGTTGTCGTCGCACGACCACTACCGGCCGAACGGCGCGACCGCGAGCCGGACGCCCTCTTCGACGCCCTGCATCACCTGGCCGAGCGGATAGACGTCGGCGTTCTCCGCGTTCGGCGTCGCGAGCGTCGGGCAGAGCTCCGTGGCCACGGCGTCCGCGGCAGTCGAGGCAACGACACGGCGCACCGCAGAGTGCGATCGCTCACCGCAGCGAGGGTGAGCGCGCAACCTCCGACCGTCACGAGCTCGCCTTCGGCGCGCCGTCGCTCGCGATCGTCGCAGCGAGCGCGTCGTCCGCGACGATCGGCTCGGCGCGCTCGCGGACGCTCCACCACGCGTCCGCGTCGTGCTGCGTCCACGCGCCCGAGTCGCTCGCCGCGATCGCGCTCGCCAGCGTGGCTGCGCTCGCCGGGCGGTCGCTCGGCGACTTCGCGAGGCACGCCATCACCAGCGCCTCGAGCCGCGGCGGAACGATCACGCCGCGCGCGCTCGGTGCGACCGGACGCTCCGAGAGATGCGACGCGCAGAGCTCCACGACGCTCGTCCCCGCGAACACCGGCGAGCCCGTGAGCAGCCAGTACGCGACCGCGCCGAGCGCGTAGAGATCGCTCGCGGGCCCGACGTTCTCGGGCGCGCTGATCGCCTCGGGCGACAGGTAGAGCGGCGTGCCCACGATCATCCCGTGGGTCGACACGCGCTCGTCGCCCGACTCGCCGCGTACGTCCTTCACCAGCCCGAAGTCGAGCACCTTGAGCACGTCGCCCTGACCGGCGCGCCGCGACACGACCATGTTGCTCGGCTTGATGTCGCGATGGACGAGCCCGGCCTCGTGCGCCTCCGCGAGCGAGCCACACGCCTGACGCAAGAGGTGCGCGACGCGCGCCGCGGGCTGCGGTCCGTGCGCGCGCACCAGCGCCTCGAGGTCGAGCCCGTCGACGAGCTCCATCGCGTAGTAGAAGACGCCGTCGGGCGTGCGGCCGTAGTCGTAGATCGCGATCGTGTTCGGGTGCGTGAGCTGCGCGGTCAGCTGCACCTCGCGCTCGAAGCGCGCGAGGCCGCGCTCCCCGACCTCGGCGAGATCGAGCAGCTTCACCGCGGTGGGCCGCCGCAGCATCGCGTGCTCGGCGCGGTACACCACGCCCATCCCGCCCGCGCCGAGCGTCTCGACGAGCGTGTAGCGGCCGAGCCGCGTCGCCTCGCGCACGCGGCGTCGCAGCCCGTAGATCACGCGCGACGCGAACGTCGACGTCATCACCGCGATCAAGAGCCACGTGAACGCGTACGCCGCGCGCATCTGCGGCTCGCCCGGACCGTCCGCCGCGGCGGCGAGCACGATCGCGGGGAGCGCGGCCGCGCACCCGACCGTCGCGGTCCATCCGGGCCGGCTCGGCACCAGCACCGCGCGCGCGATCGCCATGTTCGTCGTGACGAGCAGCATCACGAGGTGACGGCTGTGCAGGTCGGGCCGTAGGTCGAGCGAGAGCTGCAGCGCCATCACGTCGAGCAGCGTCGCGGGCACCACCATGCCGAGCAGGTCGAGCGCGCGCAGCGCGCCCGGCGGGAGCGGACCGCCGCGCGCGACGAGCCACACCACGAGCAGCGCGACGATCGCGCCGAGCATTGCGAGGCTCGACCCCGACACGAGCTCCTCGACGCCGCCGTGCCCGCTCGCGAGCGTGACGAGGTTCGTCATCGCGTAGCCGAGCAGCGTCAGCAGCACCATGACGCGCCCGAAGAGCGCGAGCCGCGACTGCAGCAGCGCGCGACCGCCGTCGGACGACGACGTCTCGGCGAGATCCGACGCGTCCTCGACGCGCCCCACCGCGCGCCTCGCCCCCTTCACGCTCACTGGCGGCGAGCGTAGCGCCCGCGCGAAGTCGACGTCGAGCACGTGCGCGTCGCTCGCACCTGCGCGGTCGCGCAGTGTGCGTTGTCAGGTTCCCGGACGGTGCTCATGACGACCTGGTTCCGATGGATGTCGCCCCGCGAGCCCACCCCGAAGACGTGCCCCCTCCCACGTCGCTCGGCGCGAGCGACGCCGACGTGCTCCTGCGCATCGGTGCGGAGCTGGCGCGCGAGCCGGACGTCACGCGCGTCGTGCAGCGCGTGACCGACGAAGCCACGGCGGCCGTCGGCGCGCAGTTCGGCGCGTTCTTCTACAACGTCGAGGATCGTCGCGGAGAGAGCTACATGCTCTACGCGCTCTCGGGCGTGCCGCGCGAAGCGTTCGCGCGATTCCCGATGCCTCGCAAGACCGAGATCTTCGCACCCACGTTCGATGGTGTGGGCCCGGTCCGCTACGACGACGTGCGGAAGAGCGGGCGCTTCGGGCGGAACCCACCGCATCACGGAATGCCCGAAGGACACCTGCCGGTCGTCAGCTACCTCGCGGTGCCGGTGATCGCGCGCAGCGACGCGAGCGTGCTCGGCGGGCTCTTCTTCGGGCACGCGGAGCCGGGGCGCTTCACCGAGCGCGACGAGCGTCTGTGCGTCGCGATCGCCGGCCACGCGTCGTTCGCGATCGAGAACGCGCGTCTCTTCGAGCGGCTGCGCCGCGACGAGGCGAAGCACCGGCTCGTCGCCGAGGCCTCGACCGACGGCATGTGGTTCTGGGATCTGCGCGACGACGCCGTCGAGTGGAACGATCGGCTCTTCGACATCATGGGGATCCGCCGCGACGAGTGGCGCGGCGACTTCCAGTCGTGGTTCGAGCGCGTGCACCCCGACGATCGCGCGATGGTGAAGCGCGCGCTCGAGGAGCACCTCGCGCGGCGCGCGGCGTACCACGTGCCCCGCTTCCGGCTGCGTCACGCGGACGGCGAGTACCGCGTGTGCACGACGCGCGGCCAGGCGGAGTGGGACGCGAACGGCGAGCCGATCCGCATGGCGGGATCGTTCGGCGACGTGACCGACGTCGTGCGCGCGCAGGAAGCGCTCGCGCAGAGCGAGCATCGCTACCGGCAGATCCTCGACTCGGTGCGCGACATGGTGTTCGCGCAGGGCCCCGGCTCGGCGCTCACCTACGCGAACCAGGCGACGCGCGAGCACTACCAGCACGACCTCGCCGGCGCGGGCAGGTCCGTGCCCGACGATCGGCGCGTCTTCGAGGAGGGCGCGGTCGTCGAGGAACTGCAGGAGGCGAACGTCGGGCGCGACGGATCGCTGCGCTACTTCCACGTCGTGAAGAGCCCGATCGTCGACCAGAGCGGGCGCGTGGTGGAGCTCGTGGCGGTCGCGCGCGACGTGACGGCGAAGAAGCGCGAGGAGGACGATCGGCGCTTCCTCGCCGAGGCGAGCGCGCTGCTCGCGTCGTCGATCGACGTCGACGCGACGCTCTCGCACGTGGTGCGCCTCGCGGTCCCGCGCTTCGCCGACTGGTGCGCGGTCGATCTGCTCGAGGAGGACGGCACGATCCGCCGTCTCGCGGTCGCGCACGTCGACGCCGCGAAGCTCGAGCTCGCGCACGAGCTGCATCGCCGCGTCCCGCACGATCCGAGCGCGGTGCACGGCGTGCCGCAGGTCATCCGGAGCAGCACGAGCGAGGTCCACGCCGAGATCTCCGACGATCTGCTCGCCGCGCTGGTGCCGGATCCCGAGCTGCTCCGCATCCTGCGCGAGCTCGGCCTTCGCTCCGCGATCATCGTGCCGCTGAGCGCGCACGGGCGCGCCGTCGGTGCGCTCACGATGGTGAGCGCGGAGTCCGGTCGCGTGTACGACGCGCGCGCGGTGGCGCTCGTCGAGGAGCTCGGGCGCCGCGCCGCGGTCGCGGTGGAGAACGCGCGGCTCTACGAGTCGGCGCGCGCCGCGCTCGAGCAGCGCGACGCCGCGCTCGCGGCGCTGCAGGGCCTCAACGCCGATCTCGAGGCGCGCGTCGATCAGCGTACGGCCGCGCTCGCCGAGGCGAACCGCGAGCTCGAGGCGTTCTCGTACACCGTCTCGCACGATCTGCGGGCGCCGATCCGCCACATCAGCGGCTTCGCCGATCTGCTCCGCGCGCACGCCGGCGATCGCCTCGACGACAAGGGGCAGCGCTGGCTGCGCACGATCGGGGACGCGAGCAAGCAGATGGGCACGCTGATCGACGGGCTGCTCTCGTTCTCGCGCATGGGCCGCACCGAGCTCGCGCGCGAGGTCGTCGCGCTCGGGCCGGTGGTGCGCGCCGTCGTCGACGATCTCGCGCCGGACTACGAAGGGCGGCGCATCCAGTGGTCGATCGACGCGCTGCCCGAGGTGCGCGCCGACGCGACGATGCTGCGCGTGGTATTGACGAACCTGATCTCGAACGCGGTGAAGTACACGCGCACGCGCGATCCCGCGCACATCGAGATCGGCGCGCGCGAGAGCGGCGGCGCGGTCGAGCTCTTCGTGCGCGACGACGGAGTCGGGTTCGACATGGACTACGCGCACAAGCTCTTCGGCGTGTTCCAGCGGCTGCACGGCGTGGAGGAGTACGAGGGCACCGGCATCGGGCTCGCGACGGTGCGGCGCATCGTCGAGCGCCACGGCGGGCGCACCTGGGCCGAAGGAGCGCCGGGACGCGGCGCGACGTTCCACCTGACCCTGCCGTCGGCGTCCCCGCCCGACGCGCCCACCACCGGGAGCCGTCGATGACGCTCGGCGCGAAGAAGATCCTGCTCGTCGAGGACAGCGAGAACGACGTCGAGCTCACGCTCACGGCGCTCGAGCAGAGCCGCATCGCGAACGGCGTCGACGTCGTGCGCGACGGCGCGCAGGCGCTCGACTATCTGCACCGGCGCGGCCCGCACGCCTCGCGGCGCGAGGGCGATCCCATCGTGGTCCTGCTCGACCTCAAGCTACCCAAGCTCGACGGGCTCGAGGTGCTCGCCCACATGCGCAACGATCCGCAGCTGCGCGTGATCCCCGTCGTGATGCTCACGTCGTCGCGCGAGGAGCGCGACATCGTGCGCAGCTACGGCCTCGGGGTGAACGCGTACGTCGTGAAGCCCGTCGACTTCCACGAGTTCAGCGACGCGATCCGCGAGCTCGGGCTCTTCTGGGCGGTGCTCAACCAGCCTCCGCCGCGGGGCGCCTGAGGCGCAAGGAGATCATGCCGAGAGATCGCGGACGCTCGATGCGCATCCTCCACCTCGAGGATGATCCTCGCGACGCCGAGCTCGTGCACGAGCACCTCGCGAGCGACGGCCTCGAAGCGCGCATCGTGCGCGTCGGCGATCGCGACGCGTTCGAGCGCGAGCTCGCGGGCGGCGGGTTCGATCTCGTGCTCTCCGACTACGAGCTGCCCGCGTACGACGGACGCGCCGCGCTCGATCGCGCGCGAGAGAGCGCGCCCGACGTCCCGTTCGTCTTCGTGTCGGGGGCGATCGGCGAGGAGATCGCGATCGAGTCGCTCAAGCGCGGCGCGACCGACTACGTGCTGAAGCACCGGCTCGAGCGGCTCGGCCCAGCGGTGCGTCGCGCGCTGCGAGAGCGCGAGAACCTGCTGCTCCGGCGCGCCGTGGAGCGCGAGCGCGACGCGCTGCACGAGGCCGAACGGCGCGCGCGTCGCGAAGCGGAGCGCGTCGCGGCGGAGAACCGCCTGCTCGCCGACGCGAGCGAGGTGCTCGCGTCGTCGCTCGATCTCGCGCCGACGCTCGTGCGCGCGCTGCGCCTGCTCGTCCCGCAGCTCGCCGACTGGGCGGTGATCGATCTCGTCCGCGAGGACGTCGCCGACGAACAGCACGAGACGCAGCGCGTCGCGTGGGCGCACCGGGACCCGGCGCGCGAGCAGCTGCTCTCGTCACGCGACGGCTGGCAGGACGACCCGCTCGGCGCCGCGGAGGTGATGCGCACCGGCGAGGCGCGCGTGGTCGCGGGCGCCGACACGTCCGCGGGATTGCGCGAGCAGCTCGGGCTGCACCTCGCGATCGTGGTGCCGATCTCGCTGCGCGCGTCGCGCCTCGGCACGCTGGTGCTCGCGACCGCGGACGAGCGGCGCGGGTTCGTGGAGCGCGACGTGGCGCTCGCGATGGAGCTCGCGCTGCGCATCGCGGTCGCGATCGACAACGCGCGGCTCTACGCGCAGGCCCAGTCGGATCGGAAGCGCGCGGAGGATGCGAACCGCGGCAAGGACGAGTTCCTCGCGACCGTCTCGCACGAGCTGCGCACGCCGCTCAACGCGATCCTCGGCTGGGCGCGGATGCTGCGCGAAGGCACGATCGGCCCCGAGAAGCAGCGCCGCGCCATCGAGATCATCGAGCGCAACGCGCGCGTGCAGACGCAGCTCATCGAGGATCTGCTCGACGTGAGCCGCATCGTGAGCGGGAAGCTGCGCCTCAGCCCCGCGCCGATCGACCCCGCGAGCGTCGTGGAGATGGCCGTCGAGGCGATCCGCCCGCAGGCCGAGGCCCGCGGCGTGCGCATCGCAGCCGAGGTGCCGAGCGAGATCGGCGAGGTCCTCGGCGACGCGGACCGACTGCAGCAGGTCGTGTGGAACCTGCTGACGAACGCCGTGAAGTTCACGCCGACACAAGGACGCGTCGACGTGCGGCTGCGCGCGCTCCCCGGCGAGGTCGAGATCGTCGTGCGCGACACCGGCGCGGGCATTCCGCGCGAGTTCCTCCCGCACGTCTTCGATCGGTTCCGTCAGGCCGACGCGGGCAAGGCGCGCGCGCACGGAGGGCTCGGGCTCGGGCTCACGATCGTGCGTCACATCGTCGAGCTGCACGGCGGGAGCATCGTCGCCGACAGCGATGGAGAAGGGCGCGGCGCGACGTTCACGGTGCGCCTGCCCGCATCCGTCAGAGCAGGGACGCGGCCGCAGGTGGTCGCGGTCGCGCGCCCGTCGCTCGCACCGACGCTGCGCGAGGGACCGCGGCTGCGCGGCGTCCGCGTGCTCGTCGTCGACGACGAGATGGACGCACGCGAGCTCCTCGTGAGCGCGTTCCACGAGCTCGAGGCGTCGGTGACGATCGCCGCGTCGGCGGACGAGGCGCTGCGCGTGGTGCGCGACGCGCGCCCGCACGTGCTGGTGTCGGACATCGGCATGCCCGGCGAGGACGGCTACTCGCTCATCCGCAAGGTGCGCGCGATCGAGCAGGAGCTCGGCATGCGCGTGCCCGCGATCGCGCTGACCGCGTACGCCGCGATCGAGGATCGCACCAAGGCGCTGAGCGAAGGCTTCGATCGTCACGTCGCGAAGCCGGTCGAGCCGAGCGAGCTCGCGGTCGTCATCGCCGAGCTCACCGAGCCGATCCGCGCCGATCTCGACGGAGATCACTCCGACGCGAACGAGAGCACGACGTCGCGCTCGGTCTCGTCGGGCGGGAACGACTCGGGGCGCTCGCTCTCGTAGAGCGCGGACCAGGTGCCGCTGCGCCGCCGCAGCCGCAGCGGTGCCGTCCGCGCGCAGCGTCGCGCTCGCTTCCGCGCGACGAGGAGCGCGAGCACGCGATCGCTCGTGGGCTCGACGACGCAGCGCACCTCGGCGGCGCCGAGCCGCGCCCACGAGGTGGTCGCGGCGCGACGACAGGTCTCGTCGAGGTCTGCTGGCTCGTCGGCGATCGATGGCCACTCGCGCGTTTCGGCGCCGATCGGGACGCGCACGTCGTCCTGCGCGCGGGCGCGCACGGCCCACGTGAGCAGGAGCATCGTGATCCCGAGGGTGCGCATCGCGAGCATTCCGGCTCAGGGCGCGAGCTCGCGCAAGAACGTCTCGAGCGCTCGAGAGAAATCCTCCCGCTGCTCGACGAGCGCGAAGTGGTCGCCGTCCACTTCGATCATCCGCGCGCCCGCACGGCCGGCCCACGCGCGCGCGAGCTCGATCGGGAACCGCTCGTCGCGGGTGCCGTGCCACACCAGCGTCGGCTTCGCGATCGGCATCGCATGATCGTCGAGCCCGGAGATCGCCACGAGCCCGTCGATCTCGAGCTCACGCGCCAGACGCGTTGCGCCGACGCCGCCGTTCGAGAGGCCTGCGAGCACGATGGTGGTGGCGCCGCGCGCTCTCGCGAAGTCGAGCGTGCGACGCGCGATCGCGGGACCGTGCCCGCTCTCCCAGTGCGTCGAGAACGACGTCGCCGGGCACACCGTGCTCCATCCGGCACGTTCGGCCGCGCGTGCGACGATCCAACAGTACGACGCGAAGCTCCCGCCGTAGCCGTGGAGGAACACGACCCAGCGCGTGCTCGCGGGCACCTCGTGCACGAACGCGTCGAAGCGCGACGCACGCTGCTCGCCGAGCACCGTCGAGAGGAATGGCGTGCTCGTCACCGCACCATCGCTCGCCTCGAGCTCCTCGTAGACCGACGCGACGTCGAACCCGTCGAGCTCTCGCGCGCTCACGCCGCGCGTCACCCGCATGAGCCGCACGCCGACGAGGCTCACGTCTCGCTCTGCGAAGACACGTCCGAGCGACGACGCGCGCTCGCCCGACGGCAGCACGATCGCCCCGAGGTACGCGCCCTCGCGCGCCGGCCACGCGAGCGTCGCGACGATCACGCCGAGCCACACCAGCACGATCGCGCCTGCGACCCGCCGTGTGATGCGCGTCCCGATCGCGAGCGCGCAGATCGCCGCTGCCGCGCACACGATCCACGCGAGCCCGCGTGTGCTGATCGGCTGTCCCGCCGCCGCCAACGACACGGGCAGCGCGATCGTGGCGATCAGCGCTGCCCCGATGCGCGCTGCTTCGCGCGCGCCACGTTCTTCGCGGTGAATCTCACCGTGCGCGTCGTCCACGCGCACGCAGTCACTCGGCGGCCTGGAGCTCCGCGTCCGGCGCGAGGCGCTTGAGCGCAGCGCGCGCCGCCTCGACCGTGACCGTGCCCGCCTCGTGGATCTCCGCCGCGACGATCTCGACGAGATCACCGCGCGCGCCCGCTGCGATCGCCACGCTGCGCGCGTGCAGCGCCATGTGCCCGCGCTGGATGCCGACCGTCGCGAGCGCGCGGAGGGCCGAGAGGTTCGACGACACGCCGACGCACGCCGCGACCATCGCGAGCTCCTGCGCCGAGTCCACGCCCGCGACGCCGAGCGAGAAGCGCGCGGCCTGGTGCACGCGCAGCGTCCCGCCGACGATGCCGAGCGCGAGCGGCAGCTCCATCTGGCCCTCGAGCGCGCCGTCCTCGCCCACGCGCCACGTGCAGAGCGGGCCGTACTTGCCGTCCTTCGCGGCCCACGCGTGCGCGCCCGCTTCCACGGCGCGCCAGTCGTTGCCGGTCGCGATCACGACGGGATCGATCCCGTTCATGATGCCCTTGTTGTGCGTCGCGGCGCGGTACGGATCGCGCGACGCGAACTCGCTCGCGCGCACGATCCCGTCGCGCACTTCCTCGCCGGTGAAGCCCTCGCCCTCGAGCGCGCTCGCGGGTACGCGGCACTTCACGCGCACCATGCGGCGATCGGTGAGGTTCGACAGGATGCGCAGCCCGATGCGCCCGCCGGCGATGTCGGCGACGCGCGGCGCGAGCGACTCGGCGACGGTGTTCACGAGGTTCGCGCCCATCGCGTCGCGGCAGTCGACGAGCACGTGGACGACCATCCAGCCGTCGCCGAGATCGCGCACTTCGAGATCGCGCGCGCCACCGCCGCGCGCCACGAGGTTCGGCACGGCCGCGTCGGCGAGCGCGAGCAGCTCGCGCTTCGTCGTCTCCTCGAGCAGCGCCTCGCGCGCGCTCGCGACGTCGGGCACTTCGTCGAGCTGGATCTGCGAGATCATGATCGGCGCGTCGGCCTCGGCCTCGAAGCCGCCGCCGGCGCGGATCATCTTGGACGCGTTCGACGCCGCGGCGACGACGCTGGGCTCCTCGACGACCATCGGCGCGAGGTAGTCGCGCCCGTTGATCTGCACGTTGAGCGTGAGCGCGAGCGGCATCGCGTAGGTGCCGATCACGTTCTCGATGGTCTTGTCGGCGGTCTCGGGATCGAGGCCACCCTGCTCGAGCGCGCGATCGAGCGCGCCGGGCGGCAGCCCGAGCGATGCCTCGGCGAGGCGGCGACGCTCGATCAGCGTGAGCTTGTAGAAGCCGGGCAAGCGCGAGGTGACCATCGAGTGCTCCGATCGCTCAAGAGGACAAAGGCTCGTCGACGTGCACACCGTCGTCGCCGAGCCGGAGGGGGAGTAGGGTCAAGCCGGCGATTCGACACGCGTCGCCGAGCTCGGCGATCGCGGACTCGGAAGGAAGGAACGCGATGGCGACGTCGCCACCGCCGGCGCCCGAAGGCTTCGCGGAGCCGCCGATCGAGCGCGCGATCGTCGCGGCCTTGGTGAGCTCGGGCGTGACGATCGGGGCACCGGCGGTCTCGCCGAGGAGCTGCATCGCGTCGTGATGCGCGGCGGCGGCGTCGATCGCGCTGCGCGCGTCGCCTCGCTCGATCGCGGCGAGCAACGTGGCTGCCGCTTCGCGGAGCGGTGTGATCGCGCGCTGGTACGCGGTGGCATCGCGCGACGCGAGGGACTTCACCTTCGCGACGAGGTCGCTGGTGCGCGCGGGGGTGCCGGTCCAGACGAGCGCGAGGTGGAGCGACGCGGGCCAGTCGATGCGCGCGGCGTCGAGATGCTCGCCTTCGCGGCGCACGCGCACGAACCCGCCGAGCGTGGAGGCGGCGACGTCGGCGCCGCTGCCCTCGGGCGCGACCGCGCGGTGGCCGTCGAGCGCGATCGGGAGGAGGCGTGCGCGGACGGAGGGATCGGAGACGTCGAGACCATTCGCTGCCGCGACCGCTGCGACGGTGCCCGCGGCGGCCGCGGCGGAGGAGCCGAGGCCGAGCTTGCGGCTTCCCTCCCGGAGCGCGGTCGTGTCGATGGCGAGGTCCATGTCGCGGGTGAGCGGGCCGAAGACGGACTCGGCGCACGTGCGAGCTAGCAGAGCTTCCGGCGGGAGCGGCTGTGCGTCGGGCGAGCGGCCGGGATCCGGCGGTGAGCCGTCGCTCGTGCGGGTCGGGCGGGCCGCGAGCGTCACCCGGGCGCGGGCAGGCGCCGCCGCGACGAGCGCAGGCGCGCCCTCGAGGACGACGTACTCGCCCGAGATCATGACCTTTCCCGGCGCAGAGACGCGCACCACGCAGACCCTCCCTAAAGGGGAAAAATTGCCACGGCGCGTGCCCGCTCCGCGTCGGGGAAAACCCCTCTGCCCCCAGCCCGTCGGCGGGCGCGCGCAATCCTAGCGCCCGTGTAAAGACCCCCGACCGCCCGGAGGTAGAGGTGTCCGTCAGCAGCGCAGATCGAGTGACCTAGCGGAACGACGAGGTCGGCGAGACCGACCGACGTTGAGCTCATCCGGAGCACCTGATGACACCGTCGGTGGACGTGAACCGACCGTGGTTGAGCTCTCATACCCGCGAACAAGGACGAAAAACCGACCGACGTTGAGTTTTTCGTCCAAGAACGAGGTCAAAAACCAACCCAGGTTGAGCCCGAGCGCTCCCATCCGAGGACGCTCCGGGGCCCAGCACCCCCAGTCCGGTCAGCCGACCTCGACTCCCGCCCCCGGCCGCGCGTGCAGCACGCGCAGCACCCCCGGCGTCGCCGCCAGCGCCTGCTCGACCTGCGCCGCCGCCTCGCCCGGGCACACCGCCTTCACGTGCGGCCCCGCGTCCATCGTCGGCCACACCGGCACCCCGCGATCGCGCAGCTGCTTCACCGTCTGCAGCGCCGCGATGCTCGCCGGCTGGAAGTACATCGTCGACGGCGAGCTCGTGAACGCGAGCGCGTGCATCGTCGTGAAGCTCTGCTCGACCACCGGCCCGAGCCGCTCGTAGTCGCGCGCCGCGATCGCCTCGCGGATCACGCCGCACATCGCCGGCGCGCTCTCGACCCACGCGCGCCAGTACGGCGACGTCTCGCGCGAGTGCCCCATGCCCTCGCGCGACCCGACGTCCTTGCGACCCTCGGTGATCACCCCGACGACCACGCGCAGATCCCAGTGCGACGCGTCGTGGCGCGGGATCGCCGCGAGCGCGTCGTCCCCCGGCTCACCCGCGGGCAGCTCGACGAACCCGCCGTAGATCGATCGCGCCGCGCTCGCGCTCGCACGACGCGCCATCGCGCTCGCCTTCGCGTCGTCGCGCGTCAGGCCATACGCCGCGCGCGCCGCCGCCGCGAGCGCCGCGAACCCCGACGCGCTCGATGCGAGCCCCGACGCCGTCGGGAAATGATTGCGGCTCGTCACCCGCGCCTTCGCCGCGATGCCGCTCTCCGCGCGCACCCGATCGAGCATCGCCGTGACGCGCGCCGTCTCCTTCGGCAGCGCGACCTTCCCGTCGAGCTCGAACACGTCCGCGTCCAGCCGCTCGTCGAGCTCGACGCGCGTCTCGGTCCGCATCGGATCGAGCGTGATCGACAGGCTCGGCACCGCGGGCAGGTTCAGCCGGTCGTCGCTCTTGCCCCAGTACTTCGCGAGCGCGATGTTCGCGCGCGCGATCGCGTCCGCCTTGCCCGGTGCGCTCATCGCTCCTGATCTCCCGCTGCTTCTCCGCCGAGGAGCGCGACGAACGCGCGCTTGCCGCACTGCTCTTCGATCGCCGCGCGCACCTTCTCCGCGCCCGCGCGATCCTCGGTCACCGCGATCATGCAGCCGCCGCCGCCGCCGCCGGTGAGCTTCGCGCCGTACGCGCCCGATGCGCGCGCCACGCCGATCATCTCCTCGAGCGTCGCCGTCGAGATCAACATCCCCGCGAGCAGCGACTGGTTCATGTCGAAGAGCTGACCGAGCGCCTTCAGATCGCCCTGCTCCGCCGCGAGCCGCCCGTTGCGCACGATCGCCGCGATCGCGTCGAACTGCTTCTCCATGCGCTCGCGGTTCTTCTCGTGCTGGCGCGCGACCTCGCCGACGGTGATCTTCGTCGAGCACGCCTCGCCCGAGTCGCCGATCACCAGCGGGATCGCGCGGCGCGTGCGCACGCGCTCGATCGGCTCTCCGCGCACGTACCACGCGAGCCCGCCCGCGATCGACATCGCGTTGTCGACGCCGCTCGGGTTGCCGTGGAACACGCGCTCCCACGCCAGCGAGACCTCGAGGGCCGATGCATCGTCGCGCTCGACGCCGCGCAGCGCATCGATCGCGCGCAGCACCGCGACCCCGAGCGCCGCGCTCGATCCCAGCCCCGATCCGCCGGGCAGATCGACGCGCGCCTCGATGCGCACCGGGCGCTCCACGCGCGCCGCTTCGAGCATCACGCCGAACGCCTTCCCGAGCGAGCGCTCGTCGCTCGGGGTGACGGTCACGTCCCACGGCGTCACGTGGAGCGAGCTCTCGCCCTCCGCGTCCCACGCCCGAGCGCTCGCACCGCGCGGAAGACCCGCGGCGAGCGCGGGACGCCCGTACACGACCGAGTGCTCGCCCAGCAGGATGACCTTGCCGTGCGCCTCGCCGACGCCCATCGCGCTCATCGATCGCGGATCGCGAGCATGCCCGCGAGGTCGCGCAGCATCGTGCGACCGGGATCGAGCAGCGTGCCGCCCTCGAGCGCCGAGCACGCCTGATCGAGCAGACGCGCGAGCCGCTGCTCCACGTTCTTGCGCGCGCCGCTCTTCACGAACAGCTCGGTCGCCGCCGCGACGTCCGCGTCGGTCGCGTCCTTCTTGCCGAGCACGCGCGTGAGCGCGCCACGCTCGCTCGCGGGCACCAGCCGCTCGCACTCGAGCACCAGCGCGGTGCGCTTGCCCGCGCGCAGATCGTTGCCCGACGGCTTCCCGGTCTGGCGCGGATCGCCGAACGTGCCGAGCAGATCGTCGCGCACCTGGAACGCCTCGCCGAGCGGCGTGCCGAACGCCTCGAGCGCCTCGAGCTGCGCGTCGCTCGCGCCGCCGATCAGCGCGCCCATGCGCAGCGGGCCGGCGACCGTGTAGCTGCCCGTCTTGAGCTGCTGCATGCGCGAGACGTCGGTGCTCGCGAGCAGGTCGAGGCTCTGGCCCATCACGACCTCGACCTGCATGCGCACGAACGCGTCGTGCAGCTCGACCGGTCGCGCCGCGTGCGGCACCGAGCCGAGGAAGAGGCGCTGCGCGTATGCCGAGCCGAGATCGCCCGCGAGGATCGCGAGGCTCGCGCCGAGGTGCGCGTCGCCGAGCTTCGCGCCGAGCGCCGCGTGCACCGAAGGGCCGCCGCGACGCTGATCGTCGCCGTCCATCCAGTCGTCGTGGATCAGCAGATAGCTCTGCAGCACCTCGAGCGCCGCGCCCGCGTCGACGGTGAGGCGCCAGTCACGCTCGGGCTCGACCGCGCGGAACGCCGCGACCAGCACCGCGGGGCGCAGGCGCTTTCCGCCGCGCATCGTGAGCGCCGCGATCGCCTCGACCAGCTCCAGCGCCTCCGACGCCAGCCCGCTGGCCGCTCGTCGCTCGTCGTCGAAGAAGCGCGCGAGGCGCGCGTCCACCTCTCGCCGGACTTCGTCCATGAACGCGCTGGACGATGCTCCGTTGGCCTCTTGCGGCATGGCGCGCGAGCGTGGGCTCGTGCGCGAGGTCCGTCAAGCGTGGGAGCAGGATCGAGCGTGTGCCTGCTCGCGCGAGAAATGATGGGTTCTGCAAACAATCCGCGCGGGCCGATCGCGCGGGTTACGCTGCGGGCCGCATGAGCTCCGAGATCAGTCGCAGGAAGGACGAGCACATCGCGCTCGCATCGAGCGATGCGGTCGCGTTCCGAGAGCGCACGACGCTGCTCGAGCAGGTCACGCTGATCCACGAGTCGCTCCCCGAGCTCGCGCTCGAGGAGATCGATCTCGCGACCGAGCTGCTCGGCAAGACGCTGCGCGCGCCGATCGTGATCGCGTCGATGACCGGCGGCACCGAGCGCGCGGGATCGATCAACCGCGAGCTCGCCGCGATCGCCGAGTCGCGCGGCTACGCGATCGGCCTCGGATCGCAGCGCGCGATGATGCGCGATCCGAGCATGGCGCCGACGTACCGGGTGCGCGACGTCGCGCCGAACGCGCTGCTGCTGGGCAACCTCGGCGTGGTGCAGGCGCGCGACCTCGCGACGGCCGACATCGTGCGGTTGATCGAGGACGTCGGCGCGGACGCGCTCTGCGTGCACATGAACCCCGCGCAGGAGGTCGTGCAGCCAGGTGGCGATCGCGATTTCCGCGGAGGGCTCGAGACGTTCGCGAGGCTCGCAGGTGAGCTGAAGATCCCCGTCGTCGCGAAGGAGACCGGCTGCGGCGTGAGCGCGCGCGTTGCGACGAAGCTGCGCGACGTCGGCGTGAAGACGGTCGACGTGAGCGGCGCGGGCGGGACGTCGTGGGTCGCGGTCGAGACGCTGCGCGCGCAGGGCGCGGCGAAGGCGCTCGGCGAGAGCTTCTGGGACTGGGGGATCCCGACGGCGGTGAGCGTCGCGTGGGTGGCGCGCTCGGGGCTCGCGCCGATCGCGACCGGCGGGATCAAGAGCGGGCTCGACGTCGCACGCGCGATCGCGCTCGGGGCGCGCGCCGCGGGCATCGCGCGGCCGGTGCTGCAGGCGCTGCAGGCGGGTGGTCGCGCGGGCGCCGAGGCGTTCCTCGATCGTGTCGAGGCCGAGCTGCGCACCGCGATGTTGCTCTGCGGCGCGGGCACGCTCGACGAGCTGCGGAACGCGCCCCGCGTGATCGGTCCCGAGCTCGCGAGCTGGCTCGGCACGATGTAGCGCGGCACGCGGGTTGCGCTCTGGCCCGCATGCTCTTGGGAATTCCGGGGATTTTCGCGGTTCGAGGTGCTCGTGCGCTGAACGCTCGGCGTGCCGTGATCGCGCAGTGGTGCTGCCTCGTGATCGCACTCGCAGGATGCGCGGACGATCCCGACGCGAGCACCGACGATGCAGGCGCGACCACGACGCGCGATGCGTGGGTCGCGGACGACGTCGACGCGCAGACGATCGACGAGGACGCCGGCGCGGTCGAGAGCGACTCGGGCGCGACGGAGGAAGACGCCTCGATGCCCGAGCCCGACGCGGGGCCGCCGCCGCCGATCTGTCCCGCGGTGGACTGCGCGGGCGTGAGCGGTACGACGACCGCGGGCCGCCTCGTCGCGCTCGACGAGTGCGGCTTCGGCCTGCGCCTCGAGCGTCCGCTCGCGGAAGGCGAAGCGCTCGCCGACGCGCTCCTCACGCGGCTCGGCGCGGCGCGCCGTCGCGATCTCGCGCACGTGCTCGGGAACCTCAACCGCCAAGGTCGCGCAGGGCTCAGCAGCGCGACGTCGTCGCGCCTCAGCGGCCTCGGCGCGCGCGGATTCCGCTGGGAGACCGGCGACGAGAACGTCGACTACTGGTACCCGCAGGGCATCACCGGCAGCCACGACGCGGGCCTCACGGGGCGCACGCTGCTGCTCGTGAGCTGGTACCACAAGACCGACGCGCGACCGACGAAAGGCGCGCGGCTCAGCCTCGTCGACATCAGCGATCTCTCGCGCCCGCGGTATCGACACCTCTTGCTCGTCGATCCCGTGATGACCGCGAGCGGCGCGAATTTCGAGCCCGCCGAGTACGACGGTGGAGGCGCGCTGCACGCCGGCGGCATCACGTGGATCGGCGACCGCATCTACGTCGCGGACACGTCGCGCGGGCTGCGCGTCTACGATCTCTCGCGGATGTTCGCGCCGACGAACACCGACGACAACGAGCGCATCGGCATCTCGGGCACGCGCAGCGACGCGCACGGATACGCGTACGCGGTGCCGCGCGTCGCGCGCTACGTCCGCGCGGGGAGCACGTGCAGCGCGCGCTTCTCGTTCGTCGCGCGCGGCGACGTCGGCGGCACGCCCGCGCTGATCACCGGCGAGTACGACGCCGACACCGTGAACGGTCGCGTGATCGCGTGGCCGCTCGATCGCGCGCGTGCGCTGCTCGACGACGAAGGCAGCGGCACCGCGTACTCGCTCGCCGCCGCGATCGCGGGTCGCACGCGGGTGCAGGGCGCGCTTCGCACCGGCGACGTCTGGTACCTCTCGAGCTCGAGCCAGGACGGCTCCGACGGTCGCCTCTACATCGCGCGCGAAGGGCGCACGAGCACGAGCGTGAACTGGATCCGCGGCGCCGAGGATCTCTACCTCGACGCGAGCGATCGGCTGTGGACCGCGGGCGAGCACCCGGGCCAGCGCGACGTGGTGTCCATCCCGCGCCCGCGATGAGCGCGCGTGAGGAAACTCGGCGGCGCGCGCAGATCCACGCGCCAACATCGCGGCCCATGAAGCGAACCATCCTCGCGCTCCTCGCCGTCATCGCGCTCGCTGCGTGCGGCGGGTCGAGCTCCTCCACCGAGACCGCGTCGGCCGAGCCGTCGCACCACGACGAGACGACGACCGCGGGCGCCGAGCAGACCGCGCTCGTTCCGATCGGCGAGGCGCAGATCGGCGACCGCAGCACGTGCCCGGTGAGCGGCGAGGAGTTCGTCGTCACCGAGAGCTCGCCGACGGTCACGCACGAGGGCCGCACCTATTACTTCTGCTGCCCGCACTGCGCCGAGCGCTTCCAGGCGAACCCCGCGCAGTTCCTCCAGCAGCAGGGCGCGACGACGGAGTCCACCGAGGGCTGATCGTGCGAACGACGCGCGCGGGTACGATTGAAGCCGACTCGTCCCGCGCGCGTCGACGCCCGACATGATCACGCACCGAGCTCCAGCACTGGCTCTCGCCGCGCTGACCACGTGGGCGTTCGCCGCGGTCGCGCGCGCCGAGCCCGAGCCCCTCCCGCCGTCGTACGAGTCCGCCCAGGGCCCGGCGACCCAGGCGACGCTGGGGCAGGGCGAGGACCTCCTGCGTCTGCGCTTCGCGCTCGAAGCCGGCGCGGGCGTCGCGATCGACCCCGACGCGCTGGTCGGCGGCGCGCTGCACGTGGGCGCGCGCCTCGGCGTGCAGTGGAACGACTGGGTCGCGCTCTACTGGCAGGGCCGACTCATCGGCGCGGGCGCCGACGTCGGCGCAGGGCGCACGGGCTGGACGAACCTCACGTCCAACCTCGTCGGCGCGGACCTCACGATCGTCGACGTGCTCCAGGTCGGCGCCGGCGTCGGGATCGACTGGGCGACCGCCGACGTGTGCGGACGCCGGCTGTGCTGGGTCCAGGACGAGGGCCTCTACGCCGGCGTCGACGCGCGCCTCACGTTCATGCCGATCATCCAGGACGATCTGCTCGTCGGCGTGCGCAACGCCATGGCGATCTCGCTCGCGTGGCACGGCACGATCGTCGACCGCGGCGTGCTCAGCGTCGTCACGCTGAGCATCGGCTGGGAGATGTACTGATCCTCATGCGTCGTGGCGATCCAGCTCCTCGCGGAGGCGCTGCTCCAGCGCAGGATCGTCGACGTCGACGCGCGTGACGGGCTCGGCCTGCGCGCCTCGTCGCGACCAGCGCGCACCGATCGCGACGAGCACGAGGAGCGAGCCGACCAGCACCGCGAAGAGCGCCCCGGACGTCGTCTCGAGCGGCGCCGGAACCGCCAAGATCCGCTCGCCATGACGCGCGACGAGATCGCGCTCGATCGCGTCGGCGGGCTCGCCCGCACGGACGCGCCGATCGATCTCGTCGCGCAGCTCGCGCGCGAGAGGCGAGTCGTGCGTCGCGAGGCCCTCGACCCAGCAGCACGGCGCGACGAAGCGCTCGAACATCGCGCGCGAGCCCTGCGCCCTCGCGCTGCTCGCCGCGATCACGATCACCATCGCGACGAGCCAACCGACCGCGAGCCTGCCGAGCGAATGCATGCGTCGTTCGTCATGGCGCCAGCGCGCCCATTCCGCACTGCGGCCGATCGCCGCACCGCCGAAAACGAAAACGCGGCGGACGTCTCTCGACGCCGCCGCGTTCCTCCTCGCTCCGTCGAGCGCGCTACTCGTCCTGCGTCAGGTACGTGTAGCTGCCGAGCGATTCCTCGTAGTGCTTCATGAGCATCTTCACCTGATCGAAGGTGATGAGCCCCTGACGACGCGCGCGCTCCGCCTGGCGGCGCACACGCTCCACCATCGCGCCGGGCTCGTACTCCACGTACTCGAGCACCTGCGTGATCGTGTCGCCCTTCACGAAGTGCGAGACCTCGTAGCCGCCTTCGCCGTCGAGCTGCACGTGCACCGCGTTCGTGTCGCCGAACAGGTTGTGCAGGTCGCCGAGGATCTCCTGGTACGCGCCGTTCAGGAAGATGCCCATGAAGTAGCGCTCGCCCTCGCGCCATCGGTGCACGGGGAGCACGCGCTTCACGTCCTCGACGTCGATGAAGTGATCGACCTTGCCGTCGCTGTCGCACGTCAGGTCGGCGATCGTCGCCTTGATCGTCGGCTCCTCGTTCAGCCGGTGGATCGGCATGATCGGGAAGAGCTGATCGATGGCCCAGCTGTCGGGAATGCTCTGGAAGACCGAGAAATTCCCGTAGTACATCGCAGCCATGACCTGATCGAGCTGCTGCACCTCCTCGGGCACGCGCTTCATCGTCTTCGCGTAGTCCGAGATCTTCTCGCAGCACGACCAGAAGAGGCGCTCCGCCTGCGCGCGCTCGCGCAGACCGAGGTAGCCGAACTTGAAGAGCGACTCCGCCTCTTCCTTCGCCTGGCTCGCGTCGTGGAACGCTTCCTGGAGGTTCTTCGGCGCGATGCCCTGATACGTCTCGAAGAGCTGCTGCAGGATCTTGTGCGCCTTCGGCCCCGGATCCTGCGGCTTGCCGAAGCGCACCTCGTTGCGACCGACGACCTCGTACACGAGCACCGACTGGTGCGCGGCGATCGCGCGGCCCGACTCGGTCACGATCGTCGGCGGCGTGAGATCGTACTTCTCGCACGACTCCTTCACGGCCGCGACGACGTCGTACGCGTACTCCTGGATGTTGTAGTTCTTCGACGCGTGGAAGTCGGTCTTGCTGCCGTCGTAGTCGACGGCGAGACCACCACCGACGTCGAGGTAGCGCATGCTCGCGCCCATCTTCGCGAGCTCCGCGAAGATGTTCGCCGCCTCGCGCACCGCCTGCTTGATCGGGATGATGCTCGAGATCTGGCTGCCCGCGTGGAAGTGCAGGAGCTGCAGGCAGTCGAGCATGCCCTTCTCCTGCAGGCGGTCGACGACCTCGACGATCTCCGACGCGGTGAGGCCGAACTTCGCGCGCTCACCGGTCGAGTCCGCCCAGCGGCCCATGCCGCGGCTGCCGAGCTTCGCGCGCACGCCGATCGTCGGACGGATGCCCGTCTTCGCGAACGCGCGGAACGTGAAGTCGAGCTCCTCGATGCGCTCGAGGACCACGATGACCGTCTTGTCGAACCGCTGCGCGAGCAGCGCGGTCTCGATGTACGCCTGGTCCTTGTAGCCGTTGCAGATGACGAGGCCGCCGGCCTCCTGCTCGGCGCTCAGCGCGATCAGCAGCTCGGGCTTGCTGCCCGCCTCGAGCCCGAGGCGCCACGGCGCGCCGAACTCGACCACTTCGTCGATGAAGTGCTTCTGCTGGTTGACCTTGACCGGGAAGACGCCGCGGTACGCGCCCTTGTACTGGTACTCGTCGATCGCCTTCGCGAAGCACTCGTTGATGCGCTTGATGCGATCACGGAGCACGTCGGAGAAGCGCAGGAGGAGCGGCAGCTCGAGACCGCGCGCGTCGAGGTCGTTGACGAGCTCGTAGAGATCGATCGTCAGGCTCGGACGCTCGGGGTCGGGAACGACCTCGACGCGGCCCGCCTGGTTGATCGTGAAGTAGGGATGGCCCCAGCCGCGCACCTGATAGAGGTCCGCGCTGCGCTGGATGGTCCAGGTCTCCGCCTCGTGCTCGTCGTCCATCGAGCCCACCTCCACTGCGCCGAAGAACCAGCTGCGTGTGCCCGCGGTGCTACCGCCAGAAACAGGAGCGCGTTTATGGGGCGCGGGGGGGCGGGGGTCCAGCGAAAATTGCGTGTTCTCTGCGGTGCGGCGCGACACGTCGACGAGCGCGCGCCGCGCGGCGCATCCTCGGCCGATGCGCATGCGCGCGTGGACGGTCTTCGTGGTGCTGGCGGTCGGCTGCGCGGCGCGCGTCGCGCTCGACGATCCACCGACGGCGGTCGAGGACGAGCCCATTCGCGTCGAGCTCTCGCCGCTCGACGTCACGCGTTTCCACGCGCAGGAGTGGACGCTCGTGAACCGCGGCACGACGGCGGTCGCCGTGGACACGTGGGCCGGCGAGCTCTCGGTGCGTCGACGGCGAGGGTCGTGCGCGCCGGCGCCCGATGGGCGTGTGTGGGAACTACGAGGACGTCGTGGAGATCGTCGCGCCCGGCGCGTCGACGACGGTTCGCCAGCCGCCGCCGATCGGGTACGTGCCGCTCGGCGCGGGCCGTTATCGCTTCTCGGTGGACATCCGCGGGGTGGGCGGAGCGCAGGCGCGCGCCGAGGCAGACTTCGAGTTCGGCGCGTTCTCGCCCAGCGAGATCGCGGAGGCGCACGAGCGCGCGCTGGACGCGTCGCTCGAGGGCTGCCACTGGTACCCGAGCTACGTCCAGTGCGTCCTCGAGGCGACGTCCGAGGCCGAGCGCGCCACGATCGTGCGCGCGCTCGCGGACCGTGGGCCGGAGACGCTCGGCGCGATCGTGCAGGCGCTCGCGTACGTCGACGACGTGCCCACCGTGCGCGCGCTGCTCGACGACGAGCAGGAGGCGCTCCGTCTCGCGAGCTCCGCCGCGCTGTTGCGACTGCGGAGCGCGTGGCTCTTTCCCAATCTCTCGGCCCGACGCGAGGACGCGCTCGCGCTGGTGACGCGCGCGATCGCGTCCCCCGGCGCGACGAGCATGCCCGTGCTGGCCGCGGCGAGCGAGACGTTGGAGCCGATTCTTTCCGTCCACGACGCGTGGCTCGCACGCCTCGGCCACGAGGACGAGGCCGTGCACATCGCGTGGATCGCGCGCGAGCTCGCGGGCGCGGCGTGGACCTCCCGGCTCGACGAGGCGCGCCGCGTCGCCGCCATCGAGGCCCTCGCCGGGGCGCGTGAGCGCGTTGCTGCCTTGCGCGAAGGAGCGCTCGGCGCGCACCTCGATCACCTCGTGAGCGTGCTCGACGATCCCCGTGCGACATCGTCGCCTCCGGAATTCATCCCGCAGGAGCTCACAGGCGCGCGCGGCGATGCGAGCTCCGCGCACTGCGTCGACCCCGGCGCGATCGTGACGCGCACGCTCGAGGGCTGCCGCAGTGAGCTCTGGATGCGCGCGACGGTCACTGCCACGCGCGTCGTCGCCGCGGAGCGTTAGGTCTCGGGCGGCGCGTCGGGCTCGTCGAGCGGCGGGAAGAGGCGCGTCACGTCGAGCTCGATCTCCTCGAACGGAGGGATGCGCGCGACGTCGCCGTCGCCGAAGCGGCCGACGTCGACCCAGCGCTTGTCCGCGTTCAGCGCGAGCGCCTCGGCGATGCGCAGCTCGGGATCGACGAGCCACAGCGCGGGCACGCCCTGCGCGGCGTAGAGGCGCGCCTTCACGAGGCGATCGTGGCGCGCGTTCGAGGGCGACGTCACCTCGCAGATCCAGTCGGGGACCACGTCGATCGGTCGCGTGTCCCACGGACGCGGCAAGCGCGCGCGGCGCCAGCCGACGAGGTCGGGGCGCACGATGTCGTGGGCCCCGAAGCGCACGTCGACCTCGAGGAGGATCCACCAGCCGCCCGGCCCCCCGTGCCCGTCGTCGTCGTCGAAGGGCCCGCCGACGAAACGACGGATCGCGCCCTGCACCTTCGAGTGCTTCGGCAGCGGCGACGGCAGGGTCTGTAGCGCGCCGTGGATCACCTCGGCGCGCACGCCTTCCGGCGTGCGGAGCAGGTCCTCGTAGGTCGCGAGGCGGCGCGCGGGCTCGGCCATGCGCCTCAGCATGCCACGCGTTCCGCCTCACTGTATTTCCGCAAACGGCTTCCCTGACTGTACCCGGATGAGCGACACTCCCCGGCGATGTCACGGGTCGCCGTCGCTCTCTTCTTCTTCCTTCTCTCCGTCTTCCCAGCGCTCGCGAGCGCGCAGGACCTCGTCGTGAACGGCACGACGGCCACGCTCGGCGGCGTTCGCCGCTATCGCACGGTGCGGGTGATCAACAACGGGCGCATCATCGTGCCCGGGTTCGACGGCACCGATCGCACGAACACCGGCAACCTCGTGCTGATCGCCGAGAGCATCCTCGTCGACGCGACGTCGTCGATCGTCGCGCGCGGTGCGGGCTATCAGCCGGTCGTCTGCGGCAACGGTCGCGGGCCCACGACCGCGCCGCTCTCGGGCGGTCGCGGCGGCTGCGCGGTGCTGGACTCGGGCGGAGGCGGCGCGCACTTCGGACGCGGAGGCCGCGGCACCAAGGACTGCTTCGTCTTCGGCTCCACGACCTCTTGCCAGTTCCCGCAGGAGTTCGAGGAGTCGTGCGGCGCGCTCAACGCCACGGCCACTGCGTGCACCGAGACCGGCGGCACTTGCTACAACAACGACGGTCTGCCGAGCGTCGCCGGCGACGCGTACCGGCACAGCATCTACGAGATCGAGTTCGGCGCGTCGGGCGGCGACAAGGGATGCCGCGACGGGTTCGACGCCGCGTCGACGGGCGGCGCGGGCGGCGGTCGGATCGTCCTCGTCGGGCTCACCGCGGCGGGCACCGGCACCGTGCAGATCGACGGCACCATCAACGCTGCGGGCCGTCGCGGTTGCGGCAGCGGCAACGACTCGGGCGGCGGGGGTGCGGGCGGATCGATCCTGATCGTCGGCGATCAGGTGCAGGTCGGCGCGACGGGTGTCGTCACCGCGGCGGGCGGGCTCGGGGGCGACACGAACTCCGGCCGAGGCGACCAGCCCGACTTCGCGGACTGCGCCGGACGACAGGCGGGCGGCACCTGCGACGACTGCGGCGGCGGCGGCGGCGGCGGCATCATCAACGTGCTCTCGCGCAGCTCGTCGCTGCACTACGGCGCGACCTTCGACGTCGGCGGCGCGGCGGGCGGCGTCTGCGAGATCTGTCGCGGCGAAGCCGGCGGCGGCGCGGGCGAGCTGCTGCTCGACGGCGCGTACGTCGGCGAGTACTGCGACGGCTTCGACAACGACTTCGACGGCAACGTCGACGAGGGCCTCGGCACGACGAGCTGCGGCCTCGGCGCCTGCGCGCGCGACATCGCGGCGTGCGCGTCCGGCGCGCCCGTGACGTGCGCGCCGATGGTCACCAGCGATCCGAGCTGCCGCGCGAGCGACGCCGGCGCGCGCCCGCGCATCGCGGTGGTGCTCGACACCTCGAGCTCGATGCTGCTCGACCTGCGCGGCTATCCGACGTTCGGCGACGGCAGCGTCGATCGCCCGGGCATCGACACCGACGGCAACGGTCGTCCCGACGACTCGCGCCTCTCGCTCGCGCGCGAGTCGCTCGCGCAGGTGATCAGCGCGTACCCCGAGATCGACTTCGCGCTCGCGCGCTACCACCAGGACCAGGGCGTCGAGCGCTCGTGCCAGACCGCGCGCTGGTTCGAGTGCGAGGGCCTGATCGGCACTTACGACAACCCCGGCGACAACACCGGGACGGTCGCGTGCAACGTCGCGATCGGGCCCTCCACGAACGTCGCGATCCGCCCGATCTCCACCGCGGGCGACGAGTGCATCAACTACGCGGGCACCTGCGGCCCGCCGCGCCGTGGCGCCGACGTGCTCAGCGGCTTCGGCACGCCCACGCGCGATCTCGTGCGCTGGCTCGACGGACGCGAGACCGCGTTCGACGCCGACACGACGCCCGGTGACGTGTGCCGCCACGCGCGCGCCGGTCGCGACTGCGAGGTGCGCGCGAGCGGTGAGACGCCGCTCGCAGGATCGCTCCAGACGATCGAGGACTACGTCGTCCCGATCCGCGCCACCGATCCGTCGACCGGGTGCCGCGGCTACGCGGTGATCCTCGTGACCGACGGCGCCGAGAGCTGCGGCGGCGATCCCGTCGCGCAGGCGCGCCGTCTGCACGACACGTTCGGCATCGAGACGTACGTCGTCGCCGTGAGCGTGCGCGCCGACGAAGAGGCGTCGCTCAACGCGATCGCGCGCGCGGGCTCGGGCAACACGCGCATGAACGCGACGTTCGTGCGCAACCCTGCGGAGCTCGTGCCTGCGATCACCTCGATCCTCGAGGGCTCGCTGCGCACCGAGCGCTGCAACGCGATGGACGACGACTGCGACGGTCGCACCGACGAGGGCTTCGCGCTCGGCGACGCGTGCGACGACGGGCTCGTCGGCGCGTGCCGCGGCACCGGCGCGACGGTGTGCGCGGCGAGCGAGCTCGCGGTCGAGTGCGCGATCACGATGCCCGGTGCGTCACCCGGCACCGAGTCGTGCAACGCGATGGACGACGACTGCGACGAGGCGATCGACGAGGGCCTCACCTGCAACACCGAGTGCACGCCGACCGGCGCCGAGGTCTGCAACGGCGTCGACGACGACTGCAACGGGCTCGTCGACGAGGTCGATCCCGCGCTCGGCACGCCGTGCGGCGAGGACGAAGGACAGTGCGAGCCCGGCGCGCTGCGCTGCGTCGGCGGCGAGCTCACGTGCATCGGCGGTCGCGGCCCGCGCGACGAGGTGTGCAACGGCCTCGACGACGACTGCGACGGCATGGCCGACGATCTCGCGGAGTGTCCGGTCGGCTCGCTCTGCCTCGAGGGCTCGTGCCGCCGCTCGTGCGATCCCGCGATGGAGTTCCCGTGCCCGGTCGACTTCGTGTGCACGATGCCCGAGGGCGCGACCGGCAACTACTGCGTGCCCACCGCGTGCGCGGAGTGCGAGGCGCACGAGCGCTGCGTCGACGACGTGTGCGTCGACCCGTGCGAGGGTGTGACGTGCGGCGAGGGCGAGGAGTGCCGCGGCGGCGACTGCGTCGGCTGCGAGGTGCTCGGCTGCGCGGCTGGCGAGCTCTGCTGGGACGGCGCGTGCCGTCCGGATCGCTGCGACGACGCGACGTGCTCGAGCGCGCAGATGTGCGTCGACGGCGACTGCCGGAGCGCGTGCGGGCCCGGTGATTGCCCGGCGGGCCAGCGCTGCGCGGCGGACGGCACGTGCGAGAGCGATCCCTGCGCGGGCGTGACCTGCGACGGCGGTCGCGTGTGCGTCGCCGGCGAGTGCCGCATGGACCCGTGCCGCGGTGTGCGCTGCGATCGGGGCGAGGTCTGCGCGGGCGCGACGGGGTGCATCCCCGATCCGTGCGCGCTCGTGACGTGCCCCGCGGGTCGCTCGTGCGCGGTGAGCACGAGCGGCGTCGCGGAGTGCGCGCGCGTCGGTGGTGGCGTGGACGCGGGCACCGGCGAGTGGGTGCTCGCGGCGGGCGGCGGCGGCGTGTGCAGCGTGGTCGCGCCGGGCGCGTCGCGTGGTGGCGCCGTGGTGCTCGCGATGATCGCGCTCGCGCTCGTCGTGGTGCGCCGTCGTCGTGGAGGCGCGCGATGAGCCGCGGGTGGAGCGTGATCGCGCTCGCGATGATCGTCGCGGGCTGCGAGGTGGATCCCTACTGCATCGCGTGCCCGGACCCGATCGACGGAGGTGTGAGCGACGCCGCGCGCGACGCGCGCGCCTCCGACGAGGACGCCGAGGTCCCCGTCGACGCGGGCGAGTGCGTGCCCACCGACGGCGCGGTCGAGCTCTGCAACGAGCTCGACGACGACTGCGACGATCTCGTCGACGAGGGCTTCGACCTCCAGAGCGATCCGACGAACTGCGGCGAATGTGGCACTCAGTGCCGCTTTCCGAACGCCGAGGGGCAGTGCACGAGCGGCGCGTGCGCCGTGACCGCGTGCTTCGACGGCTTCGTCGATCTCGACGACGTGCCGGGCTGCGAGTACGCGTGCCCGGTCTTCCCGACGCAGGGCGAGGAGTGCAACGGCTTCGACGACGACTGCGACGGAGTCGTCGACGAGATGCTCCCCGCGCCGCCGCCCGGTCTGTGCCGCACCACGCCGGGCACGCCGTGCGCGGGCGTCGTCCCCACGTGCACGACGCGCGAGGGCCGCACCACGTGGTTCTGCGACTACCCCGCGAGCGTCGAGTTCGATCCCGTCGTGCCCAACGGCATCGCGCTCGAGGAGACGCGCTGCGACGGCGAGGACGGCGACTGCGACGGCCTGCGCGACGAGAGCTTCGCGACGCTCGGCGACGCGTGCGACAACGGCGCGCGCGGCGCGTGCCGCGACGCCGGCGAGATCGCGTGCGACCCCGCGGACGACTCGCGCACGATCTGCGATCTGAGCGTGCTGCCCGATCCGGTGCCGGGCGCGCCGCTCGCGGTCGAGCTGTGCAACGGCGTCGACGACGACTGCGACGGGACGATCGACGACAGCGATCCGACCGACCCGGGGCGCGTGCGCGACGACATGGTGCAGATCACGCGCGGCGCGACGACGTTCTGGATCTATCGCCACGAAGCGTCGCGCCCGGACTCGAGCGCGAGCGCGGCGGGCGCGTCGACCGCGCGTGCGTGTGGTCGCGGCGGCGTGCTGCCGTGGACGAGCATCGGCTACGACGAAGCGGCCGCGGCGTGCGCGGCGGCGGGACATCGCCTGTGCACCGCGGCGGAGTGGCGCGCGGCGTGTGAAGGCGCGAGCGGTCGCGACTATCCGTACGGCGACGCGTACGAGGCCGCGACGTGCAACGGCGCGGATCGCGACGCGGTCGCGGGCGGCGCGATCGACTCGCGGCTCGAGGCGACGGGCGCGCTCGCGATGTGCCTGAGCGAAGAGGGCGTGCTCGACATGTCGGGCAACGCGAAGGAGTGGACCGCCGATCAGCGCGGCACCGCGAGCGGCGGCGGGCGCATCTTCGTGGTGCGCGGCGGCTCGCACGAGTCGCCCGAGCTCGGGCTGACGTGCACGACCGAGCTCTCGCGCGCGACGGAGGACACGCTGCTCGGGTCGCTCGGCTTTCGGTGTTGCGACTCGGATGGGCCGTAGTCGAAGAGGCGTCGGCGTGAGGCGCGGGGTGCAGGGTCTGTCGGGCCGGTACTCGCGACTGCTGTTCGATCGCGGTGAGAGCGTCGGGAGGCGGAGGGTCGTTCGCGGGGCGCGCGTTGCGCTGTCCCGCGAAGCGACCACGTCAGTCTCGACGAGGTGTCTGCGAGCGTCGCTGCGTGGGCCCGCCAGACCCTGCACCCCGCGCCCGGTACCGCGGTTCTGCCGCCTCGCTGGATGAGGTCGCGGATGGCTCGCGACCGGTCCGCGCTTCGCCGCGGCCCGGACGCTCGCGAGTAGCACCGCGCGACGAAGTCGCGCGTGTGCGCGCTGCGCGCGGGATTGGAGGAGCGGACGCGCGCGACGCCGTCGCGTGCGTGCGCGCTGCGCGCGGGGATTGGAGGAGCGGACGTGCGCGACGTAGTCGCGGGCGTGCGCGGTGATGTTGCGGAGGAGCGGGCGTGCGCGGTGATGTGTCGTGGGGAGCGGACGCGCGCGACGTAGTCGCGGGCGTGCGCGGTGAGCGCGTCATGGGAAGCAGATCGATGCGCTGACGCCGAGGAGGGTCGGGCCGGTGCCGAACGAGAGCTCGCGGCACCGGTCCCTCATCGCGCGGTGGAGCTCTCCGCGGCGGTTCGAGACGATCGCGCGCCAGATCCCTCCGGTGACCGTCGAGATCACGCCGAGCCCGCCGATCGCGAGGCCCAGCGCGACGACGCCGTCGTTCGGAAAGATCGTCCGCTCCGCGCACGGCGAGAGCACGCAGAACCGCGCGCCACGCAGGCCCTCGTAGAGCGCGAGCCCGAACCCGCCGACGATCCCGATCGGGCCCGACACCAGCAGCGCCGTCGAGCCCTCGAGCGACTCGGCCTCCCACTCGAATGCGAGCGCTTCGATCTCGGGCGCTGCGCGCATCGCCGGCGCGCCGAGCAGCGCCGTCGCGGCGGGCGGCGGCATCACCTCGAGCACGGCTTCGCTCTGCGCGATCGTCACCTCACCGCCGGCGTTCGACGCGATGACGTGCTCGAGATCGCACGGCGTGCGGCGGTCGCCGTGGCTGCAGACGTAGATCGCGTTCAGCCCGCACGAGCGCACCTCGTAGCGCACCGTGTCGCCGCGCCGAGGGCGGCCCTCCGCCGGCTCGATCATGAAGCCGCGCACGTCCGCGCAGTCTGGAAAGTCGTGCCGCACCGAGCTCCGCACCGCTCGTGGCAGGCGCTCGTAGACGGGCGGCATCCCCCCGCATCCGGCGGCCAGCATCGTGAGCACCCAGACGGTCGCGAGCATCGTGCGCATGTCGCGGCCGTGAGCACGTCGCGTTCCGCGCGGAGCTCGGGCGCCCGCGGTGCGGGTGCATCGTGTCGTGCACACGTCGTCGCCCGGACGTGTCGCCGGCTGCACAGTGGGCTGCGATCGGCTCAGGGATCGACACGCAGCAGCACGCCGTAGATCGCGTTCCGCGCGATCCAGCCGTTGGTGCCGCCGCGGTTGTTGCCGATGAGAGCACGATGTCGCCCGCGGCGGGGACGCGCTCGCCGAGCGGCTCCACGGTGCACAGCTGACCGCTCTCGATGCGCCCCTTCATGCTGTGCCCGCGCGGCCGGAACGACACCGTCTCGCCGCGCTTCAACCGCTCGACGTGTCCTGTGGCCCAACCCATCGAGCGCAGCTTCGCACGACGTCGGGGTCACTCGGAGCGCGGCGCGCCGCTCGGGTCGAGCTCGTACGCTTCCTCGTGGCAGCCGAGCCAGCCTGGGATGACCCAGAGCTCGTACTCGTCGCAGTCCGGAGTCGCGGCATCGCGCGCGACCGCGAGCCACTGCAGACCTCCGCGGCGTACGCGGTAGTCGAATCGCAGCGCGATGTGATGGTCGCCCGTCCGGCACGGCGGCTCCGTCAGAGCGAGTCGGCTTCGCTCCGCGTCGGTCTCGCTGCTCGCGCGCGTGAGAGCGGTCGTTTCGACTGCGCGGCGGGTGTGGACGCGCGGTATTCGACGAAAACGACCGGCGGACGGCGGTGGACACCCGAGAATCAGTCGATTCGACCGAATTCCGGGTGCGAGCACCCGCGAATCAGTCGATTTCACCGAATCCCGGGCGCCGACACCCTCCGCTCGGTCGAAAAGACCGAATCTCGAGCGATCACGCCCCGCTCGGGGTCTCGCCGTCGTCGTCCGCGTCCTCGCTGCGGCGCTCGGCGCGGCGTCCCGGGCGGATGCTCCACACCGACGGGTAGCGCTCCTCACCGTGCTCGAAGTCGATCGCGTGCAGGAACGCGCGCGTGCGGTCCCACGTCTCCTCGGCGAGCTGGAACGCGCGCGACGTCTCGTTGCGCCACGTGGTCTCGCCGTCGGGGTCGCCTTCACCGAGCTCGGCGAGGATGGCCGCGGAGAGCTCGCGCGCGCGGCGCGCGTCGGCGGCGCGGTAGCGAGGGCCGGCGCTCGCGAGGTCGTCGGCGTGGCGCGCGTAGAGGCGCGCGAGACGTGCGAGGTCGCTCGCGAGGTCGGCGTGACCGACCCCGCTCGCGATGGCCGCGAGCTCGGCCGCGGCGGTCGGGTCGTCGTCGAGCACGAACGTCGCGACCTTCGTCATCCGGCGCTTCAGCTCGGTCGCGGCCTGGAGCGTGGTGACGCGGAGCTTCGCGCTCGTCTTGCCGGAGCTCTCGGCGAGCCACGTCGTGTGCGCGAACCAGAGCGCCCACGCGGAGGTCTCGATGCGGTCGGCGGCGTCGGGCGGGAGGAGATCCGGGTGGATCTTGGCGAGCTCGCGCGCGACCTCCGGAGCACGGAGGCGTCGCGCCTGCTCGACGAAGAACGCGGACGCGAGCGCGACGTCGAGGCGGGGCAGCGATGCAACTGCGTATGCCGCGCGCTCGGTGCGTGTCTGCTCGAACGCGCGCTCGGCGGTTCGGTGGTCGTAGAGGATCTCGTCGGACGTGGGCATGGCCGAACGCTAACCCAGCGCGCGGTCGAGGTGAACCTCGACTCGGGCTCGGCGTTCCTTTCCGGAGGCCGCGTGCGGCGCGCCCTCCCTCGTGGGGCAAAGCCCGCCGAGCCTCCCTCCCGCCCGAGACCCGAGACCGCAGCGTCGAGGATCGACGCAAGCGGTCTCCGGGTCAGCGAGCGGTCGTCGCGCGGACGAGCACGCTCACTCGGCGCGGACGTCGAGACGGTCGAGCATCGCGTCGAAGTCCGCGCGGTGCAGCGCGTAGCTCTCCGAGCGCGACTCGTAGAACAGCACCACCAGCATCGGCGCGCCGTCCTCGCTGGCGCGCGCGTCGGGCTTCCAGCGCAGCGGAGGGCGCACCAGCACCATCGTCGTCGTCGTGCCGCGGCCCCACGCGGTGCCGCGCCCCGGGAGCGACTGCGCGAGCTCGAACGTCACGACGTACGCTGGCGCGCCGCCGACCTCGGCCTCCGACTCGTCGACCACGCGCAGCTCGTACGCGCGCGCCCGATCGCCGCGAAAGGCGACGAAGCCCTCGCCGAACACTCCGTCGAGCAGGCCGTGCGCGAGCGTCGCGAGCGATCGACGCCCGATGCGCGCGTCGACCGGGAGCGTCATCGCCGCGATCTCCGCGCCGTCCTCGTCGTGCTCGTAGCGCAGGTCGTAGCGCGGCGTGGTGCCGCGCAGATCGACCTCGCGATCTCCGTCGACGTCGAGCGCGATGCGGATGCGATCCTCGCGCGCGTCGAACGGGCGCGTCGGACGACCATCGCCGTCGACGCGGTGATCGCGCACCCGCCAGCCCTCGGGCAGGATGCGCCGCGCGTCGTCCTCGCCCGCGACGTAACGGACGCGATAGTGGCGCGGCGCGGGCACGAACGCGTGCCCGCGATAGGTCTCCGACGCGACGCACCCGAGCGTCAGCGCGAGCACCACGATCACCACGAGGCGCATCACAGCGTCAGCCCCAGGTAGCCGGAGACGCGCGGCGCGAGCTCCTGGATCGAGCGCGCCGCGTTCATCACGTGCAGCAGGTTGCCCTCGCGCAGCTCGGCCGCGGTCTCGATGCCGAGCTCGAGCATGCCCCCGCCGAAGCGGATCCCCGCCTGACCGACGAACGCGAAGCCGATCGTCGCGCCGCTCGCGACGCCGAGCACGAACGAGTGGCCCTCTCCGACCTCGATGCCCGCGCGCAGCGCGACGAGCTGCGCGAGGTGCACGCCGAGCAGCACGACGCCGCGCGCCGAGAGCACCGAGGAGCGCAGCTCGTCCTCGCCGATCGTGCGCCGCGTCTCGGTGCGCAGCGACACGTTCGCGCCGAGCCGCAGGTGCAGCGACGCGCGCGGCTCGAGCAGCACGTCGATCGCGAGCGAGTAGCCGCCGCCGAACGCCTCGTCGAACGACGCGGTCCCGCCGTACCAGCCGGCGATGAACCCCATCACGAGGTGCACGTAGCCGCGCGGCTGCAGATCGAGCTCGGGGTCGTCCCAGCCGAGCGCGTGTCCCTGACCGTCGCCGTACACGCGGCGCGTGGGCACGCCGGGCGCCGGCTGCGCAGTGAGCTCCTGGACCTCGTCGGTCCCCGCGGTCTCGGCGCGCGGCAACGGGGGCCGCGGTGGGCTCGGCGCGGAGGGCGCACCGCGGTACGGCGGGGAGAGATCGCGCGCGCGATCCTGCGCGGCGGCGGAGGACGCGATCAGGACGCCCAGCGTCACGACCGCGAGCGTTCGAGCGAGTGTCACGGAGCGCGCAGCATATCGGACGCGCGCCGTCAGTCCGAGCGCGTTCGCGACGTTCGTGCGGCATGAGCGAGCGCATCGACATCGAGTGGGCCGACACGACGTGGAACCCAGTGCGCGGGTGCACGCCCGTCGGGCCCGGTTGCCGACATTGTTCCGCGCGCACCTTCGCCGAGCGCTGGCGCGGCGTGCCGGGCCACGCGTACGAGCGCGGCTTCGATCTGCGTCTCGTGCCCGACGCGCTCGACGAGCCGCTGGTCTGGCGCCGACCACGACGGGTCGCGGTGGGCTCGACGAGCGATCTGTTCCACGGCGGCGTGCCCGCGGCGTTCGTCGAGCAGGTGTTCCGCACGATGCACGCGGCAGAGCGGCACACGTTCCTGGTGCTGACCCGACGCGCCGAGCGCATGCGCGACGTGGTGGGCGCGCTGCCGATCGAGCTCGTCGCGCTGCCGAACGTGTGGCTCGGGGTGAGCGTCGAGGATCGCAGCCACGGCGTGCCGCGGATCGCCGTGCTGCGCGAGGTGCCCGCGGCGCGTCGGTTCGTCGCGATCGAGCCGCTGCTCGAGGATGTCGGCGCGCTGGATCTGCGCGGGATCGACTGGGTGCTCGCGGGCGGCGAGACGGGGCTGCACGCGCGACCGGTGCGCGACGAGTGGGTCGTCGCGATCCGCGATCAGTGCGAGGCCGCGGGCGTCCCGTTCTTCTTCAAGCAGTGGGGCGGCGCGCGAAGACGAGCGCGCGAGCTCGAGGGGCGCACCCACGACGCGCGACCCGGCCCCGGCTGAGCCGAGCACCTGGCGCGCGGGCGGGACCGTCAGCGCGTCTGGCCCGCGAGCCAGCGCGTCACCGCGCGCACCCGCGGCAAGCGCTGCCGTGATCGGTGCACGACGATCCAGATGTCGCGCGCCGGGATGCTCGCCGGGTCCTCGACCCCGATGTCGCGCGGCGCGACCTCCACCAGGTCGCCGAGCCTCGGCGCCAGCTCGCGCGCGAGGATCGCGACGCCGAGCCCTGCCGCGACCGCGAGCCCGAGCGCCTCCACGTCCTCGACGAGCAGGCGTGGCGGACGCCCGGCGAACGCCCGCGCCGCGTGTCGTTGCTCGGGGATCTCGGCGAGCGATCCCGCGAGGCCGAGCCAGGGCACGGCGTCGTGCAGCTCGAGGCCGCGCGCCGCGAAGTAGCCGTGCGTGATCGTCCTCCAGCGACGCGCGATCAGCTCGCCGCGTGAAGGACGGACCATGCGGATCGCGACGTCCGCGTCGCCCGCGGCCAGGCTCGCGACGCGGTTGTCCGCGAGCAGACGAAGACGGAGGTTCGGATACGCGACGTGGAAGCGCGCGAGGCGCGGCACCAGCTCCCATCGGACGAGCTCGCTCGTCGACGTGATCGTCACCTCGCCGCGCAGCTCGGGCGTGTCCTCGAGCGCGGCCTCGGCCGCGAGCGCGGCGTCGAGCATCGGCCGCATCGCCGCGAGCACCGACGCGCCGCGCTCGGTGAGCCCGAGCGGCGCGCTGCGGACGAAGAGCGGCGAGCCGGCGCTCTCCTCGAGGCGCGCGAGGTGACGGCTCGCGGTCGACTGGCTCACGCCGAGCGCCTTGGCCGCCGCGGTGACGCTCCCGAGCCGCGCGACCGCCTCGAACGTGCGCAGGTGATCCCAGTCCATGTGCGTGCCCTGTCGACCATCCATCATCGGATGGCTGGGTTCCGATTCCGGCCGCTGCCATCCGATCATGCATGGCGCAACGTGCTCGGGCATGAGAATCCGCCAACTCCGCAACGCGACGCTCGTCCTCTCGATCGGTCCCCACCGCCTGCTCGTCGATCCGATGCTCGGCGCAGCGGGCTCGATGCCGGGCTTCCGCATGATCGGCGGCACCGGGCGCAGGAACCCGACCGTCGAGCTCCCGGCCGGCGCGCCGGCGTGGCTCGACGACCTCACGGGCGCGCTCGTCACCCACGAGCACCCCGATCACCTCGACGGCGCGGGACGGCGCTTCCTCCGAGAGCGCGGCCTCCCGGTGTGGGCGAGCCCGGTCGACGTCGCGAGCCTGCGCGCGAAGGGGCTCGACGCGCGCGCGCTCGACGGGCTCGGCATCGACGTCGAGATCGTCCCGGCGCGACACGGGCGCGGGCTCGTCGGGTGGCTGATGGGCCCGGTCGCGGGCGTGTACCTCGCGCACGAGGGCGAGCCGAGCGTGCTGCTCACGTCCGACGCGGTGCTGTGCGACGCGCTGCTCGACGCGATCGAGCGCCTGCGCCCCGAGGTGATCGTCGCGCCCGCGGGCGCCGCGAACTTCGGCGTCGGCGGCGACATCCTGTTCTCGCTCGACGAGCTCGTGACGCTCGTGCGGCGCGCGCCCGGCGTGGTCGTGCTGAACCACCTCGAGGCGCTCGATCACTGCCCGACGACGCGCGAGGCGCTGCGTGCGCGCATGGAGCGCGAGGGGCTCCGCGCGAAGGTGCGCATCCCCGACGACGGCGAGGAGCTCGTGCTCGCCCGCGAGCGCGTCGAGGAGCGACCGCGCGTGCGCCCCGTCGCGCCGGCCGGGGGGCTGCAGAAGTGGGTGGCCGCGCGCCTCTCGGGGTGAGACGCGCGGCCTGCGCCGCGATCAGCGGATCGTCAGCGTGTACGAGCCGGTCTGGCCGGGCGCGTACGTCGTGACGACGACGGTGTACGTGCCGGTCTCGGTCAGCGTCTCGATGATCTGCGCGTTCGTGCCGTTCGTGTCGTCGTTGTCGACCTGCGTGCCCGAGGGACGGCGCAGGATGAGGTAGTTGTCGAAGTCGCCGGTGCAGTCGATCTGCACGCGCTGGCCCGCGGTCCACGCGAACTCGTAGGTGTCGCGGTACTCGCCGCTCTGCAGCTGCGCGTCGCCGGGCCCGAGGTTGCCGGTGCGCGTCTCGCCGGCGACGGGCGTGCCTCCGCCCGCTGCCGCGCCGCCCGCCGCGCCGAGCGACGCCGCGGTCACGCTCGCGAGCTCGGTCACGCCGAGCGTGTACGCGGCGCCCGCGCCGGTCGGGCTCCACGTGCCGACCCACACGCGGTGCTGACCGGGCCCGAACGCGCCCTGCACGATCGGGTTCAGGCCCTCGCTGTCGTCGTTGCAGAGGAACGTCCCGTCGGCGCGCTGCACGACGAGCGTGGTGTCCGCGCTCGAGCTCGCGACGATGCGCAGGTTCGCGAACGCCGCGGTCGCGTTGATGATCAGGCTCGGCTGCGCGGGGATGTGGCCGCGGCAGTCGGGGCTCATCGTGTTCGCGGCGACCGGGCCACCGGCGGCGCCGGTCGAGACCTGCGGGTCGGGCATGAAGCCCGGCGCGAGCGAGATGGTCGCGCCGGGCGCGACGGGCGCGACGGCGGTGGTCGGCGTGGTGCCCACCGGCGGCGTCGGCGCGGGCGGCGCGCTGCCGGGCAGGCCGGTGCCGCCGAAGCAGCAACCCGACGCGATGACGAGGACGAGGGAGAGGAGCGTACAGCGGCGCAGCATGGTGTGTTCTTCGTGTCCTTGTTCGGAGCGCGCGATCGTACGTCAGGTGCGCGGCGGATCGCCCTCACGAAAATCGCACCGTTGACGGCCGTGCGTCGCGGCCCGAGGCTCGCGCGCACACCGGAGGACGGACATGACGCTGCGTTATCGACTGCTCGGGCGCTCGGGGCTGCGCGTCTCGGAGCTGTGCCTCGGCACCATGAGCTTCGGCGAGCAATGGGGCTTCGGCGCCGACGAGAAGACGAGCCATCGCGTGCTCGACGCGTACGCCGAGGCGGGCGGCAACTTCCTCGACACCGCGAACAAGTACCACGGCGGTCAGACCGAGGAATTCGTCGGGAGCTGGCTGCAGGGCAAGCGCGATCGGAACGTCGTCGCGACGAAGTACACGCTCTCGATGGATCACTCGGATCCCAACGCGTCGGGCAATCACCGCAAGAACCTCGTGCGCTCGGTCGAGGCGAGCCTCGCGCGGATGCGCACCGACTACGTCGATCTGCTCTGGGTGCACGCGTGGGACGACTGGACGCCGTGGCAGGAGACGATGCGCGCGCTCGACGACGTGGTGCGCAGCGGCAAGGTGCTCTACGTCGGCGTGAGCGACGCGCCCGCGTGGATCGTGTCGGCGGCGAACGTCGCGGCGGAGCTGCGCGACTGGACGCCGTTCGTCGGGCTGCAGATCGAGTACAGCCTGCTGCAGCGCACGCCGGAGCGTGATCTCCTGCCGATGGCGCGGCACTTCGGGATGTCGGTGTGCGCGTGGGGTCCGCTCGCGGCGGGCGTGCTCACCGGCAAGTACACGCGCGCCGGCGTGCAGAACGACTCGCTGCGCACCCAGGGCAACGAGCAGCGCGGGCGCACGAACGAGCGCTCGCTCGCGATCGCGCGCGCGGTCGATGCGATCGCCGACGAGCTCGGCGTGACGTCGTCGCAGGTCGCGACCGCGTGGGTGCGCGCGCAGGGCTACGAGATGATCCCGATCCTCGGCGCGCGGAAGGTCGAGCAGATCGCGGACACGATGAAGAGCGTCGAGGTGACGCTGAGCCCGGCGCACCTCGCGAAGCTCGACGAGGTGAGCCGCATCGAGCTCGGCTTCCCCCACGACTTCCTCGCGTCGAACGGCGTGCGCGATCTCGTGCGCGGCGAGATCCGCACGCGCATCGACGGGCGCGTCGCGCGCTGACGCGACACCATCCGCGCGATGGACGAGCCGCGTCGGGAGGACTTCACCTTCTTCCATCCGCTCCGCGTGCGCTGGGCCGAGGTCGATCGTCAGGACGTCGTGTTCAACCCGAACTACTTCGTCTACTTCGACCTCGCGGTCGGCGAGTACTGGCGCGCGATCGGGTTCCGCTATCCGCAGGACCTGGCGGGGACCGACGTGTTCGCGATCGACGCGCGCGCGTCGTTCCGCTCGCCCGCGCGCTACGACGACGAGATCGAGATCGGGTGCCGCGTGACGCGCATCGGGCGCTCGTCGAAGACGTGTGAGCTCGCGATCTGGCGCGGCGCGGAGCTGCTGACGACGGGCACGCTGGTCTACGTGCACGTCGAGCTCGCGACGCGGAAGAGCTGCGCGTGGCCGGATGCGGTGCGCGACGCGATCGTGCGCTTCGAGCGCGTGGCGCCGGTCTCCTGATGCGCGCGCTGCTGCTGGTCGTCGCGCTCGTGCTCGTCGGCTGCGGCGAGACGAGCGCGCCTGCTCCGTCGCGATCGCGCGCGCCCTCGAAGCGCGCGGTGGAGGCGCCGCGGGTCGAGGTGCCGCCGCTGCCGCCTTCGACGTACCCCGCGCCGCCGCGGCTCGTCGCGATCGGCGACGTGCACGGCGACGTCGATGCGCTGCGCAGCGCGCTGCGCGCGGCCGGCGCGATCGATGACGCGGATCGCTGGAGCGGTGGCGCGTTGTGGATCGTGCAGGTCGGCGATCTGCTCGATCGCGGCGACACCGAGGACGAGGTGCTCGCGCTCGTGTCGCGCCTCGAGCGCGAGGCGGACGCGGCGGGCGGACGCTTCGTCGCGCTGCACGGCAACCACGAGCTGATGAACGTGCAGGGCGACTTCCGCTACGTGACGCCCGACGGGCTCGACGACTTCGCGCGGTACGCGAGCGAGGCACCGCCGGGCGCGGCGCGGTCGCGGATCCCGGCGCGCATGCTGGGGCGCGCGGTCGCGTTCGCGCCGGGAGGTCCGATCGCGCGCGCGCTCGCGGCGCGCAACACGATCGCGATCGTCGGAGACACGGTGTTCGTGCACGGCGGGCTCGCGCCCTCGCAGCTCGAGCGCGGCGTCGACGCGATCAACCGCGACGTGCGCGCGTTCCTGCTCGGCGAGGCGCCGCTGCCGCGCGCGCTCGCGGGCGAGGAGAGCCCGGTGTGGCACCGCGCATTCGCGCTGGGCGACGACGCGGAGACGTGCGCGACGCTCGCGCGGACGCTCGAGGGGCTCGGCGTGGCGCGCATGGTGATCGGGCACACCGTGCAGGACGAGGGCATCGGCTCGGCGTGCGAGGGGCGCGTGTGGCGCATCGACGTCGGGCTCTCGCGCCACTACGGCGGCCCGATCGAGGTGCTCGAGATCGAAGGCGACACGATCGAAGTGCTGCGCGGCACGCGCTGAGCGATCACACGATCGCGGCGGCGAAGCGCGCGAGGCGCTCGGGCACCAGCGCGCCGTCGGTGGTGCGGAGCCCCGAGCACACGTCGAAGCCCGCGGGGCGCACCTGCGCGAGCGCGTCGCCCACGTTGTCGGGGCGCAGCCCGCCCGCGAGCAGCACGGGCGCGCGACAGGCGCGCACGATCGCCGCGGAGAGCGACCAGTCGTGCACGCGCCCGGTGCCGCCGAGCTCGGGGATCGCGGCGCTCGGTCGACCCGAGTCGAGCAGGATCGCGTCGGCCGCGCCGGTCTCGTCGAGCGCGCGCGCGACGTCGACGTCACGCGCGTCTTGCACGTGGATCACCGGCACCAGCACGAGCGACGGGAGCATCGCGCGCAGCGCGACGAGCGCATCGGGAGAGGGCGTGTCGACGATCTGCACCGCGCGCACGCCGGTGCGATCGACGTGCGCCGCGATCGCGTCGGGCGTGCGCTCGGAGGTGAGCAGGATCGCGATCGCGCGATCGGCCACGTGCCGCGCGACGCGCGCGATCGTGACGTCGTCGATCGGCCCGGGCCCGCTGGGCATGCGCCCGACGAGCCCGAGGAGATCGGCGCCACCCGCGAGCGCGCGGTCGGCGTCCTCCTCGTCACGAACACAACAGACCTTGATCAGCGGGCGCCCATCGGCGCGACGAGGTAGACGCATGCGCGCAGGTCTAGCCGGCGTCGCGGGAGCGGGAAGGGGAATTTCTCAGGAGCCCAGGAGGACGCGGGAGAGCAGGGGAGGATCCACCGCAGAGATCACAGAGGGCCGCAGAGGAGTGATTTGCAGGCGCGATGGCGCGCAGCGCCGAGCCGGTCCGCGCGAGAAGCGCGAGCCCGGAGATCACTCCCGGAAATTCACGTACTGCAGCGGCAGCCCGAAGTCCTGGCCTTTCAGGAACGCGATTGCTTCCTGGAGGTCGTCGCGCTTCTTGCCGCTGATGCGCACGAGATCGCCCTGGATCGCCGCCTGGACCTTCATCTTGCTGTCCTTGATCGCCTTCACGATCTGCTTCGCGCGGTCCATGTCGACGCCTTCCTTCAGCTTGATCAGCTGGCGCCACGTCTGACCGGACTGCTGCGGCTTCTGCGGATCGAGCGACTTCAGCGACACCTTCCGCTTCACCATCTTGTCCTCGAGCACCTTGAGCGCGCCCTCGACGCGCCCCTCGCTGCTCGAGCGGATCGCGATGCCGTCCTGGTTCTTCTCGATCTCGGTGCCGGTGTCCTTGAAGTCGAAGCGCGTCGCGATCTCGCGCTTCGCCTGGTCCACCGCGTTGTCCACCTCGTGGTGTTCGAGCTTGCTGACGACGTCGAAGCTGGGCATGCGGCGGATCCAACCAAGTCGACCTGCCGCGCGCAAGCACGTCCTGAGCTATAAGCAACGTCGAGCAATCGACGCATGGCGCGCCGCGGAATCCGGTCCATCACGGTGCCGATCACCTTCGGAGCGGTCACCGTCCCGCTCTCGGTGTTCCTGCTCGTGGGATGGACCACGTTCACCGCGCGCAACATCGCGGAGAGCGGCGAGGTCGCGCAGAACGTCTGGCTCCTGATCCTCGGCGTGCTCTCGCTGATCGTCATCATGAGCGTGCTCGTGATGTTCTCGATCTTCCTGGTGCGCGAGATCCTCGAGGTGCGTCGCCAGGACTCGTTCATCGACTCGGTCACGCACGAGCTCAAGACGCCGCTCGCGTCGATCAAGCTGTGCCTGCAGACGCTCGAGCGCTCCGGGATCCCACAGGACAAGCGCGCCGCGCTGCAGAAGATGATGCACCACGACGTCGATCGCCTCGCGACGTTCATCGACGACGTGCTCCAGGCCTCGCGCCTCGCCCACGACGACATGAGCATGGACGTCGACGAGGTGCGCCTCGGCGAGCTCGCGACGTCGTGCGCCGCGGTGGTGTCGATGCGGCACAAGGTGCCGGAGGGCGCGATCCGCGTGGAGGTCGATCCCGAGCTCGTCGTGTGGACCGATCACGCCGCGCTCGAGATCGTGCTGCGCAACCTGATCGACAACGCGGTGAAGTACTCGAAGGACGGAGTCGACGTGCGCGTGGGCGCGCGCGTGGACGAGGTGCGCCGCGTCGTCTTCATCGAGGTGCGCGACGCGGGGATCGGCATCCCGCGCAAGGACCTGAAGCGCATCTTCCATCGCTTCTATCGCGTCGCCGAGGAAGGCGTGCGCGCGCGCAAGGGCACGGGGCTCGGGCTCTTCGTGGTCTCGGCGCTGGTGCGCAACCTCGGCGGTCACGTCGAGGCGGAGTCCGACGGAGTGGGCAAGGGCGCGATCCTGCGGGTCCGGCTGCCCATGCACGAGCACGAGCAGGCGTCGCGCGCGGTCGCGTCGCCGGCGTGAAGGGAGCACGAGGCTTGTCCGAAGAGCGCAAGGTCCCGCGGATCCTGATCGTCGAGGACGAGGATCACCTCGCGACGGGGCTCAAGCTCAACCTGGAGCTCGAGGGCTACGAGGCCGACGTTGCGTCGACCGCGCGCGAGGCGGCCGAGCTGCTCCTCGAGGCCACGCGTTACGACGCGATCGTGCTCGACGTGATGCTGCCGGACTTCGACGGCTTCTCGCTGTGCGCGAAGCTGCGGCAGTCGGGCAATTACACGCCGGTGATCATGCTGACGGCGCGCGCCGCCGCGGAGGATCGCGTGCGTGGGCTCGAGGCGGGCGCCGACGACTACCTGGTGAAGCCCTTCGACCTCAACGAGCTGCTGGCGCGCGTGCGCTCGGTGCTGCGGCGGCGCCAGTGGGATCTCGGCAAGGAGAAGGAGGAGCGCGCGGGATCGCGCACCGTCGCGATCGGCGAGGCGCGCGTCGACTTCGACTCGCACGAGGTGATCGTGCGCGGCTCGCCGGTGAAGCTCACGCGGCTCGAGCTCGATCTGCTGCGCTACTTCGTCGATCACCCGGGCAAGGTGCTCTCGCGCGACACGCTGCTCGAGGAAGTCTGGAAGCTGCGCAACTACTCGACCGCGCGCACCGTCGACAACTTCATCTCGCGGCTGCGGCGCCACTTCGAGAAGGACGCGCAGAACCCCGAGCACTTCGTCTCGGTGCGCGGCGCCGGCTACAAGTTCGTCCCCTGATCGCAGGGCCCGCTCGCGCGAATCCTCAGGAAAAGGAGGCGATCGCGCGTTTGAAGGAGCCGCGCCGAGGGGCCATGCACGGTGCGTCGACCGGGGGGAAGACGCATGCGGACGAGAATCGCGCTCGGGATCGCGCTGATGACGGCGCTGTCGATGGTCGCGTGTGGAGACGACGGCGCAGCCGGGACACCGGATGCGGGAGGTGGGCTCCACGCGGGGATGGATGCGGCGGTCGGCTCGGACGCCGGCGCGCCGACCGACGGCGGGCCGCGCGACGGTGGTCCGCCCGCGTGCGACGCAGGCGAGACGCGCTGCGGAGCGACCTGCGTGCGCCTCGACGACGATCCCACGAGCTGCGGCGCGTGTGGCAACGCGTGCGCGAGCGGCGAGGTGTGCAGCCTCGGCGTGTGCAGCGTCGCGTGCGATCCCGGTCTGACGGAGTGCAGCGGTGCGTGCGTCGACGTCGGCGCCGACGTCGAGAATTGCGGAGCGTGCGGCAACGCGTGCCGCGCCGATCAGCTCTGCGCGGAGGGTGCATGCACGTGCGCCGCGTGGGAGCGCGAATGCGCTGGTGCGTGCGTCGACGTCGGCATCGACCCCGCGAATTGTGGCGCGTGCGGCAACGCGTGCGCGTCGGGCGAGGTCTGCAGCGCAGGCGCGTGCAGCACCACCGGATGCGCCGAGGGCCTGACCGACTGCGCTGGCGCCTGCGTCGACACGCTCAGCGACGACGCGAACTGCGGCGGGTGCGGCTTCGCGTGCGCGGGCGGGACGATCTGCACGGGCGGTGTGTGCGAGTGCCCCGCGACGCTCGATCTCTGCGACGGGACCTGCGTCGACACCGCGAGCGACGCCGCGAATTGCGGTGGGTGCGGGATCGCGTGCGCGGCGGGCGAGGTGTGCGCGGCGGGCGTGTGCGACGCGCCGTGCCCCACGGGAACGACGCGCTGTGGCCGGCGCTGCATCGACACCACGACGAGCGATCGCCACTGCGGCGCGTGCGGCAACGTGTGCAGCGGCGGCACCGAGTGCGCCGCCGGCGCGTGCGTGTGCCCGAGCGGCACCGTCGCGTGCGACGGCGTGTGCGTCGATGCGATGGTCGATCCGCAGCACTGCGGCGCGTGCGGCAACGCGTGCGCTGCGAACGAGGCGTGCGCCGCGGGGAGCTGCACCGCGGTGTGCCCCGCCGGCACCGCGAACTGCGCGGGCGCGTGCGTCGACGCGCAGACGTCGCCCGAGAACTGCGGCGGATGCGGCATCACCTGCACCGGCGACTCCGTCTGCGCGGGAGGCGAGTGCGTGTGCCCCGCGTCGCTCACGCGATGCGGGCGTCGCTGCGCCGACGTGACGAGCGACCCGCACCACTGCGGCGCCTGCGAGAACGAGTGCCGCGTGGGCGCGTGCGAGGCGTCGACGTGCGCGTGCCCGGCGAGCACGATGCCGTGCGACGGCGTGTGCGCGGCGGTGCAGCGCGATCCGATGAATTGCGGGAGCTGCGGCACCACGTGCGCGGCGGGCGAGCGCTGCCGCATGGGCGCGTGCGAAGCCCCGTAGCTCGAACATTCGAAAGATCGGCTCGCCCGCCGGTCCCTACCCGTCCGCGCGCTTCGCGCGCTCCGGTCCGGGGCCGGCGGGACGAGCACTCCGGTGAAGAATCGGCTCGCCCGCCGGTCCCTACCCGTCCGCGCGCTTCGCGCGCTCCGGTCCGGGACCGGCGGGACGAGCACTCCGGTGAAGAATCGGCTCGCCCGCCGCTCCCTACCCGTCCGCGCGCTTCGCGCGCTCCCGTCCGGGACCGGCGGGACGAGCACTCCGGTGAAGAATCGGCTCGCCCGCCGCTCCCTACCCGTCCGCGCGCTTCGCGCGCTCCCGTCCGGGACCGGCGGGAGGAGCACTCCGGTAAGAATCGGCTCGCCCGCCGCTCCCTACGGGTCCGCGCGCTTCGCGCGCTCCGGTCCGGGACCGGCGGGACGAGCACTCCTGCAGCGACTAGACGTCGAGTTTCGCGCTCTCCTCGGGGTTCGTGCCGAGCACGCCTTCCCAGCGCGCGATCACGACGCTCGCGAGGCCGTTGCCGATCACGTTGATGGTCGTGCGCGCCATGTCCATCACCTCGTCGACCGCGAGCAGCATCGCGACGCCCGCTTCGCCGGGCAGACCGAAGCTCGCCGCGGTGCCCGCGATGATCACGAGCGTCGCGCGCGGCACGCCCGCGACGCCCTTCGACGTCAGCATGAACGCGAGCACCATCAAGAGCTGCTGCGAGATCGTCAGCTCGATGTGCGCCGCCTGCGCGATGGTCAGCGACGCGAGCACGAGATAGAGCGTCGAGCCGTCGAGGTTGAACGAGTAGCCCGCGGGGATGACGAAGCTCGCCACGCGGCGCGGGACGCCGAACGCGATCACGTCCTCGAGCAATCGAGGGAGCGCCGCCTCGCTCGACGCGGTGGTGAACGCGGTGAGCGCCGGCTCGCGGATCTGCCGCAGGAAGGGCAGCACCTTGATGCGCACGATCAGCATCACCGGCACCAGCACGAACGTGAAGAAGATGAGCAGCGCGAGGTACAAGCTGCCGACGAGCCGCGCGTAGCGACCGAGCAGATAGAAGACCGCGGGCCAGCCGTGCACGACGTGCCCGTCGACCTCGTGGCCCGCGGCCATGTGGCTCACGTTGTAGGCCATCGCGCCGAACACCCCGAGCGGCGTCAGGCGCATCACGAGGTCGGTGTACTTGAACATCACCTGCGCGACGCTCTCCGCGAACGCCATCACCGGCGCGCCGCGCTCGCCGATGCGCGTGAGCGAGATGCCGAACAGCACCGCGAACACGACGATCGGCAGGAGGTCCGCCTCGGCCCAGTGCTTCGCGAGGTTCGACGGGAAGAGATGCAGCGCGAGATCCCACCCGCTCTGCGGCGCCGCGGGCGCGACGCCCGACGTCGCCGAGAGGTCGATCGGCAGCCCGTCGCCCGGACGGAGCCAGTTCGCGACGAAGAGCCCGACGAAGAGCGCGATCGTGGTGACGACCTCGAAGTAGATGAGCGCCTTCGCGCCCATGCGCCCGACGGCCTTGAGGTCGCCCGTCTGCGCGATGCCGACGATGATCGTCGAGACGAGCAGCGGGACGATCAGCCCCTTGATCAGCGCGATGAACGCGCGCGACAGGAAGCGGAAGAGCTCGTACGCGACCGGATGCTGGTCCTGTGGGAAGAACCCGCCGAGCACGACGCCCAGCACGAGCCCGACGACGATCCACAGCGTGCCGGACCGGTACCACGGCTTCTTCGCGACGGGATGGATGGGCTCGGCGGGCGCGGAGATCGACATCGCGCGCCGACATTAGCGCGCTCACACGAGATCGCGCGCGAGGAACACGCGTCGCTCGACCGGATATCCACCCGCGAGCTCGCGTTGGAAGATCGTGCGCATGCCGGGGCCGATCTCGCGCTCGTCGAGCTCGCGGAAGCCGAGGCGCAGGTACCACGGACCGTTGAACGGCACGTCGCGCATCGTCGCGAGCGTGAGGCGCGTGAGCCCGCGGGCGCGAGCCCACTCGATCGACGCCTCGACCAGGGCGCGCCCGACGCCGCGCTGGCCGTGATCCGGATGCACGTCGAGCTCGTCGAGGTGCCCGTGCCAGTCGACGCGCGAGAGCAGCGCGAACCCGATCGGTCGATCCTGGTGATCGACCGCGAGGAGCAGCCGCTGCTCGCGTCGTGCTTCGTCGAGGATCGCGACCGGCGTGGTCGCGCTGCCGAACAGCACGTCGAGGCCCCACGGCGCGAAGAGGCGCGCTGCCTCGCGCTCGATCGTCCCGAGCGTGGCGAGATCGTCGTCCTCGCGCGCTGCGCGGATCGTCGGCATGCGCGCGCAGCGTGTCACACCGAGCGGAACGCGCCGTGCCTATCTCCGCGGCGGAGGTGCGTCATGGACGGCCGGACCGTGTACCACGTGGAGCCCGAGGACGATCTCTGGCGAGTGAAGCTCGCGGGCGACAGCCAGACCGAGTACGCCGACACGAAGGAGAGCGCGATCGCGCGCGCGAAGCAGCTCGCCCGACGCGCCCCGCGCGCTCAGGTGGTGATCTTCGACGAGGACGGCCGCGTCGAGCAGGAGATCTACTTCGACCCGAGCACCGAGCGGAGCGTGTAGATCTCCGCGCGAGGTGAGGCTTCGGTGAGGGCGCGGGGCATGGGGCCCCTCGCTAGGCCTCGCGACCGGCCCGAGGGGAGGCTGAGGCGTCGGGTACCGAGTCGTTCTCGTCCGCGCGCGAAGCGCTCGGACGAGAACCAGGCAGGTGCGTGGCTGCCGTCGGGCGGGTCGCTGCGGAAGCGCTCGGGCCCCATGCCCCGCGCCCTGCTGGCGAGGCTTCGGCCGCGCGAGGCGTGAGCGTGACGCGGTGGGTGGCGGGAAAGGCGCGTGCTCGCTCGAGTCCGCTTCGCGTCCTCGCGCGATCACGCGCGGACCGACTCGCCCTTCGGGCATCGTGGCCGGATGAGACGTTCCGCCGCGCAGGCGACGAGCTCGACTCTCCGGCGAGCTTGCTACGATCCGCGCCTTCCGGGCGGACCGCCGCGCAGAGATCGAGCGCCTCCCGGTCGGATGCTGGTGAGCGACGCGCCCAGAGCGCGCCGGAGACCGTGAGCGCGTGCTTCCGCGAGGTCGATACTTGGCGGCAGCGTCTGCGCGCGCACTCCGAACAGACTCTCGGCGGAACCGAGTCTTCGGGAGCGATCGAGTCTTCTCGAGAGTGATCGCGCGGATCTTGCCCTACCGTTGCTCGCGCCGGAACGAGCTGAAGAACAAGTCGCGGAGGACGCGATCGCCGCCTCGCGATTCCAACACATAGGCGTGGTGAGAGCAGACGAGGATCCGGAAGCGACGAAGACGATCAGTGCCGTCGTTCACGCCGAACTGGGTGCCGCGACAGTCATCGATCGCCAGTGGCGCTTCGTCGAGGGCGTGGGCGTCCCCGCGAAGCTCGGCGCGAAGCACGCCCAGCACCGATGTGGCCTCGTGATCAGGCGCGATCTCGAACCATGAGAGCTGCAAGCCGGCGCGCGAGTCTGACCAGGCGAGGGCGGAACCAAGACCCAGCGCCTCGCTCGTCGCCGACTCGGCCCTCGTCAGCGGCGGCATGCGCGCAGAAGCCTCGCCGCTCGCGATCACTCTCCGATCCCACAGCACCGGGTAGTCGTCATCGGTCCGCGGAACCACGGGTGACGTGACGATCGGCTCGAGCTTCGGCGCGTGAGCGACAGAAGCCGACGGTGCACCGTCACACGTGCAGCTCGCGCAGATGGCCGACAGGACGGCGAACTGCACTGAGAACGCGCTGTCGCGTGCGGTCGTCATACACACGGTGGCGCCAGCCCCCCTCGCTCAAACGCCGGATCGCGAACGTAGCCCAGTCGCTCGAGGTCGTCCGCGACGTACGCTCACCAAGGTGATGGAGACGTTGCCGAGATGGAGGCCTCCGCGGTCCGGCGCTCGGTCTACGACGTCCACGACCGTGCGTGACGGGGACGGGGTTCGTACGCTCGGCGTGATCGTCGTGCTCGGCGGACGCAGATGGGTTCAGGCGCTCAGCCGGACGATCTCGGGCGTCGCGCGGTCGGCACCCGCGACGAGGCTGCGCGTGACGAACTGGCGTGCACTCGCAATCGGGCTCGCGGTGATGTCGATCGGGTGCGGCATTGCTGCCGACCCGACCGTCGGGGGCCAAGCGCGTCGGCGCTGCGTCGCGCTGCCGCGGTGCGACCACGCGAGCCGCTTCGATGGGTACTGGGGTTCCGTCGTGCAAGGTTCCCGGTACGGAGATCTCTTTCTGGTTCGGGGATGCATGGTGGTCGCACGCTATGCCTACGATGCCTTCCAGTACCCGCGTGGCGAGTGCTTCGAGGACGGAAACCCCGGCGACGCGTTCGCGCTCCACGCGCGCATCACGCCGGATTCCATCGAGTTCGGGGGTTGTCGTGGAGCACTGATGTATCGTGCATCGTCGTCGGACGAACTCGTGCGCGAGGAGGCGTCTGGGGCTGTGACGCGATACCGTCGCATCCCCGAGGACGACATTTCGTCGCGAGACCGAGCTGACTTCGAGTGCGTGGGAGGATCGAGCATCGGTGTGCCGGAGTGGTTCGATGACGCGGAGCCGCGCGACCGACTCGAGTCGTCGAGTGCGAACACGGAGCGATGAACGCCGCGGGCCATAGACGGACGCCGTTCTCGGTTCAGGCGTGGACAGCGCGGCTCAGCGAGGCGCTCGCGCTCTTCGGATCTCGCTCTGGGTCATCGGGCCGCGCAGGTACGACATCGCCCAGCGCGGCTGGAGCAGACACAGCTCGGGCGCCTTCGCGTCGCGCACCACGAACCAGCGGTGCGACAGCTTCTTCACCAGCGCGCCGAGCTGGCTCTTCTTCTCGTCCTCGCCGAGCGCCTCCACCACGCGCGCTCGGTCCGCGTCGGTCTGCAGGCGCCCGAGCACCCAGGTGCCCGCGTTCGACAGCGCGCGATAGTCGAGGTCCATCGGGTTCTGCGTCGCGAGCACGCAGCCGACGCCGTACGCGCGCGCCTGCTTCATCAGCGCGACGAGCGGACGCTTGGTCGGCGGGCTCGCGGGGTGCGGCGGGATGAACCCGAACACCTCGTCGAACACGATCAGCGCGCGCAGCCGCGCGCTGCCCGGCAGGCTGCGCACCCACGTCAGCACTTCCTCGAGCACGACGCCGAGCACCAGCGCGCGCTCCTCGTCGTCGAGGTGCGCCACGCTCACGATCGTCGCCGGCGTCTTGCCGTCGACCTTCTCCATCCACGCGCCCACGTCGAGCTCGCGCCCGGTGCGCCACGACGCGAACGAGGGCGACGCGATCAGGGTGTTCAGATCCGCCGCGAGCTCGCCGCGCAGCCGCGCGGGCACGAACGCGTCGACCGGCAGCGCGCCGATGAAGCCGATCGGCGGCTCGAGGATCTCCGGGACCAGCGCGTCGAGGGGCGCGCTCTCGCCGCGACGGAGCCGCGCCTCGGCGAGCACCGAGAGCAGCGCGTGCTCGCGGCTCTTGCCGGGATCGCCGTCGCGCCCGGTGAGGCGCAGCACCAGCGAGATCGCGGCGCTCAGCGCAGCGCGCGCGCCCGCGACGTCGTGATCCCAGCGCGACGAACGGCGCTCGAGCGCGGAGAGCAGATGAAGCGGCTCGCCCGCGTCGGAGCCCGGCGTCAGCACGCGCACCGTCGAGCGCGCCTCGAGCTCGGCGAGCTGGTCCTCGCCGATCTCCCACGCGCGCAGCCCCTCCTCGCGCTGGCGCGCCGCCTCGAGCACCACCGGCTCGTCCGCGACGCCGTCCTCGTCGCCCGCGGTGGGCTCGACCCACGGCGCCATCAGCGCGGGATCGAACGACGGGAACGCGAGCGCGAGGTTCGGCAGATCGCCCTTCACGTCGATCACGAGCACCGGGATCTCGGCGCGCAGCGCCTCTTCGACCATCACGGTCACGAGCCCGGTCTTGCCGCTGCCGGTCATGCCCACGACCACCGCGTGCGTGAGCAGGTGGTGCGCCGGGAGCTCGAACGCGCCGAGCCCGTGCCGACCATCGATCGAGTGGCGCGCGCCGAGGCGAAGCCGAGCAGTCATCGTCGTCATCTCCGAAGAAATGCGCGCGGACCCATCGGGGCCCGCGCGCTCTCGAGGTCACTCGGTGAACGGACCGTCGCCGATGGGACCGGGCGTCGGGATCGGCACGACCGGCACGACCGGCGTCGCCGGCTGCGTGTCCTCGCCCGCCGGCGGCGTGTCGGTGCCCCGGCCGCTGCTGCTGCGACGGCGCCCCGACCAGAGCGAGGGCGCGATGGAATCCGCGTCGCCCTCCCACCAGCGCACGTACGTGAGCATCCGGCGGGCCTCGCCGTAGGTCTTCACGAGCAGGCCCAGCGCGCGCGAGCGCATGTCGGCCGCGGGCAGGCGCGTCGAGCCCTGCTCGCGCGCGTTGAGCCGGTGCAGGAGCCCCGTCGCCCTGCGCTCCGCGCGGTCGATGTCCTCGACCGTCAGCGGCGTCTTGCTGCGCAACGTCGCCCAGCTCTCGCGCAGCAGCGCGACGAGCACGAGCGTGCTGTTGATGACGGTGCGGTAGCCCTGCACCGGACGACCGAGATCGACGCGAGCGGGGTCGAGCAGCTTGCGGTTCGCGAGCGAGTCGCAGTCGGTCAGCAGCAGCTTGTGGTCCTGTGCGAGCTCGGCGAACGGCTCCGCCATGTCGCTCGCCGAGTCCGACGCGGTGAGCTCGACGTCCGCCTGCACGGCCGCGTGCGCGACGACGAGCAGATCGTCGACGATCGCGAGACCGTCCTCGCCGAACTGCGCGCCCATCGCGGCGCGATGCTTCGCGATGCGCGGAAGGCTGCCCATGACGATCCCGGCGGCCGCAGAGGGCTCGAGGCCCAGGACGCTCGGCAGCGCCGAGGGCAGCACGCTCGCGAGCAGCTCGCGCTTGCGGTCGAGCGCTTCCTTCGGCGTCGGAGACGCGGGGCTGAAGATGATCTCGTCACGAGGACTCTCGGGCACGGTGTCGCTCCTTCGTTTCTTCGCGCTCGAGTGCGCGAATGCCCGGGTGTCGGCGCGAGGGGAGCGGCGTTGCGCGCGAGGCGCGAAAAAGATCGGGAGGCGGCGAGTTGGGGTGTCGGGGACGACGGAGGTCGATTTTGGAATCGAACTTTGGGTGTTGGTGACCCCGGAGGTCGATTTTGAAATCGGTGTTTGGGTGTCAGCGACCCCAGAAGTCGATTCTGAGATCGATGTTTGGGTGTCAGCGACCACGGCGGTCGATTTCGGGATCGGCGGGCGCGTGTCGGACACGCGGCGATCGATTCCAGAATCGGCCCGTGGGTCTCCGAGACGCCGCGGTCGATCTCGGAAGCGGCGCGCGCGTGTCCAGGTGCTAGGCGGTAGGCGCTACTCGGCGAGAGAAGAACGATGCGCCGTGTCGGGGGAAGGAACTCGCGCCGCGCACCTGATGCGAAGGCACTCGCACTCGCCGACGTCGTCGACGCCGATGCCGCGCCACACGAGACGCCGTTCGGACGAGTGCAATAGGTCAACGCGGTGACCGTGCTCCAGGAAGCGCCTGCCGTTCCTCGAGGTGCACCACGTCCGCACGCTCGCCGAGGGCGGGCCGGAACGCCCGACAGCGCGACGGAGGTCTGCCCGAAGTGCCGTCGTGCGTGCACTACGCTGCCCATCGCGCGCGCGGCGCCGAGCGACTCTATCGACGTCGCCGCGCTCAGGCACGGTTGACAATCGCCGGTGCTGCGCGCGGTGCTCACGCGCGGGACGGCGATCGCGCGCGACCGGGAGCGGCTCGTATCTCAGCGTGCGCGAGGGCGCGCCCGTCTTCGGCTACGGTTGCTCGCGCCGGAACGAGCTGAAGAACAAGTCGCGGAGGACGCGATCGCCTCCTCGCGATTCCAACACATAAGCGTGCTGAGCGCAGACCAGGATTCGGAAGCGACGAAGATGATCAGTGCCGTCGTTCGCCCCGAACTGGGTACCGTGACAGTCATCGATGGCCAGTGGCGCTTCGTCGAGGGCGTGGTTGTCGCCGCGAACCTCGTCGCGAAGCACGCGCACCAACGATGTGCCGTCCTGATCTGCCGCGATCTCGAACCACGAGACCTGCAACCCGGCGCGCGCGTCTGACCAGGCGAGGGCGGATCCGCGGCCCAGCGCCTCGCTCGTCGCCGACTCGGCCCTCGTCAGTGGCGGCATGCGCGTAGAGGCCTCGCCGCTCGCAATCACCCTTCGATCCCACAGCACCGGGTAGTCGTCATCGGTGCGCGGAACCACGGGTGACCTAACCATCGGCGCGAGCTTCGGCGCGTGAGCGACAGGAGCCGCCGGTGCAACGTCACACGCGCAGCTCGTGCAGACTAGAAGGGTGATTTGCAGCGAGAACGCTCTCTCGCGTGTGGCTCTCATGGGCACCGGTGTCGTGAGCTCCGCTCGCTCCACCCGTGTCGAGATTGTAGCCCCTGAGACGCCGCTCGAGTCGCCGAGCAGACCTCCCAGCACCACCGGGGGCGAGCTTGGTGAGAAGATCGGCATCGAGGAAGTGAAGCGCCTCGGGCGATCGATTCCGAACGCGCCTGCCGCCCGTCGGTGCTTGCTCTGCGCGTCGCTTCGCCCCCGCCCCTCCTCGTGATATCGCCACCCCATGGCGCTGCTCGAGCCCGATGATCGTGGCCTCTGGTGCGCCGCGGGCGGCTTCCACGTCGATCCGTGGGCGCCCGTGCCGCGCGCGCTGCTCACGCACGGGCACGGCGATCACGCGCGCCCCGGATCGGGCTCGTACCTCAGCGTGATCGAGGGCGCGCCCATCCTCCGCCGTCGGCTCGGCGACGACGCGACCATCCAGACGCTCGCCTACGGCGAGCGTCTGAGCATCGGCGACACGACGGTCTCGCTGCACCCCGCCGGTCACGTGCTCGGCTCGGCGCAGGTGCGCATCGAGCACGCGGGCGAGACCTGGGTCGTCACCGGCGACTACAAGCGCGATCGCGATCCGACCTGCGCGCCCTTCGAGCCGCAGCGCTGCGACGTGCTCGTGACCGAGGCGACGTTCGCGCTGCCGATCTATCGATGGCCCGACCCGGCGCGCGTGATCGACGAGATCGTCGCCTTCTGGGACGAGGCGCGCGATGCGGGCGTGCCCGCGCTGCTCTTCTGCTACGCGCTCGGCAAGGCGCAGCGCATCCTCGCCGAGCTCGCGGCGCGCGGGATCGATCGTCCGGTGCACGCGCACGGCGCGATGATGGGCATCACCGACGTCTACCGCGCGAGCCCGGGGATGCCGCCGATGCTCGAGCTCCGCAGCGCGACCGACGCGAAGAAAAAAGAGCTCGAAGGCGCGCTCGTGCTCTCGCCGCTCTCGGCGCGCGGGACCTCGTGGATCCGTCGCTTCTCGAAGGCGCGCAGCGGGTTCGCATCGGGCTGGATGCAGGTGCGCGGCGATCGACGTCGACGCGCGATCGATCGCGGCTTCGTGCTGAGCGATCATGCCGACTGGCCCGCGCTGCTGCGGACGATCGACGAGAGCGGCGCGTCGCGCGTGCTCGCGACCCACGGCTTCGCGGACGCGCTCGCGCGCTACGTGCGCGAGACGCGCGGCATCGACGCAGGCGTGCTCGCGACGCGCTACGAGGGCGAAGCCGGTGCCGAGCCCGACGTTCCCGTCGAGGAAGAGGCGCCCTGATGCACGCGTTCGCGCGCCTCTACGAGCGGCTCGATGGGACGACGTCGACGCAGGCGAAGGTCGACGCGATGCGCGACTACTTCCGGGATGCGCCGCCCGAGGACGCCGCGTGGGCGCTCTTCTTCCTCACCGGTCGTCGCTTCAAGCGCCTCGTCCCGGTGCGCGCGATGGCGGGCTGGGCGATGGAGGTCACCGGCGTGCCCGGCTGGCTCTTCGAGGAGTGTTACGGCGCGGTCGGTGATCTCGCGGAGATCATCGCGCTGCTCGTCGCCGGCATGCCCTACGACGTGCCGCCCGAGCCGCGCGCGGTGATCACGCCGAAGGATGCCCGCGCGGCGCGCAGCCTCTTCGACGACGAGCCCGCGCCCGAGGTCCCCGCTGCGATCCGACCGACGGCGCTCGCGAGCTGGGCCCACGCGATCCTCGCGCTGCGCGATCTGCCCGAGCCGGTGCAGCGCGCGCGGGTGCTCGCGCTGTGGCGCGACCTCGATCGCACCGAGCTGATGCTCGTCACGAAGATGATCACCGGCGAGATGCGCGTCGGCGCGTCCGCGCTGCTCGTGCAGCGCGCGGTGTCCGTCGCGAGCGGCGTGCCTGCGCCCGTGATCGCGCATCGCATGATGGGCACGTGGGAGCCCGACGCGGCGATCTTCGCGCGGCTGATCGCGCCTGCGTCGATCGAGGAAGATCCCTCGCGTCCCTATCCGTTCGCGCTCGCGTCGCCGCTCGAGCAGTCCCCGGAGACGCTCGGTCCGCGCGACGAGTGGCGCGCCGAGTGGAAGTGGGACGGCATCCGCTGCCAGCTGGTGCGCCGCGCCGGAGAGCTCTGGCTCTGGTCGCGCGGCGAGGATCTCGTCACCGAGCGGTTTCCCGAGATCGTGCACGCCGCGCAGGGTCTGCCCGACGGTCTCGTGCTCGACGGCGAGGCGATGGCGTGGCGCGACGATCGCCCGCTGCCCTTCGCGATCATGCAGCGACGCATCGGGCGCAAGGTGCTCGGCCCGAAGGTGCTCGCGGAGGCGCCGGTCGTGTTCCTCGCGTACGACCTGCTCGAGGAGGATCGCGAGGACCTGCGCGAGCGCCCGTTCGACGAGCGACGCGCGCGCCTCGAGCATGTGATCCGCGAGCGCGGCGATCCGCGGCTGCGCCTGTCGCCGCTGATCGACGCGCCGAGCTGGGAAGCGCTCGCCGAGCTGCGCGCTCGCTCGCGGGAAGAGGGCACCGAAGGGCTGATGCTCAAACATCGCGACGCGCCGTATCGCCCGGGTCGTCGTCGCGGCGAATTCTGGAAGTGGAAGATCGAGCCGTACTCGGTGGACGCGGTGCTCGTCTACGCGCAGCCGGGCTCGGGCAAGCGCTCGAACCTGTTCACCGACTACACGTTCGCGGTGTTCGACGAGAACCGCGAGCTCGTGCCCTTCGCGAAGGCGTACTCGGGGCTCGAGGACGAGGAGATCACGGAGCTCGATCGCTGGATCCGACGCAACACCCTCGATCGTCACGGCCCGGTGCGCGTGGTCGAGCCGGTGCACGTCTTCGAGCTCGCCTTCGAGGGGATCGCGCCGTCGACGCGACATCGCTCGGGCGTCGCGGTGCGCTTCCCGCGCATCGCGCGCTGGCGTCGTGACAAGCCGGTCGCGGAGGCAGACACGATCGAGTCGCTGCGCGCGCTGTTGCGCGCGCCCAAGGATCCGCCGGAGGGCGACGTATGAAGGGCATGCACCGCCGCGCCGCGCTCCTCACGGTCCTCGCGCTCTCGCTGTCCGCTTCGATCGCGCACGCCGATCTCGTCCCGAGCCCGCCGCCGCTCCTCACGATCCGCGGTCAGGACTCGATGGTCACGACGAACACCGGCGCGCCCACGCACGCGTTCTTCACGCTGCACAACGGCGGCTCGGTGCCGGTGCAGGTGCGCATCGAGGCGCTGGTGTGTCTGCTGCCGAACATGCGCCTGCCGCTCACGGTGCGCGCGGTGCTGGTCGACTCGCGCGACGCGGGCCGGACGATCGCGGTCGCGCCCGGGCAGGACGTCCCGATCGAGGTGCTCTTCGACGGCCTCTCGGAGGAGGCCGCGCGGGGCTCGAGCTGGTCGTTCGAGCTGCGCGCCGACGTGCGCGGGGAGCGCGACGGCCGCGTGCACGCGACGTCGACGGTGCGCCGCGGGATCCGTCACCCGATCCGACACGCGCGTTGACCGAACCGTGACATTGGCTGACCGAACCATGACGGCGGGACGATGAGGCGATCCGCATCATGCGGGCATGCCTCCGAGCGCGGTGCCGACTGCGACCCTGACCCCCGACGCGGTGTTCGCGCCGTCCGAGACGGACGCGACGCCTCCGGCCGCGACCACCACCGAGCGCCCGCGTCACCGCTACGAGTGGCTCGCGACGCTGCCGTTCATCCTCTGCCACGTCGCGGTGCTCGGCGCGCTCTGGTCGGGCGTCACCTGGCAGGCGATCGTCGTCTGCATCGCGCTCTACTGGATCCGCATCTTCGGCGTGACGGCGGGCTACCACCGCTACTTCTCGCACCGGACGTTCGAGACGAGCCGCCCGATGCAGTTCGTGCTCGCGTGGATCGCGCAGTCGACCTCGCAGAAGGGCGCGATCTGGTGGGCGTCGCACCACCGTGCGCACCACCTCTACTCGGACAGCGAGCGCGACCTCCACTCGCCGCGCCAGCACGGCTTCCTGCACGCGCACCTCGGCTGGCTCTTCTCGGGCAGCGACAAGACCGAGTGGAACCGCGTGAAGGACCTCGCGAAGTTCCCCGAGCTCGTGTGGCTCGAGAAGTACTACCTGGTGCCGCCGATCGTCACGGGCTTCCTCGTGTGGCTGTTCTTCGGCTGGAGCGGGCTCTTCATCGGGTTCTTCCTGAGCACCGTGTTCACGTGGCACGGCACGTTCTTCATCAACAGCCTCGCGCACGTGTGGGGCACGCGTCGCTTCGAGACGAAGGACGACAGCCGCAACAACGCGTTCCTCGCGCTCGTGACGATGGGCGAGGGCTGGCACAACAACCACCACCACTACATGAGCTCGGCGCGCCAGGGCTTCTATTGGTGGGAGATCGACCTGACCTACTACGTGCTCGTCGCGATGGAGAAGGTCGGGCTCGTGTGGAACCTGAAGCAGCCGCCGGAGCGCGTGCTGGAGGCCGGCCGACGCGCCGACGCCGAGCGTCGCGCGCTCGCGCGGGGTTGATCGCGCGGCCCGAGGCCGCCACGCTGCGCACCGATGCGGTGCATCGCGCGATCGAGCCGCGTGCTCGTCCTCTGCGTCGTCCTCGGGGCGGGGACATCCGCGTGCTCGCTCGAGCGCGCGTCGATCGCGGGCCAACCGAACGGCGGGCCGGGCCCGGTCGATGCGAGCGGCGATCGCGACGCGTCCGTCGCGCTCGATGGCGGTGAGCGCGTGGTCGACGCCGCGCTCACCGATGCGGCAGCGCGCGATGATGCGGCAGCGCCCGGCGACGCAGGCACCGACCCGCCGATCGATGCCGCGCTCGCCGAGGCGGGCACCGACGCGGGCGCGCCCGACGCGGGCGGCCCGTGTTCGCCCGGAGCGCCCGAGCGCTGCGACGGGCGCGACGAGGACTGCGACGATCTCGTCGACGAAGGCAGCGGCGACTGCGGATGCGATCGCGTGCTCGGCGCGCAGGGTCGCTCGTACCTCTTCTGCACCGCGACGCGCACCTACGACGACGCGCGCGCGTTCTGCGCCGCGCGCGGCTACGACCTCGTGGTGATCGACGACGAGGACGAGAACGCGTTCGTCCGCGCCGAGCAGCGCACGCGCGGCAGCGACTTCTACATCGGTCTCGACGACCGAGGTGCCGAGCGCACGTTCGTGTGGGTCGACGGCCGCACCGCGTGGAGGAACGGCACGTCGGAGCTCTTCACGGCGTGGGCGGGCGGTCAGCCCGACGACTTCTTCGGCGAGGACTGCGTCCAGATGCGCGAGAACGGGCGGTGGAACGACGTCGACTGCGGCGACGGGTTCCGGCACGTGTGCGAGTCGGCGCTGCCCTGAGGCGCAGCGCCTCGCGTCGCGCTCACGCCGGGGCGGGCATGTTCCACAGCGCGCGGAGGTCGGCGAGCATCTTCAGCTCCGCCGAGCTCTCCACCTCGGCCGCCGCGACCGACTCGAGCACGTCGAGCATCAGCTCGCGCGACTCGGGGCGCGTCACCCCACGCGTGACCGCTTCGAGCTCGCGCTCGTTGGTCACGGACTGCGCGGCGCGCTCGATCGCCTCCCAGAACGCCTCGGGATCTCCGAGCTCCTCGGCGATGGCGTGGAGCCGCTCCGACTCCTCGCTCGAGTAGCTGCGGTCGAGGCGCAGCATCGTGCGGACCAGCGCGGCGAGCGCGAGGCGCTCCTGCGGATTGAGCTGTGTGAAGTCCACGAGGGCAATCTACCGCAACCGGCGCGCCATCGGCCGTGCGCGCTATCATCGCGAGGCACATGGAGGACGAGGGGGAGGGCAGGCGGCTCGTCGCGTTCGCCGATCAGCTCTCGTCGGAGGGTCGCTACGAAGAGGCGATCGGCTGGTACGAGCGCGCGATCGCGTGTGCGCCGAGCGCGCTCGGTGGGTACCGCTTCGTGATCGGCGAGCTCCTCTTCGAGCTGCAGAGGTACCCCGACGCAGCGCGCGCGTTCGAGATGGTCGTGACCGCGCTGCCCGCGCACGCGCAGGGCTGGGAGGCGCTCGGGCGCACCTGCTCGATGCTCGGCGCGCACGATCGCGCCGCGATGGCGCTCGAGCACGCGATCGCGCTCGCGCCGGGGTGGGCCGAGCCCTGTTATCACGCCGCGCTCGCGTACGCGGAGCTCGGACAGCGCGCGGCGGTGGAGGATCGGCTGCGCCGCGCGATCGCGCTGGACCCACGGTTCGCCGAGGCGGCGCGCGACGACGGGCTGATGTGAGCGCTCAGCGCGTCTCGATCTCGAAGGGCTCGCCCTCGAGCCGATGCGCGCCGCCGCAGCTCGTCGCGACGAAGCGATAGGTACCGGGCTCCGCGGGGGCGCAGCGATCGCACGCGCACTGCGCGTCGCCCATCGTGCCGAGCCACGCGGGCGGGTGCAGCGCCGCGCCGGGCGCGAGCTCCACGCACGCCGGAGCCTCGCGCTCGCACGAGGGACGCAGCGCGAGCTCGACGGGATCGACGCGCGTGAAGCGGCCGTCGTCCGATGCGCGCTCGAGCACGAGGCGCGGCGAGACGCGCGCGAGCTCGGTGCCGCGGTTCTCGACGACGATCGCGATCTCGCGGCCGGCGCGCGCGGGCGTGCCGCGGATCGCGAGGACGGGCGCGGGGCCGGTCTCGGCGGGCGCTTCGGTCGAGCCCTGGTCCGCCGCGGTGGTGGTCGCGCTCGTGGTGGACGTCGGCGTCTCGCCGACCTGCTCCGGCGCGCCCTGCGCCGGCGTGCTCGTGCCGCGCGATCCGCTGCACGACGCGAGCATCGCGATCCAGAGAAAGAGCGTCCGCGTCATCGTGCGCACCCTATCGCGATCCCGCCGCCGCGTCGTCCGCGACCTCGGCGGAGGGCGGCGGCGTGGGACGCAGCGACGCGATCGTCGAGTCGACGTAGAAGCTCGCGACCTCCATCGAGGCGAACGCGACGAGCACCACGACGAACGACGCGACGGGCCCGACGCCGCTCGCCATGCGCGCGGTCGATCGCAGCGACACGAAGAGCAGCGCGAGCGGCACCACGACGAGCAGGCCTCGGATCGTGAGGAACGTGTCGACGTGCGGATGCTCGGGCGAGATCCAGTAGAGGACCGACACCGCGGCCGCGCCGAGCGGGAGGAGGAACGCGCGGTAGAGCACCGCGCGCAGCGGCGCGTCCCTGGCCGGAAGGCCCCCGTGCGGCGACGACGAGGGTGCGTACGAGCGCGCGAGGCTCACGTAGGGGAGCGCGAACGCCGCGAGCTGCAGCGTCGAGAGCCCGAGGCCGAGGCCCATCGCGCGCGCCACGTCGATCGCGATCGCGCCCGCGTCCGCGTCGCCGAGCACCTCGACGCGCATCGCGCCGAAGAGGAGCGTGCTCGTCATCTCGACGATCTCGGTCACGAGCGCGAGCGGCACGAACGAGAGCGCGAAGAAGATCCACGCCGCGCCGACGCCGTCGCGCGCGAACGCGGGCGCGCTGCTCACGGGGCGCAGCGCGCTGCCGAGCGTCGCGACGAAGCGCGCGGGCAGCGAGCGCGACGAGTCCTCCCACGGGATCGGCGGCGCCGCCGCCGCGGGGTCGCGCATCAAGCACGCGTGGCAGCGCCGGATCGGGTGGTGCCAGCACGCGAGGCACGCGTAGCTGCCGCAGCGCGGGCACACGGCGAGCGCGGGACGGTCGGAGTGCTCGGCGCACGTCGCGCCCTCGGGCGGCGTCTCGACGCGGTCGTCGTCGTCGCGGTCGCTCACGCGCGCGCTCTTACCACGAGGGATCGCGGGACGCCCTCGCTCGTCCGGCGAGGGCGTCCACCTCGGCGACTACTCTCGGTGCAGCACCGTGAAGAACGAGCGCTCGCCGCGCGCGACGCGCAGGAGCGCGCGGCCGTCGCGCGCCGCGTTCTCCACCTCGCCGGGCCCGCGCACCGCGCCGCGATCGGCCTCGACGATCACGTCGCCGCGTTCCAGCCCGGCGCGCTCCGCGGGGCTGCCCTGGCGCACTCGCGCGACCACCGCGCCCTGCGTTCCCGAGTGCCCGACCTCGCGCGCGAGCTGCGGCGTGAGCGGGAGCAGCGAGAGGCCCCACGTGCCGTCCTCGCGCGTCGGGCGCGCGTCGCGACCGCCGAGCTCCTGCGGCGTCGAGTCGCGCGGATCCGGGCGCTCCGCGGTCGTGAGCGAGAGCTGCACCGGACGTCCCGCGCGCATCACGTCGATGCGCACCGACGCGCCGATCGGACGGCGGAGCACGTGGCGCATCAGATCGCGCGACTCGCGGACCGGCACGCCCTCGACCGAGACGATCACGTCGCCCGACTGCACGCCGGCGCGCGCCGCCGGGCCGTTGGGCACGATCTCGTTCACCAGCGCGCCGCGCCGCGATCCGACGCCGAAGTCCGCCGCGAGCTCGGGCGTGAGCTCCTGGAACCCGACGCCGATCCACGCGCGCCGCACGCGGCCCTCGGCGATGAGCTGCTGCGCGACGCGCTCCGCCATGTCGGCGGGGATCGCGAAGCCGATGCCCTGACCGCGGCCGATGATCATCGTGTTGATCCCGACGACCTCGCCGTCGAGGTTCACCAGCGGACCGCCCGAGTTGCCCGGGTTGATGCTCGCGTCGGTCTGGATGTAGTCCTCGATCTCGTTCATCCCGATGCCGCCGCGGCCGGTCGCGCTGAGCACGCCCGCGGTCACCGTGGTGTCGAGCCCGAAGGGCGAGCCGATCGCGACGACCCACTGGCCGACGCGCTGCCGCTCCATGTTCGCGAAGCGCAGCGGAACGAGGTCGCGCGCCTGCACGCGCAGCACGGCGAGATCGGTCGCGCGATCGACGCCCGCGACCGTCGCGGGCAGCTCGCGCCCGTCCTGGAAGCGCACGCGGATGCGCGTCGCGTTCTCGATGACGTGGCGGTTCGTGAGGATCGCGCCGTCCGCGGAGATCACGAACCCCGAGCCGCCGCCCTGCACGATGCGCTCGTCGCCGCCGTCCTGCGGCATGCCGGGGATCATGCCGAACGGGAGCTGCTGCATCTGGTCGCGCGGATCGACGCGCGCCTCGACGCGGATCGAGACGACCGACGGCGAGATGCGCTCGGCGACCGCGGCGAACGCAGTGCCCACGCGCTCGGCGTCGGCGATCGCGGCCTGCGCCTGCGGCTGCGTGATCGGCGGAGGCTCGGCGGTGCTCTGCGGCTGCGTCGCGCGCGGTGCTTCCTGCGCGGAGAGGATGCTCGGCGCCGAGACGGCGGCGGCGCTGCCGCCGAGCGCGAGCGTGATGCCCAGCGCGGCGAGGCGTGCGCGGCGCCGGCGGGAACGCGTGCACCGGGCGACGGGAGCGTGGTCGTGGAGGATGGACGGCGACATGGGCTCTTCGTTCCGGGTTCGAGTCACGAGGGGGTGAACCTCCGTCTCTCGGCTCGTATTCGCCACCCTCGTCATGCGGGTGGGCACCGCCGCTCGATCGAGTGGGCATCCACGGCACGTGCGCTGCTGAGCGTGGCGCCATGCGACGGACCTCTCCTCCATGGACACGAGCGCTCTCGGACACGCGAGGGCAGCTCGGCATCGAACAACTGCTGCTCGTCGGCGCGCTCGCGGTCGCGGGCGCGATCGGCGTCGCTGGGCTGGGCGCCGCGACGAGCACGTCGTTCGTCGGCGACGCGAGCGCGCCGCTCGACGACAGCCGCGTGCCCGGCGTCGACGACGGGCTCGACGGCCGGCCGGGCGCGCCGGATCTCTCGACCGATCTCGGCGATCCCGATCGACGCCGAGACCGCGATCGCGATCGCGATCGAGACCGAGATCGAGACCGCGATCGAGACCGCTCGCCGGATCGCACCGACTCGCCGCGGTCCGGGCCCGACGATCGCGACGACGCACCACGCGCGGGCCCCGACGACGACCGAGATCGACCGCGGACGAACTCCGAGGTCCGTCGCTGGTACAACGATCGGATCGCGCAGATCGCGGAGCGCGATCGCGAGCTCGAGCGACGCGGCGCATCGCTCGAGGAGCGCGCGCGCGCCGCGTACGACGCGCGCCACGATGCGCGGATGCGCGCGCGGCGCATGATGGGCAACTGCATGTCCGTCGCGTTCCTGCAGCTCCGCGACATCTGCACGTACGGCCGGACGGGCGGACCCTCGTTCGACGATCTCGTGCGGCGCGGTCGAGGGCGCGGCCGCAGCGACGACGACGTGTACCAGGGGATCATCGACAGCTCGCAGCGCACGAACGAGCGCTTCAACGAGCACTTCGACGGTCGCCCACGACCGCGACCGGGCGAAGGCGACGAAGGAGAGGCACGATGAGGAAGTCGGCGTTCGATCGTTGGACCTCCAACGAGATCGTCTGGCGCACGACCGGCGATCTCGACTTTCCGTTCGCCGCCGAGCACGACGGGCACGCGCTGCGGCTGCGCCTCAACGACTTCCCCGACGAGCCGCTGCACACGCTCTTCGTCGACGGCCAGGACCTCGGCGACTTCGACGACTGGCCGCCGCGCTGGCGCCAGCCGTGACGCATCCACGACGAGCGGGGCCCGTGCTCCGCTCGTCGTGCTTCGTGCGCATGGGCATCGCGTCGCGATCGCCGTTGCCCACTCGATGCCCACCTCGATCGCGACGATGCCCACCCCGCGATCCGCACGATCCGCGTGGCACGCCGGCTGCGAAAGGGCCTCGTCGAGGTGCGGTGATGCGACGAGACGTCGAACGCTCGCTGCTGCGCGACACGCGCGGCGCGGCCTATGCCGAGGCGGTCCTGGTGATCCCCGTGTTCGTGCTGCTCGCGGGCGGCGTCGTGTACCTGCACGGCGTGCACGCGGCGCGCATGGACGCGTCGCTTCGCGCGCGCGAGTGCGCGTGGGCCTACGCGAACGGCGGCTGCGAGACGCTGCCGCCCGAGTGCCGCGAGACCGGCGGCGGCGCGGCGGACGACGGCGGTGATCCCGCGCTCGCCGACGCGGTCGCGTCGGTGCAGGAGATGCAGAGCTCCTTCCCGATCCCCGGGCTCGGCTCCACCGGCGAGGCGATCTTCGGGCGCACCGTGCGCCTCTCCGCGACCGCGACCGCGCAGAGCACGCCGCTCTTCCCGGCGCCGCCCCGCGAGATGGAGGCGAGCGCGCTCGGCGTGTGCAACGAGCGCGAGCGCACCATCGAGACGGTCGCGCGCGACGTGTTCTGCAGCGCGGTGTCGAGCATCGGCCTCGGAGGGCCGCTCGGATGCTGACGCTCGCTGCGCGCGTCGATCGTCGCGGGCTCGCGCGCCTCGCGATCTACCTCGTCGTGGTGTGGGCGATCGGCATCGTGTGGTGCCTCGGGCGCGTGCGCGCCGACGTCGACGAGGCGCTGCTCGGGCTCGGCGCCGATCTCGCGCGGCTCGATCGCGGCGCGCTGCTCTCGTCGGAGGTGCTGCAGCTCAACGGCGCGCGTCTCCGCATCACGACCGCGATGCACGACGCGTCGCTCGAGGACGTGCTCGACGGCGCCGACGCGCGATGCCGCGAGCGCGACGGACGGCTCGAGGAGCAGCTCCAGGAGACGCTCGGTCGCGAAGGCGAGGCGCTCTCTCCGGTGGTGCGCGCGCAGGGCGAGACCCGCGGCTACGTCGCGTGCTTCGGCATGCGCATGGAGATGACGCCCGAGAGCGTCGCGCTGCTCGCGCAGCGCTTCCTCGACACCGGCGATCTCACGGCGATCGGCACGCTCCACTACGTCTACGCGCGCGCGTCCGAGACCGGCACGCACGTCGTCACGGTCGAGAGCGCGGGGCCGGTGCGGCCGCTCGAGATGTTCCCCGCGGAGGGCGACGCGCCGGGCGCGGATCCCACGATCGTCTCGCGCCCCGCGGGGCTGCGCAGGTTGCTCTCGGCGAGCGTCGAGGCGCGGCCCTACGGCATCGCCGCGTACTCGGTGACGCGCGACGCGGACGACGTGCTCGACGAGTACCGCGCCGATCTCGCGCGGCGCGGATGGAACGAGCACACGCACGCGGCGTGGTCCGACGCGCGCGGTGAAGGATCGATCGTCGCCGAGCGCGACGGTGCGGTGGTCGCGGTGATCGCATCGCGTGACGAGGCCGGCGAGATCGCGATCGCCGTGCTCACGACGCCCACGAACGAACAGGAGGTCTCCCCGTGAAGCTCCGAGCGCTGCTCCTCTCTCTCCTCGTCGCGGGCATCGGCGCCGCGCTCTGCTTCGCCGCGTTCGCGCGCGTGCGCCGCGAGGCCCAAGGCGGTGAGCCGGTCCGTGTGGTCGCGGTCACGCGCGACCTCGCGCCGGGCGCGGTGCTGACGCGCGACGTGCTCGCGGTGCGCACGATCCCGCGCGCGTACGTCGAAGAGCGCCACGTGCCCTTCGAGGACACCGAGACCGTCGTGGGGCTGCGCGCGGTGAGCGCGCTGCGCGCCGGCGAGGCGCTGCTCTGGAACGACGTCGACGACGAGGCGATCGCGGCCGCGCGGCTCGCCGCGGTGATCGGCGAAGGCCGGCGCGCGGTGACGGTCCGCGTGCACGCGACCTCGGCGTTCACCGGCCTCTTGCGTCCCGGCGATCGCGTCGACGTGCTGCACTTCGCGCCGCGCCTCGGGAGCGAGGAGCGCGTCACCGCGCAGCTGCTCGAGAACGTGCTGGTCCTCGCCGTCGCGGGCACGCTCGATCCGAGCTCGCCCTCGCGCTGCGGCGCGACCTCGGCGCAGCAGGTCACGGTCGCGGCGACCGTCGACGAAGCGCAGCGCCTCGTGCACGCGCAGTCGACCGGCGACCTGCACCTCGTCCTGCGCAACCCCGACGACGTCGAGCCCATGCTCTCGATGGGCGATCCCGTGACCGACGCCGACGTGCTCGTCGCGGCGGAGCGACGCCGCCGCCGCGCGCGCAGCGACGTGCCCTCGAGCATCCGCTGAAGGAGCAAAGGCGATGGACCGCAACCTCGTGCTCGGTGTCGCCCTGCTCGCGGTCGGGGTCGCGATCGCGACCTACTCGACGCTCGTCGATCCCGACGCGCTCCCCGCGCGCTGGTGGCGGGCGCGCGAGGCCGCGCTCGCCGGAGATCTCGCGTTCGTGCGCGCGAAGGTCTCGGCGCGGACCGTGCTGATCGCGCAGGCGATCGGCGTCGTGGGCGCGCTCTCGCTCGCGATGGTGAGCGGACAGCCGCTCTTCGTACTGGTGGTGCCGTTTCTCGTGATCGGGCCAGCGCTGCACCTCCAGAAGGCGCGCGCCGCGCGCGTCACCGCGGTCGAGAGCGACGTCGAGGCGTGGCTCACCGCGATGGCGAGCTCGCTGCGCACCGACGGATCGATCGGCGGCGCGCTCGCCTACGCGTCGCGCCTCTCGACCGGCGCGATGTCGGAGGAGCTCGAGGTGCTGCTCGTCGAGTGCGAGCTCGGCGCGACGCTCGACGACGCGCTCCGGCGCCTCTCCGAGCGCATCCGCAGCCCGATGATCACCGGCGTCGTCGCGCTGCTGCTGGTGGGCCGCCGCACCGGTGGCGAGCTGCCCGCGCTGCTCGAGAGCAACGCGCGACAGCTGCGCGAGATCGCGCGCCTCGAGGGCGTGATCCGCAGCAAGACCGCGGAGGGCAAGGGCCAGATCTGGGTGCTCGGCGCGCTGCCGCTCGCCATCGCGCTCGCGCTGCGCGCGCTGAGCCCGGGGTACTTCGACCCCCTCTTCGAAGGGCTCATCGGCGGGATCGTGCTCGCGCTCGCGATCGCGCTCTGGCTCGCGGCGATCTTCACGGCGCGCTCGGTGCTCGCGCTGGAGGTGTGACGTGATGACGACCTCGCTCGCATGGCTGACCTACGGGCTCGCGCTCGCCGCGATCGGCTTCGTGCTCGCGTCGATGCTCGTCGCCTCGGAGCCGCCGCTCGCCGACGCGCGCGCCGGACATCGCGGGATCCTCCGCGCGCGCAGCATCGCGGCCGGTGGGCTCGTGCGGTGGATCGATCCGATCGTGCGCCACGTCGCGGCATGGCTGCCGTCGTCGCGCCTGGGATCGCTCGGGGTGCGCGCCGAAGAAGCGCTGGCGCGCGCGGGCTCGCCACACGGATGGGTCGCGTCGGAGCTCGTCGCCGCGTCGATCGTGCTCTCCGCGATCGCCACGCTCGGCGCGCTGCTCGCCTGCGCGATGGTGCCGCGCGTGCCGATCGCGCTGGTGCCCCTCGCGACGATGGTCGGTGCGGCGCATCCGCTCTCGATCCTGCGCGAGGCGCGCGCGCATCGCGAGCGCACGATCACCCGCGCGCTCCCGGGATGTGTCGAGGTCATGGCGCTCTGCATGAGCGCGGGCATGGACTTCGTCGGCGCGGTGCGCACGACGCTCTCCGACGCGGTCGCGGCGGGCACGCCGCTCCACGACGAGCTCACGCGCATGCTCGAGGAGCTGCAGCTCGGGTCGACGCGCGGCGCTGCGCTGGCGCGCCTCGGAGAGCGCGTGCCGACGCGCCCGGTGCGCGATCTCGTGAACGCGGCGCTGCGCGCGGAGGAGAAGGGGAGCCCGCTCGCCGACGCGCTCGCGGTGCAGGCGTCGGTGCTGCGGCAGCGCCGCGGCGTCGCGGTGGAAGAAGCGGCGGCACGCGCGAGCCTCGCGCTCCTCGCACCGCTCACGTTGGTGTTCGGCGCCATCATGCTGCTCGTTCTCGGGCCGATGGCGCTCTCGATCGCGGAGGGACTCTGATGCGCATCCGAGCTCGGGCTCACGTGGACTACGAGGACGGCACGCGCGACACGTTCGAGCTCGCGCGCTCGCCGATGACGATCGGGCGCGCGCCGACGTGCGACGCCGCGCTGATCGGAGCGCGACGTGTCGAGTGGGAGCACGCGCGCATCGAGCTCACGCGCGACGCGGTGTGCCTCACGCCGCTCGCGACGCCGGACGAGACGCCGGTGCGCACGCCGTATGGACGCGCGGTCGCGCTCGGCGATGCGCGCATCACGTTCGAGCGCGTCGAGGGGCCGGGCATGCGCGCGTACTGGATGCGCGGGCTCTCGGTCGCGGTCGCGACGGTGATCGTCGCGTCGCTCGGCACGCTCGTGATCGGGCGGCGCGGTGCGCGCGCGGCGGCGGAGGAGGACACGCCGAGCGCGTCGCGCCCTGCGCTCTTCGACGACGACCACGTCGCGTCGTGCGATCAGGAGGAGCGCGCGGGGCGGCGCACGCTCGAGCTCTCGCTGGCGGCGCGCGCGCTGCGCGAGCAACGCGCGTTCGACGTGCAGGACGGAGTGCGCGCCGTCGAGACCTTCGCGCGCGCGGCGGCGTGCGCCGAGCACGTGGGCGACGCGCTCGGCGCGGACGCGCTGCGCGCCGAGGGCGACGCGCTGCGCATGGAGCTCGAAGAGCGCGCGGCGAGGTTGATCGCGCGGGTGCGGCGAGCGCGACAGCGCGAGGACGTGGAGGCGGAGCGCACCGCGCTGCGCTCGCTGCTCGACCTGCTCTCGCATCGCGACGACGCGCTGACTCAGGAGTACGTCGCGCGGGCGCGCACGCTCGAGGCCGAGGCGTCGCGGACCTCGCGCTTCCCGCGGCTCGGGCGCTGACGTTCGCTCAGCGTGTGAGGGCGACCGCGAGGATCACGATCGCGATCGACACGCCGATCGCGATCGTGATCACACGCCGCGCGCGGAGCGCGTCCTCGGAGGCACGCACCAGCGCGCGCGCGTCCTCCGGCCACGCAGGCGGCGCGCCTCCCGCCGCCGCGAGCTCGTCGAGCTCGGCGCGCGTGAGCAAGAGCGCGCGCGCACGACCGCTGCGCGCCCAGCGCTCCGCGGCCGCGAGCACGGTGCGGTGCACGTCGGGCTGGGTCGCGATCCACTCGGCGAGGCGAGGCCAGGCGCGCACGAGGCCCGGGTGCGCCAGCGTGATGGTCTCGCCGTCGCGCGCGAGGATTCGCTCGTCGACGAGGCGCTCGACGAGGGCACTGGCCGCATCGCCGAGCCCCGCGACGAGCCGCTCGCGCGCGATCGTCCCCGCGTCCGCGGTGCGTCGCAGCACGGCGCGCGCAAGCCCGAGGTCGGCGTCGGAGAGCCGCGCGACCCACGCCTCGGCGTGCGCCGCGAGCGCGCCGACCGCGCCGCCGATCGCGTCGTAGTCCGCGCGGGTGAGCGACGTGCCTTCGCGGCGCTCCCACAATCGTTGGAGCACCAACGAGACGATCGGCAGGCTCGCGCTGCTCGCGGCCGCGCTCGTCTCCTCCACGAGCACGTCGACGATGGTCGCGTCCTCGGCCTCCGCGCGATCGAGCGAGCGCGTGATCGCTTCGTGCAGCGCGGCGCCCGCGAGCGGCCGGACGCGCGTCGTCGCGGTGCTCGGGTCGCCGGTGATCGTCTCGTCGCGCGCGACCACGACGATGCGCACCGGCTCCGCGGGATCGCCCACCGCGCGCGCGAGCGCTGCGCCCAGCAGGCGCGTCTCGTCGCGCTCGCTCGACGGATCGTCGAGCGGATCGATCACCAGCAGGACGCGCTTGCGCAGCGCGGTCGCGAGCCGTCCGAGCGCGAGACCGAGCGCGCCCGGAGACGCGCGCAGCCGCGCCTCGAGGTCACGATCGTCGCGCCCCTCCGAGGCGTCGGCGATCGCGCGCGCGATGCTCGCGAACGGGCTCGGCCCCGGCTCGACCACGAGCACGTGCCAGCGCTGCGTCGCCTCCAGCCTCGGCACGAGCCCTGCGCGCACGAGCGACGTCTTGCCCACGCCCGCGGGACCGACGACGCGCGTCAGCGGCTCGCGCTCGACCCGCGCGACGAGCTCGTCGATCTCGCGCTCCCGCCCGCGGAAGACGTCGGCGTCGCGCCGCTCGTAGGCGGCCAGGCCGCGGTACGGCTCGCGCGTCGCGAGCGTCGGCGCGAGGCGCGCGAGCTCGGTCGCGATCTCCGCTGCGCTCGGTCGCGCTCCGGGATCGCGCGACAGGCATCGGAGCACGAGCGCCGAGAGCTCCGGGGGCACGCGCGACGGGAGCGGCGGGAACGGCTGCTCGCCGTCGAGGCGCGCCATCAGCGCGACGGGATCGAGGCCCGCGAGCGGCTGCTTCCGCGCGAGCATCTCGTAGAGCACGAGCCCGATCGCCCACGAGTCGGTGCCGCGCGCGTCGCGCCCTTCCCACTGCTCGGGCGCCATGTACGCCGGCGTGCCCGCGATCGACGCGTCGGGCGAGCGCGAGATCGCGGAAGGGCGCAGATCGAAGCGCGTGAGATCGTCGGGCGCGACCGGGCCGTCCTCCTCGACGAGCCGTGCGATGCCGAAGTCGAGCACGCGCACGCGATCGTCGTGTCCCACCACGACGTTGCTCGGCTTCAGATCGCGATGGAGCAGCCCGACGTCGTGCGCCGCCGCGATCGCGCGCGCGATGCCCTCGGCGAGCTGCGCCGCGCGGCCGATGGTCGGGGGATCGGCGCGCAGCAGCTGGTGCAGCGTGCGGCCGTGCACGTACTCGAGCGCGACGTAGGGACGACCGCCGTGCTCGCCGACGTCGTAGACCGTGATGACGTTCGGGTGCGAGAGCGACGCGGTCGCGCGCGCCTCGAACGTGAACTGCGCCCGCGCGCGCGCCGAGCCCACGAGCGTGCGCGAGAGGAATTTCAGCGCGGCGAGGCGCCCGAGCTCGACGTGCCGCGCGAGGTAGACGCGACCCATGCCGCCCGACGCGATGGGACGGAGCACGCGGTACGGCCCGACGATCGCTCCGACCTCGGAGCCCTCCGCGACGCTCATGCGGCGCGAGGATGCCGCGTCGATGAACGCGTGCCCAGGGGGTCATGCGCATGCGCATGGCCGATGCCCGCCGCGATGCGCATGCGCATCGCTCGTCCGGGCTCGCGGATCGCGCGGCACGCTCGCTGCTCCGCGCGTCATCGATGGACACCGACCACACGAAGCCACGCTCGCTCCGACGCGACACGCGCGGAGCGATGAGCACGCAGCAGATCATCATCACGACGTTCGTCGCCGTCGCAGGCGTGACGACGATGGGCTCGCTCGGCTTCGCATCGAGCGAGGCGTTCGTCGGCGAGGCCGGCGAGCTCGACGACTCGGCGATCGCGGGGCTCGACGACGGGCTCGGCGCGCCCGACCTCGACGGCGCGTTCGTCCCACCCGGCGTTCCCGATCCCGATCGTCGTCGCGACCGAGATCGCGATCGTGATCGAGATCGAGATCGTGATCGCGACGGCCCGCGCGATCGTGGGCGCGACGCCGGTGTCGATCGCGGCGCGCCCGACGCCGGCGCCGAGGAGATGGTCTGCAGCGCGCGCGACCGTCGCAACCCGCGCAGTCGACCCGCGAACGGCAGCCAGGGCCAGCAGGTGCCGACGGTGAGCGACTACTACAACCCCGCGGCGATCGGGCACCACCCCGGGCAGCCGAACTTCTACTCGGTGCCGACGCGCAACGGCAGCGGACCGAGCGTGTGGGTCTCGACGATCCCGATCGATCAGTCGGACTTCGAGGACATCGTCGACGGCTCTCCGGGCCGCACGTACGTGCTCAGCGGGACGCACGGCTCGGAGGACGGCGAAGGGCCCGGCGCGTGTCGCAGCAACGGCATGCCCGCGAGCGGCGCGAACGGCATCCACGAGGGTCAATTCCTCGACGAGGATCGCCAGCGCTGGTCCGGCACGCCGGGGGTGGTCGTCGAGGACGCGTCGAGGCTCTCGCAGCGCGCGGTCGCGAACCGCATCCGCCAGCTCGTGCGCAACCTCGGGCCGAACGATCGGATCGTGCTCGCGTGGTGCTACAGCGAGCGCAACACCGGGCTCACCAGCATCCTCGAGAACGGTTGTCTGTAGAGTAGGTGGGTGCACGAACGGCTCGTTCCCGGCGCGACGCTCGGCGGCTACGTCGTCGAGCGTCATCTCGCGCGTGGCGGCATGGCGGACGTCTATCTCGCGCGCGATCGCGCGAGCGGTGCGCACGTCGCGCTCAAGGTGATCGCGGCCGACGTCGAGGTGGTGCAGCGCGAGCTCGAGCACGAGGCGCGCGCCGCGACGTGCGTGCGTCATCCGAACGTGGCCGCGACCATCGCGGCGGGTGTCGACGCGGGACGTGCGTTCCTCGTCATGGAGCACGTCGACGGCGTCTCGGTGCGCGATCTGCTCGGCGCGCTGACCCGCGTCGTGGTGCCGATCGCGGTGCGGCTCCACGTCGTCGCGGGCGCGGCGCGCGGCCTCGACGCGGCGCACGAGGCGCGCGACGCGCGTGGCGCACCGCTCGGTCTCGTCCACCGCGACGTGAGCCCGTCGAACCTGCTGCTCGCGCGCAGCGGCGAGGTCCGGGTGATCGACTTCGGCATCGCGAAGACGCGCGAGCGCGCGACGCAGACTCGGCTCGGCGTGCTCAAGGGGAAGCTCTCGTACATGTCGCCCGAGCAGGCCGCGGGGGCGCGGCTCGACGCGCGCAGCGATCTCTTCTCGCTCGGGATCGTGCTCCACGAGCTGCTCTCGGAGCGGAAGCTCTTCGCGGCCGCGAGCCCTGCGGAGCTGCGCCGTCTCGTGGTGCGCGCGGAGATCCCGCCGCTCCCTGCGCACGTCCCCGCGCCGATCGCGGAGCTCGTCGCCGCGATGCTGCAGCGCGATCCCGCATCACGCCCTGCGAGCGCGAGAGAGATCGCGGAGACGCTCGAGCGCGCGCTACGAGGCGACGAAGCGGCGCAGCTCGCGCCGATCGTGGACGCGCTGGTCGATGGGCGCGCACACGAGGACGCGCTCTACGACGCCGCGACGCGGATCGACGAGCTCGACTGAGCGGACCGGCTCCGCTCGCGCTGCTCCTCGCGGATCCTCGATCACCCTCAGCCGCCGAGGCAGCGCGAGACGAGCTCGGTGCGCGAGCCCACACCCGCCTTCCGGAGCACCGACGACACGTGGAGCTCGACGACCGAGATCGATCGGTGCCACGCCGCCGCGATTTCCTCGTTCGACGCGCCGCGCACCGTCGGCGCTTCGCGACGCGAAGCGACTCCCGTGCTCGAACATCGCGTCGGGGCCACCGAGGTCGTGCTCCACGCGCTCCAACATCGCGGCGAACGCGTCCCACGAGACGCGGCGCTCGGGCGCGCCGATCGTCCCGAGGTCGAGCCCGCGCGCCAGCCGCTCGAAGCGTCGCGGCGAACGGCGGAGCGCGCCGAGGAAGTCGTCCACGAAGATGCCCGCCACCACGCTCATCGCGTCGTGAGGATGCGGCGTGCGCGCGCGCGCCGACAGGGACCTCGGGTTTCCCCCAGTGTCGTCGCGCTCGCGCGCTCGTGCATCGTCGCCGCCGGTCGGGAGGACTGCGCGTGAAGACGAGGAGAGCGATCGCGGTGTGGCTCGTCGCCTTCGTGATCGGCTGCGGAGGCGACGACGCCGACACGCCGGCCGACGGCGGCGGCATGACGTCACCCGACGCGCGAGCGGAGGAGGTCGACGCCGCGCTCGCCGACGCGGGTGATGCGCACGACGCGGGTGGTGCGCACGACGCCGGCGACGGGCACGACGCCGGCGACACACCCGACGCGCACGTCGGCGACGACGCGGGCCCGCCGTGCGCCGGCGACGAGGAGCGCATCGATGGTGCGTGCGTGGGGACGCCGCGCGCCCTGGCGTCGCTCGCGCTCTGGCTGCGCTCGGACCGCGGCGTCGTGTGCGCGGACGGCGTCGTCACCGGATGGACGGATCAGTCGGACTCCGGGCGCGACGCGATCCAGGCGCGACCCGGGATGGGACCGCGCTGCGGGGCCGAGTCGGGCGAGCTCGACGGAGACGACGTCGTCTCGTTCGCGCCCGCCGGCGAGTGGTCGCGCGCGTCGCAGGACGACGCGCTGCTCGCGGTCGACCTCACGCCGCTCGAGGGAACGTTCACCGCGATCGTCGTCGCGCGCCGCGCGCTGCCGCACAAAGATCTCTCGTTCGTCCTCGGCACCGCGCTGCCCGGCGAGGTCGACGTGCCCTGCCTCGCCGGACCGTCGTCGCCCGAGTACCGCAGCGCTCCGCAACTCGGCTGGCGGACCGCGACGCGCACGACGTTCGACCTCGGCTGCGATCGCGTCGAGGTCGACGTGGCCGCCGAGGACGCGCGCGTCGAGATCGTCACCGCGCGCATCGGCCGCAGCAGCAGCCCCGTGCCGGTCCCGCATCGCTCGTTGTGGTCGGGCACGAGCCCCGTCACGTCCGGGGCGACCGACGGCTTCGCCTCCGACTCGAACGCCGGCCGGATCGGGCGTGGTCAGGGCGGCTCGCTGCTCGACACGCGCTTCCGCGGCGACGTCGCGGAGATCATCGTCTTCGACGCGCACCTCGACGGCACGCCGGACGATCCGGCCACGCCTCTCGGCCGCGTGCACGAGTGGGTCCGAGCGCACTGGACGCTCCGCTGAGCCGTCACGACGCCGAGCCGTCGACGCGCGTCACTCGTGCGCGTCGTCCTCGCTCATCCACCCGAACGTGATCAGGAATCGCCGCGTCTGCCGCCGCGAGTACCCGAGCGCGCGCGCGATGCGCGAGACGTTCGTGCCGTGCTCCTCGACGAGACCTGCGAGCTCCGCGCGATCGGGCGGCGGACGCTGGGGACGCGACTTCTTCTTGCGCAGCGGCGCGACGATCGCGGGCGGGCTCGGCGCGATCGTCGGCGCGACGAGCACCACGGCCTCGCTCTCCATCGTCGTCGCCGTGCTCACCGCGACGCGGCGCGCCGACAGCGCGGGCACGTCCAGGCGATCGACGATCGTCGCGAGCGTCAGCGGCCCCTCCGCCGCGCGGATGCGCAGCTCGGTCGCGACGCGGATCAGCTCGCGCACGTTGAACGGCCACGGATGCAGCAGCAGCGCCTCCGCGAGATCCGCGTCGAGCTCGGACGTCGATCGACCGAGCGTGCGCTCGACGAGCGCGAGCACGTCCTCGCGCCGCTCGCGCAGCGGCGGCGTGCGCAGCACGACACCGGCGAGGCGCGAGTAGAGATCGCCGCGGAACCGACCCTCGTCGACCGCGGTGCGCAGATCGCGATGCGTCGCGGCGACGATCGTCGCCTGCGCCGCGAACGTCTTGGTCGATCCGACCGGCGTCACCGCGCGCTCTTCGAGCGCGCGCAGCAGCTTCGCCTGGATCGCGAGCGGCATCTCGCCGATCTCGTCGAGGAAGAGCGTGCCTCCGTGCGCCTGTCGCAGCACGCCGGGGAAGTCGCTGCGCGCGCCGGTGAACGCGCCCGCGACGTGCCCGAAGAGCTGGCTCTCTGCGAGCGCCTCCGGGATCGCGCCGCAGTTGAGCGCGACGAACGCGCCGCTGCGCCCGCTCGTGTCGTGCAGCGCGCGCGCGACGAGCTCCTTGCCGGTGCCGCTCTCGCCGAGCACGAGGATCGGGACGTCGTGGGGCGCGACGGTGCCGATCGCGCCGCGCAACCGCTGCATGCTCGGCGCGGTGCCGAGGAGGGCGGCGACGCTCGCGTCGATCGCGCCGCGCGCGCGGAGTCGCACCACGAAGAGCGAGTCCCCGGTGCGGATCACGTCACCATCCGTTGCGATCGCGCGCTGCACGCGCGCGCCCATCACGAACGTGCCGTTGGTGCTCGTGTCCTCGACGCGCACCCGATCGCCCTCGGGCACGAGCCGCACGTGCTTGCGCGAGATGCGCGCGTCGGGGATCGCGTAGACGCCCGGCTCACGCGCGCGCCCGATCACCAGCGCGTCGAGCAGTGGCATCGTCACCGCGCTCGAGAGCCCCGGCCCGTGCACGTGCACCAGCGAGAGCTCCGCGCTCGTCGTCGCGATCGCCTCGGCTCCCGCCTGGGCGGTGACTTCCTCGTCCCACGCCATCCGTCGCGTGCGGCCGCGTCGATCGCGGAGCCCACACTGCGGACAGAGTAGGCGGCGCACGCTCGCATCTGCAACCTCGAGATCCACGATGCGCGCCCTTTCCGCGTCAATGAGCGATGATCGTGCCCCACGCCTGCAGCGGGCCGAGCACCGCGGTGCAGTCGAGCCCGGGCACCGCGGAGCACGCCGAGTCGAGCATGCCGATCGCGGGCACGTGCACGCGCCGCATCCGCGCGCGCCACCGCATGTTCCACATCCAGTCGGGGCGATCCGCGAGATCGGTCGACGGGTAGTACATCTCGGCCTGCGCAATCGACATGCGACCGAGATCGGCGAGCGGCAGATCACCGCCTGCCTCGAGGCTCCCACCGCCCGCCACCGCGACGCCGCGCGCCGCGCGATCCGACGGAGTCTCGCCCATCACGAGGATGCGCATCTGGAACGGCTCGCCGCCGAGCTCGACGTCGAACCCACCGCTCTCGAACGCGACGCGCTGCGACGCCATCCCGGTGCGATCCTCGAGCATCCCGGGGTCCTGCTCGATCAGCGTCTGCTCCTCTTCGACCAGGCACGCGTGCACGTGCCGCACGACCTCGATCTCGATCACGCGCGCCGCGTCCCGCAACTCCGGCAGCATGCTCGCGGTGAAGCGCGGCACCTCGGTGATCACGCACGCAGGTCCGCGCGGATCTTCGCTCCATCGACCATCGCACAGGCGCTCGTCGCGCTCGCTGCGCTCGGAGGAGAGCACCTCGTCGTGATCGCTCGGATCGTCGGAGTCGAGCGCGAGATCGTCGTCGGTGTGTCGCACTCGGCCGTCCTCGGCCCAGTAGGCGCGGCGACGTCGCTCGATCTGGTAGACGTAGGACTGGATCCCCGGCGTGGTGCGGCACTCGTGGCGCGCGTCCTCGGCGCGCGTGAGGCAGTCGTCGTGGCCCGCGGCGCCCTCGGCGGGACACGCGCCGGTGGTCTGATCGAAGAGCGCGTTCAGCTCGGCATCACCGGCGTCGAGACAGCCCGACGTGAGCTGCGATCCCAGGCACTCCGACGTGCTCTCGATCGACGGGATCCATCGCTCCACCGAGTACGTGAGTTTCGGCGGCACGCCGCCCTCGCCCGCGCCGCAGAACCACGGCGAGAACGCGGCCACGAGCGCCTCGATCGCGTCGCCGATCGCGTCCTGCACCGCGTCGGGCAGCACGCCGATCTTGTCGAAGGGCAGCATCACGATCTCGCCGACCACGCGACCGGCGCGACCGCAGAGGCGCTCGAAGTCGTCGTCCTCGGTGGGCAGCTCGATGCGCGGCGGCAGCGGCACCCCGGTCTCGGGGATGTCGTCGAACGCGTCGTCCTGGACCACGGCGTTCGCACGCGCCCATGCAGCCGCGGGCACGGCGCGTCGGATCGCAGCCGCGGTGCGATTGCCGATGCGCAGCACCGCGAACACCGGCCCGCGCAGCGCGGCCTCGGCCTGGAAGAGCGCGGTCTGCACCGTGGTCAGCGGCGCGAGCGCGACGAGCGACGCGCCGAACGTCGGGATCGCGAGCGCGAGCACGATCGCGATCGCCACGGCGACGACCGTGATCAGCACCTTGAGCATCACGAGCACGGCGAGCGCGCCCGCCATCACGAGGTTCACGAGCACGAGCAGGTTCATCCCGCGCGCGTGCAACACCGCGGCGGCGAACGCGCTCGCATCGGCCGCGTCCTGCATCGTCTCGCGATGACGGATCGCCTCGCCGACCCCGACCACGTAGAAGACGAGCCCGGTCGCGACGAGCGCCGCGAACAGGCCGAGCACGGTGATCGCGCCGCGCGTGTCGGAGAAACACGATTTCATCGCCGGCTCCTCAGGGGTACGGGTACGGCGCGCCCTGGTTCGTGAGCGTCGCCTCGGCCTGGATCAGTCGATATCGAACGTTCCCGTCGAGCACGCCCGAGAGCGCGCCGGGGCGGGCGGCGTACGAGAGATCGCTGGTGTCGAGCGCGTCGTATTCGTCGCAGAGCAGCTCCGCGACCAGCGGCACGAGGCACGGATACGCCATCGTCACGCGCGCGGTGATCGGCTCGTCCGGCGCGAAGCTGGTGCGGAGCGACGACGAGCCCGGTGTCTCGGGGAAGGTCACCGCCGCGGCCGCGTCGAGATAGATCACGGCGAACGCGAGACGGTCGTTCGAGGCGCCGCCGATCGCGTGGCGGATGCTGCGCGCCGCGCGTCCCGACGCGACCTGCGAGGGCCCGGGCGCGATGCCGAGCAGCGGCCGGAACGCGGCCGTGCGAATGGTCCCGATGCGGCTCGCGGCGGGCAGTCCGCCCGGCGATCCCGACATCGCGGTGACGACCGCGGTGAGCGCGCCCGGGGCCGCCTCGTCTTCGATCATCAACCGCGGAGCGCCGCCGTAATACGACTCGTCGTCGTCGAGCACGACCACCGCGCTGCGCACCGCGCTCTGCGCCGCGTGCCGCACCACGAGCGACGCCTGCGCGATCAATGCGAGCTGCGCGACGCCCATCACCAGCGTGAAGAGCGGCAGAATCGCAATCGCGATCTCGGCGTAGACCGCGCCTCCCTCGTCTCGATATGCCCGCATGTCCAAGCCTCCTCGAGGAGAGCAGGAATCTCTGGTGAGAACGCGAATGAACCGGAGTGCGAACGAAGAAGTGCGATCGAAGAAATTGATGAGGAGAGCAGGAGGAGAAGGAGGGACCACGTGGAGTGTGTTCTCGTGGTCCCGACGCGCGCGCCGTCCCTCGAGTCGAGGTTTCTGCGGGCCGCGCGGCCGCCCCCGACTCCAGAGTCGGGCGCGTCTCGCAACGCGAGGACGAGGCGAGCGAATTCGCCGTGGTACTCCTTCTCCTCCTGCTCTCCTCAAAAGCTCCCGAGTCGAGCTCTCCTGGCGAAATCGCCTCCTACTCCCCTCATCACCGACTGAGTCGCGCGTCTGGTGCAGTCGGCGGAACGAGGAGAGCGGAGTCGGCGTGGTGCTCCGACTCCTTCCTGCTCTCCTCGGAGGACGCGCGGTCAGGTGATGAGCGCGAGCACGAGCCCGCACAGGATCGCCGGGCCGAGCCGCACGCTCGTGCGCGCGTCGTCCTCGTGCGCTTCGTCGCTGCGCACCACTGCGCGGACCGCGACGCGCGCCGTGCGCGTCAGCATGCGTCCGAGCGTTCCTTCGTACGCCTGGCGCCCGAGCACGTAGAGCATTCCGACCACGAACGCCCACCACTGGGCCTCGACGCCGATGCTCGGGCCGAGCATCGCGCCCAGCGCCGCGAAGAGCTTCACGTCGCCGCCGCCCATCGCGCCCTTGCGGAAGAGCAGGTACGGCACGAGCCCCGCTGCGAGCGTGCCGAGCGCGGCCGTGAGCAGCGCGTCGACTCCCCCGCTCACGAGGTGCGCGATCAGCGCGAGGGCGAGCGCGGGCAGCGTGATCGCGTTGGGGATGCGCCCGGTGCGCGCGTCGGTCCACGCGCCGAGCGCCGCGACGGCGGTCGCCGCGATCGCGGCGACCGTGCCCGCCGCGATCATCACGCGCCTCCGCCGCCCGCCGCGCCGATCTGCTCGGTCTGCGACTCGAGCACCGCGACGATCTGATCGCCGAACGCGGTCCACGCCGCGATGCCGGCGATGACGACCAGGCCGACGATCAGGATGTACTCGGTGAACCCGGCCCCTTCGACGTCCTTGTGGAGCGAGCGGAACGAGCGCGAGCGCGAGGTGACGTTGCGGGTCTTCATGGGATCGTCCTCCATCGGTTCGAGAGCACACGACTACGGAGACGCGTCGCTCGGACGAGCGCGCGAGCGAGCCAGTCGGCGACTGCCACGCTGGCGTCAGGGAAAGGGCAACAGCAGCAGCGCGCGGGTGAAGCGATAGGCGCGCAGCATCGGCTCGCCGAGGCTCACCGCGGCGAGCGCGGCGACGAGCGCGAAGGTGCCCACGGCGAAGAGGTACTCGACGAACACTCCACCGCGCGCGTCGTCCACCAACCGAGCGAGCGTGCGAGTCGAGCGCGTCGTCATCGTGACCTCCTGCGTGCTCCCTTGAGCAGCGCGCGTGCCACCTCCGAATGCCGCGATCGCGCCGCGCAGGGGGGTGGGCATCGCGGCCCGTGACGCCGATGCGCAGTGGGCATCGCGGAGGCGCGCTCGATGCCCACGTGGGCGCCGTGGCTCGTGCTACCGTGCCCGCAGGCATGCCTTTCTTGGTCGCGCTCGCACTGCTGCTCCTGGTCGTACCGACCGCCGAAGCACAGCGGGACCGACGCGCGCGCTCACGGGCCGACACGCTCTTCCACGCTGCCGAGATCGCGTACGACGAAGGTCGCTACGAGGCCGCCGCGCAGCTCCTCGAAGAGGCGATCTCGGTGCGCCCGACCGCCGCGTTCCAGTTCAACCTCGGCCGCTGTTACGAGCGCCTCGAGCGCTGGGACGACGCGGAGCGCGCGTATCTCGTGTACCTCGCGTCGATCCGCGATCGCGCCCAGCGACAGCGCGTCGAGGAACGGCTCGTCGTGGTGCGCGAGGAGAGCGCACGCGCGCGTCAGCGCGAAGAGGAAGCGCGCGCCGCGGCGGCTGCGGTGCCGCTCGAGCCCGAGCCGGAGCCCGCGGTGATCGCGCCCGCACCGGCCGGCCCGAGCCTGACGCCCACGCCCTTCGTCCTCGGCGGCGTGGGCATCGCGGGGCTCGCGGTCGGCGGCGCGCTCACCGCGCTCGCGCTCGACGCGGACGCGCAGTCGCAGCACCCATCGACCTCGGGCCGCGATGCCGCCGACGCCCACGCGCGCGCCAACGATCTCGCGCTCGGCGCGACGATCGCATGGGCCGTGGGCGCTGGGCTGCTCGTCACCGGGACCATCTGGCTGATCGTGGAGCTCTCGAGCGGAGGATCGAGCGATGGCGATCGAGCGCGCATCTCGGAGCAGGGCGTCGAGCTTCGTTTCTGATCTGCGCGTCGCGTGCCTCCTCGCGCTCGCCACGACGACGTCGTGCACCTTCGATGCGCCTCGCATCGAAGGTCGTGCTTGCCCCTGTCCGACTGGCTACGTGTGCGTCGCCGACGTGTGCGCGCGCCAGGCCGGCGAAGGCGATGCGGGCGTCAGCGGCGACGCACCGACCCGCGCGCGCACCTACACCGAGATCACCACGCCGATTCTGAACCCCGAGCGCGGCTTCTTCGCGGGCGCCGATCTCACGACGCTCACCAACGCCGACTTCCTCGCGGTCGAGCGCGGCGTGACGCTCACGTACGATCTCGTGCTGCTCGAGCCCTATCGCGAGACCGCGCTGCCGACGACGTTCCTCGACGCGCTCGAGCGCGGGCTCGGCGAGCTGCGCGAGTCCGGCGCGTCCGCGGTGCTGCGCTTTTCGTACAACGAGGCCGACGGCGGCGCCGACGCGACGCTCTCGCAGATCCTCGCGCACATCGAGCAGCTGCGCGGCGTGCTCTCGCGCAACGCCGACGTGATCGCGACGATCGAAGCCGGCTTCATCGGCGTGTACGGCGAGTGGCGCGAGTCGAGCCACGGCAACGAGGGACCGCCGCAGCAGCGCGCGGTCGTCGAGGCGCTGCTCGACGCGCTCGAGGAGCGCACCGCGCTGGTGCGCCGCCCCGAGCTCAAGAGCGACATGTACGGGAATCCCGTCGCGGTCGGGATGGCGTGGAGCGACGCGTACGCGTCGCGCGTCGGGCACCACAACGAGTGCTTCCTCGGCAGCGAGGACGACGGCGGGACGTTCGCGGGCGCCGTGGATCGCTGGCGCGACTACATGGAATCGGAGTCGCCCTTCGTGCCGGTCGGAGGATCGATGTGTCAGCCCTCGGGGCGCGCCAACTGCGCCACGGCGCTCTCCGAGCTCGCGCTGTTCCACTACACGTTCTTGAGCGACGACTACAACACCGAGGTGCTCGACGCGCTCGAGGCCGAAGGGTGCATGGACGAGATCCAGTCGCGCCTCGGATATCGATTCGTGCTCGGGAGCGCGGAGATTCCCGACGCGATCAGGCCCGGCGGCTCGTTCCGACTGCGCGCGCAGCTCGAGAACCGCGGGTTCGCGGCGCCCATGAACCGCCGCGACGTCTGGCTCGTGATCGAAGGGCCGGGCGTGCGTCACGAGGTCGAGCTGCCCGGCACCGACGTGCGGCGTTTCGTGCCCGGGCAGGCTCACGCGCTCGATGCGCGCATCCGACTGCCCGCGTCGATCGCGCCGGGGACCTATCGAGTCGCGCTCTGGGTCCCGTCGCGCTCGGAGAGCGTGCGTGATCGCGCGGAGTACGCGATTCGATTCGCGAACGAAGACACGTGGGATCTCGGCCTGAACGTGCTCGGCGAGATCGAGGTGCGAGACAACGCGGAGGGCGAGAGCGACCCCGAGGCGACCGCGCTGCGCGTGCTGTTCTGATCAGTCCCAGAGATCGTAGTCGTCGCGCGATTGACCACCACGAGCACGCGAGAGCGTGACCTCGACGGACTCCGGCGACGACGGAGAGAGCCGCACGCGCGCCGGGCGGAAGCGCGGCTGGTGCAGCGTGATCTCGCGCGGCGTCGCGACGTCGAGCGAGAGCGGCGTTCGCCCGAGCACGACGTCTCCTTCGCGCACCTCGGCGCGTGGCGTGCTGCTGACTCGAATCGCGCGCACCGGCGCCGGAGGCGGACTCTCTCGCTCGTCGGACGGACTGGCACGCTCGGGCGACGGACTGGCGCTCACGATCGGAGGCGGTACTGCCATGGTCGTGCTCGCGACCGGCACGACGGCGGCCGGCGTCGCGCGCGCCGCGAGCACGCCGCCGACGGCCGCGAACGCGACCACCGCGAGCGCCGCGAGCCACCACCCGCGGTTCGAGCGCGCGCGCCCGGATTGCGTGATGCGGACCCGCGACTCGCCTTCCGCCGCGATGGGCGCGAACGACGTGTCCGCTCCGCGGCGCAGCGCAGCCATCGCGTCCAGGCGCGCGCGGCAGTGCGCGCGGAGGAGCGCAGCCGCATCGTCGGCGCTGCTCGACGTCACGAAAGGCAGCAGCTGCGCGCGCAGCTCGGCCATGCTCGACGTGCGCGCCGCGGGATCGCGCGCCAGCGCGGCGAGGCACGCCCGATCGAGCGCGGGCGTGACGTCCGGCGCGAGCACCGAGGGCGCCGCGATCTCTCCGTCGAGCACCGCGCGGATCGTCGCGGCCTCCGACTCGCGCTTGAAGAGCCGTTCGCCCGTGAGCGCTTCCCACAGCACGCACCCGAGCGAGAACACGTCCCAGCGCGCATCGGGCCGACCGCCGTCGAGCGCTTCGGGCGCGGTGTACGCGAGCTTGCCCTTCAGCTCGCCGGTGCGCGTGCGCGCGAGCCGTCCTTCCGCGGCCGCGACGCCGAAGTCGAGCAGCTTCACGCTGCCGTCGAGCGTGATCATCACGTTCGACGGCGACACGTCGCGATGCACGAGGTTCAGCGGCGCGCCGGACCCGTCGACGATGGTGTGCGCGGCGTGCAGCCCCGCCGCGATCTCCGCGACGACGTACGCGATCACGTGAACCGGCAGCCGCACGCCGGAGGCGGCGGTCGCGCGCAGGAGCCCGGCGAGCGTCTCGCCCTCGACGAGCTCCATCACGATCGCGAGCTCGGGCGTCGAGACGAGCTCGATCACCTGCGCGACGCTTCGATGCCGCACGTGCGCCGCGAGCCGCGCCTCGTCGGCGAGCATCGCGACGAAGCGCTCGTCCCCCGCGAGCTCGGGGAGAATTCGTTTGAGCACGAACGATTGCGCGAACCCGAGCTCACCGACGAGGCTGGCGAGATAGACCTCCGCCATCCCGCCCCCGCCGATCCGCGCGACCGTGCGATAGCGTCCGAAGCGCGTGCCTTCGGGCAGCGCCCCGATCGGCTCGCTCGTCGCCCGCGCCGACGTCATCGACGATGACCGTACCACGCGTGATCGTGTCGCCGTCCCGGCGAACCGGGTCACGACGACACGTCACGAGCGCAGATCAGGCCATCTCGAGGAAGAGGCGGTCGGGGTCTTCGAGGTAACCGATGATGTCGTACGCGAACGCCGCGCCGACGTGGCCGTCGACGATGCGGTGATCGAACGAGAGCGAGAGCAGCATGATCTCGCCGATCACGATCTGGTCGTCGCGCACCACCGGCTTCTGCTTGATCTGGTGCACGCCGAGGATGCCGACCTCGGGGAAGTTGAGCACCGGCGTCGCGAAGAGCCCGCCCTGCGTGCCGAGCGACGTGATGGTGAACGTCGAGCCCTGCAGGTCCGCGCTCTGGATCGAGCCGCTCTTCGCCGCCGCGCCGAGCCGATCGATCTCCGCCGCGATCTCGAGGATCGACTTGCGGTCCGCGTCCTTCACGACCGGCACCATCAGGCCCTGATCGGTCGAGGCCGCGATGCCGATGTGGAAGTACTTGCGGTAGACGAGCTCGTTCGTGCTCTCGTCGAGCGCGCTGTTGAGCACGGGGTGCTTCTTCAGCGCGGCCACGACCGCCTTCACGATGAAGGGCAGGAACGTGAGCTTCACGCCCGCCTTCTCGGCCGCGGGCTTGAGGCGCGCGCGCAGCTCCTTGATCTTCGCGACGTCGCACTCCTCGACGAACGTGAAGTGCGCCGCGGTGTTCTTCGACGTCTGCATGCGCTCCGCGATCTTCCGGCGCATCCCGACGAACGGCTTGCGCTCCTCGAGCGCCTTCTCGGTGCCCGCGGGCGGCGTGATCGCGATCGGCGCGCGTCCCTTCGCGCTCGCGACGGGCGCAGCGGGCGGCGGCGTCGAAGGAGCCTCGATCGCACGCGTCGGCGCGCCGCCCGCGAAGCCGCGCACGTCTTCGTTGGTGATGCGCCCACCGGGGCCGGTGCCGGTGACGAAGCGCAGGTCGACCTCGAGCTCGCGCGCGAGCTGACGCGTCGCCGGCGTCGCGAGCGGGCGCTCGCTGACGACCGCGTGCGCGTGTCCGTTCGCGCCGTTCGCGCTCTTCGACGGAGTCGCGATCTTGTCGAAGAAGCCAGCGCCAGGAAGCGTGTCCTTGATGTCGCCGACGGCCGTCGCGGCGGGCTCGCTCTTCGCGCTCGCGACCGTGCCCTGCATCGCCGCCGCGGTCGCCGCCGCGGGCGCAGGCGCGGCCTTCGGCGCGACCGGCGCGGGCGCGGGCTTCGCGGCCACGGGAGGCTGCGCGGGCGCGGGCTTCGCGGGCGCGACCACGGCTGCGCCCTCGGTCTCGATCACGACGAGCAGCCCGCCGACCGGCATCACCTGCCCGACGGTCGCGCACGTCTCGAGGATCGTGCCCTTCTTCGGCGCGCCGATGGTGACCGTCGCCTTGTCGGTCATCACCTCGACCATCGCCTGGTCTTCCTTGACCTGATCGCCGACGTTGACGTGCCAGGCGACGATCTCGCCCTCGGCGACGCCTTCACCGATGTCGGGAAGCTTGAACTCGAAGCGAGCCATGGTGCCTCTCAGTAATTCGCAGTGGCGATGAGCTGGGGAACGACGCGGTGCGCGAGCGGCAGGTACTCGTTCTCGAGCGTGTACGGGAACGGCGTGTCCCAGCCCGTCACGCGCGCCGGCGGCGCCTGGAAGTGCAGGAACGACTTCTCGCTGACGAGCTGCAGGATCTCCGCGCCGAACCCGCACGCCTTCGGCGCCTCGTGCACGACCACGATACGCCCGGTCTTCTCGACGCTGCGCACGATCGTGTCGAGGTCGAGCGGCCACAGCGTGCGCAGATCGATCACCTCGCACGAGATGCCCTGCTCCGCGACCTGCTCCGCCGCGCTCAGCGCCTCGTAGAGCATCGCGCCCCACGCGACCAGCGTGAGCGAGTCTCCCTCGCGCACCACCTTCGCCTCGCCGAGCGGCAGCGTGTACGCCTCGTCCGGCACGTCCATCTTCACCGCGCGGTACACGCGCTTCGGCTCGAAGAAGAGCACCGGATCGTCGTCCTGGATCGCCGCCGCGAGCAGGCCCTTCGCGTCGTACGGGTTGCTCGGGCACACGACCTTCAGGCCCGCGGTGTGGATGAAGAGCGCCTCGGGCGACTGCGAGTGGTACGCGCCGCCCTTGATGCCGCCGCCGTACGGCGTGCGGATCACCATCGGGCACGGGTACTCGCCGCCCGAGCGATAGCGGGACTTCGCGGCCTCGCTGACGATCTGATCGAACGCGGGATAGATGAAGTCGGCGAACTGGATCTCGGGCACCGGGCGCATCCCGTACGCCGCCATGCCGATCGCGGTGCCGATGATCCCGCCCTCGTTGAGCGGCGTGTCGATCACGCGGCCGTCGCCGAACTCGTCCCAGAGGCCCTGCGTCACGCGGAAGACGCCGCCGACCTTGCCGACGTCCTCGCCCATCACGACCACGCGCTCGTCGCGGCGCATCTCGAGGCGGAGCGCCTCGTTGATCGCCTGCACCATGTTCTTCTGCGTCATCGTCTCGTCGGCTCCGTCGATCAACGATCTTCGTGGTTGGCGGTCGCGAGCAGGGTCGTGCGCTGGTCCTCGAGGTGGCGCGGCAGCGTCGCGTACACGTCCTCGAACACCGCCTCGCGCGGCGGCGCGCCGACCTGCTGCGCGTGCGCGACGGCGGACTCGATCTCCGTCATCAGCTCGCGTCGCAGCTCGAGCGCGCGGTGCGCGTCCCAGTGACCCTCCGACGACAGACGCGCCTCGAGCGCCTCGATCGGATCGCTCTTGCTCTCGCGGATCGCCTCGACGAGCGTCGGGCCTTCGCCCGCGAGCGCGCGCTGGTGCGCCTGCGCCATCGCGCTCGCGACCGCGCCCGCATCGTCCGCCGAGCACACGAGGCTCTCGACGCCGTACGCGATGCCCTTGTCCGCGACGCGATCGATCGGCGTCGGCGGGTGCGCGCTGCGCGTGCGATCGGTGCGGCAGAAGAAGATCACCGGCGCCTTCGTCGCGCCCGCGAAGTTCACCGCGCTGTGGAAGTCGCCCGCGTCCGCGGCCGTGTCCGCGAACATCGTGAGCACCGCGCACGTCTCGCCGCGCAGCTTCGCGGCCCACGCGTAGCCCGCTGCGTGCGTCATGTGGTTCGAGACGAGGCCCGACGCCGCGGCGATGCGCAGCTCGCGCGACGCGAGGTGCCCCGGCGCCGCGTGACCGCGCATCGGATCTTCGACGCTGCCGAACGCGTGCGCGACGTAGCGCGAGATCGGCAGGCCGCGCACGAGAAACGCTGCGTGGTCGCGCGCGCTCGGGAAGATCGCGTCCTCCGCGCGCATCGCGAGCACGGCCGCGGCGATCGCGGGCTCGAAGCCTCGCGCGTCGGGATGGAAGCCGATGCGACCGGCGCGCGCGAGCTGGGTGAGACGCTCGTCGAGCAGCCGCGCGCGCACCGCGTGACGGTGGATCGCGAGCAGGTCCGCCATGATCGGCGGCTCCTATAACACGACGCGCAATCCCGTTGCGCGCGCGCTGTGACCGACCTCCGCGTACGTGGGACGACGCGCTGCGTCAGCCCGCGCTCGCGTCGGGCGGTGCGGCATCGTCGGGCGCGGTGAGCCGCGCGAGCATCGACTCGAGCTCGTCGAGGCGGAACGGCTTGTCGATCACCGGCAGCCCGGTCGCGCTCACGTAGCGACGCAGCGCTTCGGAGAGCCCGCCGCCGGTCATCCACACGAAGCGCTGCGCGAGCGGGTGCTGGCGCGCGACGAGCCCGCGGTGGAGCTCGACGCCGTGGACCCACGGCATGCGCACGTCGCTCAGCACGAGATCGATATCGGCGTCGTTCGCCTCGATCACGCGCATCGCTTCGCCGCCGTGCTCGGCCACGCTCACGTCGAAGCGCGCGCGCAGGACCGTGCGGAGCACGTCGCGCAGCGCGGCCTCGTCGTCGACGATCAGCACGTGCGCGCGCGCCGCATCCACCCGCGGGAGCGAGGGCCGCGTGCGGGTGCGCGATCGATCGGCGCCGTGCGGATCCATGAGCATCGAGTCTGCGACACGGCCCTCCGCTCGAACATATCGGGGAAACCCTCGGTCCCGAGGGTGATTGACGTCGAACCGGCGGCTAGGGCTTCGGAATCCGCAGAGAAGCGCTGATCATCGCGGACCCGCTGAGCGCGTAGATCAGGACCAACGGGTGCAGCTCCCACGGACCAATCCGGAGCGCGCCGAGCCAGAGCTGGTCGTGCACCGCGCCGGCCCAGAACGCGCCGCCGAGGATCGCGACCAGACCGAGGCTCGTCGGGATCGGCGTGCCCTCGTAGTACTTCACCTTCCCGTCGTCGCCCGAGAGCGCGCTCGCCGTCACGTTGTACCGAGCGAGGCGGCTGATCCCGCACGCGACGAAGTACACGAGCACGAGCGCGTCCCACCCGCCGTCCATGCCGAGCGCGAACGCGAGCACCGCGGGCGCGACGCCGAAGCTCACGACGTCGGCGAGCGAGTCGAGGTCCGCGCCGAGCGGTGACTGCCTGCGACGCCATCGCGCGACCGCTCCGTCGAGCACGTCCGCGACGAGCGCGATCGGCAGGAGCGCGAACGCGCCGAGCGCGTAGGCGGGGTCGCGCTCCGCGACGTAGCGGAGACAGAGGAAGATCGCGCCGGTGCCGCTCGCCGCGTTCGCCATCGTGACGAGGTCGGCGAGCACGAACGTGCGCAGCATCGAGAAGTGCTTGGGCCGAGTCGGACGCGTGTCGTTCATCGGTGCTCCTCGCCAGGATAGGCCCCGCGAGGCCGATCCGTGTGGGCCGGGGCGCGCGATCTCGCGTGGCAGCTCGCGTCGCGACGCGTGCTGCGCGCCGGCACGCGCCTTGTAACGGCTGCGCGCCCGGAGGACGAGCGATGGAACGCGTGGACGAGACGAGCACCTACGTTCCGAGCGGCGCGTTGCCGCTCACCACCATCAACTGGCGCGCGATCTTCGGCGGAGTCGTGGTCGCGCTCGCCGTGCAGATCCTGCTGACGACGCTCGGGCTCGCGATCGGCGCGACGACGGTCGGTGCGAGCACCGACGCGAGCACCGCGCGCGACGCCGGGATCGGCGTCGGCATCTGGTACCTCGTGAGCAACCTGATCTCGGTGTTCTGCGGCGGTCTCGTCGCGGGCATCAGCGCGCGAGAGACGACGCGCACGCTCGGCGCGATCGAGGGCATGGTGGTGTGGGCGCTCTCGCTGCTGCTCTTCCTGTGGTTCGTGACCGGCGGCGTGCAGTCGCTGATCGCGCAGGCGAGCGGGATGATCATGCCGGAGCCGGACGTGCGCGGCATGCAGATGCCTCAGGGCCTCGAGGACATGGGTCCCGATCTGTCGCGACGCGATGCGCAGCAGGTCGCGACGGCGTCGACGATCGCGGCGTGGATCGCGTTCGGGACGCTGCTCCTCGCCGCGGTGTCCGGCACGATCGGCGGGATCGTGGGCGCGCGCTTCAACCGTCGGCGCCTCGTGGTGCCGAGCATCGGCTATCGCCGCGAGGTCGTGCCGCCGGTGGCGATCCATCCGCGCGAGGCGTGATCGCGCGCCGCGCGGGCCGGTCACGACGGGGCCGCGCCCGCGCGCGCGACACGACGTAGAATGCCGTCGCCCTCGCGTCGCGCGAGAGCGAGGACGACGACACGTGGACGACGAGGTGTGCTCGCTGACACGCTCGCGCATCGCGCTCCTGTGGCTCGCGTTGGTGAGCGCCTGCAGCGGCGCGCACGACGGGAGCCCCGCAGCGCCTCACGTGATCGCGCCGGGTCAGGAGGCGACGGTCGCGGCGATGCTCGGGGAGGGCGATCCGCTTCCCGACGGGTGCACGTGGGACGGAGCCGCGATCGATCACGATCGCGTGATCGCGCGGTTCGTTTGTGCGACGGGCGGCGTCGCGATCGAGCTCCGACATCCCGAGCTCGGCTCCGGCGCGGCGCGCACCGAGCAGTTCGTCCTCGTGCCGACGAGCGGCACGGCGTCGCCGGCGTTGCTGCGCGCGATCACGGCTCGCGTGCGAGCACGCGAGGCATCGTTCCGATGGTCGCGAACGCAGAGCCGCGCGACCGCCGGGTCGTGATCCGCGCTGCGGCGACCCGAGCGCGGCTCACGAGATGACGTGGAGGCGCGTCTTCTTGCCGTAACGATCCTCGAACGCCGCGCTCGTCGGCACGCCCTTGAGGATCCCCTTGAGGAACGCCTCCGCCGCGCGATAGCTCGAGCGAACGAGCGGACCGCTCGCGACGAAGCGGAAGCCCATCTCGAGCCCCGCGTCGCGATACCGATCGAACTCCGCGGGCTCGACGTAGCGCTTCAGCTCCGCGTGCTTCGGCGAAGGGCGCAGGTACTGCCCGATCGTGAGCACGTCGACCTGCGCGTCGCGCAGCGACCTCATCGCGTCGAGCACCTGCTCCTCGGTCTCGCCGCACCCGACCATCAGCGACGTCTTCGTGACGTTCGCGCCCTCTTCCTTCGCCCAGCGCAGCACGTCGACCGAGCGCTGCCACGAGCACCGCGCGTCGCGCATCGCGCGCTGCAGCGCGGGCACGACCTCGACGTTGTGCGCGAACACGTCGGGGCGCCCTTCGCTCACGACGGTCGCGACGTCGTTGCGCACGCCCTGGAAGTCGCCCACCAGCGTCTCGACGAGCATGTCGGGCGCGTGGTGCTTGATGCGCTGCACGGTGCGCGCGACGTGGTCGGCGCCCCCGTCGAGCAGATCGTCGCGATCGACCATCGTGAGCACGACGTACGCGAGGCCCATCTCGCCGAGCGCGCGCCCGACGTTCTCGGGCTCGCGCGGATCGGTGACACCGCCGGGATCGCCGGTGTTCACCGCGCAGAAACGACACCCGCGGGTGCACGTCTCGCCGAGGATCATGATCGTCGCGGTGCCCTCGCCCCAGCACTCACCGACGTTCGGACAGCGCGCCTCCTCGCACACCGTGTGGAGATCGAGCCTGCGGAGGCGCTCCTTGATCTCCAGATAACGCTCGCCGCCGGGGAGGCGCACGCGCAGCCAGTCGGGCTTCTTCTGCTGCTGCATCGGGGGCTTCATGGGGCTCTCGGGGTGGCGCGTCTATATCACGGGCCCTCGGCGCGGGCCGTGCGCGGAGCCCCTCGACGATGGCACCGCGGGCTGTCAAAAGCAGCCGGCCGTTCCATGACCGCCCCTCACTCGCGCACGACGGACCTGCTGTTCCGCACGCCCCGCGAGGACGCGCCGGTCGACCTCGAGGCGCACCTCTCGCGGCTGCATCCGCGCGCGACGGTCAAGGGGCTCTTCTTCGCGGACCTGATCGCGACGGTCTCGGGCCGCGTGCCCGGGCTCGACGTCGCGGCGCACGCGGGCCTGCCGGCGCGGCGTTATCTGCCGTTCTTCGACTATCCGTGCGCCGATTGGCTGCGCTTGAAGGTCGCGGCGGCGGAGGTGCTGCACCCGCGGATCTCGCGCGGCGCTGCGCTGCGCAGGCTCGGGCGGATGGCGTTCCCGGCGTTCATGCAGTCGCGCGCGGGGCGCTTGATGTTCGAGCTCGCGGCGCCGCGGCTCGAGGACGCGCTCTCGCGCGCGCCGCAGGCGTACGCGGTGATCTCGAACGCGGGGACCGTCGAGTACGTGCGCTCGAGCGCGCGCGCGGCGGACATCGTGTTCATGGGGTTCCCCGGGTTCCTCGAGAGCTATCAGGTCGGCATCGTCGAGGGCGTGTGCGCGCACTACGGCGGTGGCGCGCGCATCGAGATCGCGCTCGAGTCGATCGGAGACGGCTCGATCCGCATCCGCTGGTAGGCGCGCTCCGCGCCTCACGCCGCGCGTCTTGAACGATCGTTCAAGAACGACAGCACCGGCGGCAGGAAGCGCTCGGGCGCGTCGACGTGCGCGAAGTGCGACGCGTCCTCGACCCACTCGAAGCGCGCGCCGGGGACGAGCTTCGCGTACTCGGTGCCGATGCGCGCGGGGACCATCGGGTCGCGCCGCGCATAGAGCAACATCAGCGGCACCGGGAACGCCTCGGCGCGATCACGTCGCGCCTGCAGTCGATCGCGCAGCGCGCGCATCGGGCCGATCGCCATCGTCTCCTGCAGGTACTTGCTCAGCGCGCGTCGTCCTTCGCGCGTGCGCAGCGGCGCCGCGTACTCGCGCGCTTCCTCGAGCGACTTCAGCGTCTCGTCGTAGTAGTGCACGTTGCGGTGGCACCAGCGCTCGGGGTCGCGCGCGATGACGGCGCCGAGCACGTCGTGCGCGAACGGGAGCGAGAGCGCGACGCCGAGCGCGGCGAAGCGTGCCTCGGGGATCCCCGGGCCGTGCACCTGGATCAGCCGCTCGAAGCGGACGCCCTCGAGCGCCGCGTGCATCGCGAGATAACCCGCCATCGAGTTCGCGATGCACGGCGCCGCGCCGATGCCGAGCGCGTCCTGGAGCGCCGCGATCCACGTGACGAACGACGCGGGCGAGTACGACGCGTCGAGGCACGGCTCGCTCTTGCCGTTGCCCGGCAGATCGGGCGCGTAACACGTGAAGCGCTCGCCGAGTGGGCCGAGCACGTAGCGCCACGAGTAGCTCGACGTCATCAGGCCGTGCAGCAGGAGCAGCGGCGGTCCGCTGCCGTGCTTGCGAACGTGCACGCGCGCCCGGCGGCGGGGACCCCACGCGACGTCGACGTCGAGCGTCTCGCGCTCGAAGAACCCGTGCGCGACGCGCGGCACGTCGGGGAGCGCATCGAAGCGCCCCTGCCTGAACGGAGTGAGCGAAGCCATGCGCGCATGTGTCGCTCGAATCGGCGGAGGAGCGCAACGAGCGCGGCCGAGGACCGCCTACGGGTTCACGCTTCTTCGCAGATGCTCGCAGCCCCGCCACTGTCAGCCCGTGAACAGCTGCGCGATCGCGCGGCGCGCGAAGCCGCCGGCCATCACCGCGGTCTCGACGACCTTCACGTAGCGCGGGAGGTCGACGATCGCGGCTCGAAGATCGGGGCGCTCCCAGCCCTCGACGCCTTCGCGATCGATCCACGAGCCGTGCAGCGGGAAGCCGGGGCGCACGCCGATCTCGTCGGGCGCGGGCGTGAGCTTCGCGATCGGTCCCGCCGCGAGCGACTGCTGTCCGTCGAAGATCCAGAGCTCGACGTGCGGGTGCGTCGGGCCCCACACGCAGCCGACGAGCCATCCGTCCTTCGTCGTCGTGCCGCCCGCGCGCGGTACGTAGATCGGCGCGCTCATCAGCCACCCCGGCGGGAACGCGTACGCGCTCTCGAGGCTCAGATCGGCATCGAGCCGGAAGAGCTGCGTCGTGTTCGCCGGGTCGACGAGCTTCGTCAGGAACTGCGCCTCGGGGAGCAATCGCTCGCTCGGCGTGCGCGCCGCGCGGAAGTCGTCGAACGTGCGCACCGCCATGATCTCGGGCAGGTACCCGCCCGCGATCCAGTACGTGTGCGTCTGCGTGCGGACCTGGGCCGCGAGGCTGCTCGCCGCGCTCGTCCCGCCCGCGAGCTCGTACGGCAGCGGCTGACACGGCGGGAGCAGGTTCACGCCGTACTTGAACTGGCTCGCGCTCGCGGGATCGGGGAACGACTTCGTCGACACCAACGTCGCGGTGCTCGAGGTCACGTGCACGACGTGCTTGCGCACCTGGTTGAGATCGGTCGCGTGCGTGAAGAGCCCGCGATAACGATCGTCGACGCGATCGCCCGTCGCGAGCTCGTCGTCCTCGTGGATCTGATCCGCGGGATCCGCGCCGATGTTGTGCTGCGCGTAGAACGTGAGGTGCCCGCTCGAGTCGTCCCAGTCGGCGATCGCGTGGCTGAGCTCACCCGGCAGGCGCACGCGCAGTCCGTCGACGCGACGGCTTCCGTCCTCGAGCGCGCGGCGCAGCGCCTCCTTCGGGATGATGTAGAGGTCGCACGCGGTGCCGGGAACGGGCGCGCGCAGGAATCGCTCGAGCGGGCGCCACATCGCGTCGAGCGCGGGCCGCGCGAACGAGGGCAGCTTGCGCCGCACTTCCTCGGTGAGGAGCCCGAGGATCGGCTCGGCGAGCGCCGACGTGTTGAGCACGAGGTTCGCGTTGAAGACGAGGAGATGATCCCTCGTGAGGCAGATCTGGTGCGCGGACGCCTGCTCCATCGTGACGGGATCGCCGTCGACGTGGACGCGGATCGGTCGCGCCGGGCCGCGCGAGCTGCCGTCCCACGCGGTCACGTAGAGATCGCCGCGCACGATTCGCTGCGAGAACGGCGTGACGAAGTCGAGCACGCGCGGCACGACGTTGGTGAAGAGCAGCGCGGGACGGCCCGAGTCGAACGCGGGGTCGTAGACCGGGTGCCCGCTCGTCATGATCATCGGCGAGAAGGAGCTGCCCACCGCGGTCTCGTAGTCGCGGGCACTGCCGATCGGGCTGACGTGACAGAGCGCGCGCGGATCGATCTCGGTCGGGCGACCTGCGTCGTACGAGACGACGAGGCGACGACCTCCGGAGCCGATCTCGAACGTGGGCACGGGCGTGGTGTTCGCGAGGTTCGCGAGGCCGAGCCAGCTCACCTCCGCGAAGTCGGTGCGCACCGTCGCCTGCGGCGCGATCGCGCGCAGGTGCTGCGACAGCACGTCGAGCGCGCGCAGCGTGAGGCGATGCTCGCCCGCGCCATCGGCGTCGAGATCGATCGCGAGCACGCGCCCGGGCGCGGTGAGCATGTGCGGATGCGCGAAGCGCGCGGTGTGCTCGTCGAACACGGCCTCGTAGGGGAAGACCGTGAAGAGCAGGCGGCCCGAGAGCTCGGCGGGCAGCGGCGCGCTGGCGACGTAGCGCGCGACGCGGTCGTTCGTCTCGCCGTGATAGACGTGGGTCAAGCCCTGCGCTTGGGCCTGGCGGAAGACCGGATCTGGCTGGGGGCCGAGCGACATGTGCGGTGGGGTAACACGGAAAGGCTTCGGCGTGCGGCGCGGGGTGGTGGGGCCGGCCGTACGGAGAGGCTTCGGCGTGCGGCGCGGGGTGGTGGGTCCGGCGGCTTGGTACTCGCGGCTGCCCTTCAGTGGCGGTGAGTGCGTCGGGCATCGGAGCTTCGCTCGCTCGTGCGCTGTCGCGCACAGCGCTCGCTCGCCGACGATCTCGCGTTGCCGTCGTGCGGACCCGCTGCGTGAAGCCGCCGGACCCACCACCCCACGCCCGGTACCGCGGTTCTGCCGTCTTCCTGGGTGAGGGTGAGGAGAGCTCACGACGGTGCCGCGCTGTTCGCGCGTCTCCGACGTTCGCGCGTAGCAGCGCGCTTCGCGCGACTGGAGCCCGTGAAGAGCAGCGCGCTTCGCGCGGCTGAACCCGATGGAGAAGCGCGCTTCGCGCGACTGGAGGCGGATGGAGAGCAGCGCGCTTTGCGCGACTGGAGGCGGATGGAGAGCAGCGCGCTTCGCGCGACTGGAGCTGGATGGAGAGCAGCGCGATGGCGCGGACGTGGATGAGGATCAGCGCGCGTCGATCATCGTCGTCGTGATCGGGCTCGTGATCTCGGTCCTGGAGCGCCGCTCACTCGGTGAGCATGACCGCGAGGGCGCGGAGGATCATCGCCGCGACGAGGACCACGCCGGCGAGCGCGACGAACCGCTGGCGCTTCGTCTCGGCCTGCGCCGCGCGCTGCGAGGCGGCGCGCACGTCGGGCGCCGCACCCGCGCTCTGCAGCGCGTCGTCGATCGCGAGGAGCACGTCCTCGAGGGTCGCGCCGGGCTCGAGCCGCGGCGCGTGCACGAGCAGCTTGGGCTGCGACGCGAGCGACACGACGAGCACGTCGTGGCGCGCGTCTCCGTGCTGGAGGATCATCGCCTTCTGCACGTCGGTGATCGGCACGTCGACGGGCGCGCGGCGCCACGCATCGAAGCGCAGCCGGCCCTCCTCGATGCGAATGGATCCCGCGGGCTGCGGCGCGTGATCGCTCCACGCGATCGCGACGAGCGCTGCGATCGCGACGCTCTCGGAGATCGCGATCGCGAGCCACGGCGCGAGACCCACGAGCACGATCAGCGGATACGCCGCGACGAAGCCCGCGACGAGCAGCCCGAACGTGGCCGCGACGAGGTTCCCGAGCGCCGGAGCGAGCGGACGGCGGAAGGTCGCCAGCGTGAAGGTCGTCGACATCGCGCCGATGCTGGTCCAGCCCGCTCGAGCGCGTGATCGGCAGCGTGCTCCAGCTCACCCACATGTAACCTTTGTCTCGCGATTGATACCGCGCTACCAGGGGCCGCACATGAAGAAGTTGGCCCTTTCGTCGGCGATCGTGATCGCCCTTTCTTCCATCATCGCGCCCACTTTCGCGAGCGCGCAGTCGACGTCGCAGTGCCTCCCCGCGACGCAGCTCTGGAGCGACGATTTCGAGACCGGTGATCATCGCCGCTGGACCGGCCGCGACTACGCGGAGGACTGGGGCGACGAGTGCCAGAGCACCGCGATCACCACCGCGCGCCGCCACTCCGGGCGCTACGCGCAGCGCAGCGAGATCGAGTGCGAGTCGAGCTCGCCCGAGGGCGTGCACCGCGGCTACGGCGGTCTGCAGATCGACGGGCGCGGCACGGTGCTCCCGCAGCACACGAACGCCGGCGCTGGTCTCGACGCGCCGCACGGCATCGTGACCACGTTCTGGACCTGGCTCGACGCCGGCTATGCGTTCGAAGACGGGCGCTGGATGTCGCTCTTCACGATCAACCCGTCGTGCGACTACACCGATCGCGTCGTCACGCTCGGCCTCGATCAGCGCGACGGCGTGATGCGCGCCGCGCACTACTGGCCCGAGGCGACGCAGACGATCGAGCCCGGCGCGCCCGCGATGCCGCTGCGCCAGTGGGTCCGCGTGACCGTCTACATGAACCTGCACACCGGCGACATGCACGTGTGGCAGAACGGGCGGAGCATCCTGCACGTCGAGGGCCTGCACCGTCGTCTCACGACGATGTGCCAGTGGCACTGGGGCCTCTACGCGAGCGCCGACAACAGCGACGTCGAGATGTACGAGGACGACAAGATCGTCTGGCGCCTCGACGCGCCCTACGAGGACTGGGCGCGCGAGCCGTGGATGGGGCAGACCGGCGCGACGCGCCGCGCGTGCCGCTGATCGCGAGCGCTCGATGCACCGAGGAGCCGCGGTCGACTCCGGTCGATCGCGGCTTCCGTGCGTTCGGGGTCGACGCCGTGCTCACGCGGTCTTGGCGGCGGTCTCGGCCAGCTTCAGCGAGCTCGGCACGCGCACGTTGTTGCGGTCGAGCACCGACGCGAGCCACGCGCGCGCCGGCGCGCGGGCATCGAACACCTTCACCTCGGTCGGCAGCGGCGCGACGATGATGAGCCGCGAGAGCACGAAGCGCGCGATCGCCGAGCTCACGACGACCGCATCGCCGATCCACACGTCCTTCAGCGACGGCATCCGCTTCAGCGCATCCGCGAAGTCCGACGCGACCTGGGGCGACACCGTGCTCATCGCGAGCGTGTCGGTGAGCACGACGAAGGGCCCCGACCGACGGGCCCTGTCGATCGCATCCAGCAGCGCGGCGAGATCCGACGGCTCGAGCGCGTTCGTGATCACGACGTCGATGAATGGCCCACTGGTCGAGACGCTCAGGGTCATCCGAACCTCCTGCCGATGGGGAAACGAATCGAGCGCGAATCGAAGTCGGCGTCCTCGTCGGTGACGAACGACGGCTCGACGACGCGTCCGTCGACGACGAGCTTGTGCGCCGCGTAGCGCGGAGCGCGCGCCTCCCAGAGGCCGAACCCCAGCGACGCGTAGCGGACGTCCTCGAGCCAGCGCGCGACCCACGGATCTTCGTCGGCGCTCCAGCTGCCGACGGAGGCTGCGAGCCGGTCGAACGTCTCGAGCGCGCGATCGTGCATCCGCACGATCCGCTCGAGCGCATCGGCGCCCGAGAGATCGGCCTCGTGCTGGAGCGTGGAGACGAGGTTGAGCCGACCGAGCGCGAGATCCTTCCCGAAGCTGAAGATGTCGTTGCCGAGCCCGACGATCTCACCAGACGTCTTCTTCAGCTGCGCCAGGACGGGGTCGTCGTGGAGCGCGCGAGGGAGCTCGTGATCGAGCGCGTCCTCGAGCAGATGGAACGTCGGGTACATGCCGATCGTGACGATGCGCGTCGCGAGCTGCGCCTCGAAGGTCGGGCGCGCTCCGGTCCGACTCCAGTCGTCGATGGCGATCGCCTCCGCGCGCGCTGCGTCGCTCCACGTGATCATCGCGTCGCACAGATCGCGCAGCCAGCGCGCGCTCCGCCGCGCCGCGAGCGCCGAGAAGAGCTGCCACCAGCCTTCGTCGAAGCGTGTCAGTCGCGCGGGACGTCGTCCCTCGAGCACGTGAGTGGGCTCGATGCGCCATCCGTGCTCCAGCGACTCGACGTGGACGTCGTCCCAGAGCAGCCAGAGCGTGAGGTGCTTGGCGATTCGGATCGTCGTCTCGCGCGAGATGCTCGGAAACGGGATTCCCACGTAGCCCGCGACGTCGAACTGGCGCGCTCGCCCGATTTCGGCGCTCGTGCATCCGAGCTGCTCGAGCCATCCGAGCACGACGCTCTCGGCCTCTCGTGCATACGGATTGACGGCAATCGGCGATCGCCAATGCGCCGGAGCGCGTAGTCGGAAACGCGGCGAGCCGTCGCGCTCGAGCCGGTGGGCCTCCCGCTCCGGAAGCACCACGAAATCGGATCCATTCGCGCGCATGTCACCTCCGATTCGCATCGAGCATCGTCCGGTGTCTCGCCGTGGCCGTAAAGCTCGCGAGATGGAGATATGCAGATGGGCTCGGGGAAATCCCCCTCACGAAGAGCGCCAATCGTGGTGGCCAGTCCGCCGGCGCGTGTCGGGGCACGTCCCGCTTCTCGCGAGAGCGCGCGAACGCTCACGGCGCGGCCGTCGTGCTTTCGGGTAGTGGTCCGTCGTCATGACCCGCCGCCGCCTCTGGTCGATCCTCGGGAACTCGCAGCGCCTCGACGGAGGCGCGATGTTCGGCAACGCACCGCGCCCGGTGTGGGAGCGCTGGATCGCGCCGGACGAACGGCATCGCATCCCGCTCGCGTGCCGCGCGATGTTGATCGAGGAGACGCACGACGACGGAACGGTGCGGCGCGTGCTGTTCGAGACCGGGATCGGCGCGTTCTTCGCGCCCAAGCTGCGGGATCGCTACGGCGTGGTCGAGAGCGAGCACGTGCTCCTCGCGAGCCTCGCGCGCGCGGGCACCACGCACGAGCAGATCGACGTCGTCGTGCTCTCGCACCTGCACTTCGATCACGCGGGCGGTCTCCTCGCCGCGTACGAAGAGGGCGCGGCCCCGCGCCTGCTCTTCCCGAACGCGACGTTCGTCGTCGGTCACGAGGCCTGGGAGCGCGCGAAGCACCCGCATCCGCGCGATCGCGCGTCGTTCGTGCCCGAGCTGATCGCGCTGCTCGAGCAGAGCGGGCGCCTCGAGATCGCGTCCGGCGATCGCTCGCGCGCGCTCGGGCCGGACTACGTGCTCCATCGCTCCGAGGGGCACACGCCGGGGCTCGTGCTCGCCGAGGTGCCGAGCGACGCCGGTCCGATCGTGTTCGCGGCCGATCTGATCCCGGGTCGCCCCTGGGTGCACCTGCCGATCACGATGGGCTACGACCGCTGGCCCGAGAAGCTGATCGACGAGAAGGAGTCGCTGCTGCGCGATCTCGTCGCGCGGGGAGGGCGGCTCTTCTTCACGCACGATCCCGAGACCGCGATGGGCCGCGTGACGCGCGATGACGCGGGGCGCTACGGCGTCGGCGAGATCTGGACCGAGCCGAGCGCGCTTCCGATCTGAGTCGGGCTCACTTCCGTCGGCGCGCCGCGACGAGCGTCGCGACCACCACGATCAGCGCCATCGCGCCGCCCGCGCTGCCGCCCGGCAGCCCGGGGACGCTGCAGTTGCAGCCCTCTTCACGCTGGCAGTCGAGCCCGAGCCCGCCGCGCGGCGCCGGGTCGCACTGCTCGGGCAGCGCGCCCGGCGGATAGATCGAGCAGAGCCCGGTGACGTCGTCGGGCTGCAGATCGCGCTTCAGCGTCTCGGCGGGCTCGGCCGACGCCCACATCGTCGCGAGCGCGTCGTCGGGCGTGTGCGCGAGGCCGAAGTAGTGCCCCATCTCGTGCGTGATGACGTTCGGGAGGTCGACCTCGCCGTCGGCGCAGCCCTCCGCGGGGCACACGACGAAGGGGCCGCGCTCCTCGTTGATCTCCATGTCGGCGTCCCAGATCTCGCCGCTCTGCGGGTCGTGCCACACGAGCGTGACCGCGAACGCACGCGCGTCGTGCATGCGCTCGGTGACCCAGCCGTCCTGCACGAAGATCACCGAGTGCACGTTGCGATCGCCGGTGAAGTGCGACGCGCGCTCGCACGCGTTCATCTCGGCGAGCACCTCGACGTGGAGCCCGGTCGGCTGGCCGTCGCAGCGCACGCCTTCCCACGTCGCGATCGCGCCGCGCAGCACGTCTGCGACCTGGTCGGGCGAGAGCGTCGAGCTCCCGAACGTGCTCAGCGACATCGACGTGCAGCGCTGCCGCCACGCGAGCGGGAACGAGTCCGGTGGGGTCGCGACGACGCACGTCTCACCGGGCCCGGGGCGACGTCCGCCGGTCGTCATCTGACACCACGCGCTCGCCTCCGCGGGGACGAGCGCGAGCGTCGCGAGCAGCGCGGATGCGAGGACGCTCTCAGTCCGCACCATGGATCTCCGCGACGAGGTCGCGCACGCGCGCGAGCAGCGCGTCGACCGGCTCCGGCGCCATCAGCGCGCCCGGCGCCGCACGCAGCCGACCATCGCTGCCGCGCTGCACGAGCGCGAGCCCCTCGCCGCCCGGCATCACCATCTCGATCCCGCTCTCGCGCGAGATCGGCAGCACGCCCTGCGACATCCCGATCGGGCGCAGCACGTGATCGGCCGCGACGAGCCGCGCGAAGAGCACGACGCGCTCGCCCTCGACGAAGCTCGGCTCGCCCTCGATGCGCAGGCCCACGTCGCCGATCACGCCGCCGAGCCGCCGCACCACGATCGTGGTCCCTTCGCGCGCGGCACCGTGCATGCGCTCGTCGACCCGGATCGTCACGTCGGTGACGATGCGATCGAGGTGGTCGTAGCGCGCGTCCTGGGAGACGACGGTGCCGACCACGACGTGATCCGCGTCGTGCACGAGCGCGCGGAGGTCCATCGCCTCGGTCGAGGTCGCGTGCGCCACGCCCGCCGCGGAGAGCGACGACGCGACGAGGGCGATCACCACGGCGAGCGATCGCGGGTGAAGAAAGGAGCGCACACGAGCTTCCATGTTCCCCGAGCATGCGGACCGCGAGGGCCCGCCGCAATCAGCACTGCTCCAGCGGGAGGGCTCGCCGGCGCAGGGCCCGCACGGCAGCGCCCGGAGCGGCCGAGCCGATGTTGGACACGCTCTCACCGGCGCGCGACGTGCGCGCCTGCATGCGTCGCCGGTCCTCGCGCCCGATTCCGAGCGCATCAGGTCGACGCTTCGGCAGCGCGCGGCGGCTCACGTCGGTCGCTCGCGAGCACGATCGGCAGGCACGCGAGCGCGAGGATCACGTTGCGCGTCACCGTCGCGCCGCTGACGCGCGCTTCCATCGCGCTGCCGAAGCAGCCGCAGTCGAGATCGATGCCGCGCGCGAGCGCCTGCACCATGCCGAGCGCGAACACGACGAGCATGCCCATCGCGATCAGCGCCGCGCCCGCGGCGTGCACGCCGCTGACGAGCGCGGCCGCGACGACGAGCTCGATCACCGGCAGCGCGACCGCGACCGGTCCGACCAGCGCGGCCGGGAGCACGTGGTAGTTGTCGACGTCGCGCGCGAACGACGCGGGGTCCATCAGCTTCGGGATCGCGGCGCTCACGAACACGGCGGCGATCGCGAGCCGCAGCACGACGACCGCGACGCGGCGGGTGCGAGGCGAGAGGCGCGCGATCACGGGCACACCCGGCACGGTCCGGCCTCCGCGGCATATCCGTTCTCGAGCCAGCCCGGCATGCCGCCGCGCAGCACGCGCACGTCGGGGAGCCCGGCCTCCGCGAGCAACCCCGCGAGGCGCTTGCTGCTCGCGCAGTCGCCGCTGGTGTCGCAGTACGTGATCACCACGCGCGATCCGCGGACGAGCGACGTCGCGCGCTCGTCGATCGCGCCCGTCTCCATCGGCACGTTGAGCGCGCCCGCGACGTGGCCCGCCTCGTACGCGTCGCGCGAGCGTGCATCGACGAACGTCACCGCGACGTCCTCCACCATGCCGTGCGCCTCGGCCTGCTCGATCCAGCGCACCTCGGGCCGCGCTTCGACCGGCGCGGCGCACGACGCGGGCGCCTCGGCGCGCATCCCTTCGACGTCGGGCACGCCGCGCAGGACGCCGATCGCCGCGCCGAGCAGCGCGCCGACGAGCAGCACGCGCCCCGCCTCGATCGCGACCCGCGTCGCGCGACCCGTCGATCGCGCTGCGGCACCGGTGGCGAGGTCGCGCTGGAGAGGCGCCTCCGGGCCAGCTGCATCGTGGGCGGGAACGTCGGGCGAGGGCACTGCTTCTCTGTTGATCGCCGCGCGGAGGAGCTCGCTTCGCAGCGAGCGAGCCCCCGACATGTAGCAGCGGTCGATGCTCGGGGCGAGGCTTGCGACCGCGATCGCGCCCAGGCATGGTCGGGCCCTCCGATGCGCGCCTCGATCGACGTCTGCGGCTGCTTCCCGACCGGCAAACACTATCCAGGCATCGCCGAGCGCATGGCGCGCCTGACGACGCGCGTGCGCGGCATGGCCGAGGGCTTCGAGCCCGCGACCGTGTGGGCCGCGGCGCGCTTCGCGGTGCTCGACTTCGAGACGACGGGCCTCGATCCCGAGGTCGATCGCGTGATCGAGATCGGCGTCGCGTGCTTCGAGGGCGGCGAGCTCGTCGAGACGCGCAACTGGCTGGTGAACCCGGGCATGCCGATCGGCGAGGAGAGCAAGGCGATCACCGGCATCACCGACGAGATGGTCGCGGACGCGCCGAGCTTCGGGGGCGTCTGGGACGAGGTCCGCGTGGTGCTGACCGGGCGCATCCCGGTCGCGTACAACCACGCGTTCGACAGCAAGTTCCTGTGGGCCGAGTGTCGTCGCCTCGGTCTTCCGCCGCGCGGCTCCGAGCTGCCGCCCGCGGCCTGCGACGACGGCGTGTGGATCGATCCGCTCGTCTGGGCCCGCGAGATCCAGAAGGACGAGAAGGGCCACAAGCTCGGCGACGTGTGCGCGCGCCTCGGCGTGTCGCTCGAGACCGCGCACCGCGCGAACCACGACGCGGAAGCGGCGGGGCGCGTGCTGCTCGCGCTCGCCGCGAAGATGCCCGAGCGCTACGGCGACCTGCTGCGCGTGCAGCAGCGCTACGCGGCGACGCAGGACGTCGAGATCACCTGGCGCCGGCGCTGACCGCGGTTCCGAGACGCATCCACACCGACTATCCTCGTCCCGCGCGCGAGAGGCGCTCGGCGCGAGGGGGACGTGGATGCGACTGGGATTCGCAGCGATCGTGATCATCGGCATCGGGCTGGTCGCCGCCGCGCCACGCGCGCGGGCTCAGGAGGACGATGCCGCGCGCGCGCACTTCGAGGCGGGACGTCTGCACTTCGATCGCGGCGCGTACGAAGCCGCGCAGCAGGAGTTCGAGGCCGCGTACGAGCTGAGCGGGCGGCCCGCGCTGCTCTACAACCTCTATCTCACGGCCGAGCGTCTCGGTGACTTCGACACCGCGATCGCGCACCTCGAGCGCTTCCTCGCGGAGGGCTCGCCCTCGGACGAGCAGCGCGCGCAGCTCGAGCCGCGGCTCGACAACCTGAGGACGCGACGCGATCGTGCGCGCGCCGGGATGGAGCCCGAGCCCGAGCCCGACCCGGCGACACCGCCTCCCGCGCCCGCGCGGCGCGAGGGCGATCTCGTCCCTGCGCTGGTCGCGTTCGGGGTGGCCGGTGCCGCGCTCGTGTCCTTCGCGATCACCGGCGGGCTCGCGCTCGCCGAGGACGACTCGCTCTCGAGCGGATGCGGCGCGACGGATCGATGCACCGACGACGAGGTGTCGACGCTCTCGGCGCTCGTCGTCGCGGCGGACGTCAGCTGGATCACCGCGGCGGTCGCGGCGACCGCGGGCGTGGTGCTGCTCGTGACGCTGGGGCTTCCCTCCGGCGACTCGGAGCGCGTGTCGCTCGCGCCGTTCTTCACGCCGGACGGCAGCGGCGGCGTCGTCGTGATGGGGAGGCTCTGATGTCGCGCTTCGGATCGATCACGCTCGTCGCATGCGCGCTCGTCGGATCGGGTCTGGTCGCGGGCTGCACGATCGCGCTCGACCCCGGTCGACACCAAGGCGCGGTCGACGACGACGACGGAGGCTCGCAGTCCGACGGCGGCGGGAGCGACGGCGGCGGGCACGACGACGCGCAGGTCGACGGAGACGGCGGCGGTGGGTGCGCGGGCGGCGGTGTGTGCGAGCCGGCGGCGCCGCTCGGCTGGAACGGTCCGATCGTGCTCGTCAGCGGCGCCGGCGACGTCGATCCCCCCGCGTGCCCGGCATCGGCGCCTTCGACCGCGTTCACCGGCAAGAGCGAGCCGAGCGCGTCGCCCGCGACGTGCGGGTGCGAGTGCACGCCGCCCTCGGCGGCCGCGATGAGCTGCGGCGTCGGCACGATCACGACGACCGGCAACGCGATGTGCATCACGATCCCGACGAACCACGCGACGATCTCGGACGGCGAGTGTCGAAGCATTCCGGCGCTTCCGAGCGGCGGCCGCTGGTCGGTCACGTCGCCTGCGTTCTCGTCGAGCATGGGATGCACGCCCGCGCCGTCGGTCGACGTGCCGCCGATCACGTGGGAGGCGTCGCACCGCGGGTGCGGCTTCGGCTCGCCGGTGTCGTGCGGGGACGCGCGCGCGTGCGCGCCGGAGCGCGCCGAAGGCGAGCGGCTCTGCGTGTGGGCGGAGGGTGAAGCAGCGTGCCCCGCGGCGTTCTCGGAGCAGGTGATCACGGCCGACGGGGCGGACGACGAGCGTGGATGCTCCGAGTGCACGTGCGGGTCGATCACGGGCTCGTGCGGCGGGCACGTCGACATCATCAGCGAGTGCCCCGCGGGCCCGACGACGATCGCCTACGCGCGCATCGGCGTCGCGTCGTGCACGCCCGCGAGCGCGATCGGCGGCACGCGCGCGCTCGCGAGCTTCACGCCGACCGGCAGCTGTCCTCCGAGCGCGACGACGCCGACCGGGACCGCGACGCCGACGGGCGTGCGCACGGTGTGCTGCGTGCCGGAGTGAGCGCGCGAGATCGTTGGAGCTCCAACGATCATCCGAGGCCGTGGCGGCGCAGGAGCTCGATGAGGTACGAGCGGTCCATGCTCGCCTCGCGCGCCGCCGCGCGCACGCTCTCGGTGCGCTCGAGCAGCGCCTCGAGGTAGCGGCGCTCGAACGCGTCGACGACCTCGCGGCGCGCCTCCTTGTACGGCCGTCGGAGGAGCGCGTCGGGGATCGCGGTCGCCCCCGGCGCGCTCGGAGGTGCGTCGTCGTCGTCGTCCGGCGGAGGTCGGCCGAGCGCGAGCGTCGCGAGCACCGTGTTGCGGAGCTCGCGCACGTTGCCGGGCCAGGGACGGCGCTTGAGCTCGTCGATGCTCGCCGGCGGGAAGAGCGCGTCGATCGGGCCCTCGTACCCGGCCTCCTCGAGGAAGTGCGCGATGAGCGTCGGGACGTCGGACGCGCGCTCGCGCAGCGGCGGGACCAGGACGCGCACGATCGCGAGCCGGTAGAAGAGATCGAGACGGAACCGGTTCGCGTTCACCTCGGCGCGCAGATCGCGGTGCGTCGCGCACACGACGCGCAGGTCGATCGGGATGTCCTGGGTGCCGCCGACGCGGCGGATGCGACGTCGCTCGAGCGCGCCGAGCAGCGACGCCTGCAGCTCGGGCGAGAGCTCCGCGACCTCGTCGAGGAACACCGTCCCGCCGTTCGCGCGCTCGAACGCGCCCACGTGGCGGCGATCGGCGCCGGTGAACGCGCCGCGCTCGTGCCCGAAGAGCTCCGACGCGAACAGCGTCGGGGAGATCGCGCCGCAGTCGACGGTGACGAACGGCTGCTCGCGACGCGGGCCGCTGTCGTGGATCGCACGCGCGACGAGCTCCTTGCCGGTGCCCGACTCGCCGCGCACGTACACGCTCACGTTCGTCGGCGCGAGCGACGCGATGGTCGCGGCGAGGCGGCGGAGCGGCTCGGATCGACCGTAGAGCCCGGCGATCGGCGGCGCGTCGTCGTCGACGATCCACGCGCCGTCCTCGACGCGAAGCTGCGTGCCGCCGAGCGTGATCGTCGTGCCCGCGGCGATCTCGGCGCGGCTCTGGCGCAGCAGCACCGGACCGACGCGCGTGCCGTTGGTCGATCCGAGGTCGACGATCTCGATGCGCCCGCCGCTGCTGCGGAGCTCGAGATGGAAGCGCGACACGGTGGGATCTTCGAGCACCAGGTCGTTGCCGCTCGCCGATCCGATCGTGAGCACGTCGCGCTCGGAGACCACGCTGCGTCCCGCGAGCGGGCCCGCGGTGACGGTGATCGAGAGCGTCTGCACCGGGAGCCCGTAGGAGAGCAGCGGGACGGTGTCGGGCACAGTCATCGAGTCCGGTCGACTCTACCATCGTCTCGCGGCGCGCCCCGGCGGGAGGATCCACCCGACCACCGGTCGGGCGCACCCTTCAGCCCGGCGGCGACCAGTCGCGCGGCTTCCACATCATCACCGGGCCGCTCACGGTGGTCGCGAGGATCATCACGTCGTACTCGGGCACGTACTGGAAGCGACCGAACACACCGTTCGTGTTCGGCGCGCCCGGTGTCGCACCGCTCGACGGCACCTCGGTGGTCCACGTCCAGTCGCTGCGCGAGAGATGGTAGAGCGTGCGCGTGTCGCCGACGCCCCACCCGGTGAAGCGATCGCGCCGCGCGTCGTAGGTGAAGCCCGGCCCCTGCATCGCCTCGAGCGCGGTGTCGCCCGCGGTCGTGATCGGCGTCGCGACGCCGGTGGCGACGACGACGCGAATCGGCGCGACGCGGTTGCCGGTGTAGACGAGCTCGCCGTGCGTCGTGTCGAGCGCGCCGGTGACCGCGCTCATCGTCGGACCGAACTGCTGCAGCCGCGTCGCCTCGGGCTCGCGCGGATCGAAGCGATCGACGTGCGCGAACCCCGCGGCGTGCTGCGCGTTCTGGAGCAGGAGGATCGACTCGCTCGCGGGATCCCAGCGCGCGGTCCCGCCGAACGGATCGAGCACCTCGACCGGCACCGCGCGCCAACGCAGCGTGTCGAGGCTGAATTCCCACGCCTGACGCAGCGGAGATCCGCCCGCGCCCATGCGGTACACGCTGTTCGTGGTCGGCGCGTAGACGAGGCAGTCGTAGGTGTGGATCGGGATCGGCGCGCCGTCGGGGAACACACCCGCGGTCGCTTCGGTCTCGAGGTACACGCTCGGATCGTTCACGCGCTCCCAGCGCGCAGCGTGGACGTCGAACGCGTACCACTCGTTGCCGTCGTAGTCGCGATGACCACCGCCGTTGACGTAGAGGCGATGGCGCTCGCGCGCGTACGTGCCGCCGCTCCACGCGTCCATGAGCCCCTGGAGGCCGGTTCGGAACCCGTCGGGCGTCGCGACCGAGCCGTAGTCGAACGCGACGTCGGCGAGGGTGTTCACGCCGATCGCGGTCCACTCGCCGGGCGTCGCGTCGACGATGTACGCGGGCACGTCGGTCGGGATCGGACCTCCGTCGGCGCGCGCTGCGTCATCGGTCGTGCGCGCGTCGAGCGGCTCGAGAGGCGCGTCGATCGCGGGACCGGCATCGGGTGCGATGACATCGCTCGGCTCGCTGCACGCGATCGCCGCGAGCGACGTCAGGATCGAGAGGCATCGGCGCATGCGCAGCGCGATGGCAAGCGCCGAGCCGTGCGCGATCGCTGCGCCGCATCGCGACCGACGTGCGTGGTGGGGTCCACCCTGCCACGTGGTCGGGTGGAGCCGACGACCGCGCGCTTCGCTTCTCTCGCTCGGTGCGCTGTGGAATCATCGCGCGGTGGATCGGCGCGCCGTGTCGTCCAGCCGCGAAGCTCCGCGTTACCGACTGCTCGCACCGATCGCGAGCGGAGGCATGGGCTCGGTCGATCTCTGCGTGCGGATCGAGGGCGAGTTCCAGCGCCTCGTCGCGGTGAAGCGCCTCTTGCCGCTGCTGCGCGTCGACGAGTCCGTGCGCGCGATGTTCCTCGACGAAGCGCGCATCGCGGGGCTGCTGCGGCATCCGAACGTCGTCAGCGTCGTCGACGTCGGCGAGGACGAGGGCGGCCCCTACCTCGTGATGGACTACGTCGACGGGATGTCGCTGCACGCGATCTCGGCGCGCCTCGGCGACGAGCCGATGCCGATCGGCATCGCGGCGCGCATCGTCGCCGACTGCGCGCGCGGTCTGCACGCGGCGCACGAGCTGCGCGGTCACGACGGCGCGTGGCTCGCGCTCGTGCATCGCGACGTATCGCCGCACAACGTGCTCGTCGGGCTCGACGGGCACGTGCGCCTGACCGACTTCGGGATCTCGAAGGCCGTGGGCCGACAGACGCGCACCACGACCGGGCTCCTCAAGGGAAAGCTCGGGTACATGGCGCCCGAGCAATTGCGCTTCGAGGAGGCCGATCGACGCTCCGACGTGTTCGCGCTCGGCGTGGTGCTGCACGAGCTGCTCACGGGCGCGCGACTGTTCAGCGGCGAGCCGCGCATCGTCGCGCAGAAGATCCTCAACGGCGCGATCCCCGACGTGCGCGACGCGCGCCCCGAGATCCCGTCCGCGCTCGCCGCGCTCACGTCGAAGATGCTCGCGACGCGCCCCGAGGCACGGCCGGCGACCGCCGAGGAGGTCGCGCTCGCGCTCGAGGAGATCCTGCGCGCGGCGGCGATCGAGCACTCGTCGTCGGACGTCGCGGCGTTCGTGAGCGCGCGCGCGGGCGAGGATCGCGCGCAGCTGCGCGAGAGGATCGCGGCGCTCGTCGCGGGCTCGTCCGAGCCCGATGTCGCAGCGGATCTCGAGCCGACTCGACACGAGCTCGCGCAGCCGGAGACGGCCGTCGCGACGCCGGGCTCGATCGCGGCGCGGCCGCCCGCACGGCGCGCGGTCGTGTGGGCCCTCGCGGCGTGCTTCGTGCTGACTCCTCTGGCGATGTGGGCGCTCGGTGCGGCGTGGGCTCGGGACGACGGAGGCGCGGAGCCCGAGAGCCCGCGCGCAGAAACCGCGGCCCCCGAGCCCGAGCGCGCGATCGAGCCTGCGCCCGCGCCACCGGTCGAGCCGAGCGCCGTGACCGCGCCGGCGGAGCCGGACGCGCCCGCGCTCGAGACGACGCCGCCGAGATCGCGCCGACGTGCGCGATCGCGCGCAACGGATCCGATGGGACGATGGGACTGGGAGTGAGCCGCGCGCTCGTCCTCCTCGTGCTCGGAATGATCGGGGTCGGGTCGAGCCGCGCGCACGCGCAGTTCGACGAGATCACCGCGCCCGACGACGCGACGATCGCCCGCGCGCGCGAGCTCTTCGAGCTCGGCCACGGCGCGATGGATCAGGGCCGCTTCGAGCTCGCGATCGAGCATCTCTCGGCCTCGCTCGCGATCGCGGCGCGCCCCGCGACCGCGTTCGATCTCGCGATCGCGCTGCGCGGCGCGGGACACCCGACGCACGCGGTCGAGATCCTCGACGGACTGCTCGCCGGCTCGTACGGCGCGCTCCGCAGCGCGCAACGCGACGAGGTCGTGCGGCTCCGCGCCGCGACCGCCGCCGACGTCGCGCACGTGCGCATCCGCGTCGCGCCGCAGGGCGAGATCGAGCTGCGCATCGACGGACTGCGGGTCGACGACATCGCGCCCGGCGCGTGGATCGAACGCGCGCTCGATCCCGGACGTCACGCGATCACCGCGAGCGCGCCCGCGCGTGTCCCCGCGGAGCGCGTCGTGGTGCTCGAGCGCGGGGGCCACGCGGAGATCGAGCTCGAGCTGGCGCCCGAGCTGCGCCCCGGGACGCTCGCCGTCGAGGGCACGGCGCCCGAGCTGCAGGTCGAGATCGTGGGCATCGCGCGCGGGCGCGGCCGCGTCGCGGCGGAGATCCCGCCCGGGGCGTACGTCGTGCGCGCGACCGGCGCGGGCGGCGCGAGCGAGACCCGCATCGAGGTGCCGTCCGGCCGCACCGTGCGGCTGCGGGTGTCGGGGCGCGACGTGTCGATCGCCGAGGAGCCGTGGTTCTGGGTCGCGCTCGTGGGCGGTGTCGTCGCGCTCGGCGGCGCGGCCGCAGCGACCGCCGTCGCGCTCGATCCGCCGCTGACCGATGCGATCGCGGACCCGGTGTTCGGCGTCACCGTCGCGCTCACGGGCCCCTGACGATGCGCGCGATCACGACACGCCTCGCGCTCGCCGCGATCGTGCTCGCGAGCACGCTCTCGTGCGCGCGTACCCGCACGCAGGTGCTGGTGCGCGTCGACGCCGATCCCTGGACGCTGATGCGCACCACGCGCGTGCACGTCCGGGTGTGGAACCACGAGGACGAGGTGCGGCTCGATCGCGTCGTGCGCGTGCAGGGCGACGGCGCCGAGACGATGCTGCCGCTCACGGTCCCGATCACGCCGCGCGACAACGACGCATCGCGCGCGTGGCGCGCCCACGTCGAGGCGTTCGACGCCGACAGCCGCAAGTTCAACGAGGTCCGCGCGATCAGCACGTTCGTCGCGGATCGCGTGTTCGAGGTGCGCCTGCGGCTCGAGGACGCGTGCATCGATCGGCTCACGTGCCCCGAGGATCAGACGTGTCATCGCGGCGAGTGCCGCGACGCGCACGTCGACCCGATGCCGCCGGTGATCCCCGCCGGGCTCGGATGGCACGAGCTCGACGACACGCGGCTCGCGGACGTCTGCGATCCCGCGTACGGCCAGTGCGAGTTCGTGGTGTCGTCGTGGAGCGGCGCGACGATCGACGCCGAGGGCGCCCGCATGTTCGTCTGGGGCGGCGGCGGGACCGGCGAGTACCGCGGCAATCAGGTGTTCGAGCTCGAGCTCGACACGCTCACGATGCGCGCGATCGATGCGCCGATCGGCGTCGGCGCGACGTGCGAGGAGAGCGACTTCCGCGAGCGCCCGCCGCCGCGCGCGACCTACGACGGGCTCGAGTGGATCCCGGCGCTGCAGCGCATGCTCGCGTACGGCGGCGCGCAGTGGTGCAACGGGATGGACGCGCAGCTCTACGACCCCGCGACCGCCACGTGGGAGCGCGTTCCCGTGCCCGCGGCGAGCATGTATCCGCACGTCGCGCTCGCGTACGACCGCGATCGCGGCGTGATCGTCTCGGCGCCCGGGAGCCTCTGGATCTTCGACCCGGCGGTGCGCGCGCTGACGCGCATCGCGGACGCGCCGATCGACTCGTTCAACGTGACCGCGACCATCGACACGCGGCGGCGGAGGTTCGCGGCGTTCGGCAACGGCGTGTACTGGGAGCTCGACCTCGCGACGAACACGATCTCGCGCCCGGCGCTCACGGGCTGCGAGGCCGCGCTCGCGCAGCCGGCGCCGGGGTTCGTCTACGACTCCGCGGGCGATCAGTACGTCACGTGGGGCGGCGGCGACGACGTCGTGCTGATCGATCCCGAGACGCACGTGTGCACGACGCTTACGTTCCAGGACGGCCCGGGACCGCAGGTGACGCAGGGCACGTTCGGTCGGTTCGCGTACTTCCCGACGCACGACGTCTTCGTGCTCGTGAACGCGGCGTCGCAGAACGTCTTCGCGCTCCGGCTGCGCTGAGCGTCCTCGAGCACGCGCGCTGGCGCGTGCCGTGCAGAGCGTCGCGAGCCCGCGCTCGGCGGGAGGAGGACGCGGATGCGACGGCGAGCGAAGCGACAAGGGACGCGTGTGCTCCTCGCGGTGCTGCTCGCGGCCTGCGGCGGCACCGGCGGCGCGCAGGACGACGGAGGCATCGCGAGCACGGACGCGCAGTGCACGACGACGCCGACCACACCACCCGACGATCCGCTCTCCGCGACGCGCCGCCTGCGGCGCATGACGCTCGCGCTGACCGATCGCATGCCGAGCCGCGAGCGCCTGAGCGCGCTCGCCGCGATCACCGAGCCCGACGCGCAGGACGCGTTCCTCGACGCCGAGCTCGAGCGGCTGCTCGCCGAGCCCGCGTTCTACGACGCGATGGTCGACTTCGGGCACGCGTGGGTGAGCGCGCCGCCGGTGGGATCGATCGCCGACGCGCCGGAGTACGGGCTCCTCCAGCAGCGCACGATCCGGCAGTGCCCGGCGGGAACGCTCCACGCCGGCAAATGGGGCTCGCCGAACATCTACGCCGACAACCAGCCGTGCAACGGGCTCGACGCCGACGGCAACCCCACCGTCGTGCGCACGGTCGAGCCGTGGTGGGCCGAGGGCACGACGATCGAGGTCGTCGGCCGCGACGGCGACGATCGCGTGATGATCACCGCGCGCGACGGCACGACGATCGACTGCGGCGATCGCCTCGGCGCGGGGTTCTCGTCGGAGAACTACGAGCAGTGCGGGTGCGGTCCGCACCTCGTGTGGTGCAACCCCAACCCCGAGGGCCTCCAGAACTACAGCGCGTACGGGCTCGGCTATCCGGACGCGAACCGCCGGCACACCTGGGACGAGCCCGCGCGTCTGCTCGCGCACGTCGCCTGGCACGATCGACCGCTCACCGATCTGATCGCGGGCACGTACTCGGTCGGGCCCGTCTCGCTGCAGGCGACGTACGTGCGCTACGGGCGCCGGCTGTCGGGCCCCGGTCGCGACGACGACGACGCGTGGTGGCGCGCGAGCCGCTGGAGCACGCCCCACGATCCGCACCACGACGCGAACGACCCGCGCGCGTGGAGCGAATTCGACGTCACCACGCGAAACCCGTTCCTCCTCGCGGATCGACACTACCGATTCGATCCGCGCGTCGAGCCGAGCGGAACGATGCGCGGCGTGCCCGCGGCGGGCGTGCTCACGTCGCCGGGGCTCCTCGCGTCGTGGGTCCGCGAGCGCGTCGCGGGCGCGCGCACGCTCGAGATGTTCGCGTGCGAGAACTTCGTTCCTCCGCCGCCGACCGCGCACTTCGCGCCCTACGAGCACGATCCCGCGAGCGGCGGTCCGTGCATGCACTGCCACACGCGGATCGATCCCGCGTCGATCCACTTCAAGCGCTTCATGCGGGTCGCCGACGACTACGCGATCCTCGGCGTCGGCGACGCGCACTACGGCGATGCCTGGGTCCGCGGCGTCTATCCGTTCAACGGCGATCCGTGGGAGCGCATGAACCGCCTCTGGCTCCCCGGCAGTCGCATGACGCCGGTGAGCGCGGACGAAGCGATGCGCGAGCCGGAGACGCGCTTCATCGACTTCCTCCCGCCCGACCAGACGCTCTACGGCCGCACGAGCGACGGCACCGTCGGCCCGCTCGGCCTCGCGCACCTGCTGATCGACTCGGGCGCGTTCGATCGCTGCGCGGTGCGTCGCCTGCATCGTCGCTTCGTCGGTCGCGACGTCGATCCCACCGCGGAGTCCGGATACCTCGATCGGCTCGTCGCCGGGTTCGTCGAGGACGGTCGTCGCGTTCGTCCGTTCGTCCGCCGTCTCGTGGACACCGACGCGTTCGGGAGGGGGCTCTGATGTTCCGCGACGATCGATCGTGGGTGCTCGTCGCGCTGCTCGCGACGATCGGGTGCGACGCCGCGCTCGACACCGGGCCCGCAGGACCACGCGGCGGCGCGCCGCCGACGAGCGATCCGACGTGCGAGAGCGGCGGCATGGATCCCCGCAACGACGTGATCCGTCGCGGCCTCGCGCGCACCTGCGAGGGCTGTCACTCGGTGGGCGAGCACGGGTACTTCGCGTCCGCCGTCGCGTTCGAGTCGCTGCTCGTGCGCAACCCGCGGCTCGTCGTCCCCGGCGATCCCGACGGAAGCGCGCTCGTGCAGCTGCTCGAGGGACGGCGCGAAGGATCGACGTTCTCGCAGATGCCGCTCTCTGGCGATCCGTTCGCGGTGATGGCGGAGCGCGGCGAGACCGACGTCTCGATGGAGGCGATCCGCAGCTGGATCCGCGATCTCACGGTGCCGGGCGTGTCGACGGAGCCCGACGTACACGCCGCGACGGTGCAGCGCATCTCGGCGACGCACGTCGAGCTCGGTCTCCGTGATCTCCTCGGGCTCACCGAGGACGACTTCTGGACCGTACATCCGAGCGCGAACGGATCGATCCGCGTGATCGCGCGCAGCACCGACACGTACCCGGTGCGCTCGCCCGATCGCGTGGCGGGCCTCGAAGGGCTCAACCGGTTCGAGGCGCTCGGCGGTGGCTCCGCGATCGCGCAGCGCAGCGAGGATCGCACACCTTCGACGACGTTCGTGCAGACGCTCGTCCCGCTCTCGCAGGCGTGGTGCGCGCTCGCGGTGCAGAAGGTCGGCAACACCGCGCTCTTCACCGTCGCGACGCCGGCGACCGGCAGCGCCGACGACGCGTCGCTTCGCGCGCAGATCGCCGACTGGCACCTGCTCTTCCTCGCGGAGCCCGCGCGCGACGAGGACGTCGACACGATCGTGAACGACGTCTTCGTCCCGCTCGAGGCCGAGAACGACGCGCAGACCGCGTGGATCGGCACCTGCGCGTACTTCGTCCGCCACCCGCTTTTCGTCCTCTACTGAGTCGGAGGTCCGCATGAAGATGTCGAGACGCACGCTGCTCGCGGCCGGCGGTGTCGGCGCGGTCCAGCTCGGGCTCCTTTCGCGCTTCGGTCTGCTCGACGGTCGCGCGCGCGCCGACTGCACGACCGATCGCCCGACGAAGCTGCTGATGATCATGATCCCGGGCGGGATCCACCACGAGCTCATGTGGTCGGTGTTCCACGACGATCGCATCGGGCGATTCATCCCGCGTCCCGATGGCTCGCCGATCTTCTACGACGCGTCGACGGTCGAGAACCTCGACGGCTCGGGCGACGCCGACGTCGATGCGCCGATTCGGCGGGTGCGCATGAACGTGACGTGGGATCGCGCCGATCCGTCGATGCGCCTCGCCGAGCCGGGCAACAAGGGCTACGCGTGGGCCGCGCCCGAATATCGGCTCTGGGAGAACACCGCGATCATCTCCGGCGTCGACCAGGGCACGGCCGCGCACCTCTCCGGGCAGATCGCGTCACTGTGCGGCGTCGCGGGCGCGACGTTCGGTGCACCCGCGATCCCCGCGGTGATCGCGAATCACTTCCTCGATCGCTTCCCCGATCGCGCGGTGCCGAGCGTCTCGATCGGCGGCTCGCTCTCCGGCCCCGCGCTCGACCTCGCGCCCGCGGCGGGACCCGCCGAGATCGCGAACGTCGGTGACCTCGAGTACACGCTCTCCGATCGTCGCTACGCGTGGAACGGGCTGCGCACCCGCACCGAGGAGCCCGCGCTCGCGTTCGATGGAACGCCGCAGGGCAGCGGCATCCCGCTCACCGCGGTCGAGGGCGCGCTGCTCCCGCAGATCCGAGGGCTGCGCGGGCGCAGCACGCGCGGCACCGACACCGCGCTCGAGCAGCTCTACGAGGGCTACGCTGGCCTGTCGCGCACGCTCGCGCGCGACATCGTCGATCTCGTGGCCGCCACGCCGGGGGTCGAGCATCTACCCGCGTCGATGCCGTGGGCGCCGGGCGCGCCGCGCTTCGGGTGGACGATCGGCTATGCCGACTACCACGCGACCGACGCGACGTGGGGGCCGAACTTCGATCTCGCGCTGCGGATGCTGAAGAGCGATCTGACGACGGCGGTGAGCTTCCGACTGCCGATGACGTTCAACTTCGACTCGCACTTCACGAACCCGTTCGGCGGCCACGGCACGCACCTGCGCGGCGCGTTCGAGGTCATCGGACGACTGATCGCGGAGATGAAGCTGACGCCTTCGACGATGCGCGCGGGGAGCACGCTGCTCGACGACACGCTCGTGTACATCACGAGCGACTTCGGTCGGACGTTCCCGATCACCGGCGGCTCGGATCACAACCCGATGCACTCCGCGGTGCTCGTGAACGGACGCATCCAGGGCAACCGGATGCTGGGCGGATACGAGGAGAACGGGCTCGGTCGTCCCGTCGAGCTGATCGGCGAGGACGACGAGCGCGAGACGCGGCCGCCGACGTCGCGCGACGTGGCCGCGACGATCTACTCGTGCTTCGGGTTCCGCTCGTTCATCCCCGGCGGCTACGGCATCGTCGACGGCGTCGCGTGCCCGTGACGTCGCGCGATCAGAACGAGTCTTTCGCCTCGCGGATGCGCGCGAACACGTCGTCCTCGGACTCCGCTGCGCCGCGCGACTTCGCGTAGGCGCGCACCGCGATCGAGTCCCAGCGCAAGAACGGGTTCGTCGCGAGCTCCTCGGCGATCGTCGCGGGGACCGTGACGCGCCCTTCCTCGCGCGTCGCGATCACCGCCTCGAGCCGCGCCGCGATCGCGGCGTCGTTCGGCTCGACCACGCGCGCGAACTCGAGGTTGCGCTTGGTGTACTCGTGCCCGCAGTAGATGCGCGTGTCGGGCGGCAGCGCGCGCAGCCGCGCGAGCGACGCGCGCATGATCGGCATCGTGCCCTCGAACACGCGCCCGCAGCCGCCGAGGAACAGCGTGTCCCCGGTGAACGCCATCCCGCCGCCCACGTACGCGATCGCGCCGAGCGTGTGACCCGGGATCGCGAGCACCTCGAAGCGCACGCCGCCGTGCTCGACGACCTCGCCGTCCGCGACCCCGCGCGTCTGCCGCTCGATGTTCCCGCTCGTCGCGTCGTGCGCGCTGCCGAGCACCGCGAGGTCGGGGAAGCGCGCGAGCAGCCCCGGGATCCCGCCGACGTGATCCCAGTGGTGGTGCGTGCACCAGATCGCATCGAGCGAGAGGCGCTCGCGCTCGAGCACGTCGATCACCGGCTCGTGCGCGGACGGATCGATCGCGACCGCGCGCTGCGTCTCGCGATCGACGATCAAGTAGCCGTAGTTGTCGCGCAGCAGCGGGATCGTGAGCACCTCGAGCGTCATGACGCGTCTCCTCTCATCAGCACCACGCCCTGCGCGAGCACGGAGAGCGTTCCGATCGCCACACCCACCAGGGTAGGCACCAGCGACGCGCCGAACATGAACGCGAACGTCGACGCGATCGTCGGCAGCTGCGGGATCGACGCGGTGATCAGGAACACCTGGTTGCGCACGGTCTCGATCTGCACCGCCGTCGCGCCGGCGCCCAGCTTCGCGATCCGTCGCGCCGCGATCGTGCGCTGCGCGAACGTCCCCGCGATCCCCGCCAGCGCCGAGATCACCACGAGGAGCCACGCGAGCGGCGTCAGGAACGGCTCGAGGAACGCGCGCACCGCCTCGAAATCGGGCGGGAACAGCAGCCAGCGCAGGACGCTCTCGAACGCGAGCGCGATCGGCGCGGCGAGCACCGTCGCCGCGACCAGCAGGATCGTGCTGCCTCGCTTCATGCGCGCGAGCGTACTCGATGCGCGATGTGGTATTCGCTCCGGGAGCGCGGATGAGCGACCGGACGAGCGTGCAGGTGATCGGCTGGCGCGAGTGGATCGCGCTGCCCTCGCTCGGCATCGAGTCGATCAAGGTCAAGACCGACACCGGCGCGCGCACGTCCGCGCTGCACGCCGACGACGTCGAGCGCTTCACCTCGCGCGGTCGCCCGATGCTCACGTTCCTCGTGCACCCGCTGCAGCGCGATCGCGGGCTCGAGGTGCGCTGCGAGGCCGAGATGATCGACGAGCGCCTCGTCCGCTCGAGCCACGGCGATCAGCAGCTCCGTCCGGTGATCCGCACGCCGATCGAGATCCGCGGCGTGCTCTGGGAGATCGAGGTCACGCTGACGCGCCGCGACGTGATGGGCTTCCGCATGCTGCTCGGACGCGAGGCGATGCGCGGGCACCTTCTCGTCGACCCGGGCCGGAGCTATCTCGGCAATCCGTCGCCCTACCGGCGCAAGAAGAAGCGCAAGAAGAAGAAGGCGCACGACGTGACGGAGCAGTCCGAATGAGAGAGCAGTCCGAATGAGAAGGTCCCTCGCGCTCTCGATCGCGCTCTCGCTGACGGCATGCGGCGCGAGCCCGCCGCCCCCGCCGCGTCCACCGCAGGAGTCGACGCTCGAGCTCGTCGCGGAGTCGCCGCGTCGCTGGACCGGCATCGCGATCCGCCCCGAGGGACGCGTCTACGTGAGCTACCCGCGGTGGAGCGACGACGTGCCGATCTCGGTCGCGGTGCTCGATCCGAGCGGCACGCCGATCCCGTACCCCGACGAGCGCTGGAACGCGTGGCGGCCCGGCGAAGATCCGCGCACCCACTGGGTCGCGGTGCAGAGCGTCACCGTCGATCGCGAGCGTCGCCTCTGGGTCGTCGATCCCGGCAACCCGCGCTTCGCGGGCGTCGTCGAGGGAGCGCCGAAGCTCGTCGTGTTCGACGATCCCGAGGACGCCGACGAGCCGCCTCGCACCTACTCGTTCGAGCCGCCGGTGATCACGCCGAGCTCGTACCTCAACGACGTGCGCGTGGACGTCTCGCACCACCACGCGTACCTCACCGACTCCGGCGACGGCGCGCTCGTGATCGTCGATCTCGAGACCGGCCTCGCGCGCCGCGTGCTCGACGGGCATCCGAGCACGCACGCCGAGGACATCACGCTGCGCATCGGTGGCCAGCCCTTCGCGCGCGAGGTGCACTCGGACGGCATCGCGCTCGACGAGGACGGAGGCTGGCTCTACTTCCAGGCGCTGCGCGGGCGCACGCTCTACCGCGTGCCCACCGAGGTGCTCCGCGATCCGAGCGCCGACGACGCGACGATCGCGAGCCGCATCCAGGTGCTCGGCGAGACCGGCGCGTCCGACGGGCTCGAGTTCCACGACGGGCGCGTGTGGCTCAGCTCGCTCGAGCACGACGCGATCCGCACCTTCGTGCCCGGTCAGGGCGCGCCCGAGGTCGTCGTGCAGGACGCGCGCATCGCGTGGCCGGACTCGTTCGCGATCGGCCCGCAGGGTCAGATGTACTTCACGACCGCGCAGATCCACCTCGGCGCCGCGCCGCCCGATCCGTTCCGCATCTTCCGCGTGGTCACGCCGTCGCCGTGACGTCGGCGCGCGGCAGTGGCGAACGGCGACGTCGCCGCTCGCTCCGCCGCGCGCGTCTGCATCGCAACGAGGGCGCACGCCGCTTGCTCCGTCGGGGGCGAGGGATGCGCCATGCAGACGAACCGCACGATCGACGCGTTCGAGACGACGCTCCAGGCGACGCACCAGTGGATCCGCGACTACGCCGACAACCTCGGCCAGCTGCACCCGCCGCTCGCGTATCGCTGTCTGCGCACTGCGCTGCACGCGATCCGTGATCGCCTCCCGGTGTCCGAAGCGGTCGCGCTCGCGGCGCAGCTGCCGATGCTGCTCCGCGGCGCGTACTACGAGGGCTGGGTGCCGGGGCACACGCCGCACGCGATGCGCACGCCCGACGAGCTCTACGACCGCGTGAGCAAGGAGCTGAGCGGCGGGCTCGCCGCTGCGCCGCGCGACGTGATGCTCGCGGCGTTCGAGCTCCTCAACCAGCACATCGACGAAGGCGAGATCCGGAAGGTGCGACACCTCCTCCCCGAAGAGCTGCGGCGCATCTGGCCCGAGCCGCTCCCGCACATCGCGCGACCGCCGATCGAGCAGCCCGGCACGGCGTGATCGATCGCCTCGGTACGCGAGGCGAGACGCGCGCACGTCCGCGGCTCCGGTCGCACGCGCGTGCCCCAGTTGCGGGAGGATCCGACGCGGCGATGACTCTGTTCATCGTGCGCTCCACGAATTCATCGGCTCTCTCCGCGGCCGGCTCCCGTGCGTGCCCGAGACGGGCACTCCCGTCCGCCGTCCGCTGTGTGAGCACTCCTATCGCGCTCGTCCTGGCGCTCTCGATCGTGCTCGCCGCGCCCGCCGCGACGGCGCAGGAGGGCCCGGATCCATCGCCGTCGGACGCAGCGCAGACCGAGCTCGACCCGCAGCGGCTCCGCCACCTGCTCGGTGTGCGCGAGACGATGGCCGACTGGATGACCGGTCTCGGCATCGCCGCGTGGGTGTCGCTCACGACGACCGCGATCCTCGGTGCGATCAGCTTCCACGATCGCTACGGGTTCGCGGGGCGATACGAGGACACGCCGTGCGCGCAGGGCACCGCGGTCTGGAACGAGTACTGCGAAGGCACGGTGTGGCCGCATGCGATCGCCGGCGGGATCACGACGACGCTCTACGTGACCACGTCGATGCTCGGCATGTTCATGCCGGACCCGCTGCACCTCGGCGATCAAGACGACGCGCGCGGCGAGCGCATCCGCATCCACCGCACGATCCGGATCGCGACGACCTCGCTGATCATCGCGCAGGCGCTGCTCGGGCTCTTCATCTCGAACGCCGACGACTGGTTCGGCATCGATCGCCAGCAGCACTTCGACGCGATGCAGGCGCTCAGCGTGACGCACATGGCGCTCGGCGCCGCCGCGATCGTCTCGCTCTCCGCGCAAGGCGCGGTGATGATCTTCTGACTACGAGCGCGCCAACCGCGCGCGCAGCACCGCGCTGGTCTCGCCGCGTCCGCCGGGCGCCCAACCCGGCGGTCCGAACACGTACCCGAGCGCGTCGCGCAGCGATCGTGCGCGCATCACGTCGCGCGCGATCGCGAGCCACTCGTGGAAGGCGATCTTCACGGGATGGAACGTCTCGATGTTCTTCGTGAGCCCGTAGTCCGGCGTCTCGGCCTCGGGCTCGAACGTGCCGAACAGGCGATCCCAGACGATCAGGATCCCACCGTGGTTGCGGTCGAGGTACTTCACGTTGCGCCCGTGGTGCACGCGGTGGTGCGAGGGCGTGTTGAAGATCCACTCGAAGGGCCCGAGCTTCGGCAGCCACTCGACGTGCAGCCAGTACTGGTAGAGCAGCGAGATCGCCTGCTGCACCAGGATCATCCCGGGATGGAACCCGAGCAGCGGGAGCGGCAGCCAGAACACGATGCCGGTGAACGGCGTGGTCCACGACTGCCGGAGCGCGGTCGAGAGGTTGTAGTGCGTGCTCGAGTGATGGTTGACGTGCGCCGCCCAGAAGAAGCGCGACTCGTGGCTCACTCGATGGAACCAGTAGTAACAGAAGTCCTCGCACACGAAGAGCAGCAGCCAGACCCACCACGCAGAGACCGGCAGATCGAAGATCCGGTGCTCGTACAGGAAGAGCCACAGCGCGATGACGCCGATCTTCACGACCCCGGCGATGAGCACGTTGCCGACGCCCATCGTGAGGCTCGCGAACGTGTCCTTCGTCTCGTAGCCCCGCACGTTCGCGCGCTGGCGCACGTAGAGCGCCTCGAGCGCGACCGTGATGATGAACGCGGGGATCGCGTAGTAGATCAGCGTCGACATCACCCCCTCCGTCGGGCTCGTGAGCCCGCCTTCGACTGCGCTGCTTGCGTGACCTGCGGTGCTGCGGCCGCGAGCTCGTGCACCGCGAGGCGCTCGAAGAACGCGAGGTGCTCGCGGTCGCGCCGCTCGTCGTTCGAGAACACACCGAGCGCGACGCCCTGCATCGCGTAGACGACCGCGTCGACGCCGCTCGCGAGCCCGGGATGCGACGCGAGCTCGGGGAGCAGCGCGCGCGCCTCGCGCTGGATGTTCGCGTTGTGCGCGGCGAGCAGCGGCTCGAGCGCGCGCCCGAGCTCGGGATCGGTGCGCGCCGCGAGATAGACCTCGAAGAGGCCCTGCATCGCGGGCAGGCGGAACACCTTCCAGAGCGCCGCGACGCCGACGCGGAGGCGCGCGTCGAGATCCGCGGGGGTGCGCTTGGGCAGCGCCGCGCGGAAGGCGTCCACGAGCGAGGCGAGCACCGCTTCGACGCACGCGGCGAGGAGATCGAGCTTCGTGGGGAAGTGCTTGAAGAGCGCGCCCTGCGAGACCTCGGCGCGCGCGGCGACGGCCGCCGTCGTCGTGCCGCGCAGGCCTTCTTCGACGAGGAGCGCGCTCGCGGCCTCGACGAGGCGAGCACGGGTGGCGATCGCACGGGCCTGCTGCGGCGCTTGGAGCACGGCCGTCAGGCTAGCAGAAAAAAGTGAGCGGTCACTTTCTTTTCTGAGCGATGAGCCCTCGAAGAGGGGGAATTTCTAAGGAGAGCAGGAAGTTAGGAAGGCAGGAGAAACTCTGTCTTTGGTTCCCGTCCTGCCTTCCTGCTGCTCTCCTTGGAGGAACTCTTCAGAAGCCGCCGGCCGGGCGGCAGTTGTCGAGGAGGCCGAGCGCGATCACCGGCGCGCAGAGCGACTCGACCTGCACGTCGGTGAGCGCGCGCGAGCGCTGCAGTCGGCGGTAGCAGTCGACCGGCGCGGTCGAGTCCGCGCAGCGGCAGAGGCCGATGCGCTGCGGGTCCGTGATCGTCAGCCGCGCGCGCGCGTCGAGGTAGCACTGGATCGGCGCCGACGACCATGCGCCGCTGCAGAGCAGCGCGATCTGCTGCTCGGTGAGGTTCGTGCGGTTCGCCGCGACCTCGTAACAAGTCGCGGGGGCTTCGGGCTCGGGCGCCGGGCGCTCCTCCGGCGCAGGCACCGGGACGGGCACGATCACCGTGCGCTGCACCACGCCGCCATCAGCCTCCACGACGACCTCGTCCTGCGCCGACGCCGACTGCGGCGGCCCACAAGCCGAGCAGCCGGAGAGCGCGAGCGCACCCGGCACGACGACGAGCGCGAGCGCGATCGTGAGCGGTGCGCGAGAGGTCATGAGGTCACCAACAAGCAACGCGCCCGCCAGCCACGCACAACGCGAAACGCCCAGGATCGCTGGCGTTCGTGCGTGGCGCCGCGCCGCGATCGCCGCTCGGTGGCCTGCGCGCTCGAGACGCTCTGCTCCGGTACAATCGCGGTCGAGGGGAGCGCGATGAAGATCTGCCCGGCCTGTCAGCTCAAGTACACCGACGCCGACTCGCGCTGCCTCGTCGACAACACCGTGCTCGAGACGCTCGCCGACGAGCGCATCGGCACGCTGCTCGGCGGTCGTTATCACATCGAGAAGGCGCTCGGCGAAGGCGGCATGGCGGTCGTCTATCGCGCGCGCAACGCGCTCGTCGATCGCCCGGTCGCGGTGAAGATCATGAACCCGCAGCTCTCGCGCGACGCGGCGCTCAAGGAGCGCTTCCGCCGCGAGGCGAAGAACGCGGCGGCGATCGCGCACCCGAACATCATCGAGATCCACGACTACGGCGAGACCGACGACGGCACGTCGTACCTCGTGATGGAGCTGCTCGACGGCGCGCCGCTCGATCGGCTGATCGCGAACGGGCCGATGCCGGCGCCGCAGGTGTGCACGCTCGGCCTCCAGATCGCGCGCGGCCTCGCGCGTGCGCACGACTTCGGCGTGCTGCACCGCGACCTCAAGCCCGAGAACGTGTTCGTCTCGCGCGGCGCGGGCGGCAAGCCCGTCGCGAAGATCCTCGACTTCGGCATCGCGCGCTCGATGCACGACCAGCGGCTCACCAGCGCGGGTCAGATCTTCGGCACGCCGCAGTACATGGCGCCCGAGCGCGTGACCTCGATCGACTCGGGGCCCTCCGCCGATCTGTACGCGCTCGGCGTGATCCTCTTCGAGATGCTCACCGGGCGACTGCCGTTCCAGGCCGACGACATCCCCGCGTTCCTGATCCTGCACCTGCAGGCGACGCCGCCGAAGCCGAGCGAGCTCGTGCCCCACGTGCCGCGTCGCCTCGAGGAGCTGATCCTCCGGATGCTCGCGAAGCGTCCCGAGGATCGCCCGGTCGACGCGCACCAGGTCGAGAAGGAGCTCGCGGCGATGGCGCCCGCCGAGGCCGCGGAGCTCCCGACCGAGCATCAATCCGTGCTGCCGCGTCCCGCGGCGCCGACGCTCCCGCCGACCACGCTCGAGCGCTGGGCCGCGCGCACCGCGCTCTTCGATCAGATGCTCGAGCGCGCGTATCCACGCGGCGATGCGCCGCCCGACGTGCGCCAGACGCTGAGCGAGATCCGCGAGGTGATCCGGCGCATGCACGAGCTGCGATCGGCGGGCCTCAAGGAGCAACGCAAGCTCGAGTCGATGGAGGCGATGGCGCGCGAAGGGCGGCAGCGGCTCGGCCACGCGATGAACGTGCTCGGCACCGATCTCTCGTCCGCGCGCGAGGCCGCGCGCACCGCGCACCAGGAGGTCTCGCCGTACTTCGACGCGGCGAGCGGCGCCGAGCGCGCGTACCGCGACGCGCACCGCAAGCTCGCGGCGAGCTTCGGCCTGAACGAGGCGAGCGCGCCGTCCCAGGCGCTGGTGATGATGCACCGCGAGCTCGCGGACGCGCTCGATCGCTGGCTGCTCGCGCACGGCACCGCGCAGCGCGCGCGGGAGTGGGTCGAGAGCAAGCAGCGCGAGGTGAAGGACCTCGAGTTCCAGACCGAGGCGATCCGCGGTCAGCTCGATCGCCTGGAGACGAGCTTCGAGCAGGATCGCAAGTCGCTCGAGCAGGCGCTGGAGCACGCGGGGCGCGAGATCGACGCGCTCGACAAGCGGCTCATGGCGCTCGCGACCCGATTCCTCACGCCGCTGCGCGCGCGCCGCGAGCTCGGCGACCTGATGCAGCGGCTCGAGCAGGAAGGGACGCCCGCGAGCGGGCTGCAGCGCCCGGGCTCCATCGGCTGACGCGCGCCGGTATGCGCGCGACGCATCGCCGGACGCGGCGCGATGCGTCCGGCGCATCACGGCGAAACGCGTCCGGCCGTGCTCCGCGGCGCACGAGGCACCGCGGAGCACGGCCGTTCACGGCTCGGGGGCGAGCCCACCGCCCTCGCGCGGGCTCAGATCACAGGAACCCGGGCGGGAGCGGATGGATCTGGATGTTGCCGTGGAGGATCGGCTCCTCGTCGGGCGTCACGTAGTCGTTCTCCGTGCCGGGGCAGTCGATCCGGATCGTGTACTCGTCACGAGCCGGCGCGTTGCGGCCCTCGCCGTGGTCTTCGGCCTCGACCTCGAACGTGCAGTCCTCGCCCTCGAAGGTGCCGGTGCCACCGAACACGATCTCGGCGAACCCGGCCTCCGGCGGCTCCTCGTCGTTCGCGTTCACGAAGCACTCGACGAACGTGATCTCGTGCCCGTGGAAGTGCTCTCCCTCGTGGGTCACGTGGTTCCACTCGCCGGTGAAGTCGCCGCGCCGGGGCGCCGCGTTGCCGCCGAACGAATCGGGGTCCTCGCCCACGTCGATCTGTCCGCCGCCGGTCATGCGGCAGAGCCCCGGCGGCGGGCCGGCATCGTGCTCGGCTCTCCCGGCGTCGTGCTCGTCCTTGCCGGCATCGACTTGAAGATGCGCAGCCCCCACTCGTCCGGTGTCCGGGTCGCTTGTACAGCCCACGAGAGCGAGCACTCCGGCCATCACACCGATCATCTGCTTCATGTCGTCGCGCCTCCTGCGCTGACATGCAGGTAGGTGCTGGCGAGGTAGCGAAAACCTCCACTCCGAGCGAACGCCGTCGTGGGCCGACGCGCACACGTCCGACCGCGTGCCCACGCGCGACTACGGCGCGCCCTGCACGTCGAGCGCGATCGGGATCGACACGCTGTCGAGGGCCGCTCCGCCGCCACGCGGCGTGAGCTCGAGGTCGATCCGTCCCGCGACGTCGTCGGTCGAGCCGCAGTTGAACTGCACCGCGAACGTCAGGACCTGCCCGGGCTCGATCGTGATCGACCAGTCGTCGTTGATCGGCCACGCGAGCTCGGGATCGAGCACGTCGATCGCGATGATGTCCTCGGCGAGCGAGAGCGTGACCGGCCCGCTCGCGTCATCACCGAGCTCGACCTCGACCACGCCGAGATCCTGCGGGCACTCGGTCACGCCGTACTCGTGCACGTCCGCGAGCGCTTCGCGATGCACGAGCGAGGCGCTCTCGGTCTCGCACCCCGCGCACGCACCGATCAGCGCCGCCACCACCACGCCTCGTCCGATCGCCTTCGTCACGTCCACCCCCCGTGCTCACGATGATCGACCGCTCCGCGCGCATCGCCGCGCGGTGCTCACTCGACCGTGCCCTCCGGATCGCGCCGTCTCGCCGCCACACCCCGGCGAGGCGCTCCGGTATCCGGGCAGCACGTGGGCTCGAGGCCCGACGCCACAAGCGCGCTCCGGCCTCGGTCGCCGCGCGCGCGGTCCGGCGATGCGGGGGAGCGCTCGATGCGTCCGGCGCATCGAGCGACGTCGAGCGATGCGTCGCACGCATCGCGTGCGAGCGAGTCAGCGCAGCGACACGAGCTCGCGCTCGATCACGTCGGCGAGCTCCTCGGGCTCGCCCAGCGCGGCGTCGCGGGGATCGAAGCTGCGCACCTTGCCGTCGGGCTCGAGGATCCATCGTCGCGGATCGCCGATGCGTCGCATCACGACGACCCGCATCGCGCCGGTGCGCGCCGCGAGCTTCGCCGAGACGTGCTCCACGTCGAGCTCGGGCGGTGCGTCCTCTGCGATCGCGTAGAGCTCGAGCCCCTCGTCGCCGCGCTCGACGACGAACGGGCCGAGGTTGCGCGCGAGCTCGCGGTAGATCGTCGGCAGCGTCACGCCGAGGCGCGCGGCGAGCGCGTCGAGCGCGGCGTCGTCGGGCGGATGCTGCGAGCCCGCGATGACGAAGTCGGGGCGGAGTCGGCGCATCGCCTCGTACACGTGCTCGAGCGTCGTCGTCGTCATGCGCCGCGCCATCGTACCCCGAGCCATCGTACCCCGAGCCGCGCTACCTTCGGCCGCGATGCGGAGGGTGGTGATCGGGATCGCGTGCGCGCTGCTCGCGTCGTGTGGGGGCGGAGGCCGCGCCGAGGAGCCGGTCGCGACCCGCTCGAGCGGTGGCGTGGTCGTCGTCGAGGCGAGCGACGTGCCGCAGGCGGAGATCGCGACGAGCTCGGGAAGCTGCACCACGACCGTGCGCGTCTACGACGTCACGGTGCGCGAGGGCTGCGTGATCGACGAGCGAGTGACGAGCGCGCCCGGCTCGCTCTCCTATCCGTGCGAGGGCGGCGCGGCGAGCGCGACGTTCGGTCCGTCGGTGTTCCAGGGCACGGTGAGCGCGAGCGGCGAGGTCACGCTCGATCTCCAGACCGGCTTCGACTTCAGCGATCGATGTCATTGGACGACGAAACAAGCGATCCGCGGCATGCTCGGGACGGGCGTGCTCGCGTACGAGTACCGAGAGGAGCCCGACCCCGGTCAGCACGGATGCGCCGCGGCGTGCGTCGGGACCGCATCGGTCGCGGTGGCGAACTGACGTGATGGACGAGCGCACTCGCAGATCGGTCGTGATGGGCGCCGTGATGGTCGCGATCGCCGCGATCGCGATCGCCGTCGCGACGAGCGGATCGGACGACGGCGCGCCGCGCGAGACGCGCTCCACCGCGACGCCCGAGGTCGAGGCGCGCTCGAGCTCGTCGGCATCGTCGGCGGCGCTGCCGCGACCGGCCGCGGTGGTCACGTCGCACGCGCCGGTGCTCGACGCGGGACGGCCCGATGCGGGCACCGAAGTCGCCGCGATCGCCGAGCCGGCCGCGCCGCCTGCCGCCGCACCGGCGTCTCCGCGCGAGCCCGCGCCGCCGCCGCGCGAGCTGGTGCGCTTCGCGCGCCCGATGACGCTCGAGGACGACCTCGAGCACGCGTCGCGCCTCTACGACTACATCGTGCTCCGGCGCGCCGACCTGCGACGCCGCATCGAGGAGCGCGAGCGCGAGGGAGACGAGTCGGGCCTCGCGGTGATGCGCCGAGAGCTCGAGGGCCTCGACGCCGCGGAGCCCGACGCGCGCGCTCGCGTCGACCGCGTCGCCGCCCAGGTGCGCGAGGCGCGTGCCTCGGAAGGAGAGGGCGAGCAGGCCCCGTGAGGCCGCGCTCTTGCGCCCCGTCGCGGCCTCGCGCTACGCCGCCGCGACCATGCAGAGCGATCGTCGCCACCACATCGACACCCTCGCCGTCCACGCAGGCCAGGAGCCCGATCCCGTCTCGGGCGCGGTGATGCAGCCCATCGTGCTCGCGAGCACGTTCGCGCAGCCGAGCCCCGGCCAGCACAAGGGCTTCGACTACTCGCGCAGCGGCAACCCGACGCGTCAGGCGCTCGAGCGTTGTCTCGCCGCGCTCGAGGGCGGCACGCACGGCATGGCGTTCGGCTCGGGCTGCGCCGCGATGACGACGCTGCTCCACGTGCTGAAGCCCGGCGATCACGTCGTCGCGGGCGACGATCTCTACGGCGGATCGTTCCGCATCCTCGACAAGGTGATGAAGCCGCTCGGCATCGTCACCACGCAGGTCGACATGGGCGATCTGCGCGCGTTCGAGAGCGCGCTGCGCCCCGAGACGAAGCTCGTCTGGCTCGAGACGCCGACGAACCCGATGCTCAAGCTCGTCGACATCGCCGCGGTGTCGGAGATCGCGCGCAAGCGCGGGTGCCTCGTGATCGTCGACAACACGTTCGCGACCCCGGTGCTGCAGCGCCCGCTCGAGCTCGGCGCGCACGCGGTCGTGCACTCGACGACGAAGTACCTCAACGGCCACAGCGACGTGGTCGGCGGCGTGATCATCACGAGCGACGACGAGCTCGCGCAGCGCGTCGCGTTCCTGCAGAACGCGATGGGCGGCGTCCCCGGTCCGTTCGACTGCTACATGGTGCTGCGCGGCGTGAAGACGCTGCACCTGCGCATGCAGCGCCACGTCGAGAGCGCGCGCTCGATCGCGGCGTGGCTCGAGTCGCACCCGCAGGTCGAGAAGGTGCACTACCCGGGGCTCGCGTCGCACCCGCAGCACGCGCTCGCGAACCGTCAGATGAAGGGCCCGGGCGGGATGATCTCGTTCGTCGTGAAGGGCGGCATGCCCGCGGCGCGCGCCCTGCTCGAGACCGTCGAGATCTTCGTGTGCGCGGAGAGCCTCGGCGGCGTCGAGTCGCTGATCGAGCTGCCCGCGATCATGACCCACGGCTCGATCCCCGCGGCGCAGCGCGCGGCGCTCGGGATCCACGACGGGCTCATCCGGATCTCGTGCGGCGTCGAGGCGCACGACGATCTGCGGGGCGACCTCGAGCGCGCGCTCGACGCGGCGCGCCGCGCGAGCTGAGCGCGCGAAGTCGGCGGGAGGGGCCCTCCGAAGACCCCTCCCGTGAGCGCAAGTGGCGGCGGCGACGGCGCTTTTGCTAGCCTCTGCCGCAGGAGAACCCATGCGCCACGCACGCTTCGTCTTCCTCGCGGCCTCGATCGCCGCGACCGCGCTCCCGAGCTGCACCGACTCCCGCCCGGCCGGTGTGTACGCCTACATCGAGTGGCGTGTGCGCTGCGACATGGGCGACGGCCCCGAGGACAACTGCACGGCGTACCCGGATCGCTTCGTCGACGGCTTCGACGGCGAGGGCGCGCGCATCTCGTGCAACGTCACCGAGAACGACGACTCGCGCACGCTCAACTTCTCCGTCAGCGGGAGCGACTTCGGTCTGCAGCTCCAGAACGCGACGTTCCCGCGCGGCGGCGCGACGCCGAGCCCGGCGGGCTGCCGGGTGACCGTGCGCGACGACAACGCGTACACCGGCACGTGTGGCGGCAACCCGCCGAGCGCGTCGCAGGAGTGTCAGGTCAGCGGCGTCTCGTTCGGCCGCGACGACGAAGGGCGCGCGCTGATCTCGGGTCAGATCTTCTGTGTCGGCATCTCGCCCGAGGCGTCGCTGAACATCGATCGCGAGCTCACCGCGCCGGGCCCGACCGCGCGCACGACGCCCCTCACGTTCAACATCTACGACTGCCCCGGCTACCAGCCCGATTGATCGCGCGTGCTCTCTTCGCGGCGTCGGCCGCGCTCGTGCTCCTGGCGTGCGGTGGCGCGCCGGCAGCGACCGAGCGCACGACGCCGCAGCCGTCTCGGCCGATCGACGCGCCGATCGTCGACGTGCGCACCGGCGCGCGGATGACGCTCGAGGAGCTCGCCATCGCGCTCGACGACGCGCGCGTCGTCTACGTCGGCGAGCGACACGACGCGCCGGCCGATCACGAGGCACAGCGCGCGATCATCGCGGCGCTGCTCGCGCGCGGCGGATCGCTCGCGATCGGCATGGAGATGTTCCAGCGCCCGTTCCAGGCGCCGCTCGACGCGTACGTCGCGCGCTCGATCGACGAAGCGGAGATGCTGCGTGCGACCGAGTGGCAGGAGCGCTGGAACATGGACTTCGCGCTCTACCGGCCGATCCTCGAGCTCGCGCGCGATGCGGGGGCCCCGGTGATCGCGCTCAACGCGCGGCGCGAGCTGACGCGCACGATCGCGCGCGAGGGCGATGCCGCGCTCACGCCCGAGCTGCGCGCCGAGCTTCCCGCGGAGATGGTCACCGACGACGCGGCGCACCGCGCGATGATCATGGAGGCGTTCGGCGAGCACCCCGGGATGGAGCCCGCGATGCTCGAGCGCTTCTACCTCGCGCAGCTCGTGTGGGACGAGACGATGGCGGAGCGCGTCGCGTCGACGCTCGCGAGCGAAGGCGCGCCGGCGCGCATGGTGGTGCTCGCGGGCCGCGTGCACGTGCAGGGCGGGCTCGGCATCCCGCGGCGCGCCGCGCGTCGAGGCGCGGCGCCGTATCGCGTGGTGATGCCGCTGCTCGAGGAAGAGCTCGGCGATGCCGCCGAGCTCTGTGACTACGCGTTCGTCGTCACCGAGTGAGCCGACGGAGCGCTCACTGCCCGACGAGGCGCGCGACGCCCTCGCTGATCGCCTGCTGCTCGGCGGGCGCGAAGCCCTCGCGCTCCCACACGATGCGGCCGTCGCGATCCACCCAGATGCTGAACGGCGCGCTGCGGCGCGGGTTGATCTGCGTGGTGATGCGCGTGTCGAGGTCGGTCACGACGTCGAACGTCACGCCCAATCGGCGCGCCGCCGGACCGGCGCGCATCACGGTGCGCGCGTCGTCCATGCTGATGCCGACGATGCGCAGCCCGCGATCACGATAGCGCTCGTAGAGCGACTGGTAGAACGGCAGCTCCTGCTGGCAGGGCACGCACCACGTCGCCCAGAACAGGATCACGACGGGGTGCTGCCCGAGGTGATCGGCCATGCGGAACTCGTCGCGCGACGGACCGCCGGTCGCGGCGGGCAGCGTGAACGGCGGAGGCCGACCGCCGACGCGCGCGAGCGCGCTCGATGCACCGAGGACCGGCGTGCTCGCCGGCACCGCCGCGATCGACGCGGCAGCGATCGTCGCGCCGAGCGCGAGCACGAGCGACAGTCGTGAGAGCTTCATCGACATCCTCCGACGCGAGCGCGAGGCCCGCACTTCACGCGATCCGTCACAGACGACCGACGAACTGCAGCATGAATCCCTCGAACGCCGGGACCGTGCGGCACACGCCACCCGAGCAGATCTGACCGCCCGGCGTCTGACCCACGAACGCCTTCAGGAACGTCCCGGGGTCGAAGCTCCACCGCGCCTCGAGCGACGGGTACCAGGCGCCGCCGAGCACGTTGTACGAGTACTCCGGCTGCTCGCGACGCATCAGCTCGTCGAGCCGGAAGTCGCTCCAGCGCAGCGCGACGGTGAGCGCGAGCGGGACGCCCCACGAGTACGTGATCGACGCGCCGCCGACCTGGAAGTCGCGGTAGTCGTCGAACCCGAGGAACCACGTCTCGACGCGATGATCGACCGACACGTCGAACGAGTGCTCGCCGCTGCCGACGGTCACCTCGACCTGCCCGTGCACCATGCGGCGATCGAGCGAGCCCACGCCGATCTGCGCCGAGCTCGCGTCGGCATCGTGGAGGAACTGCTCGTGGCGATACCCGAGCACCACGTTCGTCGACCACACGTACTCGTCGCCGAACTCCTGGCGCCGCGCGAGCGAGCCCCACGTGTGGCTGACCAACGTGCCGTCCCACGGATCGCGGCCGTGCTCGCCGAACCCGTAGAGCGCTTCGTTGACCGAGAAGCTCCAGGGCCCCGGCAGGAACGCGTAGTCGATGCGCACCGCGCCACCGCGCCGGTTGCCGACGCCGCGCAGCAGCTGCGGGCCCTCGTACTCGAGCGTCGGCGCCGCGCTGTAGATGCGCGAGGCCTGGGCCTCGGTGGTGCTCGGCGCGACGAGGTAGTTCTCGTAGTCCGCCCACTCGACGAGCACGGTGAGCTCGTCGCCCTGCACCTGCGCGCTCGCGTACACGGCGCGACCGAACTCCTGCTCGTCGCGCCCGTCGAACGTGTACGTGCGGCGCAGCCCGTTCGCCTCGCCGTAGACCGCGAGACGTCCGTCGAGCAGCGCGGGCGCTTCGAAGCTCCAGCCCGCGACGTCGACCGTGCGGTGTTCGAACGCGACGAGCGGGTCGTCCATGAACCACACGCGATCGCCGTGCAGGCCGATCGTCAGCGGCACGTCGCCCGGGATCGTGAGCTCGACCTCGCCCGCGATGATCAGATCCTCGGGCTCCGCGACGATCCCGAGCGTGATCGGATCCTGGTTCTGCGGGTTCGCGAGGCCGACGTGCAGCCGCGCGTCGACGTTCGTCCCGTCGTAGCGCACGTGCCCGCCGCGCAGCGCGTTGTCGACCGCCAGGAGATCGACCTTCCGGAACGCGAGCGCGATGCCGCGTCCGAGCACGAGCTGCGAGTCACCGGCCTCGACGAGCCACTCGTCGTGCTCCCAGCGCAGCGCGATGCGCTCGGGCCGCACGTCCCACGTGACGTAGCAGAGCACTTCGTCGCCGGGCGGGCACCGCGTGTCCTCGAAGATCGTCGTCGGCAGGAACGCGTCGAGCCGGACCTCGAGCCGCAGCTCGTCGCTCTGGAGCGCGAGATCGAAGCGCTGGTAGAGCGAGCCGAAGTCGTCGTCGTAGCGATTGAAGTCGTAGTTGTTGCCGCGATAACGCAGCGTCGTCGTGCTGGTCATCGAGAACGTCGTCGTCCCGATGAACGGCAGCTCGAACGAGAGGTCGTCGGCGTGTGCTGGCGCCGGCGAGACCAACGCGAAAGCTGCGAATGCCAGGGCGAGGCCGCCCTGGATCGCACGCGCGGCGCGGAGGCGCGTCACTCGCCGAGCAGTCGATCGAGCGCGGCCGTGATCGTCTCGAGCTCGTTCGAGACGCCGACCTCGTGGTGCACGATGACGCCGTTCGAGTCGACGATCAGCGTCGCGGGCAGCGCGTTGTCGGGGAAGTAGATCTGCGTCAGCTGGTTCGGATCGGTGAGCTCGGGGAACGTGATCCCGTAGTTCTCGACCCACTGCTGGCAGTACTCCGGCGTCGGCGGCGCGGGCCCGGGATCCTGGATCAGGACCTGGACGACGCGGACGCCGCGGTCGGCATACGCCTCCGCGATGTTCGCCTGGATGAGCGCGGCTTCCATGTGACACGGTTGGCACCAACCGGCCGCGATCGTCAAAACGGTGAGCGAGGCATCACAGTAGCCCTCGTCCGCGCCGTAGAACTCGAAGGGCGTGCCGTCGCAGCGGTTGAGCGTGAACGGGCGCAGCGTGCGCCCCTCGCTCGTGCCGTACGGGCCCTCGGGCGGCGCGCACTGGGCCGGGTCGCCCGAGTCCGCGGTGGTCGAGCCGGCGTCGGGACCGCCCGGGTCGTTCGAGCCGCAGCCCGCGAGCGGAGCGACGAGGAGCGCGATCGAGATGAGGAAACGAACGGTGCGCATCGAGGGTCTCCTGAGCTCAGCGGCCGCAGACGTTGCTGACGCTGCCGTCGCTGCGGGTCACTTGGCGACACTGATAGCCGGTCGGGCACGCGGTGCGCGTGCAGTCGATCGGCAGACACACGCCGTTGTCGAACGACGCGGTCGAGCTCGCGGTCTGGAACTGCTGCCGGCACGTGTAGCCCTCGCGGCAGTCGGCGGGCGAGCTGCAGCCGTCGAGGCAGATGCCGAGATCACCCTCGGTCAGGCTCCCGTCGGGGAAGCACACGTCGGTCTCGCCCGCGCAGCCCGCGCGCGGCAGGACCGGGCCCGAGAAGAAGAAGTTGCTGCTGTAGCCGGCCGGCAGGATGCAGCGACCGATGCACGCGCCGCCGACGAAGCCGCTCGGCGTCCCGCCGTTCGCCTCGCGTAGGCACGCCTGGCTGCGACACTCGTCGTTGTTCGCGCACGGCTCGCCGACGACGGCGCCGGTCGGCTCGCTCGTGCCGGCGGGCACGCAGCGCGCGCTGTGGCGGTCGCACACGTAGCCCTCGCTGCACTCGGTGTCGCTCGCGCACACGCCGACGCACACGCCGCCCGACGGCGGGAGCTCGCCCTCGCACGTGTAGGCCTCGCGCCCGCAGTCGAGCCCGTTGCGGCATCGCTGCTCGCAGAACGACTGCGTCTCGCCCTCGCGGCGCACGCAGTGGTGGTACGACCCGAACGCATCGCAGGGCGTGCGGTCGTCGCACGGGACCGAGCAATGCCCGCCCGGGAAACCGTCCTCGTCACGCCGGCAGACCGCGCCTTCGCCCGGGCACTGCGAGTCGTCGACGCATGGTCCGAACAGCTCGCTCGGGGCGAGCGCGTCGGTTCCGGCGTCGTCGACGACGGGGTCACCATCGCTGCAGGCGATGCAGAGGAGCACGAAGTGAAGTGCGACGAAGAATCGAGATCGGCTCATCGAGGCGCCGAGCATTCGCGTCGGCAACGCTCAAGTCAAAGGTGTGTCGCTCGATGCGTTGCTCTGCTATCCAGACGCGCCATGCATCGCGGCCTCGCTTGCTCATCCGTGCTCGCCCTGTCGCTCGTCATCGCTGGATGTGAAGAGAACCCAAGGCCCGACGGGGGATCCGACGGAGACGCGGGTGGGATCGCCGACGCTGGTCCGCCGCTCTCGTGCGCGACGACGACGCTCGTCGAACCGGTCCTCGACACGCCGATGAGTGTGACTTTCGACACGGCGATGACCGAGGAGCGACCGCGCGACCTCGGGCTGAGCTGTGGCAACACCGCCGCCGAGCTGCGCTGGGCACCGCAAGAGGTCGTCGAGCTGCGCGTGCCGGGCTCGGGCCTCGTCGCGATCCAGCTCGACACGCTCGCGGGCACGTCCGACACGTTCAACACGGTCCTGCAGGTGCGGCGCACGTGTGAGGACGTGCCGCAGGGCATCTTCCCTCCGACGTGCTTCGACGATGTCGACCCCATCGAGTTCCGCAGCCGCGGCGCGTTCACCGCGATGGGCGGCGAGGTCGTGTACGTCATCGTGACCGGCTACAGCTCGCCGCCGGCCGAGCAGGGCACCGTCGATCGCGGCGTCGTGCAGCTCGAGATCACGGCGCGCGCCGACACCGCGCCCACGCTGACCGCGGGCTTCGTGCGGCTGGCCAACGCCGACGTGCTGATCGGCGCGACGGGCGAGGACGTGGACGGCGATGCGGTCGGCGTCGCGATGAACTTCCTCGGGCCGTCCGGCGAGCTCCTCGACATCTACGGCGACGGCGCAGCCACGATGGACGGCGACGTGTTCCCCGTGTTCTTCGACGAGCGTCCGACGACGGACGCATACGACGGGCGGGCGCGCGTGCTCGGCAACGAGGTGACGCTCGCCGCGTTCATGCGCTCGGCGATGGTGAGCCGCGTGGTGCTGCGCGCGTTCGACGCGGCCTTCGCGACGAGCGCGCCGCTCGAGGTGGAGGTCGAGGAGGCCGTGCTCGTGGGCCTAGGCGAGGCGTGCGACGACGAGCGCGTGTGCCGCCTCCCGATGACGTGCGGCGGCGACGGCACGTGCACCGTGACCGGCGCCGCGGCGGCGGTGTGCACGAACGCGACGGCGATCGCGATCGAGGCGCCGACGACGACCGCGACGACGGCGACCGTCACCGGCACGACCGGCGCCGGATACGGCCACTACGAGCAGGGCTGCGCGGTCGGCACCGGCAGCCAGGGCGCGGAGCGCGCGTACTCGGTCGTGGTGCCCGAGGGCACGTTCGACCTGATCGCGACGACCGATCTCGCCGGCACCGGGAGCACCGACACGATCCTCGCGCTGCGCTCGGTGTGCCCGGACTCGGGCAGCGAGCTCGCGTGCAACGACGACATCGCGATGTCGAACGTCCAGAGCGCGCTCGAAGAGCGCGACCTGGCGGGCGGAACGTACTTCCTGATGGTCGAGATGTTCGGCGGCATCGGCAGCGGCACCGCGCCGCACGCGCTCCAGGTCACGCTGCGCCCGGTGCTCGACGCGGGCGCGACGTGCGATCCCGCGGGCGTGCAGAACCGCTGCGCGACGGGCGCGTGCCCGGCGGCGGGCGTCTGCCCGGACTGATCGTCGCGGAGTGACAGCGGGTCGCGCGACCGCGCGCGGCCCTCGTCACGATGTCATGCGCAGTGACGCGATCGCGCGAGAAACGCGCGAATTCGCGTGGCATCTCGCGTGCTCTGCGCCTCGTCGCGCTCGCGTTCCCGTCGACGCGAGCCGAGGAGGAATCGATGCGCTCGAGGAAGAGAGCGGCGCGGCGGAAGCGCGCCGGCATGACGCTGGTCGAGGTGATGATCGTCGTGATCATCATGGCGATGATCGCGACCGCGGTCGGCCTCGCGGTGCTGCCCGCGGCCCGCGACTCGCGCGAGAGGCAGGCGCGCGCCGACGCAGCGACGATGCAGAGCGCGGCCCTGCTCTACCTCGCGAGCGGGCACGCGGACCGGTGCCCGACCACGAGCGATCTGATCGAGGCCGGCGTGATCAACGCGCCGAGCCGCGCGCGCGATCCCTGGGACCACGAGCTCCTGATCGAGTGCGACGGCGACGACGTCCGGGTGCGCTCGATCGGCGCCGATGGTCGGCCTGGCACCGAGGACGACATCCTCTGAGCGCCGGAAGAGCGCGCGCAGGTACACACGGGACCGGCGCGCGCTCGTGTGCTCCGCACGTGTGATCCCGCATGCGCTCGGGGCTGGCGCGTCCGCGCTCGCGCCTTAGCTTGGCTCGTCATCGCCGACGATCGCTCTCGCCAGACGCGCGAGCGCGCGTATGTCGAAACGGTGGGAGGGCGCGTGAGGGGAAGGCTGGTCCTGGTCTCGCTCGCGGTCGTGGGCGTCGCGCTGTCGCATCGCGTCGCGTCCGCACAATCGGTCGACACACGACGCACGCCCGTCGTCCCGCACTCGAGCTCGGCGCTCACCGGGAGCCTCGTGACGCTCGGCTCGGGCGTGCGGCTCTTCCTCTTCACGCCGACGATCGAGCAGCGCATGGTCGCGGGGTCCTGGCGCGGCGGCGTGCTCCTCGACGAGCCATTCCGCGGTGCGTTCCGGCTGAGCGCCGTCGACGCGCAAGAGATCGCGCGCGTGATCAGCGACGTCTCGCTGATGGCGACCGTCTTCCAGGCTGCGGCGATCGACGCCACGCTGGTGCCGCTCGTCCAGGGCGATCCCGATCTCGCGTGGCAGGCGAGCGCCGCGTACGCGCTCGCGCTCGGGCTCACGCTGAGCGTCGGACAGGTGATCAAGCTGGGCGCGGGGCGCGCGCGACCGTACTCGCGCGAGTGCGCGGACGATCCGTCGCGACCGGGATGCACCGACGGTCAGGACACGTACCAGTCGTTCTACAGCCTGCACACCGGCGTCGCGTTCACGTCGGCGGGCTTCTCGTGCGCGATGCACGCATCGCGCGGGCTCTACGACGACGACGTGGCGGACGGTGCGTCGTGCGCGGTCTCGGTCGCGATGGCCACGACGACGGGCATGCTGCGCGTGCTCTCCGATCGACACTATCTGTCCGACGTGCTCGTCGGCGCGCTCACGGGGTTCCTCGTCGGATATCTGGTGCCGCTCGCGCTCGTGCCCGAGCGAGGCGAGCAGCACGCCGGGCACCGCGAGGCGCCCGACGTGACGTGGGCGGTGGCGCCGCTGCTCTCGACGTCGACGTCGAGCACCAGCGGCCAGACCGTCGGCGCGAGCGTGTTCGGGACGTTCTGAATCAGCGGAGGTGCCGCTCGAGGAACGCGGCGATCTGCCGATACATGTGCACTCGATTGCGCAGCTGGCGCACGCCGTGGCCCTCGTCGGGGAAGCGCAGGTACTCGACCTCGACGTCCTGGGCGCGCGCCGCGCGCACGAAGCGGTCGGACTCGCTCACCGGATCGCGTGGATCGTTCGCGCCGTGCTCGACGAGCAGGGGCGCGCGCATCCGCGCGATGTGCGTGATCGGCGAGAGCTGCACGAAGAACTCGCGATCTCCCGGATCGTCGATGTCGCCGTACTCCAATCGATCCGAAGCGCGCAATTGCGGACTGGCACCCTCGAGCGCAGTGACCCAGTCGCTGACTCCGACGAACGAGACGCCGGCGCGGAATCGATCGGGGAAGTGCACCAGCGCTGCGAACGTCATGAATCCGCCGTAGCTCCCGCCCATGACCGCGGCGCGTGACGCGTCGACACGGCCGCTGCGAGCGAGCCAGTCGAGCGTGTCGGCCATGTCGTTCACCGCGTTCGGGCGCAGTCGCTGGTTGTCGAGTCGCGCATAGCGCTTCCCGTACCCGGTCGAGCCGCGGAAATTGAGGTCGAAGATCGCGATTCCGCGCGCCAGTAGATATTGCTGCACCGCGGAGAACGACGGACGCGCCTGTGCGGTCGGTCCTCCGTGCACGTTCAGCAGCACCGGCGGCGGCGCGCTGCGCTCCCCGGGCGGCAGATAGAGCAATCCGTGGATCGTCTCGCCGTCGCGCGCCGGCAGGTCGACGTGCTCCGGCTCGACGAGCGTCGTCGCGTCGATCCCCGCGAGCGTCGAGCGCGTGGCGCGCCGGAGCGAGCGGTCGCGCAGATCCCAGATCCACACGTCGCCGGGCACGCGCGGGCTCGAGACGTCGATCGACATCACGTCCGCGTGCTCCGCGAAGGCGATGCGGTAGGTACCGGGCGGGAGATCCGGAGGAATCGGGATCGCGCGGCTCGTGCGGCGATCGCGCACCTGCAGCGTCGAGCGCCCGCCGGTGTTCTCGGTCCACGCCAGCACGCGCCCGTCGTGCGAGAGCGCGACCTGCTCGACGTCGTGCGACGGCGTCTCGACGAACGAGAGCGCGCGCGTCCGCGCATCGACGAACGCGAGCGCTGCGAAGTCGCGCCCCTGATCGCTCACGAGATAGAACCCGCTCGAGTCGGGCAGCCACTCGATCGACTGGTACGTCGAGGGCTCCTCGCGCGGCGCGAAGAGCGTCGTGAGCTCGCCCGTCGCGAGATCGAGCTGGTGCAGATCGTTCGCGTCCTCGCCGCGGATCTCGCCGATCACCAGCGCGCCACCGTCGGGCCGCCACGCCGCGACGTAGTAGCCCACGCCGCCCGCGTGCACCTCGCGATCGGCGCCGCTCGCGAGGTCGACCACCCGGATCGCGAAGCGATCGCTCGAGCCGTCGGTCGTGGCGTACGCGATCTTCGATCCGTCGCGCGAGAAGCCGCCGAACGCGCGGAACGACTCGCTGGGCGGGAGCAGCTCGCGCTCGTGCGTCCCGTCGGGGCGCACGAGATAGAACCCCTCGCGCTCGTTGCCCGCGCGATCGGTGCCGTACGCGATCCAGTCGCCCGCGGGCGACACGGCGTGGAACGTGACCGACTGTCCGAACGTGCGCTGCTCGGGCCATCCGCCGTCGGCGTCGACGGTCCAGAGCTGCGGCTCGCCCGTGATCGAGCTGCGGAACGAGAGCCAGGATCCGTCGGGCGCGAGGCGGCCCGCGTACGCGGTGCGCACGAGCAGATACCGAACGACGTCGGGCTCGCTCGCGCCGGCGAGGCCGACGTGCACCGAGCCGACTCGCGGCACGTCCTCGGGACGCGGCGGGCCCGCGGTCTCGGTGGTCGGTGGAGTGGAAGTCGGCTCGGGCGGAGGTGTCGTCATCGTGGTGGTGCGAGCGCCGCAGCTCGTGAGGAGCGCGAGCAGCGCGAGGAAGAGGAGAGCGCGCATGCGCGCAGAGGATAGCCGCGCTTCGGCGTCGAACGCCTCCGCACCGAGCGTGTCGACCGGACGTCAGCGCGCGCGCTTCTTCGCCTTCTTCATCGCCTCTTTGAGATAGCCGCGCACGAGATCGACCAGCGCGTCGCGGAACTCGCGCGACTTCAGCAGGCGCGGCGCGAAGTCGAGCGCCGACGACACCGCGCCCTCCACCGCGGTGGTGAGCACCGCCGCCGCGAGCTCGCGATCGACGCCCGGCAGCTCCTCCGCGTGCGCGTCGAGCGCGCCGCGCACCAGCGACTGCAGCTTCCGCATCGTCGTGCGCACCAGCGCTTCGCCCTCGACCTTCGGGAGCTGCCGTCGCAGCGCGGCCTTCAGCTCCGGCCGCGCGCGCTTCGCCGCGAGCAGGCCGTCGATCATCGCTTCGATCGTGTCGTCGAGCGCCGGCTCCTCGAGCGCGCTCATCGCGGCAGCGATCGCGCGCTCGAGATCACCCATGCTCCGCTCGAGCAGCGCGACGACCAGCGCCTCCTTCGACGGGAAGTACTGGTACAGCGTGCCGATCCCCACGCCTGCCGCCGCGGCCACGCGCGTCGTCGTGAGCTCCGCGTAGCCGCCCGCGACGAGAACCCGAGCGCTCGCCTCGAGGATCGCCTCGACGGTCGCCTTCGACCGGGCCTGCACGGGCCGTTTTCTCGGCGTGATCGCGGTCATCTCGTGCTCCTGCCCGAATGCGAATGGTGAAACCGAAGGATCCTTCACATCTTCATATCCGAAGGATCGTTCGGATTCCAGGAGGCAGATGCGATGAAGGTCTTCGTCACGGGCGCGACCGGGCTCCTCGGGCACCACGTGGTGCACCAGCTGCGCGAGGCGGGGCACGAGGTGATCGGCCTCGTGCGCTCCGACACCAAGGCGCGGCGCATGATCGGCGCGACCGGCGCGCGCTGGGTCGTCGGCGACGTGCGCGACGTCGCCGCGTTCGCGCACGAGCTCGACGGCTGCGACGCGGTCGTGCACACCGCGGCGTACTTCCGCGAGTACTACCAGCCCGGCGATCACGCGACGCTGCTGGAGGACGTGAACGTGAAGGCGACGCTCGCGCTCATGCGCGAAGCGGACGCGCGCGGCGTCGCGCGCTTCGTGCACACGAGCTCGAGCGGCACGATCGGCCAGAAGCCCGACGGCTCACCGGGAGACGAGGACACTCCGCCGCCCGCGATCGCGCACGAGAACCTCTACTTCCGCAGCAAGGTCGAGGGCGACGCGAAGATCCGCGCGTTCACGCCGGTGAGCGGCATGCGCGTGATCGAGATCCTGCCCGGCTGGATGTGGGGCCCGGGCGATGCGGGCCCGACCAACGCAGGGCGGCTCGCGCTCGACTTCCTCGCGCGGCGCCTTCCCGGCGTGCCGCCCGGAGGCACCTCGGTCGTCGACGCGCGTGACGTGGCGAGCGCGACCGTCGCGGCAGCGCAGCGCGGCGCGCACGGCGCGCGCTACATCGTCGGCGGTCGACCGCTCACGCTCGCGCAGATCGTCGTGTCGCTCGAGCGCGCGAGCGGCGTCGCCGCGCCGCGGGTGCGCATCCCGTTCTGGTTCTTGATGATCTACGCGACCCTCGCCGAGCTCTGGTCGCGCGTCAGCGGGCGCTCGGTGACGATCACGCGCGTCGGCGTGAAGACGATGCGCGACGGACACCTCGTGAGCTCGGCGCGCGCCGAGCGCGACCTCGGCGTGCGCTTCCGGAGCTTCGACGAGACCGCGCGCGACGTCGTCGCGTGGTACCGCGAGCACCCGATCGCGGCGTGATCACTCGAGCTCGTCGATCACCGTGATCGGCGCGAGGACGATCGAGCCCGAGGTCGGGTCCACCGTGCCGCGGATCTCGAACGTGGACTGCACGCCGTCGCCGTCGAGGTCGCCGCGCGCTCGCACCACGAACCCGCGGCCGTCGAGATCCGGCTGGTACTCGTACGCGTAGTAGACCGGCGGCGGCGCGAAACCGAGCTCGGCCCAGCCGGGCTCGGCGTCCGCGGGCCACACCCGTCGCTCGGGCCCCGGCACGCCCGGCATCGACGAGAGCGCGGGCGGCAGCGCGCGCGGCTGCGCGTCCTCGTACGCCGCCGCGACCGCGCGCGCGAGCAGCGCGACGTTCGCGTGGGCCTCGCTCGTCTTCGAGCGACGCACGTACGAGATGAACGACGGGATCGCGACCGCCGCGATCACGCCGGTGCACGGGATGCACGCGGCCGCGAGGCCGAGGACGATCAAGAGTGGCAGCGCGCGGCTGCGCTTCTTCGGAGGGCTCGTCATCCGCGCGATGTAGCGCGGAACGCGCTCCGAGGACGCGTCAGCCGCTCGAGAGCCACTTCTCGGCGGCGGCCTCGTCGGCGAAGGCGCGCACGCGTGCCTTCCCGCGCTTCGCGATCGCCGTCATGTTGACCCGCGACACGTCGAGCTCGCGGGGCAGCAGCACCGCGACGCGCTCGAGCTTCGTGCGCACCGTGAGGAACTCCCAGCGCTCGGCGTGCACGTCGGCGACGTACGGACCGTGGTTGCCCCGCGCGTCGAACATCACGTTCTTGGTCCCGGCGCGCTCGGCGGCGCGATCGACGGCGTCGAGGTACTCGCGCATCTGCGCGGCCGTGATGTCGTCGTCGCCTTCGACGATCAGCAGGTACGACGCGCGCTTCTCGACGCGCGCCTCGAAGGATCCAGCCCGGAGCGTCTGGCGCATCGCGTGTCTAGATCCCACGTCCGCGGACGTCGTGCACGCGCACCTCCGCCGACCATCGAGCACGACATCGGATCCGCATCTCACGCCATCGGCGGGTGTACGCGCTCCCGCCCGCGCACGATCGCGCCCGTGCCGACCCGCGCGTCTCGAGCGTTCGCCCTCACGGTCCTCGTGCTCACCGCGTGTGACGCGACATCCGCCGACCCCGACGGCGGCGGGATCGTCGATCCCGATGCGGGCGTCGTCGACCCCGACGCCTCGACCGATCCCGACGCCGCAGCCGATCACGACGCCGGCGTGGTCGCGGACGACGCTGCGACCGATCCCGACGCGGGCGATCCGATCGACGCGGCGCTCGCCGACGACGCAGGAACGGAGCTCGATGCCGCGCTTCCGGCGACCGATGCCGGGCACGATGCGTCCTCGCCCGACGCGGGCCCGCCGACGCCGACGTCGTGGGCGCGCGGCTATGGCCTCGGCGGGGCGCACTTCTTCCGCGACGTCGCGCTGCTCGACGACGGCAGCTTCGTCGCCGTGGGCGAGTCCCCGGTGTACGGCGCCGGCGGTGACGAGGCGATCGCCGCGCGCATCGACAGCGATGGAACCGTGCTCTGGGCACGCACCCTCGGAGGCGCGAGCGCGGATCGCTTCACGTCGGTCGCGCTCACCGACGACGGAGAGCTGATCGCCGCCGGGCGGACCCACAGCTTCGGGCCGCGCCTGTGGGCCGCGTTCGTGGTGCGCCTCGCGCGCGACGGCACCGTGCGATGGCAGCGCGCGATCGCATCGGCCGCCTACAGCTACGACGCTGCGTCGATCCGCGCGGTCGGCGGTGATCGGTACCTGATCTCCGGGCTCGCCCTCGCCGACGAGGGCGAGCGGATCGTCGTGACGACGATCGACGGAAGCGGCGCGATCGTCGCGCAGCGTGGTGCGGGCGGCGGCGCGCCCTTCGACGCGCTGCGGCTCGGCGACGGGAGCGTCGTGGTCGCAGGCCAGACGCGCACCGACACCTTCGGCGCGTACTACGCCGACCTCGCGCGCGTCGCGGCGGACGGGCGCGACGTGTGGCGCATCCACGAGAACCAGAACGCGACGGACGAGGCGAACCTGCTCCGCGCGATCGTCCCGGCGCACGACGGCGGTGTCGTCGCGGTCGGCACCGCGAGCCTGCGGTTCGGCAACCAGCGCCGCCGCATCTGGGCGATGTCGGTCGCGGAGGACGGGACGATCCGATGGCAGCGCACGTTCGGCGGCGCGGGCGCGAGCGAGGGCTTCGACGTGGTCGCGATCGACGGCGGGTACGTCGTCTTCGGTCGCACCAGCGCGTTCGGCGACGCGTCGCGCTGGCGCGGATGGATCCTCGGGCTGAACGCGGCGGGCAACGTGACGTGGCAGCGGACCTACTCGAGCGACGCGGGCTCGCAGTGGCTCACCGCGGGCGCGGTGTCGGCGAGCGGTGAGCTCGTCGCGGTCGGCGTCACCTACGCGCCGAGCGGCGGCGAGCACGCGAGCGGCCTCGTGGTGCATCTCGACGATCGCGCGCTCGACGCAGGGCCGTGCAGCGCCGAGCCCGCGTACCTGTCGGCGGGCACGACGATCGCGCTCGACACGCCGTGGCCCGCCTTCCCCACGCCGCGCCTCGCCGCATCGGCGGGCAGCGCCACGATCGCCGACGTGACGCTCGCGTCGCCCGCGGTGTGCTCGATGTGACCGGCTCGCGGCCCCGCCCCCCGCCCGATCGCGCGGGGCGCGGCGAACGAACGCGACACGGAGCCCTGCTCTCCGTACGATCGCGCCGCGATGAACGACGCGCGGCGCCACTCCGCACCTGCCGAGAGCCGTCCCGGCGAGCCCGAGCCGCTCGGTGCGACGTGGGACGGCACCGGCACGAACTTCTGCGTGTTCTCCGACGTGGCGGAGCGCGTCGAGCTGTGCTTGTTCGACGACGCCGGGCGCGAGCGGCGCGTCGAGATGCTCGAGCGGACCGGCTATCGCTGGCACTGCTTCCTGCCCGACGTGGGCCCGGGCACGCGCTACGGCTATCGCGTCCACGGCCCTTGGGATCCGGCACGCGGCCATCGCTGCAACCCGCAGAAGCTGCTGCTCGATCCGTACGCGAAGTCGATCGTCGGCGCGGTCGCCGCCGCGACCGAGACGCTCGGACATCGCGAGCACGACGAGAACGCGCGCGACGATCGCGACAGCGCGCCCTTCGTGCCGCGCTCGGTCGTGACCCATCCGTTCTTCGACTGGGGCCACGATCGCCCGCCGCGCGTGCCGTGGCACGACACCGTGCTCTACGAGCTGCACGTGAAGGGGTTCACCGCGCGGCACCCCGCGATCCCGCCCGCGCTCCGCGGCACCTACGCGGGCCTCGCGCATCCGGCGGCGATCGATCACCTCGTGCGCCTCGGCGTGACGAGCGTCGAGCTCATGCCGATCCACACGTTCGCGAGCGAGCCGCACCTCGTGCGCCGCGGGCTCGTGAACTACTGGGGCTACAACACGATCGGCTACTTCGCGCCGCACGCGGGCTACGCACGACGCGGTGCGGATCCGATCAGCGAGCTCAAGAGCGCGATCAAGGCGCTGCACGAGGCGCGGATCGAGGTGCTCCTCGACGTCGTCTACAACCACACCGGCGAGGGCGATCACCGCGGCCCGACGCTGTGCTTCCGCGGCTTCGACAACGCGTCGTACTACCGCTTGGATCCGCAGAACCCGAGCCGCTACCAGGACTTCACCGGCTGCGGCAACACGCTCGACGCGACGCAGCCGCACGTGCTCCAGCTGATCATGGACTCGCTGCGCCACTGGGTGGAGGAGTTCCACGTCGACGGGTTCCGCTTCGATCTCGCGGCCGCGCTCGCGCGCGGAGAGCACGGTGCCGCGGGGCTCTCGTCGTTCCTCGACGTCGTGCAGCAGGACCCGATCGTCAGCCGCGTGAAGCTGATCGCGGAGCCGTGGGACATCGGCTGGGACGGCTATCACGTCGGGCGCTTCCCTCCGCACTGGAGCGAGTGGAACGGCAAGTACCGCGACGCGACGCGACGCTTCTGGCGCGGCGATCCGGGCAGCGTGGGCGAGCTCGCGACGCGGCTCGCGGGCAGCGCCGATCTCTACGCGAACAATGGCCGTCGGCCGTTCGCGAGCGTGAACTTCGTGACCGCGCACGACGGCTTCACGCTGCGCGATCTCGTGAGCTACGAGCGCAAGCACAACGAGCGCAACGGCGAGGAGAACCGCGACGGGAGCAACGACAACCGCAGCGACAACCACGGCGTCGAGGGCCCGACCGACGACCCGAAGGTGAACGCGCTGCGCGCGCGCCAGCAGCGCAACTTCCTCGCGACGATCTTCCTCTCGCAGGGCGTGCCGCTGCTGCTCGCGGGCGACGAGATGGGCCGCACCCAGCTCGGCAACAACAACGCGTACTGCCTCGACGACGAGACGAGCTGGGTCGACTGGAGCGGGCGCGACCGCGCGCTGCTCGAGCACGCGCGCTCGCTCATCGCGCTGCGCCGCGCGCATCCGGTGTTCCGTCGCCACACGTTCTTCCGTGGCGACGGAGACGTCGCGTGGTACCGCCACGACGGCGCGCCGATGGGCGAGCACGACTGGACGACGTCGCACGTGCGCAGCCTCGGCATGCACCTCGACGGGCTCGCGATCGGCGCGCGCGACGCGAGCGGCGCGCCGCTCGTGGGCGACTCGTTCTACGTGTTCTTCTGCGCGCAGCGCGGGCCGATCGAGCTGCGGCTCCCGCGCGCGCTCGCGAGCGACGAGTGGTTCGTCGCGCTCGACACGAGCGGCGCGCGCGAGGAGGGCGGGACGGTGCACGGACCGCTCGCCCTCGAAGGCCCGCTCGTGCTCGTGCTGCAGCAGGTGCGAGCACGCCACTCGCTCGCGCCGTGACGTGATCACGCGCCCATCGCGGCGCGGACGCGCATGGCGAGCTCGCTCGCGATGCGCGTGACGCGCGGCGGGGCAGGGCGGTGCAGCGCGCGCACGGGCGAGCGCAGGATGCACCGCTCGAGCGCGAGCTCGAACGCGCGCGTCGCGTCGGCGTAGGTCCACGACGTCGCGGTGCGGTGCGCCGCGTCCGACATCTCGCGCCACAGCTCGGGGCTCGCGCAGAGCACTCCGATCGTGCGGCCCGCGAGCGCCTCCGCGTCCTCGATGGCCACGAGGTACCCGTTCTCGCCGTCGATCACGTTGTCGTCGGGCCCGCCCACGCGCGTCGACACCACGGGCACCCGGCACGCCATCGCCTCGAGCGGCGGCAGGTGATAGCCCTCGCAGCGAGAGCCGCACATCCACACGTCGCACGACGCGTAGAGCGCGCGGATCACGTGCTGCGGCGGCCGCTCCTCGAAGCGCGTGCCCGGCGGCAGCGGCAGCTCGGCGACGGGCGCGTGCACGCCGAACGCGACGACCTGCAGATCGGGCAGCGCGCGCTTCACGAGATCGAGCGCGCGCAGGCTCACGTCGACGCCCTTCAGCGGGTTGTCGGAGTAGAGCAGGCCGACGGTCGGTCGCGCCTGCTTGCCGCGCGGCCGCGCGTGGAAGACGTCGAGCTCGACCGCGTTGGGCACGACCTCCACGTCGGTCGCGCCGTGCGCCTCGCGCAGCATGCGATCGAGCGATCGCGAGATCGTGATCTTCGCGAGCGGCAGCCGCATCGCGCTCGCCGCGCGCGCTCGCTGCGAAGGCGCGAGCCAGCCGGGGTGCGCCTCGTCGTTCTGGACGAAGTGCACCTTCACGCCCTTGCGCGGCGGCAGCGCGGCGACCCACTCCGCCGTCTCCCACCACGTCGCGACCACGACGTCGGCATCGGGCAGATCGGATGCGCGCACCGGCCTCGCGCGATCGAGCAGTCGGCGCGGCACGTCGAGCTCGTCGAGGTGCGACGCTCCCCGCGTGGGATGCGGTCCCGCGCCGCGTCCGCGCGCCCAGCTGCGGAGCCGCGTGCGCAACGAGGGCGAGCCCGGCGGGCACCCGACCACGAGCACCTCGTGCCCGCGCTCGTGGAGCCGTTGCGCGTACTGCGCGACGACGCGCACGCCGCCCGAGAGATCGAACACCGGAAGGACGAACGTGATCTTCATGGCCCCACCCGCAGTGCAGCGCGCGCGCCATCCCACGGGTGTTCGTCACCAGGAAAACGTCGAGAAAACTTGCGACATCACGCGCCGGGGCACGCGCGGCACGACGCAGCGTGCGGTCAGCGCGCGGCCCACTGCACGTCGAAGCTGGCGTCGCCGAGGTCGCGCAGGTCCACGCGCACCTCGCCCTCGACGCCACACGCGCGCATTGCTCCTTCGACCGCGCCGACCTGATAGGTCTCGAGGAACGCCGGCAGATCGCGGAAGTGATAGCGGATGTGTCGCTCGCCGACGTCTTCGAGCTCCACGCGACCGAAGCTCACCGACACCGCCCATCCGCGCGCGCCGACGCGCGCGACCTGCGAGAAGCTCGAGCCGAACACGCCGAAGAGCACCTTGCCGACCTGGCTCTCGAGCAGCGCCTGATAGCCCGCGCCGCCGAGCCGCCGCAGCCCTTCACCGAGCGGCGCCGACGGATACACCGCGCGCGCGGTCGCGACGATCAGGCGCATGAAGTCGGCATACGGATAGTCGAAGAACGGCACGTAGCGGCGCCCCGCGATCTCGCTCGACGCGAGGATCGGGTGGCGCGGATCGACGCGTCGCAGTCGCGCGATCGGATCGTTGAAGAAGAGCCCCTTGCACGACGCGCCGTGCGGCAGGGCGCGGACGTGCTCGTCGACGTCGATGGGGCGATCGAAGCGCGGCGCGCCGTACGTCATGCGATCGCGAGATCGTAGATCGCGGCGCCGACGGCGTGTGGATCTTCACGCGACGCGCGCGCTCGATCGACGTGCGGCGATACGATGCGCGCCCCAAACGAGGAGACCGAGATGGAGCTCAAGGACGTCAAGGCGATCGTCACCGGTGGCGCGCAGGGCATGGGCGCGCACTTCGCGAAGCGTCTCGCGGAGGCGGGCGCGCAGGTCGCGGCCGGCGACGTGAACGAGCAGGCGCTCGCGGAGCTGCCGCCGGGCATCCACCGCCGCCGCCTCGACGTGAGCGACACGAAGGACTGCGCCGCGTTCGTGAAGTGGGCGGCCGACGCGATGGGCGGCGTGAACGTGCTCGTCAACAACGCGGGCATCCTGCGCGACGGCCTTCTCGTGAAGAAGGACAAGGCGACCGGCGAGGTCGTCACGCTCTCCGACGATCAGTGGAACGCGGTCATCGCGGTCAACCTGACCGGCGCGACGGTGATGGTGCGCGAGACGGTCGCCGAGATGGTGCGCCGCGATCAGCGCCCGGGCGTCGTGATCTCGATGTCGTCGGTCGCGCGCCACGGCAACCGCGGGCAGAGCAACTACGTGAGCGCGAAGGCCGCGCTCGCCGCCAACGCGGTGACGTGGTGCCGCGAGTTCGCGCCGTTCGGCATCCGCGCGGTCGCGATCGCGCCGGGCATGGTCGAGACGCCGATGACGCGCGGCATGAACCCGAAGGCGCGCGAGGCGCTCGTCGCGTCGATCCCGGTCGGCCGCATCGGCGAGCCCGAGGATCTCTGGAGGGCCGTGAAGTTCTCGATCGAGTGCGACTACTTCAACGGCTACTGCATCGACGTCGACGGCGGCCTGTCGATGTGATCGGCGAGCTCCGAGGGTCCGGGCGACCGGCCTGGACCCTCGGTGCGATCTTGCGAAAAAGGCCTCGCGAGCGTCCGTCCGGGATTGATCGAACGCCGGTTGGCGATGGTAGTCTCGCGGGCATGCCGTACGCCGTTCGCCGTCTTCTCTTCACCCTGTCGATCGCGCTCTCGCTCTGCACGCTCAGCGCCTGCGACGACCCAACGCCGGATCGCCGGCGCGATGGCAGCGTCGGTGACGGCGCTCCTGCCGCCGACGAAGACGGAGACGGCATCTCCGACGCCGACGAAGATCGCGCCACGAACCGCGACAGCGACTCCGACGGGACGCCCGACTTCCGCGACGACGACAGCGACGGCGACGGCATCTTCGATCGCGACGAGGCCGGCGACACCGACCCGCGCACGCCGCCGCGCGACACGGACAGCGACACGCGCCCCGACTTCATCGACGACGACTCCGACAACAACGGGATCCCCGACCTCGACGAGGCGCCCGGCGACGTCGACGGCGACGGCCGTCCGAACCACGCCGACATGGACGACGACGGCGACAACCTCGCCGACGCGCGCGAGCTGCGCGGCGCGCTGCCGCCGGGCGACCACGACGGCGACGGGACGCCCGACTACCACGACCCCGACGCGGACAACGACACGATCCTCGACGGGCAGGAAGGCGACGCCGACACCGACGGCGACGGCACGCCGGACTTCTTCGACGGCGACTCCGACGAGGACTCGATCCCCGACAGCATCGAGGCGGGCGACACCGATCTCGTCACCCCGCCGGTCGACACCGACGAGGACGGCACCGACGACTTCCGCGATCCCGACGCCGACGCGGACGGCATCAGCGATCGCGACGAGGCGACGATGCACGGCACGCGTCCGAACGCGGCCGACAGCGACGGCGACGGCATCAGCGATCTGATCGAGATCGCCGCGGGCACCAACCCGCTGCTGATGACGGACAGCCCGCGCACGCGAGGCGACTTCGTGTTCGTCGTCCCCTACATGATGCCGCCCGATCCGACGCGCGACACGCTCTCGTTCCGCACGAGCATCCAGTTCGCCGACGTCTACTTCCTGTTCGACGCGTCGGGCTCGATGGGCGAGGAGCAGGCCAACCTCGCGGCGGGCGTCGGCACGATCATGTCGAACCTGACGTGCACCGACACCGGCACGCCGTGCACGCGCGACGCGGAGTGCGGCGCGGGCAACATCTGCAGCCCGTTCACGACCACCTGCATCGAAGATCCCGCGACGAGCTCGTGCATCCTCAGCGTCTGGACCGGCGCGGGTCAGTACGGCCAGGCCCAGGGCTCGGGCAACCTGCTGATCAACCGCACGAGCCTGCAGGAGAACCCTGCGACGACCAGCGCGGGCATCACGCTGATCCCGGAGGACGGCGGCACCGAGCCGCTCTTCGGCGCGGTGTGGGCGGCCGTCGATCCCGTCGGATCGCCGATGCCCGAGATGGGCTGCTCGCCGATCGCCGGGCTCATCGGGTGCGCGGGCTACCGCGCCGATGCCGTGCGCATCCTGGTCGCCTTCAGTGACGAGGACAGCGATGGGGACGTGACCGCGACACAGGCGGGCACCGCCCTGCGCGACCGCGGCGTGACCTTCATCGGCGTGGCGAGCGCATCGGCCGCACGAGGCGACATGATCGAGCTCGCGAACGCGTCGGGCTCGCTGAACAGCAGCGGCATGCCTCTCGTGTTCAACGCGAACGCCGACGGCACCGGCATCGACACCGTCGTCACCAACGCGATCAACGAGATCGTCGAGGGCGTCCCGCTGCGCGTGACGATCGAGGCGGCCGACGAGCCCGACGACGCGGGTGACGCGCTGCAGTTCATCGAGCGTCTCGAGACGAACACGACCGGCGCGACGTGCACCGCCGTTCCGACGGAGGACGCGAACCCGGCGGGCGACGGCGTCCACGACACGTTCCCGTCGGTCACGCCGGGCACGCGCGTGTGCTGGGACGTGGTCCCGCGCCAGAACGACACCGTCATGCCGACGCTCACGCCGCAGGTCTTCCGCGCGCGCCTCACGGTGCGTGGCGACGGCTCGCCGCTCGACTCGCGCATCGTGTACTTCCTCGTCCCGCCGCGTCCGCCGGTGATCGAGGGCCCGGGCTGATCGCAGTCGCGACCCCCACGCTCGGAGGAGCCGCTCGACGTTCGTCGGGCGGCTCTCTTCGTTTCACGGAGTCAGCTCGAGCGCAGCGGCGAGGCTCTCGAGGCGCTCCGGCCACTGCCAGAGCTCGGTGGGCTCGCTCGCCTCGCGCGGCGCCGCAGCGTACGCGTCGAAGTCCGCCATCATCGTCTCGCACGCGCTCGCTGCGGCTGCGTCGATCGCCGCCGCGTCCTGACCCGGGATCGCGCTCAGCGCCGATGCCATCAGCGCCGGACATCGCGCGCGTGCGCCCTCCGCCGCCGCCGCGATGCGCGCGAGCCGCTCGCTCGGCATCGGCGGGTCGTCCCACGTCCGCCCCGCGTTCCACGCCCACGGCGACGCGAGCGCATCGCGCAGCCCTGCGCACGGCGTGTCGCCCATCGTCAGGAAGAGCTCTCGCACGAGACCGACGTCGCCCTCGAAGAGCGCGCGCGCCGGCTCCTCGAGCACCGTCCACCGCGCCGCGCGCGCCGACTCGATGCGCTCGCACGCCCGCGTCGCCCGGTCTCGCGCGCTCACGTTGCGCGAGACGTTCCACGCGTACGCGATCGCCGGCACCGAGAGCGCGATCGCGCCGGCGATCGCCCACCGCGCGCGGCTCAACGCAGCGGCCGCTGCACGTGCTCCTTGCCGTCGAAGCGCAGCAAGGTCGGCTTGTTCTCGACCTTCGTGTGGATCTCCACCGGACGACGCCACACGCGCACGAGCGACTTCAGCACCTCGCGCGCCCAGTCGAGGCGCAGATCGATGCCCTGGTGATCGTGCTCCATCAGGAGCTCACCGCGATTGCCGAGGTTCGAGTCCACGACGCGGATGAAGGGCTGTCCGGCGTTCGTGAGCTGGAAGAGGAGCTTCTCCTTCACTTCCTTGAACTTGCGGCTCTCGATCTCCCAGCGATCGTTGCGCGCGTTGTAGCCGAACGAATAGAGCTTCTGCTCCGCGACGAACTCCGGCGTGAGGAACTCGTCGATGAACGTCACGTCGTTGTAGAGCGAGCGCACCTCGAAGATCTTCTTGCGCCCGAGCCCGGTGCGGCGGTTCCAGGAGCGACGCGCCTCGAGATCGTCGCAGTCCTCCCACTCCTTGCCGAACTGGCCCTTGTTCCAGCGCTCTTCCACGTGGCGATAGAGCTCGACGCCGAGCTTGTACGGATTGAGACGGCCATTGCCCGTCTCCATCACGCTCGCATTGCGCTCTGCGTACTCGATGATCTCGCCGTCGTCGCAGATCTTCTCGGTCATCAATCGAGAGTGCCAGTAGCTGGCCCAGCCCTCGTTCATGATCTTCGTCTGCATCTGCGGCCAGAAGTAGTAGGCCTCGGCGCGGATGCCCCAGAGCACGTCGCGCTCCCATCGCTCGAGCGGCGCGTGATCGAGGAGGAAGCCGAGCACGTCGCGGTCGGGCCGCTCGGGGACGCGCTTCGCCTTCTCCTTCTCGGCGTCCATCTTCTTCTGCTGCGACTCGACGAACTCACGAGGATTGATGAAGTCCTCCATGTAGTCCTTGTCGACGCGCAGCTTCGCGACCTCCTCGGGCTCCTCCTCGAGGAACTCGAAGTCCTTCTTCTTCTCCTTCGGCTTCGGCGGCTCGAACGGCTTCGCGGGGTCGATGAGGTTCTCCAGCGACAAGCAGGTGTCGATGAACTCCTCGACCTTCTCGATGCCGACGCGATCGGCCCAGCGGCGGATCGTCGCGCCGTGGTTCGCCATCGTGTCGATCCACTTCCGGATCGGCTGATCGGTCTGGCGATCGATCCCCTGGTTCGTCGCGCGGAAGTAGTAGTTGTTCTTGAAGAAGTCGACGTGCGCGAAGACGTGCGCCATCACGAGCTTCTGATCGACGAGCGAGTTGCCCTCGAGCAGGTAGGCGATCGACGGGTTGTTGTTGATCACCATCTCGTAGATCTTCGACAGCCCGTACTCGTAGCTCTTGCTGAGCTGCTCGTACTCCATGCCGAAGCGCCAGTGCGGGTAGCGCACCGGGAACCCGCCGTACGCCGCGAGCTCGTTCATCTGGTCGTACGAGACGACCTCGAACATCGTCGGGAAGAAGTCCAGCCCGTAGCCGCGCGCGTACTCTTCGACCTGCTTCTGGATGTCGCGGAGGTACGCAGGCGTCGACGTGTTGAGGGCGTACTTGGCCATGTATGCCGAGTGTACCTCAGCACCAGCGATCGGCCCCGCAAGCTCGGCTAGTGCGGGTGCGCCGAGCCTCAGGCGGTGGTGACGTGCGATGTGGTCTCGGCCGCGCTCGCCGCGTCGCGCGTCTCGAGCCTTCGCGCGACCGCGATCAGCAGCGACTCCATCGTGAACGGCTTCGTGAGCAGCTCGGCGTGCTCCGAGAGCGCGTCGTCGATCGGCTCGGCCGCGTAGCCGGTCACGAAGATCACCGGACAGAGCGGGTCGCGACGCCGCACCGCACGCGCGAGATCCGGGCCCGAGAGCCCGGGCATCACGACGTCGGTGACGAGCAGATCGAAGGGCCACTCACCCCAGCGATCGAACGCGTCCGCGGCATGGATCGCGGCGCGCACCTCGTGCCCCGACTCGCGCAGCGCGACCTCGACCGAGCGCCTCAGCGCGGGCTCGTCCTCGACCAGCAGGATGCGCGCCCTGCGTCGCGGCGCTTCGCTGGAGATCTCGACCGGATCGGCCGCGTGCTGCGTCGACGCGAGAGGCAGCGCGACCTCGATGCGCGTGCCCTCGCCGGGCGCGCTCACGACGTCGATGCGACCGCCGCTCTGCGACACCGCGCCGTACACCATCGCGAGCCCGAGCCCGCTGCCCTGGCCGTGCCGCTTCGTCGTGAAGAACGGATCGAACATGTGCCGGCGCGTCGCGTCGTCCATGCCGACGCCGGTGTCCTCGACGGTCAGCCGCGCCCACGACGATCCGTCGATCTGGATCGACTCCGTCGCGATGCGCAGCCGTCCGCCCGAGGGCATCGCGTCGCGCGCGTTGAGCGCGAGGTTCATCAGCACCTGATCGATCTGCCCGCGATCCGCGAGCACCACGAGCGGCTCCTCGCCGAGCGAGACCTCGACCTCGACGCGCTCGCCGATCACGCGACCGAGCACGCGCGCGCTCGCGCTCACCGCGTCGCGCAGATCGAGCGGTCGTCGATGCAGCGGCTGGCGTCGTGCGAGCGCGAGCAGCTGCCGCGTGAGGTCCGCGGCGCGCATCGCCGAGTCGCGCACGTCGTCGAGCTCCGCGATCGGCCGCTGCCCGCGATCGACGCGCAGTCGCGCGAGATCGGTCGCGGCGACGATCGCGCCGAGCACGTTGTTGAAGTCGTGCGCGATGCCGCCCGCCATGCGCCCGAGCGCTTCCATGCGCTGCGCCTGCGCGAGCTCCTCGCGGAGCCGCTGCTCCTCGGTCACGTCGCGCATCGAGCCCTCGAACCAGCGCACCTGCCCGTTCCCATCGCGCACGCGCCGGCCGTGCACCGCGACCTCGATGGTGCTGCCGTCGCGGCGCTTGAGCCGCACGGTGTCGATGTCGCCGTCCTGATGGGCGAGGATGCGCGCGCGATCCGCGGCGTTCGCGTACACGTCGCGCATCAGATCGAGCGCGAGCAGCTCGGACTCGCGCTCGTAGCCGAGCATGCGCACGAGCGCCGGGTTCGCCGCGACGAACTTTCCTTGCGGGCTCGTGCGGAAGAAGCCCTCGACCGCACCGTCGAACAGCTCTTGGTAGCGCGCCGAGCTCGCGCGCTCCTCGCGGCGCGCCTGCTCGAGGTGGAGCATGAGCATGCCGATGCCGACGCACGTCGCGAGCAGCGTCGCGAGCGTGAACCCCCACGGCGCGAACCACCGCACCTCGCGGAGGAACGGGTAGTTCCACGAGTGCAGGCCCCAGAGCAGCAGCGCGACGCACGTGATGGTGCGCGCGGTGCGCGTGCCCTCGGCGCGCAGCAGCACGAGCGCGCCGGTGACGCGCGCGAGGCCGAGGAACGCCGACGTCGGCAGATGCACGATCGCGAACGGCAGCGAGAGCGTGCGCGCGATCGTGCCCGACACGCCGACGAGCAGCGCCGCGGCGATCCACGCGCGATGCGAGCGGCGCCCCGCGAACCGCATCGCGCCGTCCATCATCCACCACGCGCCTGCGGTCTGCAGGATCGTGCTCGTGAGCTCGAGCGCGACCGCGCCGCCGACCGAGAGGTCGACCGCGAGGAGCAGGTGTCGCGCACCGTCGAGCGCGTGCGCCCATGCCCAGCACCTCAGGTGCTCGCGTCGCTCACGCAGGTAGAGGACGCCGAACACCGAGAACAGCACGAGATCGGCTGCCCCCATGCCGAACGCGAACGGGATCAGATCCGCCATCGAGCCGGTCGATGGTACCGAACTCGGGCCGTGCCCGTCGACGGACACCCCACGGAAGGATGGGATCGCCGATCACTTCCCCTTGCCGAGGAATTCCTTGATCGACTCGATGATCGCGTCGCGGTCGCGGATCTCGCTGGTGATCACGCTGTCGTTCTTGCCGAGGTGCTCGCGCAGATCCTTGATGAACTGCCCCGAGCCGTAGGGCGACTCGACCTGCCCGTAGCAGAACACGTTGCTCACCGGCAGCAGCTTCGTCTTGAGCAGCTCGATGCAGAGCAGCGTGTCGTCGACGGACCAGTTGTCGCCGTCGGAGAAGTGGAACGGATAGATGTTCCACTCGCTCGCGGGATAGTCGGCGTCGATGATCTGCGCGGCGAGCTTGTATGCGCTCGAGATCATCGTGCCGCCCGACTCGCGCGTGCGGAAGAACGTGTCGCGATCGACCTCGCGCGCGACGGCGTCGTGGATGATGTAGCGGGTCTCGAGGCCCTTGTACTGCTTCTTGAGCCACGCATCGATCCAGAAGGACTCGATGCGGACGATCTCCTTCTGCTCGTCGCCCATCGAGCCGGAGACGTCCATCATGTAGAGGATCACCGCGTTCGCGACGGGCTCTTCCTCGGTCTTCCACGAGCGGAAGCGCAGGTCGTCGCGCGTGGGGATCACGATCGGGCGCGACGGGTTGTACGTGCCCATCGAGATCTGTCGCTTCAGCGCCTGCTTGTACGTGCGCTTGAAGTGACGCAGCGAGTTCGGACCGACGCGGCGCACGCCGACGTAGCGATCCTTCTGATCGACGAGCTTGCTCTTGCCGCGGTTCTCGATGTTCGGCAGCGCGAGCTCTTCGCCGAGGATGTCGGCGAGCTCGTCGAGCGTGACGTCGACCTCGAGGACGTGCTGGCCCGCGTCCTGGCCCGCCTTGCCCTGGCCGTCGCCCTCGCCCTCGCTGCCGCCCACGGGATCGCCGGGATCACCATCACCCTGACCGACGCCGCCCTGCTGGCGATCGGAGTAGCGGAAGCGCGGGATGTCGATCTGCGGGATGGGGATGGACACGACGTCCTTCCCCTGCTTCCCCATCAGCTCTCCCTGCGACACGTAGCGCCGCAGGTTCTGCCGGATCTTGCCGCGGACGATGTTCTTGAACCGCGAGTGGTCCTGGTCGATGCGGAGCGACACGAACGAGAGCATAGCCCCCGCAGCGCGCGATTGCTCGCGTTCGGAGGCGGTGCACGATGCGCGACGCGCGCGCGGCCGTGCCGAACAAGGCGTGCTCGTTCTGGAGGGAGAACCACGTGCCTTCGATCCGACTGTCGATGTTCCTCGTTGCGCTCTCGTCGCTCGCGCTCGGTTGTGGCGAGCGTGAGTGCGGAACGGAATTCGTGCCCGACCCCGCGACCGGCCTCTGCGTGTGCCCAGAGGGGCGCATCGAGAGCCGCGGCATGTGTCTCGTGCCGGACGGCGGTGTGGAGCCCGATGGCGGACTGCATGATGGTGGCGGCCCCGACGCGGCGGAGGGCGATGCCGGCGGGGACAGCGTGCGAGTTCGCGTCGTCCACGCGTCCTTCCGAGTCCCGCAGATTCTCGTGCGAGTCGCCGGACGCGAGATTGGTCCGATCGTGTACGGGAGCGTCAGCGCGCCCATCGTCGTCCCGCGATCGATCGGCGGCGACACGGAGGTCGTCGTCGAGACCGGAACCGGGGACGCGCTCGTCTCTCGCACGCTCGCGCTCACGGAATCCACGACGCTCGTCGTCGCACCGGAGACGAACGAATCGGGCGAGACCATCTATCCGCTTGCCGACGACCTCCCCGCCGCGGGTGGCGAGCCGGTCTATCGCGTCCTGAACGCGATGTCGGCGCACGCGCCTGTCCTCGTGGGCAACCTGTTCCTCACCGACTCGCCGTTCCTCTCGGAGATGGCGCTCGGTGAGTCGTCCGAGCTGCTGACGACGAGCGATGGGCTCGTCCAGACCGCCATCGTCGACATTCCTGACGAGGGCGACGGCGACATTCTCGCTGCGTTCAGCACGCAGCTCGCGCGCAGCGCGTGGATCGTGCTCTTCGGCGACACCGGCGCTCATCTTGGCGCTCCTCGCGCGATGTCTGCGCTCGCGATCGACGCTGATGGCGGACGTCTGCTGACCCCCGACACGATGCTGTACTTGCTGAACGCCACGTCGGACGACGTCTCGGTGTACGTCTGCGAGACGCAGGGGGGAGCTGGGACGCAGGCGTCGGCACTCGTCGCGGGAAGCCTCCGTCAGATCGTCGTTCCGACCCATCTCGCTGCCGCGGTCGGGCTTCGAGTCGGTCCCGACGAGTCGACGGCCTGCACCGATTCCGAGCTTCCGAGCACCGACCTCGACGGACATCCTCGTCGCGCGCGCACTCTCGTCGTCGTCACGGGCCCGTCTGCGTCGCCGACGCTGCGAGTCGTCCCCGAGCGCGCGCACACGACCGATCCGGCGCCTGGCGACGCGCTGCTCGTGTTCTCGCATTTCGCGGCAGCGACCTATCCGTCGGCGTCACTGTCGCTCGCCGACGCAGATGCTGCGCCACCGACCCCCTTCTTCGCCGGTGCGAGCCTGAACGTCCCCGCGTATGCGGTGGTGCCGCGTGGCACGCTGCAGGGCCGAGTGCAGGTCCGGCATCCGTCGATGGGCAGCCCACTGACCAGCGGAGCCCTCGACGCGACGGACGTCACGGACGTCGTGCACGTCGTCTACTCGGACTCGACGGCAGGCGCACCGGCTCACGTCGTCAGCGGACCTCAGGGCCGGACGTGGAGAGCGGAGGTGCTGCGGCCCTGACTCGGCCGTATCGCGCAGAGCGGCGCGGCGCGCTTTCCCCCGAAAGCGCGCCGCGCCGCAACCGTCAGCGACAGCGCTGGGTGCGCGGCTCGGTCACGACACACCCGCCGCTCGGGTTGACCCGGCAATAGCGGTAGGACTCCGTCGCACCGCACGACGCGCTGCCGTCGGACCAACCCGGATCGCTACCGATGCAGCCACCGCGGTACGAGATGCACGCGACGCAGATGCCGCTGCAGTTCGTGGCCTCCTGCGTCACCGTGCCATCGCAGTTCCAGTCGTAGCCGGAGCCCGGCGCCGGGATCGCCGTGCCGTACGCCGTCTGCGTGGGCCGCACGTTCGGGTTCGCGTCGTTGCAGTCGTACGTCGTGCGGTTGCCCGAGATCGGTCGCGTGGTGGTCCACCGCGCGATGCTCGGGTTCGGGCAGCCGGTGCTCGCGGGCGGCGTGCACCCGGTGTGCGTCGCGCCGCCGCTGAGCGGTGCGAACGTGTCGCCGTCGCAGTCCGCGAACCACGTCGGCGCCGTCTCGTCGGTGCCGCCCGCGCAGTTGTTGTCGCGCCCGTCGCAGATCTCCTCGGCGCCTGGATACACGTCGTCGTCGATGTCGTTGCAGTCGTTCGCCGCGGTTCCGAGGCACGTGTACGTCGTGCCCTCGACCATGTACGAGCCCGGCGGGTATCCGTCGGAGTCCGCGTCGCGAAGCGCGTGCGCGCAACCCATCACTGCGTCACACGTGTCGACGGTGCAGTCGGGGCCCCACTCGCCACGCCCGTTCGTGAAGTTCTCGGTGTCGGCGCAGTCGGGCGCGGTCCCCGCGGAGCACGTGTGCGTTGCGACGTCGCAGACCTCGAGGCCATCGCAGACCGTCTCGTTCTGGCACTCGTCATCCGTCTCGCACGTGTACGTGCAGTCGACGTCACAGCCGTCGCCGTCCTCGGCGTTGCCGTCGTCGCACTCCTCGCCCGAACCGAGCACGCCATTGCCGCAGCCGCGCGTCACGCACACGCCCGCGCGACACTGCCCGCGCGTGGGATCGTCCACACCCCCGTCGACGTCGACCCCTGCGTCCTCGACGCCCGCGTCGGGCATCCCGGCGTCGACGTCGGGCACGTCGACGAGCATGCAGTCGGTGCCGTTCTCGAGGTCGGTGCCCGCGACGCAGCGATGCTCTTCGCACCGCGCTTCGCCGTTGCACTCCTCGGCGTCGTCGCAGTCAGCGTCGGCGTCGCAACTGAACGTGCACGACGTCGGCTCGCAGCCGTCGCTCGGCGTCGAGTTGCCGTCGTCGCACTCCTCGTCGCGCCCGGGATCGACGACTCCGTCGCCGCACGCGCTCAGCGCGCACACTTCGTTGACGCACACGCGATCCGTTCCGCACGCCGTGCCGTCCGCGACGCCGGTGCACGACACGACGGTCGCGTCCATGCCGCCGCCCGCGTCGCGATCCTGGATCGCGCCGTCCACGATCACCGAGCAGCCCGCGTTCGCGCTCACGCCGAGCGCCAGCATCGCGAGCACGACACGCATCGTCGTCATCTTCATCGCACGCCCCCACGAAGCGAAGGACATCAGAACGACCCCGCGACCGCGACGCCGCCGCCGCTCGCGCCGCCCCACGGCGCGAGCGAGATGCGCTCGGGCTCGCGGTCTTCGCCGCCGCCCGAGTCGGCCACGAGCAGCACGATCAATCCCGCCGCCGCGAGCGCGACGCCCGCGCCCATCGTGATGTCCGCGCCGAGCGCCAGGCCGCGCGCCGCGTCGGCCTCCGGCGAGTCGCGGCCGGGTGCGTTCTCCGCGTCCGAGAGCGCGACGCCGCCCATCACCGCGCCCGCGATCAGCGCCGCGCCGCCCGCCGAGAACAGGATGATCGGCACCACCGGCAGCTCGTCGCCGCCCTGCGCCACCTGCGCGCCTCCGCTCGACGGCTGCATGTCGACCGCGACGTCGACCGACTGTCCCGCGGGCACGACCACGCTCGACGTGAACTCGGCGTATCCCTGCGCGCGCACCGCGATGCGATGCGAGCCGGGCGACACCTGGATCGGATCGGGACGCGGCGTGCGGCCGCGATCCTCGCCGTCGACGAGGATCGTCGCGCCCTCGGGCCCACCGGTCACGCGCACGCTGGTGCGTCCCACGCGCTCGCGCAGCGCCGACACGCGCGCGCGCGCGTCCGACTGGTGCTCGTCGTTCGGATCGGCGCGCTCGAGGTAGAGCTCGAGCGCGTGGATCGCGTCCTCGAGACGACCGAGGCGCTCGTACGCCTGCGAGAGGTTGAACTGGAGCAGCGGCCGCGGATCCAGCTCGTACGCGCGCGTCCACTGCTCGATCGCCGCGTCGTAGTCACCCTGCGAGTACGCGGTCTGCCCGCGCTGGAACAGCGTGCGCGCGTCCTCCTGCGCGATGCCGAGCGCTGGCACGAGCGCGATCGACAGCGCCGCGACCAGCGCGATCCAAGTCCCCCGAGCGATCATCCAGTGCCTCCCTCGCTCCAGCCTACTCGTTCTCAGCGCGACGACGCGAGCGCGCCGACGTCACCGCGACCCGGCCGCGCCCGCGCGAGCAGCTCGCGGAAGAGCGGTCTCCACGTCGCCCAGCCATGTCGCCCGTCCTGCTGCAGCACGTGTCCCTCGGGCAGCGCGCGCGCGAGGAGCTCGGCCGCGGGCGCGAGCCGCTCGCCGTTCGCGAACCCCAGGTAGAGCGCGGGCATCGACTCCGGATCGTCGACGTAGCCGCGCAGCCACGACCACAGGAAGAGCGAGTAGTTGTCGCGATCCACGCGCGACGGCAGCTCGCTCGGCGGGGTCCACTCCGCGAGCCCGCCCGCGTCGATCACCGTCTGCACGAACGACTCCTCGCCGAGGTACGGCGAGAGCAGGATGATGCCGTCGACGTGGCGCGCGTGGTCGCTCGCGGTGAGCAGCGCGCCGAGCCCGCCCATCGAGACGCCGACGATCCAGATCTCGTCGTACCCGCGCGCGAGCGCCGGCGCGAGCACGTCCTCCCAGACCTTCTCCGACACGCCGCCATCGCCGTAGTATCGGAAGTGGAGGTTCACCGCGACCGAGTCGCACGCCGCGCCCGATCGCAGCAGGTCCTGCGGGAACCCGTGATCGAGATACGTGTCGGGGCCGTCGAGCATGCCCGGCAGGAAGATCATGAGGCAGCCCTGGCGCTCGCCTTCTTCGCGCAGCACCGCGAGCGCGGGCACCGGGCGCGAAGGCGACTGCACGAAGTAGCAACCACCGAGGATGACGGCGACGAGCGCGGACGCGACGAGCGAGCGGAGCATGGCGCGCATCGTTCCACTCCACGGGCCCCCTGCCAAACGTCGTGCAACACCGCCTCGCGACCGCCTGTCCGCAACGGACGCGCCAGCGAAAACCCCCGGAATTCGCGGGGCGGCGCGTGCGACCGATGGTCACGTCGCGCAACTCTCGCGCGGTTGCCCGCGACCGCGAGCCCGGCGAGCATGGCGCGATGCGGACGATCCTCGCGCTCGTGCTCGTGCTCTTCGTGCTCGTTCCAGCGGCGCGCGCCGACGTGATCGAGACGTGTCCGGACGGACAGCGATTCGAGTCGAACCCGGTGCCCGAGGGCGCGATGCACCACGCGGGCGGCCGCTGCGTGGAGGACGAGGCGGCGGGTGGCTGCGCGATCGGGCACGGCGGCGGATCGGGGAGCGCGGTCGTGCTGATGCTCGCGGCGCTCGCGCTCGTGGCCGCGCGTCGCCGCTGATCACGTGCTCTCGAGCGGCGCGATGGGCGTGCTGCGCGGTGATCGCAGCGCCCACGCGACGCCGACGACGAGCAGCACGATCCCGGCGAGCGCCATCGCGTCGGGAAGCCGCCCCCGGAGCACGAACGCGTAGCTCAGCGCGGCGAGCGTCTCGAACACGATGAGCTGTCCCGCGATCTGCGTGGGAAGACGCTGGCTCGCGCGGTTCCAGCACGTCGCGCCCATCCACGACGCGAGCAGACCCACCGCGAGCATCGCGAACACGAAGCGCGACGGTGTCGGCCCGAGCGGCAGCGGGAATTCGCCGGTCCCGGAGAGCGCGCTCCACGCGACGAACCCCGCGTAGCCGATCGCGGCGATCGGCAGCGTCACGACGCCCTGCGCGGTCGCCCAGGTCGACGCGGATCGCGCGCGCGACGCGCGCAGCCACGCGGCGTTGCGGATCGGGTACCAGGTCCAGCACACGAGCGCGCCGATCGCGAGCAGGCCACCGATCGCGTAGCGTCGCGGATCGGCGCTCGGATCGGCGCGCAGCGCTTGCCACTCGGCGCGGTTCACGAGCGCGATGCCCGTCGCGATCAGCGCGAGCGACGGAGCGAGACGCGACCACGCGACGCGCTCTCCGCGCGCGTTCGACACGAGCGCGATCACGACCGGCAGCGTGCCGATGATCATCGTCGGCAGCGGCGCGCCCGCGCGCTGGATCGCGGCGGCGAGGCACAGGTAGTAGAGGACGTTGCCGACGAGCGCGAGCTTCGTCGCTTCGATCCAGTCGGCGCGCGAGAGCCCGCGCAGCTGCGCGCGATCGAGCCACGCGAGCGGGATCGCGATCACGCCGAACGCGACGTAGCGCCCGAACGAGAGCGCCACGGCCGGGTACTCGGGCAGGAGCAGCGGCACCACGAACACGAGCCCCCAGAGCAGCCCCGCCGCGAGCGCGTAGAGGGCCCCGGAGACGTTGGCGTCACGATCGGACATGGCGGCAGCGGGATGCGCGGATCAGCCGGCGCGATCCCACGCCTCCTCGAGCTGCCGCGGCACACGCGCCGCAGCATGCGGCTGCGCGATCAGAAGGGCACGCCGCCGTCGCCCGGAGGCGGCGGAGGCGGCGGAGGCTGGTCCGAGCAGAGCCCCGCGGCGCGCTTCGACACCGCGCACCGGCACACCGCGTTTTCTCCCGCGTAACAGCCGCTCGCGTTGCCCGACGCGTGCAGCATCACGAGCTGCACCACGTCGCCCTCCGCCCCGGGATCCATCCGCTCGAGCTCGGTGTCGAGCGCAGGCGCCGGGTCGAGCCACGTGAAGGCGTAGTAGCGCGCGATCCAGAGCGCGTGCTCGATCGGCGTCGCGATCGCGTCGTCGGGCTCGATGTGCGCGCGCGTCCAGAGCGTGCCGGCCGGCTCCTCGATCACGATCGCGCCCTCGGGGAACTCCTCGTGCGGCGTGCGCGACGGAGCCAGCCACGCCTCCTCGACCGCGTCGAGCGTCGCCCACGCGCTCGGCGCGCCGCCGACCTCGACGCGCACCCGGGCGCCGCGCAGGTCGACGTCGGCGTGCCGGAACTGGAGGAAGAGCGAGCCGTCCTCGCGCGTCGACCCCACGGTCACGAGGCCCTCGTGGACGACCCGCGCCCACGCGTTCGGTCGATACGTGCCCGGCGGCGCGACGATCCCGGCCCTCGTGCCGCGCTCGATCACCTCCGCCTCCGGAACCTCGGCGCCCTGCGGCAGATCGCAGGTGCACCCCACGTCCTCGAGCACCTCGTAGTCGGCGACCGGGCAGACCCAGACCGGCGCCTCTCCTCCGCCTTCGACACAGCCGACCGCGAGCGTCGCCGCGAGCCAGACCCGAGCACCTGTTCGCATCACGTCCCCCTCGCGATGCGTCGCCGCGGCGGACGCGCTCTTCCAAAAACGACACGGGGCGCCCTCGTCACCGAGAGCGCCCCGCCTGCGTGCACGACCTGCGAGCGACTACTTCTTCACGTCGCCGCGCGCGAAGATCGACGCGACGTACGAGAGCACGTCCTTCGCGCTCGCCTCGTTGTAGCCGTAGTACTTGATCAGACGATCCTTGATGACGTCGATCTTGTCCTGCGTGTCCTTGTCGATGACGTTCGACACGAACGACGAGAGCTTGATCGAGTCCTTCTGATCCTCGAAGAGCTTCATCTCGAGGGCGCGGCGCAGGCGATCGTTGGTGTCGTAGGAGAACTTCTTCCCCTCGATCGCGAGCGCACCGATGTAGTTCATGATCTCGCGCCGGAAGTCGTCCTTGCGCGACTCCGGGATGTCGATCTTCTCCTCGATGGAGCGCATGAGTCGCTCGTCCGGCTCCTCGTCACGGCCGGTGTAGCGATTCTTGACCTTCTCCTTCAGCGTGTACGCGCGGACGTTGTCGATGTAGTTCGCGCTGAGCCGCGAGATCGCCTCTTCGTCCGCCGAGATCGCGCGCTGGACCTCGTTCTTCACGATCTCTTCGTACTCGCCCTTCACGACGCCGATGAGCTCCTGGTACTTCTTCTTCATCTCGACGTCGGCGAGCAGCGAGTGGTGCGCGAGGCCCTTCTCGAGCTCGTTCAGGACCATGAAGGGATTGATGTATCCCTCGACACCGTCTCTCACGAGCGCATTCGAGATCTTGTCCTGCACGTAGCGCGGGGAGATGCCGTCGAGGCCTTCGCGATTGGCCTCCTTGCGCAGCTCCTTCACGTTGTCCTGCGTGAAGCCCGGCAGCGTCTTGCCGTCGTAGAGCTTCATCTTCTGGAGCAGCGAGAGCTGGTGCTTCTTCGGCTCCTCGAGCCGCGTGAGCACCGCCCACATCGCCGCGACCTCGAGCGTGTGCGGCGCGACGTGCTTTCCGCGAAGGCGCTCGGGGCCGAACTCCTTCTTGTAGATCTTGACCTCTTCCGAGACCTTCGTGATGTACGGGATGTCGATCTTGATCGTTCGATCCCGGAGCGCCTCCATGAACTCGTTGGAGAGCAGCTTCTTGTACTCGGCCTCGTTCGTGTGACCGATGATCACTTCGTCGATGTCGGTCTGCGCGAACTTCTTCGGCTTGATCTTCCGCTCCTGCGTCGCGCCCAGCAGGTCGTAGAGGAACGCGACGTCGAGCTTCAGGATCTCGACGAACTCGATGATGCCGCGGTTCGCGATGTTGAACTCACCATCGAAGTTGAACGCGCGAGGATCGGAGTCCGATCCGTACTCGGCGATCTTTCGATAGTTGATGTCGCCAGTGAGCTCGGTGGAGTCCTGGTTCTTCTCGTCCTTCGGCTGGAAGGTGCCGATGCCGATTCGGTCCTTCTCGCTCAGCACGAGTCGGCGCACGCGCACGTGCTTCGCGATGACCTGGCCCCAGTCACCGCCGTACTTCTCCATCAGGCAGCGGAAGATGTAGCGGCTCGCGGGATTGAGCGTGCCCGGCGACACCACGCGCACGCGATCGGTGCCGAGGTGGAGATCCTTGATCGCGCGCTCGCGCCACTCCTCGGGGATCAGCTTGAGGGGCTCTTCGTTCATCGGGCACGGCAGCTCGTCGGACTCACCCGCGAGGCCCGTGTCCTTGAGATTGACCCACTTGTACGTGTAGAGCGCGCCTTCCTGCGTGCGCGAATAACGCTCGATGCCCTTCTTGAGCAGGCGCGCGATCGTGCTCTTGCTCGAGCCGACCGGGCCGTGGAGCAAGATGATGCGCTTCTCGGGGCCGTACCCGAGCGCCGCTGCGTGCAGCACGTTGACGAGCCGCATGAGCGGGATGTCGAGACCGAAGACTCCGTCCTTCCCGCCGTCGATCGGATCGCTGAAGAACGGATAGCGCACGAGGCGCTTCTTGTTGTCGATGTACTCTTCCTCGCCGTAGCTGACGATCATGTCGTACAGGCGCTGGAAGGCGTTCCGGGTGACCTGGGGACGCTCGCGCACGACGCGGAGGTACTCCTCGAACGAGCCCTCCCAGTTGAGATCGCGATACGTCGCGTAGTCCTGTAGCGAAGCGATACGAGAGACGAGGCTGTCTTCCATCAGTGCCATTGAAGGTGTGTTCCTCTCGTGACCCGCGTTGATTCGGTGATGCCAGCGTACCACGCGTTCCGAGCGCGATCTCCGCGCGCGATCCCCGTACGTTCCTCATAGACCCCTCGGTCTCGGGTGCTACCCTTCCGGGCTCATGCGCTCGCCTTCCCGCCGCGTGATCGCGACGACCGAGCCGGCGGCCGCGAAGCCCGAGTCGGCGCCGTCGATCGCCGAGATTCTCGCGGGGATCGCGCCCCTCGACGCGCTGCTCCTGCGCATCTCGCGCGAGGCGCGCGTGCTGCCCGCGCTCACGCCCGCGAACGCTGCGTCGGAGCGCGCGCGCCTGGTCGAACAGGTGGGCAAGGGCGAGGCGCCGGTGCCGCGCTGGGAGCTCGCGCGGCGTCGCATCGAGCCCGCGTTCTGGCGCGCGATCGACGAGGCGCGCGCGCTCGCTCGGGATCGACTGCCGCCCGCGCTGCGCGCGACGTACTTCGCGCGGCTCGACGAGCTCGAGGTCGATCTCGCGATGATCGAGTGCGTCGGTGATCCGGTGCGCGTGCGCCCGCTCGCGGCGCGTCGCTTCGGTACCGGCATGCGCGAGGTCGTGCTCGAGGACGCGCAGCCGGTGCGCGTCAGCACGGTCGCGCGCGGTCTGCTCGAGCGCATCGCGCCGAGCGAAGAGGCGCGCGTCGTCGAGCCCGAGACGCTCGCCCAGATGCTGCGCGACGCGGCGCGCGCGGCGGGCCTCGATCTCGAGGTGCGCATCGACGCGCGCTTGGTCGCCGGCGCGGCGACCGGTGATCGCGCGGTGTTCATCGCGGCGCGTCGCTTCGGGCGCACCGAGTCGCGCCGGCTCGTCGCGCACGAGATCCTCGGTCACGCGGTCGCGGCGTCGAACGCGACGAAGCAGCCGCTGCGCATCTTCGAGGTCGGCACCGCGGGCTCGTTCGCGGATCAGGAAGGGCTCGCGATCTGCCTCGAGGAGCAGGCGGGCGCGCTCGATCCCCATCGCATGCGCGTGCTCGCCGCGCGCGTCATCGCGACCGATCGCCTGCACTCGGGCGCGTCGTTCGGCGAGACCGCGCGCTTCTTGTTCAAGCAGCACGGCTTCAGCGCGGAGAGCGCGGTGCTGATCACCGAGCGCGCGCACCGCGGCGGCGGCGTCGCGCGCGACGCCGGCTATCTGTACGGCTACCTGCGAGTGCGCGTCGCGCTGAAGAACGGCGACGCATGCCTCGATCGACTGCGCGTCGGGCGCATCGGCATCGACGATCTCCCGGCGTTCGACGACGCGTGCCGCGAAGGCCTCGCGCACCCGCCGACGTTCACGCCGACGCTCGCCGACGTGATGCCCGCGGCGATCGACGAAGCCGCGGAGTGATCACGGAGCCGGCGCGGCCGCCTCCTCGCCCCCGGACGTGTTCGCGAGCCACGTGGCCGTGTCCGGCTCCAGCACGTACACGGTTCGGCGCCCGCACCCCGTCACGCCGTAGCTCGTCACGATGTCCGGCCCCACGCGTCGCCTCCGACCGCCCTCGGTCCCGCGACGAAGGACGGTGAAGTGCAGCTGGTTCTGCGGGCACTGCATCTCGAACTGCGCGCGCTCGACGAGCTCTGCGCGACGATCTCGATTGTACGCATCGGCGCTCCGGCAACCGACGACCGACCAGGCGCCCGCGATCAACGCCGCGCAGCGGGCGATGCGTGGCAGGTGACGCATGCACGCGGTTGCGCGCGAGATCTGATTGGCCATGTGGATCTCCATCCTCGATCCTGACGCGTTGCACGGTGGCGCCACCAGCACGTGTTGCGTCACGTGCCGACGCGAACGGGTCTTCGGGGCCCAGCCCTCGCCGCTCAGCCCTTCGACGCCGCCATCTTCGCGTCGAGGCGCTGGGCGACCGACTTCGGGACCAGGCGGTTCACGTCGCCGCCGAGGCGCCACGCTTCCTTCACGATGTTCGAGCTCACGTAGAAGTACGCGTCGTTCGCCATCAAGAAGACGGTCTCGACCTGCGTGTTCAGGTGGCGGTTCATGTTCGCCATCTGCAGCTCGTACTCGAAGTCCGCGACCGCGCGCAGGCCGCGCAGCACCACGCGCACGTTCTTCTTCTTGCAGTACTCGACGAGCAGCCCGTCGAACGAGTCGACCTCGACGTTCTTGCCCGCGCCGCCGAGCTCCTCGCGGATCATCTCGACGCGCTCCTCGACCGTGAAGAGCGCTTCCTTCCGCGGGTTGCGCAGCACGGCGACGATCAGCTTGTCGAACACCACGAGGCCGCTCTTGATGATCGAGACGTGCCCGTTCGTCATCGGGTCGAACGACCCGGGATAGATCGCGACGCTCATTCGAGTCCCTCGGACGGAGCCAACAAGAGCACGGCGCTGTCGCCGTAGCGCGGATGCGAGAGCACGTCGTAGCCCTCGAGCGCGGAGGGAGCATGCCTGGTCGCGTGCTCCACGGCCAGTAAAGCACCCCCCGCCACCAGCCCTCGCGCGCGCAGCGTCGCGAGCAGCGGCGGCACCGCGTCGATGTCGGCGTACGGCGGATCGACGAACACGCGATCGAACGCCTCGCCCGCCGCCGCGCGCTCGATGCGCACCAGCGTCTGCGCCTGACGCAGGTCCGCGGTGATCACCTCGCAGCGCTCGCTCAGGCCGAGCTCGCCCGCGCTCTTCGTGATCGCGCGCGCCACCTTCGCGTCGCGCTCGACCAGCACCGCGCGCACCGCGCCGCGCGAGAGCGCCTCGAACGCCATCGCGCCGGTGCCCGCGTACAGATCGAGCACGCGCGTGCCCTCGAACCCACCGCGCGACGCGATCGCCGACGCGACCGCCTCGCGCACGCGCTCCGACGTCGGGCGCGTCAGCTCTCCGGGCGGTCCCGAGAAGCGACGCCCCGAGAGCGACCCTCCGACGATCCTCACGCGGTCCTCCGGCGCTCGCTCGGGGACGAGCCGAGGTCCTAGAATCGCACGCGCGCCGTGATGCGCCCGCCCTCGGGCGAGAAGCTCGGCAGCACCGTCACGCTCGGCGCCTCGTCCTCCGAGCCGCCGCTCTCGCCGACGCCCGTCGCCAGGAAGATCGCGCCGGTGCCCGCCGCCGCGACCGCGACGCCGAGGAACACGTACTGGAGCACCTCGAGCGTGTCGCCCTCGCTGCAGAGGTCCGCGACCGAGCTCGCCGCGCCCGCGTCCGCGCGCCCGCCGAGCGTGTCGCCGCCGGCCGCCGCGCTGCAGTTCGTGAGGTACGTCGAGGGCGGGTTGCCGCCGCGCATCGGGTCGTACGTCATCCGGAACGACTCGGTGTACGCGCGGTACTGCGGGTCCGAGTTGATCGCCTCGAGCCGTGCCCACGAGTAGATGGTCCCGCCGAACGCGAGCGCGCCCGCCGCGATCAGCGCGATGCCGGCCCAGTTGATCGAGGGCCCGTCGCCGCCGTCCTGGTGCTGGCCGCCGCCGGTGCTCTCCGCCAGCTCCGCGTCGAGCGTCATCTCGGTGTCGCGCGCGATCGTCACGGTGCCGGTCCAGGGGTCGCGCCCCGGCGCGCTCACCTCGATCGCGTGCTCGCCGACCGCGATCGCCGGCATCGAGAAGCCGCCCTCGCCGTCGGTGGTGCCGGCGACCTCGCCGTCGACGCTCACGGTCGCGCCCGGCGCGTTCGACGCGATGCGCAGCGCGCCCGTGACCGGGCCCGAGAGCTGCGTCACCACGGTGCGCGCGGGCTCGCGCAGATCGTCGATGTCGGTGCGGCGGCTCGAGAGCGTCTGCTCGACCGTGCGATCGATGTGGCCGGTCTCGGCGTCGAAGAGCGAGAGCGTCAGGTGGAAGTCGCCCGCCTGGCGGCGGACCGTGCCGTAGAGCAGGCGCTGCGCGTTGAGCGTCGCGGCGATCTGCCGGAGGCACTCGACGTCGGGCACGTCGCCGCAGCCGTGCGCGAGCGACATCTGCGCGAGCGTCACCTCGCGATCGCTCACCTGCCAGCCGGGCACCCGCGACGCCTGGTTGCGGATCGCGCCGGTCAGGTTCCGCGCGTACTCGTCGTCGCCCTCGATCGACGTGAGGCCGAGGACGATCACCGACGCGTCCTGCGCGGCGGCTGGGACCGATGTGACGAGCGCGGCGGCGAAGAGGAGGGACGAGAGGAAACGAAGCCCGAGCGCATGCCGCATGGGGGCGACGATACCGTCGCCGCTCGCGGATCGGCAAGCCGATGCGAGCGGCGACGGGGGTAGGCTCACTCGCCGGTCGGCTCGGCGTTCTTCTTGGGGCGCGGCATGCGCTCCGCGCGCCGGAAGAAGCGCGCGGCCCAGCTCGCGTCGCGGCGCTGCGCGCTCGCGAGCCGCTGGAGGTCGCCGAGCAGCCCGAGGCGCCCCGCGTTCACGTCGTCGAGCAGGGTGAGGATCTCGCGGGCCCGGTGGTCGCCGCGCACCGAGGCGGCGCGGGTGCGCGCCTGGAGCGCGTCGCGCCCGGCGGCGACACGCGCCTCGAGGGTGCGCCCGAGGTCCTGCAGCGACACCTCGGGCTCGCTCTGGAGCGACGCCGCCCAGCCCTCGATCTCGCGCAGCGTCGACTCGAGGCCGAGCTTGCGCAGCTCGCTCGGCGGCTTCTTGAAGTAGCGGCGGCGGCGCGGCGACTCGGGGTCGCGGTCGAGGTGCTTCAGCTCGGCGTCGACGTCGTCGATCGAGTCCTCGAGGTCCTCGTCGGCCACGTCGACGCGCGCCTGGGCCTCGGTCTCCGCCTGCCAAGCGCTCTCCTGGCCGTCGCGGACGTCGGTGACGCGCGCGAGCAGTGGGTCGAGCTGCGCGGCGAGCGCGGCGGTCTCGGGGCGCGCGAGCAAGCGGGCGCGGGTGAAGATCAGCTCGTCGCGGACGCTCTCGAGCGAGTCGTCGCCTTGGATGGTGCGGATGCCGGACATGGATGCCTCCCCTCGGTGGAGGTGGGACGGTATCACGCGCCCGGCGGGGGCACTCGACGCGCGTCGGAAGCTCCGCAAGCGGTCGCGCCGGCACCGCCGCGGCGTCGGAAGCTCCGCGAGCGGTCGCGCCGGCACCGCCGCGGCGTCGGACGAGCCGACGGGCGGTCGCGCCGGGACCGCCGCGGCGTCGGAAGCTCCGCGAGCGGTCGCGCCGGCACCGCCGCGGCGTCGGAAGCTCCGCGAGCGGTCGCGCCGGCACCGCCGCGGCGTCGGGCGTTCCCACCCGGCGAGGGTTTGGGCATCCTGGCGCGATGTCGCTTCGCCTGGTCCTCGGCTCGATGTGGCTCGTGTGCGCCTGCTCCGCGCCGGGCGAGACACCCGACGACGCCAGCGCCGACGCGCCCCCAGGGCTGCGCGTCGCGTTGATCCGGGCGAGGCAAGCCGAGGGCGCCGACGATCCGCGGTTCTTCGCCGTGCGCGAGGACGGCGCGCTGGCGCTGCGCAGCGGCGTCGTCGCGGCGCGGGTCGAGGCGCGCGGGGTCGCGCTGCGGGGCGGGGAGGTCCACGCGCGGCTCGAGACGCGGGCGGTGCGCTGCGACGCGGAGTCGGTCGCGGCGCGCGATGGGGTCGCGCGGATCGGCGCGCGACCGAACCGGGTCGAGCTCGAGCGCGCGCCGGGCGTGGTGGAGTGGTACGAGAGCGGCCCGCTGGGCATCGAGCAGGGCTTCGACGTGCACCGCGAGGGCTGCGACGAGCTGGTCATCGAGCTCGCGGTGCAGGGCGCGCGGGCGGAAGCGGACGGGGAGGGCGCGCGGCTCGTCGGGGAGCGCGGCGCGTTGCGCTACGCGGAGCTCTTCGCGATCGATGCGCGTGGGCGCGCGCTGCCGGCGCGGATGGACGTGAGCGAGGGCGCGATCGAGCTGGTGGTGGACGCGCAGGGCGCGTCCTGGCCGGTCGTGGTGGACCCGCTGGTGCACGTGGAGGAGCAGATCTTCGGGCCGGAGGGAACCCCGGGCGACGTCGCGTGGGACGTCGGGCGCAGCGTCGCGATCGAGGGGGACACCGCGGTCGTCGGTGCGCCGCACGACGTCGTCGGCGGGAGCTACCAGGGCTCGGCCTACGTGTTCGTGCGCTCGGGAGGTGGCTGGGCGCTGCAGGCGAAGCTGATCGCGAGCGACGGCGCCGACTCCGACCACTTCGGCAGCACCGTCGCGATCTCGGGCGACACCATCGTCGTCGCACTCGACCGCGAGTACCTGAGCGCAGCCTACGTGTTCGTGCGCTCGGGCGGCGTGTGGACCGAGCAGGCGAAGCTGACCAGCGCCTACGAAGGCATCGACTACTTCGGATTCGCCGTCGCGATCGCGGGCGACACCATCGCGATCGGCGCTCCGTTCGCGAACGATCTCGAGGTCGGGTCTCGCGTGCACGTGTTCCGACGTACCGGGGCGACGTGGGCGCGCGAGGCGATCATCACGTCGGCGTGGGAGGAGGCGCTGGGATGGAACCTCTCGCTCTCCGGCGACACGTTGGTCATGGCGGCGCGCGGCGGGGCCGAGGTGTACGTGCGCTCGGGGACGACGTGGGCGCGACGCTCCGTCCTGCCGGGTGGCCCGCCGTCGGCGTCCGGTTGGCGCAGCGGGGTGGTGCGGTGGGGGGACACCGTGGTCGTCGCCGATCCCAGCGCGGACTCCGAGCGAGGCGCGCTCACCGTGTTCGTGCGCTCGGGCGAGACGTGGGCGCCGCAAGCACGGCTGGTCGCGAGCGACGCGCGGGAGGGAGCTCGCTTCGGAACGGGGCTCGCGCTGTGGGGCGACGAGCTGATCGTCACCAACGCGCCCGCGCCGCGCACCGGCGGGACGCCGACGCTTTACGTCTTCCGGCGATCGGGCGAGACGTGGACCGAGCGGCAGAGCATGCGACGAGCGGACGACCGCCCGCCGGCGCTCGCGCTCTCGAGCGACACCCTGCTGGTGGGGCGCGACGTGTTCGCGCGGACCGGCGACACCTGGACGCTGGGGACCGCGCTCCCCGCCGAGCCCTCCACGACGGGCCACGAGCTCGGGCGCAGCGTGGCGGTCTCGGGTGACGTGGCGATCGCCGGCGCGCCGGGCGACGATGGCCTCTGCTGCTGCGGCGCCTGCGACCGCACGGGCGCGGCGTACGTGTTCGCGCGGACCGGAGGCGTGTGGGCGCGCCAGGCGAAGCTGGTGTCCCCCGGCGCCGCGCGGTTCGGCCAGAGCGTGGCGGTGTCGGGCGACACGGCGCTCGTCGTCGCGTCGGGCTCGACCTACGTGTTCGTCCGCGCAGGCGACGGGTGGATCCGGCAGGCCAGGCTCGCGGTGAGCGGCGAGAGCGTGGCGCTCGCGGGCGATGTCGCCCTCGTCGGCGCGCCCGACGCCCTGCCCGGCGCGGACGGCGGTGGTGCCGCGCACGTCTTCGTGCGGACCGGCTCGACGTGGACGGAGCAGGCGCGCCTGAGCGCGAGCGACGGCGAGTACGGCGATCGGTTCGGCGCGAGCGTGGCGCTCTCCGGGGAGATCGCGCTCGTCGGCGCGCCAGGACGTAGCCCGAGCGGGACCGTGAACGCCGGCGTCGCCTACGTCTTCGCGCGCTCCGGCGATACGTGGGTGGAGCAGGCGCGGTGGACCCCGAGCCGCGGCGTGCCGAGGGGGCAGTTCGGGGCGAGCGTGTCGGTGTCGGGCGAAGTCGCGGTGGTCGGCGGGTACGGCGAGCGCGCGGTGGGCGCGGTGCACGTGTTCCGCCGTCGCGGCGGTGCGTGGGCGGAGGAGGCGGAGCTCGCCCCGCCAGAGGTGACGCTCGGGCAGTGGTTCGGGTACTCGGTGTCGATCTCGGGCGGGACGATCGTCGTCGGAACGTCGCGTGGAGTCGCGTACGTGTTCGCGCGTGTCGGCGCGGAGTGGCGGCGGCAAGAGCCCATCGCGCTGCGTACCGAGTGGACGCACCTCGGCAGGAGCGTGGCGGTCGAGGGCAACACGGTCGTCGTCGGCGCGCCGGACGATTACGGAGTTGCGCCGTTCGGCGATTGGGATGAAGGCGCGGTGTACTTCGGGCGGCTCGATCGGCTGCCCGACGCGAACGGCGTCCCGTGCACGACGAGCGGCGACTGCGTGAGCGGGCACTGCGTCGACGGGGTGTGCTGCGAGAGCGCGTGCGGCGGCGACTGCGACGCGTGCGCGAGCGCGCTGACCGGGGTCGCCGACGGGACGTGCGCGGCGCTCGCGGCGAGCGTGGCGCCGACGGTCGTGTGTCGCGCGGGGGCCGGCGCGTGCGACGTCGCGGAGACGTGCTCCGCGTCGAGCACCGAGTGCCCCGACGACGTGCTCGCGGCGGGCATCGAGTGCGGCGTCGCGAGCTGTGCGGCGGGGGTGGAGACGTCGGGGGCGACGTGCAGCGGCGCGAGCGCGGCGTGCCCTCCGGCGAGCTCGCGCGCCTGCGCGCCGTACGTGTGCGGCGCGTCCGCGTGCCTCGATGCGTGCACCGACGACGCGAGCTGCGCGGCGGGGTTCTACTGCGATGCGGGTGCGTGCATCGCCCAGCGCGCGGCGGGCGAGACCTGCAGCGAGGCGCGGGAGTGCGCGAGCGGGCACTGCGTCGACGGGGCGTGCTGCGAGAGCGCGTGCGTGCGCTGCGCGAGCGACGCCGAGTGCGGCGCGGGGCGCGCCTGCGAGGACGGTGCGTGTGTGGACCTCGTGCCGCACGACGCGGGCGTCGACGGCGGGATCGTCGATGCCGGCTCGGACGCCGGTGACGACGACGCGGGGAGCGCGCCCGACGCCGGCGCGCCGACCGAGACCGCCGGCGGGTGCGGCTGTGCCGTCCCGGGCCGCGGAGGTCCGACGCCGGTCGGCGCGGTCGTGGTGCTCGCCCTCCTGCTCGCGGTCGGGGCGCGTCGTCGCAGGGCCGCGATCGTGAGCAGGCCGTGAAACTTCGGGGGCGGACGCCCGTCGATCCGCCTGTGCGCGGCGTCTACGTAGGAACGCAGGTGCGTTCCGTGCTAGAGGACAACCCTTGGGGCGGGATCCCGGGGACCCGCGCCGATCGCGTCGGCTCCGAGAGCGCCGCCGCTCCGCTCCCCCGGGCCGAGGCGATGGAGTCGTTCGCGAAGGTCTGTCCGCGCTGCGGGATGCGCTTCGATGCCGCGGCCTCCTTCTGCCAGAAGGACGGCGCCGCGCTGCGGCTCGCCGAGGAGGACACCGACCCGCTCATCGGGCAGGTGCTGCTCGATCAGTTCCGCCTCGAGGAGCGCATCGGCGTCGGCGGGATGGGCACCGTCTATCGCGCCCGGCAGTCGTCGCTGGGACGCGACGTCGCGATCAAGATCCTCCACCCCGACCTCGCGCGGAACCCCGACGCGGTGCGCCGCTTCCAGCGCGAGGCGCGCATCTCGACGGCGCTCGATCACCCGAACGTGGTGCGGGTGTTCCTCTTCGGACAGCTCCCCGACGGGTCGCTCTACCTCGTGATGGAGCTGCTGCGCGGGCGCACGCTCGCGGAGCTCGTGCGCGTGGAGTCGCCGCTCCCGGTGCACCGCGCGCTGCACGTCGCGACGCAGGTCTGCGACGGAGTCGGCGAGGCGCACGGGCAGGGCATCGTGCACCGCGACGTGAAGCCCGAGAACGTGTTCCTCGTGACGAAGGGACGCGATCCCGACTTCGTGAAGGTGCTCGACTTCGGCATCGCGCGCGTGCTGCGCGGGGACGACGCGACGGCGGCGACGCAGTCGGGGCTGGTGTTCGGGACGGCGCGCTACATCTCGCCCGAGGGCGCGGCGGGCGAGCGCACCGACGCGCGGAGCGACGTCTACTCGCTCGGGGTGATGACCTATCAGCTGCTCTGCGGGGAGACGCCGTTCGACGCGGGCTCGCCGGTGACGCTGCTGATGAAGCACATCCACGACGCGCCGCCGCACCTCAAGTCGCGGGCGCGCGGCAAGCACGTGCCCGACGCGATCGCCGACGTGGTGATGCGCGCGCTCTCGAAGAACCCCGAGGGCCGCTACGACGACGCGACGGAGCTCGCGGAGGTGCTGCGCATGGCGGCGCAGCGCGCGGGGCTCGACGTGGTGCGGACGCGGAGCGGCAGCTCGTCGGTGTCGTCGATGGCGGGCGAGCGCCGCGATCCGAGCGGGCCGATGATCCGCGAGCGCGCGCCGATCGCGGTGCCCTCGCAGACGACGCTCGACGGCGCGCCCGATCCGTTCGGCACGACCGGCGGCACCAAGGCGATGGCGATCCCGGGACGCCGCTCGGGGGGCGCGCGCGGGACGATCACGACGGTCGCGCTCGCGTTCCTGGTGGGCGCGCTCGCGGTGGGCGGCGGGGCGTGGGCGGTGCGCGCGCTGACCGCGCCCGATCCGATCGTGCTGGAGGCCGAGGATCTCGTGCGGCGCGCGGACGTCGCGCTCGCGGCGGGGCGGCTCGACGCGCAGTCGGCGGCGGACGCGGGCGAGGAGCACGTGCGCGCGCTGACCGATCGGCTGCTCGCGGTGCGTCCCGGCGATCCCGACGCGACGCGGCTGCGTCGCGCCGCGGCGGATCGACTGATGTCGGAGGCCGCGCAGGCGGAGCGCGAGGAGCGCCTCGAGGACGCGCTCGATCGCGCGCGGCGCGCGCTCGCGCTGGTGGGGACCGACGCGCCGGCGAGCGAGGTGATCGCGCGGCTCGAGTCGGTGCTCGCGCAGCCGGCGCGCGAGGCGGCGCTGGTGGTGACGCCGGAGACGCCGTTCGCCGGAGACCCGGTGCTGCTCACGGCGCAGCTCGCGCGCGGGCAGCGCATCGACGAGGAGGACCGGCCGCGCTTCGTGGTGCGGCGCGGGACGCAGCGCCTCGGCGCGAGCATCGACGCGACGCCGGGGCGCGACGCGGGCACCTGGATCGCGCCGTACACGTTCGCGACGACGGGGCGCTATCGCGTGAAGTTCGTCGCGGGCGACGACGACGACGAGGATCGCGTCGAGCTGACGTCGGAGGTCGACGTGGTGCGCTCGCCGCGCGCGCCGACGAGCCGGCAGTCGGATCCGCCGCCGGTCACGACACAGGGCGCGTACGTGCCGCTGCACGCGCCGCAGGTGATCGACGCGCCGGCGCCGCCGCGCACCCAGCAGCTCGCGGCGGCGCAGCAGCCGCAGGTGATCACGCCGCCGCCGCCGACGGTCGCGAGCCCGCCGCCGATCTTCCCGCTCGCGCCGCCGCCGCCCCCGCAGCAGCAGGTGGTCGTCGAGCCGCCGCCGCCTCCTCCTCCGCCGACGCCCTGGACGAGCGGCGGGTAGTGACGCCGTGATAGCGTCGATCGCGATCGATGTCGGATCGCGATCCCGCGCTGGCTGAGACGGTCGCGCCCGACGTCGGGCTCGCGCCGACGATCACGCCGGCGGAGGCGGGGCTCGCGGGCGCTGCGAGCGGCGCGCCGCTCCTGGTCGAGCACCCGGGGCGCTATCGCCGGGAGAGCGAGATCGGGCGCGGCGGGATGGGCCGCGTGGTGCTGGTGAGCGACGCGCACCTCGGGCGCGAGGTCGCGATGAAGGAGCTGCTCGCGCACGGGCACGGAGAGGGCGCGGCCCACTCGGTGGGCGCGGTCGCGCGCTTCCTCCGCGAGGCGCGCGTCACCGGGCAGCTCGAGCACCCCGGCATCGTCCCGGTGCACGAGCTCGGACGGCGCGCGGACGGGACGCTCTACTACACGATGAAGCGCATCCGCGGGCGCTCGCTCGCGAGCGTGCTGAAGGACGCGAGCGGGCGGGACGAGCGGCTCAAGCTGATCAGCAGCTTCCGCGACGTGTGCCAGGCGATCGCGTACGCGCACTCGCGCGGCGTGGTGCACCGCGACCTCAAGCCCGACAACGTGATGGTCGGCGAGTTCGGCGAGACGCTGGTCGTCGACTGGGGGCTCGCGAAGGTGCGCGGGGAGGGGGATCCGCGCGCGTCGGAGATCGAGCGGCGCGTGCAGCTGATGCGCGTGCAGGGCGACGCGGACGCGGCGCGCACGATCGACGGGCACGCGATCGGGACGCCGGCGTACATGGCGCCCGAGCAGGCGCGCGGGGACGTCGCGGCGATCGACGAGCGCACCGACGTGTGGGGGCTCGGCGCGATCCTCTTCGAGATCCTCACCGGGCGCCCGCCGTACACGGGGTCGAGCGCGCTCGACGTGCTCTCGCGCGTGCTCGAGGAGCGGGTGCCGCGGGTGCGCGAGCTCGAGCCGGACGCGCCGCCCGAGCTCGCGGCGATCGCGGATCGCGCGCTGATGAAGGATCCCTCGTCGCGTTATCCGGGCGCGGCGGAGCTCGCGGCGGAGATCGCGGCGTACCAGGACGGCGGCACGGTGCGCGCGTACGAGTACTCGGCGCTCGAGCTCGTGCGGCGCTTCGTGAAGCGACATCGGGCGGCGACGATCGCGACGATCACGATCGCGCTCTCGATCGTCGCCGCGTCGATGCTGGTGTACCAGAGCTACCTCTCGGAGCAGCACGCGCGGCGCGCGGCCGAGGCGCGGCGCGACGAGGCGATCACCGAGCGCGAGCACGCGGTCGAGAGCGCGCTCGCGGCGGAGGTGGCGCTCGCCGAGGCGCTGCTCGAGCGCGCGGAGCGCGCGCTGGCGGACGGCGATCCCGCGGGCGCGGCGATCTATGCAGCGGGCGCGCTGGCGCGCGATCCGACGGCGCACGGGCGCGAGCGCGAGGACGTGCGCGCGAGAGAGCGCGTGGTGCGCGCGTTCACGCTCTATCTCGAGGCCGACGCGAGCCGGCAGTACGCGTTCGAGCGGCGGGTGCCGGGCGCGCACGCGCGCGGCGTGCTCTCGACCGGTGGGCGGACGATCGCGGTGCCGACCGAGAGCGGGCTGCGTCTCGTCGACGTGGCGAGCGGGAGCGAGCAGCGGCTCGATCTCCGCGCGGAGCGGGTGCGTGCGCTCGACGAGCACGGCATCGCGGTGATCGCGGGCAGCGCGCCGGGCATCTACGATCTCGAGCGCGGCGCGCGCCTCGTGGAGACGCCGACGCCGAACGGCGCGTCGATCGTGGGCGGGCGCATCGCGGTGTCGTGCTCGGAGGGCGAGGTGCTGCTCTTCGACGTCGAGGGCGCGCGCATGCTCGAGCGCTTCTCGACGGCGCGGCGCACCCACGCGCACGCGATCTGGTCGCCGCTCGGCGATCGCCTCGCGATCACCAGCACCGACGTGATGGACGTCGAGCTCTGGCCGTGGCCGCGGCAGGGCGAGCCGCTGCGCATCCCGGTGCCCGCGCCGCCGTACCACGCGGCGTTCTCGCCGCGCGGCGATCGTCTCGCGATCCAGGTCACCGACGCCGCGCTCGTGGTCGCGACGCTGTCGCCCGCGCTGCAGGTCGCGCAGATCCCGATGCGCGGCTGGGCGACGTCGATCACGTGGGACGCGGCGGGGCTCGTCGCGACGGTCGAGGACGGAGACCGCATCGCGCTGCGCGATCCCGAGAGCGGCGCCGCGGTGGACACGCTGCACGTGCCGGCGTCGAGCGGCGGGCGCATCGACGCGGGCGGCGCGCGCCTCGTGTACTTGCCCAGCACGACGAGCAGCACCGAGGGCGCGACGGTGTTCCGCCGCGTGCCCAGCGTCGGTCGCGACCTCGTGCGGCTGCCGAACGCGTCGCGCGATCTCGTGGTCGACGCGCCGCGGCGCAGGATCGTGAGCGCGACGCTGCGCGCGGTGTACGCGATCGATGTCGCGCGCTCGCGGCTCGGCGCGACGACGATGATCGGCGCGGTGCCCGGCGACGTCGGGCTGGTGTCGCGCATCGCGGTCGCGCCCGACGGAGCGGTCGGGCTGGTGACGAGCCGCGGCGCGGTGTTGCTCTTCGAGCCCGACGCGAGCGAGGCGCGCGTGGTGATCGCGCCGCACGCGTCGCGCACCCAGGTCGTGCTCGGCATCGCGTTCGACGCGACGGGCGATCAGCTGCTCGCAGGCACGCCGGAGGGCGGCGCGATCCGCCGGTGGATCCGCTCGCGCGATGCCGAGGGCACGCCGCTCGAAGGAGGGCACGACGAGCCGGTGGTCGCGCTCGCGCTCTCGCCCGACGGAGAGACGCTCGCGTCGGGCTCGCTCGACGACACGGTGCGCCTCTGGGACGTGCGGAGCGGGCGCGCAGGTCGCGTGCTCGAGGGGCACGAGGACCTCGCGGCGTCGATCGACTTCTCGCCCGACGGAGCGCGCATCGCGACGGCGGACGGGCAGGGCTGGGTGCGCGTGTTCCGCGTGGCGAGCGGTGAGCGCGAGTCGTCGTTCCGCGCGCACGACCGCTGGGTGAACCGGGTGTCGTGGGCGAGCGACGGACGGCATCTCGTCACCGCCGCCGACGATCGCACGGTGCGCGTGAGCCGCGACGAACGTGTCCTGCGCATCGTGCGCACCAGCGCGACGCCGATCAGCGCGGAGCTCGAGCCGAGCGGCGCGCACCTCGTCTTCCACGACGGGCGCGACGTCATCCGTCTCGAGGCGCGCCTCGAGGTCGAGCCCGACGATCCCGCCCGCTTGCTCGACGAGGCCGAGCGCCGCGCCGGAGTGCGCCTCGACGGGCTCGCGCTGGTCGCGCGTGATTGAAAACGAAAACGCCCCGCGACGTGTGTCGCGAGGCGTTCTCTCGAGAGACAGCGAGCGGCGAATCAACCCTTGAAGATCGCCATCACGTCCTGGAGGAGCTTCACCGCTTCCGCCTCCGGACGCTGGAACGCGTTGCGCCCCATGATCGAGCCGAAGGCGCCGCCCGCGTTGAGCTGACGGATCTCCTCGAGCAGGTCCGCCGTCGTCTTCGGCTCACCGCCCGAGAAGATGACGATGCGCTTGCCGTCGAAGCACGACTTCACGACGTGGCGCACGCGATCCGCGAGCGTGTCCTTCGGGATCTTCTCGTAGAACTTGCGGCGATCGTCGCCCTCGATGTGCGCCGTCGGCGGCTTCACCTTCACGACGTGCGCGCCGAGCTGGCAGGCGATGTGCGCGGCGTACGCGATCACGTCGAGGCCGGTCTCGCCCTCCTTGCTCATGTTGCCGCGCGCGTACGACCACATGATCGTCGGCAGGCCCGCCTTGCGCGCTTCGCGCGACATGTCGCGGATCTGCTCGTACATCTCGTTGCGGCCCGCCGAGCCCGGGTAGATCGTGAAGCCGATCGCCGAGCAGCCGAGGCGCAGCGCGTCCTCGACCGAGCTCGTGAGCGCCGACTGCGGCGACGCGGTCTTCGCGAGCAGGTCGCTGTTGTTGACCTTGAGGATCAGCGGCAGGCGACCGCCGTGCTTGTGGGCGACGGCCTCGATGAAGCCGAGCGGCGCCGCGTACGCGTTGCAGCCCGACTTGACCGCGAGGTACGCGTGGTACTCGGGGTCGTAGCCCTGCGGGTTCGGCTCGAACGAGCGACCCGGCCCGTGCTCGAAGCCCTGATCGACCGGCAGGATCACCATCTTGCCGGTGCCGGCGAGCGTGCCCGTGTGCATCAGGCGGCGGAGGTTGCCGATCACGCCCGGGTTCTCGCCCGCGTAGTTCGAAAGAATCCGCTCGACGACCTCGCTCATCGCTGTGCCTCCCTGTGGTCCCTTGGAGCGTCGCCCACATAGCACCCGCGATGGGCGCCCACAACGACGCAGGAAGACACTAGTGTCTCGTGATTGAGTGACGCAACGCCCATCCCCGGGCGGACCCCCGCGCTCGGGTGGGTTGGCGCCCCGCCGCGCGATGCAGGGGAGCGGGTCGAGCCGCGACGGATGAGGGGCGCCGCGCGCGTGGAAAGGGGGTGCGTCACGCGCGCGGTCGCCCACTTCGATTGGCGGTGAGCCCGTGCATCCGTCACGGCGCGTCGAGGACGTGCAGAGTTGCCGACTCCCGCTTTCGACGAGCGGTGATCGCGATACGAGCGGGGCTCATCGCGCGGAGCGCAGGGGGCGCGTCAGGCACGTTCCGACTGTCGCGCAGACATCGTGCTTCGACTCTGATCCACGGCGATCGGGAGAGTCGCAATCGTGGTGTCGATCGTCGCACCGCGCGCTCCGGCGCCGAACCCGGACGGCATCGCCGCTCCAGACACGATCGCGTGCGTCGTGGCCGGCGCACCGTCGCGCTCGACAGAGCGGCTCCTGGCAAGCCCCCACTCCTTCGTGCAATGGTTCCGCGCCTTCGGAGGAGTGGCCGAGTGGTCGAAGGCAGCGGTTTTGAAAACCGCCGTGGGCACCGCCCACCGGGGGTTCGAATCCCTCCTCCTCCGTACCGTTTCCCTCGGAAAAAATGGCCGATTCAGCGGCCGCACGGGACTGAACGCATCGCCAGTCGCTGGCGGTCGAATTCGGTCGCTGACGGGTGTTTTGCCCACCGACTTCCCACCCGGTGGGCAACGACCCGCGGGCGTCGATCGCACCAGCTAATTAGCGGCACCCTCGGGCGATCGACGGATGGATCGAAGCGCTGTGAACCTCGGCGTACGTGTCTCGTCGCCGCGTCGATCGCGCTCGGGCTCCTCGTCGGATGCAGCGGCTCGGGTCGCTCGAGCGAGTGTCCAGGAGGCCGCACGTCCGACGGCGACTGCTGTCGCACCGGATCCGCGTGCGGCGCATCGTGCATCTCGTGCTCGTACTCGTGTCGGCGTGCTGCGCCGCTCACGAGTGCCCTCGACGCTGGCGACTGACCGTGAGTCGCGAGGCTCGGCCGGCGAGGGCATCGTGACCCGCTATTGCGCGGATCCCGGCAGGCGAGCGCCACCCCACGCAGCGATCCCGGTGAGGGCCTCTCGGCGCGCACTCGCGCTCGAGCGCGGAATCGTGCGCGGACGTGGAACACCAAGGCGAGCGACCGCGGCCGGCCGGTCCCGCCTGATCGCTCAACGCTGATCGATCAGGCCGAGCAGCGCGCGCTCGCGGAGTGGTCAACCACGTGCGCGGTCCCGGGGCGGGGTGCTCGCGCAGTGGTCGGAGCGGTGGTGAGCCGCCGCGCGACTGCCTAGGTTCGACACCATGAGCAAAGACGAACGGATCGCCTTCCACGCGCGACATCGCGACGCATTGATCGCGCTGTGGGCCCGTGAGCCAGACCCCGCGAAGATGGTGTGCCTCGTGGACCCGGCGGATCAGTTCGGGAGCGCCGTCGCCGCGTCGATGCCCGGCGATGTCACGGGCACGTGGGTGGCTGCGATCGTCGATCGCGCTGAATTCGCGCGCGCGTTCTCCCGCGAGCTCGGCGCGAACGCGGCTCACCTCGCCGACCTGCCACTGTGAGACGTGCGTTCAACGGGCGCGTCGAACGCGCGCCCTCGCGGCGACTGCGGCCGTCTCGGCCTCGTGTGCGTAGAGCATCGCCGTCGAGGCGCTCGCGTGCTCGCTCCGCCACTTCGCGTCGCCCAGGGCGAGAATCGCCCGCTGAACGAGCGGTGCGAGCTGCGCGCGAGTCGCAGCCGAGCATGCGTCCAGCGCGGCCTCCGCGTCCGCGAGGGCGGCCGCTGCGCGCTCGAGCGCGTGTCGCACCTTTTCCTCGTCGCTCATCAGCGGACGACCTGGCGGAGAAGAGCGGGCGCGCACACGCGCGTGACCTGGTCCCCTCCTGGTGCCTCCACAACGTGCTGCGCCGACGCAGCGCGCGAAGCATTTTCCCGCTGCGACGGCGCAGCCGAGGTACTCGGCGTGATCCGGCCGTGCACCCTGGCGCTCTTCGTGAACCACGTCCCGCCCGTCCTTTCACTCGATATCGGAAGGGCACTGCGCCCGGGAGCTCGCGAAGATGCTCGTGGGCATGCGGCGAGCGTGCGGGTCGAGCGGCATCGCGACGGGCTCGCGGGCATCGAGACGCGGGTCACGGGCCCGGACGGGAACCCGACGCGCCGGGAATGAGCTGGTCCCCTCGGCGAGCCGACCGCGATCGCTCGAGCGGCGGCCCGCCAGGGGCCATCTGCGCGTAGGCCCCTGCGACGGCGGGTCAAAGTCTCCGCCAACGGTCCTTCTCGCGGACGACGATCCGGCCGCGTTGTGAGCATGTGCCGTACGCGGAGTCGCGCGGAATGCCGACGGTGCTCGTCGTCGATGACGATGACGACCAGCGGGAGCTGCTCGCAATCTGCATGCGGGAACACGCGTGCGTGGTGGACGCCTCGAGCGGAGAGCAAGCGCGCGCGCTACTCGGCGCGGTGCGCATCGATGCGCTCATCGCGTCGATCGAAGCTCCTGGCGTGGTCGAGTTCATCGACTCGCTGCGCGACACACCGGTCGTGCTCATCGCGACCGCATGGACGGAACGCATGCTTCGCTACGCGCACGAAGTGCGCGCGTCGATCCTGCAGCGTCCGCATGACATTCTCGACGTCATCCACGCCTCCGTGGCCGCAAGCGCGAAGTGACGAGCGCGCGCGGCCCTGGACTCGCGCTCCTGTTCGCGCTCGGCCTCGCGACCGATAGCTGGATTCACGAGAGGCAACGCGCTCGGATCGGGAACCCACGCCGTCACGCCTCCTGCATGCCGTGACCGAGGCCGATGCCGCCGCACTCCGACCTCATCATCACGCTCGCCGGCGCGCTCACGGCCGCGCTGGTGTTCGGTCTCGCCGCGCGCCGGCTCGGGCTCTCGCCGATCGTCGGATACCTCGTGGCCGGCGTCGTCGTCGGCCCGTTCACTGGGGGTGTCGTCGTCGATCGCGCGATCGCGGAGCAGCTCGCGGAGCTCGGCGTCGTCGTGCTGATGTTCGGCGTCGGCTTGCACTTCGGCGTGAAGGACCTCCTCGCGGCGCGTTTCGTCGCGCTGCCGGGAGCGCTGATCCAGGTCGCAGTCGCCACGCTGCTCGGCGCGGCAGTCGCGTGGGCGAGCGGGTGGAGCCTCGGAGCCGGTGTGGTGCTCGGGATCGCGATCTCGGTCGCGAGCACGGTGCTCCTCACGCGCGTGCTCGCCGACCACGATGCGTTGCACACCGATGCAGGACGCATCGCGGTGGGTTGGCTCCTCGTCGAGGACCTGCTCACGGTGCTCGTGCTCGTCGTGCTCCCGGTCGTCACGGAGCGCGACGCGCGAGGCGCGTCGGACCTCGTGCTCGCCCTCGGCGCGGCGGCGATCAAGGTCACGCTCCTCGTCGCGTTCACCGCGCTCGCGGGGCGCCGTCTGATCCCCGCGCTGCTCGAGCGCGTCGCGCGGATGCGGTCGCGCGAGCTCTTCACGCTGAGCGTGCTCGTGCTCGCGCTGGGGATCGCCGTGGGATCGTCACTCGTGTTCGGCGCGTCGTTCGCGCTCGGTGCGTTCCTCGCGGGAATGGTGGTCGGGCAGTCCGAGGCGAGCGCGCGCGCGGCCTCGGAAGCGCTTCCGATGCGCGACGCCTTCGCCGTCCTCTTCTTCGTGTCGGTCGGCATGCTCTTCGAGCCCTCCGCAGTGCTCGCCAACCTGCCGCTGACCCTCGCGGTGGCTGCGATCGTGCTCGTCGCGAAGCCGCTCACGGCATACGCCGTCGTGCGCGTCCTCCGTGCGCCGCACCGCACCGCGCTCGTGATCGCGCTCGCTCTCGCGCAGATCGGTGAGTTCTCGTTCGTGCTCATCGCGCTCGCGAACGACCTCGGTGTCGTGCCGCGCGAGGCGACGCAGGTCGTCGTGGCGACATCGCTGATCTCGATCACGCTGTGCCCCATCGCGTTCCGCGTGTTCGCAGGAGGGCGGCTGGGCGGCAGTGGTGAGCATGCGGACCGCCGCGCCGTGATCGCGGGACAAGGCGCGGTCGGCGTCGCCGTGACTCGGATGCTGCGCGAGCGCGGCGTCGAACCGACCGTGATCGACCTCGACCAGCGCGTCGTCCGCGCGCTCCAGCGCGAGGGAATCCACGCGGTGCACGGCGACGCGTCGAAGCGCGAGATCCTCGAACGCGCCGGGGTACCCGCGGCATCGGTCGTGGTCGTCACGGTGGCGAGCGCGGAAGCCGAAGCGGTGCTCGAGTCGGCACGCTTGCTCACCCCCGACGGGACCGTGCTCGTTCGGCTATCGGATCTCGCCGACGCGCCGGGCGCGCGCGCCGCGGGAGCGGGCGTGATCGACGTCGATCACGCGCACGCCGCACGCGAGATGACGGCGCGCGTGCTCGCGCTCCTCGGCACACCGACGACCCGTCATGCGTCCACCGCAGCGCGCCAGGTCGACGTCGCTCCGCCGCGCGACCCCGTCGGGACGTCGTGAGCGCGCGGATCGCCCGAGCGACGCGGGCGCGTTCACGCCGCGTGGCGCTCACGCCGCGCTCGGCGTGCCGGCGCCCGGGCGCGCTTCCGTCGTGTGGCGTGCCCTGCGAGTCCGCACCATCGACGCGATGATCGAGCCCGCGAGCAGCACCGTGATCACCGCGAGCGACGCGAGCACCGGGATGTGCACCAGGTCCGTCACGACCATCTTCACGCCGACGAACACCAACACGAGCGCGAGCCCCGGCTGGAGGTAGTGGAATCGCTCCGCCATGCCCGCGAGGACGAAATAGAGCGAGCGCATTCCCATGATCGCGAAGATGTTCGACGTGAAGACGATGAACGGATCGTCGGACACCGCGAACACCGCGAGGATCGAATCGACCGCGAAGACGACGTCGGTTGCCTCGATCATCAGGAGCACGAGGAAGAACGGTGTCGCCTTCCGCACGCCGTCTTCGATCGCGAAGAGCTTCTGGCCGTGGTCGGCGCGCGTCGTCGGGATGATCCGGCGCACGAGGCGATACGCGCGGCTCCGCTCGGGATGCGGCTCCTTGTTGGGGCGCGAGAGCATCCGCGCGCCGCTGAGCACCAGCACGACACCGAACACGTAGACGACCCACCCGACGTGCGCGAGGAGCCAGGTGCCGCCGAAGATCATGGCCGCGCGCATCACGAGCGCGCCGAGGATCCCCCACGTGAGCAGCCGGTGCTGGTGGACGGGAGGGACCGCGAATGCGGTGAAGATGGCGTAGAAGACGAAGAGGTTGTCGACCGAGAGCGCCTTCTCGAGCACGTATCCGGTGAGGAAGGCCTGCCCGAGCTCGCTTCCCCAATGCAGGAACACGAACGCGCAGAATCCGAGCGCGAGCGCGACCCATACGCCGCTCCAGATCGCCGCCTCCCGAATCGTGATCGCGTGCGCCTTCTTGCTGAACACGCCGAGGTCGAGCACGAGCATCGCGACGATGAACGCGACGAAGAGGGCCCAGATGAGCGGGGAACCCACGGTCGGCAGACCCATCCCACGCACATAGGCCCCGACCGTCGGCTCCGCGCTCGGTCAGGCCTCGCGCGCGAGCACCACCTGCTGCGGATCGCGCGACGTGGCGGGGCGACCCCGATGCCGAGAGCGCTTCGGTTCGTGACTCCGGAATGGCCGGTGCAGTTTCGAGCGCGTGATGAGATCCGTGGACGCGTCGCGCGATGACGTGGACTTGCAGCGCTGGCTCGACCGCGCGCGGGAGCTCTCCGCGGCACGCGGCCTGAGCTCGCCGGATACGCGGGACGTCGTGCCTGCGCTCCTGGATGCGATCCTCGCGGCGAAAGACGTGGAGCACGAGCCGGCGGTGCTGGCCCTGCTCGGCGAGCACCTCGGGAGCCGCGTGCGCGGAGGGCATCCGCTCGCCGAGATCATCGAAGAGCTCGCCGCGCTGACGCGCGGGGTCACGCAAGCGTGGGCCGAGCTGCCTCCCGCTCGACGCCCGAAGACCGCACAGCTCGATCGTGTGCTCGGCGGGTTGGAGAAGAGCGTCGCGTGGGTGGGCGCCACGTTCGAGGCGCACATGCGAGACGACGAGCAGCGTGACAAACGCGCGGCGCGTCGTCTCGAGCGAGAGGCGCGTGCGGCCTCCGCGGGTGCCGAGTCGATCGAGGCGCTGGGCGAGCGCCTGCTCGCGGTGGTCATGGACGAGATGGGCTGCGACGCGAGCGCGATCCTGCTCTACGACGCAGCCAGCTCGCAGCTCGTCGAGGTCGCCGCGGCGGGTCGCGCGCGCGAGGCGCTCGGGCGCGAGGTCGTCGACATCACGTCCAAGACGTTCGCCGCCGAGGTCGCGCGTGCTGACGCGCCCACGACGGGCGTGGAGGACATCGCGTCGAGCGCGCTCGACGCCAGCCCGGCGCTCCGAGCGAGCGGCATCCACGCGATGCTCGGTGTTCGGCTGCCGGCGCGGGCGAAGCTGCTGGGCGTGCTCTACGTCGGCATGGCGCGCCCGCAGGTGTTCGGCAGTCGCGAGATCCGACGGCTCGAGATGCTCGCAGAGCGACTGCTCGTCCACCTCGAGACCGCGCACCTGCAGCACGAGCTGCGCGCGTCGGTCGACGCGCTCCGCGCAGAGCGCGCGACGCGCGAGCGGTTCGTGTCCTTGCTCGTCCACGACCTGCGAACCCCGCTCTCGAGCGCGAAGATGAGCGCCCAGCTGCTCGCGAAGCTGCTCGAGGGGGACGAGGGTCGGCGCGCGGACCTCACGACCCGCATCGTCCGCAACGTCGACCGCGCGGATCGCATGCTGCGCGACCTGCTCGACGTGAGCCGCATGCAGGCGGGCGGTTCGCTGCCGGTGCGACGCGCACCGGCCGATCTGCTCGAGGTCGTGCAGGCGGTGGTCGCCGAGCTCCCGGCGTCGGTCGCGGCGCGGATCACGGTCCACGTCGATCACGTGCGCGGGCTGTGGGATCGTCACGAGCTCGAGCGCGCGCTCGGGAACCTCGTCGTGAACGCGCTGAAGTACGGCGAGCCCGCGGAGCCGGTCACGATTCGCACCGCGACCGAGGGGGGGCTCGCGCGGCTCTCGGTCCACAACGCCGGAGAGCCGCTCGATCCGGCTCAGCGCGCGCGCATCTTCGAGCCGTTCGTGCAGCAGGGGGAAGGTCGCGGGTGGGGACTGGGCCTCGCGCTGGTGCGCGCCTGCGCGCAGGCGCACGGCGGGCGCGCCCTCGTCGAGAGCGACGCCGCGCGCGGGACGACGTTCACGATCGAGCTGCCGCTCGCGCCGGCGTCGGAGGCGGCGCGCTGACGGCCTGGAACGATGATCAGACTCGCAGCCCGAACGGTGGGGAGGTTCTCCGCAGCGCGCGCCGCGCTGTCGCGCTCCGTTTGAGCGGCATGACGCTCGTTCTGCACACCCTAGAACGAGCCGGCGATGGGAAGTTACTGGATGGTCGAGCGCGTGACGCACGGCATGCGGCAGTGGCTGTGCCGATGGGGCGAGTGCTTCTCGGAATGGACCTCGTACGCAACTGCGGGCGATCGTTGGCGCACGCGGCAGGCCGCGCAGCAGTTCGCGGACCGCTGGCCCGGCGCGTTCGTCACCGAGCACGAGGAGATGCGCCCCCAGCCGTAGTCCGCTCGCGCCGCGTCCGCGTCGGCGAACAGGCTGCGCGCGCGCGCGTCGCCAGCTAGCATCGCGAGCCGTGGAGCGCTGGGACTTCCTGCGGCGGCTCATCGTGATCACCGCGCTCGTGGAAGCTCGCGACGTCACGGGAGCGAAGCGCGAGCTCGCAACGTTGCGGGGCCGCATGGACGACACCGCACGATCGCGACAGCTCGAGACGGTCCACGCCGATGCGTGGGGTTTGGAGCCGGCCCCGGCGACGTTCGGGGAGGCGTTGGACCGCGTCGAGGCCCTCGTCGCAGCGATCGAGCTCGAGCGCTGAACCGACGCCGGCTGTTCAATCAGCCGTTCGCAGCCCGGCCCAGGAGGCCGCCTCGCAGCGGTCGCGACGCGAGCTCGAGCACCGCGCGCATCTCGCGCTCACCAACGAGCAGCACGAGCCCTGGCGCGCGCTCGCGCAGCACGCGCTCGAGGCGCGCGCGATCGAAGAACGGGGCGTAGTCGAACGCCATCTCGACGAGGCGACGACGCGCCGCGATGCGGCGTGCGAGCGTGCGACGCTTCATGCGAAGACGTGAGCATGCGCGCGGCACCCGTGCCAGTCAGCCGCTCCCGCACCTCGTCGGGGTTCCCCTGACTCCAGAGGGCGTCACAGAAGGCGATCCAGCAGCTCGACGCGCGGATGCGCGAGCTCGGGCGCGTCACGTCCGCTGCCGCGCGCACGCTCGCGAGCTTCGACACCGAGGGTGATCGCCTGCGCGACGGCGACCTGCAGCGCGCGCCGTCGTGCGTCCGTGGCGTCGTGAACGTCATATGCGAGCGAGTCGGCGAGCGAACGAATGGCGTCGACGCGCGCATCCCACCGGGCGGCAGCTCGATGGGCGCCCCATCGTCGTTCGTCACGAGCGATCGAAGCGACCGGTACGATGGGGTCCGCGACCACGACCACCATCCTTGATGCGGACGTTACGCCGCGTGCGCTCGCGACCCGGCGGCGCAGGGCCTCGCGACCGCCAGACATCTCGAGCCATCGCTTCGTTTGCGACCCTCCGCTCTGAATGCGCGAGGAGATCGTGTACGGGCACGCACGTCGCACAGCGCACCGCGTTCGCGGCGACGCGACACGAGGAGAACCATGCAGCAGACGATCATCCACCGGCAGCAGCACGACCACGACGAGCTAGAGCTGCTGATCGAGCGCTACGAACGCGCGCCGGCCGCGCGTCGCCCGGACACGTTCCGCCACATCGTGAAGCTCGTCACGACGCACGCCTTCGCGGAAGAGGAGGTGCTCTTCCCGACGGCTCGCGGGCTCGGAGGCCCGGGCGAGCTCATCACCGCCGAGATCGAGTCCGAGCACCAGCGCATCAACGAGCTCTTTGTCGAGATGGAGAGCGCGCACCCGGGTGAGCCTGAGTTCGAGCGTCGCGCCATCGAGCTCTTCGGCCTCTTGCGCAAGGACGTCGCCGATGAAGAGAACCGGCTGTTGCCGTTCCTCGCGAGCGCGCTGAGCACGCGCGAGCTGCAGCGCGTCGGCAAACTGTGGGCGGCGGCGAAGAAGACTGCTCCGAATCGCGCGCATCCGCGCATCCCGCGGCGCCCGCCTGGCAACGTCCTCGCAGGCCTTCCGCTCGCGATCGTCGATCGCGTCCGCGACCTGTTCGCGCGATGGCGGCACGCGCCGCAATGAGCTCGTCAGCGACTCTGATGCGGTGCCGTTCGCGACCGAACCGAGGCATGCGCGATGGGCGCTCCACCGCGACGGGCTCGCCTGAACGACACCTGCCGCTCGCCCGCGACCACGCACGGTTTGTATTTACGCAGTCGGCCATGGCGAACGACAAGCGGCACCTGGACTGCGCAACTCCCGAGGCTCGAGTCGATCGAGGGAATCGACGGAGTACGCGCGAAGATGATCGCCGACGCGCGGCCGCTCGGATTCCTGGGAGTAGGTCGAAGAGAGCGACGGAATCGTGCGGTGCTCACCGAGAAGGTCCGCGAACGCGCCGAGCTCGCGGCGGCGGGGACGCGACGCTCCAAGGCGATCACGACGCGTCGGGCTGCGCGCGTCGCGAATGCGCCTGCGGGCGACGACGAGGCGCGTACGGACAGTCAGGAGGACGACGAAGACGACGACGAGCACGGTAGAGGACCTCGTCGAGGCGCGAGCGCGAGCACCTGCGGTCGGACGTGGCGGCGGATTGATGCCGGGAATCCTCGGGGGCAGACGCGTCCGCAGGCGCCTCAGTCATCGTCGCGTCCCCACGATTCGAGGCACGCATCTCTCATTGCGCACCGAGGTCGGCTCGCCACCCAAGCCACGACGTGCAATGCGAGCGTCAGGATCGCAAGCGCCCAGAACATCGTAGCTCTCTCGTGCATAGCAACCTCTGGTGCGGATGCCGCAACGTGCGTGCCGTATTCGGCGCGAACGACGCCGATGCCAACGCGTACCCGCGCTGGCCGCGCCGGCGCAGCGACCGGTCGGGACAACAGCTGGGTGGGACGCGCGCCGTATGCGACCTCCGGAAAGAGCGGCCAATCCAGCGCTCGAGTCGACGTCGACCTCGACTGGCGCCGCGGGTCAGCCCCTATCCGCTGCCGCGCGCCCTGTCAGGGACCATGCGATGGCCCAGTGGGGCTGTATGGGGGACCGCTCTGGAGCGGCGACGCCGCAGCGCCCAGGCCTGTGGATTCGCGCGCCATGCACTCTCGCGGGCGCGTCCGTGCGGAGAAGTCCGTGACCACGCGCCGCCGACCGGCGGCTCTTCGCGTCGTGCGCTCGCGCCTAGTTCGTGGCGCATAGAAGGAGCGTGCGATGACGAGAGCTTCGACGACACGTTGGCTCGCGATGATCGCGGCAGCGGCAGTGCTGACCGCCTGCGGAGACGACGACGGCGACTCCGAACTGGGCGACGCCAGCACTCGGCTCGATGCGGCGATCGCCGATGCGGGCGGCACCGACGCCGGCGCGACCGACGCTTCGCGCGCCGACGGCGGGGCGGGCGATGCCGCGAACGACGGCGGCGGAGCGCTGAGCGAGCCGCAGAGCGCCGCGGTCGTCAGCGCGATCAACGCGGGAGAGATCGCTGCGGCGATGCTCGCGGAGACGCGCGCCGATGCGAGGGACGTGCAGCAGTACGCCGACCTGATGATCGAAGAGCACACCGCGGCTCAAGAGATGCTCGACGCGTGGCTCGAGTCGGAGTCCGTCACGCCGGCGCCCAACCCGGTGAGCATGATGGTCGAGATGGAGGCGGCGACCGTCCGGACCATGCTGATGCCGCTCGATGGAGCGGCCTTCGATCGTGCGTACATGCAATCGCAGGTCACGATGCACACCGATGCTCTGATGCTCATCGACACGCGGCTCATCCCCGGAGCGACGGGCGAGCTCCGGACGCTGCTGATGGGGCTCCGAGCGGACGTCGTGGTGCACCTCGAGACGGCGGAAGAGATCCTGGGCGAGCTGCCGGCGGCGCCCTGAATCGCTGCTCGCGCGCTCCGATGAAGCGAGCTCGGCGCGCACGATGCGCGCGATCGCCTCGCGATCGGTGGGGCGAAGTGGCGCGCCGGGCGAGCGGTATGCCGGAGCTGCTCGATCCCATCGCGCACACGCGCGCGATCGAGACGGACCGGTGTCGCTCCCGCCGACCGGTACGCTCGTCAGACCGGGGACCTGCCGGGGCGTCGACGAGACCCGCGGCTCAGGGTCTACCCTCGTGCACGTGGCCCGGCGAGACGACGCGCGCCACGCTCGCTCGAGCTGCGACGCTGCTCGACGACGCACGTGCGATGCTCGACGACGACACGGGAGCGCAGCGGGCGTCAATCGCGCTCGGGACAGGCATCGAGGCGCCGCCATCTCACGAGCGCGACGACGCGCGACGTCACCGACCCCTCCGACGAAGGCGCGCGAGATGACGCATCGGGAGCACACCCGCGCAACAACGCGATGCCTCCAGCTCGTCGCTCGCGGCATCGCCGGCCGCCCAGGAGGACGACTGGTATTCGACGAGCTCGAGCGTCACGTCCGACTTCTCCGGGAGGTCAGTCGGCTCGTCGACGAGGAGTCGACCTCGGCGCACCACACCCCGCACACGCTGCATGGAGCCCCGCCTCGCTCACGGCGTGCCATCGGACAGCGCGGTCACGCGCCATCGTGGCCCGAGCAGCAGATTCCGGCCGCTCTCGAGCTGTACGCGCGGCGCCGGACGACGGGGCTGCGCAGAGCAGCCAATCACGCGTGCTCGTGAGAACGCACCCGTGCGTAGCGAGATCGTGCGCCTCGGACGCTCGCGTGTCCGTGCGCGCGGATCGCGCCATCACCGCGCGCACCTCGACAAGCGCGGCGGAGATTCGCGGACCGGGGGTTGCAACCGCACCGAGCCCCCGCGCGCCGGAGGGACGTCATGGCCGAGCGCCACCTGGACAGGATCGTTCATCGACGGAGTGCGCCGCCGGCCGACGCGCTGGCGGAGGTCGCGGAGCGTGGCTATCCGCGCCCTCTCCTGCGCCGCGCGGACTGGACCTCACTCGACGGAGAATGGGAGCTCGCGATCGACGCGGAGGGGCGCCATCGCACCTCGTCGGAGGTGCAGTTCGACCGGCGCATCGTCGTGCCGTTCTCGCCGGAGACGACGAAGAGCGGAATCGGCGACACGGGTCTCTACGACGTGCTCTGGTACCGGCGCCTCGTGCACATCCCCGAGCTCGCGCACGGACAGCGCCTGATCCTGCACTTCGGCGCAGTCGACTATCGCGCGAGCCTGTGGGTCAACGGCTCGCTCACGATCCGGCACGAAGGTGGATACACGCCCTTCTCCGCCGACATCACGGAGCACGTCAGCAGCGGCGAAGAGGCAGAGATCGTCCTGCGCGCGGAGGACGATGCCTCGGAGCTGTGCAAGCCGCGTGGAAAGCAGGACTGGAAGCTCGAGCCGCACTCGATCTGGTATCCGCGAACCACCGGAATCTGGCAGACGGTCTGGATGGAGCGCGTGCCGGAGACGCGCGTCACCGCGCTTCGGTTCAAGACGAACCTCGAGCGCTGGGAGGTCGCGGTCGAGGCGCACGTGCTCTCGAGGATCCCGCGTCCGCTGCGGCTCGCGGTCCTGATCCGCTCGGGCGACCTCGTGCTCGCCGACGACGTCTACTCCGTCGCGGCGGGCGAGGTACATCGGCGCATCAGCCTCTCCGACCCCGGCATCGACGACTTCCGCAACGAGCTCTTGTGGAGCCCCGAGGCGCCCCGGCTGCTCGACGTCCACGTGACGCTGATCGACGACGACGACGGCGCGGTGGTCGATCGCGTCACGAGCTACACCGCTCTGCGCTCGTTCCAGATCGAGGGAGATCGTTTCCTGTTGAACGGGCGACCGTACCGACTCCGGATGGTTCTCGACCAGGGCTATTGGCCCGAGACGGGTCTCACTGCGCCCGACGACGCCGCGCTGCGGCGCGACGTGGAGCTCACGAAAGCGCTCGGGTTCAACGGCGCACGCAAGCACCAGAAGATCGAAGACCCGCGCTATCTCTACTGGTGCGACCGACTCGGTCTGCTGGTGTGGGAAGAAATGCCGAGCGCGTATCGATTCACGCGTCGGTCGGTCGAGCGGCTCACGAAGCAGTGGCTTGAGGTGCTCGCGCGCGACGTCGCGCACCCGTGCATCGTCGCGTGGGTTCCGTTCAACGAGTCATGGGGCGTGCCGAACCTCCCCGACAGCCCGGCCGAGCGGCACGCCGTGGAAGCGCTCTATCATCTGACGAAGACGATCGATCCGACGCGCCCGGTGGTCGGCAACGACGGCTGGGAGGCCGTCGCGACCGACGTGATCGGGATCCACGACTACGATGCTCGCCCGGAGCGAATCGCCGAACGTTATCGCGAGCACGAGCGCATTCCTGTGCTCTTCAAGCGCGAGCGGCCGGGTGGGCGCGCGCTCGTGCTCGGCGCGACGCCCCGCGCCGAGCATCCGATCGTGCTCAGCGAATTCGGCGGGATCGCGCTGAATCGCGATCCGAAGCTGTGGGGCTATTCGTGCGCGGACGGGCCCGAGGACTTCGAGCGTCGATATGCCGCGCTCATGCGTGTCGTCCTCGCGCTCCCGGTGCTCGCAGGGTTCTGCTACACGCAGCTCACCGACACCTATCAAGAGGCAAACGGCCTCTTGTTCATGGATCGCACTCCGAAGATCCCGATCGAGCGACTCGCGGAGATCATGCGCGGCGACGGCGACATGCCGCCTGCGCCGGGCGGCGCGATGACCGAGCGCCACGAGGCGCCGCGGTGACGCGCGTGATGCACAAGCGGTCGGTCTCGAAGCCCGACGGCCGTGCGATGCACCTCTATGCGCACGCGCCGGTGACGATCGAGGGCGACGTCCCCGTTCCGCCCGGCGCTGCGCCGACGCCGAGCCCCCACCTGCGATGGCATCCGCTCCGCGGCGAGTGGGTCGCGTACGCCGGCCATCGACAGCACCGCACGTTCCTGCCGCCGCCCGAGTGGGATCCGCTCGCGCCGACGGTCGACCCCGACGCGCCGACCGAGGTGCCGCGCGGCACCTGGGAGATCGCGGTGTTCGAGAATCGCTTCCCCACGCTGTTCGGCGGCTCTCACGAACGCCCCGAGCTGATCGTCGAGACCGCACCGGGCCGCGGCGCGTGCGAGGTCGTCGTGTATCAGCAGGAGGCGACGGGCTCGTTGGGCGCGCTGCCGCTCCCGCGCATCGAGATGCTGATCGATGTCTGGGCCGATCGCACCGCAGAGCTCGGCGCGCGCGACGACGTCGCGTACGTCTTCCCGTTCGAGAACCGCGGGGTCGAGGTCGGCGTCACGCTGCACCACCCTCACGGACAGATCTACGCGTACCCGTTCGTGCCGCCGAGCGCAGCGCGCGAGCTCGAGCAGCAGCGCGCGTATCTCCACGAGCGCGGGCGCGGGCTGCTCGAGCGCATGATCGAGCGGGAGCTCGTCGATGGCCGGCGCGTGCTCTACGACGGCGAGGGCGCAGTCGCGTTCGTGCCGGCGTGCGCGCGTTGGGCGTACGAGGTGTGGGTCGCCCCGCGCCGCCCGGCTCCGCGCTTCGACGATCTCGAGCGCGCGGAGCGTCGCGACCTCGCGCGCGCGCTCAAGACGGTGCTGCTCAAGCTCGACGGGCTGTGGAGCGCGCCGATGCCTTACATGCTCGTGTTCCATCAGGCGCCGAGCGATGGCGCGCTGCATCCGGAGGCCCACTTGCACGCGGAGATCTATCCGGCGCTACGCCTCCCGGGACGTCTCAAGTACCTCGCCGGCAGCGAGATCGGCGCCGGCGTGTTCACCGCGGACACGTTCCCGGAGGAGAAGGCCGCGGAGCTGCGCGCGATCGAGGTTCGTCTTGCGTGACACCGAGCGGGGGGAGGCCGCGTTTGCGGCGCGCGCAGAGGGCGTGCTCGGGCGAGCGCCCGACGTCGTCGTGAGCGCGCCCGGACGCGTGAACCTCATCGGAGAGCACACCGACTACAACGACGGATTCGTGCTGCCGACGGTGATCCCGCAGCGCACGTTCATCGCGGTCTCGCGACGCGACGGGTCACACGTGCGCGCGCACAGCGAGACCCTCGGGGGCGACGACGGCTACGAGCTCGGACGCGAGGCGCGCGTCGGGCGCTGGATCGACTACCTGCAGGGCGTGACGCACTCACTCGCGAAGAGCGGGCGCGTCCTTCGCGGGTTCGATGTCGTCGTCGCGTCGGACGTGCCGGTCGGGAGCGGGCTCTCGTCGAGCGCGGCGCTCGAGGTCGCGATGATGCGGGCGCTGCGCGCGACGTTCGAGCTGGAGCTCGACGACGTCGAGCTCGCGAGGCTCGCGCAGCGCGGCGAGAACGAGATCGTCGGTGCGCCCGTCGGCATCCTCGATCCATTGGCGTGCTCGCTCGGCGAGATCGGCTCGGCGCTCTTCGTCGACACGCGCTCGCTCGGGTCCGAGCGCATCGTGATCCCGCGAGCCGTCGAGCTGGTCGTCGTCGACTCGGGGGTCGCGCATGATCACGTGCAGGGCGGATATCGTGAACGTCGCGCGCAGTGCGAGGAGGCCGCGCGTCGGCTCGGCGTGCGCGCGCTGCGTGACGTCGGCGAGGACGATCTCGCGCGCATCGCGTCGCTGCGTCCGCCGCTCGATCGCCGCGCGCGGCACGTCGTGACCGAGAACGCGCGGGTGCTGCGCGCCGTGGACGCGATGCGGCGCGACGACGTGCACACGCTCGGCGCGCTCTTCGACGCCTCGCACGAATCGATGCGCGACGACTTCGAGGTCTCGGTGCCTCGGGTCGATCGTCTCGTCGAGCGCGCGAAGGCGCACCCCGAAGTGATCGGCGCGCGACTCACGGGCGGCGGGTTCGGCGGCGCGATCGTCGCGCTCGCACGCGCCGGGCACGGCGCAGACGCTGCGAGCGCGATCGCCGCGGAGCCCGGTGCCCGCGCGCTGGTTCCTCCGCCGCCGCGCTGAGTCGCTTTCGCGCCCGCGGAAGGCACGGCTGCGGTGCGTGCGCGTGTCGGCACGACCGCGCGCACGACGCTGCGCCCCGCAGACTCGGCAACGCGCGGCGTCACGTCTCGGACCGCGCTCGACGCGAGATCCTCGCCGGCGGGCAGCGCAACCCAGGCCCGAGGCATTTTCGCCCCCAGCGCGCACGCACGGACCACCCGTTGCAACGACGCGTCGCCATGCAGCGAACCCGCAACGTGCGTGCAGGCCGCGACGAGCCGCACGCGTCCGGAGATCTCCTGTGCTTCTCGCACCTGCGGTGGGGGTTCGTGTACCAGCGCCCCAACCATTTGATGGCGCGCTTCGCGCGCATCAGGCGGGTGTTCTTCTTCGAAGAGCCGGTCTTCGACGCACCGGGCGAGCCGCGGTTGCACGTCGAGCGGGTCGAGGACGGGCTGCACGTCTGCGTGCCGCACCTGCCGCCGCACGCATCGGGCGCAGGCGTGCTCGCCGCCCAGCGCGCGCTGCTGGACGAGCTCGCCGACGCGCACGCGCTGCGCCCGGAGGTGCTCTGGTTCTACACGCCGATGGCGCTCGAGCTCGCCGACGGACTCCACGCACGTCGCGTCGTCTATGACTGCATGGACGAGCTCTCCGCGTTCGCAGGCGCGCCGCCGCGATTGCGCGAGCTCGAGCGGGCGCTCTTCGAGCGCGCGCACATCGTCTTCACCGGAGGTCACAGCCTCTACGAGTCGAAGCGGCGCCATCACCCGCGGGTGCACGCTCTTCCGAGCAGCGTCGAGCCCGAGCACTACCTGCGCGCGCGCGTGCCGCAGGACGATCCGCCGGATCAAGCGAGCATCCCGCACCCGCGCGCCGGATACTTCGGAGTCATCGACGAGCGCCTCGATCTCTCGCTGATCGAGCAGCTCGCGGACGCGCGGCCCGACCTCCAGCTCGTGTTCCTCGGTCCGATCGTGAAGGTCGATCCGAACGCGCTGCCGCGACGCCCGAACCTCCATTGGCTCGGCATGAAGAAGTACGAGGAGCTCCCTTCATACCTCGCCGGGTGGGACGTCGCGCTGATGCCTTTCGCGCTCAACGAGGCGACGCGCTTCATCAGCCCGACGAAGACGCTCGAGTACCTCGCAGCCGGGCTGCCCGTCGTGTCCACCGCGATCCGCGACGTCGTCAGGCCGTACGGCGAGCGCGGGCTCGTGCACGTCGCGGACGCGAGCACGTTCGCGCACGCCGTCGACGAGGCACGCGCCACGGACCGCGCGCGACATCGGGCCGCGGCCGACGCGTTCGTGGCGCGGACGTCGTGGGACTCGACCTGGAACCGCATGAGGGAGCTCATCGAGGCGCTGGACGACGTGCGCGAACGGAACGCGCCGCAGGTCTCGATCGGAGAGGACGCTGCGCGATGTTCGACTACCTGATCGTGGGCGCCGGGTTCGCCGGCAGCGTCCTCGCCGAGCGCCTCGCGTCGCAGCTGAACAAGAAGGTCGTGATCTGCGACCGTCGCCCGCACATCGGCGGCAATGCGTACGATCGCTACGACGATCACGGTCTGCTGATCCACCAGTACGGGCCGCACATCTTCCACACCGCGTCGAAGCGCATCTTCGACTATCTGTCCGGATTCACGCCCTGGCGTGCCTACCAGCATCGCGTGCTCGCGTGCGTGAACGGCCTGCTGCTGCCGTTTCCGATCAACATCACGACGGTCAATCGACTCTACGGATTGAGTCTCGACCCCGACACCAGCGCGGAGTTCTTCGCGCAGCGCGCGGAGCCCATCGCGCAGGTGCGCACGTCGGAGGACGCTGTCGTGAGCAAGGTCGGGCGCGAGCTGTACGAGGTGTTCTTTCGGAACTACACGCGCAAACAGTGGGGCCTCGATCCGAGCGAGCTCGACGCCGCGGTCGCGTCACGTGTGCCGGCACGGACGAACTATGACGATCGGTATTTCACCGACGATTACCAGTTCATGCCGCGGCACGGATTCACGCGGATGTTCGAGAATATGCTGGATCATCGCAACATCAAGATCCTGCTCAACGCGGACTATCGAGAGATCGCGTCCGACGTTCGGTATGCGTCGATGATCTACACCGGGCCGATCGACGAGTTCTTCGATCTGCGGTTCGGGAAATTGCCGTATCGCTCGCTGCGGTTCCGCCACGAGACCCACGACGTCGAGCAATTCCAGGCCGGTCCGGTGGTGAATTTCCCGAACGAGCACGACTATACGCGCGTGACCGAGTTCAAATGGCTCACCGGTCAGACGCACGCGAAGACGAGCATCGTCTACGAATATCCGTGCGACGACGACGATCCGTATTATCCGGTGCCGCGTCCCGAGAACGCCGAGATCTACCGAAAATACAAGGCGCTCGCGGACGTCACTCCGAACGTGCGATTCGTCGGACGGCTCGCGACGTATCGCTACTACAACATGGACCAGGTCGTCGGACAGGCGCTCGCCACGTTCGATCAGATCGCCGGAAAGCGCGCCGCCTCCGAGCACGATGGCCCGCGCGCGCCCTGAGCCACGATCATGATGCGCGCCCCCGCCGACACCGTCGCCTGGAGAAGCACGTGACCGCGTGCGCCGCAGCGCTGGAGCTCTGGGGTGGTGTCGAGTGCACCGTGAACCGCGTCGGAGATCGCTTCTTCGATCAGCTCGAGCGCGCCGGACATCTCGCGCGAGCGGGAGATCTCGACCGCATCGCTGCGCTCGGCATTCGCACGCTGCGCTATCCCGTGCTCTGGGAGCACGTCGCGCCGGAGTCGCCCGACACGCTCGACTGGGCTCGCTCCGACGAGCGGCTCTCGCGACTCCGCGAGCTCGGCGTGCGGCCGATCGTCGGGCTCGTGCACCACGGGAGCGGACCGCGATGGACGAGCCTGATCGATCCGACGTTCCCCGAGCGGCTCGCCGCGTACGCCGAGCGCGTCGCCGAGCGCTATCCGTGGGTGACGGACTTCACGCCCGTGAACGAGCCGCTGACGACCGCGCGCTTCAGCGGGCTCTACGGGCACTGGTTCCCGCACGGGCAGTCCACGCACGTGTTCGCGCGCTGCCTGATCCACCAGTGCGCTGGGATCGTGCGCGCGATGCGCGCAATCCGCCGCGTCACGCCGGCCGCGCGCCTCGTGCACACCGACGACCTCGGGCGTGTCCACGCGACACCGCGGCTCGCCTATCAGGCCGAGTTCGAGAACGAGCGACGGTGGCTCTCCTTCGATCTCGTGATGGGACGTGTCGATCGCGCGCATCCGCTCTGGCCGAAGCTGACCGGATGGGGAATCGGCGAGGACGAGCTCGATTGGTTCCTCGAGCGTGCCTGTCCGCCGGACGTAATCGGCATCAACCACTATCTGACGAGCGACCGATACCTCGACGAGGATCTCGCGAGGTACCCGACGTGGTCGCACGGGGGCAACGGCACCGATCGCTACGCAGACGTGCACGCGGTGATCGCGCGCGTGGACGTGCCGGTGGACACCGAGGCCGCGCTCCGCGACGCGTGGGCGCGCTACGGCCGCACGCTCGCGGTGACCGAAGCCCAGCTCGCCGGACCGCGCGAGGAGCAGCTGCGCTGGCTTCACGAGGTGTGGACCGCTGCCTCGCGCCTGCGCGATGAGGGCGTCGACGTGTGCGCGGTGACCGCGTGGTCGCTGCTGGGCGCGTACGACTGGAACCAGCTCGTCACGGTCGAAGCCGGCTTCTACGAGAACGGTGCATTCGACCTGCGCGCGCCTTCGCCGCGGCCGACCGCGCTCGCGCGCCTCGTGAGCCACCTCGCGACGGGTGCGCCGTTCGACGAGCCGGTCGTGCACGCGCCGGGCTGGTGGCGGCGCCCGGATCGTACGCTCCCGGCGATCGAGAGCGCGCGCGACGAGTCGCCGCCTCCGGAGATGCGGCCGATCCTCGTGTGCGGCGCGAGCGGCACGCTGGCGCGCGCGATCGGTCGCGTCGCCGAGCGCCGTGGGATCGCGTCGCGCGTGATCGGCCGCCCGGATCTCGACATCACGGACCGTGCGTCGCTCGAGCGCGCGCTCGAGCGATGGCAGCCGTGGGCGGTGATCAACGCTGCGGGCTACGTGCGCGTCGACGACGCGGAGCACGAGCGCGAGCGCTGCTTCCGCTCCAACACGCGCGGCGCCGAGCTGCTGGCGCAGGTCTGCGCCGCGCACGGCCTGCGACTGATGACGTACTCCAGCGATCTCGTCTTCGACGGGCACAAGGACGCGCCGTACGTCGAATCGGATCGCACCGCGCCGCTCAACGTGTACGGCCGGAGCAAGGCGCTCGCCGAGCGGCGCGTCCTCAAGGAGCACCCCGGCGCGCTCGTGATCCGCACTGCGGCGTTCTTCGGCCCGTGGGACGACGCGAGCTTCGTCGCTCGCGCGCTCGACGCGCTCGGCGCAGGGAAGCGCTGGAGCGCGGCCAGCGATCTCGTCGTCTCGCCCACGTACGTGCTCGACCTCGCGCACGCGTCGCTCGATCTCCTGATCGATCGCGAACGGGGGATCTGGCACCTCGCGAACGACGGCGCGCTGACGTGGGCCGAGCTCGCGCGTCGCGCGGCGGTGCTGTCGGGGCTGCCCGCCGACGCCGTGGACGCGCGTTCGAGCGTCGAGCTGGCGTGGCCGGCGGCGCGTCCCAACTACGCCGCGCTCGGCAGCGAGCGCGGGCTCATCATGCCGTCGCTCGACGACGCGCTCTCGCGCTTCGTTCGCGACCGCGACGAGGCCTAGAGCGGAGCAGGCGTCTCCGTCCGGCGTTGAGCGTCGATGCGCAAGCGTCGATTTCGCCCATCGCCACATCACCCTCACGCGGACGAAGAGCAACCGCGTTCGCCGCATCCCGCTTCACGATACGCTCGAGGCGCTCCCCGGCCCGCGCGCGCCCGATCGATGGGTGTTCCCGCGGCCGACGCGGCCGGATCGCGAACATCCGCTTCCACGACCTCCGCCACGACTTCGCGACGCGGCTCCGGCGCGCGGGGGCGGGCATCGACGCAATCGCGAAGCTGCTCGGGCATTCGACGCTCGCGATGGCGACGCGGTACGCGCACGTCGACGACCCGAGGCTCCGCGATGCGGTCAGCGGGCTCGTGCCGCCGCGCGAGACCCGGTCGGACGTCGAGAGCGCGAAGGTCGTGCAGCTCCCGAGACGTCGTGGGTCGAACCCTGGCGGCTGATCACTCGAAACGAGTTTCGGCGAATCGAGCAGGTGTATCGGCGGCAGGTCGCTCGCGATCACCGGAATCGCAGGCGCCCATGAGCCCACGCGGCCGATGGTGCGGTCGAGATCGAGCCCAAGCATCAGACGCGGTGCTACGGCGGAATCGGGCCAAGAGCCGAAGAAGCGCGCGCCATCTGCGCCGGCAACGACGGTTTGCAAGGCGCCACCGACGTCTTCGCCGCGCTCCGCGACGACGTCGTCGACCGCGCGGTATGGAGCAGTCCACCAGTCGGCGAGACGACGCGGTCAGGTTCCGTGAGACCGACTGCGCGCGCATTTGCGTTCTCGGGAGCCTCCGGTGTGCTGTTTCGGGAGAAGTCGAAACGATGAACCGCGAGCTCGCGTGTGTGTGGGCACGCGCCGAAGACCAGCCCTGCGATCATCGCGCCCTCGGCTGCGCCACCGAGGCGGCGCGTGTAATGCCAAGCGATGCGCGCGAACAGGTCGGCCACGTCGGCGAGGGTCGGTAAGACGTCCGCCGGGCCGGCGAGATGACCCGAGAACTGTTGTCGCGACGATCGCCGTCGACATTCCGATCATCGCACTTCCGGCGTACGCGAAGCCGATCGAATGCTCGAAGACCGCTGCGCGAACCACGCGCCCGAACGCGTCGACCTCCTGACGCACGACCGGGATGGCGAACACCTTCGGACCCTCGTCAGTGAGAACGACCCCGCGCGTCGTTGTGCCTCGCGCCCATCCTCGTGTCTTGCGACGACCCATGTACGGCCGGGGCCGTCGTGGCGTAACCAGCATGCGACGACAGTCATTGGGGCGTGAGTGTACGTTGTCCGCTTGCCCACCATTCGCCTGGCTCGCCACGCCAACGCCGTGGAATCACGCGCGTAACAGCGGCCGGCGCGGCCGACTGGAAATCGCCGTGGGCACCGCCCACCGGGGGTTCGAATCCCTCCTCCTCCGTACCGTTTCCCTCGAGAAGCAGGCCGATTCGCGGTCCGCAGGGACTGCACGCAAGGCCCGGTTCGGAGCCCACCGTGGCCGGGCGCTGCCCGTCGACGCGCGCGTTCGCTCGGGTGAGCGCCGCGCGTCAGACGGCTTCCACGCGCTCGCGGTATGCGTCGACCGTACGCTTCCATGCGGGGCGATCCATGCAGCGCGTCTGGTACGCGCGGACGTGTTGGTACGGCTTCAACAGGTCCTGATCGGTGCTGCGAGCGCTCAGGACGTGAGTCATCAGGATGTCCGCCACCGTGAAGTCGTCGGTGGCGATGAACGTGCGGTTCGCGAGCCAGCCGTCGAGCTGCTCGAGGCGCATCCGCGCCCAGCTCTTGAGCGCATCGCTCGGCTTGGTGCCCTTGCCATCGTTGATGTCGACGAACCACGACGTCAGGAGCGGAACCTCGATCGTGCTCAGCGCCGCGAAGCTCCACCGCAGCACCTGCGCCTCGCCGGCGAGGTCGCGCGGCACGAGCTTGCCGCTCTTGCGCGCGAGGTAGAGCAGAATCGCGCCGGACTCCGTCACGACGACACCGTCGTCGTCGATCGCGGGAATCTGCCCGAACACGTTCTTCGCGCGGTACTCGTCGCTGTCGAGGTCGCGCCTCGGATGATCGATCCCCACGACTTCGTAGGGCAACCCGATCTCCTCGAGCGCCCACAGCACGCGCAGGTCACGCGTGTTGCCGTGAGCGAACTCGTTCACGCGCGAGAATCCATAGACCTTGACCATGCGCGCACCCTGCCACAGCGACAGGACCGTCCGCGCGTCTTTTCGATCCTCCTTCGACGCAGGGACGCTCTCTCGCGCGTGGATGCGCGAGAGAGCGTCGCAGTCACCGCGTCAGTAGAGCTCGACGCCGATGCCCCCGAGCATCGAGTACGTCTTGACGTCGTCCTCGAACCACGTGGGGTGGAAGTCGAACGACACGTTGAACGCGCCGCGCTGATCCAGGAACAGACCGCCGATGTTCACCGCGACTCGCCCGTGCAGACCGAACAGCGGGTTCTCGTCGGCGCACGCCGCCTGGCTCTGGATGCCCGCATCGCAGCCCCAGTAGAAGTCCAGCGACGGGCCCGCGCCGATCGAGAGGAAGTCGAACAGCGTCGCCTCCGCGAGCAGCGCGTTCCACAGCGTGAACGCCTCGTCGTAGTCGCCGCCCGACGGCGTCGTCTCGAGGCCCGCGAGAATGCCCGACGGCTGGTAGTAGACCGCGAACCAGTCGCTGATCTGCACACCGACGCGAAGAGAGAGGCCCGCCATCCAGCCCTCGGGATCTTCCGCGTCGTCGCCGAGCGTGTAGCCACCGTGCAGCGTGCCACCGACGCGCAGTCGCACCAGCGCGCGCTCGAGCGCGCTCGGCTGCTCCACCTCGAGCGGCGGCGCTGCGCCCGTGGTCGCGACCTCGGCCTGCGCCGGGGGCGCCTGCACCGCGACGTCCATCGTCGACGTAGCCGTCGGAGACACGACCGCCGCGCGGTCGATCACCGGCACCACCTCGGCGGATCCCCCCGCCCCGATGAACGCCTCGGCTTCGCCCGCGGGCAGCCGCACGAACTGCGCGCGCCCGTCGGGCTCGTTCGGGCGATCGAGGCGGCGATAGAGCTCGAGCCCGCCGTCCGCGCCCTCGATGTACACCACGTCGCCCTGCTCGATCTGCGCCGACGCCGGCGCTGCGACGCCGAGCGCGATCGTGGTCGCGACGCTCACCCAGATATGATTCGTCTTCACGGCCGCTCCTCCCGTCAGGTCATCTGGAACGCGAGCGGGCAGACGCCCTGATCGAGCGACGCGACGTCCTCGCGCACGCGGGTGCGCAGCTCGCGCACGTCGGCGCGATCGACGCCCTGCTCCTGGCGGAGCTCGACGCGGACCCCGTTCGGGATCTCGACGAGACGCAGCTCGTGCACCGCCATGATCGGCGATGCGGGATCGGCGATCCCGTGGGCCGACGCCTGTGTCGCCATCTCGCCGTGCGCGGGATCGGGGCACTGCTCGGCGTGCGCCCGCGAGTGCGCGAGCGCGAACTCGCGCATGCGATCGCGCAGGCGATCGACGTCGTCCTCACCGCGCGCGGTGAGCACCATCGCGACGCCGCGCGGGAGATTGCGCGCACGCACGCGCAGCGAGTCGACGTCGGTCGGACAGATCTCGGGGGTGCCGCTCTCGGCCTCCATCGCGGCGATCGTCGTCTCGGCGATCTCCGCCTGCGTGCCCGTGCCCGGCTGCGTCTCCACCTGGATCTCACCGCCCGTCGCGACCGAGACGCTCGGCGTCGACGTGGGCAGGCGCGACTCGTCGACCTCGACGATGTTCGGCGTGCTCGGCGGGCGCTGCGCGGACGCGACCCGCTCGGTGCCCACCGTCGCGCGCGCGGTCGGAGCGGGCGTCGTCGCCCTCCGCGGCTCTTCTCCGCCTCCGCCGCACGCCGCCGCGAGCAGCGCGAGACCGACGACTCCCGACGTGCGCATTCGCATCGATCCACCTCCACGATCAGCCGGTCCCACGATCGGAGCCGGCCGTGCGCGTGGGGCCGAGCAGCGCGCGTGCCGCTCTCGCGAGAGCGCGCCATCGACGACGAAACGCCTCGCGTCGCACGATCCGCGACGCGTGCTCGACGCGTGGCGCCACGCAGACCGGCGCCGATGAGCGTCGCTCCCTGCGCGAAGGCCGAGGCGCGCGACCGTCCGTGCTCGCCGGCTCGGGATCTTCGGCCACCGCCCGCGCATCGATCGTTCGTTCGAGCACGCGACGCGAGAGAGCGCGCGCCGCGATCACGTCGACGCCGTCGGCGGACGATGCTCGCGACCTCACGCCGCGGGCTCGCCCGCGAGCACGCCCGTGGGCAGACGCTCCGGGCGCTCGGTCTCGGCGCGGCCATGCACGCGCTTGCGCCAGAGCTCGTACGGCAGCGCGATCGCGAGCGCGATCAGCAAGTACGCGATCACCACCGGCATCGCGGGGACGCGAGGGAAGCTCGTCGTCGCGATCAGCGCAGCCAGCGCAGGGAACCGCGTCGCGTTCGCGATCGCGAGGACGGTGCGATCGCGCGGATCCGGACCGCCGAGCGCGTGACCCACGGCGAGCGCGATCACAGGCGCCGCGGCCATCGCGACGAGCACGGGCCACTCGAGCTGGCGCAGCACGTGGACCTCGACGAGGAGCAACACGAGCGCGAGCCCGGGCAGCAGCGCCGTCGCGAGCGCGCCGACGGGCTTCACGAGCCGATCCGCGAGCGAAGGAGCGAGCCGCCGGATCGCGAGGCCGACCCCGAGCGGCACGAGGATCCCGAGCGCGAGCGTCCGTGCGATCGCGAGCGGAGGCACGTCGGGCGTCGTGCCGACGACGCGCCCGACCACGGAGAGCCAGAGCGGGACCGTGAGCACGCCGAGCGCGCTGGTGACGACGAGCAAGCTGCACCCGTACGCCGCGTTGCCGCCGAGCTTGCCGCCGGTGCGCGGCACGGACGGCATGCCGGGCGCGAGCGCTCCCGCGATGATCGCGATCGAGCCCGCCGTCCCGACGGGCAGCGCGCGACAGAGCGCGATCGCGATCAGTGGTGCGATCACCACCGTCGCGAGCAGCGAGCGCGCGAGCAGCCCGCGGCGACGGGCGAGATAGGCGAGGTCGCCGGTGCTGGTCGCGAGCCCCGTCGCGACCGTCATCGCGGCGATCGCGATCTTGAGCGAGAGCGCGAACGCGTGCTGTAGGTCCACGCACGCGTGCGGTGCGAGCGATGGGCCAGACGTGCGGGAGGCGCCGCGCGACGCGCGACGATGCGTGGTGGCTCGAGGCCACGCCCGACGAGCGCGCACGTCCTTCGTGGCGCACGCGATGCACCGCGCCTTCGCACGGCGGTCGCCGTGAGGAGGTGAGCGTGGATCGAGCGAATGGAACGAAGTTGCGGATCGTCGCGGGGGCGATCGCGGCGGTCGCTGCGATCTCCGCGGCGGCGTGGACCGGCGACGCGCAGCAGCGGCCGCGCGGCGAAGCCGCGGCGCGCGGCGCGCGGCCGGCCGTGGATCCCGAGGCCGATCGCCACTTGCGCGCGATGAGCCAGTACCTCGCGGGCCTGCGCTCGTTCCGCGTCGATGCCGACAGCTCGCTGGAGGTCGTGCTCGAGAGCGGGCAGAAGCTGCAGTACCTCGCGAGCTCGCGCGTGTCGGTGCGCCGGCCCGATCGGCTGCGCTCGGAGCGCCACGGCGCGCTCGCCGACCTCACCCTCTACTACGACGGCGACTCGATCACGCTGCACGGCCGTCGCGCGAACCTGTTCGCCACCGCGGATGCGCCGCGCACGCTCGATCAGGCGATCGACTTCGCGCGCGACGAGCTCGACATCGAGGCGCCCGCGGCCGACCTGCTCATGAGCGACGTGTATCGCACGCTCGGCGCCGAGGCCGCGTCGGGCACGTACGTCGGCACGGCCGAGGTCGGGGGCGTCAACTGCCACCACCTCGCGTTCCGAGGCCGCAGCGGCAGCGACTGGCAGCTCTGGATCCAGGAGGGCGCGACGCCGCTCCCGATGCGCTACGTCGTCGTGAGCACCGACGTTCGCTCGCAGCCGCAGTTCGCCGTCGATCTGCACGACTGGCAGACGAACGCGGCGATGTCCGACGCGGAGTTCGCGTTCGAGCCGCCGCCGGGCGCGCAGCGCATCGAGTTCCGGCGCGTGCTCGAGGAGCGGCGGGCGCAGGGTCAGGGCGCGCCGCGCACGCGTTGACGAGACGCGACGAAGGACGAGGAGAAGGGATATGGACATCATCGAGCATCTCTCCAGTCGGGCGCGGATCGGCATCGCTGCGATCGGGATCGCGCTCGGCGCGCTCGCGCTTCCGGCGACCGGAGCGCTGATCGCTCCCTCGACGGCCCACGCGGTCGTCGGCAGGCCGCTCACGCCCGTGAGCTACGCGGGCATGGCGCGGCGCACCGCGCGCCGGACGGCGCGGCGCACGGTCGCGTACACCAGCGCGGCGATGACGACGCTCCCCGCGGGGTGCGTGGCCGCGGGCGCCTACTACACGTGCGGCGCGACTCGCTATCAGCAGGCCTACGACGGCGGGAACGTCGTCTACATCGAGGTCGACGACTGAGCCTCCAGACGCGGCTCGATCTGGTGTTCGCCGCGGAGCTGTGGAAAATGCACGCGATGGAAGAGGCGAAGCCGAAGGTCGAGATCGAGCACGAGGAGGCGGATGGACGCGGTGCGTTCTTCGTCGCGCGCCAGGGAGTGCGTCTCGCGGAGATGACGTACTCGCGCACCGGTCCCGATCACGTGATCATCGATCACACCGAGGTCCACGACGCGCTGCGTGGGCTCGGCGTCGCGCGACGCCTGCTCGACACCGCCGTCGCGTGGGCGCGCGAGACGAAGACGAAGGTGAGCGCGACGTGTCCCTACGCGCACGCGCAATTCGAGAAGGACCCCTCGATCCGCGACGTGCTCGCATGAACGTCGTCGGCATCTCGGGCTCGCTGCGGCGCGGCTCGTTCAACGCCGCGCTGCTGCGCGCCGCGATCGAGGTCGCGCCCGAGGGATGCGTCATCGAGCACGCCGACATCCACGGCGTGCCGCTGTACGACGGCGACGTCGAGAGCACGCAGGGCATCCCCGCGGCGGTCCGAGAGCTGAAGGATCGACTCGCGCGCGCCGACGGAGTGCTGCTCGTCACGCCCGAGTACAACGGCTCGATCCCGGGCGTGCTCAAGAACGCGATCGACTGGTGCTCGCGTCCCGCGTCCGACATCGAGCGCGTGTTCGGCGGTCGTCCCGTCGGGGTGATCGGCGCGACGCCGGGCATGGGCGGCACGCGGCTCTCGCAGAACGCGTGGCTGCCGATCATCCGCGTGCTCGGGATGGATCCGTACTTCGGCAAGTCGCTCTACGTCGCGGGCGCGGGCAAGGTCTTCGACGCGGAGGGCGCGCTCGTCGACGCGACGATCCGCAGGCTGCTCACCGACTACGTCGCCGGCTTCGCCGCGTTCGTGTCGCGCTCGCGCTGATCGAGCTCGTTCGTCACGTCCGCGACGACGCGCCGCACGATGCGCGCGACGTCGTCGGGCGCGAACGGGAGCGCGAGCACGTCGATCGCGACCGGGCGCTCGGCGTCGTCTCCTCGCGGGCTCGACGTCGCGAGCACGCAGCGCACCGCCGCGGTGCGATCGTCGGTCCGGATCGCGTCGATCACCGGTCCCTGCGGCTCGTCGGCGATCACGAGGTCGAACACCATGCAGCGCAGCAGCGCGAGCGCGTCGTGCACGTTGTCTGCGCTCGCCGCGCGCGCGCCCGTCGCCTCGACGCTCGTCAGCAGCGCGTGCCGCTCGCGCGGCCGATCGCTGACGACCAGCACGATCGCAGCTCGCGCATCGCCGGCGTCGGCGCGCGCTGGGAGCCCGGGATCGTGACGGCGTCCTTGCACGACCTTGCGTACATGGACGCCGTCCTCACGCCATCAAGCGCCCCGCGTCGCGCCCCACCAGAACCGCGCGATCAGCTCCGCGCGGTTCACGCACCCGCTCTTGCGCAAGAGCGCCGTCACGTGCGCCTCGATCGTGCTCTTCGCGCACCCGAGCACGGCCATCACGTCCTTGTTCGACGCCCCTCGGACCACGTGCTCGAGCACACGCGCCTGCATCGGCGTGAGCGCCCAGATCTCCGTCGCGCGCTCGAGCGCTCGCGCGGCCGCGGGGGACGTCTCGGTCGTCGACGGAAGCGTCCAGAACCGCGCCACGAGCGCGCCACGACCCTCGGCCGAGGCCTTGCGCAGCAGCTGCCCGACGTGTGCCTCGATGCTGGCCGCGCTGCATCCGACGACACGCGCGATGTGCGCGTTGCTCGCGCCGCGCACGACGTGCTCGAGGATCTCCGCCTGCCGCGGCGTCAGGCGCCACGTGAGCGTCGCGTGCGCGAGCTGCTCCGGCGAGCGGAGCGCGCGAGGTCCCGCGGACGCCGACCGATCGTCGCCGTCCGAGCGCTCTCCGAAGGGCGTCGCAGCCGAGCGATCCATTCCGTCCTGACGTCCGGGGTCGATGCTAGTGGGACCGCGGAAAAGGTGGGATCCCCCGATTGGGTGAGCCCGCCTCGACCCGTCACGTCGCCCGCTGCGACCACTCGCCCCGGGTGTGACGTATCGAAGCGCGTCGGCAGTGCTCGAACGGTGAGCGCGAGGCCGCACGCGCGGCTCGTCTGCGAGGCACGTCGGTTGCGACCCGCCCGCTCCCGGACTGGAGGAATGGATGGCGCTCGACGTGCTCAAGGAGCGAGGCACTTCGCTCGACAAGCAGGAGTTCGACTGGCGGGATCTCGTGCGGATCCCTTACTCGAAGCTCGATGACGACGCGTTCACGCGCGTGCGCGTGATCCTGATGAACGGCATCGAGTCCGAAGCGCTGCGCTTCGGTCACGCCGCCGCGAGGATGAACAAGCCGCTGCAGCTCTCGCTCGCGCGCATCCGGCGCGTCGAGCACTTCCAGCAGACGATGGTCAACTGGCTGAACCCGCCGGATCAGAACGCGCTGGAGACGACGATCGGGTTCGAGCAGGTCGCGATCGAGGTGACCGCGAACGTCGCTCGCAACGAGCCCGATCCGTACATGAAGCAGGTCTATCACTTCGGCCTGCTCGAGGACTTCGATCATCTCTATCGATATTCGGCGCTCTACGATCGTCTCCAGGGCAAGGACGCGAATTCGCTGCTCCAGTGCTACACGGACGTGCTGCCCGGACGCCCGACGTCGGTGGAGCACCGCGCGCCCGAGGACGATCTGCGCATGCCGTACGATCGCGAGCGCGCGGACGTGCTCACGAAGATCCACGCGACCACGATCATGGCCGCGGAGCACCAGACGCACGACTATTACATGACGGTCGGACCGACGTTCGCCGACCCGCTCGCGCGCCAGCTCTACGCGGAGATCGCGGCGATCGAGGAGCAGCACGTCACGCAGTACGAGTGTCTGTCCGACCCGTACGAGACGTGGCTGGAGAAGTGGCTCCTCCACGAGCTCACGGAGGTCTGGAACTACTGGTGTTGTTACAACGCCGAGGGGAACCCGCGGGTCAAGGACATCTGGGAGCGATTCCTCTCCTACGAGCTCGGACACCTCCATCACGTCGTGCACCTGTTCGAGCAGACCGAGAAGCGCGACGTGCAGTCGATCATCCCGAAGTCGCTGCCGATGCCGATCACGTTCGAGAGCCAGCGCGACTACGTGCGCCAGGTGCTGGCGAACGAGGTGCATCTGCGCGCGAACGGGACGGAGATCGTCGAGCCGAGCGAGGAGAGCGAGGCGTCGCTCGCCCATCGACAGCGCTTGAACGCGCAGGGATCGCCGTCGGAGATCGTCGCGGCGGGATGGAAGTGGTCGCCCTCGGGCGAGCTCGCGACGAAGCCGGCCGCGACGGACGGAAAGAAGGCGCGAGCCGCGCAGCAGGAGGCACGCCGATGAAGAGCCCGAAGGAGACGATCAAGAGCAAGCTCGTCGAGAAGCACGTCAATCGCACCGGCATCGCGCTCTCTCCGATCCACGCGAAGGAGCTGATCGAGGGCGCGGCGCAGACGCAGCCCTCGATGTCGGGCGACGAGACGGGCATCGCGACGGTGCGCGCGGCGTACATGCGCGACGCGGAGCCGATCGGATCGATCCCGCCGCCCGCGACGGCCAAGGGCGTCGCGAAGACCGCCGCGAAGGCGCTCACGGGCGAGCGCGTGAGCGTGCTACTCGACAAGATGGGCGCGCGCCTCGCGTTCGAGCGCACCGGCACGCGCCTCTACCAGGCGATCATCGGCAAGGTCGAGAGCGGCACGCCGTTCGACGGAGGTCCGTCGCTCGAGCGCCTCACGCAGATCATGCGCGAGGAGCAGCAGCACTTCGAGATGCTGCGTGAGGCCATGGAGGCGATGGGCGGAGACCCGACCGCGGTCACGCCCGCGGCCGACGTCGAGGCCACGCTCTCGATGGGCGTGCCGCAGGTGCTGCACGACGCGCGCACCGACGTGCACCAGTCGCTCGAGGCGATCCTCCTCGCGGAGCTCGCCGACAACGACGGATGGACGATGCTGATCGAGCTCGCGCGCTCGCTCGGCCAGGACGAGCTCGCGGAGAAGTTCGCGGTCGCGCTGGCGCAGGAAGACGAGCACCTGCGCGACGTGCGCGCGTGGGTGAAGGCGTCGACGCTTGCGAGCGCCGGCGGCAAGAAGGCGCGCGCAGGCGCGCCGGCCACGCGCTGATCGTCGATCCGGGCGCGTGCTTCCCGTCCGAGACCACGGGGAGCACGCGCCGCGCGCGCCGAGGTACGATGCGCGGTATGAGCGAGCGCATCCAGTCATACGAAGAGTTCTGGCCCCACTACCTGCGCGAGCATCGCAATCCGAGCTCGCGCCGACTGCACTTCGTCGGGACCACCGGGTGGCTCGCGGCGTGCGCGGCGTCGGCGGTCACCGCACCGCTCACGTTCCCCGCGGCGATGGCGGGCTTCGCCGCGCTCGCGGCGCACGGCACGAAGAAGGGCGAGGGCGAGAAGCCCGCGCTCGGCCACATCGCGGGCATGGTCGCGCTGCCCACGCTCGCGTCGCCGGTCTTCTTCCCCGCGGGCGTCGTGTTCGCGTACGCGTGCGCGTGGGGCGGGCACTTCGGGCTCGAGAAGAACAAGCCCGCGACGTTCCAGTACCCGCTCTGGTCGTTCGTGTCGGACCTCCGGATGTGGAGCCACATGGCGCGCGGTCGGCTCTGGAGCGGCGATCCGCTCGAGGAGCTCGGGCTCGACGGCGGCGCGCGCGTGGAGACGAAGAGCAACGGCGCACAGCCCGTCGTGCCGACGTGACGGAGCGGAGCGCGCGCGGCCCCGCCTGATCGGACGTGGTGGCCGCGCGCGCGCGCCCGCTATCCTCGCGCCGTGTCGGACGACGAGATCTCCGTGAGCGACGCGCTGCGCGCGCACTTGATCGACGGCGCGCGCCGCTCGATGCGCGCGCCCGCGGGCCGGTTCCGTCACCCCTGGCTCGCGCCGATGCCGCGCGTCGAAGCGCGCGAGGACGCGAGCGACGACGATCGCTTCGCGTCGGGCGACTACGCGAACGCGCTGTTCCACCACGACGTGAGCGAGGCCGCGATCGAGCTGGCGCGCGATCCCGAGCTCGCCGAGGCGTGCTTCGGATCGCTGCTCTGCTTCCTCGACAACGCCGCGCCGAACGGTTGCGTGCGCCGCATCGAGATGCCGTTCCGCACGCGCGATCCGGAGCCCGCGAAGCCGTGCATGGCGCAGCTCGCGGTGCGCGCGATCGACGGCATCGAAGACGGGCTGCGACGCGCCGACGCCGCGCGGGTGCTGCCGCGGCTCGTCGCGTTCGCCGCGTACCTCGAGCGCGAGACGACGGGCATGCACGGACTGCTGCTGACGCCTTCGGCGCGCGCGAGCGGGTTCGACTCCGACGTGCTCACCGCGGGGCTACCCGACTCTTCGGTGCAGGGGCCCGACACCAGCACGTTCATGGTGCTCGAGCTGCGTGCGATCGCCGAGCTCGCGCAACGCCTCGGTCAGGACGCGATCGCACGGGTGCACGCCGAGAAGGCCGAGGTGCTCGCGCAACGCATCGAGACGCTGCTCTGGGACGACGTCGAGCGCACGTACGTCGCGCTGCGCTGGAAGCACGGTGCGTCGAGCCGTCGCGAGGAGATCGTCGGGCACCGCGACGAGCGCGGCGTGCACCGACCGCTGCGGAGCTGGATCTCGATGCTGCCACTCTACGCGGGCATCGCCGCGCCCGAGCGCGCCGCCGCGATGCTCGAGTCGCTCCTCGATCCCGCGCAGCACTGGAGCCCGTGGGGACTGCGCACGGTGCCCGCCGACGACGTGTACTTCCACCAGGCGCCGCGCGTGATGGTCTACGACCCGCGCCGCGAGGAGCGTCGCCCCGTGTCGAACTGGTCGGGCCCGATCTGGATCCTGAGCAACTACTACGCATACCGCGCGCTCCAGCGATATGGGCGTCCTGAGCAGGCGCGCGAGCTCGCACGAGCCACGGTCCGGTTGCTCGAGACCGATCTCCGAGACACCGGCGCGCTGCACGAGTGTTACGCCGACACGGGCCGCGGCCTCTGGCCGCGCCGCGGCACGTTCATCTCGTGGAACGTCCTGGCCCTCACGATGGCGCGAGGAGACTCGACCCTCTGATGAGGCAGTAGGAGAGTTTTTGAGGAGAGAGGAAGTAAGGAATGCAGGAGAAAGAAACGAGTACTTCAGAAACGAATCTCCTGCTCTCCTTCCTTCCTGCCTTCCTTGGAAATTCTCTCTCTCTCCCTCTCTCTCCTCAGCGGCTCAGCGCTCCGGCTGGAAGAACACCGCGCCCAGCGGCGGCAGCGTCACGAGGATCGATGCGCGGCGGCCGTGTCCCGGCACCAGCGTCGACTCCACGCCGCCCATGTTGCCCTGGCCGCTTCCGCCGTACTCCGTCGCGTCCGTGTTGACGATCTCTCGCCAACGACCTTCGTAGTCGACGCCGATCCGATAATTGTGTCGCGGCACCGGCGTGAAGTTGAACGCGCAGAGCACGCGATCACTCGGATCGGCGCCCACGCGCTCGAAGCACAGCACGCTCTGATCCACGTCACGCGCGTCGACCCAGTGGAACCCCTCGGGGCTCGCGTCGCGCGCGTGCAGCGCCGGCACCGATCGATACGTGCGATTGAGGTGCGCCAGACAGCGCATGATCCCGGCGTGGCCTTCGTCGTGGAGAAGGTGCCAGTCGAGACTGCCGTCGTGGTTCCACTCACTCCATTGGCCGAGCTCGGCGCCCATGAAGAGCAGCTTCTTCCCGCTCTGCGCGAACATGTACGCGTAGAGCAGGCGCAGGTTCGCCCGCTTCTGCCACGCATCGCCCGGCATCTTCGAGAGCAGCGAGCCCTTTCCGTGCACCACCTCGTCGTGGCTGAGCGGCATCACGAAGCTCTCGTGGAAAGCATAGATGCTGCGGAACGTGAGCTGATCGTGGTGGAACTTGCGATGCACCGGCTCCTTCGAGAAATAGGTGAGCGTGTCGTGCATCCAGCCCATGTCCCACTTGAAGCCGAAGCCCAGGCCTCCGACGTACGTCGGACGGCTCACGGCCGGCCACGCGGTGGACTCCTCGGCGTACGTCTGGATGTCCGGGAAGTCGCGATAGGCCATCTCGTTCATCTCCCGCAGGAGCTGGATGGCCTCGAGGTTCTCGCGCCCGCCCTGCTCGTTCGGGATCCACTCGCCGGCATTGCGCGAGTAGTCGAGATAGAGCATCGACGCGACTCCATCGACGCGCAGTCCGTCGATGTGATAGCGGTCGAGCCAGAATCGCGCGCTCGAGAGCAGGAACGACTTCACCTCTCGCCGGCCGTAATTGAAGATCGCGCTCTTCCAGTCGGGATGGAAGCCCTTCTTGGGATCCGCGTGCTCGTAGAGATGCGTTCCGTCGAAGTACGCGAGCCCGTGCTCGTCGGTCGGGAAGTGCGCGGGCACCCAGTCGACGATCACGCCGATCCCGTTCTGGTGCAGGTGATCGACGAGGTACATGAAGTCCTGCGGCGTGCCGAAGCGGCTCGTCGGCGCGAAGTACCCGGTGACCTGATATCCCCACGAGCCCGCGAACGGGTGCTCCATGATCGGCATGAGCTCGACGTGCGTGAACCCGGTCTCCTTCACGTGCGCCGCGAGGCGCGGCGCGATCTCGCGATAGGAGAGCGAGCGATTGTGGTCCTCGGGAACTCTCGCCCACGAGCCGAGGTGGACTTCGTAGATGCTGATCGGCGACGAGAGCGACTGGCGCGCTCCGCGCGACTGCATCCATTCGTCGTCGCCCCACCCGTAGCCTTCCAGGTTCCAGACGATCGACCCGGTGCGGGGCGGCGTCTCGTGGTGGAACCCGTAGGGATCCGCCTTGTCCACGCGATATCCGTGGAGACGCGAGTGGATCCGATACTTGTAGATCGTGCCCTGCTCGAGCCCGGGCACGAATCGCGTCCAGATTCCCGAGCTGCCCCACGGCTGCAGCGGCGTCGCCTCGCCGTGCCATTCGTTGAAGTCGCCGATCACGCCGACGTGATCCGCGTTCGGCGCCCACACCGAGAAGCGCACGCCGCGCTGGCCGTCCTCTTCGGTGAGGTGCGCGCCCAGTCGTTCGTAGAGCCGCGCGTGCGTGCCCTCGTTGAAGAGATGGACGTCGATCTCGCCGAGACGCGGATCGCGTCGCTCCTTGCGCACCTGGATCATGGCCTCCGCCCCTCTCTAGTTCCGCCGCGTGCTCATCCTGCCTCGGGAGCGTCGATCAGATCGAGGAGCCCTCGCAGCGGGATCTCGACCCACTCCGGCCGGTTGTTCAGCTCGTAGCGCACCTCGTAGATGCACTTCTCGAGCAGATAGAAGTCGAGCATGCGCGAGAGCACCGCGCGGTCGCGCGGCAGGAACGCCGCGTCGCCCGCGCGCTCGAGCCATCCACCGAGCCACGCGGCGCAGACCCAGTCGGTCCACGCGTCGATCCACGGGTGCAGCCGCGACTCGTCCTGCGCACGGACGCGATCGCTGCGCAAGGCGGCAGCGCCGGCGTAGTGGAACGAGCGCAGCATCCCCGCGACGTCGCGCAGCGGGGAGCGCTTGCGACGTCGCTCGACGAGCGCGCGCGCGGGCTCGCCCTCGAAGTCGATGAAGATGAAGTCGCCCGCGGCGTAGAGCACCTGGCCGAGGTGGAGATCGCCGTGGGTGCGCGTGCGCACCGCGTCGATCTTCTCGCGATGGATCTCGGCGAGCCGCGCATCGATCTCACCGCGTCGCGACATCAGCTGATCGGCGAGCGCGACGGTCCGCTCGTCGAGCGCGCTGCGCATCGTCTTCAGCAGGTGCAGCGTCTGCCCGAGCTGGGTGCGCGCCGACTGGTAGAGCGAGCGCTGGTGCAGCAGCGAGAAGGGCTCGGGCGTGAAGTCGGGATCGTCTCCGTCGCTCGCCAGCGCGCGATGGAGCTCCGCCGTGCGCTCGCCGAGCAGGCGCGCGACGCCGAGGTACGGACCGATCGCCTCGATGGCGAGCTCGGGCGCGTGGAGCAGCGTGCGATCGAGCCAACGCCCCGGCGCGCGCGGCACCGGCTCCTTGTCGACGTACTCCCACGCGTGCTCGGTATAACGCTGCAGCGCGTCGAGCGTGAACTCCCACCCGTCGCCCTGGCTCGCGACGAGCTCCTGCATCACCGCGAGCGCGCGCGGCTCGCCGCTCGCCGGCTCGTACGAGAGCGTGCCGAGCATGCGCGGCACGTGGCCGAAGCGGACGCGCTCGGTGAGGAAGCGACCGATCTCCTCCTCGGGGTGGTGCCCCGGCTCGATCGCACGGAAGAGCTTGAGGATCAGCTTGTCTCCGAAGAAGACGTTGCTGTTGCTCTGCTCCGCCGTGCTCACGCGAGGCGGCAGCTCCTCGAGTCGCTTCGCGCGCGCCGCGCGCGCGTGCAGCGACTTGTCGACCAGCGCGGAGAGCGCCTTCGTCGAGCGCGCGCGGATCACTCCGTCGTCGGACTTCAGCGTCCCGCCGCGCTCGAGCAACAGCGAGAGCAGCTCGTTCGCGAAGCCGTCGGTCGTGAGCGCGTCGACGATCGCGTGCTCGCCGTCGGTGGCGCGGACGCGCGCGATCACGGCGTGCGGCGCCTCGCGCGTGACCTGATCGCCGCGCTCGCTCGAGACGATCGCGATCGGCATCACGTACGTCTCGGGCTGCCCCTCCGCGTACGTGACGTGGGCGAGCACGACGTGCGCCTCGGCCGCGGGGATCACGTCGATGATCTCCATGCGCTCGAGGATGCGCGCCTTGCCGCGGAACCAGCGCCGGTTGCGCAGCCACTCGGTGAGCGCGGGCGCGAGGCGCTCGCGTCCGCGCTTCGAGAGCAGCGAGCTCACGTCGCCGCGCACGTTGATGTGGAAGGGCCCGCTCGCGCTGAGTCGCTCGCCGCGCGGGCGCTCGATCTGGAACCAGTAGAACGCGTACGGCCCGAGCGTGAGCAGATACGGCAGCTCACCGATCGGCGGGAAGGGCGTCCGCCCGAAGAGCTCCATCGGCACCGCGCCGGCGTGCGCCGAGAGATCGAGCTGCACGTACTGCGGCGAGCGCGAGAGGTTCGCGACGACGAGGATGCGCTCCTCACCGTCGGTGCGGAAGAACGCGAGGACCTTGCCGTTGTCGGGCTGGAGCAGCTCGAGCTCGCCGCGCGAGAACGCCTGGTGTCGCTTGCGCAGCGCGATCAGTCGCTTCGTCCACCACAGCAGCGAGTCGGAGTTGAGCTGCTGCGCTTCGACGTTGACCGTCTCGTGGTGGTACTCGGGATCGATGATCACCGGCAGGAACAGCTTCTGCGGGTTCGCCTTCGAGAATCCGGCGTTGCGATCCGCGCTCCACTGCATCGGCGTGCGCACCGCGTCGCGATCACCGAGATAGACGTTGTCGCCCATCCCGATCTCGTCGCCGTAATAGAGCACCGGCGTGCCCGGCATCGAGAGCAGGAGCGCCTTCATCAGCTCGATGCGAGCGCGCGTCTTGAGCAGCGGCGCGAGGCGGCGGCGGATCCCGAGGTTCACGCGCATCTGCGGGTCGTGCGCGTAGACGCGATACATGAAGTCGCGATCTTCGTCGGTGACCATCTCGAGCGTGAGCTCGTCGTGGTTCCGCAGGAAGAGCGCCCACTGCGAGGTCTCGGGGATCTTCGGCGTCTGCGCGAGGATGTCGAGGATGGGGAAGCTGTTCTCGAGCTGCAGCGACATGAACATCCGCGGCATCAGCGGAAAGTGGAAGTTCATGTGGCACTCGTCGCCTTTTCCGAAGTACGCGGCGGCGTCCTCCGGCCACTGATTGGCCTCGGCGAGCAGCATGCGATTGGGATATCGCGCGTCGATGTGCGCGCGCATCTCCTTCAGGAACGCGTGCGTCTCGGGCAGGTTCTCGCAGTTGGTGCCCTCGCGCTCGTAGAGGTACGGGATCGCGTCGAGGCGCATCCCGTCGACGCCCATCGCGAGCCAGAAGTCGACGAGCTCCAGCACGGACTTGCGCACTTCCGGATTGTCGAAGTTGAGATCCGGCTGGTGCGAATAGAAACGGTGCCAGTAGTACTGCTGCGCGACCGGATCCCAGGTCCAGTTCGAAGCCTCGTAGTCCTGGAAGATGATGCGCGCGTCGCGGTACTTCTGCGGATCGTCGGTCCACACGTAGAAGTCGCGGTATCGGCTGCCCTTGGGCGCGCGGCGCGCGCGCTGGAACCAGGGGTGCTGATCCGAGGTGTGATTGATGACGAGCTCGTTGATGACGCGGAGGCCACGGGCGTGCGCCTCCTTCATCAGGCGCTTGAAGTCATTCAGTGTGCCGAGGCGCGGATTGACGCTCCGATAATCCGCGATGTCGTAGCCGCCGTCGCGCTGCGGTGACGGATAGAACGGCAGGATCCAGATCGCGGTGACGCCCAGATCCGCGACGTAGTCGAGCTTCTGGATCAGCCCCTCGATGTCGCCGATTCCGTCGCCGTCGGAGTCGTAGAACGCGCGGATCGGGATCTCGTAGATGATCGCGTCCTTGTACCAGAGCGGATCGTCGGTGATCGCGGCACGGTCGTCTTCGGGCTCACCTTCGGGATTGCGCGGTGACATCGCGGGATTTGCCTCTTCGTGTCGAGGAGGGGTTCAGAGGAAGTAGTCGAAGTCGCGCTCGGTGCGCACACGGCGTCGCAGCGCGAACACGTGCGCCGGCATCGCGTGAGGATCGACCTCCACGTAATTCCGGCCGCCGTGCCAGAGATAGCGGCCGCCGCCGAGCAGGTCGTGCGCCTGGAACGTGGTGTGGGGATCGAGCCCGAGCACGTCCAGGTCGAGATCGACCCAACCCGACTGCCGATGGTGGAAATCCAGATTGACCACCACGAGCACCGCGTCCTCACCGTGGCTCTTGCTGAAGCAGAGCAGCATGTCGTTGTCGGTCCGGTGGATCACGACTCCGTCGTTGCGCTGCAGGGCAGGGTGCTCGCGGCGGATGCGGTTGATCAGCGAGATCGCGCGGCGCAGCGAGTCGGGGCGATCACGGTCCCAGCGCTTCAGCTGGTACTTCTCGTTGTCGAGGTACTCGCCCGAGCCCGGGCGCGCGACGTGATCCATGAGCTCGAACGCGGGCCCGTAGATGCCGTAGTGGCTCGACATCGTCGCCGCCATCACGAGCCGCGCGAGGAACGCGGCGCGCCCGCCGTACTGCAGATCCTCGGGGAGGATGTCCGGTGTGTTCGGCCAGAAGCTCGGTCGGAAGTACTCCGCGACATCCGTCTTGGTGAGCTCGCGGAGATAGCTCTCGAGCTCGTGCTTCGTGTTGCGCCAGGTGAAATACGTATATCCCTGCGTGAATCCCGCTTTTGCCAGCGAGTACATCAGCGCGGGGCGCGTGAACGCCTCGGACAGGAACGTGACCTCGGGGTGCGCGCTCTTCAGCGACGCGATGCACCAGCGCCAGAACGGGATCGGCTTGGTGTGCGGGTTGTCGACGCGGAAGATGGTCACTCCGCGCGCGATCCAGAACTCGAACACGTCGCGCAGCGCGCGCCAGAGATTGCGCCAGTCCTCGCACTCGAAGTCGAACGGATAGACGTCCTGATATTTCTTGGGCGGGTTCTCGGCGTACTGGATCGTCCCGTCGGGGCGATGACGGAACCACTCGGGGTGCTCGGTCACCCACGGATGATCGGGAGACGCCTGGAACGCGACGTCGAGCGCGATCTTCAGCCCGTGATCGCGCGCGCTCGCCACGAAACGATCGAAGTCCGCGAGCGTGCCGAGGTCGGGGTGCACGGCCGTGTGCCCGCCCTCCGCGCCGCCGATCGCCCACGGGCTGCCGGGATCGGTCGGGCCCGCGGTGAGCGTGTTGTTCGGGCCCTTGCGGAACGCGATGCCGATCGGGTGGATCGGCGGGAGATAGAGCACGTCGAAGCCCATCTCCGCGACGTAGGGGAGCCACGCCTCGGCCGTGCGGAACGTACCGTGTCGTCCGTCCTCGCCCGTCGATCGCGGAAAGAGCTCGTACCAGGACGCGAAGCGCGCGTGCGGAGGATCGACGAGCACGCCCCAGCTCTCGCTGCGCGTCGCGAGCGCGCGCTCGGGATGGCGCGCACAGAGCTCCGCCGTCGACGCGGAGAGCGCCAGGCGGACGCGCTCGTCGCGCGCCGCGCGCGGGTCCGCGATCGCCTTCGCGGCGCGCTCGAGCAGCTCGCGATCCCCCTCGCCCGATCCGTTGCCGCAGCGCGACGCCGCGCGCTCGATCAGGGCCGCGCCGATCGCGAGATCGACGTCGCTGACCTCGCCCACCTCGGCCTTGCGCTCGAGCCCGTGGCGCCACGTCTCGAGGTCGTCGATCCAGCCCTCCACGGCGAGCTCCCAGCGTCCGATCGCATCGAGCGCGAGCTCCGCCTCGAAGCGATCGTTGCCGCGCGCGCGCATCGGCGTCTCGACCCAGCGCGAGCTGCCGGGGCGCTTGGAGCGCAGCACACCGCGCACGCGATCGTGACCATCCGCGACGAGCACCGCGACGACGCGCAGCACGTCGCCCTCGATCCGTTTGACGTCGAACGATCCTCGATCGACGCGCGGCTCCACGTCGAACACGACGACGCGGTGTCGTCCTTCGTCCGGCATCGGCACGTCGGTCGAGGGCGAGCTCGTCGCCTTCGCCGTGGTCGCGGCTCGCTGCTGCGTCGTCGCCATGAGGTCCTTCCACCGGGCGAGCAGGGCCCGCCGGAGGCCTCGACGACGCCGCGGCAAACGGTGTTTGCGGGTTCGCGGACCGACGGCCGCGAATGTGTGTCGTAGCCCCCTCGGAGGGGACCACAACCCCGGGAGCGCGATCGATGCGCGACGCCACGCGCGAGGCGCTACGCGACGATCTCGGCGCCGAGCTCACGCGCTGCGCGCGCACGACGTCCCCGGCGCGGTGATTGCTGCGCTCGAGCACACCGGAGGAGACCATGAAGGCGACGGACCTGTTGGAGCAGCAGCACCGCGAGGTGGAGAAGATCTTCGATCGCCTCGAGAACGACGAAGGCGATCGCATCGAGAACCTTCGCGAGCTCGCGTCGAAGCTCGCGGCGCACATGCGAATCGAAGAGGAGATCTTCTATCCGAAGGCGCGCGAGGTCATGGAGGACATGGTCTTCGAGAGCCTCGAGGAGCACACGCTCGCGGCGTTCGCGCTGAAGCGGCTGGCCGAGATCGACCCGGGGCACCCGAGCTTCGAGGCGAAGTGCAAGGCGCTCAAGGAGCTCGTGAAGCATCACGTCGAGGAGGAAGAGAGCGAGATGTTCCCGAAGATCGACGGCGAGATCGAGCCCGAGGAGCTCGAGACGATCGGCGAGGAGCTCGAGGCCCGGTTCATGGAGATCGTCGAGTCGGGCTACGGCGCGGAGCTCGTGAAGGGCCAGCCGTCGAAGAAGAACGGCATCGGCCGCATGCCGCACCACGCGACGCGCTGAGCCGCGTCCCCAGCGTCGATCGACGTGCGCGCCGGCGCGATCAGCGCTCGGTGCGCGCGCTCGATCCGCGCACGAGCTCGTCGCGCAGCTGCACGAGCCGCGCGACGTCCTCGCGATCGCTGCGCCGATCGACCTCGGTCATCGCGCGATCGAGCGCGTCGATCGCGCGCGCGCCCCAGTGGCGCCGGAGGAGCGCGGCCGCTTCGTCGCCGGAGCGATGGTGCGCGGCCATGCGCGCGAGGTCGTGCACGGCGTGCGCGTCCCCGCGGGCGAGCGCTTCGTCGATGCGCAGCGCGAGCGCGTAGCGCTCGCACGAGTCGGGTCGATGGCCGGCGAGGAAGTCGGCGTGCGCGAGCAGGAGCCACGCGCGCGGATCGTCGCGGTGCGCGCGCGCGTAGTCGCGCAGCACGTTCTGGTCGCGCGCCGAGAGGCGCCCGCTGCGCTCGAGCCGCTCGCGGATCGCGCCGAGGGGCGCGGTGATCGGCTCGGCCCAGGGATCGGGATCCGGCGCGAAGTACGCGGTCGGCGCGGGGTCGAGCGCCGACTCCTCGGGGGGCGTCGCGGTGGTGGCCACCGGCGGCGCATCGTGCGTCGTCGTCGCGGTCGCGCCGTCGGACGACGAGAACAGCACGAGCGCGATCGTGATCGCCGCTGCGATCGCGCCGAGCCCGAGCAGCGCGACGACCGCGACGAGCAAGGGGCCGCGCGAAGGCTTGATCGTCGACGCGACGACGGCGCTCGTGGTCGACATCGTCGACGAGATCGGCGGGACGATCGCGGAGGCAGGCGCGCTCGACGCCGGTCTGCTCGATGCGGGCGTCGCAGCGCTCTCCGCCGCACGACGCAGCCCGGGCCGCGCCGGCACCGTCCCGTCGGCGGGCACCGCGCTCGCGATCGGCGGGACCGCGTACGACCGCGAGGCCACCGGCGGCGTCACCGTCGCCGCGCCGCCTCCGCTCGCGAGCGTCGGCGCATCGCCCGAGACCGCCTCGCGCATCGGCGCGGGCGCCGGACGCGGCACGCCGTCGCGCACCCGCACCGCGTTCGCGGGCAGCGCGTACAGCGCCTCCATCAGCTCGCGCGCGCTCGAGTACCGCTGCGACGCCGACTTCGCCGTCGCGCGCTGCAGCGTCGCCTCGAGCTCCGGCGCGACCTCGAGATCCGGCCGCACGCTCGCGATCGTCGGAACCGAGACGAGCAGGTGCTGGCGCACCAGCTCCGCGCCTTCGCCCGCGAACGGCCGCTGCCCGGTGAGCAGCTCGAAGAGCACGATCCCGAAGGAGTACACGTCGGCGCGCGCGTCCGCGTTGCCGCCCGTCGCCTGCTCGGGCGCCATGTACGCGGGCGTGCCGAGGACCATGCCCTGGCGCGTCAGCTGTGCGTCGCCGTTGCTCGCGTCTTCGTGCAGGAACTTCGCGAGCCCGAAGTCGAGCACGCGCACGATCTCGTGCCCGTCGTCGATGCGCTGCAGGAACACGTTCGCGGGCTTCAGGTCCCGGTGCGCGATGCCCTGCGCGTGCGCGTGCGCCAGCGCGCGCAGCACGTCGCGGCCGATCGCGAGCGCGCGCTCGGGCGCGATGCCCTCGCGGATCGCGCGATCGAGCGAGCGCCCCTCGAGCAGCTCCATCACGAGGAACGGCGCGCCGTCGTCGACGCCGAAGTCCATCACGTCGACGATGTTCGGGTGCGTGAGCGCCGCGAGCGATCGCGCCTCGCGCTCGAAGCGCGCGCGGAGCCCTTCGCGCGCGACGTGCTCGCGCTGCATGAGCTTCACCGCGACGTGCTTGCCGAGGCGCACGTGGAACGCACGCCATACGACACCGAGCCCGCCCTCGCCGAGCGGTGCATCGAGGCGATAGCGTCCGTCGAGGATGCGCCCGACGTCGGGCGTTCCCGCATCCGAGGCGGCCCGCTGCACGCCCGAGAGCGTACCCGAGGAAGGACGCGCTTAGAAGCGCGAATGGTCAGCGCGGGCCGGGCGGCTCGGGGCGACGGACCTTCGGGCGCGGATGCGCCGCGCGCTCGTCGGCGTCGATCTTCTCGGCCGCGACCTCGGGCTCGGGATCCACCACGGGATCGAGCGACGCGCGCACCGCGTCGTCCTGCACGTAGTCGTCGTCGGGCACGTCGTGGCGATCGGTCCGGAGCGACTCGGCGAGCGCTTCGTCCTCCGCGTCGACGAGCGCGTCTTCGGGCAGGACCTCGGCGAGCGTGCCGTCGATGTCGCCCGCTTCGCCGAGCGGAGAGGCGCGACGCGGCGCGTGCTCGTCGCGGTCGGCCATCTCCGAAACCTTCGGTCCAAGATCGCGCTCTCCCATGACCGCCTCACCGTCCTTGCGAATGCGAGCTCCTCGCCTCACTCGAAGTCGTCGGGGTTCAGCTCCTCCACGTCGCGCGTCGTGCCCTCGTGCGGCGTCGTCGCGGGCGCCTTCTTGTCGCGCATGTGCGGGTGCCGCTCCGGCTTGCGCTCGTCGGCCTTCGCCGGCGTCTCCTTCTCCCGCTGCTGCTCCTGCGGCTGCGTCATCGCGTCCTCCCTCGCGCCTCGGACGCGAGGATCTGCAGCGGTCGTGCCGCGAGGAGATCGAGAGACTTCCGCATCACGCTGCGTCCGTCCCACGCCGTTCCGGTGCGCACGTACCCGAGCCGCGCGTAGCGTGCGAGGTCGCGCTCGTCGTGCCGCGCGACGCGCACCTCGATCACCGCGCGCGCCCGCTCGCGGAGCACCCGCTCGATCGCGACGATGAGCGCGCTCGCGATGCCGAGCCCCTGCAGCCCCGGCATCACGCGCACCGCCTCGATCAGCGCGACGTCGGGATCACCGCGCCGCGCGACGCGCGCGCGGATCATCGCGAGCGGTGCGCCGCGTGACGCGGCGACGAGCACGATCTCCTCGCCGCGCGCGCAGCGCTCGAGCGTCTCGTCGATCACCTCCGTCTGATCCTGCGCGAGCCCGAGCCACGAGAGCGCGTGCAGGTCTGCCGCGCACGCCTCGCGGATCGTCAGCGAGAGTGCGACGTGACGTCGATCGAGCTCGCGCGCGGGCAGCGGCGCGGTGCGATCGCTGCGCCGTGCCGCGCCTCCGTTGCCGCCGTGCGGCCCGTTGCCTCGTGCGTCGTCGATGCGCATCGGCATGGGTCAGGCTCCCGCCACGAGCAGCACGATCACGATCGAGATCGCGACGACCGCGAGCACCGCGAGCGTGCCGGTCACCACGCTCACGCTCCGCCGCGGATCGATGCGATCCATCGTGCCGGTGAGCGTGGGATCCTCGTTGGTCTCGGGCGTCGGGTAGTTGCGCCGCTCGGCCTTCGCGACCTGCATCATGTCGGCGTCGACGGTGAAGTTGCCCGTGTGCCCGCCATCGTCGGGCGGTGACGCGACGAGCTCGCCGTCGGAGCGCGCGAGATCACGATCGATGGTTCGCTGCTGGGCCATGTCCTCGCACGTCGCAACGCGCGTGCCCTGGCGCTTGCGACGCTGCGCCACGGTTCGCTGCGACGGGGAGCGCGATCCTGTGTGCCTCGAAAAGAGCGGCAGCACCGTTTCGTGAAGGTCCGCGACGGGCGCGGTCATCCAGCCCTCATGACCCGTAGCCTCTTCGTTCTCGCGGCGTGCTTCGCGCTCGCCGCGCTCCCTGGGTGCGGTGACGACGACGGCGGCGATCCCGGAGGGGGATCCGACGCCGGCCCCGGCGGAGGCGGGATGGACGCCACCACGGCGGACGACGCCGGCGACACGCCCGGCGCCGACGCGCAGCTGCCCGACGGCGCGACGTCGTTCACCCAGTGCACGAACGGCGTCGACGACGACGGCGACGGAGAGATCGACGGGCTCGATCGCGAGTGCACGGGCCCGACGGACAACGACGAGGGCACGTTCGGCACCGGCATCCCCGGCGACAACCGCGACCCCGACTGTCAGGACTGCTTCTTCGACGGCAACTCGGGCTCCGGCAACGACGGCTGTCGCTACGCGACCACGTGCCTGACCGACGGCACGCCGACGAGCGGCTCGGGCTCGTGCGCGACGTGCGAGGCGAGCACGCAGTGCCTCGAGGGCGGCTGTCTCGAGGCGACGCCGAACGGTTGCGACTGCTTCGGCTGCTGCGAGGTGCACGTCGACGCGGACACCACCGTGAACATCCTGCTCGGCGGCGCGTGCTCGCTCGAGAACATCGACGACGAGACCGCGTGCCCGCGCTGCATGCCCGACACCGAGTGCGCGAACGACTGCGGTCGCTGCGAGCTCTGCCTCGGTCGCACGATCGAGGATCTCCCGGCGGACTGCTTCCCGGACGGCGGTCCGCCGATCTGGCAGTGCGACGGCGATCAGGTGCCGTGCCCCGAGGGCACGTGCGCGCCCGGCTACTACTGCCAGCTCGGGTGCTGCCTCAGCGAGCTCATCTGACGCGAGGTTGCTCCGTCGATCGGGCCGGGGTAGCTCCGCGCTACCTATGGCCCGTCTGCCCGAGAGCGATCCCGCGGTGGCGTCGATCGAGCGCGCGATGGTCGCGATCCGCCGGAGCCAACAGCGGCGCCGGCTCGCGCGCGCCGCGTCGGGGCAGGTCCCACGCGGCGTGCCCCCGGCGGTGATCGCGGTCGTCGACGCGCTCGACGAGCTCGCGTCGCGCGGGGTCGACGCGCCGACCGTCGGCGACGTCGCAGGAGCGATGCAGAGCGATCCGTCGCGCGCGAGCCGCGCCGTGGCGCAGGCGGTCGAGGCCGGGCTGGTGCGGCGCTCCGCCGATCAGGAGGATGGTCGGCGGAGCTGCCTCGAGCTCACCGCGCGCGGCCGTACGTTGATCGAGAAGGTGCGCGCGTCGCGTCGGCGCTTCTTCGCGGAGGCGACGTCGTCGTGGTCGCGGGGCGACCGCGAGGCGTTCGCCGCGCTGCTCACGCGCTTCACGACCGATCTCGACGCGCTCCTCGGACCCGACGACGAGGACTAACGCGCGCAGAGCACCTCGACGGTGTGACCGTCGGGGTCGCGCAGGTAGACCCGTCCTCCGACGACGGCGTGCTCGGTGCCCGACGCGCGCAGCCTCGCGACGAAGCCGTCGAGCGACGCGCCCGTGCGCAGCGCGAGGTGATCTCCGCGCGGCACCACGCCCGGCTCGGTCTCTCCGGGCCGCCACGTCGAGAGCACGACGTCCACCGCGCCCGCGCGCAGCGTCGCGCCCGGCGGGCCCTCCGGCGCGGCGCCGAGCTCGAGCCCCAGCACGTCTCGGTAGAACGACACGCTGCGCGCGAGGTCGCGCACCGTGAGCCCGACGTGGTCCACGCGCCAATCATGTGCTTCACGCAGATGCATGCTCTGAGCATCCAATTGCCCATCGCATCGATCAAGCGCTCAGCGCGTCACGTCGATCGCGCCGCGCACGACGCGCGCTCGGCGTGCTCCGGTCGTCGAGCCCGCGACCTCGTCCATCCACGGCAGCACGACGTGCACCTCGTACGCGCCCGGCGGGATCGGCCCGCCGTCGCTGCGCTCGATCGTCCCCGCGCGCGGTCCGTCGCGCAGCACGCTCACCCGTCCGCTCATCGGCAGCGACGCGACGAGGCGCCCGCCCGGCGCGAGCCGCACCCGCACCGTGCGACAGTCCGCGCCCGGCCGGCACTGCACCGATCCGCCCGCGATCCCCGAGATCTCCCAGCGCTCGTCGACGCGCCGCTCGCCCTGCATCAGCGACGCGTCGAAGTTCAGCGTCCCGGGGAAGTCGAGCACCACCGGCGCGTCGCTCAGGTTGCGCAGCGCGACGTCGACCACGCCGTCCACGCCGCTCTGCAGCGTGCGCGTCGCGACGGCGACCTCGACCAGCTCGGGCGCGGGCGGCGGGCTCGCATCGCCCGTGACGCGACAGTGCGCGGCGGCCTCACCGAGCGAGAGATCCGCGCCGTCGCACGGATCGTGCGGCGCCTCGGCCACGCGGGCCGCGCTCGTGGCCCCGCTCGTGCTCGACGCACCGCCGCATCCGCACGCGACGGCGACCAGCACCGCCGACATCGTTCTGCGCATCCCCCGCTCCTCCTCGTCCGGAGCGCGATGCTCGCTCAGGAGCACGTCACCTCGTCAACGGCGATGCGTCGGGGTACGTCCGAGCCACGCGATGCACGACGATCCGCTCGAGCGCATGCCCGCGGGCGCGCGCATCACGCTGCTCGGCGAGGGCACCGACTTCCGCGCCTACGACGTCGATGGTCGAGACGTGCTGCGCATCCCGCGACACGACGGCGCGCGCGACGCGCTGCTCGCCGAGGCGCGATGGACCGCGTGGCTCGCGCGGCGTCTCCCGCTGCCGATTCCGTCCTACCGACACGTCGTGCTGTCCCCGCGACCGTTCGCGCTGTACGCGCGGCTCCGCGGCACGCCGGCGCTGCGCGTCGCGCTCGAGCAGCAGGACCTCGCCGCGATCGGCGCGCGCCTCGGCGAGCTCCTGCGCGTGCTGCACGGTCTGCCGCTCGACCCGATCTCGGGCCTCCAGCCCGACGACGATCCGACGCTCGCGGCGTGGTCCGCCGAGGCGCTCTCCGATCTGCGCACCGCGGAGCAGCACGGGCACCACCTCGACGCGCGCTGGGCGCGCGAGCTCGGATCTCCGCCGAGCGTGATCGCGATCACGCCGTGCGTGATCCACGGCGACTTCGCCGCCGAGCACGTGCTGCTCGACGAGGACGCGATGCCGTGCGGCGTGATCGACTGGAGCGACGCGGTGCTCGGCGATCCCGCGCGCGATCTCGCAGGGCTCGTGCACTGGGGCGGCGCGCCGATGCTCGCGTCGGCGCTGCAGCGCTACGGCTCGATCGACGCGGCGACCCTCGAGCGCGCGCGCTGGCTCGCGACGTGTCGCGCGGTCGCCGACGTCGCGTTCGGCGCGCAGCGCGGGCGCCCCGAGCACGTCGGCGCGGGTCTGCGCGCCCTCGCGCACGTCGCATCGATGTGACGCGACGTGCGCGAGCCCTCGCGCGTCAGGTGCCCGCGGTCGAGCGGACCTTGAGCTCGGCGAGCTGCTCCGGGATCACCGGGCCGGGCGCGCCGGTCATCAGGTCGCTGCCCTTCCCGGTCTTCGGGAACGCGATCACGTCGCGGAGCGACTCGCTCTCCGTGAGCAGCATCGCGAGGCGATCGAGCCCGAGCGCGATGCCGCCGTGCGGCGGCGCGCCGTGACGAAGCGCGGAGAGGAGGAAGCCGAACTTCTCGGTCGCTTCCTGCTCGCCGATGCCGAGGACCTCGAAGACCTTCTTCTGCACGTCGGGATCGTGGAGACGGATCGACCCGCCGCCGAGCTCGACGCCGTTGAGCACGAGGTCGTAGCGGTAGCAGAGGACCTTGCCGGGATCCTTGTCGAGGATCGGCAACGACGCGTCGTGCGGGCGCGTGAACGGATGGTGCGCCGCGACCCAGCCCTTGCCGTCCTCCGCGCGCTCGAAGAGCGGCGGCTCCACGACCCAGAGCAGGTTCCAGTCCCCGCCCGCGCCGACCTGCGGGATCATCCCGAGCTTCTTGCCGAGGTGCAGGCGAAGGTTCGCCATCACCGTGTGCACCATCGCCTCGGGGCCGAACTGGAAGAGCAGCAGATCGCCCTCTTCCGCGCCGCACGCCGCGTTCATCGCCGCGACGAATTCCTTCGTCGCGGTCTTCGCCATCGGCGACTGCTGCCACTCGCCGCCCGGGCCGACCTTCGCGCGCGCGAGGCCCTTGGCGCCCATCTGCTTCACGAACGCTTCGAGCTTGTCGATCTCGGTGCGCGACATCGCCGTCGCGTGCTGCGCCGGGACGCGGATCGCCTTCACGATCTCTTCCGGCAGATCACGACGGTAGGTGCCGTCCGCGAACTTCTTCGCGATCGGCTCGAGCAGCGGCACACCGCCGCCGCCGTGCGCGATCACGAGCTCGGTGAGCTCGACGTGCTCGAGCCCGAAGCGCATGTCCGGCTTGTCGTTGCCGAAGCGGCGCATCGACTCCTCGAACTTCATGCGCGGGAACACGCCGCCCGGATAGCGCTGCGTGAGATCGATGCCGAGCAGCTCCTTCCAGAGCCGCACCACGAGCTTCTCGATCAGCCCGAAGATGTCGTCCTGGTTGACGAACGACATCTCGACGTCGATCTGCGTGAACTCGGGCTGGCGATCGCCGCGCAGATCCTCGTCCCGGAAGCACTTCACGATCTGGATGTAGCGATCGAAGCCGCTGACCATCAGCAGCTGCTTGAAGAGCTGCGGGCTCTCCGCGAGCGCGTAGAAGAGGCCGGGGTTGAGGCGCGCCGGCACCAGGAAATTGCGGGCGCCGCCGGGCGTGTACTTCACGAAGATCGGCGTCTCCACCTCGACGAAGCCGTTCTCGTGGAAGTGGCTCCGCGTGTGATGGTAGATGCGCGAGCGCGTCATGATGTTGCGCTGCAGCTTCGGCCGGCGGAGGTCGAGGTAGCGGTGCTCGAGGCGCTTCTCCTCGTTCGTGTCGATCTCGTCTTCGATCGGGAAGACGGGGGTCTCGGCCTTGTTGAAGACCGTCGCCTCGAGCGCGACGACCTCGATGCGGCCGGTCGCGATCCTGTCGTTCACGTTGCCGCCGCGGGAGCGCACCTTCGCGCGCACCCCGAGGACCCACTCGCTGCGCGCGCGATCGCCGACCGCGAACGCGTCCTTGCTGACCGAGGGATCGAACACGACCTGCGTGATGCCGTCGCGATCGCGGAGATCGACGAAGATCAGCTCGCCGTGATCGCGCCGCGAGTGCACCCACCCGAACAGCACGACCTCGTCGCCGACGTTCCCCTCGCGCAGCGCCCCGCACGAATGAGTCCGCTTCAGCTCGTCGATGAACCGCGCCACACCGCCTCCGTCACGAAAAGGGCCGGGAGGCTAGCACGCAGTCACGACGCGGCGATCAGGGCGCGCACATGTCGCTCCAGGCGCAGCCGTAGACCGGCGGCAGGCAGTACTGCCGCCCCGTCCCGCCGCTGCTGAGCGAGCACGACCGGAAGTTCGTGCCGTTGCGATGCAGGCACTCCGCGCCCGCGACCGGCTGACACGCGCCCCAGCCGCATGAGCCGTTGCACACGCGCTCGCCGCACGCGTCGGTGGGCGAGCACGCGCTGCGCGAGCCCGGCGCGCAGACGCCTTCGCCGGCGCACCCGCCGACGTTCGTCCACGTGCCCCACGCGCAGCCGCTCGAGCAGGTGCGCGCCTGCATCTGCGTCCCGCAGTTGCCGCAGGGCACGGTGCGCGACTCGGTCGTGCCCGGCGTGCACGAGCCCGCGCCGCCGGTGCACGCGCCCCACGCGCCGAACTCGCCCCACGTGCACGACGACGCGCAGGTGCGCGTGCGCGTCTGCGATCCACACGCGCAGCTCTGCGACTCGCTCGTCGTCGTGCCCGGCGCGCACACGCCTTCGCCCTCGCACGCGAACGCGCTCCACGTGCACGCATCGCTGCACGTGCGGCGCTGGGTCCCACAGTTGCCGCACCCTCCGCCGGTGTCGACGTCACCGGGAGAGCACTCACCGGCGTCCATGCAGTCTCCGTCGTTCGTCCACGATCCGTCGACGCAGACCTGGCGCTGCGTCCCGCACCTCGCGCACGCGACGGTGCGCGGCGCGGAGCCGGGCGTGCAGTCGCAGCTCGCGGGCGCGTCGCACGCGCTCCACACGCCGTCCTCGCATCGCTGGAGGCCGGGGCCGCACGCGCCTTCGCAGTCGCGCTGGGCGGTGCTGGAGACCGTGGGATCGTCGTCGTCGCAGTCGACGCTCGCGTCGATCCCGTCGTCGTCGAAGTCGGCGACGGGGACACAGGACCCCGCGACGCAGGTCTCGGAGGTGCCGCACGGGGGATCGCAGACCCCGGCGTCGCCCGCGCGCGCGGCGTCGCGGCGACCGCCGTCCTGGCCGCGTGGGCTCACCTCGGCGCCCGTCGCGCACGCGGCGAGCGCGAGCGCGAGCACGGAGAAACGCACTGCGTTCCGCACCACGATTCGATTGAACCCGATTCCGTCCGGCACGTCGACGGGCGCGCCGAGCAAGGCGGAGGCCAGAGGAGGACGCGATGCCCGAGCGTGAGAAGCGCGGCGCCGGCGGGATGCGCGGCGGGCCGGGAGAACAGGCGGATCACGGGACGCACGGCGCGTTCACGAACGAGCCCGAGGCGACCGAGGACGACGCGGCCCGTCGGGAGCGCGAGCGGCGACGCACCGCGCGCGAATCCGACGAGACCCGCAAGACGCGGCGCACGCCGCGATAGGAGCGTGAATGGGCACGAAGATCCTGAAGCGCGGGATGCGCGGTGACGATGTCCGCGACGTGCAGGAGAAGCTGCATCGGCTCGGGTTCGACGTGAAGGCCGACGGCATCTTCGGCGAGGAGACCGAGCGCGCGGTGCATCGGCTGCAGACGCTCTTCGGCTACACCGTCGACGGCCTGGTCGGCGACGGCACGAAGAAGCTGATGGACGCGCAGATCGGGTACGGATGGAACGCGAAGCTCCCGAACGCGCAGGAGCTCGCGCTGCGCGCGCAGGGCAAGCTCCCGGGCACGTCGGGCGGCGCGGGCGCGGAGGCGCGGCACTACCCCGAGGAGACGCCGCGCTCGCCCACGATCCCCGACGCGCGCCACACCGCGGCGCCGACGAGCTCGACGTCGCACGTCGGCGGCGGCGCGCCGAGAACGCCGAAGCGCTGACGAACCAGCGTCGCCGACGCGCCGCGCGAGCTCGCGTGGCGCGTCGGCGATCAGCCCGCGACGTGCTGCTCGTAGTACGTCACGCGCCCGTCGTGGCAGGCGACGAAGCGGATCGTCCCGTCCTGCGAGGCGACGATCGCGAGCCCCGTCGGGTGCGCTTGGACGAAGCGATACGCGGCGCGGTGGCGTGTCCCGACGTTCTCCTCGTCGTCCTCGATCGTCACCTCGCCCTCGGTGTCGAGCGCGCGATGGACGCGGAGCCCGTCGTGCACGACGCGACCGTGCGGCGGCGCGACCTCGACACCGAACGCGAGCAGCTCGAACCGCTTCGAGAGCACCACCGCGCCGTCGACCGCGGAGAGCGACGCGAGGGTGCGCGACAGCTCGAACACCGCGGACTCGATCTCCGCGAGGTCGTGCGAGTGCACGACGAAGTCGTCGGCGGTGATCGCCCGTCCGCCGTTGCCGCGCGCCCGCGCGAGCTCCGACGTGATCACGCGCAGGAGCGCGCGGTAGCGAGCGCGCGCAGGCTCGCGCGCGAAGCGATACTTCGCGCGGAAGAGCGTCGAGAAGAGCGCCTCGCCGTGCGCGTCGGGCTCGGTGAAGAGGATGGTCCCGCCGTGGTGCGCCTCGCGCATCAGCCACAGCGCGCGCCGCACCATCTGCTGCGAGATCGATCGCACGAGCGACTCGTCGAGCGCGGGCCAGTCGGGCGCGCGCTCCGCGGCGTGCTGCTGCACCAGCTCGTTGCGCACGCTCTCGAAGAGCGCGGGCATCCACCGCGACGAGAACACGTCGGTGCGCAGCGTGACGAGGCGTCCGCCCTCGAGGCCCGCGACGAAGTGATCCCCGGCGTGCACCGAGATGCGCGCCGGGCCTCGCACGTGCACGACCGTCTTCGGCAGCATCACGACCGCGCGCGTCCGACCGCCCCACGTCGGAGCCAGCCACTGCGCGCCGGTCGTCATGATCCCCCAGATGCGCAGCTCGCCGCGCGCGTCGGGCTCGACGGCGACGACCGCGGTCTCGAACGGCGCGGCGACCGCGATGCGTCGCAGCTCGTCGACGTGGAAGGGGCGCGTGCGATCGAGGCGCAGCACCAGCGGGCCGACGGCGGGGAGCGCCTCCGCCTCGCGCTCGGGCTGGCGCGCCAGCGCGACGCGCACCCTCACGGGGCGCCCTTCCTCGCGCAACATCGACGCGTGGTACGCGACCTCGAGGAGCGCGCGACGGAACTCGGCGAGCGGATCGGGCGATAGATCCGCCGGCCACTGCGACGCGACGAGCGCTTCGAGATCGTCGGGGTAGTGGAAGATCTCGGTCACGAGAGCCGACCTCCGCGCGACATTGGATCGCGCCTTTTCGGAACATGGCGCAAGCCGGAGATCCCGGACAGGCGGCACGAGGGGTGCTCCACGTGCTGCACGCACCCGGAGCTGCGCATGTCGGAGCACGAGCACGAGGAGTCACGCCGCGCCGCGAGGCGCAGCGTCACACGGTCGGACGACGGCACGCTCCGGAGCGCGCGTCGTCGCCGCATCCGCGAAGAGCAGCACGCGCGCACGCTCTGGGCGAGCTACGCGCTGCTCCTCGTCGGGGTCTGGCTGATGCTCGCGCCGCTCACGTTCGGCGAAGAGGTGCTCGCGGAAGCGACGCGCGCCTCGTGGATCCCGAGCAGCGCGCGCGCGACGGTCGCGCGCTGGAACCAGGTGATCTGCGGCGCGGTCCTCACGCTCGCCGCGTGGCGCATGCTCGAGCCCCATCGCGCGATCGCGCGGCGGATCGCGCTCGGGGTCGGCGTGTGGCTCAGCCTCGCGCCCGTGGTGCTCGCCGCGCCGAGCGCCAGCATCTACGCGAACGACACGCTCGTCGGCATGCTCGTCATCGCGCTCGGCGCGCTGGTGCCCGGCGCGATCGACGAGGGCATCTTCGCGAAGAGCAACGCGGCCGCCGTGCCGCCCGGGTGGTCCTACGATCCCTCGAGCTGGCCGCAGCGCGTCGTCACGATCGTGCTCGCGCTCGCGGCGTTCCTCGTCGCGCGCTCGCTCGCGGCGTTCCAGCTCGGCTACGACGAGCGCGCGTGGGAGCCGCTCTTCGTGCGCCAGACCGCGAGCGCGACCGACCTGGCCGCGTCGAGCCCGTGGATGATCTCCGACGCGGCGCTCGCGGCGTTCGTGTTCACGTTCGTGATGCTCGTCGGATTCGTCGCCGGCCCGGCGCGCTGGCGCACCGCGCCGTGGGTCGTCGTGCTGCAGGGCGCGCTCGTGATCCCGCTCGGCCTCGCGCACGTCGCGATCACGATCGTGCACTCGGTCACGAGCGACGCGTGGAGCACGCCGCGCCTCGTCTCGTCGGCGCTCGCGCTGATCTTGATCGCGCTGGTCGGCGACGAGGTGATCGCGGCCTTCCAGCACCTCGCGCGCGTCCGCGCCGGCACGATCGACGAGCCGCTGCGCGAAGGGCGCGACGACGCGCGCACGCCCGATCTCGCCGAGGCGCGCGAGCGGCCGAGCGAGATCGTGCGCGCCTCGCTCTGGGGCGCGAGCGCGACGTGGAACCTGATCGCGTCGGTGCTGCTCGGCGCGCTGGTGATGATGCTGCCCGCGCTGATCGGGCTCGACGGCGGCGCGGCCGACGCGCTGCACGTCGGCGGTGCGCTCGCGGTCGCGTTCGCGCTGATCGCGACCGGCGAGGTGTTCCGCGCCGCGCGCTACGCGAACGTGCTCGTCGGCGCGGCGATCGCGATCCTGCCGATCGTGCTCGGCGTGCACGCGACCGACGCGCGCATCCTCGGGATCGCGCTCGGCGTCGGGATCGCGCTCCTCGCGCTGCCGCGCACCGGCCGCGTCGAGCGATACGGGACCTGGGACCGCTTCGTCGTCTGAGCGCCGCGCACGGGAAGATCCTCTTCCACCCCTCGTAGCTTTCTGGGACGCTCGTTCGAGCGGCTCAGGGGAGCGCAAGGGAGGGAACGATGGGCGACAACGGCGGCGGCAAGGTCCTCGGAACGGTCCTCTTCATCGGGGCGATCGTCGTGTTCGACGTCCTCTCCCTCACCTTCGGGTGGGGCTGGATCATCTACTGATTGCGACGCGTCTCGTCCGACGACGTCGCTCATCGGGACCGCGCCGAGCTCGCGCTCGACGCGGTCCTCGGCGTTTCCGTCTGGATCTGGGCCGCCGGTCTCTTCCTCCACGACGGCGGTCCGCCGCTCGCCGTGCGCCTCTCGGTCGCGCTGCTCAACGGCGGCGTCGGCGCGCTCTTCCTCTGGCGCGGGCCCGCGCGCACCCACGGCGACACGCGCGCGCTCCTCTCCGCGATTCCCTCGATCGCGCTCGGGGGCATCGCGCTGCGCATCGCGCCGAGCGAGTGGCCCATCGCGAGCGTCGTCGTCTTCGTCGCGATGGCGATCGGCGCGCTCGCGTCGCTGCTGACGCTCGGTCGCTCGTTCTCGATCCTGCCCGCACGCCGCGAGGTCGTCGGGCGCGGGCCCTATCGCGTGGTGCGACATCCTGCGTACGCGTGCGAGCTCGGCATGGTGATCGCCGCGGGCGCCGCGAGCGCGTGGTGGATCGCGCTCGTGCTCGGCGCGCTCGTGCTGCTCACGCTCGTCCCGCGCATCCGCGCCGAGGAAGCGCTGCTCGCGCACGACGACGCGTGGAGTGCCTACGCGACGCGGACTCGGCATCGACTCGTGCCCGGCGTGTGGTGAGAGAGTGTCCAGATCGGCTCGCCGCCGCAGGGCCCTCCCGTCCGCGTGCCGCGCACGCTCCCGTGCGGGCCCACCGCCAGCGAGCACTCCACCTGGGCTGAGCTGGCGCTCGATGACCCCTGGCACCAGGGATCGCGGCGGAGCACCATCCCGCTCCCCGGACCGCGCTGCATGAGCCCGAAGGACGAACGACGCATCATCCTGCTCCTCGCAGCGGTCCAGTTCGTCAACATCCTCGACTTCATGATCGTGATGCCGCTCGGCCCCGACTTCGCGGGCGACCTCGGCATCCCGCTCTCGCACCTCGGCACGATCGGCGGCGCGTACACGCTCTCCGCGGCGCTCTCGGGCTTCGCCGGCGCGTTCTTCCTCGACCGCTTCGATCGTCGCCCCGCGCTCGCGCTCTCGCTGCTCGGCCTCGCGATCGGCACCGTCGGCGGCGCGCTCGCGACCGGGCTCGAGTCGCTGCTCCTCGCGCGCGTCGTCGCAGGCGCGTTCGGCGGCCCCGCGACGTCGGTCGCGATGTCGATCCTCGCCGACGTGATCCCCGGCGAGCGCCGCGGTCGCGCGCTCGGCACGGTGATGATCGCGTTCTCGATCGCGTCGATCGTCGGCGTGCCCGTCGCGCTCGAGCTCGCGCAGCGCGGCAGCTGGCACACGCCGTTCGTCGCGACCGGCGCCCTCGCGCTGATCGCGTCGATCGCCGCGTGGCTCGTGCTGCCCTCGATGCGCGCGCACCTCGACATCGAGCACGAGCCCGCGCTCGACGGGTTCCGTCACCTGCTCACGCGCCCCGTCACGCTGCTCTCGTACGCGATGACGTGGGTCGCGATGATGGGCGGGTTCGTCCTCATCCCGAACATCGCGTCGTACGTGCAGCTCAACCTGCACTATCCGCGCGAGCACCTCGGTCTGCTCTACGGCGCCGGCGGGCTGCTCAACTTCGCGACGATGCGTCCGATCGGTCGGCTCGTCGATCGCATCGGCTCGTTCCGCGTCCAGGCGATCGGCACCGTGCTGATCGTCGTCGTGACGTGGATCGGGTTCGTGTGGTCGCCGCCGTGGATGCCGGTGCTCCCGGTGTTCGTGGGCTTCATGTTCGCGAGCGGCATGCGCAACGTCAGCTACAGCACGCTCACCTCGAAGGTGCCTTCGCCCGAGGAGCGCGCGCGCTTCATGTCGCTGCAGTCGATGGTCCAGCACCTCGGCTCCGCCGCCGGCGCGTTCCTCGGCTCGCAGCTCCTCGTCGAGGGCGCGGGCGGCGCGCTCGTGCACATGGATCGCGTCGCGTGGACCGCGATGGCGCTCATGATCGCGACGCCGGTGCTGATGCTCGCCGTCGAGTCGCGCGTCGCGCGCAGCGAGCGCATCGTCGCCGCGCTCGACCCCGTGCCCGTCGCGTCCTCTCGCGATCGATGAAGGGCCCGCTGCGACATCGCGCGTTCCTGATCTACCAGGGCGTGCGCCTGGTGTCGGTGGTCGCGATCCAGATGATGTCGGTCGCGATCGCGTGGCAGGTCTACGAGCGCACCCAGGACGCGATGGCGCTCGGCATGGTCGGGCTCGCGCAGTTCGCGCCGCTCTTCCTGCTCTCGCCGATCACCGGCGACGTCGCGGATCGCTTCGATCGCCGCGCGGTGATCGCGGTCTGCCACGGCGTGATCGCGCTCTGCGCGACGCTGCTCGCGTGGACCGCCGCGCACCCGGAGCTCGGCACCGCGCCGATCTACGTCGTGCTCGCGCTCTTCGGGTGCGCGCGCGCGTTCGCGGGCCCCGCGGCGCAAGCGCTCCTGCCCGCGCTGGTCCCGCCCGCGGAGCTCGCGCAGGGCATCGCGCTCGGCTCGATCACGTTCCAGCTCGCGACCATCGCGGGCCCGGCGCTCGCGGGCTTCGTGATCGCCGCCGGTGGCGCGCCGAGCGCGTTCGCGACGAGCGCGGTGCTCGAGGTGCTCGCGGTCTCCGCGCTGCTCGCGATGCGCTACGCGCCCGAGCGCCAGGAGCGCCGCGGCTCCGGGCTCACGCGCCTGCTCGCGGGCGTGCGCTACGTGCGCGAGCACCCGGTGATCCTCGGCGCGATCTCGCTCGATCTGTTCGCGGTGCTGCTCGGCGGCGCGGTCGCGCTGATGCCGATCTACGCGCGCGACATCCTGCACGTCGACGAGCGGGGCTTCGGCTTCCTGCGCGCGGCACCGGCGGTCGGCGCCGGCTTGGTCGCGCTGGTGCTCGCGTTCCGTCCGCTGCGACGTCGCGCCGGCCTCACGATGTTCGCGTGCGTAGGGCTCTTCGGCGTCGCGACGATCGTGTTCGGAGTGTCGCGCAGCTTCCCGCTGTCGCTCGCCGCGCTCGCGGTGCTCGGTGGTGCCGACATGGTCAGCGTGGTGATCCGCCAGACCGTCGTGCAGATCACCACGCCGCCGGAGATGCGCGGTCGCGTCGCGGCCGTGAACATGGTGTTCATCGGCGCCTCGAACGAGCTCGGCGAGCTCGAGAGCGGCGTCACCGCGGCGTGGCTCGGCACCGTGCCCGCGGTGGTGCTCGGAGGCGTCGGGACGCTGCTCGTGACGGTGATCTGGGCGTTCCTCTTCCCGCAGCTGCGCGACGTCGATCGCCCCGAAGAGCACGACGCACGCTGAAGTCCCTGCCGGAGTGCTCGTCCCGCAGGTCCCGGACGGGAGCGCGCGAAGCGCGCGGACGATAGGGACCGGCGGGCGAGCCGATTTCCGAGAGTCATGGTTCGTGCACCGACGTGGCCTGCTCACGAGAGGAGGACCATGAGTCGGAACGAATCGACGAGGCGCATCGCCATCGTGCTCTCTTGCGTCGCCATCGGCGTCGCCGCGACCGCGTGCGGGGGCGACGACGAGGGCGGTGGCGGGCAGCAGCAGGACGGCGGCGCCGGCGACGACGCGGCGGTCGCCGCGATCGACTGCACCGGCGCGAACGCGGAGACGGGGCAAGCACCGGCGATGAGCACGTGCGGGATCGCGTCCTGCCACAACGCGGACTTCGCGGGCCAGCGCGGTGGGTCGGGGTTCGCGTCCTCGAACCTCACGCCCGACGACACCGGGCTCGCCGAGTGGACGACCGGCGAGATCGCGAAGGCCACGCTCGACGGGGTCACGCCCGAGGGCGAGGTGCTCTGCCCGATCATGATCCGCTACCGCACCACCGGGATGACCGAGGCACAGGCGTGCGACATCGCGGAGTACCTGCGATCGCTCGCGCCGATCGAGAACGAGGTCGAGGACACCTGCGAGTGATCGAGCTCGCCACGTGTGGCGGTGGGCGCGCCGCCACATGTGGCAGCATCTCGCGCGATGATGCAGTCCGTTCCCCTCGCGTCGCTCGACGGCGTCGCGCACGTCGAGCGCCTCGACGGTCCACGCGCCGATCACGACGCGCCTCCCGCGCTGCTCGTCGAGGTCCCGCACGGCGCCGATCGCCGGGCGCACTACGACGCGCTGCGCGCGCGCATGCGAGGCGCGCTGCCCGAGGACCTCCACGTGTTCTTCCACGTCAACACCGACGTCGGCGCGTGGGAGTACGGACGTCGTGTCGCGGAGCGCGTGATCGCGGCGCGTCCCGAGCGATCGGCGCTGCTCGTGCGGTGCCTGATCCCGCGCACGTTCGTCGACACGAACCGCCTCGAGGACGCGGCGGAGTCGCTCGCGACCGGCGGGATGACGGCGGGTGTCGCGCCCTACGTGCGCGACGCGAGCGACATCGCGCTCTTGCTCGAGCTGCACCGCGCGTACGTCGCGGTGATCGATCGTGCGTACGAGCACGTCTGCGGCGCGGGCGGCTTCGCGCTCACGCCGCACACCTATGGCCCGCGCACGATGGGCATCGCGAAGATCGACGACGACATCGTGCACGCGCTGCGCGCCGCACACGAGCCCGACGCGTGGGCGCGCTGGCCGGTGCGCCCGGAGATCGATCTCATCACGCGCACCCCGCAGGGCGAGCTCCTCGCGCCCGAGGGCATGCCGGAAGCGCTCGTCACCGCATACCGCGCGCTGGGCCACGAAGCCGTCGAGGGCGGCGCGTACACCCTGCACCCGAGCACCCAGGCGCACCGCTTCGCCACGCGTCATCGAGGCCAGGTGCTGTGCCTCGAGATCCGCCGCGACCTCCTGGTCGAGCGCTACGAGCCGTTCGACGAGATGCGCGTCGTGAGCGAGCGCGCCGATCGATTCGCGGCCCCGATCGCGACCGAGATCGACCGCTGGCTCACGCGCCGCGCGCGCTGACGCTCACGGCGACCCACGCGCGAAGGGGACGGAGTCCACGCCGTGGACTTCCGAGTCCACGCCGTGGACTTCCGAGTCCGCGTCCCCGGACTCATCTCGTGCACGGGACCAGCACAGCGACGACGCGAAGCTCCCTCGCGCGCCACGCGTCCTCCAGCCACACACACCGAGTCGCCTTCCCGCGTGGCCGAAGCCCCCGCGCGGCGATCCGCGCTACCGAGTCTCGTCCGACAGAAGCGCCAGCACGATCCCCGCGACGTGCCCAGCCCCCGCGGTCCTCGCCACGCTCAGCCACGTCGCGCGCCCGATCTCCAGGAACCGCGCCTCGACCTCGCGCGGCGCGCCCCACAGCACGAGCCTGCCGCCCGTCTTCATCCCGGCCGCGAGCTCGTCGATCGCATCGGTGTCGAGCGGACAGCGCGCCCAGTCGATCACGATCGCCGACGCGAGATCGGCCCACACCATCGCCGGCAGCGCGCTCGGCTCGGGGATCGCTTCCACGTCGGCGTGCTTCGAGAGCGCCCTCGCGATCTGCGCGACGCGCTCCGGCTCCGACGACGCGACGAGCACCAGGCGACCGTGCCCACCGCGTCGCGGCGCGGGCGCGCTCTCGTGCTCGACCGCCGCCGCGCGCAGCACGAGATCGATCGACTCGTCGAAGCGATCCGCCGCGTCCGCGCCGAGCCGTGCCTCGACCGCGTCGAGCATGTGCACCGAGAGGAAAGATCGCATTCCGTCGGCGATCGATGGCACCGCCGTGCGGCCCGCCATCGAGAGCGCGTCCGCGACGATCTCGCGCGCTTCGCCGTCGTCCGCGAGCACCTCGAGCGCCTCGAGCACGAGGCGGAGCCGTCGCTCCTCTTGTGTCAGCGCCCTCACCCCTGGACTCCCGCTGTGCACGGCCCCGTACTAGCACGCGCCGATCGGCCGCGCTCCGCGCCGCATCGTCGCTCGCACGCGTGCCACGAGCGCATCGAGCTCGCTCGGCGTGAGGAACGCGGGATAGAGCGCGAGCATCCCCCACGGGAAGATCCCGAGCCGCAGCGAGAAGATCAGCGCGACGTGGAAGCCGATGCCGAGCGCGAGCCACACCTCGCGCACGCGCAGGAACGCGAACGCCGCGCGCATCCGTCCGCCGCGATGCGCGGTGCGTCGATACCAGAGCGCGAGCCCCATCACCGGCGCGCCGATCTCGAACGCCATCGTCGCCGCGGTCGCGAGCTGCGTGAGCGGATAGACGTGCGCGAGCCACGAGGAGAAGTCGTACGACGCGAAGTGTGGATCCGAGAGCACCACGTAGAGCGCCGCGAAGTCGCCGGGCGGCCACCACGTGAGCTGCGACTTGTGAACTCCCGCGCTGAAGTACATCCACAGCAGCTGCACGACGATCAGCCGCCGTGGCCACGCGGGGATCCGCACGTCGGGCAGCCACCGCCCGTGCTCGCGCCACGCGTCGATGGAGAGCGCGCGCCCGCACCCGCTGCACGCGAGGAGGAACAGCGCGTTGCGCAGCACCGCGTCGATCCCGCGATCCGCTTGCGGCAGGATCGCGGCGAGCTGCGAGAGCGCCATGGCGAGCACCAGCGTGCTCGTGCGACTGAAGACACCGAGCACCATCGCGAGCGCGCTCGCGACCGCGACGCCGTACACGAGGCGCGTCGTCGCGAGGCTCGCGCCGAGCCATCGCCACGCGAGCACCGGCGAGGGCTCGAGCGTGTCCATCGCGCCGAAGCCGCCCGCGCTCGAAGGGCCCCACAGCGTGTCGACGAGCCCATGTCGCGCGGCGATCAGCAGATCCGCGAGAAGCACCGACGCGACGCCGATGCGCACCACTGCGAGCACCGTCGCGCGCTCTTCCTCGGCACAGAGCGCGACCCACGCGCGCCATCGCGAGCGGAGCCGGATCATCGCTCGCGCACCTCGTCGAACATCCAGCGCGTCTCGGGATCGGGCGGCTCGCCGGGGAGGCTCACGTGATGGCGGAGGTAGCGCACGCGCACCGCGTCGACGTCGTCGCGCCGCGCGAAGATCTCGTGCGCGAGCCAGTCGACGAAGCGCGGGTGATCGGCGCGTGTCCCGCCGCTGCCGGGGTTCCACACCGCGCGCACCCGCCGGTACTCGAGCGTGCTCGCGAGGAACGCGTGCTCGGGATCGTTCGGTCGATAGAGCAGCGTCCACTCGCCGTCGATGCGCGCATCGACGTGCATCCAGTCCGGATCGGGATCCGCGACGGGGAAGAGCGACCAGCGCTGCGTGGTGTGCGTGAGCTCGAACCAGCGTCGCAGCGGATCGCGCGCGCGATCGTGCACCACCGTCAGCTCGCTGCTGATCTCGACCACGCGGGTGCGCAGCGTCGTCTCGTCGACGTCCATGCCCGCGCCGCGGAGGATGCGCGTCCACCGCTCGAGCTCGCGACGGCCGACCGGCCGCGAGAGCTGGGTGGAGTCGACGCGCGGCACCGGCAGACCCTCGATGCAGCTCCCCACGAGCGCGAAGAGGATGAGCGCTGCGCGCACGTGCGCCCGGACACCGAAGACCATCGCGGCCGAGAGCGTACTTCGACGGCACGCCGCGCTCGATCCATCTTCGCCGCCGCCGATGCTCTACCGCTGGTTCTTGAGGCCGCTCCTCTTCCTCTTGCCCGCCGAGACCGCGCATCACCTCGCGTTCGGCGCGCTGCGCTTCGCGACTGCGATCCCGGGCGTCACCGCGGTGCTGCGCGCGCTCTTCCGCCCGCGCGATCCCGCGCTGCGCGTGGACGCGCTCGGCCTGACGTTCGACGCGCCGGTCGGGCTCGCCGCGGGCTTCGACAAGAACGCCGAGGGCCACGACGCGCTGCTCGCGATCGGGTTCGGCTTCGTCGAGATCGGCACCGTGACCGCGCAGGCGCAGCCCGGGAACCCGAAGCCGCGCATGTTCCGGCTCTCCGCGGATCGCGGGCTGATCAACCGCCTCGGCTTCAACAACCGCGGGGCCGAGGACGCGGAGCGACGCCTCGCGAAGCGCGCCCGCGCGCGCGGCATCGTCGGCGTGAACGTCGGCAAGACGAAGATCGTCACCGAGGACGCCGCGATCGCCGACTACGAAGCGTCCACCGCGCGCCTCGCGCCGCTCGCCGACTACGTCGTCGTCAACGTCAGCTCGCCGAACACGCCCGGGCTGCGCGATCTCCAGGCGGTCGAGAAGCTGCGCCCGCTCCTCGCGGCGGTGCAGCGCACGATCGAGCGCACGTGCGCCGACCGGCGCCCCGCGCTGCTCGTGAAGATCGCGCCCGACCTCTCCGACGACGACGTCGACGCGGTCGCGGACCTCGCGCTCGAGCTCGGCCTCGCGGGCATCGTCGCGACGAACACGACGATCCGCCGCGACGGCCTGCGCACCCCCGACGACGTCGTGAAGCAGATCGGCGCCGGAGGCCTCAGCGGCGCACCGCTCCACGATCGCTCGCTCGCGGTGCTCCGTCGCCTGCGCGCGCGCGTCGGAGATCGCCTCGTGCTCGTCTCGGTCGGCGGCATCGAGACCGCCGAGCAGGCGTGGCAGCGAATCCGCGCCGGCGCGACGCTCGTCCAGCTCTACACCGGCTTCATCTACGGCGGCCCCACGCTCCCGAGCCGCATCGCGCGCGACCTGCTCACGCTCGCGAAGCGCGACGGCTTCACGAGAGTGAGCGACGCGATCGGCGCCGACGCGCGCGCGACGCCCGACGCTCACCCCCGATAGTCGAATCGTCTACGCGGACGCGCTGACACAGCCGAACCGGCTGTCATCGCGCGCTCTGATGGACGAATCGTCCGTCGCGCGGCTCACAGCCACTTCTTCCTCTTGAAGTACGTGAAGAATCCGACGGCCGTCACCAACATCGCAGTCCACGCGCCGTAGTACCCCCAGCGCATGTGGAGCTCCGGCATGTTCTCGAAGTTCATGCCGTAGACGCCCGCGATGAACGTCAGGGGCAGCATGATCGTCGAGATCAAGGTCAGCACCTTCATGATCTCGTTCAGCTTGTGCCCCTGCATGCTGAGATAGACCTCCATCGACGAGCTCACGATGTCGCGGAAGCTGTCGTTGAGGTCCACCACGCGCACGAAGTTGTCGTAGGCGTCGCGGAAGAAGGGCCGCACGTCCTCGGGGATGATCTCCATCTCGCGATCCCCGCGCGACAGACGATTGAGCACCTCGCGCTGGTGCAGGCCCACCCGCCGCAGGCGCTGCAGCTTGTGCTTGAGGTCCATGATCTGCTGCAGGAGATGCGGCCCCGGATCTTTCATGATCGAGGTCTCGAGCGCGTCGATCTCGTGATCGAGCTTCTCCATCAGCGGCAGGTATCGCTCGCTGAGCACGTCGGCGATCAGGTACGCGACGTACGCGGTGCCCTTGCGCATGAGCTCGGGCTTCTTCCGGACCTGCGTCCACGCGTTCTCGACGGACGCGATCAGCTTGCTGTGGCTCGTCAGCAGGAAGTTCCGCCCGAGCATCACGTCGAGATCGCCGATCGGCAGCTCGTGCGACTTCTCCCAGCCGGTCAAGAGCGCGTGGAAGACGATGTAGAGGTAGCCGTCGAACCGCTCGAGCTTCGGCGTCGGCGCGTCGGCGAGCATGTCCTCGACGACCATCGGGTGGAACTTGAAGATCCCCTCGAGGATGCGCCGGTCGCTCTCGCCGCAGTCGAGCATGTCGACCCAGACGAGCGTCGTCGGATCGGCGAGCAGCGCAGGCAGCTCGTCGATCGTGGCGTCGACCGGCGCGGAGTCGGTCGTGCGGAGCGCGAGGATGCGAGTCGTCACGGCGCACGATTGTACTCTCGTGCGCCCGACGACGTGTGTGGGTCATGGAACGAGAACGCCCACCATCAGGTAGCCCCAGTGCATCGGATCCGGGTGACCGAGGCTCGCGGCGCCGCCGCCCGGGATGAACGCGCCGTAGCCGCCCCAGATCGCGAGGTGATCGATCGGCGTCCACCGCGCCTCGACGTCGACCTCCACGCCCGCGAACTCGTCGGTGTTCATCGGATTGCGCCCGACCACCGCGCCGCCCGCGTTCGTCCATCGCGCGCCGGGCTCGACGAAGCGATAGACGCGCCCCGCGGCCCACACGCTCAGCTGACGATCGATGGGAGTCAGCCCGAAGCGCGCGAATCCGTGCGTCTGATTTCGCAGCCCGAAGAGATCGAGGAGGCCATAGATGAGGTGATTGGTCGGGAAGAAGTTGTCGAATTCGTTCCACGTCCCATCGGCGCTCTCACCGGTCCCGAAGCTCCCGCCGACTCCGATCTCCGGGCTCCAGGGCGCATCGAGCTTGTAGTGCGCCTCGCCGATCATGCCCGCTGCGAGGAAGTCGTCGTCCCCGACGCGGCCCGCCTCGAGCACGAGCTCCACCTCGTAGCGCAATCGACGCTCGACGTTGCCACTCGCGCGCAGCGAGAACGCGCCGATGTCGCGATGTCGATCGAGCCACTGCCCGGCCGCCATCATGTCGGTGCCCGCGGGGGCCTCGGTCGGCCCGTCGTGGCGATAGAGCGCATATCCGCCGAGCCGGAGCGCCTCTCCGGGCGACCACTCCGCCGCGATGCCGCCCGCATAGTCACCCTCGCTCGAGCGCGGCGTTCCATCGGGCCAATTCAGCGTGCGCGGCGTGCGCACCACGGCGCCGAATCCGTCGAGCGAGAATTCACCCTGCTGCGTGTGCACGCGGAGCGCGTCGAAGCTGCGCGCCGCAGAGGCCCAGTTGAGCGAGCCGATCAGTCGTCCACTGCCGTAGTCGATCTCCTGACGTCCGGCGCGCGCATAGCTGCTGCCGTCTCCGATCTCGAAGAAGCCCTGATGGATGCCAGTCGAGCCTCCGCTCTGCGCGCCCGGCGTCACACCGAAGTCGCGCGCGTCCTGCACCTGCACGAAGGCACGCAGCAGCTCCCAGCGCGCGTCCATCCCGATGCGCGCGCGGAACGTGACGATCCCTTGATCCGCCTCGCCCACGTACGCGCCGGTGCGCAGCTCGCCGCGCGCGCGCGCCTCGAGCGAAGGGCGCCACTCGATGCCCGCGAGCTCGAACCCCCACGGCACCGACGGCGGCGTGGACGCGGCGGGCGTCGCGACGACCGCGGGCGCGGCCGCCGGCATGATCGGCGCAGCCTCGACCGGTGCGCTCTGCGCCTCGGGCGCGGGCGCGCTCTCGGGAGGAGGCACGTCGGGCGCCGGCGCGACCTCGGGATCCGAGACGGGCGTGATCGCCTCTTCGATCGGCCTCGGCTCCGCGGGCGCGCTGCTCTGCGCGAGCGCGACCTCGGCGTGCCCGAGCGCGATGCCGATCACGGCGATCGCCGAGCGCGCCGCCGCGAGCGAGTGTGAGCGTTTCGAACGTTGGACAAGACGCATGACGACCCCCGTGGACCGGCTCGAGATCGCCGGTGCGCGCAGTTGGAATCCAAGGCGTGAGCGGGCCTCTCCGCGCGACGCGTGCGCGTCGTCGGCTCGGCGTTTCGATCGGTGGTGACCGCGGCGTCGGCGGTGATCGCGACTAAGGTGCGCTGCCGCTGATCGTCGCTTCGGCTTTCGAGGACGGCTCGGCGAGCGAGAGCGACTCGAGCTCGTCGCGCTCTTCGTCGGTCGGTGCTGCGTGATGACCGGCGCGCTCCTCGAGGAAGCCGATCACACGCTCGCGCATCGCGTCGAAGCGCGCGTCCTCGACGAGCATCCGCCGGTTCCGCGGGCGCTCGAGCGCGACCTCGAGGATCTCGCCCACGTGCGCGTGGGGGCCCGAGGTCATCATCACCACACGATCCGAGAGCAGCAGCGCCTCGTCGACGTCGTGGGTGACCATCAGCGCGGTGATGCGGTGCTCGCTCCAGAGCGAGAGCAGCACGTCCTGCAGCTCCATCCTCGTGATCGAGTCGAGCATGCCGAACGGCTCGTCGAGGAGCAGCACGTCGGGCCTGCACGCGAACGCGCGCGCGAGGCCCACGCGCTGGCGCATGCCCATCGAGAGCTCGGCCGGCTTGCGAGCCGCCGCGTCGTCGAGCCCGACGAGCTCGAGGTAGTGCATCGCGGATGCGCGCTGCTGCGCGCGCGTCGCGCTCGGCATCACCTGCTCGACCGCGAGCAGCACGTTCTGCAGCGCGGTCATCCAGGGCAGCAGGCACGCCGACTGGAACACCATGCCGCGATCGGGCCCGGGGTCCTTCACCGCGCGTCCGCCGAGCACGATCGAGCCGACGTCCGGCTTCGTGAGCCCCGCGACCATCGAGAGCACGGTCGACTTCCCGCATCCCGAGTGACCGATCAGCGCGACGAGCTCGCGCGCCTCGACCTCGAGATCGAAGCCGTCGACGACGCGCTGTCGCCCGGAGGGACCATCGAAGCTCTTCGCGATGCCCGAGAGCACCAGGTGACGCGCGCTCATCGTGCGACCTCCGCCGTCGCGCCTGCGACGCGACGCTTCGCGCGCGGCGAGCTCGCGAGCAGGTGCTCGCCGATCGCAGCGCGCGTCTCCTTGTAGGTGTGATCGTGCTGCAGCGCGCGCTTGTCGCGCGGTCGCGGCAGCTCGACGCGGAACGAGGGGCCGAGCGTCGCGCGCGGTCCCGCGCCGAGCGGCACGATGCGATCCGCGAGCAGCAGCGCCTCGTCGACGTCGTTCGTGATCAGCAGGATCGTCTTTCCGCTGCGCACGCAGATGCGCTCGAGCTCGCCCTGCAGCTTCCCGCGCGTGAGCGCGTCGAGCGCCGAGAGCGGCTCGTCCAGGATCAGGAGCTCGGGCTCCATCGCGAGCGCGCGCGCGACTGCCACGCGCTGGCGCATGCCGCCCGAGAGCTGTCCCGGCGTCTTGTCGCGCGCCGGCGCGAGGCCGACCATCGCGACGTAGCGATCCGCGTGCTGCGCGTGCTTCGTGCGATCCCACGCGGGGAACGCGGCCTCGACGGCGAGCAGCACGTTCTCGTGCACGCTGAGCCAGGGCAGCAGTGAATAGCTCTGGAACACCACGCCGCGATCGGTGCCCGGGCCGGTCACCGGCGCGCCGGCGAATCGCACCGTGCCCGTGTCGGGCGCCAGCAATCCCGCGATCAGCGAGACCAGCGTGGTCTTCCCGGCACCCGAATAGCCGACGATCGCGACGAGCTCACCGCGCTCGATCGTGAGGTCGATTCCGTGCAGCACCTCGACGCGCGAGCCGCCGCTCGCGAATCCCTTCGACACACCGCGCAGCGCGACGAGCGGCTCCACGTCAGGCCGCCTTCACGCGCAGCTCGACCGCCGCCATCAGGCGATCGAGGAGGAAGCCGACGACACCGATCGTCACGATGCACAGAATCAGGTGCTCGTAGACGAGCGAATTGTACTCCTGCCAGAGGAACCCACCGATGCCGGGCTGTCCGGTGAGCATCTCGCTCGCGACGATCACCAGCCACGCGATGCCGAGCGAGAGTCGGAATCCGGTGAACATCGCGGGCAGCGCCGCGGGCAACAGGATCTTGAAGAGCGTCTTGGTGCGCGAGAGCTTCAGCACGCGCGCGACGTTGAGGTAGTCCTGGGGGATCGCGCGGATGCCGAACGCGGTGTTCATCACCGTCGGCCACATCGAGCACATCGCGATCGCGAACGTGCCCGCGGGCTCCGGCTGTTGGAAGAGCACGAGGCCGAGCGGCAGCCACGCGAGCGGCGACACCGGGCGCAGCACCTGCACGACCGGGTCGAACGCCTTCTGCGCGGTGCGCGAGAGACCGAGCAGCAGCCCGAGCGGCACCGCGAAGACGAGCCCGAGGAGATAGCCCTTCCCGACTCGGATGAGCGAGTACCACGTGAAGCGCAGGATTCCCTGATCGAGCTCGCCACGCTTGGCGAACGGCTCGAGCACGTACAGGCGGCTCGCCTCCCACGTCTCCATCGGACTGGGCAGGAGGTCCGTGACGAACGTGCTGATCAGACCCCAGACGCCGAGCACCACGAAGATTCCGACCACCGGGAGCAACAACGACTCGAGTCGATCGCGACTCATCACCTTGCGGACGAGCTCCATCAGCGCCTCCTCTGTCGAGCGTTGGAATCAGCCTGCGAGCGCGTGGACCGGGAACGACGTCGCGTAGCCCTCGGGATCGGCCGGATCGAAGACGTTGCCGTCGAAGAACGTCTCCGGACGCACGTCGGGCTCGGGCACCGCCACGCCGAGCTCGCGCATCGCCTCGGCGTAGAGGTCCATCCGCATCACGCGGCGTGCGACACCGTCGTAGTCGGGGCGCCCCTGCACCAGTCCCCAGCGCCGGAATTGGCTGAGGAACCACGAGGCGTATTTGGCCTGCGGCGCGTTGCAGCCACGCTGACTGAAGATCATGTAGCTCGGATCTTCGAGCGTGCGCCCATCGCCGTAGTCGTAGTGGCCCTGCAGTCGCCCGAGGATGAGCTCGGGCGCGCAATTGATGTACGTGGTCTGCGAGACGATGCGTGCCTGTTCGGGACGGTTCGCGAGGTCGTCCAGCCACACGCTCGCTTCGTGGATCGCCTTGAGGATCGCCTTCACCGTCCGCGGGTTCTGCTCGGCGAAGTCCTCGCGGAACGCGAGCACCTTCTCCGGGTGATCGCGCCACATCTCTTGCGTGGTGATCGCGGTGTAGCCGATCCCGTCCGCGATGCTGCGCGCATTCCAGGGCTCTCCGACGCAGAATCCGTGCATGCGTCCGATGCGCATGTTCGCGACCATCTGCGCGGGGGGCACGGTGACGAGCGCGACGTCGCGGTCGGGATGGATGCCGCCCGACGCCAGGAAATAGCGCATCCACATGGCGTGCGTTCCGGGCGGGAACGTCATCGCGAAGGTCATCGGATTGCCGGCTGCTCTCGCCTCGTCGACGAGCGGCTTGAGCGCGGCGGCGTCGCCGCGAACGCTGCCCCGGAACGTGTTCGCGAGCGTGATCGCCTGTCCGTTCCGATTGAGGAGCCACGGCACGACCATCGGGACCCGGGGCGATCCGCCGATGCCCATCGTCGACGCGAGAGGCATCCCGAGGAGCATGTGAGTCGCCTGGATGTCGCCGTTGGTGAGCGAGTCGCGGATGGCGGCCCAACTGGCACCCTTCACCACGCTCGACTCGATGCCATACCGTCGGAAGATCCCGCGCTCGTGCGCGATCACGATCGGCGAGCAGTCGGTGAGCGCGATGATTCCGAAGCGAATCGCGCTCACCTCGGGCGCGCTGGCGCCGCCGGCGGCGGGCGCTGCAGCGGGCGCCGTCGGCGGCGGCTGTGCCGCGGGATCGCCGTCCGAACAACCGAGCGCACTGCCACCGATCGCCAGCGTCGACGCGGCAGTCGCCGCGACTTTCAGGAACTCGCGGCGTCGCAGCGCGCGATCTGCGAGCTTGCGCGAGGCACGACGAGACCTTCGGCGCTGCGCCTCGTCGGCGCCGCCGGAACGCGAATCGGACATGAGCGAAGTCCCCCTCGTCGAATGAAGAACGAACACACCCGTCGCCAGGCCGGCGTCGAGCGACTCTCCACGCGCAATCGTTCGTGGAGCTCGCGGCCATCATGGCGAGCGCGCGTTTCCGGCGTCTTTCCGACGAGCAAAAAGCCGACATGATCTAGATCATGTCGATAGTCGCGTGGTACGTGTGTGAGTCGCGCTTTGGGACGTGCGCGAGTGACGAAGTCGCGTCACCCGCGCGCGAGACGCTTCGACGCCACGTCGACCGTTCGCGATAACATCGCTCGTGTGACGTCGTGGATCTTCTCCGACCTGCGCGCGCTCGGCGTGGCAATCGTCGTCGTCGTGTCCGCGATCGCGTGTGCCGGTGTGACGACCGCGCCACCGCGGTCGCAGCTTGCAGCGCCTGGCGAGTCGACAGCTCGTCCGCGCGATGATTCGCGGTCCACGACGCCGCTCGAGCGCGCGAGGCTCGCGTGGGCTCGCGGCGAAGTCTCGTCGACGGCGGCCGAAGCGTGGCGTGCGCGTCACACCCCATCGGATGTTCCCGAGCTGCGCGCGCTCGGGGCACGAGCGGCGCTGGCGATCGACTGCGCCGATCAAGCGATCGACCTCGTCGGAGACTCGCGCGATCCCGAGCTGCTGCGCGTCGCCGTGCGTGCGCACCTCACGCGTGATCGGTGGGACGAGGCGGCCGCGATCGCCGCGATGCCCGCGCTCGCGAGCGACGAAGAGGCGCGCTCGATCGTGGAAGTCGCGCGCGCCGCACAGGGGCGTCCGCTTTGGCAGGTGAGCGGAGCCCCGTGTGCCGAGGTGCCGCTGCGCAGCGACGCCTCGGTTCCGGTTGTCGCGGTGATGATCGACCGCGCACCCGCGTTGGCGCTGGTGGACACGACGAAGCACGTGACGGAGCTGTCACGTCGACGCGTGTCGGCGAGCGGAGTGCTCGATCGACTGCAGATCGGAGACGTGTCGGTCGAGGGAGTGCCGTACTTCGCGCGCGCTCTCGATGAGGAGCAAGCGCTCGCGAGCGACGTGATCGACGTCGTGCTCGGGCGAGACGTGCTCTTCCGGTGGAGAGTGCAGTTCCGACACGGGGTGCTGATGCGCCTCGGTGGTCCGCTCGACATCGGGCCGGGGGATTCGGCAGAGCTCGTCGTGATCGGCGACACCCCGACGGTTGCATTGCATCAAGTGGTCAGGCGCCATGTGCCGCGCGCGATGCAAGCGACGCATCACAGCGTCGGATGGCTTGCAGTCGATTCCACGAGGACGACGGCGATCGCCATCGCAGAGGGACTGCTCGGCGAGCTTCCGGCAGGGTACGACCGGGTGTCGGAGAGCGATCGCGCTATGGCGCACATTCCGGGGCTCGAGGTCGGCGGCGTTTCGCCGCGAGGCCCGTATCCAATCCTCGCCGACTACGAATCGAGCGAAGGGCGGGTGCGAGGTGCGGTCGGATGGCCGTTCCTCGGATATTGCGCGCAGCTCGGGTGGCGATTGTTCGTGCAAGGCTGCTTCGGCGGGCCGCGCGCGCCGCACGCCTGCAACGAGCGGCTCGCTTCGGGGCCGCGCACTCACGGCGAGTGCGATCTCGATCACCTACGGTGAGCTGGACGTCACTTCGCGCGCGGCTTCTTCTGGCACTTCGGGCACAGATAGCTCGACCGTCCGCGCGTCACCTCGCGCACGAGCTTCGTTCCGCAGCGCGGGCACGGCTCGCCCTCGCGGTCGTAGACGAGGAACGGATTGGGCCCGCCCGCTTCGACGTACACGACCTCGTCGGTGTCACGCATCGTCTCGAGCGCGGCATCGAGCGACTCGTGCATCGCGTCGTAGAGCGACTTCCATGCATCGCTCTTCAGCGCGGGCACCGGCGTCTCGGGATGGAGCTTCGCGCGCCACAGCGTCTCGAGCGCTTGGATGTTTCCGAGGCCCGCGATGCGCGACTGATCCATCAGCGCCGCCTTGATGGGCCCTTTCGCGCGCTCGACGCGCGCGCGCAGCGCATCGACGGAGTCGATCGCGAGCGCGTCCGGACCGAGCTCGTCGAGCTTGCCGTCGCGCACCACGTCCTCGCGCGATCCCGCGATGCAGCGCCCGAGCCGGCGCGCGTCGGCGAGGCAGAGCGTCGCGCGCTTCGTCTTGATCCACCACTTGGTGAAGCGCGGCAGTCCCGTCTGCTCGTCGATCTTCTCGTCCTTCGCACCCTGGCGCACGAGGCGTCCGGTCATGCCGAGGTGGAACCACATCGCGTGATCGCCGCTCAGCGCGACGAGCACGTTCTTGCCGACGCGCGACGCGCTCTCGATGCGTCGCCCCACGAGCGCGTCGCGCCACGCGTCGTGCGACATCGGCACGACGATGGGATCGGACGCGCGCGCTTCGATGATCGTCTCGTGCTCACCGAGCACGGCGAGGAATTGACGTCGCGCGTGCTCGACCTCGGGAAGCTCCGGCATGCGCGCGAGAGTAGCGCGCGCGGGGGCCTCAGTCGGTCTGGATGTCGACGCCGAGGAGCACGCGGCTGCCGAGCCGTCCCGCCGACGGCAGCGGCGACTCCACGAGCTCGTGCGGCAGGTGCACCACCGTGATCAGCCGCAGATCGAGCGGGATCTCCTGCACCGGCCGCCACGACGCGGTGCCGTGCAGCCGCGCGCCGTGTGGCACGTCGATGCGCACGAGCTGCGGAGGCAGCCCGACGCGCACGTCGTACTGGCGCTCCGAGAAGAACGTCGCGCCCGCGGCGAGATCGAGCCGCGCCTCGGGCACGCGGCCGCGCAGCTCCGCGGTCGCGGTGATCAGCGAGTTGTGCTCCGCGACGCCGACCGTCACCGCGGGATCGTCGGGCGTCGTCAGGAAGCCCACCGCGGCGCCGCCGAGGCGCAGCGTGATGTCGTCGGCGATCGTCCAGTCGAGCTCGATCTCGCCGCCGGCGAACACCGTCTCGTCGTCGTCGGTGCGGAACGTCTTGCGCGTGAGCGGCGTGAAGTCGCCGACCACGAGATCGAGCGCGCGCGCCACGTACGCGCTCGCGCGCAGAGAGAACCGGCCATCGAAGCCCGCCGCGACGATCGCCTCGAGCGAGTCGACGCGCGGCAGCGCGAGGCCCGCGGTGCCCTCGAGCAGGATGATGTCCGTGCTCGGATCGCGGAATCGACTGGCCACCTCGACGTAGGTGGGATTGCGATAGGCGCTCGCGCCGATGACGCGAATCGAGAAGTTCGGCTGGAAGTACATCGCCGACGCGCGCACCGACACCTGCGGTCCGTCGGCGAAGGGCGAGACGTCGGTGCGCACCGCCGCGCCGATGTTGAACATCTCCGCGATGTCCATGTCGGCATTGACGTAGACACCCACGCTGCCGCGCAGCACGCCGTTCTCGTCGGGATGCACGAACGGCGCGTCCACGTAGGTGCCGCCCGCGTCGGCGCCGACGAGCACGTCGATCTCGTAGGGCAGGGCGAGCTCGAGATCGGCACCGATCTGTCCGTCGAGCGCGTTCGTGTCGTCGTAGCTGAAGCCGGTGTACTGCTCGTCGTCGGCGCGACGGACCGACCAGCGCCCGCGCGTCCAGACGCTCAGGCGCGGCACCTCCGGCGCGAGCTCGCGCATCGTCAGCGCGAGCCGGCCGTAGCCGCGCGCCGAGAGCTGCGGCTCGGGCTCGAGCACGAGGTAGTCGAGCGCGCTGCGCTCGCTCATCGCGGCGCCTGCGTCGAGCGTGAGATCGATTCGCTCCTCGAGGGCGACGCCGAGCCGCGCGCCGAGCCCCAGCGCGCGCAGCCCCGGCTGATCGAGCGTCTCGCCGGGGCGGAAGTGATCGTCGAGCGTGCCGTGCGCCTGCACGCTCGCCGACACCGGTCCGCGGCGGCCGCGGAACCACGCCGACACCTCTCCCGCGGGCTGCAGCGTGCTGTCGATTCCGCCCACGACCCGCGCGCCCGCGCGCGCCTCTTCGGCCTCGGGCAGCGCGGTCGTGTCGATCCGGATCATGCCGGTGTACGCGTTCGCGCCGTAGATCGGGCTGACCGGGCCGCGCACCACCTCGATGCGCGCGATGTCGTCGATGCTGACCGGAAGCGTCGACCAGTCGACCTCGCCGTCGACCGGGCTGTTCAGCTGCACTCCGTCGAGGAGCACGACGAGGTTGTTGCCGGTGAGACCGCCCATTCCGCGCATCGACACGACGTAGTTGCCCGGCGCCGTCGCGATCACCTGCACGCCCGGCACGCTGCGCAGCAGCTCGGGCACGCTGCGCGCGCCCGATGCGCGGATGTCGTCGGGCTCGATCACGGTCACGTTCGCAGGCGCGCGGAACAGGCTCTCTCGGCGCTGTGACGCGGAGACGACGTCACCCAGCAGCTCTTCGAGCGAGAGCTCCGCGTAGTCGTCGACCTCCATCTCCTCGCGTCCCGCGCCCGGCTGAGCGTGCGCGACTCCGACGCTCCCGCAGAGAGACAGAACGAGACAGAGCGCGAGATGGGCTCTCTTCATCGCACGATCCGCACGTCGAGGCCGAGGACGTGGAAGCAGCCCTCGGCGCGATCTTCGGGATCGCCGAAGCTCCCCTCGAAACGACCGGCGAGCTCCCCACGGGCGCGCTGCGTGACCGTCACCGTGCCGTCCGCCGCGCCTCCCGTGAGATCGACGCTCTCGGCGCCGTTGCTGATGCGCAGCGCGATGTCGACGCGCTCGTCGGCGAGGTGGTCGGCGCGCGACTCCGCCGCAGGATCGAACGCCAGCACACGATCATCGGCGACCGGCGCCGCACCGACCACGCCACCGACGCTCTTCATCTGTAGAGTGAGGAAGAAGTACGGAGTCGGCCCGGTCGCCTCGATCTCGTCGAGCCAGATCGATCCGTCGACCTGTCGCAATCCGACGATCGAGCTCGTCATCTCCGATTCCACGACGATCTGCGTCGACTGCAGACTGCCACGCACACTGACGACGCCGCCGCAGGGCTCCCCGCGCGAGCGTGCCAGTCGGCACTCCTCGACGCGCGCGTCGAACGCGTCCGGGTCATCGCACAGATAGGCCTGCTCCTCGTATGCCGACTGCGTCTCGAAGGGCGCGACGCACGCACCCAGCAGGACGCTCGCGGCGGCGAGGAGCGGACTACGGTGCAACGACTTCGACGACGACACTCGTCGTGCAAGGAACGGTGAACGAGCCACGGATCTCCTCGGTCTCCGACCAGCGGGCCGTCCAGTGCACGCCGACCGCGCCCATGCCGTCGGGAATCACGAGCCCGGTCTCGTCGGGCTGACCGTCGTAGAGCTCGAGGACGACGGTGCCGGTCTGGCCCGCCGCCTCGAACGTCGTCGCGTCGGACTCGTCGTGCCACTCCCACTCGAGCCAGGCTTCGCTCGCGCCGGGCTCGCCGGTCGCGGTGCGCGGGACGATCGCAGTCTCGGTCCCGACCGCGTCCGCCTGGAAATCGTGACGCTTCAGCTCGAGCTCGATCTGCCGGCGCTCGCCCTCGACCTCGACGAACGCGTTGATCTTCAGCTCCGTGAGCTGGCCCTGATCGTATCGAGGCGTGCCGTCCGCCGCCTGCGGCACCGTGTACTCGCGCGTGCAGAAGAGCAGCGTCGAGTCGGCGGCGCTGGCGCCCAGCGAGATGTCGAGCTCTTCGCCGTGGAGGAACCCGACGGCTTCGAAGTGGTAGTCGTCGCCCATCCACTCCGTGATGTCGCGCCCGCCTTCGTCGGGCGCTCCGCACCCCGCGAGCGCAGCGATGCACAGCAACGAGCCGATCGATCGGTTCGTCGAGAGTCGGTTCATCGGAAACACCTCGCCCGCCGTGCGCGCCGCGCTCGGATCCCCTCACCGAACGCGCGTCGCGCTCACGAGACGGGCTCAGAATGCACGAAACGAAACCGTGACGATCCGAATAATGAGCGTCACTCGAATTTCGCTCGCACCTGTGCGCAGTCGGTGGTCTCGCGACTGCCAAGTACTCTCAGTGCTGAGCAGTTCCCTCAGCTCGGCAGCTTTCGCTCCCGCAGGTGCCACGCGATGCGCGTCGCCATCGCCATGACCGTGAGCTGCGGGTTCACGCCGAGGCTCGAGGGCAAGATGCTCGCATCGGCGACGAAGAGCTCCTTCACGTCCCAGCTCTCGCCCCAGGGATCGACCGCGCCGTGCGCCGCGCTGGTGCCCATGCGCGCGGTGCCGAGCGGGTGCTGCGACGCGCACTCGAGGCGCGTCACCGGCGTTCGCTCGAGCTCGAGCGCGCGGAACTGATCCGGCGTGAGCCCGTGGCTGCCGAGGATCGGGAGGAAGAGCTCCTTCGCCCCCGCTTCGAGGAAGGTCTCGCCCACCGCGCGGATGCCCTTCCAGAACGCGCCGACGTCCTTCTTCGAGCAGCGATAGAGCACGAGCGGCTCGCGCCCGAACGGATTGCGCACCACGTATCCGCCGCCCTCGTCGTGCACCATCGCGCCGAACATCGCGATTTGCCCGACCTGCTCGGCGAGCCGCACGTGATCGGGCCCCGCGCCAGGCATCGTCGCGGCGATCACGCTCGCGGGCACGAACAGCGAGTTCATCGTGATGCCTTCGTGCTCGAGCGCGTCGGAGTAGGCGCTCTGCATCGCGCCCGCCCATCCGCGCACCTTCTCGTCGAAGCGCGCGTAGACGCGGAACCCCGGGTGCAGCGTGAGGTGCTTGCCCACGTGGCTTCCGATGCCGCCGAGCCCGCTCGCCTGCAGGAGCACCGGCGTGTGGATGCCTCCGCACGCGACCACCACGCGCTTCGCGCGCACCCGCAGCCGACCACCCTTGGCGCCACGCGGTCCGTTGAGCAGCCGACCCTCGACGCCGATCGCGCGTCCATTCGCGACGCGCACGCGCTCGACGAGGCACTGCGACCAGACCTCGGCGCCCGCCGCGATCGCGCGCGGCAGATACGACACGTCGACGCTGAGCTTCGCGACGTGAGGGCAGCCGAAATTGCAGCGACCGCAGCCGTCGCAGCCGCGCGTGTTGCGGCGCATCGGCTTCACCGGTCTCCCCAGCTTCTCGGCGCCGATCGCGAAGAGCTCGGTCGAGCGCGAGCGCATCGAGACCGGCACCTCCTCGACGTGGATCGCCTTCTCGACGTGCGAGTAGAACGGATCGAGCCCCGTCGCGGTCATGCCCGGGATGCCCATCTCGCGCGACCACTCGTCGAGCACGAAGCCGGGCACGCGGAAGCACACGCCGCCGGTGCACACGCTCGAGCCGCCGACGACCTTGCCCATCGTGACGTTCACGGTCGGCGCGCCGCCGATCCCGAACGCCGCGGTGAGGCCGCCCTCGCGCCAGACGTGCCGCAGCGACTCGCTCTGCCGCATCGCGCCGTATTGATCGGCGGGCACGTGACGTCCTTCTTCGATCACGATCACGCGCTGGCCCGCGAGCGCGAGCTCGGTCGCGACCGTCGCGCCGCCCGCGCCCGAGCCGACGACGACGACGTCGCAGTCACGCTCGAGGTCGCCGGCGTGCGCGCGCCCCTCGTGGACCGAGAGCGGCGAGAAGTGCTCCCTCACGACCGCTTGCATCGCTGATCCCATCCGATCTCGCGCGCGTTGTCGGGGTGCTCGTACCAGACGATCGAGACGATCGCCTTCGCCGCGAAGAGCGCGAGGCTCGCGACGGGGTTCTTCTCGACCGCGTGCACCGCGCGCACGCGATCGGCGATCGAGAGCGAGCGCAGCCGGCCGAGGCGTCCGATCAGCAGCGGCCCGGCCCACGTGATCGTGGTGAGGCACGCGAGAAAGAGAAGACGCGCGCGCGTGTTGAGGTGACCGATGAAGTCGCCGAGGTCGTCGACGAACCAGGTCAGTCGCTCGCTCGGCGGCGCGCTCGTTCCGTCGCGCGTCCAGAGCGCTTCGGCGAGGGCGCGCGCGTTGTCGCGATCGCGCGCCGAGAGGCCGGGGCGTTCGGCCGGGATGGCGCTCGCCGAGCGAGGTCGTGCGAGCGGTGCGTGCGAAGGATCCGGCGTCGGGGCCGGAGCGGCGTCCAGAGACACGAGCGCGGAGTGTAGTCGCACCGCGATCGCGATTGAACGTCGTTCGACCAGTGCGGCACGCGTCGTGCGAATCACCGCGCGTCATGCCCGAACATCCCCCGGAATTCGAGGAGAACGATGACTTCGACGATTCGCCGAGTGACACGTCGTCTACCGCGGCGCGCGACCCGCGACGTTCTGTCGACGCGCCCTATCGTGATCGTCACGACGCGCTCGTCTGGCGACGGCGCGCCCTCGCGCGCGAGCTCGACGAGGCGGAGCGCGCGGTCGCGCGGCGCGATCGCGTCGCACGTCGCCTCTCGGTGATCGACGACGTGCTTCGTGACGAGGCGCGCCCGATGCTCGAGTCGCTCGAGATCGCCCGCCCGTGCAAGGCGCGCTGGGAGGACATGCAGGGCGACGACGTGGTGCGTCGTTGTCAGCGCTGCGACCGCGAGGTGTACGACCTCGCGCGCATGACCCGCGCCGAGGCCGAGGCGCTCTTCGCGCGCGCCGACGAGAGCCCGTGCGTGCGGCTGCGGCGTCGCGCGGATGGACGCGTGATCACCGCGGACTGCCCCGTCGAGGCGCCGACCCTGCTCGCGCGGCTCGCGACCGCGGGCGTGGCAGGCGCGCTCGCGGGGGGCGCGGCGAGCGTCGCCGTCGCGATGATGACGCCCGCGGGGACCCACGATCGCGCGCGGCGCGCAGAGCCGACGGTGGTGGCCGCGCCGCCCGCACGAACGTTGCCGGTCGTGCACGTCGACGCGCTGACGAGCGCGCCCGACACGACGTTCATGGGCCAAGCGCTCACGGCGCGTCCCGACGACGCCGTCCGTCTGCTCGGGCCGAGCACCTACGAGGTCCGTCGCGCGCACTTCGAGCGCGCCATCGAGCAGCTGCACGGGCGCTTCATCATGCAAGAGCGCGACGGACGCATGTTCGGGTTCCGGATCTACGGGATCCGTCGCGCGAGCCCGCTCGGATCGGTGGGCATCCAGAACGGCGACATGATCCTCGACGTGAACGGCGCGCCGAGCGTGACTCCCGCTCGGGTGCTCGAGGCATATCGAGATCAGCGCGATCGCGACCTCTTCGTCGTGCGCATCGAGCGCCGCGGCCAAGAGCGCGTGCACGTTTATCACGTGCGTGATTGACGGGGCGGTCTTGCTCTTCCGCCGGCGCCCGGCGAACGTGATCGCATGTCGCGCGTCTCCGCAGCGTTCCTCGCGTTCGGAATCATGACAGTCGGTGTCGTATTCGCGGCGCGCGTCGCTGCGGACTCGATCCCTCCGCCTCCGACGTGCCCTGCGCACGAGATCGCCGCGCTGCGCGGTGAGTCTCGCCACGGCGGCATGCATTGTGTGCCGCGGCCGTGCACGCGCGACGCGCAGTGCGGTGGCTCCGCGACGTGCGTCGCGCGCCAGGTGTGCCGAGTCACCGAGCAGACGTGGGTCTCGAGCCCCGGCCCGTGTCGCGATCAGGACGGCGACGGACAGTGCGACGGTCGGCGCCAGGTCTCGCGCACGTACGAAGTCGGCGCGTGCGATGCGCGAGGACAGTGCGAGCGTGGCAGTTGCGACACCCTGCGGGAGTGCTCGTCCGGGCGGTCCCGGACGGAAGCGCTCGGACGTTAGGACCGGGCGGCCGACCGCCGGGTGCTCAGCCGCGCTCCGAATAGGCGGGCTGCGTCTGGATGCGCGGATCGTTCACCGCGCCTCCGACGGTGAAGCAGTAGAGCGCGCGGAGATCGTCGGACTCGATCCCGAGCAGCTCGTGGATGCCGTCGTCGAAGAAGCACCCGATGCCCGTCGCGGCGACGTCGTGCGCCTCGGCCTCGAGGTAGAGCAGCTGTCCGACGTGCCCCGCCTCCCAGTGCAATCGCCGGTACCACGACGGACCACGCGCACGCAGCACCGGCGCGAACCGCGCGAGCATCGCGACCGCGAATGCGCCATCGGCGGCGATGTCCTGATGGCACGTGAGCGCGCGCGCGATGGTGCGCGCATCGCCCTGCGCGATGCCGTAGAGCGGCAGATCGTCGGGCGCGCCGGGCAGGCGGACCCACTCGTCGGCGAGCGCGATCCGCGAGCGCAGGAAGGGCTCGGCCGCGGGGTCGCGCACGAGGATCGCGAGCCCGGGCTCGAGGCCCTCGACACGGTGCACGAACACCACCGGATGCACTTCGGGCGCCCACGGCAGCGGATGCAGCGCGGGCGTCAGCGCGGGCACGAGCGAGCGCATCGTGCGGAAGAACGCATCGCGCGAGATCGACGTGACGCCGTCCATCTCGACCGCGCTGCGACGCCGGCGCGCGAGGAGGCGCGCGGACGGAGACGGGCCGTCGTGGTTCGAGCGCACCAGCGCCGGCGGTGCCGGGTGCGCCTCGCCTGCGCCGTCCTCACGGCTCGCGTCCTCGACGTCGTCGATCACGTCCCAGCGCTGATGGTTGGAGCTCAAACGATTCGCCACGCCGCGCAGCACGCCGGCGCACGCGGTGCCCACGACGTCGTCGCTCCACGCGACGTCCAGCGCGCCGCGCGAGCCCTGCGGATCGATCGCGAGCAGCACGTCGGGCCGCTCCGACTCGACGCCACGGCTCTCCTCGAGCCCGAGCAGGCGCGCGATCCGTGCATCGTCCACGCCTTCGATCACGCGCACCGACCACCCCAGCGGTCGCGCCGCGATCGCGAGCGCGCCGATCGCGTGCCCGACATCGTGCATGCAGTACCGGAACGCGCGCTCGCCGTACTTCCACGCCTCGCGCCACGCGATCGACGCGAGCCCCACGATCATCCCGCCGTCCGGCGCGAGGGCGCGCCACGCCTCCACGTCGAGGTCGCGCCTGCGCTCGAGCCCGTGCATGCGCGGTGCGTAATGGAAGAGCCCCGGCCCGTCGAACGCGTCGCACAGCAGGTACGCCTCGGTCGGGTGCAGGTTCCCGCTCGACGGATTGCAGCGCAGCGCCCAGCGCGAGCGACCTGCCTGCTTCCACGCGGAGATCGCGAGCGCGTCGTAGAAGAGCTGCGCGATCGTCCGCGCATCGACCGGCGCGGGCGTGATCGTCGCATCGCGCACCGCGCTCCACGTCGCTTCGTGTCCGGCGCCCACCGCGATCTCGTCGAGCAGCACGATCGGCGCGCCTTCGTAGGCGCGGAACGGATCCGGCTGAGTGGCCCAGTCGAGGTGTCCGAGCGAGCGCGCATAGCCGCCCGGATATCGATGCATCGTGCGCTCGTGATAACGCAGCACACGCGCGATCCGCGCATCGCGATCCATGCGTGTGCTTGTGCGTCGCGATCAGAAGAGCTGCCAACCGACCGACACCGATCCACCGACCCACGCGTCGGGCGAGCGCCCGTGGTGCGCGCTGCCGTGGATGAGACCCAGCGCTTCTCCTTCGAGGCCGAGCACCAAGCGCCGTTGCGTGCCCGGCACCTCCCACGTCACGCCGATCGCGCCGCCGAGCGCCGTGAGGTGCCCGAGGCCGTGCGCGGGATCGCCCGCGAGCGTCTCGCCGAAGTGATCGCCCCACGCGTGCAGCGGCGCGTCGTGCACGTGCGCGATGCGCGCCGCGAGATAGGGCCTCCACGCGTCGATCGGGAGCTCGCCGCGCACGCCCGCCGCGAGCGCGATCCACATGCGCCCTCGCGCGTCCCAGGGGTCGACTCCGAGGTGCGCGAGCACGTCGATCGAGACCCACTCGACGAGCGGGATCTGCACCCCGACGTGGCCGGTGATCCCCGCGCGATCGGGCCCGACGATGCCGCTCGCGCCGAGCCCGAGACGCAGCGTCACGGCGCGTCCGGTCGGGTCCGCAGGCGGCGCGTCCTGCGCGCGCACGAGCGATGGAGCGGCGAGCAAGACCGAGGCGATCACCAGCGCGCGGAGCATGCGCGCTCGCTCAGCACGCTGCGCGCCATCTCAGACGGGAGAAACAAATCGCGAAATCAGTCGCACAAATCAATTCGAGAACATCGCATCACACGATCGTGAACCGTCGATCTCGTTGCTCCGACGTGGGCGCGCGTTCGCATCTGGACATTCGTTCAGTCTGTCGCCACGCTCGTGGACCATGCCGCGCTCGGTGCAGAACCCGCCGAACCGCTTCTCCTCGACGGAGATCGACTACGAGGGCGAGGCGCCGCTCGCGGAGCTCACACCGATCGAAGAGCGCGCGAAGTCGATCCTCTCGGAGAACGACAGCCCCGACGTCGGCTTCCGCTGGTCGATCAACCCGTACCGCGGCTGTTACCACGGCTGCGCGTACTGCTACGCGCGCCCCTCGCACCAATATCTCGGCTACGGCGCGGGCACCGACTTCGATCGCAAGATCGTCGTGAAGATCAACGCGCCCGAGCTGCTGCGCGAGGCGTTCGATCGTCCCTCGTGGAGCGGGGAGACCATCGCGATCTCCGGCAACACCGACTGTTATCAGCCGCTCGAGGCGAAGTACCGGCTCACGCGCGCGCTGCTCGAGCTCTGCCTCGCGTACAAGAACCCGGTCGGGCTCATCACGAAGGGCTCGGTGATCCGGCGCGACCTCGACGTGCTCGCCGCGCTCGCCCGCACGACGCGCTGTCGCGTCACGATGTCGATCGCGTTCGCGAGCGACGATGACGCGCGCGCGATCGAGCCCTGGGCGTCACCGCCGAGCAAGCGCTTCGAGACGCTGAAGATGCTCGCCGACGCGGGCGTGCCCTGCGGCGTGTCGCTCGCGCCGGTCATTCCCGGGCTCAACGACTCGCAGATGCCGGAGATCCTCGAGCGCGCGAAGGACTGCGGCGCGAGCCACGCGTTCATCGTGCTGCTGCGCCTGCCGAGCGAGGTGCTCCCGGTGTTCGACGAGCGCCTCGCGCAGGCGCTCCCGATGCGCCACGCGAAGGTGATGAACGCGATCCGCGAGATGCGCGGCGGGCGCATGTACGAGAGCGACTTCGGGCTGCGTCAGGTCGGGCGCGGCGAGCGCTGGAGGATGATCGAGCAGCTCTTCGAGACGCACCTGCGGCGCCTCGGGCTCGATCGCCGCAGCACCGCGATGGACACCGACGAAGATCCGCCGACGACGTTCGAGCGCCCGAAGAAGCAGCTCACGTTGTTCTGAGCGCCTCGCGGATCGCGATCTCGACCGGCGCGCTCGCCGCGTCGTCGATGCGCAGCGGCTGCTTCGGGAACACCGGAGGCTGCGCGAGGAAGCGCGGCGTCGTGCCGCGATGTCGCTGCGCTGCGTGCACGAGGAACGGATGACAGAGGTACACCGTGCCCGCGGGCCCGGTCGCGAGCACCTCGGGGCGCGTCGCGCTCTCCGCGAAGTCGTTCGCCGCGAGCTCGCGCAGCGTCATCCCGCGCTCGCCCGCGGGCGCGAGCCGCCGCGCGAGATCGACGTGCGAGCGCGCGCGGATGCGCGTCGGCGCGTCGTCCTCGCCGACGTCGGAGAACAGGAAGAGCGCGAGCAGCGCGCGCCCGCGTGACGCGACGTTCGCGCGCCATCCCATGAAGTCGTTCGGGTCGTCCTCGGGCAGCGCGAAGCTCACGTCGACGTGCCATCCGTCGTCCCCCGCGGACACCTCGGACGGGAAGCGGATCGGGAACGTGCCGAGCCCGCGCAGCGGCACCCATCGGCCTTCGCCGACGATGCGGTCGAGCGCAGCGCAGATCGTCGGCGTGCTCGCGGCCTTCACGAACGGCGGCTGCGCGTAGCCGCCGAGTCGGATCACCGGGCGCGTCCACGTGGTGCGGTCGTTCGGATCGCAGCCCGTCTCGTTCCACAGGATCGCGCGCGCCTCGTCGGCGATCGCGCGCGGGAACGCGTCGTCGACGCGCACGAAGCCCTCGGTGACGAAGTGCTCGATGTCGGAGTCGCGCAGCATCACGACGCGCTAGCAGCTGCGCGTCCTGTGTCCACGACGTCAGCCCTTCTTGCGTGCGCCTTCGGGGATCGGCGGAGGCACGGTCTTGTGGCGCGGCCCGGTCGGATCGCGCCGCTCGGTGACGGCAGGCGCGATCTGTTCCTTGGGCGGGCTCTGCTCCTCGGCCGCCGCCTTCTGGACCTGCATGTGCCGCTCGCTCTCGCGTCGCTGGCGGAGCGCCTTGCGACGCCAGCGCGGCAGATCGTCCTCGGGGTTGCGACCGAGCTTGATCGGCCCGGTGATCTCGTCGCCGAGGCGGATCATGTCGAAGCTCTCGCGCAGCGACTCGATCTCGTAGCTCAGCACGATGTCGGCGTACTCGTCGGGCTGCATGCCGAGGCACTGCCCGAGGTCGCGCAGGTACTCGTCCTCGCGCAGGTCGGTGCCGTCCTTGTCGGTCAGCGACGCGATGAGCTCGAGCAGCCGCCGCTTCTTCATGGGCGGGTCCTTGAGGAAGTCGCGCGCGGCGAGCTCGATGTCGAACTCCATCAGCGAGAAGCCGCGGATGCGCGCGTCGACGTGCTCGGGGAGCGCGTCGGGCGGACAGAGGAGCAGCTTCGCGAGGAGCTCGCGGACCGCGCGATCCTCTTCGCCGGTCATGGTCGCGTCGGCGTAGAGCGCGCCGAGCATCAGGTCGGTGATCACCAGGATGCGGTCGCGGACTTTCATCGGGTGCCCTTCCGATACGCTTGCACATATACGCCCCTTCCTGGGCGACACGCACCCCGACGCGGTCGGACCTCAACCTCGGTCGGTTTGGGCGCCCAGATTGTCACGCGGAATTGCAGGCATTTCCGCGAATCCGGCTGCTCGGAATAGACAGAACGTCAGCGTCTGTCATGGTGGCACCGCTCCCTGACGAGGTGGCACGCATGAACGACAGCTCGACGACGACCCCGGTCCCGGCCGCGCCCACGCCCTCGGCCGCCAACGCCTCCACGACGGTCCTGGTCGTCGACGACGAGCGCGAGAACCTCGAGGCGCTCGAGCGCATCTTCGCGCGCGAGGGCTTCCGCGTGCTCACCGCGGAGTCGGGCCGCCGCGCGCTCGACGTGTGCCGCGCGCAGCGCGTCCACGTGGTCGTGACCGACCTGATGATGCCGGGCATGAGCGGCATCGATCTGCTGAAGGCGCTCGAGACCGTCGCGCCCGACGCCGAGGTCGTGCTGATGACCGCGTACGGCACGATCGAGACCGCCGTCGAGGCGATGCGCGCGGGCGCCTACGACTTCGTGGAGAAGCCGCTCAAGCGCATGCAGATGGTGAAGACCGTGCAGAAGGCGGCGGAGCGCCACGCGCTCGTCGCCGAGAACCGCACGCTCAAGCAGGAGCTCTCCGCACTGAAGTCGGGCTCGGGTGGCGTGCGGCCGATCATCGGATCGTCGCCCGCGCTGCGCCGCGCGCTCGACATCGCGTACCAGGCCGCGCCGAGCACCGCGAACGTGCTGGTCCTCGGCGAGAGCGGCACCGGCAAGGAGCTCCTCGCGCGCGCCATCCACGAGCGCAGCGGGCGCGGCGGCGCGTTCGTCGCGGTGAACCTCGCGGCGCTGCCCGAGACGATCGTCGAGGGCGAGCTCTTCGGCTACGAGAAGGGCGCGTTCACCGGCGCGGTGCAGAAGCGCGAGGGGCGCGTCGCGCAGGCCGAGGGCGGCACGCTCTTCCTCGACGAGATCGGCGAGCTCAGCCCGCAGGTGCAGGTGAAGCTGCTGCGCCTGCTGCAGGAAGGCGAGTACGAGCCGCTCGGCGGCCGCACGCGGCGCGCGGACTTCCGCCTGATCGCCGCGACGAACAAGGACCTGCGCCAGCTGATCACCGAGCAGCGCTTCCGCGAGGACCTCTACTACCGGCTCAACGTCATCGCGATCACGAGCCCGCCGCTCCGCGACCGACAGGGCGACGTGCCGCTGCTCGTCGATCACTTCCTCGAGGTCTACTGCCGCAAGAACGGCAAGCCGCGCATGGAGCTCGCGCGCGAGGCGCTCGAGAAGCTCCAGGACTACTCGTGGCCCGGCAACGTGCGCGAGCTCGAGAACGTGATCGAGCGCGCGGTCGTGCTCTCGCGCGGCGCGACGCTCACGCTCGCGGATCTGCCGTCGCAGATCACGCAGGCCGAGCGGCGCGGGAGCGATCTCTCGTTCTCGATGGGCACGCCGCTCGAGGAGATCGAGCGCCGCGTGATCCGCGCGACGCTCGATCACACGCGCGGCGACAAGCAGCTCGCGGCGCAGCTCCTCGGCATCAGCGCGCGCACGATCTACCGCAAGCTCGCGGACCTGAACGAGCCCGACGCGGCCGAGTGAGCTCCGGTACCCTCGCGCGCGATGATCGACGTGCTGCCATCGAAGCCATGGATGCGTGTCGCGCTCTGCGCGGCGCTCGCGGCGTGCGAGGCCGACCGCGCGACGGAGCCCGACGCGTCGAGCACGCTCGAGGACGCGCGCGCGCCCGATTGCGCGGCGACGTCGGCGCCGACCGTGCTCGGACGCGTCGACGACGCGCGCCTCGCCGAGCTCTCCGGGCTCGCGGCGAGCCGCCTCCACCCCGGGCTCTTCTACGCGCACAACGACTCGGGCGACGGGCCGCACGTCTACGTGATCGACGCGAGCGCGCGCGTGGTCGCGACGATCACGCTCACCGGCGCGTCGAGCGTCGACTGGGAGGACATCGCGGTCGGCCCGGCCGCCGACGGAGCGCCCTCGGTGTTCGTCGGTGACGTCGGAGACAACGCGGCGCGCGATGGCAGCGGCGCGCCGCGCGCCGAGGTGCGCGTGCACCACTTCCCCGAGCCCTCCGTCCCGCCGAGCGGCGCGATCGAGCTGACGGCGACCACGACGACGCTCACGTACCCGGGCGCGCCGCACGACTGCGAGGCGATCTTCGTCGACCCGGAGGGCGCTCTCTTCCTGCTCTCGAAGGAGGACGAAGGACCTTCGACGCTGTTCCGCACGCCTGCGCCCGACGCGACGTCGCGCGTGCTCGAGGAGATCGCGACCGTCACGCTCGCGCCGGGCTCGGCCTCGGCGACCGCCGCCGATCTCTCGCCGAGCGGCAGGAGCCTGCTGGTGCGCAGCTACGGCGCGCTGCGGCTCTTCACGCGCGAAGGGAGCGAGCCGTGGTCCGACGCGCTCGCGCGCGCGCCGCTCCGGATGCGCACCCAGCCGGAGCTCCAGAGCGAGGCCGTCGCGTGGCTGCCCGACGGGCGGGGTTACGTCACGGCCCCCGAAGGCGCCATGCCTGCGCTCGCCCGCGTCGACCTCCTCGACCCCGCGTGCACGTACTGATCGTGCCCGACGGACCGGTTGCCAATCTGTCAGCGTCGGCGTTCTCTCACCTGCTCACGCTGTCATCTTGTCCGCGCCGCGTCCGCGCCGCGCGCGTGATCCGCGCCGATCACTGGCTCTGCTGGATCAGCTGAGCTAGGCACGGCCGCTGCTATGCCCGCCGGGCGGCTTTCCTCCCCCGCGGCGACCCTCAGGAACCAGTGGCACTCGAACCCACGCACAAGCGGTTGCTCCTGGCCGTCGTCCTCTCGACGCTGACGACGACGTCGTTCCTGATCGCGCAGGGATCGACGCAGCTCGTCGCGTCCGCGGTGCTCGACTCGCCGCCGAGCGAAGACGACTCGCCGCGCGCCCGCGGCCCGCGCCGCGCGGTGACCACGTCGGCGCGCGATCTGACCGCGATGGGCCGCGCGATCCTCGAGCGCAACATCTTCGACTCGCAGACCGGCTCGATCAGCTGGGACCCGCCGCCTCCGCCGCCGCCCGAGACCGCCGAGGAAGAAGAGATCGCGCCGGTCGTCGACGGCGACCCGAACACCGCGCCGCCGTGCGAAGGATCGATCCGCCTCGTCGCGAGCTACTACCGCCCGAACGAGCCCGATCAGTCGTTCGCCGCGATCACGAACGCGACCGGCACGTCGCTGCTCTACGCCGTGGGAATGCGCGTGGACGAGCGAGAGGTCGTGGCGATCGGACGCTCGCGCGTGGTGCTGCGCCCGAGCGGACAGCCGCTGTGCTCGCTCTCGATGTTCGCGGAGCAACCGGTCGCGGCCGCGCCGCGCGCGCAGCCCGCGGAGCCCGTCGTCGTCGCGACGCCCGAGGCCGCGACGCCGGGCACGCCCGGGATCGAGACCTCCGAGCTCGACTCGAACATCCAGCAGATCAGCGAGACGAGCTACGCGATCAACCGCACGCTCGTCGATCGCCTGCTCGCCAACCAGGCCGAGCTGATGCGCACCGCGCGCGTCATCCCGCACGAGGTCGACGGCCGCGTCGTCGGCGTGAAGATCTACGGCATCCGCCGCAGCTCGCTGCTGGGCCGCCTCGGCGTCCAGAACGGCGACATGCTGCGCACGATCAACGGCTTCGATCTCACGGAGCCCGACAGCGTGCTCGAGGCGTACACGCGCCTGCGCAGCGCCGATCGGCTGACGCTCAGCATCGAGCGTCGAGGTCAGCCGGTCACGATGGACTACCAGATCCGCTGAGCTCAGCGGAGCCGCGCCCGTTCGAAGGAGTCACGAGTGAGGATTCGTCTCGCACTGCCCATCCTCCTGACCTCGGCCTCGATCATGATCAGCGGGCTGGGCCTCGCGATCGGCGGTCAGACCGCCGGCGCGCAGGAGCGCCCACCGGTGACGAGCCCGCGTCCGCGCGTGACGCCGCCCGAGGCACCGCCCGCCGAGGGCGGAGGCACGGGAGGCGCCTCGAAGATCCAGCCCTTCGAGACGGGGCTCGAGGAGAGCGAGGTGCGCCCGACGCCGCCCGGCGCGCGCGTGTCGTTCAACCTCGAGGACGCGGATCTGCCGGACCTCGTGCGCCTGATCGCGCGCATCACCGGCAAGCGCTTCATCCTCCCGAGCAAGGGCCGCAGCATCAAGGCGACGATCTACTCGCCGACCGACGTCACCGCGGCCGAGGCGTACCAGGCGTTCCTCTCGATCCTCACGCTCAACGGCCTGATGCTCGAGCCCGCGGGCCGGTACCTGAAGATCGTCGAGTCGAGCGCGACCCCGCAGAAGGTCCTGCAGGTGTACCAGGACGGGCAGACCACGCCGGCCGACGATCGCTACGTCACGCGCATGGTGCGCGTGGAGAACGTGAGCGCCGAGGACGTCGCGACGCTGCTCTCGCGGTTCAAGACGGAAGCGGGCGACATCACCGCGTACGCGCCGACGAACACGCTGATCATCACGGACACCGGCGCGAACATCCGGCGGATGCTCGGGATCCTCACCGAGATCGACATCCCGCGGACGGGCGAGCAGATCTGGATCGAGCCCGTGCACTACGCGCCCGCCGCGGAGATGGCGGAGACGCTGCAGCAGATCTTCCCGACCGAGGGCGAAGGCAGCGGTGGAGGCGCGACGAAACGAGCTGCCGCACCGACGCCGCGCGCGGGCCGCGCACCGGTGACGCGCGAAGGCGCGGCCGAGGGCGGCGGCGAGGGCGCAGCGACGGTGGGATCGCGGACGGGCGAGTCGCGCGTCACGTCGATCATCCCGGAGGAGCGCAGCAACCAGCTGATCATCGTCGCGACCGAGCGCGCCTATCTGCGCATCCTCGAGGTCCTGCGCGTGCTCGATCAGCCCGTCGAGGGCGAGGGCGGCGTGCACATCTATCGCCTGCAGTACGCCGACTCCGAGGTGATGGCCGAGGTGCTCTCGGGCCTCATCGAGGGCGGTGGTGGTGGTGGCGGCGGCGCGGGCGAGGGCAAGGCGCCGCGCCGCGCGGCCGCGGAAGGCGGCGGCGGTGCGGGCGCGGTCGCGGGCCTCTCGGGCGCCGAGATCTCGATCACCGCGCACAAGGACACGAACTCGCTGCTGATCACCGCGACCGCGCAGGACTACGCGTCGCTGCGGCGGGTGATCGATCGCCTCGACGTGGTGCCGCGACAGGTCTTCATCGAGGCCGTCGTGATGGAGCTGTCGATCTCGCGCACGACGAAGCTCGGCCTCAGCTACCACGGCGGTCTGCCGGAGCCCGAGCTCGAGGTCGGCGGCGTGGAAGGCCAGGGCCTCTCCGTGCTCGGCTTCGGCGCGGCGAGCTCGATCGGGTTCCCGGCCAGCGCGCTCGCCGGTGACACGCTCACGGGTCTCGCGCTCGGTGTGCGCGGTCCTTCGTTCACCGTGCCCGGCGTCGGAATCTCGGTGCCGAGCTTCGGTGTCGTGCTCAACGCGCTCGCGACGTCGAGCGACGTCGACGTGCTCGCGACGCCGCACCTCATCGCGATGGACAACACCGAGGCCGAGATCAACGTCGGCGCGAACGTGCCGCTGCAGACGTCGGGCATCCCGTTCGGCGGCGCAGGCGGGCTCGGCGCGCTCGGTGGGCTCACCGGCGCGGGCGCGACGGGCCAGGCCGCGGGCGGTCTCGGCGCGCTCGCGGGCCTCGCGGGCGGTCTCGGCGGAGGCCTCGGCGGAGGTCTCGCGCGCCAGTCGGTCGGTACGATCATCCGCGTCACGCCGCACATCAACGACGCGGGCGAGATCCGCATGGAGATCGAGGAAGAGATCTCCGAAGCGGGCGAGGCGCTGCCCGGCAACCTCGGCGCGATCCCGATCCAGCAGCGCATCGCGAAGACGCAGGTGCTGGTGCGCGATCAGCAGACCGTCGTGATCGGCGGCCTCATGCGCGACCGCATCAGCACGACCGAGACGAAGATCCCGATCCTCGGCGACATCCCGATCATCGGCGCGCTCTTCCGCCAGACGTCGCGGCAGACGCAGAAGACGAACCTGCTGCTCTTCCTGACGCCGTACGTGATCCGCACGCCCGACGATCTGCGCGCGATCTTCGAGCGAAAGATGCGCGAGCGTCAGGAGTTCATCGATCGCTACTTCGTGTTCGGCGATCACGACTACGACCCGCCGCTCGACTACTCGCGAACGCGAGGCCTGCTCGGCGAGATCTTCATGGAGCTCGACGCGCTCGACGAAGAGCGAGCGCTCGCCGAGGAGCTGCGGAGCCGGCCGCCGCCGGAGCACCGCCCGCGCGCCCCGCTCGGTGCGGCCGAATTCGACAGCGGCACCAGCGGCGGCGTCGTGATCATCGGTCCGGAAGGGGAGTCGGCCCCCGCAGAGGTCCAGGTCACGCCGCCCGAGCCGAGCCCTTCGACCGATACCGTCGAGGTCACTCCGCCCCAGCAGTGAAGGTCCTCATGGAGAACAGCGCAGCCCAGCAGAAGTTCGTCGGCGAGATCCTCGTGCGCCGTGGTGCGCTCGAGGAGTCGAAGCTGCCCGACCTGCTCCGTACCGCGGAGGAGAAGGACGCGCGGCTGCTCGATCTCCTGCAGGTCACGGGCGACGTTCGCCAGGACGCCGTCGTCCGCGCGCTGGCGGAAGAGGTCGGGATCGAGTTCCGCGACAAGCTCGCGTGGAACGAGATCCCGGCCGAGCTGATCGATCGCGTGCCGATCAACTTCGCGCGCCAGCACCGCGTGCTCCCGCTCGAGACGAAGCACGACGGGCGCGTCGTGTACGTCGCGGTCGCGAACCCGCTCGACCCGACGCCGCTCGACGATCTGCGCGCGCTGCTCGGCTGCGACGTGCTGCCGATCGCGGCGACCTCGGAGGCGATCGAGGACGCGATCAACCGCGTCTACGAGCGCAAGAACGAAGAGGCGCTCGGCGAGGCGAAGGCCGGCGAGGAGGTCGAGGAGCTCCAGGACCTCATCGACATGACGGACGAAGCGCCCGTCATCCGCTGGGTCAACAACCTCTTCTACCAAGCGGCGCAGCAGCGCGCGTCCGACATCCACATCGAGCCGAGCGACAAGGAGGTGCAGGTCCGCTATCGCGTCGACGGCAACCTCCACGTCGCGAAGACCGCGCACAAGGGCTTCCTCCAGTCGATCGTCTCGCGCGTGAAGATCGAGGCGGGCCTCAACATCGCGGAGAAGCGCCTCCCGCAGGACGGCCGCATCACGAAGAAGATCGCGGGCCGCCTCATCGACGTGCGTGTCTCGACGATCCCGACGAGCAAGGGCGAGCGCATCGTCATGCGTCTTCTCGACAAGGAGAAGACGCTGCTCGACCTCGAGGATCTCGGGTACTCGGGCGCGTACCTCGAGACGTTGCACCACCTCGCGACGCGCCCGAACGGCATCATCCTCGTCACCGGCCCGACCGGCAGCGGAAAGACGACGACGCTCTACGCCGCGCTGAGCCGCATCAACACGCCGGACCTCAACATCCTCACCGCCGAGGATCCCGTCGAGTACGAGCTGCGCGGCATCGGCCAGATGCACGTGCAGGCGAAGATCGGCCTCACGTTCGCGGCCGCGCTGCGCTCGTTCCTGCGCCAGGACCCCGACGTGATCATGGTCGGTGAGATCCGCGATCACGAGACCGCCGAGATCGCGATCCACGCGTCGCTCACCGGTCACTTGGTGCTCTCGACGATCCACACCAACGACGCGGCCGGCGCGATCACGCGTCTCGTCGAGATGGGCACGCAGCCCTTCCTCATCTCGAGCTCGCTGCTCGCCGCGGTCGCACAGCGCCTCGTGCGACGTCTGTGCGTGCACTGCCGCCAGCCCTACGAGCCGACCGATCAAGACTTCCGCTCGCTCGGCGTCGATCGCAGCCGCCTCGCGGGCATCGTGAGCTCACCCGGCGTGCAGCCGTGGACCGGCCTGCGCACGAGCACGACGCCGCCGGACCCGGCCGACGGTGGCGACGGTCACGGACAGCAGGTGCCGTGGGGCTCGGAGGACGACGTCGCGTTGCTCGACGACGAGCCGACGGGCCTGCACCGCATGCCCACGATCGCCGCGGCGGGGCCCGCGAAGAAGAAGCCGAACGGCGGCGCGATGCGTCCCGTGTTCTACCGCGCGGTGGGCTGCAGCGAGTGCTCGCACACCGGCTATCGCGGGCGAATCGCGATCGCCGAGATCCTCATGATCGACGAGCCGGTGCGCCGCGAGATCCTCAACCAGAGCGACGCCGTGACGATCACGCGCGCCGCGACCGCGCGCGGCATGCGCACGCTCCGCGAGGACGGCGCGCGCCAGGTCGTGCTCGGCATCACGAGCCTCGAGGAGGTCCTCGCCGCGACGCAGGCGGGGGACCTGGAGTAACGCATGGCGGTCTACGTCTGGCGCGGGATCGCGTCCGCCTCCGGCAAGGAGGTCAAGGGCGTGCGCGATGCGGACAACGTCCGCGCGCTCCGCACGGTCCTGCGCAAGGACGGCGTGATCCTCACGCAGGCGCTCGAGGAGTCGGAGGCGAAGAAGAAGACCGCGCGCGAGGTCGACTTCGGACGCTTCTTCCGCCGCGTCTCGGCGCTCGACGTCGCGATGATGACGCGCCAGCTCGCGACGCTGCTCAAGAGCGGCGTGCCGCTCGTCGAGTCGATGAGCGCGCTGATCGACCAGCTCGAGAACCCCGAGCTGAAGAACGCGCTCACGCAGACGCGCGACAAGGTCAACGAGGGCTCGAGCCTCGCCGACGCGCTCAAGGCCCACCCGGCGATCTTCAGCAGCCTGTTCGTCAACATGGTCGCGGCGGGCGAGGCCTCGGGCACGCTCGAGACCGTGCTCGGCCGGCTCGCGGAGTTCCTCGAGGCGCAGAGCAAGCTGAAGAACAAGGTCAGCTCCGCGCTCGCCTATCCCGCGTTCATGGTGCTCATGAGCATGGCGACCGTCGGCATCATGATGGTCGTCGTCGTCCCGAAGGTGACGAGCATCTTCGAGAGCTTCGAGCAGGCGCTGCCCTGGTACACGCGCCTCCTCATCTTCACGAGCGACGTGTTCATCGGCTACTGGTGGCTGCTCACGCTGATCGCGATCGGCGGCTTCTACGGCTGGCGTCGCTGGGTGAGCACGACCGAGGGCCGCTCGAAGTGGGATCGCTGGCTGCTCGGCCTCCCGCTCTTCGGGAAGCTGTTCCTGATGGTCGCGGTGTCGCGCTTCTCGCGCACGCTCTCGACGCTCCTCAAGAGCGGCGTGCCGATCCTGCAGGCGATGGACATCACGAAGAACGTGCTCGGCAACGTCGAGCTGCAGCGCGTCGTCGAGGAGGCGACGGGCTCGATCCGCGAGGGCGAGAGCATCGCCGTCCCGCTCAAGCGCAGCGGTCGCTTCCCGCCGATCGTCACCCACATGATCGCGATCGGCGAGCGCTCGGGTCAGCTCGAGGAGATGCTCGAGAACGTCGCGGTCGCGTACGACAACCAGGTCGAGACGCGCGTGCAGGGCATGACCTCGCTCCTCGAGCCGATGATGATCGTCTTGATGGGAGGAATCTCGGCGGGCATCGCGTTCTCCATCCTGATGCCGCTGATGTCGATCAACGAGTTCATCGCGAACTGATGCGCCCGCATGCCTCGCCGCCCTCGCACCTCGAGCGTCGCGCTCCCCTGGGAACGTCAGGGATCGCGCCTTCGCGAGCTGATCGCGGGCGGGCAGTGGCGTCGCGTGCTGGCCGCGCTGATGGTGATCGCGGTGGGCGTCGCGATCTGGCAGAGCGTCGAGGCGCGCGAGAAGGTGCGCCACACGCGCGCGGTGATCGCGGAGACGCGCCGCGCGCTCGCGCAGTTCCGCGAGGACATGGGCCGCTGCCCGCACACGATGCGCGAGCTCGTGCACCCCGTCTCCGGCCCGGCCGCGCGCTCGGGCGTGCACTACCTCCGCGAGGAGCCCCTCGACGCGTGGGGCCATCCGCTCTGGGTGCGCTGTCCGGGACGCTACGACGAAGGGGACGTGGACGTCGTGTCGGCGGGGCCGAGCGGGAGCTTCCTCGACGACGACAACATCCAGTGAGCGAAAAGTGAACGTCATTCACGAAGAACCGCGAGAGGCCGAGATGCAGCAGCAGAACCAGAACGCGATCGTCCGTCGTGCGCGCCGCCGCCGTCGCCGCGCGGGCATGACGCTCGTCGAGATCATGATCGTCGTCATCATCATGGCGCTGATCGCGACCGCGGTCGGCATCGCGGTCCTGCCGCAGCTCGAGCGCACGCGTGTGAACTCGACGCGCTCCGACGCGCAGTCGGTGCAGTCGGCGGCGGTGCTCTTCCTCAGCCAGGAGCCCGGCGCGGACTGCCCGACGGTCGCGGACCTCGTCGAGGCCGGCGTGCTCGACCGGACGCGCCGCACGACCGACGCGTGGGATCGCGACTTCACGATCGAGTGCGAGGGCACCGACATCTACGTGGTCAGCGCGGGCTCGGACGGCCAGATGGGCACGGAGGACGACATCCGCCCGCAGTGAGCGCGCGGATGATCGGAGCGAGCGATGCGACGCGTGCGTCGAGAGCGAGCGCGCAGGGCGCGAGAGGGCATGACGCTCATCGAGATGATGGTCGTCGTGATCATCATCGCGCTCGCGGCGACCGGCCTCGGCTACGGCCTCGGCGCGCTCGAGCGCACGCAGCTCCGATCGGCGTGCATGAAGATCACCGCCGGCGTGCGCTACGCGTACAACCGCAGCATCGCGCAGGGCACGACGGTGCGTCTCGTGTTCGACCTCGAGCAGGAGACGATGGGCTTCGAGGAGGCGCACGGCCGCGTGACGCTCGCGCGCGCGAACGACGAGCGTCGCGCGGAGATCGCGGAGGACGGCAGCGGCGACGACATCTCGGGCGTCGATCCGTGGGCCGCCGCGCAGGCGCGCATCGAGAGCACGCTGCGCCCGTCGTTCGGCGCTTCGCCGTTCTCGGCGATCGAGGGACGCCGCTACGAAGCGCATCCGCTCGGGAGAGGGATCACGATCGAGCGGCTGATCACGCCGCACGAGCCGGAGCCGCGCCAGGAAGGGCGCGGATCGATCTACTTCTTCCCCGGCGGGCAGACCGAGCACGCGGTGATCTGGCTGAGCGACGGCGGCGATCGCGTGTTCTCGGTCGAGATCCATCCGCTCACCGGCCGCACGCGCGTGCGCGATCACGCGTGGGAGCCCGACGAGCTGCTCGATCAGGGCACCAGCGAGGTGAGGGACTGATGCGCCGCGCCGGCTTCACGCTGCTCGAGGTGATGGTCGCGGTCGCGATCCTCGCGATCGCGCTCACCGCGATCTTCGCGAGCGAAGCGGGCGCGATCCGCGTCGCGGCGCGCGCGCGCTTCACGACCACGGCGACGCTGCTCGCCCGCTGCAAGATGGCGGAGATCGAAGAGCAGATGGCGCGCGAGGGCCTGCCCGCGGTGAGCGCGACGAGCGTCGACGCGTGCTGCGAGGACGGCGAGGTCGAGGGCTTCGAGTGCGAGTGGGAGATCTCGCGCATCGTGCTGCCCGATCAGGCGTCGACGGGCGAAGAGGAGCTCGCGGAAGGGCTCGGCGCCGCGGCGGAAGGCGCGGAGGGCGAGGAGGGCGGTGGGCCCCAGATGCCCGACGTCACCTCGATCATGTCGGGCGCGATGATGGGCGGCGGCGGCGACATGGTCGCCGAGATGGCCCTCCAGTACGCGTTCCCGGTGCTCAAGCCGCAGATCGAGGAGCAGGTGCGGCGCGCGCGCGTGACGGTGCGCTGGCACGAGGGCGACGAAGAGCGCTCGTTCGACGTCGTGCAGTATCTCGTGGCCGAGCAGCCGCCGGCCGCGGTCACGCAGCAGGCCGCGGATCAGCTGATCAACGGGCCGGGCTCGTCGACCACGCCGCCCCCCGGCACGCAGACGCCGCCGGGCCGCAGCGGAGGCGGGCTGTGAGCGCGCGTCGTCGTCTCCGCACGCGCGGCATGACGCTGATCGAGGCGATGGTCGCGGTGACCATCCTCGCGATCATCACCACGGTCGTGTACGGCGGCTTCTCGCAGACGATGCGCAACAAGACGCGCGTCGAGCAGCAGGCCGATCGCGCGCACGTCATCCGCGTCGCGATGGAGCGCATCGTCCGCGAGCTCTCGCAGGCGTACGTCTCGGTCCACGTCAATCCGAACCCGTCGATGCAGTCGATGCTCACGACGTTCCACGGCTATCGCCAGGGACGCGGCAGCCGCGTGGACTTCACGTCGTTCTCGCATCGTCGCTTGTATCGCGATGCGCACGAGTCGGATCAGAACGAGGTCAGCTACTTCCTCGCGCGCCACCCCGAGCACCGCGATCAGACCGCGCTCGTGCGCCGCGAGCAGCGCCGCATCGACGCGACGCCCGAAGAGGGCGGCGATCTCACGATCATGGTCGAGGACGTGCGCGAGTTCTCGCTCGAGTACCTCGACGGCCTCACGCTCGACTGGGTCGACTCGTGGGACGCGACGCCGACCGGCACCCAGGCGAACCGCCTGCCGACGCAGGTGCGCGTGCAGCTCGTCGTGCCGGGCGTGATCGATCCGCGCCGGACCGAGACGTACACGACGCGCGCGGTGATCCCGATCACCTGGGCGCTCAACCACGCGGTGTACAACCCGTGACGGCGCGTGCGCACGGGATCGGGCCGTTCCGCGGCGCCGGCGACAGCAAGGATCGCGAGCGTCGCGTGCGCCGCGGCGCGAAGGCCCACCACAGCCTGCGCGAGCGCGGCATCGCGCTCGTGATCGCGATGACTGCGGTCGCGATCCTCGCGGTGATGCTCGCCGACATGCACGAGAGCACGACCGCGTCGTTCGTCGTGGCGACGACCGAGCGCGATCAGCTCCGCGCCGAGTACATGGCGAAGAGCGGGCTCAACCTCACGCGCCTGCTCGTCTCGCAGGAGCCCGCGATCCGCGCGACGGTCGCGCCGATCTACCAGCTGCTCACCGGTCGCGCGCCGCCGATGATCCCGGTGTGGTCGTACGCGAACGGGATCCTCCGTCCGTTCTGCGACTACGAGGGGATGCAGGAGTCGGGGATCATCAACACCGTCGGCGTGGACTTCGCCACGAGCGAGGGGCTCGGCGACACCGGCGGCACCTGCGAGATCATCGCGCTCGCCGAGAACGCGAAGCTCAACGTCAGCGATCCGCTCAACTTCGACGGCGATCGCGCCCGCACCGGCGTCGCGATGCAGATGTTCGCGCTGATGGGCGGCTATCAGTCGCCGTCGCCGTTCGATCCGCTCTTCGAGCAGCGCGACGCGGACGGGCAGTACACGTCGCGGCTCGACGTCGTGAGCGCGCTGATCGACTGGTGGGACTACGACGGCGACCGAACGACGTTCGATCCCGGCGCGAGCACCGTCGCCAGCGGCGGCGCCGAGGACGACGTGTACCGCATGTTCGACGACCCCTATCAGGCGAAGAACGCAGCCTTCGACTCGATCGAGGAGATCCGCCTGGTGCGCGGCGTCGGCGACGACTTCTGGGCGACGTTCGTCGAGCCCGATCCCGACGATCCGAACACGCGCGCGATCACGATCTACGGCTCGGGCGCGGTGAATCCGAACGAGGCGACGCCCGAGGTGCTCATCGCGCGCGTCTGCTCGATCCTCACCGATCAGCCGCTCTGCACGGACCCCGTCGAGGCGAGCAAGTTCATCCAGATCATGCGCACGCTGCGGATGATCGCGCCGATCCCGTGGTTCACGCACCCGCGCGACTTCCGTGCGTTCCTCGAGGGGCGCGGCGGTGAGCGCGATCTCTATCCGATGCTCGCGGGCTTCCTCGGGGCGGACAACCCGATCCTCTTCCGGCCCGTGACGATGAGCGCGCAGCAGGGAACGCAGGTCGAGTCGGCGTTCGTCACCGCGGCGCGCATCCTGACGATCCAGTCGACCGGCACCGTCGGTCGCGCGACGGTCCGCGTGCGCACCGTCATGAACTTCCACGATCGCTGGACCCCGCCGCCGCCCAACGCGGGCACGATGCCGGGGCTCGGCATCTTCTACTACTACCGGGTGGACTGATGGCGAACCTGTTGGGCATCGAGATCTCGCCCGACGCAGTGCGCGGCGTGCTCATTCGTACGTCGCTGCGCAACAAGCAGATCGCGCGCTTCGAAGAGGTGCCGATCCTGCCGCCGAGCGCGCCCGAGCCCGCGCCCGCGCCGATGCTCGCGCCGGTGTCCGAGGCCTTCCCCGGCACCGAGCCCGCGCCGCCTCCGCCGAGCGAGCCCGAGGCGCCCGCCGAGCCGCCCGATCCGATCCGCGTCGCGCTCGAGGAGCTCGTGCGCCGCATGAGCCCGCCGCGCCCGTCGATCGTCGCGGCGCTGCCCGGTGAAGAGGCGTCGATGCGCCGCATCGAGCTGCCCGCGGCGGTCGCGAAGAAGATCGACGAGCTGCTCCCGATCGAGATGGAAGCGCTCGTGCCGTTCGACGCGGACGAGACGCTGCTCGATCACCAGACGATCGAGGTCGAGAACGGCAAGCTCCACGCGCTCGTGGTCGCGGTGCCGAAGACGCGCATCCGCGGCTACCTCGATCAGCTCGCGGCGTGGCGCGTCGATCCGATCGAGCTCGCGGTGGGCGCCGCCGCGCTCGATGGCCTCGCGCAGGTCGTGCCCGCGCTCGCGACCGAAGGGCCGCACGTGATCGTGCACCTCGGCGCGCGCCGCACCGACGTCTGCATCCTGCGCCACGGCACGACCGCGCTCGCGCGCACGATCTCGGCGGGCGTCGACGACGCCGGCGACGCGGCGTTCGCGACGAGCGGCGGGGCGGGCAGCGCGTTCTCGGGCTCGCTCGCCGAGCGCCTGGCGCGCGAGCTGCGACAGACGCTCGCCGCGTGGCGCATGCAGGGCGGCGCGCCCCCGGTCGCGATCCACGTGTCCGGTCATCGCGTCCACGACGAGCGCGTGCCGCAGTGGATCGGCGCGGTGCTGGGTCAGCCCGTCGAGCTCCTCGCGATCCCCGACACCCAGCCGGTCCCGACCGGGATCGAGCCGGTGGTGCGTGCGCGTTATGCGCTCGCGCTCGCGCTCGCCGCGCGTGGGCTCGGCAAGGCGAAGCGCCTCGATCTGCGCAAGGGCGAGTTCGTCGCGCGTCGCACGACCGGCGTGGTGCGGCAGCACGCGCCGCTCTTCGCCGCGTGCGCCGCGGCGATCGTGTGCGCGTTCCTCTTCTCGACGTACGCGCGCTGGTCGGTGCTCGACTCGCGGCGCGAGGCGCTCGAGGCGCAGCTCGCGCAGGTCACCCGCGATCGGCTCGGCGAGGAGACGCGCAGCACGACGCGCGCGCGCACGCTGCTCGAGAGCGGCGGCTCGCGCAGCGATCCGATGCCGCGCTTCACCGCGTACGACGCGCTCGCCGCGATCTCGGCGGCGATCCCGACCGACGTCACGCACGACGTGCAGCGCCTGCACATCGATCTCGGCGACGACCGCAGCGGTGGTCACTTCGAGCTCGCGGGCATCGTGCGCTCGATCGAGGATCGCGATCGCATCGCGCAGGCGCTCGGCCAAGTGGAGTGCTTCCGAGAGCTCGAGCTCGGACCGCTCACCCAGGCGCCCAACGATCGACGTCTCTATCGCGTCGAGGCGGACATCCTGTGCCCCGGTGACGAGCCCGCCGGCGGCGGTCCCACCAAGCGCGGCCGCAGCGGCCGCTCGCGCGCCGCGGAGGGCGAGCAATGAATCGGTTCGAGTCCCTGCGAGCGCAGTGGGAAGCGCTCACCGAGCGCGAGAAGCGCCTGGTGCGCGCGCTCGGCATCGTCGCGGCGCTCGTCGTGATCATGCTTCCCGTCTATCTGCTCTCGAGCGCGATCGGCGAGCTCGAGGAGCAGAACGAGGAGATCGCGAGCGTGCTCTCGGAGATCGAGCGCGCCGAGGATCGCCTCGCGCAGCGCGAGGCCGAGCGCAACGCCGCCGAGGCGCGCTACGCACAGCGCGCGCCCGAGCTCGGCACGTTCCTCGAAGGACGCTCGAGCGCGCGCGAGATGCAGATCGCGTCGGTGACGAACCAGCCCGAGGTGCAGGAAGGTCGGTTCCGCAAGCGCCACGTGCGCGCGAGCTTTCCCGGCACGACGCTGCGCCAGGCGATCCGCCTGATGACCGACCTCGAGAGCGCGCCGTATCCGATCGCGATCGAGCGCGTGCACGTCGATCACTTCCAGGAAGGCGATCACTACAACCTCGAGCTCGGCGTCGTCACCTTCGACCGCAGCGGCGGTGATCGCGACGCGGGCGCGGGCGCAGCGCCCGGCGATCGGCCGACCGCAGTGCGCCCGGTGGGCCCCGGCGGCGCCGTGCGCGCGGGACCTCCCTCTCCTCCGTGATCCGAGGATCGACGTGAACCTGCCCTTCAGCCTCAGCGAGCGCGCGAAGACGAACCTCCGCCGGTTCGTGCTCTATCCGCTCTGGTTCCTCTTCTGCTTCGTCACGTTCGCGTACTGCACGTTCCCCTACGACCGCGTGCGCGATCGGATCGAGGACGAGGTCGAGCGCGCGATGCCGGGCGCGGAGCTCGACATCGTCGATCTCTCGCCCTCGTGGATCACGGGTGTGGAGCTCACGGGCGTGAGCCTCACGCTGCCCGCCGAGGAAGAAGGCGAGCGCCCGACCGCGCTCACGCTCACGACCGTCACCGCGCGCGTCGGGCTGCTCGATCTGATCGGCGGCACCACGTCGGTCGGCTTCTACGCGGAGCTCGGCGGCGGCGGCACGATCGAGGGCCGCTACTCCGACGGCGAGACGAGCACGCAGGTGCAGGCGCATCTCGTCGACGTCGCGCTGCAGCGCATCGGGCCGCTGCGCCGCTACGTGCAGCTGCCGATCGCCGGCACGCTGGGCGGCGACATCGACGTGACCATCGCGGACGAGGCCGCGAACACCGAAGGTCAAGTCACCTTGACCATCGCGGGGCTCAGCGTGGGAGACGGCCGGGCGCGCCTCGAGATCCCGGGCATGCGCGGCACGGGCATCACCGTCGAGCAGCTCAACGCGGGCGACCTCAACCTCCGCATGCAGATCGAGCGCGGCGTGGGGCGCGTGCAGCAGCTGACCTCTTCGAGCGACGATCTCGAGCTGCGCGGCGCGGGCACGGTGCGGCTGTTGCGCCCGCTGCGGATGTCGAACGTCGACGTGATCCTGCGCTTCGAGATCAAGCAGCCCTACCGCGAGCGCAACGATCGCACCCGCGCGATCTTCACGATGGTCGACATGGCCCCCGACGTGCGCGCGTACCGCGCGCCCGACGGCGCGTTCCAGCTGCGCGTCGCCGGCTCGTTCGGCTCGAGCATCCGCGCGTCGGGCGCGGGAAACGCGACGCTCGCGCAGTGAGCGCGGTGCGCGACGCGTGAGGAGCGTCGCCGTGACGGGCGGGTGATCCTCACACTTCTCCCACCATCGCTGTCGACAGTGTCTCGGTACACGGGCATCTTCGCCGGATGCCCCGCGTCGTCGGAATCGACCTCGGCACGACGAATTGTTGTGTCGCAGCCGTCGATGGATTTCGTCCGAGAGCGCTCCTCAATCGCGCGGGATACAAGACGACACCGTCGGTCATCGCGGTGACCGAGGACGGGCGTCGCCTCGTCGGACAGCTCGCGGTGCGCCAGGCGGTGATGAACCCCGAGCACACCGTGCACGCGGCCAAGCGCCTGATCGGCCGCCCCTACGACTCGCCGCAGGTGCGGCACGCGATCGAGCACAGCGCGTTCCGCATCGTGGAAGGTGCGAACGGCGACGCACGCATCGAGCTGCGCGGCCGCGCGTACTCGGTGCCCGAGCTCTCCGCGATGCTGCTCCACGAGATGCGCGTCGTCGCGGAGCAGCACCTCGGCGACGTCGTCGATCGCGCGGTCGTGACGGTGCCCGCGTACTTCAACGACACGCAGCGGCAGGCGGTGCGCGACGCGGGGCGCATCGCCGGGCTCGAGGTCGTCCGCATCCTCAACGAGCCCACGGCGGCGGCGATCGCGTACGGCTTCGAGCGCGAGGAGCGCAAGACGATCGTCGTCTACGACATGGGCGGCGGCACGTTCGACGTGTCGATCGTGCGCGTCGACCCGACCGTCGGGTTCGACGTGATCGCGACCACCGGCGACTCGTACCTCGGCGGCGAGGACTTCGACCATCGCGTGCTCGCGTGGCTGCTCGCGAGCATCGAGAAGCGACACGGGCTCGTGCTGCGCGACGATCCCACCGCGCTCCAGCGCCTGCGCGAGGCCGCGCAGAAGGCGAAGTGCGAGCTCAGCGAGACGCACGACGCGGAGATCCAGCTGCCGTTCCTCGCGAACGGCGAGGGCGGTGCGTTCCACTTCGAGACGCGGCTCGCGCGCGCGCAGCTCGAGCGCATGACGGGCGATCTCGTCACGCGCAGCCTGCAGATCTGCGAGCGCGCGCTGCGGCTCGCGGAGATCCGCGTGAGCGACGTCGACGAGGTGATCCTGGTCGGCGGCATGACGCGCATGCCTGCGATCCAGCGCGCGGTCACGGAGTTCTTCGAGCGCGAGCCGTGTCGCGGCGTGCACCCCGACGAGGTCGTCGCGCTCGGCGCGGCGATCACCGCGTTCTCGCTGCAGGGCGAGGCGCAGAGCGGCGTGTTCCCGGGAGGGACGATGCCGCTGCGCGACGTCACCGCGCACTCGCTCGGCATCATGGTCGCGGGTGGGCGCTACGACGTGCTGGTCCCCGCGAACACGACGGTGCCGACGCGCACGACGAGTGTGTTCGCGACGAGCCGCGACGATCAGCAGATCGTGAAGATCGTGGTGCTGCAGGGCGAGAGCGAGGTCGCGCGCGAGAACGACTTCCTCGCGCAGTTCGCGCTGACGGGCCTGCGTCGCGCGCCGGCGGGCGAGGTCGAGGTCGAGGTCGCGTTCGAGATCGACGAGGACGGGATCTTCCGCGTCGCGGCGATGGACGTCGAGAGCGGCGAGGCGCAGACGATCGAGGTCGTCGCGCAGAGCGGGCTCGACGAGGCGGAGATCGCGCGGATGATGCACGAGGCGCAGTCGTACATGGCCGAGCGCCGCCGCCTCGAGGAGCACGAGCGCGCGCGCCAGGGCCTCGAGGTCGCGCTCGCGGAGATCGATCGCGTGCTGCCCGAGGCCGAGCGTCGCATCGAGCGCATCACGATCGCGCCGACGGCGATCACGAAGGCTCGCGAGATCGCGGAGCACGTGCGCGCGGTCGCGCGCGACAGCGATCCGCGCGACCTGGTCCGCCACGCGAAAGAGCTCGAAGCGCTCGCCAGCGAGATCAAGCTGGCGCTCGGCTGACTCCTGCGAGGAGAGCAGGAGCGAGAACCGAGAGTTTCTGAGGAGAGCAGGAGGAGGAGGAAGACCACGTGAGTGGGTCTTCTCGCCGACGTGTGGAGCGCTCACGCGCCCGGACGAAAGAAGGGAGAGAGCTGGGGGACACCCGCGACTGGACACGCCGGCGACTCGACAGGCCGGCGACTCGACACGCGGGCCATCGACGACGACGGTCATCGTCGACGACGGCCATCGACGACGACAGCCACCCTCGAAGGCACTGCGCGTGAGTCGCGACGACCTGCGGGCGCGATACCGTGGTCTTCCTGACCCTCCTGCCTTCCTCGAAAAACTCTCCTCCGAAGAGAGCAATGAGCGCAGGAGGGCGGAAACGAAGTCGCGAGGATGGCAGTCCTGCTCCTCGGCGGGCAGGTTCCTCAGCGCGTGACGGGCGCCAGGGTGCGGGCTGCCGCGCGGAAGCGCGGGAGCCAGCGCGTGCCGCCGCTCGCCTCGGTGCTGCCGAGGATCATGAACGCCGCGTCGCCGCGGAAGACCAGCGCCGTGTACGTCGCGAGCCGCGGGTCCTCGGTCGTCGTCACCGAGCGATCGCAGCCGGTCAGCTCGCCGCCTTCGATCGTTCCTTGCTGGAGGTCCGGTCCGCCCGAGAGCTGCACCAGCTGCCCGAGGATCTGCGGGCACAGCTCGGTGCGCTCGGTCGCGGGCACGTCGATCGGCAGCGGCATCAGCAGCATCATCGGCTGGCCCACGCCCGGCGGCGGCTGCCCGTCGGTCGAGTACGTCACGTTCGTGCTCGCGGCGCGCACCAGCTGCAGGCCCGTGCCGGGATCGATGCGGTAGCCGAGCGCCGCCTCGGGATCGATCGCGACCGCCGCATCGATCTGCGTCGTCAGCACGCTCGTGCGCAGGTACGCGCGCATCTGCTCGCTGCGGTTCGCCGCGTAGAGCCCCATCACCGCGACGCTGCGCGTGCCCTGACGCGCGACGATCCACACGCGCTCGAGCTGGGTCTGGCCCTGCTCCATGCGATCGATGACCAGCGTGGCCGGCACGCCGTTCACCTGGATCTCCTCGCTCTCGAGCTCCTCGGCCGACGCCCGCAGACCGCTCCGGAACTGCTGGTGCACGGAGAGATCACCCTCGGCCGCCGCGATCACGATCTGCAGCCGACGGCGCGGGTGCACGAGCGTCGATCCCGACGCCGAGCGCTCGGTGCCGCGCGGCGGCTCGAGGCTCACGCCGGTGCCCGGGATCGTGACGCGCTCGCCGAGCGGGAAGTCGACCTCGCCCTCGGCGATCGGCTCCTCGTCGTCCTCGGCCGGCGCCTCGGCGTCCTCCTCCGGCTCCTCGTCCGATCGCTCGCCGGCGCGGGGCGCGCGTCGCGCGCGACGCCCTCCGCCCTCCTCGTCCGCCGCGACCGCATCACCGTCCTGGATCGGCCTCGCGCCACCGCACGCGACCAGCGCGTGCGCGATCACCAGCGCGGCCATCATCGGAATCGAACCCTTCGCGGCGATCAGTCCGCGAGCTCGCAAAATCTGCATCGTGCCCTCTCAAACGGAATCGAAGCGCCGCACGCCGCGACGCGCCTTGTCGGCCTCGGTCGCAGCGCGCAGCTGCTCGTAGAGCGCGCGCACGTCGGTGCGCAGGTGCGCGAGCCGGACCTCGCCCTTCGCGCTGCGATCGGTCGTCGCGAGCGTGAGGTTCCCGGTGCCGAGCAGGCGCTGACCGAGCGGGAGATCGACCGCGTAGTCGTCGACGCGATAGAGATCGATCTGCTCGATCTTCTTGTTCAGCATCCCCGACTCGATCACGACGCGGCTCGTCGTGAGCCGGTAGTGCGTGCCGCGCGAGCGGACCCAGAGCCACACGAGCCCGAGCCCGAGCGTCAGCGCGACGAAGAGCGCCTCGAGCACGCCGGGCACGAGGGCAGGGTGGCCCTCGAAGATCACGCGCTCCGGCGGCGCTGCATCCCCGCCGCTCGCGCGTCGCGGCGGCTCGCCCAGCGACGCTCCGCACGACGGGCAGATCGCGGGGTTCGGCTGCGGGAGGTCGGTCTCGCAGTGAGGGCAGCGCTGCATCCGGCGGACTACTACGCAAAAACGGGCGTTGCGGCAAAGAACCGCTCGCAGGTGCCCTTGTTCCGCGCAAGACTCGCGCGGCGATGCGCCAGTACCTCGAGCTCCTCCGCAAGATCCGCGAGCACGGCACGCGCAAAGGAGATCGCACCGGCACCGGCACGCTGAGCCTCTTCGGCGAGCAGCTGCGCTTCGATCTGCGCGAGGGCTTCCCGCTCGTGACGACGAAGAAGATCCACCTGAAGTCGGTGGTGCACGAGCTGCTGTGGTTCCTCCGCGGCGAGTCGAACGTCGCGTACCTGCGCGAGAACGGCGTGACGATCTGGGACGAGTGGGCCGACGATCGCGGCGAGCTCGGCCCGGTGTACGGCGTGCAGTGGCGCAAGTGGCCGGGCCCCGACGGCGCGCCGATCGATCAGGTGCGCAACGTGATCGACGAGCTGCGCCGCAACCCCGACTCGCGACGGCTCGTGGTGAGCGCGTGGAACGTCGCCGAGCTCCCGCGCATGGCGCTCCAGCCCTGCCACGCGCTCTTCCAGCTCTACGTCGCCGACGGTCGGCTCAGCTGCCAGCTCTACCAGCGCAGCGCCGACGTGTTCCTCGGCGTGCCGTTCAACATCGCGAGCTACGCGCTGCTCACGCACATGATCGCGCAGGTCGCGGGCCTCGAGGTCGGTGACTTCGTGCACGCGCTGGGCGACGTGCACCTCTACCTGAACCACCTCGAGCAGGCCGACCTGCAGCTCTCGCGCGAGCCACTGCCGCTCGCGAAGCTGGTGCTCGATCCCAGCGTGCGCGACATCGACGCGTTCCGCGCCGAGCACATCGCGTTCGAGGGCTACCAGCACCACGCCGCGATCAAGGCGCCGGTCGCGGTATGACGACGCGCGTCGCGATGATCGCGGCGGTCGCGCGCAACGGCGTCATCGGGCGCGACAACGCGCTGCCGTGGCGTCTGCCCGACGACCTGAAGCGCTTCAAGCAGCTCACGTCGGGCAAGCCCGTCGTGATGGGGCGAAAGACGTACGAGTCGATCGGTCGCCCGCTCGCGAACCGCACGAACCTCGTGCTCACGCGCGGCCACGCGCCCATCGAGGGCTGCGTCGTGGTGGGCTCGATCGACGAGGCGCTCGCGGCGGTGCGCGACGAGCGCGAGCTCTGGGTGATCGGCGGCGAGGCGGTGTACGCCGCGTTCCTGCCGCGCGCGGACGTGCTCGAGCTCACCGAGGTCGACGCCGACGTCGAGGGCGATGCGCGCTTCCCGTCGTTCTCGCGCGACGCGTGGCGCGTGGTGTCCGACGTCGCGCATCCGGTCGACGCGAAGCACGCGCTCCCGTTCCGCTTCGTCACCTACGAGCGCGTGCGCTGAGAACGCGTGCGCGCCGCGGATCGCTCCGCGGCGCGCAGGCTCGGGATCGAGCCCCGATCGATCAGGCGCTCTGGACCTGCAGCGAGAGCGGGCAGCGGCCCTGCTGGAGGGCACGCGCGTCCTCGCGCAGCTCGTTGCGCAGATCGCTCACGCGCTGCTGGTCCTGCATCTCGATGAGCAGCACCGCGCCGTTCGGGATCTCGACCATCTCGATCTGACCCTGGTGGATGAGCGCCTGCGGATCGGCGAAGCGGCGCTGCTGCATGCCCGCGCCGCCCGTCGCGCCGCGCTGCTGCGGCGGCTGCTGCTGCGCCATCTGGCCCGAGGTGCCGCCCGTGGCCCCGCGCTGGGTCGCGCTGCCGCCCGCGCTGCCGGTCGCGCCCATCTGCTGCTGCTGCTGCTGACCCATCTGCTGCTGCTGACCCATCTGCTGCTGGTGCATCTGCACCAGGCGATTCAGGCGATCGCGCAGCTGCGTCACGTTCGCCGTCGAGGTCGTGAAGACGAGCGCGCCGCCTTCCTCGAGGTTCGTCGCCTGGACCTGCATGTCGGAGATGCCGACCGGGCACACCTCGTTGCGCATCTGCTCGGCAGTGCCGCCGCCCGCCGCGCCGCGCTGCGGCGTGGTGCCGGTCTGCGGCTGCGCCGTGCTCCCGCGCGGCGGCGGCTGCGTGCCGGTGCCCCCCGTTCCCCCGCGCTGTGCCGACACCGTCAGGCCGACGGCGAGCACCGCCACGCCCGCGAGCACACCGCTCAGCTTCGTCACTCGCATCGCTTCTCCTTCTGCTGGAGGTCCACGCCCGGAGCGACCATCCGTGCGCGCCGGGACGCGACCCGGTCAGCAGCGGGCATGCCCGCGCGCGATGCGAATCGTTTCGGGCGTGGATCGTCGAGCGACGGCGCGCGCGACGATGCGAGTTGTCGCCCAGCTCTCGTGCGCGCGAGGATCGGCGCCGCGTGGGGGCGCGCCTCGTGACGACACGAGGCTCGCGCGTCAGCGACGACGCGCGCGCGACGCGATGCGCACCGGCACGGGCGCGGGCGTCGGCGAGCCGGGACCGTCGTTCGAGGTCGCGAGGAAGAGGACGACGAGGAGGAGGACGCCGAGGAGGATGGTCATCACGTGAAGGCTCTCCCGAACTTCAGGGTCACGAGCGGTCGCGACGTGGGCTCCTCGGTGTAGGAGCGGCGTTCGCGGCGCGCAATGGGTGACTCCTCGAATTGCTGTGTCCTTGGGCGACTTTCTCGCGATCGCGCGGTGTGCGCCCGTGGTCAGATGCCACGAATCAGTCGCGTGCGGAGGCCGCGCACCATCATCAGCTGCGTCGCGCTGCCGAGACCGGGGCGGAATGCCGCGTCGGCGTCGGTGACGACGCGGAGCAGCCAGAGCCCGTCGGCGGGATCGAAGCGCCCCCACGTGAACACGAGCGTGCCGTAGGGCCGCGCGATCGTCTCGAAACGCCAGCGCGCCGCGTGCAGCGCGCCCTGCACTCCGTCGAGGTGCACGCGGCCATCGGGCTGCTCGCCGAGCCGCATCTGCCCCGAGCTGCCGACGAGCGGCAGATCGATGCCCCACTCGAAGTGCGTGCCGCGCTCGTCGCGCTCGAGGATGCGCGCGTGCGCGCCCTGGAGGAGCCCCTGGGTGAAGCCCTGCGGGTCGAGCATCGCCTCGCGCGTGCGCGCGACGGGCGTGTGCATCGCGCCGATCACCGCGATGCGTCCGAGGTCCGCGCCGGTCGTCTCGACCCACATCAGATCGCCGCGCCCGAGCACGCGCTCGATCGCGACCGGATCGAACGTCGGGCGCTCGGGATCGCCCGAAGGAGGCGCGAGCGGCGCGCGCACGCGACCGGCGCGACGCTCGGCCTCGATGCGCGTGCGCAGCACCATCGCGAAGCTGATCGCGATCGTGACGGTGCGGTTCATCGACGAGCTCGCGCTCGAGAGCTGGCGCGCGATGTAGTTCGCGTCGCGGAAGTCGAGGCGCGAGCTGGTGAGCAGCAGCGTGCGGTTGCCCTCGCGCGGCAGCACGCGCCACACGGTGCGGCCCGCGCCGAGGTCGCCGCCGGTGCTGCGCACCACGAAGCGCCAGCCGCGCTCCTCGTGGCCCGCGGGCGGATCGAAGCGCTGCATCGCGTAGCTGCCGCGCAGCGTGAAGATCGCGGTGTGCCATCCCCACGAGTACGAGAGCTGATCGCCGGTGTCGGCCTCGACGTTCACCTCGTCGAGCGCGGGCATGAAGTCGGGGTAACGACGCGGATCACCGATCACGCGCGCGACCTCCGCGGGCGGCGCGTCGACCTCGGTCGCGATCACGATCGCGGGCAGCGCTCCGTCGACGACGAACTCGACGAGCGCGACGGTGCCGGTGCGCAGAAGCGGCGAGATCGCGGCGAGCTCCTGCGGGCTGAACGTCGCGAGCGCGCGATCCGCCTGCTCGGGATCGATCTGCGCGCGCGCGAGCGACGGCGCGCTCCCGACGAGGAGAGCGAGCGCGATCCAACCGGCATGCGTTCGGCGCATGATTCCTTCGACGCCCGCGCGAGCACGTTGTTCACGATCCTGCGACGCGTCACCCACCGCCACTCCGCGGCAGAACGAGAGCAAGCGGGGCCGGGGCCCCGCGCGCAGCGTTCAGGGTGGGGAGCCCCGATCCGGCTCCGCCGGTCGGGGGGAGGGGTCTTCCAAGACCCCTCCCGCCAACCTCAGTCTGACACGACCGCGAAGACGTCGACGCGACGACCGATGCGACGCCCGCGCTCGGTGCCCCTCGCGGCGAGAGGCTGCGAGTCGGACGCCGCGCGGACCTCGATCCGCTCGGGCGGTACACCCTGCTCGATCAGGTGGGCGCGCACCGACTCGGCGCGCGCGAGCGAGAGCGACCCGACGTCGTCCTCTTCCATCGCGTGACCGATCACGACGAAGCGCGCGCCCGGCGTCTCCGTCACGCGCTCCAGCGCGCTCCGTCCCGCGTCGTCGAGCGCGCTCGCGCCCTGCGCGAACGTGATGCGCACCGGCTCGAGCGGCGCACGCCCCGGGGGCGCCGCGACGAGCGCATCGAGCGAGGCCGGCGCGCGATCGACCGGCACGAACCCGTGCGCCGCGATGCGACGCCGCCCTTCGTCGGAGAGCACGAAGCGCACGAGCTCGAGCGCGAGCGGCGGCACCGGCTCGCGCACGTAGAGCAGCAGCGTGCGCGCGAGCGGATAACGACCGCTCTCGATCGTCGCGCGTGTCGGCGCGACCGGCGCTCCACCGACGCTCGCCACGAGCGGCACCGTCGCGACGTCGGGCGAGAGCCACCCCATGCCGACGTAGCCGAGCGCGCCGCGATCCTGCGCGACGATGCGCACGATCTCCTCGTTGTGCTCGACGACCAGCGCGCCCGGATGCGGCGTGTGCCCGGCGAGCGCGCGCTCGACGAAGAACGCGTAGGTCCCGCTCTCGCGCGGCCGCGAGAGCACCTGGAGCGGCCCGGGCGCGCCGCCGAGCGCGCCGACGTCCTCGACGCGTCCCTCGTACACCGCGCGCAGATCGTCGAGCGTCAGGTGCGCGATCCCCGCGCTCGGGTTCGCGATCACCGCGATCCCGTCCCAGCCGATCACGAGCTCGTGCAGCACGATTCCGAGCCGCTCCGCCTCGGCGAGCTCCACAGGCGAGATCGGACGCGACGACGCGCCGAGATCCGCCGAGCCATCGAAGAGCCCGACGAACGCCGTGCTCGAGCCGAGCGCCTCCACGTCGACGCGCACGCCCGGGTGCTGCTCGCGGAACGCGCGCGCGACGTCGGGCAGCAGCGATCCTCCGAGCGTGTCCGAGCCCTTCACGCGCACGAGCCCGCGCAGCGCGCTGCCGCGCTCGAACTCGACCGCGAGCTGCGTCCACGCCTCGACCTCACGCCCGTCACGGCGCGCCGGCTCGAAGCGCCAGCCGCGCACCGCCTCGACCGCGCGCGCTTCCCACGTCGCGAGATCGGCGCGCGACATCGGCACGTGCGCCTCGATGACGCGTCCTTCCACGTCGATGCGCGCGCGCACCGTGATCGTGGGCACGAGCGCAGCCGACGCGTCGGGCGCGAGCGGCGCGTGCATCGTGCGCACGACGGGCTCGGCGTCGCCGTGCTCGCGCGCGACCGGCGCGTCGCGATCCACCAGCAGCGACATGCCGACGATCAGCGCGAGCGCGGAGAGCGCGAGCGCGATCCACGTCACCGGCGACGGCTTCGGCGGCGGCACGACCACCGACGAGGTCGCGCCCGCCGACGACGGACCGCGCGGCGGATCGCTCGTCGTCGCTGCGCGCTTGCGCTTCGCCGACGTCGTGACCGGGCGCGTCACGTCGTCGGGCCTGCTCGCGATCCGCTCCGATCCCGCGCTCGACGTGCCCTCGCGCACCGCGTCGATCAGATCGCGCGCGAGCCGCGCGACGGCCTCGCCCACGTCGCGTCGCGTCGCGATCCCGAGGCTCGACGCGGCGCGCTCGAGGGCGTCCGACATCTCGCGCGCCGATCCGAAGCGCGCGTCGCGCGATCGCGCGAGCGCCCGCGACATCACCGCGTCGAGCGCCGCGAGCGAGGGCTCGATCGACGAGAGCGTCGCGACCGGCGCGGTCGAGACCCGGATCGCGATCTCCGCGTCGCTCTCACCGTCGAAGAGGCGACGCCCGATGAGCGCTTCCCACAGCACCACGCCCATCGCGAAGAGATCCGCGCGCGCGTCCGCGGTCTCGCCCGCCGAGAGCTCGGGCGCCATGTAGCCGAGCTTGCCCTTGAGCGTCCCCTCGCGCGTCGTCGCGCGTCTCGCCTCGGCGCGCGCCACGCCGAAGTCCGTCAGCCGCGCGACACCGTCGAGCCCGACCAGCACGTTCTGCGGCGACACGTCGCGGTGCACGAGCCCGAGCGGGCGACCCGACGCGTCGCGCAGATCGTGGGCCGCCGCGAGCCCCTGCAGCGCGTCGAGCACGATCCGGAGCACCACCGGCGCGGCGAGCCGTCCCTCGCGCTCCTGCGCGCGCCGGACGAGCACGCCGAGGTGCACGCCTTCGACGTACTCCATCACGAGCAGCAGATCGGGCTCGTCGAGCACGTCGATCGTCGCGACCACGTGCGGGTCGCGGATCTGCGCGGCGAGGCGCGCCTCGTCGAAGAACATCGCGACGAACTCGTCGTCGTGCGCGAGGTGCGGGTGCAGCGTCTTGACCGCGACGAGCCGCTCGAACCCCGCCGCGCCGTGGGCTCGCGCGAGGTGGACGCTGCCCATCCCGCCCGACGCGATCCGGTGGAGGATCTCGTAGCGGCCGACGTGGCGACCCTCGTGGGATGCGAGCGCGTCCTTGGTCACGTGCCGGCCGGAGCCGCATTGGACTCCGCCCGCGCGCCGGGACCGAGGAAGCCGCGTGACGGACGCGCAACGGTCGTCGTCCGTGATCACACGCCGGCGCTTGACCCTCCGGCGAGCCGGGCCTCAAAGTCCCCGTTCCCGAGGGACCCGAGGGGTCGGAGCAAGCGAGAAGCAGATGCAGATCTTCATCGATTCGGCGGACCTGAACGAGATTCGCGACGCGGCCGCGATGGGCGTCATCGACGGCGTGACCACGAATCCGTCGCTGGTGGCCAAGGCCGGTCGTCCTCTCGATGCGGTGATCCGCGACATCTGCGAGGTCGTCGACGGCCCGATCAGCGCCGAGGTCATCGCGACCGATCTCGAGGGGATCCTCAAGGAAGGCCGCACCCTCGCGAAGATCCACCCGAACGTCGTGGTGAAGGTCCCGCTGATCGCCGACGGCCTGCGCGCGGTGAAGATCTTCTCGAGCGAGGGGATCAAGACGAACGTCACGCTCTGCTTCTCGGCGGTGCAGGGCATGCTCGCGGCGAAGGCCGGCGCGACCTACATCTCGCCGTTCGTCGGGCGCATCGACGACATCGCGGGCGAGGGCATGCTGCTCGTCGAGCAGCTCGTCGAGATCTACCGGAACTACGGCTACGCGACGCAGGTCCTCGCGGCGAGCATCCGCCACCCCGTGCACGTCGTGCGCTCGGCCGAGATCGGCGCTCACGTCGCGACGCTCCCGCACAAGGTGATCCACCAGCTGCTCAAGCACCCGCTCACCGACGCGGGCCTGGCGACCTTCCTCGCCGACGCGAAGAAGATCCCGCAGAAGTGATCGTGGTGCGCGCCGCCGCCGGATCGATCGTCGTCGCGAGCGCGATCGTGATCGCGGCGCTCGCTCCATCGCGCGCATCGGCGCAGGTGTTCGGCGCGCCCGACGAGCCGGTCCAGGAGCTCGTCGCGCAGGACGCGCCCGAGGAGCTCGAGGAGCCGCCCGAGGAGTCGTTGCGCCCCTCGGGCGCGCTCGGCGCGCACTTGTTGATCGCCGACGGGCTCGACCTCGGCGGGCTCGTGATGCTCGACGTGTGGGCCGCGTGGCAGTGGCTGCGCATCGGCGGCTTCGTCGGCGCCGGCGCGATCCCCAGCGAGCGCGACGCGAGCAACCGCGTGATGATGCCGCTCGGGATCTCGGCGTCCGCGGAGATCCTGACCGAGTCGCTCGCGGTCTCGGTGCGCCTGCGCGCGGGGCTCTGGGGCGGCGCGACGCAGGCCGAGAAGCTGACTGCGGGCCCGTTCTTCGGCGCGGGCTGTTATCTCGGGTTCGTGCTCGGCCACGGTGCGCTCCTGAACGTCGGTGCCGACGTCTGGGGCGTGATCGGGTCGGAGGCTTGGAGCGACACGAGCGGGCCCGACGCGGGCGTCAGCGCGAGCACGTGGGTGATCGCGCCGGGCGTCGGTCTCTCGTGGACGCCGGAGGAGGGTGGATGAGCGAGAAGCGTTCCCTCGTGGAGCGGCCTGCGGTGTCGATCGAGATCGTGCGCGACGAGAGCGCGTCGATGCGGTCGAACGAGGGCTTCGTGCGCGTGCGTCGCCTCGTGCTGCGCAACCGCTACGCCGACGGCAGCACGAGCCGCGAGTACCGCTACGACTGCGCGGAGCGCGACGCGATCGACGCGGTCGGCATCGTGCTCGTCTCGCGCGATGGTCGCGTGTGCCTGCGCTCGTCGATCCGTCCGCCGATCGCGCTGCGTCCGACGTACTCGCTGCCGATCGCCGACGAGAGCGCCGATCCGACGCTGTTCGAGGTGCCGGCCGGGCTCGTCGAGGTCGACGAGAAGGGCGAGGACGGACTGCGCAGCTGCTGCGCGCGCGAGACGCTCGAGGAGGTCGGCCTCGAGGTCGCGCCGAGCGCGTTCGTGCGGCTCGGCCCCGCGGTGTACCTCACGCCGGGCGTGATCGCGGAGAAGGTCCACCTCTTCGTCGCGGAGTGCGATCCCGAGGGCGCGACCGTGCCGCAGATGGACGGCTCGCCGGTCGAGGAGCGCGCGAACATCGAGTGGGTGCCGGTCGCGGAGGCGCTCGCCGCGTGTCGTGATGGCCGCATCGGCGACGTGAAGACCGAGGTCGCGATCCGCCGTCTCGCCGATCATCGCGGAAACGACGATCGCGGAGCGGCCGGGGCTCGAAAGGGGGCGGAGCCCCCTTGGGACACGGAGGGCACCCGGTGAGCACGCGGCCGACGCGCCGCATGAGCGCGCGCGACGTCCCGCGCGTGCTCGTCGTGTACAAGAAGTCGGCCTACCAGACGAACGTCAAGGAGCGGAAGAACGCGCGATTCCTCGAGCTGCTCGAGCGGCGTGATCCCGCGGTGACGCGTCTGATCGAGGCGCACGAGGATCACGTCTCGACGATCGACGAGGCGCGCGCCGCGCTCGAGTCGATGGGTGTGCGCGCGGTGTTCCGCTTCCGCGGCGACGAAGGGCTCGTCGAGGACACCGATCTCGTCGTCACGATCGGCGGCGACGGCACGCTGCTGTGGGCGGCGCGCTGGGTCGGCGCGGGCATCCCGGTGGTCGCGATCAACTCGGCGCCGAAGGACAGCGTCGGGCACTTCTGCGCGGGCGCGAAGGGCGAGGTGAAGAAGACGCTCGAGCTCGCGCTCGCGGGCGAGCTGCGCGAGACGCGCCTCACGCGCATGGAGGTCGAGCTCGAGGGCGAGATCCTCACGAAGCGCGTGCTCAACGACGCGCTCTTCGCGCACTCGAGCCCGGCGGCGACGACGCGCTACGTGCTGCGCCACGCGCACGACGACGGACGCGTGAGCGAGGAAGAGCACAAGTCGAGCGGCATCTGGATCGGCCCGCCTGCGGGCTCGACCGCGGCGCAGCTCTCGGCGGGCGGCCGCGTGATGCCGGTGGGCAGCAAGCGCCTGCAGTACATCGTGCGCGAGCCGTACCTGCCGCCCGAGGGCAGCTACCGCATGGTGCGCGGGTTGATCGATCCCGGCGAAGAGCTCGCGGTGATCAGCAAGGTGCGCGAAGGCCGCGTGTTCATGGACGGCCCGCACCACGTGCGCGACGTGCGCATGGGCGCCCGCCTGGTGTTCCGAAGGAGCGACGAGCCCCTGACGCTGCTCGGCTTTCCGCGGGGGTAGCGCGGCTGGGCTCGCGCGCCGCACCTCGAGCTCCGTCGAGCACGAGGTCCATCTCGCGGGACACCGAGCACGCGGCGCGGTGGAGAGACTCGCGATCTGTCCGTACTCGCGGTACGCCAGGCCTTGGACGTCGCAATCCGGTGCCTACGTCGTGCCGGTCGCGTGGTGTCGTGCCGCCGACTCGTGGGGGCCCGACGTCCACGACGGTCCCGACGCGCTGCTGCGGAAACGATGAGCGATCACGAGAAGACCCGAGAAGCGCTCATCGACGAGCTCGCGAGCCTCCGTCAGCGCCTCGTCGCGGCCGAGCAGCAGCTGGCAGCCACGCGCCCGACCGAGCTCGAGCGACAGCGCGTCCAGCGCGAGCTGCAGCGCCAGGAGGAGCGGCTGCGGCTCATCGTCGACGGCGTTCGCGACCACGCGATCTCGGTGCTCGACGCCGAGGGTCGCATCGTCACGTTCAACGCGGCCGCGGCGCAGATCAAGGGCTACCAGCTCGCCGAGGTGCAGGGGCAGCACTTCCGCGTCTTCTTCACCGAAGAGGATCGCGCCTCGGGCCTGCCCGAGCTGGAGCTCGAGACCGCGCGCGCCCACGGCCGCTACGAAGGCGAGGGCTGGCGTCTACGCAAGGACGGCTCGCGCTTCTACGCCGCCGTCTCGCTCTCGGCGCTGCACGACCCGTCCGGGGAGATCGTCGGGTTCGTCAAGGTCACGCAAGATCGCACTCGCTACCGCGAGCTGACCGACGCGCTGCAGGAACGCGAGACGCGCCTCCAGCTGATCCTCGACGGCGTGCGCGACCACGCGATCTCGATGCTCGATCCCGAGGGACGCGTCGTGACGTTCAACGCGCCTGCCGAGCGCATCAAGGGCTATCGCCTCGACGAGGTCCAGGGGAAGTACTTCGGCATGTTCTTCACGCCCGAGGACCGGGCGTCGGGGCTGCCCGAGACCGAGCTCGAGGTCGCGCGCGCGCAGGGCCGCTATCAAGGCGAGGGGTGGCGGCAGCGCAAGGACGGCTCGCGCTTCTACGCCGCGGTGTCGCTCTCGGCGCTGCACGCGTCTTCGGGCGCGCTCGTGGGGTTCGTGAAGGTCACGCAGGACCGCACTCGGTTCCGCGAGCTCACCGAGACGCTCCAGCGCCGCGAGGCCGAGCTGCGGCTCATCGTCGACGCGATCCCCGGCCTCGTCGCGTACCTGTCTCGCGACCAGACGTACCAGCAGGTCAATCGCGCCTACGAGGCGTGGTTCGGCCGGCCGAGCGACGAGCTCCTCGGCAAGCACCTCGTCGACGTGCTCGGCCCCGCCGCCTACGCCGCCGTCCGCCCGCACGTCGAGGCCGCGCTCGCGGGGGAGCCGAGATCGTTCGTCTCGGAGCTGCCGTACGAGCACGCCGGGACGCGCTGGGTGCGCGCCTCGTACGTTCCGGACCGCGGCCCGGACGGCACGGTCCAGGGCTTCGTCAGCCTCGTGCTCGACGTGACCGACGCGAAGCGCGCCGAGCAGCAGCTCGCGGAAGAAGCACGCCTCAACGAGACGCTCTACCGCGTCAGCACCGCGCTCGCGGCGGACCTCGATCTCGACAGCATCTTCGCGCGCCTGACCGACGAAGCCACGAAGGTGTGTCGCGCGCAGTTCGGCGCGTTCTTCCACAACGTCACGAGCCCCGACGGCGGGAGCTACATGCTCTACACGCTGAGCGGCGTGTCGCGCGACCGGTTCGCGGGCTTCCCGATGCCGCGCAACACCGCGCTCTTCGCGCCCACGTTCGCCGGCGCCGGCGTCGTCCGCTCGAGCGACGTCACGAAGGATGCGCGCTACGGCCAGGAGCCGCCCTACCACGGCATGCCCACCGGGCACCTTCCGGTCCGCAGCTATCTCGCGGTGCCGGTCGTCTCGCGGAGCGGCGAGGTGCACGGAGGGCTCTTCTTCGGCCACGCGGAGCCGGGCGTCTTCACCGAGAAGGACGAGCGCATGCTGGTCGCGGTCGCCGCGCACGCCGCGGTCGCGATCGACAACGCGCGCCTGCACGCCGCCACGATGACTGCCGAGCAGCAGTACCGCGCGCTCGCGGAGTCGTCGCCGCAGCTCGTGTGGACCACCTCGCCCGACGGCGCGGTGGAGTACTGCAACCCGCAGTTCCTCGCGTACGTGGGGCTCTCGCTCGAGCAGATGCGAAGCGAGCCGACGTGGCAGCGGATCGTCCACCCCGACGACGTCGCCGCGGCGAGCGCTGCATGGACACGCGCGCTCACGACCGGCGAGCCCTACGAGGTCGAGTACCGCCTCAAGCGCGCGGCCGACGGCAGCTACCGGTGGTTCCTCGCGCGCGGTGCGCCGGTGCGCGACGGCGACGGGCGGATCATCCGCTGGGTCGGCTCGTGCACCGACATCGACGACCGCAAGCGATCCGAGGAGACGCAGCGCTTCCTCGCCGAAGCGGGCGCCTTGCTCACGACGTCGCTCGACTACCGCGCGACGCTGCCCACGCTCGCGCGGCTGGCCGTGCCCCACATGGCCGACTGGTGCGCGATCGAGCTGGTGACCGACGCGGGTGGGCTCGAGCGCGTCGCGCTCGCGCACGTCGATCCCAACCGGATCGAGCTGCTCCGCGAGCTCGACCGCCAGTTCCCCTCGGTCGAGCACGAAGCCGCGCTGCGCGTCGCGCGAACCGGTGTGCCCGATCGTGCTCGCGAGATCACCGACGAGATGCTCGTCGCGAGCGCCCGTGGCCCCGAGCACCTCGCGCTCCTCCGCGAGCTCGGCCTGCGCTCGTGGATGGCCGTGCCGATCGCGGCGCACCGGCGCGTCGTCGGCGTCATCTCGTTCGCGTCGTCGGAGTCGGGCCGGCTCTTCGAGGAGCGCGACCTCGACGTCGCAGAGGAGCTCGGCCGTCGCGTCGGCGTCACCATCGACAACGCGCGCCTCTTCGAGATGACGCAGCGCGAGCGGCTGCGCGCCGAGGAAGCGAGCCGTGCGAAGGACGAGCTGCTCAGCGTCACGTCGCACGAGCTGCGGACCCCGCTGAACGCGATCCTCGGCTGGAGCCGCATGCTGCGCTCCGGCACGCTCAACGAAGAGAAGCGGGATCGCGCGCTCGAGACGATCGAGCGCAACGCGCGAGTCCAGGTCCAGCTCGTCGACGACCTGCTCGACTTCAGCCGCGTGATGACCGGTCGGCTGCGGCTCAGCCTCGCTCCCGTCGAGCCCGCCGCAGTCGTCGAGGCGGCGGTCGACGTCGTGCGACCCGCCGCCGACGCGAAGAACGTGCGGCTCCAGGTCCTGCTCGATCCGGATGCCGGCACGCTCAACGGCGACAGCGCGCGGCTCCAGCAGGTCGTCTGGAACCTGCTCTCGAACGCCGTGAAGTTCACGCCGAAGGGAGGCCGCATCTACGTCCGCGTGGAGCGCGAGAGCTCGCACGTGCAGATCGTCGTGTCCGACACCGGGGCAGGCATCGAGCCGTCGTTCATCCCGCACGTGTTCCAGCCGTTCCGACAGCAGGACTCGACGATCACGCGCGCGCACGGCGGGCTCGGTCTCGGGCTGGCGATCGTCAAGCACCTCGTCGAGCTGCACGGCGGGACGATCGGAGTCGCGAGCGAGGGCATCGGAAAGGGCGCGACGTTCGTGGTGCAGCTGCCGGTCTCTCCGCTGCGATCGACGTCGCTCGTCGGCTCCGAGACCCGCAAGGCAGTGAGCCGTCCCGAGGCGCCGCTGCGCTGCCCGCCGGAGCTCGACGGGATTCGCATCCTCGTCTGCGAGGACGAGCCCGACGCGCGCGATCTGATCGAGTCGATCCTCGAGGAGTGCAGAGCGACCGTCGTGCTCGCTGCGTCCGTCGACGAAGCGCTGGATCGATTCCGCGAGGCGCCGCCGGACGTGTTGATCAGTGACATCGGCATGCCCGACGCGTCGGGCTACGAGCTGATTCGCCAAGTGCGCGCGCTGCCCCCGGAGCGCGGCGGCCGCGTGCCGGCGATCGCGCTCACGGCGTACGCGTCGATGAACGACCGCACGCGCGCGCTGATGGAGGGCTTCCAGAACCACGTCGCGAAGCCCACCGAGCCGCAAGAGCTGGTCGCGGCGATCGCGGCGTTGGTGGGCCGGCGAATGCGCGGGTAGGGGAGATTCGGCGGCCTTCAGCGCGGCACAGCGCTCGCCTCGAAGCGCAGCGATCGCATGGTGCGCGACCTGGGTCTCCTCGTCCTCGCGTCTGATCGTGTGCGTCAGCGCGCGTCGAGCGCGGCACGCGCGCACGAGCGTCGGATGCGCTCGGCGTGCGCGGCGTCGCCCTGTGCGAGCAAGCGCGTCGCGACCTCCGTGGCGCGCGCATCGAGCCCGCGCTCGCAGAGCGCGATCACCCGCAAGACCTCGCGCTCTTGCGCGAGCGCACCGTGCGTGTGATCGCGCGCGTGCTCGTCGAGCGCGCGGAGCGCACCCGTCGCGTCGCCTGCGCGCAGCGCATCGGTCGCGCGGCGCACCAGCGCGAGCTCTCGCGCGAGCGGATCGTCGGCCGGCGGTGTGCTCGGCGCGAGCGCGAGCGGGTCGTCGTCGCGCGGAGCGCGCGGCGCGTCCTCGATCGCTCGAGGGGTGACGCTCGGCGGCACGGCGCTCGGCGCGGGCGCGCTCGCGGAGGACGCGTCGACATCGCGCCCGCGAGGGCGCGCGCGTGTCGTACGCGGAGGCCGCGCTCGCGGCTCGACGAGCACGGGCGGAGCGATCACCGGCTCGGAGATCGACGGCGTCTCGAGCGCCGTCGCGTCGTGCCCTCCCTCGCGCGCCGACGGGATCTCCACCGTGACCGCGGGCGCAGCCGACGAGGTGCGCACGTCGGTCCCACGCGTCGCGACACCGACCACGGCGAGCACGATACCCGCCAGGCCGAGCAACACGATCGCGAGCACGCCCTTACCGGACGCGACGGCAGCCGGCGTCGCTGCGCCCGTGACGGCGACGGTGCCCGCTCCCGCGGCGCTGCCGACCGCCTGGTTCGCTGCGACGTCACTCGCTGCCGCGGCCACCGCGCTCGCGGCGATCGCCGCGTCGACGCGTGCGCGCATCCGACCGCGCGTCGCAGCATCGGGCTCGAACGACGCCCGTCCGCTCGTGATCAGATCACGGTCCTTCACGGTCGCCTCCGTGCCGCGCGCGCGCGCAGCCTCGCGACCGCCGCGTCGTAGTCGCGACGCCCGAGCCGCAAGCGCGAGTAGGTCGTGTTCGCGCTCGTCTCCATCGCCTCTGCGATCTCGGGGATCGGCAGGCCTTCGATCTCGGCGAGCACGAACACCTTGCGTCGATCCTCGTCCATCGACGTGAGGATCTCTTCCAGCATGCGGCCAGCCTCCGCGATCTCCGCGTCCTCGTGGGGGCTCGCGGCGTGCTCGTCCGCGACGCGCTGGTCGTCGAGCGTCTCGTCCTCGCGCCGCTGAGAGAAGCGGCGCCGGTGCTCCCGCACGACGTTGAACAGGATGCGCAGGAGCCACGCGCGCACCGAGCCTCTCCCGTCGAACTCGGGCAGGCGCCGGTGAACGACGAGGAACGTGTCCTGCACGACGTCCTCCACGGCATGCGCGCCCACGCCGAAACCGCGCGCGCTGCGATACAGGAACGCCACGTGGGTCTCGTAGAGCTCGTCGAAAGTCGGCATCACGCCGCGCGTCGGAACCGGTCCCGCCGCGGGCCCGTGGCCCGGAGCATCCGAGTCGCCGAGGAGCGCACGGGAGACCGACATCGCCGGAAAATGGCGGGCCGCGCGCGGCGCCGTCACGGAATCCGCAGGGCGACTCCGAGCGCCGCGAAATACGTGCCCCACTCGGCCACCGCGTGCTCGACGTCGTGCTCCGGCAGCGCGAGCGTGCGCCGCACGAGCGGGACGCTCCCGTCGACGACGAGCACGAAGGCGAGCTCCCGCACCGCCCACGCGCGGAGCTCGGTACCGAGCCCGACACTCGCGATCCCGACGGGCGCGGCGACCTCTCGGTCAGGGTCTGCGCGCAGCTCCGGCGCGACGGAGAAGAACCCGCCGTCGCCCGACACGTACGGCCGGATCTCGAACCAGTCGATCGCGAACGCCCAGCCCACGCGCACGCCCGCGACGACGAACCAGAGCTGGGGCCGCGACGGATCCGACGTCGACGTGCTCGCGCGCGAGAAGAGCTCGAGCTCGAGGCCCTCGATCCCCATCCCGATCGAGAGCGTCATCGCGGGCGAGACGCGCGGCAGGTATCCCGCGCCGGCGCCGACCGTGAGCCCGACGATCGTGCGGAGGGGCGAGCGCGCCGACGGACTGCTCGGCAGCTGCGCCTCGTCCCGAGTGTCCACGCGCTCGACCGACGGCGCGTCGGGCGCAGCGATCGTCGCGAGCACGAGCGCGGCGGTCGACGCGAGCGTCGCGCAGTCTCGCGAGACGAACGTGCGATCGAGCCCGGGAGCCCCCTCGGCGCGGAGCGAAAGGCGGTACTCCCCGCCGGCGGTCACCTCGACGTGTCCGAGCACTGCGTACGTCAGCCGCCGCTCGGGCGCGAGCTCGGCCACCTGCGCGCGCACCGTGGGCGCGTCGGGGCACTCCGGGGGCGCGATCCAGCGCAGGCCGACGCGCGACTCGTGAGCTGCTTGCGCGGCAGCGCTCGACGCGGGTGGCAGGAGGAGCAGCACGACCGACGCGAGCAGCGTCCCTGTGCGCGCCGCGCGATCCGCGCGGATGGGGCGTCGAGCCAGCGCGTCCATGCGAGCGGCTCCAAGCATGGAAGCGCACGCGCGGCGCAGCAATCGTGCGCCGCACCGCTCGTCTCGAGCGCGCGCGTCCGATCGCGGCGTCGTCTCACGATCTCGAATTCGTGACGAGCCGATCGATGCCTCGTCATTTCCCGGATCGAGACGTGCGCGCCGTGCGCTGCGCACGAGGAGGCATCGATGTCAGCGGTGGCGACTTCGGTCGCGCGTCACTACGACGCGCGCGGGGCACGAGCACTTCCGTCCGACGGCCCCGCCCCGGTCGTGAACATGGGCTACTGGCGCGCGACGCGCGCGGCGCGCGCGGCGCGCGCGCCCACGCGCCTCCACGACGCGAGCCTCGCGCTCTTCGATCTCGTCCTCGACGAGGCCGCGATCACGCCCGGCGATCGCGTCGTCGACGCCGGGTGCGGGTTCGGGCTCGCCTCGCTGCGCGCGATCGAGCGCGGCGCCGCGTCGGTGATCGGCCTCAACGTCTCTCGCGCGCAGCTCGCGCACGCGCGCGCGCTGGCCGAGAACGCCGGGCACGGCAGCCGCGCGCAGTTCGTGTGCGCGTCGGCGACGCAGATGCCGCTCGAGCCCGAGTCGGCGCACGCAGTCGTCAGCATCGAGGCGGCGTTCCACTTCGACGATCGCGACGCGTTCTTCGACGAAGCGCGTCGCGTGCTCGCGCCGGGCGGCCGCCTCGTGATCGCCGACCTCGTGCTCACGCCACCGGCGAACGTGGTCGAGGCGGGCATGCTCTCGCATCTCTCGCGCGCTCTCGCGTTCCCGCTCGCGAACGCGTACGACCTCGCGGCGTACCAGACGCGCGTGCGGCGCGCCGGGCTCGTCGTCGAGTCGTGTCGATCGATCGCGCACGACGTTCTCCCTGCGTTCCGGCGCTGGATGGCGCGGAACGCGCTGCGCCACCGCGCGATCCGCGACGATCTCGCGCTCGCACCGTACCTGCTCTATCCGTGGGACTACGCGCTCGTCGTCGCGCGTCGGCCGGAGGTCGCGTGATGCGCGCGCGCATCGCGATGGTGGTCGTCACGCTCGTCGTGGCCTCGCCCGCAGCGGTCGACGCCGGTGCCGAGGGGCGCGTCGTCGTCGAGGTGCACGGTCTGCGCAGCGTGCGCGGTCAGGTTCGCGCGGGGCTCTTCGAGCACACCGGCACGTGGCTGCGCGAGGGACACGAGCGCGCGCGCTGTCGTGTCGACGTCACCGCGCGGATCGCGCGCTGTTCGTTCGGCACGCTCCCACCGGGGCGCTACGCGCTCTCGCTGATGCACGACGAGGACGGCGACGGCGAGCTCGATCGAGACTTCTTCGGGGTTCCCACCGAGGGATTCGCCTTCTCGAACGACGCACCCGTGGGCCTCGGCGGCCCGCCGAGCTTCGAGCGTGCGTGCTTCGCGCATCGCGAGGAGGACGAGATCGTGCGCGTCGCCGCGCGGTACGGCCTCTGATCGCCGCGACGACCTGTCGGTCGACGCGGCGTGCACCGACTTGTATTGCAATAGAGTGAGATTCGATATTGCCGCGGGCGCGTGTTCCAACCCTTCCGACAGCAGGACCCGAAGATCACGCGAGAGCCGGCTGTGGATCGCGACGACGCGTCCGAGCTGCTCACTCGACGCGCTCCGACGCCGCCACTTGCGTCAACGCGTGGAGGGCGCATGTCGAGCAGATGTCGGCACTGGCGCGCGAGATCCACGACAACGTCGACGAGATCGTGCAGCGCTGGCACGACGCGTGGCGCGACGATCGACAGCCCCACCACGACCTCAGCGATGCCGCGCTGAAGGACTCGCTGCCGGACCAGCTCCGCGTCATCGCGGACCAGCTTGCCAGCGGCAATCAGGCCGAGCGCCCCGCGATGATGTGGCGAGACTCTCCGCACCGGCTCGATCCGGAGAACCGCATCACCCAGGAAGTCGCGATCGAAGAGGTCGTGCAGGAGTTCGAGCTCGCGGTGCGCATCGTGCGCGACTGGATCGACGAGCGCGGCATCCACGTGACGTTCGCGGAGTATTCGTACTTCTACCAGGCGATGTTCGAGCTCGCCGCGGAGTCGGTGCGTCGCTACGCGAAGCGCGAGGCCGATCTCGTGAGCAACGCGCGCGCCGAGTACCTCGCTGGCGTGATGCACCAGCTCCGTACGCCGCTGAACGCGCTCTCGATGACGGTCGAGCTCGTCGCGTCCCAGCCGGAGCGCGCCCCGAGGATCGCAGACGTCGAGCGACTTCGGCGCAACGTCGGTCGCCTCAAGACACTCGTGGAGGGCGTGCTCCGCGTCGAGCGCTACGAGCCGGCGGACCTCCCGGTGCATCCGGTGGACGTCGAGCCGGCGCGGCTTCTCGACGACATGATGAGCGACCACGAGCGCGAAGCGAGCCGCAAGGGACTGCGGTTCGAAGCGCACGTCGACCGCTCGCTGCGCATGCGCACCGATCCCGACCTGCTGGCCGATGCGGTCGGCAACCTCGTGCACAACGCGGTGAAGTACACCGCGCGCGGCCACGTGCTGATCGACGTCGAGGAACGCGGCGACGTCGTCGTGTTCCGCATCAGCGACACCGGGCCGGGCATCGACGCGCCGACGCGCGACACGCTGTTCGATCAGATTCAGCCCGGGAGAGGGGGCGGCGCAGGGCTCGGTCTGCGGATCGCGCGTCACGCCGCGCAGGCGCTCGGCGGGGGCATAGAGCTCGACACCGCGCCCGGACGCGGGAGCACGTTCTGCGTCACGGTGCAGCGCGAGGTCGAGCCGCGCGAAGGCGGCGCGCAGACGAGGTGACCCCGTGCAGCGGTCACGCGTGCCCGACGCGCCGGGTACGACGTGAACGCGAGCAGCGTGCGCTCGCGGAGCGCCTCGGTCGTCGCGCCGACGAGCATGCGCGTCGAGTCGGCTTCGGAGTCGCGCGGCGGGCCGTCGGGGCTCCCGCACGCGATCGCGACCCACCGCATACGCGCACGGAAGAGCAGCTCGGTCTCGCGACCGAGCTTCGTCGAGCTCGTGGCCGGAACGTGCCTCGAGCTCGCGCCGGCGCGGAGCTCGGCGATGTGGATCGAGGCGCCGGCAGTCGAAACCGGACCTCGCATCGCAACTCGGCGACTCTCGACGATCCCGAACGTGTGAGAGTCTCTTGAGCACGGAGCCCTCATCAGTCGTCTTTGCCGCCGCCACGCGCGTTGGCTGTCGAGTCCGCTCCCGTTGCTGCTGGTTGCATGCACGGCGTCACACCGGCGCGATTCACTCGACGGCGGGCGTGACGGCGCGGTAGCGCCGCGTGACGCGGGCGCGGCCGAGCACGATGGACGCTCGGCGCCTGACGACGGCGCGGCCTCGCGCCACTCGACGCGGGGAGGGACGCTGGGTCGCTCGATCCCTACGACTGCTCGGGGGGAACCGGCAACGCGTACGTCTTCTCGGGTGACCCTGGCGACTTCATCACGCTCGGAGGCTCGTTTCAGGGCGACGCTTCGGATGGCTGGGCCGTGACGCCCATCTCACCCTCGTGGATCCAGTGGACGCGAGGGAACAGCCTGAGGGGAGTTGGTGGTGGACGTTCGAGTTCCGATCTCGGGATGACGACGTTCCGCTCGGGCCGGGAACGTATCTCGACGCGCAGAGAGCGCCTTTCCGTGAGCCGGGCCACCCCGGGATGTCGATCGGAGGAACCGGCCGCGGCTGCAACACGCTGGGCGGCAGCTTCACGATCCTCGACATCGAGCTGGACGGTGCCGTGCTGCGCCGGCTGCGTGCCCGCTACGAACAGTATTGCGACCGTGGCGAGCCGCGCCTCGTCGGCTGCATTCGTTACGAACCTCGCTAGTGGTGCGGTGGCCGTCGACGACCGATTCTCCTGTGGTGCACGGAGTGTCGCGTCGGAGACGGATACGGTGCGACGCACCTCTCCCGGCGCCGCTCTCAAGCGTGTGGCGGCAGGCATACCTCCGAGAAGCGCGGCCTGCGCAGGTCGCCTCGGGACTCCAGCTCGCCCGCCCCGACCAGACCGGCCAGCGCACGCACGTGCGCGTGCACCACGGAGGCGTCCCAGACGTCGTAGTCGCTGGCGTCGATCGCGTCCCATACGACGCGAGCCGCCTTCAGCCAATGGCGCTGTGCGGCAGACAGGATTCTGGATTCGACCGCTCTCCGCTCGTCGGCGTCGAGACTGTCGACAAACGCTCGCTCCAGGTCGGATGCCGCGTCTGGGAGGATGTCGTCGTCGTCGCGGAGGAGCATGAGATGCCCTTTCTGCTCGACGCGTCGGTCGATCGCAACACTGCGGTGCGGCCGGCATTCGCGGCCAGCGACGCGCGGGGTCGATGCTGATGCGGAGAGGCGGCGTGAACGACGGACGCTTCGTTCATCGCTATGCTGCCGATGTGAGTGAGTGCTACGCGGTCGAGCCCGCATCCGACGACCTTCCGCTGCCCACGGGGTGGTGGACGATCGCGGGCATTGATTGTCCGCGATGCGGGAAGTGGGGCCGGACCGGTCTATGGTATCCGTCGATCGACCCGCGTGAGCTGGACGGCCTCGCCACAGCTTCCGGTACCGAGCATCTCCCGCCGGCGGACTTCGCCCAGCACATCGCAGCGCTTCGCAAGCGCGTCGGCGATGCGCTCGTTCTCGGTCCGACGACTTCGGTGGGATCCCGTGCGGCGGTCGTCGACAGGCGGCCGCGCGATCTCTATCTGCCTTGCGGCTTTGAGTTGTTGGCGCGACTCGCCGTATGGGAGGAGCTCAGCCGCCAAGGGGTTCGCCTCGGGAGCGCGCCCGTTCCGTGTGAATTCACGCTGAAGCGTACGGGCGAGGATCTGCAGCTCAGCGCGGTCGATATTCCGCCGCGAGCACGGCTCGTGTCGAGCCTGCGTGCTGAGGCAGAGGCGAACCGGTGCTCGATCTGCGGGCGGTTGCCAATCACGCTGCCAGACCGCGACCAGCTTCGCTTCGAGCGTGAGTCGATTCCCACTGACCTCGATTTGTTCCGCGGTGCGGAGGCGACCACGGTCGTGCTCGCGACTCAGCGCTTCGTCGACGTGGTGAGCGCGCGCGCATGGAAGGGTGCGCGCTTCCTCCCTGTCGGATTGGAGTAGCGCCGCGGTCGGCAGACAGAGGCGCTCTCGATCGAACGACCACATCCGCCTTGCCCCGCCGTGGAGTCGACCGCGACGCGGCACCACCGCCTGCAGGTTCCCCGCACGGATGAACGACGCGGGCTCACTGCGCGTAGTCTGCGCGCCAGACCTCCAGGATGTCCCTGCCGGCGACCTCGTACTCGGCCCCGAGGTGGTGGTGGTAGCGGATGATCCGGTCTCCACGCGACCAGTCGATCGCCCAGACGTCGTCGCCTCCGGAGAAGCCGAAGAACACGAACGGGCGGAAGTCGAGTTCCGGGAAGAAGCCCGGCCACTCCTCCCAGTAGAACCGCGTCGTCGCGACGAGCGAGCCGACGCTGTCGGGCTCCGCCAGCGAGAGGAGGTACTTCGCGTTGCCGCGGTCCTCTCGGAAGCCATCGCACTCGAGGTAGAAGCGTCGCAGCTGCGCCGGGAACCGAACCCCCAGCGTGGCTTCGGCGGCGGCGATCGCTTGCTCCGTTGCGGGCGGGGCGAGGCGGGCTCGGGGAAAGAGCGCCTGGATCGACACATCGCTCGGCATGGCCGCCGACTATACAGCGCGGCGTCGGCGCGCTGCATGACGGCCGGCGATCCCAGTTCGGCCGCCCCGTACGCGAAATCCGGTCCGGACGACTTCAGTTGTCGCGCGTGGATTTCAAGTCGAGTCCGAACAACTCGAGTTGCCCTCCTCTGGATTTCAAATCCAGTTCGGACAACTTCACTTGCCCTTCTCCGTACTTGAAATCCAGCTCGGACGACTCGAGTTGTCCTCCTCTGGATTTCGAATCCAGTCCGGGCAACTCCACTCGTCCCGCGGCGTCCTGAAACCGTCCCGCGACGATCGCGATCGTCCTCGCGCGATGTTCCCGCGTTCCACGACGATCCGACTCGTCCCGGCGCGCCTCCAGACCCGGCGCGCACATTTTCTCTTCGCGCCCACGCAACGCCTGGCGACCGCGCGCGATGAGCCTGGCACGTCGGCGATCTGCCGAACGCCAAGGAGGCTCGCCGTGCCCGATCCGATTCTCAATCCCACTCCCACTTCGCCGCCCGAGCCCAGCCCGCTCGCGCTGCGCGCGGCGCTCGATCAGCGACGCGAATTCCTCGTGCTCCTGCCCACCGAGAAGGTGAAGCGCGACCTGCGCCTCGACGTGAAGGTCACGGGCGCGATCGTCTCCGGCGCGATCCCGCTGATCATGCAGCACCGCGACGCCATCGCGGCGCAGTTCGGCGAGGAGGGCGTCGCGTCCCTCGACGAGCTCCAGGGGCTCGTCTACGCGTGCATCCAGGCCGAGATCGAGGTCACCAACGCCGAGAGCGGGACCGAGGTGGCGGAGCTCGCCGCGCGCGTCTCCCAGTCGCACCGCTACCTCGTCAACGAGCTCGAGAGCCTCGCGTTCCGCAAGCTGCTCGACGCCTCGCGCATCGATCCCGGCCGGCCCATCCAGGGCTATCGGCCGCTCGTCACGAGCACGCTCACGCTGATCGACCTCGCGCGCACGATCCTGCCGGAGGTCGGCGGAAAGACCTCGCTCACGATCGAGACGCTCGTCGACATCGAGCGCGTCGCGACCGAGATGTTCGACACGCTCAACGCGCGTGACCGCGGCGTGCCGCGCATCGCCGGCGCGCCGCGCATCTCGGCGGCCGAGCTGCGCACCCGCGCGCTCAGCCACCTGGTGTCGGTCTACGACCAGGTCCGGCGCATGCTCACGTACGTGCGCTGGGCCGAGGGCGACGCCGACGCGATCGCGCCCTCGCTCTACGCCGCGCGCCGCGGCTTCCACCGCACCAGCTCCGGCTCGACCGACGCGGGCTCGGGTCAGCCCAATCCCGCGCAGCCGACGCAGCCCACGCCGACCGAGCCCGCCGTCACGCCCACCCCCGCGCCGGCGCCGATCGATCCCGTCCCGGGCAGCGGCCCCGCGCCCTTCACCTCTTGATTCACCTCGCCACTCGCTGAGCCACGTCACCCCCATGGCGCGCGCCGCGGACGATCGCACCCCCGCGCTCTTCCGCGGCGCGCGCCCCCTCCGTCGAGGCACGCCATGTCCAGCCACCACCCGGCGCTCCGGCTCGGTCAGCGTCGCACCGTCGATGGTCGCACCGACCTCGGTCCGTTCGAGCTGCCCACCCACGACCTCCTCACGCACGCGGTCATCGTCGGCTCGACCGGCAGCGGCAAGACGGGCCTCGTCACCGTGATGATCGAGGAGGCGCTCGGCGCCGGCGTCCCGGTGCTCGTCGTCGACGTGAAGGGCGATCTCCCGAACCTCGCGCTCGCGTTCCCGTCGCTCGATCCCGCGCTCGTCACGCCGTGGATCGAGCCCGCCCGCGGCGACGTCGACGGCATCGCCGATCCGCCGGTCGTCGACGAGGCGATCGCGCGACACGTCCGCGAGCTCGCAGCGTGGTCGCTCGGCGAGGCCGAGCTCGCCTCGTACGTCGCGCGCAGCTTCGTCCGGATCGTCACGCCGGGCACACGCGCGGGCGAGGAGCTGCATCTGCTATCCGCGCTCGAGCGCCCCTCTCCGCGCTGGCAGAGCGATCCCGACTCTGCGCGCGCTGCGCTCGCAGGTGCGATCTCGCTCGTGCTGCGGCTCGCGGGGCGCGAGGGCGATCCGGCGCGCAGCCGCGAGCACGCGTTCCTCTCGGTGCTCGCCGAGCGTCGCGTCGCGCGCGGCGATGCGGCACCGCTCGAGGCGCTGGTCCTCGAGATCCTCGATCCGCCGATCGCGTCGGTGGGCGCGCTCGAGGTCGATCAGTTCCTCGGCGCGCGGCAGCGCGCGGAGCTCGCGGCGGATCTCAACACGCTGATCGCGTCGCCCACGCTCGCGTCGTGGCGCCGCGGCGGCGACCTCGACGTCGCGCGCTGGATGGAGCCCGTCGATGGCCGCACGCCCGCGACGATCGTCAGCGTCGCGCACCTCGACGAGAGCGAGCGCGCGCTCGCGCTCGGCGTGATCCTCGAGGAGGTGCTGAGCTGGGTGCGCACGCTGCCCGGCACGTCGCGACTGCGCGCGCTCGTCGTGATGGACGAGGTCTACGGGCTCGTGCCGCCGCACCCGAGCTCGCCGCCGACGAAGCGCCCGATCGTGTCGCTCTTCAAGCAGGCGCGCGCGTACGGCGTGGGCTGCGTGCTCGCGACGCAGAACCCGATGGACCTCGACTACCGCGCGCTCTCGAACGCGGGGACGTGGATGCTCGGGCGACTGCCCACCGACGCCGATCGCCAGCGCGTGATGGACGCGCTCGGCGAGGACAAGAAGAAGAGCACGCTCTCGAACATCGTGAAGAAGCTCGGGCCGCGCTGGTTCGTGGCGCGCGACGCGAAGGGCTCCGACGTCGCGCTGCTGCACCCGCGCTGGGCGATGTCGCTCCTGCGCGGTCCGATGACGCCGCGCGAGATCCGCCTCGCATGCGAGCTCGGAGCGCAAGGCGGGTAGCGTGTGAGCTCGACGCGGGGCTCGTCACGCGACGAGCGCGATGCCGCGCGCCTCGCACGCATCGAAGAGCGCGTCGCGCGCATCGTCGCCGAGCTCGTTGAGCTCGATGCGCAGCTTCTTCAGCTGGTCGATCACGCTGCTCGCGAGGAGCGCGGCGACCCCACGCGATCCGAGCTGGTTGTCTGCGACGTCGAGCTCGCGCAGCCCACCGAGGTTCGGCGACGTGCAGAGCGCGTCCATGCCTTCGTCGCCGATCGCGTTGCCCGCGAGCTCGAGGCGCTCGACCGTCCGCAGCCAGCGCGCGGCGGCGAGCGCGCGCACCCCGTCTGTGCCCACCATCGAGTCGGGGTCGAGCAGTCGGTTCGAGTCCTGGTTGTAGCTGAGCGAGAGCTCGGCGAGCCGCTCGAGGCTGCAGTGCTCCGCGAGCGCGCGCACCCCCGGCCCGCCGAGCCGGTTCTCGGAGAGATGGAGCGACCGGAGCGACGTGAGCGCGCTCGACGCGACGAGCGCTCTCGCGCCCTCGTGGCCGACGTGGTTCAGCCCGAGGTCGAGGTGCTCGAGGCGCGACGGCCTCGTGCTCGCGAGCGCCTCCGCGCCTGCCCGCCCCACCTGCGCGTACGAGATGCGGAGCGTGCCGAGGCGCGCCATCCGCTCCGACGCGGCCAGCGCGACGACGCCTTCGTCGTCGACCTGGACGTCGTGGTACTGCAGGTGATCGAGCGCCGGGAGCCCGGTCCCCGCGGCGATGGCGCGCACGCTGCGGTTCGTCGTGGCGCCCTCGAACGTGAGGACGCGGATCGGCAGCGCCGAGGCCGCGAGGATCTCGGACGCGTCGTCCGCGATGGCGTCGCCCGCGAGCTGGAGCTCGCGCAGCGCGGCCGGCGCCGCGTCGGCGAGCACGCGGATCGCGTCGAGCTGGGTCTCCATGCTGAAGAGCGCGAGCGAGGAGACGCGCGCGGTGTGCTCGCTCCCGAGCACCGCGCGCACGAGCGCGGCGTCCACCACGCCCTGCTCGAGCTCGAGGCGGCGCACCAGCGCGTGCGCGGGCTGCGGACCGTCCTCCAGCGACGCCGCGTGCGCCACGCGCGAGCCGTCGGGCCAGTGCGCGAGCGCGCGGTCGAGCTCCGCGAGCTCGGTCGGCGAGAGCTCCGGCGCGCGCTCCCAGATGGCCCTCCATCGCGGCGCGCTCGGTGCGAGCGCCGCGTTGGTGAGCGCCCATTCGAGCAGCCCGTTCATGTCGTCCCCTCGGCTCCGTCCGATGATCGCGGTGCTCGATCTCGAGGTCCGCGCGCGCCGCCGGAGCGGCTCGAATCCGTGTCGATGATACGATCGAGTCACGACGATGAACGCGCGCGATGTCATCGTGCTCTGCGCCGTGGTCGCGGGCTGCGCCGATCCGAGCTCAGGCAGACCACCGACTCGGTCGTTCGTCACGATGGCGGGCCCCGACGGCGCGACTGCGACCGGGTCGGTCTCGGCGCTGCGAATCGAGGGCGGCGACCCTGGTGCGTTCCAGCTCTCTGTCGTGAGCTGGCCGGATCGCGCCCCGGTCGCCCACACGATCGCGAGCCACGTGGCAAGCGACGTCGCAGAGCACACCGTGACGCTGGACGGTGCCGTATCGCCCGGCTGGTATGCCGTGGTCGCGACGCCGATGGAGGCCGGCCTGGACGTGCGACCGTCGGGCGTCATCGCGCTCGAGGATGGAAGCTGGGCCGCGCGCTTTCGCACCGACTCCGCACCTCGCATTCGCATGCTCGGATCGACGCGGGCGAGCGCGAGCGAGGTGTGGGTGGACATCGAGTTCTCGGAAGGCGTCGCCGCGGCCGGCGCCGAGGCGATCGAGATCGCGCTCGGCGGAAGCCCGTGTGAGCGGTTCGAGAATCCCGGTGACGTGATGCTCGCTCTGTCGTGGCGATGCACCGGCGCGGCGTCGGAGCTCGTCGTCGTGATCGGTGAGGACATCGCCGCACCTGCGGGAGGCGTGCTCTCCGCGCGTGAGCTGCACGTCGGCGTCGGCGACGTGCATCGTGATCCCATCTAGGGCTCGAGCCTCCGCGCTCACCGTTGCGATCTCGGCGCGTCCCGCGGGCCACGCCGCCCGCGAGCTCCGAGTCGAACGCGACGCGACCAGCGCTCGACCGACGTCGCGGAGCGCGCTCGCGAACGCGGGTCACCGCCGCTTGACGATTCGCATTGCGAATGCGAATCACTTCCATCTGATCCCGGGCGATGTTCCCGGGCGGAGGCTTCTCGATGAGCTTCGTGTCGGCGGCCAGCGCTCTCCGGTCGCGCCTCTTCGTCGTCGCTGTCGCGGTCGGTGCCTCGGTGAGCGCGTGCTCCTCCGGCCCCGACTCCTCGGATCCCGACGGGGGTGGCGGCGGCACGCTCGGGCCAGCGGTCGTCGTGGTCGGCCAGGCGTACACGCCGGAAGACTATCTGACGTACGTGCGCGTGTTTCCGGAGGTCCCCGAAGGCGACATCGACTTCGGCGAGTTCCGCGAGTTCGGCAACGCGAACGTGAGCGTTCACGACGGCCGGATCTTCGTCGAGCAGGACGGGGTGGTGCAGCGGTTCTCGGTGAGCGCGGACCTCGAGCTGATCGAAGGACCGCGCTTCAGCTGGGCGGACTTCGGCATCCCCAGCGCGAACGCGACCTCGACGGTGTTCATCTCCTCGACGCGGGCCTACACGCTGGCGCCACAGCTCGGACTGATCGTCGTGTGGAACCCGGACGAGATGATCCGGACCGGCACCATCGAGCTCGACTACCCGGAGCGGCCCGACTCCATGGAGACGTTTGCGTACGACGCGCACGTCATCGACGGACGCGTCATCTGGAACATGTTCTCCGGTGACTGGGCGACCCCCACGTCGCATCCCGGCGTCGTGCTCGCGATCGCGAACGCGGAGGACGACAGTCCGCCGCGCTTCGTGGAGGACACGCGCTGCCTGCCCGGCGGGCCGTCCTTCCTCGACGAGCGAGGCGACCTGTACGTGCACGGCGGCGGCTACTTCGGGTACTTCCACGCGTACGGCGGGATCGAGGGCAGCCGCACGTGCGCCCTGAGGGTGAGCGCGGGCGAGGTCGAGCTCGACCCGACGTACGTGCTCGACTACGAGGCGACCACCGGGAGCTACGTGAACACGCCTTGGATCTGGGTCTCGGGCGACCAGTACGTCACGCGCGTCTGGAGCTCCGAGGTGCCCTTGCCGGCGTCCCCCGACGACTTCTGGACCACGGACGCGCGCGAGCCGGTGCTCGTCGATCTGAGCGACGGCACCGCCGTTCCGTATCCCGACCTCGAGGGCTACGAGGACGTCGACGGCGCGACGCGTGTCGTGGACGGCGTGAGCTACTACCAGGTCAGCGAGACGGGCTACGTCGCAGGCGGCAACACGGCCGTCGTCGAGCTGCATCCCGACGGCACCGCCGAGAAGTTCCGGCTGACCGGAGGCTTCCTGCTCGGGATCGAGCGCGTGCGCTGAGATCAGTCCAGACCGTGTTGCCGGGGAGACGGCGACGATGAGCGCGCGCTCGATCGGTTGCCCGGACACGAGGCGAAGCGTGCTCGCTCGCGATCGCGAGTGATCGCGCGGCGTCCGGAGCGCTAGAAATCTTCGTGGCGCCTCGTGCGTATGTACGGGCCAGGAGGAGTGGGATGACGACGCAGCGGAGCTCGCACGGGGTGCTGGTGGGGTACGCGCTCTGGCTCTTCGGGTTCCTCGGCGCGCACCGCTTCTATTACGGGCGTCGCATCAGCGGCACGGTCTACCTGTGCACGCTCGGCCTGCTCGGCGTCGGGTGGATCCTCGACCTCTTCCTGATGCCGCTGCTCGCGCGCGACGCGGCCGAGCGCTACCACGAGGGGCCGTATCGCTACGACGTCGCGTGGCTGCTGCTGACGTACGGCGGCGTCTTCGGGCTGCACCGCTTCTACGTCGGGAAGATCTGGAGCGGCCTGCTCTACCTGTGCACCGCCGGCCTGCTCGGCGCGGGCATCGTCTACGACTTCTGGACCATGAACGAGCAGGTCAGCGTCGCGAACCGCGAGTGGAAGAGCTGACGGCGCTCAGTCGGGCATGAGCGCGAGCAGCGTGCTCGCGTGATCGTCGGTCCACACCATCGCGGGCTCGGGCCACGTCGCGGTGACCGGAGTGAAGCCGCGCTCGACGAACGGCGCGAGCTCGCCTTCGGTCTCGGTCATCACGAAGTAGACGCTCGGGTCCGCGGCCTGGCGATCGGGCGGGCTCAGGAACTGCTTCGTCGCGGCGTGCATCCCGAGGTCGCGCGCGATCGCCGCGAGCACCGGGCGCAGGTCGTAGTAGCGGTTCGAGATGTGGAAGAGCAGCACGCCGTGCTCGGCCACCGCGCCGCGATAGAGCTCGACCGCCTCGCGCGTCACGAGGTGCGTGGGGATCGCGTCGCCGGCGAACGCGTCGACGAGCAGGAGATCATAGTCGGTGCGCACGTCGGCGCGCGCGAGCGTGAGGCGCGCGTCGCCGACCAGCGTCTGCTCGTCGCCGCGGCAGTCCTCGAGGTAGTGGAAGTGCGTGCGCGCGAGATCGTCGACGGCCTGATCGATCTCGTAGAAGTCGATCGACTGATCGGGCTCGACGTACGCCGCGGCCGCGCCGACGCCGAGGCCGATCACGCCGAGGCGCGTCGCGCGCGTCGGACGTGACGCGAGGATCGCCATCGCATCGCCGAGCGGACCGCTGCGGTGGTAGTAGCTGAGCGGCTCGCTGCGGTGCTCGGGCGCGAGGAACTGCCGTCCGTGGCGCGTGGTGCCGCTGACGAGATCGCGCTCGGTGCCCCGCGCGCTGTGTTGGCTGGGCGCCGGGCGCTCGAGCACGTAGTAGAGACCGTAGAAGCTGCGACGGACCTCGAGGGTGCGCGTCGCGCTCGCCTGCGCGCTGCTGCTCGCGCTCGCGATGCGCCACGCCATCGCGCCGATCAGCACGATCGTGATCGCGACCGCGCCGCGCCCCGGGCCCTTCATCCACGCGAAGAGCTCGGCGCGTCGCGCGATCACCATCGTGAGCGCGAGCCCGGCGAGCGCGAGCGGGTACTCCCAGAGCCCCGTGAAGAACGCGGGCGCGCCCAGCGCGACGAACGCGCCGCCGAGCCATCCGCCGAGCGAGATCACGAGGTAGTAGAGCGTCAGGTGCTTCGCGCTCGGGCGCGACGCGTGCAGCTCGCCGTGCGCGGCGAGGCACACCGCGAACATCACGCCGAGGTGCAGCACGACCTGCAGCCACGTGCCGCCGGTCTCCGCGCCCGCGAAGAAGAAGAGCCCCACCGCCGCGAAGTGCGGCCACAGGCGACGCACCGCGGCGGGCACGCGCGACGGCTCGCCGAACGCGAGGATGAACGTGCCGAGGTAGAGCGCGAGCGGCACGACCCACACGAGCGGCACGTTGCCGGCGTCGAGCGCGATGAGGTTCGTGACCGCCATCAAGAACACGCTCGGGAACGCGCTCAGCAGCAGCCAGTACACGATGCGACCGGGCGCTACGGTTTCCGTAGCGGGCGCTACGGCTTCCGTCGCCATGACCGGCGCGGGGCCGCCCGCGTGCGTCGCGCGGTATGCGAAGAACGCGGACACGAGATAGAGCACGAACCCGATGGCCCACGCCCAGCGCTGCACGCTCAGGCCGACGAACGGCTCGATCAGCAGCGCGTACGCGAGCAGCGCGACGAGCGATCCCGCGTTCGACGTCGCGTAGAGGAAGAACGGGCTCGCGCGACCGGGCAGCGTCGAGCGCGCGAGCCATCCCTGCGCGACGACGCCGGTCGTCGCGAGCGCGATGAACGGCAGACCGAAGTCGACCGCCATCGTCGCGAGCAGCGTCCCGATACCGCCGCCCTCGCCCGCGATGCGCACCGTCGGCGGCAGGAGCACGATCGGCATCGCGATCAGCGCGAGGTGCCAGCGGCCGGCGCGCTCCGAGACGAGGTGCGCGTAGAGGTAGCCGAGGAAGAGCGCGCCCTGGAAGAACATCAGCGACGTCGTCCACACGTGGAACGCACCACCGAAGCCGGGCAGCAGCAGCCGCCCGACCATCGGCTCCATCGCGAAGAGCAGGAACGCGCCGAGGAAGACGAAGACGCGGAGAGCCGTCATGCGAGCGCTGCGCGCACGCGCTCGAGGATCGCGGTCTCGTCGCCGCCGTCGACGGCGCGCGCGAGCTCGCCGCGCAGCCGGTCGCGCGCGCTCGCGCCGAGGCCCGCGACGCGCTCTTCGATCGGGCTGTCGACCGAGATCCCGGCGAACGCCGCTCTGCGCTCGTCGGCGCTCATCTGGAGCGCGTCCATCACGCCGTCGAGGTACGTGCGCTCGGCGTCGGAGAGCGCGCCGTCGGCGATCAGCACTTGGCCGAGGATCTGGACGTAGAGCTTGCGTTCGTTCGGCTGCATGACGACGCGCGCATTCTCGCCGAGCGAGCGCGCGCTGTCATGCGGTCATTCGGCGGGGAGACCGACGGGGCAGCTCACGCCGGTGCCGCCGATGCCGCAGTAGCCGTCGGGGTTCTTCGCGAGGTACTGCTGGTGGTAGTCCTCCGCGTAGAAGAACTCCGGCGCGTCGAGGATCTCGGTGCTGATCGCGCCGTAGCCCGCGGCGCGCAGCTTCTCCTCGTACATGCGCTTGCTCTCCTCGGCCGCGCGCTTCTGCGCGTCGCCGTAGGCGTAGATGCCGCTGCGGTACTGCGTCCCCACGTCGGCGCCCTGACGCATGCCCTGCGTCGGATCGTGGGTCTCCCAGAACGTCTTGAGCAGCTGCTCGTACGAGATCTTCTTGGGGTCGAACACCACGCGCACGACCTCGTTGTGGCCGGTGCGCCCGCTGCAGACCTCCTTGTACGTCGGGTTCGGCGTGATGCCCGCCGCGTAGCCGACCGACGTGCTGTACACGCCGGGCAGCTTCCAGAACGCCTTCTCCGCGCCCCAGAAGCAGCCGAGCCCGAACAGCGCGAGCTCCATGCCCTCGGCGAACGGCGGCTCGAGCGGCGTGCCGAGCACGTAGTGCTGCGACGGCACGCGCATCTTCTCGTCGCGCCCGGGCAGCGCCTCGGCGGCGGTCGGCATGCGGAGCTTCTTCGGATCGGCGTAGGCGTACATGGCCGAGATCTTCGGGCCTGGGTGCGCACACCGCAACCGGGCCTCCCCGCGGCCGGTTCGGCCAATGCGCATGCTCACCGGAGATCGGTTTACACGTGGGACCACGTGCGACGACCCTGATCGACGCACTGGAGGGGTCCCATGCTGCACGTGCGCTCGCTCTACTTCGTGTGCCTCGCGGCGCTCGCTCTGACCGCATGCATCGACGACGGCGAAGGTGACGGAGGACGCCGCAACCGCGACTCGGGCACGGGCACACCAGGCGGCGAGACCGGCGCGCAGTGCAGCGACGGGATCGACAACGACAACGACGGAGTGCGCGACTGCGACGAGGCGACGTGCGGCGCTGCGCCGAACTGCCTCGTGGACGCGGGGCCGCGCGGCGACGGCGGGTTCGACACGTGCGACGAGCTGCCCTTCGAGGCGGAGACGCGCTTCGCGCCGATCGACATCGTCTGGATCATCGACAACTCGGGCTCGATGGACGGCGAGGCCGCGATCATCCAGGACAACATGAACGCGTTCGTGAGCGCGATCGAAGCGTCGGGCATCACCGACTACCACGTGATCGTGATCACCGCGTCGGGCTTCGTGAACGTGCCCCCGCCGCTCGGCACCGACACCGCGCGCTTCCGCTTCGTGTCGTACGACGTGCAGTCGCAGGACGCGATGTCGGATCTGATCGCGTCGTACTCGATGTGGAGCGACTTCCTGCGTCGCGACGCGGTCACGCACATCGTGCACGTGACCGACGACGAGAGCTCGATGAGCGCGGCGGACTTCCAGACGATGTTCAACGGGCTGCTCGGGCACGCGTGGACGTCGCACGCGATCGCGTCGCCGCCGGGCTCGACGAACTGCGGTCCGTTCGGGTGCGGCGGGCCGTTCCCGTTCCCGATCGACGGCTGCAGCGGGCCCAACGGCGAGGCCGCGGACAACGGCGATCACTACTGGGACATCGCGACGCGCACCGGCGGACAGCGCATCTCGATCTGCACCGCGGACTGGAGCGCGGCGTTCTCGACGCTGCTCGCGTCGATCGCGGTGCCGACGGCGATCCCGTGCGAGTTCGACATCCCCGAGCCGCCCGACGGGATGGAGTTCGACAGCCGCCGCGTGAACGTCGTGTACACGCCGGGCGGCGGCGCGGAGCAGCGCTTCCCGTACGTCGGGACCGACGACGGCGCGAACTGCCCGTCGAGCGGCGCGGACGGCTGGTACTACGACGACCCGGAGAACCCGACGCAGATCCGGCTGTGCCCGAGCACGTGCTCGCGCGTCGAGGCGGACACGAGCGGGCGCGTCGACATCGCGCTGGGGTGCGAGCGGCTGATCATCTGAAGTGGCGAGGCGTCGGCGTGCGGCGCGGGGTGGAGGGACCGCCGGGCCGGTACTCGCGATTGCCCTACGAGAGGGCGCGAGCGTCGGGACGCGGAGGGTCGTTCGCGGGGCGCGCTTCGCGCTCTCCCGCGAAGCGACCACGTCAGTCTCGACGAGGTGTCTGCGAGCGTCGCTGCGTGGGCCCGTCGGTCCCTCCACCCCGCGCCCGGTACCGCGGTTCTGCCGTCTCGCTGGGGTAGGGTGAGGAGAGCGCGCGACCGGTCCGCGCTTCGCCGCGGCCCGGACGCGCGCGGGTAGCACCGCGCGACTTCGTCGCGCGTGTGCGCGCTGTCGCGCGGGATTTGGGCGGTAGCACCGCGCGACTTCGTCGCGCGTGTGCGCGTTGTCGCGCGGGATTGGGCGGGTAGCACCGCGCGACTTCGTCGCGCGTGTGCGCGTTGTCGCGCGGGATTGGGCGGGTAGCACCGCGCGACTTCGTCGCGCGTGTGCGCGTTGCGTGCTGGATTGGATCGTCCGGATCGATTGACGATCCTGTCACTCGGCGCGCGGCTCCGTGGAGGTCGCGCGTGGCAGAGTGCGTCGCATGGCTTCGCTGCGGCGCGGGTCGATCGTCGTCGTCGTCGTGCTCTCGCTCGTCGCATCGACCGCTCGCGCGTGGGCGCCAGGCACGCGGCACGGCGACGGAGACGCGCTCACGTTGACGGTCGGCGCCGGGCACGAGTGGCGGTCGGCGCCGCAGGCGTCGGAGTGGATCCCGAGCGTCGGGGTCGGCTACGGCGCGTGGGGGACGCTCTTCGCGGTCGCGCTCTACTACGGCGCCGCGCTCGTCGTGGAGCCGGTGCGCGGCGAGCTCTCGTTGCTCGGCGAGGTCGGGCTCTCGTTGATCGCGATCGAGATGATCGTGGGCCTCGGGTGGTCCGCCGGACCGCTGTGGGCGCCGGACGTCGAGCCAGATGCGGGCGGGTTGGGATGGCACGTCACGCTCGCGGTGCCGATTCCGTCGGAGATCTCGACGTCGACCTACGCCGAGCTGGCGCCGGCGACCGAGCTCGTTCGCTTCGTGGCGTTCGTGCGCGCACGAGGAGCGGTGCCCGTGTCGGGCGGCCACGACGTCGCGCTCGAGCTCGGGATCGGCGTCCTGTGGGGTCACAGCGGGCCCCGCAACGTCTCCGTCGAGCCCCGGTGAGGGGGCGCCAGCAGGTGACACCGCGTTCGGGCGTGCCTATGCACGGCCTCCGTGGTGCCGCGAGCGGAATTGTTCCGGGTGTTCGTGTGTGGGGTGCTCGCGATCGGGTGTGGGCGCGTCGGGTACGACCCACGCTCCGACGCGGTCGATGCGTCGCTCGTCACGTTCGACGCGGCGCCGATCGATGCGCGGGTGGAGCCGAGCGATGCCGCGCTCGACGCGCCGAGCGTGGTCGAGGACGACGCGGGCGGGCCGCTCGCGCGCGTCACGTTCGCGACGCCGGTGCGCATCGACGCGCTCAGCTCCGAGACGCCCGACGTCGATCCCTGCCTCACGCCCGACGAGCTCGCGATCTACTTCGCGTCGGATCGTGCGGGGAGCCGCGACCTCTACGTGTCGCGGCGCGAGTCGCTCGACGCGCCGTGGTCCGCGCCCGCGCCGATCGCCGAGCTCAACACGACGGCCGCGAACGAGACCGATCCGTGGATCTCGCCCGACGAGCGCACGCTCTACTTCACGACGAACGCGAGCGGCACGAACGCGATCTGGGTCGCGCGGCGCGCCAGCGCGGACGTGCCGTTCGAGGCGCCGACGATGGTCGCGCTCGACGTCGCGAACGCGTGCTGCGCGACGCTGTCGAGCGACGAGCTCACGATGATGTTCTCGGCGGTCGGGCCGCTCGATCTCTACGTGGTCACGCGCGCGAGCGTCGATGCGCCGTGGAGCGCGTCCGTGGCGATGACGAGCCTGAACACGATCGACGACGAGTCGAACCCGTCGCTCTCCGAGCTCGTCGTGTTCGACCGCGGCGCGGCGGACGTGCGTGATCTGTGGATCGCGGACCTCGCGACGTCCGAGACGCGCGTCGTCGGCGGCACCGACGTGAACACGGCGTCGGACGAGCGCGACCCGTGGCTCGCGGACGGACCGGGGCGGCTCTACTTCGCGTCGAGCCGCCTCGGACAGCACGACTTGTACGTGGCCGAGCGGAACTGAGCCGGGCTCAATTCCGCAGCGCGCTCACCAGCGCTTCCATGCTCTTGCGCGCGTCGCCGAAGAGCATGCGCGTGTTGCCGAGGAAGAAGAGCGGGTTCTCGACGCCCGCGTAGCCCGCGGCCATGCCGCGCTTGAGCACGACGACGGTCTTCGCCTTCCACACCTCGAGCACCGGCATCCCGTAGATGGGGCTCGACGGATCGTCGAGCGCGCCGGGGTTCACGATGTCGTTCGCGCCGATCACGAGGACCACGTCGGTGCTCGGGAAGTCGTGGTTGATCTCCTCCATCTCGAGCACGACGTCGTAGGGCACGCCCGCCTCCGCGAGCAGCACGTTCATGTGCCCGGGCAGGCGCCCCGCGACCGGATGGATCGCGAAGCGCACGTCGACGCCGCGCTCGCGCAGCGCGCGCATGAAGTCGTGCACCGCGTTCTGCGCGCGCGCGACCGCCATGCCGTAGCCGGGCACGATCACGACGCGCTTGCTCTCGCGGAGCTGCGCGGCGAGCGCGTCGGTCTTGATCTCGACGACCTCGCCCTGCGCGGCCGCGGGGCTCGCGGCCGCCGCTCCGTCCGCGGTGCCGAACCCGCCGAACACCACGTTGAGGATCGAGCGGTTCATCGCGCGGCACATGATGATCGACAGGATCGTGCCGCTCGCGCCGACGAGCGCGCCGGTGACGATCAGCAGATCGTTCGCGAGCACGAAGCCCGCGGCCGCCGCGGCCCAGCCCGAGTAGCTGTTGAGCAGCGAGACGACGACCGGCATGTCCGCGCCGCCGATCGCCATCACGAGGTGCACGCCGAGCGCGCTCGCGAGGAGCGTCTGGACGACGAGGAACACGAGCCCGTCGTCCGGCGATGCGGCGCGCGCGAAGGGCACCGCGAGCGCGACGATCGCGATCGCGATCGCCGCGTTGATCAGATGACGCCCGGGGAGCAGCAGCGGCTTGCCGCTGATCGAGCCGCGCAGCTTGCCCCACGCGATCACCGAGCCCGTGAACGTCAGCGCGCCGACCGCGACGCCGATCCAGATCTCGACCACGTGCACGATGCGCGCGGCCGCGGCCTCGCTCTCCGCCGCGACGAAGCCCGCTGCGTCCTCGCCGGGCACCAGCGCGCCGGTGGGATCGGCGTGCGGCGAGAGGTACGACGAGATCCCGACGAGCACCGCCGCGAGGCCTACGAAGCTGTGCAGCACCGCGACGAGCTCGGGCATCCCGGTCATCTCGACGCGACGCGCGAGCACCGCGCCGATCGCGCCGCCGATCGTGATCGACACCGCGAGGAGCGCGAAGCCGAGCCCGCGCACCGAGCCGTCCTCGCCGACCCAGATCGCCGCGGTCACGCCGACCGCGAGCATCATGCCCGCCATGCCGTAGACGTTGCCGAGCCCCGCGGTCTCCTGCTTGCTGAGCCCGCCGAGACTGCGGATGAAGAGCACGCCCGCGACGAGGTACGCGATGGTGCTGACGCCGCTCATCGTCCGTGCCCTCCCTTCTTCGGCGCGCTGCTGCTCGCGCTCTCGTCCTTGCGGAACATGCGCAGCATGCGGTGCGTGACGAGGAAGCCACCGCTCACGTTGATCGCGGCGACGAGCACCGCGATCGCGCCGAGCACCGACGCGAGATCGACGTGCTCGCCGATCTGCAGCATGCCGCCGACGACGATGATCCCGCTGATCGCGTTGGTGACGCTCATCAGCGGCGTGTGGAGCGCGGGCGTGACGCTCCAGATCACCTGCCATCCGACGAAGCACGCGAGGATGAACACGGTGAAGTGCTGGAGGAAGTCGCCGGGCGCGAAGCGACCGAGCGCGAACAGCGCGCCGATGATCGCCATGCCCGCGAGCGTCGTGCCCCACGCGCGGCGCGCGGGGTTGAGGATCTCGGTCTGACGCGGCTTCGATCCTTCGGGCGGGGGAGGGCGCGTGCTCTTCGAGGGCTCGCGCTCCGTCTTCGCGACCGGTGCGGGCGTCGCGGGCGAGGGCTCTTTGCGCGGCGGAGGCGGCAGCACCTCGCCGCCGTGGGTGAGCATCGCGGGCCGGATGACGTCGTTCTCGAGATCGACGCGCAGCACGCCGGGCGCGATCGGATCGCGCATCTCCGCGACGAGGTGCACGAGGTTCATCGCGAAGAACTTGCTCGCCGCGCGCGCCATGCGGCTCGCGAGATCGGTGAAGCCGAGGATCTTCACGCCGCCGTGATCGACGACCTGATCGGGCACGCAGAGCTCGCAGTTCCCGCCTTGCTCCGCGGCCATGTCGACGACGATCGAGCCGGGCTCGAGCGCCTCGACCACGTCGCGCGGGACGAGCAGCGGCGCTTTGGCGCCGGGCACCAGCGCGGTCGTGACGATCACGTTCACCTCGGCCGCTTGCGCGCGGAAGAGCCGCATCTCGGCCTCGATGAACTCCTCGCTCATCACCTTCGCGTAGCCGCCCGCGCCCTCGCCGCTCTCCTTCAGCTCGACTTCGAGGAACTTCGCGCCGAGGCTCTCGACCTGCTCGCGCGCCGCGGCCCGCGTGTCGAACGCGCGGACCTCCGCGCCGAGCGCGCGCGCCGCGCCGATCGCGGCGAGGCCCGCGACGCCCGCGCCGATCACCAGCACGCGCGCCGGTCGCGTCGTGCCCGCGGCCGTGACCTGCGGACCGAAGAAGCCCTGGTAGTGCGCGGCCGCTTCGACCACCGCGCGATAGCCCGCGAGGTTCGCCTGCGACGAGAGCACGTCCATCTTCTGCGCGCGCGTGACCCGCGGGACGCGCTCGAGCGCGAGCGCGCTCACCTTGCGCGCCGCGAGCGTCGCGACGAGATCGGGATGTCGCTCCGGCTGCACGAGCGAGATCAGCACCGCGCCCTCGCGCAACGCGCGTGCTTCCTCGTCGGTCGGTGGACGCACCTTGAGCACGACGTCGCTCTCGCCGAGAGCCTCGCGTGTGTCCCCGAGCGTCGCGCCCGCAGCGACGTACGCCTCGTCGTCGTGTCCGGCCTCGCGCCCTGCGCCGCGCTCGACGAGCACGTCGAAGCCGAGCTCGCGCAGCTTGACGACCGACTCCGGTGTCGCGGCGATGCGGCGCTCGCGATCGCGCGTCTCTCTCGGAATGCCGATCCGGATGGCACACCCCCTTCCGCGGCTCGATCGATGCGACGAAGAACCGACGGCCAGCATCACCGAGCCGCAGCCCGCGGCGCAACGGCGTTGCAGACGCAATTGGGAAGAATCCGGTCGCCGCTCGCCGCCCTCCGGGACGAGCACTCGGGCAATTGGGATCCCGGGCACGAGTGACCCATGTCGATCGCAGGCGATGACGCACCGCGACGAGCACCTCGAGGGCGAGCACGCGGTGGAGCGTGTCGCGCTCCCGACCCCGCCGGGCGCTTGGGATCCCGTGCGGAACGCGGTGCGCGGCGCACTGCGCCCCATCGAGCATTTCCTCCATGTCGAGGCATCCGGCGGGATCCTGCTCATGGGCGCAGCATCGATCGCGCTCGTGTGGGCCAGCTCACCGTGGAGCGACGACTACGAGCACCTGCTCGAGACGCCGGTCGTGCTGCGCGTCGGAGGCGTCGGCATCGAGGCCGACCTGCGCTTCGTCGTGAACGAGCTGCTGATGACGCTCTTCTTCTTCGTCGTCGGGCTCGAGATCAAGCGCGAGATCGTGCACGGCGAGCTCAGCCATCCACGCCGCGCAGCGCTCCCGATCGCCGCCGCGATCGGCGGCATGACCGTGCCGGCGCTGATCTACGTAGCCCTCAATCCGCACGTCCCGGCGCGGAGCGGTTGGGGCGTGCCGATGGCGACCGACATCGCGTTCGCGGTCGGCGTGCTGACGCTGCTCGGACGACGCGTGCCGCCCGCGCTCCGCGTGCTGCTGCTGACGCTCGCGATCGCCGACGACGTCGGCGCGGTGATCGTGATCGCGCTCTTCTACTCGAACGGGATCGCGCTCGGCGGGCTGCTGCTCGTGGTGCTCGCGGTGCTGCTGACGCTCGTGCTGCAGAAGGCCGGCGTGCGGCGCGCGTGGCTCTACGTGCTGCCGGGCATCCTCGCGTGGGAGGGCATGCACTCGGCCGGCGTCCATCCGACGCTCGCGGGCGTGATGCTCGGGCTGATGACGCCGACGAGCGCGTGGCTCGGTCCGCACGGCGCGATCCACCTGACGCGCCACGCGGTGACGCGGCTGTCGAGCGTCGTGGGCACCGGAGAGGCGCATCCCACGCAGCTCCTCGGTCCGCTGCGCGATCTCGAGCTCGCGCGTCGCGAAGCGATCTCGCCGGTCGAGCGCCTCGCGGCGAAGCTGCACCCGTGGGTCGCGTGGGGGATCATGCCGCTCTTCGCGCTCGCCAACGCGGGCGTGCCGCTCGACCCGTCTTCGTTCGACGCCGAGTACGCGCCGGTGATGCTCGGCGTCGTCGCCGGTCTCGTGATCGGGAAGCCGCTCGGTGTGCTCGCGGGCGCGGGGCTCGTCGTCGGGCTGCGCATCGCGCCGCTGCCGCGCGGAGTGACGTGGGCGGGCGTGGGCGTCGTCGGTCTCTGCGCGGGCATCGGGTTCACGATGGCGATCTTCGTCGGCGACCTCGCGTTCGACGGTCCGGCGCTCGTCGCGACGAAGCTCGCGATCCTCGCGGCGTCGATGATCGCGGGCGTGCTCGCGATGGTCGTCGGATCGGTGGTGCTGCGCGACGCGCGCGCGGTGCCGGGCGCGGCGCGCACCGAGAGCGAGGCCGAGGCTTCGACGGTCGCATGACTGGACGCCCTCCCGCCGCGACCCCATGGCCAACGCGTCGATGCGCTCTCCGGACCCTTGGATCCACGGCCGCTCCGAAGCGCTCGCAGGTGCGCCGAGCGATCCCTTCGAGGTGATCGCGCGCGCCTACGCGCCGGTGCAGGACGAGGTCGACGTCGAGGTGCCGATCACCTTCGGCGCGATCCCGCGCGATCTCTCGGGCACGTACTTCCGCAACGGACCGGGGCGCGTCTCGATCGGCGGCGATCGATACGGCCATCCGTTCGACGGGGACGGCATGGTGGTGCGGTTCGCGTTCGACGAAGGACGCGTGCGCTACCGCAACCGCTACGTGCGCACGCGCGGCTTCGTCGACGAGCAGCGCGCGGGGCGCATGTTGTATCGCGGCTTCGGATCGCAGCGCCCGGGCGGCCTGCTCGCGAACCTCGGACGCACGCGCTTCAAGAACGCGGCGAACACGAGCGTGCTCTGGCACGGCGGCGTGCTGCGCGCGCTCTGGGAGGGCGGCGCGCCGCATCGCATCGATCCCCGCACGCTCGAGACGATCGGCGTCGACGATCTCGGAGGTCTCTTGCGCCCGGAGCGCGCGATCGAGCGCGCGCTCGCCCCCGAGCACGCGTTCACCGCGCATCCCGCGATCGATCCGCGCAGCGGCGAGCTGTGGGGGTTCGGCGTGATCGGCGGGCCGAGGGCGCGCCTCGCGATCTATCGGCTCGATGCCGAGGGCGCGCCGATCGAGCGACGCTTCGTCGCGCTGCCGCGGCTCGCGTTCGTGCACGACTTCGTGCTCACCGAGCGCTTCCTCGTGTTCCTGCTCGCGCCGATCGCGTTCGATCTCGCGCGCGCGATCGTCGGTCTCGCGAGCCCGGTGGACGCGCTGCGCCGCGATCCGTCGCTCGGCACGACGGTGCTGGTGGTGCCGCGCGACGGCGGTGCGCTGCGCACGATCGAGGCGCGCGCCGGCTTCGTGTTCCACCACGTCGCGGGCTGGGACGAGGGCACGCGCGAGATCGTGATCGACACGCTGCGCATGGACGACTTCGAGGGCGGCACGATCGACGTGCTCGACCCTGCCGCGCTGCGCCGGGTGCGCGTGCCGCGCGCGGTGCCGACCCGCATGATCGTCGACCTCGCGACGCGCCGCGTGCGCGAGGAGGTGCACATCGACGCGGACGTCGAGCTGCCCACGATCGATCCGCGCCGTCGCACCCGCCCCGCGCGCATCGCGTACGCCGTCGCGCGCCCGAGCGGATGGAGCGCCATCTCGCACCCCGCGATCGCGCGGCTCGATCTCGCGTCGCGCGAGGTGCACATGCGCGATCTCGCGCCGGATCTCCCGGGCGAGCCGCTCTACGTCCCGCGTCCCTACGCGCCCGAGGGCGAAGGCTACGTGCTCACGATCGTCTATCGCGCCGAGACGCACCGCAGCGAGCTCTGGGTGCTCGACGCGCGCGATCTGTCGACGGTTGCGCGCGCAACCCTGCCGCACCACGTCCCCCTCGGGTTCCACGGGACGTTCGTGCCGAGCTGATCACGCGGCGACGGTGAGCTGTCGCTCGACGAGCCGGCGATAGAGGCCCTCTTGGGCCATCAGCGCCGCGTGATCGCCTGCCTGCACGATCTTCCCGCCGTCGATCACGAGCACACGATCGGCGTCGCGCACCGTCGACAGCCGATGCGCGATCACCAGCGTCGTCCGCCCCTTCATCAGGCGATCGAGCGCCTCCTTCACGAGGTGCTCGCTCTCCGCGTCGAGCGCGCTGGTCGCCTCGTCGAGCACCAGGATGCGCGGATCCTTCAGCACCGCGCGCGCGATCGCGATGCGCTGCTTCTGTCCGCCCGAGAGCTGCACGCCCCGCTCACCGACGCTCGTCGCGTAGCCCTCGGGGAAGCGCGACACGAACTCGTGCGCGTTCGCCACGCGCGCCGCGGCCTCGACCTCGGCGTCGCTCGCGTCGGGGCGCGCATAGCGGATGTTGTCGGCGATCGACGTCGAGAAGAGGATCGGCTCCTGCGCGACGGTGCCCACCTGACGGCGCAGCCACTCGGGATCGAGCTCGCGCAGATCGTGCCCGTCGAGCCGCACCCGGCCCTCGCTCGGGTCGTACAGCCGCGCGACGAGCGACGCGATCGTCGACTTGCCCGCGCCGCTCGGACCGACGAGCGCGACGATCTCGCCGGGCGCGACCACGAGCTCCATCCCCTCGAGCACCGGCGCGTCGGGCCGCGCGGGATACGCGAAGCGCACCGACTCGAAGCGCAGCTCGCCCCGTGCCTCGCGCGGCGCGAGCCCGCCCTTGGGCGCCATCGCGGGCGTGCGATCGAGCAGCTCGAACACGCGCTCCGCGGCGCCGCTCGCCTTCGTGAGGTCCGCGTAGAGATCGGTGAGCGCGCCGAGCGAGACCGCGACGAGCAGCGTGTACACGAGGAACGACGTGAGCCCACCGACGCTCATCGCGCCGTCGATCACGAGGTGCCCGCCGTACCACAGCACCAGCGTCACCACCGCGAACCCCGCGGCGCTCACCGCGGCCATGAACGCCGACGCGACACGGATGCGCGTTGCCTGGAGCGCGTATGCGCGCTCGATCGCGACGCCGTAGCGCGCGGCCTCGGCGGCTTCCGCGACGAACGAGCGCACCGTGCGGATCCCCGCGAGGCTCTCCTCGGCGACGGCGCTCGCCGCGGCGAGCGCGTCCTGCGCGTCGCGCGCGAGCCTTCGCAACCGACGACCCCAGTACACCGCGCCGAGCGCGATCGGCGGCACGACCGAGAGCATGATCGCGGCGAGCAGCGGCGACGTGTACAGCAGCATCGCGACGCCGCCCGCGATGGTCGCCGCGTTCCGCAGCGCCATCGAGATGTTCACGCTCACCGCGTTCTGCAGGACGGTCGTGTCCGACGCGAGGCGCGATTGCAGCTCGCCGGTGCGGCGCTCGTCGAAGAACGCGATCTCCTGCTCGAGCAGCCGCGCGTACAGATCGCGCCGCAGCTTGGTCACGACGCGCTCGCCCGCGGTGGTGAAGAGCACGTACCGGATCCCGGTCGCGACGGCCTGCACCGCGAGCACGACGCCCATCAGGAGCGCGATGCGATCGATGCGCGCGGCGCTCGCCGTCGCGTCGGCGCCGAGCGCGTCGTCGAGCAGCGAGCGGATCGCCTGTGGGTAGACGAGGCTCGCGCCGCTGCCGATCGCGAGGAAGAGCGTGCCGATCGCCAGCCGCTTCCACTCGCTCTTGGCGAGCTGCAGCAAGCGTCCGATCGAGACGCGCGGACGCTCCGTGCCCGGGCCAGCCACTCGCACCCGTTATATGTCGAGCCGTCGCGCGGCGCCCCACCCGATCGGACGGCTCTTCCCGTCCTCCATCGCGGGCGCTACACACTCGCTCTCGGAACGCATGGATCACCGCACCGCCGCCGACGTCCTCACGCGCCTCGCCTTCGCCACCGAAGTCCTCGAAGGATCGACGCACGAGTCGAAGGCGTGGGCGAACGCCGCGCGTGTCATCCGCCAGCTCCCCGGCGATCTGCGCGCGATGATGGAGAGCGGTCAGCTCGCCGAGGTGCGCGGCATCGGCAGCTCGAGCCTGCGCGTGATCCGCGAGGTGCTCGAGGGACGCGAGCCCGAGGAGCTGCGCGCGCTCGAGGCGCGAGTGCCCGACGGGCTCTTCGCGATCAACCGGATCAAAGGCCTCGGCCCCGCGAAGATCCGCAAGCTCTGGCAGGGCCTCGGCGTGACGACGATCGGCGAGCTCGAGCACGCGTGCCGCGAGAACCGCCTGGTGCTGCTCGACGGGTTCGGCAAGAAGACGCAGGCGAACGTGCTCGAGCAGATCGAGCAGATGCATCGCGCCGATCGCGTGCTGTTGCGCAGTCGCGCGAGCGCGCTGGTGCTGCCGCTGCTCGCGAGCCTGCGCATGCGCGGCGTGCGCGCCGAGGCGCTCGGGGACTTCCGGCGCGGCATGGAGCTCGTCGACGGGCTCGCGATCGTGGTCGCGGGAGACGACGCGGTGATCGACGAGACGCTCGGCGCGCACGGCGTCGAGGACGGGCACATCGACGGGACGACGATCGACGTGAAGCGCACCGACGCGGCGCGCTTCGGCGCGATCGCGGTGCTCGGCACGACGAGCCCCGAGCACCTCGAGCTGCTGCGTGCGCGCGCGAGCGAGCGTGGCCTCGAGCTGCGCGACGACGGGCTCTACTCGAAGGGCGCGCTCGTCGCGTGCGAGGACGAGGACGCGCTCTATCGCGCGCTCGAGCTCGTGACGACGGATCCCGAGCGACGCGATCCCGGCGTGCCGCTCGTCGGCATCGGCAAGGCTCGGCCGCGGCTCGTCGAGCTGCGCGATCTGCGCGGCGCGCTGCACAACCACACGACCGAGAGCGACGGCGCGGGCACGCTCGAGGAGATGCGCGCGGCCGCGTCGACGATGGGCCTCGAGTACCTCGGCATCAGCGATCACAGCCAGAGCGCGGACTACGCGCGCGGCCTCACGCCCGATCGACTGCGCGCGCAGATCGCGACGATCGAGCGGGCGCGCCGCGAGCCGGGATGCGCGCTGCTGAGCGGCGTCGAGAGCGACATCCTCGCGGACGGCAAGCTCGACTACGAGGACGCGATCCTCGCGTCGATCGACGTGGTGATCGCGTCGGTGCACCGCCGCTTCGGGCTCGATCGCGACGCGACGACGCAGCGCATGGTCGCGGCCGCGAAGAACCCGTTCACCGACGTCATCGGACATCCGACGGGGCGTCTCTTGCTCGGCCGCCCCGCGAACGATCTCGACATGGGCGCGATGCTCGACGCCGCCGCGGAGAGCGGCTGCGCGGTCGAGCTCAACGCGAGCCCCCATCGCCTCGACCTCCACGATCGTCACTGCGCGATGGCGAAGGAGCGCGGTGTGCCCGTCTCGATCGCGGCAGACGCGCACGCACCGGGCGAGCTCCTGCAGCTGGAGCACGGCATCGCGATCGCGCGCCGCGGAGGGCTGACCCCCGACGACGTGCTCAACTGCCGCCCGCTCGACGCGCTCCGCGACTGGCTCCGCGCGCGCCGTCAGCGCGCGGGGCTCGCGAGCTGAGGAACTTCTTTGGAGGCGGGAGAACAGCCGTTTCGCCTGCGTGATCGCGCGCTGGTAGCCGAAACGGCTGCGGACGCCGCTCCTGGCGAGAGGTTCGGCTACCGCGCGGGCGTCACAGCGGCATCGGCCGGCGCGGCCGGATCGGCGCGGCGCGCCGGAACGCTTCGATTCGAGCGCTCACCTCGAAGATGGTCTCGGTGCCTTCGAGCATCTTCAGATAGAGCGAGCGCCGTGCGAGCGCCTCGAGCTCGAACGTCCAGTAGAGACACATCAGCGGGTTCACGAAGAGCTCGCTGCGCTCGGTGCGCGCGAGCCGTTTCACATCGCCGAACTCGCCGGCGAGCGCCGACGCGATCGAGCCGTTCACGATGCTGCCACGCGGAAAGCGTCGCTCCGCGTGCTCCACCGCGTCGAGGAACACGCGCGCTTCGGGCATCGATGGAAGCAGCGAGAACGCGCCGAGGAACGCGTGCTCGCGCTGGAGGGCGGCGACGGCCTCGAGCACCGACACGTGCGAGACGCCGTGGAAGTGATCGATGCCGAACCCGAGACACGTCACGAGGCGATGCGCGATCGACGCGAGCCCCGCGACGGCGGCGAGGCTCGTCGCGTCCTCCTCGGGCGTGCCGAGCCCCGGCTCGTCGCCGCGCATCAGGATGTCGGTCCCGCCGTCGACCAGGACGATCGCGTCGAGATCGAGCGTTGCTGCGAGCTCGGCGTACGCCTCTCGCAAGGGCGCCACTCCGACCTTCTCGAAGCAGTGGATCGGCGCGTCGATCCCGCGCGCCGAGAGGAGCTCGCAGAGCGCTTGCTCGGGGAAGTAGCGCTCCGCGCCACGCGTGCGCGCATCGACGCGCGCGATCACGGGATGCGTGCGAACCGCGTCGGTATCGCCGAGGTAGGTGAACGAGAGATTCGCGAGGTGGACGTCCTTGCCCTGCGCGCGCAACGCGAGGAACAACGGCACTCCACAATAGACGTCGTACCCGCCTCCCGCGCCCGCGATCAGGATCCGCCGCGCTGCGCCGAGACGCGTCACGAGTGGCGAATGCGCGAGCGACGTCACGTGGCGATCCTCCTGCTTTCCTAACTTCCTGCTCTCCTCGAAAGCTCTCTCCTCATCTCCGCGTCCAGATGGACGCAGTCCGCGGATGCTCCGCGCGCGTCGATGCGCGCTGTGCCGCCTCCTCGCCGCACAGGCGTGCGATCAGATGCAGCGCGAGGTCGATCCCGCTCGTCACGCCGCCCGCGGTGATCACGTCGCCGTCGTCGACCACGCGTGCGTCGACGAGCACGCCGCCGTTCTTCTCGAGCGCGTCGCGCGCGACCTGGTGCGTCGTGCACGGACGACCGCGCAGGAAGCCCGCGGCCGAGAGCAGCATCGCGCCCGTGCACACCGAGGCCACGCTCGCGCCGGTCGCGCGCAGCCGCTGCAGCTCGCGCGCGAGCTTCGTCTGCGCGATCTGCGCGCGCACGCCTTGATCGCCGCGCGTCCATCCGCCGCCCGGCACGATCACCCAGTCGCACGTGCTCGGGATCGCGTCGCGCACCTCGATGCGCAGCCCGTGCGCGCCCTCGATCACGCTCGGTGCATCGAGCGCGCACAGCACGACCTCGAGCCCCGGTGGCTCGCTCGCCGCGCTGCGGAGGATCTCGTAGGGAGCGATCGCGTCGAGCTCGTCGACGCCTTGGAACACCGGGATCGCGATGCGCATCACCGTTGTTTATCACCGACGCGCGCCGGCGCGATCGCTCACGCCGTGGGCACCGTTCCGCCGTCGATGACGATCTCGGTCCCGGTGATCGAGCCCGCCCGCGGGGACGCGACGAACGTGATCAGATCCGCGACCTCGCGCGGCGTCGCGGGCCGCCCCAGCGGGATCCCGCCGAGCGAGCCCATGATGATCTTCTTGCCGCCTTCGTAGTCGGTGCCCGCCTGCGCAGCGAGGCGCTCCGCGAGACGCGTCGCCGCTTCGGTCTCGATCCAGCCGGGGGACACGCGCACGACGCGCACGCCCTTCGGGCTCACTTCCTTCGAGAGCGCCTTGCTGTAGGTCGACAGCGCCGCCTTCGCGGCCGCGTACGCGGTGGTCGACTCGGGCAGCGGGAGCTGGTGCTGGATCGAGGTGACGTGCACGACGACGCCGGAGCCCTGCGCCAGCATCGCGGGCACGAGGGCGCGGTCGAGGCGCACGGCAGGCATCAGGTTGAGGCCCAGCTCGCGAGTCCACTGCTCGTCGTCGAGCGCGGCGAAGCCACCCGCAGGCGCGCTCGATCCTCCGAGCAGGTTCACCAGGATGTCGATGCCGCCGAGGTGCGCGAGCGTCTCCTGCACGACGAGCGCGCAGCCGTCGGCCGTGGTGACGTCCGCCGCGACGTAGTGGACGCCGTCGGCGTCGTCCGGCGCCGACCGCGCGGTCGCGACGACGCGGACGCCTGCTTCTCGGAGCGCGCGTACGACCGCGGCCCCGACGCCCTTCGTTCCGCCGGTCACGAGCGCGCGGCGGCCGCTCAGCTCGAGGTCGAAGCTCACGGCGTGATCTCGAGTCGGGTGATGAGCTCGCCGCGCACGGCGAAGCGATATCGCAGCTGGATGGGGCTGCCCGGGAAGCTGCCGCGCACCAGCGCGGTGACCGTGGTTCGCTCCGCTGCGGTCTCGGAGCCGAGCGGCTCGGTCGTGAACCGATAATTCGCGACGCTGTCCGCGCTCCACGCCGCGATGGCGGCGCGACCGCGGTGCTGGCGCCCCTCGTCCAGCACGACGGCGTCCTCGGTGAAGCACCGAGCGACGGCCTCCGGATCGGTCGTCTGGTGTGCGAAGAAGCGCGCGACGGGCCCGAGCAGCTCGGGACGGGACGACGTGTTCGTGTGCATGGCGATGCTTCTAAGAAGCGGGTATCCATCACGCAAGAACACACGAAAAAGTGGGGTACGCACCTTTGGGTAAGCATGACCATCACACGCCCGCGACGGCGGCCAGCGGCATCGAGGATGCGATCCACATGCTCGAGGGGCGCTGGAAGCTGGTCATCCTCTTCCACCTCTTCGGAGGGAAGACGCTGCGCTTCTCGGACCTCGAGCGCGCGATCCCGGGCATCTCGCAGAAGATGCTCATCCAGCAGCTCCGGCAGCTCGAGCACGACGGCATCGTCGCGCGCACCGTCTACGCGCAGGTGCCGCCGAAGGTCGAGTACCACCTGACGGAGTGGGGGCAGTCGCTGTGCCCCGCGCTCGACGAGCTGCTCACCTGGGCCGAGAAACGCCCGACGCCGAAGCGCCCGCGCCGCGCGCCCAGGTCGTCGTGACGACTCGCGACGTCACATCACGCGCTTCGCGAGGACGACGGCGTCCACGCCCGTCCCCGCGATCGCGCGCGGTCGCTCCTCCGCGACGACGAGCTCCCACGCGCTGCGATCGAGCGCGGCGACGGCGCTCTCGACCGAGACCTGCACCTGGCCCGAGGCGGCCGTGGGCTTCCCCGTCGCGGGATCGATCGGACGGTGGCCGACCATGAGCAACGCGCCGCCGGGCGCGACGCCGCTCGCCATGCGCCGCACCGTCTCGTCCACCGATCCCGCGACGTGCACGTAGAGGCACACCACGAGGTCGAACTGCGCGCGGGGCGGCGTCCACGCGCCGAGGTCCGCCTCGACCCACGTGATGCGCGCGGCGATCTCCGGTCCCAGAGCTTCGGCCGTCGATCGCGCATGCGCGAGCGCGCTCGCCGAGAAGTCGACCGCGGTGACCGTCCATCCGTGCGCGGCGAGCCAGAGCGTCTCCGCGCCGTGACCGCACCCCGCGTCGAGCACGCGCCCCGGTCGAAGGCTCGCGATCTCGGTGATCAGGTGCGCGTTCGGCGGACGGCGCGCGACCTTGTCGGGGTGCTCGCGCAGTGTCTTCGCCCAGAGCCCTTCCCAGTACGCGCGGTCGTACGTCATGGCCGACACGTGAGGCTGTCGCGCTGCCGTGTCGAGTCGGCCGCCAGCCCCGGAGGTTGCGTCGTGCAGCGATGTGGACGACCGTCGATCCACAGCCGAGACGAGGACCCACGATGAGCGCGATCTTCGAGGATGCGCCGGCGCTCCCGCGCTGGCTCGAGAACGAGCTCCCGTTCCGACGCCGCGTCGCGCGGATCGACGGTCGCCGCATCCACTTCATCGACGAGGGCGCGGGAACACCCGTCGTGCTGATGCACGGCAACCCGACGTGGTGCTTCCTGTGGCGCAAGGTGATCACGCGCCTGCGTGATCGAGGCGGGCTGCGCCTGATCGCGCCCGACCTGCTCGGCCTCGGGCTCTCCGACAAGCTGCGCGCGCCGAGTGATCATCGCCTCGACGTGCACGCGCAGGCGATCGCGAGCCTGCTCGACGCGCTCGAGCTCGAGGGCGCGGTGATCGCCGCGCAGGACTGGGGCGGGCCGATCGGCGTCGGCGCGGCGATGCTGCGCGCGTCGTCGCGACCCGACTTCGTGCGCGGGCTCGTGCTCGCGAACACCGCGGTGCTCGAGCCGAAGCGACCGTTCCGCACCACCGCGTTCCATCGCTTCTCGCACATGCCGATCGCGAGCGACGTCGCGTTCCGCGGCGCGCTGTTCCCGGTGCCGATCCTGCATCGCGTGCAGGGCGATCCGCGCTCGATCGGCTCGCGCGAGAAAGCCGCGTACGCGTGGCCGCTGCGGCGATGGAGCGATCGCGCGGCACCGCTCGGGCTCGCGCGCATGGTGCCGGACCGCGAGGAGCATCCGTCGGTGCCGTTCCTCGATCGACTCGGCGCGTTCGTGCGCGCGTATCGAGGGCCCGCCGCGCTGGTGTGGGGCGAGCGCGATCCGATCCTCGGGCGCGCGCTCGCGCGACATCGCGAAGCGCTGCCGCACGCGAGCATCGAGGTCACGAGCGCCGGACACTTCCTCCAGGAAGAAGTGCCCGACGAGCTCGCGCACGCGATCCGCTCCGTCGCGGGCGTCTAACGAGGTGAACCTCAGCTCGGGCACCGCGTTGGCCTCTTCCTTTCCGGAGCGCGCGTGCGGCGCGCCCTCCCTCGTCGGGCAAAGCCCGCCGAGCCTCCCTCCCGCCCGAAACCCGAGACCACTCGCGGCGAGGCTCGACGCGAGTGGTCTTCGGGGTCAGCCGTTCTTGCGCAGGAACCAGCGCGCGCTCATCTCCGCGACCGCGCGCCCCGCGCCGTCCTCGATCACCACACGCACCGGGACCTCGGCGCCCTTGGGGCTCGACGCGAGCGCGTCGAGCACGGCCTCGCGCGTCGTCGCGAGCTCGGCGCGCGCGACGGCGGCGCCCATCGCGAGCTTGCGGTAGTCGACGCTCGCGCCAGCGAGCAGCGGGAGCACCTCGCCGAGGCGATCGGCGAACGCGGAGAACACGACCGCGCCCGATGCGGCCTCCGCGGCGGCGTACATCGCGGCGGCGTGAGGCCCCCCGACGTGGTTCTTGAGCGAGGGCACGTCGGGCAGCTTCACCGCCGCGCGACCGGGCTCTGCCTCGATCACCTCGAGCCCGAGGAACGCGTTGAACGGAACGCCCGCGATCGCCTGCTGGACTGCCTGCACGCTCATGCTCGCCTCCTCATGTCACCAGTGGTGACATTGGGCCGGGCGCGCACGAGCGTCAAGCGATCAGAAGCGCACGTCCGAGATCGCGACGCCGTCGAACCCCGCGGATGCGATGGCGTCCATCGTCTCGATCACCGTCGCGTACGCGATGCCGTCGTCGGCGCTCACCACCACGTCGTCCCCGCTCGATGCGCGCCGCAGCGCGAGGTGCGCGCGCAGCGCGTCGGGATCCGAGCCGCCGCTCGCGAACGGCAGCTCGACGCGATCCCCGGCTGCGCTCGCGACGACGTAGCGATCGGCGCGCAGCAGCACCGTCAACGCGGGCGTGTCGGGCGGGGCGATGGTCTCCGCCTCGTCGCTCGGCGTGAGCGTGCTCGCCTGCATCGCGGCGAGTCGGTTCCACACCGCGGTGACGAGCAGGAACATCACGCAGCAGAGCAGCAGGTCGATGAACGGGACGAGCGGGACGTCGTGATCGAGCGCGCGCTTGCCGCCGTGCGAGGAGCCGGTCGAGATCGATGCCATGCGCGCTACGACCGCGCGGCGTGCCCTGCGGTTCCCGAGAAGATCAGCGCGGCGTGGCCAGCGGTCGATCGCGACGCTCGAGGCCGCGCACCACGGGCCCGACGATCTCGCCCATGTACGCCTTCACGCGCTCGCGCCGGATCGGGATGCGCTTGCCGAGCAGCAGCACCGCGAAGCCGTGCGCCGAGGACCACACCGCGCCCGCTGCGCCGAGCACCGGCACGTCCTCGAGCGCGCCGCGCGCGATGCCGTCGGCGATCAGCGACTTGAGCACGCCGAACGCGTCGCCGACCGCGGCCTCGAGCGTGGGGAAGCGCTCGTCCTCGTTCAAGCGCGGACCGAGCATCACGCGGAAGTGCGCGGGGCGATCGAGCGCGAACTGCACGTACGCATCGGCGAGCGCCATCAAGCGGGCGGGCGGATCGTCCTCGGGCACCGCGGCGACGGCCTCGCGGATCTTCGCAATGAGATCGCGGAACCCACGCTCCGCGATCGCCGCGAGCAGCGCGCGCTTGTCCTCGAAGTGCCGGTACGCCGCGCTGTGATCCACGCCGACACGACGCGCGACGCCGCGCAGCGAGAGCGCGTCCTCGCCCTCCTCGGCGATCAGCGCGAGCGCGGCCTCGATCATCGCGCTCGGGAGATCTCCGTGGTGGTAGGCGCGCTCGGGCGGCTTGCTCGGAGCGGCCTTGCGCGAGGTGCGCTTCATCGCGCGCAGCATAGTGGATGAACGACGAAGAGCCCGGAGCGCATGACGCGCCCCGGGCTCTCTCCGATCACGTCGCGTCGATCACTCGGCCGCCGGCGCGCCTGCACCCTCGACCGGCTTGCCCGCGGCGATCCAGCCCTGGATGCCCGCGCCCATCACCGCGACGTTCGTGTAGCCGAGGCCCGACGCCGTCTCCGCCGCGACGTGGCTCGCCGAGCACTGCTCGTTCGCGCAATAGAACACGAGCTGCGTGCTGCGATCGGCGGGCAGCTGCTCCGCGGTGACCGCGTCGTAGTCGACCCACGTCGCGCCGGGCACGTGGTTCTGGTCGTAGGTCTCGCGCGAGTTCGCGTCGAACACCGCGACACGACCATCGGCCGCGGAGATCGCGGTCGCGACCTCGTCGACGGTGATCTGCGCGAAGCTCGGCTGCGCCTCGCTGCCGCTCGAGGTGGTCTCCGCGGTCTCGGTGGTGGTCGTCGACGACGACGAGCCGCCGCATCCGACGAGCGCAGCGAGGACGAGGGCAATGCTGGCGTTCCGCATCGAGGAAGTTCCTTTGTTCCGGGTAGGTACGAGGCCCCGATCAGCTCTCGTCGTCATCACGATCGCGATCGCCGGCCACTGCGGCGGGGAGCGGGAACATCGCGAGCGCGGGGTCGCGATCGCGGCGGATGAAGCGACGCGAGGGGTCGCGCACCCAGCCGCGCTGGCGCCACTCGAAGTGCAGGTGCGGCGCGTTCGCGAAGCCGGTCTCGCCGACCTCGCCGATCACCTCGCCGCGCTCGACGTACTGGCCCGCGAACACGTGCGTCGCGCGGCAGTGCGCGTAGAGCGTGGAGGCGCCGTCCTGGTGCAGCAGGATCACGACGTTGCCCATGCCCGTGAGGCCGTCGTCGCTGTAGACGACGAGCCCGTCGCGCGCGGCGACGACGGGGTCCCCCTCGGGCGCGCCGATGTCGACGCCGTCGTGTCGACGATGCGCGAGGCCTGCGTCGCGCGTGAAGCCGAAGCGGCGACCGAGGTAGCCCGACGGCACCGGGAACGTGAGGTGCTCGTCGGCGTCGAGGTCGCGCACCGCGGCGAGCCACTCGTCGAACGGACGCGCGTGCATGACGTGCATCGCGGTCGCGCGCAGGCCGAGCCCGAGGTGCTCCGCGAGCGCCGCCGCGGCGCCGTACGGCGTGGGCACGCGACGCTCGCCCTGGCAGAAGCGTCGATAGCCGCCGCGCGTGCGGCACTGTCGCGGCATCCGGCGGCGCTGTCGCGCAGGCTGCAACGGGAACGCGTCCGACGCGTCCGAGAGCCACGCCTCTGGAACGCGATCCGCGAGCACGACGCGCCCGAGGCGATCGAGCTGCTGCGCGCTCGTGGTGGCTGGATCGACGACGAAGAGAGCGGAGAGCGCGAGGGCGATCGTGAGGCACCGACACGCGTCGTTTCTCATGCGCGATCGACGCTACACGAGCCTCGTCGCGCGACGGAATGGGGATCGAGAAAGTTTGTGCTCAAATGAAGTCACCACGCGTACACCGTGTTTTCGCCGTGATCTGCGACGAGCGCGTCGACGTGATCGAGGAGCGCGCGGCGTCGCTCGGCGAGGTGCGCGAGCTGTCGCTCGTCGAGGATGGGCGCGAGCGGATCGCGCGCGAGCGTCGCGGCGTACGCGTCGAGATCGAGCGCGCGGATCGCGTCGACGGTGCGGCGTCGGACGCGCTGCGTCGCGGCGAGGCGCTCGTCGAGCAGGGTGAGGCGCGCGCGTCGCGGCGAGAAGCCCGCCGCTTGATCGAGGAAGACGAGCGGGCCGTGCTCGCCGCGCGTGCGCACGTTCGTGGAGTTGCTGCTCCAGCGATCGACGTTGTGGACGAGGAAGTCGAAGAGCACGAGGTCGCTGAGCTCCGCGGGTCGCGACGGCACGTCGGGCTCGAGCGCGACGGGCGGTGCCGTGGACGCGTCGGGCACGTCGGGCAACGGCTCGTCGCGCGCGTCGAGCGCGTCGGGGTCGGGCGTCGTGGCGCGCGCGCGACGCCACGCGCGCGCTTGCTGGAATGGTGTGATCGCGGGTGGCTCGTCGATGGTGATCCAGCGTTCCCAGCCGAGCGGCGCGCGGAGCGGCACGAGGCGGTCCTCGATCCACGCGACCATCGCGCCGCGCACGGTGCCGTCCTCCGCGACGACGATCTCGGAGACGCGGGCATCGCCCTCGGCGGCAGGCGCGAGCAGTGACCACGCGATGCGACGACCGACGACGAGCGGAGTGCGATCGAGGCCGAGCGCGCGATCGAGATGATGCGCGGCGATCTCGGCGTACCAGTGGGTGCCCGAGAACGTCTGCTCGGGCTTGAAGTACGCGCGGGATCCGTCGTCGAGCGTGACGCGGAACGCGAGGCTGCGTCCGCCGTGGCCGCGCTCGACGAGGACGATCGGCGCGGTCGCGAGGCGATCGCGGAGGGCGCGATCCGCGGCGGCGGGTGCGGGTGCGACGGCGGGTGCGACGGCGACGGCGGGTGCGACGGCGACGGCGGGTGCGGGTGCGACGGCGACGGCGGGTGCGGGGGAAGCAGCGCGAGCGTCGGGCTCGGCGCTCGTGCCGGTGTTGCAGGCCGTCGCGAGCAGCGTCGTCGCGAGGAGCGTCGTCGCGAGCAGCGCGTCGGCGATCGCGGGCGCGCGTCCGCGTGGCCGTGTCCATCGAGACGCGCGCGATGCGCGCGCTGCGTGAGGATCGCTGCAGAACGTCGGCACGAGCGCGGGCTCGGTGCAGCGGGCGCGCCACGCACGTGCGTTGCACTGCGCTCCTCGCGACATGCGTGCGTCGTGCGTCGCGCTGATCGCGTTCCTCTCGCTCGCGCTGCCCGCGCGCGCGCAGGAGGTGCCACGTCGCGCGGCGGAGGCGCGCGACGTGTGGTCCGAGCCGAACCCCGGCGTCCGCTACCTCTTCCGCATCACCACGACGCCGACCGAGCTGCACGCGCTCGTCGTCTCGCTCGCGCATCCCGGTGTTCGCATCGTCGCGACGCGCTACGACGATCGCTGGACGACCGTCGGCGACCATGCGCGCGCTCACGCGCTCGCGGGCGCGATCAACGGTGGCTTCTGGGGCGCGCTGCAGCGGCCGCGTGGGCTCGCGATCGGCGGTGGCGAGGCGTGGCCGACCTCCGCGGCCGATCCCGAGATGGGCTTCTTCGCGATCGATGCGCGCGGTCGCGCGCTGGTGCGAGCGCCCGGCGAAGCAGTCGCGGACGCCGAGCTCGCGACGCTCGTCGACGCAGTTTCGGGCCGGCCGATCCTCGTGCGCGCCGGGGCGATCGATCAGGCCGCGCTCGACGCGTTCGAGACCGCGAACCAACGCCAGCCGCGCACCGCCGTCGGCCTCTCGGAGGATCGTCGCACCGCGATCCTCGTCGTCGTCGACGGCCGCCGTCCGACCAGCCGCGGGATGACGCTCTACGAGCTCGCGCGATCGATGATCGAGCTCGGCGCGCACGACGCGATCAACCTCGACGGAGGCGGCTCGAGCGAGATGTACGTCGCGCGCTCGGGCGGCGTCGTGAACGTGCCGAGCCGCGGCCGCTGGGAGCTCGCGCTCGGCGCGCGGACCGAAGACGTCCGCCGCGACGCGAGCGGGCGCGAAGAGCGGTACGTGCGCGGCGTGGAGCGCGAGGTCCTCAACCACCTCGGCGTGATCGCGCCCGAGTGGCCCGCGCTCGCGCCCACTGCGTTCGAGAGCGCGCTCGGCGGCGCGCCCGAGATCGATGCTCCGAGCACACATCGCCTCGCGCCCGAGCCGCCTCCGCTCCGGCTCGGCGCGCTGCGCGAGCTCGTCGCGCCCGTGGTCGCGCTCGCGATGCTCGTGCTGCTCGGCGCGATCGTGATCGCGCGACGACGGCGTGGCGCTGCGCCCCTCGTCCGATCGCGTGGCGTGCCGATTGCCAACTCCGAACGGTGACCTCGAGATGCGCTCCGCGATGTGGCGCAGCGTCTCGAGCATCGACGTCGGAGGAGGCGCAGCGTGGCGAACACGACTCACGGATCCCACGACCTGGGCGCAGCGCACGAGCGAGATCGCGGTCGCGAAGCGGAACGTCCCACCCAGATCCCGCCGAAGGGCTGGAAGGACGTGCTGCTCCGCGTGAAGAAGGAGATGAAGGAGGACCGCATCTCGGTCGTCGCGGCGAGCGTCGCGTTCTGGACGATCCTCGCGATCTTCCCGGCGCTGATCGCGCTGGTGCTCCTCTACGGACTGATCTCCGATCCCGCCGAGGTCGAGCGACAGGTCTCGAGCATGTCGAGCGCGCTGCCCGGCGACGCGCGCACGCTGCTCTCGGATCAGATGCGCGGAATCGTGAGCACGCCGCGGCAGGGCCTCGGCATCGGTCTCGTCGTGTCGCTGCTCGGCGCGCTCTGGGCGGCGTCGGGCGGCATGCGTGCGCTGATCGACGCCCTCAACATCGCGTACGACCAGCAAGAGACGCGCAACTTCTTCAAGCTGCGCGCGCTCTCGATCGCGCTCACCGTCGGCGCGATCCTCTTCATCGCGCTCGCGGTGTTCTCGGTCGGCGTGCTGCCGGTGATCTTCGAGTACGTCGGGCTGGGCCGGGTCGTCGAGCGCGTGCTCGAGTTCGGGCGCTGGCCGCTGCTCGCGCTGCTCGCGACGATCGGGCTCTCCGCGCTCTACCGCTTCGCGCCGTGCCGCACGCACGCGAAGTGGCGCTGGGTGACGCCCGGTGGCGTGGTCGCGACGGCGTTCTGGCTCGGCGCGACCGCGCTCTTCTCGTTCTACGTGTCCAACTTCGGCAGCTACAACGAGACCTACGGCGCGCTCGGCGGCGTGATCGTGCTGCTGCTCTGGCTCTATCTCAGCTCCTACGCGGTCCTGCTCGGCGCGGAGATCAACGCCGAGATGGAGCACCAGACCGCGAAGGACAGCACCGTCGGCGAGCCGGCCCCGATGGGCGAGCGCGGCGCGACGATGGCCGACACGCTCGGTCCCTCGTACGCGCGATAGTCCCTACCGGAGTGCTCGTCCCGCGGGTCGCGGACGAGAGCGCGCGAAGCGCGCGGCGGTGGGGACCCGGGGGCGAGCCGATTCGAGAGTGCTCGTCTTCGAGCACGCGCGCGGCGCGACGAGTGATCGTCACGCCGCGCGCGGGTCGCTCACGACGGGCTCACGGATCGACGCACGCGACCTGACCGTCGTCGCCGGTACCGCACGTCTGGCCGAGCAGGTTGCAGCGCGTGCGGGTCACGCGCCGCGGGCCTTCACCGGCGCCCGTGCAGCGCACCGCGACGTCACCGCGGCACTCGCCGAGCACCGTCGCGTCGCCGCACGGGTCGCGCCAGCGGCGCGCCTGGTTCGCCGCGTCGAGCGACTCCTGGCCGAACACCGCGTACATGCCGCCGTAGTTGCAGTACATCTCGCGCGAGTGGATGCCCCACGACGCGACGCCGAACACGCGCAGCTGGCCGTTGACGACGCGCGTGAGCGGACCGCCCGAGTCGCCGTGGCAGATCTGCGCGTCACCCTCGGTGTTGCCGACCCACGCTTCGTACTCGGGGATCAGATACGTCGTCTCGTAGTACTGGCGATAGAGCTGCTCGTAGTAGTCGTCGGGACCTGCATCGCCGTCGTCGGGCGGGCCACCGTCGCCGGGCACGCCGGCATCGCCCTCGTCGGGCGGCGGGCCCGCATCGCCCTCGTCGGGCGGGCCGCCGTCCTCGTCTTCCGCGGGGAAGGTGATGCCGAGCTCGCGCTCGAGCGCCGCGCGATCGAGGATGACGCCGAAGTGTCCCTGGCCGACGAGCCACTCGCGGAACGCTTCGTAGCTGCCGAAGATCATCTCGAAGATGCGGCCCTCCCGCGCGCGCAGCTCGACCGTGCCGGCGCGGCGGATGCCGTACTCGCCCGCGTTGTTGCGCATGCCGTAGCCGATGACCGCGAACTCCTTCCCGATGTCGCGATCGGTCAGCGCCACCATGCGCGCCGGTGTGATGTCGGTGATCGGCGTGTCGAGGTGGAGCGCGGCGATGTCGCGCCAATAGCCGACGAAGCTCTGTTGCTCACCGCGCGGCAGCTCGGTCGACGCGACGACCTCGACGGTGCGACGCGGCGCGTATCCGTCGGGCCCCATCGCGAACACGATGCGATAGCCGTAGCCGGTGTACATGCCCGAGTCGAAGAGCTCGGAGCAGTGGCGCGCCGTCAGCACGGTCTCCTGTCCGACGAGCGTGGCAGTGCAGAACGGCTCGATGCTGCCGTACGGGCTCATCAGGCCGAGGCTGCCGATCGCGTCGAGGCTCGGAGAATTCGCGGCGACGCCGCCGATGATCTCCTCTTCCGCGACCTCTGGTGCGCGCTCGGACGCGCAGCCCAGCGCGCCGGTGCCGAGCCCCAGCACGGCGCCCGCCGCGGTGGCCATGCGTGCCAGTCGAAGGCCGAACGAACGATGTTGTCTCATGGGACGCAACTCTCCCTCTCGACTGGCATGCTCGAAGGTCGAGCGTGGCAGTCACGACATGCGAAATGGGTTTGCTCGGACGAAGACGGACTCCGGCGCTCACTCGCCCCCGTCGATGCTCTGTCGGGATTGCGTCGAACGACTTCCACCGACGCACCGGACTTCGCCTTCGTCGTTGCGGGCCGGCGTAGAGCACCTCGAGTGCCAGCGACGTTTCGTGCATCGCAGACGAAATCGGACGTCATCGCGAGAGCGCGTGTCGTGTCGCGCTGAAAAACGCATGGGCCGCCCACGCGAGCACAGGCCCATGGGCGTGTGCACCGCGGGACACGGCGAGAACCGCGCGGCACAGCGCGGCCCGGCGAGCGCGCGCCTACGCCGAGCTTCGGGCCGCCAGGCGCGTGGTGCCGACGAGACCGGGGCGCACCGGGTACGGCAGCTCGAGCGCGACGTCGCGCAGCGTGCTCGTGTCCCAGCCGTTCTCGTCGAGCCGGGCGCGCGTGTCGCGCGCGGGATCGCAGCCGCCGAGCAGCGCGCTCCACGCGGGACGGATCGTCTTCTGCACCTGCCGGAGCGCACCGCGCGGCGCCGCGACGTGCTCCGCGAGGAAGAGCGGCGCGCCGGGCGCGAGCAGTCGCGCGACCTCGCCGAGCACCGCCTTCACGTCGTTCACCGAGCAGAGCACGAAGGTCACGACCGCCGCATCGAACGAGCGCGCGTCGAGCGGCAGCGGGCGCGATGCGGACGCGCTCACGACGCGATGTGGACGGCCCCATGCCTCGAGCCGCGGGCGTGCGCGCTCGGCGAGACCGACGCTCGGCTCGACCGCGACGAGCTCGCTGACCGCGTCGGGATAGAACGGCAGGTTCGCGCCGGTGCCGAAGCCGATCTCGACGACGCGGCCGCGCACGTCGCGCAGCAGCTCGGCGCGCAGCGGATCGACGCCGGACATGCCGTGATCGAGCAGTCGTCCGACGACCTCGCGATCCCACACCTGCTTCAGCGGCGTCATCGATCGATCGCTATCGCACGAGCGCGCACGCGGCGCGACCCGGTGTACCGTCGCGCGCATGGACGTCCGCGTGATCGATGCCTGGATCCAACATCCGACGCCGACCTTCCTCGCGCATCCGATGTTCGAGACGCTCCGGCGATGGATGCGCATCGACGTCGTGCCGGACGCGATCCCGCTCGAGCTGACGCTCGGCGCGATGGACGCCGCAGGCGTCGAGCGCGCGCTGATCTCGGCGTGGTGGGGCCCCGGCGGCCCGCTGATCTCGAACGACGACGTCGCGCGGTGGGTGGACGCGAGCGGTGGACGGTTGATCGGTGTCGCGTCGGCCGATCTGCGGAGACCGATGGAGGCAGTCCGCGAGATCCGTCGCTGCGCGGCGCGCGGCTTCCGCGCGGTGCGCATGCTCCCGTGGCTCTGGGAGCTTCCGCCCGATCACCCGCGCTATTACCCGATCTACGCGGCGTGTGTGGATCTCGGACTGCCGTTCTGCACGCAGGTCGGGCACACCGGGCCGCTCATGCCCTCGGAGCCCGGGCGGCCGATTCCCTATCTCGATCGTGTCGCGCTCGACTTCCCCGAGCTCGTGATCGTCGGTGGCCACGTCGGACACCCGTGGACCGACGAGATGATCTCGCTCGCGACCAAATATCCGAACGTCCACATCGACACGTCGGCCTACAAGGCGAGCCGATATCCCGCGTCGCTCGTCGCGTTCATGCGCACGAACGGCCGCAAGAAGGTGCTCTTCGGATCGAACCACCCGATGATCACGCCGGGCGCGTGCCTCGAGGGCCTCGACGCGCTCGGCCTCGACGAAGAGACGCGCCGCCTCTTTTTGCGCGACAACGCGGTGCGCATCTTCGGGCTCTGATGGCCTCGGTGGGGGGACGATGAGCGAGAAGATCCGGGTCGCGGATGGAGTCGACGGGGAGCTCGCGACACCCGCGGGCGACGGCGAGGTGCCCGGCCTGATCGTCGTGCACGAGTGGTTCGGCATCACCGATCACGTGCGCGCCCTGTGCGATCGGCTCGCGGCGGAGGGATATCTCGCACTCGCGCCCGACCTCTATCACGGGGAGCGCGCGACGAACGAAGAGGACGCCTCGCTGCTGATGCAGAAGCTCTCGACCGGCGCGGCGATGCAGGACGTGGCCGCGGCGGTCGCGCGGCTGGAGCAGGACCCGCGGTGCAACGGACGCATCGGCATCGTCGGGTTCTGCATGGGCGGCGCGATGGCGTTCGCGGCCGCGGCGAGCGTGGAGGGGCTCCGCGCGGCCGTGCCGTTCTACGGGATCCCGATCCCCGGGTACTTCGATGCGTCGAAGGTGAAGTGCCCGATCCAGGCGCACTTCGCGGCGCGCGACGAGTGGGCCACGCCGGCGCGCGCGCAGAAGTTCCAGAGCGAGGTGCAGGCGAACGGCGGCGAGATGGAGCTGCACGTGTACGACGCGGGCCACGCGTTCATGCGCGAGGGCGACGAGCGCGCGTACGACGCGAAGGCCGCGAACGAGGCGTGGTCGCGCGCCCTCGCGTACCTCGCCGCGAAGCTGAAGGGCTGATCAGCGCACGCCCGCGGAGAGCAGGATGTCCGAGAAGAGCGGGCGATCACCGTCGGCGCGCAGCGCGTCCATCGCGCGGACGAGCTCGTCGTAGGGCACGTTCGGATCGGCGCTCAGGATCACGCGATCGTCCTGCCCGAGCGACGCGTGGAGCCGCGCGGCGCACGCGGAGAGCGCGGCGGAGTCGATCGCCCCGTCGCGGCGCGGGACCGCGACCGCGTACGTGCGCGTCGTCGCGGTGCACTCGGCGGTCGCGAACCCACCGGGCCCGGCGATCACGACGCCGCGTGCGACGATCGTGACGCTCGGGGTCGCGACGACGTTCGTGGACGCGCCGCGCGGGCCGCGCGGGAGCTGCGCGTCGACCTGCGCGACCATCATCACCGAGCCTGCGGTCGCGAGCAGGAAGAGCAGCAGGTTCGTGATGATGTCGAGGAACGGCACGATGTTCAGCTCGCCGTCGAGCGGCGCATCGGACCGGCGTCGTGCGAGCGCGCGTCGTACGTGGCGAGCGATGGAGAGCGGCGAGGCCATCGGCGCTTGGAGCGCGCGTGGTGGAGAAAGTTCCCGCTGACCCCAAGCTCGGTGCATGACCGACTTCGCGGGCCTGCGCGCAGCGTTCTTCGACCGATGGCGTGACGCGCACCCCGACGAGGCGGGCACGCTCGGCATCGTCGATCCGGTGGGGCGCCTGTGCGACCCATCGCGCGAGGCGATCGAGGACGAAGCGCGCGCGCTCGGTGCGATGCTGCGCGCGCTCGAGCCGTGCCCGGTCGACGGAGAGGCGCGGCTCGATGCGTGGATGATCACGTCGTGGGCGCGGCACGAGGTACGGCGCGTCGCGCGCGGCGCGCACCTCGCGAACGTCGAGCTCGGGCTGCTGCCGTATCACCTGCTCCGGCATCACCTCGTGCACGCCGAGGACGAGACCGCGCGCGCGGTCGCGGCGTCGCGCATCCGTGCGATCCCCGCGTTCCTCGCGGCGCACGAGCGCACGCTCGCGGCGGGCATCGCGGAAGGCGTGCGGGCGCACGCGGGGACGGTGCAGTGGATCGCCGAGCGATCGCTCCCGGCGATCGCGCGCGCCCTCGACGACCTCGGCGCGCCCGATGCGGCGAGGGCGTACGAGGCGCACGCGCGATTCTTGAACGATCGTGTACGTCCGAGCGCGCGCACGTCGGGGGCGATCGGTGCCGAGGAGACGCGCGCGCGCCTCGGGGACATGGCGCTCTCGCTCGAGACGTCGCTCGCGGAGGCGCACGTCGAGCTCGAGCGCGCCCACGACGGGCTGGTGCGCGCGGCCGCGCGGGTGCCCGAGCTCGACGGGGCGCGCGACGTGGCCGCCGTTCGCGCGGCGATGCAGCCGCTCTACGCGCGCTCGATCGCGTCGCGCGACGACGACGTGATCCCGGCGTACGAGGCCCTCGTCACGCGGGCGAGCGCGTTCGCGCGCGCGCACGGTCTCGTGCCCTTCGACGATGCGCTCGCGGTGCGAGTGGGTGTGCTCCCGCCGGCGATCGCCGAGGCCGGTCACGCCCAGAATTGGGCGGCCCCGCTCGTCGCGCCGCAGCCGCGCGCCGACTTCCTCGTCGCGCGCGACGCGCGCGTGCATCCGGCGATGGCCGCGCCGCTGCTCGCGGTGCACGAGGCGGTGCCGGGGCACGCGCTGCAGAGCCTCGCGTTCGCGCGCGCGCACGGGCGCGATCCGCGGCCGGTTCGTTTCCTCGCGATCGCCGACGACGTCGCGATGGCGCGCTCGTACTTCGGCGCGATGCTGTCGATCGAGGGCTGGGCCACGTGGGTCGAGCACCGCATGCTCGAGCTCGGCTTCTACGAGGGCCTCGCCACGGTGTACGCGTGGAACGTGCGCGCGATCCGCGCGGCCCGCGTGATCGTCGATCTCGGGATCCACGGCGAAACGATGTCGATCGCGGAGGCGCGCTCGTTCTTGAACGATCGTGCACTGCTGCCCGACTCGATCGCGACGCGCGAGGTCGCGCGCTACCAGCGCATCCCGCTGCAGGCGCTCACGTACCTCACGGGCGCGCTCGCGATCGAGCGACACCTCGCGCCGCACCGCGCGCGTGGGGACGAGACGCGCGCGATCGCGGCGCTGCTCGCGGCGGGGCCGGTGCCGCCCGCGCTGCTGTGATCACGCGGGGACGATCACGATCGCGCGCGTGTCGACGTTCAGCACCTGACCGCCGCGATGTCGCGCGAGCGGCTCGTCCCAGTGCACGTGGCCGCAGATCGTCAGCGGGACGCGATGTCGCTCGACGAGCGCGCGGATCGCATCGGCGCCGGGCTGCGCGCGATCCCCGCACGGCCCTTCGTGCAGCACGAGCACGTCGAGGCCGGTCTCCGCGAGCAGCTCGATGCGGGCGTGCTGCTCGCGCTCGTCGCGCCGCCCGAGCTTCGCCGGGTCGCCCGCGATCCGCCCGACGCCGCCGATGCGCAGCCCGTCGAGCACGACGTGATCGCCGTCGAGCGCGCCCTCGCGCACGCGCGTCACGTCGTCGTGGTTGCCCGCGACGCCGACGACCCACGCGAACGACGCGCCGAACGCGTCCCACACGCTCGCGACGTCGCCGAACCCGCCGCGCCGGTTCGCCTCGGGCACGCTGTAGAGGTCGCCCGCGAGCACGACGCCCGTTCGCTCGGCGCGCGGGATCACGCCGTCGTCGGCGAGCGCGACGAGGTGCTCCGCGACCGCGACGCCGAGCAGCGTCGAGGCGCGCGTGTGAGGGTCGGGCACGACGCCCTGCAGGTCGCTCGTCGCGACGAGCGCGTCGAGGTCACGAGGCAGCCCGTGCGCGCGCGCGAGGTGCACCGGCAGCCGCGAGACCTCGCTGCGACCGCGCGGGCTCGCGTTCAGGTAGCGCACCCACGAGCACGGCGTGGGCTCGACGTCGACGAGCTCGATCATGCGCACCGACGGAACGCGCGAGGCCCGCGCTGCCGAGCGGCAGTCGCGGGCCTCTTCGCGGGATCGAGGACGGCTGCGATCACCAATCCGCGATCGCCGCGCCCCACGTGAACCCCGAGCCGAAGGCGACCATCGCGACCTTCATGCCGGGCTTCAGGCGACCCGTCTCCTCGGCCTCGGCGAGGAGCAGCGGGATCGTCGCCGCCGTGGTGTTGCCGTACTTGTGGATGTTGTGGATCAGCTTGTCCTGCGGGATCCCGAGCGTGTCCGCGACATACGTGTTGATGCGCATGTTCGCCTGGTGGAACACGAAGAGATCGATGTCGTTCGCGGAGAGCGACTGATCGAAGCAGACCTGCATGAGCGACATGCACATCTTCTCCACCGCGTGGCGGAAGACCTGCTTGCCGTCCATCTGCGGCCAGAGCGTGCCGGGATCGATCTCGGCCTTGCCGTCGCGCCCGTGGGGCAGGTTGACGAAGGGCTTCTTGCGGATGTCCCACACGGGCATCCAGAGCGCCTCCGCGAAGCGGCCGTCCGCGCCGAGGTGCCACTTGCGCACGCCGCGCTTCGGGTCGTCGGTCGCGCTCACGACCACGGCGCCCGCGCCGTCGCCGAAGAGCGAAGTCACGGTGCGCCCGCGCGTCGTCATGTCGAGCGCCGCCGAGTGCGTCTCGCCACCGACGACGAGCACGTGCTTGAGCGCGCCCGACTGCACCATCGAGGAGGCCGTGCCGAGGCCGTAGAGGAACCCGCTGCACTGGTTGCGGATGTCCATCGCGGGCACGTACTTGGGCATGTCGCCCTCGAAGAGCTCCGCGAACTTTCGCTGCATGAACACGCCGCTGCCCGGGAAGTGATGCTCGGGCGAGAGCGTCGCGAAGAGGATCATGTCGATGTCGCGCGGCGTGAGCCCGGCGCGCTGGATCGCGATCTTCGCCGCCTCGAAGCCCATGTCCGCCGAGCCCACGCCGTCCTCGGCGTAGCGGCGCTCTTCGATCCCGGTGCGCTGGTGGATCCACTCGTGGGTGGTGTCGATCCCGTACTGCGTGCGGAGATCGTCGTTCGTCACCACGCGCGGCGGCACGTAGCCACCGGTTCCCGAGATGTAGGCGTTCGGCACGGTTCTGAAACCTCCAGGGAGGCGCGTCGCGTAGCACGTCCGGGCGAGCCTGCACAAATGGACGATTGAGGGAGCCCTCGCGCGCTTCCCCGGGACGTTCGGACGTGGATGCGACCGCGCGTCGCGCACACGAATGCCTCAGCGGGGCAGCCTGCTGCGCGTCTGCGGGCTCGGGTGATCGTCGCACGGCTCGACGTTTCGCGAGCGTTTCGCGGCGCGGTCTACGCGGTGTGACGCGCGTGCGGCGTGAGACGAGACGCTGCAGTCGGGGCACGCGCCATGCAGCCGCGGGACGGCCTACCGGGGACGACCGAGCACGGCGAGCACCAGAGGAGACACATGCGTCAGGACTGGGGAATGAACGGGTACGGCGGCGACTGGCGCTTCCAGCAGCACGGGCGCGAGGACGACCGCTCGATGGGCATGCGCGGCCGCGACATGGAGCGCGGCGGGCGCGGCGGTTGGGCGCGCGACGACGATCAGCGCGAGCGGAGCTTCGGCTCCGGGATGCGCGATCGCGACGAGTGGCGCTCCGGCAACGGACGCGGCGGCAGCGAGGGCTGGGGCTACGAGGGACGCGGCGAGCGCATGCGCGGCGACGACGACGTGCGCCTCGAGCGCGGCGAGGCGCCGATCGTGAAGGTGATCGAGGTCGTCGCGCAGTCGCCGCACTCGTGGGAGGACGCGACGCGTCGCGCGGTCGCGGAGGCGAGCCGCACGATCGACGACATCAAGTCGATCTACGTGAAGGACATGCAGGCGATCGTCGCGAACGGGCGCATCGTCGAGTTCCGGCTCGTGGCGAAGATCTCGTTCGCGGTGCACGAGCACATGCGCTCTCGCCGCGCGCGCGAGGGTCGCCGCGAGTACGCCTGATCCACGGCGACTGGCGCGCTCGTCGAGCGTGCCAGTCGCGAGCACGTCAGTCGCGCACGACGGAGCGAGGGAGTCGGGCACGTCGTGTGTCCGACTCCTCGCGTCTGGGGCGCACGACGCGCACGAATGAACAAAAAAGCGAAGACGGACGGAGGCAATCGAATGGATCGCGATCGTCGGTACGGATGGGGCGAGGACCGTGAGCGCTGGGGCCGTGACCGCGACGAGCGTCGCGGCGGAGCCTCGCGCGAGCGCGACGACGACCAGCGCGAGCGCGGCGGGTACTTCGGCCGCACGCGCGACGAGGACTGGCGCAGCGCGTCGAGCGACTGGGGTGGTCGGGAGGACGACTGGCGCGGTCGCGACTACGGCACCTACGAGCGCTCGATGACGCGGCGCGAGGAGGACTGGCGCGGTCGCGACTACGGGCGCGACGACGAGCACGGCTATGGCCGCATGGGGCTCGGCGAGCGCGGCGGTTGGGGCAGCTCGCACGCGACCGGCGGATACGGCGCGGGCCAGCGCGAGAGCGGCACGACGGGCATGGGCCTCGGTGGTCGCACGAGCTCGTTCGGCACGTCGGGCGGCTATGGCGGCTCGAGCTACGGAATGGGCGGGACCGGCACGCCGGGAGGCTACGGCGGGTACACGCGCGGCGGCACCGGAGGCTACGGCGCGAGCACCGGGTACGGCGGCGGCTACGGCCACGGCGCGACCGGCATGGGCGGCTATGGCAGCTACGGCGGCGGTGGCAGCTACGGCGCGGGCAGCAGCTACGGCGGGGGCGGCTACGGCACGAGCACCTACGGGCGCGGTGAGCAGCGCGAGCGCGGAGCGAGCGGCTGGGAGCGCGAGCGCGATCGGGAGCGCGGCGGCTGGGAGCGTGATCGCGACGAGCGCGAGGAGGGCGGCTTCTTCCAGCGCATGGGCGAGGGGATCCGCAACGCGTTCGGCCTCGGTGATCGCGAGCGCGGACCGTTCTTCGGCAAGGGCCCGAAGGGCTACAAGCGCAGCGACGAGCGCATCCGCGAGGAGGTCTCGGAGGTCATCGCGCGCCAGGGCTGGATCGACGCGAGCGAGGTCGAGGTGAAGGTGGCGAGCGGCGAGGTGACGCTCACCGGAACCGTCTCGGACCGCGAGCACAAGCGGCGCCTCGAGCAGATGATCGAGGACGTGCACGGCGTCGACGACGTGCGCAACGAGCTCCGTGTGAAGCGCACCGAGCTGCACACGCAGACGGGCACCGCCGGGACGTACTCGACGACCACGACGAGCGGCGGCGACGCGACCGAGGGCGGCACCCGCGGTCGGAACGCGCGCTCGTCCTGAGCCACGGCGCGAGCACGAGAGCACGCGGGCGCGCGGGGCGGATGGCCCGGCGCGCCCGCGTCGCGTTCCGTCGTCGTCACGCGTGATCGTCGGCGGTGCGAGGCAGCCCGTGATCGCGCTCGCGCGCACCGTTCTCGCTGCGCGGGCGCGGGGCCGCGGCGCGCTCGGCGCGGTGTCGCTCGATGCGCACGGTGAGCTCGCTGCTGCGCTCGGCGAAGGTCGCGATCATCTCGGTCACCATCTCGACCGCGATCGCGCCCCCGACGCGGCCCATCGTGCGCGCGAGGCGCTTCAAGCGCTTGCGCGTCTTCTTCTTCAGCTTGTGCCTCATCGCGACGCGTGCGGTGCAACCGAGGTGCCGCGGGGCGCGTCGCCTGCGCATGCGAGCGCCACAGGGCGAGGCGACATTGCGCATCTCGGTTCGCGGGACGCCGGGAGAATTTCCCCACGAACGCGCCTGGGGCGCACGCCGGGGACGCGGTACGCGGGCTGCAAATCCTTCCTTCGTGGCGAAGAAGGCGAAGCGACTCCGCAAGCGCATCCGCAAGTCGGTGCGCCGCGCGATGCCGATCGCGGCACCGCTGCTCGGCGCCGCCGCGATCGCGGGCGCGGTCGGATCGGCGCTCGCGAGCGATTCGTTGCGCGAGCGGGTGCGCAGCGCGTTCGACGTGGCGATCGCGCGATGGCGGGATCGGCGCGAGGGCGAGCGCGAAGCGCGCCCCGCGCCTGCGGTCGCGGATGCCATCTGAGCCGCGAGGATGTCGAGGCACGGGACGCCGGGGCGGTGTCGAGGAGAAGCGATGACGACGAGCCGAGTCGAGATGCAGCAGCACGACGTGGAGCGTGCGCGGGAGCTCAACCCGCACCGGGCGCTCCTCACGAGCCTCTTCCACGAGCTCTTCCAGACCGAGCGCTCCGCGGAGATCCACCCGCCGCTCGAGGCCGCGCGTCTGGGGAACAGCGCGCCCGCGCGCGCGCTCCGCGCCGTGTCGTCGCATGCGGCGTCGGTTCGTCCCGAGCTGCCCGAGCTGGCGCGGCGGCGTGGGCTGCCGGTGTCGCGGACGGGCAAGCGCATCGGAGACAGCTTCTCGTGGGTGCGGCGCCACTTCACCGACGGCGTGATGGAGTCGGAGCGCTCGTATCGCGCGACGTTGCTCGGCATCCGCCACGGCGTCGATCTCGTGAAGCTGATCCGCAGCGCGGCAGAGGCGGCGGACGATCGTGATCTCGTCTCGTGGTGCACCGAGTGGCTCTCGGTGCGTGAGCCGCTCGTCGAGGAGGTCTGCGCGCAGCTCGCGTGGTTCGGGTGGCACCCGGAGAGCGCGATCCAGCACACCGGCAAGGTGCGCGGTCTGCTGGATCGTCTGCTCGGCCGCGCCGACCGCGACGGGTCGCGCTCGTCGCCGGCGCTCGGTCAGGTGTGAGGGCGAGCGCGGGCTCGGCCGTCGATCACGACGGATCCATGCCGAGCCCGCTCCCGAACCCCGGGATCGTCTCTTCCTCGCCGAGGAGCTTGGCGATCACGCCGACGAGCTGCGCCGGCTCGACCGGCTTCGTGAGGTGCGCGTCGAACCCCGCGGCCTGCGCGCGCTCCGCGTCGGCAGCGCCCGCGTAGGCAGTGAGCGCGACGATCGGCGTCAGCACCTCGCTCGCGCGGAGCCTGCGCACGAGCTCGTAGCCGTCGGCGCCCGGCATGCCGATGTCGCTGATGATCGCGTGCGGCCGCACCTGGCGGATCACCTCGAGCGCCTCCGCGACCGAGCCTGCGACGTCGACCTCCGCGCCCGCCTCGCACAGCGCGACGCTCGCGAGATCGCGCGCGTCGACCTCGTCGTCGACGACCACCACGCGATAGCTGCGCAGCACCGGCGTGCTCGCGCGCATCGGCTTCGGCGGGCGCACCGCGAGCGGCGTGCTGCGCGGCGGGCGGCGAGGCAGGACGATCGTGAAGGTCGCGCCGAGGCCCGAGCCTTCGCTCTCCGCGCGCACCGTGCCGCCGTGCAGCTCGACGATCTGACGCACGATCGAGAGGCCGAGCCCGAGCCCTCCGTGGCGTCGCGTCGTCGCCTGCTCGCCCTGCCGGAAGCGATCGAACACGTGCGGGAGCAGCTCGGCCGCGATGCCCGCGCCGGTGTCGCGGATCTCGATGCGCACCTCGTCGGCCTCGGGCTGCACCGCGATCGTCACGCGCCCCCCGCGCGGCGTGAATTTCAGCGCGTTCGAGAGCAGGTTCGACATCACCTGCCGCACCCGCCCGAGGTCCGCGACGACGCACGCGTCGCGCGCCGAGATCGCGTGCATGACCGTGATGCCCTTCGACACCGCGCTCGGCCGCGCGGCCTCGACCGCGTCGCGCGCGATCGTCGCGATGTCGATCGTCTGCACCTCGAGCGCGAGCTTGCCCGCGATGATGCGCGACGCGTCGAGCAGGTCGTCGATGATGCGCGCCTGCGCCTCCGCGTTCCGATCGATCACGTCGAGCGCCTTGCGCACCATCGGATCGAGCGGCACCGCCTGCTTCGCCAGCGCGCCGCCGTTCTTCGCGAGCGAGGCCCAGCCGCGGATCGCGTGCAGCGGCGTGCGCAGCTCGTGGCTCACGATCGCGAGGAACTCGTCCTTGAGCCGGTTCGCGACCTCGGCCTCTTCGCGCGCGTCGCGCTCGCGCACCAGCAGGGCCTCGCGCTCGCTCGCTGCGCCCTCGAGCTGCCGCGCGAGCTCCTCCGCGTGACGTCGCGCCCGCGCGAGCTCGGTGATCTCGACCGTGTCGAGGCCGACGCCGAGGATCGCGCCGTCGGGCGAATAGACCGGGAACAGATTGCCCAGCCAGTCGCGGCGCGTGTCGTCGTCCTCGCTCCCGCGCGAGATCGGCTGCGAGAACGTCGCGCCCTCGGTGAGCACGCGGATCAGCAGCGGCTCGAGCAGCGGCGCGAGCTCGGGCGCGGTGTCGCGCAGCGTGCGCCCGACGTGCGCCTCGGGGTGACGTCCGGTCATCCGCGCGAGCGCGCGGTTCACGCGGATGTAGCGCAGGTCGCGGTCGAAGAACGCGACGCCGGAGGGCGAGTTGTCGAGCACTCCGTCGAGCAGCGCGAGCGTCGTCTGCGAGCTCTGCAGCGCGGCCTCGGCCTCGGCGCGCGCACGCCGCTCGCGCGCCAGCAGCGCGGTGCGCTCGCGCTCCGCCGCGTGCCGCTCGTCGACGAGCTGCGCGGTGAGCCCGAGCAGATCGCGACCGAGCCGCACCGCGTGCAGCTCGATGCGGCACCGCTCGCTGCCCGTCTCGAGCGTCACCGCGCGCGCCTCGGTCGTGCCCGACGCGAGCACGCGCGCGAAGCAGTCGAGCGTGCCGTCGCGCTCGGTGCTCTCGAGCACGTGCGTGAGGCGCGCCCCGAGCTCCGTGAACGCGCCGCCTCTCGCGCGCGCCGCCGTGTTCGCCCACACCAGCTCGAAGTCGACCACGCGCTCCGTCGCGTCGCGCAGCGCGCGCTCCACGAGGAAGGGCGTGCTCGCCGCTTCCTGCACCGCGCGGAAGCGATCCTCGCTCCGCTGCAGCGCTTCCCGCTCCGCGTCCAGCGCGCGCACCAGCCGCTCGATCCGAGCGCGCGCGAGCGCGAGCTCGTCGCCATCGGCCGCCGAAGCGACGCGCGCGCCCTCGGCGGCCGAGCGACCCCCGTCGCCCACCGTCGTGTCCCCCATCACGCGAGCGACTCTATCCCGCACGACGCGACGCGTCAGCGTCCCGGATCGCACGGTCCAGAACGGAAGTCACCGCACGCTCGACGCGTGATGGAGCGTCGTCCCTGCGACGACCCTGCGTCGTTCCGTCGCCTGCGCTAGGAGAGCCTGATGACTCTCGTGGTGCAGTGTGAATTCAGAGCGCAGGCCGGCAGCGAGGCAGAGTTCCTACGGGTGGCGCGTGCGTTGGCGGCCGCCGCCGCGACCGAGCCAGGAACGTTGCGCTACCAGTGGTTCGTCACGCAGAAGCCCGGTCACTACTCGATCCTCGAGGAGTACGTCGACGCCGATGCGGCAGAGGCCCACAACCACCACGTGGGCTCGCTGCTCCGCGAGCTGTTCGCGGTGGCGGATCTGGTGTCGGCGACCCTCTACGGAGAGCTCAACCAGTACTTGCGAGACTGGACCTCCGGCCGCGAGGGTGTTGCGGTCCACATGCCATTGACGCCGGCCCTCGAGGCACGCGCATGACGCACGAGGGCCGCCCGCTCGGCGGGTGATGGATCAGGTGCGCCGGAACGTCGGCTCCGTGAGGAAGTCGGGCGCCGAGCGCTCGTCTTCTTCGTCGACGCGCACCGGGATCGGCGTCATCGCTTCGTCGATCGGCTTGGTCGCGAGCGCGGTCGTCGCGGGCCCGTGCAGCACGCTGCCGTCGGTGTCGAAGCGCGAGCCGTGGCACGCGCAGTCCCAGCTGCGCTCGGCCTGGTTGAAGTGCACGAGGCAGCCGAGGTGGGTGCACACCGGCGAGACCGCGCTCAGCGTGCCGTGCGGGTCGCGGTAGACCGCGAGACGGCGCCCGTTCACGCGCACGATCTTGCCCTCGCCGCGCGCGACCTCGTCGACGCTCGCCGCCTCGGCCTGACCGAGCACCCAGTCCTTCGCGTAGTGGACCGGCACGTCGATCATCGTGTGCTTCACGAACTCCTGCGCCGACGCGAAGGGCTTGATGCGCCCCGCGGCGTAGAGATCGGCCCACGGCGAGACGCGGCCCATGATCGCGTCGGCGGTGATCATCGCGGCGATCGTGCCGAACGTCATGCCGTTGCCGCTGAAGCCGGTCGCGAAGTGCACGTGCTCGCCGGTCGGGCGCGTGCCGATGAACGGCAGTCCGTCGACCGGCTCGTAGACCTGCGCCGACCATCGCAGCGCGGCGCCGCCGAAGCCGAAGCGCTCGAACACGTACTTCGCGAGCTCGTCGTAGTGGCGCTCGGTCTCGCTCTCGCCGCCGGTGCGGTGGTCGGAGCCGCCGATCACGACGAACGTCTTCCCGAGCACCGTCGCGTTGCGGATGTAGTGGTACGGCTCGTAGGTGTCCCAGAAGAGGCCGGGCGCGCGCTCGATCGGGGCCTCGAACGCGAGCACGTACGAGCGGTACGGCGAGACCTTCGTCTGCAGGAAGTACTTGTGGGGCGCGGCGTCGGTCGCGAAGAAGACCTTCTGCGCGCGGACCTCGTGGCCGCTCTCGAGGTGCAGCACGCACGGCTCGCCCTCGTCGACCGCGAGCACGCGCGTGTGCTCGAAGATCCGCGCACCGCGATCGCTCGCCGCGCGCGCCAGCCCGTCGAGGTACGCGCCCGCGTCGATCTGCGCCTGGTTCTCGTAGCGGATCGCGCGCGCGATGCGCTCGGCGTAAGGCAGCGGGATGCTCGGCTCCTCGGCGACGAGCAGGCCCGCGCGGCGCGACGCGGCGAGCTCCTTGCCGATCGTGTCGAGCCCCTTCGGATCGTCGTTCTCCGCGTAGAGCCAGCCCGGCACGCGCTCGAGCTCGCAGTCGATGCGATAGCTCGAGACGTTCAGCGCGATGCGCTCGATCGCGGCGCGGCTCGACTCCGCGACGAGGCGCGCGCCCTCCTTGCCGAAGCTCGACTCGAGCTTGTGGTAGCGAGTGTCGACGGCCTCGGTGAGGTGCGCCGTGGTTCCGCCCGTCACGCCCGAGCCGATCGTGCGCGCCTCGAGCACGCACACGCGCTTGCCCGCCTCGGCGAGCATCAGCGCGGCGGTGAGCCCGGTGATGCCGGCGCCGATGATCGCGACGTCGGTGTGGTGCTCGCCTTCGAGCATCGGAAAGCGAGGGTGCGGCGAGACGTTCCAGAGCGAGACGGTCGACTTCATCGAGGTTCCTCGGCGTGTGGAGCCGTCGCCGAGGCTGCGAGCTGCGTGCCACCGTCCTGGGCCGCGCGTGTGCTCGCGTCGCGCCGCGAAGCGTGGCGCGATGCGACCCTCCGGGGCGTTCCGCCCGCGCGATCACGGGGGAACGTCGGTTGCAGCGATCGCACGCGTGGCGAAGCGCGTACGCAGCACCGAGAAGGGCGAGCCGGCGATCGAGCTCGTCGACTACGCGTCGCTCGAGGACGAGGTGCCGTGGAGCGCGGCGCCGTTCGTGCCGGAGAGCGCGTCGCTCGGCGTGCTGCGCGACGCGGTCGAGTCGTGCCGCGGCTGTCCGCTCTATGCGCGTGCGACGCACGGCGTGCTCGGTGTGGGCCCGGCGCGCGCCCGCGTGATGCTCATCGGCGAGCAGCCGGGCGACCGCGAGGACGTCGAGGGCCTGCCCTTCGTCGGTCCCGCGGGGCGCGTGCTCGACGAGGCGCTCGAGGAGGCCGAGATCGATCGCGACGAGGTGTTCGTCACGAACGCCGTGAAGCACTTCAAGTGGGAGCCGCGCGGCAAGCGACGCATCCACCAGAAGCCGCGCGCGCGAGAGGTCGAGGCGTGTCGCCCGTGGCTCGAGGCCGAGCTCGCGCGGGTGCGTCCGCGCGCGCTCGTCGCGCTGGGCGCGACCGCGGCGCAAGCGCTGCTCGGTCGCGCGTTCCGCGTCACCAAGGATCGCGGCCGCGTGATCGCGAGCCCGCACGCGCCGATCGTGCTCGCGACACACCATCCGTCCGTCGTGCTGCGCGCCCCCGATGCGGCCTCGCGCGCCGCGCGACGCGCCGAGCTCGTCGCGGATCTCCGCGTGATCGCTGCACACCTGGGCGAGCCGTCGCGCAAGTCGCGCGAGGGGGATCGCATTCGCGCGCGCGAACCGTAGAATGGCGCGCCCCGCTCTCCGGGCGGAGCACCGCGCCGATGCACGACGCCCTGCACATCCCGACGCTCGCCGCATGCTTCGGCGAGTCTGCCGAGGCGGTGTGGGTGATCCGGCGCGAGGGTCGTCCCTGGTTCGCCAACGCGGCTGCGGAGCGCAGCGCGAGCATCGGCGGCGCGGCGCTCGCTGCGAGCCTCGAGCGCGCGCGCGCGCTGGTGGTGGAGCGCGGCGAGAGCGCGCGCGTCGAGGTCGACACCGGCGTCGTGCGCGTGATGCGCGCGAGCCCGGTGCGCGACGCCGAGGGGCGCGTCGTCGCGGTCACGATCGTCGCGACGGTCCGCGACACGACGCGCGCGCCTTCGCCCGTCGAGCGCGAGCGCGCGCGGCTGCAGCGCATCATCGACCACGCGCCCGCGCTGGTCGCGATCCTGCGCGGGCCCGATCACGTCTACGAGCTCATCAACGAGCGCTTCAAGCAGACGATCCCCGAGGCGGGCTCGCTGATCGGCACGAGCGCGCGCGCACACCGCACCGATCTCGTCGCGCAGCAGTTCGTCGCGCGCCTCGATCACGTGCACAAGACCGGCGAGGCGTACGAGTCGGTCGAGGTGCCGCGCGTGGTCGAGCGCGAAGACGGCCCCGAGACGATCTACCTGACCTTCGTCTTCCAGCCGATCCTGCGCGAGTCGGACCGCAGCATGGTCGACGGCGTCGTCACGTTCGCGTTCGACGTCACCGAGTCGGTGCTCGCGCGCAAGCAGGTCGAGGAGACGAGCCGCGCGAAGGACGAGTTCCTCAGCACGCTCAGCCACGAGCTGCGCACGCCGCTCAACGCGATCGTCGGGTGGTCGCACCTCCTGCGGACCGGCGCGCTGCAGGGCACGCAGATGCAGCGCGCGCTCGAGGCGATCGACCGCAACGCGAAGGTGCAGAAGCGGCTCATCGACGACCTGCTCGACTTCTCGCGGATGGTGAGCGGCAAGCTCGGCGTGAACGACGGAGTCGTCGATCTCGCGGAGCTCGTCACGACGGCGGTCGACTCGATCCGACCCGCCGCCGAAGCCAAGCGCCTGCAGCTCTCCACGCGCCTCGAGGCGCGCCCTCTGGTCTCGGGCGATCCCGATCGACTGCACCAGGTGATCGCGAACCTGCTCTCGAACGCGACGAAATTCACGGGGCCACGGGGACGCGTCGAGGTCGTGGTGCGCGCGACCGAGGATCGCGCGGAGCTCGAGGTGCGCGACGACGGAGTGGGCATCGACCCTTCGCTCCTGCCGCACGTGTTCGAGCGCTATCGACAGGCCGACGGATCGACGACGCGCCGTCACGGCGGGCTCGGCCTGGGGCTCGCGATCGCGCGCGCGATCGTCGAGATGCACGGCGGCCGCATCGACGCGTGGAGCGAGGGCATCGGCCGCGGCACGATCATGCGGGTGTCGCTGCCGTGGTCGCTCGAGCCCGAGCGCGACGAGCCGGCGTCGGTCGGCGTGCGCCTGGCCGCCGGAGTGCCGCGCCTCGCGGGCGTGCGCGTCCTCGTGGTCGACGACGAGATCGACGCGTGCGTGCTCGCCGAGACGGTCCTGCGGCGCGCGGGCGCGGAGGTGCGCTCGACCTCGACCGCCTCGCGCGCGCTCGACCTGCTGCACGAGGGCGAGGTCGACGTGCTGGTGTCGGATCTCGGCATGCCCGAGCTCGATGGCTTCACGCTGATCCAGCGGGTGCGCGCGATGCCCTCGCCCGCGTGCCGCGTGCCCGCGGTCGCGCTCACCGGCTACGCGCGCGCGGAGGATCGTGTCCGCGCAGTCGACGCGGGCTACGACGCGTTCCTGACCAAGCCGCTCGACGTGGACGCGCTCGCGCTCGCGGTCGCGCGCGCGGCCGGGCGCGTCGCCGAGTGATCGCGCGGCACGTCGCGCCGGCGGTCGCGCTGTGTGCGCTCGCGGCGTCCAGCGCGCACGCCCACGGAGGGCGGCTGCAGACGCAGCACGTGATCGTCGAGGACGGGCGCGTCACGTCGATCGCGACGTTCGGCCTCCTCGCGCGCGACGCGCCCGATGCGCCGTTCCGCTGGACGTGCCAGGAGTCGATCCCCGACGCGGTCGCGGGCATCGCGACGCCGGGCGTCGTGATCGGCGAGCGCGTGCTGCTCGCGGGCAACTTCGGGATCGTGCGCGGCGAGCGGCGTGGGTGTGCGTGGTCGCGCGACGACGCGACGCGCGACCGCTTCGTGCCCGACGTGGTGCGTGCGCCCGACGGTGCGGTGCTCGCGGTGACGGGCGACGGCGGGCGCGAGAACCACGTGATGCGCAGCGACGACGGCGGCCTCTCGTTCGCGCCGGTCGGCGCGCCCCTGCCCGAGGGTCTGCTCGCCGATCGGCTGCGCGTCGCCGGCTCGCGCATCTACGTCGTCGGCACGACGCGCGAGGCAGGCTCGATCGCGCTGCGCGGCGCGATCGCTCGCAGCGACGACGCGGGCGCGACGTGGCGCGAGCTCGATCTCGGTGCGCTCGAGGACGACGAGCGCGTGGTGCGCGGCCTCGAGATCGAGCCCGGCGATCCCGACGTGCTCTTCGTGGTCGTGCAGGGCGCCGAGCACGACCGTCTCGTGCGCACGACCGACGGCGGCGAGACGTGGGCCGAGATCGTCACGCTGGCCGCGCTTCCCGGCCCGATCGAGCGTCCGTTCGCGCTCGCGCACGGCCTCGGCGGCGACGTGTTCTTCGGCAACACCGGCACGGGGCTCTCGGTGTTGCGCGCGAGCGGCGCGATCGATCCCGTCGACGAAGGCGTCTCGGTCGCGTGCCTCGCGCGCGACGGCGCGTCGATGTGGATGTGCGGCGACGGCCTGCTCGACGGGTTCGCGCTCGCGCGCTTCGCGCTCGACGCGCCCTACGCGCGCGAGCCGGCGCTGCGCTTCGACGAGATCGAGCGACGCGCGTGCGAGAGCGAGGTCGACTGCCTGTGCGACGCGTGGTGGAGCGACTTCCGCATCGAGGCGGAGCTCGATGGAGGGATCACTTCGTGCGACGCCGGCGCCGCGCCTCCACCGCGTGGCGGTGGATGTGCGTGCTCCGTCCCTGCGAGTGCGCGTGGCTCGTGGCCGCTCGCTCTCGGAGGAATGGTGAACATCGCGCTGCTCGCGTTGCGCCGGGCGAAGCGCGCGTGTTAAGTCGGGCGCTCATGCGACTCGCCGCATCGCTCGACGGTGGCGCGCACGACGATCACGACGGCGCACACGACGATCACGGCTCGTGACGGGCTCGCGCGCGATGCCGTCGATCGCGGTGCTCCTCCTCCTCGCGTGCGGCGGTGACGGAGATTCGCCGCGCTGCGACGACGCGGGCCTGCCGAGCGCGTGCGAGGACGTGCCGGTGCCCACGTACGAGGCGCTCCATCGCGACGTGCTGCGACCGAGCTGCGGGCGCGACGGTCCGAGCTGTCACGGCGAAGGCAGCCGCATGCCGCTCTCGTTCGTCGACGTCGAGGCCTCGCGCGACGCGCTCCTCGAGCACTACGTCGTGCCCGGCTCGCTCGCGTGCAGCGAGCTGTTCCGACGAGTAACCTCGGACGAACCGTTCGTCCGGATGCCCCCTGCCGAACCGCTCCCGGAGGCCGCTCGATGTGCGATCGCACGCTGGATCGAGGCCAGCGCTCCCTGATGCTGCGTCTCTTCGCTTCGCTGATCCTCACGCTCTCGCTCGCGTCGTGCGACGGTGAGGAGGCACGACGCCCGGTGACGATCGATCTCGAAGGTCGCGTCGGCGATCGCGCGTTCGAGTGCGGTGGCGCGTACGAAGGGATCGGCACCACGTCGAGCACCTTCACCGCGCTCGACTTCCGCTTCTACGTGCACGACGTGCGCGTCGTGCTCGAGGGCGGCGAAGAGGTCCCGGTGCAGCTCGAGGACGACGGCGTCTGGCAGACCGTGTCCTCCGAAGGCGGCGGCATCGCGCTGATCGACTTCGAGGACGGCGACGGCTGCGAGGGCGGCAACGCGCCGACGAACACGCAGCTCGTCGGCACGATCCCGGATCGCGACGGCGCGATCACCGGCGTGCGCTTCCGACTCGGCGTGCCCGAGGCGCGCAACCACCTCGACTCCGCGACCGCGCCGTCGCCGATGAACCTCAGCTCGATGTACTGGGGCTGGCAGGGCGGCTACAAGTACGTGCGCATCGAGGGCGCGAGCACCGGGCAGAGCTCGTGGCTGCTCCACCTCGGCGCGACCGGCTGCAGCGGCGACGCGCGCATGGGCACCCGCACCTGCACCGCGCGCAACGAGGGCTCGATCGCGCTCGACGCGTTCGATCCCGCGCGCGACGTGATCGTCGCGGACCTCGCGTCGATGCTCGCGACGAGCGACGTCGACGCCGACGCCGGCGGCGCGCCGGGCTGCATGTCGGACGCCGACGACCCCGAGTGCGCCGTGCTCTTCGACGCGCTGGGCGTGACGGGCGACGCGCAGTCGCTCTTCCGCGTCGAGGCGCGCAACGAGTGATGCGACGGGCGAGCATCGCGCTCGTCGCGCTGGTGATCGGGCTCGGCTGCGAGGAGCGCAGCGGCTGGCAGTGGGATCTGCCCGCGGGCTTCCCCACGCCCCGCGTGCCCGAGGACAACCCGATGAGCGCCGAGAAGGTCGAGCTCGGGCGCTTCCTCTTCTACGACGTGCGCCTCTCGGGCAACGAGACGCAGTCGTGCGCGAGCTGTCATCGACAGGATCTCGCGTTCACCGACGGCGTCGCGGTCTCGACCGGCTCGACCGGCGATCTCACGCCGCGCGGATCGATGTCGCTCGTCAACGTCGCTTACGTGCCGACGCTGACGTGGGCCAACCCCGCGCTCGTCTCGCTCGAGGACCAGGCGCTCGTTCCGATGTTCGGCGAGCACCCGGTGGAGCTCGGCCTCTCGGGCCGCGAGGACGAGCTGCTCGCGCGCCTGCGCGACGCCACGCTGCCGACCGGCGCGACGTATGGCGAGCTCTTCGCCGCTGCGTTCCCGGGCGAGGGCGATCCGATCACCGTCGCGAACGTCGTGCGCGCGCTCGCGAGCTTCGAGCGCTCGATCGTCAGCGCCCGCGCTCCGTACGATCGCTGGGCGCACCAGGGCGACGAGAGCGCGATGAGCGAGTCCGCGCTGCGCGGGATGGATCTCTTCTTCTCGGAGCGCCTCGAGTGCTTCCACTGCCACGGTGGGTTCAACTTCACCGACTCGGTGGCGCACGACGGGCAGCCGCTCCCCGAGAACGGGTTCCACAACACCGGGCTCTACAACGTCGACGGGCGCGGCGGCTATCCGGAGACCAACCGCGGTCTCTACGACCACACCCGCGATGCGCGCGACATGGGCCGCTTCCGCGCGCCGAGCCTTCGCAACGTCGAGCTGACCGCGCCGTACATGCACGACGGCTCGATCGCGACGCTCGACGAGGTGCTCGATCACTACGCCGCGGGCGGACGCACCGTCGACGGCGGGCCGAACGCCGGCGTCGGCGCGGAGAGCCCGCTCAAGAGCATCTTCCTGCACGGGTTCGAGCTGACGACGCAGGAGCGCGAGGACGTGCTCGCGTTCTTGCGCAGCCTGACCGATCGCGAGGTGCTCACCGATCCGCGCTTCGCGGATCCGTTCTGAGTCATTTCTGCGCGACGCCTACTTCTGCGCGATGCCTACTTCTGCGCGACGATGTCGCGCAGGGTGCGCGCGAGGTCGAACGGATCGACCGGCTTGATCAGCACGCAGTCCCAGAGACGCTCTTCGTTCTCGCGCGCGCTCGTGTGCCCGGTCATCGCGACCAGCGCGACGTGATCCGCGGTGCCCGTCGAGCGCAGCTTCCGCGCGAGGTCCTCGCCGCTCATCGCGCCGAGCGTCAGATCGATGATCGCAGCGCGCGGCGGCTCCGACTCCATCGCGTCGAGCGCGTCCTCGGCGCGCGCGAAGTCGCGGACGGCGAACCCCTGCAGCCGCAGCACCTCCGCAGCGACCTCGCGCGTGTCGTCGTGGTCGTCGACGATGACGACGTCCATCGGAGCGCCGTCTTCGTTCTCCGTTCCGCCTGCCAAAGTATTCACCATCTGGTCCCGTCCTTTACCATCACAAGGGCACCGCGCCGCGCGCTCAGGTGCGGAACTCCTCCGCGTCGATGCTGATCGTCGCGTTGCGATCCTTCTTCCGCCGCGCCATCCGCAGCAGGCTCCGGATGCCGCGCTCGCTCACCGGCTTCGCCACGTGTCGATCGAAGCCCGCGCGCCGCGCCTCCTCGACGTCCTCCGGCTGCGCGTAGCCGGACACCGCGATCAGCACCGGCGACTCCGCGCCGCGCGCCGCGCGCAGCTGGCGCGCGAGCTCGAACCCGTCGAGCTCCGGGAGCCCGAGGTCCAGCAGCGCGAGATCGAACGCCCCCGCGAGGCCCGCCGCGAGCCCGCTCCGTCCGTCGCGTCGGAGCGTGACCTCGTGGCCCCAGCGCTCGAGGAGCAGTGCGAGCATGTCGGCGATGTCCTCGTTGTCCTCGACGACCAGGACGCGGAGCGGCGAACGCGCGGTGCGAAGCATGACGGCGGCCGACCTAGGTCCGGAGCACGTCGCGGCAACCCCGTGATCTCGCGGGAGATCTTTCCGCTCGCGCCGTCGCCTGACAATCCGAGCGCTTGGAGATTGTGGCGACTCGCGACGCGACGAGATGGGCGGTCGCGTAACGCCCCTCACCCCCCCATGCGACCCCGACTGCAATCATCGCCACGTCGTGAGCGCATCGAGTCCGGAGTCCATCCCGCCGCGCGTCGTACAGCGGCGGCGCGTGCGCGCCTCGAGCTCGCGCTCGGGTTGCTCGCGGAGGAGGACGGGATCGAGAGCGCCGAACAGGAGATCACGCTCGCGATCGATCTCCTCTCGCGCGACCTCGGCACGATCGACGAGCTGCGCGCGCAGCTCGACGCGCGCGAGCGCGAGATCGACGAGGCGCGCCGCGAGGCCTCGCGCGCGAAGGCGCAGCTCCTCGCGATGGTCTCCCACGAGCTCCGCACACCGCTGAACGCGATGCTCGGCTACGCGTCGATGCTCTCTCACGGCGTCGGCGGCGCGCTCTCGCCGGAGCAGCAGCACAAGGCCGAGCGCATCGAGGCGAACGGGCGCGAGCTGCTCGGCGTCATCGAGCAGATGCTCGAGCTCGCCGCGCTCGACGCGGGCGCGATGACGGTGGAGCTGCAGGACCTCGATCTCGGGGCCACCGTGCGCGACGCGATCCGCAGCCTCGAGCCCTCGTCGTCGCGTCCCGATCTGCGCGTCGAGCTCGTGATCGACGCCACCGTGCCGCGCCTGCGTACCGATCCCGCGAAGCTCGCGAAGGTCGTGCGCTGTCTCGTGGGCAACGCGCTGAAGTTCACGCGCGAGGGCGAGGTGCGCGTCGACGTCCGACGCGTGCTCCACGGTGCGAGCATCGCGGTGCGCGACACCGGAATCGGCATCGCGCCCGAGGAGCAGTCGCGCGTGTTCGATCCGTTCCACCAGGTCGACGGATCGCCGACGCGAACGGTCGGTGGGACCGGGCTCGGTCTCGCGAGCGCGCGTCGGCTCGCGCGCCTCCTCGGCGGCGACATCACGCTGGAGAGCGCGCTCGGCGAAGGCTCGACGTTCGTGGTGTGGCTCCCCGACGACGAAGCGCGGGGCTGATCCCTCGATCGGGCGATCGGGGGAAGGCCGCTACGTCGATCGCGGAATCTTGTGGACCCGCGCGCCGGCCCTAGGGTGCCCAAGGGGCGGCCGTGCGGCGCGAACGCGTGCGCGCGGTCGGGGGGAGTGCGATGTCACGATCGCAGGGGGACGGTGGCCAACGGCTGCCGGGCGTGGACGCCGCTGGGCTCGCGACGCCGGAGAGGGGCGTCGCGCGTCTGCCGCGCTTCGCGCCGGCGGCGACGCGGAGCGATCCGCTGCGCTCGGAGATCCGGACGGCGTACTCCGACGGCGCCGACTGGCGGACGCGTCTCGAGGGCCTCCTCGCGGCGACGCCCAACCTCATCTGCGCGGTGCGCGGCGACGCGAACGAGATCGTGCTCGCGAGCGAGGCGGTGCAGCGCCTCGCGGGCGACCGCGTGCTCGTCGGTCGCGCGCTCGTCGACGCGCTGCCCGAGGTCGCGACCGACGAGGTGATCGCGGCGATCGACGATCTCCGTCGCACCGGACGCGAGCTGCATCGCTCCGAGGTCTCGGTGTGGATGCGCGACGAGACCGGCGCGATGACGCAGCGCTACTTCGATCTCGTCGGCCGCCCGATCCGCGCGCGGGACGGCGGCGTCGACCTCGTCGCGATGTTCGCGCAGGACGTGACCGAGCTCGTGATCGCGCGGAAGACCGCGGAGTCCGCGAGCCGCGCGAAGGACGAGTTCCTCGCGATGCTGGGGCACGAGCTGCGCAACCCGCTCGCGCCCATCCGCACGGCGCTCGAGCTGCTCGCGCGGCGCGACGGCGGCACGGCGCGCCTCGAGCTCGAGGTGATCGGCCGTCAGGTCGAGCACCTCGTCGGGCTGGTCGACGACCTGCTCGACATCTCGCGGATCGATCGCGGCAAGATCGAGCTCCGCCGCGAGACGGTCGATCTCGCCGAGGTGATCGAGGCCGCGGTGGAGATGGCGGGCCCGCTGATCGCGAAGCGCGAGCAGGAGCTGCGCGTCGACGCGCCGGCGCGCGAGCTCTGGGTCGACGGAGATCGCGCGCGGCTCGTGCAGATCTTCGCGAACCTGATCACGAACGCGTCGAAGTACGGCGAGCCGCGCGGGTGCGTCGAGATCGAGGCGAAGTACGAGCAGCGGCGCATCGCGGTGCGCGTGCGCGACGACGGCGCGGGGATCCCTTCCGAGCTCTTGCCGCGCATCTTCGATCTGTTCGAGCAGGGGCGTCGCACGCTCGATCGCTCGATGGGCGGGCTCGGTCTCGGGCTCGCGATCGTGCGGAGCCTCGTGCGCCTCCACGGCGGCGACGTGTCGGCCGCGAGCGAGGGCGTGGGCCGCGGATCCGAGTTCACCGTGCGGTTGCCCGCCGCCGACGAGCCGACCGAGCGCACCGCGGCGCCGGTGATGCGACGGGTGGAGGCGCCCACCACCGGCGCGGCGCGGCTGCGCGTGCTCGTCGTCGACGACAACGAGGACGCGGCCGATCTGATCGCGGTCGCGCTCGCGACCGAGGGCTACGAGACCGCGACCGCGCACGACGGCGCGAGCGCGCTCGAGACCGCGGGGTGGTTCTCGCCGCACGTCGCGGTGCTCGATCTCGGCCTGCCGGTGATGGACGGCTGCGAGCTCGCGCGGCGCCTGCGCGAGCTGCCGGAGCACGCGCTCGTGCGGCTCGTCGCGGTGACCGGCTTCGGGCACGACTCCGACCGACAGCGCGCGCGCGAGGCGGGGTTCGACGCGCACCTCTTGAAGCCGATCGAGCTCGACGATCTGTGCGACGCGATCGAGGGGCGCTCCGCGTTCGACAACCGCATCACGCGCTGATCGCGCGGCACAGGATCGCAGCGTGCACGACCGCGCTCGGAGGTCGACATTGCGCGAGCGCCCCGCGTCGAGGCCGCGCGCCGCGTAGGCCCGCGCGCGAGTGGTTGTCTCTCGTCGCTCCGCGCTCATGACCGCGGAGAGCGCGCGAGCTCGCGCCCTGTGTGGAACGAGGAGGCGAGGTGACGCGAGGCGCGCTGGGGACCGCGAGCGCCGCGCTCGTGCTCGCAGTCGGGTGCCGAGGGCCACAGTCGGCGCTCGATCCCGGAGGGCGCGAGGCGGCGCAGCTCGCCGATCTGTTCTGGCTGATGACGTGGGGCAGCGCCGTCGTGTGGCTCGCGTCGGTCGGGCTCGCGGTGTACGCGGCGTACGTCCCGCGCGCGCCGATCTCGACCGATGCCGCGAACCGCCTCGTCGTCGTGTTCGGCGCGGTGATCCCGACGCTCGTGCTCGGCGCGCTGCTCGTGCACGGCCTCGGGATGATCCCGGGCCTGCTCGCGCCCGCGCCGCGGGGTGCGCTGGAGATCGAGGTCGTCGGCGAGCAGTGGTGGTGGCGCGTGCGTCATCGCGACGCGGACGGCCGCATCGTCGAGAGCGCGAACGAGCTGCGCCTGCCCGCGGGCGTCCCGGTGCAGCTCTCGCTCGAGACGCGCGACGTCATCCACGCGTTCTGGATCCCCGCGCTCGGCGGCAAGGTCGACATGATCCCGGGGAGGCGCACGCAGCTGCGGCTCGAGCCCACGCGCCCCGGGGTCTATCGCGGAGTCTGCGCGGAGTACTGCGGCACGTCGCACACGTGGATGGCGTTCGCCGCGATCGTCGAGACGCAGCGCGATCACGAGGCGTGGCTCGCGCACGAGCTCGGCGACGCGCTCGAGCCCACGACCGCGATCGCGCGCCGCGGCGCATCGCTGTTCCTCGAGAACGGGTGCAGCGCGTGCCACGCGATCCGGGGCACGGCCGCGGACGGAACGGTCGGCCCCGATCTCACGCACGTCGGGAGCCGCCACACGATCGGCGCGGGCCGTCTCGATCGCGGGCCCGAGGCGCTGCGGCGCTGGATCGCCGATCCCGAGCGGCTGAAGTCCGGCGTGCACATGCCCGCGTTCGAGATGTTGCCGGGCGACGAGCTCGACGCGCTCGCCGCCTACCTGGAGAGCCTGCGATGACGGATCCCGCGCCGCTCCCCGACGCTCCGCCGGAGTCGCTCCGTCGCGCCCAGGAGGAGCGACTGCTCGCTGTGTGGAAATCGCCCGAGGGGCTCCGCTACTTCTCCGACGTCAACAACAGTCGAGTCGGTGTCTGGTACACCGCCGTCGCGTTCCTGTTCTTCTTCTTCGGCGGCGTGCTCGCGCTCCTGATGCGCATCCAGCTCGCGGTGTCGGAGAACGACTTCCTCTCTGCGGAGACCTACAACCAGACGTTCACCGTGCACGGCTCGGTGATGATGTTCCTCTTCGCGATTCCGATCTTCGAGGCGATCGCGGTGACGCTGATGCCGCAGATGCTCGGCGCGCGCGATCTGCCGTTCCCGCGGCTCGCGGCGTTCGGATTCTGGTGCTTCGTGATCGGCGGTCTCTTCTTGAGCGGATCGATCTTCTTCGACGCGGCGCCCCGCGGCGGCTGGTTCATGTATCCGCCGCTCACGTCGAGCTACCAACCGGACATCGGCGCCGACATCTGGCTGCTCGGATTCTCGTTCATCGAGGTCGCGGCGATCGCGTCGGCGGTGGAGCTGATCGTCGGTGCGCTCAAGTGCCGCCCTCCCGGGATGCGCATCCACCTCATTCCGCTCTACGTCTGGTACACGCTCGTCGCGGCGGTGATGATCGTGTTCGCGTTCCCGCCGCTGATCACCGGGAGCATGCTGCTCGAGCTCGAGCGCGAATTCGACTGGCCGTTCTTCGACGCGAGCCGCGGGGGCGATCCGCTCCTCTGGCAGCACCTCTTCTGGCTCTTCGGCCATCCCGAGGTCTACATCATCTTCCTTCCGTCGATTGCGCTCGTCGCGATGATCGTGCCGACGTTCGCGCGCAAACCGATGGTCGGATATGGGTGGATCGTCCTCGCCGCGATCGGGATCGGATTCCTGAGCTTCGGGCTCTGGGTCCACCACATGTACACGACCGGACTGCCGGGGATCTCGCTCGGCTTGTTCTCGGCGGCGTCGGCGGCAGTCGCGATCCCGACCGGCGTTCAATTCTTCTGCTTCGTCGCCACGCTGCTCGTCGGGCGCGTCGCGCGCTCGGTGCCGCTCCTCTGGGTGATCGGGAGCATGGCGATCTTCGTGTTCGGCGGGCTCACCGGCGTGATGCTCGCGCTCGCGCCCTTCGACTTCCAAGCGCACGACAGCTTCTTCGTCGTCGGGCACTTCCACTACGTGCTGATCGGAGGAGCGATCTTTCCGATCATCGCGGGGCTCTATTACTTCTATCCGATCGTCCGCGGAAAGATGCTCTCGGACCGACTGGGCACGATCGCATTCTGGCTCGCGTTCGTCGGATTCAACGTCGCATTCCTCCCGATGCACCTCTCCGGGATGCGCGGGATGCCACGGCGCGTGTTCACGTATCCCGCGGAGCTCGGGCTCGACGGGCTCAACATGGCGTCGACGATCGGCGCGTTCGTGCTCGCGGCGGGCCTCTTCGTCATCGCGTTCGACATGCTCCGTCCGCGCCGCAAGGAGCCCTACGCGCGGCGCAATCCGTGGGACGCGGGCACGCTCGAGTGGGTCCAGGAGATGCCCGGCAAGTCGTGGGGGATCCGATCGATCCCCGAGATCGACTCGCGCCATCCGATCTGGGATCAGCCGAACCTGATCCGCGACATCGACGAAGGTCGTTTCTATCTGCCCGACGCCGAGGAAGGTCTGCGCGAGACGCTCGTCACGTCGGTCATCGACGCACGTCCGCTGCAGTGCCAGCGACTGCCCGGTCCGAGCTGGCTCCCGCTCGTCGCGGCGGTGACGCTCGGTGGGTTCTTCGTGCTCGGCACGTTCGCGCAGTGGGCGGCCGCGCTCGTGAGCCTCGTGCTCGCGGCGTGCGTGATCTGGCGCTGGCTGTGGGTCGGCACCGCGTGGAAGCCCGAGAAGGCGGAGAAGGACGTCGGGCTCGGCGTGCGACTGCCGATCTCGGTCTCGGGATCGCAGTCGGTCGGGTGGTGGGGACTGCTCGTCACGATGCTCGCGGACTTCACTGCGTTCGTGTCGATCGTGTTCGGCTATTTCTTCTTCTGGACCATCCACGAAGACTTCCCGCCTCCCAGCTCGGAGGGGCCCGGCGTGGCGTGGCCCGCGCTCGGCGCAGCGCTCGTGCTCGGCGCGTGGGCGCTCGTGGTGCTCTGCCGTCGCCTGCTCCGGCGCACGAGCGCGCGGACGTTCCACCTCGCGCTCCTCGGCGCGATCGCGCTCGCGGTGGCGAGCGTGCCCGCGTTGCTCGCCGGGCCCTACCTGAGCGGGCTCGATCCGACGCGCCACGCGTACGACGCGACGGTGTGGCTGCTCCTCGCGTGGACGGCGCTCCACGTCGTGCTCGGCGTGCTCATGCAGGTCCACTGTCTCGCGCGTCGGATCGTGGGGCACATGACGCCCGAGCACGACATCGATCTCCACAACGTCGTGCTCTATTGGCACTTCACGGTCCTCACCGCCGTGATCACGGCGCTCGTGGTCGCCGGCTTCCCGAGCGTCGCATGAGCGTCGCCGAGGAACACGAGAGCCGCTCCGAGGAGCGCGAGAGCCTGTGGAACCTCGTCGTCCCACCGGCGACCTGGGCCGCGCACTTCCTCGCGTCGTACATCACGGCCGCGATCTGGTGCGCGAAGGTCGTGGGCCGCGCGGGATCGCTGTCGAGCGCGCGCACCGCGATCTTCGTGTACACCGCGGTCGCGCTGATCGTGCTCGTCGTGCTCGGCGCGCGCGGCTATCGGCGCCACGCGACCGGCGCGCCCCCCCACGGCGCTCGGCGCCATCACGACGAGGACACGGCGGAGTCGAGGCATCGCTTCCTCGGCCTCGCGACGTTCCTGCTCTCGGCGCTCGGCGTCGTCGCCGTCACGTACGCCGCGATCGCGGCGCTCGTCGTGGGGACGTGCCGGTGAGCGGGCGCTCCGCGCTCGTGCTCGGGCTCGTCGTGCTCGCCGCGGTGTGGCTCGTGCCGCTCGCCGACGTGCTCCCGGGCCCATTCCTCGCGCACATGACGATGCACATGGGCGTCGTCGCGGTCGCGGCGCCGCTGCTCGCGCTCGGCGTCGCGGGCACGCGCTTCGACCCGGTCCGCCGCGCGCCGCGCTGGCTCGCGCCGATCCCCGCGTCGTTCGGCGAGCTCGTCGTGGTGTGGGGCTGGCACGCGCCCGCGCTGCACCAGGTCGCGCGCGAGACCGCGCTCGGCTTCGCGCTCGAGCAGGGGAGCTTCCTCGCGACCGGCGTGTGGCTGTGGGCGTCGGCGCTCTGCGGCGACGAGCATCGCGCCGCGAGCCGCCGCGCGGTCGGCGTCGTCGCGCTGCTGCTCACGTCGATGCACATGACGCTGCTCGGCGCGCTGATCGCGCTCGCGCCGCGCCCCCTCTACGCGCATGCGTGCCACCGCGCGTCGTCGCTCACGCCCCTCGAGGACCAGCAGATCGGCGGCGCGATCATGCTCGCGGTCGGCGCGGCGTCGTACCTCGCGGGCGGGGTCGCGCTCTCCGCGCGGCTCGTGCGGGAGGCGCGGGCATGAAGCGCGCGCTGCGCTGGACGCTCCGGGGCGCGGCGCTCGCCGTCGTGCTCGCGCTCGGCGGGTTCCTGCTCGCGCTCTCCGGGATCGTGCCGATCGGCGCGAGCGGAGGGCACTGGGCGATCACCGAGTGGATGCTGCAGTTCGGAAAGCGCCGCTCGATCGCGACCCACACGCTCTTCGCCGCTCCCGTCGAGCTCGGCGAGCCGTGGCTCGTGCTGAAAGGCGCCGGGCACTACGAGACCGGCTGTCGCCCCTGCCACGGCAGCCCCGATCTCCCGAGCCCGCGCATCGCGCGCGCGATGCTCCCGCGCCCGCCGTACCTGCCCGACGTGATCGCGGAGCGCGAGCCCGAGGAGCTCTTCTACGTCGTGAAGCACGGCCTCAAGTTCACCGGCATGCCCGCGTGGCCCGCGGCGCATCGCGACGACGAGGTGCGCGCGATGGTCGCGTTCCTGCTCGCGATGCCGGAGCTCGACGCCGCCGAGTACCTCGAGCTCGTCCACGGCGAAGCGACGCACGACACGACCGCGGCCGCGCTCCCCGATCTCGTCGAGTCCGCGCAGGTGCCCGACGTCGTCGCGCACAACTGCGCGCGCTGTCACGGGAACGACGGTCGCGGGCGCGGTCTTGCCGCGTTCCCCACGCTCGCGGGGCAGTCTCGCGAGTACCTCGAGCGCGCGCTCGACGCCTACGCGGAGGGCGATCGGCACAGCGGGATCATGCAGCCCGTCGCCGCCGATCTGACCCAGGCCGATCGTCACGCCGCGGCCGCGTACTACGCCGCGCTCGCTCCGGGCGCGCCGGTCGAGCACGCGGGGCCCGAGGAGCGCATCGCACGCGGCGCGGAGATCGCGCGCCGCGGCATCGCGGAGCGCGGAGCGCCTTCGTGCCGCGACTGCCACGGGCCCGCGGAGTGGGCGCGCAATCCCGCGTATCCGCGGCTCGCCGGTCAGTTCGCGGACTACCTCGCGCTCCAGCTCGAGCTCTTCCGATCGGGCCACCGCGGCGGATCGCGGTACTCGGAGCTCATGCACCACGTCGCGCCGCGGCTGACGCCCGAGGACATCCGCGACGTCGCGCTCTACTACGCCTCTCGCGACCCGTCGTCGGACGCGGCGCACGCGAGCGAGTGAGCCACGACGCGCCCGAACGAGAGCAAGCGGGGCTGCGGCCCCGCGCGCAGCGTTCGGGGCGGGTCGGTCGTCGAAGAGCCCCCACGCCCACGACCGCGTCGACGCCCACGATCACGTCGGCGATCTGCGCCGCGCGCGGCGTTGGGAACGTGGTCGTGGTCGTGGTCGTGAGCGTGGTCGTGGTCGGCCTCTTCGCGGGGAACGGCCGCCCACGCCCACGACCACGTCGACGCCCACGATCACGTCGGCGATCTGCGCCGCGCGCGTCGTTGCGAACGTGGACGTGAGCGTGGTCGTGGTCGGCCTCTTCGCGGGGAACGGCCGCCCACGACCACGACCACGCCGACGCCCACGATCACGTCGGCGATCTGCGCCGCGCGCGTCGTTGCGAACGTGGACGTGGTCGTGGTCGTGAGCGTGGTCGTGGTCGTGAGCGTGGTCGTGGTCGGCCTCTTCGCGGGGAACGGCCGCCCACGCCCACGACCACGTCGACGCCCACGATCACGTCGGCGATCTGCGCCGCGCGCGGCGTTGGGGAACGTGGTCGTGGTCGGCTCTTCGGTCCGAACGGTCGACCACGACCTCCCGCGAGCTCAATGCGTCACGAACGTGCGGATCGGGATCGAGAGCCCGTCTCCCGGCGACGCGGTGATCTCCACACGACCCGCGTGCGGGCCCGGCTCCGCGCCCTGCAGCTCGAGCGCGACGAGGCGCTCCTCGCCGGGCAGCACGCGCTCCAGGCGCACCGAGAACGGCGAGCCCGGGCTCGGCTCGGGGATCATCGCGACCTGCTCGAACGACTGCGCGAGGTCGTCCGACAGCGCGATCTCCACGTCGCACGGCACGTCCGACGTGTTGCGCACCTCGATGTCGACCGGCGCGGCGTCGTCACCGCCGAGGTGCTCCGCCAGGTGGATGCGCGCTTCGATCGAGGGGCTGCGATAGACCGCGTCCGAGAGCGAGTGTCCGTGCAAGAGCTCCGCGAAGCCGAGCAGCGAGGCCATCACCACGAGCGGCGTACGCGCGCGCTCGACCAACCACTGCATCACGTCTCGCACGCTCGTCGCTTCCACCGCGCCACCCCTGAGGCCGCTCGAGCCAGCCTCGCTGCTGCCGCCCGGGGCGCTCGTCGCAAGCTCCACGCCATCGAGCCACGCGGCGCGCGCGCACCACGCGTGTCGTGTGGACGTGGCCACGCCCCTCCGCGAGCCCCACACGATCTGGGGCAACCTCGGACCGAGCGCGTGCGCGCACGTGACAGAGGTCCACGCGACGCGCTGCTCGGATCCCGGCGCCGTGGAGCTCCGATGCGCTGGTACCCGGGTTGCCTGGGGACGGCGCTCGGACATGGAACGCATGCAGCGCATCGCCTCGCTCGCGCCGACCGACCCGATGCCGCGACCCGGCGCGCACGTGGTCGAAGGAGGAGTCCGCTTCCGCGTGCCGACGCACGCGAGCGACGTCTCGGTGGTGCTGGTCGCGCCCGACGGAACGCGTCGCATCCGCGCGCTCCCGCGCGTGAGAGACGGGCTGCACGAGGCCGTCGTCCCCGGGATCGGCGCGGGCACGCGCTACCTGCTGCGCATCGGCGATCGCGAGCTGCCCGATCCGTTCGCGCGCTCGCTCCCCGAGGGCCCGCGCGGCGCCGCCGAGGTGCTCGCGCCGCTCGCGCCGCGCGCGCCGCGGCGCCCTCTCGACATGGCCGGCGCGCCGGTGATCTACGAGCTCCACGTCGGCACGTTCACGCGCGAGGGCACGTTCGCGGCGGCGCGCGAGAAGCTGCCGCACCTCGCGGCGCTCGGCGTCGACGCGATCGAGCTGATGCCCGTCGCGAGCTTCCCCGGCGCGCGCGGCTGGGGCTACGACGGCGTCGCGCTGCTCGCGCCGCACGCGGCGTACGGCGCGCCCGAGGAGCTCGTGCGCTTCGTCGACGAGGCGCACCGGCTCGGGCTCTCGGTGCTGCTCGACGTCGTGCTCAACCACTTCGGGCCCGACGCGAACTGGCTGCCCGCGATCGATCCCTCGCTGTTCGACGAGGACGAGCCGACGCCATGGGGCGCGGCGCCCCGCTTCGCGCATCCGGCGATGCGCGCGCTCGCGCGCGAGGTGCTGCGCCTGTACGTCGTCGAGTACGGCTTCGACGGGCTGCGCCTCGACGCGACGCACGCCATCGTCGATCGCACCGGGACCCACGTCATCGCGGAGCTCGCGCAGATCGCGCGCGGGCTCCCCGGGCCGCCGGTGTTGATCGCGGAGGACGAGCGCCGCGATCCGATGCTCTTCGATCGGCTCCACCTCGACGGCACCTGGGCCGACGACTTCCACCACGCGGTCCACGTGCTGCTGACCGGCGAGCGCGACGGCTACTACGCGCCCTACGAGCCGACGCTCTCCACGCTCGCCGACGTGCTGCGCGCAGGGTGGCGCGGCCCGGCGCGCAGCGATCGCGAGCGCTTCGTCTACTGCCTCGAGAACCACGACCAGACCGGCAACCGCGCGATGGGCGATCGCTTCTGGAGCCTCGCGCGCGAGGAGGACGCGCGCGCCGCGACGCTGCTGATGCTCTTCGCGCCGTCGAGCGTGCTGCTCTTCCAAGGCCAGGAGTGGGGCACGCGCGTCCCCTTCCTCTACTTCACCGATCACGAGCCCGAGCTCGGCGCGAAGGTCTCCGAGGGCCGGCGCTCGGAGTTCGCGCAGTTCCCGGCGTTCCGCGACCCCGCGTCGCGCGCGCGCATCCCGGACCCCCAGGACGAGCAGACGTTCCTGCGCGCGAAGGTCGACTGGAGCGAGCGAGAGCGCGCGCCGCACGACGCGATCCTCGCGCTCCATCGCGCGGCGCTGTCGCTGCGCAAGAGCGACCCCGTGCTGCGCGACGCGCGCGCGGAGTGGCAGGTCGCGCGGCACGGCGAGATGTTGATCGTCACGCGCGCGTCGCGCGGACAGCGCCGCGTGCTCGCGTGGAACCTCGGTCACGAGCCGCGCGACCTGCCCGCGGGGCGCGTGCTGCTCGCGTCGCGCGGCGACGCGGTGCAGGAGCGCCGGATTGCGCCGCGCTGCGCGGCGATCCTCGAGGGTTGATTCGATCACTCGGTGATCGCGCGGATGACGCGGCAGGGGTTCCCTGCCGCGAGCACGCCCTCGGGCACGTCGCGCGTGACGATGCTGCCCGCGCCGATCACCGCGCGCGACCCGATCCGCACGCCGGGCAGGATGATCGCGCCGCCGCCGACCCACACGTCGGCGCCGATCTCGATCGGCTTGCCGTACTCCTTCACGCGCCGCTCCGCGGCGTTCAGCGGGTGCAGCGGCGTGAGGATCTGGACCGCGGGGCCGAACATCGTGAAGTCCCCGATCGTCACGCGGCAGACGTCGAGCACCACGCAATTGAAATTGAAGTAAACGCGCTCGCCGAGCTCGATGTTCGCCCCGTAGTCGCAGTAGAACGGCGGCTGCATCCACACGCTGTCGCCGCCGCGGCCGAACAGATCGCGCAGGATCGCGCGGCGCGCGTCGACCTCGCGCTCGCGGGTGGCGTTGAGGGCCTGACAGAGATCGCGCGCGCGCTCGCGCGTCGCGACGAGCTCGGGGTCGAGCGCGTCGTAGCGCTCACCGGCCAGCATCTTCTCGCGCTCGGACGTCATCCGAGACCGGCATCGGCCCGACGCCCGCGACCACAAGCGCGTCGATCGTGCGCCACGCCTCGCCGCATCGGGTCGCCGGCGCGGCGCGAGGGTCGAGACCATCGCCGCGCTGCGTCGACGGCGCGGCGCGAGGGTCGCGACCGCGCGAGCGCGACGTCGACGGCGATGATCGAGGGTCGAGACCTCGGGCGCGCTGCGTCGACCGCGCAGCGCGAGGGTCGCGACCGCGCGACGGCGACGTCGATCGCGGCGACCGAGGGTCGAGACCGTCGGGGTGCGGCGTCGACGGCGCAGCGCGACGGTGCCGACCCTCACGCGCCTCGTTCGACGGCGCCGGGCGAGGGTGATCACCGTCCCGACGCGCCGTCGATCGAGGGCCGAGACGGTGAAGACCCTCCGCGCCCGCCGTCGACGGCGTAGCGGGAGGGTCTTCACCCCGAAAACGTGGGAAAAACCGCGCTCAGACCTCGGGGATGGGGTCGCTCGGCGGCGGGCCTGCGGGCTCGGGCGCGGCGGGCCCGGGCGGGCCTGCGGGCCGCGTCGCGGGCTCCGCGCGCTGCTGCGACGCGCGGAACGCGTCGATCGGCGCGAGCGCCTTGCGCAGCCGCGGGTGGTTCTCGGGGTTGCTCGGCGGGTGCTCGGCGAACAGCGCGAACACGTACTCCTGGACGGCCACCTGCAGCGCGCGCAGCGGCTCGCGCACGCCGACCGTCGCGGCGTCGGCGGCCTCGGTGATCCGGAGCGCCTCTCCGTACGACGCGTGCGCGCGACGGATGAACGCGAGGTACGGCGCGCCGACGAGGCGATCGAGCTCGGCCCCGAGCCCGTCGGCGTCGATCTGCGCGAGCAGGCGGTCGGCGTGCGCCCACTGGCTCGTGTACGTGAGCTGGGTGAAGGCGAGCCCGTCGGGGAAGACGCGCTCGAGCATCGCGCGAGCGCGCGTCGCGCGCGCGTCGTCGGCGGGCGTGCCGGTGATGAGCGTGATCGACTCGAGCGCCCAATTCAGCGCTCGCCACGACGCATCGGCCACGGCGTCGAAGGCGCGGCGATCGGGATCGCCGATCTTCACGCGCGCGGTCCACGCGTCGCGCAGCGCGATGACCGACGCGCGCAGCGCGCGTGCGCTGGCGCGGACGCGTGAGTCGCGCGACGCGTCGGTCGGGACCGCGGCGAGGACCGCGACGCCCAGCGAGTACGCGCCGGGCACGTCGGTGGCCGGAGCGCGGGTGTAGAGGTTCGGATCGAATTCGGTGGTCACGAGCAATGCCTCCCTCGCGCGGGAGCATCGCTGGCCGGAGCGCGCGCGACCATGTCCGCAACGTCGGGGCAGACGCGCGCGCGATGGCGCGACTACGTTCGAGCGTCTCGACCGGAGGAAACGAGATGGCGACCAAGGCGAAGAGCGCGATCCCCGAGGGCTATCACAGCGTCACGCCGTACTTGATCGTGAAGGGCGCCGCGAAGGCGATCGAGTGGTACGCGCGCGCGCTCGGCGCGAACGAGCTGTACCGGATGGACGGTCCGGGGGGCAGCATCGTCCATGCGGAGATCCAGATCGGCGACTCGCGCGTGATGCTCGCCGACGAGTCGCCGGAGATGGGCGCGACCGCGCCGGGATCGCTGGGCGGCACGCCGGTCGGGCTGATGCTCTACGTGACCGACGTGGACGCGGTGTTCGCGCGGGCGGTGAAGGAAGGCGCGAAGCAGGAGCGTCCGGTCGCGGATCAGTTCTACGGCGATCGCATGGGCTCGATGGTCGATCCGTTCGGCCACAAGTGGACGATCGGCACCCACGTGGAGGACGTCTCGCCCGAAGAGATGGAGGCGCGCCACCGCGAGTTCATGGCGAAGATGGGGCAGGGCAAGAAGTGAAACGGAAGAGGCCCGACCGCTGGTCGGGCCTCTTCGCTGTCCGCTCGACGACGCGTGCGCGACCCGTCGTTGCGCGCTACGCGCGCCGCCGCTCGGCGGCCTTCGCGAGCGCGTCGACGCTCTCGAGATAGACCGCCGCCGCGCTGCGCTCTTCTTCGCTCCCGAGCCGCGCGCACGACCAGCGCGCGTGCGCTCGGCACGTCGCGTCGATCGCCTCGCGCAGCGCGGGCGAGTCCACGTGGCGTGCGGTGCGCGCGAGGTCGACCAGCGTGCGGTCGATGTCGTCGAGCAGATCCTCGAGGCGCGCCTCGGCGCGACGCCCGGAGAGCAGCTGGCGCGCGGCGTGGTCGATCTCGCCCTGGATCTCCAGGAGGCGCTCCACCAACCGGCGGGCGCGGTGATCAGCCAGCGGGATCAGTGCGGCGAGGGCCACGCTCGAAGCACCTAGTCCCAGTGTGCGCGATCACGAGGGGCCATTTCGTGTCCGTGTCGATTCTTCATCCGAGCGGCAGCCCACCCGTGACACCCAGGATCTCCCCGTTCACGAACCGTCCCTCGTCGCTCGCGAGGAACACGAACGCGGGCGCGAGCTCCGCGGGCTGCGCGGGCCGCTCCATCGGGTTGTCCTTGCCGTCCTGGCGCACCTTCTCCGCGTCGAACGACTGCGGGATGATCGGCGTCCACACCGGCCCCGGCGCGACGCAGTTCACGCGGATGCCGCGGCCGATCAGCTCCTTCGCGAGCCCCTTCGTGAAGCTCACGATCGCGCCCTTCGTCGCGGCGTAGTCGAGGATCGCGGCGCTCGGCTGGTACGCCTGGATCGACGCGACGTTGATGACCGATCCACCCGCCGCGAGGTGCGTGAGCGCGGCGCGCACGAGGTGGAACATCGCGAGGATGTTCACCTGGAACGTGTGGGTGACGCGCTCGGGATCGAGCTCCTCGAACGACTGCACCGCCTTGCCCTGGAACGCGGCGTTGTTGACCAGGAGGTCGAGCCCGCCGAGCCCGTGCGCCGCATCGCGCACCACGCGCTCGCAGGTCGCGGGATCGGAGAGGTCCGCCTCGATCGCGATCGCCTTGCGCCCCGCCGCCTCGACGACGCGCAGCGTCTCGTCGGCGTCGGGCTTCTCCGCGGGCAGGTACGTGAACGCGACGTCCGCGCCCTCGCGCGCGAACGCGAGCGCGACCGCGCGCCCGATGCCGCTGTCGCCGCCGGTGATCAGCGCGCGCCGCCCGGCGAGCCGGCCGAAGCCGACGTAGGTCTCTTCGCCGAAGTCCGGCTTGGTGCGCATCGCCGCCTCGAGGCCGGGATGCGGCTGCGTCTTCTCGTCGAAGGGAGGCTTCTTGCCCGCGTGGCGCGGGTCGACGTGCGGGGTGGTCTGGGTCGCCATGGGCGGACGCGGCTGCAACGGGTGCGCCCGACGTGAAACGTCTCTGGCGTGCGCTGCGGGCGCGACGACGTGCCTCGCGGATGTCGTGGATCGCCACGTCTTCGAACGCAGGACGGGCGCGCATCGTCACGGAGCGAGGAGGCACGCACGGTGCAGTCGATGTGCTCGGAGGTAACGAGCATGGCGACGCGTGGGAACCGACCGAGGGATCCGGCTGCGACCAAGGGAGGAGTCCGCGGGACGCACGGGCTCGGCGACGCGCCGCGGGAGAGCGACGAGCTTCATCCCGTGGCCGCGCAGGGCGGCACCGCGAGCCGCACCGGCGGCAGCACGCGCGGTGGGACCGCGAGCCGCAGCCATCTCGGGATGCGCAGCGAGGCGCCGCAGAAGGGCGGCGTGAAGGGAGAGAACGAGAACGTGAGCGACGAGAGCGTGGGTGAGGAGCGCGAGTTCGAGCTGTCGAACGCGATGGCCGATCTCGAGACTGCGGACGAGCGCGCGGAGCGCCGCGAGCGCGAGGCGAACGAGGCTCGCGAGAGCGAGCGGCGCGCGGCGGAGGAGGAGATCCTCGGCGACGCACGGTTCGACGAGGAAGAGCGGCGCGACCGCAACCTCGACACCGTGAAGACGCACGGGCCCGGACCGAAGGACGCGGGCAAGGGCACCGCGCTGAAGAAGCACCTCGACGAGCACGGGATCGAGAGGCGCTGAGCGAGATGCGCTGCACGCATGGGTCGTGACGGGCCCATGCGTGCAGCGCGTGGCGCTCCTCTAGAGCATGCGGGTCAGGCGCGCGCGGAGCGCGTCCGAGGCGGAGGCGAGCCGCGCGCGCTCGTCACCGCCGCACGCGTCGCGCGCCATCGCGAGCCACGCGGCGCGGAACGCGAGGTACGCGATCGTCCAGGAGGGCACGCGGGCGCGCGCGTCGTGATCGCCGGTCGCGCGCACGTAGCGATCGAGCAGCGCGGTGGTGTGGGCGTCGTCGAGATCCCACTCGACGATCGCGCCCGCGAGGTCCCAGGCGACGTCGCACGGGCCCGGGAAGAAGTGGTCGTCGCCGTGCGCGATCGCGTCGACCTTCTGGAGCGATCCGTCGGGCGCGACGATCCACTCGTGCGGGGCGAGGTGGCCGTCGGCGATCACCGGGCGCGCGAGCGGGAGCGCGATGGTGCGATCGAGATGGAGCAGCGCGCGGAGGTTGTCCGCGGTGGCGCGCTCGAGCGCCGAGACGTGGTCGAGCGCGGCGGGCGCGACCTCGAGGCGCGCGGCGATCGCGCGGGCGATCGCATCGAGCGGCGGGTCGTCGCGCGCCGAGAGCGGACGACCGGGCGCGCGCTCCCAGCGCACGAAGCCGTCGGGGAGGCGCTGCAGGCGCGGTGAGATGCCGAGCGACGCGAGCGCCTCGCCGCGCGCGCACGCGTCGTCGCCGAAGCACGCGAGGCCCTCGTACTTCAGCACGGATCCGTCGCGCGCGAGGTGCTTGCGGCGCTCCATCGCGGGCCAGCTCGGGGGCCACGGCGCGCTCGGATCGAGCATCGACGCGCGCCACGCGCCGGCGGAGATCTCGTCGCGCGCGCCCTCGGGCGTGACGCGGGTCGGCGACGCGACCACGACGCGCAGCGCGCGCCAGCGCGCGGCCGCGCTCGGCGCGCAGAGGCGATCGACGTCGGGCGCGTGGCTCGCGACGAGGATCACGCGATCGCGCGGGGCGCCCGCGGCGACGAGCGCGTCGGCGGCGGCGAGGAACGACGAGCCGCTCAGCCCGGGGCCCTCGTCGATCACCAGCGCGACGCCGGTCGATGCGGCGTGGGCCGCGACGTCGGGATCGAGCGTCGCGCGGCGATCGAAGGGATGCCCGGTCGGGCGCACCGTCGCGCGGATCACGCGGCTGCCCCGCGCGCGCAGCGCGGCAGCGGCGATCGCGGAGAGTGTCGTGCCGATGGTGCGGATGCCGAGCACGAGCGCGGGCACGCCGGGCGGCACCGCGCGCGTCGCGGCGTGCGCGTACTCGAGCGGATGGATCGCGTAGTAGGCGAAGCCTTCCGGCACCGAGGCGCGGGCACGATCGACGCGCGGCGAGGGCAGGGGCGGGGCGACGACGCGCGTGCCCGCGATCACCGCGTCGGCGGCGGCATCGGTCCAGGCGATCGCGTCGCGCGCGGCGGGATCGCCGGCGTCGAGCAGCGCGCACTCGAGCTCGCCGGCGCGCAGCAGGGTGTCGATCGGATCACGCGACGCGGCGAGCGCGCGCAGGCGGGCGTGCACGTCGATCTCACGCTTTCCGTCGCGGAACACGTGCACTCGGGACTCTCCTCACGGGTCGCAAATCGCTCCCAATTCCGCTGGTTTTCGCGACCTCCGTGCCCGGCGCTCTTTGCGCGCACGGCCGCGGTGCCGAAACAGGTGTGAGACGGCTCGTGATCCCGACATCGATGCCAGCCAGCACCCGATCGCCCAGGCGCAGGATGCGAGGGTCGTCTCCGGGGCACTTGGGAACACCACGAACGGGGATCGAGATCGGCGTGCTGGCGAGACTCGCGGAACGTGGTTCCGCGTCGAGGTACTCGTGAACGCCACTGCACCGCGACATCGAATCCTCGCCGTCGATCTCGACGGCACGCTGTTGAAGGACGACCGCACCGTGGCGCCCGAGGATCTCGCCGCGATCCGCGAGGCACGCGCCGCGGGCGTGTACGTCACGATCGTCACCGGGCGCATCGCGTCGGGCGCGCTCCCGACCGCGCGCGAGGTCGGCATCGACACACCGATCGTGTGCGCGGATGGTGCGCAGCTGGTGCAGCCGGCGACGGGCGAGCTGATCGCGCGCAAGAGCCTTCCCGGCAAGGCGACACGCGCTGCGCTCACGGTGTTCTCCGATCGGAGGCTCACGCCCTTCGTGCTCACGCACGAGGCGATCCACGCGCGGCGAGGCGCGGAGTCGCTCGCGCCGTGGGTGATCGGGTGGTCGCCCGAGCTGCGGCTGCACGCGCCCGAGGAGCTCGCGTGGCCCGAGCTGCGCGACGTGGCGATCGTGCTCGGCATCGGGAACCGCGACGTCGCGGGCAACGCGCTCGACGAGCTCGGGCAGTCGCTACCGCCGTCGGCGGGCGCCGTCGCGTTCCCGATGGGGAGCGACGAGGTGTGGGGCGTGCGCGTGCAGGCGCGCGGCTGCACCAAGAGCGCGGGCTTGTCGGCGCTCGCGGCGCGCCTCGGCGTGCGCCGCACGGACGTCGCGTACGTGGGCGACTGGTACAACGACATCTCGGCGTTCGCGTGGGCGGGTCGCTCGTTCGCGATGGGGCACGCGCCGCAGGACGTGAAGCGCCACGCGAACGAGGTGCTGCGCGCGACGAGCGAGAGCGGCGGCGGCGTCGCCGAGGTGGTGCACCGCTGGCTGTGACGCGCGCTCACGGCTCGATGCGCACGCGTCGCAGCACGCGATCGCGCGCGCCCCACTGGTACTTGTAGGGCTCGGCTCCGCGGAGGAAGTCGAAGTCGCGCACGCCGTCGCGCGCGAGGCGCTCGACGATCTCGGCGATGAGCACGACCAGCGGGCTCGAGCGCGCGAGCGCGGGATCGAATCCGCCGAGGTAGAGCCCGGCCCACGCGCGCTCGCGCAGCACGAGGTACGACGCCGCGAGCGCGCCGTGCGCGCGCAGCGACCAGAGCTCCGCGCGTCCTTCGCGCACCAGCGCGGGGACGGCCTCGTCGAGGAACGCGTGGCGTCCGGTGAGCGCGCCGGGCTCGCCGCGCGCGGCCCAGCGTGCCTCGTGGTTCGCGCGCCACGCGCGGAGCGCCTCGTCCACCGCCTCGTCCACGTGGTGCTCGCGCGCGACCTCGGGCACGATCGACTCGCGCGCGGCGCGCCGGCGATCGTAACGAACGCGGCGCGCCCACGACGCGGAGAGCACGTCGTCGAGCGTCTCCGCGCCCTCGGGCCACGCGAGGACGGGCGAGACCGAGAGCGCGTCGTCGACGATCACGCGACCGGCGTGACCGGCGCGCGCGGCCGCGAGCAGCGGCGAGCCGTCCGCGAGCTCGTGCAGCTCGAGCACGCGCCACTCGGCGCGACGCGCCGACACCGCCTCGAGCGCGGCGCGGGCGACGTCGTGCTCGCGCGCGATCACGTCGAGCGCGTCGCTCGGGCCGGTGCCTGCGAGCGCCCACGTGCCGGGCTCGCTCTCGAGCTCGGCGAGCGGAAGGAGGCCCACGAGCGCGCGCCCGCGACGCACCACGACGACGCGCGCACGCTGTCCGAGGTGCCGCAGCGCGGGGATCACCCACGCGGGGCGCTGGAACGGCGTGGACCACGGGCACGCATCGCAGAGCGCGTCCCACTCGCGCGCGAGCGCGGCGAGCGCGTCCACGTCGTCGATCCACGTCGCGCGCAACGCGGGCTCGGCGGGCGCGAGCTCCATCTCACGCGGCACGCTCGCCCTCGCGGCCCGACGCGATCCGCGCGAGCAGATCGACCCAGCGCGCGCTCGTGCGGGCGAGATCGAAGCGCGCCTCCGCCGCGGCGCGGCACGCGCGGGGATCGATCTCGTGCACGCGCGCGATCGCGTCGCCCATCGCGTGCGCATCGCGCACGAGGAGCCCGGTGCGCCCGTCCTCGACGACGTCGGCGAGCGCGCCGTTCGGATACGCGATCACCGGCGTCGCGGACGCGAGCGCCTCCATCGCGACGAGCGAGCTCGTCTCCGCGACGAGGCTCGGGACGAGCACGCAGCGCGCGCCCGCGAGCAGACGTCGCTTCCGCGCGCCCTGCACCGGACCGAGCCAGCGCACGCCGCGGCCGAGCTCGGGCGCGATCACGTCGCGGAAGTGGCGCTCGTGCGCGTCGTAGGGGAACACCGCGCCCGCGATCAGCAGCGGCACGGAGGCGTGCCGCGCGGCGGCGATCGCGGCCGGCAGGTTCTTCTCGGGGCAGACCCGACCGAGCGCGAGCGCGTAGCCGTGCTTGTGCGTGCGCGGCGCGTAGCGCGCGAGGTCGATCCCGTTCTCGACGACGCGCACCGGGACGCCGCTCGGGACGTCCGCCGCCTGCGAGCGCGAGACGCACACGAGGTGCACGTTCGTTCGCGCCGCCGCGCGCTCGAGCGTTCCCGGCGCGTAGAACGAGATCGGCATGTGGAGGACCACGACCGTCGGCACGGTGGTCGCCGGCAGCGTCGCCTCGAAGTCGAGCCCGTGCGCGATCACGACGTCGATCGTGAACGTCGCGAGCGCGTACTCCGCGGCGCGCCGGCTCGCGTCGATCGCACGGTGCCGCGCGGCGTCGTCGATGACCGCGGGCACGGGCGGTGTCGCGACGAGCGCGCCCTCGACGTGCGATCCCGCGGGCGCGACCACGATCGAGCCCTGACCCGCGCGCACCAGCGCCGCGTCGAGCTGCGCGAGCACCACCTCCGCGCCGCCGACCGCGTCGGCGTTCACCGGCGCGAGCGCGTACGAGATCGAGAGCACGTTCACGGCAGCACCGTCTGCACACCGAGGGCCGACGCCGCGCGCGCGACCCGCGCGCGGAACGCCGCGCCGTCGAGCCTCCAGCGATGCTGCTCGTAGTAGAGCGTCCCTTCGTGCGGCGGCGCGCCGAAGTCCTCGATCGCCACCGGACGGAACAGCTCTCCGTCGGGCTCGAGCGCGCGCAGCACCTCGCGCTGCGAGACGAAGCGATCGAGCGCGCGGTGCTTGCGCGCTCGTTCCTCGTGCGTAGGCGCGCGCGCCCTCCTTCGTGCGTCGGTGGGGCGCGGCAGGAGCCCGCGCGCGATGCGCTCGCCCGGCGCGGCGTGGTACGAGGCCATCTCGGCGAGCGCGGGGCGCGGCACGTCCTCGGGCAACAGATCGAGAGCCGCGCGCACGGCGAACGCGGCGGCATCGTGATCGGGGTGACCTCCCTCGTACGCGTGCGTGATCACGAGCGCAGGTCGCTGGTGCGCGATCACCCGCGCGATCTCGCGTGCGAGGTCGGGCAGCGCGTCCGCGGCCTCCTGATCGCGCACCCCGAGCGCGCTGCGCCGTGTGCGCTCGAGGCCGAGCTCGGCGAGCGCCTCGTCGAGCTCCCGAGCGCGCAGCGCGGCGTACGCCTCGCGCGTGTCGCAGCCCGCGTTGCGCGCGAACCACGGGTCGACGGGCGCTCCGTCGGTGAGGTGCACGAGGTGCAGGTGATCGCCGCGATCCGCGAGGCAGAGCCCCGCGAAGGCGGTCTCGTCGTCGGGATGCGCCACCACCGCGCAGACCCCGGCGATCGGAGCGCCGCGCACGAGCGCGTCGAGCAGCGCGTCGACCGGCATCCGTCAGCGCGTCGCCGCGAGGCCGGGCACGCGCGCCGACGCGGCGAAGGGACGCGGCGCGCCCTCGCGCGCGCGGCCGTCGAGCAGCCGCTGCGCGTCGCGATAGCCGTGCAGCGTGCCCACGTCCACGTAGCCCGTCCCTGCGTGCACCGCGCGCGCACGACCTCCGCGCGCGAGCCACTCGTTGACGAGCGTGCCCACGTACGGATCGCCGCGATCCGGCTCCTGCCACAGCGTGTGCAGCTCCGAGAGCACGCGCCCCGGCATCTTGAACGCGCCCCAGATCCACCGGCTCGACGCGTCGGCGCGCTTCACCTGGATCTCGCGCACGGCGCCGCTCTCGTCGCTCACCACCGCGTCGAAGTGCTGCGGCTCGTCGACCGGGAAGCACAGGAACGAGAGCTCGTCGTCGGGCAGCGCGCGCAGCGCGTTCTCGGGGAACCACACCGTGTCGGGCAGCCCGACGATCACCGGCTCGTCGTCGGAGATCAGCGGGAGCGACTGGAAGATCGCGTCGCAGAGCCCCTTGGGCTCGGGCTGCACGACGTAGCAGACCGGCGCGCCACCGACGCGGCCTCCGTAGTACTCGACGATGTCGCTCTTGCCGGGCGAGATGACGAAGCAGATCTTCGTCGCGCCCCCGATCATCATGCGCTCGACGAGGTACTCGCTCACGGCGCGCGGGCGCTCGATCCCGCCCTCGAGGCGGCTGCCGACCGGCAGGAGCTCCTTCGAGAACGCGAGCGGCTGGATGCGGCTGCCGAGGCCGGCGGCGGGCACGATTCCCCAGGTCATCGATCCTCCTCGGTGAGCGCGCTCGCGCGCCCGTGGTGTCGATGCGTGAGCACGCGAGGGCCGCGCGTCACGCCCCGGCGGCGCGTCGTTCGTCCGGCGCCGCGTGCACGATCGGCCTGCGCGCCTCCTCGAGACGCGCGATCAGCTCGCGCGCGCGGTTCGTGGCGGTGTGCTCGGCGAGCGTCCGCTCTCTCGCGCGACGCGCGATGCGCGCGAGCTCTTCGCGCGGTCGCTCGATCGCGCAGATCGCGTCGTCGCTGTCCTCCGCGACGAGGATCTCCGAGCCCGGCGTGTAGAAGTCCTCGAGCCCGGCGAACTCGTCGCTGAGCACCGGGACGCCGCACGCGGCGGCCTCGAAGAGCCGCCCCGACGGGCACCAGCCCATCTCCTTCATCGGTCCGCGCGTGACGCTCAGCGTGAGCGGCGAGCTCGCGTAGAACGCGGGATGGAGCGGCGGCGGGACGTGCGCGACGTACCAGATGTTCGAGCGCCAGGGGAACCCCTCGGGGTACATCGAGCCGCCGATCACGAGCTTCAGATCGGGGCGCGCGCGCGCCGGCGCGAGGAAGAGCGCGTCGAGCGCGGCCTGACGATCCGCGGCGTACGTGCCGAGGTACGAGAAGTCGCCCTTCCACTCGCGGCGCGGCGGTGCAGGCGCGTGCACCTCGGGATCGACGCTGCCGTAGAGCGGGGCGACGCGGCGCGCGCCGAGCTCGCGACGGAGCGCGTCGAGCGCGCGACCGCCGGTGTAGCTCAGCACGAGATCGAACCCGCCGAGGCCCTGCGCCGGAAGGTACGGGACGGGCTCGCCCGCGTGCAGGCGCTCGAGCGTGACCGGCGTGTCGAGATCGTAGAACGCGCGCACGCTCGCGCTCGACGCGAGCACGCGCTCGCAGAGCAGCGCGCCCTCGGGGCAGTACGACGTGACCATGGCGACGTCGCAGTCGCGCAGGTGATTGCGGATCTGCGTCTCGACGTGCGCGAGCTCGGCGTAGAGCACGAGCCGGCTGCGCCCGGTGAGCTTGTCGACGTCGCGGTGCTGCGCGTAGTACGGGACGTCCTTCTCGAAGAAGACGACCTCGTGCCCCATCGCGTCGAGCGCGCGCACGAGGCCACGCCAGAGCGTCGCGTGTCCGTTGCCCCACGCGCTCGAGATCGAGAGCCCGAAGACGACGATCTTCATCGGCGCGCCTCCAGGCGATCCGCGCCGCGGCGGCGCGCAGCCGCCTTGGGCATGCGCGCGAGCTCGACGGGATCGTGCGCGCAGAAGACGTCGACGCGATCGGCGTGATCGAGCACGAGCTTGCGCAGTCGATCCTGGTTGCCGAGGCGCGCCTCGCGGTCGGCGTCCATCAGCGCCTCGTAGGCGAGCAGCGCGGGCGGGCAGTGCGGCTCGCGCGGGTCGATCTCGCCGTGGAAGAAGTACGCGTCGCCCGCGTGAAGGCGCCAGCGGCCCGCCGACTCGAACGCGATGCCGCAGTGACCCGGTGTGTGCCCGAAGAGCGGGATCATGAGGATCTCGGGCGGCAGACCCTCGAGCTCGCGCACCGCCTCGAACCCGAACCACGCGTCGCCGCGCGTCTCGTAGAGCACCCAGTCGGGCCCGTGCGACCACTGCGCGGGTCGATACCGTCGATGGCCCATGCGCGTCGTGCGCTCCATCGCGGCGTCGTGCTCGGTCGCGTAGACGTGCACGCGCGCGTGGGGGAAGTCGGCGAGCCCACCCGCGTGATCGAAGTCGAGGTGCGTGACGACGACGTCGCGGATGTCGCGCGGATCGAAGCCCAGCGCGCGGATGCGCGAGTGCGCGGTCTCGTCGAGCGAGAGCCGCGGCTGGAGCAGCGAGCGCATGACGCGCGACATCCGATCGGGGTGCTGCACGTCCGAGCGCCCGAGCCCGGTGTCGACGAGCACGAGACGATCGGGGAGCTCGAGCAGGACGCAGTGACAGACGATGTCGGCGCGATCCGCCAGCGGGCCCGAGCCCTGGATCAGTCGACGTCCTCGCGGGCACATCGTGCCTGCGGCGAAGTGGTGCGCGCGCATCGGAGCGCGGCGTGGTGCAGCGCTCGTGCCCTCGTGCCCCGCAGACCGACTCGCGGTGAATACGTCGCGCGCGCGCCCCACGTGAGGCATCTCTGCACATACCCGAACTGCACGATCACGCGGAATTGCCCGCAAACATGGGCGAGTGCTGCAGGCGTGAGCTGCGAGCCGAGGCGCGTCGTGCCGGGCATGCGCGTTGCGACGTCGGCGCCCCCATGCAGCAGCGAGTCGTTGGCTGTTCCGCGGGCTCGTCGCGACGGCGCGTGCTCTCCGAGCTCACCCTCCAGATCGAAGGCACTGCGCACGTCGAGCTCGCATCGCTCGAGCGCGACTTCGCGAGCGTGAAGGTGTCGGTCGTGCGCGTCCCGGCGACGCGCGGTGCGAGCCTCGCGGAGCCCGACGTCGACTACGACGCGTGGGTGTCGCCGCGCTTCGACTTCTGGGCGTTCGATCGCCGCGTCGACGCGGCGGTGGAGGCCGGACGGCCGCTCGTCGCGCGCGCGCCGGCGCGCCACGCGGTGCGCTTCGCGAGCGAGGTGCTCACGCGCGCCCAGCGCTGCATCGAGCGTCGCAACGCGGCGAGCGCGACCGAGCGGTTCGACCGCATCCTCGATGCGCACGCGGCGCTGCACGATCTGTCGCGCCCGCTGGTGCGCGCCGATCTCGATCACGCGCGCGATGCGTGGCAGTGGGCGCTCCGGCTCGATCCGGGCGCGAGCGAGGCCTGCCAGATCGCGGCGCTGCTCCACGACGTCGAGCGGCTCGAGAGCGAGGCCGACGCGCGCATCGAGCAGCACGCGCCGGACTACCGCGCGTACAAAGAGGCGCACGCGCGCGCCGGCGCGCCGCGCGCGGCGGCGATCGTCCTCGCGGCGGGCGGCAGCGAAGCGCTCGCGCGCGAGGTCGCGGAGCTCGTCGAGAACAGCGAGACCCCCGGTGCGTCGCGCGAGGTGCGGCTGATCAACGACGCCGACGCGATGAGCTTCTTCTCGCTGAACAGCCCGGGGTTCGTGGACTACTTCGGCACGACGCACGCGCGGAAGAAGGTCGCGTACACGATCGCGCGCATGAGCGCGCGTGCGCTCTCGGAGCTGCCGAAGGTGCGGCTCCGCCCGGACGTCGCGCAGCTGGTCGCCGAGGTGATCGACGCGCCGTTCCGCGCGGTCGAAGCGACGGGCTGAGCGCGCGCGTCCCCGCCAGCGGATCGCCGCATCGGGGGATTTCGCGACGCGCTGCCATCTCCGATGCTCGCTCCACTCGAATGCACGCATTCGGGTCGGAGCGACATGACCCTGACGATCCTGGTCCACGGCACCGCCGACCCCGCCGCGAGCTATCTGACGTGGGCGCCGGCCCCGCTGACGCTGGCGCTTGCCGAGAGCGCGCCGCGCGCTGTGCGCGTGCGCAGCGAGTCGGCGCCCGGCGGAGGACGACTGCAGTTCCGCATCGCGCCGAGCGTCCCGCTCGCCGACGTGGTCGACGTCACGCTCCCTCCGAACGCGGGGCTCGTCGCGCTCGAGGTCGCGGGCAAGTTCCCGCATCCGAGCACGAGCGATCGCGACGTCGCGATCGTCGTCGAGGATCGCGCGACGGGCGCGGAGCTCGGCCGCAAGCCGGTGATGGTGCGCGTCCGGAAGAACGCGAACGACCTGAGCGCGAGCGAGCGCGATCGATTCCTGTCCGCGCTGGTCCGCCTCAACATGCCGGACGCGAGCGGGGTCGTTCCGTTCCTCGACATCCAGAACATGCACACGGAGCTGACGGATCCCGAGATCCATCAGCGCTCGTCGTTCCTGCCGTGGCACCGCGCGTTCATCTTGGATCTCGAGCGCCGACTCCAGCGCATCGATCCGAGCGTCGCAGTGCCGTATTGGCGGTTCGATCTCCCCGCGCCGAACGTGTTCACGCGCGACTTCGTCGGTGTGCCGCTCAGCAGCGGAGTCGTCGACTTCACGGCGACGAACCCGCTCGTGAACTGGCGCAATCGACTCGCAGGCTCGGGGAACCCTCGAGTGCGTCGCTACAACATCGCTCGGGTGCGCGACCCGGCGGGCGAGGTCCGGCTCGTGCCGTTCGATCCGAGGACGCAGCGCGCGGCCGCCATCAGCAACGGACAGGACGACACGATCAACCTCGGCAAGCCGCCGGGGTCCGCCACCCACCGATTCGACGACTTCGGCGTGATGGAGATCGACCCGCACGGCGCCGCGCACGTGAGCTTCATCGGGCAGATCGCGTTCCCCTCGACCGCGCCCGCCGACCCGCTCTTCTTCATGCTCCACTGCAACGTCGATCGCCTGTGGGCTCGCTGGCAGTGGCTCGCGAAACGACACTCGAGCTCGCAAGTCGAGTCCTATCCGCACGTCGGAGATGGAGATCCCGCGCTCGGCGGGCAGGGTGGAATCGGCGACTACACGCGCGACACGATGTGGCCGTGGAACGGCGCCGTAACGCCGCCGCGACCGGGCACCGCGCCGGGCGGTCCGTTTCCGACGCTCGCGCATCTCGGTCCGTCCGCGACTCCGACCGTCGGCGCCATGCTCGACTACCAAGGCCTCCTCGGCGGCGTCGGGCTCGGCTTCTCCTATTCGGACATCCCCTACGAATCCTGAGCATCGCCATGTCGAAATACCGAGACGAACAGCTCGCACAGCTCGAGGTCGTGCGTCGCCATCGCGAGCAGGCCGTGGCGCGCTTCTTCGACGCGACACTGCCGGAGGCGACGCGGCTCGAGTCCGCGCCGTCGACCGGCACGTTCGCCGGCGACGACGAGATCGCGCGCGCGATCGCGCTCTTCCGCGACGGCACCGCGAGCCCGCTCCTGCGCGCCGCTGCGCTGAACGGCCTCAGCACGCGGCTGCTGCGCGACGACGCGCTGCTCCGCGAGATCCTCGGCGTGCTCGAGGACACGAGCGCGCCGTCGCAGCTGCGCCACGCCGCGCTCTTCGCGATGCAGAGCCTGCACTTCGGCTCGTCGGTCCTCGCAGCAGTGCGCCCTCGCTACAAGAACGCGCTGCGCGGACTGCTCGACGACGCCGACGCGCTCCTGCGGCAGTTCGCGGCGGAGTATCTCGCCCTCGACAAGGACGAGTACGTGCAGCGCCGACTGCTCGACGGACTGCGCGAGCCGGGCCGCGCGATCGTCGCGCCCGAGCTCGCGATCCAGTACCTCGCGAACGATCTCCACTCCGACGTCGTGCCGCTGCTGCGGGAGATCGCGATGCGACCGCCGAGCGCGGCGGCGAAGAAAGAGGCGCTGCGCAACCTCGCGATCGATCCGGAGTCGAAGGCGCTGCTGGCCGAGCGCGTCCGCGACGACGCCGAAGATCCCGAGATCCGCCACGTGTGCGCCGTCGCGCTGTTCCAGCTCGACCCCGCGCTCGCGGCGCAGCTCGCGAAGGAGATCGTGGTGAACGACGCGGCGGACGACGAGCTGCGCGCGGCGCTCCTCAACACGCTCGAGCATCTCTGCCCGCCCGATGCCTCCGAGGACGGCGAGTTCCGCGCGCGCGTCGCGGCGATCGCCGGTGCGAGCACGTCCGCGCCGCTCCAGCGCATGGCGCGCGGCTATCGCGATCGTCACCGGCCGTAGCGATGGCGCTCGGTCCCGAGGCGAGCGAGGCGGAGGTCCGCTCTCGGATCGACGCGAGCTCACAGGACGCCGATCGCGGGACGGCGTTCTTGCTCTCGCTGCTCGACGAGGCCGCGTCGGTGCACGAAGGGCGCGGCACGCGGCAGGTCACGCGCATCCGCGGGTACGTGCTGCTCGCGCTCGCTCGTCGGGGCACGCCCGAAGAAGCGCTGCCGTACGTCCTCGAGGAGCTCGAGAGCGGGCGCGACGCCTATCTCGTCGCGGCTGCGGCGCGTGCCGTCGTCGGGCTCGCGCGACCCTCGGCGGCGCTCGCCGAGCCGCTGCGCAGCGCGCTCCGTAACATTCGCCAGCGGGACGACGCGCTCGACCTCGATCGCTATCAGATCGAAGGCGCGCTCCCGCGGTTCACCACGGCGTGCGAGGAGATCGAGCGCGCGCTCGCCGACCTCGCGGCGCGAGCTGCGGACCCGCCGGACGACGGCTGTTGTCGAGCGCCGAGCGCGATGCGCGACGAGCGCGACGTGGCGCGCGACCCCACGCGGCTCGACGGGATCCGCGCGACGGATCAGAGCGGTGCCGAGCTCGATCTCGGCGCGCATCTCCGCGGCGCAGTGTCGATCGTCGCGTTCTTCTACACGCGCTGCGAGAACCCGAACAAGTGCTCGCTCACGATCTCGCGCCTCGCCGGGCTGCAGCGCGCGCTGCGCGCCGCGGGGCTCGGAGAGTCCGTGCGCGTGTCGGCGATCTCCTACGACCCGTCGCACGACACGCCCGCGCTCCTGAAGACGTACGGCGCGAGCCGGGGCTTCGTGTTCGACGGCTCGAATCGGTTCCTGCGCGTCGACCCGGAGCGCTTCGACGAGGTCGCCCGTCATCTCCGCCTCGGCGTCGGGTACGCGGGATCGATCGTCAACCGACATCGCATCGAGCTCTACGTGCTGGACGCTCGTGGGCGCGTCGTCGCGAGCTTCCAGCGGCTGCGCTGGGACGACGCCGAGGTCCTCGCATGCGTGGAGCGCGCTCGCGCCGATCGATCGCGACGATGGACGCGTCCCGCCGCGTCGATCGGGCTCTCGATGCTGGTCGCGCTCGTCCCGAAATGTCCCGCGTGTTGGCTCGGCTACGCGGGCCTCTTCGGCGGTGTCGGCGTCGGCGCGCTGCCGTACCTGCCGTGGCTCCTGCCCGCGCTCGCGACGCTCTTGGTCGTGCACCTCGCCGTGCTCGAGCGCGTCACCCGCGCGGCGAAGGGCCGCGAGCTCGCGCTGCTCGCGGGCGTCGGGGGCACGGTGACGATCCTGCTCGGACGCGCGCTCGACGCGCCCGCGCCGTGGCTCTACGTCGGCGCGGCGCTCGTGGGGCTCGCGTCGTTCCTCGCGTCGACCCAGCGGGCGCGAACGTTCGCGCTCGCGCGCTGACGATCAGAACGCGAGCTGGGTCTGCAGCGTCCCGCTGTGGATCGTCGCGCGTGCCGTCTCGTGCTGGCGCTCGTCGGTCGTGTTCGCGTACCGCAGCTGCAGCTTCAAGTGGTTCCCGAGCGCGTAGAAGTCGATCAGTCCTTCGACGACGCGCAGCACGTCGCCCGCGGTCGCGAGGTCGGGATCGACGACGCTCACGCGCGCTGCGACGTCGAGATACGGCCGGAAGAACATCCACGCGAGGTGCGCGTACCCGCCGATCGCGTCGCGTGTCGTGCCGTCGACGAGCGTCGCGTCGCGGTAGTAGATCTCGGCCTGGAACGCGAGCGTCTCCCACTGCGCTGCGACGTCGGCGCCGAGCGTGCGCTGGTGCTCGATGCCGAGCGTCGCGGTGGTCGGAAGCCCGGTGGTCGCGTCGACGCGCGGCTCGGTGCGCGTGATCTCACCGAGGTATCCGTTCACGCCGATCGAGACGCGGAACGGCACGTGCGCGGCGAGGGCCGGCGTCTCGTCGAGCGCGACACGCCCGAGCGGGCTCGCGACGAGGCGCGCCATGTAGAGCATCTCGTCGTCGTCGTTGCCGCCCTGATCGATGCGGTTTCCGTTGAAGACGCCGACGTCGTACTCGAACAAACCGTCGAAGGGCGTGCCGAAGATCATCGCGCCGGTGTCGCGGTCGGCGCGGAAGGCGTCGTTCGCGATCGAGAAGTCGGGGAAGAGCAGGCGCGGGACGGGCGTGGTGAACGTGCGCGAGAAGGGCGTGAGGAATTGGCCGACGCGGAGGCCGATCGCTTCGTGCGGCTGGACGTCGATCTGGAGATCGAGCAGGCGCGCGCCCGTCCCGGCGAGCTCGGCCTGCACGACATAGCGGATCCACGGCGCGAGCACGGTGCCGCGCAGCTGCGGGCGCACCATCCGGACGATGAATTCGCTCTCGCGCGCGGGATCGGGCGTCGACGAGAGCTGGTAGCGAACCTGCACGAGCAGCCCGATCTGCAGCGAGAACGAGCGATCGGCGTTGCGCACGAACGCCCCTTCGTCGGGCGAGAAGCCGAGCTCCACGCCCGGCGCGGTGGCGTGGAGCGTGAGCGGGTCGCTCGGTGGCGGCGCCGGGACCGCGCTCGCGGGCTCGACGTGATCGCGAGCGAGGGAGGGATCTCGCGGCGCTGGTGCGGCGACCGGCACCTGCTGCGCGGACGCGGGGCGGACCGGGACCGACGACGCCAGCACGAACGCCAGCGCGAACGAGACTCGCGTGAGCATGGGTTCCTCGGACGGAGTGACGCCGTCGCACGCGACGGACGGGACCGCAGCGGAGCGGAGCTCAGTGAGGCGCGTCGATCGTCGGCGCGTCGGGCCCGGCGTGCTCGCTCGCGATCGCGAGCGCGCGCACGGCGTCGGCGCGCAGCGCGAGCAGCGGCGCGGGCGCGACGCCCGAGACGACGCCGATCGCGATGGCCGCGAGGACCACGACGCGCTCGCGCGCGACGAGGTCGCGCACCTCGGGCCCGACGAGGCGCGGCTCGCGCGCCGCGCCGTAGAACGTGGTGAAGAACGCGCGCAGCAGCGTGATGCCGTTGAGCACGGTCACGACGAGCAACACCGTCGCGACGAAAGGATGCCCGTCGAGCAGCCCGTGCAGCAGCAGATCCTCCGCGACGTACTGGAGCGATCCCGGCAGGCCGATTGCGGCGAGCGCGAGCAGGAAGAACGCGGCCGCCATGCGCGGGAAGCGAGCAGCGAGGCCGCCGAGACGACGCATCTCCGTCGTGCCGCAGCGCGCGCCGATCGCGCCGGCGATCACGAGCATGCCCGCGGTGGTGATCGCGACCGCGACCATCTGCAGCATCGCGCCGTGCACGCTGTTCGAGTCGACCTCCGCGAGCCCGACCAGCACGAGCCCGAGCTGGCTCGTCACGACGAACCCGAGCATGCGCCGCATGTCGTGCTGCGAGAGCGCGACGAACGCGTTGTAGAGCGCGCTCACGAGCGCGAGCCCCGCGAGCAGCGGGAGATCGGCGCGCGCCGCTTCGGGCAGCAGCGGGATCATCAGGCGCGCGACCAGGAACGCGCCGAGGTGCGTGCCCGCGATCATCGTCGCGATGCCGATCGGGCCGCGCTCGATCAGCACCGGCATCCACGAGTGGAACGGCGTGATCGCCTTGCGGATCAGCACGGCGAGCGCGAGCAGCACGAACACGACGTGCTGGCCCGATGGAGGCATCGGGGCCGCCGACGCGTTCGCGAGATCGAAGGGCAGCGCGGCGCCCGCGCTCGCGCGCGACACCCCGATCACGATCGCGGCGGCGACGATCGGGAGCGAGCCGAGCACGAGGTACACGTCGACCATGCGCGCGAGCTCGATGCGACGCGCGCGGTGCAGCTCCATCGCGCCCGGCACCAGGCATGCGATCCAGAACGCCGTGAGCAGCAGCACGTCGAGCGCGAGGTACACGCCGAGCGTCATCGAGAGCGTGAGCAGCACCGCGACCGACGACCCGCGGCGCGTCTCCTCGCGCGGCGCCGCGACGAGCACGCCGAGCGCGAGCAGCGACGCGAGCGGCAGGAAGGGCGCGGCGAGCCCGTCGACGCCGAGGTGCCAACGCGCGCCGACGAGCGGGACGGACGGCCCGAGCTCGACGAGGTGCGCGCCCGGCGTGCGCGCGAAGGAGAGCGCGATCGCAGAGGCGAGCGTGAAGGTCGCGGCGGCGACGAGGATCGACGCGACGCGCGCGGAGCGCTCGTCGCGGATCACAGGCAGCGCGAGCGCGCCCAGCGCGGGCAGCGCGATCAGGATCGTCAGCACCGGCGCGCTCACGGCAGCGGCTCCTCGTGCGAGCGCGGGCTCGCGGACACGGACAGCGGCTCGACTGGCTCGCTCGCGCGCGTCCAACCGCTCAGCGCCGCGACGCCGTGGCGCTCGACGCGATCGAGCGCGCGCGACGCGCGCATCACCGGCTCGACGACGAAGCGCGCGAGGATCTCGTCGACGAAGAAGCGGCGCAGCGCGAGGTGCTGCAGCCACGCGAGCGTCGTCGCCGGGAGCATGCGCGCCCAGAGGCTCGGTCGCGGCGCCGGGGTCGTCGCGAGCGCGGCGCGGATCTCCTGCGCGTCGCGCAGCGCCGAGGGCGTGCGCAGCAGCTGCAGCAGGCGCAGGAACGCGTGCGCGACCATGTGCACCAGCGCCCACGTCCAGAGGTGCAGGCCGATCTCGACGAGCATCAACCCGACCTGCGTGATGGTCGCGTACGCGAGCAGGCTCTTCGCGTCGCTCTGGGTGCGCGCCACCATCGTCGCGTGCACCGCGGTGAGCGCGCCCACGATCGCGACCGCGGCGGACGCGACGGGCGACGCCTCGAGCAGCGGCGCGGAGCGCAGGAGCAGGTACACACCGGCGTGGACCGAGAGCGCGCCATAGAAGAGCGCGCTCGAAGGAGTGGGCCCTTCCATCGCGCGCGGCAGCCATCCTCCGAGCGGCAGCTGCGCGGACTTGCCGAGCACCGCGAGGAGCAGGAGGAGCCCGATCGTCGTCGCGCTCGCGATGCCGTGCGCGTGATGCAGCCCGTGCGCGCCGCCGGCGAACGCGTCCGCGAGCTCCGCCGAGCCCGCCGCTTGGTGCAGCAGGATTCCGGCGACGAGCAGCCCGACGTCGGCGACGCGGTACGTGATCATCGCGCGCACCGCGCCGCCGACCGGACCGCTGCGATGCGAGAAGAACGCGATCAGCAGCACCGACGCGAGCCCGACGAGCTCCCACCCGACGAAGAGCAGGTCGTAGCTCCCCGCGAGCACGAGCACGTGCATGCCCGTGGTGAAGACACAGAGCAGCAGGAAGAAGCGCGCGTATCCGGGCTCGCGGTGCAGGTAGCGGATCGAGAAGCGCGCGACGAGGAAGCAGACGACGTTCGTGACGAGCGTCAACGTCAGCGAGAGCGCGTCGAGCAGCGCGCCGATCGTGAACGCGTGGCCGGGCACTGCGAACCACGTCGCGAGGTGCACGTCGCGCGCGGTCGCGCCGAGCGCGATCCACCCGCCGGTCAGCACGACCGAGAGCACGGTCGAGAGGCCGATCGACCACGACACGAGGCGCCCGATCGTCGCCTCGCTCGGCGCGCGTCGCGCGAGCATCGCGAGGCCGAGCACGCCTCCGGCGATCGCGGGTAGCGCCACGACGAGCGCGAGCGCGACGCGGAGCTCCGACAGCGTCGGTGCGACCAGATCCATCACGTTCCTCGTGCTGCGCTCGCGCGCTCGATGCGCGCCGGCGGCACGAAGCCGCTCCGTCCTTCGTACCAGTCCATCGCCCGCCTCACGACCGGCAGCGCGGTCGCATCGTGCTCGAACGGCGCGAATCCGTCGGGCCCGAGGCACGAGATCACGCGCGTCGTCGGATCGAGACAAGCGAGCCGCACCCAGCCGCGCGTCACGAGCTCCTTCACCTCGGGCTGCCGCTCCGCGATGCCGAGCACGACGTCGGGGCTCGCTTCGATCACGCAGAGAAGACGGACGGGCTCGTGCACCTCGGTCATCTGTCGCGGCAGACCCGTGCGCAGATCGCCCGTCGTCCCCTCCATCACGCCGAGCAGGCCCGCGAGGTTGTGCGGCAGCTTCGTGCCCGCGCCCCAGCGCTCGTCGTCGACGGTCGAGAAGTAGTACTCGAGGCTGATGCTCGCCCCGACGGGCACGACGGCCGCGAGGATGCGCTCCAGCACGGTGCCGCGCGCGTCGTCCTGCGTCGGATCGTAGGAGACGAGGAACGCGCGGCGATCGAGGAAGAGCCCGCGGCTCAGCGAACGCCGGCCGACGATGCACGCAGCGTTCGTCGCGTGGCCGAGCTCGGGGCGCGCCTGGCTCAGATCGACGGACCGCTCCTCGACGTGCGCGAGCGCAGCCTCGGGATCGAGGCGCAGCGGCGCGTGCTCGAAGCGGCGGCAGCGCTCGTGCGCCGAGAGCGCACGCGCGGTGTCGAGAGCGCGCTGCAGCGCAGCGAGCTCCGCGCGGAGGGCCGCAGGCACGCGCTCGACGTCGAAGAGCGTGATTCCGTCCGTCGTGGTGTCGTGCAGGCCCCCGAGGAACCACGTGCTCTCGGGGATGTCGATGCCCCGCGCGCGCAGCGCCTCGCGCACCGCGGGCTCGTTCGCCATCGCGGCGAAGGCGCGCGCGTTGGGCCCGCCGTTGCGACCTCCACACGCGCCGCAGTCGTACGCGGACTGGTGCGGGTTGTTCACGGTGCTCGCGCCGTGCCCGAGCAGGACGACGAGCGGCGCGAAGTCTCGCGTCAGGCCGAGGCTCACGAGCGTCCCGGCGACCCGATCGGCGCGCTCGGCGAGCGTGAACCCGAGCGCGTTCGGTGCGTGCTCGTGATGATGGTGCTCCTGCTGCAGCGCGAGAGCGGTGCGCGGACCGGGCAGCAGCCAGCGCTCGACGCGCTCCACCGCGCGATGCGCGAGACGTGGGAAGAGCACGCGCGCCGCGAGCGGAAGGGCCGCGAGCAGACCGACCAGCGGCGTCAGCGCAGCGCCGCGCGCCATCGATCGCGACGCGTCGGCGATCTCGTGACGGAGCCACGCGATCCACGCGCGCAGTCGCCGGCGGCGTTCCGACGCGGGCGCGTGCTCCGCGAGCGGATGTTCTTCGACGCGATGCGACGGCTGCACGACCACCGGGCACAGCGGCGTCAGCGTCGGATCGTCGAGCCCGCGGTACTGCATCGCGACCCCGAAGAACCCCGCGACACCGAACGTCACGTGATCGGGCCCGAGCGCCTCGAAGTGCCGGCGAATCCCTTCTTCGCGATCGTCGATGCAGAACGCGAGCTGGAAGCGCGGCGCCCCGGACGCGAGATCCGCGGGACGCGCGACGTTGTCCGCGAGCGCACCGAGCACCTCGCGCGCGTGGTGGTGCTCGAACGCCTCGTGCAGCACGCGCCGGCGCGTCATCGCGTCGAACTCGTCGAGCGCCGCGAGGATCCGCGCGGTCTGATCCGCGCCCGCGAGCAGCAGCGCGGGCGCCGCGATCCCCGCGAGCTGACACAGCTGGAAGAGCCGCCACGCGCCCTCGTGCGCGTTCCGTCGCTCGTCGCGCCTCCTGGTGCGCCGCACCGTCTCCGGCAGTCGCGCGATCGGTCCGCGATGTCCGATCGCGCGCGCCGACTCGCGCAGGCACTCGAGATCGAGCACCAGCCGGATCGCGAGCAGCTCGCGCAGCGACGCGCGCGGATCCCGCTCCACGCGCTCGAGGCGCGCGACCATCCCGCTCCAGCCCGACAGCACGAGCAGCACGCGCGCGACGTGGTCGTGCCACGCGTCGTGCGCGACGCCGAGCTCCTCCAGGCACGACGTGATCAGCGCGTTCGTCGACAACTCGGCGCTGGCATCGAGGCGACGCGACACCGCGCGCAGCCACGGCGGCAGGAGCGCCGGAGCGACGCCGAGGTGCGCGCGGTACGAGGCGCGCAGCCCCGCGTCGCGACCCGTCATCGGCCAGCGGGCCATGCCGCGATCGAGGAACGCGCCGAGGAAGCGCACCAGCTCGCCGTTCGCCGGGATCGCGGGATCGGGCGCGCCGATCGCGACCATCAGATCGCGCAGCGTGCGATCGTGACCGACGCGCGCGAGCAGCGTCTCTCGCTCGCGATCCTCGCTCTCCGGTGCGAGCGCACGGCACGCCGCCCACAACGTCTCGACCGCTGCGCGCTCGGGATCCCGCGCGAGCTCCGCGCGAATCGCGGCCACCCGCACGACGGGCGCGAGCACGCGATCGATCGACGCCTCGTCGCGCGCATCGAGCGAGACGAGCCAGCTCCTCGTCGTCGCGATCACGCGCGCTCGCACGTCGCTCGGCACGTCCTCGCGGAAGCGATGCGTCGCGCCGAGCTCGTCGCTCGCCCACCGCAGCCCCTGCGCGGACGCCGCGTCCACGCCGTGGCGCAGCACGAGGCGCTCGAGCTCGCGTCGGGAGATCCACACGAGCCGCTCGTCGGGCACACGGCGCGCGCGCGACGCGAGCGCGCGCTCGACGTCGCGATCGTCGATGCGTCCGTCGCGCCATGCTCTGCGATACGCGTCCTCCGCCAGGTAGCCCTCGGCGTCGTGCGTCTCGTGCGCGGCCGCGATCGCGTCGTGGAACTCGAGGTGCTGCAGCGCGTGCAGCGTGTTGTGATGGACGAAGTCGCCGATGGGCGCCTGCGCAGGGAGGAGATGCGCGGCGTGCTCGAGGGCGTCGTCGATCAGGGCGTCGAGATCCGGGAGAGGCCGCGGGCCCGAGGGAGCGCTCACGTTCGCCCCCTTCAGCATCGACCGTGCCCGCGCGTTTGCTCGTGTTCTCTGCGGGATCGCGAGGACGCTCTCGGGGAGATCCTCCCCCGCGGGGAGATCCTCCCCGGGAGCTTCTCCTCCGAGCGACGCGCATCTACACGGGTTCGTTGCAGATCTCGCCGTGGCACGAGCGCTGCTCGGCGCCGCGTCGCATGCACACGAGAGCACCCGCCGAAGGGCTCGCAGGGCTTCGCGAGACGTGGCGCGCGGACGTCGTCTCCGGCTTCCTCGTCTTCTTGATCGCGTTACCGCTGTGCCTCGGCATCTCGATGGCGAGCGGGTTCCCGCCGGTCGCGGGGATCCTCACCGCGATCGTCGGAGGCGTCGTCGCGACGTTCTTCGGCAGCGCGCCGCTGACGATCAAAGGTCCGGCCGCGGGCCTCATCGTGATCGCGCTCGGCGCCGTGCAGGACCTCGGCGGCGGCGATCCGATCCTCGGCTACCGCCGCGCGCTCGCGACGATCGTCATCGCGGGCGTCATCCAAGTCGTCTTCTCGCTCGTCCGCGCCGGCGCGCTCGGCGATCTCTTCCCGTCGTCGGTCGTGCACGGGATGCTCGCCGCGATCGGCGTGATCATCATCGCGAAGCAGGTCCACGTCATGCTCGGCGTGCCCGGCGTGAGCGGTGAGCCGCTCGAGCTCCTCGCGCGCATCCCCGCGAGCATCGCGTCGATGAACCCCGAGATCGTCGTGATCGGGACGCTCTCGCTGATCGTGCTCTTCGGCATGCCGATGCTGCCGTGGTCGTGGACGAAGAAGATCCCGCCGCCGCTCGTCGTCGTCGTGCTCGCGATGTCGCTCGCCTCGTACTTCGACCTCGGGCACGAGCACCACTACCACGTCGCGTCGCACGACTACGTGGTCGGCCCGAGCTTCCTCGTGCGCCTGCCCGGGAGCCTCCTCTCCGCGATCACGCTCCCCGACTTCTCGAGCGCGTTCGACGCGACGTCGATCCGCTACGTCGTGATGTTCGCGCTCGTCGGCTCGATCGAGTCGCTGCTCAGCGCGAAGGCGGTCGACTCGCTCGACCCGCTGAAGCGCCGGAGCGATCTCGATCGCGACCTGCTCGCGACCGGCATCGGCAACGTGATCGCGGGGATGATCGGCGGGCTGCCGATGATCTCCGAGATCGTCCGCAGCTCGGCGAACGTGAACAACGGAGCGCGCACCCGCCTCGCGAACTTCTCGCACGGCGTGTTCCTGCTGCTCTTCGTGTCCGTCGCGCCGTGGCTGCTGCAGCGGATCCCGCTCGCCGCGCTCGCCGCGATGCTCGTCTACACCGGCCTGCGTCTCGCCTCGCCGCAGGAGCTCGCGAGGACGTGGCGCATCGGGCGCGAGCAGATGGTCATCTTCGGCGCGACGCTGCTGGTCACGCTCGCCACCGATCTGCTGGTCGGCGTGCTCGCCGGCATCCTCGTGAAGACCGCGCTGCACTGGCGCAACGGGATGCCGCTGCGGAACGTGCTCCGCCCTCACGTCGAGGTGATCGAGGACGGCGAGGTCACGACGTTGCGCATCGCCCAGGCCGCGGTCTTCTCGAACTTCCTCACGATCAAGCGGCACCTCGCGCAGGTCCCGGCGCAGCGCTCGGTCGTGATCGATCTCTCGGGCACGCACATCGTCGATCACACGGTGATGGAGCGCCTGCACGAGCTGATGGACGAGTGGAACCTCGTCGGGCGGCAGCTCGAGGTGATCGGGCTCGACGCGCACCGAGGGCTCTCCGAGCATCCGCTCGCGGCACGGAAGAAGGCGCTGGAGGTCGCATGACCAGCCAGAGCTCGCTCGTCGTCGGCATCGACTTCCGCGCCGCGTCGGCGCGCGCGCTGGGACACGCGCTCGCGATGCTGCGCAAGGGATGCGCGTCGCAGGTGCACGTCGTTCACGTGCTCCCGCCCGAGCTCGCTCGCGACGAGGCGCTGCTCCACGCCGTGCCCGAGGCGATCGCCGACGTCGTCGCGCAGATGGGCGCGCGCGCGCCGAGCCGCCCGACCTGGGCCCACGTCCGCGCCGGCCGCGTGCGTCCCGAGCTGCGGCGGCTCGCGTTCGACCTCGGCGCCGACACGATCGTGCTCGGCGCGCGCCCGCAGCCTCGCGTCGCGCGCGGCGTGTCCGCGCAGGTCGTCGACGATCCGTACGCGCCGTTCTCGGTGCTCGTCGCGGGCGATCACCTCGAGCTCGACGCGCGCGGGCTCGTGGCCCGGCGCTGCGTCGCGTGCGAAGCGATCCGCCGCACGCCCGACGTCACCTGGCCGTGGTGCGTCGATCACCGTCCTCTCGGGGCCGGCCTGCCTCGGCGCCTCGACGCGCCGGACGCGTCCGATGGCCTCGGCCGCGTCGTCCACTGATCAGCGCTCGTAGCGCGGCAGGAACACCTCGAATTTGCTCCCACGCCCCGGCTCGCTCTCGACCGCGATCCATCCGCCGTGCTCGCGCACGATGCCCTCGACGACCGGCAGCCCGATCCCCGTGCCTTCGCCTTCGCCCTTGCGCGTGAAGAACGGCTCGAACAGGTGCGGCAGGTCCTCGGGCGCGATGCCGGTGCCGGTGTCCACGACCGCGACCGACACGTACCGTCCGCCCTTCGCGTGCACACCCTCGGGAGGCGTGGCGTCGCGCTGGTCGACGACGAGGTGGACGCGCCCGCCCTCGGGCATCGCCTGCAGCGCGTTGTTGATGAGGTTCGTGAGCACCTGGAGGATCTGCTGCGCGTCGGCGCGCACGCTCGCGTCGGGCGCGCGCGTCTCCACGTCGATCGTCGCGCGCTGGCGTCGCGCGAGCGGCGCGAGCGTGTCCGCCGCGTGCCGCGCGATCTCCGCGACGACGTGGGGCGCGGGCTGCGTGCTCTTGCGTCGCGCGAAGTCGAGCAGGTCGCGGATGATCCGAGCCATCCGGCTCGCCTGCTCGAGCACCGTGCGCGCGCTCGATCGCGCATCGTCGGGCACCCGATCGTCCTGCTCGATGATCCGCGCGTATCCCGACACGACGTTGAGCGGCGTCCCGAGCTCGTGCGCGAGCGCCGACGCGAGCTGTCCGACCGTGCGCAGCCGATCGGCATGGCGGAGCTGCTCGAGCGCGGCGACGCGCTCGGCATCGGCCTCCTCGATGCGCTTGCGCGCGTCCTGCAGCCGCTCCGCCATGTGGTTCATCTCGCCGGCGAGGATCCCGACCTCGCCGGCCTTCGTCGCGAGCTCCGAGCGCGCGTCGAGATCTCCGCCGCCGATGCGCCGCGCGAGCAGCGCGAGCCGCCCGAGCGGACGACCGACGAGCCACCGCACGAGGCCCCACGTGACCAGCGCCTCGAGCATCGCCAGCGTGAGCGCCTGCATGATCAGCGACCACCACCCGATCCGCTCGAGCAGCTCGTTCACCGCCTGCGGCTCCGCGAGCTCGATCGCGATCCCGCCTGTCTGCTCGAGCGGGATGTACGTGAGGACCTCTTCGCCGTGCACGCCCACGACCACCGCTCCGCGCGAGAGCGGCGCGATCTCGCGCGCCGGCAGCGCGGGCGGGCGCAGGCCGGGGTGCCCGTCGAGCGAGACGAGGCGCGCGACGATGTGCGCGGCCGCGACCTCCTCGCGATCGAGCATCCGCCGCGCTTCGTCGAGCGGATCGGCGCTGGTGTGGTCGCGCGTGATCGCCGCGTGCAATGCGTGCGCGAAGAAGCGACGATCGCGGAGCGTGACCTCGAGCAGGAGGCGCTGCTCCTCCTGCACGCGCAGGATGACGCCCACGACGAGCACGGTGGACATCGTGACGAGCAGCGTGAGCCAGAGACGGGTGGCGATCTGCATGCGACTGGATCCGACTGTTACCATCCCGGCGGCCCCATGACTGCAAGCCACTCACGCGTGCTGTGCGTCGAGGACGATCCGGCGATGGGCGCGCTCCTCGTGAAGGAGCTCGGGCGCCGCGGGTTCGGCGTGCGCCACGTCCGGAGCGCGAACGACGCGCTCGCCGCCGTCGAGGTCGAGGACTACGACGCCGTCGTGTCCGACGTGCGGCTCGGCGGCATGACCGGCCTCGAGCTATGCGAGCGGCTCGTCGCGCGACGTCCCGAGCTCCCGGTGATCCTGATCACCGCGTTCGGCGATCTCGACACCGCGATCGCCGCGATCCGCGCCGGCGCACACGACTTCCTGCCCAAGCCGTTCGAGCTCGAGGAGCTCGCGATCCGCGTCACGCGCGCCGCCGAGCTCCGTGCGCTGCGCGCCGAGGTGCGACGGCTGCGCGAGGGCATCGTCACGCCCGCGGGCATCGAGGAGATGATCGGTGAGCACGCGACGATGCAGCGCGTGGTCGCGATGATCCAGCGCGTCGCGAGCTCGGAGGCGCCGGTGCTGATCGCGGGCGAGACCGGCACCGGGAAGGAGCTGGTCGCGCGTGCGCTCCACGCGCGCAGCCCCCGCGCTGCGGGTCCGTTCGTCGCGGTGAATTGCGCGGCGCTGCCCGAGGCGCTGCTCGAGAGCGAGCTCTTCGGGCACACCAAGGGCGCGTTCACCGACGCGCGCGCGCCGCGCGCCGGGCTCTTCGTCGAAGCGAGCGGAGGCACGCTGTTCCTCGACGAGATCGCGGAGATGCCGCTCGCGCTCCAGGCGAAGCTCCTGCGCGCGCTCCAGGAGCACACGGTGCGGCCGGTGGGCAGCGACCGCGAGGTCGCGTTCGACGCGCGCATCGTGAGCGCGACGCATCGTGATCTCGAGTCGCGCGTCGCCGACGGCGAGTTCCGCGACGATCTCTACTACCGCCTCAACGTGCTCCAGGTGCGCCTGCCCGCGCTGCGCGAGCGTGGCTCCGACGTGCTCCTGATCGCGAACCACGCGCTCAAGCGCATCGCGCAGCGCAGCGGCAAGCCGGTGCGCGGCATCGCGCCCGAGGCGGCGCGCAAGCTCCTCGCGTACGACTGGCCGGGCAACGTGCGCGAGCTGATGAACGCGATGGAGCGCGCGGTCGCGCTCGCCGAGTACGACGACGTCACGGTCGCGGACCTGCCCGAGAAGATCCAGGCGTTCACGCGCTCGCACGTGCTCGTCGCGGCCGACGATCCCAACGAGCTCCTGCCGCTCGACGAGATCGAGCGCCGCTACATCCTGCGCGTGATCGAGGCGGTCGGCGGCAACCGCACGCGTGCCGCGGAGATCCTCAAGGTCGACCGCAAGACGCTCTACACGAAGCTGAAGAGCTACGGCTGGCGTCCGAGCGATCCGCCGCTCGGCGCGCCGCCGACGTGATCGATCACGCGCGCTCCTCGTGCGCCGGCGGGACGTCGGCGAACGCGTAGCGCTGGAACCACGAAGGAAACGCGCGCACCAGCGCGCGCGGTCCCTCGATCGTCAGCGCGCCCGACGCGAGCGCGCGACGCCACGCGCGGTCGCCGCGCCACCACTCGATCAGCGTGCGGCGATCGCTGCGCACGCAGATCTCGACGTCGAGCCCGGGATTGTCGTCGCAGAGGCTCACCTCGCCGCGCCGGAGCAGCAGGTAGTGCACGCGCCGTCGCGCCGGCACGTCGGTGAGCTCGAAGCGCACCACCACCGGCTCGTCGGGCAGCGCGTCCTCGTCCACTCGGCGCTGCACGTCCCAGAGGAGCGGCGCCTCGTCGAGCTCGTCGGCATCGAGCGGACCTCGCACCCAGCGCTGTCCCCACACGCCGAGCGAGCGCACCACCTCCGCGAGCTCCTCGCCCGCGCGCGTGAGCCGGTAGCTCGGCGTCGCGTCGGGGCCATCGCGCACGATCACACCCGCGTCGGTGAGCGCGCGCAGCCGCTCGCTGAGCATCGTGCGCGAGATCCGCGGAATTCCTCGGCGGATCTCGCCGAATCGACGGCTGCCCATCAAGAGCTCGCGCACGACGAGCAAGGTCCAGCGCTCGCCCACGAGCTCGAGCGATCGCGCGATCGCGCAGAACTGTCCGTATCGCTGCACGCTGCGAGCGTACGACGCCGCGCGGCGGGCGACCGGTCCGGATTCCGTACTGGTTCGTGCCCGCGTCGCGACGCACGTCTGACCGCATGCAGGACATGCGCTCTCGCACCACGACCTGGATCGATCCGCGCGCGAGCGCGGCGGCGCACGAAGGGCTGAGCGGGCTCGCGTGGCTCGAGGCGATCGTCGCGGGGCGCATCCCGCAGCCGCCGATCTCCGCGACGCTCGACTTCGTGATCGTCGAGGCGCGCCACGGCTTCGCCGCGTTCGAGGGAACGCCCGGCGAGCACGTGCTGAACCCGATGGGCTCGGTGCACGGCGGATACGCGTGCACGCTGCTCGACTCGGCGCTCGGGAGCGCGGTCATGAGCGTGCTCGACGCCGGCACGGCGTACGGGACCGTGCAGATCGGCGTGCACCTGGTGCGGCCGATCGGCGTCGAGACGGGCCGCGTGCGGTGCGAAGCACGCATCGTGCACCGCGGGCGCGCGCTCGCGACGGCGAGCGGCGAGCTCGTCGATCGCGAGGGAAGGGTGCTCGCCCACGGCACCACCACGTGCGCGCTCTTCCCGCGCGCGCGATCCTGAACGGTTCGGTCGCAACGCCCGGAGTGCGACGCGCCGGGAGCGTCTCCAGAGTCCGCCGACATGCTCGACAACCCGACCTGGTCCGCGCTCACGACGGAGCAGTCGCACCTCGCGCTGCGGCACGAGGATGCGGCGCGCTTTCCACCCGCGGTGACGACGCTCGCCGGCGCGCGCGACGAAGCCGCGCTCGATGCGCTCGCACGAGCGCTCTCACCCGGCGAGATCGTCGGCGTGTTCGCGGCCGGGTCGCTCGTGCGCCCGAGGCTGCTGGTCGAGATCGACGGTGCGCCGCTCGTGCAGATGGTGCACGAGCTGCCCGCGCCGGAGCCCGCCTCCGACGTCGAGATCCTGGGCGCGTCCGACGTGCCCGCGATGCTCGCGCTGGCCGAGCGGACGCGTCCCGGCCCGTTCGGTCCGCGCACCGTCGAGCTCGGCACGTTCCTCGGCGTTCGTGACGTCGGCGGGCGGCTCGTCGCCATGGCCGGCCAGCGGCTGCGCCTGCCGGGCACGATCGAGATCAGCGCGGTCTGCACCGATCCCGCGCACGCGGGGCGCGGCCTCGCTGCGCGGCTGATCACCGAGCAGCTCGCGCGCATCCACGGCGCGGGCGCGTCGGCGTTCCTCCACGTCCGCGCCGACAACGCGCGCGCGATCGCGCTCTACGAGCGCCTCGGGTTCCGCACGCGCCGTCGCTTCCGATATCTCGTGCTGCGCCGCGCCGATCAGGCGTAGCGCCGCACCATGCGCGCGCAGAAGTCCGCGAACTCCGCGGGATCCTTCGGCGGGCTGGTGTGATCGTCGCGCTGTCCGCGCGAGCCCGGCGTGAAGCAGAACGTGATGGTCGTCTCGAAACCTTCGAGCGCCTTCATCTGCTTGTCGAACCACTGCTCCCAATTCGGACGGTGGGAGTCCGCCCACGAGAGACCGGTGCGCAGGTGCTTGACGCCGAGCTCTCTCAGCCACTTCACCGCGGGCTCGAGCCGGTGATCCTCGAAGTGGAACCACTGGCAGATCCCGAGGTCCGGCGTGAGCGTGTGGAAGTGCTTCAGCGCGCGCTTCGGAGTGCCGTCCTCGCGCAAGAGGCCCATGTAGAAGTGGCGGTAATAGCTCGACCCTTCCGCCTCGCGATGGCGCGTCGTCGCGGGCCACGCGCGCGGCAGATCGTAGAGCGAGTACCAGTGGATCCGCTCCACCTTCCCGCGCAGCAGCTCGGCAGTGCGCACGAGCCCGAACTCCTGCACTTCCTCGGCACCGAACGTCGAGACTCCGACCTCGCTGACCCAGAGGCGCTTGTCCGTGACCGCGCGGATCTCGGCGAGCTTGTCGGGCCACTCGTGGATCTGCCAGTGGTTCCAGTCGAGCGGAAACCCGTGCACGGCGATGACGTCGACCGCGTCGACGACTCCCTCGCTCGCCATCGTCCGGATGAAGTTCGGATCGATCGGAGAGATGCCGCCCAGCACCTTGGGCAGCGAGGGGCGCTCGGCGCGGATCGCGCTCGCGGCCATCCTCGTCATCATCGCGAATTGCTTCCAGCCCGGATCCATCTGGAAGTCCCAGTGAGAGAGGTTGTTGGGCTCGTTCCAGATCATCACCGCTTCGATCACGCGGCACCTCCCTGCGAACCGTCCTCGCTCGTGTGCTCCGGGACCCGCACGCTGCGATGCACCACCCACTCGCCCGACTCGCGCGCTCGCCGCCCCTTGCGGCACACGTACACCTCGGGCTCGGGGTGACCGACGATCGTGAACCCGGTGCTGCGCAGCATCGCCTCCACGCACGCACGGTTCGGGATCCACCAGTTCGTCGGATCCTGCGAGTACTTCCGCTCGACGAAGTGCATCTTCGGATATCCGGGATCGTCGAAGATCTCGCGCTCGACGAACGGATAGTCCTCCTCGAGATCCTTCACCTGATCACTGCCGCGCTGCAGGCTCTGGAAGAGCAGCAGATCGCCGACGACGTGCTCGTGCAACAGATCGAGCGCGAGCAGCGGGTGGCGCAGGTGATAGAGCACGCCCATGAAGATCACGAGATCGAATCGCTCTCCGATCGCGCCGACCTCGTAGACGCTGCGCTTCTGGAACTCGACGTCGAGCCCCGTCAGATCGGCAGCGAGCCGTGCCTGCGCGAGATATCGATCGTCGCTGTCGATCCCGACCACGCGCGACGCCCCACGGCGCTTCATCTCGAAGCTGTAGAACCCCGCGTTGCACCCGACGTCGAGCACGCTGCGGCCCGTGAGATCGTCGGGAATCGCGTGGGCGAACCCCGCGAATTTCACCCGCGGATAGTCACCCAGGAAGTGCTCCGGCGCGGTCATCACGCCGGCGAGCTCCATGTTGTGGAACCACGGGCCGAGCTCGCGGATGCGCCGCTCTGCCTCCGCGCGCGACACCTCGCTCTGGGCGCGTCGCGCCGTCCGTTCGGTCTGCATCGACATCGTCGGCCCCTCTCGTCGTGGAAGATCAGGCGGTCGCGGACGTGGTGCGCGCGCGCGCGTCGAGGATCTCGCGCGTGAGGCGCTCGACCGTCTCGGCGCGGTGCGCGGCGGTGTGCTCCGCGAGCACGCGGTCGCGCGCTCGCTCGCCGATGCGGCGGCGCTGCTCCTCGCCCATCCCCTGCAGGATCGCGAGCGACTCCTCGGTGCTGCGTGCGACGAGGATCTCCTCGCCGGGCACGAAGAAGGTCTCGAGCCCCGGCCACTCGTCGCTGACGATCGGCACCGCGCACGCCGCGGCCTCGAAGAGGCGCACGCTCGGCGAAAAACCCGCCTCGATCATGTCGCGACGCGTGACGTTCAGCGTGAAGCGCTGCGCGTTGTAGTAGGCGCGATGCTCGCGCGGCGCGAGGTGGATCTCGCGGCCGACGTTCGCCGGCCAGCGGATCGCATCCGGGTACTGCGGCCCAGCGACGTGGAAGCGTCCTTGTCGCCAGCGGCGCGCGGGCTCGAGCAGCAGGCGCTCCAGCGTCGGCTGTCGATCGTCGCTGTAGGTGCCGAGATATCCCATGTCCCAGCGGACTCCGGCATCGGGATCGGGCGCGTACAGACCGGGATCCACCGAGCAGTGGAGCGCCTCCGCGCGCTTGGCGCCCCAGCGCTTCTCGAGCACGCGCAGCGTCGGCCCGCCGGTGAACGAGAGATAGAGATCGAATTCCGGGATGAGCGACGGAGTCAGATACTCCTCTTCGCCGCGTGCCAGTCGCGCCAGCGTCACCGGCGTATCGATGTCGTAGAACGCGACCGCGCCGCGCGCGGTGCGGGTCGCCCAGCGGCCGACCTCGATCCCCTCCGGGACGTACGAGCCCACGACGACCAGATCGGCGTCGCGCACTTCGCGCGCATACGCCGAGCGCAGCTCCTCGAGCGAGCGATAGAGGCGCGTCGTGCAGTAGGGCGGCTCGGGCATGTCCCGGTTCGCCGCGTAGAAGTCGAGATCACGCTCGAGGAAGAGCACGCGGTGACCGCGCGCCGCGAGCTCGCGCACCAGCCCGCGATAGGTCGTCGCATGCCCGTTGCCCCACGAGCTCGTGATCGAGAGGCCGAGGAACACGTAGTCGAACGCGCTCACGTCGCTGCTCCCAAGCTCACCGGGGCTGCGATTCCGCGCTCGGTCGCGAGGCCCTGCACGAGCGCGCGCTCGACCTGCTCGGCGCGCTGCGCGTACGTGTGGTGCGCGATCACGCGCCTGCGCGCGGCCTCGCCGATCGCGCGCGCACGCGCTTCGTCGAGGCGGCGGACGTGCTCCGCGACCTCGTCTCCGTCCTTCGCGACCAGCACCTCGCGCTCCGGCTCGAGGAAGAGCTCGATGCCCTCCCACGCGTCGGTGATCAGGCACGCGGCCGCGCCCGCCGCTTCGAACACGCGCGTCGCCGGCGAGAACCCGACGTTCGCCATGCTGTCGCGCGCGACGTTGAGCACCGCGAGGCACGACGCGTTGAACGCGTTGTGATCCGCGGTGTAGACGTGGCCGACCTTGATCACGTTCGGCGTCACGTGCTTGTCGCCCCAGCCATTGCCGCCGAGGACGAACCGGCGCTCGGGGGACGTCGACGCAGGGCGCAGGAAGAACTCCTCGATGCGGCGCTCGCGATCGGGCAGTCGATTCGCGAGCAGGCCGAGATCACCGCGGAAGCGCGCGTCCGGCGTGCCGGGGAAGTGCGTGTCGGGATCGAGCGCGTTGTAGATCGGCAGACAAGCGCGCGCGCCGAGCGCGAGATACCGGCGCACGACGGGATCGCCGCCGCCGTAGGTGAACACCGCGTCGTAGCGCGGCAGCGCGCTGCGGAACGGATCGCGGGTGTCGCCCTCGATGCGATCCAGCGTCGCCGCCGCGTCGACGTCCCAGAAGATCGCGAGCTGTCCCGGGCGCCGCACCTCCGGGACGCCGGCCTCGAGCAGCGCGTCGTACACGCCGACGCCGCTCGCCTTCACGATGACGTCCGCGTGCTGCGCCGCGATCGTCAGCTGTCGCAGCGCGTCGCGCTCGTCGTCGCCGCGATAGACCACCACGCGGCACCACGGCGGATCGTCGATGTCGCGATGCTTCTGGCGATCGTAGGCGTCGGGCTCGTAGAACGTGACGCGGTGTCCGCGGGCCGCGAGCGCGCGCACGATGCCGCGGTAGTAGGTCGCCGCGCCGTTCCAGTACGCGGAGACGATGCTCGATCCGAAGAAGGCGATGTCGAGAGAGGCAGTCATACCGGCTGGGTCTCCAAGGGCGCCCGCTGCTCGCGCCGGATGCGATCGACGATGGCGAGGAGCTCGTCCGCGCGATGCGCGCAGGTGTGTCGGGACAGGACTCGCTCGCGGCCCGCGCGCGCGAGCGACGCCGCGAGCGCCGAGTCGGAGAGGATCCGCTGCAGGTGCGCGGACATCTCCGCGCCGTTCTGCGCGAAGAGGAAGTCCTGGCCGCGCCGGAAGAGACCCTCGGTGTCGCGCCACGGCGCGCTCACGAGCGGAATGCCGCACGCCATCGCCTCGAACGGGCGGATCGTCGGAATCCCCCTCAGCCGCTCGGCATAGGGGCGACGCGGCACGTGCACCGTGACCCGCGCCTTCGCGAACGCCTCGGGCACGCGGTAGTTCGGGAGCCACCCGCCGTACTCCACGCCTGCGTCGTGCAGCGCGGCGAGCGCGCGCTCGGGATAACGCACTCCGTGCACACGGGCGCGCAGTCCGAGGCGCTTCACCGGGCCCAGCAGGAACTCGTGCAGCTCTTCTTCGCGCTCGTCGTCGCCCCAGTTTCCGATCCACACGAGATCGAGCTCTTTTTCGATCTCGGGGCGCGGCACGAACACCCGCGCATCCGCGGCCTCGTGGAAGACGAACGCGCGCTTGGCCCACTTGTGCTGCAGATACAGATCACGAATCACCGCGCCGAACGCGAGCACGGCGTCGTAGTGCTGCAGATCGTATCGCGCCATCGACTCCACCTCGGTCACCGAGCGATGGTGGGTGTCGTGGAAGAGCAGCGTGTATCCGAATCGCGCCTTCGCCTCGCCGAGCCGTCGCACCAGCTCGTGATCGCTCCACTCGTGGACGATGACGACGTCGGCATTCCCGACCGCGGCGTCGAGATCGAGCCCCCGCAGATCGTATCGAGTGCAGTCGAGCGCGGGATAGACCTCTCCGACCGCAGCGAGCGGCGCTTCGCCGTGATCGCGGACGAGGTTCTCGAGGCTCCACGCGTCGTGTGGCTCCCAGACCTTCACGTCGTGTCCGCGCGACGCGAGCTCGGTCACGAGGCCGCGCAGGAAGTGCGCATTGCCGTGGTTCCAGTCGGACAGGAGTGAGTGACAGAAGAGCGCTATGCGCATGAGGCAGCCCTTCGAGCGCGCCGGGTGAGCAGCGCGGAGTAGAGGTCGAGGTACGAGTCGGCCATCACGTCGGGCCGGGCGAGCTCCAGCGCGCGACGGCGCGCGCGGAGAGCGAGATCCGCGCGCACCGTCGGCGCGTCGATCAGGCCCTCGATCGCGATGCGGAGCGCGACGGGATCGTCGGGATCGACGTATCGCGCGGCATCGCCCCAGATCTCGCGCAGCGAGGGCACGTCGCCGAGGACCAGCGCGCACCCCGAGAGCGCCGCCTCGAGCGCCGAGAGCCCGAACGGCTCGTATCGCGCGGGCAAGGCGTAGATCGCGGCGCGCGACATCCACGACGCGATCTCGTCGGGTGTCAGCACCCCGAGCGACGTCGCGCCGCGGAACGTCACGCGCTCTCCGTCCGGCCCGACGTCGCTCCCCGCGATCACCACGTCCCACGGGAGATCGCCCGCGATCGCATCGAGCGACGCGACGTTCTTCGCCTCGTCCCACAAGCGTCCTGCTGCGAGCACGAGCGGCTCCTTCGCGTCCGCGGGCGCGTAGCGCGTCGGATCGATCGCGTTGGCGATCACGCGCGCGCGCCGCTGATGCGCGCGCGCGGGATCGTGCTCCGCGAGGAACGCGTCGAGCATCGCGCGCGTGGGCGCCGCGATCGCGTCCGCGCCGGCGAGGCCGTCGCGCACTGCCGCGCGGTATCGATCCCAGTCGCTCGGTGCAGCCTCGCGCTTGCACGCGCGCCACCACGTGCAGACACAGGAGTGCGCGACCATCAACACCGGCGCTTCGAAGCGAAGCGCGCAGTGGGAGAATCCATTGACGTGCACCACGTCGGGCGCGACCACGCGCTCGAGCGCCAGCAGCCACTGGCCCGCGGACTCGACGTCGGCCCACGGATCTGGCGCCCACTCCAGAGCGAACGCGCCCTCGTGGAGATCGACGATGCTCTCCGCAGCTGCGCGCTGCGCGTTCGTCGGCGGCGGGCCCATCACCGCGAGCGTGGTGCGCACGGCGCGGGCGGAGAGCGCACGAGCGAGGTCGAGCGCGTACGTCCACACGCCGCCGACCGCGTCGGCCGTCATCAGGACGCGCTCCGGGCGTGTGTTCATGCGCCCTCGAGCTCCGGCCGCTCGAGCTCGCCGATCCGGCGCGGCTGCGCGTCCTGGATCTCGCTCATCCGGCCGAACTCGTTCAGGTAGTGATCGACCGCGCGCTCCCACGCTTCGTCGTCGGGCGCGCCCCAGCGAATGCCGTACTCGGGCGAACCGGGATACGGAAAGAGCGGCACCGGATCGTTCGCCCAGACTCCGTGGCTGCGAAGGTGATCGCGCCAACGGCGCACGTCGTCCGCATGATCGGCGCGCGAGTCGAGCAGATTGGCCTGCACGAACGCGACGCTCTTCTTCGCGTGCACGAGCAGCGCGCTCAGCTCGTCGGTGCTGAGCTTGCACTTCTTCTGCAGCAGCGAGCGCCCCTCGGGCGTGATGCTCTCGATACCGGCCTCGATCGACACGCACCCCGCCATCCCGAGCAGGTCGAGCTGCGGCTCGCTCCAGTTGTCGACCCGGAGCTGCACGCCGAACGCGACGTCGCGCTCCGCGATCCCGCGCAGCAGCGCTTCGTCGGGCAGGAAGATCTCGTCGACGAAATAGACGTACTCGACGCCGCGCTCGATCATGGCGTCGAGCTCCGCGAGCACCACGTCGAGCGGGCGCTTGCGATATTTGTCGCGGTAATTCTCCTTCGCGCAGAACGTGCACTTGTACGGGCACCCGCGCGACGCCTCGAGCTCGCCGCCGGGCTTCTCGGGCTCGCGGTCGAAGCGGTGATGATGGTGCGCGTGTCGCGCGAGGAGCGCGGGATCCCACGTGAGCGCGGGGAGCGACTTCATGTCGCTCGCGTGTGGCGCGCCCTGCACGACGACGTCGCCCGACACGCGATGGGCGATCGACGCAATCGAGCCCCATTGCGCGCGATCCTTCTCGACCAGCTCGGGCACGATCTCCTCGCACTCGCCGAGGATCACCGCGTCCACGCCGAGCTTGCGCAGCGCCGCGCGAGGCGTCGTCGAGCAGTGCGGACCGGCGGCGAGCATCCGTCCGCCGACCTCGCGCAGCGCGCGCACGGTGCGCATCGGGATCGCGAGCTCGGGCGGCGCGCAGCGCCAGAACAAATAGCTCGGCGCGGTCACGACGAGCGTCGCGTCCGGCGCGAACGCGGCGACGCGCTCCTTCATCGCGTCGAGCGTGAGCCCCTCGAGCTGTCCGTCGACCAGCAGAGCCTGGTGCCCGCGGGCCTCGAGGACCGCTCGCGTGTACCCCAGCTCGAGCGGCAGGTGCGGTGATCGGCACCCGAAATAGATGCTGCCTTCGAAGCTCCAGGGCGGATTGACGAGCGCGACTTTCATTCGACGCCTCGGGCGTGGATGTCGGACGAGAGAGACTCGAAGACAGGCACCTTCGCAATCGAAGATGCCTGTCTCGGGAGGAACCTCGAGAAGAACGACGCCGGATCGCTACTCTGCGACTCCGTCGATCGCGGGGTGGACCGCCGCCTGACGGCGCGAGGGATCGCGCAGCCACGCGAACAGCCGCTCGACGCCCTGTCGGACGTCGGTCCGCGGGCGCCACCCGATCGCACCCGCGAGCTTGCGCGGATCGCTGACGTACCAGCGCTGATCGCCGATGCGGACGGGGGCGTGCTTCACGTCGGGGCGCTTGCCGCCGAGCTCGCGCACCAGCTCGAGCAGCTCGACCAGGCTGATGGTGTTCTCGGGCCCGCCGCCCACGTTGAACGCTTGTCCGCGCACCAGCTCCAGCTGATCGAGCGCGCCGAGCATCGCATTCACGAGATCGTCGACGAACAGGACGTCACGCACCTGCATGCCGTCGCCGTAGAGGACGATCGGCTCGCCGCGCAGCGCGCGGATCAGGAAGTGGGCGACCCAGCCCTGATCTTCGGTGCCGAACTGCCGCGGCCCGTAGATGCAGCTCATCCGGAACACGACGCTCGGCAGTCCGTAGCTGCGCGACCAGTCGAGCACCATCTGGTCCGCGGCGCCCTTGCTGCAGCCATACGGAGAGTGGAAGTCGAGCGCGCGCGCCTCGCCGATGCCGGTCGAGGAGAGCGCGGTGTCGACCGGCATCCAGCGACTGCCACGCAGCTCGAGCGGCACGTCGGAGAGCGAGCCGTAGACCTTGTTCGTCGACGTGAAGAGGACCGGAATCTCCTTGCCCCGCGCGCGCACTGCCTCGAGCACGTTCAGCGTGCCGCGCGCGTTCACGTCGAAGTCCGCGATCGGATCGAGGAGGCTCGTCGTGACCGCGACCTGCGCCGCGAAGTGGAACACACGATCGGCGCGCGCGATCACGCGGCGTACGGCGCTCGCGTCCCGCACGTCGCCGACGACCAGCGACACCCGCCGTCCGTGCTGCTCGCGCAGCCACTGCGCGTTGAGCTGCACGTTGCCGCGCGCGAGGTTGTCGAAGAGCACCACCTCGCCGCCCGCGCCCGCGATCGCGTTCGCGAGGTTCGCACCGATGAACCCGGCGCCTCCGGTGATCACCGTCACGCCCTCGGGCACCGGCACCGCCGACCGCGCGACACGCACGCTCGATCGCGATGCGTGCCCGTTGCCGTGCGACTTCCCGTTCCCGTTTCCGTTCTTCGCGGTCACAGCGTCAGCCCCCGCGCCGAGAGCTCCGCCTTCGCCTCGAGGACCGCGTCCTTCGCGCTCTTTCCCTCGAGCCATCCCGCGAGCTCGCGCAGCCCCGCTTCGAGGCTCACGCGCGGCTCGTATCCGAGCGTCTTGCGCGCGAGCGCGATGTCCGCGACGCAGTGGCGGATGTCGCCCTTGCGGTACTGACCGGTGATCTCGGGGTCGACGCGTTTGCCCACCGCGTCGGCGACGCGCGCCGCGATCTCCGACACGGTGTACGCGTTGCCCGAGCCGACGTTGATCGCGGAGTCCACCGCCTGCTCGCGCTCCATCGCGAGCACACACGCCTGTGCGACGTCGTGCACGCTGACGAAGTCGCGGCGCTGCTTTCCATCTTCGAAGATCATCGGCGCCTTGTCGTTCAAGAGGCGCGACGAGAAGATCGCGAGCACGCCCGTGTACGGATTCGAGAGCGCCTGTCGCGGCCCATAGACGTTGAAGAAGCGGAGCGCGACCGTCGGAATGCCGTAGGCCCTCCCGATGATCAGGCTCATTCGCTCCTGGTCGTACTTCGAGAGGGCGTAGACCGACTCGAGCGCAGGAATCTTGTCCTCGTGGGTCGCCACCGGGACGAGGACGTTCCCGCGCGCGTCGCGGAGCTCCCAGTCCCGCCGCTCGAGCTGCGCGAGGGAGCGCGACTGGCCGGGCACGATCGATCCGTCGACACGCTCGTAGAGACCCTCGCCGTAGATGCTCATGCTCGACGCGACGATCACGCGCCGAGGAGGTCGCTGCGCGAGCACCTCCATCAGGACCGAAGTCCCGACGTTGTTCACCGAGGTGTAGTCCTCGATTCGATACATGCTCTGGCCGACGCCGACCAGCGCCGCGAAGTGATAGACGACGTCGATTCCGCGACAGGCCTTCTCGACCGCGGCGCGATCGCGGACGTCACCGATGATCAGCTCGACGTCGCGCGAGAGATACTCCGGCCGCTTCTGGGAAGGTCCGTGGACCTGCGGGTGGAGGCAGTCGAGCACACGGACGCGGTGACCTTTCGCGAGGAGCGCGTCGGCGACGTGGGATCCGATGAATCCCGCGCCACCGGTGATGAGGACGTTCTCTCCCATCGCGAACACCGCCGTAGGGTGAGGGAGCCAGAGTGGCTCGTTGAGATGCGCCGGGTCGCGGACTGCTGCGCTCCGGAAGGTCCAGTGTTGTTTGCGACAGTGATGCCACTCCGTGGGTGCGCGATGCGACAGCGATCGTTCTACTTAGCCGGTTCTCGACATCCGCTCTCGCCGCCTGCTCGCCACGCGTGTGACATTTCGCCTCCACAACGCGCGCCCGTTTCGGGCGCACCGCGCCACGTGCGGAGTCAGTCGTAGTACTCGTGACCGAGGTGCGAGATCACCTCTTCACCGCGGAGCCAGCGAAGCGTGTTCTTCAGCTTCTTCAGCTGGATGAAGAGGTCGTGCTCGGGCTTCAGGCCCGGCGCAGCCATCGGGCTCTTGAAGTAGAAGCCGAGCCACTCCTGGATTCCGGAGAGCCCAGCGCGCTGCGCGAGATCGAGGAACAGCGCGAGATCGAGCACCAGCGGCGCGGCGAGGATCGAGTCACGACACAGGAAATCGACCTTCATCTGCATCGGATATCCGAGCCATCCGAACAGATCGATGTTGTCCCAGCCTTCTTTCGCGTCGCCTCGCGGCGGGTAGTACTCGATTCGGACCTTGTGATAGAGGTCGCCGTAGAGCGCTTTGTGACGCTCGGGCTCCAGCACGCCCTCGAGCACGCCGAGCTTCGTCGCTTCCTTGCAGCGGAACGAGTCGGGATCGTCGAGCACCTCGCCGTCGCGATTGCCGAGGATGTTCGTCGAGAACCAGCCGCGGATGCCGAGCATGCGCGCCTTCAGCCCGGGCGCGACGATCGTCTTCATCAGCGTCTGCCCGGTCTTGAAGTCCTTGCCCGCGATCGGCACACCGCACTCTCGCGCGAGCGCGACCGCCGCAGGAAAATCGACCATCGCGTTGGGCGCGCCGTTCGCGATCGGCACGCGCTCTTTGATCAGCGCCCACGCGTAGAGCTGCGACGCGGGGATCGCCGCGTCGTCCTCGAGCAGCGCGCGCTCGAATCCGTCGATCGTCTGATGAGCGCCGTTGATCGTCGGCAGGACCTCGGTCGATCCACACCAGATCGCGACACACCGCGAGACGCCGGTGCGAGCGCGGAATTCGCGCACGTCCTGGCGGATCTGCTCGACGAGCTCCGCCTTGTGACGCGCCTTCTTCACGTGCGTTCCCTGCAGGCGCTTCACGTGGCGCGGGTCGAACGCGCCCGGCATCGGCACGACGCGCGCGAGCTCGTCCTTGACGGCGTCGAGGTGCTCGCGCGAGAGCACGGCCGCGTGCTCGGCGGTCTCGAGCGCGTTCTCCGGGAAGATGTCCCAGCCACCGAACTCGAGATCGCCGAGCTGCGCGAGCGGCAGGAATTCCTGCAGCGTCGGCACCCGATGATCGGTGCGTTTCCCGAGCCGGATCGTCCCCATCTGCGTGAGCGATCCGATCGGCGCTGCGAGCCCGCGCCGCGCGAGCATCGTGCCCGCGACGAAGGTGGTCGCGACCGCGCCCATGCCGGGCAGCAGCACTCCGAGCTTGCCCTCTGCGTTCGGGATCGAGTCGGGTTTCTTCATCGTGAGCCGGCGTGGGCAGCACGCTGCGTGCCCGGTTCCGACGCCGCACGAACGAGTCGATCGCCGCGCGCAAAAGGCACGATCGCGGACGCCGAGAGCCCGGACGCTGCGCCGTAGAGCAGCTCTTCGAGAGGGACTCCGAGCACGAAGACTGCGCTCAGCTCTCGAGTTCTCCACACGCTGTGGAAAACGTGTGGATCGACGATCGCGAGAGCCAGACAGGCACTCTGATACACGACCATCGTGATCAGTGCGCCTGCGATCGAGGGCACGATGAGGTCGGGACGAGCGAGCCAGACGCTCGCGCCCGCGGCGACCATCGCGATCAACGCTGCATAGATCGCCGGCACGCCCGCGATCACGAGCGCGCTCGTCACCACGACGGCGACGGCGCCGGGGACGAGCAGGCGCCGGAGCACGGCGGTAGCGCTCCGAGAGAGCTCGCCGATCGGTGCCGGCGTCGCGCGCGCGACCACCGGGTACGACGCGACCGACGCGGCCGCGAGCGCGGTCACGAAGAGCACGTCCTCGATGCCGAACCCGATGCGGTCGGCGAGGTCGAAGAGGAACGCGGGCCGCCAGTACTCCGGATAGAAGAGCGGCTCGGTCAGCGCGAACGGCAGCGAGAGCAGCGCCGCGAAGCGGATCGACGCGCGCAGATCGCGGCGCACGAGGTACGCGAGCGCGCCCGGGATCGCGAGCACGAGCGCGAGGAACAAGAACGCGTGACGCACACTGCGACTCCCGGCAGGAGGGGCATTCCTGGCCCTCCTCGGAGAGCTGCGGCGAGACGGAGCGAGCAGCGCGCCAGCCTCGGGGACGTGAGCGCCAACCTCGGGGCGACGAGAGCGCCAGCCTTGGGCGGCATGGGCACAAGCCCAGCACGCGGCTCGAGCGCAGTGGGTGTCGGCGGCGCGCGCGGTCCGAGGGAGCGACGTTCCGCGCGCGCCGCCGACTGCCCTCCTCCTAGGCGCCACCCAGAAGGTCACAAGAGGCGGCAGGATCTTTTTCCACGTGGCGCCGGTGTACGTCCCGAAACGACTCCAGCGAGGCCCATCGCGTCGCGCGCCGTTCGAGCCGCTCTGCCTCGCTGCGACTCGACGCCTCGCCCGCCCTGGCACGCGGATCGAATGTCCAGCCCGGGATCGTAACGGCGCTCCGCGGCACGCACGCAGGAGCCGGAGGAACGTCATGGCGACGCAGACGACGAGCCCTGGGCAGCGCTTCGTGGATCGCCGCGACGCGGGGCGTCGCCTCGCGGCGCTGATCGACCGTTCGGTGTCCGGCGAGCGCGTGGTGCTCGCGCTTCCGCGCGGCGGCGTGCCGGTCGGGTTCGACGTCGCACGGGCGCTCGGCGCGCCGCTCGACGTGCTCGTCGTGCGGAAGCTCGGCGTGCCCGGGCACGAGGAGCTCGCGATGGGCGCGATCGCGTCCGGCGGTGTGCGCGTCCTGAACGACGACGTGCTGCTTCTCGCGGGCGTGCGCGACGAGGACCTCGCCGAGGTCACCGAGCGCGAGCGCCACGAGCTCGAGCGGCGCGAGCGCGAGTACCGCGGCGATCGCCCGCCTGTCTCGGTCACGGGCCGACACGCGATCGTCGTCGACGATGGCCTCGCGACCGGCGCGACCATGCGTGCCGCGGTGACGGCGCTGCGCATGCGCGGCCCGGCGAGCATCACCGTGGCCGTGCCGGTCGGGTCGCAAGAGGCGCTGCGCGCGATGCGCGAGATCGCCGACGACGTCGTGTGCGTGATGGCGCCGTACTGGTTCCGCGCGGTGGGCGAGTGGTACGACGACTTCGGGGCGACCGAGGACGACGAGGTTCGCACGCTGCTCGCGCAGGCCGCTCCGCCGCGGCAGAAGCCGCAGGCCGCACGCGTGACGTCGTCCGATCCGCTCGCGACGTTGATCGCGCGCCACGCGCATCCGTGGCGCGGCGAGACGGCAGACTTCGCGCCGCTCGCGCCGCTGGTGCGCACCGCGCGCGTCGTGCTGATCGGCGAGTCGACGCACGGCACGCACGAGCACTACGCGGAGCGCGTCCGGCTCACGAAGTGGCTGATCGAAGAGCACGGCTTCACCGACGTCGCCGCGGAAGCGGACTGGCCCGACGCGTGGCGCGTCCACCGGTTCGTGCGCGGTGAGGAGGAGGACGCCGACGCCGAAGCGGCGCTCGGAGACTTCGAGCGATTTCCTCGCTGGATGTGGCGCAACCTCGTGATGCGCGACTTCGTTTCCTGGCTGCGCGCCCACGACGACGCGCTGCGACCCGAGGATCGCGTCGGCTTCTACGGGCTCGACCTCTACAGCCTCCACCGCTCGATGGACGCGGTGGTGCGCTATCTCGATCGCGTCGATCGCGACGCAGCAGCGCGCGCCCGCGATCGTTATGCGTGCTTCGACGCGTTCGGCGACGACCCGCAGCGCTACGGGTACGCGACCGGCGTGCGCGGCGCCGACACGTGCGAGGCCGAGGTCGTCGAGCAGCTGCGAGAGCTGCAGGCGCGCGCGACGACCGGCGCGCGCGTCGGCCCGTTCGCGGCCGACGATCGCTTCTTCGCCGAGCAGAACGCGCGCCTCGCGCGCAACGCCGAGGCCTACTACCGCTCGATGTACCGCGGCGCGATCTCGTCGTGGAACCTGCGCGATCGGCACATGGGCGAGACCCTCGACGCGCTCCTCGAGCACCTCTCGCGACGGCGCGGGCGCGAGGCGCGCATCGTCGTGTGGGCGCACAACTCGCACCTCGGCGACGCGCGCGCGACGCACATGGGCTGGACCGGCGAGCTCAACCTCGGTCAGCTCGCGCGCGAGCGCTACGGAGATCGCGCGCTCTTGATCGGCCAGACGACGCACCACGGCACCGTGTCGGCGGCCAGCGACTGGGGCGGCGAGGTCGAGCGCAAGCGCGTCCGGCCGGGCCTCGAGGGCAGCTACGAGGCGCTGCTGTCCTCCGCGCTGGGCGACGGAGTCGGCCGCGCGCTGCTCGTTCTGCGCGGTGGTGGAGAGCTCACGCAGGCCCTGCGCCCGCAGCGGCTCGAGCGCGCGATCGGCGTGATCTATCGGCCCGAGAGCGAACGGCGCAGCCACTACTTCGGCGCGCGCCTCGCCGATCAGTTCGACGTCGTGCTCCACCTCGACGAGACGCGCGCGCTCGAGCCGCTCGATCGCATCGCGGGATGGGACGAGGAGGACGCGCCGGAGACCTATCCGACCGGCCTCTGACGCCGCCGCGCGCGAGTCAGCGCTTCGCGACCAGCTCGGCGACCGTCGCGAGCAGGGTCTCGGGCGCGATCGGCTTCACGAGGTGGCGATCGAACCCCGACTCGAGCGAGCGCACGCGATCCTCGTCGCGCGCGTACGCCGTGAGCGCGATCGCGGGCGTCCGTGCGCGCGAGGCGGCGCGCTGCTGCGAGCGGATGCGCCGCACCATCGAGTGCCCGTCCTCGCCGGGCAGCCCGACGTCCGACACCAGCACGTCGAACGTGTCCTCGACGAACGCCTCCATCGCGGCGCGCGCGTTGCCGCAGCCGCGCGCGATCGCGCCGTGATCCTCGAGCAGCGAGACGACGAGCTCGCGCGCGTCCGGCTCGTCCTCGACGACCAGCACTCTCACGCCGCTCAGATCGACGCGCGGTCCCAGCACCGCCGCGGTCTTGCCGCTCGCCTTGCGCCGCGTCGCGGCGGTGCGCGTCGATGCGATCGGGAGGCGCACGGTGAACGTGCTGCCGCGTCCGAGCCCTTCGCTGCGCGCGTCGATCGTCCCGCCGTGCTGCTCGACGATGCTGCGCGCGATCGCGAGCCCCAGGCCGAGCCCGCCGTGTCGCCGCGCGAAGCTCCCGTCGGCCTGCCGGAAGCGCTCGAACACGTAGGGCAGGAACTCCGCGGAGATCCCCTCGCCGCGATCCGACACCGAGAGCGAGAGCATGCCCTCGCTCTCGCGCTGCACCGCGAGCCACACGCGCCCTCCGGCCGGAGAGAACTTGATCGCGTTCGTGAGCAGGTTCGTGACCACCTGCTGCAGTCGCTCGGCGTCGCCGCGCACCGCGCCCGCGTCGTCGAGCGCGGTCACGACGTCGACCGATCGTTGCTCCGCGAGCGGGCGCACCGAGTCGAGCGCGAGCGCGGCGATGCGCGCGAGGTCGACGGGGGCGGTGCTCATCCGCAGCTTCCCCGAGAGGATGCGGCCGACGTCGAGCAGATCCGAGATGAGCCGCGTCTGCGCGTCGGTGTTGCGCTCGATGACGTCGAGCGCGTGCGCGTGCTTCTCCTCGGGCAGCGTCCCGGCGCGCAGCAGGCGCACCCAGCCCTTGATCGCGTTCAGCGGCGTGCGCAGCTCGTGCGAGATCGTCGCGAGGAACTCGTCCTTGAGGCGGTTCGCGTGCTCGGCGCGCGCGCGCTCGATGCGCTGCTCGTCGAGGAGGATCACGCGCTCCATCGCGAGCGACGAGTGATGCGCGAGCGCGCCGAACGACGCGAGCGCGTCGTGGGTGAGCCGGCCGGGCTCGGTGAAGGTCGCGATGTACGCGCCGATCACGCGCTCTCCCGCGCGCAGCGGCATCGCGACGAGCGCCTCGGTGTCGCGCCCCACGCTCGCCGCGAGAGCGGGATACCGCGCGACGTACTCCTCGCGCTGCGCGATCACGACCGGCCACCCGCTTCGCGCGACCTCGCAGACCGGGAGATCGCGATCGAGGCGCACCCGCTGGTACTCGTCGAACGCGACGCCGGGGTAGTGCACGTCGATGCAGCGAAGGATCTCGCCGTCGAGCGGCTCCGCGATCCACACCGCGCTCCGCGTCGCGCCGAGCGACGCCGTCGCGTGCCGCACGATCGTCCGCGCGACGTCCTCGCGCGCCAGCGCCGCCGCGAGCTCGGCGGCGAGCTCGTACGTCTGCAGCGCGCTCTGACGCGCGCGCTTCTCGGCTTCGAACGACGTCGCGCGGCACAGCGCGAGCGCGCAGTGGCGTGACAGCAGGATCAAGAACGCGCGCTCGTCCTCGTCGATCACGTGCTCTCTGCGGAACGAGAGCACGAACGCGCCGAGCGCGTCGCCGTCGGTGACGAGCGGCACGCACGCCGCCGCGAACGGTCCGACGTCGCGCCGCGTCGAGAGCAGCCGCTCCGCGTCGGGATAACGCGCGGCCAGCTCGGCGCGCGACACGATCAGCACCGGCTCGCGCCGACGCATCGCATCCGCGAGCGGGAGCTCCGCGTCGATGCGCATCGTCGCGAAGGGAGCGACGACGTCCTCGCGCGCGGCGTCCTGGGCGACGACGCGCAGCTGCGCGCCTTCGACGAGCCACATCACCGCCGCGTCCGCGGCGACCGCGTACCGCGCGTGCAGCAGCACGAGGCGCGTGATGTCGTCGATCGACGCCGCGCCCGCGAGCGCAGCGGTGACGTCGAGCAGGCGATCGCGGAGCGCCGTCACGGCTGCAGCATACCCAGCTCGCGTGCTGTGCGATGCACCCCTTCGGTGTGCGCCCGCGTTTGCGGATCCGCTCGCTCCGCGCGAGAGTCGCGCCGCGCGAGGAGGACGACGATGACGCGAGATCTCGAAGGCATGCGTGCGGTGATCACGGGCGCGAACACCGGCATCGGCCGCGCGACTGCGATCGAGCTCGCGAAGCGGGGCGCCGCGGTGACGATCGCATCGCGCTCCGAGGACAAGACACGCCCCGTGATCGACGAGATCACGCGCGCGGGCGGACGCGCCGACTTCGTCGCGCTCGAGCTCGCGGATCTCGCGTCGGTGCGTCGCTGCGCCGACGTGCTGCGCACGCGCGACGAGCCGATCGACGTGCTCGTCGACAACGCGGGGCTCGCCGGCCAACGCGGTCTCACCGCGCAGGGCTTCGAGCTGACGTTCGGCGTGAACCACCTCGGCCACTTCCTGCTCAGCACCGCGCTGCTCCCGCTGATCGAGCGCGCGTCGGTGCGTCGCGCGCCCGCGCGCATCGTCGTGGTGTCGAGCGTCGGGCACTACCGCGCGAAGGGCATCGACTGGGACGCGCTGCGTCGCCCCGCGGCGACGGTCACCGGGCTGCCCGAGTACCAGGTGAGCAAGCTATGCAACGTGCTCTTCGCGAAGGAGCTCGCACGTCGGCTCGGCGAGGGCCGCGTGCACACCTACGCGCTGCACCCCGGCGTGATCGCGTCCGACGTGTGGCGCTCCGTGCCGTGGCCGATCCGTCCGCTGATCACGCGCTTCATGCGCTCGACGGACGAGGGCGCGGAGACCTCGCTCCACTGCGCGACGTCGCCCGAGTGCGCGTCGCACACGGGCCGCTACTACGACGCCTGTCGCGAGAAGGAGCCGAGCGCGCGCTCGAACGACGCCGCGCTCGCGCGCGAGCTGTGGGCGCGCAGCGAGACGTGGGTCGCCGACTTCGCGCGGTGACGATCACGTCCCTGCGGGCTCGAGCGGCCCGCCGGGGCCACCGCCGCCCGGCCCGCGCCGAGTGCGCTCGAGGAGCTCGCGCAGGAACTCGCGGCCGCGCCGGCGACCGAACGCGCGCTCGAGGCTCTCGAGCAGCTCGGCGCTCTCCGGGCGCGACTGCGCGTTGCGTAGCGCCTCCGTGAGCGCGACGATCGCGGCTTCGCGGCGCTGTGCCTGCGCTTCCTGGGCGCGGGCGCGCGCGCTCGTGTGGACCTGCCACGCGACGAGCGCGAGCAGCGCGAGCACCGCCAGCACGAGCACGATCTGCAGCGTGTTCGTGCCCTCGTCGGCCGCGTCCTGAAGTCGCGTCAGGACGGTGTCGGTCTGCGGGTTCTCGCGCTCGATCTGCTCGAACGCGTCCTGGACGCCGAGCACCATCTCGCGCGAGAGCGTGCGCGTCGTGACCGCGATCGCGGCCTGCGTCTGGGGATCTTGGAGCGCCTCGGCGAGCGCGGCGCGCATCGCAGGGCCGAGCTCGTCGCGCATCGCGACGGCGAGCGCGACCGCGCTCTCCTGCGCGACCCGCGCGACCGCCGCCGCGATCGCCTGCGTGCTCTCCTCGTCGAGGATGCGGCGCAGGCTGGCGCTCAGCGCGCGCGACATCGTCTGCGCGACCGCCGGGCCGATGTCGCGCTCGAGCGAGTCCGCGAGCGCGTCGGACACGCTCGCGACGAACCGGCTCGACATCTCGGCGATCCGCGCGGCGCGCTCTTCGTCGGAGAGCGCGTCGAGCGTGCCGTCGGTCACGTTGCCGATGAGCCCGGCGGTCGCGTCCTGCACCTCCGGCATCGACAGGATCTCGACGAACGCACGGCGCGTGTCCTCGTCGCCGAGCTCGTCGAGCGTCGACTCGATCAGCGGCTCGGGCATCTCCTCGGCGACTTCGCCCGCCACCGCGCCCGCGGTGTGCGCGCATCCGCTCGCGAGCAGCGCAGCGATGACGATCGCGCGCATCGTGTGGGGCCACGGCATCGAGGCGGTGACCTGTGCAACCGCGGTGCCCTGCGCGCGCACACGCGATCGCGGGCCGCTCGCGGGGCATCGTGAGCACCACGCGCGCAGTCCGCGTGGGGCGCCGGGGCATCTTGCACCGGGCTCAGCCGAAGATGCGCTGCAGCTCGTAGGGCGGCGTCACCTCGAGCTGATCGTAGCGGCAGCCCTCGGGACGCTTGTCCTCGCGCCATCGCACGAACGTCGTCGCGTGACGGAACCGCGAGCCCTGGAGGTGGTCGTACTTCACCTCGCAGACGCGCTCGATCCGCAGCGGCTCCCACGAGAGGTCCTTGCCTGCGCTCCACCGGCTCTGTCCGCCGGGCATTCGCTGGGTGGATGACATCGCGCTGGCCCATTCACGCCACGGATGGGCCTCCAGCGCGCCCTTCCGCAGCGGCTCGAGCTCCTTCGCGAGCTCGCGCCGCTTCGCCATCGTGAACGACGACGTCACGCCGACGTGGTGGAGCTCGCCCTTCTCGTCGTAGAGCCCGAGCAGCAGCGAGCCCACGAGCTCGTTCTCGCCCTGCTTGTGCCAGCGGAAGCCGGCGACGACGCAGTCGGCGGTGCGCGCGTGCTTGATCTTCAGCATCGCGCGCTTGCCGGGCTCGTACTTCGCCGTCTCGGGCTTCGCGATCACTCCGTCGAGCCCCGCGCCCTCGAAGCGGTGGAACCACTCGTCCGCGAGCGCGCGATCACGGGTCGCGGGCGTGAGGTGGATCGGCGCCTTCGCCTTCGCGAGCGCGCGCTCGAGCGCGGCGCGCCGCTCCGACGTCGGTCGATCGCGCAGATCGCGATCTCCTTCCCACAGCAGATCGAACGCGACGAACGACGCAGGCGTCTCCGCCGCGAGCTTGGCGACGCGCGACGCCGCGGGATGGAGGCGCAGCTGCAGCCGATCGAAGTCGAGCCCGGACGCGCTCGCGATCACGATCTCGCCGTCGACGACGCAGCGCTCCGGCAGGTGCGCCCGGAGCGGCTCGCTCAGCTCCGGGAAGTAGCGATCGAGCGGGCGCAGATCGCGGCTCTGGATGTAGATGCGCTCGCCGTCGCGGAACACGATCGCGCGGAAGCCGTCCCACTTCGGCTCGTAGATCCAGCCCGCGCCCTCGGGCGGCAGCGCGTCGCCGAGCTTCGCGAGCATCGGCTCGATCGGCGGCGCGATCGGGAGCCCGTCGGGCGGCGGCGGCGCCTCGACCGAGGTGCGCTTCGAGCGCGGGGCACGTCCGGTGGCCATCAGCTCTCGCTCTTCTTCTTGCGGTTCGCGCTGCGCGCGCGAGAGACGTCGCGCATGTGCGCGCGCATCGCGTCGGCGCCGCCGTGCGCGGCCCACGGATCGTAGTCGACCTCGAGCGCTTCCTGCGCGGGACGAAGCGCCTCGGGCACGTGCTCGAGGTTCACGCGGATGCGCGTCCACGTCGTGTTCTTGCCGCGCATCGCGTCGACGAGGACGTCGGCGGGCGCGAGGTGCGACGCGGCCTCGGGGTGCTTCGCCTTCCAGCGCTCGAGCGCGGCGAGCGCCTCGTCCTTCTTCGCGGCGCGCGCGATCTCGATCAGCGGCTTCGTGGACTGACGACGCCCGGTGCCGGTCGCGCCCTCGCTCGCGCTCTTCGCGGCGCGCTTGCTGCCGGACTTCGCGCGCGAGGGCTGCACGCGCGGCGGCTCGCCCGGCTGCTTCGCGTAGTGCGGCGGCCACGGCGCGTCGCCTTGTCCTTCGGCTTCCTGCTTCGCCGAGAGCTCGAGCAGCGCGTCGAGCGTGCACCGCGTCTCGTCGATCTTCGCGTGCGGGTCACCGATGCGCGCGAACCGCGCGGGCATCGTGCGCAGCGTGAAGTCCGCAGGATCGCAGTCGTCGAGCTCGTCCCACGTCACCGGCGCCGACACGCGCGCGTCGGGCTTCGGCCGCACCGAGTACGCGCTCGCGACGGTGCGATCCTTCGCGTTCTGGTTGTAGTCGAGGAAGACGCCGTGGCGCTCTTCCTTCCACCACTTGCTCGTCGCGATCGTCGGCGCGCGACGCTCCACCTCGCGCGCGAGCGCGAGCGCGCAGCGACGCACCTGCGAGAACGTCCAGCGCGGATGCAGCCGCACGTTCACGTGGATGCCGCGCGAGCCCGACGTCTTCGGCCAGCCCACGAGCCCGAGATCGTCGAGCGTCGCCTTCACGACCCGCGCGGTCTCGCGCAGCTGCGACCACGGCACGCCCGGCACCGGATCGAGATCGACGCGCAGCTCGTCGGGATGCTCGAGGTCCTCGGCGCGCACGGGGTGCGGGTGCAGCTCGATGCACCCGAGGTTCACCATCCACGCGAGCGCGGCGGCATCGCGCGGCACGACCTCTTCCGCGGTCCGACCCGAGGGAAAGCTGAGCTCGACCGTCTCGATCCACTCGGGCCGCGAGGTCGGCGCGCGCTTCTGCCAGAACACCTCGCCGCCGATCCCGTCGACGTAGCGCACCAGCACGTTGGGCCGCCCCGCGGCGCCGCGCAGCGCGCCCTCCGCGACCGCGACGTAGTACTCGACGACGTCGAGCTTCGTGATTTTCGCGTCGGGAAAATAGACCTTCGACGGATTCGAGATCGCGACCTCGCGGCCTGCGATCTCGAGCACGCGCTTCTCGGTCTTCGATGCCACGGCCTCTCAGCATAGGCGTGCCGCGCGTCTCGCGAAAATTCGCCGCACCTCTCACGAAAGCAGGAGTGCGCAGAGATCCGGCTCTCCTCGTCGTGCTTAGTTGATGGGCGTGGATCTCGTCGTCACCCACGCTTCGGCGGACTTCGACGCGTTCGCGGCGGCGATGGCGGCGCGCAAGCTCTACGCAGGCGCGACGGTGGTGATGACGAGCGGGCTCGCGCGCGGGGTGCGCGAGTTCGCGGCGCTGCATCGCGATCGCTTCCCCTGGCTCGCGCCCTCCGACGTCGACGCCTCGGCGATCACCCGCCTGATCATCGTCGACGTGCGACGCACCTCGCGGCTGCGCGCGATCCCCGCGCTGCTCGCGCGGGCCGAGCAACGCGAGCTCGAGGTGCACGTCTGGGATCATCACCCGGCGTCCGACGACGACGTGCGCGCCGACGTGCTGCGCGTCGAGCCGGTGGGCTCCGCGACGACGCTGTTGATCGAGGCGATGCGCGCGCGCGGCATCGAGATCGACGAGGTCGAGGCGACGCTCTTCGCGCTCGGCATCCACGCCGACACCGGCTCGCTGCAGTACGCGAGCACCACGTCGCGCGACGCCGAGGCGCTCGCGCACCTCCTCTCGCGCGGCGCCAGCATGCGCGTGATGAGCCGCTTCCTATCGGTGCCGTTCACCGAGGCGCAGCGCGTGGCGCTCGCGTCCGCGCTCGACGCGCTCGAGACCACGCGCGCGTCGGGGCTCCGGGTCGCGATCGCCGCGGTCGAGCTCGACGCGCCGTGCGAAGGCCTCGACGAGGTCGCGTCGGAGCTCTTCCGGCTCGAGCTCCCGCACGCGCTCTTCCTGGTCGCGACGGTGCCGCGTCGAGGGCGCGCGAACGTCGTCGCGCGAGCGCGCGAGGGCACGATCGACGTGGCGTCGCTGCTCGGCGCGATGGGCGGAGGTGGGCACCCGACCGCGGCCTCGCTCTCGATCCGCGACACCACGGGCGACGCGCTGGTTCACGCGCTCCGCGAGGCGATCGCGCGCCATGCGCCGCGCCCTCTGCGCGTGACCGACGTGATGCGCAGCCCGGTGCGGACGATCACGCCCGATCATCCGCTCGCGCGGCTGCGCGACGAGCTCCCGTCGTGGCGCGTGTCGGGCGTCCCGGTCGTGAACGCTGGCGCGCTGGTCGGCATCGTGTCGAGCGACGACGTGGAGCGCGCCGAGCGCGAAGGGCGCCTCCACCTCGCCGCGGGCAGCTGCATGTCCGCGCCGGTGCGCACCGTCGACGCGTGCGCATCGGTCGAGGAAGCGCTCGATCGGATGGCGCAGCACCGCATCGGGCGACTGCCGGTGATGCGCGACGGCGTGCTCGTCGGCATCGTCACGCGCGGTGATCTGCGCGCGTTGCTCTACGGGTGAGCGAGCAGCCCGCGCACCCGGAGCACGCGGCCGTCGCGTCGTGCCTCTCGTGAGCTCCGGGCATCTTCCATGCACCGGAGCGCGGTCATGCGCGCGCGCCTCCTGATCGTGCTCACGATGCTGCTCGCCTCGGCGTGCATGCCCGACACCGATCAGCGCGCGCCCGAGACCACGAGCACCGGCGCGGAGGACCTCGGCGGTGGCGCCGACGACGCGCTGCTGATCGACAGCGACGGGCGCATCGACGACGACGATCCGATGTGAGGAGGTCCCATGCCGCAGCAGGTCGCAGCCATCTTCCGCACGCGCCACGACGCCGATCACGCCGTTCGCGATCTGCACGCGGCGGGGTTCGCCGACGAGCACATCCACGTGCGTCGCCCGCACGAGCTGAAGGACGCCGACGACGTCCGCCGCGCGCTGATCGAGGTCGGCGTCGCGCCCGATCAGGCGCTCGCGCTCGCCGACGAGGTCACCGAGGACGACCTGATCGTCGACGTGATCGCGCCCGACGACGAGCACGCACGCTGGGCGCGTCGCGTGCTCGAGGCCGCGGGCCCGATGCACACGCCGGTTCTCGGACTGCGCCACGAGCCCGAGCGCGCGGGGGCGAGCAGTGAGAACCGCGAGGACGACATCGCGTCGGATCCCGTCGACGAGGCCGGGCTCGAGTCGTTCCCGGCGAGCGATCCGCCCGAGTTCACGATGCGCGGCCCGCGCGGCCGCCGCTGAGCTCGAGTGGGACGGCGACGCGCTCGGCGAGGCGCGATGCGACGCTCAGCGCTTCGCGCCCATCGCGTCCTCGAGGAGCGCGAGGAAGCGCTGCGCTGCTCGCCCGAGCGGCACCGTGCGGCGCCACGCGAGGTGCGGGACGAACACGTGCTCGTCGCCCTCGACGAACCCGAGCGGCACGAGGCGCTTGCGTGCGAGATCCTGCTGCACGAGGTGGAGCGGCATCCATCCGAAGCCGACGCCCGCGAGCAGCGCGAGACGCTTGCTGTGGAAGTCCGAGAGCCGCACGACGTGCGGCGAGCCGAGCGACAGACGTCCCGGGCCCGGCGGCGCATCGCGTCGCGAGTCCTCGACGACGATCTCGACGTGCTGTGCGAGCTCGGCGCGATCGACCCGCGCGCGCCGCTTGCGCCCGGCGACCAGCGGGTGATCGCGGTGCGCGCAGAGCCGCAGCACGACGGGCGCGAGCGGGCGCGCGACCAAGCGCTCGTCGCCGACGAAGTCGAGCACGATCATGAAGTCGGCGCGCACACTCCCAGGCAACGACGTGCGGAAGCGCTCGCGCACGCCCGCGAGGTGCTCGACGCGCAGCTGCACGTGCGTGGGCAGCCCCTCGCGCGAGAAGCGCCGCAGCGCGCCGAGCAGCGGCGGCAGCGGGAGGAGACCGTCCACGACGATGCCGAGCGTGGGCTCCCACTCGTCGCGCAGCGTGCGCGCGAGGGTCTCGATCTCGGCGGTGCGCTCGAGCACGCGACGACCCGCCTCGAGCACGCGCCGCCCCGCGACCGTGAGCTCCGCCTTGTGTCCGGTGCGATCGAAGAGGCGCAACGCGAGATCGCGCTCGAGCGCGGCGATCGCGTAGCTCACGGCCGACGTCGCGCGGCCGAGCTCGCGCGCCGCGGCGGTGAAGCTGCCCGCGCGATCGATCGCGTCCAGGGCGCGCAGGCCGTCGATCGACTCCAGCGAGACGTTCGACGTTCTTGAACGAGATGTTCGAATCCGTGCAGTGTACTCGAACGAGCCACGGGCGTACCTCCGCGAGGAACGGAGGACACGACCGATGAGCGCGAACGAACGCAACCCGCTGGGCCTCGAAGGCATCGCGTGCCTGGAGTACGGCGCGCCCACCGAGGCGCAGCTCGATGCGCTCGGTGACGTGTTCCGCGCGCTCGGGTTCTCGCGGACACGGCGCCACGCGTCGCGCGACGTCGAGCTCTGGTCGCAGCACGGCGTGCGCTTCGTCGTGAGCCGCGATCCGCGCTCGTTCGCGGCGTCGTTCGCGCGCGATCACGGGCCCTCGATCGCGTCGATGGCGTGGTACGTCGCGGACGCAGAGCACGCGCTGCGCGAGGCGGTGCGCCGAGGCGCGGTGGAGGTCGCGGGCGACCTCGTCTTCGGTGGCGCGCCCGCGCTCGAGGGGATCGGCGGATCGCGGATCTACCTCGTCGATCGCCGCCGCGCGTGGGAGGAGCGCCACTACGTCGCGCTGGAGCGGCCCGAGGTGGTGCGCGACCGCGGGTTCCTCGCGATCGATCACCTCACGAACAACGTGCCGCGCGGGACGCTCGGCGCACATCGCGCGTTCTACCGCGAAGTCTTCGGGTTCGAGGACGTGCGCTCGTTCGAGATCCGCGGGACCGCGACCGGGCTCACGTCGTACGCGCTCCGCTCGCCGTGCGGGACGTTCTGCATCCCGATCAACGAGGGCAGTGAGGAGCGGAGTCAGATCGAAGAATATCTGCGCGAATATCGCGGCGCGGGCATCCAGCACGTCGCGCTGCTCACGCGCGATCTGCTCGGCAGTCTCGAGGGGATGCGCGAGTCGGGCGTCGCGACGCTCGACATCGATCCTTCGTATTACGAGGCCGCGTTCGCGCGCGTCCCGGGCGTGCGCGAGGACCACGAGGCGATCCGCGCGCGCGGTGTGCTCGTCGACGGAGACGAGGAGGGGTATCTCCTCCAGATCTTCACCGAGAACGTGATCGGGCCGATCTTCTTCGAATTCATCCAGCGCGAGAACCACCGCAGCTTCGGAGAGGGAAACTTCGGCGCGCTCTTCCGCTCGATCGAGCGCGATCAGGAGCGCCGCGGCGTGGTGTGAGGCGCGCAACTCTTGCGCTCGAGGGCGCGCGCGCACGGTGAGAGTCGCCGGATTCGCATGCACATCTGGAGGCACGGAGTCTGCTGTCGCGTGCCGGCATGACGATGCGCGCGGTGATCGCGATGCCGACTGCGGCCGATCCACTTCCACGTGCGGACGCGGCGCCCGAGGGCCTGCTCGGGAAGCTCTTCGGGATCCGCCCGCGGCCGCGGTTCCAGGGCGTCTATCTGCACGACGGCGGACATCCATCCGAGATCGGACCGCTGCTGTTCAACGTCGCGCGACTGCGTGGGGTCGAGCGCGCGTGGAGCGAGCTGCTCACGGGCAATCCCGCGGGCTGGTCGTCGCTCGCGTTCTTCTACGATCGCGATCGGTGCCGCGCGTGGGACGGGCACACGAAGATCGGTGTCGCGCAGCACCAGGAGAACTTCTCCGCGGATCGCGAGGACCCCGGCCCGGTCAGCTATCAGGGTGATCCGCAGCGCGATCTCGGGTTCCGCACGCCGCCGATCACCGAGGTCACCGACAAGATGGGCGCGGTGACGGTCTGGGTGCTCTGTCGATCCGAGCTCGTGCTCTTCGCCGTCGACGACGACGGCGTGGGGCTGCGCGAGATCGGCCGCCATCCGTGGGAGCGCGAGCCGAGCTGGGACGAGGTCGACGCCGCGCTCGACCAGGCGCTGGACGGCTGAGAAAAGGGGACTGGCGGGGCACGTTATGATCGCGCGGTGAAACATTCGCGGCGTGATCGCGTGCGTGCGTGGGGGCTCGTCGCGTCGAGCGTGCTCGCTGCGTGCGCGGGCGACGGTGCCGTGACGCTGCTCGATGCGTCGACGCCGGTCGACGCCCAGGTGGCGACCGACGCGCGCCCATCGACCGAGGTCGACGCCGGCGTGGCGCCCGGCGGCATCGCGCCCGAAGGTGCGCTCGACGGTGAGCGCGCCGGCGCGGACGGCGCGAACGAGCTGGCGCTGGACCCCGAGTCGCCGGCGGTGGTGCGCATCGACGTCGCGCCCGACGAGCACGTCACGTTCTTCCTCACGTTCGACGGCGCGGGCGGAGGGATCGAGCTCGAGGTGCTGCGCTGGGACGGCGCGCGCGCGGTGTCGCTGGGCGTGACCGACGCGGGGCCCGAGCTGCGCACCCTCGCGGTGTTCGACCCGAGCGAGCCCCGCACGTTCTGGGCGCGCGTGACCAGCGACGCGCGCACGCTGCCCGCGACGCTGGCGATCACGCGCGTGCCGTTCGAGGACGGCGCGACCTGCGAGCTCGACTGCGCGCGTCTTCTCCAGCTGCCGCTGCCCAACGATCCCGCGCGCGACGGCTACGCGACGAGCGCGAGCACCGTGTTCCGATATCAATACGGGCGCCGCGATCTGCTGATGTTCCTGCGTCACGCGGGACGACGCCTCGTGTCGCTCGGGATGCAGCCGTTCGTGCCCGAAGATCTCTCGCAGTGGGACGGGCGCACGCCGGGCGAAGACGTCGGCGCGCCGCGACACGCGTCGCACCAGCGCGGCAAGGACGTCGACCTCTCGCTCTACGGGCTCGATGGTCGCTCGGAGTGGCGGAGCTACTGCACCGTGGTGCGCACCGATCGCGGGCGCGAGTGCGTGCCGGGGACGATCTCCGGCTACGACGGCTTCGCGAACGCGGTGTTCTTCGGCGACTTCTTCGCGACCGGGCGCGTCACGAATTGCTTCCTCGACCAGGAGCTGATCGGCGAGACGGTGTCGGGCGCGGACGAGGCGCTCACCGCGGAGCTCGTCGCCGAAGAGCTGCTGCCGATGTACGCCGACGGAGCGCACCTGCAGCACTGGCCCAACCACGACAACCACATCCACGTGCGCGTCTCGGAGGCCGAGGGTTCGACGTTCGCGATCGTCGCGGAGGGCGCGGTCGAGCCGCCGTGACGCTCGGCACGGTTGCGCGTGCAACCGTGCGGTGGTGCGCTCAGGCGTCGACGCGCACGAAGCGCGCGCCCAGCGCGTCGGCGATCGCACGGTGCGCGACGTGGGGCGAGATCAGCTCGACGCGCGACACGTCGAGCTTCGCGCGCTCCACCGCGAGCACCGCGATGCCGGGCAGGGGCGGGCGACACCAGCAGATCGGCGGCCCCGCGGGATGCGCACAGACGTGCAGCTCGACGTCGCGATCGAGCGCGGCGCGCGCGCGCTGCACCGCGAGCGCGGCGGCCTCGCGCTCGGTCGCGCCGGGGGCCCAGGCGAACGCGAAGAGCGCGGCGTCGGGCGATGCGCGCAGTCGATCGAGCACGTCCTCGCGCGCGATCACGTCGGCCGAGACGATGCGGCCGGCGCGCGTGTGATCCGGGCGCGCGCGCCGCGTGAACGACACGATCTCGATCGACTCGAAACCCTCCGACGCGCTCGGCGCCTCGAGCTCGCGGCGGAAGCGGAACAGCGCGAGCGGCGGCACCACGCCCGGATCGTCCTTCGACATCGCGAGGATCTCGTTGGGGCCGAGCAGGTGCCCGTGCGCCTCGACGATGCGGCGCGCGACGTTCGCCTGCGCGACCTCGATCGGCGTGTCGAGCCACACGCAGCGCACGGGCACGCCGTGCTTCCACGCGCAGTCGATCACGTCGGCGCGCGACGCGCGGCTCGCGTAGGTGTTGTCGAGCACCACACGAGCGACGCCGTCGCGCAGCGCCGCATCGAGCCCTGGCACGAGCCCGCGCAGCTTGCCGCCCAGCTCGTCGCGATTGAGCCGCAGGTGACCCTCGAGCTCGCGCGCGACCGTCGACTTCCCCGCGCCCTGGATGCCCATGAGCACGACGACCTCGCGTGTGCCGTCCGCGCGCGGCTTGCGCTGCTCGAGGGGCACGCGGATGCGCACGCCCGACGGAATGCGCGCATCGAGCGCCGCGCGATCGGCGTCGTCGAGCGCGATCGCGGCGGCGCGCGCGAGCTCGAGCGCATGCGCGATCGATCGCGCGCCGGGGATCGGCACGATCGCGGGCGAGAGATCGCGCAGCCACGCGAGCACGATGATCGCGGCGCTCACGCCGTGCTTCGCCGCGAGCGCGCCGAAGGTCGTGTCGCTCGCGAGCTTCGGCGCGCGCTTGGGCCCGCCGAGCGGCGAGTGCGCGAGGACGCGGATCCCGTGCTCGACGCAGCGCTCGATCACGCCGCTGCGCAGCACGCTGTCCTGAGCCGGCGCGATCGCGACCTCGACCAGCTCGATCGGCGCGACCGCGCGCGCCCGATCGAGCTCGGAGAGGGTCACGTTGCTCAGGCCGATCGCGCGCACCAGACCGGCATCGCGCAGCGCGGCGAGGGCGCGCGCGCTCGTCTCGATCGGCGTGCGCGGATCGGGTGCGTGCAGGAGCAGGGCGTCGAGCGCGTCGACCCCCAGCGCCGCGCGGCTGCGCTCGCACGCCTCGCGGAGGTGCGCGACGCGTCCGTCGTTCGCCCACTTGCCGCGGGTGCGGATCAGCCCCGCCTTCGTGACCACGAGCGGCCGCGGCCCCGACCACGACGCGAGCGCGCGCGCGACGAGCCGCTCGTTGCCGTGCACGTCGTGCAGATCCCGCCCGTACACGTCGGCGGTGTCGAGCAGCGACACGCCCGCGCCGAGCGCTGCGCAGAGCACCGCGATCGCGTCCGCCTCGTCGATCTCCGAGAGGCGCATGCACCCGAGGCCGATCACACGACGAGCTGCAGCTCCGCTTCTTCCTCGGGCGGCGACGCGTCGCCGCGCTCGGCCGCGCGGAGCAAGCGCCAGATGTGCTTGCCGAGCACGTCGATCTCGGTCGACGCGAACTGCTCGCCGCCGAACTTCTTGATCGTCTCGGTCTGCTGCTTGAGCACCACGGCGTCCTGCTGGAACACGCGGAGCGCGAGCGGCTTCACGAACGGCGCGATCACGTGCCCGGGCACGCGCGAGCGGAAGCTGACGACCGCGTGGAGCTTCGTGCGGAAGTCCGACACCGGCGTGCACACCGTGTCCGCGAGGAAGTGGTTCTCGGTGCCGATGCGGTACTCGACCTGCGCGATCGACGGCAGGATGAAGCGATCGAAGTGCGTGACGATCCCGCCCGAGGGCGAGAGGATCCGCGCGACGAGGCCCGGCGGGCGCGGCTCGCCGACGTACTCGGCCTCCACGCGATCCTTGCTGCGACGCACCTTCACGGTGAGCGTCACGCCGCGGCTCTCCGAGCGGAACAACCCGCGATGCAGGAACGCGGTGTGGGGCACGTCGAGCGCGTTCTCGATCGCCGAGTACATCGTGCCCTCGGCCTCCACGGTCTGGTGCACCGTCGTGTATCCGGGCTCGCTCGCGAGCGCGAAGCGGTGCGGCTGCTTGCTCGGCATCGGCGCGCCCGGATGCGCGAACGGCGTGCTGTAGACCCAGATCCAACCGTCCTGCTCGATCACCGGGAACGCGGGCGCGGTGCGCGCCTTCGCGCCCGGCTCGCCGCAGAACGAGGGGATCGCGCGGCACGCGCCTTCGCGATCGAAACGCCAGCCGTGGTACGGGCACTCGATCGTGCCCTCCGACGCGACGACCTTCCCGCCCGAGAGTGGGACGTTGCGATGAGGGCAGCGATCGAGCAGCGCCGCGGCGCGTCCGCGCTCGTCGCGGAAGAGCACGAGCGGCACGTCCTGGATCGTCTCGGCGCGCGGCGCGTCCTTCAGCTCGCTCGCCGCGCACGCGATGAACCACTGATCGGCGAGCCGCACCACCGACGCGCGTCCCTTCGTGCGCAGGAACGCGAACGCGTCGCGCTCCTTGGTGCCCACGTCGTGTGTCTCGTCCACGCGCTCGGTCATAGGCGCGCGATCCTGCCACGAGCGACCGATGCCGGGCGATACTGCGCTCGTGAGCACGGCGACCTCCACTCTCGCGCTCGACGTCGGCGGGCGCACTCGACCTCTCCTGTTCGACGCGCTGCCCGCGCTCGCGCGCGACGTGCCGTGGCGTCCGCTCGCGAAGCTGCCCACACCGGTCGAGCGCATCGGTAGCGACGCGGCGAAGTGGCTCGGTCGCGACGACCTGTGGATCAAACGCGACGACCTCGCGTCTCCGCTCTACGGTGGCAACAAGGTGCGCCGCTACGAGCTCGTGCTCGCGGAGGCGGAGCGACGCGGCGCCAAGCGCATCGTCACCGCGGGCGGCGTCGCGTCGACGCAGGTGATGGCGACGGCGCTCTTCGGCCGCGCGCTCGGCTTCGAGGTGCGCGTCGTGCTGTACGACCAGCCGATCACGCGCTTCGCGAAGCACGCGCTGCTCGTCGACGCCGACACCGGCGCGGAGCTGATCTGGGGCGGCAATTACCTCACGACCGCCGTGCGCACGATCGACGCGCTGCTGCGGGATCGACGCGAGAATTTCCTGATCCTTCCCGGCGCGTCGGACCCGCTCGCGAACCTCGGGTACATCGACGCGATGCTCGAGCTCGCGCAGCAGGTCGAGCGTGGCGAGTGCCCTCGGCCCGACGCGATCGTGCTGCCGACCGGGAGCTCGGGGACGCTCGCGGCGCTCGCGCTGGGTGCGGCATGGCTCGGCTGGGACACCGAGCTCGTCGGTGTGCGCATCGCGCCGCTGCTGACGACGAACCGCCTGACGATCGGCGGGGTGATCGCGGCGACGGATCGCTTCCTCGAGGCGCGCGATCCCGAGCGCTGGAAGCGACAGCGTGGCCGCGCGCGATTCTCGCTGCACCACGGCGCGATCGGTCCCGGCTACGGGCACCCCACGCCTGCGGCGATCGACGCGATCGATCACGTGCGCGCGATCATCGGCGCCGAAGGCGAGGTCACGTACAGCGGCAAGGCGCTCGACGGATTGCGCGCGATCGCGGCCGAGCCTCGATGGCGCGGGAAGAACGTGATGCTCTGGAGCACGCTCTCCGCGGCGCGCCCCGCGCCCTCGCCGCACGCGCGAGAGAAGCTGCCGCCGCGGCTGCGCGCGCTGCTCGACGCGCCCGAGGTCGCGTGAGGGTACCGGCGCGCGGGCCGCGGCCCCACGATCGCGCCGTGCGCTTCCTGTGCGACTCGATGCTCGGCGGGCTCTCGCGGTGGCTGCGCTCGTCGGGCTACGACGCGGAGTTCGCAGGACCGATCGACGACGGAGATCTCGTCGCGCGCGCCGAGGCGAGCGGGGCGATCCTGCTGACGTCGGACGGGCCGCTGATGCGACGGCGTCCGATCACGAGCGGCAGCGTGCGCGCGCTGCTCGTGCCGCGCGCTCAGCCGCTCTTCGATCAGACCGTGTTCGTGCTGCGCGAGCTCGCGCTGCCGGTGGTCGATCCGCGATGCATGTCGTGCGGTGGCGCGCTGGTGCCGGTGGGCGCCGACACGCTCGCGAGCGAGGTCCCCGCGATGTCGCTCGAGGCGTTCGACGAGTTCTGGCGCTGCGATCGCTGCGCGCGACCGTTCTGGAAGGGCTCTCACTGGGACGGGATCGTGGCGCGTCGATCGGCGCTGTCGGACGCGCTTCGTTGAGCGCCGCGCGACGTCGGCCGCTCGCCCGCTTCCCGGCTATGGTGCGCGCATGGCGACGACGTTCGACGAGCTCGCGCGCGAGGTGTTGCGCTTCCGCGACGAGCGAGAGTGGGGGCGCTTCCACACGCCGAAGAACCTCGCGATGGGCCTCGGCATCGAGGCCGGCGAGCTCGCGGAGCTCTTCTTGTGGAAGGACGACGCCGAGATCGCGGAGGCGCTGCGCGATCCCGCGTACCGCGAGAAGGTCGCGCACGAGCTCGCGGACGTGCAGGTGTACCTGCTGGTCCTCGCGCACGCGTCGGGCATCGCGCTCGACGACGCAGTGCGCGCGAAGATGACGCTGAACGCGCAGAAGTACCCGGTGGAGAAAGCACGCGGCAACGCGAAGAAGTACGACGAGCTGTGATCCGAGCGGGCGCGCGCTACGATCACCTCATGTCGAACGCGCGACCCACGCTGACGTACCCGCTCGAGTGGGAGTACCGGGTGATCGGCGCCGACGAGGCGGACCTGCGCTCCGCGATCGTGACGGTGATGGGCTCGCGCGCCCACAGCGTCGCGGAGCCGCGCCGGAGCCGCGAGGGCCGTTGGATCTCGCTGCACGTCGTGTTGATCGTCCACACCGAGCAGGAGCGCGACGACCTCCATCGAGAGCTCGTCGCGCACCCGGCGGTGCGGCTCGTCATGTAGCGAGGAGAGCCGGAATTCCTGAGGAGAGCAGGAGGAAATCAGCTCGACGCCAGGTGAGGCTCGAGGACGTCGACGAACGCGCGCGGGCGCTCGCTCATCACTTGGTGGCCGGCGTGATCGATCACCGTGAGGGTCGCGTCGGGGATCACGCGCGCGAGCGCCGCGGCGTGGGGGACGAAGCGCGCGTCGGCGCCTCCGACGATCACGCGCGTCGGCACGCGCAGTGACGTGAGGCGACCGCGCAGATCCGTGTCGCGCATCGTGCGGGGCAGCGCGCGGTACGCGTGGGGATCGACGTCGAGCGGCGGTGCCGAGACCTGGCGCCCGCGCGTGCGGTGGTACGCGTCGGCTGCCTGACGCAGCAGCGGGAACGCGTCGATCACGCGGCTGTGCAGCGGCGGCTTCGGGAACACGTCGATGCAGCCGCCCCACGTCGAGACCAACGCGAGCGAGCGCACGCGATGCGGCGCGTCGAGCGCGAGGCGCAGCGCGACCTGACCGCCCATCGAGTGCCCGACGAGATCGACGCGCTCGAGCGCCAGCGCGTCGAGCGCCGCGCCGAGATCATGGGTGAGCGCGTCGAGCGTGTACGCCTCGTCGTCGCGGAGCCACGTCGAGCGCCCGTGCCCGCGTTGCTCGATGACGATCACGCGACGCTCACGCTCGGCGAGCGCGGGCGCGACCCACGCGAAGTCGCGCCGCGTGCCGGTGTAGCCGTGGACCAGCACCAGGGTGCGCGGGCCCTCGCCGTGCTCTTCGCACGCGAGCTCGACGCCTCGGACGCGGAGATGGAACGAGCGCATCGCTCGCCAGCGTAGGCGAGCCGACGCGCGCCCGACGAGATCACGGGCCGGAGACACGCGCCTTCGGACGTGCCGCGCGACGCTCTGGTTGCCACTTCCCGCGAATCCCGATAGATTTACTCAGCAATGCGCGCTTTGCTGAACGAGTCCGAGACGTTGCACCTCGCGATCGAGGGCTTCTCCTGGCCCGATCTGCACCATCCCGACGGGCTTCGGGCGCTGCACGACCGCTTCGACGCCTGGCTCGCCGAGCAGGACGCGGAGGCCCACGCGCGGCTGGCGAAATGGCGCGCGGCCCCGGACGCGCTCGGGGCGAAGGACGTGTCGGCCACGATCGTCGCGGTCGCGCCGTACGTCGGTCGCTTCGTCGCGCGGCTCTTCGGGGTCGAGCGCGAGGTCGACGAGCGCTCGCGGTCGATCGCGCTCGAGGAGCCGGTGTTCGCGTTCCGCAAGGCCGTGCTCAAGAAGCGCGTCGTCGACGCGAAGAGTGCGCCCGCGTGGAGCGGCGCGCTCGAGGTCGCGCACGGGATCGCGTCGGCCGCGCGCACGACGTTCGCGTCGGACGACGAGGACGAGGAGCGCGCGATCGCGATCGCGGGCCTCCGTGTGCACGCGATCGACGACACCGCGCGCAAGGTCGCGCGCGGCGGCGGCGCGAGCTGGACGGATGCGCTGCGCGAGGACGCGTCGCGGCTGCGCGCCGCGGTGGCGACGGTGGACGACGTGAGCGCGCTCGACGACGGAGCGCTCGCGGCGCGGGTGATCGATGCGATCGTCGCGTCGATCCACGCGCGTCGCGCCGATGCCGGCGATCCGGTGTCGCGCTGGCCTTCGCTGCGCGCGCGGCACGAGCTGCACCACGAGAAGCTGGTGCGGCTGCGGGTGCCCGAGGACGCGCGCGCGCCCGGTGAGCTCGAGGGGCCGCGTGATCATCGTCGCGAGCGTGTCGAGCCGTTCGCGCTGACCGATCATCGCGGCTCGCCGCGCGCGATCGCGACCGAGGTCGATCTGTGCCTCGACTGCCACGCGCGCGAGAAGGACTCGTGCAGCAAGGGCCTCAAGGACAAGAGCGGCGCGCTCAAGAAGAACCCGATCGGCGTCGAGCTCCCGGGCTGCCCGCTGCACGAGCCGATCGGCGAGATGAACGAGCTGCGCCGCGGCGGTGAGGTGATCGGCGCGCTCGCGGCGGTGACGATCGCGAACCCGATGTGCCCGGGCACCGGCCACCGCATCTGCAACGACTGCATGAAGGCGTGCGTCTTCCAGACCTCGGAGCCGGTGAACATCCCGGAGATCGAGACGCGCGTGCTCGAGGACGTGCTGCGCCTGCCGTGGGGCTTCGAGATCTGGTCGCTGCTGACGCGCTGGAACCCGCTGCACGTCACGCGCCCGTACCCGCGCGCGAACATCGGGAAGAGCGTGCTCGTCGTCGGGCTCGGACCCGCGGGCTACACGCTGTGCCATCACCTCGTGAACGAGGGCTTCGGCGTCGTCGCGATCGACGGGCTGAAGCTCGAGCCGCTGCCCGCCGAGCTGGTGGGCTCGAGCGAGCGTCCGCCGGTGCCGGTGCGCGACGTCGATGCGCTGCGCACGCCGCTCGAGGAGCGCGTGATCGGCGGCTTCGGCGGCGTGAGCGAGTACGGGATCACGGTGCGCTGGGACAAGTCGTTCCTCGCGCTGCTGCACCTCAACCTCGCACGTCGCGCGACGTTCCGCGCGTACGGCGGCGTGCGCTTCGGCGGGACGATCACGCTCGAGGACGCGTGGTCGCTCGGCTTCGATCACGTCGCGATCGCCGCGGGCGCCGGCAAGCCGACGATGATCGACGTGCCGAACGGGCTCGCGCGCGGCGTGCGCCAGGCGAGCGACTTCCTGATGGGCCTGCAGCTCGGCGGCGCGTTCAAGCGCGACTCGCTCGCGCAGCTGCAGGTGCGCCTGCCCGCGGTGGTGATCGGCGGTGGTCTGACCGCGATCGACGCCGCGACCGAGCTGCTCGCGTACTACGTGGTGCAGGTCGAGAAGACGCTCGAGCGCGTCGAGGCGATGGCGCGTGGTCGCTCGATCGACGCGGTGCTGGCGCGGCTCGACGACGAAGAGCGCGAGGTGGTGCGCGAGCACCTCGAGCACGCGCGCGCGCTGCGCGAAGAGCGTGCAGCGGCGGCGCGCGAGCTGCGTGCGCCGCGCATCCAGGCGCTCTTGGATTCGTGGGGCGGCGTGCGGCTCGCGTATCGACGTCGCCTCGCGGACTCGCCGGCGTACCGCTTGAACCACGAAGAGGTCGCGAAGTCGCTCGAGGAGGGCGTGCGCTACCTCGAGCTCCTCGCGCCCGCGGAGGTGCACGTCGATCGCTTCGGCGCGGCGGAGGCGATCAGCTTCGAGCGCCAGGAGATCGCGGACGGCGGCGCGCTGCGCGGGACCGGCGAGCACGTGAAGGTACCGGCGCGCACGATCCTGGTCGCGGCGGGCACGCGCCCGAACGTGACCTACGAGCGCGAGCATCCGGGCACGTTCGCGATCGATCGCCGCGGGTTCTTCGCGAGCCACGACGCGCGCGTGGGCGAGGACGGAACGATCACGCTCGTGCCCGCGCCGAGCGGCGAGGGGTTCTTCACGAGCTACGCGAAGGACGGACGCGTCGTCAGCTACTACGGCGACAACCACCCGAAGTATGCGGGCAGCGTCGTGAAGGCGATGGCGAGCGCGAAGGACGGGCACGTGCACGTCTCGCGTCTGTTCGCGCGCGACATCGCGGCGCTCGATGCGGCGCGAGGAGACACGAGGCAGCAGAGCGCGCGCGATGCGGCGTGGAGCGCGCTGGTCGCGACGCTCGACGACGAGCTGCTCGCGCGCGTGCACGAGACCAAGCGGCTCGCGCCGGGCATCGTCGAGGTCGTGGTGCACGCGCCGCGCGCGGCGCGCGCGTTCCGGCCCGGGCAGTTCTATCGCCTTCAAGGGCTCGAGAGCCTCGCGTCGCGCGCGCAGGGCACGACGCTGGTCACCGAGGGCCTCGCGCTCACCGGCGCGCGCACCGATCTCGAGCGCGGCCTCGTGTCGGTGATCGTGCTCGAGATGGGCGCGTCGTCGAAGCTCTGCGAGCGGATGCGCCCCGGCGATCCGATCGTGCTGATGGGCCCGACCGGCGCGCCCACCGAGATCGGTCACGGCGAGAACGTGCTGCTGCTCGGCGGCGGGCTCGGCAACGCGGTGCTCTTCTCGATCGGGCGCGCGCTGCGCGAGGCGGGATCGCGCGTGCTGTACTTCGCGGGCTATCGCGACAGCGCGCAGCTCTTCGAGCAGGGCGAGATCGAGGCCAGCTCGGACCAGGTGATCTGGGCGAACGACCACGGCGCGCCGATCGCGCCGCGACGCCCGCAGGACGCGCAGTTCCGCGGGAACATCGTGCAGGCGATGCAGGCCTACGAGCGCGGGGAGCTCGGCGAGCGCGTGTTCTCGCTCGGCGAGGTCGATCGGGTGCTCGCGATCGGGTCCGACGGGATGATGCGCGCGGTGCGGGACGTGCGGCAGGGGCTTCTCGCGAAGCAGCTCGGCCGCGCGAAGGTCGCGCTCGGCAGCATCAACTCGCCGATGCAGTGCATGATGAAAGAGATCTGCGGGCAGTGCCTGCAGCGGCGCGTGGACCCGGCGACCGGTGCCGAGCGCTTCGTGTACACGTGTTACGAGCAGGACCAGCCGCTCGACGAGGTCGACTTCGACTTTTTGCGGCAGCGGCTGCGCCAGAGCTCGGCGCACGAGAAGCTCGCGGACGCGTGGCTCGCGCACGTGCTCGCGAGCGAGAGCGTCTCGCCCGGGCCGAACGAAGCGCAAGCCGCGGAGTGATCAGCGCAGCAGCGCGCTCGTGATCGCGCCGAGCGCCGCGCCGGCGAGGAGGCCGCCGCCGACGAGCCACAGCGCGGCGCTGCTGCGTCGCGCGGTCGCGAGCGGAAAGCGCACCTCCATCACGCGTTCCGACTCGGCGTCGACGAGCAGCACGCCGTCGACGTCGAACGCGAGGCGGTACTCGAGCAGCTGCCGGCGCGTCGGCGCGTGATCGAGGCGCGGCGCGAGCGCGCCCGTCTTCACCTCGGCGACGCAGCGTCGCGCGCCGCGCCGCACCAGCAGATCGCAGCGCACGTGGGCCTCCGCGGGCGCGCCGTCGACCTCGAAGCGCAGCGTCCGCGCGACCTGTCGCGCCTCGACGATCCACCCGGCGCGCGCGAGCAGGCGCTCCGCGTCGCGCTCTCCACGCCGCGCGCGCAGCTGTCGCGATCGCGCGCGCAGCCGGCGCCACGCGCGCGCGACGGACGTGCCGATCACGACGGTCGCGAGCACCACCGCGAGGATGATCAGCAGCGTGCGATCCGCGCTCACCGCGTGATCCGCGCGCGCCTCACCTCGGAGGTCAAATTAACGACACGAGGGCCGCACCGAGTGGTGCGACCCTCGCGCGGCTCCCTCCCGGCGCTCGCGCGCCGTGTCGCTCAGTACACCTCGAAGCCCAGACCGCCGAGCACCGCGATCGACGCTTCGTCGTCGTCGTACCAGGTCGGGTGGATGCGCGCCTCGATCACGAAGCCCTCGCGCGAGCCCGGGCCGTAGTCGCCGAGCACGAGCGCGAGACGACCGTCGACGCCGAAGAAGACGTCGCTGCTCGCGCACTCGACCTCGTCCTGGATGTCCTCCTCGCAGCCCCAGATGAAGTCGACCGAGGGGCCCACGCCGATCTGGAACATGTTGCCGAGGGTCAGCTCCGCCATCGCGGTGTTCCACATGAGGCCCGCGATCGAGTCGCGACCCGGATCGCGATCGATGATCGACCCGATCATGCCGGTGGGCTGGTAGTAGACCGCGAACACGTCGCCGATCTGCACGCCCAGACGGACCGCGGCGCCGCCCATGCCGAGGTCGGGCCCCGACTCCCACTGACCACCGCCGAGCCCGCTGATGCCGAAGCGGAGGCGCGCGAAGTCGTGCTGCTCCTCGACCACGACGGGCTCGTAGTAGTAGTTCTGCTCGACCTCGACCTCTTGCGCGGCCGCGGGAGCCGTCGCCGCCAGACCGAGGGCGAGCGCGGCGATCGACATCCACGATCGATGTTGCATGTGCTCTCTCCTCTGCGTGATGGCGAGGTCGAGCATCGACCTCGCGCGGACGTGAGCAGAGCAATTCGCTTGCCGTGCTCTGCTCCTCGTGATCGCGCGTGGAGAGCGTGGCGTCGCTGCGACGCATGCGCGCCAGAAGAAGCGAACGCGCTCGCCCCCCGAGGGAGCGAGCGCGTCGCGTGTCGTCGTGCGCTCCGCGGAGCGCGCGATGCGATCAGGTGCTCTCGATCTGCAGCGCGAGCGGGCAGCGGCCCTCGCGCAGCATCGTCGCGTCCTCGCGCAGCTCGGTGCGGAGCTCGCGGACCTGCGTCGTGTCGTCGAAGCGCACCTCGAGGCGCGCACCGCGCGGGATCTCGACCACGCGCACCTCGCTCGCCTGGTGGATCAGCGCGCTCGGATCGGCGAACTGCTCCTCCGTCGCGCCGGCCTGCGCGGTCATGCCCGAGTGCCCCTCGTGCGCGCCCGTGCCCGCGCTGCCGGTGACGCCGGCGCCGGTCGTGCCCGCGCTGCCGCTCACGCTGCCGCCGGTGCCGCCCGCGCCGATGTCGGCCTGCGCGCTCGCGCCGGGCTGCGTCGTCGTGCCCGCGCCCGCGCCGACCGCGCCGGTCGCGCCCGGCTGCATCTGCTCGTGATGACGGCGGTGCATGTCGGCGAAGCGGTTCAGGCGATCACGCAGCTCCGTGACGTTCTCCTCGCTGCGCGTCGTGAACACGAGCGCGCCACCGCGCGGGATCGTCGACACGCGCACGTTGAGGCCCTCGATGTCGGCGGGGCAGACGTTCGCCTGCTGCGCCATCGGCTCCGCCATGCCGGGCTCCTCCATGCCGGGCTCGGGCTCCTGCATCGTGCCCGTCGCACCGGCCTGCGCCATGCCCGGGCCCTGCATCGAGCCGGTCGCGCCCTCGGGGCCGACCGAGCCGGTCGCGCCCATGTCGCCGGTCATGCCCGAGCCACCGGTCGCGCCCGCCTGCAGCCCGCCTTCGTCGATCGAGCCGCTGACGCCCGCGCCGGCGCCCATGCCCTCGGCGCCGATCGATCCCGACGCGCCGGTGCCGCTCGTCGACATGTCGCGCGTGACCGCGGGATCGACGCCGTACGCATCGCTCTGTGCAGCGGAGTACTCGTCCTCGAGGCTGCGCCGGGTCTCGCCGGTCGCGACGGCTTCGCCGCCGATCGTCTCTTCCTCCAGATCGGCGCGCGACGTCTCGCTGCCCTCACCACCGCACGCCGCGGCGACCAGACACACGCCGGCCACTGCGGCGCCCTTCCAGCTACGCATGCTTTGTCCTCCGTCTGCTTGTCTCTCGTCGCGACTGCGCGTCCAATCGCGCGTCGGCGAGCCGCGCTCCATTCAGCAGCGTGCGTGCCACCTCCGTGCGTGACGGCGTGGCGCCGTGCCGCGCCGCGCGCCTGCGACGCAGCGAACGCTCCCCCACTTCCGTCCCGACACCGCGCGCTGTTAGCGTCCCGCGCGGGGGTGAGAGCGATGTCGGAGCCGAGCGATCGAGACGACGAGCGCAGCGAGACGAAGCAGACACGGCGCGAATTCCTCGGCGCAGCGGTGGTCGCGGCCGTGGGCCTCGGCACCGGCTGCGGCGGCGGATCGACGGGCGCGGATCCAGACGGCGGCGCGCTCGCGCGCGACGCGCGCATCCAGGACGACGATGCGTCGACGGAGATCGACGCGGGCCCGCCCGACAGCGGCGTCGCGCCGGTCGATCCGCCCGACGACGTGACCGAGGCCGCGCTCGCGATCTTCCCGCTCGGCGTCGCGAGCGGCGACGCGACCACGACGCGCGCGATCGTCTGGACGCGCTACACCGGCGATCGCGCGCTCGAGCTCGTCGTGTGGGAGATGGACGAGGGCCGCTATGCGCGCACCGTGCACGCGGCCGAGGTCGCGCCCGGCGAGCACGGCGTCGTGCGCGTCGATGTGGAAGCGCTCACCCCGGGTGCGCGTCACCGCTACGTCTTCTTCGAGATCGAGGCTGGTGAGCGCGTGGCGCGCAGCCCCATCGGGCGCCTGCGCGCGGCGCCCGACGGGGACGTGGCGGACGTGCTGCGCATCGGTGCGTGCTCGTGCACGTCGAACTCGCGCGAGGTCGCCACGCTCGCACACGCGGCGTCGCGCGAAGATCTCGACGTGTTCCTCTATCTCGGGGACACGACCTACAACGACGGCGCGCGCTCGCTCGCGCAGTACCGCGACAAGTGGGACGAGAGCCTGTCGCGCGCGGGCTATCGCGCGATTCGTGGCGCGACGAGCGGGCTGTCGACGTGGGACGACCACGAGTTCGACAACGACTGGAACCCCGAGACGTTCGACGCCGCGCAGCTCGTCGCCGCGAAGCAGACGTTCTTCGAGCACCAGCCGGTGCGTCGCGACGAGAGCGCGCCCGATCGCGTGTGGAAGTCGATGCGCTGGGGACGCACCGCCGAGATCTTCGTGCTCGACTGCCGCAGCGAGCGGAAGCCGTCGACGCGCCGCGACGAGAACGCGGAGTACCTCTCGCGCGCGCAGATGGACTGGCTCAAGGCGGGTCTCGCGGCGAGCGACGCGGTGTTCAAGATCCTCGTGAATTCCGTGCCGATCGCGAACTTTCCGACGCTCTTCGACGCGGCGTCGAACGATCGCTGGGAGGGCTACGCCGCGCAGCGCGACGAGATCCTCGGCTTCATCGACGACGAAGCGATCCCCGGCGTGCTGTGGGTCGCGGGCGACTTCCATCTCGCGAGCGCGCAGCGTGTGTCGCCGTCGGGCCCGGGCAGCGCGCAGGTCGAGATCCTCGCCGGGCCGGGGGCGCAGACGGGCAATCCGCTCGCCGGGATCCTCGGGGGCGATCAGTTCGACTTCCAGAGCACGACGAACAACTACGTCGTGATCGATCTCGACCCCGCGACCACCCGCGCGCGCGTCTGGTGGTACGACGCGTCCGGCTCGGCGATCGAGACCATCGAATACCCGCTCGGGTGAGCGGGATCGCGCCGTGATTCGCGCGCCGAGGATGGTAGCCTCGGTCTCGCGATGCTCCTGGCCGAGAAGATACGCGCGCTCCGTGACGCTGCTTGGGCGACGCCCGAGGAGCTGCGTGGCTTCGTCTCGGCCGCGGCGCCCGCGCCCGCGGCCGAGATCGAGCGGCTGCTCGCCGTGCTCTCGGAGCCCGGGCTCGCGTCGCAAGGCCCGCGTCACGTGAATCGGTGCTCGGCGTTCAAGGCGATCGCGTTCGCGTCGGTCGAGCCCGCGCTGTTCGCGCCGCTCGCGCGCGCCCTGCGCACCGCGGATCCGGTCGCGCGCCGCGCGATCGCGGCCGTGCTCCCGCGCGCGAACGACGTCGAAGCGCATCGCGTCCTCTGCGACGTGCTCGGCGATCCCGATCCCGATGCGCGCGCGCATGCCGCCGCGGTGCTCGAGCAGGTCGGCGGGCCCTCCGCGCTGACCGCGCTGCAGCGCCTGGTCGCGCAGCGCGACTTCGCGGGCCGTGAAGAGGCGATGCAGGTGATGGTGCCGAAGGCGCGTCACCGCGCGATCCCGCTCGTCGCCGCCGTGCTCGAGCACGGCACGCGTCGCGAGCAGGTCGCGGCGCTGCGTTATCTCGGCGACCCGGCGCTGGTCGGGGGCCGCGTCGACGAGGTCGTCGTCCACCTGCGGCGCGCGCTCGCGGTGCGCGACGCGGCGGTGCTCGCCGAGGTGCTCGCCGCGCTCGCGAACGTGCTCCCCGAGGAGAGCATCCTCGACGAGATCGAGGCGCGCGTGGCCGCGCCCGACGCCGATCCGGTGCTGATCGACGCGCTCGGCGGCATGCGCTCGGCGCGCACCGCGGCCCTCCTCGCGGCGCGATCGCGCAGCGGCAGCGCGGCGCAGCGGCTCGCGGCGGTGCGCGCGCTGCGCCGCATGGCGATCGGCGATGTCGTCCCGCACCTCGTCGAGATCGCGCACGGCGCGGATCCGTCGCTGCGACGCGCCGCGATGGAGTCCCTGATCGCGCTCGCGGAGGAGCGGAAGGTCGACCTCGCGCGCATCCTCGTCGCGCTGCTCGGCCACGCGGACCCCGAGGCGCGCCGGACCGCCGTCGCGCTCGCGAAGAACATCGAGTCGGGCGCGGTGGATCTCGCGGCGCGCCTGCTCGATCTGCTGCGCAACGAAGACTGGTTCGTGCGCGAGCGCGTGCTCGACTCGCTGGTCGAGCTGCGCTTCCCCGAACTCGCGCCCGCGATCGTCCAGCTGCTCGACGATCCGTCGCCGGTCATCCGGCGCTACGCGGTCTACGGGCTCCTGCGGCTGCGCGACCCCGAGACGCTCGGCGCGATGCTGCTCGTCGCGGTGCGCGACGACGACTGGTGGGTGCGCGAGCAGGCGGTGCTCGCGATCGCCGAGCTCGCCGACGCGCGCGCGATCCCGTACCTCGCAGCGCTGGTGCGCGAGCGCGAGGACCTGCGCGTCGCGGCGCTCGAGGCGCTCGGTCTGCTCGAGGGCGAGGACGCGATCGTCGAGCTCGGCGAGCTGGTGGGCGATCCCGACGCGACGGTGCGCTCGACGATGCTCGAGCTCCTCGATCGCGCGCGCAACGGCGCGCGCGCCGCGTTCTACGTGCAGGCGTGCGTGGGCGACGCGATCCCCGCGATCGCGAAGCGCGCGCGCGAGCTGCTCGCGAAGTGGAAGGTCTCTCCAGATCGCGACGCCGCCGCCGCGGTCGGCGTGCTCGATCGTTTGCTCGTCGCGGCCTCGCGCCAGGAGGCGGACGACGTGCTGCTCCACGCGGGGCGTCCTCCGCACGCGAAGCGGCACGGCGTCGTCTTCCCGCTCGCGCGCGCCGAGATCACCGGCGACGAGCTCGCGGTGATGCTCATCCCGCTGCTCACGCCGCGGCAGACCGAGCAGTTCGATCGCGGCGAGGACGTCGACTTCTCGTACGAGGTGAAGGGCTTCGACCTCCGCTTCCGCGTGAACCTCTTCCGGCAGTCGACCGGGCTCGCCGCGGTGCTGCGCCGCATCGCGGGCACGGTGCCCGAGCTCGACACGCTCGGCCTGCCCGCGATCGTGAAGAGCTTCGCGGACTTCCCGCACGGGCTCGTGCTCGTCGGCGGCCCGACCGGCTCGGGCAAGTCGACCACGCTCGCCGCGCTGATCGACGCGATCAACCGCAGCGAGCCGCGCCACATCGTGACGATCGAAGATCCGATCGAGGTGCAGCACCCGTCGCGATCGAGCGTCGTGAACCAGCGCGAGGTCGGCGCGCACACCGCGTCGTTCGCCGACGCGCTGCGCAGCATCCTGCGTCAGGATCCCGACGTCATCCTGGTCGGCGAGCTACGCGACGTGACGACGATGGAGTTCGCGCTCCAGGCCGCGGAGACCGGCCACCTCGTGTTCGCGACCGTGCACACGGTGTCCGCCGCCGCGAGCATCGATCGGCTCGTGCACGCGTTCCCCGGCAAGCAGCAGGGCGTCGTGCGCTCGATGATCGCCGACAGCCTGCGCGCGGTGTGCTGCCAGCAGCTCCTGCGCCGCGTCGACGGCCAGCCGGGGCGCGTGCTCGCGTGCGACGTCCTGATCGCGAACGACGCGGTCTCGAACCTCGTACGCAAGGACAAGTGCTTCCAGCTCCCGAGCATCATGGCGACGAGCCGCGAGCTCGGGATGTGCTCGATGGACGACGAGCTCGCGCGCCTCGTGACCCAGCGCATCGTCGCGCCCGACGAGGCGCTCTCGAAGGCGAACGATCGCCCGGCGTTCGCGAGCATGCTCGCGGCGAACGGGTTCCTCGACGCCGACGAAGCGCGCAGCGTGCGCGGCGCGTCGATCGCGCCCGGCGTCGCGTCGACCGCATCGGGCTCGCGCGCGCGACCGAGCCTCTCGCCCGCGATGCCGAGCGTGGCGCCGCCCGGCCCCGGCGGTCCGCCGCGGAGGACCGGCTGATGCCGCGCATCGACACGTTCCTGCGCATCGCCGCGGATCAGCGCGCGAGCGACGTGCACTTCCACGCCGGCAAGATCCCGGCGATCCGCCACCTCGGCGACATCGTGCGGCTGCCCTATCGCCGCCTCGGCGCGCACGACACGCGCGCGTTCCTCGACGAGATCCTCACGCCCGCGCAGAAGGAGCAGCTCGAGCGCGAGCAGCAGATCGACTTCATGTACGAGGTCGACGGGCTCGCGCGCTTCCGCGCGTGCGTGTACGAGCAGTCCGACGGCCCCGGCGCGGTGTTCCGCGTCGTGCCCGATCGTGTGCCGAGCGTCGACGAGATCCGCGTGCCGCACTCGGTGCAGCAGCTCGTCACCGCGTCGAACGGGCTCGTGCTCGTCACCGGACCGACCGGCTCGGGCAAGAGCACGACCGTCGCGGCGCTGATCGATCGCGTGAACCGCATGCAGGAGCGGCACGTGCTGACGATCGAGGACCCGATCGAGTACGTGCACAAGTCGCAGCGCTCGGTGATCACGCAGCGCGAGGTCGGACGCGACGCGTCGACCTTCGCGTCGGCGCTGCGCTCGGCGCTGCGCGAGGCCCCCGACGTGCTGCTCGTCGGCGAGGTGCGCGACTACGACACCGTGAAGATGCTGCTCGGCGCGGCGGAAGCGGGCGTGCTCGTGATCGCGACGCTCCACACGGGATCTGCGGCGAAAGCGGTCGATCGTCTGGTGGGCGCGTGCCCCGGCGACGTGCAGGACCAGGTGCGGATCACGCTCTCGCTGACGCTGCGCGGCGTGGTCGCGCAGCGCCTCTGCAAGCTCGCGACGCGCAACGGCCGGGTCGCGGCGATGGAGGTGCTCCTTCCCTCGCACGCGGTCGCGCACCTCGTGCGCGAGAACAAGCTCCACCAGATCGACGCGTACCTGCGCAGCGGCGAGCAGCTCGCGAGCGGCACGCGCAGCCTCGAGCACGCGCTCGCCGAGCTGGTGCTGAGCGGCGAGGTCGAAGAGCGCGAGGCGCTGCTGCACGCGAACGACCCCGCGGTGCTGAAGGAGATCGTGGCGAAGGGAGCGGTGCCGTGAGCGGCGAGCGCGTTCGCGAGATCCGGCTCCAGACCGCGCGCGAGCTCGAGCAGCGCGGCTTCGCCGACAAGGCGATCGATCAGTACAAGAAGGCCGGCGCGCCGGGCGAGGCGGTGCGCCTGCTCGTCGGCGCGGAGCGCTACGTCGAGGCCGGCACGCTGATGCTCGAGACGCTCGGCGTCTCGCCCGACGACGCGGGACGGCTCGAGGGGCGCTCGCGCGCGGCCGCCGAGAAGGCCGCGCGTTGCTTCGAGCTCGGAGGTGACACGGAGACGGCGGCGCGCGTGCGGCGAGCGCTCGGCGCGCCCGAGGGTGCAGCACGCGCCGCGCATCCTTCGATCGCGCCCGACGTGCTGCCGCAGACCGAGCCCGTGCCGAGCATCGCGCCTCCTGCGGCCTCGTCTCCGCCCAGCGTGGCGCGCGGGCATGCGGTCTCGCCGTCGCCGTCGTCGCCGGGCATGAGGGTGCCGGAGAGCACGCGCCCCGTGGTGTCGAGCTCGCCGTCGATGGTCGGCATCCCGGCCGCGCGATCGATCGCGCCGTCGCCGGCGCGCCCGAGCACGCCCGCGCCCGCGTCGCAGCCGCGCGCGCCGAGCATCACCCCGTCGGCGTCGCGCGCGCCGGGCTCGGCCGACAAGTGGGGACGCGCATCGGGATGGCGCGGCGGCGCGCAGGGCTCGGGCGCGACCGACGAGATGATCCGGCAGCTGCTCGAGCAGGGGAAGAAGAACGCCGCGGCGCGCGTGGCGTGGGACTCGGGTCGCCTCGAGGACGCAGCGCAGTGGTTCGCGGAGTCGGGGCTCGACTACGAGTCGGGCGCGGTGCTCTACGACCTCGGTCGTCACGCGGAGGCGATGGAGGCGCTGCTGCGCGTCTCGCCGGACCACAAGCGTCACCGCGTCGCGTGCACGAAGCTCGTCGACATCGCGAGCAAGCTCGGCCGCTTCGACTTCGAGCTCGACCGCGTGCTCACGCAGTTCGCGAAGGCGCCGCCGATCGAGCCGACCGAGGTGCCGACGTACCTGACGCTCGCCGAGCTCTACGCGCGCAACGGGTTCGCCGACGGCGCGCGCCGCGTGCTCGAGCAGGTGCTGAGCTTCGACGCGTCCCACGAGCAAGCGCGCGCGGCGCTCGACGCGCTACCGCCCGCCGCGCAGCCCAAGCGCGGCACGAGCATCCCGCCCGCTCGGATGCCGGCGCGCGCGATCGTCGCGCCGGGCACACGCGCGCTGCCTGCGCTGCCGACGCTCGAGGCGTTCGTCGCGGAAGCGAAGAAGCACGCCCCTCGGCGCGACAGCCGCTGAGGAGAGGAGCAGCCCTCTAAGGAGAGCAGGAAGGCAGGAGAGTGAGGGCCGAAACACGACGCGATCGTGTTTCGACATTCGTAGCTCGGAATGCTCCTGAGGAGAGGCACTTCGACGAAACACGACGAAGTCGTGTTTCGTGCTCCCTACCGCCTGAGTCTCCTGCTCTCCTCAGCGGCAAACCTCTGCGCGCGCTCTGCGTGCAGCGGGTCTCAGCCGTGCGCTTCCTTGCTGCACGTGCAGTCGAAGCAGCCGTGCGTCGCGCACGTCCCGCACGCGCGCGCGACCTGGGTGCGGAGCGCCTCGCGCGCGCGGTGCACGCGAACGGCCGCGTTGTTCGGCGTGATCCCGTGCGCGCCCGCGAAGTCCTTCACGCTCCGTCCTTCGACCTCGACCGCGCGGAGGATCTCCGCGTACTCGGGCTTGAGCGTCGTCGCGATCTCGCTCACGCATCCGCACACCGTCGCGCGCAGCGCCTCGGCCTCGGGCGCCTCCTCGTCGAGCTCGCGCGCGAGCGCTTCGAGCGCGCGCGCTTCGGTGCCGCGACGACGATGGTGATCGACGATCGCGTTGCGCAGCACGCGATAGAACCACGCGGTCGCCGACTCGTCCTCGCGCAGCGCGCCGCCGCGCTCGATGCCGCGCACGAACGCGTCCTGGAGGATCTCCTCGGCGACCGCGCGCGAGCTCACGCGGCGCTCGACGAACGCGAGGAACTGACGGTGAGAAGCGACGAGGGTCTCGAGGGCGGCGCGATCCACGCGGCAGTCATGGGGCGCGGCGCGCGCGAGGTCGAGTCTCCGCCGGCGATCAGGTCGCGCTGAAGTCGCCGAGATCGACGCGCCTCGTGCGGCGCCAGTAGTCGAACGTGAACCCCGGCCACGTGAGCGCGTTCTTGCCGTCGCCCGCCGCGAGATACCAGCTCTGGCATCCCGCCGACCACACGGTGTGTCGCAGCTTCTCCTCGAGCGTGCGGTTGAACGCGCTCTGCACGCTCGGCCGCACGTCGAGCGCGCGGAGGCGCTTGTCGCGCAGCACCTCGATGCACTGCCGCGCGTAACGCGCCTGCGACTCGATCATGAAGACCATCGAGTTGTGCCCGAGCCCGGTGTTCGGGCCCATCAGCAGGTACAGGTTGGGGAAGCCCGACACCGTGATCCCGAGGTACGCCTCGGGCGCCGTGTCGCGCCACACGTCGTTCAGGCGCTGTCCCTCGCTGCCCACGATCGTGATCGGCGAGAGGTACTCCGCGACCGCGAAGCCGGTGCCGTACACGATCGCGTCCACCTCGCGCAGCGCGCCGTCGCTGGTGCGGACACCGTTCGGCTCGATCGACGCGATGCCCTCGGTCACGAGCTCGACGTTCGAGCGACGCAGCGCGGGGTAGTAGTCGTTCGAGGGCAGCACGCGCTTGCAGCCCATCACGTACTTCGGCGTGAGCTTCGCGCGCAGCACGGGGTCGGGCACGCAGTGCTCGAGGTATCGCTTCGCGAGCAGCGCCGCGAGCTCCATGATGCGCGGCTCCATCACGAAGCCGACCGCGCGCGCCTCGTGCTGCCAATAGAGCAAGGCGCGATGCGCGCGCATGAGCGCGGGAGAGCGCGCGAAGAGCTCGCGGACGCGCGGCGGGATCGCGCGATCGGCCTTGGGCACGATCCACGGCGGCGTGCGCTGGAAGACGTGCAGCCTCGCGACGTCCTTCGCGATCTGCGGGACGAGCTGGATCGCGCTCGCGCCCGTGCCGATCACCGCGACGCGCTTGCCGCGCAGATCGACGTCGTGCCTCCACGTCGCGGAGTGCCAGCTCGGGCCCGCGAACGAGTCGCGCCCTTCGATCGACGGGTACTGCGGGATGTGCAGGCCGCCGCACCCGAGCACGAGCGAGCGCGCGCGCACCGTCTCGCCGCTCTTCGCGCGGATGGTCCACGTGCCCGTGGTCGTGTCCCAGCGCGCGTCGTCGATCTCGGCGCCGAACGTGATGTGCGGATAGAGCCCGTGCTCGCGCGCGGTCGCGCGGAGGTACTCGAGGATCTCGGGCTGTCGCGAGTACGAACGCGTCCAGCGCGCGTTCGGCGCGAACGAGAACGAGTAGAGGTGCGAGGGGATGTCGCACGCCGCGCCCGGATACGTGTTCTCGCGCCACGTGCCGCCGACGTCGTGCGCCTTCTCGAAGATGCGGAAGCGCTCGATGCCCGCGCGCTGGAGCTGCACGCCCATCGCGATGCCGCTGAACCCGCTGCCGACGATCGCGACCTCGAGCTCCTCGTGACGCTGCTGGTCCACGCGTTCCCTCCTTGTCGTCAGGGCTGCCAACAAGACTATTGAATGCGGTTCAATAGATGTCGAGGGGAATTTCCGGGCCGACGAGGAGAGCAGGAGGGAGGAGGAAGACCACGTGGATCGGCGGGGCTGGCGACTCGATGCGCGTGGGGTGCTCGGACGAGGAGGGCGATGGCGACGGCGGGTGCGACGGCGATGGCGGGTGCGACGGCGACGCGAGTCGAGGGCGGCCGCGTGGGGTGAGTCGACATGCGCGCCGATCGACGTGGTCTTCCTAAACCTCCTGCTCTCCTCAGAAACTCCGAATGGGAACGCGCTGCGAGCCGTGTGCGGAGAATGTGCGAGGCTCCGCCGCGTCATGCGCCGACCATCCATCGTCTCGCTGCTCGTCGTGCTCTCCGTCGTCGCGTGCTCGGCGCAGGAGCGCGTGGTGCGCGACGAGACGCGCATCTCGGTGCGCGCGACCGTTCCAGAGACCGGCGGGAGCGTGCGCGTCACGCGCGCGGCCGAGGGCGCGATCCACGAGCTGCCCGACGTCGCTCGCGTGCGCGAGGTCGCGCTCGGTGAGAACGCGGAGCGCTGCGCGCTGCTCGACGACGGCAGCGTGTGGTGCTGGGACGCGAGCGACCGCGATCGGGTCCCCACGCGCGTCGAAGGGCTCGATCCGGTCACGCGTCTCTACGGCGGACAGGGCGCGTTCTGCGGCGTCGGCGAAGCAGGACGCGTCTCGTGCTGGGGCGCGGTCGGCGCCTCCGGATCGCGCTGGTCACGACCAGACGTGCTCGCGATCCCGCCGCCCAGCGCGATGTCGTTCGGCGTGAGCGGCGGCTGCGCGATCGTGGAGGACGGCACCGTGCGGTGCTGGGGCACCGCGTGGAATGGGCACGCGTCGCGGCCGCTCTCGTCGATCGAGACGGTGCCGGGCCTCGCCGGCGTGATCGCGCTCGACGCGCACGACCTCTCGCGCTGTGCGCTGACCCGCGCGCACGAGATCGTCTGCTGGGGCTGGGAGCGCTTCCACCACATGGGCGAGCGCCGCGAGGACGGCTTCTATCAGCACCGCGCGATCCGCGACGCGATCGACGTCGCGCTCACGCGCGAGAACCTCTGGTGGGTCACGCGCGACGGCCGCGTGCGCGGGATGATCCGCGGCGCCGAGGATCGTCGTCGCAGCGGCACCTACCGCTACGACGTCGTCGACGTGCGGGGCATCGCGGACGCGGTCGCGATCGAGAGCGCGGGCGCGACGCTCTGCGCGCTCACGCGCGAGGGCGCGCTCTGGTGCTTCGAGGCCGGGACGCGCGAGGCACGCGTGCAGCCGGTGACGAACGTGCGCGCGCTCGTGAGCACCGAGCGCAGCGACGCGATGTGCGCCGGCACGACCGACGCCGGTTGGCTCTGCAAGGAGCGCGACGGATCGTGGGCGCCGCTCGCGTGGGGCCCGCGCGTCGAGACGCCGTCGAGCGTGAGCGCGGCCGAGCCGGTCTGCGGGTACGGGCCCGATCGCGTGCCGGTCGAGGCGTTGAGCGCGGGGTACGCGCACTTCTGCGTGCGGCTCGGCGACGGCGCGGTGCGCTGCTGGGGGCTCAACCAGTCGGGGCAGACGGGCGGTCCGATGGCGGGCGATCCCGTGCGCTCGCGCGCGCCCGGTGTGCCGCGTCCCGTCACGACGATCGCGACCGGGCTCCACTTCTCGTGCGCGATCACCGACGACGCGTCGCTGTGGTGCTGGGGGCAGGGCGGCTACGGGCAGCTCGGCCGCGGCGATCGCAGCAACTCGAGCACGCCGATGCAGGTCGCGCTGCGCGGTCGCGTCGAGGCGATCGCGACGGGGCGCATGCACGCGTGCGCGCGCACGCAGGGCGGTCAGGTGTGGTGCTGGGGCGCGAACGAGCACGGGCAGCTCGGCGACGGAACCAGCGAGCTGCGCACGGCGCCGGTGCGGGTGCGCGGGCTCGGCGCGGCGAGCGCGATCGCCGCCGGCCCCGACGCGACGTGCGCGGTCGATCGCGGTCACGTGGTGTGCTGGGGCGGGGCGACGGGATCGGCACCGCCCCACGCGATCGAGGGCGTCGACGGGAGCGCGGTCAGCGCGCTCGTGGTCGCGCAGGGCGCGGCGTGCGCGCTGCTCTCCGACGGCAGCGTGTGGTGCTGGGGCAGCGGCGCGGAGGGACAGCTCGGCGCGGCGCAGAGCATCGAGTCGGCGCGCGCCGTGCGCATCGAGGGCATCCCGGCGGCGCGCACCATCGCGGCGTACGACGCGGAGATCTGCGTGTCGGGCGCCGACGGAAGCGCGTGGTGCTGGGGTCGCGCGACGTCGCGTCGGGGCGCTCCCTCGTCGCGCCGCCGCGACGCCGAGCCCTCGCCGGGTGTGCCGCGGCGCATCGAGTGGATCGATCGCGTGATCGCGATCGCGCCCGGGAACCACGAGATCTGCGCGGCGCAGCAGACCGGCGGCGTGTGCTGCTGGGACGCGTCGGCGACGCCGCGACCGATGTCGTGGTGATCATCACTCGTGTCGATGGATCGCGGCCGATCCATCGACGCACGTGATGGGTCACTGCACGAAGCGATCGCGCACCAGCTCGCCGAGCAGCAGGCCGGCGGCGACCGCGACGTTGAGCGACTCGATCGCGCCGCTGCCGGGGATCGCGACGATCGCGTCGCACTGCGCGCGCACGCGCGGTGAGAGGCCCTCGCGCTCGTGGCCCATCACGAGGATCGCGGGGCGCCGGAACGCGAACCCGAGCGCGCCCGTGCGAGCCGCGCCGTCGGCGCCCACGACCTGCACGCCCGCGCCGCGCAGCCGCTCGAGCGTCGCCGCGAGATCGGTCGTGCGCGACAGCGCGAGGTGCTCGGCGCCGCCCTCGGCCACGCGGATCGCATCCGACGCGAGCGCCGGGTGCGGCGCGATCGCGCCGAGGAGCCCCGCGTCGATCCCGAAGAACGCGGCGGTGCGCAGGATCGCGCCGACGTTGTAGGGATTGCGCACGCGGTCGAGCGCCACCGCGGCGCCCTTCGCGCGCACGAGGCGCTCGGTGAGCTCGGCCGCCGGCACCCAGCGTCGCGGTCTCGCGACGACGACGAGCCCTTCGTGGTGCGTCGAGCCCGACGAGCGCGCGAGCTCCGCGTCGCTCGCGCTCGACGCGACGCGCTGTGCGGGCGAGCCACGGAGCACGTCGCCGAGCTCGCCCTGGACGGCAGGCGCGAACGCGACGCGCAGCACGTCGCCGGGCCGCTTCGTGATCACCGCGATGCCGGCGCGCAGGCCGAACGTGATCTCGTCGCTCGTGCTCGCGGCGGGAGGTCGCGGAGGGCCCTGGCGCTCGGGCGGGCGCGGGCGATCGGGCGAGCGAGGACGGCGCGGCTTCATCGGCGCGCGGTGGTACCGCGGATCACGCGTGCTGGCGAGCGATGGGCAGCTACAGTCGGCGCGATGGTGCGTCGTGACGCAGACGAAGGTCGAGCCGTAGGGCCGACGTCTGCGCGCTGCGCTTCTCCTGCGGGTGAGAGTCCCGCCTCGGTAGGCGCCGGAGCGCCGAGTAGCAGGCCCCGGGCGTCGGGAGAGATCCCGTCGTCCCGAGCGGGGCGTCGAAAGCCCGTCAGGCAGCGAGAGCTGTGCAGCGGGGAGCAAGATCGCGGGCCGCAACATGAAGTGAAGCCTGCAGCCTCGTCAGATGAACAATCCGAGAGCCGAGCCGCTCATTTCACGGCGAAGGCCACGCTCGAAGCGTCTGTTCCGGAGCGCGCATCGAGTCTCGGCGGGGTATGGGGCGCAGCACGCGATCACGGAGAAGCGCGGAACACGAGAGGCCCGTCTGCGCAGCCCTCGTCGGGGCGAAGCGCGCCGTATAAGCCGAAGGCGAAATCGGCCGCCGCGCAGCGGGAGTCCGAGGGGATCGTAGTACCGCACGGCATCGCCACGGCGATGTCGACGAACGTCGTGCAGAACAACGCGACGGGAGGGAAGGGTCCCTGGGGCAGTCACGTCGAGGAAGCAGGTAAGCGCGAGGGAATGGCCGGCAGGACCGGACCTAACGACCCCGGCGGCCGTAGGCCGCGCGAAGAAGTGCGACAACTGCAGAGGCGACTGTGGGTCGCGGCCAAGCGAGCACCTGGAAGACGTTTTCACGCTCTTTATGACCACATCTGGAGGAGTGACGTCCTTCGGGAAGCGTGGAAGCGAGTCGAGGCGAACAAGGGCGCGGCGGGCGTCGATGGCCAGACGATCGCCGAGGTGAAGCAGTACGGAGTCGAGCGCTTCCTCGAAGAGCTCGGCGACGCACTGCGGAGCAAGACGTACCGGCCCGAGGTGGTGCTGCGCCGGTACATTCCGAAGGCAGATGGAAGGAAGCGGCCGCTGGGGATTCCGACGGTCCGGGATCGAGTGGTCCAGATGGCGGCGAAGCTGGTGCTGGAGCCGATCTTCGAGGCGGACTTTCTTCCGTGCTCGTGGGGCTTCCGGCCGAAGCGGGGCGCGCTGGGTGCGCTGGAGACGCTGAGGAAGCTCGGCGCGAAGGGGCATCACCACGTGCTCGACGCCGACATCCGCGACTACTTCGGGAGCATCGATCACGACAAGCTGATGAAGCTCGTCGCTCGACGCATCTCGGATCGGCGGATGCTCAAGCTGGTGCGGCAGTGGCTCGAAGCGGGCGTGATGGACGGGGGCGTCGTGACTCGCAACATCGCGGGAACGCCGCAGGGCGGAGTCATCTCTCCGCTGCTCTCGAACATCTACCTGCACGTGCTCGACGTGACGTGGATGCGCAGGAGCGCCCCGCCCGGGACGCTGGTGCGCTACGCGGACGACTTCGTCGTGATGTGCAAGACGAAGCGCGAGTGCGAAGAGGCAGAGAGGCGCATTCGAGTCATCCTCGGGCGCCTCGGTCTCGAGCTGCATCCGGACAAGACGAGGCGAGTCGAGCTCTACGATGGCAAGCAGGGCTTCGATTTTCTCGGACATCACCTGCACAAACGCATGAGCGGAGCGCTGTGGGAGAAGAAAGGCAGACGCCTCTATTTCCTGCATCGCTGGCCGTCCGCGCGCGCGAAGCGGGTGAGACAGCGCGTGAAGGAGCTGACCCCGAGGAGGCGGTGCCACGCGGATGTTCGCGAGGTGATCGCCGATCTCAACCCCGTGCTGCGGGGCTGGGGCAACTACTTCCGCACCGGAAATGCCGCCAAGAAATTCAACCAACTCGACAGCTACGTCTGGCGTCGGCTGCGGGACCTGCGCGTGGAGCGCAAGGGCCGGCATCTGAAGCCGGGGGAGTCGAGCAGGTGGACGCGCGAGTACTTCTGGAGCCTCGGACTTCATCGCCTGCGAGGGACCGTGCAGTACCCCGAGCGAGCCTTCTTCCAGGAGGTCGCGTAATGCAGCGACTCGAGAGACTGCCCGTAAGCCGTGTGCGGGAAATCCGCACGCACGGTTTGAACGGGGGTCTTGACCAACCGCCGGCGCAGGCCGGTAGCAGGTAAGGATCTACCAATGACGACCCCGCTCGTGCTCTCGTACGCCGGCTGCGGCACTTGCAAGAAGGCGCTCAAGTGGCTCTCGGATCGCGGCGTCGCGATCACGCTGCGCCCGATCGTCGACGAGCCTCCGACGAAGGCCGAGCTCGGGAAGTGGATCGCCGCGAGCGGGCTGCCGGTGCGCAAGTGGCTCAACACGAGCGGGCAGAGCTATCGCACGCTGGGCAAGGAGACGATCGACGCCGCGGACGACGCGACGATCACGCGCTGGCTCTCGGAGGACGGCAAGCTCGTGAAGCGCCCGGTGCTCGTGCACGGCGGCAAGGTGCTCGTCGGGTTCAAGGAAGAGCAGTACGACGCGCTCTTCCCGAAGCGCTGAGCGCGGTCAGCGGACCACGACGCCGAGGTCGCGCGAGATCTCGCCGAGCGTGACGCGGATGCGCGCCTCGCCGCGCGCGAGCGCGTCGTAGCGGATGCGCGCGCCCTCGACCGGCGGGAACGAGAAGAGCCCGTCGGTGCGCAGGCGGATCACGTCGGCGCCCTCGATCACCTCCCAGCGGATCGCGTCGGCCGAGAGCAGCGGGCCGCGCTCGTCGCGCGCGCGGCACACGAGCTGCGCGTCGGGCTCGGAGCTGACGATGCCGGGCATCAACAGCTCGATCGGATCGCTCGGCGCGAGCTGCGGCACGTCCCACATCACGTCGACGCCGGTTGCGAGCGCGCCGCAGTCGAGCTCGGTCGCTTCGCGCACCTCGACGCGGATGCGATCGATCTCGTCGCCGGTGACACGGTCGCGCAGGCGCAGCGTCCCGGTGCCCGCGTGCATCGCGGCGATCTCGAAGAAGGGCTCCGCGGGATCGCTCGAGAGCACGTCGTAGAGCTCGAGCTGGACGCTGCCCTCCGCCTCGGCGAACACGGTGTCTCCGTCGACGCCGGTGACGTGGATGCGCGTCCTCGCTCCGACTGCGAGCGGCACGTCGAGCGCGCATCCGCCCGCGAATCCGGGGCAGAGCCCGTCGTCGATCTGCCAGCGCGTGCGGCCGCGCTCGCCGCGCGACCAGTCGCCGTCGAGTTCGTCGAAGCTGCACCCGACGACGAGCGCAGCGAGGAGGGCGAGCGAGGAGAAGCGAAGCGCGGGAGAAGAAGACACGGCAAGCTCCTTGGAAGGACGCGAGCGCTCCAGAGCGAGCTCCGTGCCATGCATCGGGGCGCGGAAATCACGGCGAATTCGCGCAACGCGTGACCGTGTGCTGGCTGTGCCGGCGTGCCTGGGATTCACGCTGCTCGCGATCAGCCGACGTCGCGGAAGGCGTTCTGCGCTTCCTTCTTCAGCTCGATGCGGTTCGACGCGATCACCCAGATGCGCTCGGCGTCGCCCACGAACCGCTCGACGTCGTCGGGCTCGAGCGCGAGCGCGTACGCGACGCGGTCTCGCAGCGCCGCCGCGGCGCGCAGACGCGCGAGGAGCTCCGCGTCGATCGCGCCGAGCTTCGCTTCGTGGCGTCGCACGAGCTCGCTCGCGTCGACGCTGGGATCGGCGTCGATCCCGAGATCGCCGAGCGCGATCTCGATCAGGCGCCAGCCCATCCGGATGCGCGTCGTCGGCGCGACGCGCCAGCGCGGTCGTCGCAGCACCTCGACGATCACGAGGCGTCGCACCGGCCTCCACGCGACCGCGGCCATCGCGGCGATCAGCAGCAGCGCGATCATCGCCGGGCACACCGCCTGCGCGAGCGCGCGCGCCGCGCGCTCCGCCTGCGCGGCGGCGTCGCCTTCGCCGTCTTCGCTCTGCTCGATCTCCTCTTCGCTTTCCTGCTCGGTCTGCTCTTGCGACTGCGACTCACCGTCCGGCTCGCCCTCTTCCGGTGCGGTGCGGAACAGGTAGGGCGCGATGAAGAGCGTGCCCGCGGTCAGCATCAGCCCGGCGACGACCAGCGCGACCCAGCCCATCACCGTGAGCCGCGGCCGCGCGGCCCCGCGCTCGATCACCGTGCCCGCGAGCAGCGCCCGCGGCGCGTGGCGCCACCGATGCAGCCGATGCCGCTCGCGCATCACGAGGTACACGAGCAGCAGCGCGATCGTGAGGAACAGGATGAGCGCAGTCGTGACGTTCCAGATCGCCCACTTGTCGCCTTGCTCCCAGACGCCCACGCGATCGTCGCGCTCGAGGATCGCGAACATCGCGCCGGTGCCGTAGATGAGCGGCACCCACGCGGCGAAGAGCGCGCGGCTCGACGCGAGGCTCCACGCGCCGCCGCTCACGAAGATCGGCGTCAGGAAGAGCAGCGCGATGAGGACGCCCCCGAGCGGCCCGCCCGCCGCGAGCGCGCCGCTGACCACGCAGCTCCCCGCGTACCAGAGCATCGTCGCGCACCCGAGCGCGGAGCCGCGCACCCGCGCGATCGCGAGCGCCTGACCGATCAGCACGCCCGCGATCGTCGACGCGCTGAGGACGACGAGCATGACGAGGACCTCGCCCGAGAATCCCTCGAGCACGAGCAGCACGAGGTCGAACATCGCGACCATCACCACGACCCACGCGAGATAGGTCAGCGCGGGCCGCGCGAGCTCCTTCGCGTCGCGCCTCCACGCCTCGCGCGCGGTGCTCACATCACACCTCCGCGACCTGCGGACACGCCGACGAGGCGATGCGCGACCGGTCCCGGCTCGAGCGTGTACACGGCGTCACCGCGCGCGATCAGCGCCGCGACGACGCTCTGCGCGCCACGACGCACGCGCGCGCGCAGTCGCTGCCGCGCGTCGTAGCGCGCGCGCTCGTACCGATAACGTCGCCAGCGCGCGCCGAGCGTGTTCTCGTCGCTACCCACCGGGAACGGCAGCCGGATCATCGCGAGCAGGCGCGTACCGAGACCCGCGCCGCCGAGGTAGACCGTCCAGAAGCCGGGCTCGGGCGGGCCCAATGCTTCCTCGGGCTTGCGGTAGATCCACGTGAAGCGCTGGCCCTGGAAGGGCAGCGGGGGCGGCGCATCGAAGCGCGCCGACACCGCGACACCGTCGGTCGCGGGCCCGACGCTCTCGAGCAGCGCGGGCAGATCGAAGCGATCCTGCCAGCGCGCGCGCGCGCCGAGATCCTGCCAGCGCGTGCGCGGCGCGCGACCCGAGACGCTCTCGATGCGCAGCCCACCACGACCGTCGTCGACCGCCGCGACGAGCGTCACCGCGTCGCCGCGATCGACGAGCTCCGCGGCGAGCGAGACCCACGTCTCGACGAGCGCGTCGAGCACGTCGGCGAGGCCGACCGCGTCGTCGCCGGTGCCCCGCCCCGGGAGGAACGCGTCGAGCACCAGCACCACGGTGCGCACCGACTGCTCGCGCGACTCGGGCATGCGCAGCGTGAGCCGCCCCGCGCGCACCGAGAGCTTCCAGTGGATGCGCCGGGTGTCGTCGCCGCGCGCGTACTCGCGGAAGCGGAAGAAGTCCTCCTGCGGGAAGCGATGCGGCCGCACGACGACGTCGGGCGACTGGTGTTTGCTGCGCGGCGGCTCGACGATCTCGAGCGGCCGGAAGCGCGGCAATACTTTGAGCTCACACGATGCGACGGCCGCGACCGACACGCGCGTTAGGCCGAGCACGTCCTGGTACCCGATCGTCGCGGGGCCGAGCCGATAGAGCCCGCGCGGGCTGCGGCGCAGCTTGCCGGAGACGATCGCCTCCTGCGTGCGCACGCCCGCGCCGATCACGTGGCGCGTCTCGGTGCCGAGCTCGTCGGGCAGCACGTCCTCGACGAGCAGGTGATAGCCCGGCGGGACCGGCACGCCGATCAGGTGGAAGCGCTCTTCGCCCGGCTCGCCCGAGAGCACGACGGCGGGAGACATCTCGCGCCGCACGTTCGCGCGACGTCGCTCCGCCTCGCGCGCGAAGCCGCGCACCAGGAACGCCGAGAGGAACGACGTCACGCCGACGACGCCGTAGAAGAGCAGCAGGCCCATCGTCGCGACGAGCCCGAGATCGCCCCACTGGAAGCCGAGCGCCGCGACGAGGAACACGAGCCCCGCGAAGAGCAGCGAGTATCCGCGCGGCGTGATCACGGCGGCATGGCGCGCGAGCACCTCCATCCATCGCTCGAAGCCGAGCGCGATGGGCTCGCCGCGCTCGCGACGCTCCGCGCGCAGCTGCGCGACCTCGATGCGCGTCTTCCGCACGATGCCGACGAGCTGCATCAGGAAGACGGGGAAGAGGAACACGACCGTGAAGAGCAGCAGCGTGGGCGCGGTCTCCGCGACCTGCGAGACCTCGAGGAAGAGCGCCGCGACGAGCCCGACGACGATCGGCAGCGCGAACGTCCCCGCGAGGTGGAACGCGACCGTCGCCATCGAGATCAGCGGATGGGTGCGAGCTGCGCTCATCGCGCCTCGAGCATCACGGCACCGGCACCTTCGCGAGCATCTCGTGCACGAAGCCGTGCGCGACGTCGCTGCCGCTGACGACCATGCGGTGCGCGAGGACGTCCGCCGCGATCGCCTGCACGTCCTGCGGCGTGACGTAGTCGCGGCCCTGGCTCATCGCGTGGGCCTGCGAGGTGCGCGCGAGCATGAGCACGGCGCGCGGTGACGGCGGTGAGAGCGCGCGCGCGTCGGCGCGGATCGCGTTCGCGAGCTCCACCAGGTACTTCTTGCCCTGCTCGGCGATGAAGATGCGCGGCACCGTCGCCTGCCACGCGAGGAAGTCCTCGCGGTGCACGACCGGGCGCAGGTGCTCGACGGGCGGATCGTCGGCGAGATGGACGTCGAGCATCTCGACCTCGGCGTCCGGCGGCGGGAAGCCCATCGAGAGCTGCATCGTGAAGCGATCCATCTGCGCGGCGGGCAGCGCGTAGGTGCCCTCGTGATCGAGCGGGTTCATCGTCGCGATCGCGAGGAACGGCGGCTCCATGCGGTGCGTCGTGCCCTCCACCGTGACCGTGCCCTCCGCCATCACCTCGAGCAGCGCGGACTGCGTCTTCGGCGTCGCGCGGTTGAGCTCGTCGGCGAGCAGCAGGTTCGTGAAGACGGGGCCGGGCTGGAACTCGAAGCTCTTGCTGCGCAGGTTGAAGACGTTCGTGCCCGTGATGTCCATCGGCAGGAGATCGGGCGTGAACTGGATGCGGCGGAACCGGCAGTCGATCGACGCCGCGAGCGCGCGCGCGAGCATCGTCTTGCCGGTGCCGGGCACGTCCTTGAGGAGGACGTGGCCCTTGGCGGTCATCGCGAGGAGGACCTTCCGGATGACCTCGTCCTTGCCCTTGATGATGCGCGCGACGTTGGTGACGACGCCCTCGAACTGCTCTCGGAATGCGGCGACGCGCGCGGCGCGCTCGGCATCGGGCGCGTAGACGGCGGCGGGACGAGGATTCATGCGGTGAATGGCTCCATGCGCTGATGATTCATCTCACGAATAGCCGCGTGAGCGAGGAGACGACGCGGCGCAGGCCGCGCTCGTGCTCGCGCTCGAGCTCGAGGCCGAGCGCCTCGAGCACCTCGAGCGGGACGCCCCACGCACGCGCGAACTCGCGCGCGACGCGCCACTCCGTGGTGTCGCGCTCGCCGTCGACGAACGCGAGTCGCGCCATCGCGTCCACCACCGCTCGCGGATCGTGAGGCCAGCCGAGATCGTGCGGGCGCCACACCGCGAGGTCGTCGTCGCGCAGCGGCGGGTGCCCCCACGCGCGCAGCGTCGCGTCGAGGAACGCGCGATCCGCGGGGCTCGCCTGTCCATCCGCGAGCATCACCGCGCAGAGCGCGCGCGCCGAGACGCGCAGCGGCTGCTTGTGCAGCGGGATCGACTCGTGGGTCGTCGGGATGATCGGCGGAACGCTGCGTCGGACCGGTGGTGCGCTCTCCTGCGGGGCGGGGCGGACGAACGGTGTCGTGGCCCGCGCGTCGTCGTCTTCGGGGCGCGCAGGCGGTGCGCCGCCGCCGCCGATCGCGCCGACGCCGGGGAAGAGCCAGGCGATCGCGTCGAAGCTCGTCTCGACCGGCTCGCCGCGCGCGAGGCGCGCCGCGATGGCACCGACGGCGTCGACGCCCGGACCGACCACCGCGAAGTGGGCCTGCACGAACCGCTCGACGTCGTCGTCCCCTTCGCTGCGCGCCCATCGTGCGAGCGCTGCGCGTGCGGCGGCCTCGTCGCCCGCGAAGCGCTCGCCCGCGAACACCAGCGCGCCCTCGCGCTGCTCGCGCAGACAGAGGCGGCACTTGCTCTCGAGCACCACGCCGGCGCCGCCGCGCGCCGCGATGAGCTCGACGACCGACGACTCGACGCGGCACGCCGCGCAGTCGCTCAGCGCCTCGAACGCGTCGTCGCCCCCGGTCCCGCTCACCGGGCGCGAGGATAACCCGGTCGAGCGCGCGTCAGGGCGCGCTCGCGCCGCACGCGGGCTCGAGCAGCGCGAGCCCGGTGCGGGTCGAGACGAGGAGGCCGTCCTCGACCCACGCGTGATCGCTGACCGTGTCGTCGAGGAGGTACGTCGTGACGACCGTCGACGGCGCGGCGAACGTGCGCACCTCCACGCCCTGCGCGGTCGCGACGTGCAGCAGCGCGCCGTCGAACGCGAAGAGCCCGCCGCACTCGTGCTCGAGGGGCACGCGCGCGATCTCGCGCATCGTGTCGCCGTCGCGCACGAACGTGACGAGCGTCGAGAACGCGTCGCACACGGCCACGCGATCACCGTGCGCGGCGACGCTGCTCGGCGCGACGTCGAGCGGTCCCTGCGCGACGACCGCGCCGCTCGGCAGCGCGATCTCCATCAGCGCGCCGACGACCGCGCCGGGCACGCGCTCGTAGCCCGCGACCGCGGCGACGATGCGATCGAACGCCGGATCGACGTCGAACGCGAGGTGCACGCGATGGTCGAGATCGATGCCGGGCAGACCGCGGATGGGGCCCGCTTGGATCGAGGCCTCGGGCGCGGCGTTGCCCGTCGCGAGATCGGCGCCGCGGTGCACCTCGAAGCGCGCGCGACCCGAGGCGCGATCGGTGATCCGTCCGCGCACCAGATCGCCCCCGAGGAACCGCGACACGCTCGGGCCGCCGGGCAGCGTGACCTCGCGGACCGTGATCGCGCGCTGTGCGTCGTCGAAGCGCCGCACCGCGATCACCTCGGGGATCGAGAGCTCGGACACGTACGACGAGAGGTCGTCGAACGTGCTGGGCTCGACGTGCCGCGAGAGCTCCATCGCGCCGTCCTCGCGCACCTCGAGCGTGAGCCGGGGAGCGCCGTGGGCGCGGCCTGCGCGCGGGACGATCGCGCCCGAGACGATCTGGAAGCGAGCCGCGCCGTAGCGCGAGCGCGTGGAGATCTCGTCGCCGTCGACGTGCATCGAGTGGATCTCGCCGTGCTGCGCGTCGTGGCGCTCGACGAGCGCGTCGCCCTCGACGGCGAAGACGCGGCGCGTCCAGCCGTCGACCACGATCGTGCCGTCGGTCGCGAGCGCGTCGCGCTCGGGCTCGAAGCGATACGTCACGTCGAAGATGCGCTCGCGATCGAGCAGGACGAGCCCGCCCGCGCCGAGCGAGTAGAGCTCGAGATCGAGCGCGCCGCCGCCGCTCGCGCCGATCGCGGGACGTGCGAGCACGACGCCGCGATCGACGAGCACCGCGCCGGCGGTGAGCCCGTCGAGGTGCGCGAGCTGCGCGAGATCGGTGTCGCGGTAGATCGTCGTGCCGGCGCGCCCTGCGAGCAGCACGCGGCCGTCGGCGGCGTCGAGGATCGACGAGCGACGACCGAGCCGCGGGCCGAGCACCGGCGGCCGCGTCGGGTCGGCGGGCACGTCGACCACGAACGAGCCGTTCTCGGTGCTCGCGAACACGCGACCGACGCGCGCGGCGAGGCCCTCGCAGGTGCCGTCGAGCACCATGAAGCCGCGATCCTCGGGCGCATCGGGATCGGCGATGCCGATGCGGCGCAGCGTGCGTCCTGCGCAGAGCCACAGGTCGTCGCCCGCCGCCACGATCCGCCGCGGCTGGCTCGAGGCCGCGCCGAGATCGAAGGGCGCGTGCACCACGAGGTGATCGTCCACCGTCCGCTCGACGATGCGCAGCGTCCGGCCGAGCACGTCGACCCACGCGACCGTACGGGCCCCGACCCGCGCCACGAGCGCGCCGGTGCCGTCGTAGAAGCGGAGCTGGTCGAGCACGTAGCGGTCGCGCCGCGCGAGCCCGGCGCGTGCGTCGACGAGCGTGAGCGCGCTCGCGCGCCGCAGCGGATCGCCGAAGAGCACGCGGCCCTCGCCCATCGGTGCCGCGACCGCGCGCAACGAGCCGAACGTCGACGCGAGCGCGAGCACGTCGTGGGGCTCGGGGATCGGATCGCCGGTGCACACGCGCGCGACGCACTGATCGTCGACCGTGCACGCGAGGCCGTCGTCGCACGGCGTTCCGTCGGGCTCGGGCGCGAGGACGCAGCCCGAGCCGGCCGGGATCGCGCGCACGCACGGATCGGGATCGACGCACGCCGTGGCCGCGTCGGTGCCGGCGTCCGCGGGCGCCGGAGCGGCATCGAGGAGCGGTGGCCGCGCCGCGTCGCGCGGGCCCGCGTCGGCGATCGGTGTGTCGCCCGGGCGCTCGTGGAAGAGCCAGCATCCCGGACAGAGCAGGACGGACGCGACGGCGAGCACGAGGTTCGAGCGCACGGGTCACCTGGCGACGAGAAGAGAAGCGTCACCTGGTAGTTGGCAGCGCGCGCGAATTCCGTCAGCGCGCGGGGGGCAACGTGCGGCGCGCGAGGAGGTCGCGGCCGAAGAGCGCGATCGCGAGCGCGCGCGTGACGCGCGAGAACGTCGTCCAGAGCGCGCCCATGACGAGGTTCGCGCGATGGAGCGCGAGCACGGTCGTGGTGGCGACGACGCCGCACGCGACGAACAGCCGGAACAGCCACCACAGCGGGAACGACGCGAGCTCGGGGAATCGATGGTGGAGGCGCCAGAGGCGGCCGAACGCGGGCAGCAGCGAGCGGAAGTCGAAGCCGAGCCGATACGCGAGCGCGTACACGTCGAGCGACATGAACGGCACCGCGAGGATGCCGCGATGGATCATCGGATTCGCGATCCAGCGCAGCGCGCGGCGCGGGCTCGAGGTGCGCGCGAGGTGGCGGCTCACGATCCAGTTGAGCGCGAGGTGCGCGTGCTCGTCGCGCGAGATGCGTTGCTCGAGCGCGTCGAGGAGCGCGCCCTTCACCTCGGGGTGGTGGCGCAGGAAGGGGATCGTGCCGGCATCGAGGAACGTCTCGAACACCGGAGTCGAGAGCGCGACGAGCGCGACGTCTGCGTCGCTGCGCGGATCGAGCCGATCGAACTGCGAGAGCACGAGCGCGTTGCCGAGCCCGGGCGGCAGGATGCGGCCGCCGTGCGCGGCGATCACGCGACGGAGCGCTTCGGCGTGCCGGCGCTCCTCGTCGGCGAAGTGACCGTAGAGCGCGCGCAGATCGTCGTCGGCGCTGCCGTCGCGCAGCAGCTCGAAGTTGAGGCGCGCGATCTCCTCGATGTAGACGACCTCGTTGAGCAGGCGCTCCATGAGCGGCGAGATCGGGCGCCGCGGGCGCTCGGGCCACGCGATCTCGTCGAGCGACCACTGGTGCGCTTCGACGTTGCGGCGCAGCTTCGCGACCGCGTCGCGATCGGCGTCGTCGAGGAGCGCGAGCGGGCGCCCGTAGCGCGCCCAGAACGGTGCGCGACGCTCGTGGAGCAAGCGACGCGCGCTCCACCACGCGAGCGCGCCGACGAGCGCGCCGCTCGGCACGTCGACGACGTAGTGCTGCTTGACGGTGAGCGTCGCGAGCGCGACGAGCGTGGCCCACGTCACGCAGAGCACGACGAGCGCGCGTCGCGCTCCGGCGCGCGCGAACGGGAACGAGGTGCCGGAGAGCGCCATCAGCGCGGCGAGCGCGACGTGCAGCGAGGGGACGCAGTTCGCGGCGGTGTCGGCGTCGCGCAGATCCGCGAGCTCGAGCGCGGTGAGGCTTCCGTCGTCGGGCGTGGGGTAGAGCGCGCGCGGATAGGTGGTCGGGAAGACCATGAAGATCACGGCGCACGTGATCGACGCGATCGCGATCGAGGCCCAGAGCCGGCGCGCCTCGAGGCGGCTCGGGACGATCGCCCACGCGAGGAAGACCGCCCACGTCGCGGTGCCGTAGATCCACACGGTCCACGGCCAGTACGGGATCGCGAGATCGAGCGCGGTGAGCGGCAGCAGCCGATACGGCGCGAGCGTGCCGATCTTCGAGGCGCCGTAGCAGACGAGGATCGTCAGCATCGACACGCCGAAGCCTGCGAGCCGCTCGCCGAGCTCGACGAGCGACGAGCCGAAGCGGTCGCGATCCATGCGGGCGCGACGATATCAGGCTCAGTACGGCTGCGCGTCGCCGCGCGAGAGCACCACGCGATCGCCGGTCTCGGGGTCGATCGCGAGCAATGCGTTGGCACCGCGCTCGTACGCCCAGAGCACACCCTCGCGCATCACCAGCGCTTGAATTCGCTCCAGCGTGAACCCCGATCCGCCGAGCGCGCGGCGGGTGCCGCTCGCGAGATCGACGGCGACGATCGTGCGCTCGCTCGTCCACACGAAGAGCTCGCCGCGATCGGGCGCGACCGCGAGCGCGACGGGCTCGGTCATCGGCGCGCCGGAGCCCGAGAGCACGCGGCGCGCGCCGGTCGCGAGATCGATCTCGAGCACGTCGTTCCGATACTGCAGCGTCGCGTACGCGCGGCGCGCCGTGCGATCGACGTCCATGCGGAACGCGACGCGCATCGAGGGGCCGGTGCCGCTCGTCTCGTCGGTCAGCGTGGTGCGCGCGCCGGTCGCGAGATCGATCGCGACGATCGCGTCGTGCTCGGCGTCCAGCGCGATCACGCGATCGCCGTCGTGGACGATCGCTGCGAGATCGCCGTGCGCGGGCGAGACGATGCGCTGCTCGCGCGACGCGAGATCCGCGCCGATCAGCGCTCCGTCGTCGGCGAGCAGCGCGCGCTGACGCGGGGGATCGAGCGCGATCGCGGTCGGCTGCACCAGCTCGTAGCCGATGGTCGCGCCCGACTCGCCGCCGGTCGCGAGCACGCGCGCGCCGGTCGCGACGTCGATCGTGATCACGCCGTCGTCGATGTCGTCGCAGACGTACGCGGTGCGCGCGTCGTCGCTCATCGCGAGCCCGAAGATGCGCAGATTCCGCGGGCCGTCGCCGCGCGCGACGTCGTCGTCGGACGCGGCGCGCTCGAGCTCGATCTCGGCGTGGGCGTGGCCGGCCTCGACGGTGATCGTCTGCGCGCCGAGCGCGAGCGGGACCTCGGCGTGCCACGTCGCGAACCCGTCGTCGCTCTGCGCGTCGACGCCGGCGACGCGCACGTGCTCGACGTTCCGTGCGGTCCCGCGGATCGTGATGCGCTCGGCGGAGGTCGCGCCCGACGGCGGGAAGACGACACGCACGCTCGGCTCGGGCTCGACCGCAGCGTCGGGCTCCGGCGTGCGTGCATCGAGCGCGACGATGCCCGCATCGCGCGGCGGCGCAGATGCGTCGGCCGGCTCGTCGGGCACGACCGGCTCGGCACATCCGGCGAGCAGCGCGATCACGAGCCACGCGCGCATCAGGCCACCACCGTCGTGATCGGGGTGCGGCCCTGGGTGCCGAACGTGTCGAGCTCCAGGCCGAGCACCCGCGCGAGCGTGAGCAGCACGTCGTGGTAGTGCGCGCCGCCGAGATCGAGGAGGCGCCCGGTGCGCAGCACGTTCGTTCCGCCCGCGACGACGAGCGGCACCGAGCTGCGCGCGTGACCGAACGGCTGGAGGCCGAGCTCGTTCGTCCAGAACACGATCGTGTGATCGAGCACCGTGCCGTCGCCCTCGGGGATCGCATCGAGCCGCGCGCAGAGATGCGCGACCATCTCGCCGTGCCAGCGGTTGATCGCGAGCAGCTTGTCGTACGCGTTCACCGCGTTGCCGTGGGCGATCTCGTGGAAGTCCTCGTCGACTCCGGCCCACGCGTAGCGCCGGATGCTCCCCGACGGGCCGACCATCAGCGTCGCGACGCGCGTGAGATCGCACGCGAACGCGGCCGCGATCGTGTCGGCGTGGTGGCGCACCGCGTCGTTCATCGCGAACGTGCCGCCGCTCGGCGCGCCCGGCCCCGGCGGGAGCTCGCACGCGTCGACCATCACGGGCTCGGCGAGGCGACGCTCCTGCTCGCGCAGCGCGGTGAGGTGCGCGTCGAGCACGCGTCGCTCCGCCGGCGAGAGCGACGCCTCGAGCGCGGTGAACTCGCCGATCACGCCGTCGAGCACGCTGCGTCGCTGGGCGCGCAGGCGCTCGAGCACCGCGGGATCTCCGTTCGCGACGAGGAAGAGACGATCGAACGCGTGGCGCGGATCGACGACGGGTGGCACCGGGAGCGCGCCGGGCGCGTAGCTGATCACGCTCGCGGCGTTGCTGTCGGTGCCTGCCGCGAGCTCGAGCGAGGGGATCGCGGTCTCGCGCGACGAGCGCGCGGCGAGCAGCTGATCGAGGCTCGGACCGGTGGGCACGAAGCTGTCGGGCGCGCCGGGCGCGCCGGTGAGGCACTCCGCGTGGCCGTGCTGGTGGTTGTGCGAGCCCTGCGCGCCGTGCATCACGAGCAGTCGATCGCGGAACGGCGCGAGCGGCGCGAGCACCGGCGAGAGCACGAAGTCGCGCTCGCCGCCCGTCGGGAGCCACTGGTCGGGGTGCTGCCCGTTGGGCGTGTAGATGCACACGAAGCGCAGCGGCGAGGTCGTCGGCTGCGCGCGCGTGAGCAGGCTCGGTAGCATCGGGAGGCTGATCGCGGCGCCCGCGACACCCGTGGCGAAGACGCGCCGTCCCATTCTCCTCATCACTCGCCCTCCGTGATCGGCTCGACGCGGTGCGTGAACGCGTAGGTGCGCGTCAGCGCGACCATCGCGTCGATCGCGCTCGTGCGCAGCGCCTCGCGCACCGCGGTGATCGTCTCCGCGTCGCCGTCCTCCTCGAGGCGACCGAGCCCGAAGCGCGTCCACTGTCGCGCGAAGCACTCGGCCGCGAGATCCGACGAGGCGATCGCCTCCGCGAGCGCGCGCGTGCCCTCGATCGACCCGTCCTCGACCGACAGCGCGGGCAGCCCGCCGCGCGCGTCGATCGGCCTGCCCGCTTCGGTGGTGCGGTGGCGGCCGATCGCGTCGAAGTCCTCCATCGCGAAGCCGACGGGATCGATCAGGCGATGGCAGTACGAGCAGCTCGCGTCGCTCGAGTGGCGCGACCAGCGCTCGCGCGTGGTCGCGGTCGGATCGAACACCGGCGGCACGATGTCGAGCTCGGCGGGCGGCGGGGGCAGGTGCTGGCACAGCAGGCGCTCGACCACGAACACGCCGCGGTGCACCGGCGACGTCTCGGAGGGCTTCGCGTGCACCGCCATCAGCGCGGGCAGCGTGAGCATCCCGGCGCGCGTCTCGGGCAGCGCGACCTCGGCGCCGTCGTCGGCGCTCTCGATGCCGTAGATCGCGGCGACCTGCGCGCTCGGCCACGCGCGCCGCGCGGTGTAGAGCGCGTCGAGCCCCGCGCGCTCCCGGAACACCATCTCGACGACGAAGCGCGACGCGTCCTCGCGCAGCGCGCGCCGCAGATCGTCGTTCCACTCGGGGAAGAGCGTGGGATCGCGGTTCACCTCGGGCAGTCGATCGAGCCCGAGCCACTGCTCGAAGAAGCGCACCACCGTCGCCTCCGCGCACGCGGATCCGAAGAGCCTCGTCGCATGCGACGCGAGCACCTCGGGATCGCGAAGCGCACCGCGCGCGGCATCGGCGCGCAGCATCGCGTCGGGCGGCGACTCGCACGCGAGGTACGAGAGGCGCGACGCGAGCTCCCAGTCGTCGAGCGCGTGGTGCCCCTCGCGATCGGGCACCGGCTCGCCGATCTCGACGAGATAGAGGTGGCGCGGGCTCTCGATGATCGCTTCGACGATCATCCGGAAGCCGTCGCGGAACGATCCCGCTCCGTCGTAGAGCGCGAGCAGGCGCGCGCGATCCTCGGCGCGCAGCGGGCGGCGCCACGCGAGCGGCGCGATCGTGTCGACGAACGCCTCGGCGCACGCGCGTCGCTCGGTGGTGCGCGCCGCGCCGGGATCGAGCGGGCCCTCGACGCTCGCGCCGTCGACGTACATCACGCCCGACACGAGACCCGTGACGCGCAGCTCGAGGATCGCGGTGCCGCCCGGGTGCTCGAGCTCGACGGTCTGCGCCGGCGACGAGGGACCGATCGACCACGTGGTGATCGCGCGCCCGTCGACGCTCACCACGATGTCGACCGCGACCCGCGGCTCGAGCTCGGCGGTCAAGCGATATCGCCCCGCGCTCGGGAACGCGTGGCTCACCGTGATCACGGCCTCCTCGGGGTACTGCAGGTAGACGCGACCGCTCGTCTCGGTGTGCACGGCCCACGTCGGCGAGAGCGCCATGCCGCCGCCGGGGTAGCGCGTGGTCGCGCTCGCGGCAGCGGGCGGGAGGATCTCGGCGGAGCACGCCGGAACGCGCGACGAGAGCGCGCCGTTCTCGATCATCGACTCCGCGATCGCGCGACCGAGCGCGCCGAACGCCTCGACGTGCACCGCGCTGGCGGTCTGCGACTGCGCGATGCGATCGAACACGAAGTCGCGCCGATCGGGCGGCACGCGATCGAGCGCGTCGGTCTCCACGCCGAACACGGTCGCGATCGAGCTGCGCAGCTCGTGCACCGAGAGCCGCCGCACCGACGCGACCGCAGCATGGCCGGGATCCGTCGGATCGGTCGGATGGGTCGGCTGGCGGGGGCCGTGGCCGCTGGGCCCTGCTGGGCCGTCGAGCAGACCGCCTCGGCACGCGCCGAGCGCGAGCAGGAGCGCGAGGAGCGAGAGAGCACGCGGCGTCATGCGCGGTGCGCAGTGCAGCGCGTGTACCGCCGCGAAATGCGCGAATTCGCCGGTGATTCAGGCGTCGCGTGGCGGGGTCGGGCCGCCATGTCGGCGGGATCCGACACTCGCGCGGGGCGCGCTCTGCAGCGTAGGATCGAGCCTCGATGAGCGATGGCAAGACCGTCCCCACGCGACGCACCGGAGTGCCGGTGCGCGCGGTGCGCGTCACCGTGGTGACGGGGCCCGACGCGGGTCGTGCGTGCGAGTCGCACGACGAGCCGATCACGGTGGGCACCGCCGACGGCAACTCGCTCGTGCTCTCGGATCGCGCGGTGTCGCGGTACCACCTCGAGCTGCGCGGGCGCGGCGATCGGATCCTGCTCACCGATCTCGCGACGACCAACGGCACGAGCGTCGGCGGTGCGCTGGTCGAGGACGCGTCGGTCGCGCTCGCGAGCGGCACGACGGTGCGGCTCGGGCAGACCGAGCTGCGCGTCGACGGCGGCGAGGTCGTGCTCGTCGACGTGCCGGGGAACGACGGCGCGGCCGGGATCGTCGGGCGCACCGTGGTGATGCGGCGCCTGCTCGATCGCATCGCCGGCCTCGCGACGAAGGACGCGCCGGTGCTGCTGCTCGGCGAGTCGGGCACCGGCAAGGAGCTGCTCGCGCGCGCGCTGCACGAGGGGATCGCGAGCGAGCCCGGCACGCGGCGCGATCGTCCGTTCGTCACCGTCGACTGCGGCGCGGTGCCCCCTTCGCTCTTCGCGTCGGAGCTCTTCGGGCACGAGCGCGGCGCGTTCACCGGCGCCGATCGCGCCTATCCGGGCGCGCTCGAGCGCGCCGACGGAGGCACGCTCTTCCTCGACGAGATCGGCGAGCTGCCGGCGGAGCTGCAGGCGTCGCTGCTCGGCGTGCTCGAGCGCCGTCGGGTGCGTCGCGTGGGCGGTCGCGACGAGCGCGCGATCGACGTGCGCCTCGTCTCGGCGACCCATCGTGATCTGCGCGCGGACGTGAACGCGGGGCGGTTCCGGCTCGATCTCTATTACCGCATCGGCGTGGTCACGGTGCGCGTGCCGCCGCTGCGCGAGCGGGTCGAGGACGTGCCGCTGCTCGTCGAGCGATTCCTGCGCGCGAGCGGGTACGAGGGCGAGGTGTCGGCGCTCTTCTCGCCCGCGGTGATGCGCGAGCTGCGCGCCCATCGATGGCCGGGCAACGTGCGCGAGCTACGCAACGTGGTGACCGCCGCGCTCGCGGTGGGCGAGACGCCCGAGCTCGTCGCGGGCGAGCGCAGCGAGGAGGCGGCGGGGAGCGACGACGACGTGATCGGTCGTGTGCTCGGGCTGCCCTACAAGGAAGCGCGCAAGCGCTTGGTCGACGCGTTCGAGGTGCGCTACGTGCGCGCGCTGCTCGAGAAGACGGGCGGCAACGTGCGCGCGGCGGCGCGCGAGGGCGAGATGGATCGCTCGTACCTGAACGATCTGATCAAGCGCCACGGCATTCGCGAATGATCAGAACCGAACGGCGACGCCGGTGCCGGTGATCGCGACGCGCGCTTCGGCTCCGGTGCGGAGCCACGCGAGATCGAGCACGACGAGCAGCGCGCCGAGCGCGGTGACGCCGATCGACGTGTACGCGAGGCCGGCCATGAGCAGCCCCTCGTCGCGCGTGGCGACCGTCGGCTGCGCGACGTAGGCCGCTTCGAGATCGCTCGTGCGGATGCTGAAGCCGATGATTCCCGCGGCCCCGAGCACCGCGAGCGCGCCGCCGGTCCACGTGAGCCATCCCGGCGCCAGCGTGGGCTCGGGCTCGCGCGGAGGTGGCAGCGGAGGCACGGGTGGCGGCACGCGCGCCGCGACGATCCGCGCGCGCAGCGCATCGGCCTGCGAGCGCGCCCGGGCGCGCGCCGCCTCGTCGAGCTGCGTGCTGATCGCAGCGGCCTCGTACTCCTGGAGCGCTTCCTCGGGCCGACCCAGGCGCTCGAGGCAGACCGCGATGTTGAAGCGGACCGCGTCGTGCGGCGCGAGCTCGAACGCGCGGCGGAACAGCGTGAGCGCGCGCGCGTCGTCCTCCTCGATGAACGCGGCTTCACCCGCGCGGAACGCCTCGCGCGCCGCGGCGCGTGTCGCTTCGTCGTCCTGCGCGAGCGCGGGCATCGCGACGAGCACGACGAAGAGCGCGAGGATCGCGGCGAGCGAGCGCATTCAGTACGGATTGCCGAGCAGCTGCTCGGCGCGACCCGACGCGGCGCGCGGCGGAGTCGGAGCCGTGGTGACGGGCGGCGTCGCCGCGCTCTCGGTCTCGCGCTCGCGCGAGGATCGTGCGCTGCGTGCGCGCCGCGCGCGCGGCGGCTCGGGCGCGACCGGCGCGGGCTCCGCGATCGCCGGCGGCGCTTCGATCAGCGGCGGCGCCTGCGGAGGAGCGGGCGCGATCACCGGCGCGGCCTCGACCACCGGCGGGCTCGTCGCGGGCGTGTCTCCGTACGCCGCGGACGAGAGCGCGGCCCACGCGGCGATCCCGCCCGCGCCGAGGACGACGAGCGCCGCCGCGACGAGCCCCACGCTCGCGCGACGCGGCGTCGCGACCGGCGCATCGACGATCGGCGGGCTCGCGAGCACCTTCGCGAGCGCGTCCTCGTCGCGCGCCTTCTCGTCCGCGAACGATGCGGACATCCACGACGCGATCGCCGCCGCGCGCCATCGATCGGGCGCGTCGAGCGCGCGCACGATCTCCGCGGCCGACGCAGGACGCAGATCCATGTCGCGCTCGAGGCACGCCATCACTTGATCGGCCACCGCGTCGGGCACGTCGGGCGCGACGGCACGCAGATCGGGGATCGTCGCGTGCATCACGTTCCACATCGTCGTGGCGTCGGTGTCGGCGCGGAAGAGACGACGCCCCGTGAGCGCCTCCCAGGCCATCACGCCGAGCGCCCAGAGATCGGTGCGGCGGTCGATCGTTCTCTCGCGATGGATCTGCTCCGGCGCGAGGTACGCCATCTTTCCCTTCACCTCGCCGGTGCGCGTCGACGTGAGCCGCCCGCGCGCCTCGGCGATGCCGAAGTCGACGACCTTGATCTGCCCGTCGAACCCGAGGTGCACGTTCTGCGGGCTCACGTCGCGGTGCACCACGCCGAGCGGCTCTCCGTCCGCGCTCTTCGCCTCGTGCGCGGCGTGCAGCCCTTCCGCGACCGCGACGATCACCGCGATCACGAGCTCGCGCGGGACGTCTTCGCGACGCTCTTCGCAGCGCTGGAGCACGCTCGCGAACGAGCGTCCGCGCAGGTACTCCATGACCATGAAGGGCATGCCGTCGTGCTCGCCGACGTCGAACACCTGGACGACGTTCGCGTGCTGGATGCGCGCCGCGATGCGCAGCTCGTCGCGGAACATGTCGACGAAGCGATCCTCGCGCGCGAGGTGCGGGAGCAGCAGCTTGAGCGCGAGCAGCTTGTCGAACCCGTGGAGGTCGCGGCGGCGCGCGGCGTACACCATCGCCATGCCGCCCTGCGCGACCTCCGCGACGAGCTCGTAGCGATCGACGCGCGCGGGTGGGCGAGGCAGATCGGGGGTTCGCCGCTCCGGCGCGAGCATCCGCTCACGATGCCACGCGCGCGCGACGCGCTCCAAGCCCCGCGCCCGCGCGTCGTATGATTCCGCTCGTGCGCGCCGCGCTCGTGCTGATCTCCGCCTCGACCCTCGCGGGATGCTGGTCGTTCGATCCCGCGCTGCTCGCGCGCGATGCCGGCGCGCCCGACGCGCGCACCGGAGGCACCTGCGACGTCGAGCTGCGGGAAGGCGACATCGTGATCGCCGAGCCGCCGCTGACGTCGGTGCCGGCGCTCGGCGCGATCGAGAACGATCCGACGTGGCGCAGCTGCGTCCGCCGCCTCACCGCGCTCGAGGGCGATTCGACCGCGTCGCCCTCGCATCGCGCCCTCGAGAACGCCGATCGCACGCTGCTGATGGTGCAGACCGACGGCTACGAGTGGATCGTGTACGAGGCGGACACGCTCGAGCGCGTCGGAGGATCCGGGCTCTACACGGTCGACGAGCCGTACTGGCACCCGACGCAGCCGAACGTGGTGCGCCACCTCGACGGCTTCGTGCTGCGCGATCGCGACGTGCTGCGCGAGATCACCACCGACGTGTGGGACTTCACGAGCGCGCTGCGCGCCGCGTTCCCCGACGCCGCGTCGGTGCGTCCTTCCTACGGCGCGCTCGGTCGCGTCGCGTCCGCGGATCTCTCGCGCTGGGCGATCGAGGTGCTCGACGCCAGCGAGGCGCGCCTCGGCTTCGCGGTGATCGACGCGGGCTCGCAGTCGGTCCTCGGCACGTTCCCCGACACTTCGGGCGCGCGGGTCGCGCTCGCGCTGAGCCCGAGCGGCGCGCACGCGGTGCGCCTCGACTGCGACGGAGCGAGCACCGTGCATCGCGCGGACGACGCGACCCTCGTGCGCACCTTCGCGACGTTCGAGGACTGCCCGCAGGACTGGGACTTCGCGCACCTGCACGACGGCCGCGAGGCGATCCTCTACGCGACCCTCGACTGGCTGCGCGCGCAGGCGCTCGCGGACGGCGAGGAGATCGACGTGCTCGATCTGACGTGGGACGACGGCGAGAAGTCGATCGGCGTGCGCGTGTCGGGCACCGGCCACGCGCGACCGGGGTGGGCCGCGATCTCGGTGTTCCGCTGCCAGACCGACTGGCGCAGCGCGGACTGCGCGACCGGCACGCGCGCGCACCAGGATCGCGTGGTGCTCATGGAGCTGCTGCCCGAGCGCGGCGAGCGACGCGTGCTCAACCTCGCGTGGCACCGCGCGACCGTGGACGGCTCGCAGAGCGTGCCGGTGCCGAGCGCGACGCGCGCGCTCGATCGCGTGCACTTCGTGTCGAGCGGCGGCGCGAGCGGATCGGCCGTCGATCTCTACGAGATCCGCGTGCCGCCGGGCGCGCTGTAGAGGTTCGTGGTAGGCGCGCGTCGATGTTGCCCTGGGAACGGCTCGGAGAGGCGATCGCGCCCGACGGAGTGCGCCTCGAGCTGCGCCGGCGCGGGCACGAGTACCGCATCTGGGCGGGCGGCGTGGAGCTCATGTCGAACGAAGACGAGCCCTCGTCGCGCTCGCTCGCGGACCTCGGGTGTGCGCACCTCGAGGGCGGCTCGCCGCGCGTGCTGGTCGGCGGGCTCGGCATGGGGTTCACGCTGCGCGCGGCGCTCGATCGCGTCGGGCCTCGCGGCGTGGTCGAGATCGCCGAGCTGGTGCCCGAGGTCGTGACGTGGAACGAGGGGCCGCTCGGCGCCCTCGCCGATCATCCGCTGCGCGACGCGCGCACCGAGCTGCACGTGGGCGACGTCCGTGCGCGCATCGCGAGCGGGACGGAGCGCTACGATGCGATCCTCCTCGACGTCGACAACGGGCCGATCCGCGTCGCGCACGAGAGCAACGACGCGCTCTACTCGGGGCGCGGCATCGACGCCGCGTGGAGCGCGCTGCGGCCCGGGGGCGTGCTCGGCGTGTGGTCGCTCGCCGATCACGCGGGCTTCACCGCGCGGCTCCAGCGCCGCGGCTTCGAGGTGCACGTCCACCGCGTGTTCGGCTCGCGCAAAGGACGCGGGCGCGAGCACGTGATCTGGATCGCGCGCCGTCCGCTCGCCCAACGTCCGTCCTCCGCGAGAAAACACACGCGCTCGTGACGGGCCCGCGCCGCGCTCGCCAATCGGGACGGGCGACCGCGCGCGCAGCTCCCCCCCATCACGCGCGCGTGGCGCCCTGCTGTCTCTCGAGCGCAGGAGCATCGATGCGAGGTCTGGGTGTGGGTTCGATCGCGGTGTGCGCCGCGTGTGTGCTCGTGCTCGTCGCGTGTGGCGACGACGATGGCGCGCCCGGCGCGGACGCCGGCAACGATGCCGGCGTGGACGGCGGGCCCGTCGAGAACGACGACGCCGGGGCACCGGACTCGGGCTCGCCCGACGCGGGGCTCGACACCGACGCGCTCCTCGCTCGCATGCGCGCCCGGTTCTGCGGCACGCGCGCGAACCTGACGTGCGACGCCGCGTTCGACTGCGAGTGCGATCGCGGCGAGCGCCCCGACCTCGCGTCGTGCCTGACGACCGAGACGCAGCGCTGCTACGCCTCGATGATCCAGCCGCTGCGCGAGCACCTCGAGTCGGGCCGCGTCACCGTGGACCTCGCCGCCCTCGACGCGTGCGAGGCGCGCATGCGCGACAACCTCGGCGCCGCGTGCAGCGGGAACGTCGACGACCTCGCGGAGTGGTGCGCGCGCTTCCTGATGGACGAAGTCGCGGAGGGCGAGGAGTGCGCGTCGCCGCTCGTGCGCTGCCTCGACGGCGAGGGGACCTGCGCGAACGAGGCCGGCACCTGCGAGCGCGCGCCGGCCCTCGGTGAGACGTGCACCTTCACGTGCCGCGGCGACCTCGTGTGTCGCGGCGGGACGTGCGCGGAGCGCGCCGACGTCGGCGAGACCTGCGAAGCCGACTCGGACTGCGCGGGCACCGCGCTCTGCGTCGAGGGCACGTGCGCGGCGTCGCGCGTCGCGGTCGGCGGCGCGTGCGACGCGACGAGCGAGTGCACCGGCGGCGCGCTGTGCGACGAAGGCGAGTGCGTGATGGCGGACCCGACGGCGGGCTGCGAGGACGACTCGACGTGCGGCGCGCTCACGACGTGCGAGCCGTACTCCGCGCAGCACTGCGTCGGCCGCGGCTCGGTCGCGATCGGCGGCGCGTGTCTCGTCGACGAGCAGTGCGCGCCCGGCGCGTACTGCGAGGGCTACAGCACGTGCGCGGCGCGCGTCGCGATCGGCGAGAATTGCGATCGCTCCGCGATGTGCGCGGACGGCTACTGCGACGTCGGCTCGCCGTCGGCGACTTGCGTCGCGCCGGCCGCGGAGGGCGAGGGCTGCGACGCGCCGATCGGGCACCTCGGCCAGGTCTGCGCGGACGGGCTCGTGTGCGTCGGCAGCACCTGCCGCACTCCTCCCGCCGAGGGCCAGCCCTGCGGTGATCAGAACGAGTGCGCGACGGGCCTCGTGTGCGGCACCGGCAACCGCTGCCGCACGCCGATCGCGCTCGGCGCGGCGTGCGACGTGACCGCGCCCCAGAGCCCGTGCGTCGCGGGCGCGTTCTGCGACGCGGGCACCTGCGCGGCCGCGCGCGCGGCGAACGCGAGCTGCGACGGTGTCCCCGGCGAGTGCGGCACCGGCCTCGCGTGCCTCGACATCGCCACCCCTCACACCTTCGTGTGCACGCCGCTGCCGGGCGCGGGCGAGCTCTGCGCGATCGAGTGCGTGTCCGACTCGCTCTGCGTGTTCGGCCCGTTCGGTGGGCGCTGTCAGAACCCGGTGTGCAACGCGATCCCCGCGCCGCCGCCGCCGTTCTGAGCTTCGATCACGCGCGGCGCTGCACGCATCGCGTGAACAGCGCCTCGAGCAGCGCGGCTCCCTCGCGATCGGGGAGCCGCGCGAGCTCGGCGAGCGCGCGTGACCGATGCGCGCTGGCGCGCTCGCGGCATCGCACGTCGACGCCGAGCTCCTCGATGCGCGCGGCCGCCCACGCGACCTCGGCATCGGTGCACGCACGCTCGCCGCGGATCAGCGCCTCGAGCCGCCCGCGCTCGGTCGGCGGCAGCGCATCGCGCAGGAGCAGCGTCGGCAGCGTCGCCTTCCGCGCGCGCAGATCGGTGCCGCGGCGCTTGCCGAGCTCGGCCTCGTCACCGATCGCGTCGAGCAGGTCGTCGACGATCTGGAACGCGAGCCCCGCCTCGCGACCGGCGCGCGTGAGCGCGCGGAGGCTCGCGGGCGTCGCGCGCGCGGCGAGCCCACCCAGCGCGCACGCGGTCGCGAAGAGGCGCGCGGTCTTCGCCTCGATGACGCGGCAGTACGTCGTGATCGAGATCGCCGGATCGCCGGTGTGGCGCATCTCCGACCACTCGCCCTCCGCGAGCGCCGCCGCGGTGTCGGCGACGAGCACGCGGCTCTCGCCCGGGAGATCGCGCGCCGCCATCGCGAGGCGCGCGAGCAGCTGCAGCGCGACCGCCGTCGCGAACGGGACGCTCGTCGCGTGGTGGAGCGTCGGACCTCCGCGGCGCAGCGTCGCCCCGTCGAGCACGTCGTCGATCACCAGCGACGTCTGGTGCAGCCACTCGACGATCGCGCCCTCTCGAAGGGCCCACTCGGGATCGCCTCCACACGCGCGCGTGCTCGCGAGCACGAGGAACGGACGCAGTCGCTTGCCGCCCTGGCGCCGGAGGTACTCGATCGCGCCGCGTGTGCGCGGCGGCGCGCCACCGGCGAGCGCCGCGATCGCGTGCTCGACGTTGCGTCCATGCGCATCGACGAATCGATCGAGCGCGCACCCACCGCGCCGCGCCGGACGTGCGGCCGGCGCGGGCTCGGGCGCGATCGCGGGCAGCCACGCCTCGGGCTCGCGCGGTGCGGCGGGCCCCGAGGGCAGTCGATCGAGGAGCGCGCGCAGCACGCTCGCGGTGCGATGATCGGTCCAGGGCGCGAGCGCGGCGTGCGCCTCGCGCCGCGCGTGCGACTCGGCGTCGGACGTGAAGGGAGCGCGCGCGCCGATCGCATCGAGCGCGCCTTCCCAGCGCGCGCGATCGAGCGTGCCCTGTCGCGCCTCCCACGCGAGCGCGGTCCACGTCGCGAACGCATCGAGCTGCGCGTGCACCTCGTCGCTCACCTCGCCGAGGACGACGCCCGCCGCGATCGCGGCGCGCAGGAAGATCACCGCCTCGGGCACCGGCGCCTCGGCGCTCCACGCCGGGCTCAGCCGCGCGACGACGCGCTGCGCACGCGCATCGTCGTCGCGCACGAAGCGCGACCACGCGCGCAGGAAGTCGCGGGTGTCGCGCGCCACCGCGCGATCGAGCGCGTCACGACGCGGGCGATGCACGCGCTGGTTCCACGCCTCGATCGACGATGCGCACAGCCGCCGCGCGCGCCGCGATCCCGCGCGACCGAACCCGCGCGCGACCTGCAGCGCGAGCGCGCCGCCGAGCCCGGTGCGCGGCACCGACCACGGGTCGCCCTCGAGCACGTCGCTCACGTCGCGCAGCGCCGCCTGCACCGTCGGCCGCACGGGCGCGAGCAGCGGTTCGTACCAGGCGCCCCCGTCCACGGCGCGCGACGTTATCTCAGCGGTTCGTGTTGCGCGAGGGATCGTCGATGATCGAGAGGTGATCCTCGATCGTCTGCTCGAGGTAGAGCGCTTCCGCCTTCGTCGGCACGCGGCTCAGCAGATCGATCACCGTGCCGTCGACCTCCGCGGCGAGCGCGTAGTGCATGCCGTTGCGCCCGGCGCGCCGGCTGCGCACGAGCAGCTGCGTGATCCGCGCGACGTCGATCGTGCGCTCACCGGGCCACCACAGCGGCCCGTGCTCCACCGCGAGCGTGCGATCGTCGACGCGCACGACGGTACGGTTCACCAGCATCGCGATGCTCCAGTACGTCAGCGTGAGCCCCACCGCGACGTGGAGGAGCGGGAACGCGAGCATGATCCAGGGCGCGCCGCTCGCGATGCTCGCCGCGTACCAGAGCACGAGGATCGTGTTCCAGATCGTCGAGAACACGAGGAAGAAGATCCCGAGCCCGCTGAACCAGCGACGCGTGACGCGCAGCGGGCCACGAGACGCGGCCACGCGATAGCCGGCGTCGCCGGGCGCGACGAGCGCGCCGCCCTCGACGGTGATCGACGCGGGGCACGCGACGCGCTCGCGCGCATGGGCGTTGCGCCTCCGCTGCGCTTCGAACGAGAAGACCGCGTCGCACGACTCGCACTTCGCGAGGGCTCGCTCGACGCTCACCGCGCGCGCCGGGACCTTCGCCGCGCACCGAGGGCAGACCACGTGCACGACGCCAGCGTATCGCGCGGTGGTGCACTCCTACCATCGTGCTTGAGCCGCGGGGCCGACCTCGTGTACGCATGCACCGGGGATGGGAGCGCCCGCGCAGACGACGCGTCGCGAGCGGCACCGCGGTGAGCGCGGCTTGCCGCTGCGGCCCACGCTCGTCACGGTCGTCGCGCTGCTGATCGTGCTCGGCGCGGGCGGCGTGGGGCTCTCGGCGTACGTGAGCTCGACGCAGGTCGTCGACGGGCTCTTCCGCGATCTCGCGACGCGCATCGGCGCCGCGACCACGCAGCGCACGCTGCGTTACCTCGAGCCCGCGGTGCCGTACGCCGCGATGACGGCGGAGCTCGCGGATCACGGCGCGCTCGCGATCGACGACGAGGACGCGCTGCTCGCGCACTTCCACGCGGCGGTCGCGTCGAACCCGTCGTTCACGTGGGCGTCGTTCGCGCGCGCCGACGGAACGTACGTCGCGGTGCAGCGCGCCGAGGAAGGACGCCTTCGCGGCACGATCCGCTCGCAGGATGCGGATGCGTTCGGGGCGCTCTCGGGCGAAGGTCCGACGCGGTGGCGCGAGCTCGACGCGACGAGCACCGGGTTCGTCGTGCGCGACGAGCATCGCGGCACCTACGACGCGCGCACGCGCGGCTGGTACCAGGAGGCCGCGTCGCGCGAGGGTGGGCGCTGGGTGCGCCCGTTCCTCTTCTTCACGCGTCGTCAGCCCGGCTTCATGTACGTGATGCCGCTGCGCGATGACGCGCAGCTGCGCGGCGTCTTCGCGGTCGAGTACGAGATCTCGTATCTGTCGGAGTTCCTCGCGACGCTGCGCGTCGGCGAGAACGGCCGCGTCTACCTGCTCACGCACGACGGGCTCGTCGTCGCGCATCCCGATGGACAGGTCACGGAAGGCGAGGGCGACGCGCTCGCGATCGCGCGCGCAGCCTCGCACCCCGACGTCGCGCTGCGCGAGGCGTTCGCGGCGATGGAGGCGAGCGGCGGCGCTGCGCGGTGGCTCGCGGACGGCGGGCACTTCCGGTTCGGCGAGCACCTCGCGATGGCGCACCCGTTCCCGGGCGAGCACGGGATGGATCTCGCGGTGCTCGTGATCGCGCCCGAGGCCGACTTCTTCGGCGAGGTACGTCGACAGGGCGCGATCGCGGTGGTGATCGCGCTCGTCGCGCTGATCCTCGCGGTGCTCGCGGGCGTGGTGTTCTCGAACCGCATCTCGGGCGCGCTGCGCGTCATCGCGGACGAGATGGAGCGCATCGGTCGCTTCGAGCTCAGCGATCGTCCGGTGTCGGGCGACGGCTCGCTGGTGCGCGAGGTGAACGACATGACCGCGGTCGCCGATCGGATGAAGAACGGGCTGCGATCGTTCGGCAAGTACGTGCCGCGCGCGCTGGTGCAGGAGCTGATCGGCAGCGGCGAGGAGGCGGTCCTCGGGGGTCGCAGCCGCGAGCTGACGATCCTCTTCAGCGACGTCGCGGGCTTCACGAGCATCTCGGAGAAGCTCTCGCCGTCGGAGCTCGTCGAGCAGCTCGGCGAGTACCTCGACGCGCTCTCGTCGTGCGTCGAGCGCGAGCACGGCACCGTCGACAAGTACATCGGCGACGCGATCATGGCGTTCTGGGGCGCGCCGCGAGAGCTCTCGGACCACGCGCTGCGCGCGTGCCGCTCCGCGCTGGCGATGCAGCAGGCGGCGCGCGCGCTCGACGCGAAGTGGCAGGCCGAGGGCAAGCCTCCGATGAAGACGCGCATCGGCGTGAACACCGGCGAGTGCGTCGTGGGCAACATCGGCTCGCACGAGCGCATGAACTACACGGTGATGGGCGACTCGGTGAACCTCGCGAGCCGCCTCGAGGGGCTCAACGGCGCGTACGGCACGTGGATCATGCTCGGCGAGACCACGGCCGACGCGGTGAAGAGCGAGATGCTGGTGCGCCCGCTCGACTGGGTCGCGGTGAAGGGCAAGGCGCGTGCGATCCTGGTGCACGAGCTGCTCGGCACGCGTGCGTCGTCGAGCGAGGCACAGCGCGACGGCGTGGAGCGCTACCGTGAGGCGCTCGATCTCTATCGTGCGCGCCGCTTCGAGGAGGCGGCGGCCGCGTTCGAGCGGGCGCGCGAGGCGTTCGGCGGTGACGACGAGCCCAGCGCGGCGATGGCGCAGCGCTGCCGCGCGTACGTCGCGGAGCCGCCCCCGAGCGACTGGAACGGTGCGTCGGTGCGCCACAGCAAATGACGAGGGCACGCCGGCTGCTACTCGCGATCGGTCATGGGATCGCGCGGAGCCGGTGCATGGATGCTCGTGGGCGTGCTCGCCGTGGCGTGCGTGACGACCGCGTGCGACGACGAGGGCGAGCTCGACGGTGAGCGCGCGCCGGAGTGCAGCGCGCAGAGCGGCTGTCCGGACGGCTTCGAGTGCATCGACGGCCTCTACTGCCAGCGCATCCCCGGCACCGAGCAGCCCGGAGTCCCGACGACCGAAGATCCGCTCCCGCCGATCACCGGCGGCACGAGCGGCGGCGGCGGTCAGGGCGGTGCGCGCGACGCGGGTGTGGGTGACCAGCTCGACGGCGCGATCGCCGACGGCGACGGCGGTGGCCTCGTCCCGCCCGCCGGGGAGTGCACGGTGGGGCTCTCGCGCTGCGGCGAGCAGTGCGTGAGCCTCGAGAGCGACGTGACGAACTGCGGTGCGTGCGGCGTCGTGTGCCCGAGCGGTGGCGAGTGCCGCACCGGCGTCTGCTGCGATCTGGACGAGATCGTGTGCGGCGATGGCTGCGTCGACGTCGAGACCGACCCGCGCAACTGCGGCGCGTGCGGTCTCGACTGCGGCGCGGGCGACTGCGTGCTCGGAACGTGTCAGCCGCCGATCGAAGGGCCCGGCATCCCGCCGGGCAATCCTCCGTTCGGCCGCTGAGGGCTCACGTCACGGCGCGAGCCGGACGACGAAGAGATCTCCCGTTCCGTTCGTCGGGTTCCGTATGTCGCCATCAAAGTCGACGGAGTCGAAGAACGAGCCCAGCACCCATGCGCTCCCGTCGGAGAGAGGCTGCACCCTTTGCGCGTCTTCGTCGCCGAACCCGCCGATCGACCGACCCCATACGTAGTTGCGCCCGGAGTCGAGTGCGAGCACGACGGCATCCGCTTGACCGGTCCACGGCAGAAGCCCGCCGCCGAGATCCGTTCGCTGGGTCGTCATCCCGGTGATCCAGAGCCCGCCGCGTTCGTCCACTCGCACCGAGCCGTTCGCCGTGTCGCCCGCGAGATCGAAGCGCGAGCTGAACTGATACGCGCCGTCGTGATCGAACGCGCCGAGGAACACGGACGGCGCGCCGGCCCAGATCGCGCCGCCACCGAAGTCGATCGGCCCCGCGGACGCGATCGTCACGTACACGCGATCATCGTCGGCGCTGACTGCGATGGCGCGATCTGCGACGTTCGCCGCGCCGAAGCCGATTCCCCAGAGCCGATTTCCGGCGAAGTCGATCGCGGCGAGGAACACCTGATCCAGCGTTCCGTTGCCTGGCGTGCCTTCGATCCAGCCGGGTTCGGCGTTGTAGCGTCCGAGCACGAACAAGCGATCGCCCGCGATCGCCACGCTGTCTGCGCTCTCCCGACCGTTCGTCGCGAGGAGGTCGGGCGCGCGAATCCGATAGCCACCCGTCGCGTAGAGCATGCTGAGCGAAGCATCGGTTCCCGTCGCTCCGCCGTTCATGGTGCCGACCATCGCGACGTTGCCATCGGAGCTGACTGCCGCGGCGTCGAGTCGCGTCGCGACGAAGTCGAGATCCCACAGGTCTCGCGTGGATCCGTCGGGCGCGACCACCCACGCGAATCCGCCGCCGAGCGCAGGGAAGGTCCGAGTGCCATCGGTCACGGAGGTCGCCGCGCTGTTGCCGACGAGGTAGGTCGTACCCGTCTGGTCGGTCGCGCCACCGTGGATCATCACGTCGGTCGTGTCGGAGCCGAGCGTCGCGATCCATGCGACGGAACCGTCTGCGCTGCGCTTCACGACGAACGCGTTCCGCCGACGCGTACCGCGGGCTGGCCGGGACACGCCGCCTGCGTCGATCGTGCCTCCGGCGCTGCTTCCTCCATCGAAGAACCCGCCGACGTAGACGTTCCCGGCGGCATCGAGGCCGAGCGACTTGCCGAATGCAGCGCCGGTCGCGCCGACGAACAGCGAGTCCGCGATGCGAGGCCGGCGACAGCTGCCGGCGGTGCATCCCTCGTCGGCTGCGCAGGTCACGTCGCAGCCACCGCAGCTCGTGCGGTCGGAAACCACCGAGCGTTCGCAACCGAGCGCGTCATCGCAATCAGCGAAACCCTCACGACAGCCGACTGCCGTGCACGCAGCTTCGACGCACCCGACGACGGCGTTCACGTACGAGCACTCGGTCGGCTCTTCATCGACCCGACCATCGCAATCGTCGTCGCCACGATTGCAGGTCTCGGGGGCTGAGCTGCACGCGTCTCTGATGCCGCCCGCGTCCTCCGGCGGCCGGCTGCTGCAGCGGCCTTCCACGCACGCCGTGCCCGTATCGCAGTCTCGATCGTCCATGCAGCCCGCGGCGCCGTCAGACGGCGGAACGCATTCGCAATCAGGCCCCGTGCAGACGTAGGTCGAGCCTGGAATCGGGCACTCGCACAGACCCGTCGCTGGGTCGCGGACGAGTGTCTCCCCGCATTCTGTCTTCGCCCCGCACGCGGCGAGAGCGAGGGCACCCAGGCAGACGTAGAAGTAGCGCATCGATGACTCCCACACGTGCTGTCGGTCGCCGCCGGCGCGCGTTGCGCGCGACGAGAACGACGACCGACGATAGCTCGCCGTGTGGGCTCTGGGTTCACGGCGCGAGCACGCAGGTCGGGAACTCGACGCCCGGTCCCTCGTTGCACGTGACCACCGGCGTGTTGCAGCAGTCCGAGTCCATCGTGCACGACTCGCCGAGCTGACGGCCGGTGCACTCGCCGCAGTCCTCGGGACGGTTCGAGCACACGCTCCCTCCCGCGCCGTCGGACACGCACGCGCATCCGCAGCAGTCGGATGCCGCGGTGCACGCGCCTCCGTCGGGCACGCACTCCGAGCCGCAGCGCAGCACGCCGCTCGCGTCGGGGACGCAGACGCCGCCGCAGCACGTGTCGCCGAAGTCGCACTCGGCACCGTCCGGCAAGCAGCACACGTTCGTGCCACCGCGACCGGGCGCGCAGGTGATCTCCGGATACTCCTCCGTGCAGCACTGTTCGCGCGTGGTGCATGCCTCGCCCGCGAGCGTGCACATGTCGCCGATGCGGCACCGCCGGACGCCGGTGCTGGCCGGGAGGCAGCCCGTGTCGCCGCCGCCGTTCGGACAGCAGTTCGACGTCGCGCCGCTGCCGCCGCACACCTCGCCCGCGGGGATGCACGAGCCGGCGTTCGCACAGCGCATCAGCGGCTCGCCGTTCACCCCGGTGCCCGCTTGCTCGCACGCGCCCGAGCAGCACTCGGCGTCGGCGCGACACGGCTCGTCCTGCACGCGGCATCCACCGAGGGGCTGACACACCGGCGTGCCGGTCCCCGCGGCATCGAGGCACGCGGTCGAGCAGCACGATCCGTTGAAGCCCTCGGTGCCGCACGGCTGGCCCGCGACGCCGCACGCGCCCGCCGCCGCGCAGAACCCGACGGTCTCGCCGTCCGCGATGTCGCAGAGCCCGACGCAGCACTGCGCGTCGCGCGTGCACAGATCACCGCTCGCGCGGCACGCGGCCGAGCCCGCGCACCGACAGTCACCGCTCGCCGCGCACGCGCTGCCGTCCGGCGCCGCGCAGCGATCGCTGCAGCACTCGTCGCGCGACGTGCACGCCTCGCCGATCGGGTCGCAGGTCGTCGTCGGGTTGTCGACGCAGGTCCCGGCGTCGCCGCACGTGAACGAGCAGCAGTCACCGTCGGCGTCGCACGCGTCGCCGATCGGCGTGCACGCGGTGTCGGCGGAGCAGCGCCCGTCGACGCAGCCGAGCGAGCAGCAGTCCGAGCCGAGCGCGCACGTCTCGCCGTCGACGCCACACGCGTCCGCGGTGCACACGCGCGACGTGCCGAGATCGGCGCAGCGCAATCCGTCGCAGCAATCGCCGTCGCCGGTGCACTCCAGGCCCGTGGTCACGCACGCACTGCCGTCGGGCCGCGCTCCTCCGTCGTCGTCGTCGTCGCCGCCGTCGTTCTCGTCACCGGCGTCGACCTCGTCGCCGCCGTCTTCCGTGGTGTCGGGTGGATCGTCGTTGTCGCACTCGCAGCCCGCGACCAACGCCATCGTGAAGGCACCGAGAAGGAGAGCTCTGCGCATCTCGGCATCGTGCCAGACCGGCCGTTGCACGCGCGACCTCACATCACCGCACGCCTGCGCGCGCGCTCGCGATCGGGGCTCCCGCATCGGCGGTAGCATCGAGCGACTCGTCGGAGGTCCCGTGCACCGCATCGCGCCGATCCCCTGCCTCGTGATCGCAATGCTCACGCTCCACGTCGCGGGCTGCGACTGCGGAGGTGCCCCGCCGGCCGGTCGGCCCTGCGATCGCACGAGCGACTGCCCGACCGGCTTCGAGTGCATCGACGGCGAGTGCTTCGGGGGCAACGACTCGGACGCCGCGGTCTGCGACGACGGTCGCGCGCCGTGCGGCTCGAGCTGCTGCGGCGTCGATCGCGTCTGCAACGCAGGCGTGTGCGCGCTCGACTGCGGCGATCGCGTGATGTGCGATCGCACCTGCTGCGGCGACGGCGAGGAGTGCGTCGACGGCGCGCGGTGCGCGATCGAGTGCGCGGACGAAGCGCAGCGATGTGGCGCGAGCGGCGAGCTCTGCTGCGCGAGCGGCGAGGCGTGCCTCGGTGATGCGTGCGTGATGCTCGGCGATGCCTGCGAGCGCACCGAGGAGTGCGAGATCGACGCGTTCTGCGAGCCCACGCTGATGCGCTGCGTGCCGCGCGACGCGGTCGACGTGTGCGAGTTCCGTCCGCCCGTCGGTGAGTTCTCGCCGCGCGTCGCGTGCCAGTGGCGCCCGCCCGCGGCCTACGCGGCGTACCAGGACGTCGTGATGACGCCCTCGGTGCTCAACCTCACCGACGACGACGGCGACGGCGTGACCGACACCCGCGACATCCCCGACGTCGTGTTCGCCGCGTTCGATCGGCCGACCGACGGATGTTGCTCGACGCGCGCGCGCCTCGTGATCGCGAGCGGTGCGTGCAACGCGGACGGGACGATGACGACCCACGCGATGCTCGATGCGCCGTTCATCGACAACTCGGGCGGGATCGCGCTGGGCAACCTCGATCCCGAGAGCGACGCCGCGAACCGCGCGCCCGAGATCGTCGCGACCTACCGCGCGGAGTCGCCCGCTCGCAACGGCGTGATCGCGTGGCGGCGCGTCAGCGCGGACGGCTCCGCGTGGACCGAGCTGTGGCGCCGCGACGGCGTGCCGAGCACCGATCAGAGCAGTGCCGGTGCGCAGCCGTCGCTCGCCGACGTGAACTCCGACGGCCAGCCCGACGTCGTGATCGGCAACCTCGTGCTGAACGGCCTGACCGGCGCGACCGTCTGGGACGGCAACGTCACGGTCGGGACGAGCTCGGGCGTCGGCAACAACGCGTTCCTCGGGCCGGTCTCCACGATCGCCGACGTCGATCTCGACGGCGTGATGGAGGTGATCGCGGGCAACACCGTCTACGACGGCCGCACCGGCGCCGAGGAATGGTCGTACGCGTACACGACGATGGGCTCGCCGTGCGGCGGCGGCACGGTGCCGTGCGACGGCTACAACGGCGTCGGCAACTTCGACGGCGATCGCGAGGGTGAGGTCGTGATCGTGCGGCAGGGCGAGGTGTTCGTGCTGAACCCCGACGGGTCGCTGCTGCATCGAGTCGCGGTGCCGCGCGTGTCGTGCGCGAACAACGAGAGCGGCCCTCCGACGATCGCGGACTTCGACGGCGATGGACGCCCCGAGATCGGCACCGCGGGCGCCGACTACTACGTCGTCGTCGACCTCGACTGCCTCGCGACGCCGATGCCCGCGGGCTGCGACTCGCCCGGCATCCTGTGGAAGGTGCGCAACCAGGACTGCTCGAGCCGCGCCACGGGCTCGAGCGTGTTCGACTTCGAGGGCGACGGCGCGGCGGAGGTGATCTACGCGGACGAGGTCAGCTTCCGCATCTTCGACGGACGCACCGGCACGATCCTCTACGAGGACGGTACGCACCGCAGCAACACGCGCCTCGAGATGCCGATCGTCGTCGACGTCGACAACGACGGGAAGAGCGAGGTCGTCATCCCCGAGCCGAACCCCGGCACGCCGGGCGCAGGCGGCATCGAGATCTGGGAGGACGTCGACAACAACTGGGTGCGCACCCGGCGCGTGTGGAACCAGCACAGCTATCACGTGACGAACATCAGCGAGGACGGTCAGGTCCCGCGCCTCGAAGAGGCGAACTGGCTCAGCTCGCGCCTCAACAACTTCCGGCAGAACGTGCAGCCCGGTGGGCTCTTCGACGCGCCGGATCTGCAGATCACGTCGATCGTCGTCGGCGAGTGCATCTCGAGCGGCGTCCTGCGCATCGCGATCACCGTGACGAACCGCGGCGCGCTCGGCGTCGCGCCGGGGATCCCGGTGTGGGTGCGCGCGACGCCGATGGACGGCACCGAGGTCGACCTCGGCGTGCACCGCACCACGACGACGCTGCTGCCGGGGCGCTCCGAGACGATCGTCCTGACGTGGGATCTCGGCGCGCCGTTCGCGTTCGAGACGTTCACGGTGCGCGCGAAGGTCGACGACGACGGGACCGGCGTCGGCGTCTACAACGAGTGCGTCGAGGACAACAACGAGATCACGAGCGAGCCGCTGATGACGTGCTCGTTCGGGTGATCGTCATCGCGCGATCGAGACGAGCTCGATCGCATCGCCGAGCGCGGCGCGCATGGCCGGCTCGCGCTCGGCGCGCACCTCGCGCGCGGCCTCGTCGAGCGGCACGACGCGCACGTGCGGCACCGCGTCGGGATCGGCGAGGAAGTCGTTCTCGGTCCACAGCGGGATCCCCTCGACGCGCTCGATCGTGATCGCGCCGTCGTCGTCGAGCGTCATCGCGACGCGCAGCACGAGGCCGTCGCGCCCCTCGGCGCGCACGTTCGCGGGGTGCACGCGCTCCGGCGGTTCGTGCCCGACGCGGTACGCGCGGCCCATCCCGCTCGCGACGTTGCCCAGCGAGTACGCGACGATCGCCTCGCCGCGCGCGCTCGGGACGCGCGCGACCTCGTGCAGCACGTGCGGCCCGGTGCCGAGGACGACGTCCGCGCCCGCATCGACGAACGCGCGCGCGAGCGCGCGCTGCTCGGAGTCGGCACGCATCGCGAAGTCGCGTCCCCAGTGCGGCGCGACCACGACGACGTCGGCGCGCGCGCGTGCGTCGCGGATCGCGCGCTCGATGCGCTCGATCGGCGAGGTGCGGCCGAGGTGGATCACGCCCGCGCCGCGGGCGCGCCGGTTGAGCTGCACCGTCGCGGAGATCCACGCCACGCGCGCTCCGTCGCGCTCGAGGATCACCGGCTCGAGCGCGCGCTCGAGGCCCTCGGACGACGTGCCCGCGTGCGCGACGCGCGCGTCGTCGAGCGCGGCGAGCGTGCGACGCAGGCCCTCGTAGCCCTGATCGTACGCGTGGTTGTTCGCGACACCGACGACGTCGACGCCGATCGACGCGAGCACGCCTGCGAGCGCGATCGTCCCGCCGAGCACCGGCGCGCGCGACTCGCGGGTCGCGGAAGGCGCCCATCCCGGCTCGAGCGGGATCACGTCGTCGACGAGCGGCATCTCGAGGTTCAGGTACACGATCTCGTCGTCGCGCACGGCGCGCGCGTATCCGTCGAGCAGCGCGCGATATCCCGCGGCCTCGTCGCCGTGCGCGCGCACCGACGACATCGCGAGCGCGTTCAGCACGAGATCACCTGCGGCGGAGATCACGACGCGTCGCGCCGTGGGCGTCGGAGCGACCGCGGCGATCGGTGTCTCGGTGATCGCCGGTGTCGGCGCGCTCGGCTCGATGCTCCCGCCGCATCCGGCGACGATCGCCGCGAGCACGCCGATCGCGCGTCTCGTCATGCGCGCCCGAGCGCCCGAAGCCGCTGCTCGAGGAAGCGGCGCTCCGGTGCATTCCCGACGCACGCCAGCGCCTCGCGATACGCGCTCGCCGCGTCGTCGAGGCGCCCCATCCGCCGGAGCAGATCGGCACGCGCGGCGTGGAACAAGTGATAGCCCGCGAGCTCCTCGCGCAGCGCCTCCATCTGCGCGAGCGCGCGCGCCGGGCCGTGCACGAACGCGCTCGCCGCCGCTGCGTTGAGCGCGATCACCGGCGACGACGCGATGCGCTGCAGGACCTCGTAGAGCTCGACGATCTGCGCCCAGTCGGTGTCCTCCGCGCGCTCGGCGCGCGCGTGCACCGCCGCGATCGCGGCCTGCACCGCGTACGCGTGCACCGGCCGCGCCCGCAGCGCGCGCTCCACCAGCGCGTGCCCCTCGTCGATCGCAGCGTGATCCCACTTCGATCGATCCTGATCTTCGAGGAGCACGAGCTCGCCGCCGGCACCGACACGGGCGGCGCGTCGCGCGTCGGTGAGCAACATCAGCGCGAGCAGCGCCGCGGGCTCGGGCCGCGCCGGCCAGCGCTCGACGAGCAGCCGCCCGAGCCGGATCGCCTCGGCGCACAGCTCGTGACGGATCAGATCGTCGCCCTGGGTCGCTGCGTAGCCCTCGTTGAACACGAGGTAGATCGCCGCGATCACCGCCTCGAGGCGCGCCGGGAGCTCGTCCTCGCCCGGCACCTCGTAGGGCACGTTCGCCTCGCGCAGCTTCGCCTTCGCGCGCACCAGGCGCTGCGCCATCGTAGGGATCGGCACGAGGAACGCGCGCGCGATCTCCTCGGTCTCGAGCCCGAGCAGCGTGCGCAGCGTGAGCGCCACCTGCGCCTCCGGCGGCAGCGCCGGGTGACAGCAGGTGAACACGAGCCGCAGCACGTCGTCGTCGATCACCGGCGTGTCGATGTCGTCGGGTGAGGGCACCTCGAGCCGCTCCTGCAACGCGGCGAGCTCGCGCGCCTTCTCGCGGAAGAGCGCGCGCCGCCGGATGCGATCGATCGCCTTGCGCCGCGCGGACGTGATCAACCACGCACGCGGAACGCGAGGCACGCCCTCGGAGGGCCACTGCGCGAGCGCGTCCTCGAACGCGTCCTGCGCGGCCTCCTCCGCGAGATCGAGGTCGCGCGTGGTGCGGACGAGCGAGGCGACGACACGCCCCCACTCCTCGCGATGCACCGAGGCGACGATGTCGCGCACGTCGGACACGGGATCGCGATCGTACCATCGCGATCCCGCGTCCTCGCCGCGATCACGAGTACTTCATCACCGGGCGCACCTCGATCGAGCCGTTGCGCGCCGCGGGAATCTTCGCCGCGATCGCGCACGCCTCCTCGAAGTCCTTCGCCTCCACGACGTAGTAGCCGCCGAGCTGCTCGCGCGTCTCCGCGAACGGCCCATCCGTCGTGAGCATCTTGCCGTCGCGCACGCGCACCGTCTTCGCGGTCGCGACCGGCTGGAGCGCGTTGCCGCCCTTCGCCTGCGGCAGCTTGCTGACGGCCATGTACTCGCCGAGGTCGGCGTTCCGCTGCGCCTCGCTCTTGCTCTGCCAATCGGTCTCGACCTCGTAGATCAGGAGCAGATAGGTCACGTGTGATCTCCGGTTGTGCGTCCCGCGTTCGTCTCGGGACGTTCACGCGCGGGTCGAACGGCGCCGCCCGCGATCGACATCGACCTCGCGGCCTCGTGAGCACGCTCACGCGTGTCGCACTCCATCGCCCAGCGATGTTCAGTCCCAGGCCTGTCCTGCGCGGTACACGGTCGAGCCCGCGAGCGGGGGGCGCGGCGGTGGCTCGGGACGCGGCGCGACCCGTGTGGCGATGTCGGGCGGTCCTGCGACACGACGCGCGCGAGGACGCTCGGTGGTGCGCGCGATCCGCGCGTCGACCATCGCGAGCACGTCGTCGAGCCCGCGCTCGCGCGCGATCATCGCGGCCTGCGCGTACGCCTCGCGCGCCTCGTCGCGACGCCCGAGATCGCCGAGCACGTCTCCCTCGAGCAGCCACTCGCCCGCCACGCGCTTCGAGAGCGGGCCGACGCGCTCCGCGTCGATCCCGCGCGCCGCGCGGACGCGCTCGAGCGCCGCGTCGAGCGCGCCGATCTCGCGATCGAGCAGCGCGAGGTTGTGCAGCACGATCGCGCGGTCGCCGTGACCCTCGCGCTCGAAGATCCGCAGCGCACGCGTGTAGTGCCCGCGCGCCGCGTCGAGCTCGCCCCGCTCGACGCGCACCAGCCCAAGGCTGTTCTCGGTGAGCGCGACCTCGGGGTGGTCGCCGAGCCCAGCTTCCTTGATCGCGAGCGCCTGCTCGTACGCCGCGAGCGCCGCGTCGAGATCACCGGTGAGCCGCAGCACGCCGCCGAGGTTGTGGTGATGCCGACCCACGATCGGATGCGACGGCGACAGCGCGCGCTCGTCGATCGCGAGGGCGCGCCGATGCTCCGCGAGCGCGTCGTCGAGGCGCCCTGCGAGCCGCGCCACGTTCCCGAGGTTCGAGCGCACCCGCGCGACCTCGGGGTGCTCTTCGCCGAGCCTCCGCACCCGCAGCGCGAGCGCCGCGCGCAGCTCGCGCTCCGCGTCCTCGAGCTCGCCGCGCTCCGTGAGCACCACGCCGGACGCGTTGCGCAGCGTCGCCTCGAGCTCGTCGGGGCGGCCCAGCCGCGCGAGCACCGCGTCCGCGTGCTGCACGCGCTCGGTCGCGACGTCGGTGCGTCCCGTCTCGCCTGCGACCCGCACCAGCAGCAGCCATGCGCGCGCGATGAGCGCGTCGTCGCCCGCCGACTCCGCCGCGAGCAAGCCGGCGCGCCCGGCTTCATCGGCGCGCGCGAGCATCCCGCGCCCGAGCAGCGCGTCCGAGAGCACGAGCTGCGCGTCCGCGATCGACGGCGCGTGATCGAGCGCTCGCGCCCGATCGACCGCATCTCGCGCATCTCCCTCGGCGCGCGCGTACTGCGCGGTGATCACCCGCACGCGCGCCGACTCGATCACGCGCCGTACCCGGCGCGCCTCGTCGAGATCACGCGGCGCGCGCACCTCACGCGCCGCGATCGCACGGGCGTCGCACGCCGCGGTCGGCGGCAACGACGCGACGGCATCGAGCGCGAACGCGATCGCCGCGACATCGGGCGTCTCGAGCCGCGCCCGAACCGCATCGAACGCGGCGCGCTCGTCGTCGAGGCAGCGCATCCGCCGGTCGAGGAGCGCGCCCGACTGCTCGTGCCGCACGTGCGTCGCGCGACACGTCTCGACGCGCGTGTCGCTCCAACCGCGCGCCCACCGATCGAGCGCATCCGCCGCGCGCGTGGCGACGTCGCTCCCGCCCGGCGCGAGCGCGCGCTCGATCGCCGCGCGCGCGGAGGCGTCCCATCCGAGCGCATCACCGCTGCTCGCGCACGGATCGATCGGAGGCTCCGAACGCGCCGCGGCGAACGCGACGACGCCTGCGACCACTGCGAGGGGCAGCGCGACACGCCATGGCGACCGCGCGCGCGGCACGAGCGCCGCGAGCAGCGCGTCCATCGTCGGGAAGCGCTCCTCACGTCGCGCCCGCAGCCCACGCGCGACCACGCCTCGCACCGGCCGCGGCACCGCGCGCGACATCGCGGGTGGGCCCGCCTCGATCGACGCGAGCAGCTCGCGCACCGTCGCGCCCGCGAACGGACGACGCTCCTCGACCGCTTCGAACAGCGCGACGCAGAACGCGAATTGATCGGCGCGCGCGTCGACGTCCTGCCCACGCAGCTGCTCGGGCGCCATGTACGCAGGCGTCCCGAGCAGCGCGCCGGTGCGCGTCAGCGCAGGGCCCGAGACGTCCGCGTCGAGCGCGCGCTCGCTCGTGTCGCGCTCCGCGCGCGCCAGCCCGAAGTCGCTCACCTTCGCGGTGCCCGTGCGATCGATGAGCACGTTCTCCGGCTTGAAGTCGCGATGCACGATCCCCGCGGCGTGCGCCGCGGCGAGACCGCGCCCCGCTTGCGCCAACACGTCGACGATCCGCGCGATCCCGCGCTCGCGCGCGCACATCCCGCGCAGGCTCGTCCCTTCGATCAGCTCCATCGCGACGAAGCGCCGCCCGTCGTGCTCGCCCGCGTCGTAGACCGCGACGACGTGCGGATGAGAGAGCCGCGCCATCGCCTGCGCTTCTCGCCCGAGCCGCTGCGCGCCCTGCGCGGCGTCGCGCATCCCCTCACGCAACAGCTTCACCGCGACGCGGCGATCGAGCTCGGGATCGTGCGCCGCGTACACCACGCCCATCGCGCCACGACCGAGCGGCTCGCCGATCACGAAGCGCGCGACGCGCGTCCCCGGCGCGAGCGCGTCCCCGCCGTGCGCCACATCGTCCCCCCGCGACACGAGGCTCGCGACCGTCTCGCGACACGTCGCGCATCGATCGAGGTGCGCGTCGAGCGCGTCGATCGAGCCCGCATCGAGCTCGCCGATCGCGAACGCGAGCAGCGCCTCCGGCTCCGGGCACGTCACGCGCGACCTCCGCTGGTACCCTCGACGCGATGTCGCTCGCCGCGATCTACCGAGCCCTGCGTCCCGAGCTCGACGATCCCGACCTCGATGCGCGCCTCGACGCGATGTGCGCCGCCGCCGACGCGGCGCTCGAGCGGCCGTGTGATCGCGACGCGCTCGTGCGCGCGCTCGCCGCGCTCTCCGAGCCGCCCGCCCGCTGGACCGAGGCAGGCGCGGGTGAGCTCGCGATCGCGCTCGCCTGCGCCGCTGGCGACGAGCGCGCGGTGCGACGCTTCGAGTCGCTCTATCTCGTCAACGTCCCGCAGATGCTCGCTCACATGAAGCTCTCCGAGAGCACCCTCGACGAGGTCGTCCAGCGCGTCCGCGAGAAGCTCCTCGTCGGCGCGCCCCCGCGCATCGTCGAGTATGCCGGGCTCGGCCGTCTCCCGGGGCTGATCAAGGTGACCGCGGTGCGCACCGCGCTCACCTTGGTGCGCGATGCGCGCCGCGACGTGCACGACGAGACCGCCGTGCTCGAGCTCCCGGCCGAGCACGATCCCGAGCTCGCGTTCCTCGCGCACGCGTACCGCGGCGCGTTCCGCGAGGCCTTCGCGAGCGCAGTCGCGGAGCTCGATCCGCGCGAGCGCAACCTCCTGCGCCTGCACTTCCTCGATCGCGTCACGCTCGATCGCCTCGCCACGATGTACGCGGTCCATCGCGCCACGATCGTGCGTCAGCTCGCCGCCGCGCGCGCGAAGCTCGCCGAGCGGACGGAGGCCGCGCTGCGCGCGCGCCTCCACATCCGTCCCGACGAGCTCGCCAGCGTGATGGACCTGATCCGCAGCCGCATGGACGCGAGCGTCGATCGGCTGCTCGAGAGCGTCGATCACCTCGACTGATCAGGCGCGCGACGGGTAGGGCACCGCGCGGATCAGCCGCCACCCGTCGTCGCCGCGCCGCAGCGTCACGACGTAGAGCTGCCGCGCCTCGTGCTCGATCACGATGACCTGGCCGCGCGCGACGCGGTCGCCCTCCTCGAGCGCTCGATCGAGCTGTACGAGGCTGACGTACGCACCTTCCGAGAAGTGCGCGCGCACCGCCTGCTGCATCGCGCGCGCCTCCTCCGACACGCCGTACTCGCCACACGCCTGCGCACGAGGCGCCGCCACACCGAGCACCAGCGCCCCCACCATCACGAACGACGAGAGAACACGAACGAACCGTGCGTGCATCGAGCCCTCCTCTCCGGGTTCACCTCCGAACGCACGAGGGCGCCGACCGGCGCACGAAAAAACGACGACGCGCGCCGAGCCCTCCCACGGGGGGCCGGCGCGCGCGTGTCATCGCGCGACGATCACTCCGCGGGCGCGGGCGGCGCGACGAGATCCCACACGTCGTTCACGCCCTTGCCCTTCGCATCGCCGGGCGCGGTGTCCATCGCGAAGTAGTAGAGCGGCCACCCGCGATACACGAGCTGCTCCGTGCCGTCGGCGCGCGTCAGCGTCGTCACGTCGGCGGCCGCGATCGACGAGGGCAGGCGCACGTCGCTCGGCGGAACGATCGGCCAGTTGTTGAGGCACATGCCGCTGCACATGCTCACCGGCGCGGTGCCGCCCTCGCCGCGCGTGTCGTTGCGGAAGAGGTACATCGTGCGCCCCGCGCCATCGACGAGGAACTGACCGTTCTCCTCGCTCGCGCGCACCATCACCGAGTAGAACGGCGCGCGCGCGACGAACCACACACCGTTGTTCCCCTCGCCGTTCGCGTCGCCGGGCGCTGCGTCGTTCGCGAACGTGTAGAGCGGCCAGCCGCGGTACGTCGCCTGACGCGTTCCGTCGGCGCGCGTGATCCATCCGAGCGCCGCCGCGTTGACGCCCTCGCCCGGCACGAACGACGCGGGCGAGAACGCGGGCCAGTTCGTGAGGCACGCGCCCGCGCAGCTCGAGGAGCCGGGCGCGCTCGCGGTGCTCGCCACGTCGCGCGCGAACACGTACAGCGTGTTGCCCTCGCCGTCGGCGAGGTGCGTGCCGGCCGACGTCGTCCGCACCGTGACGGTCGCGGCCGCGGTGCTCCCGTCGTTGCCGGGCGGCGTGCCTGCGTCGGTGCCCGGCGGGTAGTCGATCATCCCGTCCTCGCACGCGGCGAGGAGCATGAGGAACGTGAGCGGAAGGAGCCCGAGGTGCCGCTGCATGTGCCGTCTCCGTGAGCTGAGGGCCTTGGCTGGAACGACCGGCCGGATGACGGGCTCGTTCTTGTCCTCGCCGCGTGTGGCCGCGAATTAAGCTCGATTAAGCGTCGCGCGATGACCCGATCCGAGGGACGAGACGCACGGGCGCCTCTTCCACCGATCACGCGCGGCTGCGACGATCCATCGCGCGTGCTCCGCGTGCTCCCTGCGTTGCTCCTCCTCGCGCTCTGCGCCTGCGGCGCGACCGAGCCGCGCACGTCGCGCGCGAAGCAGTCCGGCTTCGCGCCCTGTCCCGCGACGCTGCCGCCCGAGATGGTCTGCATCCCGGGCGGCACTTTCGTGCGCGGCGACGATCGCGATCCCCACGCATCGCCCGCCGAGCCCGTCACCGTCTCGACGTTCCTCCTCGACGTGCACGAGGTGACGAACGCGGCGTGGAGCGCGTGCGTCGCCGAGGGCGCGTGTCGTCGACTCACGCGCTTCGCGGGCTACATGGGCGCGCAGCAGCCCGCGGTCGCGATGCGCTGGGACGAAGCGCGGGCGTTCTGCGCGCGACGCGGCGCACGACTGCCCACCGAGGCCGAGTGGGAGCGCGCCGCGTCGGGCCCCGACGACACCCGCTTCCCGTGGGGCGATCGACCCGGGCGCGACTGCGAGCACGCCATCGTCGAGACCGACGCGGGCCACGGCTGCGGTCGCGACACGACGTGGCCGGTGATGAGCCGACCCGCGCACGGCTTCGGCCTGCACGACATGGGCGGCAACGTCTGGGAGTGGGTCGCCGACGCGTACGCGCCTTGTTACCGCGGCTGCGATCACGCGTGCGGCGATGCGTGCGCGGGGCTCGATCCCCGCGGTCCATCCGGCGAGCGCCTCCGCGTCGTGCGCGGAGGCTCGTGGTGGCACGACGTCGATCGCGCGACCGTCACCGCGCGACGCGGCGTCCCCGCGGACAACCCCAACCCGCATCGCTTCGGGTTCCGATGCGCAGCGGACGTGAGCGCACCGTGAAGACGATCCTCGCGCAGCTCGCGCTCGCGCTCTCCGTCGCGTCGATCGCGCACGCGCAGCCGCTCACCGCCGCGGAGCGCGCCATCGTCGACGCGGTCCCCTCCGAGGTCGTGCCCGAGCCCGACGAGCACTATCCCGGCTCGAACGAGTGGCGACACGATCTCTTCTTCGACGCGATCCGCGACGTCGGCGGAGCGTTCGTCGGAGTCGGCACGGACCAGTGCTACACGCTCGCCGCGGTGCAGGGCGCGTCGCTCTTGTGGATCGTCGACTACGACCCGCTCGTCGCGCGCGTGCACCGCATGTACGGCGCGCTCGTGCGCGCTTCGCCGACGCCCGACGTCTTCCTCGCGCGCTTCACCGACGCCGCCGCGGACGACACGCGCACGCTCCTCGAGGGCGCGCTCGCGAGCGATCCCGAGCGCGTCGAGATCGTGCGCACGCTGCGCCGCAACCGCGCGCGCTTCGAGGGCTACCTGCGCCACGTCGCGTCGCTTCGGCGCGATGGTCGCGCGACGAGCTGGCTCTCCGATCCCGCGCTCTACGCACGCGTGCGCGCGCTCTTCGAGAGCGATCGCGTGATCGTGCGGACCGGCGACGTCACCGCGCGCACCACGCTGCGCGCAGTGGGCGCCGCGAGCGAGCGGCTCGGCACGCCGGTGCGCGTGCTCTATCTGTCGAACGCGGAGGCGTTCTTCGGGTACACGCGCGATCTCGCCGCGAACGTCGAGGCGCTTCCCACCGACGCGCGCTCGGTCGTGCTGCGCACGTTCCGCCATCCGCGCGCGGTCTATCCGGCGGGCGACACTTGGCACTACCTGGTCCAGACCACGTCGGACTTCGAAGCGCGCCTCGCGCTCGGCTACCGCCGGGTCCGCCAGATCGTGCGCGACGCGATCACGCAGGGCCTCGACGCGCGGGGCGTGACGTCGATCGACGAGCGCACCCCGCGACGCGCGCACCGCCCGTGATCACGCCGCGGCGCGCAGGCCCGCGCGACGTCCGATGACCTTCACCGGCACGCCGTGCGCCGGTCCGAGCGTGACGCTGCGACGCACCGGTCGCTCGTGGCGATGCACCAGCTCCACGTCCCACCCGTCCACGAGCACCGCGAGCGCGAGCCGCATCTCGTACTCGGCGAACGCCGCGCCGATGCAGCGTCGATGACCGCCGCCGAAGGGCAGGTGCTCGAACGCGCCGTACTTGCGGTCGAGGAAGCGCTCGGGCCGGAACGCATCGGGCTCGGGATAGATCGCGGGATCCGCGTGGATCGCGCCGATCGCGGCCGCGACCCCGATCCCCGGCGGGATCGTGTAGCCGCCGAGCGCGAGCGGCTTGCGCAGCATGCGCAGGTTCTCGGTCACGATCGGATGCAGCCGCAGCGTCTCGTCGCACACCGCCGAGAGATACGGCAGCTTCGCGATCACCTCGGGGTCCGCGTCGATGCCCACGCTCGCGATCTCCGCGCGCACGAGCGCCAGCGCGTCGGGGTGCCGACCGAGCCAGTGCATCGCCCACGCGAGCGCGATCGCCGTCGTCTCGTGCCCTGCGAAGAGCAGCGTCACGAGCTGGGCCGCGACGTCGTCGTCGCTCATCGCGCTGCCGTCGTCGTATCGCGCGGCGAGCATCATCGCGAGCACGTCGTCGCCCTCGTCTCCGCGCGCGCGCGCCTCGGCGATGCGCGCGTCGAGCCACGCGCGGAAGCGCTCGCGGATGCGCACGAACCGGCGCCACGGCGGGAAGAGCGGGGTGTGCGACGCCTTCGAGAAGAAGAGCAGCGGCGACATGCCGCGCACGATCTCGCCCATCAACGCGCGGCCCTCGTCGAACGCCGCGCCCTCGCCCACGCCGAACACGGTCCGCAGGATCACGTCCATCGTGATGTCGGTCGTGACGTCCTGCATCGTCACCGTCGCGCCGGGCTGCATCGCGGTCTCGAAGCGACGCCGCGCGAGCGTGCGCATCGCGTCGCCGTACGCGCGCATGCGCGCGCCGTGGAACGCGGGCGTGAGCAGCTTGCGGTCGCGCTTGTGGGTCTCGCCTTCGCTCACGATGAGGGAGCGCGGGCCGAGCACGACGCTCGTCGTGCCGACCGCCCACGCGCCGAAATGATCGGGCGACGCCGTGAAGATCGGCTTCACGAGCTCGGGCGTCATCGCGAGCACGACGCGCCCGTTGGGCGAGGGGAACGTGACGAGGTCGCCGTACTCCGCGCGCAGCTCGCGCAGCGTCGCGTAGGGATCGCGGATCAGGCGCAGCGTCGCGGGGAGCGTCCAGCGAGGACCGGGCGGCAGCGTGGTCTTCATGGCGAGGCTATCGAGTGATAGGTGCGACCGTGCCGCGACGACAAGCCCGAAAACACGACGAGCCACCTCGCGGTGGCTCGTCGTGCTTCCTCGTGTGGCGCGATCAGGTCGTCGCGTCGAGCTTCCGACCTTCGAGCACGAGCGCGTGCATCTCGTCGATGAAGCCGCGGAAGTGCCGGTACGTCTCGTCGACCATCGCGACGAGCTGCGCGGCCGTCGCGTCGTCGAGCTCGATCGCCTCGATCATCGAGCGCACCGCGTCGTCCTCGAGCGTGTGCTCGCCCTCGGTGTCCGAGTGGTGCGGCCCGAGATAGACGAGCTTGATCCCGCTCTCCGCGGCGACCTCGCGACCGACCGCCGACACGCGACCCACGGTCACCGCGCCCGCGCCCTCGATCGCCTGCACCAGCACGAGCTTCTGCAGCGAGCTCGCGCCGAGGCCGAGCTTGCACATGTGGTACGAGAGCATGCGCGTCTTCAGCGTCTGCTCGCTCCACACGAAGCGCAGCGAGTCGGTGTACGGCACGCGCGGGCTCTCACCGAGCTTCTCGAGGTCCTTCAAGAACCACGTCCAGTGCGTCTCGTCCTCGCGCGCGTGCGCGTTCACGAGCTCCTGGTACTTGTCGCGCGGCGGGTACTCGCTGAGCACGTGCGAGTAGAGGTCCGCGAACGACATCACGAAGTGAGCAACGTGCGGCGCGAACGAGAGCCTCGTGCGCGCCGGGATTCGAGTGTCCGCGAGGAGCTCGAAGAGCGGAGCGCGCGCGAGCTCTTCCGAGCCCCGATCGAGTGCAGCGAGAACACGCTTCATGGGCAACACCTCGTTTCGTGAACGACGAGGGCGACGCGTCGACGCACACACTCCGGCGGACGCCGAGCGCCCACGGCCTCGCGACGCGAGGCGAGCGCCCTCTCCAATACGCTCGATATATCCGCTCGAGGAGCGTCCGCGCGTCGGGGTTTTCCCCGACGCGAACGCGCGCGAGCTCAGGAATCCACGGGGATGCGGACGCGGAGGCGATTGATCGCGCTGACCAGCTCGCCTGCGCTCCACGCGTCGAGGTGCTGGCGCAGGAAGACGTCCGCTTCGCTGTCGTAGCGCGCGATCTTGTACTCGAACGGGAAACGCGCCGCGGAGATCATCCCGACCATCGCGAGGCGCGACGCCGCCGCGAGGAAGCCGTCGCCCTCGAAGACGAGGCACACGCCGCGCGCCCGCTCGCGCATGTCCGAGAGGAACCCGACCGCGTGCTCGCGCGCGACCGCGTCGGGCACCGGACACTTCGGACCGACGACGATCACCGCGCCGATCGGCCCGCGCGTCTGCGTCATGAGCTTGCGCCCCGCCTGACGGGTCGCGCGCATCCGCGCTTCGTTCGGATCGCTCAGCGACATCTGGATCACGACGTTGCGCCAGAGCGCGATCCCGAAGCCCTTCTCGAGCACTTCGAAGTTGACGTCGTTCATGTGGCTCGCTCGCAGCGCGGATGGTGCACCATGTCGTCGACACGGTGCAATGGTGAAAGTGCATTCCGCTGCGAGCGGAGCGCCGCGAGCGCGTCAGCTGCGCGCGCCGAAGCGCTCGACGTAGCGATCGTCGAGCCACTCCCAGATCGCCGAGTGCACCGACATCGCGCCGCTGCGCATCGATGCGATCGCGCGACGCGCCGTCGGCACGCTGCGCGCGAGCGCGGCGTGTGCGTCGGTGGGCGCGCTCGCCAGCGAGGTCGCGCCGCACGCGTCGATCATCGCGAGCAGCTGCTGCACGGCGGCGTCGCACGCGAGCAACGCCGCGATCGCCTCGATCGCGTCCGCCGGCCCGATGCGCCCGGCGAGCAGCTCGTCGAGCTCCTCTCCGAAGCCGTCCCGCGTCGATGCGCGCGCGTCGAGCGCGGCGTCGATGCGCGCGAGATCGAGCTCGAGCGCGTCGCGCGTCTCGGGCGCATCCGCGCTCGCCCCGGCGGTCGCGACCCAGCGCGCGCGCTGCGTCGCGAGCCCCACGCAGAGCTCGCGCGTGAGGCGCAGCAGCTCGTGGGTCGCGTCCTCTCCGCGCGAGAGCCGGCGCACGAGCGGGTGATCTGCCACGTCGTACTCCGACATCGTGCGGAGCACGGCCTCGCCGCTCGCGAACGCGAGGCGATCCCCGGTCGCCGCGGGCACCGAGCCGCGCGGGTGCACCTTCGCGGCCTCGGTCGCGAGGTAGACGGTGAGCCGCGGGTCGTCGTGGTGACGGCGGAACGCGACCCAGCTCTGCATGCCGACGCCCGCGTCGAGCGGCCGCTCCGCATATCCATGCACGAGCGCGTCGTAGGGCGCGGGGTCCATGCCGTGCTCGACGAGATAGGCGTGCACGCGCTGCTGCACCGCGAGATCGTCGGGCGCGTACGCGCAGATCGGCACGTAGACGGTCGTCGCCGCGGGACGAACGCTGCCCTCGACGAGCGCAGAGCACGTGAACGTCGCGCGCGCGGCGAGGCGCTCGCGGTCACCGCCCATCGCGCGAACGAACTCGTGCACCTCGCCCGGCGTGTAGCTCTCGGCGCCGCTGCAAGCGGCCTCGAGGTCGGCAGCCGTCGCGTCGTGATGACGCACGTAGACCTTCACGCGCGCCTTGGGATCGGCGACGAGATCGAGCGCGAAGTACTTGAGCTCGTCGAGGTGCGGGCCGCGACGCGCCGTGCGGCAGAGCGATCCCCACGCGCCGTCGAAACCGAGGCGGTGGAGCGCCTCTTCGACGACCGACTGCGCCCGTCCGCGTCCGTACGCCTGGGGATTGAAGTAGGCCTTGAACGCCGGCGGCCGGCCGCGCCGGAACACGGCGGAGTGCCAGAGCGCGAAAGGCCCGTGCATGTCGTCGGGCAGGAAGAGATCCTGGACGACTCGGAAGCGCGAGAGATCCGCTCCGTGATCCCGCTCCAAGCGCTCCGTCAAAGCGATCGCGGCGGCGCGATGAGCAGGGAGAGTCGGCTCCTCGGCCTGCGCCTCGAGGAGGACTCGAACCTCTACTTCGCCCGCGGCGATCGCGGCGGATAGCTCGATTGGCGTGTTGTCGTCGCTGATGTCGGAGACCCAGAAACCGGCATCGGGCGACGAGGTGCGATGATGGAGCGGTCTGTCGCCCCAAGGCGCCAATAGCGCACGAAAGGTGTCGACTACCTCACTCGTCGCAGACTCGAATCCAGCTGCGAGACAGAGCGCTTCCAATCGACGAGCACCGAAATCCACGAGACTCGGACCCTGCGCATGTGCGCGATGGATGACACGGACTCCATCCGTCGTGGGATGCTCCACATCACGCTTGTACTGCTTCATCACTCCTCCTGCGAAAAAAACAGCCCAGCGGAGAGACGTTCTGCGTGGTTCGCGGTCCTTGAAAAACGAGGCGAGACACGCCGACTCCGACACAGGGGGCGCCGAGCTCTGGTCAGCGCGAGTCGGGGCCATCCGTACTTGTACACCACTCGTCTGAGACTGCTGTCGGGGAAATCCCCGAAGGGACACGAGCGTAGGAATGTCATGCTCGATCCCAATTGAGTGTTGCACTCAACCTGGGAGTGGTGTCAGACTGAAAAACGGTACTGCAGACGGATGCGCCAAACCCGCACCGAAGCAGTCCCCCGCGGCCGCGTGAAGCGCGCGCCGTATCGGGAGACTCTCGTGCTCGAGGAGGTTTCATGGACGTGACCAATCGGCGTGAGTTCCTGCGTGCGACGGCCACCGTGGGTGCTGCGGCAGCCGTCGTCGGGTTCAGCTCCTCGGCGCGCGCATGGGTCGGCGCGGGGGATTCGGGCTGCGGCGACTTCGATCGAGTGCCAGCCCTCGACGGGCAGCTCCTCACCGACGTCTCGACACGTGCCGCCTACAGCAACGACAAGGGCACGCTCGTCTTCAAGACGCCGGCAGCGGTGCTGCGGCCCGGCTCCATCGCCGATGTGCAGCGCATGGTGCGCTTTTGTCGTGACCGCGAGATCAAAGTCGCGGCGCGTGGTCAGGCCCACTCGACCGACGGTCAGGGCCTCGTCGCAGGCGGTCTGATCATCGACATGGCGACGCTCAGCACCGTGCACGAGATCGGCGCGGGCTACGCCGTCGTCGACGCGGGCGCGACCTGGGGCAGCCTGCTCGCGCAGACGCTCGCATCGAGCCAGTCGCCGCCGGTGCTCACGGGCTATCAGGGCCTGTCGATCGGCGGCACGCTGTCGATGGGCGGCATCAGCGGCATGGCCTACAAGCGCGGCGTGCAGGTGCAGCACGTCCTCGAGCTCACGGTCGTGACCGGGCGCGGCACCCTCGAGGTCTGCTCGATGTCGCGCAACCGCTCGCTCTTCGAAGCGGTGCTCGCGGGCGTCGGTCAGTACGCGATCATCGTGCGCGCGAAGCTGCGCCTCGTGACGGTCGGCGCGCTCGTGCGTGATCAGACGATCCGCTACGACGACATCGGGCCGTTCTTCGACGACATGCGCACGCTCGTCGCGCGCGGCGAGATCGACCTCGTGTACGGCGGCGCGAAGCAGGACCCCGCGACCGGCGCGTGGTTCTACGAGATGTACACGGCGCAGTGGTACGACGCGGGCTCGCCGCCCAACACCGCGTATCTCCTGCGCGGTCTGAATTTCGATCCCGCGAACGTCGTCGAGCTCGACGGCCCGTACTTCGACTACCACACGCGCGTCGATCAGGGCATCGCGTTCCTGTCGTCGATCGGGCTCTGGGCGGGCGCGATGAAGCCGTGGTTCGACGTGTTCCTGCCCGACACGCACGTCGAGGAGTACGTCGACGACACGCTCACGTCGCTCGCGCCCGACGATCTCGGCATCGCCGGATTCATCCTCTTCTTCCCGCTGAAGACGTCGACGATCACGCGGCCGATGTTCCGTCTGCCCGACGACGACGTCGTGTGGCTCTTCGACGTGCTGACCGCGAACAACACGCCCGGCTACGAGCCGACGTTCGCGCAAGCGAAGCGCGCGCGGAACCGCGAGTGGTTCGATCGCGCGGTGGCGGTCGGTGGGTATCGCTATCCGATCGGAACGCTCGACTTCACGCGCGCCGACTGGCGTCGTCACTACGGGTCCGAGTGGGTCCGCGCACAGGTGTCGAAGGCGTACTTCGATCCGAACAACATCCTGACGCCGGGCCCCGGGATCTTCGACGACGACTGCTGATCCCGAAGCACGTCGACCGGAACGGAAGCGCGCGCTCGGCTCACCGCCGGGCGCGCGTTCTCGTCTTCAGCGCATCGCGGACGTGTCCTCGAGCTCGCGCCCGCGCGTCTCGGGCAGCCACTTGAGGATCAACACGAGCGCGAGGATCGGTCCGATCGCGGTCGACGCGACCGCGAGCCCCCAGCCGATCTCCTCTGCGGCGAGGCCGACCGCGATCGGTGCGACCACGTAGCCGAGGCGACCGAGCAGGTTGTTGGACCACGCGAACGCGTCGGAGCGCAGCTCGGTCGGGAAGAGCTCGGTGGTGAACGCGTTCAGCGCGGGCAGCACCGCGGACGCGCCGAAGATCGCGAGCACGACCGGGCCGAAGAGCAGCGCTTCGCCCTCGAGCGTGTAGCTGCCGAGCGCGCCTGCAGCGGTGAGCACGAAGATGACGACCGAGCCACGACGTCGTCCGGTCACGTCGAGCAGTCGTCCGACTGCGAAGACGAGCGGCATCGAGACCACCGCCGCGACGCTGATGAGCAGGCCGACGCGTGTGTCGGGCATGCCGAGATCCTCGACGGCGTGCTGCTTGAAGAACGTCACCGCGGTCTGGGTGCAGACGTACGTGAGGCCCCAGATCAGCGCGAGCTGCAGCACGCGAGCGCGATAAGGCGTGTGCAGGATGCGCGTGAGCGACGACGCGACGCGCTCCTCGGGCGCGAGGGCCGCGAAGCGATCGGTCTCGCGCAGCGAGCGACGCGCGAACGCGAGGAGCACGAGGGGCACCGTGCCCACGAAGTACACGGTCCTCCAGCCGAACGGAGAGCGCACGAGCAGCGGCACGACGCCGGCACACACCACGGCGCCGAGCGCGCTCCACGCGCTGATGACGCCGATGACCATGCCGCGCCGCGACGCGGGGAATTCCTCGGCTGCGTAGATCACGGAGACCGCCCACTCGCCGATGAGGAAGATGCGCGCGACGAACTGCAGCGCACCGAAGAGCCACGGCGACGAGACGAGGCCGCTCGCGAACGAGAAAAGCGTGTAGCCCGCGATCGTCAGCGAGAGCACGGCGCGACGACCCCAGACGTCGGCCTGTCGCACGAGCAGGTACGCGACCACGGTGCCGAGGTTCACGAACGCGACGAGCAGGCCGGTCTCCCACTCGCCGAGGTGCATCTCGTCGCGCAGCGTCGGCAGGATCTGCGCGAGCGCCATCTGATCGAAGCCCTCGAAGAACGTCGCGACCCCGAGGAACACGAAGAGCTTGCGCTGGTACGCGGTGAGCGGTTGCGCGACGGGATGCGACATCGTCCGCGAGTCTAGAACACGCGCGCGCTTCCTCGGTATCCTCGGCGACTCTCATGCACGAGGCGATCACCGCGCTCGATGCGCTCTCGGCGGTCGACGTCGCCGATCTGCTGCTGCTGGCGATCGTGCGGCGCGACGCGCACGCGGTGACGATCGAGCCGGGCGCGCGCCGTCACGAGGTGCGCTACGAGCCGTCGTACGCGCGCGCGATCACCGTGGATGGCGCGCTCGGGGACGCGATCGTCGCGCGGCTCGCGCTCGTGGCGGAGCTGCCGCTCGGTGGGAGCGAGTCGCGGGTCGGGCGAATTCGCGTTCGGCTGCGCGATGGGCGCGCCGAGCCGCTCGTGCGCGGGCCGGGCACGGAGCCTCCCGCGATCGACGTGCTGCTCGTCACGCGCGTGACGGCGCGCGGGCTCGCGGCCGAGCTGCGACGCATCGGGGATCTCGACGAGCGCGACGTCGAGGACGTGAGCGAGGCGAGCGCCGACGAGCGCGCGCCGGCGCGCGCGGGGCGATATCGACTGCTCGACGAGATCGGGCGCGGTGGGATGGGCACCGTCCATCGCGCGCGTCACCTCGTCCTCGACAAGCACGTCGCGATCAAGCTGCTGCTGCCGGGCGCGGCGAGCGATCCGATGCTCGCCGCGCAGTTCGTCGTGGAGGCGAAGGCAGCGGCGCGCGCGCGACATCGCGGGATCGTCGACGTGCTCGACTTCGGTCGGCTCGCCGACGGTCGCTCGTTCATCGTGATGGAGCTCGTCGAGGCGCCGACGCTCGACGAGCGGCTGCACGCCGCGCCGATCGAGCCGAGGCGCGCGCTGATCATCGCGCGGCGCATCGCGGCCGCGCTCGGCGCCGCGCACGCGCAGGGCGTGGTGCACCGGGATCTCAAGCCGTCGAACGTGTTCGTGGACGACGACGATCACGTGAAGATCGGTGACTTCGGCCTCGCCGCGATCGTCGACGCGAGCTTCGAGCCGGCGCGGACCGGCGAGGGCCCGCGCAGCGACCTCATCATCGGCACCGCGGCCTACATGGCGCCCGAGCAGGTGCGCGGAGAGGCCGCGGATCGACGCAGTGATCTCTACTCGCTGGGGTGCGTGCTCTTCGAGATGCTCACCGGGCGGGCGCCGTTCGCGGGGCTGCCGGTCGCGCGCTTGCTCGAGGCGCAGCTCGAGGCGCCGGTGCCGAGGATCGTGCGACCGGGCGGGACGCCGGTGCCCGACGGAATCCAGGCGATCGTCGATCGCGCGATGGCGAAACGACGCGAGGAGCGGTACCAGAGCGCGCGAGAGATGATCGTGGATCTGCGTCGCGCGGCGCGCGCGGCATCGCGCGCGGACTGGCGCAGGTGGCTCCCGCGATGACGAGCGAGCGCGCGCACACGGTGCTCGTCGTCGACGACGAGATCGAGATCCTCGAGAGCCTCCGTCGCACGCTGCGCGGCGAGTCCTATCGCCTGGTGACGACGACGTCGCCGCACGAGGCGCTCGAGTCGGTGCGCGCGGGCGAGGTCGACGTCGTGATCAGCGACATCGACATGCCGGAGATGAGCGGCATCGAGCTCGTCGCGGAAATCCGGCGCGTCGCGCCCGACGTGGTGCGTGTGCTGCTGACGGGCGATGCGTCGCTGCCGTCGGCGCTCAGCGCGATCAACGAGGGCGAGGTGCATCGCTACCTCACGAAGCCGTGGGACAAGCACGAGCTGCGCGCGATGTTGCGCCAGGCGCTCGAGCGGCTCGACGAGCTGCGGAGGATCGCCGAGGCGGATCGTCGCTCGCGCGAGCGCTCGGAGATGCTCGACGAGCTCGAGCGCGAGCATCCCGGGATACGCGAGGTGGTGCGCGTCGACGGCGCGTACGCGATCGACGCGGAGCGGCTCTGGGCGCGCATGCCGCTCGAGCTCTCGACGCTGCCCGGCGCGAGCGTGCGGAGCGCGCGCGACGTCGACGCCGCGGACGCGAGCGATCGCGTGACGAGGCGGGCGAAGCGATGAGCGGAGGGGAGTCGGATCGCCAGCTCGCGGGCTGGCTCATCGAGGCGTTCGTGCGGCTCGCGAAGGCGGACTTCTCGGTGCGTCTGCCGCGCGACTACACCCGCGACACCGAGGACACGCTCGCGTTCTTCGTGAACTTGATCGCGGAGGAGCTCGCGCGGCTGCTCGAGGAGCGCGAGCGCGATCACCAGCGACTGCAGCAGGGCGTCCAGGCGCTCAGCGAGTCGTTCCTGCGGCTCGCGGCGGGGGATTTCGAGGCGCGCGCGGCGCGCTCGCTCGAGGGGGATCCCCTCGACGTGCTCGCGTACCTCTTCAACAACACGGCGGCCGAGGTCGGCGACGCGTTCGCGGAGCTCGTGCGACAGCGCTCGGTGCTCGCCGCGATCCTCGACTCGATGATCGACGGAGTGCTCGTGCTCGACGCGAGCGGCGGGATCCTCCGGGCGAACCTCGCGATCGCGCGGTTGCTCGGGTGGCCGCACGGCGAGCTCGTCGGTCGCTCGCTGTCGTCGCTGCTCGCGGCGCGCGAGAGCCCGCTCGCGGTCGATCCGACGGGCACGCTCGATGACGATCGCTTTCGCGATCGGCGCGTCGCGTTCGTGACGTCGAGCGGCGACGTGCTCACGCTGACGGTGAACGCGTCGGCGCAGCGTGACGGCAGCGGCGCGCTCGCGGGCATCGTGCTCGTGGCGCGCGACGATCGCGAGCTCCAGCAGGCGCAGGCGCAGCTCCAGCTGGGCGATCGTCTGACCACGATGGGGCTCGTCGCGGCGGGTGTCGCGCACGAGATCAACAACCCGATGGCGTACGTGATGGGCAACCTCGACTACGTCGCGGAGGAGCTCGAGGGCGCGCGGGACGCGGCGCGCGAGCGCGGCGAGGGGGCCGTCACGCTCGCGCCCGAGGTGGTGGGCGAGCTGCTGCAGGCGCTGCGCGCATCGCTCGGGGGGGCGGATCGCGTGCGGCAGATCGTGCGCGATCTGAAGGCGTTCGCGCGGGCCGACGAGGCGCCTGCGACGAACGTCGAGCTACCGAAGATCATCGACTCGGCGCTCAGCATGATCCGCAACGAGGTGCGGCATCACGCGCGCGTCGTGAAGGAGTACGGCGCGACGCCGCTCGTCGTCGCCAGCGAAGCGCGGCTCGCGCAGGTGTTCCTCAACCTCGTGCAGAACGCGGCGCACGCCATTCCGCTGGGCGCAGCGGACCGGCACGAGATCCGGATCGTGACCGGCACCGACGCGAGCGGCGATGCCTTCGTCGAGGTGCACGACACCGGGCAGGGCATCGCGGAGGAGCACCTCGGGCGCGTGTTCGAGCCGTTCTTCACGACGAAGTCGAGCGGTGTGGGGACCGGTCTCGGGCTGTCGATCTGTCGCAACATCGTCGCGCAGCTCGGGGGCGCGATCGGCGTGACGAGCCGGGTCGGGGAGGGCACGACGTTCCGGGTGACGTTGCCCGCGGCGCGTCCGAGCCAGCTCGGGCGATCGCGGCCGGTGGTCGCGATGCCGCCGCGCGCGCCGCGACGTCGTGTGCTCGTCGTCGACGACGAGCCGGAGATCGGCGAGACGGTGCGACGCATGCTCGGTCGCGATCACGACGTCGACGTGGTGACGAGCGGGGCGCTCGCGCTCTCGCGGCTGGACGAGCGCGCGTACGACCTCGTGCTCTGCGACGTGATGATGCCCGAGATGACCGGAATGGAGCTGCACGAGCGGCTGTCGCGCGCGCGGCCCGAGGTGGCGCGGAGGATCGTGTTCATGAGCGGCGGCGCGTTCAGCCCCGGCGGGCGGGACTTCCTGGCGCGCGTGGGCAATCGGAGCATCGAGAAGCCGTTCGAGGCGCGGGTGCTGCGCGAGCTGGTCGCGACGCTCGAGCCGTCGTCTTGATGGGCGCGGCGCGCATCGTGCTTCGTCTCCCGCGAGGAGATGGCGATGAAGATCCGCACGACGACGTTCTCGGGCGCGCTCGTCGCGCTGGCGATCGCGGCATGCGCGAGCGCTTGCGACAACCCCTACGAGCGGGAGATGGGGATCGGGCGCGAAGCCGACGAGCGCGAGCGCAACGTGCCTCGGCCCGAGATCGGCGGGCGCGCGGCGCCGACCGAGGATGCGCTCATCGACCAGCGGACGATTCTGGAGAACGAGCCGCTCGAGGGGAGCGAGCCGACGCAGTTGAGCGAGTGAGCGCGGCGTTGGTAGGGGTGTGGCGGATCGCATCACGTGGTGCGGTTCGCGCATCGGACGCGCAACGTGGGTTGGTCCGGACGGGGTGGATCGGCGCAACGTCGGTCGGCTCGAGCGCTCGGAGTGGTGCGACGGCGCGCTTCACGTCTCGGCGGTTCTCCGATATCAACCACGGTCGTGAAGGCAGACGACGAAGGCGAGCGCCCGTGGAGCAAAGACATTCCGCCGGGCCCGTGGGACTACATCGTCATCGGCAGCGGGATGGGCGGCATGACGAGCGCCGCGCTCCTCGCGTCGCTCGGCCGTCGCGTGCTGGTGCTCGAGCAGCACTACGTTCCCGGCGGGTTCACGCATGTCTTCAAGCGACCGGGGTTCCATTGGGACGTCGGCGTGCACGCGGTCGGGGAGGTCACGACGCACACCGCGACGGGCCGCATCCTCCGCGAGCTCACGCGCGGTGAGCTCGAGTGGGCGCCGCTCGGTGGCGTCTACGATCGCTTCCACTTCCCCGACGACTTCACGATCGAGTTTCCCGACTCGCCAGCGCTGTTCCGCGAGAACCTGATCGACGCGTTCCCGAACGAGCGCGAGGCGATCGACGGGTATCTCCACCTCGTGCGCGCCGTGGCGAAGGAGATGAAGAGCTACTACCTCGCGCGGCTCTTCGGCCCGTCTCTCGGGCGCGTCGTCGATCCGGTGCTCGCGCGCGGCGCTCAGCGATGGCTGACGAAACGAACCGCGGACGTGCTTCGCGAGCTCACGAGCGACCCCAAGCTCCGGGCGGTGCTCACGTCGCAGTGGGGCTACTACGGCTCGACGCCGAGCCGCTCGTCGTTCGCGATCCAGGCGCTCGTCGCGAAGCACTTCATGCACGGCGCGTATTACCCGGTCGGCGGGGCAGGTCGCATCGCGCGCGGGCTGCTCGCGACGGTCGAGCGCGCCGGCGGATGGACGGCGATCCGCACCGACGTTGAGCAGATCCTCGTCGAGAACGGGCGAGCCGTGGGCGTGCGCCTGCGCGACGGACGCGAGGTCCGCAGCAAGCGCGTGATCAGCGCCGCGGGCGTGCTCTCCACGGTGACCCGCCTGCTGCCTCCCCCCTATCGCGACGACGCTTGGGCGCGCGAGGTCGCCGAGCTGCCGGCTGCGCCCGCGCACGTGTGCCTGTACCTCGGCTTCGAAGGCAATCCGCGCGAGGCCGGCGCGACCGCGGCGAACGAGTGGTTCTACGAAACGTGGGACATGGAGGAGGATGCGTGGCGCGTGAACGAACGCGACGCGCCTCCCCGCGCCTCGGTGCTCTACTGCAGCTTCCCGTCGCAGAAAGACCCCGAGCACGATCCCGACGAGCTCCAGCACACCGGGGAGATCGTCACGTTCGTGCCCTGGGACTCGTTCTCGAAGTGGAAGGACGCGCGCTGGAAGAAGCGCGGCGCGGAGTACGACGCGTTCAAGGATCGGCTGTCGGAGCAGCTGCTCTCGCAGCTCACCGCGCGCATGCCCGGCCTCGCGCCGAAGGTGAAGCTCGCAGAGCTCGGCACGCCGGTGAGCACGCACCACTTCGTGCGCCCGGTGGAAGGCTCGATCTACGGTCTCGAGCCGACCGCGCGTCGGTTCCACAACCGTTGGCTGCGCCCGCGCGCGCCGATCGACGGGCTCTTCTTCAGCGGCAGCGAGGTCGCGACGGTCGGGGTGATCGGCGCGATGATGGGCGGCGTGCTCGCGGCGGTGAGCGCGGAGCCGGTCGAAGCCGTGCGCTGGCTGCGCCCCATCGCGATGTGAGCGCGGCTCAGGCTGCGATTGGCGCGGCGTGCTGCTCGCGCATCAGCCACGTGCCGGCGGGGAAGGGGACGTCGCGCCGGCCTCGGTGCCAAGCCTCGAACGCGTGTCGATATGCGGTGCGGAACGCTCGGACGCGCGCTGCAGACTCGCGTCGAACGTCGTCGCCGGCGCGGCCGACGGCGAACGACGGATTCGTGGCGCGCACGGGCTCCCACGAGCGGGCCCGGCGGAATGGCGAGATCCGGGCGCAGCGATCGGCACCGAGGAACGTGCCCTGTTGCGCTCGGACGTTCGCGCGCGCAGCGGACTCGAGCGACGCGAGCTCGTGCGCAACCAGCGTGCGGAACTCGTCGGCGTCCATCCGGAGCTCGCGAGCGGCGCGCGGCATCTCGAGGCGGAGCTCGGCGTGGGGAGGCCACTTGTCGTCGTCGGCCGCGAAGTACTCGCTCGGACGCGGAGTGCGCCAGGTCGCAGTGCCGATCTCGCGTGGCCGCGTCGTCAGGCCGGGCCAGTCCTTCGCCCGCGGCACGAGCCGCGCCGCGACGGGATTCGCGATCGCGTAGGCGATCTTCTCGGCGACCGCGCTGGGCGTGCGCAGCTCGACGACGCTCGTGGGTTCGTGGTCCCAGACCGCGCCTTCCCAACGACGCACGACCTTCGTCGCGAGCGCGACGTGGCGATGGAGGTAGTGGAGGAAGACCGGGAGGCGACCAGCGGGATCGGAGACGACGAGGTGCTCGTGCGTGCTCATCAGGACGGCGGCGTGGACGCGCACTCCCGTGCGCTGCGCCGCGATGGCGAGCACGTAGCGGAAGATGCGCTCGATGCGCGGATCGGGCGCGAAGAGGTGGTAGCGACGAAGCGTGCGGCGCGTGACGAGGTAGACGGCGCCGGGCTCGAGCAGGCGAGGTTGGGTCACGGGCTGCGGGATGCGCACGACGTGTGCCGGTCGTTCGGCGGTGAAATGCCGGGGAAAACGCAACGTGGGTCGGGCGGAATGGCGGGCGGCGCCTGGCGGCCGCCAGCCCGCGACGGCGCTGCTCCCGAGCCACCCACGCGAAACGTGCACCGGTCGCCCGAACATCGCGGCGCCCGTCTCGGATCACTCACCGACGTTGAGCCGTCCGCCCACCGCGACCCCCGCCCGTCCGCGCTCACGACCGCCGTGCTACATCGCGCGCCATCATGGTCTCCGCGATCTTCGACGCGTCTCGCTGGGAGCCCGTGCCGGGCTTCGACTTCACCGACATCACCTATCACCGCGCGAAGGAGCGCGGCACCGTGCGCATCGCGTTCCACCGCCCCGAGGTGCGCAACGCGTTCCGCCCACACACCGTCGACGAGCTCTGCACCGCGCTCGAGCACGCCCGCACCTCGAGCGACGTCGGCGTCGTGTTGCTGACCGGCAACGGCCCGTCCCCGAAGGACGGCGGCTGGGCCTTCTGCTCGGGCGGCGATCAACGCGTCCGCGGCAAGGACGGCTACAAGTACGAAGGCGCCGACGCCGGGAAGATCGACCCCGCGCGCCTCGGCCGCCTCCACATCCTCGAGGCGCAGCGCCTGATCCGCTTCATGCCGAAGGTCGTCATCGCAGTCGTCCCAGGTTGGGCCGTCGGCGGCGGGCACTCGCTCCACGTCGTCTGCGACATGACGCTCGCGAGCGAGGAGCACGCGCTCTTCCGCCAGACCGACGCGGACGTCGCGAGCTTCGACGGCGGCTTCGGCTCCGCGTACCTCGCGCGCCAGGTCGGACAGAAGCGCGCACGAGAGATCTTCTTCGTCTCGAAGAACTACTCGGCGCGCGACGCATTCGAGATGGGCATGGTGAACGCCGTGGTTCCGCACGCCGACCTCGAGAAGGTCGCGCTCGAGTGGGCCGCCGACATCAACACCAAGAGCCCGACCGCGATCCGGATGCTCAAGTACGCGTTCAACCTCGTCGACGACGGGCTCGTCGGCCAGCAGCTCTTCGCCGGCGAAGCGACCCGGCTCGCCTACGGTACCGAAGAAGCCCAGGAAGGCCGCGACGCGTTCGTCCAGAAGCGCCCCCGCGACTTCAAGAAGTTCCCCTGGCACTACTGACCGGCCCCCCGGGTGTCACGAGCCCGACGCTCGCGACACCCACCCGCCGTTTCAGCTCGATCGCTTCGCACCCACGTTCGATGCGCCACCCGGCTCGGCGTGGCTCCCAGGCGTGCGCTGCGCGCGCTTCGCGAGCTCCTCGGCGTCCGCACGCTTCGCGCTCCACCCGTATCCGATCTGCGCCCGCACGAGCTTGCGCGTCCCTTCGCCGACGATCCCGTCGACCGTGTAGCCGAACATCGTCTGCAGCTCGGTCACCGCGCGCTCGGTCGCGTCGCCGAAGATCCCGTCGGCGTCGAGGTCGTAGCCGAGCCGCCCCAGGTCGCGCTGCAGCTCGCGCACGTCGTCGCCCCGCGAGCCCTTCTTCAGGATGCGCGCCTCGCCCGTCGTCTGCGTCTCGTTCTTCATCGCGTCCACCTCCTCGCGCACCGAGAAGCAGCCGCGGTGCCGGCACCGTCGCGAGGTCACGCGCCACGCCGTGCGTCTCCTCGTCGAACTTGCTCGCGATCCCTCGCGATTTCGTTAGGATGCGGGCACCGCATGAGGCACACGCTCGAAGGCTCGATGCTGATCCTCGCGGTGGGATCGGCAGTCGCGATCGCAGCCAAGCGCATCGGCGTCCCCTACAACGTCGCGCTCGTGCTCGTCGGCCTGGGGCTCGTGCTCTTCGGCGTCCTCCCACCTTCGCCGCTCGATCCCGAGCTCATCTTGGTCGGCGTGCTGCCCGTCCTCGTGTTCGAGGGCGCGCTCTTCGCCAACCTCGACCACCTCCGCGAAGCCCGCAATCCGATCCTCACGCTCGCCATCCCCGGCGTCGCGATCTCGCTCGTCGGCACCGCGCTCGTCGCAACGTGGGTCCTCGATCTGCCCTTCGCGGTCGCCCTCGTCCTCGGCGCGCTCCTCGCGATCACCGACACCGTCAGCGTGCTCCTAGCGTTCCGCGCGGTGCGCGTTCCTCAACGCCTCGCCGCGATCATGGAGGGCGAGAGCCTCTTCAACGACGGTACGGCCCTCGTCCTCGTCGCGACGGCCGCCGCGATCGCGAGCGGCGGGACCGCCGACGCCGTCACCGTGAGCCGCTCCCTCTCGATCGCGATCATCGGCGGCGCGCTCTTCGGCGTGATCTTCGGCGCCCTCGGCGCCGCCGCGCTCCGCGCCACCCCCGATCACCTCACCGCGGTGCTCGTCACCATCGTGACCGTGTTCGGCGCGTCGCTGATCGCCGAGGAGGTCCACACCTCGCCGGTCATCGCCGTCGTCATCGTCGGTCTCGTGCTCGGCCGCGCCGCGCGTCGCTCGCTGCCGCCCTCGCGCGTGCTCGCGCTGCACGGCTTCTGGGAGACGATCGGGTTCGCGCTCAACGTCTTCGTGTTCCTCCTCGTGGGCATGCAGATCGACGCGGCCACGCTCTGGGAGGAAGCCCCGTCGATCCTGCTCGCGCTCGCCGCGCTCCACGCGGGCCGCGCGCTCGCGGTGTACGGCGGGTTCGGCGCGCTGCGCGTCGCGATGCGGGAGCGCCTCCCGGTGCGCTGGCAGCACGTGATGGTCGCCGGGAACATCAAGGGCTCGCTCTCGATGGCGGCCGTGCTCGCGATCCCCGACTCGGTGCCGTTCAAGCAGCGCCTCGTCGTGATCGTGTTCGGGGTCACGTTCGTCACGCTGGTCACGCAAGCGCTGCCCTTCGCGCGCGTCCTGCGTTGGCTCGGCGTGGTCGAGCACGGGGCCGATCCCGCCGTCGCCACCGCCCGCGCGCGGCTCGTCGCGGCGCGACGCGGCCAGGCCGAGCTCGACGCGCTCCACGACGCGGGGCTCGTCTCGCGGCGCGCGCACGCGGAGAAGCGCGCCCGCCTCCAGCGCGAGCTGCTCGAGGCCGAGCGCACGCTGCGTGCCGCGGAGATCGAGGGAGACGACGTGCACGTCGAGACGGCGGTGCTCGATGCGCAGCGCGCCGCGCTGATCGACGCCGTCCGACGAGGCGTGCTCGAGGGTGACGCGGCGGAGGCGCAGCTCGCCGCGATCGACGAGCGCATCCTCCGCTTGCGCGAACAGGAGCACCACGAGGCATGAGGATCGTCATCGTCGGAGGTGGTCTCGCGGGGACGAACCTCGCGCTCGCGCTGGGCGGCGCAGGACACGACGTGACCCTCGTCGACCGGGATCCCTCGATCGCGGCGCGTGGGTTCGCGGAGCACGGCCTCGCCGCGATCGTCGGCGACGGCACCGATCCCCGGGTGCTCACGGACGCCGACGTGGGCCGCGCGGACGTCGTGGCGGCGATGCTCCGTCGCGACGCCGACAACCTCGCCGTCGCCGCGATCGCGCGCTCGTTCGGCGCCAAGCGCATCCTCGCCCGCCTCCGCGATCCGGCGTACCGAACGATCTACGCGCGCGCCGGCATCGACCAGGTCTTCGGCGAGATCGAGACGATGGTCGGCGCGCTCTCCGTCGCGATGGAGCACCCGCGCGTGACGCACTCGATGGTGCTCGGCACCGGGGACTCCATCGCGTTCGAGATCGTCGTGCCCGAGCGCGCCGAGGTCGCGGGACGCACCGTGCGCGAGATCGGCACCTCTCAGGAGTTCCCTCGCGGCGCGGTGATCGCGGGCATCGCCGCGGAGAACGGGAGCGTCGTCGCGCCGCGCGGCGACTCGGTCGTGCGCGGCGGGCACTCGGTGCTCTGCGTCTCGCGCCGCGAGGACGTCGCGACCACGATCGATCTGCTCACGCGGGTTCGGGCGTCGTAGGCGCGGTCGCGGGCGGCGGCGAGCTCTCGGAGCGCATCGACGCGACGTCGCGCTCGACCTCGACCGGAGGCACGTCCAGCGCGCGCAGCGTGCGCGCGCCGAGCGCCAGCGCGAGCTCGAGCTCCGAGAACACGGCCTCCGTCGCGCCCGTCTGGTGCAGCACGCGCTGCTCGTCGGCGTGGTGCGTGCGCACGTACACGTCGATGTCGGGTCGGATCGCGAGCGCGTTCTCCACCGCACATCGCGCGGCGATGCGATCGGGCAGACACACCACCAGCGCGCGCGCGCCGCGCACGTCCGCGCGCTCGAGCACGTCCGAGCTCGACGCGTCGCCGAGCACCGCGTGCACCCCGTGACGGGCCAGCGAGCGCACGATGCGGCGGTCCTCCTCGACCACGACGTACGGGATGTGCCGTCGCTCGAGCAGCCGCGCGACGACCTCGCCCACGCGACCGTGGCCGCACACCACGACGTGACCCACCTTCGACGTGCCCTCGGGCTCCTCGCTCTCGCCGCGCTGCGGGGAGATGCGACGGAGCACGCGCGCGCCGACGCCCACGACGTACGGCGACAGCAGGATGCTCACGATCGTCCCCGAGACGAGCACGTCGAAGACGTCCCTCGAGAGCACCCCGCGCTCGGCGCCGATCGTCGCGAGCAGGAACGAGAACTCGCCGGACTGCGCGAGCCCGAGCGCGACCATCCGCTCGACGCGCTTGGGCAGGTGCAGCGCGCGCGCGAGCACCAGGTTGATCGTCCCCTTGCCGATCACGATCGCGCCCGCCGTGAGCGCGATCAGCGGCGCGTGCGACACCACGAACCCGGGGTCGACCAGCATGCCGACCGACACGAAGAAGAGCCCCGAGAAGAGATCGCGCAGGGGCATCATGTCGCGCAACACGCGGTGCGCGTGGTCCGACTCGCTCACGACCACGCCCGCGATGAACGCCCCGAGCGCCAGCGAGACACCGAGCCACGACGCGAGCCACGCCATCGCGAGCGCCATGACGGCGATGCTCAGCAGGAAGATCTCGCGGTTCCGCAGCGACGCGGCGAGCGCGACGAGCTTCGGCACCAGCCAGAGCGCGCACGGCGAGAGCACGAGCAAGTACAAGAGCGCGCTCCCGATCGACTGCGCGATGCCCGCGCCTCCGGGATCGTCCTCGTGCGCGAGCGCGGTCAGCGCCGCGGCGAGGAGGATCGTCGAGAGATCCTGGATCGACGACCACGCGAACCCGATGTGCCCCCACTCCTGCTCGCCTTCCTTGCGCTCGTAGACCACGCGCGCGAGCACCGTGCTCGACGAGTTCGACACGACGGCACCGAACGCGAACGACTCGATCGCGCTCCACCCGAGCGCGTGACCGATCCCCATGCCGAGCAGGATCGTCGCCGCGACCTGCGTGCCGGCGACCGCCAGCAGGCGCGGGCCCCGACGCAAGAGATCACGCACCGAGAGCTGCACGCCGACCACGAACATCAGGAACACGATCCCGATCTCCGCGAGCTGCTCGATGACGCTGGGCGTGGCGACGGGCCCCGGCGTCAGCGTGCCGACGACGACGCCCGCGAGCACGAACCCGCTGAGGACCGACTGGCGCGCGCAGGAAGCGAGCGTCGCGCCGACGAGCGCGACCGCGAGCGCCGCGAGCAGGTGCAGCGAGAGCGTCCCCGTGACGTTCATGGCCCGCGCGAGAAGCGGGACCGGGCGGCGCGGCGCGGATGCATGCTCTTCATCTCTGCGCGCGAGCGCCCGCGAAAAGGGGCCCGCGCGCGATCAGGCGACGACGCCCCGGAGCGAGAGCCCGCGCCACGGCGACGGGCGGAGCAGCTCGTCGGTGCACACGATCCAGTCGGCGAGCGTTCGGTCGGCGAGAGCGACCCGTCCCTCCAGCCCGTCGGGCAGCGCGCCCGTGGCGAGCACCACGCCGTAGCCGCGCACGTCGAGCGACCCTTCGAGCGCGTGCTCCATCATCGCGTGCCCGAACACGAGCACCGCGGCGTGCCCCGCATCGCGCAGCCGGCGCAGCGCGTCCTCGTCGCCGCGCTCGTGGGCGTGCTTCGCGTGCTCGACGTGCTCACCGGTGACCAGCACCACGATCCCGCCCTCGTCGAGCATCGCGAGCGCATCCTGCTCGCGGGTCCGTGCGCTGGGCAGACGCTCGGCGTCGCGCGGCAGCACCGCGTCGAGGATCGCGAGCTGGCGCGCGGTCAGCGCGCGCTTGCTGCGCGGGAACGCCGCCCACACCAGCGCGTTCGTGAGGTCGTGCCACGAGCGCTCGCGGGTCGGCACGCGCCGGTGCACGTCGATGCGCACCTCGTAGAGCGCGTCGCGATCGACCGGACCGCGTCGCCGCCGCGTCTTCACCTGCGGCTCCAGCGCGACGCCGGGCTCGATCGAGAGCCGATCGTGCAGCGTCGCGTCGAGCTCGCCGACGCTGGGAAACCGTGCGAATCGCGCGAGGCGCGCGGCCCACGGCGACACCGACGCGAGCACCGGGCTCGAGAGCAACGCGCCGTGCCACGGCTCGCGCAGATCGGTCGGCGTCCGTCCGTGCATCGCGACCGGCGAGCTTGCCACGTGCAGACACGCGCGGCGCGCCCATACTCCGCTGCGATGCTGCCCCGCGAGCTCCTCGCCGAAGCGAGCACACCGGCCGGCGAACCGATCACCCTGGCGCGCGAGGGCGTCTCGCTCGTCGTCCGCGTGCGCAACGAAGTGCTGATGTCGAGCCGGGTGCACGGCTCGGAGGAGGCGATGGCCGAGGTCGGCTGCGCGGGCTTGCGAGAGCGTCGCGGCGTGCGCGTGCTGATCGGCGGGCTCGGCCTCGGGTACACGGTGCGCGCCGCGCTCGACGCGCTCGGATCGGACGCCGAGGTCGTCGTGCGCGAGCTGATCCCCGCGCTGGTCGAGTGGAACCGAGGCACGCTCGGCGAGCTCGCCGGTCGTCCGCTCGACGATCCGCGAGTGCGCGTCGAGATCGGCGACGTCGGTGACGCGCTCGAGCCGAGCCGCTTCGACGCGATCCTGCTCGACGTGGACAACGGCCCCGAGGCGCTGACGGTGCCGTCGAACGCGCGGCTCTACGGCGCGCGCGGGCTCGAGCGGCTGCGCACGTCGCTGCGCCCCGGCGGCGCGCTCGTCGTGTGGTCGGCGTTCGAGAGCCCGCGCTTCGCGCGCGCGCTGCGGGCGGCGGGCCTGAACGGCGAGGTCGTCCGGGTGCGCGCCCGCGGCAAGGTCGCGCGCGGCTCGCGTCATCTGCTGTACGTCGGACGAGCGGCGCGGCTGCGCAGCGTGTCCTGAGCAGCCGCCCGCCGCAGCGGGCAGTGCCAACGAAGCGCTCGGCTGCTCGGATTGCGCAGAGGATCTCGGCTACGTGCGGCAGATCGACCCCGCGCTGCGCGACGAGCTCGATCACGTGATCAGCGTGCTGGTCCGCATCGCTCGAAGAACGGGGTGAGCGACGGTGAGGCGCGACGCGCGCGCGGATCCTCGCTCCTCGCGCGCTCGCCCCCACGCGCCGCCGCTCCTCGCGCTCGCCCCGCCGTCGCCGTCGCCGTCGCCGTCGCGCCCGCCCCTCACTCCGCGATCAGCGCCCTCAGCCACTCTCCGAACGCTTCTTCCTTCACCGCCGCTCTCGCGACCGTCTCGCCGAAGCGCTTCGCTTCGTCCACCGCCTGCGCGGTCACGCCCCACTCGTCGAGCAGCTGGCGCACCGTCCAGCCCTCGCGCGCCGCGAGGAACGCCTCCACCTCCGCGCGCAGCAGCGCCTGCACCTCGGGGCGCGCCACGTCGTGCGCGACGGTGCGCGCGATCAGCCGATCCACCGGCGCGCGCGGCGCCGCGTCGAGATCGTCGAGCAGCTCCGACACCTTCGCGTCGAGCAGCACGTCGATCGCGCGCCGCCGCATCTTCGTCAGGATCGCGCGCCCTTCTTCGCTCGCGAGGCGCTCCTCGAACGCGCCGCGCAGCGGCTCGAACGCGCTCTGCGAGAAGTCCTTCGCCGCCGTCCCGATCCGCTTCTCCATCTCCGCGCCGAGCCCGCCGAGCACACCGCGCCCGAGGTCCGCGATCTTCGCCGCGCGCTCGCCCGCGCCCTGCGCGAGCCCGCGCGCGAGCCCACCGAGCAGCTTGCTCGCGCCCCCGCTCTCGGTCGCGCCGCCACCGCCGCCTCCGACCATCGGCAGCTTGCGCGCGAACGCGAGCAGCGTGTCCTGCAGCACCGGCGCGAGCAGCTCCCTCACGTGCGCCGGATCGACCAGCTTCTGCGCCCATTCCCCACGCGGCGGTCGCGTGCCCGCGGCGATGTCGTCGAGCAGCACCGACGCGCCCTCGGGCAGGTAGGCGCCCAGCGTGTCGCCCTTCGCCGCGAGCGCCGCGCGCTGACGATCCATCGCCGGGCGCGCGACCGTCGTGAGCGCGCGCTCGACCTTCTCGTCGTCGATCGCCGCGACCACCAGATCGATCGCGCGCTGCGGGGCCACCACCTCGCGCAGCGGGCGCTCGAGCGCGGCCTCGACGACCAGCGCGATGCCCGCTCCGAGGAGCGGGCTACCAGGATCACGAAGACGCGCGAGCGCGCGCGAGACCAGGACGTCGTCGCTCATGCGCGGGTGTATACGACGCGCGGCCCACGACGCGAAGCCGGAACGGCGCGCGCTCCGCGCCGCGGCGCACGGAGCGCTCCGTGTGTCGCGCGGGGTCGCGAATCTCCAGCGGTTTCGCGCGCACGTGACGCGGACCGATCGTTGCTCCCCGGCACGACCGATGAGATGGGCTCGCATCGGCGCGGCGCTCGCGCTGCTCACGCTCGGTGCCTGCGAGGGGTTCCTCCTCGACGGCGCATCGGGTCCGACGGGCACGCCGCCACGCACCCCGCCGGATCCGACCGATCCCACGGATCCCACCGATCCCACCGATCCGACGGACCCCACCGACCCGACGGATCCGACCGATCCCACGGTCCCGATCGATCCCGCGCTCGACGCGCCCGCGCCGCAGTCCCGCGCGCCTCGCCTCACCCATGCGGAGTGGCGCGCGACGGTCGCCGATCTCCTGCGCATCGAAGGCGCGCTGCCCACCACGGTCGCGCTGCGCGACGATCCGCGCGTCAGCGGCTTCCTCTTCGACAACCAGGGCGCCGCGCTCGAGGTCGACGAGGTCCTCCTCGGCGCGTACCGCCGCGCCGCCGCCGACCTCGCGCAGCACGTCACCTCCGATCCCGCGCGCCTCGCGCGCGTCGCGAGCAACGAAGGCGCGAACGACGATGCACGCGCGATCTCGTTCATCACCGACCTCGTGACGCGCGGCTTCCGCCGTCCGATCGAGGACGTCGACCGCGAGGCGTTCTTCACGCTCTACCAGACCGGTCGCACGCTCTATCCCGACGCGAGCTCGCAGCACGTCGCGGGGCTCCGCCTCGTGATCGAGGGCGTGCTGCTCTCGCCCGACTTCCTCTACCGCGTCGAGCGCGCGACCGACCCGACCGAGGGCGCAATCCCGCTCGGGGACTACGAGCTCGCCTCGCGCATGTCGTACTTCCTCGTCGGCACCATGCCCGACGACGCGCTGTTCGAGGCCGCGCGCACCGGCGCGCTGCGCACCGAAGAAGGCATCCGCGCCGAGTCGACGCGCCTGCTCGAGCGCTCGCGCGCGGTGAGCGTCGTCCAGCGCTTCCACGCGCAGCTCTTCGACGCCGCGCGCTTCGCGCAGATCCGTCCGTCCACCGAGCGCTTCCCCGACGCGCCCGCCGACTTCGCCGCGCGCGCGACGCGCGAGCTCGACCAGTTCGTCGAGCACGTCGTCTTCACCCGCGACGGCACCTACGCGGATCTGCTCACCTCCAGCGAGACCTTCGTCGACGCCGAGCTCGCGCGCCTCTACGGCCTCAGCGGCACGTTCGGCGCCGAGCCCACGCTCGCCTCGCTCGACCCCGCGCAGCGCCGCGGCGTGCTCACGCTCTCGGGCTTCCTCGCCTCGCACGCGACGAGCGTCGATCCCGATCCCATCCACCGCGGCGTGTTCGTCGCCGAGCGCATCGCGTGCGTGCCGATCTCCGCGCCGCCCGACGACATCCCGCCGCTGCCCGCCGCGATGGGCCGCACCAACCGCGAGACCGTCGAGGCGCACACCGAGACCAACTCGCTCTGCGCGGGCTGCCACCAGACGCTGATCAACCCGTTCGGCTTCCCGTTCGAGGGCTACGACGCGACCGGCGCGTGGCGCACCACCGACAACGACATGCCGGTCCGCACCGACGCCTCGCCGTTCATCGATCACGAGCAGACGCCGGTCGCCGACGCGATCGATCTCGCGGAGACGCTCGCCGCGAGCGGCAGCGCGCACGTCTGCTACGCGCAGCACTGGCTCGAGTACGCGATGGGCCGCCGGCACGTCGAGACCGACGAGAACCTCGTGCACCGCCTCGCGCAGGGATCGCGCGCCGGGTCGCTCGCGGTGACCGAGCTGATGATCGAGATCGCCGCGTCGCGCGCCTTCCGCGCGCGCAGCATGGAGGAGCTCCCGTGAGGCTGTCCCGACGCTTCGTCCTGCGCGCCGCGGGCGTGAGCCTCGCGCTCCCCGTCCTCGAGAGCCTCGCGCCCTCCACCGCGAAGGCGGCGCCCGAGGACGAGACCTTCGCGATCTTCTTCCGTCAGGCGAACGGCGTCGCGCAGGCGCAGCGCACCGAGCTCGGCGACGAGCCCGAGCGCTTCTGGCCGCGCAACACCGGCGCGCTCACCGACGCGTCGATCTCGGGCCGCGCGCTCGAGGAGCTCGGGAGCGTGAAGCAGCACCTGCTGGTCGTCGGCGGGCTCGACATGCAGGGCTACGACTACGGCGACGGCCACGCGCGCGGCGCGCTGCAGTGCCTCACCGCACGCGGTCCGACCGTGCCGCGCGCGGGCGGCGACAGCGAGGCCGCGGGCGAGTCGATCGATCACCGCATCGGCCGCGAGCTCAACCCCGATGGTCGCGACTCGCTCTTCCTCTACGCGGGCCGCACCGGCGGTTGGCTCGGCGGTCCGTGCATCTCGTACCGCGGCCCCGCGCAGCGCCGTGCGGCGCTGAACAACCCGCTCGACGCGTACCGCGCGATCACCGGCGGCACGAGCGGCGGCAGCGACGAGGCCGCGCGCCTGAGCGCGCTGCGCCAGCGCGGCGTCGACGATCTCGTGCGCGGACAGATGTCGCGCATCCTCGCGCACCCGCGCCTCTCGACCACCGATCGCCGCCGCCTCGAGCTCCACCGCGACTCGATCCGCGACGTCGAGATCACGCTCTCGTGCCGCATGACCGCGGACCAGGAGCGCGCGCTCGAGGGCGCGTCCCCCGGCTTCGACAGCACCGACGGCGACGAGACGCTCGAGACCGCGCGCCTCCACATGGACGTCGCCGCGCTCGCGGTCGCCTGCGGCTACACGCGCTCGGTCGCGATCCAGGTCGGCAGCGGCAACGACGGCGCGACGCGCTTCCGCCACTCCACCACGCGCGTGCTGATGGAGAACTACCACTACATCTCGCACCGCCGGCTCTCGCACGACTCGTCGGGCGGGATCATCGCGGGCGCGGACGCGCTGCACGGCGACATCGATCGCCAGTTCGCGCGCACGTTCCTCCACCTCGTGAACCGCCTCCGCGCGATCACCCAGGCCGACGGAACGCCGCTGCTCGATCGCGGCGTCGCGTGCTGGCTCAACGATCTCAGCAACGGCCCGCCGCACGGCCGCAACAACGTGCCGTGGGTGCTCGCCGGTAGCGCGAACGGCTTCCTGCGCCAGGGCCAGTACGTCGTGATCGACGACGGCGACCCCAACCACCACAAGCTGCTCAACACGATCGGCAGCGCCGTCGGCCTGCGCAACGGCGCGGGCTACCTCGACAACTTCGGCGACCCCGCGCTCTCGCGCGGCGTGCTCGACGAGCTGATCGCCACCTGACGTCGCTCCCGGCTCGGGCCCTGGGGCCGATCGTGCAGCTCGTGGAAGGCCTCGCGAATGCCCGCGCGAGGCTCCCGGCCATCTCCGGCGAGCTGCACGGTCGACCCCAGGGCCCGAACGATTTCGCGCCCCGACCGCTGCGTCCGTCGCGCCTCGATCGTCTTCTCTCCGGAGGCGTGCATGACGGAACCGAGAGGGAAGAGGGCGATCGTCACCGGAGCGAGCTCCGGTATCGGCCGGGCCACCGCGCTGCGCTTGGCCGCGGCCGGGGCGCGGGTGGTCGGGGTGGCGCGAGACGCCGCGCGGCTCGCGGCGCTGCGCGCCGAGGCGCCGAGCATCGAGACGGTGCAGGGCGACGCGGCGGACGCCGCGACCGTCGAGCGACTGCTGCGCGACGTGCGGCCCGAGCTCGTGGTGCTCGCCGCGGGCATCACGCCGCGCATGGCCACGCTCCCCGAGCAGACCTGGGAGAGCTTCGCCGCGGCCTGGGAGACCGACACCAAGTCGGCGTTCCACTTCGTGCGCGGCGCGCTCTCGCTCCCGCTCGCGCCGGGGAGCGCGATGGTGATCGTCTCGAGCGGTGCCGCGCTCCACGGCGCGCACCTCGCGGGCGGCTACGCGGGCGCGAAGCGGACGTCTTGGTGGCTCGCCGGCTACGCGCAGGAGCAAGCGGACAGGCGCGCGCTCGGCCTGCGCTTCCGCGCGGTGCTCCCGAAGCAGCTCGTGGTCGGGACCGAGATCGCCGCGGTCGCCGCCGCCGGCCACGGCGCGTGGGCGGGGATCAGCGCGGCCGAGTACATGCGGCGCTTCGAGGTGCCGCTCGATCCCGACGGCGTCGCGGCCGCCGTGGTCGACGCGTTGCGCGGAGCCGCCGTGCCGGAGACCATCGCGCTCGGCGTCACGGCGCGAGGCATCGAGCCGATCGCATGAGCACCTCGCCCGATCTCGATCGCTTCCACGCGCTCGTCGCGCACCTGCGGCCGAAGCTGCATCGCTACTGCGCCCGCATGACGGGCTCGGTCTTCGACGGCGAGGACGTCGTGCAGGACACGCTCGCCAAGGCGTTCTACGCGCTCGCGACGCTCGACGAGCCGCCCCCGCTCGAGCCCTGGCTCTTCCGCATCGCGCACAACACCGCCATGGACTTCCTGAGGCGCTACGAGCGCAAGCACGTCGACCTGGTCGCCGAGGTCCCCGACGTGACCGGCCCCGAGGAGCGAGAGGTCGATCCGACGCTCGTCGAGGCGGCGCTCGGCGTGTTCGCCGAGCTGCCGCCGGCCCAGCGCAGCGCGATCGTGCTGAAGGACGTGCTCGGCCTGACGCTCGAGGAGACCGCCGGCGCGATGGGCACGACGGTGCCCGCGGTGAGCTCGGCGCTGCAGCGCGCGCGGGCCCGCGTCCCGCGCGACGCGGACGCGCCGCGACCGCCCGAGATCGACGCGCGCCTGCGCCACTACGCCCGGCTCTTCGACGCGCGCGACTGGGACGCGCTGCGGGCGCTCGTCACCGAGGAGTCGCGCCTCGACCTGGTCTCGCGCGCCCAGCGCCGCGGCGCGCGGGTCGCCGAGTACTGGTCGCGCTACGCGGAGATCGCGCCTCGCGAGCGCCTGCGCGCGGTCGCGGGATCGGTCGACGGCGTCCCGGCGATCGCGATGTTCCGCGACGGCGGCGACCGCCCCGCGTACTTCGTGCGCGTCGAGTGGGACGGCGACCGCATCGCGCAGATCCGCGACTACTACTACGTGCCCAACATCGCCGACGAGGGGGCGCGCTTCACGCCGAGCGACGGCTGAGCGGTCGCCGGCCAGACGAAATGGTCAAAAAGGGGGGTGTCGTCGCCCGCCGCCAGACGAAATGGTCAAAAAGGGGGGTGTCGACGGCCGCCGCCAGACGAAATGGTCAAAAAGGGGGGTGTCGTCGCCCTCCGCCAGACGAAATGGTCAAAAAGGGGGGTGTCGTCGCCCTCCGCCAGACGAAATGGTCAAAAAGGGGGGTGTCGTCGCCCTCCGCCAGACGAAATCGTCAAAAAGGGAGCGTCGTCGACCCCTCGCCAGACGAGGACGGCCGAGCCCAACCACGGAGGGCCCACGGAGGGCCGCGTAGGACCGAGAGGGAAGATTCTTCCTCCTCCGTGGTCCGCTACGGCCGTCCGTGGTTGAGCTTCCGCCCGGTTTTCGCGCCGTCGAGAGTTTCCCCTCGCGCTCCGTGTAAATCTTGATACCCTCGCGCGCCGTGACGGTACGAGTGGCTGCGGTGCAGGTGCGCGGCGATCGCGCACCCCTCGAACAGAGGATCTCTTGGATCGACGCGCTCCTCGCGGAAGCGCAGCGCGGCGGCGCGAAGCTCGCGGTGATGCCCGAGCTCGCGCTCACCGGCTACGAGCTCGGCGAGTGGAACTTCGAGGTCGCCGAGCCGGTGCCCGACGGTCCTTCGGTGCACGCCCTCCACGAGCTCGCGCGCGCCCGCGACATGATCCTCGTCGCCGGCCTCAGCGAGCGCGAGGGCGCGCACGTCTACAACACGATGGCCGTGGTCGGCCCCGACGGCTTCCTCGGCCGCTATCGCAAGCTCCACCCCGCGTCCGCCGAGTGCGCGTACTGGCGCGCCGGCGAGAGCGCGCACGTGATCGAGACCGACCTCGGCCGCCTCGGCGTCGGCATCTGCGCCGACATGATCCGCCGCACGCCGTGGTCGATCTACGCGCGCGAAGGCGTCGACCTCGTCGCCATCGGCGCCGCGTGGCCCGACTACCGCGACGCGACGAACTACCCGCTCTGGCGCGAGTACCGCGCGATGCACGTCGAGGCGACCCGCGCGATGCCGGAGCGCATCGAGCGCGCGGTCGGCGCGCCGGTCGTGCTCGCGAACGCGTGCGGCACGAGCGAGGTGATGGCGACGCGCTTCGGCCCGAAGGTCGTGACCAAGCTCGCCGGTCGATCGCGCGTGGTGTGCGGCGGGACGATCGCCGAGGACCCCGGCGATCATCGCGAGCAGGTGGTGATCGCGGACGTGCAGCGTGGTGCACGCGGTGTGAACCGCACGCCCGCCGCGGCCGCGCCGGAGGAGCCCTGGGTCAACCACGGGAGCAACGCGTTCCGCGCGACGTTCCAGTGGGTCGACGTGGTGACCGGCTATCTCTACCGCCCGCTCTATCACACGACCCCGACGCGCCAGCGCGCGTACGTGCGGCCCCCGGCGCGCTGAGCGTCGCTCGATGCGCGGCGCGCTCCGTGCGCCGCCCGCGGCGCTCGGCGAGAGCCGCTGCACTTTTTTCACGTCGGCACGCAGCGAGCATCTCTCGCGCCCTCGGAGCTCGTCGGAGCTCCGAGGAGCGGCGCGGGATTGACTCGATACGCTACATTCGGCCACCCCCGAGGGGCGGGGGGAACGAACGACGGACGTTCGTCCGGGATCTCCATGTTGTTCGACGAGACGCAGCGAGAGGAGCCACGGCGCACGAGCTCGGTCGCGAGCTGGGTGCTGCGCACCGTTCACTCCCCGGATCGAGGGCTCCCGCCGGAGATCGCGATCGGGCGCGTCCCGCTCGCGATCGGCCGCGCGCCGCAGCGAGACGGGGCGCTGGTGATCGCGGATCCGCGCATGTCGCGCACCCACGCGACGATCGCGATCATCGGCGCGAAGGCGCCGACGATCGTCGACTCGAGCTCGAACGGGACGTTCGTCGACGGCGTGCGCGTGACCGACGCCGTGCTGGCCGACGGCTCGGTCCTGCGCGCGGGCGACACGTTCTTCGTGGTGCGCGAGGTGCCGGCGTCGCTGGGCGACGCGGAGGTGCCCGATCTCGTCGGGCGTGCCCCCGCGATGGCGAAGCTGCGCGAGGCCATCGCGCTCGTCGCGAAGGCCGACGCGTCGGTGCTGGTGATCGGCGAGAGCGGCACCGGCAAGGAGCTCGTCGCGCGCGCGATCCACGCGCGCAGCGGGCGCGAAGGGCCGCTCGTCGCGGTGAACTGCGCGGCGATCCCGGAGTCGCTCGCGGACTCGACGCTCTTCGGGCACGTCGCGGGCGCGTTCACCGGCGCGAAGGGCGCGCACGACGGAGTGCTGCGCCGCGCGGAGCGCGGGACGATCTTCCTCGACGAGATCGCGGAGACGCCGCCGACCGTGCAGGCGCGCCTGCTCCGCGTGCTCGAGGAGCGCGTGGTCACCCCGGTCGGCGGCGAGCGCGCGGTGCCGATCGACGTGCGCGTGGTCGCGGCGACGCACGTGGAGCTCCGCAGCGCGGTCGAGCGCGGCGCGTTCCGCGGGGACCTCTACGCGCGTCTGTCGGATCTGACGCTGCGCACGCCGCCGCTGCGCGAGCGACGCGAGGACGTGCTGCCGATCCTCGCGCGCGGCCTCGGCCCGGACGCGCCGCCGCTCGCGCCCGATCTCGTCGATGCGCTGCTCACCCACGAGCTGCCGTTCAACGTGCGCGAGCTCCTGAAGATCGCGGCCGAGCTGCGCCTCCGTGGCAAGGGCCGCGAGGTGCTCGATCGCGCGCTGGTCGAGGAGCGCTTCGCGCGTCCGCCGAGCGCGCCGCCCGCGCGTGCGCGCGCCATCTCGGATCCGCCGAGCGTGCGCGAGCCGATCGAGATCACGCGCGAGCACGTCGAGGAGCTGGTGCGCGAGACCGGCGGCAACGTGTCGGAGCTGGCGCGCCGCCTCGGACGCTCGCGCCGTCAGGTGCGGCGCTACCTCGATCAGTACGGCCTGCGCGAGCGCGCCGGCGACGACGACGAGCGCGACTGACGTCGGGTCATCGGCGCGGCGTCGAGCTCATCGTCACGCCGCGCCCGAGCCCGACGAGCGAGAGGACGAGCGGCAGCGCAGCGCCGATGCCGCCGCAGATCCAGCTCCAGCTCGCCTCGCTGCGGCCCTGCTCGCGCATCGCGTCGAGCATCGCGGGGTCGAGCCCGCCCGCATGCTCGAGCGCGTACTCGATCTCCGACACGCTCCAGAAGTAGCCCGCGACGCCCACGCCGACGGTGGTGAGCGCGAAGAGCAGCACGGCGCTCGAGAGGCCGAGCACGACGCCGCGCGATCGGTTCACGAACGACGTGATCACGGCGGCGATCGCGAGTGGGTGCGAGACGAGCACGACCGCGAGGACGATCCAGACCGGGAACCCACCTTCGACGAACGGCTGCATGGGGCCGATTCTGTGCGTTCCCTGCGCGATCGGCGATAGTCCGCCGCATGGACGAAGCGCTCGCGAAGAAGCTGCAGGTGAAGCCCGGTCGTTCGTTCCGGGCGCTCCACGCGCCGAGCGCGATGGGGATCGAGAGCGACGGGACGGGCCCCGCGGACGTCGTGCTGTGCTTCGTGGGCTCGCAGGCGGAGCTCGCGGATCGATGGGAGGCGGCGGTGCGCGCGCTCGCGCCCGGCGCGGTGCTGTGGATGGCGTACCCCAAGAAGAGCGCGGCGACGCGCACCGACATCGATCGTGATCGCGGGTGGGGCCCGTTCGCCGCTGCGGGATGGGCGCCGGTCTCGCAGGTCAGCGTGGACGAGACGTGGTCGGCGCTGCGCTGGAAGTACGACCCCGCGCTGCGCGAGCAGCGCGCCGCGCGCGGCACGATGCGCCGTGATCCGACCGCGAAGAAGGCGGCGACGAACAAGGCACCGGCGAAGAAGAAGAAGACCGCGACGAAGAAGACCGCGACGAAGAAGACCGCGACGAAGAAGACCGCGACGAAGAAGACCGCGACGAAGAAGAAGACCGCGACGAAGAAGAAGACCGCGACGAAGAAGAAGCGCTGATCACCCGAGCGCGCGACGCACACGCTCGGACACCCGCGCGCTCGCGTCGAGCTCGCCGCACGCCCAGCGCGGCAGCACCATCGCGCGCTCGTACGCCTCGCCGTACCGCGACGCGACGTCGCGCACCGTCTCACCGCGCAGCACGGCGAAGCGCACCAGCCGCGCCAGCGCATCGAGCCAGCGCGCGTCGTCGGTCGCGTCGATCGGCAGCACGATCGGCGCGACGTCGTCGACGAGCAGCACGACACGCGCGATCGGCTCGCTCGGCGCGTCGGGCAGCACACGAGGCACGAACGCGCCGCCCATCGCCGCATCCACCTCGCGCGCGACGTCGCGCATCGCCTCGTCGCGCAGATCGATCACCAGGGCGAGCGCATCGTCGTCGTGCACCCGTTGATCGTGGCGCCGACCGCATCGTCCGGCACGATGCTCAGCTCCCGCGCGCGAACATCGCCGCGAACATGTCCTGCATGATCAGGTTCGTGAGCCGCTGATCCGTCAGCACGTTCATCTTCGCGCCGCCGTACGCGCGCGAGTACCGATCGAGATAGACGAGCTGCTTCGTCACCAGCACGAGATCGCGCGGCAGGCGCAGCCCGTGACGGCGGCTCGAGCGCACCAGCCCCGGCACCAGGTCGCGCAGCTTGAAGCCCTCCTCGGGGTCGATCATCGGCGCGAACGTCACCTCGAGATCCATCACCAGCGCCTCGCGATCGACGGTCACGCCGGGAGGCACCGTCTCCATCGCGAGCATCGCCTCCGCGACGCGGTTCCAGTCGCGCGACTGGAACCCGAGCACGTACTCGAGCACGCCCTGTCGGAACTGCGGACCGAACGAGCCCACGATGCCGAAGTCGAGGAACCCGATGCGCCCGTCCTCGAGCAGCATGAAGTTCCCGGCGTGCACGTCGCCGTGGAAGAAGCCGCGCAGGATCAACGTCTGGAACCACGCGCGGATCCCCTGGAGGAGCCGCTCTTCCGCGTCGTAGCCGGTCGCGCGCACCGCCTGGACGTCGTCGATGCGCCAGCCGCGGAAGCGCTCCATCGTCAGCACGCGCGCGTGCGTGAGCTCGTCGAGCACCACCGGCGCGGCGGTGATCTCGTTGCCCATCTCGCGCATGACCTGGTTGAAGTCGCGCATGCGCTGCGCCTCGCGGCGGAAGTCGAGCTCCTGCGCGAGGTTGATCGCGAAGTCGTCGACGAACGCGATGACGTTCGAGTTGCGCGCGAGGCGCGAGAGCTTGGTCGCGATCCACGCGAAGAAGCGCATGATCGCGACGTCCGCGGCGGCGAGCGCGCCGATGCCCGGGCGCTGCACCTTCACCACGATCTCGCGACCGTCCGCGAGCTTCGCCGCGTGCACCTGCGCGATGCTCGCCGCCGCGAGCGGCTTCGGGTCGAGCTCCGCGAAGAGCTCGCTCGTCCCCTTGCCGAGATCCTCGCGCACGATGCGCTCGACCTCGTCGAACGGGAAGGGCGGCACGCGATCGAGCAACGTGCGGAACGCCTCGGAGTAGCGCTCCGGGAAGAGCGCCTCGCCCGACGCGACGAGCTGCCCGAGCTTCACGTAGATCGGACCGAGCCGCTCGAACGCGAGGCGCATCGCGGTGGGCCCGTCGAGGCTGCGCGTGATCGCGCCCACGACGCGGCGCAGCGAGAACCACACGAGGATCCCGCTGACGACGAAGAAGCGCGCGAGCACCTGCAGCGCGGACGGACGCGGGAGCGCGGAGAGCGTGTCCGGCGCGAGGCTCGCGACGTCGTTCGGATCACGGTCGGGCACGGCGGACGACACGGCAAGGATGCTCACACGGCCTCCTCGGGAGACGCAACATACGATGCCGTATGTTGATGGTCTGCTTGGAACATACGGCGTCGTATGTCAAGAAGACGAGCGCGACGATGGGGTCGAAGCGCGCGAAGAAGAAGCCCTCGGTGAAGAGCAAGACGCGCGAGGAGCCGCGCCGCCGCGTCCCCGAGCGAACGCGCGAGACGCTGATCGCCGCGGCGGCCGCGTTGTTCCACGAGCAAGGGCTCGACGCGCCGAGCCTCGACGCGATCTGCGAGCGGGCGGGCTACACGCGCGGCGCGTTCTACGTGCACTTCGCGTCGCGCGACGAGCTCGTCGGTGCGGTCGTCGAGAAGGCGATGAAGGACTTCCTCGACGCGATCGTCGCCGAGGGCGCGGGCGATCTGCGCAGCATCGTCGCGGCGTTCGTGAAGGCGGTCGAGGAAGGACGCTTCCCGGTCTCGCAGCGCATGCGCGCGTCGCAGGTGCTCGAGGCGTGCGCGCGCTCGTGGGAGCTGACGGTGAAGTACCTCGGCGTGATGGTCAGCGCGCGCGAGCGCCTCGCCGAGGTGCTTCGCACGTCGCAAGCGGCGGGCGTCGTGCGCGAGGATCTGCGCGCCGAGCCGATCGCCGACATGTTGCTCGCGCTGGTGATGGGCGCGCAGATCGCGACGCAGCTCGGCGCGCCGTACGACGCGCGCGCCGTCGAGGCGGAGCTGATGCGCATGCTCGAGCCGCCCGACGGCGAGCGCCGCAGGCGGCGCGGCGCGTAGACGATTTTCGTATACGTGCACAGCGCGCGGCGCTGTGAGGTCGCTCGGTTGTGGCGCGCTCCGAGCCGGCGATAGCCTCCGCGCATGCTTCGACTCCGTGCCGCATTCGTGTGCGCGCTGGCAGTTCCGGCCACCGGATGCAGCGCCGTCGTCGCTCCCGACACGTCGCGCCTCGATCCAGTCGACGGCGGACGCGTCGTGATGCTCGTCGACTCGGGCCCGATGCAGCAGGGTCCCGATGCGGGGCCGACGGGCGTCGACTCGGGGACGATCCCGGGCAGCGATGCAGGGCCGGGGAGCGACTCGGGGCCGCGCATCGACGCGCCGCTCGGGTGCCCGCCCGGCGCGGCGCGCTGCGAGGGCGAGGTCGCGGTGACGTGCGAGGACGGTGTGGAGCTGCGCGACGACTGCACCGCGCGCGACGCCTACTGTGACGAGGGCACGTGCGTCGAGCGCGTGTGCGAGCCCGGCTCGCGCGCGTGCTCGCCCGATCGCCGTAGCGTGCTCGAGTGCGACGCGCGCGGCAGCGCGCAGACCACGACCCCGTGCGCGCTCTTCTGCGACGCGACCTCGGCGACGTGCCTGCTCGAAGGCGGCGCGTGCGAGGGCCTGCCCACCATCGCGGTCGGCGACACCGAGCGCTTCTCGCTCTGCTCCGAGGACGACGACGACACCCACGCGGCGAGCGGCGACTGCGGCACGTCGCGCGCCGACGCCGGGGATCGCACGTTCGCGCTCACGATCACCGAGGACCGCTTCTACGTGATCGACCTGCGCGACGTCGACGGCACGCGCGGCGTCGACACGGTCGTCTATCTCCGCCGCACCTGCGACGACGGAGACACCCAGGTCGCGTGCGACGACGACGTGCCGTGCACCGAGAGCGATCCGACGATCGGTGGATGCGCGAGCGGCGTGCAGGTGCGGCAGTCGCGCATCGCGCAGCGTCTCTCGCCCGGCACGTACTACGTCGTCGCCGACGCGTTCGAGTACGACGGGTTCGGATGCGGGACCGTCGAGCTGCGCGTTCGCGCGCCCTGACGTCAGCGCATGCGCGTCGCCGATGACGCGGGCGCGGGCGTGGTGATCGCGCGGATCGCGTCGAGCAGCTCTTCGCCGCGGAACGGCTTGAGCAACAAGCGCGAGCGCTCGAGGCCGTCGAGCGCCGTGGGATCGGGCAGATGGCCCGAGACGACGAGCACCGGCAGACCGGGGTGGGTCGCGCGCACCCGCTCGGTCAGCGCGCGGCCGTTCATGCGCGGCATCACGAAGTCGGTGATCAGCGCGTCGAAGCGCGTGCCCGGCGTCTCGGCGAGCGCGATCGCTTCCATCGCGCCGGGCGCGACGACGACCTCGGCGCCGCTCTCGCGCAGCAGCGCAGCGAGCGCCTCGCGCAGCAGCAGATCGTCGTCGACGAGCAGCACGCGCAGCGGCGCGCGTCGCGCCGCGACGACCCCCGTCTGCGCGCCGTCGAGCGACGCACCGTGCGGCGGCTTCGCGCGCGGGAGCAGCACCACGAAGCGCGCGCCGCGCCCGAGCTCGCTCTCGACGCGGACCGCGCCGCCCGACTGGGCGACGATGCCGTAGACCGTCGCGAGCCCGAGGCCCGAGCCCTCGCCGTCGGGCTTCGTCGTGAAGAACGGCTCGAACGCGCGCGCCCGCGCCGCGTCGTCCATGCCCTGGCCGGTGTCGCGCACCGAGAGCTCGATCCACTGTCCTTCGGGCTGCTCCGCCGACGCGCTCGCGCGCGTGATCTCGACCGGCCGCACCGCGAGCGTGAGCGTGCCGCCGCCGGGCATCGCATCGCGCGCGTTGACCGCGAGGTTCGCGAGCACCTGCTCGATCTGGCTGCGATCGACGCTGACCCACGCCGGTGCGTCGCCGCCTTCGCGCACGTGCTCGACCGTCACGTCGGCGCCGAGCAGCGGCGCGAGGAGCGCCATCGTGTCGTTCACCACGGCGCGCAGATCGAGCGTCTCGGGGCGCAGCACCTGCGAGCGCGAGAAGGCGAGGAGCTGGCGCGTGAGCTGCGACGCCTTCTCGGCCGCGAGCACGATCTGATCGAGCTCGGCGCGATGCGGATCGTCGCGCTCGAGACGGCGCGCGAGGTTCTCGGCGCGCGCCATCACGACCGCCATCAGGTTGTTGAAGTCGTGCGCGATGCCGCCCGCGAGACGGCCGACCGCCTCGAGCTTCTGCGCTTGGCGCAGCCTCTCTTCCGCGGCCTCGCGCTCGCGAAGCTCCTGGGCGAAGCGACGCCGGAGATCCTCCTCGACCCGCTTGCGCGCGAAGAAGTCGGGGATCGCGTAGCCCGCCACGCGCGTGGCGAGATCGGGCCGCGCATCGAGGTAGCGCGTCACGTGCTCCTCGATGCGGTGCGGCGGCGCCATGACGAACCGACACACGTCGTCGCCGCGCCCGCGACAGAGCACCTCGGTCGCGACGAGCGTGAGCCCGAAGCTCTGCTCGCACCAACCCGACGAGTACCCGCTGTTCATGATGCAGACGGGGAACGACGCCTGCCGTCCCGAGCGCGTCCACGCGTCGGCTTCGAACGAGTACGGATGATCGTAGAGCAGGAAGTAGTCGTCGTCGGGCGTGGGCTGCGACTGCTCCGAGATGTCGACGAACGCCCAGCCCGCGTGCGCGAAGTGCACCGGGCCCGCCGAGAGCTTCGCGACGGAGTCGGTGAGGCCCATCTTCTCGTGGAACGTGCGCGCGTCGGCGCGACCGACCGCGTGCGCGAGATCGAAGAGGATGTTGCGCGCGAACTCGTCGGCCTCGCTCTCGCGACCCGGGCCGTACAGGCCGCGCACCATCTCGAAGAACTCGACCGAGAGTGAGGCCGCGCGCACCAGCACGTAGCGCTCGCCGGAGATCTCGATCGTGCCGTGCTCGGGGTCGTCGCGCCGCGCGGCGAAGTAGCGCGAGACGACCTCCTCGGCCTGCGCGAACAGCGCCTCGTGCGGCGTGGGTACGCGCACCGTGCGCAACGTCATCCCGGCTCTCCCTCCCAGAGCCAGAACGTAGCGCCGCGCGCATCTCCGTGGAAGCACCGCGCGTGCGCTCAGGCGCGCTCGAGGCAATCGCGGAGCAGCTCGAGGTCGCGCGTGATGTTGCGCCTCACCATCGCGTTCAGCAGCGGGCTCGCGATGCGGAAGAACCCTCCGGCATCGCCTCGCGCGCGGATGCGCGCGCGCGTTCCCTCCGGCACGTCGTCCAGCTCGTAGCGGATGTGCATCGGGAACGGCTGCTCGACCTTCATCTCCACGAACGATCGCTCGTCCGTGTCGACCACCTCGTACTCGTAGCCGAAGCGCCGGCCGAGGAACTTCGAGATGCGCTCGACGCGCGATCCGCGGCGCAGCGGGCCGGCGTCGCGCGGGCGGCTCTCCACCACGCCGGTCGTCCACTGCACGTCGTGGCGCGGGTCGAACATGAACGCCGCGACCTCGGCGCGAGGGCGACGGATCACGATCTCGCTCGTCACGTCGGTGCTCATCGCGATCGTTGTAGGCGGCCGCGCGCGTGCGGACAATCATCGAAGATCGCGACGAATCGTCCCCCTCGTGAGATAATCGCTCGGAATGAACGTGCGGATGGAAGACATGCGGCTCTTCGCGAAGGTCGCCGAAGCACGCAGCTTCACCGGCGCGGCGCGCGCGCTCGGCGTGCCCAAGCAGACGCTCAGCCGGCGCGTCGCCGAGCTCGAGGACGTGCTCGGCACGCAGCTCCTGGTGCGCACCACGCGCAGGCTGCACCTCACCGACGCGGGCGCTGCGTACGCGGCGCGCTGCAGCGAGATCGCGCGGCTCGCCGAGGAAGCGAACGCGGCGGTGCGCGAGACCTGCGAGACCCCGCGCGGCCTGCTGCGCATCACCGCGGATCCGCACTTCGGCGAGACGTTCGTCGGGCCCTTGGTGATCGAGCACGTGCGCGCGTGGCCCGAGGTGCGCGTCGACGTCGTGCTCACGCGACGTCGCGTCGAGCTGATCGAAGAGGGGTTCGACGTCGCCTTCCGCGTCGGCCACGTCCCGGACGGGAGCACTGCGCTCTCCGCGACGCGCCTCGGCGCTGCGCGCGTTCGCTACTGCGCGAGCCCGGCGTACCTCGCGCGTCGCGGCGTGCCGAAGACGCCGGAGCAGCTGGCGCAGCACGAGTGCGTGGTGCTCACGTCGGAGGGCCCGGTCGTGCGCTGGCCGTTCCGAGGCGCGAAGGGACCCACGACGATCACGGTGGACGGTCGCCTGCGCACCAACGGCTTCGAGATGTCGCGCGCGGCGGCGCTCGCGGGCCTCGGCATCGCGATCGTGCCCGAATACGCGTGCGCCGAGGATCTGCGCGCGGGAAAGCTGCGCAGCGTGCTCGACGAGTTCGCGATCGACGCGGGCGGCGTGTGGATCGTGTTCGCGTCGGCGCGGTATCTCAGCGCGCGCGTGCGCTCGTTCGTCGACCTCGCGGTCGAGCGGCTCGGCGGCGGCGCGGCGTGGTCGGTGCGGACGAAGCGCGCGCGATGAGCGCACCGAGGTCCGATCGGACGGGCGCGTCGCGGTGCTGCTCGCGACGCGCCTCGTGATCGTCGGCTAGCGCGAGAGCTGGCGCTGGCCGTCGTCGGGACGGATCTGCACGCGCGGATCGCGCGGATCGGGGCGGCGCACCGCCTCGGCGAAGCGCTCCGCGACCTCGCCGGCGACCTGCACCTCGGACGAGAACGGACCGACGCGGATGCCGCCGACCTCGTCGCTCGCGATGCGACCACGACGGCACACCATCGCGAGCACGCGGCGCGGATCGGCGCCGTGGCGCGCGCCCCACGTCACGTGGAAGCGCGCCCAGTTGCGGTCGAGATCACGCTGAGGACGCGGCTCGCGGCGCGGGCGATCACCGCCCATGCGATCACGGTTGCCCGCGGTCGGCGGCGCGATCGGGCGCACGTCGCGCGGCGCGGGGCCGCGCAGGATCGCGCTCTCCGCGACGAGGCGCGCGATCGCGCGCTCGACGTCGCCCTCCGCGACGAGACGGCGCGCCAGCTCGGTCGCGCGGGGATCGATCGCGATGTCGTCGTCCGCCGCGGTGAGCTGCGCGACGAGGCGCTCGTCCTGCTGCGCGCGGATCGCGATCGCGGTCGGGAGCGGCTCGAACCGCGCGCGCACCGACGCGCGGTGCAGCACCGAGCGGGCGCGCGGCAGCTCGCGCGGCGTCACGAGCAGCGCGCTCGTGCCCTTGCGGCCGGCGCGACCGGTGCGTCCGCTGCGATGCGTGTAGTCGTCGGGATCGGTCGGCGCTTCGACGTGCACCACGAGGGTGACCTCCTGCACGTCGAGCCCGCGCGCCGCGACGTCCGTCGCCACGAGCACGCGAACGCTGCCGCGGCGGAACGCGGCGAGCGCGCGGTTGCGCTCGCGCTGATCCATCTCGCCCGAGAGCGGCGCGACCGCGAAGCCCGCCTCCGCGAGATCCTCGGCGATGCACGCGACGTCGGCGCGGGTGCGCGCGAACACGAGCGTGCGCGCGTCGGGCTGCGCGAGGAGCAGGTTGACCACCGCGTCGAAGCGCTCGTCCTGCGAGACGAGGTGCACGACGTGATCGATGTCGGCGTTCGCCGCGCCGAGGCGCGTGCCCTCGACGCGCAGCGCGTCCTTCTGCACGCGATCGGCGAGACCACCGACCTCGTCGGCGAAGGTCGCGCTCACGAGGTGCGTGCGGCGCGTCGCCGGCGTGCGCGCGAGGATCGCCTCGAGCGCCTCGCGGAAGCCGAGGTCGAGCATGCGATCCGCCTCGTCGAGCACCACCGCGCCGAGCGAGGAGAGATCGAGCGCACCGCGCTCCGCGTGATCGAGCAGGCGGCCCGGCGTGCCCACGACGACGTCGGGGCGCGACGAGAGCGCGCGGTGCTCGTCGCGGTAGCTCGAGCCACCGGTGACCGAGACCACGCGCGCACCGACCTGCGCGTAGAGCCAGGTGAGCTCGCGCTCGACCTGGCGCGCGAGCTCGCGCGTCGGCGCGATCACCAGCGCGCGCGGCGAGGGCGCGTCCGGGCCCGCGAGCACGAGCTCGCGCAGCACGAGACCGATCGCGACCGTCTTGCCCGAGCCCGTCTGCGAGCTGATGCGGAGGTCGCGTCCCGCGGCGCTCGGCTGGAGCACGGCGAGCTGTACGGGGGTGAGATTGGTGTAGCCCTTGCGCTCGAGCGCGGCCCGAAGGGCCGGCTCGAGAACGTCCGGGAGCCCGGCTTCGTTCGTCATCACACTCGTCGTTCCGCTCTCACGTGAGCGGGGCTGGGGCCCCGCGCGTGAAGCGTCGTCCAGTGACGCGAAGTGCTCGGGGTGATCGCCGCGCCGGACTTTTTCCGGCGGGGAGGGGCATTTCGAAACTTCCGCCCCTCGTGGGAAATGGAGCGGCCGGGTGTAGCAGATCGTGTGAGGTGCGCGAGGACCAACGCGCGCGTTCTCACGATTTCTCGCGATCCGAGGCGCGTCGCCACGCCCACTGCGGATGGCACGCGATGCGCTGCATACTGTCGTCATGAGCGCGACCGCACGAAGTGGGGCCAGCGATGCGATGACGACGGGCGCGATCGCGATCGTCTCGCGATGGGTCGTCGGCGTCGCGGTCGTGCTGGCGATCGGCGCGTTGGTGCTCGACGGGCCGGCGCGCGCGCTCGGCGTCGCGGGCGGCGGGTTGCTGGCGAGCGTGACGTGGCTGGGGAGCGCGCTGTGCGCGACGCGCCTCGCCGCGGCGGAAGGCGGCGCACGGCTCGGGTGGTCGCTCGCGTTCACGATCGTGTGCTCGCTCGCGGTCGGCGGCGCGGTGCTGCTGCTCGTGCTCACCGACGGCGGCTCGGCCGCGATCGGGTTCGGCGCGCTCGTGATCGGCGTGATCGGCGGCGCGATCGAGTCGTGGGCGCGGCTCGATCGCTGAGCGCTGCTCACCGGGGATGCCAGCGCTCGTCGTGGCGGGCGTGGGTCTCGAGGTACGCGCCCTTCTCGTAGAAGTGGTCGTAGTACTCGAGGTCGAGGTGATGCGCCTGGAGCACCATCACCGAGATCATCGAGGGCACGGTGCCGGGGAAGCGGCCGAACGTGTCGAGCACGTACTGCGCTTGCAGCGCGACGCACTCGCGGAACGCCTCGCCGTAGGGCATCGCGGCGCTGCGCACGCGGCGCGAGTCCTTCCACGGTCCCGGCGTGTCGGGATGGAACGGCCCGCCCGGTCCGAACTTGCGCGTGCACATCGCCTCGACCGCGTCGCGCATCGTGCGGTGGTGCGGCGGGCACGAGCCCTCCATCACGCCGGGCAGCCCCGTGGGGTTCGGCGTGGGCCAGCGCGGATCGCGATCGAAGCGGAACCCGAGGCCCGGCACGTCGGGTCGACCGCTCGCGCCGAGCACGCTGAAGGGATCGATCCCGTCGTACATCCAGCCGCCGAGGCCCATCGCCTGCAGCATCAGCGCGCCCGCGTAGCAGCTCGTGCCGAGCTCGACCGAGAGCTCGGCGAGGCACCACTGCTCGAAGAACGAGATCGGCCACGTCGCGTCGGGATCGACGACGCGCGCGAAGCGCTCGATGCCGGGGATCGCGCGACCGTGCACGTCGTCGAAGATCACCTGGCGGTTCTGCGCGAGGTACGCGATGCCGAGCAGCACGTGCTGCGAGAGGTCGCCCACGGGGATCACGAGGAGCGAGCCGGGCGCGTTCGCGACCCAGGTGTTGTGCGCCTCCACGAAGGGCGGCTCGGGCGGGAGGAACAGGCGGCGATCGCTCAGCCGTCGGATGCGCGAGCCCATCGCGCGGCGGATCGCGTCGAGGTCGAGCGCGCCGTGCTCGTCGCGCTCGGCGAACGCGGAGGAATCGCGTGCTTCGAGCACATATGTGCCGGTGTCATCGGTGAAGAACGTCTTGCTCGTGTGGAAGCCCGCAGCCGAGGGGAAGGTGCGACCGCCCGCGGCGCCCGCATAGCTCGAGAGGTGCGGCGCGTACGTCTTCGCGCGGCGGATCAGGTGGTGCCAGCCGGTGTTGGCGCCGCACGCGGCGACGACGAGCATCGTCTCGAGCTCGGAGAGCGGCATCGGGGCGTGGCGCGAGCGGAACGCGAACACGCCGTCGGGGATCTCGGCGCCCCGGAAGAAGCGTCGGGATCGACGCCCGAGCAGCGCGTCGATCAGCCCGAAGCGCAACATGTCGTCGTATCCGGGGGGCAGCGACATGGTCGTGACGACCACGTAGCCGCACGTTCGTTTGGTCGCGCGACCGCGAGATGAGATCCTCCCGTTCGATGTCACGCACCGCGATCGTGCTCGGTCTGTCGTTCCTGCTGTTCGCGCCGCGCGCGCGCGCCCAAGAGGTCCTCGAGGGCGAGGTGCCGAGCGAGGGCGACTACTTCGTGATCCCCTTCGAGGTGCCCGAGGGCGTGGTCGAGATCGAGGTGCGCCACGACGACCTGTCCGACGTGAACATCTTGGACTGGGGCCTCTTCGATCCCAGCGGGTTCCGCGGCTACGGCGGTGGGAACGGCGAGCCCGCGATCGTCGGCATCGAGGCAGCCTCGCGCAGCTATCTCCCCGGGCCGATCACGCCGGGCACGTGGAACGTCTACGTCGGCAAGGCGCGCGTCGACGAGACGCCGGCGCGTTATCGCGTCGAGATCGTGCTGCGCGACACCGCGACGCTCGCGCCGCAGCCCGAGCGCGCGCCGTACGCGCCGGTCGACGCGCTCGAGACCGGAGCGCGCTGGTACGCCGGCGACTTCCACGTGCACTCGCGCGAGAGCGGAGATGCGTCGGGCACGCTCGACGAGATCGCGATGTATGCCGAGAGCATCGATCTCGACTTCGTGATGCTCAGTGAGCACAACACCACGTCGCAGCTCGAGCTCTATGCGTCGACGCAGGCGGCGCACCCCGCGCTGCTGCTGGTGCCGGGCATCGAGGTCACGACGTACCAGGGCCACGCGATGTCGCTCGGCGGCACGACGTGGATCGATCACCGGCTCGGCTACGAGGGGATCACGATGGCGGAGATCGCGGGCGCGGTGCGCGACGACGGCGCGCTCTTCTCGATCAACCATCCCTCGCTCAGCCTCGGCGAAGCGTGCATCGGGTGCGCGTGGAGCGCGACGCTCGACGGCGCGGCGATCGACGCGATCGAGATCCAGACCGGCGCACTGAGCGTCACGAGCTTGTTCCTGCCGCGGACGATCATGCGATGGGAGGAGCTCGTCGCGGCGGGGCACCACGTGGTCGCGCTCGGCGGCAGCGACGATCACCGCGCGGGCATGGGCACCGGGACGTTCGACAGTCCGATCGGCAGCCCGACGACGATGGTGTGGGCCGAGGAGCTGAGCGTCGGCGCGATCCTCGACGGCGTCCGTCGCGGGCGCACCGTGGTGAAGCTCGGCGGGCCCGACGATCCGATGATCGAGCTCTCGTCGCCCGAGCTCGGATCGGAGAGCGACACGATCGTCGCCGACACCGTGACGTTCCGGGTGCGCGTCACCGGCGCGGCGCTCGGCGCGAGCGTGCGCCTCGTGCGCAGCGGTGTGCCGGGTGAGGAGATCGAGGTCGTCGGCGATCCGTTCGAGCACGAGACCACGATGATCGCGGGCGCGAGCGAGAACTTCGTGCGCGCCGAGCTGCTGATCGGCGGACGGCCTCGCGTCATCACGAGCCACGTGTTCGTGCGGCCGAGCACGCCCGGCGGTCCCGACGCGGGCGTCGTGCCCGACGCGGGCGCGGTCGGCGAGCCGGGTGGCGGGGGGTGCTCGTGCCGCGCGATGAACGCGCCGAGCAACGCGGGCGCGTGGGCGATGCTCGCGCTCGCGATCGTGATCGCGCGACGTCGCGCGTGATCAGGAGAACAGCATGCGCACGCCGTCGCGCACGCGGGTGCGCCGCGCGAGCATCGCGAGCGCGACGCGGCGGTGCACGAGGTGCTCGAAGCGGACGCTCCGCCACACGCGCCCGCCGCGCATCAGCTCGACGCGATCGAGGTGCGTCACGGCCTCGTCGATCTCGCTCCACGGCGCGCGCGCGAGGTCGACCTCGACGTGATCGTCGCGCATCCGCAGCGCGCCGAAGTCGAGCGTCTCGCCGGCTTCGAGCGCTTCACGCGCATCGGGTACGAGCGGATCGGAGCAGCGGAGCTCGAGCAGGCTCGCGAGCCCGTCGAGATCCTGGACCTCGTCCGTGCGGAGCTCGAACGAGCGGCCGTCGTGCGTCGTGAAGCGCGCGTTCGGCTGCCCGATGATCGCCGCTCCCAACGGGAGCGCGCGCGACTCGGGGCCGATCACCAGACGATCGACGTCCTCCCACGCGATCGCGTGCGCGACCCGGCGCAGCGTGATCACGATGCCGCGCTCGTGGACCGCGACGTGCGGCCTGCGCCGAGCGAGCTGCACGATCGCGAAGAAGCCGAGCCCGAGCACGCACCCGACGAGGATCGCGATCGGCATCGTGCGGAGCGGGACGCGCAACCGCAGCGCGGCGAGACCCGCGATCACCGGCAGCGCGATCGCGACCACGAGCGAGCCCACGTCGCGCCTCGCGCGGTGCTCGCCGAGGCGCGCACCGAGATCGACCTCTTCGCGCGCTTCCGGCGGCGCGGCGCGGCGGTACGGCGATGAGTCGTGCCCCACGCGGTGCGTATCCCACGTCGCGCCGCGCGACGCGATCAGAAGATCCCGCTCAGCGTGAGCCCCGTGATCTCGTCGCCCGCGCCGGGGCGCACGATCATCGTGAACGATTGCGCGCCGTCGGCGCGACGGCCCGACGCCTGCGGGCGAGGCCGCGCGTAGTGCAGCGCGAGCGGCATGCCCCACCCGATCAGCGATCCGATCACGGAGCTGATCACGACATCGGACGCCCAGTGCAGATCGGACATCAGCCGCAAGAACCCGACGCTCGTCGCGAGCGTGAGGCTCGACGCGCACATCGCCGCGGCACCCTCGGACGAGCCGAGGATCCACGGGTTCATGATGTGGTGCACGCACGTCAGGCCCGCCGACGCGTACGTCATCAGCGCGTGCCCGCTCGCGAAGCTCGCGACCGGGCCCATGCCCGTGTCCGAGCACGTCCCGTTCGGTGCGCAGTCCATGTGGCGCGGCCGTACGCGCCCCGTGAGGCGATTCGTCGCCCACGTCACGAGCTGCGCGACCGCGGTCGTCTCCGCGCTGATGAGCAGCATCTGCAGCATCGTGTCGGTGTCGCCGTGCACCGCGCCCGCGAGCAGGAGCGAGTCCATCAGGAACGGCCAGATGATCATCGTCTCGAGGATCACGTGGCTGACCGTGTTGATCATCTGCTGGTCGTCGACCGTGTCGAGCGCGAACGCGCGCTGCGCCGCGCGATCGAGCGGCAGCGGCTGGGTCCAGCGCACCACCGGGTCCGTCGCGACGAAGTAGATCGTGAGCGCCGCGGCCTCGGCCCCGAGCGTCAGCGCGACGTTCCACCAGCCGAAGCGCTCCCACTGCGGCTGCCAGTGCGAGCGTCCGTACTCCCATCGCTCAGGGGTCGCGCGCGGTCGCGGCGCGTCTTCGCTCGCCGCGTCGACCGCGGCGTCGACCCCTGGTGCCTGCGCGCGCGCGGAGATCGCGGGCACGACCACCAACAGCGTCGCGATGACGATCGCTCGGGCCACGTCGGATCACGTGAGACCGCGAGCCCATGCCGCGAGTCGCGAGACGGCGCTGCGGCGCGATGAGGCGGGGCACGTCGCGACACGCGCGTCAGCGCGCGACGAGCGACCACACGCCCGATGCGTCTCGGCGCGCGTCGAGCACCGACTGCGACCACACGCGATCGACCGTCACCTCCGCGCGATCGCGCCCTCGCATCCGCACCGCGATCACCACCGGCGCGCGCAGCCCGTAGCGGCGCTGGTAGGCCGCGAGCTCGTCCTCGCGCAGCACGAGCACGCGCGCGCCACCTTCCTCGCGCGCGCCGAGATCGAGCCGTGCGCCCGAGCGCACCACGACGTGCAGCCCGTCCTCGTCGCGCGCGATCTCGCGCGCTGCCGCGAGCCACACCGCGTCCGCGTCGCTCGCGGGCGCGGCGCTGCCGAGCGGCGAGACGTCGTCGCCGTCACGCGTGCCGTCGCCGTCGGTGTCGGGATCCCACGCGTCGGTGAGGAGCCGCTGCTCCGCGACGTCGGTGAGCCCGTCGCGGTCCTGATCGCGACGGAGATCCTCGAGCCGACATCGCACGAGCCGTTCGCGGCCATCGCGTGTGGTGCTCGTCGCGTCGAGTGGGCGGAAGTCGATCGACGCGTCGTCCATCGCGCGGAGCTCCGCCTCGATCTGCACCGCGCCGCCCTCGACGAGCGGCACCATGGGGTTGTGCACGAGCACCAGCGGGCGCAGCGCGGTGAGCCCGAGCGCGAGATCCTCCTCGGCGCCCGTCGTCGCGTCGCGGAGGCGCACGCGATACCCGAGATCGCCCACCTCCGAGCGCGGATCGAGCGCCGCCGATCGATACACCACGCCCTCGCGACCCTCGACGCGCGCGGTGGTGATCGCGTCGTCGGGCACGTCCATCGACACGTGCGCGCGGAGCGACGCGACATCGTCGCCGCTGCGCACGCGGCGGCGCAGCGCGGGCGGCAGCGGCTCGACCGTGCACGCGGCGAACGGCGCATCGCCGAGCCGCGCGATCACGCCGCGGTGGAGATCGTCCTCCGACAGCGGGCCGTGCGCCGGCACGATCGGTGGCGCGTCCGCGCGCGCCTCTTCGCGCTCGTCATCGCCCGTCGTCACTCGCGCGCTCGGAGCGGCGCGCCCCACCGGCTCGGTCGGGGGCTCACGCGCGCTGCCGGCAGCGCCACCACACCCCGCGACGCCGAGCAGCGCGAGCCACCCGATCGCACGCACCCGCCGCCCTCGCTCCATGCTCGATCTCCTCCGCTCCGCGCGCGCCCGACGTTCCTCGGCGTGCCGCCTGCAGGGTTCCTCGACACCGCGTCGCCGTCGTCGGTTCCATCCGCGAGCGGACACAGGGGCTGGCGTAGGCGTTGCGGGGCTCATGTCGATCGAGGAGGGAAGATGCCCATCTCCATCGTGCCCCACGGCGAGTCGTGGAAAGACGCAGTCGAGTCCTTCAATGCACGGATGCGCGCGGGCGGCTCGCGCTACGGGTTCTACGTCGCGCCCGAGCCTCCGTGGCTTCCCAAACGCGAGGCCGCTCAACCCGTCTGGCGCGAGTACTACCTCGTGATCGAAGACGGCAAAGAGGTGCGCGGGGGTTACGCGCTCAAGCCGCAGGAGTGGTGGGTGCGCGGCGCGACGCACACCGTGACGGATTGGCAGGGGCCGTTCTCGGAAGGCGCCGTGTCGAACCGCTACGGTGCGCTCGGTCTGCGCATGCTGCGCGACATGGTGAGCAAGCGACCGCTCCTCTACAGCTGGGGGCACGGCGGCGAGGACGCCGCGCTCTTCAAGCTGATCAAGGGGCTCGGCTGGATGCTCTACGCGACGCCGCTGATGTTCCGCATCGTGCGGCCCGGGCACTTCGCGCGGAAGAACGGCGTGCTGCGCGCCGATCCTCGCAAGCGCATGGCGCTCGACGCGCTGGCGTTCACGGGGCTCGCGTCGATCGGCGGTCGCGCGCTCACGACGGCGCTGCGCATCTCGTCGATGAAGAGCTTCGCCGGCAAGGCCGAGGTCGTGCCCGAGTTCGGTCCCTGGGCCGACGAGCTGTGGGAGCGCGCGAAGAACGACTACGCCGCGATCGCAGTGCGCGACGCGCGCGCGATGAACACGCTCGTGCCGGTCACCGGCGCGCACTACGAGTGGTCGGAGCAGATCCGACTGCGCGTGCGTGACCGCGACGGCAAGGATCTCGGCTGGGCGGTCGTCTGCAAGCGGCAGATGGAGAAGCATCCGCGCTTCGGCGATCTCCACGTCGGCACGATCGTCGACGCGCTCGCTCCGGTGAGCTCGGCGGGCGAGGTGATCCACGCCGCGTACGAGTGGCTGGAGCGCGCAGGCGTCGAGCTCGTCATCGCGAACCAGAGCGACCCGCGGTGGATCCGAGCGTTCGAGGAGAACGCGTTCCTGCGCTACGAGCGCGGCCGCTTCTTCTGCGCGGCGCCGCCGCTCGTCGAAGTGCTCTCGCCCTGGGAGGAGACGCGCGAGCGTCTGTTCCTCACGAACATGGATGGTCACGGGCCGATGGGTCTCTGATCGCGCGCGTGCGATCGGAGCCGCTCGGCCCGGGACTACGGTGGGCACTGCGCGCGAGTATCTGACCGCCCGAACGACGCACGAAGACGTGCAGAGGACGGGCGGATGGACTTCGAGTGGGACGAGGAGACGCGCGCGGTCCGGGCTCACGTGATGGACGTCGCGCGGCGGATGTTCCGCCGCGATCGACGCGAGGCGCGCGACCTGCGCGCGACGATGCGGGAGCTGGGCACGCTCGGCGTGCTCGGCATGCCCATCCCCGAGGTGAGCGGGGGCAACGGGGCGGGCGTCGTCGCCGCGGTCGCGGCCCTCGAGGCGCTCGGTGAAGCGGGCATCGACGGCGGCACCGCGTTCTCGCTCGGCGCGCAGGTCTGGGCGGTGCAGATGCCGATCCTCGCGTTCGGCAGCGACGCGCAGAAGGACGCGTACCTCCGCCGCCTCTGCACCGGCGAGATCGTCGGTGCGATCGCGCTGAGCGAGCCGGGCGCGGGATCCGATCTCTTCTCGATGCGCACCCGCGCCGAGGAGCGCGGCGATCGCGTCGTGCTCCACGGGCGCAAGGCGTGGATCACCAACGCGCCGATCGCCGACGTGTTCATCGTGCTCGCGGCCGTCGGCGAGGCCGCAGGCACGTTCGTTCGCACCGCCGCGTTCCTCGTCGAGCGCGACACACCCGGGCTGATCGTCGAAGCGCTCACGCCGAAGCTCGGCCTCGAAGAGAGCCCGATGGCCGAGGTGGTCCTCGACGGCTGCGAGGTGCCGAAGAGCGCGATGCTCGGGCGCTGGGGGCGCGGCGCGGAGATCTTCGAGCACGCGCTCACCTACGAGCGCGGCGCGCTCGCCGCGCCCTTCGTCGGCGCGATGAAGCGACAGCTCGACGCGTGCGTGGAGCACGCCGTCGAGCGCAGACAGTTCGGCTCGCCGATCGGCGCGTTCCAGGCGGTGTCGCACCGCATCGCGGACATGAAGCTGCGGCTCGAGACCGCGCGCCTCTTGCTCCACCGGTTCGCGCACACGATCGCGACCGGCGCCGACGCGACGCTCGAGGCGGCGCTCGTGAAGCTGCACGTGAGCGAGTCGTACGTGCAGTCGTCGCTCGACGCGATCCAGCTCCACGGCGCGTCGGGCTACGCGACCGAGCTCGGCGTCCACGCCGATCTGCGCGATGCGATCGGGCTTCGCATCGCTTCGGGGACCAACGAGATCCAGCGCAGCGCGATCGCGCGATCGCTGGGAGTGGGGTGACGACGATGACGTTCCTCCTGCACGCGATGCTCGAACGGACCGCGGCGGAGCGCCCGGATCACCCGGCGATCCGCGAAGGACAGGTCGCGACCGACTACCGCACGCTCGCGCGGTGGAGCGCGGCGATCGCGGGCACGCTCCGCGCGCTCGGGGTGAAGCGCGGGGATCGCGTCGGGATCCACACCAAGAAGACGACGCGCACGCTCGCTGCGGTGTTCGGCGTGCTGCGCGCGGGCGCGGCCTACGTGCCGCTCGACCCCGGCGCGCCGCCGGCGCGCGTCGCGTACGCGATCGAGAACGCGGGCATCCGCGTGCTCGTCACGTCGCGCGCGCGGCTCGAGGAGCTCGGCGCGAACGGGCACCTGCGCGGCATCGAGGCGATCGTCGTCGTCGACGAGAGCGCGCCCGTCGCGGCGCAGCGCACCGCGCGCGGCGGTCCGCGCCTCGTCGGATGGGACGCGGCGATCGCGGATCCGGATCGCGCGTCGGCGCTGGTCGGTGTCGACACCGACCTCGCGTACATCCTCTACACGTCGGGCTCGACGGGCGTCCCGAAGGGCGTCGCGATCGACCACCGCGCGAGCACGTGCTTCGTGTCGTGGGCCGCGCGTCGCTTCGAGCTCACGCACGCCGATCGCGTCACGAGCCACGCGCCGCTGCACTTCGATCTGTCGACGTTCGACGTGTTCTCGAGCGTCGCGGCGGGCGCGACGATCGTGATCGTGCCCGAGGGCACGTCGACGTTCCCCGTGCGCTTCGCCGAGCTCCTCGAGCGCGAGCGCATCAGCGTCACGTACCTCGTGCCCTCCGCGCTCTCGATGATGTCGGAGCACGGCGAGCTCTCGAAGCGCGATCTCGGCGCGCTGCGCGCGGTGCTCTTCGCGGGCGAGGTGTTCGCGCCGAAGTACCTGCGGGCGTGGCTCGATCACGCGCCGAAGGCGCGCTTCTACAACCTCTACGGTCCGACCGAGACGAACGTCTGCACGTACCACGAGGTCGACCGCGAGGACGCGCGCACGCGCGACAAGCCGGTGTCGATCGGCGGTCCGATCGAGAACGTCGACACGTTCGTGATCGACGAGGACGGCGCGCACGTCACCACGCCGGGCGCGATCGGCGAGCTCTGGGTGCGCGGCGCGTGCCTCGCGCGCGGCTACTTCGGCGACGCGGAGAAGACGGCGCGCGCGTTCGTGCCGAGCCCGCTGCACCAGGGCGTGCTCGAGCTCGCGTACCGCACCGGCGATCGCGTGCGCATCGAGGCGGGCGGCACCTACGAGTTCCTCGGTCGCAACGACCACTTGGTGAAGACGCGCGGATACCGCGTCGAGCTCGGGGAGATCGAGACCACGCTCGGCTCGCACCCGGCGGTCTCGCACGCGGCCGCGGTGCCGGTGCCCGACGCGCTGGTGGGACACCTGATCCGCGCGTTCGTGGTGCTCGCGGACGGCGTCGCGGCGCCCTCGCCGGGCGACCTCGAGCAGTTCTGCGCCGAGCGACTGCCTCGCTACATGCTGCCCGAGTCGATCGACATCGTCGCCGAGCTGCCGCTCACGTCGAGCGGCAAGACCGACCGCCGTGCGCTCCTCGAGAGCGTCGCGGCACGAGAGGAGGCTGCGGAGTGAAGAACAGCGAGCGGATCGAGCGCTACGTGCTGAGCGACCTCGCGCGCGGTCGCGCGCGCGGCACGATCGGACCGAACGACGATCTCATCGAGGCGGGAATCCTCGACTCGCTCTCGATCGTGCACCTGATCCGCTATCTCGAGCAGGCGTTCGACATCGAGGTGCGCGACGAGGACATCGTGCCCGAGAGCTTCCGGACGCTCGCCGGCATCGACGCGCTCGTGGAACGCCTCACCGCGCGCACGCGCGTGGCGTGAAGCGAAAGGATCGACGAGAACGCGCGGTGAGCGCTCCGCGGAGCCGCTCACCGCTCGATCGAGAAGTTCTTTCGATTGAGCGACGCTCGGCGCGCCACATCGAGAGCGCTCGTCGATCCGGTGACCCTCGAAGCTCTCGCTCGAGAGCTCCTACCGATTGGGTGACCGTCGATGCTCTCGAATCGAGAAGACTTCTCGATCCGGTGACCCTCGAAGCTATCGGATCCGTAACTGCGCGGGCCTCACCACCCTCCGGGGTGGTCGGATCCGTAACCTTACGGATCTCACCACCCTCCGGGGTGGTCGAATCCGTAACTTCACGGACCTCACCACCCTCCGGGGTGGTCTCGGCCGGAACGTTACCGGTCGGACCATCCTCCCGGGTGGTCGTTTCGCCAAGATTGCGTCTCGACCATCCTCCGGGGTGGATCCGCGTCGTCAGGGGATGCCGCTGACGCGCCTGGGCGTGCCGCCTGCGCCCCAGCAGTACACGCCGTCGTCGATGACCGCGCACGACTCGCCGGTGCCTGCGGACATCTGCGTCGCGTCGGCGTCGACGATCACCTCGGGCGTCCCGCCGAGGTCGCGGCCCCAGCAGCGCACCGCGCCGCCGACCAGCGCGCACGCGTCCTGCGAGCGCACGGACACCTGCGTCGCGCCGCTCGCGATGCCCGTGACCGGCGCCGGGCTCGTGCTCATCGCCGGCGCGCCCGCGCCGCGGCCGAGCTGGTCGTACTCGTTGTCGCCCCAGCACACGACCGTGCCGCCGGTGCGCACCGCGCATGCCGAGACCGCGCCCGCGTCGAGATCGATCGCGTCGGTCAGACCGACCACCGGCGTCGCGGCGTCGCGCCTCGTCGTGCTCCCGTCGCCGAGCTGGCCCCACGTGTTCCCGCCCGCGCACTGCACCGCGCCGCTGCGCAGCCGCCAGCAGCAGAAGTCCGCGCCGACCGCGACCTGCACCGCGTCGCGCGGCGGCGTCCCGCAGCGCGTCGTCGGGCTCGTCACGCAGTCGTAGTCGAGCGACACGCACGCCGTGCTGCCGTCCGCGCGCACCGCGCACAACTCGGAATAGAACACGTCGATGTCGACGACGTTCGTGCCCGTCATCACCTCGACGGGCTCGGTGAAGCCGCACGTGTCGTCGCCGCCCCAGCAGTACACGTCGCCGCTCGTCGTGCGCGCGCACGTGTAGCCGACGCCGTCGAGATCGATCTCGACCGCATCCGTGAGGCCGGCGACCGACACCGCCGCGCTTCGATCCGTCTGCGTGCCGTCGCCGAGCTGACCGTACTGATTGCGGCCCCAGCACCACACCGTCCCGAGCGCGCTCACCGCGCACGCGTGCCCCGCGTCCGACGAGACCGCGACCGGCACCTCGCACGCGCGCTCGTCGACCGCTCCGTCGCAGTCGTCGTCGCGGCGATTGCACATCTCGGCCTCGGTGGGGTGCACCTCGGGATCGTCGTCCGCGCAGTCGTCGCCGCAGGTGCGCACGCCCTCGCCGCTCACGTTGCAGCACGTCGCGGCGAAGTAGCCGTCGCGATCGCGATCGAGCTCGCCGAACGTGTCCTGGCGGCAGTCCTCGTCGTGCGCCTCCGCGTCGCAGACCTCGACGCTGCCCGGGAAGCGGTCGCGGTCGTCGTCGTCGCAGTCGTCGCCGCCGCAGCCCATCGCCTCGCTGCCGTCGCCGTCCGCGTCGCACGCGTCGCAGCGCTCGGCGCTCTCGTCGCAGCCGTCGGCGGCGCACGGCGGGTCGCCCGCGACGCAGCCACGCGCGTCGGCGCCGGGCGCGCCCGGGGCGCAGCGCTCGACGCCGTTGCACCAAGCATCGTCGTCGCACGACTCGTCGCCGTCGCACGCGGTCGGGGTCGTCGTCGCGTCGCCCTGGCCGCCGTCGGGTGTCGAGCCGCCGTCCGGAGCTGCAGGAGCTGGCTCGCCGCACGCGATCAGCAGCACGAGGACGAGCGGAGCCGAGACGAGAAGAGACGTGCGCACGCGCGCGAACGTGCCTGTCGCGCCGGGAGCGGTCAATCGCCGACGAGCGACGATCACGTCGTCGGGACCGGCGTCGTCGAGGGCGCCTCGTCGCTCGCTTCGGGCTTGCGGATCCGCACTCGCTGCACGCGACGCGCGCTCGCGTCCACGACCTCGAGGACCGTCGCGTCCTCCATCACGACGCGCGCGCCCACGCTCGGCACGGCGCCGAGGCGCGCGAGCACGAGCCCGCCGAGCGTCGCCCACCGCGGGCTCGTCGGCAGCTCGAGATCGAGGCGTCGATTCACCACGTGCACGCGCGTCGTCGCCGGCAGCACGTACGAGCCGTCCTCGTCGCGCAGGAACCCCGCGTCCTCGTGCGCGCCGCCGACGAGCAGCGAGCCCACGACCTCCTCCGCGAGATCGTCGATGTCGAGGAACCCCTCGACGCCGCCCGACTCGTCGACCACCACCGCGATCGGGATGCGTCGCGACTGCAGCTGATCGAGCACGTCGAGCGCGAGCGCGGTCTCGGGCACGGCGTGCACCGGCCGGAGGATCGCCTCGACCCCGCCCTGGACGCGCCCCGCGATGAGGCGCGCCACGTCGCGCGAGCGCACGTACCCGACGATGTCCTCGCCTCCACGCCGCACCGGGAAGCGCTCTTCGTCGGTCGCGTCGAGCGTCGCGGCGAGCTCGTCGGTCGTCGCGCTCGCGTCGATCGCCACGATCGCCGCGCGCGGGATCATCACCGAGCCGACGTGCAGATCGTCGAGCGAGATCGCGCGCGCGGCCATGTCCCCGGCGCGCTGCGAGACCTCGCCGGCGCCCGCAGCCTGGTCGATCACGGCGAGCACCTCGTCGCGCGAGATCTGCGACTCGGTGAAGCTCGTGCGATCGCCGAACACGCGCAGGATGAGGTTCGAGCTCGCGGTCAGCAGCCACACGAACGGCGCGCTCAGCCGGCCCAGCGCGAAGAGCGGGCGCGCCGCGACGAGCGCGTAGCGCTCCGACCACTTCAGCGCGAGCGACTTCGGCACGAGCTCGCCGAGCACCAGCGAGAGGTACGAGACGACCACGACTACGATCGTGAGCGCGATGCGCTCTCCGGTCTGGTGCGAGAGCCCGAAGGGCTCGAGCGCGCTCGCGAGCCGGTCCGCGATCGTCGCTCCGCCGAACGCCGCCGCGGTCGAGCCCACCACCGTGATCCCGATCTGGACCGTCGCGAGGAAACGCTCGGGATCGCGCCGGAGCCGCGCGAGGAACGCCCCGGCGCGGCTCTCCGTCGCGAGCTCCTCGAGGCGCGTCGAGCGCACCGAGATGATGGCGATCTCCGCGCCGGAGAACAGCCCGTTCGCGAGGATCAGGGCGAGCACGATCGCGATCTCGAGGGTCCAGGGCAAGGGTGTCGAGGCCTCCTGCCCCGGTACATGGCCGCGGACCGCGTCCACCGCACGTTCCGAGCCGCTGCCCGTCCGGAGTTGCGCGCGCAACCCTCGGAGTTGCGTGCGCAACTCTCACGGTTGCGTCTGCAACTCTGGCCGCGCATGCTCGCGGCGTGACCACCTCGACGACCACGGTGCCCACCGGCGAGCGCGACGCGCTGCGCCTCCGTGCCTCGCTGCAGCGCGTCGTGCGCCTCAGCGGCGCGCTCGAGCCCGACCGGACGGCGTGCGGCCTCGACCTCTCGCCGTCCCACGCGCACGCGCTGATGCTGCTCGCGTCGGCGCCCGAGCGATCGCTCGCGCCGCGCGATCTCGCCGGCGCGCTGGGACTCGACAAGAGCAGCGCGACGCGCCTCGTGCAGCGGATGACCGACGCCGGCCACCTCGAGGCCGCGCGCGACGCGGAGAACGCGCGCTTCGTGCGGCTCGCGCTCACCGCGAAGGGCGCGCGCGCCGCGCGCACGGTGGAGCGCGCGAGCCTCGAGCGTCACGCGCGGCTGGTCGCGGCCATCCCGCGGCGCGAGCGCGCGCGGGTGCTCGGCGCCATCGAGATCCTCGCCGAGGCGATGGCGGCGGTGCCGCCGGGAGGTGAAGGATGACGCGCGCGCGGCTCGTGCTCGCGGTGTTCGTGCTCGGCTGCTCCAGCGCGGCCGAGCCGCCACCGGCTCCTCGCCCCGATCCCTCGGCCGAGCTCGCCGCGCTCGATCCGCGCACGCCGGTGCCGCTGCTGCCGCGGATGGCGGCGCACCAGCGCGCGCAGATGCGCGATCACCTGCTCGTCGTGCAGGAGGTCACCGACGCGCTCGGGCGCGACGATCTCGAGGCCGCTGCGAGCGCCGCGTCGCGCCTCGGCACGAGCGACTCGATGACCGCGATGTGTACGCACATGGGCGCGGGCGCGCCCGGCTTCACCGAGCGCGCGCTCGAGATGCATCGCCAGGCCGACGCGATCGCGCTCGCCGCGCGCAGCGGAGATCGCGCGGCGACGACGCGCGCGCTCGCGACCACGCTCGCGTCGTGCACGGGCTGTCACGCGGCGTATCGGCAGCAGATCGTCGACGAGGCGCAGTGGACCGCGCTCACGGGCGCCGCGCAGCCGCACGGCGCGCACTGAACAGAAGCTCGGCTCGCGCTCCCGTCCGGGTCCTCCGGGGCGAGCACTCCGGCTGGTGAACGAAACTCGGCTCGCCGCTCCGGTCCCCTTTCGTCCGCGCGCTTCGCGCGCTCCCGTCCGGGCCCTCCGGGGCGAGCACTCCGGCTGGGCGCGCACTGAACAGAAGCCCGGCTCGCGCTCACTCAACCGACGCTTCGCTCGGCCTTCCGTGCGCGACCGATCGGACGAGCACTCCGGCTGGGGCTCAGAACCCGCGCGCGGGCGTGGGTCGCTGCAGCCAATTCGTCGACGGATACGCGCTCTCGCCCGAGACGACGTGGAGCGTGTACGCGTGGCGCGACGCGGGCGATCGGTTCGCGTGGCTCATGTGCGGGACGAGCCCGTCGAGCACGATCACCGCGCCCTTCTCGACCTCGAGCGGCACGAGCCGCGACTCGTCCCACGGCGTCTCGTCGTAGACCTCGAAGCGCGTCGAGCGCCCTTCGCGAACGAAGCGCGACTTGAGCCCCGCGCGATGTCCGCCGGGGATCGCCCAGAGGCACCCGTTGCCGCGGTGCGCGTCCTCCAGCGCGAACCAGAGCCCGAGCATCGCCTCGGGCTCGGTGTGGAGGAACGTCGAGTCCTGATGACAGCGCACCTCGCCGCCGATGAACGGCTGCTTGAAGATGTACATCGACTGCATCAGCAGCGGCGCCGCGAGGCCGAGCTCCGCGACGAGCGTCTCGATCTTCGGATCGCGCGAGAACGCGTCGATCTCCGGATCCAGATCGTGCAGGGCGTGCCCGATCTTGTTGATCGAGCGCTCCTTCGGCTGCCGCAGCGCGCCGGTCTCGTCGAACGCGTCCTCCTCGAAGAAGAACCGGATCTCGCCCGCCGAGTCGAGGAAGTGGTCGTCGCTGTGCCGCGTCTGCTCGTTCGTCGTGAACACGGAGCGGTGCGCGTCGGGATCGAACGCCGCGACGAGGCGATCGGCGTGGGCGCGCAGCGCGTCGCAGCGGGCGGGATCGACGAACCCCTCGAGCACCAGGAAGCCGTCGCGGTGATAGCGCTCGCGCGCGTCGGGGCTCAGCACGTCCATCGCGTGAATCCATCACGCGCACGCCGTGCGATCAAGGTCGCTCGTCGCGGTGATCCCGCAGCGTGCGCATCGCCGGCCACGGCGCGCCGCCCCACTTCGGGCGCGTGAGGCGCTGCGACGGATAGATCCCGCGATGCCCGGTGAGCAGGTACGCGATCACGGCGACGATCACGACGTGCGGCAGCACGCTCGCGCCGAGCAGCTCGACCGCCATGATCGAGAGCGCGAGCGGCGCGTTCGACGCGGCCGCGAACACCACCGCGAGCCCGACGCCCGCGCCCATGTCGATCGGCAGGCCCATCGCGCGCGCGAGCACGCTGCCCAGCGCGGCGCCGACGAAGAAGAGCGGCGTGACCTCGCCGCCGAGGAAGCCCGCGCCGATCGTGATCGCGGTGAAGAGCAGCTTCGCCGCGAAGGCGTAGACCGGGAGCGACGGATCGGAGAACGCGCGCACGATGGTCGGCACGCCGAGCCCGAGGTACTCGCTCGTGCCCATCAGCTGCCACAGCGCGACGACCGCCGCGCCGCCGAGGAACATCCGGAACGGCAGGCGCGTGACGCGCGCCTTCAGCGTCGTCTTGATCCGGTGCGTGAGCTCGATGAACGCGGTCGTCGTCGCCGCCATCGCAATCGCGAAGAGCGCCCACTGCGCGAGCAGCAGCGGCGTGAGCGCCAGCGGTGCGATGGTCGGGTAGGGCGTGTGCGCGATCCCCAGCGCGCGCGTGACGAGATCGCCGACGATCGACGCGACGAGCGCCGGCACCAGCGCGTCGTGCTGGAGGCGCCCGAGCACGATGAATTCGAGCCCGAAGACGCACCCGGCGATCGGCGTGCCGAACACGCTGCCGAACCCGCCGGCGACACCGGCTGCGAGGAGCTGGCGCCGCACCGGACCGTCGACGCCGAGGCGGAACGCGATCGCGTCGGCGAGGCTCGCGCCCATCTGCACCGCGGTGCCCTCGCGCCCGGCGCTGCCACCGAAGAGGTGCGTGAGCACGGTCCCGACGAGCACCATCGGCGCCATGCGCAGCGGGAGCTGCGGGCCTTCGTCGTGGATCGTGTCGATCACGAGGTTGTTGCCGCCTTCGATCGGGGCGCCCCATCGCTCGTAGATCGCACCGATCACCAGACCCGCGAGCGGCAGCGTGAAGACGATGATCTCGTGCTCGGTTCGGAAGTCGGTCGCGAGATCGAGCAGCCAGAGGAAGAGCGCGGACGCTGCGCCGCACGCGACGCCCACGAGCGCGCCCAGCGCGACCCACTGACCCAGCCGCTTCCATCCCTCGCGATCGATCATCGGCGTCCTTCGCGCGCCGGGCGCCGAGATCCTCGGAGACGCACGACGTCGCGTCAAGCGCGCGTGGTACACACGGAGCGGTGCTCGGCCGGCGCAACGAGCGGATCGCGATGCAGGACGCGCTCGCTGCGGGCGCGCGTGTGGTCACGCTCGTCGGGCCGGGCGGCGCAGGCAAGACCACGCTCGCCGAGGCGCACCTCGCCCGCTCGCGCGCGGTCGTCGTCGAGCTCGAGAGCCGTCGCGATCCGCTCGCTGCGATCGCGGAAGCGCTCGGGCTGCGCAGTGTCGCGATCGGCGCGGGCGAGGTCGCGGCGGCGCTCGATGCGCGCGGCATCGTCGACGTGCTCGTCGACCGTGCGGAGGGCGTCGTCGACGCGCTCGCAGCGGTGCTGCCCGTGCTGCTCGAGGGTGCGCCGGACGCGACGTGGGTCGTCACGTCGCGCGTGCGCCTCGGGATCCGCGACGAGCACGTGATCGCGATCGGCGGGCTCGACGAGGACGATGCGATCGCGCTGCTGCGAGCGCGCGCCCCGGGCTCCCACGACGAGGCGTCGCTGCGCGCGATCGCACGCGCGACCGAGGCCATGCCGCTCGCGCTCGAGCTCGCGGCGGCGCGCCTCGTCGACGAAGACCCGATGCTCGTCGCGCAGCGCATCGCAGCGCACCGCGACGCGGGCGCGGTCGGCGCCGCGATCGAGGGCGCGCTCGACGCGCTCGCGCCGCGGCTCGCCGTCGCGCTGAGGGCCTTCGCCGCGCTGGAAGGGCGGTTCGCGCACGACGCTGCGGACGCGCTGCTCGATGGACCGGCGTCGATCGCGGCGCTGCGCGATCGTGCGCTGATCCAGCGCGCAGCAGACGGTGCGCCCGGATGGCATCGACTGCACGACGAGATCCGCACGCGGGTGCGCGCGCGCACCGCGCGGGACGAGGCGGCGTCGAACGAAGCGCGGCTCGCGTCGTGGCTCGCGCGCGAGGCACCGCGATGGGCGCACGATCTGCACGAAGGAGAGCCCGCTGCCGCGCTGCGCGCGCTCGCCGCGCACGAGCGCGACCTCGTGCTCGCGTTCGAGCGCTGCCGCGATGGTGCCCCGGAGATCGCGGCCCGCATCGCGCTCGGCCTCGAGGCGTGGTGGCTCTCGCGCGCGCCCGAAGCGCGCCACGCCGCGCTCGTCGACGCGGCGATCGAGGCCGCGGATCGCGCGGGGGAGCTCGCGCTCGCGATCGACCTCGCGCGCGTTCGAGCGCGGGCGCTCTTCCTGCGCGGTCGGCTCCCCGAGGCGCGCGCCGCGTGCGCCGATGCGATGCAGCGCGCGCGCGCCGGCGGTGATCGCCGTGGGGCGCTCGCCGTGTCGAACGTCGCGTCGGCGATCGCGCGCGAGATGGGCGATCCCGGCGCGGCGCGCGCCCTCGCGGAGCGCGCGATCGAGGAGAGCCGCGCGCTGGCCGACGCCGAGGCCGAGGTGCGCGCGATGCACAACCTCGCCTCCGCGCTCGTCGTCGCGAACGACTTCGTGGCCGGCCGCGCGCTGTATCTCTCGACGCTGGCCGCGGCGCGCGAGCTGCGCATGCGCCGCATCGAAGCGCTCTGCCTCGCGAACCTCGCGATCGTGCACGAGGTGCTCGGTGAGCTCGATCTCTCACGTGCTCGGAGCGCACAAGGGATCGCCGCGTTCGCGGCGCAGGGCGATCGCATGATGACGGCGAAGCTCGCGATGCGCGCCGCGCGCGTCGACATCCGCACCGGCGCGCTGGACGAGGCCGAGCGCGCGATCGCGGGCGCGACGGCCGACGCCGAGCAGCTCGGCGATCGCGGCCTCTTGCTCGAGGCGCACCTCGCACGCGCGGAGCGGCATGCCGCCCGTGGCGAGCGAGCGCGCGCGCGGGCCGAGGCGGACGAGGCGCTCGCGCTGGCCCGTCGGCTTCGCGCCGGCGCCACGGTCCCCGAGATCGAGGCGCTCCTCGCTGCGCTCGGGGACGACGTGCGCGAGGCGCGCCGCGTCGAGCTCACGATCGACGAGGACGCCTCGTCGTTCGTGCTCGATGGCGGCGCGCGCGTCGATCTCGCGCGACGGGCGAGCCTGCGCCGGATCCTCGTGCACCTCGCCGCCGAGCATGCGCGCGGCGGCACGGCCAGCGCCGCGGCGCTCATCGCGATCGGCTGGCCCGGCGAGAAGATGAGCCCCGAGAGCGGCGCCGAGCGCGTCTACACCGCGATCGCGACGCTGCGACGGCTCGGCCTCGCGTCGGTGCTCGCGCGCCGCGACGGCGGGTACGCGCTCGATCCCGCCGTCGTCGTCGTCGCGCCCGACGCAGTGCGGTGAGCGCTCAGGGATCGCCCCAGAGATTCGTCGTGCCGAAGTGCGCCTCGACGAACGGATCCGAGCCGTGGAAGCGAAGCGGAAGCGTCTGCGCGAGACAGCTCGTGTCGAGCTCGGCCTCGGGATCGCGAACGAACTGCAGGAGCAGCTCGCGCCCGCACGTCGTGGTGTGATCGTCGGTGAGGACGCCCTGCGCGATCACCGAGTGCGCAGCGTTCGGGATCTCGACGTAGCGCTGGTGCGCGCCCTCGAGCCGATCGCCCCAGGCGCGCGCGTAGCGAGCGGGCGTCGCGGTGTCGAGATCGGCGTTCATCCCGAACACGGGAATCGACGTCTCTCCGTACTGCCCGGCGAGCGCATCCGAGTAACGCGGCCAGCCGTCGATCTCCCACCCGATCGAGCGCGAGACTCCGCGGCACATCAGCGTTCCTTCCCAGCGCGACTGCAGCTCCTCGCGCGAGGGATCGCTCGGCTCCCACATCTCGCCGGCGACGATGTTGACCGCGAGCGGGAACGAGTACTTTCGCGGTCCCCCGCCGCCCCCTCCGCCGATCGGCGGTGCGCCCATCGTGCCTGGCTGGAAGCTCGCGCCAGACGCGAAGATCGGTCCGAAGAACAGCTGATAGAGGTGCTGGATCACCGTGCGATCCGCGTCGTCGCATCGAGCCATCCGATGGATCAACGCGGGCACGAGCTGACGCGTGCCGTACCCGAACATCATCTGTCCGAGCGCGGTGCGCAGCAGCTCCACGTCGACGGCGGGGTCACCGAGCATCGGACAGTGACCCGCGGCGACGCGCTCGTGCAGCGTCGCGAGCGCCGCGACCGGATCGTCGCCGAGGTGCGCGCGACACGCCTCGTGCTCCGTGCATCGCGCGAGGATCGCGCGCCCGGCCTCGTCCTCCCAGAGATCCTGCTCGGACAGGAAGCAGTCGTCGGGCGCGCACATCGAGTCGAGCACGACGCCGTCGGCCTGATCCGGCGCGATCTGCAGGTATCGATTCGCGAGATAGGTGCCGTACGAGATCCCGAGCACGACGACCTGATCGCCCTCGTCGTGCTCGAGGTCGATCAGGTGCTGCACGTCGTGCGCGGCGCTCGTCGTCGAGAAGTGCGCGAGGCGCTCGGCGCCCCATCGCGCGAGCATCGCGTCGCGGCACGCGGGCCACTCCTCCGGCACGATGTGCGCGCCTCCGGGCGAGAACGGCGCCTCTTCGTTCGTGCACACGAGCCGCGTCGAGTCACCGGTGCCGCGATGATCGGGGAAGTAGATGTCGAGCCCGGGATCTCGCGCTGCGATCGCGGCCGCCAGACCCTCGAAGTCCTGTCCCGACTGGCCGGGACCGCCCATGAGCACCCACATCGCGCGGCCCGATGGCTCGGCGGCCACGACGCGCTCGACGAAGAGCTCGATGTGCTCGCCCTCCGGCGCCGACCAGTCGAGCGGCACGCGCACGCGCGCGCACTCCGCAGTCACGCCGGGCGCGTCCTGCAGCGTGCACGACGCCCACGCGATGGCCTCGCTCGTGACGCTCGCATCCTCCATCACGCCGGAGTCGCTCATCGCGACGCTCGCGTCCGGCAGCGCCGCGACCTCGTCTCCACCACACGCCGCGAGCGCGAGCGCGAGCGCGAGCGCGAGCGCGCCCATCGTCCATCTCCTCGTCGCCAGGGACAGCCTCTCCACACGCACCTCCATCGAGGCGGTGCTAGCCGAGGCGTCTCGCGCGCTCGCCCGAAACGAGCCGAAATTCGCGGCGTGCGTGGATTGACGGGTGCGCCTGCCAGCCTCAGTGCGGACGCGCGCCGCTCATCCCGCGGCCCCGCGGCGGGACGGTGTCGAGCGTCGCCGTCAGCACGTCGACCATGTCCGCGGCACGACGATCGAGATCGGCGAACGCGCGCACTTCGCCGGTCACGGGATCCGCCACCTGCGCGCCGACGAGGAAGCCCGACAGCACCGCTTCGACGCCGGCCTCGCGCGTGCCGACGTGCAGGAAGCGCGTCGCGGTCTCCCCCGCGTGGCAGCCGCTGCAGGTCGTCAGCGAGAACTGGTGTCGCGCGGCGGCGTGATCCGTCAGCCCGGGCGCGTCCCAGAAGAACCGACTCGTGGGAGTCGGGCCGATCGCGCCCAGCTGTCCCGGCGGGACTCGATAGGACCCATCGAGGATCGCCGCCGCGTGGCTGCGGATCCGATTGCGCAGCTTGTTCGTCCCGTTCTCGGAGAAGTCCGGCGTCTGCTGGATCGGTGCGAGCCGCAGACCCGACTCCGAGAGCAGGAATTCGCGCAGCTCCCAGATCGGCGTGATCGCGATCTCGTTCGTGCGCACCTGGGCGATCGCGCTGCCGTTCGGGCGGTCGGGCGCCATGTTCGCGCCCGCGAAGCGATGCGTCACCTGCTCGAGCGCAGCGTTGTAGTCGGGGCCGAACGGAAGCGCGCCGAGCGCGTGCCAGCGCTGGGCCCACTGCTGCACTTCCGCGGCAGTGTCGGCGACCTGCGTGTACTCGAAGATGACGGTGAAGCGGAGTCGCTCTCCCGCCGGGCCGAGCACGCCGAACACGAAGCGTCCTTCTCCCGCGTGCCGGGTGTGCGCGTCCTCGCTCCCGCCAGGGCCCGAGAGCTCGGCGTCGCGCAGATCGAGCCGATTCACGATGGCGAGCAGTCGGAACGGCGCAGTCGTGAGATCGAGATTGCACGTCGTCGCGCCGGCGGCGCATCCGCTCCGCGCCAGCCACGGATCGATGATCAGCGTCCGGACCGGCGGGCGCGCCGGAGCGATGGAGTCGCCGAACTGCTGCTCGACCTCCCATTCCCGCAGCCACTGCATCACGAGCTCGCCGGGCCGGAGGTCGCCCGCCATCTCGCTCACCAGGTGCCCGAAGGTCCACACGCCGCGGCCTGGCGTGCCTTCGGGCGCGCTCCACTCAGTGCGCACGGGGTCCTCGACGACCGAGAGATCCGTGATCATCAGCTCGCGTTCCACGTCGATCACGACCGAGCCCGGCGCGGGGATCGTGCCGACGGGCTGCGCGCCCGCGTCTCCCGGCACCAGCACCACGTTGCCTGGGCCCTGCGTCGACTCCGTCGCTCCCTCGAGAGCGGGAGCCCCGGATCCCGGCGTCGTCCCTCCGCTGCATCCACCCCACACGAGCGCGCCGGCGACGGCAGTCCACGTGAAAACGCGATTCCAGTGCATCTCTCGGTCTCCCTCTCGAGTGCAGGAGTCGCGTCCCGATTGGCACGCATCGACTCCCATGCTCGAAAGGTACGGAGCGCCAGTCTGCCCAGGAACGGGGGGATCTCCCGACAGCGCGAGGACACGGCGTCAGAAGTTCGCGGCGACCGCCGCCTGGATCGTGACTTCGTCCGGGAAATCGCTGAAGTCGTAGAGCTGCGAGAAGAGCTTGATGCGAAACGCTCTGTCGGGGATGAAATTGAGCCCCGCGGTATAGCGGAGGATCATGCTCTCGGAGCGCAGCGGCGAAGTCGCCGCGACGTTCCCGATGCCACGCAGTCCATCGAAGCGCCCGATCAGCTCGACCGCCGGATGCAGTCGTAGCTCGAGGTCCACGTACCACCCGTCCTTCAAGAAGAAGTCGTCGAACCGGCCGTTCTCGCCGGGCCCGCAGGCGAAGCGGCTCGCGGGATCGTCGCCCACGGCGAATTCGGTGCGGCGCAGCAGGTACTCGGCCCGGATCGTCAGCGGGGGTCCCGCCCGGAGCTGCGCCCGCCGCGCATCAGACCGTCGTAGTTGGTGAGGTCCAGCGCCGAGAGCTGATATCCGACACCGTTGCGACTCTGATCGTGGCACGTGCAGCCTCCTTCGCGCGGAGCGCGCGCGAGCAGCGGGAGCACGTCGACGTGGAACGAGACGGCGCGATCGGGATCGGAGTCCGCCGGGTCGCAGCGTCCGACGATCGGCCCGCCGACATCGGGCGCGATCGGATCGAGACATCCTCCCAGCGCGAGCAGGCCCGCGACCGAGAGGCCGACGACTCGCCCGCTCAACTCGGGTCCTCCCACTCGATCTCGTAATTGCGCAGGTCGTTCGTGACCTCGATCGCGATGACGTCCGGGTGCACCGCGACCGGGCCCGAGGGCGCGCGCATCACGAGCTCGTCCGCGTCGCGCACGCTGCCGGGCTCGAAGGTCTCGCCCATCGTGATCTTCACGACACGCGAGCGGCGTGTACGCGTCGGACTGCGCCATCCCGGCGCGTCGGCCCTCCGCGAAGACGACTTCTTCGTACTCCTCGTCTCCGCGTCGGGCGAGCAGGTAGACCTGTGCCTCGCTCACGATCCGACTGCGCGCGAACGTGAGCACGTCGCGCCGTCCCGTGGGCGCGAGCGCAGCGACCCAGAGGCCGCGGTAGTACACGCGCTCGGTCGGGCGCGGCGCGCGGCGCACTCCGCGATCCGCCGAGACCTCGGGCAGCGTGGCCGGCGCGCTGAACCAGCGCTGCGTGGGTGTCGGCTCGTCGACGAGCCCGAGCTCCACGGCATCCGCGATCCCGCGCACCGACACGAACCGCTCTCCACGTCGCGGCGTCGTCGACCAGCGGCTCGAGGCACCCGCTCGCGACCACGACGAGCACGAGCGCCGGCGACACGCGCGCTGCGCGGCGGGACCCACGGAGTCGCGCCATCCGCTCACCGAGCCCCGACGCGCGCGGTGTAGCGGACTCCGTAGGACACGTCGGCAGTGCCGGTGTCGGGGCGCAGTCGAGGGCGGAGTCGGGACGTGACGTCCTGCACGCACTCCGAGAGGCCCGGCAGCGAGCCGCCACTGGCGCTCACGTGCTGCGGGATGCCCATCTCGTCGACCACGAGCCCGACCTCGACGGTGCCAGTGCCGTCTCGCTGTGCGCGCTGTGCCGCGCTCCGATAGCAGCGCTCGTACTCGTCCTCGAGCCGCTCGATCGCCTGACGGACTGCGCTCGTCGGGATCGATCCTCCGGTCCGCAACGCGTCGATCGACACCCGCGCATCGAGAGACGGAGGTGCGATGGTGGACGGGAGCACCGATCGCGCAGTCGGCTCCTCCGGCTGCGCGGGCGGCGGGACCTCGGCCCGCGCCGGGGCGGGCGCCTCGACGATCGTGCCATCGGGCTCCGACGCTTCGTGCTCCGCCGAGTCGCTCGCGCCCGGCTCGTCGAACGTCGTGCGCGCCGCGCTGCGGCGGGATGTGCGAGCGGACGGGGCCCGCGCGCGCGTGGTGGTCGCGAGCGTCGCCTCGTCGTCGCCCTCCGACGGCGTCGCCGGCACCACCGGCAACGGCGGCATCGCGGGCGGAACGCTCGGAATCGACACGCGGATCGCGCTGGACGCGAGCGCGCCGGGCAGCGCGTCCTGGATGCTCGGCACCGGCGTGGTGAGCGCGAGGATCCACCCGCCGAGCATCACCGCGAGCGTCATCGCGAACCCGACACCGGCCCAGAACGCGTGAGGCGCGCCGGGCGCGTCGGGCGGCATCGAAGTCGCGTGTGTCGGAGTCGAGGAGATCCGCTCGTGCATCGGAGTCGGAGGAGCTCCCGACGACGGCGCGGGCATCTCTCCCGAGTCGATCGCTTCGCCGACCGGGATCCGCTCGGTCGGATCGGAGCGCTCACGCGCGGCCTGGACGAGCGCGCGCTTCTCGCGGTATTGCAGCGGGAAGAGCTCGAGCATCCACTCCTCGAGCTCCACTTGTCCCAGACTGGCGCGCTCCGCGCGATTGAACTCTCGCAGCGCACGGCTCATGTCCCGCGCCGTCTGCCATCGCACGCTCACGTCGCGCGAGAGCGCTCGGAGGACGATCGTGTCGAGCGCCGGAGGCACCGTCGGGTTGAGCGACGACGGAGCGGGGATCTCGGCGCTCAGCACCGCCTGGAGCGTCTCGATGTCACTCCCACGCTTGAACAGCTGCCGTCCGACGAGCATCTCCCAGAGCGTCACTCCGAGGGACCAGAGATCGCTCCGCCGGTCGACCTCCTGACAGCGCATCTGCTCGGGCGCGATGTACGCGAGCTTGCCCTTGATCGTGCCGGGCTCGGTCTGTTGGATGCGCCCGGTACAGCGCGCGACACCGAAGTCGACGACTTTGACGCATCCGTCGTAGGTGAGGAACAGATTCTGCGGAGAGACGTCGCGATGCACCACGTCGAGCAGCGCGCCGTCGTCACCGCGCAGCTCGTGCGCGGCGTGCAGTCCCTCTGCTGCTTGCGCGAAGATCTCGGCGAGGTGCGCAGTCCACTCGGTGCGCCCGCGCTCGCGCAGAGAGCGCTGGATGGACGAGAACGTCTCGCCCATCAAGTACTCCATCGCGATGAAGTACGTGCTCTCGACTGCTCCGAAATCGAACACGGAGCATACGTTGGGGTGCGTGATGCGCGACGCGACGCGCGCCTCGTCGAGGAACATGTCCACGAATCGCGCGTCGCGCGCGAGGTGCTCGTGGATGCGCTTCAGCGCGACCACTTTGCTGAATCCCGCGCTCGAGATCGTGCTCGACAGGAACACAGTCGCCATTCCGCCCGCGGCGAGCTCGGCGCAGAGACGATATCGGCCGAGCTCGCCGAGGACGGCTCGTTCGGTCGAGATCGTGGTCGGCCCCGCGTCGGTCATCGATCACCCGTGCCCCCTCCGCGCGCTCTGCCCGCCTCGGCGAGCAGCGCGGCTGCGTTGCAGTCATCGCCAGTATTGGCGGGCACGGGTGATCAGGATATCGGGGGTAGTCCCGACGCGGATCGCGGCGGCGACGCGGCGAGATTGGAAATCTGCCGCCACGATCCTTTGCGGCGCAGCGACGCGCGACGTATACGCGCGGCGATGGACATCGAGGGCTCGCGGACGTCGCTGCGCGAATTGGCGCTCTTGTTCCTGCGCCTCGGCGCGACCGCGTTCGGCGGCCCCGCCGCGCACATCGCGATGATCCACGACGAGGTCGTCGTGCGCCGCAAGTGGCTGAGCGAGGAGCGCTTCCTCGACCTGCTCGGCGCCGCGAACCTGATCCCCGGGCCGACGTCGACCGAGCTCGCGATCCACGTCGGATGGGAGCGCCGTCGCGGCGCGGGGCTCGTCGTCGCGGGGGTGTGCTTCATCGTGCCCGCGATGTTGATCACCGCGGCGTGCGGCTGGGCGTACGTCGAGTACGCGGCGCTGCCCCAGGTCGGGTGGATCCTGTATGGCGTCGCCCCCGTCGTCCTCGGCATCGTGGTGCAGGCGATCGCGGGGCTCGCGCCGAAGGCGGCACGCACTCGGGTGCTGCGGTTGCTCGCGGCGCTCGCGGTGGCGCTCGTCGCGATCGGCGTGCACGAGCTCGCGGTCCTCTTCGTCATCGGTGTGCTCGCGACGCTCTCGCAGCGCGACGCGTCACCCTCTGCGCGCACCGACGCGCCGCCCGCCGCGCCGATGTGGTGGTGGCCGTTCGGCGGTGCGGTCGCCGCCGGCGCGAGCGGGATCACGCTGCCCGCGATCTTCTGGGTGTTCTGCAAGATCGGATCGGTGCTCTTCGGGAGCGGCTACGTGCTCCTCGCGTTCCTCCGCGCGGACCTCGTCGAGGATCTCGGCTGGCTCACCGAGGCGCAGCTCGTGGACGCGGTCGCGGTCGGTCAGGTCACACCGGGCCCGGTGTTCACCACCGCGACGTTCATCGGCTACGTGCTCGCGGGCCACGCCGGCGCGCTCGTCGCGACCGCGGGGATCTTCCTGCCTGCGTTCACGTTCGTGGCGATGAGCGGTCCGCTGGTGCCGCGCATCCGCAGCTCGCGCGTCGCGTCCGCGTTCCTCGACGGCGTGAACGTCGCGTCGCTCGCGCTGATGGTCGTCGTCACCGCGCAGCTCGCGCGCGCGACGATCGTCGACGTGCCGACGCTCGCGATCGGCCTGCTCAGCGCGGTCGTGCTCGTGAAGTGGAAGCCGAGCTCGACGTGGCTCGTGCTCGGCGGCGCTGCGCTCGGCTGGAGCATGCACGCGCTCGGCCTCGCGTCATGAGCGCTCGACGTGATCGAAGAGCGCGCGGATCGCGGGGCGCAACGCGCGCATCGCGGCCGCGACGGTCGGATACCCCGCGTCGGCGGCGACCCGCTCCCATCCGTGCGCAGATCGCACGCGTGACTCGACCAGAGCGCGCATTCGTGCGTCGAGCGCACGAATCGCGTCCGCGTGGTCCTCGACGTAGCTCGTGACCGCGAGCGCGACGGCGTCGAACGGCTGCGGCCCCGCGACGTAGCGCGCCACGATCGCGCGTCGCGCGTCCTCGTCGAGCGGCGGAGGCGTGGGCAGGTCTGCGCGCAGCGCGCGTTCGAGCTCGGGCTCGAGGCCCACCTCGCCATCGGCGTCGAGCAGCGCGAGCTGTCGCGGCAGGTTGCGCGCGAGCTCGATGCGCATCGACGCGACGAGCGCCGCGCCGCGGTCCGATGCGGGGCGCACCATCACCGCGGCCGGCTCGCCGGTGCGGCTCCCGCGCGAGGCTCCGACGCGCACGAGCTCGTAGCCGAGCTCGCGTCGGAACCGAAGGAGCTCCGGCGTCGCGCCGAACATCGTGCCGAAGAGATCCGGCGAGTACGTCGCGTGCACGTGCTCGACGAGCCGGCGCGCGAGGCCGCGCCGGCGCAGCGACGGATGGACCGCGATGCGCACGCTGCGCACCATCCGCAGCGCGCCCGCCTCGGCGAACCCGGCGTGCGAGATCAGCGTGTCGGGAAGGGCGTGCCCTCGGATGCGCCCGCGGCCGCGCGCGAGGCGATCGCAGAGCTCCGGCGCGAGGGCGCCCTCGTGCGCGATCACGCTCGCCGCGACGACGTGGCCTCGATGCAGCAGCGCGTGCACCGCGAGGTTCGGTGCATCGAGCATGCGATGCAGATCGCCCGGCGTGGTGCGGTAGTGCGCGTGCACGAGCAGCCCGAACAGCTCTCCGAGCAGCACCTCGTCGCGCGCGAGCCGTGCGCGATCGACGACCGCGTGCTCCAGCGCGTGCTCGTCGATCTCGTCGATGGCGGCAGGCTCGGCATCGAGCGCGAGGGCGTGCTCGACGAAGCGCTCGAGCGGGTCGTCCTCGCCCCACCGGATCGGGCGCACGAGATCGAGCTCCACCATCGGTCGCGGCTCGCTGCGCGCCCACTCGAGGAAGCGCAGCACGAACCCGCGCCCGGTGCCTTCGTAGCCGCGGCACGTGCTCGAGAACGCGATGCGCGCGTGCGGGTGCGCGCGGGTGATCCGCTGCAGCAGCGGCACGGGGAGCTGCGCCGCCTCGTCGACGACGATCACGTCGAACGGCTCGCCGTCGTGCGCGAGCGCGCGCGGGGTCACGAAGCGGACCGCGCCTTCGCGCACGGCATCGGGCGCACCGAGCGCGAACCGGAAGATCTCCGCAGTCGCATCGCGGCTCGCCGCGCTCACCGCGACACGCTGCGCCGGAGATCGCGCGATCGCGTCGCGGATCGCGAGGCCGAGCGCGCTCGACTTCCCGCGCCCTCGATCCGCGAGCAGCACCGCGAGCGCCGGCGCGCCGCCGGCGAACGCCGCCCCGAGCACGTCGATCACGCGACGTTGCTCGGCATCGCCGCTCACCTCGTGCGGCGCCACGCCGATCGTCGCCTCGTCGTCGCGCGCGGTCGTCGTCGCGAGCACGCGCTCGAAGCGCGCCCAGAACCGGTGCGCGACGTCCGTCGCGGTGTGCGGCGCGACGATCAGCTCCTCGTCCCGCGCGCTCGGGATCTCGCCCTCGGGCGGAAGCCGCAGCACGAGCGTGCCGCCGCCCCAGATCATCCCGCACGCGAGCCCGAGCACGTCGGCGTCGAGGCCCGCGTGGAGATCGAGCACCACGACGTCGAACGCTCGCCCCACGAGCGCGCGCACGCCGTGCTCACGCACGCTCACGAAGCGCGTCGCCGGCTCGCCGACCCAGAGCACGCGAGCGTCCTCGAGCGCAGCAACCCGTGCGAGCGCGGCGGCGCGCGTCGCGTCGGCGCTCCCGCGCAGCACCACGCAGCGACGATGGCGCGGGCTCATGGCTCAACGCGGCGGGCGTCGCGATCCCCGCGCGAGGAGGTCGCGCGTCCCCGCGGGCAGCATCTGCCGGAGCCGCCACGCTTGCGTCGTGAGCCGTCGCTCTGCGTCGCCGAGCGCATCGCGCATGCGCGCGTTCATCAGCGTCGGCACGACCACGAGCAGCGTGCTCGTCAGCAGCAGCGTGATCGTCGTGGTCGCCTCGGGCAGCTCCACGATCCGCGGCTCGGCGTGGAGCCCGCTCGACGAGAACGAGTACGCCGGCGGCGTGACGCCCAGCACGTCGAGCGCGAACGGCAGCACGATCGCGAGGACGCCCGCGATGGTCACCCACACGCGATGTCGCGCGTCGGCGTGCAGCGCGAAGAACATCGTGTTCGTCGCGGCGAGGCCCGGCACGAGCACGAAAGGCCCGAACACGCCCGCGGTGAACGCGATCGCCAGCGAGCTCGTCGCGAACAGCGCGAGCCCGAGGGGCGCGCTGATCGGTCGAGTGCGCCCGATGAACGCGGCGACGAGGGCGGACGACGCGACGAGCACACCGATCGCGAGCACCGTCGGCAGGTGTCTCACGCCCATCAGCGCGAGCACCGGAACGAACACACACCAGAGGAGATAGCGGCGCGCCGCCGAGCTCGCCGCGCGCCTGCGCTCGTCGTCGCGCGCACGCTCGAGCTCCGGCTCGACGTCGCGCGGGACCTCGCCGTTCGCGCTCGGCTCGACGAGCAGGTGCGTCATCAGATCGAGCGCGGCGGCGTTCGTCGGATCGAGCGCGACCACGCGGCCGAGCTCGCGCAGCGCGTCGGCCCGCGCCGCCTCGGTCGCGTCGGGCGTCGACGTGCTCAGGTGCTGCTTCGCGCGCTCGAAGTGCTCCTCGGCGAGCCGCGCGCGCAGCTGCGTGTCGCGGTCGCCGTCGAGATATCGCTCGACCATCTCCGCGAGCGCACGCGCGCTCGGGAGGCGATCCTCGGGCTCGGTCTCCGTCGCGCGGGCGCACGCATCCGCGAGCTCCGGCGGCAGCTCGTCGCGATCGAAACGCGAGCGCGGCATGCCCTGCATCGTCGCGGAGAGCAGCGAGATGGTGCTCTGGCCCGGCACCATCGGCTCGAGCGTGAGCAGCTCGAAAAGGATCGCGCCGAGCGCGTAGACGTCCGCGCGCGCGTCGACGTGATCGGTCGCGCCGCGCGCCTGCTCGGGCGACATGTACCCGGGCGTGCCCATGAGGCTCCCCGTGACCGTCGCGTCGTCCTCGGAGGCCGCGAGATCGAGCGGCTCCGTGCTGCTCTCACCGCGCACCTTCGCGAGGCCCCAGTCGAGCAGGTGCACCTCGCCGAACTCGCCGAGCATCACGTTGCCGGGCTTCAGATCGCGATGGATCACGCCGCGGCGATGGGCGTAGTCGACCGCGAGGCAAACCTGCACGAACGCCGTCAGCAGCTTGCGGCGCGACGGCACGCTCTCCCGATCTCCATCGCGCGCGCTGCGCAGGATCGAGTCGAGCGAGCGCCCCCGGATCCGCTTCATCGTGAACCACGGACCCTCGCCGTCGGCGAGCCCGACGTCGTAGACCGGCACGATCGACGGGTGCTCGAGGCGCGCCTGGATCAGCGCCTCGCGCGCGAAGCGAGCCCGCGCGCGCGGGCGCTCGCGCACGTCGTCGAGCATGCACTTGAGCGCGACGTCACGACCGATCACCTCGTCGTGACAGAGCTTGACCTCGCCCATGCCCCCGACACCGAGCACGGCCTGCCCGCGGTAGCGCGTTCGGTCGATCGCCATCCCCGAGCGATCGTCGCGCGGTGCACGCGGCGCCTCGTCGCTCCACAGGGTCGCGTCGCTCCGCGGATCCGATGCCCACGTGGTCGCGATCGACGAAGACGGCTCGTCGTCCCGTTCACTCATCGCGATCCCGAGCGTCGCCGAGAGCGCGATGCCGATCCAGCACGAATCACCGGCTCACGTCACGCGTCGTCGCCGTCGTCCCGCTCGAGCCGCGTGATCAGGCGACCGAGCTCCTCGCGCAGCTTCGTGAGGCGCGCGACCGATCGCTCGTCGTCGACGTCGAACCCCGCGCGGCACGCGAGCGACACCGGCACGCGCCGCGCTTTCGTGCGCAGCGCGCGCCCTTGCGCCGTCAGATGGATCCGCACCACGCGCTCGTCCTCCGCGTCGCGCCGCCGCTCGAGCAGGCCTTGCTGTTCGAGCCTCTTGAGCAGCGGCGTGAGCGTGCCGGAGTCGAGCACCAGCCGCTCGCCGAGCCGCTTCACCGGCACGCCGTCCTCCTCCCACAGCACCAACATCACGAGGTACTGCGGATAGGTCAGACCGAGCGGCTCGAGCAGCGGCCCATAGGCGCGCGTGAGCGCACGCGACGCCGTGTAGAGCGCGAAGCAGAGCTGCTGGTCGAGGCGGAGCGGATCGTCGGCGGCCACGGGCCCTCGTCAGGCGAGTCGCAGGGACACAGCGATGTTACCGCGCGTGGCGTTCGAGTACGGGCAGACCTCGTGCGCCGCGTGCATGAGCGCTTCGGCCTGCTCGCGCGGGAGCTCGGGCGCGCTCGCGACGAGCTCGACCGCGAGACCGAACCCGCTGCCCGCGGTGCCGATCGTCACGTTCGCGGTGATGGTCACCGGGCCGGTCTTGATCTTCTGCATGCGCGCGACGAGCGAGTACGCGCTGCCGAAGCACGCCGCGTAGCCGGCCGCGAAGAGCTGCTCGGGGTTCGTGCCCGGCGCGCCGTTGCCGCCGAGCGCGCGCGGCATCGACACCGGTAGATCGAGCGTTCCGTCGTCGCTCGCGATGCGTCCTTCGCGTCCGGCCGTGGCGCTCGCGGTGGCGGTGTAGAGGGCCTTGTCGAGGTTGATCCGGGGCGTGCTCATCGTCGTGTCCTCCTGCGGCGGCGCCGCGATGAACGATGAGTAGCGTGCGATTCGATTGTGCGCAATCGAATTGTTGGCGACGGGCTCCGCGCCCTCGGGAGACGCGCGGCGCTCACGCGCGCCGGATGCGCGCGAGGTGGCGCTCGCAGGCCGCCTCGTCCTCCGAGATGAGCTCCGTGCTCATCACGCCGCCCGAGACGCTCGTTCGCTGGTGCTGCATCGCGACGACCTTGCTCGCGACGAGCACCGCGCTGCCCTGGAAGTTCTTCCGCAAGCTGCTGTAGTGCTTCGCCTTCTCCATCATCGCCGCGGCCTCCGGGCTCAGCGGGCGCAGCTCGCGGATGTCGCAGAGCACGCGATAGTCGGCCCCGCGGAACGCGTCGATGGCAGCGTTGTGGGCGACGAGGAAGGCGCGCATCTCGTCCTCGCCGAAGTGGCCCTCGAGCCGCAACACGAGGATCCCAGGGCGACTCTCACCATCCACCGACCACGTGCCCATCCGTACTGCTCCCGCGTCCCCGTCGAATGACCGGTATCATGGATACGGAGCATTTGTCGCCGGGTCGTCACACGTTCGTGATCCGCGTCATGCGTGCGGCGTGGTGAAACGTGCGATGCAGGCGCCTGAAACGCGCTGAAACGAGCGTTTCACGCGCCGCCGTCGTCGATGCCCAGCTCCCGCATGCGTCGCCACAGCGTGACGCGGCTGATCCCGAGGATCTGCGCCGCGCGCTCGCGGTTGCCGCCTGCGCGCTCCAGCGCGCGACGCACGCGCGTGACCTCCGCGGGCTCGCCCTCCGGCGCGGGCGCGGGCGCGTTCACCCGCGTCGCCGCTTCGACCACGTCGGGCGACGATCCCGGCTCCGCGATCTCCGCCGGGAGATCGCCCGGCACGAGCACCGGGCCCTCGCCGATGACGTACGCGTACTCGAGCGCGTTGCGGAGCTCGCGCACGTTGCCAGGCCACGGATGACGCTCGAGCACTGCGAGCGCGGCCGGCGAGATGCGCGTGACGCGACGACCGCCCTGCCGATTGAGCTCCTCGATGATCTTCTGCGCGAGCAGCGCGACGTCGGCAGGGCGCGCGCGCAGCGGGGGCACGAAGATCGGGATCACGCGCAGGCGGTACATCAGATCGGCGCGGAAGCGTCCTCGCTCGACCGCGGCGCGCAGCGACTGGTGCGTCGCCGCGACGATGCGCACGTCGACCGCGATCGGGTCGCGCCCGCCGACGGGGATCACGGTCTTCGTCTCGAGGACGCGCAGCAGCTTCGCCTGCAGGTCGAGCGGCATCTCCGCGACCTCGTCGAGGAACGCGGTGCCGTGATCGGCGCTCTTGAAGAACCCGGGCTGATCGCGCACCGCGCCGGTGAACGCGCCGCGCACGTGCCCGAAGAGCTCGCTCTCGAGCAACGTCGCGGGGAGCGCCGCGCAATTGATCGCGGCGAAGGGCCCCTTCGCGCGGGGCGAGAGCGCGTGGATCGCGCGCGCGAAGAGCTCCTTGCCGGTGCCGGTCTCGCCGCGGAGCAGCACGCTCGCGTCGCGCCGGGCCGCGCGCTCGGCGATGTGAAACGCGTGTTTCATCGCGCCGTCGCGCGTCCACATGCCGTGGAACAACACCGGCACGTCGCCCTGCTCGCTGGCCTCGGCGGCGAGCAGCAGCACCCAGCCGATGCGGTTGCCGGCGCGCTCGATCGGCGTCGCGCGCACCACGACACGGCGCTCGACGCCGCCCGGCGCCGGGCGCATGACGGTGCCGGTGACCGCGACGCCCTTCGCGAGCGCCTCCGCGATCGGCCGGTTCACCGAGGCTCCGCAGAGCAGCTTCGGCGCGCTCACCCCGAGCGGCACGTCGGTCCCGACGAGCTCCACCGCGCCCGCCGTCGCGAGCACGATCGCGAGGCTCGCGTCGAGCACCAGCGCCGGTCCCGCGAGGTCTTCGAGCGCGCTCGCGGCGAGCGGCTCGTCGTCGTCCGCGCCGCGACGTTTCACGCGTTTCATCGGCGGCAGGATACGTGAAACGTATGTTGCGCGCGTTCAGCGCGGCCGCAGCGCGCGCTGCAGCGGGCACGCCGCCGCGTCGAGGCCCGCGCCTCGCCGGTACGACTCGAGCAATCGCTTCGATCGCTCGGCGAGCATGCGCCGCACCCGGCGTCGCTCGCCCTTGATGCGCGCGATCTGCATGTCGTCGTACGCCGTCGTCTGGTGGCGCATCCACGCGATCACCGCGGACTCGGCGCGCTCCTCGATCGGGATGCGCTCGGTGCGCGCGACGGTGCCGCTGCCGACCGGCGTCGCGTGCGCGGTCACCGCGTCGGCGAGCCGCGCCGCGAGATCGGCGTGCCGCGGATCGAAGTCGAGATAGGCGAGGACGGCCGCACGGAAATCGCCGACGTACTCGACCTGCTTCTTCTCGCGCCGGGCGCGGCCCGCCTCGAGCTTCTTCGTGTACGCGGGAGCGGCGCGCTCGGTCTCGAGCGCGGCGCGCGCCGCGGCGACGTGCTCGGCCGGGGCCCACACGCCGCGCGAGAAGAGCTTGCGGCCGACCTTCTCCTGGACCGTCCACGTCGGGCCTGCGGCCTTCACGCGCCGGGTGAGCCCCGCGTCGCCCGGCGGCAGGAGCGCCCATCCCGCGGGCACCGCGAGCGTGCGCCCATCCGACGTGATCACGGTGCGCGGCTGCGAGCCTTCGCGAACGACGAGCGTCTCGGTCGACATGCGGCGCGCGAATGTAGCGCAGCGATCATCGAGGTGGCGTGGGCGGCGCTGCGGGCGTGCACGCGTGAGCGCGCTCGCAGTCGCGCAGCGACGCCCACCACGCGCGCTCTCGCTCGCTCAGCGCGTGGGTCTGGCGATAGGCGAGCTTGCCGTCGCGACCGACGCGTCCGGTGGGCTCGCGCCAATACAGGCGCTCTCCGTGCACGGCGACGCGGCGCGCCCCGAGCTCCGACACGAACGCGTCGGACACCGCGGGCTCGACGCGCGGCCGCGTCCAGAGCGGTCCGGTGAACCGTAGGACTCCTCGTGCGTCCACGACGAAGCCGCGTCGGTGCACCTGCCAAGCGCCGACGGGCCAGTCGCGGGGAGCCCATCGCGGCGGCAGAAGGTGCTCGAGCACCACGTGGCGGCCCATCAGTGTGCGCGTGTCGAACGTCGCGAAGATCTCGCCCTCGACGTCGCGCCAGGGCCGTCCGACGTGGCTCGCGAGCCAGCGCTCGGCGGGCGAGAGCTTGTCGCGCGATCCGCGACCCACGCGCTGCGCGCGCTCGGGCACACGCGCGTCGGCGAGGTCGGGATCGAGCTGGACGTCGCGGAGATAGGCGCGCTCGATCGCGCGCTCGTCGCGGTGCGACTGGCGTCGATCGTCGCGGTTGTGGAAATAGCGGCCGCCCTCGACGACGGTGCGACTCAGGTCTTTGGTGCTCACGAGCGTGTCAGTCGCGCAGAGAAGAGGATCGAACAAAGAGCGTCACGGATAGGTGTCCTGGCCATTGGACGACGAGCTCTTTCGAGCTCGGCGGGATTCGAACCCGCATTTCCGCTTGATAGGCGATAACCCGTTGACTGCGGCTCGATCCGAAAAAGAACGGAAAGGTCCGGACAAGAGAACGCGCGAGGGGGGTGACCTTGTGAAGAGGTAACCCTCGTGCAGCGGCCCGGACCTCCCGGATGTGTGATCAAGAGCGGACGCCGTTCCCCTGGAGGAACGCAGCGAGGATCGCCGGCGCGGCCGCGTCGAACCCGACGACGTCGAGCATGCCCGGGTCGTTCGGATCCGCGATCGTGAACTTCGTCGCGGTCATGCCGGTGACGACGAGCTTCGCGGGGATGCCCGTCTTCGCACGATACGCCGCGAGCGCCTGGTGCGGATGGATGCTGCCGAACCAGGTCTCGTTGTCGGTGTAGACGCAGAACGCGTCGACGCGAAGATTGCGCTCCGTCGCGTGGAGCATCGGAATCGCGCAATCCGTCGCGCTGAACGGGAGTCGGCTCGTCTTCTCCACCACGTCGTGCAGGCGCATGCGCGCCGTCACGTCGAGCGGAACGAAACGATCCGAGAACGCCATGATCTGGTAGTCGCGCTCGGTGCGCGCCGTGATCAGCGCCATCGCCGCCGCGGCCTCGCGAGGCGTGAGGGGCGAGCCCGCGAGCTGGCCCATCGACATCGAGCCCGAGACGTCGAGCGCGAGCATCAGCGTCTTGCCCGTGGGCTCGACGTTGACGAACGCGAGATCGAACGCCGCGTCGAGCGCGTCGACGATCGTCGACACCGGCGTCCACACGAGCGAGCCGCGGAGACCGTGGCCCGACGCGTAGGTGCGCAGCGCGATGAGCAGGTCCATCGGGTGCACGCGCGACTTGCGGATCGCATCGCGATCCCCGAGACGCGCGACGATGCGCGACGTCGCCGCCGAGCCCGGCGCGACGAGGCCGTTCGCCGTCATGCGCGCGAGGCTGCGGAGCATCGCGTGCAGCGGCATGCGCGGCAGCAGCGCCTCCCAGACCTCGGGACGTGCGAGATAGATCGAGGGGATCATCTCGTGCGTGAGCCCGTGCTCCGTGATCAGCGCCGCGACGTCGCGCGACGAGAGGTCCTGCGCACGAACGCGCGCGAAGCCCTCGACGAGGCGCGGCATCGCGCCCGCGTCGACCGCGGGGTAGGTCGTGGTCGCGTCCGCGCGCTTCACCTCGCGCGGACCGAGCGCGCCCTCACCTGCGACCGCCCAGCGCAGGAGCGCATGCGTCGCAGGATCCTTCGCCTTCGGGTGCGCGAGACGGAGCACGTCGCGGTGCGAGACACCGTCGCGCTGCGCGTACTTCGCGAGCTGGTACGCGAGCTCGTCGGGCGCCTTCGCCACGTACCACGCCGCGATCGCCTTGCGGAGCGCGCGGCCCCAGCCACGCAGCGCCTGCACCTCGCGCACGAAGCGGAAGAGGTGCGTGCCGGTGCGGCAGACGCGCGGCATCGCAGCGAGCGCACGCGCGCGCACCGACGGCACCGCGTGCGACGCGGCGAGCGCGAGCGCGAAGATCGCGGGGTCGTTCTTGGGCGCGCGGCCCGACTCGCTGATCGCGACGATCGTGTCGACCGTGCGCGCACCATCGACACCGAGGCAGCGGACGAGCGCGCTCGCGTTCTCGATCGTCAGCGCACGCTCGGTCGCGTAGTACGAGCCGCCCTCGCTGCCGAGGATCAGGAAGCGCTCGAGGCGCGCGAAGTCGTCCAGCGCGAACGTGAAGCCGCCCGCCGAATTGCGGACCTGACGCGCGTCGGCGCGCTCGCTCTGCGGCGTCGCGTGTGGCGTGAGGTGGCGGGCATAGCTCGACATGACGACCTCCGTTCGGCCCGCGCCGCGGCGTCGGGCGGGCGGCCCCTGAGCAGCGCGCGTGCCGCGGCACGAACGTGCGGATGTCGGCTGAATTCGCGGAATCTGTCGCTTCGCGCCTATCCAGGAATATCAGCTGCCGATACGGCTGGAGAGTGCCAGTCGGCGCCGGTGGTTTGGGCTCGCCGATCGGGAGCTACAGAGATCCTCATCGTGTCGATCGATCCCTGGATCCTCGTCGTCGTGCTCGGAGCGACCACGCTGCTCCTCGGCTGGGCGCTGTGGTCGATCAAGCTCGAGCTGCACACGCGATGGTGCGAGGTGGGGCCGCTGCGGCGCGGCGAGCGCTTCCACGAGATGATCGCGACGCTCTCGCTGAGCAGCCTCACGCACGGCAACGACCTGCGGATCCTGCAGAACGGCGACGCATACTTCGCGTCGCTGCTCGCCGACATCCGCGCGGCGCGCTCGTCGGTCCACTTCGAGACGTTCCTCTGGAAGACGGGCGAGTGCAGCGGTGCGCTCGTCGACGCGCTCTGCGAGCGCGCGCGCGCCGGCATCCCGGTGCGCGTCCTGCTCGACGGCATCGGCGGGAAGATCACGCGCGAGGAGCGGCAGCGCATCGAGGCCTCGGGCGCGACGCTCGTCTTCTACAACCACGCGCGGTTCCGGAACCTCGGCACGTACAACACGCGCGATCACCGCAAGCTCGCGGTGATCGACGGTTGCATCGGGTACGTCGGCGGGCACTGCATCACCGACGACTGGCTCGGCGACGCGCAGGACCGCGCGCACTTCCGCGACACCAGCGCGCGCGTCGAAGGACCGATCGTGACGCAGCTCCAGGGCGTGTTCTCGGACAACTGGACCGAGGCCGCGGGCGAGCTGCTCGTCGGAGAGGAGCTCTTCCCCGCCCCGCGCGCGTCGGGCCCCGTGACCGCGCACCTCTCGTATCTCAGCCTCGCGCGGCGCACCTCGTCACTGAAGGTCCTGCACCACCTCGCGATCGAGTCCGCCGAGCGCGAGATCCTGATCCAGAACCCCTACTTCCTGCCCTTCGGCGGCGCGCGCGACGCGCTCTGTCGCGCGCGGAAGCGCGGCGTGCGAGTGCGAGTGATGGTCCCCTCGCGCGAGGCGACCGACGCGAAGATCGTCAGTCACGCGACGCGCCACGCGCTGCGTCCGCTGCTCGAGTGCGGCATCGAGATCTACCTCTACGACCGCACGCTGCTGCACCAGAAGGTGTTCGTGATCGACGGCGTGTGGGCGGGCATCGGCTCGACGAACTTCGACGATCGATCGATGGACATCAACGAAGAGGTCACGCTCAGCGTGTTCGACGAGGGCGTCGCGCAGGAGCTCACCGCCGCGTTCGAGGCGGATCTCGCGCACGCGCGCCTGCTCGGGCTCGAGGAGTGGCGCTCGCGCAGCTTCGTCGAGAAGGCGACCGACTGGCTCGCTTGGACGGCGCGCGCGCAGCTCTGATCGCGCGGCGCGCGTGATGCACTCGTCGTCCCGCCCGCGCTCGTCGTCGAGACGACGCGCAGAAAGGAACGACAGGCATGCGAGCCCTCGTCTATCACGGGGTCGGCGACATCCGCCTCGACAACGTGCCCGAGCCCCGGATCGAGCAGCCGACCGATGCGATCGTGCGCCTCACCGCGTCCGCGATCTGCGGCACGGATCTCCACTTCGTGCGCGGCACGTTCTCCGGGATGCGACCGGGCACGATCCTCGGGCACGAGGGCGTCGGCGTGGTCGAGGAGCTCGGGGACGAGGTGCGCAACCTCGACGTCGGCGATCGCGTGGTGATCGCGTCGACGATCGCGTGCGGCAACTGCGCGTACTGTCGCGCGGGATATTACGGGCAGTGCGATCAGGCGAACCCGGCGGGCAAGCGCGCCGGCACGGCGTTCTTCGGAGGGCCCGAAGGCGCCGGCGGCTTTCACGGCCTGCAGGCGGAGAAGGCGAGAGTGCCGTTCGCGAACGTCGGGCTCGTGAAGCTGCCGGACGAGGTCTCGGACGAACAGGCGATCATGCTCTCGGACATCTTCCCGACCGGCTACTTCGCGGCGGACCTCGCGGCGATCCACGCGGGGAGCACGGTCGCGGTGTTCGGCTGTGGCCCGGTCGGGCAGTTCGTGATCGCGAGCGCGAAGCTGCTCGGCGCGGGGCGGATCATCGCCGTCGACGGCAACGAGGATCGGCTCGCGATGGCGCGGCGTCAGGGCGCGGAGGTGGTCAGCTTCGAGCGCGAGGATCCCGTCGAGACGATCCTGACGCTGACCGGCGGCATCGGGGTCGATCGTGCGATCGACGCGGTGGGCGTCGACGCGGTGCACGCGCACCACGGGCCCGCGGCGAAGCGCGCGAAGAAGCACGCGCGAGAGGACGCGGGTGACGTGCAGAAGGTCGCGCCGGTGCATCGCGACGAAGCGCCGTTCCTGCCCGGCGACGCGCCCGCACAGGCGCTCTCGTGGGCCGTGGAGGCGCTCGCGAAGGCGGGGACGCTGGTGATCGTGGGCGTCTATCCGCCTGCGATGGAGCACTTCCCGATCGGCCAGGCGATGAACAAGAACCTGACGATCCGGATGGGCAACTGCAACCATCGGAAGTACATCCCGCAGCTCGTCGACCTCGTGCGCTCGAAGGCGGTCGATCCCGTCGAGATCCTCACGAAGGTCGAGCCGCTTCACGACGTGAAGAAGGCGTACGAGGCGTTCGACGCGCGCAAGCCGGGGTGGCTGAAGGTCGCGCTCAATCCGAGCGCGTGAGCGAGCACGTCAGTCGGCGACTGGCACGCTCCAGTTTCCGACTGGCATCCTCGTCAGGCCGGCGACGCCCAGCGCGACTGCTGGCGCGAGAGCTCGTGGACGCCACGCTCGCTCTTCACGACGACCATCGCGACGTCCTGCCAGCGCTCGAAGAGCTCGTCCTCGAACACGCGCAGCGCGACGTGCGAGCCGGGGCGCAGATCGATCCACGCGTGCACGACCGCGCGCTCGTCCTCGAGCGTCGTCGCGACGCCCTCGAGCTCGCCGTTGACGAGGATCAACGACACCGGCACTCCGTCGAGCGGCATCGTGCGATCGGGCGTCGGCGCGAAGGGATCGATGCGCCCGTCGACGCGATAGCCACGGCGCCGCACCGCGAGCCGGCCGTCGGGCTCGGGGCTCGGGACGAGCCTCCGCAGCGCGACGAGATCACGCGGCCGCAGGCTGCAGAGCTGCAGCGCGAGCGCGCCGTTGCGATCCTGCCAGCGCGCGATGCCGTCGAGCTGCAGCTCGCCGAAGCACGTCGACGGAATGCGCAGGTGCACCGGCTCGCCGAGCGCGGGAGTCAGCGCGGTGCGCACCAGCACGTAGCTGGGCCCACACCGCTCGATGCGGCCATAAGCGCGCTCGTTGCCCGCGCTGAGAATGGCAGTGCGCGGCTCCGCAGGAGCTGGAGGAAGGGTGGTTCGCGTTCCCATCGCGCCTCGTGGCTTGCGCGTCCTCGTGGGGGACGAGCAGCGTCGACGGCTGGGTAGCACTTCGTGCCGTCCGAGGCGAGGACAAGAGTTGTGCAGCGCGATTGGATCAGACGCGCTGCGCCGTGTCGGTCCAGTCGCGCCGACTGGCACTCAGACCAGGCCGCTCACGCCTGCGGTGAGCGCGGGATCGGCGCACGTGCCGTAGTGCTCGAGGTCCTCGCCGAACGCGTTCGCGACGGCGACGAGGATCGGATTGTGGGAGGTGCGGCTCGCGCCGATCGGCGCTTCGCCGATCTGCGCGGTGCGGCCGGGCGCGACCACGCGACGGCCCATCGTGATCGCGCCGTTCGCGCCGCCGGCGAGCACGATGGGCACGTGCATCGTGCTGTGCCCGGCGCCGTGCCCGCCCTCGTTGCCGACGAGGATGAGCGTGCTGTCGAGCGCGTCCGCGGCGCGCAGGCGCTGCATGAGGCGCGCGACCTTGCCGAAGTAGTAGCGGTTCATGCACGCGACCGCGCGCTGCACCTCGAGGCGCGTCGAGCCCGAGACGTGCGCGATGGAGTCGTGGAAGTTGGCGGGGATGAGGTAGTCGGTGCCGGTCGCGGCGAGCTCCTCGGGCAGCGGTGTCTCGCCGTCGGGGTTCAGCCCCGCGACCATCTGGGGCGACGTGCCTTCTCCCGCGGTGTTGCCGAGCACGATCGTGGCGAAGCGCGTGAGATCGCAGATCAGCATCTGCGCGAGGAGCTCGATCTGCAGGTCGGTGATCAGGTCGAAGTACGGCCCGCCGCCGTTCGGGCCGTTCGACACGACGTAGTCGTCGGCGGGATTCGGATTGCCACGCTCCGCGCGACGCGTCGGAATGCTGCACATGCCCGCGATCACCGGATCCGAGAGGCGACGCTCCATGTCGCGGATCACGGTGAGGTGTTGGTCGAGCTTCTGCCGTTCTTCTCCGGCGAGCCGTGAATTCAGGCGCTGGATGTCACCTGCGACGAAGTCGAGCACGCTCGCTCCCACACGCCGGCGTCGCTCGGCCGCGGCGCGCGCGGCCTCGTCGTCGGGGATGACGAGCGACGCGAAGTAGCGATCCCAGATCGCCTCGGGGCTGGTCATCCGCGCGAGCGGCGCGCCGCCCGCGCCGTATGCGATGCAGCTCGACGACATCAGGGGGGCGAAGTCGATCTCGGTGCAGAGCTCGACCGAGCGGAAGCGCGTCTCTCCGCCGTGCCGCGCCGCGAGGTATTGATCGAGCGACTCGTTCTGGAGGTGCCAGTCGGTGCCGTCCCCGCCGGTCGCCGAGCTGCCGGTGAGGAAGAGGCCGAGCGCGCCGTGCATCGGGACGTGGAGGTCCTCACCGCTCGGACCGAGCTCGCCGACGCCGTAGTCGAACCCGTCGAACACGATGATGTCGTCGCGGAAGCTCGAGCCGTAGGTGGCGGCGTCGTCGAACGGGCGCAGGCACGAGTCCGCATACGAGATGTCGAACGTCGTGTCGGTCTCGCCTGCGCGGCGCGCATAGAACGTCTGCGACGTCGCGTGGAACATGCCGACGCCGACGAGCTTCTGCGGAAGCGTGCCAGTCTGCGCGCGCACCACGCCGTTCTCGAGCATCTTGTAGAAGGGCAGGGCAGCCGCGGCGACTCCGACGGTCTTCAGGAACGCTCGACGGGTCCGATTGACACGCTCGCTCACGGCACTGCCCTCCTCTGCACGAAGAGCTCGCTGCGCACGAGCTCGATCCAGATCTCGATCAGGCTCGAGCGACGCTCGTCGGGCATGCGGCCCCACGCGGCGAGGAACGACGCCTCGAGCGCCTGCGACGAGCGCGCCGACGCGAAGCGGAAGAGGTTGCGCGCGAAGCACGCGTGCGCTTGCGGGCTCTCCGCGAGCCTCGCGACGAGCTCGCCGCCGTCGGCGAACGGGCCATTGACGTCGGTGCCCACGAGCTCGCCCGACGAGTCCACGGGCGTGCCGTTCTCCTCCGCGCGGAACGCGCCGAGCTGATCGAAGTCCTCGAACGCGAAGCCGAGCGGATCGATCATCGAGTGACAGCTCGCGCACACCGCGTTCGTCGAGTGCTGCGAGAAGCGCTCGCGCGTGGTGCGCGCGGGAGGCGGCGTCATCATCGCCTGCTCCGCGATGTCGCCGGTCGGCGCGGGCACGTCGAGGCAGAGGATGCGGCGCAGGATCGTGACGCCGCGCTTCACCGGCGAGCTCTCGTCGCGCGCGGCGTGCGTCGCGAGGAACGATGCCTGACCGAGCAGGCCACGGCGCGGCGTGCCGTCGAGCGCGACGCGCGACCACTCGTCGCTCGTGACCTCGAGGCCGTAGAAGTCGCGCAGCGTTCCGTTCGCGAGCGTGAAGTCGGCGGCGATCAGCGACTCGAAGGTTCCGTCGCCCGCGAAGACGACGTCCTCGACGAAGCGGCGCGTCTCTTCTTCCATCAGTGGACGGAGCGACTGGAAGTCGTGCGTCTCGGAGTCGCGCGCGACGTAGTGGAGCGTGTCGAGGCCGAGCCACTCCTGGACGAAGCGCACCACCTGCGCGCGGGCGCGCGGGTGCTCGTCGAGGAGACGACGTGCCTGGGCCTCGCGCTGATCGGGCGTGCGCAGCGCGTCCGCGGCGGCGGCCTCGAGCAGCGCGGCGTCGGGCGGCGAGGCGGTGAGGAAGTACGAGAGCGCCGACGCGGTCTCGTACCCGTCGAGCGTGCGATCGACGTCGTCACCGGCGCCGATCTGCGGGACGTAGAGGAACGACGCGGACTGCAGGATGGCTTGCAGCACCGCGGAGACGCCCTCTTCGTAGGTGCCGCCGTTCGTCGACGCGAGCGTGAAGATCGCGAGGAGCCCTTCGATCTCGAGCTCGGTCGCCGGCCGGCGGAACGCGCGCGTCGCGAGGCTCGTCACGAACGTGCGTGGGCAGTCGGCGGCGCTGTGATCGCACGGCACGACGGTCGTGAGGTGCTCGGTCACCGCGATCGTCGCGATCTCCTCGGCGGCGGTGCGCAGCTGCTCGCCGAGCGTCGCGTCGACGCGCAGCGCGGCGCTCGCGGTGTAGCCCGCGATGCGCGCGTCGCCGGCGAAGTCGTCGGAGGCGCTCGTCTCGAACCCGAGCAGGTCGGTGACCGAGTGGTCGTACTCGTGGCGCGCGAGTCGGCGCACCGAGGACGGCTGGATCGAGAGCTCGGCGGGATCGCGAGGATCCCGCGAGCCGCGTGGGCCCGCGGGACCGGCGCCGAGCTCGCCCTGGCAGCCGAGCAGGGCGAGCACGACGAGCGGCGCCGCGCACGAAGAACGACGATGCGGTGGTCGAGGACGACGCATGTGCCGCGCGGATGAGCAGCGCGTGTGCCATGCGAGAATTGCTCGGAAATCGCGTTGAATTGCGCGAAGGATCGATGCTTGGCGGGGTGTTGCCGGCCAGGGCCGGGGGATCGAGACCGCTGTGCGCAGGAGCGCGTCGATGTCGAGCCGCTCGTGGAGGAGCTCGACGTGAGCGCTGCTCGCGCGAGCCCATCTCGCTCAGCGCTCGGCGGCGGGGATCGGGATCACGCAGCAACACCCGTTGGTCACCGGCGCGAGGACGCCGACGACGAAGGCGAGCACCACGACGGCGACGAGCGTGCGCATGCGCCTCGTGCATAGGCACGCCCCCGTTGCGTTCCCGACGGCGCGCCCCATGTGCCTCGGATGGTGCCTCTCTCGGTTCTCGATCTCGCGCCGATCGTCGAAGGCTCCGACGCGGCGCAAGCGCTCTGGAATTCACGCGATCTCGCGCAGCATGTGGAGCGCTGGGGCTATCGGCGCTTCTGGCTCGCCGAGCACCACAGCATGCCGGGCATCGCCTCGGCGGCGACGTCGGTCGTGATCGCGCACGTCGCCGCGGGCACGTCGACCATCCGTGTCGGCGCAGGCGGGATCATGCTGCCGAACCACTCGCCGCTCGTGATCGCCGAGCAGTTCGGGACGCTCGCGGCGCTGCACCCGGGGCGCATCGATCTCGGGCTCGGGCGCGCGCCGGGCGCCGACGGAATCACGGCGCGCGCGCTGCGTCGCGATCTCGCGGCGGCCGCGGACTCGTTCCCGCACGACGTGGTCGAGCTGATGCACTACTTCCGACCCGACCCCGCCGCGCGGGTGCGCGCGGTGCCGGGAGAGGGGCTCGACGTGCCGCTGTGGATCCTCGGCTCGAGCCTCTTCGGCGCGCAGCTCGCGGCCGCGCTGGGCCTGCCGTACGCGTTCGCGTCGCACTTCGCGCCGGCGCAGATGGAGCACGCGATCGAGCTCTATCGACACCGGTTCCGCCCTTCGTCGCAGCTCGAGAGGCCGCACCTGATGCTCGGCCTGAACGTGATCGTCGCGGACACCGAAGAGGAGGCGCAGCTCCTGTCGACGTCGGTGAAGCAGGCGTTCGTCGCGCTGCGGCGCGGGAGCCCGACGAAGCTGAAGCCGCCGGTGCGCGACCTCGACGCGCAGCTCGACGCGATCGACCGCGCGATGATCGACTCGGCGCTCGCGTGCTCCATCGCGGGATCGCCGGAGACGGTGCGCCGTGGGCTCGAGGCGTTCGCGGCGCGCACGGGCGCGGACGAGCTCGTGGTGACCGCGCAGATCTTCGATCACGCGGCGCGGCTGCGCTCGTTCGAGCTGCTCGCGCAGGTTCGCGACGCGATGGCGTGAGCGCGGAGCGTCCCGTGCGCCGCGCGCTGGTCGCGCGAGTCGCCAGCGCGCGCGGCCCGATCTGCGGGATCGCCGAGGTTTCCATGCGAGTGATGGAGTCCGCGAGCGCGGTACGCGAGTTGCTGAGGTGGGTCTCGTGCCGGCAACGTCGTACTCGTCGGTCGCTCACGAGCCAGCGGATGCGCGCGCGCTGCATCCGGAGTGGTGCTTCTGGTTGGAGGACGTGCGCGACGCGGGCGTGGCGCGTGGGATCGCGCCGGCCGCGCTGCCTCCGGCGTACCGCGAGCTGCTGAGCCGCGAGCCCAACGACGTGCTGCGCGGCGTGGTGCTCGCCGCGTACTACCTCGGGCGCGATGCATCGTGCGCGCGGCGCGCGTTCGAGGACGGGCTCGTCGATCTTCCGAGCCGCGGGGAGATCGACGTGGAGCGCGCGCTCGTGCGCTGCGCCGCGGCGCTCGCGCTGCCGCTCGAGGCGAGGCGCACGAGCGATGGTGGCTGCGACGTGCGGCTCGGCGCGCACGTGGTCTCGCTGCGAGGGGTCGCGACGCACGCGCGCATCGCGGTGCGCCGCGGGACGCGCATGGCGAGCGTCGACGCGTGGACCCTCGTCGCCGCGATCAACCTGCTGCTCGTGGCGAGCCGCGACGCGCGCCGCTTCGTCCCGCTGCGCAGCGCGCCGGGGATCGCGGCGTTCCTGCCGCTGCGGCGCGTGCAGGCAGCGCGGCTCGCGGCTGCGGATCAGATCGACTGCGAGCGACCGAGTGACTGGAGCGATCTGTTCGACGCGAGCTCGCCCGCCGGGATGTCGGGCGTGTGGGCGGCGCCTCGGTGGCGCGACGACGAGCACGACGAGCTCACGTCGGTCGTGCCGCCGACGACCCCGAAGCGCACGCCTGCTCGCGAGCCGACGTGTCGGGCGTGCGAGGCGCGCGCGCAGGAGGCGCGAAGGCGCGTGACGCCGGCTCCCGCCGTGACGCCCGCTCCCGCGCCGGCGGTCGATCGCGATGCGCTCGATCGTGCTGCGATCGCGCGTGCTGCGGCGCGCGTCGCGCGGCTCGTGCCGCCGCCTTCGCCCGCCGCGGTGCGGGTGTCGTCGACGCGCGTCGCGCCGCCGCCTCCCGCCGTGCCTCGGACCGCGCCGCCCCGAACGATCCCGCCCCCGCGTGCCGACGCGGTGCGCGTTCGCGTGCCGCGTCCATCGGAGGTGCTCGCGGGCGCCGACGCGATCGAGCGCGAGCGCCGCGAGAGCGGGTTCGTGCGCCGCGGGACCGTGCCCTCGACGCGCCGCTCCGCGGGCGCGTGATCGGGCGCCGCGACGTGATGCAGCGGAGGTCGTCGCCTCGTCGCTGACGACGGACGTGCGACGTGCTCGCGCGGTGAGGCGACGTCACGCGGCAGAGCCGCCGCGTGGCGTGCCCAGCGCACGAGGACGTGCGTGCGCGCGACATCCGTCGATCCCGCGGAAAATCCCGAGCGTGCAGCGACACGCCGGTCCGCCGAGGTCCGCGCGTCCGGGCTGGAATGCGCGGTGCAGTCGCGGCTCGGCCGATGGTCGTCGCGTTCCGCTCGACGCAGAGGAGGTCGAGACGATCGCGCTGCCATCCGGTGTGGCGCGCGCGTCGTGACGCGCTCGCGACGCTCGCGGTCGACGTCGAGTGACTCGTTCTCGCACGTGGGGATGCGTGCGTCCGGAGGTCCTGATGAACTCGCTGTTCGCGCTCGCTCTCAGCACGCCCATCTGGGGCTTCTCGCTGCAGCCCCCGGTGCTCGGCGCACCCGTCGTGGTCCCCGACGTCGCGTCGCAGGTGCGCACGGTCGTCGTCGAGGAAGGCTATTACGACGACGACTACGGGATCGACACCGCGGCCGAGGCGTCCGCCGAGGCGCGCAATCTCGCGCTGATGGACTGGACTCGCGCGCTCAACGTCACGACCACCATCGCGATGGCGGTCACGGGCGCGTTCGGCATCATCCAGTTCTACGACGAGTACCACTTCGAGAGCGAATACTCCGCGACGCCGTGCGGCATGGGCGCGCAGGGTGATCCGGTGTTCGACTACTGCGGTGACTCGACGCCGGTCCCGCACCTCATCGGCGCGGGCGTGAGCGCCGGCGCGTTGATCTCGACGTTCATCGTCTCGACGCAGATCGACTTCGATCGAGCGGCCCGGCGCGACGGCGACTGGCGCACCTACGAGACGACGCGCTGGATCGCGCTCGCGCTCGGGATCCTGCAGGCGGGCGCGGGCGCGTTCCTCGCGAACATCGATCGGACCGACGTGCTCAACTACGAGGACCCCGACGACTTCGACATCATGCAGGGGTTCGCGGTCGCGCACGCCGCGCTCGGTGTCGCCAACGTCGGCATGAACCTCGCGAATTCGATCCTGCTCTTCTGAGCGTCGGAGCGAATACGGATCTGGACTGGCACGCTCGCTGCGCGAGCGTGCCAGTCGTCGTGCAAGACGGACAGGAGTGCTCGCATGATGACCGGTCTCGCCGCGCTGCTGTGGACGACGTCGACGTGGGGGCTCGCGCTGAGGCCTCCGAGCGTGCCGATCGCGCTGACGGTCGCGCCGATCGCGCAGCTCGAGGACACGACCGAGCTCTCGCTGGACGCCGAGGCCATGCGCGCGGAGCAGCACGACGCGACGATGCGCGAGTGGACGCGGACGCTCTCGGCCGTGACCGTGGCGGTGTTCGCGGCCGCGGGTACGCTCGGCGCGCTGCAATTCCACGACGAGTACGGGTTCCACGACGAGTACGCGGACACCGCGTGCGCGCGCGGCGACGCGCTGCTCGACCACTGCGGCGAGCAGACGCCGTGGGCGCACCTCATCGCGGTCGGCGCGACCGCCGGGCTCGGTCTCACGACGTTCGTGCTCTCGACGCAGGTCGACTACGACATCGCAGCGCGGCACGACGCGGACTGGCGCATCTACGAGGTCACGCGCTGGGTCGGGCTCGGCATGTTCGTCGCGCAGGCGATCGGTGGGTTCCTCCTCGCGAACGCCGAGCGCTTCGGCTGGGCGGACCCGCAGGACGACTTCGACACGATGCAGGCGTTCGCGATCGCGCACCTCGGGCTCGGCGCGGCGACGCTCGGCGTCGAGGTGTTCAACACGTTGATCTTGTTCTGATCGCGAGACCGTGGCGTTGGGCCTCCCTTTCGGAGCGCTTGCTGGTGGCTACACGCAAATGCGAGGAGCGACTGCAACGCGGGAGCGAGGAGGAGCCATGCGCACGGTGTCGATCGGTCTCGCATGCATGCTCGCCGCGTGCGGCGGTGCGGACGCGGCGCCCGACGAAGGGGCGGCGAAGCCGAGCTCGGGCGCGGAGGCGCCGAGCGCGCGCACCGAGATCCGACGTGAGCTCGCGCCCGCGCGCGTCGCGAGCCCCGGCGACCTCGACGTCGAGGTGCAAGGTGAGACACCGGCCGGCGCGCTGCTGCCGGAGAACGCGCGCGACTACGCGGTCCAGGTGCTGATCCGCAACCGGCGCGACGAGCCGCTCGAGATGGGCGACACGTTCGGGACGGTCGCGGTGTACCGCGGGCCGGATCTCGTCGAGGGCTGCGGAGGCTCGCGCACGCAGCTCGAGGTCCCGCCGGTGCTCGGCCCGCGCGCGTCGGTGCGCGCGTCGCTCGCGCTCCCGTGCGCGCTGCCGGAGGCGGGCGAGTACGACGTCGTGGTGCTCGTCGCGCCGAACGCCGACGACGACGTGATCGCACCCGACGAGACGCGTCGTTCCGTCGCGATGCGGCTGACCGTCGACGAGCCCACCCGCGATCTCGTCCCGCCCGCCGAGGTCCATCCGCCGGCGCCCAGCGCGACGCTGCCGGTGCCGCGGCCGCTCGACGTGAGGCCCGCGACGCCCGCGCCCTGACGACGCGCGCTCACGAGCGCAGCAGCGACGCGAGCGTCCCGAGCAGCGTCCCGAAGTCGACGGGCTTCGCGACGAGCGCGTCGCACCCCGGGCAGATCTCCTGCGCGGGCACGCCCCTCGGCGCGGCCGCGGTCACCGCGACCACCGGGATGCCGCGCGTGGCCGAGCTCGACTTCAGCTCGCGCGTCGCGGACGCGCCGTCGCGCACCGGCATCATCAGATCCATCACGATCGCGTCGGGATGCTCGAGGCGCGCAGCCTCGACGGCTTCCGCGCCGTTGCGCGCCTCGATGACGTCGTGCCCACGCGCTCGCAGGTAGTCCGCCAGCAGCTCGCGGAAGTCGTCGTAGTCCTCGGCAACCAGGAGGCGAGCCATGCCGCGGCGCGAGTGCGAACGGCATGCCGTGCTTCTCACGCCGGTGAGCCCGATCGTTGCGAGGCGTCACCGTGGAGCGTGCGGATGGTGGATCTCCACGGTGGCGCGTTGCGGTGTCGAGCTCGGCGAGCGTCGCATCGCGCCCTCGTCTCGTCCGTGGAGCGTGTCGCCAGGGCTCGATCCGTGGCGCAACGCCGCGATCGCGCGCCTCGTCGAGCACCACGCGAATGTGCCCACGCCAGACTAATTGCGGTAGGCTGTGAGAACGCCCGGAGGCTCTCGATGACCGCGCCGAAGGTCGGCGCCGACCCGCTCGCCGAAGCGCAGCGACGTCTCCTCGACGCGCTGCCGGAGCGCGTCCTCGTGTGCCGGCTGGACGGACGCGTCGCGTGGGCGAGCGCGCTCGCGCTCACGTTGCTGGGCCGCTCGGCGGGAGAGCTCGAAGGCGTGGCGCTCTCCGATCTCGTGGTCGCGGTCGCGCGGCCGCCCCAAGGCGTCACGCTGCTCGATCACCTGCTCGCGCTGCCGCACGGCGAGGGCATCACCGCCGAGGCGGTGCATCGCAGCGGCACGCAGATGCGCATCGACATCTCGGCGAGCCGCGCGGGCGAGGGCACCGCGATCGTGATGCTGCGGCCCGTGCCCGCGACGGATCTCGCGACCGCGGTGTGCGCGCACGACGAGACGTACGAGCTGGTGTTCGAGGGCGCGCCGGTGGGCATCTTCCACTTCGACGCCGAGGGCGTGATCACCGCGTGCAACGACGCCTTCGTGCGCATCATCGGATCGAACCGCCGCATCTTGATCGGGCTGCGCATGGAGACGCTCCCCGACCCGACGATGAAGCGCCACATGCGGCAGGCGCTGTCGGGCCAGCGCGCGCACTACGAGGGCGAGTATCGCTCGGCGACCGGCGGGAAGGTCACGTCGGTGAAGGTCGACTTCGCGCCCATCTTCGGGGCCACGGGCCGCGTCGTCGGTGGCGTCTGCATCGCGGAGGACGTGACCGAGCGCGTGCGCGCGCAAGAGGCGCTGCGGCGCTCGGCCGAGTCGTTCCGCACGCTGATCGAGAGCGCGCCCGACGCGATCGCGGTGCATCGCGGCGAGAAGTTCCTGCTGGTGAACCCGGCGCTCGTGCGCCTGCTCGGGTACGAGACGCGCGACGAGGTGCACGCGCTGCACGTCGAGGACGTGCTGCACGCGGACGAGCTCGACGGCTATCGCCACCGCGTGCCGCTGATGCTCCACGCGCGACAGCAGTTCCCGATGCGCGAGCTCCGGCTGCGCAAGAAGGGCGGCGAGACGATCACGACCGAGGTCGCGACGATCGCGGTCGAGTACGAAGGTGGTCCCGCGATCCTCGCGTTCGCGCGCGACGTCACGGAGCGCAAGGCGCTCGAGGCGCGGCTCGCGCAGGCCGATCGCATGGCGACGGTCGGGACGCTCGCGGCCGGGGTCGCGCACGAGATCAACAACCCGCTCGCGTACGTGATGGCGAACCTCGAGCTCATGGCGAAGCAGCTCCCGAGCCTGAGCGCCGAGACCGAGCAGGAGGTGAGCTTCTTCCGCGAGGCGCTGGCGCACTCGAAGGAGGGCTGCGAGCGGGTGCGCGTCATCGTGCGCGACCTGCGGATCTTCTCGCGCGCGGAAGAGGACCGGCGCGTGCCGCTCGACGTGAACGCGGTGATCGAGTCGGCGCTGAACATGGCGGGCAACGAGCTGCGCAACCGCGCGGAGGTGGTGCGCGAGCTGCGACCGCTCCCGCCGGTGCTCGGGGACGAGGCGCGCCTCGGTCAGGTCGTGCTCAACCTGCTGCTCAACGCGGCGCACGCGATCCCCGAGGGCGCGCCGCGCGCGCACACGATCGCGGTGGCGACCGCGGACCGCGACGAGTGCGTCGAGATCCGGATCAGCGACACGGGCACCGGGATCCCGCGCGAGCTGATCGGACGGATCTTCGAGCCGTTCTGGACGACGAAGCCGGTCGGCGTCGGCACCGGGCTCGGGCTCTCGATCGTGCACGGGATCGTGCGCGCCCACGGCGGGAGCATCGACGTCGAGAGCGAGGTCGGCGTGGGCTCGACGTTCCGCGTGCTGCTGCCCGCCGCGCGGCGCGTCACGGCCGGCACGCCGCGCGCGCGGCCCGCGCCGCCGGCTCCCGACGCGCCGGTGAGGTCGTCGCGCATCCTGGTCATCGACGACGAGACGCGCTTCGGTCGCGCGCTCCGCGCCTCGCTCGGAGCGCATCACGACGTGCAGCTCGCGACGAGCGGCCGCGAAGGGCTCGGGATCCTCCTCGCGGGCGAGGACTTCGATCTCGTCGTGTGCGATCTGATGATGCCGGACGTGAGCGGGATGGGGATCTACGACGAGATCCGGCGCGCGCGGCCCGATCTCACGGAGCGCTTCGTGTTCATGACCGGCGGCGCGTACACCGATCAGGCGCGCGCGTTCTTCGAGCACGTGACGGTGCCGCGCCTCGAGAAGCCGTTCGACGTGGCCGAGGTGGAGCGCCTGCTGCGTCGCGTGCAGGCCGACGAGCGCGCGCGTCGGCCGTGAACGTCAGCGGGCGACGTCGAGCGCCGCGCGCACGACGCGGAGCAGGTCGGGCTCGGAGAACGCCTTGTGGAGCGTGGGCGCGCCTGGCACGACGCCCCTCGCGCTGCCGTGATCGCCGATCATGACGAGCACGCGCGTGGGGCGCTCGGAGAGCGCACGCGCGAGCGCGGCGCTCGGCGAGGCGAGGCGTGCATCGACGAGCGCGAGCGAGATCGACGCGTCGGCGAGCGCGGCGAGCGCGCTGTCCGGGCCGTCGGCCTCGACCACGCCGTATCCTGCGGCCTCGAGCACGTACGCGAGCGCGCGCCGGATCTGACCGTCGGCCTCGACGATCAGCACGGTCTCGCGACCGCGAACGGCCTCCGCGCGCGCGGCGTCGTCGGCCGCATGCGGGACGCACGGCAGCCGCAGCGTGACCGTGGTGCCGCGCCCCGGCGCGCTCTCGACGTCGATGGTCGCGCCCGCCTCGTCCGCGAAGCGACGCACCGACGCGAGGCCGAGCCCGTTGCCGTGGCCCTTCGTCGTGAAGAAGCGATCGAACGCGCGCGCTCGCACGTGCTCGCTCATGCCGATGCCCGTGTCGCGCACCTGCAGCGCGATCGAGCGGGAGGCCGGGTCGGCGACGCTCTGGATCGTGAGGCGCCCGCCGTTCGGCATCGCGTCGCGCGCGTTCGCGACGAGGTTGAGCACGGCGTTCTCGAGCGCGGTGCGATCGAGGGTCACGGGATCCAGGCCCGGCGAGAGCTCGAGCGCCACGTCGACGGCCTCGCCCGCGAGCCGCTCGACGAAGGGACGCAGCTCGAGCATCACGCGGCTCACGTCGACCGGCGTCCAACGCGCGCGGCCGGGTCGCGCGAACGCGAGCACGTCGCGCGCGAGCACCGACGCGCGATGCGCGGCGCTCTCGATGTGCCGCGCGAGCTCGGCCCACGCCGAGCCGTCGAGGTGACGCGCAAGATGACCGCTCAGCAGGAGCACCGGCGTGAGCAGGTTGTTCACGTCGTGGACGACGCTGGTCGCGACGGCGCCGAGCGCCTCGACGCGGCGGAGCACGCGCAGCTCGTCGCTCGCTTCGCGCTCGGTCGACACGTCGCGCGCGATGATCACCGCGTGCTGCTCGACGAGCGCGCCCTCGACGCGCAGATGCGATGTGCGCCCGTCGGGCAGCGGGCGCGCGAGCTCGCCGTTCGCGCGGCCATCCTGGCGCAATCGCGCGAGCAGCGCGTGCACCTCGGGCGACGCGCTCGCGCCGTCGAAGAAGGCCACGAGCTCGGGAGACACGGCGTGGTTCGTCGAGCGGACCGCGCCGTCGCCGTCGAGGACGAGCACCGGATCCGAGACGTGCTCGACCACGAATCGAGCGAAGAGCCGTGCGCGCGCGTCGTCGAGCGGGTGATGCATGCGTCGGGGTATGGCGTGGCGCATGGGGATCGCGGCATCGGCGCGCGGCGCGTCGTCGCGTCGGATCTCGTGCCGCGCTCCGTCGGACGCACGCGCTGCGCGCGGTCGGTCCGTCCTACGTCGGCTCGGTCGTCGCGCGCTGGATCGCGAGGTCGATCGCGCGCTCGAACTCGTGCGACTTGTCGAAGAACAGGTCGGCGCCCCGCGCAAGGCACGCACGGCGGCGGGGCTCGCTCGCGTCGTTCGTGAGCACCATCAGGAGCCGCTGGGCACCGAGCGCTCGCAGCGACGCGAGCAGCGCGAGCCCGTCCTGGGCCGGCGTGTCGACGTCGACGATCACCACGCGCACCGGGGCGCCCGCGAGGACGCGCTCCGCGTCGTCGAGGCTGCTCGCTTCGTGCACGCGCGCGCCGTCGCCGACCTGCAGGGAGAGCAGGTCGCGGAGGCGCGCGCGGGTGCGCTCGCAGGCGTCGACGATCAGGACGCTCATGGATCGAGACGATGCACGCGTCCGTGCGCGCGCCGAATCGGCGCAACTCGCGATCGCGCGTCGGACGGTCGGAGGTGCGCCGTCGGTGTTCGTCCTACGAGACGATGCCGTGCCGGACCGCGTAGTGCGTCAGCTCCGCGTTCGTCCGCATGCTCATCTTGTGGAGGATGCGGGTGCGATGCGTGCTCACCGTCTTCACGCTGAGCGCGAGGTCCTTCGCGATCTCGGAGACGGTGCGGCCCGACGCGATCATCTTCAGGATCTCGAGCTCGCGGTTGGAGAGGCGCTCGTGCGGCTCGCCCGACGTCTCGCCCGCGAGCAACGACGCGAGCGTCTCGGCGAGCTCGGGGCTGACCCATCGCCCTCCGCCCGCGACCTTGCGGATCGCCTCGATGAGCTTCTCGGGCGCGGCCTCTTTCGTGAGGAATCCGGCTGCGCCCGCGCGCAGCGCGCGGATCGCGTACTGCTGCTCGGAGTACACGGTGAGGATCACGACGCGCGCGTCGGGACGCTCCTTCCGGATCTCGGGGAGCAGCTCGATCCCGTTGCCGCCCTGCAGGCTGATGTCGAGCAGGATCACGTCCCAGCGCTCGGCGCGCACACGCTCGCGCACCTCGTGCACGCTCGCGGCCTCGCCCGCGACGTGGATGTCGTCGGTCTCGGAGAGCGTCTCGCGCAGACCGCGACGCACCACCGGATGATCGTCGGCGATGAGGACTTTGATCACGTCGCGCCTCCACGCATCACGGGCCACGGCACGTCGACGACGAACGAGGTGCCGCCGCGCTCCGCGCGCGCGACCTTGACCTCGCCCCCGAGCCGGCGCGCGCGCTCGTGCACACCGAGCAGACCGAGCGAGCGCGGGTTCGTCGCCGCCTCGCTGGTGATGCCCTTTCCGTCGTCGAGCACCTCGAGCCGGAGCCGCTCGCCGACGCGATGCAGCGAGACCTCGACGTGGCTCGCATCGGCGTGGCGCACGACGTTCGTGAGCGCCTCCTGCAGCATGCGGTAGAGCGCGGTGCCGAATTCACGCGGAAAGCGCACGTCGCCGACGTCGGTGTGGAACGAGCACGGGATGCCCACGTGCTCCTCGAAGTGCTGCGTCTTCCACTCGAGCGCGGCGACCAGGCCGAGCTCGTCGAGCACGCCGGGCCGCAGGTCCGACGAGATGCGACGCACGGTGTCGATGATCCCGTCGATCATCGTCGACATCGACGCGAGGCGCGCGCGCACCGGCGCGCTCGCCTCGTCGTTCGGGGTGCGACGCGAGACCCACGCGACGTCGATCTTGAGCGCGGTGAGCGCCTGCCCGAGCTCGTCGTGGATCTCGCGCGCGACCGCGGTGCGCTCCTGCTCCTGCACTGCCTCGACGTGAGCGGAGAGCGCGCGGAGCCGATCCTCGCGTTGCTCGCGCTGGATCGCGATGCCCGCGAGGTGCGTGGCGCGCGCGATGAGATCGCGCTCGTCGGGCGTGGGCAGGCGCGGCTCGCGGTAGTAGAGCGCGAACGTGCCGACCGCGCGTCCGTCGCTCGCGGCGATCGGCGTGGACCAGCACGCGCGCAGCCCGTGGGGGCGCAGCACGTGTCGCCAGTCGTTCCACAGCGGGCTGGTCTCGACGTCCTCGACGAGCACCGCTTCGTTGCGGTACGCGGCGGTGCCGCACGATCCGTGGCTCGGACCGATCGCAGCGCCGTCGATCGCGCGCAGCATGTCCGGGGGGAGGCTCGGCGCCGCGCCGTGGCGCAGGTGCGTGCCCTGCGGGTCGAGGAGCAGCACCGATCCGAACGTGCCGGGCGCGTGACCTTCGATCGCGACGAGCAGCGCCGTGAGCACGTCGCTCAGCGGCGCGCCCGACGCGATCATCTCGAGCACGCGCTGCTCGGACGCGCGCATCGCGCGGGCGCGCGACTCGCGCGTGACGTCCTCGAACGCCAGGCCGATGCTGCTCGCGGGCAGCGGGAACACGCGCACCACGAGATGGTGCGAGGTCGCCGGCGCGGTCTGGTACGTGATGCTCACCTCGCGCACGCAGCGGTCGCGCACGACCTCGGCGATCGTCGCGGCGAGCCCGCCCTGCAGCACCGACGGGTACGCGTCGGCGAGCGAGGCGCCGACGAGCGGTGTCATCGACGCGCCCGCGATCTTCTCGGCGTGCGGGTTGAACGCGACGAGCTTCGCCGACGCGACGTCGCCGGGATCGTCGACGCGCCAGACCGCGATGCCGATCTGGATGTTCTGCACGATGTCCGCGTAGAGCCGCGCGGCCTCGTCGCGGCGCAGCTGCTCGGTGATGTCGCGGCAGCTCCCGATCAGCGCGATCGGACGCCCGTCCGCGCCGGGGATCACCTCGCCGATGGTGTCGAGATCGCGGCGGCTGCCGTCGGGACGGACGATGCGTTCGTGGTAGGTGAATCGCCCGCCGCGCGCGATCGCGCGCTGCACCTCGCCCTGGATGCGCGCCCGATCCGCGGGCTCGAGGAACGAGAGGAACACCTCGAGCGTGATCGGGCGCGAGCGCGGTGCGAGACCGTAGATGCGATAGAGCTCGTCGGACCACGAGACGACGTTCGTCGCGAGGTCCCACTCCCAACTCCCGATGTGCGTGATCTCCTGCGCGACCGCGAGGTGGCGCTCGCGGTGGCGCTCGAGCCTCGCTTCGACGACGTCGTCCGGCCCCACGCGATCCTCCGTCGAGGATCGAGATCTACCACGACGCGATCGCCGTCCGTGCGGGCGTGCTCCCGATCGTGATCAGGACGCGAGCACGACGACGGGTCGCGTCGCGCGGCGCACGAGCTCTTCGAGCTTGGGCCCGAAGAACGCGCGCTCGCTGCCGGGGCGCAGCGCCACGCCGAGGAGCACGAGGTCGACGTCGGAGCGCCCGGCCTCTCGCACGATCGCGCCGTCGGTCGAGTCCGCCTCGATGATCTGCGTGGTCACGTCCTCGGCGCCGAGCTTGTGCGCGATGTCCGCGAAGTGCTCGAGCGAGCGCTGCGCGGCCTGTCGGATCGTCTCGCTCCGCGCGCGCACCAGGAACCGATGCGCGTCGGGCGACGCGACCACGTGCACGAGCTCCAGCGCAGCGCCCGATCCCGCAGCGATGCCGCTCGCGAGCTCCACCGCGCGGCGGCTGTACTCGGTGCCGATGACCGGCACGACGATGCGCCGGATCGGCTCGCCCGCCGCGAGGCGATCGACGACCGCGCTGCCGCGCGCGGCGTCGACCACGAGCACCGGCTGCTTCGCCTCGAGCACCTTGCGATCGATGCGCGGCCCGAAGAGGAAGCGGCTGATCCCCTTGCGCGGCGGCGGCGCGCCCATCGCGAGCAGGTCGGCGTCCTCCTCGACGCGCCGCGCGGTCTTCTCGTCCTGCGCGGTGCGCAGCTCGCCCTTCGGGTGCTTCGCGAGCGACTCCGCGTAGCGCACCGCCGCGCTCTCGCCTCCGGTGCGATCGACGATCGAGACCTCGAGCGGCGTACGCACGCCGATCAAGCCGAGCAGGCGCGCCGCGAGCAGCGACGCGGTGCCGTCGCTCGGCACGAGCACGGCGCGACGCAGGCGCAGCAGGAAGCTCTCGGTCGCCATCTGCTCGCGCTCGAGGCGCGCACGCTCGTCGGGCGTCATCTCCACGCGGCGCAAGCAGAAGCGCAGGAGCGGCGGCGCCATCATCGAGGTGACGATCGCGATCATCACGATGATCGAGTAGGTCTCGCGGCCGAGCACGCCGAGCCCGAGGCCGATCGTCGCCACGACGATCTCCATCGCGCCGCGCGCGTTCATGCCCGCGCCCATCGCGAGGCGCTCCCAGTGCGAGCGCCCGCCGATCCACGCGCCGACGTACGCGCCGACGAGCTTGCCGATGCACGCGACCGCCAGGATCGCGAGGCCGACGCCGAGCACGTCGGGGCGCAGCAAGAGCGCGAGGTCGACGCGCAGGCCGGCCGACGCGAAGAAGATCGGCGCGACGAAGCCCGTCGTGATCATCTCGATCGACGCGGTCACGTCCTCGCGCAGCCGGCGGCTCTGGCCCGCGAGGATGCCGACGATGAAGGTGCCGAGCACCGCCTCGATGCCCGCGGCGTGCGTCCCGGCCGCCGCGAGGAACGCGGCGACGAGGATCGCGGAGAGCTGCGCCGGCGCGCCGCCGAAGGCGCGGTCGACGCCGCGCAGGTAGGCATCGAACACGCGACGTCCCAGAGTGAGGCCGAGGCCGATCGTCACGATCGCGGTGAGCGCTGCCCCGCCTGCGTGCAGGAGATCGAGCTCGCCGCGCGACGCGAGGCCCGCGACGACCGAGAGCAGGATCCAGCCGAGCGTGTCGTCGGCCATGCCTGCCGCGAGCATCAGCTGTCCGACGTCGCGCCGTACGAGGCGCGTCTCGATGAGCACCTTCGCGATCACCGGCACCGCGGAGATGCTCATCGCGACCGCGAGGAAGAGCGCGAACACGAGGCGCTGATCGGGCCCGCCGATCATGTCGACGGGCACGAGCCACGCGATCGCGAAGCCGGTCGCGAACGGGACGATCACGCCCGCCGCGGAGACGGAGAGCGCGGTTTTTCCTTGGCGCCGCACGAGACCGAGGTCGGTCTCCATGCCGGTCACGAGGATCAGGAAGAGGACGCCGATCCACGACACGACCGCGAGCAGATCGGCCTGCGCCTGATCGTGCGGGAAGACCGCGGCGTGGGTCGCGGGGGCGAGCGCGCCGATCCCCGACGGGCCGAGCAGCACGCCCGCGGCGAGCTCTCCGATCACCGCGGGTTGCCCGAGCTTGCGCGCGAGCTCGCCGAGCAGGCGAGCAGCGGCGAGCAAGATGCCGAGCTGGACGAGAAGGACGAGAAGCGCGTGGTGCTCGAGCGAACGAAGGACCTCGGAGGTCTCCATAGGACGGGTTTGCTGAGCAACTCACAGGCCAGCGCTCAACGACCTCGCGCCTCGCCGGTCATCGGCACGAAGAGCACCGGGATCCCGCGCGATCGGTCGTAGCCGTCGTCGGTGCGCGTGATCACGACGAGCTCCTGCTCGGCGCGCTCGCCGACGGGCACCACGAGGCGCCCTCCGACGCGCAGCTGCTCGAGCAGAGGCCGCGGGACCTCGGGCGGCGCCGCGGTGATCACGATCGCGTCGAACGGCGCTTCCTCGGGCCAGCCGCGATAGCCGTCGCCGATGCGTGCGTGCACGTCGTACCCGAGGCGCTCGAGATCCTCGCTGGCGCGCTCGCCGAGCCGCTCGACGATCTCGATCGTGTACACGTCGGCGCCCATCGTGCGCAGGACCGCGGCCTGGTAGCCCGAGCCGGTGCCGACCTCGAGCACCTTGTCGCCCGGATCGACGTCGGCGAGCTGCGTCATCAGCGCGACGATGTACGGCTGGCTGATCGTCTGCTCGTGGCCGATCGGCAGCGGCTGATCCCAGTACGCCATCGAGCGGAGATCGTCGGGCACGAGCTCGTGGCGCGGCACGGTGCGGATCGCGTCGAGCACACGATCGTCGTGGATCCCGTCGCGCGCGATCGATCGCGCGAGCTCCTCGCGCTCGTCGGCGTAGGCATCGTGCGAGGTGTCGGCGCCGGTCGACGCCGCGGGCGCATCGGCCTTCGCGGCGCGCGGCTCCGCGGGCTCGCGCGAGCAGCCCAGGCCGATACACGTCGCGAGCACGAGCCACCGCATCGCTCTCATCGTCTCCTCCTCGACGCGATCGCGGCGGCAAGAGCGACACCAGAGTTGGCGCGCTCGCGCTCGCTCCTAGGCTCGCCGTGATGACGCACGCGCGCGGTCGGCGGATCTCGGCGCGCACCGCGACGATGCTCGTCATCGCGAGCACGATCGGCACCGGCGCGTTCACCACGACCGGGCTCCTGCTCGACGATCTCGGCGGCGCGATGCCGGTGATGATCGTGTGGGCGCTCGGCGGCGTGCTCGCGATGTGCGGCGCGCTCGCGTACGGCGAGCTCACCGCGGCGATGCCGGAGAACGGCGGCGAGTACGCGCTGCTCTCGCGCATCTACCACCCTGCGGTGGGATTCGTGAGCGGATGGATCTCGCTCGTCGTCGGCTTCTCCGCGCCGATGGCCGCGGCCGCCATCGCGTTCGGCGCGTACCTCGAGCCGCTCGTGCCCGGCGTCGACTCGAAGCTCTGGGCGATCGGTTTGATCCTCGTCTTCTCGGGCGTGCACGCGACCGGCGCGCGCGGTGGTGCGCGGTTCCAGGACGCGATCACGGCGCTCGAGCTCGGCCTCGTCGCGCTGCTCGCGATCGTCGGGCTCGCGCTCGGTGAGCCGTCGCGCGCCCTCGAGCTCGGCCGCGGATCGCTCGGTGGGCTCGCGACGAGCGGTCGGCTCGCGGTCGGGCTGGTGTGGGTGAGCTTCAGCTACACGGGGTGGAACGCGGTCGCGTACGTCGCGGGCGAGGTGAAGGACCCGGAGCGAACGCTGCCGCGCGCGCTGCTCGGCGGGACCGCCGTGGTCACTTGCCTCTACGTGGCGCTCAACGCGGCGTTCCTCGCCAGCGCGCCCCCGAGCGTGCTCGCGGGGGAGGTCGACGTCGCGCAGGTCGCGGCGCGGCATCTGCTCGGTCCCGAGGTCGGCGTCGTGGTCGGCGCGGTGGTCGCGGTCGGGCTCGCGACCACGGTCGGTGCGATCGCGATCACCGGGCCGCGCGTGTACGAGCAGATGGGGCTCGACCACCCGCGGCTCGCGTGGCTCACCACGTCGCGCGCTGGCGCGCGCGGGCCGGTGCGCGCGAGCGTGCTGCAGACCGGCATCGCGCTCGCGCTCGCGGCGACGGCGACGTTCGACGCGCTGCTCACGTACATCGGGTTCACCCTCGCGATCAGCAACGCGCTCACGCTCGCGGGGGTGTTCGTGATGCGCGCGCGCGAGCCCGCGATGTCGCGTCCCTATCGCGCGTGGGGCCACCCGTGGACCACCGCGGTCGCGATCGCGCTGAGCGTGTGGATGACGGTGCACACGCTCTGGCAGCGTCCGATCGCGGCGCTCGTCGGGCTCGCGACGATCGTGATCGGGCTGCTGCTCTACGTGGTGCTCTCGGAGCGGAGCGACCTCGGAGGTCGCGTCACGCGCGCGGCGTAGTACACATCGCGCGATGCAGATCACGATGCGCCCCGCGGTCCGCGAGGACGAGGCGTTCCTCTGGCAGATGCTGACCCACGCGGCGTCGATGGACGCACCGCTCGAGGAGGCGATCGCGTCCGCGAAGATCGATCCGAGCCTCGAGGGCTACGTGCGCGCGTGGGGCACGCGCGACGGCGATGTCGGCGTGATCGCGTGCAGTCACGACGGCGCCGCGCTCGGCGCGGCGTGGGTGCGCGCGGGCAAGCCCGGCGTGCCGGGCGCGATCGTCGCACCGGGCATCGCGGAGCTCGCGATCGCGACGCGCCCCGAGGCGCGCGGGCTCGGGCTCGGCACGCGCATGCTCGAAGCGCTCGTCGTCGCGGCGCGCGCGCACCATCGCGAGATCGTGCTCTCGATGCGCGAGACCAACCCCGCGATCCGGCTCTACGAGCGCGCGGGGTTCGTCCTGGAGCGCGAGATCGTGAATCGCGTCGGTGGCCGCTCGTTCGCGATGCGACGCGCGATCGCATGAGAGCTCCTCCTCCTTCGCGCGCGGGCCGGGCCCCGCGGGAGGAAGCGCTTCAGCGCGCGATCGCGACGGTGCGAGCGCGGGTCGGTCCGGCGCGGCGCTCGACCTCGCGCCGCACGTCGTCGCGCAGCCCGAGCGCGAACGCGATCTCGGCGACCAGGAAGAGCGGCCCGACCGCGAGGCCGATCAGATCGTCGACGAACGCGGGCTTCTTGCCCTCGAAGCCGTGCCCGACGAACTGCACGGCCCAGCCGATCACGAAGAGCCCGAGCGACACGCCGAGCCACACCCCGAACGACTGCGCGGCGATCGCCGTGCCGCCCCACACCGCGAGCGACATCAGCACGCTCATCACGAGACCGAACCGGCGATCGAGCGCGACGTAGAACCCGCACGTCGCGATCGCGACCACCGTCGCCGCCGAGATCGAGACCGCGCCCACGTCGATCGCGGCGCGCGCGAGCAGCGCCGCGACGCTGAGCACGATCACCGGGATGCCGACGAAGTGCGTCACGATGTTGCGGCGATCGCGGTGATAGCTCGCGTAGCTCGAGAGGTGGTCACCCAACGTCCTCATGGTTTCCGTCCCTTTCGCCTCGCACCATGCGCCCCGCTCGCGAGGGAGATTGTCGGGCGGCCGACGAAACGCGGACAATGGGCGGATGGACGCACGCGGCGCAGCGAAGTACGAGGCGCTCCTCCGAGCGGGGCGATGGTTCGCGAGCCTGCCCGAGGGGTTCCGTCGCGCGCTGATCGACGCGGCGGTGATCCGCAAGCTCGCGAAGGGCGAGTGGCTCTTCGCGCGCGGCGATCCGCCGAGCGGCCTCTTCGCGTGCGTCGAGGGCAGCGTGCGCATCACCGGGCACGTCGCGGGCGGCAAGGACGACGGCAAGGAAGTGCTGCTCGCCATGGTCGAGCCGCCGCTCTGGTTCGGCGAGCTCTCGGTGCTCGACGGACAGGCGCGCACCCACGACGCGATCGCCGACGACGCGTCGGTGCTGGTGCACGTCCCGCAGCCCGCGCTCGACGCGATCCTCGAGCGCGAGCCGCGCTACTGGCGCCCGCTCGGCGTGCTCGTGAGCGCGAAGCTGCGCGTCTTCTTCACGGTGATGGAGGACGCCGCGCACCCGCTCGCGATCCGCCTCGCGCGGCGGCTCGTGCTCTCCGCCGAGCGCTACGGCGACTGGCACGATCGCAGCAGCCGCGTCGTCGAGCTGCGACAGGATCAGCTCGCGACGATGCTCGCGACCTCGCGCCAGACCGTGAACCAGCTGCTCAAGGATCTCGAGGCGCGCGGCGTGGTGCGGCTCGCGTACGGCACGATCGAGATCGTCGATCTCGATGCGCTGCGGCGCGCCGCGACGCCCGGCTGATCATCGACGTCGTCGTCGCAGCAGCGCGACCGCCCCCAGCAGCACGAGCACGAGCGCCGACGGATCACGGCGATCGTGGGTCACCGCGCAGCCGCCGTGGATCGTGCCGCTCGCGCCCGGCGCCGGCGGCGAGGGCGGCGGCGCAGTGGGCTCGGTGCCCGCGTCGAACGGGCGACCCGCATCGACGGGATCGCTCGGCGCCGTGCCCGCGTCGTCCTCGGTGATCGTGCCTGCGTCTTCTTCGACCGGCGGCACGCCGGCGTCGGGCGTCACACCGGGCGTCGCCGGGATGACGCTCGGATCGTACGTCGCGCCCGCGGCGACCTGCACCATCGTGATGCGCATCGTCGTCGGGAAGAACTCCTCGGGGTCGGGGCGCAGGTGCGCGAAGCCGCCTCCGCTGTCCGAGTCCTTCATGACGAGGTGCATCTCGCGGATGCCCTGCGTCCAGTCGATCGAGCCGTTCTCCCACCAGTCGCGCATGCCGACGTCGACGTCGTAGACGCCTTCCTCGGTGTACGTGCCGGTGCCGGTGCAGCCGTAGCCCTGCCCGATCCCGCGGTTCGGGATGTAACAGAGCACCCACTGCGTGATCTCGCCGCCTGCCGGCTTGTGGATCACCTCGGTGCGGATGTGGACGGTGCCGTTGCGGTAGTCGATCGGCGAGGTCCAGTCGCGCGGACGCTCGGGGTCGAGGTCGGTGACGTAGTAGTGCGAGCGGCTCGGCTCGGACGTGTCCGCGTCTTCCTTCGTGAACGTGAACATCACGTCGATCAGCACGAACTGCTGTGCACGAGCGACGTCGGGCGCGAGGGTGAGCGCGATGGCCAGCGGAAGGGCGCGGAGGAAGCGGGCTCGCATCGAGCGCGCCCGCGTCGCAACAGGCATACCGCGCGCGGATCGTCGGAGAACGCGAGGTGCGCGGAGCACGGAGCGCGCCGTGCTCCACGTCGCGCGCACCTCACGCGGCGGCGCGTGCGGCCGCCGGCAGCTCGGGCACGAGCACGATCTTGCCGACGAGATCGCCGCGCTCGTGCCGCTGGAGCGCGAGACCCGCGTCGCGCAGCGAGTATCGCGCCGCGACCTGCGCGCGCAGCGCGCCGGTCTCGAGCAGCGCGAGCACCTGCGCGAGATCCTCGCGGAGCTCGCGACGGAAGCGCGCCGGACGCAGCATCGCGTTCGCGCCGAGGCTGCTCCGGCCCCACACGTCGAACACCCGCGCGCGCCGGCGCGACGGCAGCACGCTCCACGCGAGCGCGCGCAGCATGTTGAGCACGATCGGCGTCCACGCCGAGCCCTGGGCATCACGCGTCGACGCACTGCCGTACGACACCAGCGTGCCGCGGGTCGCGAGCATCGCCCACGACGCGCGCAGGCTCGCGCCGCCGACGTGATCGAACACCGCATCGACTCCGTCCGGCGCGATCGCGCGCACCTGCTCGAGCACGCGTCCGGTCTCGTAGTCGATCGCGATCGCGCCCAGCGCCTCGATGCTCGCGCGCTGCGCGCCGCGGCACGTGCCGATCACACGGGCCCCGGCCAGACGCGCGAGCTGCACGAGGATCGTGCCCACGCCGCCGCCCGCGCCGTGCACGACGATCGTCTGCCCGGCGCGCACCCGCGCCACGCGGTGCAGCATCTTCCACGCGGTCGCGCCGTTCACGACGAGCGCGACCACCTCCGCGGCGTCGAGCCCCTCCGGGACCGGCACGAGCGCGTCGGCGTCGAGCACGACGTGCGCGGCCCAGCCGCCGACGTGCGTCATCGCCGCAGCGCGCGCGCCGATCCACGAAGGCGCGACGCCCGCGCCGACCGCGATCACGCGCCCGACCACGTCGTAGCCCGGCACGAACGGGAAGGCCGGCTGCCCCGGATAGCGCCCGCGTCGCATCTGCACCTCGGCGAACGACACGCCGGTCGCCTCGACCCGCAGCAGCACCTGGCCGCCTGCGAGCGGCGCGAGCTCGCGCTCTCGGGCCTCGAGCGTTCCGCCGTTCATCACGATCTCGTTCGTCTTCATGGTGACCTCCACGGCGCTCACCCTGCGGCGGTGGCGGTCATTCGTGAAATGGATAGTCTCCATGCACGATCATGGATTCCGTGAATCTCCGCTCGGTGGACCTGAACCTGCTCGTCGTGCTCGACGCGCTGCTCGAGGAGCGCCACGTGACGCGCGCGGGCAAGCGGCTCGGCCTCTCGCAGCCCGCGGCGAGCAACGCGCTCGAGCGGCTGCGCGCGATGTTCGGCGACCCCCTGCTCGAGCGTACCCGCGACGGACTGCGTCCCACGCCGCGCGCCGAGTCGCTGCGGCCCGCGCTGCGCGATGCGCTCGAGAGCACGGCGCGCCTCGTCGCGCGCGCGCGGCCCGACCTCTCCACGATCGTGCAGACGGTGCGTTGGTCCGTCGTCGACTACGGGCTGCCGCTCTTCGTGCCGCCGCTCCTCGCGTCGCTCGCCGAGCACGCGCCCGGGATCGACCTCGTGGTCTCGCCGTGGTCGGGCGCCGAGGACGCGCTCGCCGCGGTGAGCGACGGAGCGCTCGACCTCGCGGTGTCGGTGCACGCGCCCGGCGCGTCCGAGCTGCGCTGGCAGCGGCTCTTCGAGGAGCGCTACGTCGTCGCGATGCGCGCGGACCATCCGGCGCGGCGACGCTTCACGCTCGAGCGCTGGCTCGCGCTCCCGCACGTCGTGGTGTCGGGGCGCGGTCAGGCCAGCGGCGCGCTCGACGCGGCGCTCGCGGCGCGCGGGCTCTCGCGGCGCGTCGGGCTCGTGGTGCCGAGCTTCCTCGCGGTGCCCGCGATCGTCGCGGGCAGCGATCTCGTCGCGCTGGTGCCGGAGCGCGTGCTCCGCGCGGTCGTGTGCCCCGGCATCGTCGCGCGCGAGCCACCGCTCGCGGTGAGCGGCTTCGAGGTGGGGCTCGGCTGGCATCCGCGTCGCGACGGAGACCTCGCGACGATGCGCGTCGCGCAGGAGATCGTGCGCATCGCGCGCGCCGAGATCAGAGCCCCGGGCAGACGTCCTCGCGCGTGACCGGGACGTAGTACGTCCAGGTGCCCGAGCCCGGTCCGCGCGGCGGCTCGAACGTCGCGAGGTGCACGCGCGCCTCGACCGGCGCGCCGAACGTCACGCCCTCGACGGTGCGCGAGAACGTCCCCGCGGTGAGCCCGATGCGCAGCGGCGAGCCGACCGGCATGTCGTTCGCTGGATCGATCGTCGAGCTGCTCCCGTCGGCGCGATGGGTTTGCGTGCCGCCGTTCACGGTGAGCGTGACGATCTCCTCGTTCGCCGCGGTGCGCGGATCGTCGGGCTGGTAGTCGACGATCAGGCGCTGCGCGACCCAGCTCGATCCGCCGGCGTCGAGGTCCGCGTCGCCGTTCACGACGTCCTCGCCGTCCGAGCCGTTGCTGCTGCCGCGGATGCCGCCGCCCGCGCCGTGGCGGCGATAGCGGAACACGTCGTTCTGCGCGGGGTACGGCGAGAACACGCTGAAGCCGCTCCAGTGCCAGTCGAACGACACGCCCTGCAGCGTGGTGGGCACACCGCGGTCGGACGGCGCGCCGAGGTCGCCGCTGCCGCCGCGTGCGAGCACGAGCGACCAGCCGCCGAGCGGCATGCCGCTTCCGGTCGTGCGCGCCTCGACCGTGAGCTCGATGCGCACGCGGCCCCAGCCGACGTACCAGCTGCGGTCGAGCCAGAACGCGCCCGCGGTGTCGACCGCGCTTCCATCGAGCAGCGTGGCGTAGATCTGGAGCGGGTCGCTCCCGATGCCGTCGCAGCTCGCGACGCCGAACGTGTCGCCCGCGCCGCTGCACATCAGCGTGCCCGACGCATCGGTGGTCGCGAGCGGTCGCTCGTCGAGGAAGCCCTCGTTGCCGTCGTCGTCGCAGTAGTTGCAGGCCTCGCTCGCGGTGCATGCGCCGGCCCACGTGCAGTCGCTCGCGCACACGCGCGTGCCGGCGACACCGCACCGGTTGGTGCACGCCTCGCTCACGCCGCGCGCGCACTCGAAGCCGTCGTCGATCGCGCCGTTCGCGTCGTCGTCGCACCCGTTGCACGCCTCGCTCGCGACGCACGTCGCGTAGCCGAGACAGTCCGCGCGACACGTCGACGTGCCCGCCGCGCCGCACGCGTTCACGCATGCGACCGACTGACCGGACTGGCACACGACGACGCCGGGATTCACGTCGTCGACGAGGCCGTCGCAGTCGTCGTCGATCGCGTTGCACACCTCGCTCGCGCCGGTGTGTCGCGTGGGCTCGCCGTCGTCGCAGTCGCCGCGCAGGAGCACCCAGCCCTCGCGCTCGGCGCAGCCGCTCATCGGCGCGGCCGCCGCGTCGTCGTCGCCGCGACCGTCGTCGTCGGCGTCGGGCCAGAGCGTGAGGCGGCGTCCCTCGTCGACGAGCATGTCGCAGTCGTCGTCGACGTCGTTGCAGACCTCGGTCGCGCCCGGGTACACGGCGGCCGCGTCGTCGTCGCAGTCGGTGGCGCAGACGCGCGCGCCCGCGCCGTCGACGTTGCAGCACGCGACGGAGTCGATCCCGTCGCCGTCGGCGTCGCGCGCGCCGAACGTGGCCGCGTCGCAGTCCTCGTCGTGCGCGGCGGCGTCGCAGACCTCGGTGTTGCCGGAGAAGCGATCGCGATCGTCGTCGTCGCAGTCGGGGCCGCCGCACGCCGTCGCGCGCTCGCCGTCGCCGTCGCGATCGGGCTCGGCGCAGTCGCCCTCGCAGCGATCGGCCGCTTCGTCGCACGCGTCGGCGGGGCAGGGCGCCGTCGCGGGCGCGCAGCCGTCGTCGGCCGCGGCGCTCGAGCTCGGATCGCAGCGCTCCGCGCCGTTGCAGAAGCGGCCGTCGTCGCAGTCGTCGTCGACCTCGCACTCGTTGCGCGCCGCCGCGTCGAGCATCCCCGCGTCGTCGCGCTCGTGGTCTTCGCCGCAGCCGGCGAGCAGGAGCGCCCCGAGCCACCACGACAGCGCGATCGCGCGCACCCGACGAGTCGACATCCGGCGCGAGGGTACCAGGCGTCGGTCCGCGACGCGCGCGAGGCCATCACGCATCGAGCGGCTTCGCGAGCTGCACCATCGCGGAGCCCATCGGCGAGCGCGTGTAGCCGTGCTTCTCGTAGAGGCGGATCAGCTTCACGTTGTGCTCGTCGGTGTAGGTGATCGCGCGCGGCATGCGCTGCTCGCGGATCCACGCTTCTCCACGGCGGAGCAGCTCGCTCGCGATCGACGAGCGCCGACACGCGGGCTCGACGAACGTCGTCGAGAAGAGCCCGACCGGGCGCTCCGCCTCGTCGACGTCGAGCCTGACGATCGTGTGCCCGGTGACGTGCCCGCTCGCGTCCTCGGCGAGGTAGACGACGGCGGTGCTGCGCGCCGGATCGAGATGGAAGCGCACGCGATCGCGCAGCCACTCCATCGTGTACATCGCGGTCCCGCGCTCGGCGCCGAGCACCTCGACGAGCGTCTCGCGCATGCGCCGCGCGACGATCTCGATCTCCTCGTCGGACGTGGGATCGATCTCGCGGATGTGGTGCATCAACAGTCGTCGCGCACGTAGCCCGCTTCGCCGAGCGGCACGAGATCGAGGTCGCGCAGCACGATCGAGAGGTCCGGGAAGTCCGCGCATCCCGCGGTGAAGTCGGCCTCGCGATACTCGATCACGAGCACTCCGTCGCCGTACGCGTCGACGTAGTCGCCGCACTCGTCGTAGCGATTGCACTCCTCGGCGACCGCGAAGTCGGTGCCCATCTCGTCGCGCCGCGCGAGCAGCTCGGTCGAGTTCTTCTGCGCGATCGCGAGCCCACGCCCGTGCGCGACGTCCGAGAGCAGACGCATGAACGCGACCGCCTGGTCCTGCGTGAGCAGCCCTTCCGAGCGCGCGTACGAGTCGAGGTTGTCGATCTCGATCGCGTCGAAGCCGTCGTCCGCGCACTGCTCGATCCAGCCGCCGACGATCTCCGCGAGCGCCGCGCGCTTCTCGGGCGTGCGCGTGTCGAGCAGCATCTCGTCCCAGTCGCGATCGATCACGGGATCGCCGCTCGCGTCGCGCAGCACGAGGTCGGGATGCTCGGCGAGCCACCACTCCGACGCGTCGGGCTGGGCCTGGAAGCCGTTCACGTAGCAGAGGTTGTAGAGCCCCTCGGCGAGCGCCTCGGTGCGATCACGCGAGACGATCTGCACGCCGCTCGGCGGGGCGTACGCGCCGCCGAGCTGGTAGTCGAAGCCGGCGTTCGCGGGAGGCAAGCGCGGCTCGTCGGCGCTGCCTCCGTCGCGCGCCGTCGCGGCGTCGTCGCCGGGCCGCGCGGCGTCTGGACCGCGCGTCGCGCCGTCCATCACCGCCGCGTCGGGGACGGCCGCGTCGATCGGCGTCGCGCCGTCGTCATCGTCGCCGCCGCACGCCGAGAGACCGAGCACCACGATCGCGATGCCGAGACGCTTCATGCGCTCCGTTGTACGTCATTCGCGGCCGAAGCGGATCCGGTTCCGCTCGCGCGCCTTCTCGGCCTCGACGTCGCGATCGCGCGGCGCGGCGTTCGTCGTGAGCGAGACGAGCAGCTCGCGCGCGACCTCCGCGACGTCGTCGACGGCCTTCTGGAACGCGGCCTCGTTCGCCTTCGACGGTGCGTTGAACCCGCTCAGCTTCCGCACGAACTGCAGCGACGCAGCGCGGATCTCCTCTTCGGTCGCGGGCGGCTCGAAGTTGAAGAGCACCTTGATGTTGCGGCACATGCCGAGAGGTTATCGCGCCTCGCGCGCCCATGCGTCGATCAGCTGTCGCGCGATGCTCATCGGCGCCGGCACCATCGGGAGCTCGTCCGCGCGGAACCACTGCGCGTCGGCGATCTCGACGCCGTCGACGCGCACCTCGCCGGACGTCCACTCCGCCATGAATCCGATCATGAGCTGGTGCGGGTACGGCCAGGGCTGGCTGCCGAAGTAGCGGATCGCGCCGATCTCGATCCCGACCTCCTCGCGCACCTCGCGCGCGAGCGCTTCCTCGAGCGTCTCGCCGATCTCCACGAAGCCCGCGAGGGTGCTGTAGAACGGCATCGGGAACCGCGGGCTGCGCGCGAGCAGCGCGCGATCGCCTCGTCGCACGAGGCCGATCACGACGGGCGAGATGCGCGGGTACGACGTCAGCTCGCACGCTGGGCAGCGCAGCGCGCGCTCGCCCTCGACGGGCACGGTCGGCGTCGCGCAGCGACCGCAGAAGCGATGGGTGTCGACGAAGCCCGCGAGCTGCACCGCGCGCATCGCGCAGCCGAACACCTCGGCGCCGACCATCGCGTGCAGGGCGCGCAGGCCGATCGCGGAGTAGGGCGGCGGGAGCGCGTCGCGCGCGAGCGAGCACACCCACGACGTCGCGCCGCCGAGCTCGCCGACGCGGCGCGCGCTCGCGGCGTCGAGGCCGAGCGCGAGCAGATCGCCTTCGTCGAGCAGCGGGCTCGCGTCGCGGAGAACCAGGCCCTTCGGGTGAGTGACGAGGAAGACGCGCGCGATGTCCATCGTGCGCGACCCTGCGACCGCTTCGCGCGCGCGGCAAGGCATGGCCCACGCGTCACACGGCGAGCGACACCTCGACCCCGGCGTGATCGCTCGCGCGCGGCACGCTCCGGAGGCGCATCGAGCGCGCCTCGATCGATCCCGAGGTCCACACGCGATCGAAGCGGAGCCCGCTCCGGCGGTCGTTCTCCGGGCGCCACGTCGCGCGGGCGCTCTTGGGCGCACCGAGCTCGAGGAACACGTCGTGCACGCCGAGCTCGGGCGCGAGCACGTCCCACTCGCTCTCGCGCAGGTTCGTGTCGCCCGCGAAGACCGCGCCCTCGCGCGCGTCGCGCATCCACGTCGCGATCTCGCGCGCCTGCGCGAGCCGTGACTCGCCGCCGCTGCGCAGGCTCTCCATGTGCGCGGTGATCACGACCAGGCGCCGATCGGAGGGCGCGTGCCGGAGCGTCGCGATCGTGCCCGCGCGCGCGAGCGGGCTGTCGGCGAAGGCGCGACGCTCGCAGTGCTCGATCGTCCACGGCGCGCGCGCGGCGATCACCTCGTAGTGCTCGCGATCGATCGGCGTGTCGGGCCACAGCGTGAACCCCGCGGCCGCGAGGTGCGGCGCGAAGTACGCGCGGTGCGCCACGCGCACGACCTCCTGCAGCGCGAGCACGTGCGGCATGGGCGCGGTCGGCGCGCCCGACGCGGCGCGCGCGAGATCGCCGCCGATCAGGATCTCGAGGCAGAGGCGCTCCATGCGGTCGCCGAGCTGCGACTCGTCGAGACCGTCGACGTTCCAGGTGAGCAGGCGGAGCTCGTCGTTCGCGGTGGGCACGCGCGCGAACGTAGCGCGTCCCGATCAGAGCGCGACCACGCGCTCTCTCGCGTCGTCGATGCCGACCAGACGATCGAGCGCAGGCCGAAGCCGCGCGAAGTGCGCGCGCGTCTCCTCGCACGCGTTCCTCCCGTCCGGCAGCGTCCACGAGAGCCGATGCGCGTTGAGCCCGACGAAGTGCGCGCCGCACTCGCCGAGCGCCGGCCGATGCGGCGGGAACGGCGAGCAGATCGAGACCTCGTCCACCGTGACGACGTGCGTCTCCCGCGCGCTCGTGATCGCCGCGACCTGCAGGCCCTGCTCGTCGAGCTCGCTCGTGAGCAGCATCCCTCGCGAGTCGAGCACGCGGATCATCTCGGCCGTGAGATCGAGCCCCGGGGGGAGCCCCCGGATGCCGCTGTTGCGAGGGGCCGTCCCGCACTCTCGCGCGAACTGTCCGAACGCGGGCCTCACGTCCTCCGCGAGCACGCAGGACTCTCCGCGCGGGTCGTCGAGCCACGCGCGGATCGCCTCGGGCATCCGCCAGAGCACGCAGTCGTTGTCGAGCGCGAGCTCGTACGCGTCGGGCGCGACGCGCACCGGCGCGAACTTCCACGACGTGCCCTCCGTCAGCGCGCCGTCGAGGTGAGGGCGCAGCCGTGCGTCGAGCATGCCCGTCACGTCGAGCCACTCCACGTGCCCCGGCACCGCGCCCGCGCGAGCACGCGCGACCGAGAGCGGGACCGTGTTCACGCAGACGACGTAGCGCGCGCTCGGTCCGAACACGCGCATCGCGCCGTGCAGCGATCGTCGCAGCACGTCGTAGCCGTGCGTGCTCACGTTGCCGATCGTCCAGCGCAGCACGAGCGCACGGTCCCTCATTCGTCGCTCTCCTCGTTCCACGTCGGAGATCCCGGAGTGCAGCGGACGTGCCCCCGTGCGCGCGAGCACGTGCCGCAGCTTCTTCTCACGTCTGCTCGCGTCCACTCCGTGCCTCGGCGTCGCCATCCGTCGAGCGCGTGGCGCGCAGTGCCACGCCCGCGTCCTTCGCCCGGGATCCCGCGGCGCGGTGCGTTCCAGCACGCGAGACCGCGGGACTAGATGGGCTCCGAGCCATGCGCGCGATCGGGAAGCACGCCGAGGCGCTCGGGCGAGCCGTGCTGGCGATGTTGCCGCCCGCGCTCGTCCTCGTGCTCCAGCTCGCGGTGTGGCGCCTCTTCGAGCCCTACGCGTGGTTCATGTTCGTCCCGGCGCTGTTCCTCAGCGCGCGCGTCGCGCGGCCCCGCGTGGCGATCCTCGTCAGCGCGGCGACGACGCTCGCGATCTGGTGGTTCTTCGTCCCGCCGTACGGAGCGCTCGGAAAAGACGCGCGACACGCTCTGCCGGCGATCGTGTTCTTCTCGACCGCGATCGTGTTCAGCGCGTTCCACGAGCGCCTGCGCCGCGCGCGCAACGCGAAGAGCGCCGCGCGGGACGCCGAGTCGCGGCTCGCGTCGCTCGTCGAGCAGGCGCCCGACGGCGTCTTCGTCGCGGACCTCGAAGGCCGCTACGTCGACGTCAATCCGTCCGCCTGCCGCATGCTCGGCTACACGCGCGACGAGCTCCTCGGCATGAGCATCGTCGACCTGCTGCGGCCCGAGGACGTGCCGCGGCTGCGTGCGTCGCGCGAGCGTCTGCTCGACGGTCGCATCGAGGTCGGCGAGTGGCTCCTCCGCCGCAAGGACGGGGTGCTCGTGCCGGTCGAGGTCAGCGCGCGCATCCCGCCCCGCGGCCGATGGCAGGCCGTCGTGCGCGACGTGAGCGAGCGCCACCGCATCGAGCGCGAGCTCCGAGAGCGACAGGCCGACCTGCGGAGCGCGCAGGCGCTCGCGAAGATCGGCAGCTGGCGCGTCGACGTGACCCGCGGCGAGATCGTGTGGTCCGAGGAGACGCATCGCATCTTCGGCACGCCGCGCGGGACCGAGCTCTCGTACGAGACGTTCCTCGACGCGGTGCACCCCGACGATCGCGAGTACGTCGATCGCATGTGGCGCGCGGCGATGCAGGGCGCGCACTACGACATCGAGCATCGCTTGTTGATCGACGGCGAGGTGAAGTGGGTGCGCGAGCGCGCCGAGCTCGTCGTCGACGAGCAAGGCCAGGTGCACGGCGGGATCGGGACCACGCAGGACGTCACGGACCGCAAGCGCATCGAGCTCGCGCTGCAGGACGCGGAGCGGCGCGCCGTCGAGAGCGCGAACCGCATCCGCGCGCTCTCCGACGCCGCGGCCGCGATCAACGACGCGGTGGCGCGACTGCCCGATGCGAGCGTCGAGAGCGTCATGGACGTGATCGGCGCGCAGGCGCGCCTCCTCGTCGGCACGCAGTACGTCGCGATCGGCGTGGGCACCGATCCCAGCGCGCCCTTCGAGCACTGGATCGAGCTCGGCACGATCCCCGAGCACGTGAGCGCCGCGGGCAGAGCCGTGCTCCGCGTCCCGATCCGCCACCGCGGCGGCATCGTCGGCGACCTCTTCCTCGCCCGCGAGCACGACGCGCCGCCGTTCACCGACGACGACGAGCGGCTCGTCGATCTGCTCGCATCGCGCGCCGGCGCCGCGCTCGAGATCGCGCGCCTCTACCGCAAGGTCGCGCTCTCGCGCGCGTGGATGCACACCGTCGTCGATCAGATGCCCGAGGGCGTCCTGCTGCTCGACGCGAGCGGGCACGTCGTCGCCGACAACCGGAGCCTGCGCGCCTACGCGCCTGCCGGCGAGCGCGCGCGCGATCCCTTCGGCAACCCGGTGCCGCTCGATCTCCTGTGCGCGGACGGGCAGTCGCTCGCGCCCGACGAGATGCCCTACGTCGCCGCGATCGTGCGTGGAGAGCGCTTCGCAGGCCGTGAGCACCAGGTGCGCCGCCGCGACGGAAGCGTCGTCGCGGTGCTCGTCGGCGTGTCGCCGGTCCTCTCCGACGCGGGGGAGCTCACCGGCGCGGTGATGATCGTGCAGGACGTCTCGACGCTGAAGGAGCTCGAGCGCCTGCGCGAGGAGTGGACCTCGGTGGTCGCGCACGATCTGCGTCAGCCGGTGAACGTGATCACGCTCGCGGCGGGCATGCTCGCCGAGACGCGCGTGCCGCTCCCCGAGGACAAGCGGAGGTGGGCGATCGCGTCGATCGGCCGCTCCGCGGGGACGCTCGATCGCATGATCGGCGATCTGCTCGACGCGTCGCGGATCGAGGCACGCAGGATCACCGTCGAGCGTCGTGAGGCGTCGCTCGCGACGCTCGTGCGCGACGTCGTCGATCGCGTGCCGGGCGCCGGTGCGTGCTGCGACGTCGACGTCGCGCCGGGCGCCGATCGCGCCGTGCTCGCCGACCCGGTGCGCATCGAGCAGGTGCTGACGAACCTGCTGACGAACGCGCTCAAGTACGGCGAGCCGGGCGCGCGCATCGGCGTGCGGCTGGTGCCGCGCGAGCGCGAGGTCGAGGCGATCGTGACGAACCGCGGCCCCGGCATTCCGCCCGACGAGCTGCCCAAGCTCTTCCGCCGGTTCGAGCGCACGCGCTCCGCGCGAGCGGGACGAGAGCGCGGCATCGGTCTCGGCCTCTACCTGAGCAAGGGCCTGATCGAGGCGCACGGCGGGCGCATCTGGGCGGAGAGCACGCCGGGCGCGGAGACCAGCTTCCACTTCACGGTGCCCTACGCTCCGCGCGCACAGGCCGAGCTCGCGCACGCGTGATCACGGCACGCGGATCACGATCTTCCCGAAGTGCGTGCCCGCGGCGAGCTTCGCGAGCGCGCGCGGCGCGTCGTCGAGATCGAGCACCTCGTCGACGACCGGCTGGATGGCGAGCCGATCGACCGCGCGCGCGAGGCGCTCGTGCATCGACACCGAGCCGACGTGCATGCCCTCGACGGTCACGCTGCGGAACAGGATCGGCAGCGGATCGATCGCCTGGCCCATCCCGCCGAGCAGCCCCAGCACCGCGACGTGACCGCCGACCCGCACCGCCTGCAGCGAGCGCGAGAGCGTCGCCGCGCCGCCGACGTCGAGCACGTGATCCACGCCCTCGCCGCCGGTGATGCGCAGCACCTCCTCGTGCCACTCGGGGCGCGCACCGGTGTGCACGCGATCCCGCACGCCCAGCGCGGCCAGCCGGTCCAGCTTCGCCTCGCTCGACGACGTCGCGATCACGTGCGCACCGCTCGCGAGCGCGAGCTGCGCCGCGAACAGCGACACGCCGCCGGTGCCCTGCACCAGCACGCGCTCGCCGGGCAGCAGGCGCGCCGCGCCCTCGAACAGCGCCTGCCACGCGGTCACCGCGGCGCACGGAAGCGTCGCGGCCTGCTCGAACGAGAGCGACGCCGGCATCTTCACGACGCCGCTCGCGGGGAGCACCACGTGCTGCGCGAGCACGCCGTCGCGGTGACCGATGCCGAGGCTGCTCGACTCGTGCTCGGCGCGATAGGGGCCGTCGCGCCACGTGGGGTAGTACGCGCTGGTCACACGCTCGCCGACGCGCAGCGTGGTCACGCCCTCGCCGACCGCGGCGATCTCGCCCGCGCCATCGGAGAGCACGACGAGCTGCTCCTTCACCGGACCGCCGTAGAGCCCTCTCGCGATCATCAGGTCGCGGTAGTTCAGCGACGCCGCGCGCATCCGCACCAGCACCTGCCCCGGCCCGGGCTCCGGCCGCGCGCGCTCCACCCGCGTCCACGCGTCCACGCCCGAGCCCGGCTTCCCGATCACGACTGCCTGCATCACGAGCACCTCCGTTTTTCCGCGACGACCGATGCGCGAGACCATGCATTCGTGCGCAGGAGTGCGGTAGAACGCGCCAGCGCACGTGACTCGTGCGTGGAAGGAACGAATCGGATGGTCGAAGGCATCGACGGCATCCGCTGCCTCGTCCTCAGCGTCGAGACGGGCAGCTTCGCGGCGGCGGCGAGGAAGCTCGGCGTCACTCCGTCGGCGGTGAGCCGTCGCGTCGCGCAGCTCGAGCGCGAGCTCGGCGTCGCGCTGCTCGCGCGCACGACGCGCTCGTTGCGGCTCACGCCCGACGGGCAGGCGTTCCACGATCGCTGCGTGCGCGCGCTCGCGGAGCTCGAGGAGGCGTGCGACGCGATCGCGCACGCGAAGAAGCGCCCGTCGGGCCTGTTGCGCGTCGAGATCGCGACGAACCTCGGGCGCGTGATCGTCGGGCCCTCGCTGCCGCGCTTCCTCGACCGGCATCCCGACGTGCGCGTCCACCTCACGCTGCGCGATCAGCTCGTCGATCCGGTGGTCGAGGGCGTCGACGTGCTCGTGCGCATCGGGCCGCTCGCGAGCTCGAGCTTGATCGCGCGCAAGCTCGGCGAGACGCGCCTCGTGCGCTGCGCGTCGCGCGGGTACCTGCGCAAGCACGGCAAGCCGCGCACGCCCGCGGACCTCGCGTCGCATCGCTGCCTCGGGTGGCTCGACGGGACGCGACCGCGTCCGTTCACGTTCGCCTCCGAGGAGGGCACGTACACCCAAGAGATCGCCGGTCCGTGCCACGTCAACGACGCCGACGTGCTCGCGCAGCTCGCGGCGTCGGGGAACGGGATCGTGACGCTCTTCGACTTCCTCGCGCGCGGCTGGATCGAGCGCGGCGAGCTCGTCACGGTGCTCGACGAGCACGGCGGCGCGACGTGGCCGATCCACGCGCTCTATCCGCCGAGCCGCCACCTCCTGCCGAAGGTGCGCGTGTTCCTCGATCACCTCGCGCGAGTCTTCCGCGAGATCACTCCTCGGTGACGGAGAGATCGCTCGCGCCGCCGGTGAGCTCGATCGACCAGCGATCGGTCGCGCTCTCCCAGCCGCGCGTCGCGAAGCGCGCGGTCGCGCCGAACGAGCCCATGCGCTGATCGTCGAAGGCGAGGCTGTTCGCGCCGCCGCGCACCACGGCCTGGGCCGCCGCGCCGCGCGGGCGCCGCACCACGACGTGGTTCGCGCCGCCGGTCACGCGCAGCGTCGCGGTGCCGCGCGGCCTCGGCAGGTGCAGCTCGCACTCGCTCGCACCGCCGGTGATGTCGATCGCGCGCACGTCGACGTCGCGCAGATCCGCGTCGAGCTGGGCGACGCCGCCCTTGATCTCGATCGTCCACGGCACCGCGCTGGTGAGCACGAGCTCGGCGCCGAGGTCGTGCCGGCCGAGCCACGAGAACCCCTTGTACTGGAAGGTCACGGTGCCGTCGGGCTCGACGCGCACCTGCGGGCGCTTGCCGTCGAACGTCGCGCGATAGAGGTCGCGGATGCGCGCCCCGCGCATCGTGAGCTTCGGCGCGCCGGACACGAAGCGCAGGCGCCCGCGCTCCGCGCTCCCGATCGACGCGCGCGTGCCGTCGTCGCTCGCGCGCTCGGTGGTGCTCTCGTCGGCGGCGGGCTGTGCGAACGTCGCGATGCCCGCGAGCAGACGCTCGGCGGCGGTCTCGAGCAGCGCGATGCTCGCGGAGAGCGTCGCGTCGTCGACGCCCGAGAGCGCCTCGACGAGCAGTCGCTCGCGCGAGGCGCGGTGCGCGTCGATCACGTCGCGCCGCGCCGGCGCGAGCTCGACGAGCACCTGACGGCGATCGGCCTCGCCGCGCGTGCGCTGCACCCAGCCCGCGCGCTCGAGCCGATCGACGAGCCCGGTGACCGCGCCCGTGGTGATCACGAGCGCCTCCGCGATGCGACCCGCGGCGAGCGGGCCCGACTCGTCGAGCAGGAGCAGCGCCTCGAGATCCGTGATGCCGAGGCCGAGGCGATCCGCGGCGGCCTGGCGGAGGCGGCGCTCTGCCTCGCCGACGCGATGGAGGGCGCGCTCGAGGGGCCGGACACGGTCGGACTTGCGCGGACGGGACACGACGGACGCTCGCCTTCTTGACGAGGCGATATCTTAGCTACTAAGATATCGACGGTCAGAGAGTCTGGTTGGGTGCGCACCAACGCTACCGCGACGCTCGCCCGCCGCCAACCCGAGGAGATCGCCATGAACGAGCCCGGCAGCGACCCGTACCGCACCCCCGCGCGTCCTCCGAGCGAGCGCGCCCACGCGCTCTCGAGTCCCTACGACGGCCAGACGCACATGCGCCTCGTGATCGCGTCCGGGCTCTGCCGCGCCCACGTGCGCGTCGATCCGAGCGCCGACGCGCTGATCACGATCGATCCCGGCGTCGGCCCCGCGCCGCGGCTCCGCGTGCACGGCGGCGAGGCGCGTGTGTCGTGGCCGATGTCGCCCGCGGACTGGCTGCACGCGCTCGTCACCGGCGCGCGCGACGAGCTCGCGATCGTGCTGCACCCCGCGGTCGCCTGGTCGATCGCGGTGCGCGGCGGCGTGTCGTCGCTCACCGGCGACCTCTCGCGCGCGACGCTCGGCGGCGTCGAGGTCGGCGGGGGCTGCAGCGACGTGGAGCTCGAGCTGCCGAAGCCCGAGGGCGTCGTGCCGATCCGCATCTCGGGCGGCGCGAGCCGGCTGCGCGTGCGGCGCCCCGCCGACGTCGGCGTGTCGGTCTCGGTGCACGGCGGCGTGTCGTCGCTGCGGCTCGACGATCGTCGCTTCGAGGCGATCGGCGGTGCGGCGCGGCTCGAGTCCGCGGCGCCCGTGCGCGGCGCCGACGCGTACGAGATCGAGGTCAGCGGCGGCGCGTCCGACGTGGAGATCGCATGAAGCGCGCGATCGTCATCGGTGCGGGCATCGCGGGGCCGTGCGTCGCGCTCGCCCTCGCGCGCGCCGGGATCTCGGCGACGATCTACGAGACGTACGACGCGAGCGCGTCGCTCGCCGCCGGCGCGTGGCTCACGGTCGCGGTGAACGGCCTCGACGCGATGCGCACCATCGGCGTGCACGAGCGCGTGAAGGCCGCGGGCTTTCCCTCGCGCACGATCGAGCTGTGCAGCGGCACCGGTCGCGTCCTCGGCGCGGTGCCGATCGGCGGCTCGCTCGCGGACGGGACCGTCACCCACACGCTCAAGCGCGCGGACCTGTATCGCGTCGTGTCGGAGGAGGCGCGCCGCCGCGGGATCGAGATCGTGCACGGCAAGCGCTTCACGGGCGCGACGATCACACGCGGCGGGCGCGTCGTCGCGTCGTTCGACGACGGCGACGGCGTCGAGGGAGACGTGCTGATCGGCGCGGACGGAGTGCGCTCGCGGGTGCGCGAGGTGATCGACCCCGGCGCGCCGCGGCCGCGCTACACGGGGCTGTTGAACGTCGGTGGGGTCACGCGTTGCGCGTCGGTCGATCTCGCGCCGGGCACGTACCGGATGATCTTCGGGCACCGCTGCTTCTTCGGGATCACGGTGAGCACGTCGGGCGAGATCTGGTGGTTCGCGAACCCGGCGCGCCGCGAGGAGCCCACGCGCGACGAGCTCGCGAGCGACGACTGGCGGGCGCAGCTGATCGAGCTCGCATCGGCCGATCGCAGCCCGCTCGCGGAGGTGATCGCGGCGACCGACGGCGCGCTCGTCGCGACGTGCCAGTACGACGTGCCGCGCGTGCCGACGTGGTCGCGCGGGCCGATCGTCGTGATCGGCGACGCCGCGCACGCTGCGTCTCCGTCGTCGGGTCAAGGTGCGTCGATGGCGGCGGAGGACGCGGTGGAGCTCGCGCGGTGCCTGCGCGACGTGGACGACGTGGGCGCGGCGCTCGCGGCGTACGAGTCGATGCGGCGCGCGCGCGTGGAGCGCGTCGTCGCGCACGGCGCGCGCATGGGCAGCACGAAGACGCTCGGCCCGGTCGGGCGCTGGGCGCGTGATCTCGTGATGCCGTGGGTGCTGCGCATGCAGAGCGAGGAGGCGAACGAGCGCTCGCTCGCGTGGCTGTTCCAGCACCGGATCGACTGGGACGCGCGCGTCACGAGCGCGGCGGTGGCGTGATCGCGTCGAGCCGCCGCTCGAGGAAACGCCGCTCGGCGTCGCTGCGCGCCAGGGCGATCGCCGCACGCAGGTGCGCACGCGCGCCATCGAGGTCGCCGCGGCGTCGCTCGAGCTCTCCGAGCGCGGCGGGAAGGAACGGATAACGCGCGAGCCGCGCGCGATCGGGGATCGCTTCGATCGCGCGGATGCCGTGCTCCGGACCGTCGCGCTGCGCGATCGCGATCGCGCGGTTGAGCGCGATCACGGGGGAGGGCGCGAGCTGCATCGCACGATCGTAGAGCGTCACGATCGTGCGCCAGTCCGTCTCGTCGACGCTGCGCGCGCTCGCGTGCAGCGCGGCGATCGCGGACTCGAGGTGGTACGTCGTGATCGCGTCGCCGGTCGCCGAGCGCTCGAGCAGCGCGAGCCCCTCGGCGACGAGCCGTGCGTCCCAGCGAGCGCGATCCTGATCGGCGAGCGCGATCGGGACGCCGGTCTCGTCGACGCGCGCCGGCAGTCGCGCTGCGTGCAGGCACATGAGCGCGCCGAGCGCGAACGTCGCGGGCTTCGCGGTGCGCGGGTGCTCGGCGAGCAGCGCCGCGAGCCGGATCGCTTCGGCGCACAGCTCGACGCGCACCGGTGTCTCCGATGCGCCGTGGTAGCCCTCGTTGAAGAGCACGTAGAGCGCGCGCTGCACCGTGGGCAGGCGCGCCTCGAGCTCGGCATCGTCGAGATCGAAGAGCGAGCGCGCGCTCGCGAGCACCTTCTTGCCGCGCGCGATGCGCTTCTCGATCGCGGCGTGTCCGGTGAGCAGCGCGCTCGCGATCTCGCTCGCGCCGAAGCCGCAGAGCAGGTTCAGGATCAGCGCGATGCGCGCCTCCTCGGGCAGGCGCGCGTGGCAGCACGAGAACATCATGCGGAGCTGCTCGTCGCGAATCGTGCGCGCGGCGAACGCGTCGTCGACGAGCGGCGCGAGCGCGTGCTTGTCGTCGAGGAAGCGCGCGAGCTCGGGCGCGAAGGTGCGCGCCGTGCGCTCGCGGCGCATCACGTCGAGCGCGCGGTGCTTCGCAGTCGCGGTGAGCCACGCGGACGGATTCTCGGGCACACCGCGCGTACGCCACACCTCGAGCGCGCGGCAGAACGCGTCCTGCGCGACGTCCTCGGCGAGCGCGAGGTTGTGCACGCCGAAGATGCGCGTCAGCGCGGCGACCAGCCGCGCCGACTCGCGCCGGAAGAGGTGTGCCTCGAGCTCCACGCTCACGAGATCAGGTTCGGGATCACCGGGCGGATCTCGACCGAGCCTCCCCCGGCGAGCATCGGGCAGCCCTTCGAGAGCTCGACCGCCTGCGCGAGGTCGCGTGCCTCGATCACGATGAAGCCCGCGACGAGATCCTTCACCTCGACGTAGGGCCCGTCGGTGACGACCGCGTCCTTGCCGCGGACGACGCGCCCGCTTCGCTCGAGCGGCAGACCGCCGCTCTTCAGGTGACCGCCTGCTTCGAGCTCGCGCGTCCACGCGAGCCACTTCTGCATGCTCTGCTGCGCGCGCTCGGGCGTGCCCATCGCGTCGCGCTGCGCGTCGTCGCTCGCTCGGAAGAAGAAGACGAACTCGCTCATCGCGGATCTCCTCGGCGCGTGTAGCGCAGCATCACGTTGCCCGATCGGTACGCCTTCGCCTCTTGCAGTGCGAGCTCGGACGAGAGCGACCCACCGTCGAGCCAGGGTCGACCGCGCCCGAGCAGCAGCGGGCACACGACGAGCTGGTACTCGTCGATCAGCCCGTGCGCGGTGAGCGCCGACACGATCGAGCCGCTCCCGAACACGATCACGTCCTTGCCCGGGCTGCGCTTGAGCGCTTCGATCTCGCGCGGCTCGAACGCGCGCACGAGCTTCGAATTGCGCCACGTCGGTGTCGCGAGAGTCCGCGAGAACACCCACTTCGTCGCTTCGTCGATCATGCGGCCCATCGCGCGCATCTCGTCGGAGCGACGCCCCGGCGCGTGAGGATCTTCGTCGGTGGGTGCCGCGCCCTCGGCCGGGCGCCACGCCACCTCGAACATCTCGAACGTGCGGCGGCCGAGCAGGATCGTGTCGAACCGCGGGATGGTGGACGCCGCGTCGCGGTCGAGCTCGGGATCGGGCACCGCCCAGTCCAGGCTCCCGTCGGGGCGCGCGAAGAATCCGTCGCTGCTCACTCGCTCGAACATCACGATGCGTCGCATGGCGCTCCTGGCCCGGCGTGGCGCGCGAGGACGTCCCTCGCTCGCCCGCCGGTCGAGACATCGACGTTCGAGCCGGCGCGCGCCGGACACTTTTTTCGCGACGGTCGGTCGGTGCTCAGGGGTCGCGACGCGAGCGCCTCGCCGCGGCCTTGGGGCGCTGCGTGCGGCGCTCGGCCGGGAGATCGGCGAGGCACGCGAGATCTTCGAGCCACGCGATGTAGCTGCCGACGTACCCCGGCGCGATCGCGACGAGCTCGTCGAGCGCGCGCGCCGCGACCGCGGCGCCGTTGTACGGGCCGGCCGCCTCGGGAACCTGCTCGGCCGCACGCGCGGTCGCCGCGCTGGCGCGGATCTCGGACACGATCGCGCTCGAGCGCTCCTCGGCGCACACGCGCTTCGGCCGCGCGTGCGCGCGTGCGGCGAGCGCGTCGCGCCACGCGCTCTCGTCCGGCGCGCTCGCGGGCCGCGGGACGCTCGACGGCGGGCGCTCACGATAGGCGTCGAGCAGCGCCTCGGCGCGTGCGAGCAGCCGCGCGCGGCCGCTCGCCGGCAGCGACTCGGCGCGCTCGATCAGAGTCCGGACGAGCGCGAGCCCTTCGACGTCTCCGGTCTGCTCGCTCTCGGCGAGACGCAGCCGCGCCGCGAGCTCGTCGCTCACCAAGCGCCTCCGACCATGCGCGGCACGGGCGCGATCTCGACGCGCCGATTGCGCGCGCGGTTCTCGTCGGTGTCGTTGGGCGCGACGGGATGCGTCTCGCCGAACCCGGCGCCGAACACGCGATCGCGCGACACGCCCGCGGCGATCAGCGCGCGCACCACGGTGAGCGCGCGCTCCGCCGAGAGCTGCCAGTTGTCGCCGTCGGCCGCACGGCGCGGCAGATCGTCGGTGAAGCCGCTCACCATGATCATCGCGTCGTGCGCGTCGAGGTACGCCGCGAGCGGCGCCGCGACGTCGGTCAGCACCGAGCGCCCTTCGGCCTTCAGCTCCGACGAGTTGAGATCGAACAGCACGCTGCCGCGGATCCCGATGCGACCGCCCTCGAGGCTGATTCTCCCGGCCGCGAGCGGCCCCGCGAGCGCGCGCTCGAGCGCGGCGAGCCGCTCGCGCTCGGCCTCGGCGCGGGCGCGATCCGCTTCCGCTCGCGCACGCTCCTCCGCGGCGCGCGCGCGCTCCTCGCGGAGCTCTTCGGCGGTGCCGACCTCGAGCACGACCGCCCACGTGAAGAAGAGGGCGAACATGCCGAAGAGGCACGCCATCATGTCGCCGAACGCCGGCCACACCGGCGCGCGCTCGCCGTCTTCTTCCTCGTCACGCGCGAACACGCGTGGTCTCCGCCGCGCCCTGGGCGCGTCCACGCAGCGCGCGCAGCTCCGCGAAGAGCTCGCGCTGCACCTCGAGGGAGTGCTCGAACACCTCGCGCGTCTGGTCGAGGTAGTCGGTGAGCAGATCGATCGCGGCCTTCTTGCCCGCGTGATCGACGGCGTCGTCGAGCCCGGCGAGCGCGCTCAGGCACGCGGCGCTCGCCTCGCGATAACGATCGACTGCGCTCGTGAACACCTCCGCGACGGCGCCCATCTCGACGCCGCTCGCGCGCAGCAGCCCCGCCGTGTCGTCGACGAGCGAGCGCGTCGCCGCGAGCCCCTGCGCGAGGCCCTCCGCGTGCTGCTCGAGGAGCGCGACGAGGCGCGCCGCCGACGCGTCGTGCGCCGCGAGCCAGCGCGCCTCGAGCGCGGTCTGGCGCTCCGCCTGATCGTCGAGCACGCGATCCGCGCGCTGCGCGACCTGCTCGGCCGCCGCCGCGAGCCCGGAGAGAACCGCCTCGGTGCGCGCGGCCTGGGCGCGCTCGGCGGCCTCGTGCGCGGCGATCCAGCGCGCTTCGAGCTCGCCCTGACGCTCCGCGTGCGCGGCGAGCACCTCGCCGGCTCGCGCGGAGACCTGCTCGGCCGTTCGCGCGAGCCCGGAGAGGACCGCCTCGGCGCGCGCGGCCTGGGCCCGCTCCGCAGCGTCCCGCGTCGTGATCTCGTCGCGCGTCGCGCTCACCACGCGCTCCGCCGCTGCGCCCGCCTCTTCCGCGCGTCGCGCCGCCTCCGCGAGCATCGTGCTCGTCGTCTCGGTCAACGCGGCCGCGTGCTCGCGCAGCACCGCATCGAGCGCCACCGCACGATCGGCGGACTCGCGTGCTGCGTCGCGCTGCATCGCGCTCATGCGCTCGAGGTGCGTCGCGAGCGCCGCGTCCACCGCTTCGACGTGGCGCTCGAGGCGCGTGAGCGCGTGCGCCTCGGCGCGCGCGAGCGCCGACGTCCGCGCCTCGATCGCCTCTTCTCGCGCTCGCTCGCGCGCCAGGCTCCGCTCCACGTGCGCCTCGAGCGCCGCGCTCGTGCCCTCGAGCGTGCGATCGAGCCGCGCGCGCGTGGTCTCGAGCTCTCCTGCGAGCGCCTCGATCATCGCGCCGACGGTCGTCGTCGTCGCGGCGAGGCGCGCCTCGAGATCGTCGCTCGTCCGCTGGGTGCGTGCGCCGAGCTGCGCGGCGAGCGCCTCGATGCTCGCGCCGAGGCGCGCGTCGAGCGACACCAGGCTCTCGCCGAGCGCGCCGCGCAGCTCACCGAGCACCCGCGCTCCTTCGCGCGCCACGCGATCGGCGCTCTGCCCCGCGGCCTCCGACCACGCGTCGGCGAGCGCGGCGTCGCGCGCACGACGGGCCTCGGCCTCGCGCTCCACGATGCGCGTCCAGTCGTCGAGGCGCTCGCGCGTGACGTCCGACGCGCGCGTCACCGCGCGCTCGAGCGCGGGCGTGAGCGAGCGCTCCACCGCGCGCGCCACGTCGGCCACCCCGCTCGCCACGTCGCTGCGCAGCGCCGCCGCCGTCTTCTCGATCGCCGCGCTCGCGCGCGCCGCGGCCGCCGCCGACTCCGCGTTCTGTCGCACCAGCGCCTCGAGCACCGCGATCTGGCGCTCCGCGATCGTCAGCGGTCCCAGCGCGTCGTCGGCGTAGACGTGCACCGCGCTCGCGAGCGACGTCTCGACGCGTCGCGCGAGCACCGACGCGAGGCCGAGCATCGCCGACGCGCACAGGCCCGCCGCCGACGTGCCGAACGCGCGGCTCAGGCCGAGCATCGGCGTCGCCAGCGCGTCGCGCAGCGCGTCGATGTCGCTGCTCGCGCCGAGCGCCTCGCGCGCACCGCGCAGTGCGTCGACCAGGCCGAGGAAGGTCCCGAGCAGACCGACCATCACCAGCAGCCCGACGAGGTACGACGCGAACCCCGCGCTCGGGATCGTCGCGCGCACGCCGCCGAGACGTGCGCGCAGCACGGTGCGCAGCGACGCGCTCGTCGCGTCGATCGCCTCGAGCGTCGCGGGCCGCGGCAGCTTCGCGAGCTCGCCCTCGACGCGCTCGACGCGCGCCACGCGCCCGAGCAGCTCGACGATGCCGAGCGCGAGCCCCGCCGCGATCAGCAGCGCGAGCCCGAACGCCACGCGATCGACGTCCAGATAGAACGCCGCGGTGCGCGCCGCGATCAGCACGCCGATCGCGCCGGCGCCGACGATGCCGAGGCGCGTGCCCCGGTGACCACCCCGCTTCGCGCTCATGCGAGCCGCTCACCCAACGTGTTGCGCACCAGCATGTCCAGGCGCGCGCGCTCGTGCAGGAACGACGCGACGACGAACGCCTCGCAGCGCGCGACGTGCTCGCCGACCGGCCCGCTCGGGCTCGCCCACGTCGCGAGCGGCACCTCGTCGCACGGCTTCGGCAGCGCGAGCACCGCGACCTCGAGGTCTGCCGCGAACGCATCGCGCATCGCGACGATCGCACGGGAGAAGAGCGCGTCGGATCGCGCCGAGGTCGCCTGCCCGAGCGCCGCGTCGATCTGCTCGAGACGCGCGGCGTTCGGCGCGCTCGCGGCGATCGTCGGTGCGATCTCGCGACGCACTTCGGCGACGAGCTGCCGCACCGCCGTGATCCTGCGCAGCATCTGGGTCTCGAGCGGCGCGAAGAGATCGTGCGCCGCGCTCGCGATCGCCTTGCGCTGCCGCGTCGCGGGCACGCCGGCGCGCTCCAGGGCGTGCGCGATCCGATCCGGCGCCGCGAACGACGCGCCGGTCCGCGGATCGGAGAGAGGCCGTCGCACGTCGCGCTCTGCGCTCGCGAGCCGCTGCCGTGCGATCGCGATCGCCTCGCTCGCGCCCCAGCTCGCGCTCGCCGCGGATGGTGTCGTCTCGAGCGCCTGCGCCAGCTGCACTGCGCCCTCGAAGTCGAGCAGCTCGGGGAGCAGCTCCGCGCCGTGCCGCGAGCGCGCGGGTGACGAGCGACCCTGCGACGACGAAGAGCCCTGCGACGACGCGCGAAGCGCGGCAGTCGCGCTCGCCAGCGGACGGCGGGGGGACACGGGGCGGTGGAACAGCGGGCCCAAGCGCCGCTGCTTAGCGGACATCGCCACCCGCGCGCAACGTGGACGCCCCCGGATCGTCGCGGTCCAGCGCGCATTCCGGGCCTCCCACGCGCGATCGCAGATGCGGCAGCGAGCCCCAGCCCACGACGGGGCGATCGCCCCAGCGCACATTCTTGTCGCCGCGGAGCAGGCTTCTATCTGAGCGTCGGATGGAGCCGATCGATGCCGACCTCGCACCGGAGCCCGACGAGGACGACGACGAGTGGGCGCCGCCGACGTTCGTCGAGATCAAGATGGACGCCGAGATCGGCGCCTATCAGAGCGACGACGCGACGAGCTGAGGGGCGCGCTTGTTCGTCCGAGTCCTCGGCGCGGCCGCGGGAGGTGGCTTCCCGCAATGGAACTGCGGCTGCGCGCAGTGTGCCGGCGTGCGCGCCGGGACGATCCGGGCGACCCCGCGAACGCAGGAGTCCGTCGCGGTGAGCGCCGACGGCGAGCGCTGGATCCTGCTCAACGCGTCGCCCGACGTGCGCGCCCAGATCGAGGCGTTCGCGCCGCTCCATCCACGTCCACCGCGGCGCACACCGATCGCCGCGGTCGTGCTCACCAACGCCGATCTCGATCACTGTCTCGGACTGCTCGGCATGCGCGAGGGGACGCGCCTGTCGGTGCTGTCCACCGACACCACCCGTCGCGCGTTCGTCGAGGACAACGTGCTGTGCGGCGCGCTCGATCGAATCGAGTGGGTGACGCTCGCGCCGGGCTCGACGCGAGAGATCGCGGAGCTCTCCATCGAGGCGTTCCGCGTCCCCGGGAAGCCGCCCCGCTATCGCGAAGCCGACGCGCATCCCTCCGACGACGACAACGTCGGTCTCCTCGTCCGCGACCGCCGCGGGCGAACGCTCGCCCATGCGCCGTCGGTGCGCGCCTGGACTGGCGCGCTCTCTGCCGCGCTCGGGAGCGCCGACTGCGCGCTCGTGGACGGCACGTTCTGGTCGGACGACGAGCTGATCCGGCTCGGGCTCTCGACGCGCGGAGCGCGCCAGATGGGCCATCAGCCGATCGGAGGCGAGGACGGAATCCTCCGAGCCGCGCGAGGAATCGGCACGCCGCGCAAGATCTTCATCCACATCAACAACACGAATCCGATCCTCGTCGAGGACTCGGCCGAGCGCGCCGAGGTGTCCGCCGCCGGCTGGGAGGTCGCATGGGACGGAATGGATATCGCGCTGTGACCTCCTCCGATGCATTCGTCGCGCGGCTGCGCGAGGTGGGCGAGAGTCGATATCACCATCGCCATCCGTTCCACGTCGCGATGCACGAGGGGACGCTCGGCCCGGCCCAGCTGCGTCATTGGGTGGCGAATCGATTCTATTATCAGACGCGCATTCCGCTGAAGGACGCGCTGATCCTCGCGAAATCGGAGAGCGCCGAATTCCGACGAACGTGGCTGCGCCGCATTCGCGAGCAGGACGGAGACGGAGCGAGCGACGGTGGCCTCGAGCTCTGGTTGCGGCTCGCCGAGGCCGTCGGGCTCGATCGCGGCGAGGTGATCGCGCATCGGCGCGTCGTGCCCGGCGTGCGCTTCGCGTGCGACGACTACGTCTCGTCGGTCGCGCGGTGGAGCCTGCTCGAAGCGGTCGCATCGTCGCTCACCGAGTGCTTCGCGCCGGACCTCATGCGCGCGCGAGCGGCCGCGTGGGAGAGGCACTATCCGTGGATCGGCCCGGGCGGGACCGCGTACTTCCGTGCGCGCATCGGAGCGGCTCGGCGCGACGCCGACGAGGCCCTCTCCTTCGTCGCTGCGCGCGCGATCACACCCGAGCTCCAGGAGCAGTGCGTCGCGGCGCTCGAGCGAAAGACCGACATCCTCTGGCACGTCGTCGAGAGCATCGCGACCACGTGCGAGGAGACCTGACGTGCGCGACGCGCGCCCGCGGCTCGCGCGCAAGGCGCGGCTGCGTCGCGATCCGATCACCGACGAGCCCTTGCTCGTCGCGCCGGAGCGCGGGCTCGCGCTGAACGCGACGGCCGCGCGGATCGTCGCGCTGTGCGACGGCGACCGCACCTTCGCGTCGATCGTCGGCGAGCTCGCGCGCGGGCACGATCGCGAGCGCGTCGCGCGAGACGTCGAGCGCTTCCTCCACGAGCTCGCGGAGCGCGGTCTCGTGTCGTGGGACGGTCGATGACCGAGCGCGATCCCCACCGGCCGTACACGCTGATCGCGGAGCTCACGTACCGCTGCCCGCTGCGATGCGGTCACTGCTCGAACCCGCTCGACTGGGCGCAACACCGCGATGCGCTCGACACCTCGGCGTGGTCGCGCGTGCTCGCCGAGGCGGCGGAGCTCGGCGTCGTGCAGGTGCACCTCACGGGCGGCGAGCCACTGCTGCGACGCGATCTCGAGCCGCTGATCGCCGCAGCGAGGCGCGCCGATCTCTACACGCACCTCGTCACGTCCGGCGTCCCGCTCGCGCGCGAGCGTCTGCGCGCGCTGCGCGACGCGGGTCTCGACGCGATGCAGCTCTCGCTGCACGACGCCGACGACGTGAACGCCGACAGCATCGCGGGCGTCCCGGTCGCCGCGCACAAGCGCGAGGTCGCGAGCTGGGCGCAGAGCCTCGAGATCCCGCTCACGATCAACGTCGTGCTGCGCGGCGACAACATCGACGGAGTGGACGCGATCATCGCGCTCGCCGAGACGCTCGGCGCCGATCGCCTCGAGCTCGCGAGCACGCAGTACCTCGGGTGGGCGCTCGCGAATCGATCCGCGCTGCTGCCCACCCACGCGCAGATCGAACGAGCGCGGTCGGTCGCCTCCGCCGCGCGCGCGCGGCTCCGCGGACGGATGGAGATCGTGCTCGTCCTGCCCGACTATCACGCGGGCGCGCCGCGAGCGTGCATGGAGGGATGGGCGCGCCGGTTCGTCGTCGTGAGCCCGGATGGGCGGGTGCTGCCGTGTCATGCCGCGGGCTCGATTCCCACGCTCGAATTCGAGCGTGTCGGCGGCGTGCGATCGCTGGCGGAGATCTGGCGCAGCTCCCCCGCGCTCGCCGCGTTCCGCGGCGATGCTTGGATGTCCGAGCCGTGCCGCAGCTGCGAGCGCCGCGCGATCGATCACGGTGGATGCCGCTGTCAGGCCCACCATCTCGCGGGAGACGCCGGCGCGACGGATCCCGCGTGCGATCGCTCCCCGATGCACCACGTCGTGGTGAGCGCATTCCACGACTCGGCGCCCTCACTGGTTCAGCTCCGCGCGCGCCGCTGACGCGAAGTCTAGACTTCGATGCGATGTGCATCTAAGTTTCGCGCATGGGACGCGAGACGCTCGGCGTGGTGGTCGCGAGGTTCCAGTCGCCGGAGCTCCACGACGGCCATCGTCACCTCCTCGACGTCGTCGAGTCGCGCCATCCGCGGCTGCTCGTCGTGCTCGGCACGGCACGCACGTACGTGCCCACCTCGAAGAACCCGCTCGACTTCGCGACCCGGCGAGAGATGGTGCGCGGTCGGTACCCGCTCGCGCTCGTCGCCGAGCTGCCCGACTGCCGCGGCGACGCGATGTGGTCGCGCGCGCTCGACGCCATCGTCGCCGAGCACGCGCCGGCGGGCGACGCGGTGCTCTACGGCTCGCGAGACAGCTTCTTGCGCTCCTATTCGGGCGAGCACCGGTGCGAGGAGATCGATCCCATCGAGGATCACACCGCGACCGCATTGCGCCTCGAGGCGGTCACGCGTCCCGCGACGACCGACGACTTCCGCCGAGGCGTGATCTACGCCGCGACGACGCGCCCACCGGTCGTCTACCAGACCGTCGACGTCGCGATCACCGACGACCGCCGGCGCCGCGTCCTCTTCGCGAAGAAGCGCGAGGACGCGGGCGCGCTGCGGTTCCTCGGCGGCTTCGTGCTGCCCGGAGACGACTCGCTCGAGGCCGCCGCGCGGCGCGAGGCGATCGCCGAGTCGGGCGGACTGGAGATCGGCGACGCGACGTATCTCGGCTCGACGCGAGTCGACGACTGGCGCTATCGCGGCGGCGCCGACCGCATCACGACGGCGCTCTTCGTGGCGCCCTATCTGCTCGGGCGCGCGACGGGCGCCGACGACGTCGACGAGAACGAGTGGGTGTCGGAGCTCGACGTGACGAGCGGCGCGATCGCGGCGCGTCTCGTCCCCGAGCACCGGCGCCTCGGCGAGATGCTCGCAGCGCATCTGCGAGCGCGGAGGTGATCACGATGGAGGGCTCGAATCTCCTGCTGGGCACCGACAGCTACAAGGTGACGCACTGGCGGCAGTATCCGCCGGGGACGACGCGCGTGAGCTCGTTCCTCGAGAGCCGCGGCGGCGTGTATCCGTCGGTCGTGTTCTTCGGCCTGCAGTACCTCCTCGATCGTCACTTCGCCGGTGTCGTGGTGACCGAGGATCGGATCGCGGAAGCGCGAGAGATCTTCGCGGCGCACTTCGGCGATCCGACGTTGTTCCACGAGGCGGGCTGGAGACACGTCCTCGACGCGCACGGCGGGCGATTGCCCGTCGAGATCCGCGCCGTCCCCGAAGGCACGGTGGTGCCGGTGTCGAACGTGCTGATGACGATCGAGAATACCGATCCACGCGTGCCGTGGCTCACGAATTACCTCGAGTCGTTGCTCTTGCAGGTCTGGTATCCGTGCACCGTCGCGACGCAGAGCCGCGAGATGCGCCGGACGATCACCGCCCATCTCGAGAAGACCGGGACTCCCTCGCTCGTCGGCTTCGAGCTGCACGACTTCGGTCTCCGCGGGAGCACGTCGCACGAGTCCGCCGCGATCGGCGGCGCCGCGCACCTGGTGAGCTTCGAGGGCACCGATACGATTCCCGCGCTCCTGCTCGCGCGTCGTCACTACGGCGAGCCGATGGCCGGATTCTCGATCCCGGCGGCCGAGCACAGCACGATCACGAGCTGGGGCCGTGATCGCGAGTCGAGCGCATATCGAAACATGTTGGAGTCGTACCCGCGCGGCCTGGTCGCGGTCGTCTCCGACAGCTACGACGTCTACCGCGCATGCGAGCAGCTCTGGGGACGGGAGCTGCGCGAGCTCGTGCTCTCGCGCGACGGCACGCTGGTGGTGCGCCCCGATAGCGGTCATCCGCCCGAGGTGGTCTGTCGCGTGCTCGAGATCCTCGGCCGCGCATTCGGCACCGCGATCAACGCGAAAGGATATCGAGTGCTCGATCCGCACGTCCGCGTGATCCAGGGCGACGGAATCGACCCGGTGATGATCGCCGAGATCCTCGCCGCGATGTCGGAGCGCGGTTGGTCCGCGGACAACGTCGCATTCGGATCGGGCGGCGCGCTCCTGCAGAAGGTCCATCGCGACACGCAGAACCTCGCGATCAAGTGCTCGGCCGTCGAGATCGACGGTGCGTGGCGCCCGGTCATGAAGGACCCGGTGACCGACCCCGGCAAGCGCTCGAAGTCGGGGCGCCTCGCGTTGGTGCGCGAAGCGGGCGCGTTCCGCACGGTCGCACGCGGCGACTCGGGGCATCCCGGCGACCTGCTCGAGCCGGTGTTCCGCGACGGCGAGATCCTGCGGCGACAGACGCTCTCGGACATCCGTCGTCGCGCGCTGGAAGGGTGACTGTCGTCGTGCTCGTCGCTCGCGAAGGACCGCGTCGCCGATCGCGCTGACACAGCGTGCGCCACGCGGCGTTGCCGCCGAGCAACTCGCTGCACACGAGTGTTGCGCACGCTGCACGTTCCTCCGCGCGCGTTCGCGGAGATTGGTGCTCCGCGCGAGCGGCCCGGCGCTTGCGATGGCCGTCGCCGACATGGAACGACGAGGCTTTCTCACCACGGTCGCGCTCGGCGCGACGGGGATCGGCACCGGTGCGGTCTGGCTCCCGGGCTGCGGCGGCGCACCGACGCGGCCCACCGATCTCGCGACGGCGCACGCGGAGACCCTCGCGGAGCGGCTCGATCGCGGCGTCGCGAGCGTGCGCAACGCGCCGTTCGCGCGTCTGCTCGGCCCTCAGCCATGGTCGCTCCGGCCCGACGCGCACGCGCGCATGATCCGGCTCGGGCTGGAGGCGTTGGTGGTCGCCGACGTCGCGCGCTCGATCCCTGCGGGCTCGCACCTCCCCGAGCCGCTCGCGCAGCGGCTCGACCAGGCGCTGCCGGTGCTCGACCAGTGCGTGGTCGGCTATCACGCGCTGCTCGAGCGCACACCGGCCGCGGTGCGGCGGAACCTCGATCGCCGGTTCCGCGACGAGCCCGATCTCGCGATGCACGTCACCGAGGTGCTCGACGAGCGCGCCCGCGCGATCGACATCTCGAGCGAGAGCCGGCTGCGCCTGCGCGGCGTCGCACGGAACGTCGGCGCGCGTGTGAGGAGGCAGTCGACGAGCGCGCTGATCGACGACTGCGTCGGGAAGATCGAGAACGTCGTGGGCCAGGGCGGCGCCGACGTGCGCCTCGCGCGCTCGCTCGAGACGCACGCGCTGATCGACGCGATCTGGCAGCAGGTCGACGCAGCCCCGCGCAGCGGCGGCGCATCCCCGCTGGGCGGGTATGAGCCCGTCGAGCAGCCGCCCGAAGCGCCGGAGCTGACCGTGTCGAGCGCGGGCGATCCGGAGCTCGCTGTGGGCGGCGTGATGGCGGGCGCGGGGCTCGCGGTGTTCGGCATCGGCGGCATCGTGAGCCTCGCGATGCAGAGCGCGTTTCCGATGGTCGTCGTCGCGACGCCGGCAGGCGTCGCGGTGATCATCGGGCTCATCCTCCTCACCGTCGGCGCCGTGCAGAACGCGTGATGCGCGACGCCGTGGTGATCACCGGGATGGGCGCGATCTCCGCGCTCGGAACGGGCGTGAGCGCGATCGTCGACGCGATGCGCGAGGGCCGCGACGGCCTCTCGGAGATGGAGCGCTTCGACGTGCGCGCGCTCCATCCGATCCGACTCGCGGGCTGGCTGCGCGAGCCGTGGTCGCGGGGCGAGCGCGCGAGCCTCGACGCGTGGTCGCGCATCGCCGCGCGTGAAGCGTGGCTCGATGCGCGCGCATCCGAGGCCGGCGTGAGCGCGTCGCGCATCGCCGTCGTCGTGGGCACCACGCTCGGCGACGATGCCGCGATCACCGGCGTCGCAGATGCGGTCGCGCTCGAGGTGGGCGCGCGGGGCCCGCGATGGACGATCTCCACCGCCTGCGCATCGAGCGCGAACGCACTGGGGCTCGCGCGCGATCTGATCCTCGCGGGTGATGCGGACCTCGTGATCGCAGGCGGCGCGGAGATCCTGGTGCCCGAGATCTTCGCGGGTTTCGCGGCGCTGGGCGTGCTCGGCGAAGGCAAGTGCGCGCCGTTCGGCGAGGACGTCGGGACCACGCTCGGCGAAGGCGCGGGGTTCGTCGTGCTCGAGCGCGCGGGTGCGCGCGAGGTGCGTCATCACGGGGTGCTGCTCGGGTACGGCCTCTCGAGCGACGCGTGGCACGAGACGTCTCCCGACCCGCGCGGCGAAGGGCTCGCGCGCGCGACGCGTGCGTGCCTGCGCGACGCGGGCCTCGAGCCGGACGACGTCGAGTACGTGAACGCGCACGCGACGGGCACCGCGGCGAACGACGACGCGGAGTGGCGCGGCATCCAGCGCGCGCTCGGAGGACGCGCCGCGACGATCCCGGTGAGCGCGAGCAAGGGGTATCTCGGTCACGCGCAGGGCGCGGCCGGTGTGCTCGAGACGATCACGACGCTCGCGTGCATGCGCGCGGGCCTGGTGCCTCCGAGCGCGCGCGTCGGGCGTGGCCGTCCACGCGGCCCGAGCGACACGGTGAGCGAGACGGGCGCGGCGCGCGCGGGCGCGATTGCGATCGCGCTCTCGAACAGCGCGGCGTTCGGAGGTGCGAACGCGGTCGTCGCGATCTCGAGCGAGGCACGCGCGTCGCGGCCGCGGGGATCACGACGGGTGTCGGTCGCGGGCGTCGGCGCGTTCGTCGTCGAGGCGGGCGCGGCGCGCGACGACGACGCGCTCGTGCGAGCGTGCGGTGACGTCGATCTGCGCGGCGCCGATCCTTCGTGTCGCCTCGCGATCGCGGCGAGCCAACGCGCGCTCGCGGACGCGCGGGTGCGCGCGAACGCGTCGTCGCGCGACCGGATCGGTATGTTCGCGGGCGTGAGCGCACCTTCGCGCGCGAGCGTCGCCGAGCTGCGCAGGAGCCTCGAGCGCGGGCTCGATCGCGCGAGCGCGCCCGCGTTCGCGCGCTCCGTCTGCCATGCGCCGATCGGCGCGGCGTCTCGTGCGCTCGGGGCGCGCGGCGCGGCGACGACGGTCGCCGGGGACGGCGTCGCGGGAATGCTCGCGATCGCCTACGCCGCGCGCTGGCTGCGCGATCGCGACGACGCGGATCGACTGGTCGCGGGCGGCATCGACGAGCGTGCACCGGACGGCTCGTACGACGCGGAAGGCGCGTGTCTCGTGGTGCTCGCGGCGGAGACGGGCGGGGTCGAGATCGCAGGCGTCGCGACCGCCGGGGACGTCGACGCGGCCATCGCGAGCGCGCTCGCGGAGGCGGGCCTCGATCGCGCGTCGGTGCCCGAGCTCGCGGCGCGCGGCGTCGACGGCGCCCCGTCGCTCGGCACGGCGCTCGCGTTCGTCGATGCGGTGTCGAGGGTGCGCGAAGGCGCGCACGCGGTGATCGCGACTGCGTCCGGCGCGCAAGGCGCCGTCGCGATCGTGCTGGTGAGGGGACACGTATGAGTGCTGACGAGACGTCTCTGGAGCCCGCGCTCGCGGCGCACCTCGCGCGGCGCGAGGAAGCGCTGGCGCGCGTGCGGCGTGTGCTGATCGAAGCGCTGAAGGTCGCGCTTCCGCCCGAGCGCATCGAGCTCGACGCGCCGCTCTTCGGAACGGGGCTCGGACTCGACTCGATCGACGCCGTCGAGCTCGTCGTCGCGATCGAGACCGAGCTCGGCCTCACGCTGGCCGAGGGCGCCGCGGGCCCGCACGCGTTCCGTACCGTGCACTCGCTCGTCGAGCTCGTGCTCGATCCGCCGCGCCCGCGCGGCCCGGAGGCGACGTGATCCTGCCGCCCGAGATCGTCGCGATCCGCGCTGCGTGCGGGCTCGTCAGGGCGAGCTCGACGCGCGTGGTGCGCCTGCGCGGTGACGGCGCGCGCGACACCGCGCTCTGGACGCTGCCGTCGCGGTTGCATCTACGCGACGCGCAGGCACGGCAGTCGCTGTTGCTCGACGAGCACGGCCGCCCGATCGCCGACGTCGTCGTGTGCGCCGACGACGAGGAGTACCTCCTCCTGATCGACGGCCCGTGCGATGCCGTCGCGCACCTCCGCGCCCACGCGCGAGGCGACGTCGACGTGGTCGACGTCAGCACCGATCACGACGTGCTCGAGGTGCACGGGCCGTGGGCGTGGGAGCTCGTCGCCGAGGTGCTCGGCGAAGACCTGCTCGCGCTCCCGTACCTCAACTTCTTCCGCGTCGACGAAGGGCTCTGCGTACGCGCCGGACGCACCGGCGAGTACGGCTATCACGTCATCGTCGCGAAGGGCGCGGCGGACGCGCTGTGGGCGCGCCTGCTCGCGCGCGGCGCGGACTTCGACGCCGCGGTGGTGTCGCAGGAGACGCTCGCGCTCTGCGCGTTCGAGAGCTGGTTCTTCGACGCGGCGCACGTGCCCGAGGGCGCGACCCCGATCGAGCTGCAGCTGCAGTGGCGGCTCGCGACCGATCGTGACTTCCTCGGTCGCGACGCGATCGAGCGTCACCGCGCGACGAGCTCGCGTGCACAGGTGTGCATCGTGTCACCGCGTCCGCTCGAGGTCGGCGATCGCGTCACGCTCGGCGCGCGCGAGCTCGGGACGATCACGCGCGCCGCGTTCTCGTCCGTGCGCGACGAGTGGGTCGCCGCCGCGATGATCCCGCGCGAGCTCGCGCACGGCGGGATCGATCGCTTCGAGGTCGGCGGCGTGCGCGTGCGGACGGTCGCGCCTCCGTTGATCGACAACCGCAGCCTGTACGTCGATCCACGGCGTCACGCGTACCGGGCGCGCGACGAGATCTCGTTCGGCCCGCTGACACGCCCAGCGCGTGCAGCGATGCGCACCGCGGAGGCGCGATGAAGCGCCTCGAGGACCGTGTCGTGATCGTCACCGGTGGATCGCGCGGGCTCGGCCGTGCCATCGCGATCGAGGCGGCGGCCGAGGGCGCGCGCGTCGTCGTCGCGTACCGCCGTCGCGAGCGCGAGGCGCGAGAGGTCGTCGACGCGATCGGTCCCTCCTCGTGTGCGATCGCGGTCGACGTGCGCGACGTGGCGAGCGTCGATCGGCTCTTCGCGCAGGTGCTCGAGACGCACGGGCGCGTCGACGGGCTCGTCACCTCGGCGGGCATCGTCTCGGACGGCTGGCTCGCCACGCTCCCGATCGAGCAGTGGGACGACGTCGTCACGACGAACCTGCGCGGCACGATGGCGACGGTGCGCGCCGCGCTCCGCCCGATGATCGCGCGGAAATCCGGCGCGATCGTCGCGCTCTCGTCGATCGCCGCGAGCCGCGCGAGCCCCGGACAAGCGAGCTATGCCGCCACGAAGGGCGCGATCGAGTCGATGGCCCGCACGCTCGCCGCGGAGGTCGCGCGACACGGCGTGCGCGTGAACGCGCTCGCACCGGGCCTGATCGACGCGGGCATGGTCAAGGCGACGCCGCTCGATCGCGTCACGGCGGCGATGACTCGCATCCCTCTCGGTCGTCTCGGCCGCGCGCGAGAGATCGCGCGTGCCGCGGTCTTCCTGCTCAGCGACGACGCGAGCTACGTCACCGGCCACACGCTCGTCGTCGACGGAGGGCTCTCGGCATGATCGAGCTCGAGCCGCTGAAGCTCGGCGCCGACGTCGTGCAGATGCTCCTGCCGCACCGCCGCCCGTTCCTCTTCGTCGACGCGACGATCGCGATCACGCTGCGCCCGCGCCCTGCGTTGCGCGCGGTGAAGCTCGTGTCCGCGAACGAGCCGGTGTTCGAGGGACATTTCCCCGGCGTCTCGTTGTGGCCCGGCGTCTACACGATCGAAGGCCTCGGGCAGACCATCAACCTGCTCGACGTGATCGACTTCGCGGCGCGCGAGCTCGATGCGGGCGGCACCTCGCCGGCCGCGCTCCTCGACGCGCTCCGTGCGATCGACGCCCGCGCGCGCCTGGGCGGGCGGCCGCCGAGCGCGATCGAGACGCAGCTCCTCGATGGCCTCGGAGCACCTCGCGCGCGGATCGGCTTCGCGGGCGCGATCGACGTGAAGCTGATCGAGCCGGTGTTCGCGGGCTCGATGATCGAGTACCGCGTCACGCGCACCCACGAGCTCGCGAACGCGCGCCGCTATGACGTCGAGGCGCGCGTCGCGGATCGACCGGTCGCGCGCGGCACCATGACGAGCGCGACTCCGTGAGGGCCGGTCTGGCGATCGTCGCGCTCGCGCTCGCAGCGTGCGGAGGCCCGTCGATCGTGTGGCACGGCACGAGCCGCGACCTCGCGCACGAAGCGCACGTCGTGCGCGACGGCTCGGGCGCGCGCGTGATCGTCGACGGCGCCGAGCGCGGCGCGTGGAGCGAGGTCGCGTACGACGCGCTGCGCTGGACGTCGCGCGGCGTGGTCGTGCCGGTGCGCGACGGCGAGCGCTGGCGCGTGCTCGGTCCTGACGGCGCGGGCGACGTGTTCGACGCGATCGCGGATCTGCGGGTCGCGGGCGACCACGTCGTGTACCAGGGCGCGCGCGGAAGCGTGTGGCAGCTCGTCGTCGACGGCGCGGCGGTCGCGAGCTCGAGCGCGCCCATCCGCGACATCGTCGTCGACGAACGTGGCGCGTTCGCCGCGATCGTGCGCGCCGGTGCTCACGAGCGCGTCGTGCGGGACGGCAGCGCGAGCGCCGAGCTCCCGCTCGGCGTGCGCGACGTGACGCTCGGCGCGAAGGGCCGTGTGCTCGCGTACGTCGTGACCACGTCGGATCGACGCGAGCAGCTCGCGGTCGATCACACGCTGTCCGAGCCGTTCGACGAGATCCTCGAGCTCGCGATCGCCGCCGACGCACCGCACTGGGCCGCGCTCGTCGCGGAGGGGGATCACACCGTGCTGCTGCTCGACGGCCGGCGCGTCACGCAGGCCCCGCTGCTCACGCACCTCCGCATCGGCGACGATGGTGCCCACGTCGCGTGTCTCTCGCCCGCGCCCGACGGCGGATCGATCGACGTGCTCCTCGACGGCACCGCGATCGCGCACCACCGGCGCGTCGACGGCGAGCGCCTCGCGTTCGTGCCCGGCACCGGCACGCTCGTGTTCCTCGCCGAGGATTCGCAAGGCATCCGCGTCGTGCTCGGCGATCGCGCGAGCGAGCGCTACGAGTCGATCGACGGGCCGGTGCTCGCGCCGGGACGCGCCGGCTGGATCGGTCGTCGCGGAGGTCGTCACGAGATCACGATCGACGGCGTGATCGTCGGGGACGCCGAGTGGGCGGGCTCGCTGCGGCTCGGACGGAGAGGGCACGAGCACGCATACGTCGTGCGCGAGCGCGGGCGGCGCTTCGTCGTGACGCGCCGCGGTCGTTGGCCGGTGCCGCGGCTGTTCGTCGACACGTTGGTGCTCGACGACGCGGGCCGACACTGGACGGCGCTCGTGCCCGACGCGGCGGCGCGTCGGCTCGAGGTGTGGATCGACGGCGTGCCGCGCGCGGAGCTCGATCGTCGCGCGCTCGAGGCGGCCGCGAGCGGTGGCGCATCGAGCCCCGCGGACGCGGTCCGAGCCGTCGTGGCCGCGGTGCTGGACGCGCGAGGCGCGCGGTGACGATCGCGCTGCTGTTCCCGGGGCAGGGCTCGGAAGAGCCGGAGATGGGGCTCGCGCTCGCGTCGGCGGATGCGCGCGCGGCACGGCTGCTCGCGCTCGCGTCGGACGCGTGCGCCGTCGACGTGCGACGTGCGATCGAGCGCGGCGGGCGCGCGATGACGCGCACCGAGGTGATCCAGCCCGCGATCGTCGCGGTCTCGCTGGCGGTGGCGCGTGCGCTCGAGGATCGCGGTCTCGTGATCGACTGCGTGCTCGGCCACTCGCTGGGCGAGCTGACCGCTGCGTGCTTCGCGCTCGACGTGCCCGACGAGGACGCGATCGCGATCGCGGCATCACGCGGTCGCGCGATGGCCGAAGCAGCAGCGACGAGCCCCGGAGGGATGCTCGCGTGCGCGACGACGCCGAGCACGCCGGGTCTCGTGCTCGCTGCGCACAACGCGCCGGACGAGCACGTGCTCTCCGGACGGCACGACGCGCTCGTCGCGGCAGAGCGAGCCCTCGCGCCCCACGCGCGAAGGCTCGCGGTCGCGGGTGCGTGGCACTCGCGCGCGATGGAGCCCGCGACGGCGCCGCTCCGCGCGGCGCTCGGAGCGATGAACGGGCGCGCGCCACGCACGACGCTGATCTCGGCGCTCGACGCGCGAGAGGTCGTCGACGGAGCGCGCGCCGCGGACGTGCTCGTACGCGGGATCGTGTCGCCGGTGCGCTGGGTCGACGCGCTGCGAGCGGCGCGTCATCGAGGCGTGAGCGAGATGATCGTGGTCGCGCCCGCGCGCGTCGTGCGAAGCCTCGCGCGCCGCACGCTCGGGCCGTCGTTCCCGGTGCGCGCCGTCGCGACGCCAGAGGACATCGAGAGCGCGAAATAGTCCTTGACCGGGACGGACTTCCGGGTAGAGTGCGCGACCCATTCCGGGATAGCTCAGTCGGTAGAGCGATCGGCTGTTAACCGATTGGTCCCTGGTTCGAGTCCAGGTCCCGGAGCTGAGTTGGCCGCTGACCAACGGCCGGTAAACAGAAAGCCCCGCGAGAAATCGCGGGGCTTTCGCCTTTGTGGGCTCCGGCAGAGAGCGCCGGAGGGGTGTCCGAGAGGGCCGGTTCTGGGCCCCAGCGGGGCAGACAGAGCCCAGACGGGTTAACAGGGATTCGGCGTGGAGATTCTCCGTCCAGAGGCTGTTAACCCCAGAACGCGCGGAGCGCGCGGCGGTCTCCCCGCCCTAGAAATTCAAGGCGGCGCCCCGCCTACGAAGAACTTGAGTTGTTCGCGCGAGAATCGCTGGTACGCGCGATAGTCGACTCAAGGTCAGATAATAGCCGACCGAGGGTCATGTTCTCCGTCGCCACGGAGAATGCCTGACGGAGATCGTGTCTGCCTTCAGCGCGCGGCCACGGCGCTCGTCAGGCAGGGCGCTTGCCGCCATCGCGCTCCCAGGGACACTGCCGCGTGACAACGCAGGAACCGTTTGAGGCGCGAGTGCGGCGCATCCGGGAGTCGCGAGATCCGACCGCGCTCGTACGCGAGGCTCTTGCTGACTCACGGGTGATCAAGTTCGTCGTCGCCTCGCTCGACGAATGCGAGCCCAATGAGCAGGCGGCTCGCCTCGCGATCGAGGCGCACGATCGCCGTGAGGCGCCATCCTGGCTCGCAGCAGCGTTGCTGGGCCACGTCCGCCACCGCGTCGGGTACGCGAAGGTGATGGAGATCTTGCGACGCGGGGATGCCTTGCTGAGCGAGAGCTACGCCGCGGGCAGCGCAGTGCTCATCGCCGGGGCCGCTGCCGAGCGCGATCTCATGGAGGTCGTCGACGCCGTCGAAGACGGCTACGCGCGCAGGGCAGCCGCGCATGCGCTGGGCACCATCGGAACCGCGAGCGCGATCGCGTTTCTCGCTGGCGCACCGGCGCGTGGCAGGTTGAGTTGCGCGAGCGTCGCTCACGCGCTCGTCACGGCGCCGGTGGAGGCGCGCACGATACTCGAGGCCATGCGCTCGCCGGATCTCGAGACGCGTCGCTGGCCCCCGATGCTCATCGCGGAGCGGCTCCGGTCCGCAACGCGCGGGGACGCCGCGCGTCCGGCAGTGCCTGACGATCCGGAGCTCCGGAATGCGCTGGCGGCAATGCTCAAAGAGGGGGTCGGCGCGGAAGGCGTCGTGTGGCGCGCCGACGCTCTCGTCATACGCGACTGGCTCGCGAACGCGGGCCCGTAACCGAGTTCCTGCTGCGCCGCAATGCGATGCGCGGCGCCAGCTACACGATGCGATGCGCGATGCCGGGTCCGTCGAGGGGACGCGGAAAGCGTGCGCTTCCGGATTACTGCGAGATCGCGGCCCTCGACAACCACATCGCGAATGCGATGGTCCTAGCGGCGACGCGGCCGGGACGATCGCTGCTTCGGAAGCCGCCAACGTGCCGCCGCCGCGGGCAAGTGCACGGCTTCGGCGCCGGCAAGCTCGTGCATAGCTGCCATGTCGTTGCCGCTCGAGAACCGCGCGCCCCGGACCGCCTTCATGAGGCGCAGCAACCCAGCGCGACCTGTTCGTTGCGCTTCGCGGGGGCGCCGACAATCCTTGCGCGGCGATGTCTCACCTCCACGCAAGGCTCCTGGTCCTCACCGCCGCGGCGATCTGCGCCTCCTGCTCGGCCGGTTCCCCATCGCCCGGAGCCCCGGGGACCGACGCCGGCCTCCCTCCGCGCGGGGGACGACCCGTGGGCGATTTCTGCGCGGAACCAAGCGATTGTGCATCCGGCGTTTGCCTGAACACTGGAGGCGAGTTCTCGTACGAGCTCTGCTCGGCGCCGTGCGAAACCGAGGCCGACTGCGGGTCCGAGATGACCTGCGGGATCGGGCCGACCGGCGCGCGGATGTGCGTACCGCGGGTCTGCGACACGACGTCTCGCTTCTACAGTTACGTCTGCGTCGACGGCGAGAGCGTCTCCTGCGAGCAGACTGACCGAGAAGAGCATTGTGACGTGTGCGGCTGCGGAGACTCGTCGCTCCGCTGCAGTAACGGCGAGTGCTTGCCGCTGAGTAACGTCGGTGGCGATTGCGCGCGCGACTCCGACTGCCTCACTAACAACTGCAGTCGGAGCGAGTTCGTGTGCCGGGTTCCGGTCGGCAGCCGGTGCGACGACACCAACTGTGACCGCTGTGTAGTGCACGAAGAGTCCGACTGGCGCTTTTGCACCCGAGCTTGCCGAAACGACGGCGAGTGCAACGGGACGCGCTGCATCGGAAGCGAGTCTCGCGGATGGGCGTGTCGCCCAGACTGCACCGGCTGTCCGACCCGGTGCTCCCCGCTGAGCGGCGGCGGACTCTACTGTGAATGCCTCGGGTGCGACGATCAGTATCCGACCAACCGAGCGCTCTACACGCTCTGCGGCGACGACAGCAGCTGTGCGAGTGGTGCGTGCCTCGCGAACGAAATCTGCACCTCGAGTTGCAGTGCGGACGCCGACTGCGGTGACCTCGGTCGATGCGTGTCGATCGCGTGCGCGGAGGGCGAGACTGCCGCCTGCGGGAACGTCTGCGTTCAACGGTGCGGGAGCGAGCTCGACTGCCGCGCCGGCAGCTGCGTTGAGCTTCCCTCGGCCTCGGGCACGGGGGCGGTGTCGGTGTGCGATCCCAGGAAGCCCGACGGTCGGATGTGCTTCCGCGACCGCGAGTGCCTCTCGGGGCGGTGCCGTGTCGCCCAGGCATGCATCCCCGCCGACGGGCTGGCGAACGGGGAACGGTGTGCGGATCCAAGCGAGTGTCGCTCGGGCAGCTGTCTCAGCGGAACGTGCCGCGGCACGAGCCTTATCGGTCAGCCCTGCGAGGGCACTGCGGATTGTGCTGCGGGGATGTGCTGCGACGGAGCGTGCCGTGCCTCGTGTTGAGGTCGCGGGCGCCACGCGCCAAGCGCCGCGCTTCGGCTGAGGACCTACCCGTCGTTCAGCGTTGCACTTGCGCGCGCGAGCCCGGAATGCTGGCGAAACGGGCTGGGCCGTCGACAGCGCCGCGCCCGGCTCGAGCGACCGCGCGATGCGGCAGCCGAGGTCCGACGTGCGCGCGGCCTTGCCCATGAGCGCGGCGTCCCCGCGCGTTGCGCACCGGAGCCGCTCCGCGAGCAGAGGGCCCGCGACGCGTCTCGAGATCGGAGTGCGTTCCGCGTGGCGCGCGCGTCCGGCGGTGCCCGACGATCCAGCGGTCTCACGCGTGGCCGACACCCGGATCGCGGAGAACGGCACGCTGCGCGTGCAAACGAATCGCGAGAGCTTTCGAAGCTGGAGCAGGCGCTCGCACCCGTGCTTCCGAACAAACGAGCATGGGATCGCGGCATGAAGCGCCTGTACCGTCACTGACGCGGTCCCCGAGCGCGCGAACCAGCGGAGCCTGCGGCGAACTATTCGGAGCCGTTCTGCGGATCATCGGAGGCGATCTCTGTTCTCAGGATTGCGACGATCGATCGCCGCCTCGAGTTCCACGTCACGCTCTCGAACGTTGCGAGCAGCAGCCTGCGACGGTTTTGCGGCAATAGGACCTCCCAGATCCTGCCCACGCGCGAGAGTCGCTCGTGCTCGACGGTGGGTAGCGAGCTCGAAGGGCTGACGAGCAGCTGAATCACCGCCGTCTCGATCCACCCCGCTTCAAGTTGTGTGCCTCGACAGCCGTGACCGCGGCAGCGGTAGTACCTGCGCTGCGGTTTCGTTCTGCGGCGATCATCGATCGGGTCGGCCTTCGTACTGGTCGATGTCGTCGTCATGCGCGAGCCGCATCGCTCGCACACGAGTAGGCCTCTCAGCAGGAAGGAATCATCATGCTCGAGCGGCGTCCTCTTGCTCGGCGCGCGCGTACGGCGCTCCTCGATTGTCGCCACGACGCGGTCGAACAGCTCGGGCGCGACGATTGGCGCGTGGATGCCAGGCTCGCCGGTCTTCAACCGACCGGCGTAGCGTGGGTTCCTCAAGACGCGCAGGACGGCGCGAGCGTGCCACTCACGACCTGAGAATCGCTCGTTCGCTTCTCGCGCGATGTCCGCGGCGCATGCGCCCTCGTCGGCGCGTTCGAACATCCACGTGACAACCTCGGCCTCATCGCGGACGGGCACGAGCTGCTTCGTGTATCGGTCGGCGAGATAGCCGAATGGCACTCCGCCGGACGTCCGCGCGCCGTGAGCGCGACGGGCAGCGTGCGCATCGCGCAGACGAGCGACGATCATCGAGTGCTCGAGCTCGGCGAAGATCGCGAGCGTGTTCAGCTGGAACGAGCTCAGCGCGTTGCTGTCGAGGTCGCGATCGACATCGGCGACCGACACGCCGACTCCGAACTGGCGGAAGATCTGACCAAGCCAGATCCAGTCCTCGAAACTCCGCGTGAGCCGGTCGACACGATCGATGATCACCTGATCGAAAGCGCCATCTCTTGCGCGCTCGATCATGCGGATGAGCGCCGGGCGGTCACTATCGGCGCCGCTCCAACCGTCGTCGTCGAAACCCTCGGGGATCGGGATCCACCCGCGTCGCTCGATGAGCCGCAGACAGCGCTGGTACTGGAGGAGGCACGAGCGCACGCGCGGGTCACCGCGATGGACCGCCGATCGTCGCGTGTAGATCGCGCAGCGCTTGACGTGATGCCGCGGCACGCGCCGTCATCGGCGCGAGCGGTGCGGGCGTTGTGTCCCAGTGCGCGGTGGACGTCAGCTCGCGGGACATCGAGAGACGATCCTACCGACCGCGTCTCGAACCTGGTCCGCGGTGACCTGGAGTGCGCGTGCATCAGGGGCAAGCTCCTCGCGCATCGCGTCGAGCGACGCCTGGATCGTCGAGCGGAGCCTCTCGATCTCCGTCGAGGTCAGTGATGCGAACCGCTCGGGCGAAAGGGGACGACCGAGCGCCTTGATCGTCATCTCGTAGCCCCACTGCGGCGAGAGCTCCGACAGGACGTCCTCGGGTACATTCGTGCCGACATCGACGGCGTCGGCAATCGACTCCCCGATCGCCGTAGTCAGATCCAGCTCGTGCGGAGAACTGTTCGCCACCTTGCGTGACCTACCGCGGCCAGCGCGACCGCTTTTCGTATCCCACGTCGTGCGCTCGGCATGGAGCGGCCAGCGTCAGCGCTCGCTGCCAGCGTCTTGGCACGCGCGCTCCAGCTCTTCGAGGTAGTAGTCGCACGCCACGATCGTGAAGTCGTTGGTGACGTTCAGCTCACTCCAGTCATTGGCGCGCAGGCGTGCGGCGGCACGGCGGGCGACGTCGACGCCGATCGCGAACGCGTCGGGCCCGGCGAGCGCGGACAAACGCAACGCCGCGTCCTGGACGTCGAGGTCCTCGTCAGCCGGCAGGATGCGAGCCCAGTCCGCGAACGCCCAACGCAGCGCTGGGTCGGCACGTTCGGGCGGGGTGGCGCTCGTCACGAACGGCGGCAGCGGCGGATGCCCCGACCAGACGAGCGCGATCGCTGCGATCGGCGGCTCTCGGGGTAGCGCCCTCGCGACGCGATCCACTGCTGTCTTGAGCGCCGTGAGGAACGCGTCGGCGACCGACTCCACAGTGTCGTGCGGGTTGCGCCGGCGGTACACCGCGCGCCTGCGTCCTCCGTCGGTCGTCTCGTCCACCGCCGTGATCCCCTGCGTGTCGGACGACACGTGCATCGTCGATCGCAGCTCCCGCCCGCGCGGGTCGGCGCTCGGGAGGCGGGCGACCTCGACCTGCACCAGCCGCGTCGCGTGATGAATGTACCGCTCGGTCCGCCGCTCGTTCCGGTTGACGATGGTCGCCTCGACCGGCTGGCCGTCATCGAGTGTGAGCGTGCCGGCGACGATCGTGCGGCGCGCAGCGCTCGAGTCGTGTTGGCTCCATGTAACGCGCGCGGTCCCGTACGTGTAGACGGTCAACGTGTGGACGACATCGTGCTTGCCGAGCTCGTACTCGCGCACGATCCGCAGGCGTCCATCCGCGTCCTCCCCATACTCGACGATGTCTTGGTGTGGCGTGGCCGGTGTCGCGATGGGCTCGCCCCCGAGCCGTAGCGGGAGCATCTGCTCGGCCGGGCGGCGTCCCCAGCGCCAGCGCAGAACCGCGGCGGAAGCGGCGGCCTCGCGCTCGTCGAGAGTGGCGCGCGCTTCGTCGAGCACGAGACGGTTCGCTTCCTCGCGTCGTCGCCTGGACATCACCCGGTTCCCGCCGCGCTCAAGCGTCCGAGCAGGAGGCCGACATCCGCCCGCCACGCGTCGCTGTCGCCTTCGTCCCAGAGCTGTGCGAGCTCCGAGCGCTGCGCGTCCAGGACCACCGGGATCGCGCGCGCGGCGAGCGTCACGTCGCTGGCGTCGAGCGCACGCGGATTCGCCTCGAGCCATTCGCGTGCCGCGTCGGGCAACCGACGAAGATCGCGGTCGCGCCACGCGGCAACGACCTCGGCGGCAGCCAAGGCGCCGCTGCTGACGTCGCTATCGACGACGTCCGCGTCGTCGGTGACCGCTTCGAGCGTGGTGCGGATGCTCGCGCTGCCCTCGACGAGATCGGCGAGCCACTCAAGCGCCTGATCGTTCTCGAATGTGCCGTGTCCCCATGCGCCCATGCCGCGCGATCGTACGGACGGAGGTTCGCCCCGCAAGCGACCGATGCATGCGTGCTGGTGTCGCTCACCAGCGACCTGCTGGTTAACGGGCCCATCTACCTGAAATGACGCAGCAAACATCGATTGCGTCAGCCTGACGCAAGGCAGACAAGGAAAGAGCTAAGCTGGCCGGCGGCGAACATGCCGGTAAACAGAAAGCCCCGCGAGAAATCGCGGGGCTTTCGCCTTTGGGGGCTCGGCAGAGAGCGCGGACGGGCCTCCGAGGGGCCCGGTTCTGGGCGCCAGCGGGGCGGACAGAGCCAGACGGGTTAACAGCGATTCTCCGGTCGCGATTCTCCGTCCAGACGCTGTTAACTCCAGAGCGCGCGGCGCGCGCGGCGGTCTCCCCGCCCTACAAATTCAAGGCGGCGCGCCGCCAAAGAAGAACTTGAGTTGTTCGCGCGAGAATCGCTGGCTCGCACGATAGGCGACTTGCGGTCAGATAATAGCCGACCGTGGGTCGTATTCTCCGTCGCGACGGAGAATGTCCGACGGAGATCGTGTCTGCCTTCAGGAGCAGCCACCACGTTCTCGTCAGAACGCTTGCGGGATCGTGCTCGCGGGACTGGCGGAGCCGGAGACCCCGGGATCCGATCGCGCTCGTGCACGGGCCTTCGCGATCAACGCGCGTTCAAACTCGTGGTCGCCTCGCTCGACGAATGCGAGCCTGATGGCCGGCCTACTCTAAAACACCCTCGATGCACCACGACATCCCAATCCCCTCCTGGCTCCGCCACCTGCGGCGCTGCGAGCTCGACGGCGCACTCCTCCTCTTCGATCGCGAGACGGGGCTGAACGCGCTGATCGACGGAGAGGAGACGGCGCACCTGCGCCGGCAGGCTCCGCGCGTGCTGCAGTTCGCGCTCACGAACCACTGCAACCTCGCGTGCACGTTCTGCTCGCGCGACCTCGACGCGAGGAGCGCGTGGACGGCCGATAGCGCATTCCGGTTCCTATCCGACATGGCGGTCTTGGGGACGCTCGAGGTGGCGTTCGGGGGCGGCGAGCCTCTCGTGCTCAAGGGGTTCGCCGATCTCGTGGCGCGCCTTCACGACGAGACGCCGCTCGCCGTGAGCTTCACGACCAACGGCACCCGACTCGACAGCGCGCTCGTGCGCGGGATCGCCGGCAAGGTCGGGCAGATCCGACTCTCGATCTACGACGACTCCGATTGGCGCGCTCAGGTGCGACTGCTCGCCGAGAACGACGCGCGCTTCGGCATCAACTACCTGGTCACGCGGGCGCGCGCGCCGCACGTCGTCGATCGGGTGCTCGAGCTCGTCGAGCTCGGAGCGCGCGACGTCCTGCTCCTCTCGTACAACGGGCACGACGCGTCGCTCCACCTCGATCCATTGTCGCTCGCGGCGCTCGATGCCGACGTGCGCACGCTGATGCGCGCCCTCGCCGGACGGGCCGAGCTGAAGCTCGACGTGTGCTGGGGCGATCGCCTCCCGAGCGTGCCGCGCGCGCTCGACCGCGATCTCCGCGCCTGTGCCGCCGGTGTCGATCACCTGGTGATCACCAGCGATCGCCAGGTCGCCGCGTGCTCGTTCCACCACCTCGCGTGGCGGTTCGAGACCGCCGACGACGTGATGCGGATCTGGCGCGAGCGGCGTGACGCGATGTCGATCGCGACGGCGGCGCCGGGCTGCGCCCGCGATCCCGACTACGGGCTCGAGACCCGTCGTTCGCTCCCCGTCGCGATGGAGGTCCGTTGATGCGCATCCGCTTGTTCCGCGCGTGGGCCAGCAACAACAGCGGCGCGTACGTACTGCTCGGCTCCTTCCACGACGCCGAAGTCGCCGAGCTCGCGGCTGCCGAGCTGAACGAGGCGCTCGCCGCGCACGACGCATGGGCGGAGAGCAGGAGCCGCCGGCGAAGGATCCTTCGCCGTTCATGGCGTTCGCCCAGAAGCACGGCCTGCCGATGCAGACCGGCTGGGTCCCGTGGCAGGAAGGAATGCGCTGCGAGATCCTGGGCGCGCAGGTGCTCCTCGAGAGCTACGCGGCGGAGATGCCCTCGGCGTTCATCGCGTGGATCGCCAAACACGGCGGGCATGTGCAGACCGAGCTGATCCACGCCCACGGCCCGCTCGTGCTGCGGGCCCACGTGTGGATGAAAGACGGCTGGAGCCCCGAGAACCACGTTCGTGCGCACCATGCGCTCGCGCGCTTCGAGGCGAAGGTGAGCGTGGACCCCGAGGTGAAGGCGTCGCTCCAGCATCGCTGGGCCACGGTCTCGCGCGGCATCCACTTCGTCCCGAACGAGCACGGCGGTCGCGAAGCGTTGGTCGCGCCCTACGATGTCACGCGCGCCAGCCGCGCCTTGCGCGCGGCGGCGATCTCCGAAGGGCTCGGCATCTCGTTCGAGCTCTTCGAGTGGATCGACCACGAGAGCGATCCCGCCGAGGTGATCGCGCTCTCGGCCCGCGGGGAATCGCTCCGGCTGGAGATCGACGATCCCGGTCCGCGCCCCGAGGAGCTCGCCCGCGCGCTCACCGATTTGCTCGGGATCCCGCCCGAGCGCGCGACCTGGATGGTCCTGCCGCGGAAGTCCCCCGCTCGTAGCGTCGTCCTCGACCACGTGTCGCGCCGGCACGGCGAGCTCGCGCTCCGCGTCGTCCGCCACCACGGCGCGACCGCGCACCTGCGAGCGCGTGACGGGGCGGTCGTGGAGTGACACGCGCGGCTTGCGCACGCGCCGTGATCCACACTCGGACACGGTCTCGAGTGGGCTCCGCTGTCATGCGGTCATGCCGGCACGAGTCGCAGGGCCACCAGCATTGGCGACCGGACGAATGTCGGGCTCCCTGGGCTCGTAGCGGCGCGCGCTGAAGTGACCGCGAAAGGAGCGATTGTGGGCACGAAAGTTCATTCTCTGTTCGTACGGTGCGCCGAGCCACGTCGCGTCGCAGAGGCGATTGCGCCGCTCGCACGGGACGCTGAGCTGTTCGAGGTGGTGCTCGTGCCGGCGGGCGTGTGGACCGTCGTGCTCGGCGACGAGCTCGACGACCTGGACACCGTCGCATCTCCGCTATCGTCAGCCCTCGCTAGTCCAGTCGTGCACACGCGCGTCGTCGATGGCGACGCAGCGCAGATGCGATTGATGATCGCAGGCGAAGAGGTGGGCTGGATCGCAACGCCGCCGCGCATGTTCAGGCGCAGTAGCATCGGCGACGTCGTCGCATGGCGGGCGTTGTTCGAGGACGACTCCGCGGTCGACGAGATTGAGAACGCCTGGCGAGACGCCGACGTCTCGATGGAGCAGCGAGTCGCCATCACTGCGCACCACTTGGGAATCGACCGTCAACTCGCGCTCGAGAACATGCATGCCTTGGTCGAGGATCATCCGAGTCGGATCGACCTCGCGTTCGAGATCGAAGAGCCACCGCACATCACGGGGGAACCGCGACTGCGATTCAGCGGAGGTTCTCTCGATCGCGAAGAGCTCGCCGTTGGCGAACGCGCGGAGATCTTCGCGACGATCGAAAACGATGGCGGGGCCGGGCGAGGTGCGCGACTGACGATCGCTGGTGCGGCGATCGCAAAAGGTTTGGTTGAAATCGAGGCGCTCTCGATCCTCCGCGAGGGCGACTGGCGACGGGTTCATGGCGCCGCACGACGCGACGTGACCGCCGACCTGGACCTGCCGCTGGGCGCTGGTCGCTGGGTGATGAGCGTGCGGGTGAACGTTCGGGCGGCCGCGCAGGGCGACGGAGCGCTCACGCTCACGATCGCACCGACCAGTGGCGCCGAGGCGCGGCGTTCGATCGACGTGACCTCGTATACCCAGGGCCGCAGGCCGTTGCACGCGGTCGACGATCCAGCGGCCCTCCGCGGACTCTGGCGTCCTGACGCGGTGCACGCCTGGATCGTGCTCGACGAGCCGCGCGACCGTGCGCTCGACGTGGCCATCGAAGCTCTCTTGCGTTTCCACCGCCTGCTCGATCTTCCTCCGGACACGAGCTATCGGCGTTTCAGCGCGGCCCCTGGGTCGCGGTATCGACAGTGCAGCGTCAGCGCCGCGAAGCTCACCGAGCGCGCGATCCGCACGTGGATGAGAGACGCGTCCAGCCTCGATTTGTCGCTCGCGGACGATTCAAAGAGCGCGGGTGCTGCGCTTGAGCTGATCTCGATTCCGGCCGAGCGCTCTCCTGAGCGTGCAGCGCCGCACATCGGGTTCCGGTTGACGATGACGGACCGCTCGGAAGACGAGAGCGCCGCGCTGGAGCGCGCACTCGTGTCGCTCGTCGATGGAATCGTCTCACAGGCCCAAGTGCGGCAGGCTTTCGTCGATCGCTGGAGCGGCGTGGGTCCGTTCGACACGACCGCATACGAGCAGGCATGCGGCGTGACCGGGCCCGCGCTCCCCGCGATCACGATCCCGCGGATCTCGAGGATCGCTTCCAGATCCAGGAACTGACTCAGCGTCGCGCTGACGCTCCGGGTCTTCGTGAAGTTCTCGTTGTCCGTGACGGTCGTGTGCGTCGCGTCTATCCGTGAAGAGATTGAGGCTATGGCGATTGAGTATCGTATGGTCGGAATCTTCCCGTTGGATGACACTCTCAGTCGCCGGCTGCGTGCCGTACTCGGTGCCGACGCGCGGGAGCGCAGCGCGTCGGATCCGGCGGTGAAGTTTGAGCTCACTTCGGCACTTCTGCTTGTTCGCGCCATTCGCAGGGCCGCATTCAAGAACCGATCGACGCTCTATTTTCGCGTCCTCGACCTGAATCAGGCGGTGGAGGCGACGAACATGATGCTCGCCTGCGTGGCGGCCGCGTTGGAGCAGTTGCCGCCTCACGTGGACGTTGAACTGCGGACAGACGAAACTCTCCTCATGGAACGCAAGTGGAATCGCACTAAAGTGATCGAGCCTGTAAGGAAGGGAATTCCTTTCTGGGACGACGACCGCCGACGCATTCTCGGGGTCGCGAAGTAACGCTGCTCCGCGGAGAGCTTGCCGATGCTCCAACTCCATGTGGAATACCGACGAGAGGGGCGACTCCGGAACGCCGACGCTAACCCGAAGATCAGTTGAGCTGAGCCTGACTGAGGCAGTGACGAAACCAAGCGGCGATGTGCGCGACAGGCACGCTGCAGCGGAGTCGGCGAAGCACGCTGCGCAGCTCCTCTTCGGTGTTGGTTCGGAGTGCGCGCACGCCGCGCTTCAGGTGCGGCCACAGGAGCTCGATCGGGTTCAGCTCCGGGCTGTAGGTGGGCAGGTAAACCGGCGTCGCGCCGACGGCTTCGATCGCGGCGCGCACGGCGACCATCTTGTGGCTGTTGAGGTTGTCCATGACGACGACGTCGCCGGGGCGCAGCCAAGGCACGAGGCGTTGACGAACGAAACGCAGGAAGACTCGTCCGTTGATCGCTCCACGGTGCGTCATGAGGAGCGGACGAGAGCCGATCCGGATCGCGCCGACGATCGACACGGTCTTCCAGTGACCCATCGCTCGCTTGCCAACCGCTCGCGCGCCGCGCGGAGCCCAGCTGTGCTCGCGGCGCATTCCCGTCCGGCAGAAGGATTCGTCGATGAAGACGAGGCGGTTCGCGCTCAGCGCCGTGATGAGCGCGCAGAACTCGCGACGCCTCTGCCGGTGCTCGGGCGTGTCTGCTCCACGGCCCGGACCGGGTCTTTTTTTGAATACCCGAGTCGCTGAATCGCGCGCTGCACGGACGAGCGGCTCGTAGAGATCGACGCCTCTTTCTCGAGCGCCTCCGTGAGCTCCGCGACCGTCGCATCGGGCATCTTGCTCACGATCGCGACAAGCAGCGTCGCGATGCGACCTCGAATCGGCGAGCGGTTCCCTCCGCTGCGCGGCCGCGGCGCTACCGACCCCGACTCACGGTGTAGCCGGAGCACGCGACTGACCGTCGCTCGGCCAACGTCGAGCAGCGCCGCGATCTCCTCGTACGTGCGATAGCCGTGCTCGCGCAGCTCGACGATCGCCTTCCGCACTGCTTCTGGCGTGGCCGTTTCCACGGGCCGACGAGATCACATTTCCCGGATCACATCAACCGGGGTCCGGGTTAGAACCGTCTTGGACGAGTTGGAGCCGCTCATCGAGGATCGCGACCGGAACCGCGCGCACAGGTATCAGCACGAGTCGGTTGGGGACACCCGGCTGCTCGGCACGCGCGACCTCAGGTGGGCCGTCGAGGTGGTTCAGGAGCTGCCGAAGGATTTGCGATACCTCGCCGAGGGCAGCACGTTCGAGTACCCCGACAATATCTTCGATGCGCAGGTCGGAAGTACCGCCGAGGAACTCGTCGATCAGGTTCTGTTGGGCACGCGAGTCCAACGAGATCTTCTCCAGGAAAGGCTGTTGCAGGGCACCGGCGGGATTGTCTACGAGTGGCAGCGTCGCGATCGCGTGTACGAAGTCATTCATGAGCAACATGACGCGCTCCCTGACGCGTCGACCGAGTGCTTCAACTCGGATGAGGCGATCATTCGCCGGGATCGATAGCGGGCTTCGATCCGACATCGCCCCTCGACTACACGCTGGCGGGCAGCAGCCGGTGTGATCCGCCGACCATCAACTCGAGTCCCGCGTGCGCGGCTGCCAGTTCCGAGACTCGCCGACGCTCTCCGAGCGAGGTCGCTGAAGAGCACGCGATTCCGTCACGCATGCGAATCCATCACGAGCTTCCGCTCACGGGTGAGCGAGACCGCGGCGCGATATAGTCGTGCTCTCATGAGGACGATGGTCCCGGCCGGCGCGCTCCGTGTCCTCGGCCTCCACGAGCTGCCTCGCATCGAACCACCTCGCCGAGCGTATTTCCGGGCTTTGAGTGAGCATCCGAGCAGAAGCCGAGGAGCTCGGCCGCCGCGCGTCGCAAGGGTGCGGGTATGCTCGCGCTGATGCGAGCTGCTCGTCGGTCGGTCGCTGCCGCGGTCGCCGCGCTCGTCATCGGCTGCGGCGGCGGGCTCGCTTCGCACGCGGACGCAGTGCGCGATCCCCAAGTTCGGGCCGAGCTGCGCGAAGCGCTCGCCGAGCTCGAGCGGCTGCGCCGTGAGGGCTGGGTTGAGCGCGTCGCGCGCGGCGAGTGTAGGCGCACGTTCGCGGCGCCCGATGGCATGCCGCCGGACGTGATCGGAACGCTCGCAAGCGAGCGCGAGACCACGCCGGCGCCGTGTCGCGAGGCCCTCGACGCGCTCGAGATGTTGCGCGCGCTCCGTACGCGGCTCGAGCGCGAAGAGGACGAGCCCGGCGTGCTCGACGCGTTCACGCGAGCGGTCCGCGGCGGCGCTCCGCTCGAGCACGAGTGTCCTCGGGACGGAGACGATCCGGTCGCGATCGTCGCCGCCGTCGCCCGACACGTCTCCGAGCTCTCGGTCGAGTGGGCCCTCGATGTCGGGATCGATGGCAGCGCCTCGCAGTGCCGGTTCGCGACGCTCGACGGGGTGCGGCGAGTCGCCCCCCAAGCCGGTGGATCGCCCAGGCAATGGGTCGAACGCATGCTCGTGCTGCGAGGTGACGTCCTCGCCCCGAGGGACCGTGCGACCAGGCGCGCCGACGTCGAGGCACGTGGCACAGACCCGCCGGCGCGGGCCTCGCTCGCCTTCTCGAGCGCGCTCGACGAGGGATGGTTCGTCCCGCCGGGGTCGGGACCGCACGCCAGCGCACCGGTGGTGGAGGTCGACGTGGTCACCGCAGGTATCGGGGGCGGCTCGATCCAGGCATACCTCGTCGTGCGTGCGAGCGACGGCTGGCGCGTGATCGAGTCGAGGCTCGTGGGCCAGCTCTGCCAGTGAGGGCATTGTCGCGCTTCTTCTGTCTTGTTCTCGGTTGCGCTCGCGCCCCGCGCCGGCCGGACGAAGAGCGTCCGCTCGCTCGAGCATGCGGATTCGCATGGCGTGCACCGCGTCAGGCGCCAAGCTCGCCGGCATGTTCGACCGCCCGCCTGCTCCCGCCGCCGAGACACCACCCGTCCCTCCGCACCTCGTCCTCGGCGGAGCCCTCTTGGTCCTGCGCGCTGTCGTCGAGCTCGTGCTCGCGTCGAGCCTGGGCGTCGCTCCGCTCGGCGCGGTGCTCTGGACCGGGCTCGTCGTCGATGTCGCGCTCGGCGCCCTGATCCTCGTCGGCTCGGCCCGCGCGATTGCGATCGCGCTCCTGCGCGTCGGCTTCGGCATGCTCGTCGTGCTCCTCGTGGCGATTGGCGCACGTGTGATCAGCCTGGCGCTCGTCGATGCGCTCGGCAGCGCGGCGGTGCTCGCAGCGCTCGGAGGGGTGCCTGGGCCTGCACGACGGCGCGCAGCGGTCGCGCTCTTCGTCGCGCACGTCCTCGGTGTCGTCGTCTTCCTCGCCGCCTGGCGAGCGCCGGCGGACGGGCTGGGCGCCGAGGTGACGGTGCTCGAAGGCTCGGGGCTGCCGTATCGCATCTCGTTCCCTTCGAACGGATGGCGCATGCGCGACGCGGAGCTCGTGCGCGTCGAAGCGCCGGACGCGCTTGCGTGGCTCGTTCGGCCCGACGTCGGCGGGAACGTCATGGTCGCCGCGCGGCTCGGCGCCGACCCGAGCACCACCGATCTGGACGAGGTCGAGCAGCGTGTCCTCTCGGAGCTCGGCGAGACGAACGTGGAGGTCTTGAGCCGAGAGCCGCTCGGAAGCGGACGTCTCGTGCGCATGCGTGCGCAGTTCGGTGGCATCGACGGCTATGCCGTCGTCGCGCTCCATCTCGTGCCAGGCGTCGAGTACCGCGTCCTCGGGAGCGTCGACATGCGGAACACGTCGTCCGAGCTCGAATCGGAGCTCGAGGCGATCGTTCGATCGTTCGAGCCCGGGCAGTGACACACGAGCGCGAGCTCATGGATGATCGCCACTCCGCGAGCGTCACGTCACCGTGCCGAACTATCGATGAGAAAGTTCGTAACTTCTGGTCTTCATCCGACGATTGGCATCGCTCCGTGGAAGGTGCCACGGAGGACGACCTCCTCAACGCCGAGCGCGTGATCGGACATCGGATTCCCGAAGATCTGCGCGCGATTCTGATGAACCAGGATGGCGGGATCTGCAGATACTCTTGGTTCGACGGCCCCGGCGGGACTCACTACGTGGGCCTGTTTCGATGCGATTCAATTGGCAGGTTCGTTTCGCGAGTTCCTCGAGGGCCTTCGAAGCGAGGATTGAGGACGCTTGCGGAAGCGGCGGAATCGGAAGAGTCGAGTTGAGGCGATCGGTACGTCTCAGCCGCTGACCAGCACGACCGCACTCGAGCGCATCGCGATCGCGCATGCCTGGTCGAGGTGGTCGGCGCTCCGGGCGGCGGGAGCGCGGTCGCGTAGCGCGTAGAAGATGGGCCGAGACCCTCGAGCGCACGGCGACGAGCGTGCGGCTCGCCGGTCCCGCACACGAGAATGCGAACGGGTGGGCGGCTCGTCATCGAGTAGCAGGCCGCGAGCGGAAGGTGTGCGAGCAAGCGCCGGAGCGCCTCCAGGACTGGATCCCGAGGTCATCGGAGGCCGTGCTTGCGCAGCAGCGTCAGGAGGTGCGGGCGATCCACCCGCGCCCGGCGCGCGGCCTCCGAGGCGTTGTGCTCGCACGATTCGATCAGCTCGGACAGGTACGCACGCTCGAAGCGCGCGAGCACCGCGGCGCGCGCGTCGCGGTACGTGATCGGCGCTCCGTCGGCGCGCCTGGTCAGCGTGCCGTCGTCGTGCGCGATCTCGCGACCCTCGACCTGCACGCGGCCGATCGCGAGCGCGGCCTCGACGACGTTCCGCAGCTCTCGGACGTTGCCCGTCCATCGGTGCGCGCGCAGCGCTTCGAGCGTCGCGAAGCCGAACGGGAACGCGCCCGGAGCATCGGTCAGCTCGTCGACGAAGTGGCGCACCAGCGGCTCGATGTCCTCGGGGCGCTCGCGCAGCGGCGGGATCGTCGCGCGCGCGACGGCGAGCCGGTAGTAGAGGTCGGCGCGGAAGCTTCCGTCGTTCACCGCGGCACGGAGATCGCGGTGCGTGGCGGAGATGACGCGGACGTCGACCGCGATCTCCTTCTGCCCGCCGAGCCGACGAAACCGCCGGCGCTCGAGCGCCCCGAGGAGGACCGGCTGGAGCTCGAGCGGCAGCTCACCGACCTCGTCGAGGAAGATCGTGCCGCCCTGCGCTCGCTCGAAGGCCCCTGCGCGCGTCTTGTCCGCGCCGGTGAACGCGCCGCGCTCGTGCCCGAAGAGCTCGGAAGCGATCAACGTCGCGGGCATCGAGCCGCAGTCGACGACCTCGAAGGGCCCCGCGGCGCGCTTGCCGAGATCGTGGAGCGCGCGCGCGACCACCTCCTTGCCGCAGCCGGTCTCGCCCGACACGAGGACGGACACCTCGGTCGGGGCGAGCTGTTGCAGGAGCCGGACGAGCGCCTTCATCGCAGGGCTCGCCGCGACGAGGCCGCGGATCTCCGGAACGGCATCGCTCTCGTCGGTCGATCGTCCGTCGGCGAGAGCGTCGGGCGGGAGCGTCGCGTCGTCCAGCTGGAGGATGGTGTCTCCAGCGCGGATGCGCGTCCCCGCGCGCACGGTCGCGCGCTGCACGCGCGCATCGCCGATCCACGTGCCGTTCAGGCTTCCGAGATCCTCGACGTCGATCCCGTCGCGCGTGAGCCGAAGCTCGACGTGGTACCGGCTCACCGTGCGGTCGGAGAGCACGAGCACGTTGTCGGGCGCGACGCCGATCGACGCTCCTCCCGACGTGCTCGGCTCGACCGTCGCGCCAGCGTCCGGTCCGTCCGTCACCGTGATCCGCAGGCGCCCCGGGCCCGCGAGCCGCGCGCGATCGCTCCGCTCCGTGCGCTGCGAGCTGCTCATGCGAGGGCGGCAGTATAACGAGCGAGCGCGCTCACGAGCGCTCCTCCGGCTCGAGCTCCGACTCGAGCGTCAGCGTGGTGCGCTCGTCGACCACCCCCGCGAGGAGATCGTCGAGTGGCCCGCGCCGCTCGACCGCCTGGCGGATGCTCTCGAACGCGTGCGTGAGAAGGTCCGCACCATCGCCGCCGCGACGGAGCGCTCGGGACGCGCGTGCCACCTCGGCGGCGCTCGGACGGCGCGCCGCGTCGACGTCGCAGCAGCTCGCGATCAGCTCGGCGACGTCGCTCGCGATCGACGACGCGATCGGGAGCGCGCCGCCGCCGACGTATGCGCTCGTCGCGCGCCACGACGTCAGCGGAGGCTCGCCCGCGAGCAGCGCGTGCAGCGTCGCGCCGAGCGCGTAGACGTCGACGGCCTGCGTGGTCGCGTCGCCGAGGATCTGCTCGGGCGCGATGTACCCGCTCGTTCCCTTGACGTGACCGGTGATGGTCCTGTCGGTGCGATGCGCGCCGCGGGCGATCCCGAAGTCCGCGAGGAGCACGCGCCCCTCCCACGACACGAGGATGTTCGCGGGGCACACGTCGCGGTGCACGATGCCGAGCGATCGCCCGTCGGGGCCCGAGCGCGAGTGCGCGTGATCGAGCGCGTGCGCGACCTGCTCCACGACGAAGAGCCCCACGTCTTCGGCGAAGCGACCGCGCCCACCGCGCGCGCCGGCGGCGACGCTCGCTGCGCGCGCCGCGTCGATGCCGCGGACGAGCTCGTAGGCGACGTGCTCGACGCCGTCGATGGTGCCGAAGTCGAGCGCGCGAACGATGCTCGGATGCTCGAGCGTGACGAGGAGCCTCGCCTCGTCGCGCAGCATGCGCCGGACCGCGGGGTCGTCGCGGAGCGCCGCGATCGCGCGCTTGAGCGCGACGTCCCGGCCGGCATGCGGTCCGTCGAGGGCGCGCGCCTCCCACACCTCGCCCGTGCCGCCCGCTGCCAGGCGGCGCGCGAGCTCGTACCGCCGTCGAGAGCTCATCCGCGTCGAGCGTAGTCGATGCGAGCGCGTGGCGCGGCGTGCTAGGGTCGCGCCTCGATGCGTCGTCTCGCGCACGCAGCGCTGCTCGCGACGATCCTGCTCGGCCCGCGGCCCGCCGCGGCGCAGGACACCGCGCAGCAAGACGGCGCGGCGCAGCAAGACGGCGCGGCGCAGCAAGACGGCGCGGCGCAGCAAGGCGACGCGGCGCAGCGACATGCCGCGCAGGAGGGTCCGGGCGCGTCGGCGCGCCGCGACGAGGGGCGCGCCGAGTTCGAGGCGGGCCTCCGCGCGGCGCGCGCCGGAGACTGGGCGAGCGCGCACGATCGATTCGCCCGTGCACACGAGCTCGCGCCGCAGCCGAGCGTGTTGATGAACCTCGCAGGAGCGCAGCGACAGACCGGGCGCTTGATCGCGGCGGCCGCGTCGTACCGCCAGTGGCTCGCCACCGCCACGAGCGAGCGCGACCGCCAGCGCCGACCGGAAGTGGAAGAGGTCCTCGCGCGCCTCGAAGACGCGATCCCGCGGCTGACGGTCGTGTGCGACCTCGGTCCGGGGGACGCGCTCGACATCGACGGCGCGAGCGCCGCGCCGGACCACGAGGTCCTGCTCGACCCAGGTCCGCACACCGTCGCCGTCCTCCGTGGCGGCGTCGTGATCGAGCGGAGCTCGGTGCACCTGCGCGAGGGCGAGCGCGAGCGGATCGTGCTCGAGCTGGCGGGCGACGGCGCCGCGCCCGAGAGCGCCGGCGAGCAGCGCGAGCGAAGCATCGAGGATGCGATCGCCGCTCCACCGCCGAGCGAGGGCGAGGATCCCACGGGCTGGATCGTCCTCGGCACGACCGCGGGCGCCGTCGTGCTCGCCGCGGTGATCGTCGGAGTCGTGCTCGGCGTCTCGGGCAGCGCGCCGCAGCCCTACAGCGGCAACGTCCCGCCCGGCACGTGGGAGATTCGTTGAGCCGCCGCGACGCGCGCTAGAGACACGTCGCGTCGCCGTCGCACTCGGGATCCGCGCAGTCGATCGCTCCGTCGCGATCCTCGTCGACTCCGCCCGCGCAGCGCTCCGCCGGCAGCGGCGCCGCGCTGAACGTCAGGTCGAACGGAGCGTCATCGAAGTAGCCGTACACGTACACGAGGATCGTCTCTCCAGCGTCGAGATCGACCTCGACGTGCGACCAGAGGCGGTCCGGGCCGACGTCGTCCTGACACACGATCGACGGTCCTCCGCAGTCGCGGCGCACGTCGATCACGGAGTCGACGTTCGACCCCGGCAGCGTGTCGATCACGAAGCGGCCGGTGCTCGGCGCGCGCCATCGGAACACCCGATCGTGCCCGGCGCCGGGCTCGCAGCTCGCGGGCCGCGACGTGTCGCGATCGAGCGCGCGAGCGAACGTCCCGAGCGCGCTCCCGAGGTCCTCGGCGGCGCAGCTCGGGTCGAAGGGCGGGATCTCGCCGTCGAAAGGAGGGAGATCCTCGGGATCGATCTCACCGACGCACGGCGTCTCGCACGCGGCGTCGAGGTGGATCTCGAGGAGCCGGCGCTCCCCCGGCACGAAGCCGGTCACGACCCTGCGCCGGAGCTGCACCGCGTCGGATCCGATCGTCGCATCGCCGCGGACGTCGATCGTGATCGGGTGATGGGGCGCGCCCGACCTCGTGAGCCCGAGCGTGAGCGGCCACTCGAGCGGGGCGTCCTCCTGCGGCACGTGCGTGTCGAGGAGCTCGCCGTCCGGTCCGGTCACCTCGATCGACACCGACGAGATCGAGCCCGTGACATCGGACGTGATCACGACCACGAGCTCCGTCAGCGGGCTGCCGCACGAGACGAGCGTCGCGATCGCGAGCAGCAGGAGGATCGCTCGCGGGGCTCTCATTCGAACTCGGTGTCGAGCGGGACGTCGTCGATCGTCGTGGCCGACGCGCGCGAGCCGGCGCGGCCGGATCGATCGGGCCTCCGCGTCCGGCGCGTCGAGCGGGACGTCGTCGACGCCGCGCGCGGCTCGGGCGCATCCATCGCCGTGGGCGCGGGCGGAGCCGTGCTGGCCGGCGGCACGGGCATTGTCGCTGCCGGCTCGACCTCGGTGTGATCGAACGGCGGCGCGTCGCGGGGCGGCACTGTGTCGCGCGGCGGCACCTCGTCGCGCGGCGACGCCGCGGCCGCGCGCTCGCCGCGCCCCGAGTACCAGGCCGCCGCCGACGCTGCGATCACGACCGCACCGAGCATCGCGAGCGCGACGCGCAAGGGGCCCGCGCCGCGGACGACCGGCGTGGGCACGCTCGGCTCCGCGCTCGACAGCGATGCATCCGCCGTCGCGGCGAGCGCCGGCAGCGTGAGCTGCTCGACGCGCTCGCGCGCTGCATCGCTCCACGGCGCGACGCCGGGCGTCGAGTCGGGGCGATCCGCTGCGTCGCCGCGCGCGACGTCGGCGAGCACGCCGACGATCTCGGCGATCCGCGGCGCATCGATCACGAGCGAGGCGGGGAGCGCCCGCGCGAGCATCTCGCCGAACGCCTGCGCGGTCGCCGGTCGCCGCGCCGGGTCCTTCGCGAGCGCCGCGAGGACCGCCTCGTCGAGCGCCGGCGGGATGCCGCTCGCGAGCGCGCTCGGCGCGCGCGGCTTCGGGTCGAGCACCATCTTGAGCGCGAGCAGATCGGTCGGCGCGTCGAAGAGCCGTCGCCCCGTGAGCATCTCCCACAGCAAGACGCCGAGCGCGTACACGTCCGCGCGCCGATCGATCTCGCTGCCCGACGCCTGCTCGGGCGCCATGTAGCGCACCTTGCCCTTGAGCACTCCGCCCTGCGTGCTCTGGGTGCGCTCGGCCGCCTTCGCGATCCCGAAGTCGATCAGCTTCACGTGCCCCTTCCGCGCGAGGAGCACGTTCTGCGGCGACACGTCGCGATGGACGACGCAGAGGTTGTTCCCGTGCTCGTCGGCGAGCTCGTGCGCCGCGTGCAGCCCTGCAGCGACGCGCATCGCGATCGCGACCGCGACCTCGGGCGCGAGGCGGCGCTGCTCCGCGGCGAGGACGCGCTGGAGCTCGCTGAGCGCGCACCCCTCGACGTACTCCATCACCATGAAGTAGCTGCCGTCGTGCTCGCCGAGGTCGTGCACCTGGACGACGTTCGGGTGCTCGATGCGCGCGGACAGACGCGCCTCGGCGAGGAACATCTTCACGAACGCGCGATCGAGCGCGAGGTGCGCGTGCACGACCTTGATCGCGACGTGCTTGGCGAAGCCCGCCGCGCCCACGCGCCGCGCGAGGTACACGGTCGCCATCCCGCCCGCAGAGACCGGCGCGAGGATCTCGTGGCCGGAGATGTGATCGCCGGCTCTCACGGCGCCCCGCGGTGATGGCAGCGCATCGCGATCGGCACGGCGCCGCCCAGATTCCTCGGCGACCGCGGGAGTGTCAACCGAAGAGCTCACCTCGCGCCGGTGCTCGTGCCCCATCGCTCGCACGCGCGCGGACGAGCTCGTCAGCGCGCGAGGAACGGCAGGACGTCGCCCGCCGTGCGCCACACCGCGTCGGACCAGTCGCTCGCCGGTCGCACCGGGAAGTCGGCGTTGATCACGTGCGTGAAGCGCGCGCTGTAGCCGGGGTGATCGGGCTCGGCCCACTCGTCGTGCGGCACGCCCATCGCCTGGAGGCAGTTCGCCCAGAATTGCTGGTATGTGAGGCCCGGCGCGCTGCGCTCGGTCGTGTCTTCCCACGGCGAGAACAGGCGCGCGCGGTTGCGGTAGTCGCAGTAGTTGCCGGTCGAGAAGAACCCGTCCGCCGAGCCGAGCGTGACCGCGGGGATCGAGAAGTTGTCGTGGGTCACGTTGCTGTGCTCCTGCATCCACACGATCAGCGAGCGGTCGAGCGCCGTCGCGCCGTCGTCCTCGACGACCGACTCGAGCCGCGAGGCGAGATCGAGCACGACGTCGGCGAAGAAGCGGCGCTGCGCGCCGACCATCACGTCCTGCATCGCGACCACGCGGTGTGCGATCTCGTCGTGCCAGCTCGCGCTCGGATGGGACGAGAACGTGTTGACGTACGCGTCGCCGCAGAGGACCGCGATCCGCGTCGCGCCGCACGCGAGCGCGGCCGCGAGCACCTCGTTGTAGAGCTGGAAATAGCGCACGTGCTGATCGGGACGGCCGTCGTACGCCCCGCGGAGCAGCGGTCCGTTGTCCTCGGGTCGCTCGGGCGAGCTCGTGCACGAGATCGGCGCCGCGCCGAGGCGGCGCTCGAGCTCCGCGATGCGCGCCATGTGCGCCTCGAGCCGCTCGCGATCGGCGCTCGACAGGCGGCGATGTCCGTCGCGCAGGCGCCGGTAGCGCTCGTACACGAGATCGACGAGCCGCCGTCGCGGAGACGAGGGCGGCGTCGTCGGCGTCGGGAACAGCCGGTCGAAGAGCGTGGCGGACGTCCACGAGTCGCCGACGGCCTGGATGGGCCCGGACCCCGCCGCGGGGTTCTGATAGCCCCAGGACACAGCCTGGTTCTGCGCGACCGTGAACGAGCGCAGCTGCACGGCGCGCGGGTCGGGATAGACCGCGCTCGACCACGCCATCACCTGATCGATCGAGCGCCGTGGGCCGCGATCGTACGGATCGTCCGACGAGCTGTTGATCGCGAGGTTCCCGAGCGATGCGCCGCAGTAGTGGTGGGCGATGTCGTAGGTGATGTCGAGACCGCGCAGCACGTTCATCTTGCTCGCGATCGCGGGGGTGAGCACCGAGCTCGATGCCGAGAGCACGGGGCTCAGCGACGCGATCCCGCCCGACGTCGAGAGCGAGAGCGCGCCGCGCCGCACCTCGTGGTGGCCCTCGGCGGCCATCGCGACGTCGGTGAGCGTCGCGTCGGCCGGGTACATGTTCGCGGCGGACACGCCTCCGTGCTGCGAGAGGAACGCGACGAAGCTCGTGCGCCCGCGATCCTGCGCGTGCGCGGTGCCTCCCTCGAGCAGCGACGGGAGGAACGGGATCGCGAGCGCAGCACCGCCGGCGCCGCGGAGGAACATCCTGCGGGAGATCATTCGAAGCTCCTCTCTCGGAACGTGCGCAGGCGCGCGCTGCTCGCGAAGATCTCGGTGAGCGAGGCGCCGCCGAGCACCGCCTCCTCGATCGCTGCGAGCGAGCAGCCGTCGTCGCGCGCGTCCTCGGTCCTCTGGAACGTGAAGCGGAAGTACTCGCGCGCCATGCACGAGTGCACGCGACCGCTCTCGTCGAGGAGACGCGTGAGATCCTCGGCGCCCTCGGCCTCCATCGGGTCGCCGAAGATCACGCTCGGCACGACGTGCGTGTCGATCGGGAGCTCCGCGAGGAGCGCGCCGTCCTCTCCGAAGATGCGCTCGACGGTGCGCTCGCGGCCGAGCGCGTCGAAGCCCTCGGTCGCGAAGCCGAGCGGGTTGATCGCGGTGGCGTGACAGCCGGCGCACGACGTGCCGGGCGCTTCGGTGAGCGCCTCGGTCGCCTCGCGCGTCGTCGCGAGCGCGCTCGCCTCGGGCCGTACCGCGTCGGCGTTGGCCGGGGGCGACGGCACGGCCTCGCACATCAAGGCCATGCGCACGAGCACGCCCTTCATGATCGGCCGTGTCGTGGGCGTGCCGGTCGCGAGGAACGCGGGGCGCGTCAGCAGGCCGGCGCGGGCGCCCGGCGGCGTCGGAGGCTCGCCGGATCCGTCCCACGGGCTCGTGCCGTAGATGCGCGCGAGCAGCGGGTCGCGCGTGTAGGAGCGTCGATCGAACAGGAGATCGGAGAGGCTCGATCCGGCGCGCAGGTTGGCGCGCGCGGCGTCGAGCACGTCGTCGATCATCGCCGTGCGGAGCTCGGGTGTCGGAACGTCGGCGCCCGCGAACGCGTCGAAGCGCGGCCGTCCGACCTGGACGTCGAGCTCGGCGACCTCGCCGAGCCGGAGCCAATCGGAGAAGAACTCGGCGAACGCCTCGTCGGCGCGCGCATCGGCGACGAGGCGATCGAGCTGGCGCTCGTACTCGTCGCTTCGGAGCAGCGCGCCGGTGCGCGCCGCCTCGAGCAGCTCGTCGTCGGGAGGCGCGCCCCAGAAGTGATAGGAGAGCCGCGCCGCGAGCTCGAACGCGTCGAGCGGAACGGTGGCACCGACGGCGCCGTCCGCGCCGTGCTCGGGCAGGTAGAACAGCTCGGGCGAGTTCACGATCAGCGCGACGACGTTCGCGAGCGCGTCCGCGGAGAGCGGCAGCGGATCGGCCGCGCTCGCGAGGAGCTCGACGTCCTCGTCGGTCAAAGGGCGCCGGAACGCGCGCTCGCCGAAGACGCGGACGAACGACCGCACGCACACGCCGTCGTTCGAATCGTCGTCGTCGGACGCGCACGCGCCGAAGATCTCGCCGACGCGCGACGGATCCGCGGTGAACGCGGCGCCGAGCGCGACCCCGACGTCGTAGAGCACCTCGACGTGCTGCTGCTGCACGGCCTGATCGAGCCTGCGAAACCCGGCGTGCCGCGATCCCTCGGCGCTCGCGCCGGAGTCGGCGGGCAGCCGCTCCATCGCGGGCGCGATCGAGGCGAGGATCGCGGCGCTGCTCGACGGCGCGCTCGACTCGACGAGCTGCACCAGCGTGTTGCGGAGCTGAGTGCTCGTCAGCCGGCGCAGCGGGAGCTCGGGCGCGACCGCGCTGGGATCGTCGCAGGCGTAGAGCGGTGCGCGCGGCGGGCGGGTCGTCCCTGGCGGTCGGGGAACGGGATCGCCGCCCCGCGGGCCCGCGGGGGCATCATCGAGGTCGCCGATGCACGCTCCGAGCGCGAGCGCGGCGACGACGCAGATGGATCTCGTGCGAAGGGACATCGCGCCTCCTGCGCGGCGTGATTCGCAAGCCGCGATCCACGGCAGGACGTCGCGGGACCGCGGCGATCGTGCGGGGATCGCGGCGCGGGCTGTTGGGCCGAGACAACAGACGGGCGCGTCGGCCCGTTGGGCGCGGACCACGGCGCCGAGCTCTCCTGCTCGAGGAGCAGACGCACGCGATCGACGGGCAACACGCGCGTCGCCGCGAGCGCCCGAGCGGCGATCGCGACTCCCACGTGTGTCGGCGCCCCGATCCGCGCGGCGCGCGGCGACGACGCAGCCGTCGGCGACCCGACCCGCGCCCGATCTCGCAACGACACCTGCGTCGACCGCCCGATCCCGGCGGGTCCGGTCGAAGGCGCGCGCGTCGACCGCGTGTTCCCCGCGGGGTCGGCCGGTGACGCGTGCGTCGGTGACGAAAGCTGCGCGGGGTCGGCCGCCGACGCGTGTGCAAGTCGGCGGAATCCCACTGGTTGTCTCGTGATCTCCGGGGGATCTCGCTCCGGCGGGATCTCTTCAGGCGTCGTTCGGGTCGCCGCCCGCCGGGGTGGCCTTCCGAGACGCGGGGCGATCCGGGATGACGGAGTGGATCTCGGCCTCGCTGAAGCCGTTCGCCTTGTAGGCGCGCTTCAGCGACGCGAGGCCCGCATGCGCGACGCGGCCGAGCGCGACGTGGACCTTCTCGAGCAGCGCGACGGTCCGCGCCGGGGCCGCCGCCGCGCCGACGTGGGCCCGCAAGCTCTCCGCCTGACCGCGGACCTCGGTGGCGTACGCGCGCGCGGCGTCGGCGCGAAGTCGCGGATGGATGCCCGACTCGAGCAGCTCGGCGAGCAGGAGCATGCGCTCTGGCTGCTCGGTCACGTCGCCGTCGGCGTAGTACGCGATGCCGCCCGGGAAGAGGATCGAGAGCGCGCCGTCGTGCGCGGGGCGCCCGACGTCGTTCCAGATCGAGTCCGCGATGCGGCCGAGGAACTTGTCGGCGAGGTCGTCCTGGGTCGCGAGGGCCGCGGCGAGCGGCTCGAGCTCGCGGCGCGCGGCGGTGAGCCGAGCCTCGATCGTCGCGGCGAGCGCCAGTGTCGACCCGAGCCTCTGGTCCGCCTCGGACTCCCACTCTCCGCCCGGCTCCTCGCGCGGGTGAGCGCGGTGCTCGCGTCGGCGAGGATGTCGGCGGCCGCGGCGGTCTTGCGAATCGTCTCTCCCATGATCTGCCCCCGTGTGAGAGCGCGATGGAGCCGGCTCGAGCGGGGAGTGTCAAGGACCGCCTCCGACCTCGACGCGACGTCCGCGGCGACTGAGGATGCGCGCGGTGTTCCGATGGCCAGCGCTCCTGGTTTGCGCGTTGATCGTGAGCGCGTGCGGCGGCCGGACCGGGCTCTCGACCGGGAGCCGCCGCGAGCCGTCGATGGATGCGTCGTCGAGCGACGCGGGCGTCCTCGACGCGGGCTTCGATGCGAGTGCGCGAGATGCGGGCTCGTTCGACGGTGGCGTCGAAGAAGATGCGGGCCCGCCCGACGGTGGGCCGCTCGATGGCGGCGCGCGCGATGCCGCTCCCGGCGATGCGGGGCAGGGTGATGCGGGTCCGCGTGATGCCGGTCCACGCGATGGTGCTGGGGCACCGGACCGAACCTCGGGATCGGCGATCCGCTGGCGCGTACCTGGATGCCGATTCGGGTCGCGTCGCTCGATCGCATCGTCGCGATCGAGCGCGACGTGGCCTCGATGTGCGCGCTGCGCGACGACGGCAGCGCGTGGTGCTGGACCGGATCGACGGGATGGCAGCGCTCGCAGCGGGCGGGCCTCGCCGCACGATCGGGCAGTGACGCACGCGTGGACTCTTCCCCATGCTCGCGGGCCCTGCGCCCCGGTGGTCGTCGGTTTGCCCGACTCCGCCGTGCCGGCTACCTGGGGCCCCCGCCCATGATCTCCAGCGAACAGCTCTCGCTCTCCTATGGCAGTCGCGTCCTCTTCGAGAACGTCGACATCAAGTTCACCCCCGGAAACTGCTACGGCCTGATCGGCGCGAACGGCGCGGGGAAGTCCACGTTCCTGCGCTGTCTCGCGGGCGAGCAGGAGCCCACCTCGGGGCGCGTCGTCGTCGGCAAGAGCCAGCGCCTCAGCATGCTGCGCCAGAACCACTTCGCTTACGACGACGTCGAGGCGCTGACCGCGGTGCTGATGGGCCACGCGCGGCTGCACCAGGTGATGGTCGAGAAGGACGCGATCTACGCGAAGCCCGACTTCACCGATGAAGACGGCACTCGAGCGGCCGAGCTCGAGGCCGAGTTCGGCGAGCTCGATGGATGGAACGCCGAGGCCAACGCGGGCAGTCTCCTGAACGCCCTCGGCATCACCGACGACAAGCACCAGAAGCTCGTCAAGGACCTGGACGACGGCGAGAAGGTGCGCGTCCTGCTCGCACAGGCGCTCTTCGGCGATCCCGACATCCTCCTGCTCGACGAGCCGACGAACCATCTCGACGTCGACTCGATCCTCTGGCTCGAGGAGTTCCTCCTCGAGTTCAAGAACACCGTGATCGTCGTCTCCCACGATCGCCATTTCCTCGACAAGGTCTGCACTCACGTCGCAGACGTCGACTTCCAGAAGGTCCAGCTCTTCAGCGGCAACTACAGCTTCTGGTACGAGAGCAGTCAGCTCGCGCTCCGCCAGCGGCAAGACGCCAATCGCCGCAAGGAAGACAAGATCAAGGAGCTGAAGGCGTTCGTGCAGCGCTTCAGCGCCAATGCGTCGAAGTCGCGACAGGCATCCTCGCGCCGCAGTCAGCTGGAGAAGATCACGCTCGACGACATCAAGCCGTCGTCCCGCAAGTATCCGTACATCGTTTTCGACACGCAGCGAGAGCTGGGCAAGGAAGTCCTCTTCGTCGACGGGATCACCAAGCGCGTCGACGGAGTGACGCTCTTCGAGAACCTGCGTTTCTCGATCAGCAAGGGCGAGAAGGTCGCGATCGCGGGCAGCGATCTCGCGACTTCGACGCTGCTCCAGGTGCTCGCCGGAGAGGTCGCGCCCGACGAGGGCGAGCTGCGCTGGGGCCGCTCGGCGAACCTCGGGTACTTCCCGAAGGAGCACGATCGCTTCTTCTCGACGCAGCTCAACCTGATCGAGTGGATGCGTCAGTTCAGCACGAACCAAGAGGAGAACTTCGTCCGCAGCTTCCTCGGACGGATGCTGTTCTCCGGCGAAGAATCGAAGAAGAGCGCCAACGTGCTCTCGGGCGGCGAGAAGGTGCGCTGCATGCTCGCGCGTCTGATGCTCCAGGACCCCAACGTCCTGCTCCTCGACGGCCCGACCAACCACCTCGACCTCGAGTCGATCACCGCGCTCAACAACGGCCTCCTGAAGTTCGGCGGCAGCATGGTCGTGAGCTCTCACGACGTGCAGTTCGTCGACTCGCTCGTCACCCGCGTCATCGAGCTCGCGGGCGAGCGCTACTACGACCTCCACATGGGCTACGAGCAGTACCTCGCCGACGAAGCGCGCCTCGCGCGGGCCGGCAAGAGTCACGCGCCCTGAGTCATCGGACCATCGCCCCCGAGCCTCGCGGGGCGACGCGCGGTCAGCGCGGCCACTCGTCGGCGAGCAGCGCGGCCGGCGAGATCACGTGCACCCCGAGCTCGATGGGGAAGTGCTTGACGTTGCCCGTGAGGAGCGCGTCGGCGCGACCGGCGCGCGCCACCTCGACGAAGCGTCGATCCGCGGGGTCGATCATCGCGATGTCGCACGCGACGCACTCCACGCGCTCCGCCGCGCAACCGAGCGCGTCGAGCAGACCATCCCGCCGCGCCGGATCGATCGAGGCGAACTTCGGACGCCAGAGCACGTCGCGGTACTCCGCCTCGATCCGGTCGTCGATCAAGAGCGTCATTCCGCGCTCGATGACCTTCGCCAGCGCGCGATCCGGAGTGCGACCGGGGTGCAGCAGCGCGGCGACCAGGATGTTGGTGTCGATCACCAGTCGCCGCGGCGAGCGCTCTCGACGCGCCATCAGCCGATCCGCGCGCGAACGAACGCCTCGTAGGACTCCTTCATCGGGAGATCGAAATCGATGCGCAGCCGGCGCCGTGTCGAGAGCACGGGCGCGTCGGTGCGCGGATCGCGGCCCTCCTCGGTGCTCGTCTCCCAGTACGCGCCGATCCCCCGCTTCTGCCAATTGGGCAGCTCGTTGAACTGGATGCCGTGCTGGAAGAGCAGCTCGTTGCGCGCAGCGACCGAGACTCCGTCGAGGCGACGGGTCGCGGCGGCGTCGTCGAGCCCTTGGCGCCGCAGCAGCCAGTAGCAGTGACCGTTCAGCGCGTTGCGGTGCGCGTCCTCGTTCCGCCATCGGAAGTAGTCGACGACGTCGGCCTCGCTCGGCAGCTGGGAGATGCGGCTGTCGAACGCGGCCGGCGCGCCGAGCCGCAACGAGAACGCGGCGCTCGCCTCGCCCGCGAGCACGGAGAGGTACTTCCGCAGCTTGCGTCCGAAGAGGCTCTCGTCGCGGCGGAAGAGCAGCGAGATCTCGTCGCTCTGCGTGTAGCCGTACGTCACCGCGAAGCCGCAGCCCATCAGGTGCTCGAGCGCCGCGACCATGCAGTCGCGGAAGCGCTCGTCGTAGGGCGCGTCGAACGCGTGGGCCACACGGGTGAGATGCGAGAACGACCGACCGTCGATCCGCGCGACCATGTAGACACCGGGGAGCACGCAGTGGTCGTGCGCGGTCTCGAAGACTCGCATCCGGCGATCGAGCTGCTCGAACTTCATGGGCGTTCCTGCGCCGCGAGCGGCGGCACGCATACGCAGATACACGAGGGAGCCGCGCGGCGCACGGCGAAGGTTCTGGGGCGCTCTCCTCGCGCGCGACTCTCGCGGTCGCACGCGTCACCGGGAGGTCGGCGGCGCACGCGAGCTCGGCAGCGTCGCAGACCTCGCCGGGTCGCAGGCTGTGCACTGGCGATCACGAACGCCTCACCGGTTCGTCCCTCGCATACACTCGGCGAGCAACTCGACACCATGGCTCGCCCCACGAATCGCCAGAGCAGGAGCGTCGGGAACCTCGGCGATGTCCTCAAGCATGCCGCGCTGATCGCGCTGGCGGAGAGGCTCGCGCACACGAGGGTTCGCTACGTCGACACGCACACGTTCCTCCTCCACGCGCCGCTCGCCGATCTCGAGCGGTGGAATGCCGATGTCGAGCGCCTCGTCTCCGAGCATCCCGCATACGCGCGATACATCGCGGCGGAGCGGGCGTCGCTCGCGCGCACGAGTCACTACCGCTGCTCGTCGGGGCTCGTGCTGGACGTGCTCGGGCACCAGCGCAGCACACTCGTGCTCGGCGAAGCCAACGTCGTGACGCGCGCCGAGCTCAAAGAGCAGATCCGCGAGGAACGACTCGTGGGCGTGCACGTCGTCGACGAAGCCGTCGCCGCGCTGGAATATCGCTGGAGGGACACCGGTCCGCTTCTCGTCCACATCGACCCTTTCGCGCTCTCTCCTGAGCTGTGGCGCAGCCTCGCACCGGCACTGGATGCGCTCTGCGAGTCTTCGACCGATGTGGCGATCGTCGTCTATCGATATACGCGCAACGCGCGCTCACCCTGGCCCGTTGCACCGCGCGGCACTCACGGCCCCGTCGCGCAGACCCGCGGCGGCCCTCACGAGCTCGCGGCCTACGCCTCTCCCCGCATGACGAGCGCGGTGCAGGAAGCCTGCGCGTCGCTCGGATGGCGCATCGAGCACTGATACCAGGACGAAGGTTCGGACGCGCGCGACGCACGCCCCCGGCCGGCACGCCCGGTCGCCGCAGTCCGCCTTCGAGCCACTTCGTCGCGCGTATCTCCGGGCATTGACGACGCAGCATCCGGCGGAGACCCAAGCGCACATCCGCGATGCCTATGGCCTCCTCTCGTCGTGGCCCCATCGCCGCCAGCGCGCTGCGGCTCCCGACCCCGCCGTCGTTGCCTCGGCGCTGCGATCCGACTCCCTCGCCGGCGCCTACCGTGCCCCACCGACCGACTCGCTGCTCGAGGCGCTCTGCCGTGCTTCCGAGTGGGGCGAGGTCGTGCTCGTGCTGATCGCGCGCGGCGAAGCCGACGCGGCGCGCCGAACGTGGACCGCGCTCGACGACGCGCGCTCCGACTCGGACGAGCAGGCGCTCTATCTCCTCACGGGAGAGCTCGTCGCGGTGCACGCGGGCGTTCCTCTCGAGGTGCGCGCCGCGATCGCGCGAGCCATCCGCGCCGGCGACGTCATGTCCGCGCGCGACGCGCTCGTCTCGTTCGCCGAGCGCCACGGCGTCGCGGCGCGCGACCGCGTGCGACGGATCTTGGACGCGCACGCCGCGGCGATCGCCGCCGCGGTCGGCGACTTCGTCTGGCGCGAGCCGCCCCCGGCGAGCTTCCGCCCGCCGCTGAGCTTCGTGCTCCTCCTGATCGTCGGAGCGTTCACCGGCATCGGAGAGCCGCTGTCCGGCCCCCAGCTCGACGAGGAGCCAGCGGCGCCCACGATCCAGGAGCAGCTGCGCGAGATCCGCCCGCAGCGATCCGACGACGACGCGCACGGCGTGCTCGCCCCGATCGCAGCGGAGCTGCGCGACGATGCCGCCGCGTCGTTCTGCGAGCGCGCAGACGCGGAGCGGTGCCGCATCGCCCGGACGTGGGCGCGCGCTCTGCACGACGGCGATTGTGCAGGCGCGGCCCTCGCCCTCGCGCTGCTGCTGAGCGACGACACGACGACGCCGATCGATGACGAGACGGCGTGCAACTTCCGCCGCGCACAGCGCATGGCGTGTCCCGACGTCGAAGATCCCGCGGCTCCGTGATCACCTCGCCGCGACGCCGCGATGCGCGTCGCCGATTCTCGGAATGCCTTCGCCGTATCGAGGACGCCGCACGCGCGCTGACCCCGCCCCGACACACCGGCGGTGCGGCACGCGCGGGTGTTGTCGCTGCGCGCCCCGGGGCCCACGAGTCGGGCGATCGGCGCGCGGCTCCGGCTCGTCGGTCCACCCCGAGTTGGACACGCGACGCACGGCGCTCGTCGCGCGAGATCGCGGTGTCTTTCGCAGGATCGATCGGGTAGCACCGTCTGGCCTGCGACGTTCCCTGCAGCGCGACCGGAGGGCGACCGAATGACCAAGAGCATCAGCGAGAGCGAGAACCCCGCGATCCCGTCTCCGACGCCGAAGCGCACACGACCGCGGACGAATCGCGACTGGTGGCCACAGCAGCTCGATCTCTCGGTGCTCCAACAGCACGCGCGGCGCTCGAGCCCGATGGACACCGATTTCGAGTACGCGGACGCGTTCGCCAAGCTCGACGTCGATGCGCTCAAGAAGGACCTCGTCCAGCTCATGACGACGTCGCAGGACTGGTGGCCCGCCGACTACGGGCACTACGGTCCGCTCTTCATCCGCATGAGCTGGCACGCCGCGGGCACCTACCGCATCGAGGACGGGCGCGGCGGTGGCGGGGAGGGCGCGCAGCGCTTCGCGCCGCTCAACAGCTGGCCCGACAACGCCAATCTCGACAAGGCACGCCGGCTCCTCTGGCCCATCAAACAGAAATACGGACAAGCGCTCTCGTGGGCTGATCTGCTCGTGTTCACTGGCAACGTCGCGCTCGAGTCGATGGGGCTCGCGACGTTCGGATTCGGCTTCGGACGGCCGGACGTGTGGGAGCCAGTCGACATCTTCTGGGGACCGGAGGACTCGTGGCTCGGCGACGAGCGCTACAGCGGTGATCGCGAGCTCCAAGGACCGCTCGGCGCCGTGCAGATGGGCCTCATCTACGTCAATCCGGAGGGCCCGAACGGCACGCCGGATCCGCTCGCCGCCGCGCGCGACATCCGCGAGACCTTCCGGCGCATGGCGATGAACGACGAGGAGACCGTCGCGCTCATCGCGGGCGGCCACACGTTCGGGAAGACGCACGGCGCAGGCGATCCGAAGCACGTCGGCCCCGAGCCCGAGGGCTGTCCGATCCACCACCAAGGCCTCGGCTGGAAGAGCTCGTTCGGCACCGGGAAGGGCTCGCACACGATCACGAGCGGGCTCGAGGGCGCGTGGACTGCGACGCCGATCAAGTGGGACGACAGCTTCTTCGCGACGCTCTTCGGGTACGAGTGGGAGCTCACCAAGAGCCCCGCGGGCGCGCATCAGTGGCGGCCGAAGAACGGTGCGGGCGCGGGCACCGTGCCCGACGCGCACGACGCGTCGAAGAAGCACGCGCCGATGATGGCGACGACGGATCTCGCGCTCCGCTTCGACCCCGTGTACGAGACGATCTCGCGTCGCTTCCACGCGAACCCCGGTGAGCTCGCGGAGGCGTTCGCGAAGGCCTGGTACAAGCTCCTGCATCGCGACATGGGCCCCGTGTCGCGTTATCTCGGTCCGTGGGTCGCGCCGGCGCAGCTCTGGCAGGATCCGGTCCCCGCGGTCGATCATCCGCTGATCGACGCGAGCGACATCGCGGCGCTCGAACAGCAGATCCTCGCGTCCGGGCTCTCGGTCTCGGAGCTGGTCTCGGTCGCCTGGAGATCCGCTGCGTCGTTCCGCGGCACCGACAAGCGCGGTGGCGCGAACGGTGCGCGCATTCGGCTCGCGCCGCAGAAGGACTGGGAGGTCAACGAGCCGCCCGTGCTCGCGAAGGTCCTCGCGAAGCTCGAGGGCATCCAGAAGAAGTTCGATGCATCGCAGTCGGGCGGAAAGAAGGTCTCTCTCGCGGACCTGATCGTCCTCGGCGGATGCGCTGCGGTCGAGCGCGCCGCGAAGGACGGTGGTCACGAGATCGCCGTGCCGTTCGCGCCGGGACGCACCGATGCCGCGCAGGACCAGACCGACGTCGAGACGTTCGCCGTGCTCGAGCCGAAGGCGGACGGATTCCGCAATTACATCAGAGCGAATCACTCGCTGTCGCCCGAGACTCTGCTGCTCGATCGGGCGAACCTCCTCACGCTCACCGCGCCGGAGATGACCGTGCTCGTCGGCGGCATGCGCGCGCTGGGCGCCAACGTCGGAGCCTCGAAGCACGGCGTGCTCACGCAGCGTGCCGGCACGCTGACGAACGACTTCTTCGTGAACCTGCTCGACGGTCGCACGGAGTGGGAGCCCGCAGCGTCCGGCGACGGCGTGTACGAGGGCCGTGAGCGCGGCAAGAGCGCGGTGAAGTGGACCGCAACCGCGGTCGACCTGGTGTTCGGCTCGCACTCCCAGCTGCGCGCGCTCGCCGAGGTCTACGCGTCGTCGGACGGGAAGGGCAAGTTCGTCCGCGACTTCGTCGCTGCGTGGAACAAGGTGATGAATCTCGACCGATTCGATCTCGCGCGTCGCACGAAGTCGGGCGCCTGACGACATCGACCCAGCGGAGACGCACATCGAGAGCCCTGCGCGTGAGCGCGGGGCTTCTCGCCGCACGCTGTTCCGAGCCCCGCCGTTGCGTTCAAGCGCCTCGTCCGAGCGCCGAGCACGCTCCGACACATGCACTCTCATCCGCTCGAGACCGTCCCGCCGAAGCACTCCGACCGACACGCGCACACGCTCGACGAATCGTGCGAGGGAGCGTGACCATGCTGCCCCTCGAGACCCTCGTCACGCACGTCGCGTGGGCCAACCGACAGCTCTTCGCCTCGCTCCGCGACGTCGACTCGTTCGAGTCGCGGAGCGGCGCAGACCTGATCTTGCGCGTCCTCGATCACGTCCACGTCGTGAGCCGCATCTTCCAGGCTCATCTCCAGGGCGTGTCGCACGGGCACGCGTCGACGCAGAGCCCCGTCCTACCCTCGCTCGACGAGCTCGATCACGGCTCGGAGACGATCGACCGGTGGTACGTGGAGACGGCAGTGTCGATGCGGCCCGACGAGCTCGCGCGACCGCGTGAAGTGCGCTTCACCGATGGAAAGCTCGTGACCATGAGCGCTGCGACGATGATCCTCCACGTCGTCACGCACACGACTCAACACCGCGGGAACGTCGACGCGATCATGTACCAGTGCGGCATGCCGCGGCGGAGGGACGGATTTCCCGAGTTCCTCGTCAGTCGAGCGTCCGCCACGTGATCGCGGTGAGCCCCTGCGTCGGCGTCATGCCGAACTGCTCGCGGAACACGCGGCTCAGGTGGGCGCTGTCGGCGAACCCCGCGGCGGCTGCCGCCGCGCTCAGGCTCGCTCCCGCTTCCACCGCGGCGATGGCGCGGCGCAGGCGCTTCCATCGCTGATAGGCGCGCATCGGGAGCCCGACGTCGCGCGCGAACGCATGACGCATCTGTCGCGGCGAGAGCCCCGCCTCCTGCGACAGGCTCGCGAGGCTGTCGTGATCGGAGCCATCGAGCGCCGCGCACATCCGGCGCGCCGCCGGATGTCGCGGCTCCGGCGGCTGTCGGACGTCGACTGCGGACAAGATCGACGCGATGAGCGCGCGCGCCATCTCGCGCGTCGGATCGCGCGGCACGCTCACGTCGAGCGCGTCTCGGCGCCACGTCGCGCAACGCGGCTCGGCCGCGCGAGAGAGCGCTCGGCTCGCCACGTCGTCTCCGTCGAGGAAGAGGAGCGCAGCGTGCCCGCTCGCACCGTGTCCGTGCGGCACGCGCGGCGGGATCACGGCGGCCCGGGTGTGGATGCGCTCCTCCGCGCCGTCCTCGACGTACAGACCCTGCGGTGCGATGACGATCTGGGCCGCGTGATGCGCGTGGAGCGTCGTGGCGACGAGAGGGCCCACGTACAGCAATCGCGTCTCCGACACGAACAGCGTGCCATCCAACCGTGCCTGTGAGCTCGACAGTTCGCAGCTCCCTCGACGGACAGAGCGAATGTCCGTCGGGGGTCACTCTAGCAGGCTGGCGCGCGACGTCCGCCGCGACGAGCGCGCCAGTCGAGCTGCTCCGCAGCGCGGCAATCAGCGCCGCGCGTTCTCACGAGTGCCGAGCAGATGATCCCAGAGCGTCAGTGCCTCGCCGAAATTCACCTCGGCATTCGCGTGGTGGCGGTTGTGGAACGCCGACGTGTTGACGAACAGCCGAGGGAGCACCGCCTCCGCGAGGCGCGAGGCGACGCCCGAGTGCAGGTAGAAGTTGAGCGCGACGAACGCCGCGACCAACGCGAAGTACACCGGCGCGTAGTGCGGCGCCCACGGGAACGCGACGAGGACGATCGGCCAGAACGTCAGCACCGACTCCACGGGGCCGACGGCGAACGACGAGAGCGACGTGGGGTCGCGATAGACGTGGTGCGCACGATGGAACGGGAAGAAGAGGCGCGTGTGCAGCAAGCGGTGCTTCCAGTAGAGCCACGCGTCGAGCACGAGCACCGCGGCGAGGTTCCCGACGAGGACCGTGCCGGGCCCGCCGGCCTCGGGGAGCGTCCACACCAGCCCGGTCGGCTCACCGGCCCACATCCGCGCGAGCGGCCACGCGAGCAAGCTCGCGGCGACGAGCGCCGCGACGGCGGTGTCGCGCGCGCCACGCAGCGCGAGCCGCGGCCTGCGCCGCGGGCCCTGCAGACGCGCCGGGCTGCGCTCCGCGAGCCATGCCGCGAACGACGCGAGCGCGATGACCGAGCCTGCGATCCCCACGAAGCTCACTGCGAGCGCGCCGTACCAGCGCAATGGGCCCTCGGGGCACGCGAGCCCCGCGCCGACGAGCACGACGAGGACGGCCCCCTCGATCCACCGTGTGTTCCCCATGACGAATGCTCCGGACACCGCGTCGCGCGTGTCGTTACACAGCGTAACAGTGCTCGTGACGGTGCGAAACCGGTCGTGCTCGTCGCGGTGCGCTACGTTCCGCCCGCGATGGCGAGGCCGAGCCACGGCGCCGGAACGAAGAAGAAGACGCGCACGAAGCGGGTCACGACGCGCCGCGTTCCTCCGGACGCGCGCCGGCGCCAGCTGCTCGACGAAGCCGCGCGCATCCTCACGGACGAGGGCCTCGAGCGCCTGCAGGTCACCGAGCTCGCGGAGCGCGCCGGTGTCTCGCGCCCGCTCGTGTATCGCGTGTTCCCCACGCGGCACGCGCTCGTCCGCGCCATCCTCGACGACTTCACGGCGGCGATCGCGGAGCGCTTCCAGCGCGCGCTCTTCCGCGCGCTCCCGGGGACGATCGAGAGCATCACGACTGCCTTCGTCGAAGCGTGTTGCGACGTGATCGATCAGAAGGGAGCCGGTCCCTGGCTGCTCCTCCTCGACGCGCGCGGCGCGGACCCCGAGGTGGCGCGCATCGGGCGCGAGGTCCTCGGGCACCTGCTCGAGCCTTGGCAGGAGCGGCTCGCTGCGTTCACCGGCACGCCCGTTCGTCGCGCCGGCAACTATCTCTGGATCATCGTCGCGGCGGGTCGCGCCGCGCTCGCCGGATGGATCGACGGAACGCTCTCGCGCGAGGAAGCGGTCGGCGACGCGACGCGCGCCGTGAGCGCGCTCGTGGCCGCGTTCCAGGCGCCTTGCACCGATGTCGTCGCTCGCGCTCCGGCGCGTCGTTAGTGGCGCTCGACGGACTGCCCGTCTCACTGCGCCGGATCATGCTCGCGCGAATCGAGAGGACGTGATGCCTGGACTTCGAACCATCGTGTTGCTCGCGGCGACGACCGCGACGGGGCTCGCCGCCGGGCTCTTCTACGGATACGTGTGCTCGGTGATGCCGGGGCTCGCGCGCGCCGACGACCGCACGTTCGTCACGACGATGCAGGAGATCAACGTCGCGATCCTGAACGGTTGGTTCGCGCTCTCGTTCGGCGGCTCGTTGGTGCTCACGATCGCCGCTGCCGTGATGCATCGCTCCGCGGACGCGCGTCCGGTCCTGCCGTGGATCGTGGCGGCGGCGGTGCTCTACGCGCTGGTGCTCGTGATCACGATCGCCTTCAACGTTCCGCTCAACGATCGACTCGCCGCGGCCGGACCGGTCGATCGGATCGCGGACCTCGCCGCCGTGCGACGCGCGTTCGAAGCGCCGTGGGTTCGCTGGAACCTCGCACGCGCGATCGCGAACGTCGCGTCGTTCGTGTGCCTCGTGTGGGCGCTCGTGCTCGAAGGGCGGATCCACGATTGATCCTCGCGGTCGAGCGCGACGTTCCGCGCTCGAGCTCGGGCGTCGAAACGTCGTAGCAGCGGACAAGCGAACGCGCTGCCTGCTGTTCGTGCTCGTGCTGGTCGGCGGTGGTGATGACGCGGTCGCGCCGGTAGCGGCGCGCGGACCGGCGGTCGGCTCCTGCCCTCGGAGTCCGGCGCCGTCGCGCCCGCCACGCCGTTCCGGCTCGAGATCGAAATGCGCGTCGACTCGGTGGCCACGCACAACACCTCCGACGGCGGCGCTGTGATCCTCGGCGCGTTCACCGCGCGCTACGGCGTCGGCCCCGTCGCGATCACGAACGGCGCGTATCACACGTTCGTTCTCGCCGTCGACGCGAGCGGGAACGCGCAGCTCTCGATCGATGGGTCGCCCGCGCTCACGCGCGCCGGATTCAGCGTCAGCGGCACGATCGCGATCGGAGACCAGACGAACGATCCGGGCGTCGACTCGACGCTGCGCATCCGCTCGGTCCGCCTGCTCTGTCCGTAGTCACGTCGCGCGCGCGACGAGCGGCTCTTCGCCGATGCGCTCCGCCGTCGAGAGCCCCCACGAGCCCGGCGCGTCCGCGTCGGCGAACGCGGCCTCGATCATCCGAGCGTAGAGCCGGCCCGTCACACGCATCGCGTAGAGGACGGTCGCGAGGTCGCGCTCGCTGCGGATCAGCGCCCGTGCGTAGTCCTCCATCATCCGGTTGTGGTGGACGTCGATGGTCGTGTGATCGTGGAGGAACCGCATCGCGCTCCGCGGCACGCCCGCGCGCTCGAGGGCGGTCATGATCTGCGCGCCGTGTCCGGTCGGGAGGAACTCGAGGAAATACAAGTACCCGAGGTAGCCAATCGGATCGAGGTTCTGGATTTGATAGAACGGAAACGCGATCAGCGCGCAGGTCTCGGGAAGCGGGTTCTCGAAAGGCAGCGACTCACGCGCTGCGCCGAGCTCGCGTAGGTCGTCCAGCGCGAGTCGATCGTGGCCGATCTCCGATGTCGCGTGGCGGAAGAACGGCTTGATCAGCTCGCGCTGCGCTCCGCGGAAGTACACCGTCGCGAGCGCCTGGATCTGCGGGTTCTCGCGCGTGTGATGGAAGACCTGGGACAGGTACGAGGCGTAGTGCGAGAGACCGATGCCGCCCGCGGCGACGCGGCGGAGCGCCGCGGACGCCAAGAACTCTGCCTGCACGGAGCGAAACGACGACTGCAGCTCTTCGAATGCGTTCATGTCGGGATTCCTCGATGGAAAGAGATTCGCGCTCACGCGGCGTCGCTGGACGAGAGATCGAGGAACGGCGAGCCGACGCGCCCGAAGTGCTCGCGGTCGTGCAGGTCGAGCGACATCACCACGACACGGCCGTACTCGGGGTGCTGCAGCTCGGGCACGTGGACGCGGTACCCGAGGTGCTCGAAGAACGGAATGCGCGCCGGGTACACGTCGATGAAGTCGTGGCGCACGCCGTCGGCGAGGCCTCGTCGATACGTCGCGAGGGCGAGCGCGCGGGCGACGCTCATCAGACGATGATCACGGAGCACCAGGAGCTTGGTCGTGATGCTCGTGTGCCGCGGGTGATCGCGGCCGACGCGAGCCATCTGATAGAGCTCCGGGTAGTCGCCGAGATCGCATCGCCACGCGTAGCTCGAGCGGACCGTGCCCACGAGCTGATCGCCGTCGTACGCCGCCCAGAGCATGCAGTCGCGATCGAGCGGCTCCTCGATCGTCTTGCGATCGTGATCCGCGTGTCGCTGCGTGCGCCCGAGCTCTTCGACGTACACGCGGTAACGCAAGCGGTACACGGCTCGTGCTTCGGCCTCGGACCGGACGAGACGCACTTCGATGGGCATGAGACGGCCTCTCGTGACGGCACTGGAGCAGTGCCGCGCTCGTGACGAGACTCGAGCGCACGACGCATCGACTCGAGTCGAGCTCACGCCGTGCGCTGGAGTGTCGATCTCCATCGCACTCGGGACGGCAGACGTTTCAGCACGCCCAATGCCATCGTCGACGACGCCGGAAATCGAGCAGAGCGCGTCACGCGATGCGCAGACGATCCGGGCGGCCCATGTGCGCGCACATGGGCGTCGCGATCATCGTCGCACCCATGCGCAGCGGTCGGCTCGCAGGTCACCGGTGTCCTCGAGCCCGACGTCGTCGGGCAGCACGCGTCCCTCGAGCACGCACTCCGCGACGAGCTCGCGCTTGGTCGGCGACCAACGGTAGATCGTCTGCTTTCCGACCCCGGCCGCGTCCGCGATCTGCTGGATCGAGAGCCGCTCGTACCGTGCGCCGCGAGATGATCGCGCGGCGGATCGAGGATCGCGCGACGTGCGCGGACGGCCTCGTCGGGCTTGACCCGGCTCACGCGCGTCGATACAGCAAACCGAATCACGAGACTCTACGGCTCGAAAAGCGCGCGCCGCGCGGGAGATGGCTGATGGACCAGCACGCTTCACCGACGTCGGCTCCGACCCCACTCGCCCGCACATCGCTCGTCGCGTGCTTGCTCGCGATCGGGCTGATCGCCGTCGTGACCTGCCCTCGCTCAGGCCGCGCGCAGGCCGCGTCGGTCCCCGCCACGCTCGCGGGCACGTGGGTGCTCGATGGCGATCCGGCGCGCGCCGCGCGCACCATCGAGGCGGCGTTCGCGCCGAGCATCGCGACGCTCCCGGAGCTGCTCCAGGGGTTCGCGCGCGACCGCATCCGGAGCAGCATGCAGCCGCCGCGGCGCGTGCTCGTGACGATCGACGGCTCGCGCGTCCGCGTCACGCTCGAGTCGCAGCGGACGACCGTGGTCGACGGAGCGCTCGGCGCTTCCGCGCGCGTCACGGGCGTCGAGGACGGGACCCGCGTCACTCCGCGCCTGCAGGGCGGATGGCTCGAGCTGCTGTACGAGGGCGAGGGCTCGGTGCTCCAGCAGCTGTGCTCGACCGAGCCCGATGGCGCGCGGATGCACCTGGACTTCACCGTCGTGAGCGCGCGTCTGCCCGCACCGGTGCGATATCGCCTCGACTACGTGCGTCCGCGCTCCTGACCCGAGTCTCCGAGCAGTCGAAGCGACTCGTCGTATCCCGTGGTCAGCACGATCCACTCGAGATCGAGCGATGCACAATCGCCCTCGCGCACCGGCTCGAGCGCCTCCCACAGGCGTGCATCGAGCTCGCGTCGCTGCGCGGCGTCGAGCAGCGTGAGCGCGTAATACGCACTGCCCGCGAGCGAGCGAACGAGCGCCCAATACTCCTCCGGCGAGCCGAACTCGGCGGTGAACGCGTGCCGCCGCATCGAGAAGCGCGTGAATCCGGCGCGCGTCAGGACGCCGCGCATGTAACGCGGCGTGACGCCGAACGGGCCGCGATAGCCCTCCGGCATGTGCATGCCGGTCACGTACTCGGCGAGCAGCGTCGCGCCGACCATCAGCAGACTGCAGTCCTCGGCCGAGCTCCAGAGCTGGATCACGAGATCGCCGTTCGGTGCGAGCACGCGCCGGAGCTCGCGCGATGCGGCGGGGATGTCGGGCAGACACCAGATCGTCTTGAGCACCGTGATCACGTCGAACGATCGATCGGGCAGATCGAGCGCGGCGACGTCCATCGCGCGGAAGGAGACGCGCCCGCGCACGTCGGGATCCCGGAGCTTCTCGTCTGCATTGGCGGCGGCGAGCCGGACCCCTGGCTCCGTGATGTCGATGCCGAGCGCCTCTGCGCCCGCGAGCGCCGCGCGGATCGGCAGATTCCCGTTGCCGGTGCCCACGTCGAGCAGTCGACGCCGCGTGAGCGCGCGGCCCTCGAGCATCGACGCTCCGAGCGCGACGCTGACGTCGGTCGACGCGGCTCCGCGCACGCCCGCGACACGATCCCAGTGATCGCGAGTGCCGTAGACGATGGTCATTTGATCGCCACGAAGCCTTCGAAACAGACGTACTTCATGATCGACATGACGTCGGTGAAGCCCGCGCGGCGGAGCAAATCGAGGTTGCCCTGGGTCGAGAACGGCTCGAGCACGCCTTTCAGGCTGCGCGTCTTCGCGACGATCTCTTCCGGAGCGAACTGCTGACGGATCTTGAACTCCGTGTACAGCGTGGTCGCGATGTCCTGGAAGCGCGCGTCACAGGCGCGCACCTTCTCGAAGAGCACGAGCGCGCCGCCCCAATTGAGCGACTCGTAGAGCTTCGTCAGCAGCTCCTGGCGCCATTTCGGCGGCACGAATTGCAGCGAATAGTACGAGACGATGAAGTCCGACTTCTCGAACTCGTAGTGGACCGCATCGGCGACCTGGAGCGAGACGTTCGGGAGCCCCTCGAGGTTCTCGCGCGCCTTCTCGATCATGCGCGGCTCGACGTCGATGCCGACCCACCGCGCGTCCTTGGTGCGATTGTGCCGCGCGAGCTTCGCGACGAGGTCGCCCGCCGAGACGCCGATCTCGTAACAGATGGACTCGTTGCGAACGAAGAAGTCGCTGAGCTGACAGACGAGATCGTGCCCGACGTCGTAGAGCGGGACCGAGCGACGAACGTGCGCGCTGAACGTCTTGGGCACGTCGGCCCCGAACGTCCAAGACGCGTTCCCCGCAGCGATGCCGTCGCCGACGGTCGCGCTGGTGTCACCGGGGTCGTGCGGGGCAGTGTCTGCGACGAGGCGATGAGTCATTTCGAGAGGGTCTCCTCGATGCGTGCGACACCGAGCTGATCTGCGATCGCCTGCTCGTGGATGCGCTCGAACAGCGCGCGCACGAGCACAGGAGACAGACCGAGGCTCAGTCCGGTCGCGATTCGATCGTCGACGAGCGCGAGAAACCGATTGGGCTGCACCACGGCGATTCCGGAGCGGCGTTTGACCTCGGCGATCGCCAGGACCACCCGTCGTCTCGCCGCGAGCGCCTCGAGCAGCGCCCGATCCGCGTCGTCGACTCGGCGCCTCAGCTCTTCGAGCGATTCCGTGCTCATCGCGATCGCTCTAGTCGACGATGAAGAGCGTGGCGCCGCCCGGCGCCGACGAGCGATGCGGCTCCGCGCCTTCCGCGACGACGTACGTCATGCCTTCGGTCAGCGTGAGCACACGACCGTCGGCGAGGTGCGTGACGAGCGTGCCCTCGAGCACGTGGAGCACGTGGCCGCGCTCGCACCAATGGTCGGCTTCGTAGCCGGGCGTGTACTCGACGCGTCGCACCCGGACGTTGCCCATCTCGAACGTGCGCCAGATGGCCTCGCCGCGGAGGCCCGCGTGGATCGTCGGCGCGATCGTCCGGAGATCCGTGGTCGTGAACGGGACGGACTCGATCTTCATGACGTCATCTCCGCGCGCACGACGCCGAGGCTCAGGAACGTCTCGAGCGCCGCGTCGTGCTCGTCGTCGTCGTCGGGGGGCAGGGAGGATCGGACCTCGTCGAACGAGCGAGGCGACGCGAGCGCGTCGAAGAGCTGCTTCGCAGTGCGCGAGAGCTCGGCGATGTCGTAGTCGCTATCGACCGAGGGCACGTAGACGAGGAAGTGCTCGGGCTCCGCTGCGGCGGTGTTCGCAGCGACGAGCTCGGGCTGCGCGAGCCACGAGGCGAGCGCGTGCGTCGTCGAGACGACGCGGCCCGTGCCCGACTGCACGTAGCGTCGCGGCTGCGGCTCGCCCTCGCTCGGGCGTGCAGGCCACGAGGACTCGGGCGCGTCGGCCAGCTGCCGAATCAGCGACACGACGGTGCTCTCGAGCGCGATCGTGTCGACGAGCTCGCGCACTGGCGCGCTCGGCGGGTGACGACGGAGGAAATCGAGGAAGGCCGCGCACGACCGATAGACGTGCGGTCCGTCGTCTCCATACCCGACCGAGCGCAGGTATCGTCGCGCGACCTCGCGCGTGTCGACACCCGCGGACTCCAGGAGACGCAGCGTGAGAGGCGCGCCCGTGCCCAGCGCGAAGAGCGCGCCGCGCTCGAGGCGGAATCGATACGTCTCCACTGCCCAGCGCGTCATCTTGCTGTGCGCTGCATAGTCCGCGGCGATGCGCGCCTCTTCGGGAGAGAGACCATGGGCGCGGCCATCGATCGCCCCTGCGAGCACACTCTCGTGCAGCTCGGGCTCACGCAGGATGCGCCGCCACGTCTTCCAGACGAGCTCAGCGTCCATGACATGCCTCTCGCGCCCCGGCGCGCGTCGTGCGGCGGCTCCGCGGACCATAAGCCGCGTCCCACGTCCGCCGCGCCCTCGTGAGGTCGGCGAGGATCATGTCGAGATCGCGCTCGCGATCGAGCACTCGAGTCGCGTCGTGGTGGCCACGACCCTGGAATTCGAGGAACACGGCGCCGACTCGGGTATGCTCGAGGACGTGCTGGAGCATCTCCCAGACGGGCTCCGGAACCGCGCTGTCGTGCCAGTCGTGATAGACGCCGTCGTGGAGGCTCCCGCCCGCGAGATGAATGGCGATCACGCGCTCGAGCGGGATGGTCGCGAGATAATCCCACGCGTCGAACCCGGGATGGTTCACCGAGTTCGTGTAGACGTTGTGGAGGTCGAGATGCAGGTACGTCCCTGCGCGCTCGACCAGCGCCGCGAGGAACTCGGCCTCGCGCATCTCGCTGCCCGGACAGACGACGTAATATGCAGCGTTCTCGTGCGCGAGCGGGATCCCGTAGAGATCTCCGAGCGCGCGCGCACGGCGGCCGACTCGCTCCACCTCCGACCGGGAGAACTGGAGCGGACTGCTCCAGATGTCCGACCACGAGGCGTCCGCATAGAAGCAGTGGTTGGACACCCACGGGCTCCCGATGTGCCGTGCGATGGGCACGTGTCGGCGAACCGCGGGCGTGCTCTCGAGCGGGTCGAACCCGAAGTCGCAGCCGTAGTTCGAGTGCGCGACGAGCGGCGCTCGTTTCGCCAGCTCCTCAAGCTGCTCGGCGGCTCCGGGCGCCATCACGACGCGCCCGTCGAGAGGGGCCATGACCGCGTCGAGCAACACCTCGAACGCGTCGACCTCGTGCTGGGCGAAGGGGAACCAGTCGTAGATCTCGGGATTGAACTGCAGGCCGACGCCGAGCTGCGGAACGGAGAGGTCGGAGACTGTCGTGCTCGTAGTCACTCGCTCTGCTCTCGGTCTCGATCGAATCCAGGGATGGTGAGTGCGGGCGACGGGTGCACTCCGTCGCCCGCAATCAAATCAGCAGACGACGATCGGACGGGCGACGCCCGCGCGGAGACCGGTCTTGACCACGAGCTTCTTCGCCTTCTTGCTGTTCATCGTCTTTCTCTTTCTTTCTTACTGCACAGGAGTGTTGTCGGCCTATCCGACATCACCCTGTCGCACATTGAAATCAGTTCTCGATGACGTCAATCGTGAATTCGAGAGCGCAGTTTGGAAAGGGAGAGTCGAGGTCAGATTTACAGCGCGCCTGGAGTGTGTGATTCAGCGGGGTTCTTGCGCGCGCGAGGTCGCCGATTGGCGACGCGTCCGTGGCAATTCGAGATCGCGGCTGACGGTGCGACGAGTCCCTTGCCGCGGCGCTCGGTTCCAATGCGGGCTCACTTGTGAACGAAGTGCTGCCGCACTCCTGGTACACGGCACTCGCTGCGGTCCAATCGCGCAATCTCGATTGGGCCCCCGACCGCGGTGACGGTGACGCGAGAGTCGCGCTGATCGCTGGCAATGCGAACGACGATGCTATGATTGGCGCTCTTCCGGGGCGGGCGTCGATTGGCGACTCATTTTTCTCGATCGATTCGCGCTCTCGAGGGTGAGCGCGCGCGAGGTGCATCACTGATCGTCGTGGGAATCGGCGCGGTGATCGTGGCCTGGGTCGTATGGGGCGCGTTCGCGCGAGTGACGCTCTGGGACGTTTCCGCGGACTCACGCGTGGAGTCGAGCGCGGCGGCGCACGTCGTCGGAGCGCCCCTCGCCGGACGTGTTCTCTCGGTCCACGTCGAGCTCGGGCAGCCGGTCGCCGCGGGGGACGTCCTGCTCGAGCTCGAGTCCGCGGAAATTCGCGCGGCGGAGCGCGAATCGGTCGCGACCCGCGACGCGCTCGCGGCACAGCTCGCCGCGATCGACGAGGAGATCGATGCTGCGCGAGGGCTCGTCGACGCGATCGGACGGGGCTCGCGCGGCGCGGTCGCCGAGGCCGATGCGGAGCGTGAGCGCGCGGACGCGGAGGCGCGCTGGGCGCGCGTCGAGCAGGCGCGCATCGCTCGTCTGGGCTCGGCAGGCGCGACCTCCGAGCGTGATCTCGCGCGCGCGGTGCTCGAGGCCGAGATGCACACGTCGCAGGCGCTGGCGGCCGCCCACGCGACGCAGCGCATCGCCGCGGACGCGCGCACCCGCGCGGCCGACGCGGTGGTCCGCCTCGAGAGCCTGCGACGCGAGCGGGTGCGTCTGCGCGGCGAGCACGCCGCGGAAGAAGCGCAGATCCAGCGCCTCGAGGTCGAGCTCGCGCGCCGCCGCATCGTCGCGCCGATCGCGGGGACCGTCGGGGAGCTCTCGGCGCTGCGGCCGGGCTCGGTCGTGACCGAAGGTGAGCGCTTGGTCGCGCTGGTGCCCGACGGGCCGCTGCGGGTCGTCGGGCATTTCGCCGCGAGCAGCGCGCTGGGGCGCGTGTCCCCGGGCCAGCGCGCGCAGATGCGCATGGACGCGTTCCCGTGGACGCGGTTCGGGATGATCGGGCTCGTCGTCGCGCGGGTGGGCAACGAGCCGCGCGACGGCCTCGTGCGCGTCGAGCTCGAGGTGACGCACGCGCCGAGCTCGATTCCGATCGCGCACGGGCTCGAGGGCAGCGTCGAAGTCGCGGTCGAGCGAGTGAGCCCGATCGAGCTCGTGCTGCGCGCGGTGGGTCAGGCGCTCGACGGCGACGTCGAGACCGGGCGCGGAGGAGCATCGCGATGAGATGGCTCGCTCCGGAGGTCGTGCAGACGTCGTCGATGGACTGCGGCCCTGCAGCGCTGAAGTGCCTCCTCGAAGGGTTCGGCGTGCACGTGGGGTACGGACGCCTGCGCGAGGCTTGTCACACCGACGTCGATGGGACGTCGATCGACACGCTCGAGGACGTCGCGCGTGCGCTCGGCCTCGACGCCGAGCAGCTGCTCGTTCCCTACGATCACGTGCTCGCGCCCGAGAGCGGATCGCTGCCCGCGATCGTGATCGTGCGACTCCCGAGCGGCTTCACGCACTTCGTCGTGATCTACCGCCGTCACGGGCCCTTCGTGCAGGTGATGGATCCCGCGACGGGGCGGCGGTGGACGACCGTCGCGCTGCTCCAGCGCGATCTCTACCAACACCGGATGGCGGTGCCGGCCGCTGCATTTCGCGAGTACGCGGTCTCGAAGGAGATGTCGGCGGTGCTCGATCGACGCATGGCGTCGATCGGCATCGAGAGCGCGGAGCGCGCGGCGCTGTGGGCGACCGCGATCGCCGATCCCGGGCCGTGGGGCATCGCGGCGCTCGACGCGGCCGTGCGCGTCGTGGCGGCGCTCGCGACCGCGGGAGAGCTCGAGCGCGGATCGGCATCGACGATCGTCGCGGCGCTCGCGCGACGCGCCGCCGAACATCCGAACGTCATTCCCGAGCGCATGTGGACTGCGCACCTGTGTCCGGCGGACGACGCCGACGAGCCGCACGTGATGATGCGCGGCGCGGTGGTGCTGCGCGCGAAAGGACTGATCGCGAAGACGGAAGGCGACGCGCTCGACACGCCCGACGCTGCCGAGTCCGAGGTCCTGCGTCGCGCGCTCGACGAGGCTCGCCCCGCCGCGCTCCGTGAGCTCGTCCGCGTGCTCGCGAAGGACGGTGTGGTCGCGCCGATCGCGTGCACGATCGCGATCGCGATGGCCGCGATCGGCGCGCTCGTGGAAGCGCTGCTCCTGCGAGGCATGCTCGATCTCGGGGTGATGCTCCCGCTGCGCGAGCAGCGCATCGCCGCGGTGCTCGCGATGATCGCGCTCCTGGCGACCACGATGGCGCTGGAGCTGCCACAGACCGCGATGGTGCAGACGCTGGGAAGGCGCCTCGAAGCGCGGCTCCGGGTCGCGCTCCAGACGAAGATCCCGCGCCTGCCCGATCGCTTCTTCCAGAGCCGGCTCACGTCGGACATGGCGCAGAGGAGCCACTCTTTGTCGTCGCTCCAAGCATTGCCGCGGCTCGGCGGGTCGTTGCTCGCGTCGTTCTTCGGATTGATCGCGACCGTGACCGGGCTCGTGTGGCTCGACCCTGCGGGCGCACCGATCGCGATCGAGTCGGCGGTGCTCGCGATCGTCCTTCCGCTCGTCTTCGTGCCGGTGCTCTCGGAGCGCGAGCTGCGCGTGCAGACGCACCTCGGCGCGATCGCGCGGTATTACCTCGACGCGCTCCTCGGGATCACCGCGGTGCGCGCGCACTCCGCGGAGCGTGCGGTGCGGCGCGAGCACGAGAGCCTGCTCGTCGAGTGGCAGCGATCCGCGCGCGCGATGTCGAGCGCGGCCGTGCGCGTCGACACGCTCGTCGCGCTCGCGGGCGCGGCGCTCGCCATCGTGTCGATCGCGGGATATCTCGCGCGCGGCGGCGCGCTCGGAGGGTCGCTGTTGGTCGCCTATTGGGCGCTCGCGATTCCGATGCTCGGTGAGCAAGTCGCGCTCTCGGCGCGCCTCTATCCGCACGTGCGCGGCACGTTCTTGCGACTGCTCGAGCCGCTCGACGCGCCCGAAGATCCGGTGCCCGACGTCGTCGCGAGCGGCGCGGCGCAGGACGCGGTCGCGCTCCGGTTCGACGCGGTCGAGGTGCGCGCGGGAGGCCACCGCGTGCTGCACGACGTCGAGCTCACGATCGCGGCTGGCGAGCACGTCGCGATCGTCGGGCAGTCGGGCGCGGGGAAGAGCTCGTTGCTCGCGACGCTCCTCGGCTTCTACACACCGATTCACGGAGAGGTGCGCGTCGATGGCGCGCCGCTCGATCCTGCGCGCCTCGCGTCGCTCCGTCGGGAGCTCGCGTGGATCGACCCCGCGGTGCAGCTCTGGAATCGATCGCTGCTCGCGAACCTTCGCTACGGCGCGGACGATCCTGCGATCGCGCCGGGGCGGGTGCTCGACGAGGCGCACCTCCTTCCGATCCTCGAGCGTCTGCCTGACGGCCTCGCGACGCCGCTCGGCGAAGGCGGCGCGCTGCTGTCCGGCGGCGAGGGGCAGCGCGTGCGCGCGGCGCGCGCGTTCCTGCGCTCGAACGTCCGGCTCGCGCTGCTCGACGAGCCGTTCCGTGGCCTCGACCGCGACGCGCGGCGCACGCTGACCGAGCGCGCGCGGCACATCTTCCGCGAGGCGACGCTGCTCGCGGTCACGCACGACGTGCGCGACACGTCGAGCTTCGATCGTGTTGTGGTGATCGAAGACGGGCAGGTCATCGAGGACGGTGCGCCCGCCGAGCTGCTCGCCGCCGAGGGCTCTCGGTATCGAGCGCTCTTCGACGCCGACGTGGCGCTCGCGGATCGGCTCTGGGGGGAGGGCGTCTTTCGCCGCATCCACGTCTCGTGCGGCGCGCTGCGCGAGGAGCGTGCGCAATGACCGACGCGCTCGAGCGCGCGTCGTGGCCCATCGAGCGCGTGCACGAGGCGATGGCTGCGCTCGCGAGTCGCGCCGGGCTCGCGCAGGACCCGCTGCCTCACGGGATCGTGGTGCCGTCGCGGGCGCGCCTCGTCGGGCGAGCGGTCGACCGATGGCTCGAGCGCGTCGCCGACGTGCTCCGCATCGACGCGGAGTCGGTCGATGCGCGTTATCCCGAGACGGCGCGGATGCTCGCGAGCGTGGCGCCCGCGATCGTGTCGATCGACGAGCACGAGCATCGATGGCTCGCCGTGATCCGGCGCGAAGGCGACCGGCTGCGCGTTCTCCTGCCCGACGACGAGACGCGCACGTTCCACATCGAGGAAGTACGCGCGCGCGTCGCCGGAGAATTCGACGCGCTCGGCGACCAGCTCGTCGATGGCCTGCTCGAGTCGGCGAACGTCACCGCGCGGAGTGGCTCGCGCGCGCGTCGCGCGCTTCGTGATCGGCTCGTCGCGCACGCGCACGTTCGTCGCGCGTTCATGATCCGCGCGCATCCCTCGGCGCCGCTGCGCACGCTCGTCCGCGATGCGCGCCTCGTGGCGCCGCTGGTCTCGCTGCTGCTCGCGCACGTGCTGGGATCGATCGCGCTCGTGCTGGCGTGGGTCGCGCTCGGGAGCGGCGTGCTCGGTGGGCGCGTCGACCCCGGGTGGCTCACGGCGGCGGCGCTGCTCGCGCTCACGCGCGTTCCGCTGCGCGCGGCAGCGGCCACGGCGCAGGGGCGCTTCGCGATCCGCTGTGCACGCCTCCTCAAGCAGCGCTTGCTGTGGGGCGCGCTGCGCATCGATCGCGACGCGATCCGACGCGAGGGCGCGGGCCAGCTCCTCGCACGCGTGCTGGAGTCCGAAGCGGTCGAGTCGCTCGCGCTCGACGGCGGTGTCGCGTCGGCGCTCGCGCTCGTCGAGCTCGCGGTCGCCGCGGTCGTGCTCGCGCTCGGCGGCGCATATCCGCTCCTCGCGGCGATGGGCGTGGTGATCGTCGTCGGCGCCGTCGCGATCGGCCGGTTCGTGAGGCGGCGGCGTGCGTGGATCGATGCGCGGATCGGGCTCACGCACGACCTCGTGGAGCACATGGTCGGGCACCGCACACGGCTCGCGCAGGAGCCCTCCGATCGCTGGCACGAGGAGGAAGACGTCGCGCTCGGCGCCGCGATGTCGCTCGCGCGCAGCAGCGACGCGGCCGAGCTCCCGCTGCGCGTCCTCTCGCGCGCGTATCTGGTGCTCGCGATCGCCGCGCTCGCACATCCGTTCATCGTGGGTGCCAGTCAGACGTCGCTCGCGGTGGCGGTGTTCGGAGCGCTCCTCGCGCAGCGGGCGCTCGCGGCGCTCGGCAGCGGCGTCGAGCAGCTCGCGCGCGCGGCGATCGGCGCGGATCGGCTCGCGGTGCTCCTGCGCGCCGGCGAGACCCGTGGAGCTCCCGGCGATCCGTCGCTCGCGATCGCGCCCGAGAACGTCGACGGCGCGGACGTCGCGACGCTGGAGGTGCGCGGCGCGACGCTGCGCTACGAGGGACGCCTCGAGCCCGCGCTGCAGCACGCGACGCTGCGGATCGCCGCGAACGATCGGATCTTGTGCGTGGGCCCGTCGGGCGGTGGGAAGAGCACGCTCGCGCAGCTGCTCGCGGCGGTGCGGCGGCCGAGCGCCGGGCTGGTGCTCTGCCACGGGCTCGATACCAAGACGCTCGGCGAGGACGAGTGGCGGCGGCGCGTGGCGCTCGTCCCGCAATTCCACGACAACCACGTGTTCGCGGGCACGCTCGGGTTCAATCTCCTGCTCGGTGATCGATGGCCCGCGACGGGCGCCGATCTCGCTCGCGCCGAGGAGGTGTGCCGTGCGCTCGGGCTGGGGTCGTTGATCGATCGGATGCCTGCCGGGCTCATGCAGCAGGTCGGCGACAGCGGCTGGCAGCTCTCCCACGGAGAACGCAGTCGCGTGTTCCTCGCGCGCGCGCTGCTCGCGCAGAGCGCGCGCGTGCTCGTCCTGGACGAGAGCTTCGGCGCGCTCGATCCGGAGACGCTCGAGCACTGCGTGCACGCCACCCTGGAGCGCGCGCCGGCGGTGATGGTGATCGCGCACCCGTAGGTGCCGCGCCGCTCACGCGCGCGTGCGTGCCGCGCGGGCGACGACGCCGACGGCGCGCGTGAGCTCGCGCTCGTCGAGCGAGCCGAAGCCGAAGCGCGCGAAGGGCAGGCTGCGGCGGTCGAACGTGAAGTCGCGCGCGACGAAGAACATCACGCCGCGCTCGAGCGCGCGGTCACGGATGCGCTCGACGTCGGCGTCGAGCTTCGCCCAGAGCGCGAGCCCGCCCGAGCGCTCCTCGATGTGGATGCGCTCGCCGAACGCTCTGCGGAGCTCGGCGCGGAGCACGTCGCGTCGCGCGAGATAGACGCGGCGCACGCGGCGCACGTGACGCGCGAGCTCGCCGTCGTCGATCAACGACGCGACGGCGGCCTCCTTCGCGTGATCGCCCTGTCGATCGGAGGCGAACCGCACGCGCACGAGATCCTCGAGCAGGTCGCGCGGCGGGACGACGAAGCCGAGCCGCAGCCCCGGCGCGAGCATCTTCGACAGCGAGCCCACGTACACGACGGAGCCGTGCACGTCGGCGCTCGCGAGCGGCAGCACCGGGCGACCTTCGAAGTGGAACTCGTGATCGTAGTCGTCCTCGATGATCGCGAACCGGCGGCGACGCGCGAGCGCGAGCAGCGCCTGGCGGCGCTCGGGCGCCATCACGACCATCGTCGGATACTGATGGTGCGGAGTGACGTAGAGCGCGCGAATCGGCGCTTCGTCACAAGCGCGCTCGAGCGCCGAGAGGTCGAGCCCGCGCGCGTCCACGGGAATCGGGACCAGCGCGGCTCCGGAGAGACGGAAGGTCTGGCGCGCGGGCGGATATCCCGGGTCCTCGATCGCGACGCGATCGCCGGGACGCACGATGGTCCGCGCGACGAGATCGATCGCGTGCTGACTGCCGTGCGTGACCAGCACCCCGTCGGCGTCGGTCGCGATCGCGCGCTGCTCGCCCAGCATGCAGGCGAGGGCGCGACGCAGCGTCGCTTCTCCGCGCGCGTCGCCGTAGTCGAGGCGTGTTCGCGGGGAGGTGCGGAGGACGCGGCGATGCGCGCGCGCGAGCGCTTCGCGCGGCACGAGGCGCACGTCGGGCACCCCGCCGCCCAGGTAGATCGTGGCCGGGGAGAGCGCTTCGACCGGGCCGATGGAGAGCGGAGGTCGCGCGAACGCAGCGTGCTCGGGGACCGCGGTCCGCGTCGTCGAGGGACGTCGGACCGTGCGCTCGGGCAGCTCCGCCGCGACGAAGGTGCCGGACTGCGGGCGGCTCGCGAGCCAGCCCTCGGCGACGAGCTCCGCGAACGCGCGCACGACCGTGTCGCGCTCGACCTCGAGCGACGCGGCGAGCGCGCGCGTGCCGGGCAGCCGCTGCCCGGGGCGGAGCCGACCGCGCCGAATTTCGCTCACGAGGAGGTTCGCGACGCGCGCTGCGAGGCTCGGGCCGCGCGTGCGCCGGAGCTCGTCGGGATCGAGCGCGAGGGCTTCTTCGTGGCGCGACAACTGGAGGTGTCTCCACGTGCATTCTGGACGTACACGACCATCCAGTCACGTGCAGAGTCGACGCCATGAGCAACGTGTACCCGGCCTCCGACGCGACGCGGATCAAGCGACACCCCGAGCGCGGGAGCTACGACCGCGACGTCGTGCACGCGATCCTCGACGAAGCGTTGATCTGCCATCTCGCGTGCTCGACCGGGCAGCACGTGATCGCGATGCCGACCGCCTTCGCCCGCGCGGGAGAGACGATCTACGTGCACGGCGCGATCGCGAATCGCTCGCTCGATGGACTGCTCGGCGGCGCGCCGTTCTCGATCACGGTGACGCTGCTCGACGGGCTGGTGCTCGCGCGCAGCGCGTTCCACCACTCGATGAACTATCGCTCGGTCGTGCTCACCGGGAAGGCGCGTCTCGTCGAAGGCCGTGACGAGAAGGGCGAGGCGATGACGCTGCTCGTCGACCGCATGGCGCGCGGGCGCAGTCGCGAGACGCGCGCGCCGTACGACTGGGAGCTCGATGCGACGAAGGTGATCGCCGTGGAGATCGAGCACGCGTCGGCGAAGATCCGCAGCGGCGGTCCGATCGACGATGCCGACGACATGAAGGAGCCGTGCTGGGCCGGCGTGGTGCCGCTCCGCCTCGTCGCGAGCGATCCGGAGCCCGAGGCCGACAGCACGACGCGGCCGACGCCGGACGTGCCCGCGCAGCTCCGCTGATCGCATTCGTCGGAGTGGCGTCGCCACCACTCGACGTCGCGCGTCGCGCGAGGCTCGCAGCGCGCGCTCGGATTTGACATCGCACCTCCGCTCGCTCAGGGTCCGGCCCGCCAGCGGTGCGATCGGAGTGACCGATCGCCCCGAGGGAACCCGGTGAGAATCCGGGGCTGCCCCGCAGCGGTGTGCAGGAACGACCGTCGCGACGACCACTGCGCGTTCTCCATCGCGAGGCGCGCGGGAAGGCGCGACCAGTAGGTGGGCCGATCCCGGCCCGCGCCTGCGAGCCCGAAGACCTGCCGTTGGTGTCGTGCGGTCGATCGCACGGCGTGCCTCGGGCCTCGAGGGAAGGCCCGCGCACCGGCGGCGTGCGCTCGCGCGTCGCCGCGGAGGTCGCGTGGCGTTCGTGCGTCTCGTGCTCGCGTGGTGGCTCGTCGGGTCGGTCGTGTCGTGCGCGCTGGCGCGCGCGCAGGACGGCGGCGATGCGACGTTCCGCGCGCGTGCCGAGGTCGAGCGGCCGATCGCGTCACGCACGCCGCTCGATCCCACGGCGTCGAGCACGCGGGTGGAGATCGACACGACGCGCGTGGAGTCGATGCGCGACGTGCTCGCGCGGGTGCCCGGCGCGCGTGCGCTCGGGACCGGGGCGTTCGGTCAGCCGCTCGGGCTGAGCCTGCGCGGCGCGGACGTCGCGCACTCGACGGTGATGCTCGGTGATCTCCCGCTCACCGGGCCCGATCTCGGGGCGTTCGATCTGGGCGCGATCGACCTCGGCTCGATCGCGGCGATCGAGGTCTATCGCGGCGGCGCGCCGGCGATGCTCGGCGAGGGCGCGATCGGCGGCGTGATCCGGCTCGTGCCCTCGCGCGCCGAGGGCCGTCGCGCGGGCGCATCGGTCTCGTACGGATCGTTCGACACCGGGATCGCGCGGGCGTGGGGCGCGGTGCGCGGTGACGGGCTCTCGTCGCTCGTCGCGCTCTCGTTCGACGCCGCCGACAACGATCATCCCTTCGTCGACGACGGCGGCACGCGGCTCGATCCGACCGACGATCGCGAGCGCGCGCGCCGCAACGCGGGCACGCGCGGCGCGAGCGGCCTGCTCCACCTCGAGGTGCCGCTCGACGTCGGCGAGCTCGAGGCGGTGATGCTCTGGGTGAGCCGCGCCTCGGGCGTGCCCGGCGCGGGATCGCAGCTCGCGAGCGAAGCGCGGCGCGCGACCGATCGTTACGCGGGCAGCGTCGCGTATCGGCTCGGAGGACCGTCGCTCTCGCTCGAGGTGATGGGCGGCGGTTGGTACGGGCGCGCGGCGTTCCTCGATCGCCTCAACGAGCTCGGCACCGGACAGCACGCGAGCGACGATCGGCAGCTCCGCGCGTTCGGTCGCATCGCCGGGAGCTGGTCACCGGTGCGCGAGCTCGCAGTGCGCGCCCTGCTCACCGCGCGTCACGATCGGCTCGAGCCCGACGATCCGCTGGTGCGCACGTCGCTCGGCGCGTCGCATCGCGACGGGCTCGTCGCGGTGCTCGAGGGGGCGATCGATCCGCGCATCGATCACCTGCGCATCGCGCTGCGGCCCTCGGTGCGCCTCGAGTGGAGCGACGCGCACCTCGAGCAGCTCGAGCTCGTGTCGCGGCTCGCGCGCAGCGTGGAGGTGATCGCGCCCACGTTCCGACTGGGCGCGGCGATCGCGCCGATCGCCGGGATCGCGATCTCGGCGTCGATCGCGCACGGCACGCGCATCCCGTCGATGATCGAGCTCTTCGGCGATCGCGCGACGCTGGTGGCGAACGTGCGCCTCGAGCCCGAGCGCGCGACCTCGATCGACGCGGGTGTGACGGTGCAGGAGCGCATCGTGCCCGGCCTCGAGCTCGAGGCCGAGCTGCGCGGGTTCGTGTCGCTCGCGGAGTCGCTGATCCGGTATCGACGCACGGCGCAGTACACCGCAGTCGCCGAGAACGTGGCGAGCGCGACGATCGCGGGGCTCGAGCTCGGCGTCGATCTCCGCGCGCTCGACCACGTGCGGCTCGAGGGCGCGCTCACGTTCCTCGACGCGCGCGACGAGCTCGGCCGGCTGCTCCCGTTCCGGCCGCAGTGGCACGGCTTCGCGCGAGTCGAGGCGAGCACCGGGCGCGCGCTCGATCGCGACGTCGCGCTCTCCGGCTTCGTCAGCGCGAGCTACACGGCGGCGAACGCGGTCGATCCCGCGAACCTCGTCGTGATCGGCGATCGCACGTGGATCGACCTCGGCGCGCGCGTGGCGCTCTTCGGCGTGATCGGCATCTCGTGCGCGGTGCGCGACCTGCTCGACGCGCGTGGCCAGGACTACCTCGGCCTCCCTCTTCCCGGCCGGCGCTTCGTCGCGCAGGCCGACATCCAAGGAGACCTCTGATGCGACGTGGGATCGGGCTCGCGGTGCTGGTGATCGGGTGCGGCGGCGGCGCGGAGCCGGCGGGGATCGCACCGCTCGCGGAGGAGCCGGCCTACGCGGTCGTACTGAGCGATTACGCGAGCACCGCGATCGCGATGGTGCGCGCGGACGGGACCGCGGTGGACGATCGATGGGTGACGTCGGGCACCGTGTCGCCCGGTCTCGTCGCGGCGCTCTCGGGCGACGTCGCGATCCCGAGCGCGGGGATCGGCGACGGGACACTGTGGCTGCTCGATCGGTTCCGCACCGACGTCCTCACGCGCATCGAGGTGCCGAGCGGCGAGGTGCTCGGGCAGGTGCGCACCCACGACGCGGCAGGCGGCGAGGGCGCATGGTCGTCGAACCCGCACGACGTCGCGCTCGTCGCGGACGATCTCGCGTGGATCTCGCGCTTCGAGGCGAACCTCGATCCCGCTGCGCCGGAGCTCGAGCGCGGCAACGATCTCTACGCGATCGATCCCTCGTCGATGGCGCGGCGCGGGATGCGCATCGGCTTCGAGCAGTACGACGTCGAGGTCGCGGGCGCCGACGGATCGCGCGCGACCGCTCACGCGCGACCGTCGTCGATCGTGCGGCTCGGCGACGTGCTCGTCGTCGGGCTCGCGCGGCTGACCGGCGCGTTCGACGGGGCAGGGGAGGGCGCGATCGTCGAGGTCTCGCTCGCGAGCCATGCGACGCGGCTGATCGCGCTCGAGGGTTTGCACGACTGCGCGCGCGTGGTGCCCGCGGGCGAGCGCGTGATCGTGGGATGCGCAGGGTTCGGCGACGCGGCGACGAAGCGCGCGACGGCCGGCATCGTCGTCGTCGAGCTCGTCGATGGCCGCGCAGAGGTCACGCAGACGCTGCGGTTCGGCGAGCACGAGCAGCTCCCGCTCGCATCGCAGGGTGTGGTGCACCTCGAGGGTGATCGGGTGCTCGCGCTCGGGTGGGGCTCGCTGGACCCGGTGGCCGGGGACCAGCTGTTCGAGATCGATCTCGCCACTGCGACGTCGGCCGAGATCGCGCGCTCGGCGGGCCCCTTCGAGCTCGGCGCGCCGCTCTTCGACGCGACGCAGGATCTCGCGCTCGTGCCCGACGGATCGCGCGGCCTGCGACGTTTCGTGCGGCACGACGACGGCTCGTGGACGGAGATGGACGCGGTCGAGCTCGCGCCCGATCTCGCGCTGCCGGTGCGGCACATCGCGCGGCTCTGATGATGCGCGCGCTGATCTCGACCTGGCTCGCGCTCCTCGTCGCGTGCGGTGCGCCGGAGCGCGAGCCGGGCTCGAGCACCATCTCCGTCGACGACGAGCGCGGTCGCACCGTGCGCCTCGCGCGCCCGGCGACGCGCATCGTGAGCCTGCTCGCGTCGCACACCGAGACGCTGGTCGCGCTCGGCGTCGGGGACCGCATCGTCGGGCGCGACACGTACAGCACGGGCTCGCCGCAGATCGAGGCGCTGCCCGATCTCGGCGGGCTCGAGCCCAACGTCGAGGCCGTCGCGGCGCTCGAGCCGGATCTGGTGATCGCCGCGGAGTACGGCACCCAGGCGGGCGTGCTCGAGCAAGCCGGGCTCACGGTGTGGGCGGGCAGCGCGCAGCGCTACGACGAGCTCTTCGAGGTGCTCGACGCGATCGCGCGGCTGGTCGGTCGCGCCGGCGAGGGTGAGCGCATCGCGCGCGAGCTGCGCGAGCGGATCGCGCGCGTCGCGGCGCGGGCGCAGGGCGCGCCGCGGCTCCGCGTGTACTTCGAGGTCGATCCGACGCCGTACTCGGTCGGCCCACGCTCGTTCATCGGCGAGATGATCGCGCGCGCCGGCGGCGCGACGATCGCGCCCGAGCCGCTCGGAGAGTTCCCGCGGCTCGCGCTCGAGGAGATCGTGGTGCGCGACCCCGAGGTGATGATCGGGCTCTCGCTCGACGAGGCGCGCGGGCGTCCCGGATGGTCGAGCGTGACCGCGGTGCGACGAGGGCGCGTGCGCGCGCTGAGCGATGCGGAGCGCGACGTGATCGTGCGCGCGGGGACGCGCATCGACGAGGGCCTGCAGGTGCTGCTCGAGATCATCCACCCCGAGCTCGCGCCATGACTCGACGCGAGCTCGGAACGGTGGCGACGGGTGTCGCGCTCCTCGCGTGCGTGCTGGTGATCGCGGCGAGCATCGGCACCGTCACGATCCCGATCCACGTGGTCCTCGAGGCGGTGCTCGACGGATCGGACGCGGGCCTCGCGCACGTCGTGTGGTCGGTGCGCCTGCCGCGCGTGGCGATGTCAGCGCTCGTCGGCGCGTGCCTCGGCGCGTCGGGCGCCGCGACGCAGGCGGTGTTCCGCAATCCGCTCGCCGATCCGTATCTGCTCGGCGCGGGCAGCGGCGCCGGGCTCGGCGCGATCGTGGGCTTCGAGCTCTCGGGTGAGCTCCCCGCCGATCTCGCCGCCGCGGGCGCGGTCTCGCCGGGCTCGATCGTGCCGCTCTGCGCGTTCGCGGGCGGGCTCGGCGCGGTGCTGCTCACGGCCGCGCTCGCGCGTGCTCGCGCGCGCCGCACCGAGTCGCTCGTCCTCGCGGGCGTCGTCGTCGGCAACATGCTCGCCGCGATCACCACGTTCCTCCTGCTGCGCGAGGGCGAGCGACTGCGCGCCGTGATCACGTGGACGCTCGGCAACCTCGCGCTCGCGAGCTGGCGACAAGTCGGCGAGCTCGCGCCGTACGTCGTGGTCTCGCTGCTCGCGCTGATGCTCGTCGCGCGTCCGCTCGATGCGCTGCAGCTCGGCGACGAGACCGCCGAGACGCTCGGCGTGCGCGTGGTCGCGATCCGACGCATCACCCTCGCCGCCGCGACGCTCGCGACCAGCGCGTCGATCGCATACGTCGGGGTGATCGGGTTCGTCGGCCTCGTCGCGCCGCACGTCGCGCGTCGGCTGATCGCGCCGACCCACCGCGCGCTCCTTCCCGCATCCGCGCTCTTCGGCGCGCTGCTCCTCGTGCTCGCCGATCTCGGTGCGCGCACCATCGTCCGTCCCGCCGAGCTCCCGGTCGGGATCGTGCTCACGCTCGTGGGCGGTCCCTTCGTGCTGCTCGTGCTGAGGTCGCGATGATCTCGTGTCGCGGGCTCGAGGTCCGCTATGGCGCGCGTCGTGTGCTCGCGGGGATCGATCTCGAGCTCGCGCCGGGCGAGCTCGTCGCGCTGATCGGTCCGAACGCGGTGGGCAAGAGCACGCTCGTGCGCGCGCTCGCGGGCGTGCTCCGGCCGAGCGCGGGCGAGGTCCTCGTGCGCGCGCCGCGGGCGCGCACCGTCGCGTACGTCGGGCAGAGCGAGCCGCTGCCGGCCGAGTTCACGGTGCACGACGTCGTCGGGCTCGGTCGGCTCCCGCACCACGGCGTGCTCGGCGCCGCGCACGGGGAGCGCGACCGCGCCGCGATCGCTCGCGCGCTCGAGGCGACCGGCACGAGCGCGCTCGCGTTTCGCAGGATCGGTGAGCTCTCGGGCGGAGAGCAGCAGCGCGTGGCGCTGGCGCGCGCGCTTGCGCAGGAAGCCCACGTGCTGCTGCTCGACGAGGCGCTCGCCCACCTCGACGTGCGGCACCGGCGCGACGTGCTCGGCACGTTGCGACGCGAGTCGGCGCGCGGGACCGCCGCGCTGTGCGTCGTCCACGAGCTCGCGCTCGCGACGTACGTGGATCGCTGCGTGCTGCTCCACGCGGGCGCGGGCGGCGCGCGCATCGCCGCGGATGGCGCGCCTCGGGACGTGCTGCGCGCCGACCGGCTCGAGGACGTGTACGGCGTGCCCTTCGACGTCGAGCTGCGCGATGGACGCGCGCGCGTCGCGGCCCGGATGGAATGGGAGGAGACGAGATGAGCGGAGGACGGATCGTGCTCGTCGGCGGCGGCGCGCGCTCGGGCAAGAGCAGCTTCGCGCTGCGGCTCGCGCGAGAGCGTGGCGAGCGACGCGTGTTCGTGGCCACCGCGAAGGTCACCGACGACGACATGGCAGCGCGCATCCGTCGCCATCGCGAGGAGCGCCCCGACTTCCGCACGATCGAGGAGCCCATCGCGCTCGCGAGCGCGGTTCGCACGATCACCGACGCCGACGTCGTGGTGATCGACTGCATGACGTTCTTCGTGTCGAGCCTCATGCTCGCCGGCCACGATGGCGACGCGATCCTCGCGCACGTCGACGCGCTGGTCGCCGCGCTGCGCGACGCGCCGTTCACGTCGATCCTGGTCACGAACGAGGTCGGCATGTCGGTGCATCCCCCGACCGAGCTCGGGCGGCGATTCCAGGACTACGCGGGCTGGTGCAATCAGCGGCTCTCGCGCGCCGCGGACGAGGTCCATCTCGCGGTGATCGGGACGATCCTGCGCGTGCGCCCTTCGCCGGTCGAGGCGATGTGACGCGTCCTTCGCTCCGACGGGGAGGTGTGCGCCAGCGCTGGCCGTGACCAGGTGTCGAGTCTCGAGGGTCGCCGGCGTTCGATGCTCATGGTTCGAGAGAAGCGGCTCGAGCGATCGCGCGCGTTGCCGAGCACGGGAGAGCGCATCGGGATCGTGGGCGGCGGGATCGCGGGGCTCACCGCCGCGCGTGCGCTCCGCGCCTCCGGTGCCGCGCGTGTGATCGTCTTCGAGCGCGAGGCCGACGTCGGCGGCAAGTGCTGCACCGTCCGCATCGCCGACCGCGACTACGAGCTCGGCGCTGCGATCATCTCGCCGCTCTACACCCACGTCCGTCGCCTGATGCACGCGACGAGCACGAGCTGGAGCCCCGTCGCGTCGATCGCGTACGTCTCGCCGAACGGCGCGATCCAGAGCTACGTGATCCCGCCCGGGATGGACCGACACTTCGTGTCGTTCGGCGCGGAGAGCGCGCGCTGTCTCGCCGAGATGCTCCGGGCTCGCGCGCTCTGGCGTCCCGGCTTCGCGCACCTCGCGGACGACCTCCACGTGCCGTTCGAGACGTGGGCCGAGCACCGCGGCTATCGCGAGCTCGCGGACATCGTGCGGCCGTGGTTCACGGGGTTCGGCTACGGGTATCTCGAAGAGATGCCCGCCGCGTACGTGCTCAAGTACATGACGGTGTGGGGCTTCCCGTTCGCGCAGCTGCCGGGCGTCGGCGTGCGCGGGCTGTGCGCGCGCGTCGCGCGCGAGCTCGACGACGTGCGGACCGGTACCGAGGTCCGCCGCATCGTGCGAGGCGACGACGGCGTGATGCTCGAGACGTCCGCAGGCCGCGTCGAGCTCGATCGGGTGGTGCTCGCGTGCCCGCTCGACGACGCGCTGGCGTTCCTCGACGCGACGGACGAAGAGCGCGCGCTCTTCCAGCGCATCCGCACGATCGACTTCCGCGTCGTCGCCGCGAGCGTCAGCGGGCTCCCCGCGCGTCCGTTCACGTTCTGCGTGCCGAACATGCACCGATCCGGCGCGGGTGAGCCGGTGTTCTGGTATCGGCGCTGGCCCGATCGGGACGTCGAGACGTTCTACGTGATCGAGGATGGCTCGCCGTCGCTCGATCGGACGGCGAAGCGCGTGGAGGACGCGGTGCGGCGGCTCGGGGGTCGCACGCACGAGATCCACGACGTGCGTGCGTGGCGATACTTCCCGCACGTCGACGGTGCGGCGATCGAGGAGGGCTTCTACGCGCGTCTCGAGTCGCTCCAGGGCGTCAATCGGACCTTCTACGCGGGAGAGCTGCTCTCGTTCCCGACGCTCGAGACGGTCACGAGCTACTCGTTCGATCTCGTCCGTCGCCACGTCGCAGCGCGCGCGCGCGGGCACCACGCCGCGCGCTGGACGTGACTGCGAGCATCAGAATCCGCGTACGACTCCGGCGAATCCGAGCTCTCTCACGAGCGCAGCGGACTCCGGCTGTGCCGCGAGCCCACCATTGAACTGCTGGAAGAACACGAATCGCTGCGGCGTGAGCGTGCGAGCGTCGACGCGGATCTCACCGCGGTAGTCGTTGGTCAGATTGTTCGCGAGATCTTCGATGATCAGGTGATTCGACGTTCCGTCGCCGTTGGGTGTCACGAACGCGGAGATCGGCGCGCTGCGATCGAACGAAGGCGCGATGATCACGCCGCGGAACGCGCCGCTCGTGTGGTCGAGGACGAACTGCAGTCGCTTCGAGCCGGCGACGAGCACGACCGCTTCCTGCACGCCGTTCGCGAACGTCTGTCGCGACTCGAACGACACGCCGCCGAGCGTCGTGCGACGGACCTCGACGCGACGACCGCGCGCGTCGGTCTCGAACGTCGGGACCGTCACGTCGACGAAGCGCTGGAGATCGTCGATCGCATTCCGCGCGACGGCGTTCACGACGCCGAAGATCGCACCGGAATTCCCGGGACTCCCGACGCGCGCCATGTCGAGCTGGAAGAAGCGCAGATCGAGGAGCGGCGGGAGCTCTCCCGCACCGACATCGCCACCACCGTCGTCTCCACCCGCGCCATCGTCTCCACCCGCGCCGTCGTCTCCGCCTGCACCGTCGTCGCCACCCCCACCGTCGTCTCCGCCCGCGCCGTCATCTCCACCCGCGCCGTCGTCTCCGCCCGCGCCGTCGTCTCCGCCGCCCGCGACCTCACCGCCCGCTGCCGCCACCGCCGCCGCCACCTTCTGTGCGAGGTCGCGCGAGGTCTGATCGAACGCCCGATCGACCTGCTCGAACTCGAGCAGTCGCAGCGGCTCGCGCACCGTGCCGAACAAGCCGATGTGCGTGTAATTCGCGCGCCCGTCGTTCAGGAGATCGTACGCACTGCCCTCGATGCGATTGCCGTCCTGCAGCGGGACCGCGATCATCCGATGCCGCGTGTCGCGATCCGCCGGAGTGCGGTACTCGCCGTCGAACGACGTCGTCGTCAGGTTCTGCACGAACGAGACGATCGTCACGCCGTCGAGCACGATCGTGCCGGTGTACACGACCTCGCCCCCGACGAGCCGCGCGGTCTGCGTGAAGCGTGCGCGCGGCGCCGTCCGCGTCAGCGTCGCGACACCGCCCGAGACGTCGAAGACCTCGCTCTGCACCTGCGCTTCCTGCTGATCGAGGAACGCCTCCAGGTTGAGCGTATTGAAGACGAAGAGCTGGAGGATCCCCTGCCGGCGCCCTCCGTCGAACGTGAGCTCCGTGCCCTCGATCGCATCGCCGACGCGCGGGTCCATGTCCCAGACGCGCGCGTCGAAGATCGCTGGGAAGTCGTCCGCGGTCGTGCTCCCGCGCTCCACCGCCGCGCGCAGCTGCGCGTACTCGCGTGACAGTGCCCAGAAGTCCGAGTCGAGATCCGAGGTGGGGCTCGCACATCCCGCCGCGACGAGCGCGGCGATCAGGACGGCGAGCGACGCCCTCGGCGTCGCTTCGAAGGAGCTCCGGTGAGTGGTCATGCTCTGGCCCTCGTGAGGTCGGCAGAGGCGCGACGCGGATCGTCGTCGGCTCGTCGAGTGCTCGTGTCGCTCGATTGGCAACATGCATGCCTCGAGCGGAGCATCGAAATCGCCGCGATTTCGTGGGCGCGCGGGCCGGAGCGCAGCTCGCTCTCGGGGCGCAGCGCGCGTCCCGCGCGATGGGGACTCTCGTGCTCACCGCGCGGCGCGCGATCGTCCCGTGGTGGTTGTCCGCGGCGATGACGGCGCCCATGAGCGAGCGTCATGGAATGGCCGGCCCGAACGGCGGCAGCGGTGCTCTCGGCGATGCTCGGTGCGTGCCTGGGCTCGGATCCAAGCGCGGGCGATGTGATCGACGGAAGCGTCGGCTCGACCGACGAAGATCTCTGCGAGACCTGGCTCCACCAGCCACCGCCCGCGCGATCGTGGTGCAGCGGTCTCGAGGTGATGGACGACCTCGACGGACGCCGCGTCGCGATCACGTTCGACGACGGTCCGTCGTCGCGCACCACGCCCGCGATCCTCGAAGCGCTGCGCGCCGCGAACGTGCCCGCGACCTTCTTCGTCGTCGGCCGCATGCTCGAGGACGCGCGACAGCGCGAGCTCCTGCGCGAGATCCACGCGGACCCGCTCTTCCACGTCGCGAATCACTCGTACTCGCACCCCGACTCTCTGATGCTCAGCGCCGAAGAGCTCGAGTCGGAAGTCCACGAGACGAACCAGGCGATCCGCGAGGCGCTCGGCGATCCTTGTTATTTCCCGCGCTATTTCCGCTTCCCGTACGGCTCCGCGAATTGCCGAGAGACGCGCGCGCCCGAGGCGTATGGGATGGCGGTCGCGGGGTTCGACATCGACGTAGCCGACTGGTGTTACGACGAGGAAGGTCGCTGCGAGGCGAGCCGCGCGACGTGGATCCCGCCGGAGTACCTCGACGACATGGTCGGGTTCCTCCTCGCGCGCCTCGAGCAGGAGGACGGCGGCATCGTCCTCCTCCACGACGTGATGCCGTATACCGCTGCCGTGCTGCCCGAGCTGCTCGAGCGCGTGCGCGCCGCGGGGTTCACGTTCGTGCGGCTCGAGGATCTGCCGCGCCTCAACGACGCGGTGAACGCGCCCGAGCCGCCGATGTGCTGCCGCGGCGAGATCCACTGATCGCTCAGATCCGGAACGGGTACTCGATCGTGAAGCTCTCGCGCGCGAAGCGCGTGAAGGTGACGCTGCGCACCGCGCGCGCGACGCACGAGCCCGCGGCCGTGCCCGCGAGCGGCCCCTCGACGACGGCGCTGGTGACGCGGCCGGTGTCGCCTCGCGCGGTGATGCGCACCATCGCGAGCCCGTGGCCGTGCTCGCCGCACGCGGCGACCGCCGTGTGCGCGCGCGTGAGGGCGTGATCGACGTCCTCGCGATCCGGCGTCACGGGCAGCGCGTCGGGCGCGGGCGCGGCAGGCGCGTCGGCTGCCTCGACGTCGGACGGAGCGCCCACCGCGGCCTCGATCAGCGCGTCGATGGTCGCGACCGGCGCCTCGCTCGTCTCCGGCGGCGCGACGATCTCGCTGGGCGTCGTCACCTCGACGACCTCGGGCGCGGCGGGCGCCTCCGCGACGATCTCGGGCGCGGGCGCTTCATCGCCACGCATCGCCGGCGCGGGCGAGGTCGCGACGCGCACCGGAGGCGGCGCGGCGACGATCTCAGGCGCGCCCTCGGCCTCGTCGAGCTCGACCGCGCTCGGTGCCGCGATCTCGGCGACGGCGGGCACGACGATCGCCGTGGGCGCCGCCGCTGCGGGCTGGACGAACATCGGCCCGGGCTCGAGCGGCGCGCTCGCGACGAGCACCGGGGCGGGCTCCGGCTCACCGGCGATCGACGCGAACGTCGGCGCGATCGCGATCACGGCTGCGAGACAAGCGCCGATCAGCGCCCCGCGCGCGAACGACCCGCCCCGCGGGCGCGCGACGTGGGCCGGCACCTCCGCGGGCGGGATGGTCGACTCGTTCGTCCTCGGCGCGGGGACCCGCGCGGGCGCAAGCGCGCGCGACGTCGCGAGCAGCGCCGCGAGATCGACGCGGCCCGATCCGGTGAGCTCGTCGTGCCGCGCGAGATCCGGGATCGGCGCGGGCGGCGGGATCGTCGCAGCACGCACGCGCGGTCGAGCCGAGGCGCTCGCCGCGCGGATCGCGTCGACGACGTCCGGGATCTCGCGCGCGGGCGCCCACGCGTCGATCCCCTCGCGCCAGACCGGCGCATCGGCGCTGCCGGGATTTGCGCGCAGCGCGCTTCCGAGCTCGTCGCGCGTGATCGGTCCGATCAGCATGCCGTCGAGCACGGCGTACCAACACGGCTCGCAGCGATCGCAGCGATCCCCCGCGGTGCGCCCCTCCGCGCCGCAACCTCCGCACACGAGATCCATCCGTGCTCCCCCCCGGCGCGCAATCGCACGCAGCGTCGCGATGCCTCGCGGCATCTCATGAGCACGATCCGGCGTGACGAGAAGTTCCCGTCGCGGCTGCAGACGGTCTCCGCTCCGGGAGCGACGCGGACGTAAGCGCTTAGCTCATCCGTCCACCTTTCTCGCGCCGTCGCTCCGCGGCCAAGGTCCGCCCGCCGAGGGCAGCGGTGCGCGAGGGACGGCGCGCGCACGCATTCACCGATCGCGACGCGATTCGGGGGGAGCGACGATGCTTGACCGATGGTGGGTGAGGACGACGGCGATCGCCGTCGCAGGGATGGCTCTGTTCGTCGTCGGGTGCGGCGGAAACGGAGGTGACGATCCCGCGGACTCCGGCGCACCGGAGGACGCATGTGCGGACGGCGGGTGCACCGAGCCCGAGACGTGCGCGACGATCGTGGGCACCGATGCGTGCCCCGTGCGACGTCGCTGCGAGGACGCGCCCACCGGGCCGATCTGTCTGTCGGAGTGCGAGCCCGGCTTCGAGCTCGACGCGTCGAGCGGCGCGTGCACGCAGTGCGCGAATCCGTCGTGCACGCCGCCGCCGAGCTGCGATCCCGCCGCGCCCGGCAGCATCGCGAGCCGCTGCGCGATGGAGCACCGCGCGTGCGACGACGCGGCGTGCGGCGCGTGCCTCGAGGGCTTCGTCGAGCGCGACGGCGTCTGCGTGATGCAGGTCGTGTGCGGCGGCGAGGTGTGTCGCGACGACGAGATGGCGATGCCGCTCGAGCGCGACCCCGCGCGGTGCGAGTGCGTGCCGATGCCGTGCGGCGCGGGCGAGGCGTTCTCCACCGCGCTCGACCGCTGCGTCACGTGCGCGGTGCGCTGCGACGGCGAAGGCGAGCGCGGCATCCACCCGCTCACCGACGTCGCCGGCGCGTGCGTCTGCGACACCGAGAGCGGTTGGTTCTGGCCCGCCGCGGACGCGGCGCGCGCACGGCGCTGCGACGCCGACGGCGACGCATGGATCGCGCAGAGCGCGATGCGCGCGCTCTCGCACGACGACCCCGCGATCCGCGCCGTCGCGGAGGCGAGCTGTCCCGCGCCGCGCGTCGATCGCGTGCAGCTGCAGAACGAGTATCGACAGCAGCTCACGATCCATCTCTGCGAGGACGGCCCGAGCCGCGAGGACTGTCCTGCGACGCGCGCACCGCTCGCGCTGGTCGAGTCCGATCGCAACGACGACGACGCGCAGCTCGCGATCGCGACGGAGCGCGCGCCGATCTACGGCTACGGCGAGATCGGTCGTCCGCTGCGCGCCGCCGAGGTGAACGGCCTGACGAAGGGCTGCGTGAGCGTCGAGGCGGACTACGACGACGACGGCACCGAGGACCTGCTGCAGGCGCACCCGACGCATCGCGCGGGGCGCGCGGACTGGTCGGCGTTCTCGTACTTCTTCGAGCTGCACGACAGCCTCTACGTGCCGGGCACGCCGGGGCAGCTCGTCATCCGCGAGCGCAGCCGCTGCTCGCAGGTGCTCGACGCGGGCGGCGCGTGGCCGCTGGTGCCGCTGCAGTACGGCGCGGGCGCGGGCAGCCACTGGCGTCACTGCGCGCGACAGCGCGACGCGCGCTTCGACCCCGCGCCGGCGAGCGGTGATCCCGCGCCGGGCTTCGACTTCGCCGAGCACACGTGCGAGGGCGGCGGTGCGTGCGAGGTGCCGGTCCCGCCGGTCGAGCCGGCGCCCGGCAGCGACGAGCCGCCGCTCCACGGGCTCTGCCAGATCCGCGCGTGGGAGAGCGCCGAGGACGCGTGGCGCGGCTTCGGCCATCACAGCCAGTTCAAGTGCCTGCTCGTCGGCGACGAGCCGGTGCCGCACGCCGCGCCCGAGCTCGCGTTCGACCCGGCGCGCGGATCGCTGGAGTTCCAGGAGTGCCACGCCGGCGCGGGCACGGAGCTGCGCTGTGACGTGAGCCCGTTCCCGACCGCAGGGAGCGTCGGCTGGGCCGCGGTGCGCTACGTCGACGCGACGCGGAACGTCGCCGGATGCGTCGACGAGTCGCAGTGGCCCGAGCTCTGTCCGCCGTCGAGCGCGACCGGCTTCGTCGAGGCGTTCGCGGATGCGTCCGACTTCGGTCGCCTCGAGTGCGGCTGCGACGGCGCGGAGATCGTGTTCTATCGCGACGCCGACGAGGACGGCTTCGGCGATGCGGCCGATCGCGTCCTCGCGTGCGTCGAGCCCACGCACCTCGGGGCGCGCTTCGCGACGGTCGCGGGCGACTGCGCGCCGAGCGATCCCGACGCGCATCCGAGCGCGCCCGACGTGCCCGACCCCGCGTCGCTCGACCGCAACTGCGACGGCATCGACGGCGACCTGCGCGATCTGATCTTCGTCGCGGCGAACGGCAGCGACCCGTCGGGCGACGGCTCGCGCCAGTTCCCGTACGCGACGATCCAGCGGGGCATCACCGCGGCCGCGGGGCGCGGCATCGGTCACGTCGCGGTGAGCGCGGGCACGTACCGCGAGCGCGTGCAGCTCGCGAGCGGTGTCTCGATCCACGGCGGCTACGATCGCGCGAGCGGCTGGTCGCGCAGCGCATCGACCACGACGACGATCGAGCAGCAGCACGTCGACGTCGCGGGCGGACGCGTGGAAGCGCTCGCGGCGATCGGCGTGACGAACGAGACCATCGTCGAGCGCTTCACGATCCGCGCGGGCTCGAGCGCCGCGCCGCCGCAAGCAGGCGCGTCGGTGTACGCGGTGCGCATCGTCGACTCGAGCGGTGGGGTCGTGTTGCGTCACGTGATCGCAAATGCGGGGCGCGGCGCCGACGGCATCTCGGGCGCGGATCGGTCGAGCGGCGCATCGGGCGGGAACGGCAGCAACGGGAGCCGGCCGGGCGGCGGCGCGGGCGGCGGATCGAGCTGCGGCGTCGCCGGTGGTCACGGCGGCAGCGGCGGCGGAGACAACGCCGGCGGCGCGTGCGGCGGCACGTACAGCGGCGGCAACGGCGGCGCGCCGCAAGGCGACGGAGGCTGCGGCGGCGGTGGCGGCGGCGTCTCCGCGTACAGCTGCCCGGTGCCCGGCACGTGGGCGAGCGATGGCGGTGGTGGACAGTCGTGCGGCGGCGACGGCGCGCTGGGCGCGAGCGCGTGGGCGATCACGCGCAGCGGCGCCGTGAGCAGCGGCCTCTGGTCGGCGCTGAGCGGTCACGGGAACGGCAGCGCGGGTGGCGCGGGCCGCGGTGGCAGCGGCGGCGCGGGCGGCGGAGGCGGTGACTGCGACACCGTCTGCGGCGGCGCGCTCGGCGGCGGAGGCGGCGGTGGTGGCGCGGGCGGCTGCGGTGGTGCGCCGGGCGGCGGCGGCACGGCGGCCGGTGGCTCGTTCGGGCTCGTCGTGGTCGCGTCGACGGGCGTCGTGGTGGAGAGCTCCACGTTCGCCAGTGGCCAGGGCGGTCGCGGCGGCGACGGCGGCGATGGCGGCGCGGGCGGAGCCGGCGGCGCGGGCGGCGCAGGCGCGTCGGGCGCTCGCACGTTCGAGTCGTGGTGCTGCGCGATCGACGCGCGCGACAGCGCGGGTGGCGGCCGCGGCGGTGACGGCCGGCGCGGCGGCGCGGGCGGTGGTGGCGGCGGCGGTGCGGCGGGCCCGTCGATCGCGCAGCTCGTGTGCCGCAGCAGCGTGCTCGGTCTCGCCGCGTCGACCGGCAGCGCGGGCGTCGCGGGCGCGCCCGGCGCGGGCGGCTGGCCGAACGGTCCGACCGCGCCGAGGGCTCCGTCGTCGAGCCTGCTGATCCTCGAGACGTCCGACTGCGCGCTCTGAACCGAGCGCGTCGAGCGGCAGCGCGCTCACGCGGCGCGCTGTCGCTCGATCGTCTCGGCGATCGTCGCCCACAGCGTCGCGCCGCTCACCGGCTTGCGCAGCACCGCCGCCGCGCGGTGCTCCTCGGGCACGTCGACGTCGCCGGTCAGCAGGATCACCGGACGATCGATCCGCTGCGCGAGATCGACGCCGCTCAGCGCGCCCGGCAGACGCAGATCGCTCACCACCGCGTCGGGCGCGCACCCTGCGCGCAGCGCGTCGAGGGCCTCCTCCGCGCTCCCCACGACGTGCACCTCGCACCCGCACTGCTCGAGCCACCCCTCGAGCGCCTGGCGCACCAGCACGTCGTCGTCGACGAGCAGGATCCTCACGGCGCGCGTCGCGGGCGGCACGCTGCGACTCGGCTCGCGCGTCGGGGCGCTCGTCGCGAGCGGAAGCTCGACGGTGAACACGCTCCCGCGCCCGACGTCGCTGCGCAGCGAGAGCGACCACCCCGCGAGCGCGCAGATGCGCCGCACCATCGAGAGCCCGAGCCCGAGCCCCTTCGTGCGATCGCGCTCCGGGTTCCCGAGCTGCACGAACTCCTCGAAGATGCGCTCGCGCGCGTCGAGCGGGATCCCTGCGCCCTGGTCGAAGATCTGGAGCCACGCGCGATCTCCGCGCCGTCGCGTCGCGATCAGCACGCGCCCGCGGCCGCCGTGCCGCACCGCGTTCGCCGCGAGGTTGTGCGCGACGCGCGCGAGCAGCGCGGGATCGGCGTGTACGTCGAGCACGGGGCCCGCCGCGCTCAGCGTCACGCCGCGCGCGTCCGCTTCGTCGTGCAGGGCCGCGATCACCTCGCCGACGATCGGCGCGAGCGACACGACCTGAGGCTCCGCGACGACGATCCCTGCGTCGAGCCGCGAGAGGTCGAGCAGCCCTTCGAGCATCGAGCGCAGCGCGTGCACCGTGCGCACGAGCGCGTCCGTCGCGGCACGACGTCGCGCCTCGGGCACCGGCGGCTCGGTCGCGAGCACGTCGGCGAAGAGCGAGAGCGCTTGGAGCGGCTGGCGCAGGTCGTGGCTCGCGGCGGCGAGGAAGCGCGTCTTCGCGAGCGCGGCCGACTCGGCGTTGGCGCGCGCCGCGTCGGCGGCCTCGCGATCCGCGATCGCGCGCGCGAGCAGCTCCGCGTTCTCGAAGCGCAGCGAGAGCGCGGCGCGCAGCACCACGGCGTTCTGCCAGACCATGAAGAACGACGCGCCGAGGAACGCCGCGAGCAACCCTGCCGTCCACCACCGCGGCCCCGCCGACGCCGCGACGTCGGGGCCGAGCGCGGTGATCGCGAACATCGCGTAGCCGATCGGATCCGCAGCGAGCGTGCTCGTCGCCGACGCCGCGAGCCCCGCGAGGCAGAACGACATCGCGATGCCGGTGCCGAACTCCGCGTGCATCGGCCACACGAGCCCGCCGAGGCCCCATCCGACGCCGACGAGCAGCGTGCCCCCACGCCGCGCCCACATCGCGCGATCAGGCTCGAAGCGCCCGCGCCGGTACGCGACGAGGATCGCGACGTTCGCCGCGATCGCGAGCCCCTGCAGCGCGATCCACCACGAGAGGTGCACGCTGCCGCCGGTGCCGCACGCGGTGATCGCGAAGAGCGCGGTCACGGTCGCCGATCCCGCGAGCGCGCCCGGCAGCTGCGCGTACGCGTGCGCGATGCGCTCTTCGCGGAGAGTGGGATCGAACATGTGCGCGCACACTGACCGGAGCGCGCCCATCGAACGAGTGGACTACGCGCTCCTGCGACGAATGGACTACGCGCTTCGTCTTGTTCGGCTCAGGCGCGTGGGCTAGGTCGGGCGCCCATGCACGCGCTTCTCGTAGAGGACCACGCACTGGTTCGCGAAGGGCTGCGCATGATGCTGGAGGGCACGGGCCAGTTCGCGCAGTGCCACGAGCGCGCATCGCTCGCCGCGGGCCTCGACGCGGCGCGCACGATCGGATCGGCGCTGGGGCTCGTGCTGCTCGATCCAGGTCTTCCCGACGCCGATGGGCTCGGTGGGCTCGCGCGCTTCCTCGAGGTCGTGCCCGACGTGCCGATCGTCCTCGTGTCGGGCGGCGACGACGCGTCGTTCATCGACGCCGCGTTCGCGCGCGGCGCGCGCGGCTACGTGCCCAAGAGCTCGTCCGCGCCCGCGCTGCGCGCCGCGATCGACGTGGTGCTGCGCGGCGAGCTCTACGTGCCGCCGCACGTGCTCCCGAGCCGTGCGCGCGCTCCGCGCGCCGTGCCGAGCGACGCGCCGGTCGCGCGCCTCACGCCGCGTCAGGCCGACGTGCTCGTGCTGCTCGCGCGTGGCCTCGCGAACAAGGAGATCGCGGACGCGCTGCAGATGAGCGCGTCGACGGTACGCGTCCACGTGAGCGCGATCCTGAAGCTCCTCGGCGCGGAGAACCGCACCCAGGCCGCGACGAGCCACACCGCGCAGATCCTCCTCGGAGCGAGCGACTCGCGACGTGGATAGGCGGCAGGGGCAGTCGCGGGTGGAATCGTGAAGACGTGGTTGCGAAAGCAACCTTCTGCACGAGATCGCGACACCGTCCAGGTCTGCATCGAGAGCCCCGAGGTCACCGACGTCACGCTCAGTCGCACGCTCGGTGTCGGCGAGGCGGTCTATCGCGCGGTCGCGAACGTCGCGATTCCCGAGGACGCCTGCTTCGCAGTTCCGTTCCGACTGTGATCTCGATCGTCGCGCGGCGCCCTCTGCGTGTCGGTCCGAGCGCAGAGGGCCTTCGTCCGATCAGAACCTGCCGCGCACCCCGAGGCCGCCGGGGCGCAGCTCGAGCCGTGCTTCGGGCTGCTCGGCTTCGCGACCATCGTCGTCGCTCGTCGCGGCGAGCACGATGACGAACGCGGCCGCCGACGCGATCGCCACGCCGCCGAGGATGTCTGCCGCGAGCGATGACGCGCGCAGCTGATCGCGCGCCGACTCCACGGTGCTCGCGTCCGCAGGGAACGTCCCGAGCGCCGCGTCGAGATCGGTGTCGGCGTCGTATGCGAACCCGAACGCGACCCCCGCGCCCGCGCCGGTGAGCAGCGCCGTCGCGCCGAGCGCCCACAGCGCGGCCGCGCGACCCGAGCCGCCGTCGGATCGCGCGTCGTCCGGCGGCGTCGCGCCCGCGCCCGACTCGAGCACGATCGAGAGCTCGACCTCTTCGCGCGATGCGACCGTGATGCGCCGCGTGTCGCTGCGATATCCCGCGGCGTCGACGCGCAGCACGTGGCGCCCGATGTCGATCACCAGCGGCTCGAGCGGCGTCGTCCCGATCGCGACGTCGTCGAGCAGCACCGTCGCGCCCTCGACGTTCACTTCGAGCACCAGCGTCCCGACGCGCTCGCGCAGCGTCGCGACGTCGCGCTCGACCGCGCGCCGTCGCTCGGCGGGGATCTCGTCGCCGCCCTCTTCGAGGTAGCGCTCGAAGGTGCGCAGCGCCTCCGCGTAGTCGTGGAGCTGGAAGTAGATCTGCCCGAGGTTGAACAGGATGCGGTAGCTCGGCGCGAGCTCGTACGCCTGCTGGAACTCGACGAGCGCCGCGTCGAACCCGCCCTCTTCGTACAGCGCGACGCCGCGCTCGAAGTGCTCGCGTGCTCGCTCGACGTCGGGCTCGTCGGCGCGCGCGGAGAGCGGCGCGAGCGCCGCGAGCACGAACGCGAGCACGAGGAACGCTCGTTCAACGCGAGACATCGTCACCGCCGAAGCCGACCGACGTGATCCATCCACGACGCGTGAGGAACGGGACGCGTCCGAGCATCTCGCCGGTCGCGCTGTCGGTCGCGATCAGCGTGACGATGCCCTCGGGCAGGTTCACGAAGCCCGCGCGCCCCGACGGATCGGTGCGATCGAGCGAGAGCGACGGAACGCCCGCTTGCAGGTAGTAGCGCGCGGTCGTGCTGAGGGTCCGATCGACCTCGAAGCTCACGCCGGCCGCGGACTCGCCGGGGCACGCGAAGATGCCGATGAACGCGTGGCCCGCGTTCGCGAGATCGGGCGGCGTGCCCGCCGCGACGCCGAGCTGCGCGTAGCCCTCGGCCGTCACCTGCGGCTGCGGCGAGGGCGTCGTCTCGCTGACCGCGGCGGGGCTGAGCACGATGACGTTCGGCAGGTGCGTCTCCGACGTGACCTGCAGGAACCCCTCGAAACCACTGGTGATCTCGAGGGTGACGAGGCCGTTCGCGTCGCTCGACACCGGACCGAACGCCGGCGACGCGCACGTCGCGTCGAGGCCGTTGCACACGCGCACTTCGACCTGCACCGGGGCGCCCGACTGCAGATCGACGAACGCGCGGTGGAGCGTGATCGGCACCGCCGGGCTCGGCAGCTCGGGGCGGCCCGCGCAGTACCACCGATCGTCGGCGCGGCCGGTGCACAGGCCCGACACGCACGTCAGCCCGGGCTGCCCGGTGACCTCGGCGCTGCAGTCGTCGTCGCTGGCGCACTGCGCGCGATCGGGATCGAAGAGCGCGGAGCAGCCGCCGAGCATCACGAGCGCCCCCAGCACGAGCGCGCGCTCAGTCGCCAAACGGATCCTCCGTGTCGATCGGACGCGGCGCGCGAGCGCGTCGCGCGAGCGAGCGATCGAAGTCGTGATCGTCGCCCACCGGCTCGGGCGTGGTCGCGGGCGCGGCGGGGAGCGCGGGCTCGCTCGCGACCGACGCGGCGACGTGCGCGGCCGGAGGAGGGCTCGCGGCGCGACGGCGCGACGAGCTCGCGGGCCGCGACGACGAAGCGCGCGGCTGCGTGCGGGTCAGCGTCATCGCGGCGTGCACGTCGCGATCGAAGCGCACCTCGATCGTCTGGGGCTCGTGGCCGGGCGCGCGAGCTCGCACGACGTGGCTCGCGTCGTCGCGCTCGGTCCGCAGCTCGACCGGGTTGCCCTCGACCGCGCGACCGTCGATCTCGATGCGCGCGTCGAGCGGCTCGACGGCGATGCGCACCGTGACGCGCTCGGGCAGCGCGCCCGGCGCGCTCGACGCCGACTGCGCGACCGGCAGCACCGCTGCCGGCGCGGGCTCCGCCGGGCGAGACGAGACCACCCACACCGCGAGCGCCGCGACGACGCCGATCGCGACCGCGGCGATCACACGCGGTGCGCGGCTCGGGGCCGCGGGCGCCGGCGTGATCGACCCCGTGCCGGTCGTCGTCGGTGCGGGCGCTTCGAGGCTCGCCACCGACGGCGAGGTGCGATCGACGAGCGCGACGTCGCCCGACGCGAGCTCGCGCGCGACCTGCTCGCGCAGCCCGCGACAGCTCTCGCCCGCGTGCTCGTCGACCACCGCCGCGAGCTGGTCGGTGCCGTACGCGATGCCGGCCTCGTCCATCGCGCGTCGCAGCGCGTCGCGCATCTCGAGCGCGGTCGCGAAGCGCGCCGCGGGCTCGCGCTCGAGCGCCTTCAGCGCGACCGCCTCGAGCACGCTCGGCACCTTCGGGTCGAAGCGCGACGGCGGCGGGACCGCGCCCGCGACCGTGCTGTGCATGATCGCGGCGTCTTCCTTGCCGGCCCACATGCGCTGTCCCGCGAGCACTTCCCAGAGCATCGCGCCCGCCATGTACACGTCGGCGCGGCGATCGACGCGCTCCGCGAGCAGCGCCTCGGGCGCCATGTAGCGCACCGTCCCCTTGAACACGCCGGTGCGCGTCTCCGACACGTTGGCGCGCGTCTTCGCGATGCCGAAGTCGAGCACCTTCACCTGGCCGTCGAGCGTCAGGTAGATGTTGTTCGGCGTGAAGTCGCGGTGGACGAGATCGAGCGAGCTGCCGTCGTAGTCGGGCAGCTCGTGCGCGTAGTGGAGCCCGGTGAGCGCCTCGCTCAGCACGTGCAGCCCGGCGGCGAGCGGGAGCTTGCGCTCGTCGCGCTCCGCGAGCCGCCGCAGGCGGCCCCACGACGCGCCCTCGAGGTACTCCATCACGATCGCGTAGCGCGTGTCCGCGCGACCGACCTCGTACGTCTGCACGACGTTGCGATGGTTGAGGCGCGCAGCGAGCCGCGCCTCGTCGAGGAACATCGTGACGGCGTGCGGGTCCTCGGCGAGCGACTCGCGCAACAGCTTCAGCACGAGCAGCTTGTGGAAGCCCGGCGTGTGATCGGCTGTGGCGAGGAAGACCTCGGCCATGCCTCCCTCGCCCAGCTTTCCGAGCACGCGATACTTGCCCACGCGGGCAGCGCCGCTCGAGAGGGCTGGTAACGCGCGAAACATCGGGCGGAGGTCTAGCAGGTTCGTCCGAGCGCGGTATCGGCAGCGGATCGTCGCATCGCCGGCACACCCGCGCGCGCGATCGGCCACATCGACGCCTGACGCGTCAGCGCTCGTCGCCGGTCTCGTCGGGCGTGAGCCGGCCGTCGTCGTCGCGATCGAGCGCGTCGATCACCACGCGCGCCGCGCTCTCCGACGGCGCTCCGACGGCGCGACCGATCGCGCCGGCGACCTCGTCGCGCGTGACGGCTCCGTCGTCGTCGCGATCGATCGCGTCGAAGCCGCCGAGCTGCGCCCAGAGCGTCGTGCAGAACGCGCTGACGAGCGCGGCCTTCACCTCGCGCCCGGTGGTCGCGGTCGGGATCTCGTCGGGGTGGGCGGCGGCGAACCGCACGAGCGGCTCGATCTCGTCCATGCCGTCGAAGAAGCTCCGCACCAGCGCGATGCGATAGATGCGCGCGGGATCGAACGGCGCGCCGGCGACCTGCACGAGCTGGTGTCGCGCGTCGACGATCATCCGATCGTCGACCTGGAGGAACCCTCCGGACTCGACCGGCGCATGCGCGCGCGACGTCGCGATCGCGTCGCGCAGCACCGCGCCCGGCAGCGGCGCCACGACGACCTCGTTGTCGAACGGGAGCTCGCCCTGCAGGTCGCCGTAGGTGAGCCGTCCTCGGTGCTTGCGCGCGCCGCGGATCCCGCCGCCGTTGAAGATCGCGCCGTCCGCCTCGAGCGCGTCGCGCAGGCGCGAGCAGATCAGCGTGCCCATCGAGGTCTGCCGCACGCGCGAGCCGATCGACGAGAGCGTCACGCCGGGCGGGAGGATCGCGACCGTGGCGGTCTCGAGATCGCGCACGAGCGAGAGGTGCTGGTCGACGCGCGCGCGCATCGCGTCGTCCTCGGGATGGTCCGCGACCGCCTCGAAGCGAGCGTGCACCTCGGGGAACGTGCCGCTCGTCCACACGAGATCGATCACGGTCGCGCGCACCGCGTCGGACGGAGCCTTCGCGAGCCACGTCGCGCCGATCCGCTCGAGCAAGCCGTCGTGCTCGTGCCCGCCGAGGATCACGGGGAAGGGCGGCGTGGTGCGCGCGAGCGCGCGATCCTGGTCGGCGCGTTGATGGGTGATCGGCAGCACGCACGCGCAGCCGCTCGCGAGCAGCTCGTCGGCGAGGCGTCGCGCGGTCTCGTTCGCGGGGTCCACGCGCGCGCCGCCGAAGGGCGGACGTCGATAGAGCGACGGCTCTCCGCTCGTGACGCCGACGAGCCCGACGCGCACGCCCGCGACGTCGAGCACCTCGGTCTTCGGGAACGACTCGTCGAGGCCGTGCACGTTGCTCAGCAGCACGGTCGCGCGCAGCTCGTGCAAGCGCGCGCGGAGCTGATCGACCTCGATGTCGTCCTCGTGGTTGCCGAGGATCGCGTGGGTGATCGGCACGTGGCGCAGGCAGTCGACCATGCCGCGCCCCGAGTCGAGGCTCGAGAGCACGCTCGGCGCGACGAAGTCGCCGGCGACGACCACGAGCATCCGGTCCGCGGGATCGTGCGTCGCGTGGTGGCGCACGAGGCTCACGAGCCGCGGCAGGTGGTCGAGCGAGTAGACGTCGTTGACCGCGACGATCCGCAGTCGCGCGCGCAGCGTCATGGCGGTCACTCGGGCAGGCGCTGGATCACGTGGAAGCCGAACTCGGTCTCGATCGGCCCCGCGATCGCGTTCTCGTCGAGCGCGTACGCGGCATCCTCGAACGCCTGCGCGAGGCGGCCGCGGCCGGTCACCCCGAGATCCCCGCCGCGCTCGGCGCTCGCGTCCTCGCTCTCCTCGCGCGCGATCGCCGCGAAGTCGGCGCCCGGCGCCTGCGCGCGCGCGAGCAGCTCGCGCGCCCTCGCTTCGGCCTCGCCGCGGGTGCGCGTGATCTCCGGGCCCGCGTTGCGCGCGCCCGCGTAGCGCACCAGCACGTGCCGCGTGTGCACGTGCTCCACCGCGCAGCGCTGCGCGACGACGTAGCCGTAGGGCGCCTCGAGCACGTCGCTGATCGCGCCGGTGCGCAGCGCCCAGACCGCATCGCGGATCGGCTCGTGCGCCGCGGGCCAGTCCTCGCGCGTGTAGGTGCCGAGCAGGCCTCCGCGCGGTCCGCTCGACGCCGCGTCGCTCTCGGTGCGCGCGAGCGTGGCGAGATCGTCGCTGCCCGCGACGAGGCGCGTGCGCAGCTGCTCCGCGCGAGCACGCGCTTCGTCCTGGGTGCGCGTGATCGATGCCGGTGCGTGCGCCGCGCCCGACCACGCGACGACGATCACGCGCGCGCACGCCTCCGCCGCGCTCGCCTCGTCGGGCGTCGCGCGCGTGTCCGGCGCGACCACCGCGGGCGGCGGCGCCTCGGTCGGGGCAGGCGGCGGCGGTGCGGGCTCCGCGGCGGGCGAGGAGCACGCGAGAGCGAGCAGGCACGAGAGAGCGAGGAACGCGCGCATGCGCGCGAGGATATCTCGCTCACGCCATCACGGTCGCTTCGGGCGTGACGCTCGTCTGCTTCCGCGGCGGGATCACGTCGCCCGCGAAGAGCTCGTAGATCGCCTTCAGGCGCCCGACGAACGGAGTCATGTCGAGCGCCGTGTCCACGCCCCCGCGCAGCGCGCCCTTCGCGCGGATCCGCCGCACGACGTAGAACGCCGACGCGAGCACGCCGATCACCGGCAGCGCGCGCGCGACCTTCCAGAGCACGGCGTGCGCCGCGATGTCCTTCGCCATCCTTCGCTTGTCCATGCCGCGTTTCGCTGCCGCCGACGTGCCTCGGTCGGCGCGTCGATTGCTCCGTCGCGGCGCCGAGGAGCGACGGGAGGAGATGCCGTACAAGTCCGCCCTGACCGGGCGCGTGCTCGGCGTGCGCTGGATGGGCGCGCCCACCGCGGTCGACGTCGACCGCCTCGAGGCCGAGACGCACTCGGGCTTCGGTCGCGCGTCCGCGCCGCTGGTGCTCGTCGCGGTGCCGCGCTCGCTCGCGCCGCCCGGTGCCGACGTGCGCGCGTGCATCGCGAGCATGCTGCGGGTGACCGCCGCGCAGATCGAGCGGCTCTATCTCGTCATCGAGGGCTCGGGGCCGGGACGTGCGCTCGCGCGTGCTTTCGCTCGCGCGGCGATCACCGCGATCGGCTGGGGCGAGCGCGCGCGGGTCGCGCGAACGGTCGAGGAGGCCGCGTGCGCGGCCGCGGCCGTCGCGGGAGAGCAGCCCGACCAGCTGCTCGCGGCATGGCGCTCCGAGGGCGTGTCGCCGATCTGCGCGAGCGCCTGAGCGGGGCGCGTCGTCACGCACGCAGCCGCCATCGGGGCAGCGCGCCGCACCGACCGCGCGCGATCGCGTCAGCGCCCGCCCTGCACCTGCTGCAGCTGCTCCGGCGACGCGACCGGGAATTGATCGATGCGCTCCGCCGGGACCGCCACGCAGCTCGCCATCTGCAGGCTGCGCCCGATCTGCTCGCTCGTCGCGATGTAGAGCGTGACCGACGCGCGGTCGCCGTAGATCAGGAAGACGTCGCTGACGGTCGTGTACGAGCGGCGCCACGTGAACCGACGCGTGGGCACGCCGCCGGTGGTCGGACAGTCCCAGACGCCCGTGGGCGTCCCGTAGGTATCACGCATCGCCGTGAGGTGCGGCGAGATCGCCCGCGTCGTCGGCAGCATGCTCAGCACCTGCACCTGCACGAGCCGCTGCGCCTGGCGATCGAAGCCGTACATCGCCTGGCCGCCGTTCGAGAGGCGCTCCTCCATCATGATGAGGCCCTCGCGGCTCGCGCCTCCCGCGGGCGCGATCGCCCGCCGCGCCGCGCGCACCTCGTCGATCGTGAGCCCGAGCGCGACGCCCTCGACCACCTCCGGCATCAGCGCGCGGCTCTCCTCGATCAGCCGCGCGACGCGCGCCTCGGCCTCGCGCATCCGCTCGGCGCGTCGCGCCTCGCGTCGCGACGCGTCGGCGCGCTCCTCGGCCTCGATCCACGCGTTCCAACCGACGATCGCTCCGCCGATCGCGAGCAGCACGAGCAAGAAGGCGATCCAACCGCGACGATCCACGGCGCGCAGCGTAATCGCTCACGGGACGCATGTAGAGGTCCGGGCGTCGTCGTGGTATGCCCGGCGCCGCATGGACATCCTCGTCGTCACCGCCGAGATCGCGCCCTACAGCCGCGCCACGAGCGCCGGCGAGACCGCGGCGGCGCTGCCCAAGGCGCTGCGCGGCCTCGGTCACAAGGTCACGGTGCTCTCGCCGCTGTGGGCGTCGATCGATCCCGCGTCGAAGCACCTCGCGCGAAGGCTCGTGAAGATCGAGGTCGAGCTCGAAGGTCAGAAGCGCGCGCTCCCGCTCTTCGAGGGGCGCAGCTCGGGCGGCGTCGATCTCGCGTTCCTCGCCGAAGAGACGCTCTTCCCGCGCAACGCGAGCGCGACCGACACCGGGCCCGAGACCGCGGCGCGCTGGGGCGCGTTCGCGCGCGCGACGATCGAGCTGATGAAGCGCCGCGACGCGCTGCCCGAGGTCGTGCACTGCATCGGCTGGCAGACCGCGATCCTCCCGGTGCTGATGCGCGAAGACCCCGCGCTCGCCGCGATCCCGACGGTGCTCACGGTGCACGACCTGGGCGCGCACGGCCGCTACGATCGCGCGCAGCTCGCGACGTTCGGCGTGCCCGAGAAGTGGTGGCGCATCGACGGCGTCGAGTTCTACGGGAAGCTCTCGCCGCTCAAGGCCGGCATCCAGACCGCGTCGCGCATCACCACGCCGTCGCCGACCTCGGCGCGCGAGGCGACGGAGAGCGCGGGCGGGCTCGAGGGCGCGCTGAGCGCGCGCGGCAAGGCGCTCGCCGGGATCCTCGAGGGCGTCGACGTCTCGGTGTGGAACGCGGCGACCGATCCCTGGCTCGAGGCGCGCTTCGACGCGATGGACGTCGCGGGGTCGCCCACCGAGAAGGGCAAGAGCGCGTACGGCAAGCAGCGCTGCAAGAGCGCGATGCAGAAGGAGCTCGGCCTCCCGGTGCGCGGCGACGTCGCGCTCGTCTCGGCGATCGGCGTGGCGACGGCGGGCAGCGGCTTCGACGTGCTCGCGGACGTCGGGACGAAGCTGCTCCGCAACGACGTGCAGATCGTCGTCGTGACCGAGCCCGGGAGCGATCCCGCGATCGTCTCGCGCTTCGTGGCGCTCGCGCAGCGCTGGTCGGATCGCATCGCGGTGCGGCACGACGCGGATCAGGGGATGGTCCACCGCGCGCTCGGCGCGAGCGATCTCGTCATCGTGCCGAGCCCCAGCGCCGGGCCGAACGCGGCCGCGCCCACCGAGAGCATGGGCGGCGCGCGCGCGATGCACGCGCATCGCTACGGCGCGCTCCCGATCGCGCGGCGCACCGGCGGCGTCGCGGACGCGGTCGTCGACTGCGATCCGCGTCTCAGCTCCGGCAGCGGCTTCCTCTGGGACGAGGACAGCGGTGACGCGATGCTCGCGGCGATCCAGCGCGGCATCGCGGCGTTCACCCAGCCCGCGACGTTCCGCGCGCTCCAGCACCGCGTGATGACGATCGATCACTCGTGGGATCGCAGCGCGCGTCTCTACGAGCGGCTCTACCGCTCGGCGCGCGGTCAGGGCACGCGCGAGGAGCCGGGCAGCACCGCGTCCGAGGCGCGCACGTAGAGCGGCTCGAGCGACGCGAGGTCGTCGGGCCCGCGCGCCGCGAGCGCCTCTTCGGCCTCGAGCGCGAGCAGCGCGCCGCGCGGCACGTCGAGGGCGCGCGGCGCGGTGATCAGCGGTCCGAGCACCGCGCTCACGCGATCGCCGTACACCGCGAGCCCACCGCCCGCGAGCACCGGCGTGCGCGAATCGGCCAGCACGTCGCCGATCGCGTCGCGGATCGCGCGCGCCGCGACCTCCGGCGGGCCGTGGGTCTCGTCGAGGCGCGTCGTCAGCGCACCGCGCGCGTCGGCTTCGTAGACCGCGACGAACACCTCGCCCTTGTGCGCGTCGATCACCGGCACCCGCAGCGCGCCGAAGAGCCCGCGCGCGATCACCCGCGTGGTGCGCACCCCGACCACCGGCGTGCCGCGCGCGAGCGCGAGCCCCTTCACCGTCGAGACCCCGATGCGCACCCCGGTGAACGATCCCGGCCCGAGCCCGACCGCGAGCAGATCGATCGCCGCGACGTCGAGCTCCGCGAGCGCGAGCGCGCGCTCGATCGTCGGCAGCAGCGTCTCGCCGTGCCGCGAGCGGACGCGCGTGTGCATCTCGACGCGCACCTCTCCGCCGTCGGTGATCGCGACGACGCCGAGGTCGCCCGAAGTGTCGATCGCGAGCGTCCGCATACGCGAGGCAGCGCGCCTCATACCACGCGGGCCCGGTTCCGGTATCACTGAATCCACGCTCATCGGGGCTCGTCGGAGCCCGTGACGCGGTACCATGTCCGACCCCGTGGAACGCGAGTCCGTTCAGGAGCGAGCGCTCTCGCGCATTCCCTTCGATCCGCGCGACGCGCGCATCGTCGAGGGCATGTCGCGCTGGATGGGCCTGCTCGGCCGGTTCCAGGTGCTCGCGGGCGGCGCGCTGATGCTCACGGTGATGGGGATCGCCATCGCGTACGGCACCACCGAGGCCCTCGCGACCCCGAGCGCGACGCAGCCCGCCGACGCGACGCCGCCGCTGATCACGCTCGGCGAGGTCACGCTCGAGATGCTGCTCGGCGTCGGCCTCGCCGTGTCGCTGCTCGGCGCGCTGCTGCTCTGGGGCGGCGTGATGTTGATCGACGGCGCCGAGGATCTCGAGCGCGTGGTGCACGGCGACGAGCTCGATCGCCACCACCTCGAGAACGCGCTGCGGCGCATCCGCGGCTACTACCGCATCGAGGCCTTGTTCACGTTGCTCGCGCTCGCGGCGTTGCTCGCCTGGGCGATCCCGGGATGGGCGTGACCGGCGAGCCGCCGGAGGTGCGCGGGCGTCGGCGCGAAGAGAGCGCGCGCGAGCCCACGCCTGCGCCCGCGCCGCGTCGCCTCGAGCTCGTGCTCTCCGAGCCGCCGCCCGCGCCCGACTCGAGCGAGATCGCGATCCGCGAGTCGGACCCCTCGGTCCCCAAGACGCCGGCGCCGACGCCCGCGCCGATCGCGGAGCCCGAGCCCATCCCCGCGCCTGCCGTGCCGCGGGCCGAGCCGGTGCCGTTCGCGAAGTCCGAGGCGCGCATGGTGCGCTCGCTCGCGGGCTGGCTCGGCGTGACGGGCCTCGCGACGCTCGCGATCTGCGGCGTGTTCGCCGCGCAGTGGGCGCAGGGCCGCGGCAGCGTGCCGAGCGCCGCGCTCGCCGTGATCTCGGGGGCGATCGGGCTGTGGAGCCTGCTCGCGGGGTGGCACTTCGGGCGCGTGGTGCGACGTCATCGCGACGAGCGCACCGCGGACGCGCTGCACCAGCTCGTGAGCGCGTTCGGCCACCTGCGCAGCATCTTGATCCTGAAGGCGATCGGACTCTTCCTAGTGCTGGGCCTCAGCTGCTTCGCGTTCTCGATCGTCGCGAGCCTGCTCGCGCTGCTCTGATTTTCCTGCCTTCCTTGACCAGGAGGGGGCGTCGCAATAGCGTTCGGCGCCTCATGCTGGGCCTGCTCGCACCCACCGACCGCGAATGGCTGCTCGCGGTCGAGGGAGACCTCGATCGCCTGCTCTCCGATCACGCGCACTGCGAGCTCAAGGCTGCTCACTCCGCGCTCTCGCTGGTCGGTCGCCACGGCGGCGAGATGCCCGAGATGGTCGCGCCGCTCGTCGCGCTCGCGCACGAGGAGACCGAGCACTTCCGCGAGGTCGAGGAGAAGCTCCGCGCGCGCGGCCGCACGCTCGGCATGCCCGCGACCGACGGCTACGTCGTCGCGCTGCGCAAGGTCGCGCGCGAGGACGCCGACGAGGTCCCCGCGCTCCTCGATCGACTGCTCATCTCCGCGCTGATCGAGGCGCGCTCGTGCGAGCGCTTCAAGCTGCTCGCGGAGGGCCTCGGCGACGGCACGATGCGCCTCTTCTACCGCGACCTCATGGCGTCCGAGGCGACGCACTACCGGCTCTTCGCGCGCCTCGCGGAGCAGCGCTTCGGCGAGTCCGACGCGCGCGCGCGCCTTCGCACCCTGGCCGAGCGCGAGGCACGCCTCGCCACCTCGCTCCCGCTCGGGCCCACGGTGCACGGATGAGCGAGGACCCCACGAAGCCGACGAAGCCCGCGGACCTGCGAAACGAGCTCGGCGAGATCGGCGTCCCGCGCGACCCCACCGCCGAGGCCACCGCGAAGGCGGCCGCGGCCATCCGCGAGAGCGACGAGGAGCGCTGGCGCCGCACGAAGTCGAACATGAAGACGATCGGCGGCGCGGTGCTGCTCGCGTTCTTCATCCGCATCGTCCTCTTCGAGGCGTTCGAGATCGACGGGCCCTCGATGGAGCCCACGCTGCTCAACGGCGATCGCGTCGTCGTGGCGAAGTTCCCCTACGGGCTGTTCCTGCCGTTCACGAGCGACGCCGTCGTGAGCTGGGGCATGCCGAACCCCGGCGACGTCGTGATCGTGAAGAGCCCGTACGACGACATCGACATCGTCAAGCGCGTGATCGGCGTGCCCGGCGATCGCATCGAGATCCGCGAGGACGTCGTGTGGCGCAACGGCGAGCCCATCCATCGCCGCGTGCTCGGGCCCTGCCTCGAGGAAGAGAGCAGCGAAGATCCGACCGACTGCGAGTGGATCGAGGAGGGCACGAACGGCGAGCTGTGGCGCACCAGCCACTCGATGCTGAGCGTGCCCGAGAGCATGTCCCCGGTCGTCGTGCCACCGGGCCACATCTTCGTGCTCGGTGATCACCGCGATCGCAGCAACGACAGCCGCAACCCGCGCGTCGGCATGATCCCGATCTCGCGCGTGAAGGGCCGCGCGCTCGCGATCTACTGGTCGAACGAGACCCACATTCGCTGGGATCGGATCTTCAGCGCGATCCAGTGAACGGTGCGTAGATGGGAGCGGCGGAGGCATCGCCGTGACCGCTCCTCGCGCATCCCTGCTCGTCGCGCTCGCGCTGCTCGTGATCGTGTCGATGGCGCGCGCCGATCCGCGCATCGGGGCGTTCGACCTCCCGACGCTCTTCTACATCGCGAAGTCGGACGACCGGAACCGCGTCGACTACGGCGTGAGGCTCGACGAGCAGTGCTCGCCCGCGTCGCGCGCGCCGATCTACGCGTACTGGCGTCGCTTCGAGCCCGGGCAGGAGCCGCTCGCCGATCTCTCGATGCTCGATCATCGCGGCTATGGCATCGCGCACCAGTCCGTGCGCGTCAGCGAGCCCAACGGGAGCTGGATCGAGCTGCGCCTGCAGGCGTTCCCGCAGCGACGCCTGCTCGCGCTCGTGCAGCTCGCCGGCGACCGCTGCGTGGGCGCGGTGCACGCGGACATCGACGGTCGGGAGGCGGTGCTCGATCACGTGTTCGTGCACCTCGACGGACCGATGCAGGTCCGCGAGATCGAGCTGCGCGGCGAGGAGCGCGCGACCGGTCGTCCGCTCGTCGAGCGGCTGCGCCCCTGAGGCCCGATCTCAACGGCTCGCTGCGCCGCCAGCGCCCGTCCGCGCCCGAGACGGGCGCTCCCGTCCGCCGGCTGCTTCGCGAGCACTCCAGCCGCGTCCCGAATTCTCGTCCACGCCTGCGTTCTTGTGGGCTCTCGGCGTGATCCCACGTAGCTGCCGAGAGCGCACCGAGGTGCGCGAGACGACCGCACGCGCGCTCGGGCAGGGCGCGCGGGGCGACGCGTCGTGGGAGCGGCAGCATGCGCGCGTGCTCGCACGCGCTGCGCGAGGCCTGCGCGCGGACGTGCGCGAGCGCCTCGTCGTGGCGCGCAGCCATCGTCTCGATGACGTGGCTCGCGATCGTGTCGGTCGCGCACGCGGATCCACCGGTCCCACGCGACGGCCCCTTCGAGCTGAGGCTCGCGATCGAGAACGACAACCTGCTCTTCGGGACCTACGCGCGCATGGCGGGGCCGGAGCTCGACGGGAACGATCTCGGGCGGACCCACGCGTCGTCGATCGGCATGTCCTACGACATCGCGGATCGCGGCGTCCTCGAGCTCGACCTCACGAGCGCGCTCTTCACGCGCTCGATCAGCGGCCTGCCTCCGATGCACGAGGCCACGCTGCCGATCCACTTCCACGAGCTCAGCCGACTGCGGCTCGGCGGCGGGATCCGGCGCGGCCTCGGGCCGTGGCGCATCCGCTGGGGCCTCGCCGTGGAGGTCTCGAACCGCGAGGAGGTCGTGGCGATCGGCGCGACCGGACAGCAGCGCTGGTGGCACGAGTTCAGCCGCTACGACCTCGACACCGGCGTGTGGCTCTACGAATACCACCCCGATGGGCAGGGCATCCGCGTCGGTGTGGCGGCGGACGCGAGCGCGGGGGGATGGACGAGCTCGACGCTCGCGCCGTGGGCGTGGATCGAGGCCGAGGGCGACGTCGGAGGTCGCGCCGGCACGCTGCCGGGCGCGTCATGGCTCGAGCCCTCGGGGCGCGTCGCGCTGAGCCTCGGGGACCCCGCGGGGGTGCGTCTCGTGCTCGGCCTCGAGCAGCGCGCGTTCGTGTGGATCGAGCAGCCCGGCGTCATGCTGCGCTCGACGATCGACGTCCGGCTCGACCTCTCGGCGGTGGTCGTCCAGCTCGCGCTGCACCGCTACGACGGCGACCAGAACGTGCGGTACTTCGCCTACGCGCTCCCCAACACGACGATGACCTTCGCGCTCTGGCTCCGGCTCTGAACCAGATCACGGGCCCGAGCTACCGCTCGGCGGGGCCCCGTCCCATACTCGGCGCTCGCGCATGAAGCAGTCCTCCCACGCGAGCTCGCTGCGCGCGGTGATCCGAGAGCGGCTCGCCGCGGAGATCGGCACGCTCTCGAGCCACGCCGCCGAGCGCGTCGCGCTGGTGTACCCGAGCCCCTACCACACCGGCATGAGCTCGCTGGGGTTCCAGCAGATCTACCGCGAGATCCACGCGAGCGGCCGGTCCGCGGAGCGCGCGTTCCTCCCCGACGACGTGAGCGCGTGGCAGCGCGCGCGCCTGCCGCTGCTCACCTACGAGAACGAGCGCCCGGTCTCCGACTTCCCGGTCGTCGCGATGAGCGTCGCGTACGAGATCGAGCTCGCCGGGGTCGTGCAGTGCCTCGAGCTCGCGGGGATGCCGCCGCTCGCCGAGGAGCGCGGTCCGCGTCATCCGATCGTGCTGTGCGGCGGGCCGCTCACGTTCTCGAACCCGCTGCCGCTCGCGCCGTACGCCGACGCGATCCTGATGGGCGAGTGCGACGAGACGATCCACCAGGCGCTCGACGTGATCTTCGGCGCGGGCGGATCGAAGCACGAGATCCTCGCCGCGCTCGCGCGCGAGATCGACTCGTGCTTCGTGCCCTCGATCCACGGCGACGAGATGCCGCACGTCGCGAAGGCGGACCTCGAGAAGCTCCCCGCGTACGCCGCGATCCGCACGCCGAACACCGAGCTGCGCGACATGTTCTTGATGGAGGCCGAGCGCGGCTGCTCGCGCGGCTGCGCGTACTGCGTGATGCGCCGCAGCACGAACGGCGGCATGCGCATCGTGCCGATGGAGAAGATCCTCGGGCTCGTCCCCGCCGACGCGCGGCGCGTCGGTCTCGTCGGCGCGGCGGTCAGCGATCACCCGAAGATCGCGGACATCGTCGAGACGCTCGCAGGGCAGGGCCGCCAGGTCGGGCTCTCGTCGCTGCGCCCCGATCGCCTCAACGATCGCTTCGTCGCCGCGCTGAAGAGCGCGGGCTATCGCACGCTGACCACCGCGAGCGACGGCGCGAGCCAGCGTCTTCGCGACCAGGTGCAGCGCAAGGCGCAGGAGCGACACCTGCTGCGCGCGGCGGAGCTCACGCGCGCCCACGGGCTCGAGCGGCTCAAGCTCTACATGATGGTCGGCCTGCCCGGCGAGGAAGCGCAGGACATCGACGAGCTGATCGTCTTCGCGACCGAGCTCTCGAAGATCGCGCCGCTCTCGCTCGGGATCGCGCCCTTCGTCAGCAAGCGCAACACGCCGATGGACGGGCTGCCCTTCGCGGGGATCAAGCCGGTCGAGGAGCGCCTCGAGCAGCTGCGCCGCGGCACGAAGGGTCGCGTCGACGTGCGCGCGACCAGCGCGCGCTGGGCGTGGATCGAGTGGGTGCTCGCGCAGGGCGGTCGCGCCGAGGGTCGCGCGGTGATGGACGCCGTGCACGCGGGCGGGCGCTTCGCGGACTGGAAGCGCGCGTTCGAGGCGCTGCCGGCGGCGCGCCCGCGCCGCGCGCTCGCGGTCGTCGCCTGACGCGCTGGCTCCGCGGCGCTGGCTCCGCGGCGGTGGTCCCGCGGCGCGTGCTCCCCGCATCGCGGGTCGGCGCACGGCCGCGCCGGGGCTAGCTAGCGCCTCGTCTGCGCGACGCTTCGTCAGCGCGACGTGGAGGCCTCGTCTTGAGCTCCGAGCCGAGGGCAACGCTCTTCTCGAACGTTCGCGTCTTCGACGGGAGATCGACCGCGCTCTCCGCGCCTTCGCACGTGCTGGTGCGCGGCCACGTCATCGACGCGATCTCCACGTCGCCGATCGCCGGCGCCGGCGACACGAAGGTGATCGACGGCCGCGGCAAGACGCTGACGCCCGGCCTCGTCGACGCGCACTGGCACGCGACGTTCGCGACGCTCTCGCCCGAAGTGCTGATGACCGCCGATCCGGGGTTCATCCACATCGTCGCGGCGCGCGAGGCGGAGCGCACGCTGATGCGCGGGTTCACCACCGTGCGCGACGCGGGCGGCCCGGCGTTCGGGCTCAAGCGCGCGATCGACACCGGCGTGTGCGCCGGCCCACGCATCTATCCGAGCGGCGCGTTCATCTCGCAGACCTCGGGCCACGGAGACTTCCGCGCGCGCCACGAGGTGCCCCGCGACTGCTGCGCGCACCTCTCGTACGCGGAGCGGCTCGGCGCCGCGGCGCTCGCGGACGGAGTCGCCGAGGTGCTGCGCGCGTCGCGCGAGCAGCTGATGCTCGGCGCGTCGCAGATCAAGGTGATGGCGGGCGGCGGGGTCTCGTCGCCGCACGACCCGATCGACGTCACGCAGTACACCGAGGACGAGATGCGCGCGGCCGTCGAGTGCGCGGAGAACTGGGGCACCTACGTGATGGTGCACGCGTACACGCCGCGCGCGGTGCAGCAGTCGATCCGCGCCGGCGTGCGGTGCATCGAGCACGGCCACCTCGTCGACGACGAGACCGCCGCGATGATGGCGGCCCGCGGCGTCTGGTGGTCGATGCAGACCTTCCTCGACGACGAGGACGCGCATCCGCTGCCGACGCCCGAAGGGCGCGCGAAGGCGCGACGCGTGTTCTCCGGGACCGACCAGGCGTACTTGCTCGCGAAGAAGCACGGCGTGAAGCTCGCGTGGGGCACCGACGTGCTCTTCGACGCGAGGCTCGCGGATCGTCAGGGCGCGCAGCTCGCGAAGCTCACGCGCTGGTTCACGACGGCGCAGGCGCTCCGGCTCGCGACGTACGACAACGCGCAGCTGCTCGCGCTTTCGGGAGAGCGCAACCCGTACCCGGGTCGGCTCGGCGTCGTGGAAGAGGGCGCGCTCGCGGACCTGCTCCTGGTCGACGGCGATCCGCTCGCGGACCTCGGCGTCTTCGCGGACCCGAGCTCGAAGCTGCTCGTCATCATGAAGGACGGGGAGCTGGTGAAGGACGTCGTCTCGTCGCAGCGCGCGTCCGGCACGTGACCCGCGCTCGTCGTAGAGTGGGGCGATCCGACGCGCGAGCGGCTTGTCTGCGCGCGCGACGGGGCGAGATGCGCACGTGAGGCGGTCAGGTCGATTGGAAAACCCGCGCAGCACGGTCGACCCCAGGTCGGTGACGAGACTCGCGCTCGCGGGATGTGTGTTGGTCTTCGGGCTCGCGTGCTCCGGGGTCGCGCGCGCGCAGGATCCTGCGGAGGCGCTGGGCGCACCATCCAGCGAGGCGCCGAGCGCCCGACCGGACGAGGCGCCGGCCGCCAACGAGGTGCCGAGCGCGCCTGCGAGCGCGCTCGACTCGCCGGTCACCCCGAGCGCCGAGCAGCGCAGCGCGGCGCGCCAGCTCGCGAGCCTGCAGATCGACGAGCTCGCGCTCCAGCGCGAGATGGACGCCGCGGGCCAGGAGCGCTTGCTCGCGGTCGCGCTCTACGTGGGCGGCGTCGGGCTCGCGGTCGCGTCGGTGTCGACGCTGGTGATCGCGGCGCTGCAGAGCGCGTGTGTCGCCGAGGCGGACCTCGGCTGTTACGACGCGCCGGAGTGGATCATCGGCGGCCTCGCGACCGCGCTGGTGAGCGCGGTGCTGCTCTCGGGCGCGAGCTTCGCGGATCGCCGCGCGGGCTACCTCGAGCGCCGGAGCGACACCCACCGCGACGATCTCGAGGAGCGTCGCCGCACGCTCGAGCGCCGCGTCGGTCTCGCGCTCGGGCCGACCGCGGTCCGCGTGACGATCGAGTTCTGAGCACGCACCGCCGCCGGCCGATCAGCGCGAGCCGAACGTCTCTCGCACCGCCGCGAGCAGCGGGCGCGCGGCCGAGAGCGTCTCGACGAGCGGCGCCGCGCCCTCGCCGACGTTGACGGCGACGACGAAGCCGACGTCGGCGTCGGTCGAATAGCCGACGAACGTGCGTGCACCGTCGGTGTTCCCAGCGCCCAGGCGGACGTCGCCGAGCGCAGGATCGAGCGCGACCACGTATCCCATCCCGTATCCGCCCGTCTCGTAGCCATAGGCCTGCGCGACGCCCTCGAGCACGGCGCCGCCCGCCGGCACGTCGGCGAGCGCGAGCGTCTCGCGGCGATGGAGGCGCCCGCCGAGGAATTCACGCGCCCAGATCGCCATGTCGTGGAGCGACGTGACGTAGCCGCCGTCGGCGGCGTAGCTCGTCGGCGTCACGACGGCCGCGGGCCCGGCCGCGCCGCCGGGCACGTAGCTGCTCCAGAGCGCGTCGGGCGTCCCGCTCGAGAGCGCGCGCGTGTCGGTCATGCCGAGGGGCACGAAGAACCGCGCCGTGCACTCGTCGGCGATCGACCGGCCGACGACGGACTCCACCGCGACGCCGAGCAGGATGTAGCCGGTGTTCGAGTAGTTCCACGCCGCGCCGGGCGGGAAGTCCGCGGGCTCCGCGATCGCCATGTCGATCAGCTCGTCGGCCGTGAACGTGCGCGTCCGGTCCGACGCGAGCGCCTCTTGATAGGGCGGCGTCCGCGTGTAGCTGACGATCCCCGAGGTGTGCTGGAGCAGCATCCGCAGCGTGATCTCGTCGCCGCGCGGCACCCTCGGCACGTACGTGGAGATCGGGTCGTCGATCGAGAGGAGGCCCTCTTCGTGGAGCGACAGCACGAGCGCGCCCGTGAACGTCTTCGCGATGCTCGCCGAGCGGAAGAGCGTGTCTTCGGTCGCCGGCGTGTCGGCCTCCAGGTCGGCCGCGCCGGTGGCTCCGACCCAGCGCCGTCCCGCGCCGTCCTCGACGAGCATGAGCGTGCCGGCGGAGCCCTCGGACGTTTGCGTCGAGGCCAGCGCGGACTCGAAGCGAGACACCGTCGCGGTGTCGAACGTGGGCGTCTCCGAGGTGCATCCGACGACGAGACCGAGCGACGTGAAGACACCGAGGACGAAGGAAGAGCGAGCTGGCGAGTGCGAGCGCATGAAGCCTCCTCGCCTGCGTGCCCGCACCTCGACGGTGCGTTCAACGCGCGCTCGCTCTCACCGCTCGCTGCGGAGAACTTCCTCCGCCGCCCGCTCGCCCGATCGAATCGCGCCTTCGATGTACCCGTTCCACACCGTCGCGGTCTCGGTGCCCGCCCAGTGCACCCGTCCGATCGGCGCGCGCAGCGCCTTGCCCGAGCTCGTCCACACGCCGGGCGGGAAGTACCCCGCGTAACACCCGCGGCTCCACTCGTCCTCGGTCCAGCTCTTGTCGACGTAGTGCACGGGCAGCCCCGCGCGCACTCCGAAGCAGCGCGCGAAACACGCGAGCACCGCGTCGCGTCGCTCGCCGCGCGGTCGATCGCTCCACTCGCGCGCCGCTGCGCCCTCGATGAACCCGAGCAGCACGCCCGGCGTGCCCTCGGGCGCCGACGCGTCGAACTGCACGTGCGCGGGCGCGAGATCGGTGATCGCGTGGCCCGACAGACCTTCCTCGCGCCACCACGCGCGCTCGTAGATCGCGATGCACTTGATCACCGCGCCCTGGGGCACGCGCTGCGTCAGCTGATCACGCGCGCTCGGCATCGCTGGCGCATACCGCAGTCGCCCCGCGAGCATCGGCGGCAGCGCCACGATCACGCGCGAGCCCGAGAACGCCGCGTCGTCGCTGCGCACCACGACACCGTCGCGGTCGTGCTCGATCGCGCGCACCGGCGTCGACAGGCGCAGCGTGCCCTCGGGCAGCTTCGCGGCGAGCGCCTCCGCGAGGCGCTGCATGCCACCCACCACGCGATCCTGCTGCGCGCCGTTCTCGCTCGAGAGCAGCCGATCGAGCCCACCGCCCGAGCGGATGTAGAAGAGCACGTGCAGCAGCGACAGGTCCGCGGGATCCGCCGCGAACACGGTCTCCATCGCGTAGCGCAGCAGCTTGCGCGCGCCCTCGGTCGGCGCGTGGGTGCGGAGGAACGTGTCGAGCGTCGTCGCGTCCCACTCGCTCGCTTGTTTCGCCTCCCAGGGCGCGTCGAGCGGCACTTCCTTCGCGAGCTGATCGAGGCGGAACCACACCCATCCGACCGCGGCGAGCGACGCCGCGTCGACGCGCGGGACGGTGCCGCGGAAGAGCCGTCGTTTGCCGCCGAAGTGCAGCACGTTGTGGCCCTCGACGTGCTGGCGATGGGTCGCGAGGCCGAGCTCCTTCGCGAGCGCGAGCGCGCGATCCTGCGTCGGCCCGAGCCACTGCCCGCCGAGATCGATCGCGGTGCCGTGGTGGGTCTCGGTGTAGACGCGACCGCCGACGCGATCGCGCGCCTCGAGCACCGCGACGCGACGCCCCGCGGCGCAGAGACGACGCGCCGCGGAGAGCCCGGCGAAGCCCGCGCCGACGACGATGACGTCCGACTCGAATGGCTGCATCGCGCGCGATGGTACTTCCCCGCGCCGCGCGGGGCCGCTCCTCGGCGCGGCGCGGCGATCCCTCGGTGCCGCGATCGTGCTCCTCGGTGCGGCGATCGCGATCCCTCGGTCCGGCGTCGCACTCCCTCGCTGCGGAAATTCGATCCCTCGCTGGGACGATTTCGATCCGCGGTCGGCGTTTTTCGATCCTCGGCGCGACGATTCGGTCCCTCGATGGCGAGCGCGCCTCCCCGGGTCGCCCGAGACGATCCCCGGCGGGGATCGCGTCGTGCGAAGTGGGGATCGCGCTGGATTTGGCGGGTATCGCGGGCGCGACGCGCGGGCGCTTCGTGATCGCCGCCGGGGATCGAGTGCTCGCGGGCGGGGATCGGAATTTCGTCGCCGGGGATCGGAATTTCGTCGCCGGGGATCGAATCACCGTCGCTGGGGATCGAGCCCTCGCGAGCGGGGATCGACGCGCCCGGCGTGGGGATCGAGCGCGCGAGGGTGGGGATCGTCGAATGCCCGCGCGACGCCGAGGAGGGGCGCGCGCGCGGTGATCGTATCCTCGCACCGTGCGCGACGAGACCGTCCTGACGCTGGGCTTCGGCGTCCTCGCGATCGCGATCGGCGCGTTCGTGTGGCCCATCCGGCGGCGTCACCTCCTGACGCGCGAGGGCGCGCGCGCCGCCGGGCACTACCTGCCGCTCTTCGACGCGCGCGGCGTCTGGCTCTGGCTCAACGGGCCGGTGACGTTCGTGCTCGGCCTCGGGCTGCTCGCGAACGGCGCGCTCCGCGCGCGCGCCGAGCACGACGCGGCGCGCATCGAGCGCGAGCTGCGGCAGATCGTGATCGCGTGCGAGCCGGGGCGCATCGAGCTGCGCAACCTCGGCGACGCGCCGCGCGTCCTCGAGGTCGACGCGCGCGCCGATCACCCGCACCGCGATCCCGGGCCGCGCCTGCGCATCGAGCCCGAAGGCGCGATCACGCTGCCGCCCGGCACGTCGCGCTCGCTCGCGCTGAGCACCGTGACGCGCGGCGCGTGCGGCACCGAGCCGGGCGGCGATCACGTCACGCCGTGGGAGATGTGCGACGGAGCCGAGCTCGAGCTCGCGATCCGCGACCCGCACGGCGACGAGGTCGCGCGCGGCGCGAGCGGCTGCGCGTTCCCGGGGCGCGCGCGCGTGCTCCAGCTCGGCCCCGACTTCCTCTGGTGAGCGAATGGCGGACGTGACGTTCGAGCGTGCTGCGATCCGGAAGCGAGGCGAGTGGACCTACGCGGTCCCCGGCGCGCTCGCGATGTTCTTCGCGCTCGCGTTCGTGCTCGGCGTCTTCGACGCGAACGTGCGCGCGATGTTGCCCGAGGTGCTCGCGCTCTCGGGCGTGCTCGCGCTCGCGTGCGCGTTCCTCGCGTGGCTCGCGCGCGGCCGGCTGCGCAGCGTGGTGCAGGTGGGGCGCGATCGCGCGGGCGCGTTCGTGCGGATCGCCGGCGAGCGCGAGGTGCGGGCGCCCCTGCGGTATCGCGTCGGCTGGTTCCACGAGCCGGTCTCGTCGACCGTGCTCCCCGTGCTCTGGGTCGAGGTGCGCGGCGACGACGGACCCGCGATCACGATGCGGCTCACGATGGGCGCGATCCACCGCCCGCCCGCGGACTGGCCCCCGGGCCCGCCGATCTCGCAGCCGACGCACGAGCTCGGCGGGATCGTCGACTACGCGCGCGCGCTCGACGCGATCGGCGCGACGCGCGCGACGAGCTGGCTCGACGTCGCGCGCTGAGCGCGCGAGCCGATCTGGACACGTCTCACCCCACGCCGACGAGATCGAGCTCGACGCCGACGCTCTTCGCGCGCGCCGCCTCGACGATGCGCCACGCGAGCGCGACGTCCTGGATGGCGAGGCCCGTCGAGTCGAACACGGTGAGCGCGCCGCGATCGATCGTCGCCGCGCCGACGATCACCTCGCCGAGCGTGCCCGCGACCTTCGAGAGCGCGTAGCGCCCGTCGTGGATCGCCACGTTGATCTCGCCCGAGTGCTCGGCCTGGTGGGGCTCGTCGATCACGACCTGCGCGGCGTCGAGGATGTCGGGATCGAGCTCCTGCTTGCCGGGGCCGTCGGCGCCCATCGCGTTCACGTGCGCGCTCGCGGCGAGCCACGCGCGCTTGACGACCGGCGTGCGCGAGGGCGTCGAGGTGTTCACGACGTCGGCGCGGCACGCCTCTTCGACGCTCACCGCCCGGCCGCCGAGCTCGCGCGCGAGGCCCTCGGCGAGCGCGGGCACACGATCCGAGAAGAGCGGCTCGAACGACTCGCCGAACACCACACGATGCGCCGCGAGCATCGTGCGCGCCTGCACGCCCGAGCCGACGAAGCCGACGGTGCGCGGCGCGCCCGACGCGAGGTGCTTCGACGCGACCGCCGCGGCGGCGCCGGTGCGCAGCGCGGTGAGCCACGTCGCGTCGAGGATCGCGAGCGGGAGCGCGGTCTCGGGATCGGAGAGCACGTACACGCCCATCACCGAGGGCAGGCCGTGGCGCGCGGGGTTCTGGGGGTGGCTGTTGACCCACTTCACGCCGGCGACGTGCGCGAGCGCGGAGGGCATCGCGCGGAAGTCGCCGTCGTGCTCGGGCAGGTCGAGGTAGACCTTCGGCGGCATTCGCGCCTCGCCGCGACCGTGCGCGGCGAACGCCTCTTCGACGGCGCTCACGGCCATCGGCATCGTCGCGACCGATTCCACCTCGCGGCGCGTGAGGACCAGGGTGCGTCGGCTCTTCATGGCCCGCGATGTACCACGGGCGTCGGTGCGGCGATGCGCCACGGGAGCGACACTCAGGCTTGCGGTGACACCCGGTTCGACGCTACCGATCCGGTGCGATGACCGAGCCGACCAATCCCTTCCTCCGCCCGTCGCGCGTTCCGCGCGGCGAGCGTCGCCTGCTCTGCGTGTTCGACGGCGGCAACGCGCCCGGATACTCGTCGGTCGCGGTCGCGCTGACCGAAGAAGGAACGCGGCGCGGCTTCGAGGTGTGGGCGGCGACCGAGGGGTTCCGCTCGCTCACGAACGACGCGACCCACGAGCTGCGCTTCGAGCGCATGGTGGTGTCGCGGCGCGAGCGCTACGAGCTGCTCGCGCAGAACATCCCGGCGCGCTCGATGGGGCGACGCGTGCAGGACGCGGGCAGCGACTTCCGCTCGGAGCGCTACCTCGGGTTCCACGATCGCGCGACGCGCGACCTCGCGGCGCAGACGTTCCGCGCGCAGGGCTTCACGCACCTCGTGTGCGTCGGCGGCAACGGCACGTTCGAGGGCTGCAAGGCGTGGCTCCAGTCGTTCGGCGACGAGCGCCCGCCGACGGCGTTCGTGAACGTGTCGATCGACAACGACGTCGGCGGCGATCGGGCGATCGGGTTCCTCACCGGCGTCGAGGCGGGCGCGGAGATCGCGCGCGGCCTCTACGAGGACAGCTACACGCACAAGCGGATCTACTTGCTCGAGATGATGGGCAACCGCTCGGGGCGTCACGCGCTGAACTGCGGCGTCGCGGCGCGCGCGCACCTGATCGTGCTGCCGTTCTTCTCGTTCCCCGACGAGGTGCTGCGCGAGATCGCGGAGGGGCTCTCGAAGGCGGAGCACGCGCTCGTGGTGGTCGCCGAGGGCTACGAGGCCGAGCGCCGGAAGCGCGACCTGCCGGGCGTGAGCGCGAGCGCGTTCTTCAAGGTGCAGCTCGAGCAGTACGGGCTGCGCGACCTGCCGGATCGGCGCGTGATCGCGGAGCCGTTCAGCCGTCACATCCGCGGCGTGCGCCCGGGCTTCGCCGACGTGTCCGCCGCGTACCTGAAGGCGACGATGCTGTTCGAGGCGTTCGACGAAGGGCGCACCGAGGTGATGCCGTTCGTGCTCGCGGCGCACGACGTCGGCGTGCGCAGCTTCGAGACGATCACGCGCGAGGATCGCGTCGAGCGCGCGTTCCTGCCGCTGCTCGATCGCTTCGGGATGCCGAAGCTGCGCACGTGGGTGAGGGATCACTTCACGACGAGCGAGCAGATCCTCTGAGACGAAGCGCGGCTCGCCCCGGTGCGCGGTGAGGCGGGCCGAGCCCGAGCCGCCGGCCCGCACGCGTTCTCGTGCGACGTGCACGTTCCGCGCGCTGCCGCCGCGCGACTCCCACGCCGCACTTTTGTCGCTCGCACGGACGGTTTGCGCGCGCGCGCGTGCGCTTCGCGTGCGGCCCGCGCGCGCGGCGATTTCTTCATGGAAATTGCGGAGGTACACCGGTTGCTGAGGGGCGCGGGCGGAGACCTCGATGCCCACCACACGCTTCGCCCGGACCTGCGATCCAGACCCGCGCTTCGCCGGCGTTCCACGCGCTCGTCGATCGCGCTTCGCCCTCGTCGCGCTCGCGCTGGTCGCGAGCGCATGCTCGACGTCGATCGAGCCCGGCGTCGTGCCCGCCGCGTCGCTCTCGGGCGACGGCGGCGTCGACGATGGCGGCGCCGCGTCGTTCCTGCTCGGCGACGAGTTCGACGACCCCGAGGTCGCCGCGTGCGACGACTCGAGCCTCGGCGGCGCGTGCAGCGGCTCGCGCGAGTACCAGCGCCATCGCGTCTGCACCACCCCGCCGAACGCCGCGTGCAACGGCGGCTACTGCGAGGCCGCGCGGAGCTGCAGCAACTGGGCGTTCGGCCACTACGTCACGAGCCGCACCAAGCGCTTCACACAGAGCGAGCGCTGCGAGTGGGAGTGCATCCAGGAGAACCCGAACGGCGGCTGCTATCGACGCCGCCGGATCTGCTGGTGGGAGCCCAGCTGCAGCTCGTCGTACGAGACGAACCTCGCGCGCAGCGAGGCCTCGTCGCGCGGCGCGCCGGCGCAGGCCGTGTCCGCGATCACCGCGACCGCGCAGTCGATCTCGGTGTCGACGACGCAACGGCGCTGCGACGTGACGATCTCCAACGTCCCGTATCCCAACACGCGCGCGGACGTGAACGTCTGTGGCTGCGCGACGTGCCGCCACGCGACCTGCGGCACCGAGGAGCCCTACCTCTACCAGCCGCCCGGTGGCGCCGCGCCGGCGCCGGGCTCGTCGACGACGCCCAGCTGCGTGACCGCCGAGGATCGGACGACCGTCGCGACGCGCTGGGCGCGCCTGCGCGACTCGTGGTCGCGACGCGCGCTGCTCTCCACCGCGGACCGCGCGCGGGTCGCGGCGCGGGTGCGCACCATGCTCGAGCTCCACGCCGACGAGATCGTGGCGATCGAGCGCGCGGACGCGATCGCCGCGTACGCGCCCGAGGAGAGCGCGCAGCCGCTCTCGTGCGAGCCCGGCGCGCAGCCGATCACGTTCGGCGCCGCGTGCTCGACCGCGTCGCGCGCATTCCTCGGGGCGCGCCTCGCGATGTGCGAGCGCGTCGCGCAGGACGCCGACGGGTACGCGCCGCGCGCGCGCGGCGCCGTGGCGTGGGTGCTCGCGCCCGAGTGCCTCGCGACCCTCGAGCACCTCGCGGCGAATCCGTCGTGCAGCACGCCGGAGATCGAGGCGCGCGCGCGGGTCGCGGCGTTCCGGATGATCGAGCGTGGCCTCGACGCGATCACCGAGCGGCCGAGCGCGCTCGCGACGGTCGACGTCACCGCGCCGTCGGGCGTGACCGGCACGTACCGCACGCTGCCCGAGCTCGCGCGTCAGCTCCACGGCATCGGCCGCTGGTACGAGCTCGCGCGCGCGAGCGAGGCGCGCGCGGCCGACGAGGACGCGCCCGCGTGGACCGCATCGCACCTCGACCGGCTCGTCGGCGCGATGTGGCGCCGTGCCCGCGCCGCGCGTCGCGTGGTCGGCGCGCTCTGTCCGGCGCTCGCGCCCAGCAGCGACCTCGACGGCGACTGCGTGCCCGACGGACAGACCGCGCCCGACGTGACCACCGATCTCGCGGCCGCGCTCACCACGACGACCGAGCGCGCCGATCGCCTCGATCGCAACGTGCTGCTCGCCGCGTTCCAGGAGACGAGCATCCCCGCGATCACCGGGCCGAGCGGCACGATCCTCCCCGAGCTCGCGGTCACGGGGCACGCGCTGCGCGGCGAGGCGCTGCTCGCGATCACGGCGGACGCGCTGCGCGGGTCGCTCGATCGCGTCGACTCGCTCTCGCCGTACAACCAGCTCGCGTGCCGGCTCACGGCGTGCGGCGGCGCGCGCGCGTCGGGCGTCGACTGGTCCGAAGAGCCGCGCTGGGCGCAGACTTGGGCGCTCCTCGGGAGCGTCGACGACGCGGCCGAGCTCCAGGCGCTCGTGACCGAGGTCGGCCCCGATCTCGCCGATGCGAGCACGAGCACGCAGCCCGAGTCGTGGCAGAGCGTGTGGGAGCGCATCGCGCGTCGTCGCGTCGCGCTCGCGGAGGACGTCGCGGCGGCCTCGCAGCAGAGCGCGGTGCCGGCCAGCGAGCGCGTCGATCTCGCGCACGTGCCGACCGAGCAGCTGACGCCGGGCGCGCGCGCGCTCGCGAGCGTGATCACGCGCGGCAACGCGCGCGCGGGCTCGTACGCGGCGACCGGGCTCGTCGATCCGACGCGCACCGACCGGCGGCTGCGCACCATCGTGAGCGCCGATGGACGCGCCGCGATCATCGAGTCCGCCGGGGCGCTCGTCTCGCAGCTCGAGGCCGCGATCGTCGACTACGAGCAGGATCGGCGCGCGGTGGTGTCCGATCTGCTCGCGATGCTCGGCGGAGCGCGCGCGCTCGACGAGGTGATCGAGCACCGCGAGGAGCTGGTGCGCGAGCTCGAGCGCACCAACGCCGATCACGCGGCGCTCCGCATGACGCTGCAGGAGTACGAGCGGCGCTACGCCGAGACGTACGACCCCGAGAACGGCGTCGACCTCATGGGCGATCTCGACGCGACGCTCGACGACGGTGCGTTCGTGCAGGAGGGCGGCACGCGGCACTACGAGGTGCGCGGGTTCCACGGTGCGCGCGCGTTCCCGCTGCGCCGCGGCATGAACATCGTCGACTCCATCGCGCGCGGGATCGAGATCGACCCGGCGAACGGCGGTGAGCCCGATCCCGATCGGATCGCGACGCTCTCGGTGACGGGCCCGCGCATGATCGCGGTGCACGCGGCGGGCGAGTACTCGCCGCTCTGCGCGCTCCGCAGCTTCCAGGTCGCGATCCCGAGCCACGACGGCGACGACGGCGTGATCGTGCCGCCCGTCGCGCCCGGCACGACGATCGGACCCGAGGGCTTCACGATCGACGTGAGCGGATCGTCCGCCGAGGTGCGCCGCATCGGCGAGTCGACGCAGGAGGACCTCGGGCTGCTCGGGCCGGCGTGTCAGATCGCGAGCGTCGCGGCCGGCGGCGGGATCAGCGCGGGGACGAACGAGCGCAACCGCGGACAGGCGGCAGGCACGCTGTGCAGCGCCGCGGCCGGGATCGTCTCGTGGCTGACGGGCGAGTACGTCAGCCCGGTCGCGACGACGACGAGCGCGGAGACCTCGACCAGCGCGCGCTTCAGCGCGGGGCTGCGCCTCCGCGACACGCCGTTCCCGATGCTGCCCGCGGGCGCGCTCGTGGTGATCGAGATGGCGCCCGGCTCGACGATGGCGTCGGACATCCGCGACATCCACCTGCTGCGCAGCGGCGCGAGCTCGTTCTTCGTGCCCGACGCGGCGGATCTCTACTTCGTCGTCAACGACGGCTGGACGAGCTCGTGCGGCACGCTCGCGCCGCCGGGCGACTCGAACGTCGTCTCGCTCGAGCTGCGCGTGCTGCAGTCGGAGACCGGCGTCGCGCAGCAGGTCGTGGACGCGATGGCGGGCGTGCTCGAGTCGATCCGCGGTGATCGCGCGCTGATCGTCGAGCAGGGCTCGGTGCTCTCGACGCAGCTCTCCGCGTACCGCGAGGCCGCGATCCACGAGCTCGAGGTGAGCGCCGGGGTGTCGCTCGCGGACGTGCCCGACTCGGTGCGCAACGCGTTCGACGCGTACGTGAGCTACGAGCTCGCGAGGCTCGAGCTCGCCACCGAGATCCGCGCGCGTGATCGCCGCGTGCAGGAGCTCCAGGCGCAGCTCCAGGCGCTCGACGACGATCTCCTGCACGCCGGCGAGCAGGGCCGCATCACGGCGCTCCTCCCGGTGGGGCGGCTGCGCAACCTCGACGAGTACACCGACGGCACCGACGAGGCGCACCTGCGCTGGCTCGCGGACTCGCTCACGGCGCTCGCGGTCGAGGATCTCGTCCCGCTGATCGAGCTCTGGCATCCCGACCTGCTGCCCGCGCTCGTGAGCCCGACCACCGGCGACCCCGCGGTGCGCGCCGCCCTCGGGCGGCTCGCGAGCCCGCCGCCCACTGCGTCGCCGTTCTCGCTCGTCGACGACGTCGCGCTCGTCGTGCGCGCGATCCTCTCGACGTACGCGGCGACGCCGATGACGCACGTCGGCGCCGATCGCTACGTCGTCGGCATCTCGTTCGGTCGCCCGGGCTACGCCTTCCCGCCGGAGGGGTTCCCGCCGGATCCCGACGCCGATCCCGCGGAGACGCCGCGCTCGGTGTTCCCCCGCGCATCGTCGTCCGACGCGGCGCGCGTGTGGGGCGCCGTCTTCGCGGCGACGGCGCTCGCGCCCTCCGACGTGCGCTGCACGAGCGACGCGATCTGCGAGGGCGCGTTCGACGAAGGCGTGACGTGCGACACGAGCGCGGGCCGCTGCCGTGGACCGGTCGCGTGCGTCGACCTCGACGGCGACGGCCAGGCGGCGGAGTGCAGCGCTCCCGGCATGCAGTGCGTCGCCGAGGCGTGCGTGCGCGGCGAGACGCGCGCTCGCGTCGCGCTCCAGGCGAGCGATCTGTATCGCGCGCTCGGCGGCGCGGGCGGCCACGTCGCGTGTCAGTCGGCCGCGCCGATCGTGCAGCGCTCCGCGCTCGTGTTCGCGCTCGGCCGCAACTTCGATCCCGCCGACGCGGAGATCCTCGCGGACATGTCGACGGGGCGCCGCGTCGTCGCGCGCATCGACGCGCAGCAGCCCTTCGCGCTGCGCGACGCGGAGACGAGGTACACGCTGCTCGCGGCGCCGTTCCTCGAGCGCACGATGCCGCTCGTCTACACGACGTACGAGCGCGTCATCCCGGCGTTCACGGCGCACACGCCGGCCGAGCAAGGGCATCGCGGCAGCTCGGTGCTCGCGCCGATCACCGTCGACTTCTCCGCGCTCTCGACGCTGCGCGCGGCGCGCGGCGGAGACGGCGTGAGCGGCACGTTCGAGTCGAGCGAGCTCCTGCTCGTGATGGAGATCGACGCGGTGCCCTCGACGCGCCCGACGTGGATCACCACCTGCGCGCCGTGAGCTGAGCGCGCTCGGTCGAACCAAGACGCGCCCGTTCGCGGAGCCGCACGACGCGCGGCTCCGCGAGCGGGGCGACGTGCGCCCGAGGGCCCGCGGGCGCGCGCTTCCACGAGCTCGTGCTCGCGGGCCCGCGAGGGAAGGAGACGATGATGAAACGAGCGATCCGGAGGATCGCGGTCGGGCTCGTGCTCGCGCTCGGACTGCCCCAGACGACGGCGGCGCAAGTGCGTCGTGACGCGATGGTGCAGGCACCCGAGGTGCGCCGGCCCGGTCGCGGGAGCGTCGCGGGAGCGTACGCGGCCGTGGGCTTCGACCCCGAGACCTTGAGCCGAGGCACGATCGACGTCGCGGGGCCGTTCGAGGCGCCCGACGAGCGCGGCGCTCCGCTCGTGCCGATCTTCCCCACCTACGCGCCCGATCGCGGGCTCTCGGAGTGGGGCGTCGGATGGAGCGCGTCGTTCGCGATCCGAAGGCACCGCGATCGCGGCGACCTCGACTTCGCGACCGACGACTTCGCGAGCCCGTGGGGCGTGCTCGTGCAGGGCGACGACGGCGCGTACTACCCGCGCGGCATGGCGGCGCGCGTGCGCGTGACCCGCGAGCCCGATCGCTGGAGCGCGGTGCTCGAGGACGGCACGCGCATCACGTTCCGCGACGCCGACGCGATCCGCACGTCGCGCGGCATCTACCAGTGGTCGGTCTCGGAGGCGGTCACGCCGCTCGGGGATCGCACCACGTGGGAGTACGCGGCGCGCAGCGATCAGGCGAAGCGCCCGTACGTGCAGCGCGTGACCTACGGCGGGCGCGAGAGCACGCCGCAGGTCGAGGTGCGCTTCGACTACGACGGCACGATCGGCGCGCGCCACGTCGACTACGCGTCGGGCGTCGGCGTCGCGCTCGACCGCCGCGTGCGCGAAGTGCGCGTTTCCACTTGGGATCCGGCGAGCGCGAGCTATCTGCTGCGCCATCGCTACGAGCTCGGGTACGAGGAGAGCCCCGCGGGCGTCGCGTTCTATCTATCCCGCGCGCAGCGCTTCTTCGCGTCGGGCGAGCCGGACTCGCCGCGCACGTTCACCTATCGCTTCGGCGAGCAGGACGCGGCCGAGGCGACGCTCGCCGAGGCGAGCGTGCTCGACTCGTACCTCGAGGCCTGGGGCGTGACCGCGCTGATGCCCGACGTCTCGAGCTACGTCGACGTCGATCGCGACGGTCGCACCGACCTCGAGAACCGCTACGACCACGAGCTCGCGCGGCACACCGACGCGGGGCTGGAGTACGAGACGCTCCCGCGCGACGGCACCGAGGACCCCGAGTGCCGCCCCGTGCCGAGCCTCGACAACCAGCCGCGCCTGCTCGCGCGCATCGACGGCGAGCAGCGCGTGCTGCGGACCACGGCGGTCGGCGACGTGACGCGCGTGACGATGTGCGATCGCCAGGGCCACCGGCTCTCGCGCGTGAGCGTGAGCGGCGCGGGATGGACGCTCGGCGCGCGCACGCGGCTCGTCGACGTCGATCGCGATCGCCGCCCCGATCTCGTGCGCGTCACGTCGAGCGGCTACGAGGTGATGCGCAACACCGGCGACGCGAGCGCGCTGAGCTTCGCGGCGGTGACGCGCGGCACGCTCACGATCCCGTCGCCCGTCGACACGCTCTGGGTGCAGGACGTGAACGGCGACGGCATCGCCGATCTCGTCGGGCGCACCGCGTCCGCGCTGCAGGTGTGGCCGGGGCTCGGTGGCCGTCGCTTCGCGGCGAGCGGCACGCGCCTGCAGGTGCGTCGCGCGTCGGGCGAGGTGATCAGCGACCTGCGCCCGTACCAGATCGCGTTCCTCGACGCGAACCGCGACGGGCTCATCGACGTGCTGCTCTCGTCGGGCTCGACGCTGCGGCTCTACACGCATCGCGGGGATCGCTTCTCCGAGCAGAGCGTGCCCGCGCTCGCGACGGTCGCGTTCGACGTCGGCTATCCGGTCGCGGTCGATCTCGAGGGCCGCGGAGAAGAGCAGGCGCTCGTCTCGCGGCGCGTCGACGGAGCGAACCACGCGTACGCGGTGACGCTCACGTCGCCGCGGGCAGGTCTCATGGTCCGCGCCGACGACGGACGCGGCGGCGCGATCGAGCTCGACTACGTGCGCGCGCCCGCGATCCCCGGGATGACTGTGCGGCCGCCGCTGCTCGCGCGCGTGACGACGCACGACGCGGGCGCGGACTCGGTCACGAGCCACTACGACTACGACGATCCGGTGTTCCACTCGGTCTCCGAGGGCCTCGTCGGATATCGCCTGGTGCGCCGCGCGAGCGCGACGTCGCTCGGCGAGATCGAGTTCCATCACGACGACGACGTGAGCGGGCTCGTGGTCGCGACGCGCACGCTCGACACGCTCACGGCCGACCTCCCGGCGGGCCTGCATCGCTTCACCGAGCACGTCTACGAGGACGCGCTCGTGCGCGCGGTGCGCACGATGCGCGAGGTGCGCGTGCGCGGCGGTCTGCGCGACGCGGAGGGCCACGAGGCGCTCGGCGCGGTGCGCGACGTGATCGCGTGGAGCGAGGACGGCCTGTGCCCCGAGCACGTCCGCACCACGGGTGAGCACGGCACGCTCGAGATCGTGCACACGCGCGCCGAGGTCGCAGCGCTCGCGGGCGCGCTGCACTGCGAGATCGCGACCGAGACCGAGATCGGCACGCATCCGGCGCGCGCGGCGCTCGACTTCCGCTACGACGCGCGCCTCGTGCGCAACGGCGTGGGTCAGATCGAGCGCGTCGAGATGCTCTCCGGCGGCGAGGCGCACGTGCTTCAGCAGAGCACGTACGACGCGCTGCACCGGCTCGTGTCGCTCACGACGCCCGGGCGCGGCACGACGACCGTCGCGTACGCGCCGGGGACCGGCGAGATGCTCGAGGTCGTGGGCGCGGACGGAGTGCGCGGGCGCGTGGAGGAGCGCGACGCGCGCAGCGGCGCGATGACGCGCATCGCGTTCGATCGCGGGCCGGGCGGCGAGCTGCGCGAGCACTGGCGCTATGACGGCATGGAGCGGCTCGCGTCGCGCTGGGACAGCGTCGGAGCGGGCTCGGAGGCGATGCCCGAGGAGGCGATCTCGTACGCCTGGGCGTCGTCCACGCACCCCGGATCGATCGTCACGCGCACGCTCGTGGACGCGAGCGCCGGAACGTACGCGGAGAGCGCGGAGCTCTTCACCGCGGCGGGGCGCGCGATCGCGGGCCTCTCGCGGCTCGAGAGCGGGTGGGCGGTCGGTGACGTGACGATCGAGACGCGCGAGCAGGCGCGCACCGACGTCTATCGCCGCGCTCCGATCGCGGTCACGGGCGCGGGCGAGATCGCCTTCGCGACCCTCTTCGACGAGGCGAGCCGCGACTGGGTCGCGACGACGACGAGCTCGGTGCTCGGCCACACGCCGGGCGAGGAGCAGCTCGTGCGGGACGGCGTCACGCGCCGTCTCGCGACCGCGGTCGGTCTCGCGAACGGCCACCTCGTCCACGCGACGTACGAGAACGGCGCGCTCTTCTCGACGCGCGAGCTCGACGCCGAGGGCCGCGTGATCGCCGTGACCGACGGCGGCGGTGCGCGCGCGGAGATCGCGTACGACGCGCTCGGTCGCGTGGTGGGCGTGCTGCTGCCCGACGGCACGACCCGCCAGACCGCGCGCTTCGACGCACAGGGCCGTCCGAGCGAGGTCGCGCACGACGGCGTCGGCTCGGTACGCCTCGTGTACCAGGGCGCGGGGGATCTCGTCGCGGAGCGGAGCTGGCACGCGCCCGACGGCACGCGCGTGCGCAGCGCGCGGTACGCGTACGACGCCGCGGGCCGCGAGATCGAGCGCACGAACGTGCGCGCGTCGGACGGCGCCGAGGAGACGTTCCGCTTCCTCTACGACGGCGAGCGTCCCGACGGCGGCGTGATCCCCGGCCAGCGCGGTCGTCGCACGTCGGTGATCGGCCCGACGTTCGCGCGCTGGGATCGCTTCCTCCCCGACGGCAGCATCGCGAAGAGCGAGCTCGTGATCGACGGCGGGTGGCGCACGATCCGGCTCGACTACACGCATTTCGAGGACGGCGCGATCCGCAGCGTCGATCGCCTGATCACCGACGCCGCGGGCGCGGTGCTCTCCTCGATGCGTCGCACCACGCAGCGCGACGCGCTCGGTCGCATCGAGCGCGTGGTGCTCTCGAGCCCCGACGGCACGAACGCGCGCACGCTCTACGCGCTGTCGTACGACGATCAGGGGCGCCTCTCGCACGCGACGATCGGCTCGGGCGATCTCTTCGTGCCCGAGTACGACCCGCCGACGCGCACGCGCGTCGGCTACACCCACGACACGTCGGACGTGACGCTCACGTCGCGCGAGGAGCGTGACGCGCGCGGCCTCGTGACCACGCAGCACGTCGAGCTCGAGTCGGCGTCGTCGAGCACGAGCTACGATCGCGCGCTCTCGTACGACGCGCGTCGGTTCCTCCGCGGCTCGACGGGCGGCGGCACCACGACGGCCTACGCGTTCGACGCGACCGGCGCGATGGCGAGCGCGCAGGACGTCTCGGGCGCGCGTGCATTCGTGCGCAGCGGCGACGTGCTGCAGGCGGGCGGCGTCACCTACCGGCTCGACGGGATGGGCCGTGTGATCGCGCGAGACGATCTCGCGATCACGTACGGTCCGAACGGCGACGTCGAGCGCGCCGAGCGCGGTGATCGCGTCTGGACGTACGCCTACGACGAGACCGGGCAGCGCCTGCTCAAGCGCGAGAACGGCGTGATCACGATGGCGACGCTGCCGGGCGGCGTGTTCCTCGTGGGCAGCGACGTCGTCGAGCCGGTGATCGCGGGCGGGCACACCGTGGGCTTGCTCGTGAACGGCGCGCTGCGACCGCTCGCGACCGACACCCGCGGCACGGTGATCGCGGACGGCGACGGCCACGCGATCGACGTCTCGCCGTTCGGCGTGCGCAGCTCGCACGACGCGCTCGCGGCGGTGATCGAGTACGCGTCGAGCGGCTACGACGCGGATCTCCAGACCGTGCGCATGGGCGTGCGCGACTACGATCCCTACCTCGGTCGCTTCCGCACGCCGGACCCGCTCTACATGGAGGAGATCGATCGCTGCGCGTCGAGCCCCACGCAGTGTCAGCTCTTCGCGTACGTGAGCAACGATCCGCTCTCCTACGTCGACCCGAGCGGGCTCGAGGAGCGACCCGCGGGCGCCCAGCCGATCAACACGACGAGCTACATCGAGAGCTACGAAGAGTCCACGCGCGCCATGGTCGACGGGGTGGTGGACGGCTACAACGGCAACCGTCCGCTCATCGAGGCGTCGAGACACTACTTCCTCTTCGAGAGCTGGGACTGGGACACGAGCACGTACATGCGCCCGCTCTACTCGACGGACCGGACGTACCTGACGATGCTCACGCGGTTCGCGCTCGCGCCGGTGGGCAATCCGGCGCTGCGCGAGGCCGAGCTCTCGTTCGATCGCACCGCGCGTCTGCTCTACACGGTCGACAGCGCAGGCCCGTGGCAGGACAACTCGACGGCGCACACCGCGAACGCGAGCACGCAGACGCAGGACTCCGTGGGCACGACTCGGTCGAACACGACCACGCACGCGAACGAGGGCAGCGTGGGCGCGGCGGTCGGCGCGCCGGGCGGGCCCAGCGCGAGCTTCGGCGCGAAGAGCAGCGTGAGCTCGTCCGACACCTCCACGCATCAAACTTCGCGGATGGTGCAGACCGGCTCGGGGAACACCACGGCGTCCACGTTCCCGACGCAGATGCGGGTCAGTGAGGTCCGCCTCTGGATGGAGATCGTCGACAACCACGGAAACCGCAACTACTACCAGCTCGGCCGCGCGACGCTCATCGACTCGCGCGTCCGACGCTGAGCGCTCCGCACGAACGACGCCCCCCGCGCAGCACGCGCGGGGGGCGCTCGCGTTCGCGCCAACACTTCGCCGCCGTCACGCGGCGAACGAGCCGACACTTCGCCGCGGTCAGGCGGCGAACGAGCCAACACTTCGCCGCCGTCAGGCGGCGAACGAGCCAACACTTCGCGTCAGGAGCGCATCCGCTGTAGCGTCTGCCTCCTTCTCATGCCGACCGTCGGCGATCTCCTCCGTTATGTCCTTCCCGTCGGGACCGTGCCTGGGAGCGCGAGCACGTCGCTCGCGTCGTGCCCGGTGTGGCCACCCGACGCGTTCGCAGCCGCGGCGACGCTCGTCGAGCGCTCGGCTTGCTACACCCGCGATCGCTACTCCGGGCGCGGCTTGCCGCGCGGATCGGGCGCGCGCTGGTCTCCGTATTTCGGCCTCGAGTACCTCGCGCGCACCGACGCGGCGGGCGCGCGCTGGCGCAGCGAGATGCGCGTGCCCGACGAAGCGCAGAAGGCGTGGGAGACGATCGTCGCGGGCGAGACCGATCCCATCGGCCCCGAGACGAGCGACGCCGTCGCCGACGCCGCGATCGAGCTGCTCGCGATCGCCGACGAGGCCTGCGAGGGGATCGGCTTCGCGCCCGAGCATCCATCGCCGATCACGTCGTTCGTGCTCGAGGAGCACCTCCGCTTCGTCTCGCGCACCGCCGCAGCGAGCGTCGGCGCGATCCCCGACGTGCGCGTCTCGCTCTGCATCGCGGTCCCGCACGATCGCGCGTGCGTGCAGCCGAAGTCGCGCGCGGCGCAGGTCGGATGCGCGATGCGCGCGCTCTCGCACCACGTCGCGCTGTTGCCTGCGAAGCACGAGATCGAGACGCGCTGGATGGTCGGCGATCTCGATCGCGCGCAGGGCCCGTTCAACCTGCTCTGCGTGCCGTTCCCGTACCGCATGCGCGGCGACGCGATCGAGGCGGGCCCGCTGGTGCAGGGCGCGAGCGGCGCCGGTCACTTCCGCGTGAAGCAGACGTGGCTGCCCGAGAAGGACAAGGATCGCGTCGCGTTCGTCGCGGATCTCGTGCGCGAGCTGGTGCGCGTCTCCGAGCGCGAGGTCGGTCAGGTGCACGGCGTCGTGCTGCCCGAGCTCGCGCTGGACTCGCCCACGGTGCGCGGCGTCGCGAAGGAGCTCGCGAAGCTGCCGTCGCTCGAGCTCTTCATCGCGGGCACGTCGGCGATCTATCCGAAGAGCGGCGCGCCGCGGAACCTCGTGTTCGCGTCGCTGCTCGAGGGCGGCGAGGTGCGCACGCACTGGTGGCAGAGCAAGCACCATCGCTGGCGTTTGGACGAGGGGCAGATCCGTCGATACCACCTCGGCCACACGCTCGATCCCGCGCGTCGTTGGTGGGAGGACATCGACGTCGACGATCGCCAGCTGAGCCTCTACGTGTTCCGCCCCGACGCGAGCATCGCGGTGCTCGTGTGCGAAGACCTCGCGCGGATCGATCCGGTGCAGCCCGTGCTGCGCGCGATGGGCCCGTCGCTCGTGATCGCGGTGCTGATGGACGGGCCGCAGCTCGATCGTCGCTGGCCGGGGCGCTACGCGGGCGCGCTCGCGGACGATCCCGGGAGCTCGGTGCTGACGCTGACGTCGCTCGGGATGATGGAGCGCTCCGTGATGCCGGGAGAGACCGAGCCGCGTCAGGTCGCGCTCTGGAAGGACGCGTCGGGCCAGGCGCGCGAGCTCAGCCTTCCGCGCGGCGCGCACGGGCTCGTGCTGAGCCTCGACGCGAGCCGCGAGGAGCGATGGACGCTCGATGGGCGCACCGATCGCGGCCGCACCGTGCGGCTCTCGCTGGGCGCGGTGCGCGCGGTCGCGCATCCGAGCCCGCCCGCGTGGCTGAGCGCCTGACTACGAATCAGGGAGCACGAGCTCGACGCGCCGGTTCAGCGCGCGCTGCTCGGGTGTGTCGCCGGCGGTGACGGGCTCGCTCGCGCCGTGCGCGATCACCACGACGCGCGCGGGATCGATCCCCAGGGAGACGAGCACGTCGCGCAGCCGCTCGGCGCGTCGACGCGCGAGCGCGACGGGTCGGCGTTCTTCGCGTCCTGCGTGACCGTGCAGCTCGACGCGCTTGATCTGCGGATTGCCGCTCAACGTGCCGGCGACCGCGCGCGCGAGGTCGAGCGCACCGTCGCCGAGGCGCGCGGAGTCCTTCACGAAGAAGAATCGCTCGCGCTGCGGTGCGATCGGGCCGGAGGTGAGCGGGAGCGCGCAGTGGTCGGGACAGCCGTCCTCGTCGTCGAGCCCGTTGTACGTCTCGGGCTCGCGCGGGCAGCGATCGTCGGCGTCCGCGATGCGATCGCGATCGTCGTCGAGATCCGAGCATCCGTCGTCGTCCTCGAAGCCGTCGACGTCCTCGGCCTCGCCCGGGCACGGGTCGCCGGCGACACGCGCATCGACGTCGACGATGTCGACGTCACGATCGCTCGATGCGACGGCCGCGTTGCGCGCCGCATCACGCGCTCCACCGCACGCGGCGAGCACGAGCATCGCGATCACCGCAGTCCGCCTGCCCACGCGCTCAGCGTACGGCGGCCGCGGCCGATTCCCGCTATGCGCCCGGCATCGCATCGGGCGGCGGCGTGGTCGGGCCCTCGTAGTCGTGCGGCAGACCGCTCAGATCGATCTCGAGCTCCACGTCGGGCGCGTCGTCGCTCACGAACACGCGCCCGCCCGCGAGATCGAAGTACAGGCGGGGATCTCCGTCGACGCGCGTGCCGTTGCGATCGCGCGCGAACACGAGGTCCTCGCCCTGCCGATAACACGCGTTGTAGCCGCCGTCGGCGAGGCCGTAGACCGTGTCGCCGCTGCACTCCACGCGGATCCGGCAGTTGTAGTAGGCGTCGTCGGTCCGCAGCACCTCGACCACGCACGCGTCACCGCGCTGCGGCACGACCGGACCGCGCGCCGCGACCACGCGTCCCTCGTGCACCTGTGGGGCGCCGACCTGCTGGATGTCGGGCGACTGCGCACCACCGCACGCGGCCGCGATCGACATCGCGAGCCCGGTCAGCGAAGCGCGGCGCCACCCAGCCACGCGGCGATCGTAGGCGGTCTCCCACGCGCTTGCGAGCGCGTCGGCGTCGACGCGCACGAGCGAACCCCTTAAGCTCCTGCTCGCTGTGGTGCAGTTCGCGCGGCGATCGATCGGTGCGCTCACGCTCGTGCTCGTGGCGCTCGCCACGCCCGCGTGCGGCCGAGTGGGCTACCAGACGTCCTCCGATGCCGCGTCGCCCGCGATCGACGCGGCACCACCCGACGCGACGACGAGCGATGCGTCGTGGATCGGGATCGACGCCGGTCCCCCAGTGCCGGAGGCTTGTCGCTTCGGCACGCCCGAGTGGGTCGGCGCGGTCGCGACGAGCGGTCAGGAGCACGGCCCGACGATCACCGCGAATCGCCGCGTGCTCTGCTTCGCGTCGAACCGTCCCGGCGGCGTCGGGCGCAACGACGTCTACTGCATCGAGCGCGCGGCCGCGAGCGCCCCGTGGGGAACGGTCACCGCGTACCCCGTCGTCAACTCGAGCGCGGACGACGTCGACCCCGCGCTCACGCCCGACGGCTGGGAGATGATCTACGCGTCCGATCGCGCGGGCGGCGCCGGAGGGCTCGACCTCTATCACGCGGAGTTCGACTCGCGCGCGTACACGTTCCTGCCGCCGACGCGCATCGACGCGCTCAGCACGCCGGATCACGAGGGCGGCGCCGAGGTCGCGGCGGACGGCGTGACGATCTACTTCACGCGCCGGCCGATCGGCGGCGGGCCGACGCGCCTCTACGTCACGCGTCGCACCGGCACCGGGCTCACGTTCGACGAGCCCACCGAGATGGCCGAGCTCGCGAGCGAGCACCACGACACCGAGCCGACGATCTCCGCCGACGGCCGCACGCTGGTGTGGTGCTCCGATCGTCCGGTGCTCGGTCGCGCGTCGCTCTCGTACAACCTCTGGTGCGCGCAGCACGACGGCTCGGCATGGGGTCCTCCGATCTTCGTCGATGGCGCGGCGCTCGATGCGGGCGATCCCTGCTCGCCCGAATTCGCCTCCGACGGCTCGCTCTTCTTCACGAGCGGCGTGCTGCCCGGCGCGTCGGGGCTCGACGTCTTCCGCGCTCCGCCCGCGCGCTGAAGCCCGGCTCGTTGTGGCGCGGGCGCACGCGCTGCGCCCATACTCCGATCGTGCCCCGACAGCGCGCCAGCGAGCTCCGCGAGTACCACGAGAGCCCTCCCGCGCTCGTGCGCGACATGGAGCAGTGGCTCGACGTCGGCGACCGGCGCGAGGCCGCGCAGCGAGTCCGCGAGTGGGTCGTCGAGAGCTACGAGCTCGCGAGGACGACGCCCGCGCGCCGCAAGCCGAAGTCGCGCAAGCCGCCGCGCGCTGCCGCGAAGTCGCGCTGAGCGCTACCCCAGCGCCCGGTCGAGGTGAACCTCAACTCGGGCTTGGGTTCGCTGTTCCTTCCCGGAGGGCGCGTGCGGCGCGCCCTCCCTCGTCGGGCAAAGCCCGCCGAGCCTCCCTCCCGCCCGAAACCCGAGACCGCAGCGTCGAGGATCGACGCAAGCGGTCTTCGGGTCAGCCCAGGATCATCGTCTCGCTGAGCAGCTTCCCGAGGCGATACCGGCGCAGGTTCCAGCGCTCGAACAGCTCGCGCTCCTCGCCGTGCAGCAGCCACCGCGCGAAGAGCTCGCCCATCACGGGCGCCATCATGAAGCCGTGCCCCATGAACCCGCTCATCAGGTACATGCCGGGCATTTCGTCGACGTCCCCGACGAGCGGATTGCCGTCGGGCGTGATGTCGTAACAGCCGGCCCACTGCCGGAGGATCTTCACCTCTCCGAGCACCGGCATCGCGCGCGCCAGCGCGCGTGAGTAGAGCCCCAGGAAGCGCAGCGACGAGCGCTGATCGATTCCGTCGGGCACCTTCGCGTTCGAGATCCCACCGACGATCTCGCCGCGCATCGACTGCGAGAAATACAGCCCGTCCGCGAGATCGCCGACCAGCGGGCGCAAGAACGGCTTGAGCGGCTCGCTCGAGCAGATCTCGTGTCGGTGCGGATGGCTCGGCAGATCGACGCCCACCATCCGCGTGATCTCCGGCGACCACGCGCCCGCGCACACGAGCACGCGCTGCGTCGCGACGCGCCCGCGCGACGTGACGACGCCGCTCACGCGGCCGTTCGTCGTCTCGATCGCGCTCACGTCGGTGTGCGTGTGCAGGGCGACACCGAGCTTCTCGCAGGCGCGCGCGTAGCCCCACACGAACGGCCACGGGAAGACCACTCCGTCGTGCGGGTTCCAGCTCGCCGCGACGAAGCGCGAGACGTCGAGCTCGGGGACGATCTCCTTCATCTCCGCGCGATCGACGATGCGCGTCGGCAGGCCGTGATCGCGCTGCAGCCGCGCGCTCTCCTCGAGCTGCTTCGCGCGCTCGTCGCTCCGCGCGAGGAAGAGATACCCGCCGCGACGGAACCACACGTTGATGCGCATCTTCGTCGCGAAGTCCGAGCACAGCTCGATCGAGCGCTTCATCAAGCGCACGTTCGTCTCGCTCGACCACTGCGCGCGCACGCCCCCGCCGTTGCGCCCCGACGCGCCGCTGCAGAGGTAGCTCTTCTCGACGACGACGATGCGCTCCTGCCCGAGCCGCGCGAGGTTCCACGCGATCGCGAGGCCCATGATCCCGCCGCCGACGATCACGACGTCGGCGCGATCGGGCAGCGGCTTCGGCGGAGCCGCGATCGGCTCGAAGTGCGCGCTCACTCGTCCTCCTCGGGCAGCAGCCGCGCGAGGCGCGCGACCGACACCGGATGGAACGGCGGGCGCGGCGTGATCGGCGCGTCGGGCGGATCGCCCCCGAGCTCGACGAGCATGCGCGCGCAGAGCGCGACGCACTGCTTGCCCTGGCACCACCCAGTGCCGAACCCGGTGTAGCGCTTGAGCGACTCGAGATCGCGATGGCCCGCGCGGACCGCCTCTTCGATCTCGTGCGTCGTCACGTCCTCGCAGCGACACGCCAGGATCTTGTCGCTCACCGCGCACCTCCGTGGCGTCCCGCCATCTCACTGGCGAGCTCCTGCGCGATGGCGCGTGCTGCCGCGACGCCCTGCGCGATGCCCGCGGGCACCGAGGGCACGCCCGACGCGCGACCGACCACTCGCACCCGCGGCGTGCGCGTCGCGCCGTCCGCGTGCGACGCGACGACCTCGAAGCCGCCCTCGCGCCAGACCACGTCGGCGCCGGCTTGCGACGCGAGCTCGTAGACCGCGCTGCTCGGCGGCGCGACGACGAGCGCGTCGCACTCGAGCGACTCGATCCCACCGACGGTGCGCACGTCCACGCGATCGATCCCCGCGCGCCCGTGCGCGCGCTCGATCGCGGAGATCTCGAAGTTGCCGATCACGCTCGCGCCCGCGCTCTCCAGCGCCGCCGCGAGCGCGCGCAGCCGCGCCGATCCCGGCGCGCTCGCGCTGGTCGGCCCTGCGATCACGACGCGCTCGCCGGGCAGCACGCCGTGCGCGAGCAGCCGACACGCGGCGTCGCTCCCGATCACGCCGGGCAGGTCGTTGCCCTCGAACGCCCACGCGCCCTCGTGGCGACCCTGCGCGACGATCACACGTCGCGCCTCGATGCGCACGAGCGCGTCGGGCGCATCGGCGAGCGCCACGAGCATCGACGGATCTTCGTCGTCGATCGCGATCACCGAGCACCCGAGCGCGAGCTCCGCGCCGCGCTCGACCGCGCGCGCCGCGAGCCGCTCCGCGACCACCCGCGCGTCGATCGGCGCTTCGTCCTCCGCGGTGCGCACGACGCCCGGCGTGTGCGCGAGGTGCCCGCCCGCGCGCGTCTCCTCGTCCGCCACGATCACGCGCAGCCCGGCGCGCGCACACGCTGCCGCCGCTGCGAGCCCGCTCGGCCCCGCGCCGATCACCAGCACGTCGCACTCGCGACGCATCGGCTCGATCGGCGCGCGCGCCTCGTCCGGCAGCTTGCCCACGCCCGCGATGCGGCGCGCGACGCTCTGCATCACGCGGTTCACGGGCTTGCTCCACGTGAACATCTCGTGGTGGTTCATCCCGCCCGGGAAGAACCAGTCGGTCGCGGCGAGCAGATCCACCTCGGCGGTGCCGAGCACGTTCTGCGTCTCGACGACCATGCCGTGCTCGCACGGCACGCGACACGTCATGCGGCTCGGCGCGCCGTCGACGCGCATGAGGCATCCGTCGCACCGCCCCGCGTAGCAGCTCGCGCCGCGCGGCCGGTGGTACTTCACGCTGCGCCCGAGCACGACACGCCCCGCCGCCGCGAGCGCGATCGCGATCGGCTCGCCGCGCAGCGCGGGCACGTCGTCGCCGTCGACGCGCAGCGTCACTCGCTCTCGATCGGAAGGCCCGAATCGCCGCGGCGCCATCCCGCGACTCCTACCACGACGTCGAGCGCTTCTCCCGGGCGCGCGATCCCCGCTACGCTCGCGCCGTGCGCTCCCGCACCGCGTTCCTGGTCTCGCTCACCGCGCTCTCGCTCGCGTGCGAAACGTCGCGCGACGCTGAGCCGGCGCCCGCTCCCGAGCGCACCGCGCCGAGCGCGCCGGGCACGCCCGCAGGGCTCGTCGCGGCGAGCGCGCTCGCGTCGGCGCTGCCGCAGCGGCTCGGCGCGTTCGAGGCGACCGGCACGCCCGAGCCGCACGTCGAGCTCGGAGTGACGCCGACCACGCGCGTGAGCGCGCAGTACGCCGACGGAGAGCGCCGCGCGACGGTGCGGGTCGTCGACGCGCAGCGCGCGCCCGATCTCGTCGCCGGGTTCGCTGCCGCGCAGCGCATCCCGATGCCCTCCGATCCGAGCGCGCCCGACGAGCTCGTCCCGACCGGCATCGCGGGACGGCCCGCGCTCGCGTCGTGGACGCCCGGCACCTCGACGAGCGAGGCGCAGGTGGTGATCGCGGAGCGCTTCGTCGTCGCGCTCACGATCACGCCCGCGAGCGTCCCCGAAGAGGCGGTCGACGTGCTCGAGACGTTCCCCTTCGCGTCGTTCGACGCGCTGGCACGATGAGCGTCGCGTACTTCGCGTTCGGTGCGAACACGTGCCGCGACGTGCTGGTGCGACGGCGCCGCATCGATCCGATCTCGAGCGAGCCCGCGTCGCTGCGCGACCATCGACTCGCGTTCGTGCAGCGCGGCATCCCGCTGATCGAGCCCGCGTTCGCGAGCGTGCTCCCGCAGCCGGGCGCCACGGTGCACGGCGTGCTGCACGTGCTGCGCGACGACGACATGGAGCGCCTCGATCGACTCGAAGCGGCGGGCTACGCGCGCGTGGAGCGCGAGGTGCACGCGCGCGAAGGCGTGATGCCCGCGTTCCTCTACGTGACCCGCAGCCCGACGCACGGCCTGCGACCCTCGCGCCGCTATCGCGATCTGATCGTGCGCGGCGCGCGCGAGCACGGCCTGCCCGCGTCGTGGATCGACGAGCTCGAGCGCTTCCCGACCGCGCACGTCCCCGGCGTGTCCGACGCCGTGCCGTGGATCATCGAAGCGCTCGATCGGGTGCTCCGCCGCGCGCCGGATTAGATCCGTTTTCTGGATCGCGCGCGCGCCGGCACGGGACCATTCGCCCGATGCTCCGCGTCCGCTCGATCGCGCTCTTCGTCGCGCTCGCGTTGCCGTCCATCGCGCGCGCCGACGTGACCGTCATCTACGCGGCGCCGAGCGAGCGCGCGCCGCTCGTCGCGCGTCCGGTGTGCCCGGTCGGGATGAGCGAGAGCGCGTGCGCGCGCGCCGCGGCGACGCCGCCCACGCCGCCGCCTCCTCCGCGCATCGCGATCACGCCGCCGCCTCCTCCGCGCACGCCCGAGCCGCGCGTCGCGATCACGCCGCCGCCTCCTCCGCGCACGCCCCAGCCTGCTGCGCTTCCTCCTGCGCCCTCTGCGTGCGCTGCGCCCGTCACGTTCGTGCGCGGCAGCGAGCGACGCTCGCTCGTGCTCCTCGACTGCGACGGTCGCCCTCACCCCGAGAGCCTCGTCGCGCTCAGCGTCCTCGCGCGCCCGCCCGGCGCGCCGCTGCCCGATCCCGCGACGCTCGTCGCGCACGCGAGCGATCCCACATGGGTCGCACCTTCGATCCGCCGCCTCCATCCCGGCCTGCTCGAGCGCCTGCGCGTCATCGCCGATCGCTTCCCCGGCCACGCGATCGAGATCGTCTCCGGTGATCGTCCCGATGCGCGCCCCGGGAGCCGTCATCTGCACGGCCTCGCGCTCGACCTGCGCGTGAGCGGCGCGAGCCTCGACGCCGTTCACGAGCTCGTCTCGCGCTTCGATCGCACCGGCGTCGGGCTCTATCCCGCGGGCGGGTTCCTCCACCTCGACGTGCGCACGCGCGCCACGCGCTGGGTCGACGCGAGCGGGCCCGGCGAGCCCCCGCGCCCCACGCCCGAAGACGCACCGCCGCGCGCGGCGCGCATCCGCCGCGTCCCCACGCCCGACGCGCCCGCGCCGCCTCCTCCGCGCCCCAGCGACGACGAGCTCGGCCTCGACGCGGACGCGATCGTCGACGCGCTCACGCGCGAGCTCGACGCGCGCATGCCGACGCTGGCCCCGCCGCGGCTCAGGTGACGATCAGCACGTCGCGGCGCGCGTTCCGCACCACGCGCTCCGCGGTCGACCCGAGCAGCCACTCCGCGAAGCCGCGCTCGCCGCGCGTCGCGATCACGATCAGATCCGCGTCGTGTGCCTCGGCCGCCGCGAGGATCTCGGTGGGCGCATCGCCGACGCGCACCTCGAGCTCCACCTGCACGTCCTTGTGCTGCGGGAGCCGCTCGCCGAGCCGCTTCACGTGCGCGCGCACCTCGTGCTGCGCGTACATCGGGCTCGCGCTCTCCTCGGAGACCATCACGTGCACGAAGGTCAGCTTCGCATCGAGCCGGATCGCGAGCTCCGACGCCTTCTGCAGCGCGCGATCGCCGAGATCCGAGAAGTCGGTGGCAGCGAGGATGTGCTTGTACATGCCGTCCTCGACTCTACCTCACGCGTCCTCGTTCGACGCTGCGAGGATCGCGCCCGCCGCGCCGATCCGCACCTGCGCGTCGTGATCGCGCATCGCGCTCCGCGCGTCGTCGGGGCGCATCGCATCGCGCGCGAGCGCGCGCGCCGCTGCACGTCGGAGCATGGGATCCGGACGCCGCAGGAACGCCGCCAAGATCGCCTTCGCCTCGTCGTCACCGCGCTCCGCGAGCACGCCCGCAGCCTGCAGCGCGCTCATCTCGAGCCCGCTCTGCATCAGCCCTCGCAGCGCGCCGCGCGCCTCGTCCTCCGCGCCTTCCTGCTGCAGCAGCGCGCGCGCGATCGAGAGCTTCGCGCCGGGATCGTCCTCGCGTCCGAGCGCCTCGCTCAGCACCCGACGGAGATCGTCGCTCGGCTCGAGCGAGACCAGCGCGACGCCTGCTTGCGCGCGCAGCGAGGGCTCGCCCGCGCGCAGCGCCGAGAGCAAGTACGCGCGCGCCCCGCGATCCTCGTCGCCCTGTCGCGCGCGCACCAGCATCAGGCGCGCGGCCTCGATCCCCTGCGAGCTCGGCGGCGTCTCGAAGAGCGATCCCAGCGCAGCCCACGCCTGATCACGATCGGCGCGGATCAGCGCGTCGACCGCGGCCATGCGCACGCTCGGCACCGGATCCGACAGGCGCTCGCGCAGCGCGACCAGCGCAGGCGGTCCGTACCCCCCGAGCGCGCGCACCGCCGCCCCGCGCACCGCGGGCTCGGGATCGACGCGGCTCGTCTCCTCGAGCGCCGCGCGCGCCTCTCCGTCGGGCACCAGCGCCGCGAGCTTCGACGCCGCGTTCTCTCTCGCGCGCGCGTTCGGCCAGCGGATCGCCTCGAGCAGCGCGTCGCGATCCTCCTCCGGATCCATCCCGAGCACCGACGCCGCGCGCGCGTCCGCGTCCTCGTCGTCCGCGAACGATCGCAGCTCGAGCGCCGCACGATCGTCGCCCCGCCGCGCGAGCGCCTCGAGCGCGATCACGCGCGAAGCTCCATCGCCGTGCGCGATGCGCTGCAGCACCGGCTCGCCCGCGGTGCCCGAGCCCGCGAGCTCCTGGATCGCCTGCCGTCGCAGCTCGCGATCCGCGCCGCCCGCCTCCTGCTCGAGCAGCAGCGCCGCGATTCGCCCGAGCAGCTCGCGATCGGGACCGTCGAGCTGCCGCATGCGGTCGTACTCGTCGAGCGCCTCGACGAGCGAGCCGCGCTCGAGGGCCGTCGACGTGGCGCTGCGCGCTGGACCCGCGCACGCACCGAGCCACACCGCCACGACGATCGCGCTCACACAGCAGAGAGCGATACGCAGCACGAGCGCGCGCCCGCGCGCCCTGCGCGATCCACCTCTCAATACGTCCTCCCGGTCCGCTCCGTACGGAGAAGGCGCTCAGGCGGCCTTCACCAACCGGCAGGATAGACCGAGGTAGAAGGCGCGGTACACGTCTTCGACGTCGCCGCCGCTCGCGGTCTCGCGCGCGACGATGCTCCCGAGCGTCATGTCGCCGCGCACGTCGAGCAGCCGCAGCCACGGCTCGGGGAGCCCGTACGCGCTCGGCGGCGCGGGTGGGCGCGACTCGCGCGAGAGCACGCGCTCGCGCACGTCGGAGAGCGCGGCCTCGATCTCCGAGGTGTCCGCCGCGAGCGCCGCGTCGCGCAGCAGCTCGTGCGCGCCCTGCTCGAGCGGGAACGTCTCTTCTTCCGATCGCACGCCCGCGCGGAACGCCCACTGCCCGTTGCGCCACCGGAAGATCTCGAGGTAGCGCTCGCGCACCTGCCCCGAGATCGCGCGGTAGAGCTCGACGGGCCGCAGCACGCCGAGCCCGACGAGCGCATCGCCGAGGCGCCCGCCGTACCGCGGCAGCAGCGCGAGCGCCATGTCGACCTCCATGCGGAGGCACACGCCGCGCTGCACGAGGTACTCGCCGAGCATCTCCTTCTTCACCGTCGACGCGACGAAGTCGGGCTTGCCGTCGACGAAGTACACCTTCTTGCGCCGCTGCCCGTCCCACAGGTGCAGCACGCCCGTCTCGCGATCCGACGTGATGCGGTGCACCAGCGAGAGCACGGCGCCGGGCATCACGAGCCCGCGACGGTCGGCGTCGCGGATCTCCGCGGGGTTCCACCGCAGCGCGGACGAGCCGAGGTAACGCTGCAGCTCCGGCACCTCGCCGCTCGGCACCAGCTGTCCGGCGTCGCGCTTCACCAGCGCGCGATCGTCGACCTCGCCCGACACGATGCGCCGCACGAGCTCGGGGAACGTGAGCGGCCCGAGCGTGTGCCCGTCGGCGAGCCGCACTTCCCACGCGCTCGGCGTCTCGAGCACGAGCTTGCCGAGCATGTCGCGCGTCGCGAGCGGCGTCTCGACCGTCGCGCCGGTGCGCGCGCCGCCGTTCGGATCGACGTACGCGGTCGGCCTCGCGCCGGGCTCGTGCGCGGCCTCGTCCTGCGGCGTCTTCGCGACGAGATCGAGCCGGTGCAGCAGCCGCGCGAGCTCGCGCGCGCCGCGCCCCGCGCTGCCACGACGGCGCATCAGATCCTCGAGCGCCTCCGCGAGCGCGCCTGCTTCCGGGCGATCGTCGGGATGTCGCGCGAGCGCCGCGCAGAGCACCGCGCGCACGTCCTGCGGCACCGCGCGTCCCTTGCGATCGAGCACGCCGAGATCCGCGTTGCGGATGCGCAGCAGCACGTCGAGATCGGTCCCGCTGCCGAAGAGCGGCTCGCCGATCAACATCTCCGCGAGCACCGTGCCGAGCGTGAAGACGTCGCTGCGCCCGTCGATGTCGAGCCCGCTCACCTGCTCGGGCGACATGTACCCGAGCTTGCCGCGCACGTGCCCGTCGTCGGTGCGGTGATCGCTCTGCGCGCAGCGCGCGATCCCGAAGTCCGCGACCTTCACGTGGCCGCGCTTGGTCAGCAGCAGGTTCGCGGGGCTCACGTCGCGATGCACGATCGTGAGCGGCTTGCCCGACTCGTCGCACAGGTGGTGCGCATAGGCGAGCGCACGCGCAGCCTCTGCCGCGATGTGCAGCGCGGCCGAGATCGGCACCACCTCGCGGTTCGCGGCGACCGCGCGCAAGAGGCGGTTCACGTTCGTCCCGTCGACGAACTCCATCGCGAGGAAGAGCGCGCCGTCGGCCTCGCCGAAGTCGAACACCTGCACGATCGACGGGTGCTCGAGCTGCGCCGCGAGGCGCGCCTCGTCGATGAACATCGCGACGAAGTCGGGGTCGCGCGCGTGCTGCGGCAGGATGCACTTCAGCGCGACGCGCTTCTGGAAGCCGTGAGGACCGAGCCGCTGGGCCACGAACACCTCGGCCATCCCGCCGGTCGCGAGACGTCGCTCGATGCGATACGGACCGAGCGTCCGAGCCCTCATCACGCCTCCTGCTCGTGGCCCTGAGCGCTGGCCGTTCGGGTGAAGACCCGGGGCGACGCGTAGGCGCACGCCCGGCCGAAGCTCGCACCCAGGATACGGGAGCGGCCGCTCCGGACAACAGGATAAGTGTACGAACTCTGCACTTTGTCGCGATCGATCCGCAATTGTTCACCAGTGGTGTACGATGGGAGACGTCCCCGGTTCGGCCAGAGGCGATACGGAAACTCTGACTGTCCCCGGAGGACTGGCGTTATCATCGCTGCTCGGTTCGGTTTTCGGCCCCTTCGAACCCCGGAGCCAGGTCCCCATGGGAACCACGCGCACCTCGGCCAATCGCTCGGCGAAGGACAGCTATCTCGGGAAGGTCGTGGCCGGGCGTTACCGGCTCGAGGCCTTGCTCGGCGAAGGGGGCATGGGCGTCGTCTATCGAGCCCGTCACGTCCTCATCGATCGGGTGGTCGCGCTGAAGCTCATCCGGCCCGACCTGCGCAGCGAGACCCACCTGCGCGCGTGGATGCTGCGCGAGGCGCGCGCCGCGAACCGCGTCGATCACGCGCACATCGTCGAGATCCACGACGTCGGCGAGACCGAGGAGAGCGAGCTCTACCTCGTGATGGAGTACCTCGTCGGCAGCGCGCTCTCGAGCGAGATCGCGAAGGGCCCGATGCAGCTCGCGCGCGCGGTCGACATCCTCGAGCAGATGTGCGCGGCGCTCGCGCGTGCGCACGACCTCGGCGTCGTCCATCGCGATCTGAAGAGCGACAACATCATGCTCACGACGCGCGGCGGTCGTCGCGACTTCGTGAAGATCCTCGACTTCGGTCTCGCGGCGCTCGCGCGGGATCCGCGCCTCGCCCCGAAGGGCGCGGTGTTCGGCACGCCCGAGTACATGTCGCCCGAGCAGGCGCGCGGAGACGACGCGGCGCCGGTGAGCGATCTCTACGCGCTCGGCATCTTGTTCTTCGAGATGACGACGGGTCAGCTCCCGTTCCGCAGCAACGATCGCGACACGCTGCTCGAGATGCAGCGCACCGCGCCGCCGCCGCGCCCGCGCACGCTCGCGAAGGATCTGCCGGAGGCCGCCGAGGCGATCATCCTCAAGCTGCTCGAGAAAGATCCGCGTCGTCGGTTCCGCGACGGCCACCATCTGCAGGAAGAGCTGAAGGCGCTCCAGCGCACGCTCCCGAACACGTGGGAGGTGCAGCAGCAGGAGGGCCAGGCCGCCGCGCCCGCGCAGCCGCCTCCGCCGCCGCCCGCGCCGAGCCCCGGTGTCGTGGAGTGGTCGCGCCGCGCGGCGTACTTCTCGCGCATGGTCGCGCGTGCGTATCCGAACGGGCGCGTGCCCGACGACCTGCAGACCGCGGTCGATCAGCTCTGGGAGGTCTCGGCGCGCGCGAGCAAGCTCGAGGGCGAGCTCGCGTCGCACCAGCGCAAGCTGGACGCGATCGAGCGGCGGGGCAGGGCGCTGCGCGCGGAGATCGGACGCAAGGTCGAGGAGCTCGCGGAGGAGGAGTCGCGCACGCTGCGCGACGCGGCCGCGGAGCGCGAGCGTCTGTCGCGCGTGAAGACGAAGCTCGACGAGGCGCGTCGTGCGTGGGAGCGCGCGAACGCGCAGGCGCTCGAGCTCGAGCGCGCGGCGGGTGATCTGCGGACGTGGCGCGGCGTGTTCGAGGAAGCGACGGCGAACCGTGCGCGCGCCGAGGTGCTCTCGGAGGTGCTGCAGGACCACGAGCGTCGCGCGCTCCACAAGGAGAAGAGCGCGGGCGATCTGCGCAGGCAGATCGACGAGCTGCGCGCGCAGCTGGCGCGCTACGGCGATGCGCTCGAGAACGATCTCGCGGCGGGGCGTGATCGCATCGCGACGCGGGTGCGCGAAGCGCTCGCGTACGAGAAGACGTTCACGGACTGCTCGGCGCTGCTGATGAGCCACCTCAAGGGACGCCCCGAGGTCGGCGAGCTGATGGAAGAGATGCGCCGCGAAGAGGCGCAGTACGCGAGCCAGTCGCAGTACTCGCCGCGTCCCGATCAGACGGGCGCGCACAAGGCGCTGGTCGGGGGCTGAGGCTTCGGCGTGTGGCGCGCCGAGCGACCGATCCGCGCGTTCGCGCGGGTCGGACGCTCGCGATGTAGACCGCGCTTCGCGCGTGTGCGCGCGGTGATGGTCTCGATTCAGCGGTCGCGGGGCGGTGCATCCGGACGCGCTCGTTAGGCGGCGCGTTGCCGATGTGACGCGAGGTCGCATAGGCTCGCGGCCGCTCCGAGGCGCGGGTCGCGCGCTCGAGCTGTGGAGGCGGCGACCGTGGACGGACGAATCGTGGGACGAGCGGTCGTGCTCTCGCTGGTGCTGGTGCTCGCGGCGTGCGGTGACGACGACGCGCGCGTGGACGTGGACGCGGGCCAGCTCGATGCCGGGGGCGCGCTCGATGCGGGCGCACGCGACTCCGGGATCGACGGCGGCGCCATCGATGCCGGCGAGGCCGATGCCGGATCGACGGATGCGGGCGAGCTCGATGCGGGCGATGTCGATGCCGGCGAGCCCGACGCCGACACGAGCGACGCGGGCGGCGATGCCGGCGCGAGGCTCTGCGCGGCCGGCGGTGGCGCGTGCGACGTCGCGCTGCAGGACTGTCCGTCCGATCACGCCTGCTACTACGCGGAGGTGAGCGGCGTCGCTGCGACGCGCTGCGAGCTCGTGTTCGTGCCCGGCACCGATGGCGATCCGTGCGAGTTCGCGGACGAGTGCGCGCCCGGGCTCACCTGTCGCGCCGGCACCTGCCGTCAGTATTGCTGTCCCGGCGCCGCGCTCGACTGCCCCAGCGGCCAGGCCTGCGTGCAGCTCGCCGAGGCGCCGAACATCGGCCACTGCGCGCCCGCCGACGCGTGCACGCTCGCGCCGAACGCCGGCTGTGCTGCCGGTCGCGCCTGTTATCCCGGCCCTGCGCCCGAGACCGTCGGCTGCTTCGTCGCGGGCACCACGCCCGAGGGCGGCGCGTGCGTCGCGAACAACGCGTGCGCGCCGGGCACGATCTGCCTCGGCGCAGGTCCGTTCTCGTGCCTGCGCGTCTGTCGCACCGCGATGGGCGACGCCGACTGCACGAACCCCGCGCACGACTGCATCGCGGTGCCCGGCTATCTCAGCGCGCAGTACGGCGTCTGCGACGTGCCGTCGGAGTGATCCTCACGCGCGCGCCGAGACGCTCGCGTCGTCGCCCGCGTCGACGATCACCTGCACCGTCCTGCGGAAGGTCTGCTCGAAGAGCCCGGCCTTCCGCGCGACGGTCCACGCCTCGAGCGACAGATCTTCTCTGCCGCTCGCGCGGATCACGACCTCTTGTGCGCCGACCTCGACGTCGAGCTGGTGCACCTTGCTCCGGTGCCCGCGGTCGAGCGCATCCGCGAGCCGGAGGATCGACGACAGCTTCCGTACTCGCCGTCGATCCTCGGGGCCCAGCGACGCGAACGCAGCGTGCTTCGGGCTCGGCGGCGCGCGGCGGTGATAACGCGCGATGCAGCCGACCACGACGCGGTGCTCGGGCGACAGGCCCATCACGTCGCTGTGCTCGACGATGTACTGCGTGTGCTTGTGGTGCGCCGCGAAGTGCACGAAGTCGCCGATGTCGTGCACCAACGCCGCGACGCGCAAGAGCACGCGGTCGTGATCGTCGAGCTTGTGCAGCGCGCGGAGCCGATCGAAGAGCTGCGTCGCGAGGCGATCCACCTGCGTCGCGTGCGGCTCGTCGAAGTGATAGCGACGTCCGAGCTGCACCGCGGCGCGCGCCGCCTGGCTCTCGTCGACCTTGTAGTCCCAGACGCGGAAGTGCTTGTGCACCAGCTCCGCGACGATGCCTTCCTTGAGGCCCACGCCGGGTGCCACGATCGTGTCGGTGCGCGCGAGGTCCGCGATCGTCACCAGCACGTAGAGCGCGGGCACGATCACGTCGGCGCGATCGGGGCGCAGCCCGTACTCCTTGCGGCGATCGGTCGCCTTCATCTTCGAGATCTTCGCGAGCAGCGCGCGCGCCTTCCGCACGTCGATCGTCGGCAGCGGCGCGCCCGCCATCGGGCACAGCTCCGCGATCGTCTCGAAGTTCCCGCCCGTGCCCGCGACCACGTCGTAGCTGCGCTTGAGGAAGCTCTCGCGCACCGGCTGCAGCATGCGATCGAGGTACTCGCCGAGGAGCCGCTCCTGCGCCTTCGTGACCGGCTTGCCGTCGTCGAGGAACGACTCGAGCAGGCGCACCGTGCCGATCTGCAGGCTCGTCGAGAAGCGCACCTCGTCGTGGTTCACCTCGGACAGCTCGAGGCTCCCGCCGCCGAGATCGCAGAGCAGCGCGCGCTTGTCGCCGAGCGGCACGCGCTGCTCGACCGCGAGCTTCACGAGGCGCGCTTCCTCCGTGCCGTCGATCGCCTCGAGCTCGACGCCCGTCTCGGCGACTCGATGCAGCATGTCCTCGGCGTTCTCGGCGTCGCGCGCCGACGCGGTCACCACCGCGCGATACGCCTCGACGCTCTCGCTCTCCATCGTGGTCTTGAACGTGCGCATCGCGCGCACGAGCTCGTCGACCGACTCGGGATCGAGCTTGCCCGTGACGAACACCGAGTGGCCCAGGCGCACCGGCATGCGCGACTGCAGCACGGTCGTGAAGCGCCCAGGCGCATCGGCCTGCACGATGAGGAGCCGCGACGCGTTCGAGCCCACGTCGATCGATGCGAACTTCGGCATGCGTGGCGCGAACCTTACTCGATCATCTCGCTCGGTCTCGCCGCATCGAGCGCGGGCGTGAGCCGTCGACGTCGGGGAAGCCGTAGTGCTCGCCCATCTCGGCGACGACGAGCGCTTCTCCGGCGCGCTCGATCGCGCGCGGATCGGCCGCCAGGCACGCGACCGCGCGCCCGCTGAAGTGCGGCGACTCGCCCTTGCTCGGATCGAACCCGAGCCGCTCGGGCTCGAGCAACAAGCGCTCGGTCTTCACGATCCCGGGCCAGATCGACACCGCGGTCACGCCCTGCGGCGCGAGCTCGCGGCCCATGTCGCGCGACATGCGATCGACGCCCGCCTTGCCCACGCCGTACGCGACGTTGACCGCCTGGATCTTCGCGCCGAACGACGAGACGTTCACGATCAGCCCGCGACGCGCCGGCACCATGCGCTGCGCCGCGTGCCACGCCGCGACGTAGTGCGAGCGCAGCCCGACGCGATGCATGACGTCCCACTGCGCGATCGGCAGCTGCCAGAACGGGGCGGTGAGCTCGCCTTCCGGGATGGCGAACGCGTTGTTCACGAGCACGTCGATGCGGCCCTGCTCCGCGTCGACGCGGGCGAAGAGCGCCTCGACCTCGTCGTCGTTCGCGTGATCGCAGCGCACCGCGATCCCCACGCCGCCGAGCGCGCGCACCGCGTCCGCGGTCTCGCCGATCGTGCCGGGCAGCGCGCCGGCGTGCTCGGTGCGACCGGTGACGTAGACCGTCGCGCCCGCTTCGCCGAGACCGAGCGCGATGCCCTTGCCGACGCCGCGGCTCGCGCCGGTGACGACGCAGACCTTGCCGCGCAGGTCGGGCGGAGCCCACGTGCCCACCGCGTCGCTCGTGCTCACAGCGTCGCCGTGTCGGTCTCGAGGCCGAGGAGCACGCGGCCTGCGGTCGTCGCGGTCGGCTGCGCGACCATCAGGTGCTGCGACGCGGTGTGCACGTCGCGCAGGTGACGCTGCAGCGGGCTCGATGCGTAGATCGACGTGCCCCCGCCGAGCTCGTACGCGCTCGTCACCACGCGCGCGCTCTCGCTCGCGGCATGACACGCCGCCGCGCGCAGCAGCGCGCGCGTGCGCACCGTCGCCTCGCCGTCGCGCGCGATCTCGCGCCCTGCTTCGCCCAGCGCGTCGAACAAGAACGCGCGCGCTCCGCGCAGCCGCGACTCGATGCGCGCGACCTCGAGCTGCACCGTCTCGCGGTGCGCGATCGTCTGCTTCGCGCCGAGCGGCGACTTCTTCGTCGCGAGCGCGATCAGCGCGTCGATCGCGGCGCGACCGATGCCGAGCGACACCGCGGCCACGCCCGCCGCGAGCGTGCCGAAGAACGGCAGCCGTGCGAGCGGCCCTTCGTGCGTGCGCTTCGTCGTGATCAGCGAGAACGTGCGCTCGGCCGGCACGACCACGTCCTTCACCGCGAAGTCGTGGCTCCCGGTGCCGCGCAGACCGCTCACGTCCCACGTGTCGAGGATCTGCACGTCGCTCGCGCGGAAGAGCACGCTGCGGATGTCGGGCGCGCCGCTCGGGAGCGGCGCGTCTCCTTCCGCGATCGTCCCACCCATGATCCACTGCGCGTGCTTCGACGCGCTGCCGAAGGGCCACCGGCCGCTCACGCGATAGCCGTGCTCGACCCGCGCCGCGCGGCCCATCGGCGCCACCACGCCGCACGTGATCGCGTCGTCGGGCGCGTAGATCTCGCGCGCGACGTCGGGCGCGAGGAACATCGACATCAGCCCCGAGCCGCCCGCGATCATCGTGCACCAGCCCGCCGATCCGTCGGCGCGCGCGATCGTCTCGACGACGGCGAGGAACGTCTCGGCGCTCGCTTCCGCGCCCCCGTGCGCGCGCGGGACGAGCAGCTTCAGCGCGCCCGCGCGCACCAGCGCGTCGATCGCTTCGGGCGGCAGCTGTCGCTCCGCTTCGATGCGCGCAGCGAGCGGAGCGATCGCGCGGGCTGCATCTTCGGCGCGAGAGAGGAGGGTGGCGTCGAGCTGGCTCGTCATGACGCGCGAGAGCGTATCGCACCCGTCACGCGCCGAGCAGTGCGCACACGTCGTCGGGCGTGTCCACGTCGAGCGCGGCGTCCGCGCAGTCGATCGCGATCACGTCCTCGGCGCGGAGCAGCGCGCCCGCGCCGCGATCGCCGGTGAGCGCGCAGAGCGCGTCCCATCGCGCGCGATCGAAGATCGCGGGCGCGCCCACGATGTCGCGCGCATCGTCGCGCCAGCGCGTCGCGGCGATCGGCGCGCCGCGCGCCCACGCGTCGCGGAGCGCGATCAGGTGCGAGCTCGCGATCCGCGGCTGGTCCGCGAGCACGATCGTCAGCGCACCGCACGCGCGCGCCTGCGCCCACGCCACTGCCGCGCGGATCGAGCTCGCGATCCCCTCGCGCCATCCGTCGTTCTCGATCCTCGCGAGGCGCAGCCCATCGAGGGCGCCGGCGACGGTGTCGCTGCTCGCGCCGAGCACCACGCCGACCGGCCCACCGCCGACCGCGAGGCACGTCTGCGCGACCCGGCGCACCAGCGGCACGCCCGCGAGCTCGACGAGCTGCTTCGGACGTCCGAGCCGCGTCGACCCGCCCGCTGCGAGCACCACGAACGCGACCTCCTGGTGCATCGCCCGCGCGCGCTCGCGCAGCATTCCGCCGCGCCGTCCCCGCGCGACCGCGCACATCTCCGCGACGACCGCGAGCGCGATCTGCTCCGGCGTCTCCGCCCCGATGTCGAGGCCCACCGGCGCATGCACGCGCGCGTCGTGCTCGGCGCCGATCGCGGTGAGCAGCGCGCGCGTCCGCCGTGCGGGCCCGAGCAGCCCGACGTAGCGAGCGCGCGATCGCAGCGACATCGCGAGCGCTGCGCGATCGGCGTCGACCTGGTGGTGCATGATCACGACGTACGCCTCGCGCGCAGCGTCGATGCGCGACGCGAGCTCGGTGAGATCACCACCGGTCGCGATCACGTGGTCGGCGGCTAGCAAGCGCGAGCGCTCGCGGATCGCGCGATCGGCCACGGTCACGCGAAACCCCGCGCTCTGCGCGGCCGTGACGATCGGCGTCACGTCGTGCCCGCTGCCGAGCACGAAGAGCTGCGGCGAGGGCGCGATCACCTCGACGAGCGCGGTCACGTCACCGACCTCGACGACGCCCGGTGGACCGCTCGCCGCGCGCACCAGCGCCGCGCGCAACGCGGGATCGTCGACCGGCCGCGCGAGCGTGATCTCGGGGCCGATCGCGACGCGCGCGCCGACGCTCGCGCCGCCGATCACCGTCACCAGCACGCCGCTGGTCTCCGCGGCGAAGCACGCGCGCGCGAACGTGAGCGCGTCGTTCGTGTCGCCGGGCTCGAGCAGCACGTCGACGACTCCGTCGCAGCCGAGCCCGACGCCCCACGGCGCTCCTTCGTCGCTCGTCGAGTCGTACGTGACCACGACCGGTCCGCCTCGACAGCGATGCCATCCGCGCAGCATCACGTCGCCCTCGAGGCAGCCGCCGCTCACGCACCCCGACACCCATCGATCGCCCGCGACGAGCATGCGGGCGCCGGGCCGCCGGTACGACGAGCCGCGCACGCGCACCACGGTCGCGAGCAGCCGAGGCGCGCCGTCGATGCGCGACGCCTCGGCGACGATCCGCTCGAGCTCGTTCACGATCGCGCCGGCAGGTGCGGCAGGAGCTTCTCGATCGTGATCGGCAGGTCGCGCACCCGAACGCCGGTCGCGCTGTAGACCGCGTTCGCGATCGCCGCGGACGCGCCGCAATTGCCGACCTCGCCGACGCCCTTCGCGCCGAGCTCGTTCGCCGCGCCGTCGAAACCATCGAGGATGATCGCGTCGACGGCGGGGATGTCCGCGTGCACCGGCACGAGGTACTGCGCGAAGTCGCGGTTCACGAACGCGCCCACGCGCGGATCGACGAGCCCCTCTTCGTGCAGCGCCATCGAGACGCCCCAGATCATCCCGCCGATCAGCTGCGAGCGCGCGGTCTTCGCGTTGAACACGCGCCCGACGTCGAACACGCCGAGCATGCGGCGCAGGCGGACCTCACCGGTGTCCACGTCGACGCCGATCTCCGCGAAGTGCGCGCCGTAGCTCGCGATCGAGCTCTTGCTGAAGCTCGGCTCCTCGGTCTGCTCCGGCACGCTCCCGATCGCGTCCACGGCGCTCGCGCCGACGTGCGCGCGCACGTCGCCCGAAGGCGCGCCGAGCTTCTCGCGGAGCGTCCTGCACGCGCGCAGCAGCGCCGTGCACGAGTTCGTCGCGCCCCACGATCCGCCCGAGCCCGCGGTGCGCGGCAGCGCCGAGTCGCCGAGCTCGACGCGCACGCGATCGACGGGGACGCCCAGCGCCTCGCTCGCGGTCTGCGCGAGGACCGTGTACGTGCCGGTCCCGATGTCCGTCATGTCGCACTGCACGCGCACCGTGCCGTCGGGCTCGACGCGGACGCGCACGTGGCTCTCGCTCTGGTAGTGCGGCCGGATCGCCGCGGCCATGCCGAGCCCCACGAGCCAGCGTCCATCGCGCGTGCTCGCCGGGATCCTCGCGCGACGATTCCAGTCGAAGCGTCGCGCGCCCTCGCGCATGCACTCGACCATGCGGCGATCGCTGTACGGGATGTTCAGCTCGGGGTGGATCGTCGGCTCGTTCGCGATCCGCAGCGCGATCGGATCCACGTCGAGCGTGTACGCGAGCTCGTCCATCGCCGACTCGATGGCGAAGAGGCCGGGCGCCTCGCCGGGCGCTCGCACGTCGCCCGCGACCGGCAGATCGAGCGCGATCGAGCGATGCGTGGTCCTGCGGTTCGGCGCGGCGTACAGGCTGCGCCCCGCGGTCGCGGTCTGCTCGACGTAGTCGCTGCCGCGGGTCTGCTTCTGCACGGCGTCGTGCCCGAACGCGTGGAGCCGCCCGTCGCGCGACGCCCCGAGCCGCACGCGCTGCCGTGACGCGGGGCGGTGGCCGGTGAGGTGGAACATCTGCTGTCGCGTCAGCGTGACCTTCACCGGCTCGCCGACGATCCGCGCAGCCATCACCGCGAGGATCGTCTCGACGCTCACGCCGAGCTTCGAGCCGAAGCCGCCGCCGACGTAGCGCGAGAGCACGCGCACCTTCTCGGGATCCAGGCGCAACGTGGACGCGATGCGCTGCCGCGCGTCGGCCACGATCTGCGTGCTGCAGTGGGCGATCACCGTGTCGCCGTCCCACGCGGCGATGCACGCGTGGGTCTCCATCGGCAGGCTGAACGCGTACGGCGTCGTGTAGACGCGATCGAGCACCACGGGCGCGCTCGCGAGCGCGCCGTCGAGATCCCCGATCGACGAGTCGGCGGAGTACCCCGCGTTCACGCTCTTCTGCTCGATCTCGGGCGCGCCCGGCTCGTCGAGCTCGTACTCGCCCGGCGTGATCTCGTACGTGATGCGGACCAGCCGCGCCGCGGCGCGCGCGTCCTCGAACGTCCTCGCGACGACGAGCGCGACCGGCTGCGCGAACGCGCGGATCTCGGTGTCCTTGAGCACCGGCATCGCCCGCGCGTACGACGACGCGCTCGGGTCGGGCTCGCCCTGGGGCGGCGCGTCGCGATGCGTGAGCACCCGGCGCACGCCGGGCGCGCGCTCGGCGACCGACGTGTCGATGCTGGTGATGCGCCCGCGCGCGATCGTCGCCTCGACCACGAAGCCGTAGAGCGTCGGCCCGAAGCTCCAGTCCTCGTAGCCGTACGTCGCGCGCCCCGAGACCTTGAGCGGCCCTTCGACGCGGCTCAGCGGCGCGCCGATCATGCGAGCCCCCGCGCGGCGTGATCGAGCGTCGCGATCAGCGTGCGCTTCGCGAGCTCGATCTTGAAGTCGTTGTGCCCGCGGCCCACGGCGCGCGCGAGCGCGGCGTCCGCCGCCGCGCGATACGTGTCGATCGTCGCCGGCCGACCGCGCAGCACGGCCTCCGCCTCGAGCGCGCGCCACGGCTTGTGCGCGACGCCGCCGAACGCGACGCGCGCCGAGTCGATCGTCCCGTTCTCGACCGACACGATCGCGGCGACGGACACGAGCGCGAACTCGTACGACGCACGATCGCGCACTTTGCGATAGAGCTGTCGCCCTCGCGGCGGCGGGGGCATCACCACCGCGGTGATCAGCTCCCCCGGGCGCACCACGGTCTCGATGTGCGGCGTCGATCCCGGCTCGAGATAGAGATCGTGGATCGACACCGTGCGCGTCGCGCCGCGCGCGTCGATCATCTCGACGCTCGCGTCGAGCGCGATCATCGCGACCGCCATGTCCGACGGATGCGTCGCGATGCACGCGTCGCTCGCGCCGAGGATCGCGTGATTGCGGTTGATGCCGCCGAGCGCCGCGCATCCTTGGCCCGGGCTGCGCTTGTTGCAGCGCGCGAGCGTGTCGTAGAAGTAGAGGCACCGCGTGCGCTGCAGCAGGTTCCCCGCGGTCGACGCCTTGTTGCGGAGCTGCGCCGACGCGCCCGCGAGCAGCGCCTGCGAGACCGCGCCGTAGCGCTCGCGCAGCCGCACGTCGGCGGCGAGCGTCGCGTTGTCGGCGAGCGCGCCGATGCGCAGGCCACCATCGGCCGTCGCCTCGATGTCCTTCAGCGGCAGCCGGCTCACGTCGACGAGGTGCGACGGCTGCTCGATCCCGAGCTTCATCAGATCGAGCAGGTTCGTCCCGCCGCAGATGAGCTTCGCGCCCGCCGTCGCGCCCGCGGCCGCCGCGCGCACGGGGTCGCTCGCGCGCTCGTAGGTCAGCGCCCTCACCGCTCGCCTCCGCCCGCGACGCTGCGGATCGCGGCGACGATGTTCGGATACGCCGCGCAGCGACAGACGTTGCCGCTCATGCGCTCGCGGATCTCGGCGTCGCTCAGCGCGACGCGCGGCGCCGCGACGTCCTCGGTGGCGTGGCTCGGCCAGCCCGCGCGCGCCTCGTCGAGCATCGCGACCGCGGAGCAGATCTGTCCCGGCGTGCAATAGCCGCACTGGAACCCGTCGTGCTCGAGGAAGGCGCGCTGCATCGGGTGCAACGACTCCGGCGATCCGAGCCCTTCGATCGTCGTGATCGCGTCGCCCTCGTGCATCACCGCGAGCGTCAGGCACGAGTTGATGCGCCGGCCGTTCACGAGCACCGTGCACGCGCCGCACTGCCCGTGGTCGCACCCCTTCTTCGTGCCCGTGAGGTGCAGGTGCTCGCGCAGCGCGTCGAGCAGCGTCGTGCGCACGTCCAGATCGAGCGCGTACGAGTGCCCGTTGATCGCGAGCGTCATCGTCTTCGCGCCGCCCTGCTTCGGCGGCGCCGAGGTCCGCATCGCGGGCCCTTTGCGGAGGAAGCGGCCTCTCTTGGAGCCATCGGCCTCGGACGACATCGCGTCACCTCCACATCGCGCACGCGCGATTGGGGGACAGATAGCGATGCGCGCCGAGCCACCAAGTCCACGCGCGGTACGTCGATCGAAGCTCCACGGTGCTCGCTCGCGACAGCGCGCCGTCACGTTTTCGATCACGCAGGGCTGGCGATCGGCGCCGGCGCGCAACATAGGGAAGACCCTCCCGACTCGGCAGGTCTTCGTGATGTTTCCGCGCCTTCTCTCCGGAACGGTTGGGCTCCTAGCGCTCTTCGCCTGTAGCAGCCCCGCGGCCGCGCCACCGAGCGAGCCGCCACCTCCGCCCGAGGTCTCGACGGTCACCGTCACGCCGCACGCGGTCGTGGTGGAGGACCTGCTGCCCGGGCGCGTCGTGCCCGTGCGTGTGGCGGAAGTGCGACCGCTCGTCTCGGGCATCGTGCGCGAGCGGCTCTTCACCGAGGGCGACACCGTCGCCGCGGGGCAGCCGCTGTATCGCGTCGATCCCACGGTCTTCCGCGCCGAGGTCGCGGGCGCGTCCGCGACGACCGAGCGCCAGCGCGCCGCGCTCGCCACCGCCGAGCGCGAGGCCGAGCGCGCGAGCCGCCTCGCGTCGATGGGCGCGCTCTCCGAGCAAGCGCTCCACAACGCGCAGAGCACGCTCGATCTCGCGCGCGCCGATCTCGCGGTGAGCGAGGCGTCGCTCGCGCGCAGCCGCATCAGCCTGCGCTACGCGACCGTCACCGCGCCGATCGCCGGGCGCATCGGCCTGTCGCGGGTGACCGAGGGCGCGCTCGTCGGCACCGCCGATCCGCTGCCGATGGTGACGATCCAGCAGCTCGACGAGGTCTACGTCGACATCCGTCAGCCCGCCTCGCGCTACGAGGAGCTGCGCCAGCGCTCCGCGCGCGGCGAGCTCGAGCGCAGCGACGGACTGCCGGTGCGCCTGCTCTCGATGCGCGGCGAGCCCTACGAGGTCGAGGGGCGGCTCCTCTCGACCGACGTGAACGTCGACCTCACGACGAGCGAGCTCACGCTGCGCGTGCTCGTGCCGAACGCGGATCTGGATCTGCTGCCCGGCATGTTCGTGCGCGCGCGCATCCCGTTCGGCCGCGAGCCCTCCGCCATCACCGTGCCGCAGCAGGCGGTGCTCCACGATCCCGCGCTCGGCGAGAGCGTGCTCGTCGTCGCCGAGGGCGACGTCGTCGCGGTGCGCAGCGTGCGGACCGGGCGGGTCGTCGACGGGCATCAGATCGTGCGCGAGGGCCTGGCGGCGGGCGATCGCGTGATCGTCGAGGGCCAGGATCGTCTCGCGCCCGGCATGTCCGTGCGACCGACCCCGTGGGAGGTCGAGGTCGCGCGCGAGGACCACGGGCCCACGTCGGCGCCCGACACCGCGAGCGAGTAGGACGATGCCGCGCTTCTTCATCGAGCGACCCGTGTTCGCGTGGGTCGTCTCGCTCTTCATCGTGCTGTTCGGCGTGCTCGCGATCCGTCGCCTGCCGGTCGAGCGATATCCGACCGTCGCGCCGCCCGCGGTGACGATCACCGCGACGTATCCGGGCGCGACGCCGTCGACGATGAGCGACAGCGTGCTCGCGCCCATCGAGCGCGAGATCTCGGGCGTCCCGCACCTGCTCTACTTCGAGTCGTCGTCGGACACGTCGGGCGTCGCGCAGATCACCGCGACGTTCGAGCCCGGCACGGACCCCGAGCTCGCGCAGGTCGCGGTGCAGAACCGGCTGCGCACGGTCGAGCCGCGCCTTCCGCAGATGGTCCGGCAGATCGGCCTCGCGGTCGAAGCGTCGACGTCGAACTTCCTCCTGATCGTCGACCTGCGCTCGCCGAGCGGGCGCTACGACGAGCAGACGCTGGGCGACTTCCTGTCGCGCAACCTCGTCGAGGAGCTCAAGCGCATCCCCGGCGTCGGCCGCGTGCAGGTGTTCACCGCGCCGCGCGCGCTGCGCGTGTGGCTCGATCCGGTGCAGCTCACGGCGCTGGGCGTGTCGATCGACGACGTCGCGAACGCGATCCGCGCGCAGAACGCGCAGGTCTCGCCAGGCCGCGTCGGTGATGCGCCGACGGTGCCCGGACAGCGCGTGACGATCCCGCTCGTCGTGCAAGGCGAGCTCGAGACGCCCGAGCAGTTCGGCGACGTCGTGCTGCGCGCGCGGCCCGACGGCTCGCGCGTGCTGTTGCGCGACGTCGCCCGCATCGAGCTCGGCGCGCAGAGCTACGGCACGGCGACGCGCACCGACGGCACGGCCTCGGCGGGCGCGGGCGTGATGCTCTCGCCGGGCGCGAACGCGGTCGAGACCGCGACGCTGGTGCGCGAGCGAGTCGCCGAGCTCGGCGAGACGCTCCCCGACGGCATCGAGGCGAGCGTCCCGTACGACACCGCGCCCTTCGTGCGCGTCTCGATCGAGAAGGTGCTCGAGACCTTCGTCGAGGCGATGGTGCTCGTCTTCGCGGTGATGTTCCTGTTCCTGCAGAGCGTGCGCTACACGCTCGTGCCCGCGATCGTCGCGCCCATCGCGCTGCTCGGGACGTTCGCCGTGATGTACGCGGCGGGCTTCTCGATCAACGTGCTGACGATGTTCGGCATGGTGCTCGCCATCGGCATCATCGTCGACGACGCGATCGTGGTCGTGGAGAACGTCGAGCGCCTGATGGCGACCGAGAAGCTCTCGCCGAAGGAGGCCACGAAGAAGGCGATGGACGAGATCACGGGCGCCGTCATCGGCATCACGCTCGTGCTCTCCGCGGTGTTCATCCCGATGGCGTTCGCGTCGGGCTCGGTCGGCACGATCTACCGCCAGTTCAGCCTCTCGATGGCGGTCTCGATCCTGCTCTCGGCGTTCCTCGCGCTCTCGCTCACGCCCGCGCTCTGCGCGACGCTGCTGAAGCCGGTCTCGGAGCACCACGATCCGAACCGCGGCGCGTTCGGTCCGTTCAACCGCGCGTTCACGTGGCTCACCGAGCGCTACGGCGCGGGCGTCGCGCGCATCGTGCGGCGCAGCAGCATCGGCATCGTCGCGCTGCTCGCGGTGAGCGTCGGCGCGGGATGGCTCTTCCGCGCGCTGCCCGGCTCGTTCCTCCCCGAGGAAGATCAGGGCTATTGGATCTCGAGCGTCGCGCTGCCGTCGGATGCGACGGCGGAGCGCACCGATCGGGTGATCCGCTCGTACGAGGAGTACGCGCAGGCGCGCCCCGGCGTGCGCTCGGTCGTCGCGATCCGTGGCTTCGGGTTCTCGGGCTCCGGCCCGAACGCGGCGCTGATGTTCACGATCCTCGACGACTGGGACGCGCGCGAGGGCGCGACCGCGCAGGGCGAGGTCGCGTCGGCGAACGCTGCGTTCGCGGGGCTGCGTGACGGAATGATGTTCCACGTCGTGCCTCCCTCGATCGACTCGCTCGGCACGAGCGCGGGCTTCGCGATGCGCCTCGTCGATCGACGCAACCAGGGCCAGCAGGCGCTGCTCGCGGCGCAGGGCCAGATCCTCGCCGCGGCCGCCGAGAGCAGCGTCGTGCAGGCGGTCTATCCCGAGGGCTTGCCCGACGGCGCGTCGGTGCGGCTCGAGGTCGATCGTCACAGCGCGGAGGCGCTCGGCGTGTCGTTCGCGTCGATCAACGCGACGCTCTCGGCAGCGCTCGGCTCGATGTACGTGAACGACTTCCCGAACGCCGGCCGATTGCAGCAGGTGATCCTCCAGGCCGAGCCGCAGGCGCGCATGCAACTCGACGACGTGCTCGCGCTGCCGGTGCGCAACCAGGAGGGCCGCATGGTGCCGCTCTCCGCGGTCGCCACCGCGCGGTGGGAGCGCAGCCCGCTGCAGCTCGTTCGCTACAACGGCTATCCCGCGGTGCGCATCGCGGGCGCGGCGGCGCCGGGCTTCAGCAGCGGCGAGGCGATGGCGGAGATGGAGCGCCTCGCGGCGCAGCTTCCGCCGGGCTTCGGCGTCGAGTGGACGGGCCTCTCGTTCCAGGAGCGCCTCAGCGGCGACGAAGCGCCCGCGCTCCTCGCGCTGTCGTTGCTCGTCGTGTTCCTCGTGCTCGCGGCGCTCTACGAGAGCTGGTCGATCCCGCTCTCGGTCATCCTCGTCGTCCCGCTCGGCGTGCTCGGCGCGCTGCTCGCCGTGACGATGCGCGGCATGCCCAACGACGTGTTCTTCAAGGTCGGCTTGATCACGTTGATCGGCCTGTCGGCGAAGAACGCGATCCTCATCGTCGAGTTCGCGAAGCAGCTCGAGGACGAGGGCCGTTCGGTCACCGACGCCGCGATCGAAGCGGCGAAGCTGCGCCTCCGGCCGATCCTGATGACGTCGCTCGCGTTCACCCTCGGCGTCGTCCCGCTCGCGATCGCGACGGGCGCCAGCGCGGAGACCCAGCGCGCGATCGGCACCGGCGTGCTCGGAGGCATGATCAGCGCGACGGTGCTCGCGGTGGTGCTCGTGCCGGCGTTCTACGTGGCGGTGCGCAAGGTCGTGACGCGCGGGAAGCGCGCGGCGGCCGAGCCCAGCACGAGCTGAGCGAGGCTCGCGACAAGAGCGTGCAACGCCGCCGAGCACCGGCGCTCCATCGTCCCGGCGATGCTGCGCGTGGTGGTGCTCGGCGCGAGCTCGCTCGCCGAGGTGTGTGCTCGAGCGATCGCGGAGGCGCGATCGGGCTGGGACGTGGTGCAGGTGCGCGACGAGGCTCGCGACGCCGGCCCTCGACGCCCCGCCGACGTCGCGCTCGCGGCGATCGAGCTGCGCGACGAGGCCGCCGCGGACGCGCTGCTCGCTCGCGCTCCTGCGTGGATCGCGGGGATCCAGCAGCGGGGCGGAGGGCGCCTCGTGCTGGTGCTCGCGGCGCCGCACCACGCGCTCGCGGCGGTGCGCGCGCGGGCTGCGACGTTGCGCTCCACGCTGCGCGCGGTGCGCGTCGCGGTGCACACGCTCGTCCTCCTGACCTCGGAGTGGATCGACACCGCGATCACCGAGCGGATCGGCCGCCTGATCGTCCTGCTCACCGACGGGCAGCTCGAGGAGATCACCGTGCGAGGCTCGCGATGAGGACGTGCGCAGTGTGTCTGTTCGCCGCGTGGATCGCGCTCGCGTCTCCGGCCCTCGCGCAGGAGCGCCGGCCGCTGCCCGACTACGATGGTCGCGTCGAGCCCGGCGACGACGCCGTCGACGCGCTGTTGTGGATCCCGCGTGTCGTCACGGCGCCGCTCTACGCGATCTCGGAGTTCGTCCTGCGCCGTCCGATCGGCTGGCTCCTGACCGAGGTCGAGCGCGCCGACGTGCTCCAGACGATCGCGGGGGTCCTGACGTTCGGCGCCGAGCGCAACATCGGAATCTTCCCGACTGCGTTCTTCGACTTCGGCCTCGTCCCGAGCGTCGGTATCTACGCATTCTGGAATCGATTCCTCTTCAGCGAGAATCGAATCTCGGTGCACGGCGCGACGTGGGGAGAAGACTGGCTCTCTCTGTCGGTCGCCGACCGCGTGGCGCTCACCGACGGAGTCGAGCTGTTCGTCTCGAACCGCTTGCTGCAGCGACCCGACGCGATCTTCGGCGGAATCGGGCACACCGCGACCGCGAACGGTCGCGCCCGCTTCGGCGTGAGCATCGTCGAGACCCGCGTGGGGATCGACGCCGTGGGCATCGGTCCGTTCTCGATGCACGCCTCGCTGCAACACCGGAGCATCGGATTTCGCGACTCGAGTTGGGGTGATGACCCGACCATGTCGGAGTGGTTCGGACAACGATCCATGCCTCTACCGACCGGATATCCCGATGGATATCAGTCGCTCGGAGGGCGCATCACGGCGGCGCTCGACAGTCGTGCTCGGGGCGCACCGCCGCAAGGTGGCGCGCGCGTCGGTGTGCTGCTCGGCGAGACGGGGACGATCGACGGAGCGCAGCGCGGCGCGTGGCTCGTGGTGGGCGGCGAGCTCGAGCTGGCCGCCGACATCGAGAGCCACCACGTGATCTCGGTGCGCGGCGAGGCCTCGGCGCTCACCGGCCACGACGGCGTCGCGATCCCGTTCTACGAGCTGCTCGATCCGGGCGGCACCGGGGCGATGCGCGGGTTCCTGGCCGGCACGCTGCGCGGAGAGAGCGTCGCCGCGATGACCCTCGAGTACGCGTGGCCGGTCTGGGTGTTCCTGAACGGTCGCCTCCACGTCACGTGCGGCAACGTGTTCGAGCGGCACTTCGCCGACTTCGCGGTCGAGCGACTGCGGCTCTCGTTCGGCATCGGGCTCGAGCCGCGCATCGCGGGCGAGCACCCGTTCGATCTCCAGATCGCGCTCGGCACCAGCACGTTCGAGAACGGGACGAGCGTCGAGTCGGTGCGCTTCGTGGTCGGCGCGCGCAACGGACTGTGAGGGGACATGCACTCGCGACTCCACACCTCGATCGTCGCGCTCTGCCTGCTCACGGGCTGCGGCGCGTCGTTCCGCGCGTTCCCGATGGCCGATCCGATGTGGCGCGACGACGACGCGCGTCCGCTCTCGACGCGACCGCAGGTCCACTACAACCCGTGGGCGTGGGACGCGGTCGACAACACCACGTTCCGCCAGCTCTCCGAGCTCTGGACCTACGAGCGCGATCGCGAGGCGATGAACGTGAACGCGCTCGACGAGGTCCCGGACTCGTCGTGGTTCACGAACCGGATCGGTCGCGACGCCATGAGCCGCGAGGACCTCGCGCGCGGCGCGTGCTCCGAGGTCGAGGCGCCGCCGCCTCCGTGGGTCGTGATCCGCAGCAAGCCCGACGGGTCCGGGCCGGGGCTCGTGGTGCGCGCCTCCGACGGACGCACCTACCTCTTCAAGGTCGATCTCTCGCAGCCCGAGCGCGCCACCGCGGCCGACGCGATCGCGTCGCGGATCTTCCACGCCGCGGGGTACTTCGTGCCCTGCAATCGCGTGATCCACTTCGCGGCCGAGGACTTCACGCTCGCGCCCGACGCGCGCACCTCGGGGTCATCACCGCGCCCGCTGGTGCGCGCCGACGTCGACGCGATCCTCGCGCGCGCGGGCGCCGCACCGAACGGACGGAGGCGCGGCAGCCTCAGCGCGTACATCGATGGCACGCCGCTCGGCGGGTGGCGCTTCGCGGGGCTGCGCGACGACGATCCGAACGACGTCGTGCCCCACGAGCACCGTCGCGAGGTGCGCGGGATGTACGTGCTCTCGGCGTGGCTGAACCACATCGACTCGCGCGCCGAGAACAACATGGACAGCTGGATCGAGACCGAGCCCGGCCGCGGCTACGTCCGCCACTACGTGCTCGACACCGGCGACTCGTTCGGGATCGTCTGGCCGGTCGACGACGCGCTGTCGCGCCGCTTCGGTCACTCGCACTACCTCGACATCCAGCACCTCGGCGAGGACTTCGTGAGCCTCGGCCTCGCGCAGCGCGCGTACACGGAGTCGCCCGATCGCCCCGAGCATCCGACGTTCGGCTTCTACACCGAGCGCGACTTCGTGCCCGATCAGTGGCGCAACGGATATCCGAACCCCGGGTTCGAGCGCAGGACCGAGCGCGACCTCGCGTGGATGACGCGCATCGTCGCGCGCCTGGGCGAGGCCGAGCTCGCGTTGCTCGTGGAGCAGGGCGCGTGGTCGGACCCTGCGCTGGGCACGGAGCTGCTGCGCATCCTCCTCGCGCGTCGTGCGCGGATCCTCGAGCGATGGCTCACGCGCCTGTCTCCGCTCGCGTGGCCGGTCGCGGCGCGCGAAGGAGGCGACGTCGAGATCTGCCTCGACGATCTCGCGGTGAGCAGCGGGCTCCGCGACGCGGACGGACGACGCTACGAGGCGCGCGTGTACCGCGGTCTTCCTCCACGGGCGAGCGATGCAGACGCGAGGGTGTCGGCTGCGAGCGCGCGCGTGTGCGTGCGGATCGCGCTGCCGCCCGGCGCGAGCGAGGAGTACGTCGTGGTCGACGTGATCGCGTCGAGCGAGGGCGCGGAGCGCACCGCGCCGGCGCGGGTGCACCTCTACGCGCTGTCGAGCGGAGAGGCTCGCGTGGTCGGTCTCGAACGTCCCGACTCGGAGCGCGCGCCGTGACCGAGCGGGGCGCCGCGATCGTCGTGCGGCTCACGGCGCTGCGTGCGGCGCCGACGCCCGAGTGGCAGGCGCGCGCGAGGAGCCTCGTGAGCCGGCTCGCGATGCGTCGCGAGCAAGTGGTGCTGGCGGTGCCGGTCCGATCGACGGCCGACGACGACGTGTGCGCGATCCAAGCCGCGCTCAGCGACCTGCGCGACGCGATCGGCGCTCGCCTGCACGTCGTGGTGGTGGTCCCGAGGCGGCGCGGCATCGCGTCACCGGCGCGGCCGCGGCCCTTGGGCGAGCCGTGGGACTTCGAGCTCGCGCCGGGCGAGCTCGAGCGCGCCGCGGCGTTGGCGATCGAGCACGGGATCGACGAGCTCGTGCTGTGCGCGCCGACCCGACGCGCGCACGTCGCAATCGCGTCCAACGACGCGCCAGCCGCAGCGCGCAGAACCGCGTAGCGCGCGTCACGCCGCGCGTTCTTCCCGACGGAGCCGAACATGGCGAGGACCCCCGCGAGCGCGCGCACCAGCGCCGCGCCGATTCCCTGCGCGCAGCGCTCGATCGCGCTCGCGGACGCGCCCGCCGAGGGCGCGGACCACCCGCGTGTCGCCGCGCTCGATCTCGGATCGAACAGCTTCCATCTCGTGCTCGCGTCGATCGAGCGAGGGACGCCGCACGTCTACGATCGCCGGCGCGAGCGCGTCGCGCTCGGCTCGGGTCTGCGTGATGGCCGGCCGCTCGACCGCGCCGCGCGTGCGCGCGCGATCGCGTGCCTCGAGCGGTTCGCGGAGCTGGTCCGACCGCTGCCCGTCGGACGGGTCCGGGTGGTCGGCACCGACTCGCTGCGTCGTGCGTCGGACGGGCCCGAGCTCGTCGCGCGCGCCGAGACGCTGCTCGGCCACCGCGTCAAGATCGTGCCCGGGCCCGAAGAGGCGCGTCTGGTGTGGCGCGGCGTGTCCGCGATGCACCCGCCTGCGGCGCGCGAGCGACGCCTCGTGGTCGACGTCGGCGGCGGCAGCACCGAGCTCGTGACGGGCACCGGCTGGACGACGCGCGAGGCACACAGCACGCCGATGGGCTGCATCCGCTTCACCGAGCGCTTCTTTCCCGGCGCGCGGATCTCGAGGAAGCGCTACGAGCGCGCGCGTGACGCGGCGATGCTCGAGCTGCGTCCGTTCGCAGCGCGGCTGCGCGCTCCGGGGATCGATCGTGTGCTCGGATCGTCGGGCACGATGCGCGCGATCGGAGACATCGTGGAGGCGCGCGGCGATGCGGCGCGCGGCACGATCACGCGACGCGGCGTGGACGCGCTGATCGAGAAGGTGTGCGACGCCGACACCCTCGCGGACATCGACGTCGAGGGCCTCGCCGACGAGCGCCGGCCGGTGCTGCCGGGCGGGCTCGCGATCGTGGACGCGGTGATGCGCACGTTCGACCTCGGCTCGATCGACGTCGCCGACGGAGCGCTGCGCGAGGGGCTCTTGATGGAGCTCGTCGGACGCCTCGAGAGCGACGACGTGCGCGACGACACGATCGCGGCGTTCCGTGCGCGCCACGGCATCGACGCGGCACACGCGCGGCGGGTGCGGGCGACGGCCGAGGCGCTGTTCGACGCGGTGGCGAGCGACTGGGATCTCGGCGACGTCGAGCTCCGGCGATGGCTCGGGTGGGCGGCAGAGCTGCACGAGCTCGGGCTCTCGGTGTCGCGGAGTGGCGTCGCGCGACACGGCGCGTACCTCGTCGCGAACGCCGACGCACCGGGGTTCTCGCGCGACGAGCTCGAGGCGGTCGCGACGCTCGTCCGCACCCATCGCGGCCGGCTCGATCGCGACATGTTCGAGCCGACGCGGCGCGGATCGCGGCGCGCGCTCAAGCGCCTCGCCGTGCTGCTGCGAATCGCGGTGGCGCTGCACGCGGATCGCGCCGCGGTCACAGCGATCCCGTCGGCGCGCGCGGCACGTCGCGCGGTGGAGCTCACCGTCCCGCGGGAGTGGATCGCATCGCGCTCGCTCGTCGCCGCGGACCTCGCGGCGCACGCGGCGCAGATCCAGCGGATCGGGCTCGAGCTCGAGATCCGCACCGCGGAGGGCTGAGCTCGATCGCGCTCGAGCATGCCGGCCAGCACGACCAGGCTCGCGCTGCTCTACGGCACGCTGCTCGCTGGGCACGCGCTCAACGAGACGGCGCGCGACGCCCTCTACCTCGCGCGCCATCCGCCGGGCTCGCTGCCGGCGGTGTACGTGGCGCTCGCGTTCGTCGTCGGCGCAGTGTCGTGGGTCGTGCAGCGGATCCCCGACGGATCGCGACCGGCGCGACGCATCGTGGCGATCCTCGCGCTCGGCGCGCTCGTGTCGACCTCGTTCGCGATCGCCGCGCAGCGCGCCGACTCCGGCTGGAGCACCGCGCTCTACGTGTGGTCCGGCGTCTTCGGGATGATCTCGACGAGCTCGATGTGGGCGTGGATGTCGGCGGGATCGGATGTGGGCCACGCGCGACGCGACTTCGCGCGCATCGGTGTCGGCGGGCTGCTCGGCGCGATCGTGGGGTCGCTCGCCGCGGCGGCGATCGGGCACCTCGCCTCGAGCGCGTGGTCGCTGATCGCGGCGGCGTGCGCGCTCGCCCTCGCGGCGATCGGGGTCGCGTGGACCGCTCGTCGCGAGCCCGCCGTGATCCCGGAGGGCCGCGCGCCGAGCGCGGGCAGCGTTCGCGCGCAGGCGCGCTACGCGATGCAGCTCTTCGTGTTCGTGTCGCTCGGAGCCGCGGTGCTCACCGCCGGTGATCTCGTGTTCAAGGCGACGATCGCCGAGCACACCGCGCGCGGCGATCTCGCCGCCGTGTTCGGCGTGCTCTCCGCGTCGACGTCGCTCGCGGCGCTCGTCGTGCAGCTCGCGCTCACGCCATTCCTCCTGCGCCGCTTCGGGCTCCAGACCGCGATGATCGTGCTCCCCGCGTCGCTCGGCGCGTTCGTCGCGATCGGGATCGGCGGCGCGCCGGCGCTCGCCGCGGTGGGCCTGCGCGCGAGCGCGGGCGCGCTCCAGCACTCGCTGCACGGCACCGCGACCGAGCTCCTCTTCATGCCCTTCGAGCTCGACCTGCGCCGCCGGCTCAAGCTCACGTTCCAGACCGTCGGTCACCGCGCGGGACAAGCCCTCGGTGCGCTCACCATCGCGCTGGCGCTCGCGCTCGGTGGGAGCGCCTCGTCGCCCGCCGTCCTCGCGATCGTGCTCGGGCTCGCCCTGCTCTGGATCGCGGTCGCAGTGGGTACCCACCGCCGGTACCTCACGATCTTCCGCTCGCGGCTCGACGGCTTCGAGCCCGATCCGCGCATCCCGCTGCCGAGCCCCGCGCTCGGCGCGCAGGCGCTCGAGACCGTGCTCCGCTCGCTCTCGCTCGACGCGACGAAGTGCCTCTCTGCGCTGCGCCTGCTCGAGCGACACGGGCGCGCCGAGCTCGTGCCCACGTCGCTGCTCGCGCATCCGTCCACCGCGGTGGTGCTCGCGACGACCGAGCTCCTGGTGCGCGCGGACCGCACCGATGCCTCGGCGCACCTCGTCCGGCTCCTCGCGCGCTCCGACGACGTGGTGCGAGCGCGCGCGGCCGCGGCGCTGCTCGAGCTCGGCGCGAGCACGCTCGACGTCGAGCCGCTCCTCGCGGATCGCTCGGCTGCGGTGCGCGCCGTGGCGCGCGTGGTGCTTGCGACGCGCGCCGGAGAGGACGCGGCCGCGCGGCTCACCGAGCTCGTCGACGCCGCCGAGAGCGCCGACCCCGAGACGCGGATCGCGATCTTGCGCGCGCTCGCGCACGCGCCCGCGCGGCCCGAGCTCGACGTGTTGGTCACGCGGCTCGTCGCGCGCGGTGGGCCCGAGATCGCCGACGAGCTCGCGACGCTCGCGATCTCGCGGCCTCACCGCGCGCTGGCGGGCGTGCTCGTCGACCGGCTCTCCGCGCGACCCACGCGCGCCGCGGTGCACCAGGCGCTCGTCGCGATCGGCGATGCCGGCCTCGAGGCGCTGGTCGCCCGGATCGGCGACGCGCCGCGCGCGATGCGCCTGCTGCTCCCCGACGCGATCGCCGCGCACCTCACGCCGCGAGCAGGCGCCGCGCTCCGCGACTGGCTCGACTCCGAGGACGACGGCGCGGTGCGCTACCGGATCTTGCGCGCGATGGGCCGCTTCGCACGCGAGGGCGGACCGCTGCCGCACGACGTCGCTCGCACGATGGATCGACTGCTCGAGCGCACGCTGCGCCGCCTCGTGAAGCTCGCGTCGTGGCGCGCTCACGTGCACGCACGCTACGGCGAGCTCGCGCGGACGGACGCGCACGTCGCGCTGCTCGACGCGCTCCTCCTCGACAAGCAGCGCGCGACGATGGAGCGCGCCTTTCGGGTGATCGGGCTCCGCGGGCTGCGCGGCGAAGATCCCGAGGTGCTCTTCCGCGGCCTGCGCGCCGGCGATCGGACGTCGCGCGAGAGCGCGCGCGAGCTCCTCGATCATGCGCTCGACGGACGCGTGCGCGATGCGCTCCTCGCGCTCACCGACGACGACCCCGTGGCGTCGCAGGCGTCGCGCGCCGCGGCCGCGCTGGGCGTGACGCTGGCGATCGATCCCGACGCGATCGAGCGCGAGCTCGCGGCCGACGGTAGCGACATGGTGCGACGCGTCGCCGCCCGTGCAGCGGGGCGTCGATGAGCGACGCGACGGCGAGCGCCGAGCGCGAGCTCTGGGGACTGCGGCTCGCGCAGCTGTTCGCGCTCCCGCTCGCGAGCGCGGGACCGCTCGTGCAGCGTGGGCGTCTGCGTCGCTTCGCGCCGCGCGACATCCTCGCGGCTCCGGGCCGTCCGCTCGACGAGCTCCACTGGGTGCTCGACGGATCGGTCGAGGTGACGCGCCTCGGTCGCGCGTATGGTCGTGCGGGCGCGGGCGACGCCGTCGCGGCGATCGTCGCGTGGGCGCGCGATCCGATCGGCGTCGGTGCGATCGCGACCACGACGACGCACACGCTCTCGTTCCCCGCCGATCGTCTCTCGACGCTGCTCGAGGGACGCTCGCCGCTCTTCGAGCCTTCGCTGCGCAGCGTCGCGCGCGACGCGATCGCGATCCGCAGGCGGCTCGGCGCGAGCGCAGGCTACGTGCCCGGCGCCGACGCGGAGCGCGCGCCCGACCTCCTCGATCCCGTCGACCGCATGCTGCTGGTGCGCGACGCCACCGGGGGCGCGCGCAACACGCGCATCGAGGCGATCGCGGACCTCGCGTCGGTCGCGATGCCGGTCGAGCTCGCGGCGGGACAGGCGCTCTGGCGCGCCGGCGACGCGCGCAGCGGCTGGTGCCTGCTGCTCGCGTCGGGCGAGATCATCGGTCGCGCCCGCGAGCCCGATCAGACCTTCGTGCACCGGCGCGGCGACGCCGCCGGTCTGCTCGACGCGTTCGCCGCGACGCCGCGATGGTACGACGCGACCGTGCAGCGCACCGCGTCGGCGCTCCGCATCGAGCGCGACGATCTCCTCGAGATCATCGGCGATCACCCGGCGCTCCAGGACGAGATGTTCCAACGGATGGGCGGCGCCGCGCTGCGCGCGCTCGATCGCTGAACCACAAGCGCATCCAACGCGGCGATCGTGATCGGCGGCACGCCGGATCGGTGGCCGATCTCACTCCCGCACCGCGCCGCTGGCACCGCGTCGTCGATCTCCATCCCGGCGAGTGGCCGATCGCGATCCTCCTCGCGCTCGACCTCTTCGTCGTGCTCGTCGCGTACTACGTGCTCAAGACCGCGCGCGAGCCGCTCGTGCTCGCGACCGGCGGGGCCGAGATGAAGTCCTACGCCGCCGCGGTGCAGGCGCTCGTCCTCGTGCCGCTCGTGCCGATGTACGGCCGCCTCGTCGCGCGCGTCCGCCGCGAGCGCTTCGTGCCCGCCGTCATCGCGGTGTTCATCGTGTGCGTCGGTCTCTTCGCGATCGCGGCCGGCCTGCGCGCGCCCGGGATCGGCATCGCGTTCTACGTGTGGGTCGGCATCTTCAGCCTCGCGGTGGTCGCGCAGTTCTGGTCGGTCGCGAACGACGTGCTCACCGAGGAGCAGGGCAAGCGCATCTTCCCGGTGGTCGCCTCGGGCGCGACGATCGGCGCCGCGTCGGGCGCGCGGATCGCGTCGTGGCTCTTCGACGCGGGCCTCGGCGTGATCGCGCTCTTCGGCGTCGCGGCCGCGCTCCTCGCGCTGCACCTCGTCTGCACCGTCGTCGCGATGCGGCTCCATCCGCCGACGCCGCACGCCGAGCACCACGAGGAGACCAACGGGTTCCTCCTGGTCTGGAAGAGCCCGTACCTCCGCGCGATCGCGCTGATGATGCTGATCGCGAACCTCGTGAACACCGTCGGCGAGTACGTGCTCGGCCGCACCGCGGTCGAGTCCGCCGAGGCCGCGCTCGCGCTCGCCGAGGGCGTCGCGGATCCCCGCGCGTTCGTGGAGGCCCGCGTCGGCGCGTTCTACGGCGAATTCTTCTTCCAGGTGAACGTCGTCGCGATCGCGCTCCAGCTCCTCGTCGCGTCGTCGCTGGTGCGCTTCCTCGGCACGCGCGGCGCGATCGCCGCGCTCCCCATCGTCGCGCTCGGCTCGTACGCGATGATCGCCGCGGGCGCGACGCTCGCGATCGTGCGCGCCGCGAAGGTCGCGGAGAACGCGACCGACTACTCGATCATGAACACCGGCCGCGCGCTGCTCTGGCTGCCGACGACGCCGATAGAGAAGTACAGCGCGAAGCAGGCGATCGACGCGTTCTTCGTGCGCGCCGGTGACGTCCTCGCGGCCGCGGTGGTGTTCGTCGGGGCCGAGGTGATCGAGCTCGGCGTCGAGGGGTTCGCGGCGCTCAACGTGGCGCTCTGCGGCGCGTGGCTCGTGCTCGTCGCCTCGCTCGCGAAGAAGCACGACGCGCTGTCTCGCGCGCGCTGATCGCGCCACGCAAGGCCGTTCAACGACGCGCGCGTCTCTCGACCCAGGCTCTCCGCAGACCCACTCAGGAGAGATCATGCCCAAGGCCACGACCACCGTTCCGAAGTCGCTCCTCTCGCCCTCCGATCACACGCTGCTCCTCGTCGACCATCAGTCGCAGATGGCGTTCGCGGCGCAGTCGATCGACGGGATCACACTGCGCACCAACGCGGCGCTCGTGGCGCGCTCCGCGCGCGTGTTCGACGTCGCGACCATCGTCACTACGGTCGCCGAGAAGAGCTTCTCCGGGCCTCTCTTCCCCGAGATCCCGAAGGCGCTCCCCGAGCACACCGCGATCGATCGCACGACCATGAACCCCTTCGAGGACGCGAACGTCGTCGAGCGCATCAACGCGCTCGGCAAGGACCGCCTCGTGATCGCGGGGCTCTGGACCTCGGTGTGCGTCGCGGGCCCGGTGCTCACGGCGCTCGAGCAGGGCTTCGAGGTGTTCGTCGTGACCGACGCGTGCGGCGACGTGTCGCCCGAGGCGCACGAGCGCGCGGTGAGCCGCATGGTGCAGGCCGGTGCGCGCCCGATCACGGCGCTCGCGTACCTGCTCGAGCTGCAGCGCGACTGGGGCCGCGCGCGCACCTACGACGCCGTGATCGACGTCGCGAAGGATCACGGCGGCGGCTACGGGCTCGGCATCCAGTACGCGAAGTCGATGTTCGGCGCGTCGGAAGGCGGGCACTGAGATGACGCGCCCGAGCGGGTGCGAAGGGAGGTCGCCGTGAAGCTCTACGTCGTGTCCCTCCTGGCCGGCGCGCTGGTCGGGATCGTGTACGCCGTGATCGACGTGCGCTCACCCGCGCCCCCGCTCGTCGCGCTCGTCGGTCTGCTCGGCATGCTGCTCGGCGAGCAGGTCGTGCCGGTGGCGCGGCGGATGTCGCGCGGAGAGCCGATCACCGCGGCGTGGATCGCCTCGGAGTGCGTGCCGCGCATCACCGGCGCGCCGCCCTCGGAGCCCGAGCGCGAGGAGCACGCGCGATGACCGATCTCGTCGTGCACGGTGCCGCGATCACCACGCTCGATCCCCGCAGGCCCACCGCGACCGCGCTCGCGGTGCGCGACGGGCGCTTCTTCGCGGTGGGTGACGACGCGGAGATCATGGCGCTCAGCGAGCCGCACACGCGCGTGATCGACGGGCGCAAGCGCCGGCTGATCCCAGGCCTCGTCGACAGCCACATCCACGTGATCCGCGGCGGGCTCCACTACAACCTCGAGCTCCGCTGGGACGGAGTGCGCTCGCTCGCCGACGCGATGGCGATGCTCGCGCGCCAGGTCGAGGTGACGCCCGCGCCGCAGTGGGTGCGCGTCGTCGGCGGCTTCACCGAGCACCAGTTCGTCGAACGGCGACTGCCCACGCTCGACGAGCTCAACCGCGTCGCGCCCGAGACGCCGGTGTTCATCCTCCACCTCTACGATCGCGCGCTGCTGAACCGCGCCGCGCTGCGCGCGTGCGGCTACACGAAAGACACGCCCGATCCGCCGGGCGGACAGCTCGAGCGCGACGCGCGCGGCGAGCCCACGGGGCTCCTCCTCGCGAAGCCGAACGCGTACATCCTCTACGCGACGCTCGCGAAAGGCCCGGTGCTCCCGCCGGAGCAGCAGATCGGCTCGACGCGACACTTCATGCGCGAGCTCAACCGGCTCGGCGTGACCTCGGTGATCGACGCGGGCGGCGGGTTCCAGAGCTATCCCGACGACTACGCGATCGTCCGCGAGCTCGCGGCGCGGGGCGAGCTCACGCTGCGCATCGCCTACAACCTGTTCACCCAGCGCAAGGGCGAGGAGCTCGCCGACTTCGCGCGCTGGACGAAGATGGTGCGGCCCGGCGACGGCGACGACACCTTCCGCCACAACGGCGCGGGCGAGATGCTCGTGTTCTCCGCGGCGGACTTCGAGGACTTCCGCGAGCCTCGCCCCGAGCTCTCGCCCTCGATGGAGCCCGAGCTCGAGCAGGTCGTGCGCCTGCTCGCCGAGCATCGCTGGCCGTGGCGCCTCCACGCGACGTACGACGAGACGATCACGCGCGCGCTCGACGTGCTCGAGCGCGTGAGCCGCGACGTGCCGTTCGACGGCCTGCACTGGATGATCGATCACGCCGAGACGATCTCGCAGCGGAACATCGATCGCGTCGCGGCGCTCGGCGGCGGCATCGCGGTGCAGCACCGCATGATGTTCCAGGGCGAAGAGTTCGTGCGCCGCTACGGCGCCGAGGCCGCGGAGCGCACGCCGCCGATCCGCGCGATGCTCGCGTCCGGCGTGCCGGTCGGCGCCGGCACCGACGCGACGCGCGTCGCGTCGTACAACCCGTGGGTCGTGCTCTCGTGGCTCGTCACGGGTCGCACGCTCGGCGGCCTCTCGCTCTATCGCCAGTCGAACCTCGTCGATCGCGAGACCGCGCTCCGCCTTCTCACCGAGCGCAACGCGTGGTTCTCGTCGGAGGAAGGCAAGAAGGGCCGCATCGAGGCCGGTCAGCTCGCGGACTTCGCGATCCTCTCCGACGACTACTTCGCAGTCGCCGACGATCGCATCGCCGAGCTCGAGTCGGTCCTCACGGTGCTCGGCGGCCGCGTCGTGCACGGCGCAGGGCCCTTTGGAGCGCTCGCGCCGCCGCCTCCTCCCGCGGCGCCCGACTGGTCGCCGGTGCGCACGCGAGCCAGCGCCGCGCCTCGCACGACGACGCGCGCGCGCTGCGTCGCGCATCCGACTCCGCGCCGCGTCTCGCCTCCGTCGGTCGACGACGCGAGCGCGTTCTGGGGCGCGCTCGGCTGCTCGTGCTGGGCATTCTGATCATGAGCCGCGCTCCCACCGACACACCGGCGCGCGATCGCGCCGTCGACCTCGCACTTCTGCTCCAGCGCGTCGCGTCGGGCGCGCTGCTGTGGGCGTTCCACGTGCGGCCCAAGCTCGAGCGCTTCGACGAGGAGCTCGCGACCTTCCCCGATCCCTTCGGCATCGGTCACCCCGCGAGCTTCGCGCTCGCCCTCCTGTCCGAAGGCCTCTGCAGCGTCGCGGTCGCGATCGGGATCGCCACGCGCCTCTCCGCCCTCGCGATCGTGCTCACGATGGGCACCGTGCTGATGCTCGCCGCGCGCGGGCTCGAGGGCGCCGACGTGCAATCGGCGCTGCTCTACGCGCTGCTCTATCTGTTGCCGATCGTCGCGGGCCCCGGGCACCTCTCGCTCGATCATCGGCTCCGCCATCGCTACGGCGCGATCCGTCGCCGCGTCGAGCGACGCATCCTCGCGTGGATCGCGAGCGAGGCATGAGCGAGCCGGGCGCTCCGAAGGTGCCCGCGCTGCTCGCGCTCACCTTCGTCACCGGCCTCGTCGACGCGGCGAGCGTGCTCGGGATGGGCCGGGTCTTCGTCGCGAACATGACGGGGAACGTCGTGTTCCTCGGCTTCGCGCTCGCGGGCGCGGAGAACGTGTCGATCGTCGCGTCGCTCGTCGCGATCGCCGCGTTCCTCGGGGGCGCGCTGATCGGCGGCCGCCTCTCGCACGCGCACGTGCGGCGCGGTGTGATCCGCGCGTTCGCGATCGAGCTCGCGTGCCTCGCGGTCGCCACCGGCGTCGCGACGCTCGAGGGGCCGTCGATCACGCTCGTGCTGATCGTGCTGCTCGGGCTCGCGATGGGGATCCGCAACGCGGTCGTGCGGAGCATGGCGATCCCCGACATGACGACGACCGTGCTCACGCTCACGCTCACCGGCCTCGCCGCCGACTCGTCCCTCGCGGGCGGGACGAACCCGCGCTGGGCCCGTCGCGTGGCCGCCGCGGTCACGATGCTGCTCGGCGCGCTCGCGGGCGCGCTCCTGCTGCGCTTCGCGCTCGCGTGGGTGATCGGCGCGGCCGCGATCGTCGAGGCCGTGGCGATCGTTCTGCTCGAGCGCGCGAGCGCGACGACGGCGATCGCGCAGCCCGCGAAGCGCCACGACTGATCGCGGTCAGACCGCCGATCGCTCCGGGCTCGCGAGCACGCCCGCGGCCCTGCCCAACGACGCCAGGACACGTCGATCGCGCGGCTGCGACGCGAGCGCCGCGTACGCGCCGGGCGTGAAGCCCATCACGCGCTTGAAGTGCCGGTTGAAGTGGCTCTGGTCCGCGAAGCCGCAGTGCAGCGCGACCTCGCGGCACACGGTGCCTCGCCCGAGCAGCGAGCGCGCGTGCTCGAGCCGGTGCTGCACCTGGAAGAGGTGCGGCGGCAGCCCGACCTCGCGGGTGAACACGCGCACCAGGTGGAACACCGACACGCCCGCGATCTCACCGAGCTCGTCGAGCGGCACGTTGCGCTGCCACTCCCGCTCGAGGTGCTCGCGCACCTTCCGCACGTAGCGTCGCTCGCGGCAGCGACCCGAGCCGTGCACCGTCGCGGCGTCGCTCTCGATCTCGCGCAGCAGGGACGCGAGCGAGCCGTCTTCGATCGCGTTGCGCTCGAGCGGCGAGCGCACGCGCACCGGCGCGAACGCTGTCGGCCCGATCCCGACGACCGCCGGCGGCGGCGGCGCGAGGTGGGCCAGGAGCACGTCGTTGGGCGCGCCGGGCGCAGGCGCGCTCCACGCGTGCACCTCGTGCGGCGGGATCAGCACGAGCGACCCCTCTGCGATCGCGATGGACGCGTGTCGCAGCGTCAGCGTGCGATCACCGGCGCGCACCTCGATCACGAGCGGGTGCGAGGCGCGCCGCCAGTCCGTCGCGGTGATCGCTCCGACGAACGTCTCCGCGGGCTCGAGGTCGCGCGCGGCGACGCGCAGCGAAGGAAGCTCGGACGGGAAGCGGGGCGCGAGGTGCAGGCTGGACATGCACCGAGCCTCGTCCGTCGAGGGGCCTCGCCACTTGGATCGGGTTGGCGCATCTGCGCTTTCCCGCGCTTCGATGGAACGCTCTTGCGCTCGCGTTGCAGCGCGGCCACGTCCGCGCGCCATCCTGCGAGGCATGTACCCCACCCAGAACGATCTCGACGTGCGCGTGCGGACCCGGATGGTCGAGCTCCTGAACGACCGCCTCTCCGCCACCATCGATCTCTTCAACCAGGCCAAGCAGGCGCACTGGAACGTGAAAGGCCCTGCGTTCCGCGCCCTTCACGAGCTCTTCGACGACGTCGCCGAGCACGTCGAGGAGTGGAGCGACACGATCGCGGAGCGCGCGGTCGCGCTCGGCGGCAACGCCGAAGGAACGACGCAGCGCGTGGCCGAGCGCACGTCGCTCCCCGCGTACCCGCTCGAGCTGCAGGCGGGCTCGGCGCACGTCGAGGCGTTCTCGAAGGTGCTCGCCGCGTACGCGGCGCTCGTGCGCGGAGCGATCCAGATCGCGACCGACGCCGGCGATGCCGACACCGCCGATCTGTTCACCGAGATCTCGCGCGAGGCCGACAAGGATCTCTGGATGGTCGAAGCGCACCACCCCCGGTATACGTGAGGCACCATCGGGCGCCGCGGCTCGCGCGCGCGCGGCGCCCGACCGTCAACGCCGTCCAACCCGCCGGTGCGTCCGGCGAGCAGGCTCTCTCGATGAAGCGCTTCGTCCCGGTCCACAACCGCGAGCAGCTGCAGGCCCTCCTCGCCGAGGCCGCCGAGGTCGAGCACGACCTCATGTGCTGTTATCTCTACGCCGCGTTCTCGCTGAAGGACGCGCGCGACGGAGATCTGCTCGAGCACGAGCTGTCCGCGGTCGAGCGCTGGCGCGGGACCATCCTGCGGGTCGCGCTCGAGGAGATGACGCACCTCTCGCTCGTCGCGAACCTGATGACCGCGATCGGGGCGACGCCGCACTTCGATCGATCGAATTTCCCGATCGCCGCGGGCGCGCATCCGTCGCGCATCGTGCTCGAGCTCGCTCCGTTCGATCGCGCCACGCTCGAGCACTTCGTCTTCCTCGAGCGCCCCGTGGGCGTCGAGCTCCACGACGGCGCCGGCTTCGAGCCGACGCGCAGCTACGCGCGCGACGCGCGACCCACGCGCTACATGCCGTCGGCGCAGGACTACGACACGGTCGGCGAGCTCTACGCGGCGATCCGGAACGGCTTCGATCACCTCTCGGCCGAGCTCGGCGAGACGGGCCTGTTCATCGGTGATCCGTCGGCGCAGGTCGGCCCCGATCTGATGTCGCTGCCGGGGATCCGCGCCGTGACCGACCTCGCGTCGGCGCACGTTGCGCTCGACACGATCGTCCTCCAGGGCGAGGGCGCGCCGGGGCACTCCGAGGGCTCGCACTTCGCGATGTTCGAGCAGGTGCGCGACGAGCACGCCGCGCTCTCGGCCGCGCGCTCCGAGTTCCGCGCCGCGCGACCGGCCGCGCGGAGCCCGGTTATGCGCAGCCCGCTCGATCCGCGCGGTCGCGTGTGGGTCGTCGAGCCCGACGCCGCCGCGCTGCTCGACGTCGCGAACTCGATCTACACGCTCTCGCTCCGCCTCCTCTGTCAGGGCTTCGTGCGCCGAGGCGATCGCGACGCGAAGCGCACGCTCCTCGCGTCGTCCGTCGACGGAATGCGCGCGTTCGCGATCCTCGCCACCGAGCTCACGCGCCTGCCCGCGAGCCCCGAGCATCCCGGCGTGAACGCGGGCGTGAGCTTCGCGGGCCTGCGCTCGGTCGACACGATCCCGCACGGACACAGCGAGTGGACGTTCCTCGCCGAGCGCGCGCGCGAGCTCGCGGGCGCGTGCCGATCGGTCGCGTCGATCGCGGCACCGATCGCGCACACGGTGCGCGTGATGGAGCGGCTCGTGGGGGCCCTCGAAGATCAGCGAGCGCTCGAAGAACAGCGCGCGACGAGCGCGCCCGCCGCGACCTCCGCGCCCGCGCCGCGCCGCACGCTGACCGTCGTCCCGCCGCAGCCCGGCGCGTTCGTCGAGGAGGCGCGCACCGACGACGTCGCGCTGCGGTTCGAGGGACGCCGGTGCATCCACGCGCGGCACTGCGTGCTCGGCGCGCCGACGGTGTTCCTCGCCAACGTGCAGGGGCCGTGGCTGCACCCGGAGACGATCCCCGTCGAAGCGCTGGTGCGCGTCGCGCAAGCGTGCCCGAGCGGCGCGATCACCTACGAGCGCCTCGACGGCGGACCCGAGGAAGAAGCGCCCGAGGTCAACACGATCCGCATTCGCGAGAACGGCCCGCTCGCGGTCCACGCCGCGCTCGCGATCGAAGGCGAGGCTCCGCGCCACCGCGCCACGCTCTGCCGCTGCGGACGCAGCCGTCAGAAGCCGTACTGCGACGGCTCGCACAACGAGGGCTTCACCGCCAGCGGGGAGCCCGCGTCGATCGAGACCACCGCGCTGCCGGTGCGCGACGGAACACTGGTCGTCGTGCCCGTCGAGGACGGCCCGCTCGACGTGCGCGGCAACGTCGAGATCTGCGCAGGCACCGGGCGCATCGTGCTGCGCACGAGCGGCGTGCGCCTCTGTCGGTGCGGCGGATCGTCGACGAAGCCCGTGTGCGACGGCACGCACGCGCGCATCGGCTTCCGCTCGTCGTGATCGCGCAAAGGGCGTCCAACCTCGCGCGCGCGGTGCGCTCCACACCGTGCGCATGAGCAAGCTGACGCACGCTTCGGGCGCCCCGGTCGTCGACAACCAGAACACGCTCACCGCGGGCCCGCGTGGTCCCACGTTGCTCGAGGACGTCTGGCTCCTCGAGAAGCTCGCGCACTTCGATCGCGAGGTGATCCCCGAGCGGCGCATGCACGCGAAGGGCTCGGGCGCCTACGGGCACTTCACGGTCACGCACGACATCACGCGCTACACGAAGGCCGCGCTCTTCTCGGAGATCGGCAAGCGCACCGAGGCGTTCGTGCGGTTCTCGACGGTCGCGGGCGAGCGCGGCGCCGCCGACGCGGAGCGCGACATCCGCGGCTTCGCGGTGAAGCTCTACACCGAGCAGGGCATCTGGGATCTCGTCGGCAACAACACGCCGGTGTTCTTCCTGCGCGACCCGCTGCGCTTCCCCGATCTGAACCACGCGGTGAAGCGCGATCCGCGCACCGGCATGCGCAGCGCCCAGAGCAACTGGGACTTCTGGACGCTCATGCCCGAGGCGCTGCACCAGGTGACGATCGTGATGAGCGATCGCGGCCTGCCGCGCAGCTACCGCCACATGCACGGGTTCGGCAGCCACACGTTCAGCTTCGTCAACGCGCAGAACGAGCGCTGCTGGGTGAAATTCACGCTGAAGACCCAGCAGGGGATCCAGAACCTCACCGACGCCGAGGCGCAGGAGCTCGTCGGTCGTGATCGCGAGAGCTCGCAGCGCGATCTCTTCGAGGCGATCGAGCGCGGCGACTTCCCGCGCTGGACGCTCTTCGTGCAGATCATGAGCGAGGAGCAGGCGCGCACGTGGCGCCAGAACCCGTTCGATCTGACGAAGGTCTGGCCGCACGCCGACTTCCCGCTGCTCGAGGTCGGCGTGCTCGAGCTGAACCGCAACCCCGAGAACGTGTTCGCGGAGGTCGAGCAGGCCGCGTTCACGCCCGCGAACGTCGTGCCCGGGATCGGCTTCTCGCCCGATCGGATGCTGCAGGCGCGGCTCTTCTCGTACGGCGATGCGCAGCGATATCGGCTCGGCGTGAACCACCATCAGATCCCCGTGAACGCGCCGAAGTGCCCGGTGCACAGCTATCACCGCGACGGTCAGGGGCGCGTCGACGGCAACCAGGGCGGTCGCCTCGCGTACGTCCCGAACTCGCACGGCGAGTGGACCGACAGCCCCGAGCGCATGGAGCCGCCGCTGCCGCTCGAGGGCGCGGCCACGCACTACGATCACCGCCTCGACGGCGACGATCACGCGCAGCCCGGCGCGCTGTTCCGGCTCTTCTCGCCCGAGGAGAAGCAGCGCCTCTTCGACAACACCGCGCGCGCGATGCGCGGCGTGAGCCGCGAGGTGTGCGAGCGCCACGTCGCGAACTGCACGAAGGCCGATCCCGAGTACGGCGCGGGCGTCGCGCGCGCGCTGGGCCTCGATCGCTGACGCAAACAGCGTCCAAGGCAGCGACGCACTCGCCACGCAGGATGACGAGCATGGCCAAGCGAACGGCAGACGTGGTGTGGAACGGCGGGTTTCGTGACGGGCGCGGCAGCATCGCGACCCAGAGCACCGCCGTGAAGGCGAGCTACTCGGTGCGCTCGCGCATGGAGGACGGACCGGGATCGAACCCGGAGGAGCTGCTCGGCGCGGCGCACGCCGCGTGCTTCACGATGGCGCTCAGCGCGATCCTCGGCGGCGCGGGCTACACGGCGACCGAGCTCCGCACCCACGCGAGCGTCACGCTCGCGAACGACGGCGGACAGTTCTCGATCCCCGAGATCGTGCTCGAGCTCGAGGGTGTGGTCCCCGGCATCGACGAGGCCACGTTCGTCCGCCACGCCGAGACCGCGAAGGCGACGTGCCCGGTCTCGAAGGCGCTCGCGGGCGTTCCGACGATCACGCTGCGCGCGTCGCTGAAGACCGCCTGAGCCGCATGCGCGATCGTCTCGCGGCGCGCGGCGTCTGGCTCGTGCTGGCGCTGCTCGCGCACGCTCCGGTCGCGCGCGCGCAGGCCCTCAACTACTCCGGCTTCCCGGTGGGCAGCCACGCGCTCGGTCTCGGCGGCGCGTTCACCGGCGTCGCCGACGATGCGTCCGCCGTCTATCACGACCCCGGCGCGCTCGCGTTCGGCGACTCGGGCGCGGTCGCGACGAGCCTCTCGCTCAACGTCTCCGATCAGCTCACGGTGCACGACGGCTACGCGTCGATCGGCGGCGCCGAGGATCTGAGGCTCGACGGCGACGCGCCGCTGCCGGTGTTCCTCGGCGGCGTCGTGCACTTCGGAGACGACGAGGCGCCGCGGCACGGTCTCGCGATCGCGACGTTGAACCCGCACCAGGAGACGCGCGCGTTCTCGTTCCACGGCGCCGATGGTGCGAGCGCGACGAGCCTCCGCGTCGAGCACCGCGACGGAACGCGCTGGTTCGGGATCGGGTACGGCCTCCGCCCCGATCGTGCCTGGGGCATCGGTGTCTCGCTGTACGCCGCGCGGCGATCGATGACGCATCGCGAGGAAGAGGTCGCGACGGTGATCGGGCCGAGCGAGCTGCTCGCGGCGCGACAGACCACGACCTCGCTGGAGGCCTGGCACCTCGTCGCGATGCTCGGCTTCCACTGGCAGATCGACGGCCGCGTGCGGTGGGGCGTCACGCTGCGACTTCCGGGGATCGCGCTCACCGAGACCGCATCGGTGGTGGACCACGCGAGCACGGTGATCGGGGGCGCGCCCACTGCGACCTTCGAGCGCCGCGACGATCTCGCGGGCGAGTCGCCGATCCCGTGGTCGATCCGAACCGGCCTCGCGCTCGCGCTGGATCCCGAGATCCTCGTCGCGCTCGATCTCGGCGTCGTCGGCGCGGCGGGGCGGGTGCGCCCGTTCGCATCGAGCGAGTCGGCGCCGCGACCGGGCGTGTGGGTCGCACGCGAGTACGACGCCGACGCCGTGTTCCAAGCGGCGCTCGGCAGCGAGATGACGATTGCCGGGATCGTGCCAGTCGCGTTCGGCGTGTTCACGAATCTCTCGGCGTCACCATCGCTCTCGAGCGACGCCGTCGACTCCTATCGTCCCGATCGCATCGACGCATTCGGGCTGAGCGGGAGCGTCGGATATCGCGGTGACGACTATCGCATCCAAGTCGGCGTGATGGCGATGCTCGGCTGGGGCATGGGCCTGCGGCCGCTGGGCGCGATCGGCGCGGCGGAGATGCAATACGCGCCCACCACGGTCGAGTGGCAGACGATCTATCTGTTCGTGACCGGCGGCGCGGGCGCGATCGGGCGCTTCGCGCGCGACGTGTACCGCGAGTTCCTCGAGGCGTGCGGCGTCGATCCCGGCGCGATCGCCGCGGCGCCCGACGAGCTCCCCTCGGACTGCCCTCCTGACTCCGATGCTGCGCCAGCATCGGAGTCGCCCACTGACGACATCAACCCTGTACTACGGTGATCACGAATCGCGCGCAGAACCTCGGCATGCGAGCGGTGATGTGCGTGATCGCGATCTCGGCGCTCTCCTCGACCGCGCACGCGCAGCTCGACTGGGAGCCGGAGACGCCCGGAGCGCCGACGATCGACTCCACGGTCCGCGCCGCGCTCCGCGGCGGCACCGAGGACGTCCGAGGGCGCGCTCGCACGGTGAGCGACGTGCTGCTCCTCGCCACGCTCGGCGTCGCGATCACCGACACGATCCTCGACCCGCTCTCCCACGACGACCCCGACGCGCTCGGGCCCTCGCTCTTCTTCGGCGCCTCCGCGCTCGCGCTCACCTGGACGCTCGGCGAGCTGGTCAAGCACGCGACGGTGCGCGCGAGGCCGTACACGCTCGCGTGCGACGAGGCTCCGTTCGCGTGCGACGCGCGCGCCGCGACGCTCAGCTTCTACTCGCTCCACGCGGCGCTGGCAGCGACGGGCGCCGCGATGGTGTGCGCGCGTCGGAGCGCGCTCGGAGACGCGTGGGACACCGGCATCTGCATCGGATCGATCGGCGCGGCTGCGGCGGTCGCGCTGCTCCGGATCGTCGGAGACATGCACCACGCGACCGACGTCGTGGTCGGTGCGCTCCTCGGCATCGCGAGCGGCCTCGCGTTCGGAGCGCTGGTGTCGTCGTCCTCGGAGCTGCGGTGATCGGTCGAGCCGGAGCGCCCGCCGGCGCCCGCGAGCGGATTCGATCAGGCCGCCGAGAGCCAGCGCGCGCCGCCGTCGTCGCACGCGATCCGCACTGCGCGCGCGTACGCGCCCGGCGTGGTGCCGGTGATCTCGCGGAAGCTCCGGTTGAAGTGGCTCTGATCGCAGTAGCCGACCTCGTGCGCGACCGAGATGCAGTCCGCGCCCGCCGCGAGGAGCGCCCGCGCGCGCGCGACGCGCACCTGCGCGCGGAAGCGCAGCGGCGAGAGCCCGAGGTGCTGCGCGAACACGCGGCAGAGATGACAGCGGTGGACACCCGCCACCGCCGCGAGATCCTCGAGCCGGAGCTCGTCCGCGAGGGTCTGCGCGATGTACGCGCACGCGCGCGCCAGCCGCGCGTCGAGCCGCCTCGGCGCGGGCGGCGCGGAGCGGAGCGCCTCTCTCGCGCGCTCGTCGAGCGTCGACGGAGCGACGTCGACGTCGACGTCGAGGTCGACCACCCGCGCCTCGAGCGCGGCGCCGGGCGATGTGCCCTCCGGGCGCCCGAACACCACGCGGAACGACGCGCCGCGATCCGTGTGGAGCACGACGTGCGCGCCCGGTCCGTCGATCACCAGCACGGCGCCGCACGCGAGCTCGCCGCGCTGCCGACCGGCGCGGAACCGGACGCCCGCGCTGCGCGCCTGGACCATCACGCGCGCGGGCCAGACGAACGACCAACTGCGCGACGGCGCTTCGTCGACCTCGAGCACCTCGAGCGCCGCGTCGCGAGACCATCGGACCGAGAGCGCCGCGCGCGACGGAGCGGGGCGTGGGGCGCGAGCAGTTCGTTCCATCGTGATGCGTCCTCCGCACCGCCATCGAGCAGCGTGCGTGCCAGGCGCGTGACGGCCGCGCGATCACGCGCGGCGCGCGCCGTCGGGGCAGCGGTCTCGCGCGTCGCTGTCCAACCGTGGACACCGGTGTCGGCGCGTCGGCGCGAGGCGCATCGGCGCCCGCGAGCGGCACCCATACCAAGGTATGATGGCCGCCGGCCGCGTCGGGGCGCAGGCTCGCGTCACTCGGATGTTGTCCAACCTGGTGTGCGTCGTCGACGACGACGAGTCGGTCCGCGAGTCGCTGCGGGCGCTGCTGGCCTCCGCTGGCTATCGCGTGATCGCCTTCTCGTCGCCCGAGGCGTGCCTCGAGTCCGACGCCCGTCGCGGCGCGGGCTGCCTGGTCGCCGACGTGCGCATGCCGCGCATGAGCGGCCCGGATCTCTACGCCGAGATCGTGCGGCGTGGAGAGGCGCTGCCGGTGGTGTTCATCACCGGCCAGCCCACGGACGAGATCCGCGCGCGCGTGCGAGACGCCCGCGCCGTCGCGCTGCTCGTGAAGCCCTTCGACGACGAAGCGCTGCTCGACGCGATCGAGCAGGCGCTGGTCCCCCCTTCGTGAAGGAGGCCTCGATGTCCTTCTCCAGCTCGATCTGTGTCGTCGACGACGACATCGCGTCCCGGGAAGCGATCGTCGGTTTGATCCGCGCCGCCGGCTGGAACGCCGAGGCGTTCGAGTCCGCGCAGCACTACCTGAGCCGGCGCACGGCGCGCGCGCCCGGCTGCTTGATCCTCGACGTCGACATGCCGGAGCTCAGCGGCCTCGCGCTGCAGCAGCAGCTCGCGGAGGCGCAGGTCGACGTGCCGATCATCTTCGTGACCGGCCACGGCAACATCCGGATGTCGGTGCAGGCGATCAAGGCCGGCGCCGTCGAATTCTTCACGAAGCCCTTCGATCCCGACGCGCTCCTGAACGCGGTCGAGCACGTGCTCGCCGAGCGCGAGGGACGAGCGACCGCGCAGCGCCGTAGCGACGTCGCGCCCGCGTCGACCCACGGGATGGTCGGTCGGAGCGCGCGCCTGCAGGACATGCAGCGTCGCATCGCGACCGTCGCGACGACCGACTCCACCGTGCTGATCCAGGGCGAGACCGGCACCGGCAAGGAGCTCATCGCGCGCGCCATCCACGAGCAGAGCGGGCGCCGCAAGGGACCCTTCGTGAAGGTGAACTGCGCGGCGATCCCCGCGAGCCTCCTCGAGAGCGAGCTCATGGGGCACGAGCGCGGCGCGTTCACCGGCGCGCTGACGCGCCGCATCGGCCGCTTCGAGCAGGCGCACGAAGGCACGATCTTCCTCGACGAGATCGGCGAGATGGCGCTCGACCTCCAGCCCAAGCTGCTGCGCCTGCTGCAGGAGCGCGAGTTCGAGCGGCTCGGCAGCCCGACCACGGTCCGCTGCGACGTGCGCGTGGTCGCGGCGACCAACCGCGATCTCAAGGCGATGACCGCGGCGCGCACGTTCCGCGAGGACCTCTACTATCGTCTCAGCGTCTTCCCGCTCGCGGTCCCCTCGCTCCGCGAGCGCAAGGAGGACGTGCCGCTGCTCGTGAGCCACTTCGCGCGACAGTTCGCGACCCGGATGGGGAAGGACATGCCGCACGTCGACGATGCGACGATGGAGCGGCTCGTGCGCTACGAGTGGCCGGGCAACGTGCGCGAGCTGCAGAACGTGATCGAGCGCGCGGTGATCCTCTCCGAGGGCCCGGAGCTCGCGATCGAGCACGACCTCGGCGACGAGCCCGGGCCGAGCTCGGGCGCTCCGCCGCGATCCGACGAGCTCGCGGAGCACACGCGTGCTCACATCCTCAAGGTGCTCGAGGCGGCAGACTGGGTGATCGCAGGGCCCAGCGGCGCCGCGGCGCGGCTCGGCATGAAGCGCTCGACGTTGCTCTTCCGCATGAGGAAGCTCGGGATCGAGCGCCCGTCCGCGCGGCGCTCGCACTGACTCTTCCATGTCCACGCGGCACGACGAGCGCGAGAGCACGGCACCGCTGGTCGTCGTCGTCGACGACGACGCGTCGATCCGCGCTGCGCTCGACAGCCTGCTGCGCTCCGAGGGCTATCGCGTCGAGTCGTTCGCGTCGCCTCGCGACTTCCTCGCGCGCGCGCCGGGTGATGCGCCCGACTGTCTGATCCTCGACGTGGAGCTGCCGGGGCTCAGCGGCCTCGAGCTCCAGGATCGGCTCGGGCAGGGCGTGCCGATCGTGTTCATCACCGGGCACGCCGACGTGCCGATGTCGGTGCGCGCGATGAAGGCCGGCGCCGTCGAGTTCCTGATGAAGCCCTTCGGCGACGACGCGCTGCTGCAGGGCGTCACGCAGGCGATCGAGCGCAGCTCGCGGACGCGCCGCGACGACGTCGCGATGCGCGAGCTCGCCGACCGTCACGCGTCGCTCACGCCGCGCGAGCGGCAGGTGATGGATCGCGTCGTCGCGGGGCTGCTCAACAAGCAGATCGCGGCCGAGCTCGGGACCTCCGAGGTGACCGTGAAGATGCAGCGCGGCCAGGTGATGCGGAAGATGGCCGCCGCGTCGCTCGCGGATCTCGTGCGGATGGCGGAGAAGCTCGGACGCAGCGGCGAGTAGGGCGCGCCGCGAGACGCGCCCCTCTGCCGGTCATCGCGCGGTGCTGCGCACGAACGACGCGACGTGCTCCGCGGTCGCCTCGGGGTGCTCGTGGTGCGGGCCGTGGCCGGCGCGCGGGTACGTGAGGAGCTGCGTCGTCGGGAGCTGCTGGTTGAGCGCGTACCAGTTCTCGACCGGGAAGATGATGTCGTGATCGCCGGCCACGTGGAGCACCGGGATCGTCGTGGTCTGCAGCGCGGCGAGCACCGCGGGCGCCGGGAAGATCGGGCTGCGCGGACCCGAGAGCGTCGACGCGGCCCACGCGGTCGGGACCCTCGGGCTCCGCGCCTCGGTGCGCGCCGCGATGCGCGCGGCCGAGCGCTTCGCCGCCTCGCGGCTCTTCGGATCGCGCGGCTCGAAGAAGAGGATCGTCTCCTCCTCGATGCCGTAGGTGTCGAGCGCCGCGGTGTCGAAGAACAGCTGCTCGGCGAGCTTCACGAGCGGCCCGGGCGGCGTGGTCCCGAGCAGGACGACGTGGCTCACTCGCTCGGGGTGCGTCGCGAAGAGCACCTGCGCGGCCATCCCGCCGAGCGACCATCCCGCGATCACGACGTCGCGCAGATCGAGCGCCTCGACGAGGTCGCGGGGATCGCGCGCCATCTTCGACGGATCGTAGGTGCGCTCGCCGGTCGACAGGCCGAGGCCCGAGTAGTCGAACCACACCACGCGGAAGCCGCGATCCGCGAGCGACGCGAGGAAGAGCGGATCCCAGTCGTCCATCACGCCGCGGAAGCGGTTGCAGAGGACGATCGGCTTGCCCTCGCCGATCGTGCGGTACGCGAGCGAGCGACCGCCGATCTCGACGGAGCGATTGGGTGCATGGGTGGCGACCTCGAGCGTGCTCATCACTGTCTCCTCGTGTGTGGAGCGGAGGATGAGCGCGCTCGAATCGCGCCGGTTGGATCGGCTTAGCTCGTCGGGAGCGAGAACGAGAACGTCGTGCCGGCGTCGTCGTTCGCTTCGGCGACGAGCCGCCCACCGTGGCTCTCCACGATCGTGCGGCTGATCGAGAGCCCCATGCCCATGCCGCCCGACTTCGTCGTGAAGAACGCGTCGAAGATCTGCCGGACGTCCGCGGGCGCGATGCCGGACCCGTTGTCGCGCACGCGGATCGCGACGCGATCGCCGTCTCGCCGCAGCGTGACGCTCACGTCGCGCGCGCCCGGCGCACGCACACCGGTCGCGTCGGCGGCGTTGGTCACGAGGTTGATCAGCACCTGCTGCACCTGCACGCGATCGCCCATCACGCTCGGCAGATCGTCGTCGACGTGCACCGCGACCGTCGCGCCGGCGCGGCGCGTGTGACCGCGGGTGAGCGCGAGCACCTCGGACAGCGCATCGGCGAGATCGAACGGTGCGCGCGCGCCCGTCGACTGGGTGAAGAGGACGCGCAGTCGCTTCACGACCTCGCTCGCCCGATCCGCCGCGCGCGCGATGCGAGCCGCCGCGCCCCGCGCTTCCTCGAGGTTCGGCACCTCGGCCTTCAGCCATCGGCCGCACGTCGCCGCATCGAGCCGGATCGCCGCGATCGGCTGGTTCACCTCGTGCGCGATCGCCGCCGCGAGCTCGCCGAGGCTCGCGATGCGCGTGGCGTCGGTGAGCGCGGCCTGGGTCTGCTGCAGCTTCTCCTCGGCGCGCCGCATGTCGGTCACGTCGCGCGCCGCGCCTGCGAAGAGCTGGGGCGCACCGGGCTCGCTCAGGTCGCGCGCGACCACCGCGAGGTGCCGCACCTCGCCGCTCGGGAGGACCGAGCGGTACTCGAACGAGAGCTCCTCGGGCAGCCGCGCGGTGCCGAACATCGCGCTCAGCATCGGCACGTCGTCGGGATGCACGCGCACCTTCGAGACGTCGGCGGGCGGCTCGACCTCGAGCAGTCGGAAGAGCTCGTCGGACCAGTACGTCTCGCCCGTCGACGGAGTGAGGCTGAAGCTGCCGGTCCGCCCGAGCCGCTCTGCGTGGCTCATGTAGAGCTGCGCGCGCTGGAGGTCGGCGTAGAGCCGCGCGTTCTCGAGCGCGACCGCGGCCTGCGAGACCAGGAGCCCGAGCACCGCGGTGCGCGACGAGGGGTAGGCCTGCGGCGCGAGGTTGTTCTCGAGGTAGAGCACGCCGCTCGGACGGCCCTGCACCATCATCGGCAGGCACAGCACCGATCGACACGCGCGGCGCTCGAGGTACGCGTCGCCCGCGAACGGATGCGCCGATCGCGCGTCGTCGATCACGACCATCTCGTAGGTGCGCAGCACGTAGTCGACGATCGTCATCGGCAGGTCGTCGGCGCGCGCCGGTGCGTTCTCGTTCCGTGCGATCACGCCCTCGTGCTCGGTCGACGCGCTCGCGGTGATCCGCAGCGCGCCGCGCTCGTCGGTCACGAGCAGGAGCGCGCGGTCCGCGCCCGCGTGCTCCAGCGCGAGCGCGACGAGCTTCTTCACGAGCTCCGGCAGCACGAGCTCGCCCGAGACCGCGCGGAAGAGCTTCACCACCGCGGCGATGTCGAGGTGAGCCTCGTCGACGCTGCGCGCGACCGGCGCGTCGTCGGGCGCCGCGCGCGCCGAGATCGCGCGATCGAGCTCGCGCACCTTCACCGTCGCGCCCCATCGCGCGTAGCTCTCTCGCGCGCGGCGGAGGTGCGCGAGCGACGACGTCTGGAGCCCACGCGCGGCGTAGAACGCCGACGCGCGCTCCGACGCGATCGCGGCGACGTGGAACATCGCGTGCTGCCGCGCGAGACGGATCGCCTCGTCGTACGCGCGCGCCGCGTCCCAGTCGCGGCGCTCGACGCGCGCGAGCTCGGCCGCGACGAGCGCGCTCCGGCAGCCCCACGTCTCGACGCCGTGGCGCGCGCAGGTCTCGAGCATCGTGTGGTACCGACGCGCCGCCGCGACGTGCGCGGCCGCTGCGCCCTCGACGTCGTCGCACACCGCGAGGTGGCAGAGCGCGGCCCAGAACCGGAACTCGCCCTGCTCGAGCCCCGAGATCCCGGCGATCTGTTGCTCGCAGCGGGTCGTCGCGTCGATCGCCGCGGCGAAGTCGCCGGCGATCGCGCGCTCCTCCATCACGAACATCCAGTGCTGGAACACGCGGTGGCCGATCGCGCCCTTCTCGCGATCGGCCTCGAACACACGCAGGAGCTCGTCGCCCGTCGGGAAGCGCTCGTCGAACGGCAGTCCGCGGAGCCTCCGCACCAGCTCGAGCTGCGACGCGATCACGTGGCTCAGGCCCGGCAGGCGCGCGCGGATCGTCTGCTCGAGCGAGGCGACGATGCGCGCGTCGGCGCGACCGAGCGGCTCGGCGCTCACGAGGAGGTTCGTGCCGAGGTGGAACGCGGCGTAGCCGCCGAAGAGCACGTCGCCGGTGCGCGCCGCGGCCTCGATCGCGCGCTCGACGATCTCGCGACACCACCGGAGGTTCTTGTCGAACGACGAGACGTAGCCTCCGAAGAGCATGAACACGCGCGGTCGGAACCGGTCGAAGCCGCGCTCCTCGACGAGATCGAACGCGAGCCGGCCGAGCGCGAACGCGGGCTCGAGCTGGCCCTGCGCGCCGAGCGCGACCGCGAGGTGCGCGTACGCGAGCGCGGTCGCGTCGGAGCTCCCGTGCTCGAGGCCGATGTTCGCCTGTCGCCCGACCACGAGCCCGTAGAGCATCGGGTTCGTGAAGAGCGCGGGCGCGGAGAGCTCGAGCAGCACCTCGAGCGTCGCGAGCCACTCGGCGTCGACGAGCCGCGGCAGCTGCAGCAGATCGCGTGGCTTGCGCGGACCGAGCGTCTCCCAGAAGCGGCGCATCTCCTGCGCGACGTCCGCCGGGGTCGGGCTCGCGTTCCACTCGACGCCGGTCTCCGCGAGGTACTCGAGGCCGACCGCGATCGCCTGCGGGTGCATCCCCGACGCCGCGTGGAACGCGATGCGGAGGCACGCGACCCGCGAGCGGTCGACGATCCCGCGAGCGTGCCCGGCGAGCGTCGACAGGCGCACGCCGGCCGCGTCCCGATCGCCCGTGAGGAGCTCGCACTCCGCGCGGAGCAGCGCGAGATCGAACGCGAGCGAGTAGTCGCGGCTCCATCGCTCCTCGTCGAGCAGCTCGTCGCCGAGCGCGAGGTGTCGCTTCGCCGACGCGTAGGCAGTGGCAGCGCGTGCGCGACGTCCCGCCACGAGCGCGAGCGACGCGAGCCGCTCCCGCTCGTCGCGGCTCTCGATCAGCGCCGCGCCTCGTCCGAGCTGATCGACGATCTCGAACACGAGCTCGCCGTGCGTCACCTCGGGCGCTTCGTCGGCGAGGCGACGGCCGAGCGCGACGTGCACCTCCGCGCGCTCGTCGGGATCGATGCGCGCGTAGGCCGCCTCCTGGATGCGGTCGTGGAGGAACACGTACGCATCGCCGCGCCGCGCGACGAGCCCGGCGCGCATCGCGGGCGCGAGCGCGACGTGCAGCTCGGTCTCGCCCTCGCCGCGCGCGATCGCGGCGACCTTCGCGCGCACCTCGCTGCCGAAGCACGCGAGCTGTCCGAGCGCCGCCTGCGCGTCCTCGGGGAGCCTCCCGATCTTGCGGAGCAGCAGATCGACCACGTTGTCGCCGACGCGGCGATCCGCGATGCGCGCGTCGTCGAGCGCCCACGCGCCGCGCGCGCGATCGAACGCGAGGACCCCTTGCTCGGCGAGCGCGACGACGAGCTGGATCGCGAAGAACGGATTTCCGCCCGCTTCCTCGTGGATCCGCGACGCGACCGAGTCCGAGCCCGGCTCGCCCAGCATCGTCGCGACGAGCTCGTGCACTGCGCGGCGATCGAGCGGCTCGACGCGCACCGACGCGACGCGCCCGCCGTGCTCGCCGATCGACGCGAGCACGCGATGGAGCGCGTGGTCGTCGGGGAGCTCGTCGTCGCGGTACGACCCCACCAGCAGCAGCGGCCCGATCCCCGCGGTGGCGATCGGCTCGAGCAGCGCGAGCGTGTCCGCGTCGAGCCACTGGAGGTCGTCGAGGAAGAGCACGAGCGGGTGCTCGGGGCGCGCGAGCACGCCGACGAAGCGCAGGAGCGCGGCCTGGACGCGCTGCTTCGCGGCCTGCGGCGGCAGCTCGGTCACCGTGCCTTCGATCGCGAGCAGCGGCGCGACGCCGGGGATCAGATCGACGAGCACCGCGCCCGCCGGTCCGAGCGCGCGGCCGAGCTCGGCCCGCCATCGCGCGACGTCGTCGTCGGATCGCGCGAGCGCCGAGCCCACGAGGCTCTCGAGCGCGCGCGTGAGCGTCGTGTACGGCACGTCGCGCCGGTGCGAGTCGAACTTGCCCGCGCCGAGCAGAACGTTCTCGCTCCCGAGCGATCGGAACAGCGCGTCGACGATCGCCGACTTCCCGACCCCCGCTTCGCCGTGGAGCAGCACGAGCTCCGTGCCATGCGTGGTCTTCACCCGATCGAGCGCGGCCCGCAGCGCGCTCACCTCGCGCGCGCGCCCGATCAGCGCGTCCGCGGCTCGCAGCTGACCGACGCGCTCGGCCGAGCGCAGCGGGAACGGCTCGAGCGCGCCCTGCGCCCACGCCTCGGCGCAGCGGACCAGATCCGCCTCGAGCGCCGCCGCGCTCCGATACCGATCGTCGGGGTGCTTCGCGAGCAGCGTCGTCACGATCGCGCACACGATCGCGGGCACGCCCTCGCATCGCTCCTCGAGCGGCGGCGGTCGCCGCGCGACGTGGGCGTGCACCAGCTCCATGCGATCCTCGGCGGCGAACGGCACCGTGCCGGCGAGGAGCTCGTACAGCGTGACGCCGAGCGAGTAGAGATCGCTCCGCTCGTCGATCCCGCTCGGCACGCGACCGGTGCGCTCGGGCGACACGTAGGGAAGCATCGACGCCGGCACGTCGAGGTCGCGGCGCGGCGCATCGGAGGGCGGCGCACAGCGGTGCAGCCGCGCGAGCCACACCCGGTCCGACTCGGGATCGACGAGCAGGCTCGCGGGCTGCACGTCGCCGTGGACCAGCGCGCGTGCGTGCAGCGCCGCGAGTGATCGCGCGCAGCCGATCGCGATCCGCAGGAACGCGCCCACGTCGATCGGGCCCGCAGCGCGCGACGCGATCAGCGCGTCCAGCGGCGATGCCGCGGGATCGGCGAGCACGAGCACCGGTCGTCCGTCGATCACCAGCAGGTCGAGCGGCTGCGCCGCCCACGCGGGATCGAGCACGTCGCGCAGCGCGATCACCCGCTCGAGCTGATCGGTCTCGTGCGCCGCCGCGCCCGGGGTCACGGTCGTGAGGAACACCCGCGTGCCGTCGGCGCGCACACCGCGGCAGGTTGCGAAGGGCCCATCGGGTGCCCACGTGACGGCGCCGTACTCGCCGAAATCACCTGCGCCCCGCCCCGGAGCACCGGAGCCGGAGTGCTGCGACATGTCCATTCGCGGACATTCGCGCGCCGTGCAGGCTCGACGATTGTACGTGCGTGCTCTTGCTTGGTACGCGCTTGCTGTCCGCTCAGCTCGAGCGAGGCCCCGACGGATCGCGCCGACGATGCCGCCGCTCGCCGTACCGCGCGGGTGTCGTCCCCACGACCGAGCGGAACACGCGCGTGAAGTGGCTCTGATCGGCGAAGCCGACGTGCGCCGCGACGTCCGCGAGGCTCATGTCGGTCGCGAGCAGGAGCTCCTTCGCGCGCTCCACGCGCAGCCGTCGCACGTAGGCCATCGGCGTCTCGCCGGTCGCGCGCTTGAACTGCCGCGTGAAGTGGAACCGGCTCACGCCGGCGAGCTTCGCGAGCTCCTCGAGGCCGATCGGACCGGTCGAGTCGCGGACGTACGCGTCGATCTTCGCGATGGTCCGCGCGCCGAGCCCGCCGAGCTCGCGCTCCGCGGCCGTCGTCGACGCGTTGAAGCGCGCGACGAGCCGGATCGCGAGCGCGCTCGTGAGCGTCTCGATCATCAGCGTCTGCATCGCGTGCGGCGCGAGCCGACGCTCCGCCGCGAGCGCGTGCACGACGTGCTCGCACACCGGATCGCGCACGCCGAGCGCCGGCACGATCGAGAGCCGCGCCGGTCGCACCAGCCCGCCCTCGATCGCCGCGCGCTCCACCACCGACGGCGCGATGCTCACCATGTTCGCGCGGTGCGGCCCGGTCCACACGTAGTGCCCGCCGCACCCGACCGCGTTCACGATCGCGCTGCCGTCGGGAAGGTGCGGCGGCACGCCGTCGTGGCACTCCTCGCGCGCCATGTACGAGGTCGTCCCCTCGATCGTGCACACGACGTAGCTCGCGAGCGGCGGAGCGATGAACGAGCCCGACGCTCGGTAGTCCATCGCGACCACCGAGACCTCCGGCCACTCGCGGCCCTCGGTCACGAGGTCGTCGGGATGCGCGATCGTCTCGCGCATCGAAGTGAGGATGTCCCGGGGTGTTGCGAGGGGGCGCGGCACGCTCCGCGATCGTCCACGAAGTGCGGATCCGTTGCATCCGCAATCGTCGAACGGCGGTCGAGAGGGAGGCGATGCCGCGCCCCCGGTGCTCAGGAGCGCGCGAACGCGAGCAGGTCGTCGCCGAGCTCGACCTTGTGCGTCTGGGCGAGCCCGTGATCCCCGCCCGGATAGACCTTCAGCGTCGCTCCCTTCACGAGCTCGACGGTGCGGTTCGCCGAGTTCGCGAACGGCACGATCTGATCGTCGTCGCCGTGGATCACGAGCGTCGGCACGTCGACGCGCGCGAGGTCCTGCGTGAAGTCGGTCGCGGAGAACGCGGCGATGCACTCGTACTGGTTCTTCAGGCCGCCCATCATCCCCTGCAGCCAGAAGCTGTCGCGCGTGCCCTGCGAGACCTTCGCGCCCGGGCGGTTCGCGCCGAAGAACGGCGTCGTGAGGTCCTGGTAGAACTGCGAGCGATCGTCCGCGACACCCTTGCGGATCGCGTCGAACGCCTCGATCGGCAGCCCACCGGGCGCCGCCGCGGTCTTCAGCATGATCGGCGGGACCGCGCCGACGAGCACGAGCTTCGCGACGCGCTTGGTCCCGTGGCGCCCGATGTAGCGCGTCACCTCGCCGCCGCCCGTCGAGTGCCCGATCAGGATCAGCTTCTGGAGATCGAGCGCGTCGATCAGCTCCTTCAGATCGTCCGCGTACTGATCCATGTGGTTGCCCTCGGAGGGCTGGCTCGAGCGGCCGTGGCCGCGTCGGTCGTGGGCGATCGCGCGGAAGCCGTTCGACGCGAACAGCATCATCTGGTCTTCCCAGGCATCGCCGGTGAGCGGCCAGCCGTGGCTGAAGAGCACGGGCTGTCCCTTGCCCCAGTCGCGGTAGTAGATCGTCGTTCCGTCGCGGGTCGTGATCGTCGGCATGGTCTCGTTTCCTCGTCGTTGTGGGGGCTCGGGGATCAGAACTCGCCGTCCTTCACGTACGGCTCGGACCAGAGGATCGCGGTGAGCAGCACCGCCTTCGTCCATGCGTCGCGCATCTTCGCGACGGTCTCGGGCGGATGGCCCTTCTTCGCGAGGAAGGGCGTCATCGTGGCCGAGAGCGGCATCACGAACGCGAGGACGTAGCGGAGCGGGATGTGCGGGACCGACGCGACTCCGTCGGTCGCGTTCTTCCCCGGCTTGCGGTGCCGGAGCCCGACCTCGTGCTGGTAGTCGAGCCACGCCTGGTCGTACCGAGCGTTGGTCGTGTCGACGATCCACTGCCCGAAGCGCGCGCGGACGCGCGCGAGGTACTCCGCGTTGGGCTTGCCGTCCGAGAGGTTCGAGAAGTAGCGGACGAGGTGCGGGTTCGCGCCGACGAACCCGTACCAGACGTCGAGGATGTCCTCGATCTGATCGCGCACGACCTCGCCCGCGAGGCGGAGGTGCACGAGATCGTCGTCGCCCATGAGCAGCGTGCCGCGCAGCAGATCGAGCTCGTCGAGCGTGACCGGCGAGCGCGCGAGCGTGGGATCGCCGAGGCGATATCCGGGAGGTGTCGTGGGCTTCGCCGCGGGCGTGTTCTGGGTCGTTCCGATGGTGGTCATGGAGGCTCCGTGTGGTGCGCGCAGAGCGCGTCGCGTGCGCCCTCCGAGCAGCGCGCGTGCCACGCCACGAGCCCCGCGCGGCGCGAGGTTCCGCGTGGATCGGGTGTCAGCCGATCGACACCGGCGACAGTCATCGGTCACGAGATCGCAGTTGATCTCGCGCGTGCTCCCATCCAAGGTCGGCGCGTGTCGTCGATCGAGCCGATCGATCTCGCGCGAGCGAGCGATGCAGTGGAGCTCTCGCCGGACGCGGTGGTCGTCCGCTCGCCGGAGGGCCGCGTGCTCGCGTGGAACCCAGCCGCTCATGCGCTCTACGGATGGCCCGCGTCGGAAGCGATCGGGCGCGTGTTCTCCGAGCTCGTCGAGACCGACGTGGACGGTGGGGTCGCGACGATGGAGGCCGCGCTCGCGTCGAGCGGACGCTGGGAGGGCCAGGTCACGCGGCGCAGCGTTCGCGCCGAGGCGCGCGTGCTCCTCGTCCGCGCGATCACGCGCCGCGGGGAGATCCTCGAGATCGCGCAGGACGTCACCGAGCACCATCGCCAGCGCACCGCGCTCGAGCGCAGCGAGCGTCGCTATCGGAACCTCTTCGGCGCGATGGCCGCGTCGTTCTGGGAGCTCGACTTCTCCACGGTCGGCGCGATGCTGCGCGAGCTCACCGCGAGCGGCGTGCGCGATCTGCGCGAGCACCTCACGGCGCACCCCGAGACGCTGCGCGCGATGATGCGCGCCACGCGCGTGCTCGACGTGAACGATCAGACCGTCGTGCTCTTCGGTCGCGGCGACAAGAACGAGCTGCTCGGATCCGTCGAGCCGTTCTGGCCGGAGGAGAGCAACGGCGTGTTCCTCGAGAGCCTGCTCGCCGCGATGGGAGGACGGCCGAGCTACTCGCAGGAGACGAAGCTCCGCGCGATCGACGGGCGCGAGATCGACGCGCTCTTCACCGCGTCGTTCCCCGCGGAGACCGTGGCGCGCGGCAAGGTCGTCGTCGGCATCGTCGACATCACGGCGCGCAAGCGCGCGCACGACGCGCTCGAGCGCAGCGAGCACCGGTATCGCCACCTGTTCCATCACATGCCGCTCGCGCTGTGGCAGCTCGATGCGCGCGGCACGGTCGGCGTGTTCAAGGCGGCTCGCGCCGCCGGCGTGACCGATCTCGCCGAGAGCTTCGATCGCGATCCCGATCTGCTGCGCCAGTGCCTCGAGGGCATGGTGGTGCGCGAGGTGAACCAGCCGACGATGGCGATGCTCGGCGGGCGCGACCCCGAGGACTTCGCGGGCTCGGTCGCGCGGTTCTGGAAGACGCGCCCCGACACGTTCCGCCGCGCGATGGAGGCTCGTTATCGCGGCGAGGCGACGTTCCAGGAGGAGACCCAGATCGACACGCTCGACGGGCGTGTGATCGACGTGCTCTTCGCCGTCGCGCGTCCCGGGCCCTCGAGCGATCCGACGGTGAGCCTCGTGGGCATCATCGACATCTCGGAGCGCATGCGCGCGCGCCAGCAGCTCACGCGCCTCCAGAGCGAGGCGGCGCACGCCGCGCGCGTCTCGATGGTCGGCGAGCTCACCGCGTCGATCGCGCACGAGGTGAACCAGCCGCTCGCCGCGATCGCGCTGAACGCCGCCGCCGCGACGCGCTGGATGGGCCGACCCGAGCCCGACCTCGACGAGGTGCGCGCGCTGCTGACGCGCGTGCACGCGGACGCGAAGCGCGCCGGCGCGGTCATCACTCGCATCCGCGAGATGGTCGCGCTGCGCGCGCCGGTGCGCGCGGAGATCGCGCTCGACGCGATCGTCGACGACGCGCTCCTCTTCCTCGGCCACGAGCTCCGCGCGCAGCAGGTCGTCGTGCACCGCGAGCCCACGGCGGCGCGTGTGCTCGCGGATCGCGTGCTCCTCCAGCAGGTCGTCGTGAACCTGATCGCGAACGCGGTGCATGCGATGGCAGGTCGGCCCGAGGGCTCGCGCCGCATCACCGTGCGCACCGAGCTCGACGACACCCGCGCGCGCATGACGATCGACGACGAGGGGCCCGGCATCCCCGAGGCCGATCTCGAGCGCATCTTCGATGCGTTCTTCACGACCAAGGCCCAGGGGATGGGCATGGGCCTCTCGATCTGTCGATCGATCCTCGATCTCTTCGACGGAAAGATCGTCGCCACCAACCGCGCCTCGGGCGGCGCGTCGATGGCGATCGTGCTCCCGCGCGCCTGACGATCAGACCTCGAGGAGCGCCACGCTGCCGACGCCCCCGTCCGCGCAGATGCTCACGATCGCCTTCGAGCCGCGCGGCAGCTTCGAGAGCTCCTTCAGCGCCTGGCTGAGGATGCGCGCGCCGGTCGCGCCGAACGGATGGCCGAGCGCGACGCTGCCGCCGTTCGGGTTGAGCCGATCGCGCGGCACCTTGCCGAGGTCCGCCTCGACGCGCGCCTTCTCCTTCAGGAACGCGGGCGAGTCCAGCGCTGCGAGCTGATAGAGGATCTGCGCCGAGAACGCCTCGTGGATCTCCCAGAGCGCGATGTCGTCGTAGCGCAGCCCGTTGCGCGCGAGCAGGCGCGGGATCGCGTACGCGGGCGCCATCAGCAGCCCTTCGCTGTAGAGATCGATCGCGGCGAGCTCGTAGTCGACGAGCCGCGCGCGCGGCGTCGAAGCGGGCAGTCGCGCGAGACCTTCTTCGCTCGCGACCCACACGCCTGCCGCGCCGTCGGTGAGCGGCGACGAGTTGCCCGCGGTCGCGGTGCCGCGCTCGCGATCGAACGCGGGCGGCAGCTTCGCGAGCGCCTCGAGCGACGTCTCGGCGCGCGGGAACGCGTCCTTCGACACTCCGTCGACGCTCACGATCAAATCGTCGAAGAACCCGCGCTTCTGCGCGGCGACCGCGCGGCGATGTCCTTCGAGCGCGAGCGCGTCCTGATCGGCGCGCGCGATCTTCCACTCGTACGCGGTCTCGTCCGAGTGCTGCCCCATGCTCTTGCCGGTCGCGCGGTTCGCGATCGCCTGCACCTGGATGCGCACGTCGCGCGGCTTCACCTCGCCGATCGCCGCGGAGCGCGCCTTCCAGCTGCGCGCGCGCGCGATCTTGCGGAACGAGTCCGAGAGCCGCGGCGTCAGGCCCATCTGCACGTGGCTCATGCTCTCGACGCCGCCCGCCATCCCGAGCTCGGCGCCGCCGTGCGCGACCACGCCCGCGACGTTGAAGGCGGCGACCATGCTGGTCGAGCACTGCATCACCACCGAGAACGTCGGCACCGTCGGATCGAGCTTCGCCTCCAGCCAGGCCTCGCGCGCGAGGTTGCTCCAGCCGAGGTTCGGGATGACCGTGCCCCACGCCGCCACGTCGATGCGGCCGCGCACCTTCGCGGCCATCGCCTGCATGACCGGCGCGCTCATCGTGATCGCGTCGCGGCCCGCGAGGCCACCGTCGACGCGCGTGAACGGTGTGCGGAGCCCGGCGGCGAGGAAGATCGTCTTGTTCTTCATGGGAGCTCGATTCGATGTTCAGAAGGGGAGGGTGCTGCCGACTTCGAGCCAGCGCGTTCGATCCGCCAGTGGCGTCGCGTCGAACGCCGCGCGCAGCGTGGGCTCGGGCTCTCGGAAGTGTGCCCAGCCGGCGCGATGGACCGGCACGACGGTGCGCGCCCCGACGAGCTCGCACGCCGTGATCGCCTCGGCAGCGTCGAACGTGAAGCGCGCGTGCGAGAAGCCGAGCGCGCGCGGAAAGCCGACCGCGCCGCAGTGCACCACCGCGACGTCGACCGGTCGATCGCGCCCGATGCGTCGCAGCTCGCTGTCGAGCGCGGGGAACATCACCGTGTCGCCCGAGATCCAGATGCGCGGCCCGTGATCGACGTCGATCAAGAAGCCCGTCACCTGATGTGCCTGCGGCGCGTACGAGGGCCCGTGCCGCGCCGGCGTCGCGGTGATCGTCACGTCTCCGACGCGCGCGCTCGCGCCGGGCCGCAGCCCCTGCGCGCGACCACCGAGCCCGAGGCCCTTGCCCGGCGCGTCGTCCATCCCGCGCGGTCGCGCGAGCCGCCGCGCGCTCGGCACCGTCGTGAGCACGCGAGAGACCTTCGCCTCGTCGGCCACGAGATCGCGCCCCGCCTGATCGAGGTTGTCGGCGTGGTGATCGTGGCTGAGCAGCACCGCGTCGAAGGGCCCACGCGGCGTCGCCGGCGACGCGTAGAGCTTCTCCGACGCGAACCACGCGCGCGGCGTGAACCAGAGCCCGAAGTCGTACTTCGACCCCACGGGATCGAACACGGGATCGGTGAGCAGCGTGGTGCTGCCCGCGCGCAGCGCGAGCGTCGCGGTGCCGAGGTACGTCAGGTCCATCGAGCCTCCTCGAGTGTGCCGAGCGCGTGGGCCTCGGTCCGTCGTCAGCGCGGGATGCGCGCTGCGATCCACTGCGTGATGTCGGCGAGCACGCCCTCGCGACCGACGTCGTTCAGCAGATCGTGGAAGTGATCGGGATAGAGCTTGAGCGTCTTGTCCTTCGAGCCGCCCTTCTCCTGGAAGCGCTCGCTGCCGCGCGGGAGCGTCACGCGATCCGCGGTGCCGTGGAGGATGAGCACGGGCAGCGTGATCTTCTCGAAGTCGCCCTGCTTGAGGCGCTCGTCGGCGCGCACCATCTCGGCGACGGTGAGCGCGGGATACGCGATCTTCGGGATCAGCGGGTCGTTCTTGATCCGCTCCACGAACTTCGGATCGCGCGAGTAGCCCTCGTCCTCGAGCTTCAGCACGTGCGCGTGCGGCGTGATGTGGCTGAGCCCCTTCAGCACCGCGAGCACGAAGTCGGGCGCGGGCACCTCGTGCGCGAAGCTCTCGCAGATGAAGCCCGCGAGCTCCTTCTGGTGCTCGAGCACGTACATGCACGAGACGACGCCGCCGGCGCTGTGTCCGAGCATGAACACCGCGAGCCCCGGATGGCGCGAGCGCGCGAGGTTCACGAGCGCGTCCACGTCGTCGGTGAACTCCGACATCTTCTCGGCGTAGAGGCGCTCGCCGCCCGACTTGCCGTGTCCGCGCAGATCGAGCGCGTACACCGCGAGCCCGGTCTCGGCGAGGCGTGGGCCGGCCCAGTCGTAGAGCCCGCTGTGCGACTTGAATCCGTGCACCACGGCGAGCACCGCGCGCGGCGCGCGCGGCGGCAGCCACGACCGCACGAAGATCTCGGTCCCGTCCGCGCTCGCGATCATCTCTTCGTTCATCGTCAGGTCTCCCTTGTTCGAGGTGACGGGGAGCGCTCTGAGCAGAGCCCGTGCCGTGCGCGAACGCCTGCGTTTCGAGCGAGGCCGCGCGCGAGGTGACGGCGGGTGGACACGCCGTGCCCAAAGGCTGTCCGCAGAGCACGGCGCGGATGCGTTCCCGACGGCACCGTGGTAACAGCAGCAACCCGGACCGAGCGCGAGCGCGGGACGGATCTCTGACAGCCCAAGGCCGAGTGGCGAAATGGCAGACGCGGCGGATTCAAAATCCGCTTTCCCAAAAGGAAGTGTCGGTTCGAGTCCGACCTCGGCTATCACGACGGAACCCAGAGAAAAGCGCGCGAAATCGCGCACTCGGGTGACCGCGCAGGACTGAACAGAACGCCAGTCGCTGACGGTCGAATTCGGGTCGCCGACGGGTGTTTTGCCTGCGGTCTGCGCAGGCCGATGGCGACGCGTTCGAGCGTCGGGAGAACGTGCCGGGGTGACTCCCGAGGTCACCTCGTCCCGTTGTTCGAATCGCACGACGCGGCTGTCGCGCCTCGCTTCCGCGAGCTGCTCTCGCTTTCCGACGCCTCTCGTCGCGGCGGGTCGATCGGCTGGCGCGGTGACCGATCACGAAGCCAAGAGCGGAGCCTCGAGCGCAGCGTAGTCGACCTCGCACTCGAGCCGAGCGAGGACCGAGTAGAACCCGAACTGCAGACGGTTGACGAAGAGCATCCCCGAGGGAAGCGGCACCGTGCTGCCGTCCTTCGCGAAGAAGATCTCCTGTTTCATCTCCTGCGTGCGTCGCACGACCTCTGCAGCATAGGGGCGTGTGATGCGGAACGGCGACGCGAAGAGCGGCTCGTAACAGAGGCGCGTGTAGCCGACCATCACTCGCTCGTAAGAGCCGCCCCGCGCGCCGAGGAGCGTCGCGCATGCGCGTGCGAAGAGCGCTTCGTCGCGCGCGATCGCGGCGCGGTGCATGTCGCGCATGGAGGTCACGTGCGCGAGGTCGAGCGGCTGCACGCAGCCGAAATCCAGGAACGCGACGCGCCCCTCGGGTTGGAGCAGGAAATTGCCGGGGTGCGGGTCCGCGTTGAAGCGCGCATCGCGCAGGATGGACGTGAACGTGAACGCCCAGAGCGTGCGAGCCCAAGCGGATCGCTCGGACTCGGCGGCACGCGCGCCGTCCTCGAGCCGAGCACCATGCACGTACTCCGACGTCATCACGCGGCGGGACGAACGCTCATCGACGATCGACGGGATCACGACCTGCGGGTCGGACGCGAACGCGCGCGCGAACGCGCGTTGGTGCGCTGCCTCGCGCGTGTAGTCGAGCTCTTCCTCGAATCGCTCGCGAACCTCTCGGAAGATCCGAGCGGAATCGACCTTCGCGCCGCCCATCGCGCGCACGAGCGGCTCGATCACCGACGCGTTGTCGAGGTCCGCGGCGATCGCGCGCTCGATGCCCGGGTGCTGCAGCTTGACCGCGACCTCACGCCCGTCGTGAAGCGTCGCGCGGTGAACCTGACCGATCGACGCGCTCGCGAACGGGCGCTCGTCGAACGAGGCGTAGAGGTCTCGAAGCGGAGCGCCGAGCTCGCGCTCGACGAGCTCGCGGACTGCCTCGAACGGCGTGGTCGCGGTCGCATCGCGCAGCGTCGAGAGCGCTTCCTCGAAGGCGACGTGGTGTGCGTCCGGCACGAAGCCGTCGACGTAGCTCGCCATCTGCCCGATCTTCGCGGCCAGTCCGCGCATCGTGCCGAGCACCTCTGCCGCGTGCGCGGCGACGGCGCGGCCGCGATCGCGTGACACGACCAGGCCCGCGCCGCTGCGAGCTCCGAGCGCGGCGAGCCGAGCGAAACGGCCCAAGCGACCCGTCGGCAACGCGCGGCTTTCGTCATCTCCGGACCCGCTCATGATCGTCCTCCGCTCACACGGTGCCGGCGCGGCGCCCGTCCGGCGAGCCGCGAGCTCGCGAGGGGTTGTAGCGCACGCACGACCTCGTCCGGCACGTCCGAGACGACTACGGCGCGGGCGACGAGATGCCGCTCGGCGGATACGCCGTCCTCGCGACCGCATCCACGGCGAGCTTCGCGGCCTGCTCGCGCTCGCGCCCAGGAGCGCGGAGCGTCGCTCCGCGACGTCGTGTTGCTCGGCGCAGCGACGCACAAGCTGACGCGAATCCTGACGAAGGACTGGGTGACTGCCCCGCTGCGCGCGCCGTTCACGCACTACGAGGGCTCGGCGGGCGGCGGTGAGGTGAAGGAGAGCTCGCGAGGGACCGGACTGCGAGCGCGCGGTCGGCGACCTCGTGCGGTGCCGTGATGCACGGGGCGGTGGGTCGCGTCTGCGTTCTTCGCGGCGTATCTCGTCTCTCCGCGGCTCACGCGCTTCGGTTCGTCGGTGTTCGCAGCGGTGGCCGTGTCCGATCACATGCATCTCGTCTACGGCGCCGCGCGCCGCGCGACCTGAGCGCGTCAGGCCGCGCTTCGCGCGCCCAGCATCGCCTCGCTCGGGCGAGCACGACATCGATCGCTCGTGCAGCGTGAGCGAATGAAGGCGCGCGCGGGGCGCGCGTGCGCGAGCCACCCAGCCACCGCGAGCTCGTGCGGCTGTCGTGCGAATGCGCTGCTCGCCGCAGGAAGCTGCGCGTGGATTTAGTTTGAGCTCAAACTATCTGGATGCTACGCCTTGCGCGAAACGGCCTGCCTCGTGTCGTTCGGCACGGCGGCTGACGAGTCCGCTCCCAACGTTGGGGCGCTGGGGGGCGCCAGCGCTGCGCCGCATTCCGAACGCTCGGCGAAGACCATGAACGCACACGACTCGCACTTGCTCACGCTCGTTGCGCGCGCGCCGCACGTCGCATTGATGCTCGATCTCGACGGAACGCTGATCCCGTTCGCCACTTCGCCCGGCGAGGCGACGGTCGACGTCGACACGCGGCAGTTGGTGGCGACGCTCGCGCGCTCGCCGGGTATCCACCTCGCCGTGGTGAGCGGCCGCAAGCGCGACGAGCTCGACGAGCGGCTCGGCGGTGTTGCCGATGCGCTGCTCGTCGCCGAGCACGGCGCCTGGAGGCGCGACGAGCACGGATGGGCACAAGTGCCGCTGCGTGGCGCAGATCCGACGCCGATCGAGCTCGCGCTCCGGAGTGTCGCGGAGCCACGAGCCGGTGCGCTCGTCGAGCGGAAGACGTGGTCGGTCTCTCTGCACTATCGTCGGGTGCCCGTTCCGGACCGCGAGGCAGTGATCGTCGAAGCGTTCGACGCGATGGGACCCTGGCTGCGCGAGCACCCCGAGTACGAGCTGCTCGAGGGCGAGTTGGTGCTCGAAGTACGGCACCGCGACGCGCACAAGGGCAGCGCCGTCGCGTGGCTCCGCGGGCGCGTCCCCCCGGGTACCCTGTTCGTCGCGCTGGGGGACGATCGCACCGACGAGGATACGTTCGCCGCGCTCGGCGAGAGCGATCTCTCGATCGTCGTCGGCCACCCCGATCGACCGACGCGCGCCAAGGCCCGCCTCGACGACGTGCGCGCGGTGCACTCGTTCCTGCGCGCGCTGCTTCGTGCGCGCCAAGCGCGTGAGCCGAGCGGACCGATCGCGCTGCCGCGGCTCATTCCACGGGCCCGGAGCAAGGGTGCATCCCTCGTCGTGATCTCGAACCGCTTGCCCGATGCACCGGCGAGCTCGGCGGGCGAGAGCGAGCGTGCGCGCAACGTCGGCGGGTTGGTGTCCGGGCTCGGGCCCGCGTTGAGCGCCCGCAACGGCGTGTGGCTCGGCTGGAGCGGAGGGCGCCACGCCGATGCGCACGATCTGGCGATCGACGCGTCCTCGAGCCCGGTGCGCGCGTCGTTCGACTTCCGGCCCGAGTGGCACGCGCGCTTCTACAACGGATTCGCGAACCGCAGCCTCTGGCCCATCTTCCACGGGTTCGCCGGTCGTGCGCGCTACGACGAGAGCGAATGGAACGCGTACGTGGAGGTGAACGACGTCTTCGCACGGCAAGCGTCGAAGCTCGCGTCGCAGGCCGGAACGGTGTGGGCCCACGACTATCACCTGCTCCTGGTCGGTGCGGCGCTGCGTCGGCTCGGGCACCAGGGCCCGATCGGGCTGTTCGTGCACATCCCGTTTCCGCCGATCGATCTGTTCGAGACGATCCCCTGGGCACGTGAGCTGATCGAAGGAATGCTCGCGTTCGATCTCGTCGGGTTCCACACGCGCCGCTACGCGAGCAACTTCGTGCGGTGCGCGCAGGAGCTCGCGATCGGCGCGGCGCGCACGGAACGTGGGGTGCGCGCTGCCGGCCGTGAGGTGCGCGTCGGGGTGTTCCCGCTGGGCATCGATGCGACGCCGTTCGAGGCGCCGGACGAAGCGAGCGGGGACGAGATGAGCGAGCTGCAAGCGGCGCTGCGCGGGCGGAGGCTCGTGCTGGGCGTCGATCGGCTCGACTACTCGAAGGGCATCGTGGAGCGGCTCGAGGCGTTCGGGCGGATGCTCGAGCTCTTCCCCGAGTGGCGCGGCCGCGTCTCGATGCTGCAGGTCGCGGTGCCGTCGCGCGCCGACGTCCCGGAGTACGCCGAGCAGCGCAAGGCGATCGAGACGCTCGTCGGGCGCATCAACGGCTTGCACGGAGAGGCGCATTGGGTGCCGGTTCGCTACGTCTACCGCTCGTACGGGCGTGCCCAGCTCGCGGCGCTCTATCGCGCGGCGGACGTCGGGTTCATCACGCCGCTGCGCGACGGGATGAACCTCGTCGCGAAGGAGTACGTCGCTGCGCAAGACCCCGCGAATCCGGGAGCGCTCGTGCTCTCGCGCTTCGCGGGCGCGGCCGACGAGCTCGCCGGCGCAGTCCTCACGAACCCGCACGACCGAGAGGGCATGGCGCGCGATCTGGCGCGCGCCCTCGACATGCCGCTCGACGAGCGCGTGCAGCGTCACGCACCGATGATCGCGCGAGTGAGAGCGAGCACGCCCGAGGTCTGGGCGTCCGAGCTCCTCGGCGCGCTCGAGGCAGCACGATAGCCGCCGAGCCGCTCGTTCGTCCTCCGCCTCACAGCCGCCGGATCGCTTCAGCTGTGTCCGCCCCTGCCGGAATCCCGGACCACGTTCACGCTTCCTCCTCGATCACATCGGATCGGTGGAGCAGCTCGAGACCCTTCTCCTGCTGCACTCGCAGCGCGATCGCGACTGGAGCCCTGGCGAGATCGCGAAGGAGCTACGCACGGCTGCGATCTCGGCAGGGAACCGAGTCGTCGACCTGGCCGCGCGCGGCCTCCTCGCCGTCGATCAGAGTCGCTACCGTTTCGCGCCGAGCAGCGGCGAGCTCGACGCCGCAGTCGCGGAGCTCGCGAGGGTCTACCGCGAACGTCCCGTGACCGTCATCGAGATCATCTTCTCGAGACCGAGTGAGGTGATTCGGACGTTCGCTGATGCCTTCAAGCTGCGGCGAGACGAGTGATCGCTGGCTCCATATCGCCGTCGATCGCGCTACGTCGACTGAAGGGCGCATCGGGCAGGCCACGAGACAGCGCGTGTGTCGTCCGCCGAGCGATCGAGAACGCCGCGAAGCGGATCGGCGCGCCGCACCTCATGCTGACTGGGCGGGGCCTCGGTCGGATGCAGCCTGACGCCGATCGAGCACGCGTCACGCGTGTGCCTTGACCGGTGAAGCGTGTAAAGCCATACACGCATCGTGGCGACGGAGCGAGAGCGCGCGGCGCGCGAGCTGGTGAAGGTGCTCGATTCGCGCCTCCTCTCGGCGCTCGCAGAGCCCGCGCGCGTCGAGATCGTCAAGTTCCTCTTGCTGAACGGGCCCTCCGAAGCCGGCGTGATCGCGGCGCCGCTCCCGCTCGAGCGATCGGTCGTCTCGCGTCATCTCAAAGTGCTGCTGGACGCGGGCCTGGTGAGCGCGCGCAAGGAAGGCCGGCGGCGCATCTACGACGTCGACGGCCCCGGATTCCTCGCTCGCCTCGAGGCGATCACCGCCGAGGCGCGCGCGCTCGTGATGCTGTGCTGTCCGCCTCCGGCGCTCGTGACGCTGCGCCGCAAAGCACCGGTGCGCGGCGACTGAGACGACGCGGGCGGCGCGACGGTTCGGACTTCGCGCGTGCTCATTTGTGCATGGTTGTACACGGGAGAACGAAATGCAGATCGACGAAGGGCTCTCTCTGATGGCGGCGCTGGTGCTCGCGGCGTTCACCGCGCTCGCCGCGATCGACGGGATCTATCTCCACCTCGTGCGCTACCGCCTCCACGCATGTCCGGAGACGCGGCGCGAGCACGCGCTGCACACCGCGCGCGCGATGCTCTTCGGTCCGATCGCGCTCGTGCTCTTCGCGTTGCCCTCGGCCGGAGCGCTCCTGTGGCTCGGCGTGGGGCTCGCCGCGGCCGACACGGTGGTGGAGCTCTGGGACGTGTTCGTGGAGCCCGACTCGCGGCGCGAGCTCGGTGGCCTGTCGCGCGGTGAGTACGTGCTGCACGTCGTGCTCACGATCTTGCGGACCGCGGCGATCGCGCTCGCGCTCGCGGCGCGTCCGGCCGAGGCCTGGGCCTGGGACGCGCCTTCGATGCTGCCGGGGCTCTCGTCGTTCGGCGCAGCGATCGCAGCCAACCTCGTCCCCGGCGCCCTCGTGATCGCCGTCGTGCACGTGTGGCTCGCCGTGCGCGGCGCGCAGTGGGCGCGAGCATGACGATGCTCGAGCGCGTCGCCGCCGCGCTGCTCGTCGTCGCGTCGATGGCGGCGGTGGGGCTCGATCTCGACGCCGTGCGAGCGCGATCGATCCTCGCGCAGCGGGGGCTCCTCGCGCGGGCGATGATCGCGACGCTCGTCGTGGTGCCGCTCACCGCCGCGGCGGTGCTCGCGCTCGCGCCGATCGACGCGGACACGCGCGTCGGGCTGACGCTCGCGGCCTGCGCTCCGGGCGGCGCGTCGGCGACCGTGCTCACGCTGCGCGCGCGGGGAGACGCCGCGCTCACGGCCGCGCTCGTGGTGCTCGCGACGTTGCTCAGCGCGCTCGCGACTCCGGCGCTCGTCGCGCTGCTCACGGGCGGTGGCTCGCGCGCATCGCTCGTCGCCGCAGCGAGCGGAGCCGGCGTCGCGATCGCGCTGCAGCTCGTGCCGCTCGGGCTCGCGGTGATCGCGCGCGCACATCTGCCGGGTGACGTGACCGTGCGTGCTGCGCGGCTCGCGAACGCGGCGTCGAACCTGCTCTTGCTCTCGTTGATCGCCGGCATCGCGATCGCGCGCTGGCGATCGGTGCTCGACGCGGGCCCGTGGACGTTCGGCGCTTCGGTGCTCCTGACGCTCGCCGGCGTCGTCGCGGCCCATCTGCTCGGGCGCGGCGCGGAGCGAGAGAGCCGCGTGGCGCTCGGGGTCTCGACGGGCGTGCGCAGCCTCTCGCTGGCGCTCGCCCTCGCGGCGACCGTGTACCCCGCGCCGCGAACGACGGAGGCGATCCTGGTGTACGGGCTCGCGATGTATCTCGTCGTCGGCGCCGCGGCCGAGCTCGCACGTCGCGCGGACCGATGACGATTGTCTGCGTCCTTCCGGCGGAGAGCCCGTCTTCCTCAGCAGGAGGCTCGAGATGACCGACACGAAGACGATGGACGAGATCCGGGGCACCGTGCGCGAGACGTACGGAAAGATCGCGCGCGAAGGTGGCTCGTGCGGGTGCGCGCCGAGCGGTTGCTGCGGCCCGACGAGCGGAGCGCTCGGTTACAGCGACGACGAGCTCGCCGCGGTGCCGCAGGGGGCGGACATGGGGCTCGGCTGCGGCAACCCCCAGGCGATCGCGGCGCTGCGCGAGGGCGAGAGCGTGCTCGATCTCGGGGCCGGCGGAGGCTTCGATGCGCTCCTCGCGGCGCGGCAGGTCGGGCCGAAGGGGAGCGTCATCGGCGTCGACATGACGCCGGACATGGTCTCGAAGGCGCGCGCCAACGCGACGAAGGCGGGCGCGACGAACGTCGAGTTCCGGCTCGGCGAGATCGAGCGCATGCCGGTGTCGGATGCGAGCGTCGACGTCATCATCTCCAACTGCGTGATCAACCTGTCGCCCGACAAGGCCGCCGTGTTCCGCGAGGCGTTCCGCGTGCTGCGACCGGGCGGCCGTCTCGCCATCGCGGACGTCGTCGCGACTGCGACGCTGCCCGACGCGGTGCGCGCCGACATCGCCGCGTACACCGGGTGCGTCGCGGGTGCGGCGCACGTCGAGGAGCTCCGCGCCATGCTCACGAAGGCCGGCTTCGGCGAGGTGCGCGTCGAGGTGAAGGAAGCGTCGCGCGCGACGATCCGCGAGTGGTTCCCCGACAGCGGCGCGGAGCGCTACGTCGCATCCGCCACCATCGAAGCGGTGAAGCCCGGCAAGTCGTGCTGCGGCCCGGAGTGCTGCGCGTGAACGATCCCCAGGCGGAGCGCGTGTGGCGCGAGCTCGAAGGACGCCTTCGCGCGTTCGTCGCGCGTCGCGTCGCCGCGCCCGCCGACGTGGACGACGTGCTGCAGGACGTGTTCTTGCGAATGCAGCGCGGCATCGGTCAGGCACGCGATCAGGAGCGGCTCGCGCCGTGGCTCTTCCAGGTCGCGCGCAGCGCGATCGCGGAGCATCGACGCGCGCGCGCGCGCCATCCCATCGCGGGCGACGACGTGGTGATCGAAGCTGCGCCGGACGACGAGAGCGACGACGCGCTCACGCGCGAGCTCGTGGGGTGCGTCGCGCGGTTCGTCACGATGCTCCCGTCGCCGTATCGCGAGGCGATCACGCTCACCGAGATCGAAGGCGTGTCGCAGAAGGACGCCGCTGCGATGCTCGGTGTGTCGCACTCGGGCATGAAGTCGCGCGTCCAGCGTGGGCGCGAGCAGCTCCGGCGGATGTTCGAGGAAGCGTGCGCGATCGAGCTGGATGCGCGCCGCCGAGTCACGGAGTGCACGCCGCGTGCGTGCGGAGGGTGCAAGCCCGACGAGCCGAGCTGACCCGGAGACCGCTCGCGTCGACGCCTGCGGTCTCGGGTCCGGCGGACCACGTCCCGAGTCGCGGTTCACGTCGACTGCGTGCCGAGCTCGCGCGCGATGCCCTCGCGGCGCACGAGGTCCTCGATGCGAGCGCGCACCTCGTCGCGAATGACGCGGACCTCGGCGAGCGGACGTCCCTTCGGATCGGGCAGAGGCCAGTCTTCACGACGCACGCCGGGCACGACGGGGCACTGCTCGCCGCAGCCCATCGTGATCAGCATCGTCGCGCCGCGCGCGAGCTCGTCGGTGAGCAACCGAGGCGCGCGGTCGCGCAGATCGATCCCGACCTCGAGCATCGCCTCGGCGACCTCGGGGTGCACGCGCGGGCCCGGCTGCGTTCCCGCGGACACGGCGGTCGCGCGCGCCGGATCGGCGAGGTGCTCGAGCCACGCCGCGGCCATCTGCGAGCGCCCCGCATTGTGCACGCACGCGAACACGTAACGCCTCATTCAGCAGCCTCCGTCGGAATCGCCCGCTCCATCCATCCTACGAGCGCTGCGGCGAGGAACGCACCCGCGAGCTGCGCGACGACGTCCGCCGGCCGCCGCGACCGTGACGGCGGGGTTCGCGAAGGACGTCGACGCGGTGAACCAATACGCGGCGGTGATGGACGCGCCCACCGCGTACGGCGCGGCGTGTCTTTCCGCCGCGCGATGTTCGCGAGCTCATCGCGAGTGGCCCACGCGCGCGAGAATCGGGGCCGGCCCTCTGCTCAGTTCGCGATGCGGAGCTCCGTGCGGCACTCGCCCTCGAGCCCGTTCCAGTGCGCGAACCGGTGCGACAACGCGAACTCGCGCAGCGTCGTCGCGCCCGTCATCCCGGGCAGATACACGAGCGGATTGCCGCTCTCGTCCGTCAGCAGCTCGCCGTCGACACCGCGGAGCCGACTCAGGCGCTGGGTCGCGAGGTCTTCCGTGGTGAGAGGGCCTTCGCCGTCCCACGCGGCGGCGAACGCCTCCGCGCGCAAGCTCGCGTTCTCGACGTACGAGTCGAAGAAGACGTGCGTCAGATGCCACGTGATCTCGGCGCTCGCGGTGCTCGCACGCGGGATGACGATGCCTCTCGTGCCGTCGCCGGAGCTGCACTCGCGGTAGTCGACGTCGACGGGGAACCCGAGCTCGAACGGGATCTCGCCCGGCGCGCCCTCGGGCCCGACGAGCGTGCCCTCGAGATAGAGGCTCCATCCTTCGGCGATCATCCGCTCCGCAATCGACGCATCGACACCGTCCCCGAGGCGCACGCCGTCGCGCGCCGGGCGGCTCGCGAAGCGCACCGCGTCCCAGCGCTGCGGCGCCACGCCCTCGATCGTCCACGCCATCGCCGTCGACGGCACGAGCTCGACGAGCACGGGCTCGACGACGACGCCAGCGCTCTGGCCGCTCGCCGTCTCGAGGTGAAGGCTCTCCAGCGCGACCACCACGTGACCGAAGCGGGCTTCGTAGCCATCGGCGAAGCGCGACGCGGCGATCCCATCGCGTGCTTCGTGGCCGCCGCTGACGACGACGATCAGCGAGCCGCTCGACCTCTCCGACGTGCACGAGGCTGCGAGCATGCTCGCGAGCGCGATGGTTGGGACGAAACGACGACTCACGGAGACACCTCCTCGATGCGCAGCGCGAACGCCTGCGGACGTGTGAGCGCCAGCTGCCAGGCGCCGTGCAGCTGGCTCGGCGCGCTCACGACGACTCGCGCAGCTCCGTGCGCCGGGTCGTGGTGCTCGGGGACGAGCGCCGCGAAGTCCACCTCCCGCAGCCACTCGCTCGCGCGCACGCCGAGCACCACGCGCACGCCGCGCTCGAGCGACCTCGCGCTCTCCGGCGGAATCTCGTCGACGCGCCGTCGCAGCGGCGTGTTCGGGATGTCGAGCCCGGCTTCGACCTCGACGATCGTCGTGCCGCGGGTCGCACGTGCACGAACCCACGCCAGGTGACCGCGGGTGGGCCCGTCGGCGCCGAGCGTCGCGAGCGCGCCGCGCGGATGATCGAGCAGCACCGATGCGCGATCGACGCGGCTCGCCTCCGCGAGCGTCGGCCCGAGGTCGACGACGTCCGGCCGTGCCGCGTCGACGACGTGCTGATCGAGGTGCTCCGCGATCGCGTTCGTGCCCGCCTCGTTGTCGTCGCCGGCGTGCGCGAGCGCCCGCGCCGGACGCACGAGGTCGAGCAACGACGTCGAGCGCGGTCGCGGCGGGAACAGGTAGATCGCGCCGACGACGAGCTGCGCCTCGAGCATCTCGACGACGAAGGGCGCGTCACCGACCGTCGTGACCGCGTCGATCGGCTCGGGCGCGATCTCGATCGTGATCTCCACCTCGCGTCCGCCGGTCCCGGCGATCGCGCATCCGAGCGCGGCGAGCGCGAGCAGCGACGGCACGATCGCGTTGCGGTTCATGGTTCCTCCTCACCGCGGAAGAGCTCGACGTGGACGGAGAGCTGCACGAGCACCCGCAGCGGCGGCGCTGCGACGAAGTGCCGCTCGGCCATGCGCGACGGTGCGCGGTCCGGGGCGAAGCTCGACACGTAGTTGAGCTCGGCCTGGCGATAACGCTGATCGAGCAGGTTCTGCGCGCGGACCCCGAGCTCGACGAAGCGCCAGCGCACCGCGACGGCGGCGTCGAGCACCCACCACGGCTCCGAGACGCGCTCGAGCGGGAGCGGGCGCTGGCCGAGCGCGAGAAAGCCGACGGCGACACTCCCGGCGACGCGCTCTCCCGCGATCACGACCGCGTGCTGCGCCGCCGCGTCGATGCGGAAGAGCCACTCGGGGATGAACGGAAGCCGCGGCCCGGCGAAGAGCTCGAACGCGCCCGCGCCCGGTGGCGGCAGGTGGCCGCGCGTGTACGTGAGGGATGCGTCCACGTCGAGCCACGAGTCGATGCGAAGCCGCGAGAACACGGTCGCGCCGCTTCGATGCGATGCGCCGGTCACCGTGTTGCGGCCGCGCTCCGCATCGAACACGAGGTCGCGCGAGACCCGTGTGAAGAACGCCGACGCGCCGCCCTCGACGCGCAGCGGCGCGGTCTCCTCGCCGACGTTCCACGCGAGCCCGCTCTCGAGCGCGAGGACCTCGGCGAAGGGTGCGAGCTCGCCCTCGGACAGCGCCGCTGCGTCGCTCGAGCGAGCACCGAGGCCAGCGCTGGTGACCCAGCGCAGCTCGGGCGCGAACACCACGTGCAGCGAGCCGCGCGGCTGGAGCAACCAGCCGAACGCGCTCGTCGTCTCGCGCGGCAGTCGCTCTCCGATCCGGTCCACGTCGGGGCGATTGCGATCCACGACGCCGAACCCGAAGCCGTCGATGCGTGCGCCGCCGCTGAGCGCGAGCCACTCGAGCACGCTCGCGTCGGCACGTGCGTGAAGCGCCAGGGACGTGACGCGCATCTCACGATCGAAGTCGGCGAGATACGGGACGCCGAGCTCACGCCGTACTCGGTCCTGCACGCTCGCGCCGTCGTCGTGGCGCACGGCGAGACCGAGCTCGATCGTCTGCGCGCGCTCGAGCACGACGAAGCGATGACGCATCGTCGCGCGCGCCGAGACCGTCACTGCGTCGTAGCGCTGATCGACCGCATCGCCGCGCTGTGGACCTCCGTCCGTTCGCGGGTCGAGGAGGAAACCCGTGAAGCTCTCGCGAACGCGAACGCCGTGTGCGTTCGCCTGCAGCATCGCGCGCGCCCAGGTCGGACCCTCCGACCACTCGAGCGTCGCCGCGCCGCCGCCACGATACGAGCTGCCGCCCTGCGACGGATCGTACGTGCAGAAGAACTGCGCGAAGTCGTCGCCCGCACAAGGCAGGCGCCCCGCGCGCCAGTCGTCGTCGCGCAGCGGACCGGCCTGTCTCCAGGTCGCCGCGCTGCCGAGCCCGAGCAGACGCAAGCGGAAGCGCGACGCGATCGGCACCTCGACCTGAGCGATCGCCGCGCCCTGCGCGAACGCGCGGTTCGCGCCCCAGCCGGCTCCGTCCCGGAACGATGCGCCCGCGAACGTCGCGCTCGGCTCGCCTTCGGGGCCCCAGAGCGCGTGGACCCGGCGCTCCTCGTAAGTGCCGTAGGCGGCGCCCACGTGGATCCCTCGCTCGCGCAGCCCGAGCCGGTACTCCGCAGTTCCTGCGATCGCGAAGTCGCCCTGCGCCGGGTCGAATGGGCCCTGCACGACACGGATCGACTCGACCAGCTCGGGGACGATGAACGTCGAGTCGACGTACCCGTGCCCGTGCGCGTTCGAGACGTCGTTGAGCGGGATGCCATCGACCAGCACCTCGAGGTCCTCGCCTTCTTCCGCATCGAACCCGCGGAGGAACATCGACGCGGCGTGACCCTCGCCACCGTGGTTCGACAGCAAGACGCCGGGCGCGAGCGTGAGCATCGACTGCGCGTCGTCGCGCGGCACGCGACCGAGCGCGCCGACGTCGATGTCGTGATCCGAGACGGCGCTCGGGGGCCGCTCACGCGCGGGCGCGACGACTTCCGCTCGCGCGCCGAACGTGGGCGCGTGCGCGTCTTCGGACGTGCCGGCGTCTTCGCCGACCCGCTCCGACTCGTGGGTCTCGGCGCTCGTCGCCGACGCCGGTGCGCGATCGTCCTCGGTGTCGAAGGTCGTGTGGGGCAGGGCGATCTCGCGGACGACGGCGCGCTCGGGAAACACCACGACGTAGCGCACGCGCGCGGGGATGGGGCGACCGGCATCGTCGGTCGCGGGGTCGAACGAGAGCGCGCGCACGTGCTCGAGCGCGCGTGCCGCGAGCGCGTCGTGGACGCTCGTCTCGACGGGCTCGGGGCGGATCTCGACCGGGGTCGCGTCTCGCAGTGCGCCGTCGGCGCCGACGACGATCTCGAGCTCGACCTCGACGCGCATCGTGCCCGTCGCGTCGGGGCGGTCGATCGGCAGTGCGGTGCGCGCGCGCGGCGGCTCCTGCGCGCGGGCGAGGTGCGGTGCGCAGGTGGGGGCGAGGACGAGCCCCATCAGGAGCAGCGCGCGCAGCGTGTTCATCGCGGTCGACGCGCGCGCGCCGTGTCGCGGCGCGCGCTGGCGCATCTCAGTGCTCGTGCCCGTCGTGCTCACCGAAGTCCGGCGACACGCTGAAGATCGCGATCGAGCCGGGGCTTCCGCCGACCTCGATGCGACGCTCGATCGCCCACGCCTCGAGCTCGACCTCGATGACCTCGTCGACGCGGGGATCGACGACGAACACGCGCTCTGCGCCGACCGTGAACGTCGGTCGCACCTGCGCGTGTCCCGGCTCGACCGCGAACGCATCGATGACCCGGATCGGCTCGCCGAGCGGCTCGCCCGTCGTCGGTGCGAGCGCGTGCAGCCGACCGTCCGCAGTGAGCACGACGAGGTGCTCGCCGTGTGCGTCGAGCGCGAAGCGCAGGACCGGCGACTCGATCGGGATCGGCGTGAAGTGGGGCTCGGCGTGCGGATCGATGACGACGAGGCCTTCGTTGCTCCAGTTCCCGATCACGACGTCGAGGTCGTGCGCGGCTGCCAGCGTCCCGACCCGGACGTCGTCGGGCACGGTGCCCGGGTACTCGCGCTTGATCTCGTGGAAGTGATCGCCGTGGACCTCGAGGAAGAGCACGCCGTCCGAGCACCCGAACGCGACGAGCTCGTGGCCGGCAGCTTCGCCGTGCAGGCCCGGGCAGCCGTCGAACGTGTCTTCGACCTCGTCGGGCGTCGCGACCGCGCGCGCGGTGACGCCGATGGGGAGCGAAGCGGTCGCGTCCTCCGGGTCGGGCAGCGAGAGCAGCACGTGCCCGGCGACGACGAGCCCGACGCCGTGATGCGGCCGACCGCTGGGCACGTGCACGATGCGCGGCTCGGTGGTCGACAGCGAGCGCTCCTGGATGACGTCGAGGATGCCGCTGCCGTCGTTGAACGACGCCGCGTACCACGAGCTCGGCGTGTCCTCCTCGCCGTGCACCACGAAGTGCACCGGGCGATCGCCGTCGAGCCGCGTGGAGAGCAGCGAAGGCGCCTCCTTCGCGATGTGGTAGTGGTCTCCGTGAGACTCGAAGAGGACGCCCGAGTCGACGATGTGCACGCGGTTCGCCGACCCCTGCACCGCGTAGCCGTAGCGCGCGAACGGGTCCGCGTAGACCCTCGCCGCAGCCTCGATCGCGATCGGTCCGTGCACCGTTCCGTCGTCGAGGTCGATCACGCGCACCACTGCGTCGGTGCCATCCGCGACGAGCAGCCGACCCATCGTGACCTCGGGCTCGTGCGGTTCCGTGCCGCCGTCGTCGTCCGCCGTACCGCCGCCGTCGACGCCGCCCGCGTCGCTCGTCGTGTGCATCCCGGCATCTGGCCCCGGTGCCGTCGGCCCGTCGTCGTCGCCGCACCCCCAGAGTGCCAACGGCCCTGCTGCGAGCAGGGCGAACCAGCGGTTGCTCTCGATCATCACGCCTCCTGAGCAGGCCGGCGAATTACTGCAACCCAGTTGCAGATGCAAGCGAGATGAAGTCGCGGTTGCGATGCATGTGCGGTCGTATTGCCGTTGCGACTGTGGTGCGTGTGGCGTACTCACGCTCGTCCGCCGAAGGCGAGAAGGAGCTCATCGATGCTCGACGAACGACTGCCCGTGACGGTGCTGTCCGGCTTCCTCGGTGCGGGGAAGACGACGCTCCTCAACCACGTCCTGAACAACCGCGATGGCAGGAGGGTCGCCGTCATCGTCAACGACATGAGCGAGATCAACGTCGACGCGAAGCTCGTCGCGGGCGGCGGCGCAGAGCTCTCGCGCACCGAGGAGGCGCTCGTCGAGATGTCGAACGGCTGCATCTGCTGCACGCTGCGCGACGACCTCTTGCGCGAGGTCGCGAGCCTCGCGGCCCAGAGGCGCTTCGACTATCTGCTCATCGAGTCGACGGGGATCGGAGAGCCGCTGCCGGTCGCGCAGACCTTCGCGTTTCGCGACGAGCACGGGAGGAGCCTCGCGGACGCCGCGCGCCTCGACACGATGGCGACCGTCGTCGACGCGCGCGGATTCCTCGACGGGCTCGGCTCGACCGAGGACCTGAAGGATCGTGGGCTCGGTGCATCCGAGGAGGACGACCGCACCATCGTCGACCTGCTCGTCGATCAGGTCGAGCTCGCCGACGTCGTCGTCGTGAACAAGTGCGACCTCGTCGACGACGACGAGCTTCGACGTGTGGAGGGCCTCGTGCGCGCGCTGAACCCGGTCGCGCGCGTGGTGCGAGCGACGGAGGGCCGCGTACCGCTCGAGCTGCTGCTCGACACCCGCAGCTTCGACTTCGAGCGCGCGCAGCGCTCGGCGGGCTGGATGCGGGAGCTCGAGGGCGAGCACACCCCCGAGACGGAGGAGTACGGGATTCGCTCGTTCGTGTGGACCGCGCGGCGGCCGTTCCACCCCGAGCGCCTGCAGCAGCTGTTCGACCGCCCCTGGCGCGGTGTGCTCCGCAGCAAGGGCTTCTTCTGGCTCGCCACGCAGATGGGCTCGGTGCTCGGCTGGAGCCTCGCCGGCAAGGTCGGTCGCCTCGAGCACGCGGGACATTTCTGGGCCGCGGTCGACCGGGCGCACTGGCCGGACGATCCGGCGTTGCGCGCCGACATCGAGAAGGAATGGGATCCCGTCTACGGCGACCATCACCAGGAGCTGGTGGTGATCGGTCTCGCGGCAGAGATGGACGAGCGAGAGGTCCGGGCCGCGCTCGAGCGCGCGCTACTCACGCCGGACGAGATGCGAGGCGGGCCCGAAGCGTGGGCGAAGCTCGGCGATCCGTTCGCGGCAGCAGCGCCGGAGGACGTCGCGTGAGCGTGTCGTCGATCGACCGAGCGAGAGCCGCACCGTTCCGAGCGCGTCGTGAGCCGGCACTCCCATCGCGGTGATCACGCGATCCAGTCCGCGAGCCCGATCCGATCAGAACGCGAGCGGCGGTCCGCCCGAATGGCCTCCCACGCTTCCCGGCGCGAGGTCCTTCACGTCGATGCGCGCCGCTGAGGCGACGCGGCCCGCCTGCCATCCGAGCGTCTCTCGCATGCGCACCGCGACCACGATGCCCGAGGCCAGCGTCAGCGCCGCGACGATCCACATCGCCGCCGAGAGCCCCAGCGCGTCCGCGGTGACGCCGGCGACGAGCGCGCCGATCGCGTAGCCGAGGTCGCGCCACAAGCGATAGACGCCGACCGCCGAGGCACGCCACGTCGGATGCGCGACGTCGCCGATCGCCGCGAGCAGCGTCGGATACACCAACGCGGTGCCGGCTCCGAGCAGCGTCGCGCCGAGCGCGAACCACCCGAAGCGCGACGAGACGATCACCACCGCGATCCCGATCGCCTGCACCCACATGCCCGACGCGATCAGGCGCTTCCTGCCGACGCGATCGGACCATGCGCCCGTGAAGAGCTGCCCGAGCCCTTGCGTCGCGGGATAGATCGCCGCGAGCACGCCGATCTCCTCGAGCGTCATGTGCGCCGCGGCGAAGACGATCGGGAAGAGGCCCCACGCCATCCCGTCGTTCAGGTTGTTCACGAGCCCGGCCTGCGTGACGCTCGAGAGCTCGCGATCGACGAGCGTCGTCCGCCAGAAGACCTCGCGCTGCGACGGGATCCCCTCGCGCGGCAGATCGCCCGCGAGACGCGACTCGAGCCCGACGTGGTGCTTCGTCTCGCGCACCGCGAGCGCGGAGAGCACGAGGCCGATCACGACGAACGCGACGCCGAGATAGAACGGCTCGGGCCGGAGCCCGTAGTGCGCCGCGACCCATCCGGTCGCGAGCGCGCTCGCGGCCACTGCGACGTAGCCCGCGAACTCGTTCAGGCCCATCGCGAGGCCGCGGTTCTTCGCGCCTGCGAGATCGATCTTCATGATGACCGTCGTCGACCACGTGAGGCCCTGGCTCACGCCGAGCAGCGCGTTCGCGACGAGCACCCAGTCCCAGCTCGGCGCCCACATGAGCAGGAACGGCACCGGCGCGGCGACGAGCCAGCCGAACACGAGCACGTGCTTGCGCCCGTACCGATCGGACAGGCGCCCCGCGAGGTAGTTCGTGATCGCCTTCGTGATGCCGAAGACGACGATGAACGAGAGCACCGCGGTGCGCGCGGCGAGCTGGAAGTCCCGCTCGGCGATCGGCGGCAGGATCGTGCGCTCCATCCCGACCATCGCGCCGACGAACGCGTTGACGACGACGAGCAGCGAGAACTGCGCCGCGTTCTCGCGCAGTCCGAGCCGGATCGGCGTGCTCATCCGGCGCCCCGATTCGCGCGGAGGTGCGCCGCCATCTCCGCCGGCTTTTCCGGAACGTCCGTGACGGATGCGACGAACGCGTCGCGATCGAGAGCGAGGAGCGGGCTCCACCGCCTCTCGAAGCCGATCGTCGAGCAGGGCTTGCCGCTGAGCCCCGCGCCGCACGCCGAGCCCGCGAAGTGCGCCGGCCAGACTTCCAGGTCGTCGGGCAGCGCGAGCAGCCTCTCCAGGCTCGCGTGGAGCTCGCGCGCGCTCTCCCGTGCATCGCCGGGCAGGTCGGGGCGCCCGACCGCGCCCGAGAAGAGCGTATCCCCCGTGAGCACGAACCACGGCTCGGGTCCGCGCCGCAGGTCGACGACGAGGAGCGACACGCTCTCGGGCGTGTGTCCGGGCGTGTGCATCACGTGGATCCGCGTGTTCCCGAGCTCGATGTCGTCGCCATCACGCAGCGGCTCGAACGCGTGCGCGACGTCGGCGCGCTCGTGCAGGCAGTAGCGGGCGCCGGTGCGGCGCGCGAGCTCCGGTCCACCCGAGGCGTGATCGGCGTGCACGTGCGTGTCGATCACGTGCGTGATGCGCATCCCTTTGCTCTCGGCGAACGCGACGTAGGCCTCGAGGTCGTCGGCGCGCGGGTCGACGACGGCGCAGCGACCGAGCCCGCCGCAACCGAGCACGTACGACGCACAGCCGGTGTCGAACCGGAGGAACGGACGAAAGATCACGAGGCACTCTCCTCTCGCGAGACAGGCAGACCGCGTGCGGCCCAGTCGCGCACACCGTCCTCGAGACGTCGCGCGCGCCGACCGCTCGCGCGGAGCGCGCGCACCGCGTCCACGGCGAGCACGCAGTACGGGCCGCGGCAGTACGCGACGATCTCTTTGCGCTTCGGTAGCGACGCGAGTCGGTGCTCGAGATCGGCGAGCGGGATCGAGATCGCGCCCGGCAGGTGCCCCGCCACGTACTCCTCGCTCGGTCGGACGTCGACGACCAGCACGTCACCGGCGCGCATCCGCTGCGCGAGCTCGTCGGCGCCGATCGCTTCGTCGACGTCGTCGCCCAGGAATCGCCGCGCGGCCGTCTCGACCTCCGCGACGTGCGCGCGCGCGACGTCGCGGAGGCTCGCGAAGAGCGTCGCGACCTCGTCCGACGCGAGCGCGTACGTCACGAACTGGCCGCGCTTCTCGCGCAACACGAGGCCGGCGCGGAAGAGCACCTGCAGGTGCTGCGACGTGTTCGCGACGCTCTGTGCGCTCAGGTGCGCGAGCTCTTCGACCGTGCGCGGCGTCTGCGCGAGGAGGTCGAGGAGCTCGAGGCGCACCGGGTGCGCCACGGCCTTTCCGACGCGGGCGAAGGCCCCGAAGAAGGCGTCTTTGTGCGCGCGGTCAGGCATTCAATTGAAGCATTGAATGCCTTTCGCGCCGCCCTCGCGCAAGCGGGCTCGTCCGCCGGCCACCGACCGCGAACCCTTTTGCGGCGACGCGCGCGCCCTGGGACGGCTCCTCACGGCACACCGCGAGACCGTGTTCCGCTGCGGCCTATGCTTCTGCCGCACCACCGAGGATGCCGAGGACGCGGTGCAGGCGACGCTCTGGGCGGCGGCGTGCGCTAAGGCCGAGTGCCCGCCGCGACCTCCGCGAACCTCGCGAGCAGGCGGCCCCAGTCGCCTCCCTTGTCGAAGATCTCGCGCATCTCGTCGCGGCGCGCGCCATATCGATCGAGGTGCCGGTGCTCGAGATCGACGCGCGTGCGCTCACCGCTCTCCGCGACGAAGCGAATCTCGATCTCGGTCTTCAGGCTCGGGTCGGGCTGCCAGTCGGCGCTGATGTCCCACGAGAGCACGAGTCGCCCGGGCGGCTCCCACGCGAGCACGCGACCCCAGTCGCACGTGCTCCCGTCCTCGCCGCGCTCGAACCATCGGCCGCCGACGAAGGGCTCGATGATCGCGTCCACCGCCTTCGCTCTGCCGATCTTGTACTGCGCGAGGGGCCACCACGTGCCCATCTCGCGGGTGAACACGCGCCACGCGATCTCTCGGGGCGCGTGGACGGTCAGCACTTTGCGGACGCTGTTCGGATCGTGCTCGGTCATCGCTTCGTCTCCTTCGCTGCCTCGCGCTCGACGGCCTTCTTGAAGGCCGCGAGCGTCTCGTCCCAGAAGCCGTCGAGCCAGTCGCGCAGCTGCTCGATTCCGCGCTCGTCGACGGCGTAGAGCCGTCGCGTCCCTTCCGCGCGATCGGTGACCAGCCGCGCCGCCTTCAGCACCTTCAAGTGCTGAGAGACCGCGGACCGGCTCACGTCCATCCCCTGGGCGATCTCGCCGACCGAGCGCGGTCCGCGCCGAAGACGCGTGAAGACCGCGCGGCGCGTGGGATCGCCGAGCGCGTCGAACACCCGTTCCGCGTGCGCGTTCACGGACGCTCCGCCCGAGCTTCTGCGCGGAACGAGGAGCGCTCGCCGGACTCGCGCGGGGTCGACGACGCGTCGGCAGCGAGCTCGGGGAAGTACTTCGCGCGCATCCGCTCCGCGTACGCTACGCACTTCGGCTGCGAGACGAGGAACGCGCGGATCGGGGACTCGATCGGTGTGAGAACGGACGAGGCGAGCGTTCCGAAGACGACCGCGTCGACGCTCGTCGCCGCCTCGCCGAAGAAGAACGGTCCTTCCGACATGAACGCGAGCACCGCGCGCCAGTCTCGGATCGCCGACTCGACGATGTCGTCGTGCGAGTGACGCAGGATTCCCTGCTGCCACAGCATGTTCGTGAGGCCGCGCCGCACCGCGCTCTCGACGAACGGGCGGACGATCGCCGGCACCGCCTGGAACCGCGCGCGCGTATGGCGCGCGCCGTCCTCGTGGAAGAGGTGCGTGTACGCGAGGATGAACGCGTAGTGCTCTTCGAGCGTGCGCTGCACGAGCAGCGCCGTGGCGCGCTGCGCCGCGTCGAGCGTTGCGTCGGGGTCGCGCCCGCGCGTGCGCACGAGATGCTCGATGACGAGCGTGGAGTCGGCGATGCGCACGCCGTCGTCCTCGATGAACGGGAGCTTTCCTTTCGGGGCCGAGCGAGGATCCCGTGTCTCGACCACCTCGTAAGGGATCCCCGCGATGCGCAGCCACGTCTCGAGCTTGCAGCAGAACGGGCTGAGGTTCGGGACCGCGAACATGCGCGGGAACACGAAGAGCTTGATGGGCGCGTTCGTCACGACGGCCTCTCCTCGAGAGCGGATTGAGCGTTAGTAGCGACTAACGGTTAGTTGCAACTAACGCTCGTCTTTGTCAAGCGACCTCGGAGCGCTGCGTGCTCGTCGGAAGGTGCACGACGTCAGACGGTCGGGATGGCCGCGCGGTGACGTGCGCCGCACCACGCCCTCGGCTCGTGGCCGAGCGCGCGCGCGGGCGTCCGGTCGGTGCCGCGCGAGCGGCGCTTGCCGCCTGGAGTGCGCGCCTATGTCGATGGCCGTGGCCGACCTCGCGATGCTTCCGATGTCGAGTGTCGTCGACGCGGTCGGCCCGTACCGCGTGCTCGCGCGGCTCGCTGCGGGCGGGATGTCGGAGATTCTCCTCGCGCGTCGCGCGGGCGTCGCCGGCCTCGAGCGCCTGGTGGCGGTCAAGCGCATGTTGCCGGAGACGATCTCCGAGCCACAGCTGCGCGGTGCGCTGATCGACGAAGCGCGCGTCCTCGTCGGCCTGCGCCATCCGAACGTCGTCGCGGTGCAGGAGCTCGGTTGCGAGGACGAGCAGCTCTACCTCGTGATGGAGTACCTGCGAGGCGACAACCTGCTCGCGCTGACGCGCGCCGCGCGAGAGCACGGCATCGAGCTCGACGTCGCGCTCGTGGTGCACATCGTCGCCGAGATCTGCGCGGGCTTGCACGCCGCGCACGAGCTCGCCGACGACGATGGGCGATCGCTGGACGTCGTGCACCGCGACGTGTCGCCGCAGAACGTGTTCGTGACGTTCGAGGGCGAGGTGAAGCTGATCGACTTCGGGATCGTTCGCTTCGCCGATCAGATCGCGCGCACGAAGAGCGGAGTGGTGAAGGGCAAGTTCGCGTACATGGCGCCCGAGCAGTTCAGTGGAGAGCCGCTCGATCGACGAATCGACGTGTTCGCGACCGGCGTGGTGCTGCACGAGCTGCTGACCGGACGACGCCTGTTCGCGCGCTCCAACGATCGCGACATGTTGATGGCGATCCTCTCGGACCCGGTGCCGCGTCCGTCCGAGGCCGCGCCGTCGCGAGGCATCCCTCGCGCGCTCGACGAGATCTGCATGCGCGCGCTCGCCCGCGATCGGAACGATCGATTCGCGACCGCGGGCGAGATGCGCGCCGCGCTGCGAGCGCTGCTCCCCGCGCTCGATCCACGGCTCGATGCGCGCGAGACGTTGTCGCAGCTGACGCGCCGCGTGCTCGCGTCGCGGCTCGCCGAGGTGGACGCGCTGCTCCGTCGTGCGCGCCGGCCGACCACCGACCAATTCGATCGCGCTGCCGCGCTCGGCGCCGTCGCGCGCACCGAGCCGACTGCGCCGCTCGAGATCGACGTCGTGGTCGAGCTCGACGTCGAGCCCGTCGCGCAGCCACGCGCGCAGCGCCCTCGCGCGCCCATGCTGCGCGATCCGATCGCCGCCTCCGTCCTTCCCGTCGTCGCGGCGACTGCGCTCCTCGTGCTCGCGGCGCTCGGGATCTCGGCGATGCGTCCCGCCCACCCACGGCCGCAGCTGCCCGAGTTCGGCGCGCCAGGCGTCACGACGACGCCTGCTGCGTCACCGAGCGACCCGCCGGCGGTGCGCTCGCACGCGCCCGAGACGATCCGCGTGTCGGTCCACTCGGAGCCTGCGGGCGCCGTCGTGACCGTCGCCGGCGAGGCGCGCGGCGTCACGCCGCTCGCGCTCGAGCTCCCCCGCGGGAGCGCGTCGATCGATCTCGCGCTCGCGCTCGACGGTCACGTCACCACGCGACAGACGCTGCTGCCCGACGAGAGCCAGCGGCTCGTCGTGCACCTCGCGCCGACGTGCACCGGCTCGCGCTGAGCGCCCACGCACCGCCGGTCCGCCCGTGACGTCGCTGCGGCACGGCCGCCTGGACTCGCACGTCGAGCGCACGATCGCCGCATGACCACGTGGCTGCTTCGCCGCGGGGGAGACCGACTCGCGGGCTTTCGGTCGCGTGCGCGCGTCGCTACGAGCGCAATTGCGAGGTGGGGCGGGATGCAGTGCTTCAATCACGTGCTCGACGTCGTCGTGGTGGTCGATCGCTCCGAGACACTGGACATGTTCTGCGACGCGTTCGCGTGCTTCGGCTGGCGCGCGCGCGCGTTCGCGGATCCCGAGTCCGCGTGGAACGCGATCGTGCAGCGGCCGCCTCACGTCGTGATCGCGAGCACGACACGCGCGGAGCTGCTCGCTCGCATCCGCGCGAGCTCCGCCGCATCGCGCATCGCCGTGCTGTCGGTCCGGACCGACGACGACGATCGCGAGCGCCAGCGCTACGCGGACGTGCTGAGCGTCGCGACGATCGTGCAGCGGCTCGTCGAAGACATGGCGTACCGCCAAGCGCACTGGCGCGGGTGGTGAGCGCTCGCGCGCTTCATCGCTGCACGTCTGCGCGTGTCCCCGCGTCGATGAAGAGCGAGAACGCCCGCGCGTAGGCTCGCGCGAGCGTCTTCCGCAGCGAGTCCCCTTCGGTCGTCGCGTCGAGCTGCGACGCGAGCACGCGCGCGACGTGGCGCGCACGAGCAGAGCGCGCGTACCAGTCGTCCGGGACCGTCGTGTCGACCCCCGCGAGCTCCGCGAGGTCACGGAACGCGTTCACCCATTCGTCCTCCGTCATGGAGCGCGGGGCGACATAGGGCCCGCACCCGCGGACGCAACGCACGCGAGCTACAGCGAGCCCGCGCCGGCCTCGGCCCACGCGATGGGCGTTCCGCCGGGCTCGAGCGCGTCGACGGACGCCCACGATCGTCCGTCGCGGCTCGCCCAGACGCTCTGCTCGAGCCCGCGCCGTCCCTCGAGCCCACGCGCTCGCCACGCGTGCTTCACCACGACGACGAGCCCGCGCGCGCCGAAGTCGAAGAGCTCTGCGCGCACGACGTGCTCGATCGTCCGCCCGTCGTCCCGCGCCGTGCCTGCGACGACGCGGGGCACCTTCACGCGCGCGCGCTCACCGTCGATCGTGACGAACACGTGCACGGTCGACGGCGGACCCTCGGTCACCGGGACGAGCTCGATCGTCGCGCTTCGAATCGGCATCTCGCTCACGCATGACGCATGCGCCGCCCATACGCGACATGAGCGCGGTGTGGGCTCGTCGACAGAGCGGCGCGCGCACCACACCCATCGTGTGGCCGGCCGCCCCGCGAACCGCGAGCGTGCTCGAGCGGATGCGAGCGGCCGCGCGGCGAGGCACGGCGGGCGTACGCCTTGCACGACACCGACGCGCGCAACGTCGGAACACCGTCGCGTGCTCGGGTAGGCGTGCAGGTCCAGGTCTTCAGCGAGAACGCGGGCCGAGAGACGCTCGCGCACGCGATCGAGCGCCGCCGCGACGAGATCCGGCGCGCGTGGTTGGAGCGACTGCGAGCGGACCTGAGTGGGCACGACGTCGACGCGGCCGAGCTCGTCGATCTCGCGGACGGGTACATCGATCGACTCACGCAGCTGCTCCGCGGCGGCTCGCCGGTCGAGCGCATCAGCGCGTGGACCGACATCGCGCATCGATACGCGGTGACCGGCATTCGACTCGGCTTCGACATCGAGCAGGTCGTGCGAGAGATGTCGCAGCTGCGCTCGGCGGTCGCCGCGGTGCTCGCCGCCGAAGGGCTGAGCTCGGACGTGCTCCACACGGTGCTCGACGAGGCGATCGCGGCGTCGGCCGCCGAGTTCTCGCGCCTCGCGAACGCCCATCTCCGCGAGGCCGAGGAGCGCTACGAGCTGCTCGTCGCAGGCGCGCGCGAGTACGCGATCTTCCTGCTCGACGCGCACGGTCGGGTCGCGAGCTGGAACTCGGGCGCCGAGCGCATCAAGGGCTATCGAGCGTCGGAGATCCTCGGCCAGCCCTACGACGTGTTCTTCCTGCCCGAGGACCGCGCATCCGGAGAGCCTTCGCGCCTGCTCGCGGAAGCACGCGTGAACGGCGAGCACAAAGGACGGCACCGCCGTCTGCGCAAAGACGGCTCCGTGTTCTGGGCGGACGTCACGCTCACTGCGGTCTTCGACGACTCGGGCGCACTGCGCGGCTTCTCGAAGATCACCCGTGACGCGACCGCGCAAGTCGAGGCCGAGGCCGAGGCCATGCAGCGTGAGCGACTGTCGGCGATCCTCGAGTCGGCCGTCGACGCGATCATCGCGACGGACTCGAGCGGTCGGATCGCCCTCTTCAATCGCGCCGCGGAGCGCGCGTTCGGGTGCACTGCGGCCGACGCCGTCGGTCGGTCGATCGAGACGTTCCTGCCCGGCGCACGTCTCTCGAGCATCTCCGAGGAATGCAGCGCGCACCGACCGCTCCCGGGTCTGGTGGCGGACGCCGGGCCGTTCTCCACGCTCGAAGCGCGCCGAGCCAATGGCGAGGAGTTCCCGGTCGAGGTCACGTTCGCGCCGACCGAGATCGGCGGTGCTCGGTACTACGCGGCGATCGTGCGCGACATCAGCGCGCGGGTGCGCGCCGAGCGCGCGAGACGCGAGGCGGAGTCGCGCCTGGAGGAGATCGCCGACAACACGAGCGCTCTCATCTACATCAAGGATCGCGAGGGCCGATTCCTGCTGGTCAACCGCGCGTTCGAGAGGGTCTTCGGCCTCACGCGCGCGCAGATGCTCGGCAAGACCGACGCGGACTTCTTCTCGCCGGACCTGGTCGCGCGGTTCCGGGAGAGCGATCTCGAGGTCGTCGCGCGCGGCAGCGCGCTCACCGTGGAGGAGCTGGTGCCCGTGGGCGGCAGGCTCCGGACGAACCTGTCGGTGAAGTTCCCGCTCCGCGACGAGGACGGAGAGATCTACGCGACCGGTGGGATCTCGACCGACGTCAACGAGCAAGTCGAGGCGCGCGACGCGCTCGAGCGGGAGGGCCAGCTCCGCGAGCTCTTCGTCGGAGTGCTCGCGCACGATCTCCGGAACCCGCTGAACGCGATCATCATGACCTCTGCGGCCCTGCTCGCGCGCCGGGGGCTCGATGATTCCGCGGTGAAGAACGTCGAGCGCATCGCGAACGGCGCGAAGCGGATCGCGGGGCTCGTCGACGTCCTGCTCGACTTCACGCGCGTGCGCTCCGGCGCCGGCATCGAGCTCCAGCTCCGCGCCGCGAGCTTCCACGACATCTGCCGTCACGTCGTGGACGAGGCCGCAGCGGCCCAACCGACGCGGAAGATCGAGTGCTCGTTCGAAGGCGATCCTGCGGGCGAGTGGGACGCGGTCCGGATCGCGCAGGTCGTGAGCAACCTGATCAGCAACGCGCTCGCGCACGGTCGCGCCGACGCGCCGGTGAGCGTGAACGTCCGCGGGACGTCGAGCGAGATCACGCTCGAGGTGCGGAACGCCAACGTGGGAGCGCCGCTCGCGCGGGAGCAGATCGACCGCATCTTCGATCCGTTCACGCGCGGCTCGCGCACCGGAGGCCGAGGCGGGCTCGGCCTCGGTCTCTTCATCGTCGATCAGGCTGTGCGCGCGCACGGCGGCGCGGTGCGCGTCGAGAGCGACGCGGAGCGCGGGACGGCGTTCGTGGTGACGCTCCCGCGGCATCCGCGCACGCCGTGAGACGGCGGCTCAGGGCAGGGCGAGCCGAACGATCTGCCGCCCGACGCTCGCGAGCTGGCGGAGCAGCGGCGCCGAGCGGTACGTCTGCCCGTAGCGCTCGCAGAGCGCGCGCACGCGCGGCGCGACCTCCGGATATCGCGATGCAGGCAGATCCGGGAACAGATGGTGCTCGATCTGATGGCTCAGGTGCCCGCTCAGCAGGTGCATCCAGCGCTCACCCTCGATGTTCGCGGAGCCGTTGATCTGCCGCACGTACCACTCGCCCCGACTCTCGTGCTCGGTCTCGTCCTCGCGATAGACGCGCACGCCCTCCGGGAAATGACCGCAGAAGATGATGGCGAACGCCCACACGTTGCGCGTCCCGTTCGCGACGAGGTTGCCCGCGATCACGCGCGGCGCGTTCCACAGCGCGAGCGCGGGGAAGAAGAGATAGTCCTTCGCGAGCTGCCACTTCGCCTTCGCGAGGAAGGGGCGCGCGCGCCGCGCGAGCTCACGCCACGACTGGTCGCCGCACATCGTCTCGAAGATGCGGAGCTCGTGCGTGCCCACGCCCCACTGGAACGAGAGGGCGAGCCCCGCCGCGACCAGCGGCTGCGAGAGATGCGAGGGGCGCCACGCCTGCTCCGGCGCGACGCGCAGGAACATGTAGCCGACGTCGCGATCCTTCCCGAGGATGTTGGTGAAGGTGTGGTGCTCGTAGTTGTGGGAGCGGCGCCAGTCGTCGCTCGTGCACGCGATGTCCCACTCGTACGTGCTCGAGCGGAGCGCGGGATCGCCGGTCCAGTCGTACTGGCCGTGCATCACGTTGTGCCCGATCTCCATGTTCTCGAGGATCTTCGAGATGCCCAGCGCGCCCGCGCCGACCACGAAGCTGATCGGATCGATCCCGACGTGGAGCAGCGTGCGCCCTGCGATCTCGAGCGCGCTCGCAGCGCGCATCACGCCGCGGATGTGATCGACGTCGCGCTGGCCGAGGCTCGCGATCACCTCGTCTCGGATCGCGTCGAGCTCGCGCCCGAGCGCGTCGGCTTCGTCCGTCGTGAGAGCTCGGCTCGGCGTCATGGTGCGCTCCGGTCAGAGGAGGAGGTCGAGATCGGTGCACGGCGCGGAGACACACAGCTGGATCTCCTCGTCGCCCGCGCCCGACGTCGCGCCGGTGAGCAGGCTCTTCACCACGCCCGATCGCTTGCGGGTCGTGCACGAGCGACAGATCCCCATGCGGCACCCCGACGAGGGCCGCTCGCCCGCGCGCTCGAGCTGCACGAGCAGGCTCTCGCACGAGCTCACCTCGATCGTGCGACCCACGCGCGAGAGTGAGAGCGACAGCGCGCGTGCGTCGTCGGCGGGCTCGATCGGCGGGGGCGCGAAGCGCTCGCGCCGGAGCCGCGCTTCCGCGCCGGCGCGGCGCCACGTCTGCTCGACGCGCGCCATCATCGCGGGCGGACCGCAGAGCCACGTCGAGCGCGACGCGAAGTCGGGCACGAGCGCGGCGAAGCGCGCTTCGTCGAAGCCGACCGGCGCGCCCGGCTCGTCGTCGAGGCACCACACCACGCGCAGCCCGCGATGCGCCGCGGCGAGCGCTTCGATCGCCTCGCGGAAGATCACGTCGCGGCGGCTCCGCGCGTGATGCACGAGCACCACGTCGCGGACGAGATCACGCGCGGCGAGGTCGCGGAGCATCGCGGCGATCGGCGTGATCCCGGAGCCGCCGCTCAGCATCAGCAGCCGCTCGGGCGTCGGCTCGGGCAGCACGAAGTCGCCCGCGGGAGGGCTCAGCACGAGCACGTCGCCGACACGCACGCGGTCGTGCAGCCAGTTGGACACGCGACCGCCCGGGACGCGCTTGGCCGTGATCGAGACGAGGCGCTCACCAGGGACGGGCGCCGACGAGATCGAGTAGCAGCGCCGAACGCGCGCACCATCGATCTCGAGCTCGACCATCGTGTGCTGTCCCGCCCGGTGCGCGCGCCAGCGTCGGTTCGGGCGCAGCACGAGCGTGCGCGCGTCGGGCGTCTCCTCGACGATCGAGACCACGCGCGCGCGGATCTCGGTGAGCGACGCCGTGAGCGCGAGCTCCCTGCACCAGAGCTCCGCCTGGCGATCGAGGAGGAGACGGCGCGCCACGCCGCGCCCGGTCGCGCGGCACGCATCGACGATGCTCTCGGCCCTGGGCATGGGTTCCGCGTCCTCCGCAAAGATACCTACGCTCGCGTAACATCGGGCTCAAGTCATGGTCTCGTCATCGTTCCGTATCGGGCGAACGAGCGCTCGATCGTCGTCGCGACGAAACGATGGTGAAACCTACGTCTGCGTAGTATCGTGGAGCGCGATGGCGGCTCGGAAGACGACGCGGAGGCTCCCGGCGCTCGAGCGCAGGGCGCAGCTCGTCGACGTCGGGCGCGCGGTGTTCGCGAAGCGCGGCTACGAGGCTGCGTCGGTCGAAGAGATCGCGACGCGCGCGAAGGTCTCGAAGCCGATCGTGTACGAGCACTTCGGCGGCAAGGAAGGGCTCTACGCGGTCGTCGTCGATCGCGAGATGGACTACGTGGTGCGCCGCATCGCCGAGGCGATCGGATCGGGCACGCCGCGCGAGCGCGTGGAGCACGCGTCGCTCGCGTTCCTCACGTACGTGCGCGATCACCCGGACGGCTTCGCCGTGCTCTCGCAGGACTCGCCGGTGACCTCGACGCACGGGCGCATGTCGAGCCTGCTGAACGATCTCGCGGAGCGCGTCGGCCACGTGTTCGTCGAGGCGCTGCGCGAGGCGGGCTACGACACCAAGGCCGCCCCCATCTACGCGCACGCGCTGGTCGGGATGGTGACGTTCGTCGGCAAGTGGTGGACCGACGCGCGCTCTCCGCGCATCGAAGAGGTCGCGAAGCACATGAGCGCGCTCGCGTGGATGGGCCTGCGCCATCTCCCGAAGCAGCCGAAGCTCGGCTCGGGCCGCGCGTGATCGCGAAATGCGCGCTTGCGTCGCGGTCGTGACCGGTCCACCGTGGACGAGCACGTTCTTCGGTCCCCGCTTCGCTCGGACGGATTCACGTGCTGCGACGACACCGCCGATGCGGGCATGTCGCAGCGTTTCCCCGGGCTCGAGGCTCTCTCGGCGGCTGCGCGCGTTCAACTACCGAGAGCCGGATTCCGAGTCGTTTTGAGCAATCGTCTGTACGTAGGCAATCTCTCGTTCCACACCACCGAGGACACGCTGCGCGCGACCTTCCGCGCCTTCGGCGAGGTCGATCGGGTCGACGTCCCCACCGATCGCGAGACCGGGCGCGTGCGCGGCTTCGCGTTCGTCACGATGGCGAGCGCTCAGGACGCGGCGCGCGCGATCTCCGAGCTCGACGGAGCCGCGCTCGACGGGCGCAACCTGCGCGTGAACGTCGCGCAGGAGCGTCCGCCCCGCCGCAGCGGCTGGTGATCGCGCGAGCGCTCGCCGCGACGCGGTGAGCGCGCATCGACCGGCGTCCCTGCGACGCGGCCTCGCGCCGTACGCACGGACGCCGTCACCGCCGCGCCGCGCGGCGTCCGACGGGAAAGGGACCCTGCCGATGAGCAAGACCAAGACTCCGCCCCGCGAGCGCTCGCTCGAGCTGAAGCCGGCCGTGATCATCGCGATCGTCGACACCGACGTGTGGCGGGTGCGCCGTCTGAGCGAGCTGCTGCAGGAGTGCGGCGCGCGCGTGCTGCTGCTCGGCTCGTCCGGGAACGCGATGCAGCTCCTGCCCGGTGCGCGGTGCGACATCGTGGTGTTCGCGGACGGGCTCGATCGTCCGAGCGGCGCGGAGCTGTGCGAGGCGCTGCGCGAGAAGCTCGGCGCCGACCGTCCGTTCTTCGTGCGGCTCCGAGGTGCGGACGCGGAGGCGAGCCTGTCGGTGTTCGACGAGACGCTGATCGAGCCGCTCGTCGACGATGCGCTGCTCGCGACGCTGGGAGACGTGGTCCGCGCGCGGCGCGCCGCCGTCGAGTCCGTGTGAGCGTCGCGCCACCGAGCCGCGCGCGTGTCGCGCTCTCGGCGCGGCAGTAGACGTCGTCGGTGGGGGCTCGGGGTCGCGCTGGGGTGCAGCGCCGGAGATCATCCGGGCGCGGGCTGGGCGCGCTCCCGCTCCCGTGCGTCCATCGTGCCGACCACCGCGCGCAGGATCGCTTCGCGCGTCGTGGGCGAGCGAACGATCGTGTGCACCGCGCTCTCGGTCACGACGCTGTCGGCGCCTGCGAGGACGACGATGCGCGGTGCGTCCTCGCCGAGATCGACCGCGAGGCGCGCTGCGACGGTGGCCGCGTCCATGCCGTCGAGGTGCTCCTCGAGGACCAGCGCGTCGAAGCCGGCCGTCATCGCGACGTCGCGTGCAGTGCGGGCGGCCGTGAACCCCCTGGCGCTCAGGCCCGCGGCGTCGAGCGTCTCGCAGAGTCGGCGTACCATCGTGGCGTCGCGCGCGACGACGCCGACGCGGCGTGGCGCAGCGAGCGGCGGCGCGGTGACGGGCGCGGGCACCGCGACCGGCTCGGTGGGCGCACGCTCGGGCGGAGGAGCGGCCTTCGGCGGGACGGGCGTGGGGATGCGCGCGGGCGAGGGGAGCGGCGCCGCGACGGAGCGCACCGGCTCGGGGCGCGCAACCTTGGTCGCGGCGACGGCGCTGGGCGCGCCAGCGGGCCTCGGCCGACGCATGGCCAGCGCTGCCGCGACCGTCTCCGCGACGACGCGCGGCGATGCGTCGAGCGCCAGGCTCGCGACGAACTTCGGAGCGAGGCGAGCCTCGGGCCTTCCGCGGAGCACCCAGGACGCGTGCCGCGTGGCGTCGTGGCGCGCCTCGTCGAGCGTGCTCGCGTTGGCCGCGGTCGCGACGACCACGTCGATCTTCACGTCGCGCAGCCCGGCGCGCGCTTCCGCGGCGTCGCGGAACGCGAGCACGTGGTGCCCGGCCGCGCGCAGCGCGTCGGAGACGGCGCCTTGGCGCGTCGGATCGTCGTCGACGAGCATCACGAAGCCGGAGGAGGGCGCGGAAACCACACGTCTCACTTCGTCCCCGTGGTGTGCGTTGCCACCGTCGAGGCCCGGAATCGACACGCGCGGTACGATCTTCGGGGATCACGCGGTGGGTTGCGCGCCTCGGTCGTCGGGGGCGGTGGGAGCGGTCGTCGGGAGCTCGATCGTGAACACCGTGCCGTGCTCGGCGTCGCTCTGGACGAGCGCGCGACCGCCGTGCGCCTCCGCGCAAGCGCGCACGAGCGCGAGCCCGAGGCCCCAGCCGCGCCCCTCGCTCTGCTGCACGAAGGGCTCGAAGATGCGCTCCAGCTGCGCGGGCTCGAGAGGACTGCCGGCGTTGTGGACCGAGAGCCGCGCGACCTCCGCGTCGCCTTTCGCGCGGATCGTGATGGGCGCGGTCTCGTCGCCGTACTTCAGCGCGTTCGACACGACGTTCCCGAGGGCGCGCTCGAGCTCGTGAGCGTCCCACGTGCCACGCGCGTGATCGACGTCGAGCGCGATCCGGCGCGCGCTGCCGGTGGGCAGCTCGGCGACGACGGCGTGGACCACGTCGAAGAGGTCGGCGGGCGCGCGCGAGAGCGGCAACGTCCCGCCTGCGCGGATGCGGCTCACGTCGAGCAGGTCTCGCAGCATCGCGTCGGCGCGATCGACGCCGCGCACGATGCGGCTGGTGAGATCGGCACGCCGGGGGTCGCCGTCGGGCAACCTCGCGAGCAGCTGTGCGCTGACCTTCGCGTTCGAGAGCGGCGTCCGGAGGTCGTGCACCAGGAACGACACGAACTGCTCGCGTGCCTTGCGCTCCGCGAGCACTTCGTCGAGCGATGCGCGCAGCGCAGCGTTGAGATAGGCGATCTCGAGGTGGACGAGCACTCGCTCGCCGAGCAGCTCGAGACGTCGGACCTCCCGACTGCCGAACACGTGCGGTCGCCTCATCGCGACGTACAGCACGCCGAACAGCTTGGTGCGCGCGGGCATGCGCACACCGAGCATCGCGCGGATGCCGCTCGCGCGAAGGGCCGGGCTGACGTCGAGCTCGGTCGTCGCGACGTCTCCGACCTCGGTGACCGGCGCGTCCGACCGCGCCACCGTCGCCGGGAACGTCTGCGAGCCCACGTCGACGACCTCGCGCTCGATCGCGTCGCGCGGGAGCCCCGACGCTGCGACCTCGACGAGCTGCGCGCTGGACGCGTCGTAGAGAAGGAGCGCGCCGGCGTCGCACTCCATCACGTCGAGCACCACGGCGAGCATCCGTGCTGCGAGCACGTCGCTCGCGAGCCCTCGCTCGATCGCGTCGCGCTGCTCGGCCTCGAGGCGGTGGATCGCGCGTTTGCCACGCTGCTCGTCGTCTCGCATGTGCTTCGTGAACGTGCCGATGACCCACACCACGCAGCGCTGGAGCCCGGCCAGCGCGCGGTCGAGCTCCGACCGCGGAGGGCGTCGCGCGGGCTCGAGGTCCGACCACGCGTCCGACACGGCGCGGGAGATGGCGGTGAGCTCCTGGAGGATGTCCGAGAGCTCGTGACCGCCGCGCATGCGCGCGCCCAAGTGTTCCCCGAGCAGCGCGTGAGCCCGAGCTTCGTCCCTCGCGAGGATCGCCTCGAGCAGCCCGGGCGCGACGTTTCGTCCCTCCGACGTTCGCAGCATCGCGCCGGCGGCGCGCTCGCCGACACGCTCGATCCAGCGCGCGACGCTCACATCGGCGTGCGACGCCGGCGTGTGTTCGGTCGGATCCACCCGCGCCGTGTCTAGCACTCACCGTTCCGCGGCCGTGCGCCGCACGTACCGAGCAGAGGCGGTGCTCACGGCCTCGCATCGGCGCTCGCGAGCGCCGGAGCGCCGTGGTGCGAGAGCGCGACGCGGGTAGGACGATTGTCCAGCGGCGCTTCACGGCTCGTGCATGCGCAGGCCTCTGATGTCTCGCGGCGAACGGAGCCAGGATCGTCCGCACCCAGCACGCGTTCGAGCGCCGAACGCGATGGTGGCGCGAGCGAGCGCCCGAGTGAGAGGAAACAGATGAGAGCCACGATCATGTACGGCGCGGGCGACGTCCGCGTCGAGAACGTCCCCGACCCGTCGATCGTCGAGCCCACGGACGCGATCCTGCGCGTGGTGCGCGCCTGCATCTGCGGCAGCGATCTCTGGCCGTACAACGACATGCCGCGCAGCACGACGGGGCAGAGCATGGGCCACGAAGCGATCGGCGTCGTCGAAGCCGTCGGCCGCGACGTGCGGCGCGTGAAGCGTGGGCAGGTCGTCGTGATGCCGTTCGCGTTCTCCGACGGCACCTGCGAGTTCTGCAGCGAGGGGCTCCCCACCGCGTGCGTGCACGGCGGGTTCCTCGGCAACGGGGGTCTGAACGGCGCGCAGGCCGAAGCGCTGCGCATCCCGCTCGCCGATGGAACGCTGTACCCGCTCGACGTCACCGAAGCGGACGCGCGCATGCCGTCGCTGCTCACGCTCTCGGACGTGATGGGCACCGGCCATCACGCCGCGGTCGTCGCGCGCGTGGCGCCCGGGCAGCGCGTCGCGGTCGTCGGTGATGGCGCGGTCGGCCTGTGCGGCGTGATCGCGGCGAAGCGTCTCGGCGCGGAGCAGATCATCATCCTCGGTCGTCGCCCCGATCGCATCGCGCTCGCGCGCGAGCTCGGCGCGACCGACGTCGTCAGCGAGCGTGGTCAGGAGGCCGTGGAGCGTGTACGCGCGCTCACGGGCGGCCGCGGCGCGCACGCGGTGCTCGAGTGCGTCGGCACGCGCGACGCGACGCTCACGTCGATCGAGATCGCGCGCCCGGGCGGCGCGGTCGGGCGCGTCGGTGTCCCGCACTACGACGCGGTGCCCGGCGCGGCACGGACGTTCTTCAAGAACGTGATCGTCGGCGGCGGGCCCGCGCCGGTGCGCGCGTACATCGACGAGCTGCTGCCCGAGATCCTCGACGGTCGCATCGATCCGGGGCGCGTCTTCGATCGCAGCGTCGGCCTCGACGGAGTGCCCGACGGTTATCGCGCGATGAACGCGCGCGAGTCGATCAAGGTGATGGTCACGCCGTGAGCGCGAAGCCGAGGACCACGAGCGACCGACCTCGCGTCATCTGTCACATGGTCCCGTCGGTCGACGGACGGATCGTCACCGACCGCTGGGACCTGCCCCCGACGTTCGTCTCCGAGTACGAGCGCACGGCCGCGACGTTCGGCGCCGATGCCTGGATGATCGGTCGCATCTCGATGGAGCCCTACGCGGGCAAGGCGACGATCCCGCGTCGCGCGCCGGCCGAGCGCATCCCGCGCACCGACTTCGTCGCGCGGCGCGACGCGAGCTCCTACGCGATCGTCGTCGATCCCGGCGGCAAGCTGCGCTGGACGTCGAGCGACATCGACGGCGAGCACGTCATCACCGTCCTGACCGAGGGCGTGGAGGATGCCTATCTCGCGTTCCTGCGCAGCAAGGGTGTCTCGTACGTCTTCGGTGGGCGCACGGAGATCGACCTCGGTCGAGCGCTCGCTCGGCTCAGGGCGTCGTTCGGGATCGAGACGCTGCTCCTCGAGGGCGGCGGGAAGATCAACGGGTCGTTCCTCGACGAGGATCTCGTCGACGAGCTCAGTGTGATCGTCGCGCCCGTGGTCGATGGCAGCGTGGGGACTCCCACGCTCTTCGATCGGAGCTCGTCACGACGCTCGCGCGCGAGCACGCCGCGGCACTTCGAGCTCGTGTCCGTCGAGCGGCTCCCGAGCGACCTCGTCTGGATTCGATACCGACGCAGGCGCTGAGCGCTCGAGTCGATTGGCGCGCTCGTATCCCGCGCTCGACAGGTGGTGCTCTGTGCGAGCAGCGCTCCGCTCGGCTCAGGCTGCGCGCGACGTGAGCCGAACAATGGAGCTCCCCCACTCTGCCGCTGATTGCCGCTAATTCTAAAACTTTCCGCTTGAGATGCGTCCGCGCTCAGCGGTACAAGGAACGTGAGGGGGTTCCTTGGTTTCGTACGGATCGGCAGGAGCCGAGACGCGTGCTCGCGCGCCGCTGCGCGCGCGCATCGTGCGTGCGGCGCTGGTGCTCGCGCTCGCGCTCGGTGTGCGGGTCGCGCCGGTGTCGGCGCAGGACGCGCCGCCTGCCGAGCTGTCTCCGCCGTCCCAGCCGTCTCCGCCTGCCGAGCTGTCTCCGCCTGCAGAGCAGCCGGGCGAGAGCGATGCGCCGCGCGAGCCGGAGACTGGAGAAGAATCGGCGATCGGAAGCGAGCCCACCATCGCCCCCACGGGTGATCCGCCGGTTCCGCCGACCGAGACGGCCGACGCTCCGCCGATCGAGAGCGAGACTGCGACCGACGCCGAGGGAGACGACGTCGAGGCGATCGAGAGCCTCGATCTCGAGGCGCTCCTCTCCGGGCGCTACGTCACTGCCGTTTCGCGCACCATCGAGTCGGTCGACGACGCGCCGGCGAACGTCACCGTCATCACGCGCGACGAGATGCTGCGCTGGGGCTATTCGACGGTCGCCGAAGTGCTCGAGCACGTGCACGGCTTCTACGTCGTCGACGACCACATCACGCCGAACGTCGCAGTGCGCGGGATCTCCGGCGGTCTCCGCGCCGAGAGCGGCTTGGTGCAGCTGACGATCGACGGACGCGCGGTGTCCTATCGCGCGACGTCGGGGCACTGGCTGGGCGCGGAGCTCGTGCCGCTCTCGATCATCGAGCGCATCGAGATCGTGAGAGGGCCCGTCTCGACGGTGTATGGCGCCGACGCGTTCCTCGGCGTCGTCAACATCGTCACTCGCGATCCCGGGCGAATCGACGGCGCGGACTTCACCCAAGGCCTCGGCTGGGCCGGTGGGCCCGGTGGAGAGCTCGACTTCGCCGTCGGCACGCGCATCGACGATCTCGCGTTCTTCGTGTCGTGGCGCCTCTTCCGCGGAGACCGGTCGGGCATCTCGCTGCCGGCCAGCTCGCCGGCGGAGCGTGTCGCGCCGTACCGCATGACGGGTGAGGGCTGGGAGCGCGCGCGTGATCTGGATCTGAATTCGGCGGTCGGCTTGGCGCGAGTGTCGCTCCGCCTCGCTCCGGAGCACTCGATCTCGCTGACGGGATATGCGTCGATTCTCGATCGTGGAGCGGAGTTCGCAGACTGGGCGCAGCTCGCTCGAGGCACCGATCTCGTCGGCCGAACGCGCGGAAATCGAGTCTCGCTCTGGCAGGGATACGTCGATCTCGCCTATTCGGGCACGCCCGATCCGCACCTCTCGATCGATGCGTTCGCGCGTGTGTTCGGAGGTGCGCCGACGGACCGCGATCACATCGACGTCGGGAGCGACATCTACTCGATCCGGAGACAGAACGACTTCGCCGGTGGTGAGCTGGGCGCGACGGCGCGCTGGTCGCCGCTGGACGTCCTGCGCTTCACGCTGGGCGTGGACGGATTGCTCGACGACGAGCAGTTGCCCTCGGTGCTGCACGTGCTCTACGGCGCCAGCGATGGAATGGCGCCGGGCAACATCCGCGAGTCGACGTCGACGCGACAGGGGCGCCGCACGTTCCTCAATCTGGGTGCCTATCTGCTCGCGAGCGCGACTCCGATCGAACGACTGCACATCCACGGCGGCATTCGCTACGACCTGCACAACATCTACGGATCACAGATCAACGGGCGCGCGGCGGTCGCGGTCGAGATCGTCGAGGATCTGAGCGCGAAGGTGATGTACGGCAGCGCGTTCCGCGCGCCCACGCCGCTCTTGCTCTACGGCGTGCCGCTGGTCGCCGGCGACATCCTGGGCAATCCCGAGCTGCGCCCGCAGCAGATCCACACGTTCGAGGGCCAGGTGGTCTATCGACCGTGGGAGTGGATGACGCTCCAGACCGAGCTCTCGTACAGCTATCTGATCAACAAGGCCGAGTTCACGCGCATGGGCGCGAACTTGGTCGCTCGGAACATCTCCGAGGTCGGCGTGTGGTCGTGGGACACGCTGGCGAGGGTCGATTGGGACGAGCAGCTGCGCCTCTATGCGTCGTTCTCGCTGGTGCTCGGTGAGCGCGGTTTGGACGTGTCGGGCTATCGCGCCGACCTGCTGGGCACCGACCTCGAGGCGTATCCGCCCGGGCTCTTCCGCGCAGGCGCGCACTACACGATCCCCGGGCTCCCGCTGCGCTTCGGAACGCAGATTCGATATGTGTCGTCGCGGCGCGCCAGCGACACCAACGTGCTCGAGGCAGGCGCCGTGTATCACCTGCCCGACGCTTGGTACTGGGATGCGACGGCGTCGGTCTTCGACGCCGAGCTGATCCCGGGCGGGCTCACCACGATCACGTTCACCGCGCGGAACATCCTGGGCACCGACACAGCGCAGCCGGGCTTCTCGGGCATCGATCTCCCGTCGGCACCGCGGACGTTCTCGGTGCAGTGGCGACAGACGTTCTGAATTCGTTCGGAGACGGAGCGAATCATGGCTGCACTCGACCGCTCTCTGGCCCTGGTGGCGTCGTCGATCGTGCTCGCGAGCTGCGTGTCGCGGCCCGCGCCCGAGCCGGCGGACACGATTCGCGTCGGCGCTCTGCTGCCGTTCACCGGCGATCTCGCGTCGGTGGGCGAGAACATCGAGCGTGGCCTCTTGATCGCGATCGAGACGGTGAACGAAGAGGCGGGCGGCGTCGGTGGGCGGCCGCTCACCTTGGTGTCGCGCGACACCCACTCCGACCCGGTGCGCGGCATGGCGGCCGCGCAGGCGCTGCTCGATGCCGGTGTCGAGGTGATCATCGGGCCGGAGGAGGGCGATCTCGCCGACGCGCTCGAGCCGCTCGTCGCCGCGCGCGGGATCCCGCTGCTCACCATCAGCGAGGCGGCGTCGTCGGACTCGGCCCACGAGGCGCTGCGCTTCCATCTCGGCCCCACCGCAGCGGCCGAGGGCCGCGCGCTCGCGCAGCGCATGTTCCGCGATCGACGGCAGCGCGCATCGATCATCTCGGCGCAGGGGACGTATGGCGACTCGTTCGCCGAGGGTGTTCGCGCCGAGCTGACCCGCCTCGGCGGGAGCATCATCTCCCACGAGCGATTCGACCCGGCGATCGAGGATCGCAGCGTGCTCGAGCGCGCGCTCGACGATGAGCCCGACGCCCTCGTGCTGGTCGCCTATCCGCGCTCCGGCGCGCGCATCGTGATGGACGCGGCGGCGCTGGGCGCGACCGTGAGCTGGTACTTCGCGCCGACGCTCAACGACGACGCGTTCGTCGCGAACATCTCGCCGGGGCTGCTCGACGGCGCGGTCGGCGTGTCGCCCGAGGTGGGCGACGAAGCGGCCGCGTTCCGCGCCGCGTTCCGAGCGCGCTGGAGCGACGAGCGGCCGCTGCAGATCACGCACTTCTACTACGATGCGCTCATCCTCTGGGCGCTCGCCGCGGAGCGCGTCGAGCAGTCGGGTGGATCGATCTCCGACGTGCTGCGCGACACCTCGCGTCCCACCGGCCAGCTCTTCGCTTGGTACGAGGTCGAGGCGGCGTTCGCGGCAGTGCGCGAGGGCGCGGAGATCGACTACTGCGGCGCGTCGAGCAGCGTCGATCTGACCGACGAGCACGAGCTCGCGATGCCGTTCCTGGGCTTCTGGACGATCGAAGAGGATCGCATCCACCGCGAGCCCGCGGTCTTCCGCAGCCTCTGCCACTTCATCGGCGGCTGAGACCGCTCGGGGCGGCGCCAAACCACACGAGGAGGGGGAGACATGCAGTTGCGGATCCTGTCGAGTTCCTTGATCGGGCGTCTGTCCGTCTTCGCATGTGTCGTGTTGCTCGCGTCGTGCGAGGCCGAGGCCGAGGATCCCTGTCGCGCGCGGATCGCGTACGTGGTCGACACGGGCGACCTCGACGATCAGAGCTACGTCGCGTCGGGCTGGAATGGCGTGCTGCAAGGGGCCGCGGCGCTCGAGCTGCCCGACGAGTGCGTGCGCGCGGAGCTGACGAATTCGACCGACGCGGCGGTGTGGGGCGCCCGCATCGACGAGCTCGTCGCCGAGGGCTTCGACATCATCGTGACCAAGTCGTCCACGATGGGCGAAGGAACGCGCGCCGCCGCGCTGCGGCATCCCGACGTCAGCTTCATCGGAACCGACCAGTTCCAGGAGACGACCATTCCGAACGTCGTCGGCATCGTGTTCCGCGAGGACATCGGCGGGTTCCTCGCGGGCGCGCTCGCCGGCATGACGACCGAGACCGACGTGGTCGGCGTCGTGCTCGGCTGCCCGTCCATCTCGGCGATCCCGCGCTTCGCGATCGGGTACTGGAACGGAGCGCGTCACGTGAACCCCGACGTCACGGTGCTCGCGGAGTTCCACGAGGACGACATCGCGACGTGCTTCAGCGACCCGACCTGGGGCGCGGCGTCGGCGGAGCAGATGGTCGACATGCAAGCCGACGTCGTCTTCGCAGCGGCCGGCGGCACCGGAACCGGCGCGCTGATCGCGGCGTGCGAGCGCGACGCGAGGGTGATCGGCGTCGACTTCGATCAGTACCAGACGCTGCCCGAAGTTCGTGAGTGCATCCTGTCGAGCTCGACCAAGAGCATCGTCAGCGCGGTGGCGGATCTCATCGCGGACGCCGAGCGCGGCGCGCTTCCGGCGGGCAACTACGCGGGCGGCTCCGCGCTCGCGCCGTTCCACGATCTCGCGCACCTGGTGTCGGCCGAGAACGCGATGATGCTGGAGGACATCCGACTGCAGCTCGAGGCGGGCACCCTCGACCCGTGCGCGACGGTGCCCGAGCTCGGCGAGGCGAACGACATGGCGTTCTGCGCCACCGTCGCGCCCTGAGGGCGCGGCGTCACGGCGCCGGGAACGATCCCGGGCCGAGGTTGCCCATGAACGGCCCGGGATCCGCGGGCGCTTGCGACGTGAGCACGACGGCCGCGATCACGATCCCGGCGATCACCGCGACGCCCGCGCCGACGCCGAGCGCGATCCACGGCGCGGGATCCTCGCCTCGGTCCTCGGGCTCCGCGGGTGTCGGCGGGAGCGAGAGGTCGGGCTCGACCGGCGGCGGCGGGCACGTCGCCACGACCTCGAGGTCGCGCCGCGCGCTCTCCGACAGCTCGAGCGCGCGGCGTGCGCACTCGCGCCCGTCGCGCGTGATCGTGACGACGTGCGCGCCGGGATCGACCGGGAGGTCGAGCCCCATCGCGGCATGCGCGATCGGCACCTCGTCGAGCGCGACGACGTCGCCCTCCTCGAGGCCGCGCACGGTCAGCGAGACGTGCGCGATGCGCGCCTCGAGCGCCGCGACCGCGTCTCGCGCGTGCGCGCCGCCCTGGGCACGCGCGGCGTCGTCGGCGCGCGCGAGGAAGCGACGGTACGCCTCGATCGCCGCGACGAGGCGCCCCGTCTGCCCGAGCGCGACGGCGAGGTTGAGCAGCGTCGCGTCGCGCGGGGCGAGCTCGTAGCTGCGCTCGAACGCGGCGCGCGCGTCCTCCCAGCGCCCCGCCTCCGCGGCCTGCACGCCCTCGCGGAAGAGGTCGCGCGCGGCGCCGGTCAGCGACGCGCCCGAGCCCGACTGCGCGCGTGCATCCGTGGCGCCGAGCGCGACGCTCAGCGCGATCGCGAGCGCGAGCACGCGGGTCATCGCCGTCACGGACAACCCGTCGGCGCGAACTCGCCGCGTACGAGCCCGCCGAAGTGCACCGGCACGGTGGTGTCGAACGGCAGCGCGATGCTGGTCGCGTCGCACGCGAGGTCGGGCCCGGTGCTCGACGGATCGCTGCGCAGATCGAGCGCCTGCTCGATCGCGACGCGCAGCGGCGCGAAGTCCGGATCGCTCGAGCAGATCCCGACGTCCTCGAGGTAGCCGAGGAGATCGTTGCGTCCCCACCGACCGACGACCATCGCGTGATCGAAGCGCGTCCCGTCCGCGGCGAGCGCGCCGACGAAGCGCGCGTCGGTCAGCACCATGCGCGCCACGCCGCCCGCGCTGCGCGCCGCGACGTCGAAGGGCGCGCGGTCCGGGATGCGCGCGACGAGCGTGCCGCCGGCGACGTACGCGTCGTCGTCGCCGATGAGCGGCATGCCGATGTCGGACACCGAGAAGTAGCCGTCCGCGACGTACGCGCGATCGGTTCCGTCCCACGCGGGATCGGGGCGCGACGGATCTTCCTCGAGGACGCCGCCGTCGGGCGCCGGCGTGTCGGCGTGGAGGACGTCGACGCTGCCCGCGACCCACACCTCCACGCGCGCGTCGTCGGGCTCGCCGCTCCAGCCGCGGATGCGCATGATCGGCACGACCTCGCCCTGGCGCATCCGCTCGCGCGCGAACGCCTGCGCGTCGGCGAGCCACGTCGGCCACAGGATCCGCGTGCCCGCGAGCACGCGCGAGGTCGCGTTGTCGATGCCGCCGAGCCCGTCGAGCACCGGGCCGGTCGTGGTGCGGCACTCGACCGTGTCGGTCATCAGCGGATCGGTGCAGAGACCGTCGAGATCGTGGCCGAGCGTGCGCCACGCGTCGGGGCCTTGGTCGAGCAGCGGATCGAGCAGCGCGACGTAGCGCACGACCCCGTCGTCGCCGGTGTCGCCGCGGCAGACCGGGCGGGCCGGCCATCGGTCGAGCACGCAGCCGTCCGGCCTGCCGACGTTGCCCGGGTCGTCGACGCAGCCGGCGTCGGACGGGCCTGCGTCGGGCGGGCCGGCGTCGTCGCGCGTGATGCCGGCATCGGGGAGCGCGCCGGTGTAGCGAGGGAGCTCGTCGGGATCGACGAAGTCGTCGGCGCACTGGCCTGCGCGGCACGTCAGGTTCCCCTCGCAGGGCACGCGGTCGGCGCACGCTTCCTCGAGCACGATCGAGAGGATGCGGCTCTCGCCCGACACGAAGCGGGTGCGCCGCACGGCGTGCACGCGCGGCGAGCCTCCGTCGAGCCCGGTCACCTCCACGCGCACGATCCGATCGCGGCCCGAGCTCGACACGAGCCCGAACGTGATCGGCAGCGGCGACGCGCCGAGCTCGACGGTCTCGCGGACCACGCTCTGTCCCGCCACGTCGACGTCGATCTCGACGTGGTCCAGCGCCGACATGTCGGAGTCGACGATCACGACGAGCTCGGTGCGCGATGGCTCGCTCTCACATCCGCCGAGCGCGGCGCACGCGAGGGCGCACACGACCACACGCGCGAGGATGCCCACGGGTCGATGCTAGATGAGGAGCCGCGGTTCGGAAACCTCGGTTTGACGCGGCGGCGGGCTCGCGAGGTAGCATCGCCGCGCGCCCGCCGGATGGACGGCGGGACGCGAAGGGCCATCAGGAGGTCGTGCCCGGTGCTCGCTCGTGGGGAGGTGCTCGCGCGTTACGAGGTGCTCTGCCCGATCGGGAGCGGGGGCATGGCGACCGTGCACGCGGCGCGCATCCTCGGCGAGGAGTCGTTCCAGAAGCTCGTCGCGCTGAAGGTGATGCTCCCGCACCTCGCGAGCGACGAGAAGTTCGTGCGGATGTTCGTGGACGAGGCGCGCGTGGCGGCGCAGGTCCAGAGCTCGCACGTCGTCGCGACGCTCGACCTCGGTCGCGTGCCGGAGCGCGGGATCCTGTTCCAGGTGCTCGAGCTCGTGCTCGGCGCGTCGCTGCGCCAGCTCCTCGACGCGCAGGCGGAGCGACGCCGGCCGATGGATCTCGACGTCGCGCTCGCGATCCTCGTCCAGGCGGCGCGCGGCCTCGCGGACGCGCACGCGGCGCGCAGCCTGACCGGCGCGCCGCTGCGGCTCGTGCACCGCGACGTGTCGCCGCACAACGTGCTCGTCGGGATCGACGGGCGCGCGCGGCTGTCGGACTTCGGCGTGGCGCGCGCGGCGGCACGCGCGACGCAGACCGAGAGCGGCGAGCTCAAGGGGAAGGTCGCGTACGCCGCGCCGGAGCAGCTGCGCGGCGAGCCCGCGGAGCCGGCGAGCGACGTGTTCGCGCTCGGCGTGGTGGCGTGGGAGACGCTCGCGGGGCGTCGTCTCTTCGAGGCGGACAATCCGCTCGCGATCGTCGACCAGATGCTGCGACGGCCGATCCCGAGCCTGCGCGACGCACGACCCGATCTGCCGGAGGCGATCGTCGAGATCGTCACGGCGGCGCTCGAGCGCGAGCGCGGGACGCGGCTGGGGAGCGCGGCGGAGCTCGCGGATCGTCTCGAGCGCGCGGCGGCGGAGCACGGCGGGCTCGCGGGGCCTGCGCGCATCGCGGAGGTCGTGCGCGACCTCGCGGGAGAGCGGCTCGCGGCGGTGGAGCGAACGATCGCGGAGCGGCTCGCGGAGCCCGCGGTGCCGTCGCCGGCGTCGCGCGAGCGGCAGGAGCGACGAGGGCGTGCGGTGCGCATCGCGGCGCTCTCGGCGGCGCTCGCGATCGCAGCGGCGTGGACGGCCGCGAGCGCGCTCTCGGAGCGCGCGCCGGAGGACGCCGCGAGCACGCGCGCGGCGCCCCCGGAGGAACGCGCGGCCGCGCCGATCACCGAGCCGCCGCGCGCGATCGAGGACGACACGACGGCCGCGGACGCCGAGCCGCACCGCGACGCGGGGCTCCCGGCGGTGCCACGCACGATCACGAGACGCGGCACCCGCACCGCCGAGCGCGCGACCGAGCCCGAGCCCGAAGCAGCGCCGAGCGAGCCGCCCGCCGCCTCGCCGGAACCAGCGCCCGTGACGCCGCGAACGCCGCTGCTCGGCCTCGACGCGTTCGATCGCGAAGAGGCCGAGCGCGCCCCCTGACGCCGACCCACGCACACGCGCTGCTCGACGCTCGCGCCGTGCGCGCGGCGCCGTGCTAGCGTCGCCCCGTTGGCGGCGCGCGAGCTCTCCACACCGGTCCCGAGTCGAGTCGGCCCCTACGAGATCGTCGGGCGCATCGCGGCCGGTGGGATGGCGGAGGTCTTCGCCGCGCGCGCGCCCGCCGGGGACACCACGCCGCGCGTCGTCGCGATCAAGCAGCCGCGGCGCGACGTCGTCGACGAGCGCCAGTTCGTCGAGATGTTCCTCGACGAGGCGCGCATCGCGTCGATGGTGGCGAGCCCTCATTGCGTCGAGACGTACGCGCTCGGCGCGGACGACGAGGGCCGGCCTTATCTCGTGATGCCGCTCGTCGTCGGCGTGTCGCTCTCGCGACTGCTCGCGCACGGCGGCGCGCTGCCTCCGCCGTTCGCGGCCGAGATCGGCGCGCAGATCGCGCTCGGGCTCCACGACGCGCACCGCGCGACCGGGCCCGACGGCGCGCCGCTCGGCATCGTGCATCGCGACATGTCGCCGCCCAACGTGCTCGTCGACGTCGAAGGATGCGCGCGTGTCGCCGACTTCGGCGTGGCGCACGCGTACGCGCGGATCACGCGGACGCGCACCGGCGAGCTGAAGGGCAAGCTCGGCTACTTCGCGCCCGAGCAGATCGAGGGAGCGCCGGTGGACGCGCGCACCGACGTGTTCGCGCTGGGCATCGTCGTCTGGGAGATGCTGACCGGCCGGCGCTTGGTGCACGCGAAGAGCTACGTCGATGCGTACCAAGCGCTCGCGATCGCACCGATCCCCGACGTGCGCGAGCGAGCGCCGCACGTGCCCGCGGACCTCGCGGAGGTCGTCGCGCGGGCGCTGCGCCGCGCGCCCGCGGAGCGCTTCGCGGACGCGGAGTCGTTCGCGTCGGCGCTGCGCGCGAGCGTCACGCGGCCGGCGACGACCGGTGAGCTCGGCGCGCTGGTGCGCGCACGCGCCGGGGCCGATCTGCGACGCCTCGAGGCGCTCGCGGCCGCTGCGGCGGGCGCCGGATCGTGGACGATCGACGTGACGGCGCTGCCGCGCATGGGCGCGACGGAGGAGTCGACGCGCCTCAGGGGTCCGATCGAGGACGAGACGCAGGTCTCGGGTCCGCCGCGCTTCGACGAGCGTCGCGGGGTGCTCGCGCGCCTGCGCGCGTGGCTCGCGGATCTCTTCGCGTAGTGTCGCGGAGCGCGGGGCGGGTCAGGTGTCCGGGCACCCGCCGCGATCGCGCGGGTAGTAGCGCGTGCTCTTGTTGATCATGCAGCTCGTCTCGCTCAGGCCCGCGCCCGGCTCGCTCGAGCACGAGAGCGTGCCCGACACGTGGCCCGAGCCGCAGGCGTCGCCCTCCTGGAAGTACACCACCGGCTGCATCGGATCGCTGGCGACGCAGCCTCGGGGATCGCGGCCGTCCATCACGATGTCGCATCCGACCGGGTAGGGTGCCTCGGCGGGGCAGCTCGCGGTGAGGCAGTCGCCGTCGAGGTCGACGTCGACCTCGACGATCGTCGGGCATGCGTCGTCGGGGACCCCGTCGCAGTTCTCGTCGATCTGGTTCCCGCAGATCTCGTCGGTCGGCGCGACGGCGCCCGTGCACTCGCCGAACACGCCGAACTCTCCGGTCACCTCGCACGTCTGCTCGCCGTGCGCGCACGCGCCGATGCCGGCGACGGCGCGATCGGGGTGGCAGGGCTGCGTCTCGCCGAGCGCGCAGGAGCAGCTCTCGTCGATCGCTCCATCGTCGTCGTCGTCGAGGCCGTTGCCGCATCGCTCGCCCGACGCGGAGATCGATCCGTCGACGTCCGCGGCGTCCTGCAGTCCCGTCGCGGCATCGGTCGCGGGCACGGCTGCGTCGTTCGTGCGCGAGCCCGCGCGACCCGACGGTGTACCCGCGTCCGCGCAACCACCGAGGACGACGACGAGCAACGAGAGGCACCAACGCGTGTTCATGCGCGGCGCTTCAGCACGGCACGTGCCCGCGTGGATGCGGCGCGTGATCGACACGAATCGCGCAGATTTCCGACCGCGTCGCGGGACTCGTGTCCCCCGCGCAGCTCGTTCGCGGGGACTGACGATCCCGCTCACCGCATCGGTCTCACGGCCCCAGCGACCGAGGCGTCCCGACGCTCGTTCTCGTGTCCTTTTCGGCCACCGATCTCACGCGTCGCATCGAGGCAGCTCACGGCTGCCGACACGACGCGCGCGCGTCACACGCGACGGCCGCGACGGAACGCGATCACCAGCGCGACGAGGACGACGCCGACGAGGCCGCGCGCGCCTGCTCCGCGTCCCGGCGTCGCGCAGCCGCACGACGACGACGTCGCTGCGGGCGAGCCGCCGGCGTCGGTGCGCGCGACGTTCCCTGCGTCCATCGGCGTCGACGCATCGACGCCCGGGATCGACGCGTCCACCTCGGGCCCGGCGTCGACGACGACGTCGGTGATCGAGATGTCGGCGCAGTGGTAGTAGAAGCACGGCGCGCCGTGGTTCGACATCCACTGGGTGATCTGCAGCGTGCAGTGATCGCACGTGACGCCGGGCGGCAGCGTGACCTCGATCGTCTGCTCTCCCGAGAGCGGCGACGTGTGCGGGAGCACGCCGTCCGCGAGCACCGGGAAGACCGGCGGATCCATGATCGGCACGCTGCCGCAGTCGGTCGATCCGGGCGTGACGGGCGGCGGCGGAGGCAGCTCGCTGCGATCGTCGACCGCGAGCGCGATGCGGAAGTGCCCGGGGTGGAAGATCGTCTCGCGGAGCGTGATCGTGATCGTCTCGCCGGTGCGATACGCCGTCACCGCGCCCGTCTCCGCCGCGCTCCCCTCGTTCCCGCAGGGGCCCGTCTTCTGCGGGTCGCCGAGGGCGTTCTGGTCGCGCCACGAGGGCGGATCTTCGAGGAAGAAGTGCGCGCCCACTTCGCGCGGCGCGAGCGCAGCGAGCGCGACGCACGCGAGGAGCACCACGCCGACACGCACGCCTCGCGCCCGCCCGTTCCTGCTCTCGCTCATCTCGCCCCCTCTACCGTGGATGCGCGAGCACGGTACCACGCTGCCGCGCCCGACCGGTCCGGAACGGCTGCGCGTCATCCCGCTACGGCGCGCGCTTCTTCCGATCCTTGCGCTCGCGCAGCTCGCGCAGCTCGCGATCGAGGAGCGACCAATAGTCGCCCTCGACCGGCTCGAGCCGGTTCAGCTCGTGGTGGAAGCGGCAGAGCGCGCCGCGCGCGTCGATGCAATACACGTTCGCGTCGCCCTCGATCCTCAGCACCGGTGCCGCGTCGAGGCCCGTCTTCGCGCGGAACCTCTCCGCCGCGTGGTCGAGCCGCATCCACGGCTCGCTCTCGGGCGCCGAGGTGTACGTGTGCAGCGCGTAGAGGAAGCTCCAGAACGGCCCGACGTCGTAGGGCTTCGGGCGCGGCCAGACGCTCTCCTTCACTTCGACGTACATTCCGGGGAAACGGCCGCACACGTGATCGGCCAGCTCCACTGGATACGTCACGCCGACGCGCGCGCCGATCGCCGCGATCTGCTCGCGCGAGACGGGTGTCTGGGCCAGCGGGACGACACGGAAGTCTCCGTCGAGATGCTCGCGGAGGATCTCGAGCGTGCGGTCGGTCATTCGCACGACCGTATCAGGTCCGCAGCGCCACGCTGCTCAGGGCAGCGCGGCGATCGCGTCGCGCAGCGCGCTCAGTTGCGCGCGGCCGCGCTCGTCGAGCGTCGGGCTCGCGAGCGCGGCGTCGATCACGACGAGCGCTTCGCGTCCGTAGATCGACGTGACGAGCGCGCTCGCGCGCGCGCCGACGACGGGCGACGTCGAGAGCGCGACGAGGTTCTGCTGCATCAACGGATCGCCGCGCAGCGACGCGTCGATGCGGTGCGCCTCTTCGTACCGCTCGAGCGCCTCCGCCATCCATCGAATGCGCACGTAGCCGTGCGCGAGCAGGACGATGGCGCGCGCATCGCTCGGATCCTGGCGGGCGTAGCTCGCGACGCGTCGCAGATCGATCGGCGCGGGCAGGGCCGGTGCGTCGAGGACGCGTGCGCGCAGCGCGGCGAGCTCGGTCGGGATCGGGCGCGTCCACGGATCTTCGATGACGTCGGCCGATGGCGCCTCGCTCGGCGCGTCGGCGATCGGCTCGCTCTCGTCGGCGACCGGCGCGGGCTCGGCGATCACCGGCTCGACCTCGTCGGCCGGCGCGACCTCCGCGACCACCGGGGCGGGCTCCTCCGCCACGAGCGCAGCGGCCTCGTCCGGTGCGATCGCCTCGAGCGCAGGATCGACCGGCGGTGCTTCGACGAGCGCGGCCGCTGCGAGATCGATCACGGGCGGCGGCTCCAGCGGCGGCACGTCGGTCGGCAGCTCGAGAGGCTCCGTCACCTCGGGCGCGGGTGCGGGCGGCGGTGCTTGGACGATCGCGTCGTCGTCGATCGCAGGCGAGGGCTCGAGCGCGGGCGCCTCCTCGATCACCTCGGGCACGCTCGCAGGCGGCGCCCCGGCGGACCACGTCTCGCGCAGCATCTCGAGCGGATCGTGCTCCGCGCCCCACGGCGTCGCGCGCCACCCCGCGAGCGCGAGCCCTGCGAGCGACACGAGCGCGAGGAGCGCCCACAGCGGCGAGACCGATCGCCGGCGTCGTCGTCGCGGCGCTGGCGGGCGCACGCGCCCGAGATCCTTCGAGCCGAGCTCCTGCGTCGTCGCCTTCGTCGTCGGAGGCTTCTTCGCGCTCGGCTTCGCGCCCTTCGCGCGCGTCGCGATCGCGTCGGGGCCGAGCTTCGCGAGCGCGCGCGACAGCTCGGCCGCGCTCTCGGTGCGATCCACCGGCCTTCGTGAGAGCGCGCGCGACAGCGCCTCTTCGAGCTCCGGCGCGACGTCCACGTCACGCAGCACCTCGCCGAGCCGCGGCGGATCGGCGACGAGCCGCGCGCGCAGCATCTCGAGCGGCTCGCCCTCGAAGGGTCGACGCCCCGAGAGCATCTCGAAGATCAACACCGCCGATGCGTACACGTCGGCGCGGTGATCGACGGTGCCTCCCGCTTGCTCGGGCGCCATGTACGCCGGCGTCCCGAGCACGATGCCGTCCGACGAGACCATCGAGCTCGACGCCTGGTTCACGAACTTCGCGAACCCGAAGTCGAGCAGCTTCACGTGATCGACGTCGTCGGGCAGCGCCTGCAGGAACACGTTGCCCGGCTTCAGGTCGCGATGGATCACGCCGAGCCCGTGCGCGTACGAGAGCGCGCGCAGGATCTGCTGCGCGATGACGAGCGCGCGTCGCAGCGGGAGCACGCGCTCCGCGTCGAGGAGGTCGCGCAGCGTGCGCCCCTCGAGCAGCTCCATGACGAGGTAGGGCGTGCCTTCCCAGATCCCGTAGTCGTTCAGCGCGACGATGTTCGGGTGCGACATTGTCGCGAGCGTCTTCGCCTCGCGCTGGAAGCGCTTGCGCATGGTCGGGTCGTCCCCGACACGCTCCTGCAGCACCTTCAGCGCGACGCGGCGCCCGAGCTCGACGTGCTCGGCGATCAGCACCGTGCCCATGCCGCCTTCGCCGAGCGGCGAGAGGACGCGATAGCGGCCGTCGATGACGGCGCCGGTCACCACCTTCGTCGCGCGCGCGTCGGTGCGCGCGCCATCGTCGGCGGGAGGCTTGGGCTCACTGCGCTGCGCCATCGGGCCTCGGTCGGCGACGATGGTACCCGGACGCGCTGCGCACGACGAGCGTGCTCGGCATCGAGCGGCGGAGCGGGCTCAGGGTGCGGGCCGGGCGGCCGGCGTCGCGCGCGTGTCCCGCTGCGACGCGCCGATCTCGCGATGGAGCGCGAGCAGCGCTGCGACGTAGATCTCGGAGAACGTCGGGAACGGCTGGATCGTGTCGCGCAGCACCTCGAGCGGGACGCGCGCACGGATCGCGAGCGTCGCTTGCTGCAGCCACTCTCCCGCGTCGGGGCCCAGCGCGTACGCGCCGATCACGCGCCGGCCATCGCCGAGCAGCGTGAGGAACCCGTCGCTCTCGGCGTACGCGCGCGAATAGGTCGCGGTCTTCGCCACCGACTTCAGCTCGACCGTCGCGCGGAACCGCCCGTCGGTCGCGCCCACCGCCGCGGCCTGCGGGTCGGTGTACGCGATGCGCGGCACCGCGTCGTAGCTCGCTTCGCGCGGCTCGCCGAGGATGTTCGCCGCGACGATCTCCGCCTGGTACTTGCCCACGTGCGTGAGCTGCCACGTGCCCTGCACGACGTCGCCGACCGCCCAGAGCCGCTCGGCCGCGCGGAGGCGTGCGTCGACGGCGATCCCGCGCTCGCTCACGACCGCCCCGACCGTCTCGAGGCCGATCGCGTCGACGCGCGCGCGCCGACCGGTCGCGACGAGCAGTCGATCACCACGCAGCTCGCGACCGTCGTCGAGCGAGAGCACGTAGTCCGCGCCGTCACGCCGCGCGCTCGTCGCGCGCACGCCGCACGCGAGCTCGACGCCGTCGCGACGCAGCACCTCGCCCAGCGCTTCGCCGAGCGGCGCGGGCTCGCGCGGGAGCACGTGCGCGCTTCCCTCGACCAGCGCGACCTCACCGCCGAGACGACGAACGGCTTGCGCCATCTCGACGCCGACCGGGCCACCGCCGAGCACGAGGAGCCGCCGCGGGACGCGCTTCATGCTCGTCGCGTCGCGGCTGGTCCAGAGCCCCTCGAGCTCGCGCACGCCGGGCACCGGCGGCACGATCGGATCCGAGCCCGTCGCCAGGACGACGTGCTCCGCCGTGTGCCGCGCGCCATCGACCTCGACGACGCCGACGCCCGCGAGCCGGCCACGGCCACGGAGCAGCGTGATGTGGTTCTCGGCGAGCCAGCGCTCCTGACCGGCGTCGGAGTAATTCGAGACCATGAAGTCGCGCCACGCGAGCGCGGCCTCGACGTCGATCGTCGCGCGCCCTGCGGCGTCGTTCGCGGCGTGCGTCGCCTCGCCGGGCCGCAGCAGCGTCTTCGACGGAACGCACGCCCAATAGGAGCACTCGCCGCCCACGAGCTCGCGCTCGACGAGCGCGACGCGCAGCCCTCCTTCGGCGAGCGCGCCCGCGCAGTGCTCGCCGGGCGAGCCTCCGCCGATGACGATCACGTCGAAGTCGCTCACGAGGGCGGCTCCTGACCGGCCTGCTCTCGGAGCAGGAAGTCCGCGTACCAGCTCGGCCAGTCCGCGTCCTTCTGCCCCGTCCGCGCCTCGTGCTGGCCGTGCGCGGTCTCCGCGCGGCGCAGCGCGCTCGCCAGGTCCTTCGCGGACGTGAACGACGGCGCGTCGACGCGTCCCGGGAGTCGCCCGTTGACCTCTTGGAGGATCCACTGGTTGCCGTCGGGATCGCGGAAGGTCGCGTGCGTCGTGTAGCTGCGATGCTCGCGATTCGCGCCGGGCGTGCGTGCGCCGGTCGCGAAATCGAGCTGGAAGAGATCGCTCACCTCGACGCCGCGCGCGACGAGATCCGCGCGCGCCGCGGCGATGTCGGAGACGACGAGATAGAGCCCGGCCGCCGAGCCCGGCGCGGCCGACGTGATCCCCTTGCCGAAGTGGACCGAGCACTGCGATCCAGGAGGCGTGACCTGCACGCCGCGGAAGCTCTTCCCGTCTCCGATCTCCGCGTCGAGGCGCCAGCCGAGGCCGGTGTAGAACGCCTTCGCGCGATCGACGTCGGAGACCGGGATGACCACGACCTCGAGCTTCATCTCGATCGTCGTCGTGGTCGGGCTCGTCGTGGGCTTCCGCTCGGTGCTCGGCTGAACGCTGGCCATCTCTGCCTCCTGGGCGGGCGAGCCGACGTCCGACTGCGAACGACCGCCGCCGCGCGCGCCCATGAGCGCAACAGTCGATCCCTGTGCCGAGAGACACGCTTCGCGCGACGTCCGCGGCGAAGCGTGTGACTCACGTGCTGCGCGAGATGCGGCGAACGACACGTCGGCTGCGCGGGTGGGGCTGGTCACCCCGCTCTGCCGCGGCGAGCGCGCGCGGTGGACCGTCGACCGAGGAGCTTGCCGGGGCCGGGCGCGACTCCACGTGACGGTCCATGAGAGACACGCAGAGGGTCGGAGAGCCGCGGAAGAAAGGACCTCCGAGCGGAGCCGGCGAGCGCGCGATCCGGCCGTTCCGAGTGAGCGTCCCGGACGCGGAGCTCACGGAGCTGAAGCGGCGCATCGACGCGACGAGATGGCCCGAGCGGGAGACCGTCTCGGATGCGTCCCAAGGCGTGCAGCTCGCGACGATCCAGAAGCTCGCGCGGTATTGGGCGACCGATTACGACTGGCGCAAGTGCGAGTCGAAGCTGAACGCACTGCCGCAATTCATCACCGAGATCGACGGCCTCGACATCCACTTCATCCACGTGCGCTCGAAGCACGAGAACGCGCTCCCGATCATCGTCACGCACGGCTGGCCGGGATCGATCGTCGAGCAGCTGAAGATCATCGATCCGCTCACGAATCCGACCGCTCATGGCGGGAGTGCGGCGGACGCGTTCGACGTCGTGATTCCGTCGATGCCGGGATATGGGTTCTCGGGCAAGCCGACCACCACTGGATGGGATCCGGCGCACATCGCGCGCGCGTGGGTCGTGCTGATGAAGCGCCTCGGGTATACGCGCTTCGTGGCGCAAGGCGGCGACTGGGGCGCGCTCGTGACCGACATGATGGGTGAGCAAGCCGCGCCCGAGCTCCTCGCGATCCACACCAACATGCCCGGCGCGGTCCCGCCCGAGATCGCGAAGGCGCTGAAGGACGGCGCGCCGCCTCCGTCGAGCCTCGCGGCCGACGAGCGGCGCGCGTACGAGCAGCTCGCCTTCTTCTACACGCAGATCGGCTACGCGATCCTGATGGGGACGCGCCCGCAGACCCTGACTGCCCTGGCGGACTCTCCCGTGGGTCTCGCGGCGTTCATGATCGATCACGACGCGCGCAGCTACGAGCTGATCGCACGCGCGTTCGACGGACGGCCCGGAGGGCTCTCGCGCGACGACGTGCTCGACAACGTCACGTTGTTCTGGCTGACGAACACCGCGATCTCGGCGGCGCGTCTGTACTGGGAGAACGAGCTCGCGTTCTTCGACGCGAAGAAGGTCTCGATCCCCACCGCCGTGAGCGCGTTTCCCGACGAGCTCTTCCAAGCGCCGAGGAGCTGGGCGGAGCGCGCGTATCCCAAGCTGATCCACTACAACCGGCTCGACGAAGGCGGGCACTTCGCAGCGTGGGAGCAGCCCCAGGCGCTCACGCGGGAGCTGCGCACCGCGTTCCGGTCGCTTCGCTGAAAGGCCACGAGCGCGCGCGGGGCGTTCGAGCCACGCCCCGGCGCGCCGGCCACCTGCGCGCGAACTCGGAGTGTTACGCAGTGATGTCGTCGGCAGCGCGGAGCATGCCGCTGCGTGCTCCTGCTGGTGCGCGCGCCGCGCGGTGATCGCCGGCGTGCGCGGCCGTGCGGCGCGCGATCAGGCGGGCGCGCCGAACGAGCGCCGGTGCGCGCGCGGGCTCGTGCCGACGAGGCGAGCGAAGGTCTCGCGCAGCACGGTCGCGCTTCCGAACCCGGCTTCGGCCGCGACGCGATCGATCGACCAATCCGTCGTCTCGAGCAGGCGCTGCGCGCGACGCACGCGGGCTCGTGCGACCCACGTGGCCGGCGTGGTCCCGAGCTCCTTCCGGAAGCGACGAGAGAAGTTGCGCTCGCTCATCGCCGCTCTCCGCGCGAGCACGCACACCGACAGATCGCGCGTGAGGTGCTGCTCGACCCACGCGAGCAGCGCGGCGAACGGCCACTCCCGCGGCGCGGGCGGGTGCGCGATGAACTGCGCTTGTCCGCCCGCACGCTCGAGCGGCATCACGCACGCGCGCGCGGTCTCCGCAGCGGCCTCGGCGCCGAGGTCGCGGCGAACGAGGTGGAGGCACAGATCGAACGCCGCCGCGGCCCCCGCCGACGTGAGCACCGTGCCCACGTCGACGTAGAGCACGCGCGGATCGACCCGCACGCTCGGATGCCGTCGCGCGAGCTCGTCCGCGGCCAGCCAGTGCGTCGTCGCAGCGCGACCATCGAGCGCGCCCGTCGCGGCGAGGACGAACGCGCCGGTGCAGATCGAGGCGACGCGCACGCCGCGCTTCGCCGCGGCGCCGATCGCGCGCAGCGTGGCATCGGGCACGCGACGTTCGAGGCGATCGAGCCCGGGCACGACGACCACGTCGGCGCGACGCAGCGCCGTGAGCCGGTGGGGCACCTCGAGCGTCAGGTGCTCGGCATGGACCCTCCGCGTCTCCGCGCAGACGCGCACGTCGTACGCGGGCGTGCCGCTGCGGTCGCGCGCTCGCCCGAACACCTCGCACGGGATCGCGAGGTCACCGAGGACGACACCGTCGAACACGACGACCACGACGCGACGCCCGATCGGGCGCGTGCGGCGCGATGGCGTGAATCCGTCGAACGATGTCTTTCCGGACATGGCCCGAATCTACGCGCGCTCGTAGCGTCCGACCATGCACCGGCCCTTTCCATCCGATGCGCTCGACTACGTCGGCCCGGCGATCGGCGCGCTCGTGTTCGTGCTCGTGATGTCGCGCGTCCGCGAGCCGGCGCGCCGCGAATTCAACGCGGTGCTCGTGGGCGGGGCGATGGGCGTGTACCTGAGCGGCGGGCTCGGGGTCTGGGAGCTGCCGTTCGCCGCGATCGGCAGCGTCGTCGCGTATCGCGGTCTGCGCTCCCATCGTGCGATCGCCGTCGCGTGGTGGATGCACTCGGCGTGGGACCTCGTGCATCACCTCTACGGCAACCCGATCTGGCCGTTCATGGAGACCTCGTCGTTCGGCTGCCTGATCTTCGACGCGATCATCGGGCTCTGGTTCTTCGCGGGCGCGCCGTCGCTTCCGCGGATCACGAGCACTCGGGCCGCGTGAGCGCGGCGGCGAGCGTGTCGACCATCGCGTCGAGCGTGCCGTCGTAGCTCTCCTGGCAGATCGAGCCGACCATCGCGCCGGCGCCACGCGCCTCGAGCGCGCGCGCGGTCTCCACGATGCGGCGCGGCGCGAACGACAAGCCGCGCCCCGGCACGTTGCACGACGGCCGCAGTCGCGTCGGTATCGACGGATCGACGATCTCCTGCATGTCGGGGTGACCGAGGATCACGTCGTAGTCGGGGCGCGCGGGGTCCGGCGTCGCGGCGACGGGGATCCCCGCGAGCACGCCGAGCACGACGCGGCTGGGATCGCGACGCAGCCCGAGGAGCCCGGCGCGCCCGTCCTCGCCCGCGGCGTAGCGCGCGACGCGATGGGGCACGTCGGGGAACGAGAAGCAGCGGAGGTTGAGATCGACGCTGGAGAAGCGCGCGTCGCTCGGATCGAAGATGCCGGGGTCCGTCGTCGAGCAGTCCTCTTCGTCGGTGACGACGAGCACGGCGAGCACCGAGTTCTCGCGGAGGAAGCCGGCGTTCCGTCCGTCGCCGTGGCCGCGCGTGCCGCGATGGAAGAGCGGCGGCGTGTATCCGTCGATCATCCCGGGCTGCGGCGCGGCGGGGGAGAGCGCTTTCAGCGCGGCCTCGAGAGGCTGCTCGAAGCCGCACCCGCCAGTGGCGTTGAGCACGCACGAGACGTCGAACGCGAAGCTCGATGCGTCACCGCCCGCGTGGTGCTCGAAGACCGCGGGATAGCTCGGCAGACATCCCGTGATCGCCGTGCGTCCGCGCGTGATCATCACGCCGTCGTCGCCCGCTTCGGCGCCGAAGAGGCCACCATCGCAGGTGGGGACGTCGTGACCGCCGACGCCCATGTCGGTCGTCACGATCGCGACGTGCAGCGACGTCACGGGATCGAAGTCGCGCGCTCCGTCGTCGTCGCGATCGCCGGTCGAGAGCGCCTGCACGAAGCGCGGGAGCGCTTCGGACAGGCTCGCCTGCTCCTCGCCCAACGAGCCCGAGTTGTCGATGACGATCAGCAGATCGAGCTCGTCGGTGTCGGCGCACGGCGTGGGCATCGGCGCGTCGTCGGGCACGTGCGCCTCGGCGCACGCGGCGAGCGCGAGCGCGATCGTCGCAATCTCGATCCTCGGCATCGATCACCACGCGAGAGCGAGAGTCGTGCCTCGCGAGAAACGTCGCGCGCTCGCGCGGTCGCCCGCCAACTGCGTTGGCGTCGCTGCGTGCATCGGCGCTCGTCGGCTCGCACCGACGAGCGCCGCCAGGGCTCACGCGATGCCGAGGCGCTCGCGCAGGACGCGGTTCACTTCCTTGGGATCCGCGCCCGGCGCGGCCTTCACCATCTGTCCGACGAAGAACCCGAGCAGACCGACCTTGCCCGCCTTCACCTGCGCGGCCTTGTCGGCGTTCGCGGCGATCAGGCGATCGGCCTCGGCCGCGATCTGCTCCGCGCTCCACGCCGGCGCCGCGCTCTCGCGCACGACGTCGTCGACGCTCTTGCCGGTCGCGATCATGTCCGCGAGCGCCTGCTTCGCCGCCGATCCCGTGAGCGCGTTGCCCGCGAGCTTCGCGAGGAACGCTGCGAAGCGCGGCGCATCGAGCGAGACCTCGCCGAGCTCCTTGCCGCCGAGCGCGCGCGGGAGCTCGTTGATCATCCACTTCGCGGTCACGTCGGGCGCCGCGCCGAGCTTCGTCGTCGCGACGAAGAGATCGGCCGTCGCGCGATCACCGCTCAGCAGATCCGCCGCGTCCGCGCCGAGGCCCATCGCGATCATCGCGTCGTGCGCCGACTGCAGCTGCGGATCGCGTGCGCGCGCCTCCGCGCGGTACTCCTTCGGCGAGCGAGTCTTCGGGCGCGTCTTCGCCTTCGCGTTCTCCTTCGGCTCGAGGTCCTTCTTGTCCGCGCGCTCCGGCGTCTTCGTCTTCTCCGCGTACGAGTCGCGCAGCGTGACGATCCGGTTCAGCACGAGCGCGCCCGGCTTCGTGTCGGAGTCGACGGCGAAGTATCCGACGCGCTCGAGCTGCCATCGCGAGCCGACCTCGGCCGACGCGAGGCTCTTCTCGACGCGCGCGCCGCGCACCACCACGAGCGACGCGGGATCGAGCTGCTCGAGGAAGTCCGCACCGCCCTCCTCGGGCTTCGCGCTCTTGAACAGTCGATCGTAGAGGCGCACCTCCGCGGGCACGCTCGTCTCCGCGTCGACCCAGTGCACGACGCCCGAGACCTTGCGGCCATCGGCCGGGTTGCCGCCGCCGACGGTCTCGGGATGCGCGATCGCGCGCAGCTTCGTCACGTTGCCCTGCGCGTCGCGCTCGACCACCGCGTCCGCGGTGATGCAGAGGCCGTAGCGCAGACGCACCGTGCGACCCGGCGCGAGGCGCTGGTAGTCGGCCGGCGGCTCGTCGCGCCAGTCGTCGCGATCGACGTAGATGCGCGATCCGAGCGCGAGCGGGCGCGAGCCCGGCTTGCCCACGTCGGGCGGGAAGAACGGCGCCTCGCTCGTCATCGGGGTCGCCCCGACGAGCTCGACCTCGATCGGGTGCAGCACGCCGAGCACGCGCGGCGCGCTCTGGTTGAGGTCCTGGCGGACGCAGTACTCGAGCTTGCCGATGTCGACCGTCGAGTTCGCCTTCGCGACGCCGATCATCTCCGCGAACGCACGCAGCGCCTCGGGGCTGAAGCCGCGGCGGCGCATCCCCGCGATCGTCGGCATGCGCGGGTCGTCCCATCCGCTCACGTGACCGCGCTCGACGAGCGTGAGCAGCTTGCGCTTGCTCATCACCGTGTAGTCGAGCGCGAGGCGCGCGAACTCGTACTGGCGCGGCCGCGGCGTCCACGGTCCGGTGTGCTCGAGCACCCAGTCGTAGACCGCGCGGTTGTTCTCGAACTCGAGCGTGCAGATCGAGTGCGTGATGCCCTCGATCGCGTCCTCGAGCGGATGCGCGTAGTCGTACATCGGATAGATGCACCACGCGTCGCCGGTGCGGTGGTGCTCGGCGTGGCGGATCCGATAGAGCAGCGGGTCGCGCAGCTTCATGTTGGGCGACGCCATGTCGATCTTCGCGCGCAGCGTGCGCGCGCCGTCGGGGAACTCGCCCGCCTTCATGCGCCGCAGCAGATCGAGGTTCTCCTCGACCGAGCGATCGCGGTACGGGCTCGGCTTGCCGGGCTCGCTGAGCGATCCGCGGTAGACGCGGATCTGCTCCTCGTCGAGATCGCAGACGTACGCGTTCCCTTCGCGCACGAGGCGCTCGGCGAGCTCGTACATCTTCGGGAAGTAGTCGGCCGAGAAGTACACGCCCGTCGGCGCGAACCCGAGCCACCGCACGTCCGCTTCGATCGAGCGCACGTACTCGATGTCTTCCTTCTCCGGGTTCGTGTCGTCGTAGCGGAGGTTGCACGTTCCTCCGTACTCGCGCGCGACCCCGAAGTTCAGGCAGATCGACTTCGCATGTCCGATGTGCAGGTAGCCGTTCGGCTCGGGCGGGAACCGCGTCGCGATGCGGGTGTGGCGCCCCGCGCGCAGGTCCTCGTCGATGATGTCGCGGATGAAGTCGTGCGCGCGCCGCGCGGTGGTGGGCGTGGGTTCGGAAGACATGTGGGGGCGGGAGTCTAAGACCATGGCGACACGCTGACGACGCGCGTCGCGTGCTCGACGACGACGGCGCCAATCGCGACGCCGACGCGCGACCGCTGAGGGATGCGCGCGCACATCGTCGGAGATCGCGAGCGCCCCGCGTGACGCGTGTATCACGCGGTAACTACTCATGAATTCGTGATGTGGAGGGCCGGCCGCGCAGCGCTGCGTGTCACCACTCGCGGCGCCTTTGTGGCGTGCGTCGGCTCACGTACCGTCCGCTCCCATCTCGACGCGGAGGGGGCCCGCGTCTCGGGCGCTTGGAGGTGGAGCATGGGATGGGCGAAGCGCGCGGCGAGCCTCTCGTGGGGCTCGCTCGGGGTGTTGGCTGCGTGTGATGGAGCGACGGAGGACGTCGCTCCGACCTTCTACGGCGAGATCGCACCGCTGCTCGCGGAGCACTGTCAGACCTGTCATCAGCCGGGCGGCATCGGGCCCTTCCCGCTGATCACCTACGACGAGGTGAGCGCGCGCGGGCCGCTGATCGCGGCGTCGATCGCGAGCCGATCGATGCCGCCCTTCCTGCCCGACAACAGCGGCGACTGCGCGACCTACCACGACGCGATGTGGCTCGAGGACGCCGACATCGCGCTCTTCCAGCGCTGGGTCGACGCCGGACATCCGATGGGCGATGCGTCGCGCGGCCTGCCGGAGATCGCGCCGCCGCCCGCGCTCGAAGGCGTGACGCACCAAGCGCGCATGCCCGAGGCGTACGAGCCGCCGTCGGAGCTGCTCGACGACTATCGCTGCTTCCTCTTCGACGACGACGTCGAGGGCGACGTGCCGCGCTACGTGACCGACTACGAGGTCGTGCCCGGAGAGCCGCGCGTCGTGCACCACGTCGTCGTGTTCCAGCCGCAGAACGACGCGGCGGTGGACGCGGCGCGCGCGCTCGACGACGGCGCCGAGGGGCTCGGCTATCCGTGCCTCGGCGGGCCCGGCGAGAGCGTGCGCGCGAGCATGCTGATGAACTGGGCGCCGGGCACGGGACCGGTGCACCACCCCGAGGGCACCGGCGTCGCGGTCGATCCGGCGCGCCCGCTGCTCGTGCAGGTCCACTACCACTACGCGAACGGCGCGCTGCCCGATCGCACGACGATCCGGATGCGCACCGCGACCGAGGTCGAGCACCCGATGCGCCCGTGGTTCTTCACCGACGCGGCGCTGAACCTCCCGCCGCGCCAGCAGGAGATCGAGAAGTCGGTCCGCATGCGCGCGGGCACGTACTCGACGATCTTCTCGAGCGTCGCGGGCACGACGCCGCTCTTCGAAGGCGGCCGTCCGCTGCGGATCATGGGCGTGCGCGCGCACATGCACGGGCTCGGGCGGCGCATGCACATCGAGCGATCGGGGAGCGAGGGCACCGCGTGCCTCGTCGACATCCCCGACTATCGGTTCGGATGGCAGCGCAGCTACTTCCTCGAGCGGCCGGTGACGCTCTCGCCGGACGACGAGCTGCACGTGACGTGCACGTACTCGACGATGGAGCGCGACGAGGCGACGACGTGGGGCGAGGGCACGCTCGACGAGATGTGCCTCGCGACGTTCTACACGATCGAAGCGGACTGACGGTGGCACGCGCGGCGCTCCGTCGACTAAGCTCGCGACGGAGTGCGAGCCCTCGTCGCGGCGCTGCTGTTCGTCGTGCTGTCACTGCAGGTGACCGGCCTGCTCGCGATCGTCGCCGCGCCGGAGTGCGCGTGCGACGACGCGGGCTGCGACGACGAAGACGAGTGCCCGCCGCTCTGCGGTGACACCGACCGCTGCGGTGGGTGCTACCGCCCGATCGCGGTCGTCACCGCGCCGCTGATCGCCGGGGCGACGCTGCCCGTCGAGCGCGACTCGACGTTCGGGGTCGCCGTCGAGCGAAGGCCGCTGGAGCCCGATCCGCGCGGGCTCCTCCGCATCCCGAGATCCTGAGCGTTCCGTCGATGCACCGCCGCGTCCGTGCGGCGGTGCGTGATGGCGCTCGAGCGCGCGATCGCGCGTGCGTCGAGCGTCGCTCGTACGGTCTCGCTCGCTCGGGGTGTGTCATGCGTTCGTTCGGGTCGATCGCTGCGGCGATCTGCGCTGTCGTGTGTTGGCTCGGGGCGAGCGGCGTGGCTCGCGCGCTCACGCTCGAAGAGGCGCTCGCGCGGGCCCGGGAGCGCGCGCCGGATCTGATCGCGTCGCGCGCCGAGCTCGCCGAGGCGCGCGGCGAGGTCACGTCGGCGGCGGTGCCGCTCCGGACGAACCCGCTGATCGAGGCGCAGGGCGGGCCGCGCTACACGACCGACGGCGAGTGGATCGTGCAGCTCAGCGTCGGGATCGAGCAGGTGTTCGAGCTCTCCGACGCGCGCGGCGCGCGCATCGACGCGGCGCGCGCGAGGGTCGCGTCGGCCGAGGCGGCGCTCGCGGACGTCGCGCGGGTGCTGACGGCGGAGGTCGCGTCGCGATATCTCGCTGCGCTCGCGGCGCGGGATCGTGCGGCGCTCGCGGAGTCGGGCCTCGAGCTGCTCGACACGATGCGCGAGGTCGCGCAGCGCCGGGTGGACGCCGGAGACGCGTCGATCGTCGACGTGCGGAGGATCGAGCTCGCGCGCGCCGCGGCGCTGTCGGAGCGGGACGATGCGCGCGCGGAGCTGCGGCGCGAGATCGGGGCGCTCCGCCTGCTGCTCGGGATCCCCGCAGCCGACGCGCTCGACGTCGAGGGCGATCTCGCGTCCATCGCGGTGGCGTGGCGCGCGTCGACGGAGAGCGGCGAGCGTGCGGACGTCGTCGCGGCGCGCGCGAGAGAGCGCGAGGCGCGCGCGCGCGTCCGCGTCGCCGAAGCGCTCGCGGTGCCGGAGCTCGTCGCAGGGCTCGCGTATCAGCTCGAAGAGCACGATCACATGGGGCTGCTGACGCTCGGCTTCACGCTGCCGGTGTTCGACGCGGGGCACGGCGCGCGCGAGCAGGCGCACGCGCGGCTCGATGCTGCACGCGCCGAGCTCGAGCGACGCGAGTCGACGGTCGCGGTGCAGATCGCGACGGCGCGCGAGGCGTACGACGCGGCGGTCGATGCGCTCGCGGCGAGCGTGGAGTCGGCGCGATCGGCGGGCGAGGTGGAGGTGCTCGTCGCGCGCGCGTGGGACGCGGGCGAGCTGCCTCTCGGCGAGGTGCTCCTCGCGCGTCGTGAGGTGGTGGAGGCGCGAACGCTGCTCGTGACGAGAGCGCGAGACGCCGCGAGCGCGCGCATGACGCTCGAAGCGGCGGCGGGAGGTGCGCGATGACGGCGCGCGCGGCGGTGTGGCTGCTCTGTGCCGCGAGCCTCGGGTGCGGCGGCGGTGAGGCCGGCGAGCGCCACGAGGACGAGCACGAGCACGAGGCGCACGGCGACGAGCACGAGGCGGACGAAGGGCACGGCGAGGCCGAGGAGGGCGTGCTCGTGATCGATCGCAGCATGCTCCGCGATCTGCGCCTCACGACGTCGCCGGTGGAGGCGCGAGCGGGCGGCGAGATGGTCACCGCGCTCGCGGAGCTGCAGACGGATCCCGATCGCAGCACCGACGTCGCGCCGCTGCTCGAGGCGCGCATCGAGCGGGTGCTCGTGAACGTCGGGGATCGTGTCGAGGAAGGGCAGCCGCTCGCGCACGTCGTGAGCCTCGGCGCGGCGCCCCTTCGCGCCGACGTGTCCGCCGCGAGCGCGCGCGTGCAGCTCGCGGAGTCGACGCTCGCGCGGAGGCGGGCGCTCGCGGAAGAGCGGATCGTGCCCGCGCGCGAGGTGCAGGAGTCGGAGGCCGAGCTCGCGCAGGCGCGCGCGGCGTTGGCCGCCGCGAGCGGCGCGGCGCGTGGTGTGCGCGGAGGGCCGCGAGGTCAGGTGGTGCTCACGAGCCCGCGCGCGGGCATCGTGCTCGCGCGCGACGCGATCGTCGGCGCGGTCGTGGAGCCCGGTCACGTGCTCTTCCGCGTCGCCGACATCTCGGAGCTCTGGGTGGTCGCGCACGTGTTCGAGCGCGACGCGGTGCGCATCGAGCGCGGTGCGCCGGTGCGGGTGTCGCTCGCGGCGCGGCCCGGCGCCGCGCTCGACGCGTCGGTCACGCGGGTCGGCACGCAGGTCGACACGCGCTCGCGCACGCTCGACATCGTGACGGCGCTGAGCAACGCCGACGGGACGCTGCGGCCCGGGATGGCGGCGACCGCGTCGATCGCGATCGGCGAGCGCGACGACCGGCTGCTCGCGGTGCCGAGCGGCGCGCTGCAGCGGCTCGCCGAGGGGTGGGTCGTGTTCGTCCCGCGTGGCGAAGGACGCTTCGAGGCGCGCGAGGTCGGGCGCGGGCGCGACTTCGGCGGCGAGGTCGAGATCGTCTCGGGCCTCACCGAAGGCGAGAGCGTCGTCGTCGACGGCGCGTTCCTCCTCAAGGCCGAAGCCGAGCGCGCGCAGGGCGGCGGCGACGAGCACCACCACCACTGAGGCGCGAAGACGATGCTCGAGACGCTCGTACGCTCCTCGGCGCGACGGCCTCTGCTGGTCGTGCTCCTCACGCTCGCGGCCGCGGCGATCGGCGCCGCGACCTTCTCCGACCTGCCGCGCGACGTGTTCCCCGATCTGTCGGCGCCGGTCTTCAACATCATCGTGCAGAACGCGTCGATGGGCCCCGAAGAGCTCGAGACGGCGATCGCGATCCCGCTCGAGAACGCGCTCGCCGGGCTGCCCGGCGCGCGGCGCGTGCGCTCGTCGTCGCAGCTCGGGGTCGCGCAGGTCACGGTCGAGCTCGAGCCCGACGCGGACTACTACCTCGGTCGCCAGCTCGTCGCGGAGCGCGTCGCGCAGGTCGCGTCCTCGCTGCCTCCCGGCAGCGAGCCGCCGCTGCTCTCGAGCCTGACCGGGCGGCTCAACGAGGTGATGGAGCTGACGCTCGAAGCGGCGCCTGGCGCCGCGGATCCGATGACGCTCCGGGACCTCGCGGAGCTCGAGATCCGCAACCGTCTGCTCGCGGTGCCGGGCATCGCCGCGGTCGAGCGGCTCGGCGGATATCTGCGCGAGGTGCAGGTGCAGCTCGACCCCGAGCGGATGTCGGCGCGTGGGGTGACGCTCTCCGAGGTTCAGCACGCCGTCGAGACCGCGAGCGCGAACGCGGCCGCGGGCTTCGTGGTGCAGGGCTCGATCGAGTGGAGCGTGCGCGCGGTCGGTCGCGCCGAGCGCCCCGAGGATCTCGCGAGCACGGTCGTCGCGATGCGCGGGGACGTGCCCGTGCTGCTCGGCGACGTCGCGGAGGTCCGTGACGCGCCCGCGATCCGTCGCGGTCTCGCGCATCGCCTCGAGGGCGAGGTCGTCAGCCTGCGCGTCGTGCGTCAGTTCGGCGCGGACACCGCCGAGGTCTCGGAGGGCGTCCACGCGGCGCTCGCGGAGCTGAGGCCGACGCTGCCCGAGGGCGTGTCGCTCGAGGTCGCGTACGACCAGGCCGAGCTCGTGGACGAGGCGCTCTCGGGCGTGGGGCGCGCCGTGCTGATCGGTGCGCTGCTCGTGGTGCTCGTGCTCTTCGTGCTGCTCGGCGACGCGCGCGGCGCGTTCGTCGTGACGCTCACGCTGCCGCTCTCGATCGCGATCGCGGGGCTCGTGCTGCCGTGGCTCGGTGTCGGGCTCAACACGATGACGCTCGGCGGTCTCGCGATCGCGGTCGGCTTGCTCGTCGATGCGTCGATCATCGTCGTCGAGAACGTCATGCATCGCACCGAGGGGCTCGCCCGCGGACCGGAGCTGCGCGCGCGCGCGATCGACGCGGCGGCCGAGGTCGCGCGCCCGATCGCGTTCGCGACGCTGATCGTGGTCGCGGTGTTCCTGCCGCTCTTCGCGATGCAAGGGATCGAAGGACGCATGTACGCGCCGCTCGCGGCGGCGGTGATCGCGTCGCTCGGCGCGTCGCTCGCGCTCGCGCTGACGTTCACGCCCGTCCTCGCGAGCATCGTGCTGCGCCCGAGCGCGAGCGCCGGCAGCGAGGTCGGCGTGGTCCGCGCGCTGCGACGCGCGTACGAGCCGCTCCTCGCGTGGGCGATGCGCCACGCCTGGCTCGTGCGCATCACCGCGCTGCTGGTCACCGTCCCCGCCGTCGTGATCGCGATGCGCATCGGCGGCGACCTCATGCCGCGGCTCGACGAGGGCGCGCTCCTCATCCAGACGGTGCTGCCGACCGAGGCGTCGCTCGAGGAGGTCGATCTCCTCAACCACCGCGTCGAGGACGCGCTGCGCGAGTTCCCCGAGGTCGACGACGTCGTGCGCCGCACCGGCCGCTCGGAGCGCACCGAGGACCCGATGCCGCACACGATCAGCGACGTGCTCGTCGTGCTCCGGCCCGACCGCGCGCGCAGCGGGCAGCAGCTCGCGGACGCGATGCGCGTGCGGCTCGAGCGCGTGCCCGGCGTGACGGCGCTGTTCACGACGCCGCTCGGCATGCGCATCGACGAGGGGCTCGGCGGCACGCCCGCCGACATCGCCGTGCGCATCTTCGGGCCCGACTCGGCGCGGCTCGCGACGTTCGCGGAGCAGGCGCGCGAGATCGTGGAGCGCGTGCCCGGCACCGCCGACGTGCGCGCCGAGCGCGCGAGCTCGCTCCCGCAGATCCGGATCGAGGTCGATCGCGCCGCCGCGGCGCGCGTGGGGCTCACGCCGGGCGACGTCGTCGAGGCGGTGCGCATCGGCATGGTCGGCGACGTCGCGGGCGAGCTGTGGCGCGGTCCGCGGCGCGTCGACGTCCTGCTGCGGCTGCAGGACGCGCATCGCGGAGACCTCGCCGCGATCCGCGGGCTGCTGCTCGACGGGCACGACGGCACGCGCATCCCGCTCGGCCAGGTCGCGCGCATCGAGCAGACGCTCGGGCCCGCCGCGATCCGTCGCGAGGCGGGCAGCCGTCGTGTCGCGGTCGAGTCGAGCGTCTCGGGACGCGACCTCGCGAGCACCGCGGCGGAGATCCGCGCTGCGCTGTTCGAGCAGCTCGAGCTGCCCACCGGCTACTTCTTCGACGTCGGTGGGCGCGTCGAGACCCAGGCGCGCGCGACGCGATCGCTCGCGCTCGCGATCGCCGTCGCGATCGCGGCGGTGCTCGTGCTGCTCTACATCGCGCTCGGCTCGCTCGAGGAGACGCTCGTCATCCTCGCGACGCTGCCCGACGCGTTCGTCGGCGGGATCCTCGCGCTCTGGATCTCCGGCGAGACGTGGAACGTGTCGTCGCTGGTCGGGCTGATCGGGCTCTTCGGGATCGCCGTGCAGAACGGGCTCGTGCTCGTCACCCAGACGCGCGGGCTCGTCGCCGAGGGCTTGCCCTTCGAGGCGGCGCTCGAGCGCGCGAGCCTCGGCCGGCTGCGGCCCAAGGTGATGACCGCGGCGACCGCGATGCTCGGGCTCCTGCCGATCCTGGTGCTCCCGCTGCGCGGCACGGAGATCGAGCGGCCGCTCGCGATCGTGATGATCGGCGGGCTCGCCACGTCGACGCTGTTCACGCTGCTCGCGCTCCCCACGTTCTACGCGCTGGTCGAGCGGCTCCGGCAGCGCCGCGCGAGCGCGCGATGAGCCGCGCTCACCGAGGGCGCGTCAGCCCGTGCTCGCGGAGGCGCCGATACAGCGTCATCCGCGGGATGCCGAGCTCGCGCGACACGAGCGACACGTTCCACGCGTGCCGCTCGAGCGCGCGCGCGATGCGCGCCGGCTCGTCCTCGCTCGGGCTCGCGTGGATCACCGGCATCACGAGGTCGTCCGCGTCGATGCGCCGCCCGCGCGCGAACACGCTCGCGGCGCGCAGCACGTTCTCGAGCTCGCGCACGTTGCCCGGCCACGCGTGCCGCGCGAGGCGCTCCACCGCGCCGCGCGTGAGCTCGAGGCGCGGGTCGATCCGCTCGAGCAGGCTTCGCGCGATCCACGGGATGTCGTCCGCGCGCTCGCGCAGCGGGGGCACGGGGAGCACGACGACCGCGAGCCGGTAGTAGAGATCCTCGCGGAAGCGCCCGGCGCGCACCTCGTGCTCGAGCCGCCGGTTCGTCGCGGACACGATCCGCGCGCGCACCGGGATCGTGCGTGCGCCGCCGACGGGACGCACCTCGCGCGACTCGAGCGCGCGCAGGAGCTTCACCTGCATCGCCTCGGACATCTCGCCGACCTCGTCGAGGAAGAGCGTGCCGTCCGCGGCCTGCACGAAGAGCCCGGCGCGATCGCGGTCGGCGCCGGTGAACGCGCCGCGCACGTGGCCGAACAGCTCCGACTCGAGCAGCGACTCGGGGACCGCGCCGCAATTCAGGCCGACGAACGGACGATCGGCGCGCGGCCCGGCGCGATGGATCGCGCGCGCGACGAGCTCCTTGCCGCTCCCGCTCTCGCCTTCGATCAGCACGCTCGCCGTCGCGCTCGCGAGCCGCTCGATCGCCGCGACGAGCTTCCGCATCGCAGGGGTGCGACCGACGAGCCCGTGGAACGACGACGCGCTCGGCGACAGCGCGTGACGCGAGAGGTGCTCGACCTCGCGCGTGCGCGCGTCGAGCAGCGCCTCGATGCGATGCCGCTCGTCCTCGAGCTCCAGCGTGCGCTGCTCGAGCTCGGCGCGGAGGCGCGCGTTCGAGAGCGCGATCGCGACGTGATCGGCGAACCCCGCCAACAGCCGCACGTCGGTGTCGTCGAAGCGCGCGCGCTCGAAGCGGTTGTCGAGGTAGAGCGCGCCGAGCACCGCGTCGTGGGCGCGCACCGGGACGCAGAGCACGGAGCGGAGGCGCATCGCGTGCACCGAGCGCTCGCCCGCGAACCGCTCGTCCTCGGCCGCGTCGGTCGTCAGGACGGGATCGCCGCGCTCGATCACGCGCGCCGCGATCGTGCGGCTGTACTTCGTCGCCGAGCCCGCGAGGTCCTCGCGATCGATGTTGCGCGCGACCGCGGCCGAGAGCGCGTCGCCCTCGCGCAGCAGCACGAAGCCGCGCTCGGCGCGGGTGAGCTCGATCGCGGCGTCCATCGCGCGCTCGAGGATCTCGTCCGCGCTCTTCGCGCGCGCGACGTTGCGCGCCAGCTCGAGCAAGCGCTCCAGCTCGCGCGCGCGACCGTCGTCGCGCGTGGGGCTCGGCGCGCTCTCGGCGCGCATGCTCGCGAAGATCGGCGCGCGATCGGGGTGCCGCGCGAACGCCTCGCGCAGCGCGGGCGGCAGCGTCGCGGCGCATCGATCCCACGACGCGAGCGCGGCGCGCGCGTGCTCCTGGGCGGCGTGACGCGCGCCGGTCGCGGCGGCGACCCGCGCGCACGCGGCCTCGATGTGCGCGCGCAGGTCCGCCTCCTGCGGTGCGCGCGCCGACGCGCGCTCGAGCGCACGCATCGCGTCGTGGTGCGCGCCGCGCGCGGTCTCGTGCTCGGCCTGCGCCAGGTGGAAGCGCGCCCAGAGATCGTCGGCGTGCGCGGCCTCGATCGCCGCGCGCGCGACGTCGAGCGCCTCGCGGACGTCCGCGCCACCGAGCCGCGCCGTCAGGATCATCGTCTCCGCGAGCTCGCGGCTCGATCGATCGGCCTCGAACGCGCGACGCAGCCGCGCGAGGCGCGCCCGTGCAGCGTCGCGATGCCCCTCGCGCAGATCGATCTCCGCCTCGACGAGCTCGGCCGCGCGCGCGGTGAACGGCAGCGCGTGTCGCTCCGCGAGCGCGCACGCCGAGCGGGCCAGGGCGCGCGCGCGATCGAGCGCGCCGATCTCGAGATAGAGCTGCGCGAGGTTTCCGCGCACCGACGCCTCCGCGCGCGGGATGCCGAGCGCGGCGGAGAGCTCGCGCGCCTCGTCGTAGAGCTCGAGCGCGCCCCCGAAGCGCCCCGCGCGATGGTCGATCGTCGCGAGGTTCAGCGCGGCGCTCGCGATCTGATCGAGCAGGCGATGCGCGCGCGCGAGCTCGAGCGCGCGCCGGTATCCCTCGGCCGCCTCGTCGAGCGCGCCGCGCCGGTACGCCGCGATCGCGCGGTAGCTGCGCACGCGCACCTCGGCGCGCGGATCGGTCGCGGCGCGCTCCGCGACGTCGAGGTGGTGATCGGCGGCGGGATCTCCGCGATAGGCGAGGGCGACCCCCAGCATCTCGTGGGCGCGCGCGAGGAGCGGCCCCTCGGGGAGCATCGCGATCGCGTCGCGCGCGATCGGCTCGGCCGCGACGTGATCGCCCGAGAAGACCAGCGCGCGCGCGCGCTCGATCGCGGCCTCGGCGCGCAGCGCGGGATCGACGACGCGCGCGAGGTGACGCAGCGCGATCGCGGGGCGGCTCAGCTTGAGCTGCGCGATCGCCGCACGGAGGTGGAGCGCGCCCGCGGGCGCGCCGCGTCGCCGGGCACGAGCGAGCACGCGGATCGCCTCGTCGGCGCGCCCCGCGTCCTCGAGCGCGCGCGCGCAGCGCAGGACGACGTCGTGATCGACGGCGATCGCGGCGAGCTCCGACGCGACGGTGTCGACCCCCGACGCTCCGTCGCGCACGAGCTGCTCGAGCTCGTCGATGCGCCCCGCGCCGAGCAGGTGCCGCGCGCGTGATCCCGCGCTCTCCGCGCGATCGGCCAGCCGCGCGTGCGCGGCGCGCAAGGCCTCGTCGCCGAGCGCACGACGCGCGCGCTCGACGTCCTCGGCGCGCGCGATCCGCAGCGCTCCGTCCTCGACGCGCGCGAGACCCTGGTGCACCAGCTCGATCGCGCCCTCGCGCTCGCTCGGCGCAGCGCCGCCCGCGGCGAGCTCGGCGAGCACCTCGCGCGCAGCCCTCGAGAGCGGCGCGACGTCGATCGCGCCCGACGTGGTCGTGCCGCGCCGCAAGCGCGCCGCGATCTCCCCGGGCAGGCCGCGCACCTCGCGCACGATCGGCTCGACCTGCGCCGCGGGCACGCGCCCTCCGAGCCAGCGCCGCACCGCGTCGTCGTCGAGCGGCGGCACGCGGAGCTCGAGCGCGCCTTCGAGCGATTCCCCGCGCTCGAGCGTGGTCACCGCGAAGAGCAGCGGATCGCTCGGCTCGAGCAGCGCCACGAGGGCGCGCGCGAGCGCGCGCTCCATCGGCTCGATCCGGTGGACGTCGTCGAGCACCAGCACGGTGCGAGTGCCCGCCGCGCGCACCCGTCGCAGCATCGCGATCACGTCGCGCGCATCGGCGACGCGCTGTCCCGCGATCCGCTCCAGCGCGCGCTGGAGGCGCGCCTCGCGCCCGATCGCCTCCTCGACGCGCACCCGCATCTGCGCGCGCCAGCGCAGCTCCGAGAGCAGGCGCGTGCGACCCGCGCCCGGCGCGCCCACGAGCGCGATCGCGCGCGGCCCCGATCGAGCGTGCACGAGCGCGTCGAGCGCCGACTCGAGCTGCGCGACGATCGCGTCGCGACCGATCGTGCGCGACGCGTCCGCCGGTCCCGACGTCGGCGGCGGCAGCGCGAGCAGGTCGCACACCTCGAGCACGTCGACCGGGCGCTCCGCGGGATCGAGGGCGAGCAGGCGCGCGGCGAGACGCCGCACGTGCGCGGGCACGCGCCCGCGACACGCCTTCGCGAGCACCTCGAGCGTCCGCCCGAGCGCGAACAGATCGGAGCGCGCATCGCCCGGCTCGCCGCGCATCCACTCGGGCGCGACGAACCCCGGCGTGCCGCGCAGTTCGCCTTTGCGCAGGCCCGTCGCGCTCCGCGCGCCGACGCTGCGCGCGCAGCTGAGATCGATCAGCGTCGCGCCGCGCGCGCCGACCAGCACGTTGCGCGGCGTGAGATCGCCGTGGAGCACGAGGTTGCGGTGGAGCGTGAAGAGCGCGGAGAGCGCCTCCGCGAGCCGCGGCTCGACCGCGTCCCACGCGCGACCGCGTGCGTGCTCCTCGAGGTCGCGTCCTTCGAGCCGGGGCGCGGTGTAGAAGCCGTGCGCCGCGCCGTCGATGCGCGCGACGCCGACGTCGAGCAGGCGCACGAGGCTCGGATGCGCGAGCCCCGTGAGCGCGCCGAGCTCGTCGCGGAACGCATCGGCGAGCCCGGGCTCGTCGAGCGCGACGAGCTTGAGCGCGACCTCGTCGCCGGTGCGCTCGTCGTGCACCGCGAGCACGGTCGACGCGCCGCCGCGCCCGAGCACGCCCTCGACGCGATAGCGATCCGCGATGATCGACCCGGGCGCGAGCACTGTACCAAATGGTACACTCGACTGTACCAAGTGGTGCAATCGCGGCGTGCTCACTCCGCGAATTCTCGCGGTTTCCGTGTGGCCCGCCTCCTGCGAAGGGGACCGTCCGCATGCGCTCGTCCGCGACCTCGACGCTCCTCCTCGCGCTCGTGATCACGAGCGCGTCGTGCGTCGGCACGCCGCAGCCGAACCCGCCCGCGCTCGACGTGAGCCGCATCGGCACGATGCGCTCGACGCGCCTCTTCGGCGTGGCGGGCGCGCTCGATCCCGACGCGCAGCTCTGGATCACGCCGCTCGACACGACCGGCGATCCGCAGATCGTGCAGCCCGCGCCGGACGGCAGCTTCGCGGCGCCGGCGCTCGACGGAGAGCGTCATCGCCTCCAGCCGAAGCTCGAGGCCGACGTCGAGGCGCTCCGCGGGCCGCCGGTCGACGTGCTGCTCGTCGACGGCGTGATGCTGCTCGGCCCTGCGATCGGCTGCTGGCACGTGCCCGCCGACGCACGCGCGCCCGACGCGCGCATCGGCGAGGCGAGCGAGCTCGTGATCGCGATCGAGAACGACTGCGACGCGCCGCTCGTCGTGACCGCCGCGACGCCGCGCCGCGCCGGCGACGTCTCGGTGATCGAAGCGCCGGGCGAGATCGCGCCGGGCACGTCGGGCTCGCTGCGTGTCGCCATCGCACCGAGCGCGGAGGGCGAGCGCGAAGAGGTCGTCGCGCTCGACGTGAGCGCGCCCGCGACGGAGCGTCGATGGATCACGGTGCACGGGGTGGGACGCCGATGAGGAACGCGCCGACGGCGATCGCGCTCTTGCTCGCGGCGTGCACCAGCGGGTCCCGGCCACCAGCGGAGATCGCGTGCGCGCCCGAGGACGAAGGCGTGATCACGTGCGTCGACGCGCGCGAGGTGCGCTGCGAGGCCGGCGGCACGGCGCACGCGCGCGACTGCGAGCACGTGTGCGTGGAGGGGCGCGGCTGCCTGCGCTGCGAGCCCGAGCTCGTCGCGTGCGAGGACGAGCGCACGCTCGCGATCTGCGACGCCGAGGGCACGTCGCTCGAGCAGCGCGCGTGCGCACCGAACGAGCGCTGCGTCGCGCGACAGTGTGCCGATCTCTGCGCCGAGGCCGCCGCGCGCCACGACTACGCAGGCTGCGAGTACGTCGCGGTGCCGATCGCGACGCCGCAGCTGCGCGCGGGCTTCTCGTTCGCGGTCGTGATCGCGAACGCGAGCGACCACGAGGCGAACGTGTCGATCGAGGGCGGCGCGCTCGACGCCGCGATCGCGCGCGTCGTGCCCGCGCGCACGACCGAGACGTTCGTGCTGCCGTGGATCGACGAGCTCTCGCAGATCGAGCAGCGCGAGCAGGGCGGACGCTCGGTGATCGCGCCGCGCGGCGCGTACTGGATCCGCTCCGACGTGCCGGTGCTCGCGACGCAGTGGAGCCCGCTCGACTTCCGCCTCGACAACACGCGGTGCGAGGACGGTCCGGGCTGCTTCTCGTTCACCAACGACGCGTCGCTGCTCCTGCCGCTGCACGCGCTCGGCGCGCGGTACCACGTGGCCTCGTACGCGCCGCTCGCGTTCGAGCAGCCGGCGATCGCGGGCGAGCCGTACGCCGCCGTGGTGCCGGGGCGCGGGCTCTTCGCGATCGCGGCGACCGAGCCCGGCGAGACGACCGTCACGGTGCACGCGTCGGCGCCGCTCGACACGCCGGAGGGCGGGCGCCTCGAGGCCGGCACGTCGCGCGCGTTCACGCTCGCGCAGGGCGCGGTGCTGCAGCTCGTCTCGTCGTCGCCGCGCGACGCGGCGGAGTGCGCGCCGCAGGGACGGCGTCGCCAGTGCGACGCGCCCTCGCTCGATCCCACCGGCACGCGGATCGAGTCGAGCGCGCCCGTCGCGGTGTTCTCGGGCCACGGGTGCGCGCACGTGCCCTTCGATCGTCCCGCGTGCGATCACCTCGAGGAGCAGCTGCTGCCCGACGTCGCGCTCGGCGCGCGTTACGTGCTCGGCACGATCCGTCCGCTGCACGAGCAGCCCGCGCCGAGCTTCGCGCGCGTGCTCTCGATCGCCGACGCGAACGAGGTGCGCTTCGATCCGCCGATCCGTGCGCCCATCACGCTCGACGCGGGGGAGCACGTGCTGGTCGAGCACGACGCGCCCCTGGTGATCGACGCCGACGCGCCGCTCCTCGTGACCCAGCTCGTCGTCGGGATGAGCTTCGATCTCGAGGCGCCGGGCGCCGAGGGCGATCCCGCGATGGTGCTCGCGGCGCCGATCGCGCAGTGGCGCCGCGAGTACGTGTTCTTGGTGCCGGGCACGTACACGTCGGCGTACGCGAGCGTCGTCGCGCCGGCGGGCACGACGGTCTGGCTCGACGGCGAGCCGCTCGAGGACACGCCGATGCGCGTGTCGGACTTCGAGCTCCACGACATCGCCCTCGATCGCGCGGCCGCGGTCCACCAGCTCGAGGCCGATCACCCCGTCGCGCTGACGCTGCACGGCTACGCGCCGTGGACGTCGTACGCGCACCTCGGCGGGCTCACCGTCGCGCCGCTCGTCGAGTGAGCGCGGCTCCACTGCTCCGGAGAGAGTCGATGCACATCGAGAGAACGTCGGTGCTCCTCACGTTCGCGCTGATCATCGCCGCGTGCGGCGACGACGACGACGGATCGACCGTCCCGATCGACGCGGCGACGCCGGACGCGAGCACACCGCTCGACGCGAGCACGATGCAGGACGCGGGCGCGCCGGTGCCCGACGTCTGCATGCCGAGCGGCGTCGGGACGATCACGCCGGCGACCGGCGCGTGGCGCACCGGGCTCGTGCTGCCCGGCGTCGAGCACGTCGGGGATCTCGCGACGGGTCCCGATGGATCGCTCTACGTCGGCGGCGCGTTCGTGCACGTGTCCGGCCTGCCCGCGAGCCACATCGCGCGGCTCGCGCCGAGCGGCACGTGGGAGACGCTCGGCGAGGGCCTGCCCGGCCCGGTCTCCGCGCTCACCGTGTCGGCGAGCGGCCTCGTGCACGCCGCGACAGGCCCCGACCCGACGCGCTGGTCGACGATGACGGCGACCGAGCGCGACCTCACGCGCGCGCGCATCCACCGCTTCGTGCGCGGCACGTGGGAGCTCGTCGGGACGATCGAGGGCGGCGCGGTGTTCGGGCTCGCGGTCGACACGAGCGATCGCATCTACGCGGTCGGTGACTTCTTCGCGATCGACGGAGTCGAGGCGCAGCACTTCGCGGTGCGCACCGCGAGCGGCTGGGAGCAAGCGCGCGCGCTCGCCGTGCCTGCGACCGCGCTCGTCGCGCACGAGAGCGGCGCGTGCGCGGCCGGGATGGACACGATCGAGCGCAGCGTCGTGGTGTGCGGCGAGCCCGGCGCGCTCGTCGAGCTCGCGCTGCCCGAGACGTTCGCGCCCCGCCCGATCGTCGCGCTCGCGGGGCTCTTCCGCGTCGCGCCGCCGATCGTCACGCTCGCCCACGACGCGAGCGGCGCGCTGGTGATGGCCGGCAACTTCCGCTTCGACGGATTCGCGGACGGCTTCGGCAGCCTCGCGCGATGGAGCGGCAGCGCGTGGGAGCCGCTCGGCGGCGGCGTCGGTCACGCGCCCGAGGATCGCGCGGACTGGGGCGTGATCGCGCGCGTCGGCGTCGACGCAGAGGGCGCGATCTGGGTCGCGGGCGACTACACGCGCGCGGGCTCCGCGACGTCGCCCGAGGTGCACGGGCTCGCGCGGTGGACCGGCGAGGCGTGGGTCGACGTGCCGAGCGCGAACCTCGTCGACGCGGGGCTCGGCGACAGCTTCCGCTACGGCGTCGGTCGCTTCTCCGCGGTCGCGCGCAGCGCGCTCGGGATGGTCGTCACCGGTGGCTTCGCGCGCATCGAGGGCGTGTCGACGCGACGCATCGCGGTGTGGGACGGCGCGCGGTGGGCGCCGGTGCCGGCACACGACGGGCCCATGTCGGGGCTCGATCGCGAGGTGCACGCGGTCGCGGCGCGCGGCAGCTGCGGCCCCTACGTGGCCGGCGGCTTCCGGAGCGACGGCAGCGGGCGCGCGCTCTCGTTCGCAGCGCGTTGGACCGGCGAGGAGTGGGCGGCGATCGAGGCCGAGGCCGAGGTCCGTCACCTCGAGATCGGGCGCGACGGACAGGTGTGGGCCGCGGGCTTCCCGTACTCCGAGAGCGGCTTCTACGAGACGGCGTTCGGCGACACCGTTCGTCGGCTCGTCGGTGATCGCCTCGAGGCGATCGGCGTCGCGCGCAGGGTGCCCTCGGGGCGCGACCCCGGCGCCGGAGAGGTCCTCGGGCTCGCGACGATGCCCGACGGTCGTCTCGTCGTCGCCGGCAGCTTCGTCACGATCGACGGTGTCGCGGCGCGCAACGTCGCGGTGTTCGACGGCACGACGTGGGCGCCGCTCGGCGACGGCGTGGACGGCTGGCTCGAGGACGTCGCGGTCACCGACGACGGCCGCGTGATCGTCGTCGGTCGGCTCGGCGAGGTGACGGGCGTCGGCTCGCACGTCGCGATCTTCGAGGACGGTGCGTGGCACGCGCTCGGAGACCTGCGCTCGCTCCCGCTGAGCGGCGTCGCGATCTGGCGCGGCGAGATCGTGGTCGCGTCGTACCTCGACGGAGATCCCGACGAGGCGCCGCTCGTCGCGCGCTTCGACGGAGCGACGTGGCACGACCTCGGCACGAACGACTTCGTCATCGTCGGCGGCGGCCGCACGCGCGTGGTCGCGCATGACGACACGCTGCTCCTCGTCGGACAGCTCCCGCTCTACGGCGATCTGTCGCGCGCCGCGAAGCTCGCGGGGTGGGACGGCGAGCACTGGGCCGCCTTCGACGACAGCTCCGGTGAGTTCGGCTACTCCGCGGCGATCACCGGCGCGGGCGTGTGGCTCGGTGGACGATTCTCGCGCGTGGGCGGCGTGCCCGCGGATCAGATCGCGTTCTTCGAGCTCGAGGGCGTCGACTGACGACACTGCTCGCGGGCGTGGCGCGCCGCGCGTGGCTCGCGGCCTCGTTGGGCCGCGCGATCGCGCGGCCAGATACCCGCGCATGCCCGGCCTCGCTGCGCTGCTCGTCGCGACTCCGATCTGGGGCTTCGCGCTCCGACCGCCGAGCACGCTGGATCTCGAGGTCGTCGGCGAGCGCGTCGTCGTCGCCGCGACGCCATCGGAGCTCGCGCCTCCCGAGGATCCGCTGCAGCCCGAGAAGATGCAGTGGACCCGCGGCATCGTGCTCTCGACCGCGCTCGCGATGGCCGTGACGCTCGGGATCGGCGCCGTGCAATTCGCCGACGAGTACGGCTTCCACGACAGCTACGACGACACGCGGTGTGCCCAGGGGACTGCCGTGCTCGACAATTGCGGCGAGGACGTCCCGTGGCAACACGCCGTCGCCGCCGGCATCACCGCGGGCGGTGTGATCTTCGCGACGCTCAAGTCGTTCTTCATCGACTTCGACGGTGTCGCGCGGGTCGACTCGGACTGGCGAGTCTACGAGACGACGCGCTGGGTCGTGCTCGGGATGGTCGTCGCGCAGGCGATCGCGGGCGTCCTCGTCTCGAACGCGGTGCGCTTCGGCTGGGCCGATCCGGTCGACGACTTCGACACGCTCCAGGCCTTCGCGATCGGGCACATGGCGCTGGGCGCGGCGACGCTCGGCGTGCAGATCGCGAATTCGATCCTGGTGTTCTGAGTCGTGCGCGCTGCGCGCGTGGCCTACGCTCCGCGCGTCGCATGAAGGCGAGCCTCCTCCCGCAGCTCCACGTGTTCCTGGTCGTCGCGCGCCGGCGCAGCTTCGCGGATGCGGCACGCGAGCTGGGCGTCTCGCGCTCCGCCGTGAGCCAGGCCGTTCGACAGCTCGAGGACGAGCTGCGCGTCGTGCTGCTGACGCGCACGACGCGCAGCGTCTCGCTCACCGACGCCGGACGCCGTCTCGTCGAGAGCGCAGAGCCCGCGCTGACGCAGGCCGTCGCCGCGCTCGCCGATCTCACGAAACAGCCCGGCGAGACGACCGGGCGCGTGCGACTGAGCGTCCCGCGCTCCGCCGTGCCCTACGTCGTCGCGCCCCTGCTCACGACGTTCCGCGCGCGCCACCCCCGCATCGACGTCGAGATCACGGTCGAGGATCGCTTCGTCGACATCGTCGCGGACGGATACGACGCGGGCGTGCGGCTCACCGAGTCGATCGAGCGCGACATGGTGCAGGTGCGGCTCACGGGCGCGTTCCGCTTCGTGGTCGTCGGTGCGCCCGGGTACCTCGCGCAGCACGGCACGCCGCAGCGCCCCGAGGATCTCCTGCAGCACGAGTGCATCACGTTCCGCTCGTCCACGACGGACACGCTCTACGCGTGGGAGCTCGAGCGCGGCAAGAAGCACTGGCGCGTCGCGGTGCGCGGCGGCGTCGTCGTGAGCAACGACGCCGCGCTCACGTCGACGCTCGCCGAGCGAGGCTTCGGCCTCGCGTACGTCGCCGAGCCGGCGGTCGGCGAGGCGCTGCGCGAAGGGCGGCTGCAGCGCGTGCTCGAGGCGTACTCGCCGACGGTCCCGGGCTTCTTCCTCTACTACCCGAGCCGCGCGCAGAGCTCTCCGGCGCTGCGCGCGTTCGTCGAGGTCGCGAAGGAGACCGCGCGTGCACGCGCGAGCACGTGATCCCGCGGCGCGGTGATCAGCGCCCGGTCATGCGCTCGAGCGTTTCGGGATAACGCGCGCCCTGCACCTCGATGCGCGACGCAGCGCGCTCGATCCGCGCGACGTCGTCGGGCGTCAGCGCGATGCTCGCCGCGCCCACGTTCTCCTCGAGCCGCGCGCGCTTCGTCGTGCCGGGGATCGGCACGATCCACGGCTTCTTCGCGAGCAGCCACGCGAGCGCGATCTGCGCCGACGTCGCTTCCTTCTCGCGCGCGACGCGCGAGAGCAGATCCACGAACGCCTGGTTCGCCTCCATCGCGTCGGGCGCGAAGCGCGGGAGCTGGCTCCGGAAGTCGTTCGTCGCGAAGCGCGTCTCCGTGCTCATCGCGCCGGTGAGGAACCCCTTCCCCAGCGGGCTGAACGGGACGAACCCGATCCCGAGCTCCTCGAGCGTCGGCAGCACGTTCTGCTCGGGCCGACGGTGCCAGAGCGAGTGCTCGCTCTGCACGGCCGCGACCGGCTGCACCGCGTGCGCGCGCCGGATCGTCTGCGCGCCGGCCTCGGACAGGCCGAAGTGCTTCACCTTGCCCTGCTCGATCAGCGTCTTCACCGCGCCCGCGACGTCTTCGATCGGCACGCTCGGATCGACGCGGTGCTGGTAGTAGAGATCGATCACGTCGACCTTCAGTCTTCGCAGCGAGCCCTCGACGACCTCGCGGATGTGCTCGGGGCGGCTGTCGAGCTCCGACCACCTCGCTTCGCCGGGCGCGCGCGGCGCGAACCCGAACTTCGTCGCGATCACCACACGATCGCGGAACGGCGCGAGCGCCTCGCCGACGAGCTCCTCGTTCGTCAGCGGGCCATACACCTCGGCCGTGTCGAAGAACGTGACGCCGAGCTCCACCGCCCTTCGCAGCAGCGCGATCATCTCGGCGCGATCGCCGGGCGCGCCGTAGCCCCAGCTCATCCCCATGCACCCGAGGCCGATCGCCGACACCTCGAGCCCGCTCGTTCCCAACGTTCGCTTCGGCATGTCCATGAGCGACAGCCTGCCGCCGCCGCGCGCCGCGCAGTAGACGTCGATCCACGAACGAGCCGTGAAGCGTCGCTGGACGATGGCGGGCACGGCAGCGCGTGTCGTGGGGGCTTCCCACAGCGAGTATTCTCCGCGGCCGCGTGGCCGACCGAAGTCCTCCGCGCGCCTCGAAGCGCGCCCTCGCGACCGTCGTCGCCCTCGGGGCGCTGCTGTCGATCCCGAACCTCTTCGTGGGTCCGCTGCACGACGATCTGGTCCACCAGCTCGTGCTCGAGGGCATGTTCGATCTCCCCGACGACCCGCTGGGGCTCTACGAGTTCACCCACGGCGAGGCCTCGAACCGCGAGATGATCGCGCGCGGCTGGCTGCACTGGTGGACCGATCCCCAGCTCACGCTGCGCTTCTTCCGACCGCTCTCGAGCGCGCTGCTCGCGATCGATCACGCGCTCTTCGGGCGCGCGGCGTTCCCCTCGCACCTGCACTCGCTCCTCTGGGGCGTGCTGCTCTTCGCCACCGCGGCCGCGCTGATGCGCCGCTGCCTCGACGCACGCACCGCGGTGATCGCGTCGCTCGTCTACGCGGTCGCGGGCGCGCACGTGATGACGCTCGCGTGGCCTGCATCGCGCCACACGATGGTCTCGGCCGCGCTCGGCGGGCTCGCGCTCGTCCTCCACCTGCGATGGCGCGAGGATCGCCGCCCCGTCGCGGCGATCGGCGCACCGTTCGCGCTCGCGCTCTCCCTGCTCGCGAGCGAGACCGGGCTCGCCGCCGCGATCTACGTGCTCACCTACGAAGCGATGGTCGCGACCGGCTCGCCGCGCGATCGCGCGCGCGCCGCGCTGCCGACGCTCGTGGTGTGCGGGGCGTACGTCGCGTTCTACGTGCTCGCAGGCTACGGCGCGCACCACAGCGGCACGTACACCTCGCCGTTCCGCGAGCCGCTCTCGTTCGCGCTGGTCGCGTCGGCGCGGGTGCCCGCGCTGCTCGCCGAGGCGATCGGTGCGGTCTCGACCTTCGCCTACTCCACCGATCCGACGTCGCGCGTGATCCTCGTGACGTGGGGCCTGGTCTCGATCGCCGGCAGCTTCGGGCTGCTCGCGGTGGTGCGGCGGAGCGGCGATGCCGACGGATACCGGCGCCTGCGCTGGCTCTTCGTCGCGTGCGTGACGTCGCTGGTGCCGATGGTCGCGGGCCTGATCGGGCCGCGTATGTTGCCGATGGGCCTCTTCGGCGCGTCGGCGATGGTCGGCTCGGCGATCACCGTCGCATGGCGCGCGTCGCGCGAGCGGCGAGGTGCGGCGCGTCACGCGCTCGCAGGGCTCGCGATCGCGATCGCGATCGCGCACGTCGGGCTCGGGTCGCTCGTGCGGCTGACCGTTCCCTTCGCGTTCGCCGCGGTGGCAGAGGCCGAGCGCAGGCTCGCGACCGAGGGCGAGTCGGGCGGCTGCACGAGCTCGGGCCTCGTCTATCTGATCAACGGCGCCGACGCCGTGCTCTCGGTCTACGCCGCGCCGAGCATCGCGTACTACTCGCCGCAGGCGGTCGGCCCCGACGCGCGCTTCCGCGTGCTCGCGTCCGCGCCCCACGATCTCCAGGTCGAGCGAACGGGCGAGCGCACGATGACGGTCGCGTCCGCGGTGCGCCCGCGCGGCGAGAACATCTTCGAGCAGGTCTTCCGCAGCCACGAGCATCCGCTGCGCGAGGGCGACACCGTCGTGGCCGAGGAGATGACGATTCGCGTGCTCGAGATGGATCCCGAGGGCCCGGCGAGCTTCGAGGTCGAGCTCGATCGCTCGCTCGACGACGAGCGTGTGTGTCTGATCGTCTGGCGCGACGGAGCGCTGAGGCGCATCGCGCCGCCGGGCGTCGGCGAGTCGCTCACCGTCGCGCACGAGCCCGGCCCGATGGGGATGTAGACAGACCGCTACTTGCGCCGCCTCGGGACGGGCACAGCTAGCGTCGGAGTCACCCACCGGTCCACGGGACCAGCAAAGGAAGACTCCGATGCAGCCGGCAGCGATGGCGATCCCGAAGAGCGACGAGTCGTGGGAGAAGGGCAAGTACGGCCCGATCTGGCCCAAGACTCCGGCGAACTACGGATTCACGATCATCGCGCGCGTGAAGCCGGGGCGCGCCGACGCGATCCGCGGCTACGGGGCCAAGCTCGCGAAGGCGCTGGAGAGCGATCCGAGCCTGCTCGCGCCGCTGAAGCTGCACTACCTGCGCTGGGTGCTCTTCGACGACGACACTCGGTTCATGTACCAGGGCATCTTCGACACCGACTTCGACAAGTACACCGAGGACGCGGTCGCGCTCTTCAAGAAGGCCGGCGTCGACACGGTGTTCGAGAACCTCGAGGACTTCCCCGAGGACTGGAAGACGAACCCCGACGCGTTCGTGCGATTCGTCCGCGCGCACCAGTGTCCGAGCTTCCTCGAGTACGGCGAGTATCCGTACGTCAGCACCGACGAGATCAAGAAGGCGCTCGAGCTGAAGAGCGCATTCTCGCGGATGCTCGAGCAGATGCAGTGAGCACGGCCGTGTCGGAGCCCGCGCGCACGTACAACCAGAGTCATTCGCCCCGGAAGTACGTCGCGGGCCGGCGGCGCGTGAGCGTCTACATCGCGTGGAGCTATCCCGGCGAGGCCAATCGCGACGTCACTCAGATGGACAATCGGTTCTCGACGATGACCGAAGTCCGTCGTGTGCTCTGGCCGCAGTACGAGACTCCGCGGTTCGCCGATCCCGGGATGTTCCAGCAGGGGATCGCAGGATCGCTCGAGCTCTTCTTCTGGGCGTGGGTGCGATTCCAGAACGTGATCGAGCAGACGACGGGACATCGAGTGCCGGTGTTCCAGCGCGTCGATCAGGCGGGATTCCGACTGCCGCTCGACGAGCGCGTGCTCGCCGACGTCGACACGCTGCTCGTGTTCGGGCTCGACCACGTCGTGACGGGACAGGAGGCGTCCGCGGAGGAGATCGAGTCCGTGCGCGCGTTCCTCGCGCGAGAGGGCACGTGCCTCGTGATCGGTCCGCACCACGACGTGGGTGGGTCGCAGGATCTCGAGGAGCGAGCGATGGAGTACGCGCACCACGGCGACGCGCTGGTGCCGCGACAGCAGCGCTTCGGGCTCTACACGCGCTCTCTGATGCGCGGTCTCGGGATCCCGATCGAGAACCGGTTCGGGCTGCGCCCCGCCGTGCAGCGCGGGACCCAGCGGATCGCGCCGCTCGACGTCGCGCGGGATCTCGACGCTCGTGGTTGGCTCGCGGGCGTCACCAACTTCAACTTCCACATGCACCTTCCGCATTACGCGGTCACCGATCCTGCGAGCTCCGCGCGCGTGCTCGCGCGACAGCCGATCGACACGTCGAAGCCGCACCCGTTCACCGCAGCCGGGAACACCACGTTCAACGCGCTCGTGTGGCTCCCGCCGGGCGGAGAGCGCGCGGGTGACGTGCTCGTCGCGGACTCGACGATCTTCAGCACGTTGTTCGGCGGCGACGAGAGCTTGGAGCGCTTCTGGCGGAACCTCGCGACGGCGTCGGTGCGTGCGTGATGGGAGCGGACGTGTCGCTCGAGCTCGACGACATCCAGAGTGGCGCGCTGCGCCCTCGGCCCACGCCGTACGCCGCGACGTACATCCTCCTGAAGATCCACGATCGCAGCGCCGGCAAGGAGCTGATGCGTCGCCTGAGCGTGGCAGTCGCATCGGCCGCGCACCCCGCGAGCCCGCTCGGAGACACCTGGCTCAACGCGCTCCTGACGTTCCACGGGCTCACGGCGCTGGGCGTGCCGCAGCAGTCGCTCGACAGCTTCGCGTGGGAGCTCCGACAGGGCATGGCGAGCCGCGCTTCCGCGCTGGGCGACACCGGCGAGAGCGCGCCGGAGCACTGGGAGAAACCGCTCGGGACGTCCGACGTGCACGTGGTGCTGGTCGCGCTCGCGCCCGATCGCGGACTGCTCGAGACCGCGCTCGGGCGTGCGCGCGAGTCGTTGCGCGGGCTCCCCGGCGTCGAGGCGATCTGGCAGCAGGACTGCCACGCTCTGCCGACCGAGAGAGAGCCTTTCGGGTTCCGCGACGGCATCAGTCATCCCGCCATCGAGGGCAGTGGAGTCCCGGGCACGAATCCCGCGGAAGTGCCGCTGAAGGCCGGAGAGCTCGTGCTCGGATATCGCGACGAGCTCGGTGGATTCCCGCCGATGCCCCAGCCGGACGTGCTCGGTCGCAACGGCACGTACGTCGTGTTCCGCAAGCTGCACCAGAGAGTCGCCGCGTTCCGTCGATATCTGCGCGAGCGCGCGACGAGCCCCGCGGACGAGGAGCTGCTCGCCGCGAAGATGATGGGACGCTGGCGCAGCGGCGCCCCGCTCGCGCGCTGTCCGCTCCACGACGATCCCGAGCTCGGCGCCGATCGAGCGCGCAACAACGCCTTCGACTACCGCGCTGACGATCCGACCGGATATCACACGCCGATCGGGAGCCACATCCGACGCTGCAATCCGCGCGACTCGGAGGTGGCGGGTGTCGCCCGACTCCATCGGATGATCCGTCGTGGCACCGCGTACGGGCCGCTGCTCCCCGAAGGCATGCTGGAGGACGACGGCGCAGATCGCGGGCTCGTCTTCGCGTTCGTCGGCGCGCATCTGGGACGGCAATTCGAGTTCGTGCAGTCGGAGTGGGTCAACGGAGGCGAGTTCATCGGCCTCGGAGACGCGCGTGATCCGATTGCGGGCTCGGCAGACGGCCAGGGTCGGTTCTCGATCCCGCGCAGGCCGATTCCTCGACGGCTCGACGGACTGCCGCGCTTCGTCGTCACGCGAGGTGGGGAGTACTGCTTCATGCCGAGCCTTCGCGCGTTGCGCTGGTTGTCGGAGCTGCCCTGAGCGATTCGAGGCCGAGATGCCGAGCGCCTTCGACGTCGTCGTGATCGGGGCCGGGCCCGCGGGCGCGGTCGCTGCGCTGCGTGCGGCGGATCTCGGAGCGCGCACGGCGCTCGTCGCGCGTGATCGGTTCGGCGGGATGGCCGCGAACGACGGGCCCGTCCCGGTGCGCACGCTCGCGCACGCGGCGCGGCTCGTCCGAGAGGCACGCCAGCTGGACCGATACGGCATCTGCGCGGGCGAGCCCGTCGTCGACTATCCGCGTCTCCTCGCGCGCGTGCGCGAGGTCGTCGATCACGTGGGCCGAGAGTCCGCGCTGCGCGGGCAGTGCGAGTCCGCGGGCGTCGTGATCCACGAGAACGCCGGCGCCGCGCGCTTCGTCGCGCCGCACACGATCGAGACCGCGAACGGGCTCCGTCTCGACGCGGAGTCGATCGTGCTGTGCACGGGCGGCACGAACCGACGTCTCTCGGTGCCGGGCGTCGAGCTGACGAGCACGCACAGCGACGCGTGGGCGCTGACGTCCGTGCCGCCTTCGATGTTGGTGATCGGGGCAGGCGCGACCGGCGTGCAGGTCGCGTCGATCTTCCACGCGTTCGGCACGCACGTGCAGCTGTTCCAGGCAGGCGCGCGCATCTTGCCGACGGAGGACGAAGACGTCGCGGCCGAGGTGACCGACGCGTTCCGCGCCGCGGGGATCACGGTGCGCACCGACTTCGGAGTCATCGAGTCGTTCGAGAAGACCGCGAGCGGCCTGCGGATGATCGTGTCGAGAGACGGCGATCGATCGACCGCGGAGGCGGCGCTCGCCGTGGTCGCGATCGGATGGGTCGCCAACACCGCGGAGCTCGGCCTCGACGTCGCGGGCGTCGCCGCCGACGAGCGCGGCCGCGTGCGTGTCGACGACTACCTCCGCACCAGCGCGCCGCACGTCTTCGCGGCCGGCGACGTCACTGGTCACCTGATGCTCGTGCCGCAGGCGCTCGAGGAGGGCTACGTCGCGGGCACGAACGCCGTGCGCGGCGCGGTCCTGCCGCGCACCGAGCACGTGAGCCCGATCGGCAGCTTCACGGATCCCGAGTACGCGCAGGTCGGCCTCGGCGAGGCACAGGCACGCGCGGAGCTCGACGCGCTCGTCACGGTGATCCGACTGGACGCGGGCACGCGCGCGATCATCGACGGACGGACCTCCGGGTTCTGCAAGCTGATCGTCGACCGCACCACGTCGCGCGTGGTGGGCTGCCACGTGGTCGGCGACCGCGCGGTCGACATCGTGCAGCTCGCGGCGATCGCGATCAGCGCAGGGATGACCGTCGACGAGCTCGCGCGAGTGCCGTTCTCGTTCCCGACGTACGCCGGAGTCCTGGGCCGCGCCGCGACGACGGCGGCACGCACGCTCCGTCGCGATCGCGCGTGGCGAGCGCCCGACGTCGAGTGACGAACAGACGACCGCCGAGCGAGCAGGCGCTCGCTCGGCGGCCTCCGGCGATCACGTGAACGAGTCGAGCTCCTTCGACTTCGACTCCAGATAACGCGCCTCGAGCGCGAAGGACTGCTCCTTCGTGAGCGCCTTCTTCGCGGCGGGGAAGATCTGCTGCTCCTCCTCGATCACGTGGTGCTGCACGAGCATCATCATCTCGCGGAAGACCTCGATCCACCGGTCGTCGGTGATCGGCATCGCGTCGAGCTGCTCGAGATAGCGCTCGATCCGATGATGCTCGTCGGCGGAGTCGTCCATCTTGCCGCCGATGTCGCCGATCGCGCGGAACGTCGAATAGACCTCCTTCTCCTCGGCCCGCGCGTGCGCCGCGAGCTCGGTGCGGATGCGCTCGAAGAGCTCCTTCCGCACGTTCGAGTCGTCCGTCGTGGCCGCCACGCGGCGGATCAGCGTCGAGATCTCGCCGTGCTCCGTCGAGAGCCGCTCGAAGATCCCCGCTCCGCCCGTGAGCGCCTGCTTCGCGCCCTTGAGCTTGCCCATCGCCTGGCCGGCGATCTCGGTCGGTCGCGCCATCGTTCGCTCCTTTCCTCCGGAGATTTCTCCCTCTGCGGACCATAGGCGCTCCCTCGGCGGTGACGACGATCGTGAGCACGAGTCGTCGCGTGAGGCGCGTCGCCGCAGGCACGTGAGCGCCCTTCCAGGAGGGCCCGATCGAGGAGCTTGGTGCGGGACGTGGACCGTCTATGTCCCGCCCCGTGCCGAGCCTCGCGCTTCCGACGACGGGCCTCCTCGATGAAGTCGGTCCCTATCGCGTGCTCGCGCGGCTGGCCGCGGGTGGGATGTCCGAGATCCTGCTCGCGCGCCGCGCCGGGGTCGCGGGCCTCGAGCGCCTCGTGGTGCTCAAGCGCATGCGGCCCGACCTCGTCTCGGAGCCCGAGCTCCGCGATGCGTTGCTCGACGAAGCGCGCATCATGCTCGGCCTTCGTCATCCGAACGTCGTGGCCGTGCAGGAGCTCGCGTGCGAGGGCGACGAGCTCTACCTCGTGATGGAGCACCTGCGCGGCGACAACCTGCTCGCCCTGATGCGCGCCGTGCGCGCGCACCGCAGCGAGATCGACCTCGCGCTCGCCGTGCACGTCGCCGCGGACGTGTGTGCCGGGCTGCACGCCGCGCACGAGCTCGTCGACGACGACGGCGCGCCGCTGCACGTGATCCATCGCGACGTCTCGCCGCAGAACGTGTTCGTCACGTTCGACGGCGAGGTGAAGCTCATCGACTTCGGCATCGCGCGCTTCGCCGATCGCGTCGCGCGCACCAAGAGCGGCGTCGTGAAGGGCAAGTTCGCGTACATGGCGCCCGAGCAGTTCAGCGGAGAGCCGCTCGACCGGCGCACCGACGTGTTCGCGGCCGGCGTGGTGCTCCACGAGCTCCTCACGGGAAAGCGTCTCTTCGCGCGCACGAGCGATCGAGACATGTTGATGGCGATCCTCTCCGATCCCGTCCCGCGCCCTTCGGCGCTGGCGCAGGCGCGCGGGATCCCGCCGGCGCTCGACGAGATCTGCATGCGCGCGCTGGCGCGCGATCGCGGCGATCGGTTCGCCACGGCGGGCGAGATGCGCGCAGCGCTGCGCGAGCAGCTCCCGGCGCTCGATCCTCGCCTCGATCCACGCGAGACGTTGTCGCGGCTGACGAAGCAGGTGCTCGCGCCGCGGCTCGCCGAGGTCGACGCGCTCCTGCGTCGCGCGCGCCGGCCGGGGCCCGAGAAGGTCGATCGCAAACCGGCGCCGATCTCCGAGCCGCCACCGCGCCTCGATCCGCCGAGCGTGCCGCTCGAGCTCGACGTCGCGGTCGAGGAGCGTGCGCCCGAGCCCCGCCACGGAACGCGGGCGCTCGCGTTCGCGCTCGGTGCGGGCGCCGGCGTCGCGCTCGCAGGTCTCGCGCTCTCGGTGCTGATGCGCGCCGCGATCCCACCGCCGGCACCACGCACCGACGCTGCGCCGATCGAGTCGAGCGCGCCGCCGCCGGTGCCGAGCCCCGCGCCGATCGTCGAGCCGCCGGTGCCCGCGACGATCCGCGTCCGCATCGAGTCGACGCCCTCGGGCGCGACGGTGCGCATCGCGGGCGAGGCGCGCGGTGTGACGCCGCTCGCGATCGAGCTGCCGCGCGGCACCACGCCGATCGAGCTCGCGCTCGAGCTGCGCGGTCACACGACGATCACGCAGACGCTGGTGCCCGACGAGAGCCAGCGACTGTTGCTGCAGCTCGCGCCGCGCCCGCCGCGCCGCGCGCCCGTCGCCCCGACGCCGACCACGCCGTGAGCGGCGCTCAGGGCAGACCGAGCACCGCGACCGGGAGCGGCTGATCGATCGACCCGCCGTCGCCGAGGCGCCCGTCCGCGCCGCCGCCCCAGCACTTCGCCGAGCCCTCGCCGCGCACCGCGCAGGTGTGCGACGCGCCCGCTGCGATCGCGACGGCGTCCACGAGCACGCCGGCCGCGCGCGGGCCGCCCGACGACGTGGTGCCGTCGCCGAGCTGGCCGCTCCCGTTCGCGCCCCAGCACGTCACCGCGCCTTCCACGTCGACGAGGCACGCGTGCTGATCGCCGCACGCGATCGCGCGCGCGCTCGGGACGCCCACGACGAGCACCGGCGTGCTGCGGTCGGCGGTGCGTCCGTCGCCGAGCTGTCCGCTCGCGTTCGCGCCCCAGCACCACACGGTCGTGTCCGCGCGCAGCGCGCACGAGAGCTCCGCGCCGAGCGCGATCCCACGCGCGTCGTCGATCGACGCGGCGTCGACCGCGGACATCCGCTGCATCGTGGTCCCGTCGCCGAGCTGACCGCGCGCGTTGGCGCCCCAGCACGCCACGCCGCCGCTCCGGCGCACCGCGCACGTGTGCGCATCGCCCGCGTCGAGATCGCGCGCGTCGGTGACGCCGTCCACGTTGCCCGGCGCGGCACCGCCTCCGATCGAGCCGTTGCCCAGCTGCCCGCGATCGTTGGCGCCCCAGCACGCGACGCGACCGTCCGCGCGTCGCGCGCAGCTGTGGGCGTCCCCCGCCACGACCTGCACCGCGTCCGTGATGTTGCGTACCGCGACGGGCACCGCCTGATCGGTGCTCGGCCCGTTGTTGCCGAGCTGTCGCGCCGCGTTGTCGCCCCAGCACAGCACCTGTCCTCCGCGCCGCACGGCACACGCGTGGTGCGCGCCCGCGGCGAGATCGATCGCGTCGGTGATCCCCGCGACCGAGACCGCGGTCACGCTCGCGCCCGCGCTGCCGTTGCCGAGCTGACCGCTGCCGTCCGCGCCCCAGCACAGCACGCGTCCGTCGGTGAGGCGCGCGCACGCGAAGTCGTCGCCCGCGACGAGCTCGACCACGTCGTCGGGCGCCGCGCAGCCCACGCGCTCGCAGGTCGTGCCGGCACCGCAGACCTCGCCGCACGTCGCGCACGTCCCGGTGCTCGAGAGGTCGGACTCGCAGCCGTTGTCGGTGAGGCCGTCGCAGTCGGCCCAGCCCGCGTCGCACACCCCCATCGTGCACGCGCCGCTCTCGCACGACGCGGCTGCGTGCTCGAACGCGCACTCCGCGTCACACGCGCCGCAGTGCGCGAGCGTCCGCAGGCTCGCCTCGCAGCCGTTGCGCCTCGAGTCATCGCAGTCGCCCCAGCTGCTCTCGCACGCGTCGATCACGCACTCACCCTCGGCGCAGTGCACGGTGGTGTGATCGGTGATGCACGCGGCGCCGCACGCGCCGCACGCGTCGACCGTCGTGATGTCGGTCTCGCAGCTCTCCATGTCGCCGTCGCAGTCGCCGAGGTCGGGCGCGCACGCATAGACGCACGCTCCACCGACGCACGAGCTCGCGACGCCGGGACGCAGCTCGCACGGGCGATCACAGCCGCCGCAGTGCGACGCGCTGGTCGCGAGATCGACGCAGCTCGACCCACACACCGTGCGATCGGACTCGCATCGATCGACGCAGTGGAACCGACCGGCACCGTCGTCCACGCAGAGCGGGAGCGCATCCGGGCAGCGCTCGCACGCACCACACGTCGCGACGTCGCCGAGCGACGCTTCGCATCCGTCGGCGACGATCGCGTTGCAGTCCGCGAAGCCCTCGGCGCACGCGAGGACGCAGGTCGCGTCGACGCACGACGCGCTCGCGGCGGGTGGCGTGCCGCACGCGCTCGGGCCTTCGTCGACGCGACCGTCTCCGTCGTCGTCGCGCGCGTTGCATGGATCGGGGCTCGTCACGCCCCCATCGCCGAACGAATCGCGCGGCACGCACCGATCCCGTGCGACGTCGCAGATCCATCCGTCGATGCACGGGCACGCGCGCCCCGTGAGCTCGATCGGCGGGAGCACGCAGCCCACGAGCACGACCGAGCACAGTCCAAGAAGAAACTTCCCCCGCACCGCGCGCGACATGAGCACGAGCACGCAGCGCCCAACGCCACGAGCCGAGGGCGCCACGCGAGACGACCCCGCGCGCGGCTCGCACAATCGGGACGCTGAGTCGCGAGCGCGATCAGCGACAGGTCGCGTCGACGCACGCCTCGCCGGCGTCGCAGTCGGAGCGCGTGACGCACTCGGGGCTCGCCTCGCGGTGCGTCAGGCACAGGCGCAGCCCGGTGCGCGTCGTCGCGCACGTCACGAGGTGCACGTCGGCGCGCTGGCACTCCTCGTCGGTGCCCGACTCGCACGTCGTGCGGCACAGGCCGTCGACGCACGGATGTCCGGCTGCGCAGTCCGCGTCGCTCGTGCAGAAGGGACGCGGCGAGACATCGGGGCGACACCACCCCGCGGTGCAGATCTCACCCGGCGCGCACGCCGCGTCGTCGGTGCACGGCGCGACGCAGCGCGTGTCGACGCAGTGCTCGCCGTCGGGACATTCGGCGCTCGTCTCGCACTCGTCGGCAGGCACGCAGAGCCCACTCGAGCACTCGAATCCAGCATCGCAGTCGGTGGCGTCGTCACAGCGGGGGCGACAGGCGTTGTCGATGCAGCCGTGATCGGGCCCGCACTCGAGATCGTTCGCGCAGGTGTCGTCGACGGGACGACAGGCGCCCTCGACGCAGACCTCACCGGTGTCGCAGTCGGCATTGCCTCGGCACCCGCTCGGGGGCACGCAGGTCCCGCGGTGATCGCACACGAGCCCGGCATCGCAGTCGCCGTCCGACTCGCATCGATCCGCCGGCGAGCAGACGCCTTCGTCGCAGCGCCGACCCGGCGCACAGTCGCCGTCGACGACGCACGAGGCGTCGCCTGCGTCGGGGTCGGCGACGCGCGCGTCGGGCGGTCCGGCATCGCGTCGAGTGACCGGCGGACGATCGTCGTCGTCGTGGTCCTCGTCGCAGCCGTAGTAGGTGTGGCAGCCCGTGGTCGCGAGGATCATCAGGGCGACGGCGAACGCAGAGCGAGATGTGGGCATGAGGCTCCTCCCGAGCCCTCAGCGGGGCTCGCGACGCTGCGTGCCCGCGGCGCGCCGAACCGTTCTAACGATCGTGCGAAGAATCGCGCCTCGCACGCGCGCGCCGCGCGCGTGGGGTCTCGCCGGTCTCGCGCCGGAACACGCGGCGGAACGCCGCCGGGTCCGCATACCCGACGCGCGCCGCGACGTCCTCGACCGACCGCTGCGTGGTCTCGAGCAGGTGCACCGCGCGCGCGATGCGGAGCCGCTGCGCGAAGCCCTGCGGCGTCGTGCCCAGCGCCCGAGCGACCTTCCGCGCGAGGGTGCGCGGGGACGTCGCGGTCGCGCGCGCCATCTCGTCGAGCGTGACCTGCCGTCCGACGTTCGACGCGACGAAGCGCTCGAGCGCGAGCACCACGGGGTCCGACACGCGCAGGTGCTCCATCACCGTGTAGCGCGCCTGCGAGTCGCGCTCGTCGAGCACGAGATACTTCGCGACGAGGTGCGCGAGCGACGGGCTCGTCGTGCGCGCCAGGATCGCGAGCATCAGATCCGCGTGCGCGAACGCGGAGCCCGCGGTGATCGCTCCGTCCGCGTCGACGACCATGCGATCCGGACGGAGCGTCACGCGCGGAAAGCGCTGCGCGAACGTCCCGGCGAGCCACCACGTCGTCGTCGCCTCGCGCCCGTCGAGCACACCCGCCGCCGCGAGCACGAACGTCGCGGAGCACGACGCCGCGATCGTCGCCCCCCTCGCCGCGGCGCGCGCGACGAGCTCGATGGCGCGCGCGACGTCTCGTCGCTCGAGCGCGGCCGCGATCTGCTTCGGCGTCGCCATCCCGAGCCCGGGCACGACGAGCACGTCACCCGCGCCGAGCCGCGCGCGCGCGAGCGCTCCGTCGACCTCGAGCGTCCGCTTCGTCGCGGTGCGGATCGCGGCGCCGTCGACCGACACGATCCGATGCCGCGGCACGGTGCACGGCGCGTCGACGAGCCCGGCCCGCGCGAGGCGCGACGCGGTGCCCACGATGTCGAGCGCGACGCCGACCGGGCCGTCGGGGATGCCGTCGAAGACGAGCTGGGCGAGCGTGCTCGGCACGATGGCAAGAGTAGACCGAACGATGTCGTTCCTGCCAATGGGCGCGAGCGCGCCGCGCGAGCACGATGCCCGGCATGGAGACCCACGACGACTCGCTGGACGACTTCGAGCGGCGCGCGATCACCCTCGATGGCGCGACGAAGACCGTGTACGTCGCGGGCGCCGGGCCCGCCGTGATCGTCATGGCGGAGATGCCGGGGATCAGCCCTCACGTCGCGCGCTTCGCTCGGTGGGTCCGCGACGCGGGCTTCACCGTCTACATGCCGTCGCTCTTCGGGCGCGACGGCGCGTACCCGGACGCCGAGCAGGGGCTCGCCGTGCTCGAGCGCGCATGTGTGAGCGCGGAGTTCCGCGCGCTCGCCGCGAACGAGTCGAGCCCGGTGACGCATTGGCTGCGCGCCCTCGCGCGACTGGCGCACGAGCAGTGTGGTGGGCCGGGCGTCGGCGCGATCGGCATGTGCTTCACGGGGAATTTCGCGCTCACGATGATGCTCGAGCCCTCGATGCTCGCGCCGGTGCTGTGCCAGCCCTCGCTGCCGATGAACGATCCGTCGGGCCTCGAGATCGCGCCGGGCGAGCTCGCGGGGGTGCGCGATCGTCTGGAGCGCGAGGACCTGACGGTCCTCGGCTACCGCTTCGAAGGTGATCGCTTCTGCACCGCCGCGCGCTTCGCGGCGTACCGCACCGCGCTCGGCGATCGATTCGTCGCGCGCGTGCTCCCGACCGACGCGGCGAGCCCCGATCCTCCCCCGTTCTTCGCGCGGGTGGTCGGCTGCGCGCACAGCGTCGTCACCGCGCATCTGGTCGACGCCGCGGGCGAGCCGACGGTCGCGGCGCGCGACGAGATCCTCTCGTTCTTCGCGCACCGCCTCTCGCCGTGACGCGCGCGTCGCGCGCTGTGGCACCCTCGGGCGATGTCGCGCGCACGGTGGGTGGTGCCGCTCGGGGTCGGGTGCGTCGTCGCGGGGTGCAACGGTGACGTGAGCAGCGGCGGCGTGGACGCGGGCGTGATCTCCGACGCCGCGACCCCGACCGACGCCGGCTCGCGCGAGGACGCGGGCTCGATGGTCGACGCGTCGCGGCCCGACGCGGGCGGCGGCGGCGTGGGCTGCGAGGGACGCGACTACCTCTTCTGCGAAGACTTCGAGTCGGCCGCGCCGGGCTCGCTGCCCGAGGGTTGGACGGTCGGTGGAGGGTGGCAGTTGGGCGACAGCGTTCCCGAGGTCACGTCGGAGTCGGTGCACACCGGCGCGCGTGCGCTGCGATCGTCGATCGCGATCTCCGGCCAGCGTCGCGCCGAGCGCAGCATCGAGTCGCTCGGGGACGCGCGCGGCGTGCACTGGGGGCGTGTGTTCTATCGAGTGCAGACGCCCGCGTTCGTGCCGAGCGGCGGTGTCGTGCACAACACGCTCCTCGCGCTGCTCGGCGCGGACGAGGCCCGCGTCGTCGACACCGTGATCCGCAACGACGGCGCGCATCAGTTCCTCTACAACGTGCCCGACGACAGCTGCTGTGCGGGCTCGAGCTACGACCACCGCACGTACGACGGCGACTGGCACTGTGCGGAGTGGCGCGTCGATCGCACGACGCAGAGCTATCGATTCTTCATCGACGGCGACGAAGTGGACGACATCGCGTTCGACCATGGCGCGGGGGACACCCGCGCGCGCATGGACGCGTTCTCGCGCATCGCGCTGGGCTGGCGGAACTACCAGACACCCGACACGCCGTACACGTCGTACTTCGACGATCTCGCGATCGACGACGAGCGAATCGGCTGCGAATGACGGGCGAAGGATTGGGCCGGATCGCGCGTGTTCGTGCGATGCGCGATCCCCTCGCGATCGTGCGCGCTGCCGTCGCCGACCCGATCCTCTACAAGGCCGCCGCGCTCGCCCTCGACGAGTGCGAGCCCGACGAGGCGGCGGCGACGTGGCTCGCGCAGGCGCACGATCGCGGCGAGGCGAGCTCGTGGCTCGTCGCGTCGCTGCTCGGCCATCTGCGTCACCCCGCGGGATACGCGAAGGCGCTCGAGCTGATGCGCGCGGGAGTGACGTACGCGCCGCACAGCTTGGTCAGCATCGCGGGCGTCGACGCCGAGCGCGATCTGATCGAGGCCATCGAGACTTCCGAGGACGGCAACGTGCGCAGGGTCGCAGCGGGCGCGCTCGGCGCGCTCGGGACCGAGTCGGCGATCGCGTACCTCGTTTCTGCGCCGGCGCGTGGTCGGCTTCGCGCGCTCAGCGTCGCGCAGGCGCTCGAGAGCGCACCGCTCGATGCACGGGTCTTGATCGACGCGCTCCGCTCACCGCAGGTCGAGATGCGGCGCTGGCCGCCGATGCTGATCGCGATGCGGCTCGAGGCCGCGCGACGTGCCGGGTCGAACGCGGACGTGCCCGACGACGCCGCGCTCCGCGCTGCTCTCGCCGCCGCGATCGACGAGGGATTCGACGTCGTGTGGCGCGCCGACGCAACGATCCTCCGCGCGTGGCTGGGCGCCGATCATCCGTCGGGATGAGCATTCATCTGCTTGGACCCCGGACCGAGGACGTTTACGCTGCGGGCTGCGCACGGACGAGCGATGCGTCGTGCGCGTGGAGGTCGAACCCACTTGAGCCGTGAGAGCGAGGGCGAGAGCCCGTCGTCCGATGTGGGCGTCGCGGCGCAGCGCACCGTCAACGAGTGTCTGCGCGTCGCCGCCGGAGAGACGTTCCTGGTCGTGTTCGGACGCGAGCTCGCCGAGCTCGCGAGCGCCGTCGCTGCGGTCGCCCGCGCGGTCGGCGCGAAGGTCGAGACGTTCGAGCTGACCGGACAGCCGGGCGATGAAGCGCGCATCGCGCCGACGCTCGCGCGCTGCGACGCGTCGGCGTTCCTCGCGTCGTACCAAGCCGACATCGGCGTGCGGCGCGCGATGGTCACGATGAAGGGCAAGCGCCGCCACGCGCACCTGATCGGCCTCACCGACGCAGTGATCCGACAGTCGCTCACCACCGATCCTCGCGAGATGTCCGAGCTCGGCCGACAGCTGATCGCGCACGTGCGCCCGTCGAGCACGATCCGCGTCACCAGCCCCGCGGGCACGTCGCTCGTCGTGCAGACCGATCCCGCGAATCGCTGGCACTGCGAGCACGGGATCCTCGAGGGACCGGGTTGGACGAACCTCCCGGCGGGCGAGGTGATCACGTCGCCCGCGAACGTCGAGGGCGTGTTCGTGCCGGACGGCGGCGTGTGGCTCACCGACGGATCGGATCTCGGTCGCGTCGCGACGCAGCGCCTGCAGCTGCGCTTCTCGAAGGGGCGCCTCGTCGCCGCGGAGGGTGCGGACGACGCGGCGCGCGCGCTGCTCGAGCACCTCGACGCCGGGCAGGAGGGCCGCCGCGTCGGGCAGGTCACGTTCGGGATCAACACCGGCGTGGTCGCGCCGATCGGCGTGTCCTGCCAGGACGTGAAGCTCCGCGGCTTCCACATGATCCTCGGCTACAGCGCGCCCGAGCTCACCGGCGCGTCGTGGAACGGCACGCGCGTCGTGCAGCTCCTGCAGCGTCGCGCGAGCGTCTGGATCGACGACGTCCAGGTGCTCGCGAACGGGCGCTACGTGCTCTCGGGCTGATCGCGCGCGACGTGATCCAGGAACGCGCGCACCCGGCTGGTGCCGCGCAGATCGGGGAGCGTCAGCAGCCACACGTCGCGCTGGAATTCGGGCGCGATCGCGCCGATGCGGCGCAGCGCGGGATCGGAGTCGCCATCGAACGTCGCGAGGAAGTGCACGCCGATCCCGGCGGCGATCGCCTGCCTCATCACCATCGAGCTCGCGTCGACGCGCATCGCGATGCGGGCGCCGGGCGCACGCGCCGCGAGCCACGCGTCGAGCCACGTCATGTTCATGCGCTCGTCCCAGTGGATCCACGGGTACTCCGCGTATCCCGCGTCGGGGCCCATGTGCTCGACGAGCGCCTTGCTGCCGTAGACCGCGAACTCGACGCGTCCGATGCGGCGCCCGACGAGGTGCTCGGGCGGCGCGCTCGTCATGCGCAGCGCGACGTCGGCCTCGCGGCGCGCGAGCGAGACCTCGCGATCGTTCACCACGACCGTCAGCTCGACGCTCGGATAGCGCGTCATGAACGACGCGAGCACGCCCTGATAGCGGCGGAAGAGGATGTCCATCGTCGCGACGCGAAGCGCGCCCTGGAGGCGCTCGTCGCGGCCGAGCACGCGGCCCTCGAGCGAGAGCACGTCGCTCTCCATGCGCTCCGCGACCGCGGCGACATCGCGTCCCGCCGCGGTCGCCACGAATCCGTCGGGCGTCTGATCGAAGAGCCGCACCCCGAGCGTCTGCTCGATCGCGCGCACGCGTCGCGCGACGGTCGTGTGGCTCACGCCGAGGCTCGCGGCGGCGCGGCTCAACGTTCCGTCGCGCGCGATGGCGAGCACGTATCGGAGGTCGTCCCACTCCACCCGTGCATCGTTGCACAGCGCGCGCACGAAATCGCAAGTGGTCGCGCCCTCCGCGCACTCCCACGCTGCGTCTCGTGATGAGAGCCATCGTGCGAGACGAGTACGGAACGCCCGACGTGATCGCGCTGCGCGAGATCGAGCGGCCGGCGCCGGGCGACGACGAAGTGCTGATCCGCGTGCGCGCGTCGTCGGTGAATCCCGCGGACTGGATCCTATTGACCGGCCGGCCGTACCCGGTGCGCCTGGTCGCGGGGCTGTTTCGCCCGAAGAAGCGTGTCCTGGGGATGGACGTCACGGGCGAAGTGGAGGCGGTCGGCAAGAACGTCACTCGGTTCCGTCCGGGCGACGAGGTGTTCGGAGAGGTCGGGAGCGCGTACGCCGAGCACGTCTGTGCGCACCAGGATCGGATCGCGATCAAGCCGAAGGCCCTGTCGTTCGAGGAGGCCGCGGCCGTGCCGGTCGCGGCGATGACCGCGCTGCAGGGGCTGCGCGACGCTGCGCGCGTACGCGCCGGCCACGCGGTGCTGATCAACGGCGCGTCGGGCGGAGTGGGCACGTTCGCGGTGCAGATCGCGAAGTCGCTCGGCGCCGAGGTCACGGGCGTGTGCAGCGGTCGCAATGCGGAGATGGTGCGCTCGATCGGCGCCGATCACGTCGTGGACTACGCGCGAGAGGACTTCACGCGCACCGCGGCGCGATACGACGCGATCCTCGATCTGGTGGGCAGTCGGTCGATCTCCGACTGCCGCCGTGCGCTGCGCCCGACTGGCACCTACGTCTCGTCGGTCGGTCGACTCGGGTGGTCGCTGAAAGCGCTCTTCGCGTCGGTCGGATCGAGCGGGCGAGCACGGGTGTTGACGTCGAGCCCGAACGCCGCGGATCTCGACGTGCTGCGAAGCTCCATCGACGAACGAACGATCGCTCCGGTGATCGACCAGCGTTATCCGCTGAGCGACGTGGCCGAGGCGCTGCGCCGTCAGGGCGAAGGTCACGCGCGCGGGAAGTCGGTCGTCACGGTGTGAGGCGCTCGACGAAGCGCGCGAGCAGCACCGTGCGGCGGCCGTCGTCGAACCGAACGTCGAGCTTCGGCGGATCTCCGCCGACCTCGTCGACGATCGTGCCCTCGCCGTACTTCGCATGACGCACCCGCGCGCCCGCGTTGCGCGCCGACGAGCACTCGATCGCGATCGTGTCCGCGCCCGCACCACCGAGCAGCTTCGCGAACGCGCGGATCGCGCCGCGACCTTTCGCGATCGCGGCGCGGAGATCGTCGCCGACGTCGAGCACCACGAAGCGCGGCGTCGCACCGTCGCGACCGGCGCGCGGATCTTCGCGATCGAGGCCCTGAGGATCGCGCTCCGAGAGATCGCCCGCGCCGGTCGCGGCCCATCGACCGTCGGCGCGCGCCTCGACGAGGAGGACCTGGGTACCGTCGTGGATCGCGAGGTACACGACGTCGCGCCCGAGCCGGCGCGCGAGCGACGCGATGCGCGGCTCTCGCGCGCCGAGCGCACGCTCGAGCAGGAGCTCGGGCGGCGAGGTCTCCATCACGGTCCAGCCCGGCGCGCCGCGGCGCCACCATCCGACCTGCGTGCGTCCGCCTTGGCTCGCGTAGCGCTCGTCGCCGAGCAGCGCGCAGAGCGCCGAAGCGAGCGCCGATCCGTCCTCGGTCGCGACGTAGAAGGTGCTCGCCGACTCGCCCATGTCGCTCCTCGCGTCGAGGATGCCACGCGGGCTCGCCTCAGAACCACGCGGTCGCGCCGACGGTGATCGTGTTCTGCGACGCGGCGTTCCGCACGAACGGCTCGGTCGTGCCGTTGCCGATCACCTCGCCCGCGAAATACGCGTCACCCGCCGCCTCGTCGTGTCGGTACTCGAGTCGGAGCGAGACGTGATCGTGCGGGTGGACGTCCGCGCCGATCGTCGCCGACGAGACCCACTCGACGGGCCAGAAGATCGGCGATGCCGTCCCGCTCGCGTCGCTCGCGACGCGCTCCCAGAAGAAGTCGCCGCGCGCCGCGAACGAGAGCCACTCGATCACCGACACCCGCACTGCGAGCATGCCCGCCGCATATCCGCTCGTGCCGAACGCGTTGGGCTCGAATCCGCCGGTGGCCTGGCCCTGGAGCGCGAGCCACTCCGTCAGCGCCACCGTGCCGTTCAGATCGAACGTGTGTCGCCACGCGCGCCCTTCGGGCGCTCCGTCGGGGCGCTCGACGCCCGTCGTGTACGAGAACGCGCCGGTGAAGCGCTCGCCGAGATCGAACGTCGCGTGCGCGATCACCGTCTTCTCGTCGTTGTCGTCGAGCACGGTGTTCCAACCGTTCACGAGCCAGAGATTCAGGCCGAGTCCGGGAATCACCTCGTAGGAGATCCGAAATCCCGTGTGATAGAACGGATATCCGAAGAACAGGTTCGTTCGCGAATAGAGCCAGTCGTCCTTGACCGCCATCGACTCCACACCGATCGGGTGGAGAAACAGCCCGGCCTGGACGTTCAGCCCCGTCCCGACGGGGATTCGATATCCGACGAACGCCTGCTGGACGAACTGCCACAGCTCGATGCTCTGGGCGCCGACGCCGCTGCCGAGGCTCGGCCCGGTGGTCTCCGAGAGATAATACGTCGCCGGCGTCGAGCCCCATTGGAGCGTGATCCGGCCATTGACGCCTTCCCAATCCCACTGCGCGTCGAGGACGACGTTCGACAGATTGAAGCTGTTGTGTCGATTGTCGAAGCCGCGGAGATCGGTGATTCCGTTGCTCGGCTCGTTGAAGTTGAACGCGTAATACGCCTCGACCCAGCCGCCGATCGTGAACGGCTCCGGCGAGTCCTCGTCGCGCTCGACCGTCGCCGGCTCGGAGGTCTCCACGGCTGGGCGTGCGGCCGCATCGACCTGCGCCGACGCGAGACACGCGCACAGCAGGGCGGTCGCGAATGCCACGCCCGCGCAGATCCGAGCCATCGCTCACGCATTGCCAGCACGCACCGCGCCGTCGGGCGCGTCGCGGTCAGCGGCGACGCGCGGACGTGGGGCGCTCGATGCCCTCGAGCAGCCGAGCGCGGAGCCACCGGTTGCGCGCATCGGTGTCCGCGTGGCGGTGCCAGTACACGTGCAGCTCGATCGGCGGCAGCGGCAACGGGACCGGCAGGAGCGCGAGCTCGAGCCGCCGCGCGATCGACTGCGCGTGCAGGCGCGGCGCGGTGAGCAGCAGATCCGACCCCGCGACGATCCGACAGGCCGCCTCGTAGCGCTGGCAGCGCGCCACCACGACACGCTCGTGCCCGAGCCGATCGAGCAGCAGATCCTCCATCGACGATCCGCTGCGGCGCGACGAGACCGTGACGTGCCGCGCGGCGAGGTACTTCTTCGCGTCGAGCACACGCCGCCGCCGGCTCACCACGCAGAAGCTGTCGCGCGCGAGGAGCGCGTGCCGGAGCTCGGGGCCCGCTGCGCGGGCGACGTCGACGACGAGATCGAGCCTGCCCGATCCGAGCTCTTGCTCGATGCTCGCGCGATCGAGCCGCACGCACTCGATCGTCGCGTCGGGCGCGTGCGCGCGGACCCGCGCCGCGAGCGCGGGGAGCACCGCGGGCTCGAGCTCGTCGTGCACCGCGAGCGCGACCCGCGCGACATCGCGGGCGGGATCGAAGTCGTGCGGCTCGAGGGCGTGGCGCAGGATCGCGAGCGCTTCGCGCACCGCCGGTGCGAGACGCTCCGCCGCCTCGGTGGGCACGACGCCGCGACCGTGACGCACGAAGAGCTCGTCCCCGAGCTGCGCGCGCAAACGCGCCAGCGCGTGGCTCACCGCGGACTGGCTCACGAAGAGGCGCGACGCCGCGCGCGTCAGGTTCCGCTCGCCGTCGATCGCCTCGAACGTGAGCAGCAGGTTGAGATCGAGGCGTCGGATCGAGCCATGAGCAGCGCTCATGATTCGATATGATCACGTTTCAGTTCCTTCATCCACCGCGCGCGCGCAGGATCCCCGCATGGACTTCACGCCGAGCCCTCGTTCCGTCGAGTACGTCGATCGCGTGCGGCGCTTCGTCGCCGAGCACGTCCAGCCCGTGGAGGCGCGCTACTGGAGCGAGGTGCGCGCCGCGAACCCCGACGGCAACTGGCGCGCGTGGACGATCCATCCGCTCGTCGAGGAGCTCAAGGCGAAGGCGCGGAAGGAAGGGCTCTGGAACCTCTTCATGCCCGACCCGCAGCTCGGCGCGGGCCTGAGCACGCTCGAGTACGCGCCGGTCGCCGAGGAGACCGGCAAGAGCTTCCTCGCGCCTGAGGTCTTCAACTGCAGTGCGCCCGACACCGGCAACATGGAGGTGCTCTGGCGCTACGGCAGCGACGAGCAGAAGCAGCGCTGGCTGCGCCCGCTGCTCGACGGTGAGATCCGCTCCGTGTTCTGCATGACCGAGCCCGACGTCGCGTCGTCGGACGCGACGAACATGCAGGCGACCGCGATCCTCGACGGCGACGAGGTCGTGCTGAACGGCAAGAAGTGGTGGTCGAGCGGGATCGGCGATCCGCGCGCGAAGATCGCGATCTTCATGGCACGCACCCCCGACGCGGGCGCGGATCGCCATCACCAGCACTCGATGGTGCTCGTCCCGCTCGACACGCCGGGCGTCGAGGTGAAGCGCATGCTCCCGGTCTACGGCGCGTACGACGCGCCCCACGGCCACGGCGAGGTGCACTTCACGAACGTGCGGGTGCCGCGCGCGAACGTGATCGCGGGGCTCGGCATGGGCTTCGAGATCGCGCAGGGAAGGCTCGGCCCGGGGCGCATCCACCACTGCATGCGCTGCATCGGCGCGGCGGAGCGCGCGCTCGAGCTCATGATCACGCGCGGCGCGTCGCGCACCGCGTTCGGCAAGCCGCTGATCAACCTCGGCGGCAACCGCGAGCGCGTCGCCGAGGCTCGCATCGCGATCGATCAAGCGCGCCTGCTCACGCTCTACGCCGCGTGGAAGCTCGATCAGGTCGGCGCGCTCGGCGCGATGACGGAGATCTCGGCGATCAAGGTGGTCGCACCGAACGTGCTGCAGAAGGTCGTCGACGACGCGATCCAGATCCACGGCGGCGCGGGCATGTCCGACGACACGCCGCTCACCGGGTTCTTCGCGCAGGCGCGCAGCCTCCGCCTCGCCGACGGCCCCGACGAGGTGCACAAGGGCGTGATCGCGCGGATCGAGCTCATGAAGCGCGGCGTCTCTCGATGAGCGAGCGCGACGAACGACCGGAGCTCGCGGAGCTGCGCGCGCGCCTCCACGCGACGACCGACGAGGCGCGCCCCGACGCGGTCGCGAAGCGGCGCAAGACCGGGCAGCGCACCGCGCGCGAGAACGTCGCGGACCTCGTCGACGAGGGGAGCTTCGTCGAGTACGGCGCGCTCGCGCTCGCAGCGCAGCGTTCGACGCGCACCGTCGACGATCTCGTGCGCGCGAGCCCCGCCGACGGGATCGTGTGCGGCATCGGCACCGTGAACGGCGCGCTCGTCGGCGAAGCGCGCGCGCGCACGATGGTGCTCGCCTACGACTACACGGTGTTCGCGGGCACGCAGGGCCTCGCGTCGCACCGCAAGCTCGATCGCATGCTCGCGCTCGCCGCGCAGCACCGCGTGCCGATCGTGCTCTTCGCGGAGGGCGGCGGCGGGCGCCCCAACGACACCGACACGCACACCGTCGCGGCGCTCGACACGACGAGCTTCCACGCGTTCGCGTCGTTGTCGGGGCTCGTGCCGCGCGTCGGGATCGTCTCGGGGCGCTGCTATGCGGGCAACGCCGCGCTGCTCGGGTGCTGCGACGTGATCGTCGCGACCGACGACAGCAACGTCGGCATGGCGGGCCCGGTGATGATCGAAGCGGGCGGTCTCGGGAAGTTCGCGCCCGAGGAGATCGGCCCCGCCGACGTGCAGACCAAGAACGGCGTGATCGACGTGCGGGTGCGCGACGAGGCCGAGGCGGTCGCGGTCGCGAAGAAGTACCTCTCGTACTTCCAGGGCCCGATCGCGCCCGGGCCGTGCGCGCCCCAAGAGACGCTCCGCGACGCGATGCCCGCGAGCCGGCGTCGCGGCTACAAGGTGCGGCCGATCGTCGAGACCATCGCGGACACGGGCTCGGTGCTCGAGCTGCGTCGCGAGTTCGGGCGCAGCCTCGTCACCGCGCTCGTGCGCATCGAGGGCATCCCGCTCGGCATCGTCGCGAGCGACACCGGGCACCTCGGCGGCGCGATCGACGCCGACGCGGCGGACAAGGCCGCGCGCTTCTTCCAGCTCTGCGACGCGTTCTCGCTGCCGATCGTGTCGCTCGTCGACACGCCGGGGTTCATGGTCGGCCCGCAGGCGGAGCAGACCGCGCTGGTGCGACACGTCTCGCGCATGTTCGTCGCCGCCGCGAGCCTCTCGGTGCCGTACTTCACCGTCGTGCTGCGCCGCGGCTACGGGCTCGGCGCGCAGGCGATGGCGGGTGGGCACTTCCACGCATCGGTCTTCACGGTGTCGTGGCCCACCGGCGAGTTCGGCGGGATGAACCTCGAGGGCGCCGTGCGCATCGGGATGCGCAAGCAGCTCGACGCCATCGAAGATCCCACGCAGCGCGAGCAGACGGCGCAGGCGATGATCGCGGAGGCGCAGCGGCGCGGCAGCGCGATCAACATGGCGTCGCTGCTCGAGCTCGACGCGGTGATCGATCCTGCCGAGACGCGCGCGTGGATCCTCCGCGGCGTGCGAGCCGCACCGCCTCCGCCGCGCGACGGACGGCGCCGGATCGTCGACGCTTGGTGAAGTCCGACGCGAAGCGTCTACCATCCAGATCGTGAGCGGCAGTACGCACGACTGGACCGACACGCATCCGCGCGGCGCGCGCGCTCGCCTGGTTCGTCAGGCGCTCGTGATCACCGTGACGACCATCGGCTCGTTGCTCGCGCTCGCGGCGCTCTCGTACGTGCTCGCGCGCGAGCAGGACGATGTCGTGGGCGAGCTCTCGGACGCGGCCGAGCTGCGCGCGACGCTCGGCACGACGCTGCAGCTCCTCGTCGACGGCGAGACCGCGCAGCGCGGCTATCTGCTCACCGGCAACCCCGAGTTCCTCGCGCCGCTCGAGCATCGTCGCGAGCAGCTCCCGCTCACGCTCGATCGGCTCGCGGCCTCCTGCACGCGAAGGGGCTCGACGCCGAGCGCATCGCGCTCGAGTCCGCGATCGCCGCGCGCACGGCGTTCACCGACGAGACCGTGTCGCGCATGCGTGATCGCGACGTCGACGGCGCGCGCGCGTTGGTGGCGACGGGGGAAGGACGACGGCGCATGGACCGCGTGCGCGGCCTCGTGCACGAGCTCGTCGCGTCGCAGGAAGCGACCGTCGCGTCGCTCCGTCGGCGCGCCGAGCGGACGCGCGATCAGCTCTTCCTCGCGTACGGGATGCTCGTCCTCGTCGCGCTCGCGATCGGCGGGTACGGCGTCGTGCTCGTGCGGCGCGAGCTCCGCGCGCTCGAGGACGCGTCGCGCGCGCTCGCCCACGCCGAGCGAAAGGCGCGCGAGGGCCAGCAGTGGTTCCGGATGATCGCGGAGGGCGCGAGCGATCTCGTCCGCGTCCACGATCGCGACGGCCACATCGAGTACGCGAGCCCGTCCGCGGCGCGGCTGCTCGGCTACGCGCCCGACGAGCTGGTCTCGCGCGATGCGATGACGTTCGTGCACGAGGACGATCGCGCCGCGCTCGTCACCGCGCTGCGCGACGCGCTCGCGCGCGACGATGCACCGCCGCTCCTGCACCGCATGCTGCGCAAGGACGGATCGGTGCGCTGGTTCGAGACGCGTATCCAGCCCGCGCGGGACGAGTCGGGCGCGATCGAGCGGCTCCACACCGTGAGCCGCGACGTGACCGAGCGCGTCGAGCTCGAGGCGAGCCGCTCGCGCGAGACGTCGCAGCTCGTCGAGCTCATGCACCGCGACGAGCTCACCGGGCTCTACAACCGCCGCGGCTTCCACGAGCACGCGGGCGCGCTGCTCGCGCGCGGCCGCGCCGAGGATCGCCCGGTGCTCTTCGTCTTCTGCGACGTGAACGGGCTCAAGGTGATCAACGACGAGCTCGGGCACGAGGCCGGCGACGACGTGATCCGCGATGCCGGCGCGCTGCTGCGTGCGTGCGCGCGAGACACCGACGTCGTCGCGCGCCTCGGCGGCGACGAGCTCGTCGTCGCGGCGATGGTGCGCGACGAGGACGCCGCGGGCGCGTTCGATCGCCGGCTGCGCGAGCTCGTGCGCGCGCACAACGCGCGCGAGGAGCGCCCGTTCCGTGTTTCGCTCAGCGTCGGCTCGGCGCTGTGGCGAGCACGGGACGGCAAGGATCTCGAAGCGATGGTGCAGGAGGCCGACGCAGCGATGTACGCGCAGAAGCGCGCGCGACGCAGCGCGGTGACGACCTCCGGAGAAGCGATCGTCCGGACGCGACCGAAGGCGTGACCCGCGTCAGCGCGCGTAGTAGCGCGTGCCGCGACGCTGGCCCTGCTTGCGCAGCTCGCCCGACGCCACGAGCTTCGCGACGACCGGCTTCAGCTCCGCGCTCGGACGCGCGAGCTTCTCCGCGAGCTGCTCGACGCGGATCCCCGGCGTCGCGCGCACCTGCTCGAGGACCCGCACCGCGTGATCGCCCTTCGCGGAGGACGCACCGGCTTTCGGCGCGACGAGGGTCGCGCGACGCGCGGGCACGCCATTCGATCCGAGCGCGCTCGCGACGCTCTCGACCACGGCCGAGCGAGTGAGGCGCTGCAGATCGAGCGTGAAGCTGCGGATGAGCGTTTCGATGTCCCGTTCCATGCGCCGCATCCTAGTCGCGCGCACGCTCGGTTGCGAATCCGTGCCGCACCCGCGGCGAGTCGTCACACGGCTCGCGTGCTGCAGGGTGCGTCCAGGTGCGCTCGATCAAGAGCTCACGTCGGCCGGCGGCATCACGGCGAACGTCAGCTCGGGGGGCGCACCCGCGACGCGCGCCGCGATCACCTGCTGCATGCGCTCGCGCGCGCGCTCGAGCGCATCGCGGAGCAGGACGTGCCGAGACGCCGGCGCGACGACGACGACGAGCACCGACGTGACGTCGGGGTGCGGCGCGACCTCGAGGAGCAGCGCCTCGTCGAGGCAAGCGTCGCGCTCCATCTCGAGGCGTAGAGCCTCGGCGAGCGCGACCTCGTACTCCGCACATCGCTGCTTCGTGCGCGCGTCGGGATGGAACGCCGCGGCAGCGGGGACTTCGTCCGTTTCGTTCGGGCGCATGCTCTCGAAGATGCTCGTTCCATGCCGCGAGCGCGTGACGCATTCAGTCGATGCCGCGCGAGCACGAGAGTCGAGCGTGCCAATCGGACTGGCACGCTCGACTCCCGTGCTGCGCAATCGAGGATCGATCGAGAGGTCGTCGATCAGAGCCCGCCGCCGGGCTCCCGCTCGACGTCGTACTCCTCGACGTCCTCTTCGTACTCGACGCCGCCGCTCGGCTTCTCGACCTCGACCTCTTCTTCCTCTTCGCCCATGCCCATGCCGGTGCCCCGGCGATCCTCGCAGCCGGCGAGCAGCGGCAGCGCGAGCGTGATCGCGAGCACCCACCAGTAGTTCTTCATGACGTTCCGCTCTCCCTCGCCGCACGTCGTGTCGCGGCGCGCGCCCGAGGACTGCGACGCGCGTGCCGCGGCTCGTCGCGCCTGCGAGCGCGCGGAGGGCTCGCGCGCGTGCGTCGTCGCGAGGGGTCTGCTGCCACGATCGCGCCTCGCGGCCGAGGCGCACGGCGTCACGCGGGGCGCTCGACGCGTCCGTCGGCGTGCCGCGCGAATCGGCCCTGCTCGCGCGCGTGCACGGGATCCCGACGGCCCCACGGCCAACCACCGAAGCGCGTGCGCTGGTAGTCGTCGATCGCTTGTCGGATCTCGTCGCGCGTGTTCATCACGAACGGGCCGTACTTCACGACCGGCTCGCCGATCGGACGCCCTTGGAGGAGCAGCAGCTCGCTGCGCTCGGGGCCGTTCTCGATCGTCGTCGCGAGCTCGGCGCGCAGCTCGATGCGGTGGCCGCGCTCGACCTCGCGATCGTCGATCCGCAGCGTGCTGCCCTCGAAGAAGTACGCGTCGCGGTTCGATCCGCGTCGCGCGGCGGGCAGCGTCCACGTCGCGTGCGGCGCGAGCTCGATGGTCCAGATCGCGACGTCGGATCCCTCGCGTGACGCCCACGAGCTCGGCGGAGGCGAGGGCGGGCGTGCGCTGCCGAGCGTGCCTGCGACGACCGTGACGCGCGTCTCGCGTCCTTGCTCGTCACGCGCCACGTGCCGCGGGATGCGATCGCCCCAGAGCATCGAGAAATGCGGCGCCGTCATCTTGTCGGCGCTCGGCAGGTTCAGCCAGATCTGGAAGAGCTCGAGCGGGTTCGGCCCTTCGCGCTCGAGCAGCGGGAACATCTCCGCGTGCTCGATGCCGCGGCCCGCGGTGAGCCACTGCACGTCGCCCGCGCCGTAGCGCGCGGTGGCGCCCATCGAGTCCGAGTGATCGAGCAGCCCCTCGCGCACGACGGTCACCGTCTCGAACCCGCGGTGCGGGTGCTCGGGGAACCCCGGCACCACGTCACCGTGGTACATGCGCCAGCCGTCGACGCCCTCGAAGTCGCTGCCGATGTCGTGCCCCGCGAGCGACGCGTCGGGCCCGAGCCGCTCGTTGCCGGCGGGATAACGATCGTCGTGGTGCGCGCAGAAGAGGAACGGATCGCGCGTCTCCCAGAGCGCGCCGAGCGGCGTCGCCGACACGAACGCGCTCTCGCGCGGCGCCGCGCCGCGGCTCGCTCGATGCGTCGCGCCGCCCGACGCGGGGGCGCATCCCGTCGCAGCCGCCGCGCTCGCGGCGGCGATCACCTTCAGCACGTCACGTCGCGTCGAACGGCTCTCGCTCATGAGAGCTCCAGGTTGCGCCGAGCGCGCACGCATCACAACGCCGCCGTGCGCAACGCTGCGTTCCGCTCACGGGCCGCTGCGCGCCCGCAGCGCGAGCGCGAGCACCAGCGCGACCGCCGCCGCGATCGCGCCCGCGAGGAACGGCGCGGACGGCGCGAGCCGCGCGAACAGCATCCCGCTCCACACCGGGCCCACGGTGCGCGCGAGACCTCCGCTCGACTGCGCGAGCCCGAGCACCGCGCCGCGCGCCTCCGCCGGGGCGAGCCGCGCTGCGAGCGCGCCGAGCGCAGGGTTCGTCATCCCGAGCCCGAGCCCGATCGCGAGCACGCCCGCGAGCAGCACGACGGGAATCGCGCCGAGCGCGACCGTCGCGAGCCCACCGCCCAGCAACGCCGCGCCGAGCGCGAGCAGGAGCGCGTCACCGAGCGCGCGCGAGAGCCGCCCGATCAAGAAGAGCTGCGTCACGAGCGTCGCGAGCCCGAGCAGCGCGAACACGTGCCCGACGTCGGTCGCGTCCCACGAGAAGCGCGCGCCGACGAGCAGCGGCAGCGCGACCTGCACGTTCGTCATCCCGAGGAACACGAGGAAGTAGAGCGCGAGCACGCGCGGCACGCCGGGACGCCCCACCGACGCGCGCGCTCGAGCGAGCACTCCCTCGTGCGATGCGGGCACGTCGCGCTGCACGTGCGTCTCGGGCATCAGCACGAGCACCAGCGCGAGATCGACCGCCGCGAGCGCGCCTGCGACGAGCGGCGGCACCCACGCGCCGTGCTCGCTGAGCACGCCTCCGAGCACCGGCCCGAGCACCATGCCGAGCCCGATGCCTGCGCCGACGACGCCCATCGCGCGCGCTCGATCGCGCTCCGGCGTGACGTCCGCGACCGCCGCCTGGCACGCGCTCAGGTTGCCCGCGGTCGCGCCCGCGAGGATGCGCGACGCGAAGAGCAGCGGGAGCATCTCGCGCGACGCCGCGAGCGCGAACACGACCATCGAGAGCGCGTTCCCGAGCAGGCTCACCGCGATCACCCGCCGCCGTCCGACGCGATCCGAGAGACGCCCGAGCACAGGCGTCGCGAGCAGCTGCGTGAGCGAGAACGCGCCGAGCAGCGTGCCCACCGTCTGCGCGTCGCCGCCCATCGAGCGCACGTAGAGCGGCAGCAGCGGGATCACGATCCCGAACCCGATCATGTCGAGGAACACGGTGAGCAGGACGAGCCTGACCACACGTCGCGCCCTGGGGTCGGGCGGGCTCGAGCTCGCGACGGCGCGTCGTGCTCCATCGTCCACTGCGTCGCGTCTCCTCCGACCGAGCACGATCGCACCGAACGCACCGAGCCGCCGCCGGGATCTCGTGACGCGGTGCGTCGTGCGCTCGCGCGCTTGCGCCCCGTCGCGAGGGGTCCCAGATGCGGAGTCACCGTGAGCCGCACGCCGCCGCCGACGGTGCTGATCGTCGACGACTTCGCCGACGCACGCGCCTTGCTGCGCACCCTGCTCGAGGCGCGCGGCTATCACACGGTCGAGGCGAGCGACGGCCAGGAGGCGATCGCGCTCGCGCGCGACGTGCGCCCGCGCGTCGTGCTGCTCGATTTAGGCCTGCCGGTGCTGTCGGGTTGGGAGGTCGCGCGCGTGCTGCGCGAGGATCCCGCGACGAGCCACGCGTGCATCGTCGCGTGCACCGCGTACTCGCGCCCGAGCGAGCTCGAGCACGCGCGCGAGGCGGGCTGTGCGCACGTCCTCACGAAGCCGATCGACTTCGACGCGCTGCTCGAGCTGCTCGCGTCGATCGCGTGATCAGCAGCGATCGCGTGATCAGCAGCGATCGCGTGATCAGCAGCGACAGAAGCGCGACGCGAGATCGACCAGCGCGGCCGGCGCGACCGGCTTGCGCACGACCTCGAGCACGCCGTCGACCTCGCGCGCGTGCTGGTCGGCGGTGACGAACACCACGGGCACGTGCGCGAGGCGCGGCTCCTCGCGCAGCGCCGCGACGACGCCGTAGCCGTCCATCCGCGGCATCATCACGTCGAGGAGCACGACGCACGGCGGGACCGGCGCATTGCGCAGCACGTCGAGCGCGCGCGCGCCGTCGGATGCCTCGAGCACCTCGAAGCCCGCGTCGGTGAGCACCATCGCGACCAGCTCGCGGACGTCGTCGTTGTCCTCGACGACGAGAACGCTCATCGATCCACCACGCGCGCGGCGCGACGACCGCGCAGCGCCTCGAGCCGCTGCGGGAGCTCGACGAGATCGACCGGCTTCGCGAGCAGCATGTCGAAGAGCCCGTCCGACTGGTGTCGCTGCAGCTCCGGCACGTCACCGGAGAGCGCGACGAGCGCGACTCCGTCGAGCGAGGGCTCGTTGCGCACGAGCTTCGCGAGCTCGATCCCGCTCATCGTCCCCATGCGCAGATCGGTCATCACGACGTCGGGCGCCGACTGCGCGATCGCGGCCCACGCAGCGGCCCCGGACGAGAACCCGTGCGCGACGAGGCCGCGGAGCTCGAGGACCTCGCAGATCATCTCGAGCGAGTCCGCGTGATCTTCGATCACGACGATCGTCATGGGAGAGGACGTCATCGGTGGATCTCCATCCTGAGGCGGATCGGGCACGAGGCCAAGCGACGTCGCGCTCGCGCGTGCCCTTCGCGTCCGACCGGGGACGTGGTGGTGCCCGGATGCGCGGCCGCGGCCTGCGGCGTCGATCGGCACGCTCGTCGCGCGAGCCCTCGTGCGCGCCGTCGTCGGCGCGCTCGTCGCCGCATCGCGCGAGGAGCGCGAGCAGAGCCCATCGGAGCCGAAGGGTGCGACCGAGCATGGCTGACGACGCGAGAGAGGCACGGCGCGGACTCCCCATCTCGACACGTGGGTCGCCGAACGCAAGTCACAGCTCGCGCGTCGCCGTTCACGCATGCGTCTTGCTCGACACGTGGCCGCGAGGAGGTCGGCGATGGAGCGGGATCCGGCGAGCGTGGTGAGCGCGATCCTGAAGGGCGCGATCGCGGGCGCGATCGGTGTCTGGGTGTTGGATCGCGTCTCGACGGCGCTCTACGAGCGCGAGGGCGAGGCCGAGCGCGAGCGAGAAGCGCACGCACGGCCCGGCGGGCTCGATCCCACGCGCAACGTCGTGACGCGCGTCGCCGCCGCGCGCGGGATGACGCTGACGGGCGACGCGCTCGATCGTCCCGCGCTCGGGGTCCACTACGCGCTCGGCGTCGTGCCCGGCGCGCTCTACGCGCTCGCGCGCGGCGGTCGTGGTGTCTCGCCGCTCGCGGGCGCGGCGCTCGGGCTCGCGCTCTTCGTCGTGAACGACGAGGTGCTGAACACCGCGATGCGCCTGGCGGGACCGCCGCGCGCCTATCCGTGGCAGGCGCACGCGCGCGGGCTCGTCGCGCACCTCGCGTACGGCATCGCGACCGACGCCGCGCTCGGCCTCGCGCAGCGCCTGAGCGCGCCGTGCGTCGAGGCGCGCGTCGCGCCGATGCCCGACGTCTCCGAGGAGCGTCCCGACCTCACGCCGGACATGGCGATCCCGCCCGCGCCGCTCGCGTCTTGAGCGGCCGTTTGCGGTGGCGGCGCGCTTCGTCTACTACTTCGGCCCCGCAAAACCCGGAATCGAAGCAGACATGTCGAAGCTCAGCGACTTCCTCAGCACCAACAAGATCGACTCGCGCCGCGTGGTGCTCGCCTCGAAGGACATCGAGCAGCGCACCGCCGAGGACCGGAAGCTCGTCGCCACCAAGAAGGCGATGAAGGACGGCAAGGCGGAGAAGGACGAGGCGGTCCTGAAGCAGAAGCCCCGCTCGGGCCGTCCGGTGACGGGCGCCGCGATGACGAAGGCCCTCGGTGGCCAGACCGTCAGCGGTCCGGTGAAGACGCGCATCGTGAAGGCCGTGAACGCGGTCCTCACGCAGAAGAAGAAGCCCGAGATCACGCTCCGCGATCTGTTCTGATCGCCTCCTCGATCGGCGCCGACGCGATCTCCACGTGGGATCGCGGTGCCGATCCGCGGATCCGCCAGGGACGGAATCTCGTTCGTCGTTGACCCTGCGCGCTGGCGTTGTTTACGCTTCGCGAGGTCGCTCACGGTGCTCCGGGCTCGTCGTCGCGGTGCCGTCCAGCGCGGCATGCCGCGTTCTGGACGCGATGGCGGGCCCGGCGTGAAGGCACAGCCGTGCCGGAGCACGCGGGCGACAGGGCAGGGAGGTCCATGAGAGGAACGGTCCGGCGCTCCGACGATCGGAGCGCGCACGAGGTCCGACATCCCGAGGGTCGAGGACGGAACGACCGGCGCGTCCGACGAGCGCTGCGCGCGTTTCCGGTGATGCTCGCGATCCTCGGCATTCCTGCCGTCGGCCTCGCGGTCGACGTGCGCGGCACGCTCACGGTGCCCTCCGACCTCGCGTCGCAGACCACGCCCGTCGAGACCGACGCCCAGCGTGCGCGCGCGAGGTACTGGGAGGAGTGGAACGGCGTGCTCGACCCGCGCCCGACGCGCCTCGACGTGGCGCGCGAGATCGCGGTCGTGCTGACCGGGCCAGGCGCGCCCTCCGAGGGAGAGCAGCCGCCGTATCGCGTGCACAACGGCACGCTCACGCCGGCGACGCTCGTCGTGCGCGCCGGCACCGCGATCCAGATCCGGAACGACGACGGAGTCGCGTACGAGCTCTTCGCGGAAGGGCTCTCGGACTTCGGCGCGATCCAGACGGCGCCCGGCAACGCACGCCCGGTGACGGTCCCGCAGCCCGGCAACTGGCCGGTGCGCGATCGCGTGCACCCGCACATCCGCGGGCACCTGCACGCGATCCCGGATCTCGTCGCGCGCGGCTTCGTCGAGCCGAACGGTGCGTACACGTTCCGCGGCGTCGCTGCGGGCACGTACCAGCTGCACGTCTTCCAGGGCGCGCGCGAGCTCCACACGCAGGAGATCGTCGTGCCCGAGAGCGGTCAGCTCACGGTGCCCGCGATCCCGCTGTCGTCTTCTCCGCCGCCGCCGTCTGCGCCGCAGCCGTCTTCCGCGCCGCAGGGCGCGGCCGCGCCCTGATGCGAGCCTCCGAGCCCTGCTGCCCTGGCGCTGACCAGGTCGAGGTCACCCGATGATCCTTTCCCGTGTCTGGTACCTGCTCCTCGCGATCGCGGCGGTCATGGGCCTCGCGTTCGCGATGGTCTCGGTGCGGCTCCTCGACGAGCGCAGCGAAGAGGCGGTGCGCGACGCGCTCCGCCGCGATCGCTTCGAGCTCGAGGCGATCCTCAAGCTCGACGCGCGCTCGCGCATCGACGCGATGGCCCCGCTCGCGGCGCACGGCGACGTGCGGAGCGCGCTGCGCGAGGCGACGGGTCGCCGCGAGGGACAGGACATCGACGCGGCAGTCGTGCAGCGGCTGACCACGCGCCTCACCGAGCTCAACCGGCAGCTCGAGGGCATGGCGGGCGATCTCGTGATCGCGACCGACGCGAACGGGATCATCGTCGGGCAGCTCGGCGGGCCGACGGTGCCGCGCGGCGCGGGCGTCGGCGGCTTCCCGCTCGTGCGGCGCGCGCTCGACGGCTACGTGCGCGACGACGTCTGGATCTTCAACGGCGAGGTCTACCGGATGGCGGCTCGCCCGGTGATCGACGGCGGCCAGTACGTCGGCGCGATCATCCACGGCAAGCGCATCGACGCGCAGTTCGCGCAGCTGCTCGCGGGGCCGAACCGGATCGCGGGCGCGAGCGTCGGGTTCTTCCGCGGGCCCGAGGTGTTCGCGAGCGCGATGGCGGGGCAGGAGCTGCTGCCGCCGGGCACGAGCGCGCCGCGCCAGGACGACATCGCCGCGCCGCTCGAGACGGTGATCGCGCAGCTCGCGGAGGGTGATCGCAGCGAGCCGACGGAGCTGCCGACCGGCGGGCTCGCGGTCTACTCGTTCGTCGTCGGCAGCGCCGGCCAGGCGCAGGTCGGCTACGCGATCGCGCGGCCCGTGCCGACGACCGGCTCGCCGCTCGCGATCTTCTCGCTGCCGTCGTCGCAGGACTGGACCGAGTTCCTCGGGAGCGGGCTCGGCATGGGCGTGATCGCGCTCGGCCTGCTCGCGTTCCTGATCGGGCTGCTCTTCGTGTGGCTGGAGCACGATCGCCCGCTCGGGAAGTTCCGCGACGCGACGGCGCGCCTCGCGAAGCGCGAGGTCGACAAGCTGATCCCGGTGGAGTTCGCGGGCCAGCTGCGCACGGCGGCGGCGCACGTGAACGAGACGATCGAGAAGATCGAGGCGACCGCGGCGACCGCGCCGAAGCGTCGCGCAGCGGACCTCGACGAGATCCTCGGGCCGGTGCCGGAGCAGTCGTCGCCCGCGTTCTTCGGGTTCGCGGGTGGCGGTGGTGGAGGCGAGGCGGCGGAGATCCCGCCCGCGCCGCCCGCCGCGCCGGAGCCGGCGAAGCCGATCGCGCCTCCGTCGCCCAAGGAAGAAGCCAAGCCGGCGGCGCCTCCGCCGCCCAAGCCGCCGGTGCCCGCGGCCGGCCCGAAGCCTCCGCCGCCCAAGCCGCCGGGCTCGGCGCAGGCGGTCACGCCGGCACCGGCTCCGTCGCTGGGCAGCACGCTGCTCGGCATGCCTGCGGAGCCGGTGGCCGCGGGCAGCGGCCCGGTGCAGGCGCCGCGCAAGGTCGAGGCGCCGCTGCCTGCGCTCGGCCCCGAGGAGCCGGACGACGAGGACGGCGCGACGATGGTCGCGCGCGTGCCCCAGGAGCTGCTCGCGAAGGCGGCCGGCGGCGGCGACAGCGACGCCGAGCAGGAGGCGCACTTCAAGGAAGTGTTCGAGCAGTTCGTCGCGACGAAGAAGGAGTGCGGCGAGCCCACCGCCGGGCTCACCTACGACAAGTTCGTCGTCACGCTGCGCAAGAACCGCGACCAGATCCTCAAGCGCCACGACGCCGCGAAGGTGCGCTTCACCGTCTACGTGAAGGACGGCAAGGCCGCGCTGAAGGCCACGCCCATCCGCGACTGACGGAGTCCGGGTCGGGGTCCGGGGCCGGACCCGGGCGGGGGCGGGAGCGGATCCGGTTCGGGAGCGGGACCGGGTCGGGGAGTGGGACCGGCTCGCGGACCGGGCGCGGCGGTCTCGGCCCCCGGCCGCCGCTCGAGATCGCAAGCGGGTTGGGGCCCGCGCGCAGCTCGGGGGTGCGGGGGGCGGCGCACCGGCCATCGTTCTCCCGCGGCCCGCCGCTCGAGTCGCAAGCGGGTGGGGACCCGCGCGCAGCTCGGGGGTGCGGGGGGCGGCGCACCGGCCATCGTGCTCGCCACGCGGCCCGCCGCTCGAGATCGCAAGCGGGTTGGGGACCCGCGCGCAGCTCGGGGGCACGGGGGGCGCGCAGCCCCCCGGAAAAACAGCCGCGTCCGTACCATCCAGCCGTCGGTCTCGAAAGAACCCCTGAAGCCTCTTAGGTGGGCGCCGGTATCGACCGCTTCAGGCTCCCCGGTGACGTTTGCCGGGTCTGCTCACCACGATCGAGAGTGGCTCCCGAGGATCAAAGGTCGTACGGGATTCTTATCGTTTGACCTTGCTCGAACCAGACAGAGGGACGCGTGAGCCAAGACTGAACGTGCGTCCCAGGTGGGTCAAGCGCGATCACCCCGAACGCTTCTGCGTGCCGCGCCCGATCCACGGCACGTCCGCGATCGACGCGCGATGGTTCGCCAGCCGCGCCAGCACGAAGAGCAGATCGCTCAGCCGGTTCAGGTAGCGGATCACCTCGGGCCGCACCGTCGCGCCGCTCTCCATCAGCGCCACCACGCGCCGCTCCGCGCGCCGGCACACCGTGCGCCCCAGGTGCAGGTGCGCCGCGAGCTTCGAGCCCCCCGGCAGCACGAACGTGCGCAGCGGCGCCAGCTCGCCCTCCGCGTGGTCGATCGCGTGCTCCATCGCGACCACGTCGTCCTCGTCGACCAGCGGGATCCCGAGGTCCTTGCCGCGCTCGTTCGCGAGCTCCGCCCCGAGGTCGAAAAGCCGGCTCTGGATCGACGCGATCAGCTCGTCGAAGCGCCCGCCGATCGCGCCCTCCGCGCGCACGATCCCGAGCACGCTGTTCAGCTCGTCGACGTCGCCGTACGCCTCGACGCGCGGGCACGCCTTCGACACCCGATCGCCCCCGAAGAGCCCGGTCTGCCCGGCGTCGCCGGTCTTCGTATAGATCTTCACGGCTCGCTCCCCTCGCGGATCAGCCGCGTGCCCTCCGCGAGACGCCGCCCCGCGAGGAACTCCGCCGCGCCCAGCTTCTTGCGGCCCTCGAGCTGCAGCTCGAGCAGCGCGAGCCGCCCGGTGCCGCACGCGATCTCGATCCCGTTCCCGCCCGCCGCCACGATCGCGCCCGGCGCGCCGTGCACGCCCTCGCGCTCGAGCACGCGCGTGCGGTGCAGCTTCACCCGCACCGGCGCGCGCCCCGGCTCGACCAACATCGCGCTCGCGCCCGGCCACGGGTGCATCCCGCGCGCGCGATCGTGCACCTGCTGCGCGCTCCACCCGAGGTCGACGAAGCCGTCTTCCTTCGTGAGAAGCCGCGCGAGCGTCACACCCGACGGGTCCTGCGCCTCCGCGCGCAGCTCGCCCGCCAGCCACCGCGGCAGCGCCGCGCGCACCAGCTCCGCGCCCATCGCGCTCAGCCGCGGGCCCAGCTCACCCGCCGTCTCGTCCGCCCCGATCGGCGTGGCCGCGCGCGCGAACACCGGACCGGTGTCGAGCCCCTCGTCCATCTCCATCAGGCACACGCCGCTTTCGGCGTCGCCCTCCGCGACGGCCCACTGGATCGGCGCCGCCCCTCGCCATCTCGGCAGCAGAGACGCGTGCACGTTCACGCACCCACGCCGCGGCGCCTCGAGCAGGCCCTTCGGCAGGATGCGCCCATATGCGACCACCAGCGCCACTTCGACGTCGAGCGCCTTCAGCTCCGCCGCCAGCTCCGGCGGCTTCACCTTCGTCGGCTGCATCACCGGGATGCCGCGCTCGATTGCGCGCTGCTTCACCGGTGGGGCCTGCTCCGCGAGCCCGCGTCCCGCCGGGCGATCCGGCTGCGAGATCACGCGCACGACGTCGGCGACGTCGCACAGCGCATCGAGGCAGGGCACGGCGAACTGCGGCGTCCCGAAGAAGAGCGCGCGCGGCCGCGTCATCACTCGGCCGCGTCGGCGGCGCGCTTCATCATCTGCCGGTGGACCATCCGCTTCTTGAGCATGCCGAGATGGTCGACCATCAGCTTGCCCTCGAGGTGGTCGTTCTCGTGCTGGACCGCCACCGCGAGCAGCCCGTCCGCCTCGAGCTCGAAGACCTGCCCGTTGCGGTCCTGCGCGCGCACCTTCACGCGCTCGGCGCGGTCGATCTCCTCGTGCACGCCGGGGAACGAGAGGCAGCCCTCCTCCCAGACGACCTCCCCGTTTCGCTCGAGGATCTCGGGGTTCACGAACACCCGGAGATCGCTCGGCTCGTCGTCGCCGGTCGCGACGTCGATGATGAACACCCGCAGCGCCACACCGATCTGCGTCGCCGCGAGGCCCACGCCGGGGGCCGCGTACATCGTCTCGGCCATGTCGTCCACGAGCGTCTGCAGCTCGGGCCCGAAGTCGGTCACACGCTCGCCCGGGATGCGGAGGCGCTTGTCGGGGTAGTGGAGAATCGTGCGGATCGCCATCGCGTGGGCCTCGGGGCTTCTTGGCCGAAGGGACGGAAGGGTTTAGTGCTCGCCCACCGTGGTCGCAAGACGCTCGGTGTGCGACAGGGCGCGGGCGTAGGCCTCGCGCCACCGCGGATCGGACAGGACGCGGTACGCCTCCTCCAGGCTCTCGAGGGCGCCGCGGCGCAGCGCCTCGAGCGACGAGAGGTCGAGATCCTCGAGCGCCAGCGCGAGCAGCTGGTCGCGCCGCGCCGTGTGCGCGCGGTCGAGATCGCGCGCCGTCGCGTCGTGCGCGACCCCGAGGATCGTGAAGTAGTCGGCGTCCTCCGCGGTGCGCGCCGCCTCCTCGATCAGGCGTCGCGCCAGGCGGCGGTGCTCGTCGCGCGCGACGTCGAGCTCGAGCGCCGGCTGCGCCACCAGCGCGCCCGCCGCGACCAGCGCGCACACCACGCCGTGCAGCCCGGGCTCGTCGGGCGCCGCCGCCACCAGCCGCTCCGGCGACGCCCCCTCGTGCTGCGCCAGCAGCTCGGCCAGCTCGGGCGCGATCAGCCCCTCGATCGCCAGCGCGTCGAAGCGCGGCCCCCGCCGCAGCGTCACCAGCCCGCCGAGCACCGCGCGCGCCCGCGACGCGTCGAGCCCGCGCCGCGCCGCATCGAGCAGCGCCAGCCGCAGCGGCGCGCCCAGCGGAGACGGCGCCGGCGGCGGCAGCTCGTTCGGCTCGAGCCGCGTCAGCACGAACGATCCGCGCTCGAGCGCCACGACCGCGCGCAGCCGCTCGAGGTGCGCCTCGCGCATCGCGCGCGCCCGCTCGAAGCGCGTGATCGCGCCGCGCTCCTGCGCGTCGTCGAGCGCTCGCACCGCGCTCGCCTCGTCGTCCGCGAGCCCCACGCCCGCGCCTCGCCGTCGCAGGATCGCCGCCGCCCCGCGCGCGACCGGCGTCTCGATGCGCGCCACCTCGCCCGCGACGAGCGTCATCGCGAGCGCCTCGCCGCTCGACGGCGTGATCGTCACCTGCGCGTCGAGCCGCAGCTCCGCGATCCGCAGCAACAGCCGCAGCGCGCCTCCGTCGCCCAGCGCGCCTCGCCGCCCGCCCTCGGGCGTCGCGCGTCCGAGCACCGAGTCCTCCGCCGGCCACTCGCGCTCCGGCATCATCGGCGCCATCGAGCTGACGCGCCGCGAGTGCACGCCGGTGCCCGGTGGCTCCGACGCGCGCGGCGGCACCGTCGGCTCGCGGCGCGGCGGCGGGCGCTTCGACAGGCTCGTCGGCGTCCCCGGCGCAGTCTTGGGCGGCGGCGCGTCCTCGCCGTCCGGCACCGGCGGCGGCTCGCTCGCGCTCGGCGCGCGCGGCGGCGGCGGTAGCTCCGCGATCAGCCCCGACGCGCTCGGCAGCACCGGCCCGCCCACGAACGTGAACGCGTCGATCGGATCGTCGTCCGACTGCTGCGTCGCGACCGGCGGGGCCGTGAAGTCGTCGCCCTCGAGCAGGTGCGCCGGCACCAGCTCGATCGCGGGCTCGTCGCCGCCCGGCAGCGACAGATCGACCGGCGGGCGTCCCGGGAACACCCGGCGATCCGCCGCCTCGAGCAGCAGCCGCAGCCGCTCCGAGATCGCCGCCGTCGGCCCGCGGATCACGCCGGCGGACGAGCCGTCTCCGGTCGTCCCGCCCGACGACGTCGAGCCCGACGACGACGACGGCGTGCGCTCCTGGCGCCACGGCGTCATCGGGATCATCGGCGCCACGCTCGCGAGCGCCGGCAGCTCGTCGTCGTCGCGGCCGACCTCGCGCGCGTCGAGGTCGCGCGGGTAGATGCTCTCGCCGGTGCGCGCCTCGAGCTCGAGCGTGCGCTCGCCGCGCGCCCGGTGCTGCGACGTGTCGCTTCCCGGCTCCTCCGGCGGCGCGAGCACGCGCGAGAGCGTGTCCACCAGCGCGCCCAGCGCGATCGGCCGCAGCAGCACCGCCTGCGCCCCGAAGCCCGCGCCGCCTTCACCACGATGCGCGGTGCCGAGCGGCGTCCCGAGCAACACCACCGGCGTGTCCGGCGAGACTCCGTCGTCGCGCAGCGCGCGCAGCGTCTCGAGCGCGCTCGGCGCGTCGCCCGCGAGCACCAGCGCGTCGGCCTGCGTGCGCGGCACCTCCGGCATCGCGCGCAGCGCGACGTCGAAGCCCGCGGCGCGCAGGCCGGCTGCGAGCGCCTCGCCGTCGGGGCCGGGATCCACGAGATCGATGCGCGAGGGCATCCGCCCGTGAATCTACCTCGGCCCCGCCGGCGGATGCGAGCGTCAGAGGCTCTTCAGGTACTCGACGAGGTCGCGGCGCTCCGCGTCGTCGAGGCCCAGCGAGAAGACGCGCTCGTAGTGCGCGACCACGTCCTCGAGCGTCGCGAAGCGTCCGTCGTGATAGAAGCCGCCGCGCATCCGCGTGAAGAGCCCGCGCAGCGGCGTCGTGCGGTAGCGACCGTCGGGCGAGCGGCTCGCCTGGAAGTCGTCGATCCCGATCTCCTCGGGCGTGTGCATGTTCCAGCCCGGCTCGGTGAAGAGCGGCGGCACGTGGCAGCTCGCGCAGCGCGCCGGGCCCTCGAACACCACCCGCCCGCGCGCGGCCGCCGCGGGGTCGAAGCTGCCCGCGGGCGGCGTCGGCACCACGAGCGCCATCTGGTACGCGTGCAGCGCGGGCAGCTTCGGCGTGATGCGATCCTCGCTCGGCGGCCTGCTGATGTGGCCGAGGCGCGCGCGCGCCGCGACCGGGAACCGCGTCGCGTCGTCGAGGCGCGGGTCGTAGAAGTTCCCGATGCCGTGCATCTGGGTGTTCGCGACGAACGCGTTCCAGTACGGCACCGAGCCCCAGCCCGTGTACGTGTGGAGGTTCACGCCCTGCAGGCCGAACGCCGCGGGCAGCACCGTCGCGCCGCTGCCTCCGTCGGGGCGGAACGCGCGGCCGTCGAGCAGCAGCTCGGCGTCGTACTTCCCGGGGCCCCAGCTCGTCAGCACGGTGCGCACGGTCTCGACGTCGACCTGGAGCAGCTCCGCGATCGGCGTGAGGTTCGGCGCGAGCGCGACGATGCGCCCGATGTCGAGATCGCGCGCGGGCCAGCCGTCGCGCCGCACGCCGATGCCGGGCGCGAACGAGTCGTCGACGGTCGAGTGGCAGATCGCGCAGGTGATGCCGACCGAGCGCAGCGAGCCGTCGTCGGCGAAGAACCCCTGCACGCCGACCACCGCGTCGATGCGCAGCAGCGCGAGCGTGGTCGCGGGATCTTCGAGGTCGACCTCGCCCGCCTGGATGCTCGCGGCGAGGGCGGCGGGGATCGCCGCGGCGTCGACCTTCAGGCCGAGCCCGAGCGCGGCCGTGGGCGTCAGCCCGGGCCCGACGCCGCCGTTCTCGGCGCCCGCGATCGCGCGGTGGAGCTGGAGCTGATCGCCCCAGAACGCCTCGTCCCCGAACGTGTCGAAGCGGAAGATCTCGCGTCCCTCTTCGACGAGCCGCGTCGCGTTGTCGACGACGGGATCGCCGTCGACGTCGCTGCGGGAGCTGGCAGGCGAGCCGCCGAGCTCGCCGTCGCAGCCGAGGAGCGCCGCGGTGATCGCGCAGAGCGCGAGCCATCGACGCAGACGTCGCGTACCCATCCCACACCTCCCGGGTCGTCACGACAGCTAGGAGCTGGGGAGACGCGAGAAAGTCCGGGGCGAGCGTGGTCCGCGGAGGGAGCCCGAACGGAGCGTGAGGCGCGACGCGCCGCTCGCGCGCGGCGTCACCGCGTCGCACCCACCGCGCAGCGCAGCGACGCAGCCGTGCAGCGCGCCGTTGCAGGCGTGCCGTCGGTCGGTGCAGGCGTGCAGCGTGTCGGTGCGGGCGTGCGGCGTGTCGGTGCAGGCGTGCCGTCGGTCGACGCAGGCGTGCGGCGTGTCGGTGCAGGCGTGCCACGCGTGGATGCACGCGTGCAGCGAGCTGGGGCAGGCGTGCCGCGCGTCTCGGAGCGAGCGTGCAGCGCGGTCGTGCGGCCGTGCAGCGCGCTCGTGCAGGCGTGCAGCGCGGTCGTGCAGGCGTGCCGCGCGGCCGTGCAGCGCGCTCGTGCAGGTGTGTCGCGCGAAGATGAATGCGTGCAGCGCGCTCGCGCCGCGCTCAACGCGCAGCGCGGCGACGTGCGCGCGGCTGCGTCGGCTCCATCGACCTCACGAAGTCGACGAACGCGCGGAGCGGCGCCGGCAGGTGCCGGCGGCCGGGGTAGTAGAGGAACGGCCCGGAGACGCTCCTCCACCACGGCTGGAGCACCGGCACGAGCTCCCCGCGATCGAGGAACGGCCGCAGCCAGTCTTCGAACAGGTAGATGATCCCGGTGCCCGCCACCGCCGCCGCCACCGCGAGATCGGTGGCGCCGCCGAAGCCCGCGATGAGCGGGCCCTTCGGGTCCACCGTGATCGTCTCGCCGTCGCGCTCGAGGTCCCACGGGTGCGGCGCGCCGCGGGTGAAGCGCCACCGCAGACAGTCGTGCTCGAGCAGCTCGCGCGGATGCGTCGGGCGACCTCGTCGCGCCAGGTACGCGGGGGACGCCGCCGCGGCGAAGCGCTGGACGCGCGGGCCGATCGGCACCGCCACCATGTCCTTCTCGAGCCACGCCTCGTAGCGGATGCCGGCGTCGAAGCCCTCGGCGACCGTGTCGACCAGGCGCTCGTCCGCGCTCACCTCGAGCTGGATGTCGGGGTACTTCGCGAGGAACGCCGGCACGACGTGAGGCAGGACGAGCCGCGCCGCGGCGGTCGGCACGTTGAGCCGCAGGCGGCCCGCGGGGCGATCGCGGAAGTCGTTCACCACGTCGAGCGCGGCGCGCACCTCGCCGAGCGCCGGCGTGATCCGCTCGAGCAGGCGCGCTCCCGCGTCGGTCGTCGTGACGCTGCGGGTCGTGCGGTGGAGCAGCCGGACTCCGAGCCGGGCTTCGAGCCGGCGCACTGCGTCGCCGAGGCGCGACGCGCTCGTGCCCGTGACGCGCGCGGCGCTGCGGAACCCGCCCTCTCGAGCGACCGCCAGGAACGCGGTGAGGTCTGCGAGATCGTCCATCGCTGTCCGGAATCTCGCACGGCCCGTGCGGATTGCGGCGGATTCTCGCGCAGCAGCGGCTCCCCAGAATCGGCGGCGAGCTCTCTCCAACAAGGAAGCCGCCATGCCCGAACACACCGTCGTAGATCGCCATCCGCTCGGCACGCTCACCGTTCGTCGCCTCGGCTACGGGGCCATGCAGCTCGCCGGTCCCGGCGTCTTCGGTCCGCCCGCGGATCGCAGGGCCGCCGTCGCGGTGCTCCGCGAGGCCGTCGAGCGGGGCGTCGACCACCTCGACACCAGCGACGTCTACGGTCCCCACGTCACGAACCAGATCATCCGCGAGGCGCTGCATCCCTATCGCGATGGGCTCGTCATCGCGACGAAGGTCGGCGCCGTGCGAGGCCCGGGCGGGTCGTGGGAGGCCGCCGCGTCCGCCGCGGACATCGAGCGCTCCGTCTACGACAACCTGCGGAACCTCGGCCTCGACGTGCTCGACGTCGTGAACCTCCGCGTGATGTACCGCGCCGAGGGCCCGGCGGAGGGCTCGATCGAGGCGCCGCTCACCGCGCTCGCCGAGCTGCAGCGGCGCGGGCTGGTCCGGCACATCGGCGTCAGCAACGTCACCCCCGCGCAGATCGCGGAGGCGCGCCGGCTCACCGAGATCGTGTGCGTGCAGAACCACTACAACCTGCGGCACCGCGAGGACGACCCCGTCATCGACGAGCTCGCGGCGCTCGGGATCGCGTACGTGCCCTTCTTCCCGCTCGGCGGGTTCACGCCGCTGCAGTCCCGCACGCTCGACGCGGTGGCCGCGCGGCTCGGCGCGACGCCGATGCAAGTCGCGCTCGCGTGGCTGCTGCGTCGCTCGCCCAACGTGCTGCTCATCCCCGGGACGTCGTCGATCGCGCACCTCCGAGAGAACCTGGCGAGCGCGTCGCTCGTGCTCGGAGCCGACGACGTCGAGACGCTCGACGGGCTCTCGGCGCGCGCGTGAGCCGCAGGCGCGAGAGCTCTGGACGCAGGCGCGTGAGCTCCTGATGCAGGCACGCCGCGGGCTGATGCGTTCGCCGACTGCGGCGAGCTCCGGACGACGACGCCACCTCGAAGGCTGCCTCGACTGTGGCTCGTCGACCGGAGCTCGGATCCGTGTCGACGTTACGGTGCGGCGGGCGCAGTGCCCACCTGCGTCTCGCCCTGCGTCGATCGCGCGCCGAACGACCGCCCCAGCGTCTGCGTCGGCGTCTCGCCGAAGCGCTGTCGGTAGTACACGCTGAACCGACCGAAGTGCGGGATGCCGACGCGCTGCGCGACCTCGCTCACGGTCAGCGCGTCGTCGTGCGTCAACAGCAGCACACGCGCGCGCTCGAGCCGGCGCGTGCGCGCGAAGGTGAGCGGTGAGCATCCGCGGGACCTCCGGAATCCCTCCTGGAGGGACCGCACACTGACGCCCGTCACGCGCGTGAGCTCCGCCATCGTGACCTGACGATCCAGGTGCGTGTCGAGGTACTCCGCCGCGCGCCGTACGTAGCGTGGCTCCGCAGGTGCCTGCGCAATTCGGATAGCGGCGGCTTGCCTTGGTTGCCATGCCGCCGAGGTCGCGCACGTCGCGCGGCGTAGGAGCTCGCTCGCAGCCCATGAAGAACCTCGCCTTCATCTGTTGCCTCTTCGTCGGCGCGTTCGCGTGCGGGGGTGGCGGCGCGTCTGATCCGTACGGCAGCGATGCGTCCGCGCCCGATGGCAGCGACATGGACTCCGGTCCGACGACGGACGCGGGCCCGAGCGACGCGTCCGCGCCCGATGGCAGCGACATGGACTCCGGTCCGACCACGGACGCCGGTGGCGAGTCGTGCGCGTGCGCCGCGAGCACGGACCTCGTCTACGTGCTCGGCGACGACGGCGAGCTCTGGACCTACGACCCGACGACCCACGACTTCGCTCTGGTCACCGCGTCGCTCGGCTGTGCCGGAGGCTCCCTCTTCTCGATGGCCATCGGCCGCGATGGCATCGCCTACTTGATGTTCATCAACGGCGATATCCAAGCCATCGACGTCAACGACCCGACGTCGTGCGTCGATCCGGGATATGCCACCGGCCAGCCCGGCTTCGGCTTGTTCGGGATGGGCTTCGCTTCGAACAGCGCGCTCGACCCGTGCGACAAGCTCTACGCGCACACCTGGAACGGCATCGGCGGGTTCAGCCAGGGCCCCGACGCCGGCCGGCTCGGCAGGATGGACGCGGACGAGCTCGTCCTGACGGAGATCGGGCTCATCGACTACAACGGCGGTGAGCTCACGGGCACCGGCGACGGCCGTCTCTTCGCCTTCGCAGGCGCTCCGGCGCAGATCATCGAGTACGACAAGGACACGGCGGAGGTCATCGCCACCGATTCGCTCGCGATGAACCTGACGAACGCCTTCGCGTTCGCGTTCTACGGCGGTGACTTCATCCTGTTCACCGAGTCGGACGGGGACCCGTCCTACTCGAACGTCACGCGCTTCGATCACGACGGCGATGGGTCTTTGACGACCGTCGTGACGCAGGCGCCGATCCGTGTCGTCGGCGCCGCCGTCTCGACGTGCGCCCCGCTGGTGGCCGCGCCCTAGTTCGCGGGGTGCGCCTTCGCGTCGCGCACGTGCTCGCTCTGCCCGACGGTGCGGGCCTTGGCCTCCTCGGCGACCAGCGAGCGGTCGGCGCGCGCGGTCTTCGCGGTGGCGACGTCCTCGAGCAGGCTGCGGTCGCCGAGGATGGCCGCGATGCCGGCCTCGTCGAGCGCGGCGATCCCGAGCGTGTAGCCCGCCTGCTGGACGAGATACGACGAGCGCAGCGCAGCGCCCTGCGCGACGAGCTCGCCGCGCGAGAGTGTGGTGATCACGATCTGTGCCCCCGCGAGGCCCCGCGGTGGAGGTACGGCCGCGCGAGCGCGGCGCCCTCAACCCGCTCGCGCGCGGCGGGAATCTACGAGAAGGCGTGTCGCGTGAGCGTGAGCGTGGGGGCTCACGCTCACGACGTTGGCGCGATCGGATTGGTGGCGCCGCGTCCCCGCTCCCCATGTTCAGCGCGGAGGTGAACATGGACACCAACGACAAGGTCTGGCTCGTCACCGGGAGCTCGCGCGGTCTCGGCCGCGCGATCGCGGACGCCGTGCTCGCAGCGGGCGATCGGCTCGTCGCCACCGCGCGTGATCCGCGCGCGCTCGACGACCTCGTCGCGCAGGACCCGGCGCGCGTGCTCGCGGTCGCGCTCGACGTGACGCGAGCCGCCGACGCGCGACGGGTCGTCGACGCCGCGGTCGAGCGCTTCGGGCGCATCGACGTGCTCGTGAACAACGCGGGCTACGCGAACTCCGCGGCGATCGAGGACGTCGACGAGGACGACTTCCGCGCGCAGCTCGAGACGAACTTCTTCGGCGTGTTCCACGTCACGCGCGCGGTGCTCCCGGTCATGCGGCGACGGGGCTCGGGCCACATCGTCCAGATCTCGTCGATCGGCGGTCGGCTCGGCAGCCCGGGGCTCGGCGCGTACCAGTCGGCGAAGTGGGCGGTCGAGGGGCTGACCGAGGTGCTGGCGCGCGAGGTCACGCCGCTCGGCATCCGCACGACGATCGTCGAGCCCGGCGGGATGCGGACCGACTGGGCGGGCTCGTCGATGCAGGTGCACGAGCCGAGCGCGCCCTATCGCGCGACCGTCGGCGTGCACAACCAACACACGCGCGAGTCGCGCGACATGATGCGCGGCGATCCCGCGAAGGCCGCGCAGGCGATCCTGCGCATCGTGTCGGTCGCCGAGCCGCCGCTCCGTCTGCTCCTCGGCACCGACGCGGTTCACCTGGCCGAGTGGGTCGCGCAGAAGCGCGCCGCCGAGGACGCGCGATGGAAGGACCTCGCGTCGAGCACCGACTTCGACGGCATGGCGCCCTTCGCGACGACCGAGCTCGGACGCTCGCTCACGCGCGGAGGCGCGTGAGCATGGACCTCCAGCTCGAGGACCGCGTCGCGCTCGTCACCGGCAGCACCGCCGGGATCGGCGCGGCGATCGCGGAGGGGCTCGCGCGCGAAGGCGCGACGGTCGTGGTGCACGGCCGCTCGCAGGAGCGCGCCGAGGCGGTCGTGGAGCGCATCCGAATCGCGGGCGGGACCGCCCACGTCGCGCTCGGCGATCTCCGCGGCGACGAGGGTGCGAGGGCGGTGCTCGATCAGGTGCGCGCGGTGGTCGATCGCGTCGACATCCTGGTGAACAACGTCGGCGGCTCGGACACCAGCAAGGGCTCGTGGCTCGACACCACGCTCGACGAGTGGTCCGACGCCTACGACGCGAACACGCTCGCCGCGGTGCGCCTCGTGCGCGCCCTCGTGCCCGCGATGAAGGCGCGCGGCTGGGGACGCGTGATCCAGATCTCGTCACGCAACGCGATCTCGCCCTACGCCAACATGCCTGCGTACGGTGCCGCGAAGGCGGCGCTCAACAACATGACGCTCTCGCTGTCGAAGGAGCTCGCGTTCACCGGCGTCACCGCGAACGCGGTGATGCCCGGGCTGATCGAGACCGACCAGGTGACGCAGTTCCTCCGCGGCATCGCCGCGCGCGAGGGCTGGGGCGAGGACCTCGCGCGGGCGCGCGAGCACCTCCTCGCGAACGTCGCGCGGCAGACGGTGCGCCGCCTCGGCCGGCCCGAGGACGTCGCGGCGTACGTCTGCTACGTCGCGAGCCCTCTGAGCGACTTCATGACCGGGAGCGTCGTCCGCATCGACGGCGGATCGACGCCGACGCTGTGACGAGCGCGCGCGACATCGTGCCGATCTCGGCGCGCCTGCTCGAGCGGCTCGAGGCGCTCGGCACGCCGCGCGATCGCGTGCTCGCGCACGCCGGGCTCGCCGCGACGACCGCGCTCTCGACCGAGCAGTTCTTCGCGTTCTGGCGCGCCGTCGAGGAGGTGTCGCCGCGGCGCGATCTCGGGCTCGTCGTGGGCGCGGAGGCGTCGGAGCGCGGCTACAGCGTCGCGTCCGCGGCGGCGCTGCACGCGGCGGATCTCGCGGGCGCGCTCCACACGCTCGCGCGCTACAAGCGCCTCACCTGCCCCGAGGTCGTCGAGCTCGAGGTCGCGCGCGGCGAGGCCCACGTGCGGTTCCACTGGGTGCTCGCGACGAGCGAGGTGCCGCGGCTGCTCGTCGACAGCACGTTCGCGTCGTTCACGTCGCTCGCGCGGCGCGGCACCGCGGGCGCGGTGGCGCCGCTGCGGATCGAGCTCGCGCGCGCGGCGGGCGACGCCGCGCTGCTGCGGGAGCGCCTCGGGTGTCCGGTCGCGTTCGGCGCGCCGGTCGATCGGATCACGTTCGCCGAGCGCGCGCTGGCTGCGCGCTTCGTCACCGCCGACGCGGAGGCGTTCTCGCGCGTCGTGCCGGGGCTCGAGGCGGAGCTCGTCGGACGATCACGGACGAGGTCGCTGCGCGACGAGGTGCGGCTGGTGATCGCACGCAAGATGAGCAGCGGCGCGAGGCCGAGCGTGGACCAGGTCGCGCGCGGGATGCACGTCAGCGCGCGCACGCTTCAGCGCCGGCTCGGCGAGGAGCGGACGAGCTACCAAGAGCAGCTCGATGCGGTCCGTCGCACGTCGGCGCGGCGCCTGCTCGCGAACACCGATCTCGATCCGATCGACATCGCGTTCCTGCTCGGCTTCGAGGAGCCGAACTCGTTCGTGCGCGCGTTCCGCGGCTGGGAGCGCACGACCCCGACGCGCTGGCGCGCCCGCGTCGCGCGCGGCTGACCTCAGAGCATCGACACCGGGTCGACGTCCACCGACGCGCGCGCGCCGAGCACGCCCTCGTCGATGCGCGCGATCACGCTCTGCGCGACGCGGCGCAGGGGAGGGCGCTCTCTCGCGCGCAGCATCAACCGGAAGCGCCAGCGACCGCGCAGTCGCTCGATCGGCGCGGGCGCGGGGCCGAGCACCTCGACGCGGCCGCTCTTGCTCAGCTCGTGGGCGCGGGCGTGCGCGACGATCAGCTCCGCCGCGGCGCGCGCGCGATCGGGGTCGCCGTGATCGATGCGCACCGCGACCAAGCGACCGTACGGCGAGTAGCCGAGCTCGCGGCGATCCTCGAGCTCGCTCTCCGCGAACCCGAGGAAGTCGTGCTTCGCCGCGGCGCGGATCGCGAAGTGGTGCGGCTGGTACGTCTGCACGATCACGCGGCCCGGGCGCTCGCCGCGCCCCGCGCGCCCGGCGACCTGCGTGAGCAGCTGGAACGTGCGCTCGGCGGCGCGGAAGTCGGGGAACGCGAGCGATTGATCCGCGAGGATCACGCCGACGAGCGTGACGCCCGGCAGGTCGTGGCCCTTGGTGACCATCTGGGTGCCGACGAGCAGATCGATCTCGCGGCGTCGCACGCGATCGAGCACGTCCTCGATGCTCGCGCCGGTCGCGGTGTCGCGATCGAGGCGCGCGACGCGCGCGGGCGCGAACGTGTGCGCGAGCACCTCCTCGAGCTTCTCGGTGCCGAGGCCGAGCGGCTCGAGCGCGGGCTGGCCACACGCGCGGCAGGTGGTGCCGATCGGCGCGGCGTAGTCGCAGTAGTGACAGCGCACGAGCCCGGCGCGGCGGTGCTCGGTGAGCGGCACGCTGCACGCGGGGCACGTCTCGAGCTCGCCGCACGCCTCGCACCGCAGGCTCGGCGAGAAGCCGCGGCGATTGAGGAAGAGCACCGCTTGATCGCCGGCCGCGAGCGTCTGCTCGATCGCGCGGTGCAGCGGCGCGCTGATGCGGCGATCGCCCGAGGGTCCCTTGGCGTGGCGCGCGAGATCGACGATCTCGACCGGCGGCAGCGCGCGCGCGCCGGGGCGCGCGTCGAGCGTGAGCAAGCGATGGCGTCCTTCGCGCGCGAGGCTCCAGCTCTCGAGCGAGGGCGTCGCGCTGCCGAGCACGCACACCGCGCCGGCGCGATGCGCGCGGAGGATCGCGAGGTCGCGCGCCTGATAGCGAAAGCCCTCTTCCTGCTTGTACGAAGGGTCGTGCTCCTCGTCGACGACGATGATGCCGAGGTCGCGCACCGGCGCGAAGATCGCGGAGCGCGCGCCGATCGCGAGCGTCACCGCGCCGCTGCGGAGCGCGCGCCACGCGACGGCGCGCTCCTTCTCGGTGAGCGCGCTGTGGAGCACCGCGATGCTGTCGCCGAAGCGCGCGCGGAAGCGCCCGACGAGCTGCGGGGTGAGCGCGATCTCGGGCACGAGGAGGAGCGCGCCCTTGCGCTGCGCGCGCGCCTCGGCGATCGCGCGCAGGTACACCTCGGTCTTGCCCGAGCCGGTCACGCCGTGGAGCAGGAAGGTCGCGGGCTGTGATGCGCGCAGCGCGCCGACGAGCGCGTCGATCGCCGCGCGCTGCGCGCTCGTGGGCTCGGGGGGCGCGTCGCTCGCGACGGGATCGCGGAAGAACGGGTCGGCGGTGATCTCGCGCGACTCGGTGTGGACGAGGCCCTTCTGCTCGAGCGAGCGCACGATCGCGCGCGGCTCCTTGAGGTGGTCCGCGAGCTCCTCGAGCGTCACCTCGCCGCGTGACTCGAGCAGCGCGAGGAGCTGGCGCTGGCGCGGACCGAGGCGCGCGGGGCGCTCGGCGTCGGGCACGAGCCGCACGACGAGCACGCTGCGGGTCGCGACACGCGCGCCGGGGAGCTCGGTCGCCGATTCGAGGAAGCCGCTCGCGCGCAGCGCACGCACCGCCTCGGCGCGGAGCGCGGGCGCCGCGGCGCGGAGCACCTCGCCGATCGGATGGAGGTAGTAGTCGGCGGCCTCGACGAGCAGCGCGAGCAGCTCGGGATCGAAGAGCGGCTCGTCCTCGAGCACGCCCGCGATCGGGCGCGGCGAGACGCCCTCGGCGGGCGTGGTGTCGATGCGGGTGACGATACCGGGGAGCTTGCGGCTCGAGAACGGCACGGCGACGCGCGAGCCGAGCGCGACGCGCGACGCGAGCTCGCTGGGCAGCGCGTAGGTGAAGGCGCGACGGACCGGCAGCGGCAGCGCGACGTCGACGTAGCGCTGCGCCGCCGCGGGCTCGGCGGGCTCGAACAGGTCGATCGTCACGGGGCGGATGTGCGACGCGAGGCAGGAGGCGGCAAGGGCGCCGACCACACCGCGTGCAGCAGCTGCGCGACCGCCTCGTAGTGCCGCGCAGGGATCGGCTCGCCGCGCGAGATCGTGACGAGCGCGCGCGCGAGCGCGGGCTCGGTGCGCACCGGGATCTCGCTCGCGTGCGCGACCTGGACGAGGCGCGCGACGAGCTCGCCGCGGCCGCGCGCGACGACCTCGGGGACCGCATCCTCGCGGGTGCGATCGAACGCGAGCGCCACCGCGACCCCGGCGCCGACGATCACCACGGTCGCGCTCGCGACCGCATCGAGATCGGAGGCCATCGCGAGCTCGCGGCGGACCCGCTCGCGCTCGTGCTGGAGGTGGGGATCGCCGTCCGACTCGCGGTGCTCGCGCTCGATCTCGCGCTGGCTCATCCGGTGATCGCGGAGCCACCGCCAGCGCTGGTAGACGACGTCGAGCAAGGCGACCGCGAGCACGGCCGCGCCGGTGCGCAACAGGAGCGCCTCGACGAGCGAGCCCCCGGCGGATAGCGCGGCGTGGGCGTCGCGCGCGACGAGCGACGCGACGCCGCGCCATCCCTCGCGCAGCGTCGCGAGCACGACCGAGGTCACGATCGCGAGGAGCAGCGCGATCTTCACGAGCTCGATCGCGCTCCGGGTCGAGAGCAGCTTCCGCGCGCCCGCGATCGGGTCGAGGCGCTCGAGCTTCCACGCGACGACGTCGGGCGCGAAGAGCGGTCCGATCTGCGCGAGCGCGGCGAGCGTGCCCGAGACGATCACCACGATCAGCAGCGGCGCGAGCGCGCCCGCCGCGGTGGCGAGCGCGGCCTCGAGGATCGCGCCCGGCCCCGCGTCGAGGCGGCCCGCGGCGGCATCGAGCGCGAGGGTGAAGCTCGCGACGAGCGCTTCGAGGATCGCGCTGCCCGTCGCGCCGAGCACGGCGGCGCCCGCGAGGAGCCCGATCGCGACGCCGAGCTCGCGGCTGCGCCACACGTCGCCGCGGCGACGCGCATCGCGCAGCTTCTTCGGGGTCGCTTCCTCGGTGCGCTCGTCCGCCATCGTGCGCGCGTCGCAGCGTACCTTCTCGCGCGCTACGTTGCGCGCGACGTGCTCGACCTGACGATCGACGATCCGATGCGCGCGGCGCTGCCCGTCGACGAGCGCGCGATGCTGGCGGCGCTCTCCGATCCTTCGGCGCTCACCACGCGAGACGATGCGCCCGCGCGTGCCGCGATCGCGCGCGACTGGGCCGCGCTCGGAGTGTCGATCGATCCCGCGCGCATCGTGCTCGCGGCGGGGCGTGACAGCGCGCTCGCGCGCGCGATCGCGACGCTCTGCGAGCCGCACGAGGAGATCATCACGCTCACGCCGCGGGTCGCCGCGATCGCGCGCCTCGCGGGCGTGCACGTCGCGCAGGTGCCGCTCGCGCGCGCCGAGCACGGCTTCGAGCTCGACGTCGCCGCGATCTACGACGCGATCTCGGATCGCACGCGCGCGATCGTGCTGAGCGCGCCGCACGAGCCGACCGGCGTGGTGCTCACCGAGGACACCCACGAGGCGCTCGTCGCGCTCGGCGTCCCGCTGATCGTCGACGAGTCGCGCGCGCGCTACGTGCTCGATGCACCGGAGGATCGCGTCTCGAGCGTGCTCGCGCGCCCGCTCGAGACCCTCGCGATCGCGAGCTCGTGCTTCGAGATCGCGCCTGCGCTCGAGCTCGCGTGGCTCGGCGTCGGCGGTCCCGCGCACGACGTCGAGGACGCCGTCGCGAAGCTCGACGCGACGGCCGCGACCCACGGCGCGATCGCGTCCCCGCTGCTCGCGGCGGTGCCCCGTCTGCTCGAGTCCGCGTCGGCGACGCGCGACGCGATCACGGCGCGCATCCGCCGCAACCTCGACGCGCTGCGCGCGCGCGTGCCGGACGGCGCGCGCATCGAAGGTGGATGGCTCGCGTGCCTGCGCTACCGGAACGAGAACGCCGGAGCGCATGCGCGCCCCGGCGTCCTCTACGACCTCTCGTCCGACTGGGTCGTCGTCAGCCTGCTCACCGAGCCCGCGACGTTCGACGCGGGCCTCGACGAGCTCCTCGCGTGAGCGTCACGCGGCCTTGCGCGCGAGGTAGTCGATCAGATCGATCTTCGTGACCACGCCGACGATCTTGTCGTCGTCGGTCACGACCGCCATGCGCGCGTCGTTGAGCAGGCCCTGCAGGTTCTCGATGCTGGTGCGCGGCGAGACCGTCGCGTAGTCGCTCTCGACGAGCGGCCCGACCGCGCTGTCGAGCGAGTGCTCACCGCTCACGAGGTAACGGAGCAGATCGACCTCGGCGACCGCGCCCATCAGCTTGCCCCCGTCGGTCACCGGCAGCTGCGAGATGCCGTGCGCCTTCATGCGGCCGATCACGTCGCGCACGCGATCGTGCGGCGACGCGGTGATGATCTCGTTGCTCTTGTGCTTGAGTAGATCGCCGACGACGCCGAGCTTGCTCTCGCCGAGGAAGCCGTTCTCGCGCATCCAGTCGTCGTTGAAGATCTTCGAGAGATACTTCGACGCCGCGTCCGGAAGGATGACGAGGATGTTCTCCTTCTTCTGCGTCTGCCGCGCGTACTTCAGCGCGCCCGCGACCGCCGCGCCGCAGCTGCCGCCGACGTAGAGCCCCTCGAGGCGCACGAGATCACGCGTCATGAGGAAGCACTCCTTGTCGTCGACGCGGATGATCTCGTCGAGGATCGAGAGATCGATCGTGCTCGGGAAGAAGTCCTCGCCGATGCCCTCGACCTTGTAGGTGAAGGGCTGGGTCACGCGCCCGCTCTTCACGTAGTCGTAGTAGAGCGAGCCGACCGGATCGACGCCGACGATCTGCGTCGTCGGCTTCTTCTCCTTGAGGAACTTGCCGGTGCCGGTGATGGTCCCGCCGGTGCCGAGGCCCGCGACGAGCACGTCGACCTCACCGCCGGTCTGCTCCCAGATCTCCGGGCCCGTCGAGCGGTAGTGGCCGCCGGGGTTGTCTTGGTTGTGGTACTGGTTCGCGTAGAAGCTGTTCGGCGTCTCCTGCGCGAGCCGCTTCGCGACCGAGTAGTACGAGCGCGGATCTTCCGGCTCGACCGCGGTCGGGCAGACCACGACCTTCGCGCCCCAAGCACGCAGCGAGAGGATCTTCTCCTGCGACATCTTGTCGGGCATCACGAAGATGCACTTGTAGCCCTTCACCGCGGCGATCATCGCGATGGCGGCGCCGGTGTTCCCGCTGGTCGCCTCGATGATCGTGCCGCCCGGCTTGAGCTCGCCGCGCTTCTCGGCGCTCTCGATCATGTTCATGACCATCCGGTCCTTCATCGAGCCGGCCGGGTTCATGAACTCGCACTTCACGTAGACGTTCGCCGCGACGTCGTTCGCGACGCGCTCAAGCTTCACGATCGGCGTGTGTCCGATCGCGCCGAGGATGCTCGGTACCGCGCCCTTCATCATTGGCTGTCCCCTTCGCGCCTTCTTTGTCGCGAGCGCCTGCCGTGCAGGCAGCGCGCGCGATGAGATCTGCCTTGCTTTTCTTAGGTCCCGCGAGGCGCGGCGACTCTATCCGACACGCCTTCTCTTCGCACGCGTCCGTCGCCGCACGCTCCTACTTTCTCGCGGCTCGAGAGCGCGTCCTGTGCTAATGCGCACGCGCGCCGATGCGAACGCTGGGGATCGATCTCGGGACCACGCACACCGTCGCCGCTGCGACCGCCTCGATCGTCCCGCTGCGCGGCGACTCGGCGAAGGGCAACTCGCTGCTCCCGTCGATCGTCGCGTTCCCGCCGGCCGGCGGCGTGCTCGTCGGACAGGCGGCGCGCGAGCGCCGCGGCAACGATCCCGCGAACACGATCGTGAGCGCGAAGCGCGTGATCGGGCGCTCGTACTCGTCGTACTCGGTGCAGCGTTATCTCGAGCGCAGCGCGGTGCCGGTGGTGCGCACGTCGAGCGGCGGAACCGCGTTCGAGACGCGCGCGGGGATCGTCACGCCGGTCGACGTCGCGACGCACGTGCTGCGCGAGCTCGCGCAGGCGGGCCAGATGGACCCATCGCGGCTCTCGGCGGTGGTGTCGGTCCCCGCGGCGTTCGCGGAGCCGGAGCGCGCGGCCACGGTCGAGGCGGTGCGCGCGGCGGGCTTCGCGGAGGCGCGAGTCGTCGAGGAGCCCGTCGCCACGGCGATCGCGTACCTCGCGCGCAGCAGCCTCAAGTACGCGGTGGTCTACGACCTCGGCGGCGGCACGTTCGACGTCGCGATCGTCGACTGCTCGAAGTACCCCTTCCGCGTGATCGCGCACGGCGGTGACGCGTACCTCGGGGGCGACGACGTCGATCTCGCGCTCGCGGAGCTGGTCGCGGATCGTGTGCTGCGCGAGAGCGGTTGGGACCTCTCGACCGACGACGAGGTGTGGCAGCGCCTCTTGATCGAGGCCGAGCGCGCGAAGCTGCGCCTCGCGGTCGAGGAGCACACGACGATCGATCTCGCGGTGGTCGATCCCGCGGCGCCGACCCAGCTGACGACGCTCGGGATCGATCGGCGCGTGCTGCGTGATCGCGCGGAGGATCTGATCCGCCGCACGTTCCTGATCTGCGATCAGGTGCTGTGCGACGCGGGCATCCGCGCGCGCGAGGTGGACGCGGTGTTCCTCGCGGGCGGCAGCACGCTGCTCCCGGGGTTGCGCGACGACGTGCGCGAGTACTTCGGCAAGCGCGCGCGCTTCGATCTCGATCCGATGCACGTCGTCGCGATCGGCGCGAGCGTCGCGGCAGCGCGCCCCGATCTGTCGGCGCTGCTCGATCCCGCCTACGTGCGCTGAGCGGTGAGCTGCGTGCGGGTCCCACCCGCGTGCGGTGTTTTCGCGCGCTCGCGCCACCGATGGGCCGGTGCACACCGCGGTTTCGGTGTGCCCGAACCACGCCGTTCTTGCGAGATCGCGCGGATCCAGGGCACAAACGCGATTCGCTCGCCGGCACGCGTGCTGCTCGGAGCGGGCGCTCGAGGGCTCGTCGGCGGCCGCCGACGGCCCCAAGCGACGCCAACGGAGGGAACGAGGAACATGGAGACCAAGAAGCTGACGCGTCGCGCCATGCTCGAACGCGGTGCGGTGCTGGGCCTGGTGGTGGTCGGCGCGAGCGCCGGCATCGGCTGCGGCGGTGCGGAGCTCGACTGCACGAACCCGCCCGGGCTCACCGATGCCCAGCGCCAGCAGCGCCAGGCGCTGAGCTACGTCGATCGCTCGCCGAACACGACCCAGCGCTGCGAGACCTGCAACTTCTTCACGGCGCCCGCGCAGGCCGGTCAGTGCGGCGGATGCACGCTGAACCTCGGCGACGTGAACCCCCAGGGCTATTGCTCGAGCTACGTCGCGAGGAGCTGAGACATCCGATGAACATCCGTCGCTTCCTTCTCATCACGAGCGCGCTCTCGCTCGCCGCGTGCGGCTCGGGCGAGAGCGCATCGTCGCCAGCGACCACCGAGACGCCGACGGTCGCGAGCGCGCCGACGACGCCGCCCACGCCGGTGATCGAGCCGCTGCCCGAGGTGCAGACCGACGCGCGCAAGGTCGCGCTCGGCCGGCGGCTCTTCCACGACACGCGCTTGTCGGGGGACGAGACGCTCTCGTGCTCGACGTGCCACTCGCTCGACCACGGCGGCGCCGAGCCGCGCCGCACGTCGACGGGCATCCGCGGGCAGATCGGTCCGATCAACTCGCCGACCGTGCTCAACGCGGGCTTCAACTTCGTGCAGTTCTGGGATGGGCGCGCCGCGGATCTCCAGGCGCAGGCCGCGGGCCCGGTCGCGAACCCGATCGAGATGGGCGCGACCTGGGAGCAGGTGACGCAGCGTCTCGCGGCGGACGCCGAGATCACCGCGGAGCTCGCCGCGATCTACGGCGGCGAGGGCGCGGCCGCGGTCACGCAGGCGAACGTGACCGACGCGATCGCCGAGTACGAGCGCTCGCTCGTGACGCCGTCGCGCTTCGATCGCTTCCTGCGCGGTGAGCAGAGCGCGCTGACCGACGACGAGCGCCGCGGCTACGAGACGTTCCAGCAGGTCGGCTGCACGAGCTGCCACCGGGGCGTGAACGTCGGCGGCACGATGTACCAGCGGATGGGCCTGGTGCGCCGCACGTACTTCGAGGATCGCGGCGGGCCGCTCACCGAGGCCGACATGGGCCGCTTCAACGTCACGCACGCGGAGGCGGACCGGCACATGTTCAAGGTGCCGACGCTGCGCAACGTCGCGCTGACCGCGCCGTATCTCCACGACGGCTCGCAGCAGACGCTCGACGACACGGTGCGCGTGATGGGTCGCTACCAGCTGGGCCGCGAGCTCGAGGCGGAGCAGGTCCGCGTGATCGTCGCGTTCCTGAATTCACTGACCGGCGAGCTGCCCGCACATGCGCGCATGCCCACGACGGCGCCGGCGGACGCACCTGCGCCGACCGCGCCCGAGGCGCCCGCGACGCCCTGATCGGATTCCATCGAGCGACGACGGATGCGTGCATGTGAGCACGCGTCGGGAGAGGTGCCGCGGTGACGTGGCACCTCTTTCCTTTTTGAAGAAACGCGTGGGGTTGGCCATCGAAGGGGCGCTAACCTGGCCCGGCTGCGGAGGCTCCTGCTCCGCACGAAATGGTTCGTCGACGTCGAGGCCCGCGCGCTCTCCGGAGCGTGCGGGCGGTGGCTCCCGCGGGGCCCTCGGCGGCGGCGCACGCAAGGAGGATCGATGCGCTCTCTGACGCTCTCGATGGCGTTCTTCGCGCTGATGAAGCTCTGTGGATCGAGTGAACAACCCACGCCGCCCGTTGGAGCAGCCGCCACGGGCGCGCTGACGGTGACCGCGCAGCACGGCGGAGTGATGGTCGCTGCGAGCGACGACGCCTGGATCGAGCTGGTCACGAAGCAGGACGGACAAGTCGAGGCCTACGTCGTCGACGCGACCGGCGCGCCGCTGCCGCACGAGCAGGCGCAGGTGACGACGGTGCAGGTGCAGGGCAGCGATGGCCGCCCGCACGACGTCGCGCTCGCGTGGGACGAAGGGCAGCGCCGGTACGCGGGCCGCGTCGAGGTGACGCCGGTCGCCGCGCCCGCCGAGGTGCAGCTCGTGGTGCGCGGTCAGCCGCGTCGCGCGCGCGCGCCGCAGGTCGTGCTCGTGCCGCCGACGCCGCCGAGCGCGACGGTCGTCGTCGGCGCGCCGCAGCCGCCGCGCGCGACCGTGGTGGTCGAGCGCCCGCAGGCCCCGCAGGCGACCGTGGTGGTGCAGCCGCCGCAGCCGCCGAGCGCGACCGTGGTGGTGCAGCCGCCGCAGCCGCCGCACGCGACCGTCGTGGTGCAGGCGCCCGAGCCGCCGCGCGCGAGCGTGGTGGTGCAGGCGCCGGAGCCGCCGCGCGCTGCGATCGTCGTGGAGCGCCCGCGCGCGAGCGCGCAGGTCGTCGTGACGCCGCCGACCGCGCCGCGTGCGACGGTCGTGGTCGCCCCGCCGCCGCCGCCGGTGGTGGTCGCGCCGCCGCGTCCGGGCGTGATCGTGGTCGAGGGTGACGGTCATCCCGGCCGTGGTCGCGGTCACGCGTACGGTCGCCGCGGTCGCGAGGCCGAGGCGAGCGTCGTGGTCTCGCCTCCCCGTCCTGGCGCGGTGATCGTGGCGCCGCCGAGCCCCGGCCGCGTGTCGGTGAGCGCTGGCGTCGAAGTGCGCGGCGGCGGTGGTGGCGGTGGTCGCGGCCGCGGCCGCGGTCACTGATCGACGCCCAGGGAACTGAGCACCCCACACGAAGGCGCGGGAACGGAGCATGTTCTGCTCCGGGCCTGCGCCTTCGGCGTTCCGTCCCCAGTTTCAGCGCGGATCGTGTGCGGCACGGGCGCTGCTCTGGCGCCCCCACATGCGTGCTCGTGCGCTCCTCCTCGCGATGCTCCTCGCCGGCTGTGACGGCGTCGTCCTCGGTGGTGCGGCCGGTCCGACCGCCAGCGCGCCGAGCGATCCAGGCCCGGGCGATCCGAGCGAGCCCGGCGAGCCGACGATCCCCGACGATCCCTTCGCGCTCGATCGCGAGACGCCGCGACTCCTGCCGTTCGAGACGCGCCTCGCACGCGTCGCGGCGGTCGCGGGCATCGAGACCGGCGATCCCTTGCTCGCGCCGATGCGCGATCAGGCGGTCGCGCTCGGCGGCTACGATCACTCGCGCGGCATCCTCCCGGACTCCTCGTGGAACGCGACGCGCATCGCGGGCTGGGTGCGCGCGCTGCGGCCGGTCTGCCAGTCGGACGCGATGCGCACGCGCTATCCGGCGTTGCCGGGCGCGGATCTCGACGCGCTGATCCAGGCGGCGTGGGGACGCGCCGCGACGGCCGAGGATCGCAGCGAGATCGAGAGCGCGGTCGCGGGGCTGCCCGAGGACGCGGCGCGCGAGAGCGCGTGTCTCGCGGTGCTCTCGGCGGGCGAGGCGGTGCTCCAGTGAAGCGCCTGCTGCTCGCGACGCTGCTCGCCGGATGCAGCGCGTCGCTCGGTGAGCCCGGCGAGGGCATGACGCACCCGCCGGTCCCGAACGATCCACGCGATCCCGCCGAGCCGAACCAGCCCGAGCCGTTCACGCCGGAGGAGCGCGAGGTGACGCTCGACGACGTCTCCGCGACGCAGGCCGAGGCGTACCTCGCGCTGATCGCGCCGGTGATGGTCGAGCGCACGCTCTCGGACGACGAGCGGAGCGAGATCGCGGCGATGGGCGGCGCGGCGATCCCGAGCGTGATCGCGTCGTGGGCCGAAGAGCCGGGCCTGCCGCGCGCGGCGCGACGGATGATCGAGACCGCGCTCGGCGTGAGCGGCGGCGTCGATCCGAGCGGCATCGACTTCGGCGCGCCGGGGCGCATCGTCGAGCACGTCGTGCGCGAGGGCCGTCCGTGGCCCGAGATCCTCACGAGCACGCAGTGCTTCGACGCGAGCGGCGCGGCCGCCGAGTGCGACACCGGGGCGCCCTACGCGGCCGGTGTGATCACGACGCGCGCGTTCATGGCGGCGCGCCAGGGGCGCTTCAACCTCACGCGCGCGGGCACGATCACGCGCACGTTCCTCTGCCGCAACTACCCGCTCGAGGTCGAGCTCGAGCCGCCGCTCGAGCGCGATCGACTGATGCCGATGTTCCGCGCGCTCACCGCCGAAGAGCAGACGGATCCCGAGGCCGCGATGAGCGGGCTCGCGAACGGGTTCCACTGCTACGCGTGCCACGGACAGTTCGGCGCGCACGCGCAGCTCTTCGTGCGCTTCGACGTGAGCGGGCGCTGGCGCGAGGACGCGACCGGCGAGCAGCGCGAGGGCGGCATGCCCGGGGAGTCGTTCGGCGGGCTCATGGCCTCGCACCTCGAGCCGCCGTGGCGCGCGAACGAGACGTCGCAGATGGTCGGGCGCGAGGTCGCGAACCTCTCCGAGGCGATGGCCGCGCTCACCGAGAGCGACGCGTTCTGGGAGTGCGCGTCACAGCGCGTGCTCGAGGCCGCGCTCGATCTCGATCCCGACCGCGGCGTCGAGGCCGAGCTGCTCGTCGACATCGCCGATGCGGCGCGCGCGCGCGCTGCGAGCCCCACGTTCATCGACCTCGTCGTCGCCGCGCTCGCGCATCCGCGCGTCGCGTACGCGGTCGCCCGTCAGCTCTCGTCGTCGCCCTCGGAGGCCCCGTGAAGAAGCTCTACGAGATCGAGCGCATGAGCGCGGTGCAGCGGCGCTCGTTCCTGAAGCTCCTCGGCGTCGCGCTCGCCGCGCCCGCCGTGCCCAGCGCGCTGCGCTTCGCCGCGAACGAGATGGTCGGCGGCACCGCGTACGCGCAGGATCGCGAGATGGAGACGATCTTCATCGAGATCGATCTCCGTGATCAGTGGGACCAGATGCACGTGATGGTGCCGCCGGGGATCGCGACGCACTCGAACGTGGTGCGCGGCGAGACCGGCGACGGCATCACGATGTTCGCGCAGCAGAGCGAGATCCGTCGCACCGCGAGCGGCGTGTACCTCACCGCCGACTCGTACGAGCTCGAGCCTCACCTCGACACGATCGCGCAGATCGATCACTGCGAGGCCTCGAGCGGCGCGATCCACGGGCACGAAGCGGGCAACGCGATCCGCTCGCCCGGTCGCGCGGAAGAACGGCTCGCCGGCACGATGGCGATGTTCGAGAACGATCCCGCGACGGGCGACGGCGGGAACATGCGCTGGTACGCGAGCGTCCCGACGCCCGCGTCGCTGCACAACCACTGGGCGAAGCTCACCGATCCGTCGCTGCGCAACGGCGTCGCGTTCAAGGGCCTCTCGCGCTCGAACCACACCGTCTTCCACTTCGGCGCGGGGCTGCCGGGCGCGGAGCTCGATCGCATCCGCTCGCGCTCGCAGCTCTTCGATGCGTTCCCCGCGTTCGTCGAGGACCTCAACGTGGTGCCGACCCCCGAGCAGGCCGACGCGCTGCGTGCGGTGCTCGGGCGCCTCGATCAGCGCTTCCTGTCGCGCCGCGGGTTCGTCGACAGCGTGCGCACCGGGCACGCGCAGCAGATCGACGAGGCGCGCGAGATCCTCCACGTGCGCGAGCCGCGCGTGCTCTCGCTGCCGCTCACCGACGAAGAGCGCGCGTTCTGGAGCGAGGGCGTGCCCAACCAGATGTGCACCGAGGCCGACACCGAGAGCTTCGAGTGCCCCGACGATCGCGTGAAGGCGCACATCTGGGAGCAGACCGCGTACGCGTTCAAGCTCGTGAACGCGGGCGTGACGCGCACCGTCGCGCTCGAGTTCGACTACATGGATCTGCACGGCTTCCGCCCCGAGCTCTCGGTGCGCACGCAGGCGAAGCAGATCTCGAAGCCGCTCGCGCGCCTGATCACGAAGCTCAAGGAGGCAGGCCTCTACGAGCGCACGGTGATCGCGGTGTACACGCTCGACGGCAGCCGCAGCCCGAAGGCCGCGAGCTACGGCAACGACGGCAAGAACACGCTGATCCTCGCGGGCGGGAAGATCCGCGGCGGCTACTGGGGCGACATCCGCCTGACGAACGAGAGCGGGCGCAACGGGTTCACCTATCACCCGCCGGATGCCGAGACCGGCGCGCCGACCGGCTCCTTCCGCGGCACCGACGGACGCCTCGACAGCGCGCGCGTGTGGCGGACCGTGATGCGCGCGGCGGGCGTGCCCGACGCGATGTGCGACGAGCACGCGCAGGTGCAGGGCAAGACGCCGCTCGGCTTCGTGCTGCGCTGAACGAGGGTGCGCCCGCGCGGGTCGCGGGCGCCGATCAGCGGCGGCTGGTCGAGCCGCTCGTGCCGGTCGTCGGGGTCACGCGGCGATGTTTGCCCGACGACTTCTTCGCGCGCGGCGAGGGCTGCGCGTGATCGGGATGGAGCGGCAGCGCGGGCGTGCGCTCGTCGCCGTCGGTGAGCGTCGCCGACACGATGCGGAGCAGCACCGCCTTGCGCCGCGCGATGTCGTGCTCGTTGATCGTGCGATCGAACGGCAGCGTGTCGGCGACGCGCTCCGCGGCCGCCATGAACGCCTCGAAGATCAGCGGGTCGACCTGCGGCCGTCCACCGACGACCATCTCGTGCTGCCACTGATCGCGCAGCGTCTTCATGACGACCTCGCGATGACGCACGAGATGGCTGTGCGGGCTGCGCGTCTCCATGTCGAGCACGCGCCCGAGGCGACCGAGCCCGGCGCGCCACCGCAGGTACGCCTCGATGACCGCGGCGAGACGCGCCATGCCGCCCTCGGCGCTGACGAGCGCGTGGTGCATGCGCTCGAGCGCGTCCGCGTGATGCATCGCGGAGAGCGTCTCGAACACGTCGTCCTTGCTCTCGAAGAGCTTGTAGAACGTCGGGCGAGACACGCCGGACTCCTGGAGGATGTCCTCCACGCGCGTGTTCGCATAACCGAGCGCGCCGAACGCGGTCGCTGCGCCAATTAGGATCTTGTCGCGGAATTCCACTGGAACTGGTTTATCAGGGGATGGCGTTGACACGTATGTTCGCGCATCGATAATGCGCGTGTTAACTCACGCTGTCTTGTCTTCTGGCGGAGTGCTCGTCCCGCAGGTCCCGGACGGCAGCGCGCGAAGCGCGCGGACGGTAGGGAACGGCGGGCGAGCCGTAACTCTCACGGTTTCTTGGCTCATGCGCTCCGGCTGGGGAAGCCGGAAGAACAGGGGATGGGTGATGGCGCGCACCATGCGACGGCCTTCGGCCGAGCGTTGCACGTGGTGGCTCGCGGGACTCGTCGCGGCCTCTCTCGTCGGCTGCGGTGACGACGACGGCGGTGGCTCGCCCGACGCGAGCATGCCGTTCGACGCGGGCCCAGGAGATGCGGGGGTCGATGCGGGCTTCGCGTGCCCGAACGCGATGCCGCCTCCGATCGATCCGGAGCTGCTCCCGGTGTGCATGCTGGAGGGCTGCGTCGACGCCCACTGCGTGCCCAACAGCTTCGTGTCCGAGGAGCAGGCGGCGCTGCTCGGCAACTGCGACGAGGGCAGCAAGTGCGTGCCCGATCCGTTCATCGAGACGAGCGGCGAGTTCCTGCTCGCGACGTGCCGCTCGGTCGGCGGCGCGGAAGGTCGCTGCGTGTCGCGCTGCATCCCGCAGATCGCGGACCAGGCGGAGATGCTGCCGGAAGAGGGCTGCCAGGCGGGCGAGGAGTGCGCGCCCTGCTTCGATCCGCGCACCGGCGAGAGCACCGGCGTGTGCAACCTCGGCTGCGATCCCGGCCCGCAGGAGCCGCCGAACATGTTCATGGAGTGCTGCGGCGGCGCGGGCTCGTGCGTGCCCACGGATCTCGTGCCCGAGGCGCAGCGCGAGCAGCTCGGCGTCGACACGTGCACCGAGGAGAACACGCTCTGCGCGCCGAGCGCGCTGATCGATCCTGCGTCGCGGCCCGATCGCTGCGACTCGATCGCGGGCGTGGAGGGACGCTGTCTGCCCGCGTGTCTGCCGGCGATCGGCGCGCAGGCGGATCGTCTGTCGCAGGGCTCGTGCGACGCGGGTGAGCTCTGCGCGCCGTGCTTCGACCCGACGAACGGCGAGGACACGGGCGCGTGCCGGCTCAACGGCGACGAGCCCGAAGATCCGCCGACCACGTTCGATCGCTGCTGCGGCGGCATCGGCGCGTGCGTGCCCTCGGCGCTGGTGCCCGAGGCGCAGCGCTCGCAGCTCGGCACCGACACCTGCGAGGACGAGGGGCTGCTCTGCGCGCCCGACGCGCTGATCGCGGGCGCGGAGCCGACGTCGTGCCGATCGCTCGGCGATGCCGAGGGACGCTGTCTGCCGTCGTGCCTCCCGTCGATCGCCGCGCAGGCCGATCGACTGCCGCAGAGCACGTGCACCGAGGCGCATCTGTGCGCGCCTTGTTACGACCCGATCAGCGGTGAGGACACGGGCGCGTGCCGGCTCAACGGCGACATGCCGGACGAGCCCGCCAACACGTTCGATCGCTGCTGCGGCGGCATCGGCGCGTGCGTGCCGTCGACGTTGGTGCCGGAGGCGCAACGCTCGCAGCTCGGCACGGACACCTGCACCGAGACCGGTGCGCTCTGCGCGCCCGATGCGCTGATCGCGGGCAGCGAGCCGACGACGTGCCGCTCGATCGACGACTCGGAAGGGCGCTGTCTGCCGGCGTGTCTGCCGGCGATCGGCGCGCAGGCGGATCGCCTGTCGCAGGGCACGTGCGGTGCGGGGCACCTGTGCGCGCCGTGCTTCGATCCGATCAGCGGCGCGGACACCGGCGCGTGCCGGCTCAACGGGGACATGCCGGACGAGCCCGCGTACACGTTCCCGAACTGCTGCGGTGGCCTCGGCTCGTGCGTGCCGCCCGACCTCGTGTCGCCTGCGCAGCGCGGTCAGCTCGACTCCACGGGCTGCACGGCGCCGCGCCTCTGCGCGCCCGACGACTTCACGGATCCGACGTTCCGCCCGATGACGTGCGACTCGGTCGCCGGCGCGGAGGGACGTTGTCTGCCGAGCTGCCTGCCGGCGGTGAGCAGCCAGGGAGATCGACTCCCGCAGTCGACGTGCCCCGCGACCCATCGCTGCGCGCCCTGCTTCGACCCGATCACGGGCGCGGAGAGCGGCGCGTGCCGAGTGAACGGCGACATGCCGAGCCGCCCGGCGTACACGTTCCCGACGTGCTGCGCTCACGCGACTGCGGGGGCGCGCGGCCGCTGCGTTCCGCCGGCGCTCGTGCCCGAGGATCGTCGCAGCTCGCTGCCGGCGGACACGTGCACGGGGGACACGAACCTGTGCGTGCCGAACCCGTTCCTCGCGGACCCGAACCACTCGTTCGGGTCGTGCACGACGCAGCCGATGGGGCTGGGCATCTTCTTCCCGCCCGCCCCCGGCGCGTGTGTCCCCGACTGCTTGCTCGAAGCGGGCGTGGAGCGCGACTCGTATGGCCAATCGACGTGCGCGGTGGGCGAGCGGTGCGCGCCGTGCATCAACCCGATCACGCGTGAGTCCACCGGCGCGTGTGACTGAGCGCGCGTCATCCCGATGAGCGCGAACGCGGCGGCCCATGCACGGGACCGCCGCGTTCGTTTTCGTCAATCCAGCGCTGCGCGAAGCACGAAGGCCGCACCACCGTCACCGAGCGGCTCGACGCTCTGCCCGGCGGCGGCGAAGCGCGCACCGATCAGACCGAACGCGACGACCGCGTCCGCCGCGTGCGTCCAGAAGACGTGGTCCGGACCCGACGAGCCCAGTGCGCGAGCCCACAGCATCTCGTGCTCGTCGTTCCACTCGCTGACGAAGCCGTCGAAGCTGCCGGTGGACGGCAGGGACACGCCGCCGATCCGAGGCGAGCCGCTGAAGCCACCTGCCAAGAACACACGGTCTCCTCGGGCGGCGATCGATGCGAGCGCGACGTAGCCTCCCGCGGCCGCGACGACTTGCATTCGTGGCGTGTCGCTACCTGGCTCCAGCGTCCAGATCACCGTGTCGTTCGCCTCGGTATCGTCGATCTCCGAGGTGCCTGCCACTCGGATCGTTCCGTCATCGCCGACATCGATTGCACTCGGCGCGTCGTTCCTTGCTCGACCGGCCTGCCACGCGTCGACGAACTCGCCGTCGAGCCGCCAGAGCGTGATCAAGACGTCGCCAGGGCCATCGGCGACGAAAGAACGAGCTCCGATGCGGAGCTCGTTCGAGAACTGCTGAGCCGCGACGACGCTCGTGGACCCGACGTCGATCGCGCCCGCAGCGTCTCCGATCGAGCTCACGCCGGACAGCCGAAGCGTGTCGAGGTCGAAGCGAGCGATCACGCTTCCCGGCGGGACCGCGATGCCGTGCACCGTTTGCTCGCTGTGTGCTCGCGCGTTCGCCACCATGCCCGTCCCCGTCGCGAACAGCTGCCATGTCTCGAGACTCCCGGTCAGCTCGATCGGCGCTGCGCTGGCGCATCCGCTGATCGCCGCGACGAAGTGCGAATCGCCGCTCGGGATGGCGATCGCTTGCCTGGCGATCGTCACGGACGTCGACGTCACCCGCCCGGCCACGACACAGCGCCCGTCCGACAACGCTGCGACACTGTGTGCTTCCTCGCGAGAGTCACCGCCGATCTGGGCGATCCACGTGATCCCGCCCGTCGCCGTCATGCGCGCGACGAACACGTCCTGGTCGCCGGAGCTCCTGTGATCGCTGCCGAAGCACCCGCTTCCCGAGAATCGGAACGTTCCGGTGAACGCACCGGCAGCGCAGATGGACCCGTCGTCCGCGACGTCCGCCGCAGTCACCGCGGCGTTGCTCGCACCCGCAGCCAGCGGCGTCAGCCACTCGATCACCGGCAGCTCGACGCACTCGCCGCCCTCGCACGACTCACCCGCCGCGCACGCGTGACCGCAGCTCCCGCAGTGCGCGTCGTCCGTCGCGAGCACGGACTCGCATCCGTTCTCGTACTCGTCGTCGCAGTCGTCGCTGCCGCTCGCGCACTCCACGATCACGCACTCGCCCGCGCTGCACGCGCGCCGTGTCGAGCCGCTCACGGCCGCGCACGCGGCGCTCGCCGCGCTCTCGTCGGCGTCGCCATCGCAGTCGTCGTCGACGGCGTTGCACTGCTCGGGCTGCGCGGTGCACGCATCCATCGTCTGCGGCGTTCCCGCGTCCGGCACGCCCGGAGCGCCCCCGTCGACCGGGATCACGCCGCCGTCCGGGAGCACGCAACCGCCTGCGTCCGCATCGTACGGCGCGCCCATTGGACACTGGCACCGTCGCGTCTCGTGATTGAACTCGAGCGCGCCGCACTCCACGTCGGGCAGACACGCGCCGAGCAGGCACGCAAGCCCCGACACCCACCAAGCTCTCGCTCTCATGTCGCTCCCTCCGACGCGCCCCATCGCGTCGACCCCGCGCTACGTTGCGTAGCCTAGGAGCGATCAGACCCAGCGCACGCGGACCGCGAAGCGACCGATCCTCAGCGGATCATCGGGCGCGTCGCTGCGCAAGAGACCGCAGTGGATGTGCACGTCGCGCGCGCCCGCGAGCCGAAGCGCGCGTGGACGTGCGTCGCGTCGAGGCGCTCGGCCTCGACCGCGCCGTGACCGAAGTACGGTGACGCGATCGCGCCGAGCTTCGAGACCAGCACGCGCGGCGACACGAGCCGCAGCAGCATCGAGTCGATGCCTTCGCGTCGGCCCGTGCCTGCAGCGCGCTCGCGCTCGAGACCGGCTCCGACGCCGGCATCTTGCGCAGCTCGGCCGCGACGATGCGCGAGAACCGCTCAGAGATCGCGGAGCGGGAGCGCGCCGATGAAGTGACGCTTGCCGACGTCCACGCCGTTGTGGCGCAGGATCGCGTACGCGGTCGTCGCGTGGAAGTAGAGGTTCGGCAGCGCCGAGTGATGCAGGTAGTCGGGCGCGCTCAGCGCCTTGCCCGGCATGAACGACAGCGGGACGATGCGCTGCTCCGCGCCCTCGAAGTCGGCGGGCGTGAACGACGCGACGTACTCGCGGACCACCCGGATGCGCGCGCGGATCTCGTCCCACGTCTGCTCGGTGTCGGGGTGCTTCGGCGGGTCCTTCCCCGCGACGCGCGCCGCCGCGAACTTCCCGTGATCACACGTCGCCTGGAGCTGCTTCAGCAGCGGGAACTGATCGGGCGCGAGGCGCGCGGCGAGCAGCACTGCGGGGTCGAACGACTTCTTGCTCGCGTGCTCGTGCGCGAGGTCGATCCACGTCTCGACGTTCGTGAGCAGCTTCGTGATCGGCGGGACGATCTGGGAATGAAGCGACATGCGGTCTCCTCCGGTTCGAGCAGCGGGGCCTGTTGCCGGCGGACGGCAGCGTCAAGCGTCGCCGCGCGGTAGAGGAGAGCATGGCGTTCGACGTCTCGCGCCGTTCTTTCCTCACGCGGCACGACCTCCATCTCTTCACGGGCGAGACGCTCTTCGATCGCATCGCGCGCGTGCTCTGCGAGGCCGAGTGCTTGCCGCGGAAGGAGCTCTACGAGTCGTGGGAGGTCGCGCGCCGCGTGCGCCGTCGCTTCCGGGGAGGGCGCGTCGTCGATCTCGCGTGCGGGCACGGGCTCGTCGCGCAGCTGATGATGCTGCTCGACGACTCGTCGCCGTGCGCGCTCGCGATCGATCGACGCCTGCCTCCGAGCGCGTCGTTCGTGGCCGCCGCGATCAGGCGCGCGTGGCCGCGCCTCGAGGGACGCGTGACGCTCGAGGAGCGCGCGATCGACGACGTCGCGATCGAGGAGGACGACGTCGTCGTCGCGGCGCACGCCTGCGGTGCGCTGACCGACGTCGTGCTCACGCGCGCGATCGCGGCACGAGCGCGCGTAGCGGTGCTCCCGTGCTGTCACGACGTCGGTCGCAACGATCGCGGCGGGCTCGAGGGATGGCTCGACCCCGCGCTCGCGATCGACGTCACGCGCGCCGCGCGGCTGCGCGCGAGCGGCTACGACGTGCGGACGCAGACGATCCCGGCGGACGTCACGCCGAAGAACCGCCTGCTGATCGGCGCCCCGTCTCGCATCGACGAAAGTCGATGAGGCGCGCGTCATCGTCCATCGGCAGTGCACGAAGGTGCCGCGAAATCGGCGGCAACGCGCGCTAGGCTGCTCGCTCCGGTGCGGCGGTGCATCGGCAGAGCGCGATGGGCGCGCTCGGGGACCGCGAGGGCACGATCGATGAGCTCGACGCGCAGGACGCTGCTCGGACCGCTGAACGCGGGCCGCACGCTGTTCGGCTACGCCGCGATGATCGCGATCACGATCGCGCTCTTCTTCGTCATCCGCGCACAGGGCGCGACGCTGGTCGCGCCGCCGGCGCCCGAAGGCGCGACGGGGCACGCGGCAGCCGCTGGGCACGCGTCGGATCTCGCGCATCTGCTGCTCGCGATCGCGGTCGTGGTGATCGTCGCGCGCCTCACGGGCGCGGCGTTCGAGCGCTGGCTGAAGCAGCCCGCGGTGATGGGCGAGATCGTCGCAGGCCTGGTGCTCGGCCCGTCGGTGCTCGGCGCGATCGCGCCCGACGTCCAGGCGTTCTTGCTGCCCGCGGCCGTCGCGCCGTCGCTCGGCGTCGTCGCGAAGATCGGCGTCGTGCTCTTCATGTTCCTCGTCGGCCTCGAGCTCGACCCGAAGCTCCTGCGCGGCTCGTCGCACGCGACGCTCGCGATCTCGCACGCGAGCATCATCGCGCCGTTCCTCCTCGGCGCGACGCTCGCGCTCGCGGTCTATCCGATCTACTCGCATGCCGGCATCGACTTCACGGTGTTCGCGCTCTTCTTCGGCGTCTCGATGTCGGTCACCGCGTTCCCGGTGCTCGCGCGGATCCTCACCGATCGACGCATGCAGAGCAGCGCGCTCGGTGTCACCGCGCTCGCATGCGCCGCCGTCGACGACGCGAGCGCGTGGTGCTTGCTCGCGTTCGTGTCGGGCGTCGCGACGGCGGAGCTCGATGGCGCCTGGCTCACGATCGGCCTCGTCGTCGCGTACGTCGCGTTCGTGCTGCTCGCGGTGCGTCCGCTCGCGCGCTGGCTCGCGGCGCGCGAGGAGCGCTCGAACGATCCGGTCTCGATCACGACGCTCGCGATCGTGCTCGGGATGCTGCTCCTCTCGGCGGCCGCGACCGAGGCCATCGGCATCCACGCGCTCTTCGGCGCGTTCCTCTTCGGCGTCGTGATCCCGCACGACGGTCGCCTCGCCGAGCAGGTCCGCGCGCGCCTCGAGGACGTCGTCGGTGTCCTGCTCGTACCGATCTTCTTCTCGTTCACCGGGATGCGCACCCAGATCGGGCTCGTCTCCGGCGCGACCGACTGGCTGATCTGCGCTGTGATCATCCTGGTCGCGACGCTCGGGAAGTTCGGCGGCACGCTCGTCGCGGCGCGCTTCGCGGGGCTCGGATGGCGCGACGCGAGCGCGCTCGGGATCCTGATGAACACGCGCGGCCTGATGGAGCTCATCGTGCTCAACGTCGGGCTCGACATGGGCGTGCTCTCGCCGACGCTCTTCGCGATGCTCGTGCTGATGGCGCTCGTCACGACGTTCGCGACGACGCCGGTGCTCGCGCTGATCACGCGGCTCGGTCGTGCGCCCGCGGAGACGATGGCTGCCGAGCGGACGCCGTGATCGCCACGGACTTGCGCCCGAGCGCGACGCCCGGCGACAGTCGCTGCGTGAGTCGGATCTCGGGCGTTCTCTGCCTCGTCGTCGCGTGTCACGCGTGCAGCCTCGACTTCGACGCGCTCCGGCGCGGGCGTGCGGACGCGGGCGACGGCATGGACGCGAGCTCGCTCGACGCGTCGACGAGCGACGCGAGCCGCGACGACGCCGGCGAGAGCGACGCGAGCGAGCCCGAGGACGCCGCGTCCCTCTGTCCGACCACGCCGCCCGACTGTGCCGACCCGCGCTGCGCCGGTCAGGCGTGCGACGACGGACTTCGCTGCACGTCGAACGACGTGTGCAGCACCGGGCTCTGTCGCGGCACGCCGGTCGAGTGTCCGACGGACGGATGCAGCGTCGCGACGTGCGAAGAGGACACCGGCGAGTGCCGCGCGATCCGCACCATGCCCGACGCGACGATCTGCGTCGGCGGTCGCTGCTGCTTCGGTCGTTGCTCGATGCTGCGCGACAGCGGGAGCTGCGGCGGCTGCGGGCTCTCGTGCGAAGAAGAGACGTGCTCCGCCGAGCTCCCGCCGCGCTGCACGTGCGTGACGAACGCCGGCTGCCCGCTGGGTCAGCAGTGCCTCGGAGGCCGCTGCGCGTGCATGACGAACGCGCAGTGCGCGACGGGACAGACCTGCGTCGTCGCGAGCGGGCACTGCACGTACTGAGGAAGTCGGATGCGTGATTGCTGCGTCGCGTTCGTGCTCGCGTCGATCGCCTTCGTGCTCGCGGTCTCGACCGCGCACGCACAACCTCAGCCACCGCGCGATCGCAGCGACGTCGAGGCGCAGGCGCGCTTCGAGTCGGGCCGCCTCGCGTTCGAGTCGGGCCGCTACGAAGAGGCGCTCGCCGACTTCCGCCGCTCGTACGAGCTCAGCCAGCGACCGCTGATCCTCTACAACATCGGGATCGTGCTCGATCGACTGCGCCGCGACGCGGAGGCGCTCGACGCGTTCGAGCGCTACCTCGAGGCGGTGCCGGACGCGGAGAACCGCGCGGACGTGGAAGCGCGCATCGCGATCCTGCGCACCCAGGTCGCGGCGCCGCCGCCGGTGCAAGAGGCCGCGCCGATCCCGCCGCCGCCTTCGCCGCGCCCTCAGGAGGGCTACGAGATCTGGGCGTGGATCTCGGCGGGAGTCGGCATCGCGGCCGCGATCGCGGCGCCGATCACGTGGTCCGCCGCGGACGACGCGTACGACGATCTCGACCGGCGCTGCGGCGAGCTCGGATGCAGCGGCGCGCAGATCGACGCATCGAGCGCGCCCGAGCTCGTCGACGCGACGAACGCGATGATCGTCACCGCGATCATCGCGGGCGTGAGCACCGCGGTCGCGTGGACGCTCTACTTCGTCGACCTACGGCTCCCGAGCGGGACGGCGATGCGCATCGGGCCGGGCTCGCTGCGCCTCGCGTTCTGATCACTCGTAGAGCAGGAACGGCGCGCGACGCGCTTCGAACGCGCGCGCGTCCGCGTCGACACGCGCGAGCACCGCATCCCAGGGCTCGCCGCGCTCGATCGCCTCGAGCACCTCGGCGCGGCCGACCATCGCGAGCACGCGCGCACGATCGAGGCGCTCACGATGCGCCGCGACGACCGCGCGCACGATCGCGAGCCCCGTGATCGACGCGCGGTATGTCGCACGATCGGTGATCGCGACGCGGATCCCACGGCACGCGCGACCGCGGTGGCGCGCCTCGCGCGGCGTGAAGCGCGTCTCCTCGAACGAGACGCCGGGCACGCTCGACGCGCGCAGCATCTCGAGCACGCGCGTCGTGTCCATCCACGGCGCGCCGAGCACGCGGAACGGCGCGTCGGTGCCGCGTCCGACCGACACGTCGGCGCCCTCGAGCAGCGCGACCGCGGGATACAGCGACACCGCGTCGAGATCGGGCAGGTTGGGGGAGGGCGCGACCCACCGCGCGCCGACGTCGACGCCGTCGTGCGCGCGTTGCCATCCTTCCGCGCGCACGATCACGAGCCGCTCGCCGAGCGCGAGCCCGAGCTCGTGATCGAGCAGCCGCGCGAGCTCGCCCATCGTCATCCCGTGGCGCAGCGGCAGCGTGTGATGGTTCACGAACGACAGGAGCGCGTCGTCGAGCCCGGGACCTTCGACGATCACACCGCCGAGCGGATCGGGTCGATCGAGGATCACCACGCGCAGGCCGGGGCGCGACGCCGCGGTGAGCAGCACCTGGTGCATCGTCGACGCGTACGTGTAGAAGCGCGCGCCCACGTCGACGAGATCGACGACGAGCGTGTCGGCGCCTTCGAGCATCGCGTCGTCGGGACGACGCCGCGGTCCGAAGACGCCGCGCACCTCGATCCCGGTGCGCACGTCGCGCCCGTCGCCGATCGCGCCCTCGCGATCCGAGCCGAGGCCGTGCTCGGGCGCGAGCACGCGCAGCACCTCGAGCTCGTCGCGCTCCGCGAGCACGTCGAGCGTGCGACGTCCGTCGCGCGTGCGCGCTGCATCGTGAGTGACGAGCACCACGTTCGCGCCGCGCAGGTGCGTCATCTCGCTCGCGAGCTCCACGTCGATCCCCGCGCGCACCTCGCGCGCGGGCGCGGGCAGGAAGCGTTGGACGTGGTGGCCCACCAAGCGATCGAGCTCCGCGAAGAGCGGGCGCACGTCGCCGCGTCCATCGGGGTGCACGTCGTTCGAGAGGAGCACCACGAACACGTCGCGCGCGGGATCGATCCGGATCGCGGTGCCGGTCCACCCGAGGTGCCCGATCGAGCCTTCCCCGAGCCCGCGGGTGCGCGCTTCTTCCGCGGTGCGTCGATCCCACCCGAGCGCGCGCGGCTGTCCCGCGATCAGCGCGCGCACGCTCTCCGGCGCGAGCACGCGCACGCCGTCGAGCTCGCCCTCTCCGAGCATCATCCGCGCGAAGCGCGCGAGATCGGGCGCGCTCGCGAAGAGCCCCGCGTTCCCCGACACACCGCCGAGCCGCCACGCCCGCGGGTCGTGCACGTCGCCGCGCACCAGCACACCGCCGCGCCGCTCCGCGCGCTCGGTGGGCGCGATGCGCGGCAGCCACGACGCGTCCGGTCGGTACGACGACGAGCGCATCCCGAGCGGCGCGAGGATCTCGCGCGCGACGAGCTGATCGAGCGGCACGCCCGACGCGCGCGTCACGATCTCTCCGAGCAGCACGAACCCGAGATCGCTGTAGAGCATCTGCGTGCCCGGGACGTGCTCCGGTCGCAGCGACGCGATGCGCGCGATCGACTGCTCGCGCGTCTCGCCCTCGTAGCGCGCGAGGGGATCGGCCGCGGGCAGCCCGCTCGTGTGATCGAGCAGGTGACGGATGGTGATACGCCGATCGATCTCCGCGACGAAGCGCGACGCGGGATCGTCGAACGAGAGCACGCCGCGCTCGGCGAGGAGCGCGATCGACGTCGCGGTCGCGATCGGCTTCGTGAGCGACGCGAGGTCGTAGATCGTGCCCACGTCGTTGCGCTCGAGCTCGGGATCGATCGCGCGCGCGCCGTACGCGCGGAGGAACACGAGCCCGTCGCGCCGTCCGATCGCGACCACCGCGCCGGGCAGCGCGCGCTGGGTGATCGCGGTGTGCACCGCATCGTCGATCGCGCGCTCGACGTCGACCGGGATCCGGATCGCGACCACGTCGTCGCGCGGAGCCTCGTCCACCACGACGGGCGCCGCGCCCGCGGAGGTCTCCGCGCTCGACGGCTCGACGACCGCGCGCGTGATCGTCTCCTCGGCGCGCGGCGCGGTCGAGCGCGCGCTGCCACACGCGGCCAGCGAGAGAGACTCCGCGGCGATCAGTCCGCGGACCAGCCAACGGAGCGCCGTGAACATCAGGCGCGCGCGCATCGAGCGTCAGCGTAGCAGCTCGCCCGCGCGCGTCCTGGCGCTACAGAAACCGTAGCGCGAGCGCACCGAGCGTCGCGAGCGCGTTACACCACGATCTCGGCGTCCTCGGTCCAAGGCTGGACGCGCTGCACCGCGCCCGCGACGAGCAGCGAGCCCGCGAGCGCGGCGACCTCGAGCGAGAGCGGCGTGAGCGCGGGATCGATCACCCCGCGCCCGATCACGAAGAGCAGCGCGATCGCCGCCGCGCCGAGACAGCGCTCAGAGGCCCTTCTCGCGGATGAACGCGTTCGTGAACGCCTCGGTCTTCGCGTAGCTGTCGCGCGTCGTCTTCTCGATGAAGCCCTCGACGGTCCCGCCGACCCCGAAGATCTTCACCTGGATGTCGTTCTCGCAGATGCGCTCGATGCGCTTGTCACCGCGCGGCTCGACCCAGAACGTGCCCGCGATGCTGATCTTGTCGCTGAGCTTCGACGTCGTGATCGTGTACTTCCAGATCCCCGTCGACGGATCCCAGCGGCCCTCTTCCGTGTAGCTGATGTCGCCGCCGATCAGCTTCGTCACGACCGCGGGCGCCTCGCTCTTCGGCTCGGTGCGGATGCGCCGTGTGCGAACGCCGCCGGGCAGCTCCTTCAGCTCGAGCAGCTCGTAGCCCTTGAAGCCGAGCGCTTCGAGGTAGAGCCGGCGGTTGTACTCCTCGTCGAAGAAGACCTTCGCCCAGAACGTGTCCTTGTCGGTCTCGAAGATGTTCTTCAGCGTGAACTTGGCCAAGGCAGTCCCTCCACTGCCTCGCCATGTAGCACGCAACCGCGGCCGCCCGACACACGCTCAGCGTTCGCTGTCGAGGTGCGCCATCTGCGCCGGCTGGTACCGCTCGCCCTCGAACGCGCTCGCCGGCGCGATCCGCTCGAGCGCCGCGAGCTCGTCCTTCGAGAGCGGCTTCGCCATCGCGGCCAGCGCGTCGTCCCACTGCGCGCGCGTCTTCGCGCCGACGAGCGTGACGAGGCGCGGCTGCTTCGCGAGCGCCCACGCGATCACGAGCTGCCCCGGCGTGCGCCCGCTCTCCTGCGCGAACGTGCGAAGCGCGTCGACGACCGTCTCGTTCTTCTCGCGCGCGTCGCCGGTGAAGCGGGGCAGGTGCGCGCGGAAGTCGCTCGATCCCGTCGGCTTGCTGCCCGCGAGCAGCCCGCGCGAGAGCACGCCGTAGAGCGTCGCGCCGATCCCGAGCTCCTCGAGCGCCGGGAAGATCGCGCGCTCGGGCCCGCGGCTCGCGAGCGAGTACTCGATCTGCAGATCGGCGATCGGATGCACCGCGTGCGCGCGCCGGATCGTGTCGACGCCGACCTCCGACAGGCCCACGTGCCGCACGTATCCCGCCTTCACGAGGTCCGCGATCGCGCCGATCGTCTCCTCGATCGGCACGCTCGGATCGAGGCGCGCCGGGCGGTACACGTCGATCACCTCGACGCCGAGCCGCTTCAGCGAGTACGCCGCGAACGTCGCGACCGCCGCCGGTCGCGTGTCGACGCCGATCCAGCGCCCGTCGGGCGCCCGCAGCGCGCCGAACTTCACCGAGATCACCGCGCGCTCTCGCCGCCCACCACCGGCGAGCGCGCGCCCGATCAGCATCTCGTTGTGGCCCATCCCGTAGAAGTCGCCGGTGTCGATCAGCATCGGTGCCCGCTCGAGCGCGGCGTGGATCGTCCGGATGCTCTCGGCGTCGTCGGTCGCGCCGTACATCCCGGACATGCCCATGCATCCGAGACCGATGGAGAGGACCTCGGGACCCGTCGCGCCCAGCTTCGTCGTGTTCGTCATGCGCCCACACTGGCCGTTCGCGTCCCATCCAACCAGCGAATAGGATGCATGCGACCCATGAACGAGATTTATGCGCGCGACCTCGATCTCAACCTGCTGCGCGTGTTCGTGGTCGTCGCGGAGAGCGGCAGCGTGACCAGCGCAGCCGCGCGCCTCTATCTGACCCAGCCCGCGATCAGCGCGGCGCTCAAGCGCCTGACCGACGCGGTCGGCGCGCCGCTCTTCGCGCGACAAGGGCGCGGCCTCGCGCTCACCGCGCGCGGCGAGCGGCTCCACGCCGAGGTGAAGCCGCACCTCTCCGCGCTCGTCGCGGCCGCGCTCTCACCGCCGTCGTTCGATCCCGCGACCAGCGAGCGCACGGTGCGCCTCGGCCTCTCCGACGCGAACGAAGCGACGCTCCTGCCGCCGCTCCTGCGCGTGCTCGCCGACGAAGCGCCGCGCATGCGGGTGGTCGTGCTGCCGGTGCAGTTCCGCACCGTCGGCGACGCGCTCGCGTCCGGTCGCATCGACCTCGCGGTCACGGTTGCCGACGAGCTCCCCGCCGGCACCCATCGCGAGGCGCTCTTCACCGGCGGCTTCTGTGCGCTCTTCGATCCCCGGCACGCGCGCCTCGGATCGCGTCCCTCGCTCGCGAAGTACCTCGCGCAGGATCACGTGATCGTCTCGTACAACGGCGATCTGCGCGGCGTCGTCGAGGACTTCGCGAAGGTCACGCGCCGCGTGCGCTGCTCGGTCAGCACGTTTCACGTGCTCGGCGCGATCGTCGAGGGCAGCGCGCTCGTCGCCACGATCCCCGAGGTCGTCGCGCACGACATCCGCAGCACGCGCCCGGCGCTGCGCACCGCGAAGCTCCCGTTCGAGCTACGCGGCTCGGCCGTCGAGCTCATCACGCGCAGCGCGATCGCGGACGATCCCGCGATCCGCTTCGTGCGCGATCACCTGGTCCGCATCGCGCGCGCGAGCGTGCGGCTCACGCGACGCGCAGGACGACGACCGTGACGTTGTCCTCGCCGCCGTGCTCGTTCGCGCGCTGCACCAGGAGCTGCGACATCTTCTCGACGTCGGCGCCGCTGCTCTGCACGGTCTCGAGGATCTGCTCGTCGGTGATCATCCCGCTCAGCCCGTCCGAGCACAGCACGTAGACGTCGCCGGGCTGCGGCTGCTCGGGCACCAGATCGACCACCACCGAGTCCTGCATGCCGAGCGCGCGCGTGATGACGTTCTTCGGCAGCTCCTCGCGCTGCTCCGGCGTCATGTCGGGCATCACGAGCAGGTAGTCGTTCAGCAGCGAGTGATCGCGCGTGAGCAGCGTGATGTGCCCGCCGCGGACGCGATAGCAGCGGCTGTCACCGACGTGCGCGACGTACATCCGCCCGCGCTCGCGCGCGACCAGCGCGCCGACCACCGTCGTGCCCATCCCGTGCACCTCGCGATAGCGCGTCGATGCCTCGAAGATGCGCTTGTTCGCGACCTTGATGCCGGTGATGAGGCGGTTCTCCTCGACCGACAGGTGCGGGTCGAAGTGGAACGGCCAGGTCGCGTCTTCCTTCGCCGTCGCTTGGAAGAACGACGCGATGGTGTGCGTGGCCATCTTGCTCGCGACGTCTCCGGCGCGGTGCCCGCCCATGCCGTCGGCGACGATGTACAGGTCGAACTCCGGCAGGATCACGAAGCTGTCTTCGTTGTGCTCCCGCTGCTGGCCGACGTCGGAGAGCCCTGCGGCGACGATTTGCATGCGCTTGGACCCCGGAGCCTCGGTGAGAAACCTCGCCGGGATGTCACGCGGTGTCAAGCGTTCGACGCGCTCGGACGCGCGAGAACCGGCGGGGGGCAACGCACGATCAGGGGTGAGCCGGGCAGGTCGGCGAGCACGTCGCGGGTGCGCGCGCCGCGATAGCCGTCCGCTTTCGTCTCGGTGCGCGCGCTCGCCGCGACCTCGACGAGCGCGCCCGGCTCGACGATCGCCTCGCGCACGCGCAGCGACTCGGGGCGATGCACGCCGCGCGCGAGCAGCCATCGCGCGAGTGTCTCGTCGACGCGCGGCAGCGGCTCGGGATCGCGCTCGGGCGCGGGCAGATCGATCGTCGCGATCGCCGCATCGACCTCCACGTCGGGCTCACCGCCGCCGATCGCGACGGCGAACGGAACCGCCATCGCGTCGTCGATCGCGCCGTACGGGCCCTCGCCCCAGAGCCGCCACGCGACGCACTCGCGCCCCGAGAGCGGCGCGCGCAGCATCCCGCGCGCCTTCACGCTGCCGGTGTGCACCACACGCTCGGCGCGCGCGCGCACGATCGGCGACTCGAGCACCCGGTAGCGCAGATCGCCGGGCGGCGAGTCGGGCGCGTTCTTCATGCGCGCCGCGCCGATCACCATGAGCGGGATCGACACGAAGAAGCCGACCTCGCTGATCGCGATCGCGCCGATGCCGAGCGCGATCACGGAGCCGAGCAGGCCCGCACCGCCGAGCATCGTCGTGAGCGCGGCGCCGCTCGGCGGCTCGCTCGTCGGAACGCGCGGCCCGCGCGCGATCGCGTCGGGGTGCTGCTCGAGATCGACCAGCGACGTCGTCTCGCCGCACGCCGGGCAACGGCGCACCGGCCACGAGCGCACGCGGCAGTGGGTGCACACGAAGGTTCGATCGGTGCGCATGCTCTCAGCGTCCCCCCGATGCCGGTGATAGCGTCGCGGGCACCATGAGCAAGAAGCGCATCGCGATCATCCCTGGTGACGGCATCGGCAAGGAGGTGGTCGCGATCGGCGTCCAGCTGCTCGAGACGCTGCGCGAGGTGCGCGGGTATGCGATCGAGCTCGTGCCGTTCGACCTCGGTGCGGATCGTTTCCTGCGCGACGGCGCGACGTTCCCCGCGGACGACCAGAGGACGATCCGCGAGACCTGCGACGCGGTGCTGCTCGGCGCGATCGGCGATCCGCGCGTGCCCTCGCTCGACTATGCGCGCGACATCTTGTTCGGGCTGCGCTTCGGGCTCGATCTCTACTGCAACGTGCGCCCGATCCAGTGCCTCGACGATCGCCTCATGCCCATCAAGGGCAAGGGCGCGAAGGACTGCGACATGGTGGTGTTCCGCGAGAACACCGAGGGCGTCTACGTCGGCGTCGGCGGCAACTTCAAGAAGGGCACGCCGGACGAGGTCGCGATCACCGAGGACGTGAACACGCGCAAGGGCGTGGAGCGCGTGATCCGCGCCGCGTTCGAGTTCGCGGTGAAGCACGGCCGCAAGCGCGTGCTGATGAGCGACAAGAACAACGCGATGCCGCACGCGCACGGCCTGTGGAAGCGCGTGTTCGAGGAAGTGCGCGGCGAGTACGCGGGCATCGAGTCGCGTCACATGTACGTCGACGCGCTGTGCATGCAGATGGTGCGCGCGCCCGAGACGCTCGACGTGATCGTCACGAACAACCTGTTCGGCGACATCGTGACCGACCTCGGCGCGGCGCTGCAGGGCGGGCTCGGCATGGCGGCGAGCGCGAACATCCATCCGGGCCGCATCGGCATGTTCGAGCCGGTGCACGGCAGCGCGCCCGACATCGCGGGCAAGGACATGGCGAACCCGCTCGCGACGGTGCTGACGATCGGCATGATGTGCACGCACCTCGGCTTCGAGGGCGAAGAGGCGCGCCTCGTCGAGATCGTGCGCGAGGCAGTGCGCACCGGACGCTGCACCCGCGACGTCGGCGGCGAGATGGGGACCCGCGCGGTCGGCGACTGGGTGCTCGCGCAGGTGCGGGGGAGCTGATCACGCCATGATCAGCGGCGCGACGTGAATCGGATCCCTCGCAGGATCTGCTGACGCGTCTCGATCATCGATGCGATCCCGATCGCGACCTGATCGGTGCGCATGCACGCCCAATCCGGGATCACCACGTCGATCGCGAACGGTGTTCTCGGGCAGTCGACGCGAGCCCGCACGTGCACGCCTCCATGCACCAGCTCGAGCTCGATCTCGGCCACCGGGAGCCAGTCACGGTACGAGCGCACCTGAGCCTCGACGGCGCGCCAGTCGATCGGCTCGCGTCGCAGCAGCTCCTCGGGGACGACGCGCTTGCCGCCGGTCTCCGCGACCGCGCCATCGCTGCGCAGCACCGCGTCGACGAACGCCTGCGGAGGCGCGTAGGAATGGTGCGCGACGTAGTGCGCGATCAACGTCGGCGCGGCGTAGACCACGCCGTCACCCTGCACCCGGATCTCCGCCGACGCGACGGGTGACCGAAGATCGCAGAACGGACACCCATGATGGCCGCGGGTCTGGTGGAGCCGGTGCTCGTCCGACTCGCACATCGTCGTGAGCAGCGCCACGAACCGCGGGCTCGGTCGCGCAGTCGGCACCGGGTGCGCGGCGTCGAGCCAGCCGACGTTCACCTCGGGATCCGAGTAGGTGCATCGCTCGTCGCCGCCGTGTCCGAACAGATGCTCGGGGCGCGATCCTGGTGGTCCGGTCTCGGACCAGCCGATCGGCATGATCTCGAAGTACGAGTAGGGCGTGAGGTCTTCGAACCACGTCACGCCCCGATGATGGCACGCGCTCGCGATCACTCGCACCGAGGAAGCGCGAGCGCGATGCCGCCCTGACTCGTCACGACCGTCGAGCGATCAGATCGCTCTGCGGCACTCGTTCGACTCGCAGTGGAACGTCTCGCTCGGATAGCCGAGCTCGACGCAGTCCTGGTCGGCGTCGCACTCGTCGACGCAGTCGCCGTCGCGGCACACGAGCCCCTGCTGGAAGCACTGCTCCGCCTCGAGCGCCGAGCAGAGGCTGTCGATGCAGCGCCCGCCCGTCGGGTGGTCCTGCAGACACGTCGCGTGGTCGTCGTCGAACAGCCGCTGGCAGTCCGCGAGGCACGCCCAGCTCGGCGGGTCCTGCGGATAGCAGTGCCCGGTCCCCCCGATGCCGTGCGTGTCTGTGCCGAAGCAGAAGAGGCCCGGCGCGCACTGCTCGGTGTCGGTGCACTCGCACCCGCCGGCGCGCTCGAATCCCTCGCATCGAGTGCAGATGCCCACGACCTGCACGCCGAACTCCGTCGCTGCGCACGACATCTCGCCGTCGTGATCGGAGCACGTCATTCCGATCTCCGAGTCTCCGTCCGGCACGTCGTCGTACACCGCGTCGGCGCACTGGCATCCTTCCTCACCCAGCGTGCAGCTCCCCGGCGCGGGCGGCTGCGGCGTAGGCTCGGGCGGAGGGGGCGGCGGCGGCCACGACGGCCAGCGCACCATGTCGCCGCGCCAGAACGCGTCGCCGAAGTGACGAATGAAGCCGTCGTAGTTCGAGACGTTGCGGACTGCCTTGCTGCGATGGCTGCAGTCACCCCCGTCGTCCGCCTCGTACTGCGCGAGGTGCTCGGCCGCCGCGGTGCCGTACTGCGCGCCGTTCTGGAGGTCCGCGATGCACAGATTGCCGTGCCAGTGCGAGTGACGATCGCGGATCGAGCGCAGGATTCCTCCGAGCTCGACGAACACGTGGTGCAGCGGCTCGTGGATCGTCGTCTCCACCTGCGCGAGATCGCCGTTGTCGAAGTACGTCGGACAATAATTCACGTACCCGAGCACGCTGTGGTGCGCCGACGGATTGCCGATCGCGGTGAAGCACGCATTGCCGCCGTTCTGCGGCTGGTGCGGACAGCGATGGCGCAGCGTCACGAGCCCGTGCTCGCCAGTGCTGAACGTCCTCCAGAGATGATTGATCGCCTGGCGCACCGCGCCGAATCGATCGGCGTCGTACTCACCGAACCAGTTCGCGAAGCTCGAGTCGCGCGCCGACAGGCGCGTTCCGTCGCCGCGCTCGCCGCGCAGGGCCCACGCCTGGGCGCGCACGCCGGGGCTCGCTGCGTTCAGCGCCTCGATCGCGCGATGCACCATCCACACGTGATGGTGGGCCTGGATCCACGAGCGCTTGATCGTCACGCACTCGTCCTGGTGGCAGTCGCTCATCGGCGGGAAGCGCACCGGCGGCATCTCCGCCGGGAAGACGTGATCGAGATCGTCGAACGCCTCGCTCTCGCAGGGATCGAGATCCGCGATCAGGTCGAGCTCGTCGAGCACGATCCCGGTGCTCCGCTGCGCGAGCGCGACGCGCTCGATGCGCCGCGTCGTGCCCTCGAGCGCGACCGTGCGGACGACGTCGACGTCGTCGAGCGGCGTGCGGCCCGGGTCGAGCGTGCGCGTCGTGCTCGTGACGCGCGTGGCCGTGCTCCCGATCACGATCCGCGTGCCGCCGACCACGAGCGCGCTCCGCGTCGTGATCGTCCCGTCCTCGTCCTGCGCCTGCACGCTCTCGGCGAGCCGCACGGTCCTGCGCCGTGCCGGCGCCGGCCCGACGAGCACCGCCTCACCGCGCTCGCCACGCGCGACGAGCTCGCGCAGATCGGGCGGTGGCAGCGGCGCCGCCGCGATCCAGTCGCTCGGCGGATCGCCCTCCTCGGGCTCGACGCACTCGACCTCGTCGGGCGCGGTGATCGTCCCCGGCCCGGTCAGCCCGCCGTCGCTCGTCGCCGCGACGAACGTCAGCGACTCGCTGCTCGACGCTCCCTCGCTCGACGCTCCCTCGGTCGACGCTCCCTCGCTCGACGCCACGCACCCGAGGCACACGAGCGCGCCGAGCAAGAGGCCCTTGCTCCTCCACGTTCTCATTCGACTCCTCCCGGCGCTGCGCGTCGGCGCGCGCGCCTCGGAGAGGCCTTGGAGGCGAGCTCGCGCGATCTTGCGCACACGCCGCGCGTGCCTCGGCTGCTACACGTGCCCACGTGCCCGACCCCCGCGAGGCCCTCGCCACGATCGCGCTGCTCGCCACGGTGAGCGCGTGCGGGGCCCCCGATCGCGCGCCTCCACCCGCGCCCGCGCCGCTCGCGATCGAGCTCGCGGGGTGCGCGCAGATCCCGGGCGAGAGCGTCTGCGAGCTCGGCGACGACGCGCGCGACGTCACGGTCTTCGCGCGCGCGATCTCGGTGCGCGCGAGCGCCGACGGAGCGCCCCTCGAGCCGCTCGAGTCGGTCGCCGCGCAGGGCGGCACGCGCCTCCGCCTCCGGGTGCCGAGCGGTGCGCGCGAGCTCGTCGTGTCCACCGAAGGCGCGCGCGCTGCGATCGTGGTGCGTCCCCTCCAGGTCCCCGCGCGCGTCGCGACGCTGCTCGCGATGCGCCGGCGCGGTGAGCTCGACGAGGTCGAGCGCGCCCTCGACGCGTGGGAGCGGGAGCCCTCGCTCGATGACTGCGACCGCGCGCGCCTCGTCGGCGTGCAAGCGCGCGTCGCGTTCTCGCGCGGCGAGCCCGAGCGCGTCGACGCGCTCTACGCCGCGTCGATCCCCGCGCTCCTCGCGTGCGGTCGCGTCTCGGAGGCCGTCAACGACGCACTGGCCCGCGCGTACACCCAGAACATGCAGCTCCGCGACTTCGCGGCGGCGCGCGCGACGCTCGACGCGATCGCGCCGCGCAGCGCGCCGTTCGCCGAGGGCGCGGCGTGGATCGCCTACCAGCGCGCGTCGCTCGCGATGCGCCTCGGCGAGCTCGGCGCCGCGATGCAGCACCTCGACGACGCCGAGCAGCGCACCGAGCGGATCGCCCTCGCCGGGCTCCGCTCCGACCTGCTCCAGATGCGCGGCTGGATCTACGGGCTGCTCGGCCGACACGACCGCGCCGCGTCGTCGGTCTCCGAGGCGAGCGCGTCGTGGGACGCGGAGGCGCCCTGCGATCGCGCGCGCCTGCTCGGCAACCTCGGCTGGCAGCGCTTGCTCGCCGCGGAGGCGGGGCAGGGCGCGCCGTCCGACGCGCGCGCGCCGCTCGCCCTCGCGCTCGAGATCCCCGACGCGGCGTGTCCCGACGGCGCGTGGCGCTCGCAGGTGCACCTCACGCTCGCGCGCGTCGCGGTGCTCGAGGGCGCGCTCGCCGAGGCCGAGCGTGCGCTGCAGCGCGCCGGGGAGGGCGCGTCGAGCGCCGACGGATCGCTGGCGATCGCGCTGCTCGACGTGCGCGGCCGGCTCGCGCTCGACGCGGGCGACGCGCGCGGCGCGCTCGTCATCTACGACGAGCTCGTCTCGCGTGCGCGCGCGGCAGGAGAGAGCGTGCCCGTCGGCGCGCTCGGTCGTGCCCGCGCGCTGCTGGCGCTCGGTCGCGAGGACGATGCGATCGACGCGCTCGCGGAGAGCGAGGACGAGCTCGACCGACAGATCGCCAGCGTGTCGCTCGGCATGGGCCGCGCCTCGCTCTCGGTCGGTCGCAGCGAGAGCGCGCGCCTGCTCGTGGAGGCGCTGATCGATCGCGGGCGCGCCGACGACGCGTTCCTCGCCGCGCGGCGCGCGCGGGCCCGTGTGCTGGGCTCGTTGCCGCGGCTCGCGTCGACGCTCACCGCGCTGCCCGACGACGAGCGCCGTGCGCGCGAGCGCGCGATCGCCGACTACTGGGCGGTCCGCCAGCGCATCGAGTCGCTCGCGCGCCAGGCGTTCACGGTGCCCGCCGACGAGCTGCCCGCGATCGAGCGCGCCCAGGCCGAGCAGCGCGCGCGCCTCGCCGCCCAGCTCGAGCGGCTGTTCCCCGCCATCCACACCCGCCCGCGGCCGCTCGTCGTCGCGCCCGGCGAGGTCGTCCTCGGCCTCTTCCCGCTCGGCGATCGCACCTTCGTGTTCGTGCAGGACGCGTCGGGCGTGCGCGCGTCCACGCACCCCGGCGACGCGCCGCCCGCGTCGATGCTCGCGGACGTCGCGCGCGCCGCGCCGCGCTCGCTGCGTGTGATCGCACCCACCGAAGGACCGCTCGCGCGCGTGCACGAGCTCGCGCTCGGCGATCGCGGCCCGCTCGGCCTCGCGATGCCGATCGAGCACGTCGTCGATCTCCCGCGCACGACGAGCGCCCCCCGCGATCGCGGCGCCGGCGTCTTCGTCTTCGACCCGCGCGGCGATCTCCCGGGCGCGCGCCGCGAGGCGGCGTGGCTGCGCGAGCACCTCGGCGACGCGAGCCCGCACACGTGGCTGCTCGGGCGCGACGCGACCCGCGCCGCGGTCCTCGCTGCGCTCGAGCGCGCGCGCTTCCTCCACTACGCGGGGCATGCGGTGCATGTGCGCGACGTATGGTGGGAGAGTGGCCTGCTCCTCGGCGAGCGCTCGATGCTGACGGTGAGCGACGTCCTCGCGGCGCGCGCGGTGCCCGAAGAGATCGTCCTCGCCGCGTGCGACACCGCGCGCAGCGATCCCGCGCGCCACGTCGCGACCGTCGGCATCGCGCAGGCGTTCGTCGTCGCGGGCGCCGATCACGTCGTCGCGACCCTCGACGCGGTCGAGGACGCCGCGGCGCTCGCCTTCAGCCGCGCCTACCACGCGACGTCGGGCCGCGCGCCCGAGCGCGTCCACCACGCGTCGCGCGCGCTCGCCGCCGCCGGCCACCCCTGGTCCACGTTCGTCCTGCTCGCGCCGTGACGGGCCGCTGCAAGATCTCGCCGCCTCGCCTCCAAGGCCTCTCTCGAAGGCCCTTCTCGTTCCCCGGAGCACGCATGCACGACGTCACGAGCTCGACTCGCCGCACGATCCTCCTCCTCTCGCTCGCCCTCGCGATCACGCCGGGCTGCGCCGCGGAGGTCGTCCCAGCCGGCGTCACCGAGGCCGACCTCGACTTCGCCGCGCCCACGCCCGATCTCCCGGACACCGAGATCCCCGAGTGCTGGTGGGTGCCCGAGGACCAGCCGGAGCTCTGCGGCGTCGAGCCCAACTGCGTTCCGCGCCAGCCCGCGCCGCGCACCCCGCCGCGGCGCGTCGCGTCGAGCACCACGCCGCCTATCACCATCACGACCACGACGACGCCCACGACGCCGCGCTCCTCGAGCCCGTTCGGTGGGCCGACCGATCTCGCCGCGCCGCCGGTCTGTCCGCCGACCGACGGCATCGTCGCGTGCCCGCAGTGCCTCCAGCGCGACACGCTCGATCCGCGCGTGCTCACCTTCGACATCCCGCAGCTCTCGCCGTACGTGCTGCTCTCGAACGGCGCCTCGAGCTGGCAGGTGAAGGACATGCTGATCCCGCGCAGCGGGGACCTCGGCGAGGTCACCGTCGATCTCGACCTCGCCGCCGTCGTCGATCAGTCGGGCAGCGTCGATCTCGACGAGCCGCTCTACGTGTTCGTCAGCCGCGAGTACGAGACCGGCCCCTATCCGTTCTGGAGCTGGTTCTACTGTCCCGCGGGCGGCGGCGAGTGCGTCGTCCTTCCGAGCGAGTGACGTCCGTTGGACGACGACCGCACGCTCGTCGAGGCCGCGCTCGCTCGTGATCCCGCGGCGTGCCGCGCGCTGATCACGCGCCTCACCCCGATCCTCCGCGCTCGCGTCGCGCGCGTGCTGGGCAAGCACGCCGCGCGGCGCGGTCGGCCCGCGGAGCGGCAGGAGGTGCTCGATCTGATCCAGGAGATCTTCGTGGTGCTCCTCGATCGCGACGGGCGCGTGCTGCGCAGCTGGGATCCCGAGCGCGGGCTCTCGCTCGCGAACTTCGTCGGGCTCGTCGCCGAGCGCGAGGCGAGCGCGTTCCTCAAGAGCGGTCGCCGCAGCGCGTGGGCCGAGGCGCCGACCGAGGATCTCGCGCTCCACGGCGAGACCGAGGCCGACGCCGGACCGGAGCCGAGCCTCGCGGCGCGACAGCTGCTCGAGCGGCTGGCCGAGCGCCTCCGCGAGCGCCTCAGCGCGCGCGACTTCGCGCTGTTCCACGCGCTCTACGTGCAGGAGCGGGAGATCGACGACGTGGCCGAGACCTTCTCGATGACCTCGAACGCGCTGTACACGTTCCGGAGTCGGCTGCGCCGCGACCTCGGCGAGATCCAGCGCGAGCTCTCGTCGCCGCCGGTGCGCGCGGGAGGGCTCGCGTGACCACGCGACGTGACGACGAGGACGACGACGCGCTGCTCCGCGACATCGGGGCGCTGCTTCGCGAAGAAGAACAGGAGACCTCGATGGACGCGTTCGGGCCGCTCTCGCCCGACGAGGAGCGCGCGCTCGCCGACGGCGTGCTCGATCGCATCGGGCGCGCCACGGAGGAGCCCGGCGCGAACGTGGTGCCGCTCGCGCCGCGGCGGCGCGTGCGGACGTGGCCGGCGATCGCCGGCGCGGTCGCGGTCGCCGCGGCGCTGGTGCTCGTGCTGCTGCCGCGCCGCGGCCCCGAGCTCCCGGCGTACGAGCTGGTGCCGCCGCGACCCGACGCGACGCACCGCGGCGACGAGCAGCCGGCGAGCGAAGAAGGCTACGCGCTCGGCCGCGAGCTCGAGGTCGTGCTGCGCCCCGCGCGCCGCGTGGAGCGCGTCGGCGCGCAGGTGCTCGTGGAGCGCAGCGAGGCGCTCACGCCGCTCGATGCGTCGGTCGAGCCGGCCGACGGAGGCACGCTCGTCGTGCGCGTGCCCACGGGCGAAGGCACCGCGCTCGATCGTGCGGGCACTGCGCGCCTGGTGTTCGTGGTCGCGCCCGAGGGCGAGACCTCCGAGGGCGCGCAGCGCCTCGTGTGGTCGGTGCGCCTCGTCGAGTGAGCGCTCAGCGCGTCGGGAACTGCATCAGCAGCACCATGCGGGTGCCGCGGCGCAGGCCTTGATAGACGTGCGGCCACGTCGGGCTCATCCGCACGTAGTCGCCGGGGCCGAGATCGACCGGCGCGTCGATCGGCCCCACGCGCAGCCGGCCCGACGTGCACACGAGGTGCTCGACCACGCCGCGCGCGTGGGCCGGTGACTCCTGGCGCTTCTGCAGCACCTCGGCCTCGAACATCTCGCAGCGCATCCCGCCGCTCTCGAACGCGTCGATCAGCCGGCCCACCACCGCGTCGCCGCGCACCTTCGTGCCCTCGGTCGCGCGCACCACCGTCATCGAGGGCGCGGGCGGATCCACCAGCTCCCCGAGCGACACCTCGAGGGGCACCGCGAGCGCCCAGAGCGTCTCGAGCGTCGGGTTCGCGCGGCCCGCCTCGAGCTCGGAGAGCGTGGCCTTGGCGATGCCCGAGCGGCGCGCGAGCTCGGACACGGTGAGCCCCTTGCTCTCGCGCGCGCGGCGCAGCGCGGCGCCGAGGTGGGCGCGGACGGCGTTCGGTTCCTTCACGCGTTCGTTATACCGGACGATCGTTGCTCATACCGAACGGTCCAGTAGACTGGAACGAGTGACCAGCATGCCGAACGACGTTCCGGTGCTCCGCGTGGCCCGCACCCGCGAGCTCGACGCGCTCCGAGCCCTCGTCGCGCGCTCGTGGCGCGCCCTCGCCGCGCGCAGCTACGCGCCCGACGTGATCGAGGCCGCGCTCGGCGTCGCGATCCGCGTCGACCCCGCGCTCGTCGAGGACGGCACGTACTTCGTCGCCGAGATCGACGGCCAGCTCGCGGCGTGCGGCGGCTGGAGCGCGCGGGTGCCGACCGTGAAGGGCGCGGACCTCCCGACGCCTCGCGCGGAGGTGCGCGCGATGTTCGTCGCGTCGGAGCACACGCGGCGCGGGCTCGGTCGCGCGCTGCTCGAGCGCGCGGAGCGCGCGATCCGCGACGCGGGCTTCGACTCCGCGTACCTCGTCGCGACCCACAGCGGCCTCGAGCTCTATCGCGCCGCGGGCTACGTCGAGCGCGGCGCGCACGTCGCGATGCTCCCCGGCGGCGTCGCGTTCCCGCTGACGCTGATGTCGCGATCGCTCGCGCGCTGAGCGCGAAGGACGACGAAGGCCAGCACGTCACCGTCGTGGCCTTCGTCTCGTATCCCTGGCTGGCGCTCAGTCTGCGCTCGGCTCGACCGGCGCGGGCGTCACCGGTTCGATCGGCTCGACTCCGGGGGCTTCGGGCTCGCTCGGCGCGGCGCGTCCCTCCGCCCTCGCCTCGAGCGCGCGCACGCGCCCGAGGATCGGGGCCTCGTCGGTGCCGGTCGCGGCGAGCACCATCGCGAGCGCGTTGACGACGCGGATCCACTGGTTGCGCGCGCGCACCGTGCTCGAGCCGGTGATCGTCTCTGCGACCATCGCAGCGCGCGACTTCTCGTTCGCGTCGATGGTCGTCGCGACCTGCTGCAGCGCCCGATAGCGATCGAGCAGCGTGGTGCCGTCGTGGATCTTGAGCTTCGCGAGCAGTCGTTCGTCGCTCTCGGTCACGCGCCCCGCCCGGAGCTTCGCTTCACCCCCCTGCTCGGTCCACGAGAGGTTCACGACGGCGACGCCGGTGGGAAAGAGGCGATCGCGCAGCTGCGTGTACTTCGCGCGCTCGTCGTCGGCCTGCGCGAACCGACGCTCCGACTCGAGGCGTCCGAACATCGCGTGAACGAGCTCGTCGTGGACGACGTCGTCGGCGTGGAGCTGCGCCGTGAGCTTTGCGACGGCGGCGTTGGTGATCGGCTGCGACTCGATCAGCCCCCGGTTGGCTGCCTCGATATCGGGGAGCAGCGCCGCGGCGGCGGGCACCGCCTCGATCGCGATGCGCTCGGGCGATCCGCGGCGGATCAGGTCGGCGCCCAGGGTCGCCATGTTCTCGGTGCTCAGTCTCTTCAGGGCCATCGTTCGTTTCTCCTCGGGATCTCGGTGGTCGGGAGCGCTCGCGAGACGTTCGCGACGCGCGGCCCTGGTCTCGACCACTCGCGACCGCCGTTGCGTGGTGTCGCGCGCTCACCGAACCACGGGGCGACACCTCGCGAGGTGGTCGCGACGCCTCCGAACCACGGCCGACCTCCTCGCGGAGGTGGTCTCGGGCGCTCCAGACCACGGCGAGGTGCCTCGTCGAGGTGGTCCGTCGCGCTCCGGACCACGGCGAGGCGCCTCGACGAGGTGGTCTCGGGCCATCGAACCACGAGCGACCACCGCGTCGAGGTGGTCGTCCATGGTTCGGTGGCCGGCGACCGCCTCGACGAGGTGGCCGCCGGTGGTTGGGCGCGCGGGTCGCCACCCCGGGGCGGTGGCTTGGTATGGTCGCCTCTTCCTGCTCCGCCATCGTCGCCGCCTAGCCCCCGCACCGCGTCAGTCGTGGTCTTCGCTGCGTCCGATGAGCATCGCAGCAGGCCACGTGGTCGGAAGGAGCACGATGCGGAACGTGCGGGCGACGATCAGTGCGACGAGTACTCGCAGGCCGCGCTCGACTACCACGTCGCGCTGTACGACCTGCGCACCGGCGCGTTGCGCGAGGCGATGAGCGCGTCGTCGACGCCGCGATGACGATCGACGTGCTGATCCTGGACAGGATCGAAGTCGTCCGCAGCGCGCGTGGCATCGGCTCGGCCTGGCAGCGGCCGATGCGGACATCGAGGCGTTCGGCCGGGGACGAGGGCTGGTCGCGTGCAAGCCGTTCCCGCTTCAATTCGAGGGAGTCGGCGACGAGCTCGAGCAGCTCTCACCGGCGGCGAGGGCGCAACGTGACAGCATCGTCGCGCCGCGACGCGCAAGCTGACTCGGTAATGGAGTCAGCTCGGATTCGAGCGCCTTCCGAGATCGCCCTATTTGATCTTGAACCTCGCGTACGAGCGCCCGTCGCGTCATGACCTCGGGCTGGAGTGAGCCTCCTGCGGCTCGAAGTGGACACCTCGGGGATGAACGCTCAGCCTGAGCGGTTGGAGCCCCGATGAGCCGCGTTCCGTTCAGCACCTTCGTGTTCCGAGGCAAGCGCTTCGAGGACGCTGCCATGCCCCTAGAAGTCCTCGTGGAGCTCGAGACGTATCGCGAGCTCGTTTTGGCCGTCGCCATGTCGCTCTTCCGGCAGGAGAACCCGGACCGCGTCCGTCTGCCCAAGAACTTCGCCGAGTCACTCAGGCTCGTGCTCGGGAGTCAGGAGCGCGGGAGCACCGTTCCGAATGTCGAGCGAGTGCTGCGGCCGCGCAACGAGATGCTGCCGGGCGTCGAGAGCCCCCTCGATCTGTTCGACCGCGCTGCCGACATCGTGCGTGTCGCGTTCGAGCAGGCAGCGCACGATTCGCGGCCGACGGTCGTGTCGGCGGCGTTGATCCCGCGAATGCTGGCGTTCGGAAAGACGCTGCGGGACGACGAGTCCGTCATCATCGCCCCGCCTGGAGGGCGCGAAGGTCCCGTCGTCGACAGGAAGCTCCGCCGGCGGCTCCAGCAGGAAGTCGGCGGCCCCTACGAAGAGGCGGTGGAGCTCGTCGGACGCGTTCGCGCCGCCGATCGCGATCGCGAGGGCTTCCGGCTGCGCACGCTCGATGGTCGTGCAGTGCACGTCGTGTCGACCGGGCCACTGTTCGAGACGGCGCTGGATTCACTCGCCGAGGAGAGCGTCGTCCGCGTGCGCGGCACGGGCGTGTACGACCCGTCGGGCGCCTTGCTCCGGGTGATCGGAGCGGCGGATGTCACGCTCGCCGAAGAGGGCGACGAGGGGTGCTCGATTTCGATCGTGGAACAGATCTCGCGCCTGAGGGAGCTTGGCGACGGCTGGCTCGACGGGGAAGGGAAGGCCCTCGATCCCACGGCGCTCGATCGCGCGGGCGGGTTGCTGCGAGCGCTCGTCGAGCCGGACGGGCTTCCCACTCCGTACCTTTATCCCAAGCCCGAGTGCGACCTGCAGGCGGAGTGGTCGCTCGCCGGTGTGGAGGTCGCCGTCGTCTTCGATCTCGTGGCGTGGACGGCGCATTGCCTGCTCACTTCGCTCGACAGTGACGACTTCGAAGAGCTGGAGATCGATCTGAAGCAGCCTGGTGCCGAGCTTCGTCTCGGACGTCAGCTCGAACGCTGGCTGCGAGGCGAGCGGTGAGCGCGCGACTCGAGGATCCCGAGGAGCTTCTCTTTCGTCAGGTCCCATCGGCGTTTCTCGTCGACGGACGCCTCTCGAGCCAAGCGTTCAACCCGAGCCGCAAGGACGAGCAGAGACTGTCGGTCAGTCGTGGCTCGCTGACCACCGCGCAGGCTGCGTACGACCACCACACGCTGCGTCTTGGGCATCAATCGCTCGGCACGTGGGCCGTGACAGTTGGGGAGGTCGTTCAGGTCGGGTTGCACGCGACGGGCGATCCCGTGATGAGCCCGCCAGCGCCCACCCCCGACCCGGCCCACGCCTTCATCGACTTCACGGGGCTGTCGCTTGGGCAGACGAAGAACAAGGCGACGCGGCTCGCGGAGCTGGCTCGTGCGCGTGGTCGGTTGTGGCCGCCGTCCGGAGGTGAAACGCCTGCGCGCGACGACGCCTCGAACGAGCGCGATGCAGACGGGAGTCCTCGATCCGAGCCGAGCGCTCAGGCTTTCGCGCTGGCCGCGCTGGAATCGGAGCGAGCGGAGCTGGAACGGTTGATCGCCGCGTGTGCGGCCGATGACGTGTCGCGCCTCGGGCTCGAAGCCCGGCTGGACGAGGTCAGGCGCGCGCTCGAACGCGCCGCCGCGCCGTAGGAACGCTGAGCCACGCTCGGACCGGCTCGCTGATGCGCTCGACGGCAGGAGCTGTCGCACTCGCATACGGTGGCGATCCACACCGAGGCGGCTCGAGGATGCAATCGAGCGGGACTCCTCGAATGCAGCCGGGTCGACGCGACGCGGGCGGACGAGGTGCGCGCGCCGTTGGAGCGGCTGCCGCGCCGCGAGATCCTTTGGACCTGGATGGCGAGGTCGATCTCCACCGCAATCGCCTGTGCATGTATCGGCGAGACGCACATCGCGCTCGTACTCGGATAGCGCTTACGCGAACATCTTCGACAATTTCGCCCTGCCGACCAAGGACAAGATCGAAGGGCTGATGATCGATCGCATGGACCGGAGCGCGAGCATCGTGACGAATTTCCTCAACGAAGACGACTTCAAGCGATATCTGTCCGAGTATCTCGCGCGCAGGATCTACGAGGACTTGCGCGGGACCGGCAGTTGAACGACCGCGGGCCTCGCGCCAAGCGCGAGCGCCGTGAGGGGGACGGATGAGCGCGCGAGTGATGAGCGTCAGTGCCATGATCGACGACGTCGGCGACGACGACGTTTCGCTGCGACTCGGCGCCAAGCTGCACACCCTCGCCGCGACCCCGGCGCTCGTCGAGCGCGCCCGCGCGCTCCGCGCGCAGCCGGTGCGCGTGACGTTCCTCGACGTCGATCCGCCGCGCCTCTTGCGCGTCGACCCCATCGGCGCGCCGCTCGGTGGCACGCCCGAGCAGCGCTGGGAGGCGATCTCGACGCGCTGGGCCGACACCTTCGCGGAGCTCGCGAAGTGAACGCCGACGAGCTGATCGCGCCGGCGCGCGTCTGGGAGCTCCACGCGACGATCATCGCGCGCTGGGGCGGTCTCCCCGGCGAGCGCGAGCGCGGATGCGTCGACGCGAAGATCGACGGCGCGCTCACCGCCGCGCTCTACGCGTGCGACGAGGGCGAGGAGCCCGACGTCCTGAGCGTCGCGGTGCACCTCCTCGTGTACTTCGCGCAGAGCCAGTGCTTCGTCGACGGCTCGAAGCGCGTCGCGTGGGCCGCGATGAACGAGCAGCTCCACGCGGCCGGGCTCCAGATCGTCGCGACGCCGCAGGAGGCCGCCGAGCTCGTGCTCGCGGTCTCGAACAAGCGGATCGGCGCGAGCGACGTGCTCGCCTGGCTCGCCGCGCCCGATCGTCTCGTCGCCTGGGATCCGAGCTGACGCGCCGCACCGATCGTTCTCGGTGCGGCGCATCCGACGCTCACGCCGTCGTCACGACCGCGCGCGGGATGCGCGCGAGCATCCACTTCACGACGTCGTCGAGCACCTGCTCGCGGCCGATGTCGTTGAGCAGGTCGTGGTAGTGCCCCTCGTAGACCTTGAGCGTCTTGTCGCCCGAGCCCCCCATCTGCTCGAAGCGCCGGCTGCCGCTCGGCTTGGTCACCCGATCCGCGCTGCCGTGCAGGATGAGGACGGGCAGCGTGATCTTCGCGAAGTCGCCCTTCTTGAGGCGCTCGTCGGCGCGCACCAGCTCCGCGACGCTGTGCGCGGGGTAGCCCTGGCGATCGATCAGCGGATCGCTCTTCATGCGCGCGACGAACGCGGGATCGCGCGAGAACGCCTCGTCCTCGAGCTTCAGGAGGTGGAGGGCCGGCGCGATGCGATCGAGGCCCTTGATGACCGTGAGCGCGACGTCGGGCGCGGGGATCTCGTGCGCGAAGCTCTCGCAGACGAACCCTGCGAGCTCGCGTTGGTGCTCGAGCACGTAGCCGCACGAGATGACGCCCCCGGCGCTGTGTCCGAGCACGAAGATCGGCAGTCCCGGCTCGCGCCCGCGCGCCATCTGCACCAGCGCGTCGACGTCCTCGAGGTACTTCGAGAACGACTCGACCCAGAGCCGCGCGCCCTCGGAGCGACCGTGGCCGCGCAGGTCGAGCGCGTACGCGGCGATGCCGCGCTTCGCGAGCTCGATGCCGGCCCACTCGTAGAGCCCGCCGTGCGCCTTGAAGCCGTGCACCAGCGCGACGACGGCGCGCGCCGGGCCGGAGGGCCGCCACGCGCGCGTGAAGATGTTCGTGCCGTCGTTGCTGCGGATCATCTCGTCCCTCATGCGCACGGCGGGCTGCATCGCAGGTGCCATGCGCGAGGCGCGAGGCGCATCGCGTCAGCGCGGGGCGACGCGCTCGGGCAGCTCGATCGCGGGCCAGCCGCGCGACGGATCGCGCAGGTAGAGGTAGTGCGCGTAGTGCGTGGTGACGCGGCGCACGTAGTTGCGCGTCTGATCGAACGGAATCTCCTCGACGAAGAGATCCAATTCCACACCGCGCGCTCCGGCCCGCTCGAGCCACTCCTGCACGCGATGGCCGCCCGCGTTGAACGCGGCGAAGCAGAGCGGCACGCCGTGCGCGTCGACCAGGCCGCGCACGTACGCGGCGCCGAGCCGCGCGTTCCACTCGGGCACGAAGAGCATCTCGCGCTCGAAGCGCACGCCGAGCCCGCGCGCGACGCGCGACGCGGTCGACGGCAACATCTGCAAGAGGCCGATCGCGTCGGCGTACGAGAGCGCGTCGGGATCGTAGGCGCTCTCCTGCCGCATGATGCCCCAGAGGAGCTCGGGCTCGAGGCGCTGCGCGCGCGCCGCTTCGCTCACCGCGCTCTCGAACGCGCGCGGGTACGCGGCCTCCCACGCCCATCGCTCGCCGCGCAGCGCCGGGCGCGCGAGCGACTCGTGCTGCGCGGTGAGTCGGTACGCGCGGTTCGCATCACCGATGCGCACGAACGCGTCGGCGACCTGACGCAGATCGCCCTGCGCGCGCAGCGCGCGCTCTTCGGAGCGCAGGCGCTCGCGCGCATCGCGATCGAGGCCGAGCGCGAGCAGGAGCGACACCTCCGCGGGCAGCGCGAGGGCGGTGGTCTCGGTGGCGTCGCCGCGCGCCTCGCGCGCGAAGGGCGAGCCGGGCTCTTCGCCCAGCGCGATCAGCCGCTGTCGCGCGAGCAGCGCGTACCAGTGGAGCGGCTCGACGTGCAGGGCCTGTCGGTACGCCGCGATCGCGCCTGCTCGATCACCGCCCTCGGCGAGCGCTCGCGCGCGCCAGTACGTCCCGCGGCCACGCACGAGCACGTCGGCGTCCATCCGCGCGTACGCCTCGAAGCGCGCCGCCGCGCGCAGGTACGCGCGGCGATCCCGCGCGCGCCGGAACGCGTCGATCGCGAGCTGCCACGCGCCTTCGCGCGCGAGGCGCGGAGCGCGCGCGGCGCGGGGGCCCGACACGAAGCGCTCCATCGCGCGGGCGCCGGTGCGACGACCGAGGCGCAGCTCGAGCCACGCCGCGAGGTACTCGGCCTCCGCGGCTTGATCGCTCTGCGGGGCGCGACGCACCAGCGCGCGATACGCGCGGATCGCGCCGGCGTCGTCGCCGGCGCGCGATCGCGCGCGCGCGGCGTGGAACGCGTCGGCGACCGCGGTGGGGCCGGGCAGCGCGGCCGCCTGGGTGAGCACGTCGGCGGCCTCGGCGTAGGCGTGGCGCGACTGGAAGAGCGCCATGCCCCGCACGTGGAGGAGACGCGCGGCGAGCGCGCGATCGCGCGGGCGCGCGATGCCCTCGAGCGCGCGCACCGCGTCGTCGTGCAGCAGCGCGCGCGAGAGCCGCTCGGCGCGATCGACACGCTCCTCGACGCTCGGCTCGATCGTGCTCCCGGTGATCGCGACGTACGCCTCTTCGGCGCGCGGCGCGTCGGGGTGCTCGGGCCGCTCGAGCCACAGCGCGCGCAGCGTGTCGCGCGCACGATCGCGATGGCCGGCGCGGAGCTGTGCCTCGGCGAGCGCCATGCGCAGCGCGAACGCGTCGACGTCGCGCTCGTCGGCGCTCGCCTCGCGCGCGAGCTGTGCTTCGGCGCCCGCGAGATCACCACGCACCAGCGCGCACTCGGCGCGCACGGCGCGCTCGATCGCATCGGGCCGCTCGAGCGCCGCGAGCAGCGCCTCGGCCTCGTCACAGCGCCCACGGCGCGCGAGCAGCCGGGCCCGGCGGCCGCGCGCATCGCGCAGGATCGCCGGAGGCAGCGTGTCTCCGCCGGTGAGCGCATCGATCGCGGCGTCGAGCGCGCCGGTGCGCTCGGCGAGCCGGCCCTCGAGGTAGCGCACCGCGGGATGCGCGCGCGTCTCCTCGGGCAGGGCTCGCAGCGCGGCGAGCGCGCCCGCCTCGTCGCCGCGCCGCACCATCGCGGCAATCGGGCGGATCGCGTCGGGCACCTCCTGCGCGCGCGCGGCGCTCGTCACCGAGAGCACGACGAGGATCGTGAGCACGCACGCGCGCATCGCGCCTCGAACGCGACCGCGCGGCGGCGCGATTCCCCGATGGTATGAGCTCCAACGATCCACGATCCGAGGCGCGCATCGTGATCGAGGCCCCGCCCGGTCGTCACGTTCTCGGAGTACCTTTGGAGAACGCGGTGCCGGCCGACGACGCACCGCGTGCGGGCGCGACGCGCCCGTGAGAGGGGGACGGACGATGCGGACGAGGACGGTCGCGATCGCGGTCGCGCTGGTGGGTCTCGCGGCGTGTGCGAGGAACGAGGACGGCCCGGCGCGGCCGACGCCGGGCACACCGCCGATCGACCGGCCGCGCGTGGACTCGGGTGTCTCGCCCCCGCCGGTGCACGACGGCGGCACGATCATCCAGGCCGCCGAGCCACCGCCGCCGATCTCGGGTGGCACGCTCGCGCTCACCCCCGACGGAACGTGGCTCGTCGCGGCGGATCCCGAGCTCGACACGATCTCGATCGTCGACGTCGAGACCGCGACCTTGCGCGACACGATCGAGCTCACCGACGGAGACGAGCCGGGCCGCGTGGTGATCGACGGCGCGGGCCGCGGGCACGTCGTGCTGCGCAGCGCGGGCGCGATCGCCGACGTCGATCTCGCGAGCGGCGCCCTGATCGCGCGGCGACCGGTGTGCGCGGTGCCGCGCGGCATCGCGTGGCGGGCGAGCGACGACAGCCTCCACGTCGCGTGCACCGAGGGCACGCTGGTGTCGCTCCCCGCGTCGGGCGGCGAGCCCACGCGGCGCGTGCACGTCGCCGACGATCTGCGCGACGTGGTGGTCGACGGCAGCGATCTCTACGTCACGACGTTCCGCACCGCGCACCTGCTGCGGCTCGACGCGGCCGGCACGATCGTGTCCGACGCGGCGCCGCGCGAGATCGCGATCGAGGGACTCATCCCGATGCGGCTCACCGCGCCCGGGCCGTTCCAGCCGGCGGTCGCGTGGCGCGCGCTGTCGAGCGGGGAGGGCGTGATGATGCTGCACCAGCGCGCGCTCTCCGCGGAGTTCGTCGCGGAGGGCGGCTACGGAGGCGGCGGCTGCGGCGGCGCGATCGTGCACACGTCGGTGTCCGAGCTGGTGGCCGGCGAGATGCGCAGCGGCGATCCGCTGGGCGGAGTGGTGCTCGGCGTCGACGTCGCGCTGTCGCCCGACGGGCTGCGCATCGCGGTCGCGGCGCCGGCCAACGCGTACCCGCGCAACGGCGGGATCACGACGGTCACGCGGTCGAGCGGCGACGTGCTCGTCTACTCGCGCAGCGAGGCGACGACCTCCTCGGAGACGCCGACCTGCGCCAACGGGAGCATGCCGCGCCTCGAGGACGTCGGCGCCGCGATCGCGGTGCTCTTCCTGCCCGACGGGCGTGTCGTCGCGCAGACGCGCGCGCCCTCGCGCGTGCTCTTCGAGGCGCCCGATCCCGACGCGCTCGTCGGGCCGGTCGTCGCGCTCGGCGACGAGGACACGTACGACACCGGCCACATGCTCTTCCACGCCGCGGCGGGCGGCGGCATCGCGTGCGCGTCGTGTCACCCCGAGGGCGGCGACGACGCGCGCACCTGGCGCTTCGCCGGCATCGGTCCGCGACGCACCCAGACGATGCGCGGCGGTCTGCTCGACACCGCGCCGTTCCACTGGGACGGCGACATGCGCGAGTTCCGCGACCTCGTGCACGGCGTGTTCGTGGGCCGCATGGGCGGCGCGGTGTTCGAGGAGGGCGAGATCGGCGCGTTCGGCGCGTGGATGGACGCGCTGCCCGCGCTGCCGCGCCCCGCGGACGCCGACACCGATCGCGTCGAGCGCGGCCGCGCGCTCTTCCACGACGCGACGGTCGCGTGCGCGACGTGCCACGCCGGCAGCGCGCTCACGAACAGCGCGACCGTCGACGTCGGCACCGGCAAGGCGCTGCAGGTCCCGACGCTGCTCGGCATCGTGTACCGCGCGCCCTACATGCACGACGGCTGCGCGCCCACGCTGCGCGATCGCTTCACGCCGGGCGCGTGCACCGGCGGCGATGCGCACGGCCGCACCAGCCACCTGACCAGCGCGCAGATCGACGATCTCGTCGCGTACCTGCAGACGCTGTGAACGCGGGCTCGTCGCGCGCTCGAGCGATACGATGCGCGCGATGTGCACCATCGTCGTGCTGCACGACGTGCTCCCCGAGCATCCGCTCGCGATCGTGGCGAACCGGGACGAGTGGCACGCGCGTGCGTCGAGCGCGCCGCGCGTGCTGCACGAGCATCCGCGCGCGATCGGCGGCGTCGATCTGGTCTCGGGCGGCACCTGGATGGGCGCGAACGCGCTCGGGCTCTTCGTCGGGCTGACCAACCAGCGCGGCGCGGAGGCGCCCGATCGCACGCGGCGCTCGCGCGGCGACGTGGTGCTGCGCGCGCTCGCGCTGCGCGATCCGAGCGAGGTCGCGTCGTTCCTCCGCACGATCGATGCGCGCGCGTACAACGCGTTCAACCTGATCTTCGGCGTACCCGGCGACGTGCGCGTCGCCTATGCGCGCGACGATCGCGCCGCGATCGACATCGAGCCCGTCGCGCCGGGCGTGATCGTGCTGCCGAACGATCGCCTCGGCTCGCCCGAGTTCCCGAAGATCGCGCGCGCCGAGGCCCGCACCCGCGACGCGATGTGCGCGAGCCAGATCGAGCCCGCGCTGCTGCGCGTGCTCGCCGATCACGACAGGCCCGACGACGCCGCGATCCCGGAGACGACGTCGCGCTTCCCGCGCGAGGTGCTGCGCGAGCTCCAGGCGCTGTGCATCCACCTGCCCGAGTACGGCACCGTCTCGTCGACGGCGATCCTGTACGGCGCCGATCGCCACATCGCGCGGTACCTCTTCGCGCCCGGACCGCCCTGTCGCGTGGCGTTCGACGACGTCACGTCGCTGTTGGTGGGCGCAGAACCCCGATCGAACCTCGATTCGTCGGCCGAATAGCCGGAATCGCATCGGAATTCTGGCAACAAGTCCGTTTCTGAGCGACAGTGTTGGAGTCACGGAGGCCCGCCGTGCCCCATCGGTCGCGTCTCGCGCTCGCGCTCTCTTCGCTCGCGCTCGTGCTCGTGGTCCTCGCATCGCCCGCGGCCGCGCGCCTACGCGCCGGCATCCCGCGCGCGCAGCCGATCCACGTGCTGTTCATCGGCAACAGCTACACACGCTCGAACAACCTGCCGTACATGGTGCGGCGCATCGCCGAGACGATCCCCGACACCGCGCCGTTCCGCGTGACGAAGATCGCGAACCCGGGGTGGGATCTGCAGCGCCACTGGTACGTCGACGAGACGCGCCACGCGCTCGCGCAGGGCGGCTTCACGCACGTCGTGCTGCAGGGCCACTCGCTCACGGCGCTGCAGCACCGCGACGAGTTCGAGGGGTACGCGCGGCTCTTCGACGGCGAGATCGACCGCATCGGGGCGCGCTCGGTGCTGTTCGAGACGTGGGCCCGCTCGCCGCGCTCCGGCGCGTACCGCCGTCGCCGCGACGTGCCGCACATCGCGGAGAGCCCGGTCGACATGCAGGCGCGCGTCAGCGAGTGCTACCTGCAGCTCGCGCGCGACATCGACGCGGACCTCGCGCCCGCTGGCCGCGCGTTCCTGCTCGCGCAGCAGCGCCTGCGCGATCCCGATCTGTATCGAAGCGACGGCGCGCACCCGAGCCCGAACGGGACGTTCCTCGCGGCGGCGGTGCTGTACGCGACGATCGCGCACGACGATCCGCGCCGCAGCCCGTGGCGCCCGCACCGCATGTCGCGCGACCTCGCGGAGGAGCTGCGAGACATCGCGTACATCTCGGTCACGAACGGGCACTAGGAGCGCAGGAAGCCGAGGAACACCACGTCGCTGCGCACGAGGTGCGACTCGACTCGCGCGCCGTGCCTGCTTCGGAGTTTTTGAGGAAAGCAGGAGGGTTAGGAAGGCCACGTCGCTGTGCGCGTGGTGGGACTCGAATGGCGCGTCGTGCCCACTCCTGAGTTTTTTGAGGAAAGCAGGAGGGTTAGGAAGACCACGTCGCCGTGCGCGTGGTGGGACTCGAGTCGCGCGCAGCGCTCGAACGAAGAACCTCGTTCGAGTAAATCGGTGCACGGTGAGTCGACAGGAAGACGCTTCGACGTGGTCTTCCTAACCCTCCTACCTTCCTTGGATGTCCGGAATGCGTGGAGGCAATTCGCGTCGCGCTGAGTCGACAGGAAGACGCTTCGCCGTGGTCTTCCTAACCCTCCTGCTTTCCTTAGATGTCCGGAATCCGTGGAGGCATTCGTCGCTCGGTGAGTCGACAGGAAGACCCGTCGACGTGGTGTTCCGAAACCCGCTTGCCCTCCTCAGAGGGTCGGATGCTCAGCGGTTCGTGGCGGCGCGTTCGAGGTTCGCGAGGCCTTCGTCGAAGTCCTTGCCGATCATCGCATCCATGTCGGCGAAGACCGAGAACAGCTTGCCCATGAACGTGTTCTCGCCCTCCATCGTCCACGAGACCTCGGTGCCTTCGCCGCTCGGCGTGAGCGTGAAGACCGTGGTGTTCGTCGCAGGGAAGGGCTTGATGAACTGGAGCTTCAGCGCGACGCGCTCGCTCGGCTGGCTCTCGACGATCTCCATGCGGCCTTCGCCCGCTTTGTTGTTTCCCTTCCACGCGTAGGTCGCGCCGACGCCGCGCTCCGAGCCGCCGTACGTGCGCTGCAGCGCGGGATCGAGCTTCTCCCACGGGGACCACTCGGTCCATCGATGCAGGTCTTCGAGCTTCGGGAAGATCACGTCGGGCTTCGCCGCGATCAGCTTCTTGCGTTCGATCCGGAACGACGACGGTTTGCGCGACGCGAGCGCGACGACGACCGCCGCGCCGAGCCCGATCACACCCAACGCACCATAGAGGAGAGGCATGCGCGCAGGGTGCATAGGCGCTGCGCGCGTTGTCGAGAGTCCACGCGCATGGAGCTGGCTCGACGTCATCGCACCGTTGGCTCGCTGCGCGCGATCACGCGCGTGCTAGCGATGCGCGCATGGAGATCGCGATCGTCGCGTTCGACGGGTTCACCGACGTCGACGTGTTCCTGCCGTGGGATCTGCTGAACCGCGTCGACGCGCCCGGATGGCGCGTGCGCATCGTCGCCGACGCGACGACCGTCACGTCGATCGCGGGCCTGCCGATCGCGACGCACGGCACGCTGGACGACGCCTCGCGCGCCGACGCGGTCGTGATCGCGAGCGGCCCCGGCCTCCGCGCGAAGCTGCTCGAGCCCGCGTGGCTCGACGCGCTCGCGCTCGATCCGTCGCGCCAGCGCATCGGCTCGATGTGCTCGGGCGCGCTCGTGCTCGCCGCGAAGGGCCTCTTGCGCGGCGCACGCGCGACGACCTATCCGACCCAGCGCGAGCGCCTCGCCGCGATGGACGTCGACGTCGTCGAAGAGCCCTTCGTGCAGCAGGGCCACGTCGCGACGGCCGCGGGCTGTCTCGCCGCGCTCGATCTCGTCGGCTGGATCATCGAAGAGCTCGCGGGCGCGGAGCAGCGCGAGATCGTCCTGCGCTCGGTGCAGCCGGTCGGGCGCGGCCTCGGGTTCGACGCGCGCCCGCTGCCGAGCCGACAGTACGCGGTGGCGCGTTAGGCGGGCGGGCCGCCCGCGAGCATCGCGCGCAGGAAGTGCGGCTTCGCGAGCGCGAACGCGTCGACGGTCGGATCGATCGCGCGCGACAGCCCCGCGAGCAGCGCGAACGTGCGGCCGTAGAGGACGAGCTCCTGCGGGATGACGATCCCGCGCACCGACGAGATCTGCGAGAGCACTTCCTCGCGCACCCACGTGAAGTCCATCGCCTGCGTCTGCTCGGGCGTCATCGTCGCGTAGCGCCCGAGGATCTTCTCGAGCAGCGGCTTCACGCGCGGGATGTCCTTCTCTCCGAAGAGCCCGAGCTCGCTGAGCGTCGCCGCGAACCCGTCGACGTCCTGGGTCACGAAGCACATCACGCTGCGCACCAGCGTCTGGTGGAACGCGCGCGTCAGGATCTTCACCTGACCGAAGTCGACGATGCAGACCTCGGGGCGACCGTCCGCGCCGATGCGCGCGAGCAGGTTCCCGGGGTGCGGGTCGCTCTGGAACACGCCGTCGACGTACATCATCTTCACCCACGCCTCGATCACGAGCTCGAGCAGCGCGCGGCGATCCATGCGCTCGTCCGAGAGCAGCGCGGGGTCGGTGATCTTCTTGCCCTCGAACCACGTGGTGCAGATCACGTCGCGCCGCGTGTACTCGGTGAGCACGCGCGGCACGTGGATGCGCTCCACGTCGCGGAAGTTCTCGTGAACGGTCTGCGTGAAGCGCGCCTCCTGCTCGTAGTCGAGCTCGGTGAACAGCGCGCGCCGCACCTCCTCGAAGATCGGACGCAGCGACATCTGCGGCACGAACACCGAGAAGAGCGGCAGCATCATCCGCAGCGTGAACATGTCCGCCGCGAGCTTCGCCTCGGCGTCGGGATAGCGGATCTTGAGCGCGACGCGCTCGCCGTCGGGCGTGACCGCCTTGTGCACCTGACCGAAGCTCGCGGCCGCGGTGGGCTGCGTGTCGATCGTCTCGAAGAGCTCGTGCGGCGAGCGCCCGTACGCGCGCCGGACGTGCGGCTCGAGCTCGATCCACGGCAGCGGATCGACACGATCCTGGAGACCGCTGAGGGTGCTGGTCCACTCGACGGGCAGGATGTCGACGCGCGTCGACAGGATCTGCCCGACCTTGATGAGCCCGCCGCGCATGTGCACCGCGAGGCGGTAGAACCGCGGCGCGTGCTTCTCGTGCAGCGCCCTCCATCGCTCGCTCGGGATCGTGGCGCCGCGTCGCATCCGCACGAACGGGACGACGTAGGCGATCCAGATCGGCAAGAGCGTCAGCGACGCGATCAGGGCGCGAGAGACCAACAACCAGGCGCGCTTCAGCACACCGGGAGTATGGGGCCGTGCACGCCGGATCGCGACGGGCGCTCGATCAGCCCGCCGCGCGGGCCCGCGCGAGCTCGCGCACCGCGATGTCGGCGGCGTGCTCGATCTCGCACGCGACCCAGCGATGGCTCGCCGCGATCTGGTAGCGGATGCGTCGCAGCTGCCCGCCGGTCGCGCCGACGAGCACGACGTCGAAGGGCGCGTCGGGACGCGTCGCGAGCGCCGCGATCGTCGTGAGATCGACCGAGGGAAGCAGCGCGTCGACGACCGCGATCGCCGCCAGGCCCGACGCGTGCGCGCGCTGCGAGCGCGTGACGAGATCGATCGCGCGCTCGACCGGCGCGACCTCGATGGTGTCGGTGGTCGCCGCGCGCATCCGCTCGACGAACGCGGGGTCGCGCGTGACGACGAGCATCGAGTCGACGCCGCGGGGAGGGCGGATCGTCTCCCGCTCGCGCGCTCTCTCGACGTTCACGACGCCGCTCTCCTCGTGCCACGTGCGGTGGCGCGGGCGCACGCCGCTGCTCGCCATCAGCAGGAGCGGCGAGAGGCGATCGGACACCGCGTCGTACGCGACCGATCCGACGCACTCCTCGACGGCCTCGCGCAGCGGGCCGATCACGAAGCGCGACATCGCCTCGGGATCGCGGGGGAGCGCGGCGCGCTCGGCGTAACGCAGCGCGGTGAGCACCACGCGCATCGCGGTCGCGGGCGACATCACACCCTCGAGCGCGTCGAGCACCGCGGCCTCGAGGTTCACCTCGCCGCTCTCGGGCGACGAGCCAGCGTCGTGCATCGGGACCCCGGACCGCATCGGCACCTCCCCGACGCAGAGGCTGTGCTCTGGGAGGTGCGGTCGGTGATTAATCAGGGGTTAATCGGCGCGCGTCGGGGATCTCCCCGACGCGCTCGATCACACCGAGGGCGCGAGCAGCGCGAGCGCCATCTCGAGCGCGGGCGGCGGCTGCGCCTCGGCCTCGCCCTTTGCGCGCGCCTCGGCGGCGGCCTTGCGCGCGCGCTCGAGCTCCGCGGGACGGAGCGCCGAGGGGTCCTTGAACATCGCGTCGAGCGCGTTGCGCATCTGCTTGCGCGACTCGTGGATGCGCCACGCGATGGTGCCCTCGGTGGTCTCGAGCACGACGGCGGCCTCGGGATAGCTGAGGCCCTGCATCATCGTGAGCGCGACCGTCGTCTTGAGCAGCGGCGAGAGGCGATCGAACGCGCGCACGAGATAGACGTAGGTCTGACGCAGCTCGAGCGCGCGATGCGGATCACCGCCCGAGTCGACCGCGACCGCGACGGTGACGCGCGGATCGTCGAGGTCCGCGGTGCGACGGCGGTTGCGATCGCGACGCACGTTGAGCGCGCGGTTCAGCGCGATGCGGTAGAGCCACGTGAAGAACTCGCTGCGGCCCTCGAAGCGGTCGATGTTGCGGTACGCGCGCACGAACGCGTCCTGCGTGATGTCGTCCGCGTCGCTCGGGCTGCCCGTCATGTGGAGGGCGAGCGCGAAGATGCGGTGGCGATAGCGCTTCACCAGCGCCTCGAACGCGCGCGGATCGCCGCTCTTCGCGGCCTCGACGAGCTCGTGGGCCTCGCGGGCGCGCGCCTCGCTGCTCTCTTCTTCGACGAGCGGCGCGGCGACCTTCGCCTCGAGCGCGTCGAGCGCGGCGGCGAGCTCGGCGCGCGGATCGGCGGTCGGCGCGTCGGTCGTGGCGGCCTTCTTGGCCGGCGGACGCGGCGCCTTGGGACGCACCAGCGTGACGTCCTCGGGGCGCGGCGCTTTCGGGACCGGCGGCGGACCGGCCGGTCGCGCGACGCGGGCGCTCGGCGGCAGCGGCGGGACGGCGCGCGCAGCGGCGGACGGCGGCGCGGGCTGCGACGGCGTGCGCGCCGGGGGCGCGACGTGCGCAGGAGTGGGAGCAGCTTTCGTGGCTTCGGCGCCGTGGGCGGCGCTCATCGTAGCCACCGCGGCGTCTCGCCTCGGAGGCAGAGGCGGAGGGCGTCGCGTCGAGTGCATGTCGGGCCTCTGAACCCCTCGAAGGGGCGGTCCTTGGGTGACTCGGGAGAAAGCCAGGCGAGCTGAAGTGGGTCGAACCGAGGGAGAGGCGAAGCGGACCAAAGTTGATGCAGGCGGACGAGAGTGACGGATCGATCGTGAGCTGTCCACCTCTCTCTTCCCTGCTGTTTCGCCGCGGCTGGTCGGACGCCGCCGGCCCTCTCCGCGGGCGCGGCATCTCGCGATGGCGCTCCGCTCCGCCCGTCCGGTCGCTCGGACACACGCTTGATCGGCACTGTTCGATCAGTTAGAACGCGGCGCTCCGCACGATCTACACGCGCCTGCGAGCGAATCCAACGTGCTGTTCGACTGGGTATACGGCCTCTTCTCCAACGATCTCGCGATCGACCTGGGGACCGCGACGACCCTCATCTACGTGAAGGGCCGCGGCATCGTGTCGTGCGAGCCCAGCGTGGTCGCGGTCCAGACCGACGCGCGCGGCGGGAAGAAGGTGCTCGCGGTCGGCAAGGAAGCGAAGGAGATGCTCGGGCGCACCCCCGGCAACATCTCCGCGGTGCGCCCGCTGCGCGACGGAGTCATCGCCGACTTCGAGATCACCGAGGCGATGCTCCGGTACTTCATCCGGCGCGCCCAGAACCGCAGCACGCTCGTCAAGCCGCGCATCATCATCTGCGTTCCGTTCGGCATCACCGAGGTCGAGAAGCGCGCGGTGAAGGAGAGCGCCGAGAGCGCCGGCGCGCGCGAGGTCTTCCTGATCGAGGAGCCCATGGCGGCGGCGATCGGGGCGGGCCTCCCGATCACCGAGCCGAGCGGCAACATGGTCGTCGACATCGGCGGCGGCACGACCGAGGTCGCGGTCATCTCGCTCGCGGGCATCGTCTACTCGCAGAGCGTCCGCGTCGGCGGCGACAAGATGGACGAGGCGATCGTCGCGTACCTCAAGCGCAAGTACAACCTGCTGATCGGCGACCAGACCGCCGAGCGCGTGAAGTGCACGATCGGCAACGCGTACCCGGGCGACGAGGTCGAGACGATGGAGGTCAAGGGACGCGACCTGGTCGCGGGCGTCCCGAAGACGGTCGTCGTGAACTCGGACGAGATCCGCGACGCGCTGAGCGAGCCGATCAACACGATCGTCGAGGCGGTGATGGCTGCGCTCGAGCGCACGCCGCCCGAGCTCAGCGCCGACATCGTCGACAAGGGCATCGTGCTGACCGGCGGCGGCGCGCAGCTGAAGAACCTCGACGTGCTGCTGCGCGAAGAGACGGGCCTTCCGGTGATGGTCAGCGATGATCCCGTGAGCGCGGTCGTGCTCGGGTCGGGCAAGACGCTCGATCACCTCGACCTGCTCCGCGAAGTCACCATCAGCTGAGAGCAGTTCCAATGAAGATCCATCCGTCGGTGCGCCTCGCGGCGCTCGCGCTCCTGTCGGCATGTGGCTCGTCGCCGTGTGATCGCGCCGCCGAGGCGTGCGAGAGCCCCGATCCAGTCGTCGTCTCGCTGTTCGGGACCGAGCGCATCGACGCGTGTCGTGCGACCGCGAGCGGTGGGTCGGACGCCGAGTGCAACGAGTGCCAGGACGTCTGCGGTGCGCCCACCGAGACGACCGAGCTCGAGGTGCTCGGTTGTTTCGCGACCGCGCCGTCGGGCGCATCGCGTCGCGTGCTCTGCCTCGGCGAGGACTACGTGCCGAACGAGGTCACGGACGCGGGCAACGGCGCGTTCGCGTTCCAGCTGTGGCGCGGCGAGCCGGGCGAGGAAGTGCGCGATCTCTCCGGCGAATTCGAGATCGTCGAGGACGAAGGCATCATCCGCTTCTTCCTCGACGAGATGCCCGGCGAGCAGCTGTGCGCCGCGGTGCGGCTCGCTCGCGGGAACGGCATCGCGACCGGCGATCTCGACCGCGAGTGCGAAGCGGATGCGCCGCTGGTGCTCGGCTGGGCGAACGCCGAGCAGCCTCGCTGACCGCTCGACGCGCGATCGCCGCGAGGGTAGGGCTCGCGCCATGAGCGAGACACTCCCGATCCGCTGTGCCTGCGGTCAGGTCCGCGGGCACGTCGACGTCGTGCCCGGCGGTGGCCAGCGCCTCGTCTGCTACTGCGACGACTGCCAGGCGTACGGGCGGTTCCTCGGGCGCGACGACGTGCTCGACGCGCGGGGCGGCACCGACATCTGGCAGACGCGTCCCTCGCTCGTCCGGATCACCGAGGGCGAGCTCGCGTCGATGCGCCTCTCGGATCGCGGGATGATCCGGTGGTACGCGCGCTGCTGCCGCACGCCGATCGCGAACACGATGGTGTCGGCGGGCGCGCCGTTCGTCGGGATGCACCAGCGGTGCATCGGGGACGCGGACGGACGCAGGCGCGACGACGTGCTCGGCGCGCCGATCGCGAAGGTGCAGGGGCGCTTCGCGATCGGCGGCGTGCCCGAGGGCGTCGCGCCGACGGTGGGCGTCGGGACGATCGCGCGGACGCTGCTGATGCTCGCGCGGTCGGCTCTGGCCCGAGGTGCGACACCGTCGCCGTTCTTCGATGCGCACACGAAGAAGCCGCGGATCGAGCCCGAGGTGCTGAGCGCCGCGGCGCGCGACGCGCTGCGCTGACCGGATTCGGCCGGCCCCGTGGGTCGTTGCCGCGCCGCGCCAGGCGCGGCACGGTCTCGACGTGGTGCTCGCAAAAGAGTTGAGCCGGTCGGGGTGGGTCGCGCGCACTCCATGAGCGACTCCGAGCCCATGAGCGCTGCCGCCGCCAAGATCGCCGCCGTCCCGGAGGACGACGCCACGCTCGCCACGCGCGCCGCGAGCGGCGACGAGCGCGCCTTCACGGCGATCTATCGCAAGCACTCGCGCTACGTGGCGGGCGTCGTCTATCGGCTCATGGGCGACGACGGAGAGCTCGACGACGTGGTGCAGGAGACGTTCGTCGCGGCGTCGGAAGGGCTCGCGAGCCTGAAGGAAGGCGGGACGCTGCGGGCCTGGCTCGTGACGATCGCGGTGCGCAAGGTCGCGCGCCGGCTCGCGCGGCGTCAGCGGCAGCGCTGGCTCGCGGGCATCTTCGGGCGCACCGAGCCGCGCGCGGTGACGCCGGAGGTGGAGGGCGAGGCGTACGCGCTCTACCAGGCGCTGGGAACGCTCTCGACCGAGCGGCGCGTGCCGTGGACGCTCCATCACGTCGAAGGCCTGACGCTGCCGGAGGTCGCGGAGCACTGCGGCGTGTCGCTCGCGACGGTGAAGCGAAGGATCGCGGAAGCGGCGGCGCTGCTCGCGAAGCGAGGCTACGTGGTGAGCGCGGGAGGCCGCGAATGAGCGTCGAGCTCGAGCAGGCTCGGCGCGCCGAGCCGGACTGGGACGAGCTGCGCGAGCGGCGTGTGCTGGCGCGCGTGCTCGCGGCGCGCGGAGAGGGCGCGGCGCGGCGTCGTCGCGCGCGAGTCGCGGTCGCGTTCGGCGCGGGCGTGGCGGTCGCGGCGGCTGCGCTGCTCGTGTGGATGCGCCCGGCGACGACGCAGCCTTCGAGCGGCGGTGCGGTCGCGACGGTCGCGGTCGAGGGCGAGGCGGGCACGTCGCGCCCGGCGCGGCTGTCGCTGCGCGACGGATCCGAGGTGTTCCTCGCGGCGTCGGCCGACGTGCGCGTCGAGTCGGAGTCGGAGGGCGCGGTGCGCATCGCGCAGCTCGCGGGCGAGGCGCGCTACGTGGTGAGCCATCGCCCGGAGCGCTCGTTCGTCGTGGTGGTCGAGGCCGTCGAGGTGCGGGTGCGCGGCACGCAGTTCGTCGTGCGGCGCGGCGAGCTCGAGGTGGAGGTCGAGGTCGAGGAAGGGCGCGTCGAGGTCGCGCGCGGTGACGACGCGAGCATGCTCGGCGCCGGTGATGCGCTGCGGGTGCGGATGCGCGCCGACGAGCCCACGCCCGAGCCCGAGATCGTGCCGGAGCCCGAGATCGCCCCGAGCGAGCCCGAGCCCGAGACGTCGTCGGCGGAGCGCTCGCCGCGCCCCTCGCGTCGCGAGAGCATCGAGGAGCTGACCGCGCAGGCCGACGAGGCGCGTCGCGCCGGGCGGCTCGACGATGCGGCGCGCGCGCTGCGTGCGGCGACGATCGCCGAGCCTCGCGATCCGCGGGTCGCGACCGCGTTCTTCACGCTGGGCCGGGTCGAGCGCGCGCGGGCGCGCGACGTCGCGGCCGCGGAGGCGTTCGAGGCGGCGTTCGCGCGCGCTCCGCACGGTGCGCTCGCCGAGGACGCGCTCGCGGAGGCGGCCGTGTCGTGGTCGGCCGCGGGGCGTCGCGAGCGGGCGCGCGCGTCGGCGCGACGCTATCTCGAGCTGCACCCCTCTGGCCTCTACGCAGAACGTGTGCGTCACTTGGCCGAGTGATCGGACCCGGTGAGGCGTGGCGTCGAAGTCCCGTCGTGGGCGCGGCGCTCGTGCTCGCGGCCTGGACGATCGCGCCGTCGACGGCGCGCGCGGATCTGACGATCGCTGCGCCGTCGTGCAGCGAGGTCGATCTCGCCGAGGTGCAGCGGCTGCTCGAGGTGGAGCTCGCCGACGTGACGCTCGCGTGGCGCGAGGCGTCGACGCCGGTGGTCCTGCTCGGGTGCACCGGCGACCGCGTGCGGATCGAGATCACCGATCCGATCACCGACAAGAGCGTCGCGCGCACGCTCGTGTGGCCGAGCGTCGATCGCGAGCGGGTGCTCGCGCTGGCGATCGCGCAGCTCTTCCTCACGTCGTGGCTCGAGCTGCTGATCGACGGTGACGCGGCGGTCGAGGGCGCGCCGGGCGCGGAGGAAGCCGAGCGGATGGCGCGCGGCGCGATGGAAGACGCGCAGCAGGCGCAGACGTCGCCACCACCCGAGCCGGTCGTCGAGGCGCCACGGCCGGAGCCCGTCGACGTCGTCGCGCCGCCCGTCACGCCGCCGGCCGAGGCGCCAGCGCCGCGGACCGACGCCGAGATCTCGCTCGAGGGAGGCACGCGCATGCGCCTCGACGGCGAGACGCTCGCGACCGCGAGCGCCGGGCTCCGCGGTGCGATGGTGATCGACGACGCGATCGTCGTCGGGCTGCGCCTCGCGACCGAGTTCGCGCGCACCTCGCGGATGCGCGGCGACATCGACGTCTACGCCGCGACGCTCGGCATCGGCGCTGCCTGGCGCACGCCCAACCTCGGTCCGCTCTTCGCCGACCTCGGCGTGTGGGTCGCGGGTGACCTGCTCGTGCTCGAGGGGCGTCCGGCCTCCCTGGAGGTCGAGGGCGGCACCACGATCGCGATCGCGGCCGAGGCGCAGGTCGAGGTCGCGCCGTCGCTGCGCGTCGGGCCCGTGGTGATCTCGGTGCCGCTGGGGCTCGGCGTGCTCGCGTTCGCGCCCGATGGAGAGGTCACCGACGAGCCTCCCGTCATCGTCGGCGGGCCGTTTTTCGCGGCAGCGCTGCGCGTCGCCATCACGCCTTCACAATTCTGAGCCGGTCTCGAGCGGTGCGCGTCACTCCATCACCGATGACGTTCACTCGACGCTTCGTTCCCGTGTCCATCGCGGTCGCGCTGAGTGCGTGCGGCAGCGATCCCGTGCTCACCGACCGCGACGGGGGCGCGGGCGACGCGTCCATCGGCGACGCGGAGGTGGTCGTCGACGGCGGTCGCGGTGATGCGGGGCCGCCCCCGGTCGACGGTGGACCGGCGTGCGCGACGCGCGATCCGGAGTTCCCCGAAGATCCGACCGCGGGCGCGTGGCGGCAGGGGTACGGCAATCCCGGCGTCGGCGGCGACCTGCCGAACGTGAACTCGATCGGCTTCGCGGCGGACGGCACCGTCTACATCGGCGGTGAGTTCACGACCGCCGGCTACCAGGCCGCGCGCAACATCGCGGCGTGGGACGGCGCGACCGGCTGGCGCCCGATGGGCGAGGGCCTGAGCGGGCGCGTGCGATCGATCGCGGTCGCGTCCGACGGGCGCGTGTTCGCGGCCTACGCCGGCAACGATGATTGGGAGGCGCGCCGCATCGCGAGCTGGGACGGCACCGCGTGGACCGACCTCGCTGCGACGGACGATCCGGAGCTCGACTCGAGCGGGTTTCCGCTCGAGAACGACGCGATCGAGGAGATCGCGTTCGTCGGCGACACGCTGTTCGCGGTCGGGTCGTTCGACACGATCGAGGGCGTCGAGGCGCACGGCGTCGCGCGCCTCGACGGGACCACGTGGTCCGGTTACGCCGGGCTCGCGCCCGACAGAACGGTGGAAGCGATCTCCGCGACGTCGCTGACCGACGTGTGCATCGGCGGCAGCTTCTCGACGCTCGGCGTCGTCGCGTCACGCGGCGCGGCGTGCTGGAACGGCACGGCGTGGCAGGCGCGCCCGCTGCCGTTCGAGCACTACATCGGCTTCTACGATCTCCAGCGTGATCCCGCCGACGGTTCGCTGGTCGGCGCGGGCGACTTCATGCTCGACGACACCGGCACGAACGGCGGCAGCATCGCGCGCTGGGTGGGCGATCGCTGGGAGCTGGTCGGTCGCGGCGTGATGAGCGTGTTCGGGCCCGGGAGCACGAGCGGGGTGCGCGGCGTCGCGTTCGTGCCGAGCGGCATGTACGTCGGGGGCGCGTTCCGCGCGATCGACGCGGAGGAGCCGCGGCCGGTCAACGCGGTCGCGCGGTGGCGCGACGGCGAGTGGGACGACATCGGCGGCGTCTACGCCGAGGTCGGCTTCATCGGCGGCGACGACAACGTCTATCTCGTCGCGGGAGGCCCGGACGGCAGCGTGTACTTCGGCGGGCTCTTCACGCGCTCGGACAGCGTCGCCGTCTCGCACATCGTTCGCTACGACGGCACGTACTGGTCGGCGCTGCGCACGCCCGGCGAGGAGTACGAAGGCGTCGCGGGGTCGGTCGCCGCGCTCGAGCGCGAGGCGTCGTGCGCGATCTACGTCGGCGGCACGTTCAGCTACGCCGGCCCGATCCGCGCGAACAGCATCGCGCGCTACACGCGCGATGGTGGCTACCAGGCGCTCGGCCAGGGCGTGAGCGGCAGCGTGCGCGCCATCGAGTCGCTCGGTGAAGGTCGCATCGTCGCGGGCGGCGCGTTCTCCGACGAGAGCGGCACCGTCTTCCGCAACGTCGCGCTCTGGGACGGATCGCAGTGGCGCGCGCTCGGCGGCAGCGTCGACGGCGAGGTGGCCGCGCTCGAGAGCGTGCCGATGGACTCGCCCGACTCGCGCGAGCTGATCTACGTCGGAGGCGACTTCGAGAACGCCGGTGAGGTGCCTGCGGAGGATTTCGCGATGTGGGACGGCGAGGTCTGGACCGCGGTCGGCGGCGGATTCACCGGACACCTCGACGTCTGGGGCGAGGAGACGGGCACGTCGGTGCGCGCGTTGCTCCGAGATCCCGCCACCGGCGATCTCATCGTCGCGGGTGATTTCCGGGCCGCCGGGCCCGACGGGCTCGTGGTGAACAACATCGCACGCTGGGACGGCGAGCAGTGGCACGCCTACGGCGACGGCCTCGGGGCGCGCTCGCAGGTCCCGAACGCGCTGACCTTCTGGAACGGTCGCCTCGTCGCGGTCGGCGATTTCCAGAGCAGCGGCGAGACGACCGTCCGCCACGTCGCGGCGTGGAACGGCACGGCGTGGGAGGCGGTCGGCGAGCTCACGCTCGAGGGCTTCCCGCACGTGATCGCGGTCGAGGCGGTCGGCAGCGCGCTCTACGTCGGCGGCAGCATGCAGTTCGGCGAGGGCCAGGGCACGCACGTCGCGGTCTACGACGGCACGACGTGGGCGCCGCTCTCCGACGGCGCGAGCGATCTCGTCGAGGCGCTCGTCGGGATGGACGAGGGCGTGTACGTCGGCGGCACGTTCGACCGTACCGGTACGTCTCCGTCGGTCGGCCTCTCGCTCTGGCAGTTCGCGCCCTGAAGCCGCAGAACGAGGAGCATGCCTCAATGACTCTCCTCTCGAGACACGCGCAGTGGCTCGTGCCGCTCGCGCTCGCCTTCGGTGCATGCACCGAGCGCGGCGGCGATCCGCCGGACACGAGCGATGGCGGCAACGAGGTCGTCTCGCTCGAGCTCGATCCCGCGGAGGTCGAGCTGACGAGCGGCGACGGCTCGACGCCGACGGTCACGCTCCGCGCGTTCGCGCGCACGGTGCAGGGCGAGCGCGTCGAGGTCTCGCCGGAGAGCTGGACGCTCGCGCACGATCGCATCGGCTCGATCGACGAGCACGGGACGTTCACGGCGAGCGGGCGCGCCGGCGGCGAGGTGCAGGTCACCGCGCGTGTGCCCGGCGTGATCGCGCCGGTGGTCGGCCACGCGACGATCCGCGTGCGCCTGACGCTCTCGGTCCCGCTCGATCCGATGGTGCCGCCGACGCTCCCCGAGCGGTTCGACACGCTGCCCGAGGTCGAAGAGCCCTTCGAGTCGCCCGCGCTGCTCTATCCCCTCGAGGGCGCTCGCATGCCGAACAACGTCGGCGCGCCCGAGCTGCAGTGGGAGCCGTTCGCGCAGGCGGGCGACGCGTTCCGCGTCGTCATCGAGACGCCGCACGCGACCGTGCGCGCGTACACCTACGACGACGGGCGCACGTTCCGCGCGAGCTATCCGATCGATCGCAACACGTGGCGCGTCGTCGCGGACAGCGCGCTCGGCGAGGAGATCACGATCCGCGTCGATCGCATCCCGAGCGGCGGCAGCGAGGTCGTGCGCGGCACGCCGGTGACGATCTGGCTGAGCGAGGACGGCGTCTTCGGCACCGTCTACTACTGGCAGGTGCGCGTCGATCCGCAGGGCAGCGACGTGCTGCGCCTCGATGCGGCGAGCGGCACGCGCCAGAGCGTATTCGGCACCGAGTCGGGCGGCTGCGTCGGATGCCACGCGCTGTCGCACGACGGACGCCAGCTCTCCGCGACGCTCGACTCGCGCGGCGTGCAGTGGACCACCGCAGTGGTCGACACGACGAGCGCCAGCGCGCCCCCGCCCGACGTGATGGGCCCGTTCACGCCGGCCTATCACTTCATGGCGTTCTCGCCCGACGCGACGCGCATCCTCGCGAGCCGCCCGCTCGCGCCCGCGACGCGCGACGTGACCGCGCTCTTCCTGCTCGACGGAGCGACCGGCGCGGAGATGGCCGCGAGCGGTCTGCCCACCGGTCAGGCGGGCTACCCGACGTGGTCGCCCGACGGCGCGCGCGTCGCGTGGATGGACGGCGGCAGTGACGGTCCGAGCGGCACGCGCAGCCCGACGCGCATCGTCGTGAGCGACGTCGCCGAGGGCGACGCGTTCGGCGAAGCGCGCGTGGTGCACGACGGCGCGAGCCTCGCGTCGGCGCCCGAGGGCGGGAGCACGGACTCGCGCCCGACGTGGTCGCCGGACTCGCGCTTCCTCGCGTTCGCGCACGGCACGAGCTCGGTGTCGTCGGTGCAGTTCGACGGTGAGCCGCCGACCGCGTCGCTCTATCTGGTCTCGCGCGACGGCGGCACGCCGATCCGGCTCGTGCGCGGCATGGGCGACGGCGGTCCCGTCGATGCGTTCTGGCCCGTGTTCTCGCCGTTCGTGACCGAGGAGCGCGATGGGTCGCGGCTCTTCTGGCTCGCGTTCTACTCGCGCCAGGACTTCGGGAACGCGCGCGCCGGGACGGCGGGCACGTCGCGACGCCAGCTCTGGGTCATGGCGATCGATCCCGCGGCCGCCGAGCGTGGTGAAGATCCGAGCTCGCCTCCGTACTGGCTGACGGGCCAGGACACGCGCGCCGACGACATCGCGGCGCTCTGGGCGCCGACGAGCTGCCGCGGTCGCGACGAGTCGTGCAGCACGTCGTCGGAGTGCTGCTCGGGCGAGTGCGCGGCGGCGGACCCGTCGATGCCCGACGTGCTCACGTGCCGCCCTCCGACGGTGTGTCGTCGCTCGGGCGACTCGTGCGAGGACGCGAGCGACTGCTGCGACGGCCTCGAGTGCAACCTCGGCGTCTGCGGATACGTCCCCCCGATTTGATCCGACTCGCACCTTCGCTTGGTGGACGTGCACGCGTGCCGGTGCGCGCGCTCGTGCACGTCTTGTCTTCGAGCCTCGTTGCGTGAGGTCCCCATGCGTCGTCTCGCTGCTCTGCTCCCGATCGCGCTCTCGCTCGTGACGTCCGCGTGCATCGTCGAGGAGGGTCCTCTCCTCCCGATGCGCGACGCGGGCGTCGACGCGCCGATGCCCGACGCCGGCCCGATCGACGGCGGCTTCTCGTGCACGCCCGACGCGCCCGGCTGCTTCGGGTACGTGCACTACGTGTGCGGCGACGACGGCGCGTCGCGCGAGGACGAGCAGGTCTGCGAAGGCGGGTGCGATCCCGCGATGGGCTGCATCGAGTGCGTGCCCGGCTCGTTCCGGTGCGACGGAACCGTCTCGACGCGCTGCGACGAGGACCACCGCTGGCAGCCGGTGCGCGACTGCAGCGAGTGGAGCTCGGTGTGCGGCGGCTCGGGCATCTGCGACGACGCGTGCGGCCTCGCGGAGGCGGTGCGCTCCAACGTCGGCTGCGAGTACTGGCCGGTGCCGCTCGCGAACATCCGCGAGCTGAACTCGCGCGCGTACGACTTCCGCGTCGTCGTCGCGAACCCCGGCGCGACCCGCGCGACGGTCTCGATCTCGCGCGCGGGCCGCACGATCGAGACGACGCAGGTCACGCCCGGCGGCGTCGCCGAGATCTCGCTGCCGTGGATCGAGGGCGTGTCGTTCCCGTTCGCGACGAACGATTGGGAGAGCGTCGTCACCGCGAACGGCGCGTACCGCCTGACCTCGTCGGTGCCGGTGATCGTCACGCAGTTCAACCCGTTCCACTACGCGTCGGCGAGCGCCGACTACTCGTTCACGAACGACGCGTCGCTGCTGCTCCCCTCGCACGTGCTCGGTCGCGAGCACGTCGGCACCTCGTACGTGCCGTTCTCGATCAGCGACGACTTCGATCCCACCGACGAGCATCCGGCCGAGAGCGCGCGCTATCCGGGCTACCTCGCGGTGATCGGCGTCTCCGCGGAGCCCACCGCGGTCGAGATCGAGGTCGCGGGCGACGTCGCCGCGGACGCGGGTGGACGCTGGGAGGCGACCGCGCGTGGCGGCACGATCCGCTTCACGCTCGCGCGAGGCGAGGTCGCGCAGATCGCGGCCGCGGTGCCGCCCGTGTGCGCGCCGGATCGCCCCGGCTTCCGCGACGCCGAGCCCGACGAGCCGCGCGTCACCGCGTACTGCCGCGAGGAGCAGTTCGACCTCACGGGGTCGCGCGTGCACAGCGATCGCCCCGTCGCGGTGTTCGGCGGCCACACGTGCACGAACATCCCGTACGACATCGTCGCGTGCGATCACCTCGAGACGCAGCTCGCGCCCGTCGAGACCTGGGGCAAGCGCTTCTCGACGATGCCGATGCGCGATCCCGACACCGCGATCGCGAACCTGCTGCGCATCACCGCCGCGCACGACGGCACGACCGTCACGCTCGATCCTCCGCCGCGCAGCGGCGGCGAGGTGGCGCTCGCCGCGGGCGAGCACGTCGAGATCGAATTCGATCGCGCGATGACGATCACCTCGTCGCTCCCGGTGCAGGTCGCGCAGCTGCTCGTCGGGCAGAACATCACCGACCCGCCGCTCGAGCGCGGTGATCCCGGGATGACGACGCTCGTGCCCGAGGAGCAGTACCGGCGCGACTACGTGTTCGCGATGCCGTCGTCGTACACGCCGCTCGCGCGCGGTCAGTCGTATCTGCTCGTCTCCCGCGAGCCGGGCGCGGAGATCACGCTCGACGGACGCACGCTCGAGGCCGAGTGGACGCGCGTCGGTGATCGAGAGCTCGCGATCGTTCCGGTGCCCGCGGGCAATCATCGTCTCACCGCGGCGTCGCCCGTCGGGCTCATCGCGTACGGCCTCGGGCTCTACACGTCGTACGCGTATCCCGCGGGCCTCGACCTGCGCGTCATCCCGATCTGATCGCCGCGTCATCGTGAGCGCGTGGAGAGAGCGGCGCATCGCGCCGCTCTTTTCACATTTCTGAGCCGGTCGTGTCGGGTCTCCGTCACCCCATCACGGCTCGCGAGGAGGCGGCATCTCCATGACGCTCGTTCGCTCTCTGCTTTTCTTCTCCGCTGCCGTCGCGCTCTGTGCGTGCAACGACGGCCCCTTGCTCTCCGACCGCGACGGCGGCGTGACCGGAGACGCGCAGCTCTTCGACGCAGAGGTCGCGCCGGTCGACGGCGGCGACGGCGGATCGCGCGTCGACGCCGGCCCGCCGTGCGTGGATCTCGAGCCCGACGCGCCGACCGATCCGACGCAGGGCGAGTGGGAGAGTCGCTTCGCCGTCCCGGGCGTCGGCGGTGATCTCCCGAACGTCAGCGAGATCGCGTTCGGGCCGAGCGGCGAGGTGTACATCGCGGGCACGTTCGACGCGGCCGGCTACGCGCCCGCGAAGAACGTCGCCGTGTGGACCGCGGCCGGCGGCTGGCGCGCGCTCGGTGAGGGGCTCGACGGACTCGTCCGCGCGCTCGCGGTCGACGGCGCGACCGTGTGGGCCGCGTGGTCGGCGCAGGGCGAGTGGGACACCACGCGCCTGTCGCGCTGGGACGGAACGTCGTGGAGCGAGGTCGCGATCAGCGAGGGCGCGATCGTCGATCTCGCGATCGTCGAGTCCACGCTGATCGCCGCCGGCCACTTCACGCGCATCGGCGGCATCGACGCGCACTTCCTCGCGCGCTTCGACGGAACGACGTGGAGCGGGTGGGCCGATCTCGCGCCCGACCAGGGCTTCGAGACGATCTCGGCGCGCTCGCTCGAAGACATCTGCGTCGGCGGCGCGTTCACGTCGCTCGGCGCGATCGAGGCGCGCTCCGTCGCGTGCTGGAACGGCGTCGCGTGGAGCGCGCGCAGCATGCCGATGTCGTACTGGATGGTGAACCAGCTCACGCGCGACCGCGACGGCGTGACGCTGATCGCCGGGGGCAACTTCGCCCTCACGACGCGCGGCGAGCTGATGGAGCCCGCGATGGAAGGCAGCATCGCGCGCTGGACCGGCGATCGCTGGGAGCTGATCGGCAACGGCGTGTCGGATCTCTTCGGCGGGCCTGGTCTCGTGCGCGGCGTCGCGGTCGTCGATCACGGTCTCTACGTCGGCGGCTCGTTCGACTGGGCCGGCGGGTACGAGACGCTCGCGACGCAGCACGTCGCGCGCTGGGACGGGACGCGCTGGCACGACATCGGGGGCCTCTGGAAGGACATCGGCGCGTCGATCGACGAGAACGTCTGGTTCGTCGCCGCGGGGCCCGACGGCAGCGTGTACTTCGGCGGTCTGTTCACGCACGCGGGCAGCACGCGCGCGTCGCACGTCGTGCGCTACGACGGCACGTACTGGTCTTCGCTGCGCACGCCCGGAGAGCGCACCGAGGGCATCGCCGGCAACGTGTTCGCGATGGATCGAGTCGGCACGTGCGCGCTCTATCTCGGCGGTGACTTCGAGTACGTCGGCGACGTGCGCGCCGACAACGTCGCGCGCTACACGCGCGAGGGCGGGTTCGAGACGCTCGGCCGCGGCGTGCTCGGCGTGGTGAACGCGATCGAGGCGACCGCCGACGGCGCGCGTGTGTACGCCGGCGGCGAGTTCGTCGACAACGACACCGGGACGCTGTTCGCGAACCTCGCGTCGTGGGACGGCGCACGCTGGAGCGAGGTCGGCGGCGGCACCAACGGGCCGGTGCGCGCGCTGCTGCACATGCTCGGCGAAGGCGCGGACGATCCCGATCTGCTCTTCGTGGGCGGCGACTTCACCGAGGTCGGCGGAGGCACGCCGGCGAACGGTCTCGCGGTGTGGGACGGCGAGTCGTGGACCGGCATCACCGGGCTCGTCGGCTGGCACTTCGACGGAGCCGAGGAGCCGAATGCGGCGAGCGTCTTCGCGATCGCGCGCGATGCCGACACCGAGGATCTCTACGTCGCGGGCTCGTTCGCGCGCGCCGGAGAGCTCGAGCTCATGAACGTGGCGCGCTGGGACGGCGAGGCGTGGCACGCGCTCGGCGCCGGGCTCGCGCGGCCGTTCGAGGTCGTGTGGTCGCTCGTGTGGTGGCGCGACCGTCTCGTCGCGGGCGGCACGATCCATGGCAGCGGCGAGGAGCCGATCGAAGCGGTCGCCGCGTGGAACGGCACGGCGTGGGAGAACGTCGGCGCGGGCCTCTCGAGCCGCACCGCGCCCGAGCACTCTGGCCGCGCGGTCTACTCGCTCCACGTGCACGGTGATCACCTCTACGCGGGCGGCTCGTTCAGCATCGCGCCCGGCGAGCCGAACGAGTCGATCGGCGTGTTCGACGGCACCACGTGGCGCGGCTTCGCGGGCGGCGTGAGCGACCTGGTGCACGGGCTCGTCGTGATGGACGACGGCCTCTACGTGGGCGGCGGGTTCGCGCGCGCGGGCACGGGACCGAGCGTCGGCCTCGCGCACTTCGCGTTCGGCGGAGGCGAGCGATGACGGCGAGGATCTCGATCTCCATCGGCGTGGCGCTCGCGCTCGCGGCGTGCACGACCGGCGAGGCGCCGCTCGGTGAGCCCGACGGAGGCCTGCAGACCGCGAGCCTCGTGCTCGAGCCCGCCGAGGTCGAGCTCACCAGCGTCGAAGGCGCGATGCCGACCGCCAGCTTCCGCGCGTACGCGCGCACGCTCGACGGCGAGATGGTCGAGGTGACGCCCGAGTCGTGGCGGCTCACGCACGACCGCATCGGCGCGGTCGACACCAGCGGCACGTTCACCGCGAACGGGCGCGCCGGCGGCATGGTCGAGGTCGTCGCGCGCGCGCCCGGCGCGATCGCCGCGATCGAGGGTCGCGCGACGATCCGCGTGCACATCGAGCGCGAGGCCCCGCTCGATCCGAGCGTGCCTCCGAGCGTGCGCGACCGCTTCGACCTCCCCGAGGTGGAAGATCCGTTCGAGAGCGTGCTCCTCGAGTACCCGCTCGACGGCGCGCGCATGCCGAACAACGTCGCGCCGCCGGTCGTGCAGTGGGATCCGCTCCCGCGCGGCGGCGCCGACGACGCGTATCGCATCGTGCTCTCGAGCCCCTACGCGACGGTGCGCGCCTACGCCTACGACAGCGGGCGCGGCTTCACGTCGAGCTGGGCGAGCGATCGCGAGACGTGGCGCATCCTCGCGGACAGCGCGCGCGGCGAGGAGCTCGCGCTGCGCGTCGATCGTGTCGCGTCCGGCGGCACCACCGTCTTCCGAGGCCAGCCGGTGCGCGTCTGGCTCAGCGAGGACGGCCTCTACGGCACCGTCTACTACTGGCAGGTCCGACCCGACCCGCAGTCGAGCGACGTGTTCCGGCTCGACGCCGCGACCGGCGCGCGCGCGAGCGTGTTCGGCACCGAGAGCGGCGCGTGCGTGGGCTGTCACTCGCTCTCGCACGACGGGCGCCGCCTCGCGTCGACGCTCGACTCGCGCGCCGCGACGTGGGCGACGACGATCGTCGACACCGCGAGCAGCAGCGCGCCCCCGCCGGATCTGCTCGGGCCCTTCGAGCCCTCGTATCACTTCCTCGCGTTCCGACCCGACGGCGCGCGCATCCTCGCGAGCCGCGCCGAGGGCACCGAGGCGAGCGGCGTCTCGCGCCTCGTGATGCTCGACGGAGCGACCGGTCTGCCGGCCGCGGCGTCGGGCATCCCCGAGGGCGAAGCGGGCTATCCCGCGTGGTCGCCGGACGCCGAGTGGGTCGCGTGGATGCAGGGCGGCGGCGACGGTCCGCGCGGCACGCGCGCGCCGACGAGCATCGTGGTCGCGCCCGTCGAAGGCGACGACGCGCTCGGCGCACCGCGCGCCGTGCACGAGGGCGCGTCGCTCTCGGAGTCGTTCGAAGGCGGATCGACCGACTCGCGCCCGACGTGGTCGCCCGACTCGCGCTTCCTCGCGTTCGCGCACGGCACGAGCTCGGTGTCCGCGACGGAATTCGGCAGCGAGCCGCCGCGCGCCGCGCTCTACGTCGTCTCGCGCGACGGTGGCGATCCGATCCGCCTCGAGCGCGGCATGGGCGTCGAGGGCCAGATCGACGCGTTCTGGCCCGTCTTCTCGCCCTTCGTCACCGAAGAGGCCGACGGCACGCGCCTCTACTGGCTCGCGTTCTACTCGCGCCAGGACTACGGCAACGCGTACGCCGGCACGCGCGGCACCGGACGTCGTCAGCTCTGGGTGACCGCGATCGATCCGACGCTCGTCGAGCGCGGCGAGGACCCGAGCTCGCCGCCGTACTGGCTGCCGGGCCAGGACACGCGCGCCGACGACATCGCCGCGCTGTGGGCGCCCACCGGGTGCCGCGGGCAGGGCGAGTCGTGCAGCACGTCGAGCGAGTGCTGCTCGGGCGAGTGCGCGGCGGCGGACCCGTCGATGCCCGACGTGCTCACCTGCCGGCCGCCGAGCGTGTGCCGTCGCGGCGGCGAGTCGTGCGAGACCGCGGCCGACTGCTGCAGCGGCCTCGAGTGCAACCTCGGCGTCTGCGGATACGTCCCGCCGATCTGAGCTTGCGGGAGGGGTCTTGGAAGACCCCTCCCCCCGACCGGCAAAGCCGGATCGGGGCCCCCCTCCCCAAACGCTGCGCGCGGGGCCCCAGCCCCGCTTGCTCTCGCGCGCGAGCGCGGCCTGGGCTCGCTCGCTCGACGGAACGCGCGCTCGCGTGAGCGCGACGGCCGCTCGTGCGCGCTCTTGCACGTCTCGAGCTTCGCTTCGTGAGGTCCTCATGCGTCGTCTCGCTTGCCTTCTGCTCTCGCTCGCCACCTCCGCGTGCGTCGTCGACGACGGCCCGCTCCTCCCGAGCCGCGACGCCGGCACCGACGCGCCGCAGCCCGACACCGGTCCCGGCGACGCCGGCTTCGCCTGCGAGCCCGATGCGCCCGGCTGCTTCGGCTACGTCCACTACGTCTGCGGCGCCGACGGCCACTCGCGCACCGACGAGGAGCTCTGCGAAGGCGGCTGCGATCCCGCGACGGGCTGCATCGAGTGCGTCCCCGGCTCGTTCCGCTGCGACGGCGACGTCTCGATGCGCTGCGACGAGGAGCATCGATGGCTGCCCGTCCGCGACTGCTCCGAGTGGGACGTCGCGTGCGGCGGCTCCGGCCTCTGCGACGACGCGTGCGGTCTCGCCGAGGCCGTGCGCTCGAACGTCGGCTGCGAGTACTGGGCGGTGCCGCTCGCGAACACCCTCGAGCTCGATCGCGACGTGTTCGACTTCCGCGTCGTCGTGGCGAACCCGAGCGCCGCGCCCGCGGACGTCACGATCACGCGCGGCGCGCGCCTGATCGCGCGCGAGCGCGTCGCGCCCGGAGGTCTCACCGAGATCCCGCTGCCCTGGGTCGACGGCGTGTCGTTCCCGATCGAGCCCAACGACTGGGAGAGCGTCACGACCGCCGACGGCGCGTACCGCGTGATGTCGTCGCGCCCCGTGATCGTCTCGCAGTTCAACCCGTTCCACTACGCGCGCCTGACGCGCAACTCGTTCAGCAACGACGCGTCGCTGCTGCTCCCCTCGCACGTCCTCGGCCGCGATCACGTCGCTGCCTCGTACGTGCCGATCTCGACCGTCGGCACCAACTTCGACGGCGAGCGCGTCTACCACCGCGCGCCCGGCTACGTCGCGCTCGTGGGCACCTCGAGCGAGCCGACGAACGTCGAGATCGTCGTCGGCGCGCACGTCGCCGCCGACTCCGGCGGTCGCTGGCCCGAAACGCCGCGCGGCGGGACGATTCGCTTCACGCTCGCGCGCGGCGAGGTCGCGCAGGTCGCGGCCGCGGTCCCGCCCGACTGCGGCCCCGAGCGCCCCGTGTTCAGCAACGCCAGCCCCGAGCCCGAGATCGTCGCCGGCGCGTGCCGCGAGGACGAGTACGACCTCACCGGCTCGCGCGTCACGAGCGATCGCCCGATCTCCGTCTTCGGCGGACACGTCTGCGCGTTCGTCCCCTTCGACGTCGGCATGTGCGATCACCTCGAGACGACGCTCGCGCCCGTCGAGACCTGGGGCCGCAGCTACCAGACGATGCCGATGCGCGATCCCGACACCGACGTGCCCAACACGCTGCGCATCATCGCCGCGCACGACGGCACCGAGATCACGATCGCCCCCGACGTGCGCCTCGAGGACGCGTCGCTCGACGCGGGCGAGTGGATCGAGGTCACGTTCGATCATCCCGTCTCGATCACCGCGAGCCTGCCGATCCAGGTCGTGCAGCTCTCGGTCGGTCAGATGATCACCGACCCGCCGCTCGAGCGCGGCGATCCGTCGATGACGCACCTCGTGCCCACCGAGCAGTTCCGCCGCGACTACGTCTTCGTCACGCCGTCCTCGTACACGCCGGTCGTCAACGGCCAGTCGTACCTCGTGATCTCGCGCGAGCCGAACGAGCCGATCACGCTCGACGGCCGCGCGCTCGAGGCGACGTGGACGACCGTCGGTGAGCGCGAGATCGCGACCGTGCCCGTCCCGGGCGGCACGCACGAGGTGCGAGCGGCGACGCCGGTGGGCGTGATGGTGTACGGCCTGGGCCTCTACACGTCGTACGCCTACCCCGCGGGGCTCGATCTCCGCGTGATCCCCATCTGATCGCGTGACGGCGCGCACGGCGACCCTCTTGGCGCCGCGAAATGCGGGATTGGCGCCCCCCCCGCCCGTCGGTTACACAGTCCGGTCGCTCCGGCCCCTTTCAGGGGCTGGCCCTGGCGAGACGGTGCCGTGAACCAGATCAAGCGCGTGCGCGACGGGATCATCAGCTTCGTGCTGCTGGCGCTCCCGTTCTTCGTCCTCAGCGCGCACCTGCGCGATCCCGCGCGCATCAACAGCGTCGACGAGTGGATCCTCGGCGGCACGTCGAACTTCCAGTCGGTCGCCGCGACCGCCGCGCGATGGACCTCCGACGTCTTCGAGGACTACGTCTATCTCGTCGAGGTCCGCGAGGAGAACGACCGCCTGCGCGCGCAGGTCGCGCGCCTCGAGGAAGAGCGGCAGCGCCTCGCGTCGCAGGGCATCGAGAACCGGCGCCTGCGCTCGCTGCTCCAGCTGCGCGAGCGCCTCGGCGGCGAGGTCCTCGCGGCGCAGGTGATCGGCAAGGACGTCTCGCCGTTCTTCCGCGTCACGCGCATCGAGATCGATCGCGGCGAGCGCGATCACGTGCGGCCGGGCATGCCGGTCGTCGCCGCGCAGGGCCTGGTCGGTCAGGTGCGCCGCACCTTCGGTCGCTACTGCGACGTGCTGCTCGTCGTCGACCGCACGAGCGCCGTCGACGTCACGGTCCAGCGCACCGGCGCGCGCGGCATGCTGCGCGGCACCGGCGAGAGCGAGCGCTACATGGCGCGCATCCAGTACCTCGGCCGCGAGGACGCGGTGCGCGTCGGCGATCTCGTGCACACGAGCGGCCTCGGCCAGCGCTTCCCCGCGTCGATCCTCGTCGGTCGCGTCACGCGCATCGTGCGCCAGGAGTTCGGGCTGTGGCAGGAGGTCGAGGTCACGCCGGCCGTCGACTTCTCGAGCCTCGAGGAAGTGCTCGTGCTGACCGAGGGCTCGCGCGAGCAGAGCCTCGCGCCGGCGCAGGGTGAGGACGAGCGCGACGCGCGCGCGCGTGCCGCGGAGCTCTGAGGACACGAGGCGATGCGGTTCTTCGCCAACGGAGCGATCCTCGCGTTCGGGTTCGTGCTGCTCGCGCTGCAGGCCTCGCTCGCCGCGCGCGTCTCGCTGCACCCGTTCACGCCGAACCTCGTGCTCCCGATGGTGATCTTCCTCGGCGTGCAGCCCGACGTCGGCCTGCTCCGTGGCGCGTCGCTCTCGTTCATCCTCGGCTACCTGCTCGACGCGTTCTGCGGCTCGCCGCTCGGCCTCTCCACGTTCGTGCTCGTCGCGACGTTCATGGTCGCGCGCGGCGCGGGCATCCGGCTCTTCCTGCGCGGCTCGCTGTTCCAGATCGCGCTGGTGTTCGTCGCGTCGATCCTCGCGGGTGGGACGATCCTGGCACTGCGTGCCATTTTCTCGCCGCCCGATCCGTTCCCGCTCGACATGCCCGCGAGCGGCCTCGCCGGCGATCTCGTCGCGCTCTTCACGTCGAGCGCGGGAGACGATGCGCCCCGCGTGGGCAGCGTCGTCGGCACGATCACGACGATGCTCGGCTCGGCGCTCGCGACCGCGGTGGTCGCGCCCGCGATCTTCGCGACGATGCGCCGCCTCGACGCCCTCGAGACCCGCCGCCGCGACGCCGCGGAAGGAGCGCCGGCAGAATGAACCTCCTCAGCGTACGTCGCGAGGTCGGCGAGTTCCGCAAGCGCTACAAGTGGATGGCGCTCTTCGTCATCTGCGCGTTCACGTTCCTGCTCGGCCGCGCGTTCCAGCTCCAGGTCGTCGAGCACGATCACTACGGCGCGATCGCGCGCGAGAACATCACGAAGACGCTCACGCTGCCCGCGACGCGCGGCGTGATCCGCGATCGCACCGGGCGCATCGTCGTCACGAACCGCCCTGCGTACGACGTCTACGTCACGCCGCGCCTCCTCCGCGAAGGCGACGTCGAGCGCATCGTCGAGCTGATGGGGCTCACCGGCGAGGAGCGCGCCGAATTCGAGCGCCGCCTCGGGAACGTCCCCGAGCACCGGCTCGCGCACCAGATCCGCTTCTTCACCGACGTGCGCCGGGACCAGCTCGCGTCGCTCGAGACCCACGAGCTCGACCTCCCCGCGATCGACGTCGTGGTCTCACCCCTCCGCACGTACCCCTACGAGCACCTCGGCGCGCACGCGATCGGCTACCTCAACGAGCTCACCGCCGAAGAGCTCGACGAGCTGCGCCCCGCCGGATACCGCCTCGGTGACCGCATCGGGCGAAGCGGCGTCGAGCGCGCGTGGGAGAGCTTCCTGCGCGGCCGTCGCGGCTATCGCCGCGTCCCCGTCGACGCGCGCGGTCGCATCATGGAGGGCGTCGCGATCGAAGACGGACGTCCGACGCGCGTCGATCCGGTGCCCGGGCGCGACATGACGCTCACGCTCGACATGGATCTGATGCGCATCGCGGAGCGCGCGTTCCGTGGCCATCCGAGCGGCGCGGTCGTCGTCGTCGACGTGAACACCGGCGCGGTGCGCGCGCTCTTCAGCAAGCCGAGCTACGACCTCAACGAGCTCACGAGCGGCATGAGCCGCGATCGCTACGCGGAGATGCGCGACCCGCGATCGTTCCGTCCGCTGATCGATCGCACGATCTACGAGAGCTACTTCCCGGGCTCGACGTTCAAGCCGATCACCGCGCTCGCCGCGCTCCAGGATCAGCTCGTCGATCCCGCGGCGCGCGTCGAGTGCTTCGGCGCGTACACGCTCGGCCGCACGCGCTTCCGGTGCACCGCGCAGCACGGCGAGATGGACATGCGCGAGGCGATGGTCCACTCGTGCAACGTCTACTTCTACGTGCTCGCGCAGCAGGTCGGCCTCGATCGTCTCGCGCGCGTCGCGCAGGACTTCGGGCTCGGCCGCCGCAGCGGCGTCGGAATCAACACGGAAGCGTCGGGCTTCATCCCGACGCGCGAGTGGTACGAGCGCGGCGATCAGCACTGGCGCGCCGGCTACGCGCTGAACACCGCGATCGGTCAGGGCGACACCCGCGTGACGCTGCTGCAGCTCGCGATGTCGTACGCGGCCATCGCGAACGGCGGGACGCTGTACGTGCCGCAGCTCGTGGAGACCGTGAGCTCGCCCGACGGATCGATCGTCGAGGAGTTCCAGCCGCGCGTGCGGCGTCGCGTGCACGTCGATCGCGATCACCTCGAGTACGTCGTCGACTCGCTCTACGGCGCGGTCAACGACCAGGGCGGCACCGCGTACGACGCGCGCATCGACGGCGGCATCATCGTGGCGGGCAAGACCGGCACCGCGCAGGTCAGCGAGCGCGCGCGCCACGACATCGATCCCGATCGCGCGTGGTACCTCAACCGGCCGCACGCGTGGTTCGCGGGGTTCGCGCCCGCGGATCACCCGGAGGTCGCGATCGTGGTGCTCGTCGAGCACGGCGGCGCGGGTGGTCGACAGGCCGCGCCGATCGCGATCCGCATCCTGCAGGAGTACCTCGGCGGTCGAGAGCAGACCGTCACCGCGAGCGTGGGAGTGCCCGCGGTCGGAGCGCGATAGATGGCGACGCTGGGCAAGGGCTTCCGTGATCAGTTCGACTGGCCGCTCTTCGTCGCGGTCGCCGCGTTGTCGGTGATCGGTGTCACGAACCTCTACTCCGCGACCAGCGCGGCGCGCGCCGCGCTCTCCGAGCTCTACATCCAGCAGATCTACTGGCTCACGCTGGGCGCCGGCGTCGCGGTGCTGATCGTCGCGATCGACTATCGCCACTTCGAGCGCTTCGCGTGGTTCGCGTACGGCGCGGGGATCGTGCTGTTGATCCTCGTCTTCCTGCTCGCGCCAGAAGTGCGCGGCTCGCAGCGATGGATCCGCATCGGCGCGTTCTCGCTCCAGCCGAGCGAGCTGATGAAGATGTTCCTGATCGTCGCGCTCGCGAAGTACCTGCACAACGATCCGAAGACCGAGGGACGCACGCTCAAGGATCTCGTGATCCCCGGGATCATCCTCGGCGTGCCGATGCTGTTGATCCTGCGTCAGCCCGATCTCGGCACCGCGCTCATGTGCGCGTTCATCTTCACGAGCATCATGATGCTCACGAACCTGAAGCTGCGTTCGCTCTTCACGCTCGTGATGGCGTTCGTGGTGAGCGCGCCGCTGATCTGGCTCGTGGGGCTCGAGGAGTACCAGCGCGGTCGCTTCCTCTCGTACTTCGACATGATGTTCGGCGAGAACCCCGACATCCTCGGCGACGGCTGGCACACGTACCAGTCGATGGTCGCGATCGGCAGCGGTGGCTTCTGGGGCAAGGGGTTCATGCAGGGCACGCAGAACCAGCATCACTTCCTGCCCGACCAGCACTCCGACTTCCCGTTCTCGGTGTGGGCCGAGGAGCACGGCTTCCTCGGCGTGATGCTGCTCTTCGGGCTCTACGTGTTCCTGATCCTCTGGGGCCTGAAGGTCGCGAGCACGGCGAAGGATCGCTTCGGCGCGGTCATCGCGGTCGGCGTGAGCGCGTTCTTCTTCTGGCACACCGTGATCAACCTCGGGATGGTGTGCGGGCTCTTGCCGGTCGTCGGGATCACGCTGCCGCTCTTCTCGTATGGCGGCTCGAGCGTGCTCGTCAGCATGGTGGGGATCGGGCTGCTGATGAACGTGTCGATCCGGCGGTTCAGCTTCTAGGCAGCGCTTCGGTGGAAGGCGCGGGGTGGTGGCTCCGCCGCCCTGAGTGCTCCCGGGCTGCCGCTCGATGAGGGCGTGAGCGTCGGGACGCGGTGGTCGCATCGCGGCGCGCGCTTCGCGCTCTGCCGCGATGCTTCGATCAGCATGTGGTCGGAGTCTGCGAGCCCCCGTCGCACGAGGGCGTCGGAACCACCACCCCGCGCCCGATACCGCGGTTCTGCCGCCTCGATGGGTGGGGATGGAGTGGCTCGCGACTGGTCCGCGCTCGGCCGCGGCGCAGTCGCTCGCGGTTCGGGCTCTGCTTCGCACTCGCCCCGTGTGGCGTGATATTGGTCTCTGCCGAACATGAACGTGCTCGTTGGCAGAACCCCGCTGCGCGACGCGGTCGCGGTCTTGACGCTGCTCGTCGTCGGTGCGTGCAACGAGCGCCACGCGGACTGCGGGGAGCTCGGGCGGCAATGCCTGCGCGGCGAGCTCATGGTCGATCGCTACGTGTGCTGGGACGGAGAGCGTGAGATGGAGTGGTTCTGCGATGCGCCACGCGACGGCGGCGTCTCGTCGCATGATGCGGGCGTTGACGCAGCGGTCGACTCGTTCGACTCCGGTCCGAGCGTCGATGCCGCGCCGACATTGGATTCGGGCGTCGAGGACTCCGGTGCTCCCGACTCGGGCATCCCGACCGACTCCGGCGCTCCGTCGGACTCGAGCGTTCCGGTCGACTCGAGCACGAGCGTCGACTCCGGTCCTCCCGACTCCGGTCCTCCCGACTCCGGTCCTCCCGACTCCGGTCCTCCTGCCGAGATGCGGTATTGCGTCGACATCGACGTGTCGAATACGTGCGTGATGTCGGTCTCGCCGCGCGAGATCACGATTCCCGCCGGACAGACTGCGTACTTCTGCTGGCGCAATCGCTCGCGCGACTACGAGATCGACGTGTGGCTCTCCTATGGCGGCGGCTACACCGAGCTCGCGCCCGGCGCGACGTGGAACGAGCCCATCGGGCACTGCCTCGGGCCGAATCCGCACGACGAGTACGCAGACATCGACACCGCCTGCTCGTCGCACCGCTTCCTGATCCACTGCCTCTGACGCTCCCGCCCTCGCGCGACAACTGGCATCCTCCGCGCACGGAGGTGTCGATGGCGCGGAGATCGGTCCTGGGCATCACGGTGTGCGCGGCGCTCGTCGCGGCAGGCTGCGGCGACGACGCCGTCCCCGCCGCCCCCGACGCGCACGTCGTGGAGCACGACGCGCACGTCGCGGAGCCGGACGCGAGCACGCCATGTCCGCCTGGCACCGTGCGCGGCGCGAGCGCTTGCGAGCCGTGCGGACCGGGCGAGCACTGCCCCGGCGGCGATGCGCCGGCCGAGCCCTGCGTCGACGCGTGGGACCACGACGAAGACGCGTCGACCGCGTGCGTCGCGTGGATCGACTGCGCCCCCGGCGAGCACGTCGGGAGCGTGGGCACCGCGACGTCCGACCGCGCGTGCGCCACGTGCGCCGAAGCGACGTTCAGCACGTCGGCGAACGCGCCGTCGTGCACGCCGTGGACGACGTGCGCCGAGGGCATGGTCGAAGTGACGCCGGGCTCGAGCACCCGCGATCGCACGTGCGCGGTGGGCGAGTGGACGCGGCAGCTCGGCTCGACCGCGGGCGATCTGGTCGGCGGCGTCGCGGTCGACGCCGGCGGGAACGTCTACGTCGCGGGCTCCACGTACGGCGCGCTGCCCGAGCAGACGAGCGCGGGCGGCACCGACGCGTTCCTCGTGCGCTACGACGCGTCGGGAGCGCACGCGTGGACGCGGCAGCTCGGGACGAGCTCCGGCGACCTCGCCGACGACGTCGCCGTCGACGCGGCCGGCGACGTCTACGTCGCGGGCACGACCCCCGGCGCGCTGCACGGGCAGACCAGCGCGGGCGGCACCGACGCGTTCGTCGTTCGCTACGACGCATCGGGGACCGCGGTCTGGACCCGGCAGCTCGGAGCCGTCGCGGGCAACGAGCACGGCCACGCGGTCGCGGTCGACGCGAGTGGCAACGTGTTCCTCGCGGGCGTCACGTCCGGCACGTTCCCCGGAGAGACGCGCGGCGGGAGCAGCGACGCGTTCGTCGCGAGCTACGACGCGTCGGGCACGCTGCGCTGGACGCGCCAGCTGGGCTCCACGGGCAACGAGCAAGCGCTCGGCGTCGCCGTCGACGCGAGCGGGAACGCGTACGTCGTGGGCCACACGGACGGGACGCTCCCGGGCCAGACCCGCGCCGGCGACAACGACCTGTTCGTCGCGCGCTACGACGCGTCGGGCACGCTCGCGTGGACTCGGCAGCTCGGCTCGACCGACGGCGACTCGGCGCGCGACGTCGCGGTCGACGCCACCGGCCACGCGTACGTCACCGGCTACACGCTCGGGGCGCTCCCCGAGCAGACCAGCGTGGGCGGGGCCGACGCGTTCCTGCTGCGCTTCGACGCGTCGGGCACGCTCGTCTGGACGCGTCAGCTCGGCTCGACCGGGTACGACGTCGCCCAGGCCGTCGCGGTGGACGCGCACGGGAACGCCTACGTCGTCGGCGAGACGCTCGGCGTCTTCCCGGGCCAGACGAACGCGGGCAATTCGGACGCGTTCGTCGCGCACCACGACGCATCGGGCGCGCTCCTCCGCAGCCAGCAGCTCGGCACCACCGGGCCCGACTACGCGCACGGCGTCGCGGTCGGCAGCGACGGCGGCGTGCACGTCGCCGGCGACACCGGCGGCACGTTCCCCGATCAGACGAACGCGGGCGGGACCGACCTCTTCGTCGCCCGCATCCTCCCGTGACCCGCGCTCAGCGCGAGTGGATCGGCCACGGCGTCTCGCGCGGGCCGGCCATCCAGTTGTCGTGACGCCCGTCGAAGTAGATGACCTTCGTGTCGTGGTTCGGGTCGACGTCGTCGAGCGTGTTGCAGTTCACCGAGACGAAGTCACCGCCGAGGTATTCGAGGTGCCCGTCGCCGTACACGTGGATGCCGCACACCTTGCAGAAGTAGCGCGCGCCGACGTCGCCCCAGCGGTACGTGCTCAGCGAGCTCGAGCCGCTCGTCAGGCGGAACGCGGCGGGCTTCACGTTGGTGCCGGTCTGCGCGACCTTCGCGCAGATGGAGCAGTTGCAGCGGCTCAGCGGCTGGCTCAGGTCGAGCGCCACCTCGAAGCGCACCGCGCCGCAGTGACATCCGCCCACGTACTTCTTGGTCTCCGCCGCCTTCTGCGTGTCCGTCATCGAGGTCTCCTCCGCGGGCTCCGTCGCCCACCCAGAAGGTCTATCTCTACCCGATGTCAGCCTTCTGTCATGTTTTGTCGGCGCTCCCCGCCCGCCGCGCGTTCCGCGACTTTGAGAATCGTTCTCATGCGTGGTAGACCGACGAGATGGTGCTCCGCTGCCATCCCAGTCGTTCGCTCCGTCGTCGCACCTCGCAGGAGGCGCCGTGACGAGCGTGCCTTGCCACTACGAGACGCTCGCCGCCGAGGGCGCGTTCTCCGTCCATCGCTGCACCGAGTGCGGCGGGCTCACGCTGAACGTCGGCTTCGTCTCGGTGCGCCTCGACGAGCGCGCCTTCCGCGCGGTGCACGACACGATGTCCGCCGCGCGTCGCGCCCTCGCGACGCGTCGGACCGGCCACCGCGAGGGCATCCGGGGGACCGCGTGACCGCGCTCTCCGCGAGGCTTCGCTCGGAGACGCGTCGCGAGCACGTCCTCGCGGAGGCCACGCGGCTCGCCCGCGCGTTCTTCGCCGGGCGCCTCGACGCGCACGCGTACGCGCTCGGCCTCGTGCGGATGGAGCCGGTCTACGAGGCGCTCGAGACGTCGCTCGCCACCAGCGCCGAGCCGCTGCTCCGCGCCTTCGATCGGCCAGAGCTCCACCGGCTCGCCGCGCTGCGCTCCGATCTCGCGGCGCTCGGCCGACCGTCACCGACGACGCCGAACGCGTACGCCGCGCGTATCCGGCTCGTCGCGCGCGACGAGCCGATCGCGCTGCTCGGGCACTTCTACGTGCGGTACTTCGCCGACCTCTCGGGCGGTGCGGTCGTCGGACGCGTCGCGCCGCGCCTCTTCCGGCTCCCGCGCGGGCTCGAGCCGGCATACTTCGCGTTCCCCGCGATCGAGGATCGCACCGCGTACAAGGACGAGCTGCGCGCATACCTCGATGCGATCCCGCGCATGCACCACGACGTCGTCGTCGACGAGGCGCGCCGCGCGTTCCTCCTCCATCGAGAGCTCGTCGACGCGCTCTTCGACGAGCTCGAGCGCACGAGCACGCCGCCCCGCGCGCTGGTGCCCGACCGACCGCCCTGAGCCGCGCCGCGGAAGGGTCCGCCTCGGCCTCGCGTAGGGTGCCGAGGCATGCAGCTCGTCGTCGCGATCGCGCTCGCCATCGTCGCGTGCGCGGTGCTCTACGTCCTCGCGCGCCCTCCGCGTCCGCGCGCACGGAGCGTCGCCGAGCTGCGCGATCAGCTGCGCCGCATGACCCACGACGCCGACGTCGCCGAGCGCCTCGTCGATCGCATGCGGCGCCGCCATCCCGACGCGAGCGAGCGCACCGTGCTGCGCCTCGCGATCGCGGAGCTCCGCGCGGACCGCCGGCGTTAGGGCGCGCGGATCACCAGCCCGAGCGAGACCGTCGGCTGCACCGACCACGGCGCGTGCAGCACCTCGAGCCCGTCCGCGCGCTGCACCACGAAGCGCGGCGCGATCGCGAGCACGTCCGCGCCCACCGCGAGCTCGAGGCCCACCGGGCCGGCGCCCGGGAACCACTGGCCGCGCACCTCGCCGCTCGCGAGGAACGTCGCGACCGTCGACGGGCTCGTCGGCTCGAGCGAGTCGTCGCGCACGTCGGTCGAGCGCAGGTGGCCCGCGATGCCGAGCCCCGCGCCGATCGTCGCGCGCCACTCGCCGTCGTCGATCAGCTCGATCGCCGCGCCCGCGCGCGCCGCGAACCGCGTGACCAGCACCGTGAGCGCGTCGCGATCGAGCTCCTCCTGCACGCCGCTGCGCCCTTCCACGGCGAGCTCCACGATGCCGACGTCGACCGCGATGCGCGCCGCGGGACCGACGTGCGCGCGCGGCGCCTCGCCGTCGATCGCGATCCCCGCGCCGAGCGACACGAGCAAGCGAGCGTCGGGCTCCTCGCGCGGCAGCGCCGGTGGCGGCTGGGGCTCGGGCTCCGGCTCGGGGGCCACCGGCGGCGGCGCGGGCATCACGATCCCGACGTGACCGCCCTGCGCGAGATCCGAGAGCGCGCCGCGCACGACGAGCGCCGCGGCCTCGAGCGCCGCCGACGCCTCGCCCATCGGCACCTCGATGCTGCGCGCGAAGAGCCGTCGCTCGTCGACCTCGGCGACGTTCACCACGATCGCGCCGCCCTCGCGCTCGAACCACACGACGACCTGCGCGCGCCGCGCGCGCCCGATCGCGAGCGCGCGCTCGAAGTCGCCCGCGCCGTTCTCCACGCGATCGAGGGCCCAAGGCAGATCGCCGGTCTGTCCGCGAACGCGTCCGAGCAGGCGTGGCTCGATGTGCCCGAGCAGCACCGCGCGACGCACGTCCTGCGCGTCCGCTCTTCCGGCCATCGCGACGACCGCGAGGACCACGAGCGCCAACCCAGCGAGAACACGACGATCGCGGGCGCAGGAACGATCCGCTCGCCCGCCGCGCCGCCGTGACCCGATCGAAACCACGCCTGCCACTGTACCCTCGTGAGCGTGGCGGAGCGCATCCCCGAGCAGTCCGAAGCGCCCGATCCGCGGATCGCGGCCGCCGCGTCCGGCGATCGCCGCGCGGCGCAGGAGCTCCTCTCCGAGCTCCTGCCGCGCGTCCGCAACCTGGTGCGCTACTTGGTGCGCGGAGACGCCGACGTCGACGACATGGCGCAGCAGTCGCTGATCGCGATCCTGCACGCGCTCCACGGCTACCGCGGCGAGGGCTCGCTCCGCGCGTGGGCCGATCGGATCACGGTGCGCACGACGATGGCGCACCTGCGACGCCGCCGCGCCGAGGCCGGCGCGCGCGAGCGTCACGCGCCCGATCTCCGTGCGGTGCGCGATCCCGACGCGCCGCCCGACACCTACGTGCAGCGCCGCGACGTCGCGCGCTTGCTCGACGCGCTGCCCGACGAACAGCGCGAGGCCGTGGTCCTGCATCACGTCGTCGGTCTCAGCGCCCCCGAGCTCGCGGAGACGCTCGGGGTGCCGTTCGAGACGGCGCGCAGCCGACTGCGGCTCGGGATGAAGAAGCTCCGTGAGGGGATGGGCGTGGGGGGAGAAGCATCATGAGCCACGACGAATTCGACGACGCCCTCGCAGCACAGCTCGGCCTGGGCCTCGACGACGAGCCCGGTCCGGCGCGCCGGATCACGCCGCAGCAGAGCGCGGCGCTGATCGCGGGTGCGCTCGACGCGTGGCAGGGCACGCCCGCGGCGAACGTGAGCGCGCCGGTGCGCAGCGCGGCGCCGGTGCGTCTCGCGTACCTCGTCGCGGCGATCTCGGCGCTGATCGCGGTCGGCTCGGTCGCGGCGATGACGATCGTGCTGAGCCGCGGGCCCGAGCGCAGCGAGGAGCCGGTGATGGTGCTCCCGCAGGAGTCGCCGCGCGACGAGGCGATCGAGGAGCCGGTCGCGCCCGAGCCGCCGCCGGAGCCCGCGATCGAGGCGCCGCCGGTCGTCGAGGAGCCCGAGGAGAACGAGCGCGCCGACGCGCCCGCGCGCCGTCGTCCCGCGCCGCGCACGCCCGACGATCTGCTCGCCGAGGCGAACGCGCTGCGCAGCGCCGGTCGCTGGCGCGAGGCCGAGGCGACCTACGCGCGCGTGCCGCGCGAGCATCCCGACTCGTTCTCGGCGTACGTCGCGCAGGTCGCGGCGGGCGACGTGCGCCTCGCGCACCTGCGTGATCCGCGCGGCGCGCTGCGCCTCTATCGCCGCGCGCTCGCGGCGCGCCCGGGTGGTCCGCTCGACGCCGAGGCCCGCGAGGGCATCGCGCGCGCGCTGCGCCGCCTCGGCGATCCGCGCGGCGAGCGCGACACGCTGCGCGCGCTGATCTCGGCGCACCCGACCACGCCCGCGGCGACGAGGGCTCGCGCGAGGCTCGCGGAGCTGGAATCCTCGGGGGAGTGACGCCGCGCGCCCGACTCGCTTCACTCTCTGCCTCGCTGCTGCTCGCGGCGTGCAGCGTCGACGACGTGGTCGCGGTGCAGCGTGGCCTCGACGCGAACGTCCCACGCGACGCGCCGGTCGACGCGAGGCTCCCGAGCTACTGCGAGGGCGAGGGCCCGCCCGTGCTGGTGTCGGATCGCGGCCTGCCGCTCTGCAGCGGTGGGCTCGCGGAGGCGACGTTCCGCTTCGCGCTGTGCACCTGCGAGGGCTGGGTCTCCGCGGCGCCGATCACCACCGACTCGTTCGCGAGCGCCGACGGCCCGTACTCGTCGGATCGCGCCGGTCGCGCGGGCTCGATCGGCAGCAACGGGCGCATCGAGTTCAACGCGGGCGCCGACGTGTCGGGCGCGCTGTGGACGCTCGGCGGCGTGCACTCGAGCGTCGACCTGAGGGTCGGCTCCGACCTGCGCTCGGGCGCGGCCGTGACCTGCGACAACGGGCTCGACGTCGGGCGCGACGCGTACGTCGACGTGTCGCTCCGCGCCCGCACGCTGCGCGTCGGCGGAACGCTCACGATGCCCGAGGGCGCGCCGCTCGAGACGACGTTCCCGCCGACGCTCGGCATGGAGCGACGCGTCCCCGTCGCGACGCCGCCGCCCTGCTCGTGCGCGCCCGGCGATCTGCTCGACGTCGCGGCGCTCGTCGCGGCGCACGCGACCGACAACGACGACGCGCTCGTCGACTTCGATCCGCGCGAGCTCGACGGCTACACCGGCGACACGACGCTCACGTTGCCCTGCGGTCGCCTGTACCTCGAGCGCGTCGCCGGGGAGGGCGATCTCACGCTCGTCGTCACCGGCCGCACCGCGCTGTTCATCGCGGGCGATCTCTCGTTCAACGGCGAGTTCACGGTCCTGCTCGAGGGTCCGGGCGCGGAGATCGACATGTTCGTCGCGGGCGACCTCGGCGCGATGCGCGTGCTGCGCATCGGCGACGCGCTGCGTCCGGCGCAGGCGCGTCTCTACGTGGGCGGCGCGGGCAACGTGAGCCTCTCCGACAACGGCTTCTTTGGCGGCAACCTCTATGCGCCGCGCGCCGAGCTCGTCGCGGCGGGCGAGCTCGAGGTGTACGGCAGCGCGTTCGTGCGTCGGGTGTCGGCGTCGGGCCCGGTCACGCTCCACTACGACACCAGCGTCCTGCGCGCCGCCGATCCGTGTCCGCCTCCGACGCGCCCCGAGTGCACGAGCTGCCTCGACTGCCGCAACCAGGCCTGCGTCGGCGGGACGTGCGGCGCGTGCGTCGTCGACACCGACTGCTGCGCGCCGCTGCTCTGCGCATCGGGCACCTGCGTGCCCGAGCCGTTCTGATCGTCGCTAGCTCGTCAGCCAGCCGATCGTCAGCGCGATCGAATTCACGATCGCGTGGATCGCGATCGGCGCGATCAGCGTGCCCGAGCGCAGCCGCGCCCAGCCGAGCACGAGCCCGATCGTCATCGGCCCGATGCGCGCCATCCCGTGCGCATCGTGCAGCGCGCCGAACAGCAGCGCCGACACCACGATCGCGCTCCACGGCGTGACCACCCGCGCGAGCCACGGCACGAGCAGACCGCGGAAGAGCAGCTCCTCGCCGAGCGGCGCGAGCACCGCGCCCGCGACGAACGTCATCACCAGCGCGATCGGCGCGCGATCACCCCCCAGCACCTCGCCGAGCGCCTCCGACCCGCCCTCGACGCCCAGCGCGCGCGCCGCCGCGAAGAGCGGCATCGCGAGCACGAGCACGCGCGGCACCCACGTCGCGACGTACATCACGCCGAGCGCCACGACGCGCGGCACCGACATCGGCGGATCGCCGTCGAGCGTCGGCGTGTCGCCTTCCCATCTACGCGATGCCAGCCACACCGCGCCCGCGGCCATCGCGACGAGCACGATCTCCGAGCCCAGGAGCGCGATCTCGAGCACCAGGTCTTCGCCCCCGAACCGGCACGCGAGCACCGCGATCCCGCTCCCCACGAGCGCACCGAGCGGCGGGATCGCCACGAACGGCACGAGGGTGGGCACGCCGCCGCGCACGCCGCGCCGCCATCCGAGCACCGCGAGCGCCATCGCGCCGAGCAGCACCACGCCGTACGACACCAGCGATCCGAGCCCGGGCACGAGATCGGCCGCGCGCACCTCGCCACATCGCTCGCGCGCGCCGAGCGCGCCTTCCACCGGCGCGACCTCCACGCGCTCGATCGCATCGCCGCGACGTAGCTCGATCGCGACGTCACCCTCGCTCGCACCCAGCGCGCCTCGCAGCGCCTCGAGCGACGCGATCGGCGCGCCGTTCGCGCGCAAGAGCACATCGCCCGCGACGATCCCCGCGTCGTCGGCGGGCGACCCTTCCAGCACGTCTGCGACGCGGAGCCCTTCGCCGGTGTGCGCCTCGTCGATCGCGACCCCGATCCGCGGCCCGCTCGGCGCGAGCGTCTGCTCCGCCGCGGGCAATACGCCGAGCGACGTCGCGACCACCACGACCGCCGCGATCACATCGATCGCGAGCAGCCCCGAGAGCCGCTTCGCCCAGCGCCGCTCGCGCGCGTCCCGCCCCTGCGACGCGCGCCACGCGACCGCCGTCGCGAGCGCCACGATCGGCAGCCCCAGGACCGGCAGCACCCCCGCGATCAGCGCGGCGTGGAAGAGCCACGACCCCGAGGGCGGCGCGCCCTCGTCCGCATCGCTCACCACGCCGCCCTCACTCGACGCGACATAGGCCCAGCGGGCCCGTGTCGCTCACCGCGCCCAGCGCGGCGCGCGATCGCTGAACGTCCCGCTCCACTGGTCCACGAGCGTCGGCGCCGCCGAGCGCGCGTCCCAGCGCACCGAGAGCAGCATCTGCGCGCCCGGATCGGAGCGACGCGAGTCCGGCGGACGCTCCGCGCGGACCAGCAGCGTCGAGTTCGGCTGCTGCGTCACCGTGACCACCGCATCGCGCGCGATCTCCTGGGGCACGGTGCCCAGCGCGATCTCGTTGCCGCCGACGCGCGCCGACACGCTCAGCGAGGGACCCGCGGGCGTCACCACGATCTCGATCCGCGGCCCACCGCGCGGGCTCCACACCGCGAACGTCGCCGACGACATGCCCGGCCCGAACAGCGTGACCGGGATGCGCGGCTGGAGGTCCACCATCGTGACCTCACCGCGCGGCGGCTGCGGCGGAGGCTGGGGCGGCGGCGCCACCACCACGCCACCACCGCCACCGCCGACCAAGTGCCCCGGACCGACGTGCGGGTACTCGGTCACGCCGAACGTGTACGGCCCGGCGCGACCGCTCGAGTAGCTGCCGACCCACACGCGGATCGGTCCCGGCCCGGTCGGCCCCTCGATCAGCGGGTTCAGCGAGCCCGCGCCGTCGTCGTTGCACGCGATGCGGCCGTCCGGGTACTGCACGACGAGCGTCGTGTCGTGCCCCGCCGAAACCAGCATGCGCAGGTTCGGGAAGCCCGACTGCGCCATGACCACGTGGCTCGGCTGAGGGGTGATCCAGCCGCGGCAGCTGCTGTCGAGCATGCTCGCGTCGATCGGCCCGCCCGCCGAGCCCGTCAGCACGACGGGGTCCGGCTGGAAGCCCTGGCGCACGCCGGTGTTGCCGAAGAGCGGAGGCGCGCCCGGCGTGATCCCACCGACGACCGGCGGGCGCCCGGGCGGCGGCGTCACCACCACGCCACCACCGCTGCCCGGCGGTCCGAGCTGCTGCGCGCGGATCCCGGGGTTGTTCGAGAGCCCGAGCCGGTACGGCCCGCCGCCGCTCGACGAGTACGCGCCGACCCACACCCGGATCGCGCCCGGCGGCGAGCTGATCTCGACGCGGGGCAGCAGCCCGTCGGTGTCGTCGTTGCAGTACACCTGCCCGTCGGGCGTCTGCACCATCAGCGTCGAGTCGAACGACGAGTTCACCATGATCGCGAGGAAGCGCAGGCCCGACTGCGCCATGATCACGTGGCTCGGCGCGCTCTGCGCGTACCCGCGGCAGCTCGAATTCGCGCCCGAGAGCGAGACCGGCCCGCCCGCGACGCCGTCGGCGACCGTCGGATCCGGCGCCACCCCGCCGCGCACCTGCAGCACGCCGTACTGGGGTGGCGCGCCCGGCATCACGTACTGCGCGTCGGCGCGGTTCGCGACGCCTCCGAGCAACGCGCTCGCGATCGCCATCGTCGCCAGCGCTCCACGCATCGAGCTCATCCTGCCTCCCCGCCGCTTGGGTCCCCGTGTCGTACGGAGACGGAGCAGAAGTCCTGTCTCATTCAAAACGAAGCGGGCCGAGTATGCCCCGCTCCGGACGTCGACCGCCAGCGACGCGGCGGCCTTGGACGTCTCGGGCTCCCGTGCTCCAATGCGCGCCCCGAAACTCACAACGAGGAAGCAGCAGACATGCGTCGCACCCTCCGACTTCTCCTCGTGCTCGGGCTCGCCGGCTGCGGCGGCGCGTCGAGCACGCCGACCACCGTTGCCGAGCCCGCGCCCACCACCGCCACCGCCGAGCCCGGCCCCGAGGCCGCCCCCGCGTCGCCCTGGGCGAGCATCACCGACGAAGAGCTGATCGATCGTGTCCGCGCCGGCGCCGTCGCGCGCATCCGCGAGGCCGATCCCCAGCTCGCGATCGACGGCTTCCAGGCGTGGCGCCGCGACCCCGCGAGCGCGCCCCCGCTCGGCGATCGCGTGTGCGAGCAGATGCTCTACCTCGCCGCCGCCGACTTCGCGGCGGGCGACCTCGAGGGCGCCGCGCAGACCGTGCGCCTCGTCCGCGCGAAGGCCCGCAACCGCAACATGGCGTACGTCGGGACCACGCTGCTCTCGGTGATCGCGCGCCGCTCTGCAGGGGAAGACCCCGCCGCCCAGCGTACGGCCGTCGAGGCGGTGCTGAACGAGCTGCCGCGCGCCCGCTTCGGCGCGTCGACCGTCGTCTTCCAGCTCTACCAGGAGCGCACCCAGATCGACGCGTCGCTCGAGCAGACGCGCCAGCAGCTCCTGACGCTCGAGACCGCCGCGAGCTACCTCTTCACCTCGCACGTGCTCGCCGACGCGGTGGCGAACCGCCCGGTCTACCTCGAGGCGATCACGAACGTCCGCACCGCGCACGACGCGCGCCCGGCCGATCGCGACTACCGCTTCTCCACGGTCGACCTGGCCCGCGCCCGCGACGCGCAGCCGGTGCTGGTCGGCGTGTGGGACACCGGCACCGCGGGCGACCTGTTCCCGCAGCAGCTCTTCACGAACCCGAACGAGCAGCCGAACGGCCAGGACGACGACGGAAACGGCCTCGTCGACGACGTGCACGGCGTGGTCTCCGACCCCGACGCCGCGCAGACCGGCCTGACCTACGACCCGGGCGCCGAGGTGATCACCCAGTACGCGCCGTTCCTCCGCGGCGTGATGGATCTGCGCGCGGGCATGGCGTCGACCGAGGCGGCCCAGCGCGTGCTCACGCTGATGCGCGGCGCGACCGACGCCGCGAGCCTCGAGGTCCTCGAGTCGAACCTCGACGCGGTCGGCGAGTGGGCCCACGGCACGCACGTCGCGGGCATCCTGGTGCAGGGCCTGCCCCAGGCGCGCGTCGCGGTGTTCCGCAGCGCGTGGGCGGGCGAGACGCGCGTCTACCGTCATCGCGGCCCGACCGACGCGGAGCTCGCGGCCGAGCGCGCGAACGTCGAGGCGATCGCCGACTTCATCAACACGCACCACGTGCGCGTCGTGAACGCGTCGCTCGGGTTCGCGCAGGACTACCTCGAGGCCGAGCTCGGCCACGAGTCGAGCGTCTACACGAGCGACGAGCAGGTCCGCCGTCGCGCCGCTGAGATCCACGCGCGCCGTCGCGCGAACTGGCAGTGGATCTTCGAGCACTGCCCCGAGACGCTCTTCGTGATCGCGGCGGGCAACTCGAACCGCGACGTCGTCGAGTACGGCGACGTGCCCGCCTCGATCCAGTCGCCGAACGTGCTGGTCGTCGGCGCGGTCGATCGCTTCGGGAACTGGGCGACGTTCACGAACTCGAGCCCGGATCGCGTGCGCCTCTTCGACTTCGGCGTCGAGGTGGACTCGCTGATCCCGAACGGCGAGCACGTGCCGCTCTCGGGCACGTCGATGGCGTCGCCGAACGCGGCGAACCTCGCGGCGAAGATGATCTCGGTCGACCCGGCGCTGACCCCGGCGCGCACGATCGAGATCATGCTCGGCACCGGCGACGCGATCGCCGCGCCGTTCGGTGGCGTGATCGCGAACGAGGAGCGCGCGCTGCAGCGTGTTCGTCGCGAGCGCCCGCGCGCAGGACGCGTCGCGTCGGCGCGCTGAGCTCGGCTCGCGCTGACTCGGCTCGCTCTGACTCGGCTCGCTCCGCGCTCGGCTTCGCTCGGGTCGATCGACGCGAGCGAAGCCGAGCGAGCCCGTCAGCCGGCGAGCGAGGCGACCAGGTCGTGCACCTCGCGCGCTCGATGCAGGTGCGGGATCGCCGCCGGTCGGCCGCGATGGAGGAACGCGCCGCGCGGGAGCCCTCCGCGCGCCGCGTCGAGCACCCGCGCCGCGCCGTGCTTCGGGTCTCGGAAGAGGATGGGCACCAGCACGCGCAGCCAGCCGGGCATGCCCGCGCCGCGCGTCATCGGCGTGTCGTTCGCGCCCGGGCACACGCTGCGCATCTCGACTCCGCCGGGGAGCAATGCGGCCATCTCGTGGGTCCAGAGCGAGAGCGCGAGCTTCGACGCGGCGTAGCTCCCGAAGAGCTTGGTGAACCGCGTCGGGCGCATCAGCTCGTCGAGATCGAGCTCCTTCACCTGGAGCAGCGCGTTCGACGACACGTTCAGGATCGTCCGGTGCTCGCCCTTCGCGACGTTCGGCGCGAGCGCGCGAGCGATGACGTACGGCGCGAGCACGTTCACGTCGAAGTGCACGTCGCGCCCGCTCGCCGCGGCCCGCGGCGCGTCGAGCGACACACCCGCGTTGTTCACGAGGAGATCGATCCGCGGCTCGGCGGCGGCGATCCCCTCGAGCGCGCGCGCGAGCCCGCGCAGGTCGGCGAGATCCGCGTGGTGCGCGCGCAGCCTGCCCTCCGCGCGCGCCGCGGCGAGCGCGGGGTCGTGCTGGGGAAGGGGCGAGCGCGTGAGCGTGACGACGCTCCAGCGCTCGGCGAGGAGCCGCGAGGTGAGCGCGAGCCCGACGCCCGAGCTGGCGCCGGTGACGAGCGCGACCGGAGAGCGTGACGTGGTATCCATTCGAAACCGAGTGTGGAGACGTGACTACGGGCTCCACAAGGAGGCACTTTCGTGAAACCAAGTCACCTCGGTCTCCCTCACGACGTCTGCCGGGCCGTCGGGGGCGTGCTCGATCACATCGGCGACAAGTGGGCGATCCTGGTGATCCGCATGCTGTCGGACGGGCCGCTCCGGTTCAGCGAGCTCAAGCGCGACATCGGGTCGGTCTCCCAGAAGATGCTCACGTCGACGCTGCGCAACCTCGAGCGCGACGGCTTCGTCACGCGCCACGTGACCCCGAGCATCCCGCCGCGCGTCGACTACGAGCTCACCGCGATGGGCCGCGACGTGATGGTCCCGCTCAACGCGCTCGCGGAGTGGGCGCTCCGGAACCGAGCTCGGGTGGAGCGCTCACGGCGCAGCTTCGACACCAAGCGAGCGCGCGCCACGAAGGAGTGAGCGCGGCGCGGCTGGTCGTCCGAGGGCCGAGGGCGCACGCTGCGAGGACCGTGGTCTACGAGTTCGAGCTCACCGACGAGGAGTTCCGCCGTGCGTGGCTCGCCGAGTACTTCCGGCGCCCCGCGCTCCCGATCCTGCGCGGGCTCGCGGGGCTCGTGCTCATCGGGCTCGGCATCCAGACGTCGCAGGGCGCGACCGAGCTGACCGCGCGCGGCATCGGGATGGCCGCGATCGTGCTCGGGATGTGGCAGCTGCTGCGGCCTTTCCTCCTGGTGCGCGCGCTGCTGCGAGCCCGGCGCGACAAGGGCGCGGCGTCGCAGCGGATGCGGGTCCGCATCGACGAGTCCGGGGTGGGGGTCTCGGACGGCGCGAAGGAGACGCAGCTCGACTGGGGCGCGATCACCGCGGCCGGGCGCGGGAAGGGCTACGTCTGGTTCGAGGTCCGCGGCTCGGCGCGAGGGACGATCCCGACCCGCGTGATCGACGACGACGCCGCGCTCGTCGAGGTGTTCACGCGCCACGGGACGTGGCGCGGCTGAAGGTCGGGCCCCGATGGGTCGGACCCATCGTCGGCGAGCTCGAAGTCGACCTGGATGGGTCGGACCCATCGCCGGCGAGCTGGAAGTCGACCTGGATGGGTCGGACCCATCGTCGGCGAGCTGGAAGTCGATCGGGAAGGGTCGGACCCATCGCCGGCGAGCTGGAAGTCGACCTGGATGGGTCGGACCCATCGGCGGCGAGCTGGAAGTCGACCTTGGATGGGTCGGACCCATCGTCGGCGAGCTGGAAGTCGACCTTGGATGGGTCGGACCCATCGCCGGCGAGCTGGAAGTCGACCGGGATGGGTCGGACCCATCGGCGGCGAGTTGGAAGTCGACCTTGGATGGGTCGGACCCATCGGCGGCGAGCTGGAAGTCGACCTTGGATGGGTCGGACCCATCGTCGGCGAGCTGGAAGTCGACCTTGGATGGGTCGGACCCATCGTCGGCGAGCTGGAAGTCGACCTTGGATGGGTCGGACCCATCGGCGATGGAGTTTGAAGTCGATCTTGGATGGGTCGGACCCATCGGCGATGGAGTTTGAAGTCGACCTCGATGGGTCGGACCCATCGCTCGGCGAGCTTGAAGTCGACCTTGGATGGGTCGGACCCATCGCCGGCGAGCTTGAAGTCGACCTCGATGGGTCGGACCCATCGCTGGCGACTTCGAAGGCGATCCGGATGGGTCGGACCCATCGCCGGCGAGTTGGAAGTCGATCGGGAGGGTCGGACCCATCGGCTGGGACCCCTCCGCCGGGGCGACGCGATCTTTTTTCGCCGCCATCCGTCCTGTGCGTCAGTTCAGTGGTGGCCCCCGCGTCGGGAGCAGGCCTGAACGGAGCGCGGGGCCTGCCATCACCCCGCCTCCGTTCAGGGCCCAACACTGAACGAACCACCGGTGTCGGCCCGTCGACGGGTCGTCATCGGGGGTGTCGGGAGACGGCGAGCCCCATGTCCAGCACCGCGCGCAAGATCGAGATCCAGCACGATTCCGCAGAGTTGCAGCAGCCGACGCGGGTCCGTCGGGCGCGTCGGGCGGCGAAGCTGCTCCGGATCGAGCGTCCGCGCCTCGGCGAGGAGCGGGTGTGGGAGACGGAGGTGCGGAGCCTTCCTGCCCACATGCTCGCGTCCCTCCCGCTGCCGCCCACGCTGCGCCTCGAGGTGCCCGGTCACGACGGGATCGTCTCGGTCGCGACGTCGCCCGAGGTGGTCCAGAGTGAGCGCGAGTCGGGCACCGTCGTCTTCGACGCGGCGGAGTGGAGCGCGCTGGTGACCGGGGCGGAGTCGGACCGCGTGTTCCCGGCCGAGCTCCGCGACTTCTGCGCCCGCAAGGCGAAGCAGCCGCGGTGGTCGCTCGACCTCGACGTGGCGCTGTCCGGCGCGCGCGCCTCGGCCCCGGTGGGCTGGACGGTGGGCGCGGTGCTCGACCGCCTCGGGGTGCGGCTGGTCGCGGCCGAGGCTGGAGGTGCGGAGAGTTGAGGCGCGGAGAGATCAGCGGCGCTTCGCGAGCTCGCCGAGCGCGCTGTAGGCGGCGTACTTGAACGACTCGGAGAGCGTCGGGTAGTTGAAGACCATCTCGATGAACGTGTCGACCGTCCCGCCGAGGTGCATCACGGCTTGCCCGATGTGCACCAGCTCGGAGGCGCGCTCGCCGATCACGTGGGTGCCGATCAGCCGCCGCGTCTTCGTGTGCACGACCAGCTTGGTCATGCCCTCGAGATCTCCGGTGATCAGCCCGCGCGCGTTCTCGCGATAGAGCGCGCGGCCGACGACGTAGTCGACCCCTTGCTCCTTGCAGCTCTCCTCGGTCTCGCCGACGCAGCTGACCTCGGGGATCGTGTAGATGCCGTAGGGCAGCATGGGCCCGATCGACTGCTTGTAGTCGATGCCGAACGCGTGACAGACGGCGACCCGCGCCTGCTCCATCGACGTCGAGGCGAGCGCCGGGAACCCGATCACGTCGCCCGCCGCGTAGACGTGCGGCACCGCGGTGCGGTAGTGGCGATCCACCTTCAGCGCGCCGCGATCGTCCGCGGTGAGCCCGACGTGCTCGAGGCCGAGCCCGGCGGTGTTCCCCACGCGCCCCGCGGCGAACAGCAAGGTCTCGCTCTCGAGCACCGAGCCGTCGGCGAGGTCGCAGAGGATCCGCCCGTTGGCGGCGCGGTGGATGCGTCCCCACCGGTGTCCTTTGCGGATCTCGATGCCGAGGTGCTGCATCGCCGACTCGAGCCGGCGCCCGACCTCGTGATCGAGGAACGGAAGGAACTGGGTGCGCGCCTCGACCAGCACGACCTGCACCCCGAGCGCGGCGAACATGCACGCGTACTCGCACCCGATCACGCCGGCGCCGAGCACGACCATCGACTTCGGCAGGTGGCTCAGCGCGAGGATCTCGTCGCTGTCGTAGACGTCGGGCTCGTGGATCGGCACGTCCGGCGGGTTCCGCGGGGACGAGCCGGTCGCGATCAGGAAGTACCGACCGTCGATGCGCCGAGCGCCCTCGGGCGTCCGCACCTCGATCGTGTGGGGCGAGACGAAGCGCGCGTCGCCCCGCACCAGCTCGACGTCGTGCCGCGCGAGGTTGTGCCGGATGCGCTCGGACTCCTGGCGCGCGATCGCGTCCTTGCGTGCGATCAGCCGCGGGACGGCGGCGTGGGGATCGTCGAGCCGGACCGAGACGCCGTACAGATCGCGCGCCCGGAACCCGGAGAGGTAGAGGGCGGTCTCGCGCAGCGTCTTGCTGGGCAGCGTGCCGGTGTGGACGGCGGCGCCGCCGGGCTCGGGCGCCTTCTCCACGACGACCACGCGATGACCGAAGTACGCGGCCTGTACCGCTCCCTTCTCGCCCGCTGGGCCAGAGCCCAGGACGACGAGGTCGTGAGGAGCTTCCACGCCCAGGATTCTACACGGGCGAGCACGCGTCCGTTGCCGGCGCGAAACGACAGGATCCCGCTGGACAGGGCCCCGATGGCTCTCCAGAATCGGCGCGCCCGCGGCACGAGGTCGCGCTCCCGAAGGGAGCGCCCGTCGCGGGCCCAACCCAGTGCGCGTCGCAGGTGGGGGCCGAGGAGCAGGACATGGCGAAGGACACGCTGACCATCACCGACAACCGGACCGGCAAGACCTACGAAGTCCCGATCACGAACGGGACGATCCGGGCGATGGACCTGCGCCAGATCAAGACCGACGCGAACGACTTCGGGATGATGTCCTACGACCCGGCGTTCACGAACACCGCCAGCTGTTCATCGAAGATCACGTTCATCGACGGCGACGCGGGCATCCTTCGTTACCGCGGGTACCCCATCGAGCAGCTCGCGGAGGGCGCGTCGTTCCTCGAGGTCGTGTACCTCCTGATGAACGGCGAGCTCCCGCAGAAGAAGGCGCTCGACACGTTCGCGCACGAGATCGTGATGCACACGATGGTGCACGAGAACATCCGCGAGCTCATGGACGGGTTCCGCTACGACGCGCACCCGATGGGCATGCTGATCAGCACCGTCAGCGCGCTCAGCACGTTCTACCCCGAGGCCAAGAAGATCGAGGACGCGGAGAACCGCCGCCTCCAGATGGTCCGGATGATCGCGAAGATCCCGACGCTCGCGGCGTACGCGTACCGCCATCGTCGTGGGCTGCCGGTCGTCTACCCGGACAACGACCTCAGCTACGCCGGGAACTTCTTGAACATGATGTTCAAGATGACCGAGACGAAGTACAAGCCGAACCCCGCCGTGGAGAACGCGCTCGACGTGCTCTTCACCCTGCACGCCGATCACGAGCAGAACTGCTCGGCGAACGCGATGCGCGGCGTCGGCAGCTCGAAGGTGGATCCCTACTCGGCCCTCGCGGCGGCCTGCGCGGCGCTCTACGGCCCGCTGCACGGCGGCGCGAACGAGGAGGTCATCCACATGCTCCACAAGATCGGGAGCAAGTCGAAGGTCCCCGAGTTCATCGAGAGCGTGAAGAAGGGCGAGGGCCGCCTGATGGGCTTCGGCCACCGCGTCTACAAGAACTACGACCCGCGCGCGAAGGTCATCAAGCGCCTGGCGGACGAGGTGTTCGACGCGATCGGCAAGAACCCGCTGATCGACATCGCGGTCGAGCTCGAGCGCATCGCGCTGGAGGACGAGTACTTCGTCAAGCGCAAGCTCTACCCGAACGTCGACTTCTACTCGGGCCTCATCTACCAGGCGATGGGCCTGCCGATGGACATGTACCCGGTGCTCTTCGCGATCGGCCGCACGCCGGGCTGGCTCGCGCAGTGGGAGGAGATGCTGCTCGACAGCGAGCAGAAGATCGCCCGCCCGCGCCAGGTCTACCTCGGGTACGACCAGCGCGACTTCGTGGCGATCGACAAGCGCTGAGGGCGCGTCGACCGGCGACGAACCGAAGGCCGCTGCGAGCGATCGCAGCGGCCTTCGTCGTTCCGCTCGCCGGAGCGCGCGTTCGACACCAGCTTCCGGGAGGATGAGCCGCGAGACTCCGGCGCTCTCGTACTACCGCGCCTGCGCCGGCGCGTGGCGCGGCGACGTGACGTTCGCGATCAGCGATCCCGCGCGCTTCGCGGCGGCGTCGCTCTCGGCGATCGACCGCGCGCGCGTGCGCGCGACGTGCGCGATCCGGGCGCGCATCGATACGAGCGTCACCGTGCTCTCCGAGCGCGAGGTGCTGCACACGACGCGCATCACGCAGCTCGGGATGCCGTCGCTCGTCGGGCGCGAGGTGATCACGCTGCGCGAGGACGGGCGCACCTTCACGATGCACGTGCACCATCGCATGGCGCCCTTCTTCGTCGCGCGCGAGAGCGGGCCCTTCGAGGGCGAGGTGGACGCGGACGGACGCCGCGCCACGTACCACCTCGCGCTCTTCGGAGTGCCGATGCTGCAGGTCGGGTCGCGCGATGGAGATCACGTCACGCTGGTGCAGACGACCGCGTGGTCGACCAGCGATCAGCGCCTCGCGCGCGTGCGCTGATCAGCGCTCGAGCAGGACGCCGCGCGTCGCCTCACCGAGCCACTGCTGGTCCGCGAAGCCGTCCGAGGGCTGCGCGCCGCCCATGATGGCGACCAGCTCCCAGTAGCGCTCGGCGCGCCGATCGTACTGCGCGCGCAGCCGCGCGAGCATCGTCGCCTCGTCGGCGTCGCCCGATGCCGCCGCCGTGCGCGCCACGTACCCGCGGACCAGCGCGCGCGCTTCGTCGGAGCGCGGGTCGACGCCGCGCGCACGCGCGTCGGACGCGGCGCGCACGATCTCCGATTGGATCGCGCGCAGCGCCGCGACGTCGACGTCCTGCGCCCAGAAGCTCGCCGCGTTCACGCGCATCGCGGCGACGAACTCGGGATCGTCGAGCATCGACGCGAGCTCGATCCACGCGTCGAGCTGCTCGGCGCTCGGCTCGTCGGGGAGCTCGGGCGTGCTCGTCGCGACCATGTGATCGATCCACTCGGCGGGCACCGGCGCGCCCTCCATCACCTTCGTGTAGAAGCGCTCGATCGCGCGCTTCCTCTCCTCGAACGACAGCTTCGTCACCATCGACAACCTCCTCAGGTCTTCTTCGCGGATGTCCGGTGCGTCCGAGGAGGCTCGCGATCGCAGCGCCGCGCGGATCGCTCCCGCGACGCGCGTGAGCGACGTGACGTGCGCCTCGATCGTGCGGAGGCGGATGCGCAGCGCCTCCTCGATCGTGAGCTCGCGGTCCAGCACGCGCGCGATCGTCTCGAGACCGATGCCGGCGTCGCGCAGCGTGCGGATCAGATCGATGCGCACGACCTGCGCCTCGTCGTAGAGGCGGTAGCCGCTGCGGGTCCGCCCGGCGGGAGGCAGGAGCCCCTCGTCCGAATAGAACCGCAGCGTCTTCACCGAGACGCCGGTGCGCCGCGAGAGCGCTCCGATCGTGAGCTTCCTCGACACCACGCGCGACCCTGCGGTCTCCCCCTGATGGAGAGTCAAGGCGCCATCAAGGCGTCGTCGGACGAGAGGCGTCGCGAGGTCGCTCGAAGAGGAAGCGCGACAGCAGCTCGAAGTCCTGACGCAGCAGCTGCAGCTCGGCCTCGAGCTGCTCGAGCACGAGCTCGCGGGTGCGGAGCGCCTCGCGGTCGTAGCGCCCGCCGTTCCCGAAGAGGAGCGCGGGCATGTCGTCGTCGACGAGCGCGAACGTGTCGGACCAGCGACGCTCGAGCTCGTCGCGCGGGCTCGGTCCGTCGACGCGCGGCGCCACGAGCAGGCGCATGACGAAGGGCGCGCGCATCACGTCCTCGGCGTCGCGCGCGTCGCGCACCACGCGGAGCACGTTGCGCTCGTGGTCGAGCGTGACCGACTCGTCGGGCGGGAAGAACGCGATCACACCGAGCGCCGTCGCGCCCACGCCGCCGACGATCTGGATGATCGGCGACGAGATGTCGTCGTCGCTCACGAGATCGATCACGCCCGACGCGATCGCGGTGAGCGCGCCGACGCCGATCGACACGAGCGTGAGCGTCAGCGAGAACGCGCTCTCGCGCTCGGCGAGCTCGCTCTGGAGATCCTCGAGCTGATCGGAGAGACAGTCGACCTCGGCGATCGCGCCGCCGAGATCGGCGTGGAGCACGAGCAGGTGCTCCACGAGCACGACCTGATCGCCGAGCATCGCGTCGTCGAGACGCGCGGCGTCGGCGACGCGACGCACGTCGTCGGGCATCGCCTCGACGCGCGTGCGGTCCGCGCCCGCCGCGCGATCGAGCGCGGTCCACGGCACGTCGGTGATCCGCGCGCACGAGGCGGCGCGTCGCACCGGCTCGAGGTGCCGCACGCGATCGAGCGACCCTCCGCAGCCGGCCAGCACCGCGACGAGGAGCACCGAGCGCGCGCATGGAGCGAGCCGCATGCTGCGATGCGTAGGCGCCGCCGCGTCCATCGCATCGACGCGCCGAGCTGGGGGGCACCGCTCGGAGGGGGCGCGTGATAGGGTCGCCCCGCGTGCTCGGTGCGGGGAGCGTGATCGCCGGGAAGTACCGGCTGGAGAGCCCGATCGGGAAGGGCGGGATGGGCGCGGTGTGGCGCGCCACGCACCTGACGCTGGGCCGCGCGGTCGCGGTGAAGATGGTGCTCGGTGACGCGCCGCCGCCCGAGACCCTGCAGCGGTTCCTGCGGGAGGCGCGCAGCCTCGCGTCGGTGCGGCACCGCAACGTCGTCGACGTGATCGACTTCGGCGAGGAGCACGGCCGCCCGTTCCTCGTGATGGAGTGCCTCGACGGCGAGAGCCTCGCGCAGCGGCTCGAGCGCACGCCGGCGCCGACGCTCGCGGAGATCACCGAGTGGATCGCGGGCGCGCTCGGAGGGCTCGCCGCGATCCACGACGCGGGGCTCGTGCATCGCGACCTCAAGCCCGCGAACCTGTTCCTCGCGCGCGACGCGGACGGCGTGATCCCGAAGGTGCTCGACTTCGGCATCGCGCGATCGAGCGAGGCCGAGGGCGCGACGATCACGCACTCGATGCAGACGCTCGGGACGCCGCACTACATGAGCCCCGAGCAGGTGCGCAGCGCGAAGAAGGTCGACGCGCGCAGCGACCTCTACGCGATGGGCGTGATCCTCTACCAAGCGCTCACCGGACGGCTGCCGTTCGACGGACCGAGCGCGACCGCGGTGATCGCGGCGATCGTCACCGACGATCCCGAGCGCGTCGCGACGCTGCGGCCCGATCTGCCGCGCGGCGTCGCGGAGCTCGTGCATCGCGCGATGGCGCGCGATCCGTCGTTCCGGTTCCCCGACGCGCGCACGATGCGCCAGGCGCTCACGCGCGCCGCGCAGGGGCACGACGTCGACGCGGTGACCGCGGCCGACGCAGCGAGCGCGCCGACGATGCCCGCGGTGTCGCTGGGCAGCGCGGTCGGCATCGCGCCCGCGCCGGCGAAGCGCACCGGACGGCGCGGGTTCTTCGCGGTGCTCGGGATGCTCTCGACGATCCTCGTGGTGGGGATCGCCGGGTCGATGACGATGTCGGGCGGTGGCCCCGACGTCGCGGTCGCGCCCGCGCCGATGGCGCCGACGACCTCGCCCACGCCCGCGATCGCGCCTCCGGGCGCGCCCGCTGCGATCCAGCCCGTCGCGCCGAGCGGGACGCCGCGCTTCGTGTCGGCGCCGTCGTCGCTCGCGACGCTCGCGCTGCGCGCGCGCGAGCTCTCGGCGGAGCAGCGCGGCTGCGTGCGCATCGCGCCTCGTGGGAGCGCGTGGGCGGCGCTCTCGATCGCGTCGTGCGAGGCGCACGCCTCGGCGCTGCGCGCGGCGTTCGGCGCCGAGAGCGCGGAGGGCGAGCCCGACGCGACCCAGCTCGCAGCGGCGCTCGAGCCCGTGGTGCTGCGCACGACCACGCGCTCGAACCTGCGCGAGGGCGCGGGCCCCGAGCACGCGCTGATCACGACGTTGCCCGACGAGACGCTCGTCGTCGGGCTCTACGGCGACGTCGGCGCGATGCGCTCCGAGGCCGGCGGGCGCGGGACCTGGACGCGCGTCGTCGCGGCCGAGGGCGTCGAAGGCTGGATCGGCTCGGGCCTGCTGCGCGGCTGGGAGCGCTGCGTGCCGCGCACCGGCGACGTGGGCGGCGAGCGCGTGGTGATCGCGTGGGCGCGCCTCGACGAGGAGGGCGAGGGCGCGAGCGACGCGCTGGTGCTCTTCGAGCCTGCGTCGTCGCGCGTGCGGATGGTGCGCGCGGACGCGTCGTGTGGAGCGTCGGAGCTCTTCGAGGTGCCGCGCGCGGGTGCGGAGATCGTCGAGGATCTCTTCGTCACGCGCACCGCGGCGGAGGGCGGGCGGACGCTGCTCGTCGTCGGCACGCGCGCCGGGCGCGACGGGCGCATGCGGTGGTCGGCGTATCCGATCGGGGCGCAGCAGTCGGCGTGGACGATCGAGCTGCGCAGCGGACAGCAGCTTCCGGAGACGCGCCGCGAGCACATCGGCGGGCCGATGACGCAGGGCGAGGGCGACGTGCCCGGGTTCTGGCCGCTGCGGGTGCGCCGGCTGGGCGGCGAGCGCACCTGGTACCGCTGGGACGGCGCGACGCTGGTGCCCGACGCGTGATCCGCTCGTGATCGCGGCGGATCGCTGGCCGCCCGTCGCGGTGAGTCGCCACCCGCGTGGCGTGCGATGCGGCGATCACACGTCGGTCTCGCGATCCGAGCGTGCGGGGCGAAGATCACGAGGGCGGCGCGCTGCCCGATGCGCGACGACGACCAGGAGAAGCGGTGCCCTCATGAGCAAGGACGACCGGGCGAAGGACAAGCTCGCGCGCAAGGACTTCGAGAAGGAGCTGAAGAAGCTCCACGGCGAGCTGGTCGCGCTCCAGCAATGGGTCGTGCGCGAGGGGCTCAAGGTCTGCATCGTGTTCGAGGGCCGCGACGGCGCCGGCAAGGGCGGCTGCATCAAGGCGATCACCGAGCGCGTGAGCCCGCGTGTGTTCCGCGTGATCGCGCTGCCCTCACCCAGCTCGCGCGAGCGCAGCCAGATGTACATCCAGCGCTACATCCCGCACCTGCCGGCGGCCGGCGAGATCGTGATCTTCGATCGCAGCTGGTACAACCGCGCCGGCGTGGAGCGCGTGATGGGCTTCACGAAGATGGACGACGTCGAGCGCTTCCTCCGCATCGTTCCGTCGGTCGAGAAGGCGATCGTCGAGTCCGGTGTCGTCCTCATCAAGCTCTGGCTCGAGGTCAGCGAGGAGGAGCAGACCCGGCGCCTGCAGGATCGCATCGATGATCCGCGGAAGATCTGGAAGCTCTCGCCGATGGATCTCGACTCGTACAGCCGCTGGTACGACTACTCGCGCGCGCGCGACGACATGTTCGCGGCCACCGACTCGCCGCACGCGCCCTGGTACGTGGTGCCCAGCGACGACAAGCGGCGCGCTCGGCTCAACGTGATCCACCACATCCTGAGGACCGTGCCGTACGAGTCGCCGCCGAGGGAGAAGATCAAGCTCCCGAAGCGCCAGAAGCGCGGCGGCTACCACGAGCCGAGCCACCCGTACCGGTACGTCGAGCCGGTGTTCTGAGTCAGCTCGAGATCGCGGCGAGCAGCGCGGGGCCGATGCGCGTGAGCACCTGACGCGCGCCGCGCGTCGAGAGGTGCACGCCGTCGATCGTGTCGCCCGCGCGCACCGGCGCGTCGCTCCGCGGGTCGAGCACGATCCCGCAGCGCGTCCCGCGCACGCCCGCGGCCTGCGCCTCCTGCACGCGCGCGATGCGATCCGCCCAGCCCTCGCGGTCGCCGTCGGCAGGGAGCACCACGATCGCGCGGCTCACGCCCGCGTCGCAGATCGCGTCGACGAACGTGCGCACCCGCGCCGTGTAGAGCTCGCGCCAGCGCGCCTCGTCGCGCCACGCGACCCACGACGCCGGACCGCGATCGCGCGACTCCTCGGGCCGCAGCCGCAGCGCCATCGTGTCGTTGCCGCCCATCATCACCACGACCGCGCGCGCCTCGCCGAGCCCGCGCACCCGACCGAGCTCGCGCTGCCAGTCGAAGAAGTCGGGGCGCGCGAAGCCGGTCGAGCGATGCGAGTGACGGCGCACGCGGAGGCCCGCGGCCTCGAGCTGCTCCTCCATCAGGCGTCCGAACGGGCCGAACACCGACGACGAGCCGATCACCAGCACGTCGGCGGGCGCGCGCTGCGCGCTGACCGGCAGCGCGCTCCCGACGAAGGCGAGCAGCGCGAGCGAGAGCGTCACCAGCGCCGCGAGCCGCGAGGTGACGCCCGAGGGCGCGCCGCCTTCGAGCGCGCGATCCGGGCCGATCTCGATCGCCGACGCGCTCGTGGGCTCGCTCGGCGGGGGCGGCGGCTGCGAGCCGCGCGCGACGACCGCCTCCGCGATCGCGTGAGGATAGTGGCTGAGCGCGACGATCGCGCCCTCGGGGTCGCGCACGTAGAGCGTGTAGGGCGTCTCGCGCACCACCGGGTGCCCGCGGGACGTCAGGCGCGCGCGCCAGGTCTCGCGCTCGCTCGCGTCGATGCCGAGCGCGACGCAGTGCCAGCCGGGCGAGCCGTCGATGCGCTGCGGCTGCGCCTCTTCGGCGCGCTCGACCGCGAGGAACGCGCCGTCGTGCAGCGAGAGCCAGATCGAGCGCGGCGTGCCGTCGTCGGCCTCCTGGCGGCGGATGATCGGGAGCCCGAGCGCGCCCGCGTAGAACGACTCGGCGCGCGCGAGGTCGCGGACCTTCACCGCGAGGTGGTGGACCCGGAGGGAGGGAGAACGAGCTGCGTCCTCGGCGGACATGGCGACACAGCGTAGAGGCCGATCGTCGCGCCGTCGATTTCCGGGGACCGGCCCCGGAGCGGCTCAGTGCGCGTGGCCGCGGTGGCTCGCGCGCAGGTTCACGAGGTGCGCGCTCGCGATCAGCGCGACGCCGCTGACCGTCCCGACCAGCTCGAGCACGTGGCTGTCGACCGTGCGCACCGCCGCGACGAACCCCAGCCCGACCACGAAGAGCACCAGCGGCCACGCGCTGCGGTGCTCGCGCAGGTACGCGGGCACCAGCGCGAACGCGCCGACGCCCAGCGCGATCCAGAGCAGCGCCGTCTCGAGCCACTCGAAGCCCTCGCCGAGCCCTGGCGCCGCCGTCGCCGCGAACGCAGGCGCCGCCGCGAGCAGCGCCGCGAGCACGCAGTGGATCGCGCACGCGAGCGAGACGCCGATTCCGATGCGATCGAGGACGCTCCGGCGCCCAGGGCTCGCTGCGATCGTGTCGTTGTTGCAACCGGGTTGCACGGGAAGCGCAGTCGTACCTCAGACGCCTCGCTGCGTCGAGCCCGTGCCGCTCAGCGCGTGTTGCGGACCGCGACGGGGACCATCTCGGCCCCGCCGGAGCGGCCCAGCCCCAGCTGCCCGAAGTCGTTCAGGCCCCAGCAGTAGACCGACGCGACGTCGGCCTCCTCGTCGCGCGCGTAGGCCAGCGCGCACGCGTGCCCGTCCCCGAGCGCGACCGAGCGCAGTCCCTCGGGCAGCCCCTCGATCACGATGGGCTCGAGCGCGCACGGCACGTCCTCGCCCGCGACGCCCTCGCACCGCGAGCGCGGCTGGATCCCCGTCCCGAGGCGCCCGTCGCGCGCCAGGCCCCAGCACGACGCGCGACCGCGCACGTCCAGCCCGCACCCGAACCCGCGACCGACCGCGACGCTCGTCAGGCTCGACACGTCGACGCGCGGGCTCGGCGCGCACCACGCCGCGCCGTCGTCGCAGGGCTCGGCCTCGATCGGCGGGATGCCGAGCACGCCGCTCGTCGCGTCGCCCCAGCGCGCCGCCGTCCCCGAGGACTGCAGCGCGATCGACGTCGCGCCGCCCAGCGCGAGCTCGCGGATCGCGCCCAGCGGCCCGTCCTCCGCCATCACCACGCCCGGCGTCGCGCGCGACTCGCCGGGGATCCCGTCGCCGAGCTGCCCGAGATCGTCGCGGCCCCAGCACCACACGTTCCCGCCGCTCACCGCGCACGTGTGGTAGTCGCCCGCGACGATGCGCTCGACCGGCGCTCCGTCGAGCCCTTCGACCAGCGCGGGCATCGACGCGCACGCGACGTCGCGCACGCTCTCGTCGACGCCCAGCGCCACGTGCTTGCCCTCCGGGATCGCGCACCGCTCGGGCGCGGCGCGGCCGAGCTGACCGTGCTCGCCGAGGCCCCAGCAGCGCACGCGGTGATCAGCGCCGAGCACGCACGCGTGGTGGCGGCCGACCGCGATGTCGAGCGCGTCCTCGAGCACGCGGCTGGGATCGGAGTGCCGCTCGAGATCGCTCGCGGTCCCGTCGCCGCGCTCGCCGAAGCGGTTGCTGCCCCAGCAGGACACCACGCCGAGCGTGCTGCGCGCGCACGCGAACGCCTCGCCCGCGTCGACCTCGGCGACGCGCGCGATCGTCTCGAGCACGACCGGCGCCGTCGCGCAGTAGAGCCCGTCGCAGCGCTCGCCGAGGCGCACCGTGATGTCGATGCCGAGCTGGCCATGGGTGTCCGAGCCCCAGCACGCGACGTCGCCGTCGTGCAGCAGCGCGCACGAGAAGTCGGTGCCCATCGCGAGCTCGCGCACGAGGATCGGCGCCATCTCGTCGGGGCGCGTGCCGCCGCCGTCGACTCCGTCCCCGGCGTCGATCGGGAGGCGATCACATGCCGCGCACACGAGCGTCACCAGCGCTGCGACGAGCGCAGCCGTGGATCGGCGTCGGTGGAGGGCGGCGTGCAGCATCCGCGCGAAGCTAGGGTGTGCTCGGGTCTCTCGGCGTGCCAGGGGGGCTCTCACGGAGCGTCGCGTCGATCGCCGCCTGGAGCGGTGATCCCGGGAAGCGCCGGCGGAAGCGCGCGGCGCGCTCGCGCGCGGCGTCGTGATCGCCCGCGGCGACCAGGGCCGAGATCCAGAGCGCCTCGCGCTCCTCGCGGAGCTGGCCCTCGGGGTGTCGCGCGTCGTGCTCGCGCAGCGCGGAGATCGCGAGCTCCGGCGCGCCGCGCGCCAGCGCGGACTGGGCGCGCGCGAGGAGCGCCGACTCGCGGGCCAGCGTGGTCGGCGCGCCCGCGTCGGGGCGACGCCCGGCCGCGCGCTCGGCGATCTCGGGGCGGGCGGCCGGCGCGACCTCGGCCGCGACGGGCTCCGCCTCCTCGACCAGCGCGTCGTCGACCGGCGCCTCGGCGACCGGCGCCTCGGCGATCGGCGCCTCGGCGATCGGCGCCTCGGCGATCGCGATCCGCGGCTCCGCCTCGGGCGCCGGCGCCGCCGGGCCCGCGTCGACGACCACCTCGCGCACCACGACGCGCACCTCGGGCGGCGTGAGCGTCGCATGGAGCACCGCGCCCGCGGCCATGCCGATCACCAGCGCGAGCCCGCCGACCAGCGCCGGGTGCGCGAACGCCGCGCCGCCCGCCGCACCGCCGCCCGCCGCACCGCCACCCGCCGCGCCGCCACCCGCGGCACCGCCTCCGCCGCCGGTCGGCGCCGGAGGCGCACCCGCGCCGGGCACCGGCCCGACCGCCGCGATGATGCGCGCGTACAGGCGATCCGCCTCCGGGCCCTCGCCCGCGCGCTCGGGGCGCGCGCGCTCGGCCTCGAGCAGCCGATCGAGCTCGGGGTCGAGCGGCTCGTCGCCGAAGTCCTCGGGGCGCGTCACGCCTGCTCCTGCGCGCGCAGTCGCTCGACCGCGCGTCGGAAGTCCGCCCTCGCCAGCCGGAGCCGCGAGTAGGCGGTGTTGAGCGGGATGGAGAGCGACTCCGCGATGGCGGGCATGGCGATGCCGTCGATGTCGTGGAGCACCAGCACCGGGCGTCGCTCCTCCTGCACTTCCTGGAGCGCGCTCAGCACGAGCGCGCGGGTCTGCTTCTCGGCCAGCGCGTCGTCGGCGCCGCCCTGGGGGTCCACCACTTCGATCGTGTCGTCCGCGAACTCCCGCCGGACGTGGGCGCGCCGGCGGTGGTCCGAGGCGACACGGTACGCGATCCCGCCCAGCCACGCGCGCACCGGGCGCGCCGGGTCGTAGTCGGCGAGCCGCCGATGGAACGTCACGAAGACGTCGTGCGCTGCATCCTCCACGTCCGCCTCCCGCACGCCCAAACGCCGCAGCGTGTTGCACACCCAGCCCAGCTCGGCGCGGAACACCGCCCGGAAATCCACTTCAGCCGAGGATTGGTCGCGACTCCCGGGATCCGTCACCGCAGCCTCGCTCCCACGCCGACGCCCAGCGCCAGCCCTACCGCGGGGGTCTCCCACGCACGCGTCCCGCCGAGCTGCAGGGTCGCGCCCACCACCGGCACCGTCAGCTCGCCGTGGAGCCGCAGGGCCAGCTCGGCCCCGAGCGGCACCGCCACCAACGCCCGTGCTCCGAGCGCGACGTACGGCGCGAACCCCGAGCGCGCCGACGGCACGTCCACACCCTCGCCCCAGAACACCCCGGCGGAGACGATCCCGCAGAGCCCCACGATGTCGAGGTGCCCGCAGGGCACCACCGACGCCACGTAGGGCGCGCCGCGCACCGAGGACTCGACCGTCGGGAGCTCGCCGCGCAGCTCGAGCGCGACCGAGAACGCGTCCACGTGGACGCCCGCGCCGAGGACCAGCCCCGCCGACACCCCGGGCGCGATCCCGTACGACGCGAGCAGCGTCGCGGTCAGCAGCAGCGCCGGGCCGTCGCCCTCGTCCTGGGCGTTGGCCGCGTCGGGCGGAGGGCCGGCGTCGGGCGCGACGGGTGGCGCGGCGTCCACCCCGGCGTCGGCGATCGGGGGCCCGGCGTCGGGCGCTTCGACGACGCCCGCGTCGGCGATCGCCTCGGGGTTCGCCTCGGGGCGAGGCGGCGGGCGGAGCAGGCTCGCGGGGTCCACGGTGAGGCTCAGCGCGAGGGCGAGCGCGTCGCCGAGATCGCGGCAGTCGTCGCGCTCGGAGGTCAGCTCGCGGCGGCCGGGCTCGCCGCCCTCGCTCGCGGTGTCGACCCGCGCGACGTAGCCGCGCCGCGCCCGCTCGATGCGCACCGTGATCGAGAGCGGCGCCTCGTCGACGAAGGGATCGCGTCCGAGGCGCGCGGCGACGAGCTCGCGCAGGGACTCCTCGTCGAGGCACGCCCCGGCGTCGTCGGCGCGCTCGACGCGCAGCGTCGCGACCGGCGCGTCGTGCTGGGCGAGCACGAGGATCGGCGCGAGCGCGAGCAGCAGAGCGAGCCCGGCGACGGCGCCGGCGAGCGGGAGACGCACGTGCGGCAGGGTAGGACGGGGCGCGCGAGGAGGCCAACCAGACCGGAAAGATCGGAAAACAGCCGAGCCGCAGAGCACGGCGGCCCCGAGGCGGGGACTACCAGCGCTCCTGTGCGCTTGGCAGCCTCCGCGCCATGCAGATCCCCACGTCCGATCTCTCGTCGTCCATCCTCCTCGCGCTCGGGCGCTGGCACCTCGCCGCGCTCGCCGTCCGGCCCGAGCACGCGGATCTCCTCGCGGCGTTCCAGCCGATGCACGACCAGCTCTCCGCGCGCCTCGCCGCGCGCGACGCCGCCGACGCGTCGGCGGTGCAGCCACGCGTGCTCGTGCGTTTCACCGAGATCGACCTCGAGCGCGAGATCCGCGCGCTCGCGGCCGGCGCCAACGCGCTCGACGGCAAGCGCGGCGGCCCGGTGTTCGGCGCGCTCTTCCCGAACGGCCTCGACGCCGAGGTGCGCACGCGCGGCCAGGGCCAGCTCGACGCCGCGACGCGCGTGCTCAACCGGCTGAGCGCGACCACCAGCGCCGCGCCCCTGCGCGTCGAGCACACGCCCCGGCTCACGGCTGCGAAGGACGCGTTCGCCGCGGCGCTCACCGCGCGCCAGCGGGCGGCGGAGACGGCGGGCAGCGCGTTCGGCCTCGAGCTCGCGGCGCGCGAGGACTTCTGCCGCGCGTACGACGCCAGCGCCGGCGCCCTTCGCCAGCGCTACCCGAAGGACCGCGACCAGCAGGACCTGTTCTTCGACACGTTCCGCAGCAGCGGCCGGAGCACGGCGGAGGACGAGGGCGGCGACCCGGCGTCCCCGCCGGCGACCTGAGCGCGTCGACCCGTCGTGGCGCCGGCCCGCGGGGCGATCCGCACTGTGCGGATCGGGGGTGGAGCCGGCCCGAGGCGCGATCCCCAGTGTGGGGATCGGGGGTAGAGCCGGCCCGAGGCACGATCCGCAGCGTGGGGATCGGGGGTGGAGCGGACGCCATGGGCGATCCTCAGTGTGGGGATCGGGGGTGGAGCCGGCGCGACCCCCGATCCTCGGTGTGGGGATCGGGGGTGGAGCCGGCGCGACCCCCGATCGTCACAGTGAAGATCGGCGTGTGGGCGCGCTCTACCCCGACCCGACGACCCGCGACCGCCGCGCGCGTCCAGGACCCGCCCGCGCGCTCGTGATCCCGGCGAAAGCACCGAGCATTTCGCGCCATCGCCCGCACCGCGCATCGCGCGTCCCGCCCGGCCACGACCCTCCGAAACGTCACCGTACACGGAGGTCCCCGCTCCACCCCCGTCGCCGCCCCGCGCTAACGCGCGTGCCGTCGCCTCCGCTCTCCCGACCGTCGCCGTCCCGCGCTCCGCGCGTGCCGTCGCCTCCGCTCTCCCGACCGTCGCCGTCCCGCGCTCCGCGCGTGCCGTCGCCTCCGCTCTCCCGACCGTCGCCGTCCCGCGCTCCGCGCGCGCCGTCGCCTCCGCTCTCCGGACCGTCGCCGTCCCGCGCTCCACGCGTGCCGTCGCCTCGGCTCTCCCGACCGTCGCCGTCCCGCGCTCCGCGCGTGCCGTCGCCTCCGCTCTCCGGACCGTCGCCGTCCCGCGCTCCGCGCGTGCCGTCGCCACCGCGATCGAGAGGCAGCCCGCGAGCACTCAGGCCGCCAGACCCACCCCCTCCCGCCTCACGCCGAAGCGCCTCATGCCGAGCCCTCAGCCGGGTCCATCACCCGCGGGCACCACGACGTAGACCGCCCGAGAGTCCAACACCGTCACCCCGTCTCCCCGCAGGTCGATCCACGTCACGAACACCTCGGGGTGCGGCCCGCCGCGGTGCACCTCGTTCGCGAGCTCGACCTGGAAGCGCACCGTCGTGCCCGGGATCACCTCGGTGAAGCCCTCGTCGGTCACCTCGCCGACCGCGCGGTCGTGGGGGATGCCGTCCGGCGCGTCCCAGCACGGCTCGATCGGCGGCGTCGCGCGGCAGCCGGGGCGACGGTCGCGCACGAACGCGCGCGGATCGATCTCGGGGCGCGGCGAGGGCTCGGCGCGCAGCGCGGTGTCGATGTCGAACGGGATGCGCGTCGCGACCGTGTCGATCGCTTCGGTCACCGTGTCGACGAACTCCTGGGTGCTCGTCGCGCCCTGCGGCATGTCGTAGACGAGCGCGCGCCCGTCGAGGTCGACGGTGCCGGTCGCGATCGCGGTCTGGTGCATGAAGAAGCACGGCGCGCTCTCGGCGGGCCCGGGCTCGTCCTCGCAGTGCGACTCGCCGGCGTTGATGCCGACGTAGCGCATGGCGCGCGCGTTCATCGCCGCGATCGCGTCGCTCCAGGTCGCCGGCGCGGGCGTGAAGCCCTGGTACGGCGAGCACGACGCGTGATCGCCGGGCGGCCCGTTGTGCGCGCACGCGTCGCTGAAGTGCACGACGATCGGCAGCGCGTTCGAGCGGAAGCAGGGCGCGCCCCAGCGTCCGTCCTCGCAGTCCTCGGAGAGGCGCGGGATCGTGTAGAAGTAGCCGTTCATCGACCACGCGCCGCCGCGCCCGGTCGCGACCTGGAGCAGCGCCTCGCTGTTCGACTCGGGCCAGTCGCCGCCGACGTGGATCTGCAGCGCCTCGAACGCGGCCTGCACGTCGGCCGCGCGCTCGGGCGGGCTCATCTCGATCGCGATGCCGAAGACGCGATCGTCGCCGCTGCCGTAGATACCGAGCGGGAAGTCGTCGTGGTAGCCGCCCCCGAGCCACGCGCTCGGCACGCGGTCGCGGATGCGATCGATCAGGCCGGTGCCCGGCACCGCGACGGTGTCCTGGATGTGCTCGAGCACGCGCCCCATCGAGCCGGTGGTGTCGGCGAGGAGCAGCACGTCGGCGACGCGCAGCAGCGTCGAGAGCTCGAGCTCGCGCACCACGCTCGGCGCCTCGTACGGGAGCACGACGTAGTAGTCGTCGCTCGGGATCCCGCAGTCGGGATCGATCGCGCAGCCGCACGCCTCCTCGGTGCCGTCCTCGCACTCGACGTCGTGGCGCGCGTACTCGACGAGATCGCCGAAGCCGTCGTCGTCGCTGTCGGGATCGCAGGGGTCCATCCCGGCGTCGCGCTCGTCGCCGTCGCGCACTCCGTCGCCGTCGCGATCGACGTCGAGCGCGTCGACGAGCTCGTCGTCCGCGGGCTCGCCGGTCGCGACGTCGATCTCGTCGTCGCAGGTGATCGGCGGCGTGGTGAGCTCGCCGTCGCCGGCCTCGTCGGCGTCGAGGATGCCGTCGCCGTCGGCGTCGAGATCGCGGAACGAGGGCACGTCGTCGGCGTCGGGATCGCCCGCGGCCTCGTGGGCGTCGGAGATGGTGTCGCCGTCGCTGTCGGGATCGAGCGCGTCGGGCGTGCCGTCGTCGTCGGTGTCGACGGGCTCGCTCGCGTCCTGCTCGATCGTGTTCGCGATGCCGTCGCCGTCGGTGTCGGTGTCGAGGCCGTCGACGACGTCGTCGCCGTCGAGGTCGGTCTCCCACTGCGTCGCGTCGAGGACGCTGTCGTCGTTGCCGTCGACGTCGCGCACGTCGGGCACGCCGTCGCCGTCGCGATCGGGCAGCGAGACGCAGGGCGTGTCGCCCGCCTCGAGCGCGTCGTCGCGTCCGTCGCCGTCGCTGTCGGTCTCGTCGGCGTCGGAGACGAAGTCGCGATCGGTGTCGAGCAGCTCCTCGAGCACGTCGGGCACTCCGTCGCCGTCGCGATCGGGGCTCTGCTCGCACGCGCCGGGACCGCCGTCGCCGGGGGGCGTGTCGCGAGGGACGGTGCACGCGGGGAGCGCGAGCGCGAGGAGCAACGCGAGACGGAGGTGGTGCATGACGGCTCTCAGCGCGCGGCGGGGATCGGCTCGCACTCGGTCACGTACTCGGCCTCGCAGCCCGCGCGGTCGGTGCCCTCGACGCGCCAGCACGAGGTGCCGTCGCAGCTGCACCCGACGAGCTCCACGCACGCGGTGCCGTCCCAGCGCCACCCGATGCTCGAGGGCTCGTCGCATCCGGTGGTGACCGCCGCGGCGTCCTGCGCCTGACAGCGGTGCGCGATGCAGGTCTCGGATCCGACGCGGCACGCGTCGCGGCTCGCGAAGAGGCTCGGGCAGAAGGTGCCGGTGCAGGTGCAGCCGACGACGGGCGCGCAGGTGTTGCCGTCCCACTTCCAGCCGAGCTCGGTGGTGCAGCCCTCGCCCTCGCCCCACGCGTCGTCGCCGTTGCACACGCTGGGCGGCGGGCACTCGCCTTCCATGACGACCTCGAAGCCGGCGCGGTGCGCCTCGCACGCGTTGTCGTAGGTCGTGCCGTTGCACGCGCAGACGGGCTGCTCGGGCTGCTCGTCGCACGACGTCGGGCGCTCACGGCAGAGCCCGACCTCGTCGAGCGCGCCGCACGCGCCCTCGATGTAGAAGTCGCAGTACTCGTCGCTCGCGCAGCGTCCGTGGAAGAGACTGCCGCACATCCGCGACGGGTCGGGACAGACGATCTCGCCGCACGACTCCGTCGCGCAGTCGCGACCTTCGTAGTGGCACTCGGGCGGGAGCTCGACGCAGTCGAGCTCGCAGCCGCCGGCGTCCGGCTCGTCGGTGTCGCCGGCGTCGCTTCCGGCGTCGACGACGAGCGTCTGGGCGTCGACGCCGGCGTCGGTCGGGGCACCGGAGTCGGTGTCGGTGTCGTCGCCGCGGCCGGTGCATCCGGACACGAGCGCGAGCGTGAGCGTCAGAGTCAGCGTGCGAGTCATCGACATGCCCCCTCGTGATTCGAGTCAGATCGGCGGAGCGGTACAGATGCCTTCATCGGTGCACTCTCCGGAGCAGCACTCCGATCCATCCGCGCACGACTGGCCTCCTCCGCGGCACGACTCCGGCGCCCAATAGGCAGCGACGTTGTCGTAGTCGCGCTCTTGGCCGGGCAGCCAGACGGGCGGATGCGAAGCGTCGACTCCGTCGTCGGGATCGGCGTCGACCGCGGTGATCCAGAGCTGCCGGATGCGGCGGCCCCAGGTGCCGGCGCGCGCGTTGCCGTAGTCGCGGCGCGAGTGGAACGCGACCCAGTAGAAGCGTCGATCGTCGGCCTCGTCGGTGACGTAGGGCGAGACCGTGGGCCAGAACGCGTCGGTGCCGCCGCTCGCCGCGTCGAGGCGCGCGGTGTGTCCGTCCTCGACGCGCGCGAGGTAGAGCGCGGCGCGCGCGCCGGGCGCGCCGGAGGTGAACGCCTGCGCGCCGTGCTGGAAGACGAGGAAGCGATCGTCGGGCGTCCAGCTCGGGAGCGCGTCGCGCGAGCCACCCTCGGGCGCGCTCGAGAGATCGGCCCCGGCGTGCAGCGCGCGCGAGGTCGCGAAGGCGCTGGTGTCGGCGTCCTCGCGGGTCGCGACGTGCAGCGTGGAGGGCGCGTCGCTCTCGCTCGCGTCGGCGACGATCCACGCGGCGAGATCACCCGAGGGCGACCACGTCGGCATCGAGGCGAGCGTGGTGGGCAGGCCGCTGCTCGCGACCTCGAGCCCGGTGCGCGCGTCGACGACGAAGAGGCGGCCTTCCCACGCCGCGAGGAGGCGCTCGCCGGTGGGATCGAAGGACGCGGTGTCGATCCCGGGGCGCGGCTCGTAGCGCATCGGCGGGGGATCGGTCGTCGTGTCCTCGGCGAGATCGACGATCCAGCTCGCGTCGTCGTCGAAGCGGCGCCCGAAGAGCCAGCGCCCGTTGCGCGAGACGGTGTGGCAGGCCATGCAGCGCTGGCCGCCGGCGTCGGCGCGCGGCGGGTTCGGCACGACGTCGCGCGGGGTCGCGGTCTGGGGATCGATCGCGAGGATGCGGCCGCGCTCGAGCGCCCAGTAGTAGACCTCGCCGAGCACGCCCCCGCGCGCGACGTGCATCGTCACCGGCGCGGCGCCACGCACCACGCGCTCGTGGGCGGCCTGCCAGCGATCGATCTCGAACGTGATCGGCGCGTCGGGATCGGCGTCCGCGAGCAAGCGCCATCGTTCTTGAGCGATCGTCCAAGAATGCTCGAACGTGTCGCTGCTGCGCAGGTACGTGACGAGCTCGACGTGGGTGCTGCGCGCGCGGACGCGATAGAGGTCGCCGTCGCCGGTCTGCGGCTGCCACTGGACGACCGGCGCGCGGAGGTTGCGCGGCATCACCGCGCCCTCGAGCGGGTAGAGGATGCGCGGCGCGGCTGCGGCGTCGACGACCGGCTCGGCGTCGAAGCGCGCGACCTCGTCGTCGGTGAGATCGCCGCGGGTGCGCCGCTCGATGCGCGCGACGAGGCGACCCTCGCCGACGATCGTGGTCACGCCGCGGTCGAGCCGCGCGAGCACCGCGCTCTCGCCGCCGCGCGAGCCGTCGATCGTCGCGACCCCCTCGGGCGTGATCGTCGCGAGCGAGGGCGAGCCGAGGATCCAGGTGATGCCCTCGGCGGGACGCTCGTCGCCGTCGGCCTCGATCGCGATGGCGCGCACGGTGCCGCTCGCAGGCTCGCCGTCGCGCGAGAGGAGCTCGAGGCGCTCGGGCTCGACGCGGATCGCGACGACCGCGTTCGGATCGCCCGCGTCGCCGGTGGACGCGTCGAGCGTGGGCGCGACGGGATCGTTCGAGCACGCGGCGAGGAGGACGCCGGCGAAGGCGGCGCGCGCGCGGAGACGAGTGAGCATTCGGCGGGGCTCCGGGGAAGGATTGGGCGGCCCCCGCCGCATCCGTCACGCCTGGCGCTCAGCCGTTCGGCGGGGTCACCAGGCGGCCGTCCGCCATCGCGATCGCGCGGTCGACGCGGGGGTCGTCGGCGAGGCGGGGATCGTGGGTCGCGCAGACGATCGCGCGGCCCTCGTCGCGCAGCGCCGCGAGCAGCGCGACGACCTCGGTGGCGTTCGCGGCGTCGAGGTGCGCGGTGGGCTCGTCGAGGAGGAGCACGCGGGGATCGCGCACCAGCGCGCGCACGATCGCGCCGCGCTGGCGCTCGCCGCCCGAGAGCTTGCTCGCGCGCGCCTTCGCCTTGCTCGCGAGGCCGAAGCGCTCGAGCAGGGAGGTCGCGCGGGCGCGCTCGTCGCGCGTCGCGCCGCCGGTGGGGACGAGCGGCAGGAGCACGTTCTCGTCGAGCGTCATGTCCGGGACGAGCGCGAGCTCCTGGAAGACGAAGCCGATCTTGGTGCGGCGCAGCTCGGTGCGATGGCGATCGCGCAGGTGGACGATCGACTCGCCCTCGACGCGCACGTCGCCGCTCGTCGGTGCGATCATGCCGCCGAGGAGGCCGAGCAGCGTGGTCTTGCCCGAGCCGCTCGGGCCGCGCAGCGCGACGAGCGAGCCCGCGTCGATCGTGATCGAGACGCGATCGACGGCGAGGTGACGACGCTCGCCATCGAGGTAGCGCTTGGTGACGTCGACGGTCTCGAGCAGCGCGCTCACCGCGGCCTCCCGACCTGGTCGATGGCGCTCACGCGCCACCCCGCAGCAAGCGATCGGGATCGAGCATCGCGGCGCGCCACGCGGGCACGACGCTCACCGCGACGAAGGGCACGACCACCGCGCTCACGATCGCGAGCACCTGCGCGAGATCGACCGCGGGCGCGAGCGCGAGATCGGCGTGGAGCACGCTCCATCCGAAGAGCGCGTCGGCGATGCCGGGCGCGCCGAGCCAGAACGCGTGCACGTAGCCGAGCACGACGCCCGCGACCGAGCCCACGAGCGCGACCAGGCCCGACTCCCACATCCGTGCCGTGAGCACGTCATGGGTGCTCCAGCCCGTCGCCTTGAGCACGCCGATCTCGCGGCGCTCCGCTTCGCCGAGCCCGGTGAGGCGATCCCACGCGAGCAGGAGCAGCGCGAGCAGCGCCGGGACCAGCATCGCGCCCACCAGCCCGGCGCGCGCGTCGAACGTGAGCTCGTACGTGCGCTCGAGCAGCTGCCGATCGATCACCCGCGCGCCGCTGATCGCCTGCGCGATCTCGGCGGTGACCACCGCGGCTTCTTCGTCGCGCGCGAGGTCGATCGCGAGGTCGGTCGCCATCGCGTCGGGTACGCCGAGCAGCGAGCGCGCGCGGGTGTCGGTCGCGATCACGAGATCGCTCCCGAGCGCTGCGGTGCGCGCGTCGAGCACGCCGGAGATCGTCAGCACGACGGGCGTCGCGCCCTCGGTCGCGGTGAGCGCGATCTGATCGCCGGCGCGCGCGCCGAGCAGCCGCGCGATGCCCGAGCCCACGACGATCTCGTCGTCGCGCTCGGGCCACCGCCCATCGACGATGTCGGCGTCGTCGCGCGCGCCCATCCCGATCACCACGACGTTGCCCTCGATCGGCGCGACGAAGAGATAGCCCCACACCCGCGGGCGCACGCTGCGCACGCCGGGCAGATCGAGCGCCTCGATCGTCTGCGCTTCGCTCTCCGCGATCAGCGCGGGACGTCCGGCGATCAAGCGCTGCACCGTGAGATCGGGGAGCCCCTCCGCGAGCGCGCGGTACTCGGCGCGCATCGCCTCGGCGAGGAACGCCGTCGATCCGAAGAGCGCGACGACCGCGGCGAGCCCGACCACGATCGCGGCGTTGCGCCCGGCGCGGCGCCGCAGCGCGCCCAGCGCGTGATCGAGCAGCGCGAGCTGGCGCTTCATCGCCGCTCGAGCCTTCCGGTCGCGCCTGCGCGCAGCACCTCGCGCGGCGGTGCGATCCACGCGCCGGCGGGATCGACGTCGAGCGCGCCCGGCGCGTCGGAGAGCGCGCCCGCGGGCTCGACCTGCGAGGGATGACGCAGCCACCGCGCACCGCTCGAGAGCGCGAGATCGGGCAGCCCGATCGTCCTCGCGAGCGCGACACGCTGCGCGCGTCCCGCGGCGTCGTCGGCGCGCCGCCGCACTGCATCGATCACCACGCCCGCGATCATCAGCGCGAGCACCGTGAGCGCAGCCGCGAGCACGCGCAGGCGCATCACCGCGTCATGAACTGCATGAAGAACTGGGTGAGCAGCGCGTCGGCGATCAGGATGCTGATCGCGACGACCACGACCGACGTCGTCGTCGCGCGCCCGACGCCCTCGGTGCCGCCGCGCGTCGTGATGCCGTAGTACGAGCCGAGCACCGCGATCAAGAACCCGAAGAACGGCGTCTTGCCGATGCCCGAGAGGAAGTCCTCGACCCAGATCGAATCGAGCGCGCTGGTCACGAAGAACGGGATCGCCATCCCGAACGAGAGGTTGCAGACGATCGCCGCGCTGCCGATGCCGAGCACCAGCGCGAACACGGTGAGCATCGGCATCATCACGATGCCCGCGAGCATGCGCGGCACGACGAGCTTCTTGATCGGGTCGGCGCCGAGCGCGCGGATCGCGTCGATCTGCTCGGTGACCGCCATCGATCCGAGCTCCGCCGCGATGCCCGCGCCGATGCGGCACCCGACGACGAGCGCGGTGAGCGAGGGCGCGAGCTCGCGCGCCTCGGACAGGCCGACGATGCGTCCCGTGCTCTCGCGCGCGCCGAAGCGCTCGAGCGAGAACGCGAACTGGATCGCCATGACGATGCCGACGAAGATCGCGGTCGCCGCGGCGATGCCGAACGACTTCACGCCCATCTGCTCGAGCTGGTAGAGGAACGAGCGCATCTCGAAGCGCGTCGTGAAGAGCGCGCGGAACGCGCGGAGCGTCATCGCCGCGATGCCGCCCATCTGGTTCATCGCGCGGATCATCCGCGCGCCCTGCGCCTCGATCGCGCGGACGACGAGCGACTTCTCGGCCGGCGTCGGCTGCGCGCTCACCGGACCTCCGTCGTGAACTCCGACACGAAGCGCTCGAACGCGGGCTGCGCGCCGCCGAAGGGCGTGCCCGGCGGCGTGATCAGCGCGAAGTCGTAGACGCAGTCGTCCTTCTTGAGCACGACGAAGAGCAGCTCGCGGGGGACTCCGTCGAGGGTCGCGACCGCATGGGTGCGCAGCGCCTCGCGCGCGTCCATCGGCACGAACTCCTGCTCGACGATCTCGCGCTCGCGGAACCCGATGAGCAGGTGGTTCGTGAGCGCGGTGAGCGGGACGTCGCGCGACGGATCGCAGGTCGCGTTCACCTGCACGATCGCGCCGAGCGACTCGTTGTGCCACGCGAGGTCGTTCTGCCCCGCGACCGAGAGCTGCGACCAGCCCGGCCCGAGATCGCCGATGCGATAGTGAGCTTCTGCGTCGCGGAACACGCCGCCCTGCAATGTGGGTCCGCCGCACGCGCTGACCAGCGCCGCGACGCAGACGGAGCAGAGCTGGGCGGAGATGGCCCGACCGGGGGCTGGCACGGCCGCGGTATAAGGGCGGATCTCCACGGTTGCAACGAGGATCAGCTCAGCCCGGCTTCGTCCATGCGGCGCATTCCTTCGAGGAGGAGCGCCTCCGTGCTCTCGTTGATCACGCGCGCGGCGGGCTTGAACGCGGGGTCGAGCGAGAACTCGCCCTCTTTGAGCGCGAGCATCGCGTAGATCGCCTCTTGCCGCGCGCTCTGTCCGAAGCGCGCGTCGGCGACCGCGCCCTCGAGGAAGTGGATCTCGCCGATCGTGCCGCCCGCCGAGACGTGCAGGAGCCCCGTCTTGCGGCCGTTGCCGAGCGCCTGGATCACGTCGGGCAGCGAGATGTCGCGCAGGTTCCCCGCGAGCCCTCCGCCGCGCCGGCGTACGCCCGCCTCGATCAGCTGCGCGGTCTTCGCGACCACGAGCTCCGCCGACGCGGGCTTCATCAGGAAGTCCGCCGCGCCGAGCTCGAGCCCGCGCGCCACCGACTCGCGATCCGCCTTGCGCGTGAGGAACACGAACGGGATCTCGGCCGCGCTCGGCTCCGCGCGCAGCGCGGCGAGGAGCGTGAAGCCGTCGTCGCCGCCGAGCTCGAGCTCCGAGACGATCAGCTGGAAGCGCTCCTTCGCGATCGCCGCGATCGCCTCGGCGCGATCGCGCACCACGACGACGCCGTGGCCCGCCTCGGCGAGGCGCAGCTCGAGGATCGTGGTCTCCTCGCGATCGGGATCGACGATCAGCACGCGCGTGCGCGCGCCGTTCTTGCCGCTGGTCTCGTCGCCGACGACGACCTGCCGCAGCGCGCCGACCAGCCCGGGATCGAAGAGCTGCGATCCGAGCTGTCGCAGCACGTCGAGCGCCTCGCGCGGCGTGAGCGTACGGCGATACGGGTTCTTCGGATTGACCGTGAGGTCGCAGTAGGTCTCGACGAGCGACACGATGCGCGCGCCGATCGGGATCGCGTTGCCCGCCTGGCGATCGGGGAAGCCCTGACCGTCGTAGCGCTCGTAGAGGTGCGTGAGCGCGTCGATCGTCGCGGGGGGAAGGCGCGCGGACTCGAGCATGCGCAGCGGCGTGAGGTAGCTGCGCTGCGCCTGCAGGCGATGGCCGTCGAAGCGCGAGACGTTGAGCGCGGTGAGGTGGTAGCTGCTCGCCTTGCCCACGTCGTGGAGGTGCGCGGCGAGCACGATCGCGTGGCGATCGCCGCCGCTGATCGAGAGCCGATCGGCGAGCTGTCCGCAGAGGCGCGCGACCTGCGACGAGTGGCCGCGCAGCTCCGCGCGCGAGCCGTCGAGCACGGTGACCAGCACGTTCACGGTCTCGAGGTACGCGGCCCAGTCGGGCGCGACCTCGAAGCGCGGCATCTCGATCTTCAGCTCGGGCGGCGTCGGGGGCGCGGCGCCGCGCGCGGGCGCAGCAGGACGCGGGGCCACCGGCGGAGCGGGCGCGAACCCGAGCGCGGGCGTGCGATCGTCGAGCTCGAGATCGATCCCGACGCCGCGCGGCGAAGGATCGAGCGAGATCGAGGGCCCGCCGCCGCTGCCGCGCTCGAACGCGTCGAGCCCGAGCGCGTAGCTCGTCGGCGCGCCCTGCACCTGCGCGAACGCGTGGGGATCGCCGCCGTAGAAGCGACGCAGCGCCGCGCGCACCGTCGCCGGCCGCGCCGCGAACACGCGCACCTCGCGCGCGCCGGTCGCGACCGCGAGCTGCTTTCCGACGTCCTCCTCGAGCTCGTAGGTGACGACCGAGAGCACCTGCGCGCGCCGGTCGTAGAGGATCGGCACGCACTGCAGGCGCTCCGCGATGCGCCGGGGCACGAGGTCGAGCGTGGCGCGATCGATCTCCGCCTTCGAGAGGCGCTCGGTCGAGACGAAGCGCGTCTTGTAGAGCGACGCGACGAACTTGAGCAGGTCGGCCTCGGTCATCGCGCCGGACTCGAGGATCGACTCCTCGACGCGCTCTCCGGTGCGCTTCGCCTGGTGGTAGAAGCTCTCGTACTGCGGCGCGGTGATGCGCCCCTCGTCGCGCAGTCGATCGAGGATGCGTACGCCGCCGGGGCTCCCCTTGCTCGCCGTGGTCGTCACGTGCGCGCCCGATGATAGCGGGTTCCGCGGTCGCGATCGCCGCTCACGTGGCGACCGTCCGCTCCCACGCGCGCAGGAGGAAGAACGCCACGAGCGCGACCGCCGCGAGGAGCATCGCGACGCTCACCCGCACCGCGCGGCGCGACGCCGACGGCAGCTCCCCCGCGCGCGGCGCGCGGAGCCGCGGCCCCACGAACGCGGCGAGCCCGATCGACCCCGCCGCCGCGCCGACGATCGACGCGAGCACCGTCGCCTCGTCCGCCGACTCGCCCCAGGTGCGCACCAGCGTCGCGCGCGCGCCGATCGCCGGCGCGACCACGGCCGCGAGCAGCGCGCCCCCGGTCACGCCACCGAGGGTCGCGCGCCGCAGCCAGCGTCGCAGCGGTGGCTCGCTCGCCGGCTGCGCCGTCGCGAGGCCCTGCGCGCTCGACGTCCGCAGCACCACCGGTCTTCCGCACGCCTCCGCGCTCACGGCGCCGTACGCGAGCAGCGAGATCGACGCGACGAGCAGGCCCAGCGGTCCCCACGCGTCGCGATCCGCGAGGTCGGCGCGCGACGCGATCGCGCCCGCGAGCGTGATCGGGAACGCGAAGAGCAACGTCGAGACCGCGAGCCCGCGCTGCGCGACCGGTGACAGGCGCGGCACACCTGCCGCGAGGGCGCGCGCGCCGATCGCGAGCGGCACGAGCGGCAAGAGCACGATCACCGCGTCGAGCGCGCCGCGTGCGCCGCCGTGCAGCACCGGCAGGAGGAGCGCGACCGCCCAGAGGTTCGCCCCGAGCGCCGCCGCGCGCAGCGCTTCGGTCGAGCCCGCGGCGCGGAAGGAGCGCGGAGTCGCGGCAGCGGACTTCATCGCGCGCGCAGCGTAGCGCGGCACCCGTCCGCGCGTCGCGTGTCGTCGTGGAGCAGCACGCGACGCGCGCGATTGGCTCCGTACCGAGAGTGCTGGGGAATCGACGTCCGAAGCGATCACGATGTACGGCGTCGATCGCGTTCCGGTATGCTCGCGCGCGTGAAGTCGTGCCCCCAGTGCGCAGCTCCGGGCGAAGAAGCCGACCGCTTCTGCTCGGCTTGTGGGCACAACCTGGAGCGCGACGATCCGAGCTCTCCCGGCGATCCGCTCGTCGGCCGCACCATCGCGGGCGGCTATCTGATCCAGGAGCTGATCGGCGTCGGCGGCATGGGGCGCGTCTACAAGGGCGTGCAGAACATGCTCGGCCGCACCGTGGCGGTGAAGGTCATCCATCCGCACCTGCTCGGCGACGAGCAGACGGTCGCGCGCTTCTACAACGAGGCGCGCGCGGCGAGCCGCCTGAACCACCCCGAGAGCGTCGGCATCATCGACTTCGGTCGGACCGACGACGGGATCCTCTACCTCGTGATGGAGTACCTCGCGGGCAAGGATCTCGCGACGGTGCTCGCGGAGGAGGGCCCGCTCCCGTTCAAGCGCATCTGCCGCATCCTGCGCAAGGTCCTCGCCGCGCTCGGCGAAGCGCACGCGCTGGGCGTCGTGCACCGCGACCTCAAGCCCGAGAACATCATCGTCCAGAAGGGACGCAAGGGCGACGAGGTCGTGAAGGTCGTCGACTTCGGCCTCGCGACGATCGTCGGTCCCGGCTCGTCGTCGATCACGTCGCCGGGCCTCGTGTGCGGCACGCCCGACTACATGAGCCCGGAGCAGGGCCGCGGGGACGAGCTCGACGGCCGCAGCGACCTCTACTCGATGGGCGTGCTGCTCTTCGAGATGCTGACCGATCGACTGCCGTTCACCGACGACACGCCGACGAAGGTCGTGCTGCGGCACATCCACGATCCGGTGCCCGATCCGCGCGTCGTCGCGCCGCAGCGCCGCATCCCCGATCAGCTCGCGGAGCTGACCATGCGCTCGCTCGCGAAGGCGCCGAGCAAGCGCTTCCAGAGCGCCGACGAGATGGACGACGCGGTCCGTCGCGCCGAGGAGTCGCTCGAGACGCGCCACGTCAGCATGATCGAGTGCCCGACGTGCGGGCACCTGAACCCGATGACGGTGCGCTTCTGCGGCGAGTGCGGCACGCGCCTCACCGGCATCGTCACGATCCCGCCGGGCGCGCGGCCCGAGCGCGCGGTGACGCAGTCGCCTCCGGTCAGCGCGCCGGCGCGCGGCTCGGTGCAGCCGGCGACGCGTCGCCCGCTCGTCGGTCGCGATGCCGAGCTCGCGCAGCTCGCGAACCTGCGGCAGCTCGTGATCGAGCGTCCGGTGTGGATGCGCGTGCTCGGCGAGGCGGGCGTCGGCAAGACGCGTCTTCTCTCGGAGCTCGCGCTGCTCGCGTCGGGCTCGGGCGATCAGGTCGTGATGGCGGGCCCGCACCCGAGCGGCGCGCCCGCGCCGTACTTCGCGGTGCGCACGCTGATCGCGGGGCTGCTCGACGTCGACGAGAGCCGCCTGCCCGAGCTCGCGACCGGCGGGCTGATCTCGGATCCGCTCGCGCGCGCGGGCATCGCCGAGATCGTCGACTCGAAGGGCCTGCCCGGGCTGCCCGGCGTGCCGCGCGCGGGCGCGGTCGCGGCGGCGCTCGCGGCGGCGGTGCGCGTCGCGGGGAGCCGCGCACGCTCCGGCATCGTGGTCCTCGTGATCGACGATCTCACGCGCTGCGACACGCTGAGCCGCCTCGCGCTGACGCGCCTCGTCGACATCGTCGCGCCGACGCCGACGCTGATCGTCACGAGCGGCGCGGCGACCCGCGAGCCGAGCCCGCACCCGCAGGCGATGAGCCTGGTGCTGCGCGGCCTCGACAACGAAGAGGCGCAGGACTTCCTGAACGGCACGGTGTCCGCGCCGCGCCCGGTCTCGCGCGAGCGCTCGACCGAGCCCACGCAGCGGCTGCTCCTGCCGCTCTACCTCGAGCAGGTGCGCGCGCTCGGGAAGGACGGGCACGACGAGACGCTCCCGCCGCGCCTCGCGGATGCGGTGATGGCGCGCCTCGAGCGCCTCGATCTCCCGTCGCGCCGCTTGCTGCAGGCGGTCTCGGTGCTCGGCGACTCGTGCCCGATCGACTGGCTCCGCGAGGTCGCGCAGGCCGGTGATCTCGCGGCGATCGAGACGCTCACGCGCCTCGGTCTGCTGTTCACGATCGCCGATCGCGTCGAGGTCGTGCATCCCTTCGTGCGCGATCTCGTCGAGGCGTCGATCCCCGCCGAGGCCCGCAAGGAGCTGCACGCGCGCGCGCTGCAGGTCGCGGCGGGCAACGGCGCGGTGCTCGAGGTACGCGCCGAGCACGCGTTCAAGGCCGGCGAGCCGATGAGCGCGCTCCTGCTCCTCGAGCGGATGGGCGACGCCGCGATGCTCCGCGGCGATGCGATGGCGGCGACCCTCGCGTTCCGGCGCGGCCTCGATCTCGCGCGGCGCGAGCTCCTCCTCTCGGGCGATCTCTCGCTCGATCGCGCGCTCGTCACGTTCAGCCGCAAGCTCGGCGAGGCGCTCGAGGCGCACGGTGATCTCGCGGGCGCCGACGGCGTGCTGCGCGAGGCGCTCGAGCTCGCGGGCCCGCGCAACAAGGAGCGCGCGCGCATGCTGCTCGTCCTCGGTCGCGTCGCGATCAAGCGCGAGCGCCGCCGCGACGCGCAGCGCCTGCTCGGTCAGGCGATCGAGAGCGCGACCGCGAACGACGATCCGCGCTGCGAGGCCGAGGTGCAGCTCAACCTCGCGCGCCTGCGCCGCGAGGAGGGCGACGCGGTCGCCGCGGCGAACACGTTCCGCAAGGCGTGTGAGCTGCTCGCGAGCGACAAGAGCGCCGACCGCGAGAGCGCGCTCGCGAGCTCGCAGCTCGAGTACGCCGAGACGCTCGTCGAGATCGGCGACGCCGACCTCGCCACCGAGCACCTCGAGGCCGCGCTGCGCCATGCGCGGGCGTCCGGCGCCAGCGCGATCGCGGCGCGCGCGACCGGCGTGCTCGGCACGCTCCGCGAGCTCGCCGGTGAGCTCGCGAAGGCGGCCTCGCTCTACCTCGACGCCGCCGGGCTCGCGCAGGAAGCGGGCGACGCCGAGGCCGCCGCCCGGTGGAACGCGGCCGCGAGCGCCGCGTAACACCGCGAGATCACCGACCTCGCGACCATCGGCGCAGCATGGCGTCGATCGGCGCGCATCCATTCGCACGCGCACCCCAGCGTGAGCCGACTCACGTCCGAGTAAGCCGATTGACGACCCTATGAACACGCGCGTTCGCGCCCTGACACTCATTGGCGCGACTGGCCGTAAGTTGCGCAGATCCCGCCGACCGAGGCGGGCCTGCAGCTTGCACAGGGGGCGCGCCGCCCGAGGCCCTACGATGATTCGACGACCGTCCTTCCTCGCCGTCCCATTCCTCCTCGCGCTCGCGCTCGCGGGCTGCGCGAACCCCGGCCCCGACGCGCGCCTCGCCGAGAGCGCGATCGTCGACGGAACCCGCGGCGGCGACCCCGCGGTGGTCTGGATCTACAGCCGCGACAGCGGCGGCCTCTGCACCGGCACGCTGATCGAGCCGCGCGTCGTCCTGACCGCGAAGCACTGCGTGCAGGAGCCCGGCGCCGACGGTCCCTCGAGCGCGAGCGCGATCATCGCCGGCATCGGCGACCGCGCGGGCAGCGGCACGACGCTGCGCGTCCAGTCGGTGTACACGACGCCCGGCTCGTATCGCGACGACGGGCGCCTCAGCGGGCTCGTCGGCCAGGACGTCGCCGTGCTCGTCCTCGTCAGCGGCGTGACCGACGTCGAGCCGATCCCGGTGCGCCGCACGCCGCCCGACGATCTCCGCGGCCAGACCGTCACGGCGATCGGCTTCGGCCAGATCCCCTCGGGCAGCTCGGGCACGAAGTACACCGCGACCGGCAGCGTCACCTACGTCGCCGACGACGTCATCTACGTCGGCTCGCTGATCTGCCAGGGCGACTCCGGCGGCCCGATGGTCACCGAGAGCCGCGAGGTCGCGGCGGTCGTCTCGTTCGGCAACGGCAGCTGCGGCAGCGGTCAGGGCGGCTACAACGCGATCTACAACTTCCTCGATCTCATCGACATGGCGATCGAGGAGGGCGGCGGCTGCGTCAACGACGGCGCCGAGGTCTGCGACGCGCGCGACAACGACTGCAACGGCGCCGTCGACGAGGGCTGCACGCCGATCGGCGGCAGCTGCGCGAGCGACGACATCTGCGTCGGCAACCACTGCCGCGACACCATCGCGGGCCGCATCTGCACCGAGCCGTGCGACGCGCGTCGCCCCGAGCTCGGGTGCGGCGAGGGCTTCTACTGCGCGCGCGAGGGCGCGGTCTCGTGCGGCGGCTTCTGCGTGCCGCGCACCGGCGACGCGTCGCTCGCGAACGATCGCCCCTGCGAGCGCGACGACGAGTGCGCGTCGTTCTTCTGCACCGATCCCGGCGACGGCGTGCGGCGGTGCCTCACGCCCTGCGAGGGCGACTCGGGCATGTGCCTCGCGGGCGAGGCGTGCGTCGCGGGCCCCGGCTCGTGCGGCGCGTGCGTCGACGCCGATCTCGTGAGCGGGCTGCGCGCCGGCCTCGGCGAGCCCTGCGGCGACGCGGCGGACTGCGCGTCGGGCAGCTGCATCGACGACGGCGACGCGCGCTACTGCAGCCGCGCGTGCGACGGCGAGATCGGGTGCCCGAGCGGCTACCACTGCCGCGACGCGATGTGCGTGCGCGGGACGCTCGGCGGCATCGGCGAGACCTGCGTCAACAACGCCGACTGCGGCAGCGGCACGTTCTGCGCGGTGCAGGGCGATCGCGGGTGGTGCACCAGCCTCTGCGGCAGCGCCGAGCAGTGCCCCGACGGGTTCGCGTGCGTCGCGGCGGGCGGCGTGATGGTCTGCGCGCCCGAGGTCGGCCTCGTCGGCGACGCGTGCGCCACCGGCACCGACTGCTTCTCGGGCGTCTGCGGCGACGCCGGCGTCTGCACGCGCGAGTGCGGCGTCGACGCGCCGTGCGGCCCCGGCTTCGAGTGCCGCCGCGGCGCCGACGGCACGAGCGCCGCGTGCGTCGCGCCGCGTGCCGAGACGAGCGGCGGTGGCTGCGCGGTCGGCGTCGGCGCGCGTCCCGGCGTCACGCCGGTGCTCGTGCTGATCGCGCTCGGCACGATCGTGTTCGCGCGGCGCCGTCGCCGCGGGTGATGATTCGCTTTGGCTGCATTGCGCGAGGTGAGGGCGTGATGGGAATGACGACGTCGAAGGGGCTGGTCGCGACGCTCGCCGCCGCGGCGCTGCTCGGTGCGTGCGCGCCGATCGCGCCCGAGGCCGAGGTGATCACCGAGGAGATCGTCGACGGGACCGCGGAGACCGGGTTCCCGTCGGTGATGCTCCTCTACAACCAGTCGGGCGGCATGTGCACCGCGTCGCTCATCACGCCGCGCGTCATGCTCACGGCGCGTCACTGCGTGATGCGCGCCGACGGCGACACCCAGGCGTCGGCCTCGTCGATCAGCTTCTACGTCGGCAGCTCGCAGCGCGCGATCACCGCGCAGTACCGCGCGCGCGCCATCTATCTGATCCCCGGCAGCACCAGCAACATCGGCGACGGGCGCGCGACCGACCTCGCGCTCGTCGAGCTCGCGACGCCCGCGCGCGAGACCCCGATGGAGATCGCGCTCGGCTCGCCGGGCACGCTCAACGGCCAGCAGATCACGGCGATCGGCTACGGCCAGACGCCCTCGGGCCAGACCGGCACGAAGTACCGCACCAGCGCCGCGGTCACCGGCCTCCAGCAGGGCCTCATCTTCGTCGACCCAGCGGTCTGTCAGGGCGACTCGGGCGGTCCGGTGATCGGCCCCGACGGGCTCATCTACGGCGTCGCGAGCTTCATCTTCAGCCCCGACGGCCGCACCGAGCCGCGCTGCGGCACCGCGCCCGGCGCGTACAACGAGCTCTACCGTCACATGGATTGGGTGCAGAGCGTCCTCGAGATGGTCGGCGACGCGTGCTTCCCCGACGAGGGCGGCGAGGTCTGCGACGGCGTCGACAACGACTGCAACGGCGAGGCGGACGAGGGCTGCATGCCGCTCGGCAGCGCGTGCACCGAGAGCGCCACGTGCATCGGCGGCCTCTGCGCGACGACGCAGGCGGGCCAGATCTGCACCCAGGAGTGCGATCCGATGCGTCCCGACGTCGGCTGTCCGCCGGGCTTCTTCTGCGGCTCGACGGGCTGCGCCGGTCACTGCGTGCCGGGCGCTCCCGGCGGCGCCCCGATCGGCGCGTCGTGCGCGGCGGACACCGACTGCGCGTCGCTCTTCTGCGCGGATCCCGGCGACGGCATGCAGCGCTGCCTCCCGCCGTGCCGCCTCGACGCGGGACGCTGTCTCGCGGGCGAGATCTGCGTGCCGCTCGGCGACGCGTGCGGCGGCTGCGTCGATCAGGACATCGTCGGCGGCCTCGGACACGGCCTCGGCGAGCCGTGCAGCGAGGGCGCGGACTGCCGCAGCGGCGCGTGCGCCGAGCGCGGCGGCGTGTCCGAGTGCACCGCGCCGTGCGGCGCGGACGGAAGCTGCCCCGAGGGCTTCTCGTGCCGCGAGGGCGCGTGCATGCGCACCCGCGGCGTCGGCGACCGCGGCACGGTGCGCGTCGGCAGCGCGTGTCTCGACAACAGCGACTGCCCCGGCGGCATCTGCGCGATCCTCGGTGATCGCAACTGGTGCACGATCACGTGCGACGGCGCGACGCCGTGCCCCGCGGGCTTCGGCTGCGCGGCGGCGGGCGGCGTGAACGTGTGCGCGCCGATGGGCAGCCTCGTCGGCGAGGAGTGCGACACGAACGAGGAGTGCGCGAGCGGCCTGTGCGCGCGCGTCGGCGGCAGCAGCGTGTGCACCGAGCCGTGCAGCGCCGATCGCGTGTGCGGCGTCGGTCTCGAGTGCCGTCGCACGGCGGACGGCGCGGCGTCGGTGTGCACGGCGGTCGGGTCGAGCGCCGGCGGGTGCTCGGTGTCGGTCGGGGCGCGGTCGTCGTCGTCGATGTGGATGGTGCTCGTGGGGATCGCGATTGCGATGGTGATCGGTCGTCGCCGCGCGCGGTGAGGCTGCGGAGAGGGGCGCGGGGAGGGGGCTCGCGCTCGGACGGTGCTCGGAGCGGCGTCCTGCCGCGCGCGTGAAGGCTGGGTAGGTGAGTGAGAAGGCGCTGCGCTTCGCGCGGCGCCTTTTCTCGCATTCGGGGCGCTGCCGACACGGACGCGGACGCCGACGCCGACGCCGACGCGGACTCGGTCTCGGTCTCGGTCCCGACCCGGTCTACACTCGCTCGATCATGGAGCGACGTCGTTTCCTGCGAGGCTCGATCGTCGGCGCTGCCACGCTGGCGCTTCCTTCCGCCGCGGTCGCACAGCGCGGACGCGGCACGAGCGCATGCCCACCCGCGCGCGCCGAGTGGTCCGCCGAAGGCGCTCTGACCGGGACCCAGGTCGCCGACGCGTCCGCGCTCACCGAGGACGAGCGCACCCATGCCCCCGTGCTCACGCTGCCCGAGCGCGTCCGCGCCGGGCGCCCGTTCGACCTCGTCGTGCAGGTCGGCGTGCGCCCTCACGAGATGAGCGTCGAGCACCGCATCGAGTGGCTCGAGGTGCGGCTCGACGATCGCGTCGTGTGGGTCGCCGATCTCTCGCCCGACGTCGCGTACCCGATCGTCCGCGTGCCGCTCGCGCTGCGCGAGCCCTCGCAGCTGATCGCGCGCGCTCGCTGCAACCAGCACGGCGTGTGGATGACCCGCCGCGCGATCCAGGTGACGTGATCCCCGCGCTCGTCGGCGCCGCGGTCGTCACCACGATCGCGCTCGCCGCGCTCCATGCGAGACGTCGCCGCGCTCGCGCGTGGCTCGAGGTCGGACGACGCCTCGGTCTGACGCAGCGCGACGCGCCGAATCACGACGAGCTCGAGGGCTCGCTCGAGGGCGTCCCCGTGACGCTGCGTCGCTTGGGCGATCACGGATGTGTCCTCACCGTCCCGATCACACCGCCGCTCGGCCCCGGCCTCACGTTCTCGACGTGCGCCGCGCCCTCCGCGATCGCGTCGTCGAGCCTCCCCCTCGAGCTCGCCGCGCTGCACTGCGCTGCGCGCGCGATCGATCCCGACGCTGCACGCGCGCTGCTCGCGCACGCGAGCGCCGCGATCGCGCAGCACGCGCGCGAGGACGTCCACGTCACCGATGACGCCGTGCGCATCGTCGTCCGCGGCGAGCCCAGCGACGTGCGCTTCGTGCACGCGGCGCGCATCGCGAAGCACCTCGCGGACGTGCTCGTCGTGGCGGCGCGTGCGGTCCGCGCCCGGTCGTGGCGCGAGACGATGCTCGAGCGCTGGCTCGCCCAAGGCGTGGCGATCGAGAGCGCGGACGGTCTCCTGCTCACCGGCCGCCACGGCGCGCGCGCGTTCGTGATCGAGCTCCCGGCCGCCGCGGTTCCCTCGGATCTCGTCGTGCGCGTCGAGCTCGCGCTGCCCGTGCCGCTGACCGCGACCCTCCTCCGCGCAGGGGACGTCGAGGTGACGCTCCGAGCCGCCGCCGGCGATCGCGTCGCCGAGCTCGGCGTCCCTCGCGACGATCCCTTCGTCGCGGTCGACTCCGCGCCCCCAGCTCCGCTGCCGCGCGCCGTCCTCGACCTGCTCGCGACCACGCCCGATGGCCTGTGGCGCGTCGCGGTCGAGGGCGCGCTCGTGCTCAGCATCGCGATCGAAGCGGCGCGCGACATCGCGCCGTGGCTCGATCACGCGATCGAGCTCGCGCGCGCCCTCGAGACCTCGACGCGCGAGGGTGGCCCCTACCGCTCGCGCGGCTGACGGCGCGCCTGCGCGACGTCCGCGTTCACTCGCTCGGCGTGGGCTCGCTCGGCTTCTTCGACTCGCGCGCGAAGAGCTCGCTCATGTGCTCGAACGCGCCCGCGAGCTCGGGCGCGGTGCGCATCTGCGCCTTCGCCACGCCGTAGAGCGCGAGCGTCGTGCTCCACACCTCGTGCTCCGCGAGCATGCGCGCGTCGGTGAGCGCGCGGAGCTGCTCCTCCGCCTTCTGCTGGAACGCGCGCTCCTTCTCGGCGGCCTGCTCCGCCTTGCGCAGCATCGACGCGAGCTGCGCGGGCGTGCGGTTCGCGAGCTTCAGCACCGTGCGGTTGTCGTTCCACGCCTCGATCGTGTCGCTCACCGCGTCCGAGTAGCCCGCCGGCACGCGCAGCAAGCTGCGTCGCTGCTCGCTCGAGAGCGGGTTCACCACGATCTTCGTCCGCTTCTTCGCTGGCGCGGTCCGCTTCGCCGCCTTCGCGCTCTTCTTCGCCGTCTTCTTGGCCGTGGTCTTCTTCTTCGTCGCCATGATCGAGCCCCCTCGCGCGAAGATCGCGCGAACACGCGCGCGAGTCGAGCCCGAGATCGCCAGTTTTTCCGAGCAAAACCGCCGATCGCGCGATTGGGGTCGATCCACCCCAATCGTGCCCACGATCCTGGCCTCGCGCGCCCACGATCCTGGCCTCGCGTGCCCACCGCGCAGCCACCCGCGCCCCCGACCCGGCCAGGCGCGCCCCGAAGCTGGCCTCGCGAGCCCCCGACCGAGCCTCACGACCCCGCGCCGGCTCGCTCTCGGCCGCCTCGGCGGCGCACGACCACATCAGTGCTCGCGCGCGCCGAGCCAGCTCGCGATGCGCGTCGAGAGCTCCTGGATCTCCGGGCAACGGCTCACGAGGCGACGCCAGTTCCCCGCCAGCTCGCGCATCGCGGCCTTCCTTCCACGCCCCGGGCTGCTGCTCCCACGGGCCGCCAAGAAGGGCTCCACGTAACGTTCCTTGGGATCGCAGTGCTCGCGGATCTCGCGCCAGCTCGCGGGCAGTGTGTCGGAGAGCGCGAGCAGCCAGCACTCTACTTCCTCGACCGCGAGGCACCCGATGAGCTTGTCCGGGTGCTCGGCCACCCTCGCCGCCAGCTTCGAGACGTGAGCGTCCCGATCACAGTCGCGGTCGACGATCAGGAGGAAGAGATCCGTCATCGGGTTGTCCCGGACGATCGCCGCGATGGTCTGCGGATCGAGAGCTTGTGACGAGCCGCGCAACCTGGGCTCGGGGAGCACGTCGATGCGCGCTGGCCGAGCGAGCTCCGCGAACAGGCGCTCGACGACGGGCTTCAGTACGTAGCGGTCGAGCTCCTGATCCTCGGGGATGATCAAGACCTTCACAGCGCGCGCTCCAGCCAGCCGGTGGCAATCAGGTGATCGCGCTGCTCACTGTCACGGAGCAGCGGGTAATGCGGGAGTGTCCCGACGCGCTTGGCGATCGACCAGCCCGTCGACGGGTCGCGATCAAACGCGATCACGTTCGCGAGTACCTCGTCGGAGAGGTGCGCGAGCAGGATCGGCGAGTGCGTCGTCGCGAGCACCTGGATGTTTCGCTCGCGCGGCACGCTCTCGAGGATCTCCGCGAGCAAATGGACGCGAGCCGGGTGCAGGCCCACGTCGGGCTCCTCGAGGACGATGAGACTCCCTTCGGGTGCGGTGAGCAGCGCGACGAGGATTCCGAGGAAGCGCAGCGTTCCATCGCTGAGGCTGCGCGCCGAGATGCGCGCCCCGCTCTGCTCGCGGAGGAAGAAGTAGACCTCGCGTACCGACTCGACCACGTCGAAGTCGATCGCGCCGACGCGCGGCGCGCACAGCTCCGAGATCCAGTCGACGAGATCGGCGCGCTGAGCGTCGCTCATCGAGTGCAGCACCGCCGCGACGTGCTCGCCGGACGCGCCCATCTGCTTCCAGTGGAGCGGCGCGGGGTCTCGCATCAACTGCGGATGGATCTCGACGTGCGTGATGCCGCGCAGGCGCGCGCGCACCGCGCGCGCGTTCTCGACCACGCGAGGATCGACGCGCTCGGTGATTTCGATCTGCCCGAGCAAGCTGCGGCTCGCGGAGTACGTGGCGCTCACGTTGCGTCCGCCGGCGCCGGTCGCGCGAATTGCCACCGCGATCGCGCCGCCCGCCTGCAACCCCTTGCGCTCGCCGAGCGTCTTCGCGTGCGTGTCGAACCAGTAGCGCACGCGCCCATCGCCATCGAAGAGAGCTTCCTCCGCGAGCGCGACCTCCGGTCGCGTCTGCACGCACACCCCGTGCTCGATCTTGCTCGACGCATCGGACCACGCGGTGCCGAGCGTGAAACGCCCGGCTCCGACGTGGGCTGCTTCGACCTCCGCGCCGCGGATGCCAGGCCACACCTGGCGGCCGCCGTCCCAGCTGCCGCGGAGGACGTCGGTGAGCGGAAGGTCGAGCGCAATCCCCTGGAGAAAACGGATCGCGTCGAGCACGTTGCTCTTGCCGGACGCGTTGGGCCCGACGAGCAGCGTGGTCCGTGCGAGCGGGAGCTCGACGAGCGCGCCGAAGCTCTTCCAGCCCTCAAGCGCCAGCGTGGTCAGCATCGCGATGAGTGTGCGCGTATGACCGAGCGGGCTCCAGATCCCGACCGCGTCAGCGCTCCAGGATCTTCCCGCGCCGCAGGTCGGGGCTCTTCGAGTACGCGGTCACGTCGAGCGCGTCGCGCTCGCCGCGCGCCAGGCGCAGATAGCCCGCGTACGCGATCATCGCCGCGTTGTCGGTGCAGCTCGCGATCGGCGGCACGAACACCTTCACGCCGACGCTCGTCGCGAGCTGGGTCGTGCGCGCCCGCAGCCCCGCGTTCGCCGCGACGCCGCCCGCGAGCACGAGCCGCGGGATGCGGCGCTGCTTGCACGCCGCGACGCTCTTGCGCGCGAGCACCTCGACCACCGCGTGCTGGAACGCCGCGCACACGTCGGCGAGCTCGCGCTCGTCCTTCGGCGCGCCGTGCTTCTCGACGTGCCGCGCGATCGCGGTCTTGAGCCCCGAGAACGAGAAGTCGAGGCGCTTCGTGCTCGGCATCGGCAGCGGCAGCTCGACCTTCGATCGATCACCCAGCTTCGCGAGCCGATCGATGACCGGGCCGCCCGGATAGCCGAGCCCGAGCAGCTTCGCCGCCTTGTCGAACGCCTCGCCCGCCGCGTCGTCGCGCGTCTGTCCGATCAGCTCGACGTCGTCGTGCGCGCGCACCTCGTAGATCGCGGTGTGCCCGCCGCTCGCGAGCAGCGCGACGAAAGGCATCTCGGGCGTCGCGACCTCTTGGCCGGGCTGCAGGTCGCGCTGCAGGTAGACCGCGAGCAAGTGCGCGACGAGGTGATCGACGTAGACGATCGGCAGGTTGCGCGACCAGGCCATCGCCTTGCCCGCGCTCATGCCGACGAGCAGCGCGCCGAGCAACCCGGGCCCGCGCGTGACCGCGATGCCGTCGATCGCGTCGAGCCCACCGGGCACTGCCTCGAGCGCCTTCGCGATCACCGGCGCGACGTTCGCGAGGTGCGCGCGCGACGCGAGCTCGGGCACCACGCCGCCGTAGGGCGCGTGCACCGCGACCTGGCTCGCGACCACGTCGGCGATCACGCGACCGCCGTCCTCCACGATCGCCGCCGCGGTCTCGTCGCACGACGACTCGATGCCCAACACTCGCATCTCTTACTCCTGGGTGCCTCCGCGCGGTCGCATGGAGGATCGCTCGAGGCCAGACGACGGACCTCGAGCGATCCTCCACGCGACCGCGCTCGTCACCGATCCACTCGCGTCATGCGGAAGAGCCCGAAGTGATCGCCGCTCGCCTCGTCGCCCGCGCCGGCGATGACGCGCACCTCGACGCCGCCGTCGTCGAGCAGCGAGACGAACACCATCGCGTCGCGCCCCGCGAGCGGGCCGGACTCGGGGCGCACGACGTAGAGGTAGTTGCGCACGCGCCCGCCGCCCGGGAAGTCGTACTCGCTGAGCAGGTCGTGCTGGAGCGGCGCGATCGAGCGCAGCGGCGTCGCGTCGAACACGCGCTCGCCGCTCGTGGGATCGGGGCTCGAGGTGAGCGTGCCGGGCTGCGGCACGTCGGGCGTCGTGGGGTCGAACTCGAGGTCGAGCGAGGTGCCCGGCGCGAAGCCGCGCCGCAGGAACGACTCGCCCTCGTCGCCGACGACGTCGCCGCGATAGAGGCTCTCGCCGTCGGTGCGGAAGCGCGAGAGGTCGTCGCACGCACACAGCGCGACGAGAGACAGCAGCGGAGCGAGGGCGCGCAACGCGAGACGGTATAGCAGCGGCGGCCCGGGATTGCGCCGAGCGCCGCTCGCGTGTGATTGTCGCCGCAACTTTCATTGCGGGCGTCTCTCCTGGGCTTCGCATCGCGAGGCCGAGAGATCGAGGAGTCACGATGCGGACGCGCTTCGGCTTGGTGGTGCTCGTGCTGGCGTGTGGCGCGGCGGTGGGCGGTTGCGCCGATGGCGGCATGGACCGCGGACGCGACGGCGGCCCGGCAGGCGACGCGGCTCGGCAATTCGACGGAGGGGGCATGCCGCCGCCGGACGCCGGAGGTCCGCTCGCCGACGCCGGGACCGACGGCGGCCCGGTCGACCTGGTGCCGCTGTGCGGTGAGTGCGTCGTCGACGCGCAGTGCGGCTCGGTCGCGCGCTGCGGCCCGCTGAGCGGCGGCGAGCGCGTGTGCCTGCGCCTCTGCGTCCCCGAGTTCAACGACTGCCCGCGCGGCTTCGAGTGCGCTGCGTACGCGCCGCTCGACTTCGCCGAGGTGTGTCTGCCGGTCGGCTCGGCGTGCTGCATCGACGAGGACGCCGACGGCTACGGCATCGGCGGGAGCTGCCTCGGCCTCGACTGCGACGACGACGACATCGCGCGTCATCCCGAGGCGGCCGAGCTCTGCGACAGCGCGGACCAGGACTGCGACACCCACGTCGACGAGCAGTTCACGGACTGCCCGGTCCAGCGCTGCGACGCGGTCGGCAGCGGGACCTACGAGGAGCGCGGCGAGGCGGCGTGCACCGACGGCGCGTGCGTCAATCCCGCGGCCGTCGCGTGCGGTCTCTACACGTGCGACGGGGGCGAGGACCGCGGTGACTTCTGCGCGACCGCGTGCGCGCCGGAGGGTGGCCCCGAGGACGACACGCGCTGCATCCCGGCCGCGCACTGCGACGGGACCGGCTGCGAGGAGGACTACGCGAACGGCACGGCGTGCGACGAGGACAGCGACTGCGCGTCGAGCAACTGCGAGAACGGGTTCTGCTGCGGCGCGGGGCACGTGTGCTGCGCCGCCGACGCGCACTGTCCCGGCTATCCCGGCGTGGGCACGGTCTGCGGCGACCCCGACGAGTGCCAGGGCACGCGCGGGATGGTGTCGTGCAACCCGACGACGTTCGAGTGCGAGACGATCACCGGCACGCCCGACGACAGCGCGTGCACGTCGAGCGTCGTCGCCGACGCGTGCGGGCTCTACCGCGACGTCGTGTGCACCGGCGCCGCGGATCAGCCCGACCCCGCGTGCCCGACGAGCTGCGCCAACGACGCGGCGTGCGACGACGTCGCGCACTGCGACGCGGTGGGCGGCTCGGGCTTCTGCTTCCCCGACCTGCCCGACGGCGAGGCCTGCGACGAGGCGAGCGACTGCGCGAGCGGCCACTGCCAGAACGGGTTCTGCTGCGCGACCGGCGACTGCTGCCGCTTCGCGAGCGAGTGCCCGGCGAGGTACGGGACCGCGCCGACGTGCGACGACCAGCGGGCCTGCCAGGGCACGCGCGACGCCGCGGTCTGCCTGAACAGTCAGTGCGGCACCCAGGTCGACGTCGCCGACGACAGCGCGTGCACGACCGGCGTCGTCGCCGACGCGTGCGGGCTGTATCCGACGGTGCGCTGCACCGGCGCGTACGAGCAGAGCGCGCCGGTCTGCGCGAGCGGCTGCACCGGGGACACCGAGTGCGACGAGAGCGCGCACTGCGACGGCGGCGCGTGCGTCGCCGATCAGCCCGCGGGCACCGCGTGCGACGAGGCGAGCGACTGCTCGAGCGGCTACTGCAGCAACGGGTTCTGCTGCGGCAGCGGCGACTGCTGCGCCCAGGCGAGCGACTGTCCGGCGAGCTACCGGCAGGCGTCGCAGTGCAGCACGCCCGGCAGCTGCCAGGGCACGCGCCGCGACGCGGTGTGCAACGCCGCGTCGAGCTGCCAGATCGGCGATCCGGTGCCCGACGACAGCGGATGCGCGGGCCTCGAGTCGAGCTCCTGCGGGCTCTTCCCGTCGGTGCGCTGCACGTCGGCGAGCGACCAGACCTCGGACCAGGGCTCGCTCTGCGACGTGGAGTGCCTCGCCGACACCGAGTGCGATCCCGGCGCGTTCTGCAACGCGATGCACACGTGCCAGTCGCAGGGCAATCCCGGCGACTCGTGCGCGGTCTCGAGCCAGTGCCAGTCGGGCCTGAGCTGTGTCGACGGCGTCTGCTGCAGCAGCGCGTGCACCGGGCTGTGCGAGGCGTGCAACGTGCCGGGCAGCGTCGGCACCTGCGCGCCGGTGCCCGCGGGCCAGGATCCTGCGAGCGAGTGCGGCGGCTTCGACTGCTCGAGCTACTTCGCGGGATGGACGAGCGACGTCTGCCGCGAGCGCTCGCCGGCCGGCGGGGCCGCCGTGAGCTGCGACGGCTCGCGCGCGTGCCAGACGCCGGCCCAGGTCTGTCCGCTGCAGCCGGCCGGCGACTCGCGCCAGACCTGTGACGACAACTGTCAGAACCCGCGCAGCGGCTCGTGCGCGGCGACGACCCCGCCGGTCTGCGACAACGTCGACGCGGGCACCACGAGCTGCGGCGTCGGCCAGTGTCGCCGCACCGGCGTCCCGATCTGCGTGGGCGGCGCCGACAACGTCTGCACGCCCGGCGCGCCCGCGGCGGAGGTGTGCAACGACCTCGACGACGACTGCAACGGCGTCGCCGACGACAACATCACCGCGAGCTCGGTGCGCGCGCACGAGCCGAACAACAGCGGCGGCCAGGCGAGCGCGCTCACGACGATCACCACCGACGGCGCGAGCGGCAGCCGCTCCAGCAGCGCGGTCTCGCAGCTCTACTACGACGGCGACGTCGACTACTTCAGCGTCCGCGTGAACGAAGACGGCGGCTCGGACTGCGTCACCACGTGCTTCGACAACGAGCACAGCACGCTCACCGTGCGCTTCAGCGTTCCGGCGGGCGCCGGCTCGTACCGGCTCTGCTACGCGAGCAGCGCCACCGGGACCTACGGGAACTGCATCACCGTCAACGGCGGCACGACGGGCCAGGTCACGTTCCACGGGCCGAGCGCGGGCTGCGTCGGGAGCACCAACAACAGCCACACGTTCTATCTCCGCGTCGACGGAGTCGGGGCGCCGCGCTGGGAGTGCACCAACTACCAGCTCGAGTACAGCGGCGACGAGGCCTGCTGAGCACGGATCGGAGCACGGCGCGCAGCGAGCGTGCGCGCGAGCGCCGCGCCGTGCGACGCTGCGCGCCATCATGCTCGTCACGATCACCACCACGCACGTCCCCGCGACCGACCTCGGGTACCTGCTGCACAAACATCCGGAGCGCGTGACCTCGGTCGATCTCTCGTTCGGCGTCGCGCACGTGCTCTATCCCGAGGCGAGCGAGTCACGCTGCACCGCAGCGCTCTTGCTCGACGTCGACCCGATCGGTCTGGTGCGTGATCGCGAGGGCGAGCCGCTCGCGGCGTACGTGAGCGATCGGCCCTACGTCGCGTCGTCGTTCGTGTCGGTCGCGATCTCGCGCGCGTTCGGGACCGCGCTCGGTGGGCGCAGCAAGGAGCGGCAGGAGCTCGCGGAGCGCGCGATCGCGCTCGAGGCGACCGTGTCGGTGGTCGCGGCGCGCGGCGGTGAGTCGCTCGCGCGGCGCTTGTTCGAGCCGCTCGGATGGACCGTGGAGATCGAGCGCATCGCGCTCGACGAGCTGCACCCGGAGTGGGGGGAGGGGCGCGCGCTGCGGCTCGCGCTGCGCGGCACGCAGACGGTCGCGTCGTTGCTCGCGCACCTCTACGTGCTCCTGCCGGTGCTCGACGACGACAAACACTACTGGGTCGACGCCGCGGAGATCGACAAGCTGCTGCGGCACGGCGAGGGTTGGCTCGAGGCGCACCCCGAGCGCGAGCTCGTGACGCGTCGTTATCTGCGTCATCAGCGCTCGCTGGTGCGCGCGGCGCTCGAGCGGCTCGAGCCGCTGCTCGACGAGGAGAGCGAGGCGCGCGCGGCGGCGGGCGAGGACGCGCTCGAGCGGCCGCTCTCGCTCGATGCGCGGCGTCGTGCGTTCGTGCGCGAGACGCTGCGCGAGGCGGGCGTGCGCACGGTCGCGGACCTCGGGTGCGGCGAGGGCAAGCTCGTCGCGGAGCTCGCGAAGGAGCGCTTCGAGCGCGTCGTCGGTGTCGACGTGAACGCGCGCGCGCTGGAGATCGCGGGCGAGCGCATCGCGAAGCTGCCCGAGCACGCGCGTCGTCGCGTGGAGCTGATGACGGGCTCGCTGGTCTATCGCGACGCGCGGCTCGTCGGGCTCGATGCGGCGACGTGCGTCGAGGTGATCGAGCACCTCGAGCCGGAGCGGCTCGACGCGTTCGAGCGCGCGCTCTTCGTCGCGGCGCGCCCCGGGCTCGTGGTGGTGACGACGCCGAACCGCGAGCACAACGCGCTCTTCCCGAGCCTCGCGCACGGCGCGCTCCGTCACTCGGATCACCGCTTCGAGTGGACGCGCGCCGAGCTGGAAGCCTGGGCGCGCGGGGCCGCGGAGCGACGCGGCTACGACGTGCGCTTCGCGCCGATCGGCGACGAGCACCCGGAGCACGGCGCGCCGACACAGGCCGCGATCTTCACGCGGAAGGACGGTGCAGCGTGACGCGTCGCATCGAGATCCCCGAGCTGTCGCTGGTGCTCCTCGTGGGCGCGTCGAGCTCGGGCAAGAGCACGTTCGCGCGGCGGCACTTCCTCGAGAGCGAGGTGCTCTCGTCGGATCGCTTCCGCGCGTGGATCGCCGACGACGAGAACGATCAGAGCGCGACCCCGGACGCGTTCGACGCGCTCCGGTACGTCGCGGACAAGCGCCTCGCGCGCGGGCGCATCGTGGTGATCGACGCGACGAACGTGCAGCCCGAGGCGCGTCGCGATCTGATCGCGCTCGCGCGCTCGCGGGACGTGCTGCCGGTCGCGATCGTGCTCGACGTGCCGCAGGAGGTCTGCCTCGAGCGCAACATGGTGCGCGCCGATCGGCGTCTGCCCGAGGGCGCGATCCGGCGGCAGGTGCGCGACCTGCGGAGCTCGCTGCGATCGATGCAGCGCGAGGGCGTGCGACAGGTGCACGTGCTCGAGGGCGCGGCGATCGACGACGCGATCGTGGTGCGACAGCCGCTGTGGAGCGATCGGCGCGACGAGCGCGGGCCCTTCGACGTGATCGGCGACGTGCACGGGTGCCGCGAGGAGCTCGAGGCGCTGCTCGCGACGCTGGGATGGCAGCGCGACGAGCGCGCGGGGTTCGTGCACCCGCAGGGGCGCAAGGCGGTGTTCCTCGGCGACCTCGTCGATCGCGGGCCCGACTCGCCGGGCTGCATCGAGATCGCGATGCGCATGGTCGAGGGCGGCGTCGCGCTCTGCGTGCCGGGCAACCACGAGGCGCGGCTGCTGCGCAAGCTGCGCGGCAAGGACGTGAAGCTCACGCACGGGCTCGCCGAGACGATGCAGCAGCTCGAGGTGCGCGAGCCGGGGCTGCGCGATCGCATCGCGACGTTCGTCGACGATCTCGTGTCGCACCTCGTGCTCGACGGCGGGAAGCTCGTGGTCGCGCACGCGGGGATGAAGGAGGCCTATCAAGGTCGCGCGTCGGGGCGCGTGCGCGAGTTCGCGCTCTACGGCGAGACGACGGGCGAGATCGATGCGTACGGCTTGCCGGTGCGCGCCGACTGGGCCGCCGAGTACCGCGGGCGCGCGACGGTCGTGTACGGGCACACGCCGGTGCCGAGCGCGGAGTGGGTGAACCAGACGATCTGCATCGACACCGGGTGCGTGTTCGGCGGTGCGCTGACCGCGCTGCGATGGCCCGAGCGCGAGCTGGTGTCGGTGCCGGCGCAGCGCGCGTACGCGGAGTCGATCAAGCCGCTGGTGAAGCCGAGCGAGTCGAGGAGCGCGCAGCACGAGGCCGACGATCTGCTCGACGTGTCCGACTTCCTGTCGCGGCTGCGCGTCGACACGAAGCTCGCGGCGACGGTGATCGTGCCCGAGGCGCACGCGCGCGCAGCGCTCGAGGTCGTGAGCCGGTTCGCGGCGGATCCGCGCTGGCTCGTGCACCTGCCGCCGACGATGTCGCCGTCGGCGACGTCGTCGCGCGAGGGGCTGCTCGAGCATCCGGAGGAGGCGCTCGCGTACTACCGCGAGAACGGGGTCGCGCGCGCGATCTGCGAAGAGAAGCACATGGGCTCTCGCATCGTGCTCGTGCTGGCGCGCGACGCGCGCGCGGCGCGGGCGCGCTTCGGCGTGAGCGGCGACGAGCGCGGTGTGTGCCTGACGCGGACGGGGCGGCGCTTCTTCGGGAGTGATCGCGCGCTCGAGGCAGCGCTGATCGATCGTGTGGATGCGGCGCTCGCGAAGAGCGGTGTGTGGGACGAGCTCGCGAGCGACTGGATCGTGCTCGACGCGGAGCTGATGCCGTGGTCGGCGAAGGCGCAGCAGCTCCTGCGCGAGCAGTACGCGCTGGTGGGCTCGGTCGGCCGCGCGTCGCTCGCCGATGCGGACGCGATGCTCGATCGCGCGATGGCTCGCGGGCTCGACGCTGCAGCCCAGGGACAACTCGGCGCGCTCGCGGAGCGAACGAAGTCGCGGCGCGCGCACCTCGAGAAGTACGTCGACTCGTACCGTCGGTATTGCTGGCCGGTCGCGTCGATCGACGATCTGCGGCTCGCGCCGTTCCACCTGCTCGCGAGCGAAGGGCGTGTGCACGTCGATCGCGATCACCTCTGGCACATGGGGACGCTCGCGAAGCTGGCGGAGACGGGTGATCCGCTGTTCGTCGCGACGCGGCACCGCGTGGTCGAGCTCGGCGACGCGCAGTCGTGCGCGGACGCGACGCAGTGGTGGCACGCGCTGACGGACGCAGGCGGCGAGGGCATGGTGGTCAAGCCGCTCGACTATCTGGTGCGCGGCCCGAAGGGCTGGCTGCAGCCGGCGATCAAGTGTCGCGGGCCCGAGTACTTGCGGATCATCTACGGGCCCGAGTATCCGCTGCAGATCGATCGGCTGCGGCAGCGTGGGCTCGGGCGCAAGCGCGGCTTGGCGCACAAGGAGCTCGCGCTGGGGATCGAGGCGCTCGAGCGCTTCGTGCGGCGCGAGCCGCTGCGGCGAGTGCACGAGTGTGTGCTCGCGCTGCTCGCGCTGGAGAGCGAGCCGGTCGATCCGCGGCTCTGAGCGCGGGACGAACGACCGACCACGACCACGACCACGCTCACGACGACGTCCACGAGACACTGACGCACGCCCCGCTCCGGACGTGGACGTGGACGTGGACGTGGACGTGGACGTGGTCGTGGCCGTGGCCGTGGTCGTGGTCGTGGTCGTGGCTCGTCCTCCCGCTCGCCTTCCTGCTCGCGGTCGTGACGTTCGAAGCACTCGCTCGAGTGCGGCGCCGATAGCGCGCTCATGCTGCATTTCCAGAGCTGGACGTGTACCGCGTCGCGATCGAATTCCTCGCGCTTGCGGCCGATGTCTCGACGGCTGTTCCGCGTGGTTACGCGAGCCTCGCCGATCAGCTGCGCCGCGCGGCGACGTCGAGCCCGCTCAACATCGCCGAGGCTGCTGGGCGCGCGTCCTATCGTGACGCCGCTCGTCACTTCACCATCGCGCGAGGATCCGCGATGGAATGTGCTGCCGTGCTCGACGCGCTCAAGGTGCTCGGCGCCATCGACGACGGAGACTACGAGCGAGGACTGGACCTCCTCACGCGACAGGTCGCGATGCTCACGAAGCTCTGTCGCTGATTCATTCAGCGTCGCCGCGGCCGTAGAACGCGGCGACGCGGCGGCGCACCAGCTCGGGCTCGAGCTCGGGATCGATGTCGCCCTCGCGGCGGGCGAGCAGATCCCACCACGGGAGATCGCGCGACTCGCGCTCCAGCTTGTCGACGAGCTCCGCGACGCGGCCGACCTCGCGCGCCGGCACGCCCGCGACGATCGTCCCGGGCTCCACGTTGCGCGTCACCACCGCGCCCGCGGCGACGATCGCGTTGGGCCCGATGGTCACGCCGGGCATCACGATCGCGCCGAAGCCGATGAACACGTCGTCTCGGATGTCGATCTTGCCGACGCGATCGAGCTTCCGCTTGTACGCGCGCGAGAGCACGCCGATCGAGCCGTCGTGGCCGATCAGGGCGCACTTGCTGAGCACGACGTTGTTGCCGATGCGCGTGTACGCGGGGTCCGTGATCGTCGTGCCCGGGACGATCATCACGTCGCGCCCCATCGAGTGCAGGCCGCCGTGGCGGCGGAGGTACTCGGCGTGGTCGCGCCCGTCGTTGTTCGAGACGAGGCGCTGGTAGAGCGCGAACCCGATGCCGCGCTCCACCGCGACGGTGCGCAACACGGCGCGGATGCGTGACCGGATCGAAGCCATCCGCCCCGCACTGTATCCCAGAACGCAGCTCGCTCAGCGCGACAGGTTCAGCTCGCAGCTCGAGACCAGCTCCCGCGGAAGGCGCGAGAGGTCCATGCTGCCATGCCCGTCCGCGCGCACGTGGGTCATGCCGAGCTCGAGGCAGTTCGTCTGCTCGAAGAGGTCGACGCAGTGCGCGAGATCGTCGTAGCTGTGGCCGCTCGCGTGGAACCGATTGCCGCCGCCCACGCAGCGCTCGACGTAGCGGTCCTCGCAGCTGTACTCGCCGTCGGTCCAGAGCGCTTCGCCGCTCGAGCAGCTGTCGATCATCCAGTTGCAGAACGTGCGGCCGACGGTCTGGCACCACTCGCCGCGCGGCACCGGATCGGGCCCGACGCGCGGCTGTCGCGCGCCGCACGACGCGACGAAGAGGAGGCAACCGAGGAGGAGGAGCGCTGGTCTCGTCGACATGCGCGCGGGTGTAGCACGCACGCGATCAGAGGTGCGCCGTCAGCGTGATCTCGTCGCGGTCGTGATAGAGCTGGCGCGTACGGATGCGCGTCCATCCGCCGCCCGCGACGACCTGCTTGAGGTCCTCGACGGTCTTCGCCTTCGTCTTCATCGGCAGCTTGAGGTTCGCGACGAGGATCCGCGCCCAGCGGCGGCGGCCCCACTTCGCGAGGAGCTGCGCGACCTCGAGCGGGCGCCACGCCATGTCGCAGAAGAGCCAGTCCACCGGCTCCTCGGGCGCGAACTGGAACGCGCTCGCCTTGTGGTGGGCGACGTTGCGATGGCGCGCGATGTCGGGGCGCAGCTCCGCGGGATCGACCGCGATCACCTTCGCGCGCTTCTCGAGCAGCACCCACGTCCAGCCGCCGGGCGCGGCGCCGAGATCGACGCACACCTCGCCGGGCCCGGGCGACACGCCGAGCCACGCGAGCGCCTCCTCGACCTTGCGCGCCGCGCGCGAAGGGCGCTCTCCGCCGACGCGCATCCGGGCGCGGCCGCCCGGTGAGAAACTGAGCAAATGCTCGGTTCCGTTCGCGCCGAAGATCGCGTGGTCGCGCGCGACGAGCGCGACCTGCAGCAGCATCGCGCCGGCGTGCGGGAGCGCGGTCATCGCGACGCGGCGCGGCGCCTGGGCGTCGAGCGTCGCCGCGAGCGCGGACTCGATCGCGTCGGCGTCGGGCGCGAGCGGATTGAGCGCGTCGGTGTCGGGCACCCACGCGGAGATCGCGTACGTGCCCTGCGGGCGCGCCCGCTCGGCGATCGCGCTCACGATCGCAGAGCGCTCGCCGCTCGCCTCGCCCGCGATGCGGAAGCCCTGGCGCGCGAACGTGACCTCGACGCCGCCTTCCTTCGCGGTGGGCGCGCCCCTCGAGCGGACCAGCGCGGGCCCCACGCGGCGCGCGCGATCACGACCGAGCGCGATCGTCAGCTCGTCGACGAGGTCCTGCTCCGAGCCCGGGCGCGTGGTCCAGAGCCACTCGCCGTCGAGCGGCTTTCCGCGCTCGACCGGGACGCGCACGATCGACTGCGCGCGATCGTCGGGCGGCTTGCGCGCATCCGGCCTCGGACGAGCATCGGGCCGCTGCGCGCGCGCGTCGAGCGGACGCCGCGGACCTTCGGGCCGCGCTCTCGGGCGATCTCGCTCCTTGCCGCGATCGCGACGGCCTCGGGGCTTCGACATGCGGCGCGAGTGTATTCGACGACACCCGCGCCGCACGCGCTCGCGATCACTCCTCGGCGGCGTCGGCGATCGGCTGCTCGGGCTCGCGCGCGATGCTCACCGCCTTGCGCGCGCCGCCCGGCGCGCGCGGGCGACCGAGCACCCACCGCACCCAGAAGTCCGCGGTGCGCTCGCGCAGCCCTTCCATCATCAGATAGAAGACCGGCACGACGAGCAGCGTGAGCAGTGTCGAGCTGATGACGCCGCCGATGATGCCGATCGCCATCGGCGCGCGGAACTCGCTGCCCGGGCCGTCGTTGAGCGCGGTCGGCAGCATGCCGAGCACCATCGCGGCGCTCGTCATCAGGATCGGGCGCATGCGCGACGGGCCCGCGTCGAGGATCGCCGCGTGCGGCGACCATCCTTCCTCGCGCACCTTCGTGACGGCGTGATCGATCAACAAGATTCCGTTCTTCGTGACGAGGCCCATCAAGAGGATGAAGCCGATCGTCGCGCCCATCGACATCGACGAGTGCGAGAGGAAGAGCGCCACGAACGCGCCGACGAACGCGAGCGGCAGCGCCATCATGATCGTCACCGGGTGCATCAGCGACTCGAACTGCGACGCGAGCACCAGGTAGATGAAGACGATCCCGAGCAGCAGCGCGATCGCCATGTTCGAGTTCGACTCGTTCATCATCTTCGCCTGACCCTCGAGCTCCCAGCTCACGCCGGCGGGCATCGGGTGATCGGCGATGCGCTGCTCGAACTCGGCGAGCACGTCGCCGATCGGACGGCCCTCGGCCGATGCGGTCACGACGATGGTGCGGCGGCGATTGCTGCGCTGGATCTCCGCCGGGCCCTCGCCGCGACCGACCGTCGCGAGATCCGAGAGCGGCACGAAGCCACCCGGCGACACGATGCGCAGGTTCGCGATCAGCCCCGCGTGCGCGCGATCCTCGGGGCGCAGCCGCACGCGGATGTCGACCTCGTCGTCGCCGTCGCGGTACTGGCCCGCGACCTCGCCCTCGATCGACGCGCGTGCGGTGCGCGCGATGAGCGCGAGCGGGATGTGCAGCTGCGACGCGCGATCGCGATCGACGTGCACCTCGAGCTGCGGGCTGCCCGGCGAGTACTGGCGATCGACGTCGCGCGTGCCCGGGATGCCGCGCAGCGTGTCGTAGAAGAAGTTCGCGGTCTCCGCGATCGACGCGAAGTCGTCGCCGACGACGTGCAGCTCCATGCCGTAGTCGCGACCACCCTCGACGATGCCGGGCGGCGAGATCGCGATCTCGGCCTCCGGGATGTGCCGCAGGATCGCGTCGCGCGTGCGGTGCTCGAGCTCGACCTGCGTCACGTCACGCTCGTTCTTCGGCGGGCAGATCACGGTCCAGGTGACCATGTTCGGCGCGCCGTTCACGCCCGCGCGGACGTAGATGTTCGTGAAGAGCGGGTCCTGCCCGAGCTCGTTCTCGGCGAGCGCGGACAGGCGCGCGCTCTCCTCGAGGCGCGTGCCCGCCGGCAGCTCGATGTCGACGTTGAACTGACCGCGATCCTCCGCCGACGTGAACTCGCTGCCCATCAGCGGCACGAGCATCTGCGAGCCCACGAAGCACGCGAACGCGAGGAAGAGCACGACGGCCATGCGCCACTTCTTCCCGAGCAGCCACACGAGCAGCGACGCGTACAGCGAGTCGAGCGTCTCGTAGAAGCCGCGCAGCGGGCGCTTGATGAAGCCGAACGCGCCGTCGTCGTGGCCCGCGTGCGCGCCGCCTTCGATCTTCTTCGCGAGGCGCGCCGAGAGCATCGGGTCGAGCGTGAACGCGACCCACGCGCTGAGGACCGTCGCGGCCGCGATGGTGAGGCCGAACTCGCGGAAGAACTGACCGACCATGCCGCCGGTGAACGCGACGGGCACGAACACCGCGCAGAGCGTCGCGGTCGTCGCGAGGACGGCGAGCGTGATCTCCCGCGTGCCCTTGCTCGCGGCGACCTCGGGGTCCTCGCCGCGCTCGAGGTGCTTCATGATGTTCTCGCGCACCACGATCGAGTCGTCGATGAGCAGACCGATCGCGAGCGAGAGACCCAAGAGGGTCATCATGTTGAGCGTGAAGCCCATCAGGTACATGAAGAAGAACGCGCCGAGCACGCTGGTGGGCAGGGCGAGCGCGCTGATGAACGTGCTGCGCAGGTCCATCAGGAACACGAGGATGATCAGGATCGCCATCGCGCCGCCGAACCACAGCGCGATCTGCACCTCGTGCGCGTTCTCGAGCACGAACTCCGCCTGATCCATCACGAGCGTCGCGTTGACGCCCGCGGGCATCGGCAGCTCCGCGAGGCGCGCGCGCACGCCCTCGCTGATCTCGACCGTGTTCGAGCCCGACGCCTTCATGATCGCGAACACGACCGCGGGACGGCCGTTGCTGCGCACGATCGTCGTCTGATCCGCGAAGCCGTCCTCGACCGTGCCGATGTCGCCGAGGCGCACGAGTGAGCCGTCCGCGCCGGTGCCGACCGGGAGCTGGCGCAGCTCGTCGATGCTGACGAGCTCGCCGAGCGTGCGCACCGCGATGCGGCGATCACCTTCGTCGAAGCCGCCCGCGGGGACGCTGAGGTTCTCGCGCTGGATCTGCTCGACCACCGAGAGCGGCGTCATGCCGAGCGCGATCAGACGATCGACGTCGAGCTCGACGTTGATCTGGCGCTCGCGACCGCCGTTGACGCTCACGCTCGCGACGCCGTCGACCTGCTCGAGGTACGGACGGATGTCGTCCTCGGCGAAGTCGCGGAGCCGGTTGAGGTCCGCGTCGCCCGAGAGCGTGTACGTCATGATCGGCGCCGCGCTGATGTCGAGGCGCACGACCGTCGGGTCCTCGACCTCGCGCGGCAGCTGCGCGCGGATCTGCGCGACGCGCTCGCGCACCTGGGTCGCGGCCTCGACCGGATCGACGTCGAGCTCGAAGAAGATGACGACGTTCGAGACCGAGTCGCGCGACCAGCTCTGGATGCGATCGATGCCGGGCAGCGAGACGATCGCGTCCTCGATCTTCTCGGTGACCTGCGTCTCCATCTCGGCCGGGCTCGCGCCGGGGTAGACGGTCGTGACCGTCACCGCGGGGAACTCGACGTCGGGGAACAGGTTCACGCCGAGGCGCGAGTACCCGAGGACCCCGAGCACGATGATCCCGAGCGAGATCATCGAGGTGAACACGGGACGCTTGATCGCGACGTCCGACAACGTCATCTCGAACCTCGAGGGCGGAAGTGAGCCCGACTCAGTTTTTTGCGAACGCGACGATCACAGCCCCGCGCGGGGCGGATCGGCCGGCGCGGTCTGCGACTCGACGGGGACGACGATCTGGCCTTCGCGCGCGGTCGCGGGACGCAGCACGACGCGATCCTCGGGGGCGAGCCCGTCGGTCACGAGCCACGAGCCATCGACGTCCGACTGCGCCGACACGCTGCGCGTGACGACGCGACCCTCGGCGTCGATCACGAGGATCTCGCCGTTGGGGCGACGCGTCGTCGCGGGCAGACGCAGCGCGGGTCGCGGCGTGCCGACGACGACGCGCGCGCGGACGAGCGCGTTCGCGACGAGGTGCGTGCCCGCGTTGGGCACGAGCACCTCGACGGGCGCGCGGCGCGTCTGCGGATCGAGCGAGCGCACCGCGCTGCGGATCGTCCCGCTCACGCCCTCGTGGCCCTCGATCGACGCGGTCGCGCCGACCTCGAGCGCCTCGAGCTCCGATTGGCTCACCGTCGTGCGCAGCCGCAGCGACGACAGATCCTCGACGCGCACCAGCGTCGTGCCGGGGCCCGCGACCGCGCCGACGCCGTTCGGCACGCGCGTCACCACGCCGTCGAAGGGCGCGCGGAGCACGTGATCCGCGGACTGCGTGGCGAGCTGACGACGGCTCGCCATCGCCTGGCCGAGCTGGGCCTCGGCGACCGCGAGCTGCTGCCGCGCCGTGGTGAGCTCGCGCTCCGGCGACGCACCGCTGCGCACGAGCCCTTCGAGGAGGGTCACGCGATCACGCAGCATGTCGACGTTCGCCTGCGCGACCGCGATGGCGGCCTCGCTCTGCGCGCTCTGCGCGCCGAGGCTGGCGCGATCGAGCGACACCAGCGCCTGACCTGCGCGGACGTGCTCACCGAGCGCCACGTCGACGCGCGACACGCGGCCCGCGACCTCGAACCCGAGGTCCGCAGCCTGCACGGGCTCGAGCGTGCCCTGCAGCACGACGAGCGGCGCGAACGCGGCGGTGGTCGGACGCACCACCTCCACCTCGGGCGCACGGCCCGCCGCAGCGGCGGCTTCTTCGCGCGCCGTCGCGAACTCCGCCTGCTCCGCGGATGCCTGGCCCAGCCGCTGCGAGAGCGCGACGCCCAATCCCGCGAGGGTGAGCACCGTGAACAACAGCATCAGGCGCTTGGCGAGCGGCGGCGGGGGGCGGAGCGCCGGAGCCGGGCTCAGCGTCGATGACTGCGACGCGCGCGGTTCGTGTTCCGCGGTCGACATGTTCTGACCTCGCGGCGCGGACGACATGGAGAGACGAGTGGGGGTCGTCGCGCGGCGGAGCGACTGTGGTCTCGATCATCTGGTGGGGCAAGCCACTTGCAAACGCATTCATCGGCTCGCACGCATCGCGACATGGCGAGCGAGCACGTGGCGAAGATCGAATGGAGACGCGGAAATCGGGAGCACTCGTATCCGCAGTACTCGCGCACCCACCGCGTCGAGTACGGCGGGGGCGTGGCGCACGAGATGAGCGCGGCGGCCGCGTATCTCGGGGACGCGGCGCTGCCGAACCCCGAGGAGCTCCTCGTCGCGGCGCTCGCGAGCTGTCACATGCTGACGTTCCTCGCGCTGTGCGCGCGCAAGGGCATCGTGGTCGACGCGTACGACGACGACGCGCGGGGGACGCTCGAGCGACGGCCGGGTGAGAAGACGCGCGTGACGCGCGTCGTGCTGCGCCCGCGGATCACGTTCGGTGGAGCAACGCCCGACCACGCGATGCTCGCGTCACTGCATCGTCAGGCGCACGACGGCTGCTTCATCGCGAGCTCGGTGACGACGGAGGTGGTCGTCGAGTCGCGGTGATCGACCACTCGGGACACGGATCGAAGATCGTCCACGCCGGGTCACCCGCGTCGCGATGACCGACCACCACGCGGAAACCAGTGCCGACGTGGCCGATCGCGATCGAGCGCGTCTGGAACGATTGCGTCGGCTGCAACACGACGTGCGCGCTCGGGGTCGTGCTGCCCGGCTCGTAGAGGGCGACGCGCACGCCGGCGTGGCGCGCCGCGATCGCCACGCGCTCGGTCGCGGGATCGACGGCGGCGCGCTTCGGACCATCGGTGGGGCGGAGGTCGATCTCTCCGTGGGCCTGGATCGTGCCGTCGGGATGCAGCGTGACCAGCTGCGCGAACGCCGTCGTCTCCTCGACGAGCAGCAGCGTGCGCCCGTCCGGTAGCGGCATCGGCTCGATGCGGTAGGGCGCGAGCGGCAGCGTCGCGTGCTCGGAGAGCTCGAGCGTCGCGCTGGCGCGCAGGATGCGCGAGTCGAGCCCGACGACCCATCCGCCCGCGTGCTCCGACTGGAACGTCATCGTCACTTCGTTGGTCGTGCGGATCGCCGTCCGCTCTCCCGCCAGCGTGTGACGCGTCATCGTGAGCCGACCGCTGAGGAGCGAGATCATCGTCCATCCCGAGTCGTCGCCGTGCACGAACGCGGGCCTCACCGGGGAGCTGCGCTGGAGCACCACGCGCTCCTCGGTGCCGTCGTCGCGGAGGCGGATCAGCGTCGAGACGCCGAGCGCGTCCTGGAGGAGCACGCGGTGCTCGCCGGCGGTGCGCGTGACCGTCGAAGGGCCCGGCAGATCGGTCATCTCGGTGATCGTCGCGCCCGACCCGTCGGTCACGATCAACGAGCCGAGGTGCGCCCCCGCATCGGGCTCGCTCTCGCGGAGCAAGACGATGCGATCGGGCCCGAACGACACGCCGAGCGGCGAGTCCGACGCCGTCCTCCCGACCGTCGCGACGAGGCGCGGCGAGCACGTGCAGCGCTCGTCGATCATGCCGTCGAAGTCATCGTCGTGGCCGTTGCAATCGTCGGCGACCCGGGCGATGCACGTCCCCGAGCGCCCGTCGCACACGAGCGTGCCCGCCAGCGCGGGCTCGCAGTCGACGTCCGCCACGCACGGGTCGCCTGCGGCTTTCGGGCGCGTCTCGTCGCAGATCTGGTGGACCTCCGACGCGAGCAGGCCCTCGGGGCAGCCGCGCTCGCATTCCCACACGACCTCGCCGTCGGGACATCGGGTCGTGTCGCACGACACGAGGACGGGCGGCACCTCGATGATCATGCCGCCGCGGCAGCGGAGCCCGCTTCGCGAGCACTCGTGCATGCACTCGCTCGGCGCGTCGGGCTCGGACGCGTCGGTGATCGACGCGTCGGGGGCCGTTCGGCCTTCTTCCGGCGCGCAAGCGATCGCGAGGACGACGAGCCCGAGTGTGATCAGGGCAGCGGCGCGCATGGATCGATGATCCTCCATCGCCCGCCGCCGCTGAAGTCCTCGTCGCCGGTGACGAGCCGCAGCGCGCCGTCGACGTAGCCGAGAGCGTGCGCGATGTGCGCCGTCCCATCCGCGAGCACCGGGACGTCGAGCGGCTCGCCGGCCTCGTCGTAGCGCGCGATGATGATCTCGCCGAACGTCGTGAACGCGATCGCGGTGCGTCCGGTCGCAGGATCGAGCGCGAGCATCGCGCCCTCGACCGGACGGCGCGGAGGAACGAGCGTTCGCTCCTCGATGACGGTGCCGGTCGCCCCGATGCGCACGATGCGAGGCGAGGCGCGCGGATCGGACGCGAGCACGACGCGCTCTCCATCGCGGTACGCCGCGTCGATCGTGCCCACGCTGCCGCCCCCGGACGTGATCGCCTGGAGCGCGAGGCGATCGTCGACCGCCGCGATCTGCGGAAGACCGATCTCGTCGGTGTACCCGACGAGGCCTCCGCGCCCGTCGCTGCTCGCGTGATGGAGCGCGCGCATCTCCGTCGCGACGCGCAGCGTGCTGCGCTCTCCGGTGAGCGTGTGCCGCGTCATCGCGAAGCCCCCGGTCGACTGGAGCAGCAGCGTCCAGCCGCGCTCGTCGCCCAGCACGAAGGGCGACGCGCCCGCGGGCGTCCTGTCGAGCGCGACCGTCTCGTGCGCGCCGTCTTCGCTCAGGCGGAGGATGCTCGTGCGTCCGCTGGAGGGATCGTGCTGGACGACGACGAGCTCGTCGCCGATCCGCTGGATGCGCGCGGCGAGCGGCGCGTCGTCGAGCTCGAGCCTCGTGTTCCCGTCGCGATCGACGACGTGCACGCGCGCCGTCGTTCGGTCCGGCCCCGTGGAGAGCAGCGCGATGCGATCGTGCGTCATCGCGACCTGCGTCGGGTACATCGAGGGCGCGTCGATCGTCGCGACGACGCGCGACGTGCAGGTGCAGCCTTCGTCGACGAGGCTGTCGCGGTCGTCGTCGATGCGATTGCAGAGCTCGGTGCGCGCCTGCGCGCAGAGGCCGACGCTCGTGTCGCACTCGAGCTCGGTGTGCGGCGCGCTCGGCGTGCAGTCGTCGTCGCTCGCGCAAGGCGTGCCCACCCGCGGCAGCGCGCTCTCGGCGCAGAGCGCGAACGGGTCGTGCGGATCGAAGCTGCCCTCCGTGCACCCGAGCGCGCAGACGTACGTGACGAGCCCCTCGGGGCACTCCGTCGGCGGCTCGTCGCACGCGAGCAGCACCGTGAGTCGCTCGTGCACGCGCCCGTCGCGGCACACGTACCCGAAGTCCCGACAGCGGACGCCTGGGCAGCCCGCGTCGTCGACGATCGGGAACCCCGCGTCGGGCGGCTCGGGCCCGACGTCGGACCCGCGAGCGGTGCAGCCCGCGATCAGGAGCACGCACGCGACGACGACCCCACCCCGCGCCACCGACATGCTCGGTGGTCGCACGACGCGCGCCCGTTTTCCAGCCCTCAGGGCGCGCTGCGGAGCTCTTCGACGTGCTCGAGGCGCTCCGGGATCGCGGTGATCGCGGCGCTGCGATCGGCGCACCAGAGGATCTGCTCGAGCACCGCAGTCGTGATCGCGCGGCCCACGACGCGCGCGTCCTCGGGATCGACGTGATCGGGCTGGCAGTCGAAGAGCATCCCCGCGAACTGCGCGCCGCAGACGCCGTGCTCCTGCGCGACCGCGAGCAGGTTCTGGCCCTCTTCGTTCTCGAGATCGCAGAGGTCGCTCGGCGCGAGGTGCCCGCTGCCTTGGATGCCGAGGAACCACTTCGGCTCGGGCGAGCCCTCGTAGGCGCTCAGGGTCGACGAGTACGGCACCACCGCGTCGTCCGTCGCGGCGACGAAGAGCGATCCTTCGAGCCCCGGATCTTCGCGCGCCGCGCCGTTCGACGAGAGGCCGATCACGACGCGCACACCGGCGCGGTCGCTCAGGCTCGTGACGATCCCGCCCGCGCTGTGGCCCGCGAGGCCGATGCGCGCGGGATCGACCCGCCCGGCGAGCCATGCGAGCTCGCCGCTCGTGGCGCGCATCGCGTCGAGCATCGCGTCGACGTCCTCCTCGAGCATGCGCGGTCCGGTGCGCGGATCGGCGCAGACGATCGCGAGCAGATCGCCGAGGTAGAGGCCCGGATGATCGGTCGCGACGACGACGAAGCCGCGGCTCGCCCAGTGAGTGAGGAACGAGAGCGATTGGGTGCGGAACGCAGCGGTGCCGTGCACGAAGACGACGAGCGGATAGGGCCCGTGCTCCGCGTCGATCGGCAGATCGCGATGACAGTCGCAGGTCTGGATCGGGGCGTCGGCGTCGGGGATCACCGCGTCGCCACGCTGGCTCTCGGGGAGCCAGTCGCGCACGTCGTACGTCGCGGGCGCGACGCCGGTCTCGCTGCCGAGCTGCGCGGGATACCAGACGTCGACGGTGAGGCGGCCGACCGTCACGGTGCGCACGCCGACGGGCCACGGGCCTCGCGCCTCGGGCTCGTCGGGCACGGCGAGCCGCGTCGACGCCTCGCACCCGACGCTCGTCGCGCCCGCGTCGGTGCGCTCGCGTGGGCCCGCGTCGACGATGGTCGGTGCAGCGTCCACGCCTCCTGCGTCGAGCGGCGCGCTCGCATCGTCGTCGCCACATCCCGTCAGGGAGAGAAGGGCCAGCGCCCCCGCCCAAGCGCGCATCGTCCGCATGGCGACGATGCTAGGAGTCGTAAGTCCCACTTTCAACGGGCTGCGGTCGCGCGCCCCCGGCGGAACCGCTTCAGCACGCGACCGAGCACCGCGTCGAGCTCGGGCGCGCGCATCACCCACGCCGCGCCGAGGTACACGATCCCGCCGGCGGCGATCGCGCCCGCGAGCACGAGCATGTCGACCACGCTCGCGCCGTCGTCCCAGCGCACCGTTCGCGCGATGCCCCACGACGCGGCCCCCATCGCCGCGCACGCGACGACGATGCGCAGCGTGCCGGTCGCGACCTCGGAGAGCCCGAGGCGGCCCATCTTCCGGCGCAACAGCGCGAGCAGCATCACGAGCTGCAGCGCGCCGGCCGCGCTGATCGCGATCGCGATGCCGACGTGATCGAGCACGCGGCTCAGCGCGATGCCGAGCCCGGCGAAGACCACGAGGTTGACCACGCTCGCGATCACCGGCGTGCGCGTGTCGCCGTGCGCGTGGAACACGGGCACCACGACGCGCACCGACGCGATCGCCCAGACGCCCGCGGCCTGCCAGAGCAGCGAGCGCGCGGTCTGCACGGTCTCGTCCCATCCGAAGCGGCCATGCATGTACACCGCGGTGACGAGCGGCTCCGCGAGCACGATCAGGAGCACGCTCGCGGGCAGCGCGACGAAGAGCATCGAGCGCAGCGCGAACGTGAAGGTGCGTCGCAGCTCGTCGTGCTCGCCGCGCGCGACGAGATCGGAGAGCGTCGGCAGGAGCGCGGTGGCGAACGCGATCGCGAAGACACCCTGCGGGATCTCGACGAGGCGCGTGCCGAACCAGAGGTACGCCTGCGAGCCCGCCGGCAGCCACGACGCGAGCGAGCGCGAGAGCATCAGGTTGACCTGATAGACGCCGAGCCCCGCGGCGACCGGGCCGAGCAGCGCGATCGCGCGGCGCACCGCGGGATCGTCGAGCGTCGCGCGCGGGCGCACCCAGAGCCCGGCGCGCGCGAGCGCGGGCCACTGCGCGATCACCTGGAGCGCGCCGCCGACGAGCGCCCCGATCGCGAGCGCGCCGATCGCCGGCAGGCCCATCGCGAGCGCGATCGGGATCATCGTGAACGGTGCCGCGATCAGCGCGACGTTGAGCAGCGCGGGGGCGAGGGCGGGCACGGCGAAGCGCCGGTTCGCGTTGAGCGCGCCCGCCGAGAGCGCGGCCATGCCCATGAAGAAGATGTACGGGAACAGCACGCGCGTGAGCGCGACGGTCTGATCGAAGCGCGCGGGATCCTCGAGGTAGCCCGACGCGAACGCGACCACGAGCGCGGGCGCCGCGATCACGCCGACGACGCTCAGCACCGCGAGCGCGATCATGAGCACGCCGGCGGCGCGCACGTGGAACTCCTTGGCGCGCGCCGCGCCTTCTTTGGCGCGCAGATCCGAGTAGACCGGGACGAACGCCGCCGACGCCGCGCCTTCCGCGAACAGCCCGCGCAGCGTGTTCGGGATGGTGAACGCGACGACGAAGAGATCGATCAGCGCGGCGTCGAAGCACGCCGCCATCACGGACTCGCGCGCGACGCCGAGCACACGCGACACGAGCGTGCCCGCCGCCACGATCCCGGCGCGCCCTGCGAGCGCCGCACGTTCGCTCGCCGCACTCGGCGCTCGTTCCTTCTCGTCCGTCACGGGGCCTCGACGTTGGGACGACGGAGCCCACCCCCGCAACTTCCCGGCCCAGCGCGGCACATCACGATCCGTGAATTCCGCGCAATTCGGAGGCACACCCGTTGCTGGATGCCCCCGAGGCGTGGCACTCCGGAGGACGAATGAGTGAGCTCGATCGGCTCGCGCGCGTGGTCGCGCTGGTGATCTTCGGCGTCGCGCTCGCGGGGTGCGGGCCGGGAGGCGCGTGGATCGCGACGATGGTCGCGGTGCTCGCGCTGGTGCTCGGCGCGTGCAGCGAGTCGCGAGAGGCGACGCGCGATGCGGGCGTCGCGCAGGACGCGCGCGTGGTCGGCACCGACGCGCGGGTGGGCGAGGACGCCGGTCGTCGCGATGCGGAGGTCGACGCGGGCGGCAGCTGGGACACGTGCTGCAACGACGGTCGCGTCGACACGTGCTTCTGCCCGGGCGGCGCGTCGTGCAACTACGGGCTCGGGCTCGTCGTGTGCGCCGACGGTCGATGCACGTACGATCACACGGGCGATCCCGAGCTGTTCTGCAGCGCGCCGGACGGCGGGCTCCCCGACGCCGGCGAGCCTGGCGAGTGGGAGCGCTGCTGCAACGCCGAGGGCCGCGTCGATCTGTGCTTCTGCCCCGCGGGCGCGGTGTGCAATTACGGGCTCTTCGAGGACTGCGGCGAGGGCTACTGCGCGAGCCCGCCGGGCAGCGGCTGTCCGGGCTGATGGCGACCCGTCCGATCCGCCACGAGCGCGGGCTCTTCGCGTCGCTGAGCGACGACGTGCTCGGGCCGGTCGTCGAGCTCTCGGATCTACGCCTCGACGCGCATCCTCCGGCGCGCATCGAGCTCGCGCGTCGCGTATGGGCCGAGCGCGTCCGCACCGAGCTGCGCAGCGTGCAGATCATGAACCGCTTCCTCGGCGAGGTGATCGCGGCGGGCGATCCGATCGAGGTGTACGCGGGCGCGGCGGATCTCGTCGTCGACGAGCTGCGCCACGTGCGGCTCACGGTCGCGCTCTGCGAGGCGATCGGCGGCGTGCCGGTGTTCCCCGATCCGATCGAGCTGCGCGAGCCCGACGCGTACCTGCGCGCGCCCGCGGCCGAGCGCGCCCTCCACACCGCGATCGCGATGCTCTGCGTGAACGAGACGCTCTCCGTCGCGTTCATCGAGGACCTGCGCGCGCGCTGCGGCGATCCCGCGGTGAAGCGCGTGCTCGACGCGACGCTCGACGACGAGGAGACGCACCACGCGTTCGGCTGGGCGTACGTCGAGAAGGCGCTCGCGCGCTTCCCGGCCAGCACGCGCGCGGACTGGCGCGAGCTGGTGCGTCGCACGCTCGAGCCGCATCGACGCGCGACGGATCCGATCCTCGCGCAGCTCGACGCCGCCGGGACGACGCTCGCGGATCTGCCGGAGCCCGACCTCGCGGCGCTCGGCCTATTCAGCAAGGAGCGACAGTCCCTCGTGCTGCGCCGCGCTATCGACGAGACGCTCGCGCCTCGCCTCCGCGCGCTCGATCTGCTTCCGTAGCGCGTGTCGTCGATCGTCGCGATCGTGATCGAGGGGCCCAGCGCGCGGCGCGAGGAGCTCGAGGAGGCGGCGTACGCGCTCGGGGTGCAGGGCCTCGAGATCGTCGACGAGGACGTGGGCGCGCCGCGCGGCCGCGTGGTCGTGCGGCTCTGGGTCCCTTCGGGCGATGCGCGCCGCGCGGAGCGACGGCTGCGCAGTGCGCTGTCGAGCGTGTCGATCGTGATCGAGGAGGTCGCGCCGATGACCAGCGCGCCGCGGCACGTGCCGCTCGGGCGCGGGTTCGTCGTCGTGACGGACGCGGGCGAGCCCGGTGCGCGATGGCGCGCGCGGACGGCGCTGCACCTCGCGGGATCGGAGGCGTTCGGCGACGGCGCGCACCCCACGACCGCGCTCTGCGTCGCGGCGATCGAGCGGTGGCCCGCGCGCGCGCTGCGTCGCGCGTCGGTGCTCGACGTCGGCACCGGGACGGGCGTGCTCGCGATCGTGTGCGCGCTGCGCGGTGCATCGCGCGTGATCGCGACCGACGTGGACCCGCTCGCGCGTCGTGCTGCGCGCGAAGCAGTGCGCCGGCACGGGCTCGGCGATCGCGTGATCGTGCGCGCCGGGATGCCGCGCGAGCGCTTCCCGATCGTCGTCGCGAACCTGTATCGCGACGTCCTGATCGCGGAGGCGCGTGGGCTGGCGGCGCGCGTCGCGCCGGGCGGGCGCCTCGTGATCTCGGGGTTCGCGGCGTCGTCCTCGCGGGAGATCACGGGCGCGTTCGCGACGCACGGGCTGCGCGTCGTGGCGCGCTCGCGGCGGGGCGGCTGGGGGTGCCAGGAGCTCACGCGCGATCCCGCGCCTTGACACCCCGGGTCACCCGGCTAATCTCTGCGCCCTTTCCAGTTTCCGGAGCCCGAATGGCCAACGTCGAATCGGCGAAGAAGCGCATCCGCCAGACCGAGAAGCGCACCCTGCGCAACCGTCACATCCGCACGACCGTGCGCACCCACGTGAAGCGCGTGCGCGAGGCGCTCGCCAAGACCGACAAGGCCGCGGCCCAGACCGCGCTCGCCGAGGCGATCCGCAAGATCGACATGGCGGTGAGCAAGGGCGTCTACCACCACAAGACGGGCTCGCGTTACATCTCGCGCCTGACCGAGCAGGTCCAGAAGATGGCGTGAGCCGGTCCTCGCGAGCTGGCCTCGCGAGACCGCAGCGAACGGCCGCGCCCCAAGCCACGGGGACGCGGCCGTCGGCGTTCCGTCGACCCGGCTTGCGCCTCCGACTGCGCGGGAACAGCGTGCTTCCGATGGCATCCGACGATCTCCGCGAGCGTCTCGAGGCCCACCGCGGTCCGGTCCTCTACAGCGACCTCGCCGCGCACCTCAAGCGCGGCGCCGTGTTCGTCGTCGCGCCCTCGATCGATCTCGTGACGTGCGGCGTCGCGATCGCGACCGACGATCGCGCGAGCGTGGAGCACTGGATCCACAGCGGCGATCTGCGTCGGCCCACCGCGGACGAGCTCGAGAAGTGGCCGGGCGACGAGGGTCGCACCTGGATCAGCGTGGTCGTGCAGCCGTACGTGCTGCTCCAGGATCCGAAGGCGGACTAGACCCGGAACTGCCACTCCGAGACGAGCGGCAGATCGCGCCCCGAGCACAGCGCGAGGATCACCTCTTCCATCACGACCTCGGGCGGGCGCTTGCTGCCCTTGAGCGCGAGGTCCGCCTCGGCGAGCGCGCGGAACGCAGCGCGAAGCGCGTCGTCGTCGAACTTGCGCGCGGCCGCCTCGAGATCGCGCGCCTTGAACGGCAGCGCCCCTGCGAAGCGCGCCATCTCGGGCCCACGGAGGCCATCCGCGAGCGCCTGCTTCGCCTTCGCGACCATCCGGAGCTGGCGCGCGACCATCGCGAGGATGCGCAGCGGCGGCTCGCGATCCGCGAGCAACGAGCCGACCGCTTCCAGCGCGACCGCGCTCTTCCGCGCCGCGACGGCGTCGACGACCGTCCAGATCGAGTCCACGCGGATGCGCACGATCGAGGCCTCGACGGCCGCGAGATCGATCGGAGCGCCCTTGCCGACGTACAGCGAGAGCCGCTCGACGGCGTCGTCGATCGCCGCGAGATCGTTGCCGAGCGCGTCGAGCAGCGCTTGTCCCGCGTCGGGCGAGATCGTGTGCCCGCGTCGCTTCGCCTCGCCGAGCACGAAGCGCTCGAGCAGCGGGCCCTTCAGCGGCTCGCACTCGATCCACGCGCCCGCGCTCTTCGCCGCCTTCGAGAGCTTGCTGCGCCCGTCGATCTTCTCGGCGATCATCACCAGGCACGTGCTCGGCGAAGGCGCCGCGACGTACGCCGCGAGCGCGTCGAGCTCCGCGGCCGGCACGTCCTCGGCGTCGCGGATCAGCACGTAGCGCGCCTTCGCCATCATCGGCAGCGTCTTCGCCGTGCCGACGACGCGCGACGCGACGACCTGCGCGCCGTGGAAGAGATCGTCGTTGAAGCCGCTCGGCCCGTCTCCGACGACCGCCTTCTTGAGCAGCTTCGCCGCGCGCTCTGCGAGGAAGCGCTCGGAGCCGACGAGCAGGACGATCGGCTGCCACTTCCCCGCGCGTGCGTCGCCGAGGAGGCTCTGGATGTCTCGCTCTTCGCTCATGACGTCGGGGCTCCGGAAACGACGACGGACGCCGTGGGGCGTCCGTCACGAGAGGCGAGATCGCCGGGGCTCACTCCCTGACGCGCGTGTCTTCGACGCTGAAGTCGACCTGACCCGAGCGGCGCGGCTCCTCACCACGCGTCTCGAAGCGCGTGTTGCCCACCTCGGCGCGTCGCACCGTGATCACGAGCTCGTAGCGCTTGTTGGGCTGGAAGCGCGGGCGCTGCAGATTCAGGCGCTGCACGTACGTCCGCTGATCGCGGCCGTTGAGGTAGATCGCCATGTCGTCGACGAAGTTCCGCGCGCCGTCCGTCACGTTGTAGAAGAGCGCGTGGTACTCGAGGTCGCCCGGCGGTGCGTTGAACTGCACGACCATGTTCGCGAGCCAGTGGCGCTGCTCGATCTCGGCCTCGCTGCTCTCGTTCATCGCGCGCGCCTGGTGACCGCGCGCGAACCCGACGAGCGCCTTCTCGGTCAGGCCGCGCGGGATCGCGGCCTGGGTGACGTACACCGTCGCGCGCAGGCGCTGCGCCTCCGCGTGCGGGACCGCGCTGCTCGGCAGCACCGCGCCCGCGAGCGCGAACGTGACCGCCGACAGTGATGCGAGCGCGAAAAGGGCGTAGGCGCGCGGCTTCCGAGACGTCATCGAGGGCTCCTTCTCGTCACGGCCCGCGAGGCTAGCAGACGCGTGCATCGCCAGTCATCCGCGGCGGCGTGAGGCTCCCGACGGCAGCGAGCAGCGCGCGATTCACGCCGACACCGACGCACTCGCGCGCATCCGCGAGGTGCGCGCCTGACGAAAACTGGACGGGCGCGCAGCGTCCATGCGATCCGCGGTCCCACACGGAGGAACCGCCGGATGACGCACGCGGGAGCGCTCGAAGGACTCATCGGCGTGGCGCGGCGCACGGCGCGCGCGCGACAGCAGCCGGCCAGCACGGCGCACGTGCTGCTCACGATCCTGCAGAACGATCCCGAGTCCCAGCGGGTGCTCTCGGCGCATCACGTCCGCGAGCAGGATCTCGTGTCGGCGCTGAAGGTCGCGGACGACGAGCCGGGGAGCGCGCTCGAGGTCGCGATCGAGCGCGCGGCGGCGCTCGCGGCGCGCACCCATGCGGCGCACGTGCGTCCGCTGCACCTCCTTCTCGCGATGCTTCGCGAGCCGCGCTCGATGGCGTATCGATGCCTCGAGCACACGGGCGCGAACACCGCGCGGGTGCGCGAGAGCGTCGAGGACGCGCTCGTCGCGACGATCGCTCCGATCGCTCCGATCGCGCCGAGCGAGCCCTCGCGCCCGGCGCGCCGCGTCGAAGCGCCGCGCGCCGAGATCGTGCGTGCCGATGCGACGAGCCGTGCCGACGAGGACGTGCGTCCGGCGCGACCGCGCCCGGCGCCGATCGTTCCGCCGGTGCCGCGCACGCGCGCGTCGGTCGCGCCTCCCTCGAGCAGCACGGCACGGCCCGCCAACCGACGTGTCGGGCCGCGCGCGACCACGCCGCCCGAGGCGCCGCGCGCGATCGCGAACGAGCCCGCCGCGAACACCTCGCCGCACGAGCTCGATCGGGAGCGCTTCCCGATCCTCTCGGCGATCGGTCGCAACCTCACAGCCCTCGCCGCGTCCGGCGCGATCGATCCGGTCTTCGGTCGCGAGAAGGAGATCGACGCACTGCTCGACGTGCTCGGGCGTCGTCGCGCGAACAACCCGCTGCTCATCGGGCCGCCGGGTGTGGGCAAGACGGCGATCGTGGAGGGGCTCGCGCTCGCCATGGCGAGGCCGGGCGCGCCGCTGCCGGGCCTCGAGGGCAAGGTGCTGATCGAGATCAGCGCGGGGTCGCTGGTCTCGGGCACCGGCGTGCGCGGCGCGCTCGCCGACAAGCTGCGCAAGCTGCGCGAAGAGGTCGCGAAGAGCGAAGGGCGCGTCCTGCTCTTCCTCGACGAGATCCACGCGATCGCCGGCGGCGAAGGTCCCGACGATCTCGCGAGCGAGCTGAAGAGCGCGCTCGCGCGCGGCGAGCTGCCTTGCATCGGCGCGACCACCGACGCCGAGCACAAGAAGCACCTCGAGCGCGACCCCGCGCTCGCGCGTCGCTTCACGCGCATCGACGTCGACGCGCCCGATCCCGAGGCCGCGATCCGCATCCTGCGCGACCTCGCGCCGCGCTACGAGATCCACCACGCGGTCGCGTACGACCCCGCGGCGATCCGCGCGGCGGTCGAGCTCTCGGTGCGCTTCCTCCCCGAGCGACACCTGCCGGACAAGGCGCTCGGCGCGCTCGATCTCGCGGCGGCGCGCGTGCGCCGTGCCGGTGGGTCGATCGTCGACGTCGAGGCGGTCGCGAAGGTGATCGCGGACGAGGCGCACGTGCCGCTCGAGCGCTTGCTGGTGCGCGATGCGGATCGACTGCTCGCGCTCGAGTCGCACCTCGCGTCGCGCGTCGTCGGTCAGCGCGGGCCGCTCGCGCGTGTCGCGGACGCGCTGCGCAAGGGCGCCGCGGGGTTCCGCGGTCGGCGTCCGCTCGGCACGTTCCTGCTGCTCGGCCCGACCGGCGTCGGCAAGACCGAGACCGCGAAGGCGATCGCGGAGCTGATGTTCGGGTCCGGCGGGATGTCGCGCTTCGACATGAGCGAGTACGGCGAGCCGCACAGCGTCGCGCGTCTCTTCGGCGCGCCGCCGGGCTACGTCGGGCACGACGAGGGAGGACAGCTCACGGAGAGCGTGCGCCGTCGTCCGTACCAGCTCGTGCTGCTCGACGAGATCGAGAAGGCGCACCCGGACGTGCTGCTCGCGCTGCTGCCGCTGCTCGACGAAGGACGTCTCACCGACGGACGCGGGCGCACCTTCGACTTCACGAACACCGTGATCGTGATGACGTCGAACCTCGGCGCGTCGGAGAGCGCGAGCAGCGCGCCGCGCGCGATCGGGTTCGGCGGTGGCGAGGCGAGGACCACCTCGAGCGCGGCGGATCGCGCGATGGGCGCCGCGCGTCGCGCGATGCCGCCCGAGCTGTGGAACCGCATCGACGAGCCGCTCTTCTTCGCGCCGCTCGGGCAGGACGACGTCGCGGAGATCGCGCACCGCATGCTGCGCGGCGTGATCGACGTCATGCGCAACGAGCACGCGATCGAGCTCGTGATCGACGAGAGCGCGATCGCTGCGCTGGTCGCGGGTGGCGGCTTCGACCCCGCGCTCGGTGCGCGTCCGATGCGGCGCACGGTGGGACGCCTCGTGGAAGCGCCGCTCGCGTCGCTGGTGCTCTCGGGCGGCGTGCGGCGCGGGGATCGCATCGTGGCGCGCGGCGCGGGCGGGCTGGTGCGCTTCGATCGCGTCGAGCCCGAGGACGTCGCCGCCGAGTGAGGCTCGCGCATGTGCAGACGTCTGGACGCGCGTGCGCAGACGTCTGGACGTGGAGCATGCGGGAGGCGTGCGTGATCGCGCCGCGGCGGTAGTCTCCGCCGCCCGACCATGCACGAGCTCGACGAGACCTGTCTCGACACGCCGGCGGCGCTGCTGCTCGACGGCGCGAACGGGGCGTGCGGCGAGGCCCGGCTCGGGGCCGGCACGGGCCACGTCGCGCACGTCGCGCTCGTGCTCGTCGTCGCGATCGGGATCGCGGCGTGGCTCGTCACGCGTCGGGTCTCGAGCGCGGCCCGCCGCGCGGGTGTGGTCGCGATCGCGCTGATCGGCGCGATGCCCGGCGCGTACGCGCTGCTCGCGCTGCGCGGAGATCGGCCGACCTCGGTGCGCGACACCGCGCGCGCCTCGACGGCGCTGCACGATCGGATGCGCGCGTTCGCGCTGCGTCACGGCTGCGCGCACGTGGAGGACGATGCGTGCGACGAGTGCTTGCCCGCGGTGCGGCTCGCGCTCGCGGGGCTGCGCTGCGATGCGCCCGCCACGATCGTGCTGCGCGCGGGCGCGCTCGACGCGCGCTGCGAGGAGCAGGGCGATCGGCTCGTGTGTGGGCCGTCGCGATGATCGTCCCGCTGTGGGTCTCGATCCCCGCGCTCCTCGGCGCGGCCGCGCTGGGATGGGCGATCGATCGCGCGCTGCGATGGGAGCTCGATCGTGCAGGCGCGCTCGGGTGGGCGATCCGGATCGCGACCGGCGCGAGCTTGGTCCTCGCCGCGATCGTGCATCCGCTGATCGCGCTCGCGCTCGGGGCGCTCGTGCTCGTCGAGCGTCGGTGGGCGCGCGCCGATGCGCCGGGCGCGCCGGCGGAGCCCGCGCGCGCCGGGCTGGTGGTGCTCGGCGCGGCGGCGGCGATCGTCGCATCGCGCGCGCCGGTGCCGCTCTACTGGGACGAGCACGTGTGGCTCGCGAAGGTGCGGATGGGCGCGCTCGCGCTGCGTCAAGCGGCGCTCGATCCCGCCGCCGATCTCATCCCGCGCGGCTATCCGATCGTGGGCTCGCTCGCCGAGATCGCGTTCGCGATGGGTCGCGACGACGTGCCCTCGATGATCGCCGGCGCGGCGACGCTGCTCCTGCTCTGCCTCGCGCTCGCGCTCTCGACGATGCGCGCCGATCGTCGCGTCGCGTGGGCGCTCGCGATCGTGCTGGTGCCGCTCGTGTGGGTGCACGCGCGCAGCGCGTACCTCGATCTGCCGATCGGGCTGCTCGCGCTGGCGATCGCCGCGGGCCTCGCGCGCGCCGAGCGATGGGCGACCTGCGCGGCGATGATCGCTGCGTTCCTGCTCGCCGGCTGCAAGGACGAGGGCGTGGTGCACGCGCTCGCGATCGCCTCGGCGCACGTCGTCGCGTCGCGCGATCGTCGCCGCGACGCGGCGCGCGATTCCGCGCTGGTGATCGCGGCCGCGCTCGTCGCGACCCTCGGCTGGCGCGTCCTGCTCGTCACGCACGGCGTCGCGAACCGCGATCACGCGCTCGAGGGCGCAGGGCTCTCACAGGCGGGAGCGCTCGCGCTCGAGCTCGCGCGTGCGATGTGCGACGTGCGCTCGTGGGGGCTCGCGTGGCCGATCGCGATCGGCGCGGCGATGGCGTCGCGTCTCGTCTCGCCACGCGCGAGCGCGCTCGCGATCGCCTTCGTCGCGCAGATCTCCGCGCTCTTCGTCGCGCTGCTCGTCGGCGGCGAGCGCCTCACCGCGTTCGCGCTCGGCGGCACGCTCGCGAACCGCTGGTGGATGCAGGTGCTGCCGCTCGCAGCGCTGCTCGTCGTCGAGACGATCGCGCATCGGCAGGGCTCGGTCGGCCCAGACGAGCCTTCACGGTGACGCGTCGAGGATCTCGAACACCGCCGAGGGCTGCCACTGCGGATACCGCGAGCGGAAGAGCTCGCGGAAGCGATCCGGATGCGCACGGGCGGTGTCGGCCGCGCCGGTCGGGCCCTCGCCCAGCACCATCACGCGCACGCGATGCTCCGCGCACCACGCCAGCAGCTCGTCCACGCTCGGCGTGGTGCGCTCGAGGTACACGACGCGCCCACGTCCGTCGCTTCGCCACAAGCGCCCCGGCAGGTTGAAGCTCGGGTCGTACCCGAACGCCTCGCCGGGCCGCACCAGCGCGCGCGCCTGCTGCCAGTCGCGCTCCTGTGCGTCGACGGCCTGCGCCGCGTGCCGCTCTTCGGCCGGGCGCGACATCAGCGCGAACAAGCTCGGCGCGGTGTCCTCGGTGAATCCGCGCCACGAGAGCGCGATCCCGAGCAGCGCGAGCGCGACCGCCGCGCCCTCCGCGACGCGACCCCATCGCCGCGGCAGCACGTGCGCCACCGCGATCGCGAGCGCGAGCATCGCGCCGGGGATCGCGAGCGTGTAGCGCGCCCAGAACGCGCCCGGGCTGATCAGCGTCGCCATCGCGAGCAGGAGCGCAGGCACGCCGACGCTCCGCGCCACCGCGCGCAGCCGCGTCGATCGCAGCGCGCCGATCGGCACCGCGATCGCGAGCGGCAGCAGAAGCAGCGTGAAGAGCGGCCCGAAGCCGCCGATGCGCATGTCGTAGACCCACACGTCGGGCCACGCGGTCCACGACGCGAGCACGCGCTCGGCCCAGCTCATCGAGAGGTAGGGCTCACGCATTCCCACGAGCGCGAGCTCCGACGTGCTCGCCTTGCCGGGCAGCAGCGCGTGCCCCGCGACCTCGACGTGCGCAGGCCAGATCGGGTTGTGCCACTCGACGACGTTCTCGACGAACTTGCCCGCGCCGATCGCCAGCGCGATCGCGCAGCCCGCCATCGCGACACCGAGCTGCTGCCGGCTGCGCGCGCCCGTCACGAGCAGCGCCATCATCGCGATCGCCGCGATCGGCGGCGCGGACGGCTTGCTCCCGAGCATGAGCCCGATCGCGATCCCCGCGACGACGACCGTCCCGCGGCGCGGCGGCAGCGTCGCGAGCGCGAACGCGAGCAGGCCGAGCGCGCCGACCGCGACGTCGACGTACGCCGCGGCGAGCTCGAGCATCGTCACGGGCACCGCGAGCCAGAGGCAGCCCAGCGCGAGGCCTCGCCACGCGGGCACCCCCACGCGCTCGGCGAGCGCCGCGATGCCGACCACGCCGCCGAGCGCGATCGGCAGCTGCCCGAGCTCGATCCACGTGTCGTCCGCGAGCGAGAGCCGCCACGCGATGAAGAACACGTCGACGAGGCGCGGGTACACGTTCACGTAGACCACGCTCGTCGGCACGCGCCGCAGCGTCCCGGTCTGCAGCGCGTCGTGGACGATCGGCAGGTGATAGCCGAGCGAGTCCCACGCCCACGGCGCGAGCAGATACGTCGAGAGCGCGGCGAGGGAGACCCCGATCAACGCCGCGACCATCGCGCCCCACGCCGGGATCGCATCGCGCCCCGCGCCGCGCATCGCGCGCAGCCCGTCGCGGATCGCGATGCCGTCGCTCCACAGCACGGCCCACGCCGCGGGCCCACCGATCATCACCGCCGCGAGCGCGCACACGAGCGTCGCCGCGACCCACGCGCCCGTGGTGATCGCTCCGACCGCACCGAGCACGTACACCACGCCGATCGCCAGCGCGTACGTGAGCACCGCGGTCGCGCAGGCCCTCGAAAGCCGCGTCGCCTCCGGCGCGAGCCGGGCCGCGAGGAGCGCGGCCGCGAGCGTCAGGGCGCCGAAGGCGACGGGTACGAGCACGAGATCGAGGAACGTCTCAGCGCGTCAGCCAGCGGCCGTCGCGCACCGTCACGAGCGAGTACGGGAAGACCCACCACAAGCCGACGAACGCGAAGAGCGCGTAGCCCACGCCGAAGAAGAAGTCCGCGCCACGACGGCTGCGGAGCGTGTAGAGCGTCTGCACGACCGCGCCGAGCAGCACGACGCCGGCGATCGTCAGCAGCGCCTCGGGCTGCGCGATCACGCGCGCCGCGAGCAGCGTGAGGCCGATGTACGCGAGCGGGTACTGCACCAGCTCGAACACGATCTCGAACGTCGGCCACCACTGGTCGCGCGAGCGCCAGCGCGTCGCGAGCACCGGCAGCATCACGATGTCCTCGCGGATGTTGCCGCGCTCCCAGCGGATCAGCATGCGCGCCATGCGCTTGAGGTCCGTCGGCATGATCGTCTCGACCACCGCGGTGCGCTGGTAGACCGAGCGATAGCCCTCGCGCAGCAGCCACGTGGTGAGCGCGCGATCCTCCGCGATGGTGCACGGCTGACCCATGAAGGTCTGCGCCGACCAGCGCTCCACGACCTTGCGCACGGCGTCCATGCGGTACGCGCTGAGCGCGCCCGGCGTGCAGAGCACCGCGCCGTACGCCGACTGCGCGGCGCGCGCGAGATCGAACGTGATGAAGAAGCGCGCCGAGAGCAGGCGCGTCAGCAGGTTGTCCTCGCGGTTCAGCACGAGCACGCGGCCCGCGACCGCCGCGACCTCGGGGTCCGCCATCATCGGCGCCACGATCGCGCGCAGCGCCGTGCGCTCGAGCTTCGAGTCCGAGTCGACGGTGACGACGAGATCGCCGTCGGCGCGCGCGAAGCCGGTGACGAGCGCCTCGCGCTTGCCCGCGTTCTTCGGCTGCTTGATCGCGAGCACGCGGCCCGGGTGCGCCGCCGCGACCGCCTCGATGTGCGACCACGTGTCGTCCTTCGACCCGTCGTCGATCGCGATGATCTGCAGCTTGTCCGCGGGGTAGTCGTTCGCGAGCGCCGACTCGAGCGCCACACGCACCGCCGCGCCCTCGTTGTACGCGGGCACGATCACGGTGAGGCGCGGCAGCGCCGCGTCCGAGAACGACGGCGTCGCGCGGTACCGCAGCGCGTGCCACACGGTCATCGCGAAGTACCAGGTCGCCACCGCGCCCGACACGGTGAGCACGATCGCCAGCGCCGACGCGCCAGGCGCGAGCAGCACCGAGGCCGCACCGTGCGCGAGGACGGCGACGAACGCCGCGATCACCGCGACGGCGACACCGAGGCGCCACGTCAGCTGTCCGTTCGTGAGCGCCGCGTCCGACGCGATGCTCTCGGCCTGGCTCGCACTGCCCGTCTGGCTCGCACCGCGCGGCGCGACCGCGCTCTCGGCGGGGCGCGACTTGCGACGACGCACGCGCCGCATGTGCGATCCGCGCGCGCTGAGCTCGGCGTGCTCACGCGCACCGAGATCGAGCTCGGCGTCGTCGTACGCCTCGAGCTCGTCGTTCGCCGCGGGGCCGTCGCTCATCTCGATCTCTTCGAGCTCCTGGCTGCTGATCACTGCGAGGCCTGGGCTCGAGGCACGCGGACGAGCTCGCTCCGCGAGCGTATTCCTCTTCGAGGGCATCCTGTCTCCGTCGGACCGGCTCACGTGGGTCACACGCGGCGCGGGGTTGTAGCGCGGGCGCTGGGGGTGCGCCGCTCTTCAGGCGAAGGCTCGGCGGGTCGGTTCGAAGGTGCGGCGTTGGACGGCGCGCCGATCATCTCATTCGCTAGTTTCTGCTCGCCGATTCCTTCGGGCATCGTCGATGGTCGCTCGGACGTGGGCGTCCTTCCGGCATCCTCGCTCCCCCACGTCGCGACGCGCTCCGGAGCAAACACCGTGCGCGCTGCGCCGGGCACCGGTGAGTGTTTGTAGTTCCTCGTGTTTTCACGGGGTTCCGTGATGCGCGGGCGCGCCACGGGGTCGTGCTCGGCGTGCGCTGGCTGGTGTCGGATGGCCGCATCCGGCGTCGGAGGAGGCCACTGTGCTGGCCGTCGCGCAGCGACACGGTGGTGCATGGCCGCCGCGCCGCGGGCCCATCGCACGTCGCGAACGGGATCGACGTTCAGGTCGGCCGAGGTGTGTGCTCAGCGCGGCTCCGACACGATCGCGACGCCCTCGACCTCGCCGCGCGCGAGCGTGCCGGTGATCGGGCGGAACGGCGCGGGGCCGATCACGACGGCGAGCAGCGCGCCTTCACGACGCAGCTCGAGCTCGACCACGTGGCCCTCGTCGGGACGCGGATCGATGCGCAGCTCCCATCGGTGCTCCGCGTGCCGTGCGGCATCGTCGGGGATGTGCACGCGTCGCAGCACGCGCTCGCCGGACCGCACCGCGACTTCGCGGTCGCCGACAATCTCGAGCGTGTAGCTCGCATCGTCGTCGTGGCCCGACGAGAGGCGCACCGTCGCGGTGGCGTCCGCCGCGACGCGCGCGTCGAACGACACGCGCTGCGGTGACGCGCCCTCCGCGGGCTCGCGCACGAGCCGCTCGGGGTGCATCGGATCGCGCACGAGCGACTCGACCCAGAAGATCGACTCGCCGCGCGCGAAGTCGCCGAGCCAGTCGTGCTCGACGTCGACGTGGAGCTGCGAGCGGTACTCGGCGATCGCGCGTCGCGCGAGCGCGCCGCCGTCGGGCACCGGGATGCGCTCGCTCGGCACGTAGCGCGCGAGCGTTCCGGGCAGCGGCGGGTAGGGCGCGCCGCGCGACTCGCCCGCAGGGCCGCAGGGCTCGTGAGGCTCGCTGCCGTTGGGCCAGCAACCGCCGGCGTGCACGAGCGCGCGGTGCACGCGCGGTGGTGCGTCGATCATCGCGCGCTCGATCGCGCGCCGGAGCAGGACGTAGGTCGTCGCGTGATCGGGGTGATCGTCGAACGGGTGCGAGACGTAGACGTCGCTCGGGCGATCGCGCGCGAGGAGCGTCGCGAGATCGCCGATCGCGTTCTCCGCGACGTACACGCCGGGGCGGCCCTCGAGCGCGGTGTGCACGTCGTGCGCGTAGGTCGTCGCGCCGGTGCCGCACGTGCCGTCCTCCAGACGTCGCTCGCGCGGCGGGAGCGGGACCACGCCGAGCGCGTCGAGGAATCCGTCGGGGTACGAGAGGAAGCGGACGCGCTCCGGCGCGACACCGAGCACGCGCATCGCCGCGAGCGTCTCGCGCTGTCGCTGCCATCCGTCGCGCTCGCATCCGAGATCGCCGTTCGTCATCAGGTGCACGAACGTGCGCGACGCGTCGCGCGCGATGAGGTGCGCGGCCATGAGCGCTTCGTCGTCGGGATGCGGCGCGACGATCCAGATCGGCGCCTCGTCCTGCTCGCTCTCGCTCTCGCTGTCGCGCGAGCTCTCTCCGCACCCGATGCTCGCGGCCATCGCGAGCGCGATCCACGTCCGACGAATCCTCACGGCGGCGACTGGTACACGCGCTCGCGTCGTGTGTCACGCGCACACGAGCCGCGGATCCCTCACCACGAGATCGCGCGCTCGCTCTCGCACACGAAGGGCAGCGCGGTGTCGCACGTGCGATCGTCGATCGTCCCGTCGGCGCCGAGCGCGGCGCAGTTCGCGGCGCCGACCGCGAGCGCATCGGTGTTCGAGGGCTCACCGATCGCCCACGGCGCATGGAGCCACGGCTCGTCGTCGACCCACGCGAACGCGCACCCTTCGGCCGGCGCGACGGAGAGGTTGCACTCCGGCACGTCCTCGCGCGCGTCGAAGCCTCCGGTCCACTGCACCGCGCCCGCCTGCAGATAGATCGCGACGGCGGCCTCGTCGGCCGAGGCGAGCGTCACGAGGTGCGCGCCGCGCGCTTCGCAGTCGGCGCGCGCGTCGTCCCACGAGAGCGGCGTGCGGATCGCGACGTAGCAGTGCTGTCCGTCGGGGCTCGGCGCGCCGCCCTCGCACTCGATGGTCCGCGGCGCGCACGCACCGTCGCGACAGATCGGCGCGCGCCACACGGTCGCCGAGGGAACCGGCGACCACTGCGCGCCCTGCGTGACGAAGAACAGCTCGCGGGTGCGCACGTCGACGTGAGGGAAGATGCCGAGCACGCCGAGCAGCACCGGCGCGGCGAACGTGCCGCTCGCGAGGCGATCCGCGCTCGCGAGCGCGCCGTTCATCGACACGAAGAGCGTGCGGCCGTCGTCGGAGAGCGAGGGCGTGAGCTGGTTCGTCGTGCCGTCGCTGACGAGCGCGAGCTCCGCGGGACCGAAGGGCTCGCCGCGCGCGCTGCGCACGGCGCGCTGCACGACGAAGAGCCCGCTCGCGTCGCCGGTGACGAAGAAGAGCTCGCGACCGTCGCGCGAGATCGACGGATGATGATGCGGCGGCGCGACCGTGAGCGTGATCGGCTCGAGCGGACCGAACGCGTCGTCGCGCGAGGCGCGCCTCGCGCGCGCGAGCGCGGCGGTCGGCGTCGAGACGATCACCTCGAGCTCGTCGCTGCCGAGCGTCGCCGCGACCACCGGCACGTCGGTCCATCGCGCGACGAGCACCGGCGCGCCGAAGCGCGAGTCGCGGCTGCGCCGATGCGCGACGACGATCTCGCCGGTGTCGGACCTCACGAGGTAGAGGCGCAGCTTGTCGGGGCTGAGCCACGGCGAGAGCAACGGCGAGGCCGTGCGGTGCACCTCGGAGAGCGGGATCGGCGTGCCCACGGCCAGCGCACAGCCCTCGTCGATCGCGCCGTCGAGATCGTCGTCGAAGCCGGTCGCGCCCGCGCCCTGCGCGGTGCAGTGCTCGATCAGCGCGACCGAGCCGTCACGGCGATCCGCGTCGCGCGGCGTGGTGCACGCGAGCATCGCGAGCGCGAAGATCAGAGACGACCGGCGCACGTGATCGTGATCTCCGAAGTCGAGAACGAGGGCGCGCACAGCGCGGCGACGGGCGGCGCTTCGGACGACACTGCAGGCGCGAGCAGCCACAGGATCACCGCCGTGCCTGCGAGGACGCCCGCCGTGGTCCACGTCGCGATCGCGGCGCCGGTGCTCACGTCGATGTCCGCGCGCAGCTCGGGGCAAGCGTCGCGGCGCGTGCCCCACGTCGTCGGCGCGCACGACTCGCCGTGATACCGCGCGACCTGATCCTCGCGCACGACCGTCGCCGCGATCGCGCCGCCGAGCACGACGGCCGCGGCGCTCGTCGTCACGATCGCCGCGAGCCGGTGAGGCTCCCCGAGATCGAGCCCGGGGGACGAGCGCGGGCCCAGCGCGACGCGACGTGTCTCGCGACCACCGGCCGCGAGCACCACGTCGAAGGTCTCGCTCCCCACGCCGTCCGCGCTCACCTCGACGCGGTGCGTGCCCGACGCGACGTCGAGCACGATCGGGCTCTCGCCGGTCACGTCGAAGCCGTCGACGCGCACGTGCGCGTCGGGCGGATCGATCTCCAGCACCAGCGTCCCGCCGCGCTCCGCGAGCGCGCGTCGCATCGACTCGATCCACGCGCGCGCCTGAGTGCGCGGCACCTCGTCGAACGACGCATCGGCGATCTCGAGGAAGCGCTCGAGCGCGGCGATCGCCTCTTCGTCGCGCCGCAGCTCGCGCAGCGCGACCCCGAGGTTGAAGAGCGTGCTCGGTCGCTCGACGAGCGCGAGCGAGCGCTGGAAGCGATCGACCGCGGACTCGTAGTCGCCGCGATCCGAGAGCGCGACGCCCTCCTCGAAGAGCGCGCGCGCTTCCGAGGCCTCGACCGGCTGCGCGCTCGCGCGACCGATCGCGAGCGCCGACGCGATCACCAACGTCGCCGTCGCGAGGACGTGCAGCGCGACGCCTCTGGGCCTCACGAGAGCGACCCTATCCGGCACGCTCTCGCGTGGTCAATCGAATCACCACTGCCGCACGAGCGGATCGCGCACGCGCGGCGCGCTCGGCCGTGCGGGCCTGCGCGTCGTCGGCGACGTCGCGCGCGGGCGGCGCGAGGGCTCGGGAAGCACCGCGAGCTCGACCGTGATCACCCGATCGACGTCGCCGCGCACCTCGAGCGCGCGCGGCTCGTGACCGTCCGCGCGGAGCTCGACGACGTGCAACGCTCCGTCGCGGGGCAGCGTGATCACGCGGCCTTCGATCGCCGCGCCGTCGACGAGCACGATCGCGTCCTCGGGCGTGACGTCGAGCCGCACGTCGACCGTCGTCGGCGTGGGCACCGGTGGCGGTGGGGGCGGCGCGCGCAGCGGCTCGGGCGGCGCGGGCGGAAGCGTCGCGACCACCATCTCGGGCTCCGGCGCGCGCGCGAGGTACACGATCACCGCGAGCAGCGCGCACGACGCGAGCACGCCCGCGACGATCCACGACGTGGCCGCGGACGAGATGCGCACGCCCTTCGACGGATGCTCGACCACCGTCGGCTCGACGCGGATCGGCACCGCGCTCGGCGGAGGCGCGCTCACGCGCGTGCGACCGCCCGCGATCTCGCGCAGCGACATCGCGAGCTCCGCCGCGCTCTTCGGACGCTCCTCGGGGCGCTTGCGCAGCAGGCGATCGACGAGCTCGTCGAGCACTTCGGGGATGTCGAGATCCGGACGACGGTCGCGCATGCGCGGCGGGCGCATCTCGAGGTGCCGGCTCATCACGAGCACCGGCTCGCGGTCGTCGAACGGCGTCTTGCCCGTGATCGTCTCGAAGAGGATCACGCCGAGCGAGTAGAGATCCGCGGCCGGGCTGATCGGACCGCGACGGCACGCCTCCGGGCTCATGTAGAGCGGCGTGCCGACGACGAGATCGGTGCTCGTGAGGTGCGCTTCGCTCGGGCCGAGATCACCGCTCGTGATCCGAGCGATGCCGAAGTCGAGCACCTTCACGTGACCGGCGCCGGTGTCGTCGGCGACGAGGAAGATGTTGTCGGGCTTGAGGTCGCGATGGACCACGCCGGCGGCGTGCGCGACCTGCAGCGCGCGCGCGATCTGCAGCGCGATCGCGACCGACTCGTGCACCGAGAGCGCGCCGACGCGGAGGATGCGCTGCGCGAGGCTCTCGCCCGAGAGCAGCTCCATCGCGAGGTAGAGCAGCCCGTGCTCGCCGTGGCCGAAGTCGTGGATCGTGACGACGTGCGGGCTCGTGATGCGCGACGCCGCGAGCGCCTCGCGCTCGAAGCGCAGTCGCGCCTCGGTCGCGCCCTCGGGCGCGTGGATGACCTTGAGCGCGACCTCGCGACGCACCGCGATCTGCTCGGCGCGGTACACGTGGCCCATGCCGCCCTGGCCGATCAGCGCGTGCACGCGATAGCGCTCGGCGACGACGGTCCCCGGCGCGAGCGAGGGCGACCCGACGAGCGGGCGCGTGCTCGCGTGACGGCGCAGACCGCTCCGTCCGCGATCCTCCTCGGCGCGGTCTCCCGGTGACTCGATGCCGGGACGGGTCGTCATCCAGGCTGTGATGTTACACGCCCGGCGGTTCGCCCGTCGACCGCGGAGGCTCGCCGAGCGCGGCGTACGCCGCGTCGCGGTCGCGCAGGATGTCGTCCATCGACGCGCGCACGCGCTCGATCGTGAGCCGCTGCACCGTCGCGTGGTTCGCCTCCGCGATGCGCTCGTGGATCGGACGCGGCGCGGGCGAGCGCAAGAGCTCCTCGAAGCTCATCCGCGACGGATCGAAGAACGCGGTCCCCGACGGCGTCGCGCGTCGCACGCGATCGAGCACTGCGTGGCGCACCAGCTGGATCGTCGGATCGGGAGTGCGCCGCACGAACGGTACGAGGCGCTCGGGCGCGCGCACGTCCGCGTCGGCGTCGGGGTGGAACCCCTCCATCGCCATCACGAGCCCGCCGGGCGCGGCCTGGTGTGCGCTGCGCAGTCGCTCGACGAAGCGCGCGAGGTCGAGCCGCGTGCACCGCACGCGCGGCCAGATCATCAGCGCGACCTCGACGTGCGTGTCCGCGGCGAGCGGCGCGACCTCGGCGAGCGCGCGCTCCAGATCGAGCTCGCGCGCGAGCACCACGACCTCGCGGGTGCGTCCTTCTTCGCGACAGCGCGCGGCGTACGGACAGAAGTCGAGCGTCTCGACGATCTCGACGGCATAGCGTCGATAGACGCGCAGACACTCGCGCACCAGCGCGTCGTCGTTCGCGCTCACTTCGTCCTCAGCGTTCCGAGGCGCTGCAGTGTGCGCTGGAGCTCGTCGACCGAGATGTCGACGTGCTCGACCACGCGCCCGTAGAGCATCGCCGTGGGCACGTCTCGGCCGCCGCGCTCCTTCTGCAGCTCGGCGATCTGCCAGAGCACGACGCGCTCGATGCGGGTGAGCCCGTCGCGCGCATCGGGCGTGCGATCGAGCTGCTTGTCGCGATGATTTCGCATCGGTGCGGCCTCGATGAAGAAGGATGAACCCGTCTTGCGGTGCAGTCAGCATCGCAGTAGTCCCGGCCTCCATGCGAGCGGTGTGGATCCGGAAGCACGGGGGCCCGGAGGTCCTCGAGGTGCGCGAGACGCCCGACCCCGAGCCGCAGGCCGGCGAGGTGCGCGTCCGCGCGAAAGCGGTGGGGCTCAACTTCGCGGAGGTCACGGCGCGACAGGGGCTCTATCCAGACGCGCCGAAGCCACCCTGCGTGGTCGGCTACGAAGGGGCGGGCGTCGTCGACGCGCTCGGGCCGGGCGTGACGTCGCTGCGCGTGGGTCAACGCGTGGTCTTCATGAAGCGCTTCGGCGCGCACGCCGACGTCGTGTGCGTGCCCGAGATCCAGGCCGTGCCGATGCCGGAGTCGATGAGCTTCGAAGAGGGCGCGGCGATCCCGGTCAACTACCTGACCGCCTATCACATGCTCTTCCGCATCTCGCGGGTGCGCAGCGGGGACTCGGTGCTCGTGCACATGGTCGCCGGCGGAGTCGGCACTGCGGCGATGCAGCTCTGTCGCACCGTCGACGGACTGACCACCTTCGGCACGTGCTCGGCGAGCAAGCACGACTACGCGCGGAGCCACGGGTGCCAGCATCCGATCGACTACCGCACCAAGGACTACGTCGAGGAAGTGCGACGGATCCAGGGCGGGCGCGGCGTCGACTACGTGTTCGATCCGCTCGGCGGGCCCGACTGGAAGAAGGGCTATTCGCTGCTGAACGAGTCGGGGATGATGGTGTGCTTCGGGATGGCCAACGTGCAGGTCCCGGGCAAGCGTCGATTGCTGCACGCGCTCGGGCAGGTGCTGCAGATCCCGAAGTTCGATCCGATGAAGATGATGGGCGACAACAAGGGCGTCGCCGGGCTCAACGTCGGGCACCTCTGGCATCGCCTCGACATGCTCCGCCCCGAGATGGACGAGCTGGTGCGGCTCTACGAGCGCGGCATCGTGAAGCCGCACCTCGACTCGGTGCATCCGTTCGAGAAGGCCGCCGACGCCTTCGCGCGCATCGAGCACGGCAAGAACGTCGGCAAGGTGATCATGGTCCCGTGAGGCTCGGGACGCGGCGATCGTCCGGCGCGCGGCGTCGGACGCGCCGCGACTGTCGCGCTCGATAGCGTCGCTCGCGAGACCCGATCCGCAGTCGGACTGACACTCTTCGAGGCAGTCGTGGAGTCGGTTGCGGAGAGCGCGGCGCGCTCTCGGTGAGCGCACTCCGCGCGCGCATCGACGGCGACGGTCGACCCCACCTCGCGCGAAGGAGCGCGTCGAGCGCCGCTTCGCAGTGCGCGAAACGCATACGTTCCTCGGCGCTCCTGCGATCGCACGCCGGCGATGCGCCAGGTGGAGCGTGCGCTGCTCCGACCCGTGATCGACCTCGGTACACGCGTTGCTGAAGGCCGCGGCCCGGGAGGACGATGACGATGCGGATTTCCTTTGGACGATTCACCACCACGCTCGCGGTCAGTGCCTTTGCAGTCCTCGCGGGCTGTCAGAGCGCACCGAGCGATCTCGAGACGACCTCGGACGAGCTGCGCGTTCGCGGCTGCATCCGGCCGTTCATCGCGTGCGTGCGCGGCGCGAGCTCGTCCGAAGAGGTCGATCTCTGCCGCGATCAGCTGCGCTCGTGCATCGAGTCGCAGCTCCGTCCGGACGACCGCGAGGACGACGCGGGCGTCGGCGAGCCGCCGCCTCCGGACGACGGAGACGCGGGCGAGCCGAGCGATCCCGGCGACCCCGCGGATCCCGGCGATCCGACCGATCCCGGTGATCCCGCGCCGGGCGGCGAAGTGACCGCGTGCATCACGTCGCTCACCGTCGACGATCTCACTCGCTCCGTGAGCTGCCGGACCAACGCGACCGGCACCAGCTGCAACTGCTTCGACGGCCGCGACGCGACCCGCTGCACGCAGGAGACCGCGGACTGCTCGTTCGAGACGAGCTGCTGCGCCGGCGAGCTCTGATCGACGTCACGCGGAACGAACGATCCCGGCGACTCGTCGCCGGGATCGTTCGTTCGTCTCAGCGCTCCGCGACGTAGGGACGGAACGGATGACGCTCGTTGTGCTCGACGATCCAACCCTCGCGCACGCGCGGGTACGGATAGAACGTGTCCCACCGATCGGTGTAGACGACGTTGTCGCGCAGCACGAGCCGGCGGATCGCGCCCTCGTCGATCTCCAACATGCTCGGCTCCTCGAGGTGGAGCGTGTTGCGCTCGAGCACGACGGTGCCCACGGCGTCGCCCGGCTGATTGCCGATCATGATCCCGGTGCGCAGCAGCACGTTGCGCGCGGCGTACGCGAGATCCGAGCGACCGTGCACGCGATAGTCGTGCTTGCGCCCGTTCGAGAGCACGTTGTCGACGACCACGCTGCGCACGACGTCGTGGATGCGCAGCGTCGCCTCCGGGCCCGCCGAGCGGAACGTGTTGCCGGCGACGATCAGATCCGCCCCGTCGAGCGGGCCGGTGTCTCCCGCCCAGAGCGAGTAGCGCTCGGCGCGCACGTCGCTGTCGACGATGGCCACGCGACGCCCGCGGATCACGAACGCGCTGTCGCTCGCCTCGGCGCGCACGTGATCGACGAGGACGTCGCTGATCATCAGCGCCTCGTCGTACGTCGGCTCGGGGTCCCACCGCGCCGGCGGTGAGAGCTCGATGCCGTCGATCGTCCCGCCCGACAGGTGCACGCGCTGCGTGCCCGGCACGACCGTGATGCGACCGAGCCGCGCGCCGTCGTCCATCAGGATCTCGACGTCGCTCGCGTGCACCACGATCGCGTCCGGGATCGATCCGTGGACGCGCACGCACGTGCCCGGCGCGTCGACGGCGCGCTGGAGCGACGCCGCGTCGTGTGCGCCGACGGTGCGCGTGATGCGCGGCGGCTCGGGCCATCGCAGCGCGGCGAGCTCGCTCGGCAGCGGTCCGAGCTCGCGGCGCGCCGGTGCGGGTGTGTCGGCGTGCACCGGCGGCGGTGCGTGGTCGCGCGGCGTCACGCGCTCTTCACGGACGGCGACCGGCGCACGCGGCCGCGGCGATGGATCGCGATGACTGCAGGCCGCGATCGCGATCGCGGCGATCCCCACGACGATTCCGCGCATCGCGCGGGCACATGAGCACGACGCGTCGCGCGACACGGGCTCGCGTGCAGGGAACGCGTGCTCATGTACGTAGCCACGTGCGGCCGCGCCTTCCGCGCGCACGCGTCGCGCGTCCGAATGAACGAACCTGCTCCGAACGAAACGCCGTCGTCCGAGGGATCCGATCTCGGGCAACGTGCCCGCCGCGGTGCGATCTTGTCGGTGCTCGGGTACGGCGGCGGGCGCTTGCTCGCGCTGATCTCGAACCCGCTGATCTCCTACTTCATCGTGCCCGCGGTCCGCGGCTTGATGGAGCTGGTCAATCCACTCGTCATCGGCTTCGAGCTGCTGAGCGATCTCGGGCTCGGCCCGGCGATCGTGCAGAACAAGCGCGGCGCCGACGCCGACTTCACCGACGTCGCGTGGACGATCCAGGTGATCCGCGGGCTCACGCTCTGGGTCGCGGTCTGCATCGGCGCCGTGCCCTACGCGATGGCGATGGGGCACGAAGAGCTCGTGTACGTGCTCCCCGTGGCCGGCCTCGCCGCGGTCGCGACCGGCTTCACCTCGACGAAGGTCTACACCGCGAGCCGCGAGCTCGTGCTCGGTCGCCTCACCGCGATCGAGCTCGGCTCGCAGGTCGCGGGGTTCGTCGTGAAGGTCGTGTGGGCGTGGCTCAGCCCGACGGTGTGGTCGCTCGTGATGGGCGGCCTCGCGATCCAGTTCGCGAAGATGATCCTCAGCCACGTCGCGCTGCCCGGTCGTGTGAACCGCCTGCGCTGGGATCCGCTCGTCGCGAAGGAGCTCGTGCGCTTCGGGCGCTGGGTGTTCCTCAGCACGCTCCTCACGTTCCTCACGGGCTACGCGGATCGCTGGATCTTCGGCGCGATGATCCCGCTCGCGGTGCTCGGTCTCTACGGCAACGCGGTCGTGCTCGCGTCGCTCCCGATGGAAGCGCTCTCGCACGTCTCGCGTCAGGTCGTGTTCCCGCTCTACGCGCGCGTGGTCCACGCGGGCGACGATCTGCGTCCGGTGTTCCGCCGCGCGCGCCTGCCGATCCAGATCCTCGGCGGCTGGGCGCTCTGCGGGCTCATCGCGGGCGGTCCCACTGCGATGCGCCTCCTCTGGGAGGAGTCGTGGTGGGGCTCCGGATGGATGATCCAGATCCTCGCGGCGTCGTCGTGGTTCCTCGTGTGCGAAGCGACGAACGGCGCGGCGATGCTCGCGCGCGGAGAGCCGCAGTGGGTCGCCGCGGGCTCGTTCGCGAAGCTCCTCGCGATGATCGTGCTGATCCCCGTGGGCTACGCGATCGCGGGGTTCCCCGGCGCGCTCGTCGCGTTCGCGGGCACGGAGCTCTTCCGCTACGCGATCTCGCTCTGGGGCGTGTCGCGCGTCGGGCTCGACGCGAAGGGGCTCGACGCGCTGCTCACGCTCGTCGTCGGCGTCGTCGGCGTGGTCGTGTGGCAGGTCGCGGAGCGCCTGCGCGAGTGGGGCATCCCGGTGGGCATCGAGGCCGCGGTCGTGGCGATCCTCGTCACGCTCTGCTGGGCGCCGGTCGCGTGGAAGCCGATGTCGCGCATGTTGCGCTCGCGCCGCGGCGAGGCCGCGAGCACCACGCTCGCGCCTGCCGAGTGAGACGCGAGCGCGACGACTGGCGCGCTCCGCGACACCACGTACGGCGTCCCTCCGAGGCAACCTGCGCCCATCGAGGCGCGGCTGACGCGTCGCGCGAGCGCGCGCTGTGGCGCGCTGGATCGCGCGGATTTCATGCGGAGATCCGGCACGCGTCGTGATCCTGTCGCGGGCGCGAGCCCGAGCGTCGTCCCTCCACACGCGCTCGAGCCGTGGCTCCTCGTCCCTCCCTCCTGATTCGTCCCGCGCGCACGCCGCGCGGGCGCGAGGCACACATCCATGCGCATCACGTTCGTCGTCGCGGCGGCCGATCTGTCGGGCGGCTGCCGAGTCATCGCGATCCACGCGCGCCGGCTGCGCGAGCGCGGCCACGAGGTCCGCGTCGTCGCTCCGGCGCCGCGCCGCCCGACGATGCGCGAGTACGCGCGCGCGATCGTGAAGCGCCATCCATGGCCGCGCCGTCCGAGCACGCAGTCGCACTTCGACGTGCAGGGCGTGCCGCTGACGCGGCTCCGCGAGCACCGTCCGATCACCGAGCACGATCTCCCCGACGCCGACGTCATCGTCGCGACGTGGTGGGAGACCGCGAAGTGGATCCGCGATCTCCCGCGGCGCAAAGGCGCGAAGGCCTATTTCGTCCAGGGGTGGGAGCGCTTCATCGAAGGTCAGCCGGGCGACGACGTCGATGCCACGCTCTCGCTGCCGTACCACAAGATCGTCATCTCGCGCTTCCTCGGGGACGTGGTGCGGCGCGTCTCGGGCGACGAGGACGTCACGCTCGCGCGCAACGCGATCGACGGATCGCAATTCGACGCGCCGCCGCGCGGCAGGCAGTCGCGCCCCACGCTCGGGTTCGTCTACTCGCCCTCGCACTGGAAGGGCTTCGACGTCACGCGCGAGGCGATCGCGCGCGTGCGTCGTGAGGTGCCGGAGCTCGCCGTGATCGGGTTCGGCGCAGAGCACGAGCTGCCGAGCCAGCCGCTGCCGCCCGAGTCGACGTTCGAGCTGCGCCCGCCGCAGTCGCGCATCCCCGAGCTCTACGCGAGCGCCGACGTGTGGATGTCGTCGAGCCGCATCGAGGGCTTCGGCCTTCCCGCGCTCGAGGCGATGGCGTGTCGCACGCCGCTCGTCGCCACGCGCTACGGAGGGACGCCCGATCTCGTGACGCCCGGCGAGAGTGGCTATCTCGTCGACGTCGACGACGCCGAGACGCTCGCGATGCGCGCGCTCGACGTGCTCTCGATGCGAGAGCGCGAGTGGTCTCGCATGAGCGAGGCGGCACACCGCGCTGCGCACTCTCATACGTGGGCCGATGCGTCGTGCGCGTTCGAGTCCGGGCTGCGCCGCGCGATCGAGAAGGCGTGAATCGAATCTGGCACCTCGCGTGCTGACTTCCGAGGTGCGTCGGGCGGACGCGAAGGGGAGGTCGAGAGAGCCATGTGCGGCATCGCAGGAGCGGTGGGCGTCGTCGACGAGCGAGTGCGCGAAGCGCTCGTGCGCATGCACGGGGCGCAAGTGCATCGCGGTCCCGACGCCGACGGAGAGTGGGCGCGCGTCGAGCGCGATCGCGGCGTCGCGTTCGCGCATCGCCGCCTCTCGATCCTCGACGTGTCGCCGCTCGGCAAACAACCGATGGAGCACGCGGACGGTCACGTCATCTGCTTCAACGGCGAGATCTACAACTACCGCGAGCTGCGCGGAGAGCTCGAGCAGAGAGGCGCGCGCTTCCGCTCGACGAGCGACACGGAGATCGTGCTCGAGGCCTACGCGCAGTGGGGCGAGCACGCGATCGAGCGCCTGCGCGGGATGTTCGCGATCGCGATCTACGACGCGCGCCGGAACGAGGTGCTGCTCGCCCGTGATCGCGTGGGGATCAAGCCGCTCTACTGGGCGAGCGTCGAGCGCGCGCGCGCGGGTCGCACGCTGATCTTCGCGAGCGAGCTGCGCGCGGTCCTCGCGAGCGGCCTCGTGCCGCGGAAGCTCGATCCCAGCGGGCTCTCGACGTTCCTCTGGAACGGCGTGGTCGCATCGCCGCGCACGATCGTGAAGGACGTCTCGCTCCTGCCCGAAGGCACGCTCGCGTGGGTGGGCGCCGACGGAACGCTCGGCGCGCAGCGTCGCTACTGGTCGCTGCCGCCGTCGCGACCGCGCGAGGAGGGCGCATCGGTGCGCGCGGTGTCGCACGCGCTGCGCGAAGCGATCTCGCAGCACCTCGTCAGCGACGTGCCGCTCGGCGTCTTCCTCTCGGGCGGCATCGACTCGAGCGCGATCGCCGCGCTCGCGCGCGAGGTCAGCTCCGCGCCGGTGCGCACGTTCAACGTCGGCTTCGAGGAAGCGGAGTACGACGAGTCGACGCACGCGCGCGCGGTCGCGACGGTGCTCGGCACCGATCACGTCGACGTGCGCCTCACGCAGCGGGACTTCGAGGAAGGCCTCGAGGACGCGCTGCGCGCGATCGATCAGCCGACGTTCGACGGGATCAACACGTGGCTCGTGAGCCGCGCGGTGCGCCGCGCCGGGATCACGGTCGCGCTCGCCGGCACCGGCGGCGACGAGCTCTTCGGCGGGTACGCGAGCTTCCGCGACATCCCGCTGGCGCGCGAGGCCGCGTCGGTCGGCGCGGTGTTCCCCGATCGCGCGCGCTCGATGCTCGCGCAGCTCGTGACGCGCGTGGCGACCGGCGAGCCCGGCGAGGTGAGGCCGCAGACACGCTGGGGCAAGCTCGAGGATCTGCTCGCGACGGGCGGGGAGATGCTCGAGGCCTATCAGGTCTCGTACGCGCTCTACACGCGCTCGTTCCTCGCGGAGCTCACGCGACATCGCAGCGACGACAACGAGTGGGGCCTTCCGCCGGAGCGCGCCGCGTACCTGCGCGAGCTCGTCGGAGGTCAGCCCGACCTGCACGCGATCTCGATGCTCGAGCTCTCGGGGTTCCTCGGCGAGCGCCTGCTGCGCGACACCGATGCGGCGAGCATGGCGGTCTCGCTCGAGGTGCGCGTGCCGCTGCTCGATCACGTCCTGATCGAGCGCCTCGCCGAAGTGCCGATCGCGCGCCGCTTCCTGCCGGCGCAGCGCAAGCAGCTCCTGCGAGATCTCGCGCTCTCGAGGCTGCCTCCGTCGCTCTTCGAGCGACCGAAGCGCGGCTTCGAGCTGCCGCTCGCCGCGTGGACGCGACAGCGCCTCGCGGGCGAGATCGAGCACACGCTGACCGACGTCGTGCTCTGCCATCGAGTGGGGCTCGACGGTGAAGCCGTCGCGCGCGCATGGCGCGCGTATCGCGACGGCGCGCCCGGGATCTACTGGTCGCGGATCTGGGCTCTCTACGTCCTCTTGCGATGGTGTCGAACGCATGAGCTCGACCTCTGAATCGATGATCGAGACGCTGCGCACGACGATGGAGCGCGAGAGCTCGCGCGTCGTGCGTCTGCCGAGGCCCGACGTGCCGCCCGCGGGACGTCGCTATCTCCTGATCACGCCGTGTCGCAACGAGGCCGCGCACCTGCGCACCACGCTCGACACGACGCTCGCGCAGACGATCCCGCCCGCGCGGTGGGTGATCGTCGACGACGGATCGACCGACGAGACGCCGCACATCCTCGCGGAGTACGCGGCGAAGCACGACGTCATCCGCGTCGTGACGCGCGGTGATCGCGGCAAACGCGCGGTCGGGCCCGGCGTGATCGAGGCGTTCTACGAGGGGCTGCGCACCGAGAACCTCGACGACTACGACTACGTCTGCAAGTACGACGCGGACCTCGAGATGCCGCCGCGCTACTTCGAGCGCGCGATGGAGCGGATGGAGTCCGAGCCGCACCTCGGCAACCTCAGCGGCAAGATGATGGAGCGTCAGCCCGACGGGTCGCTGAAGACGTTCTTCATGGGCGACGAGAACGCGATCGGCGCGATCAAGTTCTATCGCGTGCCGTGCTTCCGCGAGATCGGCGGGTTCGTGCGCGAGGTCGCGTGGGACGGCATCGACGGACACCTCTGCCGCATGCACGGATGGATCGCGGCGAGCATCGACGATCCCGAGATGCGCTTCGTGCACCTGCGCCCGATGGGCTCGAGCCAGGGCGACATCCTGGTCGGCCGCCGTCGCTGGGGGCGCGGCAAGTACTTCATGGGCTCGGCCTGGTACTACGTGCTCGCGGCGAGCGTGTTCCGCATGAAGGACCGGCCGCGCGTGCGCGGCGGCGTCGAGATCCTGCGCGGATATCTGAAGAGCGCGTGGGACCGTGATCAGCGCTACGACAACCCGCGTTATCTGAAGTACCTGCGCCGATTCGAGCTCTTCCAGCTCGTCGTCGGGAAGAAGTACGGAGTGCGCATCGTGAATCGGCGCATCCGTCGCAGGCCGCCGCGCCTGCTCGACGCAGCGAACCCTTAGTCGGCGAGGAACCCGAGGAGCCGCGCGCCGTCGAGCTCCGGTGCGAGCCGCGCGAGCAGCTCCTCGGGGCTCGTCCCGCGATCGATCTCGGCGATCGCGTTCGCGATCGCGCGCTCCCCGCGCGTGGCCTCGAGGTAGCGCACCATCGCGAGGCTCTGGTGATACGCGAGGCGCGCGTCGGTCGGATCGTCGATGTCGAGGAACGAGCCCGCGATCGAGTCCATCGGGATCCACATGCGCGAGCGCACCATCGTCGCCCAGCTGCGATGGTGCTCCGCGCTCTCCTCGCCCGAGAAGCGCTGCGCCATGCCCTCGTCGAGCCAGTAGGGCGCGCGGCGCGCGCCGCCCGGACGTGCGTGGAGCTGCGCGTGGAGCGACTCGTGCCGCAGCGCGATGCGCGCGCGCGCCTCGGGGCCGCCGAGCGTCGCGGCGTCGACGTGCAGCGAGCCGTCGAAGAGCGCACCGCTCCACGTCGGGGCGCACGTCGCGGCCCGCATCGCGACCGCATCCGGGTGCACCACGACGAGCAGCTCGCTCGCGCGCGTCGTGCGCGTCCATCGCGCGGCGTCGTCGAGCGCCTCGTCGACGGTCGCGAGCGCACGATCGATCACCGCCGCGTCGAGCCCGGACGGAGCGCGCACCACGACCCCGCGCCGCAGGCGCCGCGTCGTCCCGCGCAGCACGATCGCGAGCTGTCGCGCGCGCGCACGCATCCGTCCTGCGCGCACGTCCTCGGGATACTCCGCGAGGTAGACGTCGAGCGCGCGCAGCGCGAGCTCCACGTCCTCGCTGCGCGCGGTGCGCGTCGCGAGCGCCCAGGCCACGCCCGGATCTTCGGGGTCGCGCTCGAACGCTTCGCGCAGCGCCTCGCGTGCACGCGCTTCGTCGTCGCTCCGGAACGCGACCAGCGCCTCGAGCACCGGGCCCGCGGGATCTTCCCGCGCGAGGGACGAGGCGCGACGCGCCCAGCGCTCGGCGTCTCGCAGCCGTCCCTCGGAGAACGCGGCGATCCCGAGGTGCAGCGCCGCCGCGGCGGCGTGATCGAACCCGGACACGCGGCGATCCGGCGCGCTCGCGATCCGGGCGATCCCGCGCTCCGCGTCGCCCCCCGTCACGATCGTGCGCAGCCCCTCGAGCAGCTCGCTCGAGGCCCCGGTCGCGCGCACGCGCGCGGCGAGCTCGCTCTGCCGCGCGTCGAGCACCTGCGTGATCGACGGCCGTTCGGTCACGTCGTCGCCGTCGTCCTGCGCGCAGGGATCGTCGCTCCCGGCGCGGCGCGCACGCTCTCGCGGGATCGGCGCGGCGATCGGCTCCTGCGGCGCAGCGGGCGCGAGGGCCTCGAGCGGCGCGGGCGCTTCGAGCGGTGCCGGCGCTTCGAGCGGCGGCGGCTCCGGCACGTCCTCGACGTCGCCTCGGGTCGCGCGCGGCTCCGGCGCACGCAGCGAGCGCGTGGCCGCGATCGCCACGCACAGGGCGATCACCACGATCACGAGCGCACGCAGACCACGCCTCACGTCGCTGCAGCGTCCGAGGTGAACGCGCGCGCGTCCAGCCGACCGCGCCCGCGGCTCTGGTACATTCGACGCGGATGTCCGCGGTCGCGCGCAACCTCGCGACGGTCGAGCCGCTCGTGCGCCGGCTCCCGTTCGCGATCTCGTCGCTCGAGGCGAGCGAGACGGAGCCCGCGGTCGATCTCCGTCTCGACACCCCGGGCGGCACCGTGAAGGTGCGCGTCGGCTCGCGCGAGGGCGGCACGAAGGCGCTCGCGTACACGCGCAGCTTCGCGATCTCCTATCTGCCGAGCGCCGGCGATCCGCTCTCGCGCGCCGCGCTCGACGGCGTCGTCTCCTTCGCGCGCAAGCTCGCGGCGCTCGATCCCGGCGGCCTCGCGCTGCTCGTGCCGACGCCGACGGAGCCCGCGCCGCGCCGGCTTCCCGTGGTCCCTCGCATCGCGAGCGGCTCGTGGTCGCGCGCCACGTTCGATCGCGGCATCGACGCGGTGCGCGCGAAGGGACGTCGCATCGACCGCGCGGTGCTCGTGGTCACGCAGTCGTGCGAGATGGCGTGCACCTTCTGCCCCTCTCGCGACAAGCAGCACGAGGTGCATCCCGACGTCGACGAGCGCACGTACTTCGACGACCTCGTGCACCAGATGCGCGCGGCGCGCTCGCTCGGCGCGCGCGTGCTCGAGGTCGGCGGCAACGACGTGCTCCGCTTCTCGCGCGCGGCGGAGCTCTTCGAGCGCGCCGGGGCGCTCGGCTTCGAGGAGATCATCGCCCAGTCCCCCGGGCAGCGCCTCGCCGACGAAGCGTTCGCGCGCACGATCGCGTCGGGCCCGCTCACGCGCGTCGAGATCCCGCTCTACGGTGCGCGCGCCGAGGTGCACGACGCAGTGACCGGCGCGCCCGGCAGCTTCGACACGCTGTGCCGCGCGCTCGACGTCGCGCTCGCGCTCGGCCGTCCCCGCGTCGTCCTGCGCACGCTCGCGCTCCGCAGCACACTCGCGCACCTCGGCGACCTCTTCGAGTTCGCGGATCGACGCTTCGGCCTGCGCCTCACGGTGCGCATGCTCTGGCCCAACCGCCTCGGCGAGCGCGAGCACCTCGTCGACGCCGTCCCGTTCCCCGAGCTCGACGACGTGATGCGCCGTCACGCCGATCGCTTCGATCCCGATCTCCCGCTCTGCGTCTTTCCCGGCGCGCACGCCGGCACCGCGCTGCGCGCGCTCGAGTCGATCGCGGGGATCGCGCGCGTGCACCTCTGGGATCTCGGCATCGTCGACGGCTCGGAGGACGCGCGCCAGAAGCGCGATCGCGAGCACCTGCACGTCGCTGCGTGCGACGCATGCGCCGTGCGCGACACGTGCGTCGGCGTCCTGCGCGCGCACCTCGACGCGTTCGGCGACGCGGGGCTGCGACCGTTCGCGTCGCGCCCCGCGTGAGTCACAGCCCCATCGGGCCGTGACCGTCCATGTTCGACACGAAGAAGCGCTCGCGCGTCTTCTCGAGCGGCGCGAGCGCCTCCGCGAGCGGCGGCGCCGCGCAGAAGAGGCGCTTGCCCTCGAGCTTCACGAACCCGTTGTCCTCGAAGGCGCGCACCCAGCGCGGATCGGCCTGGTTCGCGATCACGAGCTCCGCGCCCCGATCGCGCAGGAAGTCGAACGCCGCGTGCACGACCTCGCCCGCGTGCGCGACCGGCGCGAGGTAGTCGACCACCGTGCCCACGCGACAGTCGCCGTAGCGATGGTGCCCCTTCATCTCGCGCACGCACACGACGGCCCAGCCGAGATCCTCGCCCTTCGCGTCGCGCACGCGCAGCCGGATCTGCTCCGACCACTCGGGCTGCGTCTCGCCCGGCGGAAGCAGCGTGTTCATCACGCGCGCGTCGCGCACCGCGATCGCGTCGTAGTCGTTCTTCGCGCGCTCCCACAGCGCGTCGGCCCACGCGCCGAAGCTCGGCACCACCTCGGCCTGCGAGGTGAAGCGCCGCATCGAGCGCAGCCGCAGCACCGAGTGCAGCGCGCGCCCACCGATCGACGCGGCGCCCGTGAACGCCGCGATGTCGAGCGCGAGGCGCGTGCGCGGCTGCTCGCGCAGGTACTTGTTCTTCCGCGCGAAGTGGAACGGCCGCACGACGCGCAGCAGGAACGGCGTCGGGATCATCGTCCACTTCAGCTTGTTCAGCAGCTGCAGCACCGGCGCGTCGTCGCCGCCGTGGCCCCACGAGAAGAGCAGCGGCTGCTTCTTCAGCATGTCGCGGAACAAGCGCAGCCCGAGCGCGCCGTAGCGGTTGTCGTACGCGCCCTCCGAGAAGGGCCCCTGCCAGTCCGCGACCATCTTGGTCTCGCCGCGGATCCACCACGCCTGCGGCTTGAGCGCGTACCCCGCGCGCACGTGCTCGCCGTCCTCGACCGCGAGCCAGTACTCGCGCCACACCGGCTGGTCCGCGCTGCGCTTCGGCAGCCACACCGGGAGCGCGTCGACATAGAAGCCGTACTGCGATCCGCCCTCGCGCATGCGCGTGTTGAACGCGTCCACGCGCATCTTCCACTGCGGATCGTGCGGAACGATGTGAATCGGCATGTCGGAGTCGCGGATGGTGGAGGACCCCGTCGCGCAGCGCAACGGCGTCCGGTCACGTGCCGGCGACCCCTCCATGAGCACCGTGGGCGCGACGACCAGGGTGTGGTCGGCGGCTCGCGCGCTCATGTCACGCGTCAGGGGCCGGAACGCGCGAGGTGACTTCTCGCGATGGGGCTCGGGGCGCTGCGATGGATGGAAGTCCGAATTGGTTCTCGTGGACGGCGCTGGTCCTGTTCGCGCCGCTCGTGATGGTGCTCTTCGCGAGGCTCCAGCCGGTCCTCGCGACGGTCGTCACGATGCTCGGCGCGGTGATGTTCCTCCCAGAGGTCATCCGCTTCGACCCGCCGCTGCTGCCGCCGATCGACAAGCAGACCCTCGCGACGTTCTGGGTCTTCATCGGCTGCTTGTGGCGCGCGCGTGATCGCGTCCGCTCCGCGAAGGTGATGCGCGGCGTCGACTCGTTCTTCTGGCTCGTGCTGATCGGCAGCATCGGCACCGCGCTGACGAACCCCGACGACGTCGTGACCGGGCCCGTCGTGCGCCAGGGCCTCACGACCTACGACGCGTTCGCCGGCGTCGTGAAGGACGTGCTCTTCGTCTTCCTGCCCTTCTTCATCGGGCGCGCGATGTTCCGCACGCCCGACGATCTGCGCGTCTTCCTCAAGGCGCTCGTCGTCGCGGGGCTCGTCTACTCGCTCTTCGCGCTCTTCGAGATCCGCATGAGCCCGCAGACGCACTGGCAGATCTACGGCTATCACCCCGCGAGCTTCGAGATGATGATGCGCGGCGGCGGATACCGTCCGACCATCTGCATGATCACCGGCCTCGCGGTCGCGATGTTCTTCCTGAGCTCGATCATGGCGTCGATCGCGCGCACGAAGACCGGCGAGTCGAAGTGGTACGTGCCGACGTACCTCACGACCGTGTTCGTGCTCTGCAAGAGCACCGGCGCGATCGTCTACGGGCTCTTCCTGATCCCGCTGATGTCGTTCGTGCGGAGGCCGAAGCTGTGGCTCCCGCTCGTGCTCGCGGGCCTCGTGTTCACGTTCCCGCTGCTGCGCCACGCCGACCTGTTCCCCACGCGGCAGATCACCGACTTCTTCATGGGCATCAGCGAGGACCGCGCGCTCTCGCTCTGGTTCCGCTTCGAGAACGAGGATCAGCTCCTCGATCGCGCGCGCGAGCGGCTCTGGTTCGGGTGGGGCGGGTACAGCCGCCAGCGCGTGTACGACCCGATGACCGGCGAGGATCTCTCGGTGACCGACGGGCACTGGATCATCCAGCTCGGCGAGCGCGGGATGGTCGGCTACGTCGGCATGTTCGGGCTGCTGCTCTGGCCGATCGTCAGCGCGTTCCGCGCGCGCAAGCGCATCGTCGACGAGCACGATCGGCACATGGTCGCGGCGCTCGCGCTGATCGTCGCGATCAACGCGGTCGACCTCTTGCCCAACGGGCTCTTCTCGTACTTGCCGTACTTCTACTCGGGCGTGCTCGCGGGCGTGCTCCCGGCGTTCGTCGCCGCGCGCACGAGCGCGCCGGGGAGAGGCCCGGCCGCGCGCGCCGCGGCTCGTCGCACCGCGCCTCCGCCGCGCCGCAGCGTCGCCCCGGCGATGGCCTGACGCCGCGAGCACATTCACATCGAAAAGTCAATGGTAGTCCGCTATTGGTGACGCGTTCCGCTGCTGCCTGACGCGCACCCTCGGTCCCTTGTATCGTACTCGATTCATCGGCTACTCACGCCGCCGATGAATTCCAAGCAGTTGATTCTCACCGCGCTCGCCGCCGCGCTCTTCGTCGGCTGCGATGGCGCGACGACCTCCAGCCCGGCGGGCCTCGATCCGCGCGATCCTTCGAGCGACGAGCCGATCGCTCCGGGCACCGACATCGGTGGTGATGCAGGCGTGCCCGCGACCTCCGACGACGACGACGCGGGCACCGCGACCGAGCCGGTCGAGCCGACCGAGCCCACCACGCCCGCCGCCGACGCGGGCACGACGACGCCGCCGTCCACCCCGACGCCGCCGCCGGCGACGCCGCCCACGACCGAGCCGCCGAGCGCGTGCGTGGGCGAAGGCTGCACGTGCGTCCGCGCGCGCGAGCTCTGGGCCGACGACTTCGAGACCGGCGACAACTCCGCGTGGACCGGCCAGGGCTACGGCGATCCGTGGGGCGATGCCTGCCAGAGCACCGCGGTCAGCACCGTGCACCCGCACAGCGGCCGCTACGCGCAGCGCTCGGAGATCGTGTGCCCCTCGTCGTCGCCCGACGGCGTGCACCGCGGGTACGGCGGTCTGCAGTTCAGCGGCGAAGACGTGCTCCCGAACCACACGAACGTCGGCACCGGCCTCGACGCGCCGAACGGCATCGTCTCGACGTTCCACACGTGGCTCGAGCCGGGCTACCAGTTCGGCAACGGCCGGTGGGTCAGCCTCTTCACGATCAACCCGACGTGCGGCTACACGGAGCGCGTGATCACGCTCGGCCTCGACAACCCCGACGGGATCCTGCGCCCGGCGCACCACTGGCCCGAGGGCACGCTCACGATCGAGCCGGACGCGCAGCCGATGCCGCTCGGTCGCTGGGTGCGCATCACGGTCTACGTGAACTTCCACTCGGGTGAGATGCACGTCTGGCAGGACGGCCAGAGCATCGAGCACGTCACGGGCATCACGCGCGCGACGAAGCAGATGTGCCAGTGGCACTGGGGCCTCTACGCGAGCGGCGACAACACGGACATCGTCATGTTCGAGGACGACATGAGCATCTGGAAGCTCGACGAGGCGTGGAGCGACTGGTCGCGCGAGCCGTGGCTCGGCGAGACGCAGTCGGTCTGCGACTGAAGCCGGCGTGAATCGAGCGAGCGGCGCGCGGTCCTTCGAGGATCGCGCGCCGCGCGCGTTTCAGGCGATCTCGACCGCGCGCTCGAGCTCGTCGACGCGGGCGGTACCGCGCGACCCGCTCCCGTCAGCGCACCGCCAAGACGCGCGCGACCGCGCGCGCATCGAGCTCGCGGCCCTCGAGCGCGGTCTCCATCACGTCGCGCAGCAGGTCGTCGGCGGTGTCGGTGAGCGCGACACGCACCTTCGCGCGCAGCGGCTCGGGCGCGCGCGAGAGCGAGGCTGCCGCGCCGATGCGCTGGGCGCGCGGCGCCGTCGGCGCGACCGCGATCGCGATCAGACGCTCCGCGCTCACCGCGCCCGCGCGATACGTGCCGGCACCGGCGCGCAGCAGGCGCTTCACGTCGGTGATCCACGTGCGCACGTCGCGTCCGTTCGGCTCGAGATCGACCACACGCTCGACCGTCGCAGCGCGATAGGCGTCGAGCGCGCGCTGCGCGTCGTCCGCGAGCTCCGCGGAGTCCTCGACGAAGAAGCGGATCGCCGCGTCGTCGCGCAGCACGAGCACGAGCGTGCCGAGCTCGTCCTCGAGCGTCGGCTCCTCGTCGACGCGCTCGACCTCGGACCACGGCACGAAGCAGTCGCCGCGCTCCCGCGACGACCACCGCACGCCGTCCGCGCCGATCGCGAGCGCCCCCGCGTCCTCGCGCAGACGGCCCGCGGCGTTCCACGACTGCGCGGCGTGGCGGCCCACGCCGATCGCGGTCGCGAGCCCCACGAGGATCCCTCCGACGATGCTCGCTTCCGCGAACGTCGGATCGAGGCCGAGTGTCTGCGTCAGCGCGACGCCGGCCATGATCGTCAGCACGCTCGTGCAGCCGATCAGCGGCGCCCCGAGCGTCGGGACCGAGAGCGCGACACCGGCGCGGGCGAGCCATGTCGCCGCTCTGCGGGGCCGGACGATGGCGCGCAGGCGCATCGCCCTAAACGTGGTCCACGACGCGCGGGTCGCCAAATCGGACCGGCTCTGCCTCCGAAAAACGCGTGGACGATCAGAGACAACCGGCGGCGTAGACGCGCTCCGCGCAGCGACGGCTCGCGGTGTAGGCCTCCTGGAACTCCGTCGAGGTCTCGCCGAGGCACGTCGCTGCACAGTCGCAGTCGTCCCTCGAGAGCGTCACACCGCCGCGCACGCACGTCGCGCCCGTCGGGCAGTCGATCGTGCACTCGAAGTACGCGTCGCGATCCGCGCCGAGCGCCTCGACCGCCGCGTTCTCGCTCGCGCACTCGCTCTCGATGGCGTCCAACGTCGCGAAGCACGCGTCGGAGCAGTTGTTTGGGCTCGCCTCGAAGGCCTCGCAGATCTCGAGCGCGCTCGCTCCCCCGCCTTCGTCGTCGCCCCCGCACGCCGCCAGGAGCATCGCGCCCACGATCATCCAGCCCGTCGCGATCTTCTTCATCCGCTTCCTCCGTTCTCGCTCACCACGGCGATCAGCACGCCGCCTTCGACCTGATCGCCCACCCGGGCGCGCAGCTCGGTGATCACACCTTCGTGCGGCGCCTTGACCGCGTGCTCCATCTTCATCGCCTCCATCACGACGATCGTGTCGCCCGCCGCGACGTGCTGGCCCTCGGAGACGAGCACCTGGAGGATCTTCCCGGGCATCGGGGCGACGCATCCGTCGGCTGCGGCGTCGGCGTCGCGATCGCGGAAGCGCGGCTGCTCGCGCACGACGATCGACACGCCGTCGGCGTGCACGTACCAGCGCTCGTCGTGCTCGATCACGCGTGCTCGCACGCGATGACCGTCGGGGAGCTCGAGCGCGATCTCGGGCCCGTCGACGCTGCGCCGCACGCGTCCGTCGAGCGCCCCCGCGTCGCCCGTGACCTTCACGTCGAACGCGCCGCCGCCGCGATCGACGTACTCGACGTGGACCGTCCCGACGCCCTCGATGTCGTGCGCGACGCGCTCGCCGTGCAGCCGGCTCAGGCGGAAGCCGGTGATCGGGAGGCTCGGAAGGATCGTGCGCGACGCGGCGCGCGTGTGCTGCGCGAAGAACGTCGCCGCGAGCGCCGCGATGCGCGCGCGCGCGGGCTCGATCGTGTCGGCGAGCGCGCCCTGCATGCGCGTCTCGATGAAGTGCGTGTCGAAGTCGCCCGCGTGGAAGTCGGGGTGATCGATCACGCGCAGCAGGAACGCGCGGTTCGTCACGAGGCCCTGCACCGAGAGCGCGGAGAGCGCGCGGCGCAGCCGCTGGATCGCGTCGGCGCGCGTCGGTCCCTTGGTGATGATCTTCGCGATCATCGAGTCGTAGTGGACCGGCACTTCGTCGCCGCTCTCCACCGACGACTCGATGCGCAGCCAGTCCTGCGCGAGCAGCTCCGCGGGAACGTGGAATTCGAGCACGGGCCCGGTCTGCGGGAGGAACCCGCTCGCGGGATCTTCGGCGCAGAGGCGCACCTCGATCGACGCGCCACGCCACCGCGACGCGAGATCGTCTTGCGTGAAGCGAAGGCGCTCGCCGCGCGCGACGCGGATCTGCTCCTCCACGAGATCGAGCCCCTCGATCACGCCCTCGGTGACCGGGTGCTCGACCTGGAGGCGCGTGTTCACTTCGAGGAAGTAGTAGTGGCCCTTCGGGTCGAGCACGAACTCGACGGTGCCCGCGTTCGAGTAGCCGATCGCGCCGCAGAGCTTCACCGCGTCCGCGCCCATGCGCGCGCGCACTTCGGGGGTGAGCACGGGCGAGGGCGCTTCTTCGACGACCTTCTGGTGGCGGCGCTGGATCGAGCACTCGCGCTCGAAGAGGTGCACGAGGTTGCCGTGCTCGTCACCGAGCACCTGGATCTCCACGTGGCGCGGCTGCTCGACGTACTTCTCGACGATCAGCGTGCCGTCGCCGAACGAGCTCTCCGCCTCGCGTCGCGCGCTCTCGATCGCGTCGATCAGCGCGGCGTCGCTGCGCACGACGCGCATGCCCTTTCCGCCGCCGCCCGCCGATGCTTTGAGCAAGAGCGGATATCCGATCGACTTCGCCTCGCGCGCGATCGCGTCGGTCGACTGCTCGGCGCCGCCGTAGCCCGGCACCACCGGCACCCCGGCCCTCTGCGCGGTGACCTTCGCCTCGCGCTTGAGGCCCATCGCGCGGATCGCCGCGGGCGTCGGGCCGACGAAGATCAGCCCCGCGTCGCGCACCGCCTGCGCGAACTCCGCGTTCTCGGCGAGGAATCCGAAGCCCGGATGGATCGCGTCCGCGCCCGTCGCTCTCGCCGCCGCGAGGATGCGATCGACGCGCAGGTACGACTCGCGGCTCGGCGCGGGCCCCAGGCGGAACGCTTCGTCGGCCTCGCGCACGAACAGCGCGCGCTCGTCGGCGTCGGAGAACACCGCGACGGTCGCGATCCCCATCTTCGCGCAGGTGCGCATGACGCGGATGGCGATCTCGCCTCGATTCGCGATGAGGAGCTTTCGGATGGTGCGCATCTCTCGCCTTCTCGAGAAGAGCCTCTGAGGAGAGCAGGAATCCAGGGAAAGAAAAGTCGGGGGATTTCTGAGGAAGCCAGCAGGGAAGGAGGGAAGGAGTTGAAGCAGAAAATCGAGCTTCCTCCTGCTCTCCTATCTCTCCTGCTCTCCTGAGAAATGCAGCCCTTCGGTTTGCGGATCAGTGCCGGAACACGCCCCAGCTGGTCGTGCCCTGGACCGGCTTGGTGTGCGTGATCGACAGGCACATCCCGACGACGCTGCGGGTGTCGCGCGGATCGATGATTCCGTCGTCCCACACGCGCGCCGTCGCGAAGAACGGATCGCTCTCCTGATCGATCAGTCCCTCGGTCATCTGCTTCATGACACCGAGGCGCTGCTCGTCGACGGTCTCGCCCTTCTTCGCCGCGGCCTCGCGCTGGATGATGTCGAGCACGCCCGCGAGCTGCTTTCCGCCCATCACCGCGATGCGGTGGTTCGGCCACGTGAACAGGAAGTTCGGCTTGTACGCGCGGCCCGCCATCGCGTAGTTCCCCGCGCCGTAGCTCGCGCCGATCATGATCGTGATCGACGGGACGGTGCTGTTCGACACCGCGTTGATCATCTTGGCGCCCGCCTTGATGATCCCCTCTTCCTCGTATTTCCGGCCGACCATGAAGCCGACGATGTTCTGCAGATAGAGCAGCGGGACGTTGCTCTGATTGCAGAGCTGGATGAACTGAGCGCCCTTGTTCGCGCAGCTCGTGAACAGGATTCCATTGTTCGCGAGGATGCCCACCGGGTGCCCGTGCACGTGCGCCCAGCCGCACACCAATTCGGGCCCGTAGAGCGGCTTGAACTCGCTGAAGCGCGAGCCGTCGACGACGCGCGCGATCACCTCGCGCGCGTCGAACGGGATGCGCACGTCCGCGCTCGCGATGCCGAGCAGATCCTCGCTCGAATAGAGCGGTTCCTCGACGTGCGAGGAGGGCGGCGGTCCGCCCTTCTTCCAGTTGAGGTGCGCGACGATCTCGCGCCCGATGCGGATCGCGTCCTCTTCGTCCTCGGCGAGGAAATCACTCACGCCCGACACGCGCGAGTGCATCTCCGCGCCGCCGAGCTCCTCGTGCGTCGTCTCTTCGCCGGTCGCCATCTTCACGAGCGGCGGGCCGCCCAGATAGACCTGCGCCTGCTTCTTCACCATGACGACGTAGTCGCTCATCCCGGGGATGTAGGCGCCTCCCGCGGTCGAGCTTCCGAACACCAGGCACACCGTCGGCGTGCGCTCTTCGCTGCGCTTCGTGAGATCGCGGAAGCCGCGCCCGCCGGGCACGAAGATCTTCGACTGGTTCGGCAGATCCGCGCCCGCGCTCTCGATCAGCGAGATCGACGGCAGTCCGTTCTGCTCGGCGACGTCGGAGAGGCGCCCCGACTTGATCACCGAGTACTCGCTCATGGCGCCGCCCTTCACGGTCGCCTCGCTCGCGGTGATCATGCACTCGACGCCGCTGACGACGCCGATGCCGCCGACGACGCTCGCGCCCGGCGCGTGCCCCTGGATGTCGAGCCCCGCGAGCGGCGCGAGCTCGAGGAACCATCCGTCGCGATCGAGGAGCCGCTCCACGCGCTCGCGTGGCAGCAGCTTGCCCGCTTCGACGTGGCGGGCGTTGTACTTCTCGCCGCCGCCTTCGCGCGACTTCGCGAGGGACTTCTCGAGCTTCGCGAGCGACGCGAGGTTCGCCTCGCGGTTCTTCTGCGCGATCTCGGAGCGCAGGTCGGCGCGCGAGCGCAGCACGGGGTAGGCCTGCGTGAGCTTGCCTTGCATGCGCGGAGGCTAATCAACGCGGGCACGCCGCGTCAATGAATGGCGATTCAGTGACCCTGGGTCACAAGACGCCGCGCGCCCGGAGCGCGGCGCGCAATCCGTCCGCCCCGTCGAACACGATCGTGTCCATCCCGAGGGCGCGCGCCGCGTCGCAGTTGCTCGCGCGATCGTCGACGAAGAGCGCTTCGCCGGGCGTGAGGCCCAGCGAGCGGCACGGCCCGAGGTACGCCTCGGGATCCGGCTTGCGCACGCCGAGCTCGTACGAGACGAACGCCGAGTCGAGGCGCGCCGCGAGCCCGCACTGCTCGTCGATCCACCGGTACCACGGCGGATAGTTGGAGAGCGCGTGCAGCGTCGGGCGCGGCGAGCGCGCGCGGAGCTCGTCGAGCAGCTCGCGCATGCCGGGCAACCACGCGTACGCGGCGCGCACGCACGCGCGGAACGCGTCGCGATCCCACTCGCGATCCCCCATGAAGATCGCGAGGAACGTCGGCTCGTCGATGTGTCCGAGCTCGAAGTCGACCCACGCGGTCGGGTGCTTCGTCGCGATCAGCTCGCGCTTCGTGACGCCGAAGAACGCGGGCATCTCCTCGTGGAAGGGATCGCGCACGAGGGTGTCCATCACGTCGAAGAGGATCGCGCGGGGAGGGCTCATCGCGGCGACGATCGTGAGGCGTCTCCCGTCGCGAGTCGATGGTCGAGGGATGCGCGCAGGGCGTGGATCGGCGCGGGGTCGATCCCGCGCGAGCGCGCGTCGTCCTCCGCCTCCGCGAGCAGCACGCGCGTCTGCGTGCCGACCTTCGAGAAGTGCACCTCGAGGTAGCGCTCGAGATCGAACGGCGCGATCGCGGGGACGATCGCGACCAGCGGCGCGAGCAGCGGAGCGCGGAGCGGCGACGCGATCCACGGCGGCCGCGACCCCGTCGCGAGCGCGAGCAGCGCGCGCGATCCTGCGAGCGCGCGGGAGAGCCCGGGCCCGCGACGCAGCGCGCGCAGGGACCAACCGCTCGCCTCGAGCGCGGCGACGAGCGGCAGGATGATCGCCGACGACTTCGCGAGCTCGAGCGACGCGTCGCGGACCACGCGCGCAGGACAACCGCCCGCGCGGAGCGCGCGCGCGACCTCGTCCGCGCGCGCGTGCTCGTCCGACGAGAACATCGTCGCCTGCAGCGGCGGGAGCCAGTACGCGGTCGCGTCGTGCGCCCCGACCTCGCGCCGATCGCGCGATCCGTCGAGCGGGCTCGCCCACGCGACCACGCCGATCGCGCCCGACACCAGGTGCCGCGCCCGACCGAGCCGCTCGCGCACGTGCGCGCCGGGCTGGAGCGACACCAGCGTCGCATCGCCGACCGCGTCGATCAGCGCGTCGACCCACGGCTCGTCGAGCGCGTTCGTCGGCAGCCCGAGCCACACCTGATCGAAGCGCCGCGTCGCGAGCTCGCGCACGTCGGTGAGCACGTCGGCCGGCACGAAGCGCGCGTCGCGCCGCGCGCCGATCATCGGCACGCGACGCACGCTCACGCCTCCGCGCAGCTCGTCGACGTGGCGCGGCCGCACCAGCACCGAGACGCGCGCGCCACCGGCCGCGAGGCAGTGCCCGTAGACGCGTCCGATCGCGCCCGCGCCGACGATCAGGATCTCGCTCAACGCGCCTTCTTCTTCGCGGCCTTCTGCGCGTCGGGGCTGCCCGGCAGCGGCTCGCTCTTCTTCGCGACGAGGTACGCGTTCCACCCCGGATCGTTGGTCGTCTTCGTCACGCGATGGAACGTGCCGGTGCCCTGACCCTCGTCGTCCTCGCCCTCCCAGTACGCGTCGACCGCGACGAAGCCCGCCTCGAGCAGCAGCTCGCGCAGCTCGGCGAGCTGCCACAGGCGCCAGTCGTACGTGAACGCGCGCTCGAGCTTCGAGCCGTCCTTGAACTCGTAGGTGATGTGACAGACGAAGTGATTCGAGATCGGGTCGTACTCCGCCTGCTCCCACACGTACGTGAATCCGTCGCAGAGACGGCGCTCCGTGAGCACCTGTTGCGACTCCCACCCTCCGATCGCGTCGAGCACGAAGAGCCCGTCGTCGGTGAGCGACTTCCGCGCTGCCTCGAAATAGCGGCGCAGCAGCTCGCGCGTGTGGAAGATCTGATAGCTGTAGTTGTACGCGCCGATCACCTCGGCCTTGCGGCGCGTCGGGACCATCACGTCCTGCTCGAGCAGCGTCACGCGCTTCGCTGCGTCGCCGATCGGCGCGAGGTTGTGCGCGATGCCCCAGTCGAGCGTCGGACGATCGATGTCCAGGCCGAGCGCGGTGCGCGTGGGATCGCTCTTCACCCACTTCGAGCAGAGCAGCGCCGTGCCGCAGAAGTCCTCGCGGAGGTGCAGAGGCTTGCGCCCGGTGTGCCGCTTGAACGCTAGGTTCAGGAACCGGATCTCGTACTCCGGCGCTTGCACGCTGCGCTGATAGAGATCGTGCTTGTCGGCAGTGCGCGCATCGAGGCGCGCGCTCGCGCCCGACTTCTTCTTCTGGCGGGGACGGCTCATCGGCGCGCCTTCTACTCCGGCGCGGGCGTGACGAAAAGCCCGTCGTGCAGCAACCCGTCGCGAAATGTCCCGCGCTCGCGCGAAGGTTGCGACGCCGGTCGCTGCGCGTACTTCGCGTCCCGCTGGCGCGCGGATCGCATGAAGGGCGCCATCCTGCACGCGCCATCGCGCGCCTTGCTCGGAGGAAGGCTATGACCGACACGACGACGAAGAAGAGCCTGGATCGTCTCGCGGAGCGCATGGAGCGCATCGGCGAGGAGCTGCGCGTCCGCGTCCACCTCGCCGGGCTCGACGCGAAGGACTCGTGGGATCGCACGAACCTCGATCGCATCGGGGACGAGCTCGCCGAGATCCGCGACGAGCTCCGCGTGCAGCTCCACCTCGCGAGCCTCGACGCGAAGGACGCGTGGAACCGCATCGAGAAGAAGATCGATCTCCTCGGCAGCACCCCCGGCGTGCACGGCGACGAGATCGTGCGCGACGTCGCGAGCAACCTCGCGGAGGTCGCGCGCTCGTTCCGCGAGCAGCTCTCGTCGCGCGACAGCGCCGAGCGCCGGTGAGCGAAGGGCGAACGACCGTTCGCCTCCCATCGGGCGAGCACGCGATCTGGGCGTACGCCGCGGGCTATTTCCTCGCGTACGTGCCCTACGGGCTCGTGACGAAGGCGCTCTCGGAGGGGCGCCTGCCCGGCGCGCCCGAGCGCGTCGCCGGGCTCGCGCTGCTCCCGATCTCGACCGCGGTGTCGGCGATCGGGATGCTCGTCTTCCTCGGCGCGAGCGGGCTCTGGAAGCTCGCGCCGAGCGTGCGCGTCGCCGGCATCACGATCCCGGTGCCTCGCCGCGCGACGCTGCTCTCGGGCGTGTGCACCGCCGCGATCGTGCTGACGACGACGCTCGCCTACACGTTCGAGGGCACGAGCATCGTCGCGATGATGCTGATGATGCGCGGCGGCGTGCTCGTGATCGCGCCGATCGTCGATCTCGTCAGCCGCCGCCGCGTCCGCTGGTACTCGTGGATCGGTCTCGGGCTGAGCGCGCTCGCGCTCGGCGACGCGCTCCTCGGCGCGCTCGACGCGCGCATCGCGCCGCCCGCGCTGCTCGACGTCGCGGTCTATCTCGGCGCGTACTTCGTCCGGCTGCGCCTGATGAGCCGCCTCGCGAAGAGCGAGCCCGACGCGAGCCATCGCTATTTCGTCGAGGAGCAGCTCGTCGCGACGCCGATCGCGCTCGCCGTGATCGTCGCCGTCGCGCTGCTCGATCGTGGTGCGGTCGGCGCGACGCTCGCCCACGGTCTCGTCGACCTGCCGCGGAGCGGCGCGCTCGGGTGGGTCGTGCTGATCGGCCTCTGCTCGCAGGCGACCGGGATCTTCGGCGCGCTCGTGCTGCTCGACGCGCGCGAGAACACGTTCAGCGTTCCGGTGAACCGCGCCTCGAGCATCCTCGCGGGCGTGCTCGCGACCGCGCTCCTCGCGTGGCTGCTCGGCGGTGCGACGCCCGATCGCGGCGAGCTGATCGGCGCCGCGCTGGTGGTGCTCGCGATCGTCGTGCTCGCGCTCGGGCCGCGGATCGATCAGCGCCGCGCCGCGAGCACGTGACGCTTCACGGTGCGTCGATCGAGCCCCACGCGCTCCGCGACCGCCTCGTACGTGCCGAGCCGCGCGTGCAGCGCGGCGCAGTAGCGCGCGATCAGCTCCTCGGCTCTCCATCCGCCGCCGCCCGACGCCGCGAGCAGCGCATCCTCCGCGTCCTCGGCGACCGCGCTGCGCGCGAGCTCGGGCACGTAGCGCCGCGTCAGCAGCACGCGCCGCACGCACTGCGCGAGCTCGCGCACGTTTCCCGGCCAGCGATACGCCTCGCCCACGTCGCGCGCGATCGCCTCGCGCACCAGCGCGATCAGATCGCGCGGCTGCTCACCGAGCATCTGCTCGAGGATCGCGGCGATCAGCACGTCGAGCTCGCCGGGATCTTCGTCGAGGCGCTGCCGCAGCGTCGGCATCTCGATCACGTCGGCGGAGAGTCGATACCAGAGATCGTCGCGGAACGTGCCATCGCGCCGCAGCGCCGCGATGGTGCGGTTCGTCGCGGCGATCACACGTCCTTCGAAGCGCCGCGGCGCGCGCGAGCCGACCGGTCGGAACGTCCGCTCCTGCAGCACGTGGAGCAGCTTCACCTGCACGGCTTGCGAGACCTCGCCGATCTCGTCGAGGAAGATCGCGCCGTGTGCCTTCGCGCGCGCGAACACACCGGCGTGCTCCGCGATCGCGCCGGTGAACGCGCCCTTCTCGTGCCCGAAGAGCTCGCTCTCGACCAGCGTCTCGGGGAACTCCGCGAGGTTGATCGCGAGGAACGCGTCGACGAACGACGACGCGAAGCGCTCGCGCTTGGCGTCGTACGGGATGAACCCGGAGCGACCGATCGCCGCGGCCGCGGTGCCCTTGCCGGTGCCGGTCTCGCCCGCGAGGAACGTGGAGAAGTCCTCCATGCGCCGCCAGAGCAAGCGCGCGTAGAGTCGAAGATCCGCGGTGAAGAGGTCGTTCCACAGCGACTGGCGCAGGCGCCACATCGAGGGGCTCGTGCCGGGCAGCGACGTCTCGACGAAGAAGAACGCGCGCCGCATCTGCCAGAAGATCGCGAGGTAGTGCAGCGCCTGCGGCTCGTCGATGCCGCGCGACGCGAGCTCCGCGAGCGCGTCGCGCGCGAACCCCACGGTCCCGCGCTCGCCCGCGATCTCGCGCCGGATGCGCTCGTCGAGCGCGTCGGCGATGCGATGGAACACCGCGAAGAGGAGCCCTGCTTCGACGAGATCGCGATCCTCGCCAGTGAACCGGCGCAGATCGAGAGGACGCCCGCGCGCGATGCCCTCGAGGCGCGCGTCGAGCTTCGCGAGCATGCGGCCGAGCACCTCGGCGCGCGGAACGTCGGCGTCCGCGCCGACGACCGCGCGATCGATCTCGAGGCGCTCCTCGCCGAACGGGTTCGCGGCGATCGCTGCGGCGACCCGCGCGAGGAAGTCGCGTTCGCGCGGGGCGAGGCGCTCGATGGGACTTGCCATTCGCCGCGTGTACACGGGATGTACATCCGTGTGCAAGGGATGCGCGCGCCGAATGTCATGGAATCGTGGCGATTTCGGTTTCCGCGTGCATTCCGTGCGCGGCACGTCCGCTGCTGACGGCTCGGCTCGAGGGAAGGAGACCTCGAGAGATGACCCACGACGTTCCGCGCGACACCGCTGCTTGGCGCTTCCAGGTCTGGGCCTCGTTCGTGCTCGCGTTCGGCACGACGCTGATCGGCATCGCGTACCTCCCGATCGATCCGTGGATGAAGGGCTATCTCGCGATGGGCGTGCTCTTCACCACGGGCTCCGCGTTCACGCTGAGCAAGACGATCCGCGACGAGCACGAGGCGCAGCGCTTCCTCAGCCGCATCAGCGAGGCGAAGGCGGAGCGCATCCTCCGCGAGTACGAGCTGAACGATGGGCGCGCGCAGGCGAGCGCACAGGGCCAAGGGGCCGCGCGCGTCGCGTCGTGAGCGCGCGACCCGCGCAGCGAATGAAACGGGGCTGCCTTTCCCCGGTCACGCGCACCGGGGTAGGGTGATCGACCGTGCGTTCCACCTACCGAGCCCTCCTCGCGATCGTGTGCGCGCTGAGCAGTCTCGTGCCCGCGATCGCATCCGCCGATCCACCGGTGCGCGACGACGTGCGAGCGCTCAGCGCGCACCTGCGATCGCACCCCAGCGACGTCGCCGCGCTGATCGAGCGCAGCGAGCTCTACCGCCGCGAGGGCAACGCGGAGGGCGCGCTCGCGGACCTGCGCGTCGCGGCGGCGCTCGCGCCGGACGAGCCACGGGTCCACGCGCAGCGCGCGGTCGTGCTGCACGCGATGGGACGCCACGAAGAGGCGCTCGCGGAGCTCGACGCGTACGTCGAGCGCGCGCTCGGTCCGGGGCCGGATCTGCTCGCGCTGCGCGCGCGGATCCTGGTGCGCATGGAGCGCCTCGAGGACGCGCTCGCCGACTACGACGCGGCGCTCGCGCTGCGCGAAGAGGTCGAGCTCTACCTCGAGCGCGGGCGACTGCTCGAACAGCTCGGGCGCGTGGAGGACGCGGCGCGCGGGTACGACGAGGGACTGCGCGCGACCGACGCGGCGGTGCTGCGCGTCGAGAGCGTCGAGCTGGATCTGCGCACCTCGCGCGCGGATCGCGCGCTCGTCCGGGTGGACGAGGTGCTCGCGCACGCTCCGGCGCGCGCACGATGGCTGCTGCTGCGCGCACGCGCGCTCGATGCGCTCGCTCGCGGCGACGAGGCGCGCGCTGCGCGGCACGAGGCGCTCTCCGAGACCGAGCGACGATTGGTGCGACGACCGACGCCCGCGCTGCACGTCGAGCGCGGCGAGGCGCTGCTCGCGCTCGGTCGCGCGCACGATGCGCTCGCCGCCGCGACGCGCGCGCGCTCGCTCGCGCCGCGGCTCGGCGATGCGATCGATCTCGAGCTCCGCGCGCGCCGCGCGATCGAAGGCGGTGAGCGATGAGACTCCGCACCTCGATGCTCGCGATCGCGATCACGCTGCTCGCGTCCACCGCGCACGCGCAGCGCACGCCCTACCTGCAGAGCCCGACCGAGACGTCGATCATCGTGCGGTGGCGCAGCGCGAGCGCGCAGCCGTCGTCGGTGTGCTGGGGCACGTCGCCGAGCGCGCTCACGAACCGCGCGGGCAGCGGCAGCGCGACCGATCACACGGTGCGCATCACCGGCCTCACGCCCGACACGCAGTACTACTACGCGACCGCGCAGAGCACGTGCCCGCCCGCGAGCGCCGCCGACGCGCGCGACACGTTCCGCACCGCGCCGCGCCGCGGCAGCACGCGCCCGTTCCGCATGTGGGTCGTCGGCGACTCCGGGACGGGCGGAAGCGATCAGCGCGCGGTGCGCGACGCGATGCTCGGCGCGACGACTGGGCGTCGTCCCGATCTGTTCCTGCACATGGGCGACATGGCGTACAGCTCGGGCACGACGAGCGAGTTCGACTCGCGCTTCTTCGCGATGTACTCGGACATCCTCCGCCAGACGCCGTGCTGGCCGACGATGGGCAACCACGAGGGCTCGAGCTCCGACTCCGCGACGCAGAGCGGTCCCTACTACGACGCGTACACGCTGCCGACCGACGGCAGCGCGGGTGGTCTGCCGAGCGGCACCGAGGCCTACTACGCGTTCGACTGGGGCAACGTGCACTTCGTCGTGCTCGACTCGCACGAGAGCCCGCGCGGCACCACGGGCGCGATGCTGCGCTGGCTCGACGAGGACCTCGCCGCGACCGACGCGACGTGGGTGATCGCGTACTTCCATCACCCTCCGTACACCGACGGAACGCACGACTCCGACACCGAGCGCCAGCACATCGACATGCGCCAGAACGCGCTGCCGATCCTCGAGGCGCACGGCGTCGATCTCGTGCTCGGCGGTCACTCGCACATCTACGAGCGCAGCTATCTCGTGCGCGGCGCGTTCGACACGCCGACCACCGCGGGCGGTCATCTCGTCGACACCGGCGACGGTCAGCTCGATGGCGACGGGCCCTATCGCAGCGGCACCGAGGGCACGCTCTACGTCGTCGCGGGGCACGGCGGCGCGAGCGTCGGCGGTGACGCGTCGCATCCCGTGATGTTCTTCAGCGAGACGGAGCACGGCAGCTGCATCATCGACGTGGACGGAGAGCAGCTCACGCTGCGCAACGTCCGCAGCGACGGCGCGGAGACCGATCACGTCACGCTGATGAAGCGCGACGGTCTCTTCCTCGCGCGCCCGAGCGGCGGGGAGCGCTACCTCGCGGGGAGCGTGGTGCCGATCGCGTGGGCGAGCGTGGGCGAGGTCGGGCCCTTGACGATCGAGATCTCGCTCGACGGCGGCGCGAGCTGGTCGACGCTGGTCGAGCGCACCGAGAATGACGGGATGCACGATTGGGCGACCCCGCGTCGCGAGAGCGACCACGTGCGGGTGCGCATCCGCGAGAGCGACGACGCGACCAACGTCGACGAGAGCGAGGACTTCGTCCTCGCCGCGTCGGCGCGCGACACCGTGATCGCGTTCGGCGACGTCTGGCAGTACTCCGACGACGACACCGCGCACGGCGACGGATGGCGGACCGGCGCGGGCGGCACGTGGCCCGAAGGGCGCGGCGAGCTCGGCTACGGCGACGGCGACGAAGCGACCGAGCTGCACGACGCGACGCCGAACTTCCCGACCGTGTACTTCCGGCGGCGCATCGAGCTCGCGAGCGAGGTCGACTTCGCGCGGGTGCGCGCGGTCTACGACGACGGCGTCGCGATCTTCGTGAACGGCACGCAGGTCGCGTCGGCGCTGGTCGACGATCTCGCGCACGAGGCATGGTCGACCAGCGGCGCAGGCGAGGAGGCGACGCTCGATGCGACGCTCGATCTCGCGGCGGGCAATCCATTCGTGGTGGGCGAGAACTGGATCGCGGCGGTCGTGAAGCAGTCGAACGGGACGTCGAGCGATCTCTCGTTCGACCTCGAGCTCGAGCTCGGGCTGCGCGTGGAGATCGACCCCGAGATGGACGGCGGGATCGTCTCGGGTGAGGACGCGGGCGCGATCGACGGTGCGATCGATCGCGTCGATGGATCGAACCGGGTCGATGGCGCGACGACGGTCGAGCCGGCGTCGAGTGGGTGCGGGTGTCGCGCGGCCGGCCGCGGCGAAGGGCCTGGTGCGATCGCGCTCGGGGTGCTCGCGCTGCTCGCGCTGGTCGTGCGACGCCGGCGCTGATCATCCGAGGTGCGTCGAGAGCAGCCGGGCGAGCCAGGCGCGGAAGCGCTTGGCAGCGCCCGGATCGCCGGCGAGCCCCGCGCTCCTGCGCGTCGGCTCGCCCGCGATGCCGTCGGCGTACGCCGCGAGGCTCGCGAGGATCATCGTGAAGAGCGTGTCCTCGAAGGGCGGCTTCTTCCCGTTCGCGCCCGCCGGCCGCAGCGCGTGCGCCGCACGCGCCACGTCGAGCAGGTAGCGCTCGTCGACGTTCACGTCGATCCCGGTGAGGCGCAGCCAGCTCAGCATGCGCGCCTGACCGCCGCCGAACGCCTCGAACACGCGCTCGAGCATCGCCGCGGGATCGCGCGCGTCCTCGCCCGCCGCGAACGACGTGAGCATGTCGCTCGTGAGGCGCTCCATCGCGCGTTTCACGACCGCCTCGAGCAGCGCCTCGCGGCTGCCGAAGTGGTGCAGCACCGTCGAGTGCGACATCCCGACCGCGCGCGCGACGTCCTGTAGCCGGATCGAGTCGGGCCCGCGCTCCGCGAGGCGCACCTCGGCCGCGTCGAGGATCGCGCGCTGCGCGTCCTCCGCCGATCGACGCACCCGCGGCGGCGCGACGCTCTCCTTCTTGCTCGCGCGCTTCTTCGTCGTCCTGCTCGTCACTGTTGACAATCCTGTCGGTAGCTATCAACAATCGTGTCGACAGCGAGAGGAGCACGACGATGCACGACACGCCAAGCGCACACAAGAAGCTGCGGCCCTGGCACGCCGCGCCCGCGATGTGGCGTCTGCTGCGCGATCCCGACGACACGCGCCACGTCTTCACGATCATCGAGGCGCTCTCCTTCCGCGAGCTCGAGCGCACGCGTGATCGCATGCGCGCGAGCGCCGACGGCCGCCGCATCCTGCGCGAGCGCCCGGATCTCCTCGCGTCGCTGCGTGATCGCGACGCGCTCGCGGCGATGCCCGAAGGCAGCCTCGGGCGCGCATACCTCGAGTTCCTGCGCGCCGAGGGCATCACCGCGGACGGGCTCGTCGCGGCGAGCATCGAAGGCTCGACCGACGTCGCGCCGATGAACGCCGACGAGCTCGAGCTGCTCTACGTCGGCGATCGCCTGCGCGACGCGCACGACCTCTGGCACGTCGTCACCGGCTATCACGGTGATCTCCTCGGTGAGGCCTCGCTGCTCGCGTTCTCGTTCGCGCAGACGGGCACGCCGGGCGTCGGTTTCATCGCCGCGATCGGCTGGCTCAAGGCCGCCGCGATCGACGCGCGCGACCTGATCGCCGGTGGCTATCACCGCGGGCGCACCGCGGCGTGGCTCCCCGATCAACACTGGGAGACGATGCTCGCGCGCCCGCTGTCCGAGGTGCGCGCGCGCCTCCGCATCGCGCCTCCGCCGCCCTACGAGCCGCTCCGCACCCGCGACATCGCGCCGGGCAGCCTCGCGCGGTGGGAGCGCACGGAGCGCCCGCTCGCCGCGTGATCAGCGCAGCGTCGCCTCGGCCTCGCGGGTGCGCGCCGCGATCGCCTCGCGCGCCTCGGTGATCGCCGCGCGCAGCGCCTCGTCCTCGCCGTCCCACGCGTCGATCGATCGCAGCGCCTCGTCGTACCAGTCGCCCCACGCGCCGATCACGAGGCGCTCGGTGGTGAGCGCGCCGCCCGACGCGATCTCCTCGCGCGACGCGTGCTCCGCCCACGCGAGCCGCTCGAGCCCGGCTGCGCGCACCACCGCGATCATCTCCTCGCGATCGCCGCGCTCGCCCGACGCCATCGAGAGCGCCGCGCCACCGAGCACCGCCGCGACGCGCCGCATCTCCGCGCCGCTCACGCGATCGAGGCGATCACGCGTCGTGTGGTACGCGTCGTCGGTGAAGTGCCACGCGAGCACCGCGGGCAGCCCCCGCTCGAGGAACGCGACGTGATCGCTGCCGCCTTCGAACGGATGCGCGCGCGCCGGGAACGCCGCGCCCTCGACGCCCTGCACGCTCGCGATCGACGCGCGGAGCCAGTCGTTCAAGAAGTGCCCGCGCAGCCGCGCGGGATCGACCTCGCTCTGTCCCCACTCGCTGTGCTCGTCGGGCGCGCGCAGCCACACCGCGCCGGGATCGGGCATGCGCTCGATGAGGAACGGCGCGCCCACGACGGTCGGATCCTGTCCGACCATGTCGAGCACGAGCCCCGCGCTCACCGGCATCACCTCGCGCTCGAGCCACTCGCGCGCGACCTCGATCTCCTGACCCCACAGGAACACCAGCGTGCGCGTCGGAGGACGCACCGCGCCCTCTTCGATCGCGCGGCGCAGCGCCACGGCGAGCTCCGCGAGCGCGCCCACACCGCTCGCGTTGTCGTTCGCGCCGGGCTCGTCGACGTGCGCGACGAAGACGATCGCGCCCGCGTCGGGCTCCGTGCCCTCGATGCGCGCTTCGAGCGCGGTCGCCGCCGATCGACCGCTGCGCACCGCGATCTCCACGCGCACCCGCGCGATGCCGCGCTCGGTCGCCGCTCGGAGCGCGCGCCAGTCTTCCTCGGAGAGCGAGAAGCCGATCCCGAGCTGACCCTCGTGCGCGGGCAGATACCCGAACTGCGCCGCATCGTCGCCGCGGTGATAGGGCGCGAGGTTCTTCACGAGCACGCCGACCGCGCCGCGCGACGCGAGCTCACGGAAGAGCGGACGCGGCTCGCCCTCGGCGAGCACGAGACGACCGCGCGCGCTCGTCCCCGCGCGCACCGCCTCGATGCGCACGACCTCGAGCTCCACGGGCGCCATCGCGTCGCTCCCGACGAGCAGCGCGGCGCGGTCGCGCTCGCTCTCGTCGGCGAACGCGACGAGCTCGGTCTCGCTCCCACCATCGCCGATCAACGCGAGCCGCGCGCGGCGTGGCGTCCACGTCGCGCGCTCCTCGCCGAGCTGCACGAGGCGCATCGACGCGAGGTCGAAGCCCTGCGCGGCCAGACTGGTCTGCACGTGACGCAGCGAGCTCTGGTAGCCCTCGTTCCCGCGCACCCGGAAGAAGCGGTCGACGTACGCGACCGTCGCGAGCGCGCGCTCGGGATCGAAGTGCGCGTGCACCGCGCGTGCGTTGGCCGCGAGGCGCGGCGTGGGCGGTGGGAACGCGGGCGCGACCTCACGCGCGCCCTGTGCGCCTCCACAACCGATCGCGAGAAGAAGAAGGAAGACCGACGCGAGATCACGCACCGCGAGCATGTGAGCGCGAGCGTACCCCACTTGACGGAAAACCAGGGCTCTCCCAGGTTTCGCGGTCTTCATGGCGGCCGATCGCACCATCCATTTCGTCTCGCTGGGATGCCCGAAGAACCGCGTCGACACCGAGGTCATGCTCGGCGTCAGCGGCCTCGAGGGGTATCGCCACGTCGACGACGCGACCGACGCCGACGTCATCGTCGTCAACACCTGCGGCTTCATCGGGCCCGCCAAGGAAGAGTCGATCGACACGATCCTCGGCATGTCGCAGCTGAAGGAGAGCGGCTCGTGCAAGACGCTCGTCGTCGCGGGCTGTCTCTCGCAGCGCTATCCCGAGCAGCTCGCGGCCGAGATGCCCGAGGTCGATCACTTCCTCGGCAGCTCCGACATGCTGAAGCTGAAGGACGTGCTCGATGCGCCGGGCCGCGCGCCGCGCATGCTCGTCGGCAACCCGGCCGATCACACGATCCGCGCGACCGATCCGCGCCTGCCCTCGCTCGGCGCGCACTCCGTCTACGTGAAGATCGCCGAGGGCTGCAACCGCAGCTGCTCGTTCTGCGCGATCCCCACGTTCCGCGGAAAGCAGCGCAGCCGTCCGATCGACGACGTCGTGCGCGAGTGCGAGATGCTGATCGATCGCGGCGCGACCGAGCTCAATCTGATCTCGCAGGACACGATCAGCTACGGGCGCGATCTCAAGGACGGCACCGAGCTCGCCGCGCTCGTGCAGCGCGTCGCGGACCTGCCGGGCGCGAAGTGGGTGCGCCTGTTTTATCTGTACCCCGAGACGCTCAAGCCCCACCTCGTCGACCTGATCGCGAACCACCCGAAGGTCCTGCCCTACGTCGACATGCCGCTGCAGCACGCGTCGGATCGCATGCTGAAGATCATGCGCCGCGGGCACGGGCTCGACCGCCAGCGGAAGGTCGTCGAGACGCTGCGCAAGAACGTGCCGAACCTCGTGATGCGCACCGCGTTCATCGTCGGTCATCCCGGCGAGACCGACGCGGACTTCGCGGAGCTCTGCGACTTCGTCACGTGGGCCGAGTTCGATCGCGTCGGTGTGTTCCGCTACTCGCCCGAGGAGGACACGCGCAGCCACGCGATGGAGGACGACGTGCCCGCGAAGGTGAGCAACGCGCGCGCGCGCAAGCTCGTCGCGCTGCAGCGCCCGATCTCGCGCCGCAAGACGAAGGCGATGATCGGCCAGGAGGTCGAGGTCCTCGTCGAGGGCGGCAGCGAGGAGAGCGAGTTCCTCCTGCGCGGCCGGTGGTGGGGCCAGGCGCCCGAGATCGACGGCGAGGTGCACCTCGCGAACGGCACCGCGAAGGTCGGCGAGCTGCGCAAGGCGCTGATCACGGCCGCGGCGGATCACGATCTCGTCGCGGATCTCGCGGACGAGCACGGCGAGCTCCCCGAGCCCCCGGACGGCCCGCGCCGCGCGCCGCGGAAGCCGCGGATCTCGCTGCGCACGATCGCTTGATTCCACAAAGGAATCTGCGGGAATTTCGTCTTTGACGACCCGGGAGGCGGGCTCCATACTCGCCGCCGTCCGAGGAGCCAGCTTTCGATGGCAACCCACATCACGAGCGACTGCATCAACTGCGGGGCCTGCGAGCCCGAGTGCCCCAACCAAGCGATCAGCGAGGGCACCGACATCTACGTGATCGACCCGAACCTCTGCACCGAGTGCGTGGGCTTCTACGATCACGAGGCGTGTCAGGCGGTGTGCCCGGTCGAGTGTTGTCTCCCCGACCCGAATCGCCCCGAGAGCGAGGACGTGCTGATCGAGCGCGCGGTGCACCTGCACCCCGAGGACGAGCAGCTCAAGTCGCGCGCGAGCGCGAACGACTACCCCTCGCGCTTCCGCAAGTAGTCGGAGCGAGCGTGGGGCTGCGCCCGCAGGATCCACGCGGTTCCTCCCGTCGCCGGCGTTCGCCTGTTCGTGCGAGCGCCGGCGCGCTCGTCTTCGCGATCGTGATCGCGGCGGGATGCGCGGCGCCGCAGCCGATGATGCTCGGCGGTCGCACCACACCGCGTGATCGTGTCGACCTCGGCGTCGGTGGCGCGGCGCGGATCCCGCTCGGCGATCTGCAGCCGCCCGAGACGCCCGACGGCGACGAGCAGGTGCTGCACTACGCGGAGAGCGGCGGCATCGCGCCGATCGCGTGGGGCCGCTGGGGGCTCGCGGACGACTGGGATCTCGGGCTGTTCGTGTCGGGCTCGGTGGTGCGCCTCGAGACGCTCGGCGAGCTGCGCCTCTCGCCGTTCCTGCGCTTGATCGGCGGCGTGATGCCGTACGGCGGTTATGCGCGCGCCGACGTGCCCGAGCCGGCGACGATGTCGACGCGCACGAGCGAAGGATGGCGCGTCGGTGCGCTCGCGCCGATCGCGATCGGGATCGAAGCGGGCGGTGTGTTCGAGGGATGGCTCGGCGCGCGCGTCGGGTTCGAGCACGCCGATGGATCGTTCGGGCCTGCGGAGATGCGCACGTCGGGCGCGCTCACCGCGTTCCGCGGCGGGCTCGTGCTCGGCCTCGGCCTCGGGCTGCGGCGCGTGCACGTGCTGATCGAGCTCGCCGCGGACTACGAGTATTGGCGCGGCGGCATCGGTGAGGACGACATCGAGCGACACGGCGTCGCCCTCACGCCCGGCTTCGCGCTGCGGCTGAGGCTCTGAACGAGCCGCCGCCCAGGACCACGTTCGCGTGGGCGTGAACGTGGTCGCGGTCGTGCACGATCGTCACGCCGCGAGCGCGGGCTCGATCATCCGTCGCACGATCGTCTCGGGCGTCAGCCCGGTCTGACGCGCGATCTCGCGACCGCCCGCGAAGAGCATGATCGTCGGCGTGCCGCGGATGCCGAGGCGCACCGTCGTCACCGGCGCCTGCTCGATGTCGAGCAGCACCACGCGCACGCGCCCCGCGAGCTGCGCCGCGATGCGCTCGAGGATCACGTGCTGCGCGCGGCACGGCCCACACCAGCGCGAGGTTGCTTCCACGAGCACGGGCAGCTCGCTCCCGAGCACGTCGACGTCGAAACCGAGATCGTCCACCGAGATCAGATGCTTGGTCATGCCGCGGACAGGTCGCGGGCGGCGCGCTTCTTACGCCTGTAAGATCGTCGCTCGACGACACCTTCTCGCTCGCATGGACCCGGTGATCGACAGCCTCGTGCGCACCCATCGACGCACGCTCGTCGCGATCGCGCGGCGCGAAGGGCTCGGCCCCGAGGAGGCGCTCGAGTGCGTGCAGGACGCGCTCTGCACGTTCTTGTCGCTGCCGCATCCGCCGCACGATCACGCGCTCGCCGCGATCTGCGTGATGGTGCGCAACGCCGCGCGGAACGTGCGTCGCCGACACCATCGACTGCGCATCCACGACCCGATCGCCGACGAGCTCGCCGCACCGTGCGCCGACGCGGAGTCGCTCGTCTCGCGCGCGGAGGACGTCGCGCGCCTGCGCAGCTGCGTCGCCGCGCTGCGCGGACCGCAGCGCGAGGTCGTGCTGCTGCGCTTGCTCGAAGAGCGATCCGGCGAGGACGTCGCGGCCGAGCTCGGTCTCGCGCGCGGCCACGTCGACGTGCTGGTGCACCGCGCGAAGCGCTCGCTCCGCGCCTGCATGAACGACCGCTGAGCCCGCGCGGCCGCGATCACGATGACAGCGCGCGCTGTGATCTTGACAGTTAGAACTGTAACCGTCATGACTGGTGCAGTTGGTGGGCGACACGCCCGCAGGAGGACTGGTCATGGAGCTCGCACACTTCGAGACGGACCCGCGTTCACTTCCCGATGCCGAGCGCCTGCGTCGCTTCGGCGACGAGCTCGACGCGATCAAAGCCCGCGTCGAAGCGGAGATCGGCGCGGAGGACCTCGCGTACGTGCGCCGCATGCATCGCTTCTCGCGCACGATGGAGGTGCTCGGCCGCGTGCTCATCCACGTGAGCCCCGAGCCGATCACGTGGAGCGCGGGCGTGATCGCGCTGTGGATCCACAAGCAGCTGCAGGCGACCGAGATCGGCCACACCGTGCTGCACGGCGCCTACGATCGCATCGAGGGCAACGGGAAGTTCGACAGCAAGAAGTGGTGGTGGCGCGTGCCGATCGACGAGGAGTCGTGGCGCTACGGGCACAACGTCCGGCACCACGGCGCGACCAACGTCGCGGGCAAGGACGCCGACATCCACTTCGGCCCGGTGCGCCTCACCGAGCAGACGCCGCACCGCGCGGAGCATCGCTTCCAGCTGCTCTTCGCGCTCGCGGTGCTGTTCCCGAACTTCGGGTTCCTCATGAACCTGCACTTCACGGGGCTGAACGATCTCCACTGGGACAACGGGCTCCCCGGCGGCGAGAAGCAGCTCGACTTCATCCCCGATCGATCGCCCGAGAGCCGTCGCCTCGCGTGGAAGCGCGCGCTCCGGAAGTACGTGCCCTACTACGCGTACGAGTACGGCCTCTTTCCGCTGCTCGCCGGGCCCTTCTTCTGGAAGGTGCTGCTCGGCAACTGGCTGAGCGACACGATGCGCGACGTGTACTCGGCCGCGACGATCTTCTGCGGTCACGTCGGCGAGCGCACGAAGAGCTACGACCCCGGCACGAAGAGCAAGAGCCGCGGCGAGTGGTACGCGATGCAGATCGAGGCGAGCAACGACTTCGAGGTGCCCTGGGTCGTGTCGGTGCTGTGCGGCGGGCTCGATCGACAGATCGAGCACCACCTCTTCCCGAAGCTCGCGCCCCAGCGCCTGCGCGCGATCGCGCCCGAGGTCCGCGCGCTTTGCGAGAAATATGGCGTCGACTACCGCACCGGCTCGTGGCCGCAGGTGCTGAGGGACGCGCTCAGGTGGATCGACACGCTCTCGCGTGATCACGGTGCGATCGGCGGCGCCCGGGCCGCGCTCGCGGCGATGGCATGACCGCCGTTCCTGCCGATGGCGGACTGACGGCTGCGATGTTCGCGCGGGCCGCGTCTCTGGTAGAAACGGCGTCGATGTCCTCTTCCGAGGCGAGCGCGGCCGAGCCCGAGTACACGATCGACGAGCTCGCGCGCGAGTCGCGTGTCCCGAGCCGCACGATCCGCTTCTACCAGAGCAAGGGCGTCCTCATGGCGCCGGTGCTGCGCGGGCGCGTCGCGTACTACGGGCCGAAGCACCTCGAGCGGCTCGAGCTGATCGCGCAGCTGCAGGATCGCGGGCTGAAGATCGACACGATCCGCGAGCTCGCGGCGCGCCTCGACAAGGGCGAGATCGACGTCGCGGACTGGCTCGGCCTCGACGCGCAGCTGCGCGCGCCGTGGGCCGAGGATCGGCCGCGCACCGTGACCGAGGCGCAGCTGATCGAGCTCGCGGGCGCGAAGCGCCCGGGGTTGGTCGCGGACCTGGTGCGCACCGGCGGCGTGGAGCGACACGGCGACGTGTTCCTCGTGCGCAGCCCGGCGCTCCTGCAGGTCGCGATGAAGCTCGAAGGCGCGGGGGTCGATCTCGAGGTCGCGACGAAGGCCGCGGACATCTTGAGGCGACACCTCGCGAAGGCCGCGAAGGATCTGACCGACCACTTCTTGTCGCACGCGGGCCGCATCCTCGAGGGCGAGTACGAAGGCGACCTCGGCCGCGCGGTGGAAGCGCTGCGTCCGCTCGGCCTCGACGCGGTGCGCATCGTGTTCGCGCAGGAGATGGAGAAAGCGCTCGCGGCGCTGCGCGACTCGGGCCGCGCCGCGAGGCTCCCGACGCGGAAGAAGAAGAAGATCCGCTGAGGAGCGCCTCCCAGCTCGGATTGCTGAGGGGCGCAGGATCTCGCGCGATGAATGATCCGCATTCGCTCGATTTGGCGCAGCTCTGAGGAGTTGCCGCCAAGGAGAGCAGGAGGAGCAGGAAGGGATTCGCGCGACGAGCGAGCCGCGTGAGCTCGGATGGCTCGAGTTGCGCAGCTCTGAGGAGTTGCCGCTAAGGAGAGCAGGAGGAGCAGGAGGGGATTCGCGCGATGAGCGATCCGCGTGAGCTCGGATGGCTCGAGTTGCGCAGCTCTGATTATGAGGAGTTGCCGCTAAGGAGAGCAGGAGGAGCAGGAGGGGATTCGCGCGATGAGCGACGAGTCTGAGCTCGAGGTGGCGCAGCTCTGCTCTGATAATGAGGAGTTGCCGCTGAGGGAGCAGGACGGGCAGGTGGGATTCGCCGCGCGTGGATTCGCCCGAGCTCGGTCGACTCGCTCAGCGAGACCTTCCACGAGGCGGTGCGGAACGCGCGCGCGGCGTGGCCGTGACGATGACCCGCTTCGCTTCGAGCTTCGGTTTGGCGAAGTTCAGGATCACACCGTGCTCGCGCCCGACGGCGCGCAAGTACGACCGGACGACCGCGAAGTGCGAGTCGGTCACGTCCTTCACTGCCTTGAGCTCGACGACGATCTCTCCAGCGACGAGCAGATCGAGCCGGTGCGTCCCGACCTCGACGCCGCGGTACACCACCGGAACCGAACGTTCACGCTCGTACGACAGACCCCGCGCGCCCAGCTCGAGCGCGAGCGCGCCCGCATACACGCTCTCGAGAAACCCCGGACCCAGCGCGCGATGCACGGCGATCGCCGCTCCAATGAGGCTGCGCGTCATTTCTTCGTGCTCGAGCGGCATGCGCCTCCGACGAGCACGCGGCGCGCGACTGACGCGTTCCGCAAACCCCTCCACGGCGGGAGCCCAAGACGCATGGAGCACCACGTCGAGCGAAGTACCGTGGCCTTCCTTCTCCTCCTGCCCTCCTCAGAAATTCCGAAAGGCGGGATCCAGAAGACGCATGGAGCACGACGTCGAGCGAAGTACCGTGGTCTTCCTTCTCCTCCTGCCCTCCTCAGAAAATTCCGAAAGGCGGGATCCAGAAGACGCATGGAGCACGACGTCGAGCGAAGTACCGTGGTCTTCTGTCTCCTCCTGCCCTCCTCAGAAATTCCGGAGGGTGGAGCTCCTGCTCTCCTGAGAGGCTCGATCAGCGCTTCGTGCGGCGATCCAGGTAGTCCCGCAGGTGCGGCACGATCTCCATCGCCAGCGCTTCCTCGGGCGTCTTCCATCCCGCCCAGATCAGCTCGCGCCCGTTGGGCTCCACGTGGAACGGCTCTTCGAGGTCCGCTTCGAAGATGTCGAGCGAGTCCGTCCGGTGCTCGAACGGGAAGCTGCCCGCCCATGCGTGCCTCAGCGCGTCGTCGGGCAGCGCGAGGCCGAGCTCCTCGTCGAGCTCGCGCCGCGCCGCGCGCCGCGCGTCCTCGCCGCTCTTCACGTACCCGCCGGGCAGCGAGTACGTCGCGCGATAGCTCGATCGGATCAGCAGGATCTTCCCGCGGAACCACAGCGCGACGAGCGCGCCGTGGGTCTCGGGCCTGCGGACGAGCCAATACGCGCGCAGCGCGAGGTGCGCGGCGCGGTAGACCATGCGGACGGGCGCGTTGACGAGCTCGCTCACGGGATGGCCCCGAGGATAGACGCTCGATACAGATTCGTCGAAATCGCGGACCACGTGAATGGGGCAGAACCCCGACCGCGTACACTGCGCGCGATGGCTCGAGGCCCGGTGGACGTCATGTCGCTCTCGGCGGTGCTCGCCGAGAACGTGCGGCAGCTGCGCGCGGCGCGCGGCCTGACCCAAGCGCAGCTCGCGAAGAGCGCGGGCGTGCCGCGCGCCACGTGGGCGAACCTCGAGTCCGGCGAAGCGAACCCCACGCTGCACGTGATCAGCGCGGTCTCGCGCGCGCTCGGCGTCTCGCTCGAGGAGCTGCTCAGCGCGCCGCGCGCCGCGTGCGTGCTCCATCCGCGCGAGACGCTCCCCACCAAGAAGCGCGGCACCGTCACCGTGCGCAACCTGCTGCCCGATCCGCTGCCCGGCTCGAACATCGATCGCATCGAGCTGCCGCCCGGCGCGCGCATGACCGGCATCCCCCACACACCCGGCACGCGCGAGTACCTCACGGTCGAGCGCGGCGCGATCGTGCTCGCGGCCGCGGGCGAGCGCTTCACGCTGCGCGAAGGCGACGTGCTCGCGTTCCGCGGCGACCAGCGCCACTCGTACGCGAACCCGTCCACGCACGAGACGGCGATCGGCTACTCCGTCGTGATCCTCGTCGACGCCTAGTCGGGCGCTGGGCTCGGTCGATCACACGAACGGCGAGCCGCGCGATGCGACGTTGGCGGTACGTCGGGAGCACCTATCTGCACCCCGCGTGAGCGTCGTCCTCCGCTTCGATCGAGCGCGCACACACTCGAGCGAGGATCGCTTCCACGACCTCGCGTTCGCGCGCATCGTGCGCGAGATCGGCGCCAAGCCGGGCGACGAGATCTTCGACGCGGGGTGCGGCGACTGCACGAACGCGCTGCGCTTCGCGCGGCTCGGGCTGCGCGTGAAGGGCGTCGACGTCTCGCACCTCGCGCTCGAGCGCGCGCGCTCACGGATCGCTCGCGAGCGCGCAGAGCGGCGCGTCTCGGTCTCGCACGGCGACGTCCGCGCGCTGCGCGTCCGCGATCGCGCGTTCCGGTTCGCGTCGTGCTGGAGCGTGCTGATGCACGTGCCGCACGTCGAGCGCGCCCTCGACGAGCTCGCGCGGGTGCTCGCGAAGCACGGCCGGCTCGCGATCATGGAGCGCACGTGCGAGTCGCTGCAGGCGCGCACCTGGGATCGCGCGGTGCGGCTGCTCCGCCGTCATCGGCTCGAGCGCACGGCGCGCGGGCTCGAGGAGTGGCGCGAGGAGGGACTGCTCGTGCGCGGCTTCGATCCCGCGTGGCTCTGCGAGCACCTCGACCGTCGCGGGCTCTCGCTCGTCGCGCGCTTCGCGGGGCAGCTCACCGAGGTCGAGCCGCTCGCGCGCGTGCTCGGGGATCTCTACTTCAGCGCGAACGCGCCCGCGCGCTTCGCGCACGGCAACGTCTTCGTGTTCGAGAAGCGCAGCTAACCCGAAGACCGCTTGCGTCGATCCTCGACGCTGCGGGCTCGGGTTCGGGCGGGAGGGAGGCTCGGCGGGCTTTGCCCGACGAGGGAGGGCGCGCCGCACGCGCCCTCCGGGAAGGAACAGCGAACCCAAGCCCGAGTTGAGGTTCACCTCAACCGGGCGCTGGGGTAGCCGCCCGTCGAGCGCTCGACGGATGCGAGGCAGCTACGCGCGCCCGAGATAGATCTTCAGCGTCTCGCCCGCGCTCTGGCGATCGAAGCCGTGCCCCGCGAGCTCGGCGCGGCCCGACACCTTCTCGAACAGCTCGCCGAGGAACTGCGAGAGCGCGCGGCACTCCTCCACCGCCTCGGCCATGCGATGCGGCTCGAGGAGATCGACGTCGCGCAGTCGCTCGAGCGACGTGAGGAACGGATCGAGCCGCTCGTAGTCGTGGCTGCGCACGAGCTGGTACCCGATCGCGCGGAAGTGCCCGAGGAAGTCGCGCACGAACTGGAAGCTGCCGTGCCCCGCCCAGCGATCGTGCGCGCCGTCGCTCCCTGCGCTCGCGGCCGCGTCCGCCTTCGCGAGGAACGCGCGGAGGATCTGCTGGAACATCCAGATCTCGCGGCGCAGCCGATCGCTCGCGGCGCGACGCCCCGCGAGATCGACCGCGAGCTCGGGCAGCGTGTCGCCCGGACGGATCTCGCTGCACAGCGCGCGCACCGCGTTCTGCAGCGACGCGCGCAGCTCGGCCGCGGCGATGACCATCTGTGGCCCGAGCTCCTGCGCCGAGATCTCGGCCTGCGGCGAGGGCAGGTCGTGCTCGAAGATCTTCTTCACCTCGACGCGCAGCCCGTTCGCGACGTGGTCGAGCGTCCCGCGGATGCGCGTCAGCGAGCGCGCGACGTCCGCGAGGTGCGTGTAGCGCACCCCGATCTCGTCCGACGGAGTCGCGAGCAGCTCCCGCTCGAGCCCGTCGGCGATCGCGTCCCCGGCGCGCCGCCCGAGGTAGCGCGTCAGCGCGCGCAGATCGGATCGCAGCACCGCGAGGATCACGTACGCGCGGCGCGTCGACGCCGGGTCCGACGCGTACGCGTCGACGAGCGACACGTAGCGGAGCGCGCGAAAGAGCGCGAGGAACGTCAGCGCGAGCACGCGGTGCGCGGTCTCGGACTCGACGACGTGGAGCGCCTCGAGCACCTCGCCGCTGCGGATGCGATCGAACTCCGGGCGGAACTCGAGCGCCATCAGCGGATTGAAGTACGCGTTGCGCCCGATCTCGCGCACCACGACGCCGTGCATCGCGAAGTAGAGCCGGTTCGACACGCGCCCGAGCCGCGCGAGCCCGTCGCTCAGATCGAGGAAGTGCCCGAACGCGTTGCGCAGGACGAAGAGCGCCTCCTCGGGCGTGTCCTGCGTGAGCTGCTCCTGGATCAAGCGCCCGCGCGCCGAGTCCTCGGGCAGCACGGACTCGAGGTAGCGCGTGAACGTGTACGCGCGCTCCTTGTCGCCGAGGAGCTGCTTGGTCAGCGTGATCACGCGCTGCGACGCGTCGCGCAGGATGCGCAGCTCTTCGTGGAAGTCCTGCGCGACCGCGCTCTTCGCCGCGGGCGTGCCCGGGTGGTTGCGCGGGTTGCCGAAGCACGCGAGCCCCTTGAGCAACATCTCGAGCTCGAAGAGCGTCTCTTCCTTGCGCTCCCACGGCATCGACGCGAACCAGACGTCGCGCGCGTTCGCCTGCTCGCGGCGGAGCCCGCGGGTGTCGCGCAGCAGGTTCGCGTAGACGTCACGCTCGGTGCGGATCACCGCGATCGGCGGCATGGGCGCCCGGAGTCTATCCGATCGTGGAAGGCGCTTGGGCGCGAAGGTTCGCGGTGCGGGAACCCGTGTCGCGAGGACGCGCGTTCGTGCGACGACAGGTGCGGATGATCCGGCGATGGGCGCTGGTGCTCGCGATGTGGCTCGCGGTGCCGGGAATGACGCAGGCGCAGCCGCGGCCACGCACGTACGTGGTCCGCGAGGGCGACACGCTGGCGCGCATCGCGCGGCGGCACCGCAGCTCGGTCGAGGCGATCCGCGAGGCGAACCGGCTGCGCGGCGATGCGGTGCGCGCCGGGCAGGAGCTGATCGTGCCGCGCGAGGGCGAGGACCCGCGGGCGCTCCGCTCGAGCCGAGGCGCGACGCCGGCGCGCGAGACCCCGGCGCAGCGCGAGGCGCGGGGCAGGGCGCGACGGATCGGGCTCGGTACGGTGCGCGCGGGGCAGTCGCTGCTGGTGCGCGCGCCGGAGCGCCGGTGGGTCGCGGCGGCGGGCGAAGGACCGCGGCTCTCGGGGACGCTGCGGCTGCCCGTCGATCGTGGTCGGCTGATCCGCGGCTGGGGCAGCGGCGAGGGTGGGTATCACCTGGCGATCGACATCCGAGGCCGGGTGGGCGCGACGATCCGCGCGGCGGAGCGCGGGATCGTCGCCTACGCGGGCGACGGGCTGAGCGGGTACGGCAACTTCGTGATCCTCGTGCACCCGAACGGATGGGTGACCGCGTACGCCCACAACCGCGAGAACCTGGTCGTCGCGGGCCAGGTGGTCCGCCGTGGCGAGGCGATCGCGCGGCTCGGGAACACCGGGACCAGCCAGTCGCCGCACCTGCACTTCGTGCTCGTCGACGGCGGCGCCCACTGCGACGCGGTGCCGCTCTTCGATCCGCCGATCGCGCGCAGCGTCACGAGCGCGGTCTGGCGCGACGAGCGCCCGGAGAGCGTGCAGTGCCTGCGGCGCAGCGAGCGCCCGCACCCGAGCCACGCCGAGGAAGACGACGAGCGCGCAGACGAGCCCTGAGCGTATCAACAGAGACGCATTCGGGCTTCCGACGCGCTCCGGAGGCTTCCGACGCGCATTTCCGCCCGGAAGACGCGCTCCGCGGAGGCTTCCGACGCGCTCCGGAGGCTTCCGACGCGCTCCGGGAGCTTCCGACGTGCTCCGGGAGCTTCCGACGCGGCACGATCAGGCCGTCGGAGCGCAGCGGAAGCGTCCAGCCCGCGCCGGAAGCGATCCGCGCGCGTCCCCGGGCCCGCCGGGCTCAGAGTCGGGCTTCGATCGCGCCGAGGAGGGCGAAGCTGAACGTCGGGTTGTGCACGCCGCGCGACCCGTCGCGCTCGAGCAGCATCAGGTCCCACATCGAGTCGCGCACGTCGCGCGGCAGCGCGTCGATCGAGACCGGGCGCTCGTCCTCGTCGAACGCGCCGTCCTCGTCGCAGTCGCCGAGCATCACGCCGCGCACGTCGACGAGCACCAGCGTGCCCGGCCCACCGCCCGCGGCGTGCTCGGTGAACGCGACCGCCGTGCTGCTTCGAGTCCCGCAGCGCGCACGCACCCGCGCCTGCTGCACGCGCGACTCGAGCCGGCGTCGCACCCGCGCCACCGCGCGATCGTGCTCCTCCGCGACCGCGCCGCTCGCGCCGTCTCCGTCCCAGTCGCCGCGCGCGATCGACTCCGGCGCGACCTCGCCGTGGCACGACGAGCATGCATCGCGCGCGATGCCGCCCGACGCCTCGCGCACCTCGAAGGTGTGGCCGAGCGTGAGCTCCGCCGGGTCCGCCTCGCGCCACGGCGCGGCGTGGCAGGCGACGCAGGCGTCCGCGATCGCACCGTGCGGCGCCTCGCCGACGTCGGCGCTCGCGAGGGTGCGCGCGCCGCGACCGAGCACGACGTCGGCCTGCGGCGCGTGGCCGGGCGCGCGGTGGCACTCGACGCACACCGCGCCGGTGCCGAGCCCGCTCGCCGGCGCGCCCGCGACGTGATCGACGTGCTCGAATGCGCGCAGCTCGGTGCCCTCGTGGCACGCGACGCAGGCATCGCCCGCGATGCTCGTCGTCTCTCCGTGCGCGGCGGCGAACGCCGACGCGTCGTGGCAGCTCGCGCACTCCGCGCCGTCGCTCGTGTCGCCCGCGAGCCGCATCGCGCCGAGCGCCCACTGCTCGCGCGCGCCCCACGCGGTGCACGTGCCGCAGGGGACCGTCTCGACGCCTTCGGGCTCGCGCACGCCGCGCACGAGCCAGCGCTCGAGATCGACGTCCTCGATCCACCGCAGCACCGCGTCGGGATCGGTGCCGTGCTCCTCGTGGTACTGCGCGACGACGTGCTCGGCGCGCGGCGTCTCGTCGTGCGCGGGCACGAGCCGAATCACGATCGACGCGCTCTCGTCGACGCCGACGTCGATGCGCGTCTGCGCGTCCTCGCGGCCCGCCGCGCTCGCGCGGATCGACCGGGCGTCGCCGCGCGAGACCGAGAGCGTGAAACGGCCCTCGTCGTCGGTGCGCGTCGCCGAGCCATCGTGCGCGACGACGCGCGCGCCTGGGATCGCGCGTCCTGTGCGGGCGTCGACGACCACGCCGGTGACCTCGGCGCGGGTCGACGATCCGCAGCCCGCGATCAGCGCGATCGTGCTGATCAGGGCGGGCATCTTGCGGGTCTTTCGGACCACGGGCCGCACCCTAACACGAGGCCGAGGGCCGACCAGGAAGAAAGGAGCGCACGCCCTGGTGGAGTGCCGAAGGTGCTACGTCGAAGCGCATCCGCCGCCGCACGTTATTCTTCGACACGTGAGCTCGACCCCGACGCGGCACCGCTCGGTGCGCACGCTCGTGACGCTGGTCGCGGCGCTCGCCATCTCCGTCGGGGCTGCGGGGCGCGCACGCGCGTACGAGCGCGCGACCGTCACCGGCGACACGACGCCGCTCGCGTGGGCGCGTCGTGATCTCGGGCTCCGGATCGCCGAGGACACCTCGCGCGACCTGGCGCCGGTCGACGTGCGCGACGCGGTCCGGCGCTCGATGACGACGTGGACGCGCGCGGGCGGGTGCACGGACATCGTGCTCGTCGACCTCGGGACACCGCCCGACCTGCGCACGAACCTGCTGGGCGGGGCGCCGGACCTCGAGAACCGGGTGGTCTTCCGCGAGGACGCGTGGCCGTCCGAGCTCGGGCCCGAGACGCTCGCGATCACGACGCTGGTCTACCGCCGCAGCACCGGCGAGATCCTCGACGCGGACATCGACCTGAACGCGCTCGATCACAGCTGGTCGGTCGCGGCGGTCCCGTCGCTCGAGACCACCGATCTCGAGAACACGATCACCCACGAGGTCGGGCACCTGCTCGGCTTCGCGCACGTGGTCGACCCCGACGCGACGATGTTCGCGTCGAGCGATCCCGGCGACGTGGTGAAGCGCGACCTCGCGACCGACGACGTGACCGCGGTGTGCGAGGTCTATCCCGCGAGCCGGCGCACGCCGGGCGGGGTGGGACCGCGTCCGCCGCTGACGAGCGGGTGTGCGGTCTCGAGCGCGGGCGGAGCGGGCGTGATCCCGGTGCTGCTCGGGCTCGCGGCGCTCATCGTGCGGCGCCGCCGACGATCCTGACGAGCGCGTCGAGCAGCTCGCGCGGTCGGAACGGCTTGCGGAGCCAGCTCGCGCCGGGCGGGATCGTCCATCCGAGCTCCTCGGGGGTCGCGGCCGAGAGGAACGCGAAGACGCCGTTCGCGCCGTGCGCGCGATGGCGCGCCGCCGCGACGAGCTCGAGCCCGGTGAGCGTCGGCATCATCGCATCGACGATGATCACGTCGAAGGCGCGGTGATCGAGGAGCACGAGCGCCTCGTCGGGCGCCTCGATCACGCGCGCGTCGGCGCCGCCCATCGTGACCAGCGTGAGCTCGAGGAGGCGACGGGTCGGCGCGTCGTCGTCGAGCGCGAGCACGCTGCGGCCGACGAGCGGTCGCGCCGACGGCGTCACGAGCGGCGGCGCGGCGACCGGGGCGACGGGGCGCGACTCGTTGGCGATGCGCCGGATCGACGCGACGAGCGCGAGCGTCCGCGCGACCACGCGCGCGCAGTCGTCGTCCCGCGACGCGAGCAGCTCGACCTCGCCGGCCTCGGTGCTGAGCGCGTCGTGTCCGTGCGAGCCCGCGGTGCCGCGGAGCCGATGCGCGGCGCGGCGGATGTCCTCCCGCGCGCGCGAGTCACCGGAGGCCAGGCGATCGGCGGCCGCGCGCAGCTCCGCGGCGCGCGTCGGGAGGCCGTCTTCCATCCGCGCCCGCAGCTTCGCGAGCCGCTCTTCCAGCGAGGGCCGGGACGGATCGTCGCTCACGCGTCCATCTTGCCAGGAGTCCAGCGCTGCGGGCACGCTCGACCGCTCCCGATGTCCGGCGCGCGCCGCTCCGACCCCGACGACGACGAGCTCCCCCGGACGCAGCCGCGTCGCGCCGGCGACGTGCCGGCGCCGGAGACGACGCGCCCTCCGCGCGCGCGAGCCTGGGACGGCGTGCCCGGGCCGGGCGAGCTCGTCGCGGACACGTATCGCATCACACGCGTGCTCGGGGAGGGCGCGATGGGCGTGGTGATGCTCGCGCGCGACGAGCGCCTCGAGCGCGACGTCGCGATCAAGCTGATCCATCCCGACTACGTCGCGAGCCCCGACGCGCACGCGCGCTTCGTGGGCGAGGCGCGGACGATGGCGCGGGTGCGCCACGAGAACGTCGTCGAGATCTACACGTTCGGCGAGCACCGGGTCGCGGGAGGGCAGCGCGCGCCGTACTTCGTGATGGAGTACGTGCCGGGGATCACGCTCGACGCGCGGCGGCGCGCCCAGGGCGTGCTCTCGATCGACGAGGTGATCGGCGTGCTCGAGCAGGTGTGCCGCGGGCTCGGCGCGATCCATCGCGCGGGCGCGGTGCACCGCGATCTGAAGCCGACGAACGTGCTGATCGGTCCGGCGTTCCGCGTCGCGGTGGCGGACCTCGGGCTCGCGCGGGTGCTCGATCGGCCGCGCGACGCCGAGCGCGACACGGTGTCCGGCACGCCCGCGTACATGTCTCCCGAGATGGTGCGCGGCGACGTGGTGCCCGCGGGGATGCACCACCGCGCCGACGTCTACTCGCTCGCCGTGATGGCGCTCGAGCTGCTCACGGGGCGGCTCCCGTTCGAGACCGACGACGCGGTCGAGATGATGACGCGGCACGCGACGGAGGCGCCGCCGCGCGCGAGCGAGATCCGGCACGAGCTGCCGCGCGCCTTCGACGAGGTGCTGCTGCGCGGGATGGAGAAGGACCCGGCGCGACGCACCGCGAGCGCCGACGCGTTCCGCCGCGAGCTGCTCGAGGCGCGCGACAGCGCGAGCCAGCACGCGGGCGCGCTGCGCCTGCTCGTCGCGGACGACGACGAGGACTTCGCGGCGCTGGTGCGCGAGACCCTCGACTGGGCGTTCCCGGGCGCCGAGATCGTGGTGGCACGCGACGGAGAGCAGGCGCTGCGCGAGCTCGATCGACACCCCGCCGCCCTCGCGGTGCTCGACCTCGACATGCCGGGGCTCAACGGCATCGAGCTGACCGCGGCGATCCGCGCGACGTCGCGCTCGGAGCGCATGCCGATCCTCGTGGTGACCGCGACGGGCGGCGCGCCCGACTGGCGCCTGCTGGCGTCGCTGGGCGCCGACGGGTTCCTGGTGAAGCCGATCGACCCGATGGCGCTCGTCGCGCTCGCGCGCCGCACGCTCGCGCGTTAGCCCTAGCGCGCGCGGCGGATCGCGGGCTTGGCCATCGCGAGCATCGGGGTGCTCGCGAGGTGCGTGATCGCGATCGCGAGCGCGTCGGCGGCGTCGGCGGGGGGCACGGTGGCGAGACCGAGGGTCGCCGCGACGACGCGCCCGACCTGCGCCTTCTCGGCGGCGCCGCGCCCCGCGACGGTGCGCTTCACCAGCGCGGGCGGCCACTCGGTCAGCGGCTTGCCGTTGCGCGCCGCGGCGAGCAGCACGACGCCACGCACGTGTCCGAGCTTGATCGCGGCCGACGCGAAGCGCGCGAAGAACACGTCCTCGACGGCGATCACGTCGGGCGCGTGATCCTCGATCATCAGCTCGACCTGCTCGAAGGCGCGCGCGAGGCGATCGTGCAGCGGCGTCTTGGGGTCGAGCGAGACCACGCCCGCCGCGACGCCGCGCAGCTTCGCGCTCCGTCGCTCGACCACGCCCCAGCCGAGCTTCCGTGTGCCGGGATCGATGCCGAGGACGCGCACGGCTCGCAACGTACGGCGCGACCCCGCGCGCGAGCAACCTCGGATTGACGCTCGGGCGCGCCGTCGGCGAAGGTCGCCCGCGATGAAGTTGCCGCCGCCTCCACGCATCTCGGGTCGCGCGCTCCGCGCGCTGGTGCGCGCCACCGACGCCGATCCCGTCCGCCGTGTCGTCGCCGCGCTGATGCGTCGCGACCTGAAGATCGACGAGCTCCGCGCGCTGCCCGCGCGCGTGCGCGGTCCGATGCCGCTCACGGCGCGCCCGCTCCAGGCGCGCCTGCCGCCGAAGCGCGCGAGCGAGGACCTGCCGCTCCCGGACGTCGATCGCGCGCACGCGCCGACCGCGGCGCGCTTCACCGCGCTCTATCGCAGCGGCGCGCTCGATCCCGTCGAGGTCGCGCGACGCTGCTTCGAGGCGTCGCGCTCGCTCGCGTCGCGCGCGCCGGCGATGGATCCGCTGCTCTACCGCGACGAAGCGCGCGCGCTGCGCGACGCCGAGGCCTCCGCGAAGCGGTGGCGCGCAGGACAGCCGCTCGGCCCGCTCGACGGAGTGCCGGTGCCGGTGAAGGAAGAGGTCGACCTCGAAGGGCACGGCGCGCGCCTCGGCACCGCGCGTCCGGCGCGCACCGACGTCGTCGACGCGACGGCCGTCGCGCGGCTGCGTGCGGCGGGCGCGATCGTGATCGGCCAGACCGTCATGACCGAGTACGGCATGACGCCGCTCGGCGTGAGCGCGACGCGCGTGCTCCCGCGCAACCCGCACGACACGCGTTGCTCCGCGGGCGGCAGCTCGACGGGCTCGGCGGTCGCGGTGACGGTCGGGCTCGCGCCGGTCGCGCTCGGCAGCGACGGAGGCGGATCGATCCGCACGCCGGCGTCGTTCAACGGCATCTGGGGCATCAAGCCGACGTTCGGGCGCATCTCGCGCCGCGGCGACGGCTTCGGCGGCACCGTCGCGCACGTCGGCCCGCTCGGCGCGTCGGTGCTCGACCTCGCGCACTTCCTCCAGGCGACGAGCGGCGAAGATCCCGACGACGTGCTCACCGACGGCAACCCCGGGTTCGTGCCGGGGTTCCTCGAGGGCGCGATGAAGCGCGGGGTGCGCGGCCTGCGCATCGGCGTGATCGACGGCGAGATGGAGGACGCGCACCCCGAGGTCGCGAAGGGCTGTCGCGACGCGCTCTCCGCGCTCGAGCGCGAAGGCGCGGTGATCGTCCCGGTGCGCCTTCCGCTCGCGCGATGGGCCCCGGCGATGGGCTACCTGACGATCGGCCTCGAGACCCACGCGGCGATGATCGAAGAGCGACGCACGTCGTGGAGCGAGCTCGGCACCGACCTGCAGCTGCTGCTGCGCGTGATGAGCACGTTCGCGTCGGACGACTACCTCGACGCGCAGCAGCTGCGCGCGGGCCTCCGTCGCGACACCGCCGCGCTGCTGCGCGAGGTCGACGTGCTCGCGCTGCCGACGGCGGGGCGCACCGCGCCGGCAGTGAGCGACAGCGACGTGCTCGAGGGCATGGCCGACACCGTCGAGCTCGACGCGGCGTGCCGCTACGCGTTCCTCGGCAACCTCACCGGCCTGCCCGCCGCGAGCGCGCCGATCGGCCGCGACGCGCGCGGGATGCCGATCGGTCTCCAGATCCTCGGCGACGCGTGGGACGAGGCGACCGTGCTGCAGGTCTGCGCGCACCTCGAGCGCACCGGGATCGCGTCGGTGCCGCGCCCCGAGGTGCGCGTCGACGTGCTGCGTGCGAAGGCATGAGATGCCGACGGTCTCGCCGCTCGTCCGCATCAGCCGCGAGCTCGGCAAGAAGGTCTCGCGCCTCTCGTTCGGCGAGCCCGTGGCGTACGTCTACAACCCGCTCGAGTACGCGCGCGCGCCGCACGAGGCGTACCTCGAGCGCTACGGGAGCAAGGCGCCGCGCGAGGTGCTGATGCTCGGGATGAACCCCGGGCCGTTCGGGATGGCGCAGACCGGCGTGCCCTTCGGCGACGTGGCGATGGTGCGCGACTTCCTCGGCATCACGGGCGACGTCTCGCGCCCGAAGAAGCAGCACCCGCAGCGCCTCGTGTTGGGCTTCGCGTGCCCGCGCAGCGAGGTGAGCGGGACGCGCTTCTGGGGCTTCGCGCGCGATCGCTTCGGCACCGCGGAGCGCTTCTTCGATCGCTTCTTCGTGTGGAACTGGTGCCCGCTGGTCTTCATGGAGGCGTCGAGCCGCAACCTCACGCCCGACAAGCTGCGCGCGAGCGAGCGCGAGCCGCTCTTCGCGGCGTGCGACGAGGCGCTCGGCCGCATCGTCGAGACGCTGCGCCCGAGGTACGTCGTCGGCGTCGGCGGCTTCGCGGAGCAGCGCGCGCATCGCACGCTCGGCGAAGGAACGCCGATCACGATCGGCTGCATCCTCCATCCGAGCCCGGCGAGCCCTGCGGCGAACAAGGACTGGGCGGGCAACGTAGATCGCCAGCTGCGCGAGCTCGGCATCGCGCTCGAGGGAGCGAACGCATGAGGCTCGACGTCCCGCCGGATCAGAAGGCGCAAGTCTGCGCGGTGATGACGCAGGGCATGCAGGCCCGCATCCCGCACAACCGCGCGCTCGGGCTCGAGGTGATCGACTACGCGGCGAGCGAGGTGTGGATGCGCCTGCCCTACGACGCGAAGCTGGTCGGCAATCCCGCGACGGGCGTGATGCACGGCGGTGCGGTCTCGTCGCTGATGGACGCCGCGTGTGGGTTCGCGACGATGATCGCGCTCGGCGGGCCCTCGCCGATCGCGACGCTCGATCTGCGCATCGACTACCTCAAGCCCGCGATCCCGGGCGCCGACGTCATCGCGCACGCGCACTGCTTCAAGATCACGCGCCACGTGTGCTTCGTGCGCGGCACCGCGTACGTGCACGACGCGAACGATCCGATCGCGTCGGTCGCGGCGACGTTCGCGCGCAAGGCGCGCAAGAGGAAGGACGGCGCGCCGTGACGCCCGCTGCGCTCGAAGGGCTGCTCCAGCGCGCGCGTGAAGCGCGGGATCCGAGCGTGCTCGTCGCCGCGATCCCGTACGCGCAATTCCTCGGCCTCGGGCTCGAGCCCGACGGCGACGGGGTGCGCGGTCGACTGCGCTACGACGAGTCGCTCATCGGCGACGCGACGATCCCCGCGCTGCACGGCGGCACCATCGCGGCGCTGCTCGAGTCGACGGCCATCCTCGACGTGCTGTGGCGCGCCGAGGACGAGATCGTCCTGCCGCGCACGATCACGTTCACGATCGACTACCTGCGCTCGGGCCGTCCGGTCGACACGCTCTGTCGCGCGTCGATCGTGCGGCAGGGTAAGCGCGTCGTCGTGGTCGACGTGCGCGCGTTCCAGGACGACGACGAGTCGCGCCCGATCGCGACCGCGGTCGTGCACCTCCTCGTCGCGCGCGACACCAGCGACGCCGACTGATCACGGCGCGGCGGCGATCGGGCGCACGTCGACGACGCGCCACTCCTCGCCCTCGCGCACGAGCTCGATCTCGATGCCGCCCGGCGTGCGGACGAACGCGCGCTCGCCGTCGACGGTCACGCGCAGCGCGTCCTCGTCCGCCGTCTGCTCGAGCACGCGCGCGACCTCGGCCTCCCACGCGGCGCGGGTGCGACGCGCGAGCACCTCCTCGATGCCGCGCAGATGACGTCGCGCGAGCGCACCGCGCAGCGCGACCACCGCGTCCCGCGGCTCGACCAGCGCGGGCACGCCGAGCACGCCGCCTTCGATGCGCCACCCGCCGTCGGAGTCGCGCGCGAGCACGACGGTCTCGCCGTTCGAGAGCGCGACGCGCGCGTGGGCCCGCATCGCGTCGCGCGGTGCGCTCGCCAGGGCGCTCCCCACCTCGGCGAGCTCGCCGCGCGCATCCTCGAACCGCGCGCGCTGGGCGGCGACGTCGCGATCGCGATGTGCCACGTCGAGCTCCATCTCGTACGTCCCGGCCGCGTCTCCGCGCGCGAGGGCCTCCGCGTACGCGCGCACTGCACGCTCGGGTGGATCGCCCGCCGTCGCCATCGCGCCGCCGCACCCGACGATCGCCACCATCGGCACCAGAACGAGAGCGGACGCCCGAGACACGCGCGCGCATCGTAGCGCGGTGTGGACCGTGCGAAGTCATGCCGGTTCACGCGCCCCGGTGTGAACACGCGTCCACTCATTCGCGCGGCTCGGATCCAGAGATCCTGCGGATCGTCGGCGATCCGCAGCGGCGACACGTTGGCGCGCTTCTTGGTAAAACGGCCGTCAGCCCGTCGCGGTGCGACCGCGCGGGGGAGGTGCCACGTGGCGAGGACCCGTTCCGCGATCTTGCTCGGCTTGGCGGCAGCCGCGACGTTCGCGCTCCTGGGTGGATGTTCCCAGGAGGACTACTACTGCGACGAGACCGGCTGTTACTACTGCGATGGCCTCGGCTGTCGCGACGTGGACCCGCCGGACCGCGGCGACTGCGGCTGCAACGCCGACTGCGCCTCGGGCCTCTCGTGCACCTCGCTCGGCTGCACCCAGAGCTGCGACGACACCGACGACTGCGCGCGCGGCACCATCTGCGAGGCCGGCTTCTGCGTCGGCCCGACCGAGACCGTGCCCACCGCGTCGATCGAGTGCACCTGCACGAACAACTCGGACTGCGACCGCTTCGAGGGTGACGGCGAGGACCTCGTCTGCATCGACGGCTCGTGCGTCCCGACGACGACGCCGACCTGCGACGAGACGCGCCCCTGCTCGGCGGGCCGCGTGTGCGTCGACGGCGAGTGCCGCACGCCCGACGACGTGTGCCGCTTCTCGTCGGAGTGCGGTCCTGGCCGCATCTGCGTCGACCAGCACTGCACGATCGGCTGCGACGCGACGACGCCGTGCCCGACCGGCGCGATCTGCGTGGACGGCTTCTGCCGCGAGGAGCCCGGCACCGACGACTGCACGACGACCGCGGAGTGCCCCTCGGGCGACGTGTGCATCGACGGTCGCTGCTGGGATGCGTGCACCAGCGACGAGCAGTGCGGCGAGGGTCGTTACTGCGGTCCCGATGGTCGCTGCCGCGTGGACGATCGCCCGCGCCCGATCTGCTCGCGCGACGCCGACTGCGCCGAGGGCGCGGTGTGCCGCGACGGCGTGTGCCGCTCGCCCTGCGAGGACGCGACCGACTGCCGTCGCTTCGACGAGCAGCTGACGTTCTGCATCGAGCTGCTCTGCTACACGACGAACGAGGCGACGAGCGACTGCTCGGCGGCCTCGGAGTGCGACGCGGGTCAGAGCTGCGTCGACGGCATCTGCCGCTGATTTCCGGTTCGGTTCGTTCCCTTCCTTACGTCCGTTCCCCGTTCTCGTCCGTTCCCTCCTAGACGGCCGCGGTCGATTCGCCATCGACCGCGGCCGTCGTCTTTCCTCAGACGCTCAGCACCGCGCGCAGCCGCGCGAGCGCCTCGTCGATCTCGTCGTCGGTCACGTACGGCGCGGGCCCGAGGCGCAGCACGTCGCCGCGCGCATCGGTGAGCACGCCGCGAGCGCGCAGCGCGCCGACCACGTCGTTCGCACGAGGCACGCGCAGCGCGACGAACCCACCGCGCGCGCTCGGCTCGCGCGGCGTGAGCACCTCGACGCCGTCGAGCCCCGCGACGATGCGCGTCGTCTGCGCGCTCGACGTCGCGCGCAGCCGCTCGATCGTGAGCCCCTGCGCGTCGAAGAAATCGATCACCGCGCGCGCGCGATAGTGGCTCGTCGGGTCGTACGTCGAGCCCGCGAAGCGATCCGCGCCGCGCGCGCCGTACCCGATCGCACCGCCGCTGCGCATCGCCGCGAGGTTCGCGAAGTCGCTGAACCAGCCGGTCACGACGGGGCGCATCGCGTTGTCCGGCGGCACGCGCAGCCAGCAGACGCCTTCGCCCCACTGCGCGTACTTGTACCCGCCGCCCGTGACGAAGATCGGATCGGGCCCGAGCTCGCCCACGGAGAACGGCACCACCCCGAACGCGTGGTACGCGTCGATCAGCACCGCCGCGCCGACACGATGCGCGGCCTCGATCGCGACGCGCAGGTGCGGGACGATCGACGACGTCTCGAAGAGCACGCTGGACGCCATCAGCGCGGCGGTCGTCGGACGCACCGCGGCCGCGAGCCGCTCGGCGAGCGTCGACACCGGCGCCCACGGCACCATCTCGACGTCGACGCCCGCCTCGGCGAGGCGCGCGAGCTGCCGGTGCATCGAGTGGAACTCACCGCTCGTCGTCACGACGTGCGGTCGCGCGCGCAGATCCAGCGCGGACGAGAAGCGCGTCACCAGCTCGTGCGTGCTCGCGCCGAGCGCGATGTCGTCGGCGCGCGCGCCGATGCGCGACGCGACGCCCACGCGCACCGCCTCCGCGGCCTCGAAGGCGCGCTCCCACTTGTCGTCGACGAGCTCGGCCGCGTCGTCGAACGCGCGCAGCTGCGCGTCGCGCGCGACGTCGGGCCACGCCTGGTGTGAGTGCCCGGTGAGCAGGATGCGCCCCGGACGAACGAAGTGCGTGTAGTGCGCGCGCAGCGCGCGAGGATCGATCACGGTCACGCGCGGACTCTACCGCACGGTCTGGTACCGTCCCGGTACGCCATGCCCAAGAAGAAGACCCGCTTCGTCGAGGCCGTCCCGAGCGAGTTCCTCGTCCCCTTCGACGGCGGCTTCCGCATCAAGGACACGCCGACGAAGCCGCCGAAATCCAAGCGCGACGACGGCGGGAACGGCGACGCGCTCCTCGCGTCCATCGAGCGCATGCGGAAGCTGCAGGCGCGGCTGATGGCGGGTGATCGTCACTCGCTGCTCGTCGTCTTCCAGGCGATGGACGCAGCGGGCAAGGACGGCACGGTGAAGGCGGTGATGACCGGCGTGAACCCCGCGGGCGTCGAGGTCACGTCGTTCAAGCAGCCGAGCGAGGTCGAGCTCGATCACGACTTCCTCTGGCGCGTGCAGCGCGCGCTGCCGGAGCGCGGTCGCATCGGCATCTTCAACCGCAGCCACTACGAGGAAGTGCTCGTCGTGCGGGTGCACCCCGAGTACCTCGATCGCCAGCGCTTGCCCGAGCTGCCCGAGGATCTCGATCGGCTCTGGGACGAGCGCTACGAATCGATCCGCGCGTGGGAGCACCACCTCGCGCGCAACGGCACGACCATCGTGAAGTTCTTCCTCAACGTCTCGCGCGACGAGCAGAAGAAGCGCTTCCTCGATCGCGTGAACGATCCGGAGGCGAACTGGAAGTTCAGCTCCGCCGACATCCGCGAGCGCGCGCGCTGGAAGGACTACATGCGCGCGTACGAGGACGCGCTGAACGCGACGTCGCGCCCCTGCGCGCCGTGGTACGCGATCCCCGCCGACGACAAGAAGTTCATGCGCGCGGCCGTCGCGGACATCATCGTGCGCACGCTCGAGGCGATCGATCCGCAGTACCCGTCGGTCACCGACGCGGAGCGCGAGAGGATGCAGGAGGCAGTCGCCGAGCTCGCGCGCGAGTAGCGATCAGCTCGTCGTCGGTGCGCGCGGTCGCGCGACGATCGCGGTGCCGATCGCGATCGACGTCGCGCCGGCGAGCGTCCACGCGGTCGGCGTCTCGCGGAACAGCACGACGCCGAAGATCACGGCGAAGAGGATCTGCACGTAGCTCACCGCGGTCGCGCGCGCGGCGGGCTCGAGGTGCAGCGCCTCGGTCATCTTCACCTGGCCGATCTGGGTGAACACGCCGACGCCGAGCAGCACGAGCCACTCGAACGGCGTCGGCCACTGCCACACCGGGATCACGAGCGGGAGCGTGAGCGGCACGGTCAGCATCGGGAACTGCAGCACCACGACGAGCGGATGCTCGGTCGCGCGCAGCTTGCGCACCACGACGTAGACCGACGCTGCGACGATCGCGCCGAGCACCGCGACCCCGAGCGCGATCGGATCGAGCGCGCGCTCCTCGCCGCCGAAGAGGAACGTCGGACGCGACACCAACACCACGCCGCCGAGGCCCAGCGCGATGCCCGCGAGATCGCTCCGGCGCAGCGGCTCGTGCAGGAAGATCGCCGCGGCGACGGCGACCATCAGCGGGTTCGTCAGCTGGATCACCGTCGCGTCAGCGAGCGGCAGGCGCGTGACCGCGAAGTAGTAGCAGTGGAGCCCCACGAACCCGAGCAGCCCGCGCACCACGAGCCACTTGCGATCGTTGCCCCAGGGCGAGATCCCCGCGCGCTTCACCGCCCACCACGAGAGCGCGAGCGTGACGATCCCGCGCACCATCGTGATCTGGACGCTCGAGAGGCGCTCTCCCGCGAGCTTCACGAGCGCGCTCATCACGCTGAACGCGAGCGCGCTGAGGAGCATCGCGCGGATGCCGGGGCTCAGGAACTGCTGCACGAGATCGTCTCAGCGTGACGGACGAAGAAGGGGCGCGCTCCTTCCGGAACGCGCCCCCCACTCGATCCGACGGGTCGCTCAGCGCGCCTGGTAGAGGCTCAGCCCGCCGACGTACAGGAAGCCGACCATGAAGAGCACGAGGAACGGGATGCTCGCCCACGCGCCGATCACCACGCCGAGCGCGATCGTCGCGACGAAGTAGAGGCCGAACCCGAACTCGAGCCACGAGAAGAGGTTCTTGCCGGCGCGGTACTTCGCCTTCGTCCAGCTCTCGGTCTTCTTCACGACGCCGTGCTTCGGCGTGCGGACGAACTCGCTCTCACCGCCGAACAGACCCTCGACCACCGCGCGCGCGTTGTTGAGCGAGAGACCGATGCCGAGCGCCATCATCAGCGGCAGGCGTCGCACGGCCTCCCAGAGGTTGCCGTACAGCGCGCGGTGCGTCGTCAGGTAGAAGAGCACGATCGAGCCGCTGGTCAGCGCGAAGAGCGGCACGTCGAGCAGGAGCAGCTCGGGGCGCGCGATCTGCTGCCGCAGGATCATGTTCGGCAGCTGCAGCATCGCGAGGATGACGAGGAAGAGGTACGCGAAGTTGTTCGTGAGGTGGAAGACGCACTCGAGCTTGATCTTCCACGGCAGCTTCGCGCGGAGGACGACGGGGAGCAGCTTCTTCGCGGTCTGCGCCGAGCCCTTCGCCCAGCGGAACTGCTGCGACTTGAAGCTGTTCATCTCGCAGGGCACCTCGGCCGGCGCGAGCGCGTCGGGCACGTAGACGAAGCGCCATCCGCGCATCTGCGCGCGGAACGAGAGGTCCATGTCCTCGGTGAGCGTGTCGTGCTGCCAGCCGCCCGCGTCGACGATCGCGGCCTTGCGCCAGATGCCCGCGGTGCCGTTGAAATTGAAGAAGCGGCCCGAGCGATTGCGCGCGATGTGCTCCACCACGAAGTGGCCGTCGAGCATCATCGACTGCACGCGCGTGAGCATCGAGTAGTCGCGGTTCAGGTGGCCCCAGCGCGCCTGCACCATGCCGACCGTCGGATCGCTGAAGTGGTGGATCAGGTCCATCACGATCGACGTCGTCGGGACGAAGTCGGCGTCGAAGACGAGCAGGTAGTCGCCCTTCGCGACCTTCACGCCGGCCTCGAGCGCGCCCGCCTTGTAGCCGCTGCGATCCGTGCGGTGGAGATAGACCGCGTCGAAGCCGCGCTCGACGAGCTCCTCGACCTTCGCCTTCGCGATCTGGCGGGTCTCGTCGGTCGAGTCGTCGAGGACCTGGATCTCCAGCTTGTCCTTCGGGTAGTCGATGCCGGCGACGCTCTCGAGCAGCCGCTCCGCGACGTACATCTCGTTGAACATCGGGAGCTGCACCGTGACGACGGGCAGATCCTTGAACTTCGAGGCGGGGCGTGGCGCCTGGTGGCGGTGCTTCCAGTAGAGGAAGAGGAGCTGCCCGCGGTGGAACCCGTACACGGCGAGCACACCGAGCACGAGCATGTAGAGGGCGATGACCGCGATTTCCACGCGGCCTGGGTACCACGGCGATTGTCACCGAATTGTACTCAATGGTCGTGCTCTGTCTCGGTGCGTCACGGAAAATCCCGAATGGTTATGCGGTGTGTAGAGCGTCAAGACCGCATCTCGAGATTGTTTCGTGAGTGTGGATTTTTTGATGGATCCCGCATCCCGCGTTGGGATACGTTGTCGATAGAACGTTGCATCTTGAGTGTCGCGCCGAGGAGGGAGCCTGGTGCGATTCGGGGGGTGCGCTCGGGCCTTCGTGGTCGCGTCGCTGATCGTCGGCGCGCCGCCGTCGGTCCGCGCGCAGCGAGCAGAGAGCGAAGCGCCGCAGGACGAGAGCCCGCCGTCGTCGCCGGACGTGCCGAGCGACGGAGGGTCGGAGTCGGACGTGGCGCCGGGCTCGGATTCGGGCGCGCCGGATTCCGTTCCGGCGTCGGAGCCGGACGCGGCTGCGTCGGAGCCCGACGCGGCTGCGTCGGAGCCGGACGTGGTCTCGGCTCCGGGCGCGGCGACCGAGTCGCCGAGCGAGCCCGAGGTCGCGGCCGAGACGGTCGAGCCCGATCCCGGCGCGATCGAAGACTTCGATCTCGAGTCGCTCCTCCGCGATCCCGTCGTGACGTCGAGCGGTGGCGAGGCCGAGGAGCGCGTCGTCGCGTCGGGCAACGTCGTCGTCATCCGTCGCGAGGACTTCACGCGCAACGGGTGGCGCACCGTCGCGGACGCGCTCGCGTCGCAGGCGGGCATCTACGTCGTCGACGATCTCGTCGTGCCCTCGGTCGGCGTGCGTGGCGTGACCGGTGGTCTGCGCGCGGGCACGCGCATCGTGCGCGTGATGATCAACGGCGTGCCGGTCGGGTTCCTCCCCGATCTGACTGCGTTCCTCGGCTCGGAGTTCATCCCGATCGAGCTCGTCGAGCGCGTCGAGATCGTGCAGGGCCCGCTCTCCGCGGTGTACGGCGCGAACGCGTTCCTCGCGACGGTGAACGTCATCACGCGCGACGCGACGGAGCAGAGCACGACCGAGGCCGCGGGGCGTTTCCTCCTCACGAACGGCAATCCGGGGTTCGGGCTCTCGGCCGCGACGATCCAGGGCGGCGCCGACTGGGGCGTCGTGCTCGGCTTCTCCGCGGACTGGATCGATCGCAGCGGGCTGCGGATCACGCCGACGTTCGTCTCCCAGGACGCGACGCTCGAGCGTTATCGCTTCCTCTTCGCGGATCGCACGCAGGGCGACGCGAGCACGCCGATGAGCGGCTTCGCGCAGGTGCACCTCGGCGGGATCCGCGGCGCGTACGGTCGCTTCACGCTGCAGGGCGGCGTGCAGCGGCTCGACTCGATGGCCGAGCTGCAGGTGAGCTCGGTGCTCTCGCATCGCAGCCGCGTCGCGATCGACAACTTCTGGATCGATCTGCGCCACGAGGCCGAGTGGTCCGAGCTCGTGTCGACGACGATCGACGTCGGGTACTCGACGGGCGGACCGACGCGCGACATGCGCCTCGCGCTCGCGCAGAACCACGACGCGACGTGGCGCCCGCAGTTCGGATACGACGCGTTCAACGCGAGCGCCGCCGTGGTGATCTCGCCGCTCGGTCGTCAGCTCTCGTTCCGCGTGGCGGCGGATCTGCTCGTCGACCTCGAGAACATCCTCTACTACCGGCAGACGTTCAGCGCGCCGGGCGAGGGTGGTGAGCCGCCGGCGACGATCGATCTGATCTCGCCCTCGACCGATCGCGAGCAGACGATCACCGACTTCGGCGTGTCGCTCGGCGTCGCGAGCGTGCCGCTGCCGACCGAGCTCCCGGGGCTGCGCCTCACCGGCGATCTGCGCGTGGATCTGATCCGCTACGGGCCGATCGAGTACCCGGCGCAGGTGAGCTGGCGCGCGGGCGTGATCTACCAGTGGTCGCCCGAGGTCACGACGAAGATCGTCGGCGGGCAGGCGTTCCAGACTCCTTCGGGCGTGCTGATGTTCGCGCAGGGCGGGTTCGGCATCGCGAACAACGTCCTCGGCAACTTCGACGTGAACGTGCTCGGCGTGCCGCCGCTGCGGCCGCAGGTCGTCACCGGTGCCGAGGCGATCGCGAGCCTCGAGCTGCTCGATCGCGCGCTCGCGATCGACGCGGGGCTCTACGTGCAGAGCGTCGACGATCGCATCGTGTTCAACCAGCTCGCGACCGACTTCGTGGCGGTGAACGAGGCGCAGGCGACCTCGATGGGCGTGTTGCTCAGCGCGCGGCTCACCGTCGATCGGCTGAGCGCGTGGACGAACGTGACCGGCGGCGTGCAGGTGCTGGAGAGCGGGATCTCGACGCGACCGCCGCCGCAGTACCCGTCGATCTTCGGCGCGTCCGGCTTCGACGTCACGATCTCGGAGATCCACGTGCGCGCGGGCGCGGGCGTGCGCTGGGCGGGAGAGCGCGGCGCGACGCAGAGCAATTCGCTGCTCAACGACGGTCGCGCGTACACGCTCGATCCGTACGCGCTCATCGATCTCACGCTGAGCACCGTCGACCTGCGCGTGCTCGGCGAGAGCGAGACGCGCATCGTCGTCGCGATCCGGAACCTGCTCGATACGCGCTACTCCGAGCCCTACTTCGCCGGCTACGACCTGCCGAGCCAGGGGCGGACGATGTGGATCGAGCTGCGGCAGGTCTTCTGATGCGGGAGGGCTCGATGCGCTCGTCCACGATCGCCGTCGTCGTCGTCGCGCTCGCGCTCGGGTGTGCGCCCGACGACGCGACGCGCGCGGGGCCGAACGTCGTCACGATCGGCGCGGTGATCGATCAGACGGGATCGAACGCGCGGCCGCAGTGGCGAGACGCAGCCGAGCTCGCGATCGCGCACGCGAACCGCGGGCTCGAGCTGGCCGGTGGGCACCGCGATCTGCGCTTCGAGCTGCGGTTCAGCGACTCGAGCGGCGTGCCGCGCGTCGCGATGGACCGCGCGCTCGCGATGACGCGCGACCACGCGGTGGCCGGGCTGATCACCGACACCACCGAGGACGTGCTCGCGATCGCGGGGACGCAGTACGACCCCGAGGTCGACGACGTCGGCGTGCCGATCGTGTGCATGGCGTGCACGTCGCCGGAGCTCGGCGATCCGATCGCGGCCGATCCCGACTTCGTGCGCCAGCAGGCGATGCGCGATCGTGATCACTGGGTGTGGCGCACCGCGGCGGACTCCGATCCCGAAGCGGTCGCGCTGCTCCACGCTGCGCGCGCGCTCGGCGATCGTGGCGACACGAACGGCGACGGCGTGTGGAAGGTCGCGTTCTACGTCGTCGACGACGAGTTCGGGAACGGCTTCTTCGAGGGCATCCAGCGCGCGCGCGATCGCAGCTACCCGCTGATCGATCCGACGGGCGACTTCATCCGAGGCGGGCTGCGCCTCGAGATCGTGCGGCACGCGCCCGACATCGACGCGAACACGCATCGCTGGGACGCGGACCTCGCGGCGCTCACCGACGATCGCAACGAAGAGCCCGAGGTGAACCCCGGCGTGTCGCGCCCGGGCGAGCCGCTACCGGACTTCGTGATCGACGGAGAGCCCGACGCGATCGTCGAGATCACGTTCCCGCTCTTCGCGGCATCGATCACGCGCGCGTACGTGCAGGCCGGTGACGAGGTGCGCGCGATGCCGTTCCTCCATCATCACAACTGGCGGCACGAGACCACGCTGGTGCGCCTCGTCGGCTTCGATACCGATGGTCAGGAGGGCGTGTCGCACGCCGTGCTCGACAACTGCCAGACGTCGGGCCGCACGTTCGCGGAGTCGATGCGCGACGAGGTCGGTCACGAGGCCGGCATCTGGGACGCGCAGACCTACGACGCGGCGATGGCGCTGATGCTCGCGACGTTGATCGCGATCGAGGAGACCGATCCCGCGACGAACGCGCAGGTCGAGGGCACTGCGGTGCGCGACGCGCTCGCGCGTGTGTCGTCGGGCGACGCCGCGGCGACGACGATCGTCGCGGGGCCGGAGGGCTTCGCCGAGGCGGTGCGCGCGATCCGCGACGGTACGCCGATCGAGTACGAGGGCGCGTCGGGGCCGGTCGACTTCGATGCCGCGGGCGACGTCCGCAACAACTTCGTGCACTACCGCGTCGAGGGCGCGCGCTTCGTGGATCAGCGCACGTTCGGGTGCGTCGCGGATCCCGAGGGCTGCGCCGTGGTCGAGGGAGCGTGCGGGCTCTGATGCCGCGCACGCGAGGGGAGGGGACGATGGCGAAGAAGAACGGAGCTCGATCGCCGCTGTCGCGTCGTGGGTTCCTTCGCACGAGCGCGAGCGCGGCGGGCGCCGCGGGGCTCGCGGCGAGCGGGATCGGTTCGCTGGTCGGCTGCGGCGGCGACGACGACGTGCCGATGACGACGCCCGACGCGGGCCGTCGCGAGACGCAGCTGCGGATCCTCGGCTGGACGCACTTCGTGCCGGGGCACGACGTGTGGTTCGATCGCTTCGCGCGCGAGTGGGGCGAGGCGAACGGCGTGGAGGTCGTCGTCGAGCGCGTGCCGTTCAACATGGTGCGGCCGACGTTCATGGCGGAGATGGAGTCGGGCACCGGGCACGACATCTACGAGTGGCCGACGCCGCAGGCGGATCTCGAGCCGCACGTCGTCTCGCTGAACGAGATGATGACGGAGCTCGAGGCGCGGCACGGGACGATGATCCCGCTCTGTCGTCAGAGCTGCTTCAACCCGCGCACCAACAACTTCTACGCGCTGAACCACGGGTGGGCGCCGGACCCTGCGAACTTCCGCAGCTCGCTGTGGAGCGCGGTCGGCATGCCGCAGGGCCCGAGCACGTGGCAGCAGCTGCTCGAGGGCGGCCGTCAGATCAAGACGGCGATGGACGTGCACGTCGGCATCGGGCTCGCGGGCAGCGATCCCGATGCGAACATGGCGTGCCGCGCGCTGCTGTGGTCGTACGGCGCGAGCGTGCAGAGCGCGAGCGCCGAGGTCGTGATCAACTCGCCGCAGTCGATCGCGGCGGTCGAGTTCATGCGCGAGCTGTACGCGGACACGATGGTGCCCGAGGTGCTCGCGTGGGGCGCGGCGGACAACAACATCGCGCTCGTCGAGGGGCGCGCGTCGTACATCATCAATTCGATCTCGGCGTACCGCACCGCGCAGACGAACGTGCCGGCGACTGCCGCCGACGTCTTCTTCGGTCGCGCGCTGATGGGGCCGGCGACCGCGCTCGTCGGCGCGCACGCGAACGTGTCGATGATGGTCGCGCGCCACGCGCGGAACCCGAACGCCGCGCAGGACTTCATGCTCCACCTCGTCGAGCGCTACAACGAGGTCGTCTACAACTCGGCGCTCTACAACCTCCCGGCGTTCCCGAGCACGACGCCGCAGCTCACGGGCGACGACGGGTGGCTCGCGCAGGACCCGTTCGAGTCGCAGCCCGCGGACAAGCTCTCGCTGCTCACGGACGCGGAGTCGTGGAGCACGAACGTCGGGTATCCGGGCGCGGCGAACCCGGCGGTCGGCGAGGTGCTCGCGAGCGGCATCGTGCCCCAGATGTTCCTGCGCGCCGCGAACGGCGAGATGACGTCGGAGCAGGCCGTGCAGTGGGCCGAGGATCAGATCGCGCCCATCTACGAGCGCTGGCGCGCGGAGGGGCTGATTTGATCGTCGGCGCGCGAGCGTGGCTGTGCGACGTGGTGCGCGTGAATCGACGCGTCCGCGCTCACGTCTTCGCTCGTCGCGCGGCTCGCCGCGATTACCATCGTCATCTCGAGATCGGATGAGGAAGCTCGCCGCCACGTTCCTGGTCGTGCTCCTCGCGTCGGTTGTGCCCGTCGCGACGGTGGAGTCCGTGCTGCCGGCGATCGCCCAGGCGCAGGACGCGTCGCGCGAGGCGGCGCTCATCCTGCGGATCCTCTCGTACGATCGGAACCTCGCGCAGCGCGCGACGAACGGGCGCGTCGCCGTGCTGATCGTCTACCAGCAGGGCAACGGCGCGTCGGAGGCGGAGCGCTCGCGCGTCGTGACCGCGCTGAACGCGCTCGGCGCGCGCACGACCGTCAGCAACATGCAGGCGCGCGCGGTGGAGCACGCGTTCCGCGATCGCGCGACGCTGGTGCAAGCGGCGCGCACGGCGGGCGCGACCGCGATCTTCGTGTGCGGTGGGCTCGGCGGTGCGGCGCAGCAGATCTCGCAGGCCGCGCGTGAGGCGCGCACGCTCTCGATGACGTCGGAGAGCGAGGGCGTGCGTCGCGGCGGGCTCGGCGTCGGGCTCGTCGCGGATGGCTCGCAGGTGCGCCTCGTGATCAACCTCCCGGCGGTCGAAGCGGAAGGCGCGCGGCTCGACGCGGCGGTGCTGCGGCTCGCCGAAGTCATCCGCTGAGCGAGCTCCGCGCGCACGACGTCGGCGAGGGCGCGCTCAGTCGCGTGCGCGACGCTGCGCCGCGCTCGCGAGCGTGCGGCCGTGCGGTGTCGTGTCGGCGTGGCTCGCGGCGCATCGGAACGCCGCGCGCGCCTGGGCGCGCTCTCCGCGCTTCTCGAGCGTCTCGCCGAGGAGGAACCACGCCTCGGCGCGCGTGGGCGTGATCTCGAGCGCCGCCCGCAGCGCGCGCTCCGCTTCGTCGAGCTCACCGAGGCCCAGCGCACGCGCAGCGCGCTCGAGCTCGTCGACGCTCGGCGCCGTGAACGCCGGCGGCGCAGCGGCGATGCGCGCCGCGCTCGACGGAGGCTCGAGCCACCCCAGCGGATCGCCGTGGCGCAGCGAGGGTGGGATCGCGACGAGCGCCTCGACCGGCGCGACGATCATCGCGCCGCCCGGACGAAGCCGCGCCGCGAGCCGGCTCGCGATCGCGGCGGCCTGCGCGGCGGGGAAGTAGATGAGCACGTTGCGACAGAGCACCACGTCGAACGGCCCCGCGCCCCGATCGGGATCGGGCTCGGTAATCGACGCGCGCTCGAAGCGCACGACGCGCCGGAGCGCGTCGGGCGCGCTCCACGACGACGGGATCGCGATCGGCGCGCCCGCGCCGCCGATCACGCGCGGATAGATCCCGGCGCGCGCGGTGCGCAGCGCCTCGGGGCTCACGTCGGTCGCGAGCAGCTCGATGTCGATCCCGAGCTGCGACGCGAGCAGCGCGACGCTCCACGGCTCTTCGCCGGTCGCGCATCCGGCGCACCAGATGCGCACGGGCGCGCCGCGTCGCTCGACGATGCGCGGCAGCTCGCGCGCGAGGCGCTCGAAGTGCTCGGGGTGCCGGAAGAAGCGGGTGTGCGGCACCGTCGCCGCGGACACCAGCGCATCGAGCGCTTCTGCGTCGGGACGCGCGAGCAGATCCCGCGCGAGCGCCAGCGGCGACGTGCGTCGCGCCCGCGCGATGCGATCGAGCGCGAGCCGCAACGCGCTCGGCCACGGCTCGAGCGTGTGCCCGAGGCGCGGCGAGATCAGCGCGCGCAGCAGCTGCGCGAGCTCGCGATCAGCGTCGGCGTCGGAGGGCTTCGCGGACATCGGTGACGATCGTGTCGAGGCGCACCGCCCGCACGCGCGGCGAGACGTCGAGCGCGTGGCGCGGCATCGACGGCGCGGCGCACTCGTCGGGGCTCAGCGCGAGGCACGTCGCGCTCCCTTCGAGCGCGAGCGCGATGCCGCGCGCTCCGTCGCGCCCCATGCCCGAGAGCACGAGCGCGACCACGCGCCGTCCGAGCGACGCGGCCGACGCGAGCGCGCGATCCGCGGAGGGCACGTGGAGCTCTCCGATCGCGCCCGCGACGAGCCGCACGACGCCGTTCTCGATCACGAGGTGACGCCCCGCGGGCGCGATCAGCGCGCGCCCGCTCGCGAGCGCATCGCCGTGGCGCGCGGGCCGCGCAGGCAGGCCGAGCCCCGCGATCCATCGTGCGAATCCGACCTCACCGCCGAGCGGCAGGTGCTGCACGACGACGATCGCCGCGGGCACGTCGCGCAGCCCCGGCACCAGACGCTCGAGCGCGCGCGGCGCGCCCGTCGAGCCGGCGATCACGAGCACCGGGAGCTCGCGCGCGATCGACTGCGTGGCCGCGTCGCGCACGATCGCGCGCAGCCTCGTCTCTCCGGGCTCGGTGCCGAGCTCGCGCTTGGACACGAACGCGACCGCGCCCTGCGCCACCGCCTCGAGCGCGACGTCGGAGCCCTCCGCGACGTCGCTGACCACGACGACGGGCACGCGCGCCGCGATCTCGCGGATCGCACCGAGCCCCGACGCGCCCGGCATCCACACGTCGAGCACCACGACCGACGCGGTGTCGAGATCGCCCCACGCGCGCAGCTCGTCGACGCTCGCGAAGCGCTTGATCACCCGGACGTCGTCGTCGCTCTCGAGGATCCGCGCGATCCGCTGCGCGGCGATGTCGGAGTCGTCGACGACACAGACTCGAAGCGTCATCGCGCCAGACACTCGTCGATCACCTGTCGCAGCTCCGTCTCGACGAAGCGCTGCTTGGAGAGGAATCCACGCACGCCGAGCGCGCGTGCGCGGTCGCGCACCGCGGGCTCGCTGCGCGTGGTGAGCACGATCACCGGCACCTCGCGCAGCGCGGGATCGCCGCGCAGCTCCGCGATCATCTCGAGCCCGCCGAGGAACGGCATCTCGACGTCGGTGAGGATCAGATCGGGGCGCTCGGTGCGCGCGAGCAGGAGCCCCTGCTTGCCGTCGGACGCGTCCGATACTTTGAGCCCAAACGATCTCAGGATGCCGAGGAGCAGCTCGCGCGCGACGGGCGCGTCCTCCACCACGAGCACGTGCGGCACCGCGCGCCGCGGCGACGTCGAAGGACGCGCCGCGCTGGTCGCGACACGGCCGCGCAGCGTCGCGTGGGTCGCGTCGGCGTCGAGCAGGAAGTAGACGCCGCCGTCGGGCGCGGGCGCGACGCCGCGCACCACGTCGGAGCGCACCGCGAGCTCGTCGATCCGCTCGAACGCCATCGGGCGCGGGTTGTCGTACCCGTCGACGCGCAGCGCGAACACGCCGGTGCGGTGGTGCGTGATCACCGCGACGTCGCCCGCGCGCGGCGGCTCGGCCGCGCCGAAGAGCGCGCCGAGGTCGAAGAGCGGCACGAGATCTGCGGCGTTCGCCGGTCCTCGCGCGAGGCGCCACCCATCGCTCGCGCGCACCGGCTCGCCCATGCGCTCGACGGCGAGCACCTCGCGCACCGGGATCGCGAGCCGCGTCCCGCGGCACTCGATCGGCACCACGATGTCGGCGCGCAGCATCGTCGGGAGCACGATCTCGAAGCGCGTGCCGCGCCCGCGCTCGGACTCGACGCGCACGCTGCCGCCGACCGCCGCGACCTCGCGCGCGACCACGTCGAGCCCGACACCGCGTCCCGAGATGTCGGTCACTTCGTCGCGCGTCGTCACGCCCTGCTCGAAGATGCGCTGCAGCAGCTCGGAGTCGTCGCCCTCGTGGCGGAGCCGAGTGCGCATCCGCTCGAGATCGACGCCTCCGCCGTCGTCCTCGACGATCACCTGCACGCTCGAGTCGGTCTGGTGGATCGTGATCTCGATGCGACCGACCGGCGACTTGCCCGCCGCGGTGCGCGCGAGCTCGCTCTCGATCCCGTGATCGACCGCGTTTCGCACGAGGTGCAGCAGCGCGGGGCCGAGCGAGCGCTCCACCGACGCATCGACGTACGCGTCGCCCGAGACCAGCAGCTCGACGCGCTTGCCGAGCGCGTGCGCCGTCGAGCGCGCGGCGCGATGCACCTGCGACTTCAGCGCCGCGACCGAGACCATCGCGGCCGAGCGCACCGTGTCCTCGAGCTGCTCGAGCGCCATCTCGAGCGCGAACTCGTGCGTCGACCACTGCGCCGCGAGATCGCCCATGCGCCGCTCGATCTCCGCGCCGTACCCGAGCGTCTTCACGATGCGCTCCGCGAGCGCCTCCGGCGGCAGCTGCGGATCGATCTCCGAGAGCAGCGCCCGGAGCATGCGCCGCACCTCGCGCAGGGCAGGGTGCAGCAGCGAGTGCTCGCGATGGAGGCGCCGCGCTTCGTGGACCAGCGGCGCGAGGCGCGCGGGATCGAGCGAAGGGCGCGCGTGCTCGACGTGCTCGGCGCGTGCCTCGACCTCGGTGTGCGTCGCGTCGGCGTGCGTCTCGGTCGACGTCGCAGCCGCGGCGCTCGCCGCGGCGAGCCGCGCGAAGATCTCGTCGAGGTCGATCTCGAGCGCGCCCTCCGACGCCGCCATCGCCGAGATCGCGTCGAGCGCGGTGAGGATCGCGTCGCCCGCGCCCTCGCTCATCGCCTTCGACGCGCGCTCGACGACGCCCTCCATCGACTGCAGCAGGTGGCCGCAGTCGGCGAGGCCGAGCATGTGCGCCTCACCCTTCATCGTGTGGAGCAGCCGCTTCAGCGAGCGCGACGCGCCCGCGTCGCCCTGCTCGAGCGCGATCCACAGATCCGTCGCCTCGCTGATGCGATCCGACGCCGCGTCCCAGAACGCGCGGACGAGATCGCGATCCTGCACCGCCATCGATCAGCGCCCGCTGCGATGATCTCGCGGCAGCTCGGCGGACGCGACGCGGAACGCCTGGATCGCCTGCTTCAGCTCGTGCGAGAGCTGCAGCAGCGACTCCGCGGAGCGCGTCGTCGCCGCCGATCCGGTGAGCGACTCGTTCACCGCGCGCACCACCTCGTCGGCCGCGGACTTCGCCTGCGACGTGCCTTCCTGATGGCGGTTCACCGCGTCGGAGATCTTCGCGGCCGCCGCCGCCGCGTCGCGCGCGAGCTTCGTGCTCTCCTCGGTCGCGAGCACCGACGCGTGCGACGCCGCGCGCATGTCCGCGACGAGCTTCCGGATGTCGCGCACCGAGTCCATCACGTGCTCGGACAGCCGCCGCATCTCGGCCGCGACCAGCGAGAACCCGCGCCCGACCTCGCCCGCCTTCGTGCCCTCGAGCGCGGCATTCAGCGCGAGCAGATCCGAGCGATCCGCGATGTCCTGGATGAGCGAGAGGATCTCGCCGATGCGATCGGAGTGCGCGCTCACCAGGCGCGTCTGATCGGCCATGCGCGTCGAGCTCTCGAGCGTGCGGCCCGACATCTCGTGGACCGCCTGCGCGTCGCGCGCGACCGCGTCGGCCGCGGCCGCGAGCGTCTCGAGCGTGCGGCGGATCTCCTCGAGCGACGCGGTCTGCTGCGTCGCGAGCGTCTCCTGCTCGCGCACCGCGGAGAACATCCCCGCCGACGCCGACGCGACCGCGTCCGAGCTCGTGCCGATCCGCTGGGTCAGGCTGCGAAGGCTGTCGAGCATCCGCCGGAACGCGACGAAGAGCTCACCGTCGCCGCCGATCGATCCCGTGAGATCGCCGTCCGCGACGCGCACCGCGCCCTGCTGCAGCTCGCGCAGCCGATCGTTCATGCGCTCGAACGCCGTCGCCATCTCGCCGAGCTCGTCGTTCGAGTGCGACAGCGCGAGGTTGCTCGACACGTCACCGCGCGCGATCTGCTCCGCCGCGCGCGCCATGCGCTGCATCTGGCTCGACATGCGCGTCGCGAACACGAAGGACGCGAGCAGCCCGACGATCGCGACGCCGAGCCCCTGCATCGCGATCCAGCCGCGCGTCTCCTCGCGGCGCCGCGCGATCGCGGTGCTGCGCAGCGCGACCGCGACGGTCCCGATCGCGTCGTTGTTCCCGCGCGCCACCGGGGCCGCGACCACGACCAGCGACTCGCTCGCGGACACGTCCTGCGGCTCGTCGCGCATCCGCATCGTGCGCGGCGGGTTGCCGTCGCCCACGACCGTCACGCGCTCGCCGTTCGCGCGGTACACCGCGGCCCACTCGACGAGCCGATCGGCGAGCGCGACGCGCATCACCTCGGCGGCCGAGTCGTCCTGATCGAACTCGAGTGGCGCGACGACCGACTCCGAGAGCATCGCCGCCGTCGCGCGCGCGCGCTCGGTGATCGACTCGCGCTCCGCCTGCGCTGCGCGCTCCGGCACGAGCCACGCGTCGAGCCCCGTGATCACGAGGACCACGCCGAAGAGCAAGCCCGCGATCTTCCAACGAACCGAGACGAATCGGAACATGTGCCCTCGACGTCCGGAGGCGCTCAGCGCGCGCTCGAGCCCGAAAAGAGATCCAGATCGACCAGCCAGACGAGCCCGACGTCGTCCATCTCGGCGACGCCGACGACGTGAGGCAGGGCCATCGCGTCGCGCAGCAGATCGGGCAATGCGAAGAGGCGCTCCTCGGAGAGCCAGTCGAAGCGTGCTTCGGCGCAGTCCACGCGCCGCTCGCCGGCGCCGGTGCGCACCCACAGCGATCGCACGTCGCGCACCGACGCATCGGGCTCGCGGCGGAAGAGCGCGACCGGCCGCTCGTCGTCGCTCCCCGATCCCGAGGCGCGCACGACCTGCGACGCGGGGAGGGCGCAGCGCACTCCGTCGTGCGAGAGCAGCACCACGCGGCTCACCGCGGCTCCGCGAGCAGCTGCTTCACGATCTTCACGAGCGCGTCCGTGCCCGCCGACTTCGCGACCACCGCGTCGGCCTGCGCGTCGCGCGCGAGCACCTCGAGCTGCGTCGTGTCGTTCCCCGAGACGAGCACGATCTTCAGGTCGCCGAGCTTCTCCGTCTTGCGGAACAAGCTCGCGAGCTTGTCGCCACGCATCGACGGCATGTTGATGTCGATCACGACGAGGCGCGGCTGCGTGCGCAGGATCGCGCTCGTCGCGCCGATCGGCGAGGGAAGGTCGACGACGCGAAGCCCTGCGCCGGCGAGCGCGCGCTTCATCGACTCGCGCGCGATGTCGCTGTCGTCGATGACCAGGACGTCGGCCGAAGGAGTTCGCGAGCTCATCAGGTCGTCTCCCGTGCTGCGGCGATCAGCGCGACCGGATCCACGATCGTCAGCGGGCCCTCGGACGAGTCGACGAGCTCGCCGGCGGACGCGTCGCGTGCGAGCTCCACCGTGCTCACGCCGCGCGTCGTCTCCGCGGGGATCCCCACGAACCCGCGCGGCGTGCCGCACACGATGAGGCGACGCCCGGCGCGCGACTCGCCCGCGCCCGCGCCGAGCGGCGACTCGAGCACCGCGACGATGCGACCGCGGTCCTGCACCACGCCGGCGAAGCCCGCCGTCGCGCACGGCAGACGCGCCGGGGCCAGCCACGCGATCACCGCGTCCACCGACTCGGCGGGGACTCCGAGCAACGCACCTCCGTGCTCGAAGAGCAGCAGCGCGCGCCGATGTCGCGCCGTGCCCTCCGCGTCGCCCCGTCCCCCCGACAAATCCTCGCGAAATCGCGAGAGCGGATCCGTCACGTCTTCGATACTAGCCGACGATTCCGCGCTGATGGAACCTGAAAGTCAGGCCTCACCACACGCGAATGGCGTGCGAGTGCGCGTACTTGCGTCAGCCGGGGAACCGGTGCGCTAGCCCGGGAACCAGTGCGCTAGCCCGGGAACCACTGCGCGGGCATGCCCCGCCCGCTCACGATGAGCGCAGTGACGTCCATCGTGATCGCGACGCCGATGTGCACCACGCAGCCGCCCCAGATCGAGCGCGTCCGCAGCGCGAGCGTCCCGAGCACCACGCCCGCGAAGATCGCGGCGGCCGCCTCGAGGAACGGCTTGCCGAAGTGGATCATGCAGTAGGGCACGACCATCGCGAAGATCGCCTGCGAGCCCATCGCGCTGCGCATCGAGCGCATCCAGAAGCCGCGGAAGAAGAACTCGAGCGAGAGGAACTGCGCCGCGTAGAGCAGCTCCCACGCGATCAGATCGAACCAGCTGCGCGAGCAGAGATCGTAGAACGGGTAGTACTGCGTGAAGTGCGGCACGAAGCGCGCGACGAACATCACGCCGACGAACACCGCCGCGTAGCTGAGCCCGTAGATCCACGCGTGGTTGCGGATCTCCTTCGTCTCGAGGCCGTGGTCGCGCAGCCGCTCCTTGAAGAACCACTTCACGACGATCGCCGGGATCACGAAGTACCCGAGCACGCGGAAGCCCGACCACCACACGAAGTCCGCGAGCTCGAGCCACTGCGAGTCGCGCAGCCACGTCCAGAAGGTGTCTTCGCGCGAGCCGAGCGGCGCGAGCTCGCGCATCAGCTGGCGGAACGTCGTCGAGTGCCCGACGTACTCCATCACCGTCAGGCACAGCGCGCCCACGCAGAGCGCGATGATCGGCCGGTAGTCGTAGCCCTTGCCCGCGGCCTCGCGCTCGCTGCGCTCGTCGGACGCGAGCTCGTCGAGCACCCGCCACGCGCGCACGAAGAAGTTGCGCGGGTGCAGCTCGGTCAGGCGCTGCGGCCACGTCTTCGCCGAGAGCCCGTGCTCGAGCCACTCGATGCGCGCGCGCTTGTCGCTCTCGGCGGCGCTGCGGTACGGCCCCGCCTCGGACGCAGCGGCAGCGGCCTTCGCGGCAGCGCCTCGCTTGCTCACGAGGCCGACTCGCTCCGCGCGATGCCGCGATCGAGGCGCGCGAGCGTGCGCTCGCGACCGAGCACTTCCATCACGTCGAAGAGCCCGGGGCTCGCGGTCTTGCCGGTCATCGCGACGCGCGCCGGCTGCGCGACGTTCTTCATCTGCAGGCCCGCCTGCGCGAGCCACTCGTTGACGCTCGCCTCGAGCGCGACGCGATCGAACGAGTCGACCTTCGCGACGTGATCGCGCAGCGCCTTCAGCGTCGCCGCGCTCTCCTTCACGAGGAACTTCGCGACCGCCTTCTCGTCCTCGACGGGCGGCTCGCGGAAGTAGAAGTCGACCATCTCGACGATGTCGATCAGGGTCGTCGCGCGCGTCTTCACCGTCCCGACCGCGCCGACGTAACGATCGCGATCGCCATCGATCGCGCTCGCGATCGTCGCGTCCTTCGCGAACGGGCGCGCCCTCTCCGCGAGCTCTGCGTCGCCCAGCGCGCGCAGGTGCGAGGCCTGCACGTGCGCGAACTTCTTCGCGTCGTACTGCGCCGCGGTGCGGCCCACGCCGTCCCACGAGAACGCCTGGATCAGCTCGTCGCGCGTGAAGATCTCCTGATCGCCGTGCGACCAGCCGAGGCGCGCGAGGTAGTTGAGCACCGCGTCGGGCAGGTAGCCCATGTCGCGATACTCGGTCGTGCTCACCGCCGCGTGGCGCTTGCTGAGCTTCTTGCCGTCCTGCCCGTTGATCATCGGCAGGTGCGCGAACTTCGGCAGCGCGTAGCCGAGCGCCTCGTAGAGGATGATCTGGATCGGCGTGTTCACGACGTGATCGTCGCCGCGCGCGATCAGCGTGATGCCCATCGTGATGTCGTCGACGACCGCGCCGAAGTTGTAGAGCGGCACGCCGTCGCCGCGCATCAGCACCCAGTCCTGCTGCGCGTCGTTCGGGACGTCGATGCGCCCCTTCACGAGATCGAGCCAGCCCGTCGCCCCGCTCGTCGGCGACTTCATGCGGATCACGTACGGGCGATCCGGCTGATCGGTGCGCGTGCGGCAGGTGCCCGGATAACGGAAGTGCTGACCGGGCGCGAGCTTCGCGCGCTGCGCGTCGAGCTCTTCCTTGGTGCAGTAGCACCTGAAGGCCGCGCCGCGCGCGATGAGCTTCTCCGCGAAGTCGCGATAGAGCTCGAGGCGCTGCGTCTGGAAATAAGGCCCGTTCGGACCACCGACCTCGGGCCCCTCGTCCCACTCGAGGCCGCACCACTTCATCGAGTCGAGGATGACGTCGACGCTCTCCTGCGTGCTGCGCTCGCGGTCGGTGTCTTCGATGCGCAGCACGAAGGTCCCGCCGGTCCTCCGCGCCCAGAGCCAGTTGTAGAGCGCGGTGCGAACGCCGCCGATGTGCAGGAATCCGGTCGGCGAAGGCGCGAAGCGGACGCGATCTCCCTTGGTCGTCATGGGGAGGCGAGCGTTAGCACAAGCGCGACACCCGTGCTTGACCCCTGATCCGCGGGGCTCCATGCTCCCGAGCCGCTCTTCCGGATGGAACATTCAGCCTCGCCCGCAACGCACCCGGCGCCCGCGGCCGCTTCGTCCACCGAGGAGATCGAAGCGCGCCTGAACCGTGTCATCGAGGGTGCTGCGACGACCGCCGCACACGCGCGCGTGCGCTTCGTCGAGGAGGTCCCGTTCGGCGAAGCGCTGCGCATCCAGCGCTGGGTGCTCGGCAACGGGCTGACGATCCTCGTGCTGCCCGATCCCGCGGCGCCGGTGGTCTCGTACCACACGTGGCTGCGCGTCGGCTCGAGCCACGAGAAGCCCGGAAAGACGGGCCAGGCGCACCTGCTCGAGCACCTGATGTTCCACGAGACGAAGACGCTCGCGCAGGGCGAATTCGATCGTCTGCTCGAGGCCGCGGGCGGCGAGACGAACGCCGCGACGTGGGTCGACTGGACCTACTACTACGAGAACCTGCCCGCCTCGGAGATCGCGCTCGCGGTGCGCCTCGAGAGCGACCGCATGTCGAACCTCGTGCTCGCGAAGGACAAGGTCGCGAGCGAGAAGCAGGTCGTCACGTCGGAGCGCCGCGACCGCGTGGAGGACGACGTCGAGGGCAAGGTCAGCGAGGTCCTCTACGCGACCGCGTTCGGCAAGGAGCACCCCTACGGCTGGCCGACGATCGGCTGGATGGACGACATCGAGGCGTTCACCGCGTCGGACTGTCGCTCGTTCTATCGAACGAATTACGCGCCGAACGGCGCGACGCTCGTGGTCGTCGGCGACGTCGAGATCGAGCCGCTGCTCGCGATGATCCAGGAGCACTACGGCACGCTCGCGCCGTCGAAGCTCACGACGCACGACGCGCCCCCCGCGCCGCGGCAGCGCAGCGAGCGCCGCAAGGACGTCGCGTGGCCGACGCCGACGCCGAAGATCGCGGTGGGCTGGCACGCGCCGGGGTACGCGTCGTTCGATCACGCGGTCCTCACGGTGATCGATCAGCTGCTCGTCGGTGGTCGCTCGTCGCGGCTCTGGAAGGAGCTCGTGCGCGAGAAGGAGCTCGCGGCCGAGGTGCGCATGTCGCTCTCGCCGTTCCGCCACGGCGGGCTCGTCGATCTCTGGCTCTCGGCGCGCGAGGGCGCGTCGATCGACAAGTGCTTCGCGATCGCCGAGAAGCACCTCAAGCGACTGAAGAAGGAGCTCGTCGACGACGACGAGCTCGCGAAGGTGAAGAACCGCCTCGAGCTCGGGTTCCTCTCGGGGCTCGAGACGGTCTCGGGCAAGGCCGAGCAGATCGGCTTCTCGGAGACGGTCGTGGGCGATCCGCGGCACAGCTTCACGCGGCTCGCGGAGTACCGGCGCGTCACGTCGGACGACGTGCGTCGCGTCGCGCGCGAGGTCTTCGACGATCGCCGCCGCACCATCGTGCGCGTGACGCCGAAGGAGCGTCGCACGGCGTCGCGAAAGCGCAGCGCAGCGTGACGACGTCTCGACGTCCCACCGCTCCGGCGCCCGACGCGCCGTGGGGCCCGCGATGGACGACCGACGCGGGGATGACCGTGCTCCTCGAGGAGAGCCACGCGATCCCGCTCGTCGACGTCGAGGTCGTGCTGAAGACCGGCGCGCTCTTCGATCCCCCGGGCAAGGAAGGGCTCGGTCGCCTCGCGGCGCGCCTGCTCCGCATGGGCACGAAGCGCCTGAAGGCGGAGGACGTCGACGAGGCGATCGACTCGATGGGCGCCGCGCTCAGCGTCGACGTGGCGCACTCGATGGTGCGCATCCATGCGTCGGTGATCCGCCGCAGCCTGCCCGACCTGCTGGAGCTGCTGGGTCAGCTCGTCTGTGCGCCCGCGCTGCGCGGCGCGGATCTCGGCCTCGTGCAGCGCGAGACGATCGCGGATCTGCTGAGCCAGCGCGACAACGATCGCTGGCTCGCGAGCCGCGGCTTCCGCGCGCACCTCTTCGGCGAGCACCCGTACGCGCGCCCGACGTTCGGCACCGCGGACACGATCACGAAGGTGTCGCGCGGCGACGTCGCGGACTTCCTCGGGGCGCACGTGGTCGGCGAGAACATCGTGCTCGGCGTGGCCGGCGACGTGACCGAGGGCGAGCTGCGCGCGATGGTCGATCGCGCGTTCGCGAAGGTGCCGCGCGGCCGCGCGCCCGAGGTGACGCTCCCGGTGCCGGTGATCGCGAAGGGCCGCCGCGTGCTCGTCGTCGACAAGCCCGAGCGCACGCAGACGCAGATCTTCCTCGGCACGCTCGGCACGCGCCTCGCCGACCCGGTCTTCTATCCGCTCGTCCTCGCGAACACCGCGTTCGGCGGCACGTTCACGTCGCGCCTCGTCAACGAAGTGCGCAGCAAGCGTGGCTGGAGCTACGCGGCGAGCGCGCGGCTCGGCGCCGATCGACAGCGCGAGGCGTGGAGCCTCTACACGCATCCTTCGGCGGAGAACGCGATCGACTGCATCGCGCTCGAGCTCGAGCTGATCGAGAAGTTCGTCGACGAGGGGATCAGCGCGCCCGAGCTCAGCAATGCGCGCGACTACCTCGTGAAGTCGCACGCGTTCGATCGCGACACGGCGGCGAAGCGGCTCGAGCCGCGCCTCGACGCCGAGGTGCAGTCGATGCCCGCCGAGTTCTACACGCACTTCGTGACGAGCGTCGGCGCCGTGACCCTGCCGCGCGCCAACGAGGCAGTGCGTGCGCGACTCTCGCACGAGGATCTGTCGATCGTCCTCGTCGCGACCGCGGCGCCGCTTCTCGATCGCCTGCAGCGACTGCCGGGTGTGCGAGAAGTCTCGGTCCTTCCGTTCGACTCGCTCTGAGCGTCGCGCAGCGCGTCGTCGCTTCGCGCTCCGTCAGGATGCTTACGCGCGCGACACCCTGTCTCGCGGGTGCGACTGTGCGGGTGCTGGAAATCCCCGAAGGATCGAATCTGCACCCGACGCGAGTGTGGCGTGGCACATCGGTTGCGATGACGGCCGCCCCGATCCGACCGGGAGCGTCGCACCGTGCGTCCTCTGACGACCGTCGTGTGCTCACGGAAACGAACGAAATCAGCACACGGAATCGACGCCGGACGGCCAATCAGAACACGTTGACAAGAGGTCCGCGCCTCTGTCCTACTCCGCCGCTCGTCCGCGGTGGGGCCTTTGCGCGCTCTGCGTGAAAGGCATCGTCACGACGACACCCGCTTCAAGCGCGGCAATCGACTTTCGCCGGACAACGTTGCTCGCCTTCGTTTTTGTTCCCCCAGCACCGATCGGACGGATGGAGAAGCCTCGGTGAGAGAATGGACGCTGACGGCTCGCCTTTCGCGGGCCTGGTTCGTCGTCGCGCTGAGCGCGATCGCGGGGCTGACCATCGCCTCGCCTCTCGCGTCCGCGCAGACGACGGAAGACGCGGACGAAGCAGCACCGGCGCAGGAACAGGCGCCATCCGACGGCGCGACAGAGGCGCCCGCCTCTCCCGAAGCCGCAGAGTCCGCCGAGGCCGCAGCCTCTCCCGAAGCCGCAGAGTCTGCCGAGGCCGCAGGGTCTCCCGAGGCCGCGACGCCTCCCGACGAGACCACCGAGGCCGCGCAGACCGACGCGACGACGACGAGCGCGCCCGACTCGGCGCTGCAGCCCGGCGACATCGAGGCCGAGGAAGCCGCGGCGAGCGGTGAGGACGCCGCCGCCGAGGAGGTCGCCGCCGAAGAGGCGCAGGCCCAGCGCGAGCCGCTGCCGTGGCGCAACTCGTTCTTCAGCTGGACCCACGGCATCACGCCGAACTCGTTCTTCCGCGGGGCGCAGCTCAGCTACGACCCGATGTACTACTGGTCGTTCAACCTCGCGCCGCGCTGGTACCTCGACTCCGCCACGTTCTTCGCGCTCAGCCAGAGCCTCTCGGTCGAGCTCACCGACGACGGCCTCTCGAGCGTGAACAACCGCGAGCCGATGCTCAGCGACACGATCGTCGAGCTCCGCCGCACGATCGCGTGGGAAGGCTTCATCTTCATCCCCGCGGGCCGCGTGGTGCTCCCCGCGTCGAAGGCGAGCCAGGCGCAGCAGCGCTACTTCGGCCTCGCGGGCGGCCTCACGGCGGTGCGCGTCATCCCCGAGGCGGCCTCGCTCACGTTCGCGCTGATCGGCCGCTACCAGTACTGGTTCGCGGGCCGCAACACGCCGGGCACGCTGGGCACGTATCCCGCGCAGCAGCACGCGCCGAGCGGCGATCTCCAGGGCGGCAACTTCGGTGATCAGGCGTCGGCGCTCACCGGCGCGCGCCACGTGATCACCGCCGGCCTGAACGTGACGATCATGCCGCTCACCGGCCTCACGGTGTCGGCGGCCGCGTTCTGGCAGTCGCAGGAAGGCCACGGCCTCGGCACGGCGTGCACGCCGGTCGACACGCTGCCCGGCGGCGAGCTCTGCCTCGGCGACAACAGCGACACGCACTGGCGTCACTTCACGTCGGTCTCGCTCTCGGTCGCGTACGACGTGCAGTCGTGGCTGAACCTCTCGATCGGTTGGTCGAACGCGACGGTGCTCGCGCCGCTCCAGAACGACGACGGATCGGCACGCAACATCTTCAACCCCGACAACAACTTCTTCCTCACTGCCACCGTGCAGATCGACGCCCTCTTCGAGACGCTCCGCGGCGCCGAGGACGACGGTCTCACGCCGGAGCAGCGCCAGCGTCGCCGTCAGGGCCTCGCGGGTGTGCAGAGCACCACCGGAGGTTCCTTCTGATGCTGCGGCACGGACACGATCACGCGCGCTCGTCGCGCGCCTGTCTTTCGAACTCGGATCGCACGACGGAACCCCGCGCGGAGAGCGCTCCTGCGGGGCTGGAGGCTGGGACGATGAAGCGTCTCGGGATGTGGGTCGCGTTGGGCTTGCTCGTGGGCGCGAGCATCGGTGGCTGCGGCAACGAGCAGCCTCCGGTCAATCGCGTCGGCGTGAACGTGGTCGAGAAGAGCGCGTTCACGGGCTCGTGGTACATGGCGCGCACGACGATCGACATGGACTACGAGGCCGCGGGTCTCGGGTTCATGGGCGAGATCGCGCGCGACGGCACCGCGGGCTTCATGGGGTTCGCGCTCCCGCGCATCCGCTGGGTCATCGACGAGGAGACGCTCTACGCCTATCGCGACTACGAGATCGTCGGCGATCCCGAAGATCCGTGGGGCGAGTCGGAGCCGAACCCGGATCACCTCGGCGCGCCGGTCGCGGCGTTCCGGATCCTCAGCCACTTCGACATCCGTCGCGACTACAACACGGTCACCGGCGAGGAGCTGAACGTCCTCGTCGAGAACACGACGGACCGTCGCTGGTGGGAGCGCCGGTTCATGCGCGTCGACTGGTCGCGCAACCTGCTCACGTCGTACTTCGGCACGAGCCACGAGCTCAGCGAGATCTTCGGCCAGACGCGCCGCGAGCCTGCGCAGCTGGTCGTCCAGGACGAGTCGCAGTTCCCCGAGAGCTGGCGCCCGCAGTTCCACTTCATGTCGTGCGCCGGCATCGACGATGCGTCGGAGTCGTGCGCCGCGGAGGATCGCGACTGGGCGGGTGACTACCAGCCGGGCGATCTCTACAGCTTCAGCTTCGTGACCCAGGAGATCGTCTCTCCGGGCAACATCTTCATCCCCGGGTTCGGCACTCAGCCGTACTGCGGCGAAGCGAGCGCGGGCCTCCCCGAGTGCGCCTCGGTGCTCGTCGCGGTGCGCACGAGCTTCCTGCGCGTGAGCGACACGCGTCAGTACGAGCCCGTCGAGTGGACCGACGAGCGCCACGCGCGCGCCGGCTTCTTCCGCCTCGATCGCGTCACCTACGACGCGAGCCGCACCGCCGACGACCCGACGTGGGGCCAGACCGACTTCTCGAACCGCGGCACCAACCGCCACAACATCTGGCGCAACTGGTACACGGAGAGCGACGACGGCACGCGCACGGCGGTGCCGTACGCCGAGCGCGACGTCCGCCAGATCGTCTGGTACACGACGCCCGAGCTGCCCGCGCACCTCGTCGAGCCCGCGTTCGAGACGATCGGCGAGTGGAACGAAGTGCTGATGGGCACCGTGCGCCAGCTGCGTGGCCAGGCGCTCCCGGTCTATCAGCGCACTGCGTGTCAGAGCGACGATCCGAGCGGGTACTGCTACTGCCAGTGCGACCCCGAGGAGTTCCCCGACGGCACCGGGTGCACGGCGGCGGACGCGCTCAATCCGACCTGCGCGGGTCAGTACGATCCCTTCGAGACGCCGGATCAGGCGCGCGGTCGCCTCGCCTCGGGCGAGCCGTTCGACTGCCACGTCGTGGTGCCCGAGGGCGCCGAGCCGAACATGGCGGATCGTGGCGTCGCGGAGCGCCTGAGCGACGGCTCGTTCAACGGCTGGTTCGGCGCGCGCATGGAAGGCAGCGAGTGCGTCAACGTCCTGCGCATCAACAGCTGCAACCAGGCGAGCCTGGCGGCGGCCGAGGAAGCGGACGAGACGATCACCTGCCAGGAGCGCGGCGACATCCGCTTCAAGTTCCTGAGCTACGTCGATCAGCCGGGCACGCCGTTCCTCGGCGTCGCGCAGCTGCGCGGCGACCCGATCACCGGTGAGGTCTTCACCGGCGACGCGAACATCGGCGGTCCTGCGATGCAGTCGCAGCGCACGCGCGCGATGCAGACCTACGACCTGATCAACGGCCGCTCGACCGATCAGGAGTTCTTCACCGGCGAGGACATCCGCGCGTTCCTCGAGGCCGCGAACCGCGTCGATCTGCCGGCCCCGCCGCGCATCGACTTCAGCGTCGCGCTCGAGGGTGGCGTCGGTGCGGATCCCGCCGTGCGCGGCGAGATCCACAACGTGATGGACCGCGCGATGATGCGCGCCGAGCGGCTGCAGGGCCCCGAGGGCCGCGCGCAGCTCTTCAGCGACTCGCGCGTGCGTCAGCTCGCGGGCACCGACATCGAGCGTCGTCTCGTGTCGGGCGAGGACGCGCTCGTCTTCGCGGGCCTCACCAACGTGCCCTCGACGATGACCGGCGCCGAGCTCAACGAGGCGGTGCTCGAGCAGGCGTCGCCCTTCCGCCACGACGTGAGCGAGCACCTCGACCACTACGCGGACTTCAACGTCCGCAGCGGTCTGAACGCGTTCCACATGTCGACCGAGTTCACGGATCACTCGGTGATGTGGTTCGTGATGCAGCACCGTAGCTGGCCGCGCGCACGCGTGGAGTTCGAGCTCAATCGCCGCCTCTATCGCGACACGCAGGTCCACGAGATGGGCCACTGTCTCGGCCTGCTCCACGACTTCGGTGGTACGGCGGACAGCCAGAACTACGAAGACGACTACTACCTCATCAATCGTCGCTTCCCGCTGCCGAGCCCGGCGACGTACGACACGGACGGCACGCCCGGTCTGAGCCCGGCGGAAGTCACGGAGTTCGAGACGGATTACGCCGAGGCGCGCCGTCTCCGCGAGCTCGCCGGCATCGACACGTGGATGAACGCGTCGGTGATGGACTACACGGCGCAGTGGTACGAGCGCATCCAGGGCGCGGGCCACTACGACCGCATGGCCATCCGCTTCGGCTACGGCGACATCGTCGACATCTACGACAACCGCACGTCGCGGCTCCCGCTCGAGCAGATCAACCCGGCCGGCGTGCGCGCCAACGGGACGATCGCCGAGGGCTTCCAGCGCGTCGGCATCAAGTGGTACCGCGGCGGCGAGAGCTGCGACGCGGACGCCGACTGCCCGTACGCGGTCGGCGGCGCGCGCGCGGCCGAGCTGCTCGAGACCAACATGACGACGGGCCTGACGCAGACCTGCGTCGCGAACCCGACGTCGGCCGGCGGCGGCATCTGCTCGAACTTCGACTCGGACGTCGCGGAGTTCAGCGAGACGCTGAGCGGCACGCCCGACTTCGTGCCGGTGACGTTCCGCTACTGCGACGACATCCGCGCGAACACCCGCACGCTCCCGTGGTGCAACCTCTTCGACGAGGGTGACTCGTTCCGCGAGATCGTGCGGAACGCGATGGAGTCGTACGAGCGCAACTACATCTTCTCGGCGTTCCGCCGGTACCGCCGCACGTTCTCGATCAACGGCTACATCAACGGCCTCACGCGGTACCTCTTCCCGCTGCTCAACATCGAGCAGAACCTGCTGTATCGCTACCAGAACGATCCGGAGTTCCGCGACCAGGAAGGCGCGTGGGGCTTCTACGATCAGTTCCTCGCGACGGCGGACACGCTGAACTTCTTCGCGCGCATCCTCGGCTCGCCGGGCATCGGCGCGTACCAGTGGAACTCCGGTTACCAGTGGTACGAGCGGTTCAACTCGAACCCCGACTCGCCGACTGGCCAGCTCCAGATCCGACTCGGACAGGGCCGCTTCTTCGGCTCCGTCTATCAGGCGGGTCTGACGGGCATCAACCGCATCGAGCGAATCGGATCGCTCTACGACAAGATCATCACGATGCAGATGCTGACTCTGCGTGGTCTGTCGCCCTTCTACGGTCCCGATCTCGTGTTCTACACGAACATGTACGACCTCTTCCCGAACGAGATTAACCAGATCTTCACGGGAATGATCGCGGACCAGCCGGGCGAGTACATGCCGCGCGTCATCTGCGACGCATCGAGCTCGTTCCCGCAGTGCCGCAATCCGCGCACCCTCTACATGGACTTCTATCGCGGCGACTGCACGACCCCCGGGTCGACGACCTGCCGCCCGCACCCCGCGGACATCACCTATCGTCCGAACCCCGCAGAGCGGATGTTCGTGATGAACGGTGGCGACAACTTCCTCCTCCAGTCGTACGCGACCATCTTCGGTCTCTCGGAGTTCCCGGTCTATTACGACACGGCGTTCCAGACGCAGCTGTTCCTGTGTGTCGAGGGCCAGGGCGACTGCAACGCTCCGGAGGGCACCGAGGGCGTCGACTACGTCCGCTACACCAGCACTCGCTTCGGCAAGAGCTACCTCGCGTGGCAGCTCACGCCGGAAGAGGGTGGTCTGATCGACCAGGAGTCGATCGCGTTCTCGATGGTTCGAGAGGCGCGTGACTCGGCGTTCATCCTGCGCTGCCTGCGTCAGTTCCGCGGCGACTTCGGCGGCACGCCGAACGACGAGACGAACATCCCGGCGGCAGACCGCACGCGCCTCGCGGCGCTCGGTTACACCATCCCGCGCCTCGGCGACGGACGCCCCGACTCCACGCGCATCAACGACGAGGTCGAGCGCCTCGACGGTCGCGTGGTCCAGCTGGAGTCGTTCTTCGGCTACCTCATCCAGCTCGAGCGCGAGTTCGGAATCCAGTTCCCGTTCACGTACACCCGGCCGGAGATCTGAGGAGCGAGCGATGAGCATGCACCCGAAGAACCTCCGGACCTCCGAGGCGACGACCATGATCACCAGCAAGCTCCGCCCTCTCGCGCTGCTCGCCGCGCTCGTGGCGGTCGCGGTGTCCGGCTGCGAGCCGGGCCCGCGGATCGACCGCGTGCAGACCAACCTGATCGACAAGAGCGTGTTCGAGGGCGAGTGGTGGTTCACCCACACCGTCGTCGACCTCTCGGACAGCGAGTCGTGGGCGATCGGCGCCGCCGGCGCGGGCGCTCCGTGGCCGGGCGCGACTGCCAACTTCGACATCGCGTCGCAGTCGGGCGTCGTCGGCCGCATCCGCTGGGTCGTCGACGAGAACTTCCTGTTCGCGTATCGCTCGAGCGAGATCGTGCAGGGCTCGTCGGCGGACGCGCGTGACCCCGAGTTCCGCGGTCAGCCGCTCGCGGCGTATCGCATCTCCGGTCACTTCGACGTTCGGCAGGACTTCAACCCCGTCACCGGCGAGCCCGGCAACGTGGTGAGCGAGAACACCGATCGTCGCTGGTACGACCGCCGCTTCGTGCGCGTCGACTGGTCGCAGAACCTCGTCACCTGGGGCCTCTTCGGCGCCAGCCTCGAGATCGACCAGCTCTTCGGCACGTTCCGCCGCGAGTCGGTGCCGCTCGGTGTGCTCGACGAGGGTCTCTGCGCGGATCCCGAGAACCCCGACGCGCGCTGCGATCTCCCGGCGGAGTGGGCGCCGCAGTTCGTGCGCCTCGGCGACGAGACCGCGTGCGACCCGAGCGGCGAGAGCGAGGGCGCCTGCTATCGCTTCCTCGACGAGTGGCCGGCCGACCAGCGCGACGCGGTCCACTACATGTCGTTCGTCACGCAGGAGCTCTGGACTCCGCTCCAGTGCGTCGACGCGCTCTGCGAGACGTCGATCCGCATCACGGTGCGCGACGCGTTCCTCCGCATCCCGCCGAACCACGAGTACGCGACGGAGACCCTCGCGAACAGCGAGTACGACCGCTTCGGCATCATCCGCACCGAGTCGCGCACGTACACGCGCGGCGGTGAGGATCGCTCGACGATCGGCCGTCGCTGCGACACGAACCTCGACTGCGATCCCGGCTGCGACCCCGAGTTCGGCATCGAGTGCGAGGTCGTCTGCGACACGACGCAGCACGTGTGCGTCGGCGGTCTGACGAACGAGCTCGGTGAGACCGACTTCCTCACCTATTACCGCCTTCGTCACAACTTCTATTCGGACTCGCTCCGTGATCAGGAGTGCATCGCGGACTGGCAGTGCAGCGGTCGTTACGACGGCGGCACCGGCGCGAACGGCGGCTCGGTGTGCGATCAGCACGCGCGTCGCTGCACCGTGCCGCTCCACGAGCGCCCCGTCCGCGCGGTCCACTACACGCTCTCGGCGGACTACCCGACGTACCTGACGCGCAGCGCGTTCGAGCTCGTCGCGCAGTGGAACGACGCGTTCATGCGCGGCAATCGCGAGCAGCGCGAGGGCCGCAACATCGGCGGCGTCACCGTCCCGCCGCCGCCGACCGGCGCGCGCGTCGCGATGCAGAGCGCGGATCCGACGCAGTACTGCTACGGCCGTGACGGGTTCCTCTCGCCCGAGGTGGACCGCGACACGATGGACTGCGCGCACGTGTCGAACTACTTCGTGCGCCCCGAGGAGCGCAACGAAGAGAACCCGTTCGACTGCTGGATCGAGGGCCCGGCGGATCTCGCGAGCCCGACGGACTTCGCGGACTACGACGTGGACAGCGACGGCAACGAGGTCGTCGACGCGTACGAGTACCGGTTCCGCGGCTCGGAGTGCATGCTCGTCCTCGACGTCAACGACTGCGACCGCAACCCCGGCGCGGCGTGTCAGCAGCTCGGCGACCTCCGCTACCAGTTCTTCAACTACGTCAGCGGCGCGGGCGCGGGCTGGTGCGGCGTCATGCAGCCGAACCAGGATCCGCTCACCGGTGAGGCGATCATCTCGCCGGTCAACATGGGCGGCCTGTGCCTCGACAGCACGTCGCAGGTCGCGATCAACATCTGGCCGATCCTCCGCGGCGAGCAGCCGGCGGATCCGCTCTTCGAGGGCGAGGAGATCCGTCAGTACTTCGAGCGTCTCGGCCGCGTGCGCTCGCCGGTCGGGCTCGCGCCCGGCGCGGCGGCGGGCAGCGACGTGGGCGGTGGCCCGCGTCCTTCGCTCCCGACCGATCTGCACGCGCACTTCGAGGACGTGATCGAGACGCACGCGGCGCGCGTCGAGCGGCTCCACGGTCGCGAGGCTCGCGCGCAGCTCCTGAGCGAGCGCCTGCAGAACATCGCGGGCAGCGGTCTCGAGCGTCGCTTCACCGACGGCGTCGCGATGGAAACCTTCCAGCCGACGCGCCCCGCGGAGCTCCAGGCGACGAGCCGCCTCGCGACCGGACGCACGCCGACCTCGGTCGAGCAGGAGCTCGTCTCGCGCTACGGCATGTCGAGCCCCGCGCAGTTCGCGGACGCGGTGCGTGATCGCGCATCGCCCGCGCGCGACGCGTTCCTCGGCGACGTGATGGCGGAGCGCCGTCGCGAGCAGCTCCTCGGCGAGTCGGGGACCTGCATGCTGTTCGAGAACGAGTACCAGCTCATCAGCCAGTACGGCCGCTACTGGGCGAACGCGTTCGACGGTGTCGCGCTGCCGACGGCACGCATCCGCTGGGCGCAGGCGTTCCACCGCGCGGTCATGCAGCACGAGCTCGGTCACGGCCTCGGCCTCGAGCACAACTTCGGCGCGACGCTCGATCGCGATCACTACAACCCGGCGTACTTCAACGTCGAGATGTCGGACGACTGCGAGGACCTCTCGGGCGCTCGCCGCTCGTGCGCGCTCCCGCTGATGACCGAGTTCGACGCGGACCGCAACGGCGTCCTCACCGACGTCGAGACGAACGTCTGGCTGCAGGAGTTCCAGAACATCCGCAGCCAGCGCCAGGAGCGCGGTCTCGGCAACTACACCACGTCGTCCACGATGGACTACCCCGGCGACGAGTCGGACTCGATGGGCATCGGGTTCTACGACCGCGGCGCGGTGTACTTCAACTACTTCAACATGATCGAGTCGTTCGAGGGCGACCCGCGCCACGAAGAGCCGGGCACCTCGCGCGACGACCTGCTGCGCTCCGACGTCAACGGCCGCGAGCTGTGGACGTGGTACCGCGGTGGTGATCAGTGCCGCGTCGACGCGCAGTGCCCGATGGCGGCCGGCTCGTCGGGCCTCGCGCCCGGCCAGGCGGTCACCCAGCGCTGCGTCTCGAACCCCCGCTACTCGTCGATCCCCGTGCCCTGCGGTGACCTCGCCGACCCCGAGGCGGCGCGCCACTGCATCTGCTCGAACTTCGACGAGGACATGGTCGACTACGTCGCCGGCGCCGCGTACCGGCCGCCTTCGGCGCCGCTCGACTACTACCCGGTGAACTACCTCTTCTGCTCGAACTCGCGCCTCAACGACATCTCGTGGTGCAGCACGTTCGACGCGGGTGAGTCGTTCCTCGAGGTGACCGCGAACATGCGCACCGCGTGGGAGTCGAGCTATCCCACCGCGTACTTCCGCCGCTTCCGCCGTCCGTTCTACGCGGGCTCGCGTGCGACCCGCTGGATCCCCGACGCGGCGAAGATCTACCAGCACCTGCTCTTCCGGTACTACTACGAGACCGGCTTCGGCAGCGATGCAGGCCCGCTCGGGTTCGACGACCAGTTCATGGCGTCGGTCGACTCGATGAACTTCCTCTCGTACCTCGCGCAGCTGCCGGACGTCGGGTCGTACGACTACGACGCGACGACCGACACCTACGTCCACATGGGCGAGACCCCCGGAATGGCCGGCTCCGAGTTCACGCTCGAGGCGGGTCAGGGCTTCCACACGTGGTCGGCGTACCAGGAGGGCCTCCAGGGCTTCTGGCGCCTCGAGCGCGCGGGCACGTTCTTCGACAAGCTCATCGCGCTGCGCGCGCTGACGATCCGTGACTGGGGCCTCTCGTTCACGATCGACGAGCGCTACTTCATCAACTTCTACGACCTGTTCCCGGTCGAGATGACGGAGCTGTTCGGCGGCTACGTGATCGACGACCCGCACTGGTACGCGCCGCGCGTGACGGTGGACGACGGCGAGGCGACCCTCGAGTACGTCAACTGGTACCGCGCGAACTGCCGTGAGGCGGGCACCGGCGCGCTGGTGCCGTGCCGTGGACCGAACACGGAAGTGTTCCCGGGCAGCGCGCTCGGTGGCACCAGCAACGACGTGCTCCGCTTCTACGCGGCCGCGTTCGCGCTCTCCGAGTTCCCGGTCTTCTACGACTCGTCGTGGGAGCAGCGTCTCGCGGTGTTCAAGCTCGGCAACGCCGACGGCTTCGACATCCCCGACACGCAGCCCGACGGCGACGCGACGTGCGCGTTCGGCACGGCGATCGACGCGGGCCACGCGCTCTGCACCGACCCGCTCGAGGCCGACTACATCGTGTACGAGTCGAACCGCCTGCACGTCTCGTACGTCGCGGTGAAGGTCCGCCCGCGCATCGAGTACAACCTCGAGGAGGAGCAGCTCGGCTTCGCGCTGCTTCTCGAGATGACGCGCAACCAGCAGCGCATCGAGGAGCTCGAGGCGCTCGCGACGCGCACGCCGGAGCAGGAGCGCGAGCTCCGCAACCGTCAGCGCGAGCTCGAGCGCAACGAGTCCTTCCTCGAGACGCTCATCGAGGTCCAGCGCATCTTCGGCATCACGAGCTGGCTCTGATGCTCTCGTCGGGTCGCAGGTGATCCTGTGATCTGACGCAGAGTCCGGCAGAGCCGATCGAGCGCGAGTCGCTCCACATCATGTAGGCCCCGATCGCGTGAGCGGTCGGGGCCTACGTCGTTCTGCGGTCCGTGCTCGGGCGGTGTCTTCTCGTGGTCCGTGGTCTCGTGCGACCCTGGCCCGCGGCCTTGAACTGCTGCAGGACGAAATGGTGCCTCGACGCAGAGTGACGCTCTGCGTCAAAGGAAAAACAAGGCGATCGACGGATCGCCGCGGTGGCGTGGCGTCCTTCTTTTCGTGCTAGGCTCCGCGCCCCTTTGGAGGAACGATGGGCTCTCTGGCTACGCAGCCCGCCGAGGCTCCCGCGCCGCGCGACGAGCTCGCGCGGATGTTCCACTCGATGCAGCTGATCCGGCGCCTCGAGGAGGAAGCAGCGCGGGCCTACGTGCAGGGCAAGATCGGTGGCTTCCTGCATCTCTACATCGGGCAGGAGGCGATCGCGGTCGGCGTCGAGGCGGCGATCCGCAAGACCGACTGGATCATCACGACCTACCGCGACCACGGCTTCGCGCTGACGCGCGGGACCAGCGCGCGCGGTGTGATGGCCGAGCTCTTCGGCAAGGACACCGGGTGCGCGCGCGGCCTCGGCGGCTCGATGCACATGTTCGACGGACCGAACCGCTTCCTCGGCGGCCACGGCATCGTCGGCGGTCACTGCTCGCTCGCCGCCGGCGTCGGCTTCCGGTGCAAGTACCTGAAGAACGACGAGGTCGTCCTCTGCTTCTTCGGCGAGGGCGCGACGAACATCGGCGGCTTCCACGAGGGGCTCTCGCTCGCGGGGCTCTGGAAGCTGCCCGTCGTGTTCGTCTGCGAGAACAACATGTACTCGATGGGCACGCCCCTCGAGCGCACGCTGCCCGCGAAGGACATCACCGACAAAGCGCCGGGCTACGGCATGGCGCGCGATCGCTTCGAGGGGCAGGACGTGATCGAGGTGCGCGATCGCATCGCGAAGGCGGTCGCGCGCGCCCGTGACGGCGAGGGCCCGACGCTCGTCGAGATCCTCACCTATCGCTTCCGCGGTCACTCGATGTCGGATCCCGGCAAGTACCGCACGAGCGAAGAGGTCGAGGAGCGCAAGCGCAAGGGCGACCCCGTGCGCATCGCGCGGCAGCGCCTGCTCGAGGCGGGCGCGAGCGAGGACGACGTCGCGCGCATCGAGGCGCAGGTCGAGGAAGAGGTCGCCGACGCGGTGAAGTTCGCGGACGAGAGCGAGCCCGCGAAGGAGTCGTCGATGCTCGACTACGTCTTGGCCAAGACGACGAGCGGCGACGCGCCGCGCGAGGGAGGAGGCGCGTGATGCGCGAGATCACCTATCGCGACGCGCTCAAGGAAGCGATGGCCGAGGAGATGGAGCGCGATCCTCGCGTCTTCATCATGGGCGAAGAGGTCGGTCACTATCAGGGCGCGTACAAGGTCACGCGCGGCCTGCTCGATCAGTTCGGCGCGGAGCGCGTGATCGACACGCCGATCGCCGAGGCGGGGTTCGCGGGCGTCGGTGTCGGCGCGGCGATGACGGGGCTGCGCCCGGTCATCGAGTTCATGACGTGGAACTTCTCGTTCGTCGCGTTCGACCAGATCGTCAACAACGCGGCGAAGATGTACCAGATGAGCGCGGGCCAGTACCCGGTGCCCATCGTGTTCCGCGGGCCCAACGCGTCGGCGCGTCAGGTGGGCGCGCAGCACTCGCACGCGGTCGAGCCGTTCTACTGCAACGTGCCGGGGCTCGCGGTCGTGTACCCGTCGACGCCGCGGGACGCGAAGGGGCTGCTCAAGACGAGCATCCGCGACGACAACCCGGTCGTGTTCCTCGAGGGCGAGACGCTCTACAACGTGAAGGGCGACGTGCCCGACGCGGGCGAGGACGAGATCATCCCGCTCGGCCAGGCGCGCGTGGTGCGCGAGGGCCGGCACGTGACGGTCGTGACGTGGGGGCGCCCGTTCTACACGGTGCTCGAGGTCGCGAATCGGCTCTCGGGCGAGGGCATCGAGCTCGAGGTGATCGACCCGCGCACGCTGCGCCCGCTCGACACCGACACGATCGTGCAGAGCGTGAAGAAGACGAACCGCTGCGTCGTGGTGCACGAGCACTGGCCCTACGGCGGACCGGGCGCGGAGATCGTCGATCGTGTGACGCGCGACGCGTTCGACTACCTCGACGCGCCGATCCTGCGTGCGACGAACCTCGACGTGCCCATGCCTTACGCGCTGCACCTCGAGAACAAGGTGATCGTCGGACCGGATCGCATCGAGAAGGCGATCCGTCAGGTCCTCTACAAGGACTGAGCGAGGCGAGAGATGGCGAAGATCATCGGGCTCCCGAAGCTCTCTCCGACGATGGAGGAGGGCACGCTCGCGCGCTGGGCCAAGAAGGAAGGCGACGCGATCGGCATCGACGATCTCGTGGCGGAGATCGAGACCGACAAGGCCACGATGGAGTGGCGCTCGTTCGACAAGGGTGTGCTGCTGAAGGTGCTCGCGCCCGAGGGCGCGACGCTCAAGCCGGAGCAGCCGGTCGCGATCTTCGGCAACGCGGGCGAGGACATCACCGCGCTGCTCGCGCAGGTGAAGAGCGGTGCGGCCGCGGCAGCGCCCTCGATGCCCGATGCGCCGAAGCCCGAGCAGCCGCACAGCGCGCCGGTCGCGCCGGGCGCGCTCACGCCGTCGCCGAACACGCCCGCGAGCACGGCGCGTCCTTCGACGCCGCCCGAGCAGGCGCCGACCGCGCCGCCGCCGGTCGTGCAGAACGGCGCGCAGGTCACGAACGGGCACGACGGACGCGTGCGCGCGTCGCCGCTCGTCCGTGCGCTCGCGCGCGAGCACGACGTGGATCTGCGCAGCGTGCGCGGCACCGGACCGGGCGGGCGCATCATCAAGCGCGACGTCGACGAGGTGCTCTCGCGCCCGAAGCCGGCGCCGGCCGCGGAGGCGAAGGCTCCGGCTGCGCACGTGTTCGTGCCGCTGCAGACGAGCTTCGAGCGTCATCCGCCCGCGGAGCAGCCGCTGACGCAGATGCGCAAGACGATCGCGCGCCGGCTCGTCGAGTCGAAGCAGAACGTCCCCCACTTCTATCTGACGATCGACGTCGACGCGGATCCGATCAACGACGCGCGTGCGCGGATGAACGCCGAGCTCGAGAAGAGTGGCGAGAAGGTCTCGGTCAACGATCTGCTGATCAAGGCGTGCGCGATCGCGCTGCGTCGCGTGCCGGCGGTGAATCGATCGTTCGCGGGCGACAAGATCCTGCAGCACCAGGTCGTCGACATCTCGGTCGCGGTCGCGGTGCCCGACGGGCTGCTCACGCCGGTGGTGCGCGACGCGGACCGGAAGGGCATCGTCGAGATCGGGCGCGAGGTGCGCGAGCTCGCGAAGAAGGCGCGCGACAAGAAGCTGAAGCCCGAGGAGATGCAGGGCGGGACGTTCTCGATCTCGAACCTCGGCATGTTCGGCATCGAGGACTTCTCTGCGGTGATCAATCCGCCCGAGGGCGCGATCCTCGCGGTCGGTGTGGTGCGCGAGGAGCCGGTCGTGAAGAACGGCGCGGTCGTGCCGGGTCGGCGGATGCGCATGACGATGTCGTGCGATCACCGCGTGGTGGACGGCGCGGTCGGCGCGGAGTGGCTCGCGGCGCTGAAGAAGATCCTCGAGGCGCCGATCACGATGCTCATGTGATCCGCGGCGCGCGCAGTCGCCACTGCGCGCGCGGTGATGCAGTACGCTCGCGCCGTGGCTCGTGCGTGCGCGTGGGTGGTGGCCGGGCTGATCGCGATCGGCGCGGTGCCGGCGCGCGCCGATGCGCCGCACGTCGTCTGGATCGCGTCGGCGCCCGAGGGCGAGGTCGCGGGGCGCGCGCGCCGGTGGCAACGCCGGGTCGCGCGCGCGCTCGAGCGTGCAGGCGCCGAGGTGACGATCGAGGCCGAGCAGTGGGCGCTCGACGAGGCGGGCAGCGACGAGGCGCGCGTCGCGCGGCTCGCCGACGTGGAGCGACTCGTGCGCGAGGCTCACGACGCGCGCGCCGAGCTCGACTCGCACGGCGCGCTCGCGCGGCTGGCGGACGCGGAGCGCATCGCGCGATCGGTGCTCGACGTGCCCGGCGCGAGCGCGTGGTACGCAGAGGTGCAGATCGCGCTCGCGGTCACCGCTGCGGAGCTGGGACAGACCGGGCTCGCCGAGGCGGCGCTCGCGCGCGCGAGCACGATCGATCCGAGCCGCGTGCTCGGCGCCGCGGAAGCGCCGCCGTCGCTCGTCGCGCGGGCGGCATCGATCGCGCGCGCGATCGCGACCGGGCCACGCGGGCGCTTCGAGCTACGCACCGACGTGCCCGGCGCGATCGTGTCGCTCGACGGGCGCGTGATCGGCGAGGCACCGGCGCGCATCGAGGCGAGCGTCGGGGCGCACGTGCTCCGCGTCGATGCGCCCGGGCATCGCGCGTGGGCGCGACTCGTCGACGTGCTCCAGGGCGCGCGCGCGCCGATCGCGGTGACGCTCGCGCCCGAGCCCTCGCTCGTCGCCGCGCGGTCGCTGCGCGATGCGAGCGATGCGGGCGCGCTCGAGCACGTCGCCGCGATCCTCGCGGAGCTGTCACGCGAGGGGCATGCGCCGCGTGCGCTCTGGCTCGTCGAGGCGAGCGCCGGCGCGACCGATCGCGCGATCGTCGTCGCCTGTCGCGCGGCGGGATGCGGCGCGCCCGTGCGCATCGACGTCGCGCGCGTCGAGTCGGTGCTGCCGCGCGATCCGGATCTCGAGGCCGAGCCGCTGGCGCCGGCGGCGCTCGCCGATGCACGCGCGTGGCTCGACGAGCCGATCCCCGTCACTCCGCCGCCGCCGCCGGACGCGTGGTGGGAGGAGCCGTGGCCGTGGGTGATCGCGGGCGTGGTGATCGCGGGTGCCGTCGGCATCGCGATCGGTGCGACCTGGCCCGAGCCGCAGCAGCGCGACGTGCTCGTGATCGACGGACGCGAGCCGTGGGGAGTCAGCCGCTGACGTCGCGCGCGCGACGCCGTAGACTGCCGGCGATGCGCGTCGCTGCGTCGCTCACCGCGCTCGTGCTCGCGCTCGCGGGCTGCGACGACGGCGTGATGGTCCGGCTCCAGACGGGCGCGCGCGGGTTCGACGTCGACGCGGACGCGCTCGCGCTGCCCGACACGATGCGCGACGGCGACGTGATCGCGCAGCTCGCGTGCGGGCCTACCGAGATGTGCCCGAGCTCCGCGGACGTCCCGATCACGTGCGAGGAGAGCGTGTGCGATCCCGCCCCGCGCACGATCTCGGTCGCGCTCGGCGAGGTCGTCGACGTCGATCAGCTCACGTCGGACGCGCGCGAGCTGCTGGGGCACGTCGAGGCGATCGAGGTGATCGACGCGCGCTACGACGTGCCGTTCAACGCGCTCACGGTCGCGCTGCCCGAGACCGAGCTGTTCTGGGGCCCCGAGGGCGCATCGCACGTGGACCCCTCGATGGGCGTCGTCGCGCTCGGCGTCGTGCCTCCCATCGCGGCCGGCGCGATGACGAGCGGCACGATCGCGCTCGATGCCGAAGGTGTCGACGCGCTCTCGCGATACCTCGTCGACACGTCGCGCCGCGTGCGGTTCTTCGCGCGAACGCGCGTCGATCTCGCGCCGGGCGACGCGTTCCCCGACGGCAACGCGCGCATCGGGATCGATCTGCACCTCGAGATCACGGGGTCCCTGCGCTGAAGGTTCTCGCGCGTCGCGGCATGAAGACGCCCGAGAGCCCGGCGCGTGCGGCGCTGTGCGATTGGGACGGCACGCATCGCGTGGCGTGGTAAAAGGAGCCCGCCGAAAGGCGTGCTCGAAGGGAGAGAACGTTGGCGTCCGAGTCGACACCGCCTCCCCAGCCCGGTGGCGGGGGAGCCAAATATGCGATCGCCGGCGTGGCGTTGCTCGCCATCGCGGGCCTCGCTTATTGCCTGACGCGCGAGGAGGCTCCACCGCCCGCGCCGGTCGCCGACACCACGCCCGATGCGGGCCCAGGTCGGTCGACCGCGCTCGTCGAGGACGAGTTCGAGATCCCGGAGCTCGAGCCGGACGCGGGCCCGCCGCCGGACGCGGGTCAGGTCGCGACGACGCCGCGGCGTCCGCAGCCGACGCGCAGCTGGGACGAGTGCACCGGTGAGATCGCCACCGCGGCCGCCTCGCAGGTCATCCGCGAGCACAACGCGCAGATCCGCAACTGCTACGAGCGCCAGCTCAAGCAGAACCCGATGCTCGAGGGCAACATGACGCTCGCGGTGCGCATCGCGCCGAACGGAAGCGTGGACGGCACGCAGGTGACGGGCTCGCTGCGCGATCGCGACGTGTTCGCGTGCGTGCGCAGCGTCGCGTCGCACATGCGGTTCCCGCCGCCCGGCGGGCGAGACTGCGCGGTCGTGCAGGTGCCCTTCCAGTTCACGCCGCGGCAGTGATGTCCCGGGGGAGGCTGCGCGCCTCCCCTCTCGACCCTCGCGCTGCGCGCGTCCTGGGGGGCGGCGGGGTGAGATGAGTCCGAACGTGCGCTCGATCGACGCGAGCGCGCGTGTCACTCCTTCGCGCGATGGACTACCTCCGCGGCCTGCGCCGACTCCGTGAAGATCCCGATTGGCTCTCGAAGATCGGCGTCGGATCGCTGCTGCTGTTGAGCGCGTCGATCATCCCGTTCCTCGGGCAGATCGTGCTCGCGGGGTGGGGCGCGGTGATGGTGCGCCGCTCGGTGTCGGGCACCGAGACGCCGATGCCGCGCCTCGATCTCGACTTCGACTACCTCGGCAAGCTGCTCTCGACCGGGTTCAAGGCGTTCCTCGCGATGATGATCTGGGGCCTGCCCGCGGGGATCCTGATCGGCACCGGCGTGATCTGCCTGTACGTGGGCGCGGTCGCGAGCTTCATCAGCAGCGCGTCGGCGGGCGGCGACGGCGGCATGGGCGGGCTCGGCGCGCTCTGCATGTTCGGCGTGGGATTCCCGCTGCTGATCGCGGTGTCGATCGTCCTGCAGCTCCCGGCGCAGATGGCCGGCATCCGCGCGGAGCTCGCCGACGATCTGAACGCGGCGCTCCAGTTCCGCGAGGTGCTCGACATGACGAAGCTCGTGCTGCGCGAGCTCGTGATCGGCTCGCTCGTGCTCGCGTTCGTGCAGTGGCTGATGATGGTCGGCTCGATGCTGCTCTGCGGGCTGCCGCTCATCCCGTGCATGGTCGCGATGGTCGTCGCGCGCGCGCACTTCGCGGCGCAGCTCTACCAGAAGTACGTCGAGCGCGGCGGCGCGCCGCTCCAGGTCGCGCATCCGCCGTCGGACGGTCCGGTCGCGCCCGCACCGTCGACGTTCTGATCGATCACTGCGCGTCGACGGAGATCCGCGGAGGCGTCGCGCGGAAGTCGACGACGGCGCGCAGTCGCGTTCCCGGCTCGGCGCGGAACGAGGCGCTCGCGCGGAGGCCGAGCGGCGCGTTCTCCGCGACGATCGTGTGCGCGCCCGGCGCGAGCGCGGCGCGACGGATCGGGGTCGTGCCGAGGCGTCGGCCGTCGACGCTGATCTCCGCCCAGTCGCGCGACGAGACGGCGATCGACGCAGCGCGGGCGCGCGCGGGGTCCTCGGTCGCCGGGGTGCTCGAGGTCGCGGGCTCGGTCTCGGGCGGGGCGGGCGTGGTGACCGGCGTCGCGATCGGGTCGGGCTCGGGCGGCGGAGGAGGCGCGACGCGCGGCGGCTCGGGGGCTGCGACGACCGGGCGATCGGGGATGGGCGCATCGTCGATCTCGCGCGGCGCGCCCGCCGCGAGCGCGAGGACCAGCGCCCCCGCGACCGCGAGACCTCCGACGACGACCGGGCCGACCCAGCTCCGCGCGCGCGGCGCGACGGGGAGGCGGGTGCGCTCGGTGCGCTCGACGGGCTCCGGCGCCGGCGCGGCGCTCGGTCGCGGGCGATCGAGGGGCTTCGTCGCGGGCTCGAGGCCCGAGGGAACGCTGGCGCGCGGCAGCGGCGCGGTGCCCGCGATGATCTCCTCGAGCGCGCGGCTCTGCGCGAGCGTGCGCACCTTGCCGGTCGGCTCGCGCCGCGCGGTGCTGGTGCCGGTGGTCGGCGCGGGCGGACGCTCCGAGGCACGCCGTCGCTCGCGGCGCGTGCGAGCGCGCTCGGCGCGCGCACCGAGCTCGTGCGCGACCCCCTCGGGGCTCCTCGCGGCGAGCCATCCGCGCAGCGCGCGCGCGAGCGCGGCGGCCGACGGCGGGCGCTCCTTCGGATCGAGCGCGAGCGCGCGATCGACGATCGCGGCGAGCTCGGGATCCACGCCGCGCGTTGCGACGCTCGCGATCGGATCGCGCCGCGCGCGCAGCGCATCGACGTCGTGGGGATCGACCGGCGGCTCGCCGAGTAGCGCGTGGTGCAGCACCGCCCCGAGCGCGAAGAGATCGGTCGCGGGCCCGATGGTCTCGCCGCGCGCCTGCTCCGGCGCGAGATAGCCCGGCGTGCCGAAGAGCGCGCCCTCGGCGTCGTCCTCCGCGGGGGCCGCGATGCCGAAGTCGAGCAAGCGGCAGTGCCCCGCTGCGTCGACCATCACGTTCCGCGGCGTCACGTCGCGATGCACGACCGAGAAGCGCTCGTGCGCGTACGAGAGCGCATCCGCGGTCTGCGCGCCGACGTGCGCGACCTGCGCCGGATCGAGCGGGCCCTCCTCGAGCACGTCCGCGAGCGTCGCGCCCTCGACGTACTCCATCGCGAGGAAGTACACGCCGTCGACGACGCCCAGCTCGTACACCGGCACGACGTGCGGGTGGCTCATCTGCACGAGCGTCTTCGCCTCTTCCACGAACATCGAGACGAAGCGCGGATCGAGCGCGAGGTGCGGCAGGATCTGCTTTACCACGAGGCGCTTCTCGAACCCGCCGAGCCCGCGCAGTCGCGCGAGATGCACGCGCGCCATCCCGCCGCGGGCGATCTCGCGATCGAGCAGGTACTTGCCGAAGGGCTCGGGGCCCGCCGCCGGTTCGGACGCGATCACGGTGAGCGAGGATCGAAGAGGCCGACTAGGATGCGCGGACGAGGCGATGCCCGCGACGCGATCATACCGGAGCCAGTCGCCGCGAGCTGGGATCGCGCTGCTCGTCGCGCTCGCGCTGGGGTGCGAGGGCGAGCGCGTCGTCGAGCGCTCGGTCGTGCTCCGCCTGCCCGATGCGACGAGCTGCGCGCCGGCTTCGTCGCTCGCATCCCTGCGGGTGCGCGTGCTCGGCGACGGACCGGGCGAGCCATCGTCGATCGTGTCGCTCGCGCCCGACGCGCCGATCCGCGCGTTGCCCTCGCTGCCCTATCCGACGCGCGTCGTGCTCGCGATCGCCGAGGCGCCCGGGTGGCGCGGCGTGGGCTGGCGCGCGCTGGGCAGCGCGGGCGAGGAGATCGCGCTGCTCCCGCCGGGGCTGTCGTGCCCGATCGGCGACCCCGATGCGCGTGCGCCCGAGGGCGCGCAGCTCGCGGTGCTCGCCGACGGGACGCTGCTCCTCGCCGGAGGGCTCGACGACGGTGGCCGCGCTACGGGGCGCGTCGTGCTCCTGCCGCCGGGCGCGCAGGTCGGCGAGACCACGCCGGCGCGCCTCGGGTTCCCCACCGCGTTCGGCACCGCGACGGCGATCGACGCGGCGCGCGTGGTGATCGCGGGCGGAGCGATCGCGGCGAGCGCGCCGGCCTACGATCAGTTCGAGATCCTCGATCCGCGGGTGGACGCGGCGCGCGTGATCGAGCCGCTCTCGCGGCCGCGTCGTGATCACGCGGCGCTCCGTTTGCGCGACGGGCGCGTGGTGCTGATCGGTGGGCGCACGTCGAGCGACGGCGAGGGCATCGACGCGATCGAGGTGATCGATCCGGAGCGCCCCGAGAGCGCCGTGCTGGACGCGCGCCTCGCGGCGGCGCGCGTCGCGCCGTGGGTCGCGCTCGCGGAGGACGGCCGGGTGTGGATCGCGGGGGGCGCGCTGCGCGACGAGGATGCGGGCGTGATCGAGCGGCTCGACGTCGAGGGCGACGTGATCGAGCGATTCGAGATCGTCGCGCCGGCGCCGCTCGCGCTCGCGTGGGTACGCGAGCGCCTGGTGTGGGTCGCGCGCGACGAGGTCCACGTGATCGCGCTCCACGGTGACGCGCCGGTCGCGTCGCGCGCGCTCGACGCGATGCCGCTCGAGACTGCGCGCGCGGTGAGCACGGCGGGGCGCGCGCTCGTCGTGGGCAGCGAGGGCGAGTCGCGCGCGGCGTACGTGCTCGACCTCGGGACCGGTCGCGTCTCCACCCGCGCAGCGTCGCGGGTGCCCTCGGCGCTCGTCGCGATGATCGACGAGAGCGTGGTCGAGCTCGCCGCGACCGGCGCTTCGTTGCGCCGCGAGGAGGGGCCCACGCCGTTCGACGAGCCACCCGCGACGCTGCTCTTCGCGTCCGACGAGACGTGGTGGACCAGCGATCCGGTCGGCGACGAGCGGTGGACCGCGCCGCGCTTCGAGGTGCGCGGCGGCGCGCTGGTCGCGCTCGAGGCCGGTGCGCGCGTCGACGTGCGCGCGCTCCGCGGGACGCGCTGGGACGTGGGGCTCGTCGCGCGCGGCGCGGTCGAGCTGCGCGTGATCGGCGACGCGGGCACGATCGGGATCACGATCGACGACGACGAGATGGCGATCGACGGGTGCCGCGCGGTGCGCGAAGGCGACGCCGTGATCGCGATCGCGCCCGGTGTGATCACGCTCGGGGAGCGCCGATGCGCGGTCGAGGATCTGGGCGAGGTCGGGCTCGCGTTCGTCGCGCGCGAGCCGAGCGCGGAGCTGGTGAGCCTGCGCCTGACGCGGCGTTGAGGTACCGTCGCGCGCGATGGTGCGTCGTGACGCAGACGAAGGTCGAGCCGTAGGGCCGACGTCTGCGCGCTGCGCTTCTCCTGCGGGTGAGAGTCCCGCCTCGGTAGGCACCGGAGCGCCGAGTAGCAGGCCCCGGGCGTCGGGAGAGATCCCGTCGTCCCGAGCGGGGCGTCGAAAGCCCGTCAGGCAGCGAGAGCTGTGCAGCGGGGAGCAAGATTGCGGGCCGCAACATGAAGTGAAGCCTGCAGCCTCGTCAGATGAACAATCCGAGAGCCGAGCCGCTCATTTCACGGCGAAGGCCACGCTCGAAGCGTCTGTTCCGGAGCGCGCATCGAGTCTCGGCGGGGTATGGGGCGCAGCACGCGATCACGGAGAAGCGCGGAACACGAGAGGCCCGTCTGCGCAGCCCTCGTCGGGGCGAAGCGCGCCGTATAAGCCGAAGGCGAAATCGGCCGCCGCGCAGCGGGAGTCCGAGGGGATCGTAGTACCGCACGGCATCGCGTCGGCGATGTCGACGAACGTCGTGCAGAACAACGCGACGGGAGGGAAGGGTCCCTGGGGCAGTCACGTCGAGGAAGCAGGTAAGCGCGAGGGAATGGCCGGCAGGACCGGACCTAACGACCCCGTCGGCCGTAGGCCGCGCGAAGAAGTGCGACAACTGCAGAGGCGACTGTGGGTCGCGGCCAAGCGAGCACCTGGGAGACGTTTTCACGCTCTTCATGACCACATCTGGAGGAGTGACGTCCTTCGGGAAGCGTGGAAGCGAGTCGAGGCGAACAAGGGCGCGGCGGGCGTCGATGGCCAGACGATCGCCGAGGTGAAGCAGTACGGAGTCGAGCGCTTCCTCGAAGAGCTCGGCGACGCACTGCGGAGCAAGACGTACCGGCCCGAGGTGGTGCTGCGCCGGTACATCCCGAAGGCAGATGGAAGGAAGCGGCCGCTCGGGATTCCGACGGTCCGGGATCGAGTGGTCCAGATGGCGGCGAAGCTGGTGCTGGAGCCGATCTTCGAGGCGGACTTTCTTCCGTGCTCGTGGGGCTTCCGGCCGAAGCGGGGCGCGCTGGGTGCGCTGGAGACGCTGAGGAAGCTCGGCGCGAAAGGGCATCATCACGTGCTCGACGCCGACATCCGCGACTACTTCGGGAGCATCGATCACGACAAGCTGATGAAGCTCGTCGCTCGACGCATCTCGGATCGGCGGATGCTCAAGCTGGTGCGGCAGTGGCTCGAAGCGGGCGTGATGGACGGGGGCGTCGTGACTCGCAACATCGCGGGAACGCCGCAGGGCGGAGTCATCTCTCCGCTGCTCTCGAACATCTACCTGCACGTGCTCGACGTGACGTGGATGCGTAAGAGCGCCCCGCTCGGGACGCTGGTGCGCTACGCGGACGACTTCGTCGTGATGTGCACGACGAAGCGCGAGTGCGAAGAGGCAGAGAGGCGCATTCGAGTCATCCTCGGGCGCCTCGGTCTCGAGCTGCATCCGGACAAGACGAGGCGAGTCGAGCTCTACGATGGCAAGCAGGGCTTCGATTTTCTCGGACATCACCTGCACAAACGCATGAGCGGAGCGCTGTGGGAGAAGAAAGGCAGACGCCTCTATTTCCTGCATCGCTGGCCGTCCGCGCGCGCGATGAAGCGGGTGAGACAGCGCGTGAAGGAGCTGACCCCGAGGAGGCGGTGCCACGCGGATGTTCGCGAGGTGATCGCCGATCTCAACCCCGTGCTGCGGGGCTGGGGCAACTACTTCCGCACCGGAAATGCCGCCAAGAAATTCAACCAACTCGACAGCTACGTCTGGCGTCGGCTGCGGGACCTGCGCGTGGAGCGCAAGGGCCGGCATCTGAAGCCGGGGGAGTCGAGCAGGTGGACGCGCGAGTACTTCTGGAGCCTCGGACTTCATCGCCTGCGAGGGACCGTGCAGTACCCCGAGCGAGCCTTCTTCCGGGAGGTCGCGTAATGCAGCGACTCGAGAGACTGCCCGTAAGCCGTGTGCGGGAAATCCGCACGCACGGTTTGAACGGGGGTCTTGACCAACCGCCGGCGCAGGCCGGTAGCAGGTAAGGATCTACCAATGAGCGACGACTTCGTGGTGCGCGAGGTGGAGCGGACGCCCGAGCGCGCGGTGCTGCGCGCGAGCGTGCCCGTCGATCTGCGCTTCTTCGAGGGCCACTTCGAGGGCAACCCGATGCTGCCCGGGGTCGCGCAGCTGGTCGCGCTCGCACATCGTCGGGCGCGCGAGGTGTTCGCCGCGCTGGGCCGCGAGAAGCGCATCGTGCGCGTGAAGTTCGAGGCCGTGATCCACCCGGGCGACGAGCTCGACGTCACGCTCGAGCGCAGCGCAGGCGGCGCGCCCGGCGAGACGCAGGTGCGCTTCGACGTCTCGCGCGACGGAACGCGCTGCGCATCGGGCGCGATCGTCTATCAGGCGTGAGCGCTCACGGGCGCTCGCCGAACGCCCAGCGCAGCGCGAGCGGGACACCGAGGAACGGCCACGCGACGAGCAGGACGAGCATCGGGATCGCGGTGTCCTCGTCGCCCCAGCCCACGATCCCCCACGCGATCCACACGCCGATCGGCGCGAGCAGCGACGACATCCACGCACGACCGTTCGTCGGCAGGCGACGCATCTGCGCGCGCAGCAGCAGCAGATCCGCGCTGAGCAGGCCGACGACGATCATGGCGGCGTAGAAGCTCGTCGAGAGCAGCACGAGCAGCCACGCGTCGAGGCGCTCGCCGTTCGGCAGCACGAGCGCCGATTGCGCGAGCTGCAGGAGCGACACGATGGTCCACGTCGTCGCGAACGGACCGACGAGCGTGGGGCGGAGCCAGGGCGTGAAGTCGTTCATGCGTCTCTCCTCGCGTCGACGGAGAGTCTACGCCCCGTCGGCCGCGGATCTTGCTCGGGTCCGGCTCGGGGGTCGAACCCGGCGCTCGCTGCGTGGTACACCGCGCGCGATGTCCGCCGCGTTCCCGCCGCTCACCGCGTTCATGCCGCATCGCGCACCGATGTTGATGCTCGACGCGCTCGTCGCGTGCACCGACACCGAGGCGGTGTGCACCAAGACGTTCCGGCAGGGCGATCTCTTCGTCGAGCCGAGCGGCGAGGTGAGCGCGCTCGTGACGCTCGAGCTCTTCGCGCAGGCCGCGGCCGCGCACTTCGGGTATCTCGGGATGACGCGCGGCTCGGGCATGTCGTCGGGCGCGCTGCTCGGCACGCGCAAGCTCGAGATGAGCGAGAGCACGCTGCGCGTCGGTGAGCTGCTCGAGGTGCGCGTCACCCAGGTGATGTTCATGCCGCCCGCCGCGCAGTACGAGTGCGCGCTCGTGCGCGCGGGCGCGACCATCGCGAAGGGCACGATCAACGTCGCGATGGGGATCGCGACCGGAGCGGGGGAGCAGCGATGAGGGACCGCAGCCCGAAGGAGAAGCCCAGGGCGCTCGTCACCGGCGCGAGCCGCGGCATCGGCGCGGCAATCGCGGTGTCGCTCGCGCGCGCGGGCTACCCCGTGATCGTGCAGTACCGATCGAACGACGACGCGGCGCAGGCGGTGAAGGAGTCGATCGAGAAGGAGGGCGGGCGCGCCGAGCTCTCGCGCTTCGACGTGGCGGACGCGGAGCGCGCGAGCGCGGCGATGGCGAAGCTGCTCGAGGGCGCGCCGATCGGCGTGCTCGTCAACAACGCGGGCGTGACCGCGGACGCGCCGTTCCCCGCGATGGATCTCGCGCAATGGCAGACGGTCACGCGCACCACGCTCGACGGCTTCTACAACGTGACGCAGCCGCTCGTGATGCCGATGGTGCGCGCGCGCTGGGGCCGCATCGTGAACATCGCGAGCGTGTCGGGCGTGATCGGCAACCGCGGTCAGGTGAACTACTCGGCCGCGAAGGCGGGCCTGATCGGCGCGACCAAGGCGCTCGCGCAGGAGATGGCGAAGCGCAACGTCACCGTGAACGCAGTCGCGCCGGGCCCGGTCGAGACCGACATGTTCCAGGGCGCGCTCGCGCAGGGCACGCCGCTCGACGAGGTGCTCAAGCACATCCCGATGCGCCGCATCGGCAAGCCCGACGACGTCGCCGCGATCGTGGCGTTCCTGTGCAGCGATGCGGCGGGATACATCACCGGCCAGGTCATCGGGGTCAACGGCGGGATGTGCTGACGCGCGCGCTGCAGCGGTGGAACGCGGCGTGGTAGGAGATCGACCGTCATGGCCGACGAGCGCGAGACGCCGCGCTACACGCGCGAGGAGGTCGAGGAGATCCTGCGGCGCGCCGCGGAGCGCACGCACGATCGCGGCGATGCGCTGCGCCACGACGAGCTCGTCGCGGCCGCGCGCGAGGCGGGCATCGACGTCTCGGCGGTCGAGAGCGCGGCGGGCGAGCTCGCGGAGCGACGCGAGGATCGGCTCGCGGTCGAGTCGTGGAAGGCCGCGCGTCGGCGCCGGTTCGCGTCGCACTTCCTGACGTGGCTCGTCGTCAACGCAGGGCTCTTCCTGCTCGATCTGCTCGGTGGGCCGGGATGGTGGTTCTTCTATCCGCTCCTCGGGTGGGGCATCGCGGTCGCGCTCCAGGGCGTGGGCGCGCTCCGCGAGCCGACGCCCGCGCAGGTCGAGCGCGTGACGCGCAAGGATCGACGCAGGCGCGAGGCGGAGCGCAAGCGCGAGGCGCGTCGGCTGGAGCGCGAGGCGCGACGCCATCGCGACCGCGGCGACCGGGATCGCCGCAAGCGCATCGAGAAGGAGTTCGAGCGCGCGGTCGAGAGCGGCGTGAGCGCGCTGCTCCAGGCCGCGACGAAGCACCTCGACAAGGCGACGCGTCGCGACGAGGGCCCGCTGCCCGACACCGAGTTCAATCGCTACGTCGCGCGCAAGAAGGGCGGGCCCACCGGCGCGCGCGTGGGCGACGTGGGCGACGGCGACGGGCGCGGTCCGCGCGTGCGCGTCGATCACGACGAGGACTTCGACGACGAGGACGAGCGCGAGCGGCGCGGCTCGTCGCGCAAGCTCCGCCGGTGAATCGGTGGGCGCCAGGCCCGTCGTAGCGATACTCTCATTCTCTCTATGAGCGCTTCGTTCGATGGGGCGATGTTCGACGTGGTCATCTGCGGGGGAGGGCTCGCGGGCCTGACGCTCGCGCGGCAGCTGCGCCGCGAGGTGCCGAGCGCGAAGGTCGCGGTGGTGGAGCGCCAGCGTCGTCCGCTTCCCGACGCAGCGCACAAGGTCGGCGAGTCGAGCGTCGAGCTCTCGTCGCACTACTTCGGCGTCGTGCTCGGGCTCGGCGACTACCTCCGCAAGAACCACCTGATCAAGAACGGGCTGCGCTTCTTCCCGGGCGGCGGGCGCACCCACAGGCTCGAGGAGCGCACCGAGATCGGGCCGCCGCAGATGCCGAAGGTGCCCTCGTTCCAGCTCGATCGCGGGCGCCTCGAGAACGATCTGCGCGCGATGGTCGAGGCCGACGGCGTGACGTTGATCGAGGGCTTCTCGGTGCGCGACATCCACTTCGGCGAGCGCGACGCGCCGCACGAGGTCGTGATCAGCGAGGGCTCGCAGGGCGAGCGCGTCACGCTGCGCGCGCGCTGGGTCGTCGACGCCGCGGGACGCGCCGCCCTCATCCGCAAGAAGCTCGATCTCACGCGCCCGAGCGGCCATCTCGCGAACAGCTCGTGGTACCGCGTGAAGGGCAAGCTCGACGTCGGCGACTTCGTGCCCGAGAGCGAGCGCGGCTGGCACGCGCGCGACGGCGAGCGCATCCGCTGGCTCTCCACGGTGCACTTCATGGGCACCGGCTACTGGCTCTGGCTCATCCCGCTCTCGACCGGGCACACCAGCGTCGGCGTCGTGGTGCACGACGAGGTGCATCCCTTCGACACGATCCGCACGCTCGAGAAGACGAAGCAGTGGATCGCGCACCACGAGCCGCGCATCTGGGAGCAGATCGGCCACCACGAGGCCGAGGACTTCCTCTGCCTGCGCCACTACTCGCACGGCAGCGCGCAGGTCTACTCGAAGGATCGCTGGTCGTGCGTGGGCGAGGCCGGTCCCTTCGCCGATCCGTTCTACTCGCCGGGCTCCGACTTCATCGCGCTCGGCAACTGCTTCACGACCGAGCTCGTCCGCATGGACCTCGCGGGCGACGCGTCGTGGCAGGCGCGCGCCGAGGAATACGACGGGTTCTACCTGCGCTTCTTCGACGTCGCGTGCGAGACCTACCGCAAGGCCGCGCCCTGCTACGGCCAGCCGCGCGCGATGGCCGCGAAGATCTACTGGGACGACTTCAACTACTGGGCGTTCGTCTGCCAGTACTTCTTCAAGGAGCTCTGGAAGCTGCCGCCCGCCGATCACGCGCGCTTCGTGGAGATCGCGAAGGGCTTCGCGACGCTGAGCTTCCGCGCGCAGAAGCTGGTCTCGGAGTGGGCCAAGCGCGCGCACGACGAGCCGCGCGCGGTGCACGTGACGCTGCCGCCGATTCCGTCGCTGCTCGCGAACCTGCACCTCGATCTCGAGAAGGCGATGACGCCCGACGAGACGCACGTGTACATGACGGAGAAGCTCGCGCTCGCCGACGAGCTGCTGCACGAGATGGTGCTGCGCGCGCTGGTGTCGCTCGGGCCGACGAACGGCGTGGAGCTCGCGCGGGAGGTCGATCTCGCGACCTGGGGCTCGCGCGTCTCGGACGCGCGGCTCGACGCGGAGGAGGCCGAAGGCGGCGCGCGTCGTCGCGCGCTCTCGCTCGTGGCGCGCGACTTCGAGCGCTGCGTCGGTCGCGCCGACAAGCACCCCGAGGTCGTGTCGGTGCGCGCGCTGGTCGACCACGTCTACGCGCAGATCGCGGAGGCTGCCGAGTGACGCGCCGGGCTGCGCTGCTCGCGGTGATCGTCGCCCTCTCGGCGGCGACCCTCGCGCATGCGCAGCTCGTCGAGCCGCCGAGCGAGGCGGGCGACTTCTCGCTCGAGGAGACCTCGGGCCAGACGCGCACGCTGTCGTCGGTGCGTGGTCGCGTCGTGATCGTCTTCTACGAGGATCGCGATCACACGTCGGTGAACCACGCGTTCAAGGAGACGCTGCACCGCTTCGTGATCGACAACCACCTGCAGCAGCAGACGACGACCTACGCGATCGCCGACGTGCACGGGATCGACGGCATCGTGCGCGACATGGCGCGCGGCGCCATCCGCACGATCGCGTCGCGCTATGGGATCCAGATCCTGCTCGACTGGGACGGCGTGATGCGGCGCGCGCCGTTCTCGCTGCGCGGCAGCGAGGCGAACGTCGCGCTGATCGATCGTCAGGGGCGCATGCGATGGCGCCATGCGGGCGCGGTCGGAGAGGCGGAGCGCACGTCCTTCTTCCGCACGTTCCGCCAGCTCCTGCGCGAGCCCGCCCCCGCGCCCGCCGCGCCCTGATCAGTCGGGATAGCGCGCGACGTACGGGTGCTCGCGCACCGCGCTCGGGCCGCATCCGTCGAGCAGCACCGGCGACACGACGCCGGTGATCGTGCACTCCTCCTCGAGGACCGAGAGCCGCACGCGACCGAGCCCGCCGTTGCCGCCGCGCTGCGGGCTCCCGCCGCCTCCGCCGACGCCGCCGACGGCGCTCACCGTGCCGTCGATCTGCATCGACGGCGCGACGAGGTACACGACGCCGCCCGAGCCACCACCCCCGCCGTTGCCACCGCCGCTCGGCCCGGTGCCGCCCGCGCCGCCGTCCGCGCGCACCGCACCCGTCGACGTGATCTCGATCCGCGTCGCGCTCGCGATCCGCACCGCGCCACCCGCGCCACCGCCGCCGCCCGAGCCGTTGAGGTACGAGCCTCCGGCGCCACCGCCGCCGCTGCCCGGACGGAACGTCGTCGCGACCCGCAGATCCGCGACGGCGAGCGCGCCGATCGATCCCCCCGCGCCGCCGTGGCACCCGGGCGAGCTCGTGCCCGCGTAGCGGCCGTGTGCTTGTCCGCCCTGCGCCGGCGTGCACGGCGTCGTGTCGCTCGCGCCCGCGCCGCCCGAGTTGCCCGCAGCGGACGCGCCCGCACCGCCGGCACGACCCTGGTAGTCCATCCCGCCGCCGCCGCCCGCGTAGCCGCCGCCACCACCGCCCGCACCGGTGGCGAGGCCGCCCGCGCCGCCACCGAACGCGCCGCCGAGCGAGCATCCCGCGCTCGACGTCGTCACGCCGTTCCCGCCCGTCGCGCCGGTGCCGCCGCTGCCCGCGGGCCCGCACTCCGCGGTCATCTCGTCGAAGTCGACGCCGGGCGCGAGCGGCGTGCCGGTGGTGCCGCCTCCGCCCGAGTCGGACTGCGGATATGCCGCGCTGCCGTGCCCTCCGCGCGAGCCCGTCACGTCGACGCGCCCCGCGATCCGCACGTCACCGGTCGCGCGGAGCTCGAGCACGCCGCTGCCCGACGTCGTGACCACCACGCCCTCGGGGATCGTGATCGTCGTGAAGTGGTGCACGCCCGGCGAGAGCACCACGTCCGCGGTGGGCGCGAACGCACCTTCGGACCCGCTGCTCGCGAAGGCCGGCGTCTCGCACGAGCGATCGATGCAGATCTCGCCCGCGGTGCCGCAGCTCGCGCCGCACGCGCCGCAGCTCGTCGCGTCGCGCGCGATCTCGACCTCGCATCCGTCGGCGAGGTCACCGTCGCAGTTCTCGTAGCCCGTCGCGCAGTCCGCGACGCACGCGCCGAGGCGACAGTCGCGCGTCGCGTTCGGACGGTTCGAGCACACGCGGCCGCAGACGCCGCAGTTCAGCACGTCGGAGTAGACGTCGGCCTCGCAGCCGTTGCGCGGGTCGCCGTCGCAGTCGCCGTAGCCGTCGTCGCAGTCGAAGCCGCAGCGGCCCATCGTGCACGCGGCCATCGCGTGATCGCCGCCCGCGCACTCGGTGCCGCACGCGCCGCAGTTCGCGGCGTCGGTCGCGATCGAGATCTCGCAGCCGTCGTCGGTCTCGCCGTCGCAGTCTCGCCACCCGCGGCCGCAGCGATCGATCGTGCACGCGCCCGCGTCGCACGCGCCGAGCGCGTGCGCGAGGAAGCACAGCGAGCCGGCGCTCTCGTCGGTCTCGCCGTCGCAGTCGTCGTCCTCGCCGTCGCAGACCTCGCGCTGCGCGGGGTTGCGCTCGGGCGCGGCCTCGTCGCAGTCGCCGTCGCGCGGCGCGTGTCCCGCGATCGGCTCGCACCCGCGCATCGGCTCGCTCGCGCCGTCGCCGAATCCGTCGCCGTCGCCGTCGACGTACCAGCTCGTCGCGCGGCACACGTCGTCCGCGGCCTCGTCGCAGTCGTTGTCGACTCCGTCGAGGAGCTCGGGCGCGCCGGGGCGCACGTCGGGGTTCCGATCGTCGCAGTCCGCGACGCCCTCGTCCTCGCTGCACGACGCGTCGGGACGGAGGTCGTGATCGTCGTCCTCGTAGTCGCCGCGCGCGACGCGGAAGTCCGCGCGGCCGTTGCAGTCGTCGTCCTCGCCGTTGCAGCGCTCGGCCGCCGCGGGGTGCACGTCGGGATCTCCGTCGTCGCAGTCGAGCGCGATCAGCACGTGGCCCGCCGGCGGCGCGCACGCGCGCGAGGTCGCGTTCGGGTCGCCGAAGCCGTCGCCGTCGGCGTCGCGGTACCACGTGAGCGTCGACGTCGCCTCGTCGATCGTTCCGTCGCAATCGTCGTCGCGCGCGTTGCACGCCTCGGACTGCGAGCCGTGCCGCTGCGCGTCCGCGTCGTCGCAGTCGTCGTCGACCGCCGAGAAGCGCGTCTCGCCGGGGCACGCCATGCGAGGCGAAGCGGGATCGCCGTGCAGGTCGCCATCCGCGTCGAGGAAGCCGGAGGCCAGCACCCGCTCGTCGATGGTGCCGTCGCAGTCGTTGTCGAAGCCATCGCACACCTCGCTCGACGTCGGCGTCGCGGTGCGCTCGAGGTCGTTGCAGTCGTCGCCGCACGCGAGCACGCCGTCGCCGCGGTCGTTGCAGCAGGCTTCGTCGGCGTATCCGTCGGCGTCGCGATCGAGCGCGCCGAGCGTCGTGGGGTCGCAGTCCTCGTCGACGTGCTCGGGGTCGCAGATCTCGATCGCGCCCGGGAACACGCGCCGCTCGGAGTCGTCGCAGTCGTCGCCGCCGCAGTCGATCGCGATCGCGCCGTCTCCGTCGGCGTCCTCGGTCACCGCGCACACCGTCGCGCAGCGATCGGCCGCCTCGTCGCAGGACTGCCCCGTGACGCACGCGGGCTCGGCGAGGACGCAGCCGCGCGCGTCGGCGTCGGCGCTCGTCGGCGCGCAGCGCTCGGCGCCGTTGCAGTAGAGCTGGTCGCTGCAGTCGGCGTCGCTCGCGCAGAGCACGCTCGCGTCGCCGTCGTCGGTGGTCGCGTCGAGCGCGTCGTCGGGCGCCGGCTCGCTGCACGCCAGCGCCAGCACGGCGCACATCATCCGCCACGCGCCCCCGCGCGTGCCGTGGTGATCCTTCCCCATGGCCCGACTCTCGCGTGACTCGACGGGCGCGTCTCGCGCAGAGCCGCGAATTTCAGGGCATTTCAGGCGCTTTCAGGCCGCTCTCAGGGCGGGAGGATCAGCCCGAACCGCCCCGGGCGCGCGCGGGCGAGCGCCGGCGCGAGCTCCCGCGGCCCGATCATCACCACCGGTGCCGCGCCCAGCCGGAACGACGCCGCGGCGCGCGCCACGTCGTCGCTCCGGAGCGACGCGAGCGCCGCGTCGAGGCGCGCATGATCCGCGAGCGTTCGCCCGTGGAGGAACGCGCGCGCCAGCGCGTACGCGACGCTGGTGCGCGCCTCGAGCTGCGTGCGCAGCGTCGCGCGCTCCATGCTCACGGCGGTCGCGAGCTCGTCGGCCTCGATGCGAGCCGGCTCGCGCAGACGCCAGAGCTCGTGCTCGAACACCTGCAGCGTGTCGAGCAGTCGATCGCCGCGCACCGTGCACTCGACGCGCACGGTCGAGTGATCCGCCGCGACACCGAGCTCGGCCGACACGCCGTACGCCCAGCCGCGGCGCTCGCGCACCTCGATGTTCATGCGCGCCGCGAACATGCCGCCGAGCATCCGCGTGAGCACCGCGAACGCCGGGAACCCGGGCTCGTCGGGGCCCGGGCCGCGCTCGACGATCATCAGCGAGCCTTCCTCGGAGCGCACCGGCACGAGCAGCAGGTTGCGCTCCGACTGCGGGAACGTCGGTGGCGGCGCGGGCGGCACCGCCGCGCCGGTGCGCGCCCACGCGCCGAGCGTGCCCTGCACGTGCGCGAAGGCCTCCTCGGGCGTGATGTCGCCCGCGATCGCGATCGTCGTCGACGCCGGCAGGAGCCCGCGGCGGCGCTGCGCGATGCAGTGGGCCCGCTGGAGGCGCTCGACGTGGAGCGCGCTGCCGTACGACGGCGCGGAGCGCGGATCTTCCGGGCCGTAGAGCGACACGAGCGCGCCGAGGCTCGCGAGCCGACCGACGGTCTGCGCGCGCGCGACGAGCTCGCGATGCGCCACGCGCGCGAGCTCCACGTCGGCGGCGAAACAGTCTTCGGCGCGCAGCACCGCCGAGAGCATCGTCAGCGCGGGCACGACCTCCGTGCTCGGCACCTGCATCGCGATGAGCAAGCCGTCGCCGCCCGCCGTGACGTCGGGGGCCGCGAGCTCACGCCCGCGCGCCGCGAGCGCCATCCGCCCGAGCTCGCGCTCCATCACGCGCGCCGTCAGCGACGCCGCGCCGCGCGGCGAGCCCGGGTCGTGGATGTGGAACGCGCGCGACGCGACGACGATCGCGACCAGCGGCAGCTCGGTGCGCGGCACGACCTGCACGTCGAGGCCGGTCGCGAGCGTCGTCCGGTGCACCTCGGGCACCTCGAGCAGCGGGAGCGTCGCGAGCGGCGGAGGCGCGCGCGATGCGTCGTCGCGCGTGCGCACCAGCGGACGATGCGGCGCGGGCAACGTCGCGCGCGATGCGCCTCCGCATCCGGCGTGCATCACGGCGAGCGCGACACAGAGGGCGAGCCACGTGGACCTCATCGCGACCTCTGCACGCGCTGCGTCGTGACCACGCGACCGCCCTCGCGCACGCCCGGCGTCGCGTCGAGCGACACCACGATCCGCCGGTCGAGCGGCAGGAACGCTCGCACCGCGCGGGCCGTGCGCTCCGCGTCGACCTGCGCGTAGCGGCGTGCGTCCGCTGCGACCGTGTACGGCGTGCCGTCGTGCCAGCGCATCGAGAGCAGCTGCGCGCGCGCCGACGTGCGCTCCATCCGCTCCACGAGCCGGTCGAACCACACCTGATCGACACGCCGCACGAGCGCGGGATCGACACCTCCGCGCATGCGCTCGAGCTCCGCGTCGATCGCCGAGAGCGCCTCGGCGGTGCCGCGATCACGCGGGAGCACGACGCCCGCGGTGAACTCCGAGCCGCGCTCGCGGCTGAGCTGGTACGCCCACACGCCGATCGCGAGCCCACGCTCGACGAGCGCGAGGCGCAGCCGCTCCTCGAGGATGTGCGCGACGACGTCGAGCTCGGCGTCGCCGGGCGCGCCGTACGCCGGCGTCGGCCAGACGACGCGCAGCTCGTCGTTCGTGTGATCGGCCTCGACCACGATGCGCGTCTCGTCCTCGAGCCGCACCCGCGGTGGCGTCACGCGCGGCGGCACGCGACCCGAGCGACGGATGCTCCCGAACCAGCGCTCGATCTGCGCGCGCGCCGAGGCGGGCTCGAACCCGCCGGACACGATCAGCGTCGCGTTCGCGGGCTGGTAGTACGACTGCACGAACCACTGCACGTGCGCGAGGCGGATCGCCTCGAGATCGGCCGGGCGCTCGTCGACCTCGCGATACGGGTGCCCCTCGGGATACAGCGCGCGCGCGGTCACGCCCGGCAACAGGCCGTGCGCGCTCAGCGCGTAGTGCTCGATGCGCTCGCGCGCGACGATCCGCCGTTGCTCGTCGACGTTCGCCTCGTCGAGCACCGAGAGCAGGTACGCCATGCGATCGCTCTCGAGGAACAGCGCGGTCTCGAGCCGCTCGGAGGGCAACGTCTGGTGGTACTCGGTGCGATCGAGCGACGTCGTGGCGTTGCGATCGAGGCTCCCCGCGCGCTCGAGCCACGGGATGTACGAGTCGTTCGGCACGTGCAGCGAGCCCTCGAACATCAGGTGCTCGGCGAGATGCGCGAGGCCGGTCCAGCCGGGGCGCTGATCCGCCGCGCCCACGTGGTAGGTGACCTGCACCGTGACCTCGCGCCGTCCGGGCAGCGGATCGAGGATCACCTCGAGCCCGTTCTCGAGGACGTAGCGCTCGGGGTCGGGCATCTCGAGCGCGAAGCGCTCCGGGGCGCGCGCAGTCTGGGCGTGCGCGTGTCGCGCCGACAGCGTGGTCGTGAGGAGCAGGATCGCGCACGCGAGAGCAATCGCGGCGTGCGCGATGGATGGGTGCTTCATGACCGCGCGTGTGTAGCAGCGATCACGCGCGCGATGGAAGGCGCTCGATCACGTCGCGCGCGGGCCGAACACCTCGACGTCGACGCCCGGGCTCCAGTGCAGGATCTCGGGCGCGCGCTGCAGCGCGGGGAGGCCGGCCGCCGCGGTGAGCGTCTGCTCGAGCCGCAGCACGCGCGCCCGATGTGCGGGGTAGGGCGCATGGTGCACCTGCCCCTCGAGGATCCGCCCGCGGTGCGCGGCGAAGAGCAGGTAGCGCTCGAGCAGGAAGTGCTCGAACGTGCCCGGCGCCGACGCGCCGAGCGCATCGCCGATCTCGTAGTCGACGTCGAACCGCGCATCGTGCCCACGCCGCGACGACGCGTACAGCACGCGCGCGCCGTCGCGCTCGGTGCGCATGCGCGCGTGCCAGTAGGGCAGCGACCATCCGACGCGCGCCGCGCGCACCGCGAGCCACGAGCTCGCCTCGAGCGAGAAGAACCACACGCCGGGGCGGCCGCGGTGGTGCACGTACGTGCGCAGGTTCAGCTCGAGGAAGTCGAGCGCCAGCGCGCCGGGCAGCCACGAAGGGCGGATCTGCTCCATGCGGAACGGCACCGCGCCGATCCACGCGCGGCCCTCCCACGCGTCGAGCTCGAGCGCCGCCGGCACGAGCGCGCGCACCTCGTCGAGCGAGACGCTCCAGTGCACGAAGAGCAGCTCGCGCCACCGCTGCGTGCCGGCGTTCGCGCCCTCGGGTCGTCGCGTCGGCGCGATGCGATCGAGCGTCATCGCGCCATCATGCGCGATCGAAGCGCGCTGCGAACGCGCGGAACGTCGCGCCCTCCTCCGACGTGTCGAGCACGCTGAAGCGCACGACGTCGAACACGCCGGCGTGGCTGCCCTCGAGCGCCGACGCGAAGAGCCCCGCGACCTCGATCGGATCGTTGCGGAACACACCGCACCCGAACGCGCCGAGCACCAGCGCGCGATGCTCGTGCGCAGCCGCGACGTCGAGGATGCGCGCGATGCGCTCCGCCATGACCGGCGCGGTGTCCTCGTCGGGATCGAGCTCGCGGCGGTTCGGCGCCGCCGCGACGAGGAACGAGCAGGGCCACGGCGCCTCGAGCAGCGTGCCCGCGTCGTCGCGTAGCACCGGCACGTCGGGCGCGTGGATCACGTGGTGCGAGTACGACGGATCACGCCGCGCGCGGTGGTGCTGGTAGAACGGCGAGCCCTCCTCGCACGCGTAGAGCGCGGACGCGCGCGCGAGGCTCTCTTCCTGCGCCTCCGAGCCGCCGAGGAACCCGCCGCCAGGGTTGCGCGCGGAGCCGAACACGAGCGCGGCGACGCGTCGTCCCTCGTCGTGCAGGCGTCGTGCGCCGGCGAGCGTGGTCTCGTTCGCGACGGTGATGATCGTGGGGCGCGCGCTCGGGATCGCGCGCGGCGGTGGGCGCTCGGGCGTGTGCAGCGTGGTGCCCGCGATCGCGTCGCCGATCGCGCGCTCGACGTCGACCTCGCGCCCGCTCGGCGCGACGTAGCGACCGGCGCGGAGGATCGCGACGGTCTCCTCCGCGATCTCCTGGCGGCGCTTGCGGTTGAGCTTGTTGGTCATGCTTCGATGCATGACGCATCGAAGACTTCGATGCAAGTTGCATCGAAGATCGGCGGAAGCACGAACGCCGGTGACCTCGTGCGAGATCACCGGCGTCCGTGGGGGTCAGTCGATCACTGCGCCTGCGCGAGCGTGGTGGTCGGCGTCGCCGCTTCCTGCGTCGTGATGCCGAGGCGGTACGCCCGGCGACGGCCCTGCTCGTAGCTGCCGACGAAGACCTCGTAGCGGCCCGCGGGCATCTCGCCTTCGACGACCGGGTGGAAGCCGTCGCTGTCGTCGTTGCAGAGGTACGTGCCGTCGGGCTTGCGCACGACGAGCGTGACGTCCGAGTCCGCCTCGGTGCCGAACGCCATGATCTTCAGGCGCGGCATCGCGGCCTGGAGATCGATCACGTGATCGGGGCTCGAGCTCACCCAGCCCGCGCATTCGGAGTTGAGCGTGGAGGCCTCGACCGCGCCGCCCGACGTGCCCGTCGTGATCGTGGGATCGGTGAAGCCGGTCGCGATCGTGATGGTCGCGCCGCCGCCGGCGGCCGCCGCGCCGGGCGCGGCCGTGGTGCCCTCGGCGGGCGTGGGCGTGGTGGGCGGAGGCGTCGGCGTCGGCGTCGTGGTGGTCGCCGGCGCGGTGCCGGTCGTCTCCGTCGTCGACGCTTCTTCGTTGCTTCCACACGCGGCGAGACCGCACAGCGCGACGACGGCGATCAGGAACGAACGGATCATGTCTACCCCCGGAATCCTGAGTGGGTCATGGACAGGACCGCGCTCGGCTCGCATCCGACATCCCCCTGCGAGCGTCACCGAGTGAGCAGTCCGCCCTCGTGTGGGCAGCGACGTGGGCACCACGCCGCGCGCGACAACGGCCACGCGCGCGGACTGCGCGCGTGATCAGAGCCGCGTGATCGCGGCGAGCAGCGCGCCGACGTCGTCGCTCGCGTGCACGACGAGCTCGGGCGCGCTCGGCGCCTCGTACGCGACGCCGACGCCGGGCATCGTGCTCGACTGCGCGGCGTGGGCGCGCGCGTAGAAGCCCTTGTCGTCGCGAGCCTCGGCGGTCGCGAGCGGCACGTCGACGTGAACCTCGACGAAGCGCGGCGCGAGCGCGCGCGCACGATCGCGGAACGCGCGGCGGTGCGCCGTCGCGGGCACGAGCACGACGAGCCCTTGTGACGCGGCGAGCGCTGCCAGCCGCGCGAGCGTCTCGTAGAAGGCGTCGCGCGCGTCGTCGTCGTAGCCGGGCCGCGGGCGCAGCGCTTCGCGCACGTCGTCGCCGTCGAGCACGAGCGTCGCGACGTTCGTGCTGCGCAGTCGCTCCGCGGCGCGTCGCGCGAGCGTCGACTTGCCCGACGAGGGAAGCCCGGTGAGCCACACGACGACGCCGCTCGATGCAGTGTCGCTCACGTCATCGCCTCGATGCCGATCGCGGGATCGAAGCGCGGCGCAGCGAGGACGCGCTCGACGAAGCGCAGCAGGCGATCGCGATCCTCGCCGCGCAGGTGCGGGTACCAGCGCGGGCTCGACACGACGAGCGCGCGCCACGCGAAGAACGGCGCGATCGCCTCGAGCACGCCGTCGTCGCCGCTCGCGCGCAGATAGCGATCGAACGTGCGCGACCACAACGCGCCGAGCCCGTCCTTCCACACGTCGCGGTGCTCGAGCCCGAAGAAGAGATGGTTGATCGTGAGCGACGCGAGATCGTCGGCGGGGTCGCCCTGCGCGCCGCGGCTCGCGTCGAGCGCCGTGAGCGCCTCGCCATCGAAGAGCAGGTTGAACGGGTGGAAGTCGCCGTGGGTGCGTCGCAGTCGATCGGTGCGACGGCGCAGGCGCAGGCGATGCTCGAGGCACGCGCGCTCGATCGCGTCGAGCCGCGCGCGCGGCGCGCCCGGCGTGTCGTCGGGGTACGCGTCGACGATCCCCGCGATGCCCTCGCCCGCGCCGACGAGGTCGCGGATCGCGCGCACGTACGCGCCCTCGTGGGTGCCCGGCGTGCGGTGCAGCGCGACGAGGTAGCGGACGAGCGCGTCGGCGCGCGCGACGTCGAGCTCGCGCACGATGCCGTCGCGCGCGATGCGGCGGAGATCGTCGGCGTAGAGCTCGCCCTCGGCCCACTCGGTGATCAGGTACGCCTCGCCGGTCGCGCGCAGCGACACGAGCGTCCCGTCGTCGCGCAGCGCGCCCACGTCGATCGCGCGCACGTGCTGCGGGAAGAGCCCGAACGTGTCGTACGCGAGGACCTGTGCGGCGACACGATCCGCGCGGCGATCGTGGCCGTACTCGTCGCTGCCCGCGGTGTGGAGCACCACGTCGCGCGTCGTCCCGCTCTCGGTCGCGAGCGTGACGCGCAGCGGATGTCCGTACCCGAGCTCCTTCTCCGTCTCGTCGCTCGGCGGATGCGCATCGGGCCCGAGCGCGCACGCCCGCACGACGCGCGCGCCCGGGAACAGCGACGCGAGATGCGCGCGCAGTCCGGCGGGCAGCTTGTCCGATCGATCCGGCACCCCGGCGATCTAGACGCGCGCCCCGATCACGCCACCGGCTCTCCGCGCTCGCGCAGCACGCGCGTCACGGTCGCCCAGACCGCGCCCGCGTCGCTGCCGGGATCGTCCCAGCGGCCCGAGAAGCGCCCGCAGAAGCTCGACTTGAGCACCTCGGGCAGGTTCGCGCGCGGCTCCTCGCTCATCAGCGGATGCTCGAGGTACACGCACGCTTCGTCGGTCGCGCGCACCGAGAGGCTCTGTCCGAGCTCGGGCGCGTGGCGCACCGCATCGGCGATCGCGACGAGCGTCTCGACCAGCTCCTTGCCGAGCGAGGGATGGCGCGCGCGCAGCAGCTTCACCTCTTCGGGCGGCGGCGGATAACGCATCTGCAGCGGCGCGAAGCGATCGAGCTGCGCGGCGTCGATCCCGAACGTGCCGGAGAACTCGCGACCGCGGTTCACCGCGGCGACGAACTGCACGTGATCGGGGATCTTCACGAAGCGGTTCTCGACCGGATGGAACACGCGGCGCGTCGCGTCGAGCGCGGGCATCAGCGCGTTGCGCGCGCTCTCGGGGCAGCGATTGAGCTCGTCGAGGAAGACGAGCCAGCGCTTGTCCTTCGACTCGTTGGCCTGCTCGATGGCGAGGAGCACGTCGGTCTTCACGAAGTCGGTGACCGGCGCGCCCGACGCGCTCGCGCGCACCTGGATGGTCGCGAGGAAATCGCTCGCCTCGACCACTGCGCCGCAGTTGAAGAAGACGAACTCCATGCCGAGCGACTCCGCGATCGCGCGCGCGAGCGTCGTCTTGCCGCAGCCCTGCGGACCGTCGAGCAGGATGTTGAGCCCGCTCTCGAGCAGGATCTGCAGCTTCTTCGCGACCGACGGATCGATCCACACGCCCTCGATGCGGAACGGCGCGGGGCGCTCCCACTTCGCCTCGATGAAGCCGTGGTCGGCGCGCTCCGGCTTGTGGATCGCCTCGATGCGCACGAGGCACGGCACGCCGGGCTGGATGCGCACGTCGTCGCTGAGCACGACCTTCGGCGCGCGTCGCCCGTCGAGGTGCGTCGCGCGGTACTTGAAGCGCGAGTCCTCGACGGGGTTCGCCCAGAACGTCGCCTCCATCACCGCGCCCACGCGGATCTCGTCGATCTCCAGCTTCGTCATGATCAACCCCTCATCACCTGGCGCACCAGCTTCGTGATCACCTCGCCGAAGCGCGCGACCGCTCCGTCGAGCTCGCCGCCTTCGATCACCACGTAGTGCGGGAAGCACACTTCCTCGAGCGGTCGCACCGCGACCTGCGCGCACGCGATGCCGCGACGCGTGGTGCGGCGCACGCACGTGCGAAGCGCGTCGACCGAGCACTCGGTCGGGAGCCCGTCGCTGATCATCACGATCAGCTTCGCGCGGCGGGTCGAGCGCGCGGCGACGTGCGCCACGTGGTCGAGCGCGGCCGCGTCGTTGTTCCCGTCGGTCGCGCGCAGCGACGTGATCGCGCTGCGGCGCGCATCGCCCGCGTCGTAGATGCAGCGGTCGGTGAACCCGAACGCACGCAGATCGACGCCGCGCAGATCGCGCGCCGCTTCCGCGAGCAGCACGCCGAACGCGTGGGCGCGCTCCATCGAGGTGCCCTGCATCGAGCCCGAGCAGTCGATCAGCACGCCGAGGAACAGATCGGTGCGGTGGCGCAGCTCGCGCGCGATCAGCACGCGCGGATCGCCGCGGGTCACGAGCGCGCGCAGGCGCGCGACGTCGAGGCGACGTCCTTGGAGGCGCATCCGCTGCGGCTCCCAGCGCAGGCCGAGCTCTTCGAGGTGACGGCGCATGCGATCGGCGTGGCGACGCACCGTGCTCGCGACCTGCTCGTGCTTGCCGGGATCGGGCGCGAGCACCTCGACGCGCGTGATCGGCGCCCAGTCCTGGCTCGCGCCGACGTTGATCGCGAGCGGCTGGTCGCGCCCGGCGGGCGGTGCGCCGGGCGTGCTGCGAGGCGCCTCGAGCACGCGCTGCACCTCGCGCTGCACCTCGCCGTCGGTGATGCCCTCGTCGCAGTCGACGAGCTCGCCCGGGCGCGACACCGACTCCGCGCCGCCGAAGCCGAGCGCGACGTCGATCTCCTGTCCGAAGATGCGATGCAGCGCCTGCGCGATCTCCCAGAGCCGCGGCACGTCGGCGTGGCGGAACTTGCGATCGAACAGCGCGAGCGCCTCGCGCACCTTGGGGTCGCCTGAGCGATCACCGAGGCCCATGCGCAGCGCGCGCACGAAGCGCGCGAACGAGTGACCACGCGCCTCGAGCGCACCGAGCACCGCGCCGCTCTCCACCGTGATCGCGGCGCGATCGCGCGCGACGCCGAGCTTCGTCGCGCTCAGCACGTCGAACGCGTGCGCGCCGAGGATCGAGAGCAGGAGATCGAGCTTCACGTCGTTGCGCGAGTGCCGGAAGGCCCACGCCGCGAGCGTCTTCAGGCGATCGCCCCACTCCGCCTCCATCGCGCGCAGGTTGCGCTCGAGGTGCTCGTCCATGACGAGGTTGAGCAGGCGCACGAGGCCCATCTCGTCGGCCTTCTCCCAGATCGCGATCGCCTCGTCGGAGCCGTGGAACACGTGATGCCCGATCTCGTGCAGCACGAGGGCCTCCACGATCGTCCGCCCGTCGCGCTCGCGCTGGAAGATCGGCAGCGGCGTCACGTGGACGTCACCCGAGCGCATCGTCGTGTAGCCGAGCTGCGAGACGTCGCTGATGTGGAAGCGCAGGACGCGCCCGGTGAGCTCGCGCGCGCGGCGCGTGCCCCACGCGAACACGTCGGCGACCTCGCGCAGCTTCGCGTCGCGGGCGCGCGCCGGCGCCATCAGCAAGCGCGCACGACGCCGCGCGACCTCGTAGATGCCGTCCTCCAGCACGCGGCGGAGCGCGGACTCTCGAGCGCTCGGTCGCGTGCGCAACCGTTCGAGCAGATCGACGATCCGCGGCTCGAGCACGTGCTCGTGCCCGACGGTGAGGCCGCCCTCCGCGAGCGCCATCACCATGCCCTCGCTGATGCGCCGGATCAGGTCGATCGGGAGCGGCTGCTCGGCGCGCAGCGCGCTCTGGAGGAGGAGCGGCGCGCCGAGGCGATCCTCTTCCGCGATCAGCCACTGCGCGACCTCTCTGCGCAGCGCCGCGTGACGCTCGGGCCCCGCGATCAGGAACGCGCGCAGGCCCTCGAGGCAGCGCTCTCGCTCCGCGGGCCGCCAGACGTGCGTGCGCAGCGTGCGGACCGCGCGCGTGTACGCGTGCGGATGCGGCGACCGCGCGAGCGTGCAGGCGACGACGACGAGCGGGCGCAGCGCCTCGAGCCGCTCGACGTCGCTCTCGCGCATCCACCCGATCGGCGGCGTGGGATCGCACGCCGCCTCGAGCGCGACGTCGGCGAGGTCGGTGCGACCCAGCCGCGCCAGCGACACCGCGAGCCGGAACCGCAGCTCCGCGTCGGCGCCCGCGCCGCGACGCGCGCGCACCATCGCCTCGATCACGTCGAGCGCCGGCTGCGACTCGAAGAAGTCCACCGCGCCCGCGAGCGCGCTCGCGCAGGGCACACCGGGCTCGCGCTCGAGCAGCTGCGCGATCCGTCGCTCGCCCGCGGCCGCGCCGCGCAGGAGCAGCGCGAGCGCGGCCTCCTGAACGAGCGGCTCGATCGTGCCCTCGCACTCGCGGGCGAGCGCATCGAGATCGGCGAGGCTCTTGATGCGGTCGATCGCATCGAGCTCGTCCGACGTGATGCGCGCGCGCGGAGGTCGCCGCGCCGGCGCGAGCCCGCGCGCGCTCGCGATCGGGGCGAGCCGCTCGCGCGTGCGCTCCGGCAGATCGGGGAGCCGCGCGACGATCGCGGGCGTGCGCTCCGCGAGCAGCGTCGGCGCGACCACGCCGCACGACACGAGCAGGCGCGCCGCCATGTCGCCGAGATCGGTGTCGAGCTCGGCGAGCGCGAGATCGAAGAGCGCGGGCGTCGCGAGCTCTTCGAGGCGCGCGCGATCGCGCCACCGCCACATCTCCGCGACGGTCGCGACGCCCGCCCAGATCTGTTGCGCGAGGATCGGCGCCGGGAGCGATCGCGCCGCCGCGAGCGCGCCGAGCGCACCGTCGCTCCCCGCGGCGAGCCGCTCGATCAGCGCGAACGCGTGCGCCTCGAAGAGGTGCAGCCACGCGTTCGCGAGCACCGGGAGCACGTCCTGACGACCGCGCCAGCGGCGCACCATCTCGGCGTCGAGCTCGGTGCGGAACGCAGCGGTCGGCGCGGACCAGCGCGCCAGCTCGCGTGCGACCGCGACGGGATCGTCGTGCGAGGCGAGCAGCGCCGCGCACACCACGGGCGACACGATCGGTCGGCGCGCCGCGAGCACCGCGACGAGCCCACGCCGCGGCGCGGTCAGCGCGGGCCGCAGCGCGTCGAGCAGATCGCCCGCCGTGGTCGCGCCCGCGATGCGCGCGACCTGGTGCTCGTCGAGCGTCGTCACCGTGAGCGACGTGGGATCTTCGAGCGCAGGGCGGGGCACGCGGCTCGTCGCCCAGCCGCGGAGCGCGGGGTGCTCGTGCTCGGCGAGCGCGTGCGCGAGCGCCAGCTCCTTCGCGAACGGGAGGCTCGTGACGTGGCCGAGCAGCGTCACCAGCGCGACGAGCCGCTCGAGATCGAGCGAGCGCGCGGCGTCCACCCACGCGTCGGCGCCGACGCGGCGCGCGACGTCGCCGAGGAGATCGAGCAGGAGCGGCGAGCCCTTCGCGTCGTCGTGATCGACGAGCGCGATCATCAGCGCGCGAAGCGCCTCGGGCACGGCGGCGATGCACGCTCCGAGCACCTCGACGGAGCGACCGATCTTCGCCGAGGTCAGGCGCGCCTCCTCGGACGCGCGGAGCACGTCGAGCGCGAGCGCGACGTCGATCGCGAGCGCTGCGTCGACCCCGGCGGGAAGCGCGACGTCGTCGGTCGGGGTCGCGGTGATCGCGAGGGCGACGAGGAGCGCGCGCCGATCCGGCATCGCGCTCAGCAGCGCCGGCAGGAGCGAGGGAGCGCGCGCGATCAGCGGCGCCGCGCGGTGCGCATCGGCCCGGAACGCCTCGATGATCTCGCGCTCGCCGAGGCGCGCGATCACCGTCGCGGCATCGACGCCGCGGGCGACCGTGAAGACCGCGGCGAGCGCTCGCAGGTCGAGCGTGCCCTCCGGCGTGCGCACGAGATCGCCGCCGAGCAGCGCGTCGACGGTCTCCGCCGCGAGCGCGGGCACTGCATCACCGCACTGCAGCGGGCCCTCGAGAGCGTCGACGCGCACCGCGCGCGACAGGCGAACGTCGGCGAGCGCGGCGGGATACACCGCGCCGAGCAGCGCGCACGCAGGCGCGGGCAGCTCGCCGCGCCGACGCAGCAGCGCATAGAGCGCAGCCGCCGCGCGACGATGTGTGTCGGGGCGCCCGAGCAGGAGCGCGCGCACCGTGCGCAGCACGCTCGCGCAGCGCGAGGGCTCGACGTCGGGCGCGAGGAAGAGCTCGATCATCTCTTCGAGCGTGTCGTCGAGCGCGACGCCGGGATCGTCGCCGTCGAGGATCGGATCGATCTCCGCCGGCGTGCGGTACCGGATCACGAGCAGCTCGTTCAGGAGCTGCACGCCGAGGTTCGACTCGATCCACGCCCGCGCGCGCTCGGCGCTCATCACGCCGGTCCGGACGTGCGCGAGGATCGGTCCGATCGCGCGCGGCTGCGCCGGCAGTGTGACGCGATCGGCGCACGCCGGATCGGGCAGCAGGTGCAGCGCGAGCGACTCACAGCCGAGCGGCGCCGTGCCCTCGACCGCAGCGCGACGCACCGCGGGATCGCGATGGAAGATCGCGAGCGCCCATGCGGCGGGCAGCCCCGCGCTCGACGCGCGCAGCGACTCGACGGCCGCGATGCGCACCTCCTGGTCACGATCGTCGAGCGACTCGGAGATGCGCAGGAGCCCGACGCGCCCGCGCGCGCCGGCGAGCGCGCGCACCGCCGCGACACGCACGTCGACGTCGTCGTGCGAGAGCGCGGGCGCGAGCGCGCCGAGCCAGGGCGCACGCTCTGGGATCGGCAGGGACGCGAGCGTGCGCAGCGCCGGCAGATCGTCGCGATCGACCGAGCGCGTGAGCAGGCGTTGGAAGAGGAGGACGGGCACGACGAGGCCGTTGTGGGTGCGAGGAGTGTGCGGGTCGCAGCGGGGTCGTACGCAAGCATCGAGTGTCACGTCCCCCGCGGAGAGCGTGAGAGTCCGACTGCGATGCTCGACGTTCGTTCGGTGAGCCGCGGCTCGGAGCGCATGACGCTCGTCGCCGAGGGGGCGCGCACGCCGTGTGCTGGACACACGACGACCTCGAGCCGCGCGGACAGCGGGATCGTCCGCACGGCTGCATCGCGCGCCGGGAGCGCGGCGGGCACGAGCGCGCCTGGATCCGTGGGCCACGAAGACACTGCGCCGGCTCGATCGCTCGAGCCGACGCGCCCGAAGGTCTCCGCGGCGCGCAGGCGAGAATGCCCACGCACCGGGTGGCTCGACGGAGACCGGGCGCCGCGTCCGACCGCTCCCACCGGAGGGGTCGCTTCGACGACGCGGTGCCGCGCTCGCCGCGCCTCACGAGCGCGCGAGCGCGATCGGAAGGCGCTCAGACGAGCGCGAGAGCCAGGGGATCCAGGTGCAGCACGAGCTCCGCGACGCGGCTCACCGCACGAGCACGCGGTTCACCACACGAACGCCGCCGGCATCGGCAGCGCTCGGGGACCGGTGCACCCGATCACCTCGAGGGCTTCCTCTCCTCGGAGCGAGAGCTCTCGTCCGAGAAAGAGACAGTCTTCGCAGGCGTATGTGCGGGAGTGAGGGCTCATGCAGTGGACCTCCGTCGCGTCGGGTGAGCAGAACGGAGCGAGTCGCAGAGTTAGCAGAGTGCCTATCGACGTGCCAGTGCGAGAATCGATCTCACGATATCCGACTGCCATCCTCCGACTGGCACTCTCGCATCAGTCCCTCACGGCACGCTTCGCGCTTGGTGCTCTCCGCGATGACCGACGACACGCGTGAGGGCGCCGTCCGCGCGGCGAAGATCATCGTGATCGGCCTCGGCGGGGTGGCGCTCGCGTACGTCCTCGGCGCCCCGCTGGTGCACTACGCCGCAGTGCTCGCGTGCGCGCTGCTGCTCGGCATCGCGATGTGGGCAATCGCGAGCGCGGTCTCGCGCCGTCTGCACCTCCCGTATCGCGCGTCGCTCGCGCTCACGCTGCTCGCGCTGGTCGGCCTCGTCGTCGCGTTCTCGATGTGGACGGGGCCGCAGATCGCGGCGCAGGTCGACGACCTCGAGATCGCCGTGCGCGACGGTGTCGAGCGCGCGCGCACGTGGGTCGAGGAGACGCCGCTTGCGCGGCGCATCCGCGAGCGCGTCGGGGGCATGGACGATCAGCTCGCCGCGCGCTCCGGCGAGATGCTCGGCTCCGTGCAGCGCAGCGTCGCCAGCGGGCTCGGCGCGCTCGCCGACACGGTCATCGTGATCTTCCTGGCCGTCTTCTTCGCGGCGACGCCGCGTCGCTACGTGGACGGCTTGCTGATGCTCGCTCCGCGTCCGCGGCGTGATCGCCTGCGCGAGGTGATCCACGCGACCGTCGGCACGCTGCGCTCGTGGTTCGCGGCGCGCCTCTTCCTCATGACGGTGATCGGCGTCGCGTTCGGCGTCGGGCTCGCGCTGCTCGGCGTGCCGCTCGCGCTGCCCATCGGCGTGATCACCGGGGCGCTCGCGTTCATCCCGTTCATCGGCGCGATCCTCGCGCTCGTGCCCGCCGTGGCCGTCGCGTTCCTGCAGGGGCCCGAGAAGGCGCTGCAGGTCTTGGTGCTCTATCTCGTGATCCAGTTCCTCGAGACGAACCTGCTCGACCCCGTCGTCGAGTCGCGCGCCGTGAACCTGCCGCCCGCGCTCGTGGTGCTCGCGCAGCTCGTCACGGTCGTGTACCTCGGGCCGGTCGGCGTGCTCGTCGCGACGCCGCTGCTCGTCGTCGTCGTCGTCGCGGTCCGGATGCTCTACGTGGAGGACGTGCTCGGCGAGCCCGCGGCGCCGCATGGCGAGCGACGCGGGCTCTTCCGTTGGAGGCCGAGACGCGCCCACCGCGAGGCGAGCGCCGCGACGTGAGTCCCTACCGGAGTGCTCGTCCCGCCGGTCCCGGAGGGGAGCGCGCGAAGCGCGCGGACGGTAGGGACCCGCGGGCGAGCCGATCTTCGTCTTTGGATCAGATCGTCAGCGGACCGGTGCCGTCGTCGCCGAAGCGCTCCGACGGGACACCGACCGCGTTGAGCAGCGTCGTGAAGAGATTCGCGACCGGCGGGCGCCCGTCGTACACGACGTGACGCCCCGTCTCCCACGCGCCGTTCGCGGTGCCGGCGACGAGGATCGGCATGTCGTCGTGGTTGTGGCGATCGCCGTCCGAGATCTCGCTCGAGAGGAAGACCGCGCACGTGTCGAGCAGCGTGCCGCCGCCGGGCTCCTCGATGGAGTCGAGCTTCTGCAGGAAGTACGAGAAGCGCTCCATCTCCCAGCGATCGATCAGCGTGAGCTTGCGGTGGTTCTCCGCGTTGCCCTGGTGGTGCGAGAGGCTGTGGTGCCCGTCGCTGATGCCGAGGAACGGATAGCTCCGGTTGCTGCCCGCGTTCGCCATCATGAACGTGATGACGCGCGTGAGATCGCACTGCATCGCGATCGCCTGGAGGTCGCTCATCACGTCGATGCGCGCGGTGAGATCGAGATCCGTCGCGGGGCGGCCCGGGATCTCGCACACCAGCGTCTCCTCCGACGAGATGCGCAGCTCCACCTCGCGCACCGCCGTGAGGTACTCGTCGAGCTTGCGCTGATCGGTCGTGCCGAGGCGCGGGCGCAGCGAGTTCGCGTCCTCGAGCGCGACGTCGAGCACGCTCGTGCGGTACGCGCGACGACGCTCGATCTCCGCGAGCGACGCGGTGGGATCGAAGCCCTCGAACAGGCGATCGAACACCGCGCGCACGTCGGTCATCTTCGGCATCGGCGTCTGCGGGCCGCTCCAGCTCACGTTGCGCGCGTACGCGCACGAGTAGCCGGAGTCGCAGCCGCCCGCGGGGCCACCGCCGTCGATGCCGAGCTCGAGCGACGCGAAGCGCGTGCACGACCCGATGTGCATCGCCGCGACCTGGTCCATCGAGACGCCGTTGCGGATGTCGGATCCCTCGGTCTTCACCACGTGCGTCGCGGTGATGAACGAGCCGGTGCCCGCGGCGTGATCACCCGGGCCGTCGGGCCGCGCCGGCATGTTCGCGATGCCGGTGAGCACGTTGATCTTCGCGCGCACCGGCTCGAGCGGCTGGAGGATCTCCGGCAGCGCGAAGTCGCGCCCCGTCGACGTCGGGCGCCACGCCGCCATGTGGATGCCGCAGGGCACGTACCACGCGAGCAGCCGCTTCGGGTCCTCGCACGACGCGTGATCCGCGTGCGCCGTGCTGCGCCCTTCGATCATCCGCGCCGCTGAGGGCAGGAACGGAAGCGCGATCGCCGCGCCCGCGCCGCCGAGGAAGAACCGGCGCCCCAGCTTCTTCTTGCTCCACGCCGACATCACTCGTCCTCCGCGCCGTGATCGGCGCCGCGCATGCGGAACGGGGGGCTGGTCACGATCTCGAGGATCAGCGCGCGCAGCGTCCCGCCGTTCGCGAGCATGTCCTCGGTGAGCATGTCGACCCACGCTTCGTCGCTGCGGTGCTCGACACCGCGGCCGAGCGCGTAGGTCATCATCTGGCGCGTGACGCAGCGCGGGAAGCGCGGGTCGCTCGAGATCATCGCGCCGAGCTCGCTCGCGCCCGTGAACTCGCCGAACCCGGGGAGCAGCCCGCTGTCGTCGATCGTGCCGTCGTTGTCGGTCTCGCGATAACGACCGATCGCGTCGTAGCGCTCGAGGCCGAAGCCGATCGGATCCATCACCGAGTGGCACGACGCGCAGACCGGATCACTGCGGTGCCGCTCGAAGCGCTCGCGCAGCGTCTCGCCCTCGCGCGGCTCGGTCGCCTCGAGGCCTTCGACGCCGGGCGGCGGCGGAGGCGGCGGCGAGCAGAGGATCTGCTCGAGCACCCACACGCCGCGCTTCACCGGCGACGTGCGGTTCGGCTGCGACGTGACCGCGAGCACGCCGGCGCGCGAGAGCAGGCCCGCGCTGCGCGTGTCGGGCAGCATGACCCGCGCGAAGCCCTGCTCGTCGCGCGTCGTGCCTTCCGGAATCTCGACGCCGTAGTGCGCCGCGAGGCGATCGTCGACGAAGCCGAAGCTCGCGGTGAGCATGTCCTCGACCGGCCGATCCTCCTCGAGGAACGCGGCGAAGAAGCGCTCCATCTCGCCCTGCGCCGAGCGCGCGAGCTCCGGCGTCCAGTCGGGGAACGTGCCGTCGTCGGCGTCGTGATCGGGGATGAGGCGCGTGTAGAGCCACTGGCCCGCGAAGTCGTCGACGAGCGAGCGGGCGCGCGCGTCGTCGAGCATGCGCTCGGCCTGCGCGCGCAGCGTCGCTTCGTCGTGGAGCACGCCGTCTGCCGCGAGGTCGAGCAGCTCGTCGTCGGGCGCGCTCGCCCAGAGGAAATAGGAGAGGCGCGACGCGAGCTCGTAGTCCGACACGCGCTCGGGCCCGTCGACCGCGGGATCGTCGAGCTCGACGCGGTAGAGGAAGTGCGGCGAGATCAGCGTCGCGATCAGCGCGAGGCGCACGCCCTCGGGCCAGCCGTCGCCGTGCATCTGCGCGATCTCGTGCACCGAGAGCAGGCGCGTGATCTCCGCGTCGGTCGCGGGGCGGCGCCACGCGCGGCGCGTGAACGTGGTGAGGATCGTGCGCGCGCACGACTCGCCGCCGGTCGCGACGTCGCAAGTCAGCATGCGCTCGCGGCCGGGCCCGGGCGCTTCGGCGGTGCCGAGCGCCTCGTCGATCCACTCCTCCGCGCTGCTCGCGAGCAGCTCCACGTGGAGCGCCGAGGTCGAGAGCACGTCGCCGTTGTTGTCGTAGCCGTAGCCGCGATCGTCGGCGGGGAAGTCGGTGCTGACCTGGCGCTCGATGCCGAGCAGGTCGCGCACCGTGTGGTCGAGCTCGCTCCGGTTGAGCCGGCGCATCGTCACGCGGCCGGGCTCGGCCGGGACGGTGGGGCCACCGGGACCGCTCGGGCCTTCTGGACCCCAGCCGTCGACCGTGCCGGGACCGCTGCCGCGTGGATCGAGCAGCGACCCGTCGCACGCGGCGAGCGAGAGCACCGCGAGCGCGGTGAGGGAGCGAAAGCGCATGTGCACGCGCCTTCGCAAGGGAAGTGCCGTAACGGAACATCGCGAATTCCGCGGATCGCGGCGCGCGGGAACAGAACGCGCTCCGCTCCGGTGGGGTCTGGTGCGACCGGCCGGTCGCGGATCCACCCCCCGGGGTGATGGTCGGTCGGCCCCGGCGGGCCGCATCGTCCAGGAGTCGCCGTATCGACAGTTGATGTCCCGAGCCGAGCGGCGTCGCGGCCCGTCGACCCCCCGTCGACGGGCCGATTTGTTTGGGCGGCCGAAGAATCGTTGGTGGTCCAACGATCGGCCGTTCCTTGACACGCTGCGTCAAGCGTTTTACGCCGTCGCGGTCGTGCGCTGAACCGCGATTCATTCGCCGTCTCGGGTTCGGGCGCGCGCTCCTTTCTCATCGGTGGAGGACGCATGGCCAGGGGAACGAACGGAAACGGCACGCGCGTGGCGGTCGTCGCGGGGCTGCGCACCCCGTTCGCGAAGCAGAGCTCGGCGTACAAGAACATGTCCGCGCTCGAGCTCGGGCAGGCGGTCGTGAACGAGCTGCTGGTGCGCACCGGCGTGTCGCCGAGCGAGATCGAGCAGGTCGTGTACGGGCAGGTGCTGCCCTCGATCGCCGCGCCGAACATCGCGCGCGAGATCGTGCTCGGCACCGGGATGCCGCGGAACATCGAGGCCTTCAGCGTCAGCCGCGCGTGCGCGACCAGCTACCAGAGCACCGTGAGCATCGCGGAGGCGATCCTCACCGGCGCGATCGACTGCGGCCTCAGCGGCGGCGCGGACAGCTCGACCGACGTGCCGATCACGGTGAGCAAGAAGCTCAGCGCGGCGCTGCTCGACGCGAGCAAGGCGAAGACGCTGGGCGAGCGCCTCAAGGCGTTCAGCAAGCTCTCGCCGAAGGATCTCGTCCCGGTGCCGCCCGCGATCGTCGAGTACTCGACGGGCCTCTCGATGGGCGAGAGCGCGGAGAAGATGGCGAAGGAGAACCACATCTCGCGCGCCGCGCAGGACGAGCTCGCGCACCAGTCGCACACCAAGGCCGCGAACGCCTGGAAGCAGGGCTGGCTCGCGGACGAGGTGATGACCGTCTACGTGCAGAACGGGAAGGGCCTCGAGCCGTACGCGAAGGACAACCTCGTGCGCGACGAGAGCAAGCTCGAGAGCTACACGAAGCTGAAGCCCGCGTTCGACCGCAAGTACGGCACGATCACCGCGGGCAACGCGTCGCCGCTCACCGACGGCGCGAGCGCGCTGCTGCTGATGCGCGAGGACAAGGCGAAGGCGCTCGGCCTCACGCCGCTCGGCTACATCAAGAGCTACGCGTTCGCGGCGCTCGATCCGCGCGGGCAGATGCTGATGGGCCCGAGCTACGCGACGCCGATCGCGCTCGATCGCGCGGGCGTGAAGCTGAAGGACCTCGACGTGATCGACATGCACGAGGCCTTCGCGGCGCAGGTGCTCTCGAACACGCAGGCGTTCGCGAGCAAGAAGTTCGCGGAGGAGAAGCTCGGGCGCAGCGAGGCGATCGGCGAGATCGACCCCGCGAAGTTCAACCCGACGGGCGGCTCGATCGCGATCGGTCATCCGTTCGCCGCGACGGGCGCGCGGCAGATCACCCAGACGCTGCGCGAGCTCAAGCGGCGCGGCGGCAATCTCGGCCTCGTCACGGCGTGTGCGGCGGGCGGCATCGGCGCGGCGATGATCCTGGAGGTCAACTGACATGGCGAGCATCCAGCCCACGGGAGCGGAGGCGCTCTCGATCGAGAAGCGCGACGGCGGTGTGGTCGTGCTGCGCATGGACGTCCCGGGCGAGCCGGTGAACACGCTCAAGGCGTCGTTCGCCGAGGACTTCGCGCGGGTGTTCGACGAGCTCGAGCGCGACACGAGCGTGAAGGCGATCGTGCTCACGTCGGGCAAGAAGAGCGGCTTCATCGCGGGCGCCGACATCACGATGCTGCAGAAGGCGAAGACCGATCGCGAGGCGGCGGAGCTCTCGCGCGCCGGTCAGCGCGCCCTCGATCGCATCGCGAAGCTCCGTGCGCCGGTGGTCGCGGCGATCCACGGCGCGGCGCTCGGCGGCGGGCTCGAGGTCGCGATGGCGTGCCACGCGCGCATCGCGAGCGACGACCCGAAGACGAAGCTCGGCCTGCCCGAGGTGCAGCTCGGTCTGCTGCCCGGCGCGGGCGGGACGCAGCGCCTGCCGCGCCTCGTGCCGATCCAGACCGCGCTCGACATGCTGCTCACCGGCAAGCAGCTCGACGCGAAGAAGGCGAAGAAGGTCGGGCTCGTCGACGAGGTGGTGCCCGAGGCGATCCTGCTCGAGGTCGCGGTGCAGCGCGCCGCGGCGCTCGCCGAGAAGAGCAGCGGTCCGCGCAGCGCGGCGCCGAAGGGCCCGAAGCTCGAGGGCGCGGAGAAGCTGCAGGAGGCCGCGCTCACGAAGACGCCGCTCGGCCGTCGCTTCCTCTTCGATCAGGCGAAGAAGCAGCTGCTGAGCAAGACGCGCGGCAACTATCCGGGCCCGGAGCGCATCCTCGAGGTCGTCGAGAAGGGCCTCGAGAAGGGCTTCGAGGCGGGGCTCGAGGCGGAGGCGGTCGCGTTCGGCGAGCTCGTGGTCTCGCCGCAGGCCGCGCAGCTGATGAGCATCTTCTTCGCGACGAACGCGCTGAAGAAGGACACCGGCGTCGACGATCCGAGCGTGCAGCCGCGCGAGGTGCACAAGGTCGGGATGCTCGGCGCGGGCCTCATGGGCGCGGGCATCGCGTACGTGACGGCGAACAGCGCGAAGATCCCGGTGCGCCTGAAGGACAAGGACGCGGAGGGCGTCGCGCGCGGCCTCTCGTACGTGAAGAACCTCGTCGACCAGAAGGTGAAGCGGAAGCGCCTCACCGTGCGCGAGGCGGGCGAGCAGCTCTCGTACGTCACCGGCACGACGGGCTACGACGGCCTGCGCGGCGCCGAGGTGGTGGTCGAGGCGGTGTTCGAGGATCTCGCGCTCAAGCACCGCGTGCTGATGGACGTGGAGCGCGAGTGCGGGCCGCAGGCGATCTTCGCGTCGAACACGTCGTCGATCCCGATCGGCGAGATCGCGAAGGCGAGCACGCACCCCGAGACCGTGATCGGCATGCACTACTTCTCGCCGGTCGAGAAGATGCCGCTGCTCGAGATCATCGTGACGCCGAAGACCGCGCCGTGGGTGACCGCGACCTGCGTCGAGCTCGGCAAGAAGCAGGGCAAGACCGTCATCGTGGTGAACGACGGAGTCGGCTTCTACACGTCGCGCATCCTCGGGCCGATGATGAACGAGGCCGCGTTCATCCTCGCGGAGGGCGTGAAGGTCGAGGACATCGACGACGCGCTGATGGACTTCGGGTTCCCGGTCGGTCCGATCACGCTGCTCGACGAGGTCGGCATCGACGTCGGCGAGAAGGTCGGGCACATCATGCACGCCGCGTTCGGCGATCGCATGAAGCCGCCCGCGGGCTTCGAGAAGCTGCTCGCGGACAAGCGCTTCGGGCGCAAGAACGGGCGCGGCTTCTACCTCTACGGCGACAAGAAGAAGAAGGGGAAGAAGCAGGTCGACGCGACCGTGTACGGCGTGCTCGGTCTGTCGCCCGGCAAGCAGCTGCCGAAGGACGAGATCGCGCAGCGCTGCGCGCTGCAGTTCGTGAACGAGGCGTGCCTCTGCTACGGCGAGGGCATCCTCCGCAGCGCGCGCGACGGAGACATCGGCGCGATCTTCGGGCTCGGGTTCCCGCCGTTCCGCGGTGGGCCGTTCCGCTACGTCGACACGGTGGGCGCGAAGGAGATCGTGCGGCGCCTCGAGCGCTTCCGCGATCGCCTGGGCAATCGGTTCGCGCCGGCGCCGGTGCTCGTCGAGATGGCGAAGACGGGCAAGACGTTCCACGGCGAGAGCACGATCGCCCCCGGGCAGCACAAGGTCGCGGCGCAGGGCGCGGGGCTCGGCGCGGTCGCCTGAGCGCGTGAGGTGAGCCGTACCGCGGGCGCCGCATCTCCGGGAGGAGGTGCGGCGCTCGTTCGTTTTTCACGTCGCGTCACGGGTCGGGCGGGGTGCGGCCAATAAGCATGCATGAGGGCTTCGTCCGTCTTCGCGCTCGCTTGCCTCGTCCTGCTCTCGGCGTGCTCGTCACGGCCCGTCACGACCACCGACGCGGGGAACGAGGACGGCGGACCTCCGGCCGACGGCGGGCCTCGCGCGTGCGACGTCGACTCCGATTGCGACGACGGCGTCGCGTGCAGCGTCGAGATCTGCGCAGAAGGCGTGTGCCGCTGGCATCTCGATCACGCGTCGTGCGCCGACGACGTGTTCTGCGACGGCGCCGAGCGCTGCGATCCCGTCGACGGATGCATCGAAGGGCGCCGCGAGAGCTGCGACGACGGCGACGTGTGCACGGTCGATCGCTGCGTCGAGAGCGAGGCGAGCTGCACACACGCGGCGCGCGATCTCGACGACGACGGCGACGTCGACATGTTCTGCGACGGCGGCAACGACTGCGACGACGCCGATCCCACCGTGTCCTCGGGCACCGACGAGCGCTGCGGCAACCGTCGCGACGACGACTGCGACGGAGACGTCGACGAGGACGCGTGCGCGACCGCGCCCCACGACACCTGCGACGATCCGCTCGACGTGTCGGCGGGTGGATCGTTCGTGATCGAGGCGCGCGAGCTGCGTGGCGACTATCTCGGCTGCGGCATCCTCGAGTGCCGCGACTTCGTCGCGCGGTTCACGATCGACGAAGCGCAGGACGTCGAGATCATCGCGGCGGATCCCGGCGACGACTGGGCGTACACCGAGGTCGCGCTGCGCCGCGGGTGCGACGACGCGACGACCGAGATCGACGACGTGACCGGGTTTCCCGCGACGCTGCGATATCGCGCGCTCGAGCCCGGCACGTACTTCGTGCTCGCGGGCGCGGAGCGGAACTTCGGATCGGGGGCGACCGACCAGCTCACGCTCGACGTGACGTTCTCGCCCGACACCACGCCGCCGACGAACGAGACGTGCGCGAGCGCGCTCGACGTGGGCGCGGGCGGGACGTTCACCGCGGACTTCATCGACACGCGCGACGACCTCGCGCTCGAGTGCGGCGAGGACGACTGGCCCGAGCTCGTCTACGCGATCACGACGAGCGCGCGCGCGGATCTGCGCGTCACGCTCGACGGCTTCGCGCGCCTCGGGCTCTCCGTGCGCAGCGCGTGCGGCGACGCGACGTCGGCGCTCGGCTGCGTCGTGCTCGAGCCCCACGAGGATCGCGTGCGGGTGTTCCCCGACGTGCCCGCGGGCACGCACTACTTCGTGCTCGAGCTGCGGAGCATCCCCGAGGCGATCGCGCAGATCACGATCGAGGCGCTTCCCGCCGCGCCCTGAGCGATCGCGCACACGGATGAGGTACCTTCGCGCGCGTCGGAGGAGCGCATGCCGGTGAGCGATGGGGAGTGGAGCGACTGGCTCGGACAGCAACGCGTCGCGTGCGAAGTGCGGCGCCCGGCGAAGGTCGATGCGGCCTTCGAGGCGGTCGAGGAAGCGGTGCGCACGAGCCGTCGCATCCGCGCCGCGGGCTCGGGCCACTCCACGTCGGACGTGGCGCGCCCCTCGAAGGACGCGATCCTCCTCTCGCTCGAGCACCTCGCGCTCGACGACGCCGACTGGAAGACGTGGCTCAAGGGCGATCTCGCGCTCGTCGAGCCGCGGGTGCGGCCCGGCGAGCAGCTCGTGCGCGTCGCGGCGGGCCAGACGATCCGCGCGCTCAACCTCGATCTCGCGAAGCGCCGCCTCGCGATGCCGAACCTCGGCTCGTACGACGGACAGTCGATCTACGGCGCGATCGCGACCGGCACCCACGGCACCGGGCTCGGCTTCGGACCGCTCGCGGACCAGGTCGCGTCGATCGAGATGATCGGCGTCGAGGACGCGGGGCGACCGGTCGTGCGCCACTGGCGCATCGAGCCGACGAACGGGATCACCGATCGCGATCGCTTCTACGGCTCGAGCCAGCGCGGTCGCATGTCGCTCGTGCAGGACGACGAGGTGTTCCGAAGCGTCGTGGTCGGGCTCGGCTGCTTCGGGATCGTCACCGCGCTCACGCTGCGCGTGGTGCCTGCGTTCCAGCTGCGCGAGACGTGCGAGGTGATGCCCTGGTCGTCGCTCAAGACGACGCTCGTCACGCGGGCGCGCTCGGCGCAGTGGCTCGACGTGACGATGCTGCCCGAGCGGCTCGACGGTGAGCACTGGTGCCAGGTGACCGTGCGCGAGAAGCGCGCGGCGCTCCCGCATCACGTGCCGCTCACCGAGCTGACGCCGCGCGGAGATGCGCGGATCCGCGAGGCGAGCTCGCGCGAAGGGAAGGACCCGAAGGAGCTGGTGCGCTGTGCGCTCGCCGCGGGATCGCACGGCGCGCGCATCGCGACGCACCGCGTGCGCGAGCTCTTCCGCGAGGACGCGACGCGCACGATCGAGAGCGAGAGCTACGTCGTCTTCCGCACCAGCGTGGGCGACTGGATCCCCGCGACGTCGAGCGAGATCGGCGTGGACGTCGACCGCAGCGTGGAGGCGATCGACGCGACGATCACGCACCTCGACGCGATGGCGAAGCGCGGCTTCTTCCACGTCTCGCCGATCGGGATCCGCTTCTCGCGCGCGTCGTCGCACTACCTCGCGATGCAGCACGGTCGCGACACGTGCACGATCGAGGCGCCGATCCCGGTGGGCAACGTGAACGTGCACGCGATCGGCTCGCCGAGCGCCGCCGATGCGGCGCCGATCCTGCTCGGCGCGTTCGAGCGCACCTTGATCGATGCGCGCTTCGACGGACGGCCACACTGGGGACAGCGTCACACCGTGTCGGGTGGATTCCTGCTCCGGTATCCGAAAGGGCCGATCTGGGCGCGACAGGTCGCGCGGTTCAACCGCTTCGGGCTCTTCGACAACGCGTTCACCGGACGCATGGCGCTGCGACGCTGACTCACGTTCGCTCCATGCGCGCGCAAACGATCGACCGTTGCCGCGTATCGTGTATCTTCGCCGCGGGGACGGAAGCAGAGCGACAGAGGGAGATCGATGAGCGACGGAGTACAGACGAGGACACTCGACGCCGATCACTGCCTCGCGACGTGGGATCGCGTGCTGATCCAGGTGTGGCGCGGCCCGATGACGATGGAGAACCTGGCCGGCCTCGAGCGCGTCGCGCGCAGCTTCTTGGCCGAGCAGCCCGCCGGCGCGAAGGTCTCGACGATCTCGATCATCGAGCGCACGTCCCCGCCCCCGACCGACGAGGTCCGCAAGGGCATGTCGCGCGTCTACCGCGACCTCACGAGCTCGATGGATCACGCGATCATCGTCCCCGAAGGCGGCGGCTTCCGCGCCGCGATCGTGCGCGGCGTCGGCGTCGCGCTCTCGTCGCTCTCGCCCAAGGCGCTCCCGTTCAAGTTCGTCGACACGATCCGCTCGGCCGCCGTGATGGTCGCGCCGCAGCTCACGCCCGGCGCGGGCGGCGCGGGCGAGCTCGAGGCGGCGATCGAGCGCGTTCGCGCGAAGGTCGCGGGCGTCGGCACGCACCGCTGAGGCCGTGCTGACGAGAGGGGCCTCGGAGGGCTCCTCTCGTCACGCTGCCGCGCGCGATCTCCCGGCCGCGTGAGCGCGTCGACTGCGCTATGACGCGCTCGTGTCGGATGTTCGCGAGCTCGATGCGTTCCTCCTCTCGCGCGAGTGGCGGGACGGGCCGGGCGGCGTCGAGATCACGCTCTGGGCCGTCTCGTCCGAGCACGGCGCGATCAAGGCGACGCTGCGCGATCAGGAGGCCGTGCTCTTCGTGCCGCGCGACGTCGCGACCGAAGCGGGGCGGCGCGATCCGCGCCCGCTGCGGACGCGCGAGGGGCTCGACGTCGACGCGGTCTACTTCCGATCCCAGCGCGCGCTGATCGCGGAGCGCGAGCGGCTCCGCAATCGTCTGCAGGTCGCGCTCGAGTCCGACGTGAAGCCCTCCGATCGCTTCTTGATGGAGCGCTTCGTCACGAGCGGGATCACGCTGCGCGGTCCTGCGCGCGCCAAGGACGGCGTGCTGCACGTGCGCGATCCCCAGGTGCGCGCCGCCGACGTGACCCCTCGGCTGCGAGCGCTCTCGCTCGACATCGAGACCGACGGGTGGGACGGCCCCGTGCTCTCCATCGCGCTCGCGGCCGAGGGCCTCGAGCGCGTGCTCATCCGGCGTGCGCGAGAGACCGATCGCGATCACGACGCGATCACGTTCCACGACGACGAGCGCGCGCTGCTCGAAGCCGCGTTCGGCGTGATCCGTCGCGCCGATCCCGATCTGATCGTCGGATGGAACGTCGTCGAATTCGATCTGCGCGCGCTCCAGGCGCGCTGCGCGACGCTGCGCATCCCGTTCGCGATCGGGCGCGCAGGCGAGCGCGCGCGCGTGCTCGAGGGCGCGACCGCGAGCCAGGTGTCGATCGCGCGTGTTCCGGGGCGCGTGGTGCTCGACGGCATCGCGACGCTGAAGAACGCGACGTGGTCGTTCGAGCGCTACACGCTCGATCACGTCGCGCGCGCGCTCGTCGGGCGCGGCAAGCGCATCGACGCGGGCGGCGACGCGCTCGCGGAGATCCGCCGCATGCACGCGGAGGATCCCGATGCGCTCGCGGCTTACAACCTCGAGGACGCGCGGCTCGTGCTCGACGTGTTCCGCGCGGCCGATCTCGTCGGGTTCGCGGTCGAGCGCGCGCGCCTGACCGGGCTGCCCCTCGATCGCCAGGGCGGCGCGGTCGCGGCGTTCGATCACCTCTACCTGCCGCGCCTGCATCGCCGCGGGTACGTCGCGCCCGACGTGGGCGTGGAGGTCGATGCGATCCCCTCGCCCGGCGGGCACGTGCTCGAGAGCGTGCCGGGGCTCTACCGCAACGTGCTCTCGTTCGACTTCCGCTCGCTGTACCCGAGCATCATCCGCACGTTCCACGTCGATCCGCTCGGGCTCTGGGCGCCGGGCGACGATCCGATCCCGGGCTTCGAGGGCGCGTCGTTCCCGCGCGAAGGCGCGATCCTGCCCGACATCGTCGCGCACCTCGCCGAGGCGCGCGGGCGCGCGCAGGCCGCGCAGAACGAGGCGCTCTCGCGCGCGATCAAGATCCTGATGAACTCGTTCTACGGCGTGCTCGGGACGCCGGGGTGCCGCTTCTTCGATCCGCGCCTCGCGTCGTCGATCACCCGGCGCGGTCACGAGATCATCGATCGCAGCCGCGCGTTCTTCGAGGAGCGCGGTCACGCGGTGATCTACGGCGACACCGACTCGCTCTTCGTGCGCCTGCCCGAGTCGCTCGCCGAGGCCGAGTGCCGCGCGGAAGGCTCGCGCCTCGCGCGCGAGATCACGGCGTACTGGCGCGACGCGCTGGCGCGCGAGATGCGCGTCGAGAGCTTCCTCGAGATGCGCTTCGAGTCGCACTACCTGCGCTTCCTGATGCCGACGATGCGCCACTCCGATCGCGGCTCGAAGAAGCGGTACGCGGGGCTCGTGCGCCGCGGCGACGGCGCGGTGGAGCTGGTGATCCGAGGGCTCGAGGCGATCCGGAGCGACTGGACGCCGCTCGCGCGCGAGGTGCAGCGCGAGCTGCTGCGCCGCGTGTTCGTCGACGAGCCGTGGGAGGACTGGCTGCGCGGCGTGCGCGCCGATCTCGTCGGCGGAAAGCTCGATCACGAGCTCGTCTATCGGCGCCGGCTGCGCCGCGAGATCGAGGACTACGGCGGCTCGCCGCCGCACGTGCGCGCCGCGCGTCTGCTCGACGACGATCTCGACGGCGACGAGATCGAGTACGTCATCACGACGCGCGGCCCCGAGCCCGCATCGCGCCGCACGTCGCCGATCGATCACGCGCACTACGTCGACAAGCAGCTCGCGCCCGCGGCCGACGTCGTGCTGCCGCTGCTCGGCACGTCGTTCGACCGGGTGGCGGGAGCGCAGCTGCGTTTGTTCTGACCGCGCGTGCCGAGGCATCCTGGAGACGGATGCTGCGGAGCTCGCAGGCGCTCGCGATGGTGCTGCTCCTGGGGTGCGGCCGCGTCGGCTACGACCCGGGATCGAGCGACGGAGGCAGCGCGGACCTCGACGCCGCGGCGCAGGTCGACGAGTGCGCGGCGCGACACGCAGGCGCGCGCGTGTGCTCGGGCTTCGAGGGCGACGTCGGCACGTACTGGTCGCTCACCACGCGCGACGGCGGGACGATCGCGACGACGACGACGGTCGCGCACCGCGGCGCGCGCGCGCTCCGCGCCGAGGTGGGCGGCAGCGGGTCCACGGCGTTCGCGCACCATCGGTTCGTGCCGATCGCGTCGGGTGATCTGTGGCTGCGCGCCTTCGTGCGCGTGCCCGCGCCGAGCGGCAGCGTCGGCGTGAACCTGCTCGCGGTCGAGCACGAGGGCAGCGACGTGTTCGGGATCGACGTGAACGTCGGCGTCGACGGACGCCTGCTCGTGTACGGCGTCGAGGCCGGCACGTTCGACGCGCCCGACGACGTGCGGCTGCGCGCGGACGAGTGGGCGTGCGTGGAGCTGCGGATCGGCGTGTCGGACGCGGACGGCGAGCTCGAGCTCTTCGTCGACGGAGCGCGCGCGGTGTCGGCGACCGGGATCGACTCGTACCCCGAGGGCGACTACGACCGGCTCCTCGTGGGCGTCGCGTGGTCCGACGCGAGCCAGGCGCCCTTCGAGGTGCTGATCGACGACGTGGTGCTCGACGTGCAACCCATTGGTTGCGATTAGAAAGCACGGAACCGCCACGCGCTGCGGTGGTCGAACGAGCCGCATGTCCACGACCTTCTACTTCGGCGTCGCGTTCGCGCTCACGTGGCTCTCGCTCCTGCCGCCCTCGCTCGCGGCGCTCGGCGTGTTGTCCGGCGCGCCGGAGACGTACATGGCGGCCGCGCCGCTCGCGGTGTTCTCGCCCGCGATCGCGGCGATCCTCGCGGCGCGTCGCGAAGGTGGATGGGCGTCGGTGCACACGATGCTGCGCGGGCTCGGCGCGTGGCGCGTCGGCCCGACGTGGCTCGTGCTCGCGCTCATGCTCCCCGGGCTGCTCTACGTCGCCGGGCGCGCGGTCTACGCGCTCGTGCCGGGGTCCGACGGAGGGCCGTGGGTCTACCTGCCCGAGCGACCCGAGCACTTCGGCGCGATCCTGTTCGTGCCGCTCTGCGAGGAGATCGGCTGGCGCGGCTACGCGCTCCCGCGTCTGATCGCGCGCCACGGGGCACGGCGCGCGACGGCGATCCTCGGCGTGCTCTGGGGCGTGTGGCACTTGCCGATGTTCGTCAGCGTCGGGATGACGACGACGCAGGTGCTCGCCGGCGTCGTGCTCATCGTCGTCGGCAACGTCGCGTACACGTGGTTCTTCCGTCGCACCGGCGGGAGCCTGCTGGTCGCGGTGCTGCTCCATCTCGGCTCGCACCTCGACAACCCGAGTCACGCGCTGCCCGCGGACTCGACGCCGCTCTTCATCCTGACCGCGGCGTGGACCGTTCTCGCGATCGCGCTCCTCGCGCTCGACCGCCGCGCGTTCGAGGGCACGACCGTCGCGCTCGCGTGATCACACGATCGCGGGATCGAAGTACGACGGCGCGTCGCGCAGCACCGGCGGCGAGCGCGTTCCCCACGTGAGCGTCGCGAGCCGGAACGGGACGCCGGTCTTCCAGAATCCGTCGAGCGCGCGCGCCATCGGATCGCGCACGTCGAACGCGATGTCGAAGTACACGTGCTCGCGCCCCGCGTGCGCGTCGTGGATCGTCGCGAGCACTGCGCGTAGATCCTCCGCGCGCTCCGCGCACCACGTCGTCGCGTAGAGGAAGCGCAGGTGCTCTCCGTCGCGCGGGAGCCGCGGCCGCCGCGCGATGCGCGCGATTGTGTCGTATCCGACGCGCACCAGCTGCATCCCGCGCGAGAGGGCGAGGAGACGCGCGCGCTTGATCGCGAACGCGTCCCACACGCCGCAGAACGCGACGATGCGCCCGGCGCGCTCGCGCACGTAGTAGTCCTCGATGCGCATGCCGGGAAAGCGCGTGAGCGCGCGGAGCGGATCGTCGCGATCGAGCGCGGGCGCGAGCTGCCTCTCGCGATGCACCGCGTGGAAGAGCTCGACCATCTGCGCCGCGTCCTCGGGCCTCGCGCGCCGCGCCTCGACGCGTCCTCGACGCGCGCCGAAGAACACGTTCCACATCGTCACGTCGCTGCGCGGCTGGAGCCGCACGAGCTCGGTCGTGCGCCCGAAGAAGCGCTCGACCGCGCGGTTGCTCGCGAGCACCACGCCCCACGCGAGGTCGTGTCCCTCGCGCTCGAATTGCGCGACGCTCGCCGCCGCGACGCGCTCGGCGACGCCCTTCGCGCGGTGCGCGGGATGCACCTTGAGATCGCCGGTGTAGAGCGTCCGCCGCGCGCGTCCGTCGAGATACACGTCCATCGGCGCGCTCATCGCCGACGCGACGATCTCGCCGCTCTCCTCGTGCTCGATCACCACGACGCGACCGCCTTCGCCCTGCGCGCGCGTCATCGCGAGGAAGCTGGGATCGCGCTCGAGGACGTAGCTGACGTCGCCGCGCATCACGACGCTGCGCGCGAGCGCGCAGAGCCGCGGGTCGTCGCGCTCGTCGGCGATGCGCGGCGCGCGGTATCCGTCAGAGGCGGTACTCGACATCGCGGGTCCGCAATTCGCGCGCGTCCATGCGGTGCTCGCAGTACGCCTCGAACGCGCGCGTCACCGCGAGCGTCGGCGCATCGGCGATCGTCGACGCGCGGAACGTCGCGCCGTGCTTCGCGAGCTGCGCGGCCTGGTCCTCGAGCACGTCCTTGTCCTGCGCGAGCACGCGCTCGGTGAGCGGGACGAGCGCGCGCGCGAGCATCGCGGACGCGCGGCCGAAGCGCACCGACACGCGCGTGAACACGCGCGTGCGGGTCTCGGTCTCGGGCGTGCAGATCGACGTCGTGAGCACGTGCCGCGACGCCCCCCACCGATAGTCGACGCGCACCGTGTACGGGAGGATCACCTCGTCGAAGTGCTCGATGCGCTCGCCGCCGGTGAGCCGCCCCGCGACGCTGTCGGGATCGCTCTCGCCGAGCGTCTCGATGCGCACGCCGGTCCGCAGCTCCTCGATGCGCGCGCGCACGGGCTTGCTCGGCGGTCCGCGGAAGAGCCCGCGGTGCACGATCCCCGTGTGCGCGGTGTCGACGAAGTTGTCGAGGATCGGCAGCAGCGCGCACTCGATCACGGTGACTGCTTCGTGCGTCGCGCAGCCTGCGATCTCGGTGTGCGGCCAGCGCGGTGGCTCGCGCGTCGGTGCGCCCGCGCCGATCCACACCCAGACGCTCTCGTCCTGCTCGCGCACCGCGAACGTCGCGACCGCGGCCTTCGGCAGCTTCTCGCCGTCGAGCGCGCTCGGCACGTGCACGCACGCGCCGCGTCCGTCGAAGCGCCAGCCGTGGTACGGGCACGCGATCGTCCCGCGCTGCACGCATCCCTTCGAGAGCGAGACGTGACGGTGCGCGCAGCGATCCTCGAGCGCGACCGCCGCGCCCGACGCATCGCGGAAGAGCACGATCGATCGCCCGAGCACGGTCCGACCGAGCGGCGCGTCGTCGAGCTCGCGGCTCGACGCGGCGAGGAACCAGTGCTCCTCGAGCGCGCCCAGCGGCGTGCGCACGTGCAGCTCGCTCATCGGCGCTTCTCGAGCATCGGCGCGCGGAGGCGCGACGAGAGGACGCGCGCGCTGCGCGACACGACGTAGCGCACCGGCGTGAGCCACGTGACCGGCGCGATGCAGCAGAGCTCGTGCGCGTCGACGTAGCCCGGGTTGATCTTCGCGAAGAAGCGGATGTCGGGATCCGCCATCAGCCCGTCGTGGATGGGCGCGACGTCATCGCGCAGGCGCCCTTCCGCGGAGGGCACGCGGACGACGCCGCTGCGCGCGTCGTAGAGCTCGCCGAACTTCTCGCGCGAGAGCGTGTCGAGGATCGCGCGGACGTGCGCGGGCGTCGCGCGATCGTGGCGTGGCCAGTGCTCCGGGTACGAGCGCGTGAGCAGGAGATACGTCTTGTAGCCCTTGCTCAGCAGGAAGTAGTAGAGCGGCTCGCTCGGCCGCTCGAGCTTCACCTTCAGGAAGAGCGCGGCGTACGCGCGCTGCACGACGCCTTGCCCCCAGTACGCGCGCTCGATGACGGTGTCGCCGGAGAACACGACCTGCACGGCGCGCCCGTCGATCACGCGACGGTAGACCTGCACGGTCGAGAAGCCCTGCACGCTCTCGTCGCCCTCGTCGAGCAGCAGGATCACGTACTGCTTGCTCGACAGATCGCGCTCGAACACGTCGCGCCGCACGTCCGCGTAGTAGCGCTCGAAGAGCGCCCACATCGCGTCGCGCGTGCGCGCGTCGATCTCGCTCGTGCGGCGCGTCTCACTGCGCAGCGTGAGCGAGCGACCCCCCTCCTGCATGCTGCGTCGCTCCCGAGCCGGCACGTCACCGACTCGGGCGCGCTCTCTAGCAAACGCGCTGGATCGCGGCCATCGCGCGGCGCGGAAAGCGTGTGAGCGTTCGCGTCACGGATCGCGGCGCGACCGCCCAACGCGCGCGCGGCTCAGGGCGCGTGCGGCGGTTGCGCGGGCACGATGTGCGTCTGCAGCGCGTCGGTCGTCGTGTCCGGGAGGTCCGCCATCACCGCACCGGTCGCGGCGCGCACGCCGAGCGCCGTCGCGACTCCGAGCGCGACCACCGCGATGAGCGCGCGGAGCGCACCGAGCGGGGCACGCGCGCGCGCCTTGAGACGCACCGTCGTGCTCGTCGGCCCTTCGCGGAGGAAGCGCGTCGAGTCGTCGAGCGCGCGCGCGGCCGCGGGATCGACGCGCGGCAGCGGGCGCACCGCGCCGTGACGTGCGCGCGCCGCCGGCCGCTTCGCGGGCCTCGACGCGTGCGGCGCGAGCGCCTCGTCCGCCGCGATCACCTCGGCGTGGATCCCGACGACGTCGCTCTCGAGCGCGTCGGCCGCGCGCCATGCGTCGACGCCGCGCGGAAGACCGCACGCGTCCGCCGCCTCCGCGAGCGCGCTCGCCATCGCACGCGCGCTGTCGAAGCGCGCCTCGCGATCCTTCTCGAGCGCGCGCATGACGATCGCGTCGATCTCCGGCGGACAGTCGGGGCGCATCTCGATCACACGCGCGGGCTCCTGCGTCAGCGCCATCGCGAGCGTCGCGCACGGGCCCTTGCCATGGAACGGGAGCACGCCCGTGAGCGCCTCGTAGAGCACCACGCCGAGCGAGTACACGTCGGCGCGGTGATCGAGCTCCATGCCGCGGATCTGCTCGGGCGACATGTACTCGGGCGTCCCGAGCACCGTGCCCTCGAGCGTGAAGCGCGGGCCTGCGACGTGATCGCAGGTCGACGCGATCCCGAGGTCGACCATGCGCGCGATCCGCGCGCCGCTCGGGCGCGTCTCGATCATCACGTTCCCCGGCTTCACGTCGCGGTGGACGACACCGAGCTCCGCGAGCGCGCCGAGCCCCGCGAGCGCCTGCAGACCGACGTCGACCGCGGCCGCGATCGGCAGCGCGCCCTCGCGATCGATCAGCGCCTGCAGGTCCTCGCCCGGCACGAGCTGCATCACGAAGTAGGGCCACCCGCTGTCGAGCTCGCCCCAGTCGAACACCCGCACCACGTTGCGGTGCTGGATGCGCGCCGCGATGCGCGCCTCGCGACGGAAGCGCCCGAGCATCTCGTCGGCGGCGCTCCCGCAGCGATCGAGGTGCAGCACCTTGATCGCGACCGAGTGGCCGAGCTCGACGTGCTCGGCTCGGTACACCGTGGCGTGGCCCCCGCTGCCGATCGGCTCGCGGACGATCCATCGATCGCCGATGCGCTCGCCGGGCTTGAGGTCCCCGTACGCCTCGTGAGCCACGCTGGACATGCGCCGTCGGGTTTGCAGCGCGCGTGCCCGGCTCGCCGGAAACGAGGGTCCGTGGCGTGAGGCCTCGGTGCGTCGTCGTGCCTCGACGCGAGGTCGCTCGCCTGGGCATCCACCACCTGCTCCGAGGTGCACGCGCCGGAGCGCCTTCCCACCGCGCGAGACGCAGGATCCTCGCTCGTCGGAGACGCGGCGCCGCGCGACGCGCGGCCGGGCGAGCACCGCGGGGCCACGCGCGAGGCGCACGTGCGACGTGAGGCACTCGACGCGACGCACGCCGCGCGGACGCGCCACCCCGCACCAGCGCGAGCCGCGCGACGCTCGCGAACGCGGGCAGCGGGGCGCGCGCGCGGCGCGACGCCGGAGCGCGGGTGCGGCGCGCGTGCCGTCTCGCACGATCGTGTCCGGACGATGTCGTCAGCCCCGCAGGACGCGCAGCCGCGTGGGCTCGGTCCGCGGCACGTGCGAGGCCTCGAGCGCGTCGAGCTCGGCGATCAGCGCCTCGCCGAAGTAGAAGCGCAGCTCGTCGCGCACGCCGCGATAGAGCGTGGGGCTCGGCGGGCGCGTCTCGGGCGCGTCGAGGCAGACGAGCGTGTGGTCGTGCACCTCGTCGCTCGCGTGGAGGAGCCCTTCGTCGAACGTGAGCGGGAAGAGCGTCGACACGATCGGCTTGAGCGCGTGGTAGTCGTGCCCGGCCGCGACGCAGAACGCGTGGATGCGGCAGCCGCGCGAGGTGCGATCGAGGAACACGCACGCGCCGTCCTCCACGCGCGTGCGGCGGTACGCGCCCGACGGGAACTCGGCGTCGTGCGTGACGTCGTCGCGGAACCAGCGAGCGCGATCGATGCCGGTGAAGCGCTCGATCACGTCGGCGTGCTCGAGCAGGCGCGCGACGTTCGCCTCGTCCACGTCGACGCCGTGCGAGCAACACCAGTCGCGGCAGGTCGGGTGCGCGAGACAGCGCGTGAAGTAGCGCGCGCCGAAGATCGCGGTGTCGACGTGGGTGAGGACGGGCGCGTGATCGCGCGAAGGGTAGGGGCGGGAGAGGGCGCGCACGTCGGGCATGGACGCCGCGACGGTAGCCGATATCGATCACCCGCGTCGCGTCACGGGGTGATCACGAGCGGGCGCATCATGTCGTTGTCCTCGTGCTCGAGGATGTGGCAGTGCCACACGTACTCGCCCGCGCGATCGAACGTCGCGACGAAGCGCGTGATCGTGCCCGGCCAGACCATCACCGTGTCCTTCGGCCCTCGCTCCTGCGGCAACGCGGGGATCGCCGCGCCGGTCACGAAGTCCTCGAGGACCGGCTGCGCGCCCTCGCCGTCGAGCCATCGCTCCTGCGCGGTGGAGAACGCGTCGGCGTCGAACGGGATGCGATCGAGCACACGGAATTGCACGAGGTGCAGGTGGATCGGGTGCGCGTCGTCGGTGGTGTTCGCGACGCGCCAGACCTCCGTGTCGCCGAGCTGCACGACCTCGGTCGCCGGCGCGTCCCACATCAGCGCGCCTTCCTCGAGCGTCCCGAGCATCACGTGGAGCGGCGCGTCCGTGCCCTCGACGTCCTCCTCGATCAGCACGAGGTCGCGCGGCGCGAGCGCCGTCGTCGGCACCTCGGACACCGGCAGCGTGTCCGGCACCGCGCCCTCGGTCCCTGCGTCGCTGCGCGCGATCACGCGCAGCTGCATCACGCGCCCGGTCGTCGTCGGATCCGCGGGATCCTGGGGCGGCATCGCGTGCGGACCGCCCCACGCCTCGTCGGGCCCGCGGTTGAGCAGCGTGATCGTGTCTCCCTCCGCGAAGCGCGAGAGATCGACCAGCACGTCGTAGCGCTCGGCCGGTCCGACCACGAGCTCCTCGTGCGTCACCGGCGCTTCCGAGAGCAGCCCACCGTCGCCGCCGATTTGCACGAAGCGCGCGCGATCGTCGCTGAAGTGGAGGATCAACGTGCGCGAGTCCGACGCGTTCAGGATCCGGAAGCGATAGAGGCGCGGCTCGACCTCGAGGTACGGCCACGCGGCGCCGTTGACGACCATCACGTCGCCGAACACCTCGGGGTTCCAGATCGGCGGCACGTCGGAGTCGGGCGCGTACGGACCGTCGTAGTCGCCGAACTCGGTGCGCGACGTCGGGTACGCGAGCGCGCCTTCGTTCGTGAAGCTGCGATCCTGGATGACGAGCGGGATCTCGAAGTAGCGCGTGCCCTCCGCATCACCGATGCGCGGCGCGGGCCCGGGCAGACCGAGCGCGTCCTCGACGTCGTCGCGCAGGATCCACATGCCCGCGAGCCCGGCGTACACGTTGACGCGCGTCATGCCGAGCGAGTGATCGTGGTACCAGAGCGTGGTCGCCGGCTCGTCGTGCGGATACTCGAACACCGCTGCGCCCTCGCCCGCGTCGCCCTGCGTGCGATACGTCGGTCCGCGTCGACGGAAGCCCTCGGGGATGTCGCGCGCGTCGGGCAGGAACCACGCCTCGGGATGACCGTCGCTGTGATCGAACGAGTGCGCGCCGTGGACGTGCGTGACCGTCGGCACCGGGCCCGTGTAGCGCACCGCGTCGGCGTCGACGTGATGGCCGTGCCCGCCGGGATCGGCCCAGTGCAGCGTCGCGTCGACGGGCAAGAGGTGCGGTAGGAAGTCGCCGTCGTCGTCGACCAGCGCGTTGATCCACGTGACGCGCACCGGCTCGCCGCTGCGCGCCTCGATCGTGCGCGACGGCGAGTGGAACGACGACGGATCGCCCTCGCGCCCGTAGCCCCACACCGTCGTCGTCGGCAGCGGCGGCGGCAGGATCTGCTGCTCGAATTGGCGCGCCTCGATGCGGTACTCGACCACGTCTCCATCGCGACCCGTCGGCTCCATCGGCGCGGGGATCGGCAGCGGCTGCACGAACTGCGGGATGCGCGTGGCATCGAGCGTCGCGGATGCCGGCGGCGACACGTTCGTGCAGGCGAGCGTGGAGAGCGACGCGACGCCGATCGCGAGCATCGAGGTGGAACGTCGCATCGCTGACCTCCCGGGCGCGCATCGAGCGCGCGTTCGTGAGGTAGGAACGCGATCCAGCCCGGAAATCCGCGCTGCGTGAGGCCTAACGGAGTACGCCGCGCAGCGCGCGCTGCGCCGCGTGCCAGCCGCACATGCCGTGCACTCCGCCGCCCGGCGGCGTGCTCGACGAGCAGAGGAAGAGCGACGGGTTCGGCGTCGTGTACGGATCCCAGCGCACCATCGGTCGCCACACGAGCTGCCAGAGATCGTTCGCGCCGCCGCCGATGTCGCCGCCGATCATGTTCTCGTCGTGCGCCTCGAGCGCGCGCGCATCGATCACGTGGCGCGCGCGGACGACGTCGCGGAAGCCCGGCGCGAAGCGCTCGATCTGCGACTCGATGCGCTCGGTCGCGTCGATCGTGCTGCCGTGCGGCACGTGGATGTACGCCCAGCCCGTGTGCTTGCCCTTCGGCGCGCGGGTGTCGTCGAAGAGGCTCTGCTGCGCGACGAGCACGAAGGGCCGCTCGCTCACCTCGCCGCGCGACACCGCGCGCTCGGTCTCCGCGAGCTCCTCCCACGTGTTCGCGAGGTGCACCGTGCCGGCGCGCCGACACGCCTCGTTCTTCCACGGGATCGGCTCGTCGAGCGCCCAGTCGACCTTGAACACGCCGGGGCCGTAGCGCCAGCGCAAGAGGGCATTGCGATAACGCAACGGCAGCGCGTCGGCCGCGACCCGCGCGACCTGGTGCGGCCCGAGATCGAAGAGCACGGCCTTGCTCTCCGGCAGCTCGCGGAGTGACGTGACGCGATGCTCGGTGCGCACCTCGCAGCCGCGCTCGCGCAGGTACGCGATCATCGCGTCGGAGATCGCGATCGATCCGCCGCGCGCCGCGGGCCAGCCCGCCTTGTGCCCCGCGAGGATCAGCATCAGACCGAACGACGCGGTGCCGAACGAGTGCAGCGGCACCAGCGCGTGCGCGGAGATCCCGCCGAACATGGCGCGCGTCTTCGGGTTCCCGAACATCGCGCGGGTGAGGCCCTCCGCGGAGCGCAGCGCGCGCAGCCCGAAGCGCGCCATGAGCATCATGCGCCGCGGGATGCGCAGCGGGCCGAGCGTCTCGTCGAGCAGCGCGTCGGTGTGATCGAGGAAGGGCTGGAACAGTCGCCGCCAGTGCTTCCCGTCGTCGCCCATCGCGTCGACGGTCGCGTCGAGCGAGTGGTGCAGCTGCATCGCGCTCCCGTCGTCGAACGGATGCGCGAGCGCGAGCTCGGGGTGCACCCACTCGAGGCCGTAGGGACGCAGATCGATGGTGCGGAAGAACGGAGAGGCCGCGCCCATCGGGTGGATCGCGGAGCAGATGTCGTGCTTGAAGCCGCGCTCGGTGATCTCCTCGGTGCGCGTGCCGCCGCCGGGGCGCGCGGCCGCTTCGAGCACGAGCACCGAGCGCCCCGCGTGCGCGAGCGTGCACGCGGCGGCGAGCCCGTTCGGGCCTGCGCCCACCACGATCGCGTCCCAGCGCTCCGGCATCCTCCGACGGACGTGGGCTCGAGGCGCGAGCCCACAAGGGCGCTCACCGCTTGCGCCTGCGAGCGGGCCGCGCGCTGAGCGCGCCGAGCGCGGCGGCGTCGTAGCCCGCCTCGAGCACGTCCAGCATCGCGCGGAGCGCCGGCGAGATCCCGCGCGCGCTCGGATACACAGCGAAGACCTGCACCGGCGGCGCCGCGTACCCGGCGAGCACCTCCACGAGCTCGCCCGACGCGACCGCGGCGTTCGCATAAGGCGACGGCATGCGCGCGATCCCCGCGCCCGCGATCGCGAGCGTGCGCAGCACGTGGAAGCTGTTCACCGCGAGGTGCGGCGCGATCGCGACCGAGCGCGCCTTGCGCTCGCCGCGGAACACCCAGCTCGTCGCGGTGCGCGCGCCGTGCATGACCAGGCAGCGATGGCGCGCGAGCTCGCGCGGGTGCGCCGGCGTGCCGGCGCGCCGGAGGTACTCGGGGCTCGCGAACAGCGCGATGTGCTGCGGCTCGCCCAGGCGTCGCGCGACGAGGCTCGAGTCCGCGAGCGGGCCCACGCGGATCGCGAGGTCGAAGCCCTCTTCGATCAGGCTCACCTGTCGATCGAGCAGATCGACCTCGACCGTGACCTCGGGATAGCGCTGCGTGTACGTCGCGATCAGCGGGCCCAGCACGTCCTGCCCGAGCTCGAACGGCGCGGTCATGCGCAGCCGTCCGCTCGGGTGCGCCTGCAGCGAGCCCACGAGGCTCTCCGCGGCGCGCAGCGCGGCGATCGCGGGCGCGACCTCGCGGTGATAGCTCGCGCCGATGTCGGTGAGCTGCACGCTCCGCGTGGTGCGCACGAGCAGGCGCGCGCCGAGGTGCTCCTCGAGCGCGGCGACGCGCTGGCTGAGCGTGGACTTGGGGACGCCGAGCGCGCGCGCCGCGCCGCGGAAGCTCTGACGCTCCACGACCTCGACGAACGCCACGACGGCGTTGGGATCGGCTGCGCGCGTCGTCCGCATGGCCGGACAATCTGTCCAATCCGCGCGCCATTGTCCACGTGGTGGCCGCTCTCCAGAGTGAGCGCGTGACGAACACCAGGAGGACGTCGATGCCGCTCTTCACTCCCTATCGCCTCGGCTCGCTCGAGCTCGCCAACCGCGTCGTGATGGCGCCGATGACCCGTAGCCGCGCGATCGGCGCGCTGCCCAACGAGCTGATGCGCGACTACTACGCGCAGCGCGCGACGGCCGGGCTGATCATCACCGAGGGCATCGCGCCTTCGGCGAACGGGCTCGGCTACGCGCGCGTCCCCGGGCTCTTCTCGCGCGAGCAGGTACGCGGATGGCGCGCCGTCACCGACGGGGTGCACGCGCGCGGCGGTCGGATCTTCGCGCAGCTGATGCACGTCGGACGCATCGCGCACCCGCACAACCTGCCCGTGGGCGCGCGGATCGTGGCGCCGAGCGCGGTGCGCGCGAGCGGGACGATGTGGACCGATCAGGAGGGTCTGCTGCCCAAGGCCGAGCCCGAGGCGATGAGCGCGGACGACGTGCGCGAGGCGCGCGATCAGTTCGTGCACGCCGCGCGAAACGCGATCGAAGCGGGGTTCGACGGAGTCGAGCTGCACGGGGCGAACGGCTATCTGCTCGAGCAGTTCCTCCACCCGCACACCAACCGCCGCACCGACGAGTACGGCGGCAGCGTGGAGAACCGCGCGCGCTTCGTCGCGGAGGTCGGCGCCGCGAGCGCCGAGGCGATCGGCGCGGAGAAGGTCGGCATCCGCCTGTCGCCGTTCAGCACGTTCAACGATCTGCCCGCGCACGACGAGGTCGAGGCGCAGTACACCGCGGTCGCCCGCTCGCTGCGTGGCCTGGCGTACGTGCACCTCGTCGAGAGCGCGCACGAGGGCTACGCCGCGACGGCCCGCGCGATCCGCGCGACCTACGAGGGCCCGATCATGATCAACGGCGGCTACGATCGCGCCCGCGCCGAGGCGGCGCTCGCCGAAGGTCGCGCCGAGCTCGTCTCGTTCGGTCGGCCCTTCGTCGCGAACCCCGATCTCGTCGCCCGCCTCGAGCGCGGCGCGCCGCTCGCGACGCCGGATCCCAGCACGTTCTACACGCCGGGCGAGAAGGGCTACCTCGACTACACGACGATGTGACGCAGTCGATTCGACGACATCGCGCGCCGACTCCAGACTCGCGCGCGCGATGCAGGCCTTCGGCTTCCTCGTCCGCGGCTCGTTCATCTGGCTCGTCGCGTGGTGGTCGCTCCTCCGCTACGCGATCCTGCGCGCCGGTCTCGCGCCCGTGCGCGACCCCGAGGCGAAGCGCGCGCGTGTCGCCGCGCTGCGCGGGCGTGTGCTGCGGAGCGCGATGGAGACGCTCGGGGCGACCTTCATCAAGCTCGGACAGGTGATGAGCACGCGGCCCGACCTCTTCGCGCCCGAGCTCATCGCCGAGCTGCGCCACCTGCAGGACAAGCTCCCCGCGTTCCCGAACGCGCGCGCGATCGTCGAGCGCGAGCTCGGCGCGCCGATCGGTGAGCTGTTCCGCGAGCTCGAGGAGGCGCCGATCGCCGCCGCGTCGGTCGCGCAGGTGCATCGCGGCGTGCTGCGCGCCGCTGGCCCCGAGGACGGGACCGAGGTCGCGGTGAAGGTGCTGCGGCCGGACGTGCGCACGAACGCCGAGCGCGACGGGCGCATCCTCCTGTTCTTCGCGCGTGTCCTCGAGCGCATCTCGGGTCGAGCGCGCCACGCCGAGCTCGCGCTGCACCTCGAGCACTTCGTCGAGGGCATCGTCCAGCAGACCGATCTGCGCATCGAGGCGCGCAACTACGAGCGCTTCCGCGAGAACTTCCGGCGCGTGAAGAAGGTGCGCTTCCCGAAGGTGTTCCCGGATCGCTCGGGCGAGCGCGTGATGACGATGGAGTTCGTGCGGGGCGAGAAGGTCGACGCGATCCCGCGCGCCGAGCTGCCCGAGGGCTTCGCGCGGCACCTGCGCGAGGTGTTCCTCAAGATGTGCTTCGACGACGGGTTCCTCCACGCCGACCTGCATCCGGGCAACTTCGTCGTGTCGCCCGACGGCACGGTGACGATCTTCGACGTCGGCCTCGTGAAGCAGCTCTCGGAGCAGCTGCTCGAGCACTACATCGACTTCAATCGCTGCCTCGTGATGGGCGACGTCGACGACTTCATGCGCCACCTGCGCTCGTACCACTCGTACGTCGAGGGCACGGTCGACTGGGCGGAGCTCGAGAAGGACGTCGCGACGTTCAGCGCGGAGTGGCGCACCCGCAGCACGCGCGATCTCGAGTTCGGTCAGCTGATCGACAAGATCTTCGCCGTGGGCCGGAAGCACGGCGTGCGGCCGGTGCCGGACATGACGCTCATGATGGTCGGGCTCGTCACGGCCGAGGGGATCGGCAAGCAGCTCGACCCCGACGTGAACAGCTTCCAGGAGGTCGCGAACTACCTCGTCCCGGTGCTCGCGCGGCGGAACATGCTCTCGGCCTCGGTGATGGAAGCCGCCGCGAAGATGAGCGAGCGCATGCTGCGCGACGAGGCGCCTCCGGCCTGAGCGCTCATCGCATCACGCTCTCGACGCCGGCGCGCAGCGAGCGTCGCAGCGTCTCGCCGAGCCCGCGCCCCGGGCGAGGGCGCAGTCGGCCCGCGATCACGCCCGCGATCGAGCTCCAGAGCTCGCGGTGCTCGGCGTGGCCGAAGCCGGACCCGCTGTGGAGGAACCCGACCTCCGACTGGAGCAGCGCGGGCTCACCCTGCGCGCGCGGCGCGCCTCCGTCGCGGTAGTGCCCGACCACGTCGAGGTGATCCGCGATCACGACGCCGTGCAGATCCTCGGTGCGCACGATCTGGAGCGCCGAGTCGACGACGCCGTCGGAGGCGACGTCGCTCACGCCATCGAGCCGGCTGCGTCCCTCCGCGCTCGCGATGATCTCGCCCGATCGGATGCGCGACGCGATCGCCGGCCAGCGCGCCGCGCGCCTCGCGAGAGAGAGGTCGCGCTGACCGTCCTGCACGAGCGCGATGAACGCCTCGTAGAGCGTCCCGTGGCCGTCCTCGCGCTCGAGGATCGACGGCGGGCACCACGAGCCCGCGGCGAGGGTGACGTAGTGCGCGACCGCGAGCCCTTCGCGGTGGGGCGGGCACACCCAGTCGCTCGTGTCGGGATCGAGATGGTCGAGCAGCGCGTCGTCGGTCGCGAGCTCGTGGAGATAGCGGAGCGCGTGCCACGGGCGGCGCGCGAGGTCGAGCGCGATGGCGCGCATCAGGGGGTCGGTGATCACGGCGTGCCGCGCGTCGCGCGGGAACGACGCGAGCATGCGCAGCGCGAACCACGGTCCACGCGCCTCGCGCACTGCGCGCGCCCTCACGATCGACGTGCCGCACATCGGCGCGCCGAGCGTGACGACGGTGCGGATGTGCTCGCGGATCGCGGGCTCGTCGGGCGCGTCGCTCGGGTGGAGGCCGGTCGCGAGCGCGTACGCGTCGAGCCCTCCGGTGCTGTGCCCGACGAGGTGGATGCGCGGCGTCCTGCGCCGCCCGCGCAGATATGCACGCAGCGACGAGACGAGCCGCTCCCGGCGCCGATCGAGGCGCGCCGCGGGCAGCGTCCGCGAGACCTGGACCTCGGTCGCGATGCCGTGCTCGTCGCGGAGCGTGTCCGCGAGCTGCTTCGCGACGAGCTCGGCGAAGTAGTGCACGTTGAAGATCGACTCGAACCCGAGGAAGCCCGGGACGAGCACGATCAGATCGTCGGGCGTCTGGCACTGCATCGCGGAGCACGTAGCGACATCGAGCGTTCGTCGCGCCTCCCAGCGCGGCGTCGCCGCACGAGGCGAGCCTCAGGCGCGTGTCGCGTGCTTCGGCATCACCGGCGCGCTCACGAAGCCGGGCATCGGCTTCACCTTCATCACCGCGGCGAGGATCGTGAACATCACGTGCTGCACCGCGAGCCGCTTCTGGACCATCCCGTACGCGCGCAGCTGGCCGGCCTGCGCGGCCTCGATCTCGGGCCTGCGCTCGGCCTCGATCGCGGCGAGCAGCGTGTCGTCGACCGCGCGTCCCTCCGCGATCGCGTCGAGCACGTGGTTCGCCGCGACGATGCTGTCTCGGATCGCGAGGTTCAGGCCCTGCGCGCCGGCGGGGCCCATCGTGTGCGCCGCGTCGCCGAGGAACATCAGCCCCGGGACGTGCCAGCGCGCGAGGCGATCGATCGCGACGCGCAGCACCTGCGACTCGGTGTGCTCGTCGAGCTTCGCCGCGAGGATCGAGCGCAGCGGCTCCGCGATGCGCGGCAGCAGCGCGTCGCGCAGGCGCGGCAGGTCCTTGCGCAGCGCGCCCACGTCCCCGGGCGCGCTGTACGCGACCTGCAGGCGCGAGCGCGTCGTCGCGCTGAGCACGACGACCACGCCGCCGCCGAACATGTGGACCTCGACCGCGCTCGGCAGCGCGTGCGGCGCGTCGGAGAGATCGAAGCGCAGCCACAGCGTGTCGTCGGGCTTCTCGTCGAGCTCGAGCGTCACGAGGTCCTTGCGCACCTTGCTCTGACGACCGCTGCACACGAAGAAGAGATCGCCGTCGACGCGATCGGTCGCGCCCTCGCGCCGCGTCTCGAGCGCCACGACGCGCTCGCCCTCGCGGATCGCGCGCATCGCGGTGGTGCGGAAATCGAGGCGGTAGTGCGGATGGCGGCTGCACCGCTCGTGCAGCAGCGCGAGGAAGCCCGGCTGGGAGATCACGGCGCCGCGCTCGGTCCCACCGGGGAGCGTCACGCGCCTCGAGAGCCCCACGAACATCTGGCGCTCCACGTCCGTGCGCGCGAGGCCGCGCTCGACGAGCGTGCCCACGAGATCGAGCTGCTCGAGCGCGGGCAGCACCGACGGGCCGATCAGCTCGCCGCGGAACTCGCGCTCGAAGTCGGGGTGTTGCTCGAGCACGCGCACCGGGACGCCGCGGCCGACGAGCTGGTACGCGAGCACCATCCCGGCGGGGCCCGCGCCGGCGATCACGACCGAGGGAGGTGTGGGCATCGGAGGTCTGCGCATCGTGCGCTCGATCGCGCGCCGGTGGGAGGGCCGTCGTTCGGGGCCGCCGCTCGCGGGCTTAGATCGCGATCGTGGGTCGCGACCACGCGCACCACGGTCCCGCGACGCCGGGCGCGCGACCGGATCGTCTCGCCGAGCCCGAGCAGGTCGCGGTGCGGCTCTCGCGGTGGCTCGCGCTGATCACCACCGTGCCGGCGGGCGCGCTCGCGCTCGTGCAGGGCATGCGCGACGGCACGATGTCGGGGTGGCTCGTCGGGCTGGCGAGCGCGGTCCTGCTCGCGACCGTGCTCCTCCTCGCGCTGTGGCGCGCGTCCACGCGGCTGCAGGCCGCGGTCCTCGCGATGGCGCTGACGGCGACGGCGTGGCTCGCGCTGGTGCACTACGGGCCGATCCTCGGCGTGGGCACGCTGATCGCGGCGTCGTGTGTGTGCTGGACGTTCTTCTTCGGCGCGGCGGGGATGATCGGCGGCGTGGGCGCGACGCTGATCGTGCTCGCGCTCGTGGCGTGGCGGAGCCTCGACGGACCGCTCGGGCCGGGGTGGCACTTCATCACGCCGCCGACCGTGCTCGTCTGGCTGCGCACCTGGCTCACCGTCGCGGGCAGCACGATCTTCCTCTCCGGCGTGATCCACGCCGTGCAGGGCCGCTATCGCAAGCTGCTCGAGGCCGAGATCGAGGCGCGCCACGCCGCGGAGGAAGCCACACGCGCGCGCGACGAGTTCCTCTCGCTCGCGTCGCACGAGCTGCGCACGCCGCTCACGTCGCTGAAGCTGCAGGTCCAGGCGCTCGGGGCCGAGCACCGCGCCGAGGATCGCGTCGTCCAGAGCCTCGATCGACAGGTGCGCCGGCTCGAGCGGCTCGTCTCGTCGTTCCTCGACGTCACGAGCCTCGACGTCGGGCGCGCGCTGGTGCGTGACACGGTCGATCTCGGCGCGCTCGCGAACGACGTGATCGCGGCGCACGACCTCGAGCTGCGCCGATCGGGCTCGACGGTCGCGCTGCACGTGCCGCGCGCGGTGATCGGGCGCTGGGATCGCGCGCTGCTCGAGCAGGTGCTCGTGCAGCTCGTCGGCAACGCGATCAAGTTCGGCGCGGGCCGGCCGATCGACGTGACGATCGACGGAGACGATCGCGGGGCGCGCGTCGTGGTGCGCGATCACGGCGACGGCATCGTCGCGTCGGAGAGGGAGCGGATCTTCGAGCGCTTCCACCGCGGTGTCTCGTGGAAGCACCACGGCGGGCTCGGCCTCGGGCTGCACCTCGCGCAGCGCATCGCGCGGATGCACGCGGGCACGCTGCGCGTCGACTCGGAGCCGGGCGCGGGGTCGACGTTCACGCTGGTCCTGCCGCGCGCCGGCGACGAGCGCGAGGCGCGCGTGCAGCCGGTGCTCGCGGGCGCCCCGGCGGTCCCCACGCCGACGTGATCACGTGAAGCGCAGCACGCGCACGCCTTCGCTCGATCGTGCGAGCTCGACGCGCCGGATCGCCTCGAGGTACGCCGAGCGCGCGAGCCCGCGCGCGTCGGCCGCGTGCGCGTAGCGATCGCGCTCGTCGCTCGCGAGCTCGGCGAGGCTGGTGCAGGTCGCGACTCCGTCGAGCAGCCCGAAGAGGTCCTCGGCTTCGCGCAGCAGCGAGCGCGCGCCCGCGGAGGAGATGCAGGGGAGGGACGCGCGCACGTGCTCGATCGCGCGCACCGCGTCGAGCTTCGCGAGGGCGAGGAGCTGATCCGCGTCGTTCGTCGTGCTCGTCATGCGCTGCACCCTGACACCGACGCACCGTGTCGGATCCAACGTCGCGGTGACGGTCTCGTGCGCGCCCGCCACCGAGGTGGCCGTTCCGTCCAATGGCGCCGCGACTCCGCGCCCCAAGCTCGCGAGCATGCGAGTCCACCACCTGAACTGCGGGACGCTCTGCCCCGCGAGCGCACGATTCGTCACGGGCGAAGGCAGCTTCTTCGCGCGCGCTCGACTGGTCTGTCACTGCCTGTTGATCGAAACCGATCGCGACGGGCTCGTGCTCGTCGACACCGGGCTCGGCACCCACGATCTCCGCGATCCCCGCACGCGCCTCGGCCGCACCTTCCTGCGCCGCAACACGCCGCGCCTCGATCCGCAGGAGACCGCGCTCGCGCACGTCGAGCGGCTCGGCTTCCGGCGCGAGGACGTGCGGCACGTCATCCCCACGCATCTCGATCTCGATCACGTCGGCGGGCTCGGCGACTTCCCGGACGCGCAGGTGCACGTGCTCGGCGACGAGCACGACGCCGCGCTCGGCGCGAGGCGGCGCGCGGGCTACCGGCCGCTGCAGTGGGCGCACGGCCCGCGCTGGACGCGCTACGCCGTCGACGGCGATCGCTGGCGCGGGTTCGAGGCGGTGCGCGTCGTCCCGGGGCTCGATGCGGAGATCCTCCTCGTGCCGCTGGTCGGACACACCGAGGGTCACTGCGGTGTCGCGGTGAAGGACGGCGACGGATGGCTGCTCCACGCGGGCGACGCGTACTTCAGCCACCGCGAGATCGATCCCGTGGCGCCGCGCGCGCCCCTCGGGCTCGCGCTCTTCCAGAAGCTGAACTCCGCGGACGACGCGGCGCGCCGCGCGAACCAGGAGCGCCTCCGCGCGCTCGCTCGCGACCACGCGCGCGACGTGCGCGTGTTCTCCGCGCACTGCGCGGTGGAGATGGCGCGCTTCGGAGCGGTCTGAGGTCGCGGCTGGCTCGGCCCTCCGGGGACCTGGGCGAACGTGCGACGCGCTCCGATCGTGGCGGTGTGAGCAGCAGGATCAGGGGTTATCTGCGCCGCCATGCGCGTCCTCATGGTGCTCACGTCGCACGCCACGCTCGGGAACACTGGGAGACGGACGGGCTTCTGGCTCGAGGAGCTCGCCGCGCCGTACTACGTGTTCCGCGACGCGGGCGCGACGATCGATCTCGCGTCGCCGCAAGGGGGCGAGCCTCCGCTCGATCCGAAGAGCGACGCGCCCGACGCACAGACCGAGCACACGCGCCGGTTCCGCAACGATCCGGCCGCGCAGCGCGCGCTCGCGACGACCAAGAAGCTCGCGAGCGTCTCGGGCTCCGACTACGACGCCGTGTTCTATCCGGGCGGACACGGCCCGCTGTGGGATCTCGCGAAAGACCCCGCGTCGATCGAGCTGATCGAGAAGACGTTCGCCGCGGGCCGTCCGCTCGCGGCCGTGTGCCACGCGCCCGGCGCGCTGCGCGATGCGCGCGCGCCCGACGGCACGCCGCTGGTGCGCGGTCGTGAGGTCACGGGGTTCACCAACGAAGAGGAGGCCGCGGTCGGGCTCACCGACGTGGTTCCCTTCCTCCTCGAGGACGCGCTCCAGGACAAGGGCGCGCGCTTCTCGAAGGGCCCGATGTGGAAGCCCTACGTGTGCGTCGATCGTCACTTGATCACCGGGCAGAACCCGGCCTCGTCCGCCGATGCCGCGCGCGCGGTGCTCGCGCTGCTCACGAAGCGACGCCCCGAGGCCACGCGCGCGAGCGCGCCGACCTGAGAGCTTCACGCGCGTGGTGGGCAGTCCCGTCCGCCGCGCGCCAGGGAGGGGAGATCATCGATGGGCGACAAGTCCCCGAAGCAGCAGAACCGGAACGCTCAGCAGAAGAAGAACGAGAAGACGGCGAAGGAGGAGGCGCGCAGGGCGCGCACGCCGCAGCCCACGGGCGACATGCAGGCGAAGCCGAAGAAGTGATCGTGGAGAGGCCGGCCCGCGCAACGCGGGTCGGCTTCTTCTCGCGTCGCCCGCGACGGCGCGAGCCGATCAGCGACGCCGCCCCTCGAGCTCCGCGAGCGTGCGCGGCAGCGGGCCGCTCGGATCCGAGCGACGCGAGCCGCGCCTCGAGCGCGCGCGCGATCGGGTCGGCCGGATCGAGCCGACGGCTCTCCGCGACCGAGGCGCGTGCACCACGCAGATCACCGGCCAGCACCTCGCACACTGCGCGGTTGCACCAGAGCTTCGAGTCAGCCGGCAAGCGCGCCGTCGCGTCACGGTTCACCGCGAGCGCCTCGTCGACGAGGTCGCGCTCCAGTAGCGCGAGGGCGTGCTCGCGCACGATGTCCCCCACGTCGGGGTGCGCGCGCCACGCCGCTCGCCAGAGCTCGATCGCGCGTGCCTCGTCGAGGGCGGCGCTGCCCTTGGCGGCCATCCACTTCGACTGCCAGTGCGCGGGGTGCGCCGCCGCGTAGGCCTCGAGCGTCGCGACCGCCGCCACGATCCGCGATCGCGCGGCGGGCTCGATCGCACGGTGCGCCTCGCCCTGCAGTCGCATGTACGGACGCAGCATGGCCGCTGCGTCGCCGAACACGTGGCGCTCCTCGTCGAGATAGGCGGTGATCTCGTCGACGCGCGCGCGCTGCTCGGGAGCGAGCGCGAGGTTGCGGCAGGCGTCGAGCGCGTCGCGCGCCCGCGCGAACGCGCGCTCCTCGACCGCGATCTCCGCGAGCGCGATCCGCGCGATGGCGGTCATCCTCGCCGCTTCCTCGGGGGGCTCGCCGGACGCGGCCCGGAACGCCGCGACGTACGCCTCGCGCGCGCTCTCTCGCAGCTTCGCCACCCGCGCGGGGTCCTGCTCACGCGCTGCCCGCGCGCGTAGCGCCTGCGCGAGATCGAGGTATCCCGCCACCCAGGTGGGCCAGTCCCACGTGATGCGGGTGAACCACCACTCCGCCTCGCGCGGACGTCCCTCGCGCGCGAGCGCCGCGCCGCGATGGCCGAGCGCGGTGATCTGGTCCGGCGTCATCGGCCGCGGATAACGCAGCACGCCGCACGGCTCGCAGACCCATCCGTCGACCGCGACCGGTGCACGCTCCCACGCGTCGTCGTCCGCGTCGTCGCTCGGCAACGCCGACGTGATCACGCGCTCCTCGAACGCGCGCCCGCATCGGCAAGGGCCGATCTCGACTGGTCCCCACACCGGCGCATCGGGCTTCTGCATGCGCGCCGCGTACGCCGCGTCGGGCACGAGGTACGCGAGGTCCTCACCGATGCGGATGCGCCCACGCGCGCGGTCGAGGAGGGCTCGCCAGATCATCCCGACCGTCTATCACGCGCGCACACTCCGGCACGCGCAGCGTGCCGGGGGTTCACGCCGTGCCCGCGCTTCCGCGCGAGAGTGCCGCAGGCACGCTTCCCGCACATGTCGCACGCATGCTTCGCTTCACGCTCGTCCTCGTCGCGCTCGTCGCGTCCGGATGCACGACCCACGTCGTCCGCCAGTCGACGCTCTTCACGCCCCCGAGCGCGGGCCTCCCGCAGACCTCGCACGGGCGCGCCGACGTCATGCTCGGCGGCTCGGGCACGACCTTCATCGAGACGCACTCGCGCCCAGCGTCGGAGGACGGCGGCGCTTGGCTCACCCGCGGCCAGCTCGACGGTCAGGTCGCGGTGCGCATCAACCGCTTCGTGTCGGTGCGCGCCGCGGGGTTCCTCGGCATCCCCGAGGGCGCGATCGCGTCCGACCCGACGACGCTCGAGCGCCCGGGCCGCGTCGCGTGGGGCGCGGGCCCGATCGCCACGTTCGGATACGCGTCGGAGGACGAGCCCTTCTTCACGCGCGCCGAGCTCGGCGTGCTCGTCGGCTTCTTCCCGTCGGTGCTCCTCGTCACGTCGATCGAGCCGTGTCCGTGCACGACCGCGCGCGAGGAGCACGAGAGCTTCATGCCGATCGTCCACGGCGGTCTCGCCGCGGGCTACTGGGCGACCGACTTCCTCGCCGTCTCCGCGGGGCTCGTGCTGCGCAACCAGCCGTCGACGTCGTTCGACGTCGAATTCGGCGTCGTCGACGAGGGCCACGCGGCGATCCGCTTCGGCGAGCTCGCCGCGATCCCGTGGATGGCCGTCGAGCTCGAGATCGAGCACGCCGTCGGCATCGTCGTGCAGGCGCAGCTGCCGATCCTCGGCGAGATCGCGTTCGGCCCGACGCTCTCGCTCGGCGTGCGTGCGCTCATCGGCGACGGTCCGACGACGACGCCCCGCGCTCGCGAGACGGATCGCGAGCGCCGCGACCAAGTCCCCGTCGAGAGCGACATCTGAAGGAACGTTAGGGAGAACGTAGGAAGCGGAGACGCGCCGAGACCCTCACGTTCCCGTCGCTCGGAGGGACGTGATGGACGAACGCTCGAAGGCTCGGCTCGCGATCGTGGTGCTCGTGATGGCGCTCGCAGGGTGCAACCCGACGCGCGGTGCGATCGTGATCGACGGTGGTCCGACGACGCCGCCCACCGATGCCGCGATGGGCGGGCAGGACGCGAGCGAGCCGCCGCCGTGCACCTTGGTCGAGCTCGATCCCGCGCCCGCCGACGTGCTCTGGGTCGTCGACACCACCGACTCGTGGGAGACCCGTGCGGATCGCTACGCGGGCGCGGTCGACGGGATGATCGACGGCGTCGATGCGTGGGCCGACGCCGAGCACGCGCTCACCGTGTTCCCGCGCTTCGTGCCAGACCCGGAGGCGATCGTCGCGTCCTGCGAGACGTCGGACTACGAGAGCGCCGACGTCGCGTTCGGCGCGAGCGGACAGTCGATGCGCGACGAGCTCGCGCTCCACACGTTCGACGGTGAGAGCCCGCTCGGTCCCGCGCTCGAGGGCGCGATCGCGATCGCGCGTGATCGCGCGGCCGAGTCGCGCTGGCGCTCGACGCACGTCGTCCTCGTGACGGACGCGTCACCGGGCACCGACGAGGCATGCGACGCGACCTGGGAAGAGGTCGCCGACATCGCCGAGGCCGGCTTCGACGATGGCCGCCGCGGCGCCGCGCGCGTCCACGTGATGAGCGTGATCGGCTCCGCGATCGCCCCCGATCACATCGAGCGCATCTTCGACATCGCGAACGGGGGCGGCGGGTACTCCGCGATCGTCAACGGCGGCCGCGAGGACGTCGAGCGCCAGGCGCGCGCGATGGTCCAGGACCTCGAGGATCGCGCGACGGTCTGCACGCGCATGCTGCCCCCCGGCGCCGACGCGCCCGACACGATCACGCTCCGCTATCCCGACGACAGCACGCGCACCGCGACGCGCGTCGCCGACGCGAGCGCGTGCCGCGACGCGGCGTGGGGCTTCTACGTCGACGACCTCGAGGACCCGACGACCATCACGCTCTGCAGCGGGCCCGCCGGCGTCGGCGGCTTCTGCGAGGTCACGTACGTCGAAGCGCGCACGCGCGGCGCGCCGCGCTTCGAGCTCGACGGTGTGTGCGTGCGCTGATCGTCACACGGAAACCCCGTGAGGCGGCCGCGCCCGGCGTGATACAAGGACCGGTCGCGGACCGCCATCATGCCGATCTGGCTCAGCCGTCTCCTCCCGATCGCGATCCTCCTCGCGGTCATCACGATCGTCGTCGCGCGCCTCCCGAAGGTCGACCTCGGGCACAGCAAGGCGTTCACGACGCGCCGCTTCCTCAACTGGTTCCCGCTCGGGCTCACCTACGCGTTCCTCTACATGGCCCGCTACAACCTGGCGGCCGCGAAGAACGACCTCGGTGACCTGATCACGAACGAGGACTTCGGCACGATCAAAGCGGCGGGCACCGTCGTCTACGGCGTCTCGTTCCTGATCAACGGGCCGCTCACCGATCGCATCGGCGGGCGCGCGACGATGCTCCTCGCCGCGCTCGGCGCCGCGCTCGCGAACTTCGCGATGGGCGGCCTGCTCCTCAGCGGCACGCGCGATCACGTCGTCGAGCTCTTCATGCTGCTCTACGCGGCGAACATGTACTTCCAGAGCTTCGGCGCGGTCTCGATCGTCAAGGTCAACGCGGCGTGGTTCCACCTGCGCGAGCGCGGCACGTTCGGCGGCATCTTCGGGATCCTGATCTCGCTCGGCCTCTACTTCGCGTTCGACTGGTGCGCGTTCATCGCGGACGCGGCGCCGACCGAGTGGGTCTTCTTCGTGCCCGCCTCGGTGCTGCTCGTGTTCTTCGTGATCGACTGGTTCCTCGTGCGCGACACGCCGGGCCAGGCGGGCCAGGCCGACTTCGAGACCGGCGACGCGACGTGGGGCGACGACGCGGCGCAGGCGCCGGGCATCCGCGGAACCGTCGCGGGCGTGGTCAAGGTCGGCCGCATGATGCTCTCGCAGCCGGTGATCCTGATCATCGCCGCGATCGAGTTCTGCAGCGGGTTCCTGCGCTCGGCGCTGATGGACTGGTACGCGCTCTTCACGCGTCAGACCCACGTCAGCGGCGACTTCGTCGCCGACAACTGGGGGATGATGCAGTGCATCGCCGGCATCCTCGGCGGTGTCGTCGCGGGCGTGATCAGCGATCGCGTGTTCGGCTCGCGGCGCGGCCCGGTCGCGTCGATCCTCTACGGCGTGATGCTCGGCGGCGCGATCGTGATGACGTTCTCGCTCGAGACGACGCCGCTGCTGAGCGGCGTCGTGGTCGTGATGATGCTCGCGATCATCGGCGTGCACGGCATGCTCTCGGGCGCCGCGAGCATGGACTTCGGCGGCAAGAAGAACGTGGGCGTCGTCGTCGGCATCATCGACGGGCTCGTCTACCTGGGGCAGGGCGTGCAGTACATGACGCTCGGCCACGCGCTGCCGAGCGAGGCGCCGGCGAACGAGGTCCCGTCGAACTGGATCGCGTGGCCGATCTGGATGATCCCGGTGTCGCTGCTCGGTCTCGCGCTCGCGACGCGCGTGTGGAACGCGCGCCCGAAGGGCGCTGCCGCCGGGCACTGACGAGGACGCGCGTGAGGATCGGGCTCGCGGTGCTCTCGGTGGTGCTCGCGAGCTGCGCGAGCGCGCCGCGCGCGGCGGTGGTCGTCGACTCCGAGCCCGCGCCCGAGGCCGAGCCCGAGACGGAGATCGCGACGCCGGCGATCGAGCCCGCGATCACGACGCCTCCGATCACGACGCCTCCGATCACGACGCCTCCGACCACGACGCCGCCGAGCTCCGCGACGCTGGTCGATCACGCGTCGACGCCGTGCTCCGCCGATCCGCACGATGCGCGCTTCGAGACCGAGAGCCAGCATCCCGGCAGCTCGTTCCACATCAGGGTGCGCTCCTCGCATCGCGCCGACGCGCGCACCGGTGAAGTGCGCGCGCGACCCGGCGACGTCGTGCGCTTCGACGTCGCGATCACGAACGCCGCGACCGTCCCGCTCGCGCTCTCCGCGTACGACGTGGAGCGACTCCAGCGCGCGTCCGTGATGGGCCTGAGCGCGAGCTGGACGATGCCGCTCGCGCTCGCGAACGGCGCGCTCCGCGAAGGCGACACGCTCGCGCCGGGCGCGATGTTGCGCCTCTGTCTCGCATTCGACGTCGGGCGCGAGCCCGTCGACGCCGCGCCGCCTTCGGCCGCGTCGCAGCACGTCTACAACGTCGACTTCCCGTCGTTCCACCACCAGGGGCTCGGCGCGAGCGGCGGCTACGTCGGGCTCGTGCGGCGGACGATCGTCGTGCGCTTCCCGCGCGATCGACGACCGTCGCTCCGCGAGCCCGACTCGTGGGGCGGCGTGATCGCGCTCGAGCTCGCGGCAGGCGCGGACGTCGTCGCCATCGCGCGCGCGTCCGGGATGCGCGTCGGCAGCGGCGTCCGACCCTTCACGCCGATCGACGACGACGCGCGCGACCCGCGCACCTACGTCGAGGCACCACCGCACCTCCGCGTGCGCGACGCGGCCGCTGCGCTCGACGCGCGCGACGACGTGCTCCGCGCGACGCCGCTCCTCCGCGGCGATCCCGGCACCGAGGGCTGCAGCGAATTCAGCCCCTGCGCGCGCGGCGAGCTGTGTTGCTACATGTGCGGGATCCCCGGCTGCCCCCACGGCTGCTACGCGGGCCGCTCGTGTCCGCACCTGCCCTGAGCCCCGTTGCGCGATCCCGCCGCGCGGTGAGACGTTCGCCGAACCATGACCCGACGTCTCGCCCTCGCGACGACCTTCGGCTCGCGTTCGTGATCGGCACCGCGGACGAGAGCCGGCGGCGGGACGGGATCCGGCGCGCGTTCGAGCGCGCGCGAGACGCGCACGTCGCCGCCGAGCTCTTCGAGTTCTCGGGGAGCCATCAGCTCCCCGACGAGGCGACGTACCTCCGCGCGATCGCGTTCATGCTCGATGCAGCCCCGCGCTGAGCCGCGCTCACAGCGGCGCGAGCGTCGGCCACGCGAGCTCCACGCCGCGCCTCACGAGCAGCGACTGGAGCTCGTCGAGGCGCGCGGGCGTGTTGCGCACCGCGCGCGGAGACACGCCGCGCTCGAGGCAGAACGCGGCGAGCGTCCCCGCGGCCTCGCCGACGCTCCACTCCACCGGGTGCACGCGGTACGCGCCGTTCGCGATGTGGCTCACGCCGAGGTTCTTCCCGCCGGGCAAGAGGTTCTCGACGCGGATCGGGATCAGCGCGCCGAGCGGGATCTGGAACGGCCAGCAGCCGAGATCGAGATAGCCGCGCCCGCTCGTGCTCGGGTGCAGATCGATGCGGTAGCAGCCGATGCCCACCGAGTCCGCGAAGCGCTCGGGCCCGTCGGGACGCAGCGGGTGCGCGATGTGGTGCTCGACGACCGTCAGCTCCGCGCGGATGCGCCGCGACTCGCGGATGTACGGCGCGGGCGCGAGGCCGTCCGCCGTGCCGCCGACCACGTCGCCGCGCAGGCGCAGGCCCGGATAGCCGACGCCGCCGTCGGGACGCGGCGCCTCGGTCTGCAGCCAGTAGAGCCAGCTCAGGCTCAGCTCGCGCGCGGCCTCGAGGTTGCGCGCGCGCTCGGCCGCGTCGACGCCGCAGATCGGCCCGACCCAGTAGTCGTTCTGCGGCCAGTTCACGACCGTCACGTCGCTCGCCGCGAACCCCGGCTCGAAGCGCGTGTGATCGAGGATGCGCCGGAACGTCCACCACGGCTTGCCGTCGTCGGACTCGAAGAGACCGCGCTCGAGCACCTCGTGCGTCTCCGGCCTCACCGTCGTGAGCGAGAGCTGCGAGCCGGGCCATCCCTCGGGCCGCAGCGCGCGCCACACGTCGTACTGGCGAGGGCGCTCGATCACGTGATGCTCGCCGGCGCGGTGCTCCATCGCGAAGCACACCGTGATCGCCTGCTGGTCGTGCGGATCGGCGTGCTCGGGCGCGTGCGGCTCGCCGGTCTCGGCGCGCGACTCCGCGCCGATCACGTGCTCCACGCCCGCGAGCGCGAGCAGCTCGCCCTCCGGCGTCGCGTCGATGAAGTACGGCGCTTCGATCAGCACCTCGCGCCCCGACTGCAGCCCGCGCACGACCACGCCCACGACGCGATCACCCTCGGTCCACGCGCTGATCGGCTCGTGCATCCGCAGCACGAAGAGCCGACCTCCGAGCGCGTGCGGCGCGAGCATCTGGTTCAGCGCGGCGACCGCGACGCGCGGGTCGTGGCAGAGCCGGCTGACCCAGCCGTTGCCCGGGTTCAGCTGCGCGTCCTCGCGCGCGGCGCGCGTGAGCGGCAGGTGCGATCGGTAGTACGCGCGGATCTCCTCGCGCAGGCGCCGATACGACGCCGTCGCGCCCATCTGCTCGATCCACGGGTGCTCGTCGGGCGGGACCGCCTGGTTCGTCAGCTGCCCGCCGTGCCAGAGCGTCGCCTCGGTCAGCACGACGCGCTTGCCGAGGCTCGCTGCCGCGAGCGCCGCGGCGCACGCGCCGAGCCCGCCGCCGATGATCGCGACGTCGGTGCGGATCACGTCGAGCGTCATCACGCCACCCCGATCTGGTCGAGCGTCGTGCGCGCAGGCGCGTGCTGCAGCAGCCCGAGGAGGTGCTCGTTCGTGCGCATCGCGCGCGCGCGCAGCCCGCGGATGCGCTCTTCGATCGTCCCGCGGATCTCGCCGCGGCGATCCCACGAGCGATCGATCCGCGCGAGGAGCTGGCCGATCCCCGTCTCGCCGAGCGGAGAGGCGTCCATCCCGAGATCGTCGAGCAGGCCGCTCACCTTCGACGCGTAGGGCAGGGCCATGAACGGCGTGCCGCGGAGCGCCGCGAAGATCAGGAAGTGCAGGCGCATGCCGATCGCGAAGTCGAAGCGCCCGAGCAGATCGAGCACCTGCCCCGGCGAGTAGCGGCGGCGCAGGATCTCCGCGCGCTCGGCGTTCTTCATGTGCGCGACCACGCCGTGGCTGTGGGTGACGTCGGTCGTCTCCATCGCGACGAACACGACGTCCGCGTCGTATCGCTCCACCACGAAGTCCGCCGCGTTCGCCAGGAGCGCGTAGTACTCGTCGGGATCGATGTCGGGCGCTGCCGGGCCGGGCTCGCGCACCGAGAAGCCGACGAGGTGGCGATCGAAGTCGACGCCTTCGGCCAGGAGCGCGTCACGCGGCAGCGGCTCCGGCTCGAGCAGCAGCGCAGGATCGGCGGTCAGGTGGATCGGCCTCGTCACGCCGACGTCCTCGAGCAGGCGCAGCGCGAGCCGATCGCGCACCGTGATCGCCTGCACGCGGTCGAGCGCGGCCCTCACGGCGTGCATCGACGACGCGGTGACGAGCGGCCCCGCGCTGATCGCGTAGAGCATCACCGGCACGCCGAGCTCGTGCGCGACGAACACCTCGCGCAGGTACGCCTCGGCGTCGCGGTCGTAGAGGATCCCGCCGCCTCCGAGCACGAGCACGTCGAGCCGGCGGATCTCGGGGACGATCTCCGCCCGCGTCAGCTGCCGCACCGGCACCGCGCGGTCCACCGCGTGGCGCGCGAGCGTGTCCGCGACGTTCCGGGTGAACACCGTGATCTCCGCGGAAGCGCTCGCGCGCAGCTGCGAGACGATGCCGGCGAGGATCGCCTCGTCGCCCAGGTTCATACCTCCGTAGGATCCGGAGATCCCGATCCGCACGTTCGCGTCGTTCTTGTCCATGGCAGGGCGAGCACCACTCCGACATGGGTCTCGCGCCGCGCGCCGACCAACAGATGATCTGCGCGCCAGCCATAGCATCGCTCTATGGCTCGGCGCGCCGCGCGAAGAGCTTCGAGCGCGCGCTCTCCGTGAGCGCGCGGACCGCCGGGTGACGGATGCGTCGCTCGACCGTGAGCGCGTAGTAGCGCTGCCGCAGGCCCTCGAGCGTGCCGACGCGCTCGACGTCGTACTGCGCGCAGACCTCGTGCGCGATCACGAGCGGAGCGGCGAACACGCCGAGCCCGGTGCGTCCGAACGCGCCGAGGAGCGCGCTGTCCTGGAGCTCGGCGCGGATCACCGGCCGCACCTCGTGCTCGTCGAACCACGTCGCGAGCACGCCGCGCGTGATCGTGTTCTCGATCGGCACGAGCAAGGGCATGCCGTCGAGCGACCCAGGGAAGTCTCGGCGGAGCCGCTTCGCGAGCGCAGCCGCGCCGAAGATCGCGATCTCGGACTCGCCGAGCAGGTGGCTGTGCGCACGCACCGGCGCGTCGGCGGGCACCGGCGCCTCCGCGATGACCACGTCGATCGAGTGCGTCGCGAGATCCGCGAGCAGTCGATCCTGGCGGTCCTCGTAGCAGATCAAGCGCACCGGACCGGGCAGCTCCGTCGCCGGCTGCAGCAGCACCTGGACGATCAGCTTCGGCACCTCGTCGGCGACGCCGACCACGAGGCGCGGTCCACGCGTCGCCGCCTTCCCGGCGAGCGAGTCCTGCAGCTCGCGGCCGAGCGTGAAGATCTCGTCGGCGTAGCGATAGACGTGGGCGCCCGTCTCGGTGAGCACCAGCCGCCCGCGCTCGCGATGGAAGAGCTCCACGCCGAGCGCCTCCTCGAGCGCGCGCAGCTGGCTGCTCACCGTCGGCTGCGCGAGGCGCAGCTTGCGGCTCGCGGCGGAGATCCCGCCCTCTCGGACGATCGTCCAGAAGTAGAGGAGGTGGTGGTAGTTCAGCCAGGGCTGCACCGACGGCACATGAGCGCACCGCCAGTCGGTTCACGCGGCGCGCTCAGTGCGCGCCCCACGCCTGCAGCATCGCCATCTGGATCGCGCCGTCGAAGTGGAAGCGCGTCGTGCCGTCCGCCTGCGGATCGGCGCCGAGCGTCGCGGGCACGTCGTTGTTCGCGACCTCGCCGGTCGTGGTCACCACCGTCACCGCGGTGTCGTCGTTGTCGATCCACATGCGCACGCCGCCGTCGCCGTCGTACGCGCACGTGACGAAGTGCGCGCGCGTCGTCGTGATCGCGCTCGCGGGCGCGCTCGCGTACTGGTACGCGCCGCCGACGTACGCGCCGAAGCGCAGCACGGTGCCCGGCTCGCCCGCCGCGTCGAACAGCTCGAGCGCCCACGCGCCGGTGTCGCTCTTCGCGATCACGCTCGTCGTCGTCCCATCGGCGATCGTCGTCCTGGCGAAGCGCACCACCGTCGCGAGCAGCACGCCCTCGCCCGCGCGCGCATCGGCGTCGTAGAGCGGCGCCGCGCGCGTCGCGCTCGACTCGAACACGAGGTGCCCGAACGCGAGCGGATCGCTCGACGCCCCGATCCGCAGCAGCGGCGCGCCGTCCCGGCCGACCGCGAGCGCGTGCTCCGTCGTGTCGGCGCGGTACCACGGGATCGTCGTGGTGCTCGCATCGCTCGCGCGCGACGCGTCGACGAAGAAGAGCGCGTTGTCGTCCTCGACGACCGCGCGCGCCGACGCGACCGGATAGTCCACCGTGATCGCGTCGACACGCTCGCGCGCGTTCGCCACGAACACCTCGCCGAACGCGACCGGCACGGTGAAGACGTTCACGCCGAGCCCGAGCGCGCGCGCCCGCACCACGTGCGTCATCAGCTCGCGCGTCGTGTGCTCGAGCTCGACCATGTCGTACCCGCTGCTCGCCGCCGCGCTCACGAGCTCGGCCGTCGCCGCGTTGCGCTCGAACAACACGCTCAGCCGCACGTAGGGCCGCAGCAGCGCGTACTCGTCGGAGTCGAGCAGCGCGCGCGCCGTGTCGAGGTGCGCGCGCACCGAGTGGAACGCGCGCACCACCACGTGCCGCCCGGCGCGCGCGAAGTCCGCGCGCTGGGCCGCGATCACGTCGAGCAACCTGCGCACGAAGGGCTCGCTCGCGGTGCGCTCCTTGATCTCGAGGAAGAGCACTTGGTCGCCCTCGCGCAGCGCCGCGTCGTCGAGCACGTCGGCGAGCGACGCGCGCGCGGTCGCGCCGGTGTCGTCGTGATCGATCAGGACGAGCTCTCCACCGTCGACGAGATCGAGCTCGACGAGATCCGCGCCCGCGTCCTGCGCCGCGTGCATGCGCGCGAGCGTGGCCGTGAGGTTCTCCTCCGCGGTCGCGAGCCCGTCCTCGTACGCGTTGTGCGCCGAGATCGCGGCGACGTGGCCGTACGGCGTCGTCGCCATCGCGCGATCCTGGCGCCACCACCCGCCGCCCTCGCGCACCGCGACGTCGGTCTCGAACCTGCCCGACGGGCCGTACGCGCCCATCGCGTCGCGCGCCTGCACCTCGAACGTGTGCCGGCCGTCGACGAGATCGGTGATCGCCGTGTAGGTCGTCGTCGCGACCGGCACGTCGCCCCAGAGGCCGCCGTCGATGCGCAGCCGGAACGCGGTCGCGCCCTCGGGCACCGACCACGTCCAGCTCGGACGGCGATGATCGGCGCGCGGCTCGCCTTCGACGATCGGCGCGTCGATCGAGCTCGACGCGGGCGCGTCCTCCTCGCCGGCCCCGGAGTCGGTGCGCTCTCCGCCGCCGCTCGCGCAGGCGACCGAGAGCACCAGCACGAGCGCGAGCGGAGAGCGATGCGTGTGCACACCGAACGGTTGCCGCGCGCGGCCGCGCCGTCAACGGCCCTTGCGCGAGCGAGCACGACGGTGGAGGTTCCGCGCGCCATGACCCGTCGCTTCGTGCTCGCGCTCTGCGCGCTCCTCGTGATCCCCACGTTCGCGCTCGCGCAGGACACCTCGATCCCCGAGCACAACCGCGCCGAGCTGACCGAGCCTCCGCCGCGCCCGGGGCCGGGCGACGTCGACGAGCGGGCGCGCCGCTTGGTGCAGGCGATCGCGCAGGACCAGCCCTCGCTCGCGCACGACTTCTTCCTCTCGCGCGAAGCGTTCCGCGCGATCAAGGGCATCGCCGATCCCGACGGGCTCTACGACCGCATCTTCCGGATGTACGAGGACGACATCCACGAGCTGCACGCGCAGCTCGGCGCCGACGCGTCACGCGCGGAGTTCGTGCGCTTCGAATTCTCGCGCCGTCGCGCGTGGGTCCGACTGCGCGAGGAGTCCAATCGCCTCCCGTACTGGGCGCAGCGCCACAACTGGCTCGTCTATCGCGTGGGCGACGAAGAGCGCCGCATCGAGGTGCGCACGATGATCGCGTGGGACGACCGCTGGTACATCACGCACCTCAGCGAGTTCCGCTGATCACGAGCTTTCCCCGACGAGCCGCGCCTGGATCGCGCGACGTGCCCGGGACGATCGCGAGCACGCCTCGTGGGCTCCCGCGTCGACCCTGGAGCCCGCCCAGACGTGTCCGAGACACGCGTCCCGATCTGGAAATCGGCGCGCCTGTCTCGCTCACGCCGGCGCCGATTCCAGAATCGACGTGTGGGGTCGCTGAGACCCAACGATCGATTCTGAAATCGATGTCCGGGGTCGCTGAGACCCAACGATCGATTCTGAAATCGATATCCGGGGTCGCTGAGACCCAACGATCGATTCTGAAATCGACCTCGGGGGTCGCCGACACCCAGCGATCGATTCGAGAATCGATCGACCTCACTCGCCGCGCGACGTCGACCACGGATCCGCGAGCGCGGGGTCCGTGAGGAACGACTCGTCGGTCAGGCTCTCGAGGAACGCGATCAGATCACGGCGCTCGTCGGGCGTGAGCTCGAACCCGACGACGAGCCCGCTCTTGAGCGGGCTCGCGCTCCCCACGCCCGCGTACGGACCCTCCGCGATGGTGCGCCCGCCCGCGGCGTAGTGATCGATCACCTCGTCGAGCGTCGCGATGCTCCCGTCGTGCATGTACGGCGCGGTCACCGCGATGTTGCGCAGCGTCGGCGCGCGGAAGCGGCCCATGTCGTCGGCGCGCCCGCTGATCTCGTGCACGCCGGTGCCGCCCTCGGGGTACGCGCCGGTCCCGCCGACGTTGTAGAGCCCCGTGTTGTGGAAGCGGACCTCGCGCGAGCCGCTGCCTTCCCACATCACCGCGTCGGCGAAGTTGAAGCCCTGGTGGCAGTGGAAGCACTCGAGGCGCTCCGAGCTGAACAGCGCCAGCCCGCGCCGCGCGCTCTCGGAGAGCGCGTCGGGCTCGCCGCCGTAGAGGAAGCGATCGTACGCCGAGCGACCCGAGACGAGCGTGCGCTGGAAGGCCGCGAGCGCGCGCGTGACGTTCGCGACGGTGAACGGGTCCGACTCGTCGGGGAACGCGAGCGGGAAGAGCTCCCGATAGCGCGCCTCCGCGCGCAGCCGCTCGAGCAGCTCGCGCTCCATCCCCGCGAGCCCGAGCTCGACGGGCTCGCGCCCGAAGAGCGGCACGAGCGCCTGCGCCTCGAGCTCCAGCAAGAGCGGGTTCGCCCACGTCAGCGTCGTCGCGTACGCGACGTTCGCGAGCGTCATCGAGCTGCGCGGCGTGCGCTCTCCGGTCGAGCCGATCGAGAACGCGCGCCCGTCGGTGAAGGCGCGCGCCTGCTCGTGGCACGACGCGCACGACTGCGTCCGGTTCCCGCTCAGGCGCGTGTCGTAGAAGAGGTGCCGCCCGAGCTCGACCTTCGAGGCCGACATCGGATTGTCCTCGGGCACCCGCGGGACCGGCAGCCCGCGCGGCAAGCGCCAGACCCAGCCCTGCGGGCCCGCGTCGATCGCGGCCGCGTCGATCTCGGGACCGCCATCGAGCGGCTCGACGGGGATCTCGCCGTGATCGTGGTCGTGATGCCCGTGCGACGCGTCGACCGTCCCGCGCGACGGCTGACACGCGCCGAGCGCGCAGCACATCACGATCGCCCACCTCGATGCGCTCGTGCGTCGCATCGGCTCACTCCACGCGGAAGACGGTCTGCGTGCTCGGCGTCTCGCTGCCCGTCGACCAGTTCAGCCCGAGCGCGTCGAACGGGAACGCGCACGCGTCGGTGAACGAGTGGCAGCCGGCGCCGGTCGCGACGTCGACGTCCGCCTTCACCTCCGCGAGATCGACGATGATCGCGTCGCTCTCGGGATCGAATCCGTCGAGGTCGATGCTCGGACGGTTGGGCCGCGCGCAGCCCGTCACCGGCATGCCCATCGCGGGATCGCCGCTGCACATCGTCGAGCCGACGTGCGTGAAGTGCGTGTTCGGTGCGTCCCCGGCCGTGCGCGTCACGCCCGAGAAGAAGAGGTGCCCGCCGCGCCAGCTCCAGAAGAGGCTCGTGCGGTTCAGCGGCGAAGGGAGCGACGTGAGGTCGGCGTGGTTCAGCGCGAACGGCACGCCGATGCGGAAGCGGAGGCCGACGTAGTCGCCCGCGGGCACGGTGCCGCGGATCGTGTCGCGCGTCTCGGCGTCGCCGCTGTCACACGTGCCGGTCGCGTCCTCGAAGTCGATCAGCGCGACGCCCATGTGCTGGAAGTCGTCCTCGGACATCGCGAGCGCGACCTCCTCGCCGCGCGCGTCGACGAGCCGCACGTCGTGCACGTAGAAGCGGAAGTCGACGGGGCTCGCGAGCACCGCGGGCGAGCCCATCGTGTACGTCGACTCGCAGTCGAACGCCTCGCTGCCCACGCGCGGGACGAAGCGCACGACGACGTCCCGAGGCCCCGCATCGCTCGGCACGTACGCGTCGGTCGGAGCGCCCGCATCGCCCGAGCCGGCGTCGGTCTGCGGCGCGCAGAGCGCGAGGCACGACGCGAGGCGCGCCTCGCACGCGGTGACGACGCCCGCGTGCCCGAGCTCGTCGCACTCGGCGATCGCCGGGTCACCGGGCGCGACGTCGTGACAGGCCTCGGAGACGAAGTCGCACGCGTTGCGATCCGCGGGCGCGTCGTCGCCGCACGCTGCGGTGGTGATCGTGACGAGGAGCGCGGAGAGGAGCCGTGGACGAAGGAAGCGGTCGTGCATGCGCGCTTGGTACGACGCGCTCCGAGCCGAGGTAATGCGGCATCTCGTCGCACGGCACGACCGTCACGCGCTCGCGCGCCACCAGCCGGACGAGACCCCAGCGTGGATCCGACGCGCGCGCTAGCCGATGCGGAAGTCGCTCACGAACTCGACGTCGGGCGCGGGATCCGGCGCGTACGGCACCTTCTGCGTCTCGAGCAGCACCACCGTGCAGTCGGGGTACATCGCCTTCGCGAGGTTGCAGTTCGCCGGCTCGTTGTCGAAGAACGCGACCAGGTCGCCCAGCCGGTCGAGCGTGGGCAGCGCGCCGCGCTTGAACGCCTCGTCGGGCAGGTTCGCGTCGGGCTTGAGCACCAGCTCGGTCCCCGCGATGCCGATCGGAAAGCCCGAGTCGCGCAGGCTCGCCACCGTCCCGAGGAACATCCCGGGGATGTCGCGCCCGGTGAGGTAGACGATGATGCCCCCCGCCTCGTGGCAGGCGCGCACGTACTCGGCCGCCCCGTCGAGGGGCGTGTCGTGCTGCAGGTAGTCGTCGGTGAAGAAGCGGTCGTGCCAGTACCGCGTGACGTCGGCGACGACGCTCGCCGCGGTGATGCCGCAGCCGCGCAGGGTGTCGCTCAACAGATACTCGATGCGCTCGCTCGACAGGGTCGCGAGCGCGTCGGCGACCTCGGGCTCCGACTCGACGACCTCTTCTCGATACTCCATCAGGATCTCGAGCGTTCGCGGGCGGTTGTCGTAGAGGGTCGCGTCGAGATCGAACACCACGACGGGCGTGCGCGCGCCCTCGATCTCACTCCACCCGGCGACGCGCTCGAGCGCGGCGCGGAGGACGTTCGTCTGATGGGGAAGGGGGGGCGGTCGCACGGGCGCGAGATTAGCTTGCGCGTGACGACGCGGGCAACGACGCGTTGCGTTCCGGGGACGCGGCCCCATATGCGTTGCGGCTCGGCCCTGGGCCTCGCATACTCGGCTCCACTCAGCGTTATTGGGCCAGGCCGACAGGCCTCCGAAGCCGTGATTCCCGTGGCTTTCCACCACGCACACGGCGCCTTCTCCAGGGGGGAGGAGGAGGAGGGGGTCGGTCGACCCGAGACGTTCTCCGCAGCGTTCCTCGAGAGCTGCACCGTTCCTCGAGAGCTGCATCCTTTTTCCGGCGAACCCAGCCGTTCTCTCCGGAAGAGACCCGAACGATGGCCGACACGCGCGAGATCGATCTCCAGCTCGAAGCACCCGAAGACGTCGTGACCGCTCCGTCGGTCGCGGACAGGTTGGTCGCGGACGAGGCCGTCACGGCCGAGGTGGTCGCCAAAATGCCGCGCGAGAGCGGCGTCCTGGTGGTCGAGGACGACCCCGACACCCAATGGCGCCTCGCGAGGATGCTGACGGTGCACGGCGCGCGCGTCGTGGGCACCAGCTCCGGCGAGGCCGCGCTCGCGGTGATCGCGCAGTGGCCTGCGGACCTCGTGCTGATCGATCAGGGGCTGCCCGGCATCAGCGGGCTCGAGGTCGCGCGACGCATCCGCCAGGAGCACCCCGGCATCCCGGTCGTGCTGATGAGCAGCGAGGAGAGCCACGACCTGCGGCTCGCCGCGAAGGTCGCGGGCGCGGCGCTGATGTTGATCAAGCCGTTCCGCGTCGAGGTCCTGTTCGAGCTGCTGCAGCGGCTGACGAGCGCGGGCGCGGAGCTGGTGGAAGAGCTGGTCGACGGCGGCGACGGCGAGCTCGCCCCCGCCGAGTGATACACACGATGCGATGACGCGAGCCCCGCCGCCGAGAGGCGCGGGGCTCACTGCGTTTTCGCGCTCGCGGACTCGCTGAACGACCGGGGCGCTGCGAGCTTCGCTCGCGACGCTCTGTTACAGTCGGCGCGACGTGGGAGCCTCCTCGCTTCGCCCCGCGCGTGCAGTGTCGTTGCGCCGCGCCCTGACGGTCCTCTTCACTGCGCTCGCGCTCGTCTGCGCGGCCACGGTGCTGTCCGACGCGCCGATCGCGATCGGTCAGCTGCGCGGTGCGGGCGCGGCGATCATGGAGGTCTCGGAGGTGCGCCCGGGCATGCGCGGGTACGGGCTCACCGTGTTCCGCGGCACGCAGCCGGAGCGCTTCGAGGTCGAGGTCATCGACGTCCTGCACGACTTCCGGCCCGATCAGGACCTCATCCTCGTCCGCACGATCCATCCGATCCTCGAAGAGGCGCCGACCGTCGGCGGGATGAGCGGCAGCCCGATCTACCTCGAGGATCGGCTCGTCGGTGCGTACGCGTACGGATGGCCCTACGGGCGCCAGCCCGTCGCCGGCGTCACGCCGATCCGCAGCATGCTCGCCGAGATCGATCGGCCGGTGCGCCCCGACTCGTTCCCCGGCGCGGTGCCGATGCCGGCGACGAGCGGCGCGCGTCCGGCGCGCCGTCCCGAGCTCCGCGGCGCACGACCCTATCTCGGCACCGAGCCGCGCGGCGCGCTCGCGGCGCTCGAAGAGCAGTCGCGCCGTCTCGCGATCCCGCGCACCGCCGGCACCAGCGGGGCGTCGATGATCCCCGCGTCGACGCCGCTGCTCGTCGGCGGGCTCGAGCCCTCGGTGGTCGCGATGCTCAGCGAGCACCTCGCGCCGTTCGGGCTCGACGTGCTGCAGGCGGGCGGCGGCGGGGCGAGGGCGGCGACCACGAGCGGTCCGCCGGCGCGCTTCGTCGACGGCGGCGGGCTCGCGGTCACGCTCGCGCGCGGCGACATCGCGTCGAACGTCGTCGGCACCGTCACCCACGTGCAGGGGGATCGCCTCGTCGCGTTCGGGCACCCGATGCTCGAGGCGGGCGAGACCGGACTGCCCACGGCGGTCGCGCGCGTGCTGCACATCCTCGCGAGCTTCCAGCGCTCGTTCAAGATCGCCGAGCCCGTCGCGCCGGTCGGCGCGCTCGTGCAGGATCGACAGGCGACGATCGTCGTCGATCAGCAGCTGCAGCCCGCGATGATCCCGGTGCGCCTGCGCTTGACCGGCGTGCCCGACGCACAGCGCAGCGAGTGGAATTTCGAGGTCGCGTCGCACCGCGCGCTCACGCCGCTGCTCGTCTTCACGAGCATCACGAACGCGGTGAAGTCGGTCGCGGCCGATCACGCCGACGTGATGTTCGATGCGACGAGCCGCGTGTGGATCGACGGGCGCGGCGCGCCGGTCGAGGTGCACGACACCGGCTTCGCGGCGACCGGTCCCGCGTCGTCGAGCGCGCTGCAGCAGCTGCGAGGCTTCGATCTCGTCGAGCTCGCGTTCGTGAACCCGTTCGTCGTCACGCGCCCGACGCGCATCGAGATCGAGCTCGCGATGCGCTTCGCGCACGAGACTGCGGAGATCGTCGACGCGTCGGTCGCGAGCACCGAGGTCGATCCCGGCGAGCGCGTGAACGTGCGCGTGGTGCTGCGGCGCTACGGCATGCCCGAGGAAGTGCGCATGGTGCCGGTCGACGTGCCGGAGAGCGCGGCCGGGCAGAGCATCTCGGTCATGGTGCAGCCGGGCTCCGAGGTGGAGCTCGAGCGGCCCGAGCCGCGCACGCTCGATCACGCGATCGACGCGGTGCGCGAGCGCTACCCGCGCACGTCGCTCGTCGTCTCGACGCGGCTGCCGGGCTCGCGCGGATTGCGCATGGCGGGCCACGTGGTGCGCTCGCTGCCGGGCTCGGCGCTCGATGCGCTGCAGCAGGCGGGCGACTCGGATCGCGCGCGTGCGTTCGTCACGCATCGGCGCGCCGAGGTCCCGATGGATGTCGTGCTGAGCGGTGGAGCACGGGTGGAGCTGAGCGTGCGTCGCGTCGCGCGCGCGGCGGACTGAAGAACGAACGACACGAATGAAGACCCGAGCCCGCGTCCTCCTCCTCACCGCTCTCTCTCTCGTGTCGTCGAGCATCGTGGTCGGGCTCGGCGCCTCGAGCGCGGGCGCGGTGGCGACACGCTCGTTCGATCTCGACGACGCGACGTCGCTCGCGGCCGGTGAGCTGCAACGCACCGCGGTGTACTCCGACGGGCGTGTGACGCCCGGGCTCGAGCTGCGCCGGCTCGGTCTGCCCGACGACGTCGCGCTCGTGTGGTCCTCGGCGCGCGCCGCCGACGGCACCGTGTATCTCGGCACCGGCAACGACGGGCGGGTGTTCCGGATGCGCGGCGACGCGGTCGAGCAGTTCGCGCAGACGGGTCAGCTGCTCGTGAGCGCGCTCGCGATCGGTGACGGCGGCGTCGTCTATGCGGGCACGCTCCCCGAGGGGCGCATCTACGCGATCGACGCGAGCGGCGCGGTGCGCGAGCTCGCGCGGCCCGACGCGACCGAGCACGTGTGGAGCCTCGTGTGGGACGCGCGCCGTCGCGTGCTCTTCGCGGCGACGGGGCCCGAGGGACGCATCTACGCGATCGCGCCCGATGGGTCCGTGCAGACGTGGTGGGACTCGAGCGCGACGCACGTGATGAGCCTCGCGCTCGCCGACGATGGCGCGCTCTACGCGGGGACGAGCGACGATGCGATCGTCGTGCGCAGCACCGCGCCCGGTCGCGTCGAGGTCGTGCACGACTTCCCGGGCAACGAGATCACGTCGCTCTCGTGGCGCGCGGGGCGTCTCGCGGTCGCGGCGAACGAGTTCCCCGAAGCGCCCGCGGTGTCGTCGGGCGGTGCGACGAAGCACAGCGCGACGAGCGCGCGCGCATCGCGCCCGCGCCCCGGCAAGGCGCGCGTGTGGACGGTCGGCACCGATGGTCGCGCCGAGCGCGTCTGGGGCCAGGAAGAGGGCCACGTCACGCAGCTGCAGATCGCGGACGACGGCACCGTCTTCGCGGCGATCGGACACGACGGGCGCGTCGTGCGCATCGCGCCCGATCGCACGAGCGCGGTGTGGGTCGACGTCGACGAGCGACAGGTGCTCTCGCTCGATCTGCTCGGGGCGCAGCCGTATCTCACGACCGGCGACGGCGCGGCCGTGTACCGCGTGCTCGCCGAGCGGCCGCAGCAGGCGATCTGGCAGAGCAAGGTGCTCGACGCGGACTTCCCCGCGCGCTGGGGCCAGCTCACGTGGCGCGGCCGTGGACCGATCGAATTCCAGACGCGCAGCGGCAACACCGAGCGCCCCGACGCGTCGTGGAGCGAGTGGAGCTCGAGCCTCTCCGCGCCGGGCCCGATCCGCAGCCCGGCCGCGCGATTCCTGCAGATCCGCGCGATCTTCGGCAACGATCCGAGCGCGACGCTGCGTGCGGTGACCGCGTATTACCTCCCGCAGAACCAGCGCCCGGTCGTGACCGACGTCGGCACGAAGGCGCGCACGAAGCGCGGCGCGTCGAGCACGACCGAGGGCACGTCGAGCGCGCCGACCGTCCCCGCGGTGCGCGACCTCGACGCGCTCCCGTCGCCGTCGCCGAACGTCGGGCTCACGTGGCGCGTCGACAACCCGGACTCCGATCGCATCCGCTATCGACTGCGCTATCGCGAGGAGAGCCAGCGCACGTGGCGCGACATCCTCCGCGAGCACGAGACGCTGAGCGCGACCGAGTACACGTGGAACACGAGCGCGGTGCCCGACGGCTGGTACGTGATCCAGGTCGAGGCGAGCGACGAGCTCGGCAACCCGGCGTCGCTCGCGCTGCGCTCGACGTTCGAGTCGGAGCCGATCCTCGTCGACAACCACGCGCCCGTGATCGAGCCGCTCGGCGCGAACGGCGCGCGCGTGACCGGTCGCGCGGTGGACACCGTGGGTCCCATCGCGCGCCTCGAGCACGCGGTCGACGGCGGTGAGTGGCTCGTCTTCTTCCCGGTCGACGATCTGCTCGACACCCGCGACGAGCGCTTCGAGCTCGACCTCTCGTCGCTCGCGCCCGGCTCGCACATCGTCGCGGTGCGCGCGACCGACGCAGGCGGCAACGTCGGCTCCGCGGAGATCGAGATCACCGTGCCGGGCGCGGCGGCCACCACGACGACGCCGCGTCGTCGCACGCGGTGAGCGCGCCGACCGAGCCCGGCGCGCGCCAGCGCCCCATCGACGCGCTCCGAGGCTGGGCGCTGGTCGGCATCGCGCTGGTGAACGTGCCGTGGATCGGGTTCCGCGAGTCGCTGCTCTCGCTGCTGCGCGATCCCGATGCGCTCGCGCCGATCGATCGCGTCGCGGCGTTCGCCGTCGAGGGGCTCTGCGAGGGGCGCTTCTATCCGATCTTCAGCGCGCTGTTCGGCTTCGGCACCGGGCTCCTGCTCGATCGCGGCGCGGCGATCTACGCGCGCCGGATCGTCGCGCTGCTGATCTTCGGTGTGCTGCACGCGACGTTCGGGTGGTGGGGCGACGTGCTGCTCAACTACGCGTTCGCCGGGATCGTGCTCGCGCTGATGGCGCGGCTCGGACCGCGCGCGCTCTTCGCGCTGGCGTTCGTCTACTTCGCGCTCGCGCAGGGCCTCTCGATCCAGTTCGACACGTGGATGTTCGAGGCCGACGACGCCGCGTCGCTCGCCGAGCAGGCCGCGTACGTCGAGCGCGAGATGCGCGTCTATCACGACGGCACGTTCGTCTCGATCTCGCAGCATCGATGGAACGAGATGCTGTCGTACTTCGCGACCTACAACCTCAGCTACCGCGCGAACGTGCTCGCGATGGCGACCCTGGGGCTCGCCATCGAGCGCAGCGGGATCCACACGCGGCTCCACGAGCACCGCGCGCGCATCGGCGTGCTCGCGCTCGTCGCGATCGCGCTCGGGATCGGGCTCGGCGTCGCGGTGATGCTCGTCTCGCCGGTGCTCTATCTCGCGTCGGGCGACGTGATGGCGATCGGCTACGCGCTCGGGTTCCTGTGGCTCGCGCTGCGCGATCCGAGCGCGCGCTGGCTCGCGCCGTTCGCCGCGGTCGGGCGCACGTCGCTCACCTGCTATCTGGTGCAGACCCTCTGCTTCACGCTGTTCTTCTACGGCTACGGGCTCGCGATGTACGGCGCGCTCGGGCCCGCCGCGGGCGTGCTCCTCGCGCTCGCGGTCTACGCCTTCGAGGCGAGCATCGCGATGCTGTGGCTCCGGCGGTTCCAGCACGGCCCGTTCGAGTGGCTGTGGCGCGCGCTCACGTACCTCCGCGCGCCCGCGATGCGACACGTTTGACGCACTGCGGCCACGAAGAAACGACGAAACCCGCCGCGGGAGTGCGTGCTACGCTCGCGCGCTGGGCTCATGGCCGAGCGCGATCGCCCCACGCGTCCGATCGATGAAGCGAGAGCGCTTCACCCGCGCACCGGCACGTCGACCGGCGTGATGGACGCGGGTGCGGTCGAGAACGCCGGCGCGAAGCCCGGCTCGGAGTCGCGCGCGGTGCGCCGGCCGTCGCGGATGGACGTCCAGCAGGCCGCGCCACTGCGCCCGGGCATCGTCGTCGCGGGTCGCTATCGCATCGAGCGGCTGATCGGCGTCGGCGGAATGGGCGCCGTGTACGAAGCGACGCAGGTCGCGATCCAGCGGCGCGTCGCGCTCAAGGTCGTGCGCGCCGACTTCGCGGGCGATGCCGCGATGGCCGCGAGGTTCCAGCGCGAGGCGCGCGCCGCGAGCGCGGTGCACCACCCGAACGTCGTGATGGTGCACGACTTCGGGCAGGACGAGGACGCCACGCTCTTCATGGTGATGGAGCTGCTCTCGGGTGAGAGCCTGCTCCAGCGCATGCGCCGCGACGGATCGCTCCCACCGCGCGAAGCGGTGCGCATCGCGATCGAGGTGCTCGGCGCGCTCGAGGCCGCGCACGAAGCGGGCGTCGTGCACCGCGACCTCAAGCCCGACAACGTGCTCCTCACCGAAGCGTTCTTCCCCGGCGCGGGCAAGCTCAAGGTGCTCGACTTCGGCATCGCGCGGATCGTCGATCGCAGCGGCCAGACCGGCGGCGCCCAGCAGCGGCAGAGCGACGCGGGCCTCACCGAGGTCGGGCAGATGCTCGGCACGCCGCGCTACATGAGCCCCGAGGCCGTCGCGCGTCTTCCGGTGGGCCCGGCCGCGGATCTCTATGCGCTCGGCGCGATCCTCTTCGAGATGATCGCGGGCCGTCCGGTGTTCGCCGAGCGCGAGCCGGTGATCCTGATGGGCCATCACCTGCGCACGCCCGCGCCGCGCCTGCGCGACTCCGCGCCCTCCGGGCTCTACGTTCCGCGCGCGCTCGACGATCTCGTCGACGCGCTGCTCGCGAAGCTCCCGACCGAGCGCCCGAACAGCGCAGCGGTCGTGCGCAAGACGCTGCTCGATCTGATCGCCGATCCCCTCGCGTTCGATCCTCCGCCCGAAGAGGTGCACGCGAAGATCTTCACGCCGCCGCCCGACCAGGTCGTGAAGCCCGAGCACTTCGTGCGCGGCCGCAGCCCGCTGTGGCGCGCGCTGCGCTTGGTGCCCGTGGTGCTGCTCGTCGCGGGGATCGGCACGATGCTCTACTTCCACCGCCTCCGGCTCGAGCAGCGACGCGCCGAGGAGCAGAGCCGCATCGGCGTCATCGCGCACACGCCGACGCCCGCGGAAGAGCCGGTCGAGCGACGCGTGGAGCACGTGCGCATCACGCTCACGGGCGCCCCGGAGAGCGCGCGCTTCACGTGGGACGGCGCGCCGATCGAAGGGCCCGTGTTCGACGTGCCGTTCGACGGGCTCTCGCATCGTCTCGAGGTGAGCGCGCGCGGATATCGCGCGCGCCAGGTCGACGTGATCGCCGACGGTCCGCACCAGCTCGACGTCTCGCTCGAGCGCGCGCGACGCGGCGCGCCCCGCGCCGAGCGCTGACGATTCGGCTCTGGAAGCGCGGTCGATCCGCGCCCATGCTCTGGCCCCGTGACGATCGCCGATGCCCGCGAGCGCACCGATCCCGAGGATCCGCTGGGGATCCCCGCGGCGCCGATCATCGAGTGGTTCCGCGTCGATGCGACGCGCCGCATCGCGAAGCTGCTCGCGATCGGCGCGACCGGGATGGTCGCGGGATCGTTCTCGATCGCGCGGCTCGTGATGACCGCGCCGCACGCCGTGCGCTACGCGACGCGCTCGCCCGCGCGGTATCCCATCCTGTGGCCCGAGAGCAGCGTCGCGCCGACCACGTTCCTCTGGGCCGCGCTCGGGTTCGCATTGGTCGTCGGCTGCGGGCTCGTCGCGATCCTCGGGCTGCGGCGGGTCCTCAGCGAGGAGAGCTACCTCGCGCTGCGCGTCGACGGAGTGCTCTTCGCGCACGGCGAAGCGCGTCGCTTCGTGCGCTGGGAGGACATCGACGACGTGCGGCACGACGCCGCGCGGGACGCGATCGTGTGGGTGCTCGACGGCGACGACCCGTGGGTCCTCGACGCGCGCTTCGCGGGCGGATCGAACGCGGAGATCGCGAAGAAGGCCGTCACGGTGCGACGCCGCGCGCTCTTCGGGCTCTATCCGCGCGCACGCGGTTGACCCCTTCGCCGCGGGCTGGATACGCTCGCGGCGTGCGACGCACCACCGCTGCGTTCCTCGCGTCGTCGATGCTCTCGCTGCTCGTCGTTCCATCGATCGCCGGCGCGCAGACGACGCAGCCGTCCTCGACGACCGCGGAGCCCGAGGGGACCGGCGCGACGGTCGAGGAGCCCGATGCCACGCGCCTCGACGTCGAGCGACTGCCGCCCGAGGCGATCCAGATCACGCGCGACCTCTACGCGCACGGCTTCTTCATCGAGGCGTCGGTCGGCGGGCGCGGTTTCGTCGGAGGCATCGGGCGCGTCTCGAGCCCCGGGCCGTTCGCGGCGATCGGCTTCGGCTACGAGCTCTTCGACTGGCTCTTCGTGCGCGCGATCGCCGACCTCTCGATCCACGAGACCGCCGCGCCCGCGCCGCCCGACACCACGGTGTTCGAGCTCTTCTCCGCGCTCGGCGCGGTGAAGCTGCAGATCAACCCGACCGCGGAGTTCGCGATGTGGCTCGAGGGCCAGGCGGGCATGATCATCGCGACCAACGACGTGCTCGTGCTCTACGGGCTGCAGGACGCCACGAGCGTCGGCTTCGCGTGGGGCGCGGACCTCGGCTTCGACGCGCATTTCCACAGCCGCCACTACTCGATCGGCGTGCACGGCGGCGTGCGCGGCGCGCCCTCGCTCGACGGCTTCGACGGCGAGATGGCGATCGGCGTCCAGGGAGCAGCGTACATCCGCTACGTGTTCTGACGCGCATGAGCGCCGTTCCCGTCCTCCTGGTCCATGGCATCTGGGATCGCGCGGCGGATCTCGACGTGCTGCAGCGTGGGCTCGAGCGGCGCGGCGTCGGCCCGGTGCGCGCGATGGACCTCGTTCCGAACGACGGTCGCGCGCCGATCCTCGCGCTCGCGGATCAGGTCGCGGCGGGCGCCGAGCAGCTGGCGCGCGCGCACGGCCATGATCGCGTCGACGTGGTCGGCTTCAGCATGGGCGCGCTCGTGACGCGCACGTACGTGCAGCGTCTCGGAGGCAAGTCGCGCGTCCGCCGCTTCGTGTCGATCTCCGGGCCGCACCGCGGCACCGCGACGGCGTTCGCGCTGCCGTTCGCGGGAACGCGCGACATGCGCCCGGGGAGCGCGTTCCTCGCGCAGCTCGAGTCCGACACCGACCCGTGGGGCGATGTCGAGGTGCACGTGCTCTACACGCCGTTCGACCTGATGATCGTCCCCGCGACGTCGAGCCGCCTGCGCGGCGCGCGCAGCGAGACCGCGATGAACGTGGCGCTGCACCGGTGGATGATCGAAGACGAGCGCGCGATCGCGAAGATCGCGTCGATCCTCCGCGCGTGAGCAGCGCTATTCACGCGACGCGTGCTCCCTGATCAGCGCACCGACGACATCGAGTACTTCCTCGACCATCGCGTCTCGGTCGCGGGGCGGAACTGCGCGAGCCATCAGCGGTATTGCCGTCATCGACGCCCAGAGGAGCGTCGTCATCGGGACAGGAACGCACCAACGGAGCGCGACCATCGAGGTCACCACGTCCGCGACGGCGCACGCAACACCGAGCAGCACGTTGACGCGGAGCAGCGGGTGGACTTCGCGCGCTTCGAGCCGGACCCCTCCGGGGACCGCCTCGGCGCGGATGACGAGCGGAATGAAGTACGGACGATTCTGCCGCCCAGGATTTCGCGGGGGCCGCTCGCGCACAGTGAAGAGCCGTCGATCGACGACCGTCACGATCGCGTTCCATATGGGAAACGATTGCAACGGTAGATTCGGAAGCTCGAGCTCCGAGGCTCTCGGCGAGTCTCGATATCCGCCATTCGCCACGACGACACGCTGAATGCCGTCGAGCGAGACGTCTCGGACGAAACGCGGCGGTCGATTCCAGTCGACGTAGCGCAACGGGTTGGCGCTCACGCACATCGCCGTGATGATCTGCGCGGCGCCCGCGACCCCGGCGAGCAACGCCATACCGAGCGCGTAGAGCGACATTGCGTCCAGCATGCGTCAGCTCCCGAGCGCGCGAAGCGCGGTGCTCAACCGGCGCAGCCGGTCGAGCGTTCGCGGCTGGAGGTTCCGAAGCGACGTCTCGCGTTCGCCGCCGAAGAGCTCTGCGCGCTTTGCGTCGTAGTAGGCACTCTGAAGCTCCTCGAGGTGATCTGCGCCTCCGTTCGCGAGCAACGCGACGACGTCGACCGCAACGACCGTGAGACCGAGAACGGCCGATGCGATTACCAACCACGGTCCGCTCGCGCCGGCGAGGGCCGCGACGAGCCCGCCTGTCTCTACGATCGCGGCCACGACGTAAATCCCGCCTCGCGTCCTCGCGGCCAGCGCTGCGACGTCGTCGCCGCGATCGAGCGCGTGTTGGAGATCGCCGGAGCGCGAGAAGAAGATCATCGCGCCGTCATATGCCATCGCTCCGATCCCGAGCACCGTCGCGACGCGCCCGAGCCCGCTCGCAGCACGCGCGAGGGCCGCGCTCGGATGTGCACCGGGCATCCGCAACAGCCGCGAGACGGGCTCGTAATAGTCGTGGTGACGCGTGGCGATCACCGCGAGGAACGATGCGGCGCTCTCCATCGTGCCGAGGACGCCTTGTCCTAGGTCCACGCACGTCCGGACGTTCTGCGCAGAGAGCTCGGTCGTGACCTGCTGGAACGCCAGCGCGGTGGAGATGATCTGCGCGGTGGCCACGACGCCGTGCAGCGCCGCGGGCACGTGCTCGAGCGAATAGCGCTCGTGCTCCACGATCCTCACTCGCTCGTCTCCGGTGTATCGGTGCCAGGTCGGTTCCGCTGGCGCTGCCGATGACGTCGCTCGTGGCCACGACTCGTCTCCTCCGGTCGTGAGGAACTCGAATGCGAGACTTCTGGAAGTCCCGGAGTCGATGTGAACACGCCCCTCGGCGAGATCGACGATCAGCCTCGATTGCTCGAGCCCCGGGAGCTCGAGGCGCTGGCCCGTCATCGCACCGTGGTAGCCGTAGAACGTCCGCACGAAATCGCCCACGTCCGCGGCACGGATGTCCCTGATCGTCTCGATGTTTCGGCAGAACTGCTCGCAAGACGCCGAGAAGAGCTGGGCTCCGTTGTCCGCCGCCGAGGCGATCGCGCTCATCGCTCTGCGGAAAAGACCATCTTCGCCGATCTCGCTCGCGACGCGCCGATAGAAGTGATGACCCAGCTCGAGTCTCACGGCCGAGCAGCGGTTCCACATCTCGAACGCGTCGTCGGCCGCCCGAGTGTGCTCCCAGAGGCGGATCCACAGCGGGGCTTCGGCGACGTGCGTCTCGAGAAGCGATGCACACCATGCGCGCAGGCGATCGAGCTCGCGCTCCTGATCTCCGATCACGCGCTGCGAAATGTCCGTCATGCCGGCGGCGCGCTCACGAATCGCCAGTCGGTAGAAGTCGAAGTAGTGCACGAACATGTCGACGAACTGAGGGCCGATGACGATCTCGTCGCGTGTGAACCGCGCTGAGCCGCTTGCGTGATCCGTCTCGCCGATCGACGACGGATGCACCGCTCGGCCGGCGCTCTGCGCGAGCACGCTCCGCGCGCCCGCTTCCGCCAAGCCCATTCCGCCGGTGATGGTGCTTCCGAGCGACTGGCAGAAGGCTCGCCGGTCGACGTCCGGAGAGCGCGCCGCCGCCAAGGCGTACTGGTGGTAGGCGGCATAGACGTCTGCGCGGGCGAAGCTTCGTTCGGGGTTGCCGACGATGTCGGGAGGCAGCCCACGACGCTCGATGTCGATCATTCGCACGACGTGCGCGAGCAGCGCCCACTCGGGCGCCGTGCTCGCGAGCAGCGCGGTCGCGTATGCCATCACGAACTCGGCGACGTACGTCGCGACGAACGGCATGCTGCGATCGATCAGCGCGTAGTGGTGATCGACCTGCTCGACGATCACCGCGGACGAGCGCGGCCCGAAGCGTCGTCGGTGTCTCACGATGCCCATCGGGCCCGGGCGGACCGAAGCGAGCAACACTGCGATCTGCGAGGGCAGCTCGTGCTCGCCGAGCAGCGGGAGCTCCAATTCGCCCACCGCCGTCTCGGGCGCGAACGTGAAGTGCTGGAATGCGCGCTCTCGGATCACCGTGGTCGCGCGCTCCGGGTCGGCGAGCGCCTCGATCACCTCGTCGTAGATCTCCTGGTGATAGGTCCAGAACACCAGGTACTCGCTCGGCGCGAACAGCGGAGCGACTCCGTCCTCGAGGAGGATCGAGCCGCGATCATCCGTCGTCGCCTCGATTGCGCGCGCGGGGTCGGGTCGCGGTGAGCTCGACGCGCTCCCCCCGACGAGCGGGACGATCACGACCCTCGCGCTCTGCACCGGCTCGAGTCGGACCGATTCTGCGAAATCACGCGCCATGTCGCGCGGATCTCGCCCAGTGCGCGAGTCCGTCTCGCGTGGTGGCGGCGGAATCCGGAGCTGCACCAGCGAGAGTGGCATTCCGACGAGCGTGTTCGGTGCGCCCGCGCTGACTCGCGCGATCTGCGTCATGTTCCGTGCTCCTCCATCAATCGATCCCAGGTCTCCTGGTCGAGATCTCCCGTCGGCTCGGTTCTTCCGAGCACTTCTCTCTGGAATTCCGACAGCGCGTGTCGTGTCTTCGGTCCGAGCTCGCCGTCGACACGCCCGCACATGAAACCGAGGTTGTTGAGGCGCGCCTGGATGCCAGTCAGCACCGGAGTCGACGTGTCCTCGTCGGCGTGCGGGTCGAGCGTGCCCACCGCGAGCTCCCAGCGCAGGCGTCGGCGCGGTAGCTCGATCATCGCGGCTCGGATGCGCGCCGGGAGGACCTCACGCAGCTCGCCGTCACCGGTGGTCGTCCCGTCGCGCGTCTGCTCGACGCCGCGATCGTGGAACACGAGCACGTACGGCTCGCTCCCGAGCGTGGTGCCGTCGGGAAGACGGAGTCGGAGATGCAGCTCGACCGTGCCGGTGCGGACCTCGAACCGGTGTCGCTGCCCCGTCGCACAGTCGACCCGCTTCTCGCGCGGAGGCGGGACCGACACCCGATCGCCCGGCAGGAGCACGTGCATGGAGCGGCGACGTGCACGCAGCGCCTCGTTCTCGGGCGCGTTCCAGATCCGCGCGGGATCGGCGACGCCGTAGCGCGCCGCGATGCTCGGCACGTCCTCGCCCTGGCGGACGACGTGCACTCGGTCGGTCGTCATCGTGATCCTCCCCCGGGCACCCACGCGTCGCCGTCGAGATCGGGGAACGTCACGGAGCAGGTCCCGGGGACGAGCCCGGAGACCCTCGCGATCCCCGTCGAGTCCGTGATGCCTCGGCGCACGCGCCCGTCTTCGGAGCGCATCTCGAACCGGGCGCCCACCACGGGCGCGCCGGCGTCGTCGACGAGCTCGAGCTCGATCCAGCTCGTCTCGGGCGCGCAGTCCGCCGGCGCTTGCCGTCCGTGCTCCCCTCTGATCGTGGCGACCCGCTCGACGCGTCGCACCAGCGCGAGCCGTCCGGTCAACGACTCGAGCTCGACTCGCACCAGCGCCTCGAGCTCGCCCTCCCCGAAGCCCGCGACGTCGCCGCGCAGACGGGCGAGCACGTCGCGCAGCTCGGGGCGGATGCGATGCGCGAGGCGCCCGAGGACGTCCACCGCGCGGCGCTCGTCCAGGCGCTCCCACCCCGCTCCGCGATCGAGCCGACGCAGCTCGAATCGCTCTCCGAGCGCGTACACGAACCCCCCATCGCGGAACTGGCACCGCCACATGCGACGACCCATCGGACCGCGCCGCGCGCTGTTGCGCCGTTTCGTGCTGCGAGCGCGCGCGGGTGTGCACCGCACATCACGTCGTGAACGACGAAGCCCTGGGCGCGGCGTGGGCGGCGCATGGGCGTTCGCGCCGAAACCGTGTGCGTGCCGCGCGAATCTGGCTCGGCACGAACGCTGCTGAGAGGCGGCGCAGCGAGCGCGGGGGGTCGCGCGTCGCGCATCAGGAGCTTGACCGTGAACATCGATCGTCTTCTTCGCCCTCGTCTCGCGCCCTGCTTCGGGCTCGCGCTCGCGCTCGCAGCCTGCGAAGGAGGTCCTCGCACCACTCCCCCGATGGGCGACGCGGGCATCGGCGCCGACGACGCGGCGATCACACTCCGCGCGCTCCCCACGCTCGAGGATCCCGCCGCGCTCTTCGGCGCGTCGCCGCGCATCTTCGAGCAGGACCCCGAGCCGGTGCGCGCGCTCTTCGTCGAGGAGTCCGATCTCGCGCTCGGCCGCGCGTGGGACCCGTCGAGCCGCGCGCTCGGCGAGACGTGCCTGCGCGGCGCCGAGGTCCTCGTGCCGAGCCCCGCCGGTGGGGTCGCGAGCTGGGCGTCGAATCGCCCCGTCGACGCCGATGAGCTCGGGTTCGCCGCGATCCCGATCGGCCCCGAGATGAGCGCGCCCGCGCAGCTCGACGAGGTGCTCGAGGGCATGCGCGTCGAGCTCGGGCTCACCGAGGATCTGCGCATCACCGAGCGCTGGGGCGAAGCGCGCATCGCCGACGACGCCGAGCGCATCGACGCCCAGGGCTGCGACGGGCTGGTCGTCTCGCGCGTCGCGCTCGAGCAGCGTCGGTTCACGCGCCTGCGCCTCGCGTTCGCGTCGCGCGAGGATCACGACGCGTTCGTCGCGCGTCACCCCGGCGCGCGCCTGCTCGATCTCGTCGTGTCGGACGGCCAGGAGCGCGCGCAGCTCGAGCGCGAGCTCGCGGGCCGCGCGCGGCTCGAGGTCTGGCACGTCCAGGTCGGCGGCGATCGCCTCGCGACCGAGGCCGCGCTGCGACGCCACGCCTGCTCGGTCACCGAGCTCGCCGCGTGCGCCGCGCTGATGAGCGAGCTCGAAGAGCTCGCCGACGCGGAGCTCGCGCCGCCGCAGCCCGGCGCACGCGCGGGCTGGATCGCGACGCGCGGCGAGGCCGAGGCGAGCCGCTGATCGTCAGGGCCGACTGCCCGCGAGATCGTCGTCGCGCGCCGGCGTCTCGTCGCGGTGCAGCCGCGGCAGCCGCTCTCCGCGCCGCGCGGCGCCGCACATGCCGTCGGCGATCGCGAGCGCTTCCTCGAACAAGCGCTCGCGCCCGACGCCCTGCTGCATCGCGCGCCCGACCATGAACGCGACGTCGACCATGTCCGCCGCTGCTGCCGCCGCCGCCGCGCCGTGCAGCTCCGAGACGCCGTGCACCCGCGCGTACTCGGTCGCGTACTCCGCGAGCGCCTCCGCGATCGCCGCCTCGCCCTCGGGATCCACGTCGTAGCTGCGCTCGCGCGGCAGCCTCGCGAGCGCGTCGGTCAGCGGATCGCTCGGCGGCGCGTCGCCCGCGTCGCTCGGCGCGGTCTCGCCGGCGGTCGGCACCATGCTCGGCTCGCGCGCGTCGATCCCGCGCCGCACCCGCTCCAGCGCGACCATCGCCTCGATCACCGCGAGCCGCTGCACCACGTCGGTGTCGCGGTTGAGGAGCGGAGGCAGCGCGCGCAGGCGCTGCGCGTGACGCGCGAGGATCTCCGACCCCTCCGCCTCGAGCACCAGCGGCAGCACGCGACGGATCGCGTGATCGGCCGCGAGGAAGCGCAGCCGCTCCGAGTCGCCGCGCGCCGTGCCGCCCCAGTCGACCGCGTCGAGCGCGGCCTGCTCGTCGGCGCCCAGGAACGGCCGCAGCGACTCGCGGTACGCGAAGATCACCGGGTGCAGATCCGCGTCGGGCGCCGCGGGCTCGGGCGCGGGCTGCGGGCGCGGCGCCTCGATCAACCCCGCGCGCCGCGCGTTGCGCGGTCCGAGCAGCTCGACGCACCCGCTGCACGCGACGATCGCGAGCAACACGAGCACACGCACGTCCGCCATGCCCCCTCCCATGCGTCCGTCCGGACAGAACATCGTATCAGCGCTCTGCTCGCGCTCATACGCGCTCGCTTCGACCCGGGTCCGGCACCAGAATGGCGACCGCATGGACGAGCATTTCGACTGGATCGTGATCGGGTCGGGGTTCGGCGGCAGTGTCTCCGCGCTTCGTTTGAGCGAGAAGGGCTATCGCGTGCTGGTGCTCGAGAAGGGCAAGCGCTTCTCGCAGGCCGACTTCCCGAAGACCAACTGGGACGTGCGCCGCTGGCTCTGGCGCCCCGAGGTCGGCCTCCAGGGCATCTTCCAGATGTCGTTCCTCTCGCACGTCACGATCCTCCACGGCGTCGGCGTGGGCGGGGGATCGCTCGTCTACGCGAACACGCTCCCGCAGCCGAAGGACGGCTTCTTCCAGAACGCGTCGTGGGCGCACCTCGCCGACTGGAAGAAGGAGCTGCTCCCGCACTACGCGACCGCGAAGCGCATGCTCGGCGCGAGCACGAACCCGACGGTCACGCCCGGCGATCGCATCCTCAAGTCGATCGCGAAGGACATCGGCAAGGAGAAGGACTTCCACTCGACCGAGGTCGGTGTCTTCTTCGGCACGCCCGATCAGGAAGTGCCCGACCCGTACTTCGGCGGCGACGGCCCCGCGCGCGTCGGCTGCAACTACTGCGGCGCGTGCATGACCGGGTGCCGCGTCGGCGCGAAGAACACGCTCGATCGCAACTACCTCTACCTCGCGGAGAAGCGCGGCGCGAAGGTCGAGCCCGAGACCGAGGTCACCGCGGTGCGCCCGCGCGCGTCGGCCGATGGGAAGAGCGCCGGCTATCGCGTCGAGACCAAGCACACGTTCGGCAGCGCGACGCGCACGTTCACCGCGGACAACGTCGTCTTCTCGGGCGGCGTGATGGGCACGATCCCGCTGCTGCTCAAGATGCGCGAGGACGCCGAGGGCCTGCCGAAGCTCAGCGAGCACGTCGGCGACTTCGTGCGCACGAACAGCGAGGCGCTCATCGGGATCATCGCGCCCGAGTGGAAGGAAGACTTCAGCAAGGGGATCGCGATCACGTCGATCCTCGAGACCGACGAGCACAGCCACATCGAGCCGGTGCGCTACGCCGAGGGCTCGGGCTTCTTCCGCACGATGGTGCTGCCGCACTCGCCGGGCTCGAACGTCTTCACGCGCATCGGCGGCTCGGTGCGCAGCTTCTTCCGCCAGCCCGCGCTCTGGCTCAAGGCGCTCACCGTCGGCGACTTCGCGAAGGCGAGCCAGATCCTGCTCTACATGCGCACGCTCGAGGGCACGCTCTCGCTGCGGCTCGGGCGCAGCGTGTACACCGGGTTCCAGCGCGGGCTCGTCAGCACGCTGAGCCCCGGCAGCGAGGCGCCCGCCGCGTTCATCGAGGAGGCGACGGATCTCGCGCGCCGCTTCGCGGAGAAGGTCGGCGGCGTCGCGATGACGATGCTCACCGAGACGCTCGCGGGCACCCCGACGACCGCGCACATCCTCGGCGGCGCGTGCATGGGCCGCGACGCGAGCGAGGGCGTGATCGACAGCGAGCATCGCGTCTTCGGCTACGACGGCCTCTACGTGATCGACGGCTCCGCGATCAGCGCGAACCCGGGCGTGAACCCCTCGCTCACGATCACCGCGCTCGCCGAGCGCGCGATGAGCAAGATCCCCGCGAAGCACGCGCACCGGGAGCTCGCGAAGAGCGCATGACGACCGCGACGTTCCCCGTGCAGATCTACTACGAGGACACCGATCACTCGGGCCTCGTCTACCACGCGAACTACCTCAAGTACTTCGAGCGCGCGCGCGAGCACCTGCTCGGCGTCGAGGAGCTCGTGCGCCTGCTCCACCAGGACGGCGTCGGCTTCGTCGTCTACAAGTGCGAGCTCACGTTCAAGCAGGGCGCGGTGTTCGGCGACACGCTCGAGATCCGCAGCACGCCGCGGATGGAGAGCGGCTTCCGCATCGTGTTCCAGCAGGACGTGTGGCGGCGCGGCGAGCTCCTCGTGCAAGGCGTCGTGCACATGGTCTGCGTCGACGCGAACAAGAAGCTCGTGCCGATCCCGAAGAGCGTGATCGATCGGGTGCAGGCGGGCGCGTGAGCGCGCGCGCGCTACACCTCCGCGCGCGTGAGCAGCATCTGGACGCGCCCGTTCCTCGTCGCGTTCGCCGCGAACTTCCTGCACGGGCTCGGGGTGTTGCTGACGCTCCACCTGCCGGGCCTGCTCGAGCGGTGGGGCGAGCGCGCGCTGACCGTCGGGCTCGTCGTCGCGTCGGCGGGCGCGGGCGCGGTCGCGGTGCGCCCGTTCGCGGGGCGCGCGATGGACGGCGGCGCCGGGCGCCGCGGCGTGATGGTGCTCGGCGGGCTCGTGCACGCGATCGCGTGCGCGGGGTACCTCTTCGTCGATCACGTCGGGCCCCTCTTGTGGATCGTGCGCGTCGCGCATGGCCTCGGATCGGGCGCGGCGCTCGCGGCGCTCTTCACGTCGGCGACCGATCTCGTGCCCGCGGCGCGTCGCGTGGAAGGGCTCGCGACGTTCGGCGTGTCGGGCCTCATGCCGGTCGCGCTCGGCGGGCTGGTCGGCGATCTCGTGCTGCAGCACGCGGGGTTCACCGAGCTCTTCGTGCTGATGCTCGCGTGCTCGAGCCTCGGGCTCCTCGTCTCGCTCGCGCTGCCCGAGACCGGCGCGCGCCAGGGTCGCGACGCGGTCCACGTGCACGCGCGCGCGCAGCGCGGCTTCGTCGCGGTCGCGCTGCAGCGCGATCTGCTGCCGGTGTGGTTCATCGGGCTCGCGTTCGCGAGCGCGCTCGGCGCGACCTACGCGTTCCTCGCGACCTTCGTGCTCGAGGAGCACATCGGGTCGGTCGGGCTCTTCTACGGGTGGTACGCGGCGATGGCGATCCTGCTGCGCCTCACGGCGGGATGGGTCCCGGAGCGCGTCGGCCCGAAGCGCGTGCTCGCGCCTTCGCTCGTCGCGATCGCGATCGCGCTCGCCGCGCTCGCGCTGGCGCGCGACGCGTGGTCGATGGCGCTCGCGGGCGCGCTCGCCGGGCTCGGCCACTCGTTCGCGTTCCCGATCGTCAGCGGCATGACCGCGGGGCGCGCGCGCGACGAGGAGCGCGGCTCGGCGATGTCACTCTTCAGCGCGATCTTCGACGCCGGGATCTTGTTCGCGAGCCCGATCTTCGGCGCGCTCGCGGACGCGACCTCGCTGCGCACGACGTTCGCCGCCGCGGCGGTGGTGCCGGTGATCGGGGGCGCGCTCTTCTTCGTGTGGGACGCCCGCGTGCTCCCGCGGCGGGTCGAAAACGCTGTGATTTCGCGGGACTGAGCCCCCGCGGTCGGTCTCGTGCCCGCCGCGGTCGGCCACGTCGCCGCTGGGCGCCGTCTCGGTGCCGCTGCGCGCCGTCTCGGTGCCGCTGCGCGCGGTCTCGGTGCCGCTGTTCGTGCCAACGGTGCCGCCGTTCCGTGCAACGGTGCCGCCGATCGCGAAAACGGTGCCGCCGATCGCCAAAACGAGGGCGCCGATCGCGAAATCGAGGCCGGCAGTGGGGGCGCCGCACCCCACCGATCAGTTCCTCGGGGCCGCCGATCAGTTCCTCGGGGCCGCCGATCAGCTCCTCGGGGCCGCCGTCATGCTCCGCGGGGCCGCTGCGCGGCGCGGCGGACGATCAGCATCTTGATCCCACCGCGCGCGTCGACGCCGGGCTCGGTCACGAAGCCGGGCGGCAGCGTGCGCACGTCGAAGCTGCGCGGGAGCTTCAGCACGATCGCGCCCTCGAACGTCGCGATCAGCGGGCGCACGTCGAGCGCGAGATCCTCCGCGACGACACGCGCGCGATCGTAGTCGCGCCCGCCCCACGGCGGGTCGAGCACCAGCACGTCGGCGCGCTCGCGCGCGATCACGTCGTGCACGTCGCCGTGCACGAAGCGGATGCGCGACGCGACGTCGTAGATGCGCGCGTTGTGCGCGGCCATCGCGAGGCGCGACGTGTCGAGGTCGACCGCGATCACCTCGCGCACCTCGGGCCGCCGCGCGAGCGCGATTGCGATCGATCCGATGCCGCACGTGCCGTCGATCACCACGCCGTGCGCGCCCTCGGCGATGCGATCGGCGAGCGCCTCGGGCGTCGCCGAGAAGAGCCCTTCGTCGTCGGCCTGGATGCCGCGATCCCACCGCGAGAAGAGCTCGCGTCGACGCTCGCTCCGCGGGCGCCAGGGCGGCGCGGCGCGACCGGCGCGCAGCGGAGGATCGACGTGCACCCGCACGATCTCGCCGCCGAGCGGCAGGCCGTCGAGCTCGCGCAGCGCCCAGCGCGCCTTCGCGGCGGGGATGTCTCCGCGCCATCGCGAGGTGTCGAGCCACGCGGGGGCTTCCACGCGCACTCGCACCGCGCGCGCGGTGTCGCGCGGCATCAGTCGATCGACGACGTCGCGCGCGCGCTCGGCCGCGTCCTCCGCGTCGTCGCCGCGCGCGAGCGTCGCTTCGCGCGCGAGCGCGGCGAGCAGCGCGAGATCGTAGGCTGCGTCGTCGTCGTCGTCGCGCAGCGCGCCGAGCCCGAAGACCTCGGGCGCGACGAGATCGATCGCGCTCCAGCCCTCGTGCTGCGCGTGGCGCATCGAGAGCGACGCGACGCCTCCCTCCGCGCGCCGCAGCCACGCCGGGTGCACGCCGCCGAGGATCGGGCCCACGCGCGTCGTGACCCGCAGCGTGCGCGCGAGCAGGCGATCGGTGCGCGCCCGCCCCACGATGCGCGCGAGCGCGCGCGGCACCGAGATCGGCGAGGCGATGCCCTCGAGGTGGGCGCGCACCGTCGCCTCGATCGTGCGCACCTCGCGCGGCGCCGACGCGACGAGCGCCTCGAGCGCGTCCTCCGGCGCGTCGGGCGATGCCGCGAGCGCGATCGCCCGCGCGGTGTGCGCGACCACGCGCGGCGCGAGCGGATGCGCGGCGCCCCGCGCGAGCCCGGCGAGCTCGTCCCGTACCCGGGCCTCGCTCGCGCACCACGCGACGATCCCGTCGCCGATCCACCACGTGCGCGGACCGTCGAACGGCAGCGCGCTCGGCCGCGCCTCGAGCGGCATCCCGAGCTCCGCGATCACCTCGTCGTCGCGCACGGCGCGAGTCTGCCATGCTGCATCGCGCGCGTTCGCGCGGCATGCTCGTGCCCTCCGATGACCGCCGCGCGCGATGTCGACGACGTGATCACCGACGCGCTGCGCGAGCTCGGCCTGCCCGAGGATCTGCGCGACGAGGTGCGCGCCCGGGTGGACGCGCCCGACGAGACGTGGCGCACCTGCTGCGGCGGGTTCTGCGATCCCTGCGTGACCGTGATCGCGCGCGCCGTCGACCGCGTGCGCGCGCTGCGCCGGGAGCGAGGGTGACCCCGCCGCGGGGTTGCTCGAACGCCCGCCGGTCTCCTACGCTTGGGCTCTCGATGCGTGCTCTTCTTCCTGCGCTCGTGATCGCCCTCGCGGCGCTCGTTCCCGAGCCCGCTGCGGCGCAGGACGCACGCGGCGCCGTGGTGCTCGTCGTCGATCCCGGGCACGCGCGCATCAACCCGGAGCGGCTGCGCCGCACCATCGCGAGCACGCTCGGTCGGGAGCTGGTGCGCATCACCGATCCCCAGGCCCACGGCGCGACCGGCACGCTGACGATCGCGCACTCGGCGCGCGCGCGCTGGCTCGTGCGCTTCGACGCGACCGGCGGATCGGCGTCGACGGTCGCGGAGATCACGCGCCCCGGGCGCTACGACGAGACGATCGCGGACGCGGCGCGCCGCGTGATCGGCGAGGTCGAGGCCGCGACCGACGTGCGCTCGGCGCCGACCCGCCCCAACGCGCGCTCGGGCGCGGGCGCCGACATCTACGTCGTGTGGGTGGACGAGATCCTCGATCCGTTCGAGCACACGCCGCCTCCGCCGCGCCGCGAGATCGCGATCGCGTCCGAGGTGATCGATCCGTTCGCGCCGATCGCGGCGCGCCACCGCACGTTCTCCGAAGTGCTCGATCCTTGGGGACGCTGAGCCGCGCATGAGCCGCGCGCTCCGAATCGCCGGCGTGGGCTGCGGCCTGCTCGCGTTCGTCGCGACCTGCGCGACGTCGGTGGCCTGCTACGCGGTGCTGCCCGCGCCCGCGCGCGACGCGGCGCAGGGCTTCCTCGCGGACGTGCGCGCATCGCAGTGGCAGAGCGCGGTCCAGCGCACGAGCGCCGCGTACCAGCGCGATCACGACGCCGCGCGCCTGCAGCGCGAGGTCGAGCGACTGCCGCGCCTGGCGCGCCACACCGACGCGACGTTCATGAACGCGACGCTCGACGGCGAGACCGCGGTGCTCGACGGCGTGCTCGTCACGCCCGACGGCGAGGTGCCGATCGCGGTCGAGCTCGAGCACGACGCGGGCTATTGGTACGTGGACCTCGTCGTCGTACAGGGAGCTCCGCTCGAATGATGATGCGCGTGTCGTCGATCGCGCTGCTGCTCGTCCTCGCGCTGGCCGCTCGCGCGTCGGCGCACGGTCGCGAGCCCTCGCTCGGCGCGGTGACCTTCCATCCGACCGATCGCGATCACGTCGTGGTGCGCGCCACCTGGGGCTTCATCACGACGCGCGACGGTGGCGAGACGTGGACGTGGCAGTGCGCGGACGCGGTGCCCTTCGATCGCACCAACGAGGATCCCGCGATCGTGATGTTCCCGTCGCGCGCCCTGGTCGCCGCGACGTTCGACGGCCTGCACCGGAGCGACGAGGCGCAGTGCGCGTGGTCGACGCCCGAGACCGCGCCCGACGACGAGTACGTCGTCGACGTCGTGCAGGACCCGAGCGAGCCCCGCACCGCGTGGCTGATCACGTCGACGGGCACGACGCCCGACGAGGTGCGCCGCAGCGAGGACGAAGGGCTCACCTGGTCGACGATCGCGATCCCGCACCCGACCGCGCTGACCGATCGCATCCGCGTGGGGACGAGCGATCCGATGCGCGTGTACACGAGCGGCGCGATCCTGATGACCGACACCGAGCCGCGCCGCGGCGTGGTCCTGCGCAGCGACGATCGCGCGGAGACGTTCCGCGCGATCGAGATCCCGCTGGTCGAGGGCGAGCGCATCGTGCACGTGCTCGGCGTCGATCCGACGAACGCGGATCGCCTGTTCGCGCGGATGGTGCGGCCGGTCGCCGACGAGGTCCCGGAGCGCCTCTTGATCAGCGAGGACGGCGGCGACACGTGGCGCACGGTGCTCGAGATGCTCGAGATCGTCGGCTTCGCGATGAGCGCGGACGGCCGGACGGTGTGGGCGGGAAGCTGGGACGGCGGGCTCGCGCGCTCGACCGACGGCGGGCTCACGTTCGAGATGCTCGATCCCGCGCTGCGCGTGCGCTGCCTCGCGCAGCGCGAGGGCGAGCTCTGGGTGTGCGCCGACGATCGCACGACGGGCTTCGCGCTCGCGCGCTCGAGCGATGGCGGCGAGACGCTCGACGCGCTCTGGAGCTACGACGACGTGCGCAACGACGTCGGCTGCAGCGCGGACACGCAGGTCGGCGAGCGGTGCCCGATGTTCTGGCCCGACCTGGTGTTCGATCTCCAGGTCGACGCGGGCATCGTGCCCGACGCGGGCGTGACGACGATGGACGCGGGGAGCGGAGAGGGCGGCGGCGACGGGGGCTGCTCGTGCCGCGCCGGGCCGTCCACCCGCGCGCCGGGCGGGGCGCTCCTGCTCGGGCTCGCGCTGCTCGCGCTGCGTCGCGCCCGTCGCGTTTGACGCGCGCCCGAGCGCGAACGTACCGTCGCCCTCTCGGTGGAGGTCTTCATGCGTTCGCTCTCGCGCACCACGTTGGGTGCCCTCGTCGTCGCGCTCGTCGCGCTCGCGCTCGGGATCGCGAGCCCACGCGCCGCGGCGCAGGACGATCGCGAGCGTGCGCGCGTCGAGTTCCAGCGCGGCGTCGACGCGTACGGGCGCGCCGACTACCAGGTCGCGCTCGAGGCGTTCCAGGAGGCGTATCGCCTCGCGCCGCACCCGATGGTGCGCGTGAACATCGCGAACGCGTACGAGCAGCTCGATCGCCCGCTCGAGGCGCTGTTCCACTTCGAGCGCTTCCTCGCGGAGAGCACCGGCGCGTCGCGCGAGCAGCGCCGCGAGGTCGACGCGGCGGTGCGGCGGCTGCGCCAGCGCGTGGGCGAGCTCGATCTGCACGTCACGCCCGACGGCGCGGTGGTGACGATCGACGGCACCGAGCAGCGACGCGCGCCGATCGCCGAGCCGGTGCGGGTGGTCGCGGGCGATCACACGATCGACATCCAGCTCGACGGCTACCGCGCCGAGCGCCGCACCGTGACGGTCGCGGGCGGTCAGACCGCGCGCGTCGACGTGCGCCTCGCGCGCGCGGAGGCGGTCGTGGCGTCGGGCGTGGGCGCGTCTCCGGTCGAGGCGACGGGGACGGAGGCCGAGCCGGTCGTCGCGAGCACCGAGCCGGAGCCGGTCGTCGAGCCGATCGCGGAGCCCGAGCCGACGCCGCCGCCGAGCTCGGGCGGTGGGTTCCGGATCCTCGAGGGCGTGTGGGTCGCGGGCGCGATCACGATCGCGGCGGGCATCGCAGCGGGTGTGACCGGCGGGCTCGCGCTCGCGGCGAACGACGACTTCGAGCGCCACGTCGCGACGTACGAGGACACGAGCCTGCCCGAGGCGGTGCGCGAGCAGGCGCGCGTCGACGGGCGCGAGGCGGCGGACAGCGCGAGCACGCTCGCGGTCGTCACCGACGCGCTCCTGATCACGACGATCCTCGCGGCGGGCACGACCGCGTTCCTCCTGATCACGACGCAGGAGGGCGGGATGCTCGCCGACGAAGAGACCGACGTCGCCGTGGTCCCGATGGTCGGCGAGAGCGTCGCGGGCGCGATGGTGCTCGGCTCGTTCTGAGCGATCCGCGGACCCGATCCGACGGAACGAGAACGGCCCCGCGAGGGGCCGTTTTCGTGCGTTGGGGAGGGGGTCTCCAAGACCCCTCCGACAACCACGGCTCAGATCTCGAACTCGCCCTTCTCGAGGAGCTCGTTCACGCGGAACAGGAAGCCGTTCGCGACGACGCCGTCGACCACGCGGTGGTCGTACGAGAGCGCCATGTACATCACCGGGTGGATCGCGATCGTGTCCTGGCCGTCGTTCTCCACCACGACGACGCGCTTCTTGATCTCGCCGATGCGCAGGATGCCGACGTTCGGCTGCGAGATGATCGCGCCGCCGACGAGGTTGCCCTTGCGGCCCGGGTTCGAGATCGAGAACGTCTTGCCCGCGAGGTCGTCCGGCGTGAGCTTGCCGTCGCGCGACTTCGTCGCGATCTCGTCGATCGCGCGCGCGATGCCGCGCACCCGCAGCTCGTCCGCCTTGCGGATCACCGGCACGACGAGGCCCTCGTCGGTCTCCACCGCGATGCCGAGGTTCACGTCGCGGTGCTGCACGTACGCGTCCTCGAGCACGCGCGAGTTCATCACCGGGTACTCGCGCAGCGCGCGCGCGACCGCCGCCGTGACGAACGCGAGGAACGTGAGGCTCACGCCCTCCTTCTTCAGCGCGTCCTTGTGCTTGTCGCGGAGCGCCGAGGTCTTGTGCAGGTCGCACTCGGCGAACGTCACCACGTGGGGCGACGACAGCTTCGAGTAGACCATGTGGTCCGCGATGATCCGGCGGCGGCGCGAGAACGGGACGACCTTGTCGCCCGGCTGCTGCTGGTAGGGCGGGACCTTGAACGCGCTCTGTCCCGACAGGACGCGCAGCGCCTCGGCGAGACCGGCCGGCGCGGTGCCGGGGGCGGCGAGCACACCGGGCGACGTCGCCGCGGGACGCGGCGCGGGCGCGGGCGCGGCGACGGGCGCGGGGGGCGGCGGCGCGATCGCGGGCGCCGAGGGACGCGCGGGGGCCGCTGCGGGGCGCGCCGCGCTCGCGACGCGGAGCACGTCTTCGCGGGTGACGACGCCACCCTGGCCCGTGCCCTCGATCGAGCCGAGGTCGACGTCCATCTCGCGCGCGAGCTTGCGCACCGCGGGCGACGCGCGACCGGGCTCACCGCTGCTCGCCGGCTCCGCGACCGGCGCGGGCGCCGCGGGCGCGGCGGCAGGCGCCGGAGCCGCGGGGGCGGCCGCGACCGCGCCCGACGCGGTCTCGTCGATCTCGAGCAGGCGCGCGCCGATCGGCACGGTGTCGCCCTCGTTCACCAGCAGCTTCACGACCAGGCCGGACGCCGGCGCCGGGATCTCGCTGTCGGTCTTGTCGGTCAGGATCTCCACGACCGGCTGATCGCGCTCGACCCGCTGGCCTTCCTGGACCAGCCATTTTCCCACGGTCCCTTCGAGCACGCTCTCGCCGAGCGGAGGCATCACGACCGTCGTCGCCATTCGAGCTCCTCCTGCGCGCGCCCGCGGAATTTCGCCGGGCGCGTCGCGAACACCGCGGAAGCCGCGGAAAAAGGTGCCTGTCACTACCAGACTGCCTGGGGGCTTTCAACCGAGATGCCCACTGCTCGTGGCACGGCTTTGCGGTGGCTCTCGCCCCGACGCATCATCGCGCTCGATGGCCGATCTCGAGGAGCACGCATTCCGGCGCGATCGACGCTTCCTGGTGCGCCTCGTGGTGCTGCTCGTGCTCGGTGCGGTGGGTGGGCTCTGGGCCGTGAGCCACCTGACGTCGCGCTCGTTCGCCGGATGTGCCGCGCGCACCTTCGGCGGCGCCGACGAGAGCGCGCCCGCCTCGCCCTGACGCCCGGTGTAGACTCGCCGCCTTTCCCCAGGAGGACACGTGCTCGGCAACCTCGACAGCCAAGACCGCCTGCGTCTGATGAAGTTCGTGTGCTCCTTCGCGTGGGCCGATCTGCGGATCGCGGATCAGGAGCGCAGCTTCGTCCAGAAGATGATGCGCAAGCTCAAGCTGGACGACGCCGAGGCGAAGCAGGTCCAGCAGTGGCTCGAGCTCCCGCCGCGCGCGGACGAGGTCGATCCGAACGACATCCCGCGCGAGCACCGCGCGCTCTTCCTCGAGATGGCGAAGAGCATCGTCGGCGCGGACGGCGAGATCAGCGAGGAGGAGCGCGAGAACCTGGCGCTCCTCGAGCAGCTCCTGTCCTGATGCGGATCGCGTTCGCGCTCGCAGGGGCTCCGCGCGCAGCGCTCGAGACGGACGGCTTCGGAACACCGGCTTGAGCGCGCTCGATCCCGAGTCGATCGAGCGCGCGCTGCGCGCCGGGCGCGTCGAGCCGTTCGTGGTGCGGGCGGAGCGCGCCGAGGGCGTCGCGGCCCGCCGGTACGCGCGTGAGCTCGCGGCGCGCGCGTTCTCGCTCGCGGATCCGGGCAGCGTCGCGATCGCGCTGAGGGCGCGGGCCCGCGCCCTCGGGATCGAAGAGGCGGCGATCGGCGCGTGCGAGGAGACGCCTCCTCCCCACGCCGTGCGCGTGCCGCTCTTCGACGCGTCGGCGGGCGATGCGCTCGTGCGGATGCTGTGGATCGAGTTCGACCCTGCGGGCGGCGGCGGGGACCGACCGGCGCTGGGCGCGCGCGCGAGCGCGGCGTTCGCGGATGCGCTCGCGATGGCGGCCGAGCGGGCAGCGCCACCGCGCGCGATGGAACGCTTCCGGCTCGTCGCGGCGCGACCGCGCGCGCTCGAGGCCGTCGCGATCGACGGCGAGTCGCTCGGCGCGGCGGCGTTGGTGAGCGCGGTGTCGCTCTGGAGCGAGCGATCGACGCGCAGCGGGATCGCGGTGACCGGCGCGCTGCGCAGCGGCGTGATCGCGCGGGTGGGCGCGATCCCCGCGAAGGTGCGCGCGGCGCGCGAGGCGGGCTGCGACGTGATCGTGGTGCCCGCCGAGCAGGAGGACGAAGCGCGCGGCGCGGGCGCGGGCATCGAGGTGATCGCGGTGCGCACCGTCGAGGCGCTGCTCGACGCGACGCTCGTCGCGGTGCGCGCTCGTCGCGATCCCGAGCGCGCGGTGCGCGAGGCGCGTGCGCTCTTCGCCGAAGGATGGCGTGGATATCGCTGGCCCGCGATCGACGAGCGGCTCGCGCGCGTCGCCGGCACGCTGCCCGATGCGCGCCCCGACCTGCAGATCGAGACGCTCTCGCGCCTCGCTGCCGCGCGGCGTCACCTCGGCGATCCCGAGGGCAGCCTGCGCGTGCTCGAGAGCGCGCGCGTGATCGCGGAGAGCCAGGCCGACGCGGTCCCGGACGGGCCGCTCACCGCGCTCGAGCAGCAGCGCGCGATGACGGAGCTGAAGCTCTTCCGGTTCCGCGCCGCAGCCCAGGCGGCGCAGCGCGCGATCACGATCGCGCGCCGCGCGCGGCTGCGCGGTGAGCACATCAAGGCGCTCGGCTGCGCGGGGCTCGTCGAGATGGGGCGGCGGCGCGACGACGCGGCGCGCGCCTGCTTCGACGAAGCGCTCGCGCTCACGCTGCGTCACGCGCCCGAGGACGCGGCGCGCAGCCGGGTGTACCTGATGGAGGCGCTCGGTCGGCTCGGCCGCGACGCCGAAGCGCGCGCGATGTGGCGCGCCGCGATGCACGAGGTCGCGGAGGACGAGCCCGGCGCGCGCGGCAAGAAGGAGAGCTGGGTGCGCACCGGATGGGGCGGCGCGCTGGTCGCGCTCGCTCGCTGGTCCGAGGCGCGCGAGGTGCTCGACGTGCCGGCGGTGCACGAGGCGCTTCACGAGCATCCGCTGCCCGGGCTGCGCGCTCGACGTCACCTCGGGCTCGCGCTCGCGCGAGGCGACGATCGCGACGCGCGCGAGCGCGGGCTGCACCTGCTGGCGAGCTCGACGCTCGCGCACGGACGCGCGCTCGAGCCGGGGCTGCGCTCGCTGGCGCACGTCAACGTGCTCGTCGAGGCGGAGGTGCGCGTCGCGAGCGCACGGCTCGACGAGGACGCGACGGCGCGCACCCGCGCCGCGCTCGCGGCGCTGCCGACGTGGGGCGATGCGCCCCGATGGCTCGGCGCGGCCCGAGGGCGCGTGGAGCGAGCGCTGGCGAAGAGCAGCCCCGACGCGCTCGGCCGCGCGCTGCGCGAGCTCGTGGCGCGCTGCGAAGCGATCTGACGGCATTGAGTCCGGGGCTCGCATCGGGTAACTCCCTCCGCTCGCGTCTCCGATGTCCTCGCCCGACACGCTCTTCGCCGCTCTGATCGCGCTCCGCGACGCCGAGGATCCCCTCGCGCGACGCCACGACGTGCACTGGCGCGCCGTGGACGCGTGGCTGCGCGAGACGTGGCCCGCGGGCGGCGCGGACGCCGACGAGGCGCGCCAGGAGACGCTGCTCGCGATTGCGCGCAACGTGCGGACGATGGAGGCCTCGGTCCCGCTGCAGGCCGCGAAGTGGGTCTCGACGATCCACCGCCGCAAGAAGGTCGACGGCTTCCGGATGCGGAAGCGCGATCCGGTGCAGCGCGGGCTCGACCGCGGAAGCGAGAGCGAGGACGCGACGCCGCTGCTCGATCGCCTCGAGGGCGACGCGGGCGGCGATCTCGACGGCAACGCGCTGGAGCGCGTGCTCGCGACGATCGAGGATCACGTCGAGGCGGAGCTGCAGGCCACAGAGCCGAACGCGGCGAGCCGTCACCTCAAGCGCATGCAGGCGCGCGCGACGCTGCACCGCGCCGTGCTCGAGGCGGACTTCGACGCGATCGCCGCGGCGCTCGACGCGGGCGAGCCGCTCACGCGCGATCGCGTCTACAAGTGGGTCGAGCGCGGGCGGCCGTGGGTGCTCGCGGGACTCGATCGCTGGGTGCGCGAGTCGGGGGAAGGCTCGACCGCGTCCGACATCGCGGCGGCGGTGCGCGAGCTCGTGAGCGCGCGGCGCGCCGACGCGGGGAGGCCGCGGCCGTCGCGGCGACGCGGGGAGGGATCGTGAGCGCGTCAGTCGCACCGCACCCGCGGCGTCGGGAGCGCGCCATGCACGCCGTCGCCGCTCCGAGAGCCGCTCGTTCGCCCCACGCACCGGGATCGCCGGGATCGCGGGCCGGCGCGTCTCGGTCGAGCCGAGGTCGAGCGCGCGGGTGCGACGATCTGGCTGCCATCGAGGGAGCTGCGCGATGACGGACGAGCTGCAGCGAGCCTGGGAAGAGCGCGCGCGCACCGCCGCGGCGTGGCGAGAGGGAGACGCGATCGGGCCGGTGCTCGAGGCGCTCGCGCTCTCGGTCGCGCTCGAGGTGACGGGCGCGCTGCCCGACACGTCGCGCCGCGCGCGCGAAGATCTCCGCCGCGTAGGACAGCGCGCGCTGCTCCATGCGGGCGCCGAGCGTCGCGACGACGAGGACGAAGAGGAAGCGCTGCGCATCGCGCTCACGCTGGCGCGGGACGGGCTCCGTGCGCTCGCCGGCCGTGCGCCGGATCCCGAAGCCGCGCCGCGCTCCGAGCCCTCGCCGCGAGACGTCTCGCGGCTCCTCTCGGGCCGTCTCGATCCGTTCGAGGCCGCGAGCATCGCGCGCCGGATCCGTGCTTCGGCGCGCGCGCGCGAGGAGCTCGCGTGGGCGCTGCGGACGTCGGCGCGCCCCGACGGGACGCGCGCACCGCTCGTGCTCGCTGCGGCGGACGGGGAGCCGATGCGTGATCCCGCGAGCGGCCGGCGGGTCGCGCAGGTCGAGGACGCGCGCACCGGCGCGGCGCGCGTCGAGGTGTACGCGTTCGACGACGGACAGCTGGCCGCCTACGCGACGACCGACGCGCCGCTGCGGCTCGAAGGAGTGGGGCTGCGGACCACGTCGATGCAGCCGGGCTACTGGTCGGGCCACGCCGAGGGCGAGGGGGAGCTCGCGATCGCGCTCTTCGTCGGCGAGGAGCGCTTCGACCTGCACGTCGAGCGCTGAAGGCGCGCTCGACGGCGCGCGGAGCGGCGTCCATGTTCACCGCCGAATGCGCGTCAAGCTGCCCACCGTCTCCGCGCGATCCGAGGGCCTCGGCCTGCCGACGATCATGGACCGCGCGCTCGCGAGCCGGCACGGCGCGACCTACGTGCACCTCGCGGTGTTCGCGATCGACGTCGATCGCGTGCGCGACTCGCTCGACGACGTCGACTCGCCGCACCCGTTCGCGTGGGAGGTCTTCCTGCTCGAGCGCTACCTCGTCGATCGCCTCGATCCCGGCGACCCCGCGCACCGCGCGCTGATCGAGGACGCGGTGCTCGGCGTGCTCGAGGGCGAGCCCGGGGAGCCGGTGATGGGCTCGCAGCTCCCGTTCGCGGTGTGGGACGCGATCGCGCGCGGCGTGTGGCCCGACGACATGCGCGCGATGTTCCGCGGCTGGAAGGCGCGCCCGAAAGAGCTCGTCGCGGCGCTCGCGCCGCTCTGGGGCGACGCGGATCGCGTGACGCGCGAGCTCGCGCAGCTCTGCCTCGACACCCCGATGGAGCCGCCGCTCGCTCCGCCGACGCTCGAGACGCTGCGCGCGATGACCGGCTGATCAGCGCGCGACCGGAGGACGCGACGACGGGCGCCCCGTGCCCGGGAAGCGCGTCCCGATCGCCGGCGGACGGATCTCGTGCTCGCGCATCACGGCGACCGGATCGTGCGCGATCTCGACCTTCCTGCCCGCGACCATCGACGCGACGAGGTTCCCGGTCTCGACGGCCATGCGCAGCAGCGGGCTCGCCGCGGAGATCACCGTCACCGAGTGCCGGAGGTAGTCGCGCGGCCGCGCCCGCATCCGCGCGAGGTACGCCTTGCGCGCTTCGGTGTCGTAGGCCCGCACGCTGCGCCAGTCGTGGAAGATGAAGAGCCCGCCCGCCTCGGCGATCTCCTCCTTCCGATGGCGCAGCGCGAGGTCGATCCACGACTGCACGAGCTCGGCGTTCTCCGCGGTCGCCTGCTCCACGGTCGCCTGGAACACCAGCACCGCAGGATCGGTCCACCAACCGAGCCCGAAGCGCGCGTCGAACGCCTGCACCGGCCACGAATCGAGCGGTGCGCGTGGTGTCGGTGAAATCATGACTGTGCAGTCTCACATTTTGTCACGGGGTCCACCAGCCCCGCCTTGTCGCGCCCTTCCGAGGTCCCATGCGAGGGCGGAACGGAGGAGAGCATGGAGCCGATCGGCGAAGGTCAGCGCATCCCGGACCTCACGCTCCGCGTGCGCGAGAGCGGCCAGTGGAAGGACCTCACGACGCGCGAGCTGTTCGGCGGTCGCACCGTCGTCGTGTTCGGCCTGCCCGGCGCGTTCACGCCGACATGCTCGACGTCGCACGTGCCGCGCTACGAAGAGCTCGCGGGGGAGCTCGCGCAGCACGGCGTCGACGAGATCGTCTGCATCTCCGTGAACGACGCGTTCGTGATGGAGGCGTGGGGGCGCGATCAGGGCGTCGAGCGCGTGCGCCTCCTGCCCGACGGCAACGGGGATCTGACGCGCGCCCTGGGCTTCCTCGTCGACAAGCGCGAGCTCGGGTTCGGCCCGCGCAGCTGGCGCTACTCGATGCTCGTCGAGGACGGCGTCGTGAAGAAGCTGTTCGTCGAGAAGGAGATCGCGGGCGACCCCTACGACGTCTCCGACGCGGACACGATGCTGCGCTACGTCGCGCACGGCGCGTCGCCTTCGCCGCTCGACGTCGCGATGCTCACGAAGCCCGGCTGCACGCACTGCGCACGCGCGCGCGATCTGCTCACGAAGGCCGGGCTGCGATGGCAGGAGGTGCGCAGCACGCCGCGCCTGTTGCGCGCGATGGCGGGCGCCGCGACGACCCCGCAGATCTTCGTCGACGGCACGCGCATCGGGGGCGCGGATCAGCTCGAGCAGTGGCTCGCGAAGCGCGGGGAGCCCGCGGTGTAGCTGCGTCGCGGCGAGCGCTCACTCGCTCCACGCGCTGAGCCACGCGCCCGTGTGTTCGGCGTGGTGTACGAGCGCTGCGTAGTACGGATGCCGTGCGAGCGTCGCTGCGTCGCCGAGCACCAGCAGGAAGCGTCGCGCGCGCGTGACCGCCACGTTCGTGCGGCGCACGTCCTCGAGGAACCCGAGCTGCGCCTCGTCGTTGCTCCGCACGAGATCGACGACGATCGCGAGCTTCTCGCGCCCTTGGAAGCTGTCGACGGTCGCGATCTCGAGGCCTGCCGCGAGCTCGGGCTCGAGCGCGTCGCGCAGGAGGCGCACCTGCGCGTGATAGGGCGTGATCACACCGACGTCGCTCGGCGCGACACCGCGCGCGATCAGTCGACGCACTTCGTCGGCGATGCGCTCGGCGTTGCCGGGGTTGCGCGTGCTCGGGTCGTCGGCCTCGCGAACTTCTTCCCAGCCGCGCCCTGCGGTGTCGACCAGCACGAACGGGCCTTCGCGCGACGGGTCGGGCTCGATGCCCGGCAGCTCCTCGAGGCGCGCGGTGCGCACGTCCTCTGCCGTGATGAGCACGGCGCCGTAGGTCGCGTCGTTGGGGAACGCCATCAGCGCTTCGTGCATGCGGTGCTGCACACGCAGCGTCGTCACCACGCGCGCATCGCTCTGCGTCGCGGCGATGCGCTCGAAGAACGTCGACCCGAGCCCGAGATCGAGCGCCTCGCGTGCGATCACCGTCGGCGGCAGCTGGTGCGGATCGCCCGCGAGCGTCGCCTTCGGCGCGCGGAGCAGCGCGACGAGCGCGATCGGATCGGGCGCCTGCGTCGCTTCGTCGAGCACCACGCGATCGAACGCTTCATGTTCGAGCAGCCACGCGTCCGCGCCCGCCGCGGTCGCGGCGATGACGCGCGCGCGAGAAAGGATCGTGCGCTGCGCGTCCTTCAGGTACTCGCGCGCATCGCGCATCAGCTGCCGCACCTCGCTCCACGCGGCGCGCTTCTCTTCGCCGCGCAGCGTGCCGCGCTGGGTGCGGTTCAGCGTGCGCCGGCGGAGATCCTCGGCCTCGCGCGTCCACCGGCGCGCGAGCTTCCACGCGTCGGTCTTCTCGAGCAGCGCGTCCAGGGTGCGCTCCTCCATCGCCGGCGAGACGCGCGCCGGGTGTCCGATGCGCACCACGTTCTCGCCCGCGTCGACGAGCCGCTCCGCGAGGTTGTCGACCGCGGTGTGGCTCGCGGCGGTGACGAGCACGCGCTCACCGCGCGCGACCGCCTGGCGCACCAGCTCGGTCAGCGTTCGCGTCTTGCCGGTGCCCGGCGGTCCGAGCACCAACGAGAGATCCCGCGCCGCGAGCGCGCGCTGCACCGCGACGCGCTGATCGTCCTCGAGCGCCTCGTCGAATGCTTCGAGCTCCAACGATTTCGCGTCGAAGTCCGGGGCCCGCGCACCGAGCAGCGTCGCGACCGACTTCGCCTCGTCGCTGCCCTTCTTCGCGTGCTTCGCGCGCTCGATCGCGCGCGCACCGCGATCGAAGGTCACTTCGGGCGCTTCGCGATCGAGGCGGAACCCCTCGGTCCACAGCCACTCCGGCACCTCGCCGTCGATCGCGACCGCGAGCGCGTCGCTGCGGCGTCGCGAGACGATCGCGCGCACCACGTCGGGCCCCTCGGGATCGTCCTGCCAGAGCAGCACCGGATCGCCCTGGCCGATCCGCAGATCGCGCATCTCGCCGTCGCGCGGCGCGAGCCACAGGATCGTGCGCCCGCCGGGCGCCGCGTCGGTGTCGGTCACCGCGAGATCGCGCAGCGCGAGGCCGCGCTCCACGCGCTGCGCGAGCGTGAGCAGCCTGCGCTCCTCGCGGAAGCGGGCGCGCGCCCCGAGCCGCTCGGCGTGCAGCGCGCGCGCGAGCCGATCGAGCTCGGCTTCGACGTCGATCGTCATCGCGCGCGAGCCTGACACGCATCGCTATTCCGATCCCACGATCCCGTCGAGCGCCGAGCGCGTGGGCGCGCCGTCCGACCAGAGGCGCGCCGGCGGCGGCCCGTCCTCCTCGTAACGCGGCACGAACGTCCGGTGCGCGATGCGCCACTCGCCGTCCTCGCGCACCAGCTCGTCGGTGTACGTGCCCACCACGTGCACCGTCGCGCCGGTCTCGAGCACGCGGATGTGCTCGCTCATCGTCGAGCGCGCGGTCGCGTGCCCGGCATCGTGGAGCTCGATCGACGTCGCCGACACGGCGTAGAGCAGCACCTCGATGTGCTCCTCGTTGCCGGTGAGGAACGCGCGGATCGCCTCGCGTCCGTCGAGCCGCCAGGCATCCGACGAGCGTCGCTCCCACACGATGCGCGACGCGAACGTCGTCTCGAGGCGATCCCACTCGTGGTGGTTGATCGCGTCGCTCGCGCGATCGAGCACCTCGCGGATCGCGAGCCGGTCCAACGCATCGGGGCGCGTCGCGACGCCCGCACATCCCGCGAGCACGCCGAGCAGCGCGACGAGCGCCCTCACGACGCACCTCCGACGCCCATGCCGCCGTCGACCGCGAGCACCGCGCCGGTCACGAACGCGGCCGCGTCCGACGCGAGGTACGCGACCGCGCTCGCGACGTCCTCCGCGCGACCCATACGCGGCAGGGGCTGCAGCGTGCCGATCGCGCGCGCGATCTCGGTGCGCGCCGCGTCCTCGGAGAGCCCCGCCGCCTGGAAGATCTCGGTCGGCACGAGCCCCGGCGAGACCACGTTCACGCGCACGCCGAGCGGCGCCCACTTCCGCGCCATCCCCTGGCTCATCACCTCCACCGCGCCCTTGCTCGCGAGGTAGACGAGATCGATCGGCAGGTTCGCCGCCACGCCCGCGGAGCCGACGTTCACGATCGATCCGCGCGTCGCGCGGAGGTGCGGCAGCGCATCGTGCGAGAGCCGGTACATCGCGCGCACGTTGAGCGCGAACGCGTCGTCGAACGCGTCGTCGGTGGCGACCTCCCAGGTCCCGCGATCGATTGCCGGCGTCGGCGCGCCCGCGTTGTTGACGAGGAGATCGAGACGTCCGGTGCGCGCCACGAGCGCGTCGACGACCTCCGCCGCGAACGCACGATCGCGCAGGTCACCCACGATCACGTGCGCGCGCCCGCCGCGCGTCTCGATGTCGCGCGCGAGCGCCTCGAGCCGATCGCGCCGTCGCGCCACCAGCCCGGCGATCCATCCCGACTGCGCCAGCCGCTCCGCGATCGCGCGCCCGAGCCCGGAGCTCGCGCCCGTGATCAACGCCACCTTCTGCTCACCTTCGTTGCTCATGACGCGAACCTGGTGCGCTACCGTCGCGGCGTGAATGCGAAGAATCCGGATGACACTCTGAAGCAGAGCGAAACAATCCGCGCGCCCGGGCTCGTGCAGCTCCCGGTGTTCCTCGAGGTCGCGCGGCGCCGCAGCTTCAGCGCCGCGGCGCGCGCGCTCGGGATGTCGCCCTCGGCGACGAGCCAGGCGATCGCGCGGCTCGAGGAGGAGCTCGGCGTCGCGCTGCTCGTGCGCACCACGCGCAGCGTGAACGTCACGCCCGCGGGCGAGCGCCTCCTCCGCGACGCAGGCCCGGCGATCACGACCGCGCAGACCGCGCTCGTCACCGCGCAGCGCGGTCGCGAGGAGCCTTCGGGCGTGCTGCGGCTGAGCGTTCCGCGCATCGCGTGCCGCGTCGGTCTGCTGCCGGTGCTCGCGGAGTACGCGCGGCGCTTCCCCGCAGTGCGCACCGACGTCGTCGTCGACGACGCGAACGTCGACATCGTTCGCGAAGGGTTCGACGCGGGCGTGCGACCCAAGCGCGCGCTCCAGGCGGACATGACGCGCGTGCAGCTGAGCGGACGGCTGCGGATGGTCGTGGTCGGCTCGCCGCGGTACGTCGGGACGCGCGGTCGACCTTTGCACCCGCGCGACCTCGTCGAGCACGCGTGCCTCACCTGGCGCCGCGACGACGGAGGCGAGCATCGCTGGGCGCTGCGCGAGCGCGGTCGAGCGCTCGAGGTGAGCGTGCGAGGTCCGACGATCTCGGACGACGTCGAGCTGCTGCTCGCCGCGGCCGAAGAGGGGATGGGCCTCGCGTACGTCGCCGAGCCCGAGGCCGCGCGCGCCATCGCGGAGAAGCGCTTGGTCACCGTGCTCGACGCGTGCTCCGTCGAGCTCGACGGCCTCTACCTCTACTACCCGCGCACCGCGCGCAGCGAGCCCAAGCTGCGCGCGCTCGTGTCGTGCGTGCGCGCCGTCGCGCGCCTGCCGGGTCGTACAGCTTGACGATCCCGTCACACGCGATGAAGAGTCGCCCCTCGATGCATCCGATCTTGTTCGAGATCCCGACGCCCTGGGGGGCTCTGCCCATCTACTCCTACGGCGTGATGCTCGGGACCTCGATGATCGTCGCCTGGTACGTGATCATGTGGCTGGGCGAGCGCGAGGGCGAAGGGCGCGAGACGCTGGCGAACACGTTCATCGTCACCGCGGTCTCGGCGATCGTCGGCGCGCGTGCGCTCTACATCCTCACGAACCCCGGCGAGTTCGAGTCGTTCCAGGACCTCGTGAACCTCCGCGGCGGCGGGCTCGTCGCGTACGGCGGGTTCCTCGGCGGCTTCTTCGGCGCGCTCTTCTATCTGCGCTCGCAGAAGAGATCGCTGCTCTCGTTCGCCGACGTCGCCGCGCCGACGCTCGCGCTCGGTCTCGCGCTCACGCGGATCGGCTGTTACCTCTACGGCTGCGACTACGGCGCGCGCCTCGAGGACGACGCGCCCTCGTGGCTTCGCGCGCTCGGCACCTTCCCGCACTGGGCCGACGGCAACGGCTCGCCCGCATGGGCGCACCACGTCGCGGAGTACGACCTCGCGCACGACGCGGCGCACTCGTTCCCGGTGCACCCGACGCAGATCTACGAGTCGCTCGCGGGGTTCGTGCTGCTCGGCGTGACGCTGTTCATGTGGCGTCGTCGCTCGTTCCGCGGCGAGGTGCTGCTCGCGCTCACGATGTTCTACGGCGTGTGGCGCTTCGCGATCGAGTACGTGCGCGACGATCCCGAGCGCGGGTTCGCGTTCGGCTTCTCGACGTCGCAGCTCGTGTCGCTCGCGCTCGTGCCGATCGCGGGGTTCTTCTACTTCGAGGGCAAGAAGGCGCAGCAGCGCGCGCCGGTGCCGGTGATGCGCCTCGGCGCGCCCGAGACCTACGCGACGCCGACGACCGCCAAGCCCGCGCGAGAGAGCGCACCGAGCGAGGAGCTCGAGGCCGTCGCGCCCGAGGCGAAGAAGAGCGGCGCGAAGAAGAAGAAGGGCGCGAAGCGCTGACGCGTCAGGGCGCGGTCGCCGCGCCCGCGTCGGCGGCGCTCGTCGCGCCACCATCGCCCGCTGCCGCGCGTTGGGCGCGCGCCTGATCGAACGCGCGCATCACCGTCGGCGACGTCCGGCGCGAGTCGAGCTCGAGGTCCGGCTGTCGCTCGAGCGCCTCGCGGAACGCCTCGACCGCGAGGTCCTCGCGCGAGAGCGCGACGTACGCGACCGCGAGCGTGCGCTGGATCGTCACGACCTGGTTGCCCGTGAGCTCGCCTGCGCCGAGCAGTCGGTTGCCGAGCGAGACCGCCTCGGTGTAGCGACCGACGCGCACCTGGTCCTGCAGCTGCGGCAGCTGCTCGCCGATCAGCGCCTGTCGATCGCGGACCTCGCCGTCGTTCGGCGTCACGCCGGTGCGCTCCGACACGATGCGACGGCCCTCCTCGGACAGCACGAGATCCGGGAGCGGAACGAGGATCACCTGACCGCGCGAGAGCCGCAGCGTGCGCAGCGAGTTGAAGCGACGCAGCGTGCGCGAGCCGTCGGTCGTGCCGTAGTACGTCTGCGCGACGTGGTTGAGCGTGTCGCGCTGATCGGCGACGTGGCGCAGCGGGTAGGGGATGAGCAGCTCGGCGCCCTCGGGCGGCTGCGAGCCCTCGACCGCGGGGTTCGCCTCGACGATCGCGTACGCGCGGCGCGCGTCGCCGTAGTGCACGTCCGCGATCTGCGCCCACGTCTCGCCGGCGCGCACGCGGTGGTAGTTCACCGTCGGCACCACGAGCCGCAGCCCGACGACGATCGCGCTGCCGCCCTGCGTCGTGAGCCCGTTCTCCGCGACGAGCACGCTCTCGCGGCGCGGATCGCCGTAGTAGCGCTGCGCGATCGACGCGAGCGTCTCGCCGTCGCGCACGACGTGCACGTACGCCGGGAAGTCCGCGCGCGCGACCTCCTGCGAGACCAGCAGGACGAGCGACACGAGCAGCACGAACGAGAGCGCGCGCAGCGGGCGCGTCATCCTGGACCGCCCCCCGTCGTGCTCGCCGAAGGCAGCGCGGTCGCTCCGTCGGCGCCCACCGCAGGGACCGCGCCGGGATCGAGCGGCGCGGGCGTCGTCGCGTGGCCGGGTTCTTCCTCGACCAGCGTCTCGTCGATCAGCTGCACCTCGCCCTCCTCGACCCACACCTCGCGATCGATGCCGCGGAAGTACGGGTTGTGAAGGCGGAGGAAGTGGCGCCCCGGCGCGAGCGCGATGCGCTGCGCGCTCGGCGTCGTCAGCACGTGCTGCCCGTCGATGTACACCTCGGCCCACGGGTCGACGACGAAGCGCAGATAGCCAGCGCGTTGTGGCACCACCGGCGCGCCGCTCTCCGCGGCGAACTGATCGGGATCGCCGGCGAGCCTTCCGCTGAACGCCTGGATCGCGCCGCCGCCGCCGAGGATCGCGGCGAAGAGCGCGCCCTGCACCATCCAGTTGTGCACGAGCAGCGTCCGGTCGCTCGCGCTGCGGCGCACGCGGTTGGGCGCGCTCGCGGCGAGGATCTCGTCGGCCTGCTCGTCGCTGATCGTGCCGACCTCGCGCAGGTACATGACGAGCCGCGCGTTGTGGTTGATCGGCACGCGCGACGCGAGGAAGTCCTGCAGGTCGTCGATCAGCGCCTGCGTGGTCGGATACCGGTTCGCCGGCATCTTCTCCATGCAGCGCGCCATGATGCGCTCGAGCGCGCGCGGCACCGTCGTGTTGATCTTCCGCGGCGACGTGTAGCGATCGAGCCGGATCTTCTGCATCACGGTGCGCGCGTCGTCCTCGACGAACGGCTTGCGCCCCGTGACCATCTGGTAGAGCACGATGCCGACCGAGAAGATGTCGCTGCGGAAGTCGAGCTTGTCGCCGAGGATCTGCTCGGGCGACATGTAGCTCGGCGTGCCGAGGCCCGTGCCCGTCTCGGTGAGATCGCTGAGCTTGTCGTCTCGCGCGATCCCGAAGTCCATCAGCTTCACCTCGCCGTGATGGCTGATCATCACGTTGGCGGGCTTGATGTCGCGGTGGATGATCCCGCGGAAGTGCGCGTAGTCGAGCGCGCGCGCGACCTGCAGCGCGATGATCGATGCGACCTCGACCGGGAGACGCGGCGTGATCTCGAGGAGGTCGTACAGGTCGATGCCCTGCACGTACTCCATGACGATGTACATCGTCCCGCGTTCTTTGATGAAGTCGTAGACGTGGAGGATGTTCTCGTGCTGCAGCGAGGCCATGAAGTGGGCCTCGCGCTCGAAGCGCTTCGCGAACCCCGAGTCGACCGCGATGCTCGGCTTCAGCGCCTTGATCGCGACGAGGCGGCCGAGCGGCTCCTGCACCGCTTTGTAGACGACGGCCATGCCGCCGCTGCCGATCTCGCCGAGGATGCGGCAATTGCCGATGCGATCGACCATCAGGAGAGGCGCGATCGTGGCAGCGGAGTCGGGCACTGTCAACGAAACCCAGGTGTTTCCGCACCCTTCGCAACGCGCGCGCGGCGTTGACGGAAAGGGCTCCGCTCCCGCAGCATTCGAGTCTCGGTGACGTTGCCTCGTCCTTACTCCGAGTCGGACGACGAGGTCGTCGTGGACGGCTGTGTCCGCGGGGATCGCGACGCCTACGAGGTGCTCGAGGCGCGTCACGGACCGCTCGCCGAGGTCGTGATGCTGCGCGAGCTCGGGACCGCCGCGGAGAGCGAGCGCGAGCTCGAGCAGATGCGCGACGCGCTGTGGGATCACCTCGCACGACACGGCGGCGCGGCGCTGCGCACGTGGACGCCGCGCGAGAGCTCGCTGCGCGCGTGGCTCTGCGTCGTCGCGCGCAACGTCGCGCGGAGGCAGGTCGAGTCGAGCACGACGCGCGCGTCGATCGTCGCGTTCTTCCCGACGCCGCCGGTCCTGCACATGCGCGACGTCGAGGCCGAGCAGAGCGCGATCCTCGTGCACGACCTGCTCGAGCGACTGCCGCCGACGTCGGGCGCGCTGGTGCGGCTGCGGCTTCGCGGGATGGATCGCGAGCAGATCGCGGGCGCGGTCGGGCAGGCGCAGGCGGTGATCGTCGCGAGCTTCGAGCGCATCGCGGCGCGCATCGGCGAGGAGGTCGAGAAGGGCGGCGAGAGCGCGGCGAAGCTCGCGACCGAGGCGTACCGCATCGTGCTCGGCGCAGCGGACGCGGCGGAGCGCACGCGCGCGGCCGTGCGCACCGAGGACGACGAGGCGTTCCGCGCAGCGCGCACGATGGCGGAGGCGACGTGGCGGAGCGTGCGCGCGCGCGTGCTCGGCAAGAACGCGTCGCACACGGCGCTATGCCTCGACGAGAAGGCGATCGCCGGTTTCGTCGACGGCACGATGCGCGGTGCGGCGCGCGCGCGCAGCGAGGGTCACGTCGGAGCGTGCGCGCGATGCGTCGACGAGGTCGCGACGCTCTCGACCGATCTGCGCATCGTGCCGGTGCTGCGCGACGCGGCGGGGCTCGATCGTGCGGTCGCGGTCGCGGCGGGATGTCTCGCGGCGACGCGCTTCGAGGCGGCGCGTCGGGTCGCGGCGCTCGTGCGCGGAGAAGAAGAGCGCGATCGTCGTGCGGCGCGCGACGTCGAGCGGCTCGCGCGCGCCGCGGCGTCGCTGCACGGCGGGCGTCCGCCTCCGACGAACGAGGTCTCGGGCCTCGTGGTGCGTGGGCTTCCCTCCGACGAAGAGGCGCCGCTCGTCGCGTTCGAGGCGCTCGCGCGCGACGACGCGCACGCGGCGCATCGCGCGATCGACGATCACACCGCGCGTCATCCGGTCGCGGCGCGGCTGCGCCTGCTCGCGGCGGGCGCGGGCGAAGATCCGGTGCGCGCGCGCTCGCTCGCTCGGGACGTGACCGCGAGGCCCCGCGCCGATCGCGGCGCGCTCGAGGATGCGACGTGTGTGCTCGCGCTCGCCGAGGGCCGCGCGCTCCCTCGCGAGATCGTGGTCGAGCGACTGCGCGACGTGCTGCCCGACGTCATCCGCGTGACGCTCGCGCGCGTCGCGCGCGGCTGAGAGTGTGTCCAACATCGGCTCGCCCGCTCAGGGCCCTCCCGTCGACGTGCTCCGCACGCTCGCGTGCGGTCCCTGAGCGGGCGAGCACTCCAGCTGGACTGAGACGGATCTCGGGGCGCGCCTCCAAACACCGGACGACGACGCGTCGCGTCGTCGTGGGAGGTCGCAGCCGATGCGAGGGCTCGAGGTCCGTCGTGCGTGGATCGGGGTGTTGTGCTCGCTGCTCGCCGTGGGCTGCTCGTGCGAGCCCAGCGCGCCGATGGAGGAGGAGGACGCGTCGGAGCCCGAGTGGGACGGCGCGTTCTTCCGCTGCGCGGGATCGCAGGACGACACGCCGACCGAGGAGACGCTCGCCGCCGCGATCGAGCGGATCGACGTGTGGGAGGACGGCGAGATCAGCGTGCCGCTCGGGCCGCTCGGGTGCGTGCGCTACGAGCGCGTGATCGAGGGCGGTGTGCTCGTCGAGAGCCGCGTCGTGCGCGAGATCGACGTCGAGTACGACCTCGAGCTCGAGGGCTTCGTGCCGGTGATCGTCACGCTCGCGGAGTGGACGCGCGGCAGCGACGGAGTGATGCGCGGGCGACTCCACGCGGACGACGAGGTCGAGCGCGACGACACCTTCTTCGAGATCGAGGAGACGATCGGCGCGGGACGCCTCGAGCGTGTGTTCCGCAATCCGTCGAGCCGCGACGTCGAGGAGCGGACGATCATCGAGCGCCGTGCGGACGGCTCCGAGTGGCAGACGCGCGAGGAGCTCGTCGAGGGCGTGCTGACGACGGTGAGCGAGACCCGGATCACCGACGAGCACCTCGAGCAGGATGGCGGTGGCGGCGGTTCGTGCGACGTCGGCGACTGCGACGATGCGACGAGCGAGCGCCTCAATCGACTGATGCGCCAGGTGATCCAGCGCGGGTTCGACTGTCTGCTCAACCAGGGCGCGGATCGCGGCGACGTGCGCGCGCGGAGCCTGATCGCGATCGGCCTCATGTGGAACAGCGCGCGCTCGTTCCAGTGCGCGACGGGCTCGGGCTGCGGCTACTACGGGCGCTGGTGTCTCGCCTGTCAGCTCGAGGGCGAGACGCTGCAGATGACGCTGCTGATCGACGGGCGCACCGACGCGCAGCTCTCGGAGACGATCTTCCACGAGATCATGCACGGCGCGGTCGGCGTGCACGACGAGGACATGGTGCAGCTCGTCCGGCAGGACGGGGACACCGAGTACCAGATGCTGCGCTACACGGATCCCGTCTACGCGTGCACCGAGTTCTGCTTCGGCAGCACGGCGTATCGGAACTCGTGCTCGTGCGCAGCCTGCTTCCGCGTGCGCACGTGCCACGACCTCTGCTCGAGCGCGGGTGGATGCGTCGCGCGCGACGCGATCACGCGCGAGGTCGTGATGAGCGAGGCGGTCGGCGCCGCGTGCCGCACCGAGGGCGAGCCCACGACGTTCCACCGCACGATGGCGGCGTGCCAGGGCGCGTGCACCGGAGGCTCGTGCCGCAGCTACAGCCGGTCCTGTGATCCGACCTGCAAGTAGCGCGGGCATCGCGGCGGTCGCGGCGGCGGCCGCGATCACCACGATGTTCGTGTACGCGCCGCTCGCGGATCTCTCGCTCGAGCGATATCAGCTGCCGAAGGAGCTCGCGCTGATCGCGGCGTCCGCGCTCGCGATCGGCGGGCTCGCGCGGCGCGTGCGCTGGGACGTGCTCGATGTCGCGATGGGGCTCGCCGCGATCGCCGCCATCGCGAGCGCTGCGTGCGCGACGAACGGGTGGATCGGCGCGCGTCTCGCGGCGCTGACGGTCGCGGGCGTCGCGCTCGCGATCGCGCTGCGCGAGGAGGACGACGACGCGCGGGATCGCGCGCGCGGTTGGGTGATCGCGGCGGCGGGCGCGCTCGCGGCGATCACGCTCGCGGAGACGTACGGCGCGATCGCCGGGATGTCGTCGTACGGGCGCGCGCCGGGCGCGACGCTCGGGCAGCGCAACACCGTCGCGCACGTGCTCGCGATCGTCGTGCCCTTCGCGTGGCGCGCCTCGATCGTGTCGTCGCGCGCGCGGTGGCGGGTCGCGGCGATGCTCGTCGTCGCGCTCGCGAGCGCGGCGATCGTCGTGACGCGGAGCCGCGCCGGCTGGCTCGCGCTGGGCATCGGGGCGATCGCGCTGGCGGTGTGGGCGGTGGTCGATCGTGGTCGTCGCGCGCGCCACCTCGGCAGCGCGCTCGCGATGACGAGCGGGATCGTCGCGGTCGCGACGACGCGACCGGCGCTCGCGTGGCGCAGCGCGCACCCGTATCGCGACACGCTCGAGCGGCTCGTCGACGCGAGCGGCGGGAGCGGCCACGGGCGGCTCGTGCAGATCGACGCGTCGCGCGCGCTGATCCACGAGCATCCGTGGCTCGGCGTGGGCCCGGGGAATTGGGCCGTCGAGTATCCCGCGGTCAGCCCGTCCGGTGATCCCACGTTCTTCGCGGATGCGTGGGAGCACACGGGTCGGCTCCTCACGAGCGACGTGGCGGCGCTGGCGATCGAGCGCGGCGCGCTCGGCGTCGTCAGCGGGCTCGCGTGTGGGATCGCGCTGATCGTGGTGATCGCGCGGCTCGAGGATCGATCGCTTCGCGCGGTGTGCGCCGCGTGCCTCGGCGCGACGGTGCCGCTCGTGCTCTTCGACTCGGTGCTGCAGATCGCGGCGCCGCTCGCGGTGCTCGCGGTGTTGCTCGCGCCGCCCGTCGATCGCGAGGTGCGCGTGTGGGGCGCGCCGCGCTGGATCGGGATCGTGCTCGCGACGGGCTTGATGCTCGCGGCGACCCATCGTGCGATCGAGATCCAGGCGCTCGCGCTGCGGGCGCACGGCACTCCTGCCGCGCTCGCATCCGCGGCGCGGCTCGACCCCGGCGACTACACGTCGCGCGCGAGGCTCGCGGAGACGCTGCTCGCGGAGGGCGACTGCCCGCACGCGCTGCCGCTGCTCGACGAGATGGTCGCGCTGCGCCCGCGACACCGGCGCCCGCGCACGGAGCGCGAAGTGTGCGAGGCGCTCACGGCACCACGCACGCCACGCGCTCGCTGACGTCCACGCCGCCGCGGCCATCGCGCACCACCGCGGTGAACCGCACGAGCAGCCCGCTCTCGGGCACTTCGTCGATCTCGGGCAGCGCCCAGTCGATCTCGATCGCGGGGTCCTGCGTCGTCGTGTCGTCGACCGCGCTGAACGTGCGCTCGAAGCGGCCGGCCGTCGCGAAGTGCGAGATCTGCAGCACCTCGCGCTTGTCCACGTTCGCCGGAGGATCGCCCTCGACCGCGACGTACGTCTCGCGATCGGCGTCGCTCGCCGTGATCGTGATCGTGCGGTCCGCGCGCTCGCTCGAATCGATCTGCGGGATCTCCAGCTCGGCGCATCCGTCGAGCGGCGGCTCGGCGCTCGGCGGATCCCAGGCGTCTCCCGCGAGCGTCCATGCCTCGTCGGCGATCGACGGATGTCGGTTCGCGGCTTCGCCCGTCGCGAGCGGGACGTTCAGCACGACGAGCTCCGCGCGCTCGCCCTCGGGCCCGCCCTCGCACTCGGGCACGTCGCCCGTGTCGACGAGCGCAGGCGTGCCGCCGCCGACGCACACCGCGCCGGTGATCAGCAGCTCGCGCCCCGCGCCCTCCGGCACCACCAGCTCGGTGCGCAGCGGCTCGATGCTCGGCGCGCGCGGCGGGAGCACGACGATCGTTCCCGGCGTGCACGCCGGCGCACCGGTCGAGCCCGGGAGCGGCGCGCAGGCGACCAGCGTCGCCGCGATCTCCTCGGGGCCCGCGGGTCGGATCGTGATCCACTCGATCACGATCGCGTCGCCCGGCGCGGGCTGGGCGATCTCCGGCGCATCGACGACCGACACCCGCGCGGCGACGATGCGCGTGCGATCCACGACCGAAGGCGGGTCGAGCGAAGGCCCGCACGCGAGCGACATCGACGCTCCGAACAGGCCGACTCCCGCGAGGACGACTCCGATGCTGCGCGCCGACATCAGAGCTCTCCTCGGATTCCGATCGACGGGAGGATCGGCAATCCCGGCAGATCCCGCGACTCGGAATAGTCGTAGTTGTAGATGCGCCCTTCGGGGTTCGTGCTGTTGTAGACGTTCTGCACGTCGATGTAGAACGTCAGCGACACGTCCCCGATCCTCCAGAGCTTCTGGAGCCGCACGTCGAGGCGATGGAAGAACGGATTCCGATCCGAATTCACCGCGCCGTAGATCGGGCGATAGGTGCTCGTTCGCACGTCCTGGATCGCGCCGCCGATCGGCGTGTACGGATTGCCGCTCACGAGCCGGAACGTGCCGCCGAGCTCCCAGCCCTGTCCGATGCGCCACACGAGCGCGAGCGTGAGGATGTGCGTCTGATCGAAGTCGAACAGGCGCCATTCCTGGCCCGGCCCGTCCTGTCGCTCGCTGCGCGAGAGCGTGTACGAGAGGAACCCGAAGAGCGGATAGGGCCCATCGGGCTCCATGCGCGCCGCGACCTCGAGGCCGTAGATGCGCCCCAGTCCGTCGTTCGTGAAGAACGGCGCGACGCCGCGCGGCGTCGCGACCACACGATCCCAGAGGTGCTTGTAGAAGCCGTCGAGGGAGAACGACATCCCGTGCTCCGGGAGCCGCAGATCACCGCCGAGCCCGACGTGCAGCGCGTGGATCGGCTCGAGGTCCGGATTGCCGAGATCCTCCACGCTCTCCTGGAATTCGGGCGGCTGCGAGAAGAGGCCGACGCCGGTGCGCAGCGCGATCTGATCGGTGAGGCGCACGCGCGCGGTCATGCGCGGATCGACCGTGAGCTCCTCGATCTCGCGGTAGTAGTCGGCGCGCACGCCGAGCACGAGATCGAGCCGCTCGAACAGCGTCACGTCGGTCTCGACGTACGCCGCCGGGCGATAGGCGACCACGTCGTCGATCGCGAAGTCGATGCGCTCGTCGGTCGGCATCGCGGGCATGCCCTCCGACTGGGCGGTCGGCGGGCCGCGGAACAGCAGGCTCAGCGGCGTGATCTGCATGTCCATGCCGACGATCGTCCGCACGCTCGGCGAGAGCTGCATGCGCCACTCGCTGCGGATGTTCAGCGGCAAGAACTCGCCGTCGAGCTGGAACGCGTCGCCCACGCCGAGCTCCAGCAGGTTGACCCCGAAGCCGACCTGCACGTCCTGCTCGAGCCAGCCCTCGACGTGCCGCCATCCGATCTGGATGCGATGGAATTGCGTCGAGATGCCGAGATTGCCGCGCACCGCGAAGTCGCCGTCCGACGGATTCGCGAGCAAGAGGCGGAGCTCGTCGCTGCTGCCGTAGATCGCGAGTCGGATTCGATCGGCGTCGGTGGGAGTCCAGGTCGCGAGCGCTTGATAGTCGTAATAGACGGGCGCAGTGAGGAAGTCCGGCGCGTCGTCTCCGAGGCTGTCCTGAGCGAGCGCGAGGACCGCGTCGATGTAGCTGCGCCGGAACGCCAGCGCGAACGCGAAGTCCTCGTCGATCGGGCCCTCGAGCATGATCGACGCGTCGATGCCGCCGCTGAGATCGATGAACCCGTGGAATCCGTCGAAGCGCGGATCGCGCGGATCGACCTCGAGGATGCCGCCGATCTTGCGCCCGTATCGCACCGAGAAATTGCCGGGGACGAACTCGATGCGCTGAAGGAGCTGCGAATTGAAGAACGAGGTCAGTCCGCCGAAGTGATAGAGGAGCGGGACCGGATTGCCGTCGAGGAACACCTGGCTGTCACCGGGCGCCGATCCGCGCACCAGCAGGACGCCGCCGCCGAACGCAGGGCGCCCGACGCCCGGGAGCAGCTCGACGACCCGCAGCGCGTCGCCGCGCGTGCCCGGCATGCGCGTGAGCACTTCGCGGCGCAGCACACGCCGCACGGCGTCGCGTGGCGAGGGCTCGACCTCGGCGCGCGCGCGGAACACGGGCTCCGGGTCCTCCGGCGCGTCGGCCTCGGTCTCGCTCTCGGCCTCGGCCGCGCTCTCGCCTTCGGCCTCGGTCTCGGTCTCGGTCTCGGTCTCGGCCTCGGCGTCGCCCTCCGCGGCGGGCTCGATCTGCTCCTCGACGACGCGCGCCTCGAACACGTAGCGATATCGGATGCGCGCCCCGATCGCGCGCTCACCCACTCGCGCCGGCTCGAATACGAACACGCGCGCCGCGGTCATGGCGCGCTCGTCGAACGCCTCGAGGCCTTCGCCCGCGCCCTCGACGACGCGCACGTCGGACACCGTGCCTTCCGCCGTGACGGTGATCTCCAAGAGGACCGCGGCGTCGCGATCCTCGAGCCCCTCGGGCGGATCGCTCGGAACGAATTGCGTGAGCCGCGGTGGGCTCGGTCGGGCTGGCGCGTCGTCCGCCGGCGCGTCCTGCGCTTTCACGTGCGCTGCGTTCGCGACGACCACGGCCAGCGCGAACAGCAGCGACGCGAGCCACCCGCGAGGTCTCCCACACACGGCTCGGCACTTTGGGCCCATCGCGCGATTTCGTAAAGAGCGTAGGGCTTGCGCCCGGGGCCCCGCGCCCGAGACTCTCGAGCCATGCAGCAGCGCGAGCGACAGGGGTCGGTCGACACGACGGTCGGATACGAAGTGCCGCGCGCGAGCGATCGCCCACCGCTCGCGCTCGGCGAGACCGCCGCCGACGCGAGCCTCCCCGGCGCGCTGCACGCGACGGTCGCGCTCGGCGAGACGCTCGCCGCGCCGCTCCCGGAGGTCGCCGAGGGGGCGAGCGCGCCGCGCGTCACGTCGACGTCCACGTCGGTGCTGCCGCGCGTCGAGGCGGAAGGGAAGGGCGTGCGCCTCGTGCCCACGAGCGGTCCGCGATATCGCACCGTGCGCTCGCTCGGCGAGGGCGGGATGGGCGAGGTCGCGCTCGTCGAGGATCGCGACATCGGTCGCAACGTCGCGATGAAGCGCCTGCGCGCGACGTTCGGTCAGGGGCCCGCGGTGGTCGCGCGCTTCGTCGACGAGGTGCGCACGATCGGCAACCTCGAGCACCCGAACATCGTGCCGATCCACGACGTCGGGGTCGACGAGAGCGGTCGCTACTTCTTCGTGATGAAGTACGTCGACGGCGAGACGCTCGAGTCGATCGTCACGCGCTTGCAGGCCGGCGATCCGCGCGCGATCGCCGATCACGGCATCACGCGCCGCGTCGAGATCTTCGTCGGCTTGCTGCGCGCGCTGCAGTACGCGCACGCGCGCGGCGTCGTGCACCGCGACGTGAAGCCCGCGAACGTCATGATCGGCCGCTACGGCGAGGTCGTGCTGATGGACTGGGGTGTGGCGCGGCCCATCGCGAAGGTCGGCGCGCACGACGACGCGCAGCGCATGAGCCCCGACGAGATGCGCGCGACGCCCTCGCGCGCGAGCGAGACCCACGCGGGCGCGCTGATCGGGACGCCGCTCTACATGTCGCCGGAGCAGGCCGCGGGGAAGAACGACGAGCTCGACGCGCGCAGCGATCTGTACTCGGCGTGCCTCGTGTTCCACGAGCTGCTCGGCCTGCGTCACTACCGCAGCAGCACGAGCGGCTCGCTGGGCGAGCTGCTCGAGGCCATCCGCGCGCAGGAGCCGGAGAACGTCCACACGATGTTCCCCGCCCATCCCGCGAACCCGCAGGGCATCCCTGCGGAGCTCGCGCACTTCTGCCGCCGCGGGCTCGCGCGTGATCCCGCCGCGCGATGGCAGAGCGCGGAGGAGATGATCGCGGAGCTCGAGGCGATCCTCGAGGGACGCTGTCGCGTGCAGTGCCCGGTGACGTTCATGAAGCGGTCGACGCGCGAGATGGGCCTCTTCGTCGATCGACGCCCGCGCTTCGCGATGGGCGCTGCGATCGTCACCGCCCTCGTCGTGCTCGGGCTAATCGCGAACGCGCTGCGTGATCTGATCCTCTGATCGCTGTCGCGCGCGCCGCGCTCGTGAGGCGCGCTCGTCACCGAAACGATCCATCGCCGTCGACCCCGGGGACGATCTCGGTTCGGTGCGAGGCCACGCCGAACGGGCGGGTCTCGCGCGGCCGCGCTCGCTCGGATCGGGCCGCTCCGACACACGCTGCGCCTCTTGCGACGCAGGGGACACGCGATGCCACTCGCGCGTCACACGTCCGCCACGGACGCCTGCGACAACGCGCCGCGTCCGGAGGGGTTCGCCACCGGAGGAGACGAATGCTCGACGACTTCGGCAAGAGCGGTTCCGGAGGGCGCGGTCGGTTCGGCCTCTCGCTGGGCGCGTCCGTGCTCGTGTTCGGAGCGATCAGCGGCGCGGTCGTCGCGGCCAGCGCGATGGTGCGTCAGGTCGTGGTCGAAGAGGAGCTCGTGCAGGTGGAGTTCGCACCACCGCCCGAGCCCGCTCCCGAGCCGCCGCCGCCACCGCCGCCTCCCCCGGTCGAGGTCGCGACGCCTCCGCCGCCCGACGCAGCGCCGGCGCGCCTGGGTCGTCCGCGACCCGAGCTCCAGCAGCCCGACGAGATCCCCGACGAGCGCCCCGAGGAATCGGATGCGCCCCTCGCGCCGCCCGACGATCCGTTCGGACCGGAGCAAGAAGGCGACCCCAACGGCACGCCGGATGGTGTGATCGGCGGTGTTCCCGGCGGCACCGGCACGGCGGTCGTCGCGGAGCCCACGCCCGCTCCGGCGCCCCAGCCCGCGCGCCCGCGCGGCCCGCAGCGCGTGATCGAGGGCTCGACGCCGCCGCAGGTCGATCGCGAGGAGATCGCGCGCAACTTCGACATCCCCAGCGAGGTCCGCACCGCGGGCATCGCGCGGATCACGGTGGTCGTGCGCGTGACGGTCGCGGAGGACGGACGCGTGATGCGCGTCGACGTGCTGCGCGGACACCCGCTGATCCCGAACGAGAACATCGTGCGCGCGGTCGAGCGCAGCAGCTTCCAGCCTGCTCGCCTCGCGGACGGATCTGCTTACTCCGCGATTCACACGCTCCCGATCACCATCGCAGTCACGCTCTGACGCGACTGGCACGCTGACTCCGACTCTCCGCTCACCCGAGGTATCAGGATGAACATCAATCTTCTCGAGCTCTGGCACGAGATGGGGCTCCCGGTCCGGATCGTCGTCATCGTGCTGACGCTGCAGGCCGTGGCGAGCATCGCGGTGGCGATCGATCGCCTCGTGCTGCTCTTCCGCTCGCAGGCCGTCTCGCGCGCGTTCGCGACGAAGGCCGCGCCGCTGATGGATCAGGGCGAGTGGAGCCGCCTCTTCGACGAGGCCAGCAAGGCGAAGGGGTCGCACCTCGCGCTGGTGCTCTACACCGGGCTCAAGGTCTTCCTCGACCGCAGCAAGGCCGGCGACGCGCCGGAGCGCGCGGCCGAGCTCGCGCGGCGCGCGATCGAGCGCAAGGGCGAGTCGACGTCCGACGAGCTCAACCGCGGCCTCAACGTCCTCGCATCGACCGGCTCGACCGCGCCCTTCGTCGGTCTGCTCGGCACCGTGCTCGGCATCATCAACGCGTTCCAGATGATCGCGGCGAGCGGCTCGGGCGGCATCGGCACGATCGGCGCGGCGATCGGCGAGGCGCTGATCGTGACGGGCTACGGTCTCTGTGTCGCGATTCCGACCGTGCTCGTCTTCAACTGGATCTCGGGTCGTATCTCGCGGTTCGAGATGGGCCTCACGAACGCAGGCAGCGAGCTCGCGGATCGCCTCGAGGTCAGCGAGCCGGTGAGCACCTATCGCGAGAGCGGCACGCGCCGCGCGCCGACTCCGTCGGAAGAGCTCGCGACCGCCGAAGCCGTCTGAGCGACGACTCGCACGCACGGAGCACGCAGCATGAAGCGCTTCGGTGGAAAGCGATCGCGACCGAGCCCGGCGATGAACGTCACGCCGCTCGTCGACATCGTCCTCGTGCTCCTGATCATCTTCATGGTCGTCCTCCCGAGCATGGAGAACGACGCGCCCGTCGACCTGCCGAGCATCTTCCACGTCGACGAAGATCCGCGCGGCCGAACGGATCCGATCACGGTCTCGATCACGGCGGATCGTCGCTTGTTCCTCGAGCAGGACGAGATGCCGCGAGACGCGCTCGAGTCGCGACTGCGCGAGATCCACGCATCGGAGCCGACGCGCCGCGTGATCCTGCGCGGCGACTCGACGCTCCGCTACGAAGAGGTCCGCAGCCTCTTCCGCATGTGCCAGCAGATCGGTCTGCCGGGCGTCTCGCTCCGCGTGGGTGAGCGCGGCGGCGAAGGCGAGAGCGAGGGCTGAGCGATGGCGTTCGAGGTCTCCAGCGGCAAGGGCGGGAAGAAGGGGCGCAGCAAGCCCGACATGAACGTCACGCCGCTCGTCGACGTGGTGCTCGTGCTCCTGATCATCTTCATGGTGATCACGCCGATGCTCGCGAAGCAGTTCTGGATCCACCTGCCGAGCGAGCCCGAGGAAGCGGAGGCGACGCCGCCGCCGCCCAGCGACGACGGACCGCCGGTCGTCACGGTCGACGCGGCGGGTCGCGTGCTGATCAATCGCGACGAAGTGCCCCTCGCGCAGCTCGAGACGCGCCTGCGTCGAGTCCTCGCGGCGCGCGGAGACCGAACGGTGTTCTTCGACGCGCAGAGCGACGCTCCGTACGGCCGCGCGGTCGAAGTGCTCGACACGTGCCGCGGCGCCGGCGCGACGACGATCGCGGTCGCGACCGAAGCGCTCGCCGACGCGCGCTGAACGCAGAGCTCCCGCTGTCTATCCGGTTCGCGGACTGATCGCCGCGACGTCTATCGATCCACCTCCGAGGTTCCATGCGTGCCGTCGTGAATCCGACGCTCTGGGCGAGGTGTGTCCTCGCAATTGTGACGACGCTCTGTGTCACGACTCCCGCGCTCGCTCAGAGCGACGAAGTCGGTGACACGCCGGTGACGCCCGAGGACGAAGCGCCGCAGGACGAAGCGCCGCCCGCCGAGGTCGCTGCACCGGACGACGCAGCGATCAGCGAGGCCGAGCAGGCGGAGATCGACGCCGCGCTCGCCGAAGACGCGCCGCACTGCAGCGGCACCGGCGTCGAAGGCGTGGTGCGCGACGCGCAGACGCGCGAGACGATGATCGAAGCGCCGGTGATCGTCGTCGGTCGCGGGGCTCGCGTCCTGACCGACTACGACGGTCGATTCGCGATCGATCTGCCGCCCGGCACGTACTCGCTTCGCTCGTATTACGACCTGTACCAGCCGACGCGCGTCGACGACGTCGTCGTCACGCGCGGTGAGTGCACGACGATCGAGCTCGAGCTGAGCTCGGAGACGACCACGGGCGAGGAGATCGTGATCGAGGTCCGCGCGGAGCGCGGCACCGCCGCGTCGCAGCTGCGCATGCGGCGTGAAGCAGTGGGCTCGCAGGACGCGATCTCCAGCGAAGAGATCCGCCGCGCGCCGGACAGCACGGCGAGCGAGGTCGTGCGCCGCATGGTCGGTGTCACGACCCGCGACGACTTCGTCTACATCCGCGGCCTCGGGAGCCGGTACGTGAGCACGATGCTCAACGGCGTCGTCGTGCCCAGCACGGATCCCGACGTTGCGGGTGTGCAGCTCGACATCTTCCCCGCCTCGCTGCTCGAGAGCGTGACGGTGCGGAAGACGTTCACGCCGGACGTGCCCGGCGCGTGGGCCGGTGGGCTCATGAACATCCAGACGCAGAGCTACCCGACGGATTTCCAGCTGCGCCTGAACCTGAGCTTCGGCATCAACTCGGAGAACTCGTTCCAGGAGACGCTCGGATATCAGTCCGGTGGTCTCGACTTCCTCGCGTTCGACGACGGAACTCGCGCACTGCCCGATCTGGTGCGCGACACCGATCTGCAGTCGCGCGACATCACGGGCGACCAGCTTCGCGATGCCTCGATGTCGTTCCCGAACACGTGGGGCGTGGGCGAGCGCACGTCTTGGCCGAACCTGAGCGGCGGATTCAGCATGGGCGACACGGTCGACATCGACGGTCATCTGCTGGGCTATCTGGTCGTCGCGGGATATCGATATTCCGAGCGCCCGCTCCCCGACATCATCGCGTCGGTCCAGCTCCGCGATCCCGAAGATCCGGATTCGGTCACGCTGCGTGAATCGCTCCAGCAAGACGGCGTGCGCCGCGTCGCCCAGCTCAGCGCGCTGGGCACGGTCACCTATGAGCTCGCCGAGCACCACAACGTGACGCTCGTCGGCCTGTTCAGTCAGAACTCCGACGACTTCGCTGCGATCATCTCGGGCCGTAGCGAGACGACGAACTCGGACATTCGCGATTTCCGCATCTCGTGGGTGCAGCGGACGCTCGGATTCGGCCAGCTCCTCGGCGAGCACACGCACCTCTTCGGGACCTCGCGGCTGAACTGGCAGCTCAACCTGAGCAGCGTCCAGCGCGACCAGCCCGACCTGCGTGATCTCCGCTACGTGATCAGCGAGGAAGGGGTCGCGCGATGGGCTCCGAGCGCGTCGAGCGGCCAGCGCTTCTACTCGACTCTCGACGACGTCACGTACGGCGGCGGGCTCGACATAACCGTGCCGTTCGAGCACTTCGAGGCGCGGTTCGGAGGCCTCGCGAGCCGCACCGAGCGTGACTTCCAGACGCGCCGTTTCAACTGGCGCCTCTCGTTGAGCGCTCCGCCCGAGACTGCGCTCCTCCCGCCGGAGGAGCTGTTCGGCCCGCAGAGCCTCGAGAGCGCACTTCGCATCGCCGAGACGTCCCGCGACGACGACAGCTACTACGCGTCCCAGACGCTGCTCGGGGCGTATGCGTCGCTCGAGTGGCGCCCGATCTCGGCGCTGCGGATTGCCGGCGGCGTCCGTGCTGAGTCGTTCCGCCAGATCGTCGAGTCGCGTCCCGTCTTCGCCGGGCCCGACGACGAGATCACCGGAACGCGGCGTACCGACGTCGACCCGCTCCCGTCGGCGTCGGTGGTAGTCGAGCCGATCAGCAACATGTTCGTCCGCGCCTCGTACGGAGGCACGGTCGCGCGCCCGCTCGTGCGTGAGCTCGCGCCGTTTCTCTTCGTCGACTTCGTCCGGCGCCGCACGATCACTGGCAATCCCGATCTCGAGCGCACCTACATCCACAACTTCGACCTTCGATGGGAGTGGTTCCCGTCGGAGAACGAAGTGCTCGCGGTCTCCGGGTTCGCGAAAGTGTTCGAGAGCCCGATCGAGCAGACGATCGTGACGAGCGCGGGCGATCTCAGCTACTCGAACATCGCGGGCGCGGAGAACTACGGGGCGGAGATCGAGGCGCGGGTGCACCTCGGCCACATCGTACCCCAGCTCGACTGGATCAGCGTCGGCACGAACGTGACGCTCGTCTACAGCCGCGCTCGCCTCACGGACGAGCAGCGGAATCAGGCGACGAACAGCGAGCGTCCCCTCGCTGGACAGCCGCCCTACGTCATCAACGTGTCACTCGGCTTTACGCCTCCCGATACGGGCCTTTCGTTCTACGCCTACTACAACGTCTTCGGCCCGAGGCTGGAGGATGTCGGGCTCCAGGGCATTCCCGACGTGTATCAGCAGCCCTGGCACACGGTGGACGCGACGATTCGTTGGGACGTCGACGACACCTTCGGACTCTCTCTGTCGGGTCGGAATCTGCTCTTCCAGCGGATCGACCTCACCCAGGGCGGGTTCGTCGTCACGGGTTATCAGCCCGGGACGACCGTGGTCCTCAGTGCGTCGTACTCCCCGTGATCTCGCGCGGGAGTCGATTGTGACGGTCTCCAAAGAAGGCGAGAGATAAAGACATGAGGAAGCGACAGTATCTTGCGACGGTGCTCGCGCTTGGCTTGATGGGGGCCGGCGGGCTGATGGGCTGCGGCGACGACGACGGTGGCGACGGCACGCCGGACTCCGGCCGCGTCGACGGTGGGAACGACCCGGTCGACGGTGGCGGCGACGAGAACGACGGCGGCAACACCCCGGAATGCGGTGAGCAGGGCGAGACCACGGTCTCGGGCGACATCAGCACCAACACGACCTGGACCTGCGCGAACGAGTACCGCCTCACCGCGCCGGTGTTCGTCACGAACAACGCCGTGCTCACGATCGAGCCCGGCACCCGCATCCTCGGGGACGACGGCTCGCACCTCGTGATCACGCGCGGCGCGCGTCTCGTCGCCGACGGCACCGCCGAGGCGCCGATCGTGTTCACCTCGTCGCGCGCGGAAGGCTCGCGTGGTCGCGGCGACTGGGGCGGCGTGGTCCTCCTCGGCCGCGCGCCGATCAACGTCGAAGGCGGCGAGGACAACATCGAGGGGCTGCCCGCGACGGAGGAGCGCGGTGTGTACGGCGGCACCGACGCGGCGCACAACTGCGGCACGCTCCGCTACGTCCGCGTGGAGTACGCGGGCGACGTCATCGGCGAGGACAACGAGCTGAACGGGCTGACGCTCGGTGCGTGCGGCACCGGCACGGTCGTGGACTACGTCCAGGTCCACAACGGTCTCGATGATGCGTTCGAGATGTTCGGCGGGACGGTGAACCTCCGCCACGTCGTCGCGTCGAGCATGGACGATGACGGTCTCGACTGGGACCAGGGCTACACCGGTAGCGTGCAGTTCGCGATCATCCAGCGCGGCAACTCGTCGTCGGCGGATCCCAACGGCATCGAGGCGGACAATCTCCGCGCGTCGCCGGCCGCCGCGCCGATCTCCGAGCCGACCGTCTACAACCTCACGGTCGTCGGCGCGAACAACGCCGCAGTGACGAACAGCGTGGGTATGGTCCTCCGCCGCGGCACCCACGGTCACATCTTCAACGCTATCGTGGTCGGCTTCGGCGAGGCCGGCGTCGAGATTCCGGCGACCGTCGACCCCGACGGGGACGGCCCGCTGCCGGCGATTCCGGATCCCAGCGCGGCGGCGGCGGCGAGTGGTGATCTCGAGGTCGAAAATTCGATCTTCTTCAACAACGGAGTCGCGTTCTCGAGCGGCGCAGCGCAGACCGCGTTCAGCATGGCGGGCGCGATGAACCAGACCGAGACGAACCCGATGCTCTCGATGCCGTACAACCTCACGGCGCCGAACTTCGCTCCGGCGGCGGCGCTCACGAGCGGTGCGGCGACGCCGGCGGGCACGGGCATCGACGCGACGGCCACGTTCATCGGCGCGATCCGCGACGCGGCGAGCGACTGGACGCAGGGCTGGACGGCGTACCCCGCGGAGTGAGCGAGTGAGCTGCACTCGCGCGCGAGTGCAGCGTGCGAGAAGCCCCCGTGAGCTGTGCTCACGGGGGCTTCTTCGTTCCTCGCGAGATTCGTACCCGGATGTCATCGAGGCCAGGGCCTCCGGTTCGCCGACGCAGGCGCTATTCCGATGCGCCAGATCTCGTCGAGCCGGAGATTGATTCGCGAAGCGCGCGAGCATCTGCGCGCCGGCCCGTCGTGACCGGACAGCTACGCCGGAGACATCGCGACGCCATGCGCGGAACCTTCAATTGGGGCCCAACCTGGAGGAGCCACAGTGACTGAAGCGATCTGTCGAAGCTCTCTCGTGCGCGCGATCGCGGTGCTGTCCATGTTCACACCGGGCTCTGCGGAAGCGCAGTGCGATGTCCTCGACCTGTCCGCGAGGACGAATGACACGCTGGTTTTGCTCGGGCGCTATCAGCAATGCACGCCTGCATCGGGTGGCGGCGTGACGTGCGGGTCCACGTCGAGCCTGGGCGCATGCGTGCTGGACGAGGTGACGGGTACGGTGGAGTTCTTTCGGATTGTCTCGACAGACGACCCCGTCGTGGCCGATTCCGGGTTCGACGTGATGTGCGGCTTCGCCGGAGACGATTCGCTACGCGGAGACCTCGACGATTCGTCCGATGCGTTCGAATGCATGTACGGAGGCGCCGGCAGCGACGCGCGCTGGGCCGACTGGCGGATCTCGTACACACCGAATGACTGGGATCAGTCGAGTGACTGTGAGACCAATCGAGGCGGCCTGCCCGTGTTCACCGCCGGCTGCGAAGCCTTCGCGGCGCTCTGCCAGGCGGAGCGCGCACCCGACTTGACGAGTCGATTCTACTGATTGTCTGGCCGACTCGGTCGCCGCCGGTGAGCATCGGGCGGCGATCGAGCCGGCCAGTCGGCGCGAGCGCAGAGGGTGTCGCAGCGGCGATTCGTCAGCCACGCTCTCGCGCCACCTGGGCGCGAATCAGGAATCCCACCAAGAACGCACCGGCGACGATCGACCAGAACGTGACCGGCTCCGGCAGGTGCTCGAGCCCGTTTTCGAGGTTCATCCCGAGGATCGCGCCGAGCGCCGTGATCGGTAGGAACAGCGCGGCGATCATGTTCAGTCGGTGGGTCTGCACCGAGATGCGCTCCGACAAGCGCGCTTGTTCCTCCGCGCGCTTCGCCACCATGAACTGCATCTCTCCCTCGGCCTCTTCGACGAGCAGCTCGACCGCGCGCTCGACCTCGTACGCGAGATCGCGGATCGGCAAGACGCGATCGTCCTCGGGGAGAGTCTCGCGGAGCTGCGCGAGCGCCTGGTACATGTGCCGCGCCGCGCGCTGGACCGGGCGCGCCGCGCGCACGACGGCGAGATAGTCTTCGGCGCGACACGCCTTCGCGAGCTGCTCCTCGAGCTCGTCGACGTACTTCGCGTAGCTCTCGACGTGCGTCTGCAGCGTCACGATGTCGTCGCGACCGGGCGCGCAGCGCCACTCGCCCTCGACGTCGCGCCAGAAGACGACTGCGTGGCGATCGGGGTCGGCGTCGCGCGGCACCTGGTGGAGCAGCAGGAGCACGTGCCCCTCGTGCGTCATCAATCGCTGTCGCCCTGCGCGCGGGCCGACCTTCTCGCGGAGTCGAGCGGGGATGTTCCAGACTTCGGGGACGATACGGGCCATTCGGCGCGCATCGTAGCTCGTCACCGCAGGACGTCGTGGCGCTCGAGGAACGCGCGGATCTCGCCCCAGTAGTCGAGATCGACGGGCGGGAGATCGTTGTGCCCGGCATCACACGCCACGAGCACGCTCCCCGGCAGCGCGCGCTGCAGGCGCTGCCCGTGCGCGAACGGGATCACCGTGTCGTGGCGACCGTGGAAGAGCAGCACCGGCGCGCGCGTGCCGCGCAGAGAGCGGATCGTGTCGAAGGGGTCCGAGATCAAGAACGCCGGCGCGCGATAGAGCTCCCACGCGACCTCGGACACGCTCGTGAACGTCGACTGCAGGATGATCGCGGCGGGTGACCGCTCGCGCGCGAGCTGCGCGACGGCGCCCCCCCCGAGCGACACGCCGTGGAGCACGACGCGCGACCGATCGACGTCGGGACGCGCGATCGCGCGGTCGTGGAACGCGACGAGATCCTCGCGGATCGCGCGCTCGCTCGGCGTGCCCGCGCTGCGCCCGTAGCCACGATACTCGGGCAGCAGCACCGACACGCCCATCCTTCGGTAGTGCGTGAGCCAGAGCGGGAGTGGATCGATCACCTCCGCGTTGCCGTGCGCGTAGATGACGAGAGGGCCGGGCGACTCCGCGGAGACGCCATCGCCCGGGATGAACCACGCCTCGACGGGACCTTCGTCGCTGTCGTGCCACCAGCGCTCGAGGCCGGGCACGCGCGCTGCGATCGCCTCGTTCGTCGGTGCCGCGTCGGGGTGGAAGAGCAGCGCGCGCTGCAGTCGGGTCGCGAAGCCGAAGATCATGAGCGCCACCACGATCGCGCCGATCGCGAGCCCGCGCACGAGCCTGAGGAGGAACGATCGCATCTCGCAGAGCCTCCGTTGCTCGTGTACGCGCGACCCCGCTCGCGCCATGTCGAGCTCGACTCGTTTCGCAGCGGTGTCGTCACCTTTTCACCAGGGCCAATTCGTCGCGATGTCGCGGGCGATGACCGTCCCGTGGCTTGTGGAGCGCGCGAGGATGCCGCTTATTGATCGAGCATGAGCGCCGCAGTTCCACGTGGAGTCGCGGAGTCGGATCACGCGCCCGCCACGGCTCATCGTTCCTCTCCGATCGCGCAGAAATACGAGCTGCTACGCGAGATCGGGCGAGGCGGGATGGGCGTCGTGCACGAGGCGATCAACACGTGGACGCACCGTCGCGTCGCGCTGAAGCTCATGCACCCCGGACTGCCACGCACGGTCCAGCGGAGGCTCTTCGAAGAGGCACGCACCGCGTCGCGCCTCTCGCATCCGAACGTGGTCGACGTCCTCGACATGGGCGCGGCGGAGGACGGCTCGCTGTTCCTCGTGCAGGAGCTGCTCGAGGGCGAAGACCTGCACGAGCGGCTCGATCGCGTCGGACGGCTCGCCGCGTCCGAGGTGCTGAGGGTGTTCCTGCCGGTGATCGACGCGCTCGCGTCCGCCCACGAGCTCGGGATCGTGCACAGGGACGTGAAGCCCTCGAACATCGTGCTCGCGCGCGACCCGCGCGGCGTGCTCGTGCCCAAGCTCGTCGACTTCGGCATCGCGAAGCGGGTCGACGACCACGCGTACACGCGCATCACGCTCGACGGAACGCTGCTCGGCACGCCTCACTACATGGCCCCCGAGCAGATCCTCGACGACGAGGTCGGACCTCCCGCGGACGTGTGGTCGATCGGCGTGTGTCTCTACGAGGCGCTCACCGGACGCGTGCCCTACGAGTCCACGCAGCTGCACCTCTTGCTGCGCGAGATCTCGGGGCTGGACGCGACGAGCCCGCGCCTGCTCGTGGGTGTGCACGACGCGTTCGCGAGCCCGATCCGCGCTGCGCTCTCGATCGAGCCCGCGCTGCGGCCCACCATGCGCGAGCTCGCGACGATGCTCGCGTCGATCGGCGACGCCGACGACGTGCGCACGGTTCCGCCGCCCGCGGGCTACCACTCGCTCGACGAGCTCGACGACGACGACGATTCCGACCCCACGGTCGTCGAGCTCCAGCGCGTCAGCGTCCCGAGCGTGCAGCGCGTCACGATCGACGAGAGCGGGCCCATGCGCGCGGCGCTGCGCATCGGGATCGTGAACGACGCGCGCGACCTCGACTCGGTGCAGCTGCGCGACGCGTTCCGATCCGCGCTCGATCGGGCATGCGAGATCACGCGCTTCCGCAGCTACGCAGAGCTCGTCGACTCGGTGGGCGAGGGCGACGTCGATCTCGCGTGGCTGCCGCCGGTCGCCTACGTGCGCGCGGCGCGGCTCGGCGCGGTGCGCATGGTGGTCGCGGTCGAGCGCGACGGCCGCGCGCAGTACGCGTCCGCGCTGCTCGGTCGGCGCGGCGCCGTGTCGTCGTACGCCGACGTCGCGGGCCGCCGCGCGGTGTGGGTCGACAACTGGTCGGCCGCTGGATACCTCGTGCCGCGCGCGCTGCTGTGCGAGCACGGGATCGATCCCGATCTGGCGCTGCGATCGCAGGGATTCGTGGGCTCCTACGAGGCGGTGCTCGATGCGCTCGCGGCGGGCACTGCCGACGTCGGTGCCGCGTTCTGCACGGTCGGCGCGGACGGCGAGATCGTCCGTCGACCCTGGTCCGAGGCGCACGGTGTGAGCGTCATCGACGTCAGCGCACCGATCCCCGGCGACACGTTCTGCGCGTCGGCGCTGCTGCCCGAGGACGTCGCGCGCGAGGTGCTCGCGTCGCTCTGCGACGAGGTCGCGACGGCGCCGCTCGTGAAGCTCGTGGGCGCCGCGCGTCTCGCGCCCGGGATTCCCGAGCGCTATCGCGGGCTCGAGCGTGCGCTTCTCGTCGGTCGATCGGAGCCTGGTGTCGCGGCCGTGGAGCACGAGTGACAGCGCGGTGTCGCTCGCCACGCCAGCGTCGATGTCGCACTCCCACGCTCGTCGCGCTCGCATCGTGAAGAATCGGCGAACGACTCCGATCCTTCATCGCGCCCCTCCGAGTCGACTACGACGGATCCCCGCTCCAGTCGTCCATCGCGACCGCGTGTCCGGAGACTCGAGCGGCGCGACGCACGTGGACGAGTGACACGCAGTCACTCGTCCATGCCACAATAGACGTCCTCGAGCGTCCGCGGGACGCACTGTCCGGTGCGGCACACGAGCGACGCGCACGCCTCGTCGTTCACGCAGAACGCGCCGTCCGCCTGGCGCGGCTCGCAGCTGCCGGTGCCGAACACGCCCGCGCAATAGAGCCCGTCCTGACAGTCCCAGGTGAGCAGACAGCGCTCACCCTGCGCGCGGCGCGCGGAGCACTCCCACGCCGTTCCGTCGTACACGCAGCTCTGATCGTCGCGCTCGCACGAGAAGATCGGCGCGACGTCCTCCGCGCTCGGTGCGTCGCAGCGCTCGCCGCCAGGCACGGTGCCCGCGAGCACCGACTGGAACCCGGTGCGCTGCAGCAGCCAATCGCTCAGCGCGAGCGAGCACGTGTCGATCAGCGCGTTGCCCTCGGCCGCGACGCGTGCAGCAGCGTCCGCGTCGTAGCCCGTGCGCGGATCGGCTGCGAGCGTGCCGAAGTCCTGCGCGCAGCGCGCAGCCGCGGGCCCGAGACACGCCTCGATGTCCGCGCCTGCCGCGCTCGGACAGCACTCGACGAGCCCGCGGCACGCGACCTCGGCGAACACCGAGCAGAACTCGCTCGCGGGGATCGGATCACGGTGCTCGCTCGTCGCGTTCACCACCGAGCACCCGCCGAGCACGAGCGACACGAGCGCGAGCGACACGAGCGCGATCAGGCGCATCAGAACCGCGCTCCTGCTGCGATCCCCGCGCCCTCGGGCGACATCCACGGCGCGACCGCGACCTGCGGCGCGCTGCGCTCGGGCGGAAACGCGAAGAGGAACGTGATCCCGAGCGCGCCCGCGACCGCCGCGGCGATCCAGCTCGCGTCGGCCGCGACGTTGAGCGCCTCGAGCGTCGACACGCGCTCGGCGCTGCAGAAGCGGCCCGCGTCGCGCCCACAGCTCGACGCCAGCGACTGATCCTCGAGCTCCGACGCGATCGCGAGCCCGCCGAACGCGAGGAGCAGCACGCCGCCCGTGACCAGCATCGCGATCGCCGCGGCCGGCGGCCGCGTCTCGATCGGCTCGGGCGGTGGCGTCCGCGGTGTCGCCGGCTGCGCGTCGAGCGCGAGCGGCACGTCGCCCGCGCTCTCTCGCGCGTCGTCGATCTGCGGCTGCGTGCCCGCGTCCATGCGCGCGACGCGCTCGCGCAGGCGCACGATCCGCTGCTCCATCAGCGCTCGCTGCTCCGCCGTCATCGTCGCGCGCGCGACGTGCTGCTCGAGCGCCTCGAGCGCCTCGCGCGGTCGCCCCGCGCGCTCCTCCGCGAGGTACACGTTGAAGAGCAGATCGGGGTCTCCGAGCAGCGCATACGCCGCGCGGAACTCCGACGCCGCGGTCTCGTAGTCGCCCTGATCGAACGCGGTCGACGCGACCTCGAAGCTGTGACGCGCCTCGGCGATCTCCGCGTCGGTGGGCTCGCGCGCTGGAGCCGCTTCCTCCTGCGCGGATGCGCTCGCGGACACCATCGAGAGCGCGACCGCGAGGCCCAGCGCGGCGTGCGTGCGCATCATCGCGCGATCCTATTCGGACGCGCGATCGTGGGTCAACGAAGCGCGCTCCGGATCTCAGGCGTCGAGCGCCGCCGAGTCGTCGTCGTGCGCGCTCGCGTCGCGCCCGAGCTCGGCGCGCGCGAGCCGCACCGAGAACGTCGTGCCGTGCCCGAGGCGGCTCTCGACCGAGACCTCGCCGCCCATGCGCTGCGTCAGGTGCTTCACGATCGCGAGCCCGAGGCCCGTGCCGCCCTGCTCGCGCGAGCGCCCCTGATCGACGCGATAGAAGCGCTCGAAGATGCGCGAGAGGTGCGACGCCGCGATGCCCGGGCCGCTGTCGACGACCTCGACGCGCGCGGTGTCCGCGTCCTTGCGGAAGCGCACCACCACGCGCCCGCCCGAGGGCGTGTACTTGATCCCGTTGTCGACGAGGTTGAGCAGCACCTGATCGAGCGCGCGCTCGTCACCGCTCACCGGCACCGCGTCGTGCGTCGCCTCGATCCCGAGCTGCACGCCCTTGTCGCTCGCCTTCTGCTCGAGCGACGAGAGCACCTTGCTCGCGATCGCGAGCGGATCGATCGGCTCGAGCTCGAAGCGCGCGTCGGGCGACTCGGAGCGCGAGAGCTCGAGGAGGTCGTCGACGATGCGCTGCAGGCGGATCGCGTTCTCGACGATGTTGCTCACGAAGCGCTTCGCGATGCGCGGCTCGTCGAGCGCTCCGTCGCGCAGCGTTTCCGCGAACCCACGGATCGCGGTGAGCGGCGTGCGCAGCTCGTGGCTGGCGTTCGCGACGAAATCCCGCCGCACCTCGTCGAGACGCCGCACCTCGGTCACGTCGCGCATCACGACGATCGCGCCGGCGCCGTCGGGGAGCGGCGCGACGTGCGCCGAGATGATCTTCACGTCGAGCCGGAAGACGGCCTTGCTGCGCTCGCCGCGCAGCGCCTTCGACACGGCTTCGTGCAGCTCCGCGCTCCGGATCGCCTCGATGCACGCGCGCCCGAGCCCCGCGCTGCCGGACAGGCCGACGAACGCGGCGTTGCTGAGCACGACGAGGCCGTCGGCATCGGTGACGAGCACCGCCTCGTCCATCGCGTCGAGCATCACGCGCAGGCGCGACTCCTCGGCGCGCACGGCCTCGAGGCGCTCCGCGAGCTGATCGGCCATGCGATCGATCGCGCGCCCGATGCCGCCGATCTCGTCGTCGCGGCGCGAGCGCACGCGCACCGCGAAGTCGCCGCGCGCGAGCGCGTCGGACGCGTGACGCAGCTCGGCGATCGGCGTCACGAAGCGTCGCGCGATCAGCTCCGCGAGCACGACCGCCACGATCGCGGCGAGCACGCTCGCGAACACGAGCACGTCGCGCATCGCGCTTCGTGTCGCCGCGTCGGCTGCGACGTTCTCCGCATAGATCCAGCTCGCGCCGACGACGAGCACCGCGCCTGCGAGCGTCGCGATCAGCAGGCGTGCGCGGATGCTGTGGAGCACGTCGTTCGCTCGTCGACCGTGCGCGTCACTCGCGCATCACGATCAGTCTGCCCGGAGACGATAGCCGACGCCGCGCACGGTCTCGATGTAGTCGCGCGCCGCACCGAGCTTCTCGCGGAGCCGCTTGACGTGCGTGTCGACGGTGCGCGTCTCGATCCCCGGCGCGTAGCCCCAGACGCGCTCGAGCAGCGCGTCGCGCGTCTGTACGCGACCGGGACGGCTCGCGAGATCGTAGAGGAGCTTGAACTCCAGCGCGGTGAGCGGGATGTCCTCGTTCTCCACGACCACGCGATGCTGCGGGACGTCGATCTCGAGCAGGCCGATCAGGATGCGCTCCGTCGGCGTCGCCGCGGTCGGCGTCACCGCGCGTCGGAGCACCGCGCCGATGCGCAGCACCAGCTCGCGCGGGCTGAACGGCTTGACGATGTAGTCGTCGGCCCCGAGCTCGAAGCCGACCACCCGATCGATCTCCTCGCCGCGCGCGGTGATCATCATGATCGGGATCGACGAGGTACCCGCGTCACGGCGCAGCCTGCGACAGACCTCGGTCCCCGCCACGTCGGGCAGGTTGAGGTCGAGCAGGATGAGATCGGGCCGTTGTCGCCGGATCTCGGCCAGCGCCGTGTTGCCGTCACGCGCGGTGACGACCGTGTACCCACTCTGGCGGAGGTTGTACTCGAGCAGCTCGACGATGTCCGCTTCGTCGTCGACCAGCAGGATCCGCTCGCGCATTCCGGGTGCCGACACTGACGGAGGAGCGTAGCAGCCATGTGACGAGCACGTGGCCGGAGCGAAAGGGATTCGCCCGCCGGTGACAACGGCACCCACCTAGCCGAAAAAGCAGGGTCTTTGCGAAGGTCCGAGGGGCGCGCTACGTGTCGGCCCCCTCGGAGGTCCCATGGCGCTGTCGGTCGGGATCGTCGGTCTGCCCAACGTCGGCAAGTCGACGCTCTTCAACGCGCTCTCGTCGAAGCAGGCGGAGGCCGCGAACTACGCGTTCTGTACGATCGAGCCGAACGTCGGCATCGTGCCCGTGCCCGATCCGCGCTTCGACGCGCTGGTGAAGATCGTGCAGCCGGAGAAGACGGTGCCGGCGACGGTCGAGTTCGTCGACATCGCGGGCCTCGTGCGCGGCGCGAGCAAGGGCGAGGGCAAGGGCAACGCCTTCCTCGCGAACATCCGCGAGTGCGACGCGATCGCGCACGTGGTGCGCGCGTTCGAGGACGAGAACGTCCTGCACGTCGACAACCGCGTCGATCCCCTCGCGGACATCGAGACGATCGAGACCGAGCTCGCGCTCAAGGATCTCGACACCGTGCAGAAGCGGCTCGACCGCGCGCGCCGTCAGAGCAAGGGCGGCAGCGCGATCGAGAAGAAGGCGATCGAGGTCACGGAGGCGCTCGAGAAGCTGCTCGATCAGGGCAAGCCCTCGCGCCTCTACGACCCCGGCGACGACGAGGACAAGCAGAACATCGTCCGCGACCTCGCGCTGATCACGCGCAAGCCGATCTTCTACGTGTGCAACGTGAAGGAGGATCAGCTCGCGGTGGGCGAGAAGGACCCGCTGGTCGCGCGCGTGAAGGCGCACGCGGACTCGGTGGGCGCGCCGCTCGTGGTGATCTGCGCGAAGATCGAGGCCGAGATCATGCAGCTCGCGCCCGAGGATCGCGCGGACTTCCTCGCGTCGGCGGGGCTCGAGGAGCCCGGGCTCAACGCGGTGATCCGCACCGGGTACCGCATGCTCGACCTCATCACGTACTTCACGGCGGGCAAGCAGGAAGTGCGCGCCTGGACGATCAAGCGCGGCACGAAGGCGCCGGGCGCGGCGGGCAAGATCCACAGCGACTTCGAGCGCGGCTTCATCCGCGCGGAAGTGATGTTCTGGGAGGATCGCGTGAGCCTCGGCACCGAGGCCGCGGTGAAGGCCGCCGGCAAGATGGGGATCGAAGGGAAGGAGTACGTCGTCCGGGATGGCGACGTGATGCACTTCCGCTTCAACGTCTGATGCGGTGAGCGTGCGCTCCGTGCGCGCGCTCCGCCGCGGCTCGTTCGGGAAACGCGCCCCCTGGGCTCTCCGCCTTCCGTGCCTATTTCTCGGCGCACGGGGGTCGTCGCATGGCGCGGGGCGGTGGCGCGCTCGGGGCTGCGGGGATGGTGCTCGTCGCGGTGCTCGCGACGATGATCGAGCCGCGATCGGGGCATGCGCAGACGGCGCCTGCCTCGCGCGGTGTCACCGAGCGCGTGCCGGCGCGTCCCGCGGCCACGATCACGCCCGCGGCGCCCACTCCGCGCGCTGCGCCGCGTCCCGTCGAGAGCGAGCCGCCGCCGGTCGAGCCTCCCGACGCGGGCGCGATCCACGAGCTCTGCGCGGAGGGCTCCGACGCGCTGTGGCGTGGCCGTGTCACCGAGGCCGAGACGCTCGCGCGCCAAGCGCTGCGCGCGATCGCGTCGACGCCGAGCGCGAGCGCGCCCGGGCGTCACGCGCGCGCTCGGTGCGAGGCCCTGCTCGGTCGCGCGATCCTCGCGCGGGGCTCGCGCGAGCCGCGAGTGCACGCCGAGGCCGCGGGCGCGCTGCGTCGCGCGTGGTCGCTCGAGCCGAGCCCGGATCTCGTGGACGATCTCGTCGCGTCGCACTGGCTCGGCGCGGAGCCCGCGTTGCCCACGCTCGATCGAGCGTCGCGCACCGATGCGCCCGCGGAGCGCGCGGCGGCGCGCGTGGTGCGCGGCGAGGCGCGACGCATGACGACGCTGCGCTCGGTGCGCGTCGCGGGCGGCACGACGTGGAGCCTCGTGCTCGCGCAGGGCGCGCGCTCGGCGCAGATCGTCGCGGTCGGATGTCGCTCGCTCGGCGCGTGCAGCGCGGAGGTGCTTGCGGACACGTCGCGCGAGTCGGTGCGCGTCGCGACGTTCGGGTTCGTGCCGTCGCGCGGCGGCGTGGCGCTGGTCGTCGAGCTCGATCGTGCGTGGGCGCGCGGAGGCGCCGCGTGGGAGGGCACCACGCTGCACCTGCGCTGGTGGCGGTCCTCGGGACTCGACGGCTGGAGCCTGCTCACGCGATCGCGCACGCGCGCGTGGTGTCGCGAGGCGGGGCGGCGGCCCGAGCCGATCGACGTGCGCGCGCGGTTCTCTCGCGCACGCGTCGCGTTCCGTCCGATCGGTGAAGCGTCGATCGAGGCGATGGAGCGCTGGACGGGGTTCCGCGATCCGGCATCGATCGCGTGCGAGCGCTGCTGGGTCGCGGGGCTCGTCGCGCCCGAGCCGCCGATCGACGCTTGCGGAGGCGAGGGCGGGTAGAACATGGTGCGGCCGATGCCGCGCTTCACGCAGAACGACGCCGAGTGCCGGGTCTACACGTTCAAAGAAGGCCTGCTCTCGCCCATCGCGCACGACCTCGAGATCGCCGTCGATCGCTTCCACGTCGAGTGGGACGACGCGCGCACGCGCGTCGAGGCGCGCTTCGAGGCGACGAGCCTGCGCGTGATCCACGCGATGAAGGACGGCAAGCCCAGCCCGGGCGCGCTCTCCGATCGCGACAAGAAGAAGATCGAGTCGAACATCCAGGACGACGTGCTCGAGACCAAGCGGCATCGCGACGTCGTGTTCACGTCGAGCGCGATCGAGCCGGAGGGCGACGGCTACGTGATCCGCGGCGCGCTCGAGCTGCACGGACGCAAGCGTGACGTGCAGGTGCGCGTGGCCAAGGAAGGCGCGAAGTGGGTCGCGACGACGACGCTGCACCAGCCGGACTTCGGCGTCACGCCGTACAGCGCGATGATGGGCACGCTGCGCATCCAGCCGGACGTGCGCGTGCGCGTCTCCGCGCCGGCGTGACTCAGCCGCAGGTGCGGTTCGACTGACACGTGCCGGGCGTGCCGTTGTTGCGCCGGCAGGGCGAGCCCCACGGGCAGTCCTCCGCGTCGGCGCAGTCGACGCGCGTGTCACCGTCGTTGTCGATGCGATCCGTGCAGATCGTCTCGCGGCGTGCGCCGCCGGCGCAGATCGCGCCGGGACCGGCGGAGCGTGCGTCGCAGTCCGGGTCGGCGCAGTCGGTGCGCGTGTCGCCGTCGTCGTCGATGCCGTCGGTGCACGACAGCTCGCTCGTCGGACCGGCATCGGGCGGACCCGCATCGGGCGGACCCGCATCGGGCGGACCCGCGTCGGGCTCGCCGGCATCGACGCCGGCGTCGATCTCGGTTCCCGCATCGGGCTCGCCCGCGTCGACGCCTGCATCGATCTCGATCGCGGCGTCGATCTCGATCGCGGCGTCGATCTCGATCGCGGCGTCGATCTCGATCGCGGCATCGATCTCGAGCGCGGCATCGGTCTCCACCGCGGCATCGATCTCGTCGGTCGCGGCGTCCGAGCCGACCTGCGCGTCCATCCGCGCGCCACCGTCCGTGCTGCCGGCGTCGCTCTCGTCGCCCGACGAATCGCCGCACCCCGCGAGCCACGAGAGACCGATCACGATCACGAGCGTCCGAACCGCCTTGGACATCGCGCGCGACTCTACCGGAACCGTCGTGCGTCGCGTCGGCGTACGTGCGCTCGTCCGATCGACACACCGCGTCATTGCCACTAGATCTCGCGCCGCATGCTGACGATCCACGCGCGCGGGACGAAGGAGTACGACGCGGCGCTCGCGTCGCTGTCGAGGCGCGGCGACGCCGATCTCGAGCGGGTCGAGCCGGAGGTGCGACCGATCCTGCGCGCGGTGCGCGAGCGCGGCGACGCGGCGATCCACGAGTACACCGAGCGCTTCGACAAGCGGACGATCGAGCGCATCGTGCTCGATCGCGACGCGATCGTCGCCGGCGCGCGAGCGCTCGATCCCGCGATCCGCGCGCGTCTCGAGGAGGCCGGCGAGCGCATCCGCAAGTACCACGAGCACCAGCGCGAGCCGGGCTTCCGCTACGAAGAGGGCGGCATCTCGCTCGGCCTGCGCGTGCGCCCGGTGAAGGCCGCGGGCGTGTACGCGCCCGGCGGCAAGGCGCGGTATCCGTCGAGCGTGCTGATGGCGGCGGTCCCCGCGGCCGTCGCGGGCGTGCCGCGCATCGTGCTCGCGACGCCGCGGCCGACGGCGGAGATCCTCGCCGCGGCGGAGATCGCCGGCGTCACCGAGGTCGTCGACTGTGGTGGCGCGCAGGCGATCGCGGCGCTCGCGTACGGCACGGAGAGCGTGGGGCGCGTCGACAAGATCGTCGGGCCCGGGAACATCTACGTCGCGTGCGCGAAGCGCCTGGTGTTCGGCGTCGTCGACATCGACTCGATCGCGGGCCCGAGCGAGATCCTCGTCGTCGCCGACGATCAGGCGGACCCGAGGGTCGTCGCCGCGGATCTGCTCTCGCAGGCGGAGCACGACGAGGACGCGTACGCGCTGCTGGTGACGCTCTCGGAGGCGCAGGCGCGCGCGGTGTCGCGCGAAGTCGAGCGACAGCTCGCGCTGCTGCCGCGGCGCGAGGTCGCGGAGGTGTCGATCCGCGAGCACGGCTGGGCGTTCATCGCCGGCGATCTCGCGGAGGCCGCGCGCGTCGCGGACTCGCTCGCGGCGGAGCACCTGAGCCTCCAGGTGCGCGCGCCGGAGGCGCTGCTCGAGTCGATCGGCGCGGCGGGCGCGGCGTTCCTCGGAGATCACACGCCGGAGGCGGCGGGCGACTACGCCGCGGGGCCGAGCCACGTGCTGCCGACGGGCGGCGCCGCGCGCTTCGCCTCGCCGCTCGGCGTGTGGGACTTCGTGGTGCGCACTTCGCTGATCGCGTACTCGCGCGACGCGATCCGCAAGCAGGCGGATCTCCTCGAGGAGCTCGCGCGCCTCGAAGGGCTCGAGGCGCACGCGCGCGCCGTCGCCGTACGGCGGATCGACTAATCGGTGCGGAGCGCCTCGACCGGATCGAGGCGCGCCGCGCTGCGGGCGGGGCCCACGCCGAACACCACGCCCACCGCGAGCGACACGCCGAGCGCGAGCACCACGCCGTAGGCGGGCACCACCGTGGACCATCCGCCGAAGCGCGCGATCGCCGCCGCGCCTGCGCATCCGAGCGCAAGCCCGACCAGGCCTCCCGCGGCCGACACCACGACCGCCTCCGCGAGGAACTGCAGCAGGATGTCGCGGCGCCGCGCGCCGACCGCCATGCGCACGCCGATCTCGCGCGTCCGCTCGCGCACCGACGCGAGCATGATGTTCATGATCCCGATGCCGCCGACGATCAGCGACACGAGCGCGACCGCGCCCAGCAGCGCCGTCAGCGTGCCCGTCACGGCGCCCATCGTCTGCAGCATCTCGGTCTGCGAGCGCACCGAGAAGTCGTCCTCCTGATCGGGTCGCAGCCGGTGGCGCAGCCGCATCAGCTCTTCGATGCTCGCCTGCACCGCGTCGCTCTCGCCCTCGTCCTCGATCTGCACGCTGATCGTGGAGAGGTGGTCCTGGCCGAAGAGCACGCCCTGGTGCGTCGCGAGCGGCACGAGGACCATGTCGTCGGGCGAGAGGAACCCCGCGTCGCCCTTACGCTCGAGCACGCCGATCACACGGAACGCGATCCCTCGGATCTGCACGCGCTCGCCGAGCGCGCTCGCGCTGCCGAAGAGCTCCTCCGCGACGTTCGCGCCCAGGATCACGACGCGCCGGCGCTCACGATCGTCGAGCGCGTCGAAGGAGAGCCCCGTCGCGACCTCGAGCGAGCGGATCGCGAGGTACGTGTCGGTCACGCCGATCACCTGCGCGCTCGTGTTCTCGCTGCGGTGACGCAGCTGCGCGGAGCCGCTCACCTCGGGCGCGACCGCGGCCACGCCGGGCACGCGCGCGATCGCGGCGGCGTCGCCGAGGGTGAGCGTCTCGACCGAGCCGCTGCGCACCGGACCGAACCCGCCTGCGCCGGGACGGATCGTCAGCAGGTTGGTGCCCAGCGCGCGGATGCGGCTGGAGACGTCCGCGCTCGCGCCTTCACCGACGGCGAGCACGACGATCACCGATGCGACGCCGATGATCGTGCCGAGCGCGGTCAGCGCGGTGCGCATGCCGTTGGCGCGCAGCGAGCGCATCGCGCTGCGCGCGACCTCGCGGAGCCTCACGACGCCTCCCTCGCGTGCGCCGCCGCGAACGCCGCGACAACGCGCTCCGAGGGCCCGTCGTCCTCGATGCGCCCGTCCTTCATCCACATCGCGCGCTGCAGCGCGCGCGCGACCGAGAGATCGTGGGTGACCATCACGATCGTCGCGCCCTCGTCGTGGAGCTGCGAGAGCAGCGCGAGCACCTCCTCGCCGGTGCGGCTGTCGAGCGCGCCGGTGGGCTCGTCGCAGAGCAACATCGAAGGACGGGTCACGAGCGCGCGCGCGATCGCGACGCGCTGGCGCTGACCGCCCGAGAGCTCGCTCGGCAGGTGCCGCGCGCGCTGCGCCAGCCCGACGCGCGCGAGCGCATCGAGCGCGAGCGCGCGCGTGTCGTCGACGGTCGCGCGGTAGAGCAGCGGCAGCTCGACGTTCTCCACCGCACTGAGGCGCGGCAGCAGGTGGAAGCTCTGGAAGACGAACCCGACGTGCACGTTGCGCACGAGCGCGAGCTCGTCGTCGCCGAGCCCCGCCACGTCTCGACCGCCGAGCAGGTAACGACCGGAGGTCGGACGATCGAGGCAGCCGAGCACCTGCAGCAGGGTCGACTTCCCGCAGCCCGAGGGACCGATGATCGCGAGCGACTCACCGGCCTCGACCGCGAACGACACGCGATCGACGGCGCGCACCGAGAGCTCCGGCGTCTCGGGGTGATAGACCTTCGAGAGGCCGTCGAGCTCGAGCACGCGCGTCATCGGCGGCCTCCTCGCGAAGGCGGTCCCGGGAGCAGGCCCGAGCGTCGCGCGGGCGCTTCGCTCGTCGCGCGCGCCGCGCGCGAGTCGGCGACGATCTCGTCGCCCTCGTCGAGCCCCTCGACGATCACGATGTGCTCACCGTCGGTCGCGCCGGTGCGCACCGCGCGTCGCGCACCATCGGCGAGCTCGACCTCGCGCACCGCGCCGCGGCTGCGGATCGCGGTGAGCGGCACCAGCAGCGCGCCCTCCTGCCGCGCCGTCACGATCTCCACGTCGGCGCTCATCCCCGAGCGCAGCAGCGCGACGTCGGGATCCGTCACGACGATCTCGACGTCGAACACGACGACGTTGGTGTCGACCACGCCGAGCGGGCTCACCCGGTGCACACGCCCCGCGAACGTACGATCGGCGTACGCGTCGACGCGGAACGTGACCTCCTGACCGACCTGCACGCGCCCGACCTGCGCCTCGTCGAGCTGCCCGATCACCCGCAGGTCGCGGAGGTCCGCGATGGTCACCAGCGTCGTGCCGCCGCTCACGTTGCCCATCGGCGAGCTCACGATCGAGCCGCGCTCGACACCGACCGAGAGCACCGTGCCCGCGAACGGCGCGCGGATGTCGGTGCGCTCGAGGTTGCGGCGCGCCTCCTCCACCGCGAGCTCCGCGGCCGCGAGCTGCGCGCGCGCGCTCGAGACCTGCGCCCGCCGCAACGCGACCTGCGTGCCGGCGACGTCGCGATCGTGCGCGCTCTGCCGCGCCGTCTCGGGCGCGGTGAGGCCGAGCTCGACGCCGCGCTCGCCGACGCGCGCATCCTCTTGCGCGTCGCGCGCGCTCGCCTGCGCGCTCGCGACCTGTGCGCTCGCCTCGGCCAGCGCCGCGCGCGCCCGCACGACCTCGCTCTCCGCCGTACGGAGCGCGCGCTGCGCGTCGCTGGGGTCGAGCCGGAAGAGCAGGGCGCCTTGCTCCACCGACTGCCCTTCTTCGACCGCGACCTCGACGACCTCGCCCGCGAGCCGCGAGTGCACGTCCACCTGCGCGTGCGGCTCGATCGTGCCCGACACCGACGCGACCTCGACGAGATCGCCGCGCTCGACGCGCACCATCGGCCTCGGCGCGTCGGCGCCCGCGCGCTGCATCGACATCGCGAGCCCCGCCGCGACGATCAGCGCGGCCGCCACGAGCGCGCCCCACGCGAGCGCGCGCGTCCTCTTCTTCGTCACGACATGCCTCCTGCGAAGCGACCGGCGAGCGCGCCCGTGAGGTGCGCGAGCTCCGCCTCCGCCTCTGCGTAGTCCGCCTGCGCGCGCAGCCGCTCGAGCGTCGCGTCGCGCTCGCTCTGCTGCGCTTGGAGCACCTCGAGCGCGGTGCCGGTGCCGAGGCGCAATCGCTCGCGCTCCGCGTCGGCGAGCTCGCGCGCCGCGCGCTCCGCCTCGACCGAGAGCGCGATGCGCTCGGCCGCCGCGACCAACGTCGCGCGCAGCGACGCCGCGCGCCCGACGATCTCCTGCGCGCGATCCTCGTAGCGCGCGAGCGCGGCCTCGTGCTGCGCCGACGCGACCTCGCGCTCCGCGCCCGCCTGGCTCGAGCCCAGCGGCAGCTCGACCTCGAGGCCGATCGTGCCGCTGAACGCCGGGCGATCACCCGGGAGCTGCAGCGTGCCGAGCGCCTCGTCGTCGAAGAGCACACCCGCCGCGAGCTGCGTCACGAGATCGACGCGCGGCTGATCGGCGTCGCGCGCCGTGCGCTCGCGCTCACGCGCCGCGGCGACGTCCGCCTCGAGCGCGAGGAGCTCGCTCGAGCTCGCGCGTGCTGCGTCGGCGAGGATCTCGAGCGCCGAGGGCTCGACGGGATCGAGCGCCTCTGCGTCCGCGCGCAGCACGCGCGCTTCGGCCGGGCTCATGCCGAGCAGGCGACCGAGCTCGATCGCGCGCGTCTCGGCGCTCGTCAGCGCGACGGCGCGCGCCCGCTCCGCGCTCGCGACTTGTGATCCGTAGCGCAGCACCTCGGTGCGCGAGACCGTGCCGAGCTCGCGCAGCCGGAGCTCCGCCTCCTCGTGCTGTCGGCGCGCGAGCGCGAGCGCGTCGTCGCTCACCGCGAGCGCCTGCTCGGCGTACCAGAGCTCGCGATGCGCCGTGATCACGTCGAGCGCGAGCTGGCTCACGGCCTGATCGAGCGAGCGCTCCGCCGCGGTCCGCGCCGCCTCCGCCTGACGCTGCGTGCCCAACGTCGCGTCGTCGCCCGCGCCGCGCAGCAGCGGCTGGCGCACCCCGACGGTCACCTGGCCCGAGTACGTCGGCCCGATGCGGAAGATCGTCGTGCGGCTCGGGTCGAGGTTCGTCGAGCGCCATGCGACCCCGGTCGCGACGCCGAGCTCGATCGTCGTGCCGAGATCGGTCGTCATCGCGACCGTCGCCTCGCTCGAGATGCCGTCCTGCTGCTGGCGCGTGAGCCCGTTCGCAGCGGCTGCGAGCCCCTCGGTGTGGTGCCCCTGCGCCGTGAGCGCGAGCGTGGGCGTCCGCGCGCCCTCTGCCGCGCGCACCGACGCGCGCGAGCCTGCGAGATCGGCCTGCGCGGCGCGCAGCCGAGGGCTCGCTCCGAGCGCGCGCGCGACCGCGTCGCGCTCCGTGATCGCCTGCGCCGAGGCCGCCGAGGGCGCGACGACGAGCGCGCCGAGGAGAGCGAGGATCGAAGCGATGCGCACGATCGCCAAGCTAGCGAGTGCGATCTTTCCGAGTGCCCGGCTCGTCTCAAGAAGTGCAAAGACGCGGCGCGACGATTCTTGACGTGCGCGACGGCCACCCCGGGCCCTACGTTCTTCCTCCGTGGCCTCGCGCATCCTCCTCGTGGACGACGACGTCGAGCTCGCGGGCCTGCTCCGCGACTACCTCTCGCGCGAAGGCTTCGAGGTGGACGCGGTGCACGAGGGCCCCGCCGGCCTCGAGCGCGCGCGCGCCGGAGAGCACGCGATCGTGATCCTCGACGTGATGCTCCCCGGGATGAACGGGCTCGACGTGCTGCGCGCGCTGCGCGCGACGTCGGCGGTCCCGGTGCTGATGCTCACCGCGCGCGGCGACGACGTCGATCGCATCGTCGGGCTCGAGATGGGCGCCGACGACTATCTTCCGAAGCCCTTCAACCCGCGCGAGCTCGCCGCCCGGGTGCGCGCGATCCAGCGGCGCGCCGAGGCCGCGACGCGCACGCCGCGCAGCCGCGAGGTGCTCTCCGCGGGCGACCTCTCGCTCGACGTCGGCGCGCGCGTGGTGCGGCGCGGCGGCGACGAGGTGACGCTCACCAGCGTCGAGTTCTCGCTGCTCGAGCTGCTCCTCCGCACGCCCGGCAAGATCGTCACCCGCGAGTCGATCGCCGAGCAGGTGCTGGGGCGACGCTTCTCGCCCTTCGATCGCAGCGTCGACGTCCACGTCAGCAACCTGCGCAAGAAGCTCGGCCCCGGCGCCGGTGGGCGCGAGCGCATCAAGACGGTGCGCGGCGCCGGCTACCTCCTCGCGGAGGACGAGCGGTGAGGAGTCTCTCGGCGCGCGTCTTCGTCGCGATGGTGCTCGCGAACGCGCTCGCGATGTTCGGTGTCGGTCTGGTGTACGGCGCGCGCTTCGAGCGGCGCCGCGAGCACCAGTCGTTCCTCGTCGCCGAGCTGCTCGCGCGCCGCGGCGCCGACGCGGCGATCGCGATCTCCGCGGGTGACTCCGAGCGCGCCGAGGCGCTCCTCGCCGACGCAGCGTCGCGCAGCGGCATCGGCGCCGCGATCCTCGACCCCGAGGGCCGCATCGTCGCCGGACGCCGCGACGCGCCCCAGGGCCCCGAGCTCGTGCGCACCGCGCGCGCATCGCGCGAGCCCACCATCGCGACGCGCGGCGACGTCGCCTGGCACGTCGCCGCGCTCCCGGGCGGCTTCGTCGTGGTCGGTGCGCCGAGCGAGCCGCGCACGATCGCGGGCCTCTCGCCGCCGACGCTCCAGCTGCTGCTCGTCGGTGTGCTCTCCGCGATCCTCACCCTCGCGCTCGCGCGCTGGATCGCGAGCCCGATCCGCGCGCTGCGCGCCGCCACCGACCGCCTCGCCGCGGGCCACTCCGGCGTGCGCGTCGGGCCGACGATCACCCGCACGGCCGATGCCGAGGTCGCGGCGCTCGCGAAGGACTTCGATCGCATGGCGGAGCGCATCGAGGCGCTGCTCGAGTCTCGCGAGCGCCTGCTCCGCGACGTCTCGCACGAGCTGCGCTCCCCGCTCGCGCGCCTGTCCGTCGCGCTCGAGCTGGCGCGACAGAGCGCGGGCGCCGGCGCGCACGAGGCGCTCGATCGCATCGAGAAAGAGGCGGAGCGCCTGGGCGAGCTCGTCGGGCTCGTGCTGACGATGGCCAAGCTCGAGCCCTCGGCCGCGCCGCACCGCAGCGAGCCGGTGCGCATCGACGAGCTCCTCCATGAGATCCACCGCGACGCGGCGTTCGAGGCGCGCGGCGCGGGGCGCGACGTGGCGCTGGTGCGCAGCGCGCCCGCCGAGGTGCGCGGCGACGAGGAGATCCTCCGCCAGGCGATCGAGAACGTCGTGCGCAACGCGATCCGCTTCACCGCGGACGGCACGACTGTCGATCTCGCGCTCGACGTGGCGTCCGGCCGCGCGCGCCTCGAGGTGCGCGATCACGGCCCCGGCGTGCCCGAGGACGCGCTCGACGAGATCTTCCGACCGTTCACGCGCGTCGAGAGCGCGCGCGAGCGTGCTTCGGGCGGCGCCGGCGTCGGCCTCGCGATCACCGATCGCGCGGTGCGGCTGCACGGTGGCGCGGTGCACGCGAAGAACGCAGACGGCGGCGGTCTCGTGGTGACGATCGAGCTGCCCACTGCGACCGCGTGACGGAACGCTCGGCGCGCGGCCAAGAGCGCTCGGAGGTTCTGCATGCGCAGCAGGGGCTGGCTCGGGATCGCGGCGCTCGCGCTGCTCGCCGGGTGCGACGGGTCGTCGCTCGAGTGCGGTGAGGGCACGATCGAGCAGGACGGCCGCTGCGTCTCGAGCACCACGTACGGGCCGGGCACCGAGCGCGATCCCGAGACCGGCGCGTGCGTGCCCAGCGAGACCGTCGAGTGCGCGACCGGCACGCGCCTCGTCGAGGGCGAGTGCGTGCCCGACGGCAGCGTCGTCTGCTCCGGCAACACCGTGTTCGATCCCGCGCGTGGCGCGTGCGTGCTCGATCCCGACGCGTGCGCCGAGGGCACCGTGCTCGTCGAGGGCCGCTGCGTCCCGTTCGACGACACGCTCGTGGGCGACGTGCACGCGGCCGCCGAGCCCGACGACCCGCGCTTCGACGGCGACCCCGCGCCGATGAGCCCGCCGTCGATCGGCGACACGGTCACGATCGACGGCTGCATCGCGCCCGCGAACTTCGACGAGGACGATCGCGGGATCATCGACGTCGACGTCGATCACTTCGCGTTCACCGTCGCGCAGCCCGGCCTCTACCGCGTGCGCGCCGACGGCAAGGGTGGGCTCAGCGCCGCGTTCGCGATCGCGTCGACGGACCCCGCGCTCGACACGTGGTTCCGGCTCGGCATCGACCTCGCGAGCGACGGCTCGGAGCGCCAAGTCTGGCTCCCGCGTGCCGGCACCTACGTGCTGATGATCTTCGACAGCCGCAGCGCGACGCTCGATCTGCTCCCCTCGCGCTTCACCTTCGCGCGCCCGGTCGGCGGCGAGGGCACGTGTTACTTCGCGAGCGTCGAAGGGCTCGAGACGCCTTCGCCCACCGCGCTCACCGCGAGCACGCGCACCGGCGCGCTCGGCGATCCGCAGTTCTTCGCGATCGCCAGCCCCGCGCGCACCGTGCTCCAGGCGCGCCTCACCGCGTCGAGCGCGGCCGCGATGGGCGGCCTCGTGATGAGCGTCGGCACCACGTTCCACGGCGAGCGCGCCGCGTCGCCGCGCACCGACCTCTTCTCCGAGATCCTCGAGGCCGGAGACTCGCTGCTGCTCGTCGTCGACGCGGTCTACGACTACGCGGCGACCCCGGTCGCCTACGACCTCGAGGTCCGCCGTCCGCCGCGCTTGCCCGACGAGGGAACGCTCACCATCGAGCACGACGAGGACGAGGCGCCCTACTTCTGGTTCGAGGGCCAGGCCGGCGACGTGATGCGCATGGCGATCGAGAGCGATGGCGCGCGGCTCTACTACTACTTCTACGATCGCGAAGTCTCCGAGATCGTCGCACCGATCTGCGTCGACGAGCCCTGCACCGCGGCCGAGCGCTACGCGCAGCTCACCGGCACCGGGCGCTACGTCGCGCGCATCTACAACGTCGATGGCGAGCACGGCGTCGACTACGACGTCGCGCTGCAGGTCGAGGCGATCACGCCAATCGCGGCGGCGGTCGGCACGCCGAGCACGATCGACCTCTCGGGCGGGCGCTACGGCTTCGTCGCGATCGACGCGAGCTCGGTCGACTGGGGACGCTACGTGCTCTCGTCGCTCGCCGGCACCGACTTCGTCGAGGCGCAGACCCTGCTCTTCATGCGCGACGAAGAGGGGGTGCTCGCGATGGATCGCGGCCCCGGCAACGTGAGCGCGATCGACGCGCTGATCAGCGCGGAGGGCTTCTCGCGCATCTACGGAGACGGCCCGGGCGAGCTGCTGATCGCGGTGAACGATCCCAACGGCTCCGAGCTCGACGAGTCGCTCGATCTCGCGCTCGTGAACGAGACGTTCGTGAACGTGCCGGTCACGCCGGGCACGCCGGTGACGCGCGCGGCCGACACGATCGCCGCGGACACGTCGCGCCTCTATCTCGTGCGTGCTCCCACGGGCACCGAGCTCACGTTCCGCGCGACCGGCGCGGGGAGCGCGGACGTCGCGATCGACGAGCTCGAGGCCGACGTGACGGTGGTCGACACCGTGGACGCGACGGGCGGCGGCCAGCCCGAGTCGATGGCGCGCACCGTCGGTCCGCGCGGCTGGATCGCGCTCGCGGTGCGCACCGTCGACGGCAGCGCGGGCGAGGTCGGCATCGCGATCGACTCGGAGCCTCCCGCGTACTCGTTCGCCCCGGGCGCGCGCCGCTTCGCCGACGTGTGCGCCGCGGGCGTCGAGCTCGTCGACGACGACGACGCGATGAGCGGGATCGTGCCCCTCGACACGTTCGCCGGCTTCGAGCTGTTCGGCACGTCGGTCGACCAGATCCTCGTGTCGACCAACGGCTGGCTCACGATCGACGGCAGCTATCTCGGCGACTCGATCGGCAGCGGCGGCGTCGGGGTCGGCGGCCAGCTGCCCGACGGTGTCATCGCCGCGCAGTGGACCGATCTCGTCGCGCGCGTCTGCGCGCGCCAGACCGCCGGCGAGCTCGTCGTGCAGTGGACCGGCCAGCACTACAACACCGGCGAGGAGATCGAGATGCAGGTCGTGCTCTCGGGCACGTCGCGCATCGAGCTCGTCTATGGCCCGCACCACGGGCCGCGCTTCACCGAGCAGCAGGTCGGCCTCGAGTCGCCCGACGGCGGAGTCGCGCTGATGCCCCCGCTCGCGCTGCTCGGCGCGGATCGCTCGGTCGTCGCGACCGCGCGTCCCTGAGCGCCTACTCCTCCGCGGCGGTTCCGCTCAGCGCCCGTCGCGCATCGCGCAGGTCGCGCCGCAAACAGCGGTGGCAGTCCTGCGTGTTCAGGAACCCGCAGCCGCGCCGATCCCGGTGCAGTCGCTCCAGCGCCGGCAGCGCGCGTGCGTCGCCGATGCGCCCGAGATCGCGCACTGCGGTGCGCCGGTCTGGGCATCGCTCGCCGAGCTCGAGCGCCACCACCGCCGCCACGAACGGCGGCGCGTCGGTGCGCGCGGCGTCGCGGATGCGGCGCGCCGCGTCTTCGCGCTCCTCGCCCGAGCCGCTGTCGAGCAGCGTCGAGACGTCGCGCGCGATCTCGATCGGGATCGGCACGCCGCTCGTGTCGGAGACCGGGGCCGCGGCCGCTTGGTCGTCCGGCGGATCGGGCGCGCGCGGCAGCTCGCGCTCGGGCGCGCCGCGGCGTCCCGTCTCGCGCGCCGGCGGGGTCGGCGGGGCTTCCTGCGCCTCCGGGGTCGTCGTCGCGACGGTCGCGCCCGCGGGCGTCTCCTCGCCTCCGCCGAACGCGAGCACGCCGACGAACATCAACATCGCGAGCACGAGCGGCGTCGCGCACCCCGCGACCACCAGCGACGTCGGCACGTTGCGCACCGGGCCGACGTTCATCGTGCCCTGCAGCGTCTCCGCCGCCTTCCCCAGCCCCGCGGGCAACACCACGCTCGGCTGCGCCGTCGCGATCGATCCCGTCGTGTCGACCACCGGGTGCTGACCGCTCGTGTCGCTCGAGCGGATCGGCACCGCGATCTCGCCCGAGAGCACCTTGTGCTCGAGCGCCGCGCCCAGCGCGAGCCTGCGCAGCACGTCGCGCACCTCGCCCGCGCGCTGCGGTCGGTCGTCGCGCGCCCGCGCGAGCAGCCGCGCCACCAGCTCGTCGAGCTCCACCGGCACGTCGGGCACCAGGCTCGCGAGCCGCGGGATGTCGGTCGTCAGCTGTCGCGTGACGATCGCGGTGAGATCGTCGTCGGGGAAGAGCGGCTGCTTCGCCACCAGCTCCCAGAGCACCACGCCGAGCGCGTACAGATCCGCGCGCGTGTCGACGTTCTCGCCGAGCGCCTGCTCGGGCGCCATGTAGCCCGGCGTCCCGATGATCGTGCCGACGCGCGTCAGCGCCTTGCCGGTGCTCGCGGTCGCGCCTTCTTCGCTCGCGACGCGCGCGACGCCGAAGTCGAGCACCTTCACCATCTCGCTGCCGTCGTCGCGCGGCTCGAGGATGACGTTCTCGGGCTTCAGATCACGATGCACGATCCGATGCGCGTGCGCCGCGGCGAGCGCGTCCGCGATCTGCGCGCCGATGTCGCACGCGAACTGCCACGTCGCGTCGCCCGCGTCCATCGCGCGGCGCAGGCTGCGCCCGCGCACGTACGGCATCACGAGGTACGCGCCGCCCTCGGGCAGCGCGCCGTAGTCGAGCGCGCTCGCGACGTGCGGATGATCGAGCTTCGCGCTCGCCATCGCCTCGCGCGCGAAGCGCTCCGCGAGCTCACCGTCGCCCGCGAACTGCGGGAGGATCACCTTGAGCGCGACCTTCTTCGAGAGCTTCACGTGCTCCGCGAGGAACACCGCGCCCATCCCGCCCTCGCCGAGCAGCTCGGCGACGCGATAGCGCCCTTCGACGAGCCGACCGAGCCAGGCCTCGCTCCGGAACCCGACGTGCGAGCTCTCTTCGGGCGCGCCCATCGGCGGCGGTCGCTCGGTCTGCGCGACGCCGCTCACCCGCGGACGACGCTGGCTCATCCCTCGCGCTCCGCCTTCTCCGGCGCCTCGTCGAACCCTGCCGACGAGAGCAGCTCGTAGAGCGCCGCCGCCTGCGTGGGCGCGAGATCGCCGAACTTCACGCCGAAGCCGCGGCCGAGCCCCGCGAGCCCGTCGTCGCTCACCCAGCGCACCTGTGCGGGCAGCTCCAGCGGATCCCACGCGGTCGGGCTCTGCAGCGTCACGACGATCGACGCGCCGATCGGCGGAGGCCGATCCGCCTGCACGAACGCGCCGCCCATCCCGAGGTCCGCGATGCGTCCCGCCTTCTCGAGCGCCGCGCCGGGCTCGTCTCGCCGGAAGCACACGCGCAGCTCGATCGCCGTGCGCGCGCTGCGTCGGAAATGGGCGTCGGTCATGGACCTCGCGAAGATACCATCCCGAGACCGCGCAGCGATGCCTGCTTGCGGTTTCGAGAGGCGAACGTCACACCTTCGCGCCTCATGGACGAGCGCGAGCGGCTCACGCGCGATCTCTCCCGGAACGTCGGGCGCTGCATCGGGGACTTCGACCTGATCGGCGAGGGCGACCGTGTGATGGTCTGCCTCAGCGGAGGCAAGGACAGCTACGCGATGATGCACCTGCTCGACGTGCTCCGGCGTCGCTCGCCGGTGCGCTTCGAGCTCCTCGCGGTACACCTCGACCAGGGCCACCCCGGCTACGACGGCACGCCGCTCGAGGGATGGCTGCGCGAGCGCGGCTTCGACTACCGCATCGTGCGCGAGGACACCTACTCGATCGTGAAGGAGAAGGTGCCCGAGGAGAGCACGTACTGCTCGCTCTGCTCGCGCCTGCGTCGCGGCATCCTCTACAACGTCGCGCAGGAGCTCGGGTGCACGAAGATCGCGCTCGGGCATCATCGCGACGACGCGCTCGAGACGTTGATGCTGAACCTGATGTTCACGGGCTCGCTGAAGGCGATGCCGCCGAAGCTCGTGAGCGACGACCAGCGCAACACCGTCATCCGCCCGCTGCTGTACTGCGCGGAGCCGAGCCTCGCGCGGTTCGCGGAGCTCGAGCGCTTCCCGATCCTGCCGTGCGACCTCTGCGGCTCGCAGGACAACCTGATGCGCAAGCAGGTGAAGCGGATGCTCGCCGAGATGGAAGCGCACGCGCCGAAGGCGAAGGAGAGCATGCTCGCGGCGATCGGGAACGTGCGCGCGACGCACCTGCTCGATCGCGATCTCTACGCGAAGCTCGGTCTCGCGGTGGCGACCGACGGCGACGAGAAGACGCCGCGCACCGCGATCGGCATGGACGGCGCGCGCAGGCTCCCGATCGTCGACGCGGAGTGAGCGCGCGGTCGTACTGATCGGCTTCGGTGTGTGCTCGCTCCAGGTGCGCGCTTCGCGCGCACGCCCGTCGCGCTGCTGGTTTCGGCGAGCGGGCCGCTCGTGGTGGGGTTGCTTCGCGGTGAAGGGCTCGCCGAGTCCCCGCGGATCGCTTGCGGGAGGGTGATCTCGAGTCCCCGCGGATTCGGGACCGGTACGTGAGCGCGCGCGCCTCCGGGAGAGTTGGTGGATCGCTTGCGTCAGCGGTCGCGTTTCCGGGAGAGCTGGTGGATCGCTTGCGTCAGCGGTCGCGGTTCCGCGATGTGGTGTGGGACGCTAGCGGCAGCGGCTGTCCTTCCGAGATGTCTCTCGAAACGGTTGCGCAAGCGGCTGTGCTTCCGAGATCTCTCCTGGAACGCTAGCGTTAGCCATCGCCCTTCCTAGATCTGTTGCCCAGCGGCGGCTCCGCGCACCATGACCTCCGTCGACGGCGCCAGATCGCACTCAACGGAGCATTGTCTTCCGTCGGAGGTGCTCCTACGCTGGGGCTCGACATGGACGACGTTCCCGAGGCCCTCGAAGCTGCCGTGCTCGCCAAGCGGCTCGGCGTCAGCACCCGGACGCTCCGCGCGTGGATGCAGGCCGGCGCGCTGCCGCGACCGCGGGCGCGCGGTCACCTCACGCGCTTCGATCGGAAGCAGATCGTGATCGCCTACGCGGTCGCCGCGCTCCGACGCGACGGAGTTCCGCTGCCGCACATCGCGCGCTTCCTCACGAACAAGACCGACGCGGAGCTGCGCGAGATCGGCGGGCTTCCCGCGCCGCGCGAGCCCGCCGCGCTGCCTCCGCCGCCGCCGACCCGCGCGCTTCCGTCCGACGGAACGCCCAGCGCGCCGGCGCGCGATGGCGCGGGCCGCGGCTCGGGCATCGAGAACGTCGTCTCCACCGAGTCGCTCGCCGTGCAGAGCGCGCTCGCCCCGCGCGACGAGCCGAGCAGCACCGGCGTGCCCATCGGCGCGGTGTGGCGGCGCATCGAGCTCCTTCCCGGCCTCGAGCTGCACGTCCGCGCCGACGCGCCGCCCTTCGTGCACGGGATCGCCGCGGCGATCGCGGCGGGACGGTTCTCGAAGTAGGCCTCGCGATCGCGCACGGCGCGATTTCCGAAATCCACCACGGAGCGCCGCAGAGGACCGCAGAGAAGAGAAATCCTTCTCCCATCTCAGCGGCCCTCCGTGCCCTCTGCGGTGAGTCGAATACGCCTCAGTCGCCCGCCATCGCCGCGGTGTCGTGCATCTTCTGCAGTGCCTGATCGATGGTGAACGACGCGGACTTCTGGCGCGGCGGGAACTCGACGAACGTGTCCGCGAACTCCTTCGCGATCACCTGCGATGCGAACACCAGATACGCGTGATCGAGATACCAGTCGTAATAGGTGTTCGACGTCACGTCGGCGCGCTCGAAGGGATCGGTGCGCAGGTTGTAGAGCTTCGGCACCCGCAGCGGGATGAACGGCTCCGCCCACACGCGGAGCGTGCCCGGCGCGCGCTGCTCCATGAACACGACCTTCCAGTTGTCGAACCGGAGCGCGACCAGGTCGCCGTCGTCGCTGAAGTAGATGAGTCCCGGACGCGGGCTCTTCTTCTCCTTGCCGGTCAGGTAGGGCAGCAGATCGTAGCCGTCGATGTGCACTCGGAACTTCTTTCCGAGCGCGGTGTGGCCCTTCTTGAGCTTCGCCTGGATGTTCGGCTCGCCCGCCATCGAGAGGAACGTCGGGAGCCAGTCGTGGTGGTGGACGATCTCGTTCGAGACCACGCCCGCTTCGATCTTCCCGGGCCAGCGCACGATCTTCGGGACGCGGAACGCGCCCTCCCAGTTCGTGTTCTTCTCGCTCCGGAACGGCGTCATCGCGCCGTCGGGCCACGAGTTCATGTGCGGCCCGTTGTCGGTGCTGTACATGACGAACGTGTTCTCGGCGATGCCGAGCTCGTCGAGCAGGTCGAGCAGCTGACCGACGTGCTCGTCGTGGTCGATCATCGTGTCGTGGTACGGCGACTGCCATCGTCCCGACTGACCGACGCTCTCGGGCTTCGGGTGAGTCCGGAAGTGCATGTGCGTCGTGTTCACCCAGCAGAAGAACGGCTGTCCATCGGCGCTCTTGCGGGTGATGAAGTCCTTCGCGGCGGCGATGAACTCGTCGTCGCAGGTCTCCATGCGCTTCTTCGTCAGAGGACCGGTGTCCTCGATCTTCTGCTTGCCGACTCGACCCCAGCGCTCGTCGACGGTGGGATCGTCGATGTCCGTCGCCCAACAGCGCAGCACGCCGCGAGGGCCGTAGTTGGTGCGGAAGTTCGGGAAGTCCTTCGCAGGCGGGTAGTCCGGGAGCTCGGGCTCCTCCTCCGCGTTGAGGTGGTAGAGGTTGCCGAAGAACTCGTCGAACCCGTGCACGGTCGGCAGGAACTCGTTGCGATCGCCGAGGTGATTCTTTCCGAATTGCCCCGTCGCGTAGCCGCGCGCCTTCAGGAGCTCGGCGATGGTCGGATCTTCCGCGCTGAGGCCGAGCGTCGCGCCCGGGACTCCCACCTTCGTCAATCCGGTGCGGAATCCGCTCTGACCGGTGATGAACGACGCGCGCCCGGCAGTGCAGCTCTGCTCACCGTAGGAGTCGGTGAAGCGCATCCCCTCCTTTGCCAAGCGATCGATGTTGGGAGTGCGATATCCCATCAGGCCGTCGCTGTAACAGCTCAGGTTCGTGATGCCGATGTCGTCGCCCCAGATCACGAGGATGTTCGGCTTGTCGGACTTCTTCTCTCCGTGTCCGTTGCCGTGCCCGTTGCCCGTCTTGCGCTTTCCCATCGTCGCCATGACGTCTCCCTCTCTCAGCGCTGTCCGCGCAGCATCGCGTCCTGGATGCGCTCGCCGGTGGAGAGCTCGCAGTCGCCCATGCCGCCCGACTGCGGACCGGCCTCGGGATCGGCGAGCTGGAAGTGACAGCGCATGCGCTCGCCCTCCGGGCCCGTGAGCTGCGCGATCACGCGGCCGGTGTACTGGCGGATGAACGCCGTGTCGTCGGCCATGCCGTACCAGGGACCGCCCCACACGTCCCAGTAGGGATCGAGATCGGTCGCGCGTGTCTCCGTCGTGACCTGGAGGAACTCGCCGGAGAAGTCGCGCCCGTCCATCAGCTCCGCGCGGATCGTCCCGCGCGTCGCGTCCGGTGCCGCGTTCCACTGGAACGCGACGGGCTCGCTCGCTTCGCCCGGCTTGCCGGTCTCGAGCGTTCCACTCCCGCCACCGCTGGTCGCGCAGCCCGCCACGAGGGCGAGCGCGCTTGCTCCGAGGATCATGCCGATTCGCATGCTCGGCCCCTTTGCGCTGGACGTGCCACGAAGAGGAGAGGCGGAATCGCGGACGTCGCGCCGGAGCGCGATCCGCTCGCGCGGCGCCGTGCGCGACGTGTGCTCCGCGGCGGCGAGGAGCAACGCCACGCGCAGCGCGATCACTCGGGCGGATAGACGACGCGCCAGTCGTCGCGCATGTCGATCACCGTCCATCCCGACCGCTGCGCGTCGTCGAGCGCGGCGGCGAGGCGACCCGATCGCGCGTCGCGGTCGTACGCGAACTCGCGCTCCGCGTCGGTGTGATGGACGAGCGCGACGAAGCGCGGGCCCGGCCCGCTCGCGACCCACGAGAGCATCTCGTGATCGCCGTCGGAATTGCCGAACGCGGCAATCGGTCGCGCGCCGATCGTGCGCTCGATGGCGATCGGCTTTCCCGGACCGTCGTCGACGAATTCGATCTCGCCCCCGCGCACGAGCGTCGGCACGCCGCCGCGCCGCTCGAGCCGGAGCTGCGCCTGGCTGCCGATCACGTGCGCGGGCGGGACCCCATAAAGGTCCTCGGCCCACGCGCGCATGAAGTCGGTGTCGCCGCCGGAGACGATGTACACGCGGAACTCGTGCGCTCGCAGGTAGTCGAGCAGCTCGAGCATCGGCTGATAGACGAGCTCGGAATAGCGCCGGTCGTAGCGCGGATGTCGTGCGGTCGACATCCACTCGCGCACCACTCGCTCGAACTCCTCGGGCGTCATCTCGCCGTGGGTGGCCGCGATCAGCTCGGCGATCCCGCGACGTCCGCCGCGCTCCATCGCGCCCGCGACGTCGCCGCGGAGGATGCCCGCGAAGGGCTCGCGCGCGCGCCACTCGGGGTGCGAGGGCGCGAGCTCGCGCACGCGATCGACCGCGAACGCGAGCTCGAACGGCATCGGCTGCTCCGCCCACAACGTGCCATCGTTGTCGAACACCGCGATGCGCGCGTCCGGAGCGACGTAGTCGCGACTGCCTTCGGTCGTGACGCGCTCCACGAAGTCGACGATCGCCCGGCGCGACGGGACGTCGTTCCACGAGGCGAGCGCGCTCGACGCCGATCGCGGAGCCGCCGCCGGCTTCGTGTCGCGCATCGTCTCTCTCGCGCCTGCACCGCCGCATCCGATCAGCACCGCGAGCGACAACGTGGCGAATCGTCCGAGCTGCATGAGTGTGTCTCCTCGCGGCGAGAGATCAGTGCGCGCCCGTGGGCAGCAGCGCGGTGACGATCGCGCGCAATCCCCAGTCCGGCGCCGACTCGGGGTGCTCCACGTACCACTTGCCCTGGACCCCGAAGCTCATCGGCAGTGGTCCGATGCGCACGAGCTGGCTCACTCCTGCGATCAGGGGTGCGGTCCACGTGTCCGAGTGCCACTCGTAGCTCGTCTCGCTCTGGACCGTCAGCGTGGTGCTCGTCGGGAGCACGTAGCTGAGGAAGGGCTGGACGAACGTCTGGCTGTAGTCGTCGTCCTCCTCGGTGAACGTCCAGACGTGGTTCATCAGCACGCCTGCCGTGACACCGTGCGACTGCCAGAGCGCGATCGCCGTGGGACCGAGCCCGAAATGCCCCGGTGCCAAGCGATCGTCGGTCGACGTCGGCAACACCGTCACCGGTCCGAGCCCCAGCACGAGCCCACCGATCGGCGGTGTCGCGAGCCACACGCTCGCAGTCGTGTCGGCGGTCCCTCCAATCGAGTCGCCGCTCGAGTCCTGCGACGTGACGACGTCGTCCTGATAGACGACCGGGAGGATGACGCGTGTGATCACGAGCCAGTCACCGCCGAGCGCGATCGGGATCACCGGCTGGATGTTGAGCAGATATCGGAAGCCGTCGTCGTCGCGTCCGAGCCCGAACTCGAAATTGCTCTGCAGCGGCACGCTGATCAGATTGGCGAGCGGATTGGCCACCTGATTCGCGAGCGCCTCGTCGGAGTGGCCGCTCGCCGGCGCGACCGGATCGCCGTCGTCTCGTGCCGCGCTGGTCACGCTCGTCGCGACGATCGTCGCGAGCACGATCACCGACGCGGATCGCTCGTGCATGGGATCCCGCTCTGCACGAACGACGCCCGCTCGCGCCGCGCGTGGCGCATCGCGACGCGCGATCCGCGCACGGTGCGTGCACCGCGTTCGCTGCGCTCATGACCACCGCGACCTCGACGATCCCCACGCCGCCCGCGCGCATCCACGTGCTCGCGAAGCCGACCGGCGCGATCTGCAACCTCGACTGCGCGTACTGCTTCTATCTCGACAAGGAGAAGCTCTATCCGGACAGCGACTTCCGGATGAGCGACGAGCTGCTCGAGCGGCACATCCAGCAGCTCGTCGAGGCCCATCGCGGCGATCGCGTCACCGTCGCCTGGCAGGGCGGCGAGCCGACGCTGATGGGGCTCGACTTCTATCGCAAGGTCGTCGAGTACGAGCGCAAGCACGCGCGCCCGGGGCTCGTGTTCGAGAACACGCTGCAGACCAACGGGACACTGCTCGATCACGCGTGGTGCGAGTTCTTTCGCGAGCACGGGTTCTTGATCGGGATCAGCATCGACGGCCCGAGAGCGCTCCACGACCACTACCGCGTCGACAAGGGCGGGAAGCCGACGTTCGACAAGGTGATGCGCGGAGTCCGGCTGCTGCAGGAGCACGGTGTCGACCACAACGTGCTGTGCACCGTCCATCGCGCGAACGCGGATCATCCGCTCGACGTCTATCGTTTCTTCCGCGACGAGGTGGGCACCGACTGGATCCAATTCATCCCCGTGGTCGAGCGCGTGCTGGGATCGACGGTGTCGGAGCGGTCGGTGGGCCCCGAGCAATTCGGATCGTTCCTGATCGCAATCTTCGACGAGTGGGTGCGCCACGACGTGGGGCGCGTGTTCGTGCAGACGTTCGAGGCGGCGCTGCGCAACTGGCTCGGCCTGAAGTCGTCGGGGATGTGCGTGTTCGACGAGGCGTGCGGGCACGGCCTCGCGCTCGAGCACAACGGCGATCTCTATTCGTGCGATCACTTCGTCGAGCCCCGCCATCGGGTGGGGAACCTGCGCGACAAGCGACTGCTCGACGTCGTGATGTCGGACGAGCAGCGCGCCTTCGGCAGGCACAAGCTCGAGTCCCTCCCGCGCGAGTGCCGCGAGTGCGACGTCCGATTCGCCTGTCACGGCGAGTGCCCGAAGAGCCGGTTCCTGAAGACGCGAGACGGCGAGCCCGGGCTCAACTACCTCTGCGCGGGATACAAAGCGTTCTTCCATCACGTCGATGGCCCGATGAAGCGCATGGCGCAGCTCGTGGAGCGCGGGCGTCCCGCGTCCGACGTGATGGCGATCCTCGCGCGCGAGTCCGCGGCGCACGCCGGGCGCAACGAGCCGTGCCCGTGCGGCAGCGGGACGAAGACCAAGCGCTGCCACGGCGCGCGATGAGCGCGACCGACGAGCGCGGGGACGACACGGCGTCCCTCGAGGTGACGCCCGACGCGCCGTCGCACTTCTCGTGGCTGCGGACGCGCATGTCGATGGAGCGCACGCTCCTGTCGTGGGTGCGGACCGCAGCCGCGCTCGTCGGCTTCGGCTTCACGGTCGTGCAGTTCTTCGAGCGCGTGTCGAGCTTCGCCGGCGCGCGCCCCGCGCTCGAGCCGCACGCGCCGCGCATCTTCGGGCTCGCGCTGATGGTCGCCGGCACCGCGGGGCTCACGCTCGCGCTGGCGCAGTACTTCGCGCTGCGGAAGCACCTGTGGAGCGCGTCGTTCCGAACGATCGCGGGCGTCGCGGGCTTCGACCGGAGGCCCAGCCCGACGTTCTTCGTCGGCATCACGCTGCTGCTCGTCAGCGTCTGGGCGATCGCCGCGGTGGTGTTCCGCCTGGGCCTCTGACGCCGACATCTCGGCACTCGCGCCCACCCTCTGAATCGTTGGAGCTCCAACGATTCAGAACGCCACAGCCTGTGGCGTGAGTGTCTCACTCGCACAGGGAGGAACTCTCGTCGGGTGTGCCGGCGCCGAGCACCCGTCTCCAGAGGTGCGTACCGATTTTCGCAGCCACTGAGCCATCCCACGACAGCGACGGTACCGACGCCCCGAACAAAGGAGCTCGGATGCGACGAAGCAGTGGGAACGTCGTGCTGATGATCGCGGGCGCGATGCTGATGGGAGCCTGTCAGGGCAACGTCGGCGGCGGTCCCGCGGGCCCCGCCGGCTCGGGCGGCGCGGGCGGTGGCGGCGGCGGAGGAGGAGGCGGTGGCGGCGGTGGATCCACGCCAACCAGCTGCACGGACGACGCGCTCGTCGTCGGCAGCGCGCCGATCCGTCGACTCAGTAACTCGGAGTACGTGCACACGCTCCGAGACCTCTTCCCCGGCGTCGAGGTGGAGCTTCCGGAGCTTCCGCCCGACACGCTCACGGGTGGGTTCGAGAACGACGCGCGCGCGCTCGGTGCGTCCGATGTCCGCGTCGCGCGCTGGGAGGAGATCGCGTTCCGCTACGGCGGCGCAGTGACGGCCACGCCCGCGACGCTCGCGGCGTTCCTTCCCTGCGCGGCCGCCGCGAGCGATCTCGAGAGCCAGCGCGCGTGCGGCGAGACGCTGGTGCGCGAGTTCGGTCTGCGCGCGATGCGCCGCCCGCCGACGAGCGAAGAGGTCTCGCGCTACGTCGACCTCTTCCAGACGCAGCTCACCGAGATCGACTTCCCGGCCGCGGTGCAGCTCACGGTGATGGCGCTGCTGCAGTCGCCGGCGTTCCTCTACCGCATCGAAGAGGTCGCGCCCGAGGGCCAGCATGTGGCGCTCGACGGCTACGAGCTCGCGTCGCGCCTGTCGTACCTGCTCTGGGAGAGCATGCCCGACGCGACGCTGCTCGAGGCCGCGGACCGCGGTGAGCTCGCGTCGACGGAGCAGATCGAGGCGCAGGCGCGCCGCATGCTCGACGACCCGCGCGCCCGCGAGGCGGTCGTGGACTTCCACCGCCAGTGGCTCGACTTCGATCGCATCGAGATCGACGAGCACAAGCGCCGCGTGCCCGAGCTCTACCCGACGTGGAGCGAGACGCTCCGCGAGTCGATCGCGGAGGAGCAGCGCCGCTTCGTCGAGGGCGTGCTGTTCGAAGGCGAGGGGACGCTCTCGGCGCTCTTCAACAGCCGCCGCAGCTACGTGAACCGCTCGCTCGCCGAGCTCTACGGCGTCGACGGTCCCGCCGACGACGCGACGTGGATCGAGACGGAGCTGCCCGAGGGCGAGCGCGCCGGTCTGCTGACGCGCGCGGGCTTCCTCGCGGCGCACGCGCACACCGGTCAGGGCTCGCCGATCCTGCGCGGCATCTTCGTGACCGAGCGCCTGCTCTGCGAGCTGCGCCCCTCGCCGCCGCCCGACGCGAACGTGTCGCCGCCGACGGCGGAGCCGGGTGACGGACCGCGCACGAACCGCGACCTCTTCGAGGAGCGCACGGCTGCGCCGACCTGCCAGGGCTGCCACATGCGCATCGACGGCTTCGGCTTCGGCTTCGAGCACTACGACGCGATCGGCGCGTTCCGCGCGCTCGACAACGGCCTCGAGGTGAACGCCTCGGGCAACGTGATCGGCACCGACGTCGACGGTCCGTACGACGGCGCGATCGAGCTCAGCGAGATCCTCTCGCAGAGCGGGCGCGTGCAGGAGTGCGCGACGCAGCAGTGGGTCCGCTACGCGATGGGCCGCGCGCCCGAGCGCGCCGAGTCGTGCTTCGTCGACCGCCTCGCCGAGGGCTTCACCGAGAGCGGCGGCAACGTCCGCGAGCTGCTCGTGAGCCTCGTGACGAGCCCCGAGTTCCGTACCCGCGGCCTCGCCGCGACGGAATGAGCACCACCTCCAACTTCCCCACGAACAGCAGGAGCTGTCTCGCATGAAGATCGATCGTCGTAAGTTCCTCGCCGCGATGGGCGTCGGTGGTGCCGCGCTCACGATCCCCGGCGCGATCCTCGGACGCGCGAGCAAGGGCCTCGCGCAGGTGTCCGGCAGCGGCGCGCCCAAGCGCGTGCTCTTCTGGATCACGCCCCACGGCACCGTGTGGAACGCGTGGAACATGAACGTGCCGGGCCTCGCGCCGAGCGGGACCTCCGCGGCGCCGCTCTCGGGCCTCGCCGCGTCGTCGTGGCCGCGCATCGCCGCGCCGCTGCAGCCGCACGCGTCGAAGCTCTCGTTCGTCGAGGGCATCGCGCGCACCGCGGCCATCGAGTACGAGCGCGCGCACGACTCGCAGGGCGGCTCGTTCGATCTGAACCGCCACCACTTCGGCGAGGCGCACCTGATGACGTGCGTCGATCCGATGCAGCGCTCGGGCACGACGTGCATCGGCGGCGGCATCTCGATCGACCAGGTGATCGGGCGTGCGACGACCGCCGCGGGCCGCTGGTCGAGCCGCGTGTACGGGTCGCGCCACGGGCACCCGTACTCGTTCGTCGCCGCGGGCCAGGAGAGCGCGCGCGTCGAGGGCGCGCGCCAGGCCTACGACGACATCGTGGGCGCCTACAACCCGCCGAGCGACGGGGGCGGCGACACGCGCGCCGACCTCATCGCGCGGGCGCGCGGGAGCGTGCTCGACTTCGCGGCGCGCGAGCACACGTCGTTCGCGTCGCGTCTTCCCGCGGCCGATCGCCTGAAGCTCCAGCGGCACCAGGAGCTCATCCGCGAGCTCGAGATCTCGTTCGCCGACTCGCCCGAGGACTCGCCGGCGATGTGCTCGCCGACGTGGAGCGATCTCGGTCACGACATGGACCGCTTCGCGCGCGTGATGGCGCTCGGCCTCAGCTGCGATCTCACGCGCGTGATGACGTACGTGACGCCGGATCTCGCGCCGGTGGAGATCGGTCTGCCCGCGGCGACCGACATCCATCAGGACTACGCGCACACGTCGATCCAGGGCTCGAGCACGTACCGCGCGGAAGGCGAGCGCGGGATGATCGAGTACAACCGGTTCTACGCGCAGCGCTTCGCGTACCTGCTGGAGCAGCTCGACTCGATCCCCGAGGCGGGCGGCACGATGCTCGATCACACCGCCGTCGTGTGGATGAGCGAGCTCGGCACCGGCAACCACGACCTGCACGACCTGCCGATCGTCATCGCGGGCGGCGCGGGCGGCTCGTTCCGCATGGGCCAGTACATCCGCCTCGCGCGTGACACGCGCGTCGGCGCGGGGTGGGGTCACTTCGTCCAGGTCGGCCCGGCGCAGAACCGTCTCTACGTCTCGCTGATGCGCGCGATGGGCATGGAGAACGAGTCGTTCGGCATCGAGTCCTCGCCGACGGCGAGCGGCGGCACGGTGTCGCTGCGCGGTGTGATCCCCGAGATCATGAACGGCTGAGCGGGGGGACGAGTGAAGCGAGCGCGTGCGGCCTACAGGTCGCACGCGCTCGTACGATTTTGCGCGACCGCCTGAGCCATTCCGCCACGGGTCTGGTACTCACGTAGCTGATGAGCCGACCGAACGACTGGGGGCGGATCGCTCCAGTGCTCGCGTCGCTCGCGCTGTTTGCGTGCGACGGAGTCCTGCTCGACGGCGCAGCTGGTCCAGCCGGCGCCGGTCGACGTGGTGGCGGTCCAGTCAGCTGCGGCGACGGATCGATCGTGCTCGGCACCGCGCCCATGCGGCGCCTGAGCAACGCCGAGTACCTGCACACGCTCCGGGATCTCTTCCCGGGCGTGACGCCGGCGGTGCCCGAGCTGCCCGAGGACACCGAGGTCGGTGGCTTCGAGAACGACGCGCGCTCGCTCGGCCCGTCCGACGTGCGCGTCTCGCGCTGGGAGGACATCGCGTTCCGCTATGCGGGCGAGGTCACGTCGTCGCCCGATCGGCTCGCGGCGTTCCTGCCGTGCGCGCCGGGCGCGGGCGACGCGGGCGCGCAGCGCGCGTGCGGCGAGACGCTCGTGCGCGACTTCGGTCGCCGCGCGTATCGACGTCCGCTGAGCGACCAGGAGGTCGAGCGCTACGTCGCGTTCTTCGAGTCGCAGCGCGAGGCGATCGACTTCGCGGCCGCCGTGCAGCTCACGACGATGGCGCTGCTGCAGTCGCCGTGGTTCCTCTATCGCATCGAGCTGCCGGGGGAGGGCGGTGGCGACGGCGTGGTGCCGCTCGACGGGTACCAGCTCGCGTCGCGCCTCTCGTACTTCCTCTGGGAGAGCACGCCCGACGACGCGCTGCTCGAGGCCGCGGCGCGCGGTGAGCTCGCGACCGACGCACAGCTCGAGGCACAGGCGCGACGCATGCTCGACGACGGTCGTGCGCGCGAGGCGGTGGTCGACTTCCATCGCCAGTGGCTCGACTTCGATCGCATCGAGATGGACGAGCACCAGGGCCGCGTGCCCGAGCTCTATCCGACGTGGAACGAGACGCTGCGCCAGGCGGTGCGCGACGAGCAGGATCGCTTCGTCGAGGGCGTGCTGTTCGACGGCGAGGGCACGCTGCGCGCGCTGCTCACGAGCCGCACCGCGTACGTGAACGGACCGCTCGCGTCGCTCTACGGCGTGAACGGCCCGGGCGACGCGACGACGTGGGAAGAGGTGACGCTCCCGCACGATCAGCGCGCAGGGCTCCTGACGCGCGCGGGGTTCCTCGCGTCGCACGCGCACTCGGGCAACGGCTCGCCGCCGCTGCGCGGGGTGTTCGTGATGGAGAGATTGCTCTGCGAGCCTCGCCCGTCGCCGCCGCCCGACGCGGATCTCACGCCGCCGGTGGTGCGCCCCGGCGAGGAGCCGCGCACGAATAGACAGCTCTTCGAGGAGCGCACGTCGCCCGCGGGCTGCATCGCGTGCCACACGCGCATCGACGGCTTCGGGTTCGGCTTCGAGCACTACGACGCGGTCGGTGGATATCGCGAGCTCGATCACGGCCTGCCGGTCGACGCGTCGGGCAACCTCACGGGCACCGACGTCGACGGTCCGTACGTCGGCGCGATCGAGCTGAGCGAGGCGCTCGCGGAGAGCGCGCGCGTCGAGGTGTGCGCGACGCGGATGTGGATGCGCTACGCGCTCGGTCGCGCGCCGGAGCGCGAGGACGAGTGCCTGACGAGCCGTCTCGCACGCTCGTTCCACGAGAGCGGCGGCGACGTGCGCGCGCTGATGGTCGACATCGTGACGAGCCCCGAGTTCCGCAACCGCCCGCTGGCTTCGGAGTGACCGTGATGACGATGCAGAGGCGTCAGTTCCTCACCGCGCTCGGTCTCGGCGCGGCGAGCGTCGGCGGTGGGTTGATGTTGCCCGGCGCGATGGGCTGGGGCGGTCGCGCGCAGGCGGGCGGCGAGGACGTGCCGGCGCGCTTGCTGCTGTGGATCACACCGCACGGCACCGTGCCGAACGCGTGGGCGATGAGCCCTCCGGGCCTGCCCGCGAGCGGCACCGGCGTGGCGTCGATCGCGACGCTCGAGGACGCGGCGTGGAGCCGCATCCTCGCGCCGCTCGCGCCGTTCAAGCAGAAGCTCTCGATCGTCGAGGGCATCGCGCGCACCTCGGCGATCGACTACGAGCGTCGCGGCGCGGCGACGAGCGGCTGGGACCTCAACCGCCATCACTTCGGTCAGGCGTCGCTGCTGACGTGCGTGGACCCGCTGCAGCGCGCGGGCTCGACGTGCATCGGCGGCGGCGAGTCGGTCGATCAGGTGATCGGTCGTGCGCTCGCGCAGCCGGGACGCTGGGCGTCGCGCGTGTACGGCGCGAACCATCAGCACCCGTACAATTTCGTCGCGGCGGGCGAGGCCGCGCCGCGCGTCACCACCGCGCGCCAGGCGTACGACGACCTGATGGGCGTCTACATGCCGCCCGACGACGGAGGCGACCCGCGCGTCGCGGCGATCCAGCGCGGTCGCGCGAGCGCGCTCGATCTCGCCGCGCGCGAGTACGACGCAGTCGCGCCGCGCCTCGGCACCGCGGATCGCCAGAAGCTCGAGCGCCACGCGCAGCTGCTGCGCGACCTCGAGATCTCGTTCCGCGGCACCACGCCCGGCGCGTCGTGCTCGCCGACGTACGAAGCGCTCGGTCACGAGATGGATCGCTTCGCGCGCGTGATGTCGCTGGTGCTCGGCTGCGACATGACGCGCATGGTGAGCTTCGTGACGATGCCGCTGCGGCCCGAGGAATTCGGCCTGCCCGTGGGCACGAACGTGCACCAGGACTACGCGCACAACTCGGTCGCGGGGCCCGACGCGGCGTTCACCGCCGAGGCAGAGCGCGGGATGATCGAGTACAACCTCTTCTACGCGCGGCGCTTCGCGTACTTGCTCGAGCAGCTCGACTCGGTGCCCGAGGGCGACGGCACGCTGCTCGATCACACCGCGGTCGTGTGGATCAGCGAGCTCGGCACGGGCACGCACTGGCTGCACGACATGCCGGTGGTGATCGCGGGCGGCGCGAACGGCGTGCTGCGCACCGGACAGTACGTGCGCTACGCGCGCTCGAACCGAGTGCGGCAGGGCTACAGCGAGCTCTCGATCGGGCCCGCGCAGAACCAGCTCTACGTCACGCTGATGCGCGCGCTGGGCATGGACGTGGACGCGTTCGGCGCGGAGAGCACGCCGCTCGTCGGCGGCGGGTCGCTCTCGCTGCGCGGGACGCTGCCCGAGCTCCTCGTGTGATCCGAGCGCTCGCGCTCGCGCTCGCGCTGCTGCTCGTCGGGTGTGGATCGGACGTCGTCCTGTCGATCGACGCGTCGACGATCGATGCGGCGACGACGTCACGCCCGGGGCGCGGCTACGCGGCGTTCGCGATGCCCGAGCTCGGCGGGGAGCGCTACGAAATCCGTAGCGCCGTCGTCGAGGATCTCGTCACCGGTCTGATCTGGCAACGCGGCGACACCGGCGCGCTGCGCACGCTCGAGGACGCGCGCGCCGAGTGCGATGCGCTCGAGCTCGATGGGCGCGACGACTTTCGCCTTCCGACACGCGTCGAGTGGGTCTCGATCGTCGCGCCCGCGCGCAGCCCGACGGTCGACGGCGACGCGTTCCCCGATGCGCTCGCCGAGTACCACTGGAGCACGAGCGAGCCCGACGAGGCGCCGGGCTCGGCGTTCAGCGTCTATCTCGGCGCGGGCGAGACCACGCTCGGGCTCGCATCGCGTCCCTCGGCGCGCGTGCGCTGCGTCGCCGCCGGGCCCGCGCCGATCGACGGCGCCCAGCACGAAGTGCGCGACGAAGGCGTGCACGATCGCGGCACCGGGCTCACTTGGTCGCGCGCGGTGATCGACGCGACGACGTGGACCGAGGCGCGCGATGCGTGCACCGCGATCGACGCGCGTCTGCCGACGATCCGCGAGCTCCAGACGCTCGTCGACGAGTCGCGCCGCGCGCCGGCGATCGATCCCGCGCTGTTCCCCGACACACCCTCGGAGCGACACTGGACGTCGACGATCCGCGACGCCGGCGAGCCGCAGCCGTGGACCGTCGACTTCCTCGACGGGCAGACGTACGCCGACGAGCTCGGCGACGTGCCGCACGTCGCGCGCTGCGTGATCTGACGCGGTGCCCTCGCAGCGCCGCTCACTCCTCGCAGGTGCTGCGATCACCCGCCTGGCGCCGCTCGACCTCGAGCACGAGCTGCCTTCGCCCCGGGCCCTCGGGCGTCCACTCGAGCCGATGGAGCCGGCTCTCGTCCTCGGTGAGCAGCGAGCGCCGCATCGCGCCGTGCAGCGAGACCGTCAGCAGGTTCGTCGCGCCGCCGAGCAGGCGCGCATCGCGCCCGCGTTGCACGACCTCGACGTCGATCACGTGGCGGCCCGGCTGGAGCGCGCACTGGATGTCGTCGAGCGTCGCGTGCCCGCCGCGGCTCTCGAACGCCCACACCTCGTTGCCGTCGACGCGCACGCGCCCGGTCATTCCGGGCATCGCGGTCACGTCGAGCTGGTAGTGGCGGAGCCGCGCGTCGGGCATCGTGATCGTCTCCGGCGTCGGCTCCGGCAGGCTCTCGTACGTCGCCGGCGGCGCGACCACGACCGGCGCGATCGCCGCGACCAAGAGGCGCGCCGGGATGTTCGGCTCGCGATCGAGCGTGCCGGCCCAGACGAGGTAGTCGCCCTGCACGGGATCGCCGATCGCGATCGACGGGTCGTAGTCGCCCGCGACGCCGTCGTCGGCGCAGAGCCAGCGCCCTGCGGGATCGCGGATCGCGAGGATCGCGTCCGCCGCGGCGCGCACGCCGACGTGGAGCTCGCTCGATCCCTCGGGCACCGAGAGCACCGCGTCGGGCTCCGCGTCGACGAAGCCGACGCACGAAGGACGCAGGCCGAGCGCGCTCAGATCGACGACGCCGCCGATGGTCGCCTCGATCTCCGCGCTCCCGTTCTCCACCGGACGCGCCGAAGGCACGCGCGCAGCGAGGGCGCGCAGCGCGGGCTCGCCGCCACGACGCGCCGCGTCCGGATCGAGCGCGTCGCACGCGACGGGATCGCCGCCGTCGCACCCGCGGCGGAGGAGCGCGGAGCGCTGTTCGTCCTCGACGTCGAGGTGCTGCGCCCACGCGGTGCACGCGTGCGCGACGTCCGCCTCCTCGCACGCCCACGTGAGCAGCTCGGCCGCGCGCTTGGGATCGCGCGGCGTGCCCACGCCCTCGGCGAACGCCTCACCGAGCACGACGCACGCGTGCTGCACGCCCTCGCGACACGCGCGCTCGTAGAACTGCAGCGCGTCGAGCGCCGAGCGATCGCCGTCGACGCCGGTCATGCGGAAGCGCCCGATCTCGAGGCACGCCTCGGGCACTCCGTCCTCGCACGCGTCCTCGAAGAGATCGCGCGCGTGCTCGATGCGATCGGGGATGAACCGGAAGATTGCCGAGCCGAGCGCGTAGCAGCCCCAGATGTCACCGCCCGCGCAGCCGCGCTCGAGCAGGAGCGCGCCGCGCTGGACGTCGCGCGCGCCGTCGGCCGGATCGACGAACGACTCGCCGATCTCGGTGCACGCGCACGGGTTGCCGCTGTCGCACGCAACCGCGAGAAGGCGCCGCGAATTCTCGACGTCGCCGCTCGCCGCGGCGCGCATGCCTTCCTCGAATTCGATCGGCGCGGGCGCGTGCGGCACGTCACAGCGCGTGACCACCGCGCGGTTGGGCTGCGACGCCGCCGTCGTGCCCTCCGCACCGCCCGAGCTGGTCGCCGTCGCGCCGCACCCCAGCGCGCACGTGACCGTGATCCACCACGCGCCGAACGCCCCCGCGCTCCGCATTCGCATGTTTCCCCACCCGGAGCGCGCTTCCCTGACGCCCCGCGATCAGCGTGCCCGAACGCGCGACTTCACGGCAATAGCCGCGTCACTGCAGCGTCGCCTGCGTCTCGATCAGATCGGCGAAGAGATCCGCGATCTCGTCGGCGCCCTCGCGATCCATCAGACGCCGCAGATCGCCGCGCAGCGCCGCGCGCGAGAACCGCGCGAACTGCTCGAGGAACTCCGCGTCGGTCGGCATGTCCGTCGTGCAGAACGACGGCGCGGGACGGAGGTCGTCGCAGTAGTCCTCGCGGCACGCCGCGGCGACGCCTTCGCGCGAGAAGGGCTCCGCGGCGAGCGCGTCGCGGCAGCGTCGGCGCGCGAACATCCCGCTGCACTCGCGCATCAGGCGCGCGAACGTCGGCGCGGCCTCGGGCCCCTCGATGCGCATCAGCACCTCGCCGCAGCGCGCGAGACCCTCTTCCTGCTCGCGACGCGGCACGCGCGCGGGCTCGCTCTTCGTCGCGCTCGCGCCGCCCTGCGCCCCGGAGCTCGAGGCGGGACGATCGTCTCCGCACGCGGCGAGCGTGAGCAGCAGGGCGAGCGGAGCGAGACGGAGGGCGCGCATGGCGCGCCGATTCTGATCGCGACTCGCGCGCTCGTCGACGAGCCGCGGATTTTCGCGCGCGCGCTCACGCTCGTGCTTGACGATAGTTTGAGCTCAAACTATTTCTGGATGAGTGAACGACGTGCTGTTCGGTGATCGAACGCTCGTCCCGCGTCGGTTCAAGGCTCTCGAGCGCAAGGATCTCTCCTCGATTCCGCAGCTCGCACGCCTCGGCGAGGGCGAGATCCGTGCGATGGAGATCGTGGCGTCCGTGCTCCCGTTCCGCGTGAACGAGTACGTGACGAGCGAGCTGATCGACTGGGCGCGCGTGCCCGACGATCCGATGTTCCAGCTCACGTTCCCGCAGCGCGGCATGCTGCGAGACGACGACTTCGCGATGATGGAGCGTGTCTTCGCGAGCGGCGCGCCGAGCGAGGCGATCCGCGCCGCCGCACGCGCGATCCAGCACCGCCTCAATCCGCACCCCGCGGGCCAGATGGAGCTCAACACGCCGATGCTCGGAGACGCGCGGACGCGTGGCATCCAGCACAAGTATCGCGAGACGGTTCTGTTCTTCCCCGCGCAGGGCCAGACCTGCCACGCGTACTGCACCTACTGCTTCCGCTGGCCGCAGTTCGTCGGGCTCGACGACATGAAGTTCGCGAGCCGCGAGGCCGACGAGCTCGTCCGCTATCTGGCCGATCACGAAGAGGTCACCGACGTGTTGATCACCGGCGGCGACCCGCTGCTGATGAAGACGTCGATCCTGCGCCGCTACGTCGAGCCGCTCCTCGCCGCCGATCTGCCGCACCTCGCGTCGATCCGGATCGGCACCAAGGCCCCCGCGTACTGGCCGTATCGCTTCGTGACCGATCCCGACGCCGACGATCTCCTGCGTCTGTTCGAAGAGGTCACGCGCTCGGGCCGCACGCTCGCGCTGATGGCGCACTACTCCCATCCGCGCGAGCTCGAGACCGCGATCGCGCAGCGCGCGGTGCAGCGCGTCCGGAGCACCGGCGCGGTGGTGCGCTGTCAGGCGCCGATCCTGCGTCACGTGAACGACGACGCGATCGCGTGGGCGGAGATGTGGCGCCTCCAGGCGCAGCTCGGCGCCGTGCCCTACTACGCGTTCGTCGAGCGCGACACCGGCGCGAGCCACTGGTTCGAGGTGCCGCTCGTCGACGCGTGGCGGATCGTGCGCGACGCGCTCGCGCGCGTGTCGGGGCTCGCGCGCACCGCGCGTGGACCCTCGATGAGCGCGACGCCGGGCAAGGTCACGGTCGACGGGCCCACGCACGTCCGTGGTGAGCGCGTGCTCGCGCTGCGCTTCCTCCAAGCACGCGAGCCGGACTGGGTCGGCCGCCCGTTCTTCGCGCGCTACGACGAGCGCGCGACGTGGCTCGATCAGCTCGAGCCCGCGTTCGGCGAGGCCGAGTTCTTCTTCGAGCCCGAGATGCGTCGCATCCGCCAGGACCCCGACGCGACGCGGAGCGCGTTCCGCACGCTGCGCCGTCGCCGGCTCCCCGTCATCGCCGCCGCACGCGCGGAGAGCACCGAGGGCTCGTGACCGATCCTTCGCTTCGTCTGCCTTCCCGTCTCTCGCTCTCTCTCACCTCCACCGGCGCCGAGGAGGCGGGGCTCGATCCTCGCCTCGTCGGGCTCCGGCCCTCGGCGACGCTCGCGATCCAGGAGCGCAGCGCGCAGCTCGCGCAGTCGGGCGTGCCCGTCGTGCGCTTCGGGCTCGGGCAGTCGCCGTTCCCGGTGCCGCTGCCGGTCACCGACGCGCTGCGCGCGAACGCGGCGCAGAAGGAGTACCTGCCGGTGCGCGGGCTTCCCGCGCTGCGCGTCGCGATCGCGCGACACCTCTGGAACCGCCACGGCGTCGGCCGCTCCTCGGAGGACGTGCTGATCGCGCCCGGGACCAAGGAGCTGATGTTCTTGCTCCAGGTCGTGTTCCGCGGCCGAGTCGTGGTGCCGACGCCTGCGTGGGTCTCGTACGTACCGCAGGCGCGCATCCTCGGACGCGACGTGTCGCTGCTCGCGACGCGCGAGGAAGATCGCTTTCAGATCGATCCCGACGCGCTCGATCGTCTCTGTCGCGAGGGCGGCCGCGCGCCGCGCGTGCTGATCCTGAATTCGCCGTCGAACCCGACCGGCGTCGCGCACGATCGAGCGCGCCTCGCCGCGATCGCCGACGTCGCGCGCGCGCACGGCATGATCGTGCTCTCCGACGAGATCTACGGGGAGCTCCACTTCTCCACGTCGCAGGCGCGCCACACGTCGATCGCGACGATGTACGACGAGGGCACGATCGTCTCGACCGGGCTCTCGAAGTGGTGCGGCGCGGGCGGATGGCGGCTCGGCTGCTTCGTGTTCCCGCCGCGCCTGCGATGGCTGCTCGACGCGATGGCGGTCGTCGCGAGCGAGACGTACTCCGCGACGAGCGCGCCGATCCAGCACGCGGCGGTGCGCGCGTTCCAGCCGGACCCGCGCATCGAGGCCGACCTCGTCGCGTCGCGTCGCGTGCTCGGCGCGCTCGTGCGCTGGGCGTGCGCTCGGCTGCGGGACGCCGGCGCGCGCGTGGTCGAGCCCGACGCGGCGTTCTACGTGTTCCCGTCGTTCGAGCCGCTGCGAGCGCAGCTCGAAGCGCGCGGGATCCACGACGACGTGCAGCTCGCCGAGCGCTTGTTGATCGACGAGGGGGTCGCCGCGCTTCCCGGCAGCGAGTTCGGCGCCGATCCGCGCGCGCTCCATCTGCGTCTCGCGCTCGTCGACTTCGACGGCGCCCGCGCGCTCACGGCCGCGGCGGCGAGCGCGGGGGCGATCGACGAAACGTTCCTGCGCGCATGGTGCGCGCCGACCGTGCACGGGATCGAGCGCATCGCGCGCTTCGCGACCGCGAGCTGACCACTGGCGCGCTCGCGCGCCCGCTGCCAGACCTCGCCACGAGATGCCGACGTCCGACGCGCCGCTCGAGCCGAAGCTCGGCAAGACGCTCCAGTTCATGCAGCTCCTCTGGGAGCTCACGCACGCGCTCCAGTCGCTCAGCAAGCGCATGGAAGGCGCGATCGGCATCACGGGCCCGCAGCGGCTCGCGCTGCGCATCATCGGACGGCGCCCCGGGATCGCGGCGGGCGAGCTCTCGAGCGCGATGCGCATCCACCCGAGCACGCTGACGGGCATCCTGCGCCGGCTCGAGGAGCGTCGCGCGGTGCGCCGCGAGCCCGATCCCGACGACGCCCGCCGCATGCACCTCTACCTCGCGAGCGCCGGCAAGGATCTCGATCGCGAGCGCAGCGGGACGGTCGAGGCCGCGGTCGCGCGTGCGATGCGTCAGGTCGACGCGCGCGACATCGAGGGCGCCCGTCGCGTCCTGCGCGCGGTGATCGACGAGCTCGCGCGCGAGGCCGGCGACGAGAGCTGACCTGGGTCCCGACGTCGCTCGCCGGCGCAGGGTCCTCCCGTCCGCGTGCGCCGCACGCTCCCGTGCGGACCCTTCGCCAGCGAGCACTCCCGCTGTGCCTAAAATCGGCTCGCCGGCGCAGGGTCCTCCCGTCCGCGTGCGCCGCACGCTCCCGTGCGGACCCTTCGCCAGCGAGCACTCCCGCGGACCCTGACCTCCGAGGTCATGGCCGAGCGTCGCGCGACGGCGCAGAGCAAGGACGCATGATCGAGCTCGAGCGCGATGCCCTCGACACCCCTCGCTTCGTCGCGTCGGACCGCGGCGGGCACTACGAGAGCTGGTTCCAGCGCGCGAACCACCCGACGCGACCGCTCGCGTTCTGGATCCGATCGACGATCCTCGCGCGCCGCGGTGCGCCGCCGGAGCAAGCGCTCGGCGAGGTCTGGGCGATCGTCTTCGACGGCGAGCGCGGGCGGGTCGTCGCGGTGCGCGAGGAGTTCACGATCGCGTCGTGTCGCTTCGCCCCGCGCGGCCTCGACGTGGACCTCGCGGGATCGCACCTCGACGCGCGGGCGATCGAGGGCGGCGCGAAGAGCGCGTCGCGCTCGCTGCGATGGTCGCTGCGCTACGCGAGCGCGTCGTCGCCGCTGCTGCTCTTCCCGCGCGCGCTCTACGACGCACCGCTGCCGCGGGCGAAGGTGCTCACCAGCGCGCCCTTCGCGCGCTTCGACGGCACGATCGAGGTCGACGGAGAGCCGCTCGCGATCGACGGATGGATCGGCAGCCACAACCACAATTGGGGCAGCCGCCACACCGACCGTTATGCGTGGGGCCAGGTCGCGGGCTTCGACGCCGCGCCCGAGGTGTTCCTCGAGGTCGCGACCGCGCGCGTCGCGGTGGGCCCGGTGCTCGCGCCGCCGCTCACCGTCGCGGTGCTGCGCCTCGGCGACGAGGAGGTGCGCTTCGACTCGGTGCCGCGCGGGCTCGCGGCGCGCGCGTCGTTCCATCCGTTCGAGTGGCGCTTCGACGTGCGCGCGAAGGGCGCGCGGCTGCACGGCCGGATGGAGGCGCCGGCGTCCACGTTCGTCGCGCTGCCCTACGGCAACCCTCCCGGCGGCACCAAGACGTGCCTCAACTCGAAGCTCGCGCGCTGCGAGATCGTGCTCGAGCGCGACGGTCGCGCGCCGCTCACGCTTCGCACGGCGCACCGTGCCGCGTTCGAGATGCTCGGCGACGATCCCGCGCCGCGCGGCATCGCCGCGCTCTGATCAGCGGCGCCGCGGGCGCGCCTTGCGCTCGGTCTCGCCGGTCTCGATCACCGCGCTCGCGTCGCTGACCGCCTGCGGCGGCGCGCCGACCGAGATGGGCGCGTCGGGATCGAGCCGCGACGCGATCACGAGCGTCGAGTAGAGCGACTCGAGCAGCATCTGCAGCACGGCCTCGCGCGCGACCTCGCGACGATCGAGCCAGTCGAGGCTCGCGGCCTCCACGAGGCCGATCCAGCTGCGCAGCGCGAAGCGCACCACCGGGCGCGGCTCGCTCAGCCCGAGCTCGTCCATCATGCGCTTCACGATCGCGTCGCGCGTCTCGTCGACGATCGCGGCGACCTCGGGATCGTTGCCGATCCCGCTGCGCATGAGCGACGCGTAGGGCGCCGCGTGCTCCTCGACGAAGCTCAGGTATCCGTCGAGCCCGGCGCGCGCGCGCGACGGCTGGGGCAGCGAGGCGTCGGGCTCGGTGCGGAGCTGCAGCTGCTGCGCGGCTTGTCGCACCGTCGCGACGTAGAACGCGCGCTTGCTGCCGAAGTAGTGATAGAGGAGCCCCTTCGAGATCCCCGCCGCCTCGGCGATGTCGTCGATCGACACGTCGTCGTACGCGCGCTCCGAGAACAGGCGCGCTCCGAGCTCGAGGAGCTGGGCGCGGCGCTCGTCGAGCGCGAGGCGATGGCGGGCGACCGGAGCGCTCATGCGGGGATCGCCGAGCATGACCCAGCCCCGCGTCCAGCGCTATTGACCGAAGTTCAACAGGTGCTAGATGCTCGCAACATCGCGGAGGAAGCCATGAGCGCGACGGCGGGCGCGGAGAGCAGCACGAAGAGGCCGATCCCGGTGCGCGCGATGGGCTTCGCGTTTCGCGAGGCCGCCGTGCCGCGGTGGTGGTTCTTCGAGAACCCGATCCCGACCCACGTCTCGAACGCGCTGAACCTGCTCTTCCCCGACGGCGAGCGCTTCTTCATCCGCTCGGTGAAGCACTACATGCACGTCATCGAGGACGACCCCGAGCTCCTCGCGCGCGTGCGCGGCTTCTTCGGTCAGGAGGGCCGGCACGGTCACGAGCACGAGCGCTACAACAAGCTGCTGCAGGAGCAGGGCTACGACCTCGAGCCGTTCCTCGCGCTCTACCGGCGGCTCGCGTTCGACGTGCTCGAGAAGCACGTGCCTCCGGTGCTGCGCCTGTCGGCCACCGCCGCGCTCGAGCACTACACCGCGACGATGGCGGAGAACGCGCTGAAGAGCGACATGCTCGAGCACGCGCACCCGCTGATGCGCGACCTGCTGCGCTGGCACGCCGCGGAGGAGATCGAGCACAAGTCGGTCGCGTACGACGTGCTGCAGCGCGTCGATCCGCGCTGGAGCGTGCGCGCCGCGGGGCTCGCGATCGGGACGGCGAGCATCCTCGCGTTCTGGATCCTCGGGGCGCGCGAGCTGCTGCGCCAGGAGGCCGCGATGGGCACCGAGCTCGACGTGCATCGTCGCGCTGCGGCGGCGGATCCGGTGCTCGAGCGCGAGCGCAGGCATCGCGCAGTCATGTTCCGCGCGGCGATCGCCGACTACCTGCGCGCCGACTTCCATCCGGATCAGAAGAACGACTACGAGCTCGCCCGGGCATACCTCGACGGCATCGGCCGGCTCGCTGGCTGATTCGAGCAAGTCTTCGGCAGATCATCGACGGTCCGCCACACGCTCTCGCGCCAGGATCGCACCGTGTCGGGAGGCGGTGTGATGGCTGTTCGGATGATCTCGGTCGCGTGTCTGCTCGTGGCGTGTGGCAGTGCGCCCGTCGCGCCGCGCGCTGTGGACCTCGATCGCGCGGATGGAGTCGGCACGTTCGTGTCGGTGCCCCGCGGGTTCCACACGCGCTCGTACTGGATCGAAGGGCCGGAGGGCGTCGTGGTGATCGACACCCAGTTCATGCCCTCCGAAGCGGAGCGCATGCTCGACACCGTCGAGCGCGAGACCGGCAAGCGCGTCGTGCTCGCGATCGTGCTGCACGCGAACCCCGACAAATTCAACGGCGCCGAGGTGATGCGCCGGCGCGGCGTGCGCGTCGTGACCTCGGAGCAGGTGCGCGCGCGAGTCCCCGAGGTCGACGCGCTGCGACGGCGATGGTTCTACGAGCGCTACGCGCCGGACTATCCGAGCGCGATGCCCGAGCTCGACGCCTTCGGCGACGCGACCACCGAGATCCACGCGGCGGGGCTCACGCTGCGCGCCCACGTGCTCGGCGCGGGATGCAGCGACGCGCACGTCGTGATCGACTGGAACGGGCACGTGTTCACCGGCGACCTCATCGCGCATCGCGCGCACGCGTGGCTGGAGCTCGGGCACGTCGATGCGTGGCTGGCGCGGCTCGACGAGATCGAGGCGCTGCGCCCGCGGCGCGTGCATCCGGGGCGCGGCGAGAGCGGTGGGGTGGAGCGCATCGACGCGCAGCGCGCGTACCTCGAGCACGTGCGCGCGCTGACGCGCGAGGCATCGCCCGTCGTGCCGGCGCCGGAAGGCGCGATCGACGCGCTGCGCGCGCGCATCGAGGCGTCGTATCCCGGCTACGCGTATCCGGTCTTCCTGCGCGTCGGGCTCCCCGCGGTGTGGACGGCGGTCGCGCTCGAGCGCGCGGAGTAGTCGCGCGGGGTCTCGCCCGCGAAGCGCGCGAACGCGTGGGTGAACGCCGACGGCGTCGCGAAGCCGAGCTCGGTCGCGACCTCCGCGACGCGCGTGCCGGGCACCGCGAGGCGCTCCATCGCGCGCAGCATGCGCGCCGCGTGGAGGTAGTCGCGAAAGCTGAGCGAGAGCTCGACTTCCATCCGCCGCGCCATCGTGCGCTCCGACATGCCCGCGGAGCGCGCCACGTCGGCCGCGCGCAGCGGATCGCCGAGCCGTGCGTGCACGATCGAGAGGGCACGGCGCAGCTCGTCGCTGCGCGGCGGCGGCAGGTGCATCGGGAGCGGGTCCGCCGCGCGTCGCTGCGCGATCTCGATCAGCACGCGCAGGAAGCGACGACCGCTCGCGTCGCGCGCAGCCTCGCGCGGACGCCAGCGCATCGCGTGCAGGATCATCTCGCGCGTGAGCGCGTCGACCGCGAGCACCACGCAGGGCGCTCGGGGCGCCGGCGCGAACCGCGGGGCCCAGTAGATCGTGCGGAGGCTCGCGGCGTGATCGACGTCGACGCGATGCGCGACGCGCGCGCGGATCAGCGCGGCGCGCCGAGGAGGCAGGAGCCACACGCCCTCCTCGAGCTCGAGCCGCAGCGCGCCCTCGGCCGCGAAGAGCAGCTGGTGACGGCGATGCGCGTGCCACGCGCCCGCGCCGGGCGTGAGCTCGTCCGCGAGCGCGAACGCCGGTGCGGTGACGCGATCGACGTCGACGTGATGGGCACGCACCGGACGAGGGTAACGTCCTCGTCGTGTGGGATGGCGACGGGCGTGCGCGGGTGACAAGTTTCCTCTCACGCGCGGAGGGACGGGGCATGCGTGGTCTCGCGGTGCTGTCGTGCGTGATCGGGGTACTCGTCGCGGCACCGCGCGCGAACGCGCAGGCGCACGGCGTCGAGCTGCAGTGCAACCTGTCGATCCGTCCGTACTTCGCGGACCCATACACCGGCGAGCACGTGCGTGCGACGCCGCAGGACTACGAGCTGCGCACCGTCGGGGATCGCTCGCACGTCGACGCGCAGAGCGACGGCTGGACCGTGCGCTCCGCGTCGATGCGCATCGAGTACGAGATCGTCGAGCGCGCGACGGGGCGCGCGGTGCTGCGCGACACCGCGGAGCTCGCGTGTGGGCGCACGCTGCCGCACGGCACGCCCGAGGGGGTCATCGAGCTCGTGCCGGGGCGCGTGTTCTTCGGCGCGACGATCACCCACGGGCCCGACGACGCCGCGAGCTGCGGCGGCGATGGCGGCCCGCAGCAGTGGTACGTGGTGCAGCTCGCATCGCCGGCGCGGCTCTCGCTGCGCCTCGTGTCGGAGTTCGACGCGACGATCTACGTGCGCGAGGGCGCGATCGACGGGCCCGAGGTCGCGTGCCGCGATCGCGCGGCGCGGCTCGAGACGTTCGACATGCACCTGCCTGCGGGCACGTACTTCGTCGCGGTCGACGGCACGCACGCGTTCGGTCGGTATCGCCTCGTCGCGTTCGAAGATCCGGTCGATCCGCGCGCGATCGAGAGCGCACCGCACGGCGAGCTCCACGCGCGCGACGCGATCGAGAGCGAGCTCGTGCCCGCCGCGTCGCGCTACCACGGGAGCTGCGGCGGAACCCAAGCGCCCGAGCATCTCTACGCGCTGCGCGTCGATCACGCGGCGCGCTTCTCGTTCCGGCTCGCGAGCCGCTTCGACTCCGCGCTCTATCTGCTCGCGGAGAACGGTGACGAGCTCGGATGTCGCAGCACCGTCGGGTTGCCGGGCGGTTGGCGACAGTCGCGCGTCGCGCTCGATCTCGCGCCCGGCGTGTACTGGGTCGTGGTGGACGGCGAGAGCGCGGTGGGTGGCGCGGGCACGTATCGCCTCGTCTCGCAGGAGCTGCCCGCGCCCGAGTGACCTCGACTCGCGCGTGCGGCGATCGCTCGGCATACTCGCGTGCCCGCTGCGGCCCTTCTTCCTGATCCGCAGCGCGACGTGAACGAGATGCCCTCTCGCGTGCCTCCTCCGCCGCTCGTCCCGCTCTCCACGCTGCTGCCCGCGGAGCCGCTGCTCCTGATGGGCGCGGGCCCCGTGCCGATCCCGCACGCGGTGGCGCGCGCGAACGGCGTGGTGATCAACCACCTCGGCGAGACGATGGACAAGGTCATCGCCGCGGTGAAGGCGATGAGCCGCTACGCGTTCCAGACGAACGCGGAGAAGGTGCTCGGCGTCGGTGGGCCGGCGTCGGGCGCGATGGAGATGGCGATGGCCAGCTTCGTCTGGCCGGGTCGCAAGGTGCTCTGCCTGAAGAGCGGCACGTTCAGCGGTCGCCTCGGCGAGATGGCGCTGGGCCTCGGCGGCACCGTGAAGTTCCTCGAGCCCGAGGTCGCGACGCCGGTGAGCGCGCAGGCAGTCGCGGACGCGTTCGCGCGCGAGCGGTTCGACGTCGTGACGATCGCGCAGGGCGAGACGTCGTGCGGCCTGCTCAACGTGGAGCTGCCGCAGATCGCGGCCATCGCGCGCGAGCACGGCGCGATCGTGGTCGTCGATGCGGTGGTGACGCTGTCGACGATGCCGATGCGCATGGACGAGTGGGGCATCGACGCCGCGGTCACCGGTGGACAGAAGGGCCTGTCGTCGATCCCCGGCGTGTCGCTGATCGCGTTCAGCGATCGTGCGTGGAAGGTCGTCGGCGAGCGTCCTTCGCCGCGCTCGCACTGGTGCTTCGACGCCGAGCGTGCGTGGCGCTTCTGGGGCTACCAGCAGTACCACTACACCGCGCCGGTGCCGGGCATCCTCGCGCTGCACGAGGCGCTGCGGCTCATCTGCGACGAGACGCTCGAGCGTCGGTTCGAGCGGCACCGCGTGAGCAGCGAGGCGCTGCAGCGCGGGATCGAGGCGATGGGCCTCTCGCTGTTCGTGCCGAGGTCGCATCGACTGAACTCGGTGGTCGCGATCACGATCCCGAAGGGCGTCGACGGCGCGCGGGTGCGCAAGACGATGAGCACCCAGTACAACGTCGAGATCTCCGGCGCGTTCGGGCTCGACGTCGTGCGCATCGGCCAGATGGGCGAGCAGTGCCGCTCGCACAACCTGTTCAAGGTGCTCTACGCGATGGGCATGGCCTTCCGGAAGGAGGGCGTGAAGCTCGACGTCGCAGCAGGCATGGCCGCGCTGGAAGAAGCGCTGTCGGGCGAGAGCGAGTCGGTCGGCTGATCTCAGGAGCTCCTGCTCTCCGATTGGTTCCTGCGGTCCTCGTCGATTCGGATTCTTGCTCTCAGAGCGAGAGGTCGAATCGATAGGTCATCTTCAGCGTGACCTCGTGCTCGACGACGACGTTCGTCGCGTCCCAGTCGACCTCCTCCCGCCATACGACGAACAGATCGCTGCCCGGCGCGTAGCGCCATCGCACCCGCAGGAGCCCGGTCGCGCGCTCGTTCTCGCCGTCGACTCGCCCGATCAGATCGATCTGCAGCGCGGTCGTGGGCGTCACTCGCAAGAGCCCGTTGATTGCGTACGTCCAGAACGGATCGTGCTCGCGCAACATCACGTGATAGACGTCGGCGCGCAGGTCGATGCGCACGAACGGCCCGAGGCTCGCGGCGAAGCGCGCATACGGGTTGTGCAGCACGCCGCCGAAGTAGGCGTTGCTCACCGAGTAGAAGAGCTCGACGTACGGGTTCCGCGCCGACGGCGACGCGACGTACGCCTCGACGTACACGCCGCGCCACGTGCCCGCGCGCGCCGTGACACCGGGCACGATCTCGAAGTCCTCGTCGACGACGTCCTCGCGGTACTCCGCGATGAAGCTCGCCATCCATCCCGCGTCGCCTTCGACCTCCGCCCACACGGCGCCGCTGCCGTAGAGCACGCGCCCGAAGTCGTCGCTCGCCTGCAGCTGCATCAGCGGGCCGATCTGCATGCGCCGGAAGAAGCCCGAGGGACGCGCGATCACCGGCGCCTCGAGCGAGAGCTGCGCCGCGCCCGGACGGCGCGCGAACCCGAGCTCCGGGGCGTAGCCGCGATCGACGAAGAGCCCCGAGAGCACGGGCTGCCAGATGTCACCGCGCCATCGGATCGAGGCTGCGCTCGCGAAGCCCTCGCCGTCGCGATCGGCGTCGAGCCGTCCGTCGACCGCGGTGCCCGACGCGAAGCCGTAGAGCTCGAGGCGATCCTCCGCGGTGCGCACCAGCGCGTCGCCGCCGTACGTGATGGAGGGACCGCGATCGAGCGGACCGCCGTCCCAGCGAAACGGTTGTCGCGACACGACGAACGCGCCGACGTACGACGCGCCGTCGCTGCTCGACGGCAGATCGAGCGCGAGGCGGCCTCGCGCCGCGGTGTGGTTCGCGGCGGGCACGTCGCCCTGGTCGTCGGTGAGCACGTCGATCACACCGAAGCTCACCGGGCCCGAGCGACCGTAGAGCTTGAGCCCGCCGAGCACCGGGATCGGATCGCCCGTGGGGTCGAGCCCGATGCGTCGCGAGTAGAAGGGCACGAGCGTCTCGGGCACGCCCGCGTCGAACACGTCGAGCCCGTTGAGGAAGAAGGGGCGGCGCTCCGGGAGGAAGAGCGGGAATCGATCGAGGTTGACGAGCGCGTCGTCGAGATCGACCTGCGCGAAGTCAGTGAGCGCCGTCAGCTCGGCCCACACGTCTCCGTCGATGCGCATCAGCGCGTCGGCACCGACCGCGCCGCGGAACGCATCCGCGGGATCGCCGCTCTCCGGGGACTCGTACGCGCCGAGCGAGTAGAGCGTGACGGCGAGCGGCGCGCCGACGCCGCCGATCTCCACGCCCTCGACCACGCCGTAGTGCAGCGCGGAGAACGCGCCGAATTCGGGGGGCATCGCGGCCCAGTCGTAGGTCGCGGCGCGCGCGTTGTGATCGCGGCTCACGTTGATGCCGATCGCGCGCGGGCCCTGGGCGTCGGCGAGCCCGAGCGAGATCGCGGGGATGCGCAGCTCGGCGACCCAGCGGCCCTCGTGCACGCGCACCGCGCTCTCCCAGACCATGTCGACCTCGCGCCGGAACGCGCGTCCGTTGTCGAGCACGAGGTAGTCGAGCTGCGCGCCCGACGCGCTCACGACGAAGCCGAGCGTGGTGCGGTGATCGCGGCGCGCGTCGATCTTCACGCTCACCGCGTCGTCGTTCCAGATGTCCTCGGAGTCGCGCGTCATCGAGAGCGCGCGTGGCGACTCGCCGGGCGCGAGATCGAGCTCGATGCCGACGTAGAGCGCGCTCGCGTCGTAGAGCACGCGGAAGCGGGTGCCGACGGCGGCCCGCACGCCAGGGTGCGGCGTGCGCTCGGTGAAGCCCGACGCGAGCTCGGCGCGCGACCACGCGTCCTCGTCGAGCGCGCCGTCGACGTCGATCGGGGTGGCGCCGCGCGACGCGGCGCGGACGCGTGGTGGCTCGTCGGCGCGCGCCAGCGCAGGCAGCGCGAACAGGATCGCGAAGACGAGCGAGGCGGCGCGCATGGGCGACGGACGCGCGCGGTATGCCGCTAGTCGCGCCGGCCGTCGAGGCAGCGCAGGTACGCGACGAGATCGTCGATGTCCGCGTCGCCGAGCGCAGCCGTGCGGCCGTGCGCGTCGCCCGGGTTGCGATCGCGGAGCACTTCGCGGAGCGTCGCGGCCGAGCCGTCGTGGAGATAGGGCGCGGTCGACCACACGCCGTGCAGCGTCGGTGTGTCGAGGCCGGGCAGCGCCGCGCCGAGCCGCTGGCCCGAGCCGGCGCCGAGCGTGCCGACGTCGTGGAGCCGCGGACTGCCATCCTCGTCGAAGCCGCTGTCGGTCATGCGATCGCCGGCGTGGCAGTCGGCGCATCCCGTGGCGCTCGACTCGAAGAGCACGCGCCCGCGCTCGGCGGCCTCCGGGAGCGAGCCGTCGGGCGCGCGGAACGGGCTCGGCGCGAACGTGGCGAGCGACGCCACGTACGCCGCGAGCGCGTCGAGATCCGCGCTGATCCCCGACTTGCGGTCGCCGAGCGTCGTGTCGCGCGTGCCGGTGTGGAACGACGCGTCGTCCATCAGCCCGGCGCCGCGGAACGGACCGCGGATGTCGTGCTCGAAGTCCTGCACTTCGTCGAAATTCGCGGTCCAGTGGATCGCGCCCGTGGTGGGGAATCCGAGCAGGGAGGTCGTGTTCCGCAGTCCCTCGCCGCGATCGGTGAAGTCCCACACGCGACGATCGTCGAGCCCGTCGAGGTGGCAGTGCGCGCACGCGATGTATCCGTCGCTCGAGAGGCGGGGATCGCGGCTGTCGTTGAAGAGGATCTTGCCGCGCAGGAGGACGTCGGAGAGCGGCTCGCTCGTCGGGATGCGGACGCGCGCGAGCGCGCTGGGCTCGACGTCGAAGTCGCGCACGTCGTAGATCACGATCTCGCGCGAGAGGTACGCGTCGACGAACAGGAATCGATCGTCGGGCGAGAGCGCGAGCCCGTTCGGTGCGAGCCCGACGTCCTGGATCGATCCGGCGAGCCGCGTCTCGAGCACGTCGATGCGCTCGACGGTGCGCGTGCCGCGGGTGAGCGCGAAGAGGTAGTCGCCGCGCGACGAGAGCACGCCTGCGTGGGTGAACCCGCGGTTGTCGAGCTGTCGGCGGCGCTCGACGTCCTCGACGCCGCTCGCGGGATCGAGGAACGAGATCACCGCGCGCATGGTCGTCTCGAACGTGAGCGGGCGTGCGCCTCCGGTGACGAACAGCCCTTCGCCGATCGCGGCCTGGAGCGAGGGCACCATCGCGGTGGTCGCGTCGGGAGAGACGAGGAGCTGCTCCAGATAGCTCGGCACGCCGCCGACCTCGGTGTCGCTCGACGGCTGCGGATCGTACGCGAGCGTCCAGGTCTCGACGTCGGCGCTCGTCACGTCGACCGCGGCGATCTCGCCGTGCTCGTCGGGCGAGCGCCAGCGCGTGACGGCGATGCGCCCGTCGGGCAGCACCGAGACGCCGCGCGCATCGTCGATCGCACGAATCGAGCGTGCCAGTCGCAGACTGGCATCCTCGAGCGTGATCTCCGCGAGCATGCCAGTCGCCTGGAGCGAGACCCACGCCGAGCCGTCGGTGCCGACGACGCCGAACGGGCGCGACCCGCGCGGGAGCGCGACCTGCTGCACGGCGTCGCGCTCGAGCTCCACCAGCGCGACCGCGTCTCCGGTGCACGCGACGATCACACGACCGCGCCACGGCGCGAGCGTCCGCGGCTCGTCGCACACACGCGCGCGACGCACGACCTCGAGCGTCGCGTCGTCGCTCCACCGCGCGAGCACGACTTCGTCGGAGTCCGGGCTCACCGCCGCGACGAGGTGATCGCCCACGAGCGCGATCGAGCTCGACTGTCGCGGCACGTGGGTCGGCGGACGCGTGACGCTGATCACGACCCCCGCGCTGCGCCGTCGTCCGCTGGCGTCCCACACCGTCAGCACGGCCTGCTCGCGGCCCGGCGCGGCGTAGCGCACGCGCAGCACGGGATCCTCGGAGATCGGCCCAGGCGCGAGGCCACCGCCGGGCGCCCATTGATATCGCGTCGCGCCGGTCGAGGCCGAGCCGTCGAGCACGACCTCGTCACCGACGAGCGCGTAGCGCGACGCTCCCGCGAGCGCGCGCAGCTCGACCGGCGCGTCGATCGGCGTCGATGCGTCCTGCACGACGGCGGCGTCGGGCTCGACGCGCGGCGCGCCGCACGCGGCCAGCACGAGCACGATCGCGAGCGCGCGCCTCACGGGACGCCCACGCGGAACGTCGCGGTGAACGCCTCGCTCACGGCGTTGCCCGACACGTCGCGCACGCCGCCCGCGGGGATCTCGAGCACGTACTCGCCCCGCTCGAGCGGGCAGAACGGCGAGAACGTGACGATCGTCTCCTGCGCGCTCACCACGCCCGCGACGCGGCCTTCGTCGGGCGTCGCGCCCGCGCGATGCAGGCGCACCGAGCCTTCCCACGCGCTCTGCACGTCGATCATCTCGTCGAACGTGACCGCGAAGCGCGACGTGGGCGGCAGTCCCTCGGCGCCGTCTTGCGGCCACGCCCAGGTCACGCGCGGAGCGTTCGAGTCGGGCTCGGCGCGCCACGGTGCGATGGCGCTGCCCTGATCGTTCGGATCGACTCCGTCGGGCAGCGCGTCGACGCTGAGCAGCGCGAGGTTCCCGAGCGGCACGATGGTGTCGAGATCACCGGGCAGGCTCAGCTCGCGCACGACTCGGATGTTCGAGAGATCCGACACGTCGTAGATGCGCGCGACGCTCGACTCGCCGACGAACGCGTAGTGCTCGTGGAGGAACACGTATCCGCCGTTCCCGCCGCTGCGATACGAGCCTGCATATCGCGGCTGCGTCGGATCGTGGATGTCCATCACCATCAATCCGCCGCCGTCTTCCTTCTTCGCGTACCAGACGTATCCGCCGGTCGCGGTCGTGAAGTACGCCTCTCGCGCTCTGCCGTTCTCGTCGAGCGCGTCGAAGTCGCCGCCCGGGATCGGCTGTGGATCTTCGGGATCCGAGATGTCGAGGAGCACGGTGCGCGGGCCCTCGGCCGCGGTGACGATCAGCAGGTTCCCGATCGCCTGCACGTGTCCGGCGCGCAGCGTCGGCTCGAACGACACCTGTCGCACCAGCACCGGATTGCGCGGATTCGTCGCGTCGACGACGTACACGCCGTTGTCCGCGCCGGCGACGTACACGTACGGCACCTGCCAGAACACGCTCAGTGTCACGCGTGCATACGCGTCGGGATAGAGGAATCCCGGCAGATCGAGGCTCGACACCGCCTCGGGCGCGGTGGGATCCGACACGTCCCAGAACTGCACGCCTCCGGCGTCGCGCATGAGCGCGCGCCGCAATCCGTCGACCACCGCCCAGCGACCGCCGTGCGACGAGAACCCGATCGAGTGCGACTCGCGCATCTGGCGCGAGCTGCCCGAGCCGATGCGCGTCGGGGCGCAGGGATCGCTGAGATCGAAGAAGGCCAGTCCGCCGCCGCCGAACTCCGGCGCGATCGGCATGAGCAGATATCCGTCGTAGATGACGCCGAGGTTGTGGTGATCGGTGACGTCCCACTCGCCGCCGTCGAGGAAGGCGCAGCCGGCTCCGAGCGCGCTCTCCTCGAAGGTCACCGCGGGCACTCCCGGACCGCGCGGCGCGGGGAACGCGTCGGGCGCGGGGTAGGGCCCGGGCGCGCCGGCGCTCGGATCGCAGAACGGAGTGCGCATCGGCGGCCCCGCGTCGCTCCCCGCGTCCTGCGCCTGTGCGCCGGCGTCGGTGCTCGCGGCGTCGTCGTCGCCGCACGCGAGGATCGAGAGCGCACAGAGCGCCACCGCCGCTGCGTGGTTCCGCATGTCGCAGCGATGGTATCGGAGCTCGCGCCGCGCCGATCGTGAGCCCGCTCTTGTCCCGTGCGGCCGATCCGTGGCCGGAGCGCGCGACTGCACGCGCGTGCGCGCGCGTCAGAACGGGAATCGGTAGGTCGCCTCGACCGCGATGTCGAGCGAGACCGCCACGTCGTCGGGGAGGATCCAGAACGTCGGAGCGACGATGTCGGCGCCGATCTCCCAGTCCTCCGAGATCGCGTAATTCACGCCCGCCGCGAGGCGGATCACCGGCCCGTTGAAGGGCAGGTATCCCGCGGCGACGCGCAGCGGGATCGTGAGGCCGAGCGCGGGGCTCACGCGGATGCGCTGCTCGCCCTGGATCATCAGGAGGATGTTGTTCGCGCGCTCGTTGCGACCCTGGAGGTTCGCGTATCCGACGTACGCGCCGAACATCAGGTCGCGCGTGATGCGCACGTCGACGCGCGCGCCGACGAGGTGGTTGTAGAAGCCGCCCTGCGTGGTGCCGATCACCGCCTCGGTCTGCACGCTGAGCTGCAGTCGGCGGAGCGGCGGCTCGGGCAGTCGCACGCCGATGCCACCCGGGTGCGCGAGCTCCTCGCGCGGGCGCTCGCGCCATCGACGCGGCACCGCCGCGGGCGCGCTCGGCGTCGCACCGACCGCCGACGTCGACTGCTGCTGCCACTGCGCGGGAGGAGGCAGCGTCGCGCGCACCATGCGATCGATCACCTCGCGCAGATCACCCGAGCCCGCGGTCTCGCGCGCGAAGAACGGCCCGGTGCCGTCGAGGCTCGCGACCGTCATCTCGATCACGTAGCGACCTTCCGAGGCCCAGATGCGCGCGAACGCGCCGCGATGCGCCTGCGCGACCCAGGTCACGCGCCAGAGGTCCGCGGGCGCCGGCGGATACGGCATGCGCAGCCGCTGCGCCGCCGCGATGGTCGCGCCGCCATCGAGCACCTCGTAGCCCATCTCGACGGCGGTGCGCCGGAGTCGCTCGGTCGCGACACGACCGACGACGGGATCGATCCCGTACGTCGCCGCGTCGATCACGATCAAGCGCCGCGAGGGCTGCGGGAGCGTCGTCGCCGTCGTCGTCTCGCCCGGCGCCGCCGGTGGGCTCTCGGGCTGTGCCGTCTCGGGCTGCGGCGTCTCGGGCTGCGCCGTCTCGGGCTGTGCCGTCTCGGGTGTGTCCTGTGCGCCGGCGCGTGGGGGCTCGAGCGCGACGAAGGTCAGGAGCGCGGAGAGCGCGGCGACGATGACGAGTCGGCGTTCGTAGCGCATCAGTGGGCCTTTGTACCAGGGCGAGGCCGGGTGGGCGAGGTGCGCGTATGCTCGCGCCGTGCGTCGTTCGTGGCCGTTCCTCGGCGTCCTGATCGCCTGCGCAGCGTGCAGCGATCCCGCGCCTGCGCCGGCGCCCGAGCCGATCGCGCCCGCGCCGTCCGCGCCGAGCGGCGCGGACGAGACGACCGCGCCGATGCCTGCTTCGTGGCCCACCGATGTGGAGGACCTGAGCACCACGATCGAGCACTTCGAGTCCGTGGCCGCGTGCCTCGCCCAACTTCGTGCGCACACCCCCACGCTCGCGGCCGAGGCGCTCGGCGACCTCGGCTACGACGCGTTCTTCGACGACGCGTGCCGCGCGCTCGACGCGGTGCATCGTCGCGACGTCGAGGCGTGCGACGCGCTCTCGGTGTCCACCGCGCGCCGGGGCTGTCGGCGACGCCTCGCGATGATCGCCGGTGACCCCGGCGTGTGCCCCGAGGACCTCGCGATCGAGGGGCGCGAGCCACGCTGCGTCGCGTGGGCCGCGCGCGATCCCGCGCTCTGCGACGCGGAGACGATCGCCGATCGCCCCACGTGCGTGGCCGTGCTCGCGGGCGAGACGTCGCGCTGTCCGCCGCGCGATCGCGCGCGCTGCGAGGCGTGGGTCCGGCGCTATGCGAGCGCGCTCGGAGCCGATCGCGTGTCGCGCGCGGCGCGCGAGCCCGCCGAGCTCCACCTCGACGTGACGCGCGTGCTCCCGCCTCCCGCTTCGGGCGGCGCGCCCGTGGACCAGGCGCCGATCACGATCGATCTCCCGCAGCTCGCGCGCGGCGTGCGACTGCGCGCCGAGGGCTGCGCCCACCGCGTGATCCTCGACGAGCGCGGCGCGCCCGACGTGCTCTCCACCACGCGGCCCGGGCTCCGCGCGGAGCTCGATCTGCCGTCCGACGCGGCGGTTCCGTTCGAGCGCGCGATCGCTCCGCTCGGCGCGTCGATCGAGATCACCGTCCCGCGAATCGGTCGCGCGAGCGGAGGCGCGGGCACGTTCACGATCACCGCGCTCGAGCGCGCGCTCGGCGGTGCGCTCGAGGGGACGTTCGTCGCCGAGCTCCCGCTCGCGCCGGGCGCGCTGCGCGTCGAGGGTCGCTTCCGTACGTTCGTGCGCGACCTGGACGCACTGCCGAGCCACTGCCCGGGTGGTACGATGCGCGACTGATGATCGCTCGCTCCGCCCTGTTCACGCTCGCGCTGGTGGTGTCGGCGCTCGCGATGGTTCCACTCGCGTCGGCCCAGTCGACGGAAGGACGTCCGCCCCAGGAGTGCGGGATGACCGAGGAGGCCGCGCGCTACGGCGCGCTCGAGCCCGGCACGGTCGTGACCCTGCAGCGCCATCGCTTCGTGTCCGGCGACGACAACTGGGACGATCAGATGGCGCGCTGGCTCGGCCGCGCCGCGCGCGTGACGCGCCTGAGCGGCGTCGACGCCGCGGGATGCCCCGGCATCCGCGTCGACGTCGATGGTGGCCAGTGGTTCTGGCGCGTGCGCGATCTCGGCATCGGCACCGGTCCGCAGCCCCGCGCCGAAGCGCGCGCGCCGAGCGCGACGGGGATCCCGCAGCAGTGCCGACAGGACGAGATGCGCCCGAATTACGGGCCGATCTCGACGGGCACCGAGGTGGTGCTCGGCCGCCATCGCATGGTCGACGGCGACGACAACTGGGCCGACGAGATGCAGCAGTTCGTCGGTCGTCGCGCGCGCGTCGTGGAGCTCTCGGGGATCGACGGAGTCGGCTGCCCGGGCGTGCGGGTCGACATCGACAGCCGGCAGTGGTTCTGGCGCGTGCGTGATCTGCGCCTCGGGAGCGGTGGTGACGCCGGCGCGGGCGGTGGTGGGCTCGTCGCGAGCACCGGCGTGAGCAGCGATCACGGTCGTCCGGCGAGCGTCGTCGCGTGGGGCTCGGGCGGCGGTGGGGGCGGAGGTCTCTTCGGCACCGGCGGCAGCGCGACGCCGCAGGAGTGCGGGCTCACCGACGCGACGGTGCAGTGGGGGCCGATCGCGGTCGGCGCGAGCGTGACGATCGGTCGTCATCGCCCGGTGAACGGCGACGACAACTGGTCGGCGGAGATGGATCCGTTCGTCGGTCGTCAGGCGCGCGTGCAGCAGCTGATCGGCGTCGACGATCAGGGCTGTCCGGTGGTGCACATCGATCTCGATCAGGGCCAGTGGTTCTGGCGCGTCCGCGACCTGACCGTGCCGTGAACGAGGAAGCGCACAGCGCCCACGATCGCCGCGCAGCACGCGCCGGTATCGTGGGCGCATGCGCATCCTCGTCGCCGACAAGCTCGCTTCGTTCGTCCCCGGTCGCCTCCAGGACCTCGGTGCTCGCCTCGACGTCGATCCGAAGCTCGAGGGCGAGACCCTCGGCGCGGCGATGCGCGAGCTCGACCCCGAGGTGCTGATCGTCCGCAGCACCAAGGTCACCGCGCAGCACGTCGAGAGCGGCAAGAGCCTCTCGCTGATCATCCGCGCGGGCGCCGGCGTGAACACGATCGACATGAGCGCGGCCTCGGCGCGCGGTGTCTACGTCGCGAACTGCCCCGGCAAGAACGCGGCGGCGGTCGCGGAGCTGACGATCGGGCACTTGATCAACCTCGATCGCCGCATCGCCGACAACGTGGCGAGCCTGCGCGCGCATCGCTGGGACAAGAAGACGCTCGGCGAGGCGCGCGGCCTGCGCGGTCGCACGCTCGCGGTGCTCGGCGTCGGTGCGATCGCGCGCGAGGTGATCGTGCGCGCGCAGGCGCTCGGCATGCGCGTCGTCGGGTGGTCGCGTCGCTTGACCGAGGCGCAGGCGGAGGAGCTCGGCATCGTGCGCGCGACGACGCCCGAGGCCGCCGTGACGAACGCGGACGCGGTGAGCGTGCACCTCGCGCTCACGCCCGAGACCGACAAGCGCATCGGCGCGAGCGTGTTCGCTGCGATGAAGCCCGGCGCGTACTTCGTGAACACGTCGCGCGGCGAGGTGGTCGATCAGGACGCGCTGCTCGCGGCGTGCTCGTCGCGCGGCATCCGCGCCGGCCTCGACGTGTTCGCGAAGGAGCCCAGCGCCGGGCAGGCGCCCTTCGAGGAGCCGATCGCCGATCACCCGAACGTGTACGGGACCTGTCACGTCGGCGCGAGCACCGACGAGGCCGAAGAAGCAGTCGGCGAAGAGGTCGTGCGCATCGTCGGTGCGTACCAGCGCGCCGAGCCGATCCCGAACTGCGTGAACCTCGCGGTGCGGAGCGCGGCGACGCACGTCGTGGTCGTGCGCCACGCCGATCGTGTCGGCGTGCTCGCGCACGTGCTGCGCATCCTGAGCGAGGCGCGACACAACGTGCAGGGCATGGAGAACGTCGTGTTCTCGGGCGGTCGTGCGGCGCTCGCGCGCGTCGAGGTCGTCGGTGAGCCGAGCGCCGAGGTGCTCGCGGCGATCGGCGCGAGCGCGGACGTGTTCCACGTCGGCGCGTCGACGATCTGATCGCGCGACGATCTGATCGCGTGGTCGCGCGCCACGCCGTGCGGTCGCGCGACGGGCAAGATTCCGTCGTGATCACGAATCACGACGCGCGCTTGTGACCCCTCGGTCGAGTCCCCACGTCACCTTTCGAGGAGCGTGGAACTCGAATGCGAGCACTCAGCTATCAGGGCCCCTATCGCGTCTCCGTCGTGAACAAGCCGGACCCGCGGATCGAGCACCCGCAGGACGCGATCCTCAGGGTCACGCGCAGTGCGATCTGCGGATCGGATCTGCACCTGCTGCACGGTCTGATTCCGGACACGCGCGTCGGGCACACCTTCGGTCACGAGTTCACCGGCATCGTCGAAGAGGTCGGCCCGGGCGTGGGCAACCTGGCGGTCGGTGATCGCGTCGTCGTCCCGTTCCCGATCTCGTGCGGGACCTGTTTCTTCTGCCAGCGCGGGCTCTTCGCGAACTGCGAGAACTCGAATCCGACGAGCGACGTCGCGTGTGGCGTGTTCGGGTACTCGCACACGACCGGCGGATACGAGGGCGGACAGGCGGAGTACGTGCGCGTTCCGTACGCGAACGTCGGCCCGATGAAGATCCCGGAGGACATGGACGAAGAGGACGTCCTTTTCCTCAGCGACATCCTCCCGACCGGCTATCAGGGCGCGGAGATGGCGGACATCAAGCCCGGCGACACCGTCGTCGTGTTCGGCTGTGGGCCCGTCGGTCTCTTCGCGATGAAGTGCGCGTGGCTGATGGGCGCGGGCCGTGTGATCGGCGTCGATTACGTCGATTATCGACTCGAGTTCGCGGAGAAATATGCGCAAGTCGAGACTCTGAACTTCAAGGAAGTCGACATCATCGCCGCGATCAAGGAGATGACGGAGGGTCGCGGCGCGGACTCCACCATCGACGCCGTCGGGTGCGAGGCCTCGGGCTCGGTGATGCAGAAGATCGTCGGGCTCGGGCTGAAGCTCGAGGGCGGCAGCGCGACGGCGATCAACTGGTGCATGCACGCGACCCGCAAGGGCGGGAACGTGTCGATCGTCGGTGTCTACGGCCCGCCGTGGAACCTCGTCGACATCGGCACTGCGATGAACAAGGGCCTCACGCTGCGCATGAACCAGTGCAACGTGAAGCGCTACATGGAGCACCTGCTCGAGCACATCCGCGCGGGGCGCATCGATGCGAAGGGCATCATCACGCACCGCTTCTCGCTCGAGGACGCACCGACGGCCTATCACCTCTTCGCGCAGAAGAAGGACGGCTGCGTGAAGTGCGTGCTCACCCCCGGGACCAGCACCGTCAGCGCGTGAGGAGGAGGACGATCATGATCGATCCGAGCCAGATCGTCGGATACGGAGTCGACGCGGATCCTTCGCGGCGGCCCGGCTATCCGAAGGAGCGCGAGCCGCGGCCCGTGGAGAGCGCGAAGATCCCGGCGCAGCAGTCGTCGGACGTGACGGTGTTCAAGAACGAGCGGCCGTACAAGGAGATCCCGCCGGTGTACGGCACCGCGCAGCCGCCGAAGGGCCTGTCGGGCCGCGTTCGGAAGCTGGCGTACTCGTACCCGGATCACTGGACGCGCCACTGGATGCTGCTGCTGCTCGCGGATCGCGTCGATGTGTGGGAGCACCGGCTGAGTGGCGCGCGCGGGGTCGCTGCGCTCGGCGCGGTCGCGCTGTTCGGTGTGCTCGCGACGCGGATGATCGCGCGCGGTTGAGGGCCATCGTGGCCAGCGCGGATGTTCATCCGCGCTGGCCGCGACGAGCATCGGAGTCAGCGCTGGAGTCGCCGGCGCCGAGCACGGATCACGATCATGGCGCCGAGGACGAGCAGGAGCGCATTGCCGCGGATACGCGCACCACCTCCGACCGCGCAGCCCGAGCTGCGCTCGGTCGGCGGCGGCGCGCTCGCGTCGGCGGGAGCCCCCGCGTCGCGGGGCGCGCTCACGCGGAACGACGCGGTGGCCCAGTCGCTCGTGAACGCGCCGTCGGTCACGCGCACGCGCCAGACGTAGCTGCCCGGCGCGAGCGCCTCGGGAACGGGCCATGACGTCACGGCGGTGCCGCTCGGGAGATCCGCGACGCGCATGGGCGCGTCGAAGTCCGGCGACGTGTCGATCTCCAGCTCGTATCGCAGCGTGTCGCCGTCGTCGTCGATCGCGTTCGAGACGACGAGGTCCGGAGTCCGATCCTCGATGCTCGAGCCCGGCACCGGCGCGATCGGGATCGGCACCGAGGGCGCGCGGTTCGGTCGCACCGCGAGCGCGATCGATGCGTCGGTCGCGCCGCCGTCGTCGTCGATCACGCGCACCGCGATGATCAGCTCGCGACCGCCGCGCGTGATCTGCGCCTCGGTCGGGCGCATGCGGACGCGATCGCGCTCGAGGGTCACGCCTTCGGGCGCCGAGACCAGCTCGAACGAGGTGCGATCGAGCGGCGAGGGATCCTGCGCGCGAAGCACGAGCTCGTGCGCCTCGCCGACGCGGAGCTCGAGGCGCTCGGGCAGATCGACGAAGGACGGCGCGACGTTCTCGACGCGGATCATCCAGTAGCGCCGGGTGCTCCGTCCGTCCGCGGTCGCTTCCGCACCGACGCGGATCAGGTCGGGACCATCCAGCGCGTCGGCGGGCACGCTGACCTCGCGCGTCGTGCCCATCGGGACGAGCTCGCCCGTGCCCGTCACGTCCCAGCTCCACGTCACGTCCGCGGGCAGCGCGGTGGCGCGCACGGGGATCGCCGCGCCCTCCGGCACGATCGTCGCGGCCTCGATCTGCACGCGAGGCGCGCCGGGCACGACCCAGTCGAAGTTGATGACGTCGGGGATCAGCTCGTCCATGCCGACCATCACCTCGGGAGGCGGGCCCGACAGGACCTGCAGCGCGAGATCGCGCGCGCCCTCGAGCGTGCGCGACTTCGTCGCGAAGCGAACGAGCACGACGCGCTCGCCGGGGCCGATGCGCACGGTGCGCGAGATCATTCGCAGGAAGCCCTCGCGCGTGATCACACCGGGCACCGGCGGCGATGCCGAGCCCCACACGAGCCCGGTCATCTCCTCGATCCACGAGAAGCCGGACACCGACCACGCGTCGTCCGTGTCGACCATCGTGTCGCCGCTCGACGTCGCGAGCTGGTTCGCGGGAACGACCTCGTCGAGCGTGATCGCGAGGGGCTCGTCGCTGGTGTTCGTGATCACGTCGACGATGCGTGCGATCGAGGGCCCTTCCTCGGGCACGAACACGCTCCTGCGGATCTGCACGACACCGCTCCGCACGTCGGGCAGATCGATCTGGCGATCGCCGAGCGAGAACGTCGTCGCGGTGCCGTCCTGCCGGTACCAGAAGCGCGAGCCGTCGGAGCGCACGCCGAGCTCGAGGGTGCGCGTGTCCGAGCCGAACACGGAGAGCAGCGCGCCCGTGCCCTGGTTCGGATCGTCGCCGTACTCGCCGGGCACGTGATCGACGAAGAAGTAGAAGCCCTCTTCGGTCTGCATCCGATGGCCGGGCTGCGCGGCGGCGGGCGCGGCCACGCACGTCGCGAGCGTCGCGAGCGCGAGGGCTCGAGCGTGGGATCGAGTCGGCAGTCCCATCGTGGCTCTCTCCGTCAGATCGGATCGACGAACACGTCGAGCCGGAAGTCGGTCTCTTGATAGCCCTGCACCGCGAGGAAGTACGTGCCCGGCGGGAGCACGCGATCGAGCGCGCGCGGCACGCAGTCGGTGATCGCCGTGGCGCAGTCGCTCTCGAGCAGCCCCATCGTCACGGGGTTGAACGGGTCGAGCGACTCGACCAGCGCGGTCACCGCGCTCTCGCGATCGAGCGTGAGCCGGTAGAGCGCGTCCCTGCCGGCCCAGCACGCCTCGACGTCGTCGGCGAAGCCGTAGAGCGTGTCCATGCGCGATGCGCCGTCGCCGATCTCGAGCGCGTCCTGGCACCGATCGTTCTCGGGCCGCGGGGTCGGCGGCAGGAGCGTCGCGCGCGCGTGGATCGGCTGGTGGTACCCGCCGGCGCGGGCGATCACGAAGTAGTCGCCGGGCGGGACGCTGCGGAGGAGCGGCGGCCCGTAGGCGCGCGGCGTCTCGAGGCAGAGGAGCTCGGAAGCGACGCTCCCGCAGTCGGCCTGCACGAAGAGGTGCGCGTTGTCGCCGATCCAGTCGACGTCGAGCATCACGTCCGACGTGGTCTCGACCTCGAAGCGGAAGACCGCGTCGGGGTAGAAGAGGGTGCCGACGCCACCGCAATTCGAGAGGTAATCCGGCTCGAACCGCGTGCCGTGCGAGCCCGAGCCGACGAGGCGTCGCGGCTCCAGCGTGGCCGTGCGATTCGTGATGTCGACGGCGGTGCCGCACGCGTCGCCCTCGAGCCGCGGGACCGGCTCGGTGATCGTCGCGCGCAGCTCGTACGTCGGGTAGCTCTGCCGCCGCTCGATGACGACGAAGTAGTCGCCCGCGGCGAGCGGCGCGTAGCGGAGCCGCGAGACGCCCTGGTCCTCGAAGAGCGGATCCTGCTGCGCGTCGGGCATCGCGCAGCCGAGCGACGTGCTCGCGTCGTCGCAGGTGCGTCGCACCTCGAGCGTCACGCCGCGGTACACGATCGGCGTCATCCCGAGGCTCGCCTCGAGCACCACGTCCATCGGTCGATCGAGGTGGAGTCGATGCACGACCTCGGGGAGCGCGCCCGCCTCGCCGCACGTGGTCGTGAGGTCGTCGTCGTAGAGCGCGAAGTCACCGGCGATCACGGTGGAGGCCGTGATGTCGACGAGCTCGGCGTCGCAACGATCCCCGCGGACCGGCGTGCCGGGCGCGGTGATCGAGAGCTCCACGCCGAACGCGACGGGCACCCCGGTGGCGACGCGGATGACGTACTCGCCCGCGGCGAGCGCGGGCTCGTCGACGACGATCGCACCGGCTCCGCCGTTGTTCGCGCAGCGGACGTCGCGCGCGGGATCGGGGTCGGCGCAGTCGGTGCGGAGGCGCAGGGAGACGGTCGCGTCGACCGGCGTCCAGACCGCGACGCGGACGCGTCGCGGCGCGTCGATGCGGAACGCGTAGAACGCGTCGGTGCCCAGCTCCGAGCAGCTCGACGTGCCGTCCGCGGCGAGGCCGGCCGTGGTCCCGGAGTACGAGCCGGAGCCCGGCAGGGCGCGCGCGGTCGCGCAGGTGTCGTTCGTCGCGACGCAGCTCGCCTGCGCGTAGTCGCGCAGACCGTCGCAGTCGTCGTCGATGAAGTTGTCGCAGATCTCCTCGCGCGCGGGGCCGATCGAGTCGAGCGCGTCGTTGCAGTCGTCGCCGCCGCAGCGCGCGTCGACCGCGCCGTCCGCGTCGGCGTCGCGCAGCACGGTGGTCGAGCCGCAGCCCGTCGCGGGATCGCACGTGTCGACCGTGCACGGATCTCCGTCGCTGCAGTCGAGCAGCGCGGGCGCCGGGAGACAGCCGAGATCGGCGGAGCAGACCTCGCGGCCGTTGCAGGCGTCGTCGTCCTGGCAGCGCTCGGCGTCGGGCCCGAACACGCAGCTGCGCGCGGCCTCGACGCACACGTCGTCGGTGCACTCGTGCGCGTCGACGCACGGCGCGGTGCCCGCCTCGCAGCGACCCTCGACGCACGCCTCCTCGCCGTTGCAGAAGCAGCCGTCGCTGCACTCCGCGGCGATCGTGCACGCGGCGCCGACCGTCGCGCCGGGCGCGTCGCACGTCGCGGGCGGAGGCGCGTCGGGCAGCGCGCCCGCGTCGGCGAGCGGAGCGGGACCGGGCTCGCCGCACGCGGCGAGGATCAGAGCGATCGAGATCGACCAGCGCTTCGTCATCGCGGCTCCGTCGTCTGCACGCGCAGTCGCGCGGCCGGGATCGCAGCGGGGTCGCCCTCGAGCATCACGAGGTGCTCGCCCGCCTCGAGCGTCTCCTCGAACACGATCGTGCCGTCCGCCTGCGCCTCGGCCGTGCGGCAGGTGGGCGTGATGTCGTCGCAACGATCGAGGACGCCGAGGGTGATCGGGCCCGCGCCCTCTTCGGGCGTCACGAAGAAGAGCACGCGGCGGCGCGCGCTCAGCGCGAGCCGATAGAACGCGTCGGCGTCGGGGCGCTCGTGGCCGCAGCGTCGGTCGTCGCGATATGCGGTGAGCTCGACGCGCGCGGCCCTGCCCGGCTCGAGCGCTACGGCGCCGGCGCAGACGTCGTTCGCGCGCGCGCTCGCGGGCGCTTCGGTGTCGAGCCTGACCTCGACGGGCCCGGTGTTCTCCATGCACGAGATCGCCGCGAAGTGCTCGCCCGCGGGCACCGACGGCACGCGCAGCACGCCCGTCCTGCGGCATGCGAGCGCGCCGCGCGTGCTGCAGTCGTCGGTGATCGTCACGGCGCAGGGCGGACCCCAGCTGCTGCTCGCGCCGACGATCACGTCGCGCGCCTCCGCGAGCGTGAAGCGGACGAAGAGATCGTCGGCGGGACGGATCGTCGGGTCCTCGCACGCCGCGCCGAGCTCGTAGCCGAAGGGGAGCGGATCGATCGTCGTGGGCACGCCCTCCGCGAGCTCGACCGCGCGGGCGCAGACGTCGCCGTCGTGCGCCTCGCCGGAGACGGGCTCGATCGTGACGTCGACGTCCAGCGAGACCGCCGTGGGATCGGTGCGCGCGTCCTCGACGACGATCCAGTGCTCGCCCGCCGGCAGCGCGCGCAGCGTGAGCGCGCCCGCGCCGCACCCGCGCACGTCGTCGTCGCGACCTTCGTCGCCGCACACCGAGGTCACCGCGACGCGCGCGTTCTCGCCCTCGATGTGCACGTCGCGCGGCGCATCGAGCACCAGCCGGTACACGGCATCCACGCCGCCGCGATCGCCGAAGCGGCAGTGGTCGGCGATGTCGGCGCGCAGATCGAGCAGCGGCAACGAGTACGTGCCCGACGCGGTGATCGTGCGCGGGGCCTCGCAGCCGTCGCCCTCGATCGCATCGACGGGCGCCTCGATCTCGACCGAGAGCTCGAACGGGCCGCGTCCCGCGACCGACGTGACCACGAGCGCGTAGTCACCCGCCGCGAGGCGCCGCGCCCGGAGCACGGTCGGCGCGTCCGGCGCGCGACACGCGAGCGGCGCGCCCTCGGGCATCGCGCACTGGTCCCAGGGACGCAGCGCGAGCGCGACCGCCGTCGTCAGCGGGTCGTCGGGCGTGACGCTCGCGGCGCTCACGGACAGATCGCGCTCGGCCGGGAGGCGCACGCGGTAGACCACGTCGCCGGGCTCGTTCCCGCCGACGACGCACGGCGAGGGCACGTCGAGCGCCGCGCCGAGCGTCGTGCCGAGCAGCGTCGTCGACGCGCTGATCACGCGCGCGTCGTCGCAGCCGTCGTTCGTCGCGGGGCACGACTCGAGCGCGTCGGAGCTGCCGTTGCAGTCGTCGTCGAGCTCGTTGCCGCACACCTCGGGCGCGCCGGGATGGCGGCTCGCTCCGGTGCTCGGCGCGTCGTCGCAGTCGGTGCCGCCGCACAGCTGGTCGACGAAGCCGTCGTCGTCGCGATCGGCGAGCTCGTGCTCGCACTCGCCCTCACCGGTGCACGAGTCGACGGTGCAGTCGTCGCCGTCGTCGCAGGGATCGGGGCCGGGCACGCAGCCGCGCGTCAGCTCGCAGATCTCGATGCCGTTACAGGGATCGCCGTCGTCGCACTCGATGTCGGCGGCGGTCGCGGCGCACGCGTCGGTCGCCGGGTCGCAGGCGTCCAGCGTGCACGCGACACCGTCGTCGCACGCCGCGCGCTCGCCCGCGCTGCACACGCCCTCGACGCAGCGCTCGACGCCGTTGCAGAAGCAGCCGTCGTCGCAGGGCGCGTCCTCGGAGCAGAGCTGGCCGAGGGTGAGCCCGGGCGCGACGCACGCGCGCTGACCGCCGTCGTCCATCGTCGCCGGAGGATCGCCGTCGCCGCACGCGAGGCTGCACGCGATCGCGAGCGCGCCGATCAGCTTCGTCGTCCTCATCACCACCGCTCCTGCGCGCATCCGAACGAGCCGATCAGCGCCGCTTCACCGCGCCGCACGCGCTCGCAGCGCGTGGCGTCCGTGAGCACCACGTGCGCTCCGTCGTCACCCAGCCGCGCGTGGCCGCCGGGACGGCCCGGCGTGACGATGCGGAGGCGCTCGATCGAGCCGTCGTCGCGGCGCAGCCCGAGGTTGATCAGCTCGAGATCGCGCGCGCTCGGTGGGCTCGTCCACGGGAGATCGAACGAGCACGACTCGCCGAGCAAGCGCTCGGCCTCGTCGAGCCCCGCGCGCACGAACAGGAACTGGCAGCAGGCTTCGATCGGCGTGTCCCAGCGGCAGGTCGCTGCGCATCCTTCGAAGCTCGGCGCGCCGCCGTTCGCCGCGAGCACCGAGAGGTCGCCGCGATCGCCGCCGAGCGAGATCGTCACCGTCGGTTGCTGCTGTTGCGTCGCGCGCTCGCGCACCAGGCGCACCAGGCGATCGGGCACGCCGGGCCCGTCGGGATGGCACGTGTCGAGGCCGTCGGTGAGGAGCACGATGCCGCGCGGCTCCGCGGACGGCAGTCGATCGAGCAGCGCGAAGCCCGACTCCACCGCGGCGGTGAGCGGCGTCTCGCTGCTGAACGGCAGCTCACCCAGCGCGCCGACGAGCTGCGCGCGCTGCTCGGCGGAGAGCGGCGCGATCGCGACCGTCGGCTCGAGCGGTGTCGCGCATCCGGTCGTGTGCTCCGGGAAGCGAACGAGCCCGACCTCGAGCTCGGCGGGCGCGTCCTCGATCCACGACGCGATGCCTTCCTGCAGCTCCTCCCAGCGCGTCGCCTCGCGACCGTCGAGCTGCATGCTCACCGACTGATCGACGAGCAGCAGCAGCGAGCCCACGGTGCTCTCCAGCGGCGAGACCCACGCGGCGCACGACGAGCTCGGATCGAACGGATCTTCGGGACCGGCGTCGCGCGCGTCGCCCGCATCCGGTCGCGCGGGCACGTCGGGCGGAGGCCCGCCGTCGGTCTCGGGAGGCGTGCGTCCGGTGCACGCGATCATCGCCGCGAGCGCGGCGATCGGGATGGCGAGTCGGGCGCTCATTCGAGATCCACCGTCTCCAGGTCGAGGCCAGCCGGGTACGCGTACGACGTGTAGCGAGCGAGCCCGAACACGAGCGCGCCGATGCGCGCTTCGGGATCGGCCGCGACGAGCGTGTGGATGCCGCCGGAGATCGGGAACGTCGCGACCTGCTCGTCGCCGATGCTGCGGAACGGCACCTCGAGCGGCGCGCCGTCGAGCAGGATGCCGACGTCGCGTGCGCGCACGACGGTGAGATAGCTCTGCCCGTCGAGCGTCGAGCGGTACGTCTCGGGCGCGACGAACGTGTAGTCGGCGCGGTACTGCTCGCGCGGCACCAGCATCGTGAGCGCGGGATCGCCGACCGGCGTCTCGGGCTCGGCGTAGCCCGCGCCGAGCGTGAGCACCGAGACCTGCACCGGATGCGTCGCCTCGATCGAGAAGGGACCTCGCACGACGAGATCGCGGTGCTCGCGGCTCGGCAGCGCGAACGTCGCGCCGTCGACCGGCGGAGGGTCGAACGTGATCTCGGTGTCGTGCGCGCTCGCGACGATGCGCACGAGGTTCGCGGTGTCGACGCCCGGCTGCACGAGCGCGCTCGCGCGGAACGAGCGACCCCACGCGCGCACGGGAGCGAGCTGCTCCTCGACGTGATCGCAGGCAGGCGCGTAGAACGGCGCGTACAGGCAGGGGTGCGTGGCGAAGACGGCGAGGGGGCCGTCGGCCTCGATGCTCGAGCCGGTGAGGTCGTGCGCGGGGTCGTCGCACGCGATCGCGTTCGAGCCGAGCACCGAGCGCGCGCCGTCGCGCCCCGCGCCGCACGGAGGCGGCCGCTTCGCGAACACCTGCACGACCTCGCCGCGCGCGAGCTCGAGCTCGAGCACGTCGCCGACGGTCAGCGCGGGCCAGCGCCCCGAGCGCTCGGCCTCGATCGGCGCGCGCAGGTGCATGCGCACCCGCACCGGGTCCGGGCTCACGCCCACGAGCGCGATCGCGCCCGTCCACTGCACCACGCCCGCGAGCGGATCGAGCACGTTGAACGGCGCGAACGAGAGCCCGACGTAGCGGCCCGCGAGCGCGTGCACCGGCAGGAGCAGCGACGCGTCGTTCGAGTGGCTGAACGTCGTGCCCGCCGAGGTCGCGTACTCGTAGGGATTGAACTGCGTCACCACGACCGGCCGATCCGCGATGACGCGGTACGCCGCGTCCGGGCTCGCGATGCTCTCGGCCTGCTCGCCGACCCACGCCGACTCGGTCCACGGAAGCGTGACGACCTCGAGGTCTCCCGCCGCCACGTCGAGCGAGCGCACGTCGTCGCCGCCGCGCTGGATGCGCACGTGGGCGGGCGCCGCGCCGGGGTTCGCGATCGAGATACGGAAGGTGAACGTCGACAGATCGAGGAGGTGGTTGCCGAGCGGGGCCGCGAAGTACTCGCAGCCGATGTACCCGTTGCGACGCTCGGCGATCGCGCACTCGTCGCCGCAGTCGCCGTTGCCGCTGCAGACCGAGCCCCAGTCGGCGCAGTCGCGCACGTGCGTGTAGCCGCTCCCGTCGGGCAGACACACCTCGGAGCGATTGCCGTCGCAGCGCCGCTGGCCCGGCACGCACGCGACGCAGCCGAGCGACGCGCTGCACGCTTCGTCGCAGTGCGTCTCGTCCTCGCGCGTCCGACCGTCCGCGCCGCAGCGGTAGTGGACGAGGCCCTCGCATCGCAGCGTGTCGGGCTCGCCGCAGATGGACTCGGGCGCGTCGCCGGCGCCGGCATCGCGCCCCGGCGGGCGCGGCTCGTCGCTGCACCCGACGAGCGCGATCGCGAGCGCGAGCACGCACACGCGGATCATCGCGGCACCTCGCAGCCCGCGCGGTACGCGAGGCGCACCGAGAGCACGCGCGGGAGCGCGCGCGCCGTGCCGTCGAGCGCGAGCTCGAGCTCCACGATCTGCGCCGGGTCCTCGCCGCGGAACGCGAGCACGTCCCCGACGTCGATCGGCGGCGCGTCGGGCGCGATCGTCGCGACGGTCAGCCATCGCGCCGCGGCGAGCGCGCTCTGCGACGCGGCGGTGCGCACGCGCACCGTCATCGACGCGTCCACCGGGATGCCCGCCTCCCACGTCAGGCGGCCGAGCTCCGGCGTGATCGTCGCGACGCCTCCGTCGCACGTGTCGAGCCGGTAGCGATAGAGACCGCGCGCGCGCGGCGCCGCGCCGAGCCGCGTCGTCATGTCGGTCCACGCGTCGGGCCGGCGCAGGATCGGCACCACGCCCGACCACACGGTGTTGTCGTCGAGCGCCTCGCCGGGCGCGATCACCGTCGCGTCGCCGGTCGCGGCGTTGATCACCCACACCTTCCCCTCGTCGTCGACCGAGAGGCCCTGCGGCTCCGCTCCGCCTGCGTAGGGCCACGGCGTGACGCCGACCGTCTCACCGGTCGCGGGGTCGACGCGCACGACGCCGACGCCGTTGATCGCCGCGTCCGCGACGAACACGTTGCCGCGCGCGTCCGCGACCAGGTTGCGCACGTAGGACGACTCGCCGTTCGGCTCGCCGAGCCGTCGGCCGAGCGGTGCGCGCGGATCCCAGATCGTGTGATACGGACAGCCGAGGTGCAGCAGGCCGTCGGGCCCGAGCGCGATCGCGCTGCACGCCGGGATGTCGAGGACCTGCCGCACGCAGTCGTCGCCCGATGGCCCACAGGCCGCGGCGGCGCAGCTCGGCTCGTCCACGCAGCGCGTGGTGTCGATCCGCGCGTAGAACCCGCGCGCGATGCCCGTGTGGTGCGGCGCGGAGAAGAGCTGTCCGCGCGCGTCGATCGCGAAGACCGTCGCGGGCTGGTGCTCCGGGGTCGAGAAGCGGAAGAGCTCTTCGCCGGTGTCGCCGTCGAGCTGGTAGACGAGCTCGGTGTCGACGCCCCCGACCCACACGCGCGGCGCGTACCCGCCGAGGATCGCCTCGTCGCGCACCGCGATCGCCGTCGGCCGCGCATCCGGCATCGGGTGGTTCCAGAGCACGCACTCGTCCTCGCCCCACGGGAGCACGTCGTCGGGGCCGCTCGACGTCCGCACCGTTCCGTCACCGTCGCGATCCGGGCAGAGCGCAGGACGCGCCGCGATGCGCGTGACGCTCTCGCCGTGGACGTTCGTCACGTAGACGTCGCCGCGCACGTCGACCGCGGTGCGCGAGGGCTCGTCGAGCAGCGCGTTCGGGCCCGTGCGATAGCGCGCGAGCGGCTCGAACGTCTGCACGTCGACCTTCACGATCGTCCCGTCGCCGGTGCTCGGGATCCAGATGAGGTGCTCGGCCGCGGGCTCGGGCGCCTCCATCGAGAGCACGCCGTCTTCACCGACCGAGACGCCGTCGAGCTGCGCGGCGGGCGCGTCGAACGGCGAGCCGCCCGCGCCGAGGCGCAGCTCGGTGCAGCCCGGCATGCACGAGCCGCAGGCCGTGATGATCAAGCCGTCGTCGGCGTCGCCGTCGCAGTCGTTGTCGCGTCCGTCGCACACCTCCAGGCCGGTCTGCATCGGATCGCCGTCGTCGCAGTCGGGCCCCATCGAGCAGCCCTCGCCTCGACCGTCGGCGTCGTCGTCGACGCACGGGATCGGCGAGCAGAGCCCGGCGCGACAGCTCCCACCGGGACAGTCGCGATCCACGCGGCACGGCACGAGCTCTTCGCGATCGTCCTCGACCGTGCACGCGATGCTCGCGAGGAGCAGCGCCGCCACGAACGTGCTTCGTCGTCGCATCAACCGCTCCACTCCGCCCCCGCGCAGCACGCCTGACCCGGCACGAGCGACACGCAGGTGCCGCCCCGACAGCGCTCGCTCGCGCGCTGGTCCGGCGGCGCGCCGCTCGCGCGTGCCCGCGTCCAGGCGCCCGACGCGCCGAGCGCACGTGTCGTCGCGCTCGCGGCGTGTTCGAATCGCATCACGAGAGCGTCGCGGCGCTGCGACACGGTCGCAATCCACGCGACACGCGCGGCGTCGCGCGCGATCGATCCTGGCAGGTGGGATCTGCCGGATCAGGGCGCGTCGCCGAACAGCGCGTGCAGCTCGACCGAGACGAGCACCAGTCGATCGGCGGTCGGCAGCGGCGTCGAGAGCTCCATCAGCATCTGCTGGATCGCGCGTCGGTGCTCCTGCAGCCGCTCGTAGCGCTCGCGATCGACCTGCAGCACGACGATCGGTCCTTCGAAGCCCGGACGCAGCGCGCGCGACCGCGCCATCTCGCGGAACGCGACGCCGAATCGTTTCGTGCGTCGCGCCGACACGACGCGCGGCCCGTCGTCGGGGATCAGCGCCCAGCCCTGACGCGTCTTGCGCGCGATCCCGAGCGTCGCGCACAGCTCGAGCGCCGCGAGCACGCGCGCTTCGGGCACGTCGAGCCCTCGCGCGAGCTCCGCGACCGGATCCTTCGCGCGCTGCACCGAGCGCACCGAGAGCGCGGGGATCAGCACCGCGAGGAGCGGCTCGGACTCGAACGCGTCCTCGATGCTGCGGCGCTTCCGCGGTCCTTCGGGGAGCGGCAGCGTCGACGCGTCGATCCCGAGCGCGTCGATGACGAGATCGGGCAGCGCGCCGCACGCGTCGACCAGCGCGAGGAACTCGTGGAAGCGCGGCTCCGAGAGCCCGCGCAGCCAGCGCCCGAGCGTCGCCCGCGTGACGCCGATCGCGCTCGCGAGGCGCGTGACCGCGTGGCCCGACGTGATCGCGCGGAGGTACGACGCGACTCCGTCGACGTCGGCGAGCGTGCGCACGTCGGCGAACGCGACCGGCAGCCGCACGGGCTCCTTCTCCCATCGCGGCGCGGCCCGCAGCGCGGCGAGGCGCACGACCTCCGTCGTGACCGGGCTGCGCCGTCCGCGCTCCCAGTCGTACAGCACGTTCGTCTCGTACCCGAGCTTCTCGCTCGCGACGCGCTGCGAGCGTTTGCCTCGGAGCGCTCGGACGGTCGCGCGCGTGACTCGCTTCCACGCCGTCTCGGCGGAACTGCTCGCCATGTGGACCGAGAGCGTACGTCGCCTGCGCGCGCGCGGGGAGCCGCACGTGTGTCACGGCCGCGTGACGGACGCGTGGCGACGCCGTGATCACGCGCCCGACGCGGCGTGCTACACCCGCGCCCGCCATGAGCCGCATCTACCGCTCGCTGCCTCCCGCCGGAACCAAGATCGGCCTCGCCTTCTCGGGCGGCCTCGACACGCGCGCTGCCGTCGCGTGGATGTCGCGACAGGGCCTCGACGTCCACTGCTACACCGCGGACCTCGCGCAGCCCGACGAGAAGGACCCGCGCGAGATCCCGCCGATCGCGATGACGCACGGCGCGAAGCTCGCGCGCCTGCTCGACTGCCGCGAGGCGATGGTCCGCGAGGGCCTGATCGCGATCCAGTGCGGCGCGTTCCACCTCAGCGTGGGCGGCAAGAAGTACTTCAACACGACGCCCCTCGGTCGCGCCGTGACGACGACCGCGATCGTGCGCGCGATGCGCGAGGACGGCGTGCACGTCTTCGGCGACGGCAGTACCCACAAGGGCAACGACATCCAGCGCTTCTATCGCTACGGCATCCTCGTCGATCCCGAGCTGCGCATCTACAAGCCGTGGCTCGACCAGGCGTTCGTCACCGCGTTCGGCGGCCGCAAGGAGATGAGCGAGTACCTCGAGTCGATCGGCCTGCCGTACAAGATGGGCACCGAGAAGGCGTACTCGACCGACGCGAACGTCCTGGGCGCGACGCACGAGGCGAAGGACCTCGAGCGGCTCGACACCGGCATGCACATCGTCGCGCCGATCATGGGCGTCGCGCACTGGAAGAAGGACGTCGCGATCGAGCCCGAGACGATCACGGTCGAGTACGAGGCGGGCATGCCGGTCGCGCTGAACGGCAAGCGCTTCGCGTCGGCGTTCGAGCTCTTCGTGCAGTGCAACGAGATCGGCGGACGCCACGGCCTCGGCATGAGCGATCAGATCGAGAACCGCGTGATCGATGCGAAGTCGCGCGGCATCTACGAGGCGCCCGGCATGGCGCTCCTCCACATCGCCTACGAGCGCCTGCTCAGCGCGATCCACAACGAGAGCACGACCGATCTCTACGCGACGCTCGGCCGTCGCCTCGGTCGCCTGCTCTACGAGGGCAAGTGGTTCGATCCCGAGGCGATGATGCTGAAGGACGGGCTCACGCGCTGGATCGCGCCGGCGATCAGCGGCTCGGTCACGCTCGAGCTGCGTCGCGGCGACGACTACACGATCCTCGAGACGCGCGCGCCGTACATGGCGTACGACCCGGACAAGCTCTCGATGGAGAAGGTCGAGCAGCCCGCGTTCACGCCCGAGGATCGCATCGGCGCGCTCGAGATGCAGAACCTGAACGTCGGCGACAACCGCGCGCTGCTCCTGCACTGGATGGACAATGTGCGGAAGCTCGGCCCGGGCACTGCGGCGCCGGGAAGCGCAGCGACGCAGCTCGACAAGCTGCTGAGCGACGGCGACTGAGTCACTCGAAGCACGTGCCGCCATCGGGCGCGAGCGAGTCGGGACACGCGACGCGGTAGTCGGCTCCTGGCGGCGACACGATCTCGAGCTCGATCGCGCTCGCTTCCGGCGGACAGAACGCGTCGACGAGCGCCCACCCCGGCGCTCCCGAGCCGTACGAAACCCGCGCGAGCTGGCAGACCTGCCGCCCATCTTCGATGGTGCGTCGGGTCCGCCCCGGCAGCGCATCGCACGTCATGCCCTCGGGGAGCACTTCCTCGACGACGCAACCCGCGATGATGGCACGGCTGCACCTCGCGCCGAGGATGCGGTCACCCAGCGCGTCACCCAAGGCGTCGAACGAGGGCTCGAGATCGGGCGCGCAGATCGATCGCAGGAACGTCGGCACGCGCGCGTCGTCGAGCGCGTCGAGCGCTTCCACGATCCGCCGCGGAGGCAACGCGGTGATGCCGGAGCCACTGCACGACGGCAGGACGCGCGAGGGCTGCGTCGGATCCGCGACGAGCTGCATGCGCTCGTGCGCGAGGACGGCGTCGTAGCCTCCGCCGCCGTCGGGCTCCAGCGCGTCGAGCGGTGCGCCCACCAGCGCGGCGACGAAGACGTCGTCGGGGCTCCAGCGCAGTCCGAGGAGGCCGGTCTCGCCGTGCTCGCCTTCGACGTAGCGCGCGATCGAGTAGAGCGCGTCGCGATGATCGCGGCAGCGCGTCTCGAGCGGCTCACCGTCGTACGCCGCAGGGTCGAACAGCGAGACGTCTTCGACCGAGCAGTCGTCCTCGTCGGTGACGATCACCACCGCGAGGACCGGGGGATACGTGAACGGCTCGTACTCGGCGAAGCCGTGGCCGGTGCCTTCGCGGAACAGCGGCGGAACGCGCGGATGGACGAGGTCGGCCGCGTCGGGCGTCGGCGCGAGCGCCTTGAGCGCGGCCTCGAGCGGCTGCTCCCAGCCGCAGCCAGACGTGCCCACGCGCGCTGCACATCGGACGGCGTCGACGAACGCATCGGCGTCGTCGCCCGGCTCGAACGTGATCACGGGCGAGCTCCCGCCGCACGAAGGATCGCCCGGTCGCGGCGCACCGTCGTCGCCCGAGGCTCCGAAGCGCCCGTCGGTGCACGAGGGCACGTCGTGCCCCGCGGCGCCGAGATGGCTCGTCACGACCGCGACGCGCAGCGGGAGGGCGGGCACGTCTCTGCGCTCGTCGCCGTCGCGATCGCCCGTAGCGAGCGAGCGTGTCAGGCGCGCGATCGCGCCGTTCACCTCGTCGATGCGGCCGAGGCTCGAGTCGTCGAGCACGACCAGCAGGTCGACGCTCTCGGGACGTCCTTCGAGCGTCATGCGGAGCGGTCGATCCGTGTGCAGACAAGGAGTCGGTGGCGTGGCGTCGACTGGAGTGCACGCGAGGGCGAGCGAGGACGCGATCGCGGGGAGGATTCGGCGCATTCGTGCGACTCCGAGCAAGCGACGCGCCGCGTGCGGATCTCACGGACGTCTCGCGACTCGTCGGCTCTTCGCGCCAACCGTGTTGGCGACTCGCCTGTCACAGCGCGCCGGCTGGCCCGTCTTCGTTGCGAAGGAGCCAATCCACATGGACCAGCGTCTCGCCTATCCCCGCATCGTTCCCGACGTGTATCGCGCGCTCGGCACCGTCTCGCGCACCCTGTCCGAAGGCGCGATCGAGCCCTCGCTGCGCCACCTCGTCGACCTGCGCATCTCGCACATCAACGGGTGCTCGTACTGCGTCGATCTCCACTTCCGCGAGGCGCTGGCGGCCGGCGTCGCGGCGCGGAAGATCAATGCCGTGGCCGCGTGGCGCGAGACTCCGTTCTTCTCTCCGCGCGAGCGTGCGGCGCTCGCGTGGGCGGAGTCGCTCACGCGCGTCGATCGCGACGGCGCGCCCGACCCGCTCTACGACGAGGTCGCGCGCCACTTCGACGAGCGCGAGCGCGCCGAGCTCACCTTCGTGATCGCGACGATGAACGCGTGGAACCGCGTCGCGATCGCGTTCCGACAAGGAGCCTCGGAGACGCCGTGACCGACGTGCTCGAGCCGCACCGCCGGCGTCTGTGGGGCATCGCGTATCGCATGCTCGGCTCGATCGCCGACGCCGACGACATGGTGCAGGAGACGTTCTTGCGCTGGCATCGTCGCGACGACGACGAGCTCGTGCGGACGCCCGAGGCGTGGCTCGTCACGACCATCACGCGCCTCTGCATCGATCGCCTGCGTGCCCGCCGAACCGAGCGCAGCACCGAGATCGACCCGTGGCTTCCGACGCCGATCGTGACCGACTCCCCCGAGCGCGCCGTCGAGCTCGCCTCGGACCTCTCGGTCGCGTTCCTGCTGCTGCTCGAGCGGCTCGCGCCCGAGGAGCGCGCCGCGTTCTTGCTGCGCGACGTGTTCGACGTGGACTACCCGGCGATCGCGCGTGCCCTCGGACGCAGCGAGGCCGCGTGCCGACAGGTGGTCCATCGCGCGCGGGAGCGTGTGCGCACCGAGCGCTCGCGCTCCGTTGCTTCGCCCGAGGCTCGCGCCGAGATCGCGCACCGCTTCGCAGCGGCGCTGCGCGCGAAGGACGATCGCGCGCTCGTCGAGCTGCTCACCGAGGACGCACGGCTCGCGACCGATGGCCGCGGGGTGCGCGGCGCTGCGCGGCGATGGATCGTCGGGCGCGATCGCGTCGCGCGAGCGCTCGCGGGCATCGCGCGCAAGCGGGAGCGAGCAGGCGCCGTCGAGGAGCGCGTCGTGTTCGTCGGCGGCGAGCCGGGCGTCGTCACCTACGTCGACGGCGTGGTCGTCTCGATCTCCGCGCTCGAGCTCGAAGGCACGCGTGTGCGCGCCGTGCACCGCGTGCTCGATCCCGACAAGCTGCGCGCCGCGATGGGAGCACGCGAATGACGTACGTGATGGTCGACGTCGAGGCCGATGGGCCGATCCCCGGGGACTACTCGATGATCGCGCTCGGCGCGGTCATCGTGGAGCCCGGGCTCGAGCGCACGTTCTACGCGCGGATCCGGCCGATCTCGGAGCGCTGGATCCCCGATGCGCTGAAGGTCTCCGGCTTCTCTCGCGAAGAGACTCTGACGTTCGACGATCCGACGGAGTCGATGTCGCGATTCGCCGACTGGCTCGCTCGCGAGGGTGCCAATCGAATCGTGTTCGTCTCTGACAACAATGGATTCGATTGGCAATTCGTGAATTGGTACTTCCATCACTTCCTCGGAAAGAACCCGTTCGGCCACAGCTCGCAGAACCTCGGCTCGCTCTACAAGGGCCTGGTGAAGGACGCGTTCCAGACGTTCAAGCACCTGCGCCGCACCGAGCACACGCACCATCCGGTCGACGACGCGCGCGGCAATGCGGAGGCCCTGCTGCGCATGAAGGACGAGCTCGGCCTGAAGATCCGCCTGCGCTGATCGATCAGAGACCGAGGCAGTCGGCGAGCGCCGCGGGCAGCCGCTCACGCTCGTAGTCCGCCGCGGGCGCGACCCCGAACGCGAAGCGCGTCGGCGACTCGTCGAGCATCGCGACCGTGGTGAACGCCGCGCCGTCGCGATCCTCCGCGCGCTCGATGCGGTCGGGCCATCCGCCGCGCAGCCGCACGCCGTGGCCGCGATCGTAGCCGGGCCGCGCGACGAAGCGCGCTCCGTCGAACACGACCTCGGTGCCACCGCTCGCGTCGAGCTGCGTCCATCCACGCCCGTCGGCGCTCGACCACCAGCCGACTCCGTCGCGTGCGGTCACGAACGTCCCCGCACCGAACGCGAGCGTGCGCGACGCCTCGTTGCCCGGGAGCTCCGCCGAGACGTCCTCCCACGTCGTGAGATCTCGAGAGCGCATCGCCATCCCGAAGCCGCCGGTCGCGACCCACCAGCCGTTGCCGAACTCGATCTGCGCGATCCACTGACCGGAGCGCGTCGTCTCGCTCCACTCGTATCCGTTCTCCGACGCGAAGATCGCGTTCGCGGAGCCGGTCACGAACCGACCGTTCGTGTACGTGATGTTCCGGAGCAAGTTCGGATTGTCGTAGTCCGTCGTGCCCGGCGCCTCGTCGCGCACCGAGCACCACGTGCCGCCGCCGTCGATGCTCACCCAGCGCGCGTGGTTCGAGCCCGCCGCGACGATCACCGGGATCGTCTCGCCGCTCGCGCCTGCGTCGCTCGCGCTCGCATCGACGCGCGAGCTCGGTGCGTCCTGGGTCGCGCCTCCGTCCGCCGGTGTCCCGGACGAGCCACAAGCCACGAGCACCACCGCGACGAGAGCGACCTGAGCGCGCATGGCTGCCTGAGTACCTCGAAACGCGCGCGTCGCGGTAGCATCCGCGCGCACATGGCAAGGACGCTCGTCGACACCTCGCACCCGCCCGTCGTGGTCGTCGTGTTCCCGCGCGAGGCGACGATCGACGAGGTGCGCGCGTACTACGACGAGCTGCGCGCGCTGCTCGAGCGTCCCGGGCCACCGCTCTGGTTCCTCGTCGACCTGAGCACCATGGACGTCGTGCGCGCTTCGCCGCTGCACCGGAAGACCGCGGCCGACGAGTTCCGGAAGATCGCGGCGCTCTTCGAGAAGCGCGTCGTCGGCGAGGCGTTCGTGTTCTCGAACCCGCTGATCGAAGGCGTCTACGTCGCGTTCACGTGGATGACCGGCGGTCCCGCCAAGGTCGTGCGCGAGACCTTCTCCTCGGAAGAGAAGGCCCGCGCATGGATCGCGGACCGCGCGGGCGTGTCGCTCGCGAATCTGCCGCGCTTCGCGAGCGTCGCGCGCCGCGCGAGCTGATCAGAGCCCGCCGAAGTCGACCTTCGTCAGCTCCACGCTGCGCTCCCACAGCTGCTTCGCGACCTCGGGATCGCGCGCCGCCGGCGTGCAGCCGACCTTCACCGGCGGGCCCGCCATCTCGCCGAGCCCCGCGGGACCGTAGTAGTCGCCGCTCTTCGTGTCGGGATCGGTCGCCGCGCGCAGCGTCGGCAGCGCGCCCATCGCCGCGGTCTGCGCGAACATGCCGTTGCCGAGCTTCATGATCATCGCGCCGAAGCGGCTCTTCTCGAGCTCGGGCCCCTTGCCCTGCAGCTCGGTCGCCGCGTACCCGGGGTGGCACGCGACCGCCGCGACGGGCGCCTTCCCGGGCCACTTCTTCTCGGTGCGGCGCTGCAGCTCGAACGTGAAGAGCAGGTTCGCGAGCTTGCTCTGCCCGTACGCGCTCCACTTCTCGTAGCGCTTCTCGCCCATCAGATCCTCGAAGCGCATCTTCCCCATGCGGTGCGCCTGGCTCGCGACGTTCACCACGCGCGCCGGCGCGGTCTCGATCAGCCGCCCGAAGAGCAGGCCCGTCAGCGCGAAGTGCCCGAGGTGGTTCGTGCCGAGCTGCATCTCGAACCCGTCCTCGGTCGTCGCGCGCGGGATCGCCATGAGCCCCGCGTTGTTGATCAGCGCGTCGATCCGGCCGTGCTCGCTCTTCACCTGATCCGCGAACGCACGCACGCTCGCGAGGCTCGCGAGATCGAGCTTCATCAGCTTCACCTTCGCGCCCGGCGCCGCCGCGCGCAGCTGCTCGAGCGCGGTCCGCCCCTTCTCCTGACTGCGGCACGCGAGGATCACCTCGCCTCCGCGCTGCGCGAGGATCACCGCGGCCTCGTAGCCGATCCCGCTGTTCGATCCGGTGATCACGAAGGTCTTGCCCGTCTGCTCGGGCACGTTGCTCGCCGTCCAGGTCGTCGCCATGGGGCGCGAGCGTAGCAGCAGCGGGCACACGCAGTGCACACGCGCTCCTCCACGCACGACGCGCTCGCGTTTCGAACCAAGGCGTGAACGTCGTGCGTCGCTTCGGAGGAACAATGGTGATCGCTCGTTCACAGGCTCTCGCGCCCGCGCTCCTCTTCGCTTCGGTCCTCGCTTCGAGCACGCTCGCGCACGCCCAGGCGAGCACCGGCGAGCTGCGCGATCACGAGTCGACGTCGCGCATCGCGGTGGAGCTCGGCTACTACCACTGGAGCGTCGGCATGTCGGAGGTCGAGCTCTTCCAGCCGAGCTTCTACGGGTCGTTCCGGCTCGCCGCGCCGACCGAGACGACCTTCGTCGACCTCGACGTCGCGTGGCGCGCGGCGGGATCGGCGGGCGACGGCTCCGCGTTCCGCGCGGGCAACCCGTACGTCGGCGTGCGCGCCGGCATGCACGATCGCGAGAACGGCTTCCGCGTGCGCGGCGGGCTCGGTCTCACCGCGCCGCTGACGAACCTCTACGACGACTATCGCGGCGGGCTCCTCGGCGACGGCTTCGTCGGGATCTTCACGCTCGCGCTCGGCGGCGCGATGCAGGGCGCGTGGGACGCGTGGCTCACCGTGCCGCTCAACATGGCGGTGGTCGCGCGCGGCGACGTCGAGTGGCGTCAGGAGTACTTCGACCTCGGCGCCGAGGTCGGCTTCGGCGCGCTGCTGCCCGTCGAGTACGAGGGGCAGACCGGCGACACGACGCTCGCGCTCCAGGGCGCGGCGTGGGCCGCGGGACGCCCGATCCCCGAGCTCGCGATCGGCGCGCGCTTCCAGGCCGTGATGATCGCGCCGACCGGCGAGGACATGGACTCCGAGGGCTACCTCGCGCTCGTGCCCTTCGTGCGCGGCGAGATCGGCGCGGGCTTCGTCGAGGGTCGCCTCGTGATGAACCTCGACGACCCGTATGGCTTCGCCTTCGACGACGAGGGCATCTGGGCCGTGTACGTGTCGGGCGGCGCGGACTTCTGATCAGCGCTCGTACGTCAGCTCGATCGCGCCCGGGAGCTCCGCGAGGACCTCGGGCGCGAGCGCCTCGCGACCGGTCGCCGCGCCGTAGAGACACAGTCCTTCCGCGCCCACGCCGGGCACGACCTCGAAGCGCAGCGAGTGCCTCGACCGCGGTCGCGCGAAGACGCGCGCGAGCAGCTCCGCGTCGTCGACCACGAGCTCGACGACGCGTCCGATCCCGTCGTCGGGCGGAAGATCGATCGTGCCGAGCGCGACCTCGTCGATCGACACCGACACCCGTGATCCGTCCTCGGCGGTCGCGCCGATCCCGAGGCCCGGCAGCTCCGAGGACGCGCGCACGCGCAGCACGAGCCGCGACGGAGCCGATCCGCGATCGCTACGGAATTCGTAGCGCACCCACCCGCGCCCGCTGCCCCAGAGGTGCACGACGGCGCCGCCGTCCCAGCGCCCCACGCCCTCGAACGCCGCGCGGCGGAAGCCCTCGATCGGCATGCGCAGCACGCCGTCGGACCACGCGTCGTGCACCTGCGACGTGCCCCGCGCTTCTCGCGACGCGGGGTGGATCGGCGTCTCCCCGATCGACTCGCCGAGCCGCGGATTGCGCTCCTCGGGCGGCGTGATCGCCCAGCGCCGCGCGTGCCTCGCGAGCACCGCACGCACGTCGCGCGTGCGTCGCTCGCCCTCGCCTTCGGGGTGGATGCCGTGCTCGGTCGGACGATCCTCGTAGGGCAGGTACGTCCACACGAGCGCGCCCGCGATGCCGTCGCGATGACCGGCGCGCAGGAACGCGTCGTACCAGCGCGCGCGCGGCACGCCGAGCACGCGGAGGTGCCGCGTGCTGAACCCGAATTCGCCGAACACGAACGGCTTGCGCGCGACGTGGTGCGCGAGCTGGACGCGATCGTCGATCCAGCGCGTCAGCTCGCGCACGTCGCGCACGCGCTGGTACGCCGCGGGGTACGCGTGCGCGTCCGCGTAGTCGATCTCGGGCAGGCGCTGGATCGCGAGCCACGTGTCGCGATCGGCGCCGCGCTCGTAGCCGATGTGGCCCGCCGCGATCAGGTGGTTCGGATCGAGCGAGCGGATGAACCGCGCGCTCTCCTGGGTCCATCGCACCAGCGCGGGCGCCGATCGCGCGGGCACGCTCGACTCGTTCATCAGCTCCCACGCGAGGATCGTCGGCTCGTCGCGGTACGCGATCCCGCTCGTCGAGCTCACGCGCTCCACGACGCGGCGCACGTGCGCGCGATAGAGCGCGTCGCAGCGCGTGCAGTCGAAGAACTGCGCGAGCCCCGGGCCGCCCGGCGCGTCGGCGCTCGCTTCGTCGAAGGGCACGCCCGCCCATCGCAGGTACTGCGGCACGCCGCCGTAGTCGCGCCATCGGTTCGCGAGCACGACGATCACGCGCAGGTCGCGCGCGCGCGCCGCGTCGATCACGCGATCGAGGTGCTCGAACGACGTCGCGATCCAGCCCTCCTCGCCGGTGCGGAACGCGAAGTCGCGCGCCCACGCCGGCGCGTCCTCCGCGCGCTCGCCGAGCGCCCACACGCGGATGACGCGCAGCCCGTCGGCGCGCACCGCGTCGAGCGTGCGCTCCATCGCCGCGCGGTGCGGCAGGCCGTGCACCACGCCGACGTTCGCGCCGACGAAGTGGAACGGCGCGCCGCCCACGACGAAGCGCGTGCCCGACACGCGCACGAAGCGATCGTCGACGACAGGCTCCGCGCGCTGCTCGAGCGCGACCTCGGTCGGCGGAGGCGCGACCTCGAGCTCGCCCTCCTCGGCGCGCACCACGCTCGCGACGATCACGCACGCGATCGCCGCGACGACGCCCGCGCGCTTCACCGCGCCACCGCGGGCCCCACCTGTGCGTTGCCCGGGCTGCGCACGACGAGGCGATAGTCGCCGACCGCGAGATCCGGCGGCACGCCGAAGCTGCCGCGGAACGCGCCGTGCTCGTTCGTGACCGTGACTCCGAGCATGCGCTCGACCGCGCTGCTCTCCGACGCGAGCAGCACCTCGATGCGCAGGCCCGCGACGCCGAGATCCGCGGTGCGCGCCGTGCCCGTCACCTCGAGCGTGCGGCCGCGCAGCACCTCGATCGTCGACGGCAGATCGAGCCGCAGATCGAGCGCGGCGCGCGACTCGCGGCCGGCGGTGCCCTCCTCGACCTGCGCGCGCACCGGCCCGCCCTGGGGCGCGCCGTGGCCTTGAGTGGTCGAGGTAGCGCCCTCGTTGCCGCCGGTCCCCGTCGCCGACGACGATCCACCGCTCCCGCTCGACGAGGACGACGACGCGTCCTCGCTCAGCCGCGCGGCCTCCTGGTACGCGCGCACGTACGCGTCGGGGCGCGGCAGCGGATCGGGCACGTCAGGGCGATAACGCGGGCGCTCGTCGGTGTTGTGCGGCGACAGACCGCGCGGCGAGCCGCCGAGATCGATGCGCAGCCAGCCGCGGCTCTCGGGCAGATGCACCTCGACCCACGCGTGCGCCTCGTTCTGCACGAAGCGCGCGTGGATGCCGAGCGCCTGCGCGGTGATCACGAAGCCGTACGCGCGATGGCGACACACGCCGCGCTGACCGTTCGCGAGGTCCCAGTAGATGTCGCCGGTGTCGCGCGGGGGCTCGGCGCTCTCCTCGAAGTCGCGGAACCAGCGCACGAGCTCGCTGAGCGTGACGTCGAACGGCATGCCGCGATGCAGGTTGAGGCGCGCGGCGAACTCCTCGCCGCGACGCTGCACGCTCGCGGGCACCTGCGGCACCTCGTCGATCAGCGCGTCGGCGCGCGTGCGCGGCAGCTCGGTCCCGAAGTACGTGCGCGGCGCGTCGGTGAGGAACACGACGCGGACCTCGCTCACCGCGCCGCGCGGCTCGTCGACGACCGCGTAGAAGTTGTCGGCGCCGTCGCGCTCGAAGCGCAGCCGCGTCTCGGGCTCGGTGCGCACCGTGAGCAAGCGCGACTCCGGCGAGACCGAAGGGAAGGGCACCTCGCGTCCGCCCGAGAAGTCGAGCACCACGCTGCCCCAGAAGAGATCGCGCGGCCTCCAGTCGGGCGCCTGCGCGTGCACGCCCTCCACCGTCACCGCGCGACGCGGCCCACGCTCGGCGATCGCGAGCACCGGCGTGCGATCGACGAGCGTGATCCCGTCGAGCGCGGTGACGCGCTTGAACGGCGAGATCGTCGGCGTGAAGACCTCGAAGTAGCCGACCTGACCGTTGAGCTCGGTCACGCGGTCGGGGCGGAACGAGGGCGACCGACGTCCGACCTCCTCGGTCGCGCGCTCGTCGCCCGGCGCCGCCTGCATCGCGCGCTCTTCGCCGGGGCGCATCGGCCCGCCCTCGGGCGCTGGGATCACCTCGCCGTCGTAGACGAGCGCCTCGGGCGCGGCGCCGCCGGACGAGACCAGCATCGTGCCCTCGTCGGCCTCGACGCCCGGCACGTACTCGTGCGCGATGGGATCGTCGGCGCGCGCGAGCGCCGCACCGAGCATGAGCATCGCGGCGAACGCGAGAGGGCGCAGGCGCCGCATCGCGCGGATGATGTCATGCACCGTGGCTTCGAGACACCGGCCCGTGTGTCTAGGTTCCCCCCGTGGCCGTCTGCGACGGCCGCGGCTAGAGTCAGTGCTGGCGTTCTCCTCTCCTGGAGGGCGCGGAGGAAGGGACACACCGGATGAACATCGTGGTCGCGATCCTCGGGATCTCTTTCCTGGTCGTCGTCCACGAAACCGGTCACTACCTCGCCGCGCGAGCCTTCGGGATGCGTGTGCTGCGGTACTCGATCGGGTTCGGACCGCCGATCTTCCGCTATCAGCCGAAGGGCAGCCCGACCGTCTTCCAGGTCTGCGCGATCCCCTTCCTCGCGTACGTGCAGATCGACGGGATGAACCCCGCCGAGGAGATCGATCCCAACGACCCTGCGCTCTTCCCCAACAAGGGCGTGCTCGCGCGCATGGTCACGATCTTCGCGGGCTCGTTCGCGAACTACCTCGCGGCGATGCTGATCATGTTCGGCTTCTATCTCGCGTTCGGCATGCCGCGCTCGGTGGAGAGCCAAGACGCGATGATCGTCGGCGAGGTCGGCCCGGGCACGCCCGCGGAGCAGGCGGGGATGCAGCCCGGCGATCGCATCGTCGAGGCGAACGGACGGCCGATCACGACGATCCGCGAGCTCCAGGCGGTCACGCAGCCGCGCGCCGAGCAGCCGACGGTCTACGTCGTCGAGCGCGACGGGCAGCGCCTGCCGCCGATGACGATCACGCCCACGCGCAGCCCGGAGGATCAGGGCCAGATCGGCGTGATGACGCCGCTCGTGTTCGAGCCGGTGTCGGTCGGCGACGCGGCGTACAGCGCGCTGCTGTGGCCGCTCGTGCAGACGCGCGTGCAGCTCGAGGGCATGGCCGCGCTGGTGCGCAATCGATCGACCGAGGGCATCCAGGGCCCGGTCGGGATGACGCGCATGGCCACCGAGAGCGCGGAGCGCGGGCCGCGCACGTTCATCCCGTTCATCGCGCTGATCTCGGTCGCGCTCGGCCTGTTCAACCTGCTGCCGTTCCCCGCGCTCGACGGCGGGCGCCTCGTGTTCCTCGGGTTCGAGCTGATCACGCGGCGTCGTCCGAACGAGAAGGTCGAGGCCGTCGTGCACATGGTCGGCCTCTTGTTCCTGCTCGGCGTGATCGTGCTGGTGACGTTCCGAGACGTGATGGGGTGATGCGGCTCGCGCTCGTGGTGATCGCCGCGTCGCTCTTCGCGGCGGCGCCGGCGCGCGCGGACGACGACGTCTGCGCGATCGAAGGGACGGTGCCGGGCATCGAGGTCGCGGTGCGCGGGGAGCGCGGGCTCCGGCGCGTGCGAGTGCCCGCGGGCACGCGCGTGCAGATCACGCCGCTCCGCCGCGGCATCGCGCAGGTGCGCACGCTCGGCGGCGAGACGATCGAGGGCACGACGCGCGCGGCGCTGCGCTTCGTGCTGGCGCGCGCGATCGGGCTGCGGGAGCACGCGCTGGAGCTGCCCGAAGGGCTGCCGCTCGCCCGCGTCGAGCCGGCGCTGCGTGGGCCGTGGGCCGACGTGGACGCGTCGCTCGGGGACGGGCTGATGCTGCGGCGCGCGCCGCTCCCGTGCGACGCGCTGCGCGTGGTGAGCGAGGACGTGCCGATCGTCGCGCGCGACGCGTTCGAGGCGTTCGGGCCGCGCTGGCGCGCGCGCACCGAGCGGCTCTGGGTGTTCGCGCAGCCCGACGGGACCGACGCGCTGCGCATCGACGTGGTGCCCGACGCGATCGCGCGCTTCGCGGAGCTCTCGCGGCGCGGCGCGTGGGTGCGGCTCGCGCTGCGCACGACGCTCGGCGCGCGCGTGCACGCGTGGGCTCGCGACACCGATCTCGTCCGCTGATGCCGGTGCGCGCCCGCCCGCTGATGGTCCGCCCCGGGGCGCGCTTCGCGTGCGCGGGGGACGGTCTGTGCTGCACCGACGCGCACCTGCTCGGCCCGGTGTCGCCCTCGGAAGGCCGCGCGATCCGCGCGGAGCACGAGAGCGCGATCCTGCGCGAGGGCGGCATGGTGCTGCTGCGCACGAAGCGCGACGGCGCGTGCTCGTTCCTCACGCGCGGCGGGCGCTGCGCGATCCACACGAGCCCGCTCAAGCCGCGCACGTGTCATCGCTATCCGTTCCTGCTCACCGCGACGCTCGACGGCGGGCGGATCGGCACCGATCACCGCTGTCCGTGCCGCACGATGGGCGCGCGCCCGCTGCTCCGCGCGAGCGATGCCGAGCCCGCGCTGCTCGGCGCGGGCGGACGTCTGTCTGTGGATCTCCGCGCGCCCGAGTCGATCTCGGTGAGCGCGGGGCGATCGGTGTCGTGGGCGACGTGGCGCGCGCGCGAGGCCGCGCTGATGACGCGGCTCGACGCAGGAGAGCGTGTGGAGAGCGTGCTCGACACCGCGCCGTTCCCCGAGGTGCGCGACGGGTCGTGGCCGCAGATCGGCTTCGAGCTCGCCGACGACGATCGCCCCATGCGCTGGGCGCGCGCGCACCAGTGGGCGGGCGACGCGATTCTCGCCTTGCACGGCGAGCCGATCCGCACGAGCCGGCCGCGCCCGTGGTGCGACGCGTTCGATCGCGCGCAGCGCCGCACGCCCGAGCTGCTCTCGCCCGACGCGATGCTCGCGGACTGGATCGCCGACGCGATCTGGACGCTCGAGTGGGCGACGCGCGGGAGCTTCGCGCTCGCGCGCGCCGAGCTCGCGACGCGCGTGTCGATGGCGCGATGGGTCGCGGCGCGCCTCGAGGCCGAGGGGACGCGCCTCGATCGCGCGATGGCCGAGGCGATCGCGATCGTCGAGATGGTCGGGCTCAGCGAGACGTGGACGGCCGTGCTCGCGCGGGTCTCGATCGGATAGGTCTCGGCGTAGGCGGGGGGTGGTGCGTCCGGCGCCCGGGGTGCTGTCGTAGTCAAGTGCGGACGCGTGTGATCGCCGGATCGGGCGCGTCTCGCACCCGCTGATCCGCACACCGGGCCCTTCTTGCGCGAGGTGGCTCGCCGCGAACGAGGGTTGGTGTGCGGTGGCTTCAGGCGGTCGGATCGGAGAGCGACGGGACGGATAGGCCCGAACTGTCTTGTCGGACGTCCGCGTGAGCGGCGTCGGGTCGGCCTCGTTGGGCATTTCGCCCGCCGCGTCGATCTCGAGGGTGCGCTGGGACTCGCGGTGCAGCCTCGCGGGCTCGAGCACCCCAGGTGAGCGTCACCCGCTCGATCTTCGCGCCTTGGAGCGGAAGCGAAGAGAAGAGAGCGCGAAGCTCGCCGTCAGGAGCCGGCGAGCGAAGATTGTCCGGCGTCGCGCGAGGGCGACGCGGTCACAGCGGTCATCGAGCGCGTGTCGAAGAGCTTGGTCGCATCGAAGGGCGCTCCTCGCGCGACGTGCACCATCGCGCGCGCGAGCTTTCGCATCAGCGCGACGACGGCCTTGAGCTTGATGTCGGCGCGGTAGCCCTTTCGCGCTCGGTACCACTCACGCGCGACGGGGTCGCTCTGCACGAAGCGCAGCGCTGCGAGGAAGAGGTACCGACGCGCGCGTCCGGGACCTCGCTTCGTGATGTGGATCGTGTGCTGCCCGGCGTTGTTGCCGCTGCTCTGGACCCTGAGGTTGAGGCCCATCGCCTTCTCGAAGGACGCGGACGATTCGTAGTCGGCGGGATTGCCGAGGTCGGCGACGAGCGCAGCGGTCGTGACGGCGCCGAACGCGGCGCGGATCGAGTGGAGCTCGCGATGATTGGCGAGCTCGGCCTCGATGCGCTTGTCGACATCGCGGATGTGCTCGCGCAACGCGAGCATGTGACGCGCGAGCGAGCGCAGGAACGAGCGCTCCTGATCGTGCATCGACTCGCCGAGCGAGCTGACGGCGCAGCCGACGATCTGCTCGATGCGCTCGAAGGAGAGCGCCGCGCGCGAGACGCGTCGGAGCAGCGCGACTGCATCGCCGCGTCTGGCGCGGACCTCGGCAGGGCCGGGCATCTCGCAGAGCAAGTGCAGGTGCCACGCGGCGTCCATGTCGAGGTGCTGGGAGAGCTCGGGCCAGTGACGCGCGACGAGCGCTTCGAGCCGTCCGTACGCGGTCTCGAAAGGTCGAGCGTAGAGGTCGCGCTCGTCGATCAGACTGCGCATCGCCCTCTGGACTGCGCTCCGCTCTTTCCAGCGCTTCGAGATGCCTTGCGCGTGAAGATGCGCGAGCAGCGTGCACGCCTTGGCGTCGTGCAGGCTCGGCACTCCGTCGAGCAGCGCGGCCGCATCGTGGACCTTCTTGGCGTCGACGCGGAACACGGGGATGTCGCGCAGAGTCAGCTGATAGCGGAGCGCGTCGCCGTAGACGCCCGTCGGCTCCATCGCGACCTCGAGCGCGACGCCGAGCTCACGAAGACGGCAGAGCAGCTCGAGGAACAGGCGCGTCTGCTTCGGGTGCTCGAAGCGGACGATCTCGATACAGCGACCCGCTGCGCTCGCGAAGCCGGCGAACATCTTCGTCTTCGCGAGGTCGATCGCGACGATGCAGCACGCTCCGAGCGCAGTGGCGAGCTTGCTCGCGTCGACGTGTTGGATCTCGACGGTCCGATAGGTACGCTTGGCCACGGGGACGACCTCCTGCACGGCAGTTTCGACTGTCTCTTCGAGGCGTCCCCAACTCTCCTACAGCCGACTCGCGGGCTGCTGTTCGATCGCGGTGAGAGCGTCGGGACGCGGTGGGCGCATCGCGGCGCGCGCGCTGCCGCGATGCTGTGGTCAGTCCGTGGTCGGCCTCTGCGAGCCCCCGTCGCACGAGGGCGTCGGACGCACCACCCCCCGCCCGGTACCGCGGTTCTGCCGCCTCGCGTGGGTGGGGTGAGATGGCTCGCGACGGGTCCGCGCTTCGCCGCGGCCCCGACGCTCGCGGTTCGGGCTCCGCTTCGCGTTCGCCCTGATAGAGAACGAGGAGCGGGCACGCGCGAAAAGCGCGGGACCGCGACGGGCGTGATGTGCGGCAGGAGAGCTAGAGCTTCTTCAGCTGCGCTCTCGCGCGCTCCGCGACGTCCGCCGTGTCGACCGGCGGGCCGTGCGCCGGCACGACGATCGCCGGCGGGTGTGCGTCGAGCTCGCGCAGGAGCGCGTCGCGCACCGCCGCGCGGTCCTTCACGAGCGTCCACACCGCGAGCTTGAACAGCCGGAACCCGGGCGCGCTGTCGGTCAGCGAGAAGAGCCAGCGGATCGGCGGGCCCGGCATGCGCTGGATGTTCGCCAGCAGATCGCCGCTCCACCACACGGCGCCGCGCTTGGTGTCGACCTGCACGATCGTCTCGCCGGTCTTGAAGCCGGGCGGCTCGTGGAAGCGCGCGCCCGCGCCCGACGCGAGGTCCGACAGCGGGCGCCACGGCACGCCCGGCGCCTTCTTCGCGAGCGTGGTGATCGCGGCGCTCGGGCAGTGGCTCGTCGCGTCCGGGAAGCGCGCGCGCCAGTCCTTCTGGCCGAGGTGATGGAACGTGTTGTTCGCCACCAGCGCGCGCACCTCGCCGTGCTCGCGCAGCGCGTCGAACGCGCGCGCGTCGAGCCCCGCGCCCGGGCTGACCACGATCAGCCCCTCGGGGCCGCGCACCACGAGCGTCGTCGCGTACGCGCCTTTCGTGAACGGGTACTCGCGCCACAGGATCCCGCGCTCCTCGTCGACGACGTTCCAACCTTCGGTCATGCGCGCACCTTCGCCGATCGCGCGGCTCGTGGGCAGTCGATCGTGCGGCATCGGTCTGTTAACCAATTCGGCAACGATGAACCTCAGCCACGTCGAGACGTTCGTGCGCGTCGCGGAGGCGCGGAGCTTCAGCGAGGTCGCGCGCTCGCTCGCGCTCCCGACCTCGTCGATCAGCCGCATGATCGCGCAGCTCGAGCGCGATCTCGGCGCCAAGCTCCTCGAGCGCACGACGCGCCGCATCGCGCTCACCGCGGTCGGCCGCGCGTTCTACGAGCACGCGTCGCGCGCGCTGGGCGAGCTCTCCGAGGGCGAGCGCCGCGTCACCGAGCTCCAGCGCGATCCCCGCGGCGAGGTGCGCATCACCGCGCCCGGCGATCTCGACGACGGATTCTTCGCGCGTTGCCTCGCCGATCTCGCGATCGCGCACCCGCGCATCCGCGTCACCTGTGCCCTCAGCAATCGCTACGTCGACCTCGCGGGCGAGCGCTTCGACCTCGCGCTGCGCGTCAGCTACGGCCTGCCGGACTCGTCGCTGATCGCGCGACCGCTCGGGCGATATCGCGCGTGGCTCGTCGCGTCGGCGGACTACGTCGCGCGGCGCGGCGCGCCCGAGCGCCCGGAGGATCTCGCGCGCCACGAGATCGTGCTGATGGCGCCGCGCGACGGTGTCTCGCGCCTGTCGCTGAGCGGGCCGGGCGGCGAGCAGGAGATCGACGTGCGGGGCCGCGTCGCGTGCGACGACCTGCGCTTCGCGCGCGACCTCGTGATCGCGGGCGCGGGCATCGGCGTGCTGGCGATCGCACCGGGCGCGCGCGAGCCCGCCGACGCGCGCCTCGTGCGCGTGCTGCCCGAGCACGAGCTGCGCGCCCCGACGCTCTACCTCGTCACCACGAGCGCCAAGCGCCTGCCCACCCGGGTCGCGGTGGTGCGCGACTTCCTGGCCAGCGCGTACGCGGCGGTGTGACGCGTTCGAGGGCTCTTCTCAGCGCGCGAGACGTGTGCTCCTCTCGCCGCATGAACCACCTCACGCTCCGTGATCTCCAGATGATCCTCGCGTTCCTCGTGCGCGATCGCCGCACCGAGCTCGAGGCCGCGGTCGGTGCCGCGTACGCGCGCACGCTCGAAGAGACACTCGCGCAGATCGACGCCCTGCCGGCCGCGGTTGTCGACGCGCCGCTCTCCGAGGAGCTCTCCGCCGCCGACGCGCAGCACGACGCGTGGGGCGCCGCGATCCACTCGCTGTGCAACGCGCTGCTCGAGTGCCCGGGCTCGACGCCCGAAGAGCGCGCCGGTGCGCGCGCGGGGCTCGACTTCTTGCTGCCCGGCGGGCTGCGCGAGCTGCGCGACAGCTACGTGACCGAGGTGTCGCGGGCGCGCGAGCGGCGCGCGCAGCTCGACACCCATCGTGCCGAGCTCTCGGCGGTGCGGATCGGGGCGCGCACGCTCGTCGACTGGGCGACCGCGTTCTTCGACGCGGGTGACGCGCTCGGCCGGCTGCTCGTCGATCGCGCCGACTCGGGCGTCGATCGCACGCCGGCGATCAAGCTGCGGGGCGAGGCTTCCAAGCGCGTGACGCGGGCGCGCGGGCTCGTGGAGCCGAGCAGCGCGGCGGACCAGCGTCTCTTCGGCTACCTCGACACGATCGTCGGCATGCGGGCGCCCGGCTCGAAGGAGCGCGCGCCCGCGCCGCCCACGCCGAGCGAGCCGCGTCCGACCTGAGCGCGCGATCGTGATCGCCGGCGGACACCGGGCGGCATCGGCGGGAGGCGATCGTGATCGCCGGCGGACGCCGGTCGGCGCGTCGGCCGGCGATCGTGATCGTCAGCGGGCGCTGGCCGGCATGGGCGTCGAGCGGTCGTGATCGCCGGCGGACGCGGGTAGGCGTCGGCGCGAGGCGATCGTGATCGCGAGCCGACGCTGGTCGGCATCGTCGGTCGGCGATCGGGATCGCCGGCGGACGCTGGTCGGCATCGTCGGTCGGCGATCGTGATCGCCGGCGGACGCTGGCCGGCATCGTCGGTCGGCGATCGTGATCGCCGGCGGACGCTGGCCGACGTCGCCGCGACGCGATCACGATCGCCGGCGGCCGATGGTGCTCATACCCAAGAACGGGGACGGATCGGCTCAGCGCGAGCGGCTCTTGCCCTTCTTCGCGGTGCCGCCGCCCGCGCTCTTGCCCTGCTTGCCGCGGCCGGTGCCCTCGCGGATGCGGCTCGGATCGCGCGGCGGCTTCGCGCTCGAGGCGAGCGCCGCGCGCAGCATGTCGATCGTCGCGCTCGACTGCGCGCCCGCGCCGCGGCGCAGCTTCTCGATCGCCTGCTCGATCGCGGCGCGCACGTCGGGATGCGTCGCCTCGGTGCAGCGCACGCGCAGCCACTCGATGCCGTCGGGCTCGCCGCGCATCGCGATCGCCACGTGCGCGAGCGCGCCGGGCAGCGACGCGACGATGCGGCGGCGCGCGGGCGAGCGCTCGGCCGCGCGCGGTGCGTCGCGCACCTCTTCGATCGTGCGCTCGATCCACGCGAGCAGGGCAGGGCGATCCTCCGCGCCGTCGATCGCGCGCGTCTCCGCGATCACGTCGAGCACCAGCGCGGCCGACGCGTATCGGTGATCACGATCGTCGTGCGCGAGCCATCCGTCCGCCTCGGCGACGAGTCGATCGACGCGGCCCGGCGCGCGCGCCGCCCACGCGCCGAGCGCGGCGATGAGCCCGATGCGCACCGGCGCGCGGTCGTCCGCGGTCAGCTCGAACACGCCGTTCCACGCGTCGCGCGCGTCGGCGTCGAGTCGCGCCGCGTACCCGTACGACGCGGCGATCGCGAGGAACACCCGCGCGTCGTCGGCCTTCGCGGGATCGGCGGCGAACGTCGCGAGCACGCGTCGCGCGCCCTTGCCCTCGGTGCCGATCGCCTCGCCGAACGCGGCCGCGAGCGCGAGGTTCGGGGTCGGGCCCGGCAGTCCTCCGTGTCGCGCGAGCAGCTCGCCGAGCCGCTGCTCGCGTCCCGCGAGCGCGTCCGCGAGAGCGGCGCGGAGGTCCTCGCTCTTCAACCCGGAGATCGGTTCTTTCCCGGCCATGCGGCGCGCATCCTAGCGTGTCGGCGACAGACCGCGCGTCCAACGGCAAACGTCCCGCGTGCGTCTTCCCGGTGCGAACGTCACGTCGGCGATGGTCAGTCGCAGGGGATCACGCTTGCGGTCTCCTCGGTCACGATGATCGGAATCCCCCAGTCCTCGGCGGCGGCGTCCATGAGGCGAGCGGCAGGGACGGTCACGGTCAGACAGTCTCCTCGTTGCATGGGCGCCGGACAGCGGATCTGCAGACGCACGGGGCGCGCAGGGGAGACGAGCTCGTCTGCGTCAATCACCACGCGAGCAACGGTGTCGGCCCACACGAGCTCGAATCCGCACGCGAAGGGCTGCTCGAGTCCACGATAGCTCACCGGCTCAGCGTGAATGCGGATGCGCCGACCCAGAGCCGGGCACTCCAAGTCGCACAGCGACTCGGTCTCGCCCGTCCGAGCGGAGGTCGTCTGGCGCGCGTGAGCGGCGGTGCCGGCGTCGGACGGTGACGAGCACGATCCAAACAACAGTGGAGCGGCCAACGCAATCATCCATCTCGCTCGTGGCCTGCGACTGAAGCGTTGCATGCGCTCCCTCGGCGCGAGCTAGCCAGCTCGCGAGATTGAACAAGCAAGAATCCTCTCTCGAGCCGTGCGACCGCAAGCCGTCGCGAGCTGTCGCACGCACGACGCGTCGCGGTCGCGTCCCCGCGCTTCGCGCGTGCCCGCTCCTCTTCGCGCGCATCACGCTCCGTCGCGCGCCCGCGCTTTGCGCGTGCCCGCTCCTCTTCGCGCGCATCACGCTCCGTCGCGCGCCCGCGCTTCGCGCGTGCCCGCTCCTCCTCGATCCAGGCGAACGCGAAGCGGAGCCCGTCGCAGTCCGGGCGAGTGCGCAGCAGAGCCCGAACTGCGAGCGCCCGGGCCGCGGCGAAGCGCGGACCGGACGCGAGCCATCTCGTCCTTTCCGATCAAGACGGCAGAACCGCGGTACCGGGCGGGGGGTGGTGCCTCCGACGCCCTCGTGCGACGGGGGCTCGCCGACGTCGACCACAGACTGACGACAGCATCGCGGCAGCGCGGCAGCGCGCGCGCCGCGATGCGCCCACCGCTTCCCGACATCCCCACTGCGATCGTGAGGCAGCCCGCGAGCACCCCGGGCGTCGGAGGCACCACCCCCCGCCTCACGCCGAGACCTCTCCCTCGTGGTATAGCGCCGCCTCTATGTTGGACCTCCGCTGGGTCACCGAGAACCTCGAGGACGCGCGCGCGATGCTCGCGCGTCGCGGGCCTGCTGCTGCCGCCACCCTCGATCGCATCGCCGCGCTCGCGCCGCGCCGTCGCCAGGCGATCACCGACCTCGAGCGCGCCCGCGCCGAGCGCAACGACACCAGCGCCGCGATGGCGAAGCTCGACAAGAAGAGCCCCGAGTTCGCGCAGCAGCGCGACGCGATGCGCGCACTCGGCGACCGCATCAAGGAGCTCGAGTCGGAGACCAAGCGCATCGAGGGTGAGCTCGAGGAGCTCCTGCTCGAGGTGCCCAACGTCCCGCACGAGACCACGCCCGACGGCACCGACGAGACCGCGAACGTCGTCGTGCACACGTGGGGCGAGAAGCCGCGCTTCGACGGCTTCGCGCCCAAGGATCACCACGACATCGGCGTCGGCCTGCGCATCCTCGACTTCGAGCGCGCGGCGAAGATCAGCGGCGCGCGCTTCACGGTGCTCGTCGGCGCGGGCGCGCGGCTCGAGCGCGCGCTCCTGCAGCTCATGATGGACCTGCACGCGAACGAGCACGGCTACACCGAGATGTGGCCGCCCGCGCTGATCCTCACGTCGGCGATGCGCGGCACCGGGCAGCTTCCGAAGTTCCAGGCGGACATGTTCCGCACCCAGCGCGCCGAGCTCGGCGCGGAGGCGAGCCCCGAAGAGCGCGAGGCGAACGTGCTCTGGCTCGCGCCGACCGCCGAAGTGCCGGTCACGAACTATCACGGTGACGAGATCTTCGAGCCCGGCGAGCTGCCGCGCGCCTACTGCGCGTACACCGCGTGCTTCCGCGCCGAAGCGGGCACCTACGGCAAGGACACGCGCGGGCTCATCCGCCAGCACCAGTTCGACAAGGTCGAGCTCGTGCGCTTCTGCAACGCGAACGACGGGCTCGATCAGCTGGAGCAGCTGCGCCGCCACGCGGAGCGCGTGCTCGAGGTGCTCGGCCTGCACTACCGCACCGTGGCCCTGTGCGCGGGCGACATGGGCTTCGGATCGCGCAAGACCTACGACCTCGAGGTCTGGCTGCCCGGTCAGAACGCGTACCGCGAGATCTCGAGCTGCTCGTGGTTCGGCGACTTCCAGGCGCGCCGCGCGAAGATCCGCTACCGCCAAGAGCCCAAGGGCAAGCCGCAGCTCGCGCACACGCTGAACGGCTCGGGCCTCGCGATCGGCCGCACGCTCGTCGCGATCCTCGAGCAGAACCAGCAGGCGGACGGCAGCGTCGTCGTCCCCGAGGCGCTGCGCCCGTACATGGGCGGCCTGGAGCGCATCACGTCGCGCGTCTGATGCGCCGTGTGATCGACGAGCAGCTCGGCGTCGACTGGCTCGACGTGAACGCGGACCACGACGTCCCGCTCGCGCCGCACACGACGCTCGAGCTCGGTGGCCCCGCCGCGCGCTTCGCGAGCGTCACCGACGTCGACTCGCTGGTGCACCTGCTCGCGCTCGCGGAAGAGCGAGAGGTCCCCGTCGCGATCCTCGGCGGGGGCTCGAACCTCGTCGTCTCGGACGCGGGCTTCGACGGGCTCGTGATCGCGATGCGCATGCGCGGCGTGACCACGACGCGGCAGGACGACGTCGTGCTCGTCGAGGCCGCCGCGGGTGAGCCGTGGGACGAGCTCGTCGATCGCGCGACGAGCGCAGGCCTCGCGGGCCTCGAGTGCCTGAGCGGCATCCCGGGTCTCGTGGGCGCGACGCCGATCCAGAACGTCGGCGCGTACGGCCAGGAGGTCGCGGACACCATCGCATCCGTGCGCGTCTTCGACCGCGTCGAGAAGCGCGTCGTCGAGCTCACGCCCGCGCAGTGCGAGTTCGCGTACCGCGACTCGATGTTCAAGCGCGACCCCGATCGCTACGTCGTGCTCTCGGTGGTGTTCGCGCTCGTCCCCGACGGCCCCGCGACGGTCTGCTATGCCGAGCTCGAGCGCGCGCTCGAGGGATCGCCTCGCGACGTGCGCACCGTGCGCGAGACCGTGATCGCGCTTCGTCGCGCGAAGTCGATGGTGGTCGATCCCGCCGATCCCAACCATCGCAGCGCCGGCTCGTTCTTCACGAACCCGATCGTCGATGCGTCGCTCGCGGATGCGCTCTCCGCGCAGCACGAGAGCATGCCGCGATGGCCGCAGCCCGACGGGCGCGTGAAGCTCGCGGCGGGCTGGCTCATCGAGCGCGCGGGGATCACGAAGGGCATGCGCCGCGGCAACGTCGGCATCTCGACGAAGCACGCGCTCGCGCTGGTGCACCACGGCGGCGGCACGACGGCCGAGCTGCTCGCGCTCGCGAGCGAGGTGCAGGACGCGGTCCGTGCGCGCTTCGGCGTCGAGCTCCACCGCGAGCCCGTGCTCTGGCGCTGAGCGTCAGAACGTCCCGCGCACGCCGAGCGCGCCCGGTCCGACCGTCACCTCGACGTTGCCCTGCGGCTCGCGCTCGTCGTCATGGCGCGTCGCGCCGGTCAGATCGACCACGCCCCACGCCACGCCGACACCGAGCAGCACGCCGCCCACGACGAGCCCGACGTTCGCACCGATCGCGAGCGACTGCGCCTCGTCGAAGATCCCGACGGCCTCGACCTGCGTCTCCGCGGCGGCCGCGTCGGCGTGGCGCTCCATCGCGACGATGCCCACGGCGAGCGCCGCGCCGAGCCCCGCGACACCCACACCCCCCACGACCCACGGCCACGGGCTCGGCTCCGCCTCGCGCCGTCGCCGCTCCTGCTCCGCGGCGCGCCGGAGCGCTTGCTCCTGCTCGGCCGCGATGCGCGCGCGCTCCGCTGCAGCCTCTCGCTCGCGCGCGGCGTCTTCCTGCTCGCGCCGCACGCGCACGCGCTCCGCCTCCGCGTCCGAGAGCTCGCGCTCGATCACCTCGACGCGCTCGCGCACGAGCGACGCGTTCTCCGCGTCCGGTGCCTGCTCGAGGTAGAGCCGATACGCGTCGAGCGCCCTCTCCGGCGCACGCGCGCCTTCGTGTGCGCGTCCGAGGTTGTAGAGCAGGATCGGCTCGTGGCTCAGCGCGTACGCCTCACCGAGGAGCGCCGCGGCCGCGTCGAAGCGACCCTCGGAGTACGCGAGCGCCGATCGCTCGAAGAGCACCGACGCGCGCTCGACCTCCTCGCGTGTCGGTGTCGGCGCGACCTCCTGCGCCACCGCGCGCGGCACCACCCCCGTCGACGCGAAGGCGAGCGCCAACACGCCCGCGACCAGCAGCCCCCCGCTCGTTCGCACGTGCCGCATGTAGACGCGGACCTTGGCGCTCCCAACGTCCTTCCTATCTACAACGGTCATGGGGGTGGCAGCGCTCGACGAGTCGATTCCTGCGCGCATCGGGCCGTACCGCGTCCTCGCGAGGCTCGCGGCCGGCGGGATGGCGGAGATCTATCTCGCGAAGCGCGGCGGCGTCGCGGGCTTCGAGCGCGCGGTCGTCATCAAGCGCATGCTGCCGCACCTCGCGCACGAGCCCGAGCTGCGCACGACGTTGCTCGACGAAGCGCGCCTGATGTCGCGCCTGCGCCACCCGAACATCGTGAGCGTGCAGGAGTTCTCGCGCGACTCGCGCGACTTCTATCTCGTGATGGAGTACCTGCGCGGCGAGAGCCTCTCGGGGATCCGTCGCGAGCTGCTCGGTCGCAACGAGCGCCTCGATCCCGCGCTCGCGACGCTGATCATCTCCGAGATGTGCGCCGGCCTGCACGCCGCGCACGAGGTCTGCGACGAGTCGGGCAAGCCACTGCACGTCGTCCACCGCGACGTCTCTCCGCAGAACCTCTTCATCACCTTCGACGGCGAGGTGAAGCTCCTCGACTTCGGCATCGCGTGCTTCGAGGACCGCTCGGCGCACACGAAGACCGGGATGACGAAGGGCAAGTTCGCGTACATGTCGCCCGAGCAGTTCGCGGGCGAGAAGCTCGATCGCCGCGCCGACGTGTTCGCCGCGGGCGCGATGCTCCACGAGCTGCTGACCGGCAAGCGTCTCTTCGCGCGCGAGTCCGAGGCGCAGGTCCTCAAGGCGGTGCTCCACGATCCGATCCCGCTGCCGAGCCAGGTCGCGGACGACGACGTGCTCATCCCCGACGCGCTCGACGAGATCTGCATGAAGGCGCTCGCGCGTGATCGCGAGGAGCGCTTCCCGAGCGCGGAGGCCATGCGCGACGCGCTGCGCGAGCTGATGCCGCAGCTCGATCCGCGACAGCGCGCGCACGAGCGCCTGGTCGAGCTCACGCGCCGCGTGCTCCCGCACCGCTTCGCGGAGACCGAGGAGCTGATGCGCTGCGCCGCGCGCAACAGTCCGTCGGAAGAGCTCGACGCGATGACGATGACCGAGCTCTCCGGGCTCGTCTCGACCGATGGAGCGCCGCGCTCGGGCGACATCGACGTGCAGGTCGTGCTCGACGGCGACCGCGCGACGTCGCCGCAGCGTCCGGTGCGGCTCTACGAGCGCTCGCTGCGCGGCTGGGCGCTCGCGGGATCGCTCGTGGGGCTCGTGCTCCTCGGCGCGTTCGGCTTCGCGCTGCTGCCACGCGCGAACGCGGGCACCCCGACGACCGCGCCTCCGATCGCCGAGCGCGCGCCCGCCGAGCCCGTGCGTCCTTCGCCGCCGCAGGAGATCGCGCCTCCGCCGCCGCCCTCGGAGCCGGCGCCCGAGCCGCTGAGCGCGACCGTGTCGATCCACATCGAGAGCACGCCGTCCCGCGCGCAGGTCCGGATCGGCCGACGCGTCCGAGGCACGACGCCGCTGACGATCGAGCTGCCGCGCGGCGCCGAGCCGGTCGACGTCGTCGTCGAGCGCCTCGGCCACCAACCTAGCGAGCTCTCGATCGTGCCCGAGCTCGACCAGCGCGTCGTGGTGCGCCTGCGCGAGCGCGCCACCGCGCGCCCGCGACCGCGCTTCTACCAGTTCGACTGAGCGCTCATCGCGCGAACAGCTCGTCGCGCGCGCGCTCCGTGATCGCCAGCACCGCCGGGTGTTTGATCCGGCGATCGACGGTGATCACGTAGAAGCGCTGGCGCACGTCCTCGAGCTCGCCGACGCGCTGCACGCCGTACTGCTCGCGGATCTCGTCCTCGATGACCGACGGCGCGGCGAACACGCCGACGCCGGCGCGGCCGAAGGCGCCGAGCAGCGCGTAGTCCTGGAACTCACCGCGGATGCGCGCGCGGATGGAGCGCTCCTCGAGCCATCGCTCGATCGCGCGCCGCATGAACGTGCTCTCGATCGGCACGAGCAGCGGCTCGCCCTCGAGCGACTGCGGGAAGCGGCGACGCAGCCGTCGTGCGGTCGCGGGCGCGGCGAAGAACGTGACGCCGCACTCACCGAGCAAGTGGCTGTACGCGCGGATCGGCGAGCCCGACTCGACCGGCGCCTCGGCGATCACCGCATCGATCGTGTGCACCGCGAGATCCGCGAGCAGCCGATCCTGGCGATCCTCGTAGCAGACGAGCCGCAGCTCGCTCGCGAGCTCCAGCGCGGGCTGCAGGAGCCGCTGCACGATCAGCTTCGGCACCTCGTCCGCCGCTCCGACGACGAGCCGCGGGTGGCGCCGCGTGGGCAGACCTTCGAGCGAGTCCTGCAGCTCGCTGCCGAGCGAGAAGATCTCGTCCGCGTAGCGCATGACGTGCGCGCCGGTGTCGGTCAGCACGAGCTTGCCGCCGCGGCGATGGAAGAGCTGCACCTCGAGCGCGTCCTCGAGCGCCTTGAGCTGTCCGCTGAGCGTCGGCTGCGCGAGCCGCAGCTTGCGGCTGGCCGCGGACACGCTCCCTTCGCGCGCGATGGTCCAGAAATAGAGCAGATGATGGTAATTCAGCCACTTCATCACGCGTCTCCGGTGCCATCGAGTTTCACGATGGACGGTGCTCTATTTATCTCTTCGCCAATAGGAGCGCGAGCCGCTAGGAACAGCAGGTCTGCTCGTGGCGGAGGGCGTGATGGACGTCGTGGATGAAGCAATCCACGCACCGTCGCCGGACGGGTGCGTGCGCGGCACGGGTGGGAGCCCCGCGCGGTCGGGATGACGCGAGCTCGTGAGCCCCGTCGTGCGCGGGGCTTCGACGGGCGCGCACCGCGCGTGAAGCGCGCGGCGGTCGGCGCTGCGCTCGGTCATTTCCTGGCGGTCGGCTCGGCGGCTGCGCTCACGACGATGTCGCGCGATCAGCCCGCGCGCGCCCTCGCGATCTTCGCGTTCCTCGTGGGCTGGGCGCTCGTCGCGAAGGCGGAGAGCCGCGTCGGCGTCCATCCGCGCGCGCCCCGTCGCGATCGCTCCAAGGAGGCCCTGCGTTGTCCGAACGGTCGCTACCACTGATCGCCTGGCTCGCGTTCTTCGCGTTCGTCGTCGCGATGCTCGCGCTCGATCTCGGCGTGCTCCACCGATCGACGCGCACCGTCTCGATGCGCGAGGCCGCGCGCTGGAGCGCCATCTGGGTCGGTCTCGCGATCGGCTTCGATCTCCTGGTGTGGGCCACGCTCGGCGCGGGCCCCGCGCTCGACTTCGCGACCGCGTACGTCATCGAGAAATCGCTCTCGGTCGACAACCTCTTCGTTTTCCTCGTGGTGTTCGGGGCGCTGCGGATCGGCCCCGAGCACCAACATCGCGTGCTCTTCTGGGGCATCCTCGGCGCGCTCGTGATGCGCGGCGCGATGATCGCGGCCGGGCTCGAGCTGCTCTCGCGCTTCCACTGGCTGATCTACGTGTTCGGCGGCGTGCTCGTCGTCACCGGGCTCAAGCTGCTGCGCGGCTGGTATCGCGGCGAGGACGACGAAGAAGCGGCGCTCGAGAACGGACGACTGTTCCGCTTCGTGCGTCGCTGGATCCCGTCGACGACGTCGCTGCACGGCGGGCGCTTCTTCGTGATCGAGAACGGTCGTCGCGTCGCGACGCCGCTGCTGGTCGCGCTCGTTCTGGTCGAGCTCACCGACGTGGTGTTCGCGCTCGACTCGATCCCCGCCGTGGTCGCGGTGAGCCGCGATCCCTTCATCGTCTTCACGTCGAACGTCTTCGCGATCCTCGGCCTGCGGAACCTCTACTTCCTGCTCGCGGGCGCGGTCGAGAAGCTGCACCACCTCAAGCTCGGCCTCTCCGCGGTGCTCGTGTTCGTCGGCGCGAAGATGGCGCTCGTCGACGTCGTGTCGATCCCGCCGCTCGTGTCGCTCGCGATCGTGACGACGATGCTCGCGCTGCCTTTCGTGGTCGGCCGCGCTCGTCGCGCCTGATTCCGCATCGACCCCTCGCGCGCGTCGCGCTCGTCGCGGCGCGCGTTTCTTTTTTCGCGCCTGGAGAACCCCATGATGAACAACGACCACCACGACGTCGCGGAGCTCGTCGTCCTCGTCGACGACGACAGCGCGAGCCTGCGCGAGATCCGCCGCGTGCTCGAGGAGATCGGCCTGCGAGTGCTCGGCTTCACCGCGGCGAGCGCCGCGCTCGCAGCCGCGCTCTCGCGCCGCCCCGACGCGATCGTCATCGCGCACGCCGGCGTCGACGTCGAAGGGCTCGCGCTCGCCGATCGCGTGCGCGCCGCGCACGGCGACGAGTCCCCGGCGTTCGTCGCGATCGCCCGATCCCCCGCCGCGCTCGGCCCGGTCGCGCGCCGCGCCTACGACGTGATCCTCCGCCGTCCCGTCGGGGTCGACGAGCTGGTCGGCGCGATCGACGATGCGCTCGTGCTGCGCGCGTCGCGCCTCACGCGGCGGTCCGCGCGCCGCGCACGCGCCGCCGAATGATCAGGGCAGCACGCCCGCTTCGCGCGATCGCCCGAGGTCGCGCGGGGGCGCGCTGCCCGGCGCGGCACCGAGGCGACGCACGCGCGTCCCCGTCGACGCGATGCGCGCGAGCGCACCGTCGTCACCGACCACGTCGCACGCAGGCAGCGCGACGAACGCGCGCCCTTGTCCGAGCTGCGCGGCGATCGTCGTCGCCCATGCCTCGATGCGCGCCGCGCGCTCCGCGCGCCGCGCTTCGGCGAGCGCACCTTCTCCGAGCGACGCCTCGCACGCGCTCGCGAGCGCGCGATCGTCGGCCGACGTGTACGCGCTCCGCAGCGCGCTCCACCGCGCACGCCACGCATCGACGTTCGTCAGCGCATCGTGCAGCCCCTCGAGCGACACGTCGCGCGGGATCGCAGCGAGCCGCTCCGCCGCCTGCTCGTGCGTGTCGAGCGACACGATCGGCGCGCCCTGCATGCGCGCCCACGCGAGCACGTCGCCGATCACGCTCGACGTCGAGATCGCATGCGGCACCGGGTTGCGCCCGTCGGCCTCCGCCTCGACCTCCGCCATCCGCACCCGCACGAGGTGCTCGACGAGGATCATCGGCGGAATGCGCCGCAGCGACTCGTCGGGGATCGCCGGACCGAGCTGCGCGCGCAGCGCGGCCCACGCCTCCGCGCCGAGCATGCGATCGAGCCGATCACGACGTCCCATCAGCGCGCTCTCGGGCACGTGATCGAGCGCCACGGCCTCGCGCGGATCGAACGTCGTCACGATCGCGCGCGAGAGATCGAGCGCGCCGTCGTGCGGCTCCGGCAGCGCGTGTCGCATCGTCGTCCCGAACGGCAACGCCGCGTGCACGTAGCTCGCCTCGGCCTCGTCGCCGACCTCCCAGAGCAACACCGGCGGCGTCCACGCCTCGCGCTGGCGCTCCGCGAGCCGCGACTCCTCGAGCGTCTCCTGCCGCGACACGTCCGCGCTCTCGACGCGTCGTGGAGCGCTGCCTCCGCACGCCGCGCACAGCGCGACGACGATCCCGATCACGCACGCATGCCGCAAGGCCTCAGCCTCCGTACATCGACTCGGCGATCTTGTACGCGCTGAGCTCGAGCGACTGCAGCGCCTCGCGGATCGCGATCGCGTCGCCCTCTTCGAGCGTCGCCTTCAGCGTCGCGATGTCCTTCTTCACGACGTCGATCACGCTCGGCGGCACGAGCTCGGCGCACTCCACGACCGCCTTCTCGCTCGTGTAGAGCAGCGCGGCCGCGCTGTTCTTCAGCTCCGCGAGCTCCTTGCGCTTCGCGTCGCTCTGCTTGTGCTTCTCCGCGTCGCCGACGAGCCCTTCGATCTGTTCCTTCGTCAGACCGCTCGACGCGACGACGCGCACCTTCTGCTCGCGTCCGCTGCGGATGTCCTTCGCCCCGACGTGCACGATACCGTCCGCGTCGATCTCGAAGCGCACCTCGATCTCCGGCACGCCGCGCGGCGCGGGCGGGATCGGCGCGAGCTCGAACTTCGCGAGCGACTTGTTGTCGGCGGCCATCTGGCGCTCGCCCTGGAGCACGTGGATCGGCACGAACGGCTGGTTGTCGACGCTCGTCGTGAAGATCTCCGACGCGCTGCACGGGATCGTCGTGTTGCGCGAGATCAGCGTGTGGAAGATCCCGCCGCCGACCTCCACACCGAGCGAGAGCGGCGTGACGTCGAGGAGGAGCACCTCCTCCATCTGACCTTCCATCGACGCGGCCTGGATCGCCGCGCCCACGGCGACGACCTCGTCGGGGTTCACGCCCTTGTGCGGCGGGCGCCCGAAGAACTCGCTCACCTTGCGCTGCACGAGCGGCATGCGCGTCATGCCGCCGACGAGGATCACCTCGTCGATGTCCTTCGTCGTGATCCCCGCGTCCTTGAGCGCCTTCGCGCAGGGCCCGAGCGTGCCCTCGACGAGATCACCGATCAGGATCTCCAGCTCGCTCCGCCGCAGCGCGCTCACGAGGTGCTTGGGCCCCGTCGCGTCCGCCGCGATGAACGGCAGGTTGATCTCGGTCTCGAGCGCGGTGGAGAGCTCGTGCTTCGCCTTCTCCGCCTGCTCCTTGAGGCGCTGGAGCGCGACGCGATCCTTCCGCAGATCGATCCCGCGGTTCTCCTTCGCGAACGTGCCCGCGAGGTGATCGACGAGCACGCGATCGAAGTCCTCGCCACCGAGGTGCGTGTCGCCGTTGGTCGAGAGCACCTTGAACACGCCCTCGGCGATCTCGAGGATCGAGATGTCGAACGTGCCGCCGCCGAGGTCGTAGACCGCGATGCGCCCGTTCTTCTTCTTCTCGAGCCCGTACGCGAGCGCCGCCGCGGTCGGCTCGTTGATGATCCGCTTGATCTCGAGGCCCGCGATCTTGCCCGCGTCGCGCGTCGCCTGGCGCTGCGCGTCGTCGAAGTACGCGGGCACCGTGACCACCGCGCCGTCGACCTTCGTGCCGAGGTACGCCTCGGCGGTCTCCTTCATCTTCGCGAGCACCATCGCGGAGACTTCGGGCGGCGACATCTCGCGCTCGCCGATCGCGACCCACGCGTCGCCGTTCATCGCCTGCACGACGCGATAGGGCACCGACTGCGCGTGCCGCTTCGCCTCGGAGCTCTCGAAGCGGCGGCCCATCAGGCGCTTCACCGCGAACACGGTGTTCTCCGGGTTCGTGACCGCCTGACGCCGCGCGACGCTGCCCACCCGCCGCTCGCCGTCGCGCGTGAACGCGACGACGGACGGCGTGGTGCGCGAGCCCTCGGCGTTCGGGATCACGATCGGCTCGCCGTTCTCGACGATCGCGACGCACGAGTTCGTCGTGCCGAGATCGATGCCGATGACCTTGCTCATGACGCCGGAACGAGAGCCCAATCGTACACAAGTGACGCGCGCGAGCGCGTGCGAATCAGGCGCTCGCGGTCGGCTTGCGCGCGACCACGACCATCGCGGGACGCACCAAGCGCTCCCCGAGCTTGTACCCGGCGACCACCTCCGCGATGACCGTGCCCGGCGGATGCTCGTCGGTCTCGGTCTGCTGGATGGCGTCGTGCACCGACGGGTCGAAGCGCTGACCCACCGTGGGCACGCGCGTGATGCCGATGCGCTGCGACTGATCCTCGAAGAGCTTGAGGACCATCTTGATCCCGTCGACGATCGCCGCGACGTCGCTCGCCGCGCCCGCTGCCTGCACCGCGCGCTCGAGGTTGTCGAAGACCGGCAGCATCTCGCGCACCGCGTCCTCGCGCCCGCGGCGCTCCGCGTCCTCGAGCTCCTTCTTCGTGCGCTTGCGGAAGTTGTCGTAGTCCGCGGCGGTGCGGAGCAGCTGCTCCTTCAGGCGATCGCGCTCTTCGCGCAGCGCGTTCACGACGGCGCCCGAGCCGGAATCGGCGTCGGTCAGCGTCTCGGTCCCGCTCGGCGCGTCCTCGGCGTCGATCAGCGTGGCCGTGGTGTCGTCCCGTTCTTCTCCGCTCACGTCCTGGCGCTCCTTCGACTCGATCGCTCGAGATCGAGTGGCATGGGGCCCCCGACTGTAAGCAGCCATCCTCCGCACCTCAAGCACCCTCATGTTCGAGAGCGCGGAGGGTGCTCACCGTTTCAGGCGCCGGATGCTTCGCCGAGCGGGGGCTCGTCGTCGTCGTCGCGCAGCGAGTCGCCGTTCAGCACGTCGGTCGTGATCTGCGCGGCGAAGCTCACGAGCGGCATCAGCTTCGCGTAGTCCATGCGCGTCGGGCCGATGATCCCGAGGCTCCCCGCGCGCACCCCGCCCGCGCGGTAGTTCGCGGAGATCACGCCGACGTCCGGCACGTCGACGATGTTCGCCTCGGACCCGAGCAGCACCTGCACGCCGCCCGCCGCGAGGGTGCGATCGAGCAGGTCGAGGAGCTTCTCCTTCTCCTCGAACGCGCGCAGGAAGCCGCGGATCTTCTCGGCGTCCGCGAACTCCGGGCGGTCGAAGAGCACGCCTTGCCCTTCGATGATCACGTCCTCTTCGCGCGCCGGGCCCGCCGTCGCGGCGTCGAGCATCTGCTTGGCGCGCCGCCCGAGACGATCGTACGCGCCGCGCTCGTCGGCCATCGCGCGCGCGAGCTCCTCGCGCACCTCGCGCAGCGTGCGCTCGGTCAGCAGCGACGAGAGCAGGTTGTGGATCCGCTCCATGTCACCGGAGTCGGGCAGCTCCGGGACCTCGACGATGCGGTTCTGGATCGTGCCCGAGCGCGTCACGATCACCGCCAGCACCTGCTTCTCCGAGAGCGGCATGAAGCGGATCTGCGTGACCTGCTCGACCTCGGTGCGCGGCCGCGACACGAGCGCTGCGGCGCCCGTGAGCGACGCGAGCAGCCGTCCCGCCTCGCGCAGCACGTCGTCCACACCGGGGCGCAGCTGCCGCATGCGCGCGAGGATCGCCGCACGATCCTCGGCCGCGACCTCGCGCATCTGCGAGAGCGCGTCGATGAACACGCGGAAGCCCACCTCGGTCGGGACGCGGCCCGCGCTGTGGTGCGGCTGGGCGAGGCAGCCCGCTTCCTCGAGATCCGCGAGCTCGTTGCGGATCGTCGCGGGCGAGAGGTTGATTCCGTAGCGCTTCGAGAGCCGACGCGAGCCGACGGGCTCTCCGGTCGCGATGTACTCGGACACGACCGCGTAGAGGATCCGACGGGCCCGATAGCTCAGCTCGGGCCTTCGCAGCGGGACCACGGTCGGTTGGAAGGGCGCGGACGGCATCGTCTTTTGACGACCGTGGAATTGCTAGAAGTACGCCGCGCTGGTGTCAAGCGAGATGGCAGCGCTCGTCGATCGACGGACCGTGTGCCGGCCGAGCACCGAATTCGGATCGCAGCGGGATCGCGCGGAACGCCTTGCGCGAAAACACTCCATTTTCCGGTGACCGCCTGCGCCTTCGTGCAGGCGCGGCGTGCCGAAGCCTTGTTGACACCGAGCGAGGCCGCTATCCTCCTCCGTGTTCGATCCGGATTCTCCGGAGCGGACACCCCACAGAGCACGGCGGATGGGCCACCACAGCCCCGCAATGGTGCGAAATCCCGACGAAACTTCACGGTTTCGGCAAACGGGCGCCGAAAGGCTCCCGGGGGTTCCTGCCGTGACGTACGAGGGGGTGCTCGCGGCTCGAGCGCAGGATGCGCTCGCCTCGTCTCGACTCTTCCGGGCCGTGCTCGGAGGAGCCGCGATGATCGGCGCATCGACGAACCTGCCCGAGCGCCCCCCCGCCATGGAACGCCTCGACGCGAGCGCGGCCATTCGCTGCCGCAGCCCGGAGGCGCCGGCATTTGCCGGGGAGGGAGAAGGCCAGTGAATAGTACGCAGTGTTTCTCGAAGATCGTGTTCGCGCTCTCGCTGGAGGTTCTGTCGGACTGACGGCCCCTCCCCGATGAGCTGAGAGGGTGGCGGGTCTGGCAGCCCACCACCCTCTCGCCTTTTAAGGCGCTCGCCTTTCTCTGGAAGCGTGTGAGCGGTTGACGCATCATCGCCCCGTTGGCGCAGCAGGGCGACAGCGAGAAGCGCGAGCGCTCCGACTTCTTCTCGGTCGAGGAAGCGAAGCGGTCGATCCCGAAGATCACCGCGGTCCCCGAGACGAAGGAAGAGATCCGCCGCCGCCGCGTGCGACGCGTCTCGATCGCGGTGGTGAGCACGGTCAGCGCGCTCGCGCTCATCGCGCTCGCGGTGTACCTGCTGCATCGGCGCGAGATCGATCAGGCGCGGCTCGAGGTGGAGCGCACCGGGCGCGCGGACGCGATCGAGGACGCGCTCGCGGCGCTCGACGGGGAGACCGGCGCCGGCGACGTCGCGCTCGCGGCGCGCGTCCACGCGACGGCCGAGCTCGCGGGCATCACGGGCCATCGCGCGCCCGCGGAGCAGCTCCTCGCGTCGCACGATCCTGCTGCGGACGGCGCGTCCGATCACCGGATCGCGCAGACCTACCTCGCGCTCGCGCAGGGCGACGCGAACGCGGCGGCGCAGCACGCGTCGGCGCTCGTCGCGCGTGGGCCGCGCGCCGCCGAGGCGGGGTACGCACGGGCGCTGGTCGCGCTGGCGATCGGCAACGTGCAGCAGGCGCTCGCGGCGGCGCAGGCGTCGTCGCAGGAGATGGATCGCCAGGACGCGCCGCGGGTGCGCGCGCTGCTCGGGCTGGTGTCGGCGCGCAGCGGCGCGCCGATCGCGATCGAGGGGGATGCGATCCCGCTGCGGCTCGCGCGCGCGCGGGTGCGCTGGGACGCGGGCGAGCAGCGCGATCAGCTGGGCAGCGAGGTCGCGCCGATCGCGGAGGACGCGAGCGCGACGCCCGCCGAGCGCGCGTGGGCACAGCTGCTCACCGGGCTGTCGGCGATCGACGCGGGCGACACGGAGACCGCAACGCGCTCGATCGAAGCGGCCGCGGGCGCGCCGCCGCCGGGCGACGAGCTCTTCCGAGTGCAGCTCGCGGAGGCGTGGCTCGCGCTCGGTCGGCGCACCGAGGCGCAGGCGATCGCGGACGCGCTCTCGCCGGGGATCTCGACGGATGCAGGACGCCGCGCGCAGCTCGCGGCCGAGCTGCACCTCGCGTCGGCGCGGATCGATCAGGCGGAGAGCGCGCTGAGCGGTGCGCCCGCGGGCCCGCGGACGTCGCTGCTGCGCGCGCGGATCGCGGACGCGCGCGGACAGGTGGCGCCGGCGCGTGCGCTCTACGAGGAAGCGGCTCGCGCACCGGCCGAGCGGATCGCAGCGAACCTCGGGCTCGCATCGATGCTGGTGGGCACCGGCGCGGCGCAGGAGGCGATCGCGCTCGTCGATCCGCTGCTCGAGCAGCGCGCGACGCACCCGCGGATCGCGGCGACCGCGGCGAGCGCGCACACGGGCGCCGGCGATCGCGCGCGCGGTCTCGCGATCGCGCAGCGCGCGCTCGAGGCGCATCCGCGCGAGCCGCTCCTGCTCGCGGCGAAGGCGCGCGTGCACCTCGCGTCGAGCGAGTGGCAGCCCGCGCTCGACGCGCTCCGGATCGCGACCGAGGTCGCGCCGCGCGATCCCGCGCTCCAGGCCGAGCGTGGTCGTGCCGCGATGGAGCTCGGTCAGCTCGACGAGGCGCGGCGTGCGTACGAGACGTCGATCGAGGTCGAGCCCGCGCAGCCCGAGGTGCTGCGGGCGCTGCTCTCGATCCAGCTCCAGCAGCGCGACCTCGAGGCCGCGGGCGCGACGATCGCGCGCATCGACGCCGCGAACGTGACGAGCCTCGAGATCGAGCAGCTGCGCGCGCGCTGGCTCGTCGACACGATGGCCGGCGCCGAGGGGCTCTCCGCGCTTCGCCGCGCGCGCCGCACGTCGCGTCGCGATCTCGCGCTCGCGTACGCGCAGGGGCGCCTCTACATGCAGGCCGAGCGCTGGTTCGAGGCGATCGAGGCGTTCCAGGACGCGCTGCCGGAGTCGGGCGCGACCGAACGGCGCGACGTGTTCCTGTGGCGCGCGCTGGCCCTCGCGCGTGCGCGACGCGAGACGATGGTCGAGCAGCTCGCGGAGCAGATCCGCGAGGGCGCGACCGAGGCGCCGATGACGCGCGCCGAGGAGGCGCGGCTGCTCACCGCCGAGGCGTGGCTCGCCTTCATGGACGAGACGCTCCCGCGCGCGAGCGTCTACGGACGTCGCGCGCTCGATCTCGACGGGACGAACGCCGACGCGCTGGTGCTGATGGGCGCGATCGAGGATCAGCAGCGACGCGACGGAAGCGCGCGGTATCGACGCGCGATGGAAGCCCCGTCGCCGAGCGTCGAGGCGTACGGACGGCTCGCGCTCGTCGGAGAGATGAACGCAGAGCGCTGCGGGCTCGCTCGTCGCTACCTGCGCGCTGCGCCCGAGGGTGGGATCGCGAGCGCGCTGCGCGAGCGCGTCGCGACGTGCCCCGCGCAGTAGGGACCGGCGGGGCTTCGACCGCCTTCGAGCGCGCCTACGTAGGTCGATGAATGGCTCGCGCGCCGACGCTGGCCTCGGCGATCGCGGCGATCGATCGCGCGGGTGTGCTGCTCGTCTATCCGATCGAGAACCGCTCCGAGCCGCCCTCGCTGTGGCATCGCTTCTATCCGGGCGAGCGGATGCGCTGGGACTGGGACGAGAGCGGCGACGAGCGCGTGGTCGGGATGTGGCGCCTGCGCGAGCGTCTCGCCCGCTCGCGGCGCGTCGTGTACTCGAAGTGGTTCCGCAACCGCGCGACGTTCTTCTCGCGCGCGCTCTTCACCGCGATGCTCTGCGAGCTGCGCGCGACCGGGCGCATCCGCGAAGGGCTCGAGCCCGACGCGCTCGACGTGCTCGCCGCGCTCGAGTCGGACTCGCCGCTCGGCGCGAAGCAGCTGCGCGCCGCGTCCGGGCTCACCGCTCGCGCGTTCGAGAGCGCGTACCAGCGCGCGCTGCGCGAGCTCTTCGCGCGCGCGCTGATCGTCGGGTTCGGCGAGATCGACGAAGGCGCGTTCCCTTCGCTCGCGATCGGCGCGACGCGCACGCTGTTCGAGGATCTGTGGGACGAGGCGGGCGCGATGGATCCGATGGAAGCATCGCGCACCATCGCGGCGTTCCTGCCGCACGGCTCGGCGTTCGCGAAGCACCACGCGAAGATCCTCGCGACCGTGCGCGGGTGAGCACGCCGACGCTGCGCGTTCGCGCAAGAGTTGCGCGCGTACGGTGCGGTTTCCGCGCCGCATCGGTTCGCTAATTCATTCATGATTCCAAGTGGTTGCGCGATGGAGCGCGCGGCCTCGGCGGTGCGACGTTCGTTGCACCGAGGGGACGCAGCGACGCGCCGACGCGCGGCGCTCCACGAGGAGAGAGGGAGTCATGGCGAACCTGAACATGGGCGGCTTCACGACGGCGGATGCGGGCGAGGGCAACGTGAGCCTTCCGAAGGCGGCGATCGGTGCGGTCGCGGGCGCATTCGCGGTCGGGCTGCTCTACGGCATCATCGGGCGCTTCGTCGGCGAGTACTCGTACGTCGCGTTCCTGATCGGCGCGGCGTCGGGCGTGGGCTCGATGAAGCTCGGCGGTGGGCGCTCGATGGTCGCGGGCGGGATCGCGGCGGCGTCGACGCTCGCGGCGGTGCTCTTCGCGAAGGTGATCGTCGGCGCGCCCGAGGGCTGGAGCTGGCTCGAGTACCACACGCAGATGTTCGACATCATCTTCTGCTACGTCGCCGCGCCGGTCGCCGCGTTCTTCGCCGCGGGCACCGATCAGGCGCGCGAGCTGCTGAAGAAGCTGCCCGTCTGAGCGCGCGCGCGCGACGAACGAGGCCGCGCGTCAGCGGATCGTGAGCGTGTACGGGCCGGTCTCGCCGGCGCTGAAGCTCGTCACGATCACGCGATACACGCCGGTCTCGTCGAGCGTCTGATCGAGCATCGAGTTCGTGCCCGTCGCGTCGTCGTTGTCGCGCTGGCGACCCGACGGGAAGCGCAGGATCAAGTACGTGTCGAAGCTCGGCGACGCGAGCTCGACGTGCACGTGCTGCCCGGCGCTGAACGACATCTCGTAGAAGTCCATGTACTCGCCGGTGCTCAGCGTCTGATCGCCCGGGCCGAGGGTGCCGCCGTGGACACCCGCGCCTCCGGCGCTGCCGCTCGAGCCCGCGACCACGCCGCGCACGAGCTCGATCTGCTGCACCTGCCCGGCGCTCACGTCGACGCGCTGCGAGGCCATCGTCGCGCCCGCGATCTGCACCTCCACGACGTGCGATCCCGCGGCGAGCACGACGTCCTGGCCGCCGATGAGCACCGGGCCCTGCGGCGCGCCGTCGATCACGAGCTGACCCGGGATCGTCGTCATGACGCGCAGCGTGCCTGTGCCCTGCGAGGCCGCGCCGTTGCCCGAGAACGCCGCGTACGCGCCGACTGCGACCACCCCGGCGACCGCGAGCAGGCCCAGGCCGATCACGAGCCCGCCGATCACGAGGAGGCGCCCCGAGCCCGACCCGCTGCGCGGCACTGGCGAGACGGCGGGCGGAGGCGTCACGTGCGCGGGGGTCGGCACGCCGCCGAACGAAGCCGCGCTCGGATGCGGCGCCGAGGGCACGTGCGCGCCGTACGAGGGCTGCGGCGTGACCTGCGGGGCGGGCGTCGCGCCGTAGCTCTGCTGCGAGGGCGTGCCGTAGCTCTGCGGCGGAGCGACCGGGAGCATCACCTGCGAGGGGGCGACCGGGCCGGTCGCGATGCCCGCGCTCTTGCCGCGCGCGACGCGCAGCTCGCCGAGCAGCTCGCGCGCGTCCTTCGGTCGCTTGTCGGCTTCCTTCGCGAGGCAGCGATCGACGAGCGCCGCGATCGCGTGCGGCGTCGCGGGCGCGGCGTGCGCGAGCGGCTCGTGCGGCTTGCTCACCGCGTGCACGACGATCGCGCTCGCGGTCTCGCCGCCGAACGGAGGGCTCCCGGAGAGCGCCTCGTAGAGCATCGCGCCGACGGCCCACACGTCCGCGGGGAAGCTGACGCTGCGGGCGCTCATCGCCTGCTCGGGCGCCATGTAGTGCGGCGTGCCCATCGCCATGCCGGTCTGCGTGACCGACTGGGACTTCTCGTCGAGGTCGCGCGCGATGCCGAAGTCGAGGAGCTTGAGCACCTCGCGCCCGTCGCGCTCGCGGTGGAGGAAGACGTTCTCGGGCTTGAGGTCGCGGTGCACGATCCCGCGCGCGTGCGCGGCGGCGAGGGGATCGAGCATCGCCTCGAAGAGGTCGAGCACCTGATCGCGCGTGAGCCCGCCGCGTGCGAGGCGATCGCGCATCGTCTCGCCGCGCAGCAGCTCCATCGCGACGAAGAGCGAGCCGTCCTGCGTGTCGAACCCCGCGTCGTGCACCTCGACGATGCCGTCGTGGCCGATCTGCGCGGGCGCGCTCACCTCCCGGAGGAAGCGCTGCCGTGCGTTCTCGTCGCGACCGATGTGCGGGAAGAGGATCTTGAGGGCGACGGTCTGCTTCGTGAGGTGGTGCTGCGCCTCGTAGACGGCGCCCATGCCGCCTTCCGCGATCTTGCGAACGATCTCGTAGCGTCCACCGATCAACCTGCCCGCCACGTGCTCCTCCGTCGTCCGCGCGCCGCGCGCTCGGGATCGCGTGCAGCGTAGAGCAGAACGCGGGGCGCGAGCGAGCGCATCACGACGGAGTCTACGTCGGCCGGCGCCGCGATCTTGGCTGCGACCTGCCGATCAGGGCAGGGGCTTTGGAGCGACTCGTTCGCGTGGCTCGTGAGGTCGAGCGTGGTCGTGCCGAACGCGTCGTCGCCGAAGACGCCGTTGGCGGGGAGCGCGAGAGGCCGAAGGGCACGTCTCCGGGACCCGCGGGGATCAGCTCGGAGATCTCGCCGGACGCCGTGATCGCGAAGAGCACGGGCACGCCGTCGTCGCGCTTCGCGCACGCATCACTCGGCGCGCACCAATCGATGGCAGTGCGGACAGACGTCGTCGGGTGTCGGCGCGGACTGGAGGAAGCGCCACGAGCAGTACGGGCACTCGATCTCGCGCGGCACCGCGGCGCGCGGCGCGGGATCGGTCTGGTACGCGACGAGCGAGCCCGTGCGCCCGCATCCACACGACGCTCCGTCGAGGTGCGTGCCTTGCGGAACGAGGTAGGTGCCGTCGCATTCGGTACAGCGGACGCGCATCGGCGTGAACGTGACGAAGCCCGTCGCCGGATCGACGGCGCCGACCTGACGGCGCCATGCGTAGAGGACCTCGCCTCTCCATGCTCGCTCGATCGCGCCTTCGAGGAGGCCACGCCGCCAGTCGACGAGCAGCTCGGTGATCCCCGCCGTGACGAGGATCTCGCCGTGATCGATCGCCTCCGAGGGCGACATGCGACCGAGCATCACGATCTCGGTGGGCATTCCGCCCGGTGCATCGATGTCCGCGAGGTGCTGCACGATGGGCGCGTGGAGATCCCATCGCGCGATCGCGACCACGATCGCGAACGTCGGATCGTGCACGCCGAAGATGCCGGGCGGGATCAGCTCGAGCTTCGCGACACGCGTGATGACGCCCACCACGGCGGCATGGCGGGCGATCTCGAGCTTCCACGCGAGGAGCGCGTCGCGGTGGCGCGTGGTGCGCTCCGTCGCATCGACGATCGCGGGCGGTGTCGCGTCCGGCGCGAGCGGCGGGAGGAACGAGCCCAGGCGGACGATCTCGCCCGAGGGATCGACGACGCGTCGCCACCGTCGATCGCGCATCGCGCTCGGCGCGGAGGGCGCTTCCGAGTCGCGCACCGCGGGCGCGTCACGACGCGCGTCGCGTCGTCGGATGGCGGTGGCTCGACGGGCGGTGAGGTCTCGTCGGGTGTCGGTTCGATCGCCACGATCGGCGACTCGAGCTCCGGCTCGCTCGGGCGCGTCGTGTCGAGGATCGCGAGCACGCGTGCGTCGAGCATCGCGCTCCACTCGGCGCGGGCACGCGCGAGCGCGTCATCGAGCGTCGTGCTGTCGATCGTCTCCGCGTCTGCCGCGATGCGCCATGCGAGCGCGCGCAGCGCGCCCTCCAGCATCGGCTCGAGCTCGGACGGACCGCGTCGGTCGATCATCGCGAGGGTCTCGAGCGCGACGGCGTGCGCGCGTGCTCGTGCAGCCGCGCGCTGCGCATCGCGCAGCACCTCCGCGCGCTCCACGCCGCGCTCGATGCGCCAGCTGATGTCCCGCAGCGCCTGGTCCGCGTCGATCATCCGCTCCGACGCGCGCTCGGTCTCGCGGTCGATCACACCCGACATCGCGCTCGACAGCGGCGCGTGCACGATCACGCGGAGCGCGTCGCGCACCGCATCCTCGAGGACCTCGCCGTCGAGCGCACCGGTGGCGATCTCGATCGCGATCGATCGCAGCAGCGCGCGTGGATCGAAGCGTCGCTCGATCGTGCGCTCGCTCGCGGCGATCAGCGGCCCGCGCTCGACGATGCGTCCGCCGAGCGAGACCCGACACAGCTGCGCGCTACGCGCGAACGGGAGCGCGTCGAGCACGGTGCGCGCGGCGTGCAGCCCCGACACGCCCGGCGCGAGCTCGCCGTCGAAGCAATCGACGCGTCCTTCCCGCGGCATCTCTCCCGCGGGCGCGAACCACCAACCCACGCGCGCGCTCGCGGCTGGCGCTGGCGTGCTCGCCGCCGGCTCGCGCGATGCACGTCGCCTCCACCACATGTGGTGATCCTATCGGAAGCGCCGCGCGCGCAGCGCGATCACCATCGCGACCAGCGCGAGCCACGCCGGCGATCCGCCGCCGTGGCCGACGCTGCACGTCCCGCTGCGGTGCGTCTCGCCGGTCCAACGTCGCATGCGCGGATCCCATGCCGGCGTGTCGTCGGTGGGCTCGCACTGCCGGCGCGTGCGGCACTCGCCCTCCGCGCAGGTGCGATCGCCGCCGCACGACCCGACGACGACCTCGCGCATCACCGGCGTGTCGTAGATCACGCGACCGTCGGACGTGAATCGGCGCGGCGCGAAGCACTCGTGCACCTCGCGGCACGCCGCGCCGCGCCCGCACTCCGCGTCGCTCGAGCACGCGATCGGCACGCACGACTCCGCGTGGCCCGAGACGCCGATCCGCAGCCCCGGTGGGCACTCGCCCTCGAACGGGATGATCGCGTCCGCACGCGCGACGTCGGTCCATGCGATCGCGATCACCAGCGCGAGCCTCGCTCTCATGCGCATCTCCTCGTCACATCAGCACGCCGTTGGCGTCGGGGCGCAGCATCGGTCGGATGTCCTCGTCGCCGAGGCGCTGCCTCAGGTTGCTCTCGATCGTGCGCGTCAGCGCGGAGAGCGGCAGCGCGTTCCAGAAGAGCGTGAAGGGATCTTCGAGCACGCGACCGACCTCGCTGATCATCATGAACGCGAGGCAGACCAGCACGTTGATCGGGATCGAGAGCACCCAGAGATCCTCCGCGATCGCCATCGGGAAGAGCAGCCCGAACGCGCGGATCAGCTGCTCCGCGAAGTACCCGTAGCCGCGCGGCATCGGCGTGCGCTTGATGCGCTCGCACCCGCCCTGCACGTCGAGCAGACCGCCGATGCTGCGATCGAGCGCGTCCATCCGCAGCGGCGCGAGACGTCCTGCGTCGGCCTCGCGCGCGAGCTCCGCGAGCTGTCGATCGAGCAGCGCGTGCGTCGCGTTCGTCTCGCTCTTCAGCGCCTCGCGCGTCGCCGCGTCGCTGAAGCGCACGACGTCCTCGTCGGTCCACGGCACCTGATCGCGCAGCAGACATCGGAGCACGTGCACGTAGAGCACGTGCCGTTCGATCAGGCGGCGCTGGAGCGCGCTCGGCGCGCCGTCTTCCGCACGTGGCAGGTACGCGAGCACCTGCGAGCAGAACATGCGCGAGACGTTGATGAGACGACCCCAGAGCTGACGGCCCTCCCACCACCGCGCGTACGCCGCGTTGGTGCGGAAGCTGACGAAGATCCCGAGCGCGCCGCCGACGATCGCGACCGGCGTCGTCGGGATGCGCAGCCAGTGCCATCCGAGCACCTCGCGCAGCGCGATCACGAGCCCTGCGGATGCCGCGAAGAGGACGACGGAGTGTTGCTGCCACTGGAGCATCCCGAGCAGCGAGCCGCGCGTGCTGACCATCATGGGCGTTTCTCGAAGGTGCGAAGCCTACTACGCACGCGCGGAGAATCGTCACGAGCGCCGGGAGCGTGACTGGCCGATCGGCCGGACGCGCCCAATACTCGGCCGCTGCATGATCGACCTGTTGCGTCGTACGGCGGTCGATGCGGACGTTTCGGATGCCCTCTCGGGCTCGCGCCGATCTTCCGCGCGCCGTGCGCGAGCCACGCATCCTGCGGACGGGAGCCACCTCGGTCCGCGCGAGTACGAAGCGCTCCTGGCGTTCGCCGAAGCGACGATCCCCGGCGGTGGTCGCGTGCAGCGCGCGGACGAGCAGACGATCGCGATGGTCGAGGAGACGGTCGCGCATCTCTTCCCGCAGCTGCCCAAGGCGCTCGGTGCGGTCGCGCTCGCGTACGATCATGCGGCGATCGCGAAGAAGGGTCGTCGCTTCCGCGATCTGAGCGCGGACGATCAGGAAGACGTGATGCGCGCGTGGGAGAGCGATCCCGTGCTGCGCGCGCCGTTCCAGGTGATGCAGTTCGCGATCAAGTTCGCGCACTTCGATCGCGAGCCCGTGTACGAGCGCATGGGCGGCAAGCTCAACGTCGTGAAGACGCTCGAGCAGCCGCGCTGGCTCGAGCAGGTCGTGCGCGCCGAGACGTGGGAGGACGGCGACGTCGAGTGCGAGGTCGTCGTCGTCGGCACCGGCGCGGGCGGTGCGGTGGTCGGTCGCGAGCTCGCGGAGCGCGGCTTCGCGGTGTGCTTCGTCGAAGAGGGCGAGCTCCATCGGCGCGACGCGTTCACCGGCAGCTCGCAGAAGGCGCATCGCGACTTCTATCGCGGCGGCATGGCGGTCGGCACGAACCTGATGCCGGTGTTCATGGGCCGCCTCGTCGGCGGCTCGACCGCGGTGAACGGCGGCACGTGCTTCCGCACGCCGGCCTCGGTGCTCGATCGTTGGTGCGAGGACATCGGCACCGACGAGTTCGCGCGCGAGCGCATGAGCGGCTACTTCGAGCGCGTCGAGGGCATCCTGCAGACGCAGCCCGCGTCGCGTCAGCACATCGGTCGCATCGCCGACGTGTTCGCGCGCGGCTGCGACAAGCTCGGCTGGAGCCACTTCTCGATCGTGCGCAACGCGCCGGGCTGCGAGGGCTCGGGCTTCTGCGACTTCGGGTGCCGCACCGACGCGCGCCGCTCGACGAACATCAGCTACGTGCCGCCCGCGCTCGAGCGCGGCGCGATGCTCTTCACGGGGCTCAGCGCGAAGCGCGTGATCGTCGAGAACGGTCGCGCCGTGGGCATCGAGGGCGAAGCGAAGAACGGCAAGACGATCCGCGTGCGTGGCCGCGCCGTCGTGTTCGCGGGCGGCGCGCTGCCGACGCCGCTCTTCCTGCTCAAGAACGGCCTCTGCAACTCGAGCGGTCAGGTCGGTCGCAACCTCACGCTGCATCCGAGCGGCGGGCTCAACGCGCTCTTCGACGACGAGATCCGCGGGATGAATCACATCCCGCAGGGCTACGGCTGCGACGAGCACCTCGACGACGGAATCCTGCTGAGCGCGGCCCAGCCCGATTGGAACTACGCCGCGCTCATGTACCCCGTCGGCGGTCGGCGCCTGATGGAGCGCCTCAACGAGCTCGAGCACATCGCGTCGTTCGGCATCCTCATCGCGGACGAGTCGCGCGGGCGCATCGCGTTCGACGTCCAGGGCTCCGCGACCGTGCTCTACAACCTCACGCAGAAGGACGCCGATCGTTATCACCGCGGCGTGATGGCGATGGGCGACATCTGCTGGGAGGCCGGCGCGAAGAAGGTGTGGCCCGCGCTGCTCGGCGCGCACACGTTCGAGAGCCGTCGCGAGTGGGAGCGCTTCCGCAAGCAGAGCCTCGCGCCGAGCCAGTGTCTGCTCACGAGCTATCACCCGCTCGGCACTTGCAAGATGGGCAAGGACCCGAGGACGAGCGTGGTGTCGCTCGACCACGAGGCGCACGACCTGCCCGGCTTCTTCATCGTCGACGGCAGCACGGTGCCGGGCCCGCTCGGCGTGAACCCGCAGCTGACGATCATGGCGATGGCGACGCGCGCCGCCGAGCGCATCGCCGCGCGGCTCTGATCGTCGTCGCGCGAGATTGATCGAAGGTTCCTGCCGTCTCGGACCACCGAGATGGCATGAGCGCTGCTCCTCGCGGTCGCGTGCATTGCTGTTGGCGCGACTCGGCACGTGGAATCCTCGTCTCGATCGCAGTGCTGGCCGTGTGCGCGCTCCAGCCATCGATCGTCTCGGCGCAGCGCGGTGAGGCGCGCGTGCTCGCAGTGCCCGAGGCAGCGAGCGCGGGCGCCACGTCCGTGTCGTCGGTGCGCGCAGAGCGTGAACGCGCGGAGGACCTCGGCGACCCGACGTCCACACCACCACGTCGAGAGCCGTTCCCGATCGGACTCGACCTCGCGATCGCGACGCAGGTGCCGCTCACCGTCGGCATCGAGGCGACCGTCGAGCTGCCGCTCGGGTTGCTGATCCGCGGCCACCTCGGGTTCATGCCCGAGCCCTACCTCGGCCTGATCAACGACGTCGTGCACGGCATCGGCGCGTACGGCGACGACGTCGCGTCGCTCGTCGATCGCGCGGGATCGAACGCGCTCGTCGTGCGCGTCGCGGGCGGCATCCGCCCGGTGCCCGGCTACGGCTTCGAGATCCTCGCGGGCTACACGCGCATCGGCTCGGAGACGCGCGTCGGCATCGACGACTTCGAGGCCGCCGTGGGGCAGAGCATGAGCTATCCCGGGCTCGACGCGGTCGGCATCGACGCCGAGCTCCACATGCTGCACGTCGAGCTCGGTTGGAGCGCGCTCGTGTGGGATCACCTCGTGATCCGCGGCTCGATCGGATGGGCGCACACGCTCGACGCGTCGACGTCGATCGCGGTGCCCGACGAGGTGCGCGGGCTCGCGCCCGAGATGTTCGACGACATCGAGAACGACGTGACCGACGCGCTGGAGTCGTACGGGTTCACGCCGCAGCTGAGCGTCGCGGTCGGATATCGATTCTGATCGCTCGATGGATTCCGCGGAGCGCGGCCACTACCATCGGTGGCCGTGTCGGAGTCGCAGCAAAAGGGGCCCGATCCGTTGAGCGCAGCGGAGCGCGACGCGCTCCTGCGCGCGCCGCGCCCGAGATCGCTCCCGCTCGCGCCGATGGCCGAGCCCGCGCGACGTCGCCTTCCGCTCGCGGACGACGCGCGCGCGATCGATCGGCGCGTGCGTCCGATCTATGCGGTCTGGGAGATCACGCTCGCGTGTGATCTCGCGTGCCGTCACTGCGGCTCGCGCGCTGGGCGTGATCGACCCGACGAGCTCTCGACCGAGCAGTGCCTCGACCTCGTCGATCAGATGGCGGAGCTCGGCGTGAAGGAGGTCTCGCTGATCGGCGGCGAGGCGTACCTGCGCGACGACTGGACCGACATCATCCGTCGCATCCGCGCGCGCGGCATGATGGCGATCCTCACCACGGGCGGGCGCGGCATCACGCCGGAGCGCGCGCGTGACGCGGCAGCGGCTGGCCTGCAGAGCGCGAGCGTGTCGATCGACGGCGACGAAGCGACGCACGATCGACTGCGCGGGGTCGTGGGCAGCTACCGCGCGGCGCTCGAGGCGATGAAGAACCTGCGCGCCGCGGGCGTGCAGGTGAGCGCGAACACGCAGATCAACCGGCTCAGCGCGCCCGACCTGCCGAGCGTCCTCGAGACGATCGCGGATCACGGCGCGCACAGCTGGCAGATCCAGCTGACGGTCGCGATGGGGCGCGCCGCCGACGAGCCCGAGGTGCTGCTGCAGCCGTACGACCTGCTCGAGGTGTTCCCGATGCTCGCGCGCCTCGCCGAGCGATGTCGCGAGCGCGGCGTGCGGCTGTGGCCGGGCAACAACGTCGGCTACTTCGGGCCCTACGAGCACGCGCTGCGCGGGACCTTGCCCAAGGGCCACATGTACTCGTGCGGCGCGGGGCGCTCGACGCTCGGCGTCGAGGCGGACGGCTCGATCAAAGGATGCCCCTCGCTGCCGACGCTCTCGTGGACCGGCGGCAACATCCGCGACGCGAAGCTCGTCGACATCTGGGAGCGCGGCGGGACCGCGATGCGCTACACGCGTGATCGCACCGTCGACGATCTGTGGGGCTATTGCCGCACTTGTTATTACGCCGACGAGTGCCGCGCTGGATGTACGTGGACGGGATTCGTGCTCTTCGGGCGCGCGGGCAACAATCCGTACTGCCACCATCGCGCGCTCGAGATGCAGCGCGCGGGCAAGCGCGAGCGCGTGGTGAAGGTGGAGAGCGCGCCGGGACAGCCGTTCGACCACGCGCGCTTCGAGCTGATCGTCGAGGACGTGTCGGGGGAGGAGACGAGAGATGCTGAGACCGTGTGAGTCGTGCCATCGACACGTGCGCGCGAGCGAGACGCAGTGTCCATTCTGCGGCGTCGCGATCGAGGCGGTCGCGGTCGAGACCGAGACACGCGAGGTGGTAGTCACGAGCCGCGCGCAGCTCGTCTCGTTCCGCGCGAAGGCGGGCGCGGTCGCGATGGCGACGGCGATCGGTCTCGCGGGCTGTGACATGTTCGAGCCCGTGCCCGCGTATGGCGCGCCACGGCCCGAGGTCCCGGATGGCGGGACCGACGCCGGCGTCGACGCGGGGGCCGTCGCGCCCGCGTACGGCGCGGCGCCCGCGGACTGACCCTTCTTGCAGCGATGGGGGACGAGATGACGAATCGACTTCTGCCTTGTCCGGGGTGCACGCGTCACGTGCGTGCGAGCGAGAGCGCGTGCCCGTTCTGTGGCGTGTCGCTCGCCGATGCGATCGCGAGCGCAGCGCCGCCGCGCGCGCCCACGACACGCCTCGGTCGCGCGGCGACGTTCGCGTTCGGCGCGGCGGTCGCGACGACGCTCAACGTGGCCGGCTGCGCCGAGAGCGACGAGCGCGCGCCCGACGGCGGCGCGCAGGTCGACTCCGGCGGCGCGGTGCCGGCGTACGGCGCGCCCGCGATCGACTCGGGCACCGCGCAGGAGGAGGACGCCGGAGCCAGCGTCGCGCTCTACGGCGGTCCGACGCCGATCGACGCGGGGAGCGCGATCGACGCTGGAGGTGGCGCCGTGCCCGCCTATGGCGCGCCGCCCGAGCCCGCGTCGTGATCAGCCGGGCGTGAACGTCGGCGGCTGCAGGCGCGTGTCGGTGCGGGTGGTCCTCGGCGCGCGCGCGGCGAGCGCGTCCGTGCGCGGCGAGCATGGCGCGCGGGCCGCGAGGAGCGCGTGTCGATGAGGGGCGGAGCCGATCGAAGCGCGTCATCGAGCGGTGGGGGCCTCGCGGCCGTGCGATGGCGAGCCCATAGTCGAGCGGTGACTCGGAGCAACGTCGGGGGGCGAGCACGAGCCGGATCGATCGCGGCGATCACACTCGCCGTGTGCGCGTTCGGGCTCGCGTCATTCGGGCCGACACCATCGCGCGGACAGGACGCGCTGCGCGCGCGTGGCGCGTTGCGGGTCGAGCCCCCGGTGGTCCCCGCCGTCATCGCCGTGGTGCGGGGCCTGCGTTCCGATCGAGGGCACGTACGTGGTGGGCTCTACGGCTCGCAGGCGACGTTCACGCACGGCGGCCAGGAGGTCGCGACGTGCAGCGCCGCGATCGCGAACGGCGTCGCGCGGTGTCGCTTCGAGAGCGTGCCCGCGGGGCGATTCGCGATCGGGATGATGCACGACGAGGACGACGACACCGTGTTCGACCAGGGATTCATGGGGATCCCGGAGGAGGGCTACGGCTTCTCGCGCGACGCGCGCGGGACGCTCGGCGCGCCTTCGTTCGACTCGGCGGCGTTCGACTACGACGGGCGCTCGGCGCGCTCGCTCTCGATCACGATGCGCTACGGCATCTGACGCCGCGTCAGGGAGCCAGCGCGATCTCGCACGTCGCGCTCCGTGACGTGTTGAACGCGCCGGTCCAGACCGTGTAGCTGCCGGTCGTCGGGCACTCGAAGGTCGCGCTCGAGCAGCAGTCGGTTCCGCCGCGGCACGCGCCCACGCCGCACCCCGACGCATCGTTCGTCGCGATCGCCGCGGCCGACGTGCACGACGCGCCGATCGCGGCCTCGCACACCATCAGGATCGTGTCGCCGCTGCACTCGCCGTATCCGCACGCCGCGGAGCAGCCGAGCGTCACCGTCGATCCCGGCTCGCACTCGCCGTCGTAGCTGCGCGCGAAGCCACACGTGCGATCGAGCCCGAGCTCGCTCTCCTCGCACGGCGCGCCGATGTCGGTGGCCGGCGGGCCGGGATCTTCGGGGATCGTCACGCCGACGATCACCTCGTTGTTGCCGTAGTCCGACTCGCGGAGAAGGTGGTCGGTGTTGATGCGCACACGGAGTCGGTAGTCGCCGGGCGGAAGACCGGTGACGTCCACCCACTGACAGTCGACGTCCGCCTCGTAGACGTCCTGTGCGCCGCGGCGGATGCCCTGATTGACGCACGAATATCCGCTCAGACGACGGCAGTCGGGCACTTCGGGATCGGGATTCGAGTCGTTCTCGTCACAAGGATACGTGTAGTAGTCGAGAAGACAGAACGCCTGTTTGTGGCCCTCCGCGACGACGCAGTCGTCCTCGGCATCGAGCAGCTCGTACGCCGCGTAGGTCTCGAAGTGGAAGTGCCGATGGCACGACGAGTACTCGAAATTCGGCGAGCTCGCGGTCGGAACGCCGAGGTACAGGTCGGCGTCTCCGGTGTTCGGCGTCCACGCGTCGAAGCGCAGGAGCCGCCGCATCCCGGGCTCCGCGACGCAGCCTTCGACGAGCGCGCAGTCGCTCGGGCCGATGTAGCGATACTCGAAGTACGGCGCGATGCGCGCTTCGTCGACCCAGAGATCCGCCGCGGGACAATTCCCCGCCTCGTCTCGCTCCACGCACTCGAACCGTCCCGCCTGCGGGCTGCAACAGTGCGTGTCGGGACACGCGGGATTGCAGCGAGCGTCGTAGTCACCGTCGCACTCGAACCCGTTCTCGGGATTGCACCCTTCGTGCGGCGCGGGCGCAGCGGGCGGCACGCACGCGCCGCCTCCGTCGACCGGTGGGGGCCGTCGTCCCGCGTCGCGCGACTGGCTCGCGTCCATCCTGTCGCCGGCATCGCGCTCGTCGGCGCTTCGTCCCGCGTCGCACGCCGCGAGCAGCGCGATCGAGACGACGAAGCGCAGCGCGTGGCGCGAGCCGATCACCAGCATCGGGCCAGTGTGCACAGGCGCTCGTCGCGCTCGCAATCGCCGGGGCGTCGAGACCCCGGACTCGCTCACTCGAAGTCGTACGCGGGAAGGATCTGCTCGAGCTCGATCGCGCCGAGATCGATCGAGTACGCGACCGCGGTGAACGCGAGGTACGCCGCGAGCGCGCGCAGGTTGCGCGCCCAGGCGGGCACGTAGAGCGCGGGCGCGACGAGCCCGTCGGTGAACGCCTCCTCGAGCAGGAAGACGTCCGACAGCGCCATGCGTCCCGCGAAGAGCCGCTCGATCAAGAACGGCTTGTGGTCTGCGATCGACTTGCGCAGGAACGTGTGCACCGCGACGAGGCCCTGGAGGTACACGACGTCCTTCGTGAACACCCAGCGCCCGCGCACGTCGCCGCCGCGGAACACGCGCATCGCGGAGCGCACCGACTCTTCGTCGCTCTGGCCGTGCTCGAGGAAGAAGCGGAACACCTCGACGAAGTCCGCGCCCTCGATCGCGAGGTGGATCGCGCGGATGCGCAGCGCGATGCGGCGCAGGCGCGCGAGATCGATCGCGCGCGTCGCGAGCTCGGCGACCGTCGCGAGGCCCTCCTGGGTCAGCGTGGTGCGCGGCGCGCCGAGGCCGAGCACCGTGAGCACCGGCTGCTCGCGCCCGTTGAGCGCGGTCGCGGAGTGGATGAACGCCTCGTGCTCGACGAGCTGATCGAGGTCGAGCTCGGAGAAGAGCGTGTCGCCGCGCAGCCGCACGCGCTTCGCGCCCGCCATCGCCTTCGCGCCGAGGTGGGGATCGACGACCACCTCGACGTCGTGCTTCGTGAAGTACGACGCGAGGCGCTCTCGCATGCGCGCGGCCGCTTCTTCGCTCGGGATCGTCGCGCCGGGATCGAAGTCGAGCCCTGCGTCGGCGAGCTTGTCCGTCGCGGCGAGGAGCTGATCCGCGGCCTCGAGGTGGGTCATGGACGCGCCCGGCAGGCGGTCGTCGGGCTTGCCGTAGAGCGCCTGCGAGAGCTCGAGGAACGAGGGCGTACCGGCGTGCTCGAGCATGCGGCCGGCCGCGCGATACGAGCCCGCGGTGTCGTCGAGGAAGCTCTGCACGGGGTCGTGCACGTCGAGCTGCGCGCGGAGCTCGCGCAGCGCTTCGAGCTGTGCGTGATGACGGCCGTGCGGGTACGTGACCGAGGGCAGCTGCGGCGCGCCGCGCCGCCACGACACGAGGAACGCGTCGACGGTCTCGGCCGGCCACGAGAGCTCCCCGAGCACGCGGATCTCCTTCGCGATCGCGACGAGGCGGCGATCGACGTCGACGATGCGCTCGCGACGTTGAGAGGGCGACATTCGCTCCGTGGACCCGCGAGCGTAGCGCGCTCGACGCGCGCGAATCCACGGCTCAGGGGCGCGAGCTGCCGCGCCAGGAGCCCGGCCGCGCGCTCCCTCGCGGAGGCTCCCGCGGCTCGGGGATCGCGCCCGCGCTCTGCAGCGGAAGGCGGATGCGGAAGCAGGCGCCGTCACCGGGCATGCTCGTCACCTCGATCGAGCCGCCGTGCTCGCGCACGATGCCGTCGACGATCGGGAGCCCGAGGCCGGTGCCCTCGCCCGTGCCCTTCGTCGTGAAGAAGGGCTCGAAGAGTCGGTCGCGGTGCTCGGGCGCGATCCCCGGCCCGTGATCGTTCACCTCGACGATCGCCTCGCCGTCGCGGTCCACGCGCTCCGCGCGGACGCGCACCGTGACCGTCGCGCCCGCGGGCGATGCCTGGACCGCGTTGAGGACCAGGTTCGTGACCGCCTGCTGGATCTGGCGCGGATCGATCCACGCGAAGAGCTCGCTCGCTTCGGCGTCGAGCTCGATCGCGACCTTCCGCTCGCGCGCGACGTCCTGGAGCCACTGCACCGACTCCCGCACCGCGCGCACGAGATCGCTCTCGAAGCGATCGGGCGGATCGCGCCGCGCGTAATCGAGCAGACCGCGGATGATCCCGGTCATCCGATCGCACTGCACCACGATGACGCCGCCGAGCTCGCGCACGCGCGCCTCGGACACCGAGCCGTCCGCGACCATCGCCGCGCGCGCGCGCACCACGTTGAGCGGAGTGCCGAGCTCGTGCGCGATCGTCGACGCGAGCTGTCCCACGGTGCGCAGCCGGTCGGCGTGCCGCAGCTGCTCGAGCGCGCGCATCTTCGCGCCGGTCTCTCGCTCGATGCGCGTGCGCGCCTCGCCGAGGCGATCGCACATGTCGTTCATCGCGCGCGCGACGTCGCGGATCTCGTCGTCCTGCTCGATGTCGAGCGGCGCCGAGAGATCGCCCTCGCCGATCCGACGCGCCTTCTCGGCGAGCCGCCGCAGCGGGCGCGCGACGAAGAGCGTGCCGAACGCGAGCGTGAGGCCGACACAGAGCACGATGAGGACCCCGGTCGTGGTCGCGGTGCGGACCAGCGTCGCACGCACGTGCTCGCGCTCGTCCGCGAGCGACTCGTCGATCTCGATCGCACCGTCGCGATCCCCGGGGAGATCGACGCGCGTGTAGCTGAGCATGCGAGGCGCGCCGTCGTCGCGCTCGACGATCTCCGAGCGCGTGCCGGGACCGAGCGCGGGCACCAGATCCGGGCGCTGCGGTGCTTCGGGCTCGCCGGGGGTCGCGGCGCGCCATACCCAACGGATCGTCGCGTGGCTCGTGCGGAGATTGAGCTCCTCGACGACCTCGCGCGCGCGCGTCTCTCCGTCGGTGCGCCAGAGCAGCTCGACGGCGGTCGCGAGGCTCCGCCCGGTGGTGTCGTGGTCTCGCCGCACGTCGTCGCGGTACGCCGCGCTGTCGGTGCGCAGGCGGACGTAGGCGTTGGCCGCGAGGACCAGGCAGATGCCGAGCCCGATCGCGAGCGAGAGCTTCCACGTGAGCTTCATCCGCGCACCGCGCGATCAGGCCTCGTCGCGCTCGGGAGCTTTCCACCGATCGAGCTTGCGATACAGCGTGCTCCGATCGACCCCGAGCACCTGCGCGGCGAGCTTCTTGTTGCCGCCGACGGCGCGGATCACGCGCAGGATGTAGCGACGCTCCATCTCCTCGAGCGGGACGAGCTCGCTCGTACCGCTGGTGTCCGGATCGCTCGCGCTCGCGGTGCTGCGGCGCACGCGGCCGGGCAGATCCTCGGGGCGGAGCTCGTCGCCGCGGGCGAGCGCGACGGCGCGCTCGATCGAGCTCTCGAGCTCGCGCACGTTGCCGGGCCAGTCGTAGGCGAGCAGGCGCTCGGCGGCCTCGTGCGAGAGGCGCAGACCGGTGCGCCCGGTGCGCGCGGCGATGCGATCGACGAACGTCTGCGCGAGCGCGAGCACGTCCCCTCCGCGCGCGCGCAGCGGCGGCAGACCGATCTCGATCACGTGGATGCGGAAGAAGAGATCCTGCCGGAAGCGTCCCGCCGCGACCTCGGCCTCGAGATCGCGGTGCGTCGCCGCGACGATGCGGGTGTCGAACGGGATCTCGCGATCGCTGCCGACCGGTCGCACGCTGCGCTCCTGGATCGCGCGGAGCACCTTCACCTGCATGCCCTGCGGCATGTCGCCGATCTCGTCGAGGAAGAGCGTTCCGCCGCTCGCGCTCACGAAGAGGCCGGGGCGATCGCCGCGCGCGTCGGTGAACGCGCCCTTCGCATGACCGAAGAGCTCGCTCTCGAGGAGCGCCTCGGGGAGCGCGGCGCAGTTGATCGCGACGAACGGGCCGCGCGCGCGGGGGCTCTTGTCGTGGAGCGTGCGCGCGGCGAGCTCCTTGCCCGTCCCGCTCTCGCCCGTGACCAGCACCGTCGCATCGGACTTGGCGGCTCGATCGATCAGGTCGATCACTCTTCGCATCGCGTCGGTGCGACCGACGAGCAGATGACCGTGGTCCTCGGCGGCGACGCGCGATCGGAGCCGGTCGAGCTCGAGCCGCATCGCGCGGTGCGCCGCGGCGCGATCGAGCGCGAGCGCGACGACCGCCAGATCGAACGGCTTGGTGATGAAGTCGTACGCGCCGCCCCGGATCGCGTCGACCGCGGTGCGGATGCTGCCGAACGCCGTGATCACGATCACCGGCAGCGCGGGATCGTGCTCGGCGATCGCGCGGCAGAGATCGAGCCCGGACGCGCCGCTCATCCGGAGATCCGTGAGGACGACGTCGAGCGCGTGGTGCTCGCGCACGATCGGCAGCGCTTCTTCCGCAGACGTGCGCCAGATCACCTCGAACCCTGCGTGCGAGAGCGCTTCGTCGAGCATCTCGCAGCTGCTCGGGTCGTCGTCGACGACGAGAACGCGGCCGCGCGTGGACATGGGGAACGAGAGATCGAGTGTGAGAGGTGAGCCCAGGGGACCCTCGCGGCCGGGAATCCGTGAGTCTCCCCTGGGCTCGGGCAGGGACCTCCGCGTGCTCAGCAAGAACCTGCCCACGCGAGAATCCTGGAGATTCGCGAGGCGCGCGTCGCGACGCTGTCGCGCAGACGCGACAGACCGGCAACGCTGCGCCAGACGGGCGCGATTCCGCTCGCGTCGCGTGAGCGCGACACCGCTCGCGAGCTGCGACACGCGGATGCGGCGCGATCGACGGCGCACCTCGGAATCGCAGGCCGCGACGCGTGGCGCGTGCGTTGCTCGACGGCGCGGCGTGCTGCTCCGAACGCATCCGCTCGTCGTGCTCTCGATCGTGCTCGCCCTCGCCGGCTGCGGTGGTCGGTCCTCCGCGCACGACGCGGTCGAGGCACCGCCTCTCCCCGATCGCGGCGACGACGAGGAGGACGACGACCTCGTCGCCCTCGAGCACGAGGAGACGCGCGCGTTCGTGCGCAGCGAGGTGCTCGCTCTCTCGCACGGCGTGACCGCGCTTCGCGCGCCTGCGCGCGTCGCGTTTCGTGACGGCGCGATCGCCGAGCTCGGCACGCCGGTGCCCGGGCGCGTCTCGGAGGTGCACGTGCGCGTCGGTGACGAGGTCGCCGCGGGTGCTCCGCTCGTGACGCTACGCTCGCCCGATGCCGCCGCGACGCGCGCACAGCTCGCGGCCGCGCGCACCGCGCTCGCGAACGCGCTCGCGGAGGCACGGCGCAGCGCGGACATGCTGGAGCGCGGCGTGGGCACCGAGCGCGAGCGTCGCGCGGCGGACCTCCACGTCGCGGAGCTCGAGATCGAGCTCGCGCGCGCGCGCACCGCGGTGTCGATCGTCGGTCGCGGCGCGGGCGGCGAGGTCGTGCTCCGCGCGCCGATCGCGGGGACGATCCTCTCGCGACGCGCGGCGATCGGCATGGCGGTCGAGCCCGGAGGGGAGGCTCTGCTCGAGATCGGCGATCCCCACGGCATCGGGGTCGTCGCGGAGGTCTTCGATCGCGACGCGGCGATGGTCCGCGTCGGGGCGAGCGCCGAGATCGCGTTGCCCTCGATCGACTCGCCGCTGCGCGGGCGCGTGACCCACGTCGCGCCGGTCGTGAGCGCCGGGATGCGCACGGTGCCGGTGCGCATCGAGCTCGAGAGCGTGCCCTCCCTGCTGCGGCCGGGCCTCTTCGGGCGTGCGTCGATCTCGCTCGTCGACGAAGGGCTCGTGCTCCCCGCGAGCGCGGTGCTGGTGCGCGACGGACAGCGCACCGCGGTCTACGTCGACGAAGGCGACGGGCGGTTCCGCCGGCGCGATGTCGTCGTCGGTCCTTCGATCGACGGACGCGTGCAGGTGCTCGCCGGATTGCGGGAGGGCGAACGTGTCGTCGTCGAGGGCGCGCTCCTGCTCGACGGTGCCGCCGACCTGATGCTCTGAAGCGCGCTCGCGCGCTCGGGAAGGAAGAGTCTTGCTCGCGAAGCTGATCGAGCTCTGTGTGCGGCGTCGCGTCGCGGCCGTCGTGGTGACGCTCGCGATCGCCGCCTACGGCGTGCACGCGTACCTGCGCACGCCGGTCGAGGCGTTCCCCGACGTCACGAACCTGCAGGTCAACGTCATCACGCAGTCGCCCGGGCTCGCGCCACCGGAGATCGAGCGGCAGATCACGATCCCGATCGAGCGCGCGCTCAACGGCACGCCGGGCATGATCCGGATGCGCAGCGAGAGCCTCTTCGGTCTCTCGCTCGTCTACCTGACGTTCGAGGACGCGGCCGACGCGTTCCGCGCGCGCATCCTCGTCGAGCAGCGCCTGCGCACAGCGGAGCTCCCCGACGGCGTGGTGCCCGAGCTCGGGCCCGACGCGACGCCGCTCGGCGAGATCTTCCACTATCGGATCGTCTCGGCCCGCCACACGCTCGCCGAGCGACGGAGCGAGCAGGAGTGGAACGTCGGCCCCGCGCTCCGCCGCGTTCCCGGCGTCGCCGACGTGATCGGGCGTGGCGGGTTCCTCCGCGAGATCCACGTCGAGGTCGATCCCGCGCGCCTCCACGCGCGCGGTCTGTCGCTCGAGGAGGTCGAGGACGCGCTCGAGCGAGCGAGCCGCAGCGCGGGCGGCGGCTTCCTCCGGCAAGGAGATCAGCAGCTCGTCGTGCGCGGCGTCGGCGCGTTCGCCGAGCCGAGCGACGTGCAGAGCGCGGTGCTGCGCGCCGATCACGGAACACCCGTCACCATCGGCGACGTCGCGCGCGTGGTCGTGTCGCACGTGCCGCGGCAGGGCGCCGTCGGCTACGGCACCTCGCTGGAGAGCGTCGAAGGCGTCGTGCTGATGCGGCGCGGCGAGAACCCGAGCGTCGTGCTCGACGGGATCCACGCCGCGGTCGACGATCTCAACCGTGACGGTCTTCCCGAGGGGATGGAGATCGTCCCGTTCTACGATCGGACGACGCTCGTCGCGCACACGCTCGAGACCGTGCACCACTCGTTGCTCGAGGGCGCGCTGCTCTGCGTCGCGGTGGTGTGGCTCTTCCTGCGCAGCCTGCGCGGCTCGCTGATCGTCGGCGCCGTGATCCCGCTCGCGCTGCTGGTCGCGTTCATCGGCCTGAGCTCGATCGGCCTGCCCGCGAACCTGATCTCGATGGGCGCGATCGACTTCGGGATTCTCGTCGACGGCGCGGTCATCCTGATCGAGAACGTCGTGCACCGCATGGGCGAGACGCCGCCGCGCACCACGCGGGAGCGGCTCCGGCTCGTCGCCGACGCGGCGCGCGAAGTCGCGCGACCGACGCTCTTCGCGATGGCGATCATCGTCGCCGCGCTCATCCCGGTGTTCAGCCTGGAGCGCGTCGAGGGGCGCATCTTCCGCCCGCTCGCGCTGACCTACACCTTCGCGCTACTCGGCGCGCTCGTGTTCTCGCTGACGGTCGTGCCCGCGCTCGCGGCGCTCGTGCTGAGGCCGGGAGCGCACCAGGCGCACGGTGACCCCGCGTTCGTGCGCGTCATGCGCGCGATCTACGCGCGCGCGGTGCGATGGCTCGTCGTGCGGCGGGTGGTGGCGCTCGCGGCTGCGCTCGCGCTGCTCGGCGGTGGGCTCGTGGTCACGACGCGGCTCGGCACCGAGTTCCTCCCCGAGCTCGACGAGGGCGACTTCAACGTGTTCGTCGAGCTGCCGACCAGCATCTCGCTCGAGAACGGACAGCGCGTGATGCGCGAGGTGCGGCGGAGGTTGCTCGCGTTCCCCGAGGTACGCGAGGTCGACACGAAGCAGGGGCGCCCCGAGGACGGTACCGACAACGAGAGCGTGAACATGGGCGAGACCTTCGTGCACCTCGTCCCGCGCGAGCAGTGGCGCGAAGGCATGACGAAGGACCAGCTGCAGGAGCAGATGCGCGCGTCGCTCGAGCGCCTGCCCGGGATCCGCTTCCACTTCTCGCAACCCATCCGCGACAACGTCGAGGAGTCGATCAGCGGCGTGCGGGGTCAGGTCGTGCTGAAGATCTTCGGGACCGATCTGATCGTGATGCGCGAGCACCTGCTCCGCGCGCTCGACGCGGTGCGCACCGTGCCCGGCGTCGTCGACGCGTCGCTCTACCGCGATCGCAACGTGCCACAGCTCGAGATCACGCCCGATCGCGAGCGCCTCGCGCGCGCCGGGATCTCGATGGCGAGCGCGCAGCGCACGATCGAGACAGCCCTCGCAGGCTCGGTCGTGAGCGAGATCTGGCAGGGCGAACGGCTCGTGCCGGTACGCCTCCGACTGCCCGCACGCGAGCGTGCCGATCTCGGGCGCATCGCCGAGATCACGCTGAGCGCGCCCGGCGGCGTGCGCATCCCGCTGCGCGAGGTCGCGGACATCGGCGTCGCGCCGGGGCGTGCGTCGATCGTGCGCGAAGGCAACGCGCGGATGCTCGCGCTGAAGTTCAACGTCGAGGGGCGCGACCTCGGCTCGGTGGTCGCCGAGGCGATCACCGCCGTGGATCGCCGCGTCGAGCTTCCCGACGGCTACACGTTCCGATGGGGCGGCGAGTTCGAGAACCAGCAGCGCGCGATGGCGCGCCTCGCGATCGTCGTGCCGCTCGCGGTGCTCGTCGTGCTCTCGTTGCTCTACCTCGCGCTCGGGTCCGCGCGCGGCGCCGCCGCGGTGCTCGTGGTCACCCCGACGTCGCTCACCGGCGGTGCGTTCCTGCTCGCCGTGAGCGGCGTGAACCTCTCGGTCAGCGCGATGATCGGATTCATCGCGCTGCTCGGTCAGGTCGCGCTCGCGTGCCTCCTCGTGATCGGCGCGATCGACGATCTGTGCGCGCGCGGCGTCCCGCTCGCCGACGCCGCGATCGACGGCGCGGTGCAGCGCTTCCGGCCCGTGGTGATGACGACGCTGCTCGCGATGCTCGGGCTGCTGCCGATGGCGGTCTCACGCGGCATGGGCGCGGAGACGTCGCGACCGTTCGCGCTCGTGCTGATCGGCGGCATGGCGACGACCTGTGCGACCGCGCTGCTCGTGCTCCCCGCGCTCTACACGTTCGTCGCCCCAGGCACGCTCGCGCGACGGCGCGACGAGGACGAGGAGGCGGCGCCGTGACCCACCTCCGTGCTCCGTGGCTCGCGCTCGTGCTCGCGCTCGCTCCGACGATCGTGCGGGCGCAGGACGCGATGCCGGACGAGATCTCGCTCGCCGACCTGCTCGATCGCGCGCAGCGCAGTCCGCGCGTGCGCGTCGAAGCGGCGCTCGCCGAGGCCTACCGCGGTGACGTGCGCGAGGCCGGTCAGCACCCCAATCCCGTGCTCTCGTACGAGGTCGCAGGGTTCCTCGGCGGCATCGAGACGAACGGCGGATCGCAACAAGAGCTCCGCGTGTCGCAGCCGCTGCTCTGGCCGGGCCAGGTGGATCGCCGCATCGACGCGGCGCGCGCGCGGCTCGATCTGGCGCGCGCCCGTACCGACGCGTTGCGCGCGGCGCTCTCGATCGAGCTGCGGCGTGCGTACGTCGCGCTCCTCGGCGCGCAGGAGCGCGCGGCGGTGCTCGTCGAGGCAGAGACGTCGATGGAGCGCCTCGCGTCCATCGTGCGCGGACGGGCCGAGGCCGGCGCGGGGCGGCGCTGGGACGTGACGCGCATCGAAGGGGAGCTCGCGTCGGTGCGCGCCGCGCGCGACGTCGCGGCCGCCGAGCTGCTCGCCGCGTCGGCGCGTATCGGCGCGTTGCTCGGCGCGCCGGGATGGCTCCCACGCGCGCGCGGCGTGCTCGCCGACCTGCCGCCGGTGCGCCCGCGCGACGAGCTCCTCGAAGACCATCCGATGCTCGTCGTCGCACGCGGGGCACATCGCGCCGCGGTCATGCGCGCGGAGGCGGAGCGCGCGCTGGCGATCCCGCCGATCGAGCTGACGCTCGGTACGATCGTGTCGACCGCGCCAGAGGGCGGCTATCTGATCGGCGGCGTCGCGATGCCGCTGCCCTTCTTCGACGCGAACCAGGGGGCGATCGAGCGCGCGGAGCGGGAGGCCGACGCCGCCGAGCTCGCGCGCGATGCGACGCGCCTCGAGCTCGAGGCCGCGCTCGCAGGCGCGCGCCGCGTGGTCTCGCTGCGGCGCGACGCGCTGGCCGCGTACGAGCGCGAGGTCGTCGAGCGCCTGCCGCTGCTCGCGGAGATGGCGGAGGCCGCGTACCAGGGCGGCGAAGTCGGCGTGTTCGAGGTGCTCGACGCGGTGCGCGCCACGCGCGAGCTCCGCACGGAGCGCGTCGATCGCGAGGAGTCCCTGCGGCTCTCGGAGATCGATCTGCTCGAGGCGGCGCTCGGCGCGGCGCTCGCCGACTGATCAGCGTCGCGTGACGTGGGCCGCGAGCCAGCCGAGCACGAGATCCCGGCCCTGCGCGTGGTCGCACTGCTCGGGACATCCCGCGACGCCGTCGTGCACCACGGTGACGTGCGAAGAGCACGAGCGCGCCGGATCGGACGTCGCAGAGGCGACCCCACTTCGTGCAGTGGAATCGGGCCATCCTCGTGACGCACACGAGCACGTCGGGCGCGGCCTCGTCAGCGGTAGCGCTCGAGCGTCGTCAGCAGCGCTTCGCGCGTGACGACGTCGCGCACGTCGAGCTGGTCCTCGTCGACCGTGAAGATCAGGCGATGGTGGATGCCGACACGCGCGGTCCACACGCCTTCCATGCCCTGCATCCGCTTCACGTCGCGCCACGCGGCGCGGTCGCCGGAGGCGAGACGGCCCGCGATCGAGACCGCCTGCCGCGAGGTCTTCGGCTGGAGCTCGCGCAGCGACTCGATCGCGCGCGGATCGAACACCGGGATGCGCACCGGCATCGTCGCTTCGTCGCTCGAGCCGCCGTCGTCCGCCGGGCCGAGCGCGATCTCCGCGCTGTCGCTGTCGCTGCGCGACGCCGCCGTGCGCGCCGCCTCGAGCTCCGCGACGCGCTCGCGCAGCGACGCGCGCTCCGCGTTGCCCTCGGCGAGCAGCGACTTCATCTCCTCGACCTTGCGCGCGAGCCGCTGGCGATGCTCTTCCGCCGTGCGATACGCCGCCGCGACCGCATCGTGCGGCATGCCCGCATGCTCGCGCTGCACCGCCGACATCGAGCGATCGAGGCGCTCGCGGAGCTCGCGGATCTCGTGCTCGAGCGCGACCACCTGCGCCTGTCGCGCGTCGACCTCGGACTCCGCGCGCTCGAGCTCGGCGCGCACCCGCGTCATCTCCGCGGCCTCGGCCTCGCTGCGCGCGCTCTCCGCCTTCCGGCCCTCGACCCACTCGTCGTAGAGCGGTCCGTACGCATCGCCCGGCGGCAGCTCGAGGCGATCACGCGCGAGCTCGATCTCGTCGAGCATCGTGTCGCTCGCCTCGACGTGCTCCGGATCGAGCGCCCCGCGCGCGACCAGGATGCCGAGCGCGGGCGCGTGATCGAGCAGTGCGTACGCGACGTCGGCGATCGCGTCCGCGTCTCCGTGCAGGCCACGACGCGCCTGCTCGTCGAGCACCGCGACCGTGCTGTCGCTCGGACGCGCGCACGCGATCCCGGCGCGCACCCGCGACTGCAGCGCCTCGCGGTCCTTCACCTTCGCGAGCTGGCGATCGAGCACGTCGAGGCAGCGCATGCGCAGCGCTTCCTCGATGAGATCCTCGCGTTGGTGCTCGACGTCGCTGCCGTCGCCTTCCTTCGGCATCGCGGCGAGCACGTCGAGCGCCCGCTCCGCGTCCTCCCAGCGGTGGTAGGCGCGCAGCTGGCGGATCGCGGTGACGAGCGCGGGCCGCGCGAGCCGCTCGAAGGGCAGCGCGAGCACCTCCTGGATGCGCATGCCGTCGACGTCGGTCGCGCTCACGCGCGCGGCGTCGACGAGCGGCTGATCGGCGACGCGATCCTGCGCGTCGTCCTGCGTCGCGTGGCACTTCTTGTACTTCTTGCCGCTCCCGCAGTGACACGGGTCGTTGCGGCCCGGGCGCTCCTGCGCCTTGCGCACGGTGTAGCCCGCGACGACGCGCGGCGGCTCCGTCTCGGGCAGGATCTCGAGCACCGGCTGCGTCCAACCCTCGAGCCAGAACTTCGAGATCTCCTCGGCGTTGCTGCGGCCTGCGAGGTCCACCCACTCCTGACCGACCGCTGTCAGGTGCGAGTCGGCCGCGCGCTGGATGACGGTGCCGAGCAGCACGCCTGCCTCGGTGCCGAGGCGCTGGCGCGCGAGCGTTCGCAACAGGCCGGGCCACGGCGCGGGCCACGGCGCATCGCCGAGCAGCTGCGACGCGACGAACGCGACGATCGCCTCGCGGTCGTGGCTCAGCTGCCCGCGCTCGAGCGCCTGACGCATCACGTCGAGGCGCGCCTGGGGCGAGTCGCCGCAGGCGCGCAGGAGCGATGGAACGAGGTCACGCTGATCGACGTCGGGCACGAGGCGCGAGACGAGCGCGGGATCGAGCGTTCGATCCGCCGCCGCGAGCGCCAACGCGAGCGCGGTGGCGGCTTTGATGTCGCGCCGGTCGAGCGTCTCGGCGAGCGCTGCCTCGAGCGCGCTCTCGCTCTCGCGCGCGAGCTCCGCGATGCCGTCGCGCGTGAGCGGCGTGCTGCGCGCGCGCGCGATCAGCGCGGGGTCCGCGGGCGCGCGTTCCACGATGGGACGCGCGGTGCTGACGTCCGACGCGTCGCGCACGGCGACCTCGGTCGACTCGGTGGCCTTCGCGCGGGCCGTCTTTCGGGGTCGAGCCAACTGGGAATTCCTGACATGCACGGTCATCGGATGCCCGTCCCAACACCGCGTTCGCACTCCGCATTTCGGGAGCTGTCGAATCGGCCAGCGGGCCGATTCGAAGGTTGCCGGTTCGCGGACGGACCGCCGCGAACCGAGGCGCCGCGACACGCGCGGTACGGTGGGCGACCGCACCGTCGTGTCTTTTCGATGGTGACCTCGAGGACGGAACGCAAGCGTCGTGCGAGCGTGTGGGAGCACGAGCGCGGCCAACGCGGCACGACGTCGATCTCGCGCGTGGACGCATCGCGCGCAGATCGCGCGAGGGCTCGTGACCGCGTGACGCGCGGCGGGTCGGCACCCATGCTGTTCGAGATGGACCGAGACGACGCCGGGGTGTTGGGCGAGCTCGAGCTCCACGAGCCCGCGCCGCTGTGGATGCTCGCCCTCTTCGGAGGAGCGGGGCTGGCCACGATGATCGGCGTGCCGATCGCCATCTGGGCGATCGCGGGCGAGTCGAGCGCGTTCGCCTCCGAGGGGCCGCGCTGGGGAGATGCGCTACGCGCGCTCGTGCCGGCGAGCGTGATGTGGGCGCTGCTCTTCGTCGCAGTGCGACGCGTGGCGTCGCGCAGGCTCCGTGTGAGCTGGGACGACTGGGGGATCGTCGAGTGGGACGGCTTCCACGTGCGCACCGCGATCGCGTGGGAGCGCGCGCGCGCCGAGCTCGGGACGCGCGACGCGCGCATCGCGTGGGCGCACGTGTTCGACGACGACGGGCGCTGCATCTCGATGCTGACGAGCGAGGGCGCGTTCCCCGAGTGGCAGCCCGATCGCGCGTGCACGACGCGCGGGCTCGAGCCGCTCGCGGCGCGGCTGCGCTCGCTCCCGCGCGGGATCGCGCGGCCCGATGCGCGCGATCGTGTGCGGCCCGACGCGTGGTGGATGCAGTCGCGCGTGGTGTTCCCGTTCATCGTGCTCGCGTCGATCGGGTGCGCGTGCATGCCGCCGGCGTGGGCGCTCTTCGGGATCGCGCTGACCGCGGCGTGCGTGCTGACGACGCTCCCGGCGGCCATCGAGCTCGCGCGCCTGACGCGCACGTCGTGGGGGCTGCGCGATCTGCGTCCGTTCGTGCTCGCGCGGCGCGAAGGCCGCGTGCTCGTGGCGCACGACGAGGACGGCGCGGTGGTGCGCATCGACGCGCGTGGATGGCGCGCGTCGGATGGGTCGCTCGTGGAGAAGCCGCGCGGGCGTGTGTTCGCGCGATTGGGCGCGATGCCCGCGGAGGAAGGGCCCTATCGCGAGGGGCTCGTGGCGCGCGCGGTGGAGGCGATCGAGACGGAGTTCGATCGGCGGTTGCGGCGGCGGCGGCTGGTCGGGGCTTCGGTGGAGCTCGTCGCGCGGTTGGGGTTGGTCGGGACGAGCGGGGTGATTGCCTGGGTGCTCTTGTGGTGGGTCGCTCATGTGAGCTGAGCTGATCGCCGCGCGCGGAGGAGGCTTCGGTGTGGGGCGCGGGGTGGGGGCCCGTGCTCGGACAGTCCTCGCGATTGCGTCCTGCTGCGCGGTGTGGAGGTCGATGGCCGGGGTTCTCGCCAGCGCGGGCGCTTCGCGACCGCGCTGACTCGCATTCGCTGCTGTGACGGCGGCTGGTGGGCGCTGCGGACGCGAAGCACGGACGACGCGAAGCGGCGGCCGGGCGTGAGCGCAATGCTCGACCCGCGACGAAGGAGCGGGTCGAGCAGCAACTGCGCGCGGGCCCCCACCCCGCGCCCCGGCTGGTAGCGCTTCGGCCGCGCGGGGAGGGATGAGCGGTCCTCGGTGTGGTGGAGGGACGCGTGACGCGCGAGGGCGCTTCGCGACCTCGCTCGTCACGCGGACTGACTCGCCCTTCGGGCATCGTGGAGCCGAATTTTCGGACTCGCCCTTCGGGCATCGTGGAGCCGAATTTTCGGACTCGCCCTTCGGGCATCGTGGAGCGGATTCCGATTGGCCTTGGGCATCGGCAGCCGAACCGCGGGCTTCGATCGTCCGCAGGATCGCGGGTCGAATGTCGGAGATTCGGTGGTGGACTTTGAATCCAGGGGACGAATCTCGGAGATTGGCTGGGCGATTTTGGAATCGCGGGTCGAATGTCGGAGATTCGGTGGGTGGATTTTGAATCCAGGGGACGAATGTCGGAGATTCGGTGGGTGGATTTTGAATCCAGGCGACGAATCTCGGAGATTGGCTGGGCGATTCTGGAATCGTGGGTCGAATCTCGGAGATTCGGTGGGTGGATTTTGAATCCAGGGGACGAATCTCGGAGATTCGCCGGACGATCCTGAAGTCGGGGGTCGAATCTGGGAGATTCGCCGGGCGGGCCGGGTCTGCCCGTTCACCGACGCGACGTGGGCGCACGTCGAGCTGCGGGCGAGGGAGCCGTTCGTCCTCTCGCCAGCTCCTCCTGCTCTCCGCAGCGGGAATCGCTCACTTCAAGAGCGGCGCGAGCCACTTGCCGGTCACGCTCGCCTTGTTCTTCGCGATCTGTTCCGGCGTGCCCGTCGCGATCACGCGGCCTCCCGCATCGCCGCCCTCCGGGCCGAGATCGATCACCCAGTCGGCGCACTTGATCACGTCGAGGTGGTGCTCGATCACGACCACCGTGTTGCCGGCTTCGACGAGCTTCGCGAGCACCTCGAGGAGGTGGCGCACGTCCTCGAAGTGCAGGCCCGTCGTGGGCTCGTCGAGCAGGTACAGCGTGCGGCCCGTCTGGGTGCGCGCGAGCTCCTTCGCGAGCTTCACGCGCTGCGCTTCGCCGCCGCTCAGCGTCGGCGCGGGCTGGCCGATCTTCGCGTAGCCGAGACCGACCTCGGTCAGCGTGCGCAGGACGCGCGCGAGGCTCGGGTACGGTGAGAACAGCTCGAGGCACTCCGCGATGCTCGTGTCGAGCACGTCCGCGATGCTCTTGCCCTTGTACTTCACGCTCAGCGTCTCGCTGTCGTAACGACGCCCGCCGCACACCTCGCACGGGACGTACACGTCGCTGAGGAAGTGCATCTCGACGCGCACCACGCCGTCGCCCTGGCACGACTCGCAGCGGCCGCCCTTCACGTTGAACGAGTAGCGCGCCGCCTCCCAGCCGCGCGCGCGCGAGTCCGGCTGCTGCGCGAAGATGTTGCGGATCTCGTCGAACGCCTTGGTGTACGTGCCGGGGTTGCTCCGCGGAGTTCGACCGATCGGGCGCTGATCGATCGCGATCACCTTGTCGACGTGCTGCAGGCCCTCGATGCGATCGTGCACGCCGACCGGCTCGGTCGCGTTGTGCAGCGCGCGCGCGAGCGCCGGGAGCAGGATGCCGTCGACCAGCGAGCTCTTGCCCGCGCCGCTCGGTCCCGTGACCGCGACGAGGCAGCCGAGCGGGAAGCTCACGTCGACGTTCTTCAGGTTGTGCTCGCGCGCGCCGCGCACCGTGATCGCGTGCTCGTGCTTGCGGCGCTTGGCGGGCACCTCGATCTTCTTGCGGCCGGTGATGTAGTCCGCGGTGATGCTGCCCTTCGCCGTCGCGAGCTCGCTCGGCGCGCCCTCGAACACCACGCGACCGCCGAGGTGGCCGGCGCCGGGACCGAAGTCGATCACGTGATCCGCGGTGCGGATCGTGTCCTCGTCGTGCTCGACGACGATCACCGAGTTGCCGAGATCGCGCAGGTGACGGAGCGTCGCGATCAGGCGCTCGTTGTCGCGCGGGTGCAGGCCGATCGAGGGCTCGTCGAGCACGTACATCACGCCCGAGAGCTCGCTGCCGAGCTGCGACGCGAGGCGGATGCGCTGCGCCTCGCCGCCCGAGAGCGACGGGCCCGCGCGATCGAGCGTGAGGTACTCGAGGCCCACGTCGAGGAGGAACCCGAGGCGCGATCGGATCTCGCGCAGCACGCCCTCGGCGATGCGCGCGTCGTGGCTCGAGAGCGTGATCCCCTCCTCGAACCAACGAGCGCAGTCGCGCACCGTGCTGTTCGTGATCTCCGCGAGGCCACGGCCGCCGACCTTCACCGAGAGCGACTCGGGGCGCAGGCGCTTTCCGTCGCACGCGTCGCACGCGACGTCGCGCATGTACTGGCGGTAGTGCTCGCGCATGCGCTCGCTCGTCGTGTCGCGATAGCGGCGCATCAGCGTGGGGATCACGCCGTGGAACTTGATGCCCCACGAGCCGTGGGACTCGCTGCCCTCCTGGCCCCAGGTGACGCGGATCTTCTTGCCCTCGATGCCGTAGAGGACGGTCTCCTGCAGCTTCTTCGGGAGCTTGCCGAAGGGCACGTCGAGGTCGACGCCGGTCGCCTCGCTCATCGCCTCGATGATGCGGAACGTCCAGCCCTCGCCGCGCTCCACCGACGTCGCCCAGGGCGCGATCGCGCCCTCGCGGATCGACTTGGTGCGATCGGGCACGACGAGGTCCGCATCGATCTCGGTGCGCGTGCCGAGCCCGTTGCACGCGCTGCAGAAGCCGAGCGGCGAGTTGAACGAGAACGATTGCGGGCTGAGCTCGGGATAGGTGCGACCGCAGCACGAGCGCGACGCGCTGAACGTGAGCTTGTCCGAGCCCTCCGGCTCGATGGTCAGCTCTCCTTGACCTTCTTTGAGACCCAGCTCGACCGCCTCCGCGATGCGCGAGCGCGACGCTGCGTCGGCGACGAGTCGATCGACCACGAGCTCGATGTCGTGCTTCCGCTTCTTGTCGAGCGTGGGCGGCGCATCGAGGCGGTGGATCTCGCCGTTCACCCGGACGCGCGCGAAGCCGCGCGACGCGAGGCCCTCGAAGAGATCGCGGAACTCGCCCTTGCGATGGGTGACGAGCGGCGCGAGCACGAGGAACTTCGCGCCCTCGCGCATGCCGAGGACGTCGCGGACGATCTCGTCGGTGCTGCGGCCGCGCACTTCCTTGCCGCACTCGACGCAGTGCTGTCGCCCTGCGCGCGCCCAGAGCACGCGCAGGTAGTCCTGGATCTCGGTGATCGTGCCGACCGTCGAGCGCGGGTTGTTCGTCGCGCTCTTCTGCTCGATCGCGATCGTCGGCGAGAGGCCCTTGAGGCGCTCGACCGCGGGTCGCTCGAGGCGGCCGAGGAACTGGCGCGCGTACGCGGAGAGCGACTCGACGTAGCGGCGCTGGCCCTCGGCGTAGAGCGTGTCGAACGCGAGCGAGCTCTTGCCGGAGCCGCTCGGCCCCGTGAACACGACGAGCGCGTTCTTCGGGATCGAGAGGTGATCGACCTGGAGGTTGTGCTCGCGCGCGCCGGTGATCTCGATCGTGTCGGGCTCGCGCGCGGCGGCGGAGCGCTTCGAGTGGTTGGGCGTGGAGGTCGAAGGGCGGGAAGCGCGGCGGGGCGGCATGGGCGCGCCCGATCTAGCACGGGTGATCGGCTGCTGAACGCATGTTCTCTGACAGTGTGCTGTCAGGATTGCCGCGGCTGGTGGGAGCACGTGTGGAGCCCATCTACATCGTCATGCTGAAGGAGCTCCGCGACTTCCTGCTCCGCGGGAACGTGCTCGACCTCGCGGTCGCGTTCGTCATGGGCGCGGCGTTCACCCGCGTGGTGACCGCGTTCACCGAGGGCATCCTCATGGCGCTGGTCGCCGCGGCGGTGGGCGAGCCGAGCTTCGACGACCTCGCGGTCGAGCTGAACGGCACGCCGATCCGCTACGGCGTGTTCCTCACCGCGCTCGTGAGCCTGCTGCTCGTCGGCACCGCGCTCTTCCTCGTGGTGAAGGGCGTGAACGCGCTGCGCCGGCCGACACCTGCTGCACGGGTCGAGACCGACCACGACGTGCTCGTGCAGATCCGTGACGCGCTGCGCACGCCGACGACCACGGCGTGATCGAGCTCGGAGCGACGCTCACCGCGCGTTCCACACGGTGAGCGCCGCGCGTGATCACTTCGTGCCGAACAGACGATCGCCCGCGTCGCCGAGGCCCGGGACGATGTAGCCCTTCTCGTTGAGCTTCTCGTCGACCGCGCAGGTCCACACCGGCACGTCGGGGTGCGTCTCGTGCAGCGTCTTGATGCCCTCGGGCGCCGCGAGCAGGCACATCAGCTTGATCGACTTCGGGCCGCGGCTCTTGATGCGATCCACCGCGGCGACCGCCGAGTTGCCGGTCGCGAGCATCGGGTCGACGACGATGACGTCGCGGTCCGCGAGGTCGCCCGGCACCTTGAAGTAGTACTCGACGGCCATGAGCGTCTTCGGGTCGCGATAGAGCCCGATGTGACCGACGCGCGCCGACGGGATGACGCGGAGCATGCCCGTGAGGAAGCCGTCACCGGCGCGCAGGATCGAGATGATCACGAGCTTCTTGCCCTCGATCACCGGCGCGTCCATCTCGGCGATCGGCGTCTTGATGCGCTCGGTCGACAGCGGGAAGTCGCGCGTCAGCTCGTACGCGAGGAGCATGCTGATCTCCTCGAGCAGCTGGCGGAACTGGCTGACGCTCGTGGTCTCGCGGCGCATCAGCGAGAGCTTGTGCTGCACGAGCGGGTGGGAGACGACGTGGACCTCGGGGGACATGGAGCCTCGCGACAGTTGTTGAACGACTGTTTCAGAACTCGGAGCTGCTCGGGAGACGGTGCGGTTCAGAACACGGTGCCGTCGGACACGACCTGGATCGGCGGGCCGCCGCCTTCGCGCTTCTCGCGCGCGATCTCGCGGCCCGCGGCCCAGGTGCCGCCCTCGAGCACGTTGCACAGCGGGAGCTCGGCGGCGCTCTTGCCGATCGCCGCGCGCACGCGCGTCGCGGTCTCGTCGAGCAGCGCGACCGTGAGCGCGCGCCACTCGACGATCACCTCGTCGCCGGGCGCGTGCGGGCTCGTGAGGATCTCGGCGCGACGCGGCGCGAGCACGCCCTCGTCGACGAAGAGACCACCGTTGCGGTACTCGGCGAGGCCGGTGAGCTCGTCGAGCGACGTGACGCGGATGCCCGCGTGCTCGAGCGGCTCGACGAGCGAGTACGCGAGCCACTGCGAGAGCTTGTGGAAGGGCACGAGGCCCTTCGTGAGCCCCTCGCCGCCCGCGTGCGGGTGACGCCAGACGTCGCCGAGGTTCACGCCGCCGAGCTCGATGCGCCCCGGCCAGATCGGCGCGAGACCCTCGAGCAGCGCGGCGAGGACGAGGCGCGCGGGGAGCTCGCCGTTCGCATCGACCTGCGCGCGGAGGTGATCGTAGAGACCGCCGAGGCGCGGATGATCGGCACCGAACAGACGAGGTGCAGCGCGCATCGCGGCGCCGAGACGCGCGAGGAGCGAGGCGCGCCCGTCGAGGCCGACCATCGGGTTCGCGTCGCTCACGTGGAAGCCGCGCGCGAGCGTCGCTGCGTCCACGCGATCGAGCCCTTCCGCGTCGGCGCGCATCGAGCGGCGATCGCCGCTGAAGAGCCCGTCGCGGAACATGTGGAAGCTCGCGACGGCGAGGCCCTCGCTGCGATCGTAGTCGCGCGCGCTGGACGCTTCGTGGTAGCGCCACTTCGTGCCTGCGCCGGCGTCGAGCAGCACGCTCGTGATCGCGAGCTCGAAGCGCACGCGCGCTTGCTCGTCGCGATCGAGCGCCGCGATCTCGCGATCGAACGACGCGACGCGATCGACCTTGCCCGCGCGGAAGTGCCCCCAGCGGCTGTGATAGGGGATGCGCAGATCCGGGTACGCGGCGCGCGTGACGCGCACCACGCGCGCCACGACCGCGTCCATGCGATCGAGGCGCACGTCGAGCTGCGCGAGCTCGCCGCGCACACCGGCGTCGAGGATCGCGCGGCAGCGTGCGCGGATGGTCGACGGCGAGCGCAGGAGCGCGATGTCGCTCTCGCTCACAGCGCGCGTCCCTTCGTCTCGCGCAGGCGCTCGTCGGTGACGACCTCGCCCGCCGAGTAGTAGCCCGCGGCCATCTTCGCCTCCATCTCGACGCGCGCGTCGGCGGGGATGAGCTCGTCGGGGATCTTCACGCGCTCGCCGATCTCGATGCCGCTCCGCGTGAGCGCGTCGTGCTTCATGTTCGACATCGACACGAAGCGATCGATCTTCGTGATGCCGAGCCAGTGCAGCGCGTCGGGCATGAGCTCCTGGAAGCGCATGTCCTGCACGCCCGCGACGCACTCGGTGCGCGCGAAGTACTGCGCGGCGCTGTCGCCGCCCTCCTGGCGCTTGCGCGCGTTGTAGACGAGGAACTTCGTGACCTCGCCGAGCGCGCGGCCTTCCTTGCGGTTGTAGACGACGAGGCCCACGCCGCCTTCCTGCGCGCTCTTCACGCACTCCTCGATGCCGTGCGTGAGGTACGGGCGGCACGTGCAGATGTCGGAGCCGAACACGTCGGAGCCGTTGCACTCGTCGTGCACGCGGCAGGTCAGCGAGTGCTCTCGACTGCCGAGCTTGCTCGGGTCGCCGAACACGTAGACCGTGTGCCCGCCGATCGGAGGCAGGAACACGTCGAGGTCGGGGCGCGTGACGAGCTCGGGGAACATGCCGCCGGTCTGCTCGAAGAGCGTGCGCCGCAGCGTGTGCTCGTCACAGCCGAAGCGCTTCGCGATGCCGGGGAGCCACCACACCGGCTCGATCGCGGCCTTGGTCACGACGACGTCGCCGCTCGCCTTGAGCACGGTGCCGTCGGCGTGGAGGCGGCCCTTGTCCATCGCGTCCCGCAGCTCGTGCATCTGCAGGTGCGCCTTCGTGACCGCGATCGTCGGGCGGATGTCGAAGCCCTGCGCGATCTGCTCCGCGAAGACCTCCTGCACGACCGCGCCGAACGGATCGATCGACACGATGCGCTCGGGATCGCCCCACTGCGCGTGCGGTCCGAAGCGATCGGTGGGCGCGGTGTTGGTGAGGTCGGATCGATGATCCGCCTGCAGCGATCCCGCGGCGACCGCGAGCGCGCGATAGACGGCGTACGCGCCCGAGTGCGTGCCGATCGCGTTGCGGTGCTCGGGCTTCGAGAGCGTCGCGATCACCGGGCCGCGCTGGCGCGGCTCGGGGTTGCCCCAGCGGATCGGCATCGCGACCTCGCCGGTCGGATGCGACGTCAGCTGGATGTGCTTGCGCGACTTCGGCTTGTTCTCGGTGGTCATTCGTCGCTCCCCCTCACGACATCCACGTGGCGTCTCCCTGCATCTGCCACTTCGTGGTGATCTTCTTGAGCCAGCTCCAGTGCTCGACGCCCTGGCGGCCGGTGACGTCGCCCGCGCCGTAACGCGAGGTCTTCGTGCCTCCGAACGAGAACGGCTCGCGCGGCACCGGCACGCCGACGTTCACGCCGATCATCCCGCTCGTCGCGCGATCCGCGACGTGTCGCGCGACCGCGCCCGACGACGTGAACACGCTGCATGCGTTGCCGTAGGTGCCGCTCGCCTCGATCGCGAGCGCTTCCTCGAGGTTCTTCACGCGCACGATCGTGATGACCGGCCCGAAGAGCTCCTTCGTCGCGCACTCCATGTCGGCGCGCGCGTGATCGAGGATCGTGGGGCCGAGCCACGCGCCCTGCGCGTAGCCCTCGGGCGCCTCGGGGGCGCGTCCGTCGAGGCGCAGCTTCGCGCCCTCGGCGACGGCGCGATCGATGTCGTGCACGATGCGCTCGCGCGCGCCGTGATCGATGATCGCGCCCATGTCGCGGCCGAGACGGACCTGCGACGCGCGCTCGACGATGCCGTCGATCAGGTGATCGACGTCGCCGACCGCGACGAGCAGCGACGCCGCCATGCAGCGCTGTCCCGCGCAGCCGGTGAACGACGCGACGACGCCCGGGATCGTCACGTCGGGATCGGCGTCGGGCGTGATCATCAGGACGTTCTTCGCGCCGCCGAGGCAGAGCGCGCGAGCGCCGCGGTTCGACGCGCGGGTGTAGACGGCGCGCGCGGCGCCGCTCGATCCCACGAAGCCGACGCCCGCGACGAGCGGATGATCGACGAGCGCCTCGACGGTCTCGCGCCCGCCGTGCACGAGCGAGAACACGCCCTTCGGGAAGCCCGCCTCGAGCATCCGTTCGGCCTGCAGGACCGCGGTGAGCGGGACCTTCTCGCTCGGCTTGAGGATGAACGCGTTCCCGAGCGTGACGGCGATCGGGTAGAGCCACATGGGCACCATCGCCGGGAAGTTGAACGGCGTGATCCCGACGCAGACGCCGAGCGGCTCGCGACGCACCTCGCACGTGACGCCGCGGCTGACCTCGAGCGCGCCGCCGTCGTCGAGGTTCTGGAGCGAGAGCGCGAACTCCGCGACCTCGATGCCCTTCATGATCCCGGCGCGCGCTTCCTCGACGGTCTTGCCCGCTTCGAGCGCGGCGCGGTGCGAGAGCAGATCGAGGTCGCGGAGCAGGATCTCGCGATATCGGAAGAGCAGCTGCGTGCGCTCCTTGAGCGGCGTGCGGCGCCACGACTGCCACGCGTGGTGCGCGGACTCGACGGCCGCTGCGACGTCGCTCGCGCTCGACATCGGCACGGTGCCGACGACGGAGCCCGTGTACGGGCTCACGACGTCGCGCGTCTCGCCGCTCGATGCGTCGCGCCACTCACCCGCGATCAGGTTTCGGCAACGGATGGTCGCCGCCGGTACGTCCACCAGCTTCATTCGTTCGGTCCCCTCGCTCCCCGTGCGATTGGCCCGCTCCGCCGAGTACGAAACGGAGCGGAAACGAGCACTCTCGCACGGGTCGAGGGCCGAGGTCCACGACGCGCTGCGTCGTCAGGCGCCCTTGGGAAACGCGGTGGTAGCCTGCGCGCGTGCCGAGAGACGCTCGACCCGACTGGCTGGTGTACCGACACCGCACGAGCTCGCAGCGACGGTGGGGGATCCGCTCGGACCCACCATTCGTCGACGAATGGTTGCAGGACGACGGCGCTGCACCGATCGTCCGCTCGCGTCGTGTGCCCTCCGCGGACGAGCGCGAGTGGCGCATCGAGGATCGGACGAGCGTACGTGAGGAGGCGGGCTTCGTGTCCGACGGCGAGGTCGCGTCGGAGGACGACGGCGCGCCCGCGGAGACGGCCGTCGACGACGCGCGCGCATCGATCCGCGTCGGCTCTCTCTCGCAGCGCGACGAGGAGCGCTTCGTTCTCGCGCTCGCTGCCGGCGACCGCGCGACCCTCGACGAGCTCCTCGCGACGGCGATCGATCCCGACGTCGAGTACCCGCCGCACGGTCCCGCGCTCCACACGATCCTGACGCTCTACGCCGGCGCGGACGTCGTCGACGTCGTGCGCTCGTTGCTCGACCGCGGCGCCGATCCGCGCGTGCTCGACGAGCGAGATCAGTCGCCGCTCCACGCCGTGGTCGCGCGCAGCGTGGACGTGCGTACGCGGGGTCCGAGCAACGCCGAGCTCGTGCGTGTGCTCGTCTCGCGTGGCGCCGACGTCGATGCGCGCGACGACGAGGGCGCGACGCCGCTGCTCGCGCAGCTCCATGCGGGCGGCGGGACCGACGTCGTGAGGGCGCTCCTGGACGCCGGGGCGCGCGTGGACGTGCGCGATCACGCGGGCGCGGCGCCGCTGCACGCGGCGATCGCGTCGGGGGCAGGGAGCCTCGAGCGTGTGCAGCTCCTCGTCGGAGGCGGCGCCGATCCGCGGGCCGAGGTCGACGGCACCAGCGCGCTCGAGCTCGCGCGCGCGATGCGACCCCGCGACGCGGAGCTCGCTTCCATCGAGCGATGGCTCTCGGCGCACCTCGGCGCACGCTCCGAGCGCCCAGCGGATGCGATCGCGTTGCTCGCGCAGCTGGCGCGCGAGCGGCCTTTCGCGGAGCCGCCCCGCGTCGGTCGTGCGACTGCCGTTGGGGCGTACGACGCCAGCATCGCGCGGTTGCTCGGAGCTGCGGCCGGCGATGTCGTGCCCCTCTCCGGCGAGAGTCGGTCGCGAGCGTCGCGGGCCCCGTACCCTCGCGAGCGAATCGCGGGCGTCGACGTGCAGGTCGCCGCGCTCGTGCGTCGCGGCGAGCTCGGAGCGCGCGCCGAGTCCCTCCGGGTCGAGGACGCTTCGCTCGCCGAGCTCTCGCTCGAGCTCGGCATGGTCGAGACCCTGCGCGCTCTCGCGACGTCGCCCGGTCGTGCGAAGAAGCACCTCGAGCGATGGCTCGAGCACGCAGTGTCGAACTTCCTGGGTGCGGAGCGCGAGGATCTCGTGCGCGTGTTGCTCGACGCGGGTGCCGACCCCGCGGCGATCGTGAGCCGAGGGCGCGGAGCGTACGCCGCTCCGATGTTGCAGTCGGCGGCGGGGCTCGATCGCCACGCGACCGCGAGGTTGCTCGTCGAGCGCTTCACCGATGCGCGCAAGCTCGTCGACCACGTCGAGCAGGCGCTGCCCGCAGCGTGCGCCGAGCTCGGAGCGCTGCTGCGAGGCGCCCACCGGCTCGCTGGCGGCGCTCCGCGCGGGTGTTCGCTCGAGGTGAAGCATCGCAGTCGCAACGTCGATCCCGAGCGCGCTCGGGGGGTGGCAGCGACCCGCGAGCACGGCGCGCAGCGCGTCCTCTACTTCGTCGACGCTCCGGTCGCGGCGGTCGCGGAGGCGCGCGCGGGGCGGGCGATTCGGTCGTTCGTGGACATGCCCGACGCGACGGTGCCGTGGGCCGCGCGATGGGACGCGATCGTCGGCTGGCGCGGGAATCCGTGGACCGTCGTGGTCCCTCACCCCGTGCCGCGTGCGTGCGAGGCGGGATCGATCGCACGGGCGCTCGGCGCGCGGGTGCTCGCGGTCGGGCCCGCGGCCGCGATCGAGCACGCCTCCGACGGGAGCGTCGCGGCCGAGCGCGACGGCGACGTCGACGCCTGGTGCGCCGAGCGCGGCGCCTTCATGTGCGCGTACGAGACGCTCCGGGACGGCCTACGGATCGGGCTCGTGCTGCGCGGGGTGTGGCCCGAGGCCGTCGAGCGCTTCGCCGTCGTCGTGCACGACGACGGCGATGGCACGCTCGATGCGCGCGATCGCGAGGTTCTCGTGGCGCTCGCGTCGCGCCTCGGGCGGTCGTCGAAGCGCCGGCGCTCGTGAGCACCAGGCGTCGTCGGTCACGCGAGTGAGGCCCTCGCCCGAGCCATCCGGCCGCTCGGGCGAGGGCACCGATCAGGCGCGACGGATCGAGATGCCGCCGTCGACGAGCATCGCGGTGCCGGTCTGGAACGACGACGCGTCCGATGCGAGCCAGAGCGCCGCGCGCGCGATCTCGTCGGGGGTCGCGACGCGACCGAGCGCGTGCAGCCCGCTCACGAATCGATGCGCGTCCTCGCTCGCGTTCATCGCGCGGTACGCGGGCGTGTCGGTGCCGCCGGGGAGCAGCGCGTTGACGCGCACGCCCTGCGCGCCGAGCTCGACCGCGAGAGTCTGCACGAGGCCGATCAGGCCCGCCTTGCTCGCGGCGTACGCGGCCATGCCGGGCATCCCGACGGTGTGACCGACGAACGTCGACGTGAAGATCAGCGAGCCTCCGCCGCGCGCGACCAATGCAGGCGCCTGGTGCTTCGCGAGGAGGAACGCGCTGGTCAGGTTCGTGTCGATCGTGCGCTTCCATCCGTCGAGCGAGATCTCGCTCGTGGGCCCGAGCGCGCCGCTCGCGCCGGCGTTGTCGAACGCGACGTCGAGCCCGCCGAAGCGATCGACCGCGAGCTCGACGAGGGCGCGGGCGTGGCGCTCGTCGGTGACGTCTCCGGGCAACGCGATCGCCTCGCCGCCCGCGTCGCGGATCTCGGCGACGAGCGTCTCGAGCTCGTGCGCGCGCCGCGCGGTGACGACGAGCTTCGCGCCTTCGCGCGCGAAGAGCTTCGCGGCTGCGCGGCCGATGCCGGAGCTCGCGCCGGTGACGATGGCGACCTTCTGGAACAGTGCGGACATGACGACTCCTGGTGCGCGCGAGGGATCGATTCGCCTCGTCGCGTGGGAGCCAATCTGGAGAGGCGCTTCGTGGGGCGCGCTCCGGATGTTGCCGAGCAATTTTCGAGGAGAGCAGGAGGAGAAGGCAGACCACGGTGCCGTGCCCGCTTGCGACTCGACGTTGCGAGCCGCGCGGGAATAGGAACTCCTGGTCGAGGCGCTTCGTCGCGCGGTGGGTCGACGGGAAGACGCTTCGACGTGGTGTTCCTTCTCCTCCTGCTCTCCTCAGCGGTCCGGAAATTCTCGAGCAAGATCCGGAGTGCCGTTCGACGCGGGCGAGCCGCAGAGTCACGTCATGGATGCTGTCGTGATGGGCACCGAGGACGATGCGCGCTGGGCTGCGGTGGTCGCGCGAGATCGCGCGGCCGACGGAACGTTCGTCTACGCGGTGCGCACGACCGGCGTGTACTGCCGCCCTTCGTGCGCGTCGCGGCTCGCGCGGCGCGAGAACGTCGAGTTCCATCGCGGCGCGTCGGAGGCAGAGCGCGCGGGGTTCCGCGCGTGCCGGCGATGTCGTCCTGGCGAGGCTTCGCCCGCGGAACGCCAGGCCGCGCGCATCGCGGAGATCTGTCGCGTGCTCGACGACGCGGATCGCGAGCACGACCTCGATGCGCTCGCGGCCTCCGCCGGGATGAGCCGCTTCCACTTCCAGCGCGTGTTCAAGTCGATCACCGGAGTGACGCCCAAGGCGTACGCGCGCGCACGTCGCGCCGAGCGCGTGCGCAGCGAGCTCGCGCGCGGCGCGTCGGTGACGAGCGCGATGTACGCCGCGGGGTTCCGCTCGAGCGGGCGCTTCTACGAGCACAGCGACGCGATGCTCGGGATGGTGCCGAGCGCGTTCCGCGAGGGCGCGCGCTCGCTGACGATCCGCTTCGCGATCGGCGCGTGCTCGCTCGGCGCGATCCTCGTCGCGGCGACCGACGTCGGCGTGTGCAGCATCCTGCTCGGCGACGATCCCGACGCGCTCGCGGCGGAGCTGCAGGAGCGCTTCCCGCACGCGACGTTCGAGGCCGGTGAGCGCGAGTTCGACGCGTGGGTCGCGCGCGTGGTCGGCCTCGTCGAGGCGCCGCGCGTCGGGCTCGATCTGCCGCTCGACGTACGCGGCACCGCGTTCCAGCAGCGCGTGTGGGCCGCGCTGCGCGCGATCCCGGTGGGCACGACCGCGAGCTACGCCGACGTCGCGCGTGCGATCGGGATGCCCGACGCCGCGCGTGCCGTCGCGGGCGCGTGCGCCGCGAACCCGCTCGCGGTCGCGATCCCGTGTCATCGCGTGGTGCGCCGCGACGGTGAGCTCTCGGGCTACCGCTGGGGCGTCGAGCGCAAGCGCGAGCTGCTACGACGCGAGTCGTGATACCAACGATCGGCATGAGAGCACTCGCCGCTGCGCTCGTGGTCGTGACGTTCGTGCTCGTTCCCGCGCTGGCGCTCGCGAAGGGACCGACGCTGCCGCCGAACGAGTCGGTCTGGCAAGGTCGCTACGTCTGCGCGCAGGGCGTCACCGGGCTCACGCTCACGGTGCGGCCGGTCGGCGCCGATCGGGTGTCCGCGACGTTCTCGTTCTACGCGGTGCCCGAGAACCCCGACGTGCCGAGCGGCAGCTACACGATGACGGGCCTGCTCTCGGCGACCTCGGAGGTCGTCCAGCTCGTGCCCGAGCGCTGGGTGCAGCAGCCGCGCGGCTACGTGATGGTCGCGATGAGCGGGACGTTCGACGTCGCGCAGGGCGTGATGCGCGGCCGCGTCGACGGCCCGGGCTGCACCGAGTTCCAGCTGCGCCGAATGCGCTGAGATCGTGGACTGAGCGCGTCTGCTGCGACTTTGGATCGAGCATCTTCGATGCTCGAACGTCGTAGCCGTCGCGCTCAGGCCACGATCTCAGCTCCTTCTCTCGTTCGAGCATCTTCGATGCTCGATGATCGGAGCCGCTCGAGCGCAGCTCCGCGTCACTCGAGGCCGAGCTCCGCGAGCTTGTTGTAGAGGGTGCGCCGGCTGATCCCGAGGAGGCGCGCGGCCTGGGTCCGATTGCCCTGCGCGCGCGCCAGCGCGTCGCGGATCGCGCCCTTCTCGGCCTCGACGCGGTGCGCGTCGAGCGTGCCCGCGTCGATCGGGGCCGGGCTGCCCGAGGGACGCCCGTTGCGCGCGCTGCGCGCGCCGAGCTCGCGCTCGACGTCGCTCGCGCGGATCGCGTCGCCCTCGGCGAACACCACGAGACGCTCGACGAGGTTCTGCAGCTCGCGCACGTTGCCCGGCCAGTCGTGCGCGCGCAGCGCCGCGATCCCGTCCGCCGCGAAGCGAAGACCGGCGCGCCCGTTCTGATCCGCGAGCTCCGCGCAGAAGCGATTCGCGAGCAGCGCGACGTCGTCACCGCGCTCGCGCAGCGGCGGCATCCACACCGGCACCACGTTCAGTCGATAGAAGAGGTCCTCGCGGAACGTGCCGTCCTCGACCATCGCCTCGAGGTCGCGATGCGTCGCCGCGACGAAGCGCACGTCGACCTTCTCGGCGCTCGTGCCGCCGAGCCGCTGGAACTCCTTCTCCTGCAGGAGGCGCAGCAGCTTCACCTGCACCGCGGGGCTGATGTCGCCGATCTCGTCGAGGAAGAGCGTGCCGCCCTGCGCGAGCTCGACGCGCCCCGGCTTGCGCTGCGTCGCGCCGGTGAACGCGCCCTTCTCGTACCCGAAGAGCTCGCTCTCGAGCAGGTTGTCGGGCAGCGCCGCGCAGTGCACCGCGACGAAGGGGCCCGCGTGGCGCGGCGACCAGCCGTGCAGTGTGCGCGCCGCGACCTCCTTGCCGGTGCCGCTCTCGCCGCGCAGCAGCACGGTCGCGACGGTCGGCGCGGCCTTCTTGAGGCGCGCGATCGTCTCGCGCATCGCGTCGGAGTCGCCGAGCACCTGGCCCTCGCCGCGCACCGGGGCATCGGGCGGACGCGCGGCGACGCGCGCGTTCGTCGCGAGCGCCTTCTCGACCGTGAAGAGCACCTCGTCGCGATCGAAGGGCTTGAGCAGGAACTCGGCCGCGCCCGCCTTCATCGCCTCCACCGCGAGCGGCACCGATCCGTGCGCGGTGAGCAGCAGCACCGGCACGTCGGGCGTGCGCTGCTTCACCTCGCCGAGCAGCTCCATCCCGTCCATCCCCGGCATGCGCACGTCGGAGATCACGACGTCGATCGCGCGCGAGGCGAGCGCCGCGAGCGCGTCCTCGCCGCTCGCGACGTGGTGCGACTCGTAGCCTGCTTGCTTGAGCAACGAGGCGAGGACCAGACCGACGGCGCGATCGTCGTCGACCACCAGGACGCGTGCTTTGCTCACGGTCGCGCATCGTCCGCCGCGCGCGACGTCGCTGCAAGGCGTGCCGCGGAGGACCCGAAGGATCTTTCAGGTCTCGTCGTCGGGGTCGCCCTTCTTCCGCAGCCCCGCTGCCTCGAGGTAGCGATGCACCTGACGGCGTGACCGGCCGAGCGCGCGGGCGATGCGCGAGATGTTGCCCTCGTGCTCGCGATAGAGCGCCGAGACGACCTCCGGCGAGGGCGCGTCGCGCGGCTCGGGCTCGGGCTCGCGCGGCGGCGGGCGCGTGTCGGCCTTCGCCGTGACCTGCGTGGGCTCGTCGATCGCGCTCGGCGCGAGCAGCGGCCCGGTGTCGACGCGGCGCCCGAGGCGCGACGCGATCATCGAGAGGTCGAGCGTCGCGCTCCCCGCGCCGAGCACGCGCAGCTCGGTCGCGATCTTGATCAGCTCGCGCACGTTGTACGGCCAGCCGTGGAGGAGGAGTGCCTCGACGAGATCGGGATCGAGCGGCGGCGCGTGCGGACCGAGCGTGCGCGCGAGCAGCGGGAGCACGTCCTCGCGTCGCTCGCGCAGCGCCGGCGTGCGCAGCAGCACGTCGGACAGGCGCGCGAAGAGATCGCCGCGGAACGTGCCGCGCTCGACCGCGCTTTCGAGCGAGCGGTGCGTCGCAGCGACGATGCGCACGTCGACCGCGCGCGGCTGGGTCGCCCCGACCGGCACCACCGCGCGCTCCTCGATGACGCGCAGCAGCTTCGCCTGGAGCGGCAGCGGCATCTCGCCGATCTCGTCGAGGAACAACGTGCCGCCCGCGGCCTGCTCGAAGTAGCCGGGGTGCGACGTCTTCGCGCCGGTGAACGCGCCCGCCGCGTGGCCGAACAGGTGGCTCTCCGCGAGCGACTCGGGGATCGCGCTCGTGTTCACCGCGACGAAGCGCCCGCGCCGCGCGCTCATCTCGTGGATCGCCTGCGCGACGAGCTCCTTGCCCGTGCCGCTCTCGCCGATGACCAGCACGTTGACGTCGGTCGGCGCGACCAGCGCGATCTTCGAGCGCAGCTGCGCGATCGCGGGCGCGCTCCCGGAGAGCCCCGCGATCGGCGCGTCGGGCGCGTCGAGCGGGCGCACGCGGAAGAGCAGGAACGAGTCGCCGGTGCGGATCACGTCGCCGTCGGCGAGCACGCGCGGCGTCTCGATCCGCGCGCTGCCCACGAACGTCCCGTGCGAGCTCGCCATGTCGCGCAGCACCGCGCCGCGCGGCGAGACCTCGACGAGCGCGTGCCGCCGCGAGACGCGCGCGTCCTCGAGCTGGATCGTGCGCGGCGCCGCCGCGCGTCCGATCGTCGTCTCGCCCGGCGACAGCACGACCGTTCGGGGCTCGGCGACGCCGCGAGGGCCGTGCAGCACGACCAGCGTGGCCACGAGAGGACGCGCCGCGGGCGCGCGTCGACTGCTCTGATCGGTGCGGTCCTCGTCCCAGCCCATCGGTTCCGAACGAGGAGTGTGCGTCATTCGAGCCAGAAAGGGTCACGGGCGCGACGCCCAGTGGGCCGCCCACGTGCGTCGCGCGCGTCGTGCGCCCCCGGCGCGAGGCACGCGCGTTGCTGCCGGCATCGCGACGGAGGTGAGCGACGCATGGCGCATCGTGGTGGCAGCGCGCGGGGCCGGCGCGTGATCGCGCTGCGACCGTGCGCTCCGCGTTGTAGGCTGGCTCCGTGCTCCAGCCGGGGGATCGGGTCGCGCACTACGAGATCGTCACGCACCTGCGCTCGGGCGGGATGGCGGCGCTCTACCTCGCGCGTCGCGTCGGTCCGGCGGGCTTCGCGCGCGACGTCGCGATCAAGCTCGTGCACCCGCACCTCGCGGAGGACGAGTCGTTCCGCCGGATGTTCGTCGACGAGGCGCGCCTCTCCGCGCGCATCGTCCACCCCAACGTGGTGCACGTGGAGGAGCTCGGCGAAGAGCGCGGCCGCTACTTCCTCGTGATGGAGTACGTGCACGGCGCGTCGCTCTCGCAGATCCTCGATCGACTGCGACGCGCCGGGCGCTGGATCGAGCCCGACGTCGCGGTGCGCATCGCGATCGCGGTCGCGGAGGGTCTGCACGCGGCGCACGAGACGCGCGGCGACGACGGCGAGCCGCTCGATCTCGTGCATCGCGACGTGAGCCCGTCGAACGTGCTCGTGACCGAGCAGGGCCACGTGAAGCTGATCGACTTCGGCATCGCGAAGGCACGCGGGCGCGCGCAGGAGACGGAGAGCGGCGTCCTCAAGGGCAAGACGCGCTACATGTCGCCCGAGCAGGCGCGCGGAGAGCGCGTCGATCGCCGCACCGACGTGTTCGCGCTCGGCATCGTGCTCTGGGAGATGCTCGCGGCGCGTCGCTTCTTCGGCGAGCGCGGCGACGTCGACGTCCTGCGCGAGCTGATCCGCGGGCCCGAGACGCCGCGGCTCGGCGAGCTCGCGCCGGGGATCGATCCCGCGCTCGAGCGCGTGGTGGCGAAGGCGCTCGCGAACGACGCGCGCGAGCGGTACGCGAGCGCGCTCGAGCTGAGGCAGGCGCTCGTCGAGGCCGCGCCGCGCGCCGCGCTGGTCGACGCGAGCGGTCTCGCGGAGACGGTGCGCGTCGCCTACGACGGGCCGATCCCGCGGCCGATCGCGCCGGCGGGCGTGGTCCCCGCGATCCAGGTGACGTTCGCCGAGGCGCCCACCGCGTCGTCCGCGAAGCGGCGCGCCGATGCCGTGGACGCGGCATCGACGCCGGCGCGCGTCGCGGCGCCCCGCAGCGCGATGCGCTGGGTCGCGACCGGCGCGGTGGTGGTGATCGCGGCGGCGATCGCGGCCGCGCTCGGGATGACGTCCGCGGAGCCCGAGGGCGTCGCGTCGCCTGCGCCGATGGTCCCGGTGCCTGCGGCCGCTGCGCCGCCGCCGGCGGCCGAGGTCGCGCCAGCGCCGGCGATCGAGGTCGTGCCTCCGCCGGTCGAGGTGCGCGCCGCGTCGACGCTCGAAGTCGTCCCCGCGACGGCAGCGCCGGCTCGCGAGGTACGGTCCGCACCGTCGTCCACGCCTCGCGCGCGAGCGCGCGCCGCGCCGCGCGCTCGCCACGAGCTGATCGACGGCGTGCCGATCGCCGACGACGGCGCGTTCTGATCTCCTCCTCGTCGCCGCCCGCGCATCGCGCGATGATGCGCGCGATGGGGCTCGAGCAATGGGTCAGCAGCGCGGCGGGCGCGCTCTTCCTCGCGCTGGGCGTGCTGTGCCTCGTGCGCGGCGCGCGCAGCCCGCTCGCGCCGCCGCTCGCGTTCCTGTGCATCACGCTCTTCGTCTACGACGTCCTCGAGGTCGCGCGGAACTTCACCGACGATCCCGTCTGGGACTTCCTCGACGCCGGCGCGGCCGCGCTGGTCGCGCCTCCGACGCTCTATCTCGTCGCGGCGTTCGTCGGGAAGCGGCGCGCCCTCCGCGTCCCGCTCGTCGTCGCGACCACGTACTTCGTCGGCCTCGCGCTCGTCTGCGTCTCCGCCATCGTCGTGCCCTCGCTCGCGTGGTTCGCAGGGAGCGACGCGTGGGCGCTCGCGATGCTCGGCGGGATGCTGCCGACCTTCGGCGTGGTGCCGTTCCTGCTCGCGCAGCACGCGCGGCGCGCCGGCCCCGAGGAGCGCGCGCGCACCCAGCTCTTCGCGGTCGCGTTCGTGCTCGGCGTCGGCGGCGTCACCTCGGACCTCGCGGCGATCGCGGGCGCCGTCGCGCCGCGCGTCGCCGCCGTCGGGCTCCTGATCGGCGTGCTCCTGCTCGGCGCGCTCGCGCTGCGCGCGCGCGTCATCGAGCGCATCACGGGCCTCGCGATCGTCAACGCGATCGCGCTCGCGGGCCTGGCGATCCTCGGGCACCTCATCGTGCTCGAGTGGCTCGGCGATCAGACGACGCTGATGGTGCTCGGCGCCGTCGCGGTCACGCTCGCGCTGCTCGCCGCGCTGCGCCCGCTGGTCTCCACGCTGACCGAGGAGCGCGAGCGGACGCGTCACCTCGCGACGATGGGCCGCCTCTCCGCCCAGATGGCGCACGACCTCAAGAACCCGCTCGCCGCGATCAAGGGCGCCGCGCAGTTCCTCGCGGAAGAGCGGCGGCAGGGCCGCTCGATCGACGAGCAGGACGCGTTCGTCTCGCTGATCCTCGAGCAGGCCGAGCGCCTCGGGCGCGTGGTCGACGAGTACCAGCGGCTCGGGCGCGTCGAGGCGGTGCTCGCGCCGGTCGCGCTCGAGCGTCTCGCGCAGGAGATCGCGACCGCGCAGCGCGCCGCCGCGCGCGGGGAGGGCATCGAGGTCGCGTGCGACGTGCGCGGCGAGGTCGGCGTGACCCAGGCCGATCAGGACCTCCTGCGCGCCGCGCTCGAGAACCTCGTGCGCAACGCGCGCGAGGCGCTGGTCGCCGCAGGACGAGAGCGCGGGCGCGTGACGATCGTCGTCGAGGGCGGCGAGCGCGAGATCGTGCTGCGCGTCGAGGACGACGGACCGGGCATGGACGCGCGCACCCGCGAGCGCGCGTTCGACGACTTCTACACGACCAAGGCGACCGGCTCGGGGCTCGGTCTCGCGTACGTCGCGCGCGTGGCCCAGGCGCACGGCGGTCGCGCGCGCATCGAGAGCGAGGAAGGCATCGGCACGAGCGTCGAGCTCGCGCTGCCGCGCGTCGTCACGGCTCCACGCTGAACACGACGCCGCGCTCTTCGCGCGCGGCGTCTTTCCAGAGCTCCAGCATCTTCGAGAAGTACGCCCACACGTACTCGAGATCTTCTTCGTCGAGATCGCCGTAGTCCTGCTTCGGGATCCGGTAGTACGCGGCGCGCAGCTTCGCGCGATCCCAGCCCCCGAGCGCCCGCGCGATGCGCTGCACCTGATCGGGCGCCTTCACCGTCACGATGAGCTCGTCGCCGTCGTGCAGGCGGCGGCCTCCGAGGATCGTCCACGAGAGCGGCGGCGCGCCGTTGCCGAACGAGAGACGACCGTCGGTGAGCGCGCGGTGGATTGCGTCCCACGCCTTGTCGAGCTCGCACGTCGTCGCTGGATCCCAGCGCTCCTCGAGCTCGCTCACGATGGCGCGCACCTCGGCGTCCGAGCTCGCGTCGCCCAGGCGCGCGAGGGTGTCGTCGTCGACCGCGAAGAGCACGCCGCGTCCGCTCATGGGCGCGCATCCTACTCGATCGCGATCACGACGCTGCTCGCTCGCGATAGGCTGCGCTCGGAATGGCTGGTGAGTCCTCCCTCCGCCGCGAGATCGGCACGCTCGCCGCGGCCGCGATCGTGATCAACGCCACGATCGGCACCGGCATCTTCAGGAAGCCCGCGGAGGTCGTGCAGCAGGCGGGCTCGATCGAGGCCGCGCTGCTCGTGTGGGCGCTCGGCGCGGCGGTCGCGCTCGCGGGCGCGCTCTGCTTCGCCGAGCTCTCGGCGTCGATGCCGCGCACCGGCGGCATCTACGAGTACCTGCGGCGCGCGTGGGGCCCGCGCCTCGCGTTCCTCTACGGCTGGGCGAAGATGACGCTGCTCCTGCCGAGCGCGGTCGGCAGCTTCGCGCTCCTCGCGGCGGAGTCGATCGCCGCGCTCGCAGGGTGGGAGCAGGACCGTGCGCGCGACGCGGTCGTCGCGATGATCGTCATCGCCGCGTGCGCGGCCGGCCGCGAACGTGCTCGGCGTGCGCGCGTCCGCGGTGCAGCAGGCGCTGATCACGACCGTGAAGTACGCGGGCGTGCTGCTGCTGGCGGTGCTCGGTCTGCTCGCGCCGCTGGTCGCGGGCGCCGAGGTGCCGGTGCCCGCCGACCCGCCCGCGTTCGCGTCCGCGCCGACCGCCGCGGGCGTGTTCGCCGCGCTCGTCGCCGCGATGTGGGCCTACGACGGGTGGGCCGATCTCTCGAGCCTCGCCGGCGAGACCCGCGACCCGTCGCGCACGCTCCCGCGGGCGCTCGTCCTCGGGACGCTCGCGGTGGGCGTCGCGTACCTGCTCGCGAACCTCGGCTATGCGCGCGTGCTCGGCGTCGAAGGTCTGCGACGGTCGACCGACGGCAGCGGCATGGCCGCGGCGCACCTCGCGACGCTCACGCTGGGCGCCGCCGGGCGCGCGCTGCTCGCGTCGCTCGTGCTCGTCTCGTGCGTCGGCGGGTGCATGGCGTCGCTGCTCACCAACTCGCGCACCTTCGTCCCGATGGCGACCGACGGCGTGTTCGTCGAGTGGCTCGGTCGCGTGTGGGCGCGCACCGGCGTCCCCGCGAACGCGATCGTGGTCGGCGCGATCCTCGGCGCGGCCTACGTGAGCTCGCGCTCGTTCGAGCAGCTGACGAACGCGTTCGTCGTCGGCTACTTCCCGTTCTACGCGCTGGCGGTGCTCGGCCTCTTCCGGATGCGCGCGAAGGAGCCGGACCTGCCGCGCCCGTTCCGCGTCCCGCTCCACCCGCTGCCCGCGATCGTGTTCCTGGTCGGCGCAGCGTGCGTGATGGCCGGCGCCGCGACGGGGCTCGACGGCTCGAGCGTCATCGCCGCCGTGGTGATCGCCGCGGGCGTGCCGGTCTCGTTCGTGTGGCTGCGCGCCGGTCGCCCGGCGGGCTGATCGCGGTTCCGCCTCTTCACCGTGCGGCTTCGGTGTGCACGCTCGCGCAAGGGCGCGCTGGCGCGCGCTCGCAGCTGTTTCGGTTGGGTCTCGTCGAGCGGGCCGCTCGCGGTGGGGGCGCGCCGTGGGCGCCGACGCCGCGGAGCGCCACACGAGGCTCGACCGGGGCTCCTCGGACGTGCGCGGAGCGCCACCCGAGGCTCGACCGGCGCTCCCCGGACGTGCGGGGCGCGCCACACGAGGCTCGACCGGGGCTCCCCGGACGTGCGCGGCGCGCCACGCGAGGCTCGACCGGCGCTCCTCGGACGTGCGCGGAGCGCCACCCGAGGGTCGAGCGGCGCTCCTCGCACGTGCGCGGAGCGCTGCACGAGCCTCACGTGGCGCTCCGCGACGGCGCGAGCCGTGCGCGCGACGCGCGAGCCTCACGCCGGCGCGGGCGCCGGATCCTCGTCGGCCCGGCGACGGCGGCGATCCTCGATGCGGAAGAAGCGCGCAGGCCAGTCGCGCGGCAGCCCTCGCTCGGCAGCGCGTGCCACGAGCGCGGCGTGCAGCCCGTCGCGCTCGCGCGTGAGGTCCAGCGCGAGCTCCTCGCGGCCGACCCGCGCCGCGCCGCGGACCTGCGCGCTGGCGGCGGTGCGATCGAGCGCCGCCTGCGCGGCGTCGGACCAGCGCGCGAGCGGCGCGCGATGCGCGTCGAGGAGCGCGTCGCCGGAGATCGTGAGCCACGCCTTCACGCTCGCGACCTGCCGCGAGAGCGCGCGCGCGACCCACGCGCTCGGCGCGGTGTCGAAGAAGCGCGTCCAGCGCGCCGAGGACCGCGGCGCTTCGAGCGCGAGCCGACGGCCGAAGTCGGCGCACGCGTCGTCGAGGCGCCCGTTCGCGACGGCGCGCAGCGCGCTGGCGCTCGCCTCGGCGATGCGCGCCGAGCGATCGCGGGCGCGCGCGGCGTCGACGAGCGAGAGCCAATCGTCGCTCCGTGTGAGCAGATCGGCGGCGTCCTCGTCCGCTTCGAGCGCGGCACGGGTGAAGAGGATCTCGTCCTCGAGCGAGTCGAGCGATTCGTCGGACCCCAGCTTGCGCGGCATGTCGTTGCCCTCCCGCCGCGCAGCGTAGCGCACGGGTCCGGGATGCGGGTCGGGGCCGGCTGCGGGCTCGGGCTCCACGAGACCGGGCGAAGGCGTTGGACTCGCAGCCGTCGGAAGGACGGGCTGCTACGTCTCCACGGATGAGTGAGGACTCGGCTCGGCCCCTGGCCCACGCGGGTCGCGAGGAGCAAGCACGGGAGCTGTTTCCCTATCGTGAGCAGACGCCCGAGGAGTATGCCGCTCGCCATTTCCACGAGTGGATGTGCTTCTCCTTCGACGAGTTCCGCTACTCGGACCCGGAGTTGGACGCCTGGATCGCACGGCTCGGCCAGATCTTCTTCGAGCGCCCGGGAGCGCCGTCGGTCGAAGAGCTCCGCGCGCGGTTCCTGACGCCCGAGGAGATCGAGGCCATTCACGAGCGGGATCAAGAGGAGCTCCGATCAGGAACTCGGGCGTGACGAGCTCGTGCAGGCAGCCGGCCTGCCCGGTCGACGCGAATGCGCAGCAGAGCCCGACACGCGAGCGTCGGGGCCGCGGCGAAGCGCGGACCGGGCGCGAGCCATTCCTCACCCGGTCGATCGAGACGGCAGAACCGCCGTGCCGGGCGGGAGGGGGCGGGTCCGGCGGCCTCGTGCGACGGGGGCCGCCGAGGCCGACCACAGACTGATCGCAGTCGTCGCGACGACGCGCAGAGCGCGTGTCGCGACGCGCCCGCCGCCTCCCAACCACCGAACCACGATCGAACAGCAGCCCGGAGCACCTCGGCCGCCGGACCCGCCCCCTCCCGCCGTCCACCGGAGCCTTCCCGACGAAGATCGCGCCGCGCCGCGCGTCGACTACCCGCTCTGGAAGACCACCCACGCGCGCTCGAAGCGCTGCGCGCGCAGGTCCTCGTCGCGGATCAGCACGTAGAGCGTCCCGAGATCGACCCACGTGAAGCGGTCGTCCTCGGGCTTCAGCTGCCACAGGAGTCGCCAGCTCTGCGCCTCGGACTCGGCGCGCCGGAGATCCGCGCTGCGCCACGTGCGCGGATCGCCGCCCGCGTGCACGCCGCTCGACGCGAGCTCCGCGGTGATGCGCCCGTCGCGCTGAAGCCACTGCGCGTGACCGCCGACCTGCTGGCGCAGCGCCGGGATGCCGCGACCCTGCGCGAGCGAGAAGCGCTCGACGTAGTCGCGGTACGTGCGCTCCGCCGCCTCGCCGGTGATCTCGAGCGACGCGTACGCGCGATCGTCGGGCCACGGCAGCGTGAGCCCTGCGCCTGCGACCAGGGGCTCCTCGTCGAACGGGATCGCGCCCTCGGGCGGCTCGACGTCGACGGCGCGCGCCGGATCGGGCGCGTAGACGAGCGCGAAGCCCGACGCGTGCGCGGGGTCGTAGCCCCAGGGCTGCTCCTCGACGTCGTAGAAGAGCGAGAGCACGCCGTCGGTCGGCAGCGCGACGTCGAGCTCGCGCACCGCCGCGCACTTCTGCGCGGCGTGCTGCAGCTCGCGGAAGTCGAGCTGGCCCACGAAGCTCAGCGGCCCGCGATCCGAGCGCGGCCACGCGACGCCCGGCGGGAGCAGCGGCGCACCGCCGAGCCGGGTGCGTGTGAGCTCGCCGTCCTCGGCGGGGCTCAAGAAGAGGCAGGGGGCGATCGAGGCTTCGATGCGTTCGCGGACCGCTTCGATCTCGGCGGGGAGCTCGAGCCGCATGAGGACGGACAGGATGGTGCGGGCCGGTGCGAAGGCGCAATCGAGATCGAACGCTCGGACCAGCGGGAGTGCTCGGCCGCGGCGCGCCCGCACGGGAGCGTGCGGAGCACGCGGACGGAAGGGCGCGGCGTGGCCGAGCCGATGATCGCCAGGTGGAGTGCTCGGCTGCGGCGCGCCCGCACGGGAGCGTGCGGAGCACGCGGACGGAAGGGCGCGGCGTGGCCGAGCCGATGATCGCCAGGTGGAGTGCTCGGCCGCGGAGGCGGTCTCTCAGCGCGCGGCGACGAGCCGCACGACGCTGATCTCCGATCGCGAGCCCACGCGCAGGGGCGGGCCCCAATATCCGGTGCCCTCGCTGACCCACAGCCACGTGCGCGCGACGCGATGCAGGCCCGAGAGGAACGGCTGCTCGAGCTTCACGAGCAGCCCGAACGGCTGCATCTGACCGCCGTGCGTGTGTCCCGAGAGCTGCAGCGCGACCCCGGCGCGCGCCGCGGCGTCGATGCTCCGCGGCTGGTGCGCGAGCAGCACGACCGGCACGCCCTCGGGCGCGCCCTCGAGGGCGAGCTCCACGTCGGAGCGATCCCCGAAGTGCGGCGCGATCACGTCGTCGATCCCCGCGACCACCAGCGCGGCGCCGTCGTGATCGATCACGTCGTGCTCGTTGCGCAGCACGCGCGCGCCGAGCGTCGCGACGTGGCGCGCCCACGCGTCGGCGCCGGAGAAGTACTCGTGGTTGCCGGTGACGAAGAACACGCCGTGGCGCGCGCGCAGCTCGGAGAGCGGCGCGACCCCGCGCGCGAGCGCCGCGACCGAGCCGTCGACGAGGTCGCCGGTGATCGCGATCACGTCCGGCGCGAGCGCGTTGGTGCGCGCGACGAGGCGCTCGACGAACGCGCGATCGATCGTGGGCCCGACGTGCACGTCGCTGAGCTGCACGATGCGGAACCCCTCGAGCGCTGCCGGAAGCCCCTCGATCGGCACGTCGACCTCGCGCAGCACGGGACCGCGGCGCACCCGCGCGATGCCCGCGGCGACGAGCGAGAGCGCGCCGACCGTCGCGGTCGCCGCGACCCAGCGTGCGCCGAGGAACGGCGCGCCGTCGGGATCGACCGCCGCGAGCAGCACGCGGGCGAGATCGATCGGGAGCAGCAGCACGTCGAGATAGAAGATCGTGCCGAGCCACGAGTACCCGAGCCACGCGAGCGGGGTCGCGATCGACGGGCGCACGGTGCGCGCCGAGAGGATCGCGGCGGGCACGAGCACGCCGAGCACCGCGAGCGCGACGCCGCCGAGCAGCTCCCACGGCGCGCCCCACGCGGGATCGCGGAACAGGCGCAGCCACGCGTAGCCGTGGAGCAGCGCGCTCACGCTGCCGACGACCCCGAGGAACACGATCAACCGCCGCGGTGAGATCCGCATCGCGCCAGTGTCTGGGGCGATTCGGCGCGGTCGCACGTGAAGAAACGTGACGGGCGCGGCGCTTGCGAGCGTCCCACCCGTGACCTCGGCCCAAGTGGTGGTGATCGGTGCAGGCGCGGCGGGCCTCGCAGCGGCCGAGACGCTGCGCGAGGCGGGGTGCCACGTCCTGGTGCTCGAGGCGCGCGATCGGATCGGTGGACGCATCTGGACGCACCACGAGCCCTCGCTGCGCGCGCCGATCGAGCTCGGCGCGGAGTGGGTGCACGGCGAGGCGCCAGGGACGCGCGCGCTCGCGGCACGTGCGGGCGCCGAGATCGTCGACGTGCGCGGCCAAGCGCTCCGGGCGCACGACGGACACGTCACCGATGGCTCGTCGTACTGGCGTCGCGTGCAGCGGGTGATGTCGTCGCTCGATGCGCGGCGCGTGCCCGACGGGCCGGTGGGCGAGGGCATCGATCGCGCCGAGGTCGACGAGGACGCGCGCGTCGAGGCGCGGCGCTACGTCGAGAGCTTCCACGCCGCGGATCTCGCGACCGCGAGCGAGCGCGCGATCGCGCGCGCCGAGGCGGTCGAGGGGCGCGGGACACCGGCCCGCACCGCGACGGGCTACGACACGATCGTCCGTACGCTCGCCGCGTCGCTCGGTCGCGACGCGCTGCGCCTCGGCGCGCAGGTGCGCTGCGTGTCGTGGTCGCGCGGACGGGTCGGCGTCGCGCTCGACGGAGGCCCGCCGATCGGCGCGCGCGCCGCGGTGATCGCGGTGCCGATCGGCGTGCTCCGAGCGCGCGCGCTGGTGATCGATCCCGAGCCTCCGCGCGTCAGACGCGGGCTCGACGCGATCGAGCCGGGGCACGCGGTGAGGGTCACGCTCGCGCTGCGGCGACCGATCGGCGAGCTCGTGCAGCATCCCGACGCGACGTTCGTCTTCACCGACGACGACGCGCTGCCGGTGTGGTGGACCCCGCACCCGCTCGACGCGCCGCTCGTGGTGGGCTGGCGCGGCGGGCCCGCGGCGCGGGCGCTCCTCGCGGGCGGGCTCGACGTGCTCGAGGCGCGCGCGATCGTCGCGCTTCAGCGGATGCTCGGCACGACGGCGCGCGATGCGCGCGCGCTGGTCGAGCGGGTATGGGCGCACGACTGGTCGGGCGATCCCTTCGCGCTGGGCGCGTACTCGTTCGTGCGCGCCGGCGGAATCGACGCGGCGGACGCGATGGGCGGCGTGATCGACGGAACGATCGTGGTCGCGGGCGAGCACGTCGCGGGCGGGTCGATCGGCACGGTCGAGGGCGCGATCGCGAGCGGTCGGCGCGCGGCGGGCGAGCTGCTGCGCGCGCTCGGCGCCTCGGTCGAGGTGGCGCCGCGCGCGCCGTGATCGAAAGCGCTCGTCGCCCGCGCCGCGCGGATCACACTGCGCGCATGACGAAGACGGTGCTGGTGACGGGCGCGACCTCGGGCTTCGGGCGCGCGACGGTGGAGCGCTTCGTGGGCGCGGGCTGGCGGGCCGTCGCGTGCGGACGGCGCGCGGAGCGGCTCGACGCGCTGGTCGCCGCGCTCGGCGGGTCGCGGGTCCACCCGTGCGCGTTCGACGTGCGCGACGAGGGCGCGATGCGCGCCGCGATCGCCGCGCTGCCCGACGGGTTCCGCGACGTCGACGTGCTCGTGAACAACGCCGGCCTCGCGCTCGGGACCGCGCCCGCGCAGCGCGCCGATCTCGCGCAGTGGAAGCAGATGATCGACACGAACGTGACCGCGCTCGCGACGCTGACCCACATCCTCTTGCCGAGGCTGATCGAGCGTCGCGGCGTGATCGTGAACGTCAGCTCGGTCGCGGCGACGTATCCGTACGTCGGCGGCAACGTCTACGGCGGGACGAAGGCGTTCGTCTCGCAGCTCTCGCTCGGGCTCCGCTCCGACCTGCACGGCACCGGCGTGCGCGTGACCACGATCGAGCCCGGCCTCGCGGAGACGGAGTTCACGCTGGTGCGCACGAGCGGCGACCAGGCCGCGTCCGACGCGCTCTACGCGGGCACGAGCCCGATCACCGGCGAGGACGTCGCCGAGACGATCTGGTGGGTCGCGAACCTGCCGCCGCACCTCAACGTGAACCGCCTCGAGGTGATGCCGGTGAGCCAGTCGTTCGCGGGGTTCCAGATCCACCGCGCGAAGTGAGCGCTCACGGCGCGACGTGCGCCGCGAACGTCACGATGCCGTCGCTGTCTTCGTGATCGAGCGGGCCGGCGTCGCGCAGCGCGCGCGCGACGCAGCGCGCGGTCGAGCCGTCCCCGTGCGGCCGCACCGGGTGCGCCTGGGCGATCGGGATGTCGCCGCCGCGGTTCACGAAGATCTGCACGACGACGTCCTGCGCCTGCCCGCTCCGGCACCGCTCGAGCGCGGGCGTCGCGCGCGCCGCGAGGCGATCGAGCGCGGCGCCGTCGACGTCGCCGAGCACGTCGTCGACCCACACGCGCGTCGCCCCCGCGACCGGCGCCGGCGTGGGCGTCGCGGTCGGCACGTTCCACCGCGCGGGATCCTCCGGGATCGGATCGACCGCCGCGGGCGGCGCCGGCGTCGGTGCCGGTGTCACGACCACCGGCGCCGGTGCGCTCGAGCGCGACCACACGAACGCCGCCGTGACCCCCGCGAGCGCGAGCACGAGCAGCACGATCACCACCAGCGCGCCGCCGAGCATCACGAGCAGCAGCCCGTTGCGCGCCGGCGCGGCGGGCGCCGCGATCGCGTGCGAGGGCGCCGGCCCGACCGAGCGCGCGCCCGACGCGCTGATCGGCGAGGGCATCATCACCGCGGACGCGCCGATCGACGGCGCGGGCCGGTGCGACGCGTAGGGCGACGCGCCCGGGATCGGCCGCGTCGACACCGGGCTCGGCGCGAGCATCGCCGGGGGCGTGGTCGGCGGCAGCGCCGCCATCTCGAGCGTGGTGAGCGCTGCGTCGAGCTCCGCGGGCGTCCGGAAGCGCGCGTCGGGGTCGCGCGCGAGCCCGCGGTCGATGATCGTGAGCAGCGCCCTCGGCAGGTGCGGCGCGTGCGTCGCGAGCGGGGTGGGCGGCTCGCTGAGGCGCTGCGCGATCAGCCCGTCGATCGTGGTCGCGCTGTACGGCAGTCGCCCCGAGAGCATCTCGTAGAGGCAGACCGCGAGCGCGTAGAGGTCGGCGCGCCCGTCGACGTCGCGCGCGCCGTGCAGCTGCTCGGGCGCCATGTAGTGCGGCGTGCCGAGCACCGCGCCGGTCATCGTGATCACGCTCTCGTCACCGCGCGCTCGCGACTTGCTGATCCCGAAGTCGAGCACCTTCGCGGTCTCGCTGCCGTCGTGCCCGCGCGCGAGGAACACGTTGCCGGGCTTCAGATCGCGGTGCACCACGCCCGCTGCGTGCGCCGCCGAGAGCCCCGCGAGCATCTGGCGCGCGACCGTGATCGCGTCGCGCATCGGAAGCGGCCCGGCGCGCTGGATGCGCTTCGCGAGCGACTCGCCCTCGAGCAGCTCCATCGCGAGGAAGATCTTCCGGTCGTCGCTGATGCCCGCGTCGAGCACCTGGACCACGTGCGGCGAGCTGATCGCGGACAGGATCCGCGCCTCGCGCAGGAAGCGCTCCACCACGTCGAGCGACGCCTCGCGCGACGGGTGCAGCAGCTTCAGCGCGACCGCGCGCCCGGTCACGCCGTGGCGCGCACGGAAGACCTGCCCGAAGCCGCCCGCGTCGAGCTCTGCCTCGATGACGTACCGATCGATCCTTCGCCCGACCGCGGACATGCGCGGCCCGAGTCTACGCTGTGCGCGACGTCGCCACCGGCGCTCGACGCGCGCCCGCAGCGCGCTAGGGCAGCGCCACCATGCGTCCCACCCTCGCTTGCGTCGCGCTCGCGCTCGCCGGCTGCGCCTCGACGACCCCCTCGCAGCCAACCACCCCCGCGCGCGCCGGCGTTGCGAACCGGCCCTCGGCGGCGCCCGACGGCAGCTGCCAGCTCGACCGCGCGATGGCGCTCGCCGAGGTGATCGAGGTGCCCGGGACGCGCGTGTCGCTGCGCCTGCCGCGCGTCGACGAGCTCGTCATGGTGCGCGGCGAGCCCTTCGTGGTGCACGAGTGCGGCCTCGCGATCTCGATCGACGCCGCGCCGCCCGGGCTCGCCACCCGGACGTACCTCGACGACGTGAGCCAGGCGCTGCGCACCTCGTCGCTCGGCTGCCGCGAGTCGCGCTCGTCGCAGGGCGAGACGCTGTGGTCGTGCGACGCGAACGGCATGGTGATGCGCGCGCGGCGCATCGAGATCGGCGGCACGGGCGCGCTCGTGTCGGTGCTCGGCCCCGCGGCGGACGTGCGCGCGGTCGACGCCATCGTGTCCAGCGCGCGCGTCGACCCCGCCGCGACGTACGACGCGCTCGCGCAGATGAGCGTCGCGCTGGTGCCGCCCGAGGGCATGGCCCTGCGCGAGACCTCGACCGGCGGCGCGCTCGAGTACGCGCTCGTGGGATCGGCGCTGGTCCCGCCGCGCACCCAGCCCGCGCTGGTGTGGCTCTTCGTGCCCTGGGACGCCGACGAGCAGCACGCCGACGGCAGCCCGTGGACCGATCTCGAGCTCGGGCGCTTCGTGGGCGGGCTCGTCGGCGCGAGCGATCTCGATCAGGTCCGCGAGGGCACGATGCGCGGCGGGCCGGTCGCGCCCGGCGTGTTCGAGATGACGATCGACGCGACGATCGAGGCCACCCCGATGACGGTGTGGACCTGGACGCTGCGCGACGAGCACGGCGCGTACGTCGTGATGGGCCGCTCGCCGTCGTCGGAGTCGACGCTGTGGATCGACCGCTGGCGCGCGCACGCACGCACGCTGTCGTTCATCGACTGACGCCGCGTCATCGACCGAGGCAGAGCGCGCGCTGCACCGCCGCGAGATCGTGCTCGAGCGGGACGCGCATCGCGGTCTCGCCGCGCGCCAGCTCGTGCACCTGCGCGATGCGCTGCGCGGTGTCGGGGTGGCTCGAGAGCCACGCCAGCCCGATCGCGTCCTCGGGCCGCTCCATCGTCTCGCCTCGTCGCGCACCGCCCGGAGCACGCCCGCCTCGATCGTGATCGTGACCGCGTGCGGCCGCGGATCGTCGGCCGTGGTGAGCGTGCCCCGGAACGTCGTCACCGCAGATCCACGAGCTGCTTGCCGAAGTTCTTGCCCTTCAGCATGCCGAGGAACGCCTCGGGCGCCGACGACAGGCCCTTCGCGATCGTCTCCCGGTACTTCAGCTTCCCGGTCGCGACGAGCTCGCCGAGCTCCTTCAGCGCGGCGGGCCAGTGCTCCGGGTGCTCGCTCACGATGAAGCCCTCCACGCGCAGCCGGTTCGTCAGGATGAGCTGGGGGAACGCCATCGGGATCGGCTGTCCGTCGTAGCCCGCGATCATCCCGCACACCGCGACGCGCGCGAACGGGCTCGTCCGCACCATCACCGCGTCCATCACCATCCCGCCGACGTTCTCGAAGAGCCCGTCGACTCCGTCGGGGCACGCCTCGGCGATCGCGCGCGAGAGCGACTGCAGGTCGCGGTGCTCCTTGTAGTCGACGCACGCGTCGAAGCCGAGCTCGTCGCGCACGTAGCCGCACTTCTCCGGGCCGCCCGCGATGCCCACCGCGCGGCACCCGCGCGCCTTCGCGAGCTGCCCCACGACGCTCCCCACCGCGCCGCTCGCCGCGCTCACCACGACCGTCGCGCCCGGCTTCGGCGCGATGATCTGCGTGAGCCCGTACCACGCGGTCACCCCGGGCATGCCCACCGCGCCGAGGTACGCCGAGAGCGGCACCCGCGACGTGTCCACCTTGCGCAGCGTGCTCGCGCTCACCTTCGCGTGGGTCTGCCAGCCGCCCATGCCGACCACGAGGTCGCCCGCCGCGAAGCGTCGATCGCGCGACGCGAGCACCTCGCCGGCGGTGCCGCCGACCATCACCTCGCCGAGCGGCTGGGGCGCCGCGTAGCTCTTCGCGTCGCTCATGCGGCCGCGCATGTAGGGATCGAGCGAGAGGAAGTGGTGCTTCACCAGCACCTGTCCTTCGTCGAGGTGCTCGTCGAGCGGTGCCTCGACGAGCTCGAAGTTCGCGGTCGACGCCTCGGCCTTCGGGCGAGACGCGAGGAGGATGCGCTGGTGGGTCGTGGTCATCGCGCCGGAGCATAGGGCCGGCGCCACGACCCCGTCCGCGGTCTTGCCTCGGCTGCCGCCGTTTGCGAGCGTCGCGCCCGAAAGGCAGGGGCAGCCATGACAGCACGACTCTCCAGGCAGGCATCGGGGCAGCGGCACTTGCGATGGGGGCGCGAGATCCACGCGACCCTCCGCGCGCACATCGCGCACGACGATCTCCTGAGCGACGCCCAGCGCGCGGCGCTCGACGCCGAGTCGGCGCGCCTCGGCGCGACGCTCACCACGCTCGAGACCGCGACCGCCGCGTACGGGCGCTGGCTCTCGGGCGCGCACGTCGAGTCGCGCGCGAGCCTCCGCGTCGCGAACTACGTCGCGGACGAGGCGCAGCGCGCGGTCGACGCGACGCTCCGCCCCCACCGCGACACCCTCGCGCGCTTCCTTCCCGGCGGCTGGAGCACGCTGTTCGGGGATCTCTCGCTCTCGCGCGTGCTGCGCGCCGGTCACGCGCGCACCGCGAAGCTCGCGGCCGACGGCGCGTCGATGCTGCGCAGCCTGCCGTCGTCGGTGCCGGGCGCGGGCGCGCTGCCTCCGGTGAGCGCGCTCGCCGATCGTCTCGACACCGCGGCGACGCGCATCCGCGGCCTGCTCGATCACGTCGAGCGCGAGGTCGAGCCGCAGCGCCGCCCGCTCAAGAGCGCGGTCGAGCGCGGCGTGTTCGACCTGCGCGAGGGGCTCGAGCAGATGGACGCCCGCCTGCGCGCGACGTTCCCGGCGTCGTTCATCGAGAGCCTCTATCCCGAGCTGACGCGCGGGGGGACCGCGATCGCGGACGAGCCCGACGAGGACGACGACGACACCGACCCGCCCGCGCCCGCGCCCGCCAGCTGAGACGACTGCGCCATTGTGGCGCAGTGGTCCGCCCGGAAGCGCGGAACAGCCGGCGATGAGGGCTCGAAGAGGCATCCGTCCGAGCTGACGGGTGCCTCTTCGAGTCTCGAAGAGGCGTCCGTCAGAGCTGACGGGTGCACCTTCGAGTCGCATGGAGGCGCCCGCCACGGCGGACGGGTGCTCCTTCGAGGTGCGTGGATGCATCCGTCAGCTCTGACGGGTGGATCGTGGGATCTCGAAGATGCGTCCGTCCGAGCTGACGGGTGCCTCTTCGAGCCTCGACGACGCGGTCGTCAGGTCGGACGGGTGGATCGCGGAGACGACGAGGCGCGGTCCGCGGCGCCGACGGGTGGGTCGTCTCGACACGAGGATGTGGTCGGCGGTGCCGACGCGGGGCTCGTCGACGCGCGATCGACGGGTGCGACCGGCGGACGAGCGCGGCGTCGACGCGGCTTCCCGCCGCGCCCGCATCGCGGTATGCCGGACGTCCAGGAGCGATGACGACCCCCGAGGACAAGACCACCGTCGACCACGACGCGTCCGCGCACTCGGTGCCGATGCGCGCCCAGGCGTCGCTGCTGATCTACCTGCACGGTGGCGTGAAGGTCGTGCCGCTCGAGCCGGATCGCCCGCTCGTGATCGGCCGCGCGTTCCCCGCGGACGTCGTCGTCGACGACCTCTCGCTCTCGCGCCAGCACGCGCGCATCGGCTGGCAGCAGGGGCAGCTCTGGATCGAGGATCTCGGCTCGACGAACGGCACCCACGTGCGCGGCGAGCGCATCACGACGCGCGTCTCGGTCGCGCCCGGCGAGACGGTGCAGCTCGGCGCGGCGACCGCGTCGGTGAACGTGACGGTCTCGGCCGACGCGCTGCTGCGCGGCGTGATCGCGCACGAGCGGTTCCTCGCGCGGCTCGAGGACGAGGTGCTGCGCGCGCGCACGTTCGGTCGCCCGCTCGCGCTGCTCATGGTGCGCGCGGTCGCGGTCGGCTCGGGGCACGCGGCGCGCTGGCTGCCGCGCATCCGCGGGACGCTGCGACCGATCGACACGATCTCGCTCTACGCGCCCGGCGCGGTGCTCGCGATGCTGCCGGAGACCGATCGTGAGCAGGCGCATCGCGTGGCGTCGTCGCTGGTCACGCCGGCGCTCGGCGAGCCGCCGCTGGTGTGCGGCATCGCGACGTGGCCCGAGGCGCGCTCGGCGCAGGAGCTGCTCGATCGCGCGCGCGACGCGGCGCGCGCCGCGACTCCGTCGAGCGCGGTGAGGCACGCGAGCGGACAGGAGCCCGACGCCGCGTCGCGCAGCGTCGTGGTCGCGTCGCCGGCGATGCGCGAGGTCTACGCGCTGGTGCGCAAGATCGCGGGCTCGTCGATCCCGGTGCTGATCCAAGGCGAGACCGGCGCGGGCAAGGAGGTCGTGGCGCGGGCGATCCACGCGGAGTCGCCGCGACGCTCGCGCCCGCTGCGCTCGATCAACTGCGGCGCGATCCCCGCGACGCTGATCGAGAGCGTGCTCTTCGGGCACGAGAAGGGCGCGTTCACCGGCGCCGAGCGCGCCGCGCCGGGGCTCTTCGAGCAGGCGGACGGCGGCACCGTGATGCTCGACGAGGTCGGCGAGCTCAGCGCCGCCGCGCAGGCCGCGCTGCTGCGCGTGCTGGAGACCAAGCGGGTCACCCGCGTCGGCTCGGTGCAGGAGATCGAGTGCGACGTGCGCGTGGTCGCGGCGACGCACCGAGACCTCGAGCAGATGGTCGCCTCGGGCACCTTCCGCCGCGATCTGCTGTACCGGCTCAACGCGATGACGCTGCGCGTGCCGCCGCTGCGCGAGCGCCCCGAGGAGATCGACGTGCTCTCCGAGCTCTTCCTCGAGGAGGCGAGCAAGGCGAGCGGGCTCGCGGTGCGCACGTTCGACCCGCAGGCGCGCGCGCTGCTGCGCAGCTACGCGTGGCCGGGCAACGTGCGCGAGCTGCGCAACGTGATCGAGCGCGCCGCGCTGGTGTGCGCGGGCGACGCGATCCGCGCCGAGGATCTCGGCGAGCGCATCACGCACGTGGAGAGCGCGCCGCCGCCGAGCTCGCCCGGGGTCTCGGTGCCGGCGCGCGCCGACGATGCGGACGCGGACTTCAAGGACCGCGTGCGCCAGTACGAGACCGAGCTGATCCTCGAGGCGCTGCGCCGCGCGGGCGGCAACCAGACGCAGGCCGCGAAGATCCTGCGCATGCCGCTGCGCACGCTCGTCCACAAGATGAAGTCGCACGGCATCCGCAAGCTCTGGGCGGGCGCCGAGGGCGACGACGACGAGCTGGGCGAAGAGGACGAGTGATGAAGACCAAGGTCGGTGTGGTGCAGATGACGTCGACCGGCGACGTCGAGGCGAACCTGCGCACGGTCGAGCGTCTGGTCGGCGAGGCGGCGGCGGACGGCGCGAAGCTGGTCGTGATCCCCGAGTGCTTCGCGTACCTCGGCCCCGAGAACGGCAAGCTCGAGATCGCCGAGGAGCTGCCTTCCCCGGAGGGCTCCGCCCCCCTGTCGACCCCCGGCCGCGCTGCGACCCCGGGCGGTCCGATCCTGGCGCGGATGGGCGAGCTCGCGAAGCGCAGCGGCGCGCAGCTGGTGCTCGGCGGGTTCTGGGAGAAGGGCGCGAGCGCCGGCAAGGTGCGCAACGCGTGTGTGCACGTCGACGAGCACGGCGCGGTGCGCGCGGTGTACCGCAAGATCCATCTCTTCGACGTCGACCTGCCCGACGGCACGAAGCTCGAGGAGTCCGCGACGGTCGAGCCGGGCTCGGAGCTGGTCGTCGCCGACGCGCCGTTCGGCAAGCTGGGACTGAGCGTCTGCTACGACGTGCGCTTCCCCGAGCTCTACCGCGGGCTCGTCGATCGCGGCGCGATCGCGCTGGCGGTGCCCGCGGCGTTCACGCTGACGACCGGCAAGGATCACTGGCACGTGCTGCTGCGAGCGCGGGCGATCGAGGCGCAGTCGTACGTGCTCGCGGCCGCGCAGACCGGGCACCACTTCGGGCAGCGCCGCAGCTACGGCCACGCGCTGATCTGCGATCCGTGGGGCACGATCCTCGCGGAGTGCGGCGAGGGCGAGGGCTTCGCGACGGCGTGGATCGACACCACCGTGGTCGAGAAGGTGCGCGGGAGCCTGCCCTCGCTGCGCCATCGAGTGATCGGCGCGACGCGCTGAGACTCGGGGGGATGCACCGCAAAGGGCCGCGGAGGGCCGCAGAGATGGTGCAGGAGGATGTCCTGCGCGCTCTCTGCGGCTCTCTGTGATCTCTGCGGTGGATTCTCGATCGGCTCAGCGCCGGACGGTGTGCACCACGACCTCGCGGCCGCGTCGCGTGCGCGGGAAGGTGCGCGGGCGGACCAGCGGCTCGACGCACGGCTGGAGCTCGGGCGGGGTGACCGAGACGGTCTGGATCGCGCCCTGCTCGTCGATCATCAGCGCGATGCGCGCGGACGGGAGCGGGTCGCCCTCGGCGCGCTCGAGGCAGCGGCGCAGGCGCGCCTGCACCGGGGCCATCACCGCGTCGGTCATCTCGGTGGTGATCGCCTCGGGGAGATCCGCGGCGGGCTCGGGCGGAGGCTCGGGCGCGGGCTGCCGCGGGGGCGGCGTCGCCGCGGCCGGCGCGGGCTCGGGCGTCGGCGGCACGAGCGCGTGTGCGAGCCGCTCTCGCACCGGCGCGGGCGCGAGCGGATCGTCGGCGAGGCCGCGCACCGAGTCGAGCCGCGCGGGCGCGAGCGCGAGGATCGCGCGCGCCGCCGCGGCGAGCGCATCGATCATGCGCGCGTCGGTCGCGTCCGCGTGATAGAGGCGCAGGAAGCGCTCGATCGGCGGGAGCGCGCGGGGATCGCCGAGCGCGGCGAGCCCCTCGAAGAGCCCCGGCAGCTCGTCGACCGGCGTCGCGGGATCTTCGAGGTGGGTGACGAGGTACGGCAGCGCCTGGCGCAGGCGCATCGTCCCCGCGGCGCGCGCGAGCGCCGCGATCGGCGGCGCGGGGCGCTGCTCGAGGTACGACGCGCCGCCGCGCAGCGCCGCGAGCACGTGCTGCTCGCCCTGCGCGCGCTGCGCGACCTGCTCGCACGCCGCGGTGCGCGCCTGGGAGGTGTCGGTGCGATCGGCGCACAGCGCGACGAGCTGCGCGGTGACGTCGGCGCTGGGATCGCGCGCGAGGAAGCGGATCGCGAACGCGCGGCCCGCGCCGATGCGCACGTCGTCGAGCGACGCGATCTGGTGCAGCTGCTCGCGCAGCGGCGCCGCCGGCGCGGTGGTGCTCGCGTCGGGCACCGCGAGCCCGTCGGCGCGCACGTCGGCGGCGCGCACCGGGACGCCGAGGCTCGCCTCGAGGCGAGGGCGACCGTCGCGCGCGCCGAGCAACGAGATGCGCCCGTCGTCGGTGAGCACGACGATGCCACCGGGCACCGCGTCGGCGCCGACGACGTCGTGCTCGCGATCGTGCACCCACCGGACCTCGTCCTCGCCCGACGCGAGCCCGAACACGAGCCGGTAGAACACGAAGTAGAGCGCGTCGTCGGCGAACGACGCGGGCTCTCCGTCGGCGAGCGACCACGCGAGGCGCACGCGGTTGCGCGCGCTCTCCGCGTTCATGCGCGGCTCGTACGCGTCGGGCAGCAGCGGCGGCTGTCCGGGCAGCGGACGCCCGCGCGGCTCGATGCCGGCGCGGCGCTGTGCGCGCTCGTCTTCGAAGAGCTCGGCGGTGACCGGGTACAGGCGGTGCTGTCCGACCATCACGCGCCCGCCGTCGTGCATCGCGTGGCCGAGCACGCCGTGCTCCATGCGCAGCCGGAGCCGCTCGACGCCGGTGGTCGCGTCGAGGATCGAGAGGCGCTGGTGGCCCCACGGGACGAGCACGAGCGCGCCCGCGACCGCGGGGCTGCCCACCGAGAGCGAGAGCTCGTGCGACCACGCGACGCCTCCGTCGCGCACGCCGACGACGTAGCCGAGCGGGGTCTCGCCTTCGCCGCGCGCGAGCGCGACGACGAGCGTGCCGGCCTCGCCGTCGGCGCCGACGAGGTGGAGATCCTCCTCGTCGAGCGCGAGCACGCGCCCGCCGTCGGCGAGCCTGCGGACGACGACAGCGTCCGCCTCGGTCGTGACGACGTGCTCGCCTGCGACGATCGGCGTCGAGCGCGCGTCGGTCTCCACGCGCCAGCGCTCGCGTCCCGCGCGCAGATCCCAGCACAGCAGGCCGGGCGGCGAGGTCGTGACCGCGACGATCACGGGATCGGCGGTGCGCGGCGGCGTCTGCGCGAGCTCGCGCATCACGCCGCTCATGTGCGGCTCCTGACGCTCGGGGTACTGCGGCTCGAACGCGCCGCCGCCGCACGCGGCGAGCGCGCACGCGAGCACGAGGATCGCGCGCCTCACTGGGTCACCTCCGGCGCCGCGGCGTCCTCGGTGGCGAGCGCCTGATCGATCGCGCGTCGCACCGGGTCGTTCTCGGGGAGCGTCGCGCCGACCTCGCGCAGCACGCGCGCCGAGAGCGGGCCCTCGAGCGCGGCGAGGCGCTGCACGATCGCGAGCTTCGTGGGGCGCTGCACGTTCGCGCGCTCGAGCAGGATGCGCAGCGCGGGCGCGCTCGCCTCGAGCGCCGTCGCGTCGAGGCGGCGCAGGAAGCGCGCGACGTCCTGCGCGCTCGCCTGGGTGCCGAAGAGGATCGCGGCCTCGGGCACGCCGCGCAGCGTGGCGAGCATGACCGTGTCCATCACGCCCTGCGCGCCGACCTCGCCGAGCGCGACGGCGGCGGCGGAGCGCACCTCGGCCTCGGGGTCGTCGAGCAGATCGGCGAGCGCGCTGCGCGCGTTGGCGGATCGCGATCGCACGAGGCCGCGCGCGACCTGCGCGCGCACCGCGCCGCGCCGGTGGTGCGCGAGCGTGAGCAGCGCCGAGACCGCGGGCGGCGATCCGTTCTGCACGAGCGACTCGATCGCGCGCGAGAGCAGCGGCGCGGGCAGCCCCGCGTCGATGCGCGCGGCGAGCTGGGTCGCGAGCGCGCGATCTCCGGGACGCGCGGCCGCCGTGATCGCGCGCTCGATCTCGACGGGGTCGGTGGCCTCGAGCGACTGCCCGGCGGCCGGCGTGACGAAGGTGAAGAAGAAGAAGGCGAAGCAGAGCACCAGGGCGAGATCAACGCGTCGACGCATCCATTCTCCTCGGCTCCCCGCCGCAGCGTACCCGAGACGCGGGAATGGAGGTGACGGCGACACGCATCGCATGGCAGATCGGCACGAGACCGATGCGATTCCTCTTCGACTTCCTCTCCCCGTACGCGTACCTCGCGTGGTCGCGCATCCACGGCGTCGCGGCGTGCGCCGGGCGCGAGGTCGAGCCGGTGCCGGTGCTCTTCGCGGGGCTGCTCGGCGCGCACGGCACCCGCGGGCCCGCGGAGGTCGACGCGAAGCGGCGCTACCTCGTGCGCGACGTGCTGCGCATCGCGAGCGCGTGGGACGTGCCGATCGCGGCGCCGCGCGCGATCCCGTTCCGCTCGCTGACCGCGCTGCGGCTCACGTCGATCGAGATGGATCGCGCGACGCGGCGCGCGCTGATCGATCGGCTGTTCGCGGGCGCGTGGGCGCGCGGTGAGGACCTCGCGGATTCCGAGACGCTCGCCGCGATCGCGCGCGAGGTCGGGCTGGGCGACGACGCGCTCGCGCGCGCGGAGTCGTCGGAGGTCAAAGCGTCGCTGCGCCGCGTGACCGACGAGGCGATCGCGGCGGGCGTGTTCGGCGTGCCGACGGTGCTGGTCGACGGCGAGATGTTCTGGGGCTGCGACTCGTTCCCGCACCTCGAGCGCTTCCTCGCGGGCGAGCTCGCGGTCGATCGCGACGTGCTCGCGGCGTTCGACGCCGCGCCGGTGGGTGCGCGGCGCAGCGGCGCATGACTCTCCTCGGCATCGCCACGATCGCGCCACGACGGGTCGGCATGCTGGGCGGTGGATGCTGCGGCGGTGGAGCGTGATGCTCGTGGGCGCGGCGGTCGCGGCGTGGGTCGCGGCCGCGGTCGCGATCGAAGCGCGCGGCGCGCGCGTCGCGCCCGAGGGCGCCTACGACGCGATCGTCGTGCTGGGGTGCCGCGTGAACGAAGACGGGCGCGCCTCGCGCGTGCTCGCGCGCCGCGCCCGTCGCGCGGCGTCGCTGTGGCTGGACGGGCGCGCGCCGCTCGTGGTGCTGACCGGGGGCGTCGGGTCGCATCCGCCGAGCGAAGCGCGCGCGGCCGCCGCGATCCTGCGCGAGCGCGGCGTGCCCGACGACGCGATGATCCTCGAGGAGCGCTCGACGTCGACCGCGGAGAACGCGCGGTTCGCGCGCGCCCTCACCGACGCGCGCCGCGTGCTGATCGTCACCGACGGCTTCCACGCGACGCGCGCCGCGCTCGTCTTCGCGCGCGAGTTCGACGAGGTCGCGGTGTCGCCGGTCACCGCGGGGCCGTGGGTGCGCACCAAGGGCGCGCTGCGCGAGGTGCCGCTGCTCGTGCGCGACTGGGCACTGCGGTGACGACGACGCTGTGCTGACGGACGTGACGAGGCCGCCCGACCTCGCGCGAGGTGGGGCGGCCTCCGTCGTGGGGATCGTGGGCGATCAGCTCGCGCTGCGCGGAGCGCGCACGTCGAAGCGGATCACGACCTCGTCGCGGATGAGGTCGTCGGGCATGCCCGGGTACACGATGCCGAAGTCGCGGCGGTTGATGGTGAACTCGCTCTGCGCGCGCACGCCCGTCGGCTCGACGGAGACGATCGCGGGGAACGAGACCGCGCGCGTCGTGCCGCGCATCGTGAGGTTGCCCGTGACGGTGTGGGTCGCGGGCTGACCGCCCACCTGGCCCTCGCCGCCGGCGCGCACCGCCGTCGACTCGAAGGTCGCGGTCGGGAACTGAGGCGCGTCGAAGAAGTCGGGCGTGAGCAGGTGCGTGGAGAGCTGCGCGGGCTCGATGCTGAGCGACGCCATCTGCACGGTGATGCGCACCGCGCTCGCGGTGACGTCCGCCGGGTTCAGGTCGATCGTGCCGGCGAAGTCCGAGAACGACCCGTCGTGGGTCGCGGTGATCTTCGCGCCGGTGAAGCCGACCGACGACGACGCGCGATCGATCTGGAGGGTCTCGCGCGCGGCGGGCGCAGCGGCCGTGGGCTCGGCCGCGGGCGCGGCAGCGGCGGCGGGCTCGGCGACGGTGGCGGTCGAGACGCCTTCGGTGTGATCGCTGCCGCACGCGGCGAGCGCGAGAAGCGAAGCGAGGGCGAGCGCAGTGCGATTCATGTCCAGCTCTCCTTGGTGCGCCGACTCTGGGGCCCGGTGGGTCTCGACGGAAGTGATGGTTTTCGACGGGAACCATCGATGCGATCGATGGTTCCCGTCGCGTGCTCAGGAAACCGGGCGGATCACGTCGATCAGGCGCCCCAGATCGTCCGCGCCGTGGCCTGCGTCGACGCACGCGCGCATCCACCCCTGCATCGTGGTGAGGAGCGTGGTGTCGGTGCCGGACTCGCGGCTCGCCTCGATCAGGTTGTCGAGCGCGAGGACCTGCATCGCGAGGCTCGAGCCGCCCTCGAACCGGCGGGTGTCGACCGACGTCGCGATCGCCGGCACGAGGCCGTTCATCGCGTGCAGCCACGGCACGAGGAGGCCCGCGAATTCCTCGGCCGCGACGCCGCCGTGGCGCGCCATCGCGATCGCCTGGAGCGCGCCCGCGAAGAGCCCGCACATCCCGGTGAGCAGCGCGAGATCGAGCAGCGCTGCGCGCCCGGGATCGTCGCCGACGAAGCGCGGCGCGCCGAAGCGCGCGAGCACGTCGCGATGCTGCTCGAACGCGGCGGCGTCGCCCGCGTAGAGCACGAGCGCGTGCGGCGCGCCGATCATCTCGGGTGTCGCCATGATCCCGCCGTCCACGTAGCGGACGTCGTGGTCGCTCGCCCAGCGCGCCATGCGACGCGCCTGCGCGGGCGTGCCGTTCGTGAGGTTGACGAGCGTCTTGCCGCGCAGGCGCGTCGCGAGCGGGTCGAGCACCGCGCGCGTCGCGTCGTCGTTCGAGAGGCAGACGACGACGAGATCCGCGTCACGGATCGCGTCGTCGGGCGTCGCGGCCCGCGTGGCGCCGAGCGCGTCCAGCGACGGAGCCTTGCCCGGGGTGCGGTTCCACACCGCGACCGACGCGCCGCCCTCGAGCTGCACGCGCGCGAGCTCGCTGCCCATCGCGCCGAGGCCCAGCATCGCGATGCGCGTCATGCGCCCTCCTTCGCCGGCACGCCGAGGCGCTGGCCGAGGCCGCCGTCGATCGCGAGCTTCGCGCCGGTGGTGAACGTCGCGTCGAACGCGAGGAAGAGCACGGCGCGCGCGACCTCCTCCGGGCTCCCGTTGCGGCCCATCGGCGTGACCGAGTCGCCGAGCGCCGCGAACGCGGCGCGCTCCGCCGCGCCCAGGCCCGCGACGCCCTTCGTCGGCGTGTCGATGAACCCGGGAGACACGCAGTTGACGCGGACGCGGCGCGGCAGGAGCTCCGCCGCGAACGACGACGTGAACGACACGAGGGCGGCCTTCGTCGCGGAGTAGACGGCCATGCCGGGCTCACCGCCGGTGTCGGCGACCGACGACGTCAATACGATCGCGCCTCCGTCGCGCACGATCGGCGCGATCGCCTGCACGGTGAAGAACGCCCCGCGGGTGTTGACGGCGAACTGCCGGTCGTACGACTCGGGCGTCACCTCGTGGACGGGGCCGAGCTCGGCGATGCCCGCGTTGACGAAGAGCAGATCGATCACGTCGAGCCGCGATCGGGCCTCGCGCGCGAGCGCGGCGACGTCGGAGAGGCTCGAGACGTCGGATCGGAGCGCGTGACCGCGCGCGCCGAGCCTCTCGGCGGCGGCGCGGACGTTCGCCTCGTTGTGGCCGGTGACCAGGACCTCTGCGCCGCCCGCGATCAACGCCTCTGCGGTGGCGAGCCCGATTCCGTGCGTTCCGCCGACGACGACTGCGCGCCGGCCCTTGTAGCGATGGATGCTGTCGACCATCGTCGTGGTCTACGCGCGCCGACTCGGCTCGAACATGTCGCAGTCGTGGACGCATCGTTCACGCGCGTGGACTTCGCTGCATGCTGAATCTCAACGACGTGCACCTCTTCGTCCAGGCCGTGGACCGCAATGGCTTCACAGCTGCAGCCCGCGCGCTGGGGATCCCGAAGTCGACGATGAGCAAGCGGATCGCCGCGCTCGAAGAGGCGCTCGGCGTCACGCTGGTGCACCGGAATTCGCGGCGGTTCGCGCTGACCGACGTGGGGCGCGAATTCCATCGACACGCATCCGCGATGATCGTCGAGGCCGAGGCCGCCGAGCGAGTCGTGAAAGGGCGCTTGGCGGAGCCGAGCGGACTGGTGCGAATCACGTGCTCGATTCCGACCGCGCGGCGATGGATGGGTGAATTGTTGCCGGAGATCGCCAATCGATATCCCGCGCTCCGCGTGTCGCTGCACGCGACGGATCGATTCGTCGATCTCGCGTACGAGGGATTCGATCTGGCGATTCGATCGCATTTCGGCGATCTGCCGGACTCCGATCTCGTGCAGCGGCGCGTCGCGGTGGATCCGTTCTGGATCGTCGCGTCTCCGGACTACCTCGCTCGACGGGGGACTCCGGCGCATCCGTCGGAGCTCGCGGCGCACGACGCGCTGCTGGTCGACCCGGCGCGCCCGCAGTGGCGGCTCGAGGGCCCGCGCGGCGCGACGCTCGAGGTGCGCCCGGTCGCGCGGATGTTCGCCGACGATTCCCTGGTGCTCTCTCGCGCGGCGGCCGGCGGTCTGGGGATCACCGTGCTGCCGAGCCAGCTGTGCCGCGCCGAGATCGAGTCGGGCACGCTGATGCGCGTGCTCCCGGCGTGGACCGCGGGGAAGGTGACGACGACGATCCTGACGCCGAGCCGCCGCGCAATGCTGCCCGCCGTGCGCGCGGTCTCGGACTTCCTGGCGACGCGCATGGCAGAGCGCGCCTGACGCGCGCGATCAGGTGCGCAGCAGCGTGAGGTGCGGCGCCGGGGCGAGCGCGGCGAGGTGGCCGCTCTCCTCCGCGACGAACACCCAGCCGCGCTCGTCGACGTGCATCACGTCGGGCACGAGATCGCAGGGCAGGGCGCCGCCGATCGAGCTGCCGTCCGCGGTGCGCAGCACGTGCACGGTCGCCGCGGGGACGAACAGCGCGCCGCCGCGCAGCACCGGGTCGAGCCGGCGCGGCACGTCGTCGCTGACGGGGTGCGCGAGGTTGCGCGACCAGAGCGCCTCGCCCGTCGCGAGATCGAGCGCGTGCACGCTGCCGCGAGGCGTGTTGATCACGAGCGCGCGATCGAGCGCGAGCGCCGCGCCGCCGATGCCGAGGCCGGGATCGGGGCTCGACCAGCGCAGCGCGCCGGTCCCGGGATCGAACGCGACGAGCGAGCCGCGACGGCCGCCGCCGACCGCGACCACGGCGAGCGATCCCGCGGCGATCGGTGCGCTGACGCAGGGCCCGCCGAGCGCGCGGCGGAAGCGCTCGCGGCCGCTGTAGAGATCGAGACCGACGATCTCGCCCTCGCCGCGGCCGGGCTCGCCGGTCACCGCGATCACGGTCTCGCCGCAGACCAGCGGGCGCAGACAGAAGCGCGTGCTCGCCGTGTGCCGCCACGCGACCTCGCCGTTGACCGCGTCGATCGCGTGGACCGCTCCGTCGCCCGCGACGACCAGCAAGAGACGGCCGCTGCGCACCACCTGGAAGTCGCCCGCGCCGCGTCCCGAGAAGCGCCAGCGCAGCTCGCCGGTGCGCAGATCGACCGCGGCCAGGCGATCGCGTCCTTCGGCGATCACCGCGGTCGGCGGGATCGGACCGCCGGAGACGACGAGCCCGGCGGGCGGGCCGCCGAGGCGCGGCGCGAGCTTCGTGCGCAGCAGCGCCTCGCCGCTGCCCACGTCGCGCAGCTCGACGAGCCCGTCGAGCCCGAGCCGCACCAGCGCGGTCCCCGCGAGCATCGCGAGCGCGCCTGCGCCCTCGCGCTGCCAGATCACCTGACCGTCGTCGCGATGGAGCGCGAGCACGCGGCGCGGCGTCGCGACCACGAGGCGATCGCCGCAGAGGAACGTCGTCGCCGCGTCGAGCCCGTCGATCGCGGCGCTCCAGCGAGGCGTGAAGCGCAGGTGCCCCGGGCTCGTGGTGCTCGCGACCGTGCGCGGCGCGTCGGGCGGCGACGACGCGCGCAGGCGATCGGGATCGCCGTTGACGAAGCCCTCGGTGCGCGAGCGCGCGCGGACGGTGCGGCGCAGGCGGCGCACCTCGTCGCGGAGCGCGGTGATGCGGAGGTTGCGCGTCTGCGCGCGATCGACGCCGACGAGCGCGCGCACGAGGTCCGATGCGATGCGCAGGATCGGCAGGGTCGCGCCGGGGAGATCGAGCGCGGGGATCGTCACCACGCCGTCCTCGTCGCTGCCGAGCGTGAGCGCGATCTCGCCGTCCTTGTCGCGGCGCAGGCCGATCACGAACCCGCCCGAGCGCAGGCGCACGTTCATCGTGCGCTCGTTCTCCGCGGCCTCGATCAGCGCGCGCACCGCGCTCACCATCCGCTGCACCGCGAGCATGATCGGGCCGCGCGCGAGCGGGATGCGACGGCCGCGCACCCACGCCCAGAGCGCGCCGCCGAAGAGCATCGCGTGCACGTCGGCGTGCGCGACCACGTCGCGCGGGCTCTCGGGCGACGCGAAGATCGCCGCCTCGAACCCGAACGAGAGCGGCTGCTTCTCGCCGGGATCCTCGAGCGCGCCGCCCATGCGGCGGGTCGCGCAGAGGCCGCTGTCGGCGTCGGCGGCGATCACGACCTCGGTCGCGCGCTGCACGAGCCGCGCGCCGAGCTCGCGGGTCCACGGATCGTCCTCGCCATCGAGCCGCGCCGCGAGCGCGCTGCTCGTCGCCTCGAGGAGCGCGCGCAGCGGCACGCGTCGATCGAGCACCACCACGTCGGGCGTCGAGTCCGTGTGGTAGTAGGACACGAGCACGTTCGCGCCGCGCCGCAGGATCGCCCACTCCGCGGGGTGCGCGGTGATCGGCAGCAGCGACTTGCGCCGCGTGCCCTCGGCCATCGCGAGCAGCGCGCCGAGCAGGTCGCCGAGCGCCGGGAGCTCGGTGAGCGGAGCGTCGCCCGTCGCCGCGGCGCCGAGCAGGAGCGTCAGGAGCGAGCCCTCGGTGGCGAGGGGAAGAGCCTTCTCGTCGTCGTGACGCGGCCGCGGGTGGAGCTGGATCACCGTCATCCGTGCATCGCCTCGTGCGCTCTCGGTGCGTCGCTCGTGCTGATCGACGACCCGTGCGAATCGTAGGTAGGCGCACGTACGCAGATCCATTTTTCGCGCGTTTTCGTCGCTTGTTTGACGGCGCGCGCGAGATCGGGATCCGTGCGCGATCCGATGTCGATCGCGCGCGCAGAAGAGAAGGACGCGTTCGTCGTCGCGGTCGTCGCGGTGATCGTGCGCGACGATCCCGACGGCGCGCGGCGCGTGCTCGCGATGCGACGCGCGGCCACGAAGGACGCGGGCGCGGGCATCTGGGAGACGTGCTCGGGGCGGCTCGAGGCGGACGAGCAGCCGATCGACGCGGTGACGCGCGAGGTGCGCGAAGAGACCGGCCTCGAGGTGCGCGTCGATGCGACGCCGATCGACGCGTATGCGATGCGACGCCGCGAGCGACCGATGGCGCTGATCGTCTACCGCGCGGCGTGGATCGCGGGCGAGGTGCGGCGCTCGGACGAGCACGACGCGCACGCGTGGTGGACGCTCGCCGAGGTCGAAGCGAGCCCGATGCCGACGCGCCTGGTCGAAGCGGTGAAGCGCGCGCTCGCGCGCTGACTCAGCCGACCTCGAAGCCGGCGTCCTGGATCGCGGCGACGAGCGCGTCGCGTCGCACGTGCTCCTCGCACTCGACGGTCGCCTTGCCGATCTCGACGTCGTAGCGGCGCACACCGTCGACGAGGCGCAGCGCGTCCTCGACGGCCTTCACGCAGTGCCCGCAGCTCATGCCCTGCACCTGGAGGTCGACCTTCTTCATGCCCGAGCGTCTAGTGCTCGGAGAGCACGCCGTCGAGCACCGCGAGGAAGCGCGACGCGGAGAGCTCGCGCGCGACGAAGCGCGGTCCCGCAGTGGCGAGCTGCGCGCGCAGCTCGCGATCGTCGAGCGCACGATCGATCGCATCGGCGAGCTGGGGCGACGCGAGGACCACGTCGTCGAGCGCGAGGCCGGCGGTCGCGCGCGGCACGCACACGGCCGGCACCCCGCGCGCGAGCGCGTCGATGAGCTTGATCGGCAGCCCGCCTTCGGACTCGCGCGGGACCACGACGAGATCCGCTGCCGCGTGGAGCGCGCGTCGCTGCGCTTCGCTTCCGTCGAGCGCGACGACGCGTCCCGGCGCGTCGCGCGTGTCGCTCGCGGTCGCGACGACGAGCTGCAGCGCAGGGCGCCGCGCACGAAGCGCGGCGAACGCCGACCACAACGCATCGAGGCCCTGATAACGATCGAGGTTGCCCGCGTAGAGCAGCACCTCGTCGTGCGCCGCGAGGCCGAGCGCGGCCCGCGCCGCGACGCGCTCGTCGGGCGTGATCGGCGCGGCGAGCGCCCACGGGATCGGGAGCCAGCGCACCTCGCGATCGGCGAGCGTCGAGAGGGTACGCGCGAGCACCGGAGACACCGCGAGCGCGGCGTCGGCGCGGCGCACCAGCGCGCGATCGAGCGCGTCTCCCGCGCGCATGGCAATCCCTCCCCAGCGCGCCGCGAAGTACGTCGGGAGCTCGGGGCCGAGCGCGGTGTGCGCGACGAAGACCACTCTCGGCGCGCGCGCCATCAGCGCCGCGCCCGCGGCTTCGACGTGGTGCGCGACGACGATCTCCGGTCGCGCCTGCGCGATCGCGCGAGCGAGCGCGACGTCCTGCGCGATCTTGGCGAGCGACGGGCCCGAGCGCAGCGAGCGATCGCCGTACGCGCGTCGCAACCGCAGGTGCGTGAAGCGCGGCGGCTCGCTCTCCGCGGCGCCGTGCGCGTAGGTCAGGAGGCGCGCGTCGCGATCGGCATCGGCGAGCGCGCGCATCATCGCGGCGATCGCGGCCTGCGTGCCCTGGGGCGAAGGGAAGGGCAGCGCGGCGACGTGCAGCACGTCGGCCGAGACGTGTTGCTCAATCGACACGCGGCGCTCAGTCGACACGCGGCGCTCAGTCGACACGCGGCGCTCAGTCGACATAGCCGAGGGCGCGCAGGCGCGCCTCGGTGCGCGCGAGATCGCCGCTCGATCCCCGCTCGCTGCGGTCGACGGCGGGCAGCTCGCGCGACGGAGCCGCGCCGCGCACCAACGCCTCGCGCAGCACACGCCCGGCGAGCTCGGCGCCCGGACGCACGTCGAGCCGCGCGAGCAGCGTCGCGGTCGCGTCGGCGATGCGCGCGTCGATCTCGCCGGCCGCGCGCACCCGCGGTCCCGCCGCGACGAAGAGGCCGCGCGCGCGATGGCTCCCCGGGAGCGATCGACCCTTGCGCCCGAGGTGCTCGCTCGGCGCGAGCTTGCGGAACGCGCCGGTGCCGGGCGGTGCGCTCGCCGACGGCAAGAGGTTCCACGAGTGCCCCCGATCGAGCGCGAGCTCGAGCAGCAGATCGGGCGCGCGGAACACGAAGGGCCCACGATAGAGCTCCTCGCGCGACCACACGTTCGTGATCACGCGCTCACCGGTCCACGGATCGCGCAGCGCCTCCGCGAGCGACTCGACGCGCGCGCGCAGCGCGGGGACCTCGCGCGGATCGACGACGCCCTCGGGCTCGCGCCCGCGCAGGTTGAAGTGCAGCGCCGGGAAGTAGTTGAGCTCGTCGGAGAACACGCGCGTCCGCGCGAAGTCGATCGCGCCGAAGCGCGCGCGCGACTCGAGCCGACCCGGCAGCGCCTGGCCCATCGCGCGGAACACGAGGTCGCGCCCGCGCGGGCCGAGCACGCCGAGGCCGAGGTCCTTGATGCGCGCGACCGGGCTCGTGCCCTCGTGACCGGGCCGGAACGCGAGCAGCCCCGCCTCCGCGAGCGCGCGGTTCAGATACAGAACCTTGTCCGAGGCACCGCCCGATCCGTGATCGCTCACGATCGTGATCTCGACGCCCTCACCGGCGCGCGCGACGAGCGAGCCCACCGCGCGATCGAGCGCTTCGTACACCCGCGCGAGCCCGGTGCGCGCCTCGTCCGACACGCGATCGGGATGCCGCGGCGAGCTCGGATCGTGATGCGCCCAGAGGTGGTGCGACGCGGTGTCGCTCTCGCCGAAGTAGATCGCGAAGAGGTCCCACGCGCGCCGCTCGAGCATCCACGTCGCGAGCGCGACGCGCTCGTCGATGCGCGCGACGAGCTTGCCCGCGAGCGCGTCGTGCCAGCCCGGACGATCGGCATCGAACTCGTCCACGTCGCCCCAGCGGATCGCGCCGAAGCGCGCGCGCACCTCGCTCCACAGCGAAGGCGGCCACACGAACGAGCGATCCGCCTCGAACGCGACCGGCGAGTCCCAGCCGCTCACGAACGCGCCGTGCTCGAGGCGCTCGGGCGGCCACGTCGCGGGGAAGCCCAGCACCGCGCACGCCATGCCGAGGCGATCGAGGCGCGCCGCGATCGTCGGGGCCTCGCGCACCGTGCCGCCGGCGAACCGCACGCTCGTCCCGTCGCGCACCGTGAAGTCGAACACGCCGTGCCCGCCGGGGTCGACGCCGGTGAGGAACGTCGTCCAGTTGGGCAGCGTCGCGGGCGGCATCACGCTGCGCAGGCGCGCCCACGCGCCGCGCGCCATGAGCGCGTGCAGGTGCGGCAGGCGCGACGCGCCGAGCGCCGTGATCACGTCCACGTCGGCGCCGTCGAGCCCGATCACCAGCGCACGCGTGCTCATCGCAGCCTCCTCAGATCACCGCCGAGCCAGCCCTCGGGCACGTCCACGCCGGAGAGCCGCAGCGCGCTCACGCCGACGTCGTGGATCGATGCGCCCTCGACGCGTCCCGCGCGCGGCACCTCGGGCCCGGCGAGCACGAACATGCCGTCCCAGTCGTGGTTGCATCCATCCGCGCCACGACCGCGCGACGCGCCCGCTTCGTCGGGACCCGCGAACACGCGCCCGGTGCCCACCTCGCCGAGCGCGCGACGATCGAGATCGTCGAGGAACACCATGAGGTCGGGCGGCGTGCCGTTCGTCGCGCGGTACTCGCGCGAAGGGCGCACCACGCGGTTGCGCATCGCGCGCCCGTGCTCGTCGCGCATCGATACGAGCGCATCCTCGAGCGCATCCAGCGAGCTCGCCTCGTCGCGCGGATCGATCGCGCCGTCGGGGAAGCGCCCCGCGACGTTGAGCACCACGCGCGCGAAGTACCCGCCCTCGGCCCACGCGCGGGTGCGCGGCCAGTCGACGTCCGCGTGCTCGATCGTGCACGGCGCGTCGGGCTCGCGCCGCAGCACGAGCCATCCCTCGCGGCGCAGCCACTCGTTCAGGTACACGCCGCCGCGCAGCGGGCGCGCGCCGTGATCGCTCACGAGCATCACGGTGACGTCGCGCCCCGCGCGCTCCATCAGCCGTCCGATGCGCGCGTCGAGGAACGCGTAGAAGTCGCGCGCGTCGCGCACCCGCGGCGAGCTCGGATCGTGCCGCGGATCGCTGGGATCGAGCGCGGGCCACATCGCGTGGTGCAGTCGATCGGTGCCCATCTCGACCATCATCAAGAGGTCGGGGCGCTGCGTCGCGAGCACGTGCTCGGCGACGTCGAAGTGCTGCGTCGCCGCGTCGTGCAGCGCGTCGATCAGCGCGTCGTCGCTCTGGTCCGAATGGGACGCGGTGCCGTGCGGCACGTCGGGCGTGTGCGGGCCGAAGCGCGCCGCGAGCTCGGCGCCGAGCGACGTGGGCCAGGTGTGCGCCTCGTCGGCGCCCGGCGTGAGCAGGCACGAGACCATCGTGCCGTTCACGATCTCGCGCGGCGGCCAGGTCGGCGGCACGTACAGCGCAGCGCTGCGACGTCCCGCCGCGCCGAGCACGTCCCACACGCGCGGCGCGCGCACGTCGTCGGCGGTCGCGACGCGCAGCGCGCGCGAGCCCGGCACGCGGTTGCGGAAGCCGTAGATGCCGAGCTCGCCGGGATCGCGCCCCGAGACCATGCACGCCCACGCCGGCATCGTGATCGGCGGCACCGTCGAGCGGAGCGCGCCGTAGGTCCCGCGCGCACGCAAGGAGCCGATCACCGGCAGGTGTGCGTGCAGTCGATCGAAGACGAGCGCAGGCGGCGCGCAGTCGAGGCCGAGGACCAGGAGCACGCGGCGGCCTACCACGTCCTCCACGCCTCCGGGAGCCCGATCGAGCGCCCGCGCGATGGGATCTTCCGCACCCGGGCATGCAGGCAGGAGGAGCTGCCGATCCCGGCGGTCCGGGCGCTCGCGTCGGAAATCGGCGAGAGCGTGCAGCTTTCCGTTATCCTCGTCCGGTCGGAGCCCGTTCCTCCCGATGAACTCGCCGAGCAAGCGCGCCGCGCCTCTCACCCGGTCCGGCGACGATCGTCCGACCGTGCTCCTCGTCGGAGGCGGCGATCGGATGCAGGAGGCGCTCGCGAGCGCGCTCGAGCGGCACGCGGTCTCGGTGGAGCAGGCGAGCACGCCGAGCGCGGTCGACGCCGTGTTCGTCGGCGCGCCCGATCTCGTGATGTTGCTCGGCGACGCAGCCGACGACGACGGCAGCGCGGTGCTCGCGCGGCTCGCGGCGAACGTCGCGACCGCGGTGGTCCCGGTCGCGATCCTCGGCGGCGACGCGGCGCTCGATCGCAGGCTGCAGGCGTTCCGCTTCGGCGCGGTCGCGGTGGTCGAGCGCAGCGCGAGCGTCGACGCGATGGCGCGTCGCATCGCGGAGCTCGCGCACGAGCTGCCGGAGCGCTCCGGCGAGACCGCGGGTGAGCTCGGCGAGGCGAGCCTCGACGAGGTCGTCGAGCTCTTCTCGCGCCGGCTGCGCAGCGGGATCCTCGCGGTGACCACGCCGGGCACCGAAGAGGGCGCGCGCATCGTGCTGCGCGGGGATCGCCCGGTGACCGAGGCGATCGAGGAGTTCGTGCAGCGCATCCGCCCGCTGGTGAGCCGCGCGGAGCCGCTGGTCTGGGAGTTCCAGGAGTCGCCGACGGGCAAGCTACGCCAGCTCGATCTCGGCGAGCCCTCGGGCGAGATCGATCTCGGCGCGGTGTTCGGTGATCGCCGCATCGTGCTCGTCGAGCGCAGCCCGGCGCGCGCGGACGACCTCGTGCAGTCGCTGCGTCAGCGCGGCGCGCACGTCGTGGTGATCGACGGCGAGGGCACGAACGTCGCGAAGGCGCGCTCGATCGATCCCGACGTCGTGGTGGTCGACGTCGACGGAGTCGGCGGCTGGGCCGCGAGCACGATGCGCACGATCCGGCGCGACACGCGGCTGCGCTGGGCGTCGCTGCTCGTCGTGCGCGCGCAGGAGCTGTGGCCCGAGAGCGCGCCCGAGCCCGACGTGGTGCGGCTCGCGGCCGGTCTGCGCCCGCTGATCGAAGCGGACGACGCGATCGCACGGCGCGCGCGCGACGCGAAGACGCCGTTCGAGCTGCGCATGGAGACGACGGGCCCGGCGCGCATGCTGCGCGCGCTGGCGCGCACGCAGCGCACGCTGCACCTGACGGTGCGGCACCGCCGCGCGCAGATCGCGATCGACGTCGCGGAGGGTCTGCTGGTCGGCGCGAGCGCGAAGCTCGAGGGCGCGACGCCGAGTGCCGAGAAGACGGAAGTGCTGGGCGCGACGGCGCTCGCGGCGCTGCTCGCGCTGGGCTCGGGGCGCGTGCGCGTCGAGCCGCGCACCGCGCCGTCGCTCGCGAACCTGATGGCCCCCGTCGACGCGGCGATCGCGGCGGCGGATCGCGAGACGCCGCCGCTACGTCCCTCGCTGCCGCCCGCGAGCATGCCGCCGCCTGCGACGCCCGGCGCGATGGGGCGACCGCTCGGGATCACGGTGCCGCGCCCGCCCGGCGCGCCTGCACTGCACGTCCCGCCGCCCGCGGCGGCGCCGGCAGTCGCGAGCACGGCGCGGTCGAGCGATCCGCGCGAGCTGGTGCAGCAGCTCGAGTCCCTGCTCGACAAGCTGCGCGCGACGCTGCCCCTCGACGTCGCCGCGCCCAGCGGCGCCCCGGCGGCTCCCACCCGCGCGGCGGCCGCGCCCGCGCCGGCATCGATCGCCGCGCCCGCACCGGCCGCGCCGGCACCGGCATCGATCGCTGCGCCCGCAACGCCGGCACCGCGGTCGATCGCTGCGCCCGCACCCGCAGCGGCATCGATCGCGCCTGCCGAGGCACCGCCTGCTGCGCTCAGCGCGGCGCCCCGCCCTCGCACCGCGGCGAACGCGCCCGCGCCCGGCTTCACCCGCGCGAAGAAGAAGACGATCGTCGGCCTCGCGCCGCCCTCGTCGCCGCCGCCCGCGCCCGAGCCCGCGGCCGCGCCCGCCGCCGCTCCGACCGCGTCGCTGCGTCCGCCGATCCCGCTCGACGAGATCCTCGGCGAGGAGCCGACGCGCGAGGTCGCGCCGCTCGAGATCAACGCGCTCGCCGCGGCCGCGCGCGCGGGGCTCGCGCCCGTCGATCCCCGCCACGTGCCGGAGCCGCTGCCCACGACGCGCGCGCAGCCGAAGAGCGCGCTTCCCGCGCCGAAGCTCTCGGTGACCGAGCTCGCCGCGGTCCCGAGCCCGACGCGCGCCGTGCCCCCGCCCGCGATGCCCGAGCCCGAAGCGCTCGCGTCGACGCCGGAGCCGCCCGCGCACGCGCCGTCGCCGAGCACCGCGCCGGAGCGCTCGGTCGAGATCGATCCGTCGTTCGATCTCGACGTCGCGCTCGCGCAGCTCCCGAGCGTGCCGCCCTCGGCCGGCGCCGAGCCGATCGAGCTCGCGCCGCAGCCCACGTCGGCGGCGCCTCCGTACTCGCCGGTGTCGGCCGCCGCGCCGAGCCTCGCGCCGGTGCCCGCGATCCCGACCCCGCGTCTGCCATCGGAGGAGACGACGCTGATGCCGGCGCGACGCAAGCGCGCGCCGTCGATCCTGCTCGCGCCCTTCGCGCTCGTCCTCGTGCTCGCGATCGTGAGCCTCGGCGCGTACGTCGCGTACGCGCGCGGCCTCATCGGCGCGACCGCGGCGGAGCCCACGCAGCAGCTCCCGGTCGTCACGGCGCGCCCGACCGAGCTCGCGGGCGTGCGTCCGACCGCGACGACGTCGGCGCCCGTCACGCCGCCGCCCGACCCCGAGGTCGAGGCCGAGATCGCCACGCCGCCGGTGGTGATCGAGCCCGAGGTCGAACCCGAGGTCGAAGTCGAGCTCGAACCCGCGACCGAGCCCGAGCCCGACGTCGAGGCCGGGGCAGACGTCGACCCCGAGCCCGAGGGCGAGCAGCGCTCGCCGACGGACCAGCTGATCGCGCGCGCGAATTTCCGGCGCAACAACGGCGAGCTGCAGGCCGCCGAGGGCGACTACCTGCGCGTGCTGCGCACCGATCCGCGCAACGCGCGCGCGATCGCGGGTCTGGTCCGGCTGCACATGGCGCGTCGCGACGCGCGCGCTGCGACGCAGTGGGCGCGCCGTCTCGTCGCAGCACGCCCGAACCTTCCCGCGAACCACGTGCTGCTCGGGGACGCGCTGATGCTCGGTGGTGATCGCGACGGCGCACGCCGCGCGTGGCAGCACGCGCTCCAGATCAGCCCGGGCTTCCGCGACGCGCGCCGCCGCCTCGGCGAGTGATCGAGCGCGCCGGTCAGCGCGGCTTGTGGCGCGCGACGATGCGATCACGCCACGCCAGCAGATCCTCGTGCTCGCGCGCGAGCGTCTCGTCGGTCCACGCCGCGCGCGTCGCCTCGCCGAGCGGCGCGAGGTGCTCCGACGGACGCACGACCTGCAGCGCCGCCGCCATCGCGACGTCCGCGAAGCTCGGCTCGCCGATCACGTGCTCGCCGCGCTCGAGCGCCTCGCGCAGCTTGCGGAGCGTCCATCGGATCGTGCCGCGATCCTGCTCCGCCTCCTCGGCGCGCACCCCGTGCTTGCGCACGAGGTACCTCAGCGTCGCGTCGGCCGCGGGCAGCGACGCGCGCCGGAGCGCACGCGGGATCCACGGCGGCATGCTCTCCTCGAGCGCGCTCGGGCTCTTCTGCATGCGCGGGGTGAGCAGCGCGCGCCCTGCGCGCATCACCACGTCGGAGAGCCCGGTCCAGTGCACGACGTCGGCCTCGCGCCCCTCGGGGAAGAGCGGCGTGCCGCTCCCGACGCGGTCCGCGTGGCGCGCGATCGCGACCGACTCGCGCACCACGAGCGTGCCCTCGAACAGCACCGGCACGGTGACCGCGCCGCGCGGCCAGCCCATGCGCGCGCGCAGCACGGGCTCGCCCAGCATCGGCGTGTAGATCTCGTACTCGTACTCGAGCGCGTGGTGATCGAGCGCCCAGCGCGCTTGGATCGACCAGGGCGAGTAGGGCATCGCGACGAGCCGGCGCATGGCGCGCGGACTCTATCGCAATCTCCGCTCGCGTGAGAGATCGCGCCGCAACGCCCGGACGAGCGTGGTACCGCGGCGTTCGGAGGACGAGGCGGATGAGCGAGATCGCGAAGGTGGTGGTGGTCGGCGCGGGCACGATGGGCCACGGCATCGCGCAGGTCTGCGCGCAGAGCGGTCTGCGCGTGACGCTCACCGACGTCAGCGAGGGCGCAGTCGCCAAGGGCGTGAGCGCGATCGACAAGAGCCTCGAGCGCATGGTGCAGAAGGGCAAGCTCGCCGCCGAAGCGCGCGAGCGCGCGCGCGCCGCGATCGCCACCTCCACCGATCCCGCGGGCGCGAGCGCCGACGCCGATCTCGTGATCGAGGCCGTGCCCGAGAACATGGCGCTGAAGCTCGATCTCTTCCGCGCGATCTCGGCGCGCGCGCCCTCGCACACGATCTTCGGCACCAACACCTCATCGCTCAGCGTCACCGAGATCGCGGGCGCGACGAACGATGCGGCGCGCGTGATCGGCCTCCACTTCTTCAACCCGGTGCCGGTGATGGAGCTGCTCGAGATCGTGCGCGGCCTCGGCACGAGCGACGCGACGACCGACGCGGCGCGCGCGTTCGCGTCGCGCATCGGCAAGCGCCCGATCGTCGTGAAGGACTCGCCCGGATTCGCGACGAGCCGCCTCGGCGTGATCCTCGGCTGCGAAGCGATCCGCATGCTCGAGACCGGCGTGGCGAGCGCGGAGGACATCGACGCCGCGATGGAGCTCGGCTACCGCCACCCGATGGGCCCGCTGCGCCTGACCGATCTCGTCGGGCTCGACGTGCGCCTCGCGATCCTCGAGCACCTGCACCGCGAGCTCGGCGAGCAGTTCCGTCCGCCGGCGCTGCTGCGCCAGATGGTGCGCGCGGGGCGCCTCGGGAAGAAGGTCGGCCGCGGCTTCTACGAGTATCCGGCCGACGAGAAGAAGTGAGCCGGGCTCATTTCCGTCGGGCGTCGATCGATCCGCTCGCTCCGTTCCTCACAGGACCCTCGTTGCGCTCGCACGCGTGACGCTTCTATCGTCGTCGGATGCCTCGCTCTCGACGTTCGCGAGCGCTCGTCGTCGCCGCGTGCGCGCTCGCGCTCGGATGCGTCGGCGAGCTCGACGCGGGCGCGGCGGGCCCGGCGCCGCCCCAGGCGTGTGATCCAGGCACGATCGGTGCGCCGGTGCCGATGCGTCGCCTCACCGCGGAGCAGGTCGAGCGCACCGTGCGCGACGTGCTCGAGCTGCCGGCGAGCGAGCCGCTCGCGGTGCCCGACGAGCGGCTCTTCCACTACCGGAGCAACATCTCGAGCGCGATCGACGTCGCGATGGCGCGCGGCTACCTCGACTTCGCGGAGTCGAGCGCGTCGCGCGCGGACGTCTCGCGCTGCTCGTCGAGCGATGCATGCCTCGGGTGGCTGCTCGACGACGTGGGACTGCGCCTCTTCCGCAGGCCGCTGCGCGACGACGAGCGCGCGCGGTACGGCGCGCTCTACGCGGACGCGAGCACGCACGTGGGCGCGACCGAGGGCGCGCGCTGGGTGCTCGAGGCGATGCTCCAGAGCCCGACGTTCCTCTACCTCGACGAGGGCACCGACGAAGACGGGCTGCTCGACGATCACGCGCTCGCGTCGCGCCTCGCGCTGACGCTCTGGGGCGCGGGGCCCGATCGCGAGCTGCTCGACGTCGCGGCCGCCGGCGGCCTCTCGAGCGCGGAGGACGTGCGCGCGCAGGCGGAGCGAATGCTCGACGATCCGCGCAGCGAAGGCGGGCTCTCCGACTTCGTCGATCAGTGGCTCGAGCTGCATCGCCTCGACAGCACCAGCGCGCGACCCGACATCGCCGCGCTCGGTCCCGACGTGCTCGCGGCGCTGCGCAGTGAGCCCTCCGCGTTCTTCCGCGACGCGGTGGTCGGCGGCCGGGGGCTGCGCGCGCTGCTCACGTCGAGCGAGACGCCGTCCTTCGACGCGCTCGCGTCGATCTACGGCGACGACGTCGTCGAGGAGCGCGACGGAACGCGCGTGCTCGATCCCGAGTGGCGCGCCGGCATCCTCACGCTGCCCGGCGTGCAGGCTGCGCTCTCCCATGCCGAGTCGACGTCGCCGACGCTGCGCGGCTACGCGGTGCTCGCGGGCTTCCTCTGCACGCCGCCGGGCCCGCCGCCCGCGGGCGTGAGCGTCACGCTGCCGCCGCCGATGCCGGGCGCGACCACGCGCGAGCGCCTCGAGCTGCACTTCAGCAACGAGACGTGCGGCGCGTGCCACCGCACCATGGACGGGATCGGCTTCGCGTTCGAGCGCTACGACTGGCTCGGGCGCTCGCGCGATCACGAGGGCGATCGCGAGATCGACGACACCGGCACGTTCGCGCTGGGCGGCCGCGAGATCACCGTCGACGGCGCGATCGAGCTCGCCGATCACATGGCCGACGACGCCGCGGTCGCGCAGTGCATCGCGCGGCAGTGGACGCAGTACGCGACGGGCATCCCGACGACGAGCGCGACCTCGTGCCTCGTCGACGGCATGGCGCGCGACCTGCGCGGCGACACTGGGCTCCGCGAGATGATCCTCGCGCAGGTGACGTCGGACTGGTTCCGTCGTGGAGGCGAGGCGCGATGATGCGCATCACGCGACGCCGCGCCCTCGCGGCGCTGGGCATCGGAGGCGGCGCGGCCGCGCTCTTCCCGTGGCTCGCACGTCGCGCGCTCGCGGGCGGCGCGCCGCGACGGCTGGTCCTCTTCTTCACGCCGCACGGCACGGTGTGGGATCGCTGGCGCCCGACGGGCGGCGAGACCGACTTCGCGTTCTCGCCGATCCTCGCGCCGATCGAGCGCCACCGCGAGCGCCTCGTGATCGTCGACGGCGTGCGGATGGAGAGCGGCACCGAGTACTACATCCCGCACACGTACACGATGCCGCTCCTCTGGACCGGCTCGCCGATCGACACGAGCGCCGGGATGTTCTGCCGCGACGATCACGGCGGTCGGTGCTTCGGCTGGAACACCGGCGTCTCCGTCGATCAGCACATCGCGTCGCGCCTGCCCTCGACGACGCCGTACCGCACGATCGAGCTCGGCTTCCGCTGCGGCGGCGCGCACCCCGCGTCGCGCATGATCTACACCGGCGCGTCGATGCCGAAGACGCCGGTCGACGATCCGCGCCGTGCGTGGACGACGCTCTTCGGGTCGGTGATGACCGACGCCGACGCGATCCGCCGTCGCAGCGTGCTCGACACGGTGCACAAGGACTTCGCGACGCGGCGCGCGCGGCTCTCGAGCTCGGATCGTGCGCGCCTCGACGCGCATGCGAGCGCGCTCGAGGAGCTCGAGCGCACGCTGGTCCCGCCGAGCGCGGTCTGCGATCGACCGACGGAGCCCACGTTCGACGACGAGACCGCGATCGATCGCCAGTCCGATCTGCTCGCGGCGGCGCTCGGATGCGGGCTCACCGACGTCGCGAGCTTCCAGCTGCGCATCGCCGACAACGACAACAGCCTCTACCCCTGGACCGGCCTCGCGAGCGGCGGGCATCACACGCTGAGCCACGACTCGGGACCCGACGCGCAGGCGACGCTCGCGGCGCTCTACACCTGGTACAGCGACCGCTTCGCGTACCTGCTCGATCGGCTCGCGGCGACGCCCGACGTCGACGGCACGTCGGTGCTCGACAACACGCTGGTGATCTGGGGCAGCGAGCTCGGTCGCGCGTGGGATCACGACATCAGCAACATCCCGTTCGTCCTCGCGGGCGGCGCGGTGCGCGGCGGTCGGTACCTGCGCGTGAGCGACATGCAGCTCAACCGCGTGCTGGTCACGGCGTGCCACGCGATGGGCCTGAACGACGTCGAGACCTACGGCTCGCTCGATCGCGGCGCGGGCGCGCTGCCCGGCGTGCTCGGCGCGTAGGGCGGCTCGAGCGAGCCCACGCGCAGCGCCTCGGGCAGCGCGGGCAGCGCGAGATCGCTGCGCGCCCACACGTCGTAGTAGCGCTGGTGGTGCTGCCGCACGCGGCCGAGGAACGTGTACGGCTCGCGCAACGACGCGAACACCGCGCGATCCATCTCGTAGAACGGCGCGCGCGCGTGGGGATCCTCGACGGTGAGCACCACGAGATCGGGCCGCTCGGGCACCACGTCGCGCGGATCGAGATCGCGCCCTCCGGGGTGCGGCTGCGTGAGCGCGCGCGGATGGATCTCGGCGACGTGCACGTGCGCGCCGACGAAGTACGCGAGCACGCCCGCGTCGCGCGTCACGAGCCACGCGCCCTCGGGCAGCTGCGCGCCGAGCGATCGCATCGCGCGTTCCGCCGCGTTGCGGGGCTGGGCGGAGTGCGCGACGTCGGCGGCGCGCACCACGCGTGCCCACGGCGTGACCGGCAGCAGCACGAGGTCCGCCGCGATCACCAGCGCGGTGATGCGCGTCATCGGCAGGCGCACCCGCGCGAGCGCACCGGCGAAGAGCGACCACGCGAGCGCGAGCGGCGCGAGCAGGAGACGCCCGCCCGGCATCCACATGTCGACCGAGAACGCGACCGCGACCAGCAGGATGACCAGCGAGCCCACGGCCGTCGCGGCGACGCGCGCCCCGGTGCGCCACGCGAGCACTTGGCCGAAAAACGCAATTCCGAGCCCGATCATCCAGAATCCGCCATCGGGCCGGAGGTACGCGACGTCGAACGCGAGCCGCTCCGCGAGCGGCTTCCCTGCTTTCGCGGCGAACGTGTTCGGCACGAGCGAGCCGTACTGCACGATCCGGAAGAGCGTGATCGCCGCGAGCGTCACCGCGCCCGCACCGCCGATCGCCCAGTGCTCGGGCTTCGAGATCCCGCGCGCGAGATCGAGCGTCGCGAGCACCGCGACGACCGCCGCGCCCTCGGGCCGAAGCGCGATCGTCGCGATCGCGAAGAGCGCCCCGAGGCCCCGCTGCTCCGCGACCACCGCCCACGTCGTGCCGAGCACCGCCGCGAGGAAGAGGCTGCTCTCGAGCCCGTTGGTCGTGACCACCGCGAGGTGCGGATCGAGCGCGAGCCCGAAGGGCGCGAGCAGCGCGACCGCGGAGACCCGACCATCGCGATCGCGCGCGACCTCGTTCGCGAGGGCGGCGCTGGCGAACACCGAGAGCACGCCGCCGACGAGACCGGCGCTGATCATCGTCGCGTGGAGCGACACGCCGGCGCGCGACGCGAGCGCGAGCATCAGCGTCCACAGCAGGTTCGTGAAGCCTTCGATCGGCGGCTGCCCCGCGTCGTAGACGAGCCCGTGACCGAGCGCGAAGCTGCGCGCGTAGCGCGCGGAGATCCACGCGTCGTCGACGACCGAGGGCGCGGTCGGCCACGCGAGCACGAGCAGCACGGCCGCCGCGAGCAACGTCGCGATCGCGAACGTGCGCTGGGTGATCACGTCCCGCCGCGCGCGACCACGCGGATCGCGTCCTGCCCCGGATCGAGCACCACGACGTCGTCGCGCTCGCGCATCACGCTCGCGCTGGCGCGCACCCCGAGCTCCTCGCGGTACACGCCGGGATGCACCGACCACGCGAGCCCCGGGAGCACCTCGCGCGTGTCGTGGATCTCGAACGCGTCGAACGTGCAGCCCTCGCCCGAGAACGGCACGCGACCGAGGTGGTGCCCGGTGCGGTGCGCGACGTGGCCCGCGTCGCCCGTGCGCGCGAGGACGGCGCGCGCGTGCTCGTCGACCTCGAAGCCGAGCAGTCGTGCGCCGCGCCGTGCGCGCTCGCGCACGAGATCGATCGCGGCCTCGCGCGCCCCGCGTGCCGCGGCGAACGTGCTCGCCGCCTCGCGCGTGACCTCGTCCATCGCGAGGACGATGCCGCGATGCGCGAACGGAGTGGAGCGCTGGTCCTCGCGCGCGACCAGCTCGATCAGCACGACGTCGCGCGGCACGATGCGCCGATCGCGCTCGCCCGAGCGCTGGTGTCGCTCGCGCGCGTGCCGGGCGCTCGTGACGATCGTCGGATGCCCGAGCACGAGCCCGCGCGTCCGGATCGCCTCGTCGGCGCGCGCGCGGATCTCGCTCTCGAGCGGCGTGCGCTGGGTCGCGAGCATCGCGACGAGCTCGGCGTCGACCTCGACGAGCTTCGCGAGGGTGCGCGCGTGGCTCGCGCGCTGCGCCGCGCTCCACGGCGCGAGGAAGCGATTGACGAGGTCCGCGCTCGACACGACGCGCGGTCCGTAGCTGCGCACGAGCTCGACGGTGCCCGCGTCGACGCGCGAGAGATCGGGATTGCCCCCGATGTCCTGGTGCTCCATCGCGATCGCGCCGCGGCGCGGGAGCGTCCGCTCGAGCTGCGCGCGCAGCGAGCCCCACGCGTCGTAGCGCAGCTCGTCGCCGGGCAGCTCGCCGAACGACTCGACGTCGATCGCGTGCGCGATCAGCGCGGGCATGCCGTCGGCGGGCACCCAATAGAAGAAGCGGCGCATCGGCGCGACGTGCTCGAGCCCGAGCGCGCGCACGGCGATGCCGTTCTGCCCGCGATGGTCGTAGAGCAGCCAGCCCTCGAGCCGCGCATCGCGCAGCGCGAGCTGGATCTCGCCGAGGCGCGCCGCGATCGTCCCGCCGGTCTCGCTCTCCTCGCCCGCGCTCATCGTCGTCAGGGCACGTGCCCGACGTGCTCGACGCTCACCCGACCGCGTCGATCGAACGTGAGGTCGTAGATGGGAAGACCCTTCGCGAGACGCCCGAGCGTCGCCATGAGGCGCACCTGCGAGAGCGCGCTCATCTCCGTGAGCAGCGCCTCGCGACGGCTCGCGTCGATCGGCACGAGATCGCCCTGCTCGCAGAGGAAGCTCGCCGTCTCGAGGCGCAGCGCGTCCACGACCTGCGGGTGGTTCACGAACATCTGCGTGCCCATGCCCTTCGGCGACACCAGCGGGACCGGCGTGTACGAGCGCAGCTCGTCGTGCACGCGCACGTTCACGACGGCGCCCTCCTGATGACCGCCGGGGAGCGGCACGAACTCGACGTCGGCCGCGCCGTTCCAGCGCAGTCGATGGAACGCGCGCAGCACGTCGCGCACGAGCTGCGGGCGCGCCTCGTATTGGGCGTGCTCCTGCATCATCAGCTTGAGGTGCCCGCACCCTACGTGCGGCGGCTGCACCGAGTACTCGAGCAGGAGCTCGCGCACCGGCTCGGGCGGACGCTCGAAGAACCGGCGCCACTGCATCGTCTCGTCGATGCCGTCGAGCGCTTCGTCGAACCGGCGATCGCCGCGCAGCGCCGCGATCATCGTGTTCGCTGCGTGCACGTCGCCGTGCATGTAGAAGCGGCCGAAGGTGTCGACGCGGCGCGCGAGCAGCTCCGCCACCTCACCGGCGCGTAGCTCGCGCCCGATGACGCGCTCGAGCGCGTGCAGCGCGAGCAGCAGCTCGCCGGAGTCGCCGCCCGGCGTGCCGATCACGCCGGTCTCGTCGCGCCCGTCGACGCACGAGAGCCGACCGTGAAGCAGGAGCGACGCCATCTTCACCCAGCGCACGGTGAGCGGATCGCCGACGTGCTCGCGCACCGCGTCGATGCCGAGCGGACCCGGGCGCGCAGGGACGTCGGAGACGTCGCGCAGCACGTCCCGCCGGGCGAGGATCGAGGAGTCGCGCGACACCGCGAAGCCGAGCGAGCGCCACGCGACCATGCCGCCGATCATCGACGCGACGAAGCGCATCCCCGCGACCTCGAGCTCGCGCGCGAGCGGGCCCGAGCGCTCGCCGGCGCGCGAGACGAGGACGATCTTCGCGTCGCGATCGAGGCGCTCGACGAGCGAGCCCACTCGGCTCGCGGGGATCCAGTCGCAGCCCGGGATGTGACCGAGCGGGCCGACGAGCTCGTCGGGCTCGCGCACGTCGATCACGCGCACCGCGCGGCCTTGTCGCGCGACGAACTCGGGCCAGAGCAGCGGAAAGCCGTTCGGCGAGCGCTCGACGCTGGAGATCCAGTTCGCGCGCAGCATGCGCTCCTCGGGGGGCGCGGCGCCGATCGGTGGAACCAGGTGGTCGAGCGCTCCGCTCTCGTTCGCGTCGCTCATCGATCCTCCTGGGGCTCCGCGCTGGCCTCGGGCGGCACGGCCGTCTCGGGCAGCACAGCGGCGGGCTCGGGTAAGGCAGGGCGCGCGCGATCACCGAGCGCGTCGATCGACGCGCGGCGGCTGCGCTCGACGAGCGACTGCACGTGACCTCGCACTTCGTCCTCGAAGCCGCGTCGCACGGACGGCATCTCGAGCGGCTCGCCGATCGACACCCACGCCGGCGTGCGAGGACGCGCGAGGAACGCACGCACGTGCGCGCCGAGGCTGCCGTCGGCGTACTCGTGGCCCGGCGTGTACGCGATGCCCACCGGCACGACGTCGACCTGCAGGCCCGCGGCAGCGCTGAACGCGCCGCCCTTGAACGGACGGACCTCGTCGCCCGCGAAGGTGGTGCCCTCGGGGAACACGATGACGGTGCGCTTCGCCTCGAGCAGCGCGCGCATCTGACGGATCGCGGCGGCCCCACTGCGGCGATCGCCGCGATCGACGAACACGGTGCCGATGCGGTGCGCGCCGCGCCCGACGATCGGCGCGCGCGAGACCTTGTGGTTCGCGAGGAAGTGACCGCCGAAGAGCGAGAGCAGCGTGACGATGTCGAGCGGTGTGCGGTGGTTCGCGACGATCAGCCGACCGCGCTCGGACGAGAGCGAGGGCTCGCCGTGCACGAGCGTGGGATCGAGCCCGACGATGCTGCGCATCCCGCGCGCCCAGCGCAGCTTCCAGTCGTCGATGACCGCGTCACGATCGCGCGAGAAGCGCTCGATGACGCCGGCGCACGAGAGCACCCACGAGGTCCAAGCGGCGACGCGGACGAGGCGCGACTGGCGGCGAATGAGCGTGAGCATCGCTGAGAGGTGGGCATCGTCGCACGGTGAGGCGGGATCGGCGAGGTCTCGGCGCGGGCGCAGGCTCGAGAGCGCGCTCGTCACTCGCGATCACGAAGCGGGCAGGACCTCGATCGGGGCGCTCGCTTCCACCACCAGCGCGCGGCAGTGGCCGGCTTCGCACTCGAAGCCGTCGATGCGCACGCGCATCACCGCGGTGCCCGCGGTGCGCGCGACGATCGGCACGCGGAATCGGAGCTCGCCGCTCGCGTCCTCCGCGTCGCCGCGCGTCAGCCTGCCGCGCACGACCTCGATCGCGCTGCCTTCGCTGCTCGGCGTGATCAGCATCGGGCGACCGGCGCGCTCGCCGGCGCGGACTCGCACGATCACTTCCGCGCGCGCTCCGACCGCGATGCGCGCGGGTGGATCCAGCGCGACCTCGATCGCCGGCGCCGACTGCGCGCGCGCCACGAACGTCGCGATCGAGATCGCGAGCACGAGGGCAGCGGCGAGGGGGCGCACGCGACGGATATACCGCGACGACGTGCTACTACGCTCGCGTGAGCCACGAAGGAACGCCCCCGCCTCGTTCTCCGCGCGCGTCGTACACCGAGATGACGGAGCTCGTGCTGCCGCAGCACTCGAACGCGATCGGGAGCGCGTTCGGCGGCACCGTGCTCGCCTGGATGGACGTGTGCGCTGCGATCGCCGCGCAGCGCCACTGCGGGCGCGTCGCGGTCACGGCCGCGATCGACAACGTGAAGTTCCTCGCGCCCATGCGGGTCGGCGACGTCGTCGTCCTCGCGGCGCGCGTGAACGCGGCGTTCTCGAGCTCGGTCGAGGTCGAGATCGAGGTGCAGGTCGAGGATCGCGCGACGATGCACCGCCGCCTCTGCGTCGATGCGTTCATGACCTTCGTGTGCGTCGACGAGACGGGCAAGGCGGTGAAGGTCCCGCCGCTCCTCTGCGAGACCGCGGACGACGAGCGGCGCGCGAAGGAAGCCGCAGCGCGCAGGGCGCGGAGGCTCGCGGAGCGGTGACGTCGATGCGCGGTCCGCGGCCGGTGCGAGAGGCGCCCGCTTCTCGCGTCACGAGCATCACGGTCCATCGACCGAGCGCGCCGCTCGCGGATCTCGTCGAGCTCTTCTGGGCGGCCGACAGCTACGTCGCGCAGGCCCCGCGCGAGCGGGTGCTTCCGAGCGGCGCGCAGTCCCTCGTCATCCATCTCGACGAGCGCCCGCTGCGCATCTACGCCGGCGAGGACGCGACCGACGCGACCGACGTCCCGGGCGCGATCCTGTGCGGCGCGCGGCAGGCTCCGCTCGTGATCGACACCGCGCTCGGCCCCACCGTCGGCGTCGAGTTCAAGCCGGGGGGCGCGCGCCCGTTCTTCGACCTGCCCGCCGACGCGCTCACCGGCCAGGTCGTCTCGCTCGACGCGCTATGGGGCACGTCGGCGCGCGCGCTGCGCGAGCGGCTGATGGAGACGCCGTCGCCGCTCGCGCGGGCGCAGCTCCTCGAAGCGCTGCTGCTGCGCCGCCTGGATCGCTCGTTCGAGCTCGGCGCGGCGCTGCGCTTGTCGCTCGAGGCGTTCGAGCATCGCGAGCTCACGTCGGTGGCCGAAGTGAATCGCCGCACCGGCCTCTCGCCGAAGCGTCTCTTGGCGCTGTTCCGCGAGGAGATCGGCTTGAGCCCCAAGGCGTTCTGGCGGATCCGTCGGTTCCGGGCCGCGCTGCGCGATCTCGATCACGGCGCGCTCCGCGGCGCCGCGCTGGCCGCCGAGCACGGCTACTTCGATCAAGCGCACTTCGTGCGCGAGTTCCGCTCGCTCGCAGGATCGACGCCTCGCGAGTACCTGTCGGCCCGCGTCGTCGGCAGCGACCACGTCTCGGTCCTCCGGTAAAAAGATCCAATACGCGATCGCCGTCGCGCGCTTGACTCGGCGGCATGGGACCGAGTGAGAGCGAACGACCCACGCTGAAGGGCCTGACCCGGCTGCTCGCGATGGAGGGCCGGCTCGTCACCGCCGCCGCGCTCTCGGCGACGGCGGCCGCGGCGCTCGCGCTGGTGCCGTTCTTCGTCGTCGCGCGCATGGCGACCGCGATCTACGCGACGCCTCCGGACCTCGGCACGGTCCGCTCGCTGGCGCTCGTCGCCGCGGTCGCGCTCGCGCTGCGATACGTGCTCGTCGCGGGCGCGAACGTGCTCGCGCACGTCGCGGCGTTCCGCACGCTCCACGCGCTGCGCCTCGCGCTCGCGAAGAAGCTCGGCGCGGTGCCGCTCTCGTTCTTCGGCCGTCGCAGCGCGGGCGAGCTGCGCAAGACGCTGATGGACGACGTGAGCCAGATCGAGGTGTTCGTCGCGCATCACTTCCCCGACGCCGTCGCGGCCTCGGTCGTGCCCATCGCCACCGCGATCGCGCTGCTCTGGATCGACTGGCGCATGGCGCTCGCGAGCATCGCGATGGCGCCGCTCGCCGTCGGGGCGATGGCGGTCGCGATGCGCGGCGCCGGCGCGGCGCACGAGCAGTGGAACGAGATCCAGAGCCGCACGAACCGATCGCTGCTCGAGTACCTGCGCGGGATCCAGGTCATCAAGACGTTCGGTCTCTCCGCGCAGCGCTTCGGCGAGCTCTCGCGCTCGATCGAAGAAGGGCTCGCGTGGATGGAGGGCTTCATGCGCACGAACGGCCGCGGATACGGCGCGTTCGGGGCGCTGATCGGCTCGAGCCTCGTCGTGCTGGTGCCGCTCGGCGGCGCGCTCTACGCGGGCGGGACGCTCTCGCTCGACTCGTTCGTGCTCTTCCTCGTGCTCGGCCCGCAGCTCCTCATGTCGCTGATGCGGCTGATGTTCGCGTGGGGGAACGTCGAGCGCATCGAGGCCGGCAACGCGCGCATCCAGGCGATCCTCGCGGCGCCCGATCTCGAGAACGCGCCCGGCACCGCCCGCCCTGCGCACGACGGCATCGCGTTCCGTGGCGTCGGCTTCCGCTACGACGACGACGGCCCCGAGGTGCTCCACGACGTCTCGTTCGAGGTCCCCGCGGGGAAGGTCACGGCGCTGGTCGGACCTTCGGGCGCGGGCAAGACCACGCTCGTCCGGCTCGTCCCGCGGCTGTGGGACACGACGAGCGGCGCCGTCGAGCTCGGCGGCGTCGACGTGCGCGCGCTCCCGCTCGACGCGCTGCTCTCGCGCGTCTCGATGGTGTTCCAGGACGTGTTCCTCTTCCACGGCACCGTCCGCGACAACCTCCGTCTCGCGCGGCCCGACGCGACCGATGCGGAGATCGACGCAGCCTGCCGTGCCGCGCGCGCGTACGACTTCATCCAGGCGTTGCCCCAGCGCTACGACACGCTGCTCGGCGAGCGCGGCGCGAGGCTCTCCGGCGGCGAGAAGCAGCGCCTCTCGATCGCGCGCGCGCTGCTCAAGGACGCGCCGGTGCTGCTGCTCGACGAGGCGACCGCGTTCGCCGATCCCGAGAACGAAGCGCGCATCCAGGAGGCGCTCTCCGAGCTGTGCGCGGGCCGGACGGTGCTCGTCGTCGCGCACCGGCTGTCGACCGTCGCGACCGCGGATCACATCGTCGTGCTCGATGACGGCCGCGTGTCGGATCGCGGCACGCACGAGGAGCTGCTCGCGCGCTGCGCGCTCTACCAGCGTCTGTGGAAGAGCCACACCGACGCGCTGGACTGGTCGTTGGGCGACACGGACGAGCCTCCGGTCGCGCAGGAGGTGGCGTGATGCTCCGGGAGGTCTTCCTGCTGGGCGAGCGGCTCGCGGGGCGGCGCGACGCGCGCCTGCGGCGCGGTCTGGTGCTCGCGTTCGTCGAGGCGCTCACGATCGCGGCGCCGTACGGCGTCGTGCTCTTCGTCGTCCGCGAGGCGCTCGAGCAGCGGCTCACGACGACGCTGACGTGGTGGGCGACGTGCGCGATCGCGGTGTCGGTGCTCTTGCGTCTCGTCTTCTCACGCGGCGCGATGTCGAACATCTTCACCGCCGCGCACGCGCTCATGGGCCAGGCGCGCATCCGCGCGGCGGACCACATGAGACGCCTGCCGATGGGGTTCTTCACGCGGCGCCGCAGCGGCGAGCTCGCAGGCGTGCTGACGACGGACCTCGCGCTCGTCGAGGACGTGTGGTCGCACACCGTGGGTGTGTTCGCGGCGAGCTTCGCGCTGCCGATGCTCGTCGGGCTCGGCCTGTGTGTGCTCGACTGGCGCCTCGGGCTCGTCGTGCTCGCCGCGCTGCCGGTCGCGCTCGTCGTCCTGGCCGCGACCACGCCCGTCTTCGTGCGTGAGATCGACGCGGTGCTCGACGCAGGCGCCGACGTGAGCGCGCGCGTCGTCGAGTACGTGCAGGGCATCGCCGTGCTCCGCGCGTTCGGCCGCCACGGTGACGTCTACCAGCGCCTCGTGAGCGCGATGGAGCGCCTGCGCGACGCGCTGATCCGCGCCGACGTGTTTCCGTCGCCGCTCCTCGCGGCGTTCGGCTTCGTGATCGAGGTGAGCTTCGTCGCGGTCGCGTACGCCGGCAGCGAGCTCGCTCTCCGCGGATCGATCGAGCCCGGCGTGCTGCTCGTGTTCCTCGTCGTGACGGTCGGCGTCGTGCAGCAGGTGGCTGGACTCGGCGTGGCGTTGCTGCTCTTGCGCGCGTCGCAGCGCGCGCTCGGCCGCGTGGACCGGCTGCTCGCCGAGGTGCCGCTCGCGGAGCCGGCGGTGAGCGCGCGGCCGATCGAGAGATTCGACGTCGAGGTCGACGCTGTGTCGTTCGCGTACGAGGAGCACGCGGTGCTCGAAGGAGTCTCCGTCACGTTCCCCGAGCGCTCGCTCACCGCGCTCGTCGGCGCTTCGGGATCGGGCAAGTCGACGCTGGTCCATCTCGTCGCGCGCCTCTGGGACGTCCCGCGGGGCCGAGGCGCGATCCGCATCGGCGGCGTCGATGTCCGCGACGTGCCGTTCGAGCAGCTGCACCAGCACATCGCGATGGTGCTCCAGGACGTCGTGCTCTTCTCCGGCACGATCCTCGAGAACCTGCTCGTCGGGCGACCCGACGCCTCGCGCGAGGACGTCGAGCGGGCCGCGAAGGCCGCGCGCGCGCACGACTTCATCACCGCGCTGCCGGACGGCTACGACACGGTGCTCGGCGAGGGCGGCGGAACGTTGTCGGGCGGCGAGCGCCAGCGTCTGTCGATCGCGCGCGCGATCCTCAAGGACGCGCCGATCGTGCTGCTCGACGAGGCGACGGCCTCCGTCGATGCATCCGCGGAAGCCGAGATCCAGCGCGCGATCGACGAGCTCGTGGCGAAGAAGACGGTCGTGGTGATCGCGCATCGGCTCCGCACGGTTCGTCGCGCGCATCGCATCGTCGTGCTCGATCGAGGTCGTGTCGCCGAGTGCGGCACGCACGACGCGCTGATCGCCGCGGACGGCGTCTACGCCGCGCTGTGGCGCGAGCAGGAGCGCGCGAAGGGCTGGCGCCTCGCGAGGTCGGCCTGACGGCCGCTACGCCGCGTCCTCCGCGTCGCCCGCGTCCTCCCGCTCCTGCGCATCGAGGCGCGCCGCCGCGACGTCGATGCGCGCTTGCATGAAGAGCTGTCGCTCGTCCATCGGCGGCCGGCCCGCGAGCGCCGCGCCCGCGCCGCCGGCGCCGGCGACGATCCAGTCGAGCGGCGTGCGCCCCGCGATCCAGCCGCCGACGTCGGCGTGCGTGATCACCGTCAGCCAGTCGATGCCATCCCGCGCGGCGACGAGCGCGGTCGTCGCGTAGAGATCTCCGAGCGCGCCCATCGCGAAGCCCAGCACGAAGAGCAGCGCGGCCCAGCGTCGATCGAAGAGCGCGCCGAGCGAGCGACACGGACGACCGAGCACCACGCCGAGCGCGACGGCCGAGCCCGCCATCCCGTACCAGTGCATCGCGAACCCGGTCCATCGGTTGAGCTCGCCCCACAGCACGATGCCGATGATCGTGCTCGGGATCGCGTAGCCCATCGCGCGACCCGGGCGCTGCGCCGCGCGCGCGGCGTCGATCCAAGAGCGCGCGAGCGCGACCGCCTCGGGATCGTTCTCGGGTGGAAGCTGGTGCGCGTAGACCATCCGGCTCATGGCCGCGAGTCTACGAGATTGTCGTCCTCGCGATAGAAATGGCCTTCTCGCCTCGCTACCATCGCGACCCACCTTTCTCAGGGGATCGGGAGGACACCCATGCTCCACGGCGGTCGGATCGTCGCACGCGCGCTCAAGAACGAAGGGATCACCCACGTCTTCACGCTCTGCGGCGGGCACATCCAGAACATCTACGACGGGTGTCTCGACGAGGGCATCCGCGTGGTCGACACGCGCCACGAGCAGACCGCGGGACACGCCGCCGACGGCTACGCGCGCGTGACCGGCAAGCCGGGCGTCGCGCTCGTCACCGCGGGCCCGGGCGTGACCGACGTCGTCACCGCGGTCGCGAACGCGCAGCGCGCGGGCGTGCCGATGATCTGCATCGGCGGCGCGGGCCCGGTCGCGTACAAGCACATGGGCTCGCTGCAGGACATGGATCACGTCGAGCTCATGAAGCCGATCACGAAGTGGTCGGCGACCGTGACCGAGACGCGACGCCTCGAGGAGTTCGTCACGACCGCGTTCCGCGTGGCGACGACCGGCGTGCCCGGCCCGGTGTTCCTCGAGGTCCCGCTCGACATCCTCATGAACTTCGCGACGGACCAGCAGATCATCCGTCCGACGCAGTACCGCAGCGAGCTCACGCCCTCACCCTCGAAGGAGGCGATCGAGGCCGCCGCCAAGCTGATCGACGGCGCAGAGCGCCCGATGGTGATCTGCGGCTCGCAGCTTCGCTGGTCGCGCGACAAGGGCGCGCTCGAGCGCTTCCTCGCGAAGCGTCCGATGCCGGCGTTCCTCAACGGCATGGCGCGCGGCGCGCTCGCGCCCTCGCACCCGTGCTTCATGTCGCGCTCGCGTCGTGCAGCGCTCGCGGGCGCCGACGTCGTGATCGTGCTCGGCACGCCGTTCGACTTCCGCGTCGACTACGGCCGCGAGGGCACGTGGGCGAAGGACGTGAAGGTCATCCAGATCGACCTCGATCCCGAGGAGCTCGGGCGCAATCGCGCGGTCGACGTCGGCATCCCCGCGGACAGCGGCCACGCGCTCGCGGCGCTCGAGCAGGCGATCGCGAAGAAGGACGGCGGCGACTGGCTCGCGACGATCCGCGCCGACGAAGAGGGCCGTCAGGGCAAGATGCGCGCGGAGATCGCGAGCGGCGCGACGAGCCCGCCGAACCCGCTCTGGGTCTGCAGCGAGCTCGCGAAGTACGTGCAGGACGACACGATCGTGATCGGCGACGGCGGTGACTTCGTCGCGACCGCGGCGTACACGCTGCCGATCCGCTGGCCGGGGCTCTGGATGGATCCCGGGCCGCTCGGCACGCTCGGCGTCGGTCCGGGCTACGCGATGGCGGCGAAGCTCGCGCGCCCCGAGAGCCGCGTGATCCTGGTGTACGGCGACGGCAGCTTCGGCCTGCACGGCCTCGAGTTCGAGGCGATGGCGCGCCAGGGCATCAAGGTCGTCGGCGTGGTCGGCAACGACGCGTGCTGGACGCAGATCTATCGCGGTCAGCGCGACATCTTCGGCGCGGAGCGCACGCCCGCGACGAAGCTCGCGTACACGCGCTACGACCTCGTCGCGGAAGCGGTCGGCGCGAAGGGCTTCTACGCCGAGACGCCGGACCAGGTGAAGGACGCGCTCCAGAAGGCATTCGAGTGCCCCGAGCCGGCGCTGGTGAACGTGAAGATCGGCTCGTCTGATTTCAGAAAGGGCGCGATCTCGGTCTGATTCGGTCTCGGCGTGAGGCGCGGGGTGGTGGCTCCGGCGCCCTGGTACTCGCGGCTGCCGGACTGTGGCGGCGCGAGCTTCGGGCATCGGAGCTTCGCTCGCTCGTGCGCTGCGCGCACAGCGCTCGCTCGCCGACGATCTCGCTTTGCCGTCTACCCGACCCGCTGCGTGAGGGCGCCGGAGCCACCACCCCGCGCCCGAACGCGGCGTCTGCCGCCTCTTTGGGGGAGGCTGGGGAGAGCGAACGACCGAGTCGCGCTGCTCGCGCGCCTCGGACGTTCGCGGGTAGCAGCGCGCTGCGCGCGACTGCGCGCTGCGCGCGGTGATGGAGGACGCGCTCCGCGCGCGAATGTGGCGACACGCGCGACTGGTTCGCACGCTCGCTCGTTCTCGCGTGATGATGCGCTGCGATGACAGACGACATAGGGCGTGCGATCGGGGCGTTCTGGGAGTGGTGGGCTGCGAACCGCTCGAACATCGAGCGCGCGATCCACGACGGGACCCTCCGCGAGTGGGTCGAGCCGCTGGGAGCGCGGGTCACGGCGATCCATCCGAAGCTCGACTGGGAGCTCGGCGCGGGCAAGCACGCCGAGCATTACGTGTGCGTGTCGGCGAAGGGCGACCCCGTGCTGCGTGTCATCGCCGAGCGATGGAAGAGCGCCGCGCCGCCTGTGGATGCGGTGTTCGAATATCACGCGGCGCGGCCTGGCGGCGGAGCGCACGGAGCCATGTTGCTGGATTTCGGACCGGTGTCTTTCGCGGTGCAGGATTTCCGGTTCGTCATCGAGGTCGACGACGCTCGGAGGCGGGTCCACGTGGACGCCTGGCATCCTTCGTTTGCGACTGCGCCGCAGAAGCTGCGGATGACCGCGACGTTCATCGCGCTCGACAGCGTCCTGGGCGAGGACGACGTCGAGCGATGGATCGGCTCCGTCGACGTGCTCCCGCGTGCCCCCGACGGCGGCATCGATTTCTTCGCGCTGTTGCAGGTGACCGATCGCCTCCGTCCCCGCGCAGCGGAGCGTCGGTTCGCGATTCTGCGCGGCGCGCTGCCGAGCGGCGACCCGCTTTTCGTTTCGGTGGATCTCGCGCTCAAGCGCGTCGACCACCTCTTGCTCGATACGCATGCCGAGCTCGAGTCGCAGCTCCACGATCCGACTTCCGACGGACTCTCGACGAGTGTCGAAGCGCAGGCGCTGAGCCGAGCTGAGGACGCGCTCCATGCTCGGCTCGGCGACCGCGCGGTGTTCATCGCGCGCGAGACGCGTGAGGGCCGACGCGTTCTCCACTTCCACATCGCGTCGGACGGCGGGGCGCTCGCCACGATGCGCACGTGGGCGCGTGAGATCGACTGGGAGACACTCGTCCGCGCGAGCCCGGATCCATCGTGGCGCGTCCTCGAGCGTTGGTGACGCGGCGCACCACGTGATCCCGCTCGGAGCGGGCCACGCTCTCCGCTCCGAGTTTGCTCACGAATTCCGCGAAAATTCCGCGGGCACACACGGTGCACACCGCGCTGCCCTCGTGAGCGTCACCGTCTCCATGTGGCTGGGCGTTGCGTTCCTGGCGCTATGCCTCATCGCCGTCCTCCTCCAGGCCTGGCTGTGGAACCCGAAATACTGGGATCCGGTCGCCAAGAAGAGCCACGCGCCGCCGTTCTGGATGGCCGTGCATCGCGTCGTCGGATACGCGTACGCGGCGATCTACGTCGTGATGATGATCTACATGGTGCCGCGGCTCTGGGAGTACCAAGTCGAGCTCCCGGCACGCACCGTCATCCACGCGGTCGCCGCGATCACGATCGGCGTCGTCCTCTTCACGAAGATCTTCATCCTCCGGTTCTTCCGGTACTTCGAGGAGTCCATGCCCGCGCTCGGGCTCGTGCTGCTCGTGTGCACGATCCTGCTCGGCACGCTCTCGCTGCCCTTCGCGATCCGCGCGCACGGGAGCGCCGAGGTGCTGCACGACGAGAACCGCGAGCGCGTGCGCGGCATCCTCGCGACGCTCGATCTGCCGTCGGGCTACACGCCCGAGGGGCTCTCGAGCGTGTCCTCGCTCGAGCAAGGTCGTGAGGTCGTCACGCGCGAGTGCACCCTCTGCCACGACCTGCGCACGATCCTCAGCGAGCCGCGCACCGGCTCGGGCTGGCTGAGCCTCTGTCGCCGCATGCAGAACAAGCCGACGCTCGGCACGCCGCTCAGCGACGTCGACGTGCACGTCGCGACCGCGTACCTCATCGCGATCACGCCGAACCTGCAGGAGGATCTGCAGCAGCGTCGCGACGAGGAGGCGGATCGCGAGGACGTCGTCGCGGACCTCGAGGCCGATCTCGGATCCGCGCCCGCCGAAGGCGCGCCCGCCGAGGGTGCCGCGCCGGCCGCCGAAGGGGCGGCGCCCGCCGAGGCTGCCGCCGCGCCCGCTGGCGATGGTGGCGTGCCGCCCGACGGAGGCACCGTCGCGCCGCAGACCGATGCGCCGCTGGTGATCGCGGCCGCCGAGGAGCCCGAGCGTCGCAGCCGTGGTCGCCGCGGTCGTCGCGGTCGCCGCTCGCGTGGCGGCAGCTCGTCGAGCTCGAGCGCGACGCTCGCTGCGACCGCGCCCGCTGCAGCATCCGGGGGGAGCGCGTCGAGCGGCAGCAGCGGTGGTGGATCGGCGCCTGCCGCATCGGGCTCCGCGACTCCGCAGCTGCGCTACAGCCCGTCGCTCGCGCGTGAGCTGCTGCAGCGCGCGTGCACCGACTGCCACGGTCTGTCGGACATCGACGAGCACGGCGGCGACGATCGCGCGGGCTGGGCCGCGGTCGTGCGGCGCATGATCCGCGAGGGCGCGGAGCTCTCGACCGACGAAGCGCGCATCATGGTGACGTACCTGGCGCAGCGTTATCCGGCACAGCAGTGAGCTGAGCGCGGCGAGCCACCGAGCCGACACGAAGAGAGCGGAAGAGCAGAGAAGAGCGCGCGAGCGACGGCCAGGTCGCTCGCGCGCTCTCGCGTTTCGGAGCTCGCGAGCGTGATCTCGAGGACGATCTGGGTGCTCACCGGGGGCTTCGGTGTGCACGTTCGCGCAAGGGCGCGCTGGCGCGCGCTCGCGCTCACCGCTGTTTCGTTGGGGTCTCGTCGAGCGGGCCGCTCGTGATGGGGTTGCTCCGCGGTCGAGGCGATCTCGATCCCCGGAGATCATGCTCGGTCGTCGCGATCGCGAGACCGGTCGCGAAGCGCGTGCGTCCTCGCGATCCGTGCGCGTGCTCGTGCACACGCGCTCGATCGCTCACTCTGCGATCGCGTCCTTGCCCGACGACGACGACGACGGCGGCGGCGTGCTCGACGACTCTTCCCGCGCCTCCGCGACGACCTCGCGGTCCACCTTCTCCGCGAGCTTCTTCTTGATCGACTTGCTCACGTAGTGTCCGACCACGAGCACCACGACGATGATCAGCACCCCGATCATCACCGCGCGCTCGGCCGTCTGCGTGTGGCTGAAGAGCTCGTCCCAGCTGTCCGCGAAGAACCAGCCGAGGCCCATCCACAGCGGCAGCGAGATCGCGAGCGCGAGCATGTCCGCGATGATGAAGCGCGGGTACGAGATGCCGTGGATCGCCGCGATCGCGAACGTCGGTCCGCGGAACCCCGCGACGTGGCGCGCGAAGAACACGACGAGCGTGCCGTGCTTCTCCATCAGGCCCTCGACGTAGCGACGCCGCGGCTCGGGCATCATCCGCTGGATCGGCCGCCACTTGTAGATCCCGGGCCCGATCCGCTTCGCGAGGAAGAAGAGCGCGCTGTCGCCCGCGAACACCCCGAACGCGAGCGCCGCGACGGTGAGCCAGAGATCGGTGAGCCCACGCTGCGCGAGGATCGCGCCCGAGATCATCACGATGTCCTCGGGGAGCGGCAGGCCGAGCCCTGCGGCGATCAGCGCCGCGATCATCAGCCCGTACGACCCGTTCTCGACGAAGAATTGGACCGCTTGCTCCATCGACCTCGGACCCGGTTCTAGCGGCCGCGCCGGCCCGCGACAAATGGACGCGGGACGTCGCGCCGCGCGATCAGTGGAGCAAGACGACGGCCACCTCGCCCGTGAAGAAACGTGGCGCTCGATCTCACGCTCCGACGTGCGCTGCGCGTCCTCCGAGATCGATGCCGCGGTGTCGATCGCCACGGGCGCGTCGACCTCGCCACACACCCTCGCGATGGTCTGCTGCGTGAGATGCGCGCGGGCGCACAACTCTCGTTGACGCATCGCGTTGCGTCCAGTACCTCGCGGCCCGGGCGCACGGTGCCCACGCTTCGCAGAGGAGGATTCGCGATGGCTCGAATCGAGAGGGCGCTGGTCTCGGTGTCGGACAAGCGCGGTGTGATCGAGCTCTGCCGCACGCTCGCCGACAAGGGCGTCGAGATCCTGTCGACCGGCGGCACCGCGAAGGCGCTGCGCGGCGCGGGCATCGCGGTGGTCGACGTCGCCGAGTACACGGGCTCGCCGGAGGTGATGGACGGACGCGTGAAGACGCTCCATCCGCGCGTGCACGGCGGGATCCTGATGCGCGACACGATCGGTGATCGCACCCAGCTCACCGAGCTCGGCGGTCACGCGATCGATCTCGTCGTTGTGAACCTCTATCCCTTCGAGGCCACCGTCGCGCGCAACGCGCCGCACGACGAGATCGTCGAGAACATCGACATCGGCGGGCCCTCGATGATCCGAAGCGCGGCGAAGAACCACGCGCGCGTGACCGTCGTCGTCGACCCCGCGGACTACGACGAGGTGTGTGCATCGCTCGACACGCCCGAGGGCCCGAGCGCCGCGCTCCGCGCGCGCCTCGCGGCGAAGGCGTTCGCGCAGACCGCCGCGTACGACGGAGCGATCGCGGCGTACCTCACGTCGGTCGACGCGAGCGGCGCGCGCGCCGAGTACCCGGGCACGCTGACGTTCTCGCTGGAGAAGGCGTACGGGCTCCGCTACGGCGAGAACCCGCACCAGAGCGGCGCGTTCTACGTCGAGCGCAACGCGCCGACGGGCTCGCTCGCGCGCTCGGAGTCGGTCGGTGCGGGCGGCAAGGAACTCTCGTTCAACAACCTCGTCGACTGCGACGCGGCGCTCGAGGCGGTCCGTGAATTCGACGAGCCCGCGGCCGTCGTGGTCAAGCACACGAACCCGTGCGGCGTCGCGACGCGCGGCACGCTGCACGACGCGTATCTCGCGGCGCGCGAGGCCGACGCGCTCAGCGCGTTCGGCGGCATCGTCGCCCTCAATCGTCCGGTCGATCTCGCGACGGCGAAGCACCTCGTGGAGACGTTCCTCGAGTGCGTGATCGCGCCGAAGTTCGCGGACGGCGCGCTCGAGCTGCTGCGCACGAAGAAGAACCTGCGCCTGCTCGCGACGGGCGAGTGGCTGCGCGCCGACCACCGCGCGCTCACGGCGAAGAAGGTCGACGGCGGGTTCGTGGTGCAGCAGCGCGACGCGAGCGCGGGCGTCGAGACGGCGAACGCGAAGGTGGTGACGCAGCGCCGCCCGACGCCCGAGGAGCTCGCCTCGCTCGACTTCGCGTGGCGCGTCTGCAAGCACGTGAAGAGCAACGCGATCGTGCTCGCGCAGGGCACGACGACGGTGGGCGTCGGCGCGGGCCAGATGTCGCGCGTGGTGAGCGTCGAGATCGCGGTGAAGAAGGCGGGCGACAAGTCGCGCGGCAGCGTGCTCGCGAGCGACGCGTTCTTCCCGTTCCCCGACGGAGTCGAGGCCGCGGCGAAGGCGGGCGTCACCGCGGTGGTGCAGCCCGGCGGCTCGGTGAAGGACGCGGACGTGATCGCAGCCGCGGACGCGGCGGGCATCGCGATGCTGTTCACCGGAGTCCGTCACTTCCGTCACTGATCGAGCCCTCTCAGGAGAGCAGGAATCGACGGCAGAGACGAGGAGCCGACTCCTTCTCTCGTCGGCGGTGGTTTCGGAAACCGATGTGACTCTTCCGCTCTGTCCTCCTGCAGCTCCTGCTCTCCTCAGCGGCTCTCTCCGAAATGTAGGGAATTCCGCTCAAAAGAGCAGGAATGCAGGAGAGACGAGCAGCGCGATTCCCCTTCTCTCCCTCCTGCAACTCCTGCTCTCCTCAGCGACTCTTCTCCTGCTCTCCTCAGCGGCTCTCTTCTCCTGCTCTCCCGAGGCGCGATGAAGGTATTGGTCGTCGGTTCCGGTGGGCGCGAGCACGCGATGGCGTGGAAGATCGCGCAGTCGCCGCAGGTCCACGAGGTCATCGCAGCGCCTGGAAACGCGGGGATCGCCGCGGTCGCGCGATGTGTCGACGTGCGCGCCGACGACGTGGCGGGGATCGTCGCGCTCGCGCTGCGCGAGCAGGTCGGGCTCGTCGTGATCGGGCCCGAGGCGCCGCTCGTGATCGGCCTCGCCGACGCGCTGCGCGACGCAGGCGTCGCGACGTTCGGCCCCTCGCGCGCCGCTGCGCAGCTCGAGGGCTCCAAGGTGCTCAGCAAGGAGCTGATGGCCGAAGCGCGCATCCCGACCGCCGGCTTCCGGATCTTCGACGACGCCGACGCCGCCGAGGCCTACGTGCGAGAGGCGCGGAGGCCGTTGGTGGTCAAAGCAGACGGGCTCGCCGCAGGGAAGGGCGTGATCGTCGCGTCGGACACCGACGAGGCGCTCGACGCGATCCGCACCATCATGCGCGACCGTGCGTTCGGCGACGCGGGCGCGCGCGTGGTGGTCGAGGAGGTCCTGCGCGGGCCCGAGGTCAGCTACCACGTCGTGTGCGACGGGACGCGCTACGTGGCGCTCGCGTCGGCGCAGGATCACAAGCGCCTCGGCGACGGTGATCGCGGGCCGAACACCGGTGGCATGGGCGCGTACTCGCCCGCCGCGCCGGTCACCCCCGAGCTCGAGCAGCAGATCCTCGCGCGCTGTGTCGAGCCCACGCTCGCGGCGATGCGCGCGCGCGGCACCCCGTTCGTCGGCGCGCTCTTCGTCGGCCTGATGATCGTCGACGGCGCGCCGATGGTGCTCGAGTACAACGTGCGCTTCGGCGATCCCGAGACCGAGGTGCTGATGGCGCGCTGGCAGGGCGACGTGCTGCCGCTCTTCCTCGGTGCCGCGCAGGGCGATCTGTCGGGCGTACGTCCGAGCGCGACGAGCGGCGCCGCGCTGTGCGTCGTGATCGCCGCGCACGGCTATCCCGGCACCCCGCGCAAGGGTGACGTCATCGAGGGCCTCGACGACGCCGCGTCGCTCGAAGGCGTGCAGGTCTTCCACGCAGGTACTCAGCGCGCGGGTGATCGCGTCGTGAGCGCGGGCGGCCGCGTGCTCTGCGTCACCGCGAACGGCGAGGACGTCGACGCCGCCGCGCAGCGCGCCTACGCCGCGGTCGACCGCATCCGTCTCGCGGGATCGCAGCATCGCCGCGACATCGGGTGGCAGGCGCGCACCCGCTGACGCGGTGTTGTTCGCGCGAAGGGGCTGCGGCATCCTCGCGGGCGGTGCGTTCCGTCCTCGTGCTCTCGCTCGCGCTGCTCGTCTCGATCCTCGTGGCGCCACGCGTCGCGGCGCAGGGCGCGCACACCGGCGGTGCGCACACCGGCGGCGCCGCCGTCCCGCCACCGCGCGATCTCTTCGCGGAGCAGTACACCGAGGCCTCGCGCGCGTGGCACGAAGGGCGATACGAGGACGCGCTCGCGCGCTTCCGCGCGCTCTACGCGTCGAGCGGTCGTGCCGAGCTCCTCTACGACATCGGCGTGACCGCGGATCGACTCGGGCGGCTCGAGGAGTCGATCATCGCGTTCGAGCAGTACCTCGAGTCGGTGCCGGACGCGCGGAACCGCGCCGAGGTCGAGCAGCGCCTCGCCTCGCTGCGCGACGATCTCCGCGAGCAGCAGCACGTCGAGGTCGCGCCGCCGCCACGTGCGACGCCGCGCCGTGACGATCGTCCGGTGATGACGCTGATGGGCAGCGAGCCCGCGCCGCCGAGCGACTCGCGCTCGGTCGTGCTCGCGGGCCCACTGCCCAGCGACACGCAGCCGGTCGACGAGGTCGTCGAGGGCGGTCCTTCGTTCGTGTGGACCTGGCCGCTGCTCGTGCTCACCGTCGGCGCGGCGATCGCGTCGCCGATCGTGTGGGTCGAAGGAGAAGGGCGGCGCGACGAGCTCCGAGCGCAGTGCGCGCTCACGCCGTGCACGCGCGACTTCGTGAGCGACGAGCTCGAGGGCTACGAGATCGCGACGAACGCGCTGTGGATCTCCGCGGCCTCGCTCGGCGTGCTCACCGCAATCGTGTTCTTCGTCGAGGGCTCGGCGCGCACGACCGTCGTGCGCCACGCCGATCGCGAAGGCGTGCGTCTGCAGGTCGGGCTCGGTGGGCTCGGGCTCGAGGGGACGTTCTGATGCGGTCCGCGCTCGTCGTGCTCTCGCTGCTGCTCGCGTCGTGCAGCTACGACCTGTCGGGCTTCGAATTCGTCGGCGAGGACGGAGGCACGACCTCGCCGCGCGTCGACGGCGGCGGCTCGTGCAATCCGTTCACGAGCGCCGAGTGCGGCGCGATGACGACGTGCAGCGTGCTCGTTCGCCCCGCGACGACGGTCGCGCGCTGTGCGGGCGAGGGCCGGGGCACGCCCGGCACGCCCTGCGCCGGCACCGGGAGCTGCCTGCCGATGCTCGTCTGCGACGCGCCGGCGACCGGCGACGGAACGTGCACCGCGTTCTGCACTGCGACGCGCGCGTGCCCGACCGGGATGACTTGCGACACCGCCGCGCGCACACCCTTCTTCACGTGGGACGGCACGGACGCGTTCCGCTGTCGCTGAGTCCGCGCGGGAGTGTTCGTCCGCAGGTCCCGGACGGAGCGCGTGGTGGACAGTCCGCGAGCGATCACGCCTCGTCGTTCCGGAGCGCGCGCACCGGCGCGCGACGCAGCCGAGCGAGCACCGCGAGCGCGTCCTCGAGCAGCTCCACCGTCGGCGACGAGTGCATGCGCACGACCGCCTCGCCCGCGTCGAGATCGACGCGCAGGTCCGCGCAGCGCGCGTCGAGCCGCAGCAAGCGCCCGCGCGTCTCGCGATCGAGCACCGCGCGCACGGTCGGCTCGTGGCCGCGCACGAGGAACGCGCCGTCGAAGCGATCGTCGCCGACGTCGATGTCGGTGAGCACGCCCGCGACCTTGCGCAGATCGTCGAGCAGCCGCTCGGGCTCGAGCCGCACCGCGCCCACGCCGCGCGGCGCCGAGGTCGCGATCGCCCAGTGCACGCGGAGCGCTCCGTTCGGCTTCACGCGCACGTCGACCGGCAGGCGAGGGCGCAGCTCGCGCAGCATCGACTCGATGCGCTCGCGCGCGAGCACCGTCTCGACCGTCGGATCCGCGCCGCCGCTGCGCGATCCGTCGCCGCGCGGCGCGCGCGACGCGGGGCGACGCCACGCACGCGTGAGCGAGCTCCATCTCGCGATGACGCGCTCGAGCGCCGCGATGCGGACGCCGAGCTCGGCGACCTGATCCTCGATGCGCGTGCTCCGCGCGGCCTCGCTGCGCATCAGCGCGTCGCGCGCGGCGAGCTCCGCGCTGCGCGGCGCGTCCTCGAGGCTCCATCGCGACACGCCGAGCCCGGCCGCGAGCTCCTGCCAGAACACGTCGGTGAAGCGCGACTCGAGATCCTTGAGCTCGGCGAGCATTCGCGCTCGCTCTCGCCCGAGCGCCGAGGCGTCCGTGCGATAAGGCACGACTCCACTCTAGCGCAACAAATGTTTCGTGGCTGTTCCGATCGAACGCGACCGGATCACGCGCAGCGACAAGCCCGCGCCGTGAGACCCGCGCCGTCGCTTGCGACAGCCTCTAACGAGTGGTAGGGATCTCCCGACCGAGCGTTAGGGAGAGTCGTGGCCGCCCCCGCAAGCCGTCGCACCAGCGCACCCAAGAAGCCCGACGCGAAGCCGCGGCCCGAGCCGGACGCGCGTGATCGGATTCTCCGCGCAGCGACGAAGCTCATCGCGCAGAAGGGGCTCGACGCGACCTCGCTGCAGGACATCGCCGACGCGGTCGGGATGCGGAAGCCCTCGCTGCTCTGGCACTTCGCGAGCAAGGACGAGCTGCACCGCGCGGTGCTCGACGCCCTGCTCTCGCGATGGAACGAGGCGCTCCCCGCGCTGATGCGCGCCGCGACGCGCGAAGATCGGTTCGACGCGGTGCTCGACGAGACGATCGCGTTCTTCGCCGAGGATCCCGATCGCGCGCGCTTGCTGCTGCGCGAGGCGCTCGATCGACCCGACGCGATGCGCGCGCTGCTCGCGACGTACGCGTCGCCGTGGATGGCGGTGGTGACCGAGTCGATCCAGCGCGGGCAGAGCGCGGGCGCGCTGCGCGCCGACGTCGATCCCGAGGCCTACGTCGTGATGGTCATCCACCTCGTGATCGGAAACGTCGCGACGACCGGCACGGTGTCGATGCTCGCCGCCGCGCGCGGGAGCAACGGGGCGCGGAGCGCGGGGACGAAGCTCCCCGCGCGCATCGCGAACGAGATCAAGCGCGTCGCGCGTGCGGCGCTGATGGCGGACTGAGGGGCAGCAGATGGGCAACTTCTACAAGGACAACGACGACCTCCGCTGGTACTTCGAGAAGGGGCTCGACTGGGACGCGCTGGTGCGCGTGACCGAGCACGAATTCCGGAGCCCCGGCGGCCCGAAGAGCACGAAGGAAGCGGTCGAGCTCTATCTCGAGATCGCCGACATGGTCGGTCAGTTCGTCGCCGACGAGATCGCGCCGCACGTCGCGCGCATCGATCGCGAGGCGGTGATCTTCGAGAAGGGCGAAGCGCGCCTGCCGGACTTCCTCCAGGGCATCTTCGATCGGATCAAGCAGATGGAGCTCCACGGGCTCTGCGTGCCGCGCGAGCTCGGCGGGATGAACGCGCCGCTCGCGCTCTACTACCTGACGAGCGAGATCTTCGGTCGCGCCGACGTCAGCACGATGGCGCACCACGGCTTCCACGGAGGCATGGCGCTCGCGGCGCTCATGTTCTCGATCCGCGAGGGCACGACCGAGGTCGATCCCACGACCGGCGAGATCCAGAAGACGCGCTTCGAGAACGTGATCCGCGAGATCGCGCGCGGCGAGTCGTGGGGCTGCATGGACATCACCGAGCCCGACGCCGGCAGCGACATGGCGCAGCTGCGCGCAGTCGGCGAGCAGGACGAGAAGGGCGACTGGTTCGTCACCGGGCAGAAGATCTTCATCACGTCGGGCCACGGGAAGTGGCACTTCGTGATCGCGCGGACCGAGAAGGCGGGCGCGCCCGACGATCCGTTCGCGGGCCTCAAGGGGCTCTCGATGTTCCTCGTGCCGACCTACGAGGATCTGCCCGACGGAACGCGCCGCCGCGTGGTCACGCTCGAGCGCGTCGAGGAGAAGCTCGGCCACCACGCATCGGTCACCGCGGCGCTCTCGTTCGAGCGCGCGCCCGCGATGCTGATCGGCAAGAGGGGCGAGGGCTTCGAGTACATGCTCACGCTGATGAACGGCGCCCGCGTCGGCGTCGGCTTCGAGTGCGTGGGCCTGTGCGAGGCCGCGATCCGCACCGCCGAGGAGTACGCGGCGCAGCGTCGATCGATGGGCAAGACGATCGATCGTCACGAGATGATCGCGGACTACCTCGAGGAGATGAGGACGGATGTCGCGGGCATCCGCGCGCTCTGCGTCGAGGGCGTGTTCCACGAGGAGATGGGCCAGAAGCTCGGCCTGCAGCTGAAGTTCCGCGGCGACCTCTCGGGCGAGGAGCGCAAGTCGATCGAGAAGCGCGCCGCGAAGCACCGCCGCGCCGCGCGCCGCGTCACGCCGCTGCTCAAGTACCTCGGCGCCGAGAAGGCGGTCGAGATGGCGCGCCGCTGCGTGCAGATCCACGGGGGCGTCGGCTACACGACCGAGTACGGCGCGGAGAAGCTGCTGCGCGACGCGATGGTGATGCCGATCTACGAGGGCACCTCGCAGATCCAGGCGCTCATGGCGATGAAGGACACGCTCGGCGGGATCATCAAGAACCCGCAGCGCTTCGTGCGTCGCGGCGCGCAGGCGCGATGGCGCGCGGTGAGCGCGCGCGACGGGCTCGAGAAGAAGCTCGCGCGCATCCAGGCGATGTCGCACCAGGCGCAGCAGCACCTGATCATGCGCACCGCGAGCGACAAGCTGCGCGGCCTCGGTGCCGTGTTGGCCGGCGGAGACGTGCCCATCACCGAGTGGGCGGATCGCTTCGCGAAGAACTGGGATCCCAAGCGCGACTTCGCGTTCGCGATGCTCCACGCGGAGCGCCTCACGCGCATCCTCTGCGACGAGGCGATCGGCGAGATCCTCTTCGAGCAGTCGAAGAAGGATCCCGCGCGCCGCGAGATCCTCGAGCGCCACCTCGAGCGCGCCGAGCCGCGCGTGCGCTTCCTGCTCGACGAGATCACGACCACGGGTGATCGCCTGCTCGCGAAGCTCGGTCACGAGCTCGGTGCGTCGCATCGCGAAGCGGCGGAGTGACGCGATGACGAGCACCACCGAGGAGGCGCTCCGGTTCGCGCGGCTGCAGAAGGACACGCTGCGCGGGATGGGCTCGCTCGCGCTCGCGGGGCTCGTGCCCGGGCCGCTGCGCGGCATGCCGCCGATCGTGCCCGGCGAGTGGATCGAGCGGCGGGTCCCGGCGCCGCCCGACGCGCTGATCGACGCGTACTGCGACGCGGTCGGCGCGCGGCGCGACGGCACCGTGCCGGCGCATCTCTTCCCGCAGTGGGCGTTCGCGATGAGTGGCGAGCTCCTCGGCGGGCTGCGCTATCCGCTGCTGCGCGCGGTCAACGCGGGGTGTCGCCTCGAGGTGCGCGGCGAGCTCCCGCGTGGTCGCGATCTGATCGTGCGCGGCCGGCTCGCAGCGATCGACGACGACGGACGGCGCGCGGTGATCACCCAGCGCTTCACCACCGGCGTCGAGGGCGCGACGCAGCTCGTCAACGCGGAGGTGCGCGCGTTCGTGCCGCTCGCGAAGGGCCGTCGCGGCGACGGCGCGAAGAAGGACGCGCCGAAGGCGAGCGCGGGCGCGCGCGAGCTCGGTCGCTTCGAGGTCGGGCCGCGCGCCGGTTGGGAGTTCGCGCTGCTCACCGGCGACTTCAATCCGATTCACTGGGCGCGTCCCTGGGCACGCGCGAGCGGGTTCCGCGGTGTGATCCTGCACGGGTTCGGGACCTACTCGCGCGCTTGGGAGATCGTGCGCCGCGCGCGCGGCGGGCTCGCGGAGCTCGATGCGCGCTTCACGCGTCCGCTGGTGCTCCCGGGCAGCGCGCGCGTCCTCGCGGACGGCGACGCGATCTGGGTCGTCGACGCGAACGACGCGGTCGTGATGGAAGGTCGAGCCGTTCGTTGAACGAGTCGGAGGGGACGAGATGAGCGACGTACTCCTGGAGATCGCGAAGCGCCCGGCCGCGCGCAGCCTCGTGCAGCGCATCGGGCTTCCACTGCCCGTGCCCGAGCCGCTCCGTCGCGCCGATGGTGCGTGGCGCGAGCAGGAGCTCGCAGGGCTCGACGTCGTGATCGCGCTGCACGGACCGCTCGCAGGCGACGTCGCGCAAGTGCTCCGCGGCGCGGGCGCGCGCGTGCTCTCCGAGGCGCCGAGCGAAGGGACGATCGGCGCGCTCGTGGTCGACGCGACCGGGCTCGCGCGTGTCGCGGATCTGCGCTCGCTCTACGACGCGCTGCACGGGCCGATCGGCAGGATCGCGCGCTCGGGACGCGTGATCGTCCTCGGTCGCGCGCCCGAGTCCGCCGCGTCGCCGGAGGCCGCGGCCGCGCAGCAGGCGCTCGAGGGGTTGGTGCGCAGCGTCGCGAAGGAGGTCGGACGTCGCGGCGCCACCGCGAACCTCGTCGTGATCGGCGAGGGCGCCGAGGAGCGCGCGCGCGGTGTGATCGTGTTCCTCGCGAGCGCACGCTCGGCGTTCGTCACCGCGCAGCCGTTCCGCGTGACGCGCACCGCCGCACCGCTCGTGGGCGAGATCCCGCGCGCCCGATCGCTGCACGGCAAGGTCGCGCTCGTCACCGGCGCGGCGCGCGGCATCGGCGCGGCCACCGCGCGCCTGCTCGCGGCGGAGGGCGCGCGCGTCGTGCTCCTCGATCGACCCGATGACGAGCGCGAGACGCTCGCCGTGGCGCGCGCGATCGGCGGTAGCACGATCTCCGCCGACATCACCGACCGCGACGCGCCCGCGCGCATCGCGCGCGCGATCACCGACTCGCACGGCGGCCTCGACGTCGTGGTGCACAACGCGGGTGTCACCCGCGATCGCACGCTCGCGAAGATGTCGACGAAGGAGTGGGATCAGGCCGTCGACGTGAACCTCGGCGCGGTGGTGCGCATCACCGACGCGCTCGCGAAGGGCCCGCTGCGCGACGGCGGTCGCGTGATCCTCCTCTCGTCGATCGCGGGGCTCGCGGGCAACGTCGGCCAGGCCAACTACGCCGCATCCAAGGCGGGCATCGCCGGCTTGGCCCGCGCGCTCGCGCCGCAGCTCGCGCCGCGCGCGATCACGGTCAACGCGATCGCGCCGGGCTTCATCGAGACCCGCCTCACCGCCGCGATCCCGCTCGTGATCCGCGAGGCTGGTCGGCGGCTCGCGGCGCTCGGTCAGGGCGGTCAGCCCGACGACGTCGCGCACGCGATCACGTTCCTCGCGACGCCCCACGCACATGGCCTGACCGGCCAGGTCCTGCGCGTGTGTGGTGGTGCGCTCGTCGGCGCGTGATCGAACGGCGCGCAGGTTGAGGCAACTTGCCTCAGCACGCGCGCCAACGCCGCACGTCGAGCGCGGCCGAGCACGCTCGACACCCGTGAAAACAGGTGTCCCGAGGTTGCCAGCGCGCGAGGGAGCCCGTATCCCGTCATTCGCGCGCGCACGGTCGATGAGCGGCCGTGGCGATCACTGGGTCTCGCACCCACGGAGCACCGCCTCACGTGAGCTCGTCGCTCGTCTCCAGGTTGATCGAACGACATAGCCGCGAGCTCGCTCTCGCGTGTGACGCGTCGTCGGCGATCACGTGGCGCGACGAGCGCGCGGTGCGTGTGCTCGGCGTCCGCGCCGGCCAACGGCTCACCGAGCTCGCGTGCCCCGGCGCCGAGGAGAAGCTCGGGATCTTCTGCGACCGCGCCAAGCGCGAGCCGCTCGAGGGCTGGGAGCTCTGCATGCTCGCGGGCGATCGCCCGGTGACGCTCGTCTGCGCGAGCGTGCCCGAGCCCGACGGCAGCGGCTTCGCGATCTTCGCGAGCGTGCTGCCCGAGGAGATTGTCGCGGTGTCCGCGTCGACGTCGGACGCCCTGCGCGAGGTCGACTCCTTGAACCGCGAGCTCGCGCGCCAGGGCCGCGAGCTGCTGCGCGTCAACCACGAGCTCTCGGAGTCGAACCGCGGCATCGTCCAGCTCCACGACGAGCTCGCGCAGCGCGCGGAAGAAGCGGCGACCAGCGCCGAGGTGAAGTCGCGCCTCGTCGCGAACGTGAGCCACGAGTTCCGCACGCCGATCCACTCGATCCTCGGCCTCTCGCAGCTCCTGCTCGACGAGACCGACGGGCCGCTCACCGAGGAGCAGCGCACCCAGGTCCGCTTCGTGCGCTCGGCCGCGGAGGAGCTCGCGCTGCTCGTGAACGACATGCTCGATCTCGCGCGCCTCGAGTCGGGCATCGCGAGCGTGCGCGCGTCGAAGTTCTCGATCGGCGAGCTGTTCGAGACGCTGCGCGGGATGTTGCGCCCGCTGCTCCCGGCGGACTCGCGCGTGCAGCTCTCGATCGACGCGCCCGCCGAGGACGTCGTCCTCGAGACCGATCGCGGGAAGATCGCGCAGGTCCTCCGCAACCTCGTCACCAACGGCATCAAGTACACGGAGCAGGGCGAGGTCCGCGTCGACGTCACGGCGTCCGCGACCGACGTGCGCATCGCCGTCGTCGACACCGGCATGGGCATCTCGCCCAACGATCTGCCGCGCGTCTTCGAGGAGTTCTATCGCGCGCCCGCGGCGGCCCACCTGCGCGGCACCGGCCTCGGCCTGCCGCTCTCGCGCAAGCTCGCGGAGCTGCTCGGCGGCGCGATCGAGGTCGAGAGCGAGCTCGGCAAGGGCTCGAGCTTCACCCTCGTGCTCCCCCGCGTGCACCCCGAGGTGCGCACCGTCGAGGAGATCCGCGCGCGGGGCAGCGTGCGCGATCCGTCGCGTCAGGCGGTGCTCGTCGTGGAGGACGATCGCAAGACGATCTTCGTCTACGAGCGCTACCTCTCGCTCGCCGGCTACCAGGTCATCCCGGCGCGCTCGATCGCCGACGCGCGCGCGCTGCTCAACGAGGTGAACCCCGCCGCGATCGTCCTCGACATCATGCTCGAGGGCGAGACCAGCTGGGAGTTCCTCTCCGAGGTGAAGTCGAGCCCCGCGACGCGCGACATCCCGGTGCTCGTCGTGACCGTGATGAACCGCGAGCAGAAGGCGCGCGCGCTCGGCGCCGACGAGTTCTGGCTCAAGCCGCTCGATCAGGATCGCCTGCTCCGCCGCCTCCAGCAGATCCCGAGGCGCTCGAGCCCGACGAAGGTGCTCGTGATCGACGACGATCCGCGCGCCCGCTACCTCGTCCGCCGGCTGCTCGACGGCACCGCGTTCGGGCTCATCGAGGCCGAGACGGGCCACGAAGGCGTGCGCCTCGCGCACGACCAGCAGCCGCAGGTGATCATCCTCGACTTCCTGCTCGAGGAGACCCCGACGACGGCGTCCGGCCGCATGACGGCCTTCGACGTGATCGACGCGCTCAAGTCCGACCCGCGCACGCGTCCGATCCCGGTGATCATCCTCTCGTCCCATGCGCTCGGCGACGCCGAGCGACAGCGCCTGGCCCAGACGACCGAGTCGATCCTCTCGAAGGAGAACCTGTCCCGAGAGCTGGCGATGCAGCGCATCCGTGATGCTCTGCACAAGGCGGGTATCCACCCGGTTTCGAGCCCTGGAAACGGTGGCTAGGTACCGAGAGACCCCACTTCCGTCACCCTGCGATGGGCGAATCCGACCGAGAAGCGCTGATCCTGAACGTCAACGACAACCTCGCTGCGCGTTACATGGTGACGCGCATGCTGAGGGGCGCGGGCTACCGCGTTGCGGAGGCGGCGACGGGACAGCGTGCGATCGAGCTCGCGCGCGGGCTACCACAGCCCGACGTGATCGTGCTCGACGTGAAGCTCCCGGACCTCGACGGCTTCGAGGTCTGCAGGCAGCTCAAGTCGTGCTCCGAGACGTCGAGCATCAAGGTGCTCCACACGTCGGCGGCGTTCGTCACGCCGGACAAGAAGGTGCTCGGCCTCGAGGTCGGCGCCGACGGCTACCTCACGCAGCCCTTCGAGCCGCAGGAGCTGATCGCGACGGTGCGCTCGCTCTTGCGCCTGCGCTTCGCCGAGCTCGAGCTGCGCGCGCGGGCCGAGCGGCTGATCGAGGCAGATCGCCGCAAGGACGAGTTCCTCGCGATGCTCGGGCACGAGCTGCGCAACCCGCTCGCCGCGATCTCGAGCGCGCTGCCGCTGCTCGCGATGCAGCCGGCGCGCGACCCGCTCGAGGACCGCGCGCGCGCGGTGATCGATCGCCAGACGAAGCAGCTCGCGCGCCTCGTCGGTGATCTCCTGGAGGTCGCGCGGGTCACGCGCGGCGCGATCGAGCTTCGCCGCGAGCGTCTCGATCTTCGCTCGTGGATCGCGACGCTCGCCGCGTCCGTGACCGACGCGCTCCCGAACGCGAACACGCGGCGCCTCGAGCTCGCGCTCGGCGAGGACCCGGTCTACGTCGAGGGCGACGCCGCGCGCATCGAGCAGATTTTCACGAACCTGCTCGACAACGCGATCCGGCACACGCGGCCCGGCGGGCGCATCGAGATCGCGCTCCGCACGCTGACCGACGTCGAGCCGCACCCCGGCGGCGTCGCCGAGCTCACGCTGCGCGACGACGGCGACGGCATCGCGCCCGAGGTGCTCCCGAAGCTCTTCGCGACCTTCTACCAAGCCGCGCCCGGCATCGCGCGCTCGGCGGGAGGGCTCGGGCTCGGCCTGTCGCTCGTGAAGCGCCTGATCGAGCTGCACGGCGGATCGGTGGCGGCGCGCAGCGACGGACTGGGCCGCGGCAGCGAGTTCGCGGTGCGCTTCCCGCTCGCGCGCCCCGAGGCCGCGAAGGACGGCGGCTCCGGCGAGCGCGCGGCTGGAGGCGTGGTGCTGCTCTCGCCGGACGATCGCACCGGCGAGACGCTGCGCGATCTGATCGGCCTGTGGGGCCACGCCGCGACGTTCGTGCGCGACCTGCCGGCCGCGCTCGACACCATCGCGCTCGCGGGCGCCGACCTGGTGCTGATCGACGTCGCGGGCATGAGCGGTGCGCGCGACGTCGTGCGCCGCGTGCGCGCCGCGACGAAGGCCGCGCCCCACGGCGAGGCGCGCATCGCGGCGATCGTCGCAGCCGACGATCACACTGCGCGCCGCCGCGTCGAGGACGCAGGGTTCGACGTGATGCTCGAAGCGCCGGTCGACGCGTCGAGCCTCCGCGAGGTCCTCGAGACCACGCTCCGGGCGCGGAGCCAGCGCCGGAGCGCGTAGCCGAATCGGCTGCGGAGGCCGCCGTGCGTGGCCGATTCGGCTGCGATCCGGGCTAGAAGCTCATCATTCCGCCCATCCCGGGCAGCCACGCGCCACCGTCGACGACGATCGTCTCGCCGTGCACGTACGACGCGGCGCCCGACACGAGCCACACCGCGCAGCTCGCGACGTCGTCGATGCGACCGAGGCGGCGCAGCGGGATCGTCTGCACGAGCTTCTCGACGTAGCCCGGCGGCGCGAGCCGCGAGAGCCCCTCGGTGTCGGCGATCGGCCCGGGCGCGATCCCGTTCACCTGGATCCCGAGCTGCCCCCACTCGAGCGCGAGGGAGCGCGTGATCGCGTCCACGCCCGCCTTCGCCGCCGACGCGTGCGCCTGCATCGGCGTCGCCGCGTAGTGCAGCGTCGCGGTGATGTTCACGATGTGCCCGCCGTGATCGCGCAGGTGCCGCTGGAACGCTGCCTTGCTCACGTTCCACGTGCCCAGCGTGTCGATCTCCACGACCGTGCGGAACGCGTTGTAGGAGAGCTGCGCCGCGGGCGCGAGGAAGTTCCCCGCCGCGCCGTTCACCACGACGTCGAGCGTGCCGAAGCGATCGAGCGTCTTCTCGATCGCACCCTCGACCTCCTGGGGATTGCGCACGTCCGCGGGGCACGCGACGCACTCGCGGCCGGTCTCGCTCGAGAGCTCGCGCGCCGCGTCCTCGAGGCGATCGGCCTTGCGGCCGACGATCGCCACGCGCGCGCCGTGCGCGAGGTATGCGCGCGCGATCCCCTTGCAGATGCCGGATCCACCGCCGGTCACGAACGCGACCTTCTTCTCGAGCACGTCGTCGCGGAAGATGCTCTTCATCGCTCGCCGCCTCCCTGCTGCGCGAGGATGCCACAGCGGCGCGGGGCCACCGGCGCGCGTGGCGACACCTCGACGCGTCGACCTCGGTCGCGGCCGCCGCGCGGCCTCGCGTTTGCGTGTCCCTCGGGCGTGGCCACGAGCACCGATGCTCCTCGCCCCTCGACGCTGTCGCCCGCGCGCTCGAACACGCTCCGCGCGATCGCGGTCGCGCTGACGATCGCGAGCGCGATCGTGCTCTCGCCGTACGTGCCCTGGCTCGTGCTCGCGGGGTGGACCGCCGCGCTCGCGACGCCGTGGGTCGATCGTCTCGCGCCGCGCCGCGATCGCCGTCGCACCGCGGCGGCGATGGTCACGCTCGCGATCCTCGTGATCGCCGCGGGCCCCGCGATCGCGACCGGCGCGGCGATGTGGGCGGACGCGCGCGAGCTGCTCCGCGAGGCACGCGCGACCGGCACCGGACGCGCCGCGCTCGAGCTCGTGATCTCCGAGCAGCAGGCGCCGCACGATCCGCTACGTCTCGTGTCGAGCCCGGAGGCGCTCGTCGCGTGGCTTCGCAGCAGCGGGCCCGAGGCGTGGTCGGTCGCGACCGACGTCGTCGGCGCGGCTGGTCAGATCGCGCTCGGCCTCGTGGTGTTCCTCGCGGGCACGTACGTCGGGCTCGTGGAGGGACGCCGCGCGTTCGCGTGGGCGGTCGCGCACCTGCCGCTCGCGCGACGCGACGTGCGGAGGCTCGCGGACGCGTTCGTCGAGACGGGCCGCGGTCTGCTCGTCGGCCTCGGCCTGACCGGCCTCGTGCAGGCGGTGCTCGCGGGCGGGGCGTACGCGGTGATCGGGATCGAGCGCGCGCTCGTGCTCGCGTTCCTCACGTTCTTCGCGTCGTTCCTGCCGACGATCGGCACCGGGCTCGTGTGGGGACCGGTCGTGATCGGGCTGTGGATCACGGGACGTCGAGGCGAGGCGATCGGGATGCTCGCGTGGAACGCGCTCGTCGTGTCGACGATCGACAACCTGCTGCGCCCGGTGCTCGCGCGCGTGGGCAAGGTCGACATGCACGTGCTGCTCTTGCTCGTGTCGATGGTCGGCGGGCTCGTCGCGCTCGGTCCGTGGGGCATCCTGCTCGGACCGCTCGTCGTGCGCCTGCTGATCGAAGCGATGCGGATCGCGATGCCGAGCGCTCCGTCGTGATCGCTTGCTCGCGTCGCGCGTCGATCCAGCATGCGCGCGTGTCGACGACGACCGAGCTGCGCGTGACGACGTGGTCGCTCGAGATGCGCAGCGCGCCGCGGACGCCTCCGCGCATCGCGCCCGAGGGGCTCGAGCTGCGCACGATCGCGCGCCCGCCGCTGCACTTCTACCGCTACCTGTACGAGACCGTCGGCGCGCCGTGGCTCTGGGTCGATCGACGGCGCATGGACGACGCGGCGCTCGCGACGATCGTGCACGACGCGCGCGTCGAGATCGCCGTCGCGTACGAGCGCGGTGTGCCGGCGGGGTACTACGAGCTCGATCGGCGCGTGCCGCGCGAGGTGGAGCTCGCGTACTTCGGGCTCGTGCCCGAGGCGATCGGGCGCGGCATCGGGCCGTGGCTGCTCGACGCCGCGATCCGTCGCGCGTGGGACGCACCGGAGGTCGAGCGCGTGTGGGTCCACACGTGCTCGCTCGACCATCCCTCGGCGCGCGCGACCTACGAGCGCGCGGGCTTCACGGTCTACGACGTGAAGGAAACGCTCCAGGCCGATCCGCGGCCGCTGCCGATCACCCCGCGGTGATCAGCCCAGCTCGCCGCGCTTCGCCTTCTCGACCCAGAGCTTCACCTGCTCTTCGATCACGTCCATGGCCTTGCCCTGGAAGACGCGGAAGAGCAGCGGCACGTGCATGTCGACGTCGACCTTCTGGTCGCGCACGACGATGTTCCCGTTGAGCTTCACGCCCTTGGCGTTGAACGAGAACTCGCCGCGATCGTCGCCGGTCCAGTCGAATCGCGGCGAGTAGTCGGCGAAGCGCGCTTTGTACGCGTCCATCGCCTTTTCGATCGCCTTCTTCGACAGCTGCATGTCCAGCCCGGTGTCGATCGTGTGCTTCATCGGTCGAGAGCCCCGTCCCTTCTGGCGGTGAAAGCGCGCTGTCGTGGCACGCGACGCGGAGCGCGGCAAGGTGCGCTCTCATGCGAGATCGGCCCCCGCGACGCGGGATCAACCTCGGTCCGACGACTCGCTGACATCAGTCATTGACATTCGTCGCTGACGAACGTCAGTCTCCTCGCCGGCGGAACCGCTGCGGGGCGACCGTCGAGATCGGGAGGGACGCCGTGGGGGAGACGGGCGGCACCACGTGGATGACGGTCGGCATCTCGGTCGGCGTGTCCCTCGTGACGTTCTGGGGGCTCGGTGGCCTCGTGCACTGGTGGTTCTACGTGCACCGTCGCGCCGACGCCGAGCGCTGGAAGGTCCAGCCACGACGCTTCCTCTCGCGCGCGATGGTGCGCCACGCGTTCGCGCTCGGGTCGTTCAACATCGTGATGGGCGCGGTGATCGGTGGGCTCTTCGCGTCGCACGTCGCGCGCGGAGGCTGGTCGACGCTCTACTCCGACCCGCTCGAGCACGGCGTGCCGTGGCTGCTCGCGAGCGCCGTCGCGACGTACTTCGTGATCGACGCCGGCCTCTACTACAGCCATCGCGCGCTGCACGGGCGCTGGCTCTTCCGCCACGTGCACCGCTGGCATCATCGCTACACCGCGCCGGTGATCTTCACGACCACCGCGGTGCATCCGATCGAGTTCCTCGTCTTCCAGGCGTTCGTGATGCTGCCGGTCGTCGTCGTGCCGGTGCACTGGGCCGTCTATCTGCTCGTCGTCGCGTACACGTACTTGATCGGCATGATCGATCACAGCGGCGTGATCGTGCGCTGGCCGCTGCCGCTCCATCCCGGCAACCAGTTCCACGACGACCACCACGTCTTCGTGCACTGCAACTACGGGCACCACACGCAGGTCTTCGATCGCCTGCACGGCACCGTGCGCGCCAACGATCGACGCTACGCCGACGACGAGCTCGGCGAAGGAGCACGCCGTGGACCTGCGTGATCTCGTCGAGGTCTCGAGCCCGCTCTCGCGCCCGCTGCACTTCGCGCTCCTCGAGCTCGCGGTGCTCGCGTCCACCGTGCTCGTCTTCGCCCACGCGCTGAGGCGCTATCGCGAAGGCGATCGCCGCCACCTCTTCCAGTGGATCGCGATCACCTCGTACGGCGTTCAGATGGAGCTGATCGCCTTCAATTTCCTCGAGAACTACGAGCACGCGCAGTTCACGGTGCAGCTCCATCACGGGCAGCTGCCGCTCTACGTGACGGGGCTCTACGGCACGTTCCTCTATGCCGGGATCAAGCTCGCGGAGCGTCTCCGCGTGCACCCGATCGCCGAGGCGCTGATCGCAGGCCTCGCGATCTGTCTCATCGACGTGCCCTTCGACATCGCGGGTGTCGCGCTCGGCTGGTGGCGGTGGCTCGACACCGATCCGGTGCTCGCCTTCCGATGGCTCGATGTGCCGGTGACGTCGTACTACTGGTACCTGATCTTCGGCGCGGTCGCGGCGGGGCTCTGTCGCGTGGTGTGGCCGCTGCTCGAGCGGCGCTCGTTCGCGCTCGCGGCCTCCGTCGCGCTCTTCGTGGGCACCGGCGTGATCGTGCTCGGCGTGATCGCGTTCCTGCCGTTCCACGCGATCGCGGCGCTCGGCGTGGAGCACGGGACGATCGTCGCGGCGCACATCGTCGCGTGCGGCGTCCTCGCGCTCGCGATCCGCGGTGAGGGCCACCATCGCGACCGCGCGATCACGCTCGCGGCGCTGCTGGTCCCGAGCGCGACGCTCGCGATCATGGCGTGGGCGGCGCTGCGTGGATCGCTCGATGACGCAGCACCGCGGCTCGCGTGGTCGATCGCCGCGCTCGGCGGTCTCGTCGTGCTCGGGTCGCTGCTGCCGCTCCGCCGCGCCGCGCGCGCGACCGACGTGCAGGCCGCCGCGCCCGAGCTTCCTGCGAGGTGAGCCATGACGACGATGGAACGAGCCCCTGCGATCGACACGCGCTTCCCGTTCGGACCTCCGAGGGGATGGTTCGCGGTCGCGTTCTCCGAGGAGCTCGGCAGCGGCGCGCCGCTGCGCCTTCGCTACTTCGGGCGCGAGCTCGTCGCGTTCCGCGGCGAGTCGGGGCGCGCGTTCGTGACGGACGCGTACTGCCCGCACCTCGGCGCGCACCTCGGGCACGGCGGCACGATCGTCGGCGAGACGATCCGGTGCCCGTTCCACGGCTGGCGCTTCGAGGGCGACGGCCGCTGCGCCGCGATTCCGTACAGCGATCGTGTGCCGCCGAAGGCGAAGCTCGGTGCGCTGCCCACGCTCGAGCAGGACGGTGTGATCCACGTGTTCCACGATCCCGAGGGCGACACGCCGTGGCCGCTGCCCGCGCTCGACGCGGAGGGATGGACGCCGGGGCGCAGCATCGTGTGGCGGGGGCTCGCGACGCATCCGCAGGAGGTGTTCGAGAACACCGTCGACACCGCGCACATCGGCCCGGTGCACGACGGGCGCGGCGCGCGGCTGCTCTCCGCGCCGCGCCGCGACGGCGAGCGCATGGAGGTCGAGCTCGAGTTCCAGGCGCCCGGCGACGTCGTGGGGATGCCCGAGCAGATCAACGACGTGCATCTGCACGTGTCGCTGCGCGGGCTCGGACACGTCGTGGTGCACACGCACGTGCGCAACGTCGGAGTGCGCGCGCGCCAGCGCATCTACGCGACGCCGGTCGACGCGCACACCATCGACATCCGCGCGGTCGTGCACGTGCGCGTCTCCGAGGACGCCGCGTTCACGCGCGAGCTCGACGAGATCTTCTACACCGCGTACGTCGAGGACTTCGCGAAGGACTTTCCGATCTGGGAGAACAAGCGCTACCTCGTGCGCCCGGGCCTCGCGAAGGGCGACGGGCCGATCGGCGTCTATCGCCGCTGGTGCGAGCAGTTCTACACGACTGCGCAGCTCGACCCGACTGCGCAGCTCGATCCGACGGCAGCCGCCGACGTGCCGTTGAGCGCGCTGCGCGCGAGCGCGCAGCGCATGAACGTCGTGGCCCCGGTGCGCGAGCGTGTGCTCGCGTTGATCGACGCGGTGCGCACACGGGTGCGCGCTCCTGAGCCCGCGCGCGACGACGCCGCGAGCGTCCCGACTGCGGCGATCACCGCGCCGAGCACCCGGCGTGTGAGCAGCGTCGACGAGTACGTCGAGACGCTCGGCGAGCGATTCGTCCCCGCGGCGGCGCGAGGCGTCGACGCGGTGTTCCAGTGGGAGCTCGCGGGGGCGCAGGGCGCGGTGTTCCACGCGCACGTCAGCGACGGGCGCGTGCTGGTGCGGCGAGGCGCGCACGAGCAGCCCACGGTCGCGCTGGTGATGGAGGCCGACGACTACGTCCGCGTGGTGAACGGCGAGCTCGACGGCACCTGGGCCTTCACCCACGGCCGCGGGAAGGTCCGCGGGAGCCTGAGCGCGGCGATGAAGATGCGCGCGCTCTTCCCGGCTTGATGCTCTCGCTCGCCGGCGGTGCCGGCGACTTCGCGCCGTTCCAGAACAGGTCGCTCACCGCGGAGAGCATCGCCGAGAGCGCGAGCCCGCGGTTGCCGTACCACGCGAGCAGCGCCGCGAGCACGTGCCCGAGGTAGAGATCGCTCAGGATGTCGGGCGGGACGCGCGCGACGATCTCGCCCCGCTCGACGCCCGCGCGGAACCGCTGGGCGAGCACCGAGCGCATGCGCGTCGCTTCCTGGTCCGACATCGTCGTCGCCGCGAGCCGCAGCGCGGCGCCGGTCACGTCGGGCAAGAGCTGCGGGTCGGGCTCCCAGATCTCGGCGAGCTTCTGGTTCAGCACCGCGAGCACGGCGTCGACGTGCGCGTCCGCAGGGAGGGCGTCGATCGCGTCGCAGATCGTGTCCTCCGTCTCCCGCATCCGCTCGAGGAGCACGTGCTCCTTCGTCGGGAAGTGGAAGTAGAAGCTCCCGCGGCTCACGCCCGCGGCGGCCGTGATGTCGTCGATCCGACAAGGCGCGACGCCGTCGCGACGGAAGACGTCGAGCGCGCACTCGTAGACCCGACGCCTCGTCCGCTCTCGCTGCTCGTCCCGGCTGGCCATGCGGGCCGTGAACCTCACCTGCGCGCGCCGCGCGTGTCAACGCGGCGCGCGCGGGTCTCGCTCACTCCGCGTCGCGGCGCGGGCGGCGTGCGATCTCGAGCACCTTCTTGCGCAGGCGGATCGCGTCGGGCGTCACTTCCATCAGCTCGTCGCGATCGACGAACTCGAGGCCGAGCTCGAGCGTGATCACGCGCGGCGGCGAGAGGACGACGTTGTCGTCCTTGTTCTTGCTGCGCACGTTCGAGAGCTTCTTCTCGCGCACGACGTTGACGTCGAGGTCGTTCTCGCGGTTGTGCTCGCCGCAGATCATGCCCTCGTACACCTCGTCGCCCGGCTTCACGAAGAGCACGCCGCGCGGCTGCAGGTGATCGAGCGCGTACGCGGTGCACTCGCCGGTGCGATCGCTGACCATCGCGCCGCTCGGACGGCGCAGCATCGGGCCGGCGTAGGGCTCCCAGCCGTCGAACAGCGTGTTGAGCAGGCCGGTGCCGCGCGTCTCCGTGAGGAACTGCGAGCGGAACCCGATGAGGCCGCGGCTCGGCACGCGGAACTCGATGCGCGCGCGGCCGAACCCGAGGTTCGTCATCTTCACCATCTGACCGCGGCGCTGGCCGAGGTTCGTGGTGACGACGCCGACGAAGCCCTCGGGCACGTCGACGACGACGCGCTCGACCGGCTCGAGCTTCTGCCCGGCCTCTTCCTTCACGACGACCTCGGGCATCCCGACGGCCATCTCGTAGCCCTCGCGGCGCATCGTCTCGAGGAGCACCGCGATCATCAGCTCGCCGCGACCGAGCACCGTGAACACGTCGGGCTGATCGGTCGGCTCGAAGCGCATCGCGAGGTTCTTCTTCGCCTCCTTCTCGAGGCGCTCGCGCAGGTGCCGCGACGTGACCCACTTGCCGCTCTTGCCGGCGAAGGGCGACGTGTTGACGAGGAACGTGACCTTGAGGGTCGGCTCCTCGACGCGGATGCGCGGGAACGCGGCGGCGGGCTTCTCGGGATCGGTGATCGTGTCGCCGATCTGCACCTCGTCCATGCCCGCGAGCGCGACGATGTCGCCCGCCGACACGGTGCCGCACGGCGTGCGGACCATGCCCTCGAAGTTGTAGACCTTCGTGATCTTCGCGCGGACCTGCTTGTCGTGCTCCGCGATGCGCGCGACCGGCATGTTGTCGCCGATCGAGCCGTCGACGACCTTGCCGATCGCGAGGCGGCCGACGTAGTCGTCGTGCTGCGTGTCGTGCACGAGCATGCGCAGCGGCGCGCTCGGGTCGCCCTTGGGCGGACGCACGCGCTCGATGATCGTCTCGAAGAGGGGCATCAGATCCTTGCCCTCCTCCTCGAGCGAGCGCTTCGCCATGCCCTGCTTGCCGATGGCGTAGAGGACCGGGAAGTCGGCCTGCTCGTCGGACGCTTCGAGGTCGACGAAGAGATCGAACACCTCGTTGAGCACCTCGTCGGGGCGCGCGTCGGGGCGGTCGATCTTGTTGATGACGACGATGATCGTCATGCCGAGCGAGAGCGCCTTGCCGAGCACGAAGCGCGTCTGCGGCAGCGGGCCCTCGGCCGCGTCGACCAGCAGGATCGCGCCGTCGGCCATCGAGAGCGTGCGCTCGACCTCGCCGCCGAAGTCAGCGTGCCCGGGCGTGTCGACGATGTTGATCTTGATCTCGCCGCCCGGCCTCCCAGGAGCACCGGGATCGGGGAAGCGCACCGAGCACTGCTTCGCGAGGATCGTGATGCCTCGCTCGCGCTCGAGATCGTTCGAGTCGAGGACGCGATCCGCGACCTCCTGACCACTGCGGAAGACGCCCGTCTGCTTGAGCATCGAGTCCACGAGAGTCGTCTTCCCGTGGTCGACGTGCGCGATGATGCAGACGTTGCGCAGATGAGAGAGCGCGGAGCTGGACATACGAGGGGCGGCGGTGTGACACAGGCGATACTCGCCCGCAAACCGCGATATGCGCCTTCGGTGCCCGTGGATCGCGCAGGGATCCTGGCCGTTCCGGCGGTGTGGCTCCGCGCGGAGCGTGCGTTGCCGTGCTTCGTCGGGTCGTGCGACCGTGGGCGTCGATGCGCTTCGCCACATTGCTCTCGCTGCTCGTGCTCGCTGCGTGTGGTGGCGATCCACCGGCGATCGACGGCGGCCTCGACGCCGCGGCCTCGTGCGCGACCGACCAGGACTGCGACGACGGGCTCTTCTGCAACGGCGCGGTCTCGCTCTGCCTCGGAGGACGCTGCGCGCCCGCGCCGCTGCCGTGCCGCGAGGGTCAGACGTGCGTCGAGGAGGCCGATCGCTGCCTCACGACGTGCGCGGTGGACGAGGACGCCGACGGAGACGGCGCGCGCGCGATCGAGTGCGGCGGGAGCGACTGCGACGACGCCGATCCCGATCGCTTCCCCGGCAACGCCGAGCTCTGCGACGCGAGCGCGCACGACGAGGACTGCGACGACACGACGTTCGGCTTCCGCGACGCGGACGGTGACGGATCGCCGGACGCGCGCTGCTGCAATCCGGATCTCGCGGGCGGCGAGGATCACTGCGGGCTCGACTGCGACGACAACGCCCCCGGCGTCCACCCGTCGGTGCCCGAGGTGTGCAACGGCATCGACGACGACTGCGACGCGCTCGTCGACGAGGAGCTCGTGCGTCGCTACACGATCGACGGCGACGGCGACGGTCACGGCGACGCGAGCGAGGACGCGCCGACGATGGACGCGTGCGAGCAGCCGATCGGGTGGGCGCTCCTCGCGGACGACTGCGACGACGCGAACGCGGATCGCTTCGTGGGCAACCCCGAGATCTGCGACGCGGCGATGGTCGACGAGGACTGCAGCGGCGCGAGCAACGACGTGCCGGGCGGCTGCGAGTGCACCGGAGCCGCGACCGAGGTGTGCGGCACGATGGGGCGCTGCACCGGCGCGACGCGACAGTGCGTCGACGGGACGTGGGGCCCTTGCGCCGTCGTGCCGCAGACCGAGGTGTGCATCGGCGACGCGGTCGACGAGGACTGCGACGGGAGCATCGACGAGGGCCTCAGCGTGACGTGCTACCGCGACAACGACGGGGACGGATACGCAGCGGACTCCGCAGCGCCGACGCCGACGTGCCGGAGCACCTCGACGGGTCGCCAGGGCGCGCCGTGGAACGGCTGCCCGACGGGGTTCACCGGGCGCGCGCCCGGCGCGGGCGCGACCGACTGCTGCGACAGCGATGACCGCGCGCACCCGGGCGCGGCCGCGCAGAGCACGGCACGCGCGTGTGGCGGCTTCGACTTCGACTGCGATGGTTCGAGCACGCCCGCGTCGACGTCGCTCGCGACGTGCGGGTCGCGCACGACCTCGGACGCGTGTCGTCAGGCGTCGGCGGACGGCGCGGGCAATGGTTGGTGCTCCAACGTTCCGTCGACCTGCGGCGCGATGGGCAGCTGGGGGAACGGGTGCTGGTGGACCGGGGCTGCGTGCTGGAGCGTCACGTGCTCGTCGCAGCGCCTGGCGTGCCGCTGAGCGTCACTCGCCGCGTCGCTCGCGCTCGAGCTCCTCGCGCGTGACGAACGATGGGAGGTCCGGGCGCGGCTCGGTGTACGCGACGATCGGCCCGCCCATCGTGGAGATCGCATCGTGGAACGAGGGCTCCGGCGACTCGTCGCGCGTGAAGTCGGGAAGGGCCATCGGGCGCGATCGCGCGGCTGCGGGCGGGAGGAGCGGAGGGCGCGCTGCGGGCGCCCGCATCGACACCGCGGTCGCGAGACCGACGCTCGCCGCGACGATGCCCGCGACCGCCGCGCGTCGCCGCCGGCGACCCACGCCGCTCGGACAGTCGCCGGTCGTGACCGCGCCGTCGGGACGTCGATAGAGCCGTAGGCACGGCGTCGACTCGAACGTCGCGAGCAACGCGTCGACCTCTCCGTTCGTCATGCCTCGCACGTCGTAGACGTGGCGATCGCAGATCGGGCAGTGACGCACCCGATCGCCGCCGGAGAGCTGATCCCACGCGAGCTCGCACGGCGCAGCGAGGCGCATGCGTGACATGAGATCGCGCGCGCCGGGATCGAGCGCGCGGATGCGATCGGCGATCGTCGCGAGCTCGCTCGCGCGGGCGTCGATGCGGGCACGCGTCTCGGGATCGGGATCGGGCAGCTCGAGCCGCTGCAGCTCGGCGCGCAGCTCGTCGCGGCGCGCGCGCAGCGCGTCGAGAGGGTCGCGATAGCTCATGGCCGATCGAGACAACCGTCGTGTGTACGGGTTCCCGGCGCATCGCGCTGCTACGCTCGCGACCTCTTTTCCGAGGAGCGGCGAGATGAGCGAGATCGTGACCTACGAGGCGCGTGGCGCGGTGGCCGTGATCAGGATGGACGACGGCCGCGCGAACGCGATGTCGAACGCGTGGATCGAGGCGATGGGCGCGGCGCTCGATCGCGCGGAGAAGGACGCCGCGATCAAGGCGCTCGTGATCGCGGGCCGGCCGGGTCGCTTCTCGGCCGGGTTCGATCTGAAGGTGATGATGTCGGGCCCCGAGGCGGCGCGCTCGTTGGTGCGCGATGGCGCGCACGTCATGATGCGCGTGCTCGAGCTGCGCCTGCCCGTGGTGATGGCGGCCAGCGGGCACGCGATCGCGGGTGGTCTGCTGCTCGCGGCGTGCGGCGATCGTCGCATCGGGATCACCGGCGACTTCAAGCTCGGTCTGAACGAGGTGACGAACGCGCTGCCGGTGCCGATCTTCGCGCACGAGCTCGCGCGCTACCGGCTCGATCCGCGCGCGCTCGAGGAGTCGGTGCTGCGCGCGACGATGTACGGGCCGGAGGACGCGCTGCGCGTGGGCTGGCTCGATCGTCTCGTCGCTCCCGAGGCGCTCGAGGCCGCGGCGGTCACCGAGGCCGAGACGCTCGCGACGCTGCCGCAGCCCGCGTACGGCAAGACGAAGCAGAGCCTGCGCCGCCCGCTGCTCGAGTACGTGCGCGCGACGATCGAGTCGAACCTCGAGTCGTTCAAGATGGGCGGCTGAGGATCCGGGGGGCTCACGCCCCCTACGCGCCGCGCTCGAGCTCACCACGCGCACGAGTAGCGCGCGGTGCGCGCGACGGCGTCGACCGCCACCTCGACCTGGCCGTCGGCGCCGCCGAGCTTCATCGCGGCCTCGAGCCCCGCGGCGAGCCCCTCGACGTACGCCATGCTGCGCGTGATCGCGTCGGGCGCGCCCACGAGCGCGACGCGCGCGCTGCGTGGGCTCGTCTCCGCGTACTCCATCTGACCGCAGTCGCGATAGAGGATGCTCCACGCCTGCGGCGCGCGGCGCAGGAATGCGTGCGGCGTGATCCCGAAGATCGCCCGCGCGGAGCGCGCGATCGGCGCGAGCAGCGGCGCCTCGGTCGCGCGCAGCAGCCCGTCGCGCGCCCACGCGCGCATCGCGGCGCGGCCGAGCTCGACCTCGATCGCCTCGGTGAGCACCACGTCGTGCTCCACCGGGAGCCACGCGGTGCGCGACGCCTCCTCGGTGTCGCGCAGCACGTCGGCCGCGATGCGCACGCGCACCCGCGCCGCGGTCTCGGGCCCGAGCGCCGCGAGCGCCTCGAGGTTCGAGTGGAGGAACGCGGCGCGGATCGTCGGCATCATCGGCGGCGACGAGGGACGCGGAAACCGTGAGCCCATTCGTTCTCTCCCGTCAGCGCTCGCGCAGCCGCGCGAGCTTGTCCTTCGCCTGCGCCATGCGTCCGGGCTCGCGCAGGCGCTCCGCGCGCAGCAGGTGCCGGTACGGCGTGACGCTCGGCGCGGCGAACGTGACGATCTCCGTGCGCCACCCGCGCGCCTCGAGCTCGAGCATTCGCTCCGACGCGACGAGCGACTCGATGAAGCCGCGCCGCACTTCGCCGCGCGGAAGGCCGAGGGCCTCGGCGCGCGCGTTCGCGCGCTCGGCGGCGGGCAGCTTCGTCGCGACACAGCACGGTGCGATCAGGATCGATCGTGCGTTCGCCTCCGTCGCGCGCTCGATCGTGCGATCGCTCGCATCGCCGCACGCGTGCAGCGCGACCACGACGTCGACCTCCGCGGGCCAGATCGCTGCGTCGCCCAGGTCGCCGACGAGCGGCTCGACACGCCCGCCGAGCCGCGTCGCGGCCTCGCTCATCAGCGCGATGCGCCGCGGGTCGCGCTCGATCGCGTGCACGTGCAGGCGCGGCGAGAGCGTCGAGGCGATGACGCCCACGTATCCCTTGCCCGCGGCCGCGTCGACGAGGGTGACGCGCCGCCGCGATCGCGCGCAGCGCGCCTCGGCGCGCGCGACCTCCGCGAGGATGCCCACGAGCTCGCGCGCCTTCTTGCGATCCTCGTCGCGCAGCGAGGTGCCCGGGGCGGCGATCCACCCGCGCGCCAGCAGATCCTCGAGCGTCGCGACGTCCATTCGTCGCGACTCTACCTGCCCGTCGATCGTTCGTCGCATCCCCCCAGCGCTCGACGGGCTGCGAGCGCGCGCGCGTCGTAGGCTGCGCGACCGACATGAGCAGCGATCTGATCCCGCAGCACGGCGTCCGCGTGCTGCTCGAGCTCGAGCGCGCCGGCGACCGCGACGTCGTGTACCGCGTCGAGCTGCACACGGCCGCGAGCTCGCACGCGAGCCGCGCGACCATCGCGATCGAGGGTGGCGCGCTCGCGCTCGATGCCTGGGCGACGTCGCGCGGAGAGGCGCCCGAGCCGTGGACCGTGGAGAGCGCGCGCTCGTTCCTCAAGATCCTGCACAAGAACCACGCGGCGGAGCGTGACTGGCCGCGCCGCCAGCTGCGCTGGCGCGACAAGCGCTGAGCGGCATGCTGGAACGATGAGCGCGCGCGCGGATCGGATCGTGGACACGGTGCTCGGCCTCGACACGCTGGCCGATCTTCCTCGCACCGGATGGCTGCTCCGCGGGGTGCGTCCCTGCGAGTCGATCGCCGATCACTCCTACGGCGTCGCGCTCGTCGTGATGCTGCTCGTCGACGCGCTGCGCGAAGAGGGCGTGCAGGTCGACGGTGAGCGCGCGCTGCGCATGGCGCTGGTGCACGACGCGCCCGAGGCGCGCACCGGGGACGTGCCGATGCCGAGCAAGACCGTCGCGCTCGACGCCGCGCTCCACGAGCTCGAGGCCACGCTCGTCGACCGACTGCTCCCGCCCGCGCAGCGCGAGGACTGGCGCGTGATGGAGGAGGGCCAGTCGCTCGAGGCGCGGATCGTGAAAGCCGCGGACAAGATCCAGATGATGATCAAGGCGCTCTCCTACGGGCACCAGCAGCGCGGTCACCTCGTCGAGTTCTGGGCGCACCCGAAGAACTTCGACGATCGCGGCATCCCGGTCGCGCGCGAGGTCTTCGAGGCGATCTGTGCGCGCGCCGGCAAGGAGATCCCGCGATGAGCGCCGCGCACCCGCGTGAGGCGTTTCGCATCGAGCCCGTCACGCACGACGATCGCGACGACGCGGTGCGCCTGCTCGTCGCGCAGCTGCGCGAGCACCACATCGACACGCCCGAGGAGCGCGTGCGCGTCGCGGTCGACGGGGTGCTCGGCGTTCCGTCGCGCGGCCGGCTGCTCCTCGTCCACGACGACGAGAAGGCGATCGGAGTCGCGTATCTCTCGTTCGTGTGGGCGCTCGAGCACGGCGGTCCTGCCGCGTGGCTCGAGGAGCTCTACGTCGTGCCCGAGCGTCGCAACGACGGCGTGGGCACCGCGCTGCTCCATGCCGCGATGGGCGTCGCGCGCATCGAGGGGTGCGTGGCGATCGACCTCGAGGTCGAGGCGTCGCGCGCCCGCGTGACGAGCCTCTATCGCCGCGAGGGCTTCACCCAGCACGCGCGCACGCGCTGGGTGAAGACGCTCTGATCCTCAGCGCGGCACGGTCGCGGTCGGCGTGACCGGCGCGGTCGGGAGCACCGGCGCGACGGGCATCGCCGGGCGCACACCGCCGTCGAACGCGGGCGCGACGATCATCGGCACACCGCCGTCCGGCACCGGCACCGGCACCGCGCGCATCCCGCCGGTGCGCGAGATCGCCACCGCGCCGCCGTCGGGCAGCATGTACGCGCCGTACGTCGAGTCCCAGCGCGGCAGCGGGAATTCGATCGGAGTCTCGCGCTCGCCGCGCACGCGCCCCTCGAGCACCTCGACGTGGATCGGCTGCGCCAGCTGAAAGACGTAGCCGCCGCGATCGAGCGCCATCTGGTACGTGTGGCCCTCGTGCTCCAGCTCGCGGCGGAACCCGAGCGCCTGCTGGCCCACGCGCACGTGCGGTCGGTGCGCGAGCACGAAGCTCATGAGGCGCACCGCCATGTGGTTGTGCAAGCGGTGACAGCCGTGCGAGTGCCGCCGCATGATCGACATGTAGTCGACCGAGCCGTGCGTGCGGATCCCCTCGTCGGGCCCGAAGCGCAGCGTGCCGTCGGCGTCCTCGCGATAGCGGATGTGATAGGCCGCCACGAGCCCGTACGCCGACGCGTAGCTCGGACCGACCTCGTGGTAATTCACGCGGTACGCCTCGGCGCCGCGGCCGCGCGGCACGCGCGAGAGCAGCTCACGATGCGGCGTCGACTCGGGCGGCAGCCACACCGGCGCGGCGACGATCTGGTGCCAGATCACCGGCCCCGGCGGCGAGTTCTTGTACTTCCACCAGGTGCGGCCCTCGATCTGCTCGCTGCGCCAGCCACCGATCGTGGTGCCGATGCGCGAGAGCGGGATCCGCTGTCCGCGGTACGTCGTGAAGATCGTCAGGCGCGGGCGGCGCTCGGCGGGCTGCGCGCGCTCCTGGCCCGCGTCGTCGTACGGGAACTCGTACCAGACGTCGCCTCGGTCGATCTCGACCGAGAGATCCATGTTGCCGTCGTAGTACTCGGGCAGCTGCGGCGCGCGGATCGCGACCAGGTGCTCCGCCTCCGGCGCGAGCTCTCCGAGCTGCTCGAGGAACGCGAGCGTCGACTCCGCGCTCTGCAGGCCGAACGCCTCGATCACGTTCGAGCGGATCTGGCCCTCGAGGTTCGGCACCTCGTGCTGCGCGCCGTCCTCGCCGCGGAACTGCCGCTCGCCGATCGAGCCGTCCTCGATGACGCCCGCCGCGTGCATCGCGCGCTCGGTGAGCACGCGCACCACGGCTTCCTGATCGCCCTCGAGCGGCGAGCGGCGGAGCATGTCGAGCGTCTCGCGCCCGAGGAAGCCCCAGCCGTAGATGCGATGACGCCGCTCGAACTCGGCGAGCGCCTCGTGCGTCGGCCAGTCGAGCCCGCCCGAGACGTACTCGCCCTTGCCCTCGTAGTAGCCCTCGCACTCGAGGCGCTGCTGCGCAGCGCGAATCGCGCGGAAGCGCGGCATCGTGCGCTGCCACTCGGCGTAACGACGCGCGTCGCGATCGGAGAGGCGCGCCGCGTCGATCGCCTCCGGCGCCTCCACGCGCTGGTTGCGCACGATCTCGCCGACCTGGTTCTCGAGGATGCGGACCGTGCGCACGAAGTTGCGGCCCGAGTCGCGGTTCTCGTACGCGATGAACCCCTCGAACGTGCGCAGCGGCTCCACGTCGAGCGACGCCACGCACTCGAGGCTGCTCGTGTGGCGCATGCGCTGACGCAGCAGGCCGAGCGTCGGCATGATGCCGTAGAGCTCGAGGTACTTGTCGCCGCGGGCGCGCTCGCCGTGGTGATCGTTGGGGAACTCGCCGCGCGCGAGCGCGAGGTACGTCGCGCGGTACGCGTTCGGCGTCTCCGCCTCGGCGGCGTTGCCGCGCGTCGTGAAGAGATAGGGCGTCCACTCCTCGCCGAGGTCGACGACGACGTAGCCCTGCTCGCGCGCCGTCGCGGCGTCGACCATCTCACCGGGGCGGCCGTTCTCCCACAGCGGGATCGGCTGGTGCATCGGCGGCGGGCGCGCGTCGACGACCTCGGGCTCGCCCCCGCCCGACTCGCCCTCGCCCGGCGCCGCGACCTGGCCTTGGGATCGGGGAGGCGCCTCCGCCGGTGCGTTCACGACCTCGACGTCGCCGCACGCGACGAGGCCCACGAGGCATCCCAGCGCGATCAACGGCCGTCGCGCACGAGCCGCCCTTTCCGACATCACTCTTCGAGTGTTCGTACACTGCTGCCTTTGGCGCAACTTTCTCTCGGATCCGTGGGCGTTCTGCGTGCGCACGAAGGGTGGGAGTGCGCCCGACGTGCCAGCGTGGGGAGCCTCGAAAAGCCCTTGTTTCTCGGGTGATCCGCGGGCTGCGCGGCCCGCGATGCGTCCCTCGGGACACGCCGGCGCGGGCCGGGGACCGCGTCGTTGCTATCCTCGCGCGCGTGAAGGAGCGTGTGTTCCTCGGCGTCGCCGTCGCGGCCCTGTTCGGCGGGCTGGCCGTGTGGGCGATGGTGGCGCGTCGCGACCGACCGGACGCCGAGCTCGTGGCGTCGGTGATGGCGCGCCCTCCCGCGCCGCCGATCGGAGAGCCGATCGCCGGAGACGACGCGAGCGCGGCGACCGAGCGGCGTGCGCTCGAGCGCGCGATGCTCGGCGGGCTTCCGCTGGTGCGCATCGTGGAGCGCGCGGACGTCGGTGTGCTCGGCCTCGTGCTCGCGGGGCGCGACGCGCTGGGCGCGTGGGAGCGCCTGCACGAGGGCGTCGGCGAGAGCGGGCGCTGGCCGCTGGTGCTCGGTGATGGATGGGCGGTGCGCGCGCACGAGAACGCGACGCGCACGACCGCCGACACGCCCGAGGCGATCGTCCGGCGCGCGCGCAGCCTCGATCTCGACGGGTGGATCGCGACGCGCCTCGCGTCGTCGCGCCCGCGCGAGGGTGACTGGCCCGAGGAGATCCCCGACCCGGTGCCGGTGCGCTCGCGCGTCGTGCGCGACGCGCTCGATCTGCCGGTGCCCGAGGTCGCGGTGGCGCTCGTCCCCACGCGCGATCCCGCGGAGGTGCCGGCGTGGCTCGCGTTCGGGAACTGGGCGGGCTGCCCCGAGCCCGCGGTGCACGTCGCGATGCTCGCGCGATGGCGGGAGCGCTACGGCGCGGAGGTCGTCGCGCTCGGTGCCGACGTGATCGAGCTGCGCATCGCGCGTCCGCCGACCGATCGCGATGCCTCGATGGCGCTCGCGCGCGAGCAGATCGCGTACGCGCCCGAGCTCCTCGCGGACGGAACGCGATCGATCGCGCAGATCGCGGCGTCGCGGATCGGCGCGCCGACGTGGACGCTCCGCTGGCCGCGCACGTCCCGATGATGACGGCGCGCGAACATTGCCAGTAGACTGCTCGGCCCCGGAGGAGATCCGATGCGCCGTGTCGTCGATCCGCGAGGCTTGGTCCTCGCGCTCCTGCTCGTGACCGCGTGCGAAGAGCAGCGCGCGCCCAGCGTTCCACAGATCGACGCGAGCCGTGGTGACGCGGGGAGCGATGCCGCGGTCGATGACGCCGCGGTCGACGACGCCGCGGTCGACGACGCCGCGGTCGACGACGCCGCCACGCCCGACGCGTCCGCGCCGATGCCGAGCGGGCCCGACGTGCGCTGCGTGCGCCCGCTGCACGCGTCGATGATCACCGCGGCGCCCGGCGCGCCGATCGACTGGATCGCGGCGGTCGCCGGCGAGGTCGCCACGGTCACGGCGAACGGCGTCCCGGTGACCCCCGAGGTCGGCGTGATCGAGGTGACGCTGCCCGCGCGCTTCGGGATGAACACGCTCGAGATCGTCGCGACCGGCACCGACGGAGGCGTCTCGCGCGCGGTGTGCACGGTGCTCGTGTCGGAGGCGTGGCAGGACGTCGGCGCGCCGCTCGAGGGCGCGGTCACGATGCGCGTCACGCCGAGCGGCGTCGACGACGGCGACGACGCGCACGGCGAGTACGCGAGCCTCGACGACGTGTTCCGCGCAGCGCTGGTCGGTCCGAGCCCCGCGCGCGGGCTGATCGAGCAGCGCCTCGACGCGCGCTTCGGGCCGGGTGGCGACGCCGACGTGCTCTCCGACGGCTGCCACGCGAGCACCGAATTCGGCTGCGCGCTCCAGGGTGACTACACCTACGGCGCGCTGACGATCTCCGACGCGACGACGTCGGAGCTCGCGCCCGACGCGGGCGGGCTGCGCTTCGTCGGCCGCGTCCCGCTCGTGACGATCGAGGGCACGTACGTCGGGACCTCGCTCCTCGGGCCGCTCGAGGGCGCGCTGATGGTGTATCTCGACGACGTCGAGATCGCGCTCGAGGTCGATCTCGTCGTCGAGGGCGGCGTGCTCGTCGCGCGCACGCGCGGCGATGCGGTCGCGACGCTCGGCGCGATCCGCGTGGACTACGTCGACGCGCCGGGTGAGCCCGCCGCGCCGCCGGCCGCGCTCGAGACGCAGGCCGAGGCCGAGATCGCCGCGCGCATCGGCGGCGGGCGCGCCGGGATCGAGGAGAGCATCGAGGCGTTCATCGCGGCGGAGCTCGACGGGATCATGGAGGAGCTGCTGCGCACGATCGACGTGCGCACGCTCGGCGCGAGCTTCGAGCTCGCGGGCATCGAGGGCGCGGGCGCGTCGAGCGCGTTCACGTTCGACGCGGCGTTCGCCAGCGTGACCCCGAGCCCCGAGGGGCTCGTGTTCGGGCTCACCACGTCGTACGAGGCGCCCGGCGCGACGCGCGCGACGAGCGGCGTCGTGCGCGCGAGCGGTGCCGTCGAGGCGTCGCGCACGTCCGAGCCCGTCGGCAACGTCGTCTCGGAGCGCGTGCTCAACCACGTCGCGCACGAGCTGTGGCGCGCGGGCGGGCTCGAGGGCGTGGTCGCGCCCGACAGAATCGTCGCGCCGGACATGGTCGTCGCGCCCGACATGATCGTCGCGCCGGACATGGTCGTCGCTCCGGACATGGTCGTCGCCCCCGACATGGTGCGCTTCGAGATGGCGCTGCCGCCCGTCGTCAGCGTGAGCAGCGGCGTGTCGGCGATGCTCGGCGGGCTCGAGCTCGTGGTGAGCAACGACGCGGCGAGCGGTCCGTGGCCCGCCGGCGAGGTGCGGGTGCGCGTCGCTGCGATCGTCGAGCTCGGCGTGCAGGCCAGCGCGGGCGGTGATCCGCTCTTCGGCGGCACGATGGACGGCGGTCGCGGCGTGCGCTTCGCCGAGCTCGCGGTCGCCAGCGACGTGCCGCTCTCCACGAGCGCGCGCGCCGGCGTCGTCGCGTACGCGGCGTACGCGGCGTACTACGTCGCGACGTTCTCGATGAACCAGGGTGGACCGAGCCTCCCGCTGCCTTCGTTCCGCACCACGCCGACGCTCGCGAGCTACGGCGTGGTCGGGGAGCAGGTGCTCGGGACCCGCTCGCCGACCGTCGCGCTCGGAGCGCGGACGCTCGAGATCGTCGGGGCGTTCGGCCCGGTGAGCGCGATCGCGACCGAGTGACGGCTCGCTCCGCGCGCGCGTTTCGATCAGAGTCGCGGCGTGGACGATCTGGTCGTGGCGCCCGGCGTCGTGATCCCGGCGCGCGAGCTCGCATGGAGCGCGGCGCGCGCGTCGGGGCCCGGCGGGCAGAACGTGAACAAGGTGAGCTCGAAGGTCGATCTGCGCTTCGATCTCGAGGGCTCGATCGCGCTCCCGCCCGAGGTGAAGGCGAGGGTGCGCGCGAAGGCGGGCGCATCGCGGCTCGACGCGGACGGGCGCGTGCTGATCGTCAGCCAGCTCACGCGCGACCAGAAGCGCAACCTCGAGGACGCGCGCGAGAAGCTCGCCGCGCTGGTGCGCGGCGCGATGGTGGTGCCGAAGAAGCGCAAGAAGACGACGCCGAGCCGGGGCGCGAAGGAGCGTCGGCTCGGCGAGAAGAAGCGGCGCGCGGAGACGAAGCGCGGCCGCCAGTCGCGCGGCGACGACTGATCGATCCGATGTGGGGCGTCGCTCGTATCGGCGTCCGTGAGGTCGATCCTCGGACGTCGTGCGTCGCGCCGTGCCGCGCGTGGGGGCTCTGTCGCCTGGCGCGAGCCTGGTAGAGTGCCCGGTCGAGGTCGGGTGCAGGCGCGAGACACGGCGGCGGAGCGGGCGGGCAACGAGCAGGACGCGGCGCTCGTGCTCGCGGTCGCGGCCGGTGATCGCGACGCGCTCGCGAGCCTCTACGATCACCACGCGGGCGCGCTGCTCGGGATCGGGCTGCGCATCCTGCGCGAGCGTCGCGAGGCCGAGGACCTCGTGCACGACGTCTTCCTCGAGGTGTGGCGCCGCGCGCACGCCTACGATCCGTCGCGCGCCAGCGTGCGCGCGTGGCTCGTGCTGATGATGCGATCGCGCTCGCTCGATCGTCGCAAGTCGCACGCGTTCGCGCGCAGCGCGCCGCTCGCGCACGATCCGCGCGTCGCGCCGGCCTCGGAGAGCCCCGCGGTGCTGCTCGATCGCAACCGCGTGGCCGCGGCGCTCGCCGCGCTGCCCGAGGCGCAGCGCGACGTGCTCGTGCTCGGGTACTTCGAGGGGCTCTCCTCGAGCGAGATCGCGGAGCGGCTCGGCGCGCCGATCGGCACCGTGAAGTCACGCGTCGCTGCCGCGCTGAGAGCACTGCGTGCGCAGCTCGGCGAGGAGGAGCGCCCGTGAGCGACGACGAGCTCTTCGATCTCGAGCCCGACGCGCTCGAGCTCGCGGCCTCGATCGCGACGCTCCGCACCGAGCGCGATCCCGGACGCGCGCTGCGCGATCGCCTGCTCGCGAGCACGCGCACGACGAGCCGCTTCGGTGATCTGGAGCGCGAGGTCGCGTCGCTGCTCGATCTCGACGTGCGCGCCGCGGCCGCGCTGCTGCTGCGCGTCGACCAGGCGGATGCGTGGACCGAGGGCCCTGCGCCCGGGGTGCGCCTCTTCCACGTGGAAGGCGGCCCCGCGGTCGCGGGCGCGGTGACCGGCTTCGTGCGCGTCGAGGCGGGGCGCGAGTTCCCGGAGCACGAGCATCTCGGCGACGAGCGCGTGCTGGTGATCCAGGGCGCGCTGCGCGACTCGCTCGGCACGGTGGTGCAGCGCGGCGAGATGGCGCCGATGCCGGCGGGCAGCGCGCATCGCTTCGAGGCGATCGGCCCGCTGCCGCTCGTGTACCTCGTGGTCGTGCGCGACGGCGTGCGGATCGGCGACGACGTGATCGGTCCCGACGATCCGCGCGGTTGATCCGCGTCGTTTCGTTGCAGACTCTCGCGCGCATGTCGAACGAGAAGGTCGTCTGGATCACCGGCGCTTCGTCGGGTATCGGCGAGGCGCTCGCGCTCGAGCTCGCGCGTGGCGGAGCGAAGCTCGTGCTCTCCGCGCGTCGCGCCGATCGTCTCGAGGCGCTGCGCCTCCGCTGCCCCGATCCCGCGCGCGTCGCGGTGCTGCCGCTCGACGTCGCCGACACGACGCGCGCGAAGGAGCACGCCGAGACCGCGCAGGTCCCGTTCGGGCGCGTCGACGTGATGGTGCACAACGCCGGGATCACGCAGCGCTCGCTCGTCGTCGACACCGCGCTCGACGTCGATCGACGCATCATGGAGGTCAACTACTTCGGCGTCGTCGCGCTCACGAAGGCGCTCCTCCCGTCGATGATCGCGCGCAAGAGCGGGCACTTCGTCGTCGTCTCGAGCGTCGTCGGGTACGTCGGCACGCAGCAGCGCTCGGCGTACGCGGCGAGCAAGCACGCGCTGCACGGCTTCTTCGAGGCGCTGCGTGCCGAGGGCCACGCGGACGGCGTGAAGGTCACGATGGTGTGCCCCGGCTACGTGAGCACCGACCTCACGCTCTCCGCGCTGCGCGGCGACGGCTCGGTGCACGGCGAGCGCGCGGCGAGCAACGCCGCGGGCATGTCTCCCGCGCAGTGCGCCCATCGCATCGCGCACGCGATCGAGACCCAGCCGCGCGAGGTGTACGTCGGCGGGCGCGAGGTCGCGGCGATCTACCTGCGCCGCTTCGCGCCGGGCCTGCTCGCGCGCATCCTCCCGCGCGTGAACGCGACGTGATCGCAGGTATCCTCCCGGCGCGATGGACAAGCTGATCCGAGGCATCCTCCACTTCCGCGAGCACGAGCTCCCGTCGCGCCGCGAGACCTTCGCGAAGCTCGCGAGCGGTCAGGATCCGGACACGCTCTTCCTCGCGTGCGCCGACAGCCGCGTGGTGCCGAACCTCTTCTCGTCGACGGAGCCCGGCGATCTCTTCACGATCCGCACGGTGGGCAACCTGATCGCGCCCGCCGATGCCGAGGGCGGCGCGATCGGCGACGTGTCGGAGGCGGCGGCGGTCGAGTACGCGCTGATCGCGCTCGACGTGCGCGACATCGTCATCTGCGGGCACAGCCACTGCGGCGCGATGGGCGCGATGCTCTCGGGCAAGGCGCCCGCGGGCGCGCCGAACCTGCGCGCGTGGCTCGAGCTCGCGCAGCCGAGCGTCGAGCGTGCGCAGCGCGTCGCGGGCATCGGCGAGGGGCTCTCGCCGGCCGATCGGCTCTCGCAGATCAACGTGCTCCAGCAGCTCGACCACCTGCGCAGCTATCACGTCGTGCGCGAGCGCGAGGCGTCGGGCCACGTGCGGCTTCACGGCTGGTGGTTCGACGTGGCCACCGGCGAGACGCACATCTACGACTCGGCGCGCGGCGGCTTCGTGCTGCTCGACGAAGAAGAGGCTGCGCGCATCCTCGCGCACCAGGTGCCCGCGCCGCACCTTCCGCGCTGAGCGCTCACTGCGCGTGCGGATGGCACGCGAAGCACGAGAAGCCCTCGCCGGTGCTCGCGTCGAACTCGGGCGCGCCGAGCAGCGCCTGCATCGCGGGCATCACGCGGCTGTACATGAAGCGCACGCCCTCGGGATGATCGCGCACGGTCTGGTGCTGGCCCTCGGTGCCCGTCGGCCAGAGCGGGAGCAGCGCGGGGTTCGGCATGGCGTACTCGCGCTCCCGCGCGCCCTCGCCGTGGCAGGTCGCGCAGGTGAACGCGTCGTAGCGGGACGGATCGTACGCGACGAAGAGATCGGTCATGCGCGGCAGGACCTCGCGCGCCATGTGCGCGGCGCGCTCGTCGCGCGACAGCTCGGCCCAGGGGCGTGGCGGCCCCGCGGCCTCGGTCGGTGTCGGCGCCGTAGGCGCGGCGGAGGACGCGCCGCACGAGGCGAGCACGAGCGCGAGGGCGAGCGACGGAGCAGAGCGCATCGGCCCGCATCGTACACGCGGCGCCCGTCGCGCTCCCCGGGCTCGTGATCGAGGAGCGGGGAGCGCGTCGTGCGCGCGCGATGCGCGAGGCGAGGTCGCACGCTGCCGCATCTCCGCGCCGGGCGGGAGGGTGCGGCGGCGTGGGGAACTGCCCCGCTCCGCGCCCGATCGGCGGTCGGTGCCGACCTCGGGCGCCGGTCCGATCGTCGTCCGAGGATCCAAGCCCGCGCACGCGGGCACGCGGGCCGGGACGACGGCACCGAGGTTGCTCTCTCCACGGCCGAGGACGGACGATGGAGCTCTCGTTCTTGGAGAACCACGAAGGCGAACGACCGCGCGTCGGTCCGGCCCTCGTGCGGCGGCTCGTCGACGAGACGAGCGGGCTCGAGCGCGTGCTCGCGCGTCGCGAAGAGGCGCTCGGCGCTGCGCTCGAGCGCGACCTCTTCCCCGACGGAGCGCCGTCGCGCGTGCTGCCGGTCGACGTGCGCGTCGCGCTCGCGGGCAAGCTGCAGACGGCACTGCACGTCTGGGCGGCATCGCCGGGCGCGGGCGCAGCCGGCGCGGGCGACGAGCTCATGCGGCCGCTGCGCGCCATCGCGGCGCAGGTCGGCAGCGCGGACAGCGACGACGAGATGCACTCGTACCTGTTCCCCGCCGGCATGCCCGAGCGGGTGCGCACCACCGATCTGCTCCGCGCGTTCCGTCACGCGGCGGCGCGCGAGCAGCGCTCGCTGGTGCGCCTCGCCTCGCTCGCGCCGGTCTTCGGCGCGCACGGCACGCTCATCGAGCACGAGCTCGCGGGTCGCGCGGTGCTGGTCGTGCGGCTCTGGGTGATCGCGCTCAAGTGGTACGCGCTCGCCGCGGGGCGTGCGGGCAACACCCACGCGCGCTCGTTCCACGCGCTCACCGAGAAGTGGAAGCGCGTCGAGGGGCAGATGAAGCTGTGCATCGACGCGTGATCGATGCGTCCGGGGAGGCGCCGATGCGCTCGGCGCCGCGCCGGGTTAGGATTTCGTCATGGAGCCGCGCGTCACGATGATGGTGCTGCTCCACGCGGGCGGCGTATGCCGCGGCGTGGCGACCGTCGCGCCTGCAGAGGACACGGAGGCGGCGGCGCGGCGTCTGCTGATCGATCGGGACGGCTGGGAGGCCGTGTTCGTCGATGGGCATGGCGTCGAGCTCGAGCGTTGGACCACGACCGAGCGAGGCGTGGAGCGCACGTGGCAGAGCCCGCTGGGACCGCCGCGCGCACCGCGCGCGCGCTGGCTGCTCGAGGGCGACGAGCGCATCGGCGCGTAGCGTCGGTGGCACGTCGTCTGCGTCGTGATCTCCGCGGAGGACGGAGATGGCGACGACCTATCAGCGCGTGCCGGGGATGGTGCACGTCGACGATCCCGGCGAGCGACTGCGGCAGCAGAAGCTCCACAGCTCGAAGGGGATCGGGATCATGACGGCGATGATCGCGGTGCTCGCGGTCGTGATCGCCGTGACGATGTGGATGGCCTCGCACGTCGCGCCGGAGCCCGAGGAGAGCGAGGGCTTCGCGCACGAGGAGCTCGACGTGCCCGCGGATCGCGTGCGCGACCCGCGAGCGATCGAGTGACGCGCTACTGGAACATGAACATCGCGCCGAGGTTCAGCGCGAGCTCGTTCACCGTGACGGCGTAGTCGACGTCGCCGACCACCGGCAGGTCGTCGCCGTTGAACACGTCGAGGTGTCGCCAGCCCAGCTCGATGAACCCGCCGATGCGCGCCGCGGTGATCACGGTGAGCCCCGCGAGCGCGCCGATGTTCCAGCCGGGCCACGCGGAGTCGTCGTCGTCGCCCGGCACCGTGAGCACGCCGAGCGTGAAGCCGATCGGCATCGCGGCGTACGGCTCGAGAAAGAGCTGGCCGCGGATCACTTCGAACATCGCGCGGATGCGCACCAACAGATCGAAGTGGAACGCCCACTCGCGCTCCGCGCCGTTGGCGTCCGGCTCGTAGCTCATCGCCTCGAAGAGACCGCCCACCGAGAAGAAGTCGAGGAACGGCTGCTCGATCCGGAACCCGAACCCCACGCTCGGATCGAGATCGTCGTCGAGCTCGAGCGTGCCGGCCTCGGAGCTCGTCGACGCGTCGTACTCGCCGCCGAAGCCGAGCCCGAGGTGCGCGCCGATGCGGAGGTGATCGTCGCGCTCGAGGATCTGCGCGCTCGCGTTCGCCGGAAACAGCAGCGCGGCGAGGAACGCGAATGGGATCGATGTTCGAAGCTGCCTCATGGCGCGGCAGCCTAGCACCGCGAACACACGCGTCAGCCGAGCCTCACGCGCGCTGCAGCCACCTCGGAAGACGACACCACGCGCGGCGGATCGCGCGTCAGGTCCACGACGCGATCGCGATCGCCGATCGTCGTGCGCACGAGCGGGCCTCGCGTCGACTCGAGGATCTGCGCGCTGCCGTACGCACGCAGCAGCGAGAGCGCGAGCAGCGCTTTCGCGGGCGCGTCGGCGCGCCGCCGCACCAGCGTGACCAGCGGCGCGCGCTCGGCGGGCGCGAGCGGTCGCGCGCGGGTCGGGATCGCCGCGACGAGGCCGAGCACGAGCTCGGGGTACGCCGGGCCCGCGAGATCGATCAGGCGCGACGCGAGCGGCGCGAGATCCGCCTCGGCGCGCGCGACGAGCTCGCTCCACGCACCGAGATCGTCGGTCGCGCTCGCGGCCTCGTCGAGCGCGCGGGCGATCGCGCCGCGCTCGAACGCGACGTCGAGGTGCACCTGGCCCGGCGGCGCGCCGCCGATCGCGACCTCGCTGATCCACGCGTGCCGCGTCCACACGAGGTCCTCGGTGCGCCCCTCGAGCGCGATCCACACGCGGCCGAGATCGCCGGGCGTGCCTTCACCCGGCTCGTGCTCCACGCGCGCTGCGCGCTCGCGCGCGGGCGCATCGTCCTCGGGCGCGGCATCGAGCACGCGATCGAGCCACGCCAGCGCGGCGCGCGCGTCCCAGGGCTCGCGCTCGGCGCCCTCGCGCGTGTCGTAGAGCGCCCGCAGCGGCGCGGTCTCCGCGCCGACGAGCCGCTCGAGCGCGAGCCGCGCGAGCCGCAGCAGATCGCCGATGCCTTCGTGGTGCAGGTGCTGCGCGAGCCCGCTCGCGCCGGGCGTGCGATCGAAGAGCGCGAGGCAGACGCGCTCGTCGAGGCGCACGACCTCGACGTCGATCAGATCCTCCGACGCGCGCAGGAGGCACGGCAGCATCGCGCGGATCGCGGTGGCGAGCGCGATCTCGGCGGCGCGCGGCAGCGCGGGCTCGATCACGACGAGGCACGCCTCGGTCGAGTACACGCTCGCGATCGGGTGCGCGTAGCTTCGCCGCTCCACGAGGCGCGGGCCCGGCGCGTAGCGGCGGATGCCGTGGAACGTCTCGGTGACCTCGGCGCGCGCGATCGCGATCGGGATCGGCGCGCCGCCGAGCGAGCGCTCGGAGAGCTCGAGCTTCGCGTGCACCTCGATCGCGACGCGACGATCGGGCGTGGTGCGGCCCGGAGGCTGGCCGTGCGCCGCGAGGAGGAGCCCCGGCTCGCTGGCGCTCTCGCGGACGAGATACCGACCGCGCGCGTGCAGCGCGAGGCTGCCCGGCGGGTGCAACGCGCTCGCGGTCGAGAGGTCGAGCTCGCGCAGCACGTCGCGCGTGCCTTCGTCGACGAGGCGCACGCGCGACGTCGACTCGCCGACGCAGGCGTCGCAGATGGGCTCGCCGATCGCGGCCTCGCTCGTGCTGCGCACCTTCGCGCGGGCGCGCGCGTCGTCGATGCGCGCGTCGAACTCGAGCACCGCGCGGCGCGCGACGCGGCCGCTCGCTTCGAGCCGACGCAGCGTCTCGTCCACGAACGGCGCGCCGAACCGGGTGCGCAGCGCGTCGACGTCCTGCTCGCGACCGAGCGCGCGATCGAAGTGACGCTGGCGCACCACCTCGGGCTCGGAGAGCGGCACCGCGCGTGGCAGCGCGAGCGTGAGCGCGCGGAAGGGCGCGTCCTCGGCCTCGTCGTGCAGCGCGAGCTCGTCGCCGCGCGGCGGTGCGAGGATCACGAGCGTCTCGCCCTCGGGCGCGACGCGCTGGCCGGCGTGCGCGAGACGATCGGCCTCGCGGCGCACGTCGGGCCAGCGCCCTTCGATCATCACGATCTCGGCGTCGAGCGGATCCGCGACGTGCCCCGGGACGTGCGCCAGATCGATCGTGCTGCGCGCGATCCCGCGCCACGCGTCGCCCGCGAGCCGCAGGTGCCAGCGCAGCCCGGCGCGCGCGCAAGCCTCCGCGAGCTCGGCGATCGTGACCTCGCGCGCGTCGTCGCGGCGCAGATCGCGGCGCGTGATCGTCGCGTGCGCGGGGCGCGGCGCGCCGTCGCGCTCGAACACGCGCAGCGGCGCAGCGAGCAGGTGACGCGCCCAGCCCGCGATGCCGCTCGCGCTCGGGCCTGCGGTCGCGAGCAGCAGCGCGGGGTAGGGCGCGTCGTGCAGCGCGTCGAGCAGCGCCCACGTGCGGCGCGCGAGCATGTGCAGGTGCATCTCGCGCACGCCGGTGAAGCCCTCGACGTCGAGCACGATCCACAAGCCGAGCCGCTTGAAGATCGCCTCGGTGCGCGCATCGGAGAGCACGTCGGACTCGAGCGCCTCGAGGTGCGCGACGACGATCGCGGGTGTGCGCTCGGCGAGCAGCGTCGCCGCGAGATCGTCGCCTGCGACCGCGACCGCAGCGTTCCATCGCGCGGCCGTGCGCTGCACCGCATCGCGCACGCGCTCCGCGAACGCGCGCGCCGAGGGCGCGTCGCGCGTGACGACGAGCGTCGTCGCGCCGCGATCGAGGAACACCTGCAGCGCAGCGAGCGCGCAGAGCGCGGTCCGTCCGGTGCCCTCGGGCAACAGCACGAGCGGGTGCTCGAGCGCGCCCTCGGCGCCTCGGAACGGCGCTCCCATCGCCTCTTCGCGCAGCTCCGGGGCCGCACCGCGCGCGGTCGGAGGCGCGGTGCGCCACATCGAGGCCAGGTGCTCGAGCACGTCGCGCTGGTGGGCGTAGAGCGAGCTCTGGCCGGTGAGGCGATGGAACGCCTCGGCCGCGAGCGCCGCGGTGCGCTCGGGCAGCGCGGCGGTCTCGGCGGCGCGCGCGGGCGTGCGCATCGGCTTGGCGATCGTCGGCGCACCGGGTGCCTCGGCGAGCGCGGCGCGGAGGCGCTCGATCGCGGGCTCCGGCGGCGGCGCCTTCGCCTCGTCTTCGGCTTTCTTCTCGTCCTGCTCGGCGGGCGGGCGCGCCTGGGTGGCGAGGTGCACGCCGAGCACGGTGAGCAGGTAGAGCGCGAGCACCCACGCGCCGGGCGCGGGGCGCGCATCGTCGCGCGCCTGCTCGATCGGATCGTCCGCGTACGCCGCGGGCCGCACCGGCGCGGCCTGCTGGCCCTCGCGGCATGCCATCATGCCGGGCGGCTCATCCGCGACGAAGCGCACGTAGAAGAGCCAGCCCGCGATCCCGTGCGCGACGAAGATCGCGATCCAGAGCGGGCGCGCCCACCGTCGGAAGCGGTCGTCGGCGCGGCGCGTCGTGCTCGCGCCGACCCAGCGATGGAAGAACGGCAGGTCCTCCTGCTTCGTGCTCCACGCGAGCTGCGACGCGGAGACCACGAAGCGCTCGAGCAGCAGCGCGACGAGCGCGATGATCGGCAGCCACACGATCGTGTGCAGCGCGATCGCGACGTCGGGATGCGCATCGAGCGGCACGAGCGGACGGCCCCACGGCGCGCCGAGGAGGCGCCACTCGAAGTAGGAGACGCGCTCCCACAGCGCGGGGTCGACGTCTTCGGGGCGATGCAGTCGATCACGGAGGAACGGATCGGCGATCCGCGCGAGCCCGTACAGCGCGACCGCGACGAGCGAGGCGGCGACCCACGTCGGCGTGTGGCTCGGTCGACCACGACCGCCGGGCAGCGCGCGCGCCGCGCGACCGAGCAGGTACGACGTCGCGATCACGAGCAGCGACGGCACGAACGCGACGACGGTGATCCCGAGCCCGGGGATCAGCGCGGAGAGGCGCGCGAGCTCGCACGCGAAGCGCTCGAACGCGTTCACGCGCCGTCCTCCGGGTCGCGCGCGGGAGCTCGACGAGCGAGCGTCGCGACGCGTGCTGCAGCCTCCTCTTCGATCTCGAAGCGAGGGGCTTCCGCGGCGCTCGGGGGCGTCGCGCTCGGCTTCGCGCTGCGCAGCGATGCGACGCGCTCGAGCTCGATGTCGGTCACGACCACGAGCCAGTACGCACGATCCTCTTCGACGCCGCGCGCGCACCGGATCGGCGCGCCCGATGCGCTCTCCTTCTCGAGCCGCCGCGCGACCTCGGCCTCGGCCGCGGGCGGGACCACGCCGACGCCGTCGTACACCACGTGCGCGTCGCCGCCGACCTCGCGACCCGTGAAGTCCAGCGCGACGCGCAGCGAGCGCGCCTGACGCCGCAGGAACGACGCGATCTGCGCGCTCGCCGCCTCGGCGTCCTCGCTCTCCGCGAACGGATCCCACGTCGCGACGGGCTCGGCGTGCGGCGCCGCCCCCGCGCGCAACGACGCGAGCGACGAGAAGGGCACCTCGTCGCGCCATCGCCGCGCCCAGCCCTCGCGGTCGGCGAGCGCGCGCAGCAGATCGCGCTCGCGCGTCGGACGTGCGTCGGCCGGGAGCTGACGCAGCAGCGCCCGCGCCGCCGCCGCGCCCGCGAGGCCCTCGACCAACGTCTCGCCGCGGCCACCGAGCAGCCCCGAGAGATCGATGCGCTCGGCCTCGCGCACCACGCCGAGCGCGCGCTGCTCCGCGAGCAGCTCGGCGCGCGCTCGCTGCGCCGCGCGCTCGGCGAGCAAGAGCGCCTCGGCATCACGGTCGAGCGTCGCGCGCAGCGCGAGCAGCGCCTGTACCCGCGCCGTCGCGCGCGACAAGCGCAGCCGCGTCGTGAAGTAGGTCGCGACCGAGCGCTGCTCGCCCGTCACGGTGCGTCGGATCGCGGCCCACATCTCGCGGTGCGCCTCGACCGCCGCGGCATGCGCGCGCCACACGTGCCACGCGAGGTGCGCGCCGATCGCGATCAGCCCGGCGATGCCCGCGGTCCAGATCGCACGTGCGCGCAGCCACGGCTCGTACCAGTCGCTCGGCTGCGCGTCGATCGCGCCTGCGAGCTCCACGAGGATCGACGGCACCAGCACGATCGTCGCCATCGTCGCGAGCAGGCCCCAGAGCACCATGCGCGCGAGGTCCGGCTTGCGCCGCGCCGCATCGAGCAGCTCGGCGTGGCGCGCGCGCAGATCGTCGAAGCTCGGCGAGGGTGTCGGCTCGATCGCGTCGCGCTCCGTGATCGCGTCCTCGAGCCGCATCGCGACGCCGCGCCGCAGCTTGTCGACCAGCTCGGTCGTGCGACGGAACGCATCGGGCGACGGTGTGCCCCAGAGCTCGCGATCGACGCGCGCCTTCACCCGCGTGATCAGCGACTCGCGCGCCGCTTCCATGTCGGCGCGCTCGCGCGCGACGAGGTCGTCGAAGCGCCGGCGCTGCAAGAGACGCCACGCGTCCTCGATCTGTCGCATGCGCTCGAGCGCGAACCCGAGCGGCTGATCGGGCGGCGGCTGCGGATCGTCGAGCGAGGGATCGCCGTGGTCGGGCCCGTAGCGCGCGCGGATCGTCTCCGCGCTCTCGTGCCAGCGCGGCGGCGCGTCGTTCTCGATCGGCGGCACGTAGCGCTCGAGCACGTCGCGCACGACGTGCGCCGCATCCGCGTTGGGATCGAGCGCGTCGAGCTCCACCTGCTCGAGCGCGTCGACCTCCGAGAGCGTCGCGCCCTCGAGCTTCGCGTCGAGCACTGCGTCGAGCAGCTCGAGCGCGACCTGGCTCGTCGCCCAGCGCCGGATGCGCTCGCGTGGCAGCTCCGCGACCGCGCACGCGAACGTCGCGAGCGGCGCGTCGGGCGCGGTGCCGTGCAGCACCGTCTGCACACGATCGAGCGCCGGTCGCGCGCGCAGCAAGAGCGTCACGAAGTTCCGGACGTTCTGCTCGAGCTCGCCCTCCGAGAGGATCGAGAACTCCGCGACGTCCTCGACGAGCCAGACCTGCGGCGTGCACCTGCGCGTCGAGGGACGTGCCCGCACCGCGCTCACGAGCGCGCGCACCGACGCGATGATCGCCTCGCCGTCCGCGTGCCCGTGGGGGTGCGGCATCGCGAGCATCGGCGCGACGATCGCGTTGCGCTCGCTGCCGGTGCGGAACGGCTCGAAGATCGGACCGAGCTCGCCGATCACGCGCTCCTCGATCGCCGCGAGCGCGCCCTCGATCGCGCCGCGCGGTCCGCGCTCTCCGAGGTGCGCGATCGGGATCACCAGCAGCTCGGTGAGCCCGTCCTCGCCCGCGGCATCGCGCGCTCGCACCATGCGCTCGTGCGCGAGCAGCGCGCGCGCCCGCTCGATCACGGCGGACGCGATCGCGCTCGGCGACGGGCACGGATCGAGCGCGATGAACGCGAAGGGCGCGCGGTCGCGCGGCAGCTCTTCTTCGAGCCGACGCGCGACGCTCGCGCCGAACGCACCGAGCCCGCAGACGATCGCCGCGGTGGTCATCGCGCTGCGATCAGCCGATCGCGCCGAGGATCGCCGCGACCTCGCGCAGCTCGTCGTACTCGCGCTTCTGGGCCGAGTCGAGGCCGGGCAGCAGCTCGAGCTGCATCGCGCGCTCGCTCCACGTCCTTCGTGCCCCCGCGACCTCGCTCATCGCCGCGCCGCTCTCGAACGCGCTCCGCAGCGGGAGGACGATCGACTGGAAGATCGCGGGCTTGCTCTCCTCGAGCGCGGCGAGCGCGCCCGCGGCCTCGATGGGGCCGCGACCGAGCGGCAGCCGCGACGCGCCGATCACCAGCTCGAGCCCGCTCTCCGCGCTCGTCACCGCGCCGCGCGCGATCCCGATCGCGAGCGCGCCGAGCGCGCCCTTCAGCTGCTTGCGCCGCGACTCGATCGCCGCGCGACGCTCCTCGGGATCCAGGTCGGGGAGCGCCTCCCAGTTCGCGTCGATGTGGAGCGGCCACGCCTTCTCGCGCTGCGCTTGGTAGCGCTGGTAGCAGGCCTTCATCTCCTCGTTCACGTGCGGGAAGCAGTAGAGCGGCACGCCGAGGATCGAGCGGTAGAAGACGAGGCGCTCGGCGTCCGGCCAGTCGTCGATCGTCTGCGCGCTCAGGCCCTCGGTCGCGCTCGCGAGGAGACGACCGAGCGCGCTGCCCGCGAGCGACGTGTGCACGCCGACGAGCAGCATGTCGGTGTGCTTCATCAGGCTGCGCGCCTCCGGAGACAGACGCGTCAGGGGCTGCGCCTTGCCGATCGCCGCGCGCAGCTTGCGCAGCGCGTACTGCCGCACGTTCTCCTCGTTCCACAGCGACGCTGGCGAGAGCGGCGAGACTGCGCGCAGCGCGGCCTCGGGCGTCGTCTTGTTCCGCTCGCGCTCGGCGAGGCTTTCGCGGCGGTCAGTCCGCGAATCAGCAAGCAGAGCGTTTTGCGTGTGCAGCTCGTAGTACTTCGCTTCCAGCGCGATCGCCTGATCGAGCGTGAGCCCCGCGCGCTCCGCGGGATCGTCGCTGCGCGGATCGCCGAGGATCATCTTCGCGAGCACGCCCTCGGCGACCTCGACGAGCTTGCGCTCGATGTCGCTCACCATCTCGCGCGCCGTGCGCGACACCGGACGTCCACGCTCGTCGAAGCGCGGCCGCATCGCGTCCTCCACCGCGGCGACGATGTCCTTGCTGTCGCCCGTCTCGGGCCGCGTCGAGACCTGGTCGAGGTAGTACCAGCTCCAGAAGCGCTGCTTGCCGCTCGGGTGCTGCAGCGCCTCCACGTCGAGCGCGAAGTCGTTCACCTCGCCCGCGCCCGCATGACCGCCGTCGAGCTCGAAGCGACGCGCCTTCTCGTCGAGCTCGATCGACAAGCGCGACGCCGACGCCTCGATGTTGCGGAAGCTCGCGCGCAGCGCGTCCGCCGCGCGCCCCAGCGCGACCCGCAGCTCGTGCAGCGCGCTCTTCAGCAGGAGCGCGCGCTGCCGCTCGACCTGCTCGTTGAACGTCGCGACCGCGCGATCGCGCGCCGCCTCGAAGTCCTTGTCCTTGCGCAGCACCACCGCATCGAACCCGCCGTGCGTGCGCTTCAGCGTCGCCGCGTGCGCGTCCATCTCGCTGGTGAAGCGACCCTCGCGACCGAGCTCGCACTCCTTCGTGAGCCCCGCGATCTGTCGCGTCAGCTCGTCGAGCGCGCTCGCGCCGAGCAAGCCCGTGGGCTCGCGGAACATCGTGAGCACGTAGCGCTGCTCGTAGGGCGAGAGCTCGGGCGCGCCGTCGGGCCCCGCCTTCGCGAGCAGCTCCGGCCAGAACGTCCCACCATCGATCTGCGCGAGCACCGTGCCCAGCCGCGCCTGCACGTCGGCGCGCGCCTTCTCCACCTCGCGCCCGAGCGCGCCGATCGTGTTCGCGGGCGTCCACGATCCGTCGAGGATCCGGTCCGCGCTGATCTCGCGGATCTGCGTCGTCTTGCCGCGCAGCTCGGTCTCGATCCCGTGCAGCGTGGCCGCGACCTTCGCGCTCGCGGTCTCCTTCAGCGCGACGATGCGCTTCCAGATGCCGCCCTCGCGATCCTCCTCCGCGAGCAGATCGATGCGCGCGACGAAGCTCTGATCGACGCGCCGCGCGCGCTCGTCGGGCGACAGCGTGTCGAGCTCCGCGGGGTCGAGCGCGAAGCGCTTGAAGCGCTCGCGCTGCGACTCGCTCACCAGCGCCGGATCGTCGAGCAGCAGATAGCGCCGCACCGCGGCCGCGCTCCACCGGCGTGCGCAGTACTCGAGCAGATCCTTGCGCGGCAGGATCACCAGCGCCGAGCCCAGCGTTCCGTAGAACGCGCTGTATCCGTCGCTGCCGAGCTCCGCCGGGAAGAGCGCGCGCGACTCCTTCGTGTAGTTGTCGTAGTCCGCCTGCTGGTCGCCGAGGATCGGCGAGAACACCTGCAGATAGCTCGCGTCCGCGAGCGCCTCGCCCACCTCGTCGAGGCTGAAGCTCGCGGGGCGGTCGACGAGGTACACGAGGTCGTAGGGACGTCGCGCGACCGTCTTGCGGCTCTTGTTGCGCGGGTCGTAGTGGAACGCGATCGCGTCCGGCGAGCCGCTGGTGTTCGTGTCGAGCCGCATCAGGTGCTCGAGCTCTTTCAGCGCGGCGTACCCGTTCGCGTAGACCCCATCGCGGTTGCGCCCCGCGACCACCTCGAACGCCTCGGGCAGGATCGCGAACCCGAACACGCGCGAGCGCTTGTCGCCCAGCGCGTCGCGCACGAGATAGCCGAACGGCAGGAACGCGCCCGATCCGGTGCCGCCCGCGACCGAGAAGTAGACGAACACCTGCACCGGCGCGTCGTGACGACGCATGCCCTGCGCGTGGTGCCGCAGCGCATCGAGGATCTCGCTCAGTCGTGCCGAGAGCGATCCGACCTCGACCGCGCGGTTGAACGAGAGCCGGCTCTCCACGCGGATCTGCCCCGCGCCCGCGCCGCTCTCCTCGCGGAAGCGGTACCAGGGGTGCACCCACTGCGTGAAGTACGGATCCGCGTCGGCGAAGCGATCGCCACGGCGCAGCGACGAGTACTCGACCTTGTCGAAGTCGCTGATCGCGACCGTGCTGTGGATCGCGCCCGGGCCCTGCCGCAGCCGCGCGAGGTCCGCCTCGTTCGTGTCGATCGCGAGGAAGCGGACGAGGCCCTCGTAGCGCACCGCGAAGTCGGCGCGCGCGCGCAGGTGCCGCGCGATGCGCCCGATCGCCCGGCCGCCCGAGCCGCCGAGGCCGACGAAGAGCGTCGGCGTGACCTCGCCCGGCAGGATGTTCGTCATGCGCGTGACCGTACCTCCGCTGCGTGAGCCGCGTAAACCTACGCGCGCACGGCGGTGTTCCGATCACGAGGGTGCGACCCGACGCTACGTGCGAGGCGCGACGCGACCGCCTCCGCGAGTGCGCGTCGCGCTCGCGCGCGCACGCCGCGCGTTCGCCTCCGGCGACGTCGACGCGCGCGTCTGCCGGTTCTTGAGCTGGTTGTCCGGCTTCTGCGAGTTCGCGCTGCGGCGCGTCGACTTGCGCGACGGCGTCGACTTCGAGTCCTCGAGCGCATAGCGCGCGCTCGCCGCGTTCTTGCGCGAGTTGCGGCGCGCGGTGGACTCACCGCCCGCCTTCTTGTCCGTCGCGCTGACGCCCTTCTTGCTCGTGTCGACCGGGTAGTTCCCGTGCACCTTCTCGGGGCGCTTCAGCGCGTCGCCGAGGTCCTTCGAGCTGCGGCCGACACGACGGCCGATCAACGCGCCGCCGGGCGGCGCTGCGTTCGCCGCCTTCTTCGCGCCGCGATCGTCTTCACGGCGCGGGTGCGGGCTCCGCGTCTCGCCGCGCTGCCTCGTGTGGATCTTCGACATGCATCGACGTCGGTGCACGGTGCGGGCCACGCGCACCATCGCGGCTGGCGTGATCGTGTACGCTCGGCGCGATGGTGACGACGCAGGACGTGAGCTTCGGAATGCTCTGGGCGAAGCTGGTCGGGAAGGGCGCGCGATGGGCGCCCGGGGATGACGACGCGCCTGCGCTCCACGTCCTCGAGCCGCGCGCGCCCGAGCGCCCGCCGACGTTCGGCGCCGGCCTCGTCGCGGTGTGGGTCGCGGACGAGGGGCCGGTGCTGATCTGCGAGCCGAACAAAGGCCTCCGCGCGATCAAGGCGATGACGCCGGGCACGCCCGTCGACGAGCTGCGCCGCGCGCTGCGCGAGTCGGGCGCCGTGGTGCGCGAGCAGGACGAGCCGCGGCGCGACACGATCGTCTGACGACGCCGCGTTCGCCGCGCTCGGTCTGGATCAGCCGTGCGCCGGCGCGAGCCGCGAGATCTCGGTCAGCAGCGTGTCGAGCGCGCACGGCTTCCGTACCGTCCCGTCGAAGCCGGGCTCGACGCCGCGCGCGCTCTCGCCCTGCGGCGTCATCGCGACGAACGCCGGCGGGCTCGCGCGGCGCGCGTCGCGCATCGACGCCGCGATCTGCGCGCCGCCCATGTTCGCGACGTGCGACGCGGTGAGCACCACGTCGGCGCCCTCGCGCGAGACGAACTCGATCGCGTTCTCCACCGACGTGAACCCGTGGACGACGAAGCCGAGGTTGCCCAGCCAGGACGCCAGCACCTGGACCGTGCGCTCCTCGTCGTCGAGCACCACGACGCGCGTTGCTGCTGCTTCCATCGTGGCCATCGGCCCTCCGTCGTTCGAGCGTTCTTCGTGGAGGCATGTACGCGCGGTGTGGCCGGAACAACACCGCGCGCCTCTCCGCTTGGCGAGCAACGCGAGACGGGCCACGCTCCCCCCACGCCCGATGTCGAGCTCGCCCAGCGTCTCGCCGCTCCGCGTCCTGCTCGTCGACGACGACGATGCGTCCGTCTACACGTACGCGCGCCTCTTGCGGGGAGCGGGCCTCGACGTCGTCGCGTGCCGCTCGGCGACCGAGGCGCGCGCGCACGCGGAGCGCGAGCACTTCGACGTCGTCGTCGTCGACTACTGGATGCCGGAGATGAACGGCGCGCAGCTCCTCGCGTCGGTGCGCGCGACGCTCGGCCCGCGCACTCCGCCGTTCCTGCTCGTCACCGCGATGGCCGCGCCCATCCCCGCGGTGCAGCGCGCGCGCTTCGCCGCGGTGCTCGAGAAGCCGTTCTCGTTCTCGTCCCTCCGCCGCGCGATCGCGATGCTCACCGCGGGCGACGAGCTCGTGCGCTCCTGACCGCGCGCGGGCGCGATCACTTGCCCCGGCGAGGGGCGCATCGCCCCACGTTCCGCGCGTGTCGCGGGCCTGCCCGCGCGTTCGCGGATGCGGCGCGCTGGATCGCGGCCTGCACCAGATCGCCACGTCGCTGTGCTGCGACGGACCGCATGCGCAGCGCGTGACGAGGTCATCCATGAAGCACGATCCCCAGGACTACGAGCGCACGACGATGCCCGAGGCGCTGCCTCGGCCCGAGAAGCGGGTCGCGGGACGGACCCCGACGAGCAAGACGCCGGTGACGGTGCGCGGCCACCACGTGGCGATCGAGGCGCACCACCGCGAGTACGTGCGCGAGCGGCTCGGACAGAAGCTCGGCAAGTTCGCGCCCGCGATCGAGCGCATCTACGTGATGCTCGAGGATCTCAACGGGCCGAAGGGCGGCGTCGATCACGAGTGCCGCATCCAGGTCACGCTGAGCGGGCTCGGACAGGTCGTCGTGAAGGAGCGTGACCCCGACGCGATCGCGGCGTTCGATCTCGCCGCGGACCGCATGGAGATCACGCTGCGCCACCACTTCGGCCGCGTGCGCGAGGGCCACGTCGCGGAGGCACGCCGCACCGAGGAGCGGTACCGCGAGAGGCTCCCGACGCTCGTCGAAGAGCCGCGCTGGCGCCCGTGATCGCGACGCGCGTGCTCGTGCTCCTCGAGGGCACGAGCACGCGCGCGGCGACTATCGTCGGAATTCGAGGAAGAGCTCTTCGCCGCGCCGGATGCGCACGCGCGACGGCACCGGGTGCGTGCCGCGCTCGAGCTCGACGTAGCGGCTCTCGGCGTCGTTCCAGCGCTCGACGCCGGGCCCCGTCACGACGAGCGACGCGCCGCCGCCGGGCTGCGCCTCGATGCGCCCGTCGGCGGGCTGTCGCTTGAGCGAGGGAAGCGGCGCGCGCGGACCGCCGAGCCAGACCGCCGCGGGCCTGCGGAACCCGCGCTTCGCCTCGGCGAAGCGACGCAGCAGGCGCCAGCCGTCGTCGCCCTCGCGCATCGAGAGCAGCTCGTCGTGGCTCGACGCGCTGAGCAGGAGCGCGCCGGGATCGAAGCGCGCCGGCGAGACGAAGCCGTGCACCAGCCAGATCAGGAACGCGAGCGCGAGCAGCGCCGCGAACGCCATCGCGATCTGCTTGCCGGGGCACGTCCAGAAGGGCGGCGCGTGCACCTCGACGCGCAGCGGCACCCGCAGCTCGCTGCGATCGTCGGCGACGAGCACCAGCGTCGTGTCGCGCGTGCCCGCGCCGCAGCAGTCGGCCGCGCTCGCGCGCAGCGTGATCGCCACCGCGCGATCCTCGCCCGCGACGAGCTGCGCGTGCGGCGTGATCGCGACCGCTTCGCGGGGGTCGGTCCGCGCGCCAGCCGACACCTCGAGGTCGTCACCCGCGCCCTCGACGTGCGCGTCGACGGCGCTTTCCGCGACCGGTCCGGGCACGCGCACCTCGCGCTCGATCGTCTCGCCGGCGGTGAGCTCGAGCGCGAGAGAAGTCATCGCTGCGTAGCGCAGCGTCGCGTCGATCGGCAGCGAGTGCGCGCCGACCTGATCGCTCGCCTCGGGCTCGACCACGAGGCGCATGCGGATCGGACGCGGTGCCGCGTCGCCCTCGCTCGCGCGCGGACAGAACGCGCGCGCGCGCACCGTCGCGTGGACCGTGAACGCGTCCTGCAGCGACACCGCGTCGCCCTCGGGCAGCGCGCACTCGACGCACGACGCGAGCGCCTCCGCGCCCTCGATCTCGCACCGCACACGCGCGCGCGTGCCCGCGGGGAACGTGCCCTCGTAGCGCAGCGAGAGATCCTCGGAGACCGCGCGCGGGATCTCGCCGAGATCGATCGACGAGACCGCGCGCTCGTCGCGCGTCACGCGCTGCACGCCGAAGCTCATCGCCGCGAAGCCGCGCGTCGCGATCACCGGCGCGGCGAGCGCGCCGCCGCGCGCGCGGAACGTGCGCTCGTGACGGCCCCGCGCGACCTCCGCGCCGAGCTGCGCGTGGAACACGCCGTCGCCGCCGGGCTGCATCGGGCTCGGCCCTCCTCCTTCGGACCGGGAGGCGCACTCGCTCGTCTCGCAGAGCTCGATGCCGAAGTCGAACGAGCGCGCGGGCACGATCGTCTGGCCGGTGTCGCCGACGAGCCGCGCGAACGCGCACGCAGGCTGCCCCGCGCGCACCGCGATCTCGGCGTCGAACGAGGGCCGCTCCTGCTCGCACGGCGCGACGACGGCCTCGACGCGGAGCCGGCCGTACACCGGGATCACCAGCGTGTCGACGCCGGGCGTCGCGCTGCGCACCGCGAACGGCGCGTCGCGCGGCGCGACCGTCGTCGTGCGGAAGCTCCAGTCGTGCGTGGGCTCGCGGTACGTCGCGCCGCCGGGGATCGCGACGGCGTGTCCGTCGCGATCGACCTGCTCGAGCGCGATCGCGCCGTCCCCTTGATCACGGATCGCGAGCACGCGCACCGTGCGCGCGCCCGCGAAGGTGCGCTCGAGCCCGACGCGCCCGCCCTCGTCGTAGCGCAGGCCGCGCGAGAACGAGAGCACGTCGGCGAACGCGCGCAGCAGCGAGCGCGCGTCGAACGCGACGCGGGTGTCGCCCTCCCAGCCGGTGTGGCGCCCGTAGCTCTCGAGCGTGCGGTCGAGGCGCTCCGGCCCTCGTCGCATCAGCAGGACGAAGCGGAAGCGACCCTCGCGGTGCGCGCGCAGCGAGCCGAGCCATCGCTCCGCGGGCTCGACCGCGCCGCCGTTGCACGCGCCGTCGGTGAGCATGAGCAGCGTCTGCGGCGCGCCGGCGGACGCGGCGGGCTCGAGCAGCGCGCGCGCGGCCTCGAGCGCGGCGCGGCACGGCGTCTGGCCTTCGTGCTGCTCGAGGCGCTGCACGCGATCGCCGGCGATCGCGCGCGCGCCTTCCTGCGCGCGATCGGGCAGCAGCTCGCGCGGCGACACGAAGCGCGGCGACGTGATCGCGCCCGACGCGAGCTCGTTCAGCCCGACGAGCATCACCTGATCGCCGTCCTCGAGCGCCGCGGCGAGCGCGAGCGCGGCGAGCGGCGCGAGGCGGCGTGGATCGCTGGCGTCCATCGAGCCCGAGTCGTCGAGCACGACGAGGTACTGCCCGTACGACGCGGACTGCGCGCGCGCGGCGCTCGGGATCAGCGCGAGCGCGAGGGCGAGCGACGCGAGGAGAGATCGGAGCACGGCGGCAGTGTAGTGCGAGCGCGGGCGGTCGAACCTATCATCGCGCGAGCCGGAGGGGGCAGCGATGGCGACGAAGAAGAAGAGCGAGCGCATGGCGCGCGTGGAGGTCGCGCTGAGCGCGGCGCAGAAGCGCGAGTACGAGGCGCTGGCGCGCGAGATCGAGGACGCGTCGCGCGACGAGATGCGCGGCTGGGATCGCAAGTGGGAGGCGGTCGGACGCATCCTCGCGAAGCAGCTCTGGGTCGCGGCGGGCGTGGGCTCGCCCGATCAGTGGATCGCGAAGGTGCTGAAGGAGTCGCGGCGCACCGTGTACCGCAACGTGAAGGTCGCGAGGTACGCGTCGCCCGACGACGAGAAGCGCTGGGGCTCGGCGCTGATCGACGCGGTGGTCGCGTACCTCGAGGCGAAGCACGGCGAGATCGACGGGCGGCTCCCGGTGCGCCTCGAAGCGGTGCGCATCCCGGTGGTGCGCGGCGGCGAGACGAAGCGGCTCGGGCTCGACGAGCTGACGCAGCGCGACGTGAACGCCGCGACGACCGCCCTGCGCCGGGGGAAGGACTCCGACCGCGCGCGCCCGAGCCCGATCGAGCAGGCGCTGGTGGAGGCGCTGAAGGGCGACGCATCGTTGCGCGCGATCCGGGTTCGGGTCGGTGATGGAGTCGTGTCGCTCGCGAACATCCCGCTCGCGCACTTCGACCTCGCGCTCCGGATCCTCCGCGAGGCCGACTGGGAGGGCGCACGGCCGATCGCGAAGAAGCGCACGTCGAAGGCGAGCAAGAAGAGCGCGCCCCGGCGACGCGCTGGCTGACGGGCGGCCGGTGCCAGCGCTGGCACTGGGAGTGCCAGCGCTGGCACTGCGAGTGCCAGCGCTGGCACCGGCGGGGACCGTTCCTCGTGCCGTCGGCACACGACGCATCGCGAGCGCCGCACGCGCGTACTACGGTCGGCCGCATGCGTCTCGCCGCTGGGATCGTGCTCGTGTGGATCGTGTCGGTCTCGTCGATCGCGGCGGCGCAGGGCGCCGCGACGCCGGCGGAGACGGCGTTCGTGTTCGACTGGCCCGCCGGCACCGACGCGACGGTCGTCGCCACGCGCGTCATCCAGAATCCGTTTCGCGGCTCGACCATCTCCTCCGAAGCGCGCTTCTCCCTGGCCGTCACGCGCGCCGCGGGAACGACGACGCTCACGTCGCGCGAGCTCGCGCTCGCGCCGATCCGCGAGCGCATGGCCGAGGCAGCGGGGCTCGGCAGCCTGGAGATGAGCATGGCCGCGACGCTCGTGACCGAGCCGCGCACGCTCCTGCCGCATCGCTGCGAAGTACGAACGCGACGCCGCTACGCGATCACCGTCGGCGGAGCGACGCGCCAGATGGAAGAGCTCGAGATCCGTACGTGGCGCTTCACGTACCGGCCCGGCAGCGCCGCGTGCTGAGCACGTCGCTCACTCGAGAAGCGTCACGACCGGTCCGAGCGCGCTCGCGATCGCGCGACGTCGCTCGTCGCGCAGCGGCTCGTCGTCCACGTCGCGCAGGCGCGCGATGCGGATCTCTTCCTGACGCGTCTGCCGCGCGACGCGCGCGAAGTAGTTGTTGAACGTGTAGAGCGGCACGCCTTCGACCTGCGGGATGCGCACCCGTCCGTCCTGCACCTCGATGCGCGTCCGCAGCCACACGCCGTCGCGCGTGCCCGGGAGCATCGTCGCGGGGTGCGCGCCCTCGACGTGCGGGCGCGTGACGCGGTAGCGCATGCCCTGGTTCGACAGCAGGTTGCCCAGCGAGTACGCGCAGAGCGCGTCGCCGCGCGGGGAAGGAAGTCGCTCGACGTCGTGCAGCACGTGCGGACCGTGCGCGAGGATCAGATCCGCGCCGTGCTCGACGAGGAAGCGCGCGCGACGTCGCTGCCCGCTGCTCGGGTGATCGAAGAAGTCGTGGCTCCAGTGCACCGAGACGACGAGCAGGTCGGCGTCCCGCCGCGCGCGCTCGAGCGCCGCGGCGACGACCTCGTCGTCCTCCCAGCGCGCGATCACGCTGACCGGCGCCTCGGAGCCCGGGCCCGAGTTGATGTGATCGGTCAGCGCGACGAACGCGACGCGCAGCCCGCCGCGCTCGATCACGTGCGCCGCGAGCGCGTCGTCCATCGTGGGGCCCGCGCCGATCGCGCCCATCCCCGCGCCGCGCACCGCCGCGATGGTGCGCGCGAGGCCGGTCGCGCGCTGATCGTACGCGTGGTTGTTCGCGACGCTGAGCACGTCGATCCCGGCGCGTGCGAGCGCGGGCGCGGCCTCGGGCGGCGCGCCGAGGATCGGCGGGCTGCCGGTCTCGGGCGGGCGCTCCATCGAGAGCGGCGTCTCGAGGTTCGCGAACGCGATCTCGTCGGGCGTGACGATCGAGCCGAGCGCGCCGAGCACCGAGTCCCAGCCGTGCTCGGCATATCCCGCCGACGCGATCACGCGCAGGTGCAGGAGGAGATCGCCGCTGCCTCCGATCGTCACCGCGCGCGCGGCCGAGCGCGACTGCGCGCTCGCCCAGCACGCGAGCGACGACGCGATCAAGAACGCGATCCACGAGCCTCGACGCAGCATCCCCCGACCCCCGACCTCGTCGTCACTCCATCGGCAGCGCCGCCTCGGTCGGCCCTTCGCCGATCGGCGCCGCGACCGAGAGCACCCGCACCTCGCCGCCCTCGCTCCACTGCGCGAGCGCGACGTCGATCTCGACCTGCGCGTCCATCCCGCGGCGCGGCAGCGGGCCCTCGTTCGACGCGTAGCCGCGCGCGCGCATGGTCGCGGTGCCGCTCGTCGCGTCGTACGCGAGGTCCTCGAGGCGCACCGAGATCTCACGCAGCAGATCGCCGTCGCGCTCCGCGTCGGGCCACATCGCGAGCTCGAAGCGCGTGATCCCCGCGACCCCGTGCGCGAGCCCGTCGGCGCCGTCGAGCGCGAGCGCCGTCTCGTCCGCGGTGGGCCCGCAGGGCGCGCCGCCCTCGAGCGGCAAGCTGCGCTCCGACGCGTAGCGGTACGCGACGCTACCGCGCGTGGGCGCGACGTCCGACGCGATCACGACGAAGCGCACCACCGCGCGCCGCCGCGCCACGCGCGACGCGAGATCGTGTCCTTCGTAGAGCACGGCGCGCTGCAGCTCGCCCGGCTCGAAGCGCGCGCGCACCCGCACCGCGAGCGTGTCGTCGTCGTCGCGCGTCGCGCTCACGATCTCGATCCCGAGCGCGCGCATCGCGAAGCCGCGATCGGCCGGCCACGCGGGCGGGTAGTCGCTGCCCTGCGGCAGATCGGTCGTGAGATCGAATCCGTCGATCGCGACCACGAGCTCGCTCGCGCCCGCGAGCCCGCTCGCCGCGAGATCGACGAGCCCGATCGCCTCGCCGGACGCCTCGCCCGACGCGAGCTCGACGGTCGCGCGGCCGCGCGCGGTGCGCGCCGTGGGCGCGCCTCCATCGGGCGCCGGCACGTCGCTCGCGGCGATCACCTGGTAGTCGAAGAGCGCGACGCCGACGTCGGGCATCACCGCGAGCGTGCCCGCGCTCGCCTCGCTCACGAGGGTCGCGCCGCGGATCGTCGCGCCGCTCGGGCAGCCCGCGGGCACGTTGTCGGTGAGGTCGAGCGAGATCGCCGCCTCCGCGAAGAACTGCGCCTGGCGCTGCCAGCGCAGCCCGAGCCCGCTCGGCACGATCCCGTCGGCGCAGAGATCGATCGAGCGCAGCGGGACCTGCGCGTCGAGCGGTCCTTCGCGCGGGCACAGCGCAGGGCCCGCATCGCGCGGCGGAGGCGGAGGCGAGGACGCGTCGATGCCGGCGTCGGCGTCGTCGCCCGGAGACTCGCCGCAGGCAGCGAGCAACAAGAGGATCGAGAAGATCGAACGGCGAAGAAGCACGCGCGCAGTGTAGAGGGCCGACCGAGGACGATCACGAGCTCGTGCGGTGGCGCGATCTCAGTCGAAGCGCTCGTAGGGATCACGCTGCGGGCGCGGCGGCGGTGCGCTCACCGTGGTGCTCGTCGCGGGCGTCGTCGTCGGCTCGGGATCGACGGTCTCGCGCGGTGCGCGCGGGCGCTCGCTGCCGCTCCGTCGCGCGACGCGCCGCTGGGGGACCAGCGTGACGGTCTGGGTCGAGGCCGCGCTCGCGAGCTCGACCGTCGCGCTCTCGTGGCCGTCGAGGCGCAGCTCGAGCGTGCCGTGCTCGCTCGCGCCGACGTCGAGCGCGTGCGGCGTGGTGCCGACGCGCGATCCGTCGCGCCACACCTCGGCGCCCGGCGGCTCGCTGTCGACGACGACGTGGCGCGTGGTCGTCGGCGTGACCGCGATCGCGGCGGGCGGCGGCGTGCTCGGCGCCGCGGGCTCGACGGTGCCGGTCTCGATCACGGCGAGCTCGGTCGCCCTCTCGATCGGCGGCGCGCCCGAGCCCGCCGACGCGACCATCACCACCGCGACCACCATCGCGACCGCGACGACGCCCGCGCCGATCGCGAGCGGGACGCGCGGCAGGTCCGCGACGCGCGGCACGAACATCGGGCGGCGCCCGCTCTCGAGCGCCGCCTTCGCCGCGTCGACGTCCGCGAGGACCGCGCCGAGCGCGCGCTCGAACTCGTCGGCGCTGGCGTAGCGATCCTCGGGATCCTTCTCCATCGCGCGCAGCACGACGCGCTCGAGGCTCGACGGGATCGGCCGGTCGGGCGCGGCGCGGCGAGGCGACTCCGGGCGATCGCGGATGTGCTTCGCCATGACGACGACCGCGTCCTCGTCGACGAACGGCGGGCGCCCCGTGAGCAGCTGGAAGAGCAGCACGCCGACGGAGTAGAGGTCGCTGCGGGGATCGAGCGCCTTCCCCTGCGCTTGCTCCGGCGACATGTAGCGCGGCGTCCCGAACACCGTGCCCGCCTGCGTCTCGAGCTGATCGATCTTCCCCTCTTCGCGCCAGACCTTGGCGATGCCGAAGTCGAGCACCTTCACGACGGGGATCGCGTGGCCCTCGATGCGCGCGAGGAAGATGTTGTCGGGCTTGAGGTCGCGATGGACGATGCCCTTGCTGTGCGCTTCGTGCAGTGAGCGCAGGATCTCCTGCACGAACGAGATCGCTTCGCGCACGTCGAGCACGCCCTCGCGATCGAGGCGCGCGGTGAGCAGCTCGCCCTCGAGCAGCTCCATCGCGAGGAAGAGGTGGCCCGTCGCGGGGTCCTCGCCGAAGTCGAACACCCGCACCGTGTTCGGGTGCAGGAGCATGCTCATGGCCTTCGCCTCGCGATGGAAGCGGGCGACGGTCTCGCGCTCGATCACGAGCTCGCGCTTGAGCACTTTCAGCGCGACCTGACGCGAGAGCCCGGCTTGCTCGGCGCGATAGACGGTGCCCATCCCGCCGGTGCCGACGCGCGCGACGATGCGGAAGCGCCCGGCGAGCGTGGCGCCGATCAGCGGGTCCGAGCGCTCGGCGGCGAACTGTGCGGCGTCGACCAGCGGCGTGCCGTCCCGCGGGCACGTGCTCTGCGTTCCTCGCGTCGGATACGCGCTCTTGCAGGTGGGACAGATCCGCATCGGGAGCCCCGGGAGCATACCGGATCCGTCGAGAGGGAGCGGGCCGGGCGCGGTGTTTCGCTCACGCCGGGGGAAACGGCCGAGCACGTGCGCGAGCACGTCGGCCGTCTGCGGGGGTCACAGGATCTGCAGCGGCGGTGCGCAGCGCATCTCCCAGTGATCGCCGTCGACGAACGGGCGGCAGATCTCGGAGCCGCAGTCCGCGTTGCTGCAGCACGTCGCGCGGCAGATCCCGTCGATGCACCCGCGCTCGAGGCAGTCCACGTTGGTCGTGCACGCCTCGCCCGCCGCGCGACCGCTCGACTCGAAGCACGCCTGAGTGAAGTCGGTGGTGTCGGTGAAGCGCGCGGTGAGGCAGCCCATCTGGACGGTCTCGCCGGAGAGCGCGGAGTCGTCGGACTGGTTCCAGCCGTCCTCGAAGCGCCGGCAGTCCGAGAGCGTGCGACACGCGCCGCTGCAGGGCCCCGACTCGACGGTGCGGAACTCCGCCCAGCTCCAGAACTCGTGGCCGAACAGGCAGATCCCCGACTCGCACTGCGAGTTGGCGCGGCACGCGCCGGCGTCGCGTCGTGCCGTGTTCCCGGCGCACACGAATCCGAAGCGGAGGCGATCGTACGCGTCGTACTCGAAGGGCAGGCACTGCGAGGGCTCGCACGCGATCGCGTCCGAGCAGGTTCGCTCCTCCGCGGTCGGCGCGCCGAGGCTCCCTTGCGAGAGCAGCTCGCGATCGACGCAGCCGCGCGCGCCGGTGCCCGGCGCCCAGCACGCCTGTCCCACCGGACAGTCGCGATCGTCGCAGCACGCGCGCGTGCAGATGCGGCGGGTGTTCGCGCCGAGCCCGACCTCGAGCGAGAGCGCCTCGCGCGCGGGCATGCACACGCGATCGGCGCACTGCGCGTCGGTCTCGCAAGCGGCTCCGGGCGGCAGCGGCTCGACGCACGCGCGGGTGACGGGATCGCAGACCTGGCCGGGCGTGCACCCGGTGCGCTGGCAGTCGCCGGGGACGCAGTCGCCGTCGGCGCACTGGAATCCGTCGGGGCAGCGGAATTCGGGGTACGTGCACAGCGGGTCCACGCACGCGCCCTGGCTGCGGCTGCAGCGCTGCGGCGCGGTGCAGTTCGCGGCCTCGATCAGATCGACGTCGGTGCCGTCGCACTGGTTGTCGCGGCCGTCGCAGACCTCGTCGGGCGCGGCGATCCCGCGCGACGGATCGGCCGGGTGGACCGCGGCGTCCTCGTCGTCGCAGTCGGCGAGCGCGGCGTTGCCGCCGCCACACCACGTGAACCCGTCGGCGTCGCGATCGCTCTCCGGGCCCTCGTCCACACGCCCGTCGAGGTCGTCGTCGGTGCCGTTGCAGACCTCGCGCGATCGACAGAAGCCCTCGACGCACGCCCGGCCGAGCTCGAGGCAGGGATCGCTCCCGTCGCCGCGCAGCGTGCAGGGCACGTCGTCGGGCGCGCCGGGGCTCAGCGCCGAGCACCCTACCGCGATCGTCGCGATCATGATCGCCGCCGCGCCGCGCATCAGAACGCACCTCGGACGGCGAGGCCGCCGCCGCCGCGCGGATCGGCGGAGACGTCGACGCGCAGCGCCGCGGAGCTCGGATAGAGCTCGACGGTGCGCTCGCGCAGGAGCCACAGCAGACCGGCGGTGAGCAACGCGGCGCCGCCGACCGCGCCGACGATGTCGGTGGTGAGCGCGAGCGTGTCGACGGTCTCGAACCGCGCGTCGCGATCCACGAGCTCGCCGTCGGCGCCGATGCGGAACTGCGTGGCGTCGTCGCGCATGAGCACCGTCGTCACCGCGAGCGCGGCCGCGCCGAGCGTGATCACGGCGCCCGCGGTCAGCGTCGCCCAGAAGAGCTCGTCGTCGACGCCGCGCTGCGAGACGTAGATCGGGCGCTCGTAGATCTCCTCGTCGGGGCGCACGTAGGTGCGCGCGCCGCGGAGGCGCTGGACCGCGGCCTCGGTGCGCTCGCGCTCGGCCGAGTCGTCGGGCGGGATCACCCGCAGGTAGCGCTCGTACGTGGAGATGGCGCGATCGTGCTCGCCCCAGAGCTCGTACACGCGGCCGAGGTTGTAGAGGAGCGTCGGCGAGCCGGGATCGAGGGCGAGCGCGCGCTCGAGATCGGTCGCGGCTGCCTCGTAGCGACCGTGCTGGTAGTGCTCGCGCGCGCGCTGGAAGAGCTCGACGGCCTCGCGCGGTGCGTCGTCGCGTGGAGGTGCGACCGAGGTGCCGAGGTCGGTGCCCGGGTCCTCCTGGGCGTGTGCGCGACGTGGCCCGACCGTCATCGGTGCGAGCACGAGCAGGGCCGAGAGCGCGGCCACGCGGGTTCGTCGGCACCCCCGGAGCGGGTCCATCCGCAGGCACGTTACCCGATCCCCGAGCGAGGGCGCCAGGTGCCGCGCGGGTCGCCTGGCGCGGAGGTCCGGCGCCGAGCCAAAGAAGGCGGGAGATGGACGACTCGGCCGGCCTGGTGGCGGTGATCGCGATCGCGCTGGCCTACGGAGGCGCGGCGTCGGCGGCGATCTCGGTCGCCGCGCGACGGCACCGGCTGCGGGTCGATCGGGCGATCGTGCGGCGCGGCATCGCGGTGACCGCGGCGCTCGTGACCGCGCCCGGGCTGCTCTGTGCGCTCTTCGGGATGCTGATCGAAGCGCGCGGCGAGCTGGTGCAGGTGGCGGTCGGGCTGTGCGTGCCGGGCGTGCTGCTCGCGTCGCTCGGGATCGCGCGGACCGTCGCGGGCGCGACGAGGAACGCGCGCGATCGCGGGTGGGTGCTGCGAGGCGGCGACCCCGCGGCAGTGCTGCCGCGGATGCGGGCTCGCGCGCGCGCGAGCGTGGAGGCGACGACGCCGGGGGCGCGCGAGGATCATGCGCGCGACGTGATCGGCGACGTGAGCGCGCTCGTGGTGATGGGACACGTCGACGACGCGATCCCGCTGCTCGGCGCGGTCGGGCGCGAGCCGATCGCGGCGCTGGCGACCCACGTCGCCGCGCTGCGCGCGCTGATCCACCTCGAGCAGGACGCGCCCGACGCGGCGCAGCACGTGATCGAGCGTGCTCCGAGCGGACGCGAGCGCGACGCGGACGAGCTCGCGGCGTGCGTGCGCGCGCTGATCGAGGGTGCGGCAGGGCGCTGGATCGACGCCGAGGCGAAGCTCCCGCCCGAGCCGCCCGCGCACGGGATCCCGGCGGTGCTCGATGCGCTCGTGCGCGCGCATGCGGCCGCGCTCCGCGAGCGGCCGGACGAGGCGCTGCGCTGGGTCATCCGGGTGCGCCCCGAAGCCGCGCGGCGACGGCTGCTCGAGCGGTGGTCCGGGCCGGCGCGCCACGTCGTCCTCGGCGTCGGTCCCTACGGGCGTTGATCGCGAGGCGGGGACGCGCGCCCACGGGCTGCGCGCGAGCGGTCGCGTGACGATGGCGCAGGGAGAGTGCTGCCCGACATCCTCCTGGTCGAGGTCGCCGCGATCGTCGCGCTGCTGATCGCGGCGGAGGCGAGCTTCGCGTGGGGACGCCGGCGCGCGGATCGCGTCGACGAGAAGGGGCGGAGCGCGCTCGGCACGATGCAGACCGCGACGCTCGCGCTGCTCGGTCTGCTGCTCGCGTTCGCGACGTCGATGGCCGAGGCGCGCTTCTCGGGCCGCCGCGCGCTCATCCTCGCGGAGTCCAACGCGATCGGGACCGCATACCTGCGGTCGAAGTGGCTCCCCGAGCCCCACGCGAGCGAGCTCGCCCGGCTCCTCCGCGAGTACGTCCGCGCGCGCATCGAGCTCTACGAAGCGGGCTCCGATCTCTCGCTCGACGAGCGCGCCAACGATCGCGCCGCCTCGCTGCACCAGCAGATGTGGGATCACACGGTCGACGTGATGCGCGCCGATCCGCGCTCGGTCGCGACGGGGCGCTTCGTCGAGTCGCTCAACGAGGTGATCGATCTCGAGGCGGCGCGCTGGATCGCGGCGCGCGCGCACGTGCCGGTGTCGATCCCGATCATGGTCCTCGCCGTGGCGCTGGTCGCGATCGCGGTGACCGGGTTCTTGTGCGGGGTCGAGAGGAAGCGGAGCGCCGTCGCGCTCACGGTCGTGCCGCTCCTGATCGGGATGACGTTCGCGATGATGCTCGACCTCGACTCGCCGCGCGTGGGGCTCGTGCGCGCGGGGCAGGGCCCGATGCTGCGCCTCGAGCGCATGCTCGCGGCCGACGCGGCGCGCTGAGCGATCACGCGCGTCTCGTGCTCTGCACGAAGCGGGCGTGCGCGCGCTCGTCCCATGCGCGTCGCTCGGCGCGCATCTCGAAGAGCGGCACGTCGAGCACCTCGAGCCGCTCCTCGCCGCGCGGGATCACGACGCGCGCAGCGCTCTTGTCGGGCGATGTCGCGAGCGAGCCACCGAACGCGGCGAAATTGCAGAAGAGCGTGCACGCGTAGAGCGCGCGGCGCGCCTCGGCGTGCGCGGTCTCGAAGTCCGAGGTGACCGCGGTGAACGCGGGGTTGATCAGCAGATCGAGCGGAGGCTCGGTGTTCTTCAGCGCGACGCGCAGATCGAGATCGAGGAAGTCGCGGCACACCGCGATCGCCACGCGACCGATCCGCGTCGACGCGACGACGAAGAGCGGCTGCAGCGGGATGTCGATCGGCTCCTCCACGACCGCGCCACCCATCCGCATGATCGCGGGCACGTGCTTGCGCTGTCGCCAGAGCTCGCCCTCGGGGCCGATCACGACGCACACGTTCGTGCGCGTCGCTTCGTCGTGGTGCCCGCCGGAGACGATCGTCACGCCGTGCGCGCGGGCGAGCTCGTGCACCTCCGCGGCGATCGCGTCGTGTCCGAGGTCGACGCTCATCTCGGGGAACACGACGATGCGCGCGCCGCGCTCGGCCGCCCGCGCGACGTACGACGCGAGCTTCGCGCGCACCGCGTCGACCCGCTCGGGCGCGAGGCGGTAGAGCCCGCTCGCGCCCGGCTGCGGCATGTCCGCGGGCTCGCCGATCTGCGCGAGCGCGACGCGGAACGCGCTCTCCTCGGGGCCGCGGCTCACGCGGTAGTGGAGCACGCGGAACTCGCGCCACGTCTCGCTCGGTGCGTCGCGCGTCGCGGGGGGCGGCTCGCTGGGGCGCGCGGCCGGACGACGCTCGAGGAAGTCCTCGAGGAGCTGCGCGATGGTCGGCCAGTCGCCGAGCCACGGAAAGTGCACGTCGCCCTCGAGCATCACGAGCCGCGCGCCGTCGATCTCCGACGCGAGCTCGATCGAGAGGCGGCTCGCGATCGCGTGATCGTGGCGCCGCGCGACGACGAGCGTGGGCGCGCGCACGTCGCGCAGGCGATCGCGCACGTCGAGCTCGAAGCACATCGCGAGCAGGCGCGCGGCGGTCTCGCGATCGGCGGACTCGCGCTGGAAGCGCACGAGGTTGTCGAAGAACGCGGGGTCGGGCGCGTTGGGCACGAAGATCGACGCGAGGGTGCGCGAGCCGAGCCCCCAGCTCGCGCGCACGAGCGCGTCGAGCGAGCGCTGCACGTCGACGCGCGCGACGTCGGCGCCGCGCGCGAACGTCCCGTACAGCGCGAGCCGGGACACGCGCTCGGGGCGCGTCGCGGCGTACGCGAGCGCGATCGCACCGCCGTGCGACGAGCCGAACATCGCGACGGGCCCGTCGGTGACCCGCGCGATCACGGCGTCGAGATCCTCGAGCTCTCCCTCGAGCTCGAAGTCGTCGCGCGCGCGCTGCGAGAGCCCGACCCCGCGCCGATCGTAGAAGACGAGCTGGAACGAGCGCGCGAGCCGCGCGTAGAGATCGTGCATTCCGAGGTAGTGCCACTGCAGCTCGAGGTGACTGAGCCAGCCGGGCACGACGACGAGCACCGGACCTTCTCCCCACGTCGCGTACGCGATGCGCGCGCCGCCGTGCCCGCGACAGAATGCGATGCTCGGCTCACCCATCGCCCGTTTCGCGCTGCAACGACGCGGCCAGCGCGACGGATCGCCGCTCGACGTGCACCTCGAGGGGAGCCGCGCCGCGGTCCGCGGTCCACGCGTGACGCGGCGCCACTCGGGCTCAGCGCGCGCGAGAGAGACCGTCGAGCAGCAGCTCGAGCCCCTCGCGGAATTCGCGCTCGGGATCGCTCTCGCGCGCAGCCTCCGCGATGTCGACGAGCCCCGGATAGCGATCGCGCGGCAGCGATCGGAAGCGCTCGATCACCTCGTCCGCGGGCTCGCCCGCGCTCGTCGCGAGCGGTCCCGCGAGCTCGCCCTGCGCGAAGCCCATGATCAGCGCGGTGATCGCGCGGAACGCGACGAGCAGCGCGTGCCCCGAGCGTCCGCTGCGCGCGAGCGCGGCGAGCATGGCCTCGCCGAAGTCCGCGACGATCGGCGATCGCGAGCGACGCGTCAGCACGAGCGGGACCACGCGCGGGTGCGCGCGCAATGCGCGCCACACGGTGAGCGCGAGCTCGCGCGCGTCCTCGCGCCAGTCGTCGCTGCAGCCGCGCGACCACTGCGCCTGCGCGAGCACGGCCTCGACCACGAGCACCTCGAGGTCCTCGCGGTTCGCGACGTGGTTGTAGAGCGTCATCGGGCCGGTCCCGAGCGCGCTCGCGAGCGCGCGCATCGAGAGCCCCTCGAGGCCGTGCTCGTCGACGAGCGCGAGCGCGGCTTCCTGCAGCCGTGCGCGCGAGAACTTCGGAGGTCGTCCCATGTGGCTGGCCCTTGACGCCGCGAAAAATCGGGCACAAAGCATTTGCGTACGGTGTACCTAAACCGCACGCGGAGGTCTCGTCGCATGCCTAGCACTCCTGCTCCGGACGTCGGTGACGTCGCGCCCGACTTCGTCCTGCCGGACTCCAGCGGCGCGCCGCGCCGGCTCGCCGTGCTCTGCGCGGAGCGACCGCACGTGGTCGTGTTCTATCGCGGGCACTGGTGCCCGTTCTGCTTGCGCCAGCTCGGCCAGTACCGCGAGCGCTGGGGCGAGCTCGACGCGCTCGGGTTCGGGCTGGTCGCGATCTCGGTGGACGAGCCGCAGCGATCGAGCGCGCTCGCGGCGCAGCTCGAGCTGCCGTTCCGTCTGCTCTGCGATGCGCGTCGCGAGGTCGTGTCGGCGTACGGGATCCTCAACGCGGGCGAGAAGGGCGGCATCGCGTACCCCGCGACGTTCGTGCTCGATCGCGATCGCACCGTGCGCTTCCGATCGCTCGACCGCACGGCGTCGCGCGCCGATCTCGACGTCGTGCTCGCGTTCCTGCGCGGCGAGGCGGTGCCCGACGCGCCCGCGCGCGCGGGGCTGCTGCCGAGCCTCGGCGACTGGACGCGCACGTTCGGCAACGCGCTCCGCTTCGGGCTGCGCTCGCCCAACGACGACTGCGCGGAGTGCGCGTGAAGGCGCGCCTTGGTGGTACGGTGCGCGGGTGCACGCTCGTGGCCGGTCCCTCCTGATCGCCGCGCCGTTCGCGGTCTTCTTCGTCCTCCTCTCGATCGCGACCAGCGCGTCGGCGCAGCTGCGTCGCGCGACGTCGCCGGTGTGGCAGCCACCGGTGTCGATCGTCGCGCCCGACGACGCGCTCGCGGTGTCGGTGAACCCCTCGGCGCTCGCGTACCTGCGCAGCTGGAGCGCGGTGTACGTGCACGCCGAGGGCGAGGATCGCACGGGGTTCGCGGAGCGCGGCGACGGCATCTACGCGGCGACGCCGCTGCTGCTCGGCTTCTCCCTCGGCGCGTCGGTGGACAGCGTGCGACCGACCAGCGCGTCGGGCGGGATCGAGCACACGATGCTCTCGCTCGCGCTCGCCTACGCGTACGACGACGCGATCTCGGTCGGCGCGTCGACGCGCTTCTTGTGGTCGCCGAATCCCGGGCTCGCCGAGCTCTTCACGCTCGATCTCGCCGCGAGCTGGAGGCCGCTGCCCTACGTCGCGCTCTCCTTCCTGGCGCGCGACGTGACGGGCCCCGGCTATCACGGCGGAGGCGGGTACGTGCCGCGCTCGTTTCTGCTCGGGCTCGCCGTGCGTCCGACCGGCACGCGCGTGCTGACGCTCGATCTGACGGGCGCGGTCGACGAGGACGGTCGCGTGGGCGCGCGCGTCGCGGGCCAGGTCGAGGTGCCGTGGGTGGGGCGCATCCAAGCGGCCGCGGAGGTCGAGCGCGTCGGCGACGAGCAGCCCGACGCGCGCGTGACCGCGGGTCTGATCGTCGACTGGGGGCAGGTCGGCGCGGGCGGCGGCGTGGTGCTCGGCGATGGGTTCGACGACTCGCCCGGCTGGTACGTGACCGCGCGCGTCGAGGGCCACGAGCGCGTAGGCGTGCCGACCGGCGCGTACGTCGCGGACGTGGTGCTCGCGGATCTCGGCGCGCGCTCGCTGCTGCGGGTGTCGCGCCGGCTCGAGCGTGCGATCCACGATCCGCGCATCCACGGCGTGGTGCTGCGCCCGCAGGGCAGCGACATCGGGCTCGCGTACGCGCAGGAGCTGCGACTCCTGATCGACGCGCTGCAGGACGCGGGCAAGCCGGTCGTCTGCATCCTCGGCGATGCGTCGGGCGCGGAGATGTACGCGTGCGCGGGTGCGCGCACCGTGCTCGCCGATCCCGCGGGCGGCGTGCGCCTCTACGGGCCCTCGATCGAGATCACGCACCTCGCGGGGCTGCTGCAGCTCGTGGGGATCCGCGCCGACTTCGTGCGCATCGGCCCGTACAAATCGGCGATCGAGGACTACCAGGACATGCGCTCGAGCGAGGCCGCGCGGGTCGCGCGCGAGGAGAACCTCGACGAGCTCTACGGGCGGTTCGTGTGGGACCTCTCGCGCGATCTCGACGTCGAGCCGGCGCGGGTGCGCGAGATCGTCGACGGCGGTCCATACGTGACCGACACCGCGATCGCGCTGGGCCTGGTGGACGGCAGCGCCGATCCGTTCGACGCCGACGAGGCGCTCACCGACGCGTTCGGGGGTCGCTACGGTCGCGAGCGCCGCGAGCCCGATCTCCCGCGCGAGCGCTGGGGCCGCGAGCCGCGCGTCGGCGTGGTCGTGGTCGACGGCGAGATGGTCGACGGCGAGAACGTCGACATCCCGATCCTCGAGATCCACGCGACCGGCGGCCGCACCGCGGTGGCGGCGATCGAGCACATGGCGGCGGATCCGGCGATCGGCGCGATCGTGGTGCGCGTCGACAGCCCCGGAGGATCGGTGCTCGCGGCGGATCAGATCTGGCGCGCGCTCCGACGCGCGCGCGAGCGCAAGCCGGTGATCGCGTCGATGGGCGCGGTCGCGGCGAGCGGCGGGTACTTCGTCGCGTCGGCGTGCGACGAGATCTGGGCCGACCCCGCGACGCTCACGGGATCGATCGGCGTGTGGTTCGGCAAGGTCGACGTGGAGCCGCTCGCGGAGCGGCTCGGCGTCGAGACGGAGTTCTTCTCGCGCGGCGCGCACGCGGGCGCGGAGTCGCTGTGGAGGCCGTTCACGCCGGACGAGCGCGCGATCCTCTCGGAGATGGTGCGCCGCTGGTATCGCGACTTCCTGCGGCGCGTCGCGGAGGGGCGCGGGATGCGCATGACCGAGGTCGACGCGGTCGCGCGCGGTCGCGTGTGGACCGGCGATCGCGCGCTCGAGCTCGGGCTCGTCGATCGGCTCGGCGGGTTTCGCTCCGCGCTGGTGCGCGCGCGGCAGCTCGGCGGATTGCCGCACGACGCGGACTTCGAGATGGCGCCGGCGCGCCCGAGCTCGCTGCTCGACTACGTGCTCGGCGACACGCCGCTGGGTCGCGCGGTTGCATCGGGCGGCGACGAGGGGAGCAGCGACGCGGGCGCGCTCGAGGTGATCGCGCCCGAGATGCTCGCGGCGCTGCGCGCGGCGTGGGTGATCCGCGCCGAGCAGGGCGCGCGGACGCCGGTCGCGCGCCTGCCGCTCGAGATCGCCTACTGAGAGACCCAGATCTGCGCGCCGAACGGCCCGCCGCCGCGCGCCATGCGCACCTCGAAGCGGTAGAGCCCGGTCTCGGTCGGACAGATCGCGCGCTGCACGCCGATCACCGGCGCGTCGCTCTGCGTGGCGTCGCGCTGGAGCAGCACGTTGTCGGGCGAGTACACGATGAGATCGAGGTCGCTCACGCCGGGCCCGCCCTGGGCGAGCACCTTGTAACAGAGCCCTGCGCGCAGCACCGACGTGAAGTCGCGGCGCTCGCCCTCGGGCAGCTCGCCGCGCACGACGGGCTCGTGCGGGATCATCAGCATCGCCTCGTTCGGCGCGCGCTCGCGGATCGCCGCCTCCAGCGCATCGGCGGGGGGCGGCAGATCCGGCGCGTCGTCGATCTGACGCGGCTCCTCGTAGGGCTCGACGTCGCACCCCGCGAGCGCGGTGAGCGCGAGCAGCGCGAGCCCGAAGCGCCGCATCGCCCGCGTCACAGGCCCATCACCTGCGCGGGCGCGTAGCGCGGGAGCACTTCGTCGGGGGTGGGGCTGAACGTGGCGCTGCCTTGCGTCTGGAGCATGTCGTTCCGACCCCAGCACCAGACTTCGGTTCCCTCGGCGCGCACGAGACACGTGTGATCGACGCCGACGTCCACGAACGTCGCGTCGTCCACGCCCATGACCGCGACCGGGGTCGACGAGCAGTCGCCGGTGTCCGAGTCCGACACGCGGCACGCGGTGTCTTCGTGGGTCTCGTCGCCGTCGCCGAGCTGACCGAAGCGGTTGTAGCCCCAGCACCGCACGCCGCCGTCGCTCAGCACCGCGCACGTGTGGTTCGCGCCCGCCGCGATGCGAGTGACGCCGGTGAGGCCGGGCACGGCCGTCGGGACGATGCGCGCGGTGCGATCTCCCGTCCCGAGCTGTCCTGCATCGTTGCCGCCCCAGCACACCACCGTCTGATCGGCGAGGAGCGCGCAGACGTGCTCGCCGCCCGCCGCGAGCTGCGTGACGGGCATCTCGGGGAGGCCGGTGATCGTGATCGCGCGGCTCGTGCAGCGGTTCTGGGCGGTGCTGCCGGTCGCGCAGTTGCTCGGGAGCGCGGGAGGATCGGTCGCGAGCTGGCCGGCCTCGCCCGAGCCCCAGCACAGCACTTCGTCGGCGGTGCGCGCGCACCCGAAGTCCGAGAAGGTGCCGAGCACCACCTCGACCGCGCCCGTCAGCGCGGTGTCCGCGGGCTCGGCGCGCACGACCGGCACGGGGTTCAGCTCGGTCGTCGAGAACATGCCGCTGCCGGTCTGGCCGGAGCCGTTGTTCCCCGCGCAGCGGACCGCGCCGCCGTCGTCCAGCGCGCAGATCGTGAAGGTCGCTTCGGCGACGCCTTCGACGTCCTCGAGCATCGGGAACGGCTGCGGGGCGTACCGCGCGGCCTCCTCGGGGAGCGAGCCGATGCGGAAGCCCGCCTCGCCCCAGCACTGCGCGTCGGACTCGCCATCGATCGCGCAGATGCTCGTCCAGCCCGCGCTCACGCTCGACGCGGCGCTCTCGAGATCGACGACGACGGGACGCGGTGAGCAGTCGAACGTCTCGACGATGCCGCCGCCGACGCACCGACCGCCGTGGGTACGACTGCCGTCGCCGAGCTGACCCTCCTGGCCGCGACCCCAGCAGAGCACCTCGCCGTTCTCGCGGCGGGCGCAGCTGAACTTGGATCCCAGCGCGAGCTCTGCGATCTCGCAGCCGCTCGTGCACGAAGGACCGGCGTCGGTGCCGGCGTCGCGACCCGCGTCCGACGTGGGCATCGCCGCGTCGACACCGCCGTCCGCCGCGCCGGCGTCGTCTCCACCGACGGTTCCGTCGTCATCGCCGCACCCGACCCCGAGCGCGAGCGCGATCACCAAGGCCACCGCGTGCCGCCATCGTTGCGCGAACATCGACCCTCCCCACGAAAAGGCGCCGAGCCTATCGAGCGAGGGAGGCCTCCGCAACGCGCGATCTCACCGCCCGTGCCGCGACGACGAAGGGCGGGCGTGCGCGTCCAGGCGACGACCGACCGCGCGACAGGCCGCGTTCGGCCGATGCGAGACGCGCACTCGCGGATCGCCGTGCGTCAGAACGAGCCCCACACGCGGAGCTCGGCGCGCTCGGCGTCCACGTGCACGGCGGCGCCGGCGTTGCGGTCGCGCGTCGCGTCGCGCACGAGATAGATGAACGGCACCGAGAGCAGCGGGACCGCGTGTGCGATCAGATGCGCGCCGAGCCACGCCGGCTCCGTCGCGAGCGTCAGGGGCGGGCCGATGGCCTCGCCCTCTTCCGTGAGCTGCCAGATGCCGACGCCGGCCAGTGCCGCACCGGCCGCCGCGGGAATGAGCGACCACCACGGCACGCCTTCCTCGTCCGGCAGCAGGAACGGCAGTGCCATCGTGAGGAGCGCGCCACCGCCCGCTCCCGCGCCGAGCACGATCCAGCGCGTCGTGAAGATCCTGTCCTGCGCTTGCGCGTAGGCGACGGTCATCTCGACGTGGTCGAACTGCTCGTCGAACGTCGCCCACGCGGCTTCGAGCTCGGTCCAGTAGTACCAACCGACGCCCAGGCCCGCGGCGCCGCCCAGCGCGAGGATCGAGCCGAGCACGATCGACGCGACGTTCGGCGCGCCACCGCCGCCGCCCGCCTCCATCCGCGCGGGCTCGCCCATGACCCCGCCGGTCGGCGCAGCGGCGTCGACCGGCGCGTCCAGCTGACGTCCCGAGAGCACCGCCGCGACCGCCTCGCGGCTGCGCGTCATGTCGATCGGCTCGGGCACCGGCGCCGAGCCCACGAGCAGCGGGCCCTCGTCGCTCACCGCGAACGCACGCACCGCGAGGTTCCGGCCGTCGTCGACCGCCGCGAGCATCCTCGTCGCGCCGAGCGCGTGCGCGATCAGCGCGACGTCCTCCGGCAGGTGGTTCGCGAGCTGCTCGCGCGACGTGTACACCAGCGCGAGCGCCGGGCGCGTCGTCAGCCGCTGCGCGAGCTCGGCGTGGATCATCACGCGCGTCGGCGAATCACCCGCGACCTGCACGGGATGCACGCGCCCCGCGCGATCCGCGGCGCACTCGATCTGCACCACGTACGGCCCCGGGGGCAGCGGAAGCCGCGCCCACGGCGTCTGGCCCATGCGGCGACCGTTGACGCGGATCGCGCAGCCCTCGGGATCGGTCGGAGCCGCGTGCACCGCGAGGATCCCGCCCTCGCCGCGCTCGAGCGACGCGCGCGTCTCGCTCAACAGGTCGCGCACGCTCGGCGGATGCAGGCGCTCGTCGGCGCGCAGATCGGGCACGAGGCGCAGACACACCTGCACCTGCTGTCGCGCCGCGCCGAGGTCGCGCTTCTGCACGTGGGCGCGCACGAGATAGAGACAGAGGTTCGCGACGTCGCTCGCGCTCTGCTCGTCGCGACCGAGCCCCGCGAGGTGCGGATCGAGCTCCGCGAGCAGCGGCTGACCGACGTCGAGCCCCTGCTGGTTGCGGCCGAACGCGACGTCCTCGAGCACCGCTTCCGCGGCCTGTCCGAGGCGTCGCGCGATCTCGGGCGGCGCCGCGCGGAACGGCTCGCTGAGCGCGCTCTCGACGCGCGCGACCGCGCGCTCGTTGGGGATCACGCCGCCGACGGTCGCGCTGAGCGCGGCGGCGGAGTGATCGGCGGTCTCGATCGCGCGCTGCATCTCGGTGGGACGCGTGGTCGCGACGATCACGCCCCACGTGTCCTGCGCGTGCGCGGTGCGCGCGGAGATCGACACGAGGACGCAGAGGAGCGCGCTGGTGAGCGCGCGGCGGGATGGCTGGAGCTGAGGCATGGCGCTGGGACGGGTCATCGAGACGGGCGCTCGGTCGTTGCGTCGCGAGGTGCGCTCATCGCGCGAAGCACCCGCGCGCGCTCGGGCGTCTTCATCGGACCGTCGTACAGCGCGAGGAGCGCGTCGAGCGCGCGGGCGTGCGCCGGCGTGCCGCGGTGCGCATCCATCGTCTGCCAGAGGAATCGCTCGAGCGCTCCGAGATCCTTCGCGCGCAGCATCGCACGCTCGACCAGCGCGATCGTCGCGGGCTCGCCCGGCGCGACCGACTCCGCGCTCGTCAGGAGACGCAGGGCGAGCCGAGGGCGGCGCAGCTCGTCGAGCGCGATCGTCGCGCCCTCGCGGAACGCCTCGGCGCGCTGCGCCGCGGGACGTGCCGTGTCGTTCGCGCGGAGGATCGCGTCGTCCATCTTCGCGCTCGACGCGCGATCGCCGCGCCTCCGGATCAGCGCGGGCAGCAGCGCCTGCGCGACGATGAACAGCACGAAGAGCAGCGCCGCCGCGAGCAGCGCGGCGTTGATGGTCGTCATCGCGAGGCCTCGCGCTTCTTGCCTCCGGGACGGCCTCCCTTGCTCATGCCCTTCGTCGCGCCGCCCTTCGCTTCGGCGGCGCGCACCTTCGCGGGCGCCGCCCACGAGCAGATCGGGCACGCGCTCAGATCGTGGCGCAGCGCGGGGCAGTGCTCGCGACCGAAGTAGATGATCTGCAGGTGCAGCTTGTCCCACTTCGATCGATCGAAGAGGCGCTTGAGGTCCGCCTCGGTGCGCTCGACGCTCGATCCGTCGGAGAGCCCCCAGCGCCACGCGAGCCGGTGGATGTGCGTGTCGACCGGGAACGCCGGATGGCCGAACGCCTGGATCATCACGACCGACGCGGTCTTGTGGCCGACGCCGGGCAGCGCCTCGAGCTCCTCGAACGTGCGCGGCACCTGACCGCCGTGCTCGGTCGCGATCTTCGTCGCGAGACCCTTGAGCGCCTTCGCCTTCTGCGGCGAGAGCCCGACCTGGCGGATGTACGCGAGGATCTCCGCCTCGCTCAGCGCCGCCATCGCCTCGGGCGTGGGCGCGGCCGCGAAGAGCGCGGGCGTGACCTCGTTGACCTTCTTGTCGGTGGTCTGCGCGGAGAGCACGACCGCGACGAGCAGCGTGAACGCGTCGACGTGATCGAGCGGGATCGGCGGGCTCGGGTACAGGCGCTCGAGGATCTCGAGGATACGAGCTGCCTTCTCGTCGCGCTTGAGCACGGGCGCGTTCATTCGGGCCCCTTTCATCGGGCGGAGTGTAGTGCCCGAGGGCCGGGACGACAGAGGGTCGGGGAATTTGCTCGGTGGATCCGCGCTTGGTAGGTGGGGCCATGCGGAAGGCTCGGATCGTCGGGATCGTGATCGGGATCGCGGTGTGCGCGGTCGCATCGTGCGTGGCGTGCTCGGGCGGGACGGAGCCCGCGACCCCGCCGCAGCAGGCGGAAGCGCCGCCGGCGCCCACTCCGCCGACCCCGCCGCCCACGCCGACGGCGGCGCGCACCCAGGGCGAGCAGCGCGGGCTGCTCGTCGCGAGCTCGCAGTTCCGCGTCGAGAACGGCGCGGTGACGGCGACGCCGGGCCCGGCGCGCCTCGAGATCCTGACGCCCGACGGTGATCAGTGGCGCGCCGAGGTGATCGAGGATCCCGGCAGCAACGTGTTCCACAAGGCGCTGTGGTGGCAGCCGCCGACGGGCGAGCCGGGGCTCGTCACGCTCGGTGGCATGTCCGCCGCGGTGAAGCTCTGGCGTCGCGGCGCGAGCGGGTGGACCAGCGAGACGCTCTGGACCGAGGAGTTCGGCGGGCAGTTCAACCGCATGCGCGACGCGGAGATCGCGGACGTGTACGGCGACGGCGCCGCGATCGCGGTGGCGACGCACGATCAGGGTGTCGTCGCGACGGTGCGTCCGGGCGCGAGCGGGTGGACGATCGATCGACTCGATCGCGAGCCGAACACGTTCGTGCACGAGATCGAGATCGGCGATCTGAACGGCGACGGGCAGCTCGAGATCTACGCGACGCCGAGCGAGCCGAACGATCTCGGTGGCGGCGAGCAGAGCGGGCAGGTCGTGCGCTACGTGCCGCGCGCGCAGCAGGGCCGCACGGTGGTCGCGGACCTCGGCAACCGTCACGCGAAGGAGATCTGGGTCGGCGACGCGGACGGCGACGGACGCGACGAGCTCTACGTCGCGGTCGAGGCGCTCACGCGCGGCGCCGGCGCGCAGCTCGAGATCGTCGAGCCGGTCGAGATCCGTCGCTACGACGCGGACACCGCGCCGACGGCGCGCAACGTGATCGCGCGCATCCCGGGCGAGCGCCTGACGCGCTTCCTGACCGTGGGCGACGTCGACGGAGACGGGCGCCGCGAGATGGTGATCGCGACGTTCCGCAACGGGCTCTGGCTCGCGCGTCCGGGTCGCGATCCGCGCGGCGAGTGGTCGCTCGAGAGCATCGATCGCGAGTCGAGCGGGTTCGAGCACGCGGCGCTGCTCACCGACCTCGACGGAGACGGCAAGGACGAGCTCTACGTGGGCGCGGACGAGCAGGGCGAGCTGCGCCGCTACGTGTGGGTGAACGGGCGCGCGCGCCGCGAGGTGATGCTCCGCCGCGAGGTGCCGCGCGCGATCATGACGTGGAACCTGATGCCGGTTCCGCTCAGCGCCGTCGCTCCGCGCTGACGTCGCGAGAGAGGCTCGAACGAGGACGCGCCGGGGCACCTGCTCCTGCGCGTTCGCTTTTGGGCCTCGCCTGAGTGCTCGTCCCGGAGGGCCCGGACGGGAGCGCGCGCAGCGCGCGGACGGAAGGGACCGGAGCGGCGAGCCGATTTCTTTTTGGGTAGCCTCGATCCTGCAGGCGCGTTTTCGATCAGAAACGCGCGAGCCCGGAGGAACCGACGGGCGTGGACGCGGGGCGCGAGGACGGGCTGGAGGTGGCGCTCGCCGCGGCGCGCGCTCGCACGATCGGTGCGGGCGGCGTCGACGTGGGCGCCGTGTTCGACGCGCACGGCAAGTACGTCGCGCGCGTCTTGCGCTGTCTCGGGGTGCGCGATCAGGAGCTCGCCGACGTGTGCCAGGAGGTCTTCCTCGTGGTGCAGCGTCGGCTGCACGAGCTCGATGGTCGCGCGTCGCTGCGGACGTGGCTGTACGCGATCTGCGTGCGCAAGGCGCTCGCGGCGCGTCGTGACGCGGCGCGACGAAGGGCGCGCGAGGCACCGGAGTCGAGCGAGCCGATCGGCGAGCGCACGCCGCAGGACGAGCTCGAGCGCACGCGGCGTCTCGCGCAGGCGATCGAGATCCTCGGCGGCATCGCCGAGGACAAGCGCGCGGTGTTCGTCCTCTACGAGGTCGAGCAGCTGCCGATGCCGGAGGTCGCGGAGATCGTGGGCTGTCCGCTGCAGACCGCGTACTCGCGGCTCTACGCGGCGCGGAAGGAGATCGCGGAGGCGCTGCGTCGTCTGCGCGCCGGTGGGAGGGCGGAATGAGCGGCGGGATGCACGACGACGACGCGATGCTGCGCGAGCTCATCGAGGTGCTGCGCGGCGCGGCGCCGGAGGGCGAGGCGCTCGCGGCGCTGCGCGCGGAGGTGGTCGCGGGCGCGTCGCGTCGCGGCCGCGGCGGGTCCGGCGGCGCGTGGGTGATCGCGGGGATCGTCGCGCTCCTCGTGAGCGGCGGCGAGGTGGCTGCGGCGCCTGCGCGCGAGGTGGTGCGCGCGCGTGACGTGGAGCCGACGAGCGCCGTCGCGCCCGAGCCAGCCATCGTCGACGAAGCGCCGGTCGTCGTGCCGCACGAGGAGCCGGCGGGCACGCCCGTCGCGGCACCGCCTCGAGCGCGGCGGCGAGCGCGCGTCGAGGTCGCGCCCGAGCCGGCGCTCACCGACGACGCGTGGCTCACCGCGCTCGCGAGCGTGCCTGCGAGCGCGAAGTCCTCGCCCGCGCCGAGCGACGCGCCCTCGACGCTGTACGCCGACGCGCTGCGCGCCTACGCCGCGGGTCGCTGCGACGACGCGACGCCCATCCTGCAGCGCGTGATCGAGGGCGAGAGCGAAGACGCGCCCGCTGCCATCGAGCGCGCCGAGCTCCTGCTCGCGGAGTGCCTCTTCCGCAGCGGCTTCGTGCAGTCGTCGTTCGCGATGGTCGACGCGATCGCGCGTCGCGGCGAGGTGCACACGCAGCACGACGAGGCGCTCGATCTGCTCGGTCGGATCGCGCAGCGCGCGCCCGATCCCGACGCGCTCGTCGAGACCGTCTCGCACTACTCCGAGGATCGGCTGGTGCGGCTCGAGGGCACGCCGTCGCACGACGCGCTGCTGCACCTCCTCGCGCGCGCTCGCTACGTCGCGGGCGACTTCGACGCCGCGGCGCGGCTCTTCGCGCGGGCGCGAGTTGGTACACGCTGGTACGTGCCATCTCGCTACTGGGAGGGCGTCACGCACGTGCGCCGTCGGCGCGCCCAGCCCGCGACGCGCGCGTTCCAGGCGGTGATCGACGCGGTGGGTACCGATCGCGACGGAGGCAGCGGCGAGCGCGAGCACCTGCGCGATCTCGCGCGCATCGCGATCGCGCGCGTCGCGTACACCGCGGCGACGCCGGGCCGCGAGGGCGCCGATCCCGCGCGGCAGACGGTGCTGCTCGAGCGCGCGCTCGAGGCGTGGCAGCGCGTCGACTTCGGGAGCGCCTACGGACCCGACGCGTTCTTCGAGGAGTCGTGGGCGCTCTATCTGCTCGGCGAGCACCCTCGCGCGCTCGGCCACGTTCACGGCCTGCTCTCGCCGCAGCTCGAGGATCGCGTGCACCCGGAGGCGCTCGTGCTGCGTGCGACGATCTACTTCGAGCACTGCCGCTACGAGGCGGCGGAGCGCTCGGTCGCGGACTTCCACGCGCGCTACGACGCGCTGCTCGAGGGCATCGCGGCGCAGGAGCGCGGCCTGGACGATGCCGACGCCGCGTACGCGCTGCTCGACGCGGTGCGCTCGGAGCGCGGTCCCTCGGGCGTGCTCGGTCGCGTGCTGCGCGCGTCGTTCGCGGATCGCGCGATCGCGCGGCAGCTGGTGCTGGTGCGCTCGATCGACGCGGAGATCGCGCGCGTCGATCGCGCGTCGTTCGCGAGCACGTCGGTCGCGCAGCACGTCGCGCAGGAGCTCGCGATCCAGCGCTCGCTCGCCGTCACGCGCGCCGGCGAGTCGGTGCGCGCCCGCATCGCGCGGCTCGCGGACGAGCTCCGGGCGCGCGCCAACGAGATCGACACCGTGCAGCTCGAGATCGAGACCGCGCGCCGGCGCGCCCTCGAGGAAAACGTGCCGCTCACGCGCGAGCCCGAGCGTCCGACCTCGATCGTCGCGGTGCAGGGCGATCAGATCTGGCCCTTCGACGGCGAGTACTGGGACGACGAGCTCCCCTATTACCGCGAGCACGTGACCTCGATCTGCACGCGCTGATCCGGTACATCGGCGGGCGTGCACGTCGTCGTCGCGATCAAGACGCTCATCGTGGTGTACGCGCTGGCGTCCTCGGTGCGCGCTCGCTTCCGCGCGGGGATCGCGGCGACCGTCGTCATCGCGCTGCTCTCGATCGTGCTGCCGATCCTGAACCTCACCGATCACGCGGGATCGCTCGGCGCGCGCGTGCTCGAGCGCCCGTACGTCGCGCCGTCGCTGAGCGGGATCGTGGGCGCGGTCACCACGCGCCTCGCGTTCCGCGCGGTCGACGCGGAGCGCGAGCCCGCGCGCGTTCCTGCCCTCGAGGGTGCGGCGTACGCGCTGCTCGGGAGCACGCTGCTCGATCTCGGGCTCGCGGTGATCGCGGGGCTCGTGCTGCACCTGATGGAGCGCACCAGCGCCTCTTGAGCGCGCGTGCCAAGACTCCGGGGATATCGCATGCGACGTCCCGACGACCGTGATCCCCGCCCTGCGCCGCCCCATCGCGGCAAGCCGGTCCAGCGCCCGACCAAGCCGCCGCTCCGCGTGCAGACCACGACGCTGTGGGAGTACCCGTCGCAGCACTACGGCGCGGGCATGCAGGGCGATCAGCGCTATGTCGGCGCGACGCCTTCGTACGTCGTGTGGAACCTGATCCAGCGCTACACGCGCGAGGGCGATCTCGTGATCGATCCGATGTGCGGCTCGGGCACGACGATCGACGTCGCGAAGGACACGGGGCGTCGCGCGCGCGGGTTCGATCTCGCGCCGTACCGCGACGACATCGAGAAGTCCGACGCGCGCAAGCTCCCGCTCGGCAAGGAGAGCGTGCAGCTCGTCTTCCTCGATCCGCCCTACGGCGATCACATCGACTACTCCGAGGATCCCGCCTGCATCGGGAAGCTCAGCGCGTACGACCCGCGCTACTACGAGGCGATGGGCCAGGTGCTGCGCGAGTGCGCGCGCGTGCTCGTGCCCGGCGGCGTGATGGGCCTCTACGTCTGCGACTACTTCGAGAAGAAGAAGGGGTTCGCGCCGGTGGGGTTCCAGCTCTTCGCGCAGATGGCGTCGCTGCTGGTCCCGCTCGATGTCGTGGCGGTCACCCGGCACCACAAGACGCTGAAGATGGGCAACTACCACAAGGCCGCGGAGGAGCAGAACTTCTTCCTCCGCGGCTTCAACTACCTCTTCATCGCGCAGAAGCCGGAGCGCGCCGCGCCCGCGCCGCGCCGTCGTCGCTGAGGCTGCCGAGTCGCAAGGCGCTCAGAAGCCGAGCACGCGCACCGGCGCGCTCGAGCCGACGCGCGGCGCGCCGTCGCCGAGCTGCCCGAAGTCGTCCTCGCCGAAGCACGCGACGCCTCCGTCCTCGAGCGCGACGCACGCATGCTCGAAGCCGATCGAGTAGCGGCGCGCGCCGAACGCCCCGACGCGCACGTCGGCACCGAAGTGCGGCAGGAGCACCGGGAAGCACCCGAGCGATCCGTCGTCGTGCACGACGCAGCTGCGCCCGCGCTCGCCGGCGCCGACCTGCAGCGCACGCGCGAGCCCCGCGATCTCGTGAGGCGGGAACGGCCCTTCGGCGCGCCCTGCCGGGCCCATCGAGCCCCAACACGACACGCGCTCGGTCGCGAGCAGCGCGCACGTGTGATGCGTCCCCGCGCTCACCTGCACCGCGTCGACGACGCCCGGGACCTGCACCGGCGTGAGGATCGCCTCGACGCGCTCGACGCCGAGCTGGCGCTCGAGGTTCTGGCCCCAGCACCACACGCTGCCGTCGTCGCGGACCGCGCACGTGTGGCGCCAGCCTGCTTCGATCTGCTCGATGCGATCGAGCGCGACGACGCGCATCGGCGTGGTGGTCGAGCTCGTGTCGCCGTGACCGAGCTGGCCGAACGCGCCGTGGCCCCAGCACGTCGCGCTGCGATCCGCGAGCACCGCGCACGTGTGCTGTCCCGCGGCGCTCACGCCGCGCGCGCCCGTGATGCCGGGGACGCGCACGGGGCGGTTCGTGGTGCTCGTCTCGACGAGGCGCACGCCGATCTGACCGTGGAGGTTGTGGCCCCAGCACCAGATCTCGCCGCGCCGCGTGCGCGCGCAGGTGTGCTGCATGCCCGCGGAGATCTCGGCGAAGGCCTCGTCGTGCATCACCTCGACCGGCGCGTCGCGATCGACGTAGGTGCCGTCGCCGAGCTGGCCGCTCGCGTTGTTGCCCCAGCAGAGCGCTCGACCTGCGCGCAGCGCGCAGCTGTGTCGCCAGCCCGCGGAGACGATCTCGACGCGCGGGCTCTCCTCGCCGGGATCGCGCCCGCCGTCGTCCAGCGGGATCGTCGCGCCGTCGACGTGCGCGTCGCGCGGGATGCTCGCGTCGCGCATCCCGGGATCGAGCGGCGTGCCCGCGTCGACGAGCCCCGGGCCGTTCGGGCTCGACAGCGGATCGAGAGGCGAGCGCGCGCCGCATCCCGATGCGATCAGCGCGAGAACGGCGGCGAGGGCGAGCGTGCGCACGAGCGTGGGTCGCGCCCGTGCGTGAGGTTTTCCACACGGGCGGGGCTCAGCGCGGCACGCAGAGGCCCGACGTGTCCCCACTTCGCTGCGGCATGCACGTGCTGCTCTCGTCGCAGGGGTGGGCGTCGTCACAGACCGGCCAGCACCGCGCGTCGGCGCCGCCCGCGCGCGCGCACGCGTGATCGGCGGGGCAGTCGATGCTGCGATGGCAGACCTCGCCCGCCGGCGTCGTGCCGATCGCGCGACACGCGAAGCCGTCGGCGATCGCGCCGTCCGCGTCGATCACCGTCGCTGCGTCGCACGTGGCGAACGACGGGCACTCGGCGCCGAATCGCGTGCAGGTCGGCACGCAGTATCCGACCGGCGGGGCGGTGAGCGCGTACCAGCGGCACGCCTCGCCGTCGCCGCACTCGTCGTCGGCGCGGCAGATCGCGCGGCACACGATCATGTCGTCGCCGAGGCTGCCCGCGGTGCAGGTGAGGTCGGCCCCGCAGTCGTCGGTGCCCGAGCCGCCCACGGTGCACGCCTCGCCCGCGCTCGCGGCGCCGCGGCGCACGCACGCGCTCACGATCGGCACCGGCGCGTCGAGCCCGAGGTTCACCGGCGCGCAGCGCTCGTCGGCCGCGCACACGTCGTCGGCGGTGCAGCACGCGTGATCGAGCGTGCGCGTCGACGACGCGCGCGCTTCGCACGAGAACGCGATCGACGCGTCCTCGCATGCGATGTCGAGCGCGCCGCGATCGCGCCGCGCGGTGCACGCGAGCCCGCCCGCTTCGAAGCGCATCACGTCGCCGTCGACGGTCGCGTCGATCGCGCCGAGGCTGCCCGAGATCGTCGCTGCACATCCGTGCTGCGCGATGCACAGCGTGCCGAGCTCGAGCGCGGTGCCGCGCAAGCAGGTCTCGTCCAGCGAGAGGCCGTACGCGCCCTCGAACGACGCGCACGCGCTCGCGTCGATCCGGGCGATCGCGTCGACGGGTGTGCTCGCGTCGACGGGATCGCTCGTGGCGTCGTCTCCGCACGCGAGGAGCGAAGCCGAGAGGAGCGCGAGCGCGAGTCGTGGAAGAGCCTGCACGGGCAGAAGGAGTAACACGGTGCTCGGTCGCCTCACTCGCTCCAGCAGCATCGGAAGCCGGTCGAGTAGTCGCGGTGCGAGACGTCGTGGGCCGTCGTCGCGTAGAGGCAGCCCGGCCCGTTGCGCGCCGTGTCCACGTAGAAGCCGCCGCGGAACGTGCCCGCGGGATCCGAGGTCCACTCGTGCAGGTTGCCCATCATGTCGAGCGCGCCGCTCTCGCTCTCGCACATCGCGTGATCGCCGGTGCGCGCGAGGGAGTCGGGCAGCTGGCTGAGGCACGGGTGATCGAGCTCGGAGTAGATCCAGTCCGCGCTCGTCATGAAGTACTCGACCGCCGGGTGCTGCGCGCGCGCGTCGTTGCACCAGCCGGGCATGCGCGTCGCGCCGTACGGATAGGTCGCGCCGCTCGAGCCCTGGCAGGCGCGCAGCCACTCGGCGTTCGTGCACAGGCGCTTTCCCGCTTCCGCACACGCCGCGGCCGCCTGGGTCTCGCGGACGTAGCCCTGCGGGACCGCGCCGCGCAGCGACCGCGCGCGCACACGCGCGCCGACCGGCTCGAAGTACGGAGACCACCCGCGCGTCGAGCCGTCGCCGAGCACCTCGACGAGCGACGCCTCGAAGCGGTCGATGCAGAACGCGTCGGTCACGCGCACCATCCCCGCGGGACAACCGTCTTCGCCGGGCTCCTCGACGAGGCCTTCGTTGGGAAGCGGGCGCGCGTCGGGATCACACGTCGACGTGCTGCCTCCGTCGGGCGGAGGCGAGGCCGTGCAGCACTGGACGCTCGCAGGGCCCGGGCAGAAGCCGGGCGTCGACGTGCCCTCGCACGACGCGACGTCGACGCAGCGACCGGGCGCCCCCGAGACCGCGCACGAGCCCCAGTCCGACGCGCCGTCGAGCGACGCGTCGGACATCGCGCCCGCGTCGTCGAGCGACGCGTCGAGCGCGACCTGCGCGTCGTCGCGGGCTGGGGCCGCATCGAGCCCCGCGCCGCCGTCGGCGACGTCGCGCGGGGTCGGTCCACAAGCGAGGGCCGTCGCCGCGACGGCCGCGAGCACGAAGGCGCGCACGCGATCGGGATAACACGGGGCGCTCCGGATGCGGAGGTGGGCCGCCCGCGTGCGGGCGCATGGGCGGGGTGGGCGCGCCCATGTGCGCGAGCGTCAGCGCTGCGCGAGGCGGAACTGCACCTCGGCGACCATCGAGGGGATCGAGCGCAACCCGATCTTGCGGCGCACGTCCGCGAGGAGCGCGCGCACCGAGCCGTCCGCGAGCGTCATCGCGCTCGCGATCCCCGCGCAGTCGCGGCCGCGGTGGGTCCACCAGAGGACCTCCGCTTCGCGCGGCGTGAGGCGCCATTCCTGGCAGGCATCCTCGAAGCGCATCGCGCGACGGCCCGCGGCGCAGTGCGCGGCCGCGACGAACTCGCCGAGCGCCGAGACGCGCTCGATCGCGTTCTCGTCGGCGCGCACCACGCGCGCGCGCGGCGTCGTCACGAGCGCGGCGTGCGGCGAGCAGAGCAGCAGCATCGGGATCGCGAGCTGCGCGGCGTGGAGGTCGAGGATCGCAGCATCGGCGGGCGATGCATCGGCGGCGACGACGCCCGCCGGGCTCGCGATCGCGTCGAGCGCGTCGAGCGCCGCGTCGAGCGTCGCGACGACGTGGAGCGTCTCGGACCAGCTGCCGAGGTGCGGCAGCAGAGCGCCGAGATCACCGAGCGCGACGACGACGTGCGTGGTCGGCGCGAAGGGGACGCGGCGGGCGATGCCGGGCCGCGAGGCGGGCGGACGAGCGCGGAGTGGGCGAGCGGACACGTCGCGTCACGAAGCGCGAAGCGTGCCAGCTCGCGATCAGCGTCCGAGGATCTCGTCGAGGTACGTCCGCTCGTCGCCGCAGAAGGTCGTGCGCGCGAAGCCGCTCTGCTGCGCGCGCTCGCCGAGGGGGCGATCGCCACCGCGGTCCATCAGGCATCCGTCGCCGTCGGTCTCGTTGTGGAACGCGGTCGCGGCGCCGTAGGGCTGGGCCATGCCGAGGCTGTGCCCGAGCTCGTGCGCGGTCGTCTCGCCGATGATCGACGCGAGCGCGGACAGCGCGCGCCGCACCGCCGCGATGCGCTCCGCGTCGCCTTCGCCGCGCACCTCGGCGAGCGTCGCGGGCGCGCGGCGCACCGGGTCGAAGAGCTCGTCGAAGAGCGGCTCGGGATCGGGCGAGCTCGGCGGGCGCTCGCCGGGCACGTCGGGATGCGACGACCACCAGAGGAGCGACTCGACGAACACGCCGCCGTAGCCGGGATATCCGTCCATCTGCGTCTCGGCGTTGGCGCCGCCGATGCGATCGAAGAGGCGCAGGTTGCCGATGTCTTTGCCCGGCGAGTTGTCGTAGCCGAAGAGCCCGTTGCCGTTGGGATCGGGCCCGCCGATCTCGACCACCGCGAACGCGGTCGGATCGAAGTCGTCGGGCTCCTCGAGCCGCACCTCGAGCGACCAGCTCTCGTAGATCTCCTCGATGCGCGCGACGATCGCGTCCTCGATCGCGCCCGCCGCCGCGCCGAGCCCGAAGCGCTCGAGGCTCGAATAGAAGCCGGGCAGGAAGCGCAGGTGCACGACCTGTCGGATCGGCCCGAGCACGAACGAGAAGGGCACCGTCGCGCCCTCGATCTCGTCGGTGCCCGCGATCACGATCGGCGTCGCGGTGCCGACGAACTCGCCGCGCGCGGCGCCGAACAGCGCGGCGACGACCACGTCCTCGCGCACCTCGGTCTCGATCACGAGGCGCACCTCCGCGCCCGACACGAAGCGCGGCACCAGCTCGAGCGCATCGAGCGTCTGCGCGGTGCCGCCCTGCGGCGTGAACGTGCCCTCGAGGCGGATCAGCGAGGTCTCGCTCGGGCGATCACGACCGCCGAGGAACCCCGCCCCGCGCACGCGCAGCAGCTGTCCGAGCGACGCCATGCGCGGCTCGACCGAGAAGAGCTCGGGGCCGCCGAAGCGCAGCGTGGTCGCGACGGGCGCGGTGTCGCGGCCCTGACCGCCCTCGAGCGTCGACTCGAGGCGCATCGTCCCTTCGAACGTGCCCGGCCACACGCCGCCGAGATCGGTCGTGAGCACCACGATCCCGCGATCGCGCGCGGTGCGCTCCGCGAGCGTGATCGGGAGGCGCGCGTCGACCGCGCTCGTCGCGCCTCCGAGCTCGCGCGTGAACGTGCCCTCGAAGTGCGCGAACGTCTCGCCTTCCGTCGCGGAGACGAACCCCGCGCCGCGCAGCACGACCACGTCGTTCCGGTGCACGTCGCCGCTCGGCGCGGCGTCGAGCGAGAGCGGGAGATCGCGCGCGAGCTCCCACGTGTCGTCGAAGAGATCGCTGCGATCGTGCTCGCCGCGGACCGCGAGCGTCACGTCGACGAACCCCTCGCCGAGCGCCTCGATCAGCGAGCGCGGCACCTCGAAGAGGAACGCGTCGTCCTCGTCGTGCGGGACGCTCGGCAGATCGAAGGTCGTGCCCTCGGTCGCGACCTCGAGCACGGGCTCGGCGCCCACGGCGTCGAGCCCGACACCGACGACGCGCAGCACCGTGCCCGCGAGGATGGGCTCGGGCGCTTCGACGAGCGTGATGCGCGGCGCAGGAACGTCGGGCGGGCGCGTCGGATCGGGATCGCCGCACGCGACGGCGAGCGCGAGCGCGAGCGCGAGGGACCGCGCGCGCATCACGACGCCGGCACGCATGCGAGGTGGAGCGTGCCGCCCACGTCGTCCACGAAGTCGCACGCGTAGCCCTCCGCGTCGCGACAGCGATCCACGTCGCTCTCGCACTCGAGCACGCACGCGCTCACGCCGCCCGTCGTCACGCAGAACGTGCCGCTCTCGCAGTCGGCGTTGGTGCGGCACCCGGCGCGCGCGCAGTAGCCGCCCGGCCACGCGAGGCATGCGCGCTGTCCGCCGCACGTCGTCGCGTCGGCGCACGCGGCGCCGTTCGCGCCCGCGCCGCGCGCCCCGCATGCGCGACCTTCCGCGAACCACTTGCAGGCCTCCGTCGAGCGACAGTCGGAGTTCACCGTGCACGTCGCACCGCAGTGACGCGCCGCGCTGCCCGGCCCGTACACCGGGCACAGGTGCGAGGCCGGGCACATCGCCACGGACGTGCACGCGTCGCTGCGGCACACGCCCGCGTCGCACACCTCGCCCGACGCGCAGCCGCGCGTCGCCGTGCACGACGTGATCGGCGTCGTCGTGATCTCTCCGACGTACGTGTTCGCCGCGGTCGAGAAGCCGAGCACGCGCACGTAGTAGGTGCCCGCGGCCGGAAGGTCGGCGTCGATCGCCTCGGTGTCCCCGGTGCCCTCGGAGATCGCGATCCGCGTCCCGTCGGGGCCCTGGAGCTCGAGATCGAGATCGCCGATCGCCGCGTCGAACAGGATCTCGACGTGGGCCGCGCTCGCGCCGGTCACGGTGAGCGCGACGAAGTCGTCGTCGTCCGGGCAGATCGTGCCGTCGAAGTCCTGCGTGGTGAGGCGACGCGCGGTGGCCCGCGTGTCGTCGGGCTCGAACGCGTCGTCGCTGCAGCACGCGAGCGGCGCGCGCGTGATCGAGAGGTCGTAGGCGTTCTGCGCGCTCGCGTACCCGAGCACCTGCGCGACGACGCGGCCGGTGTCGCCGAGGCAGAAGCTCGCGCTCTCGCGATCCATCGTGCTCGCGCTCGACGCCACGATCGTCCCGCTCGGCGAGAGCAGGCGCAGATCGAGATCCCCCGCGTCGTGCTCGAAGCCGTCGATCGTGACGGTGACGAGATCGCGGAACGCACCGTCGATGCGGAAGAAGTCGGAATTGCCGCCGCAGATCTGCAGGTCCGCGTAGGTCGTCATCGACGCGAGCGTCGCGTCGTCGAGCGCGTCGTTCGGCTCGAGCGCGTCGTCCGTGCACCCGCTGCTGCCGCCGCACACCGCCGCGACGTCGCCGCACGCCCGACGGGTCGCGCCCTCGATCGTGATCGCGTCGCCGCACGTCCCCACGGTGCACGCGCTCGCCGCGCACGACGTGAGGCAGCGCGCGCCGCCCGCGGCTGCGACGCAGATGCCGCTCGCGCACTCCGTCGACCGCGTGCACGGCGAGCACTGCCCGAGATCGCCGCCGGTGCTCGCGCCACCGACCGCGAAGAACGCGACCACGGACGAGTCGGTGCGGTGATCGCACGCGGTGCCGGTCGCGTCGTCGTTGTCGGTCGCCGTCGCGAGATAGAACACCTCGGCGTCGGCGCCCTCGGCGAGGCCGAGCGAGGGGATGCGCGCGCGCCACTCGCCACCCTCTGCCGGCGCGAAGACGACCTGCTCGAACGTCGTGACGTCGGGGCTCGCGCGATCGTCGGGCGCGGTGCGCGACCAGTAGAGCAGCGGCGCATCGCGCAGACCGACGTCGTCGCTCACGCGGATCCGCACCTCGTAGCCGCTCGAGCTCGTGACGCGCTCGCCCTCGAGCGGCGCGACGAGCGTGATCGCGGGCGCCGCCCCGGGGCAGCCGCTCGTCGGACCGGTGCGCAGCACGACGACGTAGTCGTGCGGCACCGGAGGATGATCTCCGTCGTCGGCCTCGAGCTCGATCGTCCAGCGCTCGCTCGCCGCGATTTGATCGCCGGTCGGGCACCACTCGAAGCGCGCGCTCTTCGCGCCCTCGTTCGCGATCAGCGCGCCCTCGGGCAGCGGCGCGCGCTCGCGGATCTCGACGGTCGGCGTGTCGTCGTCGCGGATCTCGACGTCGAAGCGCACGCAGGGATCGCGCATCAGGTCGTGGGTGCCGCCCGCGCCAGGGCGCAGGAAGACCGGCGCCGAGTCCTCCGACGGCACGACGTTCACGACGACGCGCTCCCCGTCGTAGCGCTCGCCCGACGGCGAGGTGATCTCGAAGAGCAGCTCGTGACGTCCGACGTGGCTCGCGAGCGGCGTCCAGCGGAACTCGCCGCGCTCGGGCGAGCCGGAGAGCGACGTGACGCTCTCGAACGCGGCGAGCGGCGCGCCCTCGATCGATACGCGATAGCGGAGCTCGCGGCCCGCGTCGTTGCGCACCGGGAGCTCGATCGAGAGCGTCTCGCTCACGCGCGCGTCGACGGGGAGCACCGGGAGCAGGTCGGGCGTGTCGCCGTCGGGCTCGCACGCGAGCAGGACGATCGCGAGCGCGAGGAGTGGAGTCGTGGAGGACCGCAAAGCAGGGCGATTCTAACGCGACGGTTTGCCGAGGTGTGCATCGCGGCCGTAGGTTTGAGCCCCGAATGTGCCGTCTCTTCGGGTTCCGCTCGGTGATCCCCTCGCAGATGCACCGCTCGCTGGTCGCCGCGGACAACGCGCTCGGGCGACAGAGCGAGCGGCACCCGGACGGCTGGGGCGTCGCGTACTACGTCGACGGCGCGCCGCACGTCACGCGGAGCCCGACGCACGCGCTCGGGTGCGCGCTCTTCCAGCGGGTGAGCGGCGTCGTGTCGAGCGAGACCGTGCTCGCGCACGTGCGCAAGGCGACGCAGGGCGGGCACACGGTGCTCAACTGCCATCCGTTCCAGTACGGACGCTGGACCTTCGCGCACAACGGCGACGTGCCGACGTTCGCGCGTGATCGCGAGGCGCTGCTCGCCGAGGTCTCGCCGAGGCTGCGGCGCTTCGTGCTCGGCGAGACCGACAGCGAGGTGATCTTCTTCATGGTGCTCACGCGGCTCGAGGCGCTCGGGCCGCTCTCGGCGCAGCGTGACGTCGACGACGTGATGGCCGCGCTCGCCGCGACGATGCGCGACGTGGATCGCATCGCGCAGCGCGACGCCGACGCGAAGCCGAACCTGCTCACCGTGATCCTCACCGACGGCACGACGATGGTCGCGCACCAGGGCGGCAAGGAGCTGCACTTTTCGACGCACAAGCGGCGCTGCGCCGATCGCGAGTCGTGCTCGTTCCTCGCGCCGCACTGCGAGGCGCCGACGACGACCGGCTCGATCAACCACCTGGTGCTCTCGAGCGAGCCGCTGCACGGCGAGAACGTGTGGTACGCGCTCGAGCCCGGCGAGATGGTCGGCGTCGATCACCGCATGCGACTGGTACGCAGGTCGAGCGATCCGCGGAAGCTCGCGGTCGTCGCGTGAGGTAGCCTGTCCGGCCGATGTCGGAGCCGAAGAAGCTCACGCTGTCCGAGCTGCGCAAGCGCTACGTCGACGAGGCGCGACCGTTGCCGCAGGAGATCGAGACCGCGCTGCGTGCGGACGAGCGGCCGGGCGCGAAGTCGCTGCTCGCCGCGATCGAGAAGCGACGGCGCGCGAACCGCGCGGAGGGTCAGCGGCTGCGACACCTCTCGCGCTTCGAGAACGAGCTGTGGGAGTCCGGCGTGCAGCGCGTCGCGGGCGTCGACGAGGCCGGGATGAGCCCGCTCGCGGGGCCCGTCGTCGCAGGCGCGGTGATTCTTCCCGTCGGCTTCAAGCTCGTCGGCGTCGACGACTCGAAGAAGCTCGACGCGAAGGCGCGCGCCGAGCTCGTGATCGAGATCAAGGCGCGCGCGATCGCGTGGGCGGTCGGCATCGTCCCGCCCGACGAGATCGACCGCGTGAACATCTATCGCGCCGGCTTGCTCGCGATGCGTCGCGCGGTCGAGGCGCTCCACGTCGCGCCCGAGCACCTGCTGATCGACGCGCGCAAGCTCAAGGAGCTCGCGATCCCGCAGCGCGCGATCATCCACGGCGACGCGCTGAGCGTGTCGATCGCCGCGGCGAGCATCGTCGCGAAGACGACGCGCGACGGCATGATGGACGAGCTCGATCGCACCTATCCGGGCTACGGCTTCGCGAAGCACAAGGGCTATCCGGTCGCCGAGCACACCGACGCGATCACGAAGCTCGGGGTGTGCGCGATCCACCGTCGCTCGTTCGGTCCGGTGCGTCGCGCGCTCGGGCTCGAGCCGGTGCAGACCGAGCTCTTCGCGACGCCGAGCGAGACGCCCGCGATCGATCCCACGGTCGCCGCGGAGATCGCGGCGATGGAGGCCGAGGTCGCCTCCGAGCCCCAGTGAGCGCGCGCATCCTGCCTCAGCTGCGCGTGCATCGCGACGAGGTGATCGCGTGCCGGCGCTGCGAGGGGGTCGTCGGTCCTTCGGTGATCGGCCCGGCGATGACCTCGCGCATCTACGCGCTCGGTCAGGCGCCTGGGCCGCACGAGGCGAGCAAGGGACGCCCGTTCGCGCACACCGCGGGCAAGACGCTCTTCTCGTGGACCGCGCGCATCGGTGTCGACGAGGCGCGCTATCGCGAGCGCGTCTACATGGCCGCGGTCGCGCGGTGTTTCCCCGGCAAGGGCAAGTCGGGCAGCAAGGGCGATCGCCTCCCGAGCGCCGACGAGATCGAGCGGTGTCGTCCCTTCATCGCGCGCGAGATCGCGCTGCTCCGGCCCGAGCTCGTCATCCCGATCGGGCGTCTCGCCATCGCGGAGGTGCTCGGCCCGTTCGAGAAGCTCGAGGACGTCGTGGGCACGACCACGCGCGCGCGCTTCCACGATCGCGAGGTCGACGTGATCCCGCTGCCGCACCCGAGCGGGCTCTCGGCGTGGCCGAAGATCGAGCCGGGCAAGACGTTGCTCGCGCGCGCCCTCGAGCTGCTCGCCGCGCACCCGACGTGGCGCGGGACGTTCAAGGAGTGACGTCGCACACCGGCGTCGCGCACGTGCCGTCGAGGCAGCGCCCCGCGAGGCAGTCGTCGTCGCTCGAGCACGACGGGATCTCGGCGCACCGCAGCTCGCCCCCGCCGAGCGGCGCCATGCAGCGCGCGCCGAGCTCGCAGTCGTCGGGCACGCCCGACACGTCGGTGAACACGCGGCAAGGCTCGCCCACCGCGACCTCGCCGATCACCGGATCGTCGAGCAGCTGGGCGCGATCGCAGTCGTCGAGGCTGCGCAGGATCGACGTCGCGAGCGCGCCGTTCCACAGCACCTCGCCCGCGTCGACCGCGGCGTGCAGCGACTGCGCGTTCATCGACTCGCAGCGCGCGGTGAGCGCCTCGTCCGAGAGCGGCTCGCCGTCGCACTCGCACGTCACGTGTCGATCGCGCAGCGCCGTCTCGAGCGACACGCACCAGCTCGCGAGCGGCGTGCTCGCGACCGTCGGTCGATCACACGCCGCCAGCGACACCACGAGGATCCAAGCAAATCGCGACTTCACAGCGGGCGGGAGCATAGCTTCAGAATCTCGAAAGGTGCCTTCCGTATCTCTTCTCGTGTCGCCACCGAGCCCGCTCGGGGCGCCGACCAGGAAGGAAGATCACGTGAAGAAGCAGTCCCTCTCGTTCCTCCTCGCGGCCGCGCTCTCGCTCCCGATGCTCGCGGCCTCGCTCCCCGCGCTCGCGCAGGACGCCGGCACGCCCGCCGACGGAGAGCGCCCGTGCCACGGTGGACGCCGCGGTCATCACCGCGATCCCGAGCGGCGCCTGCAGCACATGACGCAGGCCCTCGGCCTCGACGCGAACCAGGTCGCGCTGGTGCGTCAGGCGTTCGAGCAGGCGCGCGCCGAGCACGAGGCGCTGCGCGCGCAGCCGCGCTCGCCCGAGCGCCGCGAGCAGCACCGCGCGATCATGGAGCGCACCCGCGAGCGCATCGACGCGGTGCTCACGCCCGAGCAGCGCGTCCGCGCCGAGCAGCTCCGCGCGCAGCACGACGCGCGCCGCCAGATGCGCCGTGAGCAGCGCGGCGGCGGCGTCGATCCCCGTGGTATCTGATTTCGCATGAGCGGACGCGTCCTCGTCGTCGAAGACGATCCCGAGCTCGGCGCCGAGATCGTGCGCCAGCTCGACCGCGCGGGCTTCACGCCCACGTGGCTGAAGGACGGCGACGACGCGCTCGCCGCGACCCCCGAGGAGTACGATCTCGTGCTCCTCGATCTCGTGCTCCCCAACGCCTACGGGCTCGACATCCTCAAGCGCTACCGCGCGGTCAGCGAGGTCCCCGTGATCCTCCTGACCGCGCGCGATCACACGGCGGACAAGGTGCGGGGGCTCTCGCTCGGCGCCGACGACTACGTCACGAAGCCGTTCTGGCCCGACGAGCTCCTCGCGCGCATCCGCGCGCGCCTGCGACGCCCGGGCATGCGCCGCGAGGCGGACGCGATCGTGCGCGCGGGCGCGATCGAGGTGGACCTCGACGCACGGCGGGTGCGCGTCGACGGAGAGCCCGTCGAGCTCACGCGCGCCGAGCTCGACGTGCTCGCCACGCTCGCGCGCCGCGCGGGTCATGCGGTCTCGCGCGGCGAGCTCGTCGAGGAAGCGCTCGATCCCGGGCGCGAAGGCGGCGAGCGCACGCTCGACGTGCACGTGTCGCGGCTGCGCAAGAAGCTCGGCGCCGAGGGCAAGCGCATCGCGACGGTGTGGGGCATCGGGTATCGCCTCGAGATCGATCGATGAGCGTCCGGACCCGCGTCGTGCTCGCGTTCGCGGTGCTCGCGCTGCCCGCGATCGTGCTCGTGCTGTGGGGCACCTGGAGCACGCGACGCCAGGCCGCGCTCGAGGCCACGCGCGAGGCGATCGTCGCGCGCATGGAGGACGGGGGAGGGCGCGCGCGCTGCGAGGCGGATCCCGCGCGCTTCACGCTCGGACGGCCGCGCCGCCACCGGCACCGCCGCGATCGTGGCCCGCTGATCGCGCACGGCCGCGTCGACGCGTACGACGCGGCCTTCGTGCCTGCGCATCCCGACGCGCCGCCGCTCGATCCCGAGGTGCGCGATGCGCTCGAGTCGAGCGATCTCGGCGTCGTCGAGATCGAGGGCGCGCGACGGCGCGACGGCGCGCTCGCCGTGCGCATGCCGTGGGACGAGGGGCCGTGCGTGGTGCTCGTGATCGAGACGCCGGGGGTACGTCCTGCGCTCGGGCAGCGCATCCTGCGCCGCGATCTCGCGGGCTCGGCCGCGGTGCTCGGGCTCGCGCTCGTCGTCGCGCTGATCGCGCTCGGCCCGCCGCTCGCGCGGCTGCGTCGCCTCGCGAAAGCGGTGCGCGCCTCCGACGGGATCGCGTTCACGGTCCCCCACGGCGTCGCGGGCGCCGACGAGATCGGGCGCGTCGCGCGCGCCCTCGACGAGGCGAGCCAGCGCGTGCGCGATCACGTCGCGCGCCTCGAGGAGCGCGATCGCGCGCTCACCGCGTACGTCGACGCGACGACGCACGATCTCGCGATCCCGCTCACCGTAATCCAGAGCCGCCTCGCCGAGCTCGACGCGCGCGTGCGCGCCGGTGAGCGCATCGAGCCGAGCGCGCTCGAGCCGCTCCTCGCGGAGCACGAGTACCTCGGTCAGCTCGTGTCGAACATGGCGGCGGCGGCGCGCTTCGCGAGCGGCACGCCCCACGTCGAGAAGCACGACGTCGATCTGCGCGCGCTGGTCGAGCGCGTCGCCGCGCGGCACGCACCGCTCGCGCGCGCGCAGGGCGTGGCGCTGGAGCACGCGGTGCCCTCGCGCGCCGTGACGATCCAGGGCGACGACATCCTGATCGAGCGCGCGCTCAGCAACCTCGTCCACAACGCGATCCGCCACGGCGCCGCGCGACGCTCGGGCCGCGAAGGCCACGTCGCGCTCACGCTCGAGGCGCGCGCCGGTGGTGCGTTCCGCATCGCGGTCGCCGACGACGGAGAGCGCGCCGACGTCGCGCGCATCGAGCGCGTGCTGCGCGGTCCGATCGATCGCGGCGAAGGCAACGCGCGCGCGCGCGGCCTCGGCCTGCGGATCGTGCGCGCGGTGGTGGACGCGCACCGCTGGTCGATCGACGTCGAGCCGCACGAGGAGGGCGGCATCGTCATCGCGATCACCGGGTGAGCGCGAGGCGTCACGCCTCGCGTCGCGGCGGGCCTCGCGTTGTGCGCCGCGCGCCGAGTGCCGACGTCGATCTGCATGCGCGCGCGAGCAGCCCGGGCCGGTCGGCTCACCGACGAGCAGAGCTCGTTCTGGTCCGCCGTGCTCGTCGGGATCGCGGCGATGGCCGCGGTCGACGAGATCCTCTTCCACCAGCTGCTCGGCTGGCACCACTTCTACGACGGCGCGAGCGATGCGGTCGGCCTCGCGTCCGACGGCGTGCTCCACGCGGGCGAGCTCGTCGCGCTGATCGCAGGCTTCGCGTGGATGATCCGCCTCCGCGGCACCGGCGCGCTGATCCGCGACTACGCGCTCGCGGGCTTCTTCGTCGGCGCCGGCGCGTTCCAGCTCTTCGACGGGATCATCGACCACAAGGTCCTTCGCCTCCACCAGATCCGCTACGGCGTCGCGATCCTCCCGTACGACCTCGCGTGGAACGCCTTCGCGCTCCTGCTCCTCGCGGTCGGCGCGGGCTTCCTCGTGAAGGCGCGTCGCGGCGCGCGGCACGAGCGCTTCGGCGGTGGCTTCGTTGCGCCTGCCCGCGGCGTCTGAGCTCGCGAGCGCGCTGCTGCTCTCGCTCGTCGCGCTCGCGCTCGTCCTCTACGCCCTCGCGATGATCGTCGCGCGCCGTCGGGGCCGTGCATGGGGGCTCGCGCCGACGCTCTCCTTCGCGCTCGGAGCGACGCTCGTGATCGTCGCGATGTCGCCGCCGCTCGTCGCGCGCGCCCATCACGATCTCCGCGCGCACATGCTGCAGCACCTCCTCCTCGGCATGCTCGGCCCGATCGGCCTCGCGCTCGGCGCCCCGATCACGCTCGCGCTCCGCGCGCTGCCTCACGACGCGGCGCGCGCCCTCGCGCGGCTCCTCCACACCGCGCCGCTGCGCGCGCTCGCGTCTCCGTTCGTCGCGCTCGCGCTCAACGTCGGCGGGATGGCCGCGCTCTACGCGACGCCCCTCTACGCCGCGATGCACACGAGCCCTTCGCTGCACGTCCTCGTGCACCTGCACTTCCTGCTCGCCGGCACGCTGTTCTCGTGGTCGATCGCGGGCCGCGATCGCGTGCATCGCGCGTCGCACGGGGTGCGCCTCGCCGCACTCTTCGTCTCGGCCGCCGCGCACGCGACGCTCTCGAAGGCGATGTACGCGTACGGCTGGCCGCTCGGCACGCACCACGCGCTCGCGGAGATCCGCTCGGCCGCGGAGCTCATGTACTACGGCGGCGATCTCGCCGAGATCGTCCTCGCGATCGCGCTCTTCGCGACCTGGCCGTGGGCGCCGCGCCTGGTCCGAAGGCCGGTCTAGCCGACCCTGGGTCAGCTGCGCTAGCATCTCGACCCATGTCGTCACCCGATTTCGCCACCGTCGCGCCCCGCGTCTCCTCGACGCCGATGGCGCAGATCGACGCCATCGTCGCGCGCCTCGCCGCGCGCAAGCACGACTGGCCCCGCGTCTCGCTGCGCGAGCGCGCCCGCCTGCTCGAGCGCTGCATCGACTCCACGCTCGCCATCTCGCACGAGTGGGTGCGCGCCGCGTGCGACGCGAAGGGCATCGATCCCCAGAGCCCGCGCGCCGGCGAGGAGTGGCTCGGCGGTCCGATGACGACGGTCCGCAACGTGCGGCTGCTGATGGAGGCGATGCACGCCGACGGTGAGCCCGCGCTGCCGAAGGTGTGGGCGCGCCCCGACGGTCAGCTCGTCGCGAAGGTGTTCCCGCAGGGCCTGATCGATCAGCTGCTCTTCACCGGCTTCTCCGCCGAGGTCTGGATCGAGCCCGGCAAGCCCGCGACGCAGGGCGCGATCTACCGCGCGAAGAAGAAGCGCGGCGTCGGCGACCGCGACGGCAAGCTCTCGCTGGTGCTGGGCGCCGGCAACGTCGCGTCGATCGGGCCCATGGACGCGCTCTACAAGCTGTTCGTCGAGGACGAGGTCTGCATCGTCAAGACGAACCCGGTGAACGCGTACCTGCAGCCCTTCTGGGAGCACGCGTTCCGCCCGCTGCTCGACGCCGGCTACTTCGCGGTCGTGCGCGGCGGCGCCGAGGTCGGCGCGCACCTCTGCAACCACCCCGAGGTCGACACGATCCACATGACGGGATCGGATCGCACGCACGACGCGATCGTGTGGGGCTCGACGCGCGCCGAGCAGGAGCGGAACAAGAAGGCGGGCACGCCGAAGCTCAAGAAGCCGATCACGAGCGAGCTCGGCGCGGTCACGCCCTGCCTCGTGGTGCCCGGCGCGTGGAGCGAGGACGACCTGCGCTTCCAGGCGCGCCACGTCGCGGGGATGGTCGCGAACAACGCGAGCTTCAACTGCAACGCGTGCAAGGTCGTCGTGACCGCGAAGGGCTGGCCGGAGCGCCAGCGCTTCCTCGATCTCGTGCACGAGGCGCTCGAGCGCACGCCGCCGCGCAAGGCGTACTACCCCGGCGCGCAGGAGCGCTATCAGGGCTTCCTCGACGCGTACCCGCAGAGCAAGCCGCTCTCGGAGCGCTCGCGCGACGTGGTGCCGTGGACCGTCATCCCCGACGTCGCGGCGGACGGCAGCGAGTACGCGCTCAGCAACGAAGCGTTCTGCGGCGTGCTCGCGGAGACGTCGCTCGACGAGTCGACCGCGTCGGGCTTCCTCGCCGCGATGACGGAGTTCGCGAACGACGAGTGCTGGGGCTCGCTCAGCTGCATGATGCTGATCGACCCGAAGACGCAGCGGGAGAACGCCGCGTCGCTCGACGCGGCGCTCGCGGGCCTGCGCTACGGCGGCATCGGCGTGAACGTGTGGGCCGGGCTCATCTACGGCCTCGTCGTGCCGACGTGGGGCGCGTATCCCGGCCATCCGCTCGAGGACATCCGCTCGGGCCGCGGCTTCGTGCACAACGCGCTCCTGATCGATCATCCGCAGAAGTCGATCGTGCGCGCGCCCTTCCGCATCCACCCGACGCCCGCGTGGTTCCCCGATCACAAGTCGCTGCACCAGCTCGGGCCGATCCTCACGGACTTCGAGGGGCGGCCCTCGGTCGCGAAGCTGCCGAAGCTCATCGCGACCGCGCTGCGCGGCTGAGTCTCCCCGGGGGGCTGCGCGCCCCCCTGTCGACCCCCGAGCTGCGCGCGGGTCCCCACCCGCTTGCGGGCAGCGCGCAGCGCGCACCGATCCGGCTGGCGACCGCGGTCGTCTCTGGCGAGACGCGCGTCGCGTGTCCCCACGAGCACGACGCGATCCCACCGCGCCCCGAGAAACCACGTGTTTCTCGGGGCGTGCGCGTCTGGCAGGCCTGCTGCTCATCGTGCCTCGCAGGAGGATGCGATGAGGAAGACGATCGTGATCGCGACGGTGATGGCGCTGGCGGGTGGCGGTGCAGGCGTCGCGATCGGGGCCGCGACGTTCGCGCGCGCCGACGACCACACGCCGCGCACCGAGGTCGTGCGCACGACGACGACCACCACGCGCGTCGAAGCGCCGCCCGCCGCGCCGCCGATCACCACGACGACGACGACGCGCGACGAGCGCGAGGACCACGGTGAGCTCCGCGTGCGCCGGCTCGTGCTCACGCGCGGCATCGAAGGCCGCGAGCCGATCGACGAGCTCGACGCGCTCGAGCTCGACGAGCGCCTCGAGCGCGTCTACGCGTTCCTCGACGTCGCGAACGATGCCGACGAAGCGCGCGCGCTGACGATCACGTTCGAGCGCGAGGGCGGAGACGAGGTGACCGGCCACGTCGATCTCGAGGTGCCCGCGCGCGTCGGTCGCTGGCGCACCTGGGCGTTCACGCGTCACATCGATCGCGCGGGCACGTGGCGCGTCGTCGTGCGCGATGACGCGGGGCGCGAGCTCGCGTCGCACACGTTCGACGTCCGCTGACGTCGCAGGGCGCGAGCTCGGTCGCACACCTTCGACCTTCGCTGACGTCGGAACGACCGACCACGACCACGACCACGCTCACGACCACGCTCACGTCCGCGACGAGGTCGTGGTCGTGGTCGTGGTCGCCGTCGTGGTCGGCCGTTCTTCCGTCGCCGCGGGAAGATCAGGCGCCGCCGTCCGGTACACCCGCACGGGCTTCCAACGCCGACCGGTCGTCTGGTACGACCTCATCCATCTCGATGCGCGCCATCTCGTACGCCCTGGTCTCGCTGACGATCGTCGCGCTCGCGGGCGCGTGCAGCGGAGGCAGCGGCACCCCGCCGCCGCCTCCGCCCCAGCAGGCGCAGCAGGGCCAGGCGCAGATCCAGGTGCCGCCCGGTCAGGTGCTCATCACCGTCGCCGCGAGCTCGTCGCCGCAGGGCGCGACGGTGACCGGCGGCGGTCGCATGCTCGGGCTCACGCCGTTCACCACGCAGGTGCCGATCCCCGCGCCGCGCCCCGGCGAGACGCAGACGTTCCAGTTCACGTTCCAGCTGCCCGGCTATCAGCCCGCGACGATCAGCGCGAGCCCGATCAACAACACGATCACGCTCAACGCCGCGCTCGCGCCGATGGTCGCCGCCACGCCGCCGACCACGCCGACGAGCACGCCCACCGCGCCCGGCGGCGGCGAGCCTTCGTTCACGGTGCGCGGTCCCGCGGGCGGCGCGATCCGCGACTTCGCGGTGACGACGAGCGCGGCGCGCGTCGAGCACCAGTGCATGATCGCCGAGCTCACCGTCGACATCGACGGCAACCACTCGTACTTCAGCGACCTCGTCGTCAGCCTCCGCGGCCCCGACGGCACGAGCTACTCGCTGCAGAGCCACGCCTCGCGCAACCCGTTCCGCAGCCACACCGTGCGCCGCGCCGAGGGCCACCCGACGCAGGGCACGTGGACGCTGTCGGTCAACGACACCGTGCGCGCCGACGCCGGCCAGCTCCGCGGGTGGACGATGGCCGTGCGCTGTCGTTGATCGCGCGGGCGCGCGGTCGCGAGGACGAGCACGACCACGACCACGACCACGACCACGACCACGACCACGACCACGTGAGGGGCGCGGCGGGCTGGGGGGCGGCGCGGTCGCACCTCTCGGCACGATCGCGCAGGGCGCGTGACCCGGTCGGCCTGGTACGATCCACCTCCGTCCAGCACGGAGGCTCGCGATGAAGAAGATCCTGGTCGTCGAGGACGACGCGGTCAGCGCGCGGATGTTGCGGGACTACCTGGACGCGCACGGCTACGCGACCACCGTCGCGACCACCGGCCCCGAGGGCTGGAACCGCTTCGAGGAGACGCGCCCCGACCTGATGGTCGTCGACGTCGCGCTCCCGATGAAGAACGGCTTCGAGCTCTGCTTCGACGTGAAGCGCACCGAGCACGGCCGCGTGATGCCGCTCGTGCTGATGAGCGCCGTCTACCGCGACGACCACGCCGACAAGTACGCGCGCGAGGATCTGCACGCCCAGGCGTGGCTCTCGAAGCCCTTCGAGCTGCGCGCGCTCCTCGAAGAGGTCGAGCGCCTGATCGGCGCCGGCGAAGCATGACGGCGACGATGCTGCCGCTGCCCGCGTTCGCCGCGGAGATGGGCCTGCCGCAGCATCGATCCAAGCTCGTCTTCAGCACGTACTCCGGCTACGCGATCACGCTCGCGTTCGGCGCGCTCGCGGCGCTCGGGCACCTGACCGGCGTCGTGCCGATCACGAGCGGCGCGATCGCGCTCATCGGGCTCAAGCTCGTCACCAACACGCTCGCGTGGCTCGCGCTGCGCAACGATCGCTTCGTGCTCGAGCTGTGCGGGCTCAACGTGGTCGGCGACATCGTCGCGATGACCGGCGCCATCTATCACACCGGCGCCGCGACCAGCCCGCTCCTGCCGATCTACGGCATCGAGCTCACCGTCGTCGCGCTGGTCTCGAACGTCGGCGTCACCGTGGCGACCAGCGTGATCACGTTCCTCGCGTACGCGTCGATGCTCGCGCTCGTGCGCTTCGGCGTGCTCGACAAGCCGCCCTCGATCCTCGATCTCACCGGCGGCGTCACCGACGCCTACGTGATCGTCGAGCTCGCGTTCGTCGCGTTCGTGCTGGGGCTGCCCACCGCGTTCGCCGCGGCGATCCTCAAGCAGCTGCGCGAGAAGGAGAGCGCGCTGCTCGCGCGCACCGAGCAGCTCGTCGAGGCGCAGCGCCAGCGCACGCAGTTCATGGCGAACGTCACGCACGAGCTGCGCACGCCGATCCACGGCATCTGCGGGCTCGCGGACCTCGTCGAGAGCGGCGTCTACGGGCCGGTCACCGACAAGCAGAAGGACGCGGTGCGCGACGTGAAGAGCGGCGCGCTCGGCCTGCTGCGGCTGATCGACGACCTGCTCACGCTCGCGCGGGAGGACGCGGGCAAGCTCGAGTACCGCGCCACCGACTTCGACCTCGAGGAGGTGCTCGCGAGCGTGATGTCGACGGTCGGCTCGCTGCGCGGCACGCGCCCGCTCGACGTGCGGCTCGAGCCCCACGACGCGCTGCCCGCGATGCGCACCGATCGCGGGAAGCTGGTGCAGATCCTCGTGAACCTCCTGGCGAACGCGGTGAAGTTCACGCCCGACGGCGGCCACATCACGCTGCGCGCCCGCGCGCTGCCCGGTGGCCCGGTGCGCGTCGAGATCGAGGTCGAGGACGACGGCATCGGCATCCCGCTCGACCAGCAGAGGGCGGTGTTCGAGGCGTTCCGCCAGGTCGACGGCTCACCCGAGCGTCGCTACGGCGGCACCGGCCTCGGCCTCGCGCTGGTGCAGCGCCTCACGTCGCTGCTCGGCGGCTCGGTCGCGCTGCGCAGCGAGCCGGGCAAGGGATCGACGTTCACGATCACGCTGCCGGCCCTCGGCCCGCCCGCGCGCGTGACCGGCCGGCACCCAGCGGTCGCGGCGTGAGCGAGTACGAGGACGCGATCGTCGAGGCGATGGCACGTCGCGCCAGCCTCGAAGAGCTCGCGGCGATCACGGCGCGCTACCGCGAAGATCGCGGTCTCGCACGCGATGAAGCCCTCGGCGCGCTCGAGTCGGCGCGCAGCCGCGTCCGTGACGAGCACAACGAGGACGCGCTGCTCGAGCTGATGGACCGCGTGAGAGGGTGGTGCCAACCGGGCCACGACCTCTTCTGAGCCGTGCGAGCACGACGTGCTCGCAAGAGACTCTGCGGGACTCGAGATCGCCTCGACGCGAAGCAACCCCACCACGAGCGGCCCGCTCGCCGAGACCCTTCGATCACAGCAGAGCGACGTGCGCGCGAAGCGCGCACCTGGAGCGAGTGCACACCGAAGCCGCACGGTGAGTAAGACCCCAAGACCGTGTGTCCTCGAGACCAACACGACCGCGAGCGACGCTGCGGGTCTCGGCAAGACCTCACCGCAAGCGATCGGCCGAGAGTCGAGATCCCCGAGCGCGCGCTTCGTGGTCCGAGGCAGTGCGGCTCGTGGTTCGATGCAGTGCGGCTCGCGGTTCGATGCAGCGCGGCTCGTGGTCCCTGGCAGTCCGGCTCGTGGTCCCTGGCAGTCCCGCTCTGCCTCCGTGTGCTCGCGAGGATCACTCGGGGGTCCGAGGTTGGATGACTCGGAGCGCTCGCGAGGATCACTCCGACCTCCGAGATCGGATGACTCGGCGTGCCGGTGTGGACCGCAGCGAGTGGCCGCGAGGACCGCTCGGACGTATCCAATCTAGAAGGGTCGGAAATCGAGCGGTTTTGCCTTCGAAAACGCGCGATCAGGTGTCGGCGCGCGCCAAGGATCGGCCGGTCGCGCTCTCCCAGAGGCCTCGGAAGAAGTGCCGCGCGTGCACGCCGAGGTTGCGCGTGTGGTATCCGCCCTCCTGCACCACGAGCGTGGGCACGCCGAGCGCGCCGATGCGGCGTCCGTTGCGCTCGAAGTCGCTCGCGCCGAGCGACCAGGTGCCCGTCGGGTCGCCGCGACCGGGGTCGAGGCCGAGACAGACGACGAGGAAGCTCGGCTCGAACGCGCGCACGGCGTCGAGCGCACGCGCGAGCGCGAGATCGTACGCCGCTCCGTCGACCTGCTCGGGCAGCGGGAGGTTCAGGTTCGCGCCTTCGCCGTCGCCCCAGCCGATCTCGTCCTCGAACCCCGTGAAGTACGGGTACGCGAAGCGAGGGTGGCCGTGGATCGACACGGTGAGCACGTCGCCGCGCTCCCAGAAGATCTCCTGCTGCCCGTTGCCGTGGTGGTAGTCGACGTCGAGGATCGCGACCTTCGCGCCGCCTGCGCACGCGCCGAGGTGGTGCGCGGCGATCGCGGCGCTGTTGAGGTAGCAGAAGCCGCCGAACGACTTGTGCTCGGCGTGGTGGCCCGGCGGGCGCACGAGCGCGTAGGCGAGGCGCGCCTTGCCCTCGAGGATCATCGCGGCGCCGGTGAGCGCGCAGTCGACCGCGTCGGTCGCGGCGAGCCACACGTTCTTGTGCAGCGGCGTGAACGTGTCGATGCAGTACCAGCCCGCGCGCGTCTCGAGGTCGTCGGGCATGCGGCCCGCGTTGCGCACCGGGAACACGTACGGGTACGCCGAGCGCTTGGGCGGCAGGGCGGCGCAGACGCGCTCGAGGTAGTCGACGAACTCGTCGTCGTGCACCGCGACGATCGGCTCGCGACCGAAGCGACGCATCTGCGTGGGCTCGAAGATCGGCAGGCGATCGAGCTCGCGCTTGATGACCGGGATGCGCACCGGCGCCTCGACGTAGCCGCGCTCGCGCACGTGGTGCACGTCGTGGCGCTCGGCGACGAGCAGCGGGATGCGCAGGTGCGCCGGCACGTCGATCGGCAGCGGCGTCGAGGGCGCGTTCACCTTCTTGCGGCGATAGCGCGAGGGGCGGAGCTCGATGGGATCGTCGACGATCGACTCGACGACGCGACCGACGTACTCGCTCGTGACGAGCCACGCGTACTTGCGCTCGAGGATCGCGCGCACGATCTCGCGCGCTTCGTCGCGACCGAGCGGGCGGCCCGAGCCGAGATCGTCGAAGACGAGGTACGGCAGGTCCTTGGTCGATCCGCCGGGCTCGATCGCGGTGCGATACGCGGTGTGGATCACGGGGCGCGCGCCCCAGCGCTCGTAGAAGCGCAGGCGCGCGCGGTTCTGCTCGAGCGTCGCGGGGTCGGAGACGTCGTCGGGATCGTCGGGCAGGCACTCGAAGAGCAGGCCCTTCGCGCCGAGCGCGCGGCACTCCTCGCGCACGCGCTCGTAGAGCGCGCCGCCGACGCCGCGGCCGGTCTCCTTGGGCGCGGCCGAGATGAAGTCGAGGTAACAGAACTCGAGGTCGGGCGCGTGCGCGAGGATCGCGAAGCCGCGCACGTCGTTCTGTCGCTGGCGCTCGGCGACGAAGACGAAGGTGCGGATGCGGTGCGCGAGCGGATCGCGGAGCAGCGTCGGGAGCTCGTCGACGGTCTCGTGGCGCAGCCCCGGGAACTGCGCGCGCAACATGCTCTGCACCTGCGTGAGGGCGACGCGATCGGCTTCGAGCACGTCGTCGTGGATGAGGCGGATGCGGAACATCGAAGAGGCCGATCCTGGGGCAGGGTGAGGTTCACTGTCGAGGTCTCGGTGATGGCGCGGGGTGGTGGGGTCGTCGCTCGACTTGCGGGGCTGCTGGGCGCGCGCGGTCGCGAGCTTCGGGAGACGCGGTGGTCGCTCGCTGCGCGCGCGGTCGCGCGCTCCGCTCACTCCGGATCAGTCTCGACGTGACGTCTGGTGGCCCCCGCTGCGCACGAGCGCCGACCCCACCACCCCGCGCCCGGCACGCGGAGCCTGCCGTCTCGCTTGGTGAGGGTGGGGAGGCTCGCGACCGATCCGCGCTGTTCGCGCGGCTCGGACGCTCGCGGGTAGCAGCGCGCGGCGAAGCCGCGCGACTGGAGCCGAATGGGGGCGTGCTCGGCGGGACGGGTGGAGCGAGCGCGCGCGCGGAGCGCGGGCGGTCGCGTGATGGGCGGTGTGTTGAAGCGAGCGCGCGCGCGGAGCGCGGGCGGTCGCGTGATGGGCGGTGTGTTGAAGCGAGCGCGCGCGCGGAGCGCGGGCGGTCGCGTGATGGGCGGTGTGTTGAAGCGAGCGCGCGCGCGGAGCGCGGGCGGTCGCGTGTCGTGCGCGGTGTGGAGCGAACGGGCGTGTGATGCGGAGCGCGCCGGTCGTCGCGCGTCGAGCCGCGTCGTGACTCGTTCACGTGCACGTGCCACGTGCTCGTGCACGGCCGTTCCACCGGCGCCCGCCCGCCGACCCGCTCCTCGTCTACTTTCCGAGCTTCTTCGACGCGTCCTCACCGAGCTGCCGCGCCCGCGCCGTCGCGGTCTCGACCGCGTCCATCAGCGTCTTGCGCAGCCCGCCCGCTTCGAGCGTGTGCAGGCCCGCGATCGCCGTTCCGCCCGGGCTCGTCACCATGTCCTTCAGACGTCCCGGGTGCTCGCCCGTCTCGATCAGCAGCTTCGCCGATCCCAGCACCGTCTGCGCCGCGAGGAGCTGCGCCGAGTCGCGGTGCAGGCCGACCTTCACGCCCGCGTCCGCGAGCGCCTCGATGATCAGGAAGATGTACGCCGGGCCCGAGCCCGACAGGCCCGTCACCGCGTCGAGCAGCATCTCGTCGAGCACGACGCTGATGCCGATGTCGTCGAAGATCCGCTTCACCAGCGCGAGGTCGTCGGGCGTCGCGTGGGTGCCCGCCGCGATCGCGGTCGCGCCCGCGTCGACGATCGCGGGGGTGTTCGGCATCGTGCGCACCACGCGCGCGCCGGGCGGCAGGCGCGCTTCGATCGCGGCGATCGGGATGCCCGCCGCGATCGACACCGCGAGCGCCTCGGAGCGGATGCCCTCGGCGACCTCGGGGAGCAGGCGATCGAACACCTGCGGCTTCGTCGCGAGGAACACGACGTCGGCCCACGCCGCTGCCTCGCGGTTGCTGCGCCCGACGCGCACGCCGTGCTTCTTGCCGAGCTCGTCGAGGCGCTCGGGCCGCACGTCGACGCACCAGATCTGCTGCGCGTCCACCGCGCCCGACGCGAGCAGCCCGCGCACGAGCGCGCCCGCCATGTTGCCCGCGCCGAGGAACGCGATGCGCTTGTCGATCTTCGTGGCGTGTCCCATCGGGCGCGAAGGGTGGCCTCTCGGACGCGCGCCGTCGACCTTCACGCACGGCGGACCCGGGGCGCGGACGGGTCGATCCCGGCTCGCATCATGCGGCTGATCAGCGTCGTGCGCGGCATCTCGAGCGCACGCGCCGCGTGGGCGAGCACGCCGCGGCTCTCCTCGATCGCGCGGCCGAGCAGCGTGCGCTCCGCGGCCTCGAGCGCGGCGCGATCACGCACCAGGCGCTTCCAGCGCTCGGCGAGCGGCGCCGCGGGATCGACGGGATCCGGGAGCGTGATCGTGAGCGCGCGCGCGGCCTCGATCGGCGCGGCGGGTGACGCGCCTGCGTAGGTCGCGTCGAAGTGCTCGGGGGCGAGCTGCGTCGCGCTCGGATCGCGAGCGAGCGCGCGGGCGCGGGCGCGCGACACCGCGGCCTCGAGCTCGCGCACGTTGCCCGGCCACGCGAGCTCGGGCGAGCGCAGCGCGCGCCGCGCGCTCACCGAGAGCGTCCACCGCCGCGAGGGCTCGGTGCGGCGCAGGTGCTCGAGCGCGAGCGCGGGCACGTCGTGGCGTCGCTCGCGCAGCGCGGGCATCCGGATGATCGTGCCCGCGAGCCGGTAGTAGAGGTCGCGGCGGAACGTGCCGCGCGCGACGGCGTCCTCGAGATCGCCGTTCGTCGCGGCGACGATGCGCACCCGCGCGCGGCGCGGCTCGCGGTGCTGCCATCCGAGCGGCCGGTACGTGCCGAACTGCGTGAGATCGAGGAGCAGCTGCTGCGCGTGCATCGGCAGGTTGAGGACCTCGTCGAGGATCAGGGTGCCGCCGTCGGCGAGCTCGACGAGCCCGGCGCGGCGGCTCGTCGCGCCCGAGAACGCGCCGCGCTCGTGGCCGAAGAGCTCCGACGCGATGGTGTTGAGATCGTCGCTCGCGCCGAGCATCGCGCGCACCACGGGCTGCCTGCCGCTCGCCTTCGCGAGGGCGCGCGCGAGGAGCGTCTTGCCGGTGCCGGACTCGCCGACGATCAGGAGCGGCGTGTCGAGGCGCAAGCACGCCTCGATCTCGGCGCGCAGCGGTGCGAGCCCGCCGGTGTCGAGCAGGGTCGCGAGCTCGGGCTCGGCGGCGTCGGTCGTGCTCGGGCGCGGTCGGTCGCTCGGCGCGACGCGCGAGGGCGCGCCGATCAGCGCGGCGACGCACGCGAAGAGATCGCGATCGACATCGCTCGGCGCGTGCAGCGGGTGGCGGAAGTCGGCGTAGAGCACGCCGGGCGCGGCGGCGCCGAGCGGCGCGGCGATCGCGCCCACGATGCCGAGCTCGACGATCGTGTCGACGCGCTCGGGCTCGCGCCGCCGGTGCACGCAGCGTCGCGCCTCGCGCGCGTCGTCGACGACCGAGCGGCACACGTCGGCGAGCTCGCACTCGCGCAGATCGCGGCCGCAGCGACGCCCGACGCGCACGTGCTCGGCGTCGGCGCCAGAGAGCACGAGGATGCGATCGGCCCCGAGCGCGAGCGCGAGCGTGTCGAGCGCGCCGCGGATCGCGTCGTCGCCGGGATCGAGCAGCGCGTCGCGGAGCTGCGAGAGCAGCTCCCACGCGGCGCTCGCGTCGTGGCTCCGCGGGCTCAGCACGCCGCACCTCCTTCACCACGCACCGCACGCTCCAGGGTGCGCCGGCCGCGACCACGCCGCGCGAGGCAGAGCGCGCTCGCGAGCCCGGCCGCGCTGGGGCGCGCGTCGGGATCGATGCTGATCGCGCGCGCGACGAGCGCGTCGACCTCCGTCGGGACGCGCGGGCGCCACGTCGAGGGCGCGGGGTGCTGGCCCTGCACCACGCGCTCGGCGGCCTCGAAGAGGCTGCGGCGCGGGACCAGCACGCGACCCGTGAGGCACTCCCAGAGCACGACGCCGAGCGCATAGACGTCGGCGCGCGCATCGACCTCTCCTCCGCGCAGCAGCTCGGGCGGCATGTAGCCGATCTTGCCGAGCGCGAGCCCGGCGGTCGTGGCCCAGTCGCGATCGCGATGACGCACGAGGCCGAAGTCGGTGAGCTTCACGCTGCCCTCGCGCGTGAGCAGCAGGTTCGAGGGCGAGACGTCGCGGTGCACGATCTCGAGCGATCGTCCGTGCTCGTCCTCGAGCGCGTGGGCGTGCGCGAGGGCCCGCGCCGCGCGCTCGGCGACGTAGAGGCACGCATCGATGGGCAGGCGGAGCCCGCGCGCGCCGAGCGCGCTGCAGAGCGCGAGCAGGCTCGGCCCCTCGACGAGCTCGAGCACGAGGTAGGGCTCGGGCCCGGTGTCGCCGTCGAGCACGCGCACCACGTTGGGGTGCGAGAGCGCGCTCTGCACGAACGCCTCGGCCTCGAAGCGGCGCCGCGCGCCGGCGCCGGGCGCGGTGCGCAGGCACTTCACCGCGACGCGCGTCGTGCCGCGCTCCGCGAGGTAGACGACGCCCATCCCGCCTTCGCCGAGCACACCGAGCACGCGGTAGGGGCCCACGCGCTCGGGCCGGCGCGGCATGCACGGGCGCACCCCCGAGACCTCGTCGCGCGTGTCCTCGGCGGATCCGCCCGCGGATCCGCACGCGCCGAAGCGCGGCCACCCGCGCGAGTCCATCCGTCCCATCGTCCGCCCTCCCGACCGCGGCATCCCGCCCGTGGTCTCGAGAGCGAACGTGCCGGCGCGCGGCCGCGCTGGACATCCAAGTCGTGCGGGCGAGGGGTCGAACTAATTCGAGCGAGGGGTCGAAACGACGCTCACACCAGGCCGGCGCGCACCGCGTACTGCACGAGATCGCCGAGCGATTCGGCGCCCAGCTTGTCCTTGATGCTGCGCACGTGGGTGCTGACGGTGCTCGGCTTCACGGCGAGCGCGTCGGCGACGGCGGACGGTGTCATCCCGCGTCCGAGCATCACGAGGATCTCGTGCTCGCGATCGGAGAGCGACTCGTGCGGATGCTCGCTCGTGCTGCCCGAGAGGAGCAGCTCCGCGAGGCGGCCGGTGACGTACTTGCCCTCGCTCGCGACCTTGCGGATCGCCTCGAGCAGCTCCTGCGAGGATCGGCCCTTCGTGAGGTAGCCGTCGGCGCCCGCGCGCAAGACGCGCAGCGCGTACTGATCCTCGGCGTGCATCGTCAGGATGACGACCTTGGTCTGCGGCCGGCGCTGCTTGATGCGCGTGAGCACGTCGAGCCCGCTGCGGCCGGGCAGCGAGAGGTCGAGCACGAGCACGTCCCACGACTCGTGCTCGGCGCGCGCGAGGACCTCGTCGCCGTCGCCCGCCTCGCCGACGAGCATCATGTCGGGCGCGGTCTGCACGATGCGCTTGATCCCCTCGCGCACGACGGCGTGGTCGTCGACCACGAACACACGGATCATCGTCGTCATCGGAGCCCATCCCCGGCGCGCGGGGGCGCGCCGAGTGCGAGAGTGTCTTCCGGTTCGCGGACTGGCCGCCGCGAAGTGCCGATCGGGAGCGTCACCCGCACGCGCGTGCCTCGGCCCGGCGCGCTGTCGACGTCGAGCGATCCGTCGTGCGCGAGGACGCGCTCGCGCATCCCGAGGAGGCCGTAGCCTGCGCGCGCCGCGCTGGGATCGAAGCCGCGCCCGTCGTCGGCGATCTCGAGCGCGAGCACGTCCCGCTGCTTCGCGAGCCGCACGCGCACGCTCTTCGCGGCGGCGTGGCGCGCGACGTTCGTGAGGCTCTCCTGCACGATGCGGAACGCCGCGGTCGAGATCTCGGGCGAGGCCACGAGCTCGCGCGGCTCGACGACGAGCTCGCAGCGCAGCCCCGAGCGCGTCGCGAAGCGCGGCACGTACCACTCGATCGCGGGGCCGAGCCCGAGATCGTCGAGGATCCGCGGGCGCAGCTCGCCGACGAGGGCGCGCGTCGCGTCGAACGCCTGATCGAGCACGTCGTTCATCCGCTCGAGGCTCGAGGCGAGCGAGCCCTCGCCGCTGCGCGCGAGATCGAGCTCCATCCGCATCGCGGTGAGCAGCTGACCGGTCTCGTCGTGGAGATCACGCGCGATGCGGCGGCGCTCGTCCTCGCGGCTGCGCTCGAGGTGACGCGCGAGCTCGCGCAGCTCGACGGTGCGCTCGCGGACCTTGTGCTCGAGGCGCTCGTTGGTCTCGGCGAGCTCGCGCTCGAACGCGCGCAGCTCGAGGAGGTTGCGGACGCGCGCGAGGAGCTCGCCGGGCTCGAACGGCTTGTTGAGGAAGTCGTCCGCGCCCGCTTCGTAGGCCTCGACGCGCGCCGCGCCGCCCGTGCGCGCGGTGAGGAAGAGCACCGGGATGCGCGCGGTCTCGGGCCTGCCGCGCAGCGCGCGCGCGAGGTCGAACCCGCTCGTTCCCGGCATCATCGCGTCGGTCACGATCAGCGCGGGCGCGACGTGCGCGACGGCGTCGAGCGCCTCGCGCCCGTTCGAGGTCTCGATCACGCGATAGCGGCCTCCGAGCAGTCGCACGAGGTACGCGCGGAGCTCGGGGTCGTCCTCGGCGACGACGATGGTCTCGCCAATCTCCGAGATCTCGGCGCGCGGCGGCGGGACGGGCGCGGCGGTCGCGAGGCGGTGCAGCGCGGCGAGCTCGTCGTGGTCGAGGGTCGCGCGCTCGTCGTCGCCGGTGCTCGGTGCGCCGATCGGCAGCGAGAGGGTGAACACGCTGCCGCGTCCCAGCTCGCTCTCGAGCCGCACGTCGCCGCCGTGCGCGGTCGCGATGTCGTGCACGAGCGCGAGCCCGATCCCGGCGCCGCCGCGCGATCGCCCGCGCCCGGCGTCGACCTGGAAGAAGCGCTCGAACAGGCGGTCGCGCGCCGAGCTCGGGATGCCGATCCCGTTGTCGGTCACCGCGATCTCGACGTGCGCGCCGGCGCGACGCACGGCGACCTCGATGCGTCGCGTCGCGGGGTCGGTGAACTTGTGCGCGTTCGAGAGCAGGTTGTGCAGCGCGGTGCGGAGCTGCCGCGCGTCGACCTGCGCGAGGATCGGGGCGTCGCAGCCCGCGAGCGTGACGCCGCTGCGATCGGAGGCGCGGAAATTCGCGCTGACCTCGCGCACCAGCGACGCGACGTCGACGGTGCGCTTGCGCGGCTCGGCGCGCCCGCTGGTGAAGCGCGCGAGCTCGAGCAGCTCGTCGATCATGACGAGCAGGCGCGCCGCGTTGCGCTCGGCGGTGTCGACGCGCGCGCGCGTGCCTTCGTCGTCGTCCTCGCGCAGCTCGCGCAGCATGCCGAGGATCAGCGTGAGCGGCGTGCGCAGCTCGTGGCTCACGTTGGCGAAGAAGTCGTTCTTGAGGCGATCGATCTCCTCGAGCTCACGCGAGCGCTGATCGAGCGCGAGCTGCTGCGCGTGGCTCTGCCGCGCGAGGCGATGGTGCGTCTCGCCGAAGACGACGCTCACGATCGACGTGAACACGACGAGGCTGACCTGTCCGGCGATCAGGCTGGGCTCCCACGGCACCACGCCCGACACGAGGAGCGGCGCGACGTACGCGGTGGTCACGACCGCGGTCGTCAGCACACGCAGCGGCCACGCCACGAGGAGCGCGATCGACGAGAGCGGGAGGATCGTGGAGACCTCGTAGTAGCGCTCGCCGAGCGTGCCGCTGATCGAGCCCGAATAGCCGACGATCGCGGCGTCGAGGCACATCGCGGTGATGATCACGCCGTGCACGGCGCGCGAGCCGCGCGGCAGCGCGCGCAGCACCGCGATGCCGAGGCCCGTCACGAGGATCGTGCCGGTGCGCCAGAGCGCGAAGGCGCGGAGCACCTGTCGATCGTCGAAGAGCAGGAGATCGATCGGCCACCAGACGATCGCGGCGACCATCATCACGAGACCGAGCTGCGTCGCGTAGCGGACCGAGCTCTCTCGCGCGTGGTCCTCGAAGGAACGGTGCGGGGACACTGCGCGACGAGAGTACGCCAGACGGGCGCGCGCGTTCGAGCTTCGACGCGTGTCGAAGGTTCGACGCGTCGAGGCTTCGTCGCGTGTGCGCCGCTGCGGCGGATTCGCGCGGTGAGAGTCGAGGCACGCGCATCGCACTCGTGGACGCCGGGAGGTGCTCCGTGTCGACGAAACATCGTGTCGCCCGCGTGCTGGTCAGCGCCGCGCTCGCGACGACGTTCTCGGTCCCCGTCGCGTCCGCGCAGACCGGCGTGAGCGACGACCGTGTGTCTCTGCCGGATGGCCCGGGGTCGATCGACGGCATCGGGGACAACGTCGAAGTCGATCCGAACATGGGCTCGATGAGCTACTCGGTGGACATCGAGCTGCCGGCGGGACACCCGGGGATGGCTCCGGCGCTGGGGCTCCGATACGGGTCCGCCGCGGGCGTCTCGACGGTCGGGATCGGATGGTCGCTGAGCGTTCCGAGCATCGAGCGGAACACGCTGCGCGGTCTGCCTCGCTACGTGGCGGACGACGAGTTCGTCGCGAACGGCGGTGAGCAGCTCGTGCGGGTGTCGAGCTCGGGCGGCAATGCCGTCTATCGCGCGCGGTTCGAGCGCGGATTCGTGCGCTACACGTGGCGCAACGTCGGAAGTGGCGCAGCGGGCTATTGGACCGCCGAGTGGCCCGACGGCCGAGTGGGGTACTTCGGCGCGACCGCGACTGGCACGCTCGTTCCCTCGTCGAGGCTCGAGCAGAGTGGGCGCGCGTACCGATACATGCTCGTCGAGGTGGTCGATCGGTTCGATCACCACACGCGCTACTCGTACGACGCGTCGAGCGGGACTCCGCTGCTGACGCGCGTCGCGTGGGCGTACCAGGGCTCGACCCCGTCCTACGAGGTCGAGCTCGCGTACGAGGATCGCCCGGACCCGATGAGCGACGCGAGCCCGGGATGGGAGGAGATCACCTCGCAGCGGCTTCGCTACGTCAGCGTGCGCTCGCACGGCGAGGTCATCCGCGGATATCGGCTCACGTATGAGGCGGAGGCCACGAGCGGCGGTCTGTCGCGCCTGGCGCAGGTCGAGCGCATCGGGCGGGACGGCAGCGTCTATCCGGTCGTGCACTCGTTCGAGTACTCGCGCTCGCTCGGCGCGATGTGCGGCGCGGCGCGGTGTGATCAGCCCTACCTCGTCGAGATGGGGACCATCGACGCGGCGGGCGGGATCCGCTCGGGCCAGGCGACGCTCGTCGACATCAACGGCGATGCGCTGCCGGACTTGGTGGACAGCTCGCTCAGCCGTCATCGCTTCTATCTGAACGAGCTCGGGACCGACGGTGCGGCGCGGTTCGCGTCGGCGCCGGTGATGAGCGCGACGCAGTCGAGCGGGTTCCAGTTCCACGTGCCGTCGGTGCAGGTCCTGGACGTCAATGGCGACGGCTTCGCGGATCTGACGAACGCGTCGACGCGGCAGATGCTGTGCAATCGCGCGACGGGCGACTGGAGCGCGTGTGGCGCGTCGGAGACGATGGGCAGTGTCGACTTCTCGTTCCAGGACGACACGAGCGATGGGGCGAGCGACAACACGCCGCTCAACACGCGGTTCATCGATCTGAACGGGGACCGCCGCATCGACGTGCTGCGGACGCAGAGCGCGACGACGGCGGTGGCGTGGCTGAACACGCCGAGTGGGTTCGTGGACTTCGACGGTGTGGAGGCACCGGGGGTGGTGTTCGACCAGGGCGATCCGTCGCACCTGGCGGACATGAACGGCGACGGATTGCTCGACGTGGTCGAGGTGCGCCGGATTGGACTGCGCTGGCGATTGAACCTGGGATGGGGCCATTGGGCGGACTGGCAGGACGTGACGGGCGTGAGCTTCGCGTCGGACAGCGAGGTGCTCGACGCGCAGCTGGAGGATCTGAACGGCGATGGGCGCGACGACGTGGTGCTCGTGCAGGGCAACACGGTGCGCTACGCGCTGAATCGAAATCTCGGCGAGATGAGCGCGTTCATGGAGATGCGCAGCTCGAGCGCGGTGCCGATCCCGACGCGCACCAACGAGACCACGGTGCTGTTCGCCGACATGAACGGCAGTGGCTCACGCGACGTGGTGTGGGTCGAGAGCAGCGGTCAGGTGCGGTATCTCGAGCTCTTCCCGGTGCGCCCGAACCTGATGAGCCGTCTGGAGAACGGCATCGGGATGGTGCACGCGATCGAGTACGGGACGTCGGTGGCGCAGCAGGCTGCGCAGCGCGAAGCGGGCGATCGCGACTGGGCACATCCGCTGCCGCACCCGATGGCGGTCGTCGATGAGACCGATACGTGGGTGACGCTGACCGGCGGAGACGACGGCGCGGGCCTTCACGAGGTGGTCAGTTACGTCTATCGCGACGGCTTCTACGACGGAGTCGAGAAGACGTTCCGCGGATATGCCGAGGTCGAGACGCGCGTGCATGCGGACATGTCGCGCGACAGTCAGGAGCCCGCGCTCACGGTGCAGGAGTTCGACGTGGGCGCGGAGGATCCGTATCGCGCGGGACTGACGCTGCGGACTGCGATCTTCTCGGGCGAGGAGACTCGGCCGCTGCGTGAGGAGCGGCACGTGTACGGCGACTGCGAGGTCGCGGATGTGCCGACGAGCGGGCTGCGCTTCCCGGTGCGCCACGTCTGCGAGACCGAGGTCTCGACGATTCACCAGGAAGGCGCGCCGCCCGAGGAGTGGGCGACGGTACGCACCGAGACGCAGTACGACGGATACGGACATCCGACGCTGCGCATCGAGCACGGCGTGGTGCACATGGGCCCGCCCGAGATGTCGAGTGCGTGCGCGCCGTGTGACCTCGCGCTGAGCGACGACCAATACGCGGGCGCGTGTGGCGCGGAGTGCCTCGGTGACGAGCGCTACGACGAAAGCGCCTATGTCGAGCCGGGGCGCAATACCGATGATCACTGGATCGTCGGCATGGTGCACACCCATCGCGTGTACGCAGTGCCGGGCGGCGCGGCGAGCGAGGAGCACACGTACTACGACGGTCGTGACTTCGAGGGCCTTCCGCTCGGTCGGCTCACCGCGGGGCGCGTCACGCGCAAGACCCAGCGCGTGAGCGAGACCGAGGAGATCCAGACCGAGCGCAACGCGCTCGACGCGCACGGCAACGTGATTGCCACGCTCGACCCGCTCGGCGATCCCGACGACAGGACGGGACATCGCCGCGAGCACGTCATGGACGCCGATGGACTGCGCGTGGTGCGCACGGACATCCTGCTCTCCAGCCCGGAAGGACTGCCCTATCGACTTCGCCGCGAGTACGCGTACGAGCCCGCGTTCGACAAGATCGTCGAAGCGACCGGCTGGATGCTCGATGGCGCTCCCGTGGAATCGGCACGGAACTCCAGCTACTTCCAATACGACGCATTCGGGCGTCTCGTTGCGCTCGTACGTCCCGGCGACACGCTCGACGCGCCGACGATGGAAGTGAGCTGGGAGCTGGGAGATCCCGTCAGCCGCATCGTCGCGCGCCGCCGCACGGTCAGCGGCGCAGCACCCGACCTCCACGCCGTGACGTGCGTCGACGGCCGTGGCCGGACCTACCAGGAGTTCGGTCGAGTCCGGGACGGCGAGTGGCTCGCGACCGGATTCACCGAGTACAACAGGACCGGCGCCGAAGTCCGCATCTATCAGCCGTACACGCTCGCGACGGGGGATTGTGCGATCGCGCCGCCCGCGGGCGTCGAGCACGTCGACGTTCTCTATGACGGTGCCCGGCGCGAGATCCGCCGCCGGATGCCCGACGCGGCGATGTACGGCAACGCCTCCGAGACTCGCGTCGAGCATCGGCCGCTCGTCGAGCTCGTGTACGACGAGAACGACACCGACGATGAGAGTCCGTACACGGGCACGCCTGGCGTGACCACGTTCGACGGACTCGAGCGCGTGGTCGCGAGCGAACGCACGCTGCGCGTCGAGAGCGGGGCACTGCAGAGTCTCTCGACCCGCCTGTTCTACGACGGTCGCGGACACCTCGCCGGAATCATCGACCCGGCGGGGCACACGCGGCGTCAGTCGCACGATCTCCTCGGCCGCGTGACACAGGTCGATGACCCGAACAGCGGCACGACCCTTCAGTCCTACGACGCCGCAGGAAACGTGGTGGCGCGTACCGATGCGCGCGGGGTGGTGGCGCGGACCGAGTACGACGGTGCGAATCGACCGACCGCACGCCACGACGAGAGCAATCCAGCGAACAGTCTCGTCACACTGCGGTACGACTTCGCCCTGGGATGCGATGCAGGCGAATGCACGCATGCCGAAGGCGAGGTGGTGGAGTCGCGTTATCCGCTGCCTGCGGCGCTCGTGGCGGTTCTGGGTGGCGAAGAGGTCGGCGTCGACCGCATCGCGCGGGACAGCCGCGGTCGTCGAACGCGGCTCACTCGTCGTCTAGGGCTCCTGGTGCTTCCCGTGGAGGACGTGCTCGATGGCGCGGATCGCGTTCAGTCCACGCGATACCCCGACGGGCAGGTCGTGAGCCGGACGTACGACGGCGCGAGTCGACTCACGGCCATCGATGGGATCGCGGAACGCATCGAGTACGACGAACGGGGGCTGCCGTCCCGCATCATCCGAGCGGATGGCGGCGAAGAGACCCTCCAGTACGACGTGCTCACTCGGCTCGCGTCGCATGCGAGCGTCGCGGGTGACGGAACGCTCCTCCACGACGCGTCGTACACCCGCGACCGGCACGGCCTGATCGATGCGATCATGGATGGTTCCAGCCGACCGGCGGGTGCACCGAGTGGCTCGAGCACCTTCGGATATGACTCGCTCTATCGACTCACCGAGACCGTCATGGGTGTCGGAAGCGATCGCGAGGAGCGGGTCGAGCACCGCCACGACGAGCTCGACAACATCGTCGGCATGACGAGCAGCCTCGGTGCCGCGAGCCGGGTGCACGTTGGCGAGTACGACTACGACAGCAGCCGGCCGGCGGTGTTGGTTGGGGCAGGCGGCGTGACGTATGCGCACGATGCGGCAGGGTTCCTCGTCCGCCGAGACGGCGTGGATCTGGAGTGGGACTTCCTCGGCCGCCTGACGAGCGCCTCGCATGAAGGTGAGGTGCGCGGCGTGTTCGTGTACGGCCCTGACCAGACTCGAGTTGCGAAGCTCGAGGACGGTTCGCTCACCCTCTACGTCGGCTCCGACTTCGAGATTCGCGACGGCGTGAGTCGCGTTTATCCGCGGTTCGAGCGAAATCGCCTCGCGCGAGCTCAGTCGACGGCGCTCGCGGCGGCGCTCTACGGTGATCCCGACGGCGACTCCGAGATCCGCGCCGGCGACGCTCTCGTCGACCACGGGGGATCTTCCGACCTGCGTAGGGCAATCCTGCGGGCGAGCGCGCGTCGAGCGCTACACGACGAGAGCCCGGCACCCGTCCACCTGTACTCGGACCACCTCGGCAGCTTGATCGCAGCGACGCGAGAGGGTGGGGTCGTCGGACGTCGTCGCTACTATCCGTTCGGCCAGACGCTCGCGCAGGACGGCTTCGTCGACGAGCGAGGCTTCTCGGGACAGGAGCTCGACTCGAGCACTGGACTACTCGCGTTCGAGTGGAGGTATCTCGACCCGACCACCGGTCGGTGGGCGAGCGCGGATCCGGCGTTCGAGCAACTCGCGGTCGACCGTGTCGGCTCGCCCGATGACCTGTCGGAAACCGTCGCGCGGTTCGCGTACGTCGGGGGGAGCCCGATCGATCGAGTCGACCCGTCCGGGCTCATGAAGGAGAGCACTCGGCAGGTCGTCTATCGCACCTTCCAGTTCCTGACGGCGGTGGGGGTGGTCTTCACCACGATCAACTCGACCTATGCAGTCGAGAAGGGGCACGACGCGACCTTCCACGAGAACCGGGGTGACAGCGACGAAGCGGTCGTGAGCGCGCACGAGATGGGCGTCTCGGTGGGCTATGCGATCGGTGGCGCCGTCCTGACCATCGCGTCCGCCGTCACTGCGTACATGACTCAAGGGAAGGATCCGGTCCTGACCCAGCTGGAGGCGATCGACAAGCGCCTCGAGGGGATCGAACAACAGCTGGGAGCTGATCAGAGCCAGTCCTCTGGTCCGGTCATCTCCTCGCAGCGGTCGTCTCTCGACGTGGTCGTCGACCTGCCGCGTTCGCGCTCCGGTAGCGACGTCAGCACCGGCAGTCGCGGCAGTAGCATGAGCGGATACATGTTCAGCGAGAGCCAGGAAGAGCTCGATTCGAGCGAGGAAGTCGGGCTTCCGTGATCGAGTCCGCGGCAAGAGCAGCCACGAGGGCGAACGCATGGAACACCTGGATCGATGCCAGCGCGCTGCTCTTGCCGCCTTCGGCTTCATCGTCTCGCTTGCGGCGGTCCCCGTCGCGTCCGCGCAGACCGGCGTGAGCGACGACCGTGTGTCTCTGCCGGATGGCCCGGGGTCGATCGACGGCATCGGGGACAACGTCGAAGTCGATCCGAACATGGGCTCGATGAGCTACTCGGTGGACATCGAGCTTCCTGCGGGTCACCCGGGCATGGCGCCGGCGCTGGGGCTCCGATACGGGTCGGCCGCGGGCGTCTCGACGGTCGGGATCGGATGGTCGCTGAGCGTTCCGAGCATCGAGCGGAACACGCTGCGCGGGCTGCCGCGGTACGTGGCGGACGACGAGTTCGTCGCGAACGGCGGTGAGCAGCTCGTGCGGGTGTCGAGCTCGGGCGGGAGCGCGGTGTACCGCGCGCGGTTCGAGCGCGAGTTCGTGCGCTACACGTGGCGCAACGTGGGCAGTGGCGCGGCGGGCTATTGGACCGCGGAGTGGCCCGACGGGCGAATCGGCTATTTCGGTGCGACCGCGACTGGCACGCTCGTGCCGTCGGCCCGGCTCGAGCAGAGCGGGCGCGCGTATCGATACATGCTCGTCGAGGTGGTCGATCGGTTCGATCACCACACGCGCTACTCGTACGACGCGTCGAGCGGGACTCCGCTGCTGACGCGCGTCGCGTGGGCGTACCAGGGCTCGACCCCGTCCTACGAGGTCGAGCTCGCGTACGAGGATCGCCCGGACCCGATGAGCGACGCGAGCCCGGGATGGGAGGAGATCACCTCGCAGCGGCTTCGCTACGTCAGCGTGCGCTCGCACGGCGAGGTCATCCGTGGGTATCGCCTCACCTACGAGCCCGAGGCGACGAGCGGCGGTCTGTCGCGCCTGGCGCAGGTCGAGCGCATCGGGCGGGACGGCAGCGTCTATCCGGTCGTGCACTCGTTCGAGTACTCGCGCTCGCTCGGCGCGATGTGCGGCGCGGCGCGGTGTGATCAGCCGTACCTCGTCGAGATGGGGACCATCGACGCGGCGGGCGGGATCCGATCGGGCCAGGCGACGCTCGTCGACATCAACGGCGATGCGCTGCCGGACTTGGTGGACAGCTCGCTCAGCCGTCATCGCTTCTATCTGAACGAGCTCGGGACCGACGGTGCGGCGCGGTTCGGCTCCGCGCCGGTGATGAGCGCGACGCAGTCGAGCGGGTTCCAGTTCCACGTGCCGTCGGTGCAGATCCTGGACGTCAATGGCGACGGGTTCGCGGATCTGACGAACGCGTCGACGCGGCAGATGCTGTGCAATCGCGCGACGGGCGACTGGAGCGCGTGTGGCGCGTCGGAGACGATGGGCAGTGTCGACTTCTCGTTCCAGGACGACACGAGCGACGGTGCGAGCGACAACACGCCGCTCCATACGCGGTTCATCGATCTGAACGGGGACCGCCGCATCGACGTGCTGCGGACGCAGAGCGCGACGACGGCGGTGGCGTGGCTGAACACGCCGAGTGGGTTCGTGGACTTCGACCGTGTCGAGGCACCGGGTGTGGTGTTCGACCAGGGCGATCCGTCGCACCTGGCGGACATGAACGGCGACGGATTGCTCGACGTGGTCGAGGTGCGCCGGATTGGACTGCGCTGGCGATTGAACCTCGGCTGGGGTCACTGGGCGGACTGGCAGGACGTGACGGGCGTGAGCTTCGCGTCGGACAGCGAGGTGCTCGACGCGCAGCTGGAAGATCTGAACGGCGATGGGCGCGACGACGTGGTGCTCGTGCAGGGCAACACGGTGCGCTACGCGCTGAATCGAAATCTCGGCGAGATGAGCGCGTTCATGGAGATGCGCAGCTCGAGCGCGGTGCCGATCCCGACGCGCACCAACGAGACCACGGTGCTGTTCGCCGACATGAACGGCAGTGGCTCACGCGACGTGGTGTGGGTCGAGAGCAGCGGTCAGGTGCGGTATCTCGAGCTCTTCCCGGTGCGCCCGAACCTGATGAGCCGTCTGGAGAACGGCATCGGGATGGTGCACGCGATCGAGTACGGGACGTCGGTGGCGCAGCAGGCTGCGCAGCGCGAGGCGGGCGATCGCGAGTGGGCCCATCCGCTGCCGCACCCGATGGCGGTCGTCGATGAGACCGATACGTGGGTGACGCTGACCGGCGGCGACGACGGATCCGGCCTTCACGAGGTGGTCAGTTACGTCTATCGCGACGGCTTCTACGACGGAGTCGAGAAGACGTTCCGCGGTTACGCGGAGGTCGAGACGCGCGTGCATGCGGACATGTCGCGCGACAGCCAGGAGCCCGCGCTCACGGTGCAGGAGTTCGACGTCGGCGCGGAGGATCCGTATCGCGCGGGACTGACGCTGCGGACTGCGATCTTCTCGGGCGAGGAGACTCGGCCGCTGCGTGAGGAGCGGCACGTGTACGGCGACTGCGAGGTCGCGGGTGTGCCGACGAGCGGGCTGCGCTTTCCGGTGCGGCACGTGTGCGAGACCGAGGTCTCGACGATTCACCAGGAAGGCGCGGCGCCCGAGGAGTGGGCGACGGTACGCACCGAGACGCAGTACGACGGATACGGGCATCCGACGCTGCGCATCGAGCACGGCGTGGTGCACATGGGCCCGCCGGAGATGTCGAGCGCGTGCGCGCCGTGTGATTTGGCCCTGAGCGCCGATCAGTACGGCGGCGCGTGTGGCGCGGAGTGCCTCGGTGACGAGCGCTACGACGAAAGCGCCTATGTCGAGCCGGGGCGCAATACCGATGATCACTGGATCCTCGGCATGGCGCACACCCATCGCGTGTACGCGGTGCCGGGCGGCGCGGCGAGCGAGGAGCACACGTACTACGACGGTCCGGACTTCGAGGGCCTTCCGCTCGGTCGGCTCACCGCGGGGCGCGTCACGCGCAAGACCCAGCGCGTGAGCGAGACCGAGGAGATCCAGACCGAGCGCAACGCGCTCGACGCGCACGGCAACGTGATTGCCACGCTCGACCCGCTCGGCGATCCCGACGACATGACGGGACATCGCCGCGAGTACGTCATGGACGCCGATGGACTGCGCGTGGTGCGCACCGACGTGCTGCTCAGCACGCCGGAAGGACGGCCCTATCGATTGCGCCGCGAGTACGGCTACGAGCCGGCGTTCGACCTCGTCGTCGAGTCGAGCGCGTGGATGATCGAGGGGCTCGGTGAGGCCCTCTCGGCGCGCAACGCGACGCACTACGGCTATGACGAGTTCGGACGTCTCCGGGCGCTCGCGCGGCCGGGAGACACCCTCGACGCGCCCTCGATGGAAGTGAGCTGGGAGCTCGGCTCGCCCGTGAGTCGAATCGTGATCCGCCGGAGGAGCGCCCCCGGCGCGGCAGCCGACATCCAGCGCGTTCGATGTGTCGATGGTCGCGGGCAGATCGTCCAGGAGCTCACGCAGCTCGAGTCGGGCGATTGGCTCGCGAGCGGCTTCGTCGAGCACAACCGCGCTGGCGCGCGAGTCCGGATCCATCAACCGCATCGTGCGCCGAGCGGCGACTGCGCCGCGCGCCCTCCCAGCGACGTCCGGCACGTCGACCTCCAGTACGACGGTGCGCAGCGCGAGATCCGTCGCGTCATGCCCGACGCCGACGAGCACGGCGGGGTCGCGTCCGAGATCCACGTCGAGCACGGGCCGCTCTGGCAGCGGACCTACGACGAGAACGACACGGACGAGGAGAGCGCCCACGCCGGCACGCCCGACGTCGTGCGATCCGATGGTCTCGGACGCACGGTCGTGCTCGAGCGAGTCCTCCGCACCGACGCCGGAGACACACGCTCGACGACGCGACTCTTCTACGACGGTCGTGGGCACCTCGCGGGCTACGTGGATGCGCTCGGGAGCACGAAGCAGCAAGCGCGCGATCTCGCCGGGCGCGTGGTGCGCATCGAAGATCCGAGCACCGGTGTCGTCCTCCTCGAACACGACGCGGCGGGGAACGTCGTCGCGCGCACCGATGCGCGTGGCATCACGACGCGCAGCGAGTTCGATGGTGCCAATCGACCGGTCGCCCGCTATCGCGAGGACTCGCCCTCGGACTCGCACATCGCGTTCCGATACGACTTCGCGCCCGACTGCGATCGTCGCGCGTGCGCTCACGCCGAGGGGCAGCTCGTGGAGACGGCGTATCCACTGCCGGACGAGATCGCGGCGGCGCTCGCGACGGAACGCGCCGGGCTCGATCGTTATGGATACGACGCGCGTGGGCGTCTGGTGCGACAGCAGCGGCGTCTCGGGAGCGCGATGCTCGAGCTGGTCGAGACGTTCGACGGAGCCGATCGCGTCGTCGCGACGCGCCATCCCGACGGACGCGAGGTTCGCCGCACGTACGACGGCGGGGACCGGATCGTCGCGATCGAGGGTGTGATCGATCGCGTCGAGCACGACGAGCGCGGCATGCCTCGTCGCGTGGTCCGAGCAGACGGCGCCGAGGACGTCGTCTCCTACGACGCGCTGATGCGCGAGGTGTCGCGCGCCAGCCTCGCCCGCTCGGGCGAGCCGCTGCAGGACTACGTGGTTCGACGGGACCGACACGGGCAGGTCGAGGAGATCGTGGAGCGCGGGGGGATGCGACCCGAGTCGCGCCGCTATCGCCACGACTCGCTCGACCGTCTCGTCGCTGCGACGATCACCCGCGATCCCGACATCGAAGAAGGTCTCTCGTTCGGGCACGACCTCCTCGACAACGTCACTTCGACGACGAGCAGTCTCGGCGAGGTGAGCCGGGCGCACGTCGGCGAGTACGTCCACGATCCCGCGCGACCGTCGATCGCGACGGAGCTCGGGACGCTCGCGCAGTCGCACGACGAAGCGGGGCACCTGATCGCACGCGGCCACGTGGAGCTCGAGTGGGACTTCCTCGGCCGGCTCGTCCGCGCGACCGAGCGCGGGAGAGCCCGCGGCGTGTTCGCGTATGGCGCGGATCAACAGCGCGTCGCGAAGCTCGAGGACGGATCTCTGACGATCTATCTCGGGCGGGACTTCGAGGTGCGCGACGGAGTCGCACGGGCGTATGCGCGCCTCGGTCGCGATCGTGTCTCTCGCGCCCAATCGACCACGCTGGGGCCCGTGCTCTATCGGGATCACGACGGCGACGAATCGATCTCCGCCGCGGATGCGCTGCGCTCGTACGAGGACGATCGCCCGTCGCGCGTAGCCCTGCTCCACGCGTCGGCGCGTCGCGTCCTCCACGAGGCTGCGCCGGCCCCGGTGCAGCTGTTCCACGACGACGTCGGCAGCGTCGTCGGTGCGACCCGCGACGGCGAGATCGTCGGGCTTCGCCGGCTCTATCCGTTCGGCGAGACGCAGACCGAGCGCGGATTCGTCGACGAGCGATCGTTCACTGGCCAGGAGCGAGACTCGAGCACTGGATTGCTCTGCTTCGAGTGGCGCTATCTGGATCCGTACTCGGCGCGTTGGATCAGCGCCGATCCCGCGTTCGAAGAGCTCGGCGAGGATCGGCCGCTCGAGGCGACCGCGCGCTACGGCTACGTGGGTGCCAATCCGCTGGTCTCGACCGACCCGACCGGTCTGATGGAAGGCAACGAGACGACGCAAGGAGCGACCTCGACGTCGACCCAGCAGCCGAGCTCCGACGGTCCCCGCGGGATCGGCGGCCACATCGCGAATTATCTGGGCAACAAGGCGGCGACGGTGCTCGGGCTCGTGTCGGGATGGAACGCGATGACGACCGTCCACAATGGCATCGACATGCTGACGAGCTCGACGGGCGCGCGAGAGACGACGGGTGGCGGCGTGCAGATCGCGCTCGGCGGCGCGATGGGGATCCTGTGGGCGGTGACCGGCGCGCGCGGCGAGCAGGGCGACTCGGTCGGGACGATGGTCCTGAATTCCGCGTCGGACATGACGCGCGACATGGTCCTCTACGCGACTGGCAATCTCGTGTCGTCGGGGCTGACGCACGCGTTCTCGACCGACCCCGAGGATCACTTCCAGCACGACGCGTACAACTACACGATCCTCGGCGTCGGCGTCGTCGGACAGATGGTGATCAAGGCGATCCGCGCACCGCAGACGCTGAGGAGCCTCGCCGGCTACGTCACGCGCGGGAGCAGCAGCGAGACCGGTGGAACGCACGAGGCGTACGACGTGCCCTGACGTTCTGCGCCGGTGATCACGAGACGCGAGCCCGCGGCGATCCCGCGCGCTCGCGTTTCGTCGTTCTGGCGCCTCGCGCCCGTCGCGTCCGCGGCTCGTCGCGCGTCGGGACGTCGACGCGTCGAACCTTCGTCACCTCCCGCGCCGAGCGCGGCGACGCGCGCGGCACGTTCGTCGCTCCACGGCAGCGCGGAGGGACGAGTCCATGACGGTTCATCACGGCTCCATCGCCCGCATCGTCGTTCGCGCCGCGTTCGGTCTGGGTCTGTTGCTCGCCGGCTGCGAGAGCGGGCCGGGCGAGTGCGCGCCAGGCGCGGAGGACTGCCGCTGCGTCAGCCCGGACCGCTGCGACGACGGACTCGTCTGCAGCGACGGCACGTGCCGCGCGCCGCGCCTCGTCGGCCTCGACGTGCCCTCGGGAGCGGCGGCCTGCGAGGTGCTCCTGCTCGATGGCGCGGCCGAGGTCTCGGGCGTGCGCTTCGCGGACGGAGTGATCGGCGCGCACGTCCGTGAGGAGCCGCGGACCTCGGTGTCGTTCGCGGCGAGCGGCGAGGGCGCGATGCCCGGCCGCGCCGTGTCGCTCGAGATCCTCGGCGATGGAGACCTCGGCTCGATCGGTCGAGCGTGGTGCGTCGACGCAGCGGGCCGCGAGGTCACCGGCGACGTTCGGATCGGCGGCTGAGACGCACTCGACGGAGGTCACCCATGCACTCGCGCATCTCGGCTCTGCTTCTCTTCGGCGCGCTCCTCGTCGCTGGTTGTGACGGCGAAGGCGGCGCTCCTCCCACGGACGACGCAGGCGCGTGCGAGCGGGGCACGCTCGGCTGCGAGTGCGCGCGCGGCGATCGCTGCGGAGTCGACTCCGCCGGCGATCCGCTGATGTGCATCGAGGGCGCCTGTCTGCCCGCGGACTGCGCGCCGGGATCGATGGCGTGTGTCTGTCGCGCAAGCGCCGAGTGCGACGGAGATGCATTGGAGTGCCGCGAGGGTGTCTGTCGCGGCACCGAGTGCAGCGCGGGCGACATGGGGTGCGAGTGTCTCGCCGGCACGTGCGGCCCCGGGCTCTATTGCGATCGGAGCCTCGGAGGCGGCACTTGCGTCGACGACAGCGGCTGGCCGGGCGGCGACTGCCCCGCGTCGGGTCTGTGCCGCGCCCAGAGCCGCTGCGAGCCGATCACGGGCACCTGCGTGCCGTGCTCGCTCGGCAGCCAGGGGTGCGATCCCCTCGCGGGCGGAGCCTGCAACGAAGGGCTCGTCCTGTCGGCGGGCCGATGTCTCCCGCTCTCCGACACTCGGCCGGACGAGCCTCGCTGCTATTCGACGTGCCGCGACGATCTCGTCGAGACCGACGGGACCGTTCGTCGCTGCGGCGCGGACGGACTGCTCGAGGGATGCATCGATGGTCGCGAGTGCGTCGACGGGCAGTGCCTCGTCGCGGGTGAATCGCCGCGCACCTGCGCCGAGGACGCGCAGTGCCCGGAATTCCAGCGCTGTCTCGGCGGATCGTGCGTCGCGCAGTGTGACGCCGACGTGGAGTGCGGGATCGGCTTCGTCTGCCACATGCACGCCTGTCGCGCGCCGTGCGCGCGCAATGCGATGCCGGAGGACGCCTGTCCGACTGGCACGTTCTGCGATTCGCAGGACGGCCGCTCGGGCGTGTGCATGCCAGTCGGCGACGAGGACGGTGCCGACGTGCCCGACCGCGGTCCCGAGGCGGGCTTCACCCTGAGCGCCCAGACGATGCTCCTCGGCGACGGCGCCGGGCTCGTCCGACTCACCCACGAGAGCCACTCGCGCGAGACGTTCCGGATCGAGCGAATCGCCCACACCGCGTACGACGAGACCGGCGCCGAGGTGGAGCTGGCCGACCGCCGCGAGCTCGATCGCCCCGCGGACGCGCCCGCGCCGCTGCGCTGGCTCGAGCTCCGCTATGGTGCCGAGAGCGCGGTCGCCGGGGATCTCGAGGCGCACGTCGAGCCCGGCGAGTGCGACGACTGCCCCTTCCTCGAGGTGCGGAACGCCGCGCCGCCGGCGGGGTGGGCGCGCTGGGAGGGGCTCCTCCGCATCTCGCACCCCGAGATGGGAGAGCGCCTGATCACGCTCGCGTGGAGCCGCGGGCTCGACGGGCGCTGGGCAGGGTCGATGTTCTATTTCGGCAACTTCGACGCTCGTGGTGTGCAGGAGTGGCTCGAGAGCGACAATCGCGACATCGCTCCTCCGGCGCTCCGGAATGCCCTCCTCCAGCGCTGGATCGCATTCCGCGCCGGCCGCGTTCCGGGTGGCGTGCGCGAGCTCGACGCGATGCTCACCGGCGTGCGCACCGAGTCGTGGCGCTGGGCGTCGACGCGCTCGGCGTGCGCGGCGCTCCACGGCTCGTCGAACGCCGCTTGTTATCTCTTCGACGGCGGTCGCGACGGGCTCGGCACGTTCACCACGAACGTCGCGGAGAACCCGGTGCCCACGGCGATCAGCACGCTCCCGCTGGTGCTGAACCTGCGCGCCGATCCCGGGCGCCCGCTGCGCATGGCGGGCCGCATCGAGAGCTCCGGCACGCTCCACGCGCCCGGCGATCCCGGCGTGGTGCTCGACTTCGCCGACGACCCGAGCCGCTGTCGGTCCGGCACTCCGGGCTACTGCCTCGCGCGCCTGGCGCAGCTCGAGAGCACGATCGTCATCGGCGCGCGCACGACCGAGGGCAGCGCGTGCCCCGCCGGGCTCGAGGTGGTGGAGCGACCGTGGCTCGTCCCCGGCTTCGTCGCGGGCACCGAGCTCGAGGCCGACGGCGCGCGCGTGTACGCGCAGTGTCACGACACGCGCCTGCCCTTCGCCGAGTCGGCTCGCAACGTGGCGCTCGCGGGCGCGAACCCGATCCCCGACGGACGTCCGGCGGTGCGCGAGCTGCGCGTGCTCGACGGCTTCCTGCTCGATCGCGAGCGGATCGTCGTGCTCTTCGAGGAACGCCGCGAGTCGTGGCTCGATCCGAGCGACACCGTGTCGGCGTTCGGGTACGCGGTGCTCGCGCGCTCGCCCGAGCCGCTGGCGCCCGAGGATCTGCAGCCGGGTGCGATCCCCGAGCTGCCCGATCCGCCGCCTTCCGAGCTCGGGCTGACGTGCTCGCCCGAGATGGTCGAGCTCGCGACCGGCCGCCGCGAGGCGCTCTCCGCGATCAACGCCGCGGCCGTGACGTCGGTGATGCTCACCGGCATGGCCGCGTCGCCGGGCGCGCCGCTCGATCGCGCGCGCGTTCACGCGTACTGCGAGGACACCGGTCTCATCGACGGCGGCCCCGGCGCTGCGGGCTCGCCCGCGGTCACGATCGCGTGTCCCGTCGGGTCGCGTGTCACGTACTTCGCCTTCGTCGGCGCGTCGGCGCCGAGCCCGGCGATGATCGCGGGGCTGCCTTGCCAGCAGGGATACGACGCGCGCACCGGTGCGCGCGGGACGTGCAGCACGGCGCTCGAGTCGTGGCGTGCGACCGACGACGACGTGCTCTTCGACGTCCCGTGGATCTGCGAGGGCACCGACTTCTGCAACGCGGATCGCCACGAGCTGCGAGCGGGGAAGCGCTTCTATCCCGCGACTCAGATCTTCCTCCCGATCGAGCCCGCGATCGAAGAAGCATTCCGCTACCGACTTCGCTTCCAGTCACGCGACGGACGCGCGGTGGGGTTCGCACCGGCGATCTGTGACCCGGCGTCGGAGCTGACTCCGTTCTGCTACGACCCGGCGCAGATCGAAGAGATCCGCGCACGCATCGACTGCCTCGCTGCGGCGTACTCCGACTTCGGCGTCGCGACGACCGACGTCCGGACCGCATTGTCGACGGCGTTGGGGGCCGTGGAGGTCACCACCTCGACCGGCATTCCGCTGCTCGCCGACGGATTCGAGCGCTTGTTCGCGGAGCTCATGATCCTCCTCGGCGACGAAGCGCTGACCAACGCGTACCGGTCGCGCTTCGACGTGGCGGCGACGCGCGGAAGCGCGTTCCGTGGCTCCGAGCTGGAGGCGGACGGCATCGATCTCACCGGCGTGGCGGGCTTCGAGATGCTCTCGCTCTACCAGGCCGTGCAGAGCTATCAGGTCGCGCTCGACCGGCTCTATCACCTCGCGCCCGTGATGCAGGCAGCGCTCGCGCGCGGGCACTTCGGCGCGGACGGGGACGACGTCGTCAGCGCGGAGACGGTCACCTGGTACATGGAGCGCGTCATCCGCGGCGCGGCCCAGAAGGCACTGGCGCTCTCCGAGATCGCGAAGCGCTACGAGGCGCTCGATCGCACGGATCTCGCGCGCGGCGTGCTCGAGCGAGCGTACGCCGGGAGCTACATGGAGTCGGTCGCGATCGCGCAGCTGATGACGTCGATCGCCGATCGGTTCCCGGCGCTGAGCCGCGATCAGCTGGTGCGTTCGATCGAGGACGCGCAGCGTCGCTACAGCATCGCGCTCACGGAGATGCGCGCGGAGTACGAGGCGCTCTCCGACGACGTGACGTATTTCGGCTATCCGGCGGACTACGTGCCGATTCCGGTGCGCGACTCGGAATTCCGCGGATCGAATGCGTTCGAGGACGTGCTCGGGACGACCGACATCTTCCTCGCCGAGGCGCGACGCGCGGAGGACGAGGCGATCGCGAGCAGTCGCGCGTTCGACACCGACTCCGAGCAATTCCAGGCGGAGCTCGTGCGCGTGCGGCGCGGGTACGAAGAGCGGCTCGGTCCGATCTGCGGCTATTTCGCGGGACGCGACGGACGCACGTATCCGGCGATCGCCGAGCACGCGTTCCGGTCCGATGCGACCTCGGCGATGCAGGATCCCTGTGGCGCGGTGGGCAACGGCGAGATCCACCAGCAGATCGGGCGCATCCAGCAGCTCGCGCTCCAGCGCCAGACGCTCGAGACTCGCTACAACAACATCCTCGCGGACATCGCGGACGAGCAGGAGCGAGTCAACGAGCAGTGCGACCTCGTGCTCGAGATCGCCGACTTCGAGTACCGCGTCGGCGAGACGACGCTGTCGATGCAGCACGCGATCCGCGGGATGCAGCTCGCGCAGAGCACGATCGACCGCACGCTCTCGACGATCCACGGCATCTTGGGGTTCGCGTCGGGGCCCAGCGGCAATGCGGCGCTCGCGATCGGCTGGGGCATCACCGCAGGGATCGGCAACGGCTCCGTCGTCGTCCTCCAGGGCGTGATCAACGAGCTCGAGCGCGACATCCAGGAGACGCAGCTGAGCGCGAGCCGATGGCGCACCGAGCGCGAGTGCGATCGGCTCCGCATCGACTCCGTGCCGTCGATGAACTCGCGGCTCCGCTCGCTGCAGGAGCTGACCCTCGAGACGTACCAGGTCGCGCTGCAGATCGAGCTCGCGATGTCGGACCTGCAGCGCCTCCGGCTCCAGGCGCGGCGCGTCGAGGACGAGCTCGCCGACGCCGAGCAGCTCTCGATCCGCGTCGCGGCGGTGCAGAACGACCCGAACGTCCGGCTCTTCCGCAACCAGGCGATCCTCAGCGCGGATCGCACGTTCGAGATCGCGCTGCGCCAGGTCTATCGCCTGACTCGCGTGTACGAGTACTACACGAGCCAGACCTATCCGGGGCGCGACCGTCTGTTCCAGATTCGCATGGTCGCGCGCGGTGAGGACAACCTCGTCCGCTACATCAACGACCTGCGCGAGCGATTCCTCGGGTTCGAGGAGGAGTTCCGCGCGCCTGCGTCGCGCGTCGAGCGACTCTCGCTGATGGACGACATCTTCCAGATCCCGCGCGTGGACGGCCACGGCGACGAGCTGGACATCAACACGCGACAGACGCTCTTCCGCGAGGCGCTCACGTCCTCGAGCCTGCTCAGCCCCGAGGGCCACGTCGTGATCCCGTTCCAGACGACGCTGGCGCAGGTCTCGCCCTGCACCCGGAACCACAAGATCAACTTCATCGAGGTCTCGATCCTCGGCTCCGGGCTCGGCGACGACGAAGCGACGGTGATGGTCTGGCACGAGGGCACGAGCGTCGTGGAGTCGCTGTACGAGGGGACTCAGTACTACCGACTCCCGCCGGGCCTCTCGATCGCTCAGGCCTACTTCGGCCGCAACAACACGGTCTTCGATCCGTCGGTCTACCGACGCTACGAGTTCCGCGAGCGGCCGTTCCTGAGCACGCAATGGTCGCTCGAGCTCGATCTGCGCGACGAGCCCGACAACCACGATCTCCGACTCGACCGGATCTCGGACGTCTATCTGTACGTCTATTACACGGACTTCACGGATCCGCGGTCGTGTCGCCGGTGATCGTGCGCAGCTGACGCCGCGCGAAAGCGCGCGTCGATCGTCGACAAGAGGCAGCAGGAGAGCGCCAGTCACGACCGTGGCTCGGTGCGCGGATGGGGAGGTGCGACTGTGATGCGAAGACACCTGTGGCTCGCAGTGGGGCTCGTGCTCTCCGTCGCCGGGTGCGGCGACGGAGGAGGGGCCACCTCGTGCGAAGAGTCGAGCGAGTGCGCGCTGCCCGAGGGAGGCGGCGGAGTCTGTCGCGAGGGCACGTGCGGAGCGTGCCAGTCCGACGTGGAGTGCGCGGCTGCGCACGGCGGCGGCTCGACCTGCGACGAGGGCTCGTGCACGGCGCCCATCTGCAGCGGAGATGCCGGCTGCGAGTGCGAGCCCGGTGAATCGGGATGTGCGTGTCGCGCGTCGGGCGCGGCGTGCGACACCGGCCTCGCGTGCATCGCGGGCGTGTGCGAGGCGTGCAGCGCGGGCGCCGAAGGATGCGCGTGCCGCGCCGGTGCCGACGTCTGCGACGACGGTCTCGCGTGCCGCTCGCGGGTGTGCGAGCGATGCGAGCCCGGGACGGCCGGCTGCTCGTGCGACGCGGGCGCGTGCGAAGGCGAGCTCTTGTGCGTCGCGGGGGACTGCCGCGCCGCGGCGACCTGCGCGGATCTCCGCGATGCGGGCCTCTGCCCCGCATCGCAGCGATGCGAGATCGTCGCCGGCGCGCCGACGTGTCTCGACGTGTGCTCGGACGGATATCGCCGCGACGACGCGACCGGTGATTGTGTGATGTGCCCGGAGAGCGGCTGTGCGCCGACGACGTGCGAAGAGTGCACGGCGATGCACCGAGTGTGTGTCTCGGGAGACGTCGTGACGTGCGGCGCGTGCGAGCCCGGATACCGACTCGACGCGAGCGGTGCGTGTGTCGACGAGCGCCTCTGTGGTGACGACGTCTGCCCCGCGGGGTCGATGCCCGATCACCGCGCCGACGGGACCTGCGAGTGCGTCGATCTGATGTGCGGCGCGGGCCAGGCCGAGACGCCGTCCGGGACGTGCGTGACGTGCGATTGCCCGGTGACGGTCGCCGGCCACACCGGCTCGGTCCACCCGCGCGCCAGCGCGACCGGCGGCTGCGTCTGCGAGACGAACGAAGGCTATTACATCCCCGAAGGCGGCGACGCGAGCGCGCGTCCGTGCGACGAAGACGGAGACGGGTGGATCAACACCCGCGCTCGCGATGCCCTGCGCTCGACGGATCCCGCGATCCGCGCCAACGCGCGCTGCACGCTGCAGCTCGCGCGTCGCGTGACGTTGCAGAACGTCTACCAGCAGACCCTGCGCGTGTACCCGTGCGCGACCGGGCTCGCCGTCGGCGCCGACGAGACGGTGTGCACCACGCTCGGCCTCGGCGGTCTCACGCCGATCGAGCTCGTGGAGTCCGATCGCAACGACAGCCCGGATCGTCTCGCGGACGATCTCGATCTCCCGACGTACGGCAACACCGGGCGCCGGCTCGTCGCGTCGGAGATCAACGGCATCACCCGCGCGTGTGTCGGTGAGCGCGCCGACTACGACTTCGACGGAACGCCGGACATCGCGCAGCGCCAGCCGCTTCCTTCGGCGGTGGTCACGAACGATCTGCGGCTGCGCGCGTTCTCGCACTTCGTCGAGCTGCACACGTCGCAGGTCGTCCCCGGCGCCGCGGGCGGCGACGGCGAGCTGGTGATCTCCGAGCGCTCGCGCTGCGAGGCCGACGGCGAGATGGGATTCGCGACGACGTCCGCGTCGACGTGGTGGCGCGACTGCCATCGTGATCGCGACGCGCGCTTCGGGACCGCGGCGGCGCCGCCCGGTCTCGACTTCGCGCAGTGGAGCTGCGACGAAGCGACCGGCGCGTGCGGTCTGCCGATCCCGGCGGTCGGTGCGGCGTCGTCGAGCCCGCGCGAGGCGCCTCAGCACGGCGTGTGCGAGCTCGGATCGGCTGCCGACTGGGGCGCGACGTGGCGCGGCATGGGCCATCACAGCCAGTTCCGGTGCACGCTCGTCGACAGCACCTCGACTGCGCTGCACGCGGTCCCGCTCGCGTCCTTCGTCGGCGCGCCGGGCGCGGAGACGACTGCCTATCTCGAGATGCAGGACTGCACCTGGACCGATCCCGCTGGGCCTCCGGCCTGCACCGCGACGACTCCGACGGAGGGGCGCGTGGGATGGGCGATGGTGCGTCATTCGCCGTCGGTGAGGATCGGCGGCGCGAGCGCGCCCGACGTCCTCGGTTGTGTCGACGAGTCGCGCGCAGCGGCGCCGGTCGGCGCGGGCGATGCGCGCCTGTTGACCGACTGCTACGGGGGCGCGGCGGAAGCGTTCGCGTGGTCGGGCGACGGCTGCGAAGACCTGCCCGCGAGCGCCGGCTCGACCGCGTCGTGGCTCGACCTGCCCGCGGGCGTCACGGCCATCGCGTATCGCGACGCCGGGTGCACCGGTCCGAGCGTGCGCCTCGAGGCGGACACCGACTTCTGCGCTGGCACGCGCTACGACGACGGCACTGGCGTCAACGATCGAATCGGCTCGGTCCGACTGCTCGCGGTCGGCTGGGATCGCGCGCTCTGTCCCGCGGATCCGCCGGGCATCGAGTTCTATTCGGACGGCGATCCGTCGCACTTCGGCCGCTTGCGCTGCGAGTGCACGAGCCCGCTCGTCGGGTATTTCTGGGACGACGACGGCGACGGCATCGGCCGCAACGCGTACGCGGGCGGGCTCACCTGCGTGCCCCCGACCGCGCCTCCGCCGGGCGGCGACGGAACGCGCGGAAGGTGGGTGACGACGAGCGGCGATTGCGACGATGCCAATCGTGGCAACTTCCCCGGCAACACCGACGCTTACGAGGGCAACGACGAGAACTGCGACGGAGTCGACGGATACGTGGATCGACTCGTCTACGTGCGTCCCGACGGCGTCGATTACGTGGGGACGACTCCGGTCACCTGTGGTCTCACTCCCTCGAGCCCGTGCCGCACCCTCTGGCGCGCGATCGCGATCGCGAGGGATCTCGATCGCGACGTGGCGATCACGGTCGGCACCCACGAGCCGCCGGTGAATTCCGGCGGCGCGACGTATCCGTCCGCCGCGCTGACGTCGGTGCTCTCGCTCGGCGAGTCGGTGCGTCTCCTGGGCGGCTATTCGCGCGACTTCCGCGCTCGCACGATGGACGCCGGGGCGACCGTGTACGTCGACACGCGCGAGCGCGCCGGCCGCGTCGTCGGGCTCGAGGTCGCGAGCGGCACGGGCAATCTCGTGCAGTCGCTGACCATCCGCAGTCAGTGCGCGACGTGCACGACGCCGGGCACGTCGGTGTACGGCATGCGCGTGACGGGCTCGTCGGGCCTCGTGCTCGATCGCGTGCGCGTGGTCGCCGGGCCCGGCCAGGCGGGCCGACACGGCGACGTGGGCACGACCGGCGCGAACGGCTCGGGCGGAGGCCGCGGCGAGAACGCGGACGACGACTCGCCGAACGATCGCGGCCGGGCAGGATCGGCCGGTTGGGGCTGCGGACACGGCGGTGGCCGGCGCGAGGACCAGTCGTGGACGCACTCGTGCGGCAGCGGTGACGACGACAGCTCCGGCAGCGGCGGCTTCACCGGGTGCAGCGGTCAGTCGGCCGGCAGCTCGCCGCACGGAAGCGGCGGCAACGGCGGCGCGGGGCAGTCGGGCAACCGTGATCCCGGCGGCGCCGGCAGCGCGGGGAACCCGGGCAGCAACGGCGTCAACGGGACGTCGGGGTCGGCGGTCACGATCCGCGACGGCTGGTGGGTCGGCGCGTCGGGCACCGCGGGCGGTCACGGTGGCCACGGCGGCGGCGGCGGTGGCGGAGGCGGCGGCGACGACTGCTGCTCCGGAATCGGCCACGGTGCGGGTGGCGGCGGTGGCGGCGGCGGCGGATGCGCGGGCGGACCGGGCGGCGCTGGCTCGGCCGGCGGCGCGTCGATCGCGCTGTTCGTGATGAGCTCGAGCGTGGAGCTGCGCAGCGCGTCGCTCGTCTCTCAGAACGGCGGCAACGGCGGCAACGGCGGGCCTGGCGGCCGCGGCGGCAGCGGCGGCGACGGCGGGGGCGGCGGCTCGAGCTCGATCTCGACGTTCGGGTACGGCGCGGCCGGTGGGCGCGGCGGCGACGGCGGCGATGCGGGCTGGGGCGGCAACGGCGGCGGCGGCCGCGGCGGCGACTCGTGGACGATCTACCGCGCGGACGGCTCGTCGAGCAGCGTCACGCGCACCGGCACGACGATGCTGACGCGCGGGAACGGTGGGACCGGCGGCGCGGGCGGCGCGGCGAGCGGCGCGGGCGCACCGGCGGCGGGGCCTGCGGGCGCGAACGGAGACTCGGGCGAGCAGAACTGATCGCGTCGCTCGACGAGAGGTGCCCGGTCGGCGCGACGGCGTCGACCGGGCATCGTCGCGCTCAGCGCGTCGGCGCGGTGCAGGTCCCCGACGCGCAGCCGAGGCCCTCGGCGCAGTCGAAGCTCGTCGCGCAGGGCTGGCCGGCGCGCTGCGGCGCGCACACGCCCTCGACGCACTCCATGCGACCGCAGCAGTCGCTCGTCTCCACGCAGCGCTCGGCCGCGGTCACGCAGCACTCGGGCGTCGTCGAGCCGACCTCGGGGATGCGGCACACGAGGCCGCCGCAGCACTGCGAGCTCTCGGGGTTGCACGCGACGGTCTCTCGCTGGCACTCCGACGCGTCACGGCACGCGCCGGCGATGCACACGAGGTCGTCGCAGCAGTCGCTGTCGTTGAGACAGAGCACGTCCTCGCCGCCGCACTGGCACTCGCCGTCCTCGCACAACATCGCGCCGCAGCAGTCGGTCGAGTCCACGCACGCGGTGCCGCCCTGCGCGCAGCACGCGGTCGACGCGCCCGCTTCGGTGCTGCGGTTGCCGCACGCGAGCCCGTCGCAGCACTCGCCGCTCATCGCGCACGACTCGCCCTGGTCCTTGCACATCGGGCCCTCGGGCTGGCAGAGGAAGCTCTGGCACGTGAGGCCGTCGCAGCACTCGCTGCTGTCGATGCAGAACGAGTTCATCCGACCGCACTGACACGTGCCGTCGCGGCACTGCATGAACCCGCAGCAGTCGAGCGAATTCTCGCACTCCTGGTCCTGACCGACGCAGCAGCGCGGAAGGAGCGGTGCGGGACGACAGACCGCGCCGTTGCAGCACTGCTGGCTCGGGAGCAGGCCACCGAGCACGCAGCTGAGGCTCGGCCCCTGACACGTCGTGCAGTCGCCGAACTCGCAGTTGAGCGCGCCGCCGCAGCTGCCCTCGGTGCCGCCGGTGTCGCAGCACATCTGCATGTCGCGACCGCAGTCGGAGGGAAGCGCCTCGCACTGGTTCGTCGTGCGGTTGCAGATCAGATCGGGATCGCACTGCCCGCGCGCGCAGCAGGGCGCGCCGTCGAACCCGCAGTCGTCGGGGCGCAGGCACGTGCCGCCGACGCAGCGCAGCGTGCCCTCGCACTGATCACCGCCGGGCATTCCGCGATCGTCGCAGCACGCGCGATCGATGCTGCCGCACGCGGTCGCGGGATCGACGTTGGCGCAGGTGCCGCCGACGCACACGAGCGAGCCGTTGCACCCGGCGACGCCGTCGCAGCACGCCTGGCCGGAATCACCGCACGCGCCGCAGGTGCCAGCGCTGCACACGAGGCCCGAGCGACACGTGAACCCCGTGCAGCAGGTGCCGCCCGCGCCGCCGCAGGTCTCCATGCCGGGCGGGAGATCGTCTTCCGGCCGCGCGCAGACGCCCGCGTTGCACACCATCCCGGTGCAGCAGTCGCTCGACCCGGTGCACGCGCCGCCGCGCGGCGAGCAGCACGCGCCGCCTTCGCACGAGAGCCCGCGGCAGCAGTCGGCCGCGGAGTCGCAGCTGGGCCCACCGGGCTGGATGCAGCAGCGATCGCCGCTCCCGCACCGCAATCCGAGCTCGCACGTGCGCCCCGCGCAGCACGCGTTCCCGCCGCCGCCGCACACGGTGTCGACGGGCACCTCGCCGTCGCGTCGCGTGGTCGCACCGTCGCGTGAACCGCCGTCGCGTCGATCATCGTCGCTGCCGCTGGCGCAACCGGCGGCAGACACGGCGAGGAGGAGCAGGAACGAGGCGAGGACTGCGGAAAGAGAAGCGCGGGACGTCACGAGGCCGACGGTATCACGCGCTCCCGTCGTGACGAAAACGTGCGACGTGCGTGGTCACGCGCGGGCGATCGGGCGCGTGCTCGGCGTCGTCGGCTCGGGCATCCCGAAGAACCGGCGCGCGATGCGCGGGAGCCAGCCGCTCCGCTTCCGCACGGGCTCGCTCGGCGCGATCTCGCGGCGGGTCTCGTCGCCGATCGGATCGATGCGATCGAGCGTCGAGAGCAGATCGTCGAGGTGCGCGTCGGCGAGCTCGGGGCGCGAGATCCCCGCCGCCCGCATCTGATCCTCGATGCGTCCGAGCAGCGCCACCAGCGCGCCGTCGTCGAGGTTGCGCGCGAGCGCGCGCTCGACGATCGGGAGCGCCTCGAGCAGCGCGCCGCGATCCGCGAGCATCGTCCCCAGCAGGCGCGCGGGCTCGCTCCACTCGGGCGCGAGCGCGAGCGCACGACGCAGCGCGTCTTCGGCGCGCGCATGCTCGCGACGGGCGGTCCGCGCGCGGGCCTCGACCACGAGCACGTCGGCGTCCTCCTCGCGCCCGAGCGCGGACGCGATCACCTCGAGCGCCTCGGCCTCGCGCTCGTCGTCGAGCAGCGCCTGCGCGAGCAGCGCGGGCTCTTCGTGCTCGGGATCGTCGCGGAAGCGCGCGAGGCGCGCGTCGAGCGCGACGCGCCGCTCGTGGCGACGCACCAGCTCGCGCGTCGCATCGTCGGTCGCGCCCGCCGCGAGCGCGCGTCGCGCCACGTCGGCCGCGCGCTCCTCGCGGCCGCGCATCGAGAGCACCATCGCGAGCCAGCGCAGCGGCTCGGCCCACTCGGGCGCCTTCTTCGCCGCGCGCGTGAGCACGAGCTGCGCGAACGTGAGCTGCCCCGTGCGCACGGCGGCCACGCCGCAGCCGAGCAGCAGATCGACGTCGTCGGGATCCGCCTGGAGCGCCGAGTCGACGACCTCGAGCGCGTCGTGCGTGCGCCCCGCCGACACCAGCTCGAGCGCGAGGAGCGCGGGCTCTTCGGAGTCGGGACGGCTGCGGAACCGCAGCACCCTCACGTCGAGCTGATGATCGAGCGTGCCCTCGAAGGTCGCGCCTGCGTCCATGACCGACTGCCTCCCGAATGGGGTCGGGTATGCAGCCGCTCGATCTCGGCCACCAAATATTCGGCGATCTCACTCCTCCGGCGGAGGAGGCGGCCCACCCGGGCTCGTCGCCCAATCGCAGTCGACGATCTCGTCCGGATAGTACCCACGCGCGATCACGAGCAGGCTGCCCGAGTCGGGGCACGTCACCGTGAGCCCGGGGCAGCGCGAGCACATCGGTCCGTCGTCGTTCTCGCCGAGCTGCACGTCCCACGTGCACTCGTCCTCTTCGAGCGTGCCGTCGCAGATGCGCAGCACGGGATCGGGCGTCGCGGTGCACGAGCCGACGCCGAGGCAGCCGCACGACACGAACACCGGCTCACCCGGCGCGCAGTCGGTCGTGCCGACCTTGTTCCCCTTGCACCCCGCGACGAGCGGCATCGCCGCGATCGCGATCGCGAGCAGCAGGTTGCGCGTCGTCATCAAGGACCTCCCGCGTCGTTCGTGGACGTGCCCGCGTCGCTCAGCGTGAGCGGCGGGCGCTCCTCCACGCGCCAGTCGCACGTGAACGCGCTGCTGCTCCCGGTGTAGCCCTTGAGCGTGACCGTGATGTGCCCGGACTCCGGGCAGATCATCTGCGCGAGCGGGCACGTCGAGAAGCAGAGGTCGATCGAGTCGTCGCTCTCGGCGATCAAGGAGCCCTCGACGCACTCCGAGACGGGCGTGTCCCCGTCGCAGATCTGCAGCCACGGGTCGCCGGTGCACTCGCCGATCGAGCACGCCTGGTTGCAGCCGACCCAGATGTGCGCGCCGGGCGTGCAGTCGACCGTCTCCTCACCGCGCGATGGCTTGCAGCCCACGATCGCGAGGGCCGCGCCCGCGAGCGCGAGCGCGAGCGAGCGACGAAGTTGAAGCATTCGCCCACGGTACCACGACGGGATCGGTGCGCGTCGATCGCGCGCGCGTATGCTTCGCGCGTGCGCGCACCGATCGAGCGAGCTCGCGAGCGGATCGAGCAGTGGGTGGATGCGCGCGCCGCGGCTCGCCTCGCACGAGGGGACGCGCGGCGCGAAGCGTCGGCGAGAGAAGAGAAGGCCCGTCGTGCGCTCGGCTCGGGCGAGGTGCGCGAGGCGATCGGCGAGGCCGCGTCTCTGGGGCAGATCGCGGCCGACGAGCACGCCGCGATGCTGGCCCACGTCGCTCGTGCCGCGCGCGACGAGGTGCTCTCGCGCGCCGGCGTGAGCGCGCTCCCGATCGACGCGACGATCGTGATCGCGGGCGCGCCGCGCACGCTCGCGGGCCTGCTGCACGACGCGCTCGCGCATCCGGATCTTCGCCAGCGCGCGCTCGCGCAGGACGCGATCGAGGAGCGCGCGTCGCAGGATCGAGCTCGCATGCTCGAGGCGCGCGACGAAGCGGACGCGCTCGTCGCGAAGGTGCGCGCGCGGGGCCCGAAGAGCGCCGACGAGCCGCCCGACGATCTCGACACGCGCGCCGAGCGCTTCCTCGACGCGACCGACGATGCGATGCAGGAGGCGCTCGCCCGCGCCGCGCACGCGCTCGGAGCGCCCCGACCGCTCACGGTGCCCGACGCGCTCGTCGTGCTCCGCGCACCGGCGCTCGACGCGGTCGTCGCGGCGGCGGGGCGTGGGCGTCGCCTCGGGGCCGCGCTCGCGCCGCTCGGGCTCGATGCCGCTCTCTCGCGCGTGCGGCTCGTCTCGCCCCACCGCGAGCTCGATCTCGCCGCGCACGTCGTCGCGCTCGATCCGCCGCGCCGCGTCGACGTCGCGCCCTCGGCGCTCGAGCTCGGGATGGCGTCGGAGCTCGCGCTCACCAGCGCGCTCGGCGACGCGCTCGCGTCGGCGCTCGTCGCGCCTGCGCTCCCGGCCGCGCTCCGCCGCGCCTGGCCTGGCTCGATCGGGCGCGCGATCGGCGCCGTGCTCGCGGCGGCGCACGCGGATCCGATCTTCGTGGAGCGCGTGCGCCGGCTCGAGGGCAGCGCGGCGAACGCGTCGCGCCGGGTCGCGCTCGCGATCGCGCTCGGTCGCGCGCGATCGCTCGTCGCGAGCCGTCTCTCCGAGCGTGCGTCGTCGGATCGCGAGCGCCGAGATCGCGGCGCCGGCCTGGTCGCGCGCGCGCTCGCCGTGCGCGAGCCCTCGCCGGCGTCGTGGATCGCCGCGCCGGTCGTGCTCGATCCCGCCGCGCGCGACGCGGATCTTCGCGCCGCGCTGCTCGCGCCGGCGATCACGGCCGCGCTGCGCGAGCGCTTCGACGAGGACTGGTTCCGCAACCCGCGCGCCTCCGAGCCTCTCCGCGCGGCGGCCTCGCGCGGCGCCACGCTCTCGATCGAGGCGTGGAGCGACGAGCTCGGCGCGCGCGCGGAGAGCGGGAGCGCCCGCGTGATCGAGCTCGCGCGCGAGCGTTAGGCCTCGCGAGATTCGACTCGGCCGGCGCGAACGGCGTCCTCGAGCGCCGCATGATCCCGCTCGGTCCGTCGCTCGCCGACCTGCATCGAGCGCTGCCCGGCCACCACGCGCTGTCCCTGATGCGCGCGCTCTCGCCCGCGTAGGGCTCGAGCACCGAGCGCGTCGCCTCCTCGATCTGCAGCACGAGCGGCTCTTCGTCCGCCGTCGCGAAGAGCGCGATCCAACAGCGCGTGCCGACGCTCCCGATGCCGACGACCTTTCGCGCGACGTCCTCGAGGCGATGGCGATCGAGCAGCGTGCGCCGCTCGTCGGGCAGCGCGGCAGGAGCGGTGACCGCGCCTCGCGCGCCTCCCGAGCCGGGCTCGTCTCGGTGCGGAGGACCCTCTTCACCGCGCGTGTCTCCTCTCACGCACCTACGTCCCGTGCGCCGCTCCTCCCAGCATCTCGGCTGATGCCCTGCGCGCCGGCCCATGCCATTCTCGCGCGATGCCTCCGGAGTCCCCGCTCGCGTTCGCCCCCGCCCTGTCCACCGAGCTCGCCGAACGGCGTCGCGTGCTGATGGAGCGCTTCGGCAACGGGGTCGTCGTGCTCGCGTCCGCGCCGGTGCACGTGCGCAACCACGACGTCGAGCACCCGTATCGCCAGGACTCCGACTTCTTCTATCTCACCGGCCTCGACGAGCCCGAGTCGGTCGCGGTGATCACGAACCGCCACGCCGAGCATCGCTACGTGCTCTTCGTGCGCCCGCGCGATCCCGAGCGCGAGACGTGGGACGGACCGCGCATCGGCGTCGACGGCGCGGTGAAGCAGCTCGGCGCGGACGCGGCGTTCCCGATCTCCGAGCTCGCCGAGCGCCTGCCCGGCTACCTCGCGAACGCGCCGCGCATGCTCTACGCGCTCGGCCGCGATCCCGCGATGGACACGCGCGTGCTCGCGGCGGTGCACCTCACGCGTCGCCGCCAGCGCATGGGTGTGCTCGCGCCGACCGAGATCGTCGATCCGAGCGCGCACGTGCACCCGATGCGTCTCTTCAAGAGCGCGCTCGAGCTCGACGCGATGGGCCGCGCGATCGAGGCGACGCGCGAAGGTCACGCCGCGGCGATGCGCGTCGCGAAGCCCGGCGCGTTCGAGTACGAGGTGGAGGCCGAGCTCGTGCGCGCGTTCCGCCGCCACGGGTGCGAGCGTCCCGCGTACGAGCCGATCGTCGGCTCGGGCCCGAACGCGACGATCCTCCACTACCGCAAGAACGATCGCCGCATGGAGGAGAACGATCTCCTGCTGATCGACGCGGGCGCGGAGTGGGGCTACCAGAGCGCCGACGTGACGCGCACGTTCCCGGTGAGCGGTCGCTTCACCAAGCCGCAGCGCGCGATCTACGACGTGGTGCTGCGCGCGCAGGAGCTCGCGATCGCCGCGGTGCGCCCGGGCGTGACGGTCGAGGACGTGCACCGCATCACGGTGCGCGCGATCACCGAGGGCATGATCGAGATCGGGCTGATCGAAGGGCCGGTCGAGGACGCGATCGAGAAGGAGCGCTTCAAGGCGTTCTACATGCACCGCACGTCGCACTGGCTCGGCATGGACGTGCACGACGTCGGCTCGTACTACGTCTACGAGGGCGAGGGCCCGTCGACGCGCCCGCGCGCGATGGAAGCGGGCGCGGTGCTCACGATCGAGCCCGGCATCTACGTCGCGAAGGACGCGAAGGCGCCGAGCGAGTACCTCGGCATCGGCGTGCGCATCGAGGACGACGTGCTCGTGACCGAGAGCGGGCACCGCAACCTCGCGGCAGCGATCCCGAAGAACGCCGACGAGCTCGAGCGAATCCTCGCGTCGCGCTGAGCGTTGGTGCGCGCGTGGACGTCGTCTGCCCGCGCTGCACTGCTCGAGTCTCCTCGACTGGGTCCGGATTCTCGCCCGCGATCGTGACGTGCGCGAGCTGCGGCGCGCGCTTCGCGTCGGCGCAGCTCATCGCGCGCGATCCCACCCTCCGGCACCGGCAGCCTGCGTCGATCGTGGTCGAGCGCGACGGAGCCCTCACTGCGCGCGCCGGCTATCGCGTTCACGCGCAGCCGCGGCGAGGCACGCTGCGCGTCCTCGGTCGTCGCGAGTGGCTCCCCTTCGTTCTCGTGTCGCCCATCGTGCTGCTGCTGAACGCGCTCACGTTCCGCGCGCTGCTCGCATCGCGGTTCGAAACGTGGTCGGAGTTGCTGCCACACGCGCTCGTTGGGCGCGCTGCTGGTGGCGATGGGGGTGGCGCTCGCGCGTCGAGTGCGGATCACGATCGACGGCGCCTCGCTCACCGCGTCCGTGTGGCCGTCTGCGTGGCGCTCGGGCCGGCGGGTCGATGTCGGCGACCTCCGCGCGATCTCCGTGCGGGCGCAGCCCGACGCGGACGTGCACTCGCTCCACGCCGACGTCGATGGGTCGAGCTCCGGCTGATCGGGAACGTCCCGCCCGACCAGGCGCGCTACCTCGCGCAGCTGCTGTCTGGATCCGACTCAGAACGAGCCACGGACCGCGAGACCCACGAGCCCGGGTGACGCGAGCGGCGTGACCTCGACTCGTTCGTCCAGAGGCCCAGGCAGCGCGAGCCCGACGATCCACAGCGCCGCACCGATGCTCTGCGTCGCGAGCAGCGCCATCTGCGTGAGGATCCAACCGTCCTGGGCGTCCGCGTGCGCGACGTTGATGATCGGCCCTGCGATCGGCAGCTGTGACGCGCTCGCGACGACCTCCGGGCAGAGCCCGCCGCCCGAGCAGCTCGCGTCCGCGAACCCGATCCCGAGCACGAGCCCGAGCCCCGCCGCGCCGATCCAGCCGGTCAGCAGCACGCTCACGCCCGTGATCGTCAGCGCTCGCTTCGGCTCGAGCACGACCGGCGGAGGTCGATACGGCTCGACCGACTGTGCGACGAGCGGCGCCGGATGTGCGAGCGCGGAGAGCAAGAGCCACGACGCGAGCGCGAGCGCTGGGCCTCGAGGAGCCTTGTGCATCGCGCGACGATATCGCAGCGACGCGCTGCGTTTCTGCTAGATCCGCGCGCGATGTCGTCGCGCCTCCTCACGCAGATCGGCGAGCTCATCGCCACGCCCTCCGTCAGCTCCGTTCGTCCGGAATTCGACATGGGCAATCGAGACGTGATCGACCGCCTCGCGACGTGGCTCGACGACGAGGGCTTCGCAGTCGAGGTGATGGAGGTCGACGCGCACGGCGGCGGGCCGAAGGCGAACCTCATCGCGACGCGCGGTCGCGGCCCCGGCGGCCTCGTGCTCGCGGGCCACACCGACACCGTGCCCTTCGACGAAGGCAAGTGGTCGAGCGATCCGTTCCGCGCGACCGAGCGCGACGGGAAGCTCTACGGCCTCGGCACCAGCGACATGAAGTCGTTCCTCGCGATCGCAATCGAGGCCGCGCGACGCACCCGCGATCTCCCCCAGCACGCGCCGCTCACGATCCTCGCGACCGCCGACGAGGAGTGCGGCATGTCGGGCGCGCGCGCGCTGCTCGCCGCGCAGAAGCCCGGCGGCTCGTGCGCGGTGATCGGCGAGCCCACCGGCCTGCGCCCGGTGCGCATGCACAAGGGCGTCTCGATGGAGTTCCTGCGCCTGCTCGGCCGCAGCGGCCACTCGAGCGATCCCTCGCTCGGCGCGAGCGCGCTCGAGGGCATGCGCCGCGCGATGAACGCGATGGTCGCGGTGCGCGAGCAGCTCGAGGCGTCGCACCGTCGCGACGATCTGAAGCCGCCGACCACCACGATGAACCTCGGCAACATCCACGGCGGCGACAACCCGAACCGCATCTGCGCGCACTGCGAGCTGCAGTTCGATCTGCGCGTGCTGCCCGGGATGGACGACGCGATCGTGCGTCGCGATCTCCACGCCGCGATCCGGCACGCGATCGCGGGCCTCGGGCTCACGATGGAGGCCGGTCCTCTCCACGATCCGATCCCGCCCTTCGAGACGCCCGCGAGCGCCGCGATCGTGCGCGCCGCCGAGGAGCTCACGGGGCACGCCGCGGGCGCGGTGTCGTTCGGCACCGAGGCGCCGTTCCTCTCGAAGCTCGGCCTCGACACGATCGTGCTCGGCCCCGGCGACATCGACGTCGCGCACCAGCCCGACGAGTTCCTCGCGCTCGATCGCATCGAGCCCTGCATCGATCTGCTCACGAAGCTGATCGCGAAGCTCTGCGGAGGTCCCTCGTGAACGGTCAGGCGCCGAGCTCGTTCGTCGACTTCTTCCGCCTGTCCGCGCCGTACATCCACGCCCACCGCGGGCGCACCTTCGTCGTGATGTTCGGCGGCGAGGCGGTGATCGACTCGTCGTTCCCGCACCTCATCCACGACGTCGCGCTGATGCACGCGCTCGGTGTGCGGCTCGTGCTGGTGCACGGCAGCAAGCCACAGATCGACGAGCGCCTGCGCGAGCGGAACCTGCGCCCCCGATTCCACAAGGGCATCCGCATCACCGATCCCGCGACGATGCGCTGCGTGGAGGACGCGGTCGGCAACATCCGGATGCGCATCGAGGGCCTGCTCTCGATGGGCCTTCCGAGCTCGCCGATGGCGCACTCGCGCATCCGCGTCGCGTCGGGGAACTTCGTCGTCGCGCGACCGCGCGGCGTGCGCGACGGCGTCGACTACCAGCTCACCGGCGGCGTGCGCCGCATCGACGTCGAGGGCGTGAAGATGCGCCTCGACTCGGGCGCGATCGTGCTGCTCTCGCCGCTCGGTTATTCGCCGGCGGGCGAGGCGTACAACCTCTCGTCGCACGAGGTCGCGGCGCACGCCGCGGTCGCGCTCGGCGCCGACAAGCTCGTGCTGCTCGTCGAGGGACGCGGCGTCGTCGATCGCCGCAAGCGGCTCATCCCGCAGCTCGGTCCCGTCGAGGCCGAGGAGCTCGTCGAAGGCGGCAAGCACCTGCACCCCGACACCATCAAGCACCTCGCGGCCGCGGCGCGCGCGTGCCGCGAAGGCGTGCGCCGCACGCACCTCGTCGAGCGACAGATCGACGGCGCGCTGCTCCAGGAGCTCTTCACGCGTGAAGGTCGCGGCACGCTGGTGACCGCGGAGCGCTACGAGGACATGCGCGGCGCGCGCATCGACGACATCCCCGGCATGCTCGAGCTGCTGCGCCCGCTCGAGGAAGCGGGGATCCTCGTGCGCCGCAGCCGCGAGACGCTCGAGAACGAGATCGATCGCTTCACCGTCGTCGAGCGCGACGGAATGATCATCGGGTGCGCGGGGCTCGAGGCGTTCCCCGACGAGAAGACGGGCGAGCTCTACTGCCTCGCGGTCGACAATCGATACCGCGAGAAGGGCCGCGGCGAGGCGATCGTCGAGTACACCGCGCAGAAGGCGCGCGCGATGGGCCTCGAGACGCTCTTCGTGCTCACGACGCAGACGACCGACTGGTTCCGCGAGCGCGGCTTCCAGCCCGCGGGCGTGCGCGCGCTGCCCGAGGCGCGTCGCGCGCGCTACGACCGCAAGCGGCGCTCGAAGGTGCTCGTCCGCGATCTCTCCGAAGAGCTGATCGAAGACGACTGAGCGCGCGGGGGAATCGAACCGCAGAGCTCGCAGAGCGCCACGGAGAAGCGTCTCTCGATCCGATCTCCGCGGCCCTCCGCGGCCCTCCGCGGTAGAAATTCTCGTCGCTCGCCTCTGAAAACCCACGTTTCGCCGAGGTTTTCGGCCCACTTTCGCGAACGGTCGATCCCGACCGTTCGAGCGGCCGGGTCGGACCGCTCGTGCGATGCGGTGCGACCGCTCGAGCGGGGCCCGTGACCATCACGACGCGCGAGGGTGACCGTCCGCGCGGTCGGCGCGCTCGGACCGACGGCGAGATCGTTTCCTTGGATCGCGCGTCGTAGCTCCTCGTGACGCGCGGCGGGGTCGCGCGGAGGAGGACTCGTGCGTGGCGTGATGCGATCGATCGCGTTGGCGATCGTGTGTGCGTTGGTGCCGAGCTGCGCGGGCGGGCCATCGAGCTCGGGCGCGCCCGCCGCGGAGTCGACGTCGTCGGGCGGCGAGTCGATCACCAACGTCCAGGAGCAAGGCGTCGACGAGGGCGGCATCGTGAAGATGCACGGCGAGCACCTCGTGGTGCTGCGGCGCGGGCGGCTCTTCTCGGTCGATCTCGCGGGCGGATCGATGCGCCAGATCTCGGCGACCAACGCGTACGCGCCGGGCCACCACGCGGCGGACTGGTACGACGAGCTGTTGATCCACGGCGACACCATCGTCGTGATCGGCTTCAGCTACCGCGACAGCGCGACCGAGATCGGCCTCTTCGAGATCGACGGCCGCGGGCTCATCGCGCATCGCGGGTCGTTCCAGCTGCGATCGAACGACTACTTCTCGTCGCGGAACTACGCGTCGCGCCTCGTGGGCGATCGCCTCGTGCTCTACGTGCCGCACTACCTCGGCTACGTGCAGGGCGACGGCTCGTTCGATCGCTCGTTCCCCGCGCTGCGCGCGGTCGGCGGCAGCTGGTCGTCGATCGAGGGCCCGGTGCACGCGTCGCTCGCGCCGCGCGACGGCTACGCGGTGCTGCACACCGTCGTGATGTGCGAGCTCGGTCAGCGCGACGCGCTCGGCTGCCGCGCGCAGGGCATGGTCGGCCCGGCCGGGCGCACGTTCTACGTGTCGCGCGACGCGGTTTACGTGTGGATCAGCGACGCGCCGCACACGCAGGAAGGCGGCGTGCCCACCGACGCGATGGTGTACCGACTGCCGCTCGACGGAGGCGCGACGGGCGCGGTGCGCGCGTGGGGCGCGCCGATCGATCAGCTCTCGTTCAAGGAAGCCGACGACGGACGGCTGCACGTGCTCGTGCGCGGCAACGGGCACGGCGACGCGATGTGGGCGCCCGAGCAGCGCGCCGGCGCGCTCGCGCTCGCGAGCATCCCGCTCGGCGCGTTCGTGAGCGACGGACGCGCGCTCGACGTCGCGACCTACCGCGCGATGCCGCAGGTCGACGGAAGCGGCGCGCTCACGAACCGGTTCGTCGGCGACTGGGTGCTCTACGGCACGGGCGACGCGTGGGGCTGGGGACAGGCGCGCGGCGGGAGCGTGTACGCCGCGTCGTGGCGGCACGGAGGCCCCGCGTACCGCGTCGATCTCGGGCACGACGTCGAGCGCATCGAGGTGATGGGGCGCGGCGCGGTGGTGGTGGGGCGCGAGAACGAGGGCCTCGCGTTCTCGTCGATCGCGCTCGACGGAGGGGTGCAGCCGGTCGATCGCTACGTGCTGCGCAACGCGTCGCAGGGCGAGACGCGCACCCACGGCTTCTTCTATCGCGACGACGGCGAAGGGCAGGGCGTGCTCGGTCTGCCGGTGCGCGGCGGCAACGAGAGCGGCTGGCACCAGCTCTGGCACGGCAGCGCGTCGGTGTTCTTCCTGCGCGTGAGCGCGCAGCGCTTCACGCCGCTCGGCGGGCTCGCGTCGGGCGACGCGCACCTCGACGATCACTGCGTCGCGTCGTGCGCCGACTGGTACGGCAACGCGCGGCCGATCTTCTGGCGCGGTCGGGTGTTCGCGCTGCTCGGGTACGAGCTGGTCGAGGGGCGCGTGGTCGCGGATCGTGTCGAGGAGACGGCGCGTCTGGTGCTGCGGCCGTGAGTCAGGCGGCGCGCGCCTCGCAGCGGTGCGCGTCGGCGTGGCGGCCGAGCTTGCGGTAGTGCCCCGCAGCGAGGGCGTACGCAGCGCGCGCGCGCGACGCCTCGCCGCGCTGCGCCGCGATCTCGGCGGCGCGCTCCGCGGCCCAGGCGACGTCTTCTTCGCTCGTCTCGAGGGCGCCGAGCACGCGCTCGGCCTCGCGCTCGTGCCAGTCCCACTGCTCCCACGCGCCCGCGTCGGCGGCGCCCGCGAGCGAGAGCACGTGCAGCGTGCCGCGCAGCTGCTCCTGCCCGAGGCGCTCGGCGCGTCGCAGCCCGAGCTGGAGCTCCTCGTAGGCGTCGGCGTACGCGCCCTGGCGCATCTGCACGACCGCGAGGTTGCCGATCACGATGCCCTCGAGGTGCGACGCGCCCGCCTTCTGCGAGACCGCGAGCGCGCGCAGGTAGAGCGTCTCGGCCTCCTCGAGGTCGCCCTTCGCGCGCGCGACCTCGGCGAGGCTGTTGAGCGTCGAGCCCATCCCGTAGAGGTTGCCGTGCGCCTCGAAGATGACGAGCGCCTCGCCGATGCGCGCGGGATCGCCGGGCCTGTGCTGGGGATCGCTGATGCCCGCGCCGCCGAGCGCGGCGGCGACGCCCAGCCGATCCCCGGCGCGCTGCGCGAGCTCGAGCGCGCGGAGGTACGCGTGGAACCCGAGCGCGAGCTCGCGACGGCGCCAGTGTGCGTAGCCGACGGCGCGCAGCGCGCGGCTCGCCTCGGCGTCGTCGCCGAGCTGCTCGAAGCGCGCGCGCGCCTGCTCGAGGTGCTCGACGCCGTGCGCGACCTCGCCGCGCTCCACCTCGGCGAACCCTTGCACGAGGCACGCGCGCGCCTCGATCGATGCGTGCTTGTCCGCGGCCGCGACGGTGCGCACGACGCGCGCGAGCGACGACGCGCGGTCGAGCCCACCGCGGCGGCGGAGGATCTCGGCGCGCGCGATCTGTCCCTCGAGGCGCTCGGGATGACGATCACCGAGGCCGAGGCGATCGAGCAGCTCGGCGTGGCGATCGAGCAGCGACTCGGCGCGCGCGTAGTCCGATCGGTTCTGCCACTCGCGCGCCGCGGCGCGCAGCGGGGCGAGCGCGCCGGCGGCATCGCCGCCGAGGAGGCGATGCGTGGCGAGCCGCTCGGCCGCGCCGGTCTCGCCCGCGTGGTACCGCGTCTCCAGCGCGTTCGCGATCGCGGCGTGGTGCGAGCCCGCGCGTCGCTCGTCGCGCGCCGAGCGCTCGAGCGTCTCGCGCAAGAGGCCGTGCACGAGCTCGAGCGTGATTCCGTCGCCGCCTTCGCTCTCGTCGAGCAGGAGCAGCATGCGGCTCTGGAGCAGGCGATCGATCGCGGCCGCGGGGTAGGGCAGGCCGGCGGCGTCGCACGCGCTCGCGAGGAACGCCGCGTCGGCGCGACCCCCCGCGAGCGCGAGGATCTCGAGCGCGCGGCGCGCTGCGCCCGCGCCGGCCTCGTGCGCGTGCTCGCCGAGGAGATGCGCGAGGCGCGCGCGCCACACCGAGTGGAGATCGTCGGGCAGCTCCGCGCTCGCGCCGTCGCGCATGCGGAGACCCTGCGCGCTCGGCTCGAGGATCCCGCGCTCGACCCAGTCGCCGACGAGCTGCACCGCGAAGAGCGGATGGCCCGCGGTGCGCTCGGCGACGCGCTTCGCGAGCTCGCCCTGCGTGCCGAGGAGACGCTCGACGAGCGCGCGGTGCGCACCCGGCGAGAGCGGTCCGATCTCGATCTCCGCGACGTCCTCGCGTCCCGAGAGCGACGCGAGCTGCGCCCACTCGACCGGGCGCTCGGCGAGCGCCTCCTCCTGCGCGGTGAGCACGAAGAGGATCGGCGCGGGCTGATCGCCCTGCGCCTCGAGGATCGACTGTGCGAGCGCGATCGCCTCGCCGCCCCACTGCACGTCGTCGAGCCGCACGACGAGCGGTCGCTCGCGCGCGAGCTGCGCGAGGACGCGGCGCACCATCGCGAGGCGCGCGCTCGAGCTCGTCGCGCCGCGATCGTCGCGCGGCGCGAGCAGATCGGTGATCGCCTCGCACGTCGCCGCGTCTTCGGTCGGCAGCGCGCGCCGCACGCGCGCGAGCACGCCACCGCGCGTCAGCCCGAGCGTGCGCAGGTGTGATCCGATCATGCGCGGGAGGCCGCTCGCGGAGGACGCGACCGGCTCGTGCACCGCGTGCAGCGGGGTGGCGGCGCCGACCTCGTGCGCGCGCTCGCAGAGCCACTCCGCGAGACGTCCTTTGCCGAACCCCGAGGGCCCACGGAGCACCAGCGCGCGCGCGCGGCCGTCCTGGCAGACGCGCTCGAGCGCGCGCCAGCACTGCTCGCGCTCGCTCTCGCGCGCGACGAACGGAGGTTGGCGCAGCCCCCACAAGCTGAGCGCGGCGCCGACCCAGCCGGGCTCGTTCGACGATCCGGGGCGACGCCAGTCGGGCAGCGACTCCTCGCGCGGCTGCGTGCTGTCGGCGAGCGCGGCGGGGATCGCGACGTCGGTGGGGAGCGCGGTCGCGAGCGGCGTGGGCGCGGCGACGATCGCGGCGAGGGCGGGCAAGTCCTCGAGCGTCGCGACGACGGACTCGGCGTCGTTCGCTGGCTCGTCGTCGCCGAAGTCGACGCGCAGCTCGGTCGCCGGCGCGGTCTCGACCTCGGTGCCGGGCGACGAGGTGACGACCGGCAGCGCGGGCACCACGGTCGACGTCGAGACGGGCTCGCCTTCGTCGACCGCGAGCAGCGCGCGCGCCGCGTCGGAGGCGCGCTGGAAGCGTCGATCGGGCGACTTCTCGAGGAGGCGCCCGACCCACGCCTCGAACGCGTCGGGCACCGGGAAGAGCGGGACGAGGCGCGGCGGCGGCGAGCGCAGGTGCATGTGCGCGAGCTCGTCCTCGTCGGGATGATCGAAGGGCGGCTTGCCGGTCGCGAGCTTGAACGCGATGCAGCCGAGCGCGTAGAGGTCGGTCCACGGACCGAAGTCGCGCACGGCCCCGCGGAACTGCTCGGGCGCCATCATCTGCGGCGTGCCGGCAGCGGCGCCGCGCTCGTCGGCGGGATCGGTGCCGAGCGCGTGCGCGAGGCCGAAGTCGCTGAGCTTCAGCACCGACGATCCGTCGCGCAGCCGCACGCGCAGCACGTTCGCGGGCTTGAGATCGCGGTGCACGAGGCCGCGCGCGTGGGCGTGGGCGAGCGCGTCGAGCAGCGTGCGCAGCACCGCGCGGGTGCGTGACCAGAGGCGCGCCGGCGCGGGGTGATCGAGCGTGCCGTGCGCGAGCTCCATGACGAGGTACGGGCTGCCCTCGACGAGGTGCTCGGGATCCGCGGCCGCGGCGGACGCGGTGACGACGCCGTGATCGAGCACGCGCACGATCGCTGGGTGGTCGAGCGACGCCATCGCGCGCACCTCGCGCTGGAACCCGGCGATGGCGCGATCCTGCCGGGCGCGCGCGTGCGAGAGCACCTTGATCGCGACCGGCATCCCGAGCCCGCGGTGCTCGCCGCGCAGGACGAGGCCCATCCCTCCGCGCGCGATCGGCTCGAGCAGATCGAAGGCGTCCAGCGCGATGCGACGCATCTCGGAAACGATCCGTTAGGATGCGAATCGTGCGCTGTCGAGCGCACAACGTGCGCGCCGCGCAGCGCCGCACCGCGTCAGCCCCGTGCGGGCGGGATCTGCGCGAGCTCGTGGAGCAGCGCGCCGATCGCCGCCGCGTGTCCGCCGCAGTCGAGCGCGACCCAGCCGCGCTCCGCGAGCAGCACGCGCACGGTGTCGGCGTCGCCGCCGCGCGCATCGACGCCGCGCACCTCGGACCACGCGAACCAGATGCGCGCGTCGCCGTTGCGGTAGAACGCGTGCGACGGAGTGAGCACGAGCGCGTCCGACGCTGAGCCGAGCATCGTGAGATCGACGAGCGCGACGATTGGCAGGTGCTGCGCCTCGCGCGCGACGACGTTCGTGCGCGCGTTCGCTTCCTTCTTCGCCGGCACCGGGTGCACGTGGAGCTTCCCGCCCGCGCGCGGCGCGAGGAACGCATGGATCGCGGTGCCGAGATCACGACCGGTCACGTCGGCGCGCGGGAGCACCGGCAGCGCCGCGCCGGAGCGACAGAGCGTGTCGAACACCGCTTCGTGCACCGAGCGCGCGAGGAGCTCGGTGCGCGCCGCGGCCGCGCCGTGAGCGCCCTTCTGCACGAGCGCGATCACCGCGTTCGTCAGCGTCGCGAACCCGACGGGACGCGTGTGCAGCGCGACCGAGCGCTCGCCGGTGCCCGCCATCACGAGCTGGGTCGTGCCGTCCCCGAGCGGGCGCAGCTGCGCGAGCCACTCGCGGTTCACCGTGCCCGCGCCGAGCTTCCACTCGAAGCTCGCCTTGCGGAGCACGCGCGTGATCGGGTGATCGCGCAGCCACTTGTGGAACGACGCGTCGGGAGAGCTCCAGTCGCCGCCGAGGAAGCCCTCGCTGAACACCGCGGGCGCAGGCGTGGCGACCGGCACGACGACGTGGTGCTCGCCGGGCAGCGGCACACGACCGTCGTACGGCTGCGCGTAGAAGTGCAACGATCCGCGCGGTGTGCGCAGCACGAAGAACGAGGTCGCGCCGCCGCGGAACGACCCCGCGCCGAACGACGCGAAGATGCGGCGCGCGCTCGACGACGCGCCGTCGGGCGATTCGGGCTCCACGTCGAGCACCGCGAGCGCATCGCTCGGGCCGCACTCGGCGAGGATCGAGAGCTTCTGTTCGGTGTGGGCTCGGTGGATCGCCGCCGACGACATGTGCTGCGAGCATACGCTTTCGCCGCGACGCGCTCCCCGCGTACGATCACGCGCATGAACCGACTTTGCTTCGTCGTCGTCCTCGCGCTCTCGGTGGGCTGCAGCGAGAGCCACTCGATCACCGGTGACGCCGCCGTGCGCGCCGACGCGGGCCAGCGTGATGCGGGCGCGCGCTGCGGCGACGACGTCTGCGCGATCGACGAGGTGTGCTGTCCCGGCTGTCCCGGCGAAGCGCCGCTCGGCTGCACCCCCGGAGGCTGCCCGCCGGTCGCGTGCCCGGGTGGTTGGACGCGCTGCGAGGACGCGCTCGCCCTAGGGCACAGCGGGGAGGCGTGCATGTTCGTCGCCGCGTGCGAGGTCGCAGAGGGCTGCTGCGCGCGCACGGCGCGATGCACGAGCGGCGTGCTCGTCGTCGAGCGCGAGTGCGATCCCGCGTGTTCCGCGTGCGCGTCGAGCGCCGACTGCGACCCCGACTCGTACTGCGACTTCACGGCGCTCGGATGCGACGGTCCGGGCTCGTGCATGCCGCGCCCGGAGGGGTGCCCGGAGGACTGTCCCGGCGTGTGCGCGTGCGACGGCACCACGCACTGCAACGCGTGCGTCGCGAACGCGGCGGGCGCGAGCGTCGCGCGTCCGGGCGCGTGTGATGCGCCGGGCTGCGCGCCCCAGGACGCGCGCGGCGAGGGCGCGTGCCTGCTCTTCTTCGGCCACGCGTGGGATGGCTCGGGGTGCGCCCCGATCAGCGGCTGCCAGTGCATCGGCGGCGACTGCGACGAGCTCTACGAGAGCCCCGAGGCGTGTCGCGCCGCGCGCATCGAGTGCCTCGCCGACTGACTCAGAGCGACACGCGACTGCGCGCGCCGAGCGCGTCGTAGATCAGCGCGATCAGACAGCCGACGCACCCGACGCCGACCATGAGCGTCGACGTCGCCGGCCAGATCGCGGCGACGATCCCGGCCGCGAAGCACACGCCCGCGGCCCACCACAGGCGCCCGCCGATGCCGATCGCCGCGCCGAGGAACACGGCGCCGACCATCATCACGCTGAGCGCGCCTGCCTCCATGCTGGTCTCGCCGCGCGACGCGTGGATCTGATCCGCGATCGTCGACGCGCCGAGCGAGAGGAGCAGCAGCGACGCGAGCTGCTTCGTCAGCCGGTTCTTGAGCAAGCGACGGCGGAACACCCACAGCGTGCTCGCCATGATCCCGAGCATCGCGACGTCGACGCGCACCACACGATCCATCGGCACCGGACGCGCGGAGACGTGCTCGCGCGCGAGCGCCAGACCGAACGTCACGACGCAGAGCGCGATGATGCCGAGCGTGATCGGCACGCGATAGCGCGAGGTCGACTCGAGCTCGCGCTCCTGGCGCTCGGCGCGCCCCTCCTGCTCGAGCTGTCGCGCCTCCTCGAGGTCCGCGCGCAGCGCGTCGATGCGCGCCTCGAGCGCGGGATCGCGCGGGTCGAGCGCGCGCGCGACGGTCGCCGCGCCGTCGGCGCTGCGTCGCTCGAGCTCGGCCTCGACCATCCACGTCAGCGTCGTGCGGAGCGCGCGCCGCGCGCGCTGGTTGTTGCCCCACTCGCCGAGCGCCTGGGCCAGCGCGAAGCGGCACTCGACGAGCTCGGCGAACGTCTCGGGCCGCGCGAGCATCGCCGCGCTCCCGCCGGTCGCGACGCGCATCGCCTCGAGCTTCGACTCCGCGGTCTCGGCGAGCCGCAGCGAGCCGCGATGACGCAGGAAGTCGGCGAGCGCGTCGCGGAACGCGCGTGCGCTCGACGGACGTGCGTCGGGCTCGACCGACGTGCACGCGTTCGCGAGCACGGCGAGCTCCTCGGGCACGCTCGTGTCGTACTCGAACGGCTCGGAGAGGAACGCTGCGAGGAGGATCTGCGCGCTCGAGTCGCCGCGATGGCGATTCGCGCCGACGAGCACCGCGTGCAGCGTGGCGCCGAGCAGGTAGACGTCGGTGCGCGCGTCCACGAGCGTCGCGTCGGCGCGCACCATCTCGGGCGCCATGAACGCCGGCGTGCCGACGATCTCGTGGGCCTCGTCGCTGGCGTCGTGCTGCTGGAGCGCGACGCCCCAGTCGACGACGTAGACCTCGCCGAAGCTGCCGACCATCACGTTCGCGGGCTTCACGTCGCGATGCACGACGCCGCGGCTGTGCGCGAAGTGCAGCGCGTCCGCGACGCGCATCAGGATCTCGCACTGCGCGCCGAGGCGATCGCCGTGGCGCCGCTCGAGCTCGGCCCACGCGGGGTGCGCGCCGTCGCGCAGCAGCTGCTCGAGCGTCGCGCCCTCGATGCGCTTCATGACGAGCAGCGGCGAGCCCTGCTCGTCGACGCCGAGCACGTGCACCGGGACGATGCTCGGGTGCTCGAGCGCGCCCGCGATGCGCGCCTCCGCGAGCAGCGCGGCCGCGTGTCGCGCGTCGTCGGTGCCGCCCGAAGGGCTTCCCGCGCGGAGGCGCTTCACCGCGACGTCGCGCCGCAGCGAGCGCTGCCGCGCGAGGAACACCGCGCCCATGCCACCTGCGCCGAGCAGCTCGCCGAGCGTGATCTCCGCGCCGGTGTCGCTCGACTCTGTGACGTCGACGCGCGGTAGGATCGCGAGTTCGTCGTCCTCGACGCGCGGGGCGCGGGTTCGGGTGCCGCTGGCAGGCTCGTCGACCACGAGCGTGCCGCGACGGACGGTCGCGCCCGCGGGCACCGCGACCTCGCGGAGGCGCAGCGCCCGGGTGATCGCGTCGAACTGCGCGCGACGTTCCACGGCTCGATGCTAGACCGCGACTCGGCTCTCCGCCCGCACAACCTCGATCGCGACGCGCGCGTCAGCGGCGCGCCGCACCACCGCGGCGGCGACGGGCGAGCGCGACCGCCACCAGCACCAGCGGGAGGAGCCCGGTGCTCGCAGAGCCATTCGCCGTGTGCACCCGGCAACCGCAGCCACCGCCCGCGTCCGCCGGCGTCACGCCACCGTCGTCGGTCGCCGGCGCGCTGCCGTCTGCGCCGTGCGTCGCTGCATCGGTGCCAGCATCCGAGCCCGCGCTCGCGCCAGCATCGTCGTCGGAACCACCATCGTTGCCGGAGCCACCATCGTCCGCGCCCGCATCGCTCGCGGTGCCCGCGTCGTCGGTCGAGGCCGACCCTGCGTCGGTGCCGGCGTCCGCACCGGCGTCGCCGCAGGAGGGGTCGGGCACCCAGGAGCAGCCTACGGCCGGATCACACGCGTCCCGAGTGCACGGATCGAAGTCCTCGCAGCGAATCGGGTGACCGCTCCGGCACACGCCCGCCGCACATTGCTCCCCGCCGTTGCAGAGGTCGCCGTCGAGACACGGCGTGCCGTCCTCGGCGTGCGCATCCTCCGGGCACGCGATCGACGTGCCGTCGCATACGTCGGCGACGTCGCACGCGCCGCTCGCGGTGCGACACACTGTGCTCGCGCGGACCGGTCCGCAGAGTCCGTCCACCGCCGCGCCGGCGGCGACGCTGCACGCCATGCAGTCGGGCGCACCGCCCCCGCACCCCGACACGCAGCACACGCCGTCGACGCAGGTCCCCGATCCGCACTCGCGAGACGACGTGCACGCGGACCCGAGTGCGTCGCCGACGCTGATGCGCCGCAGGTGCGAGCGCACGACGCGATCGCGCGGATCGGTGCGAAGGTACGCGAGCTGGAGATCGTCGTTCCCGTTCGAAACCAGGCTCCCGAAGCGCGTGACGAGCTCCTGCGCGACCACGAAATCCGCGCCGATCGTCTGGCCGGTCGCGTCGATCACGCGGCCGCGGATCTCGGTCGTCCCGTGCGCGTCGCCGCGCGCCCAGAGCACCACCGCGCGCGTGCCGCCCCAGCCTGCGATCACGTCGCGCACGGGGTTGCGCCAGTCGTCCGTCGCGATGGTCGTGACGGGCCCCGGGACGCCCGCGCCCGAGACGAACGCCCAGTGCACGCTCGAGTCGGACGTGCCGGAGCGCGAGGTCCAGGTGACGAGCCATCCGTCTCCACACCGCGACACGCGCGGCACCGCCGCGCGCTCCGCGCCGACGCCGATCGCGATCGACGCACGGTCGAGCACCTCGCCGTTCGGGTCGAGGCGGATGCCGTACACGTTCGGTTCGCCGTCTCGCGTGTCGACCCATGCCGCGAGGTACCCGCCGCTCGACGCGCCGATCGCGGGATCGCTCTCGTTCGCGCTCGAGAGCGTGAGCGAGAACGTCGCCGAGTCGACCGGCGTGCCGTCATCGCGGAACCGACCTGCGTGGATGCCGCTCTCGCCCGCGTAGTACGAGGCCACGGCGACGTAGCCGCCGGACGGGCCTCGCGCGAGGTCCCGCACGACCGTCGACGAGTAGAGGGCGGGCAGCGTCGTTCCCGTGGCGATCGGTGCTCCCGTCGCGTCGAGGAACTGGAATGCGATCGCGCCCTCGTACGGCGTCGTGGCGACGGCGTACGCGCCGCCGGCCCCACCGGGCGCGAGCGGCCCGGCCGAGAGCGCTGTGTCGAGGTACTGCGGCGCGCCGAGCGGCGTGCCTTCGCTCGAGACGACGCGGGTGTAGGGCGCCAGCCCGTATGGCTCGCGGCCCTCCGTGAAGCGCGCGAGGTACTCGGTCCCGCCCGGCACGAGATCGACGCGGGCGTGGCTCTCGCTCGCGCGCGTCGTCAGCGGGACGCGCATCGTGGGCGCGCCGTGGACGAGCAGATCGCCGTACTGCTCGGTCAGGCGCGCGGTGCTCGTCTCGCCGTGCCACGCGAGGAGCGCGCGCGTTCCGTCGCTCGCGATCGAAGGGTCGAACTGCGCGCCGGAGAAGCTCGCGAGCGCCTCGTAGCGGAACGTCCCGGTCGCGGGCGCGAACGCGACCATCCCGAGGCGATGAGACTGCACGAACGGAATCAGCCATTCGCTCCCGACGCGCGCCGGCCGCCTCGTCCCCGGGACGGCGTCGATGCGGATCGCGAGGCCCGCGTACGCGCCGGTGTCGTCGAGCCGGACGGCGTGGAGCTCGAAGTGTCCCGCGCCCGAGGCGCGATGGAACGTGAGCAGGTGATCACCGGGTGGGCCCGCGGTGACGATGGCGGAGGTCTCTGCGAACGAGATCGAGGCCGCGAGCGGCACGCCGTCGGGGCTCGCGACGACACCCGCAGGCGAGAGCCGGGTGCCGAGCACGTCGGTCGGGCCCTCCGGATATCGCTGATCCGTATAGGTCACGAAGAACGTCGATCCGAGCCACGCGATCGAGGGTGAGTCCTGGGGCCCGGGCGCGCTCGCGACCGTGATCGGCGTTGGGTCGAGGATCGTCCCGTCCAGCGCGATGCGCGTCGCGACGACGTCGAGGTCGGTGCCGTTCCAGGACGAGCCCACGATGACCACGTGCGTGCCGTCGGTCGCGACGTCGGCGACGGACACACCGGCCGGCAGATCGACCCATTCGGAGGTGGATCCGTCGGGCTCGACGACGACATAGCGACCGTTGCAGAAGAGCCAGACGCGCGATCCCACGAGCACCACGCGCGAGGTCGACTGGTCCAGGTACGCCGCAGAGCAGCGGGACGGCAGCGGACTCTCGCGCTCAGCGAGCACGGTGCCCGAGGGCGACACGCGCACGAGAGAGCCGGGCACCGCCGTGACGACGAGGTACTCGCTACCGTTCCAGACGACGTGCGTGTCGTCGTGGTACGCGGCGTTCGGGACGTAGGTCGCCTCGGCCACCGCGATCGGCGCACCGACGAGCGGATCGAGGACGGAGGGGTACGCGGAGCGCACGAGGACGTCCGCCGGCACTTCGAGCGTGATCTCCGAACCGGTCCAGCGCGCGGGCACCGGCGTGCGCACGCCGTTCGCGTCGATCCACGTGCCGTGCGTGTAGAGGATCGTGGTGCCGGCCGCCGCGAGCTCGATGCCGCGCGCGGTCTCCGTCGCGCGCTCGACGCCCGAGACCGCGACGGTCACGGCCAGCGGGCCGGTGCCCGGCGGCGCATGCTCGAAGGACCAGGACTGCTCGAGCACGCGCCCCCCAGCTCGCCACGTTTCGACGACGCGCTCGCGGGCGAGGTGGAGCCGATCGTGATCGCGCTGCGGCTCGGCGTCGTCGGACGCGAGCTCGAGGTCACCGCGGCGCAGCGAGCGCGTCGCGAACGCCGCACGCGCGCTGCCGATCTCGAGCGTGACCGATGCGCCACGCGAGCGGGCGCGGTATTCGGGTGCGCTCACCGAGAGCGCGCCGCCGTACGGCGCCCACTCGAGCCCGCTCAACACGACGACGTCGTCTCGTGTCGGCGCCGCGCTCGCGGGGGCTGGCTCGAGGGACCGACTGCACGCGAGCACGAGCAGGAGGACGAACGCGGGGGCGAGGCGCGGCATCCCGTGAGCGTACCAGCGCCGAGCGCGGGCGCGGCGACGGGGACGCGCGAGCCTGCGAGCGGCTCAGCGCCTCGGACCGAGGAGCTGCGCCGCGAGCTCCGCGAGCCACGCGTCCTTCGCCGCGTCACCCGTCGACGGCGCGCGGCCGCTGGTGATCATCGTCGCGAGCTCGGGGCCGAGGACCGACGCGCGCGACGCGAGCACCTCGCTGATCGTCGCGAGCGGGAGCATCGCGCCCGTTCGCTGCGCGCGCTCGTCCGCGGCGCGCTCGAGCGAGGCATCGTGCTCGAACGGGGCCTCGCGCTCGTGCCCGGGCCCGAGCGCGTTGATCGCCGCGAGCACGCGATCGGTGCGCTCCTTGTACGGCATCGCCTGGAGCTCGACCGGGTCGATCGGCGCGCCCACGAAGTAGTCCTGGCGGCCCATCCCGAACGGCATCTCGATGCGCTCGGCGAGCGGCTCGCGCGGCAGGCCCCCGACGAAGCGCACCGGCACGATCGGCGTGCCGAGCGTGATCGCCATGTCGACGAACACGCCGCTCATCTTCGTGATCGGCTGCGCGCACGAGAGCGCGCGCGTGCCCTCGACGTGGATCACGACGTTCTTGCCCGACGAGCGCATCATCGCGCCGAGCTCGCCGAGGATCGTCGGGAGCGACGCGGGATCGCTGCGATCGAAGTACGCGATCACGCGCGGGTCGACGACGCCCGGGTACGCGAACGCGTGCATGATCAGCTTGCCGAGCCAGGTGTCGCGGTGCTCCTTCTTCGCGAGCGTCAGCGTGCTCAGCCCGTTGAGCGCCGAGATCGTGATCCCGAAGAGCAGCGACTCGACGCCGACCTGGTGGTTCGCGAGGAAGAGCGCGCTCTTGCCGCGGATCTTCGCGAACGCATCGGGATCGGCGAGGTGCACGCGGCGCACGAAGCGCTCGATCAGCGTGAGGAAGAGATCCTCGCCCGCCCACGCGCCGATGCCGAACCTCTCGCGCCAGAACGCGCGGATCGGCGCGACGTCGAGCGCGATCGGCGCGGCGTCCTTCACGACCATCGAGGTCTCGTCGCGCGAGACGCTCACCACACGCGGCCCGAGCGGCTCGTGCGCCGAGCGCGCGCGAACGCCGTCCACCTCGACGCGCGACGGATGCGACGCAGTGCTGCGCGCGACGTGATCCTTGATCGCGACCTCGGTCGCGACGTCGCGCCCGCTCGGGATCGCGTAGACGCGCTCCACGGTGCCCGGCAGCCAGTTGCTCGCGGCGAGATCGCGCACGTCGAGCTTCGACGTCGACGCGTCGATCGGCTGCGCGAGCGCGACGCCGCTCACGTGCTTGCGATCGCGCAGGAACGCCTGGCGCGCGAGCGGAGGGGCCACGCCAATCGGGCCCTTCGGGAGCAGCACCTCGACGAGATCGATCTCGCACCAGACGCGATCACCCGTGACGAGCTGGAGCGAGACGCGCGCGTGGCCGTCGAAGCCCGCCGCGCGTGCTTCGACGCGCACCTCGCCGCCCGTCGGCGCGGCCGCGAAGAACGCCGCGCGCTCGATGCGATACGGATACGCCGCGCGCCCCGGCGGGATCCGCGCGTCCCACGACTCCATCGCGTCGTGGGGCACGCCGTGGGTCGCCGCGTCGAGCACGATCGGGTGCAGCTCGCCGGTCTTGCCGCTCGCATCGAGGCGCGCGCTCGATCCCGCGCGGCCCATCTTCAGCTCGCGCTGGCGCTGGAACGTCGGGCCGTGGAAGAGCTGTCCCGTCGAGTACGGCGAGGGCACGACGCGCGCGTCGGCGAGCGGCGCGAGCGGTGCGGGCGCCGCGGGGTACGCGCCGACGCGCACCTTCGCGGTCGCCGCGGGCTCGAAGCGCGACAGGCGCGGATCACGCGCGTCGCGGAACACCTCGAGCACCGCGTCGAGCACGCCTTCCTGCGCGCTCGGCGTGACGCGCGCACGGATCTTCGCGGGGCCGCTCGCGGTCGTGATCCATCGCTGGATCTGCATCTCGCGCACTTCGATCACGTCGCGACCGGTCGCGCGCTTCGCCGCTGCGGCGATGCGATCGAGCATCGACATCGCGGGCAGCGCGGGGATCACCCACGTCGGGCAGTGATCGGCGATCGACGCGGGATCGATCGTCTCTTCACCGTCGTCGCTCGTCGTCGGCGCGTCGCCGTCGTCGACGATCCGCATCCCGAGGTTCTTCGCGTCGTAGATGCGCTTGCCGTCCACCCACAGCGACGCGTCGGCGATCGCGAACGCGCCGCGCTCGTCGCGACCGACCTCGGTCACCTCGAGCGTGCAGCCGATCACGCCGTTCGTCGGCACGACCTGCCCGCGGTACTTCCACGTCAGCACCTTGCCGACCGCGATCGGCTCGAGGCGCGGGCGCTTCATGCCCTCGTGCATCTTCGTCTCCAGCATGAAGAGCTGGAGCAGCTGGCACATCGCCTCGATGCCGAGCGATCCGGGCTGCACCGGATCCTGGAAGAAGTGCGCCTTGAAGAACCACTCGCCGGGATCGACGTCCTTCTCGGCGCGCAGCGCGCCGAGGCCCTTCGCGCCGCCCTTCGGATCCCAGTGCACGACGCGGTCGAGCATCAGGAGGAACGGCGTCGCGAGCTTCGCGCTGCCGGTCGTGAGGTGCGCCGGGCGCGCGCGCAGATCGAGCACGGTGTCGCCGCCGCTCGCGAAGAGCGCGCGCTGCGCGTCGCTGATCGGAAGGCCCGCCTGGTTCTCGAACGCCGCCTTCGGAAAGAACCCGAACACGGTGTCGAGCGTGTAGACGAGCTGCTCTCCGACGGTGCAGCGCACGTCGAACGCGACGATGATCATCGTGCCGCTCTTGCTGAGCGACTTGAGCTTCGCGTGCGTGCGCAGCGTGCCGCTCGACGGCAGCACCTCGGCGTGCAGCGTCCCCTTGCCGTCGAGGTTGCGGAAGAGGAGGTCCTCTTCGCTCGTGAGCGCGCACCCGACGTAGCTCGCGAGCCAACCACAGGGCTGGAGCGCGGCCTCCATGAGCACGCACATCGGCATGCTCGCGGCGCCGTTCTCCGCGAAGTACCAGGCGTCGCGCGGCACGTCGTAGTCGACGGTCACCTCCGCGCCCGACTTCGCCTCGCCCATCGGGCCCTTCACGTCGATGACGCGCGACATGAAGTGGTAGGGCGGCCCGGGCAGGCGCGCGACCTTCCGCACGCCGTCGAAGCGCTCGTAGATCTTGCCGAACGCGGTGCTCGGCTTGCCCCACGCGCATGCGAGCAGCGATGCGTAGTCGAACGGGAAGCCCTCGCTCGGACCGTTCGGCGCGCGCGCGACGGGCTTCTGCGGATCGGCCTGCGTCAGCGCGAGCGGCTCGTGGCCGGGCGCGGGCGGCAGCGCGTCGCCCGCGACGAGGCGCGGGTGCTGCGAGATCGGCCAGTCGGGCACGAGGCGCAGCCCCATGCGGCGCGTGTGGAACGCGCCGAGCCCGTCGACCGTGCAGAGCAGGTCCGCGTAGATCGTCGGGATCGGTCCGTCGTGGATCTCCTCGACGAAGACCTCGTAGACGAGCTCCTTCGACTCCGGCACGACCTGGCCGCGGCAGAGCATCTTGTAGGGCTCGCCGGTGACCGGCTCGAAGCGCCATCCGTCGCGCTCGACGGTCACGCCCTGCGCCGCGAGATAGAACGAGAGCGCCTGGAGGCAGCCCTCGAACATCAGCGTGCCCGGCATGCACGGGTCGTTGTGGAAGTGCCCGGGGAAGAACCAGTCGTCGGGCGTGATGTGGCGCGTCGCCTTGAGGTAGCCGCGCTTCCACGGGCCGCCGCTCGAGTCGAGCGCGTCGACGCGATCGAAGAACAGCATGCGCCCGCCCGCGATGCGCGGCGTGCGCACGTGCGCGTTCGTCGGCGTGAACGCGGGGCCGAAGCACGACACCACGTCGCCGCGCGCGAACGCGTCGAGGTGCTCGCGCTCGAACGTGGTGCGCGCGAGCGGCAGGAGCGGCGCGTCGACGCGCGCGTCCTTCACGATCTCCTGCTCCTCGGGCTTCCAGAGGATGCCCGCGGAGTCGTCGAGCTCGGCGCGCGTGAAGAAGCCGGCCTGGCCGCGGCGCACGGTGAGCACGGGCTCGCCCGCGGTGCCGTCGGGATTCACGACGCGGCAGTCGTAGTGGAAGAAGAAGAGCCGGACGTCGCCCTGGTTGGCGTGGCCGTCGACGTGGATGTCGTAGCGGATCGTCTCGCCGGGGACGGGCGGGCTGCGGTGATAGGTGAGCTCGCAGCCGAGCAGTCGATAGGCGCGCTTCCCCTTGTTGAGGAAGTCGGCGCCCATGTACGAGATGAGGAAGAGGTCCGCCTGACCCGCCTCGATGAGGATGCCCGCGGGCATGCGGCCCTCGTGGAGCCACCACGAGTCCCAGCGGATGTCGGTCTCGGTCCAGACGGTGCCCTTGCCGTCCTTGCCGATCACCGCGGCGCCGCCGTCCGACAGGCCGCGGCCGAGGATCCCGGGGACCGCCTCGATGCCGACGACACGATCCGCGAGGAGCATCGGCTCCATCGGCATGCGGACCTGCACGGCGTGCTCGTCCTGCTGCGCGAAGAGCTCGCCGAAGATCTCGGAGATGCGGCCGCCGGCGTGGATCTCGAGCTCGCTGCGCGACCAGCTGCGCCCGGTCGGGGGACGCGGCGGGTCGGGCTGGAGCGCGCGCGACCGCGTCGGGGCCGCGGGGCGCGCGGCGGGAGCACTCGACACGACACTCGGCGCGGCCGCGAGGACACTCGGAGGCTGCGACCGGACATCCGAGCTCGCCGGGACGACACTCGGAGGCTGCGACCGGACATCCGAGCTCGCCGGGACGACACTCGGAGGCTGCGACCGGACATTCGAGCTCGCCGGGACGACACTCGGAGGCTGCGACCGGACATCCGAGCTCGTCGGGACGACACTCGGAGGCTGCGACCGGACATCCGAGGTCGCCGGGACGACACTCGGAGGCTGCGACCCGACACTCGGAGCTGCCGCGGCGCCGCCGAGCAGGACGAACATCGCGCTCTGTCGCGCGCGGAGGAACTGCTCGTGGAGCGCGCTCTGCTGCGCGAGGAAGTCGCGATGCATCGCGCCGAGCGCGCGCTGGTGCTCCGCGACGCGCGCGAGGATCTGCGCGTGCGGGGACGAGGGCGACGGCGACGGCGCGTGCGACGGCGGCTGCGACGGCGACGGCGACGGCGGGTGAGAGTGCGACGGCGACGGCGGGTGCGACGGCGACGGCGCGAGAGCGTGCGACGGCGACGGCGCGAGAGCGTGCGACGGCGACGGCGACGGCGAACGCGCGTGCGCCTGGGCCTGTGCGGGCGCGTGGGGCTGCGCGGTCGGCTTCGCCGGGGTGAACGGCTCGTGGTGCTCCTTGCCGTTGAGGATCGGCGGGAGGCTCGGGGCGGGATCCATTCGCTGCATACGAGGCTTCACCGGGAGGACGTCGACGCGCGGGGGCGCGGGATGCGCGGGCAGGCGCAGCACCGGGCCGCTCGGGGCGGGCACCGGCTGGATGGGCGCGGGCGCGCTGCCTTCCGGCGCGCGCAGTCGGATCACCGAGCGCTCGCCCTCGAGCGCGTCGATCACGATCTCGGCGCGGCGCTCTCGCCACCGCTCGATCGCGCCGGCGGCGACGCGCAGGCGCACGCCGTGGTGGATCGCGAGCGCGCCCGCCGCGACGTGCACCAGGCCCCACGCCGCGTGCGCACGACCGAAGAGCGGCGCGAGCGACGTGCCCGCGTCACCGAGCGCCAGTGCTTCTCCGCGCGCATCGTCGTCGATCACCGCGAGCACCGTCGCGCCTTCACGGCGCGCGTCGTCCTCGCGCATCAGCACGACGACGACCGCGGCATCGCCCGGCAGCTCCACGCGGCCGAGCACCGCGTCGCTCGCGCGCCGATGCACCGGCTCCGCGCTCGCGTCGACGGCGCCGACGTACGCGACGTCGATCTCGCGGCGCTCGAGCGCACGACGCGCGAGCTCGAGCGCACGCACGCCCGACGCTTCCTCGGCGCTCACCGTGAAGCTCGCGCCCGAGACGTCGAGCTGCGAGTTCACCCGGTTCGCGGGGATGTTCGGCATCGTGCCGACGACCGTCGCCGCGTCGAGCGAGGGCGCGATGCCGTCGCGCGCCTTGCGCAGCGTCGCCTCGTCCCAGCCCTCGCGCTTGGCGATCTCCACGAGGCGCCACCGCGCGCCCCACCGCGCGACCTCGGGATCGCATCCCATGCCGACGATCGCGGCCGCGCGATCCGCGCGCACCTGCGGGACCTGGGTCGCGGCCTCGCGCGCCGCCGCGAGCAGCAACGTCTGCTGCGCGATCGAGCGCTGCAGATCGACGGGCGGGAAGCGCAGGCCTTCGAGCGCGAGCACGACCTCTCTCGCGCGCGCCGCGCCATCACGCATCCGCGTGTGGCCCGTCGCGAGATCGCTCGCGAGGTCGGCGCGCGAGACGCCGTCTCCCACGCGCGCACCGACGCCGACGATCGCGATGCGCGGCTTGGGCGCCGCCGCTTCGACGTCGATGCGCTGGCCGCGCCACTCCTCGACGACGAGGTGCGCGTCGTTGCCGCCGAACCCGAACGCGCTGATCGCCGCGCGACGCGGGCCGCTCGAGGTCCACGGCTCGGGCGCGCGCACCACGCGCAGCGGCGTTCCGTCGAGCGCGCTCGTGGTGCGATCGAGGTGCGGCGTCGGCGGCTTCGTGCCGTGCTCGAACGCCGAGAGCACCTTCATGAGCCCCGCCGCGCCCGCGACGGTGACGAGGTGCCCGAGGTTCGCCTTGAGCGATCCGATCGGCAGCTCGCGCGTGCCTTCGAAGGTGCGCGTCATGCTGCGGATCTCGGTCGCGTCGCCGACCGGCGTGCCGGTCGCGTGGCACTCGACGTACTCGACGCTCGACGGGTCGAGCCCCGCGACGTCCCACGCCGCGCGCATCGCGCGGATCTGTCCGTCTTCGCTCGGCGCGAGCAGGCCGCGGCCGCGGCCGTCGTTCGCGAGGCCCACGCCGCGGATCACGCCGAGCACGCGCTCGCCGTCGCGCAGCGCGTCGTCGAGGCGACGCAGCACGAGGATCGCCGCGCCCTCGCTCGGCACGAGGCCGTCGGCGTCGGGGTGGAACGGGCGGCTGCGGCCCGTCTTGCTCATCGCCTGGAGCGCGCAGAAGCCGACGTGGATGAAGAGATCGTCGGCGCAGTTCACCGCGCCCGCGAGCATCGTGTCGGCGCGGCCCTCGTGGAGCGCGTCGCACGCGAGCGCGATCGCGTAGAGCGACGATGCACACGCGGCGTCGAGCGCGAAGCGCGGCCCGCCGACGCCGAGCGCGCGCGACAGGAGGTGCGCGGGCAGGCCCGACATGAAGCGATTGCGCGGATCGATCGCGCCGGTCGCCGGCGCGAACGGCGTGCCCTCGAGCCACACGCTCGCCGCGTAGCGGCTCATCGTCGCCGTCGGGAACGAGAGGTTGCCGAGGATCGCGCCGGTGCGATCCGCGCCGCCCTTCGCGCGTCCTTCGCTCAGACGGTTGGCATCGCGCAGCGCCTCGCGCGCGGTGTGGAGCACCCACTGGAAGAGCGGGTCGAGGCGCTTCACCTCGCGCGCGTCGATGCCGAAGCCGCTGGGGTCGAAGATGTGCTCGAAGCCGCGCACGTAGCCGCCGCGATCGCTCCACGCGCGATCGCCGCTCGGCTCGTTCGCGGGCCCGAGCACGTCCTCCTTGCGGACGCCCCAGCGATCCTCGGGCGCGGGCGTGATCGCGTCACGACCGGCCGCGACCAGCTCCCAGAGCGCCTCGGGGGAGAGCGCTCCGGGGAGCACACACGCACGACCGACGATCGCGATCGGCGCGAACCGCGCACGCTTCACAGATCACCTCCGAGCGCGGCGAGCCGCGCCGTGTCGAGGATCACGCGTCGGCCCGCGACCGCGCGGCGGCCTCGAGCTCCTGGCGGCTGCCCGGCAGCACCGAGACCTCGACGTCCTCGAGCTTCGCGACCGCCGCGCCGCTCGCGTCGCTGAACACGACGTCGAACACCGCCTGATCACGGTTCTTCGCGCGCCCGCTCGCGACGACGCGGAACGGACCGCGCGCGGCGTCCTCGCCGGAGACAGCGCGGAGCGGCACGTACGCGCCGATCGAGGTGGGCAGCGACGCGCCCTTGAGCGCGTGCTTCACCCAGAGCACCGCGAGCTGCAGGCCGCCGTCGAGGAGCGCGGGATCGCTCGCCCACGCGTCGTCGGTGCTCCAGCCGAGCTCGCGCAAGCCGACGAGCGTGCCCGCGATGCCGCGCTCGCTCTCGCCCTCGAGCGAGCGGATCGCGTGGAACAGCGGGCCGTGGAAGAGCACGTCGCCGTAGACGATGTCCGACCACGGCGTGAGCGATCCGAGCGCCGGCGCGCTCGCGCTCGCGATCGCGAGCCGCGGCTCCATCTCGATCTTCGCGGTGTAGTGCTTCACGCCGCCTTCGCCGACGAGCGCCATCTCGTAGGTCGCGCTCGAGCCGTTGGTGACGAGGCGCGAGGTGACGGTGAAGCGATCACCCGTCGTCTCGTAGTGCGCGAGGCGGATGCCGCGCAGCACCTTGAGCTCGCGCACCGCGCTCACCACGAGGTCGCTGCGGCGGGTGCGCGCGGCGCGCGCGAAGAGCTCGATCGCCATCACCGCCGGGAAGACCGGCGTGCCCTTCACGACGTGGCTCGCGATGAACGGGAACGCGGCGCGATCGATCACGATGTCGAGCGCGCGCTCCTCGGTCGCCTTGCCGTAGCCAGCAGCGCCGGGCTCGCTCACCAGCGCTTCCGCGCGCGGCTCGCCGCCGAGCACGAGCTCGACGTCGTCGCCCGCGCCCTGGCCGAGCTCGTCGACGAGCATCTTCGCGCCGTCCGCGAGCCCGATCAGCGGCACGCCGAGCTTCTCGAAGCGCGCCTTGAGCGCCGGCGTCACCATGCCGCCCTCCCACGGGCCCCAGCCGAGCGACTTCACGCGCACGCCGCGCTCGCGGCGCAGCTTCGCGCCGATCTTGTTGAGCACCTCGTTCGCCATCGCGTAGTCGCACTGGCCCTGGTTGCCGCAGCGCGCCGCGACCGACGAGAAGAACACGACCGCCTTCAGCGGGTCGCTCGACGTCGCGGCGAGCAGCGCGCGGAGACCCTCGATCTTCGTGTCGAACACGCGATCGAACTGGTCCTGCGTCTTGTCCGCGATGAAGCGATCCGCGAGCACGCCCGCGCCGTGCACGAGGCCCGCGATCGGGCCCCAGCTCGCGCGCACTTCGTCGAGCGCCTTCGAGACCGCGGCCGCGTCCTGCACGTCGATCGCGACGTACTTCGCGTCGCCGCCGGCGGCGCGGATGGCCTCGATCGTCCCGCGCACCTCGCGGTTCGCGAGGATGCGCTCCACGCGCTTGCCGAGCTCGGCGGGCGCGATCGCCTGGCCGCTCTTCTTCGCGTCCTCGAGCAGCGCGCGCTTGAGCGCCGCGTCGTCCTTCGCGCCGTTCGCGGCCGCCGGCTCGTCCTCGAGCGCGGTGCGACCGAGGAGCACGAGCTTGCACTTCGTCTCGCGCGCGAGCGCGATCAGGGTCGCGGCGGTCACGCCTCGCGCGCCGCCCGACGCGACGACCACGCTGCCCGCCTCGAGGACCGAGGGCGAGCTCGAGACCGCGACGCGCTCCGAGACGAGCGTGAGGCGCTCACCGCTCGCGCGGAGACCGACCTCGAGCTCCGGCCCGCCGTGCACGAGCTCGTCGGCGATGCGCGCCGCGAGCGTCGCCGCGTCGCGGCCACCGCGCTCGAGATCGATCGCGCGCGCGTGCGCCTTCGGCCACTCCTGCGCGGCGGTCTTCACGAGCGCCGAGAGCCCCGCGAGCCACGCGCGCGACGAGCCCGAGAGCCCGAAGTCGCCGCCGGTGTCCTGCACCGTGACGAACGCGCCGCCCTTGCTCGCGAGCGTCGACGCGACCGCCTTCGCGGCGCGGAACGCCTCGCGGTTGATCGCGATCGCGTCCTCGTCGCGCGCGGCCTCGCGCACACCGGCGAGCACGATCACCGCGTCCGCGTCGGCGGGAACGTCACGCACCACCTCGGCGCGGAGCCCGCGCGACGCGAGCGCGCCGACGAGCGCCGTCGCGATGCCGGTGCCCTCGTCGGTGATCACGACGCGCGACGCGCCGAGCAGGCCGGGCGTGAGCAGGCCGCTCGCGGGCGCGGCGACCGCGCGCGTGACGTAGCGACCGAGCGCCGGCTTCGCGGCGGTCTTCGTGGGCGCGCTCGTGGTCGCAGCGGCGGCGACGGGCGCGCCGCCGGGCAGGTGCGCCTTCAGGTGATCGACGATCTCGCCGACCGTGCGCAGCGCACCCAGCGCCGCGGGGTCGAGATCGGGGAGACCGGGCGCCTGCTCGCGCACCGCGGCGAGGATCTCGACGCGCTTGATCGAGTCGATGCCGAGATCGGCCTCGAGCTCCATCTCCATCTGGATCATCTCGGCGGGGTAGCCGGTCTTCGCGGCGACCACCTCGAGCATCACCTTCATGAGATCCACGCCCCCGACCGAGCTACCCGCCGACGTGGTCGTGCACGTGGTCGTGGTCGTCGACGTGGTCGTGGTCGATCCGCCCGGCAGGTTCGCCTTCAGGTGATCGACGATCTCGCCGACGGTCCGTAGCGCGCCCAGCGCCGCGGGATCGAGATCGGGGAGACCGGGCGCCTGCTCGCGCACCGCGGCGAGGATCTCGACGCGCTTGATCGAGTCGATGCCGAGATCGGCCTCGAGCTCCATGCCCATCTGGATCATCTCGGCGGGATACCCGGTCTTCGCCGCGACGACCGAGAGCATCACCGCCATCAGATCGACCGACGGCGCGGCGCTCGGCGCGCTGCTCGTCGTGGTGGCCGTGGTCGTGGTCGATCCGCTGGGCAGATGCGCCTTCAGGTGATCGACGATCTCGCCGACCGTGCGCAGCGCTCCGAGCGCCGCGGGATCGAGATCGGGCAGCCCCGGCGCCTTCTCGCGCACCGCGGCGAGGATCTCGACGCGCTTGATCGAGTCGATGCCGAGATCGGCCTCGAGCTCCATGCCCATCTGGATCATCTCGCTCGGGTAGCCGGTCTTCGCGGCCACGACGTCGAGCATCACCGCCATCAGATCCACGTTGGCTGCGGCGGGCGCGACGGCGACGACCGGCGCGGCCACGACCGGCGCGACGGCCACGACGGGTGCGGGCGCGACCGGCGCCGGCGCCGCGACCGGCGCGGCGTAGGTGTTCGGCAGGGCGATCGGCTGCGGCTGCGTGATCGTCGCGGGCGGGGGCACGTACGCGACCGGCTGCGGCGCGAGGACCGGCGCGGGCGCGTAGGCGATCGGCGCCGCGCTCAGCACGGGCCCCGCGCCGAGCATGCTCGCGAGGCCGATGAACGACGTCTCGCTGCTCTTGAGGAACGCCGCGTGCGCGTCCGCCATCGAGCGCTGGAACGCCGCGTGGGCCTCCGCCGTCGCGCGCTGCGCCTCCTGGAACGCGCCGATCCACGCGAGCTGCGCCTCGGCGGGGAGCGCTACGGAATTCGTAGCGGGGACGGGGGCGTGCTTCGGGCGATCGTTGTGGCTCATCTCGTGGCTCGCAGCGGCAGTCGGTTGGGAAACGGGCACCGGAACCTCGACGATGCGCTCGACGATCTTCTCGACCACGCGCACCTCGGGCTCCTTCTCGGGGTTCGGCTGCGGCAGCGCCGCCGCGCCGCCCTTCGGCGGGTAGGGCTTGTCGTAGTTCGAGCCGTTCAGCTTCAGCGCGAGCTTCGGCTTCTTCTTGCTGCGCGGGTCGAGCGCCGGGGCATACGCGCTCCACAGCGTCCCGAGCTGCAGCGGAAGGCCCGCGACGGCGAGCTTGCCGAGCGCGTGGTGCCAGCTCGCGATGCCCGTCTCGCCCTTGCGATCGGTCGCGATCGCGCGGTGCGGGCGCCCCGCGAGGATCTTCGACACGAGCCCGGTGAGCACCGAGCCCGGCCCGACCTCGACGAACGTGCGCACGCCGTCCGCGTACATCGCCTCGACGATCTCGACGAAGCGCACCGGCGCCGCGAGCTGCGCGCCGAGCGTCTCGCGCACCGCGCGCTCGCTCGCGCCGTACGGCGCGGCCGTGGCGTCCGCGTACACCGCGATGCTCGGCGCCTTCACGCTCACGCCCTCGAGCCACGAGGCGAACGGCGCCGCTGCCGCCGCGACCACCGGCGAGTGGAACGCCGTCGCGACCTCGAGCCGCTTCACGGTCAGGCCCTCGGCGCGCAGCGCGCCTTCCGCGCGCTCGATCGCGCTCGTCGTGCCGCTGATGACCGACTGGTCGGGCGCGTTGTGGTTCGCGATCACGACGTCGAGGCCGTGCTTCGCGATCGCCGCGCGCACCGCGTCGGCGCTCGCGATCACCGCGCTCATCGCGCCCTCGGTCGTGCGCGCCGCCTCGGCCATGCGCTCGCCGCGCGCCTTCGCGATGCGCAGCGCGTCCGCGCTCGAGATCGCGCCCGCCGCGTGCAGCGCGATCACCTCGCCGAAGCTGTGCCCCGCGACCGCCGCCGGCAGCAGCCCGACGCTCGCCAGCAGGCGCAGCGCCGAGAGGCTCGCCGCGCCGATCGCCGGCTGCGCGTTCTCCGTCGCGGTCAGCGTCGCGCGCTGCTTCGTACGCGTCGCGTCGTCGAACGCGGCCTTCGGGTACACGACGTCGTGCAGCGAGAGCCCGAGCTCCGCGGCCTCGTCCCATGGCGCGCGCGCCGCGTCCCACGTCGTCGCGAGGCCGAGCCCCATGCGCAGGTACTGCGAGCCCTGGCCGGGGAAGAGGAACGCGACCTTGCCCTCGTGCGAGCCCTGCTCGAAGTGCACGCCGTTCGGCAGCGAGAACGACGAAGTGGAAGACCCCTCCAGCTTCTCCGCCGCCGTCTTGAGCTTCGCCGCGAGGTCCGCCTCGTCGCTCGCGACGATCGCGAGGCGCGCGCCCGTCGTCGCGACGAACGACTCCTGCGTGGTGCGCGCGAGGTACACGAGCATGCCCGGGCGGTTCTCGGCGATCGTCTGCTCGACGTCCTTCGCCATCGCGCGCGCATCGCTCGCGAGCGCCTTCGCGTCGGGCGCGCGCAGCAGCACGAGCTCGGTGTCGCTGGTGCGCGAGCGCCACGCGCGCTCACCGGGACCGACGTACTCCTCGACCGCGATGTGGAAGTTCGAGCCGCCGAAGCCGAACGAGCTCACGCTCGCGCGCCGCGGGTGATCGCTCGTGCGCACCCACGGGCGCGCCTCGGTGTTCAGATAGAACGGGCTCTCCTCGACCTTCAGCTTCGGGTCGGGGCGATCGATCTTGATCGTCGGCGGCAGCACCTTGTGGTGCAGTGCGAGCACCGCCTTGATGAGGCCCGCCGCGCCCGCCGCGCTCTTCGTGTGGCCGATCTGCGACTTCACCGAGCCGAGCGCGCACCACTGCTTGGTCGCGCCGTCCGCCTCGCTGAACACGGTGCGAAGGCCCTCGAACTCCGCCGCGTCACCGGCGCGCGTCCCGGTGCCGTGCGCCTCGACGAGCTCGACCGTCGTCGGCGCGTAGCCCGCGACCTCGTACGCGCGGCGCAGGGCCTTGGCCTGACCGGCGGGCACCGGCGCGTACACGCTCTTCGCGCGACCGTCGCTCGAGCTGCCCACGCCCTGGATCACGGCGTAGATGCGATCACCCGCGGCCTCGGCGTCGCTCAGTCGCTTCAGCGCGAGCATGCCGAGCCCTTCGCCCAGCATCGTGCCGTCCGCCTTGTCGCTGAACGGGCGGCAGTCGCCGCTCGCGCTCAGCGCCGGCGTCTTGCTGAAGCACATGTACATGAAGATGTCGTTCATCGTGTCGCAGCCACCTGCGATCACGAGGTCCGACTGCCCCACGCTGAGCTCGTTCACCGCCATCGAGAGCGCGCTGAACGTCGACGCGCACGCCGCGTCGGTCACGCAGTTCGTGCCGCCGATGTCGAGGCGGTTCGCGATGCGCCCCGCGACGACGTTGCCGAGCAGACCCGGGAAGTTCGATTCTTCCCACTTCGTGTAGCTGCTTGAGATGCGATCGCAGATCGCGGTGACCTGTGACTCCGGGATGCCCGACTCGCGCAGCGCCTTCGTCCACACCGGGCGCTGCAGGCGCGAGACCATCGAGCCCATCAGCTCCTGGCCCGACGTGACGCCGAGGATGCAGCTGACCTTGCTGCGATCGATGCGCGAGAACTGACCCTGGCACGCGTCGTCGAGCACCTTCTGCGCGACGATCAGACCGAGCAGCTGCGTGGTGTCGGTCTGCGGGACGATCGACGGCGGGATGCCCCACTCGAGCGGATCGAAGTCGACGTCGTCGAGGAACGCGCCGCGCTTCGCGTACGTCTTGTCGGGTTTGCTCGGGTCGGGGTCGTAGTAGTCCTCGATGAGCCAGTGGCTCGCCGGGATGTCGCGCAGGAGATCGCGCCCCGCGAGGATGTCGTGCCAGAAGCCGGTGTGATCGACCGAGCCAGGAAAGAGCGCGCTGACTCCGACGATCGCGATCGGTTCGTGGTGCTGCTTCATCTCTCGTTGACCCTCGACTCGGTTGGTGCGCAGCGACTGGCTCGGTGCCGTGCGTTCTCACCCGAAAACCGAGCCCCGCACGACATGGAGATCGAGCGGGGCGTTTCGGCCGCACGGCCGGGGTGTAGGTGGATAGCGCGACCGGGAGGTCGCGTGTGTCACGGTTCCGTCATTGGGGGCAAGGCCAGAAGCGTGCTTTGCGCACGGTCAGGCGCGATCTCGCACAGGAATCGGTGACGCAGCGTGTCAGTGCGTGACGTGCGCGAGCTTCTCGACGACGAAGCGCGCGGCGACGTCCGCGCCGTCGTCGCGCATGCGCGTACCGACCGCGAGGGCGCGGGCGCGGACGTCGTGGCGCAGCGCGATCTCGAGCGCGCGCTCGAGCCGTCGCGCGTCGAGGCGCTGCACCGGGAACGTGGCGCCGAGCTCCATCGCCTCGATGCGACGTCCCCAGAACGGCTGATCGGCGTAGACCGAGGCGATCACGCTGGGCAGCCCCGCGCGCAGCGTCGCGTGCACGGTGCCCGCCCCGCCGTGGTGCACCGCGGCGCGGCATCGCGGCAGCACGTACGCGTGATCGACCTCGCCCGAGATGCGCACGTGCGGCGCGTCGGTGTGGAGCGAGGACGCCGTCCATCCGGCGGCGATCAGCGCGCGCACGCCGAGCCGCGCCGTGACGCGCTCGACCATCGCGAGCGTCTTGCGCGGGTCGACCATCGGGAGCGACCCGAAGCCGACGTAGACCGGCGCGTCGCCTTCGTCGATCCACGCGTCGAGCGCGTGATCGAGCGGCGGATCGAGCGAGACGTCGAGCGTCCATTCGCCCGTCGACAGCACGTGGGGAGGAAGGTCCGAGGGATGCGGGAGCAGCGCGTCGTCCCACGCGTGCAGCACCGGCACGCGCGCGCGGCGTGCCTCGGCGTACCCGTCGCGACGAAGCGCGCTCAGGCCGGCGCGACGGCGTCGCGCGTCGACGCGATCCGCGTGGAGCGCCCACATCGCGCGCTCGGCGGCGAGGTGCGTCGCGGCGTTGAGCGGACCGAGCGAGCGCGATGCGATCATCGGCGACGGATACGCGCGCGTCGGCGCGCCCGCCGGGATCATGAGCCCGATCCCGAACGGCATGCGCGCGAGATCGATCGCGGCGAGCGCGAACGGGACCGAGAGCGCGTGCACGATCATCGCGTCCGCGCGCTCCGCGAGCTCGTCGACGCGATCCGCGATGCCGTCCCAGCGCGGCTCGAGGAACGACCACATCTCGCGCGCCCAGGTGAGGCGATCGCCGCGCGCGAGCACGCGACGGCCGCGCTCCGACTGCATGAGCGCCTGGACGTCGCCGGGCAGCGCGACGAAGCGCACGCCGGCGCTCATCACGAACGGCGCGAAGTTCTCGGGCGCCGCGAGCTCGACGTCGGCGCCGCGCATCGCGAGCGCGCGAGCCAGCGCGACGAACGGCTGCACGTCTCCGCGCGAGCCTTGGGCGACGAGGGCGATCCGCATCTTCCGAAAGGCGCGGAGGATGCCACGACCACGGACGCGTGGGGGACGGTGAATCCTTTTCGTCGCGCGCGGGCTTCTACCGGTGTCAGGAGGCCTCGTGAGACGAAACGTGGGTGGTTGGGATCGTGCGGCGCGCGCGGCGGGCGCGCTGGCGATGATGGTGTGCGCGGGGCTCGCGCCGATGCCGCTGGGCGCGCGCGTGGCGCTCGCGGTCGTCGCGCTCTACGTCGCAGGGACGGCGCTGGTCGGGACGTGCCTCGGATATCGTCTGATGGGGAAGAGCACGTGCCCGGTGCGATGAGCCACGACGAGACGCTCCGCGCGGCGATCGCGGGTGAAGGCGACGCGCTCGAAGCGCTGGTGCGCGCCTATCACGATCGCGTGTATCGCTTCGGGCTGCGCGCGTGCCGCGATCGGTTCGACGCGGACGACGCGGTGCAGGAGGCGTTCGCGAAGCTCGCGCTGCGGCCCGACGTGCAGCGCGACGCGGGCGCGCTCTCGTGGCTGATGTCGGTGGTGCGCAACGCGTGCCTGCGCTTGTTGCGCCCGTTCGCGCGTGCGCGCGCGCGGCTCGGCGAGCGTGTCGACGACGTCGACGGGGTGGCGAGCGAGACGATCACGCCCGATGCGGCGATGGAGCGCTTCGAGCTCGTGCAGCGCGTGCACCGCGCGATCGCGACGCTCGCGCCGACGTATCGCGAGGTGCTGATCCTGCGCGACCTCGAGGGATGCTCGGGCGACGAGGTCGCGGCGACGCTCGGGATCAGCGAGGCGGCGATGAAGAGCCGCCTGCACCGCGCGCGATCGCTGGTGCGCGAGGCACTGCTGGAGGACGCGCGATGACGTTCGGGAGCCGAAGCGTGAGCGCGCACCTGGCGCGCGGCGCGATCGGGATCGGCGCGCTGACCGCGGCGATGATCGTGCGCGAGGCGTGGAGCGCGATCGTGCTCGTGGGAGTCGCGCTGATCGCCCTGCGTGGGTGCCCGATGTGCTGGACCCTCGGGCTCGTCGAGACCGTGATCGCGCGAGTGCGCGGACGACGTGCGGACGGCCCGTGCACCGACGGTGCGTGCTCGGTCCGAGCGCATCGAGCGCCGATTCCGGAGCACGTCCGCGAGCTTCTCGGTCGGCGCTGAGCCGTCGCTCAGTGGAACGTGCGGTCGCGCGGGGCGCTCGCGACCTGCACGCGCAGCGGCGCGAGGTGCGCGATGCGATCACGATCGATCTTCGTGCCGCGGTCCGGGACGCCGATCGCGCCGTCGGACATCTCGGGCACGAACAGGATCGGGGTGCCTGCGCCGTCGTATCCGAGCTGCACCAGCAGATCGTTCTCGAACCGACGACAGCGCTTCTCGCAGCAGAAGAACGCGTCCGCGACGCGATAGAACCCTTCGTGCGGGAGCGGCTCGAGGTGCACCGCGTGCTCGCGGCTCGGGAGGAGCGTGCCCGGCGCGTCGAAGCGCGCCTTGTTCGCGACCCAGCGCGTCGGCAGGTACACGCCCGGGCCGGGGTCGCCGTGATCGTGGAAGTACACGAGGCGCCCCGCGGGCACCGAGCCGATCGGCGCGCGCGTGACGTAGAGACCACAGGGCGGCAGCGGAGAGTCGCTCATCGCGCGATGTCTGGAGCGCGCGCGCGGCGACGTCCAGCGCCGGAGTTGCGGCCGGCGCGGCCCTGCGCGCATGTTGCGAGTCGTGTCCGACATCGCACTCCACGGGTTCGTGTGGGCCCTCGTCGCGCTGGTCACCACGGGCGTGTGCGGGCTCGGGCTCGCGCTGCAGCCGCTCTTCGTGCTGCTCGCGCGCCGAGGGAAGGGCGCCGCGAAGCGTCACGTGCTCGGCGCGTTCGTGGGCCCGCTGCTCGCGACGATCGTGGGCGGGATCGCGCTCGTCGTCGTCGAGCACGCGAGCACCGAGACCAAGCAGACGCTCGACTCGGTCGCGCTGCTCGTGCCGGTGCTCGCGCTCGCGATCTGGGTCGGCGTGAGCGCGGTGCTGCTGCGTCCTTCGTCAGCGCAGTGAGAGCGCGCTCGTCCACTCGCTGCCCGGGAAGAACCGCGCGATGCTCGACCAGTTGAAGCCGACGAGCGGCGGATCGCCCGTGACCGGCGCGGTGTAGGCCTCGGCGAGCCGGTGATAGAAGGCGCGCTCGACGGGCGTGAGCCGTCGTCCCGCGACCTCGACCGCGAAGCCGACGCGATAGTGCGTGGGCGCCGCGCCGGGACCGGGGGTCACCGGGCCGTGCGCCGCGATGATCTGTCCGACCGTGACCTCGCGGTGTGGCGTCGGGATCGGCGCGTCGCAGCCGGGCAGCGGCACGTCGGACGGCATGATGCGCATCGTCGGCACGCTCGACGCGGGCAGCAGGCCCATGAAGTAGAGATCGAGCGGTGACGCGCGCGTCGCGCCGTTGCGGCCCTCGTCGCAGTTGCGCGTGAAGCCACCTCCGGGCGCCGGGTCCCACGCGAACCCGCCGACGAGGCTGCCGACGCTCGATCGCGGCGAGTAGTGCGCGCCGTCCGAGAGCCCGAGCGACGTGTCCACGAACGCGCTCCACGTGTGGACGATCTCGTGCGTGACGTTGCCCGCGTAGATGCCGCGCGTGCCGTGATCGATCACCGAGACCGAGCGCAGCGCGGTGCTGCCCCACTCGCTGCGTCCGTCGACGCGCCCCATCGCCGTGCCCGTCGCTTCGTTCCACACGAGCAGGTGCCGGCCCGCCGCGTAGTTCTGGATCGTGCTCGCCGCGTCGGTCGCCTCGAGGTGCTGCGTCGACAGGAACACCCAGTGATCGACGTCGTCCTCGACGAGCGCGTACGCGGGCGCGACGACGCTCTCGAGCATGCCGTACGCGAACGAGCGAAGCGCCATCTGGACCTTCCACCCCGACGTGCACGTCTCGAGGACGTGATCGGTCGCGGCGTGGTGATCGCTCGTCACCTCGGCGTCGCGGCGCAGATCGGAGAGCAGCACGCCGAGCATCGGTCCGATCAGCGGCTGGCGCTGGGTGCCGCCGGGCAGGTGCGCGGTGATGCGCCCGATGTCGACGAAGCCGACGTCGTCGAGCGGCTCGAGCAGGACGACCGACGGATCGCCCTCGAACCACAGCGGGCCGAGCACGGAGATGCCGTCGCCGGCCGCGCGGTCGGGCTCGACGCCGTCGTCGCGGAAGATGAAGCCGTCGTCGCTGCGCAGCCTCGCGCTGGGTGAGTCGAGCGTGACCGAGGTGACCGTGCCGGGCGGCGTCGTGACCTCGACGTAGAACGCCTCGTGCGGCGCGATCACCGAGGGCACGAGCTCGTAGCCCCACGCGTCGGCGTGATGCGCGAAAGGCGTCGCGGGCGCGACGTCGCAACGCTCGATCGGTGGCAGCGTGGGGCCCGCGTCGGAGCCCGCGGCGTCGCGCCCGGCGTCGGCCGACGCGGCATCGAAGATCGCGCCATCGGCGATCGCGGCGTCGGCGATCGCGGCGTCGGCGAGCGCGGCATCGATGCGCGCCGCGTCGATCGGCGACGACGCGTCGACGGGATCGGAGCCCGCGTCGGGCGGCTGTGGATCGTCGGGGGATCCACACGCGACGAGGAGGAGCGCGAGCCACGGCGTGCACACGAACGAACGCATCGAAGGCCTTTCTCGTCGGCGCGTCGGCGCGCGCTCGATCACGAGCGCGCGCGGCGATACGCGTCGCGGCGATAGTACTTCGGCCGCGCATCGAGGCGCAGATGGAGCCACGACACGCCGAGCCCCGCGGTGCTCACCCAGAGCGGCGCGTCACCGATGCGCGCGAGGATCGCGCGCGCGAGCTTCGCGAAGAGCGCGTCGACCTGCGCCGACGGCGCACCGCGCACGAACGCCGCGAGGTGCGCATAGCTCGCGTCTGCGGCGCGCGGCGCGGGCACGACCAACGTCGCGTCGCGACCGAGGTTCGGGAAGACGAGCACGTCGTCGCTCGGCTTGCTCTCGAAGCGCTCCGCGAAGTCGCTCGGGTCCGCGGTGATGCGCGCGAGCGCGGGCGCGTCGATCACCGCGTGCTCGTAGGTCGTGGCGAGCGTGCTCGTCGTGAGCGGCGGCGTCTCCCAGAAGAACGCGTCGTACCGCGACTGCGCCAGGTCGCGCGCGAAGAACGCGCGGAACGGCGCGCTGTCGCGCAGCAGCGCGAGCACCTCGGCGCACGACAGCGCGCGATCATCCGCGTCGAGCACGCTCGCGATCACGGTGCTCGTCCCTTCGTCCGTCGCGCGTGTGGTCCACGTCATCGCTTCGTCGTCCTCGCGTACGCCGCCGGCGTGACGCCGACGACGCGCCGGAAGTGTCGTCCGAAATGGCTCTGATCGGCGAACCCGAGCGACATCGCGACCTCGAGCGCAGCTTCGCCCGATGCGAGCGCCGCGCGCGCCCGCTCGACGCGCACCCGCAGGTGGTACGCGTGCGGCGTGGTGCCGATCTCGCGCCGGAAGCGCCGCACCAGCACGAACTTGTCGGCGCGCGCGACGTGCGCGAGCTCGTCGAGCGCGACGTTGCGATCGAGCGTCGCGTCGAGGTGCGCGACCGCGCGTGCCACGGCGTCGTCGTGGGTGCGCCGGGCGCGACCGAAGCGCAGCGCGCCGCGCGCGCGGAGCCCTTCGAGCAGGAGTGCGAGGGACTCGTCGCGCAGCGCGGGCTCGTGAGGGCCCGCGGAGAGGCGCGCGATCGCGTCGTGCATCTCGGGGAGCGCGTCGAGGAACGTCATCGGCGCGTACTCGATCGCCCCCATACGATCCGTGCTCACGTCGATCGACACGAACGCGACGTCGGCCTCGTCCGACGCCCACACGCACCCGGGCGCGCGCACGCAGATCGCGTCCGCGGGATAGTCACGTCGCGCTCCATCGCTGATCACACGATGCGCTGCGCCGCGCTTCAGGCACACGCCGAGGCTCGTGCTCACGCGCTCGGGGAATGCGCGTCGCGCACGCGGCGCCTCGACGATCTCGATGCCTTCCGCGTGCACCACGCGGCAGCCCTCGAGCGCGCGTGTCGCGCTCAATCGTCCCCCGCGCACAAGAACGTTCTAGAGCTCGATCGCGCGACCTCGATATTCGCCGTGCGACGAGGAGCGAACGACATGATCGAACGCGTAGTGCTCGAGAGCGAAGGGTGCAAGCTCGTGGGTCGTCTCCATCTACCGCAGGGCGCGAGCGCGACGAGCCCGCTGCCCGCGGTGGTGATCGGTGGCTCGTGGCTCACGGTGAAGGAGCAGATGGCCGCGCGGTACGCGGAGCGTCTCGCGAGCGACGGGATCGCCGCGCTGACTTTCGATTTTCGTGGGTTCGGCGAGAGCGAGGGCGCGCCGCGACAGCACGAGTCTCCCGCGAAGAAGGCAGCGGACTTCGTCGCGGCCGCGCGGTTCCTCGCAGCGCGTCCGGAGGTGTCGCGCGTCGGCGCGCTCGGCGTGTGCGCGAGCGCGGGCTACCTGGTGAAGGCGATCGCGGAGCACGCGCTTCCGGTCGCGTCCCTCGTGACCGTCGCGGCGTGGCTGCACGACGCGTCGATCGTGCGCGCGTTCTACGGCGGGGAAGATGGCGTCGCCGGGCGGCTCGCGGCGGCTGCGCGCGCGAGCGCGGACGAGACCATCCCCGCGGCGAGCGCGACCGATCCGCGCGCTGCGATGTTCGGCCCGTTCGACTACTACCTGAGCCCGTCGCGCGCCGCGATCCCCGCGTGGCGCAACGAGATGACGACGCGCTCGTGGCACGACTGGCTCTCGTTCGATCCGATCGCGCTCGGCGCGCGCGTCCACGTCCCCTCGCTGCACGTCCACTCGCGCGCCGCGGCGACGCCGATGGGGCTCGAGCGCATGCTCGCGACGATGCGCGAGCCCACGCCGCGCGTGATCTGGCGTGACGGAGATCAGTTCGCGTTCTACGACGACGAGCCCACCGTGCGCGCCGCGGCGTCGGATGCTGCGGCGTTCTTCCGTGAGACGCTGGTGGAAGGAGGAGCTCGCTGATGGAGATCACGCTGCGCGTCGCGGAGCTGCTGCAGCGGCTCGCTCACGGAGTCGACCAGCTCGACTGGGACGCGGTGCGCCCGCTCTTCGCGGAGCGCGCGCGCATCGACTACACGTCGCTCGACGGCGGCGATCCCGTCGAGCTCGCACGCGAGGATCTGATCGGCGCGTGGAGCGCGATGCTCCCGGGCTTCGACGCGACCGAGCACCTGATCGCGTGGCCGCTGGTGACGCGACGAGGCGAGCTCTGGCACGTGCGCTCGCAGGTGATGGCGTGGCATCGCATCGGCGGCGGCGCGCAGCCGGCGATCTGGGAGATCGGCGGGCGCTACGACCACCTGCTGCGCGACCGCGACGGAGGCCTCGAGATCGTCGCGATGACGCTCGAGGTCGCGTGGCAGCGCGGCGACGACCTTCGCCCGCGCGCTGCGGACCGCGCGAAGCGCGGCGAAGGTCGCGCGCGCCGCTGAGCACGCGCTCGCGCTCTCTCTCGATCGTGGACCGCGACTACTCGAGCGGGCGCGGCGCGAACCGGAACGCGGCGGTCGGCACCGGCACGCCGTACGTGCGCAGCTGCTGCGCGCGCGTCACGACCGCCGCGCCCTCGAGCAGGTTGCGCGCGATCTGCACCGCGGTGCGCGCCTCGGGCTTCTCGAGGAACGAGCCCTTCGCCCAGTCGTTGAACGCGCCCATCGCGGGGCCGCACCAGATCTGGTAGTCGAGGCGGCGCGACGGCTCGCCGGTGATCGCCCACCGGCTCGAGAGCCCGAGGTACCAGCGGAAGCACAGCGCCATCTTGTGCTTCGGATTCGCCGCGGCCTTCTCGAGCTCGCGCGGATCGCGCTCGCGCCAGAACGACTGCGTCGCGGCCCACACCTCGTCGACGCTCGTGCCGAGCACTTCCTTCTCGAGCTTCGCGCGCGCGGCCGGCGCGAGCGACTCGAGCGAGTCGTTCGAGTGATAGACCTCGTACAGGCGCAGGCCGCGCGTGCCGAACATCGTGCCGCGACGCAGCACCTGCACCTTCACGCCCATCTCGAACATGTCGGCGGCGGGCGCCATGATCACGTCCGCGAGCCCCGCCTGCGCGAGCATCACGCGGCCCGCCTCGCTGAGCCCGCTCTCGATCGCCGCCTGGTTCACCGAGCCGGTGAGCACGTACGACGCGCCCAGCGCGAACGCCGACGCGACGCTCGACGGCGTACCGAGACCGCCCGCCGCGCCGACGCGGATCGGACGCGTGTAGCCCTGCTCGCGCGCGATCTCGTCGCGCAGCGCCATGATGATCGGGAACACCGCGCCAAGCGGGCGATTGTCGGTGTGACCACCGCTGTCCGACTCGACCGTGACGTCCTCGGCGATCGGCACGCGCCGCGCGAGGCGCGCTTCGTCGCTCGTGATGAGGCCCCTCGAGAGCAGCGCGTCGAGGATCGCCTGCGGCGCGGGCATGAGGAACGGACGCGCGACCTCGGGGCGCGAGATCTTCGCGAACACGTGGTGGCGCCGCTCGATCGTACCGTCGGGGCGCTCGCGCAGGCCGACGACCGCGTAGCGCACGATCGCAGGCGTGAGCGCCATGAACGCCGACGCCTCGACGCGGCGCACGCCGCGCTGGATCAAGAGGTCGGCGACCGCTGCCTCGAGCTCCGGCTCCTGCGGCGAGTGGATCAGGTTCACGCCCCACGCGAGCTCCGGCGAGCCGCCGAGCTCGCGCACCAGCTCGTCGACGGCCGCTTCGACGCGCGGCTTCTCGAGCCCCGCCGCGCCGAAGAACCCGAGCATCCGCGCGCGCGCCATCGCGATGACGAGGCGCGTCGTCGCGATCCCGTTCGCCATCGCGCCGGTGCAGTACGGAAAACGGACTCCGTGCACCTCTTGGAACGAACGATCCCCGAGCCACTCGGGATAGAGCGCGGGGAGCGTGGCCATCCACAGCTCGCTCGGCGCGCCATTCACCGTCTTGCCCGCGCGCGGCTCGCCCGCGAACGCGACGCCGAGCTTGCCGCTCTTCGCGTCGCGCACGACGTGCACCGGCTCGCGCACGCGATGGCACGCGGCCTCGATGTCGCTCGCTGAGTACGCGGGCGCGCTCGCGCCCTGAGAGGACCAGAGGCCGATCGGCTGGAGGTCGGTCGCCATATGGGGCGGCGAGGGTGTCACGCGTTCGCGCGAGCGCCAAGCGCGGGAGTCCACATGTGGGCGGCACGCGCGCGTGCCCGCGCGCCGCACGACCGTCCGCGCCGCACGCACGAGCGAATTGCTCGGGAATCGCGGCGATCCGAGTGGCACGCGCGCTGCGATGGAGAGCGCGCATGACAAGCGTGGGGGGACGGCGCGCGCTCGTGGCCGACACGAGAGGCGCCGTGATGGCCGAGTACATCGTCATCACCGCGACGGTGGGGCTCGTGGTGGCCGCTGCGGCGGCCGCGATCGGCGTGCCGCTCGTCCAGTCCTTCCAGTTCGCACAGACGTTCCTCGTCCTTCCGTTCCCGTGAGCGCGGGAGTCGTCGGCAGGGCGGAGAGCACGTGAATCGAACCATCGAGAACCAAGGAGAGAACAGTGGAACAGTCGACCCACCTCGAGACGACGCGCGCGCGCAAGCGCTCGCTGCTGCGCAACACCGTCGGCGCGAGCTTCACCGAGTACATCCTGATGATCGGCCTGATCGTCATCGCCGGCATCGTGGCGTGGTCGACGTTCGGCGAGGCCATCGACAGCGCGATCGAAGGCCAGGGCAACACGATGACCGACGTGGCCAACGGCGGCCGTCGCGAGTGAGCCGGAGGCTGCGATGGAGACCGTCGAGCTCGGGTATGCCGTGCTGATCGTCGTGGTCGCGCTCGCCGCGATCAGCGACGCACGCACGGGGCACATTCCGAACTGGATCACGCTCCCGGCGCTCGCCCTGGGCGTGGTGCTGCACCTCGTCACCGAGGGCGTGCCCGGGCTCGTCGTCTCCGTCGCGGCCGTGTGCGCCTGCGCGATCGTGCCGTACCTGCTGTTCCGGCGCGACGCGATGGGCGGCGGTGACGTGAAGCTGCTCGCGGCGATCGGCGCTCTCGCGGGCGTGCGCGCCGGCATCGAGATCCAACTGGCCACCTTCGTCGTCGCCGCGATCTGGGTGATGACGAAGATGGCATTCCACGGGCGACTGACTGCCACGCTGGGCCGCACTGCGAGAGTGGCAGTCGCGAACGTGCGCCGCGCGCCGCTGCCCGAGACGCGCGAGCTCGATCCCGAGATGACGGATGCAGTCCGGCTCGGCATGCCCGCGCTCGCCGCGACGATCTTCTGCGTGCTCTCGAGGACGCTCGCGTTCTCGCCCTTCTTCGGAGGATGAGCGATGCGCCTCGCCCGGGACACGCGCGGTGTCGCGTACACCGAGTTCCTCATCGCGTTCATGCCGTTCTTCGCGCTGGTGCTCGGGCTCACGCAGCTCGCGCTGCTCGGCCAGGCGCACCTCGCGGTGCGGCACGCGGCGAACGCGGCGGTGCGCTCGGCGGTGGTCGTCGTCGACGACGATCCGGCGCGATACGGGGAGCAGCCGCGGCGCGAGCTCGACCCGCGCGCGCGCGGCGGCGGTGGCTCCAACGGTCTGCTGCGGATGATCGGCGCCACCGGGATCTCGCGCCGCGGCGACGCGCGCACCCGCGACATCCGGCTCGCGGCGTACGTCCCGCTGCTCGCGATCTCGCCGGCGCGGAGCCAGATCTTCTCGAGCAGTCAGCGCCAGTCGATCCAGCGTGCCGTGGGGACCGGGGATCTCTCTCGCGCCGGCTTCGGGATGCTCTACGTGCTCGGCGCGAGCGGCGTGATCGTCGGCGAGCGCGGCCGCACGACGCGCTACGCACAAGGCGACGACGTGACGGTGCGCGTGACCCACGCGTATCCGTGCCTCGTCCCGCTCGCGTCGCGGCTCCTGTGCGACAACTGGCTGGAGCTCCAGAGCGGCATTCCGATCACGACGTCGCGCGATCTGCTCGATCGACTGCGCGGCGGCGTCGCGGGGCCCGACGACATCCGCGAGATCATGGCGGCGCAGCGCCGCGTGCGCGCCCAGCGCGATCGACTGCGCGACTCGCGCGACCCGCTGCGCGACCTCGACGAGGCCGAGCTCGCAGGGCTCCTCTGGACGACGGTCGCGACGGGCACGCGGTTCCGACTGCTCACCGCCGAAGCGACTCTGCCGCTCCACTCGGCGCCGTATCCGTACCAGAGCGAGGTGCGCTGATGGCTCGATCGATTCGACACGACGAGCGAGGCGCGATGATCGTGATCGGCCTCTTCTTCGCCGTGATGCTGTCGGGGTTCCTCTATTACCTCATCGGCATCGGCGAGACGATCGTCTATCGCGAGACGATGCAGGACGCGGCCGACGCAGGCGCGTTCTCCGCCGCGGTGGTGCACGCGCGAGGGATGAACGTCCTCGTGCTGATCAACCTGATCATGGCCGCGCTCCTCGCGGTGCTGATCGCGCTGAAGCTGATCGAGACGCTGATCATCGGCGCGATCGCGGTGTGCGCGGCGCTCGCGTTCGTGACGTTCGGCGCGACGCTCGCCGCGATCCCGCCGCTCAACGTCGCGCGCACCGCGGTGAGCAACGTGCACCGGGCGACGCAGCGAGTCGTGTTCCCGCTCTTGCGCATCGGAAACCGGACTGCTCGCATCGTGCGCGTCGCGATCCCGCCGGCTGCGACGGTGCGGGCCTACGACGTCGCGATGGACGACGTGTACGCGCCGTCTCCGACGTTCGCGTTCACCTGGCCGATCGGAATCGGGCGCTCGCTGCCCACGGAGGACGGTGACTTCCGCGTGCTCTGCCGCAAGGGCGGTGAGGCCGTCGGTGAGGTCGTCGCGCTCCCGTTCCGCCGCATCCACAGCCGCATCGCGAGCTGGGTGAGCCGCGCGACGGGAGGGCTGGCCGCGACGTTCTCCGAGTGGTTCTGCAGCGGCTCGGGCGGACCGCCCAACTACTCGTATCCCATCGAGTTCGCGATCCCCGAGGTCGACACGCCCGCCGCGCGCGAGTGTCGCGAGTGTCAGGGCGACGGCTGCGACGCGATCTGCCAGCGCTCCGAGCAGGAGCAGCAGTCGTCGCAGCCGGCGGAGGATGCCAATCCGTACGACTGCCCCACTCGCGGCGACGGCACCGAAGAGCCCATGTGCACGCAGCGCGCGGAGCAGGCGCGGCTGCAGTGTCGGCCGGGATCGGGAGCGCGGAAATTCAACTACGTCTACCAAGACGCGCAGATGACGCGCTGGTACTGGCGCGAGCAGATCCCCGGCAGCGACCCGCCGCAGTACCGCGATCGCCACACCGGTGACTCGCTCGCCGACGCCGAGGACGAGCGGATGCAGGACCGCCTCGACGGAGCCACGCGGCGGATGACGGAGGGCAATCCGTGCTTCGGCGCGGTCGGATTCCCGGGCGCCGACGGCTGGTCGTGGACGTGGAGCACCGAGGATCACACCGATCTGTGCGGTCGCAATCCGCCGACGATGCACCCCGACTACATGCTCCCGGGCGCGGTATTGCCGATCGGGCGCGATCGCGCGGTGTCCTATCGATATCGAATCATCCGTCGTCTCTTCGCGTGCCACGAGCAGCGCGATCAGACGCTGCAGGTCGAAGGTGGCAGTGGCGTTCCCTCGAACACGAGCGACATGCGCCCTCAACGCATGCGCGCACGGGAGCGCGACGGCACGCCGATCGAGCTCGGCGAGGACTCGTTCCAGGTGCGCATGATCGTGACGGGCCGCGAGCCCGGCGCGCACATGGAGCGGGGTGTCGAGCTCGCCAATTGGGGCCGCGACGTCGCGTCGCAGGGCGGCACGCTCGCGCTGCTGCGCAACTTCGGCGAGTACTCCGTCGCGCAGGCCGAGTTCTTCTATCCGTCCACCGACCTGCGCGATCGCGAAGAGTGGATGTGGAACATGCGCTGGCGCGCGCGCATGCGGCGGTTCGTCCCGCCGTTCGGCGACGACGGCGGCTCGTCGTGCCGCGAGATGGGCGGGAGTGGGAGCGGCGGCAGCTGCGCCCAGACGTCGGGATTCGTCGGGATGATGCAGGACGCGATCGTGCACTGAGGAGACGAGCGATGACGACGCACGAGAGCCGAACGACTCGCTCGCTGCTCCGCGACACCCGCGGTGCAGCGTATGTGGAGGTCGTGCTGATGATGCCGGTGTTCATCTCGCTGTTCGCGGGAATCGGCTTCTTCCACCAGTTCTACACGGCGCGCATGGACGCGGCGGCAGAGGCACGCCGATGCGCGTGGGCGTACGCGAACGGCGGCTGTGACGACGTTCCCGCCGGATGCGAGGGAGTCGTCGGAGGCTCGAGCGGAGGTGCGGAGTCGCGCACCTCGCGCCCCGAGGTGAACAGCGGAATCGCGGATGCGCGCGCCGGTGTCGAGCAGATGGATCGCGACATGCCGCTGTCGGCGAGCCGTCGCATCTACGAGGCCATCCTCGGGAGCTCGACGACGGCGCGAGGATCGGAGTCGGTGCCGATGCCCGACTGGGTCGGTGGCGGCAGCCGCGACGCGCGCTGCGGCTACACGGTCGTGTGCAACGAGCGCGAGCAGACGCTGGGCGGGCTCATCCGCGAGGCGTTCTGCAACAAGGCCAACGACATCGGCGTGGGAGGCGCGCTCGGATGTTGAACGTCGGAAGCAGGCGCGCTGGACGAGCGCGCGCGAAGTGGCGGGAGCGCGCTGCGGGCTTCGGTCGCGCGGCGGGGTTCCTCTCCCTCGTGTGGATCGCGGCGACGCTCTTCGCGGTGCGCGCAGCGCGCGCCGATCTCGACGAGGTGATGCTCGGCTTCGGCGCCGAGACGATGCACCTCGCGGAGGCGCGACAGCAGAGCGCGCCCACCGCGCTCTCGATCAACGGCGCGGAGCTCTTCGTCTCGTCGGGCATGGACGATCGCGCGCTCGATGCGGTGCTCGACGTCTTCGAAGCGCGGTGTCGCGCGTCGGACGGACACCTCCACGCGCAGCTCGAGCGCGCGGGGGAGACCGAGCTCGCAGCGGGCGGGTGGCTCGACGGAACGCTGCGCGAGGACGACGAGGACCGTGGGTACGTCGCGTGTCTCGACCTCGGGCCCGACGACGTCGAGCCCTCGGCGCTGCTCGAGCGCGTCCAGCGCTTCGTCGACACCGGCGATCTCGCGGCGATCGGTGAGCTCCGGTACGTGTTCGCCGAGCGCGCCGCGCACGGGACGCACTTCGTCGCGTACTGGACCGAAGGCAGCTTCCCGATCTCGGCGATGTTCCCGAGCGAGGGAGATGCGCCCGGACGCGACGTCGACGGCGTGGCGCGCCCGCCGGGATCGCGGCGCGTGCTCTCGGCGCGCGCAGGCGACGAGCCCTATTCTCTGACCGTCTTCACCGGCGCGAGCGTGGGAGTCGACGGGCTCGAGCGCTTCTATCGCGACGCGCTGTCGAGCGAGGGATTCCGACTGCTCGAGCCCGAGGCGCTCGAGGGTCGAGCGTACGAGTCGGACGGCGCGCTCGGATTCGTCGCGGAGCGCGACGGACGGATGGTGACCGTCGTGATGGTGGACGACCCCGACGCGGGGCCGACCGTCGAAGTGCTCGAAGCGTCCGTGGACGCGTTTCGAACGCAGGAGTGAGCGATGAAGATCGGAGCATTCGTGGCATCGATGATCGTGGCGCTCCTCGGTGTGGGCGCGATGTTCGTGTCGATGCAGCAGTACCAGGCGCGCACCAGCGGCGGCGCGCCGGTGCAGGTCGTGATCGTGACGCGCGATCTCGCGCCGGGGACCGTGCTCACCGAGGACGCGCTCGGCGTGCGGTCGATGCCGGAGTCGTACGTCGAGCGGCGGCACGTGAGGCCCGCCGACGTGCACATCATCCTCGGCCTGCGGGTCCGCTCGCGCGTCGAGACGAACGAGTCGCTGGTGTGGAGCGACGTCGAGACGGGCGAGGAGGGCGCGCGCGAGCTCTCGCGACTCGTGCGCAGCGGCGTGCGCGCGGTGACGCTGAACGTCGACGGGCCGTCGGGGTTCGACGGGCTCCTGCGAGCGGGTGATCGCGTCGACGTGTTCCACCACACGACCCGCGACGGAGAGGGACCGGTCACGACTCCGCTGCTGCAGAACGTCCTCGTGATGGCGGTTCGCGGGAACGTCGGGCGCGGCAGCGAGCACGAGTGCGGCGGTGGGAGCAGCCAGCACGTGACGCTCGCGGCGACGGCCGAGCAGAGCCAGGTGCTGCTGCACGCCGACGCGTCGGGCTCGATCGGCCTCGCGCTGCGCAACCCGACCGACATCGCGATCGCGGACTCGCTCGACACGACGACCGACGGCGATCTCCGCGATGCCGAGCGCCTGAGGCGCCTGCAGTCGCCCGTCGGCGCGGACCCGCTCGCGGCCGTCACCGCCCCCGGCGACGTGCGCGCGGACTGACGCGCTTCGGAATCGACGACTGGCACGCTCGAGAGGAGGAGTCGAATCGTGGACTCGGTGCTCAGCATGGGATGGACGGCGATCGCGGCGCTCGCGCTCACCGGCTTCGGGCTGCTCGGCGCGGCCTGGAGCCAGCTCGGGCGCGACGACAGCCGCACGAAGCGCGCGTGGGAGCGCTACGTCGTGCTGCTCGATCGCGACGTCTCGTTCCTTCGCCTCGAGATCGCCGCGCTGCGATTCGCGCAGATCCAGCTCGCGATCTCGGTCGCGCTGTTCTTCCTCGCGCTGGTGCTGCGCAATCCGATGCCGGTATTCCTCGCGCCGCTCGTGTTCGGCGCGCCGCTCGCGTTCCTGCGTCGCGCGCGCGACAAGCGCGTCGCGTCGATGGAGGACCAGCTCGACGGCTGGATGATGGGCCTCGCGAACACGCTGCGCGCGACCCCCGCGCTCGGCGAGGCGATCGACTACTCGTCGAAGATCGTCGGCGCACCGCTCGCGGACGAGTTCGACTTCCTGCTCAAGGAGCGCTCTCTCGGCGTGCCGCTGGACGACGCGCTCCGCAACACCGGCGCGCGCATCGGGAGCCGCGCGATCGGCGCGGTGCTGTCGACGCTCGTCGTCGGTCGTACGACCGGCGGAAGCCTGCCCGAGATCCTCGAGACGTCCGCGGCGCAGCTGCGCGAGATGGCGCGCCTCGACGGAGTCATCCGCACCAAGACCGCCGAAGGTCGCTCCCAAGCGTGGGTGCTCGCGCTGATGCCGTTCGGATTGCTCGCTGCGATCCAGGCGGTCGATCACGACTTCTTCGAGCCGCTGCTGCTCTCGGTCACGGGATGGATCGTGATCGCGATCTCGACCGCGCTGTGGGCGATCGCGGTGTTCAGCGCGAAGAAGATCCTCGAGATCGACGTGTGAGGAGGAGGCCAGTCGACCATGTCGGAGATTGCTGCAGCTCCCTGGCTTCCCTGGGCCGCGCTCGCGATGCTCGGCGTCGGGCTCTTCGGCGCGACGCTGGTCGTCTCGCTCGTCCCCGCGGTCGCGAGCCCGTCGCTCGGTCCCCGCGGCGCTCAGCGCCAGCGTGCGAAGAGCGAAGGCCCGTTCGGCGCGCTCGAGCCGATGGTGCGAGTGGTCGCAGGATGGTTCGCGCTGCTGCCGCCCGCCGATTGGCGTGCTCGCGTGGAGGCCGATCTCCTGCGCTCCGGGTATTGGCTCGGACTGACTGCCGACGAGGTCGCGGCGATGTCGGTGCTCTACGCGGTCGGGCTCGGAGTGGCGGGCACGTGGCTCACCGCGCGGTTCGGGTGGTCGCCGCTCGTTCCGGTGCTCTTCGTCGCGATCGGCGCGGCACATCCGTTCTCGCAGCTGCGCGACGCGACGGCGCGACGACAGAAGGAGATCGAGCGCCGATTGCCGGAGGCCGTCGACCTCTTGAGCCTGTGCATGGGCGCCGGCCTCGACTTCCCCTCTTCGCTGCGCCGACTGCTCCTCGACGGACTGCCCAAGGGCACGCCGACGGCCGACGAGCTCGGCCGCATCCTCGACGAGCTGGAGCTCGGCCACACCCGCGCCAAGGCGCTGATCGGCTTCGCGGATCGCGTCCCCACGCGCCCGGTGCGCGACTTCGTCGGCGCGATCGTGCAGGCCGAGGAGAAGGGCACGCCGCTCGCGGAGATCCTCAAGATCCAGGCGCGCGTCCTGCGCATGCGCCGCAGCGTGCTCGCCGAGGAAGCGGCCGCGCGCGCGGCGATGCAGCTGATGATCCCGCTCGTCCTGATCTTCGTCGCGATCATGCTGCTCGTGCTCGGGCCGGTCGCGATCACCGTCATGGAGATCGGCAATGTCTAAGCTCCGGATCACGCTCCCCGACGGCTCGGAGCTCGAGGCCGCGCTCGTCGCTCGGACCACGGTCGGCACCAGCGCGAGCGCGGGAGTCCGACTGCCCGCCGATCTCGACATCGAGGGAGAGCATTTGTTGCTCGTCCCGCGACAAGATGGCTGTTGGATCTCCGTCGCTCGAAATGCGCGGACTCCGGTGCTGCGCGACGGAATCGTGCTCCAGGACGCACTCCTGCCCTGGGGCGCACGTCTCGTGATGGGCGGCGCGACGCTCGAGATCGGTGTCGCGGCCGGCGCGGGAGAGGGCAGTCGAGTCCGGACTCTGCTGCTCGCGATGGTGGTCGGGATCGCGGCGCTGCTGGCGGTCGCGGTGGTGCGCAATCGGAGCGCACGTGCGGAGTCGCTGCGCGACGGATCGCTCGAGCCCTCCGGGCTCTTCGACGCAGCCGGAGATTGCGCGGATGCGGCCGACGCGCGCGACGAAGGGGCGGAGTCGCTGCGGGTCGCGCGCGCGCGCGGAGAGCGGTTCCGCTACGACTACCAGGACGGAATCGCCGCGGTATCGGCGTACTCGCGCGCCGAGCAGTGCTTCCTCGCGGCGGGCGCGGTGCCCGCGGCGGAGCGCGCACAGCGCGAGGGGCACGCGATGCGCGAGGAGATCGAGGGCACGTATCGCCGCCTGCGCCTCTCGCTCCAGCAGTCGCTCGACCGTGGCGACGACGCGACCGCGCTCGCGACGCTGCGCGAGCTGCGCGAGCTGACGCACCACCGGCGCGACGACTACACGGCGCATCTCGCCGAGCTCGAGCGCGAGCTCCAGCTCGATCTCGGTCTGCTGCTCGACGACGACGACGCGCGATGAAGCCCATGCACAGCGAGGAGATCCGATGATGTCCACTGCTCAGAGCGCACCGCAGAGCGCCGCACCGCGCGTCGAAGCGCCGCAGGGTCGCGTCACCGTGCTGCGCGGTTGGTCGACCACGTACGTCTGGGAGATCCCGCCCGGCGCCGCGCGCACCGAGGTCGGCATCGGCAGCGGGCCGGTGGGGTGGCGGATCGACGCGAACGGCGTCGCGCCGCGCCACCTCGACCTCGTGTGGGACGGCGAGGCGATGTGGGTCGTGCCGTACGCGCCCGTGCTGGTCGACAGCACGCCGATTGCGAGCGCGGTTCGGCTCGAGGGCCGTCACGTGATCGAGCTCGGGTGGGCCGCGCTGGAGATCACGACCACCGCGCGCTCCGCGCGTCGCTTCGATCCCAAGCGCACGATGCTCGGCGGGCCCGCGATGGAGATGCCTTCGCTCGACGATGGTCGCCCGACGATCCCGGTCGACGCGCTCGGAAGCGACGCCGCGGGCCGCGTGTCGATGGCACCGCCCGCGCTCCCGGTGCCCCCCTCGCTGCCCGCGCTCCCCGCGGTCGCGAGCGGGCACGCCCCGTTGGTCGCGCAGGCGCCCGCGATGGGCCACGCGATGATCTCGCCGGTCCAAGGCTTCGGCGACGTGACCGTGGTGAGCAAAGCGGTGTCGCAGGCGACCGTCATGTCCCTCGAAGTACCGTCGGGCCCGCTGCCGGCAGCGATGCGCCCGCACCTCGGACAGGTGGAGATCGCTGCGCAACCGGCGAGCGAGCCTGCGCCGGTCGTCGCGGCGGTGAGCGGGTCGTCGAGCGACGAAGCGGGGTTCTCGGAGCCTCCGAAGCGCCGCGGGATCCCGCCGCGCACGCTCGCGCTCGCGGCCGCGTTCGTGGCGCTCTCGGCCGTCGCGATCGGCGTCAACCACACGCGACAGGCGCGCGCCCGCGCGATGGCGCGCGAGCAGGCGGAGCTCACGGTCGCCGACACCGATCTCGACGCCACGAGCGCGGCGGGGACGGACTCCGCTGCTCCCGCGACGGACTCCGCTGCTCCCGCGACGGACTCCGCTGCTGCCGCGACGGACTCCGCTGCTGCCGCGACGGACTCCGCTGCTCCCGCGACGGACTCCGCTGCTCCCGCGACTGCCGTCGTCGACGCGGAGGGCCGTACTGCGCTCTCTCGCGCGATCGATCTCGTCGCCGCGGGTCGATGGGCGGACGCAGCGCGCGAGTACGAGGTGCTCGCGACCGAGCATCCCGACGACGGCGAGTACCGCGTCATCGCGCGGATGCTCCGGCGTCGTCTCGAGGCGGCGTGCGCCGCGAGCGGAGGAGGTGCGTCGTGCGCGCAGCCCTGATGATCGTCCTGGTCGCGCTGGGTCTCTGCAGCGCGTGTGGTGCGCCGGCTCCGTCGCGGGTGCGCGTCGCGCTCCCGGTGGTGTTCGCCGCCGAGCGTGATCCCGGCGAGCCCCTCGCCGGCGTGCGCGTGCACGTCGCCGGTGAAGATCGCGGCGTGACCGGCGAGGACGGAACCCTGCGCGTGATAATCGACGAGGCCGAGGGCGCTCGGCTCGCCATCGCCGCGGAATGTCCGGCGGGACATCGCAGCGCGGAGGTCGCCGACGAGATCGTCGTGCGCGCGGTCGAGTCACTGCGCCGCGAGGAGCCGCGGCTCCACTATCCGATCCGCTGCGCGCCCACCGAGCGCCGCGTCGCGCTGCTCGTGCGCACGGGTGGCGAGGCCGATCTCCCGGTGCGCGTCGCGGGCCGCGAGGTCGCGAGGACCGACGCCGCAGGCGCCGCGCAGGTGGTGCTCGCGATGGCGCCCGGCAGCGCGTTCCGCGTCACGCTCGGCACCGAGGGCGACGAGCGACTGCGCCCCGTCGATCCGGTGCGCGCGTTCACCGTCGGCGACCGCGACGAGATCGTCGTGCTCGATCAGCACTTCGAGCACGTGCGCGGCCGATCGGGGCGTCGTCCGACGCCGGAGCCGGAGCCCGAGGTCGAGGTCGCGCCGGAGCCCCCGTCCGAGCCCACGCGCCCGCCCGAGCGTCTCAACTGACGCGCGTCAGCGCGCCGTGTCGAGGTGATCGCGGAAGTCGGTGCGATCGAGCAGCGAGCTGAGCGCGGGCATCAGACCGTCGAAGTGCTCGCGCCGCGCGACGAGCCAGAAGCTCACCACCATCGGCGCGCTGCGCCCGCCGTCGCGCCAGCGCGTGCGCGGGCGGACGAACACGACCTGCGCGCGATCGGTCGACGTCGCGATCACGTCGCCGGTCGGGCCGAGCGCGGCGCCCTCGAACACCGCCTGGTACGCATCGGCACCTCCGACGCGCACCGGCCCTTCGTGCACGATGCGGACGACCTCGACCGAGCCGCTCTGCTGGGTGCCGCCCGCGACGCGGTCGAGGATGTCGTGCACCAGCACGTCGACGCTGCGCTCTCCGAGCGACTCGGCGATCGGCGACGTGCGCACGAGGAGGCTCGCGCCGTTCTGTCGGTGCTCGAAGCGCAGATCGAAGCGCTCGCCGGTCGTGTGGAGATCGCCACGCCCGTCACCGTCGTGATCGAGCCAGATGCGCGTCTGATCTTCGCGCGTCCATCGGCCCTGTGTGGGCACGCCATTCTCGAATTCGAGATTCAGCGGACGCCACTCGCTACCGAGCAGCGCGCGAGACGCGCGCGCGTCGGGCAGATAGCGAATCCGATAGTGCTGTCGCACCGTGTAGAACGCCTGATCGTCGAAATACCCGACGCGGCTGGCCTCGGCACAACCGGCGACGAGCACGAGCGCGAGAATCAGAGCGCGATTCACAGGAACACCCCGCCGATCGTGAGCGCGATGCGCGGGACCCAGGACGTCCCCGCGTAGTTCTCCGTCACGGCGACGTCGTTGACGATCTCGACGTGCGCGTGACTGCGATCCTGGACCGCGAGCGCGAGCCCCAGCTCGAGCCGGCGATCGTCGAGCGCACGGAACACCACGCCGAGCTCGGGACCGCCATAGCTGCGCACCACGTCGAAGACGGGTAGCACCTCGAATCCATACTCACCGCCGGCTCGCAGCGACAGCCACGACGTCACGTCGACTCCCACGAGACCGCGCAGTGCGACGTAGCCGAACCCCGTCGCGTGCAGCACGTGCGTCCTGTCGTATGCATATTCGTTGGAAGACGATTGATGGCTCTGTAGTCCGAGCACCATCGCAGCACGGACGTGCAGGATCGTCTCCGGGACACGCAGGTCCGCACCGATCGCGAGGTCACCGCCGAAGCGGCCCTGCATGCCGTAGTACGGATCGCCGAACGACAGCGCGAACGCGACGCGACCCTCCACGACGAAATGCAGCATCCCCTCGGGCCGCATCACGAGCTGTGTGCGCGGATCGACTCCGTTCCACGCCACATCCCGCGCGTGCCCGTCGCCGTACTCCCCGACCGCACCGGGCGTGGTCGCGGTCTGCAGTCGATCGAGATCGGCGCCGCTCAGCGCGTCCGCGGTCGACGGCTCGGCGTGCTCGATCGCCGGCGGCGGCTCGGTCACGGGCTCGCTCGGCGCGGGCTCTGCCGGGGGCGGCGTCGCGGGCTCCGTCGTCACCGGCGGCGCCGCGGGCGTCGGCGCGCTCGGTGCGTCCGCGAACTGCACGCGATCGAGCTCGCTCGCCTCGATCGTCCTCCGCGATCCGTCGGGCAACAGGATCACCACGCGCACGCCGGGCTCGAACACCTCGACGGTGCCGCGCAGTCGCCCGCCGTTGCGCAGGAACACCGTGTCCGCGCCCTGCGCGCTCGCGCTCGACGCGACGAGCATCACGAGCGCGATCACGATCGCGGCGAGCCGTCGCTCAACGACAATATCCGACGCCACTGACCGTCCTCCCGCTGCAAGTGCCCGTCGTGCAATCGAGGCTGTCGCCACACAGCTGCCGGCACGTCCCGCCGATGCACGCGGCGCCCCGCACGCACGAGTCCGCCCACGCGCACGACTGCCCGACCGCGGCCGCGCCCGGCGGCAGACACGTCGCGATCTCATCCTCGCTCTCCGGATCTCCGAGCAGCACGCACGCGCGCCCGCCCGGGCAGTCCTGCGTGAGGAGGTCGCAGTCGTTCACCGGCACGCAGAGCCCCAGGCACGTCTCGCCGGTGCGCGCTTGCATCAGGCAACGTCCCGCCGCGCCGCACTCACCGACGCTCCCGATCCGACACTGCCTCACGCACTCGAACGCGTCGCTGAAGAGCCCCCGGCACTCGAGCCGCTCCGCGCACTGGTTGTCGACGGTGCAGCTCTCGCCCTCGCCGCGCAGCGTGAACGCCGACGAGACGCAGCGCGTGCCCATCGTCGCGTCGGAGATGCACGTGCGGTTCGCGCCGCAGGGGTCCCGCTCGAACGGATCACACCCGCCGACCACGCGACAGACCGGCGCCGAGCCCGCGTCGCGCCCTGCGTCGACCGCTGCATCGACGCCCGCATCACGCCCCGCGTCCGGCGGCCTCGGCACGAACGCGTCGACCGGCGTCCAAGTCCCGCTGTCGACCGGTGGTGGCGGTGGGAGATCGAGATCGACGTGATCGGGATTGCACCCGGTCGTGATCGCGACGACCACCACGCACACCGCCAAACCCGCTCGCGTCGCACCGATGCTGCTGGTCACGCGGCCGCGAGGATAGGCGGCTCGTCCGACACCGTCGAGAACGTTCAGCGGCAGAACTGCACGCCCGCGGCGGTCCTTCCGCCGCATGACGATCCGACCGGACAGTCGTCGCTCGTCGTGCACAACGGCTGACATCGCGTGGTCGAGCCCACTCCGTCGGTGCGCGAGACGCAGAGAAGCCCGGGCTCGCACCGCGTCGGATCGCGCAGGCACGAGCGCGTCTCCTGCTCCGTGCCCGCGCGATGGCAGAACACGTGATCGCGCGCCGCGTCCTGGTCGCGCATCCAGTAGCAGCCCCGGCCCGCGCCGCAGGTCTGGCCGACGAGGTCGCACTCGGCGAGCGCGATGCACCAACCCGTGCAGCTCGCGATGCGTCCGAGCTCCGCGCATCCCTGGCCCGTCCCGCAGTCCGAGTCCTGGTCGCACAGTCGTCGGCACTGTCCGCCGCCGACCACGTACGAGCGCGTGCAGAGCAATCCGGGCCCGCAGTCCTCCGCAGACTCGCAGTCCTCGCCCTCGCGCCGCGTGCCCGAGCGACCGCACGACCACTCGGCCGTGAGATCGTCGAACCCGCAGCGGCAGCTCGCGTCGTAGAGCGGATGGCAGCCGCCGATGGTCCCGCACGTCCGGCCGCCATCGCCTGCGCCCGCGTCGTCGGCATCGCGACCGGCATCGGCGCGCGCGTCGCGACGCCCGGCGTCGCGCGTCGGCTCGGGCACGTTCCCCCCGGCGTCGATCGGCGCGAGATCGAGATCGATGTGATCGGGATTGCACCCCGCGATCACGAGCAACACGACGAGCCCGATTGGCCACGAGCGCGCGAGTCGCGCGCTCGTTCTCTCCGCCACGCTCACGTCCGGCGCGCCTTGTCGAGCAGGTGCTCCCACTCCGTCAGCTTCACGCGCGGCGCGCCTTCCTTCGCCGTCTCGTGCTCGTGCTTCTCGATCTTCTCCCAGTCGGCGAACGTCACCACGTGCACGCCGCGCTCCTTCAGGAGCCCGTCGATCCGCTCTCTCCCACCGGTCTTCGCGGTCCCCTCGGGGAGCGTCTTCAGCAGTCGATCGACGACCTCGAGGCTGTCGCCGCGGTTCGTCGCGATCACGCCGCTCGGACCACGCTTCGCCCAGCCGACTGCCCACACGTTGCCGTCCACGTGCCCGTCGGTGTTCGGATAACACGTCGAGCACTCCGGCATCGGCAGCCCCTCGATCGGCCGGCAGTAGTACCCGATCGCTTTGACGATCACGCCCACCGGCAGATCGAACGTCTCGCCGGTCGTGACCGCGCGCCCGTTCTCGACCTTCGTCTTCATCAGGCGCAGGCCCGTGACCTTGTCGCCGTCGCCGAGCACCTCGTGCGGCGCCGCGTAGAACATGATGTGCAAGCGCACCGGCTTGCTCTGCGGATCGTTCTGCGAGTAGCCGCGCAGGATCTCGAGGATCTTGTCCTTGAGCTTCTGGTCTTTCGGATCCTTCGCGGAGATGCTCGCGGGCAGCTGCGATCCGTCGACGACCGCGACCGTGTTCGCGAGGTCGCCGAGCTCGCGCAGCTCGACCGGCGTGAAGCTCGCCTCGCCGGGGCCACGACGGCCGATCATGTAGATGTCGGTGAGCGGCGCGCGCGCGATGCGCTCGCTCGCGTACGCCGGCAGATCCGTCTTCACCATCTCGGGCGGCGTGCGGCCGAGCACGCGCGCGACGTCGACCGCGACGTTGCCGTTCCCGATGATCGCGATGTGCGACGCGTCGAGATCGGGATCGAACCCGCTCCAGTCGGGGTGCCCGTTGTACCAGCTCGTGAACGGGTGCGATCCGATCACGCCGCGCTGGTGCTCGCCGGGCACGCCGAGCTCCCGATCGATCGGCGCCCCGATCGCGAGCACCACCGCGTCGTACGCGTCGCGCAGCTCCTGCAGCGACACGTCGCGCCCCATCTCGACGTTGCCGAGGAAGCGCACCTGCGGCCGCTGCGCCGTGCGCTGGAACACGCGCCACACGTTCTTCGTGCCCTGGTGGTCGGGCGCGACGCCGCTCCGCACGAGGCCGTACGGCGTGGGCAGTCGATCGAAGATGTCGACCTGCGCGTCCGGACGCGCCTTCACGACGCCCTCGGCCGCGTAGAAACCGGCCGGTCCGCTTCCGATGATCGCGATCGTGTGAGCCATGGGACGGGCGAGCCTACTTCATGGTCGTGGCCCGCGCTCGGTACCGGCCGCGGGCGCCTCGTGCCACACCTGCGCGGGGCACCATGAGCTTCAAGCTTCTCTTCCCGACCTACCTCGCGCGCTACCGCTGGGTCGAGCGCACGCTCGCGAGCCGCACCGGCGGCACATCGGTGCGCCGGCTCCTGCACCTCGGCACGGGGGAGGGCGACTACGATCCGATGCTCGCGCGCTTCGCCGAGGAAGTGCACGCGATCGACATCAATCCCGACGACGTCGCGTTCGCGCGCAGCCGCAACGCGATGGTCGAGGGCCTGCGCTACTCCGTGCAGGACGGTCACGCGCTCGAGTTCGACGACGCGACGTTCGACGCCGTCGTCTCGGTCGACGTGCTCGAGCACGTCGCCGATCCGCCGCGCATGCTGCGAGAGCTCGCGCGCGTGCTGCGCCCCGGCGGGTTCGCGGTGATCACGGTGCCGAACGTCGACTTCCCGTGGACGTACGATCCGCTGCACCGCGCGCTCTCGCCCGACAAGCGCCTCGCCGGCGTCGGCGCGTACGCGTACGGGCACGACAAGCTGATCGGTGAGCGCCAGATGCGCGCTTGGCTCGCGAGCGCGGGGCTCGAGGTCGAGCCAGCCGCTCGCATCACCTTCGCCTTGGCCGCGAGCCTCGAGTGCTATTGGCCAGGGATCCTCCAGCGGGTGCTCAAGGCCAACGCGACGAACGACGGCCGCGCACCGGCGCGCCGCGTCGCGATCAAGCCGCGCTCGCATCGCGTCCCCGCGCTCGCGCGCGTCACCGAGGCGCTCAACGAGCTCGACGCGCGCATCGCGGGCCCGCACGCGCCTTCGGTCGGCATCGCATTCGTCGCGCGCCGCTGAAGCGCGATGTCAAAGATGTTTGACGTGATGTCAAAGCGCCGTTACATCCAGCGGTGTCAAATATTCTTGACACGCAGGAGGTGCGAGGATGACGGACGAGGCCACATCGCTGCGGACGCGCGCTCGGATCGCGGGGTTGCTCTACCTCGTCCCCACGTTCTGCGGCCCGTTCAGCATGATGTTCGTCCCCTCCGCGATCGTCGTGCCCGGCGACGCCGAGGCGACGACCGCGCAGCTGATCGCGTCGGAGGCGCTGCTGCGCGCCGGGCTGCTCGGTCACGTCGCGATCGTGCTCTCCGAGATCGCGCTCACCGCCGTGCTCTTCACGCTGTTCCGGCGCGTGAGCCTCGACATCGCGGTGACCGCCACGTTCGCGCGCCTCGCGATGACGGTCGTGCAGGCGGTCAACCTGCTCCCGCTGCTCGCGGCGCTGCAGCGACCGGGCGACGCGCTCGCGCTCTTCGAGCTCCACGCGTCGGGCGTGCACGTCTGGGAGCCGCTCTTCGGGCTCCACTGCCTCGCGCTCGGCGTGCTCGTGATGCGTGCGGGATGGGCGCCGAAGGTGCTCGGCGCGCTCTTGGTGATCGCGTCGTTCGGCTACTCGCTGAACGGGATCGGTCATCTCGTCGCGCCGAGCGGCGCGCCGGTGTACGCGGTGATCGTCGGCGTCGCGGCGCTGATCGGCGAAGTGCCGTTCGTGCTCTGGCTCGTCTTCGCGCGACCTAGGGCGCAGTGAACAGCATCGCGCGCGTGATGGCGATCGAGAGGAGCATCGTCAGCGCGTAGAGCACGGCACGGCTCGAGCGTCTCCAGCGCGCGATCTCGATCCCCGCGGGCACGAGCACGAACGGCATCATGAGGATCCACGTGCGCGCGGTCTCGGTCGGCATGATCCCGATCGCGGCGACGATCAGGGGCTGCGCGAAGCACGTCATCGCGAGCACGAACGTCCGGCGTCGATCCCGCCACGCATCGCACGCGCCGACGATCGCGGGCACGACCGGCAGCCACGCCATCCCGAGCGCGTAGTCGGTGAGGTCGTAGACGATCGTGCGCTCCCACGGTCGGTCCAGGCCGGTCGCGAGGTGATCCTGGATGCCGATCGCGGTGCGGAACGTCGCGATCGCGTCGAACCCCGTCAGCGCGCGCAGCCCGGCGTAGAAGAGCACGATCGTCGCGACGACGATCGCGGCGAGCAGCGCGGGACGCGCGAGCGCACGCAGGTAGGGCAGCGCGACGCGGCGATCGCGACGGCGCCAGCTCTCGACGAGCGCGTGCAGCAAGAGGAACGCGCCGAGGATCAGGAAGTTGTAGGCGACGAACCACGCGATCGCGACGAGCAGCCCGAACGCGATCGCCCATCGCGCGTGACCGGTGACGAGCGCGCGGTGCCACGTGATCACCTGCGCGCACGTCATCACCGCGTACACCGCGTCGAACGAAGGCCAGAACGCGCCGAGCGCGGGCACGAGCGAGAAGAGGCTCGCCGCCGCGAACGCCGCCGCGGGTCGCTGTCGCAGCGTGCGCGCGAGCGCGTAGATCATCGGCACCGCGCACGACGCGAGCAGCGCGAGCGCGAGCGCGACGAAGCGCGCGGTCTGCGCCGAGGGCGACGACGCGCGGAACAGCCACGTGTAGAGCAGCAGGATCGCCGGTGGCTTCGTCGGCGCGTGGCAGCGCAGGCGCGGCATCAGCTCGGGGAAGCGCGCGAGCCACTCGGGCTCCTGCGCCACGACCTGCGCCTCGTCGTAGTAGCTGTGCGCGCCGAGGCTGTCGACGATCTGTCCGCCGCGCTCGAGCCACGTCGCGTCCGGCGTCACGACCTCCTGCGCCGCGAACATGAGCAGCGTCGCGCACGCCATCAGCGCGCCGAGCGCGAGCGCGCGGTGCTTGCGCGCGAGCTGCTGCGCGACGACGAAGCACACGATCGGCGGCGCGTACAGCGCGAGCGCCTCGCGCGCGTCGAACGGCGTCTCGGGCAGCCACGGCCACTGCCAGTAGCTCGGCCCGTTCAGCCCCTGCGCGTGCCCCGACAGCAACACGAAGAAGAACGCGCCCGCGACGACGACCGCGCCGAGCGAGATCGCCTCCGAGCTCCGCAGCGGGCGACGTACACGCAACGCGCGAGTCATTGCAGAAACGAGGCGTCCGCGCGACCTCGACGCGAGGATCCAATCGGGGCGGCGATCCCCCGAATGACCTGAACGGATGCGCGACGCTTGCCTGCGTGACGCATCGATCCGACACTGCGCCGGCATGAAGATCCGCGAGCCGATCCCGGGAGCGCCGCTCCCCGTCGACCAGCCCTCGATCAAGCAGTCGATCGTCCACCACCTCGCGCACACGCGCATGCGCGACCAGTACCGCGCGAGCGCGTCGGACGTCTTCCACGCGGTCGCGCGCGCGGTGCGCGATCGCATCGCGGATCGGTGGCTCGGCAGCACGAAGTCGCAGTGGGACGACGGCAAGAAGCGCGTCTACTACCTGTCGATGGAGTACCTGCCGGGGCGCCTCCTGCGCGACGCGGTGCTCAACCTCGGCATCGAGAGCGAAGTGCGCGGCGCGCTCACGGAGCTCGGCCTCTCGTACGACGACGTGCTCGAGACCGAAGCGGATCCCGGCCTCGGCAACGGCGGTCTCGGTCGCCTCGCGTCGTGCTTCCTCGACTCGATGGCGACGCTCGGCATCGCGGGCACGGGCTACGGCATCCGCTACGACTACGGCATGTTCCGCCAGGCGATCGTCGGCGGCGCGCAGGTCGAGGAGCCCGACACCTGGCTGCTGCACGGATCGCCGTGGGAGACGTCGCGCACCGAGACGACGTACACGGTGCGTTACGAAGGCCGCGTCGAGCCGCGCGTCGACCCCACCGGCCGCACGTTCTACGCGTGGGTCGACACCCAGGACGTGATCGCCGAGGCGCACGACATCCCGGTGCCCGGTTATCGAAACGGCGTGGTCAATACGCTCCGTCTATGGTCGCCGCGCCCGGTGCAGGAGTTCGATCTCGCGCTCTTCAACGCCGGCGATCACTTCGGCTCGGTGCACAAGCGCAACGTCGCCGAGAACATCTCGCGCGTGCTCTACCCGAACGACTCGGGCCCGCCGGGAAAGGAGCTGCGCCTCCGCCAGGAGTACTTCTTCGTGAGCGCGTCGCTGCAGGACGCGGTCACGCGCCACCTCGCGCGCTGGGGCTCGCTCGACGACCTGCCCGAGAAGTGCGTGTTCCAGCTGAACGACACGCACCCGGCGCTCGCCGTCGCCGAGATGATGCGGCTGCTCATGGACGAGCACCTCTTCACGTGGGAGCGCGCGTGGTCGATCACGAAGCGCGCGTTCGCGTACACGAACCACACGCTGATGCCCGAGGCGCTCGAGACGTGGCCGGTCCACATGCTCGATCGGCTGCTGCCGCGTCAGCTCGACATCATCCGCGAGATCGATCGCCGCCTCGGCATCGAGATCGCGCAGGGCCACGACGAGCAGGCCCAGGCGCGCATGGCGATCATCGAGCGCGGCCCGCAGCCCAACGTGCGCATGGCGAACCTGTCGATCGTCGGCAGCTTCAGCGTCAACGGCGTGAGCGCGCTCCACACGCAGCTGCTGCGCGAGCGCATGTTCCCCGAGCTCGACAAGTTCTTCCCCGGCAAGTTCAAGAACGAGACGAACGGCGTCACGCCGCGCCGGTGGATCCAGCAGTGCAACCCCGAGCTCGCGAAGCTGATCACCGAGGTGGTCGGGAGCGACGCGTGGGTGACCGACCTCGAGAAGCTGCGCGAGCTCGAGAAGCACGCGGGTGACTCGGCGTTCCTCGAGCGCTTCCGCGCGATCAAGCGCGACAACAAGGCGAAGCTCGCCGCGTTCCTCGAGAAGGAGCACGGCTTCCGCTGCGATCCGAGCTCGATCTTCGACATCCAGATCAAGCGCATCCACGAGTACAAGCGGCAGCTCCTCAACGTGCTGCACGTCATCCACCGCTACCAGCGCATCAAGGCGGGCGAGAAGCCCGAGGCGCCGCGCACGGTGATCTTCGGTGGCAAGGCCGCGAGCGCCTACGACATGGCGAAGCGGATCATCCACCTGATCAACCACGTCGCGAAGACGATCAACGAGGACCCCGAGGCGCGCGAGCACCTGCGCGTGTTCTTCGTGCCGAACTACCGCGTCTCGTACGCGGAGCGGCTCATCCCCGCGGCCGATCTGAGCGAGCAGATCTCGACCGCCGGATGGGAGGCGTCGGGCACCGGCAACATGAAGTTCGCGATGAACGGCGCGGTCACGATCGGCACGCTCGACGGCGCGAACATCGAGATCGCCGACGCGGTCGGCGAGGACAACATCCTGATCTTCGGCATGACCGCGGAGCAGGTGATCCAGCGCGTGCGTGCCGGCTACCAGCCGTGGCAGCTCTACGAGAGCGACACGCGCCTTCGCGCGGTGATCGACGGCATCTCGCACGGCGCGTTCTCGCGCGACGAGCCCGGCCGCTTCCGGCCGGTCGCGCAGTCGCTGCTCGACAACGATCGCTTCCTGCTGCTCGGCGACTTCGCGTCGTACGTCGAGACGCAGCAGCGCGCGGAGCAGCTCTTCCGCGACGTGCCGCGTTGGACGCGCATGTCGCTGCTCAACGTCGCGCGCATGGGCCGCTTCTCGAGCGACAACACGATCCGCGGGTACGCCAAGGACATCTGGGGCGTCCTTTAGGACGGGTCGCCTGGACTTGGAATCCGCGTCGTCGGGGCTCACACACTGAGCTGTGGAGGAGCCGGCGACGCACGCGGGGCCGGAGACGACCAGCGAAGCTTCGCGCCGTCTCGACGAGGCGCGGCTGCGGCTCGTGCACCTCGACGCCGAGGGCGCGAGCTCCCTCGCCGCGAAGCTCGCGCGCATCGCGCGCATCGCGGCGCGTTGCCTCGCCGTCGAGCGGGTGAGCATCTGGATGTTCTCGAGCGAGCACGGAGGCGGGCTCCGCGCGCTCGAGATCTTCGACCCGCGCGCGCCCGAGGACGACATCCGCTGGATCTCCGCGCAGAGCCTCGGCGCGTACGCGCGCATGCTGTGCGATCGACGGGTGATCGCCGCGCATCGCGTGCGCGAGGACGACGCGACCCATCACCTCGTCGACGGCTACTTCGCGCCGCTCGAGATCTCGGCGACCGTCGAGGCGCCCATCTACCGCGACGGGGTCGTGGTCGGCGTGGTCTGTCACGAGCACCGCGGGCCGGCGCGCACGTGGACCGCGGAGGAAGCGGACTTCGCGGTGTCGGTCGCGGAGGTCGTCGCGCTCGAGCTCGCGACCGCCGATCTGCGCGAGGCGCACGAGGCGCTGCGCCGGCAGGAAGTCGCGATGCACGACGCGATGCGCGACGAGGCGATCGCACGGCTCGCGCGCGGCGTCGCGCACGACGTGAACAACCTGCTCGCGGTGGTCGTGTCGGCGGCGGCGCTGCTGCGCCGCAACGCGCGCGGGGACGCGCCGCCTGCGGAAGCAGAGGTGATCGAGGAGGCCGCGAACAGCGCCGCGCGTCTGGTTCGTGATCTGCTCGAGGTCGGCCGCGCCGCGTCCACCGATCGCGGAGACTGCGAGCTCGACGAGGCGCTCCACGACGCGGTGCCGTCGTTGCGCGGGATCGCGAGCGAGCGGCGGCTCGCGATCATCCCCGACGCGCCCGGATGGATCGTGCCGCTCTCGATGGTGCGCCTCGAGCAAGTGCTGCTGAACCTCGTCGCGAACGCGTGCGACGCGACGCGCGCCGGCGGACGCATCGAGGTGCGCACGCTCGTGGTCGCGCCCGGTCGTGTCGCGATCGAGATCGAGGACGACGGCACCGGCATCGGTCCCGGGGTGATGCCGCACCTGTTCGAGCCGTACTTCTCGACGAAGAGCGCAGGCCGCGGGCTCGGCTTGCCCACCGTGCTCGCGATCGTCCGCGGCGCGCGCGGCGCGATCGACATCGCGCCCGCGCCCGGTGGGCGCGGCACCATCGCGCGCGTCGAGCTTCCGGCGAAAGCGCCGACGCGCTGAGCGGATCCGCGCTCGCGCCGCTCGATGCGTCGCGTATGCTGACCGAGATGAGCAGCACACGACTCGGTCTCGGCGTCGAGGCCGAGGACGACCACGAATCGACGGTGATGGTGGAGGTGCTCGCGGCGGGCTCCTTCTTCGCCGATCGGTTCCGCGTCGGCCCACCGCTCGGCGCGGGCGCGATGGGGCGCGTGGTGCAGGCCCACGATCTCGTGTCCGGCCACGACGTCGCGCTGAAGGTGCTGCACCGCGAGCGCGCGCGCGACGCCGAGACGCTCGAGCGCTTTCGACGCGAGGCCGCGATCCTCGAGTCGATCGGGCATCCCGCGATCGTGCGTGTTCTCGCGATGGGCGAGGCGTTCGCGATGCCCTGGCTCGCGCTCGAGCTGCTGCACGGCGAGACGCTGAAGCAGCGGCTGCGTCGCGGCCCGATGCACCCGCACGAGATCGTGCCGGTGCTCAACACGCTCTGCGACGCGCTCGCGGCGGCGCACCTGCGCGGCGTGGTGCATCGCGATCTGAAGCCCGAGAACGTGCTGCTCGTCGCGGGCGGACGCCCGCCCTGCAAGATCGTCGACTTCGGTCTGTCGAGCTTCACGGCCGCGAAGACGCTCACGCACACCGGCTCGATCCTCGGCACGCCGCGCTACATGGCGCCCGAGCAGATCAAGTCGGCGCGCGACAGTGATCCGCGCGTCGACGTGTTCGCGGTCGGAGTGCTCCTCTACGAGATGCTCACCGGCGTCTCGCCGTACCCCGCGGAAGACATGGGCCAGCTGCTCGGGTGCGTGCTCGAAGGGCGCGTCGTGCCGCTCGCGCATCGACGGCCGGATCTCGCGCCCGCGATCGGCGCGGTGATCGAGCGCGCGATGGCGCGCGAGCGCGCGCAGCGCTTCCAGACCGCGGGCGCGATCGCCGAGGCGTACGCGAACGCGATCGGTGTGCGATCCGGGCGCTCACAGCTCGACATGCCGGCGCCCGAGCTCGCGACACCCGCGCCGCACCATGCCGACGGCGCGGCACCGCTCGTCGATCCGTTCGGCGCGTCGCACCCGATCGCGACGCGCCCCGAGTCGGAGCGCCCGGCCGCGCTCGCCGCCGACGTGCACGACGGCGAGCTGTCGCGACACCCGCTGCTCGCGACGATCGCGCCGCGCCGCGAGAGCGCGATCCCCGCGACGCGCATGCACCTCGAGGACGTCGCGCCGCCGCCGCCCGCGATGCTCGCGCCACCTGCTGCGCGTACGTCGGCGCCCGAATTCACGCGACCGAGCCAGCCATCGTCCGCACCGCGACCGCCTGCGCCGCGCCCGAAGCCCGCGGCGCCGCGCTCGCGCGGTGGCGGCTGGCTCCTCTTCGGCCTCGCGCTCGTCGCGGTGACGATCGTCGCGACCGGCGCGGGGCTCGCGCTGCGCATGTGGACGAGCGGTACCCTGCGCATGCCCGCGGCCGCGATCACCGCGCCCTGAGCCCACGAGCACGATGACCACTCACCTCGTTCCGTTCGCCGACGGCATCTGGACCGTCTCGAGCCCGCTGACGTTCCTCGGCTTGCACCTCGGCACGCGCATGACCGTCGTGCGACTGCGCAGCGGCGGCCTGCTCGTGCACTCGCCGATCGCGCTCTCGCCCGCGCTGCGCGCCGAGATCGATCGGCTCGGGCGCGTCGAGCACATCGTCGCGCCGAACCTCTACCACCACCTCTACGCGGCCGAGCACCAGAAGGCGTGGCCCGAGGCGATCCTCCACGCGCCCGCGCGTCTCGCGTCGAAGCGCTCGGATCTGCGCATCGACGCGCCGCTCGGATCCGCGCCGCACGCCGACTGGGAGGGCACGCTCGAGCCGGTCGTGATGAAGGGCTCGATGCTCGAGGAGACGGTGCTCGTGCACCCGAGCACGGGCACGCTCGTGAGCTGCGATCTCGTCGAGCAGTTCTCGAAGGCTGACCACCTGCCCTCGCGCATCTACTTCCAGACGATGGGCATCTGGAAGAAGCCCGGCCTCGCGTACGCGCTGCGCCTGCTCTACCGCGATCGACGCGCGGCGCGGCGCAGCTTCGACGAGCTGCTCGAGCGCGACTTCGATCGCATCGTGCTCTCGCACGGCGACCTCATCGAGGCGAGCGGCCGCGAGATCCTGCGCGACGCATATCGCTGGCTGAAGTAGCGCGAGATGGCACGCGCGCTGCGTCGTGTGGGCGCATGGCCACGCACGATCTCAGCGGGAAGAAGGTCGCGATCCTCGCGACGGACGGGTTCGAGCGATCCGAGCTCCACGAGCCGAAGAAGGCGCTCGAGGAGGCAGGCGCGAAGGTGCGCATCATCGCGCCGCACGAGGGCGCGATCCGCGCGATGGAGCATCACGACTGGGCCGACGACGTCGCGGTCGACGCGACGACCAGCGAGACCATCGTCGACGACTTCGACGCGCTGGTGTTGCCGGGCGGCGTGATGAATCCCGACAAGCTGCGCATGGACCCCGACGCGGTGCGCTTGGTGCGCGAGGCGAACGCGGTGGGCAAGCCCATCGCGGCGATCTGCCACGGTCCGTGGACGCTGATCGAGGCGGACGTCGTCGAGGGCCGGCGCGTCACGTCGTATCCGAGCCTGCGCACCGACCTGATGAACGCCGGCGCGAAGTGGGTCGACGAGCAGGTCGTCGTCGATCGCGGCCTCGTGACGAGCCGCAAGCCGGACGACCTCGCCGCGTTCTGCGCGAAGCTGATCGAAGAGATCGCGGAAGGCCCGCACCGCCGCGCGAAGGACGAGCGCCGCGAGCAGCCGCGCGCCTGATGCGGCAAGCTCGCGGGGTGCGCTTCGTCGCCCGCAAGCCCTCGCCCGCGCTCGCGCCCTACGTCGCTCGGCTCTGGTGCTACGAGTCCGGCGCGCTCACGCACACGCGCGAGCGCATCGTGCCCACCGGCGGGATGCAGCTCCTCGTGAACCTCCACGAGGACGAGCTGCGCTGGTGGGACGGCGCAGGGCTCGATCGCGCGCACCGGATGCACGGCGCGGGGATGCAGGGCATCTACGATCGCCCGTTCGCGATCGACACGATCGAGCAGCGCGCGATCGCCGGCGTGAGCTTCGCGCCCGGCGGCGCGTGGGCGTTCTGCGGCGTGCCCGCGAGCGCGCTGGCGCGCGATCACGTGCCGCTCGACGCGCTGTGGGCACGGGACGGCGCGACGTTGCGCGAGCGCTTGCTCGAGGCGTACGCGCGCGGCGAGGTGCTGCGCGAGCTCGAGCGCGTGCTCCTCGCGCGGCTCTCGATCGATCGTCTCGGGCGCGACCTCGACGTGCACGGCGCCGTGCGCGCGCTGCACGACGGCATGACGGTGCGCGCGCTCACCGACGCGCTCGGCAGCAGCGAGAAGCGCTTCGTGCGGGCGTTCGTGGCGCGCGTCGGCGTGACCCCGAAGCGCTACGCGCGCGTGCTCCGGTTCCAGCGCGTGCTCGCGCGCGTGGCCGAGCTCGAGCGCGTGGAGTGGGCGCGCATCGCGGCGGAGTGCGGGTACTACGATCAATCGCACCTGGTGCACGAGTTCCGCGAGCTCTCGGGGCTCACGCCGTCGGCGTACGTGCCGCGCCTCCCGGAAGAGCCGAACCACGTCGTCCTCGGGTGATCGCGCGGCGTTTTCTTCCAATCGCGAGCGCGCCGCGCGCGCCACGATCCCTGCATGACGACGAACCACTCCCTGGTCCCGCACCTCATCGTCGAGGGCGCGCCCGCGGCGATCGACTTCTACGTGGGCGCGCTCGGCGCGCGCGAGATCGAGCGCTTCGCCACCCCGAGCGGCCGCGTGATCCACGCCGCGCTCGAGATCGCCGGTGCGCGCTTCACGCTCGCCGAGGAGCACCGCGAGTGGCGCAACGTCGCGCCGCGCGCGCTCGGCGGCTCGTCGGTGGTGCTGCGTCTCCGCGTCGACGATCCCGATGCGGTCGCCGAGCGCGCGCTCGGTCGCGGTGCGCGCGTGATCTTCCCGATCGCCGATCAGCCCTACGGCGCGCGCGAGGGCCGCGTCGAGGATCCCTTCGGGCACCTGTGGATCCTGAGCAAGCCGTTGCGCGACGTGCCGCGCGCCGAGATGGATCGCCTGCTCGCGAGCTACGACGAAGGGTGAGCTACTGGCCGAGCAGACGGCGCACGAGCTCCTGCGGGGCGGGCGCTCCAGTGTCTTTCGTGTCGTCGCCCTGATCGACGCGCGTCCACGACTGATCGAGCTCGAGCCGGTAGCTCCCGACGAACTCGCTCGCGTTGCGTCCCGCCCACTCCACGGGGCCGATCATCGAGAACCAGAGCTCGCCGTCGGCGCGCCGATAGAGGTGATAGATCTGCCCGGGCCGCCGCACGAAGTTGCAGCGCGCCCGGTGCAGGTCGAGATCCTTCCGCGTGTCCTCGAGGATGCGCCGCGCTTCTTCCTGGAGCGCCTGGATCTGATCGGCGATGACGCGCAGCTTCGCGCTCGCGGTCGCGCCGATCATCGCGTCGGCGTCGGCGATGCGCTTCGCCACGTCGACGAGATCGTGGGTCGGCGCGAGACGCGACATCGGGTAGGGCGACGTGGACGCGGGGCCGAGGTGCTTGCCGCCCTCGTCTCTCTTGGTGTCGTCGGACATCGGGGCCGGGAAACCTGGGTGCCTCGGGGCGCGGGGTCAATCACCAGCCGTTCACGCGATCCCAGCGCGCGATGACGCGCTCGTCGCCCGCGACCACGGCGTACTCCGCGTGCATCGCGGCGGTGATGCACGCGTGGTTCGGCCGGATGCGCACGCGATCCCCGATGCGCAGCGACGAGGGCGCGCCCGCGATCATCCCGTGCTCCTGGTTGACCGACGTCACGCGCGCGCCGAGGGGCGCATCGCGGAGATCGCGCACCTCGCCGTAGCCGCCGCCGAAGCGCTCCATGCTCCGGTCCGCCGAGAGCGCGAGCGAGCCTGCGTCGATCAGCACCACGCCCTCGCCACGCCGAACCCCGATCACCGACGCGAGCACGGTCAGCGCGAGATCGTCCTCGCCGCACGAGCCGATCGCGTGCTGGAACCGATCGAAGAACGTGTACACGCCCGCGCGCAGCTCGGTCACGCCCCCGAGGTGCGCCGCGTGCACCGCGGTCGGCGTGGACCCGACGCTCACCGTCTCGACGTCGTGCCCCGCCTCGCGCAGCCGCGTCGCCGCGCGCACCGTGCGCGCTCGCTCGTCCTCGGCGATCGACGTGATCTCCGCGATGCTCGCGGCGCCGTACGAGTGACCCGCGTGCGCGAGCACGCCCGCGAGCCGCATGCGGCGGCCTCGCGCGAGCACGCCGGCGATCGCGAGCAGCTCGTCGCTCTCCGCGTCGATCCCGCCGCGGTGCTGTCCGACGTCGATCTCGATCAGCACGCGCACCGCGGGATCACGCTCCGCGAGCGCGCGCGCGACGTCGACGTCGTCGGTGATCACCGTCAGCCTCGCGCCGCGCGCGACGAGCGCCTCGCACGCGTCGATCTTCGCCGGATCGAGCCCGACCGCGTACGTCAGATCGCGCACGCCGTGCTCGAGGAAGTACGACGCCTCGCGCAGCGTCGACACCGTGATCGCGCCGTCCGCCGCGCGCCGCGCGACCTCGATCGACTTCGCCGTCTTGAGGTGCGGCCGCAGCGACACCCCGAGCGCCGCCGCGCGCGCCTTCATCCGCGCACAGCTCCGCTCCAGCACGTCGCGCTCGAGCACGAGGCACGGCGTCGGGAGTTCTCGCAACGTCGTCATCGAGACCCCTTGCTACCATGCGCGCCTCTCATGCACGACGTCGCGCGGGTCCTGGTCCTGCACACGGGCGGCACGATCGGCATGCGCGAAGGCCCGCGTGGCTTCGCGCCGGTGCCGGGCGCCCTCGAAGAAGAGGTCGCGCGCCGACCGATGCTCTGTGATCCCAGCGAGCCGCGCTTCACCACCGCGCGCTTCGAGGACGGGACGCGCGTCCGCTACGACGTCGTCGACTACGACCCGCTGCTCGACTCCGCGAACCTCGATCTCTCGCACTGGGCGCGCTTCGCCGCCGACATCGGCGCGCGCTACGACGACTACGACGGCTTCGTCGTGCTCCACGGCACCGACACGATGGCCTACACCGCGAGCGCGCTCTCGTTCCTGCTCGACGGGCTCGGCAAGCCGGTCGTGCTCACGGGCTCGCAGATCCCGCTCTCGCGCGTGCGCAGCGACGGCATGGACAACCTGCTGACGGCGCTGTGGATCGCGGCGCGCTCGCGCCTGCCCGAGGTGATGCTCGCGTTCCACCACAAGGTGTTCCGCGGCAACCGCGCGACGAAGGTCGACGCGACCGAGCTCGCCGCGTTCGCCTCGCCCAACCTCGCGCCGCTCGCCGAGGCGGGCATCGCGCTGCGCGTCCACCGCGAGCTCGCGCTCCCGATGCCCACCACGCCGTTCCACGTCGACGCGTCGCTCTCGCCGCACGTCGCCGCGCTGCGGCTCTATCCCGGCATCACCGAGAGCATCCTCGAGAACTTCCTGCGCCCGCCGCTCGAGGGCCTGGTGCTCGAGACCTACGGCACCGGCAACGCGCCCGAGCGGCGCTCGTTGCTCGACGTGATCGAGGCCGCGACGCGCCGCGGCGTCATCGTGCTCAACGTCACCCAGTGCCTGCACGGCACCGTGAGCGCGTCGTACCAGGCGGGTCGCGCGCTCGCCGAGGCCGGCGTGCTGCCCGGCGGCGATCTCACGCCCGAGGCTGCGCTCACCAAGCTCTGCTGGCTGCTCGGCAAGCGCGACCTCTCGCGCGACGAAGTGCGCCGTCGCCTGGTCACGCCGCTGCGCGGCGAGATGACCGACGAGCGCGGCTGAGCTCCGCGCCCGTCGCTCACGACGACGTCAGCGACGCCGGCCCCAGCGACCCTCGACGCGGAAGCCGGGCACCTGCACGTGCACGCCGCCGCGATAGACCGGCGCGTAGGGCGCGATCACGGTGCCGGGCGGCGGCGTGACGATCACGCGGCGACGCGGCGGGGGCGGGTAGTAGATGCGCGGCGGCGGCGGGGGCGGGTAGTACACGCGCGGCGCGTAGACCGGCGGCGGCGCGTAGACCGGCGGCGGCGCGTAGACCGGCGGCGGCGTGTAGACCGGCGGCGGCGGCGCGACGATCTGCGGCTGCACCGGCTGCACGGTCGTGCCCGCGACGCAGCCCGTCGCGTCGTACCCCGCGGGCGCGCCGGTCACCGAGAGATCCGGCGCGAGCTGCTGCCCCGGCTGCGCCCCCGCCGGCATCGGGTAGTACCACCAGCGGCTCTGCGAGCAGACCCAGTAGCCCGACACCGCGCGCCCGGTCGGCCCCGGCACCACCACGGTCGGCCGCGTGCCCTGCGGCACCTGCGTGACGAACCCGCTCGCCTGCGGCGCGACGATCTGCGGCTCGACCACCTGCGGCGCGACCACCTGCGGCGCTGCGATCTCCGGCTCGACCACCGTGACCGTCGCCTCGCCCGGCGCGGCCTCGACCACCTGCGGCTCGCTCGCGTCGACCACCGCCGGCGCCTCGCCCGCGGGCTCGATGCGCCCGAACACCTGCGTCACGTAGAGCCCGCGATCGTCGTGCACCGACGCGATGCCCACGTGCGTGAACCGCGGGTTCAGCATGTTCGCGAGGTGCGGCTCGCTCGCCTCGAGCGACTGCTGCGCGTCCGACGACGTGTGGTGCATCGCGACGTTCTCGGCGAGCTCGTCGATGCCCAGCCCCGCCGCGTGCACACGATCGGCTGGGGTCCCGCTCTGCTCGCTCACGTGCTCGAGCACGTCGCGATCGGACATCTCGACGCTGTGCACCAGCGCCGCCGCCTCCAGGTGCGCGTCCCGCGCGAGCGGCGCCAGGCCGGCGGCGGTGCGGCGCGCGTTGATCGCGTCCAGCATCGCCTGCTCGCCCGCGGCGTCGCGCGTCTGCGCGGCGACCGGCGCGGTGATCGTCGCCAGCGCGACGAGGGTGAACAGGGCCAGACCGGACTGCGCTCGATGCATGGCGTTTCTCTCCAGTGTGGAGACGTGCACCGGCCCGAGCAATCCCCACGCCACGTGACGCCGTGCCTCTGGAGGGGGCGATTGCCTCGGAAAAGCAGACACATGCCCGCCCTCGGAGCGCGCCACGACGCCGATCGTGCCAGGGGATCGCGTGGACGCCCGTTCACGCACCACGCCCTTGCGGCTGCACCATCAGCGCTGCACAGCTGCCCGCATGACGAGCGACGCGCAGGTGCGAGAGGCGGGCTGGCTGGAGTCGACGGCGGGCGTGCGCGCCCTCGAGGATCGCGTGCTCGTGTCGGTGCGTGGCGACGACGCGCGCACCTGGCTGAACGGGCAGATCACCAACGACGTCCGCACCACGCGCGCCGGCGACGCGGTGTACGCGCTCGCGATCCACGTCAAAGGTCGCGTGCTCGCCGACCTGTTCGTGCTCGATCGCGGCGAGCGCGGCCTCGCGATGACGCTCCCGCGGCGCAACCTCGCGGCGCTGCTCGAGCACTTCGAGCGCTACGTCATCATGGAGGACGTCGAGCTCGTCACCGACGAGAGCGTCGCGCTCGTCACGGTGCAGGGCCCGCGCGCGAAGGACGTCGAGACCGACGGCCTCGAGACCTACGCGTGCGATCGCCTCGGGCGCGGCGGCGTCGACGTGCTCGCGCCGAGCGCGCAGCGCGACGAGGTGCTCGCCGCGCTCACCCAGCGCGCCGCGGCGATCGGCGGCGGCGCGATCTCGGAGGAGGGCTGGGAGCTCGCGCGCCTGCGCGCGGCGCGTCCCGCGCTCTTCGCCGACTTCGGCGAGCACACGTACCCGCAGGAGGCCGGCCTCGAGCAGGGCGCCGTCTCGTTCCAGAAGGGCTGCTACCTCGGCCAGGAGGTCGTGTGCATGCTCGAGAACCGCGGGCAGCTCAACCGCCGCCTCGTCGCCCTCGAGAGCGACGCCGAGCTCGCGCCCGGCGTCGGCATCACCGACGCGAGCGGCGCCAAGCTCGGCGAGATCACCAGCGCGGTGCGCGATCCCGAGCGCGCGCGCACCCTCGCGCTCGGCTTCGTGAAGCGCGCGCACGCGAGCGCGGGCACCGAGCTCACGAGCGACAAGGGCGCGCTGCGCGTCACCGCGGTCGTCGCGAGCGCCTGACGCTCACTCGCGCGTCACGACGCGCTCGACGCGCAGCTCGAGGCGCTCCGACTCGCTCTCGCCGCGCGTCGTCGGCGTCACCTTCCAGCCCGGATCGCGCATCAGCGCTTCGATCACCGCGCGCGCGATCCGCGGGCGCACCACGCGATCGAAGCGCGCGTGCCACTCGTATCCGTCCTCCTCGCCCTCGTAGTCGTCGGGGAACGAGGCCGAGAGCCGGAGCTCGATCGTGTACGTGCGCTCCTCGCGGTAGTCGTCGCTCATGCGCGCTGTCTTTGCGCCGCGCACGGCCCCCGTCGAGCGCTTCCGATCACGCCGCGGGGCGCTTGTAGCGGTTCATCAGGAACGGCTCCATCCAGAGCACCTTCCCCAGCCCCGCCGCCGCCGCCGCGAGCCGCGCGTTCGTGCCGCCGCGCCCGAGCAGCACTCCGCTCGCCGGCGCGAGCGCCGTGTTGCCGACCGCCTGCATCGCGCCCGCGAGCATCCACGCCGCCGCCTCGGCGAGCGACGGGTTCTCGCGCGCGATGCACGAGTACGTGCGCATCTGGCCGCACGAGAAGCGGTACTTCAGCGTCGTCGTCAGCTCGAGGCGCTGCGGCGGAACGTGCTCGAGCACGCGCGCCTCGCGGCACCACACCAGGCGATCGCCGCGCTCGTGCATCGCGCGGATCAGCTTCGTGTCCTCGCCGCCCACGAGCCCGAGCGCGATCTCGAACGGCGCGTCGCTGCCCAGCGCCTCGCGCAGGAACATCGAGTTGCCGGTGCCCACGTACGCGACGCGACGCGGATCGAGCGCGCCGGTCACGTCGTCGAAGTCGCGCGTCAGCCACTCGAGCGCCCACTCCATGCCGTCGGGGATCTCGCCCTCGCACACGAAGATCACCGCGCCGAACACCGCGGCCGCGCGGTGACGCTCCTGCGCGTGCTCGAGCTCCTCGAGCCAACCGGGCTCCGCTTGCTCGTCGTCGTCGAGGAACGCGATGCGCTCGCCGCGCGACGCCGCGACGCCGCGGTTGCGCGCGTAGGAGATCCCGGCGCGCGGCTCGTGCTCGTAGCGCAGCGGCACCGGTGACTCGTCCATGAGCGCGCGCACCGTGTCGTGCGCGCCGGCGTCCGGCGAGTTGTCGACCACGACGATCTCGTGCCGCGCTCGCGCGTGTGGATGCTCGAAGCAGCTGCGCACCGCGCGCTGGAGGGATCGATTGCGGCGGAACGTCGGGATGACGACCGAGGTGTCCATGCGCGCTCCGCAGTGCATGCGGAGCGCCACCTCGCGATGCGCGCGACCACGCGGAGCCGGGCGCCGCGCTCAGCGGGTGACCAGCGTGGCGCCCGCGCCTCGCTGCACCACGAAGCGGTGCCCTGCCGTCACGCGGAACGTCTCCCTGGTGCCCGCGGAGTCGGGCCATCGCACGTCGACTTCCGCCTCGCATGCGGCGCCGAGGCCGAACGTCAGCGCGAGATCGCCCTGATCGCCGTAGTGGCCGTGGCCCCCCTCGATCTCGCGCGTCTGCGCCACGCCGGGCGTGCGCACCGTGACGCGCGCGCCGATCGCCGAGCGGTTGACGGTCCCGCCGCCCTCGAGGCGCAGCTGCACCCAGCTCGCCTCGCCGCCGTCGCTCGCGAGGCTCTCGAACAGGCGCACCTGCGCCGTCGGATAACACTCGTCGGGCGGGCCGCAGCGCATGCGCGAGTGCCCGAGCACCACGTCGAGGTCGCCGTCGCGATCGAAGTCGGCGACCGCCACGCCCTGCGCGCGGTGGTGATCGATCCCGTCGGCGATCGGCACCTCGCGGAAGTGCCCCGGTGTGTCTTGTTGGTAGAGGAGCCCGTGGTTGCCCGGGTACTCGCTGCCGCCGAGCCACACGTCCATCCACCCGTCGAGATCGAAGTCGAAGAACGCCGCGGTGATGATCCCCTCGTCCCACGACGCAGGGTCTGCGTGCGGGATCACGAGCCCCGTCGCATCGCGCCCCGGTCGCTCGAACCGCACCGCCGGGTCGCCGGTGTTGAGCAGCAGCTCCGCCCCATCGGCGCCGGCGCCCGCCCACCAGTGGCGGATCTCGGTCGTCAGCAGATCGACGTCGCCGTCGTTGTCGACGTCGCCGCAGATCGTCGCGCCGCTGTTGCCGCCGAGCCGGAACGGGCGGCGGTCGCTGTCGTGGCTCCAATTGTCGGCGCACGAGACCGCCGGCGCGGGCACCTCCGCGCATCCCTCGGCGGCGCGGTTCGCCTGGCAGAAGCAGCGCGCGAACTGGTTGTCCTCCCACGACCGATCGTCGTCGAACGCGTAGCCCGACTCGATCGACGCGTTGTCGTAGACGACGCCGTTCTCGTCGCGTCGCGCGCGCCACAGGTGGTTCGGCGCGCGGCCGTACGAGGCGACGAGCAGCTCGGACAGACCGTCGTCGTTCAGATCGCACGCCGCGGTCGACCACGCGCGGCTGTGGGCGCGCGCCGCGTCGAGATCGTCGAGGGAGACCCAGTCGCGCGTCTCGAGCCCCGCCGCGCTCGTCGCGTCCTCGAAGCGCCCGGCGCCGTCGTTGCGCCACAGCACGTCCTGCAGGAACACGAGCTGACCGGTCGCGGGCGACGTGACGTTGTGGTGCCCGACGAAGAGATCGAGATCGCCGTCGAGATCGTGATCGACGAACGACGCGCCCGCGGGCGCGTCGAGGCCGACGTCGAAGCGCACCGCGGCGCCGACCGTGAACACGCCGCCCTGCTGCACGAGGATGTCGCTCTGGTCCTCGCGGGGCGCGCCCTCGCCGTCGAGCGAGCTCACGCCGAGGTACGCATCGAGATCCCCGTCGCCGTCGACGTCGCCCCACGCGATCACGTCGACCGCGCGACCGCCGCTGCCCGCGCGCCGCGTGAGGAAGCCCGAGCGCTCGGTCACGTCCTCGAAGCGCCCGTCGCGCGTGTTGCGCAGCAGCCACGTGTGGCGCGCGCCGCCGGGCGCGAAGTCGTCGACGCCTGCGGGGATCCGCCGCACCACGAGGTCGGTCCACTCGTCGCCGTCGTAGTCGATCGCCTCGATGCGCACGCCCTCGACCCCGTCGAGGCCCCACTCGCTCGTCGCCTCGCGGAACGCGGGCTCACCGGGCTCCCAGCGGTTCCCCGCGCCGCAGATCGGCGGCGGCAGATCGGTGCACGCCTCGGCGTCGCAGAACTGATCCGCACCACACAGCTCGCCGCTCGGCGCGCCGCAGTGACAGAGCCCGTCGTCCGGTGAGCACACCGCGCCCGCGACCGCGCACTCGACGTTCGCACATCGATCCTCGCAGCCCGCGAGCGAGACCCACACCACGAACGCCACCACGACACGCCGCTGCATCGCCGCGCATCGTCGCAGGGCAGGGCGCTTCACGTCGATGGAGGGCCCGTGCGAAGGTCCACAGCGTCATGAGCGAGACCAAGCAAGACGACGCGAAGAAGAGCGTCGACGCGCTGCGACCGGTGCACGCCGAGCCCACCGAGATCGCGTCGATCACCAAGCACGAGACGACGCTCGCGGGGCGGCGCCTCGCGTACACCGCGACGACCGGCACCATCGTGCTGCGCGGCCCGAAGGACGAAGCCCGCGCGAGCATCTTCCACGTCGCGTACACGCTCGACGACGCCTCGCCCGAGCAGCGCCCCGTCACGTTCTGCTTCAACGGCGGGCCGGGCTCGTCGTCGGTGTGGCTGCACCTCGGCGCGTTCGGCCCGAAGCGCGCGGCGTTCCCCGATCCCCAGCATCCGCCGCCGCCGCCCTATCGCCTCGAGGACAACGACGCGTCGATCCTCGATCTCACCGACCTCGTGTTCGTCGATCCGGTGGGGACCGGGTTCTCGCGCATCGAGGGCGAGGCGAAGCCCGAGGAGTTCTACGGACCGACGCCCGACGTCGAGTCGGTCAGCGAGTTCGTGCGCGCCTGGGTGACGCGCAATCGCCGGTGGAACTCGCCGAAGCTGCTCGCGGGCGAGAGCTACGGCGGCACGCGCGTCGCCGCGATGGCGAGCCACCTCCAGGAGCGCGGCATGTTCCTCAACGGCGTGCTGCTGATCTCGCCGGCGCTCGATCTCGCGGCGCTCGAGTTCGGGCCCGAGAACGATCTGCCGAGCGTGCTCTACCTGCCGAGCTACGCGATCACCGCGCTCTATCACGGCGCGCTCGCGGACGTTCCGGTCGATCGCGAGGGCTGGCTCGGCGACGTGCGCGACTTCGCGATGCGCGAGTACGCGCCCGCGCTGCTCATGGGCTCGCGGGTGCGCAGCGACGAGCGCGCGCGCATCGTCGATCGGCTCGCGCGCTTCACCGGGCTCGCGCCGGCGTGGATCGAGCGCAACGATCTGCGCATCGACATCGCGCGCTTCTGCAAGGAGCTCCTGCGTGATCGCGGGCTGCTGGTGGGACGGCTCGACAGCCGGTTCACCGGCCACGACGCGGACCGCGGCACCGAGAGCATGGGGCGCGACCCGAGCTACAGCGCGCCGCACGGCCCCTACGCCGCGCTGATGAACGACTACGTGCGCCGCGTGCTCGGGGTCGAGCAGGAGCGCGCGTACGAGATCCTCAGCCTCAAGGTGAACGAGAGCTGGAAGTGGGAGATCCCGAAGGGCAGGAGCGGCGGGTACCTCAACGTCGTGGGCCCGCTGCGCGGCGCGATGCTCGACAACCCGCACCTCAAGGTGTTCTTCGCGAACGGCTACTACGACCTCGCGACGCCGTTCTTCGCGGCGGAGCACGCGGCGAGTCATCTCGGCGGTGAAGCGCACGTGCGCGCGAACGTGACCGAGGCGTTCTACGAAGCGGGGCACATGATGTACCTGCACGCGGCGTCGCGAGCGCGGATGCGGAGCGATCTGGTGCGGTTCTACGCGTCGGCGATCGGGGCGCAGTAGGCCGAGCACGCGCAGGTGGCACGTGGACGAGCACGCGGGACGAGCACGTGCACGGGGCGCGCGGTGTGTCGCGACGGTCGCGGCGAGCCGTCGCGAATCGCGCGACACGCGTGCGGCGCGGTCGCGCGATTCGCGCGGAGCGGGCCGGACAGTGTCCCTACGGTCGCGCGGTTCGCACGCAGCGGGCCGGACACGTGGCGGGGGCGTTCCTGCGCATCGCAGGGAGTGGGCGGACACGCGTCCGGTGGGTTCCTGCGAATCGCAGGACCGGTGCGGACACGTGTCTTGCGGGCCACTGGGCGCCGCAGGAAGCGCCCGGACGCGTGTCCGGTGGGCTCCTGCAGATCGCAGGAAGTGGGCGGACACACGTCGGGTGCGGTCCTGCGCATCGCAGGGTGCGCGCCGACACGCGTCGTGGGGCTTCCTGCGAATCGCAGGGAGCGTGCGGACACGCGTCGGGGCACGCCCGCACGATCGGGACGGGCTCGCGACGCGGGGAGTTGACGGCGCGCGCGTCGTGGTGCGCGATCACGCCGGGCCGAACAGGAGGGCCCGCACGATGCAGCTCCCGAGCAGAGACACACCCATCGCGCGCTGCGTGACGCTCAGCGCGTTCGCGCAGGCCGCGCTCCGCCGATACGCGACGTTGTTCGACGCGACGCCCGACGTCCGGGCGCGCCTCGAGTCGCTGGCCGTCAGCCTCGCCGATGCCACCACCACGCTCACGACGCAGCGCGCCGCGTACGAAGCCGCGGCGCTCGCGATGATCGGACCGCGCGTCGAGGTGAAGCTCGTCGACCTGCACGCCGACACGGTGGTGCGCAGCGTCAAGCGCGCCGCCGACGAGGCCGGCGTGGGCACGCTCGTGTTCCCGGCGGGCATGCAGCCGATCGTGAAGCCGGTCGGGGCGACCGAGGTCGCGGCGCTGCGCACGCTCGAGGGGCGCATCGCGTCGGCGAGCGAGTGGGCGGATCGCGAGGCCCAGCGGGCACGGATCGCGGCGGTGCGCGCGGAGTACGACGCGGCGTTGCTGCGGCGGCGCGACGCGGGCGCGGCGGCCGCGGATGCGCGCGCGCTGCGCGACGACGCGAAGGAGTCGTTCCTCGACGCGTACGCGGCGGTCGCCGCGGCGATCAAGGAGCTCTTCCCGCGCGATCGGCCGCGCCAGGACGTGTTCTTCGACGAGGCCCGCGCCGCGCGCGGCGAGGCCGCCGACGACGACGATCCGGCGCCGGCGACGTGAGGTGACGGCGACGTGAGGTGACGGCGCGCTCCGCACCACGGGGTGCGGAGCGCGCGTCGCACCGGCCGAGCACGAGCGCGGGGCTCTTCAGAAGATCGCGATCTCGAACATGCGCTCGAGGCCCTCTCCGCCGTTCGCGTTCGAGTAGGTGACGATCAAGCGGCACGTGCCGCGATCGAAGCCCTCGACCCGCACGATGCTCGCGGGGTCGACCTCGCTGCGCGCGCCGACCTCCGCGTCGTCGACGACGCGGCACACGCCGGGCGTCGCGACCTCGATCGCGCGGTCGGGGCGGCCCTGGCAGAGCGGGCGCCCCTCGACGACCGGCACGATGCGCACGGTGCCGACGGTGCGCGCGGGCAGCATCGACGCGCCGGTGCCGCCGACGAGGATCGCGTCGTCGATCGCGCCCTCGGGGACCAGCTCGACCTCGAGCGTGTCGGCGTCGTCGAGCAGGCTCGTGATGGTCGCGACGCCAGGGCTCTGGCCTGCGCGCAGCGGGAGGCTCGAGGTGGCGCCCGCCTCGGTGTCGAGCCGCAGCGTGTTCTCGGGCTCGACGACGAACGGATAGCTGCCCCAGCCGGTGAGCGCGACGCCGTCGGCCGCGGTGAGCTCGAGCGGGAGCGAGATGCGCGAGCTGCCCGCGAGGTACGACCCTTCGTCCTCGGTGGCGCACGCGTTCGAGACGACGGCGCGCGCGACGTCGTCGGACTCGACGATCACGGTGTCGAAGACCTCGTCGTCGGGGTCGTCGCCGGTCGAGACGCGCACGTCGATGCGCGCAGCACCGCGACCGTTCGCGAGGAGCTCGACGAAGCGGGGATCGACCATCGCGACGTCGACCGCGGTCGGCGTGTCGCTGCGCGCTTCGACGATCGAGCCGAAGGCGAAGCCCGGGCGCGGATCGAGCACGAGCGTCGCGCGGGATCCCACCGCGATGGGCGTGGCGACGTCGACCGGGCCCTCGTGGGTCGAGTAGGCGAACGCGAGGCTGCCCGCCTCTCCGTCGCCGTCGTCGCAGGCGGGGAGCGCGCAGAGCGCGAGCGTCGCGAGAGATCTCGCGACGCCGGAAGGGCGGGCGAAACGCAGCATGGCGATGTCCTCCGTCGTGAGCAGAGGACGTTCATCGCGAGGGGTGTGCCGGTCCGAGCTGATGAGGGAACGGGCACGAGCACCACCACGTGAGCGTGAGCGTGGTCGTGGTCGTGGTCGTGGTCGGTCGTTCGCGCGGGGGGAAACGGCCGACCACGACCACGACCACGTCTACGACCACGTCCACGTGAGCGTGAGCGGCGTGCTCGGTCGCGTGGGCTCAGGGGCGATCGGAGAGGAACGGGTACCGCCAGTCGGTCGGCGGGACGAACGTCTCCTTCACGGTGCGCGGGCTGATCCACCGGACCAGGTTGAACATCGAGCCCGCCTTGTCGTTCGTGCCGCTGGCGCGCGCGCCGCCGAAGGGCTGCTGGCCGACGACCGCGCCGGTCGGCTTGTCGTTGACGTAGAAGTTCCCCGCGGCGTTGCGCAGCGCGACGTCGGCCTCGGCGAGCGCGATCGAGTCGCGCGCGAACACGGCGCCGGTGAGCGCGTAGGGCGACGTGCCATCGACGAGCTCGAGCGTGTCGCTCCACTTCGCGTCGTCGTAGACGAAGCACGTGACCACGGGGCCGAAGATCTCCTCGCTCATCAGGCGGTGCTTCGGATCCTCCACCTGCACCAGCGTCGGCTGCACGAACCAACCCTCGGCGTCGCTCGCGCCGCCGCCCGCGAGGATCGTGGCGCTCTGCCGCGCGAGCTCCTGGTAGCCGCGGATGCGCGCGAACGCGCGATCGTCGATCACCGCGCCGACGAAGTTCGAGAAGTCGGCGACGTCGCCCATCTTCATCGAGGCGAGGTCGGACACGACGCGATCACGCACCGTCGGCCACAGCGAGCGCGGGACGTAGATGCGCGACGCGGCGCTGCACTTCTGGCCCTGGTACTCGTAGCCGCCGCGCGAGATCGCGGTCGCGACCGCGATCGGATCCGCGCTCGGGTGCGCGACGATGAAGTCCTTGCCGCCGGTCTCGCCGACGAGGCGCGGGAAGGTGCGGTAGCGATCGAGGTTCGCGGCGACGCCCTTCCACAGGTGCTTGAAGGTGCCGGTCGATCCCGTGAAGTGGATCGCGGCGAGGTGCGGGCTCGCGAGCGCGACCTCGCTCTGCGTCGGGCCGTGGCCGGGCACGAGGGTGAGCACGCCGTCGGGCAGGCCCGCCTCGCGCAGCATCTCGAGCACGTGCCAGCAGCCGAGCAGGCTCGAGGTCGCGGGCTTCCACACGCACACGTTGCCGCCGAGGATCGGCGCGCACGGGAGGTTCGCGGCGATCGCGAGGAAGTTGAACGGCGTGACCGCGAAGACGAAGCCCTCGAGCGGGCGCATCTCGAGGCGGTTCCACATGCCCTTCGGCGAGACCGGCTGGTGCTTCTGGAGCTCCGCGTAGAAGTGGACGTTCCACCGGAAGAAGTCGGCCATCTCGGCGACGGCGTCGATCTCCGACTGGTGCGCGGTCTTGCTCTGGCCGAGCATGCACGCGGCGCTGATGCGCGCGCGCCACGGGCCGCTGAGGAGATCGGCGGCGCGGAGGAAGATCGCGGCGCGCTCCTCGAAGGGCGTCTCGGCCCACGCGGGCGCGACGGCGAGCGCGGCGTCGATCGCGGCCTGGGTCTCCTTCGCGCCGGCCTCGTGGGCGCGGGCGATCACGTGGCGCCGGCGGTGCGGCATCGTGACCTCGAGGATCGAGCCGGTGCGGAGCTCGGCGGGCCCGGCGACGACGGGGATCTCGGCGACCTCCTTCGAGAGCGTCGCGAGCGCTTCGGCGAGGCGCGCGCGTGCGGGCGAGCCCGGCTCGTGCGTGTCGACGTGCTCGTTGTAGGGCGCGGGAAGGCTGGACATTCGATCCTCCAGGAACCTAGAGACTTGAGCTCGGTAACTGAGATCGCACCTGCGCCGTATCGGTGGGTATGAGACGCCGCACGATGATCCAGATCCTGCTCGCGACGCCGATCGGGCTCGCGTGCTCGGGCTCGTCGATCGCGCAGACGACGCAGGGCGATTGGCCGGGGCCGGTGCAGCCGGTGTCGTACGTGGGCGCGGTGCCCGCGGTGGGCGATCGGCTGATGCTGAGCGACGAGGAGTGGAGGCGCAGGCTGACGCGCGCGCAGTACGAGGTGCTGCGGCGCCAGGGCACCGAGCCGGCGTTCACGGGCGCGCTGTGGGAGGAGCACCGCGCGGGCACGTTCTTCTGCGCGGGGTGCGGGAACCCGCTGTTCCGCTCGAGCGACAAGTTCGACTCGGGAACGGGATGGCCGAGCTTCACGCGACCGCTCGAGCCGGGGCGCGTGGAGGAGCAGCGCGACGCGTCGCACGGGATGGTGCGCACCGAGGTGCACTGCGCGCGCTGCGGCGGGCACCAGGGCCACGTGTTCGACGACGGGCCGGCGCCTACGGGACTTCGGTACTGCATCAACTCGGCTTCGCTGGAGTTTCGAGAGTCGAGCTGAGGAGGCGCCGGTGTGAGGCGGGGGGTGGTGCCTCCGCCGCCCGGGTGCTCGCGGGCTGCTGTGCGGAAGGGCGTGAGCGTCGGGACGCGGTGGTCGCATCGCGGCGCGCGCGTTGCGCTCTGCCGCGATGCTTCGATCAGTCCGTGGTCGGCCTCTGCGAGCCCCCGTCGCACGAGGGCGGCGGAGGCACCACCCCCCGCCCGGTACCGCGGTTCTGCCGTCTCGCTTGGTTCGGGTGGGGAGGCTCGCGACCGATCCGCGCTTCGCCGCGGCTCGGACGCTCGCGTGTAGCACCGCGCTGCGCGCGTGTGCGCGCTCGCGCGCGGTATTGGGTGAGATGGACGTGAGGAGCGCGCAGCGCGCGTCAGCGCGATGCGTGCGGTGGCGTTTGACCCATTGCGCGTCGTTCGCTCGAGCCCACCTCGGTCGAGCGCTCGGCGCGAATCGCGTCACGCGACGGGTACAGCACGGTGGCCTTCCTAAGCCTCCTGCTCTCCTCAGAAATTCTCTCCTGCGCTCCGTGTCGCAAAAATCCGATACGCGATCGCTCCGCGCGAATAGGTTCTCGGGCATGACGGAGCTGCCGAAGAAGACGACCGTCGCGACGTTCGCGATCACGCAGTGGGACGAGACGGTCACGCACGAGCCGAAGGCCGGCGAGGGCGGGGCGAAGATGGCGCGCGTGGTGGTGCGCAAGACGTTCTCCGGGCCGCTCGAGGCCACGAGCGTCGCGGACGTGCTCACCGCGCGCGGCGAGGGCGGCGCGGGGTATCTCGCGTCGGAGCTGGTCGACGGAACGCTCGACGGGCGGCGCGGGACGTTCGTGCTGCAGCATGGCGGGATCGACGACGGCGGGACGCAGCGCGCGTTCGGGTGCGTCGTCGCGGGGAGCGGGACCGGTCAGCTGCGCGGGCTGCGCGGCGACGTGGTGTACGCGCACGACGAGAGCGGCGCGCGCATCACGCTGACGTACTCGCTCGAGAGCTGACGGAACGAAAAAGAGGGCCCGTCTCGCGCCGGGCCCTCTCGTTCTCTGCGCTTCGCTCAGCGACGACGGCGCGCGAGCACGAAGCCCAGCGCGATCAGCATCGCGAACGCGCCCGTGCTCGACGTGCGGCCACCGGTGCGGCAGCTGCAGCCGCCGCCCGACGCGCCGCCCTCCGAGCCCCCGTCGCGCGCGCTGCCGCCGTCACGACCGCTCATCGCCGCGTCGTCGGGCACGCCTGCGTCGGCGCCGATGCTCGCATCGCTGCCCACGCCCGCGTCGCTCTCGGTGCCGGCGTCCGGCACGACCTCGACGGTGCACGTCGCCGAGCAGCCGTCGCCGTCGGACGTGTTGCCGTCGTCGCAGGCCTCGCTCGCCGCGTCATTCAGCGCGCCATCGCCGCACACGACCGCGGTGCAGTCGGCGTCGCACGTCGTGGTCGCGGCTCCGTCGTCGCACGTCTCGCCCGCGGTGACGTTCAGGATCGCGTCGCCGCACGACGCCGTCGTGCAGTCGGCGTTGCACGTCGCGGTCTCCGCGCCGTCGTCGCAGCGCTCACCCGCGTCGATCACGGAGTTGCCGCACGCCTCGATCGCGCACGCGTCGGAGCAGCCGTCGCCCGCCGTCGTGTTGCCGTCGTCGCACGCCTCGCTCGCGGTCGCGTTGCGCGTGCCGTCGCCGCACGCGACCGCGGTGCAGTCCGCGTCGCACGTCGCGCTCTCCGCGCCGTCGTCGCAGTCCTCACCGAAGTCGACGACCGAGTTGCCGCACGCCTCGAGCTGACACGTGGGCGAGCAGCCGTCGCCCGCGTCGGTGTCGCCGTCGTCGCAGCCTTCGCCCGCCACCGTGTTGCGGGTGCCGTCGCCGCACGTCGCGGCGCTGCAGTCGGCGTCGCACGTCGCGGTGTCGATGCCGCCGCTGTCGCAGTCCTCGCCGAAGTCGACGATCGTGTTGCCGCAGACCTCGACGCCGCAGATCGGGCTGCAACCGTCGCCTGCGGTGGTGTTGCCGTCGTCGCACCCCTCGCCAGCGGTGGCGTTGGTGTGGCCGTCGCCGCACGCGACCGCGGTGCAGTTCGCGTCGCACGTCGCGGTCTCGGTGCCGGGATCGCAGGTCTCGCCCGCGACCGTGTTGAGCTCACCGTCGCCGCACACGACGGCGGTGCAGTCGTCGTCGCACGTCGCGGTGGTCGCGCCGGCGTCGCAGGTCTCGCCCGCGTCGACGACCGAGTTGCCGCACTCCTCGAGCTGACACAGCGGCGAGCATCCGTCGCCGCCGGTGGTGTTGCCGTCGTCGCAGCCCTCGCCGGCCGCGGTGTTGAGCCGGCCGTCGCCGCACGCGACCGCGGTGCAGTCGGCGTCGCACGTCGGCGTCGCGCCACCCGTATCGCACGCCTCGCCGGCGGCCGCGTTGCGCACGCCGTCGCCGCACGCCGCGAGCGTGCAGTCGACGTCGCACGTCGCGCTCTCGCCGGAGGCGTCGCACTGCTCGCAGCCGCCCTCGACGCGGCCGTTTCCGCAGCTCGGGATCACGGTCGGGTTCGCGCGGATGCGCCACACGCCGGGCGTGCCGACGTTGCTCTGGGTGAGCAGCGTCTCGGTGACCGCGAGCGTGAGCGAGCCGGGGAGCTGCGCGGCGGTGCGCGTGTCGCCGTAGTCGATGCCGGCGACCGCGGGGCGGCAGGTGCCGCTCATGACGGTCGCCGCGGTGCAGCGGCCGTCGGCGGCGGCGCCGCTCGCGGTGCCGGCGTGCCACGAGAGCGCCGCGTAACGGAACTCGACGATGATGCCCGCCTCGCCGCAGACCTCGGCCGGGCTGAGCACGAGCTGGAACGTGTTGACGCGCGCGTAGCTCGTCGCGGCGTTGACCGCGTCGTAGTGGACGGTGTTGGCCCACGTGACCGTCACGCGGTTCGCCGCGGGATCGACGCAGTAGCGCACGTCGCCGGGGTTCGCCTCGCCGCTGCGGCCGCGCAGGTCGACGTCGGCGAAGAACGGCGCGAGCGTGAGGCGCGTGAGGCCGGGCACCGCGGTCGGCGTGTACGTGCTGAGCGCGCCGCCGAACGTGACGTTGCCGTTCACGTTGACGAACATGCTCGTGTACGAGCTACCGGCGATCGTGACCGGCCGCGCGGCCGTGAAGACCGGCGCGAGATCGACCTGGCGGCTGCCGTCGTCGAGCTCCGAGAACAGCGGGTCGAGGAGGGTCTCGGTGCCGCCGCACGGCAGGATCGACGCCTGCGCACCGGCGACGGAAGGCGCGCCGAGCACGGCGAGCGCGAGCAGAACGGTTGGGAGCAGGAACCGGGAACGATCGGACAACGCGCCACCTCGCGAAATACGGTGTTCGTGTAGTGGTACACGAATGGCGGATTCCGGTAAATGGCGAACGAGAGCGCCGGAGCGCCCGGTTCGCGGTCCGACTGGGCAGTGCTCAGCGGGAAGCGCGGGCGATCGCGCCGAGGATGCGGACGAGCGAGCGCACCTCGTCGATCGCGGCGCGCGCCTCTCGCGCGAGCTCGCCGATCCCCTTGCCCTTGGCGGTGTGCCCGTAGAGGCCCGTGAGGTGCCGGCGCGCGCGCACGTGCGAGGGCATCGCGGCGAGCAGCGCCGCGCTCTCGTCGTGCGGGATCACGTCGTCGCCGGTGCCGTGCACGAGCTCGACGTCGCAGCGCAGCCCGTGCAAGTGCGGACGCGGATCGATCCAGTCGAACGCGCCGCGTGATCGCTCGAGCGCGGCGAGCCCGATCGAGTCGGTGCCCGGCGCGGTGCGCGCGCCGACGAGGAAGAGCTCGCGCAGATGCGCGGGCAGCTCGCGCGCGAGCTCGCGCGCGACGCCCTGGTAGACCTCGGGGCGCTTGCTCTCGTCCTTGCCCCAGGTGCGCTCGCACTGACGGCGCCACGCCGCGCACAGCCGCGCGCGATCCTCGGGCGCGACGCCCAGGTGCTCGACGAGGTTGATGAACACGACGGGCGCGTTGAGCGGATCGTTCGCGCGCGTTCCGTCACCCGCGAGCGCGAAGTGGACCGTGCGACGGAAGTCGGCGAACCCGCCGAACACGATGAGCGAGCCCACCTCGTCGCCGCGCGCGCTCGCGAGACGCAGCGCGGGCATCGAGCCGAACGAGATGCTGAACACGCCGGGCTTGCCGCGAGGTCGATCGGGCAGCGCGAGCAACGCGTCCCACGCGCGCTCGGTGTCGCGCACGAGATCGCGACCGACGACGAGCTGCGTGAAGTCCGGCAGGTGCGGCGCGAGCACGACGAGCCCCGAGCGCGCGAGCACGCGCGCGAAGCGATCGAAGCGCGGGTCGCGCGGCCCGAGGAAGTGCAGCCCCGGCACGAGCAGCAGCGAGCCCGTCGGAGGCTCGTCCTCGGGGCGCCACACCGTGGCGGCGAACGCGCGCGCACCGTCGCGCACCGTGAGCTCGCGACGCGCGATCGCGTGCGGGACCTGCGCGCCGTCGGTCCACGGTCCGAGCCAGCGCAAGAGGTGCATGCCGCGGCGCGCGCTCATCGCCTCGCTCCTCGCGCACGCGGCGCGTCGTCGTCGTCGTCGTCGAAGGGCTCGTCGTGCGGTGCGGCGTCCTCGTCGTCGTGAGTGAGCTCGGCGTCCTCGAGCGCCTCTTCCGCGGCGAGCCGCTCGCTCGCGCTCCCGATCTCTCCCGCGATCGATCCGCCGCACTTCGCGCAGGTCGTCGCGTCCCCCGGCAGACGGCCGCCGCACTCGGGATCGGAGCAGAAGTCGTCGCGCTCTCGTCCGCCGAGGATCCATCCGACGAGCGCCGCGATCGGCAGCGCCAGCACCGGCCACGCGTGACCCGTCGCGGCGGTCCCCGCGGCGAGCGCGACGATGCCGATGCCGACGCCGCGGCCCATCCACGGGGCCGCTTTCGTCTCGCGCACCCGGAACGTGCGGCGTCCTTCGTTGCGTCGCTGCCCGTCGCGTCGCTGGAGCTCGGAGGGTCGGACGATCCGCGCGGACCCGGCGTCGGTCTCGCGCAACGGCGCGACGTCGGGAGCCCACGGCGCGGGCCACGCGCGCGGCGCAGGAACCCCGAGCCGCTCGCGGAGCGCGTCGGCGTCTCCCGCGAGCTCGTCGATCCACGCGACCACGTCCGACGACTGGTTCGCGCCGAGCTGCGCGCGCACGCGATCGATCGTCGTCTCGTCGGCGCCGCGCACCACGAGCTGTACCGCGAGCAGGAAGCACACGTCGACCACGTCGAGCCCGCCGAGCTGGTCGTGGACCCACTCGGTGCGAGCGTCGCGACCGATCTGCTCGCTCCTCGCGCGATACCGAAGCGCGCCGTTCGCCGCGACGATCCCGAGCCCGAGATACAGCGCGGCGACGCTCGCGAGCGCCGCATCGTGGTCGGCGTGGATCTCCTCCTCGGGCGCGCCTCCGCGGTACGGGTGCGCGGCGCCGCGATCGATGCGTCGATGCGCGCGGAACACGCGCGCGATCTCGTGCGCGAGGGCGGGCACGACGTCGACGTCGTCGCCGAGCTCGTGCAGCTCGAGGTCGACGGTCGGCGCCGCGTGGGTGTCGATCTCCACGAACGACACCGACGTGAGCGGCGTCAGCAGCCCGCCGTGCCCGCGCTCGGCGGGGCGCACGTCGATCACGCGCACGTCGAGGTCGTCGATGCCGGCGTGTCGCAAGAGCCGCCGCGCGACGGTGCGCACGCCCTCGGGCGCGTGCACGTAGCGGTCGGGGAAGAACGTGTCGTTCGGCTCGACGAGCGGCGCGAGCACGAAGCGCTCCCACCCGGCGCGCGCGACGAGCGTCGCGGTCTCGTCGAGGAGCCACTCGCGCGCGTCGTCGCTCGGCAGCCTGGGGGTCACGCCGCGGTTCGTATCACGCCGCGAGGATCGCGGGCGCGGGCAGCGGCCAGCGCATGCGCGAGAGCATCGGCGCGCACGTCTCGATCGCGCGGCAGATGTCGTCGATCGTCGCGCGCTGGCGCGGATCCTGGCGCAGCGCGTGGCGGATCGCGTCGACGAGCGGGAGCAGGTCGTGCTCGAGCTCGACGAGCGCGTCGAGCGCGCGGAGGTCGCCGTCGTGCTGCAGGTGCGCGGTGACGATCGAGAGATCCGTCGGACCCGTGAAGAGCGTCTGGCCGGTGAGGATCTCGTACATCACGCAGCCGAGCGCGTAGACGTCGGCCGGCATCGGCCGCGGCGAATGCCCCTTCGGCATGAGGCCCCAGACCTCGGGCGCGCCGTAGCTCGCGGTCGCGCAGCCCGGGCGGAGCTTGCGCCCCGCGAGCCCGAAGTCGACGAGCACCGAGGTCTCGAGCTCGGGGCCGGGGCCGTCGGGGTCCCGGAGGATCACGTTGGATGGTTTGAGGTCCAAGTGTCCGACGCCGACCTCGTGCATCGCGCCGAGGCCCGACGCGATCCCCCACATGACGCGCAGCGCGCGCTCCATGTCGAGCGCGCCGGTCTCGATGATGCGCTCGAGCGTCGGGCCCTCGACCAGCTCCATCACGAGGATCGGCTTGGGGCGCGCCCCGGCGTCGAACGTGACGAGCTTCGCGAGGTTCGGGTGGGGCGGCACGGCGAGGAGCGCGCCCGCTTCCTCGCGGAAGAGCTGGAGGAACTCGCCCTCCGAGAGCGTGCGGGCCGCGCTGCCCGCGTACTCCGGGACCTTCAGCGCGAAGCGCGGAGCGGTCTCGTTGCTGCGCTCCTCGGCGCGGCGCGCGACGAACACCGAGCCCACCGCGCCCGAGCCGAGCGCGCGCAGGACGTAGAAGCCGCCGATCGTGCGGCTCGGCGGGAGCCACGGCGGCAGCGCGGCCTCGCGGGCGCGCGACGTGGCGCGGGGCGGGCGCGAGCGGCGCTGCGCGTACGCGGGCAGCGTGACGATGCGCGCGAGCACGTTCGCGGCGACCTCCGCGAGGTGCAGCGGGAGGTCGACCCGCAGCGTGTCGATGCCGGCGGCGATCGCATCGGCGAGCGAGCCGAGATCGAACGGCTCCTCGGCGTCGCCCACGGCGCTCGCGTCCTGGCCCGCGCGCGCCGCCTGCAACACGGCGACGTCCACCGCGCGCAGCGCGGCGCCCACGTTCGGCACGTCGCCCGACATCGACTCGCCGAGCCGACGGCGCGCGCCGACCACGAGCCGCGCGAGCGCGCTCGATGCCTCGCCCAGCGCGGCGATCGCGGAGCTCGTCCCCTCGAGCAGGCCGGCGAGCTCGGCGAGCGAGCCCGCGTCCGAGATCGACTCGATCGCCTCGGCGTATGCGAGCAGCGCGACGCGCAGCGCTTCGACGCGCGGCGAGCCCGCGCCCGGCAGGTGACGGATCAGCGCCTTGAGCCCGTCGAGGCTCGTCAGCGCGCGCGCCTCGGTCACCCGCGCGCTCCGCTCGGTGCGCTCGATCAGCGACGCGTACGCGCGGAACGCGTCGGCGGCCTCGGGCACCATCGTCGCTTCCGCGACGATCCCGAGGTCGTGCTCGCTGTGCAGGTGGCTCGCGGCCGCGATCAGCACGTCGGAGAGCTCGCCGAGCTCCTCGCGCAGGATCGCGTCGCACGCGCGTGCCAGCGATGCGCCCACGATGCGGCGTAGCGGCGAGGGCTCGTCCTCGCGCGCGCGCTTCACGAGCAAGCGCCCGGTGCGCAGGCGGCGATCGCGCAGCTCCGCGGTGCGCTCGTCGAGGTGACCACCGTCGGCGTCGACGACGTGCAGCAGCGTGCGCATGCGCCGCAGACGGAGCGTGATGTGCTCGACCTCGCCGCGCACGGGCTCGCTCTCGCGCGAGCCGAGGTACGTCGTGAGCCGCTCGAAGACGTTGTCGAGCACGCGGTGCGCGGCGCCCGCGCCCTTGTCGCCGAGCTGCAGGAGATCGGCGAGCGAGCTGCTCTCGAGGAGCGCGCTGTCGAGCTCGCGCAGCCGCAGGAACGACTCGATGCGCGCGTCGCGATCCTCGTCGCGGCTCTCCTCGAGCAAGCGCAGGATGCCCTCGACGTTGCGCAGCACGCCGAACGCCTTGCCGTACGCCGTGCGCGCGTCGGCCTCGACGAACGCGGCCTTCGCGTCGTCGAGCTGATCGCGCAGCGTCGGGAGCGAGCCGTCGCGCTCGTCGCGGCTGCGCAGCTCGAAGTCGATCGCGCGGAGCAGCGCGGCGCGGCCGTCGTCACCCTCGTCGCGCGCGATCGCGTCCTCGCGCAGGCGTGCGAGCGCGAGGCGCGCGGCCCACTCGCCGAGCTCGCCTCCGACGCGCTCGGCGCGGATCTCGATCAGCGCTTCGATCGCGTCGAGACCGCCCGCGCGCACCAGCTGGTTGAGGAGCTCTTCGGCCGCGTCGGGCTCGGCCTCCGCGGCGCGCGCGAGGCCGAGGATCATCGCGCTCGCGAGTCCGGGATCGCGGCGCGCGAGATCGCTCTGCAGGAGATCGGCGCAGCGACGGCGCGCGCGCTCGGCGTCGATCGCCATCGTCGACGCGAGTGAGGCCGCTGCGCGGCGCCACTCGGTCGGGGTGAGCGACGCGTGCAGCGAGTCGTCGATCTCGACGCCGAAGCGCGGGATCGCCTGCGCGAGCAGGCCGCGCGCGGTCGCGACGTGGCGCCACACGAGCGGCTCGCGATCGGAGAGCAGTCGCTGCGTCGCGCTCTGCACCGAGGGCCGATCGAAGATCGCGAGCGCGCCCGCGTCACCGGCCTTCGCGCGCCGTGCAGCCTCGCGCGCCGCGCGCTCGAGCAGGCGCGCCGCGAGCCGCCGCGAGGGCAACGAGCCCGTCGACGGCGTGATCAGCCAGTCCTCGGCGAGATCGCGCCGCGCGATCAGCGCGAGCGCCAGCGGATCGGCGCGGATGCCGCTGCCGATCGGCATGTCGAGCGCGAGCGCGACGCGCGCACGGATCGCGCTGCCGCTCAGACCGCGCCGTGAGCCGGTCGCGAGCAGCGTCGCGAGCAGCGTGAACGTCGCCGCGTTGCCCTCGTGCAGCGCGCGCAGCACGCGGCGGCCGAGCTCGCGCTTCTCGTCGCCCGCGGGCAGCGCCGCGCCGAGCTCGTAGAGCGCGCCGGCCGCGGCGGCGGGCTTGAGCCATCCGAGGTCCTCGAACAGACCGCTCGCGAGCGCCATGCGCGTCCCGTCGCGCAGCGCGATCGGATCGAGCCCTTCGAGCGGCACGGGGCGCAGGTCCGACGCAGCCGCCGCGAGCGTCGCGATCGACTGTCGGAACACCGCACGTCGCTCCTCGGCGTCGGCGATCCGATGGAGGCGCGCCAGGCCGTCGAGATGCTCGCGGGATGCCCGCATCGAGCGGCGAGGATAGCGTGCGCGCGCGCGGAAGTGTCTCTGATTCGCGGCGCTACGAGCGATGCCGCGACGTGGTCACGCGCGCACGCACGCGCATCGTTCCGCACAGCGGATCGACGACGCAGCGGATCAACGGAGCGCGGTGGCCTCGTCGGTGAGCGCGTCGTCCGCCTCGACCTCGATGCCCGCCTGCTGCAGCAGACGCAGCGCGTTGCTCGTCTTCACCACGCCCGGCCGCAGCCGATAGTCGAACGTCATCTCGCCGCCGTCGAACACGTCGGTGAAGTGCACGTTCTTCACGCACCCCATCTCCTGCTCGAGCTCGGAGAGCGCGACGTCGTGCGTCGCGACGAGCCCCATCGCGCCGCGCGCGAGCAGGTGCTTCACCACCGCGCGTGCCCCGCGGTGACGCGCCCGCGCGTTCGTCCCGCGCAGCAGCTCGTCGAGCAGGAAGAGGAGAGGCGGCGGCTGGTCCGCCTCCGCGATCACCGTGCGCAAGCGGATGAGCTCCGCCTGGAAGTAGCTCGCGCCCGACTGCACCGAGTCCGAGATGCGCATGCTCGCGCGCAGCCGCACCGGAGGCGTCGAGAAGCGCGTCGCGCAGACCGGCCCGCCCGCGAGCGCGAGCGCGACGTCGACGCCGATCGCGCGCAGCAGCGTGCTCTTGCCCGCCATGTTCGAGCCGGTGACGACGAGCGCGCAGCCCGCGCCGTCGATGCGCAGGTCGTTCCGCACCCGACGCTCCTCGGGGATCAGCGGGTGCCCGAGCCCTTCGGCGATCAGCGGCGCGCCGCCCTCGGCGATCTCGGGCATCACGACGCCGGGGTCCTGCGAGAGCATCGTCGCGAGCGACGCCAGCGCCTCGATCTCCCCGAGCACCTCGAACCACGTCGCGCTGCGTCCGCCCGCGCGCTTCATCCAGCGCTCGACGCCCGCGAGGCAGTGCAGATCCCAGAGCAGGAAGAGATCGATGAAGACGTGCGCGATGCCCTGGGTGCGCAGATCGAAGAGCGAGGTCCAGCGCTCGAGGTCGCGCAGCTGCGCCGACGGAGTCTTGCCCTCGATGCGCAGCTTCTCCTGGAGCGCGCGGAGCAGAGGCGCCTCCCACTTCGCGTCCTCGACGACGCGGAGCAGCTGCGCGAACGACTCCACGAACCGGCGCCGCGCCGAGAGCAGCCCGTAGCGCACGCCAACCTCGTGCTGCGTGCGCCACAGCAGGATCGCTTGGGCCGCGAGCGGGAGCACCCACGAGTGCCGCGGCAGGACGTTGCCCGAGAGCAGCACGCTCGCGACGAACGCGATGGGCATCGCGTACGTCAGCGCGACGAGCCACGGCTTGTCGATCACGAAGGGCGGCTTGCTCGTGAGCTCGAGGAAGGGCCGCGCGTCGAGCGAGTCGTTGCCGGTGTCGAGCACCGCGGCCTCGAGCTCCTGGCGCAGGTCGACGTCCTTCGCGAGCTCGCGCACCGCCGCTTGTCGCGCGAGCACGGTCTCGCGATCCGCGGGGGCGCCGAGCCACGACGCGAGCGTCTCCGCGCCCCGCCGCGTGTGTGTGACCGAGATGCGCTCGTAGACCGAGCCCGGCCCGACCACGTCGAGATCCGACGCGTACGGATGATCGCCGGCGAGCAGATCACCGCCGTGCGGGAAGCCCTGGGTGCGCCCTTCGATGCGCTTCAGGTGCCGCTCGTGGATGTGCTGGCGCGTCTGCGCGCGATCGCGTTTGCGGATCACCACCGCGTGCGCGATCACCGCGAGGCCGAACGCGAGGAACGTCAGCGCGCCGCCGATCAGCCACGCCTGCGATCCCCGCGAGAGCCCGATGCCCGTCTCGAGCACCGCCGCGCCGAAGAGCGCGAGGCGCACGAACGAGATGCGAACGCCGATCGCGTCCTGGATGCCCGCTTCGCGCGCGAACGAGTCGCGGCGTCGGGCGTGCTCGTCGCGCGCCGCGGTCATCGTCGTCCGATCAGCGAAGGTGAGCCGGGCTCACTTCTTCTCGCCGCTCTCGGAGGGAGGGACGTAGCCCTCGGGCTTCGCTCCGCCGGCGCCGAAGAAGAACTCCTCGCACTGCTTGAGCAGGAACTCGGTCGCCTGCTTCGAGGAGAGCTCGAGGCGATACTCGTTGATGAGCATCGTCGAGTGGGCGATCCACTGCTTCCACGCCTCTTTCGAGACGTTCTCGTAGACGCGCTTCCCGAGCTCGTTCGGGAACGGAGGGCGATCGAGCCCCTCTGCCTCGCGCCCGAGCTTCACGCACTGGACCATCCGCATGAGGCGGAGTCGTAGTGAAGCGCGACCCCGAGCGCAACCGTGCGCGCTCGTGCAGGATCGCCGCGATGTCGAGGATCGGAGGAACGCAGCCCGGGACGCCGCGCCTCGCGCTGCCCGCGCTCGAGCTGTTGCGTCGCACGGCGGGCTCGCCGCGCGATCTCGCGACGAAGATCGCGCGCCTGGCGCGGACGCTGCGCGCGCTCGCGGATCACGACGCGCTCGACGCGCGCTTGTCGCGCCTGGTGGCGCTGGGCCACGTCGAGCGCGCGCCGACGCGCCTCCAGCTGGTCGTGGGCTCGATCGACATGCTGCGCTTCTGGATCGAGCCCGCGGCGCGCGACTACTACGCGCGGCGGGGCATCGGGTTCGGCCTGCACCAGGTGCTGCGCGTGCTCGACGATCCGGCGTCGATGGTCGATCCCACCGGGTTCCTCGTCGATCGCGACGTTATCATCGGGCACCTGATGCAGGTCGTGCACGCGAACCCGGCGTACGATCTGCAGCTGCTCGAGAGCCACGAGGACGGGCTCGAGGCGCTCGAGCGACAGGTCCGCGCGATGCTCGACGGCACGCACCCGAGGGCGCGCTCGATCGGCGCGATCGTCGAGGAGCCCGACTACCACGCGCGCCTGCTCGAGTACGTGCGCGCGTTCCGCGACGACCCGCGCGCGGCGCACGCGCCGGTGCGCGAGAACGTCGTCGCGAGCGATCACTTCCGCCGCATCGAGCAGACGTTCGGCACGCTCCCGGGCGCGATGCGCTACTTCGCGCGCCTCCCCACCACGGCGCTCGGCGCAGCCAGACACCTGCTCACCGTGCGCGAATTCCCGAAGGAGAATTTCTGAGGAGAGCAGGAGGAGAAGGAGGGACCACGTCGCTTGCGCCCTCCGTCATCCCGCCTGTGCTCGCAGTCGCCCGATAGAGCAGGGTCCGAGTCGCGACCACCGACGTGGTCTTCCTAACCCTCCTGCTTTCCTCAAAAAAAGCCGTTCGCGCGCCGCGCGCCTCAGAGGGTCGGCGGCAGGCTCAGCGCGGCTTCCGGCTCTCGAACACCCACGCGGGCGGGAAGTTCAGCGGCACCGGCGTGCGCTGCACGCGCTCGAAGCGCGACTCGAGGTACCCGAGGTAGTCGAACGGCACGAAGCCGCGCTCCGTGCTGATCACGAGATAGCGCGTGTGGATGTAGCCGAACTGCACGTACACCCCGCCCGGCGCGAGGCTGTCGATGATCGACTCGACGATCCGATCGCGCACCGCCGGCGGGATCAGGCTCATCCCGAGCGACGACACCACCGCGTCGACCTTCTCGTTGCAGCCCTTCTCCGCGAGCAGATCGCGGATGTGCTCCGCCGATCCGCAGATCGGATGCAGCCGCGGATCGACCACCGCGCGCACCAGCTGCTCGTGGATCGGCGGATCGATCTCGATCGTGTAGAGCTCCGCGTCGGCGCGCATGCGCGAGAGCAGCGGCTTCGTCATCACGCCGACACCCGGCCCGAGCTCGACGATCCGCCGCGCGCGCTCCGGCTCCGCGCCGTTCACCATCGCGTCCACCAGGAAGCGCTGGCTCGGGACGAAGCTCGCGGTCTGATCCCACTTCGCGAAACCCTGCCGGAAGAACGTCCAGAACGCGCGCGGGTCGGGCTTCATGCGAGAGGTGCTGCCTTCACGAGAGAGGTGGGCTCGCGGCGATCCGTCCGCGAGCGGGCGAGTGGCGCGCGACTTTAGCCGAAATGTGTGTAGCGCCAAGCACCTCGGCCCAAGCCGAGCGGCAGGACGCGTTGTCCGAAGAGGGCTCCCGCCCGTACGCTCAGGAGCCCCCGAGCCGTGCGATCCTCGATGTCCGTGATCCCTGCCGCGACCGCGACGACGAGGTCCCCCGCCCATTCGGTCGGGTCGCTCGTCGCGCTGCCGATCGCGTTGCTCGATCGTGGGCGCCTCGCGTGGCTGCGGGCGCTCGGTCCGCTCGCGCCGGCGCTGATGCGCTCGCGCGAGCTGCGCGTCGCGCTCGCGGCGTCGATCGGCATCGCGCTCGCGCTGGCGCTCACCGCGGTCGCGCCGCTGTGGATGCTCGCGCTCGGGCCGGTGCTGCTCGGCGTGCCCCACGCGGCGAGCGACGTTCGGTATCTCGTCACGCGCCCGGGGCTGCATCGCTCGCCGCGCTTCTGGCTCATGGTCGCGCTGCCGCTCGTCGCGCTCACCGCGACGGTCGACGTCCGCTGGGGCCTCGCCGCGATCGTCGGAGGCGCGCTCGCCGGGCGCGGCGCGTGGACGCGACGCCTCGCGGTCGCGTCGATCGGCGCGCTGCTGCTCGCGCTCGCGTGGGACCACACGTACGGCGCCGCGCTCTTCGCCGCGCACGCGCACAACTTCGTCGCGCTCGCGATGTGGCTCGCGTGGCGTCGCCGCGCGACGTGGCTCCACCTGATCCCGCTCGCGGCGCTCGCGCTCGGGTGCGCGCTGATCGCGAGCGGCGCGCTCGACGCGATCGTGATGGCGAGCGAAGGCTGGGCCGCGACGCCTGGCGGCACCGGCGCCTGGTACCACCTCGCGTCGATCGCGCCCGGGCTCGACGATCCCTGGGGCCCGCGGCTCGTGCTGCTCTTCGCGTTCGCGCAGTCGGTCCACTACACGATCTGGATCCGCCTCGTGCCCGAGGAGGATCGCGCGCGCGAGACGCCGCGCACCTTCGCCGCGAGCCTCCGCGCGTGGCGTCAGGACTCGGGCACGCTCGTCGTGGCGCTCGCGATGCTGCTCTCGGTCGCGGTCGCGCTGTGGGCGCTCGTCGATCTCGCGGGCGCGCGCGAGGGCTACCTGCGCGGCGTGATCTCGCACGGCTATCTCGAGCTCGCGATCGCGTCGTGGTGGCTCGTGGAAGGGCGCGCGCTGCGCACAGACCCCAGAGCTCGCCTCCGTTGACCCGTCTCGCTCGTTCTCGCCGCCGCATGCTGCGTTGCTCCTCCTCGAAATGCTTCGAGCATTCCTCGTCGTCGCGCCTTGCCTGCGACGACGATTCCGTCGCGATCCGGGTCAACTCCGGCGAGCTCTGGGGTCGATGACCTGGATCCTGCGCTGGCTCGCGGCGTTCGCGCTCACGCAGTGCGTCGAGATGGGCGTCTACGTGCAGGCGCACGACGCGCCTCGTCCACTGCGCGAGCGCGTCGCGATCGCGTTCGCGTGCAGCGGGATCACGCACCCGCTCGTGTGGTTCGTGGTGCTCGACGTGCTCGGCGAGCTCGGAGTGCGCGCGTACTGGGGCCAGGTCGCGATCACCGAGGGGCTCGTGGTGCTCGTGGAGGCTGCGTTCCTCGCGTGCTTCGGCGTGCGCCGCGCGTTGCTCTGGGCGCTCGCCGCGAACGCGCTGAGCGTGCTGTTCGGCTTCTTCTGTTACACGCGCCTCTCCTGGTGATGCCGCGTGGTGATGGTCCGCGCGATGCACGCCGCGTCCGCGCGGAGGTGTGCGGATGCGGGTCGAAGAGGTGATGAGCACGCCGGTGCGGACCGTCGCGCCGGGCGACACCCTGCACGACGCGACGCGCGAGATGTGGAGGCATGGCTGCGGCGCGCTCGCCGTGATCGATGGAAACCGCGTCGTCGGCATGCTGACCGACCGCGACGTGTGTCTCGCGGCGTTCATCCAGGAGGAGCGGCTCGACGCGCTGCGCGTCGAGAGCGCGATGACGCCGGTCGTCTTCTGCTGCCGCACCAGCGAGTCGCTGCGCCACGCGGAAGCAGCGATGCGTGACCACCACGTGCGCCGCCTTCCGGTGCTCGACGACCAGGACCGTCTGGTCGGGATGCTCAGCATCGACGACCTCGCGGTCGCCGCGGCGCTGCGCCAATGGGGAGGCGACGACGCGCTCTCGTCGACGGAGATCGCGGGCACGTTCGCGTCGGTCGCGGCGCCGCGCGCGATGGACCTGCAAGCGCGGGCGCTCGCCGAGGAGGAGTGAGGGAGCCTCTCAGGAGAGCAGGAGGGACTACGTCGCGTTGCGCGATGCGCCTCCGAGGGAGAGTTTTTGAGGAGAGCAGGAGGGTTAGGAAGACCACGTCGCAGCGCGATCAGCGTCACTCGATGCGCTCGATGCGCCTCTCGGGAGACAGACGAGAGAGCAAAGCAGGTCGAGGTCGAGTGGAGAGAAGGGCGGCGCGGCAAGCGCGTCGATTTCTTCGCTCTCTCCTCTCCTGTCCTTCCTGCTCTCCTCAGAGGCACAAACTCCTGCTCTCCTCAGAGGCACAAACTCCTGCTCTCCTCGGCGGAGCTCCTGCTCTCCTCAGAGGGTCGGCTCCTGCTCTCTCCTCGTCAGGCGCGCGTCGGGCTGCCGTACGGCGGGGTGTCGGTGCGGACCGACTGGCGCGTCACCACTTCCTCGCCCTCCACGACCGGCTCGCGGCGAACGCGCGCGACGTGCCTCCGGCGACCGAACAGCGAGCTCGGCGCGTCGGGATGCGCGTCCGGATCGACGCCGATCGCGAGCCGATCGACGAGCTCACCGCCCAGCCATCCGGTGATGCCCGCGAGCGCGAGGCCGCCGATCTCGAGCCACAGCGGGAGGCCCTCGACGCCGAAGCGGTACTCGTCGGCGCGCAGGTAGAGCGCCGCCGTGAACAGTCCGAGCACGATCACGTTGCCGACGCCGTGCACGAGCCCGACGCGCTTGGCGCGCGTGCCGCGCGGGATCTTCGTGTAGTCCATCAGCCCGAACACCGCCGCGAGCAGCCCGGTGACGACGCCGATCGCGATGTTCCAGAACGAGACGACCGTGATCGCGCGGTCGTCGAAGAACTGCGCGACGATGTCGAGCACGGCACCCGTCGCGAGCAGCCCGAACGGGATCGGGATCAGCATCTGGTGGATCGGGTGCCCGAAGAGCTTCGCTCTCGCTTCCATCGCTTCGTCCTCCGCGACGGAGCCGAAGCACGCACAGTGCCGGCTGTGTGCCCGATCTCTTCAGGGCGCGCGCGGAGGTGCGTCGTCGACGACCTCCGGCCCGGGCTCGGGCCATCGCGCCCAACGCGGGATCTCCGGCCAGGGGCGACGCGCCACGGAGATCGCCGTGAGCGTCCCGATCACCAAGAGCACGATCGCGGCGTAGTGCCCCGGCGTCAGACCGAAGTAGCGCGTGTCCGCCATCGCGAAGTCGGTGGCGCGCAGGAAGTCGAGCGAGAAGCGCACCGGCGCGTAGAGCAGCGCGAGCAGCGCGAGGTAGATCCCGCGCGGCTTCTGCTTGCGCGCGAGGAAGAAGAACAGCCCGACGACGAGCGCGCTCCAGATCACCTCGTAGAGCCCGAGATCGTGGCGCACCTGATAGGGCGGGTACCCGACCTCGTAGTCCGCGACGCCGAGGAAGAACGTCGTCACGCGACCCGGGTGATCGTGCACCACGAAGCAGCCGGTCCGACCGAAGAGCCACCCGAGCGGGAACGCGAACGCGATCGGATCCGCGAACGCGAGGCCCGGCAGCTTGCGACGACGCGACCACACGAACGCGCCCGCGACCGCGCCGAAGAACCCGCCGAAGCTCGAGATGCCGTCCCAGATGAACAGCAGGTGCCAGGGCTGCTCGGCGACGAGCTGCGGTCGGTACGCGAGATCGTCGAACACGTGCGCGCTGATGAAGCCGGGGATCAGCACCCAGCCCGCGAGGTTCATGACGGTCTCGGGGTGCAGCCCGTCGCGCTGCGCCTTCCATCGCGCGACCCACGCGCCGAGCACGACGCCGGTCGCGACGAGCAGGCCGAACGGATGGATCGCGATCGGCGTCCCCCACGGGGTCGGGATCATCCACGGCTCGGCGCGGAACCACGGGATGTAGAGCAGCAGGTCGAGGGGCACGTCGAGCGCGGTGTAACGCCGTGCGAGATCGACGTCGAGGATCGTGCCCGTGCGCGCAGCAGCGCGGGCGTCTCCCTCAGCCGGGCGGCTCGGCGCAGACCTGGGTGCCCCACGCGATCCGCACGCGCCGCTCGGCCTCCGCTTCGACGCCGTCGCGGTCCTCGATGCGTCCGCGCAGCACGAGCTCGTCGTCGAGGGCGCTCTCGGGATCGGGGACCTGCAGCGTCAGCCCGGTGAGCTGCGCGTGCGTGCCGCTCGCGTCGGGCGTGAACGAGAGCCGCAGCCGGAGCTCGCCGCTCACGCGCTCGCGGCTGTCTTCGCGCAGCAGGTCGAGCTCCACGACCATGCCGCGCGGATCCATGTCCTCGCTGCGCAGCGTGACGAACACGTGCTGGCTTCCCTGACAGCCGCGCGCGAGGAGCAGCGTGTCGCCGTCCTCGAGCGCGCGGAACGCGAGCTCGCCCTCGCCGAGCAGCAGCGTGCCCGTCGCGCGCCCCGCGTCGGGTGAGCCGTCCGGCGGCGCGCTGCACGCGGCGAGCAGGATCGCGAGGGAGAGCAGGGCGCGCACCGCGCCCATCATCGCACGCGGCCGTGCCGAGCTGTGCAAGCGAGCCATCGCGCAGCGCGCGAGCGAAAACCGTGCGAGCGACCGATGAGTCCCGCCGCGCGCTGGCGTCTACCTCCATCGCTCGAGGAAAGGACGCCCGCAGATGACCACGACCCACACGCTCTCCGTGCCCGGCGGCCGCATCCACTACGAGGTGCGCGGCCAGGGCCCGCTGCTGCTCGTCATGGGCGCGCCGATGGACGCGGCCGCGTTCGCGCCGCTCGCCGATGCGCTCGCGCGCGATCACACCGTCGTCACCCACGACCCGCGCGGCATCTCGCGCAGCACGCTCGACGATCCCGAGCAGGACTCGACGCCCGAGCTGCGCGCCGACGACGTCGCGGCGCTGATCGAGGCCGTCGGCGCGAAGAGCGCGGACCTGTTCGGCAGCAGCGGCGGCGCCGTCACCGGCCTCGCGCTGATCGCGCGCCATCCCGGTCGCGTGCGCACGCTGATCGCGCACGAGCCTCCGAGCATCGAGCTGCTCCCCGACGCGTCGGCGCTGCGCGCGATGACCGAGGAGAACATCGCGATCTACCAGCGCGACGGCGTGGGCGCGGCGTGGATGCAGTTCATGAAGAACGCGGGCTTCGACGTCTCGGAGCACGCGGGCCCGCCCGGCGAGCCGACCGAGCAGGACTTCCGCAACAGCGCGCGCTTCTTCCTGCACGAGCTGCGCGGCACGACGCGCTTCGTCCCCGACGTCGCCGCGCTGCGCGCGTCGGAGGCGCGCATCGTCGTCGGCATCGGCGAGACGTCGCGCCACCTGCTGACGTACCGAACGTCCGTCGCGCTCGCGGAGCGCCTCGGCGTGCAGCCCGTCGAGTTCCCCGGCGATCACGGCGGCTTCATGGGCGAGCCGGGGAAGTTCGCGGACGCGATCCGCAACGTGCTCGCCGGCTGAGACCGGCGAGCTCACACGCTCGATCGCGCGCTCCGCGGGCTCTCCCACTCGGGCAGCCGCACGTGATGGTTCGTGGCGTCGAGGTCGCGCACCCGCGCGAACTCGCTCGGGGAGAGCCCGCAGAACTCCACGAAGTCCCGGATGAGGTGCGCCTGATCGAAGTAGCCCGACGCGACCGCCACGCGCGACCAGCTCGGCGCGTGCGCGCGTCGCGTCGCGTCGAGCACGCGCTGGAACCGACGCAGCCGCGCGAACTTCTTGGGCGTGACGCCGACCTGCGCGGTGAACACCTCGATCAGTCGGCGCCGGCTCAAGCCGACCTGCGCGGAGAGCGCGCCGATGTTCGCGTCGCCGCGCTCGAGCGCGCGGAGCGCCACCGCGACCGCGCCGTGGCCCGGCCGCGCGCGCTCGAGCCGCTGTACCAGCGCGGCTTCGAGGATGCGGAACCGATCGCGCACGGTCCTCGCGCCGCACAGCCGCTCGCGCAGCTCGATCGCCGACGCGCCCCACAGCGCGTCGAGATCGACGTGTCGGTCGGCGAGCTCCCCGAGCGCGGCCCCGAAGAAGGGCCACGCGCCGCCGGGCCGGAAGTGGATCCCGACCGCCGACGTGTGCTCGCGCCCTTCGGCGAGGAACGGGCGACCGTGCGCGCCCGAGACCACCGCGCCCGAGAAGCGACGGCACACGTCGGAGCCGGCGTCGTAGATGCGGCGCTCGTCCTCGTCGAGATGGATGACGAGCGAGAGCGTGCCGCTCGGCAGGATGCTCCCGCGCCCCGAGGACGGCGCGTCGGGGAGCGCCCAGAAGTACTCCACGAGCGGCGCGAGCGGCCCCACCGGCGTGTGGATCTCGTACGGCTTGGGCGCGCCGCGCATCGCACCGAGCCATTGGGCCCGCTCGCCCGAGGCCGCAACGCGCGGGGTTCAAATCCATCCAATCCGCGCGCCGCTGCGGGCGGTACGTCGGTGCGCATGCAGACCCTCCACCGTCCGGCTCCGACGAGCCGGGTTTTGGTCCTCGTGCGCGCCGCGCTCGTCTCCGCCGCGCTCCTCGCGTGGCATGCGGCGCCTGCCGCGGCACAGGCTGCCGCGGGCGTGATCGCGACCGGCTCCGGGCGCGCCGGCGCGACGGTCGCCGCGCTGATCGCGCTCGCGTCGGTGATCACCGGCGGGTGGGCGACGGCGCGCGCCCACGGGCGGCTCGCGCGCGGCCACGCACGCGACGGAGCGATCGTCGCGCTCGTGCTCGCGGTGATCGGGATGGCGCTCGCGGCGCTGCACCTGGCCACCTCGACGGGCGCGGTCGGCACCGGCAATGGGCGTGGCGGCGCGATCGTCGGCGTGGTGCTCGGGGTGATCGGCCTCGCGCTCGGGCAGCGCGCGCTCGCCCGCTCTGTCCGCACCGGGTGACCCTGAGCTGGGGGCGCGCCGCCAGACGAAATCGTCAGAAAGGTCGGTGTCGGCACCCTCCGCCAGACGAAATCGTCAGAAAGGTCGGTGTCGACACCCTCCGCCAGACGAAATCGTCAGAAAGGTCGGTGTCGACACCCTCCGCCAGACGAAATCGTCAGAAAGGTCGGTGTCGACACCCTCCGCCAGACGAAATCGTCAGAAAGGTCGGTGTCGACACCCTCCGCCAGACGAACTCGTCAGAAAGGTCGGTGTCAGCCGCTCGGCTGCTCTCCGCCGCTCGGCGCGCGCCGCTGCGGGGCGGCGCGCACGCTGAAGAGCGAGGGGAAGAGCTCGTCGGGCTTGCTGTTCCGGTACATCGCGATGCCGAAGAGCCGGATCGGCTCGTAGGTCGTCGCCAGCACCCCGTACGAGCGGTTCACCGCGTCGGCCCAGGTGTGGTCGGTCGAAACGCCGAGCGCCGAGACGACGCGCGCCGCGAGCGAGCGGGCGCGGTCGACGTCGCCGGCGCGGTAGCGCAGCGTGTCGGCGGCGAGCGCGTCGGCGTGGGCGTCGTAGAGGGTCGCGAGCCGGCCGAGGTCGCTCGCGAGGTCGAGGTAGCCGACCCCGCTCACGATCGCGGCGAGCTCGCGCATCGCGGTCTCGTCGTCGGCGAGCACGTAGGTGACGACGCGGATCATCGTGGTCTTCAGCGCGGTGGCGTCGGCGACGAGCGCGGTGGGCAGCATCGCGTCGGGCGTGGTCGCGTCCTTGGTCTCGCGCTGCACCGCCGCGTGCCAGAGCGCCCAGGCCGCGGGCCCGAGGCGGTCGACGAGCTCGGCGGGCAGCTCCTTCTCGACGTGGCGGAAGCGCTGGCGCATCGGCGGCTCGGCGATGCGGCGCGCGATGCCGAGGGCGAGCACCGCGACCTCGCGGAGGTCGAGGCGCGGCGCGACGTCGACGGTCTCGCCAAGCGCGCGCCGGGCTGATGCGAGCGAAGCGAACGCGCCTTCGCCGAGCTTCGCGTCGTACTGGATGGAGTCGTCAGGGGTCTTCTTGCGGGTGGCCATGCGCGGACGCTCTCACCGCCGGTCGCGTGCGCGCTAGCCCCGCACGAGGATGTCGCGCGCAGCGGCTCGTGCGGGCAGCCGCAGGTGATCTGGCCGTCACGAGCGGTCGCGGAGGTGCTTCCAGTAGCGTTCGGGCGACGAGAGCACGCCGCTCGTGATCTCGTAGTGCGACGTGTCCTCGAGCCGGACGTCGCGCAGCGAGCCACCGTCGAAGCTCACGATCTGCGCGCCGGGGAACGTCATCAGGATCGGCGAGTGCGTCGCGATCAGGAGCTGCGTCGAGCCGTCTTCGACGAGGTCCCACATGCGCGCGAGCAGCGCGAGCTGCCGCTGCGGCGAGAGCGCCGACTCGGGCTCGTCCATCAGGTAGAGCCCGCCTCCGAGGCGGCTCGTCAGCATCGCGAGGAACGCCTCGCCGTGCGAGCGTCGCAGCAGCGTCTTGCCGCCGTAGCTCGCGTACGGATCGCCCCGGAAGTCGGGATCGTCCTCGCGCGCTTCGAGCAGCTCGGCGAAGTGCGCGACGTGCTCGGCGCGGAAGAAATAGAGATCGCGCGGCGAGCGCGTCATCGAAGGGACGAGCGCGGTCGCGAGCAGCGCACCGTCGTCGGGCGCGTGCTCGTCGGCGAGCTCGGTGCGACCGCCCCCCGCCACCGGCAGTCGCAGGAGCGCCGCGATCGCTTCGAGCAGCGTGCTCTTGCCCGAGCCGTTCTCTCCGACGAAGAACGTCACAGGCGCGCGCAGCTCGAGGTCGAGCGCTGGCACGAAGGGGAGGTCGAAGGGAAACGCGTCCCAGCCGGGAACGCGATCCGGTCGGATGCGAACGCGTCGGAGATACGGCGCGAACGCGGCGCCGCTCACTGCACCTGCTGCATCAGCGACAGGAACTCCTCGGCCTCGACGAACTGCGTCACGCGGTGCACCTCGCGGCCGTCGCTCGCGTGCAGCACGACGAGCGGCAGACCGCGCTGCGCGTACTGGCGCAGCAGCGCGCGCTTCTCGGGCGTGTCCTGGCCGGGCGAGAGGTCGACGTGCACCGCGACGAAGCGCGAGCCCTCCTCGACGACGCGCGGATCGGTGAACGTGTTGCGCTCGAGCTCGCCGCACGCCTGGCACCACGACGCGCCGAAGTCGACGATGTACGGGCGACCCTGATCGCGCGCTTCCGCGACCGCCGCCTGGAAGTCCTCGCGCCACGTCAGGCCCTCGCCGCCGGTGCCGCTCAGCGTCGGCGTCAGCACCCACGCGAGCGTCGCGAACGAGCCCACCGTCGTCAGCACGATGCCGAGCGCCTTGCGCCCGCGCACCGCGTTGCTCGGCTCGTGGAAGTCGAGGTGCACCGCGCCCACCGCCAGCCCGATCGCCGCCACGCCGAGCGCGATCGCCAGCACCAGCCACGAGCGCTCGAACGCGTCCATCAGCCCGGGGATCAGGTCCTTGATCCAGTAGAGCGCCATCACGCAGAGCACGATGCCGAAGACGCTCTTGACCATCTCCATCCACCGGCCGCTCTTCGGGAGCGACACCGCGAAGGTGCCGACCACCCAGAACAGCGTGCCGAGGCCGAGCGCGTAGACGAACATCGCGCCCGCGCCGATCCCGACGTTTCCGGTGTTGCCGATCCACGCGAGCAGCGCGAGCAGCGCGGGACCGGTGCACGGCGTCGCGATCAGCGCCATCGCGAAGCCGAGCGCGAACGCGCCCTTCATGCCGATGCCGCCGACACCCGCGAGCCTGTTCTGCAGCGCGGGCGGCAGGTTGAGCTCGTAGAGGCCAAACATCGCGAGCGCGAGCGCCACGAAGAGCACCGCGAACCCGATCAGCACGACGGGGTAGTTCAGCCACTCGCCGAAGAAGCCGCCCGAGACCGCGCTGAACACGCCGAGCGGCGTCATCAGCGCGCACATGCCGAGCACGTACGACGTCGAGAGCATCGCGCCCTCGACCTTCGTCTTCGCTTGGCGGGCGCCGAACACCGAGACGGTGATCGCGATCATCGGGTACACGCACGGCGTGAGCGCCGTGCCGAGGCCGACCACGTAGATGAGGGGAAGGGCGACGAGCCAGTTCCCCGAGCTCAGCGCGGCCTCGAACTCCGCGGCGACGTCGAACATCGCGCCGAGTATAGGGAACCCGGTCGTCCTCACCAGGACGTGATGCGAGACCACACGGGGGCTCGCGACCCCGACCTCCGCCCCCGCGGGGTCGCCGCCCCACGTGTCGCCCACTCTCCGTCGAGGTCGGGATCACGAGCGAGCATCGGTACTTACGCGATGCGTGGCGCCGTGGATCGAGCGTTGCACATTGCCCCGCCCGACGACGGCCGACCCCGGGCGGGGCGGCGCTCCCAGAAGGACCGGCGGCACATGGAGGCGGGCATGCGGAACGGGTGGTGGTCGCGCGCGGGGACGCTCTGCAGCGCGATGGTGCTCAGCGGCGTGCTCGTCGCGCTGACGGGCTGCGGCGGGGGCGGCGGCGACAGCGCGCTCCCCGGCGTCCAAGCCCTGGTCTTCGTGCAGCGCGCGTACGAGCGCGACGACCTCTCGCACGACGTCGCGAGCGGCTCGGGCCAGGTCATCGACTACCAGCGCTACACGCCGGGCGGCGCGGTGATGGTGCTCGAGCCTCCGACGCCCGACGGCACGCTGCGCAACCTGACCGAGGGCTTCGAGGGCGTCGACGTCAACGGCCTCGACCTGTCGTTCGACGCGCGTCGCGTGGTCTTCTCGATGCGCCACGCGGACGACGACCACTACCACGTGTACGTGACGAACGTGGACGGCACCGGCGAGGTGCGTCAGCTGACGTTCGGCGACTGGGACGACATCCGCCCGATCTTCGTGCCCGGCGATCGCATCGCGTTCGTGACGAACGAGCCGTACACGGTGATGGGGACGCGCGCCGACGAGTACAACCACGGCCGCGCCGTCACGCAGATCGCGACGGTGTCGATCGACGGCGGCGACGCGGATCGCCGGCTCTGCGCGCACAACCTGTCGCACAGCGCGGATCCGTTCCTCGTCACCGACGGCGAGAACGCGGGGCAGATCGGGTTCTCGCGCTGGGAGCACCTCGGCCCCGTCAACGACGTGAAGCTGTTCCGCATGAACCCCGACTGCTCCGGCATGGAGGCGATCGCGGGCCAGTTCAACCGCGGCGCGGGGGACAACGCGGACTTCAACTCGCTGGTGCAGGCGACCGAGATCGCGCCCGGTCAGTACCTCGCGATCGGCACGAGCCGCAGCCGCACCATCCAGTCGGGCGCGGTGATCCGCATCGACGCGCGCGCTCGCGAGGGCCGCGACCCGCTGCGCATCGACGTGCAGCAGGCGACGTTCGAGAACCTCACGCCGCTGGTCCCGACCGAGAGCGAGAGCCCGCCGAGCGGTGTCGGTCGTTACCGCCACCCGCGCGCGATCGCGGGCTTCGAGGGCCAGGTGCTGGTGTCGTGGTCGGACGGCGACGTCAACGATCGCAACGAGCTCGCGGGCACCGCGCCGCAGTTCGGCATCTACCTCTACGACGTCGAGAGCGGCCGCCGCACGCTCGTGTACGACGACCCGGAGCTCTGGGACGTGTACGCGATGCCGGTGATGCCGCGCGAAGAGCCGGCCGTGATCCCGTCGACGGTGAGCGGTGCGTTCGAGCCCGCGCGTCCGGCGGTGATCGGCTCGATCGACGTCGCGGAGACCTCGCTCGGCGAGACCGTGCGCGGCGCGCAGTTCGGCGAGGGCGTGTCGCTCCACGACGCGCTGCTCGAGGCGACGCACGTGCGCATCATCGAGGGCTTCAGCTCGGAGATCGGCGCGGTCGGTCAGTTCGGCCTGACGATGCACGAGGGCGCGGCGATCCTCGGTGAGACGCCGGTCTACGAGGACGGCAGCTGGAGCGCCCAGGTGCCCGCGTACCTGCCGTACCACCTGCAGCCGATCGATCGCTTCGGCCTGGCGATCCGCAACCAGATGCTGTGGATCCAGGCGATGCCCGGCGAGTCGCGCCAGTGCGGTGGCTGCCACAGCTCGCGCGCCGGTGAGGTCATCCCGCGCATGGGCGCGACGACGGTCGCGCAGTCGGTCGGCCCGGATACGTCGACGTTCCGCCCGATCCCCGATCGCGTCGAGCTGCCCTGGGCGGGCGCGGCGAGCGTGCAGAACGTGCAGGACGTGCTCGATCGCAACTGCGTCGGCTGCCACGACGGCGGCGCGAGCGATCCCTTCGCCGGTCAGACGTACACGGTGAACGTCACGACGATGGAGGGCGAGATGATGACGTTCGAGATCCCGTATCTCGATCTGTCGAGCCGCCCGATCAGCACGTACTACGAGCGCGAGGTCGTGACCTATCCGGCGTCGTACGTGTCGCTGCTCTACCCGAGCGCGATGATGGGCGACTCGGTGGCGACGGGCATGGTCGCGCCCGAGTGGATCGTCCCCGGCGACGCGCGCGGCAGCCGCCTCGTCGAGGTGATGAACGCGGTGGACGAGGCCGGCGCGCGCGCGTGGAACGACGACGCGCACCCGCTGCACCCGGAGGACCAGGGCGTGACGGTGTCGCGCGAGGATCGCCTCGTGCTGATCCGCGCGGCGGACCTCGGCGGTCAGTACTACTCGCGCTGGAACGTGGACGGCGCGGGCAGCTGGGCGGGCACCGAGTACTGAGCTCGAAGCAGGAAGAAGAGGCACATCATGAAGACGATCATCAAGCTCTTCGTCCTCGCCGCGATGCTGGTGGGCCCCGTCGCGAGCGCCTCGGCGCAGGCGACCGGCTCGCCGGACTTCAGGCCGTACTCGCGTGAGGGCGAGATCAGCCCGCACACCCAGGCGCCGACGCGCGAGCAGCTCATGAACGCGATCGACGTCGCGCGCAGGAGCTCGCCGGTCGCGCTGCAGACGCTGCTCGAGTACGGCGAGCGCGTCGAGTGCCACGAGTGCGTGCCGCTGCTCGAGCAGCGCATGCTCGATCCGCGCGAGGACGCGCGGGTGCGCGAGATGGCCGCGTGGTGGCTGCGCCGTCGCCCGTTCGGGTTCGGCGCGATCATGGCGGAGACGCGCGCGGTGCTCGAGAGCGATCCCGATCCCGCGCGCCGCGCGGTGGCGGCGGACGCGATCGGCGAGTTCATGGATCCGCACGGCGTCGCGCACCTCGGTCGCGCGCTGACGAACGACGCGGACGTGCGGGTGCGCGTCGCGGCGGTGCGTGGCCTCGCGCGCATCAACTCGTCCGCGTCGCTGCCGTTCCTCTCGCAGGCCCTCGCGGACGCGAACGTCGAGGTGCAGGACGCGGCGCTGCGCGTGGTGCTGCACGTGAACTTCTTCCGCGACCACGAGGCGCTGCTGCCGCTGCTCGCGAGCGAGGAAGGATCGATCCGTCGTCGCGCGGCGCTCGTGATCGGCACGATGGACGTCGAGGCCGCGGTGCCCGCGCTCGCCGCGATGGTGAGCGGCGACACCGACGAGATGGTGCGTCAGTCGGCGGCATGGGCGCTCGGTCGCATCGGCACCGCGGACGCGCGCGCGGCGCTGCGCGAGGCGCAGGGCACCGAGCGCTCGACGCGGGTGCTCGACGCGATCGAAGTCGCCATCCGCATGCGCTGATCGTGTAGGCTCGGAGCGTGCGCGAGAGCGCAAGACGACGAACGAAGGGCTCGCCGCGCGACGCGCTGCGGGCCCTTCGTGCTCCGGGCGAGATCGACGAAGCCAAGAGAGGTTCGATGAGGACGAAGAACGCAGCCGTGTGCGTCGTCGCCCTGGCGCTCGTGTCGACGATCGGCTGTGGCCCGCCGGATCTGCCCGAGAGCTCGTACTACGACGAGCGCGTCCAGCCGCTCTTGTCGACGAGCTGCGTGCGACAGAACACCGGCTGCCACCTCGGCACGCCCGAGGGCCTCAGCGCGGGCAGCCTCGATCTCACGTCGTACGACGCGGCGATGCGGCGCGACGATCTCTTCGCGGCGTACGGGCCGTACCCGCTGCCGCTGCTGCTGATGAAGCCGGGCGACCCGGTGCAGGTCTCGGTCGAGACGTTCGATCCGCCGGACCCCGCGCGCCCCGACGAGCGCTTCGTGCGCGTCGAGACCGACATCCGTCACGCGGGCGGCTCGACCGTCGATCTCGGCACGACCGGCTTCGCGCTGCTGCAGCAGTGGACGTCGTCGGGCCATCAGCGCAGCGGCGTGCCCGACGAGACGCTCCGCGAGAGCATCGGCCCGTGCCGCCACGGCGCCGGAGAGATGGTCGGCTACGACCGCGCGGCAGCGGACGTCGATCCCGCGCTGTTCGCTCGCTTCCGCGACGAGGTGCAGCCGGTGCTGCGCGAGGCGTGCGCCGGCTCGAGCTGCCACGGCACGACGGTCGCGGATCTCTATCTCTCGTGCGGCGAGGACGACGAAGAGCTGCGCTGGAACTACTGGGTCGCGCTCCAGTTCGTGACGACGCCGGTGTCGACGTCGGAGCTCTTGCGGCGTCCGCTCTCGACGCTGCGCGGCGGCACGTTCCACGAGGGCGGCAACGTCTTCGGGTCGGTCGAAGATCCGCGCTACGAGGCGCTGCGCGCGTGGGCCGAGGAGGTCGCGACGCGACAGCCCGCGCTGCTCCAGCCGTGGATCCCCGAGGACGCCGACGAGGCGGGCTTCCGCTTCTTCGCGAACCGCGTGCAGCCGGTGCTCGTGCGCAAGGGCTGCATGTTCCTCAATTGCCACTCGCCCTCGATGTTCCACGACCTGCGGCTGCGCGGCGGCGCGGGCGGGCACTTCGGTCGGCTCGCGACGGTGCGCAACTACCGCATGGCGCGCGAGATGCTCGCGCCCGAGGCGAGCACGCCGAACGAGAGCCGCATCGTCGCGAAGAACCTGTTCCCCGAGGAGCAGGTGTCGGGCGCGTCGGGCCTCTTCCATCGCGGCGGATCGCTCTTCGAGGACTTCGGTCGCGACGGAGCCGCGCCGAACCCCGCGGACCCGAGCGACTGCGCGGGCGTCGACGCGGACGCCGGTGATCTGAACGAGATCCCCGCGTACTGCGTGATGGCGCGGTGGTGGGAGCTCGAGCGCGAGGGCGGCATCACGCGCGGCGAGATCGTGCCCGACGGCGCGAGCGCGGTGGTGTGGGTCTCGCGGCCGACCGACGTGGGGCGCGTCGACGACTTCGACACGTACCGGCCGGGCGCGGATCTCGTGGCGGCCGACGCGACGTTCGCGGCCGACGGCGCGGTGTCGCTCGGCGCGGAGCGATCGCTGCTCGGCTCGTGCAGCGGGATCACGGTCGCGAGCGCCGACGTGCGCGGGCCCGCGGTGACGTGGGACGGAACGCGCGTGGCGTTCGCGGTGCGCACGAGCGCGAGCACGCCGCTGCGCCTGTGGTGGGTGAACGTCGACGGCAGCGGATGCGAGCTGATCCCGGGCGTCGCGGCGAGCGTCGAGACGGCGAACGGGATCCTCGTGCACGACTTCGATCCCGCGTTCGCGGCCGACGGTCGGCTGATCTTCGCGTCGACGCGAGGCAACCTCGATCCGAGCGCGACGGGCCGCACCGGACCGACGCGCGCGCCCGCGACGATGCGACCCAACGCGAACCTCTACATCGTCGACGGGGGCGGCGCGGTCCGTCAGCTCACGTTCTTGCTGAACCAGGAGCTGCAGCCCGCGCTGATGACCGACGGTCGTCTCGTCTTCTCGACCGAGAAGCGCGAGGTCGAGTTCCACCAGTTCGCGGGGCGACGCCAGAACCTCGACGGCGGCGACTACCACCCGCTCTTCGCGCAGCGCGAGAGCGTCGGGTTCCGCAGCGCGACGGAGATCGTCGAGCTGCTCGATCGCAACCTCGCGATGGTCGCGGCGCCGATCGACGCGGCAGACGGCGCGGGCACGATCGTGATCGTGAACCGCTCGATCGGTCCCGATCAGGACGACCGCGACGGGAACGATCGCGCGTACATCCACTCGATGCGCTTCCCCGCGCCGGGCGCGTTCGACGGTGGAAGCGGCGCGTACCGCTCGCCGGCGCCGCTGCCGAGCGGGCGCGTGCTCGTGTCGTGTGATCTCGACGCGACCGACCTGCGCGCGGGCGGCTTCGACTTCGAGCTCTGCGAGCTCGATCCCGACTCGGGCGCGGTGCGCGCGATCGGTGGGCGCGCCGGCGCGGCGGACGTCGAGGCGGTCGCGGTGTACTCGCGCCTGGCGCGCGAGATCTTCCACTCGCGGCTCGACGAGGTGAACGGCGCGACCGGCATCGTGCCCGGCGCGACCGACGCCGAGATCACGGTGATGGACTTCCCGATGCTCGCGACGCTGCTCTTCGCGAACCGTCGGACGTCACGCCCGATCCCCGGCGAGATCGGCGGCTTCGACGTGCTCGAGGCGCTCGCGCCGCCCGACGGAGCCGACGCGTTCGGCGACGTCATGGGCGAGGTCGTCAGCGACGACTTCGGCATGTTCTACCGCTCGATGCGCGAGCTCGGTCACGTCGATCTCGCGCCGGACGGCTCGGCGAATTTCCGCGTGCGCGGCGGTGCGTCGATCGAGCTGCGCGTGACGTCGCGCGACGGCGCGCCCCTGGTGTTCGGCGAGGACGCGATCTTCACCGGCGAGATGCACCAGCGCGAGCACATGCAGTTCTATCCGGGCGAGCGCATCCGCCAGTCGATCCCGCGCGCGCGCTTCAACGAGCTGTGCGGCGGATGCCACGGGAGCATCAGCGGTCGCGAGCTGGACATCGCGGCGGACATCGACGTGCTGACCGAGGCGTCGCGCCACGTGAGCGCGGTGGGCGAGGACCCGGTCGATCTGTCGGGGCTGTGAGCTCCCTTCGTATCGATCGGCGAGGGCGTTGCCTATCTGAGAGCGGTGGAACAGCCGTGCACGAGCACGTGACACGTGCACGTGCACGTCGAACGACGCGGCGTGGCGGCGGATGAGGCGCGATCTCCGCGGAGGCACTCGACGCGGAGCGCGGGGGTCGCGACTCTCCTCACCACGTCGTGACTCGTACACGTGCCACGTGCTCGTGCACGGTCGTTCTCTCCCCACCGAGCCCCCTCACGTTCGTCTTTGACCCTCCGACGGGTTCTCCGTACTCTCGGCGCGTGCCGCTGCCGACGGTGCTGTTCCTCGCGTTCGCGACCGGGATCGCGGCCGCGCTGGCGGGACGCACGGAGCTCAAGATCAGTCCTCGCCCCGCGCTGCTCACGCGCAGCTCGCTGGCGTTCCTGATCTTCGACTTCCTCGTGCTGGTCCCCGCGTCGGCGTACTTCTACGCGTTCCACGGCGACTGGTTCCTCCTCTACGTGCTCGACGTGCAGCGCATCCCGTCCGCGGTCGCGCTCGTCGGCTTCGTGCTCGAGGGGCTGCTCGCCGCGGGCGGGTTCGCGCTCGGCGCCGGCCTGGTCCGCACCCAGCGCGAGACGATCGCGGGCGTGACGATCGGCCTCTCGCTGCTCTTCGGGATCGGCGCCGCGCTCGCCGCGAGCGATCGCCTCGCGGTCGTCGGCAGCTACGCGCAGTACCGCGGCAGCTTCGGGCTCGTGCCGTTCACCGAGGGGCCGCTCTTCCTCGGCACGATCGCGATGTGCTCGATCGTCGCGATCGGTCTCGCGTTCCTCCTCGCGCGCGTCTGGCTCGGCGCGCGCCGTCAGGGCTGACGCGTCTCGTTCGCGGCGCTGTTGACGCGTCGTCGCCGCGCTTGGTAGCGTCGCGCCGAATTCTCCTGGGATTCGGGGGTTCTGCCGCTTTGACTGCTTCCGCGCCGCGCACAGTCGACGATCGTCCACGCGCACTCGTTCCACGCGCATCCGGCACACTCGTCGTCGCGCTCGCGTGCGCGCTGCTGCCTGCGTGCGGGCCGTCGCTCTACACGTTCCAGATCCTGCCGGCGTCGTCGGCCGTGCATCAGGCCGAGCAATCGGGCGCGCCCGAGCACGCGCCGTACGAGTACTGGACCGCGCACGAGTACCTCGAGAAGGCCGCGGAAGAGGCGAACGAGGGCAACTACCAGGACGCGATCCGGTTCGCGGAGCGAGCCCGCGAGATGGGCGAGCTCGCACAGCAGGAGACGTCGCGCCGCATGCGCGCGTCGCGAGAGGAAGCGTCTCGGTGATCCGCTCGCGTCGTCTCGCCTCGCTCGTGCTCGTCGTCGCGCTGCCCGCGCTCACCGCGTGTCAGGCGACCGCCGCGCTGCGCGGCCGCATCCGCGGCGCGCGCGACATCACCGATCAAGCCGAGCAACGGGGCGCGCGCAACTGCGCTCCGCGCGAGCTCGCGACCGCGCAGGCGCACCTCGAGTTCGCCGAGGTCGAGCTCGATCAGGGCAACCTCGGTCGCGCGCAGGAGCACTTCGCGCTCGCCGAGCCGAACGCGCGCGCCGCGCTGCGGATGAGCCCGCCCGAGCGCTGCCTGCCGCACGAGGAAGAAGCGCCGCCGCCCGCGCCCGGCGATCGCGACGGCGACGGCATCCTCGACCCCGACGATCAGTGTCCCGACGACCCCGAGGATCGCGACGGCGTCGAGGACGCCGACGGCTGCCCCGAGGATCAGGACACCGACGGCGACACGATCACCGACACGAACGATCTCTGCCCGTTCGAGGCCGAGGATCGCGATGGCACGCTCGACGACGACGGCTGCCCCGAGCCCGACGACGATCTCGACGGCATCCTCGACGACGCCGATCGCTGCCGCACCGAGCCCGAGGATCACGACGGCTTCGAAGACGCCGACGGCTGCCCCGATCTCGACAACGACGCCGATCGCTTCCCCGACGCGACCGACCGCTGCCCCAACGAGCCCGGCATCGAGGCCGAGCAGGGCTGTCCGCGCGTCTACCAGGACGTCGAGGTCACGAGCGAAGGCATCGTCATCCACCAGCAGGTCTTCTTCGAGACCAACCGCGCGGTGATCCGCTCGGTCTCGTTCCCGCTGCTCGACACGGTCGCGCAGGTGCTCCGTGACTTCCCTGACATCACCGTCGAGGTGCAGGGCCACACCGACTCGCGCGGTCGCGACGCGCACAACCTGCGGCTCTCGCAGCAGCGCGCGGACTCGGTCCGCGAGTACCTGATCCGCGCGGGAATCGCGGCGGAGCGGCTCACGGCGCGCGGCTACGGCGAGACCCAGCCCATCGAGACGAACGCGACGCCCGACGGTCGCGCGGCGAACCGACGCGTCGAATTCCGACGCACCGACGCGGGGGCCCGGCCGCGTTCGGCACCTTGACTTTCCTGTATGCTCCCCGCGCGCGTCGGGGGTAGGGCCGACCGCTGCGCGATCATCACTGCGCCTCGATGGACCACGCCATGAAGCACGAGCGAGCTTTTCGTCTTCCTTCACCCCTGATCGCGTTCGCGATCGCGCTCGCGAGCGTCTTCGCGATCAGCGCTCCAGCCCACGCGCAGCGCGCGCTGCAGCAGGTCCTCGACCTGAACCGGCAGGCGATGGAGGCGTACAACAACCTGGAGATCGAGCAGGCGAACACGCTGCTCAACCAGGCGCTCCAGGCCGCGCAGCGGGGGCGCGTCACCGGCGCACCGCTCGCGCGCACGTACATGAACCTCGGCGTCGTCGCGATCGGCGGGCTCGGCGACAACGGCGCGGGCCTCAACTACTTCACGCAGGCGCTGCAGGCGGATCCCAACGTCCAGCTCGATCCGCTCACGAGCACGCCGGACATCCAGACGACGTTCGCCCTCGCGCGGCAGCGCGCCGGCGCGGGCGGCGGTGGTGGTGGCGGACAGGTCGAGGTCCCGCCGCCCGATCCGAGCGGCGGCGAAGGCGGTGGCGGAGGCGGCGGAGGCGCGCCCGGCAACCTCACGCATGCGCCGGTGCCCGAGCAGCTCGCGCAGACCGCGGTGCCCGTCTACATCGAGGTCCCGGGGCGCCCCGCGCACGTCTACCTCTACTACCGCGCGCACGGCATGCGCGAGTTCCAGCGCGTCGATATGCAGCGCGTCGCCGGCGGCTACGGCTACGAGATCCCGTGCACCGACGTGTTCGAGCCGGAGATCGCGTACTACGTCGTCGCGTTCGGCACCGACGGCAGCCCGGTGGGCTTCGCGGGCGCGCAGGCGACGCCGATCACGGTGCCGATCGTCGCGTCGCGCTCGCAGCCCGCGCCCGCGCTGCCCGGTCGCGCGCCGCCGACGCAGTGTCAGGAGAGCGAGTGCCCGCCCGGCATGGCGGGCTGCGACAGCGGTGGTCGCGCGCTCGGTGACTCGTGCACCAGCGACTCGCAGTGCACGAGCGGCAATTGCGAGGACGATCTCTGCGCGCCTTCGGACGGCGGCGGTGGCGGCGGTGGTGGTGGCGGAGGCAGCGGCGCGCCGCGCTTCTTCGCGCGCATCGGCGGTGGCCTCGGCATGTCGTACGTGCAGCAGGGCATGCGCGCGGATCGCGTGCCGTGCGCGCCGGGCGACGCGGACTGCATCGAGTTCGCGCGCGGGCCGGTCCAGGAGATCGAGAACTGGCCGAGCTACGGCGACGCGAACTACTCGTACGACGCCGGGTTCTGGGGCGGCAACGGCTACGTGCCGGTCTCGGGATCGTTCGAGTCGTCGACGCCCGACTCGCGCCCCGACGTGGCCGCGGGCACCGGCGGCACCGAGACCGTGTGCGGCGGCTCGCGCGACGATCAGGGGTTCGGCAACGAGGCGTGCCTGTTCGTGCGCGACCCCGGGCTCGTCGCGAACCTGCAGCTGCGCCTCGAGGTCGGCTACTACTTCCTCGACTGGCTCGGCGTGTCGGCGTTCGCGCGGTTCCAGCCGATCTCCGGGCTCGGCACGCTGTCGTTCATGCTCGTCGGCGCGCGCGTCCACTTCCGCGTGTTCGACGAAGGGCAGGACTCGGGGCCGAGCGTCTCGGTGCACCTCGGCGGCAGCGCGGGTCAGATCCAGGTCGCGGTGCCGAACAACGGGCCGAGCGCGCCGTACGGGCAGTCGGGCCTCGGCGGCTTCCACGTCGGCACGAACATCGGGTATCGATTCACGCGGAACGTCGGGATCTTCGTGAACCCCGACTTCATGTTCCAGGTGCCCGAGTTCCTGTTCAACATCGACCTGACGCTCGGGCTCGAAGTCGGCTTCTGATCCTGGGCGAGGGCGCAGCGAGCCCCGACCGAACGTCGGGGGCTCGTTGCGCCCTTCGTCTTTTCGCGCGACCGGCGGTTTTGCTCGCCGCACGGAGGCGCTAGATCTCGCGCCCATGTCTCCGGCACCCAAGTCCCTCCAGCTCGCGCGTCATCCCCACTTCCCCGGTGTGAAGGGCCCGGTCGTCGTCGCCGTGATGGACGGCGTCGGCATCGGCGCGCGCGACGACGGCGACGCGGTGCACCTCGCGCGCACGCCGAGCCTCGACTGGCTCATCGCCGAGGCCCCGTTCCGTTTGCTGCGCGCGCACGGCACCGCGGTCGGGCTGCCGAGCGACGACGACATGGGCAACAGCGAGGTCGGGCACAACGCGCTCGGCGCGGGGCGCGTGTTCGATCAGGGCGCGAAGCTCGTCAACGCCGCGATCGAGAGCGGCAAGCTGTTCGAGGGCGACGCGTGGCGCAGCGCGATCGCGCGCGTGAAGCAGACGGGACAGCCGCTGCACTTCCTGGGTCTGCTGAGCGACGGCAACGTCCACTCGCACATCGAGCATCTCTTCGCGCTGATCCGTCGCGCCGCGCAGGAGGGCGTGCAGAACGTCCGCGTGCACGCGCTGCTCGACGGGCGCGACGTGCCCGAGACGAGCGCGCTCACGTACGTCGAGATGCTCGAGAAGGTGCTCGCGGAGATCCGCACGAGCGGCAAGGACTATCGCGTCGCGTCCGGCGGTGGCCGCATGAAGGTCACGATGGATCGCTACGAGGCCGACTGGCCGATGGTCGAGCGCGGCTGGAAGCACCACGTGCGCGGCGAGGGCCGCGGCTTCCGCTCGCTCGGCGACGCCGTCGAGACACTGCGCGCCGAGACGCCCGGCGTGATCGATCAAAACCTGCCCGGCTTCGTGATCGTCGGCGACGACGGCGAGCCCGTGGGTCGCATCGAGGACGGCGCGGCGGTGATCCTCTTCAACTTCCGCGGCGATCGCGCGGTCGAGATCTCGCGCGCGTTCGAGGAAGCGACGTTCACGAAATTCGATCGCGGCGCGAAGCCCGACGTCTTCTTCGCCGGGATGATGCAGTACGACGGCGACCTGAAGCTGCCCGCGCACTTCCTCGTCCCGCCGCCGGAGATCGAGCGCACGCTCTCCGAGCACCTCGCGGCGAACGGCGTCACGCAGCTCGCGATCAGCGAGACCCAGAAGTTCGGCCACGTGACGTACTTCTGGAACGGCAACCGCAGCGAGGCGCTCGCGGGCGAGACGTGGATCGAGGTGCCGAGCGACACGCGCCCGTTCGAGGAGCGGCCGTGGATGAAGGCCGCCGAGATCACCGACCAGCTCATCGATCAGCTGCGCACCGGCAAGCATCGCCACGCGCGCCTGAACTGGGCGAACGGCGACATGGTCGGTCACACCGGCGTGCGCGAGCCCGCGATCGTCGCGGTCGAGTCGGTCGATCTGCAGATCGGTCGATTGCTCCCGGTCATCAAGGAGCTGCAGGGCGCGCTGCTGATCACCGCGGATCACGGCAACGCCGACGAGATGTACGAGCGCGACAAGAAGACGGGCGCGATCCAGCGCGACGAGCACGGCCGCCCGAAGGCGAAGACGAGCCACACGCTCAACCCGGTGCCGTGCTGTCTCTACGCGCCGAGCGCGCCGGAGCTGCGCTTCGACGAGACGATGAAGAACGCCGGCCTCGCGAACGTCGCGGCGACCGTGCTGCACCTGCTCGGCTTCGCCGCGCCCGCCGATTACCTCCCGAGCCTCCTCACCACGAGCGAGTGAACCGATGACGCGAGCACGCATGTCTCTCTTCGCGCTGATCGCGATCGCCCTGACGACGGTGATCGCGGCGGCCCAGGAGCGCCCGGCTTCTCCCGAGCGTGCAGCGCGGCGCTCGCCGCCACCCTCGGAAGCGCCACGACCGAGCGACGCGATCTTCCCGAATCGCCCGGAGGTCGAGCGCCTTCCGAACGGCCTCAGCGTCGTCACGGTGCAGTGGCCGAGCCCGGGGATCGTCGCGTACTTCTCGATGGTGCGCGTCGGCTCGCGCGACGAGGTCGAAGAAGGTCACAGCGGCTTCGCGCACTTCTTCGAGCACATGATGTTCCGCGGCACCGAGCGTCACTCGCAGCACGAGTACGAGCGCACGCTGCAGGGCTTCGGCGCGGACAACAACGCGTTCACCTCGCAGGACTACACCTGCTACACGATCACCGCGCCCACGCGCGCGCTGCCCACGGTGATCGAGCTCGAGGCCGATCGCTTCCAGCGCCTCTCGTACGACGAGAACGTGTTCCGCACCGAGGCGGGCGCGGTGCGCGGCGAGTACCAGGTCTGGTCGAGCAATCCCTCGCAGCCGCTCTGGGAGTCACTCAGCGAGATGGCGTTCACGCGCCACACGTACGGGCACACGACGATCGGGTACCTGCGCGACATCGAGGCGATGCCGACGCGCTACGAGTACGCGCGGCAGTTCTTCCGGCGCTACTACACCCCCGACAACACGACGCTGATCATCGTCGGCGACTTCGGTGATCGCGCGGCGCTGATGGCGAAGATCCGCGAGCAGTACGGCGTGTGGCGCGGACGTCGTGATCGCCCGCGCATCCCGACCGAGCCCGAGCCGACGCAGGGCGCGCGTCGTGATCTGCCGTGGGCCGGCGCGACGCCGCCGCGCATGTTCGTGGGCTGGCGCATCCCCGCGTTCGAGTCGACGGATGCACGTCGCCGCGACGCCTCGCTCCGCGAGACCGCGGCGCTACAGATCGTGCACGACCTCGCGTTCGACGAGTCGTCGCCGCTCTACCAGCGGCTCGTCGTGCAGGACCAGAGCGTGCTCGAGCTCGCGTCGTGGGCGGGCGAGCACACGCGGGATCCCGGGCTCTTCGTGGTGACGGCGTCGCTCACGCCGGGGCAGTCGTTCGATCCGATCATCGACGCGATGCAGGCCGAGATGACGCGCATCGCGGCGGGCGAGATCCCCGCGGAGCGCGTGCGCGCGGTCCAGCAGCATCTGCGTTACGCGCTCGCGATGGGCCTCGAGACGCCGAGCTCGGTCGCGAATTTCATTGCGGGCATGCTCGCGGTCGGCGGGCGCATCGAGGCGATCGACGACTACCTGCGCGCGCTCGAGCACGTGACGCCCGAGGACGTCGCGCGCGTCGCGCGCACGTACCTGGTGCCGGAGCGCCGCTACGTCGCGACGCTCTCGCCCGCGGCGATCGTGGCGCGTGAAGGAGGTGCGCAGTGAAGAGGACGATCTCGATGCTGTGCATCGCCGCGCTCGCGGGATGCGGCGGCAGCGCCGGCCCGGCGCCGGAATATCCGCCGATGCCCGAGCCCGAGACGGCCGAGGGCGTGACAGTCGCCGAGCTCCCGACCGAGCCGCTGCGCGACGCGCCGGTGCTGCTGGAGCAGCGCAGCGAGTCCCCGATCGTCACGGTGCGCGTGGTGTTCGAGGCCGGCTCGGGCGCCGATCCGACGGGCCGCGAGGGCGTGACCGCGCTCGCCGCGACGCTGATGAGCGAGGGCGGCGCGGGCGATCGCAGCTACGCGCAGATCGTCGACGCGCTCTACCCGATGGCCGCGCAGCTCGGCGCGCAGGTCGATCGCGAGCAGACCGTGTTCGTCGGTCGCGTGCACCGCGATCACCTCGACGCGTTCTACGAGATCTTCCGCGACGTGCTCCTGCGCCCGCAGATGAGCGCGGAGGACTTCGAGCGCGTGAAGCAGCAGATGCTCTCCGCGCTCACGCTCGAGCTGCGCGGCAACGACGACGAGGCGCTCGGCAAGGAGACGCTGCAGGCGATGCTCTACGAGGGCCATCCCTTCGGGCACCCCGAGCTCGGCACCGAGCGCGCGCTCGGCCGCCTCACGCTCGACGACGTGCGCGCGCAGCGCGCGCGCGTGCTCTGCGGCGGTCGCGCGACGATCGGCGTCGCGGGTGGATACCCCGACGGCTTCGCGGCGCGTCTGGCGCGCGACGTCGGTCAGCTCACGAGCGAAGCGTGCGTCGGTCGCAGCGCGCTGCCCGAGCCGCGCGCGAGCGAGTCGCGCATCTGGATCGTCGACAAGCCGCAGGCGAGCTCGGTCGCGGTCTCGATGGGCATGCCGATCGACGTCGAGCGCGACGACGAGGACTATCCCGCGCTCGTGCTCGCGGTCGCGTGGCTGGGCCAGCACCGCCAGTTCGTCGGCCGCTTGATGCAGTCCATCCGCGAGCGCCGCGGCATGAACTACGGCGACTACGCGTATCCCGAGCACTTCGAGCAAGAAGGGTGGGGCGTCTTCCCGCTCCCCAACATCGCGCGACGCCAGCAGTACTTCTCGATCTGGCTGCGCCCGCTGCGCCCCGAGCAGGCGCACTTCGGGATGCGCCTCGCGATCGCGGAGCTCCGCAATTTCGTGGAGAACGGGCTCGATCAGGCCGAGCTCGATCGCATCCGCAGCTACCTCGACGGCTACTACGCGCTCTTCCTGCAGACCGAGAGCCGCCGCCTCGGGTACGCGATCGACGACGCGTTCTACGGCGTCGATCGTCCGTGGCTCGAGCGTCTGCGCGCGGCGTGGGCCGAGCTCACGCCGGAGCAGGTGAACGCCGTGATCCGCCGGCACATCGATCCCGCGCGCCTGCAGATCGCGATCGTCGCGCCCGATGCGTCGGCGCTCGCGGATCGCATCGCGAGCGAGCAGCCTTCGCCCATCGAGTACCCGGGTCGCACCGTGCCGCCCGAGGTGCTCGAGCAGGATCGCGTGGTGCAGGAGCTGCGCATCGGCGTCCCGCGCGAGCGCATCACCATCGTGCCGGTCGCGCGCATCTTCGCGGAGTGAGCGCCGCTTCGGCGGCGCCGGAGATCGTGGTAGTGAGCGCCAACCACACGAGGCGGCGCATGACGAAGCACTGGCAGGATCAGGTCGCGTGGATCACGGGCGCGGGCAGCGGCATCGGGCGCGCCCTCGCGATCGAGCTCGGCAGGCAAGGCGCGATCGTCGCGGTCTCGGGCCGGCGGCAGCAACGGCTCGAGGAGGTCGCGCGCGAGGTCGAAGCGGCCGGCGGTCGCGCGCTCGCGGTGCCGTGCGACGTGACGGAAGAGAGCGACGTCGTGATCGCGTCGTCGAGCATCGTGCGCGAGCTCGGTCGGCTCGATCTCGCGATCGCGAACGCGGGCTTCTCGGTGGCGGGCGCGGTGCGCGATCTCAGCGCCGAGGACTGGCGCCGTCAGCTCGACACGAACGTCATCGGTGCCGCGATGACCGCGCGCCACGCGCTCCCGCACCTCGAGCGCACCCAGGGCCGCATCGCGCTGGTCGGAAGCGTCTCCGCGCTGCTCCCGACGCCGCGCATGGCCGCGTACACCGCGTCGAAGTACGCGCTGCGCGCGATCGGCCAGACGCTCTCGATCGAGCTCGACGGCACCGGCGTCTCGTGCACGCTCGTGCACCCCGGCTTCGTCGAGAGCGAGATCGCGCAGGTCGACAACCAGGGCCGCCACGATCCCGCGCGCGTCGACAAGCGCCCGAAGAACCTGATGTGGCCCGCCGACCGCGCCGCGCGCGAGATGCTGCGCGCCATCCGCGCCCGCAAGCGCGAGCACGTCTTCACCGGCCACGGAAAGCTCGGCGCCGCGCTCGGCCAGCACGCGCCCGGCATCGCGCACTTCGTCATGACGCGCGGCGCGGCGAAGCGTCAGGCCGCGGCGGTCACGAAGAACGCGAGCTCTTCCTCCAACGATCGTTGATCAGCGCGGTCTGCACGTGGTCGCGCCACGTGCCGTCGATGTGCAGGTAGTCGCGCGCGTATCCGGTCGGCACGAACCCCAGCCGTCGCAGGAGGCCTGCGCTTCGCAGGTTGTGCGGCTGGTGGTTCGCTTCGAGCCGGTGCAGCTCGAGCGGCCCGAACGCGTACTCGATCATCGCCTCGAGCGCCTCGCGCATGTAGCCGTGCCCCTCGAGCGCGCCGTCGAGACCGAACCCGAGGTGCGCGTTGTGGAACGCGCCGCGGACGATGTTCGAGAGCCCGATCGTGCCCACCACCCGCGCATCGCGCGCGCCGCGCTCGAACATGTGCACACGCACGAGGCGCCCCTCGTCCTCCTCGCGACGGAGCTGGTGGATGCGCTCGCGCCAGTACGCCTCGGTGTAGAAGCCGGGCGGAGGATCGGGCTCCCACCGCGCGAGGTGCGCGCGGTTGCGATCGAGGTAGTCGACCACGAGGTGCGCCTCGAGCGGCTCCGCGAGCCGCAGCACGAGGCGCTTCGTCTCGAGCCGCGGCCTCATCTCATTCGTCACCGAGCTCGTCCGAGCCACCCTCGTCCGCACCGCTCTCCGCAGGCGCAGCTCCGTCGAGCGGCGTGAGATCGCTGCGGCGCACCACGCCGCGCACCGCGCTCGCGTCGTCGACCGCGACGTACACGTCCACGCGCTCGTCGTCGATCGGCCCGAGCTCGCGCGCCCAGCCCTGCCCGCGAAGGCGCGCGATCACGCGATCGAGGAAGCGGATCCGCGTGCCCTCCCCCACGCGATAGAGGCGTCCCTCCTCGTTCGCGATGCGCGCCGGCACGCCCTGATCGTTCGGACCGGGCGCGGTGTACGTCGCGCTCGGCGGCCCCTCGGCGGGCTGCAGCTGCGCGGTCTGGATGTAGCCCACGACGAACGGGCCCACGCCCGCGCGCACGCCGCCCCAGCCCTCGCGCTCGCGCAGCACGACCACGCCGTGCGGCGGGTCGGAGATCGGCAGCGACGCGATCACGCGCCCGTCGGGGCGGTCGTAGATCGGCACTTCCTGACCGGCCGCGACGATGCGGTTCTCGCCGGGGTTCAGCCCGCTGTCGCCGCCCTCGGGGCGCGTGTCGCTCAGCCAGTCGGCGGGCAGCTCCGCCGTCCACGGCCCGAGCCGATCGTTCTCCGCGCGACCGAGCCACGGCGCGATCTGCACGCGGAACCCGTTCTCGGTCTTCTCGACGATGCTGACGAGATCACCGATGCCGACGTACGTCGGCGTGCCCTCGATGCGCCCGCGCTGCGTCGTGTACGCGCCCACGCGCCCGAGCGGCATCCACCCGCGCGCCGAGAGCCCGCCCGAGACCGTCACCGGCACCCGCCCGTTGCGCACCGGACCGTCGAGCCGCACGCGCGTGCCGGTCGACAGGTATCCGATCGCCGGCGAGTCGTCCTCGGGCCCGAGGAAGAGCGCGGGCCCCGAGCCCGGCGTGACCACGAGCACGCGCGGCCACCCCTCGGGCGTCCCGGTGCGCGCGTCGTCGTCGTCGCCGATCGTCGTGGTCGTCGCGGTGCGGCCCCCGCCGCCACCGCATGCCGATGTGATCAGGAGCGCCAGCAGAGCCACGAGAGACGCGCGCGATCGAAGCATGATCGACCACGTAGCAGAACGTGGGCCGCGGCACAAAATCATGGTTTTCCACGTCCCCTGCGCGAGATGCACGGCCGTTCACGGTGCGGCTGTGCCGGGCTGGGCAACGCGAATCAGATCATGTCGTGGACGAGCTTGATCATGCTCGCGACGACCGCGATCACGACCGTGACGCGCACGAAGCGATCCCCGAGCGCCACCGTCGCGCGCGCCCCCACGAGCCCGCCGATCGCGCTGGTCACCGCGAGCACGCCGCCGCGCACCACGTCGATGGTCTCGCCGCGCGCCGCGAACACCGCGATCGCGATCACCGTCAGCGCGAGCGTCACCGTGCTCTTCACGACGTTCGACGCGACCAGCGACACGCCGTGCGCGATCGAGAGGTACAGCAGCGCGACGATCCCCACGCCGGCCTGCAGGAACCCGCCGTAGGTCCCGATCGCGACGAACGCCGCGATCATCCCCGCCGTCGGCGCGGGGAGCTTCGCCGCGGCCGGAGGCGCCTCGCCCTCGACCGGCTTCTTCTTCGTCGGGATCAGCGAGAGCACCAGCATGACGCCCATCGCGACCACGATCGCGATCTGCATCTGCTCCGGCGCGAGCAGCGTCGCGATGAACGAGCCGATCCCGCCGCCCACCATCGCCGCGCCGGTGAGCACGAGCTCGTTGCGCCCGACCGAGAGCCCGGCGCGTCGATAGCCGACCACCGCGGCGATCGTCGTCGCGAGGATCCCGAGCCGGTTCGTCGCGTTCGCCGCGCTCGCGTCGAGCCCGGTGAAGATCAGCGCCGGGAGCAGCAGCAGCGAGCCCGCGCCCGCGACCGTGTTGATCCAGCCCGCGACGAGCCCGACCAGCGCGAGCACGACGAGCTCGACCGCGCTCGCGTCGGTCATCTCAGCGCATCGCGGCGGGGCGCAGCTTGATCCCGAGGAACGTCGCGATCGGCTGCGCCTGCGGGCGCGGGATGTGGTTCAGGCGATCCTCGACGACCGCGCGTGCGCGCGCGTGCGGCTCGCCCTTGAGCGACGGCAGCACGATCTCGGTCCAGCGCTGCAGCGTCTTGGGATCCGCGCTCGACAGCGCGAGCTCGAGCACCGGCTCGAGCCGCTTCTGGTACGCGACCGATGCCGTGCACAGCGCCGCGAACGTCGACACCAGACCGTCCTTGCCGATGTCCGACGCCTCCGCGAAGCGATCGGTCAGCGTCGGCAGGTGACGCGCCACGCGCGCCGGCGCGAGCCGCGCCATCACCGGTAGCGCCGCCGCGGCGGTCTGCACCGAGCGCTTCGGCCCCGACGTGATCACGACGACCAGCTTGTCGATGGTGGGCACGAGCATCTCGGGCTTCTTCGCGAGCAGCTCGTCGAGGATGCGCGCCGCCGCGGTCGCGGTCGTCGGCTTGTCGCTCGTGAGGTGCTCCGCGTGCGCCGCCACCGACGCCGCGTCGCTCGCCTCGAGGATGCGATCCGCGAGCTCACCCGCGCCGCCACCCCCGCCCTGCGCTGCAGCGGACGCTGCGACCGCGCTCGGCGCTGCGATCCCGCCCGTCGACGAGATCCCTCCGGCCGTGCTCGCGCTCGTGCTCTCCTCGACGGTCGGCGCAGCCTTGGGCGGCGGCGGCGGCGGCGCGGTAGCAGCGCGCGCCGAGGGCTTCTTCGCGCTCGCCTTGGTCGCCGCGCTCTTGCTCGCAGCGCTCGGCTTCGTCGTCGCTGCGCTCTTGCTCGCCGCGCTCTTCGCGGGTTGACGCGCCGTCGATTGACCACTCGAGGTGCGAGGCGCACGCGCGGCGGGCTTGGGGGAGCTCTTCGAAGCCGTCTTCTTGGTCATGCGCTCGAGCCTCGGCCGTCTCTTGGTGAGCCCGCGAACCAGCAAACATTCGCGGCGGTGAGCCCGCGAACCAGCAAACATTCGCGGCGGTGAGCCCGCGAACGAGCCAACACGTCGTCCTTCACGCGTGCCGCCGCCGGTGCGGCCGAGCATACGCGAAGCGATGGCGTCGAACCACGGCGCGCATCGTACTCGATCGCGATCGACCCTCAGCCCTTCGCGAGCGCGCCGACGAGCGCCGGCAGCGACACTGCGTACCGCGCGTGCGTCCCGCGATGCCCGCCCGGGAACTCCTCGTGCCGCACGTTCGCGCCTCGCGCTCGCAGCAGCTCCGCCATCCGGCGCGCCGCGAACTGCAGCCCGTGCTCGTCGCGATCCCCGGCGTCGAGGAACACCAGCGCGAGATCACGCATCGCGCTCGCGTCGCGCTCGAGCCGCACCACCGGGTCGTGCTCGAGGAAGCGCTGCCACACCGCGTCGATCGGCCGCGCGGTGCGCGCGTCGAAGGGCAGCTCGCAGTGAGGGAAGGGCGACTCCGGTGCCGGCGCGTACGCCGCCGCGGTCGCGATCATCGCGATGGTGTCGAAGTCCCCACCGCCCTTCGGCCCGGTGCGCTCGAAGCGCTCGAGGAACTTCTCGACGCCGCCCTCGCGATCGATCGTGATCGCGATGCTCGTGAACGTCGGACGGATGCTCACCTCGAAGAGCCCGTCGCCCGCGTGGCTGCCCACCGCCGCGAAGAGCTCGGGCCGATCGAGCGCGAGCCGCAGCGCGCCGAACCCGCCCGAGCTGCGCCCCACCACCGCGCGCCCCGCCTTCTCCGCGATCGTCCGATACCGCGCGTCGACCTCGGGCAGCACCTCGCCCGCGACGTGCGACTGGTAGAGCCCGCTCGCCGGCGAGTCGAGGAACTGGCTCCCTCCCCACCGATTGCAGCAATCGGGCGACACCAGGATCGCCTCGTCCGCCTCACCACGCGCGAGCAGCGACTCGTAGAGCTCGAACGTGCTCGGCTCCCACAAGCGCCACGCGATCATCGATCGGTTCGTCGCCGCGTACGGCGCGAGGATCACGACCACTGGATACCGCCGCGTGCTCGACGCGTCGTACGACGGCGGCAGGTACACGAGCACCTCGCGCGCATGCGGATCGCCGAGCACGTTCCCGCGCAGCGCCGCGCTCTCGATCACGAACGACTCGAGCCGCCCGCGCAGCTTCGCGTTCGGATCCGTCGCTGCCCTCATCGGCTCGCCGCCTCGAGCGCGCGCGCGAGCTCGAGCACGTCCGCGAAGCGATCTTCGCGCTTGGGCGCCATCGCCCTCGCGACCACCGCGCACACCGCCTCGGGCACGTCGGGCGCGGCCTCGCGCAGCGGCGTCCCCTGGCCCATCACGATCTCGAACATCAGCGCTCCCGGGTGCACCTTCACGAACGGTAGGCGCCCTGCGAGCGCCTGGTAGAGCACGACGCCGAGCGCGTACTGATCGAGCCGCGCGTCGAGCTCGCTCGCGCCGGTCAGCAGCTCGGGCGCCATGTACGCGGGCGTCCCCGTGAGCTCGCCGGTGCGCGTGAGCCGCTCGAGCCCCTCGATCTTCGAGAGCCCGAAGTCGACGATCTTCACCGGGCTCTCGCCGCCCTCGGTGAGGAACACGTTCGACGGCTTGAGGTCCCCGTGGATCACGCCGTGCGCGTGCACTGCGCCGAGCCCATCGGCGATCGCGCGGAGCATCGGCGCGAGCGTCGGCGCGTCGAGCCGCTTGTCGCGCGCGAGCCGCGCCTCGAGCGTCTCGCCCTTCAAGAGCTCCATCACCGTGTACGAGCGATCGCCCGCATCGGTCCCGAGGTCGAGGATGCGCACCACCGCGGGGTGCGAGATCGACTGCAGCACCGACGCCTCGCGCCGGAAGCGCCGGCGGATCGAAGGCTCCGAGTGCAGCTCGGGCCGCAGCACCTTCAGCGCGACCACGGTGCCCGCCTCGACCTGCGGATCGCTGGCGCGCCCGGTCGTGTCGATCGCCTCCCACACCGCGCCCATCGCGCCCGACGCGATCTCGCGCATCAGACGGAAGCGTCCGTCGAGCGTCGCGCCGGGCTGCAGCGTCGGATCGAGAGACCGCCTCACGGCGCCATCATTCCCGATGCCTCGCGAGGAGAGCAAGAACGAGCGAGGGCGCACGAAGACCGGGCCGCCGAGGAGAGAGCGGAGCGAAGGAAGCGAGGTCGGCGATCCGAGCGTCTGCTCGCCGCGTGAGCCCCGTGCTCGTGCACGTGCTCGTCCCGCGTGCTCGTCCACGTGCCACCTGCGCGTGCTCGCTCCGTCAGCCCGAGACCACCTCGCGTGCCTCCACCCGCTCCCCTTCGATCCCCACCTCGACCCAGCACCGCTTCCGCGTCTCGCCCTCGCGCCACACCCGCGGCACGCGCGCCGCGTTCACGAAGAGCGTCTCGCCTTCGCGCACCTGCCACGCGCGCTCGCCCCCGCCGCGCAGCTTCCGGTGCATGTGCCCCGCGAGCACCGCGATCACCTTCTTGCCGCGCGCCCTCGCATGCTCGATCGCCGCGCGCAGATCCACGTCGCCGTGATCGCCCTCGCTCGGCTTGAAGTCGACGCCCCAGATCGCATCGCGTCGATCCCCGAGCCCGCTCGGCCCGTTGTGCGCGAGCACGATCACACGCGCGCCCTCGACCCGATCGATCACCGCGCACAGCCGCTCCGTCGACTGCTCGATCGACTCCACGCCGAACGCCTCGCGCAGGTACGCGCGGAACGAGAGCCGCGGCCCGCCGAACGAGTGAGGCCGCGCGACCACCACCTCGATCCGCTCGCCGTCCGCCCCGCGCACCGCGTGCAGCGAGTACCCGCCGAGCGTCGCGCCGCCGAGCGCATCGCGCAGCTCCGCGACCCGCTTCCCCATCCCGCGCGACACCAGCGCGGCCGCCGCCTCGTTGTGCATCACCTCCGCGAGCAGCTGCGCGGCGTTCGTCGCGTCGTGGTTCCCCGGCACGACGATCGCCGGCGTGCGCAGCGTCGCGATCACCTTCGCGACCTTCACGCCCCCGCGCTGCGCGTACCCCGCGAGATCCCCGACGAAGAGCACCGCGTCGTACCCACCCGCATCGAGCGCCGCCACGTCGCGCGCGTCGAAGCGCAGGTGCACGTCCCCGATCACCGCCAGCCGCACGCGCACAGCATACGTGCTCGTGCACGGCCGTTCCTCACGCGCGGCTCATTGTCGCGGCCGCGCCTCTCTGGTACCGAGGCCCGCATGGTCGCCACCATCGGTCTCACCGGTCTGCGCCCCGCGCCCGAGCAGGTCGCTCTCGTCACCGCGCCGCCCTACGACGTCATCAAGAAGGGCAGCGAGCTCGAGGCGCTCCTCGCCGCGCGCTCGCAGTCGCTCTACCACGTCACGCTCGGCGAGCGCCCCGCCGAGGCCTTCGCGCGCCTCCGCTCCGAGGCCGCGCTGATCGCCGACGACGAGCCCGCCTACTACGTCTACGAGCAGCGCTTCGGTGCCGAATCCCGCACCGGTGTCTTCGTCGCGGCCGAGGTCACGCCCTACGCGGCCAAGCAGATCATCCGCCACGAGAAGACCTTCGACGACAAGGTCAAAGGCCGCATCGCTCTCGCGCGCGCCACCGATCACACGTTCGGTCCCGTCTTCGCGCTCACCCGCGCGAAGATCGGCGCCGTCCTCGCGAAGGCCAAGAGCGACGCGCCGCTCTACCACTTCACGACCGACCTCCAGGCGCTCAACGACCTGCACGGCATCGAGTCGCGCATCTGGCGCGTGACCCAGGCGAGCGAGCTCGGCCGCGAGATCCAAGAGACGCTCGCGACCCAGCCCTTCTACATCGCCGACGGCCACCACCGCTATCACGCGGCGCTGCTCAACCCGCAGACCCACGCGCTCGTCTACGTCACCGAGGAAGCGCGCATCCAGGCTTACGACCGCGTCGTCAACGGCGTGCGTCGCTTCGCGGACATCAGGAGCGCGCTCGCGCTTCGCCCCACGAGCACGCTGCACACGCCGCCGAAGCACACGTTCTGTCTCTACACGCGCGACGGCGCGTACCTGCTCGACGCGAAGTCGATCCCCACCGACGTCGTCGGTCGCCTCGACTGCTCGATCCTCGAGCGCGAGCTCTACCCGCAGCTCGGCCTGACGCACTCGATGATCCAGGACCCGAAGCACTTCGACTACTACCCCGAGTCGCAGATCGATCAGATGAAGGCGGCCGTCGATCGCGGCGAGTACGACCTCGCGATCGCGCTGCACCCGGTGTCGATCGACGAGCTCGTCGCGGTCGCCGACGCGGGCCTCTCGAACCCCGACATCGTCATGCCGGAGAAGAGCACCTTCTTCGCGCCGAAGATCCTCAGCGGCCTCTTCGTGTACCGCCACGTGATGAAGTAACCTCGGCCGCGATGTCGATCCGTCGCGCGCTGTTCCCAGTCGCTCTCGTCCTCGCGCTCGCCGCCTGCGGCGACGACGGCCCCGAGTGCGTGATCGACACCGACTGCCAGCTCGGCTACCGCTGCGCGTCCGATCGCACCTGCCGCGCGATCGGCGCGCAGACCGACGCCGGCGCGAGCGACGCGGGCGCGCGAGACGCCGCGGTGACCGACTCCGGCGCGCGCGACGCGTCGACGCCCGACAGCGGCCCGGCGTGCGTCGCGCTCACCCCCGGCACCTACGCCGAGACGGTCGGCGGCTGCGGCGTCGCGATGAGCGCGACGCTCACCGTCCGCGCCGGCGCGAGCGCCTGCGAGTGGATGATCGCGACCGTCGCCGACGCGGCCGTCGCGGGCACGCTGAGCGTCGACGCCGAGGGCGCGGTCACGGCATCGCTCTCGCTGGCGGGCGCGGAGGCGGTGGCGTGCACCGGCACCTACGACGCGACGGCGAGCACGCTCGCGATCACGTGCCCCCCCGACTGCACGCTGACGCTCGATCACATGTGAGCCCGACGCTCCAGGGTCGAACGAACGGCATCGATCCCGCCTCGGGCACCCCTCAGGGGTCGAACGAACGGGATCGATCCCGTCGATTGGGGGTAGCTACCCCCAAACGATCGGCACGCGTGCCGTCTCGGGCACCCCTCGGGGTCGAACGAACGGGATCGATCCCGGTGGTTGGGGGTAGCTACCCCCGACCAAACGGCACGCGTGCCGTTCGGCTCACCCGTTCGGGTGACTCGAACGACATGGGATCCCGCTCCGCCGAGCCTCGAGGGTCGCCCGATCGGCATGCGATCCCGCTCGGCTCACCCGTTCGGGTGACTCGAACGACGTGGGATCCCGTTTCGTCGACCCTCGAGGCCCGTCCGAGCGACGCCCGTGCTCGTGCACGTGCTCGTCCCGCGTGCTCGTCCACGTGCCACCTGCGCGTGCTCGGCCGTTCGCGCGCAGTCACCGCAGCCCGAGCACGTCACCCATGTCGAACCGCCCGGCGCGCCCCGCCGACGCGACCCACCGCGCCGCGCGCAGCGCGCCCGTCGCGAACAGCGAGCGATCGTGGGCGCGGTGCGTCAGCTCGATGCGCTCGCCGGGCCCCGCGAGCACCAGCGTGTGATCGCCGATCACGTCACCCCCGCGCAGCGCGACGATGCCGATCTCGCGCTCCGGGCGCGCGCCGACCTGACCGCTGCGCCCGTGCACGAACGACTCGGGGCCCAGGCCCTTCGCGTCCGCGACCCGCTCGGCGAGCCGGATCGCGGTGCCGCTCGGCGCGTCGACCTTCTTCTTGTGGTGCATCTCGACGATCTCGGCGTCGAACGCCGGGCCGAGCAGCCGCGCCGCCTCCGCCGCGAGGTGGAAGAGCACGTTCACGCCGATGCCGGTGTTCGGCGCGACGACCACCGCGGCCTCCTTCGCGAGCGCGCCGATCGCGGCGTTCGCCTCGCCGTCGAGCCCGGTGGTGCCGATCACCATCGGCGTGCGCGCCGCGGCGCAGGCGCGCGCCATCGCGGCGGTCGCGTGCGGCGAGGAGAAGTCGATCACCACGTCGGCCTTCGTCGCGAGCGCGCGATCCGCCGACACCGTCACCCCGAGCGCGCCCACGCCCGCGAGCTCGCCCGCGTCCTGGCCGATCGCCTCGCCGTCCTCGCGATCGATCGCGGCGACCAGCGCGAGCTTTCCGTCCTCGGCGATCGCGCGCACGATCGCGCGCCCCATGCGCCCGCCCGCGCCGTGCATCGCGACGCGCAGCGCACGCGACGTCACGCGCGCGCTCCGCGGAAGTCGCGCAGCGCCGCGCGCACCTTGTCGACCGAGGGCTCGGCGGGCCACACGAGCGGCAGGCGCATCTCCTTCGCGATGTGCCCGGCGTCGGCGATCGCGGCCTTCACCGGGCCGGGGTTCGCCTCGACGAACATCGCCTCGTGCACCGCGCTCAGCCGGAGATGCAGCGCGCGCGCGCCCGCGACGTCGCCCGCGTTCCAGAGGCGCACGACGTCGCTGGTCTCCTTCGGGAGCAGGTTCGCGGTGACGCTGATGACGCCCTTGCCGCCGACGCTCAGCACCGGGAGCGTCAGCGCGTCGTCGCCCGAGAGCACGTCGAAGCGATCGCCCATACGCGCGACGATCTGCTGGCTGCGCAGCACGTTCCCGGTCGCCTCCTTGATGCCGACGATCGCCTTCACGTCGGCGAGCTTCTCGAGCGTCTCGAGCGCGAGGTCGACGCCGGTGCGCACCGGGATGTTGTAGAGGAGCGTCGGGAGCGGGACGGCCTTCGCGACCGCGCGGAAGTGCGCCTCGAGGCCCGCCTGGGTCGGGCGGTTGTAGTAGGGGCACACGAGGAGGAGGCCGTCGGCGCCCGCGTCGCGCGAGATCTCGGCGAGGTGGATCGTGTGCGAGGTGGAGACGGTGCCCGCGCCCGCGACGACGGGGACGCGCTTCTTCGCCTGCTCGACGACGGTGCGCACGACGAGCGCGTGCTCTTCCTCGGAGAGCGTCACCGACTCGCCGGTGGTGCCGCACGGGACGAGCCCCTCGCAGCCTCCCACGACGCAGCGCTCGACGAGCTCGCGCAGCGCCGCGACGTCGACCTTCCCGTCGCGGAACGGGGTGATCAGCGCGGGAAGCGTACCGGTGAACGTGCTCATCGCAGCGAGTCTCCCTGGTCGACGGAGCGGGCTCGCCTCGTTCGCTCGGCGGGCTCCGAAAAGACGCGCGAGCCTAACGGCGAGCAGGAGCACGATCAACGCGCCGCGATGCGGATCGCGATGGGCCCGCAGGGGCTCCCGCTCACGACGGGCGGGCCCTAGAGCGCTGGCGGCCGGGGTTGCCACCGAGCACTCGAGGGGTAGACTCCCGCGCTCCGACGCATGCCGCGTTACGTCCTCGCCGCGCTCGCGATCGCGACGCTGTCCCTCTCGGGGGGCCGCGCGGCGGCGGACGACTGCATGTGCCTCGGGCCCGAGACGCTGTTCCCCGCGGCGTCGGTCGTGGAGATCGCGGACGTCCTCGAGTCGCCCGACGACACCATCGAGACCGTCGATCGCACCGCGCCGGACCCCGAGGTGACGCCCGAGCCGGCGCGGCCGCGCGGGCCGGTCGCGTGGTGCCGGTCGGCCGACGATCCCCGCTGTCAGCGCGACGACGCGCGAGAGACCTCGCACCGCGAGACGCTCCGCCATGCGCCGCTCGCCACGATCCTGACGACGCCGCGCATCGCGCGCGCAGGCGTCACGCTCGTCCGCTTCCCGCGCGCGATCGCGCGCGGCCCGAGCGGCGTCGCGTTCCGGCTCGATCGTCCCCCGCGCGCCTGATCGATTCGTCGCGTCGCATCGACGATCCCGACGTGCGCGTGCGCGCGCCGGGATCGATCTCCGCGCGGCGGTCGTCGCCGCGCGCGGTTCGCGAATCGTTCGATCCGAAACACACCGAGTTCCGGCGCTCGCCGGTGCGGAGGCTCGCTCCGCGCCGCCGTGCGCCACGAGAGGACCCTTTTTCCATGGCAAGCAAGAGCACCAACAACCCGCCGGTCCAGCCGACCGGCACGATCAGCACGCCGTCGGCCGTGATCGCGATCCTGATCGCGTTCGTCGGCGGCCTGATGATCGGCAACCTCACCGGCCGCGGGAGCGGCGCCGCCAGCGAGGAGATCGAGATGGCGGCCGGCGATCGCGCCGGCGGTGGTGGTGAGCCGGGCGCGGGCCCGGCCGTGCAGGACGACGTCGAGCGCTTCCGCGCGCTCGCGCCCGACAACGCGCCGCAGCGCGGCCCGGACGACGCCCTCGTCACGATCGTGATGTGGTCGGACTTCCAGTGCCCGTTCTGCTCGCGCGTCGAGCCGACGATCGACCGCGTGATCGAGACCTTCGGCAACGACGTGCGCGTCGTGTGGCGCAACAACGCGCTGCCGTTCCACCAGAACGCGATGCCCGCCGCGGAGGCCGCGATGGAGGCCTACGCGCAGCGTGGCGACGAGGGCTTCTGGCGCATGCACAACACGCTGTTCGAGAACCAGCGCGCCCTCGAGCGCGCGAACCTCGAGCAGTACGCGCAGCAGCAGGGCCTCGACATGACCCGCTTCCGCGCGGCGCTCGACAACCACACGCACCAGGCGGGCATCCAGGCGGACATGCAGGCCGCCAACTCGCTCGGCGCGCGTGGCACGCCCGCGTTCTTCATCAACGGCCGCCAGCTCATGGGCGCGCAGCCCTACGAGCAGTTCGAGACCGTCATCCGCGACGAGATCCAGCGCGCGAACCGCGCGATCTCGGGCGGCACGCCGCGCGCGGGCTACTACGCCGCGCTGATGCGTGGCGCGCGCACCGCGCCCGCCGCGGCCGAGGGTGAGGCCGCCGCCGCGAAGGCGCCGCCGCGCCGTCCGCAGCCGGACCCGAACGCGGTCTACCGCGTGCCGGTCGGCGACTCGCCGACGAAGGGCCCGAACGACGCGCTCGTCACGATCGTGATCGTCAGCGAGTTCCAGTGCCCGTTCTGCAACCGCGTCCGCCCCACGCTCGACCAGATCGAGGAGCGCTACGGGCGTGACGTGCGCTTCGTGTTCAAGCACAACCCGCTGCCCTTCCACGACAACGCGATGCCCGCCGCCGAGGCCGCGGTCGAGGCGTACCGCCAGCGCGGCAACGACGCGTTCTGGCGCATCCACGACCTGATGTTCGAGAACCAGCAGGCGCTCGGCCGCGAGCAGCTCGAAGGCTACGCGCAGCAGGTCGGCCTCGACATGGCGCGCTTCCGCCGCGCGCTCGACGAGCACACGCACCGCGCGACGATCGAGGCGGACCAGACGCTCGCCCGCCAGCTCGGCGCGAGCGGCACGCCGTCGTTCTTCATCAACGGCCGCAACCTGCGCGGCGCGCAGCCGTTCGAGGCGTTCCAGCAGGTGATCGACGCCGAGCTCGCGCGTGCGCGTGAGCGCGTGTCGGCGGGCACCCCGCGCGCCGGCGTGTACGAGGCGACGATCGCGAACGGCGCGACCAGCCCGGTCATGCTGCCGATGCCCGAGGGCGGCGGCGAAGAGGCCGCGGCGGCGCCCGACGCCGATCGCGTCTACGACATCGCGGTCCCGCGCAACGCGCCGACCCGCGGTGCGGCGAACGCGCCGGTCACGATCCAGATCTTCAGCGACTTCCAGTGCCCCTTCTGCTCGCGCGTCGGTCCGACGATCGAGCAGGTGATGGAGCAGTACGAGGGTCGCGTGCGCCTCGTCTGGCGCAACTACCCGCTGCCCTTCCACCAGCAGGCGGGCCCGGCGGCCGAGGCGGCGATGGAAGTGTTCGCGCAGCGCGGCTCGGAAGCGTTCTGGCAGTTCCACAACACGCTGTTCGAGAACCAGCGCGCGCTCTCGCGTGAGGATCTCGAGCGCTACGCGACGCAGGTCCCCGGCCTCGACATGGCGCGCTTCCGCCGCGCGCTCGACGAGCACACGCACCAGGCCGCCGTGCAGGCGGACATGGAGGCGGTGCGTCGCGCGGGCGCGGAGATCGGCACCCCGTCGTTCTTCATCAACGGCCGCCTGCTCCAGGGCGCGCAGCCGTTCCCCGCGTTCCAGCAGGCGATCGACCGCGCGCTCCGCGAAGCGCCCGCGCGTCGCTGATCTCTCGGAAGGGGTCATGGGATGACCCCTTCCCCCCGACCGGCGAAGCCGGATCGGGGCCCCCATCCCTGAACGCTGCGCGCGGGGCCCCATCCCCGCTTGCTCCTGACGAGCCAGCGTTCCCTCGACCGGAAGAGGCCTGCCCGCGCGCGTCGTGGGCAGGCCTCTTCGTTTCCGTCGTAGCCTCGCGCGCATGGTCAGCACGGTCGCCGAGTACCTCGCTGCGCTCCCCGCCGATCGACGCGCGGCGATCACGACGGTGCGCGAGATGATCATCGCGAGCCTCGCGCCGGGCTTCGACGAGACCATCCAACACGGGATGATCACGTGGTCGATCCCGCTCTCGCGCTATCCCGAGACGTACAACGGGCAGCCGCTCGCGGTGCTCGCGCTCGCGTCGCAGAAGACGACGATGTCGCTCTATCTGATGAGCGTAGACGCCGACGAGGACGAGCGCGCGCGCTTCGAGGCGGCGTATCGCGCGACGGGCAAGAAGCTCGACATGGGCAAGTCGTGCCTGCGCTTCCGCGCGCTCGCCGACCTGCCGCTCGACGTGGTGCGCGACACCGTCCGCCGCATCACGGTCGACGGCTACATCGCGCGTTACGAGGCGAGCCGTCCGCCCAAGCCGGCGAAGAAGAAGCCGGCGACGAAGAAACACTGACCCGCTACGCTCGCGCCATGCACGTGCAGTGGATCGCGCCGCACCTCGTCGTCACCGCGCGCCAGCTCCCAACGCCAGTGCGACTGCACTGGTCGCTCTTGCCCGGCCTCGCGTTCTTCGGTCACGGCACGCTCGGCGGCGCGCTCGGGTTCTTCGTGCTGCTCCTCGCGCACGAGCTCGGGCATGCATTCCTGGTGCGCAAGCGCGGGCTGTACGCGGTCTCGATCGACCTCCACTGGATGGGCGGCGAGTGCCGGTACGCCGCGGGGTGGGGCACTCCGCTGGATCACGCGATCATCGCGTGGGGCGGCGTGGTCGCGCAGGGGCTGCTCCTCGCCGCGACGTTCGCGCTGGTGCGCGTGCTCGAGCCCCACGGCGGCTTCGTCGGGGACCTCGCGCGGGCGCTCCTGGTCTCGAACCTTCTCCTGATCGTGCTGAACCTGGTGCCCGTCCCTCCGCTCGACGGCGCGAAGGCGTGGTCCCTCTTCCCGCTTCTCCTCGCGCGACGCCGGCGCCGCGTCCTCGAGCTGCGCCACGACGCGCTGCACCGCGAGCTCGCCGCCATCGAGCGACGGAAGGCGCGCGCGCGTGACGAGGACGAGGACGACGACGACGGCATCCTGCACTGATTCGCGCGTGAAACAGGGGTCTCCAGACCCCGTTTCGCCGTCCATTTGACGTCGCACGCCCCGAGATCCAGGATTGCGGCCCCGAATTCCCTCGGTTTTCGGCGACTGCCACCCCGGCGCATCGCTAGCGAACCGCCGCTCTCTGAGCTCCAGCGAGGTTTCCTTCATGGCCAAGGCCGCCGCCGCGCGTACTCCCGAGAACCAGCCCGTCGTCGAAGAGCTCCACTTCAAGAGCGAGAGCGCGTTCTTGTGCCTCCTCCTGAACCGGCGCACCGGGCTCATCCGCGTGATCGACTTCCGCTCGGGCGCGCTGCCGGCGAAGCGCCTCTTCATCCAGAACGTCGCGCGGCGCGAGGGCGTCGAGAAGGTGATCCTCCTCGTCGAGAAGGACGAGGTGTCGAGCTGGACGCGCGTCGGCTTCGTCCGCGAGGGCACGATCCCCGGCTTCTACAAGCGCAGCGACGGCCACCTCGTGGGCTGCGTGATCGGCGAGAAGACGGCGTCGGTCGAGGTCGGCGACGAGGGCCAGAAGCTCGCGGAGCGCACCGTCAACGCGGGCAAGAAGAACGCGCGCGAGGTCCCCGAGACGCTGCCGATGGTGAGCGCGGTGATCGGCGACGAAGAGGACGCGCTCAAGGCGCGCGACGAGGTCTGGCGCAAGGGCCAGGGGCTCTCGGGCTTCGACGCGTTCGGTCGCGACGCGGCGCGCTACTTCGTCGAGGCGACGGCGAAGAAGGGCCGCGCGAACTGGCTCTCGGCGGAGTTCCAGGACTGCTTCGGGCACTCGCTCGTCGAGGTGCTGCGCGCGCCGACGGACGACCTCGACGTGCTCGCGCTGACGGGCGGCCTGCGCTTCCTGTGCGACGACCTGAAGGAGCGCGGCATCGTCAGCGCGTTCGGGTTCGCGCCGAGCGACGACATCGGGCTCGCGACCGCGTACGTCGCGGCGGGCTTCCGCAAGACGGGCCTGCTCGCGAGCGGGATCCAGATCGCGGGCGGCGGTCCGAAGGGCACCTCGGAGCGCAAGGACGCGATCCTCTGGACGCGCAAGCTCGCGAACCCGGGCGGCGACGAGGAGTGACGCGATCTCGACGCGCGTGAGCGCGTCGGGAAAGAAGGTTGGCTCTCGCGCGTTCTCGCGAACGGCGGTACGGTTCTCCGCGATGCTCGCTCTCGAGGGAGGAGCGAACATCCACGGAGAGAACGCCGGCGATGAGGACGCGCGAGGACATCGAAGCCTACCTTCTCCGCTCGAACCACCCGCACCGCGAGCTCGCCGAGGACACTTGGCTCGTCGGTGACGCGTCGGGCTCGCGCGAGAACATCGTCGTACGCATGGCGAACGGCATCTGCCTGTTCCGCCTCAAGGTCATCGACCTCGCGGCGATCGATCCGAAGAAGTGCGGCGACTTCTATCTCGAGCTGCTGCGTCTCAACGCGACCGAGATGGTCCACGGCGCGTACGGCGCATCGGACGGCATGGTGTTGCTCACGGCGAGCCACCTGCTCGAGAACCTCGACTTCAACGAGTTCGCCGGCGTCGTGGAGGAGTTCGTCCTCGCGATGGCGAACCATCACGAGCGCATCGCGAAGTATCGCCGCAACGACGATCGCCGCGCCGACGTCTGATCTCGATCTCGTTCACCCGACGCTGAGCTCACTCCGACGCCTGAGGGGAGACAACACGAAGATGGGTTTCTTCGGCCGCCTCGCGACGCTGATCAAGAGCAATCTGAACGACCTGATCTCCAAGTCGGAAGATCCGGAGAAGATGCTCAACCAGATCATCCTCGACATGAACGCGCAGCTCGTCGAGGCGAAGAAGCAGGTCGCGATCGCGATCGCCGACGAGAAGCGACTGCACCGCCAATGGCAGAGCGAGAAAGCCGTCTCGGACGAGTGGCACAAAAAGGCGATGCTCGCGGTGCGCGCGGGTGACGACGCCCTCGCGAAGGAAGCGCTCCAGCGGAAGAAGGAGCACGAGCAAATCGCGAAGGCGTTCGAGGATCAGTGGAAGAAGCAGAACATCGCGGTCAACCAGGTGAAGGCCGCGCTGCAGGCGCTGAACAACAAGATCGGTGAGGCGAAGCGCAAGAAGGACGTCCTCATCGCGCGCAACAACCGCGCGAAGGCGATGCAGGAGATCCAGAAGACGATGGGGTCCCTCCAGGACACCAGCGCCTTCGATGCGTTCTCGCGGATGGAGCAGAAGATCGAGCAGGCCGAGGCGGAGGCCGAGGCCGCGGGCGAGCTCCACGAGGAGTACTCGGGCGACGTGCTGAAGAACAAGTTCGCGCGGCTCGAGCAGACGGCGGGCGCGGACGCGGACCTCGAGGAGCTGAAGCGCGAGATGGGGCTGATGCCGGCGCGCGAGGCGGCGGTGCCGGCGCGTGTCGAGGCGGAGGAAGCGCCGATGGACGAGGCCGAGATGGCCGAGCTCGAGGCCGCGCTCGAAGAGCTCAAGAAGCGCGAGGAGATGGCGAAGGGCTGAGCCGCGGGATCGCCCGACGAACGAAGAGAGCCGCTCGGTGGTGCCGGGCGGCTCTTCGCGTTTGCGCAGCGGGCGTCGGTGATTCCGATGGCGGCCCATCGCGGCGGGCATCACGCTCGCGCACGGAGCGCCAGGGCGCGGCGCGACGAGGGGGCCGTGTTGGATCGGTACGACGTGATCCTCCAGGCGATCGACGAGGGGGTCGATCGCGAGCAGGCGGTGCACGCCGCCGGGGTGGTGCTGGGGCTCGATCCGCGCGGCGCGAAGCGCGCGCTCGACGTGCTGCCGGCGAAGGTGCTCGAAGACGTCGACGAGCGCTCCGCGGAGGAGCTCCTCGCGCCGCTTCGCCGCGCCGGATGGCGCGTGCGCCTCCTGAAGCGACCGCTGCGACGCGGCTCGTACCCGAGCCCGCACGGGCTACAGCCGGCGAGCCGTCATCCGTCGAGCCATCGCGGGCTCCAGCCTGCGTCACGACCTTCACCGTACCCGCCGCCCTCGACGCCCCCGGCGGTGTCGTCGTGGCCGCCGGCGCCGGGCTCGTCAGCGAGCCCGAGCGAGCCTGCCGCGCTCGAAGCGCCCTTGCTGCCCCTTCCCGAGCTCGACCTGGACCTTCCTCCCGCGGCGCCCGCACCTCGCCGCAGCGCGCCGCCGGCCTCGTCGCCTCCTCCGGTCGCGCCGGCCGCGACCGAGGAGCCCGAGGGCGAGTCGCTCGTCACGTTCTTCGCGTCGCTCCCGCGCACGCTCCTGACGCCGCTGCGCGGCGGCGCGCTGCGCTGGCTGTTGCGCACCGTGTTGCTCGCGATCGGGTTCGTGCTCCTCGCGACCGCGGGCACGGGGCTCTTGCTGATGCGCAGCTACACCGGGCTGAGCGTGTCGGTGCTCGGGATGCTCGCGGGCAGCGCGTTCTGGATCGGGCACCTCTTCTCGTGGTTCCGCGCGTGCTTGTGGGCCGTGCTGGGTCGCGAGGAAGGGCCCGATCCGCCGCCCGACTTCGACGGTGACGACCTCTACGCGCGCGTGTTCGACGGCGCCGTGGTGATCGTCGCGTTCGTCGTGCCGAACGTCGGCTTGCTGCTCTCGGGCGCGAGCTCCGATCCGACCGCGCTCGCCGCGGGCGAGCTCCCGATGCAGCTCGTCGTCGCGAACCTGCTGCTCGCGGTGCACGTGCCGATCGGGCTGACGCTCATGGCGACGCGCCACTCGCGGCTCGCGTACTTCGACGTGCTCGGCGCGATCAAGCTGGTGATCGGCGCGCCGATCCATCTGATCGTGGTGCTCGCCGTGTGGGCGTTCGTCACGCGCGTCGCGGGCGCGGGCGTCCTCGCGATGGCGCTCGGCGCGACCGCTGCGGCGGAGGCCGGTGCCCCCGCCGCGCTGCTCTGGGTCGGGCTCCCGGTGGCGGGGTTGGTGCTGCTCGTCCTCACGATGCTGCAGTGGGGCGTGCTGGGCGCGGCGATGGGCGCGGTCTGTCGCGCGAAGCCGCGCCTCGTGGCGACGTGAGGGCGCCGACTGCCAGGAATGACGGCGAGCGCGGGCTTGCCTTTCGGTCGTCGCGCTTTACCCTCGCGCCGGATCATGCCGACGTACGAGTACAGCTGTGAGGCGTGTGGCGCCGGTTGGGAGATGGAGCAGCGCATCTCCGAGAACCCGGTGAAGGTCTGCCCGAAGTGCGGCGCGGAGAAGGCGAAGCGCCTGATCTCGGGCGGCAACTTCATGCTCAAGGGCGAGGGCTGGTACAAGGACCTCTACCACAAGCCCGCCGCGAAGAAGTCCAGCGGCGAGTCCGGTGGGGGATCGAGCGGCGGTGACTCCGGGGGCTCGTCGAGCTCGGGGTCGTCGAGCTCGGGCGGCAGCGAGTCGAAGGCCGCGACGAGCTGACCCGCGCGAGCCCGCTGGCCGCTCCGTGTACGCTCCCTGGGCATGAGGGCGTACGCAGGAGCGGCGATCGTCGCATCGGTGCTCGCGGGCTGTTACGCCGATCACGGCTTGGAGCGCGGTCCGGACGCGTCGCTGCCACGCGATGCAGCGATGCGCCGCGACGCGACGCTCGCGATCGACGCGGGGCCGAGCGATGCGGGCGCGCTGTGCGGTGCATCGACAGCGCGGGTGACGGTGGTGCGCGAGCCCCTCGGGACGCATCCCTGCGAGGGTCAGGTGCTCCGCGGGAGCATGAGCGCGCCGCCCGAAGCCGCGCCCGAGATCGACGGCGTGCGGCTCGCGCTCGATCTGTGCCCCGACGCCGATGCGGACTGCCGGTGCGTGCTCCACGTCGGCGGTGTCGGTGCCGATCTCGCGTCGGTGTCGCTGCTCGACCGAGGACCGTTCGAGGCGCACGTCGGCGCGAGCAGTATCGTCCTCGTCGCGACGCATCAGGGCGGCGAGGCGGGCGCGTACTACGAGCTCGCGCTCTACGCGCACGACGGTGCGCTCGAAGGACCGAGCTTCGCCGTCGACGGCGTGACGTGGAGCGCCGAGCCCTCGTGCGACGAGCTCGCGGACGACGGGTGCCGCGTGGTCGGATACACGGGGCAGGTGACCGTCGACGCGCGCGCCGCGGGCTGGGATCACGGCGAGGGCGGGACGGTTCGACTGAGCGAGGGCGAGACCGCGAGCGTGCCCGGCTCGTTCGCGACGGCGCGGCTCCTGCGCGCGAACCACACGATCTGCGGGCCCGCATCGCCGCCCGATGCGGCGTTCGTGCTCTGGTGGACGTTCCCGCCGGCGCCCTGAGATGGACGCGAGCAGCGCGGCGGCGCATGCTCGCGCTCGTCCTCGCGCACCACGCTGCGGTGCGCGCTGCGACGAGCCATTGATCCATCACGTGTTCGTAGGGTCGGGCGCCCACTCGAGGAGAGGACGAGGGCGCCCCCGGACGTGAGCCCGATCGACGTCGCCCTGGTGCGTGCCCTGCGCGAGCGCGCGACACGAGAGGCGACCGGGCTCTACGTCGTCGAAGGCGCGCGGTTCGCGGTCGCGGCCGTGGATGCGCGCGCCGAGGTCGTCGCGACCGTCGTCGCGCCCGGTGCGCTGCGCACGACGATGGCGCAGATGATGACGCGCCGAATGCGACAGCGCGGCGTGCCGGAGCTGCGCGTGAGCGAGAGCGAGCCGGCGGACCTCGCGAGCGCGCGCGAGCCGCAGGGCGTGCTCCTCGTGTTGCGCCAGCGGCGCGTGAGCATCGAGGCGATCCGCCCACCACCGCGCGCGCTGTGGCTCGTGATCGACGGAGTGCGCTCGCCGGGCAACCTCGGCACCGCGCTGCGGACCGCCCACGCGACAGGCGTCGACGGTGTCGTCATGCTGCGCGGAGGTCGCGAGGGCGCGGCGGATCCGTTCGATCCCGCCTGCGCTCGCGCGTCGATGGGCGCGATCGTGAGCACGACCGTGATCGACGCCGACGTCGCGTCGCTGCGCGCGTTCGCGTCGCGCACCGGGACGCGTCTCGTCGCGGCCGTGCCGCGCGCGCGTCACGACTATCGCGCGGTGAGCTATCGGGGCGCGACCGCGCTCGTGCTCGGCTCCGAGCGCCAAGGCGCGAGCGACGCGATGATCGACGCGTGTGATCTCGCGGTGCGCATTCCGATGGCGACCGCGATGGACTCGCTCAACGCCGCGGTCGCATCGGCGGTGCTGCTCTACGAGGCGTACGGGCAGCGCTGTCCGCCCGAGCGCCGTCGCGCGTGACCGATCACGCGGGGTCGAGGAAGTCGGCGCGGATCGTCTTCTTCCCGTGCCCGGGGAACTCGACGTCGACGTTCGGCGGATCGCCGGTGCCGAAGCGCACCACCTTGCCCTGGCCGTAGCGCACGTGCTTGACGCTCTGCCCGACGCGCAGCGAGACCTGGCCGCCGCTCTTGCGCGTGACCTTGGCCTCGATCGGGCCCGCGGTGGTCGAGAGCACGCGCGACGGGCGCGCATCGAAGCGCTCCACGCGCGTGCTGCCGCGATCCTCGATCCACCCTGCGTTCGCGCGCCCGAAGCTCGGGCGATCCCCGGTGCCACCGACGAACTTCACGTCGGACCCGGGCAGCTCGTCGATGAAGCGCGAGCGCGTGCAGTCGCGCAGGTTGCCGAAGAAGTAGCGCGTGCTCGCCCACGAGAGGATCAGCCGCTCTCGCGCGCGTGTGAACGCGACGTACGCGAGGCGACGCTCTTCTTCGAGCTCCTCGGGATCCGCGTCCTGCTCGAGCCCGCGGAACGGGAACAGCTGCTCCTCCATGCCCGCGACGATCACGACCGGGAACTCGAGCCCCTTCGCGGCGTGCACGGTCATCAGCGTGACGATCTCGTTCTCGCCCTTGCTGTCGCCGCCCTCGGCGTCGGTCTGCAGCGTCACGCGCTCGAGGAACGCGGTGAGCGTCGGCTCTTCCGCTTCCGCGACGAACTGCTCCATCGAGCCCACGAGCTCGGCGAGGTTCTCGAGGCGTGCGTCGGCTTCCGGCGTGTTCTCGGCCTGCAGCGCCTGCACGTATCCCGTCTCGTCGAGCACCGTGCGCGCGAGCCCCGGAAGGTCGAGGTCCGCGACCTTCGCGCGCAGCGACTCGATCAGCCCGACGAAGTCCCCGAGCTTGTTCCCGCCGCGCTCCTCCGACTGCGCCTTGCACGCCTCCCACACGCCGTTGCCCGCGGCCGCGGCGCGATCGAGCAGTCGATCGATCGTCGTCTTGCCGATGCCGCGCGCCGGCACGTTGATGATGCGCAGCAGCGAGACGTCGTCCTCGGGCACCGAGAGCACGCGCAGGTACGCGAGCAGATCCTTCACCTCGGCGCGATCGTAGAAGCGCACGCCCCCGACGACGCGATAGGGCAGCGACGCCGCGCGCAGCGCTTCTTCGAGCACGCGCGACTGCGCGTGGATGCGATAGAAGATCGCGAGATCCGCGAGCGACTTGCCCTCGTTCTTCAGCGCGCGCGCGGTGGTGACGACGAGGTTCGCCTCTTCACGCTCGGTGTTGAGCCGGTGCACCTCGACCTTCGCGCCCTCGTCGTTGTCGGTCCAGAGCTCCTTGGGCTCGCGATCGAACGCGCGCGAGATCACCGCGTGCGACGCGCGGAGGATGCGCTTGGTCGAGCGGTAGTTCTGCTCGAGCTTGACGACGTGCGCGTCCGGGAAATGCCGCCGGAAATCGAGGATGTTGCGGCGATCCGCGCCGCGCCATCGATAGATGCTCTGGTCGTCGTCGCCGACCACGCAGAGCGCGCGGTGCACGCTCGCGAGCGCGAGCACCATGCGCAGCTGCGAGTGGTTCGTGTCCTGGAACTCGTCGACCAGGATGTGCTGGAAGCGCGTCGCGAGCTCTTTGCGCAGCACCTCGTCGTTCTCGAGCGCGCGCACCATGCGGTAGATGAGATCGCCGAAGTCGAGCGCGCTCGCCGCGGCCATGCGCTTCTCGTACTCGGTCACGATCGCGCGCACGTGCGGCGTGTCGACGACCCCGGCGTCGATCTCCGAGGGCTCGACCATCTCCTGCTTCGCGCGCTCGATGCGCCCCGCGATCGACTTCGGCGGGAAGCGCTTCTCGTCCATCTTCAGGTCGCGCAGGACGCGCGTGATCATCGCGCGCTGATCGGCCTCGTCGTAGATCGTGAAGTCGCGCCGCAGGCCGATGCGATCGTGGTAGCGGCGGAGCAGGCGCGCGCACGTCGCGTGGAACGTGCCGACCTGTAGATCGCGCGCGGCGCCCGGCACGAGGTGCTCGAGGCGCTCGCGCATCTCCTGCGCGGCCTTGTTCGTGAACGTGACCGCCAGGATCCGCCACGGCGGGATCCCCCGCTCCGCGACGAGGTTCGCGACCCGGTGCGTGATCACGCGCGTCTTGCCGCTTCCCGCGCCCGCGAAGACCACGAGCGGCGCATCGCCGTGCAGGACCGCGTCGCGCTGGGGCGGGTTCAGGGTCGAGAGGTCGATGGCCATGCGAGCCGTCGCTCATACCCGACGGCGACGCCGTGTTCCAACCCCGCGGGCGTCCGTGCTACGGATCCGCGAGATGACGCGCGCCAGGCGGGACGCCGAGCTCCCTGCGAGCGGCGCGGGGACGCGGCCCTCGGCGGCCAAGTCTCCGGCCGGGCCGCGCGCGTCCGACGACGATCACGACGTCTCGGGCGAGTCCGAGGCGTCGCGCCTCGCTTCGGACGAGAACGCGGCCGACGAGAACCTCGACGCGGCGGTGAATCCCGAGGCATCGGGCGCGTCTGACCCGGACGATGCGAGCCCCGATCGCGATGCCGCCGAGACTCTCGATGCCGCAGCCCTGGAGAAGCTCGGCGACGAGCTCCCTCCCGCTGCGCGCGCGCCCGAGGATCGCGAGCGCGATCGCGAGCTGGTGCGGCGTGCTCAGCAGGGCGATCAGCGCGCCTTCCGCGAGCTCTTCGACCGCTATCACAAGCGCGCGTACGCGGTCGCGTTCGGCGTCCTCAAGAACAAGCACGACGCGCTGGACGTCGTGCAGGAGTCGTTCGTCAAGGTCCACCGGCACCTCGACGGGTTCCAGGGCAGCTCGAGCTTCTACACCTGGCTCTACCGGATCGTCATGAACCTCGCGATCGACCAGCTCCGCCGCAAGAAGACGGCGCGCCCCGTCGAGTACGACGACGCGATCGATCGCGAAGGTGCGCTCGCCGACGAGCACGTGCTGCCGCGCATGCTCGACGCGAACCCGCGCCGCACGGTGATCCGCCGCGAGCTCATGCAGCGCGTCGAGGAGGCGCTCGCGACGCTGCCCGAGTACCACCGCCAGGTGATCGTCCTGCGCGAGATCGAAGGCCTCAGCTACGAAGAGATGGCAGAGGTCCTCGAGGTGCCCAAGGGAACGATCATGAGCCGCCTCTTCCACGCGCGCCGGAAGATGCAGGTGGCTCTCCAGGACTTCGTCGAAGGAGGCGACCTCGAGGTCGAGGAGTGAACGCCGTGGGGGATCAGCGTTTCGCAGACGATCGGCTGCATCGGTACTTCGACGGCGAGCTCTCGCCGGAGGAGGCGTCCGAGGTGCGCCGCCTCGTCGAGACCGAGCCCGCGCTGCGCGCGAAGCTCGACGGTCTCCGCGAGGTGCGCGCGGTGGTGCGCGCGTCGGTCGCGGACGAGCTCGACGACGTGCCGAGCGACGACCTCTGGGCGCGCATCGAGTCGCGGATCGCGGAGAAGCCGGCGGCGGCGCCGCAGCCCGCGCTGCGCGCGGTCGAGGGCGGGCGCTCCGAGGAACGCGCCCGCACGCCGAAGGCGCACGATCCCGCGCGCCAGCGTCGCATCGCCGGCGTGGTGATCGCGGGGCTCGCGCTCGCTGCCGCGGTGCTGCTGCTCGTGCTGCGCCCGGGTGAGCCGCCGCCGGGCACCGACGGTCGGCCGATCGCGCAGGGCGAGCAGCCGGGCCGCGAGGACGACGCGATCGATCTCGGCGCGAGCGAGCCCGACGCGGAAGAGCTCGTGTTCCAGACCGAGGTGCTCGAGGTCGACTTCGGATCGAACTCGGGCGCGGTGTTCGCGGTCGAGGGCGACGACGGAGAGCGCTACGCGGTGGTGTGGCTCGCGGACGTGCAGCCGAAGCCGCCGGTCGACGCGATCGAGCCGCCCCCCGAAGAGATCACGCCGGAGCAATGATGAGCAGCGGGACGAAGCTCTTCGCGCTCGCGCTCGTCGCGGCGCTCTCGATCGCGGTGTGCCCGCGCGCGCTCGCTCAAGCGGGCGCGACCACGGCGCGCACCGGGCCGCCGAACGCCGGCACCGGCGCGACGGCGGCAGCGGTTCGCAGCGAGGTCTTCGTGGTGCTCGCGAGCGAGACCGAGGGGACGATCGACCCCGCGCTCTCCGAGATCCCCGCGCTGCGGCGCCCGCCGTTCAACGCCTTCCACACGATGGAGGTGCTCTCGCGCACGACGTCGCATCTCTCGGCCGAGCAGCCGATCGAGGTGCGCCTGCCCAACGGGCGACAGCTGCGCGTCGAGCTCGAGCGGCCGACCGAGGACGGCCGCTACCGCGTGCGCGTCTCGATCAACACGCCGGGCCAGACGGACTACCTCCCCCTGCTCCAGATCGTCGCGTCGCCGGGCGATCCGTTCTTCGTCGCCGGGCAGAACTGGCAGGGCGGGACGCTCGTGATCGGCGTGCGCATCGGGCAGCGTCCGGCGGCGCGCTGAGCGCTAAGCGCGGGTGATCGCGGAGAGATCGGCGCGCGGCTGCGTTCGCTCACCACGGTCGCTCTTCGATGCGCTTGTATGGGAACTCGCATGCCGGTAACGTGACGGCCGGGCGATCGTGAGCGCGCAACGCTTCATCCGCTGCAAGCACTGCGGCATGCCGCACGAGGCGCAGGCCACCTCGTGTCCCGTGACCGGCAAGCAGCTGGTCCCGGAGCAGCGCAAGCGCGTCTCCGCGCCGCCGCCGAAGGTCGCGGGCCCGGGGTACCAGTGGGCCCACAGCGTCCATCCGTACTCGGATCCCAGCGACGCGGATCCCGAGGCGACGCGCTCGATGGGCTCGCTCACCGGGCAGGTGCTCGAGGGCAAGTACCTCATCGCCGAGCCGCTCGGGCGTGGCGGCATGGGCGTCGTCTATCGCGCCGAGAACACGCGCATCGGCAAGCAGGTCGCGATCAAGATCTTGCTGCGCGGGTACGCCAAGGGCGGCGAGAGCGAGCGTCGCTTCCTGCGCGAGGCGCGCATCGCGGGGTCGATCGGTCACCCGAACATCGTCGAGGTGTTCGACCTCGGGACGCTCGAGAACGGCGCGCCGTACCAGGTGATGGAGCTGCTCGAGGGCGCGACGCTCGCCGCGCGCATCCGTCACGAGGGCGCGCTGCCGATCGACGAGGTGCTCGATCACGCCGAGCAGGTGCTGAGCGCCCTGGAGGCCGCGCACGAGCGCGGGATCGTCCACCGCGACCTCAAGCCAGAGAACGTCTTCCTGCACGAGCGCGCGCACACCGTGATCGCGAAGCTGCTCGACTTCGGCGTCTCGAAGTCGCTGCTCAACGATCACACGCTCTCGCTCACGCAGACCGGCGTCGTCGTGGGCACGCCGTACTACCTCGCGCCCGAGCAGGCGCGCGGCGAGCGCGGCGTCGATCACCGCGTCGACATCTGGGCGATGGGCATCGTGCTCTACGAGGCCCTCACGGGATCGCTGCCGTTCCGCGCCGACAACTACAACGCGCTGATGGCGAAGATCCTCAACACGCGCCCGGCGCCGCCGCGCTCGCTGCGTCCGCACCTGCCCGACGCGCTCGAGAACGTGATCCTGAAGGCGCTCTCGTTCGATCCGCTGCGTCGCTTCCAGACTGCGGACGAGATGCTCGCCGCGATCCGCTCGGTGCGCGGCAAGCCGCAGCGCTCCTCGGATCGCCCGTTCCGCTCGCTGCCGGACGCGCGCGCCCCGCTCGCGCCGCAGCCCTCGGATCACACGCTCTCCGATCTCACGATCTCGGTGGTGCAGGGCCCCGACGATCCGACGGAGATCAGCGACAGCTTCCAGTACTCGGAGATCGACGCCGGCCGCAAATCGCGTGGATGACGGTTGCGGCGCGCGCGCGCCCCGTCATTTTTGCGCGCGATGAAGCGCGACCTTCCCGAGGTGATCGAGCTCGCCGGGCTCGCTCCGCTGCCCAAGCCGGCCGCGGAGATCGTGCGCGTGCTCTCGCCGCTCGTGACGCCGCAGCGCTGGGCGCGCATCGAGGCCGTGGTGTCGCGGCGCACGCGCTCGCTGGTGCCGGTGCTCGAGGATCTCGCGGACCCGCACAACGGCGCGGCCGTGATGCGCTCGGCCGACGCGTTCGGGTGCCAGGAGGTGCACGTCGTCGAGGGCCGTCATCGCTTCGCGGTGTCGCACCGCGTGACGCGCGGCACGCACCGCTGGCTCGATCTCGTGCGCCACGAGGGCCCGGTCGCGTGCATGGATCACCTGCACGCGCGCGGGTACGAGGTGTTCGTCGCGGCGATGGACGGCGACATCGGGCCCGAGGAGCTCGCGAAGAAGCCCAAGGTCGCGATCGTGTTCGGCAACGAGCACAAGGGCGCCTCGCCCGAGGTGCGCGCGCGCGTCGACGGCGTGTATCGCATCCCGATGGAAGGCTTCGTCGAGAGCCTCAACGTGAGCGTCGCGTCGGCGATCACGCTCTACGTCGCGTCGCGCGGGCGGCACGGCGATCTCGACGAAGCCGCGCGCGACGAGATCCGCGCGCGCTTCCTGCTCGCGACGGTGCGCGACGCCGAGCGCGTCGTGAAAGAGCGCGTCTAGGGCGCGAGATCGACGATCCACGCGCCGGGATGCGCGGCGATCACCGCGGCGGGCAGATCGATCCACCCGCTCGCGCGATCGAGGATCCAGCCGTCGCCGGTCGCGATGATCGACGAGGACGCGGCGAGCACGCGATCGGGCGCGTCGTCGAGATCGGTCGCCCACGACCAGCCGTGCGCCTCCGCGATCTCGGCGAGCAGCGCGCGCAGCCGCCCGCTGTTGCCCACCGGGCGATCGAGGTGCCAGCGGATCGAGCGCGGCGCGGCGCGCGCGAGCGCTTCGCCGATCGCGACGATCACCTGCGACGTCTCCGACACGCGACGCCACGTGCCGTGCACGCTCGCGAGGTCCCGGTGCGCGCGATCACGGCCGACCAGCACCAGCCCGCCCGAGAGCGCGCTCTCGCCGACGATCAGCGCGTTGAAGCCGTCGATCTCGACGTCGCGATCGCGGATCGCGTCGAGCGGGAGCGCGCGCGCGCGCCGCTGCTCCCGCTGCGCGTCGGTGCACGCGCAGCGCATCACCGCGGTGCGCTGGCGCGCGGTGAGCGAGTGGCGGTTGCCGACGAGCGCGAGCGCGCTGGTGTCGGAGTACCCGCGCGTGAGCAGCCACGAGAGCTCGACCACCGCGTCGCGCAGCGCGGGCAGCGCGTGCTCGTCGAAGAGCGACTCGTCTTTCGGCGCGGCGCCGCGGTGAGAGCGGGTGTCGGGCATCATTGTGCTCGGATCGCGAGCGCCTCGAGCACGCGGCGCAGCGCCGCGTCGGCGCTGTCGCCAGTGGCGCTCTCGTGTCGAGCACGGACCCGTTTCGCGCGCGGCGGGAGCCATCCCACGACCGCGTGCGCTTGGTAACCGCTGGGCCGTCTGTACACGCTGAGGACCGTCTTCACGCCGGTTGCGCCATCAGGGGGGATCCCGCGCAACGCACGGCGGACCTGTGCGAGTAGCTCCTTCGAGCACTCGGGCGCGATCTGAGGCGTGCGACGTCCGGCCATGCGCGCGGAGCATCGCACGTCCCTCGCCAATCGGGCGGCGCGCTGCGCCCGAGGAATCGCGGGACCGTCCGGAAACGTTGCTCGATCGGCCGCCCCGGGGCATCGTCGTCGCGGCCTCGAATGGCGGACCTGAAGCACCTCCTCGCCGCGGCGCCCTCGCTGATCGGGTGATGTCGTGACGAGCCCCAAAGCGTCGCGCGATCGCACGAGCCCGAGCCTCCGCACGCGCCGGCCGCTCGCGAGCGTGCGCGAGCACTCGCGCGCGCGGCGTGGACGGCCCGGCGTGTGGCGCTGGATCGGTCGCGGGCTGATCGCGCTGCTCGTGCTCGTGATCGTCGCGGTGCTCGGGTTCGCGAGCGTCATCGCGTACTACTCGCGCGACCTGCCCGACGTCGCGTCGCTGCGCACGTTCCAGGAGCCGCAGGTGACGCGCGTCGTCGATCGCGACGGCGCGCTCGTCGGCGAGATCTTCACCGAGCGACGCACCGTCGTGCCGCTCGAGCGCGTGCCGCGCGTGCTCGTGCTCTCGGTGCTCGCCGCGGAGGACGCGGACTTCTACCGCCACGAAGGGCTCGACTACGCCGGGCTCTTCCGCGCCGTCGTGCGCGGCGTGCTCGACGGCGGGAACTTCCGCGGCACCTCCACGATCACGCAGCAGCTCGTGAAGAACCTGCTGCTCGGGCCCGAGCGCAGCTGGGAGCGGAAGATCCGCGAGCTGATCCTCGCGCGCCACGTCGAGGAGGAGCTCAGCAAGGACGAGATCCTCGGGCTCTACCTCAACCACATCAACTTCGGGCACGGCCGCTACGGCGTGCAGGAAGCGTCGCAGTTCTACTTCGGCAAGGACGTCTCGGAGCTCACGCTCGCCGAGGCGTCGCTCCTCGCGGGGATCCCGCAGTCGCCGACGCACCTCTCGCCGCGCACCCACCCCGAGGCGTCGCGGCGGCGCCAGCGCTTCGTGCTCGATCAGCTCGAGCGCAAGCGCGAGGAGTACTGGCCCGATCTCACCGTCGAGGACATCCGCGCCGCGCGCGAGGCGCACGTCGAGCTCGCGCCGCTGCCCGAGTCGCGCCAGAGCGCGCCGGAGATCATGGACGTCGCGCGCCGCGTGCTCACCGAGCGCGTCGGCGAAGAGGCCGCGCAGCGCGGCGGCTACGTCGTGCACACGAGCGTCGATCGCGAGCTGCAGCTCGCCACGCGCGAGGCGCTGCGCACCGGGCTGCGCGCGATCGATCAGCGCTCGGGCATGCGCCCGCCGATCCGCCGCGCGCGGGTGCGTCGCGGCGAGCGCATGCCCGAGATCGATCGCGCGCCCGAGCTGCGCGTCGGCGGCACCTACGACGCAGTGGTCACGAGCCGCGACGACGAGACCGGCACCATCGCGCTCGAGGTCGCGGGCCATCCGGCGACCGCGCGCATCGCCGATCTGGCGCGATGGAACCCCGAGGAGCTCCCGCCCTCGCGCTTCGTCGACGAGGGCGCGCGGCTGCGCGCGTCGATCGTCGCGCTCGCGGAAGAAGGCGTCGAGGGCGCGCGCGCGAGGGCGCGGCTCGAGCTCGGTCCGCAGGGCGCGGTGGTGCTGATCGACCCGCGCTCGCGCGAGGTGCTCGCGCTCGTCGGGGGCTACGAGGCGGAGAGCGGGTTCGATCGCGCGCGCCTCGCGCAGCGCCAGCCCGGCTCGACGTTCAAGCCGTTCGTGTACGCGCTCGGGATCCGCTCGCGCCGCTACACGCCCGCGTCGATCGTGATCGACGCGCCCGGCGTGTACGACCAGTGGATGCCGCAGAACTTCGAGACGTGGAGCTTCGCGGGCGAGATGCGCCTGCGCGACGCGCTCGCGAATTCGGTGAACCAGGTCGCGGTGCGGCTCATCGAGGACCTCACGCCGGCCGAGGTCGTCTCGTTCGCGCAGCACCTCGGGGTCACGTCGGAGCTCGATCCTTCGCTCGCGCTCGCGCTCGGTGCGAGCGAGGTGCGCCCCATCGAGCTCGCGAACGCGTACGCGACGTTCGCGGCGGGCGGGCGCTGGGCCGCGCCGCGCGTCGTGACGCGGATCGTCGGGCCGGACGGTCGTGACGTGCCGCTGCCCGAGACCGAGCCGCCGCGCGACGTGCTCACGCAGGCCGAGGCGTACGTCGTGACGAGCATGCTCACGAGCGTCGTGCAGAGCGGCACCGCGCAGGCCGCGCAGCGACTGCGCCGTCCCATCGCGGGCAAGACCGGCACGAGCAACGAGGCGCGCGACGCGTGGTTCGCGGGGTACAGCGCCGATCTCGTCGCGGTCGTGTGGGTCGGCTACGACGATCATCGCTCGCTCGGTCGTCGCGAGAGCGGGGCGCGCGCGGCGCTGCCGATCTGGATGGAGGTGATGCGGGTCGCCGAGGAGGGCAGGCCGGTGATCGACTTCCCGGTGCCCTCCGGCGTCGTCACGGTGCGCATCGATCCGCGCAGCGGACAGCTCGCGTACGAAGGGCAGCAGGACGCGATCGACGAGGTGTTCCTCGAGGGCACCGCGCCGAGCGAGGTGGCGCGCGAGGCGGGCGTGCTCGATCCCAGCGCGTTCCTGATGGAGCAGTTCGGCGGCGGTGACGCGCCGGCGCCCGAGCAGGTGCTCGCGCCGTGATGCGCCGCTCCACCGTCTCCGCGAGTGCGCGCCGCGAGATCGGTGCTCAGCGCCGGACGAGGCCGAGCACGGACCGGAGCGTGGTGGATCCACGTGAGGACCGCGCGCAGGCCGAGGCCGGCGATCAGCGCCGAGATCGTGGCGCGTCCGTCGCGCGCACGAGGAGCGCGCCGTGAGGCTCCGCCTCGGGCTCGCGCTGCTGCTCGCGGTCGTCGCGTTCGTCCCCTTCGCGCTGGTGGTCGACTGGACCCGCGAGGCCAACGAGGCGATCGCGCGCGAAGCGCGCGAGGAGCGCGCGGACGCGATCGCGAACGAGGCGCGCGCGTACGTCGACGACGAGCTCGGCGAGCTCGCGCACGCGCTCGAGATCGCGTGCCGTGATCAAGCCGCCGCCGCCGAGGGGCTCTTGCGTGCGGCGCGCGTCGACGCGCCCACCGGCGCGCCGTCGCTGCAGGTCGCGTTCGTGCTGGACTCGCCCGCGTGGGCGGGCGCGGGCGCGCGCCCGTTGCTCGCGCTGTCCGATGCCGCGCGCACCGCGATGCGCGCCGACTGGACGCGCATCGAGCTGCCCGGCGCGCGCGGTCGCGAGTACCTCGGTCGCGCGTGGCGCTGCGGTGATCACGACGTGCTCGGGGCGTTCCACGCGAGCGCGTTCCTGCTCCGTGCATCGACCCGCGACGCGGCAGAGATCTCGCTGCTCGCGCCCGACGCGCCGCCGCCCGAGGGCGCGGATCGCCGCATCGTGCGCACGTTCCGCGACGCCTCGGGGCGCGACGCGCTCGTCGTCGCGGTGACGATCCCGCCTGCGACCGTCGGCCATCGCGAGCAGGCCTCGCTCGAGCTCAACGTCCAGGTGCTCGCGCTCGCGACGGTCGTGCTCGCGCTGCTGCTCGGCTTGCTCATCGGCGGGCGCCTCACGCGTCCGCTCGGCGAGCTCGAGAAGGCGGCGCAGCGCATCGGGCGCGGCGAGCTCGACGTGAAGATCGATCGCGCGTCGGGCAGCGCGGGCGCGACGTTCTCCGCGTTCAACCGCATGGCCGAGGAGCTGCGCAGCGCGCAGAGCCGCGCCAAGCGCGCCGAGCGCGTCGCGGCGTGGCGCGACATCGCGCGACGCATCGCGCACGAGATCAAGAACCCGCTCACGCCGATCCGCATGTCGATCGAGACGATGCGGCGGACCAAGCAGCGCCAGCATCCGGACTTCGACGAGATCTTCGACGAGTCGACGCGCACCGTGCTCGAGGAGGTCGAGCGCCTCGAGCGCATCGTCACCGAGTTCTCGCGCTTCGCGCGCCTGCCGCGCCCGCAGCCGACGGCGCTCGACGTGCGCGAGGTCGTCGCCCAGGTCGTGCAGCTCCACGCGCCGGGCGGCGACGCGACGATCACCGACACGTCGCCGCGCCTGCCGATCAAGATGACGCTCGCGGACGACGCGCCGCGCGTGCGCGCGGATCGCGATCAGCTCACGCAGGTGCTGGTGAACCTCGTGCAGAACGCGCTCGACGCGGCGCAGAGCAAGCGCGGCGACCAAGGGCACGTCGAGGTCGAGGTCGCGCCGACGAGCGACGGCGGCGTGCGCGTCACGGTGAGCGACGACGGCCCGGGCATCCCGCTCGAAGAGCGCGCGCGCGTGCTCGAGCCGTACTACACGACGAAGGCGCGCGGCACCGGGCTCGGCCTGTCGATCGTCGATCGCATCGTGAGCGAGCACGGCGGCACGCTGGAGATCGGCGAGTCGCGCCGCGGCGGCGCGGAGATCACGTTCACGCTCACGCGCGAAGGGCCCGGCGAGGACGCGGAAGCGTCCGCGACGAGCTGACCCGATCCTGCGCGTCGCGAAGCCTCGCAGCGCGTCACGAGACCTCGCGGCGCGTCGCGAGACCGCGCAGCGCGTCACGAGACCTCGCAGCGCGTCGCGAGAGCGCTGGAGCCGTCGCGAGACCGTTCGACCTCGTCGCGAGACCTCGCAGCGCGTCTCGCGACGAGAATTCTCGTCACGAGACGGGTCCACCTCGTCGCGAGACCGAAATTCTCGTCGCGAGACCAGAATTCTCGTCGCGAGACCCGAATTCCCGTCGCGAGACGAGAATTCCCGTCGCGAGACGAGAATTCCCGTCGCGAGACCGGAATTCCCGTCGCGAGAGCGCTCCACCTCGTCGCGAGGCAGCGCTTCCCGCGTCGCGACGCAGGCTCGCCCGACTACGTCCTCGCGCGCGGACGCTCGACGGCGGACGATTTACACCGCGATCTCGGCCCTCCTACTGTCCGCCGCATGGCGACCGCCAAGAAGAACCACACCAAGAAGACACCGTCACCTCGCCGCCCCGCGGCGGGCTCCACCTCCCTCGACACGAGCCGCGCTTGGTCGCTCGAGGAGCTCGATCCGCACCTGCCTCCGGTGCGCGACGAGGACCTCGCGCTGATCAAGGAGTCGCTGATCCGCGCGCAGTCCAACGAGGGGCTGATCGCGCTCGGCGCGGGGTTCCGCACCGAGCAGATCCTCGCGGTCGCGCCGGGGTTCGCGGCGGGCGCGATGTTCGCGGTGCGCGCGCTCGGCAAGCCTCCCGCCGGGCTCGCGATCGAGCTGCTGCCGTTGCTGGTGCGCGAGACGCGCGAGCTGCAGCGCGTGAACGTCGCGTTCGAGCAGCAGCGCCGCGACGTGGCGAGCGAGATCACCGGGCGGCGCGAGCAGCTCAAGGCCGCGACCTCGCGCGCGCTGCGGGTGCGCCGCAGCGTGGTGCTGACGCTCAACCGCCACGTGCTCCCGCACGGCTCGAAGGTGCGCGCGGAGCTCGCGCGCGCCGCGAGCAAGGCGCCGACGCCCGCGGTGGCGGCGGCGAGCGTGCGCACCGTCGCGCGCATCCTCGGCGAGCTCCGGGCGGATCCGTCGCTCGCGCTGGTGCTCGAGCGCTACGGCTACGACGAGGCCTTCGTCGCGGAGCTCACGAGCATCGCCGACGAGACCGAGCGCCTCGACCGCGCGGGCGCCGACCTCACCCCGCCGCAGCGCACGGATCAGCGCGCGCTCGATCGTCAGGACGGCATCGTGCTGGCGATCATGCGCGCGATCTGGTGGCCGCTGCACGACGCGCAGCAGGACGGCGCCGCGATCACGGCGCCGTCGCTCGGCGCGCTCGCGCGCCTGGTCGCCGGCTCGCGCCCCGAGGACGAGGACGAGCCGGACGAGCCCGAAGAGCCGGCCCCGACCGAGCCGACCGCGACCTGACCCCGGCACGACCGACGAGGAGCCGGCGCTCGCGCCCGGCTCCTCGTGTCGTCTCGAGCACACGGTCGGTCGATCACTGGATCGTCACGAAGCCGTTCAGCATCGCGACGTGGTGCACCTCGTCCTGCGTCGGCCGCACGATCCAGTGGTTCATGTAGCCCGCCTCGAGCCGCAGCTGGCCGGGCACCACGTTCCAGCCGACACCGACGAAGAGCCGGTTCTGATCGAAGCCGAGCCGCTGCCAGAGCCCGCCCGCCGAGAGCCCTGCGTCGTTCAAGCCGATGAACACCTCGTCCCAGAGCGACAGGTGCACCGGGAAGTCGCGCGCGAACGGCACGAGCACGCGCGCGAACTGACGGAAGCGGATGCCCACGTCCGACGAGATCTCGGGGCGGAAGCGCTGCTCGAGGCGCGAGCGGAAGAAGATCTTCAGCCCTCCCTCGAGGCCCTGCAGATCCCACGTCCATTGCTCCCAGATGCGATGCTCGTCGGTGAGCACCTCGTCGCGGCTCCACGACGGAGTCCACCCGTAGCCGAGCCAGACGTGCATGCCCGGCGCGACGCGATACGCGACCGCGGGGCGATAGAGCTGCTGGTAGGGCCCGAAGTCGTCCCAGAAGCGCCAGTTCAGATCGATGTAGAGGGTCCAGTCGGGCGTGACGTTCCCCTGCACCGCGACGGAGAGCCACGTCTGGTACGAGTCGTCGTAGGCCTGCGCGTGCACGCGCGATGGAGCGAGCACGGAGCACGTCGAGAGCACGATCGCGAGCGCGACGATCCAGCGAGTCATCGCCGCGCAGCATTGCGCACCGTCGCTTGGATTTCATGAGGAGAAATGCCTCGGGCCGGACCTGCTCGGAAGGGGGGCTCGAAGGTGACCCCGCGGCGTCTACGTCGACCGAGAGAAGCTGTGCGCAGCGCGAGCGCCATCCCGCGGCACACCGCGGTCCTGCCGTCGAGGTCGCCGCTGCTCCGATACGGCGTCGCGATGGTCGTCGTCGGGATCGTCGTCGCGGCGCGCTTGCTCTTCGATCCGCTGCTCGGCGTGAACGCGCCGCTGCTGCCGTTCACCGTCGCGGTGATGCTGGCGGGCTGGTACGGCGGGATCGGGCCGGGGCTCGTCGCGACGGCGTGGAGCGCGCTGTGCGCCGACTTCCTGTGGCTGCACCCCACGCACTCGCTGTGGATCGACGCGCCGCGCGATCGGCTCGAGCTCGGGATCTTCGTCGGCACCGGCGTCGCGATCTCGGCGCTCAACGAGGCGATCGTCGTGGCGCGCGGGCGCTCCGATCGCCACGCCGCGGAGCTCAAGGAGCGCGAGGAGGCGCACCGACGGATCCTCGAGACGGCCACCGAGGGCATCTGGACGCTCGACGCGCGCGGCCGCGTGACGTTCGCCAACGCGAGCATGTCGGAGATGCTCGGCGTGCCGCTGCCCGAGCTGATCGGTCGCAACGCGCGCGAGTTCGTCTTCCTCGAGGACCGCGGCGAGAACGTGCGGCGCTTCGGCGCGATCCTCGCGGGCGATCGCACGGCGTTCGAGCTGCGGCTGCGGCGCACCGACGGCCGCGAGATCTGGGCGCACGTGTCGACCGCGCCGATCCCCGACGCGCGCGGCCGCGTCGTCGGCGCGCTCGCGATGTTCACCGACGTCACGGCGCGCATGCACGCGGAGAGCGAGCTGCAGCGGCTGCTCGAGTCGGAGAAGAAGGCGCGCGCCGAGGCGGAGGCGGCGAACCGCGCGAAGGACGAGTTCCTCGCGACGGTCTCGCACGAGCTGCGCACGCCGCTCAACGCGATGCTCGGCTGGCTCACGATGCTGCGCTCGGGCGCGCTCGACGCGACGAAGACCGCGCGCGCGATCGCGATCATCGAGCGCAACGCGCGCTCGCAGGCGAAGCTCATCGAGGATCTGCTCGACGTCTCGCGCATGATCTCGGGCAAGCTGCGGCTCGAGCGGCGTCGCGTGTCGCTCGGCGCGGTGGCGCAGAGCGCGATCGACACCGTCGGGCCGACCGCGGCGGAGAAGCAGATCCGCATCGAGCGGCGCTTCGATCCCGGGCCCGATCTCGTCGCGGGCGATCCCGAGCGGCTCAAGCAGATCGTCGTCAACCTGCTGTCGAACGCCGTGAAGTTCACGCCGATCGCGGGGCGCATCCGCGTGTCGGTGGAGCAGCGCGCGGGACAGCTCGCGATCGAGGTGGAGGACACGGGCCAGGGGATCGCGCCGGAGTTCCTGCCGCACGTGTTCGATCGGTTCCGCCAGCAGGACGGCGGCATGACGCGCAAGCACGCGGGGCTCGGGCTCGGCCTCGCGATCGTGCGTCACCTCGTCGAGCTGCACGGCGGATCGATCGCGGCGCACAGCGAGGGGCCGGGGAAGGGCTCGCGCTTCACGTGTTGGTTCCCGCCGCTCGAGGCCGCGGTGGCCGAGCTGCCCGCGCGCGACACGCCCGCGCTGAGCGACGCGCGGGCGTCGCGCCCGGCGAACGACAGCCCGCTGCGCGGCGCGCGCGTGCTCGTCGTCGACGACGAGGCGGACAGCCTCGAGATGCTGCGCGAGCTGCTCAGCGTCGCGGGCGCGGAGGTCCGCACCGCGGGGTCGGCTGCGGCCGCGCTGCCGATCGTGAAGGCGTTCCGGCCGAGCTTGCTCGTGTCCGATCTCGCGATGCCGGAGGCCGACGGCTACGAGCTGCTCGCGCGCGTGCGCGCGCTGCCGGTCGCGCAGGGCGGCGCGACGCCCGCGATCGCGCTCACGGCGCACGCGCGCGCGACCGATCGACTGCGCGTGCTGTCGTCGGGGTTCCAGGCGTACCTCGCGAAGCCGGTCGAGCCCGACGAGCTGATCGCGACCGCGCAGCGCCTGGTGCGGCACCACGAGCCGCGCGCCGCGCACCCGTGAGCAGAAGACGGCACTTTCGACGGTCACCGCAATTCTGCTACGACTCCGAGCCAGCTCGCCCGCATGGCCTCGGCTCCCTCGGACACGCTCTCGCCTCGCGGCGCGCTCCCGCCCCTCGGGGCCGTCGTGCTCGTCACCGGCAAGGGTGGAGTCGGCAAGACGACGCTCGCAGCGGGCATCGCCGAAGCGGCGGCGGCGCGCGAAGGGCGCGCGGTGCTGATCGAGTTCGGCGACGGCGAGAGCGGCAAGCGCGTGCTCGGTCCGCGCAGCAAGGTCGCGCATCGTGTCGTGGATCCGCGCGACGCGATGGAGCGCGCGGTCGCGAACATCCTCGGCTCGACGATCCTCGCGCGCCTCTTCATCGGCAACTTCGCGGTGCGCCCGATGCTGCGCGCCGCGCCCGCGATGCGCGAGCTCGCGATGCTCGAGGTCGTGCGCATCTACGCGGAGGAGCACCCGGGCGCGCGCGTCGTCGTCGACATGCCGGCGACCGGGCACGGGCTCGCGTGGCTGCGCCTGCCCGTGCAGATGCGCGACATGTTCGCGTCGGGGCCGATCCACGATCTCGCGCAGCGCTTGATCGATCGGCTGGTCTCGCCGTCGCGCTGCTCGGTCGTGGTGGTGACGCTGCCGGAGCGGCTCGTGCTCTCGGAGACGATCGAGCTCTGCCGCGCGCTCGAGGTCGAGGTGGGCCTTCCGCCCGCGCGCCTCGTGGTGAACCGCTTCCCGCGCGATCTGCCCGCGGAGGCGTGGGACTCGGCGCGCGCGATCGCGGCGCGCGGCGGCGAGAGCGCGCCCGCGGCGCAGCAGCTCCTGCGCATGCTCGACGCGCGTCGCGAGGCACAGCGCGAGGCGCTCGAGATCCTCGGCAGCGCGGTGAAGACGAGCCTGCACACGCGCCCGCTGATCCTCCGCGAGCAGATGGAGGATCCGAGCGCGACCGACGTCGCCGCGTGGCTGACGTCCGAGGGCGCGGCCTGATGGCCACCAAGGTTCCGGTGACGATCGTCTGCGCGGGCGGCGGCGGCGTCGGGAAGACCACGTCGTCGGCGGCGCTCGCGGTCGCGCTCGCGCGCACCGGCAAGAAGACGCTGATCGTGACCGTCGATCCCGCGCGCCGCCTCGCGCACGCGATGGGCGTGGAGGTCACGGAGGAGATCCAGCCCGCGCACGTCGAGCCGGCGGTCGAGGGCAAGCTCTTCGCGCTCATGCCCGAGCCGCGTCGCTCGACGCCGACGTTCGCGAAGGTGCTCTACGAAGGGCGCCCCGACGATCTCGCGCGCGTGATGAAGAACCCGGTGTACCTGACGATGGCGGACGCCGCGGCGGGCATGCACGAGATCGTGTCGCTCATCCTCGTCGCGAAGGCGGTCGACGAGGGCGACTACGACTACCTGGTGATCGACACCGCGCCGTCGCGGAACGCGCTCGACTTCGTGTCGTACCCGGGGCGGCTCGCGGTGCTGTTCGAGGGGCGCGCCGTCGCGTGGCTGGGGAACCTCGCGTCGAACGTGGCGCAGCGCTCGCCCGAGGAGAACGATCGCGGCCCCGGGCTCTTCGCGTCGATGGAGAAGCGCGTCGAGGCGATGTTCGGGCGCATCCTGAACCCGCGCGTGCTGAAGGATCTCGCGCAGCTCTTCGCGGACCTCGCGCTGATCAAGGATCGCTTCGCGCGCTTCGCGCGGATGAGCGAGCGCATGCTGCTCGGCGAGCGCACGCGCTACTTGCTCGTGTCGGCGCCGACGGGCTCGGCGCAGGCGGACGTGTCGTTCCTCGGCAAGCGGCTCGCGCGCCTGAACCACGAGCCCACCGCGCTGCTGCTCAACCGCAGCGACGAGCGCGAGCCCGAGTGGATCGCCGCGCTGCGCGCCGAGGCGCCGGGATGGCCTCCGCTCGCCGAGGCGATGTCGCAGGTCGAGCACGAGTTCCAGGTGCGCAAGCGCGCGGGCGATCGCCTGAGCGCGGCGCTCGGCAAGGAGCTGGCGCGCGTGCCGCAGGTGCGCCTGCCGACGCTCGAGTCGCCCGATCCCGCGCAGATCGTGCGCGAGCTCGCGACGAAGCTCGAGCCGCACCTCGCGACGCTGGTGCGCCCGATCGGCTAGACGCGCCGGCGCAGCGCGGCGACGAGCACGAGCGCGAGGAGCCACCCGCGCGACGAGCCTCCGCGCGCGACGGTGCAGTCGCATCCCGAGCTCGACGTCGGGGGCGCGATCCCCGCGTCCGTGACCATGCCGGCGTCGTCGACCGGCGTGCCCGCATCGACCATCGTCATCACGTCGCGGCACCCCGCGAGCTCGACCTCGCTGCCGATGCACATCGCGGGCGCGCGCCCCGCGCCGTCGTCCTCGTCGAGCGCGCGCACGATCGTCACGATCGCGCTCTCGCCCTCCGATGCGTCGATCCAGTGCGGGCCTTCGCTCGCGGGTGCGGTGCGCGTCGCGCCGATCACGCCATCGGTCTCGGGCGTGACGAGCACGAACAAGCCCTCGGTCGCGCCCTCGCGACCCATCGGCTCGAGCAGGTCGACGCCGACCCGCGCGCGCGATCCGAGCGTCACGCGATACGAGCGCGACGAGCCGCGCAGCATGCGCACCCGCGTGTCGGCGTACGGCACCGGGAGCGCCTCGATCGCGAGCTCCGCGAGCATCGCGCCGCGCTCGTAGCTCGCCTCGGGATCGGCGCGGCGCCCGGTGCGCAGGTTCCATCGCGCGTGGTCGAGCCACGCCGCCTCGAACGTCGTCGCGTGATCGCGCTCGAGCGCGCTCGAGAGCACGTCGATCCACCGCGGATCCGCGACCCCGCGCGCGCCGTCCTCCACGTCGCGCACCACGCCCACGACCAGCTCGGGCCCGTAGCGCTCCGCGAGGAACTCGAAGAACACGCCCGCGCCGTACGTGTACGGATCGACGGGCCCGGTCGCGGACTGCTCGATCGAGCGATCGGTCGCACCGAGGTACGAGTCGGAGAACGCCTCGAGATCCTCGAGGGTCGGATCGAACGCCTCGCTCGCCCACACCGCGCTGCCTTCGCCGAGCACCGCCGACTGATCGGCGTCGTACGCCGCCTGCACCGCGTGGAAGAGCTCGTGGCTCGCGAGGATGCGGACCGCGCTGCGGCGGCTCGCGAACCCGTAGCCCGCGAAGTCGTTCTCCTGCACGACGTGCCCGATGCACGTCGTCGTGCACACGTCGCGGCGGAACGCGCCGGTCGAGCCACCGCCGAAGTTCACGAGGTACACGTCGAGGCGCCCGTCGCCGCCGTCGCCCTCGGGCACGCCCTCGTCGCCGAGCGGCGCGCGCAGCCCGAGCGAGACGTAGAACGCGAGCGCCTCGTCGTACGTCGCCGCGACCTCCTGCACGAAGTCGGGCACGCCGTCGGCGTCTGCGTCGGCGAGCGGCACCGTGTGCGTGCCCGCGCGCGTGAAGTGGATCGCGAACGCGCCGCCCGGCGAGTCGAAGCGCTCGACCTCGTCGCCCTCGTCGAAGCGGGGCGCGGTCGCGCGCACGTCGTCGGGGCGCAGCGCGATCTCGGCGCTCCCCGCGATCGGTGGAGCGCACGACGCGACGATCACCGCGAGCGCGACCGCGTGGAGGCGCATGATCAATCCAGGAAGGCCCAGCGCACGCGCATGTTCGCCGAGCCGGTCGGCGACGTCGGGCTGCCGCCCGCGTTGCACGCTTCCTGGTTCTCCGGCGAGTAGTACGAGATGACCTCGAGCTTCACGTGACGTCCTCCGCGCAGCTGCAGCACGTAGACGTTGCCCGTCATCTGCAGGCACATCGTCGGAGAGTACCGCCAGTAGCCCGCGAGGATCGTGTCGGGCGCGCCGGGAAGGCCGCTTCCGTCGCTCACGAGCGTGCACTCACCAGGGCTCGCCTCGGTGAAGTACTCCTCCTCGAAGAGCTCGAGCTCCGCGGGCACCTCGGTGACGCTCTCGAACGCCGGCGGCTCGCCCTCGGCGGTCGGCGGAAGTCGCGCGCCGGTGACGCACGACGGGCCCGAGATGCCGCTGTTGAGGCGGATGACGTAGCGGCGGAACGCGATGTCCCAGTCGGTCGAGAGGAGCGCGTCCTCGTCGCCGACGTCGACCTGCTCGAGCCCGTCGTCGGTGAAGCGCGCGTAGACGTACGAGGTCGTCGGCGAGGTGCCGCCCACGGGCATCGCGGTCGCGTCGACGTGGGTCGTGAACTCGCCCGCGGTCGTGCCTTCTTCGGTGATCAGACCCGCGGTCGCCGGGGGCTCGAAGAGGCGCAGCTCGGTGATCGAGGCCTCCTGGCAGCGCACGTCGTGCGCGGTGCACTGGGGCGCCGGTCCGCCGGCGTCCGAGCCCGCGTCCTCGACGCCCCCGTCGTCGTCCGCTGGAGTGGGTCCGCCGTCGTCGTCACCGCATCCGGCCGCGAGCGCCAGGATCGAGAGCAAGAACGAGCACATCTGGATCGACTTCATCACGTCTTCGAGCTCCGTCTCGGGCTCAGATTGTCGAGAACGGTTCTCAAAGTCAACGTGAGGTATTCTCCGCGCATGCGCACGATCGTCCGGCTCGTCCTCGCGCTCGCGTGCTTCGCGGGCGCACCCGTCGCGTCGGCGCAGCTCGCGCCCGATCCCGCGGTCGACGGCGGCGCGCCGCGCGCGTGGCGTGACGGCGAGCGCGTGCTGGTCGCCCATCCGCGCGGCGATGGCAGGGTGACGGTCACCACCGAGGGCCGCTCGTTCGTCGCGCGTGCCTCCGCCGAGGCGATCGTCGCGGGCGCGCTCTCGTCGCTCGATGCGCTCGCCGTCGACGTGGTGCGCGTGCTGAGCGAGCGACGCGGCGTCGCGCTCGTGCGCTCGCGCCGCGACGAGGACGGGATCGCGCTCGCGTCGCGCCTCGGCCCGCACGTCGGTCGCGAGCTGCGCTACGCGGTGCCCGATCTGCATCTGCGCCGTCGCGTCGCCGCGATCGACGTGCCGCCCGACGATCCGCGCTACGGCGCGCAGTGGTACCTCGGGCGCATCGACATCGAGCGCGCGTGGCGCATCGAGACCGGCGATCCGAGCGTCACCATCACGATCGTCGACAACGGGTGCGATCTCGCGCACCCCGATCTCGCGCCGCAGCTCCTGCCCGGTCGCGACGTGCTCGACGGCGACGACGATCCCTCGCACGTGCCGCTCGCGCAGGGCAACGAGCACGGCACCGCGTGCGCAGGGATCGCGGGCGCGCGCGGCGACGACGGGATCGGGATCGCGGGCGCGTGCCCCGAGTGCTCGCTGCGCTGCGTGCGCCTGCTCGCGCCGGACGAGAGCGAGATCCCGCTCTCCGCGGACGTCGAGGCGTTCCAGCTCGCGATCGATCGCGGCGACAGCGTCGTGTCGAACAGCTGGGGCTTCGTCGAGCGCATCCCGGTGCCCGCGCCGCTCGCCGAGGTCGTGGAAGCCGCGTTCACCGAAGGGCGCGGCGGGCGCGGCGCGCTCGTCGTGTTCGCCGCGGGCAACGACGATCGCGAGCTCGGCGACGAGGAGCTCACCGCGGTGCGCGGCGTGATCACCGTCGGCGCGCTGCGCAGCCGTGACGAGGCGACGTCGTTCACCAACCGCGGCGCGAGCGTCGATCTCAGCGCGCCGACGGGCACCGTCACGACCGACGTGACCGGCGCCGACGGGAACGACGAGAGCGACTACACCGCGCTCTTCGGCGGCACTTCGGCGGCGGCGCCAGTGGTCTCGGGGGTCGCCGCGCTCCTCTTCGCGGCGGCGCCGGAAGCGAGCGCGCAGGAGGTGCACGACGCGCTCATCGCGACCGCGCGCCGCGCGCCCTACGCGACGCCCGACGAGAACGGGCACGATCCGATCTACGGCTTCGGCGTCGTCGATCCGGGCGCGGCGCTCGAGCGGCTGCTCGCGGCGCACCCCCGGCCCGACGCGGGCATCGGCGCGGATGCCGGCGCCGGCGCGGACGCGCCTCCGGGCTGCTCGTGCTCGGCCGCCGGGCGCGGCCCGCGCGCGATGCCGCTGGGGTTGCTCGTGATCGCGCTCGCGTGGCTCGCTCAGCGCGTGCGCTTGTTCCACGGCTCGAAGCGCTCGATGTCTTCGATCTTCGGGAACGTGCCCTCGAAGCGCCAGCCGCGATCGTCGATGTAGACGCGTGCCGGCGGCTTGCTGCGCGGGATCGAGACGCGATCGACGATCTCCGGCGCGAGCCCGTGCGCGCGCAGCCACTCGCGCATCGCGTCGGTCGCGCCCGGCTCGCGCGTGCGCGTCGAGAGGATCGCGATCTCGAACGACTCGTAGAGCTTCGCGAGCCACTCGATCGCGCCCGGCACCGGCGGATCGGGGATCACCGTCCCGCCCTTCCAGCCCGACGTGTAGCTGTGCAGGACGCCGTCGAAGTCAACGCACACCGTGTCGCGCTTCCGCTTCTTGCGCGGCTTGCGCTCGCGCTTCGCCGGCTCGGGCGGCGTCGGCTCGGGCAGCCACGCGGGCGGCGGCTCGACCTCGTGCGCGTGCGCGGGCTGCGCGTCGCCGTACCACGCCGCGTCGTCGGTCGGATCGTCGTAGACGTAGACCGTCTCGGTCGTCTCGTGCGTGACGTACTCCTTCTCGGGATCGCCGAGCATCGGAGAGATCGCCGCGTGGCGGACCGGAAGGCGCAGCACCTCGCCGACGTCGACGCCGAGCTCGCGCGGATCGAGCAGCGGCGCGGCACGCGTGAGCGCCTCGCGCGGGTGCTCGACGTGCGGCACCGCGGGCAGCGCGTACGTCGCGGCGACGCCCTTCATCGACGGATCGATCTCGCCCGCCGCCTGGCGCTCCGCCCACGCCCAGACCGACTCCCACTTCGCCGCCGGCACCGGCACTGCGAGCGGCAGGATCACGCGGAACTTCGGGTGCTCCGGCGTGTGCGACCACGTCGTGTGCACGAGGTGGAACCAGTCCTGCCAGAGCGCGATCGCGTCGGGGATGCGCACGCCCTTGTCGTAGTCGAGCACCAGACAGGACACGTGCGTCACGCCCTCGCTGCCGCGCTCCTTCCATCCCTCGCGGTACACCGCGGGCGACCACAGGCGCAGATCGCGCTTCGCCGATGCGCGCGCGTGGAAGCGCATCTCCTCGGCGCGCGCGCGCATCGCGGGCATCGGGTCGTGGCCTCCGGCGCGCGCCTTCGCGCCCGCCTCGAGGATCGCGACGAGCCGCTCGCCCACCGCGGGCTCGCCCGCGAGGGCCTGATCGAGCGCGCGATCGATGCGCGCCATCTCGCGCGCGATCTTCTGGTGCAGCTGCGGCTTGAGCTCGAAGCGCCGGAAGCACGCCGCGAGCTCCGACAGCGTGAGCACCTCCGACAGCGGCTCGGTGTCGAACACGCGCTTGAACGTGCAGACCGGGAAGGTGGGAGCGCTCTCCTCCATGCGCGCCGAGCGTACTTCCGTTCTTTGATCGCGTTTGATCGTCTTTGAGGGAGGGGCGATCGCACGGGCCCGGTACTTCGTCGCGCAACGAGGGCGGCACGTCGTCGCCCGCACGAACGAGGACGGACATCCCATGGCGATCTTCTTCAGCGATCTCTACGTCGACACCCTCTCGAAGGCGCTGCTCGCGCCCGGTGAGCGCCTCGTGGCGCGCGCCAGCGGCCTGGACGTGCCGTGGTGGTCGATGGGCATCCCGATGCTCGCGAGCCACTATCTCGTGCTCGTCACCAACCAGCGCGCGGTCCTGGTGCGACACAAGCGCGGCTGGGTCACCGGCGACCGCATGGAAGAGGTCAAGAGCGTCGCGTGGAGCCAGGTGCAGCAGCTCAAGGTGAGCGGGCTCTTCGCGAAGAAGAAGCTCACGCTCGAGGCGGGCGAGGTGCGCCTGTCGCTCGCGGTGCGCGGCGGCTTCCTCGAGATCCCCGGCAACCTCGACGCCGCGAAGCAGGCCGTCGACACCTGGCAGCAGTCGAAGGCGCTGCCGGCCAGCACGGCCTCGTACGCCCGCGCCTCGTGATCGAAAAATCGTGAACCCGCCGGTTCGCGTCGCGCGTTCTACCCGGGAGAGCGACGATGCGGGGGGCTTTGGCGAGGACGGACGCAGTCCTGGACGAGGGCGAGCAGGGCGCGCGCGTGGTCGCGCTCTCTGCTCCATCCCCGCACGAGCGGGCGCTCCTCGAGCGACATCGCGGCGGCGACCCCGCGGCGTTCGCGGAGCTGATCGAGACCTGGCAGGCGCCGATCCACGGCTACCTCGCGCGCTCCGGCGTCGCCGCGCCGGAGCGCGACGATCTCTTCCAAGAGGTCTTCCTGCGCGTGCACGGCGCGCTCCGCGGCGCCGAGGGCACCGACGGGCTCCCGCGCGGCCCGCTCGGCCCGTGGATCTTCGCGATCGCGGTCAACGCGGTGCGCAGCCACTTCCGCAAGCAGAAGGTGCGCGCCGTGGTGTCGCTGCGCGACGACGCGGGCGACGCCACCGCCGATCACGCGCCGAGCCCCGAGGGCGCGCTCGTGATGCGCGAGACGACCGCGTGGGTCGAGGCGCAGATCGCGCGCCTGCCGCTCGAGCAGCGCGAGGCGCTCCTCCTGTGCACCGTGCACGGGCTCGAGCTGCGCGACGCCGCCGAAGCGCTCGGCGTGCCGGTCGACACCGTGAAGACGCGGGTGCGCCGCGCGCGCCTCGCGCTCGCCGAAGCGCGCGCCCGCCGAGCGCTGCGCGAAGAGAGAGAGGAGGGCGCACGATGAGCCTCCCGTGCGACGACGTGCGCGACCGCATCGCCGACGGCGAGCCGCTCGCCGAGGGCGACCTCGCCGCGCACCTCGCGACGTGTGACGCGTGCCGCGCGATCGCGGCCTCGCTCGTGGAGATCGACGCCGCGCTCGCGGCGATGCCCGAGCGCAGCGCGCCGCCCGCGCTGGTGCGCGCCACCATCGATCGCGCGAATGCGCCGCTCCCCGCGGGGCGCCTCGCGATCGCGGCGCTCGTCGCGGCGCTGATCGCGCTCGTGCAGGCGCCGTTCGCGCTGCTGCGCTGGCTCGCGACCCCGAAGCGCGCAGGGCTGGCCCTCGGCGCGAGCGCGCTCGGTGCGGCGGCGGTCGCGCTCCTGACCGTGCGCACCGCGCGCGTGGAGCTCGTGACCCACGCCGACACGACGGTCGCCGCGCTGCCCGAGGCCGACGACGGGATCGTGAGCGACGGCGACCTCGGCGGAGAGGGTGAGGCGCTTCGTGGCCCGCTCGACGAAGGCGGGGACGAGACCGAACGGGCGTGGAACGATCGCGACGTCGACGGACGGTTCGCCACGATGCTCGACGAGGCGCGCGGCGCGGCCGCGACGATCGACGCCGAGACCTGCGCGCAGCTCCGAGCGCTCGGGTACTTCAGCGGGACGTGCGGGGGCGACGCGCTCGCAGCGCCGCGAGAGCAGACCGTCGTGACGCGCGCACCGCGCGCCAGCGCGGTCGTCGTCGGTCAGCCGCCGATCGCCGGGCTCGTCGCCGACGACGCGCAGGACCTCCTCACGGCCACCACGACGACGCGCGACGACGATTGGCTCGCCTCGCTCGATCGGGTCGACGTGCCGACGCAGCCGCGCGCCGGCTGGTGGGAGAACACGTACGTGCCCGGCGATCCCGCGCTGCGGGTCCTCCACGCGCGCGTCGCGTCGCGCCCCGACGCGCTCGCGCTCGCCGAGCTCGCCGCGCCCACCACGCCCGCGCTCGCCGCGCCCCGCGACGCCGCGCTCGCGCTCGGGGTCCACGCCGACGTGCGCGCGACCGAAGGCGAGCGACGCGTCCGCGTCGAGGTCGCGCTGCGCGGCATCGAGCGCCCCGCCGGGCGCCGCGATCCCATGAACGTCGCGGTGGTGCTCGACGCGCGCCGCGGGCTCGACGAGGACGCGGAGCGTCGCGTCCGCGCGCTCCTCGGCGCGCTCGGCGCCGCGCGCGGCGCCCGCGATCGGGTCGCGCTGCACGCTGCGGGCGAGGGCGGCGGCGAGCTCGTCGCGCTGGGCGCGCTGCGCCACGGCGAGGTCGAGGTCGCGCTGCGTGCTCTCGGCGTGCTCACCGCCGACGAGCCCGACGTCTCGCTCGCCGACGCGCTCGGCGCCGCGATGCGCGCCGCGGGCGGAGGCGAGGGCGCGGGTCTCGTCCTGCTCCTCACCCCCGATGCCGCGCTCGACGCCGAGAGCGAGTCCGTCGTGCACGCCGGCGCGCTCGCGGGCATCTCGACCACGGCCATCGCCATCGACGACGCCGCGTCGCTCGCCGCGCTCGATCGCATCGCGCTCGCCGGGCACGGCCGCCGTCGCGCGCTCGCCGACGACGCCGAGCGCGCGGTGCGCGACGAGCTCGAGATCGCCTCGCGCGTCGTCGCGCGCGCGGTGCGCATCGAGCTGCGCCTCGCCGAGGGCGTGCAGCTCGTCGACGTCGTCGGCTCGCGACCGCTCGACGCCGAGCACACCGCGCGCGCCCGCGAGTCCGAGCGCACCGTCGATCGCGAGCTCGCGTCGAGCCTCGGCATCACCGCCGACCGCGACGACGCCGGCGAGGGCGTCGTGATCTACGTCCCCGCGTTCCACGCCGGCGCGTCGCACGCGGTGCTCCTCGATCTCCTCGTCTCCGGCCCGGGCCCGCTCCTCGAGGCGGACGTGCGGTTCAAGGATCTCGTCCGCCTCCGCAACGGGCGCGCGACCGGCGCGCTCTCGATCGCCCGCGGCCGTCCCGAGCGCGGCCCCGCCGAGCTGCGCGTCCTCGCGCGCCTCGTCGCGACCGAGATCGCGCGCGCGCTCGACGAGGTCGCCGATCACCTCGAGCGCGGCGACCACGCTGCCGCGCGCGACCGCGCCGCGCAGGCCCGCGCGCGCCTCGACGACGCTACCACCGCGCACGCCGGGCTCGCGCCCGCGCTGCTCGCCGAGCGCGCGCTGCTCGATCGCGTCGACGTCGCGCTCGCATCGCCCTCCGAGCTCCTCGCCGCGTCGCTCCGCTACGCGTCGCGCCGCCACGTCGTCGTCCCCGACGCGCTGTAGCCCTTTCGAACACGAGGTCCTCATGTCGCTGGCCCGCTTCGTCGCGGCCGCCGCGCTGTCGGCGTCCGTCCTCTCGTCGTCGCTCTTCCACCACGGCACGGCGCTCGCGCAGGAAGGCACCGTGCGCGTGCCGCTCGCGACGTGGCAGCAGCTCGCGTCCGCGGCGCCCACCGCGCCCCGCGCGTCCATCGGCGTCACCCGCGTGATGATCTCCGTCGACGACGAGCTCGTCGCGACGGTGCGCGCGAGCGTCGCGATCCGCGCCCGCGAGGCCGGCGCCGAGGCGCTCGTGCTCCCACCCGGCGTCGTGCTGCGCGAGGCCAGCGCGAACGGCGCGCCGATCGATCTCGCGCCCACCCGCGACGGCCTGGTGTGGATCGTCGAGACCGCCGGGTCGCACTCGCTCGAGCTCGTCTACGACGTGCCCGGCGCCCGCGCCGATGACGGCGCGTCGATCGGCATCCCGCTCCCGCTCGCGCCCTCGGTGCAGGTGAGCGCCGTGCTCCCCGCCGATGCCGCGTCGGCCAGCTTCGTCCCCGCGATCAACCCGCACTTCGAAGACGGTGTGCTCGAAGCCATCGTCCCCGGCGGCAGCGGCGCGCTGCTCGCGTGGCGCACCCTCGAGGCCACGACGACCCCCGCGCCGAGCCGCGCGCTCTATCGCGGCGAGCTCGCCTCTGGCGCGGTGCGCTTCGAGGCCGAGCTCGACGTCGAGCTCGCGCATGACGAGGCCGTGCTGGTGCCGCTCTTCCCGCGCGACGTCGCGCTCGCGGTGCTCGAGGTCGATCGCACCGCCGCGCCCATCCGCACCACCGACGACGGCCGCCTCGCCGCGCTGGTGCGCGGCCGCGGGCGCCACGTGCTGCACGCGACGTTCGAGGTGCCCATCACCTCGGAGCGCGGCCTGCCCGGCGCGCGCGTGCCGATCCCCGAGGTGCCGGTCTCGCGCTTCGAGCTCGCGATCCCGGGCGACAAGGACGTGCGCGTCGAGCCCGCCGTCGCGGTCCATCGCACTCGACGCGGCGCGAGCACGCTCGTCAGCTTCCACGTGCCGATGCGCAGCGAGGTGCAGCTCGCCTGGCCCGAGGCGCTGCCCGAGACCGCGGAAGGCGCGCCCGAGCTGCGCGCCGCCGCGACGCTGGTGCACGTGGTGCGCGCCGAGGAGGGCCTGCTGCGCGCGACCGCGCACGTCGAGTACCAGCTCGCGCGCGGCAGCGCGTCGCGCCTCGAGCTGCGCGTGCCCCACGGCGTCGAGGTCGACGCGGTGCGCGCCGACGCCGCCGAGGTCGCCGACTTCCGCGTCGCCGGCGAGCGCGAGCGCGTGCTCACCGTGTTCCTCGATCGCGCGTTCGGACCGACGCTGGCGCAGGACGTCGTCGCGCTCGAGATCGACTACGAGGTGCTGCTCGGTCGCGCCGGGCCCTTCGAGGTGCCGCTGCTCGAGGCGCGCGGCGTGCGGCGCCAGCGCGGGCTCGCGGCGCTGCTCGCGACGCGCGACCTCGTGCTCGAGCCCGCCTCCGAGGAGGGCCTCGTGCGGGTCGGCGAGAACCAGCTCCCCGCCGCGATCCGCGCCCGCATCGACGCGACGATCGCGCACGTGTTCCGGTGGTCCGACGCCCCGCCCGCGCTGCGCGCCACCACCGCGACGCGCCCCCGCGAGGCCGCGCGCTTCGACGCGCGCCTCGACGCGCTGGTCTCGCTCGGCGACGCGTCGACGACCGCGTGGGCCGCGATCGACGTGCGCGTGAAGTCGGGCAGCCTCTCCGAGCTCGTCGTCGCGCTGCCCGAGGGGGCGAGCCTGCTCGACGTCGTCGCGCCCTCGCTGCGCGAGCACCGCCTCGAGGGCTCGCGGGTGCGGCTCTCGTTCACCCAGGAGATGGAGGGCGACGTGCACGTCGAGCTGCGCTGGGAGCGCATCGTCGCCGCGGGCGAGACCGAGCTCGACGCGCCGATGGCGCACGTCGAGGGCGCCGACGTCGAGCAGGGCCGCGTCGCGATCGAGGCGACCGCCGCGGTCGAGGTCGAGCCCGCGCGCGCCGAGGGGCTCTCGCCGGTCGAGGTCTCGGAGCTGCCCGAGGAGCTCGTGGTGCGCAGCGAGAGCCCGGTGCTGCTCGCGTATCGATGGGCCCACGCGTCGCCGGCGCCGCGCCTCGCGCTGCGCGTCGCGCGTCATCGCCGCGCCGAGCTGCGCGAGGCCGCGATCGACGACGCGACCTACCGCACGCTGGTCACGAGCGACGGGCTCGCGGTGACGGTCGCGACGTGGATGGTGCGCAACGAGCGCGAGCAGTTCCTGCGCGTCGCGCTGCCCGCGGGATCCGAGCTGTGGTCGGCGCGGGTCGGAGGCCGCGCCGAGACGCCGGCGATCGCGGGCGACGTGTTGATGATCGGCGTGGTGCGCGCGGAGGGCGCGTTCCCGGTGGAGATCGTCTACGCGACGCCGATCGCGCGGCTCGGCGCGCTGGGTCGCCTCGCGCTGCCGCTGGCGCGCCCCGAGGCGATCGCGGCGCGCACGCGGTGGGAGGTGCTGCTGCCCGACGGAGCGCGGTGGAGCGCGCCCTCGAGCGAGCTCGCGGTGCGCTCGCGCGAGCCGGCGGTCGGCGAGGCGCCGTTCGTGCACGGGATCGCGATGCAGGGCGGCGAGCGCATCGTGCTCGAGGGGCTGTTCGTCGAGCGCGAAGGGCGCGCGCCGAGCGTGTCGATCGCGTACGCGTCGGGCGCGGGCGTCGCGCTCGGGTGGCTGCTCGGGATCGTCGGCGCGCTGCTCGTGTGGGTCGGGCTGCTGGGCGTCGTGATGGCGCGGAGCGGCGTGATCGTGGTGCCCGAGCAGGGCGAGGCGGGGATGGTGGAGCTCGCGACGTATCGGGTGGCCGCGAGCGCGCAGCGCGCGACGACGACGAGGCGCGGCGTGGCTGCGCTGGCGGCGAGCGCGGTGTTGGGCGCAGCGGTGTTGGCGGTCGCGCTGGGGTGGCTCGAGACGAGCGCGTGGGGGCCGGTCGGGATGTCGGGGATGTTCGTGGCTGGGCTGGGGATCGCGGCGCGGAGGAGGATCGCGGGGTGGCTCGCGAGCGTGCGGGCGCGGGTGGGGGCGGGGGCGGCGGGGCCGGGGTGAGCGTGTCGGCGTGGGGGCGTGAGCGTGAGCGTGAGCGTGGGCGTGAGCGTGAGCGTGAGCGTGAGCGTGTCGCGTGAGCGTGAGCGTGAGCGTGTCGCGTGAGCGTGGGCGTGAGCGTGAGCGTGTCGCGTGGGCGTGAGCGATCTGCCGCCTCCGACGCGCGCGGGAGAGAGCCGCTCGGGATCCTCAGCTTGCCGCGGTGCTCGGACGCGTCGAGGACGGTCGCTCCGCGACCGCCGTGCTCGCAGTGCTCGCCATGCTCGCTGCGCTGCGCGTGGCTGCGCGCTGCTCCGCGCGGCGCTGCGCTGCGGGCGAGCGGAGCTCGTCCTCGCTCCGCGTCCCCGACCCGCCCTGCGCGCCGTGGCGGGGGTGGGGCGCCCGAACGGGCGAGGAGGTCACGATGCTGAAGGTCTACACGGTCGCACGACAGGCACTCCGGCGGATCGGCGCGATTGCGAGCCTGATCGAGAAGCACGACGGAGATCTCGCGCGACAGATGCGACGCGCCGCGACGTCGGTGCTGCTCAACCTGCGCGAAGGATCGCAGTCGCAGGGGCGGAACCGAAACGCCCGCTACTGGAACGCCGCGGGCAGCGCGAACGAGGTGCTCGGTTGCCTCGATTGCGCTGAAGACCTCGGATACGTGCGCGACGTGGATCCGAGCCTGCGCGCGGAGCTGAGCCACGTGGTCGGCGTGACCGTGCGCGTCGCGCGCGGACCGCGGTGAGACGAGCGCGGCGGGCGTCGGACGCGACGCCCGCCGCGCCGCACCTCGGGTGATCGGTGCGCCAGTTCCACGCGGCGCCGCCGCGCCGGACGTTCCGGCGGGCCATTTCCGCGCGGCGCTGCGGCGCCGGACGTTCCGGTGGGCCATTTCCGCGGCGCGGTGCGGCGCCGGACGTTCCGGTGGGCCATTTCCGCGGCGCGGTGCCGCGCCGGACGTTCCGGTGGGCCATTTCCGCGCCGCGCTGCCGCGCCGAACGTTCCGGTGGGCCATTTCCGCGGCGCGGTGCGGCGCCGGACGTTCCGGTGGGCCATTTCCGCGGCGCGGTGCGGCGCCGGACGTTCCGGTGGGCCATTTCCGCGGCGCGGTGCGGCGCGCTCGCTCCCGCTCCCGCTCCTGCTGCCGCTGCCGCTCCGCGACACCCTCACGCTCCCGCTCCGGCCCACGCTCCGGCCCACGCTCCCGCGCACGCGCACGCTCCCGCCCGCGCTCCCGCCCACGCTCCCGCCCACGCTCCCGCCCACGCTCACGCTCACGCTCCGGCCCACGCTCCCGCGCACGCGCACGCTCCGGCGCACGCGCACGCTCCGGCGCACGCTCACGCTCCGGCGCACGCTCACGCTCCGGCGCACGCTCACGCTCCGGCCCACGCTCACGCCGGCGCGGGCGCGTCGCAACGTCCAGCCCCGTCGTTGCGCCGCCTCGCGCGCTCGTGGTTCCCTCCCGGGCTCGGAGGACACGATCAGATGGCGACACTTCAGAGTGGAGACTCACCCGGACAGCGTGTGAAGGCGGGCGACTTGCTTCTCGACCGCGCCAAGGCGACGCCGACGACGCCGGTCAAGAAGCGCCTCGACGCGTTCGCGAAGCTGCAGCGCGAGCTCTCGAAGGCGCACGCGGGAGCGCAGAAGGCGATCGCCTCGCACACCGCGCAGGAGCGCAAGGTGGGCGAGGCCGACGACGCGCAGGACGCCGGCGTCGAGGCGCTCGCGAGCGCGCTGGTGGGCGCGGGCGCGCCGCGCGCGAAGCCGTTCCAGGGCTACTCCGACCTGACGCCGGCGGCGCTGGCGAAGCTGCCCCAGGAGAAGCAGGCGCGCGCGGTGATCGCGCTCGCCGGGAAGTGCGCGAAGCACCCCGACGCGCGGGTGAAGAAGGCCGCGGCTGCGGCGCGCGCGGCGGCGGAGAAGGTGCTCGCGGCCATCGCGCCGCTGACGGGGTTGGAGCGCGCGAAGGCGTCGGCGATCGCGGCGCGCGACGCGATCGGCACCCGCTGGGAGAAGGCGTTCAGCGCGGTGAAGCGCGGGGCCAAGAGCGCGGAGGACGACGGCGCGCCCGGTCTGCACGCCGCGCTCTTCGAAGTGGAGGCACCGCCGCGCAAGAAGAAGAAGTGATCACCGCGCGCATCCGGCTCGTGCTCGTCGCCGCGATGCTCGCCGCATGCGGGGAGCAGGTGCACGAGCCGATGCGCGCGCTTCCACCGCCGCCGCGCGAAGCGACGCGCGCCGAGAACGTCGTGTGGATCGTGGTCGACTCGCTGCGCGCCGACACGGTCGCCGATCCTCGCGAGACGCCGACCTTCGCGCGGCTCGCCGAGCGCGGCACGGTGTTCCGCGCGCGCAGCGCCGCGACGTGGTGCATGCCCGCGGTCGCGTCGATGCTGACCTCGCTCGACCCCGACCGGCACCACCTGACCGACGTCTCGGCGACCTTGTCACCGGCGGCGTGGACCCTGCCCGAGGTGCTGCGCTGCGAGGGCTTCGAGACGGCGAGCTTCATCTCGAACGGGTTGCTGTCCGATCCCTTCGGCTTCGATCAGGGCTGGGACCGCCACGTCAACTACGTGCGCGCCGGCGGGTCGGTCGCCGCGGATCGCGTGCTCGACGACGCGCTGGCGTGGATGGCCCTGCACACCACGCGGCGCTTCTTCGTGCACGCGCAGCTGATCGATCCGTACCGCGCGGTCGTCGAGCTCGCGTCGTCGGTCCTCGAGCGCGGCCGGCCGCCGATCGAGGCCGAGATCGCCACGCTGCGGGCGCGCTACGCGGAGGCCGTGCGTGCGGTGGACGCGGCGCTCGCGCGGTTCTTCGAGCAGCTCGACGCGCTGGGCCTGGGCGCCTCGACGCTGGTGGTGATCACCGCGGACCACGGCGCGCTGCTGGGTGAGGGAGGGCTCCTGGGCACCGGCGTCCTGCTGAATGAAGAGCACGAGGAGCTGCTCGACGTGCCGCTGCTCTTCGTCGGTCCGGCGCGGCCGCCCGCGAGCGACGACGTGGTGAGCACGCGCGACCTCGCGCCGACCGTGCTCGAGGCGCTCGGCGTCGCGATGCCCGAGCGCTTCGAGGGGCGCAGCTTCGGGCCGCGGCGGCTGCGCGCGCCCGAGGGGCCGGAGCTCGAGTACGTCGCGCCGAGCGTGGCGCTCACGCGCGAGGATTGTCCCATGGTGCCGGGGTACGGCATGCCGGCCTGCGACGAGCTGCCGACGGCGGAGGAGCTGCGGCGCGACGTCGAGCCGCTGCCGCATGCGCCGTGCCTTCCGTGACTATGTGCCGGGATGCATGCAGCGCGGCCTCTTGGTCTGGAACGCACGCGCCGGCGCGCAGGACGACGCGCGTCGCGAGGAGATCGTGTCGCTGCTCGGGCGCGCGCTCGAGCTCGAGATCCACGAGCTGGAGGAGGGCGCGTCGGCCACGCCCGCCGCGCGCGAGGCGATCGCGCGCGGCGTGGACGTGATCGTCGCGGCGGGCGGAGACGGGACGGTCTCGAGCTGCGCGAGCGCGGTGCTCGGGACGCGCGCCGAGCTCGCGATCGTGCCGTGCGGGACCAGCAACTCGATCGCGCGCGCGCTCGGACTGCCGACCGACGTCGAGGGCGCGTGCGAGGTGATCGCGAGCGGCGCGCCGCGGTGGATCGACGCGGCGCGCGTGGGCGAGCACGCGATGGTGCTGCTCGCGTCGATCGGCTTCCACGCGAACACGATCGAGTCGACGAGCAGCGAGGCCAAGAGCGCGCTCGGCAAGCTCGCGTACGTGATGCGCGGCCTCGCGCACCTCGGCGAGTTCGAGAGCTTCGACGCGCGCATCGAGACCGAGCTCGGCAGCGCGAGCCTGCGCGCGATGGCGCTGACGGTCGCGAACATCGCGCCGCCCGAGACGATCTTCGCGCGCGGCGCGCCCGAGCTGGTCGCCGACGACGGCTGGCTCGACCTGACGCTGGTGAGCGCCGAGACCGCGCTCGGCGCGGTGGCCGCGGGCATCGAGCTGGTGGCGTCGACGATCGTCGGCGCGGAGGCGACGGGGCCGCACGTGGGATGGGCGCGATGCCGGAAGGCGAGGATCGTCGCGGACCCGCCGCAGCACGTGCTGGTCGATGGCGACGTGATCGGGATGACGCCGGTCGAGGTGGAGATCGTGGAGAAGGGACTGGCGATCCGGGCGCCGCGCTGAGGCGAGTGAGCGTGCGCGTGAGCGTGAGCGTGCGCGTGAGCGTGAGCGTGCGCGTGAGCGTGAGCGTGAGCGTGCGACGGCGGGTGCGGCGGCGACGGCGGGTGCGGCGGCGACGGCGGGTGCGGCGGCGACGGCGGGTGCGGCGGCGACGGCGGGTGCGGCGGCGGGTGCGGCGGCGATGGCGGGTAGCGCGCGGCATCGCGCGGAGCGCGAAGCGCAAGCCGAGCGATCCGGCGCGATGCGCGAAGCGCGAGCCCGAACGATCCGGCGCGATGCGCGAAGCGCGAGCCGGTCCGCGAGACGTACGAGCCCGCAGAGCGGGCTCGTGCGTCTCGCTCTTCGCCCACCAAAGAAAGAAGGCGCGCTCTCCCTCCCCGCGCGGCCGAAGCCTCACCAGCCGGGGCGCGGTGCGGGGGTCCGCGCGCAGATTCCGCAGAGGCCCACCCGCCATCCAGAGCGCAGCGCGAGACAGTGCACGCGAGCGCGCAGCGCTCGCGCGCACGACACCACCTCGCCAGCTACCTCATCGCGCACCGCACGCGATCCTCGAGGACTGCCCGAGCACGGACCCCCGCACCGCGCCCCTGCCGAAGCCTCCTCCGCGCGCGGCCTCGGCCCCCTCCACTCGACTACACTCGCGCCTCAAATGGCTCGTACAGAACGCCTCGTCCTCGTCGACGGCAGCTGGCTCGTCTTCCGCGCCTTCTTCGGCCTCCCGTCCAATCTCGCGACGCGCACCGGGCTCCACACCAACGCGACCTTCGGGTTCGCGACGATGTTCCGGAAGCTCTTCTCGGGACGCATGCCCGATCGCGGCGCCGTGGTGTTCGACGCGCCCGGCGCGACGGTGCGCGAGGAGAAGTTCCCCCAGTACAAGGCGCAGCGTCCGCCGATCGCGGGCGAGCTGCGCGAGCAGCTGGCGTGGATCGATCGCGTCGTCTCCGCGAACCACTTCCCGATGCTGCGCGTGCCCGGCTACGAGGCCGACGACGTCATCGCGACGCTCGCGAAGCGCGGGCTCGAGATGGGCATGGAGGTCGTGATCGTCGCGGGCGACAAGGACCTCGCCCAGATGGTGCGCGACGGGATCCGCATGCAGGACACGATGAAGGACGTCGTCTACGACGCCGAGCTCGTGCGGAAGAAGTGGGGCGTGCCCCCGCAGCGCATCCCCGACCTGCTCGCGCTGATGGGCGACAACGTCGACAACATCCCGGGCGTGCCCGGGATCGGTCAGAAGGGCGCGGCGACGCTGCTCGAGACCTACGGGTCGCTCGACGGGATCCTCGCGAACGTCGAGCAGCTGAAGGGCAAGCAGAAGGCCGCGCTGATCGAGCACGCCGAGGAGGTGAAGCTCTATCGCGAGCTCGCGACGATCGATCCCGACGTGCCGCTCGACGTGTCGCTCGACGCGCTGATCATCGCGCCGCCCGATCGCACCGAGCTCGACGCGCTCTACCGCGAGCTCGAGTTCTACTCGCTGCTCTCGGGCGGCGACGAGGCGCGCGCGAGCGACACCACGACGAGCGCGGTGCGCTGCCTCGGGACGATCGACGCGGCGCGCGCCGCGATGGACGCGCTGCCGCGCGATCGGGACGTCGCGGTGGTGCCGGTGTTCGAGCCGATCGCGCACGTCGTGCGCGGCGATCTCGTGGGCATCGCGTTCGGCGCGACCGCGGGCGATCCGTTCTATCTGCCGCTGACCGGGCAGGGCGACTGCCTCGGCGACGAAGGGCTCGCGCTGGTGCGCGCGTTCTTCGAGGACGCGTCGCGCCCCAAGGCGGTGCACGACGCGAAGCAGCTCGAGATCCTGCTGCGCCGCGCGTTTGGTCCGAGCGAGGACGACATCACGCTGCGCGGCGACGTGTTCGACACGATGCTCGCGTCGTTCCTCGTCGAGCCGAACAAGTGCATCCCGCACCGGCTCGATCAGGTCGCGAAGGAGTACGTGCAGCGCGGCGTGCCGCCGCTGAAGTCGCTGGTCGGCAGCGGGCAGAAGGAGCGCAAGCCGAGCGAGGCGACCTGCGAGGAAGCCGCGTCGTGGGCGGGACAGCTCGCCGACGTGGTGCTCGCGCTCGCGCCGGTGCTGCGCGAGCGGCTCGAGAAAGAAGGACAACGCGGCGTGTACGACGGCGTGGAGCGCCCGCTCTCGAGCGTGCTCGCGTCGATGGAGATCGCGGGCATCCGCGTCGACCAGGACGACCTCGGCGCGATGAGCGAGGAGTTCAAGGCGCGCAAGGCCGAGATCGAGCAGCGCATCTACGCGCTCGCGGGTCGCGAGTTCAACATCGGCTCGACGAAGCAGCTCGCGGACGTGCTCTTCGAGGAGCTGAAGCTGCCCGTCGTGAAGAAGACGAAGACCGGGTACAGCACCGACGCCGAGGTGCTCGAGCGGCTCGCGCCGAAGCACGAGATCGCGCAGCTGATCCTCCAGCAGCGCGAGCTCGCGAAGCTGATCAACACGTACACCGACGTGCTGCGCGAGGCGGTGTCGCCCGAGACGGGGCGCGTGCACGCGAGCTTCCTGCAGACGACCGGCGTGTCGGGGCGGCTCATCACGACCGATCCCGATCTGCAGCGCACGCCGGTGCGCACGCCCGAGGGCAAGCGCATCCGCAAGGCGTTCGTCGCGCCCGAAGGCACGGTGCTGATCGCCGCGGACTGGAGCCAGATCGAGCTGCGCGTGCTCGCGCACTTCTCGGACGACGCGCGGCTGCTCGAGGCGTTCCGCGAGAACCTCGACCTGCATCGCCGCACCGCGTCGCTGCTCTTCTCGGTCGCGCCCGAGGACGTCACGCCCGAGCAGCGCAACACCGGCAAGACGGTGAACTTCGCGACGATCTACGGGCAGGGCGCGACCGCGCTCGGCCAGATCCTCGGCATCCCGCGCAAGGACGCGCAGCGCTACATCGAGCAGTACTTCGAGCACTACGCGGGCGTGCGCGCGTGGCTCGATCGCACCATCGCGAGGGCGCACGAGACCGGCTACGTCGAGACGCTGCTCGGTCGGCGCCGCTACATCCCGGAGCTGTCGAGCCTGAACTCGACGGATCGCGCGACCGGCGAGCGCATCGCGGCGAACACGCCGATCCAGGGCTCGGCGGCGGACCTCTGCAAGCTCGCGATGCTCGCGATCGCGCGGCGACTGCCCGAGGTCGCGCCGAGGACGCGCATGCTGCTGCAGGTGCACGACGAGCTCGTGTTCGAGGCGCCGCCCGCGGAGGTGGAGCTTGCGAGCGAGGTCATCCGTGGCGAGATGCAGCGCCCGTGGTCCGAGCTGCGGGCTCCACTGGTGGTGGAGATCGGCGTCGGGCGGAGCTGGGGCGAGGCGAAGTAGGCGCGCGATCACGGCGCGCGTCGCTCTTCGCGAAGGCCCCACGGGGAGGTCTTGCGTGAGAGCCAGAGATTGCTCGTGCTTCGTCTCGATCCTCGCGGCGATGGCCGCGATCCCCGCGGCCGCGCGCGCCCACGACGTGATGGTCGACGGCAGCCCGGCGGAGTGGTCGTCGCGCACGGTCCCGACGAACGTCGCGCTCGTGGTGCGCACGATCGATCCGACCGGCGAGCTCGTGTGGAGCGACGCGGCGGGCGACACGCGCACCGATCTGTCGGCGCCGGGGCCCGAGCTCGCGGCGGATCTGCAGCGGTTCGCGGTGACGAGCTCGGCGAGCGGGCTGCACTTCCTCGTGGTGCTCGGGCCGAGGCCGATCGGCGGGGATCCCGCGCAGGTGCAGATCGCGATCGACCTCGATCGCACGAGCGGCAGCGGCGAGGCGAACCTCGGCGGGTTCGCGGACACGACGGTCCCGGCCGACGCGGAGTGGGAATTCCTGGTCCAGACGCAGCACACCGGCGGCGCTCCGAGCGTGCGCGTGCTGAGCACGGCGTTCGCGCAGGTCGGCACCGGGACGATCGCGCAGGCGGCGACCGGCGCGATGGAGATCTCGATCCCGTGGGCCGCGCTCTCGCGCACCGGGCCGCCCGCGGTGATGCGCCTGACGGTCGCGACGTTCCGCGAGGACGCGAGCAACGGCAACACGCGCGCGGTGGGCGATCCGTCGATCTCGAACGCGCTCGACGCGCTGACGAACTACGGCGGGCCGGGGCGCGCGGGGAACACGTGGGACGACGTGATGGACGGCGACGTCGATCATCACGTCGACGTGTTCTTCGACACGACGAGCGGCGAGGTGATCGCGCCGCTGCTCGTCGCGCGCATCGCGCCGAACACGGCGGGCTCGGCGGAGCCCGACGAGTGGTTCGCGATCCACAACCAGACCGCGTCGGGGCTCTCGCTCGAGGGCGTGAAGGTCGGCGACGAGGAGACGATCCGCCCGGGCGCCGGCGCCGAGGGGATGCTGGCGTTCCCGGCGGGCGCGATGATCGCGGCGGGGGACACGATCGTCATCGCGCGGCGCGCGATGGTGTTCGCGATGAGCTTCGGTGCGTCGCCGGACTACGAGCTCGAGGCGAGCGATCCGGCGGTCCCCGAGCTCACGCCCTATCTCGCGTGGTTCACCGGCACGCCGGGACAGGCGGGGCTCGGCAACGGCGGGGACGAGATCCTGATCGTCGACGCGCGCGACACGATCGTCGACGTCGTCACGTGGGGCACGTCGAGCGCGCTCGGCGTGACCGCGCTCGACCCGGCGCCCGCCGAAGGCCAGGTGGCGATCCGCGGTCCCGCGACGCGCGACACCGACAACGCCGACGCGGACTTCTCGGCGCTGGTCGGCGCGTGTGATCGCGCGGAGCCCGCGTCGTGCGGGGGCTGCTACGAGTGCGCGGCGCTCTTCACCTGCGAGGTGAGGGCGGCGGGCACGGCGTGCCCCGACGAGGATCTCTGCGACGGCGAGGAGACCTGCGACGCGACGGGGAACTGCCTCGCGGCGGCGATGCCGCTCGACTGCGACGACGCGAACCCGTGCACCGCCGACTCGTGCGACGCGGCGACGGGCTGCGCGAACGATCCGGTCGCGGCGGGGACGGCGTGCGCCGACGACGATCTCTGCGACGGCGCGGAGACGTGCGACGCCGCGGGCGCGTGCGCGACGGGCACGCCGGTCGACTGCAGCGACGACGACCCCTGCACCGAAGACGTGTGCACGGCGGCGACGGGCGCGTGCACGAACCCGCCCGCGGCAGCGGGCACGAGCTGCGCGGACGAGGACGTGTGCGACGGCGCGGAGACGTGCGACGCCTCGGGCGCGTGCGCCGACGCGACGCCGCTCGACTGCGAGGACGCGAACCCCTGCACGACGAACGCGTGTGACGCCGCGACGGGCTGCACCAGCGAGCCGGTCGCCGCGGGCGTCGCGTGCGACGACGGGAACGGCTGCACCACCGGCGACGCGTGCGACGCCGAGGGGATGTGCGTGGGCACGCCCGACGACACGTGCGACGCCGGCCCGCTCGACGCGGCGACCGACGAGGACGCGGCGGTGACCGACGACGCGGCGGTGGGCACCGACGCGGGCCGTCGCGACGGAGGCGCAGCCGATGGCGGTGGGCCCGCCGACGGCGACGACGACGGCTGCGACTGCCGCGCTGCGGGCGCGCGGGGTCGACGCGACGGAACGGCCGCGATCGCGCTGCTCGCCGCGATCGGGCTCGTGGTCGCGATGCGGCGCCGCCGCGGCTGATGGGACGCGCCCGGGCGGCACCGCGTGGTGCTCGCCCGGGCGCGCGCGCTCGGCGCATCACGGTTGACGGCGTGGGGCGTCGCTTCGATCATGTCGGCTCGTCGATGAACGTCCGTCCCGCTCGCGCGAAGGCCCCGTGGTGAACGTCGCGCCGGGCGCGGTGGTCGCGGGCCGATTCCGCCTCGAGCTGCCGCTCGGATCGGGCGGCATGGCGGACGTGTGGCGCGCGCAGGATCTCGCGACGCAGCGCCCGGTCGCGCTGAAGCTGCTGCGACCGCAGATCGCGGCGAGCGCCGAGGCGATGCAGCGCCTGAAGCGCGAGGGCGAGGTGCTGAGCGCGCTCTCGCACCCCGCGATCGTGCGCGTCGAGACGTACGGGCAGCTCGACAACGACGCGGTGTTCGTCGCCATGGAGCTGCTCGAGGGCGAGACGCTCGGAGCCCGCATGCGGCGCGGGCCGATGCAGCCGCTCGAGCTCGCGCCGGTCGTCGCGGGCACGTGCGCGGCGCTGGCGGCGGCGCACGCGAAGGGCATCGTCCATCGCGACCTCAAGCCGGACAACGTGTTCCTCGTGCCGCTCGCGAGCGGCGCCGCGGGCGAGCCGCAGGTGAAGCTGCTCGACTTCGGCATCTCGAAGGTGTTCGGGGGCGATCGCCTGACGTACACGGGCGAGGTGCTCGGGACGCCGCGCTACATGTCGCCCGAGCAGCTCGGCGCGGAGCCCGACATCGATGCGCGCGCCGACGTCTACGCGCTGGGCGTGATCCTCTACGAGGCGATGGCGGCGAAGCCGCCGTTCCTCGCGTCGACGCCGACGGATCTGATCGTCGCGATCCTGCACGGGAAGGTCGCGCCGCTGCGCTCGCTGCGTCCCGATCTCACGGCGGCGATCGAGGCGGTGGTGATGCGCGCGATGGCGCGCGCGAGAGAAGCGCGCTGGGCGAGCGCGACCGATCTCGCCGACGCGTTCCTCGACGCGGCGGGCGCGACGTCGCGGGCGCGCGCGCTGCCGAAGAAGGTGCTGCGCACGCAGGCGCTCGGCGGGGCCGGGCTCGTGGGCGGAGGGAGCGTGCCTCCGCCGCCGCAGCCCGCGCATCCCGCGCCCGCGAGCGCGATGGTGCCGAGCCCGGCGCCGCGCGCCGGTGCGTCGTCGGACGCGCTGCGACCGGGCACGTTCAGCGCGTTCGGCGTGATCGACGAGACGGAGCTGCGCGCGTCGCTGCCGAGCCCTCCGAAAGCCGCGCCCGCGACGCTGGTGATGGCGAGCGCGGATGCGCCGGTGCCGCCGCCGGCGGCGGCGCGGCCCGAGGTCGCGCCGAGCGAGCCGCGAGCGCAGCGCGGCGCGTCGGACTCGTGGCGCGAGCAGGCGCCCTCGCCCGCGAGCTCGAGCGGGTGGGACGCGCCCGCGCCCGCGCCGCCGCCGTCGAGCCCGATGCTGGGGCGCGTGCTGCTGATCGTCGCGGGCCTGCTCGCGGGCGCGATCAGCGCGGCGCTCGCGGTCGCGGCGCTCCACTACATGCGCACGCCGGAGTCGGCGCCGCCTCCGCCCGCTCCGTCGACGACGTCGACGACGAGCGCGCCCGCGCCGAGCCCGACGACGCCCGCGCCCGACGTGCCCGCTGTGCCCGCAGCGCCCGAGCCGGAGGCGAGCGAGCTCCCCGTCGCGCCCGACGTGCCGGAGGACGAAGAGGTCGCGCGCCCGACGTCGCGTCGCGCGCGTCGCGAGCGTGCTGCGACGGCGGAGCCCGAGCCCGCCGAGCCCGAGCCCGAGCAGCCGACGGTGCTCGATCCGCTCGAGCTCGCGTCGCGCGCGCTCGCCGAGGGTGATCCGAACCTCTGCGTCACGATCCTCGACGAGCTGATCGGTCGCGGCGCGACGCCCTTCGCGATCAAGCGCCGCGCCGACTGCGAGCTGCGCGCCGGGCGGCGCGCCGACGCGATCCGCGACTACCAGCGCTTCTGCCAGATCGCACCCGATCACCCGGCGATCTCGAGCGTGCGCGAGCAGCTCGCGGGGATGGGGCTCACGTGCCCGTGAGCGCGCGACGAGCTCCGTAGCCCGTCAGACCTTCGCGAGCGGACGCCGGCTCGACCGCGCGGCGGCGAGGAGCGCGGGGCCGTCGGTCGCGCGCGACTCGGGCCGCCCCGCGACGCCGATCTCGAGCCCGAGCGGCGCGCCGGTCGCCGCGCCCGCGAGCCCGCCGCTCTCTTCGCGCTCGCGCAGCCGGCGCACGACGGTCTTCGCGTCGCCCGCGCTCGTCTCGGGAAGCAGCACGACGAGCTCGTCGCGATCCGCGCGGAACAGGTGATCGATCGCCCGGATGCACCCGCGCACGCCTTGCGTGAGCTGCACGAGCACGCCGTCGCCCGCCTCGCGCCCGTGCTCCGCGATGACGCGACCGAGCCCCGCGACGCGCAGGCTCACGCACGAGAGCGGATGTCCGTAGCGCACCGCGCGCGTCATCTCGTACTCGATGCTGATCTGCATCTGCGCCGCGCTGCCGGCGCGCGTCAGCGGATCGAGCAGCTCCTCGTCGCCGAGCGAGAGCAGACGGCGCTCGGCGATCACGCGCCGCAGCGCGTTGCGGATGCGCTGCTGGATCTCGAACACGCGATACGGGCGCGCGACGTAGTCCTCGGCGCCGAGCACGATCGACGCGCGACGGCTCTCGACGTCGTCGGCGGGCGTGGTGACGAGCACCGGGATCGCCTTGAGCTCGGGATCCGCCTTCAGCACGCGGAGCACCTCGAGCCCACCGAGCGAATCGTCGCCGGGCACGACCGGCGTCGGCAGCGGCGCGTGCATCGGCAGGCCGACGTCGATCAGCGCGAGATCGGGGCGCTTGCGCGCGACGAGATCGAGCGCGGCGCCGCCTTCGAGCGCGGTGACGACCTCGTGGCCCGCGGCCTCGCAGACCTCCTGCAGGAGCCGGAGGTTGAAGGGATCCGGCTCTGCGATGAGGACGAGCGCGTTCACGGGCGAGCGCCTCTCCGTCGTTCAGGGGCGCGGGCCGGGGCGGGACTTGCCCGCGTCCTCGAGCCCGTATGCCTGCACCTTGCGGATCAGGTTGCGGCGGCTGATGCCGAGCGCCTCCGCGGCCTTCGTCTTGTTGCCGCGCGCGCGGCGCAGCTCCTCGGTGATCATGCGGCGCTCGAGCGTCTCGACCGCGTCGGGCAGCGAGGGCGGCGGGCCGGCGCTCACCGGCTCGGCGCTCGTCGCGATCTGCGTCGTGGGCTCCGCGCTGGGCGGCGGCGCGACGGGCGCGCGGCGCTTGCCGATCGCGGGGCTGAGCAGATCCTCGTCGATGACGCGGTCGTCGCCCGAGAGCACCCAGAGGCGCTCCATCTCGTTCTCGAGCTCGCGCACGTTGCCCGGCCACTCGTGCGCGACGAGGCGCTCGAGGGTGCGCGGCGTGAGCAGCTTCTCGCGCTTGTCGCGCTTGCCGAGCTTCGTGAGGAAGTGCGTGACGAGCACCGGCACGTCGTCGCGACGCTCGCGCAGCGGCGGCACGCGCACCGACACGACGTGGAGGCGGTAGTAGAGGTCCTCGCGGAACGTGCCCTGGCGCACCATCGACGCGAGATCGCGGTTCGTCGCCGCGATGATGCGCACGTCGACGTGCTTGGGCTCGGTGCCGCCGACGGGCATGAACACGCCCTCCTGGAGGACGCGCAGGAGCTTCACCTGCATGCCCGGCGACATGTCGCCGACCTCGTCCATGAAGAACGTGCCGCCGTTCGCGACCTCGAAGAGGCCCGGCTTGTCGTTCACCGCGCCGGTGAACGCGCCGCGCTTGTGTCCGAAGAGCTCGCTCTCGAGCAGGTTGTCGTTGAACGCGCTGCAGTTCGTCGCGACGAAGGGCTTGTTGCCGCGGCGGCTCTGATCGTGGATCGAGCGCGCGACGAGCTCCTTGCCGGTGCCGTTCTCGCCGAGCACGAGCACCGTCGCGTCGCTGTTCCGGATGCGCTCGAGCATGCGGAAGAGCGCGAGCATCGGCGCGCTGCGCCCGACGATCTTCGGGTGGTGCGTGACCGGCTCCTCGCGGTGACCGAGCGCGCGCTCGATCTCCGTGGTCGCCGCCGCGAGCCCGCGGTTCGCGAGGCGGTCCGCGTCGTCGTGGTCGAGCACCTCGATCGCGACGCGCGCTCCGTCGCGCAGCGTGAGCTCGGCGCGCGCAGCTCCGGCGCGGGGGGCGCTCATCTGGGCGCGGCCGGAAGAAGGTGCCGCATCGCCCTCGCTCGCCATCACGCTGCCTTCCTCGGAGCCCATCCGCATCGGGGCCGGCACGCTAGCACAGTGCGTTTCCCTCGTTCAATTCGGCCGTGATCTCGCGCGCGAGCGCGCGCAGCGACGTGCGCCGCGTCGGGTCGCCTCCGGTGTGTGCGACGTGCTCGCGGTTCGAGAGCGCGAGCATCGCGTCGACGCGCTCCGCGTCGAGCACGTCCTCGGCGCGCGGTGCGTGATCCTCGCCCTGGAAGTTCAGCGGGCACCAGGTGAGCGCGCCGCCGCGCGGGCCCTTGCCGCGCGCCATGATCGCCGCCTCGGGGATCACGCCGTCGGGGTAGCGCAGCGGCAGGCCCTGGGTGCGGCACACCAGCGGACGTGCGTCGTAGATCGCGCAGCGACCCTCGTCGTCGAGCATCACGCAGCGACCGTCGTGCACGTCGGCGCGCGAGGCGACGCGCGCGCGTCCGGCGGCGTCGAGCACGGCGAGACCGTCGCGCACGAGCGCGGCCTCGACGTCGCACACCGAGAGCTCGGTGTGGCAGCACGCGCTGCAGCCCGCGCGGCACGCCATCGACGCGTCACGGCGCGCGCGCACCGCGGCCTCGAACGTGTCGACCTTCGCGACGAGCGCGCGATGTGCGGCGAGCGGGTCGTGCATCGGGAGCCGGCGATCCTGGGGCGCGCGGTGCCGTCCCGCCAGCGTCGGGCGCGTGTCGCGCGCCGAACGAAAGCGTCGCGCGAGAAGGCGACCTGCTAGGATCGGCCCGTGAGCTTGCCGCCGCGAGGTCGGGCGACGCTGCCCGAGACCGACGTCGATGGCGCACCCCGGAACGGCACGGACGGGGCGGCACCGAGGCCGGTGCTGGTCGTGCTCAACGGGCCGCAGATCGGTCATCGCCTCGCGCTCGACGAGACCGCGATCGAGATCGGCCGCGACCCGTCGTGTGATCTCCCGCTGCGCGATCCCGGCATCGCGTGGCGGCACGCGCGCATCGAGCCCGGGCCCGACGGCTGGAGCGTCGTCGACCTCGGTCAGCACGGCGTCGAGGTCGACGGGATGCGCGTGGCGAAGCTGCTCTTGTCGGCCGCGGATCGCATCCAGATCGGCGCGACCGTGCTGCGCTTCGAGCTGCACGGCGCGGTGGAGCAGGCGTTCGACGCGGCGGTCGAGGAGCGCCTCTGGCGCGACGATCTCACCGGGCTGATGTCGCGCCGCAAGCTCGAGCTCGAGGTGGGCGCGCGGCTCGACGCAGCGCGCGCGAACGCAGGCCCGGCGATCGGGCTCGCGGTGATCGATCTCGATCGGCTCAAGCAGATCAACGACCTGCACGGGCACCTCGTGGGCGCGCGCGTGATCACCGAGGTCGGCCGCGTGATCGGCGCGACGGTCGTGTCGCCCGCGTTCGCGTGCCGGCTCGGGGGCGACGAATTCGCGGTCGCGCTGCCGGGCGCGGATCTGCCGGCGATCGAGGCGCTCGCGCAGCGCGTGCTCGACGCGATCGCGGCGATGCGCGTGATGCATCTGGGCGAGCGGCTCGGCGTCGGCGCGTCGGCGGGCGTCGCGCTCGGGCCCGCGCAGGGCGACGAGGTGTTCACGCTGCTGCGCGCTGCGGACGAAGCGCTGTTCCGCGCGAAGAACCAGGGGCGCGGCGTCGTCAGGACGTGATCCCGAAGCGCACGACCTGATACGCGTCGGGCCCTTCGTCGCTCGCGATGCCGAACGGACCGATGCGCCACACGCCGTCGTCGTCGGGCGCGAGCGGGACGCCCTCGACGTGATCGACGAGCCGCGTGAGACCGGGGATCTCGCGCTCCATCCGCGCCGCGACCTCGGGCCCTTCGGCGCGCGTCGGCGAGCACACCGCGAACGCGAGCACGCCGCCGGGCTTCACCATCTTCGCGGCGTTGCGCGCGATCGCGAGCTGCAGCGCGCCCATGCGCGCGGGATCGGCGGGCGTGAGGCGCAGGAGCAGCTCGGGGCGTCGGTGGATCGTGCCGAGCCCGGTGCACGGCGCGTCGACGAGCACGCGATCGAACGCGCGCTCGAGCCCGCCGACGCCGACCGACAGATCACGCGCCTCGATGCGCGCGTGATCCCGCGGCAGGCCGAGGCGCGCGAGCTCGCCGTCGATCTGCTCGAGCTTGCGCTCGTGGAGATCGATCGCGGTCACGCTGCCGCTCGCGCCGACCTGCGACACGAGCAGCGCGGTCTTTCCGCCGCGGCCGGCGCACGCGTCCGCGATCGACTCGCCCGCGCGCGCATCGAGCAGCGCGGCGACGACCTGCGAGCCCTCGTCCTGCACCGCGAAGAGCCCCTCGTCCCATCCCGGCAGCGCGCGCGGATCGCCCACCCCGCTGACGAGCAGCGCGCGCGGAGAGAGCACGCCCTCGCGCACCGTGCCGCTCGGGCGCGCCTCGCGGATGCGCGTCGCGAGCGCCTCGCGCGTCGTGCGCGTGAGCTCCACGCGCAGCGCGATCGGCGGGGGGAGCGGGCGCGCGCGGAGGAACGCCTCGGCGCGCTCGGCTCCGAGCCCGCGCGTCATCTCGCCCTCGAGCCACTTCGGGACCTCGAGCCTCGTCGCGCGCTCGGGTGATGACGGACGCTCGCGCGCGAGGGCGCGCAGCACCGCGTTCGCGAAGCGCGAGAGCCCTTCGCCGCGCTGCGCGCGGACGATCGACACCGCGTCGGAGACCACCGCGTGCGAGGGCGCCCCCGAGAGGTGCGCGAGCTGGTACTGCGCCGCGCGCAGCGTCGCGCGCGTGAGCGGCTCGAGCTCGCCCTTCTTCGTCTGCTTCGACGCGAGCGCGCGATCGATCGAGGGCAGCGTGCGCAGCGTGCCGTAGACGATCTCGGTCGCGAGCGCGGCGTCGCGCGCGTCGAGCCCGGCGCGCTCGATCTCCGCGTCGAGCGCGGGCGAGGCCCACGCGCCCTCGGTGGCGATCCGGTGCAGCACGCGCGTCGCCACGACGCGCGCAGGAGAAGCAGGCGCGACCACCGAATCACTCCAGCGCTTCGAACGCCGCCACGATGTCCGGCCACTGCCGCGCGACGTCGTTCGTGAACACGAGCACCATCACGATGACGAGCATCGCGAGCCCGGTGAGCGACGCGAGCTCGCGCAGCCTTCGGCTCACCGGGCGGCGCGAGATGCCCTCGACCGCGAAGAAGAAGAGGTGCCCACCGTCGAGCACCGGGATCGGCAGCAGGTTGAGCAGCCCGAGGTTGATCGAGATGAACGCCATGAGCTGCAGGAACGAGAGCGAGCCGCCGCGCGCCGCGATCTGCGCCTGACGCGCGATCTCCAGCGGGCCGCCCACCTCGGTGGGCGAGACGCGTCCCTGGAAGAGACGCACCAGCGACACGCCGGTCAGCTCGATCATCATCCACGTCGCGCTGAGCGACTCGCGCAGCGCGTAGCCGAAGGGCGCCGGGTGCGGCACCAGCGGGTCCGTCGTCGTCGGCGCGAAGTGCTCGAACCCGTAGCGATACGAGATGACGCCGCCCTCGACGGTGCGCTCGCAGGTCAGCTGGATCCGCCGCGCGATCTCCTGGTCGTTGCGCTTCCAGACCAGCGTGCGCTCTTCGCCCGCGTGCGCGCGCACGTTCTCGAGGAACTGCGGCCACAGCAGGATGGGCTGGCCGTCGATCGAGATCAGGCGATCCCCCGGGAGCAGCCCGGCGCGGTGCTCGGCCGAGCCCGCGACGACACGCGCGACGTACAGATCGCTGCTCTCGAGCCCCGCGCGATCGATGCCGCTCCCCGAGCCGCCCTCGGGCGTGAGCGTCGCGACGTGCGGCTCGTAGAGATCGAGATCGGCGAGGCCCGAGAGCGCGTCCGTGAGCCGCTGCGGGCGCAGGTACGTGATGGGCAACATCGAGCCGCGGTTGCGCTCGAGCACCGCCTGCAGATCGATCCATCGCTCGATCGGGCGACCGCCCGCCGCGACCACGCGATCGAACGTGCGCAGCCCCGCCGCGGCGGCGGGCTGCGAGGGCGACGTGATGCCGATCACCGCGAGCGGGTGCGAGTACGAGACGCCGATGCGCCCGACGCGCGCGCGCAGATCGAGCGGTCGCTCCTCCTCGCTCCACGTCGGCGTGATCGAGCGCTCGATCTGCTGGCCGTCGCGCTCGATGGTGAAGACCAGCGGACGCCCCGCGCTCGGCGTCACGATCGCGTTGAGCTCGATCCACGTCGAGATCTCGTCGCCGTCGATCGCGACGATGCGATCGCCGGGCAGGAGGTGCTCGGCCGCGGGGCGATCGGGGAACACGGTGCCGATCGTCGCGGGGATGTGCTCGTTGGGCCCGACGTACGCGACGACGAAGTAGAGCAGCACCGGGAACGCGAGGTTCATCGCCGGCCCGGCGAGCACGATCACGAAGCGCTTCCAGAGCGGCTGCTCCGCGAACGAGCGCCCTGCGTCCTCGGGCGCGACGGTGTCGTTCGGCGTCTCGCCGAGCATGCGGACGTAGCCGCCGAGCGGGAACGCGGCGATGACGTACTCGGTGTCGCCGCGCTGGATGCCGGCGATGCGCGGCCCGAAGCCCAGCGAGAACTTCAGGACCTTCACCCCGAAGAACTTCGCCCACGCGAAGTGGCCGAGCTCGTGCACGAAGATGAGCACGCCGACCAACACGACGAAGTAGACGATCGCCACGCCGCCCCGAGGATGACCGCATCCGCTCCGCGTGGCACGCTCGCCGTTCGGGCCCGAGGGAGAACGCGAGAGCGAGCCGGGTACGAGAACCGGCGGGAACTTTCGCCGAGGAGCGGTGTCCAAGCCTCCTCGCACGTCGGAGTCCAACGCGGGAGGAGAGGGCGGATGGAGGCGAAGCTCAACGTCGGGATCCTCTGCACGCTGGCGCTCGCGTGGGCGTCGCTGACCCTGGCCGAGCCCTCCTCCGCGATGGATCCACACGACGAGCTCACCCGTGATCTCGCGGACATCGAGGATCGCTTCGCCCGCGATCGCGAGGACCCCGCGTTGGCCGAGCGCCTCGCCGACGCCTACCTCGATCTCGATCGCCCCGACCTCGCCGTCGCGACCCTGAGCACCGCCGCGGCGCCGGTGCAGGCCGACCCGGCTGTCGCACATCGTCTGGCGCGCGCCTACGAGCAGACCGGTCGCGTGGCGGACGCGCTCGCCATCGCGGAGCTCGCGACGGCTCGCTGTGGGCGCTCGATCGGCACCGCGGACTCGTCGTCGGTGACGCCGATCCCCGAGCGCAGCTGCTCGGAGCGCACCTACGCCGCGCTCTCGATGCACCGCAACGCGCTGTCGCGCATGCACGCGTGGGGCGTGACCGACCCCCGCACCGACAGCCGCGCGCAGCTCGCGTACTCGCTCAGCGTCCGCGCCGCCCGCATCCTGAGCGCTTCGCGGTGAACGCAGGCCGGGGGAGCCACCGGGAAGGACGCGGCGCGATACGGGGGCTGATCGTCGCCCGCCGTCTGCGCGCGGTGCTCACGGACCGAAGTCCGCTCCGCGCCGTGTTCGCCACCGGACGCCGCTGAGCCCCCGTCTCCCGCCGCGCGATGGACGCGCGGCTCTGCCGTCTTCCACGCGATCGGGCGCACGGTGTCGGGCCCCGGCGTGCTTCGACGGCGGAAGGAGCGCGCGGGCCTCTCTCGTCGTGCGGAACGCCGCGGCGGGAGCTCGAGAGGCTCTCTCTCGTCGTGCGCGAGGGTGTCGCGGAGCTCGAGAGGTTTTCTCTCGTCGTGCAGAAAGCTCCCGAGCATCTCGAGAGGCTTTCTCTCGTCGTGCGGAAGGCTCGCGAGGATCTCGAGAGGCCTTCTCTCGTCGTGCGAAAGGGTCGCGAGGATCTCGAGAGGCTTTCTCTCGTCGTGCGGAAGGTCGCCCGGGGATCTCGAGAGGCTTTCTCTCGTCGTGCAGAAGGCTCGCGAGGATCTCGAGAGGCGTTCTCTCGTCGTGCGAAACGCGCTCGAAGGGCTCGAGCGGGGCGTGTTCGTCGCGCTTGATACATCCGCGCGCTCCTCACGCCGCGGGGAGCCTCGTCGTGCGCTGACCGAGCTGCTCGAACGCCTCGCGCGGGCCCATCGCGAGCCAGCGGTCGCCCGCCACGACCGCGCCGCTCTCGTACGAGTCGCGCCACGGCGCGCGCGCCCCGCCGGTTCGCACCGCGACCACCCAGAGGCCGAGGTCGCGGCGCACCGCGATCGGATCGAGCACGTGCCCCACGAGCTCCTCGGGCGCGTCGATCGCGCCGATCCGATGCCCGCGCGGCAGCTCGATCAGGCGCCCGGGCTCGGCGTCGGACCACGTCATGCGCGTCAGCAAGAGATCGCGCTGCAAGAGCTCGCGATCCATCGCGCCGAGCAGGCCGCGTCGCGTCACGATCCCGAGGACCTCGCCGCGCGCGTCGACGACCGGGAGCTCGCCCCACTCCGCGTCCCAGAGGCGCTCGCTCATGCGCGGCAGATCGTCGTCGGGCGTGATCGGATCGACCTTCGCGCCCGCTTCACCGAGCGTCCCGCTCCGCGTGTCGGCGCTCGCGAGCGTGCGGAAGTCGACCGCGACCACGTGCCCCTCGTCGACCGTCGCGTACGCGACGCGCGCCGCGCGCGCCGAGAGCTCGGCGTGGACCTCGGAGAGCGGCATCTCGCGCGGCAGCACCAGCGCCTGCTCCAGCACGTCGCGCGCGTGCACGGCGCGCGCGAGCCGATGTGCGAGCGAGCCGTCCCACGGCACGCCCTTGCGCCGCATCTCCGCCGCGTAGATCGACTCGCGACGCATCACGCGCGCGGTCGCGGTCGCGAGCGACGTCGCTGCGAGCAGCGGGAGCACGAGCGCGTAGTCGCCGCTCATCTCGAACGCGAGCACCGTCGCCATCAGCGGCGCGTGCGTCGTCGCGGCGACCACCGCGGCCATGCCGATCAGCGCGAACGATCCCACGAACGCCTCGCGCTCCGCGTCGATCCCGCCCGTCGCGAGCAGCGACGCGATCACCGCGCCCAGCGACGCGCCGAGGAACATCGACGGCGTGAACACACCGCCCGCGCTCCCCGACGACACCGACGCGGTCGTCGCGAGCGGCTTCGCGACCAGCAGCGCGAGCAGCGCGAGCCCGACGACGCGTCCGTCGAGCAGCTCGCGGATCGCCTCCGCGCCGTTGCCGGTGACCGCGGGCAGCTCGATCGCGATCACGCCGACGATCAGCCCACCGAGCCCCGCGCGCAGCGCCCGCGGCAGCTTCACGCGCGCGAAGAGCGCCTCGCCGCCGCTCAGCATCTGCATGAAGAGCACGCCCGCGAGCCCGCCGAGCGGACCGAGCACGATCGAGCTCGCGAGCTGCTGGGGCGTCACGAGCGCGTAATCGCGCAGCCCGTAGAACGGCATCTCGCCGAGCGTGATGCGCGAGATCGCGGTCGCGAGCGCGGCGCCGACCACGACCGGCACCACGACCTCGAGCGCGACGACGCCGGTGACGATCTCGATCACGAAGAGCGTCGCTGCGATCGGCGTGTTGTACGCGGCCGCGAAGCCCGCGGCGGTGCCCGTCGCGAGCAGGATGCGCGTGCGCGACGGCGACATCCCGAGCACGCCGCCGCATGCGCCGCCGAGCGCGGCGCCCACCTGGATCAGCGGACCTTCTCGACCGAGCGAGCCGCCCGAGACGATCGCGCACATCGACGAGATCGTCTTCGCGAGCGCGGCGCGCAGCGACACGCGGCCGCGCCCGAGCACCACGCTCTCCATCACGTCGCCGACGCCGTGCGACGCGGGGAGGCGCGCGGCCGCGGCCGACGCGATCAGGCCACCGAGCAGCGCGCCGAGCGCCGGCGCGACGAGGGCCGCCCACGCGGGCAGCGTGCGGAACGCCGCGACGACCTCGCGCTCTCCGAAGAGCAGCTCGCTCGTGCGCTCGATGCCTCCGCGCACCACGACCGCCACGCCGGCCGCGAGCGCGCTGGTGATCACCACCGCGATCGCGAAGCGCGCTCGCTCACGGGCGTGGTCCCATCGACTCACCGCGCGAGCGTGCCCGGGCCGCGCTCGCCGGCGCAACGCTCCCATTCGCTCCGTGCATGGAGGTGGGCCCGGGTATGCACGCGGTGCATCACGGCGCGCGCCGCCCGTCCCGCGGTGTCATGATTCGGAAGAAGAATGCCGTCCTCGCCGAACCCTCTTTTCGGCCCCGCCGAACGGCCCGAGATCCCGGCGATGTCGTCCGCGTCGCAGTGGCATGCCCTGCTCCACGGAGCCGAGGGCGGCGCCGACAGCGGCGCCTTCGCCACCGAGCCCGACGACTTCCGCGACTCGCGCGTGCGCTGGCTGATCCGCCTGCGCTGGGGCGCGATCACGTTCATCGCGCTGGGCGCGATCTTCTCGTGGGCGGGGCTCTTCCCGGGGCTCCACGGGCCGATGCTCGCGTGCATCGCGATCGTCGCCGCGGGCTACAACACGATCCTCGCGATCCGCCGCACCCATCATCCGCGCGCCGGCATCGTGCACGCGATCGTCGACATGGCGATCCTCACCGCGGTCCTGTGGGCCTCGGGCGGCGTCCACACGCCGTTCATCGCGAACTACATCTTCCACGTCGCGATCGTCGGCATCCTCGGTGGCGCGCGCGCGACGTTCATCGCGGCCGGCGTCGCGCTGCTCGCGAGCGGTGCGCTGTGGGCGACCGAGCACGTCTCCGCGCTGCGCATCGCGACGTGGGATCCCGTCGCGCCGTGGGATCTGATCAGCGAGCTCGTCGCGTTCGGCGGCGTGCTCGGCGCGGTCGCGTACATCGTGTCGCACGCGGTGCGCGAGCTGCGCGAGCGCGAGCTCGCACTGGCGCGCATCGGCGACGCGGTCGCGCTCGAGTACGAGGTGCTCTCGAACACGCTCAGCGAGCTCGACGCGGGCCTCGAGGTCGTCGACGGAGACGGCACCGTGCTCTGGCGCAACAAGCGCGCGGCCGAGCTCTCTCCGTACGCGCAGGCGGGCGGCATCTGGAGCTGTCCCGGCGAGCACCGGCCGTGCGAGGGCAAGATCGAGGGCGAGTGTCCGGTGCGGCGCGCGCTCGCGGCGTCCGAGCCCGGGCGCTGTCGCTTCGCCGCGACGGTCGAGGGCGTCGAGCACGTGTACGAGATGCTCGTGTTCCCGCTCGCGAGCGCGGGCGCGCGCAAGGGCGGTCCGCGACGCGCGATGAACCTCTACCTCGATCGCACGAGCAGCGTGATCGACGAGCGCGGGCTGATCCTCGCGGAGCGCCTCGCGAGCCTCGGCCGGGTGACCACCGGCGTCGCGCACGAGCTCAACACGCCGCTCGCGACGATCCGGACGCTCGCCGCGGACATGCAGAAGGTGCTGCGCGATCTCGAGCACGAGAGCGCCGCCGAGACGCGCTCGCGCTTGATCGCCGACGCGGCGGAGAGCGCGGCGATCGTGCAGGACGAGACGCGGCGGCTCGGCCGCATCACGCAGGGCCTGCTGACCGGCGGTGACGTCGTGCGCGCCGAGATGCAGGGCGAGGTGCCGCTCGCCGCGGTGGTCGAGCGCGCGCGCGCGCTGGTGTTCGCGGGCATGCGTCGCGCGCCGCCGGTCGAGATCGGCGAGGGCGTCGATCGGCTCGGCGTGGTCGCGGATCGCGATCGGCTGGTGCAGGTGATCGTGAACCTGCTGCAGAACGCGTACGACGCGGTGCGCGAGCAGGACGACGGACGCGTCTACGTGTCCGCCCGCTACGACGAAGAAGAGGCGCGCGTCGAGCTCGCGATCGACGACGACGGGCCCGGGATCTCCGACGAATTCCGACAGCGCTTGTTCGAGCCGTTCGCGACGACGAAGCCGCCTGGACAGGGCACGGGTCTCGGGCTCTACACCTCGTACATGCTCGTGCGCGCCATGCAGGGAACCATCGAGCTCGTGCCGCGCGAGGGTGGCGGTACGCGGGCGCGCGTGGTGCTGCCCGCCGCGCGCGCCGGCGCGATCCGCACGACGAGCAGCGCGCCGCGCGAGGGCGCGGGTCGGGAGGTCTCGGCGTGAGCACGAGCGATGGGCGCGTGCTGGTCGTCGACGACGACGCGGCGTTCCGCTTCGCGATGCGCAAGGCGCTCGGTCGCCTCGGCTATCGCGTCGACGAAGCGGCGGGCGGGCACGAGGGCGTGCGCAAGCTCGAGGTCGGCGATCCGCCGGACGCGGCGCTGCTCGATCTGCGCATGGACGATCTCGACGGGCTCGAGGTGCTGCGCCGGTGCTCGCGCGTGCCGACGAAGTTCGTCGTGCTCACCGGGCACGGCACGGTGGACGCGGCCGTGCAGGCGATGAAGCTCGGCGCGTTCTCGTTCCTCGAGAAGCCGGTCGACGCCGACATCCTCCAGCCGCTGCTCGATCAGGCGATCGCCGAGGCGCGTCGCGGTCGCGGCGCGGCGTCGGCGGGCAGCGCGGCGAGCGACTTCGCGCCGCCGCTCGTCGGCACGAGCGCGGAGATGGAGGAGGTGCGCTCGTTCGTCGCGCGCGTCGGGCCGACCGACGAGACGGTCGCGCTCTACGGCGAGACTGGCACCGGCAAGGAAGTCGTCGCGCGTCACCTGCACCTGCGCTCGCCGCGCGAGAGCGGGCGCTTCGTCGCGCTCAACGCCGCGTGCGTGCCGCGCGACCTCTTCGAGAGCGAGCTGTTCGGGCACAAGAAGGGCGCGTTCACCGGCGCGACGGGCGATCGCCTCGGGCTCTTCCGCGAGGCGAACGGCGGCACGCTCTTCATCGACGAGCTCGGCGAGCTGCCGCTCGAGTCGCAAGCGAAGCTGCTGCGAGCGCTCGAGGAGCGGAAGGTGCGCGGCGTCGGCGAGGCGCGCGAGATCCCGGTCGACGTGCGCATCGTCGCCGCGACGAACCGCGATCTGTGGAGCGAGGTCCAGGCGGGACGGTTCCGCGAGGACCTCTACTTCCGCCTGCAGGTGTTCCCGCTGCGCCTGCCTCCGCTGCGCGAGCGTGTCGAGGACGTGCCCGAGCTCGCGGTGCACCTGCTCGAGCGCATCGGGGGCGCGCCGCGTCGCCTCGCGCCCGACGCGATCAAGGCGCTGACGAGCTACGAGTGGCCGGGCAACGTGCGCGAGCTGCTCAACGTGCTGCGCCGCGCGTCGCTCTTCGCGACCGGCGAGGTGCTCGACGGAGAGCTCGTGCGGCGGATGATCGCGGCGAGCGTCTTCGCGCATCCCAGCGCGACGATGGCGCGCGCATCGACGCCGGTCGCGCGCGTGCTCGCGCCGAGCGCGCCGTCGTCGAGCGACGAGGAGATGAGCCTCGCGGAGCTCGAGCGGACGCACATCGAGCGGACGCTCGCGCGCATGGGCGGCAACATCACGAAGGCGGCGACGAGCCTCGGCATCGATCGTCGCACGCTGCAGCGAAAGCTGCGCGGCTACGGCATCGCCGCGGGGGACGAGTGATCGCGCGAAAGTGTGTGATCGCGTCCGCCGCGCTGCTCGTGGCGTGCGGCGGCGCGACGAACGCGGGCAGCACGACACCCGTCGACGCGCCGCGACGAGAGTGCACGGCGGCGTTGCGTTTCGCCGAGCCCGAGGTGGCGCAGACGAGCGACGAGGAGATGCCGCGCACCGCGATCGCGCTCGCGCTGATCTGCGAGGACGAGCCCATCCGCACCGTCGCGATCGGCACCGAGGTCGGCGCGTGCTTCAACGACGAGGCGAGCGACGGCGCGCTGCTGCGCGCGCGTTGTTGGTGGGCAGGGCAGGGCGCGATCGTGGTGGTGCGTCGCAACGGCGAGGTGCTCGAGGTGCTGCGCGCCGACGTCGACGAGCACACGGGCGCCGGAGCGCTCGAGCGGGTGACGCAGCTCGAGATCCCCGCGAACCACGTGCTCCACACGCTCTGACTCAGTCCCAGTGCTGGAAGACGACCTCGCCGATGGTGCGCGGCGCCCAGTAATGGATCTGAGCCATCTCGGCGCGAGCGAGACGCTCGAGCGCTCCGGGATCCGCTGGATGCGCGAGCACGCCGAGCGGCACGACGACGAAGGGCTCGGGCGGGTCGAGCGCCTCCGGTGGCGGCGCGACGAAGCGTAGATCCATCGACCCGCGATCGGGCGCCGGCTTCGCGAACACGATCCACGGATGCGTGCGGTGGACCAGCGCGCGCAGCGTGGACGTGCGCAGCCGCACCCGGAGATCGTGGAAGCTCTTGATGCTCGACGGATCGGGAGCGGGCTCGAACGAGATCGAGCCCGACCGCGCGAGCATCGTCGCGATCGCACGACGTGCATCATCGAGCGCGACGCGGGGCAGCGGCTCGTCGCGCACGTGGCGAAAGCCCGTCGCGCCACGTGGAAGTGGCAGGAAATCCATCGTGCGAGCATGCCGCGCGCTCCCTCGCTACGCTCGCGATCGATGTCGACGAGATCGCTGCCCTCCGGAGTGACTGCCACGCTCAGCGCGCCGCAGCGCGACACCGTCGAGGCCTGGTGGGCCGATCTCGACGACGATGCGCGCGACGAGTTCGAGCGGCTCTGGGACGCGCGCTCCGACGACACCGCGTACTACGCGACCGTCGACGCGCGCGGGAAGACCGAGTGGCACGAGCTGCCGATCCAGCTGCGCGGGTACTTCGTCGATCCCGAGACGCACCGCGAGAACGCGATGTGGACCCGCGATCTCAACGAGTACGTCAACTCGCACGAGGACGTGAGCTTCTTCCTCGTGCATCGCAGCTTCCACATCTGCCGCGCGCACGCGATCGCCCGCGAGGTCGCGCGCACCGGCGTCGTCCCCGCCGGATTCGCGTGCCCGTTCGCGCACGCCGCGTGTCCCTTCGAGCGCGCGCTCGACGGCGCAGCGGGCCGCGCGATCTGGCTGCTCCCGGTGCCCTGCCGCGCCCGCGGCTGAGCCACGTTCCGCTCTCGCGCGAAAAACGTGACCGCTTCGGTTACCATCGCGTTTCCGGCCGCGGAGGATTCGTGCGCGCACTCAGCTTGGCTCCAGTCATCTGCTCGCTTCTTCTCGTCTTCGGCTCGGTCACCGCGGGGTGCGCCGACGGTGGCTCGAGCGGTCGTCCCGGCGACGGCGGCAGAGGGCAAGGCATGGACGCCTCGGGGTCGGGCGATGCCGGCCAGGACGGCGGCGGGAGCACTGCCGACGCGGGCACCGACGCGGGCCCGCCCGAGGGCGACGCGGGCCCCGGCGAGGGCCTCGAGTGCGAGGCGTGCGAGGCCGAGGGCGACTGCGCGCCCGGCAGCCACTGCATCGAGCTCGGCGGCGGCGAGGGCGTGTGCCTCCGCGTGTGCGAGCCCGATCTGCCCGACTGCGCGACGGGCTTCGACTGCGTCGAAGAGCTCCTGACCACCGAGCTGCCCGAGCCCGTCTGCGTGCCCGTCGGTGAGCGCTGCTGCGTCGACGGCGACGGCGATCACTACGGTCAGGGCGTCGGATGCGACGGCGCCGACTGCGACGACGCGACCGCGACGACGAACCCCGGCGCGACCGAGACGTGCAACGCGACCGACGACGACTGCGACGGCACCGCGGACGACGGCGATGCGTCGGCGCTCTGCGTGCGCGGCGCGCACGTCGCGACCGCGATCTGCACGACGGGCACGTGCGAGATCGCGATGTGCGAAGAGGGCTGGGACGACTGCGACGCGGCCGCGGACGGCTGCGAGACCTCGGTGCGCACCACGACCGACTGCGGCTCGTGCGGCATGCCGTGCGCGTTGCCTCACGCGACCGCGACGTGCGCGTCGGGCACGTGCGAGATCGGCGCGTGCGACGCGGGGTGGGGCGACTGCAACGGGATGGACGCGGACGGCTGCGAGACCGAGCTCAACACGCTCGACTCGTGCGGCGCGTGCGGCGTGACCTGCGCGCGCCCGAACGCGATGACCTCGTGCTCGACGGGCACGTGCGCGGTCGTCGGGTGCCAGCCGACGTTCGGCAACTGCGACAGCCAGCCGACCAACGGCTGCGAGACGTCGACGACGACCAACGCGCACTGCGGCGGGTGCAACGTCGCGTGCGCGCCGTCGCGTGGCACGGGTGACTGCTCGACCGGGACGTGTCGCGTCAGCAGCTGCCAGTCGAACTACGCCGACTGCAACGACTCGGCGACCGACGGCTGCGAGGCGCAGCTCAACACGCTCGCGAACTGCGGCGCGTGCGGCGTGGCGTGCGGCGGCGCGAACGCGTCGGCGAGCTGTGCGACCGGCTCGTGCGTGCTCACCTGCAACCCCAACTTCGGCAACTGCGACGGCAACGCGGCGAACGGCTGCGAGGCCGATCTCCGCTCGCTCGCGCACTGCGGCGGCTGCGGCATGACCTGCTCGCTCGCGAACGCCTCCGAGAGCTGCAGCACCGGCACGTGCACGCTCGGCACCTGCGACTCCGGCTACGCGAGCTGCGACGCGAACGGCGCGAACGGCTGCGAGGTCTCGCACCGCGGCTCCGCGAGCTGCGGCGGCGCGATCGATCTCGGCGCGTACGACGGCGATCTCTCGTGCGGCACGATCTGCGGCGGCAACGGCTCGTGGGATCAGTTCTCGTCGCAGAGCGGCCGCTCGAGCGCGTGGTTCCGCGCGCGCAGCGTCGAGGACTCCTCGTGCGACGCGGACATCGAGCACCGCGTGAGGCTCGTCTCGCCGGCGGGCGTCGACTACGACCTCTACGTCTATCGCGCGTGCGGCGGTGCGCTGATCGGGAGCTCGACGGCGGGCACCGGCGCGACCGACACCGTGACGTTCCGCGAGTCCGACGACAGCAACGGCGACGACGGCATCACGTACTGGATCGAGGTGCGCTACCACAGCGGCTCGTCGTGCTCGAACTGGACGCTGACGCTCGAGGGTCACAACTGCTGACGCGCGGCGCCGCCGGCGTGGCGGCGCTCCTCGTCGCGGTCGGCTGCGGGGGCGGAGAGGTCCCTCGCGCCGAGCGCGTCTCGCGCGCGATCGACCGCGCGCTCGTGTACCTGCACGACACCGATCACGAGCTCGGCGTCGACGTGCTGCTCGCGGCGCGCGCGTACGGCGCGCGGACCGGCGACGCGCGCGTCGAGCCGATGGTGCAGCACCGGCTGACGCGCATGCCCGCCCGCGAGGTCGAGCGATACGGCGAGCTCCTCGATCTCGAGATCCGCCCGTTCTCCGCGCCACCGCGCGCTCCGATCGCCTCGGCATCGCGCGGACCGTCGGACGACGAGGCGGGCGAGCTCGCGCAGCGCTGCTCGCTCGACGCGCGCGAGTGCCGGCTCGACGACGCGTGCCGCGCCTACGTCGCCGCCGACGACCAGCGCGGCTACGCGCTCACCCACCAGGCGTTCGTCCTCGTGGTCGCGCACGCGCGCGAGTGCACGCTCGACATCGACGTGGACGCTCGCCGCGCCGCGCTCGCCGCGCGGCTGCGCGCGGAGCTCGCCGCCGCGGCGCGGGTCGACGATCTCTACGCCGAGCGCCTGGCGATGCTCGTCGCGATCGGAGACACACTCGAGCCGGCGTGGATCGACGCGCTGCTCGATGCGCAACAGCCCGAAGGCTGCTTCCCCTCCGATCACGACACGCGCTGCCATCCGCACGCGACCGGCCTCGCGCTCTGGGCGCTCTCGGCCGCGCGCTAGCAGCTCGCTCCGGGCTCAGTCGCTCGAGCGCGGACGGAACGGGATCACCTTCGCCGTCTCGACGTCCGCCTCGTCGCGCTCCTGCTCCGCGCCCTCCGCGAGACCGCGATCGCGCTCCGCGTTCGCGAGGTACTCGTCGCGCTTCTTGCCCGGTTTCTCGCGCTCTGCCGCCCGCTCCCAGAGGTGCGCGGCCTCGAGGTACGCGCGCTTGCGCGCATCGCCGTCGCGCGCCGCTTCCGCCTTCTGCTCAGCGGCCTCCGCCTTCGCGACGTGAGGGTTCTTTCCGAAGCTCATCCGGCCCTTGTAGCGCGCCTAACGCGCGCTCGCCGGATCCATCCCGAGCTTCTTCATGCGCGACTGCAGCGTGCTCGGAGGCACGCCGAGGATCTTCGCCGCGCCCCGCTCGCCGTAGATGCGCCCTTCGGTCGCGCGCAGCACCGCGGCGATGTGACGCCGCTCGTTCTCCGCGAGCGACACGAGCTCTCCGTCGCCGCCGCGCGTCTTCTTCGTGCTCACCGGCGCCCGCTCGCTCATCCCGAGATCGACCGGCCCGAGCGCGCCGCTCGCGCTGAGGATCGCCGCGCGCTCGAGCACGTTCGCGAGCTCGCGGATGTTGCCGGGCCAGCGATGCCGCGCGAGCGCCTCGATGCCCTCGCTCGTCACGTGCACGCCGCGACGCGAGGTGCGCGCACGCTGCTCCGAGAGCAAGTGGTCGCAGAGCGCGGGCAGATCCTCGAGCCGCTCGCGCAGCGCGGGCAGTCGCAGCGGGAACACGTCCAGCCGGTAGTACAGGTCCTCGCGGAAGCGGCCTTCCTGCACCGCGCGCGCGAGGTCGACGTGCGTCGCGGCGACGATGCGCACGTCGACCTTGATCGTGCGATCGCTGCCGACCGCCTGGAGCTCGCCGGTCTGCAGCACGCGCAGCAGCTTCGCCTGCAGCTCGAGCGGCAGCTCGCCGATCTCGTCGAGGAACAGCGTCCCGCCGTTCGCGGTGCGGAAGCGCCCGCTGCGCTCGCGCGTCGCGCCGGTGAACGCGCCGCGGTCGTGCCCGAAGAGCTCGCTCTCGAGCAGCCCCTCGGGGATCGCCGCGCAGTTCACCACGACGAAGGGCCGCTCGCGCCGCGCGCTCCAGCGATGGATCGCGTGCGCGAGGCGCTCCTTGCCGGTGCCGGTCTCGCCGAGGATCAGCACCGGCGTGCTCGTGCCCGCGACCTGTCGCGCCTTGCGGGCGAGCTCGCGCACCGCGGGGCTCGCGCTCGTCTCGAGCACACCGCCTTGTTCGCCGCCCTCGAGCCGTTCCTCGAGCAGGCGCGCGTGCTCGCGGCTCTGCGCGCCCAGCCGCGCCAGCGACGCGCTCTGCTCCGCGCTGCGGATCGCGAGCGCGAGGATGCGCCCGTAGATCTCGACGAGGTCGACGACGCTCTGCGGGTAGGTCACGCACTCGCGCCGATCGAGCGAGAGCACGCCGAACGGGCGCTCCCCCGCCGCGAGCGGCACGACCATGCAGGCGTGGCCCGCCGGCAGATCGATCACGCCGTCGAAGGGATCGCCGTCGCCGTGCGCGTGATCGTCCTCGGTGTACGCGCGCGCGCGGCGCGTCTCGAGCGCCTCGCGGATCGTCGGGAACGCGTCGAGGTCGAGGCGATGCGAGCGCACCTCCGCGCGCGCCAGCGGACCGCGCATCGCGCGCACGACGAGCTGCTCTCCCTCGAGCTCGAACACGCACGCGAGGTCGTACGGAGCGAGCTTCGCGAGCCAGTCGAGCCCGCGTCGCAGCAGGTCGTCGACGTCGGCCTCTTCGCTCGCGGCGAGGGTCGCGAGGTCGGCGAGATCGCGGGTGAGATCGAGCGTGGAGTCCGGCACGCCGAGAGTTGTGGCACCGGTCCACCGAAATGTCGATGCCTGGCGCGTCACCCGCCAGTCGGTGCGGCCGAGCACCGTGATATCGGTGACAGTCGTGCGCGATCGCAGAATTTGATGCGTTTTTCCCTGGCACGCGGCGCGCAATGAGCCCCGGTCGAACCACACAGGAGAGACCCGAAATGTTGACCGTCGGAGACAAGCTTCCCGCCTTCTCGCTCCAGTCCGTCGTCTCGCTCGACGAGGGCCGCGAGTTCGAGACCCTCAGCGAGCGCAGCCACGCCGGACGCTGGCAGGTGCTCTTCTTCTGGCCGATGGACTTCACGTTCATCTGCCCGACCGAGATCGCCGAGTTCGGTCGCCGTCATCGCGACTTCACCGATCGCGACGCGGTGATCCTCGGCGCGAGCACCGACACCCACTACGTCCACCTCGCGTGGCGCAAGCAGCACCCCGATCTGCGCGCGCTGCCCTTCCCGATGCTCGCCGACACCAAGCGCGAGCTCAGCCAGGCGCTCGGCATCCTGCACAAGCAGGACGGCGTGCCGCTCCGCGCGACGTTCATCGTCGATCCCGACGGCATCATCCGCTGGGCCTCGGTGAACGACCTCTCGGTCGGCCGCAGCGTCGACGAGGTGCTGCGCGTGCTCGACGCGCTGCAGACCGACGAGCTCTGCCCGTGCAACTGGAAGAAGGGCGACGAGACCCTCACGCCGAAGAAGGAGGCCGCGTGAGCCCGCTCTCGCCGACCGCCGAGGCCGCGACGATCGACGTGGAGCGCATCCGTGACGCGCTCCCCGAGGCCGCCTCGGATCTGCGCCTGAACCTGCAGAGCGTGCTCGGAGACGGCGCGCTCACGCCGGTGCAGCGCTACGGCGTCGCGATCGCGTGCGCCTACGCATCGCGCGAGAGCGATCTCGTGCGCGCGCTGATCACCACCGCTCGGGCCCACGTCGAGCCCGCGCTCCTCGATCCCGCGATCGACGACGCGCGCGCCGCCGCGGCGCTCATGGGCATGAACAACGTCTACTACCGCTTCCGACACCTCGTCGCGAAGGAGTCGTACTCGCAGATGCCGGCGCGGCTGCGCATGCAGCGCATCGCGCGCACGAAGGGACCGAAGCTCGACTTCGAGCTCTTCTGCCTCGCGGTCTCTGCGATCGGCAACTGCGAGACGTGCATCCGCTCGCACGAGGACGTGCTGACGAAGGGCGGCGTCACCGAGGCCGCGATCCACGACGCCGTCCGCATCGCCGCGACGGTCCACGGCGTCGCGGTCGCGCTCTCCACGTGATCGCGATTTTCGCCCGCAGCCCCCTCGACGACGAGGGGGCGCGGGTCGAAGTACTCTCCGCTCGAGAACGCGATCACCGCCTCAGCAGCACCGGGTCGGCGAGCCCACGACACGCCGCGCACGCGGCACAGGGAGGACGAACGATGGAACCCCGAATCGGTATCGACGACGGCCGCCGCTCCACGGCGGAGACCGGACGCCGCGAGATCAGCGAGATCGTCACGCACGTGATGGCCGACACCTACGTGCTCTATTTCCAGACCCAGTCGTTCCACTGGAACGTGCGCGGCCCGCACTTCCACGCGCTCCACAAGATGTTCGAGGAGCAGTACGACCAGCTCGCCGAGGCGGTCGACGAGCTCGCGGAGCGCGTGCGCGCGCTCGGCGCGCTGGCGCCGACCTCGCTCGGGCAGATCGCGAGCATCGCGCGCATCCCGCTCGATCACGGCGCGCCCGGTGCGCGCGGGATGGTCGAGATCCTGCTCCGCGGTCACGAGCACCTCGCGCGCGACACGCGACGCGCCGCGGAGATCGCGGAGGAGAGCGGCGACGGCGTGACCCACGACATGCTGATCGGGCGCGCCGAGGAGCACGAGAAGACCGCCTGGATGCTCCGCGCGACGCTCGACGAGTGATCGCGCCGATCTCGACCGGAGGCCGCGCCCAGCTCTATGCTCGGCGCGGCCTTCGTGCGTCCGTCCCCGCGCGCTCACGCTCTCGTCGCCGCGCTGCCGCTCGCGCTGTGGCTCGTCTTCCATCTCTGGGAGCAGTGGAGCGTGTTCGGCGGGCGCGACGCGTGGATCGCGCGCATGGCGTCGACGTCGCGCGGACCGCTCGCGATCGCGATCGAGCTCGTCGTGATCGCCGCGCTCGTCGCGTGGGCCGCGCTCACCGTGCGCGCATTGGTGCGGCGCGAGCCGCTGCCCGGCGCGGCGCGCGAGGACGACGCGGGCATCGTGCGCGCGATCGGACGGCTCGCGCCGTTCGCATCGCTCGCGTCGATCGTGTTCCTCGTGATCCACGTCGCGACGATGTGGGCGCCGAAGCTCGCGGGCGCGGATCTCGTCGCGCAGTGGGTCACGCTCACGCACGCGCTCGGTCGTCCCGAGGTGCTCGTGCTCCACGCGCTCGGGCTCACGGTGATCGCGCTGCAGCTCGTGACGTCGATCCCCGCGGCGCTCGAGGCGCTCGGGCTGGTGCGCACCGAGCGGGCGCGTCGCTCGTCGATGCTCGTCGCGGCGACGCTCGCGCTCTGCGTGTGGCTGCTCGCGGCGCAGCTCGTCGGGTGGCTGGGGACGGGCGTCGGGACGTTCTGGGCGATCTCGGTGGTGGAATGACGGAGGCGCTTCGGCAGCGGGCGCGTGGCACCGTGTCCTCGCTAGTCCTCGCGACCGGCTCGCGCGGGCGCTGAGACGTCGGGACGCGGGGTCGTCGTCGCGTGCGCGCTGCGCGCGCGTGCGACGAGCGGACACGAACGTGGTCGGCCTCGGGTGGGTCGCTGCGGAATCGCTCGGACACGGTGCCACGCGCCCTGCGGCACGGCTTCGGCACGCAGAGAGAACGTCCCTTCTCGCTGGGGGCGTAGCGGTTCGCGCGATCCCGCAGAGCGGGATCGCACGAACCGGGTCCGGGCTCGCCTTCGGCCTCGCCCCGATGCGAACGGGCCCACCGCACTCTCGAAGAGCGCTGCTTCTCTCCCGTGGCTCCTGCTCTCCTCAGCGGAGCGACGCGCCTCAGGCGCCGGCGATCTTGAGCGCGCGCTTCGGCGCGTCGGGCTCGTGGAACGCGAGGAGCGCGTCGGCCTCCTGCTCGAGCTCCGCGCGCACCTTCTTCGCGATCGTGTCGAACGGCGTGACCGTCAGCGTCGCGCCGGTCTTCTTGCGATCGATCTTCCACGTCGCCGCGACCGTGCCGTCGATCAGCACCGTCGGCGCGACGCGGAGCGCGCTCAGGAAGACGTGCTGGCGGTGCTCCGCCGCGACGAAGCGCTCGTCGGCGCGCGCGACGATCGCGCCGTCCCACTCGGGCAGGAAGCGCAGCGGCGCGCTCGCATCCTCGCCGGGGTGCGGCGCGCCCTCGAGGTCGAAGAGCTCGCGGCCGCGCTCGTCGGCGAAGACGCGCAGCTCGTCCTGCATCGCGTCGAACGTCGGGCGCAGACCGCCGAGCCCCGTCCACGCCTGCGCGTCGGCGACGCTCGCCGGGCCGTACGCCGCGAGGTAGCGGCGCACCAGCGCGTCCGGCGCGGTCTCGCGCGCGTCGATCGTCGTGCCGAGCCACGCGTCCGCGAGCGCGAAGTCGGCCTGCGCCGGGAACGACCACGCATCGTCGGTCGGCACCTGCACCAGCGGCAGCGACGTTCGGATCGCGTAGCCCATCGCGCGATCGTCGGCGTCGGGATGCAGCGCCGCGAGGTGCGCGCGCACCGCCTCGAAGTCGCGCGGCTGCGCCGCGAAGAACGGGCGCGCCTCGGCGACCAGCTGATCGACGTCGAGCGTCGCGCCGCGCGCCTTCGTGATCGACGCGAGCGCGCGCGCGAGCACCGGCGCGAGCACGCCGCGCAGCGCGACGTAGTCGCGCGCGCTCATCAGGTGCAGCGTCGTGCGCAGCGAGGTCGCGCGCACCACCTCACGTCGTCGCAGCAGCTCGGCGAGCTCCTCGCGACGAAAGCCCTCGACGCGCGACCACAGCCCGACGAACGGCGGCCGCGGGAGCTGCGCCTGCACGCCGATCAAGCGCTCGATCGCGTCGAGCGAGCTCGTCTTCTCGCGCGCGAGGAGCATCTGGCGCGCGAGCGTCGCGCGACCGACCGCGCGTCGCGACAGAACCGGAGCGTTCGAGGCCTTCTTCGGCATCAGCGACGCTCGTCGCACGTCGCTCTCGCGCCGTCGAGCACGCAATTCGATGCGCGCCGCGCGCGATCCGCCGCGATTTCGATCGCTCCTACGCCGATTCGCGGACCGGCGCCGCGAAAACAGTAACGAAATCGCGCACCTGCGAGCGTCCGTGATTGGGGTACAGGATCGAGCCTCTCGAAGGCCCCGACCGAGCCTCTCGAAGGCCCCGACCGAGGCTCCGAGACCCGGCGAGGCCAGCTCGGACGCCCGGCGATCGGGCCTCCGAGGGCCGGCGAGCGCAGGTCCTCACCGCACGATCGGTGCCTCGCCGACGATCGCGCGCGCTCCCCCGCGCGTGAGGATCACGGCCCCGAGCCCCGCGAGCGTCGCGCCGACGACCAGCAGCCCGCCGATCACCGGCACGCGCGAGACCACGAACAAGATCACGACGCCGACCGCGAGCTGCATCACCGGTCGATCCTTCAGCGCCGGGATCGGCAGCGCCGCGCCGATGACCGACGCCGTCGTCGCGAGCCCGAGATACGCGCCGAGGAAGAGCCCGAGCGCGAGCACGATCGCCGCGGGGATGCCGAGGATCGTGATCACGAGCACCAGCGTCAGCACCGCCCCCGCGATCACGCCGAGGAAGCCCGACGCGAGCACGCGCAGCGGCTGCTTCACGAGCGTGCTCTGCAGCAGCGAGAGGCGCGCCGGCGCGAGCCCCATGAACACGAGGCCGAGCAGGAAGAGCAGCGCGTGCCGCATCGCGGCCTCGAGCGTCTCGCCGATCCAGCCGCGTGCCTCGTCCTCGTCGTCGTGGTGCGAGGACGCGCGCGGCGGGCTCGGCGTGCTCGTCACCGCGACCGAGATGGTCCCCTGATCGCGCGTCGGCTCGTCGACCGCGATGTTCCCGCCCATCGCGTTGAGCTGGCCGTGCACGTGACCGCCCCGCGCGATGCGGATGTTGCCGCCCATCGTGACCACGTCGCCCACGACGGTGCCGCGCACGTCGGCGTCGCCGCCCATCGTGACGACGCTGCCGAACGCCTGGCCCTCGACGCGCGCGTTGCCGCCCATCGTGATCACGTCGCGCACGCGCTGATCGGGCAGCACGCGCGCGTCGCCGCCGAACGTGACGAGGTCGCGCAGCGCTTCGCCGGGCGGAGGCGGCACGGGAGGCGCGCCGGGCATCGGCGGCGGCGGCGGGAGCACGACGGGCGGCGGCGGGGTGTCGATCGCAGGAGGTGCCGTCGCGGCGATCGCCTGCGGCTCGGCCGCGGGGGGGCGCACCACGAGCAGGTGACCGCTGTGGCGCACGCGCGCCGGCATGTCGGCGAGCAGCGCGTCGAGCACCTCGCGCAGCGGCGCGTCGCGCACGTGGAGCGTGATCAGCGGATCTTCGGGCAGCGTGTACGCGAGCCCGAGCTGCGCGGACGCGAGCGCCTGGCGCAGCGCCTCGGAGAGCGGCGTGCGCTCGACGTCGACCGACACCGTGACGTCGGGCTCGGGCCACGCGCCCTCGAGGTCGTAGGCGTGCGCGCTGCTCGAGGCGCCGAGCACCGCGAGCACCAGCGCCGCCGACGACGGCGCGCGCGACCATCCGCCCCCTGCGATCGCGCGCAGCGGCAGCGCGAGCACGGCGAAGAGCGCGAGCCCGATCGCCGCGATCGCCGCCCAGCCACCGGGCAGCATCGCGGCGATGCGATCGAGCGCGGTCGCGAGCGTCACGCCGAGGCGCGCGAGCGCGGTGAGGTCGGACCACGCCTCGCGCGCGACCACGGTGGGCTCCGCGCTCGCGAGCACCGACGCGAGGCCCGAGACGAGCGCGACCGCGGTGCCGATCGCGGCGCCGGTCCAGAGGCTCGCGCGTGACGGGCTCGTGCCCTCGGTGGGCGCGTGCTTCATCGCGCCGGCGATCAGCGCGTCGAAGTCGTCGATCTCGGGGGCCGCGCGCTTGAGCGCGACCGAGGTCTCGCGGGCGTCCTCGCGCTCGCGCTCGATCCACGCGGCGAGCGACGCGTCTTCGTCCACCGTGCGCGCGATCTCCTCGCGCACCAGATCACGACGGCCGTGCGCGAGCGCTTCGAGCTCGAGCTCGGTGGGACGACGATCTTCGCTCACGGCTCGCCTCCCGTCGTGGTGTCGCTCTCGAGCGCGACACGCAAGCGCTTCCTGCCGCGATGGAGCCAGGTCATCACCGTCCCGATCGGGATCTCGAGGGCCGTCGCGATCTCCTCGTACGTCGAATCGTGCACGTGGAAGAGGACGATCGCGAGCCTCATCCCCTCTGGAAGCGTCTCGAGCGCGGCGGCGAGGCGGCGGCTCTCGATGCGCGCGAGCGCGACGCGCTCGACGTCGGGCGCCTCGCTCGCGGTGGTCGCGGTGACCTCGTCGCCCTCGCCGACGAAGGTGCGACGCTCGAGCCCGCGGCGGCGCAGGCGATCGCGGCACACGTTGCGCGCGAGGGTGAGCGCCCAGCCGCGGAACGAGCCCTTGGTGGGATCGAAGCGCGCGATCGAGGTGACGATCTTCTCGAGCGACTCCTGCGCGGCGTCGCGCCCCTCGGTCGGACCGGCGAGGTAGCGGCAGAGGTCGTGCACCGCCCGCGCGTGCTCGCGCAGGAGCGCCTCGAGCGCGCGACGATCGCCGCGCGACGCGCGGCCTTCGAGCGAGTCTTCGATGGTGCCTCTCCCCGACCGAGCCGAGGTTGCCGCGCGCGGGAGCGAGGGCAAGGGAGCGGTGAGCGCGATCATGTCCGGGGTCCCTACGGGGGCCCCGGGCGGCGTATTTCACGAAGCGGGAAACCGCCGAGCACGAGCACGGCGGTTCGGTCGTTCACTCCAGGATCGTGAGCGCCGTCGCGCCAGCATCCGATCCGCCCTGCGCCCCATCGTCGATCCGGATCGTCCCGAGGACGTTCCACCCGTGCTCGGCGTCCCACGTTCCTTCGTTCGCGGTGCGGATCGCGTACTCGGGGCGCGCCGCGATCCGCTCGCTCGCATCGGGCATCCACAGCGCGATCGCGTGCTCGCCCGCGGGCACCGATGCGGGCAGTCGGACCCTCACGTCGAGCTCGCTGGTCTCGCCCGCGGCCCAGCGGCGCACGTCGCTCTCCGGGATCGCGACCGCGCCGACCCCGTCGAGGGCGAGCCACACCGGGCGCGGGTTGAAGGGCGCGGCATAGCCCTCGTTGCGCACGCTCACGCGCAGCCGGAAGGAGCCGCCGGGGCGCACCGCCTCGGGCAGCTCGCCGTCGACGAGCACGAAGCGATAGCCGAGGCGCGCCTCGATCTCGTCCTCGCACCCGCCGCTCGCCCACGACGCGACGACCTCGGGGTGGTAGTCGCGGTTGATGAACGAGAAGTGCAATCGCTCCATCTCGCCGGGCACGAACGCGCACGTCGAGCGCGACGGGAACACCGCGCACGTCTCGCCGCCCATCGGCACGAAGCGCGTGTCGGCGCCGACGTACGCGACCCACCGATCGCGCTCGCCCTCGGGGTACGTGCCCATGTCGCTGTCGCTGGCGACGAAGCAGTCGTTGTGGTGCCCGACGCGCGACTCGTCGCTCGCGTCGCGCGCCTCGAGCGGCTCGCCGTAGATCGCCTCTTTGTACGCGGGATAACGAAGCTGCGTGCTGCGGCTCGCGGGCAGCGCGTCGAGCAGCGCTTCGAGGATCGCGCGTCGCGCGTCGGGATCGTCGTCGAGGCCGTTCGTCGACGTGTGCCACTCGCCCCACGCGCCGACGAAGCCTGCCTGCACGAGCGCGATCACGTCTTCGTTCGCGCGCAGCAGCGGCGTGACCTGCGTGATGTGCGCGAGCACGCGCTCGAGCGGCGCGTCGGGCTCGGAGTCGGGGTAGGGGCCCTCGTTGTACGCGAAGCGGAGGATCACCTTGATGCCTGCGTCGCGCGCCGCATCGAGCCCGTCCTGCACGTCGTCGAGCGATCTCTCCGCGATCGGCCCGTCGCGGTACGCGTCGAGCCGCACGTAGCTGTAGACGAGCGTGTCGCCGCCCTCGCGCACGAACGCGAAGTCGCGGTCGCTCGCGATGTCGACGTAGCGATAGAAGCCGCGCTCGGGGCCGAGCAGCGGCGCGTCGCTCTCGGTCCACGACACCGCGCGACCGGGCGCATCGGCGGGCCCGGCGTCGAACGTCGGGTGATCGAAGAAGCTCGTCGACGCATCCCGGGGCGCGTCGTCGTGTCCGCCGCACGCGCCGAGCAGCGCGGCGAGCACCAGCGCGCGCTTCACGGCGCCACCACGTGCTCGAACGTGTCGCGCTCCACGCCCACGTCGTCGACCACGCGCCCGCGGATCACGTCGTTGCCCTCCGCGTCCTGCACGATCTCGACGAACATCGCCTGCAGGAACGACCCCGACGCGACGCGCAGCGCGGCGTCCTCGGGGAGCTCCTCCACGAGCTCGTCGATGTTCCCGTCGACGAACCCGCCCGCGCCCGTCGTGATGTACGTGACGTCGCCGACCTCGAAGCGCTCGTAGCCGTGCATGTGCCCGGCGAGCACGAGCGGGACGCGGTGCGCGTCGATGATCGGCAGCAGCGACGCGCGCTGGTTCTCGCGCGGCCGGTAGTCGCCCACCGAGTAGAGCGGGCGATGCAGGTAGACGATCGAGAAGCGGTAATTCGGGTCCGCTTCGGCCTCGGCGAGCTCTTCCTCGAGCCAGTCGATCTGCGTCGATCCGAGATCGAGATCGTGCTCGCTCGAGAGCGAGAAGAAGTGAACGCCGCCGGTCTGGTAGTGGTACCACTCGTTCGTTCCGTCGCGCCCCGCGGGCGAGAAGAGACGAAGGTAGTAGTCGTCGTACTCGTGCGGGACCTCGTCGACCTCGTGGTTGCCGACGCAGGGCAGGAACGCGTTCGCGCGGAGCAGCGGCTGCATCAGGCGGAACCACGCCTGGTGCGTCTCGATCACGGTCGAGTAGTACTGGATGTCGCCGACGTGCACGGTGAACTCGGCCTGCGCGGGATCTTCGCTCGTGATCAGCCGCACCGTGCCCATCACCGCGGGGGACGTGTCGCCGATCGCGTAGAACGTGATCGGCGTCGTGTGATCGTCGGGCGCGTGCATCGTGCAGAAGCGCCCGCCTTCCTCGGGATATCCGACGATCGAGTACGCGTAGCAGGTCGCCGGGGTCAGCCCGGTGATCTCGACGTCGTTGACGAAGTACGTGCCGGGGTAGTCGGGCTCGCGCACCACGGCGCTTCCGACGCCGTACGAGAGCTGCACGATCGTCTCGCGCGACGTGCCCTCGTGCGTCGTGATCTCCTCGCTGCCCTCGGCGTGCACCTCGACTGCCGCGGGCTCGGGCGCGAGGCGCGACTCCCACCGCACGACGATGCGATCGACGTCGGGCCGCAGCGTCCACGGTCCCTTGAGCGGCGAGTCGTCGGGCGGTGGACCCGCATCGGGCGGGCCGGCGTCGACGACGGGTTGGCCCGCGTCGGGCGGAGCCGCGTCGTCGTCACCGCACGCGACACAGAGCACGAGCACGAGCACGAGCGAGCACGAGAGCTGAAGAGGCGTCTCGAAACCTCCCGTCGCTCCTCTGCAGATCCGGGCCCGATCGCGGCGTTGCTCCTCCTCGCCGGGCCTCGGGCCCGACTCGTCGTCGCGCCTTGCGTTCGGGCCCGTCTCCTGGCGGAGCTCGGTCCGGTTTCGAGACACCTCTTGAGCACGCATGGCCGGCGAGTCTACCCACCTCCTGTGCTACACGTCGCGGCCATGCCGTGGACGACGATGCGTCTGCGCGGGCAGAAGGTGCTCGTGCGGTGCGACGAGGCGGGCACGCCGCAGGCCGAGAGCGGCCGCGTCGAGATCCGCTACAAGCCGAACGACGGCCGCGCGTACCGCGCGCTGCCCGCGAACCTCGAGGCGATCGACGACGCCGAGGTGCTGCCCGACGACCACTGCGCGCCCGCCGAGGACGCGCCGAAGAGCGGTGCGGCGGCGAAGACCACGACGACGACGACGAAGAGCGCGGGCGGTGCGTCGAAGGCCGGACCGCGCAAGACCGCGGCGATCGCGGCCGGCGAGCAGAAGGCGCGCGATGGTGCGGTCGTCGCGTACGCCGACGGCGCGTGCAGCGGCAATCCGGGGCCCGCGGGGCTCGGCGTGGTGATCGACGACGGCGGCACGCGTCGCGAGCTCAGCGAGTATCTTGGTCAGGCGACCAACAATGTCGCCGAGCTCACGGCGATCCTGCGCGTCGCCGAGCGCTACCAGGGTGACGCGCGGCCGGTCGAGATCCGCACCGACAGCCAGTACTCGATCGGCGTGCTCGCGAAGGGCTGGAAGGCGAAGGCGAACACCGAGCTCGTCGCGCAGGTGAAGAAGGCGCTCGCGGGCGTGCCCGACGTGCACCTCATCTACGTGCCCGGGCACTCGGGGTTCGCGGGGAACGAGCGCGCCGACGAGCTCGCGCGCGACGCGGTGAGCGGGCGCCGCACGAGCGGATGGATGGAAAAGAAGCGGCCGTGATCGCGATTCTGGCGCGCATGTAGGACATCGCCCTACCATGCGCGTCGGAGGTCTCGGATGAGCCGCTTTCGTCGTCTGGATCGCTACGTCGTCGGGTCCCACGGCCGCGCGATGTCGCTCGACGGTCATCAGCTGATCGGCGATCGCGTGCTCGATGCGTCGGGCGAGGGCGTGCTCGTCGCGTGCGACGAGCGCGTGGAGCTCGGGCAGCGCGTCTTCGTGTCGTACCCGGTGCCGCGCAGCGAGCTCGTGTTCGACGCGGAGACCGAGGTCGTGCGCATCGTGCGCGGCGAGCGCGAGGGCGATCCCGGGTACTGCGCGGGGCTGCGCTTCGTCGCGTTCGATCGTCGCGATCGGCTCGCCCTCGGGATCGACCTGCGCGAGCTGCCGCTCGTGCCGCGCCGCGTGCGCTGGGACGCGACGCGCGCGACGCCGATCCCGCTCACGCACGTGAAGCGCGCGGTCGTGGTCCGCCCGATCATGCAGGTCGGCGCGTAGCGGGTGTGCAGCGCGCTGCACGACGGCGCGTCGTGATCGCTGAGAACGCGCGGTTTTCGCGCGGGCACGAGGGATGCTGCGAGGGCGCGTCGAGGAGGACTCGGTGCGTCTCGAGCTGCTCTCGCTGTCCGTGCTCGCCGCCACCGCGCTCGCTGCGTTGATCGACTCGGCGCGCCGCGCCGGGCCCAGCGACGCCGACGACGAGACGATGCCGATCGCGTCGCCGAGCGCGACGCTCGAGCTCCTTCAGCGCACCCGCGCACGCCTCGACGATCACCCGCCGCGCGTATTGATCGCGCTCGGTGTCGTCGCGCTGATCGTCGCGTCCGTGGCGCCGCTCGTCGAGGTGCGCTGCCTCGAGATCTCGGCGGTGCTCGGGGCCGCGGGCGTCGGCCTCGCGGTGCCCGGGCTGCGGTGGGCGCACGACGTGCGTCGCGAGCGACGCGCGCTCGACGCGCGCATCCATCAGGTGCGCACGAAGATCGCGAGCTCGCCCGGTCTCATCCGAAGCGGCGCGCCGCTTCCGCGATCGTGACCAGCTGATACCCGTGCCGGCGCAGGGTGCGGATCGCGCTCTCGAGCGCGGCTCCCTTCGCGCGCGCCGTGCGTCGCACGTCGGGCTGGTGCGGCTTCAGCCAGGTGAGCCCGTCCTCGTCGGCGTCGGCGAGATCGATCCCGTGGAGCTCGAGGTTCACGAACGGGCGCCCCGCGATCATCTCGGTGAGCACGCGCGCGCCCGCTTCGCCGCTGAGCACGACACTCGTTCCGATGTACGGCATGCGCCCGGTGCCGTCGCGCGTGACGCCGATCGGCAGCTCGAGCAGGCCCTTGCCGCGCGTCCAGTACGGATGGCCGCGTCGATACGGATCCGCGGGCGCGATCAGCACGCGCGGATCGTCGACGATGCTGTGGCTCTGCCGGCCGCGCGCGCGGATCGCGCCGATCGCGAGCGTCTTCGCGCTGTAGTACGCGGGGCAGGGGAACACGCTCGAGTCGTACGCGTACCCGAGCTCCTCGAGCACCTCGAACACGTCGTCGTCGATCGTGTAGCCGGGCGCGCGGAACCCGACCGGCGCGACGCCGGTCGCGCGCACGATCGCCTCGCCGCCCTTCGCGATCTCCTCGAGCACCTCGCCGCGCGGGCGCTTCGTGAGGTCGTAGAAGTGCTGCCACGAGTGGTTCGCGATCTCGTGCCCCGACTGCGCGAGCGAGCGCACCTTCGCGCGGTTCTCCTCGCGATCGAGGTCGCGCCCGATCGCGAAGAACGTCGCGGGCACGTCCTCGCGCGCGAAGAGCGCGGCGAGGCGCGGCACTGCGCGATCGTAGATCGCGTGCTCGCTGCCCGAGGGCACGTCGAGCCCGTGGATCGCCGCGTAACAGGGGATCTCGTCGAGATCGACGCTGATCGCAGCGAGCTTCACGCGCTCAGCCCTGGATGCGGATCGCCCAGACCAGCTTGCCGAGGTTCTTCATCACGTTCGGCACGCGGCGGAAGAGGCCGATCGTGGGCACGCGCTTCTCGAGCACGCGCACCGGGATCTCCACCACCGCGAGCTTCGCGCGCTCCGCGCGGATGACGAACTCGCTCGCGAAGAGGTCCTTGTCGACGATGCACGCGCGCGCGATCGGGACGAGCTTCTCGCGGCGGAACGCCTTGAGGCCGTGGGTGTCGGTCCCGGTGAAGCCGAGCGACGCGCGCAGCATGCCGTTGATCACCTGGGTGCCGAGCCGGCGCACGAACGGGCGCTCGTCGCTCGCGCCGCGCATCGCCTTGCTGCCGACGACGAGGTCCGCCTCGCCGCTGTCGAGCACCGCGAGCGCGCGACGATAGAAGTCGGTGTCGCAGAGATCGATCTCGTCGCAGATGACGTACTCGCCGCGCGCCTCGAGGATGCCGCGCTTGAGCGCGCCGCCGTAATTCGGCTGCCCGAAGCTGAACGAGCGCACCTGGGGGAAGCGCTGCGAGAGCTTCTCCGCGAGCTCGACGGTCGCGTCGCGCGAGCCGTTCTCCGCGATGATCAGCTCGTAGTCCCAGGGGAACTCGCGCAGGCGATCGATCAGGTCGATCACTGCGGACTGGAGGATCGGCTCCTCGTTGTAGACCGGGATGACGATGCTGACGTGCGGGCTGGCCATGCGGGCGCGCGGTATTTCCCGCGCAGCCGCGCGTGCGTCAAGGCGCTATTCTCTCGGCCTTTCCGCTGGAGAACTCATGGAGCGCGTTCGTCATCTGATCGTCGGCGCAGGGATGTCGGGGCTCGCGTACGCCGATCGCCTCGGCAAGGACGAGGACTACCTCGTGCTCGAGGCCGACGCGGAGATCGGCGGCTACTGCAAGACCGTCGTGCAGGACGGCTTCACCTGGGACTACTCCGGGCACTTCTTCCACTTCAAGCACGCCGACATCGAGCACGACCTCGTCACGCGCATGCACGGCCAGCGCATCCTGCGCGTGCAGAAGGACTCGCGGATCTTCTGGAAGGACGGCACGTGGATCGACTTCCCGTTCCAGAAGAACATCCACCAGCTGCCGCGCGAGGAGTTCCTCGAGTGCCTGCACGATCTCCACTTCCGTGATTGCAGCGCCAAGCCCGCGAGCTTCCGCGACATGCTCTACGCGAAGTTCGGGCGCGGCATCGCGGAGAAGTTCCTCGTTCCGTACAACGAGAAGCTCTACGCGACGGACCTCGCGACGCTCGACGTCGACGCGATGGGGCGCTTCTTCCCGTACGCCGACGAGGACGAGATCCTCCGCAACTTCACGCAGCCCGACAACGCCTCGTACAACTCGACGTTCACGTACCCCGAGGGCGGCGCGATCCAGTACGTGCACGCGATCGCGAGCGGCGTCGATCCCGCGCGCATCGCACTCTCGGAGCGCGTCGAGCGCATCGATCTGCGGGGCAAGGTCGCGACCACGTCGAAGGGCCGCGAGATCGCGTTCGAGTACCTCGTGAGCTCGGCGCCCTTCGTGAGGCTGCTCGACATGAGCGGGCTGCCGCACGAGCGGAGCACGTACACGTGGAACAAGGTCCTCGTGTTCAACCTCGGGTTCGATCGCAAGGGCCCCGAGCGCGTGCACTGGATGTACTTCCCGCAGCGCGAGCTCTCGTTCTATCGGATCGGCTTCTACGACAACATCTTCGGCACCGATCGCATGAGCCTCTACGTCGAGATCGGTCACCCGAAGGACACGACGATCGACGCGGCCGCGATCGAGAGCGCGCGCGCGCACGTGATCGAGGATCTCGTCGAAGCGGGGATCGTCACCGACCATCGCCTCGTGGCGTCGCACTCGGTCGTGATGGACCCCGCGTACGTGCACATCACGCGCGCATCGCTGAAGGACGTCGCGGCGAAGAAGCGCATCCTCGAGTCGCGCGGCGTGTACTCGATCGGCCGCTACGGGTCGTGGACCTACTGCAGCATCGAGGACAACATCGTCGAAGCACGCGCGCTCGCGGACGCGCTCGTCGTGCCCTGGCGCTGAGAAGGCGCCGCGGACGAGGCGTCTCCGGTCTCGAGCCGAGCTCCTGGCGACGCGCCCGGGCGACGTCTCGGTGCGTCGAATAGTTGACTGACTAGACGCTCATGCTAACGTCGCTGCGTTCGTTGGTCGTGCACATTATCGCGTGCCCGAATCAATGAGCGTCTAGACAGTTGGTTATTCTGCGCAAGGAGGACGACATGGCTCACTGGACCACCGCCGACATGCCTCGTCAGCACGGCCGCTCGGCCGTCATCACCGGAACCGGCGGGCTCGGGCTCGAGGACGCGCTCGAGCTCGCGCGCGCGGGTGGGGAGGTCATCATCGCCGGACGCAACCCGCAGAAGGGCGCCGACGCCGTCGCGAAGATCCGTGCGCAGGTGCCCGCCGCGAACGTGCGGTTCGAGGTGCTCGACCTCGCCAGCCTCGCGTCGGTCGCGGACTTCGCGGCCCGACTGCGGAGCCAGCGCGACAGCCTCGACCTGCTCGTCAACAACGCGGCGGTCATGGTCCCGCCGACGCGTCAGGAGACCTCCGACGGGCTCGAGCTGCAGTTCGGCACCAACTATCTCGGGCACTTCGCGCTGACCGCGCACCTCCTGCCGCTCCTCCGCAAGGGCCAGCAGCCGCGCGTGATCACGCTGTCGAGCGTCGCGAGCCGCGACGGCAAGCTCGCGTTCGACGATCTCCAGGAGACGACTCGCTACGTGCCGATGCGCGCGTACAGCCAGTCGAAGCTCGCGTGCCTGATGTTCGCGCTCGAGCTGCAGCGTCGCAGCGACGCAGGTCGCTGGGGGATCACCAGCATCGCGGCGCATCCCGGCATCTCGCGCACCGATCTCCTGCACAACGCGCCCGGTCGTTGGAGCCTCGTCGGCGTCGTCCGGAGCCTCCTGTGGTTCCTCTTCCAGCCCGCCTCGCAGGGCGCACTGCCGACGCTCTTCGCCGCGACCTCACCGGACGCTGCGCCCGGCGCCTACTACGGGCCCCACAAGCTGCGCGAGATGCGCGGCTATCCGGCCCCCGCCGCGATCCCGCCGCAGGCGCAGGACAGGGCTGCGGCCGAGCGTCTCTGGCGCGTGTCCGAGCAGCTCTCGGGCATCACGTTCGCCGACGTCGCCCGGCTCGGCCCGACGTTGACCGTCTAGACGCTCGCCGATAGATACGCGACGTGGCGAGGCCGAAGAGCGACGACCGGCGCAACGCGATCCTCGCGGCCGCGGTGCGCGTGATCGTGGCCCAGGGCCTGAGCGCGCCGACCGCCGCGATCGCGCGAGAGGCGGGCATCTCGAACGGATCGCTCTTCACGTACTTCGAGACGAAGACCGAGCTCTTCAATCAGCTCTACCTCGAGCTGAAGGCCGGGATGGCGACCGCGGCGCTCGACGGCTTCTCGGCGAAGGAGTCGCTGCGCGATCAGTTCGCGCGCGTCTGGTCGAACTGGACCCACTGGGCGACGTCCAACCCCGACAAGCGGCGCGCGTTGATGCTGCTCCAGGTCTCCGGCGACATCACGCCGGAGACGCGCGCGGCATCGCACAAGGAGATGGCGTTCATCGCCGCGCTGCTCGAGCGCGCTCGAGCGAAGGGGCCGATGAAGGACACGCCGATGGTGCTCGTGTCCGCCATCATGACCGCGGTCGCCGAGACCACCATGGACTTCATGCTCCAGCATCCGGACCACGCGGACGAGCACTCGAAGGCGGGGTTCGACGCGCTCTGGCGCATGCTGAGCTGACGCTCAGCCGCGCGACAGATACCGCTTCACCAACCGCGCGAGCTCGTCGATCAGCTGCTCGCGCGGGATCGGATCGCCCGAGGGATCACACGCCCAGCGGTGCACCGCGGACTCCAGCACGTCGACGACGATGCGCGCCGCGACGTGGGCGTCGGGCACGTCGACGTCGCGCATCGACGTCAGCAGCATCGCGAGCGCGTCGGTGTGCCGCGCTTCGATCGCGCGGACCCGCGCGCGGATCGCGGGCGGGTGCGGCACCTCCTCGAAGAGCGCGCGATGGAGCCGCGGCGCGTCCTCGTGCAGCGCGACCATCGTCTCCACGATCGCGCGTGAGAGCGCGTCGACGCTCGGGCATCCCATCGCGAGCTCGCTCGCGCGCGACGCGAGCAGCGCCTCCGCGCGCTCGAGGTGACGCTCGACGAGCGCGGTCACCAGCGCTTCCTTGCCCGGGAAGTACTCGTAGAGCGTCCCGATCGACACGCCCGCGCGCTTCGCGACGTGGTTCGTCGTCAGCTCGCTCCACCCGCGGCTCACCAGGATCCGAGCAGCCGCGCCGAGGATCGCCTCGACGGTCTGCGTCGAGCGCCGCTGGACCGGCGCTTTTCTCGGGCGAAATCGTGCTGCGGGCGCGCGCGTCATCGTGCCTCCGGATCCGAGTCGTCGATCCGAGCAATTGCTCGGATTCTTCCTCTCGTCGAGGAGGTGGCCATGCCGGGGATCGCGCTGATCGGGTGGATCGTCTACGTCGGGATCGCGTTCGGGCTGCGCACGTGGATGCAGATCCGCGCGACCGGCGAGAGCGGCTTCGTCGGTCTTCGTCCTGGCGCCAGCGCGCTCGAGCGCTTCGCGGGCGTGCTGATGGTGCTCGCGTTCCTCGCGTCGCTGCTCGCGCCGATCGCCGTGTCGCTCTCGCTGGACGTGCTGCTGCTCCGCGATGACGCGATCGCGATCCCCGGCGGCGCGCTGATCGCGCTCGGCACGGTCGCGACGCTGCACGCGCAGCTCGTCATGCGCGAGTCGTGGCGCATCGGCGTCGACCCGAGCGCGCGCACCGAGCTCGTCACGCGCGGCCCGTTCCGCCTCGTGCGCAACCCGATCTTCTCCGCGATGATCCTCGCGAGCGTCGGCCTCGCGCTCGCGTGCCCGAGCGTGCTCGGGCTGGTCGCGCCGATCGCGCTGCTCGTCGCGCTCGAGCTCCAGGTGCGCATCGTCGAGGAGCCCTACCTCGCGCGCGTGCACGGCGAGGCGTACCGCGCCTACGCGCGCCGCGTCGGACGCTTCGTGCCCGGCGTCGGCCGGCTCGCGTGACTATGTGCTCGGGCATGCGCACCGAGAGCCGACAGGAGCGCGACGACCGCGAGCTGCACGAGCTCGTCGGCGAGCTCCGCGTCGTGCTGCCCGGCGCCACGGTGCTCTTCGCGTTCCTGCTCACGGTCCCGTTCGCGGATCGCTGGGACGAGCTGCCGCAGCTCGAGCGCGCGTTCTTCTTCAGCGCGTTCCTCACGTCGGGGCTCGCCATCGTGCTGCTCGTCGGAGTCAGCGCGTACCACCGCCTGCGCGGCCATCCCTACGACAAACACGGGCTCGTCCGCACCGCCAGCCGGCAGACGATCGGGGCGCTGGGGCTCCTCGCGATCGCGCTCTCCGCGTCGATGTTCGTCGTCGGCTCGTTCGTGTACGAGCGCGCGCTCGGTGCGATCGCCGCGCTCGTCGTGATGGTCGCGGCGGTCGGGACGTGGTTCGCGCTGCCGCTCGCGCGTCGCCATCGCGCCCGCGCGCGCGATCAGCGCGAGGGACGTTGGGGCGCGGGGCAACACGACGCCGCGCAAGGATCGTGATCGTTCCCCAGCGTCGTCAGCGCGCGCTTCGGCGCGGCCGCGAGCTTCTCCTGCACGAGCTCGCGCATCGCGGCGACGAACGCGGGATGCGTGCCCACCGTCCCGGCGCGCACGAGCCGTAGACCGAGCTCGCCGGCGCGCGCCTTCGCTTCGTGATCGAGATCCCAGACCACCTCCATGTGGTCCGACGTGAAGCCGATCGGGATCACCACCACCGGCTGCGCGCGATCCTCGCTCGCCAGACGCGCCAGCACGTCGAGCACGTCGGGCTCGAGCCACGGCACCTGCGGCGGACCGCTGCGGCTCTGCCAGCACAGCTCCCACGTGTCGTGCGCCACGCCGCGCGCGACGAGCTCGCACATCGCGCGCAGCTGCGCTTCGTACGGCGACGTGCGCGCCATCGACATCGGGATCGAGTGCGCGGTGAAGAGCAGGCGCGCGCGCTCGCCGTCGATCGTCCCGAGCGCGTCGCGCACCCGCGCGATCTGCGCGTCGGCGAAGCCCGGATGATCGAAGTAGAGCCGCAGCTTCTCGATCTCCGGCGCGCCCTCGCCGACGCTCGCCCGCGCGCGCTCGATGTCCTCGCGATACTGACGGCACCCCGAGTAGCTGCCGAACGCCGAAGTGACGAGCGCGAGCGCGCGCCGGACTCCGTCGTCCTTCATGCGACGCACGGTGTCCTCGAGCATCGGGTGCCAGTTGCGGTTGCCCCAGTAGACCGGGAGCGTGATGCCGTGCGCGCGGAGCTCGCGCTCGAGCGCGTCGATCAGCGCGCGCACCTGGCCGTTGATGGGCGAGACACCGCCGAAGTGATGGTAGTGCTCGGCGACCTCGAGCAGGCGCTCGCGCGGGATGCCGCGACCTCGCGTGACGTTCTCGAGGAAGGGCATCACGTCGGCGTCGCCCTCCGGGCCGCCGAACGAGAGGACGAGCAGCGCGTCGTAGGTCACGACGCCGCGTTCTAGACGCACGTCACGGCGCCGTCGAGGTCGCGGCTCGACGCGCCCCGAGCGCCGCGAGCCGGCCGCGCGGCACACGACGAGGCACCAGCCGTCGCGAGAAACGTCGCGCGCGGCGCGCCGCGCGGAGGCTCTCGCTGATCCACGTGACCAGGCCGGCGAGCAGCACCGGCGCGAGCCAGACGACGCTCGCCGCGATCAGCAGCATCCCAGTCCCGGCCAGGCTCCAGAGGTTCGGGTCGGCAATCATGATGACGCAATGCGTAAGCGCCATGACGCGACGCGTCAAGAGCGCGGCACACGGACGCCGAAGCTGCGTAATTGCGCGCAGTTACGCCCCATGCGTCAGCGCGTCGCGAGGGTGATCGCGAACACCAGCACGGCGAGCGCGGCGACGATCCACCACGCGATGACGCCGCGCGTCAGCGGCATCGTGCGAGGCGGCGGCTCGGGCTTCGCGCGCGGCGTCGGGGGCGCGAGCGGCGTCCCGCCCGCGCGCGTCTCGCCGGTCTCGTCGAAGATGGACGGCAGCACCGGCGTCGCCGCGTCGGGCTCCATCGGCACCTCGATGACGATCGACCGCAGCTGCTCGCGATGGGTCAGGCTCATCGCTTCGATCTGCGTCGGCGCGTCGTCGTCCGTGTCGCCGATCGGATCGCTCTCGAGCGCGGACGCGCGATCGAACTCCGCCGACACGGCCGGCGGCGCGGGCAGCTCGATGCGCACCGTCGACGTCGCGGCGATGCGCGCGCGCAGCTTCGGCGCGTCGGTGTAGCGCAGCGCGCGGTGCACCTCGCGCAGGCTCTCGAGCATCTCGTCCGCCGAGGCCCAGCGATCCTCCTTGCGGAACGCGAGCGCACGATCGACCAGCGACGCGACGAGCTCGGGCACCGCGGGCGCGACGTCGCGCACCTTCGGCGCGGGCTCGCGCGTCGCCTTCATCAGGAGCTCGAGGTGCGTGCTCCCGCGGTGCACCGTGTGCCCGGTGAGCACGCGGAACATCGACGCGCCCGCGGCCCACACGTCCGTGCGTGCGTCGACGAGCTCCCAGTCTCCGCGCGCTTGCTCCGGCGCCATGTACGCCGGCGTCCCGAGCAGGAACCCGTGGTGCGTCGCCGCCGATCCGCGCGAGACCTCGAGCAGCCGCGCGATCCCGAAGTCGAGCAGCTTCACGCGCCCGTCGACGCACAAGAAGACGTTCTCGGGCTTCACGTCGCGGTGCACGATCCCCTTCGCGTGCGCGACCGCGAGCACCTCGAGCACCTGCTCCGCGACCGCGAGCGTCTCCGGCGCGCCGAGCTGCACGCGGCGCGTCGCGAAGCTCTCGAGGCTCTCGCCGTCGAGCAGCTCCATCACCAGGAAGATCGCGCCGTCCTCGGCCTCGTCGTCGTCGAGCACGCGCACCACGCCGGGGTGCCCGACCGAGTTCGCGAGGTAGCCCTCGCGCAGGAAGCGCCGCTTCGCCTCCTCGGTCGCGACCAGCGGGTGCAGCATCTTGATCGCGACGCGGCTCCCGTTGCGGTGCGTCGCTGCGTACACCGCGGCCATCCCGCCCACGCCGAGCAGCGCATCGAGCCGCCACTTGCGGCGCACGGTCTTGCCGAGCCGCGCCTTCGACACGCGCAGGTACGGATCGCCCTGATCGCGGCTCGGCTCGCCGGCCGCCGAGCCGCTGCGCGCGCGTACGTGCGTGCCGCTCTCGCTCAAACGGTGAGACCCCCCGATCGCCTCGACGGTACCCGACATCGGCCGTCGCTGGCGAGCGTCACTCCACGGTCTGCAGGTAGGTCCAGAGCGCCGTGACCTCGTCGTCGGTCATGCCCGCGTAGTAGCGGGACGGCATGAACGGGTGCATCGCGACGCCGCCCGGCTTCTGCCCGCGGCGCAGCGCGCGCTCGAAGTCCGCCTGCGTCCAGCCCGTCATGCCGCGACGACCGATCCCCGGCACCGGCGGCGTGCCCGGCGGCGCGGCTGCCATCACCTGGCCCTGGAAGTCGCGCCCGTGGCAGCCGGTGCACATGCGCGCGAGGTACTCGCCGTGCTCGAGCGTCGGGCCGGGCGCGACCGCCGCGGGCAGCGTCACGTCGTGATCGATCAGCTCCGCGCTCACGGCCGGCAGCTCGCCCGTCGCGATCAGCACCTGCGCGAGGGGCGTGAGCTCGATCGTCGTCTCGCGATCGACCGGGGGCACGGTGCGCGCGTACGCGATCAGCGCCGCGAGGTCGGGCGCCGAGAGGTGCGTGTAGTCCTCCGAGGGCATGATCACGAGCGAGCGATGGTCGCTCCCGACGCCGTGCAGGATCGCGCGCGCCCAGTCGTCCGCGTCGAGCGCGCCGCCGACGCCGCCGCGCCCCGTCGTCAGGTTCGAGCCCATCACGCGCCCGAGCGCGGGCTCGTCGACGAACGCGCGTCCCCCGAGGTCGTCCCCGTGGCACTCGACGCACGCGCACACGTGACGCAGCAGGTGCTCGCCGCGCGCGAGCGACGCCGCGTCGCTCGGCAGCTCGAGCGCCGGCACCGCGACGTCCCACGTGCGCTCGAGCCGCGATCCCACGCTCGTGTAGGCCCACCCGACCAACCCGGCGGCCCCCACCACCAGCGCGCCGACCACCACGGCGATCGCGATCAGCACCTTCCTCGTGCGGCTCGTCGCGCTCCTGTGCGCAGGGGTCCCACTGCCGTCGGCCATCGCTCGCGTTCTCCTCGAAGGGCGATTCCGACACTCGTGTGACGCGCTGTCGATTCTAAGAACTCCCTAACCTCACGCCCGCCCGTTCGCGGCGTTGCCGCACCCCACCTCCGTCCGTATCCTCCGCGCGCGCTGAGGGCCCCCCTGCCTGCTCGCGCGCACGAAAGGGAGAGCGGATGAAGGTCGCGGTCGTCGTCTTCCCCGGCAGCAACGCCGACTGGGACGCGCTGCACGCCGCGCGCGACGTGCTCGGCGCGGACGCGAAGTACGTGTTCCACAAGGAGCGCGAGCTCGGCCCGGTGGACGCCGTGATCGTCCCCGGCGGCTTCTCCTACGGCGACTACCTGCGGTGCGGCGCGATCGCGCGCTTCTCGCCCATCAGCGACGCGCTGCGTGCGTTCGCGGAGCGCGGCGGGCCGGTGCTCGGCATCTGCAACGGCTTCCAGATCCTCACCGAGATGCACCTTCTTCCGGGCGCGCTCTCGCGCAACGCGCACCTGCGCTTCGAGTGCCGCGACGTGTGGCTGAAGGTCGAGAATCACGGCGCGTGGACCGGCGCGATCCCGACCGGCAACGTCATCCGCCTCCCGGTCGCGCACGGCGAGGGCCGCTACGAGTGCGATCCCGAGACGCTGACGCGCCTCGAGGGCGAGGGGCTCGTCGCGCTGCGCTACGTCGATCCCACCGGCGCGCCCTGCGGCGAGACCACGCCGAACGGCTCGGTGAACGACATCGCCGGCATCTACAGCGCGCGGCGCAACGTGATGGGCCTGATGCCGCACCCCGAGCGCGCGTCGGAGGCGATCCTCGGCAACGCCGATGGGCGCGGGATCTTCGAGTCGCTGAAGCAGCACCTCGAGGGCGGAAAGGTGGTGGCGGCGTGAGCACGCAATCCGAGACGACGCTGCCCGGCGCGCCCGTGCCGTTCCCCGGCGAGCCCCAGGTGAGCGCGCAGCTCGCCGCGACGATGGGCGTCGATCAGAGCGAGTGGCAGCGCATCCTGAAGGCGCTGGGGCGCGAGCCTACGTACGCCGAGCTCGGCGTGTTCAGCGTGATGTGGAGCGAGCACTGCTCGTACAAGAGCTCGCGCATCCACCTCCGCAAGCTGCCCACCAAGGGCCCGAAGGTCGTGCAGGGCCCCGGCGAGAACGCGGGCGCGGTCGACATCGGCGACGGCTACTGCGCCGTGTTCAAGATGGAGTCGCACAACCATCCCTCGTACATCGAGCCCTACCAGGGCGCGGCGACGGGCGTCGGCGGCATCCTCCGCGACGTGTTCACGATGGGCGCGCGGCCGGTCGCGAACCTCAACTCGCTTCGCTTCGGTCGCCCCGATCACCCGCGCACCCCCGAGCTGCTGCGCGGCGTCGTCGCGGGCATCGGCGGGTACGGCAACTCGATCGGCGTGCCCACGGTCGGCGGCGAGGTGCAGTTCGACGCGAGCTACGACGGGAACATCCTCGTCAACGCGTTCACCGTCGGCATCGCGCGCAGCGAGGGGCTCTTCTTCGGCAAGGCCGAGGGCCTGGGCAACCCGGTGATCTACGTGGGCTCGCGCACCGGTCGCGACGGCATCCACGGCGCGACGATGGCGAGCGCCGAGTTCGACGCCGAGAGCGAGAAGAAGCTCCCGACGGTGCAGGTCGGCGATCCCTTCCGCGAGAAGCTGCTGCTCGAGGCGTGCCTCGAGATCTTCGCGAAGGGCTGCCTCGTCGGCATCCAGGACATGGGCGCGGCGGGGCTCACCTCGTCGAGCGTCGAGATGGCGGCGCGCGCCGGCAACGGGCTCGAGCTCGACCTCGACGCGATCCCGCGCCGCACCTACGGCCTCACGCCGTACGAGATGCTCCTCAGCGAGTCCCAGGAGCGCATGCTCATGGTCTCGGAGGCGGGGCGCGAAGAAGAAGTCTTCGAGATCTGCCGCAAGTGGGATCTCGACTTCGCGGTCGTCGGGCGCGTGACCGACACCGGTCGCTTCGTGTGCAAGGCGACGCCGGGGCACGACCCGCTCGATCCGAAGAGCGCGCCGAAGAGCCCGCAGGTCGTGGTCGACATCCCGATCGGTCCGCTCGCCGACGAGGCGCCGCTCTACGATCGCCCGCAGGAAGCGCCGCCGCCGGTGGGTGATGCGGGCGGCCCCGCGCTCGGCGATCTCAGCGGGCTCGATCTCGCGCGCGAGCTCGTCGAGCTCGTGGGCTCGCCGAACATCGGATCGCGCGCGTGGATCTGGCGCCAGTACGATCACATCGTGCGCGCGGGCTCGGTCTTCCGGCCGGGCGAGAGCGACGCCGCGGTGGTCCGCGTCTTCTGCGGCAAGGACGGCGATCCGTCGTTCGAAGGCGCGAAGGTGAAGTACCTCGCGCTCTCGAGCGACTGCAACGGGCGCCACGTGCTGCTCGACCCGCACGACGGCGCGGCGATGGCGGTCGCGGAGTGCGCGCGCAACATCGTGTGCTCGGGCGGCGAGCCGCTCGGCCTCACCGACTGCCTCAACTTCGCGAGCCCCCAGAAGCCCCAGACGATGTGGCGCTTCGCGCGCGCGATCGAGGGCCTGCGCGACGCGTGCACCGCGCTCGGCGTGCCGGTCGTGAGCGGCAACGTCTCGCTCTACAACGAGACCGAGGGACGCCCGATCCTGCCGACGCCGACGGTCGCGATCGTCGGCCAGCTCGCGTCGGTCGAGGATCGGCTGCGCCTCGCGTTCGCGAGCGACGGCGACCTGATCGCGCACCTCGGCACCGGCTCGCGCGGCGCGCTCGGCGGCTCGGAGTTCCGCACCCGCAAGACCGGCGTGGTCGGCGGTGATCCCGTCGGGATCGACCTCGACGCCGAGGTGAAGCTCCAGCAGTGCGTGCTCGCGCTGGCGCGCGCGCACGTGCTGCGCTCGGCGCACGACCTGAGCGACGGCGGCTTCGCGGTGGCGCTCACCGAGAGCGCGATCGCGGGCGGCCGCGGCTGCCGCGTCACGCTCCCCGGCCACGCGGCGATCGCGAAGGCGGCGCGCCTCTTCTCCGAGGAGCCGACCCGCGTGATCGTGAGCTTCGCGAAGGAGCAGCGCGCCGAGGTCGAGCGCCTCTGCGCGCAGCACGGCGTGCCCTTCGAGGTGATCGGCGAGGTCGGCGGCGACACGGTGAGGATCGAGGAGTGCCTCGAGGTGCCGGTCGCGCAGCTCGCCGACGCGCACGCGCGCTGCCTCGAGCCGATCGTCGGCCGCTGACGTGGGCGCGCACCTCGCGCACGTCGCGTTCCTGGTCGACGAGTACGACCGCGCGATCGAGTGGTTCACTCGATCGCTCGGGTTCGTGCTCGTCGAGGATCGCGACCTCGGCGGCGGCAAGCGCTGGGTGCGCGTCGCGCCGCCGGGCGGAGGCACCGAGCTCCTGCTCGCGCGCGCGACGACCGACGCGCAGCGCGCGACCGTCGGCCAGCAGGGCGGTGGTCGCGTGACGTGGTTCCTCCACACCGACGACTTCGCGCGCGACCACGCGGCGTTCCTCGCGCGCGGCGTGCGGTTCGTCGAGGCGCCGCGGCACGAGCCCTACGGGACCGTCGCGGTGTTCGAGGACCTCTACGGCGGCCGCTGGGACCTGATCGGCCCGTAACGTCCACGTTCGCGGGCATGCGCGAATTCCCGAGTCGTTTCGCACACTCGAAGCGCTCGGGAGCGCCGCGCGCAGGTCGTGTCGCTCAGCGTGTCGCGGGGACGGGCGGTGCGGTCGCCTCGCTCGCGGTCCGCTCGCTCTCGGCTTCGCCGCTGCGCACGTACGCCCAGCGCAGCAGCGCCGGCGCGACGAGCTCGTTGATCGCGACGATGCCGAGCACCAGCGTGCCCGCCTCCGCGCCGAACGTCGGGAACGTCCGCGCGAAGAGCAGCGCGAGCGCGATCGCGAGGCCTGCCTGCGGCAGCAGACCGAAGCCCGCCCACTTCACCACCTTCTCGGGCGCGTCCGCCACGCGCGCCGCGACGCGCGTCCCGAAGAGGAGCCCGAGGCCGCGCACCAGCACGAGCACCGCGGTCGGCACGAGGAACGTCGGGATCGCGTCGAGGTGGATCGACGCGCCCGCGACCGTGAAGAAGAGCACGTAGACCGGCAGCGACGCCGCCTCGAACTCGCGACGCAGCTCGTGCCCCGAGTGCATCACGTTCTCCACGAACATCCCGGCGGCGAGCATCATCAGCAGCGGGTCGAGGTGCAGCCGCTGCCCGACCTCCGCGGCGACGAAGCACACGGTCAGCACGAACAGATCGAGCCCGCGCTTCACCGCGCGCTGCCACAGCGCGAGCAGCACGCCGATCATCGCGCCGATCCCCAGCGACCCGAAGAGCTCCCAGAGCAGCCGCGTGAGCGCCGCGCCCGCGTCGAACGATCCCGCGATCACCGCGGTCGCGATCGACGACGTGATCGCGAAGAGCACGATCACGAGCAGGTCCGCGAGCACGACGACCGCGAGCACCGTCTGCGCGACCGGTCCGTCCGCGCCGGTCTCCGAGCGGATCGCGACGACCACCGCGGGCGACTGCGCGACGACGACCACGCCGATCACGGCGCACACCGCGATCGTCGCGTCGATCGGCATCGCGGCGAGGAAGGGCAGGAACGGGCGCAGCAGCAGCGCCGCGAGCGAGAGCGCGAGCGCGGTGCCGCACACCGCGATGGCGCTGATCCACGCGACCGATCGGAAGAGCGGGCGCATCGCGCGGAAGTCGATCTCGCTGCCCGCGGTGAGCGCGATGAGCGCGATCGCGACGCCGTTGACGAGCTTCATGTCGCCCACGACGTCGCCGTCGAGGTAGGCGAGCACCGCGGGGCCGCTGACGATTCCCGCGGCGAGATAGCCGGTCAGCTTGGGCAGCCGGATCTGCGCGAAGAGCTTGCCGACGAGGTGCGAGACGATCAGCACGAAGCCGATCCCGAGCACGGTGGCGGCGGCGCGAACGCGATCGCCGCTGCCCGCGACGGCGACCGAGCGCACCGCCTCCATGAGCCCGCCCATCGCGGCGATCAGGAGGACGCGTTGGATCGTGGTCACCCGCGCAGCGTACGTGGCCGCGCGGGTGACTGCTCGGGTTTCTCTACTCGAGGACGCGCAGCAGCTGCGCGGCGACCTTCGGGCGCGCCTCGTCGTACGGCGGATAGAAGAGCGGGAGCGCCGACGCGATGCGATCGACGACCGCGCGCGCGTGCGAGAACGTCTTGAAGCCGTGGTGCCCGTGGTAGTGGCCCATGCCGCTCGCGCCCACGCCGCCGAAGGGCAGGTACGGGTTCGCGACGTGGAGGAACACGTCGTTGAGCACCGCGCCGCCCGACGTCGTGCTCGAGAACACTCGATCGATCACCGCGCGATCGCTCGCGAAGAGGTAGAGCGCGAGCGGCTTGTCGCCCGCCTGGATCTTCGTGCACGCCTCCTCGACCGAGTCGATCGGGAGCACCGGCAGGATCGGCCCGAAGATCTCCTCGCCCATGATCGGCATGTCGTGCGTGACGTTCGTGAGCAGCGTCGGCGCGACGTAGCGCTCGCTCGCGTCGGTGACGCCGCCGAAGGCGGGCCTCGCGCCCATCGCGATGCTCTTCTCGAGCAGCGTGCTCACGCGGCGGAACGCCGCGTCGTCGATGAGGCGCGGGAAGTCCTCGCTCGCCTTCCGAGCGTCCTCGGTCGCGCCGTAGAAGCGCTCGACCGTCGCGCGCGACGCGGCGACGAAGCGATCGAGGACGTCGCGGTGCACGAACGCGTGATCGGGCGCGATGCAGGTCTGGCCCGCGTTCACGCACTTGCCCCACATGATCCGCTTGGCCGCGCCCTCGACGTCGGCCGAGCGATCGATGATCACGGGCGACTTGCCGCCGAGCTCGAGCGTGATCGTCGCGAGGTGATCCGCGGCGGCGTGCATCACCTTCTTGCCGACGTTCGTGCTGCCCGTGAAGAGCACGTGATCGAAGGGCAGGGCGAGCAGCGAGTCCGCGACCTGGTGGCTGCCGGTGAAGATCGCGACCTCGTCCTCGCGGAACACGGAGCGGATCAGCTCCGCGACCGCCTCGGCGAGGTGCGCCGTCTTGCTCGACGGCTTGAGCACGACGCAGTTGCCCGCGGCGATCGCGCCGACGAGCGGCGCCGCGAGGAGGTTGAACGGGTAGTTCCACGGCGAGACGATCAGCACGACGCCGCGCGGCTCGTAGCGGATGGTGCTCTTCGCGCCGGCGAGCACGAGCGGCGTGGTGACGCTCTCGGGCTTCATCCAGTCCGCGAGGTGCTCGATCGCGTGGTTGATCTCGTCGACGACCGGGTGGATCTCGGTGAGCTCGAACTCCGCCTTGCTCTTGCGGAAGTCCTTGTGGACGGCGGCCGCGAGCTCGTCGCGGCGCGAGAGGATCGCCTCTTTGAGCGTGCGGAGCTTCGCGATGCGGTCGGCCGCGCTCGTCTGCGCGACGTGCCAGCGTCGCGCGCGCTGGGCGGAGAAGACGCGCTGGATCTCGTGATCGATCGACTGGTCCATGAGGCTCTCGCTCCGGCGGTGTTAGATGACCGTGGGTCGGTTATGAGGTGACCTCAGGTCACCCGATCGTCAAGAGGACGAGCGGCGCGATCTGGGCCCCGCGTGATGCTGCGCCAACGCGGAGCTCGCGAAGAGACCCCGTTCGGCGATAGATCACGTCGATCGAGCCGACGCCGGTGTGCACGCCGTAGTGCTGCGCGCGCGCGAGCGGCAACGACACGAACGAGGCGGGTGATGCAGCTCGAGCACGGATCGATCGACGGAGTGGACGTCGTCTGGCTGTATCGGCCCACCGGGCCCAAGGAGATGGCGCTCGTGCGCGCGAGCGGGATGAAGCGCTGGCCGCCGCGCCTGCCCGAGCAGCCGATCTTCTACCCGGTCACGAACGAGCGCTACGCGCGCGAGATCGCGGAGCGCTGGAACGTGCCCGAGAGCGGCGGCGGCTTCGTGACGCGCTTCGCGGTGCGCACCGATGCGATCGCGAGGTACGACGTGCAGACCGTCGGCGCGCGGCACCACACCGAGCTGTGGATCCCCGCGGAGGAGCTCGACGCGCTGAACGACGCGATCGTCGGCGCGATCGAGATCGTCTCCGAGCACCGCGGGTGATCAGCGCGCGCGGACGTACGCCTCGAGGTCGTCGAGCTCGGTGACCTCGAGGTGCTCGATGCGCGCGTGGGTGACCAGCGCCGCGCGGAGATCGCTCGCGCGGCCGTCGTGGAGATAGGGCGCGCGGAGCGCGACGCCGCGGAGGGGCGGGGTCTGCCAGACGTCCGCGCCGATCGTGTGCGAGAGCCCGTCGGTGCCGAGGTCGCCGGCGTGACAGCTCGCGCATCCGACGTCGGCGCGCTCGAAGATCGCGCGGCCGCGCTCGACCGCGTCGTGATCGAAGGAGGGCCCCGCGGGAGGCGCGGGCAGGCGCGCGAGCCAGCGCTCGGCCGCGCTCACGACCTCGGGCGCGAGGCGCGGTCCCGCCATCTGCTCCTGCAGCCTGTCGATCAGCACCGGGAAGCTCGGCATGTCGCCGCGGCGGTGGTACGGCGCGAGCCCGACCGCGCCCTCGAGCGACTGCGTGCGCACCGAGCCGGTCGCGGAGAACGTCCACACGTGGCCGTCGTCGCCGCCCTCGGGATGACACGACGCGCACGCGATCGCGCCGCCGGTGTCGAGGTGGAAGACGTCGTGTCCGGTGTCGCGCACGCTCGCGCCGCCGAGCTCGATCTCCGCCCCGTCGACGACGAGGCGCGCGGGCTCGCGCAGCTGGACCACCTCGCGCTCGCCGGCGAACGCGACGGCGATCACCTGGCCGGCGTAGCGTCGATCGTCGTTCGAACCGAGGCAGCCCTGCGGGTCGTCACGCTCGGCGACCGCGAGCGAGCTCGTCACGACCTGCGGCCCGAGCCGGAACTCGCCGCCGGGCTCGCCCGCGAACGCGATCGCGACGCGACCGCCCTCCGAGACCGCGACGTCGACCGGCACCACGCCGCGCGCGATCGACGGCGCGGTGTGGAGCGCGATGCCGCCCGCGCCGACGAGCGTCGCGGCGGCGTGCACGACCGCGTTGCCGCAGGGGTCGCGCCAGACGTCGCCCTGATCGTTCTCGACCGGCTCGTTCGAGTACGTGTAGCCGGTCGACGGACGCGGCGCGTCGACGAAGACGGCCTCGGTGCCGATGCGCGCGCGCTGGTGGAGCACGATCGCGCGCCCGCCCGGCGCGCTCGTCGTGCGCACCGCGACGCCCGGCTCGTAGCGCTGCTCGAGGCCGGAGCGCGCGCCGTCGGCGGTGATGCCCTCGAGGTGCGCCTCGGGCAGCGGTCGCACGTGCGCGGTGCCGGCGTCGTCGAGGAGGACGAGCTCGGCGCGACGGAAGCGGCTCACGAGCAGGCCCTCGTGCGTGACGACGACGTCGCGCAGATCGGGCTCGAGCCGTACGCGCGCGAGCTCGCCGAGCACCTCGCCCGAATGCGCGCGCTCGAGCGTCACCAGCGCGCCATCGGCGCACGCGACGTGGAGACGCCCGGGCGCGGCGGCGAGCCCGCGCGGGCTCGAGCAGACGGCGTGCTCTGCGACGATCGCGGCGCGCTCGACGTCGATCTCGAGCACGGCCCCGGTGCGCCGCAGCGCGACGAACGCGCGCCCCTCGGGCGCGAGCGCGACGCGCCCGGGATCCGCGCCGGGCGCGGTGTCGATCGCGCGGACGTCGTGCGTCTCGAGATCGACCACGAGCACGCGATCGCGATCGGGATCGGCAGCGACCGCGATGCGCCCGTCGGCGCTCGCCGCGAGCGTGCCGCCGCTGATCGGCGGAGGCGCGACGTCGAGGCTCACCACCGGCGCGTCGCGGTACGGATCGTTCGCGTTGAGACCGCACGCGGCGGTGCCGAACGTCGCGACGAGCGCCAGCGTGGCGCGCGTCCTGGCCTGTCGTCGTTCGATCGATCGCATCCGGCTCTCCTCTGTGCTCCCAAGGGAAGAGACGCTCACCACGGCCTGAGCTCGACGCCGAGCCCGAGCGAGGGCCCCGCGATCCAGCGCTGGTCCCGACACGGGACGTCGAAGCGGCAGAGCGGCTGATGGAAGACGCCGGCTCCGCCCGCGTGCACCGAGATCCCGACCGTGCGGTCGTCGCCGCTCCACACGACGGCGCCGACCTCGCCGAGCGCGATGCCGTCGTGGCCGCCCGCGCCGCGCACGAAGAGCTCGACGGGCCCGAGCGGCAGGCGCGCGATCGCGTGGAACGAGAGCACCTCGAGCGCGTCGCCGAACGACCAGATCGCGAGCTGCGCCTCGAAGTGGAACATGTGGAGCCGCCCGAGCCGCGCGAACGTGACGAAGATCGGCGTCTCCTGCGCGCGCTGGCCGTCGAGGCGGGTCGCGAGCACCGAGATGCCCGCACCGGCGGCGACGGCGACGAGGCCCTCGTCGAAGCCGACGGCGAGCGAGAGCGAGCCGCCCGCGAGGCCGCCTCGATCGCCGCCACCGATGCCGAGCGGCGTGCCGCCGAACCGCACGAGCAGCGGGCCGAGCGGGCGCGCTTCGGCCATCACGTCGCCCACGAGCGCGCCCTGCTCGCCCTCGAGCCCGATCACGCCGCGCATGGCCCCGGCGGCGCGGACGCGCGGCACGCGGGTCTCGGCGGACTGCGGGCCGACCTGGAGGGCGAGCGTCCCGCCACAGTCCTGGCTCCCGCCGTAGCACTCGGTCTGGAGGACGTAGCGCCCGCTCCGCCCCGGTGGGACGACGAAGCGCAGCGACGAGCCGAGCGAGAAGCACGCGTCGTCGTTGAACGCGACGCGCTGTCCGTCCGGCGCGATCAGGGCGAGCGTGGTGTCGCCGGTGAACGCGGCGTCGGCGAGCCCGCAGGTCGCGGCGTGCAGCTCCTCGCCCTCGCCGAGCTCGACCGCGATCGAGCCGCCTGGGACGTGGGGGAGGGCGCGGCGCTCGGTCGGCGGAGGCTCCGCACGCTGCGCGAGCGCCTCCGGCGCCGTCAGGAGCAGCGCGACCAACGCGAACGAGGCTGGAGCAAAGCGCGGGATGCGGCCGGCTCAGCAGAGAGCGTGCCGCGGCGATTGCGATGCGATCTCGTGCCGACGACGCGCGCGGATGTGAACGTGCAACGACGAAACGAGCCGAATCGGCACAGCGGGACGATTCGAATGATCGGAGCTGGACCTGAAATCCAGGATCGGTGACCGCGATCGTCCTGCCCTGGATTTGAAATCCAGCTCGGACAACTCGAATTGCCCTGCCCTGGATTTGAAATCCGGTTCCGCAACTGGAGTTGTCGTCCTCTGGATTTCAAATCCAGTCGCGACAACTTCGGTCGTGCTCCTCTGGACTTGAAATCCAGGAACGACGATCGCAATCGTGTCGCCCTGGACCTGAAATCCGGAAACGGATGACTTCGGTCATCCGAGCTCCCCGTGGAGTCGCCGGCGAGCGATCCGAGCGCGCTTCGAGACGAGTCAGCTCGGCCGGCGATTGCGGAGCAGCGAGCGCGCGTGGAGCTGTCCGCACGCGGCGTCGATCGATGCGCCGAACTGCTGCCGGCGCGTCGCGCGAACACCGAGGGCGCGGAGCTGCGCGACGAAGTCGTCCACGCGCTGGGCGCTCGGCGCGCGATGCGACGGGTCGGCGCCGGACGCGTCGTTGTAGCGGATGACGCTGACGTGGAAGAGCTCGGGCCGCGCGCGCGACGTCACGAGCTGCGCGAGCGCGCGCAGGTGATCCTCGGAGTCGTTCACACCCGCGATCAGCAGGTACGCGAGATAGACCTTCCGCCGGACCGCGACGACGTGGCGATCGAGGATCGCGAGGTTCTCGGCGAGCGAGAACCGGCGCTCGAGCGGGACGAGCTCGGCGCGCTGCGCGGGGAAGGGCGAGTGCACCGAGAGCGTGATCGTCACCTGCGGATGCTCCCGGGTGAGGCGCTCGAGGCTCGGCGCGAACCCGACGGTCGACACGGTGATCCGCCGCGGCGAGAGCCCGCCGTAGCCGGGCGTCGTGAGCAGCTCGAGCGCGGTGAACACGTGCGGGTTCGCGAGCGCCTCGCCCATCCCCATGAACGCCACGCTGTCGGGCGCCGCCCAGCGACGGTGGACGACCTGCGCGCAGATCTCGTCGGCGGTGAGGTTGCGCGCGAGGCCGATCGCGCCGGTCGCGCAGAACGAGCAGCCGAGCCCGCAGCCTGCCTGCGTCGACACGCAGACCGAGGACCACCCGGCGCGATAGCGCGAGCGCACCGTCTCGAGCCGCGCGCCCGACCGCGTCTCGAACAGCACCTTCTCCACCTGCTCCGCGGAGCGCACTGCGACGAGCTCGAGCGGCAGCACGGTCGGGCCGAAGCGCGCGGTGAGCGCGTCGCGAAGCGATCGCGGCAGCTCGCTCACGTCGTCGAAGCGCTGGGCGCCACGCTGCAGCGCGAGGACGAGCTGGTGATAGCGGTACGGCGGCGCGCCGGCGCTCGCGAGGTGCGCGTACACGTCGGCGAGCACGGTTCCGGGCGGCGGGGTCGGTAGGACGTTCACGAGCGCGGCGGGATGTCGAACGGGGCGCATGGATCCGGGCTCGGGCATCGTCGATGCTCCTCTGGCGAATGGAAGCGCGCGCCGCGCACATCGCGCGGCGGCGGACGTTCATCTCACGCACACGGGGTCGCGCGCCCTCGACGCGGAGGGCGCAGCGCCGGCGAACGGGTGGAGAGAGACGTCAAGCCATGATCGCGCCGCGCGAGCGGCGCACCGCCGAACCTGTCACGCGCGGCGGCGAGCGCAACGCGCGCTCACGCGGCGTGCTCGCGGCGCGCCCGTCGAGATTGCGCAGCGCCCGCGCCGATCGACGACGGCGAGGGCGCTACGAACCCATCACGCCACGGCGTGCGACGCGTCGGGCGCGGCCTGGCGCTGCTTCTGGCGCAGCTCGACGCTGACGAGCTTCGAGATGCCGGGCGTCTCCATCGTCACGCCGTACAGCACGTCGGCCATCTGCATGGTCTTCTTGCTGTGCGTGATGACGATGAACTGCGAGTGCTTGGTCATCGCGCGGATGGCCTCGCAGTAACGGCCGATGTTCGCCTCGTCGAGCGGCGCGTCGACCTCGTCGAGGAGACAGAACGGGCTCGGCTTGTACTGGAAGATCGAGAAGATCAGCGAGACCGCGGTCAGCGCCTTCTCACCGCCGCTCATCAGCTCGATCGAGCCGATCTTCTTGCCCGGCGGCTGCGCGAGGATGTCGATGCCGGTCTCGAGCAGGTCGTCGGCGTTCGTGAGCTTCAGCTCCGCCTTACCGCCGCCGAAGAGGCGCGGGAAGACCTGCTGGAAGCGCTCGTTGATCGCGTCGAACGCCTCGCGGAAGAGCTTCTTGCTCTCCCGGTTCATCTGCTTGATCGCCTTGTCGAGCTGATCGAGCGCCTGCTCGAGATCGAGCTTCTGGCCGTTGAGGTACTCGAAGCGCTTGCTCTGCTCCTCGTACTCCTCGATCGCGGTGAGGTTGATCTCGCCCATGCGCTCGACGAGGCGCAGCAGCTCGTCGATGCGCGTCTTCACCGAGTCGTCGGGCAGGTCGCGGAAGTGGTAGTCGCCGAGCACGCGCCGCAGGTCGACGCGGTGGCGCTCGTTGACCTGATCGAGCAGGTGCTCGATCGCCATCGCGAGCTCGCGCTCTTCGATCGTGAGCGACGAGACGCGGCGCGAGCCCTCGTCGATCTTGCTGCGGATCTCCTTGAGGTCCGCCTCGCGCGTGCCGAGCTCGAGCTTCGCGACGTCGTACTTCTCGCGGGCCGCGCCGAGCACCTCGTGCGCCTTCATCGCGCGCTCGACCTTGTCGACGAGCTCTTCCTTCGTGACGACGAGCGCGCCCGCCGTCTCGCCCTGCTGCTTCGCGCCGCGCTCGAGGTCGCCGCGCAGGCGCTTCTCGCGCTCGCCGAGCTCCTGCACCGACTTGTCCAGGCGATCGAGCGCCTGGCGATCACCCTCGGCGCGCTGGCGCGCCTGCGCCGCGCGGACGCGCACGTCGGTCACGCGCGCGCTCTGCGCCTCGACGAGCGAGCGGCGCTCCTCGTAGATCATCTCGTTCGACTCGAGCGCGCCCTCGGCGTCGTGCTTCGCCTTGCTCGCCGACTCGATCTCCGCCTGCGCGTCGTTGCCCTCGCCCTGCGCGTCGGCGAGCTGCATCGCGAGGTCGTCCGCGTCCATCGCGACCTTCTCGACGCGCTGGCGCGTGCGATTCAGCTCGTCCTCGGCGCGGCGGAGATCCTTGTCCGCCTTCACGATCGCGATCTCCGCGTCGTGCGCCTCGTTGCGCGCGGAGTCGAGCGCGGCCTGGCGCGACGCGATGCCGTTGCGCAGCTCGCCGTGGCGCGCGACCGCCGCGGTCATCTCCGCGTCGAGCTTGGCGACGATGCCGTGGAGGTCACGGATCTCGCGCTTCACCGCGATCATGTGCGCGCCGACCTGCTCGCCGCGCCCGCCGGTGATCACACCGCCGGCGCCGAGCACCTCGCCGCGCTCGGTCACGAACGTCGAGGCCTGCACGCCCGCGTCGTAGAGGCGCTTCGCCGACGCGAGGTCGCGCACGACGAGCACGCCCTCGAGGAGGTGGCGCACCAGGGCCTCGTCCTGCTGCGTCTCGCGCTCACCGCGCACGAGATCGGCGAGCCACCCGACGATGCCTTCGTCCTGCGGAAGCACGGCGAGCGGCGCGACCACGCGACGCGGCGTGCGCGGGATCGCGGTCGCGCGGCCACGGTCGCCCTGCTCGAGGAACTCGAGCACGCGAAGGCCCGCGTCGACGTCGCTCACCACGACGTGCTGGAGGCGCTCGCCGAGCGCGCCCGCGAGCGCCTGGGTGTACGCCTCGGGGCACTCGATGCGATCGGCGACGAGGCCGAGCACGCCCTTCTGCGCGCGCTCCTCGTCGGTGTTGCCGAAGCGCGTCATCACGCTGCGCACGCCCGCGCCGACGCCCTCGAACTTCTTCGTGATCTCCTCGAGCGAGCGCAGGCGCGAGCGCTTCTCGGCGAGCTCGCTGCGCAGCTTGTCGACGGTGCGCTCGCTCTCGGTGATCTGCGCGCGCAGATCCTTGAGCTCGGTCTCGAGCTGCTCCTTGCGCTCGGCCGTCGTGTTCTTGCCCTCGCGCAGGCCCTCGAGGCGCGTGCGGAGCTCGTCCGCTTCCTGCGCGAGCTCGACGAGGCGGCCCTCGAGCTCCTCGCGCTCGCTGCGCATCCGATCGAGGCGCGTGCGCGCCTCGTCGCGGCGACGCTCGTAGCCCTTGAGCACCGCCTCCGCGCGCGCGATGCGCTGCGCCGACTCGCTCACGCGCGAGCGCGCCGAGCTCACGGTCTGCTCCGCTTCCTGCGCCGCGAGCTTGCGCTCGTCGAGGATCGCGACCTCGCGCTCGAGCTCGTCCTGCTCGGTCCGCTCGATCTCCTCGAGCTCCGCGATGGTCGAGAGGAGGCCATCGCGCTCCTGCGCGAGCACCGCGCGCCGCGCGCTCAGCGCCTCGAGCTCGCGCTCGGCGAGGCGCTCGCTGTCGCGCAGGCCCTGGAGGCGCTCCTTGTGCTGCTCGACCTTGCCCTCGAGCATGCGCACCGAGTTGTCGAGCTCGTACGAGACGCGCTGCGCGCGCTCGACCTCGCTCTCCGCGCGCTGCACCGCGAGCCGCTCGCCCTCGAGCTCGGCCTCGCGGACGCGCAGCGCGTAGCGATGACCCTCGAGCGCGCCGCTCGCCTGGGTGAGCTCCTCGTCGATCACGCGGCGCGTGACCGTGAGCTCCATCCAGCGGTGCGACGCGACGAGCAGCTCGAGGTCGCGGATCTCGGCGCGGTACGCCTTGTAGCGCTCGGCCTTCTGCGCCTGGCGCTTGAGGCTCGCGAGGTTCTTCTCGATCTCCGCGACGATGTCGCCGATGCGCAGCAGGTTCTGCCGCGTCGCGTCCATCTTGCGCTCGGCGGCCTTCTTCTTCGCCTTGAACTTCGTGATGCCCGCGGCCTCTTCGATGAGGCCACGACGGTCCTCGGGCTTCGCGCTGACGATGTAGCCGATCTTGCCCTGCTCGATGATCGAGTAGGCCTTCGCGCCGATGCCGGTGCCGAGGAAGAGCTCGGTCACGTCCATCAGGCGGACCGGCGTCTTGTTGATGAAGTAGTCGCTGTTGCCCTGGCGATCGAGGCGGCGCGTGACCGCGATCTCGGCGTACGCGCGGTACTCGGGGGAGGCGAGGCCGTCGGTGTTGTCGAAGGTGAGCGTCACCTCGGCGAACGAGTGCGGCCCCCGCGTCTCGCTGCCGTTGAAGATGACGTCGTCCATCGACTTGCCGCGGAGGTTCTTCGCGGACTGCTCGCCCATCGTCCAACGGATGGCGTCGACGACGTTCGACTTGCCGCAGCCGTTCGGGCCGACGATGGCGGTGACGTCGTGATCGAAGAGGACGACGGTGCGGTCCACGAACGACTTGAAGCCGCAGATCTCGACTTTCTTGATCTTCATCGCCGCCCCTACCCCCGGTGTCGAGCGTGATCGCCCGAGGCGGACCCTTGTACGATCGTGGTTCGGCGATCGCAATTATCTTGTGCGATTCCTGGTGGGGGTCCTTAGGTGACCACCACAACCCGTGGTGGTGGATCCCGGTCGCTACCGCAGCCGCTACCGGAGGCGAGTCGCCATGTCGCAGGGGGCGATCTCGAGGTCCGAGTGCTCGGGGCGGGGGCTCTCGACCCGCTCGAGGTCGAGCGCGCCGAAGCCGGCGTCGGTGAACACGAAGAGGCCGTCGACCCAGAGCGCGACGCGGCGGCCCCCCGGGCGCTCGGCGGCGACGAGGACGCGGCGGAAGGTCCATCCGTCGGCGCGCAGGCCGAGCGGGCCGTCGGCGGGCTCGTCACGCGCGTCCTGGAGGCACACGCCGAGGTAGTGCGAGCCGTCGAGGCCGAGCGGGACGCGCCCGACGTCGGCCCCGAGCCGCATCGCGACGGTCGCGCGGTGGGCGCCGATGCGCGTCGCGGCGTCGCTCTCGAGGAGCACGCGGAGCTCGTCGTCGCCGAGCATCACGTCCGCGGGGCGACCGGCGGCGAGGGCGGCGAAGAGGCGCGCGCCGAACGCGTCCATCGCGGCGTGGCGCGCCGCGATCTCGGTCGGCATGACGAGCGGTGTCGTGGGGCGCGCCGGCGCCGCAGCGCCTGGTCCGCTGCACGCGGCGACGAGGAGGACGAGCGCGAGCGCGGCGCGCGGAGCCATGTCGCGCGAACGTAGAGCACGTGGGCGCTCGGGCGCCAAGAACGAAACAGCCCGCGGCGCCGGAGCGCGCGCGGGCTGTCGTCGCGGATGCACGTCGAACGTACGGCTCAGGGCGTCGGACGGATCGACATCGGGTACTGCACCCGGAACTGCGTCTGGCGGAACGCGGGGAACTGCGCGCCGCGGAGCGCGCCTTCCATGCACTGACCCTGGGGCGTACCGCCGAACGGGCTGCCGCCGATCGCGACGCTCGCCACGGTCCCGTCGTTGCGGACCATGATCGTCGCGACCGCCATGCCCGCCTGCTCGCCCGCGCACTCGCGGATGCGGGGCATCAGGCCGCCGAGGATGCGGCGCACGTCGGTCTGGCTCGGCGTCTCCGGGAGATCGCCGCGCGGCGCGGCGGCGGCCGCGGTGGGCGGCGCGCTCGCGGTCGTCGTCGGGACGGTGCGGGTGCCGCTGCGGTCGGGGCGACCGCCGAGCGCCTGATCGAGCACCGAGTCGAGCGCGGCGCCGCCGCGGGCGCTGGTCGACGCGGTCGCCGTGGCGGTGGCGGTCGGGGCGGGCTCGGCCGCGGGCGCGGTGCGCTCTTCGCGGGCGGGCGTCGGGGTCGCGGCGGCGACGGGCGCGCTCGCGGTCGTCGTGGCGCTCGCGGTCGCGGTCGTCGTGGTGGTGCGCTCACGGGTGCGGGCGCCGCGACGATCGTCGGCAGGCTGAGCGGCGGCCGCGGGCTCCGCGGCGGCGACGGCGGGCGTCGGCTCGGCGGCGGGCGTGGGCTCGGCCGCGGGCGCGGGCTCCGCGGCCGCGACCTCGGCGGGCGTGGGCTCCGCGGCCGCGACCTCGGGCTCGGCGGCGGGCTCGACGGCCGGCGCGGGCTCGTCGGGCTCCGCGGCGCTCGGCGCGCTGGCGGTCTCGACGATGCTCGTCGTCGTCGACGGCGTCGCGGCCTGCGCGGTGGGCTGCGCGGTCTGCGAGCTCATGAAGACGTAGAGGCCGACGCACGCTGCGGCGCCGATGCCGAGGCCGATCCACAGCCCGTTGCCGCCGCTCTTCGCGGGCGCGGGCTCGACCGGCTGCGCGACCTCGGCGACCGGGGCCGCCTCGACGCTCGCCGCCTTCTTCTTCGGCGCGGCGCTCTTCGCGGCCTTCGCCGGCGCGGGCTCTGCCGCCTTCGTCGCTTCGCTCTTCTTCGCCGGCTCGGCCGCGGCGACGACGGGCTCGTCGGGCGCGGGCGGGGGCGTCGACGCGACGAGCGCGCGAAGGTCGATCTTCCCGTCGTCGTCCTGCTCGTCGTTCGTCGGCGACGGGGCGAGCGAGGGGCGCACGAGCGCGGCGAGCGCGCTCTCGTCGAAGTCCTGGTCCTCGGTCTTGTTCTGGCTCACGTCCTCGACCTCTCGGCGCGGAAGCCCATCCCCAACGAAAGCCGGCACCCTAGCACAGGCCCGCGCCGGGAAAGCACGCGCGCCGTGAGAAGACCCGGGGGTCTCGCCAGTCCTTGGAGAGCGATGAGTCGACCCGACGGAAACGACGAGGGCGTCGGCTCGTCACCGACGCCCTCCGATCCGTGTGCTCGACCCTGCCCGATCGGCTCAGCCGTGCTTCTTGAAGTACTCCTGCGAGCCCGTCGGGTCGGCCTTCATGCCCTCCTGGCCGGCCTGCCAGTTCGCGGGGCACACCTCGCCGTGCTTCTCGAAGAACTCGATGGCGTCGATCAGGCGCAGCGGCTCGTCGATGTTGCGGCCGAGCGGCAGGTCGTTGATCGTCACGTGGCGGACGTTGCCCTGCTTGTCGATCACGAACGTGCCGCGCGCCGCGACGCCCGCGTCGCCGCCGTCCTCGAAGAGCACGCCGTAGTCGCGCGAGATCGACTTCGTGATGTCCGCGACGAGCGTGTAGCGCACGTTGCCGAGACCGCCCTGCGCGCGCGGAACCTTCTGCCACGCGAGGTGCGAGAACTTCGAGTCCACCGACACGCCGATGACCTCGGCGTTGCGCTTCTTGTACTCCTCGAGCTTCTCGTCGAACGAGATGATCTCGGTGGGGCACACGAACGTGAAGTCGAGCGGGTAGAAGAAGAGGACGACGTACTTGCCGTCCTTGCCGCCGAGCTTGCCGCCCGCCTTGTAGTCCGAGAGCTTCACGTCGACGAACTCGAGGCCGCGAACGCCCTCTGCCTGGAAGTCGGGCGCCGGCTTCTGCACGCGAACGGTCATCGAATCACCTCCCTGAGGGGAAAAACGCTGGACGACGGTGGATCGGAGCCCGCTTTCTGGTCCCGTCGCGTTCTGGTGGCAAGCACGAACGTGGTGCATCGCGCCCCGCGTGCGTGAACGCTCCGTCCCACGCGATGGGCGCGAGCGGCGATGACGTGACCCGCGGCGCGCGCTAGGGTCGGCGCGATGTCGGCGAACGATGGGGACGATCGGCGCAAGCGGCTGACGACCGTCTTCGGCTGGATCGCGGGCGGCGCGCTCGGGCTGCTGCTCAACTACGTCGGGTTCCTCGTGGTCGGCGAGGGATATCCCACGGTGCCCACGACGTTCGTCGCGTTCCTGCTCGGCGCGTTCGGCGGGATGGCGCTCGCGGACAAGCTCGGGGTGCGCGGCTTCCGGCCGCTCGGGATCGCGGCGGGCGTGTTGCTCGCGCTGTTCCTCGCGCTCGTCGTCGCGGTGCTGATGTCGCCCGCGCCCGAAGCACCGCTCTGATCAGCGCCGCTGTGATCAGCGCCGCTCTGATCAGTGCGGCGTGATCGTCGTCGCGCGCGGCATCTCGATGCGGATCGTGCGATCGGCGTCGGCCACGAACGGCGTGCTCACGACGAGGTGATCGGCGCTCTCCAGCGCGAGCACGAGCGGCGCGTCGTCGCGCTCGAGCTCGAGCGCGAGCGGCGTGCGACCGACGACGTGATCGTCCACGCGCACCTCGACCGCGGAAGGGACGCTCTCGATCACGACGTGCACGCGCCCCGGCGCAGGCCGCGGTGCGAGCAGCGTGACGGCGCCCGCGATCAGCGCGGCCAGCGCCACCGCGGCGGCGAGCCACCGACCGCGACGAGGCGCGCGCGTCGTCGCCGGCGGGACGGTGACCGCTTCGGGCTCGCGCATCACGGCGCGGATCCCCGAGTGCGGCGGCGCGTCGCCTCGGCTGCGCGCCGCGGGCACCGTCGCGCTCTCCTTCGCGCGCGGTGCGGTGCGCGCGAGCTCGGGCGGACCGTGCGCGATCGCGAGCTGCCCGAGCGCATCGCGCAGCTCGGGCGGGACGGGACCGAGGTGCGCGCGCAGCGCGTCGCGCATCTGCTCCGCGGTCGCGAAGCGGTGCGCGGGATCGCGCGCGAGCGCGCACATGCAGATGTCCTCGACCTCGCGCGAGATCGCGAGGCCGGGCACGCGCTCGCTCGGGCGAGGCACGCGCTCCTCGAGCACCGCGTTCACGATCTCCGCGTCGCTGGACCGCCCGAAGAGGCGCTCTCCGGTCAGCAGCTCGTGCAGCACGACGCCCGCCGCGTAGACGTCGGTGCGACGATCGGGGCGCGCCTCCGTGAGCTGCTCGGGCGCCATGTAGCCGAGCTTGCCCGGCGCGACGCCGCCCTGCGCGTGCTGGCGCGACTCCTTCGAGTACGCGATGCCGAAATCGAGCAGCTTCACCTCGCCGAACGTCGTGACGAACACGTTGTGCGGCGAGACGTCGCGGTGGACGAGGCCGAGCCAGCGACCGCGCTCGTCGCGCAGCGCGTGCGCGGCGTGCAGGCCCGCGCACAGCTCGGCGACGACGTGCATCGCGAGCGCGGGGTGCATGCGCTGCTTCTCGGCGCGCAGCGCGCGCGCGATCGCGGAGAGGCTCGCGCCGACGAGGTGCTCCATCACGAGATAGAGCGACGCACCGTCGTGGCCGAGCTCTTCGACCGCGACGACGTTCGGATGACGCAGCCGCGCCATGATGCGGGCCTCGTCGGAGAGCGCGTGCGCGAGGAACGGATCGCGCGCGAGGTGCGGGAGCATGCGCTTCACCACGACGCGTCGCTCGAAGCCGCCGACGCACGTGCGGCGCGCCAGGAAGATCTCCGCCATGCCGCCGCACGCGAGACGCGCGACGACCGGGAACGGCCCGATGCGCGCGGGATGATCGGGGACGGCGAGGCTCGCGTTCATGCTCGGTCCTTCGAGGGGCGACGCAGAGGTCCGCGCCTCGCCGCGGCTCCCACGGCGAGCGCGCGCGTCGTGCTCGCGTGCTCGGACGAGCGAGCTCCGCGAGCACGACGCGCGGCCCGCGCTCGCGCGTCAGCCCCCCGGCAGACGCGACGATCGCGGTCGCGGGCTCCCGTTCAGCAACGGATGTGCCGTTTTGACCAAAGGCGGAATCTCACGCCCGCGACGGATTGCCTGGTGTCCCCACCGGAGTCCCGCGTCGCGGCGATTCGTCTCATGCGAGGCATGCCGTCACGCGCTCGCTCGCGCGCCGCTCAACGCGGGTCCGCGATCGGAGCGCGCAGGATCCACGCGTCCTCGCCGTCGTCGTAGTAGCGCGCTCGGACGTCGAAGCGCTCGAAGCCGAGGCTCCGATACAGCGCGATCGCAGGCGCGTTCGAAGGGCGCACCTCGAGGAAGCACGCATCGGCGCCGCGCGCGCGTCCCTCGTCGAGCATCTCGCGCAGCAGCGCGCGGGCGAGGCCGTGTCGTCGCGCATCGGGCGCGGTCGCGACGGTGAGCAAGCTCTGCTCGCCGGCGACGAGCCACCAGACGGCGTATGCGCGGATCGGACCGCCGTGCTCGGTGCGCGCGACCCGGCAGCGCGCGACGTCCCGCGCGAGCTCGTCCGCGAACGCGTCGCGCGTCCACGCGTGCTCGAAGCCGCTGCGCGCGACCTCCGCGACCTCGTCGAGGTCACGCGCGCGCATCTCCTCGAGCAGGATCACTTGGTGAAGCCGCGGACCGGCACCGGGCGCTCGGGATCGCGCTCGAGCAGATAGTCCGAGTCGGGCTCGACGAAGATGAAGCGCATGTGCGGCAGCACCTCGCGGATGCGCGACTCGAGCGCATCGATCGCGGCCTCGACTCCGTCGATCGCGAGGCCGCGATCGAAGTCGACCTTCAGCGCGAGCAGCACGTGCTGCGGGCCGAGGTGCATCGAGAGCATCTGCGTGATCGCGTTCACGCCCGGGACCTCGCGCGCGATGATCTCGACCTGCTCGCGATCCTCGGGGCTCGCCGCTTCACCGAGGAGCAGCGAGTGCGTGCGGCGAGCGAGCACCCACGCGACGCCGCCGAGCACGCAGCCGATCAGGAGGGAGCCGATCGCGTCGAAGCCGGTCCAGCCGGTGACGTGGCTCAGCGCGACCGCGGCGAGCGCGATGCCCAGGCCGAGGAGCGCGGCGGTGTCCTCCATGAGCACGACGGGGATCGTCGGATCCTTCGCGTGCATCAGCGTCTCCCACACGCTGCGGCCCTTGCGCATCTTCTGGAACTCGCGCGCCGCGACGAAGCACGAGTAGCTCTCGAACGCGAAGGAGGTGCCGAGGACCGCGTAGCTCCAGAGGCGCGAGCCGTGCGGCTCCTCGGGGTGGCCCGCGTAGAGCGCGTGGAGATCCTCGATGCCCTCGTAGATCGCGAACGCGCCGCCGAGGAGGAAGATCATGATCGAGACGAGGAACGGCCAGAAGTAGCTCTCGACGGCGTGCCCGAACGGATGCAGCAACGTCGGGCGACGCGCGGCGCGGCGCAGGCCGACCATCAGCAGCACTTGGTTCACGGTGTCGGCGACGCTGTGCACCGCCTCCGCGAGCGTCGCCGCGCTGCCCGAGAAGAACGCCGCGACGAATTTGCTGATCGCGATGAGCAGGTTGCCGATCAGCGCTGCGATGACCACGCGAAGGCTGTCGCCTTCACCGCTCGGAGCCGACATCTCCTCGTTCCTCCGCCTCCTCGACGCCGCGATCCGCAGCGTCTTCTTCGAAGAGGGCGGCGAAAGGTACGACGACGCGCACCGGCGTGCGACTGCGAAGGACCTCGACCCAGCGGCGCACGTCGCGCTGCAGCGCGCTCTGCGCGAGCCACGCGCGGAGCGGCTCGCGCACTTCGTCGAGCGGGCGATCGGTGAACGGATGATCGCCGCTCGCGTAGGTCTCTTCGACGCGCGCGTCGGAGATCAGCGTGCTGCCCTCGAGGTTCGCGCGGAGGAACGCGTCGACGAGCGCGCGGCGGCGCGCGATGCTGTCGATCTCGGAGGCCGCGACGGCGTGGCGCTCGAGCAGTCGCGCGAAGCGATCCTCGCCGCCGACCGATCGCACGAGCTCCTCGCGGTGGCGCTCGACCTGCGTCTCGGTGGGCTCGGGCGCGTGAAGGCGCGTGGCCTCGCGCGCGATGACGAGCTCGCCGACGATCTCCTGGAGCGTCGCGGCGAGGAGCTCGGGCGGGAGCTCGTCGGGCGCGGGATCGTGGGTGCGCGCGGCGAGCGCGAGCACGGCGCGCAGCTCGACGTCGCTGCGCAGCACGACGTCGGTCGTGGGCGAGGGCGCGTGGCCGCCGACGATCGCGACGATGCCGTCGATCGCGCGGGCGGTCTCGCCGCTCTGCGCGCGCGCCGGGAGCACGACCGCGAGCGCGTGCAGCAGCAGCGCGCTCGCGGCGAGGAGGGCGCGGATCGCGTCAGGCCTGCGGCTCGTCCGCACGTTCGTCGTTCGCGCCGTTCGGCCCGCGAGGGGGCGGCTCGGACGCGAGGTCGAGCGAGGTCTCGCTCGACGCGGTGGTGTCGGCGCCGGCCTCGACCGTGCCTTCGCCCTTCGCCTTCGGACGCGGCAGGTGCTTGCGCTCGCGCAGGAACTCGAGGAACGCGACGGCCGCGTCGAGCTCGCGCGCCGGGAGCTGATCCGCGAGCTCGTGGAGACGACGGCGGTGCGCTTCGGCGATCGCGGCACGGTTGCGGCGCGCGGGCTTGTCGCTCTCCTCGGCCGCGGGACGCACCTCATCGGCCGTGGGCACGCGCCACTGCTGGCGCTGCACCGCTTCGATCGCGTGCGCCTGGAGCCAGCCCTCCATGCAGGCGCGCAGGCGCTCGCTGCGGAACGCGAACCAGCGCTCGCGATCCACCGGGTAGCTCATCAGCACGTCCTTGAAGCGGCGGAACGCGCCCTTGCCGTCGATCGCCTGGACGAGCTTGTCGCGGAACTCGCTCTCCTCGACCGTCGCGATGAAGCGCTCCATCCAGCGGTACTGCTCGCGCGAGCTCACCGGCTCGACCCGCAGATAGGTCGTGTCGTTCATCACGCGCTGGTGCATCTGCGGATCGGCGATGCCGTCGACGATGCGGATGACCTCGCCGGTCTCGAGGTGCAGGTAGCTGTGGACCTCGGGCGCGTTGTTCTCGAACGCGTCCTCCAGCGCTTCCCACGCGATCGGGACCTGACGGATCGGCGTACCAGGCGCGACGGCCGTCGCGGGTTTCTCGTCTCGGGTGTCGTGGTCGTCCCGGCTCATCACGCGCTCGATCCGCATCGTACCCCGAACGAGGCCGCCGGGTGAGTGGCGTCCGGCCCCTCGTTCAATTGTTCGTCCCCGCCGCGGGCTCGGACAACCCCACCTGCGAGGCGGTTTCGCGTGCGCGCGGCGCTCATGCGAGCTTCCCGCGCGCGCGTCGCACGCCGTCGGTCCAGCGCGCGAGGTGCTCGCGCCGCTCACTGTCGCGCATCGCCGGCTCGATGCGCCGCGCGATGCGATGCGCGCGCTCGATGGCCGAGAGATCGGGGAACACGCCCACCGCGAGGCCCGCGAGGTACGCCGCGCCGAGCGCGGTCGTCTCGGTGTTCGCAGGGCGCTCGATCGCGACGTCGAGCACGTCGGACTGGAACTGCATCAGCAGCTCGTTCTGCGACGCGCCCCCGTCGACGCGCAGGCGCGCGATGCGGCGGCCCATGTCGGCCTCCATCGCGCGGCCGAGCTCGGCGACCTGGAACGCGATGCCCTCGAGCGTGGCGCGCGCGATGTGCGCGGCGCTCGAGCCGCGGGTGAGCCCGAAGAGCGTGCCGCGCGCGTCGGGGTCCCAGTGCGGCGCGCCGAGGCCCGAGAGCGCGGGCACGAACACCACGCCGCCGCTGGTCGGGACCTTCGCGGCGAGCGCCTCGATCTCGACGCTGTTCTTGATGATGCCCAGCTGATCGCGCAGCCACTGCACCGCGGCGCCCGCGACGAACGCCGAGCCCTCGAGCGCGTAGCGGACCTGATCGCCGACCTTCCACGCGACCGTGGTGACCAGGCCGTTCTTCGACTCGGGCGCCTGATCGCCGGTGTTGACGAGGAGGAACGCGCCGGTGCCGTAGGTGCACTTCGCGTCGCCGACCTCGAAGCACGTCTGGCCGAAGAGCGCGGCCTGCTGATCGCCGGCGATGCCCGCGATCGGGATGCCGTCGGGGAGCACGCGCAGGCCCTTGGTGCGCGCGTAGACCTCGCTCGAGCTCTTCACCGCGGGAAGCACCGCGCGCGGCACGTGGAGGTGACGGCAGAGCTCGTCGTCCCACGCGAGGCGATGGATGTCGAAGAGCAGCGTGCGCGACGCGTTGGTCACGTCCGTCACGTGCACGGCGCCGCCGCTGAGGCGCCACACGAGGAACGAGTCGACCGTGCCGAACGCGAGCTCGCCGCTCTCTGCGCGCTTCCGTACGCCGTCGACGTTGTCGAGCAGCCACTCGAGCTTCGTGCCGCTGAAGTACGGATCGAGGACGAGGCCCGTCTTCTTGCGGTAGAGCGGGAGGAGGCCCTCCGCTTCCATTCCGCGACAGCGCGCGGCGGTGCGGCGATCCTGCCAGACGATCGCGCGGTGCACGGCCGCGCCCGTCTTGCGATCCCACAGCATCGTGGTCTCGCGCTGGTTCGTGATGCCGATGCCCGCGCACTGCTTCGGGTCGACGCCCGCCTCGCGATACGCGCCTTCGATCGCGTGCTCGACCGACGCCCAGATCTCCTCGGCGTCGTGCTCGACCTGGCCCGGCGTGGGGAAGTGTTGCGGGAACTCGCGGGTGGCTCGACCCAGCACGCGAGCCTCGGTGTCCAGCACCAGGACGGTGCTGCCGGTCGTGCCCTGATCGATCGCGAGCAGATGGCGCGTCATGTCGATCCCCCTCCGGCGCCGCGAGCCGGGCCGGACGTGCTCCATACCACAGGTCGCAAGGGGTGAAGGTCCGGGCGATCAGGAACGGCGCGCGCGGATCGCGAGCGCGACGAGCGCGAGCAGGGCGACGAGCGCGGCCGACGGCGCGCGGCGCGGCGCGACACCGCACGCGCAGCCTTCGTCGCGCGCCGGGACGATCACCGGGCCCGCGTCGCGCGTCGTCGCGGCGTCGGTGGAGATCGATGCGTCGTCGCGCGCGGCGCCGCCGGCATCGCGCGGCGTGGTGCCGGCGTCGGGCGCGGGCGCGCACACGCCCTCGACGCACGTCTCGCCGCGCTCGCAGTTCACGACGCGGAGGCGCCCGCTCTCGCAGTCGGGATCGGGCGCGCCGCACGCGCAGTCGCAGTCGTCGAGCGCCGCGTACCAGCGGACCTCGCACGTCCACGCGTCGGGCACGACGCGGCCGCAGTCGGCCTCGCACGTCGCGCTCTCGCCGCGATCGCACACGTCGTCTCCGCAGCGCGGCGCGTCGCAGTCGTCGGCGCACGTCTCGCTGGTCTCGGTGCCGCTGCAGAATCCGTCGCCGCACGTCGCGGCGCGGTCGCACAAGCGCGCGCTGGGCCAGCCGCTCGCGCAGAGGTCGTCGATCGCGTTCTGCGCGTAGCCGACGTACTCGCCGTGGCGCGTGCAGTCGCCGCCGGGGCACGCGTCGTCGAGCACGTTCACCACGCTGCAGTCGCCGCGGCGCACGTAGTCGTCCTCGCCGCCCGAGAGCACGCCGACGAGGCGGCCCTCCGCGTCGAGCACGCCGGAGCCCGAGTTGCCGCCGAACGCGTCGACGCTCGCGTAGAAGCGATCGAGCACCTCGGCGCGCGCGTCGTTCACGTGCCCGCTCGCGTCGATCTTCATCGGGATCGTGTCCGGGTACCCGATCAGCACGAGCGGCTCGCCCGGCGTGAGCGCGCCGCGGCGCAGCGTGGCGGGCGTACGTCCCACCACCGGACGATCGAGCTGGATGATCGAGTGATCGCGCCACGGCGCGTCCTGGTCGCGATGCGCGACGAGGCGGCGACACGCGTACACGTCGTCCTCGCCGATCGTCTCGAGCACGCCGTCGCTCGCGTACGCGTAGTCGAAGACGAAGCGCAGCCCGCGGCACTCCTCCTCGGTCTCCACGCAGTGCCCGGCCGTGAGGTACAGGTCGTCGTCGATCAGCGTGCCCGAGCACGATGCGGCGGTGGGCTGATCGAGGAAGCGCTGATCGTCGCAGAGGTCCTCGTCGCTCTGGAGGCGCCGGCCCGAGGGGACGATCGCGCTCGGGTCGCGCACGTCGAGGTTCTCGGGATCGAAGATCGCGGCCGAGCTCCCGAGCGCGAGCGCGCGCAGCGTCGCGTCGACCTCGTAGGCCTCGCGCCGGCCGTCCTCGCCGTAGACGACGGGCTCGGTGGCGAGCGATGGCTCGGGCACGCACGCGGCGAGGGCGAGCGCGGCTCCGAGGGCGATGCGGCGGTCGAGCATGACCGCACGGCGTAGCACGTGCGCGGGCTCCGTATCGCGGGTACGCCGGCCTCGGATATCCTGACGGCAGAGAGGGGACACTGCATGTTCGAGTTCGACTCCGGCGCCGTTCGAGATGCAGCGAAGGCCTACGAGAGCATCCAGCTCCAGCCCGCGCAGGAAGCGCTCGTGAAGGATCTCGGGAACCTGGTCGGGCCGAAGATCGGGCTCGATCCGTTCCCGTGCCGCGGCTTCTGGCTCATGGCGGTGCGCGCGTGGCAGGTCGAGCACGCGACGACCGCCGACAGCATCGGCGCGATGCCGCCCGAGAAACGCGCCGCCGCCGCGCGCGAGATCGCGAAGCACTTCCGCGACATCGTCGGCAAGCAGCTGCGTGATCCGCGCGAGCAGTCGCGGCTCGATCGCGTGCTCGACGACGCGTTCGCGCACTACCTCGCTCGCTACAACAAGAGGTGACGCAGCGGCCCGTGGTAGAACGCCGGGCGCGTGGATCCCGACGTGATCGAGGTGCGCGGGCTGGCGAAGCGCTACGGCGCCGTCGAGGCGCTGCGCGGGCTGGATCTCACGGTGCGGCCCGGTGACGTCTACGGGTTCCTCGGACGCAACGGCGCGGGGAAGTCGACGACCATCCGGATCCTGATGGGCATCACGCGGCCGAGCGGAGGCTCGGTGCGGATGTTCGGCGAGCCGGGCGGGCACGACCTCGTGTCGTGGCGACAGCGCATCGGGTACGTCGCGCAGGAGCAGTCGTTCTACGGCTGGATGACGCCCGTCTCGATCGCGCGGTTCGTGCGCGCGTTCTTCCCGCGGTGGGACGACGCCGAGTACACGCGCCTCTTGCGCGTGCTCGACGTGCCGAGCGCGCGACGCATCGGCACGTTCTCGGGCGGCACGAAGGTGAAGCTCGCGCTCGCGCTCGCCCTCGCGCACCGGCCGCCGCTCTTGCTGCTCGACGAGCCGACCGCGGGGCTCGATCCCGTCGCGCGGCGCGAGTTCCTCGAGATCGTGCGGCACGAGGCGGAGCACAGCGGGCGCACCACGTTCTTCTCGAGCCACCTCGTCGACGAGATCGAGCTGGTCGCCAACCGCGTCGGCGTCGTCGACGAAGGCAGGACGCGCTACGAGGGCACCATCGACGACCTCGTGCAGCGCGTGCGCGTCGTGCGCGCGAGCGAGCTCGCCGATCCCGCGCCGCTGCACGCGGCGATCGCGGAGCTTCAGCTCGCGGTGCGCCACGAGGAGGTGCGCGAGGGCGAGCGCCGCATCGTCGTCGAGAGCGACGATCCCGCGCGCTTCGATGCGCTCGCGCCGACGATCCCGGACGCGGTGATCGAGCTCCTGCCACTCGAAGAGGTGTTCATCGCGATGGTGCGGCGACGCGCATGAAGCGCATCGCCGCGCTCGCGCTCAAGGACCTCGCGGAGCACGCGGTCGCGCTCGCGATGCTCGTGCTCTTCATGGGCGTCGCGTGGGCGCTGCTCTCGCTGATCGTCCTCGCGCAGCCCGCGACCGTGACGTACCTCGAGGTGCACGCCTCGCTGATGCGCTTCTTCCTGCCCGTCGCGGGGCTCGCGCTCGGCAATCGGCTCGTGGTCGCCGAGTACCACGGGCGCACCCAGCGCTTCCTCGAGTCGCTGCCGCTCGGGCGCGCCGACGTGATCCTCGTGAAGCTCGCGCTCGGCGTTCTCGTGATCGAGGCGCTCGCGCTCGGCTCGCTCGGCGCGACGCTCGTGCTCGCCATCACGCGCGAAGCGATCGACGCGCGGTTCGTCGCGATCATCGCGGCGCGGACCGCGACGTACGCGCTCTTCGGCATGTGCTGGTTCACCGCGATGGGCATGCTCGGCCGGCTGCGCGTGCCGCTCTACATCGCGATCGGCGTCGCGTTCGCGCTCGTCGCCAACGGGACCGAGCTCGAGGTGTCGCGCTTCGGGCCGATCGCGCTGGTCGCCGACGACTTCGTGCTCGAGCGGACGCGCTGGCCGGTCGAGCCGCTGCTCGTGACGCTCGCGCTCGCGGCCGGATGGGCGCTCCTCGCCATCGGGCTCGCGACGGTGCGCGAGGGATCGGTCGCGGAGACGCTCGCGAAGCGCATGAGCTTGCGCGAAGGCGTGACGCTCGTGATCGTGGTGATCGCGATCCTGATCGCGTGGATGAGGCTCTCGCCGCCGAACCAGCGTCCGCCGTACGAGTGGGAGGACGGCGGCGTGCTGCGCGCCGGCGATGCGCCGATCGAGATCATGTACGGCCTCGAGGACGCGCGACCCGATGCCGAGGCGCTCATGGCGCGCCTGAGGAGGGAGCTGCCGCCGCTGCGCGACGCGATGGGCTGGGCGCAGCTGCCGACGGTGCGCGTTGCGCTCTCGGAGCGGCTCGACGGGTCCACGTTCGAGCGCGTGACGCTCGGCGAGGACGACGGGATCCTCGTGCGCGCGAACTATCGCCGCGGCCCGGAGTGGGACGAGGACGCGCTGCTCTCCGAGCTCGTCGGGCTCGTGATCGACGACGCGACCGGCGGGCGCGCGCTCTGGGAGCCGATCGAGTGGCCGCGCGATGGGATCGCCGCGTGGTGGCCGCGTCGCGACGAGCCCGAGCTTCCGGAGACCATCGAGCTGCGCGCGCTGTGGGCGACGCGCGAGCGCGGGCCCGACGCGTCGCGGCTGCGCGCGTGGGATCGCACGATCCAGCGCGAGGGAGAGCGCGTCGCGGGCGCGCTCGCCGCGGTGGGCATCGACGTGCTCGAGGAGCAGCGCGGGCGCGACGCGGTCTTCGCGCTCGGGCGCGCGCTCTACGGGCACGAGCCGCCCGACGACTTCCGCGCGGTGGTGCACGGCTGGCTGCACCCGCTCTCGCGCACGCTGCGCGAGGCCGCGGGGATCGACGAGCGCGCGCTGATCGAGGCGTGGTACGCGCGCCTCGCGTCGCTGCGCGCGAGCCATCGCGGCGCGTGGATGCCGCGCGTCGAGGCGCGGATCGACGTGGAGACCGCCGACGGGCTGCCGACCATCGTCGCGCGCGCGACGCTCGATCGTCCGCCGCCGCCTGGCGCGACCGTCTCGCTCGCGCACTTCGACGACGGGCCCTTCGACGACTTCGTGTGGCCGTGGGAGCCGCAGCGCGAGGAGCGCGCGTGGCCCGACGGCGAGCGCTCGATCGAGATGCGCCTGCCCGGTCGCTACGGGCCGGGCTCGCGGGTGTGGGTCGCGCTCGATCTCGAGGGCACGCCGCTCGGCGCGCCGATGCGCCTCGCGGAAGCGCGCGTGGAGGTGCCGTGATCGCGCTCTTGCGCAAGGAGCTGCGCGCGCTGGTGCCGCACGCGCTCCTCTGCTTCCTCGTGATCAGCGGCGACGTGATCTCGCGGCCGCTCACCGAGCAGCTCGACATCCAGACGTGGTCGTCGATCTCCGCCGTCGATCCCGGAGAAGGCGGCGGGCTCGCGTTCATGCTCGCGCTGGTCGCGTTCTTCGTCGCCTACGCCGCGTTCCCGCGCGAGCACGACGACGGAACGATCGACTTCCTGCGCTCGCTGCCGGTGACGCGCCGCGCGATCTTCTCCGCGAAGATGCTCGCGGGCGCGGGCGTGCTCGTGCTCTTCACCGCGCTCGGCCAGGTGACGAACTGGCTGCTCCAGCTGCCGAACCCGCAGAGCTTCAGCGGCGATCAGTTCCGGCTCGACGTCGCGCTCGGCGTGGCCGCGCTGCAGTCGACGTTCGTGCTCGTCCTCTACGCGCACGGCGTGCTCGCCTCGACGATGCGGCGCTTCGGGCTCCTGCCGTACGCGCTCGTCATGTTCGTGCTCCTCGCGGCGGAGGAGATCGAGCCCTCGCTCGCGTGGCTGAACCCGGCGTCGATCTGCCGGCTCGCGTACCGGGGTCAGGTGCTGCTCGTGCCGTGGGGCGACATCGCGGTGCACGTGCCGATCGCGCTCGTCGCGCTCGGCATCTCGTACCTCGTGTGGATGGGGCCGTTCGAGCAGCTGCGCGACGCGCTCGCGCCGAAGCGCGACGGGCGCGCGGCGATCGCGTTCGGGTGCGGCACCGCGGTGGTCGTCTTCGTGGGGCTCGCGGTGATGACAGTGCTCGCGGTGCGCTCGGTGCAGGAGAACGGGCTGCCGAGCGACGAGCCCGAGGGCATCGACTGGCAGACCGCGGAGGCGCGCACCGAGCACTACGCGTTCGTGTACCCGACGAACCTGCGGGCGCGCGCGCTGCGCCTCGTGGGGAGCGCGGACGACATCGCGGAGTCGGTCGCGCGTGTGGTCGGTGCGCGCGAGGTGCCGTTCATCACGGTCGATCTCGCGGAGACGAGCGCGCACCACGAGGGCATCGCGGCGGGCACGCGCATCCGCATGGGGCTCGTCGGGCAGGACGACGACGCGCGACTGCGCCACGTGCTCGCGCACGAGAGCACGCACGTGCTGCAGGGGCGCGAGTCGGATCGGCGTCTGATGACGCAGCGCGGGACGCGCGCGTTCGTCGAGGGCTCGGCGGAGTGGGTCGCGTACCGGGTGGTGCCGAACGACGCGGCGCAGACCGAGTCGCGCATCGTCGCGGCCGCGGGATGGACGCGTCATCGGCTGCAGCTCGAGGACGTGCTCGACGACGAGTCGCTGCGGCAGCGCTTCGACACGTCGCTCGCGTACTCGCTCGGCGAGGTGCTCACCGAGGGCATCGCGCGCGCGTGCGGCGAGCGCGCGGTCGGCGACGTGATGCGCGCGATCGGGCGGAGCGACGCGCCGCAGGATCTCGAGCCGCTCGCGCTGTGGCAGGACGCGCTGCAGTCGATCGGGTGCAGCGAGGTCGCGGCGCGCGCGCAGATGGAGCGGGTGATCGACGACGTCGCGCGCGATCACGCGGACGCGATCGCGGCGCTGCCGCGCGCGGGCGCGGCGGTGACGGGGCGCGACGAGGAGACGACGACGGTGGTCGCGACGCTCGATCGCGACGCGCCCGAAGGCGCGACGTGGACGCTGCGGGTGCGGCGCGATCGGATGGTGAGCGACACCGAGATCCGATCGGTGCGCGGAGTGGTCGACGCGGCGCGTCGGCGGGTGACGTTCCTCGTGCCGAGGGGGTGGAGCTGGCCTCGGTTCGATCTGCAGGTCTGTATGGTTCCCGTTGGCGGGAACTGGTCTTGGTGTGAAGGGTGGACGTCGGGATAGGTCTCGGCGAGAGGCGCGAGGGGGTGGGTCTGGCGGCCGGAGTGCTCGCGGGCTGCTGGACGGAACGGCGCGAGCGTCGGGAAGCGGTGGGCGCATCGCGGCGCGCGCTTCGCGCTCTGCCGCGATGCTGTGATCAGTCCGTGGTCGGCCTCTGCGAGCCCCCGTCGCACGAGGCCGCCAGACCCACCCCCTCGCGCCGGGCACCGCGGTTCTGCCGTCTCACTCGGTTGGGCTGAGGCGGCTCGCGACCGGTCCGCGCTTCGCCGCGGCCCGGACGCTCGCGATTCGGGCTCTGCTTTGCATTCGCCCTGACCGGTCGGGCTCTGCTTCGCATTCGCCTCGATGGGCGCGGAGTCGACGGCACGCGCGTGAGCGCGGGACGGCGACGGTGGTGGGTGATGAGTCGACGGCACGCGCGAGAGCGCGGGACGGCGACGTTGGTGGGTGATGAGTCGACGGCACGCGCGAGAGCGCGGGACGGCGACGTTGGTGGGTGATGAGTCGACGGCACGCGCGAGAGCGCGGGACGGCGACGTTGGTGAGTGTCGTTCCAGCGGGGCTCATGAGCACGAAGCGCCGGTCGGCGATCGCTGGCGCCGGCCTCGTAAGCCGCCGGCTCCGGTCGGCGTTCGTTCGGTGGTCTTCGTGAACCGCCGGCGCCGGTCGGCCATTGCTGCCCGGATTTTCGTGGACCGGAGGCTCCGGTCGCCGTTTTCCGGATGGTTTTCGCCATTGCGCTGAAGGAAACGGCGTTTCTCGTGCGGTTTTCGCCATTGCGCTGAAGGAAACGGCGTTTCTCGTGCGGTTTTCGCCGATGCGCTGAAGGAAATGGCGTTTCTCGTGCGGTTTTCGCCGATGCGCTGAAGGAGATGGCGCTTGCCGTGCCGCGCTCCGTCGTTTCCGTGTCGGAAATGGCGTTCCGGAGCGTGGATTTCGTCGTTTCCATTCCGGAAACGGCGCCGCCGAGCCTCGCGCCGTCGTCGCGTCGACGGAAGTGCTCGTGCTCGCGCGGTCGTCACCCCGCGCGATGCAGCACGCGCCCGCCGCGCGCTCCCGTGTGCTTCCCGTTCTTCACCGTGTGCACGCCGTTGACGAACACGTGCACGATGCCCTCGGGGTGGTTCTTCGGGCTCGCGTACGTCGCGCGGTCCTTCACCCTCGCCGCGTCGAGCACCACCACGTCCGCCTTCGCGCCCGCGCGCAGCACGCCGCGATCGCGCAGGCCGAGCTTCTTCGCGACCATGCCCGTCATCTTGTGGATCGCGGTCTCGATCCCGAAGAGCCGCCGCTCGCGCACGTAGTGCTCGATCACCCGCGCGTACGTGCCGAACGCGCGCGGGTGCGGCTTGCCCTCGCGCTGCGGGAAGCCGTCGGTGCCGATCATCGTCGCGTCGTGCGCCATCACGCGCTGCACGTCGTCCTCGCTCATCACGTGCGCGATCGCCGCGATCGCGAGCTCCTCCTCGACCAGCAGGTCGAGCAGCATGTCGTAGAGCTTCTGCTTCCGCGCCTTCGCGATCTCGCGCAGCGTCATGCCCTCGTACTGCTGCTGGTTCTTCAGCGAGCTCACCACGACGAGGCGGCTCAGCTCGAAGAGCACGAAGGGCAGGATCAAGCGCTTCGGCACGATGCGATCGAGCACGCCCGGCAGCGTCGCGAGCTTCATCATGCGCTCCTTGCTGCCCTCGACGATCTGCTCGCGCACCTTCGGATCGCGCAGCCGCTCGAGCAGTCGATCCTGCGAGCCCTCGAACGCCCAGAGCGGCAGGAACATCGCGCTCAGCACCGTCGATCCCGCGGTGTACGGGTAGACGTCGCTGTGCACGTCGAGGCCCTCGGCGCGCGCGCGATCGACCATCGCGAGCGTCGTCTCGACCTTGCCCCAGTTCCAGCGATCGGCCGCCTTGTGATGCGAGATCTGCACCGGGATCTTCGCCTCGCGCCCGATGCGCAGCGTCTCCTCGACCGACTGCACGAGGCGCGATCCCTCGTCGCGCATGTGCGACGCGTAGATGCCGCCGTGCGCCGCGCTCACCTTCGCGAGCTCGACGATCTCCTCGGTGTCGGCGAACGCGCCCGGCGCGTAGACGAGCCCGGTCGAGAGCCCGAACGCGCCCTGCCGCATGTTCGTGTCGACGCTGTCGCGCATGCGGGCGATCTCGTCGGGGCGCGCGGCGCGCTCGGCGAGCCCCATCGCCTGGCAGCGCACGTTGCCGTGCGGGACGAGCGGCACGACGTTGACGCTCACGCCGCGCTCCTCGAGGCGCGCGCGGTACGCGTCGATGTCGCGGAAGCACCCGCCTCCCGGCTCGCCGAAGAGCATCGGCGAGAGCAGCGCGTAGAAGCGCTCGACCGTCTCGTTCGACGGGAAGAGGCCGAGGCCGCAGTTGCCGACGACCTCGCTGGTCACGCCCTGCATCACCTTCGCGCGCGCCTCGGGATCGCCGGGCAGCGTGAAGTCGGAGTGCGAGTGCACGTCGATGAAGCCCGGCGTGACGACGAGGCCGCGCGCGTCGATCACCTCGTCGGGCGCGAGCGTGGTCGCGCCGAGCTCGGCGATGTGATCGTCTTCGAGCAGGACGTCGCCCGCCTCGGCCTCGGCGCCGGTGCCGTCGATGATCGTCGCGTTCCGCAAGAGCAAGCGCATGCGCGCGAGAGCCTACGCGCTCCGATCGGCCCCGGCGATCACGGACGCAGCGCGCTGGGCGGCACGACGCCTGCTCTGGACTGCCTGCGCCGGTGCGCGCGTCCCGTGCGGAGCGCGCGCGCGGCGGTTCGGGCGCGCAGGAGTTGCGCGAGGTGGGCGGGCCCGCACGCGGGCGGAGGGGGAACATGGGGACGACGAGGAGAATCGCGGCGGCGATCGTGCTCGCGTTGGGCAGTGGACCATCGTGCGCGCCTGGCGAGCCCGTGCTCGCGTCGGCGATCGTCGGCGCCGAGGGCGGGCGCATCGAGGGCGACGGCATCGTGCTCGAGATCCCCGCGGGCGCGCTCGAGGGCGCGACACGGATCACGGTGAGCGTGGAGGACGCGCCCTCCGACGAGCGGTACGCGCTCCGCTCGCCGCTGTATCGCTTCGAGCCCTCGGGGCTGGTGTTCGCCGAGCCGGTGCACGTCGTGCTCGAAGCGCCGGCGGCCGCGCCGGGCAGCGTGCTGCTGTGGTCGCGCGAGGGCGACGAGACGTCGTTCGACTTCGCGGGGTTCGTCGAGGACGGCGTCGCGGCGGCGGCCGTCCGGCACTTCAGCTACGGGGCGATCGCCGACGGCTCGACGTGCTCCGACGCGCCGGGCGCGTGCACGGGGCCGACGTGCGAAGCGGGACCCGCGCCCGACGCGGAGTGCGCCGGCGAGGAGAGCGCGGGCAGCTGCCCCGATGCGTGCGCGGCGGGTGGCGGCGACTGCACGGGCGCGTGCGCCGGAGACGCGACCTGTCAGGGGAACGTCGAGCCGTGTCGCCGCCTCTGCGTGTGCGACGGGACGGAGCCTCCGCGCGGGATGCTGTGCGCGAGCGATCCGACGCAGAGCGGCGATCGGCCGTTCGATCCGAGCGAGTGTCCCGAGACGAACGCGCAGATCGGCCCGGTCCTCGCGAACGGCCTGGTGGAGCGACCGACCGACGGCCACGAGATCCTCGGGCTGCGAGACGGCGAAGCGTGCACGGGCTGGGCGCTCCGCTCGATCGACCGCCACCTCTGCTCGTGCGAGTACCGCGGTCGGACGCTGTGCCGGCGCCCGTGGGACGATCCCGGCGGCACGCCGTCGTGCTCGACGACGCTCGACGGGCTCGTGCCGACCGACGCGCTCGAGGAGTTCGCGACGCGCGCGTACACGCAGGAGGAGGGCGCGTGCAGCGGCTACTACGTGGTCGGATCGGCGAACAGCGCGCGCGTCGAGGGCGTGCTGACGGCGTGTGACGCGACGACGACGAGCGTGGGGAACGAGTGGCGCGAGGAGGCCGGCACGACGCGGGCTTGTCAGCTCTTCGGCTGGCCGGGAGCCATCCCCGAGAGCGTCGAGATCGATCGCGCGCGCTGTCGGCTCGCGGAGCAGGACTGGGCGCGGCTCCAGCAGCGGCGTGAGGACTGTGGGCTGCCGCCGCGCACGCTCGTTCCGAACGACGGGCACACGGTCGCGATCCTGACCACGCCCGGCGAGGACGAGATCACGGGGCTGAACGGTCGGACGGGCGGCGCGCAGCCGTACCGCGCGCGCGCGGTCGAGGAGGGAACGTGCCCGCCGCCGCTCACGCGGACGTACGGCGAGGACGCGACGCGCTACCGCGGCGCGGGCCCGACCCACTGTCACGCCGAGGGTGACGCGCTGGAGCAGCTGTCGGTGCTGCGCATGCGAGAGCCGGGCACGCCGGGCGCGGGCGATCCCCGGCAAGGTGCGACGGGCGGGCGGACCACGGGCTCGGCGGAGCTGATCGTCGATCGCGACCCGTGCGCGATGAGCTGCGCGCCGCGAGGCGTCGATCGCATGCGGTCGATCGCGGGTCTGGAGGAGCTGATCGTGCGATCGCCCCAGGGGACCCGCCGCTACGCGGACGGTCTGCCGGAGACGGGCGTACCGCTCGACTGAGCCGGGGGCGTCAGTCGCCGGCGTCTTCGGCGCTCGCGTGCTCGGTGCGCGGCGGCGTGCCCGGGTACCACGCGTGGAAGGGCTCGCGGTCCTCGCAGCTCGGGCGATCCGCGGGCGGGCAGTAGATGCGCACGTGGAAGTGGTTGCGGTGCGGGTGCCCGTGCGAGGGCTGCACGAGGAGCTGCTCGGCGCGCGCGACGATCGACGCCGGCGCGCGGCGGCGGCGCGCGGTCGCGAGCAGGCGACGGCGCAGCGTGTCGGCGACGAAGACGTACTGCACGCGCGCATCGGGATCCGAGACGAGGCGCGCGACGAGCTCCCAGTTGCGCGCGTCGTCGAAGCGCAGCGCCTCGTTCGGCGGCATGCCGTTGCCGTGGCGATCGAACGCGGCGAAGCCCCACGGGTCGTAAGGGCGACCGTCGCGATCGATCATGTAGAACGCGATGTCGACGTCGCGCCCGTTCTGGTGCGAGCGATGCCCGCTGACGCGACCTCCCTGTCGCGCGGAGAGCTCGCCGACCGAGAGGCGCGCGCCGGGGAGGCGCTGCGAGACGCGCGCTGCGGCGCGCTCGATGAGCTGGACGAGCTCGTCGGTGCCGTAGAAGCGCCCGCCCTCGCGGTACTCGCCCGCGTAGCGCACGTGCTCGGACTCGCGGAGCAGCACGCCGTGGCGGAGGCGCCCGCGGAAAGGAAGGCCGACTGACGTGGACGGCGTCGCGCGCCGCGCGCGTCGCGGGCGGGGATCGTCGTGATCGCCGGGCGTGGCGCGCGCGACCGTCGCGAGGAGCGCGATCGCGATCGCGAGGAGCACGGCGGCACTGCGACGCATCGCGACCCGGGGTACTGCGCGCGAGCGCGACGGCGCAAGAAAACGGACTACGCTCGGCGCGTGCGTGCCCATCACCTCGCGCTCGTCCTGATCCTCGCTGCATGTGGCGGTGCGCCGCCCGCGACGTCGACGAGGACGCCCGACGCGCCGCAGCCTCGCGAGCACCGCGCGAGCACCGTGCCGACGTCGCCGCGCACGCTCGCGCGTGACGCGACGTTCGCCGATCTCGTCGCGGCCGCGCGCACGCTCGACGACCGGCGCGATCAGGAGTCGGACGCGGCGTGTCTGATCGGCGTGACGCCGAGCGGCTTCGAGCTGCGCGCGGATCTCGCCGTCGCGGTGCGCCCGCTCGCGGAGCCCGAGGGCGATCTCGACGCGCGGCTCGCGAACGATCCGGGCCCGGTGCGCGTGCTGACCCGCTACGGCAGCTACGGCACGGGCGCGGCGCAGATGGGTCTCGTCGCGACGAGCACGACGCTGCCGCCGACGCGCGGGACGGCGCTCGCGCTCTTCGTCACGCCGGAGGGCGTCTACACGCGGCGCAGCGATCAGCCGGGCGGCGAGCGCGATGCGTCGCGCGTGGCGTGGGTCGTCGAGCACACCGACTGGAGCGCGTTCGATCTCGTCGTGGTGACCGCGGAGGCGCGCGTGCCGCTGACCACGCTCGTCGCGTTGCTGGAGGCGCTGCCGGCGTCGCTCGCGGGGCGCATCACGCTCGCGGTGCCGCTCGCGGCGGGCACGCGCCTGCCCGACGCGCCGCCCGCGGTCGACGGAACGGCGGAGCGCGGACAGCTCTGCCCCGACGGGCTCCCCGAGCTCACCGAGGACGCGGCGCTCGGGGATCTGCCCGCGTCGTCGATCCGCGCCGCGCTCGCGCCGCTGCAGTCGAGCGCCGAGCTGTGCGTCGGGACGAGCAGCGGTCCGGGCGCGGCGGGCGGTCGTGTCGCGCTCGCGGTGCGCATCGCGCCCGACGGTCGGGTGAGCGACGCCTGCGTGATGGAGGACTCGACCGGGGACGCCGCATTGCGGGCGTGTCTGTCGCGCGCGGCGCTCGAGCTCGCGTTCGACGCTCCGAGCGGCTACGTCGACTTCGCGCTGCCGCTCGTGCTCGAGCCCGGACGCGCGCAGCGGCAGGTCGCCGTCTGCCGCTGAGGGGCCCAGGTCGTGGGCATTTAAGTCCTGGCGTCGTCGCGGGTGATCCAGCATCGTTCTCCGTCGATGCGTCTCGCTCGCCGCGCGGCCGTGATCGCGGCCCTCGCCTGCGCCCTCGGCGTGCTGTTGCCGCTCTCCACCGCGCAGACCATCGGCGCACAGGATCGCGGGTTCTCGGACGCCGAGCGCTCGGTGCTCGCGGCGGGGCGATTGATCGCGCGGCGTCGCGTGGAGCAGCGCGGGAACCTCGTGCACTTCGGCGGGACGAGCTTCCAGACGGTCGATCGTCCGCTCACCGAGGTCTGGCGTGCGGTGCGCGACCCCGCGAACTACCGGAACCTGCTGCCGCAGGTCGAGTCGGTGTCGGTCGTCTCGCGCGGCGAGCACGAGGGCGTGATCCGGATCGAGCACGCGTACGGGCTGATTCGCGCGGCCTATCATCTGCGCCTGCGCTTCGCCGACGGACGGCACGATCTGACGTTCGATCTCGACGCGACGCGGCCCAACGACGTGCGCTCGGCGCGAGGCTTCATGACGCTGAGCGAGTGGCCGGGCGATCCCGGGCGCACGCTCGTGACGTGGGGGATCCTCGCGGCGGTCGACGAAGGGATCCTCGGCGGGCTCGTGCGCCCGCAGCTGCACGCGTGGATGCTGCGCGTGCCGACGACGATGCGCTCGTACCTGCAGGGCCGCGGTCGCTCGCGGTTCCTCGCGGACTCGGGCCACGCGTCGACCGCGACGCACTGAATTTCCTGGGGGGGCTCCGCCCCCCTCTCGACCCCCGGCCGCTCTGCGCTGGCGCGGGGGCCCCTACGCCCCCTTGCGTCTCAGGCGGTGAGGCGCGTGTCGGCTGGCGGGCGTCTCGTGCGCTGAGGCGGACTCGGCTGGCGGGCGTGTCGGCGCTGAGGCGGACTCGGCTGGCGGGCGTCTCGGGCGACTCGGCGGGCGGGCGTCTCGAGCGGGGCAGAGCGACTCGGCTGGCGACGTCTCGAGCGGCGTGTCGACGGATGCGCGTCTCGGGCGGCGCGCGCGTGTCGTTCACTCGGCCTTGCGGCGCGGGGTGCGCTTCTTGGGAGCGGGCGGCGGCGCGCTGCGTGAGCGCTTCGCTTGCTCGGCGAGGGCGCGCATCGTCGGGACGAGCATGCGGCGTCGCAGCACGATGACGAGGCGCTCCGAGAGCGTCGTCGCGGCCTCGGTGAGCGCGGGCAGATCGTCTCCCGCGCGCGGCATGACGCCTTCGCGGAACATGCGCACCTCGATCTCGACGAGCGTGCGCAGCGCCTGCGCGTACTCGCCGAGGATCGTGACCGGGAGCATCTCCGCGGTGATCCCCGCCTTGCGCGACGCGCCGAGCACCCGCAGCAGCTCGAGGTCGTCGCCCGCGTAGACCTCGCGCTTCGAGTCGGGCTGCGGCGTGATCAGCCCCGCGCCGCGCAGCCACACGAGCTGCTCCTCGGGCATGCCCGACGCGATGAGCTCCTCGCGCGTGCGGCGCTCGGTCGGCGCCGTCTGCTCGAGCACGCGCGCGATCGTCGCGCCGACGGTCTCGTCCTCGCTCTCCAGCTCGGACTCGTCGAGGATCGACTTGATCACCTTGAGCGGGAGGAACCTCGTGCGCTGGAGCTCCTTGATCTTCTTGATCCGAGGGACCAGTGACACGTCGTAGTACGCCATGTTCTTGCTGGTCCGCGACGGCTCGGGGAGCAGGCCTTCGCGCACGTAGTGCTTGATCGTCGCCGCCGGGACACCCGACATCTTCGCGAGCGCGCTGACCTTCACGCTGCGCCCGCCTTCGAGCTCCGACTCTTCGTCCATCGACGGTTCGACGTCTCGCTTTCGCGCGCGATGATGGCGTCGCCTCGCGAGGACGTAAAGCCTCGTCACTCGGGGTCGACGAGCTCGACGTCGACGTCGTGCGTGTCGCCCTCCACGACGATCCCGTCCGTCGGGAAGCTCCGCGGATCTTCGGCGCCGGGGATCGTCGGGTGGTTCGCGCCGATGTCGAGCACGACGCCGAGGTAGTACGTGCCCGCGGCGAGCCCGCGGAGCTCGTAGTCGATCGGGAACGTCGGATCGTCGCGCACGAAGATCTCGCTCGGTGGTCCGGCGGGCGGCGTCTGGGGCCACACGCCCACCGTGAGGCGACCGGCGCCGCTGCCGTCGTAGGTGATCGTCCCCGCGATCGTGCCGCGCGTCGACGACGCACGCGCGTCGTCTCCGGCGTCGGCCGTCGTGGTGGCGCGCTCGTCGCACGCGCTCAGCACGAACACGAGCGCGAGCATCGTCCTCGTCGTCATCGTCGTCTCCTCACTCGCTCTGCAGGTACAGCCGGTAGAAGGTCCCGCTCATCACGCGGCGGATCTGGTCGAGCGAGTACCCGGCCTCGCGCATGCCCAGCGCGATGCGCTGCACGTAGCTGCGCACCATCCCCGAGAACTGCGGGCCGTCGGTCGCGAAGAGCGTGCGCTCGACGAGGCCGCGCTCGAGGATGCGGCGGAGCACGCTCGGGTACTGCGGCTCGGTGCTCGCGATCGGCTCGCCGTCGTCATCGAGCAAGAAGGGCCGATTCAGCGCGCTGATCTCGAGCCACACGTTCTCGTGCGCTTCGGCGAGCGCGAGCGCGTGCTCGACCGCGCGCGGATCGCCCTGGCCCACGTGCGAGAGGACGAAGTCGACGCGCGGCGCGCCGTGCGCGCCGTCGTACGCGGTGACGACCGCTTCGAGCCCCTCGGGGTCGTAGTACGCCGGATCGGTCTGCGTGCCGGGGAACGGGCTGAGCCCGGTGTGGAGCAGCACCGGGACGCCGAAGCGCGCCGCGACGTCGTACACGCCCAGGTAGCGCGCGTCGTCGAAGGTCACGGCCTGGTGCGCGTGCGCGAGCTTGATGCCGACGAACAGATCGCGGCGCTGCTCGAAGTACGAGGCGAGCGCGTCGAGGCGCTGCTGCGCGATGCCGTCGTCGAGGAACCCTTCGTAGTCGATGCTGGCCATGCCCCACGCCCAGCCCGCGTTGCGCTCGTCCGCGAGCACGCGCTCGAGCTCGTCGTTCGTGTAGAAGCCGGTGGAGCGCGAGGCGTACACCGCGAAGAGCACCGCGTGATCGACCCCCGCCATCTCGGTCTCCGCGCGGATGCCGACGTGCTCGGCGTAGGGATCGAGCAGCACCTCGATCAGCGCGGGCGCGTACAGCCGCGCGAAAGGCGGCAGGCTCGCGCCGATGAAGCGGCGACCCTCGATCGCCATGTTCGCGTAGTGCCCGGGGTGGAGGTGCATGTCGACGACCTCCACGCGCTCGCCGTCGATCTCGATGTCGGCGCGCGCGTCGCTCGCGATCGCGACGACCGCGACGAAGAGGACGATGCGCGTCATCGCGTCCCCGTCGCGCGCGCCATCGCGGGGGGCGTCGGCTCGTGCGTGTAGGGCCGGAAGACGCCGACCTTCGACACCACGTCGCCGTCGTGCTCGACGCCGAACCCCTCGCGATAGAGGGCGGTCTCGCCCGCTTCGTCGTCCGGCTCGCCGTACGCGGCGACGAGCGCGTCGCGCCGCATCCCGGGCACCACCGGTCCGACGAAGCCTTCGCTCTGCAGCGCGCCCACGCCGATCACGATCGCGTCGTCGCTGACGCTCGCGTCCTCGCTCGAGACGAGGACGACCTCGAGCCCGAGCGACGTGTAGCGACCGAACGCGACACGCTCACTGGTGAACGCGCCCTCGAGCGGGCCGAGCGCCTCGCGCACGTCCGCGTAGCGCATGCCGACGTGCACCGGGCCGATGCCTTCGCCGGGGCGCACCTCGAGCCCGGCGTCGAGCGCCGGCGCGACCTCGGCCTCGCACGCGACGAGGACGAGCGCGATCGTGATCGACGCGCGCATCGTGATCACAGCGACGTGTACGAGCCGGGGCAGCTCGCGCCGGTGTTGCAGAGGCCGACGACGCCGCCCATGCCGCCCGGCGGACGACACGTGTGGCACGTCGCGCCGCCGCTGCAGTCCGCGTCCGTCTGGCACATCGCGTGGCGCGAGCCGCACGACGCCGCGCACGTGGTGCCGGTCGTGAGATCGGCGAAGCCGCTCGGCGCGCAGCAGAGCTGACCGTCGCTGCAGTCCTCGGGGCCGTCGCAGTTGCCGGGCGCGGCGAGGCCTCCGCTGCACGAGGACGGCGCGACGCAGGTCTGTCCCGAGAGCTGCGTGCAGCACGTCTGCGCGGGCACGTTGCACGTCATCGACCCGCAGCCGACCTGGCCCGGATCGGGATCGGTCTCGAGGCGCGGATCACGCTCGTCTCCGCCGCCGCCACCGGCGTCGGTGCCGGGCGGGACGTACGCGTCCGCGCCGCCCGCATCGGTGCCGGGCGCGACGTACGCATCGGGCTGCGTGCCCGAGTCCACGCCTGGAGCGACCTGCGCGTCGATCCCGCTCCGACCCGCGTCGAATCCGGCGGTGCCGTCGCCGTCGTCATCACCACCGCACGCGACGAGCGCGAGCGAGCACAGCCACGCGAGCGCGACCTTCTCCATCATTCCCTCCCATGCGCGCTCCTCAGCGCGCGTCGTTGCGACCGATGCGCGCGCCGAAGCACGTCGCGGCGTCCGGCTCGAGCCCGGTGATCGGCGTCGCGGGCGTGCTCACGCCGAGCGCGTCGCGCAGATGCGCGACGGCGTAGTGCCCGACGATCGGCCACGCGTCTTCGGCGGGCAGCGCCTGCGGCTGACATCCGTCGGTCGCGAGCGTCACGACGAGCTCGTCGATCTCGAGCCCTGCGTCCTGCGCGATCGCGAGCACGCCGCCGCGCTCGCGGCCGATCACGCAGATGTCGCTGAAGGCGAGGTGCCCGGCGCCCTCGATGCGCACGAGGCGCGCCGGCGACGCGACGATCTCGTGATCGAAGAGCTCGTCCATCGACGCGACGGTCGCGAGCTGATCGAGGCTGCCGCCGAGCAACAGGCCGGGCACCGTCGACGCCTGCGGCGCGGCGACGGTCGCCATCCCGATCCACGCGTCCGCCTCGAGCGGTGAGCGATCGACGAGCGCCTGCACCGCGCCGCCGCCCGCCGAGTGGCCCATCACCGCGACGCGCGAGAGATCGAGCGCGCCCGCGAAGCGCGCTTCGCTCGCGAGGTGCGCGTGCGCCGCGAGGATCTGCGCGTACGCGTCGTCGCTGATCGACGCGCCCTCGGTGCCCATCGCGACGCGCAGCACCGTCGCGAGGTTTCGCTCCGCGTGCTCGGGCGCCGCGACGACGAAGCCCCACGACGCGAGGTGCGCCGTGATCGCCGACGACTGCCGGCGATATCCGCCGAGGCCATGGCTGAAGTAGACGACCGGGAACGGACCGCTCGCGACCGGCACGTCGCGATGCGCCGGCGTGGTGAACGTGGTCGGCGCGTCGTCGGGGATCGCGGGCGCGAGCTCCGACGGCAGGTGATCGCGCAGGTCGTAGACGTCGCGCGGCGTGCCCGCCTCGCTCTCCGCGGGGTACCAGACCTCGACCGCGAGCCCGTCGACGTCGAGCGTCGTGACGCCCGCCACGAAGGGCCCCGGCGACGCGAACGGCGCGGCGGCACACGCGTCGTCTTCGGGGGCGCATGCGACGGCGACGACGAGCAAGAGCGCCGGGAGAGAGCGGGGCATCGCGGCTCCTGAAAGTTGGAAGTCGAACTTTCAGCGCCTAGCGCGCGCAGATCAAGAACGCCCCACGGGCGCGGGTGAGCGCGCTCACGAGGAGCAACGCCCGCGCGGTGAGAAGCGAGCCGGAGCGGATCAGCTCGAGGGCGTGACGTCGGCGGGCGCGATCCCGGCCGCGGCGATGAGTCGCGACCACAGCCGGTCGCGACCATCACCGGTCTCCGAGCTCACGCCGACCACGGGACGTCCCGCGCTCGCTTTGATCTTCGCGACCTCGAGCATGCGCTGGCTCGCGGGCAGCTTGTCGAGCTTCGTCGCGACGAGCACCGCCGGGCGCCGGATGTGATCGAGGAACTCGAGCAGCTGTCGATCGTCGTCCTCGAGCCCGCGTCGCACGTCGACGATCACCACGACCGCGCGCAGCCCGACGCGGTTCTCGAGGTAGCCCTCGATCATCGGGCCCCACGAGCGGCGCTCGATCTTGCTGCGCTTCGCGAACCCGTAGCCGGGCAGATCGACGAGATCGAGCGTCGCGAGCTGCGGCTCCTTGCCCGCGCGCTGGATCGCGAGCGCGGTGCGGAAGAGGAGCAATCCGCGCGTGGCGCCGGGCGTCGAGCTGGTGCGCACGAGCTTGCGGCGCACCACGAGTTGGTTGATCAGGCTGCTCTTGCCGACGTTCGATCGACCGGCGAACGCGATCTCGGCGAACGCGGGCGGCGGGAGCTGATCCTGCCGCATCGCGCTCGCGACGAAGCGAGCATCGCGGATGTCGACCTGCATCGCGCAGTCTTAGCTCAGCCGACCGACGACGCGCTCGGCCGCCGTCACGAGCACGCCGCGATCGACGAGCTCGCAGCAGCGGAGGATGTCCGGGTGCAGCACGCGATCCTCGACGAGCGTGGGCACGTGCTCGCGCAGCGCGACGTGCGCCGCGCGCACGCCGACGCCGGGCTCGAGCGGAAGCCGCAGATCGAGGCCCTGCGCCGCGACCATCGCCTCGATCGCGAGCACCGTGCGCACGTGCTCCGCGACCTGCATGCACTTGCGCGCGGAGATGCTGCCCATCGAGACGTGGTCTTCCTTGCCGGCGCTGCTCGGGATCGAGTCGACGCTCGAGGGATGGCAGAGGACCTTGTTCTCGCTGACCAGCGCGGCCGCGGTCACCTGCGCCATCATGAAGCCCGAGTCGAGCCCGCTGCGCGGCGCGAGGAAGGGCGGCAGCCCGCTCGACATCGCGGGGTTCACGAGCTGCTCGAGGCGGCGCTCCGCGCAGTTCGCGAGCTCCGCGATCGCGATCGCCGCGGTGTCGAGCGCGATGGCGAGCGGCTGGCCGTGGAAGTTCCCGCCGCTCACGAAGTCGGCCTCGCCGCGCTCGTCGACGAACACCAGCGGGTTGTCGACCGACGCGACGATCTCGCGCTCGATCACCTGGCGCGCCCACGCGAGCGCGTCGCGCGTCGCGCCGTGGATCTGCGGCATGCAGCGGAGCGAGTAGGGGTCCTGCACCTTCCCGCAGTCGCGGTGGCTCTCCATGATCGCGCTGCCCTCGAGGAGCGCGCGGAGGTTCGCGGCGGTCGTCGCCTGGCCGGGGTGCGGGCGGACCTGCTGCACGCGCGGATCGAAGGGGCGACCGGTGCCCTTGAGCGCCTCGAGCGACATCGCGCCGACCACGTCGGCGTTCGTGCAGAGGCGCTCTCCGCGGAGCACGGCGAGCGCGCCGATCGCGGTGATCAGCTGCGTGCCGTTGATCATCGCGAGGCCTTCTTTCGCCTCGAGCTCGACGGGCGTGAGGCCCGCCGCGGCGAGCGCCTCGTGGCCCGGCATGATCGCGCCCTGGTGCTCGGCCTCGCCCTCGCCGATCAGCACCAGCGCCAAGTGCGCGAGCGGCGCGAGATCGCCCGACGCGCCCACCGAGCCCTGCGAGGGGATGCACGGATGCACGCCGCGCTCGAGCATCGCGATCACGAGATCGACGATCTTCGCGCGCGCGCCCGAGTTGCCCATCGCGATCGTCTGCGCGCGCAGGAACATCATCGCGCGCACCGCCTCGCGCGGGAGCAGCGGGCCCACACCGCACGCATGGCTGCGCACCAGGTTGCGCTGGAGCGCGCGGATCTGATCGTGCGCGATGCGCGTCTCGGCGAGCGCGCCGAACCCGGTGTTCACGCCGTAGACGTTGGGCGCGCGATCACCGCCATCGGCGAGGCGATCGACCGCGGCGCGCGCACGATCGATGCGGGCGCGCACCTCGTCGGTCAGCACCACCGTCGCATCGCCGCGCGCGACGAGGTCGAGGGTCTCGAGGGAAATCGCGTCTCCGAGGCGCACCTGAGGCCGGGTCATGGGCCGGCGAGCCTGCCGCGCGTGCAGGGCAGGAGCAACGCGTGGGCCCCGTTGACGCTGCGAATCCGCACTGCCTATCCTCGCCCGCGAAATGCGCGTGATCACACGGATCGTGGCCCTCGCCTCGGTGCTCTTCGCGGCAGGTCCAGCGCTGCTCGTGCCGACACGCGCGATGGCCGACGACGACGAGCTCGTGCTGATGCGCGAGCCGGCCGCGTTCGTCGACGTGATCGACGCGTTCGACGATCACGACCCGTTCGATCTCGACATCTCGATCGGCTACGTGCGCACGTGGGAGCTCGGACGCATCCAGCGCGAGCCGGGGATGGGCGATCCCGAGGATCGCCGATCGCGCGAGTGGCTCGACGTCGCCGACTACTCGCGCGAGGTCAACCAGCTCGTCTTCGGGCTCGACGTCGGCATCTTCCGCGACCTCGCGCTCTACGGGCGACTGCCGCTGATCCTCAGCGACGATCGCTCGCTGAGCCGCATCGGGAACGACGATCCCTCGTCCGTGCTGCTCGATCGCAGCTCCGCGCCGATGCCGCTCTTCGACGTGCCCGCCGGCGAGGGCTTCCGCTCGCCGACGCGCTCGGGGCTCGACTGGGTGAGCGTCGGGCTCGCGTGGTCGATCCTGAACCAGCAGCGCGATCCCCACGTGCCGACGTGGCTGATCATGCTCGAGGGCCGCTTCAACATCGACGAGCCGATGCGCGCGTGCCGTCGCGCCGGCGGCGACGTCGTGTGCCAGGGCGGCGGGAGCGAGCCGGGGATCTCGCGCGGCACGAACGCGCTGCGCTTCGAGACGCGCGGCTCGTGGCGCGATCGTTACGTCGAGCCGTACGCAGGTCTCGCGTTCCAGATCGAGTTCCCGGGCAACGCGGCGGACCTCTTCACGCAGGGCGGCAACCTCGCGGGCTACATCAACCAGCGCCCGCCGATCCAGGGCCGCCTCACGGCCGGCGTCGCGATCATCCCGTGGGAGGATCGCCAGCACTGGCAGCGCTTCTCGATCGACCTGCGCTTCACGGGCGACTACGTGAGCGAAGGGCGCGACTACTCGCCGCTCTTCGACGCGCTCGGCTCGTCGACGAACCCGTACCTGACGAGCCCGGCGTGCGAGGGCGTGACCGGCGGCGCGACGTGCCAGGCCGCGGGCTACGAGCAGGTCGACTTCACGGGGCTCACCGACACACAGGCGCACGCGCGCCTCGGTGGTCAGATCACGCTGGAGCTGCAGGCCGCGCGCTACGTGCGCTTCGGCATCACGACCGCGATCTTCCACTCGCCGTCGTACGGGCTGACCCAAGCGGATGCGTGCAATCCGAACGCGAGCAGCGACGATCCCGGCCGCAGGGGAACGTGCCGCAGCGGGATCATCAACCCGCACCATCGCGCGGTGATCGACCTGCCGGGCCAGCGTTTCCGCATCGAGAGCCTCACGCAGATCGACGTCGCGGCGAACGTCACGGCGCAGTTCTGAGGAGAGAATTCCTCTAAAGAGTGCAGGAAGTCAGGAGAGGGGAGGACATCGACGCTGCAATCTCCTGCTTTCCTGACTTCCTGCTCTCCTCAGAGATTCTGTTTCCGATCCGAGTGCCGCGGCATGGCGCATGCGTTCTTCCTCGCCGGAGGTCGCACCATGTCCCGCGTCGGAATCGTGCTCGCGCTCATCGGGGCGTTCTCGTGCGCCGCGTGTGACTCGGAGGCGGAGAACGCGTTCGAGCGTCGCATGGACGAGCGGCGCGCGCGGCTCCAGCAGCGCTACGAGGCGCGCGAGCAGCAGGTCGCCGAGGACAGCGAGGTGCAGATCGGCGAGATCGATCAGCGCATCGAGCAGCTCCGGGCGCGGCGCGAGGCCGAGCTCGAAGAAGAGCTCGCGCGCGAGCGCGTCCGCATGGAGGACACGATCGAGCGCCGTCGCGATCAGCGGCTCGAGGCGCTCTCGCAGGAGCGCGATCAGCGCCTCGATCAGCTGACCGAGGATCGCCAGCGCGGCGAGGATCGCATCGAGGAGGGACTCTCGCCCGAGTGAGCAGGCCTCCCGGCGCAACCGAGCGGGTCCGTGACGAACCCGTGCGCCGCTCGTCACCGGCGTGATGCGCGTGCGCCGCGCGACGCGCGGAGAGTGCAGCGCGTGACGCTGATCCTGCACCTCTCGGATCTCCACCTGCTCGGCGAGCCGCGCGAGCAGGACGCGATCCTCGCATCGTTGATCACAGCGCTCGAGAAGGAGCGCGCGCGTCGTGGCCGCCGCGTCGATCTGATCGCGATCACCGGTGACGTGTTCGACAGCGCGACGATCGATCCGCGCGTCGCGGTGCGCGAGCTCGAGGCGCTCCACAAGTGCATCACGCGCGCGCTGGGCGACGACGTGCCGACGATCGTCGTGCCCGGCAACCACGATCGCCGGCGCATCGGGCTCTTCGGGCCGCACGACGAGTCGCTCTTCCGCGCGGTCCGCGAGGCGCTCGGCGCGCGCATGTTGATCCACGGCTGCGACACGCCGTTCCTCGCGAAGGTGGTCCCGCCCGCGTTCCACGCGCAGCCCCTCTGGGCGATCGCGTACGACTCGACGTACCTCCCGCACGGCTGGCTCAGCGCCGGCGGCGTGGTGCGCCACGAGGATCTGCTGCACGCGGCCGCGCAGATCGGAGACGCCGAGCCCGACTGGCCGCTGCTCTTCTTGTTGCACCACCACCTCGTGCCGACGCCGCTCACCGACGTCGGCCCGATCGAGACACACCGCATGCACCCCGCGCTGTGCTGGATGCTTCATCGCGTGCTGCCGGTGCTCGTCGCGCATGCCGATCGCGAGGAGCTCACGATGACCGCGCTCGGCGCGGGCACCGCGCTCTCGACGCTGCACGATCTGCGACGCGCCGTGCTCGTGCTGCACGGGCACAAGCACTACGCGACCGCACGCAAGCTCGACGCGACCGAGGCGCGGCAGGGCGACGTGCTGCTCGTGTCGGCAGGGAGCGCGGGGACCGCGCAGCGCTGGAGCCCGACCTCGCCGCGCGACACGGCGCGCCTGTGGCCGTCGTTCAACGTGATCGAGCTCGAAGGCGACGCGATCACGATCGAGGCGGTGTCGTTCGGGTGGAAGGGACGCTCGGCGGGCGAGACCGCGTATCGCCCATTGGTCTGGGCGTCGCGCGAGGGCGCGAAGTGGCGCCTCCACCCGATCGAAGGCGCGGAGCCGCACAGCGGGCCGAAGCTGATCGCGAACGAGTCGCGGGTGCGCCTGATGAACGCGCGACGCTTCGGCGCGCGGCGCTGGGACTACGAGTGCGAGCGCCGCGTCGAGCCGAACGGGCGGGGCCCGCGGCGCTACGTCGAGACCATCGAAGGCGCGCGCGGTGCGCTCCTCGAGCCGCTCGATCGCGCGGCGCCGGTGCGCGCGACGCCGGCGCAGCTCGAGCTCGGGCTCGGCGCGCTGACGAGGTACCGCGTCGACGGCGGCGTGTGTCGGAGCCTCGACGAGGCCACGCGCGTGCGCGGCGCCGCGAGCTCGCCCTTCGAGTGGATCGGCCTGATGAACCGCTATCGCGCGCGACGATCGCGGCTGGTGCTCGAGGGCCTCGGCGCCCATGCGAACAGCGCGTTCGCGAGCACGACCGATCTCGCGACCGGACAAGAGACGCCGCTGCGTTGTCACCGCGACGTCGGCGGCGATCGTGTGGTGCTCGAGCTCGACGACTGCCCCGCGCGCACGCTGCTGCGCGTGTACTGGCCGCTCGAGGCGTGATCCTCACGCACGCTCCATTCGCGATTCACCTCCGCGCCATCCGCGATTCACGCGCGGGCGATAGCTCTTCGAAGTCCAGGAGAGAGGAGAGCCCGCATGCAGCTCCGCGACGTCGCGTTCGAGCACACGTTCCAGCGCCTGTTCGTCTACAACATCCTCTTCGAGGACGCGGAGGTCGACGAGACGCACCTCGGGGTCGACGAGCGCTCGCGCGTGCTCTCGATCACCGGCGCGGGGTGCGGCGTCGCGGGGATGTTGAGCCGCGATCCGCGCTCGATCGACGCGGTCGACATCAACCCGCACCACCTCGCGCTCACCGCGCTGAAGTGCACCGCCGCGAAGTCGATGCGCTCGTACTCGCGCTTCTACGATCTCTGCGGGCGCGGCTGGCAGCCCGATCCGGAGCGCACGATCGCGACGCTCGCGCGCGCGATGCCTTCGTGGATGCAGCGCTACTGGTCGCGCCACCACGGGCGCTTCGAGCGCAGCGTGTACCGCGAGGGGCTCACCGCCGTGATGCTCGGCGCGTTCCGCCGCTTCACCGGGCTCGACGCGGAGTGGCTGCGCTGGGCGATGCGCCTCTCGCCCGACGCGCGCGTCGCCGCGGTGGACGAGCACATCGCCCCGGTGCTGCAGAGCCCGCTCGCGCGCGCGTACTTCGCGTCGCCCGCGCAGCTCGTCGCGCTGGGCATCAACTTCTCGCAGCGCGACCGCATCCTCGCGACCGAGGACCAGCCCGATCTCGCGGCGTTCGTGCTCGATCACCTGCGGCGGCTCGCGCGCACCGACGTCGCGACGAACTGGTTCGTCTGGTGGGCGATCGCGGGGCACTTCGATCACGAGCGCACGACCGACGCGGTGCCTCCGTACCTTCGTCCGGATCGTCACGCACGCTCGATCGAGGCGAGCACCGACGTGCGCTACCACCGCGCGAACCTCTTCGACGTGCTCGAGCGCTCGCCGCAGCGCGCGTACACGCACTACACGCTGTGCGACGCGCCCGACTGGATGCCCGAGCGCACCCAGCGCCGGCTGCTCGACGAGATCCTGCGCACCAGCGAGGACGGCGCGATCGTCCTCTATCGATCCGTCGAGGACGAGTGCATGGCGACGCGTCTCGGCTATCAGCGCCGCTTCGTCCCGCTGCGTGATCGCACCGAGCACGCGACGCAGGCCGACCGCTCGCGCCAGTACCGCGCGGTGCGCTTCTACCAGGTGGCGCACTGATGGAGATCGTCTCGCCGGTCTCGCGCGACGAGCACAAGCGCTTCCTCGACGCGTACTACGGCTGGGCGCGCGACGTGTACGACGTCACGCGCCGCTACTACCTGCTCGGTCGCGACGTCGTGACCGCGCAGCTGCTGCGCGAGCCGTGGAACCGGCTCGTCGAGATCGGGCCGGGAACGGGACGCAACCTGCGCAAGCTCCACGCGGAGCGCCCGGTCGCGCTCTACGGCGGGATCGAGGCCTCGAGCGCGATGCTCGAGCGCGCACGCGCGCGATGCCCGTGGGCGCTCCTCGAGGAGGGCTTCGCCGAGGACGCGGACTACCGCGAGCTGCTCGGCGCGCCGCCCGATCGCGTGCTCGTCTCGTACACGCTCTCGATGGTCCAGGACGTCGAGCGCGCGATCGAGAACGCGCGCGAGATGGTGTCGCCGCGCGGCGAGATCGTGGTCGTCGACTTCGGCGATCTGCGCGGTCTGCGCGGCCCGCTCGCGCCGGCGCTGCGCGCGTGGCTCGACGCGTTCCACGTGACGCCGCTGCCGCAGGGCGTGCTCGAGCGGCACGCGCGCACCATCGAGGACGGTCCGCTCGGCTACTACCGCATCGCGCGGATCCCGCCGCGCTGAGCTCGACGTTCACGCCCGACCGGTCGCGCCCGCCCGCTCCTCCGCGGCGCGGGCCGATCGCGCGCGGCGCGCGAGCTTCGCGTCGTACTTGTCGCGTGCCTCCTCGACGGCATCGCGGTTCTGCCGCGCCCACGCCGCGAGCGCAGTGATCGGCGCGAGCAGCGTGCGGCCGAGCTCGGTGAGCTCGTACTCGACGCGCGGCGGGATCGTCGGGTACGCGGTGCGCGTCACGAGCCCGTCGCGCTCGAGCGCCTTCAGCGTGAGCGTCAGCATGCGCTGCGAGATCCCGTCGATGGATCGCTTCAGCTCGTTGAAGCGCATGCGCTCGATCCCGAGCATCGCGACGACGAGCACGCTCCACTTGTCGCCGATGCGATCGAGCACGTCGCGCATGGCGGGGCACGCCTCGCTCGAGAACGGCTCGTGCGACGGCGGTTTGTGCCTCGGTGACATGAATGTGCCTCCTTGCGGGCCGATCCGACGGTCACGAGAGTAGCGTCGGTCACAAACGGGAACCACCCGTGACCAGGAGGACCGACACGATGATCAAGCTCTACTACGCGCCCGGTGCCTGCTCGCTCTCGCCACACGTCGCGCTGCGCGAAGCGGGCCTCCCGTTCGAGCTCGTGCGCGTCGACTTCATGCGCGGCAAGCGCCTCGAGACCGGCGGCGAATTCGTCGACGTGAGCCCGAAGGGCTACGTGCCCGCGGTGGTGCTCGACGACGGACAGCTGCTCACCGAGGGCGTCGCGATCGTGCAGTACATCGCGGACCAGAAGCCCGAGCTCGGCCTCGCGCCGCCGCCGGGCACGCTGGAGCGCGTGCGCCTGCAGGAGTGGCTCGTCTTCATCGCGACCGAGCTGCACAAAGGGCTCTCACCGCTCTTCATGCCGCAAGCGTCGGACGAGCTGAAGCAGGCGGTGAAGGCGAAGGTGCGATCGCGTCTCGAGCTCGTCGCGCGGAGCCTCGGCTCGAAGCCGTACCTCATGGGCGATCGCTTCACGATCGCCGACGGCTATCTCCTCTACGCGCTGCGCGCGTTCCAGCGCTTCGACAGCGGTGCGTTGCCCGGCGAGCTGCCCGCGTACCTCGAGCGTGTGTCGTCGCGCCCGGCGGTGAAGGCGGCGCTCGAGGCCGAAGGGCTCGCCTGAGCGCGGGCTCGCTTGTATCTACCCCAGTCATCGGCGGCTGGTTCGTGATAGCAGGCCGCCACGCGGTTTCGGGAGAGGGTCGCCGGGCATCGCTTGGGGCAACGTCCCCGTGAGTGAGATTGGCGCCCTCGACCGAGTTTCTTTGCTCGAACGGTATCCAGAGGCGTGGCTCGTCCACCGTCCTCGCATGGACAAGCATGGGCACGAAGCTCGGCTCCGAGGCTCCCGGGCACGCGATCGACATCGGTTCGGAGAAGCACGTCGTCGCCATCGTGGACGAGACGGGCAAGCCGCTGCGCAAGCCAATACCGTTCTCCGAGGACGCATCGGGCTACGAGCGACTGCGCTCGATGCTCGGTGAGGCGGCAGACGCATTCGTCGCGATGGAGGCGACCGGGCACTACTGGCAGAACCTGTTCGCGTTCCTCCACGCGGCGGGCTTCCAGATCGCGCTGCTGAACCCGACGCGCACGTCGCGGTTCGCGGCTGAGGACCTGCGCCGCGCGAAGACGGACGCGCTGGATGCGCTCGGCATCGCGCGGTTCGCGCAGCAGAAGCGGCCTGCCGCGACGCCGATGCCCGATGCAGCGACGCTCGAGCTGCGGGAGCTGATGCGTCTGCGCGACCGGCTGGTGCAGGACCTCGGTGACCGCGCGCGACAGGTCCATCGCGCGCTGGACCTGAGCTTCCCGGAGCTCACCGACCACGTGCGCGACGTGGCATCGGCCAAGGCCACTACGCTGCTCGTCGTGTGCCCGACCGCCGAGAAGTTCCGAGCAGCTGACCCGAAGGTCCTGGCCGAGCTGAAGTACGACGGGCGTCACGTCATCGGTCTCGAGCTCGCAAAGGCGCTCTGCGAGGCCGCCAAGACCAGCGTGGGCCGGCACCAGGGCACGCCCTACGAGCTGCAGATCCGCTACGCGTGCGAGGACATCGCGACGCTCCGGGCGCGCATCAAGAAGCTCGACGAAGACATCAGCCAGAGCCTGGATCGGCATGAGGTCGGCAAGCTGCTGACGACCATCGACGGCATCGGAGACAACACTGCGGCGCGCATGATCGCCTCGATCGACTTCGACGGCTTCAAGAGCGCCGCCGCGCTCGCGGCGTACGTCGGCGTCGCTCCGCTCGTGAACCACTCGGGCAAACGCCAGCCGCTGCGAGGCCACGCCTGCGCGATGGGCGACGCCGACCTGCGCGCCAAGCTCTGGATGCCGACGCTGCGGGCCGTGACCCACAACCCGTGGCTCAAGGCGTTCTACCAGCGCCTCGTGGCCGCCGGAAAGCCGAAGAAGCTCGCGATCATCGCTTCGATGCGCAAGCTTCTCGGCGCCATGATCAGCGTGGCGCGCACGCGCACGCCCTTCGTGCCGAAGCTCGCGGCGGCCTGACGGCCGCGCTTCGAGCTTGCACCGGGTCACGGTCGCTCACTCCGCGATCACCTCGAGCGCGATCTCGCGCGCGACGTCCTCGAGCCACTCGTCGAGCTCGGCCTCGCGATCGGTGGTGGTCACGAGCACCACCACGCCGGTGCGATCGCCGTGCGCGCTCGCGAGCCCGTCGTAGCCCGCGAGGATCCCGCGCAGTCGCACGATGTCCGACGGTTGCATACGCAACCGTCGGACGACGAGCCCCTCGCCGAGCGGGACGTGCGACGCGCCGTCGGTCGTGTCGCTCATGCTGCGCCCGTCATCGCAGGCTCGCTCATCGCGCGGACGCCCTGACCGTCGCGCACCGCGATCGGCACTCCGTCGCACCACACGATCCGGTGCGACGCGATGGCGGGCACGCGCGCGCCCGGCGTGAGGATGCCGACGAGGTTGAGCGGGTCGATCGCGCTGATCGTGATCGCCTCGCCGCGCGCCGGCTTGCGTCGCACCGCGCGCAGCGTCTCGAGGGCCTCGGGCAGCGCGAACTGCTCGCCGCTCTGTCCTGCGACGAAGCGCCCGCCGCGGATCTCCCCGCGCGCCTCGAGCCTCCGCAGCACACGCACCAGCTCGCGCCACGGCGGCGCCATGCCCTCGCGCTCCAGCACGCGCCGCACGATCACGCCCCAGCGCGCCAGCAGCACGCGCGCGACCTCTTCGATCGCGTGCTCGTCGACGCGCTCCCCGTCGCGCGCGCCCGCGGTCCGCACCAGCGACCAGCGACCCGCCGACTCCATCGCGGAGAGCGACGGACCGCGCCGTCGCGCCGTCGCGACGCTCTCGATGCCGCGCTCGGCCTGCGGCGCGATCAGCGCGCGCAGACCGCTCCACGCGTCCGAGCTCACCGCGCCGCGCGCGACGAGCTCGGCGAGCCCGGCCTCGACCGCGCCGCGATCGAGCCCCGTCGCGCGCTCGAGCTCGTGGAAGAAGGACGCACCGCGCGCATCGAGCACGCGCTCGATCTCGCGCGCCGCGCGCGATGCATCCGGGAGCGAAGGCCACGCCGGCCGCACCGCCGCCCACGTGTCGAGCCGTCCGCGATCGAGCAGCACCACGCGCGTCGCGCGCACCGGCGCGGGCACACGATCCTGATCGAGCGTCGGCGCACCGCCGCGCGCCCACGCGACGCGCCCCGACAGACACAGCGCGTCGAGCGAGCGCCCGACCTCGCCGATCGCCCGCGACGCGAGGAGCTCCTCCTCCCACGCGCCCGCAGGCGCCTCGAACCCTTCGAGCTGCTGCACGATCGCGTGCACGGCGTCGTCGCCGGACAGGCGCGACCCCGGCGCGACGTGCTGCCACTCGAAGAGGAAGCGCAGATAGTCCGCGGTCGTCACCGGCTCGATCGCGCGGCGCAGCGTCTCCACCGTCGCGCGGTGGATGCGCGCGAGCAGACGACGCTCGCACCACTCGAGCGCCTCCTGTGACTCGAACCTCCCGCGCATCACGAAGCCCTCGGCCTCGAGCGCGTGGAGCGCACCGTCGATCTCGCCCTCGCTCACCGCGAGCTCGGCCGCGAGCACCGACGCGCGCACCGGGCCGACGGCCTCGAGCCGGCTGCGCACCAATTCGCGCAATGCGTGCTCGCGGTCGATCGTGCGCGACGCGTGCGCGCTCGGGATCGCGATCGCCGGCGACCACGATGCGTCCGGGTGGATCGCGCGGATCTCCGCGAGCCGCTCCGCGGCCACCCACGCCCCGATCGCGAGGCGCGTCACCCGCCCTTCGCGCGCGAGCGATGCGCGCCAGGACCCATCGTGATCGGCGCGCGCGATCTCCTCGTCGCGCATCCACCCGATCGTCCCGAGCGCGTCGTGCAGCTCGTCCGCGTCGCGCGGATCGGGCCACGCTTCCTCGCGCACCCGCGCGATCGCATCGGGATCGAGCGCCGCGAGATCGCGCAGCCGCGCGCGATCGTCGAGGCGACGCATCATCACCGCCTGCGTGCGTCGCTCCTCGAGCGGCGCGTCGTCGAGGTACGCCCACGGCCGCGCGCCGAGGATCTCCGCCGCGAGCGCCGACGGCTGCGGCAGATCGCGCGCGATGCACGTGATCTCCCCGCGCTCGATGCGCGCGAGCACGTCCACCAGCCCGTGCACGTCCATCGCGTCCTCGAGGCAGTCGCGAAGCGCTTGCTGCACCAGCGGATGATCGGGGACCTCGCGCTCGCCCTGGATGTTCTCGAAGCACGCCTGCGCGTCGGGGAACACCACGCTGAGCAGATCCTCGGCGTCGATGCGCTGCCGCGCCGGCGGGCTCTTCTTGCCGCCGCGGCTGCGCGGCACCGCGAGCGAGATCGTGGCGGCCCAGCGCCATCGCGTCCCGAAGAGCGGCGCATCGAGCACCGCCTGCGTGAGCATGTGCGCGGCGCGCGAGCTCTTGAGGAAGCCGAACACCTCGTCGAGCGGGAAGCTGTGCGTGGGCCCGAGCGAGAGCACGATCGCGTCGTCGGTCGCCGCGGCCTGCAGCTCGAAGTCGAAGCTGCGGCAGAACGCCTTGCGCAGCGCGAGCCCCCACGCGCGGTTCACGCGCGCGCCGAACCGCGTGTGCAGCACGAGGTGCGTGTTCGCGGCCTCGTCGAAGAAGCGCTCGGCGACGACGGTGCGCCCATCGGGCAGCACGCCCAACGCCGCGCGCGCCTCGTCGAGGTACTCGACCGCCTGTCGTGCCGGCTCGTGCGCGATCGCGAGCCTCGCGCGCAGGCGATCGATCGCGTGGCTCGGTCCGTTCGCCGCGAGCTCACCGTCGATCTCCCCGAGCAAGCGCGTCACCGACGTCGAGAGCTCGCGCGTGCGCGCCGGTCCTTCGCCGAACCAGAAGGGCAGGGTGGGCGGCTGACCCTTCGCGTCCGCGACGCGCACCACGCCGGGCTGCACGCGCACGATCTTCCAGCTCGCGGTGCCGAGCTGGAAGATGTCGCCCGGCATGCTCTCGACCGCGAAGTCCTCGTGGATGTTGCCGAGCTTCGTGCCCTCGGGCTCGAGCACCACGTCGTAGCTCTGGTTGTCGGGGATCGCGCCGCCCGAGCTCGTCGCGAGCAAGCGCGCGCCGCGCCGCGGGCGCAGCACGTTCGTCGCGAGGTCGACGTGCACGCTCGCGCCGCGACGCCCGCGCCGCACCCCGAACGCATCGCCCAGCGTGCTCACGATCGCATCGAACGACGTGCGCTCGAGCGCGCGATACGGCCACGCGCGCCGCGTCGTCTCGAACAGCGCGTCGATCGGCGTCGCGTCGTCCCGGCCCGCGACCTCGGCGATGATCTGCTGCGCGAGCACGTCGAGCGGCGCGTCGGGCACGCACACGGCGTCGAGCTCTCCGCGCGTGATCGCGTCGAGCAGCGCGAGCGACTCGACCAGATCGTCTCGGCTCGTCGGGAAGAGACGTCCCTTCGGCACGCCGCCGAGGAAGTGCCCGCTGCGCCCCACGCGCTGCAGCAGCGCGGCGATCGCGCGCGGCGATCCGATCTGACACACGAGATCGACGTGGCCGACGTCGATGCCGAGCTCGAGCGAGCTCGTCGCGACCACGCAGCGCACCTCGCCGTGCTTCAGCTTGTGCTCGGCCTCGTGGCGCATCTCGCGCGACATCGAGCCGTGGTGCGCGGCGACCGTGCCCTCGCCGAGGATCTCGCCGAGCGCGCGCGCGAGCCGCTCGCAGAGCCGACGCTGCGGCACGAACACGATCGTGGTGCGATGCGCCTGCACCAGCGCCGCGAGGCGCGCGTGGATCTCGCCCCAGACGTCGTTCGCCATCACCGCCTCGAGCGGCGAGTCCGGCATCTCGAGCGCGAGATCGATCGTGCGCGCGTGGCCCACGTCGACGATCGCGCAGTCGGGCGCGCCCTCGCTCGACACGCCCGCGGCGCCGACGAGGAAGCGCCCGACCTCTTCGATCGGCTTCTGCGTCGCGGAGAGCCCGACGCGCTGGAGCCGTCCTCCGACGAGATCGACGAGGCGCTCCAGCGAGAGCGCCAGGTGCGCGCCGCGCTTGCTGCCGACCACGGCGTGGATCTCGTCGACGATCGCCGTGCGCACCGTGCTCAGCATCCTTCGCCCGCTCGCGCTCGTGAGCAGGATGCCGAGCGACTCGGGCGTCGTGACGAACACGTGCGGCGGGCGCTTGCTCGCCTTCGCGCGCTCCTTCGCGGGCGTGTCGCCGGTGCGCAGGCCGACGCGGATGCCGTGCCCGCCTTCGCCGAGCTCCGCGAGCGCTGCGTCGATGCCGTCGAGCGGCGCGCGGAGGTTCACCTCGATGTCGTGGCTCAGCGCCTTGAGCGGCGAGACGTAGAGCACGCGCGTCTCGTCGGGCAGCGCGTGCGCGCGCGACTCGCGCACCAGCGCGTCGATCGTCGCGAGGAACGCCGCGAGCGTCTTGCCCGAGCCGGTCGGCGCCGCGATCAGCACGTGCCGACCGGCGCCGACATGGGCCCAGCCGTCGCGCTGCGGCGCCGTCGGTGCGCCCAGCGCGCGCTCGAACCAACGCAGGACCGCGGGATGGAACGACGGAGCGGACATGGGACTGAACACCATACCAGGTGTTCCGTCAGCGGGAGCGCTCGCCGGCGCAGGCCCGCACGCGAGCGTGCGGAGCACGCAGACAGAGGGGCCCGGAGCGGGCGAGCCGACTCTTGGTCCCCGCTCAGCGCCCGAGCGTCTTCGCGAGCTCGCCGCTCTCCGCGAGCTTCTCGAGATCGTCGGCGCCCCCGATGAGCGTGCCCTTCACGAAGATCATCGGGAACGTGGGCCAACCCGTCCACATCTTCAGCGCGTTGCGACGCCGCCAGAGCGAGAAGTAGCCGCCGTACTCGAGGTACTCGTGCTCGATCCCGAGCTTCTTCAGGAGCGCGCGAGCGCGCCGCGGGTTCGCGTTCACCGACATCCCGACCACCACCACGTCGTGCTTCGCGACGGCGGCTTTCACCTCGTCGACGATGTCGCGGTGATGCGTGGCGATCTTCTCGCGCACTGCGGGATGGATCTTCGACTCGTCGAGCACCTCACGCGGCATCTCTCACACCCCCTGGCTGGAAGTCGCGCTGTGCTTGTCTTCGCGATTCTGCGTTGGCAAGTTCGCGCGCCATGCGTTCACGATTCTTCGCAGTGATCGCGGCGCTCGCGAGCGTCGCGTGCGCCGGTAGCGCGCCCGCTCCACGTAGCGCGGCCGACCTCTCCCCGCAGGCCCAGGCCGACGAGCTGCTCGCGCTCTACGATCCGATCTACGTCGCGCTCTACACCGAGTCGGCGCGCGCTGCCTGGGTCGCGGCGACCGACGTCTCCGAGGAGCACACCGGCCAGCGCACCGGCGCGGACACCGCGTTCGCCGCGTTCGCCGGCAACGCCGAGGTCATCCGCCGCGCGCGCGCGCTCCTCGAGGTGCAGGACCAGCTCGATCCGCTGACGGTGCGCCAGCTGCGGCAGATGCTCTATCTCGCCGCGTCCGCGCCCCAGACGCGTCCCGATCTCGCGCGTGCGCGCGTCGCGGCCGAAGCGCAGCAGAGCGCGCGGCTCGACGGGTTCCAGTTCTGCCTCGCGCGTCAGGGCGACACCTGCACGCAGCCGGTCACGACGAACGATCTCGATCGCGTCCTGCAAACGTCCACCGATCTCGACGAGCGACTGCGAGCGTGGCAGTCGAGCAAGGAAGTCGGCGCGGTCCTGCGCGACGGCCTCGTCGAGCTGCGCGGCCTGCGCAACGGCGTCGCGCGCGAGATGGGATATCGCGACTTCTTCGCGTTCCAGGTCGACAACTACTCGCTCACGACCGAGGAGATGATGGCGCTCCTCGATCGTCTCGTGGACGAAGTGCGCCCGCTCTACGCGCAGCTCCAGTGCTGGGCGCGTCACGAGCTCGCGCAGCGCTACGGCCAGAGCGAGGTCCCGACGCTGATCCCCGCGCACTGGCTGGGCAATCGCTGGGGCCAGAGCTGGCCCGGCTTGGTCGAGGGCATCGACATGGACTCGCTCGTCTCGTCGCGCGAGCCCGAGTGGATCGTGCAGCAGGCGGAGCGCTTCTACGTCTCGATGGGCTTCCCCAATCTGCCGCAGTCGTTCTGGGAGCAGAGCGACCTCTATCCGGTGCCCGAGGGCGAGACGCGCCGCAAGAACGCGCACGCGAGCGCGTGGCACGTCGACCTGCAGAGCGACGTGCGCTCGCTGATGAGCGTCGAGCCCACGTGGGAGTGGTTCACGACGACGCACCACGAGCTCGGGCACATCTATTACTACATCTCGTATTCGCGCCCCGAGGTGCCCTATCTGCTGCGCGAGGGTGCCAATCGCAGCTACCACGAGGGGATTGGCGATCTGATCTCTCTCGCGGCATCGCAGGAGCCTTATCTGCGCGAGATCGGTCTCCTCGCCGAGGGCCAGGAGATCGACGAGATGCGCTGGCTGCTCGACTCCGCGCTCACCGGGCCGATCACGTTCCTGCCGTGGTCGGCCGGCGTGATGAGCCACTTCGAGCGCGATCTCTACGCGGGCGAGCTCCCGCCCGAGGAGATCAACCGCCGCTGGTGGGAGCACGTCGCGCGTTATCAGGGCATCGCGCCGCCGACCGAGCGCCCCGCCGAGGGCTGCGACGCGTGCACGAAGACGCACATCAACGACGATCCCGGGCAGTACTACGACTACGCGCTCGCCAACGTGGTGCTCTATCAGCTCCACGATCACATCTGCCGGAACATCCTCCAGCAGGATCCGCGCGCGTGTAACTACTACGGTCGTCGCGAGGTCGGCGACTTCCTCCGTGCGGTGATGTCGCCCGGCGCGAGCCGCGACTGGCAGGAAGTGCTCGTCGAGCACACCGGCCGCGAGCTCACGGCGGAGCCGATGCTCGAGTACTACCGCCCCCTGATGCAGTACCTCGAGGAGCAGAACCGCGGCCGCACCTGCGGCTTCTGATCCGCGTGGACGCGGCGCGCGCCGAGGTGCGCGCCGCGTCGTCGTGTCGGCGCGAACGGTCTTCCGAGCTGCCCGAACGGCGGGCTCGCTGCCCCGGGCCGCTGCTACGCTGTGCTCTCGAATGACGCCGCCGACGCTGCTCGTCGAGCTCGCGGAGAAGATGGGGCTCCTCGCGGCCGCCGCGCTGGTGGCCGTGCTCTTCCCGCCGCTGCGCAATCGACTCCTCGGCGTCGGTCGCCGCGTCGACAAGCTCGCCGCGGTGGGCCTCGGGTTCGGGCTCTCGGTGTGGGGCGCGACGCTCGGCCTCCACGTCGCCGGCGAGGACATCAACGTGCGCGCGATCGGGATCCTGATCGCCGCGATCCTCGGCGGCTGGAAAGCGGGTCTGCTCGCCGGCCTCGGCGGCGGCCTCTTCTACGCGTTCCAGGTCGATCCGCAGACCGCGCCCTACGTGCTGATCGCGTCGGTGGTCGACGGAGTGCTCGCGGGCGTCGTCGCCGAGCGCAAGCCCGAGTGGGTCGAGGGCCCGCGTGTCTTCTTCACCGCGATCGCGGTGCAGGGCGTGCACCTCTTCGTCGTCGGCGTCGGCCTCGTCGCGTTCGGCTACGCCGAGCGCTACCTGCCCGCGTGGCCCGCGCACCTGGTGAAGCTCGTCGTCAACGGCGCGGGCGTCACGCTCTTCGTGATGGTCGCGCGCCTCGTCATCTCGCGCGAAGAGCGCGGCGTCGCGCTCGCCCACGCACGCGCCGCGGCCGACAAAGCCGCGCTCGAAGCGTTGCGCCGCCGGCTCGAGCCGCACTTCCTCTTCAACGCGCTCACCGCGATTCGCGCCACGATCCGGCGCGATCCCGAGGCCGCGCGCGAGCTCGTCAGCGACCTCGCCGATCTCTATCGCTACCTCCTCTCGCACCCCGACGACGCGCCGCTCTCCGCGGAGATCGATCACGCGAGCGCGTACCTCGCGATCGAGCGCGCGCGCCTCGGCGAAGGCCGCGTGCGCGTCGACATCGACGTGCCCGCGGCGCTGCGCGCGCATCGCGTGCCCGCGCTCCTGCTCCAGCCCCTCGTCGAGAACGCGGTCCGCCACGGCGTCGCGCGACGGAGCGGTGCCGGCACGATCCGCATCGGCGCGCACGAGGACGGCGACTCGCTCGTGATCGAGGTCGAGGACGCGTGCGAGGGCGATCCCGTCCCCGCGAACGAGAAGGGCAGCGGCATCGCGCTCGCCACGCTGCGCGAGCGTCTCGGTCGTCTCTTCGGTGATCGCGCCGCGATCGACCTCGACGTCGGCGCGATGGGCGCGCGCGCGTCCGTGAAGCTGCCGCTCGAGGCGCAGACCACGTCGAGCGGCGCTCGGGTGCTCGCATCGATCGAAGAAAGGGCGAACGCGTGATGAGCACGACGATCCGCGCACTGGTGGTCGACGACGAGCCGCTCGCCCGCGACGAGCTCGTCTTCACGCTCGAGCAGATCGGCGGCGTCGAGGTCGTCGCGCAGGCCGAGAGCAGCGCGAAGGCGCTCGCGCTGCTGAGCGAGCACGCGCCGGACGTGGTGTTCGCCGATCTGCGCATGCCCGGGCCCGACGGCCTGGCGCTCGCGGAGGCGGTGATCGCGCGTCGTCCCAGCACCGCGATCGTGATGGTCTCGGCGCACGACGACGGAGCGCTGCGCGGCTTCGAGGTCGGCGTCGTCGACTACCTGCTCAAGCCGGCGCGCCTCGATCGCGTGCGCAAGGCGATCGAGCGAGTCCGCGCCCGCCTGACCGAAGGCTCGGGAGCGAGCCCGAGCGAGCCCCCGCCGCGCGAAGGTGCGCCGCTGACGCGGCTCGCGGTGCGCCGTCGCGGCGCGTACGTCGTCGTCGACATCCACGACGTCGTCTGGTTCGAGGTGAAGGACGAGCTCGTCTGGGCCGTCACCGAGAACGATCGATACGCGCTCGACCTCACGCTCTCCGCGCTCGAGCAGCGCCTGCCCGACGGCGTGTTCTTCCGATCGCACCGCGGCTTCCTCGTGCGCCTCGATCGCATCGCCGCGATGGAGCCGAGCGGCGCAGGCACGTTCGAGCTCACGCTCAGCCATCCCGAGAAGCCGCGCATCCCGCTCGCCCGCGAGCGCGCGCGCCTGCTCCGCGATCTGATCCCGATCGCCGGCTGAGGCCCGCGGGCTCCACGCGCGGAGCGCAGAGCGCTCCGCATGCGCAGCGCACGCTCCGCACCCCGCAGATTTCCGCGAATGCTCGCGTCCGCCGGGCTGGACGCACCTTTGCAACGCGGTCGCCGCGCGCGCTGCTCTCCCGCGCGCGAGGAAAGGGCGAATGCGCCACCTGCTCGTGCTCGCGCTGCTCGGTGTCTCGATCGCGTGCGCTCCAGGGAACATCGGCGACCTCGAGCGCACCGACGCCGGTGGGCTCGTCAGCCCGCGCGCCGATGGCGGACGTCTCGAGAGCGACGGAGGCTCCGCGCCGAGCGACGACGACGCGAGCGCGCTCGACGACGTCGACGGCGGCGGCGCTCCGCTCGACCCCGACGGCGGTGGCCCAGTCGTCCCGCCCGTCGGTCGCGGCGCCACGATCGCCTGGGACGAGTACGAGGCCGAGGCCGGCCGCACCAACGCGACCGTTCTCGAGGATCGACGCGACGTCGGCACCATCGAGGCCGAGTCCTCCGGACGACGTGCGGTGCGACTCGACGACACCGGCGACTACGTCGAGTTCACCGCCGCTCGCCGCGCGAATTCGATCGTCGTGCGATATTCGATCCCCGATTCGCCCACCGGCGGCGGGATCGACTCGACCATCGGCATCTACGTGAATGACACCCTGCGTCACCGACTGCCGGTCACGTCTCGATATTCGTGGTTCTACGATCTGAATTCATGGCTGAACGGAGGCCCCAATCATCCCTCCGACGATCCCGCGCGCGGTAGTCCGTTCCACTTCTACGACGAGTCGCGCGCGCTGATCGGCGACATCCCCGCTGGCGCCACGGTCCGCATCCAGATGGATGCGGAGAGCACGGCCGACCACTACGTCATCGATCTCGTCGATCTCGAGCTCGTTCCCGACCCGCTGCCGCGTCCCGACGGCTTCCTCTCGATCGTCGACGATTGCGGCGCGACGCCGAACGACGCGACCGACGACGGCGACGCGATCCAGACGTGCCTCGACCGAGGTCGCGCCGAGTCGCGTGGCGTGTGGATCCCCGCGGGCACGTTCGAGACCTCGTATGCGCCCGCGCGCGACATGGGCTTCTTCACCGACCGCAACACGATCCGCGGCGCCGGCATGTGGCACTCCACGATCCACGGCTCGGGCGCGCGCTTCTACTGCGCAGGCAACGAGTGCGTGTTCTCCGACTTCGCGCTCTTCGGCGACACACGCGTTCGCGACGGACAGAAGCGCAGCAATGGATTCAACGGCAGCGCGGGCTCCGGCTCGCGCCTCGATCGCATCTGGATCGAGCACGTCGAGGTCGGCTATTGGGTCGGTCTCGACAGCCCTCCGAATGGCCCGACGAATGGCCTCGTCATCTCCGACTGCCGCATTCGCAACACCTACGCGGACGGCGTCAACTTCTGCAACGGTACGAGCAATTCCGAGGTCGTGAACACGCACCTCCGCTACACCGGAGACGACGCGCTCGCCGTCTGGGCCTACACCGCGCCGGGCGCGGTCGCGACGAACAACGTGTTCCATCGCAACACCGCGCAGCTCCCTTGGCGCGCGAACTGTTTCGCGATCTACGGCGGCGCGGACAACCGCATCGAGGACAACGTCTGCATCGACACGCTGACGTTCCCCGGCATCCAGATCGGTGGCCCGTATCCGCAGCATGCGTTCGGCGGCACCACGCGCGTCGCGCGAAACACGCTGCTGCGCGCGGGCGGCGTCTCGTTCGGGCAAGAGCACGGCGCGCTCAAGCTCTTCTCGTTCCAGGTCGACCTGAGCCAGATCGCCATCGAGGACGTCGACATCGACGATCCCAGCTACTTCGGGCTCGACCTGCAGTCGTGGGGCGCCGACGGGAGCCGCATCGCGCAGGCCTCGATGTCGCGCGTGACGATCACCTCGCCCACGCGCCACGGCATCCACGTGCGCGGCGACGCGCGCGGCCGCCTGTCCCTGAGCGACGTCGTCGTGCGCGACGCGCCCGCGGGCGGCCTCCTACACGAAGGTCCCGCCGGGCAATTCACGATCGAGCGCGGCACCGGCAACGAAGGCTGGTAGCGGAGCCCCTCCGTTCGTGCGGGCTCCGCGCGAGCGCGCGCGTGAACGCGTTATCCTCGTGCTCGCATGCGCCTGCCGTTCGTCGCGCTCCTCGCGCTCTCGCTCGCGGCCTGTGGCGACCTCGAGCTCGCGTCGCTCGACGCATCGGTCCCGACCGACGCCGTCACGCCTCGCGCGGTCGACGCGACCCCGTTCGACGCCGGTCCGCCGCCCGCCGATCTCGAAGGCTTCGTCGACTGGCAGATGCGCGCCGGCGGCATCCGCGGTCTCGCGGCCGCGATCACGACGCGCGAAGGCACCGCGCTCACGATGCTGCGCGGCGAAGCGAGCGAAGGTGTTCCCGTCGCCGAGGACACGCTCTTCGTGCTCGCGTCGATCTCGAAGACGTTCACCGGGATCCTCGTCGTGCAGCTCGTCGAGGACGGCCTCCTCGATCTCGATGCGCCCCTCGACGAGTACCTCCCGTACGCGGTGCGCAACCCCGCGTTCCCCGACGTGCCCGTCACCGCGCGCATGCTGCTCACGCACACGTCGGGCCTCCGCGATCAGCTCACGGTGCTCGGCATGGCATCGACCGCGGGCACCGATCCCGACGTCGCGCTCTCCGACTTCTCGCGCGACTACGTCGGGGTCCCGGATCACTGGGACGCGCGACCCGGCGCGCAATACCAGTACTGCAACGCAGGCTTCGCCGTCCTCGGCGCGCTCGTCGAGGCGATCACCGAGCAGGACTTCCGCGCGCGCAGCGATGCGCGCCTGCTCGACCCGCTCGGGCTCGACGGCTCCGGGTGGTTCCTCGCCGACGTCGACGTCTCGATGATCGCGACGCCGTACTCGTGGAGCGAGCGACGCGGCTTCACCGCGCTCCAGCACGGCGGCTACGCGTTCTATCCCGCGGCCTCGATGCGCGCGTCGATCGTCCACATGGCGCGCTACGCGCGCGCGGTGTCGCGCGGCCTCGAGCTCGACGGCGTGCGCGTGCTGCGCGAAGCCCTCGCCACCGAGATGCGGCGCGTCCCGTTCCCGGAGATCGCCGGCGATCGCTCGCTCGCGTGGGAGATCGAGACGATCCGCGGCCGCGCGTACATGCACCACTCGGGCGCGACGAACGGCGGCGCGACGCTGCTCTACGTCGGCGACGACGGCGTGAGCATCATCGTGCTGACCAACAGCGACGCGTACATCCGCTCGCGCTTCGGGCTGCGCGAGGGCGCCGACGCGCTGCGCGAGATCGTGCTGCGCCTCGACAGCGAGGCCGACGCGCTGGTGCGCGAATGATCACGAACGAACAGCGCACCGCGTTCGCGCGCGACGGCTATCTCGTGCTCCGCGCGTGCGTTCCCACCGAACGCATCCGCGCGGCGCGCGCGCGGATCGCCGACGCGCTCGATCGCGACGAGTCGATCGGCGAGATGCCGCGCTTCCTCGCGAGCACGTTCTGCCCGTCGATCACGCGCCATCCCGACATCGTCGGGCTGCTCGATCCGGCGTACCCCGCGATCGCCGCGCTCTTCGGCGTCCCCGAGTCACCGCGCGCGAAGAGCGGCCAGATCGCGCTCCGCTTCCCCGAGCGCGCGCGCGTCGACGCACGCCACGGGTTCCACCTCGACGGCTTTCCCACGTCGCTCAACGACGTGCCGCACGGCACCGTGCACCGACACACGCTCCTCTGCGGCGTGTACCTCACGCCGCTGCGCGGCCCCGATCGCGGCAACTTCGTCGTGTGGCCCGGCTCGCATCGCCACTTCGCGCGCATGCTCCGCGAGCTCGACGCGCCCGCGTTCCTCGCCGCGAACGGCGCCGAGGCGCTGCTCGATCGCATCCGCGCCGAAGACGCCGGCCCTCCGCGCCAGCTCGAGGTCGAGCCGGGCGACGTCGTGCTCGCGCATCACCTGCTCGCGCACGGCGCGTCCGACAACCTCTCGCTCCGCACCCGCGAGACCGTCTACTTTCGCCTGCTGCACCCGCGCGACGGCGCGCACGATCCGAGCCCCCTGATGGACGAGCGCGCGATGTTCGACGGAGTTGATTGGTCGACCAACCAAGAATGACTACCCGAGCACGCGCACGAGCCCGACCGCGCGCTCGAACGCCTCGCGCCGCCGGCGCGCGATCGGGTAGTAGCGCTTCTCGATCAGCGCGCCGCGCATCCCGTCGGGCGTGAGCACGTCGAGCACGCGCGCCCGTCGCGTCCACGCCTCGCGCGGCAGCACGTCGCGGATCTTCGCCGATGCGTCGAGGAAGATGTCGCCCATGCGCAGGTAGTCCGCGCGGAAGCGCGCGAGGTCCGCGCGCCCCGCGTAGCTCGACAGGTGCACCTTCGCGATCGCGCGCGGCAGATCGTCCTCGATGTGCGCGCGCATCCCCGCGTGGATCGATCGCATCGCGCGCACGAACATCGTCGCCTCGCCGCGCGACGCCGTCTCGGCGCGACGATGCGCCTTCACCCAGTGCGCCTCGACGTCTCCGCTGCGCTCGCCGAGCCGGATCGCGAGGTTCTCCTCCCACAGCGCGTGGAACGCGATCACGAGCCGCAGCACCCACGCCGGATGATCGAAGCGCCCCGCCGCGCACGCGACGAGCTGACCCTCGGTGACGTGCTCGTAGACGCGCGCGAACCACCCGCGATCGTCGTCGCGCTCGAGCAGCTCGTCGGCGTACGCGCGCTGCGACTCCATGCACGCCTCGGCCTCGCGCGCCAGCGCGCGCGACTCCGCGAGCTCGTCGAGCGAGCGCGGCGGGGGCAGCGTGACCTCGACGTGATCGCCCATCTCCGTCGCGACCTGCGCCATCGCATCGAGGCTGCGCTCGAGCGAAGGACGCAGCGCCGCGCGCGCCGCCCACTCGAGCGGCAACGCCGCGAGCGTCGCCTCGACGCGCCAGTGCACCCGCGACCCGCGCGCGCTCGGCGTGATCGTGATCGTCCCGCGATGCTGCTTCACGCCGCCGCCCGCGAGCACGCGATAGACGAGCAGCCCGGGCGCCTCGGCGCGCTCGATCACCTCTTCGAGCACCACCTCGCGGCCCATCATCCGCGGCCGCACGCGCCGCAGCGCGCCGGTCCCGCCGGGATGTCCGGCGTCGCCCCCGAGCACGCGCTCGACGCGCGCCTCCGACCAGCGGTTCATGCGATCCGGCTCGGACACCAGCGCGAACGCGACGGCCGGCGGCACCGAGAGCTCTCGCTCGAGATCGAGAACGAGCACGCCGCTCATCATAGGCGCCGAAAACGAAGAGGCCGGCGTCGTCTCCGACGCCGGCCTCCGCGATGCTCACGTTGCCTCGGCGATCAGCCGCCGCAGCCCGAGCCCGACGCGTAGTCGTTGCGCAGCGGGCCGACGTTCACGATCGTGACCGCGTCCGCGAAGACCTCGATCTCCTCGCACGCGACGCGCTCCGCGGGCATACCCTCGGTCCGCACGCCCCAGAGCTCCACGCGCAGCGGCTCGTCCGTCGCTTCGGCGTTCGCCGCCGCGAACAGGCCGTTCGTGTTGGTCGCCGTGCGATTGCTGTCCGGCAGGTTCGCGGCGTTGAAGTACCCGCTGAAGAAGTCGGTCGAGCCCGGACCCGTGACGAGCTCCGTGCCGCCGCGGAAGATCCGAACCTGCGCGTTCGCCGCCGGCGCGCCGGCGCAGTCGGTCAGCGTGCCCGACACGATGGCCGTGCCCGGAAGGCGCGAGCGCATGTACAGCGTCGGGATGAACCCGATCGTCATGCTCGAGACGCTCGGGAGCTGCGTCGTGCCGCCGTTCGCCGGGACCGCGCGGTTGTAGCCGACGGTCAGCACCGGCGTGGTGCCACCGCTACCGGTGCCAGCGGCCACGCGGTACGCAAACCACGCGTTCTCCATGCCCATCAGCCCCGCGACGTTCCCGTCGGCGCCCGGAGTCGTCCGGACGCAGGTGCCCGAGCAGCCCTCGGCCACGACGTTGTCGGGGAAGTAGTCGACGGCCACGCCACCGACGTTGCTGCTCATCCCGCTCTGGAAGTCGTAGACGTGAGCGGTGAACGTCGACGCGGCCCCGGGGGTCGGAGCAGTGCGCGAGCCGACGCACGACCAGTCACCCGTGAGCGCCGCAGGCGGCGGGCCCGAGTCCGGCGTGCCGGCGTCGTCGCCACCCGTCATGCCGTCGTCGTCACCACCGCAGCCCGCCAGAGCCAGGATCGCACAGGCCAAGAAACCGAGCCGTTTCCGCATAATCCTCCCCTTCTTCCCACCGAAGGCGACGGCGAGTCTGACACTTTCCAGTTGTCACGCCACCGTCCTACCCGGCCACGGACCCGTGCTTGACGCCCAGGGGGGTGCCCCGCATACTCCGCCGACTTTCAGGGCCCTGGACGTTCCCGGGCCGCTCGTTTTTGGCCCGTTTCCCGAGATTTTCCGCATGGCTCTGAACCCCGAGCGCAAGACGCAGATCATCGAGCAGTTCCGCCAGCACGAGGGCGACACCGGCTCGCCCGAGGTGCAGATCGCGCTGCTCACCGAGCGCATCCAGTACCTCACCGAGCACTTCAAGACGCACGCGAAGGATCACCACTCGCGTCGTGGTCTCCTGCAGCTCGTCAGCCAGCGCCGTCGTCTGCTCGACTACTTGCGTCGCGAGAGCGTCGACCGTTACCGCAAGGTGATCGGCGCGCTTGGCATCCGTAAGTGATGCGCATCCGTAAGTGATCCTCGGTCGTTGGAGCGTGTAGCGAGAGAGCGGGTCCCGGCACCGCAGATGGCGGTGAAGGGATCCGCTTTTTCGTTTCCGTCTCCGCGACCATCTGTTCGTCGTTCCAACCATCCACCCAAGCGCCGGCGCGCGTCCGCGAGAGAAGGGACAGCGTTCGGACTTCGATTCGAGCCCTCGAGCACGACGACATCCCTCGTCGTGATCTCGTTCGAGGCCTGGAACCGAGGACCGAGCACCCCTCCGCGTCGCGACACCGGCAACGTTCGAGGAGTGTCTCTTCATGTCCCAGTTCATCCGAGAGAACGTCAAGGTCGGCGACCGCGTCATCACGCTGGAGACCGGCCGCATCGCGAAGCAGGCGCACGGCTCCTGCCTCGTCACGTGTGGTGAGTCGATCGTCCTCGTGACGGTCTGCGGCACCACCGAGCCGCGCCCCGGCATCGACTTCCTCCCGCTCAGCGTCGAGTACGTCGAGAAGACGTTCGCCGCGGGCAAGATCCCGGGCGGCTTCTTCAAGCGCGAGGGTCGCCTGCGCGACGCCGAGATCCTCGTCTCGCGCCTGATCGATCGTCCCTGCCGTCCGCTCTTCCCCGAGGGCTATCGCAACGAGGTGCAGGTCATCGCGACCGTGCTCTCGTTCGATCAGGAGAACCCGACCGACGTGCTCGCGATGCTCGGCGCGAGCGCCGCGCTGCACATCTCGTCGATCCCGTGGGCGGGCCCGATCGGCGGGCTGCGCGTCGGGCGCGTCGACGGCAAGTGGGTCGCGAACCCGACCTACGCCGAGCAGGAGCGCAGCGACTGCGAGCTCGTCGTCGCGGCCAGCAAGGACGCGATCGTGATGGTCGAGGGCGAGGCCGACGAGATGAGCGAGAGCGATCTCGTCGAGGCGCTCTGGTTCGGCAAGAACGCGATCCAGCCCGCGATCCAGCTCGTCGAGCAGATGCGCGAGGCGGTCGGCACGCCGAAGTGGTCGTTCACCCCGCCCGCGAAGACGCCGGGCCTCGCCGAGCGCGTCGCGCAGGTCGCGAGCGAGGGCGTGAAGAAGGCGATCAACACGCCGGTCAAGCACCAGCGCTACGACCTCTTCAAGAAGGTGAAGAAGGACATCGTGGCGGCGCTCCTTCCCGAGCTCGGCGCCGAGAAGGAGAAGGAGATCAAGGAGGCGTACGAGGATCTGAAGTACGTCTCGATGCGCGAGCAGGTCCTCACGGACAAGCGCCGCGTCGACGGGCGTGACTTCACGACCGTGCGTCCGATCTCGATCGAGATGGGCCTGCTCCCGCGCGTGCACGGCTCGACGCTGTTCACGCGTGGTGAGACGCAGGGCATCGTCACCGCGACGCTCGGCACCACGAGCGACGAGCAGCGCATCGACGCGCTCGAGGGCAACACCTGGAAGCGCTTCCTGCTGCACTACAACTTCCCGGCGTACTCCGTCGGTGAGGTGAAGCCGATGCGCGGCCCCGGTCGCCGCGAGATCGGCCACGGCAACCTCGCCGAGCGCTCGCTCGCGAAGATGGTCCCGGGCAAGGAAGAGTTCCCCTACACGATCCGCATCGTCAGCGAGATCACCGAGTCGAACGGCTCGAGCTCGATGGCGACGGTGTGCGGCGGGACGCTCTCGCTGATGGACGCGGGCGTGCCGATCAAGGCGCCGGTCGCGGGCGTCGCGATGGGCCTGATCGCCGAGGGCGATCGCTACGCGGTGCTCACGGACATCCTCGGTGACGAGGACCACCTCGGCGACATGGACTTCAAGGTCTGTGGCACCAAGCGCGGCGTCACCGGCATCCAGATGGACATCAAGATCGCCGGCCTGAGCCGCGCGATCATGGAGCAGGCGCTCGCGCAGGCGAAGGACGCGCGGCTTCACATCCTCGACAAGATGCTCGAGGCGATGCCCGCGGCGCGCCCGGAGCTCAGCAAGTACGCGCCGCGCATCACGACGATCAAGGTCAAGCCCGACCAGATCCGCCTCGTGATCGGCCCCGGCGGCAAGACGATCAAGGGCATCGTCGAGGCGACGGGCGCGCAGGTCGACATCGAGGACGACGGCACGGTGCACGTGGCGTCGGCGGATCCGAAGGCGGCCGAGAAGGCGCTCGAGATGATCCGCGGCCTGACCACCGAGCCCGAGGTCGGCAAGACCTACAAGGGCATCGTGAAGCGCGTGGAGCCCTACGGCGCGTTCCTCGAGATCATGCCGGGCACCGACGGCCTCTGTCACATCTCGGACTTCGCGTGGGAGCGCGTCGAGAAGACCGAGGACATCATGAACCTCGGCGACGAGATCGAGGTGCAGGTCACCGACATCGATCAGACGGGCCGCGTGCGCCTGTCGCGCAAGGCGCTGCTGCCGAAGCCCGAGGGCTGGGTGGAGCGTCCGGCGCGCGAGCCCCGCGAGAGCCGCGGTGGTGATCGCGATCGTGATCGCGGCGGCCGCGATCGTGATCGCGGTGGGCGTGATCGGGATCGTGGCCCGCGCGATCGCGACCGTGGCCCGCGTGATCGCGATCGTGATCGCCCGCGTGATGATCGCCCGCGCGACGATCGCCCGCGCGATGATCGTCCGCGCGACGATCGCCCGCGCGACGATCGCCCGCGCGACGATCGTCCGCGCGAGGATCGCCCGCGCGACGACCGCCCGCGTGAGGATCGCCCCCGCGAGGATCGTCCGCGCGACGACCGCCCGCGCGACGACCGCGACAGCGACTGATCGCGCGACGAGCGCAATCCCGACGAACGCCCCGGCGCGCAATGCTCCGGGGCGTTCGCCGTTTTGATGAAGGGTGTCGACGATGGAGCGACTTCGGATCCAGCGACTCCGCGAGGACGCGACGCTTCCCGTGTACGCGACCGAAGGCGCGGCGGGGCTCGATCTGTCGGCCGCGCTCGATGCGCCGCTCGAGCTGCGTCCCGGTGACGTCGTGCGCGTGCCGACCGGCCTCGCGATCGCGCTCCCACCCGGCCACGAAGGGCAGGTGCGCCCGCGCAGCGGTCTCGCCGCACGTCACGGCATCACCGTGCTCAACGCGCCCGGCACGATCGACGAGGACTACCGCGGCGAGCTCCAGGTGATCCTCGTGCACCACGGCCGCGAGCCGCACGTGATCCGTCACGGCGATCGCATCGCGCAGCTCGTCGTCGCGCCGGTCACGCGCGTCGCGATCGACGTCGTCGATGCGCTCGACGCGACTGCGCGAGGCGAGGGCGGCTTCGGCTCGACCGGGCTCGGGCGGCGTTGATGCGCTCCGCGGACGCCCCTCGACGGGGAGCGCGGCCCTCGAATACCCTCGAAGGCCCGATGGATGGGCTCACGCGAGCGGGCGGCGCGCGCCACGATCCCTCGAGGTCCTCGCTCCATGAGTGACACGACGCTGGTGACCGGCGCGCCCGGCGGTCGTGCTCCCCGCAAGGGCGAGGTCCTCGCCGAGCGCTACGAGATCGTCGAAGCGCTCGCGAGCGACGCGCTCGTCCTCACCTACCGCGGCCTCGACCAGGAGAGCGACGCGCCGATCCTCCTGCGCTGCACCGCGCCCGGCCTCCTCGGCGAGCGCGATGCGCGCGGGATGGTCGAGCGCATGCGCCCGCTGGTCGGCGGCGGAGGTCGCGTGATCTCGCCGCTGCGCGACGTCGATCGCGAGGGCACGCTCGTGCTCACCGTCGAGCCGTGGCCGCGCGGCACCTCGCTGCGCGCGGTGCTCGATGCGCGACGTGCGAAGGGCGCGGGCACGCTCGAGCCCCGCGAGGTGCTCCCCGTCGTGGCGCGCCTCGCAGCCGCGATCGCATCGATCCCCGAGTTCTTCTGGCACGGCGACGTGCGCGCCGATCGCGTCTGGGTCGATCCCGACGGGCTCCTCCTGACCGGCGGCTTCTTGCTCTCCGCGCTCTCCGGTGAGCTCGTGCAGAGCGCGCTCGAGCGCGAGCCCGGGCTGCGCCACGGCCTCGCTCCCGAGGTCGCCGAAGGTCTCGGCGGCCGCGCGTCGGATCGCTGGGGCGTCGCCGCGATCGCCTGGGAAGCGCTCATCGGGCGCGGCGTCGACATGCGCCGCGTCGCGCCGCCGCCGGCGCTCGGTCCGGTCGGTGTCGAGCTCGTGCGCGTGCTCGACGCGGATCCCGCCGCGCGGCCCCCGACGCTCGACGCATTGGTCTCGGCGCTCGCCGATCTCGCGCGGCTCCCCATCCCGCAGGTCGACCGCGACAGCTTCCACGTCGCGGCGTCCACCACCACCGACGAGACCACGCAGGTCGCAGAGCTCGAGGGCTCGCCGACCGATCCGTCGCGCCGCACGAGCTCGTCGTATCCGACGTTCGGCGATCCGCCGACCGAGCGTCTCACGCGCTCGACCGAGGCGATGATCCAGAGCGACGAGCGCCTCCCCACCGATCCCGGCATGTCGGCGGTCGCGTCGCGCGACACCGCGCGCCACGTCGCGCTCGACGCCGACGGGAACCTCCCCGAAGCGGGCGATCTCGATCCGCGCCTCGTCCGCGCGGCGCTCGCCGCCGAGGCCGATCCGCTCGCGAGCGCCGAGCTCGAGCTGCTCGACACGAAGACCGATCCCGGCGCGAAGCTCGGCCCGCGCGACACGATGAGCGACGAGCTCGATCCGCGCCTCGTGCGCGCCGCGCTCGGCATCGCGCTCGACGCCCCGAAGCCCGATGCTCCGCCGAAGCGACGCTCCGCGCAGATCACGCAGGAGCTCGCGCCCAACGATCTCGAAGAGCTGCGCGCCACCGCCCCCGCGGCGCGAGCACCGAAGATCGCGAGCGCGAAGGCCACCGCCGTGGGCATGCCCGTCGTCGTCCCCGCGGTCGTCGCCGCGCCCGCGGCCGCGCCCGAGCCGGCACGTCCCGCGCGACGCCGCCCGGCGCGCGACCCCGAGCCGGTGCCGCTTCCCACCGACATCAAGCCCATCCCGCGTCCGCGCGCGATGGACAGCGGCGAGATCATCGCGCCGGGCCCCGTGCTCTTCGACGCATCGAAGCCCGCGCCGCGCGCGCCCGCGCCGCCTCCGCAGGCGCCGGTGCTCCCCGCCGTCGCGCCGGCCGCGCCTGCCGCGCCGCGCGCCCGGCCCGCGCGACGCGCGACCTCGTGGACGAGCTACGCGATCATCGCGGGCGCCGTCGTGATCGCGATCGCGATCGTCGCCGCGGGGTTCCTCTATCGCGCGTCGATGCAGCGCGAGCAGGAGCGCCAGCAGCGCATCGAGCAGCGGCTCCGCGAGCTCCAGAGCACGACGCCCTGATCCCTCGCGGGACCAGGGCGTCTCTCGCGCTCCACGGAGCGGCGATCGATCAGGCGCCGATGCCGGTGTCGATCAGGCGCGCGAGGATCGTCTTCGGCGCCGCGCCCTGCTGCTGCGCGACGATGCGGCCGCCCTTGAACACGTAGAGCGTGGGCACGCCGCGGATGCCGAAGCGCGCCGCGGTGCTGGGGCTCTCGTCGATGTCGAGCTTCACGACCTTCGCGCGCCCGGCGTACTCGTCGGCGAGCTGATCGATGAACGGCGCGATCTGACGGCAGGGCCCGCACCACGTGGCGGTGAAGTCCACCAGGACCGGCTGGTCCGAGTTCATCACCTCGCTCTCGAAGTTGAGATCGTTCACCACGAGCACGTTCTTGCCGGCCATGAGCACCTCCGAAACGCGGTGAACGTAGGGAACCACTCGGGGGGTGTCAATCGAAGCGGCGCGCCTGCTGGAGCCCGGAGCGTGCGCGCCGAGTCTGGACGTGCCTCAGCCCATGGCGCGAAGCACCACGTAGAGCACCGCGAGCGCGGCCCACAGCACCGCGGACACGCGCGCGCCCGCCTTCCACGCGACGTACGGCGTGGCCAGCGGCACCAGCCCGAGCGACTTCGTGCGTCGATCGATCGCGTCCGATCGCAGCAGCTTCACCGTCGCGAGGACGTGCACGAAGAGCCACACGCCGGCGGTCACGATCCACGAGATCAGAAGCGCTGCGCCCGACGGCAAGATTGGAGCCTCCTACCAGCTTTCGTGAGCACGGCCCATGAGGTATGTCAGCGCCCGTGACGAGGTCGATTCGGATCGGGATGCTGGGCTGCGGCGTCGTGGGGCAGGGCGTGCTCCGGACGATCGCGACCCGCCGTGAGAGCCTCGCGCGCCGCCTCGGTGCGCCGATCGAGGTGCGTCGTGTCGTCGCGCGCGATCCCGACAAGGAGCGCGGCGAGCACGCGCCGCGCGAGCTGCTCTCGTTCGACCCCGAGACCGTGCTCGGCGATCCCGAGATCGACGTCGTCGTCGAGGTGATGGGCGGGCTCGATCCCGCGGGCGCCCACGTCGTGCGTGCGATCGAAGCGGGCAAGTCGGTCGTCACCGCGAACAAGTTCCTGCTCGCCGAGCGCGGCTCGGAGCTCTTCGAGCTCGCGGAGGCGCGCGGCGTCGACCTCGCGTTCGAGGCCGCGGTGTGCGGCGGCATCCCGGTGATCCGCGTGCTGCGCGAGGCGCTCGTGAGCGACAACGTCGTCGCGCTGCGCGGCATCGTCAACGGCACGAGCAACTACATCCTCTCGCGCATGTACGACGAGAAGATCGACTTCTCGGTCGCGCTGCGCGGCGCGCAGGACGCGGGCTACGCCGAGGCCGATCCCACGCTCGACGTGAACGGCGGCGACGCGCTCCACAAGCTCACGATCCTCGCGTCGCTCGCGTTCGGCACGCGCGTGCTGCCCTCGCAGATCCACCAGGAGGGCATCGAGCACGTCGCGGCGATCGACATGCAGATGGCGGCGCGCTTCGGCTACGTGATCAAGCTGCTCGCGATCGCGCGCGCGCTGCCGAACGGCGCGCTCGATCTGCGCGTGCACCCTGCGCTCGTGCCCGACGACAGCGTCATCGCGAGCATCTCGGGCGCGCTCAACGCGATCTACATCGAGGGCGAGAGCCTCGGTCCGCTGATGATCTCGGGCTACGGCGCGGGATCGATGCCCACCGCGATGAGCGTGGTGAGCGACATCGTCGACGTCGGGCGCAACCTGATGATGGGCTCGCGCGGTCGCGTCACGCATCGCTCGCTCGCGGCGCGCGAGGTGCGCGACCCCGGGCACCACGTCGGGCGCTATTACCTGCGCTTCACCGTGATGGATCGCCCCGGCGTGCTCGCGCGCATCGCGGGCGTGCTCGGCGCGTTCGACGTGTCGATCGAGCAGATGATCCAGGAGGGCCGCGCCAGCGCCGACGGCGAGCCGGTGCACGTCGTGATGCTCACCCACGCGTGCAAGGACGCGAACGTGCGCAGCGCGCTCCGCGAGATCCACATGCTGAGCGGCATCTCCGAGCCGGCGCGCGCGATCCGCGTCGAGGAGGGCTGAGCACGATGCCCGCGCCTCGCGATCTCACCGGCATCGGTGAGCTGCACGCGCTGCTCGGCCGTGGCGCGCGCTTCGAGGGCAAGCTCGCGTTCGAAGGGCGCGTGCGCATCGACGGCGCGCTCAAGGGCGAGATCCTCGGCGACGGAGTGCTCGTCATCGGCGACGGCGCCGAGGTCGAGGCGAACGTCGAGGTCGGCACGCTCATCGTGCGCGGCGGCGTGCTGCGCGGGAACGTGCTGGCGCGTCAGCTGATCGAGATCCACCCCGAGGGCGCGGTGTACGGCGACATCCAGGCGCCGGAGATCGACATCTCGAAGGGCTGCGTGTTCGAGGGCCGCTGCACGATGCTCCCGGTCGACCGCGACGAGGAAGAGGGCGAGACCGCCGAGACGGCCGTCCCCGATGAGCACGGGTGATACGGCGCGCGGGCCCGAGCCCTTCTCTCGCCGACGAACGTCCCTTCGCGCGGGCGAGAGCCTCGTTCGGACCAAAGAACGGCTCGGGCCGGGGGAAAGCGGCGATCTTTCGCCAAAAAACGGCTCTGGCCCGGGGCCAGAGCCGTTTTTTGGTGGGAAATCGAGGGTTGGTGCCCGGAAGCCTCGATCTTCACACGAAGATCGAGGCGTTCGGGCTCACCAGTAGCCGATGCCGGCGAAGATCCCGATGCGCACGCCGCCGTCGGTCCCGCTGTCGCCGGCGAACGCGACGTCCGGCGGATCCGAGAACGACAGCCAGTAGTTCACGTAGCTCACCTGGAGCGCCCAGGTGATCCCGAACGTCCCCGCGAGCGTGAAACCGCCGCCGATGGAGCCGCCGACGTCGAAGCCGATCGTGTCGCCGGCGTTCCCGTACTGGTTCAGATCGCCGCGGCTCAGCACCGGGCGCACGCCGACCTCGGCGCCGATCACGAAGAGCTCGCGGTAGATCCGCATGCGCCCGCGCAGCGCGGGGCGGAGATAGACGTACTCCGCGCTCTCGAGGAGCGGGTTCTCGCTGAGGTTGTAGGTGTCCCAGCCGGCGCCGAACTCGACGCCGAGATCGAGCACGTCGGCGAGCGGGAAGAGCCAGCCCGCCGCGAAGTCGACGCGGTAGAAGGTGCTGTCGACCGGCTGTCCGGTGCTGTCGACCTGCGACGACAGGCCGACCGCGTGGGCGAAGAAGCCGCGGGCGTAGATGCCCTGGATCACGCCGGGATCCGCGTTGAAGGGGCGCACCTCGCCGCGCACCGCGAGCTCCGGGTACCACGCGTTGTAGCGACCGTGGCGACCGTCCTGGAACGTCACGTCGGCCTCGCGCGATCGCGGGACCACGCCGAACTGCAGCTCGAGCAGCGGCGCGCGGCGATCCCACTCGGAGGTGCCGCCTTCCTCCTGCTCTTCCTCCTCGACCTCGTCCTCGACGACCTCTTCCTCGTCGGGCAGCGTCGTGGTGCGCACGGGCGGAGGCGCCTCCTGGACTTCCTGGCGCGGCCCGGGCAGGCGCGAGAGCCCGTCGTCGAGCAGCGATCGCGCGGCGCGCGCCACGCCCTGACCGCGCATCTGCGCGCTGGCGCTGGCGACCTGGTGCCCGTTCTCGTCGAGGGCGGTGAGCTGGAGACGCCGGCGACGGCCGCGGCCGGTCACGCGGCCCTGCACGACCATCCGGGCGCCGAGATCGCTCGCGACGCGGCTCGGATCGCTCCCCGCGGAGTCCACGCGATCGAGATCGACGACCGACACGCGCCCGTCTTCCTCAAGGGCGCTCTGGACCTGACGTCTCGCCCCGCTCGCGCCCGCGCCCTCGAAGGGCATCACCGCGACCCGCACCTGGGCCTCGGCGGGCGCTCCGTCGATCGTGACCAGCGCCGCGGCCGCGATCGCGGCCGCGACTGGAATCCAGCGCGTCGTGACACTCATCGGCGCGGAGCATAGACGAAAAGGCGCACTCGGACAGAGGCTTCCCGCCACGTGCGGAGACGCGCTCGAGAGCCCCTCGCCGCCGCGCGAGAGCGACCCCACGTCCGACGAGAAAGGCCCATGTTTCTCGGGCATCCGCGGGGTCCGCGAGCACTCGCGACCACGCTTGACTGCCCCAACCCCCATGCTACACAGCGCCCGCCCGAGGGGGCCCTCCCCCCGAGCGCGCGCCAGCCGCCACTGATTTTCCGGCCCTCTCGAACCCCCGACCGCTTCGCGCTGCGCAGGGGGCCTCTCTCGAGGCGTTCTCGAGAGCTCCCTTGCGAGGCGTCTTCGCCCTCGAGGAATCGGCATGCCGTCCACTCTTCCTGCCCTGCTCCTCTCCGGAGGCGCGGTGATCGACCTCGACGGGTCGCTGCTGATCCAGCTCGCGATCTTCTTCGTCGCGTTCGAGCTCCTCCGCCGCCTGGTGTTCCGCCCGATGATCGCGCTCTTCGATGCGCGCGAGGCGGCGATCGACGGAGCGAAGCGCGAGGCGCGCTCGCTCGAGACCGAGGCCGAGGAGAAGCTCAAGGCCTTCGAGACGGAGATGAAGAAGGTGCGCGCCGAGGCCGCGGCCGATCGCGACTCGATCCGCCAGGACGCGCAGCGCCTCGAGCGCGAGCTGCTCGCGAAGGCGCGCGTCGAGGCCGACGGCATGCTCGGCGACGCGACCGCGAAGATGCAGTCCGACGCGGCCGCCATCCGCGCCGACATGAAGAAGACCGTGCCCGCGCTCGCGGGTCAGATCGCCGAGAAGCTGCTCGGCAGGAAGGCAGCCTGATGCGCACGCTGCGGATGTGGCTGCTCGCGGCGATGCTCTGCGCCGGAGCGGCAGGCCTGTCGGTCCCGGCGATCGCGAGCGCTCAGGATCACGGCGCGCACGGTGCCGAGGGCGCGCACGGTGCGCCCACCGAGCACGGCGAGGACCACGGCGACGCGCACGGCGCCGGCCACGACGCGCACGGCGGCGAGCACCACGCGGAGATCAACACGTTCGAGCTCGGTGGCTCGGTCGTCAACTTCGCGCTCCTGCTGCTCGTGCTCTTCCTGCTGATGCGGAAGTCGCTCCCCGAGTTCCTCCGCAACCGCCGCGCGTCGGTGGTCGAGGGCATGGAGGAGGCGAAGCGCGTCAAGGAAGAGGCGGAGACGAAGTACAAGGAGTACTCGGCCCGCATCGACAACCTCGACGCCGAGCTCGATCGCCTCCGCGAGGAGATGCGCCGCGCCGGCATGGACGAGCGCGATCGCATCGTCGCCGACGCGAGCAAGCGCGCCGAGAAGATGCGCGACGAAGCGCGCTTCCTCATCGAGCAGCAGATGAAGCAGCTCCGTGAGGACCTGACGCGCGAGGCGATCGAGGCCGCGGTCGCGGCCGCGGAGTCGATGCTCGTGCAGTCGACGAACGCGCAGGACCAGGAGCGCCTCGCGAAGGACTACCTCGGCACGATTCGCACCTCGCTCGCCGAGAAGGTGCAGGAGAAGCGGCTGTGATCGCGTCGGGAGTCGCCAAGCGCTACGCGAAGGCTCTCTTCGAGCTCGCGAGCGAGCAGAAGACGGTCGAGACCATCGGCAAGGGCCTGGCCGACGTGGCGGGCGCGCTCGAGTCGAGCGTGGAGCTGCGCGGGGTGCTCGAGAACCCGAAGTACCTGCCGGAGACGAAGAAGCAGGTGGTTCGCGGCGTCGCGGAGCGCGCGGGCGCGCCCACGATGCTCGTGAACGCGCTGATGATGCTGACCGAACGCGGTCGCCTCGTGCATCTCCGCGCGATCTCGGACGCGTACCAGTCGATGGCCGAGGCCCAGGCGGGACGCCTGCGCGCCGAGGTGATCAGCGCGACGCAGCTGCCCGAGGCCTACTACGCCGAGCTCGAGCGCACGCTCTCGGAGGCGACCGGTCGCAAGGTGCAGCTCGTGCGCCGCACGGATCCCTCGCTCATCGGCGGCGTCGTCGCGAAGGTCGGCGACGTCGTGTTCGACGGCTCGATCAAGAACCGTCTCCGTGACATCCGCCACCAGCTCCTGGTGGCTGCTTCCCCGCAGGGTCGCGCCTGAGGGCTGCGGCTACCGGGACAACGAGCCAGTCGCCAACGAGGACAGGAACATGCAGCTCCGCGCCGAAGAGATCTCGGAGATCATCAAGAAGCAGATCGCCAGCTACGACAAGGCGGTCGACGTCCTGGAGACCGGCACGGTGCTGTCGGTCGGTGACGGTATCGCGCGCATCTACGGCCTCGAGAGCGCGATGGCGGGCGAGCTCGTCGAGTTCAGCGGCGGCCTGGCCGGCATGGTGCTGAACCTCGAGGAGGACAACGTCGGCGTCGCCATCCTCGGCACCGGCATCGAGGTCCGCGAGGGCGACACCGTCAAGCGCACGGGCCGCATCTTCGACGTGCCCGTCGGCCCGGCGATGGTCGGCCGCGTGGTGAACTCGCTCGGCGAGCCGATCGACGGCAAGGGCCCGATCGAGACGAAGCTGCGCCGCCGCGTCGAGATCAAGGCGCCCGGCATCGTGCAGCGCCAGCCGGTCAAGGAGCCGCTCCAGACCGGCCTCAAGGCGATCGACGCGATGATCCCGATCGGCCGTGGTCAGCGCGAGCTGATCATCGGCGACCGCCAGACCGGCAAGACCGCGGTCGCGCTCGACACGATCATCAACCAGAAGGGCCAGGGCGTCTTCTGCGTGTACGTGGCGATCGGTCAGAAGCAGTCGACCGTCGCGAACGTCGTGACGAAGCTCCAGGAGCACGGCGCGATGGAGTACACGACGATCGTCGTGGCCGGCGCGTCGGAGTCGGCGCCGCTCCAGTTCATCGCGCCGTACGCGGGCGTGACGATGGGCGAGTACTTCCGCGACAACGGACAGCACGCGCTGCTCGTCTACGATGATCTCTCGAAGCAGGCGGTCGCGTACCGCCAGCTCTCGCTCCTCCTCCGCCGCCCGCCGGGCCGCGAGGCGTACCCGGGCGACGTCTTCTACGTCCACTCGCGCCTGCTCGAGCGCGCCGCGAAGCTCGCGGAAGAGTGGGTGTGCGTGAAGAAGGATCAGGAGCCGAAGCGCGGCCTCCCGGGCGTCCACGTCCACATGGGCGAGGAAGCGAAGAAGGAGGCCGAGAAGGAGGCGAAGGAGAAGGGTGGCGACTACGTCGCCAAGAAGATCCCCGACTCCGGCGGCTCGCTCACGGCGCTCCCGATCATCGAGACGCAGGCGGGTGACGTCTCGGCGTACATCCCGACGAACGTCATCTCGATCACCGACGGCCAGATCTTCCTGGAGTCGGACCTCTTCTACTCGGGCGTCCGCCCCGCCATCAACGTTGGCATCTCGGTGTCGCGCGTCGGCGGCAGCGCGCAGACGAAGGCGATGCGCAAGGTCGCCGGCCCGCTGCGCCTCGAGCTCGCGCAGTACCGCGCGATGGCGGCGTTCGCGCAGTTCGCGTCGGACCTCGACAAGGCCTCGCAGCGCCAGCTGGCGCGCGGCGCGCGCCTCGTCGAGATCATGAAGCAGGACCAGTTCGCGCCGCTCACGGTCGACAAGCAGGTCCTTTCGATCTTCGCGGCGACGAACGGCTACGTCGACGAGGTCCCGACGGGCGAGGTTCGCCGCTACGAGCGCGAGATGATCTCGTTCGTCGAGGGCTCGCACGGCGCGATCCTCGACACGCTCAAGAAGAAGCCCGAGATCACGAAGGAGCTCGAGGGCGACGTCCACAAGGCGCTGAAGGAGTTCGCCACGATCTTCTCGGTCGAGGGCGCCGGCGCCAAGGGCGGCAAGAAGGCGAAGAAGGCCGCGGCCGACGACGAAGCGGCGGAGTGATCGATGGCCAACCTCAAGGCCATTCGTAAGCGGATCGGAAGCGTCAAGAACACGCAGAAGATCACGCGCGCGATGAAGATGGTCGCCGCGGCTCGCCTCCGGCGAGCACAGCAGGCGATCACCGAGCTGCGGCCCTACGCCATCAAGACGATGGAGGTCCTCAGCTCGGTCGCTTCGCGCGCCGGCGAAGAGGAGGTGCATCCGCTCCTCGCGCGGCGCGAGCGCAAGAAGGTCCTGATCGTCGCGCTGACCAGCGACCGCGGCCTCGCGGGCGCGTTCAACGCGAACATCAACAAGGCCGCCTTCCGCAAGTGGAAGGAGCTCGAGGCGCAGGGCGTCGACGTCGGCTTCGCGGTGATCGGCCGCAAGGCGCGCGACTACCTCCGTCGCCGCAACGCGAAGATCGAGTTCGAGTTCACCGGCGTGTTCGAGAACCTCTCGGTGCTCAAGGCCGGCGAGATCGGGCGTGCGATCGTCGCGGAGTACAAGACCGACGGCTACGACGAGGTCCTCCTCGCGTACAACGAGTTCAAGAGCGCGATCTCGCAGAAGATCGTGCTCGAGCCGCTGCTCCCGATCGTCCCGCACAGCGTGGGCGGCGACGAGGGCGCGGGCGGCGCGTCGGTCGACTTCATCTACGAGCCGAGCAAGGTCGCGCTGCTCGATCGACTCCTCCCGATGTACGTGGAGATCGAGATCTTCCGCGCGCTGCTCGAGTCGATCGCGTCGGAGCACGGCGCGCGCATGACGGCGATGGACAACGCGACGAAGAACGCGTCGGAGCTCGTCGGCAAGCTGACCCTCGCCTACAACCGCGCGCGCCAGGCGGCGATCACCACCGAGCTGATGGAGATCATCGGTGGCGCCGAGGCGCTCAAGGGCTGAGACGCTCTGCACGGCCGCCGCGATCCTGCTCTGCGGGATCGCGGCGTTCGTCGTTCCGTCGACCTCCACGCTCGCGCAGCCGAGCGGAGGCGGCGGGTACGCGTGGGACGATCCCGAGTGGCGCTTCGTGCTGCGCTCGCGGCCGGTGAAGGTCGTGCTGCTCGCGGGATCGATCGGCGCGTGGCGCGACGAGCCGTACGGGCGGCTGATCCACAACTGGTGCGCGAACGCCGAGGTGCGGAACCTGTCGCGCGTCGGGTACGGCGCGTGGCAGCTCTACGAGCACTTCCGCGAGCAGGTGCTGGGGAACCCCCGCATCACGCTGGGCGCGCCCGATCAGGAGCACTGGCTCGTGTGGAACGGCGGGCTGAACAGCGCGGGCGTGTCGCACCGCACGAACCACTACATCCGCCGGACGTTCCGCGACGCGCATCGGCGCGGCATGCGCGTCGTCGGGATGACGCTGACGCCCTGGGGGAGCTTCGACGACGAGCGTCGCTGGGGCGGCGCGCGCGGGCTCGAGACGTGGCGGAGCACGCGGCGCATCGTCGACTTCGTGATGGGCCGCATCGGGCCGCGCGAGGCGCTCGGCGAGCACGCGCAGCACCGCGAGCTCGCTGCGGACGCGCCGTGGGCGCCGGAAGAGCTCGCCGACGTGCGCATCGATCTCTACGACTCGGTGCTGCGCGATCGCGGCGCCGCACCGCGCGACGTGGCGGAGATGCGGCGCGTGCTCGAGCAGGACTCGCGCGCGCGGCGGATGCTCGACGCGTTCCCCGAAGCGGTGCGCATGGCGCGGCTCGACGCGGACTCGCGCATCCTCGCGGAGCTCCCGCGCTGGTTCCTGCGGCCCGAGTACCGCGGGTTCGATCCGGTGCACCCGAACCGCGAGGGACATCGCGTGATCGCCGAGACTGCGTGCGCGCAGCTCCCGGAGAGCTGGGGGTGCTCGTGCCCCAGCGCGCCGCGCGCATCGCGGTGATCGTTTCCAGCGCGATCGTTCCGGTGTACAGCCGGCACCAGCCACGGGTATCGTGTGTGCTGTGGGCGCCCGATTCCTGTACGGAGACTCCGAGCCGTTTCCCGACGGCTTCGATTTCCTGAGCGCGCTCCGCAGCTTCGTGCGCGCGTCGAGCCGCGTGCTCGCGCTGGCGTACGAGGCCGACGAGCTCGAGCGCTCGCTCGGCGAGCGAGCCCAGGAGCACCTGCACGCGCTCGAGGCGCTGCAGGCGTTCTTCAACGGGCTCGGCGACGTGATCGCAGAGCGCGCCGCGCGATCGGGCGCGCCGCAGGTCGTCGGGCCCTACGCGAGCCAGCTCCTCGATCAGATCGACGCGCTCTCCGCGAAGGCGCGTGCGGCGCGCGCGAAGGATCTCGACGCCGATCAGGTCGAGGTCGCGGCGCGCATCCGGGCGCGGCGCAGCGAGCTTCGCGCGGCGCTCGCCGAGTACCTGGTCAGCGAGCCGCTGCCCGTCGACTCGTGGGCGCTCTCGCTCGGGCTCGGCGGCACCGCGCCGCAGGGGCAAGTCGTGCGCTCGCACCCGGGGGATCTCACGACGAGCTTCTCGCTCGACGTGTCGCGCGACGCGAGCTGGGGTCGGCCGCGGAAGATCGGCGACTTCGCGCCGGGGCTCGCGCTGCAGGTCGGGTTCAAGAAGGCGTTCCTGCGCAGCTCGCTGCACCCCGACGTCGTCGTGCTCGACGAGATGATGATCGCGGCGCTCGAGCTCGGGCCGGACTCGATGGAGATCCACCTGCGTCGCAAGCTCGACGCGCCGCGCGACAGCTTCGTCATCACGCTCGATCCCGAGGGCGACGAGCTCGTCGCGAAGATCACGCGCTTCGACGAGCGCAGCGGCGGTGGGAGCGACGCGCCCTACGCGAGCCAGGGCGACGAGATCGCGCGCATCGCAGAGCTCGCGGAGGCGCTCCGTGCCGAGTGCGCGCCGCTGGTCGCGCGCAAGCAGCGCCTGCTGTCGGCGCAGCTCGACGGGCACGACGTGTTCGAGCGCAACCTCGTGCACGTGCTGCTCCTGCGCGTCTCCGAGCGCCTCGCGAGCGTCGCGACGGAGGTCGCGCGTCACAGCCCGAACCCGCACGAGCTCTCGCTCAAGCTCGAGCGCGAGGACGGTCGCCGCGAGGAGCTCTATCTGCGCAAGAGCGACCTCGTGCAGATGGTCGCGGATCTGCCGCCCGAGGCGATCCAGCTGTACCAGCGGTTGTCGTTCCTGCCGCTGCCGCAGACGCGCGCGCACCCGCAGTCGGTCGCGCCGCCGATGTCGCACGTCGACATCGAGGTGATGGTCGAGCCGCCGCGCTCTTCGTCCGCGCCGCCGCCGATCCCCAAGCCGAGCTCGCCGCCTCCGCCGCCGAAGCGGAAGTGGTGATCGGATGATCCGCCGACGCTCGGTCGTTCCCACGCACCGGAGGTCGCTCGATGGTCCCGCTCCTTCTGATGCTCGGTCTGGTCGGCGCCGCCGTGCTCGCCTCGTCGGTCAAGCAGATCAACGAGTGGGAGGTCGGGCTGAAGTTCACGCTCGGCCGTCTCTCGGGCCGCCTCGAGCCGGGCATCCGCCTGGTGTTCCCGCTCGTGCAGCGCTTCGCGCGGATCGACAAGCGCATCCGCAATCGTGATCTGCCGCGCCAGGTCGTGATCACGAGGGACAACGTCACCGCGCTGATCGACGCGGTCGTCTACTTCAAGGTCGTCGATCCGCAGAAGGCCGTGCTCAACGTCGAGAACTACGAGCTCGCGGTGAAGGATCGCGCGAAGGTCGTGCTGCGCGACGTCGTCGGCGAGATCACGCTCGACGAGCTCCTCGCGAACCGCGACGAAGTCGCGGCGCGCGTGCGCGCGCAGGTCGAGCAGTTCGTCTCGCAGTGGGGCCTGCACCTCGAGCTGATCGCGCTCCAGGACATCCAGCTGCCGAGCAACATCTCGGACGCGATCGCGCGCAAGGCGATCGCGGAGCGCGACAAGCAGGTCGTCATCATCAAGTCGCAGGCGGACCTCGAGAGCGCGAAGAACTTCGCCGAGGCCGCGCGCGTGCTCACCGCGCAGCCGGGCGCGCTCGAGCTGCGGCGCCTCGAGGCGCTGCAGGGCATCAGCGGAACGGGCAACACGAAGATCGTGTTCGACCTCGCGAAGCCGAGCGGCGCCGACGATCGCGCGCAGGCGGCGGCGCTCGCCGCGGCGATGGCGGAGGACGCGCGCCCGGCAGCCGACGTGCGCGTCGCCGAGGACGAGCCGGGCCTCGCGGAGGACGAGCCCGGCCTCGCGGCACGCATCCGGCGCAAGGTGTGAGCGCGGTCCCCGAGCTGCGGCGCGCCGCGCTCGCTCGTGCGTCGTCGATGCGCGACGGACGGGTCGCCGAGGTGCTCCGGAGATCGATCCCGCAAGTGTTCGAGCGCGCCGGCGATGCGTGGGAGTCGAGCGACGGAACGGTGCGCGCGATCGACGTGCGCCTCGCGGTCGACGGTCACGCGCTCGGGCTGTGCGAGACGTTCCCTTCGGTGCGCGATGCGGTGATCGCGACGATCACCGCGGAGGCGCCGCGCGTGCTCGGCGCGAGCGTGGTCGAGCTCGCGATCGTGTGGGGCGTTCGCGAGCGCAGCGTCGAGGCGGGCTATCGCGACGACGGGGGCGAGCCGCTCGATCGCGGGTTCGGCGACGACGTGAAGCGCGCGCTCGTCGGCTTCCTCCGCGCGAGCGGCGACGACGAGAGCGCGCGTGCGCTCGCGGGCGGTGAGCTCGAGATCGGCGCGCGCGAGATCGACGTGATCGGCGCGCGCGTGGATGCATCGAAGCTCGAGCCGGCGCTCGCCGCGCTCTACGGCCGCTCGATGCGCGTGATCGTCCGCTAGAGGCCGCCGCCGATCCCGACGCGACGCTCGACGTGGCCCGTGCGGCAGCTCCCGATGCGCACCGTCGCGGTGCCGCGCCCACGCACCACCCAGCAAAGCGTGCGGCTCGTCGCCGACCCCTGGCTCGCGGGGAAGAAGATCGAGTGCCCCGCGTCACCGATGCCGCGACCCCAGCCCTCGAGATGCCCGACCGACCGGTGCGACGTGCCGCGCTCCTCGAGCACGCACCCTCCGTCGCAGATCACGTCGGCCCAGAGCGCCTCGTTGTGCGGAAGATCCTTCGCGTGCTGCATGCCGTACGTCGGCAGGTAGCCGTGGTTCTCGACGACGACGGTGAGCTCGGTGACGTCCTCGCGCAGCGGAGCGACCTCGACGCGGCTCACGACGACGCGCGGCACGAGCGACGCGACGCGCAGCATCAGCGCGCTCTGCTTCTCGCAGATCGCGGGGAGCTCCTCGTACGACGGGTTCGAGAGCCCGACGCGGCGATCGATGCCGCCCACCTCGACGTCGCCGAGCTGCGGATGACGCACGCGCTTCCACGGCCGGAAGATGCGCCCGCGGTTGTGATCCGCGTCCCAGCGCGCGAGCGCGACCCAGTCCTCGCGGCGGAACCGCGTGTAGTAGTCGACGAACTTCTTCGGTCGCGGCATGCCGAGCCGCGCCATCAGATCCCAGAGCTCGCACACGTAGGAGAGCGCGCCGCGCTGCTCGTACGCCCACTCGCTGAGCGCGCCGTAGAGCGGCTTGCCGGGCTCGTAGAGGAACTCCTCGTGGCCGCTGACCATCGGATATCCCGTGAGCTCCTCGGCCCACTGCCCGACCTGTCGATAGACCGCGAGATCGTATGAGCTCATACGATCGTCGGGCACGTCGCCGGGCGGACGGATGAACACGCCACCGAAGGTGTGCAGGTTCAGCCACGCGTAGAGGCTCGGCGTGCGCGTCGCGTGCTCGACCATCGCGCGCACCTCGGGCTCGCTCGTCGGGAACGCGCCCGCGCCGCGCTGCTGCGGCTCGGCGGCCCAGCGGAACGGGAAGTTGCGGTTGAGATCGACGTCGGTGTCCGAGAGGAAGTCGGGCGCGGGCACCGTGACGCCGTCGAAGTGCTCGATGCGTCCCTCGGGGAAGAGCTTGAAGTAGGGCGGCGGGTCGTCGATCGTGCGCGGCACGAGCAGCCCGGGATGCTCCGCGACCTCGACGAAGTCGCCCGCGGGGTCCTCCTTGCGCATGTAGAGCGCGAGCCCGTCGCCATCGATGTCCTCGGGGATCCACCGCGGATGCGCGCGATTGAGGCGCGAGTCGCGCGGCACCGAGCGCACGTAGCGACCGGTCGTGAGCACGGCCTCGGCGCCATCGGGCGAGACGCGCGGCATCACGTGGAAGAGCACGTCCTTCACGATGCGGCGGAGGTGCCGCGGAAGGCCGACACCGGAGACGGTCTCGTCGTCGAGGTGCAGCGCGATCACGTCCTCGGCGATCGCGAGCGCGACGCTCGATCCCGAGAGCTCCGACGCGTGCATGTTCGCGTCGATCCACACGCCGGGCCGCACGCGATCGGGCTCGGGGCCGATCGTGATCACCCAGAGCTCGCGGCCTTCGGGCGTCGTGCCGATCGAGCGCAGACGTACGATCTCGGGGAACGTGTCGGCCCACGCGCGGAGCTGCGCGGTGAGCGCGGCGTGATCGAGGTAGTCGCGGCGGAAGCCCGTCGAGAGCGCGGCGAGGCGGGCGCGGGGAGAGTCCTCGTTCCTCATGCAGCGCGGAGTGTAGATTCATTCGCAGCGGGGTGGGCGATGCGCAGCGACGTGATGGTGGGCGCGTGGGCGGTGCTCGTGATCGGTGCGTGCGGCGACACACGCGACGCGCCGGACGTCGACGCCTCGCAGATCGACGCGAGCGTCGTCGATGCCGCGACGTCGAGCGCGTGGCGCAGCGAGCCCGCGGTGCCGGAGCGCATCCAGGAGATCACGGGCGCGGTGCACGGAGGGCGCCTCTGGATCGCAGGAGGGCTCGATGCCTCGGGCGCGACCTCGAGCGTGGTGCGCATCTTCGATCCCGACACGAGCACGTGGAGCGAGGGCCCGCCGCTCCCGCGCCCGCGCCATCACGCGATGATGGTGTCGACCGGCGAGGACCTCTACGTGATCGGCGGGATGGAGACGCTCGAGTTCGATCCGCTCGAGACGGCGTGGGTGCTGCGCGAGGGAGCGAGCGCGTGGGAGGAGATCGCACCGCTGCCCGAGGGTCGCGGCGCGGGGATCGCCGGCGTGATCGGCGATCGGATCGTGGTCGCGGGCGGCAACGCCACGCGGGGCGGGCTCGCGACGAGCACGCTGCGCTACGACGTCGCGAACGATCGCTGGGATGCAGGCGCTGCGATCCCGACGGAGCGCGAGCACCTCGGCGGCTTCGTGCACGACGGACAGCTGTGGGTGATCGCGGGGCGTCGCAACTCGCTGTCGACGAACACCGACGTGGTCGAGCTCTACGATCCGATCGCCGACACGTGGCGTCCCGGGCCGAGCATCCCGACGCGTCGTGGTGGCTTCGGGATCGCGGTGCTCGACGGCACGGCGTACGCGGTCGGCGGCGAGCAGCCGGATCGCGCGCTCGACTCGGTGGAGGCGCTCGATCTCGCGCGCGAGACGTGGTCGGAGATCGAGTCGGTACCGACGCCGCGCCACGGGCACGTCGTGCTCGCGGCCGCGGGGCGCATATGGGTCGTCGGGGGCGGAGATCGTCCGACGTTCGCAGCAGTCGACGTGGTCGAGAGCTTCGCGCCGTGATCACCGCCGCATCGTGATCACGAGGCGGATGCGCGAGACGTCGGCGGCGAGCGGATACGTGCTGGTCGAGAGCGCCCGTGCGAGGCACTCGAGGCGCGGCTCTCCTTCGCGCGACGCATCCAGCTTCATCAGCGCGAGCACGCGACCATCGGGCGCCACACCGAGCCCGAACGAATAGGCGCCCGGCTCGCCCTCGGCGCGAGCGCCACGAGATGCACGATGAGCGCGACGATCCCCCAGCGCACGCGCGTTCGACAACGCGAGCGCGCGTGTGTTCCGGATCAGCTCCGATCGAGCGCGTCGAGCAGCGCGGCGAACGACGAGAACCGCGCCTGCGCGAGCGGCGCGACCATCTCGCGTCGCGCGCACGCGACCGGACCGAGCGCGATGAGCGCCTCGTGATCGAACGCGACCACGCGCGCGTCACCCCACTCGTCGCGCGCCGCCAGATCGATGCACAGCGGGCCCGCGTCGTTCCCGTCCTCGCCGATCACGACGAAGCCCGCGCGCTCGAGCGGGGACCACGCGTCGAGCAGGCTCTCGAGGTCGCGCAGCGGCGAGTCCGACCACAACGCCGGCAGGCGCAGCCGCTCGCTCTCGAGCGGCCCGATCGAGCTCGTCGAGAGCCACGCGCGCACGAGCGGCGGTAGCTTCGCGCCGATGCGCTCCTCCACGCGCTGCAGGTCGCCCGGCGCGACACGCGGCTCCGTCGCGCGCCAGCGCACCCAGCCCGAAGGATCCGGCTCTCCGTCCCACATCGCCGGCGGCACGCCGCCGTCGTCGGGATCGAAGGGCGGCTCCTTGGCGACGTAGACGTTCTTGCCCGCAGCGATCCACCGCCGCGTCAGCGCCTCGATGCGCTCACCCGCCTGCATTGTCGACGCGTCTCCCCTAGCTCGTCGACGCGCGCGTCGCGCATCACGGCTCACTGCACACACTGCGTCGCGCGCGGCGTCCACCACGCCGCGCGCGCTCGTCACGTCGCGATCGGGATCACTGCGCGAAGCGCACGTACTCCCAGTCGAACGGCTTGCCGTCGACGCCCTGCTTCGGCGGCGCGATCCAGTTCGCGATCTTCCCGCGCTCGTGCACCGCGGTCATCAGCGAGCGCACGTACTCGCGGTCTTCCGGCGTGGGCAGCCACTTCGTGCGCATCGACTCGAAGTGCTCCTTCGAGATCGGCTCGCCGTTCGGCGCGAACGACTGGCCCGCGTACATGCCCATCGAGCGATTGAAGCGGCGGCTCGGGATGTAGAGCTCCACGTCGAGCCCGCTCTTCTTGATGACGTGGTTCCACTTGCGACAGGCGCGCTCGCAGTCCGCCACGTACTCGTCGCGCAGGATCTCGTTCATCGCGTTGCGCAGCGGCACGTCGCGCGTCGCGAGGCGACCCTGCTCGCCCGGCACGACCATCGAGTACACGCCCTCGAGCGCCTTGTGCTCGGTGTACTTCTCGCGCTCGCGGAAGCGGCCCTTGAGGCCCGTCGCGAAGTAGTCCGCCGCGTTGCTCGAGATCTCGCCGCCGAAGAGCTCGACCGCGCTCGAGAACCAGAAGTTGATCCACTTCTGGATCGTCGCGAGATCGATGCCGCCCTGCGCGCGCGCATCGCCGTTCGGATCGAGCTTCGTCAGCTCCGCCGCGCGCTGCACGATGCGCTCGACGCCGGTCTCGCCCGTGAAGAGATGGAAGCTCTCCTCGGTGAGCATGAACTGCGTCGCACGCGCGAGCGGATCGAAGCCGCTCTCGCTCAGGGCCGCGAGCTGGTACTTGCCGTCGCGGTCCGTGAACATCGTGAACATGAAGAACGACAGCCAGTCGTCGGTCTTCTCGTTGAACGTCTGCAGGATGCGCGGCGTGTCGGGATGACCGCTGCGGCGCTGCAGGAGCGCCTCGGCCTCTTCGCGACCGTCACGACCGAAGTACTGGTGGAGCAGGTGCACCATCGCCCAGAGGTGCCGGCCCTCTTCGACGTTCACCTGGAAGAGATTGCGGAGGTCGTACATCGACGGAGCGGTCTTGCCGAGCTGACGCTGCTGCTCGACCGACGCGGGCTCCGTGTCCGCCTGCGTGACGATGATGCGACGAAGGATCGACCGCAGCTCACCGGGCACTTCGTTCCACGCCTTGTCGCCCGCGTGATCACCGAAGCCGATGTCGCGCTCGCCTTCGCGCGGCGTGAGGAAGATGCCCCAGCGGTAGTCGGGCATCTTCACGTACTCGTAATTCGCCCAGCCCTTCGGATCGACGGAGATCGCAGTGCGCAGGTAGATCTCGTCCTTCTGGAACCCGTCGGGGCCCATCTCCATCCACCAGTTGATGAAGTCGGGCTGCCACTTCTCGAGCGCTCGGAGCAGCTTCTTGTCCGAGCCGAGATCGACGTTGTTCGGGATCGAGTCGGTGAGCGACATGAGTGCGTATCTCGGGTGGCAGGATAGGTTGCTGCGCACTTCGGCCGTCGTGCGGTGGCTCACTCGCGAACCCCGCGCGTGCGGTGGCTCACCCGCGTCTTTCTGCGCGTGGAAAGGCGCTGTGATCACTCACGGAAACGCATGACCCGACGCGCGTGAAAACGCGCACGGCGAGGTGCTTCGTAGCACCTCGCCGCGGTGTGAACACGCGTGTTAACTCGTGCGTCGTGTGCCGCTGCGCGATTAGCAGCGCGTCCACGCGAAGACGGCACGATCGGGCTGCCCGTACTTCGTGAGCGCGCCCTGCGGACCGACCGCATTGGGTCGCTGGAAGATCCAGTTCTGCCACGCGCTGAGGCGCGCGAAGATCTTCGTCTCCATCGTCTCGGGGCCCGCGAAGCGGAGGCTCGCTTCCATGCCCGTGAGCGCGTCGGGCGAGAGGCTCGCGCGCTCTTCGATCGCGATGCGCACGTCGTCGTCCCAGTCGATCTCGTCGGGCGCGACGGTGACGAGACCGAGCGCGTTCGCGTCCTCGGTCGTGATCGCGCCTTCGGTCGCGAGGACCTTCTGCACGCGCTCGGGCTCGCGCTGGAAGCGCGCCTCGAGGCGCGAGAGGCCGTGGCTCATCGGGAGCGCGCCCGCGTTCGCCGGAGACACCGCGATGGCGACCTCCTCGTCGTCGTCCGCGAGCATGTAGATGCGGTCCGACGCGAGCGCGAGCTCGAGCAGCGAGCCACCGAACGCCGAGCTCTTCTCGATCAGCGCGAAGATCGATCGCGACGTGAGATCGAGGCGGCGCAGCACGCGCGCCTGCAGGCGCAGGATCTCGTTCGCCAGCCAGTGATCCTTCGCCGCGTGCAGCGCGCGATCGGTCGCGACGACCTTCGCCGCGTCACCCTCGGTGCGCAGCACGAGCATGCCGACGTCGAGGTGATCGATGCGCAGGCGCAGCAGCGCGTCGTCGAGCTCGCGGAACGCACGCAGCGACCACTGCGACGCGCCCGCCGCTTGGATCGCATCGCCGCCCTCGGGGGTCGATCCCGTCGGCGCCTTCATCGTCAGCGTCGCGACGCGCGTCGTCGCGTCGATCGCGAGCGTGACGAAGCGATAACGATAGGTGCCGCCGTCGATCTCGGGCGCGAGCGCGTCGAGCTCGATGCCCGCGCCCTTCCTCGCGTCGCCCGCCTTCTTCGCGAGCGATGCCGCGCGCTCCTTCACCGCGTCCGCGAACCGGCTGCGCGGCGCGATCGCGTCGACGAGGCCCCACTCGACCGCGCGCTTGCCGCGCACGCCCTCGCTGGTCGTGCAGAACACGTCGGCGAGGTCACGGCGCACCTTGCGCTTGTCGACGACGCGCGTGAGGCCGCCGGTGCCCGGGAGCACGGCGAGCAGCGGCACCTCGGGCAGGCTCACCGCGCTCGAGCCGTCGTCGACGAGGAGGATCTCGTCGCACGCGAGCGCGAGCTCGTAGCCACCGCCGGCGCAGGCACCGTTCACCGCGCACAGGAACTTGATGCCGCTGTGCTTCGACGCGTCCTCGAGGTACAGGCGCGTCTCGTTGGTGAACTTGCAGAAGTTGACCTTCCACGCGTGGGTGCTCGAGCCGAGCATGTAGATGTTCGCGCCCGAGCAGAACACGCGATCGGTGCCGCTCGTGACGACCACGCACTTCACCTCGGGGTGCTCGAAGCGCACGCGCTGGATCGCGTCGGCGAGCTCGATGTCGACGCCGAGGTCGTACGAGTTGAGCTTGAGCTCGTAGCCTTCCTTCAATCCGCCGTTCGGATCGACCTGCATCGCGAGCGTCGCGATCTCTCCGTCGAACGAGAGCTTCCAGTGCTTGTAGCGGCTCGGGTGCGTGTCGAACGAGATGGTCATGGTGACCGGGCACGATACGCGAGCGTCGTGATCGCCGTGGAGCCGGAAGTGCGGATCCGCACCGGGAACCGCGGCGGTATGCTCGTGGCGCGTGATCGATCTCAACTCCAAGACCGTCGAGTGCTGGTTCGACTACTCGAGCCCGTTCGCGTACCTCGGGACGACGCAGATCGAGCGCGTCGCGCGCGAGCACGGTGCGCGCGTCGCGTGGCGGCCGTTCCTGCTCGGCGCGCTGTTCAAGCAGATCGGGACGCCGCTCGTGCCGCTCGAGAGCTTCGGTGAAGCGAAGCGCCGTCACGCGCGGATCGATCTCGAGCGCTGGGCGGATCACTGGGGCGTGCCGTTCCGCTTCACGTCGCGCTTCCCGCTGCGCACCGTCGACGCGCTGCGCGTGACGCTGCTGCTCGACGACGCTCTGTCGCTCGAGGGAGACAGGCGCGCGTCGCTCGTGCACGCGATCATGCGTGCGTGCTGGGTCGAGGATCGTGACCCTGCCGATCCGGACGTGCTGCGCGCGTGCTTGCGCGAGGCGTCGCTCGATCCCGCGCTGCTCGATCGAGCAGGCGACGCGAAGCAGACGCTCTTCGACGCGACGACACGCGCGATGGAGATCGGTGCGCCGGGCGCCCCGTGTTTCGTGGTCGGGAATCAGCTGTTCTGGGGGCAGGACCGGCTCGACTTCGTGGGCAAGGCGCTCGCGGGGTGGCGTGTGCCGGCGCCTGGCTCCAGAGTTTCGGGCTCAACGTGACCTTCTCGTTCCTCGGCATCCCCGTGCGCGTCCACGGGTTCTTCTGGCTCTCCGCCGTGTTCCTCGGCATGCCGTGGTACCGGGACGAGCCGATCGGGCTCACGTGGTGGATCCCGATCGTCTTCGTCGCGATCCTCCTGCACGAGATGGGGCATGCGCTCGCTGCGCGGCGCTACGGGTTGAACCCCGAGGTGCACCTGCTCGCGTTCGGCGGCGTGACGCGCATGGCCGCAGGCAGGCTCACGCACGCGCGGAGCATCTGGGTCAGCTTCGCCGGGCCGCTCGTCGGGCTCGTCATCGGAGGCGCGGCCTACTTCGCGCTCACGTCGGTGGCGATGCCGCGTGTCGCGACGATGATCGCGCGTGACATCTTCCTCACCAACTTCTGGTGGGCGATCTTCAACCTGGTTCCGATCGTCGGTCTCGACGGCGGGAACATCATGGCCGCCGCGCTAGATCGCTTCTTCGGTGCGCGCGGTCAGCGTTTCGCACGTCTGTTCTCGATCGTCGTCGCGGCTGCGCTGATCGCGCTGGCGCTCGCGGTGCAGAACCTCTTCATGGTGTTCGTGATCGGGATGCTCGCCTGGCAGAACTACCGCGAGTGGCAGGCGAGCTCGCAGTTCGCCGATCGACTTCAGAGCCAGGCGCGCATGCGTCCGCGCGCGCCCGCACCGCAGTCCGAGTCGCTCGAGGCGCCGCTGCGCGAAGGTTGGTCGGCGCTCGAGGCCGGCGATGCGCCGCGCGTGCATCGCATCGCGGAGGCGCTCGTGTCGCGCGCTCGGAGCGACGACGATCGCTTCGACGTCGCGCACCTGCTCGCGTGGGGCCGCGCGCTCACCAACGATCCCGAGGGCGCCGCGCAGGCGCTCCGCATGCTGCCGCGCGGTCGTCTTCCCGACGCGCTGCTCGAGGGCGTGATCCAGCTCGAGCTCGGCCGTCCCGCGCAGGCGGTGAAGCCGCTCGCGGAGGCGATCGTCGGCCGCGCGGACGACTTCGTCGCGAAGCGTCTCGCGCGCGCCGCAGCGGGATCGGCGCGCTACGACGACGTGCTCGCGATCCTCGACGACGCAGGTAAGAGCGAAGCGGTCGGCGTGCGTGCGCTCCAGATCGTCGTGAACGAGGCGTTCTACGCGGGGCACCACGAGCCCGCGGCGAAGCTCGGCGAGCGACTCTTCGCGCGCTTCGGGCAGGCGAGCGACGCGTTCAACGTCGCGTGCGCGCTCGGTCAGCTGGGGCGCGGCGCGGACGCGCTCGGGTGGCTCGAGAAGGCGATCGACGCGGGGCTCTCCGATCCCTCGGTGATCGATCGCGATGGGGATCTCGCGCCGCTGCGCGCGCTCCCGGAGTTCCAGGCGCTGCGCGTGAAGGCGGGCCTCGCGACGACGTGAGCTGAGTCGCTGCGCGCCCGGTGTTAGGCTCGCGGCGATGAGGCTCAGGGTGGGGCGGTTCGTGAGCGCTGCGCTCGCCGCGCTCGTGATCGCGTGCGGCAGCGGCGGTGGGGAGCAGAGCGGGGGAGGGCGACCGCGCGTCGCGGTGTCGATCTTCCCGCTCTACGACGTCGCGCGTCGTGTCGCGGGGGATCGCCTCGACGTCGTCTGCGTGCTCCCGCCCGGGCGCTCGGAGCACGGCTACGATCCGACGCCGCGCGAGGTCGCGCGGGTGGCCGATGCGCGCCTCGCGGTGCTCGTCGGGCTCGAGATGGACGAGTGGGCCGAGCGCATCGTGCGCGGCGCGAGCGACGCCGAGCCCGAGATGCTCGAGCTCGGTCCGCGGCTCGAGCCGCGTCGTCTCACCGCGCACGAGGTCGGCGACGAGCTCGACGAGCACGAAGACGAAGAGCACCACGACGACGGCGCGCACGAGGACGAGCACCATCATCACCACGGCGGGATCGACCCGCACTTCTGGCTCGATCCGGTGCGCATGCGGCGCGCGGTGCCGCTCCTCGTCGAGGCGTTCTCGCGCATCGACGCCGAGGGCGCGGCCGGCTTCCGCGAGCGCGGCGCGCAGGTCGAGGCCGAGCTCGGTCGCCTCCACGACGAGATCGACGCACGCGCGCGCGCCTGGACGCGCCGCACGATCGTCACGTTCCATGGCTCGTTCGGCTACTACGCCGAGCGCTACGGCTTGAACATCGCCGCGGTGATCGAGCCGTTCCCCGGTCGCGAGCCGACGCCGCGCTACATGCAGGACGTGCTCGGCGCGATCCGCGCGAGCGGCGCGGCCGCGCTCTTCTCGGAGCCGCAGCTCGATCCGCGCCCGGCGCGCGTCGTCGCGCAGCAAGCGAACGTGCCGCTCTTCGAGCTCGATCCGATCGGCGGCAGCGGCACCAGCACGAGCTACGAAGCGCTGCTCCGCGCGAACACCGACGTGCTCGAGCGCGCGCTGCGATGACGACGTCTTCGCGACAGCTCACGATCCCCGATCGCACGTCGCTGCCGATCGTGCTCGACGCGAAGCAGGTCAGCGTCGTGATCGAGTCGCGCGTGATCCTGCACGACGTGAGCTTCTGGATCCCGAAGGGCGAGTTCGTGTGTCTCTGCGGCCCGAACGGCGCGGGCAAGAGCACGTTCCTCAAGACGGTGCTCGGCCTCTTGAAGCCGACGTCGGGCACGATCGAGATCCTCGGCAAGCCGGCCCACGAAGGGCGCCACGCGGTCGGCTACGTGCCGCAGCGAAAGAGCTTCGATCGCGACTTCCCGGCGCGCGCGATCGATCTGATCGTCGCGTCGATGCGCGGCACCTGGCCCTTCCGCATCACGGACCAGGAGCGCGAGCGTGCGCGCAAGGTGCTGCGTCGCGTCGGTGGTGAGCCGCTGCTCGACAAGCCGATCGCGGGACTCAGCGGTGGCGAGACCCAGCGCGTGTTCCTCGCGCGCGCGCTGGTGAACGACCCCGCGCTGTTGATCCTCGACGAGCCCACCGCGGGCGTCGACGTGAAGGGGCGCGGCGAGTTCCTCGACGTGCTCGCGGAAGTCTCGGCGTCCGACGAGCTCGCCGCGATCCTCGTGACCCACAACCTCGCCGCGATCGCGCGCACCGCCGAGCGCGTCGTGTATCTCACGGACGGACACCTCACCGCGTGGGGCCTTCCGCACGAGCTGCTCGGCCGACGCTCGTTCGAGGCGCTGCACGACGGAGCCTCGGCGCGCGCGCTCGGCAGCGAGAGCGCGTTTCCCGACGAGGACTGAATGGACTGGCTGCTCGAGCCGCTCTCGCAGAGCTTCATGATCCGCGCGCTGATCGCGGGGACGATCGTCGGCGGTCTCTGCGCGACGCTCGGTGTGTTCGTCGTGCAGCGCGGCCTCTCGTTCCTCGGCGACGGTCTCGCGCACGCGGCGTTCGGCGGCATCGCGCTCGGCTTGCTGATCGGCGTCGCGGTCGACCGCGCGACGTGGGTCGCGCTGCCGTTCACCGTCGCGATCGCGCTCGGGATCGCGTGGGTGCTGCGCCGCGGAAAGCTGCGCGGCGACGTCGCGGTCGGCGTGTTCTTCTCGGTGTCGTTCGCGCTCGGCGTGCTCTTCCTCGGGCTGCGCCCCAACGATGCGCCGCCGGTGAACGTCGAGTCGGTGCTCTTCGGATCGATCCTCGCGATCTCGAACAACGATCTCTGGGTGGTCGCCGGTGTCGCGGTCGCGTCCGGGCTCGTGCTCGCCGCGACGTGGTCGCGCCTCGCGTTCGCGACGTTCGACGCCGAGCTCGCCGCGATCGCAGGCGTGCCCGTCGCCGCGCTCGACTCGATGCTGCTCGCGCTCGTCGCGGTCGTGATCGTCGTCGCGGTGAAGACGGTCGGCATCGCGCTCGTGAGCTCGTTCATCGTCATCCCCGCCGCGACCGCGCGCATGCTCGGCCGCACGCTGCCGGGCGTCGCTGCGTACGCGCTCGCGCTCGGGACCGGCGGCGCCGCGCTCGGTCTCTTGCTCAGCTACCACCTCAACGTCGCGAGCGGCGCGACGATCATCCTCACGCTCGGCGTGATCTTCGGCGTGGTGCTGCTCGCGAAGCGTCGTTGATCGAAGGCGCGGGACTACATCCCTCGTCGTGCGCTGGCAGCAAGGTCGACGAAGCACGAACGTCCGAGATCTCCGTGGCAGCGGTGGCGGAGGTGGTGCAATGCGCCTCCCCATCCCGATGCGCGCCGGCGGCGGTCTGGTCGCGCTCGCGGTGCTCGCGATCTCGCTCTTCCTCGGTGTCGATCCGAGCATGCTCACCGGCGGTGGCGACGCTTCGTACCCGAGCGACGCGCCCGCCGTCGCGCCGCCCGCGAGCGACGCGACCGCGCAGTTCGTGTCGGTCGTGCTCGGCAGCACCGAGGACACGTGGCCCGCGCTGCTCGCGCGCCACGGCGTGCAGTACCCGCAGCCCGAGCTCGTGTTGTTCGATGGGCAGGTGCGCTCCGCGTGCGGCTTCCAGTCGGCCGCGGTGGGTCCGTTCTACTGTCCGCCCGACTCGCGCGTGTACCTCGACCTCTCGTTCTTCCGCGAGCTCGATCGCGAGTTCGGCGCGCCCGGCGACTTCGCGCAGGCGTACGTGATCGCGCACGAGGTCGGTCATCACGTGCAGAACGTGCTCGGCACGTCGTCGCAGGTCGACGCGCGCATGCGCGCGCTGCCCGAGGCGCAGGCGAACGCGCTGTCGGTGCGACAGGAGCTGCAGGCCGACTGCTACGCCGGCGTGTGGGGACATCACGCGGCGCAGCGCGGCCTGCTCGAGCCGGGCGACGTCGAAGAAGGCCTGCGCGCCGCCGCGGCGATCGGAGACGATCGACTGCAGGCGCGCGCCCGCGGCTACGCGGTGCCGGAGTCGTTCACGCACGGCAGCTCGGAGCAGCGCGTGCGCTGGTTCCGTCAGGGGCTCTCGGCGGGCGATCCCGCCGCGTGCGACACGTTCGCCGCGTCGTCGTTGTGATCGCGTGAGAGTACGATGGGGGCCTCCTGCGGAGGTCCCGTGCGCGCATCTCGATCCGTGGTGCTCTCGCTGCTCGTGCTCTCGCTCGTCGCGTGCGGCGACGACGACGGAGGCTCGGGCGGCGGTGACGGCGGTACGCGCGGCGACTGCGAGGACGGCCCGCTCGCCGCGCCGATCCCCGACTGCTCGCCCGCTCCGCTTCCGAGCACCGGCGACCCTGCCGCGGACTGCGTCGCGCGCATCAACCAGCTGCGCTGGGAGTGCCAGTGCCTGCCGCCGCTCGCGCGCTGGACCGAGGGCGAGTCGTGCGCATCGATGCACGCCGAGCACGACAGCACGCGCTCGCCGCACGCCGGCTTCGGCGACGGCATCTGCTCGCCGGGCGGGTTCGGACAGAACGAGTGCCCGGGGTGGGGCAGCGTCGACGACACGATCAGCGGGTGCCTCCAGCTCATGTGGGACGAAGGCCCGGGCGAGGACTTCGCAGCGCACGGCCACTACCTGAACATGACGAACCCGGACTTCGGCGAGGTGGCCTGCGGGTTCTTCACGACGCCCGACGGCGAGGTCTGGGCGGTCCAGAACTTCCAGTGAATCACCCCAATTCCTGAGACAAAACTCGTTGCTTGCGTCCATGCGCATCGTCGCATATATCGTCCGCCGTGGACGCGGCGAACGCCCTCTCGTCGGCCCTCCTCGCCGAGGCGCGCTGGGAGCTCTACCGACTGCTCGGAGAGCCGTTCCGCATCCGTCTGCTCGTCCTCGCGTCGGAGGACGAGCTCTCGGTCGGTGAGCTCGCGGAGCTCCTCCACGAGTCGCAGCCGAACGTCAGCAAGCACGTCGCCGCGCTCCGTCGCGCCGGGCTGCTCGTCGATCGCAAGCAGGGCACGCGCGTCTTCGTGCGCGTCGCCGAGGGCGCGCCCGAGGACGCCGTGGTCGCCGACGCGCTGCGTGCCGGTCGTGCGCTCTGCGAGCAGGACGGAAGCCTCGCGCGTGTCGCCGAGATCGTGCGCAAGCGCGACGCGGCCGCGCGTGACTTCTTCGCGCGCGGTGGTCAGAGCGAGGGCGAGCTCGAGCCCGACGCGCTCCCGCCCGAGCTCCCCGCGTACCTCGCCGCGCTCGCGCCGCTGATCGAGCGACGCCAGCTCGCCGTGGACGCGGGCACCGGCGACGGTCGTCTGCTCGACGTGCTCGCGCCGCTCTTCGATCGCGTGGTCGGTCTCGATCGCAGCTCGGCGCGCCTCGCGCGCGCGGCGCAGCGCGTGTCGCGTCGCGGCTACGCGAACGTCGAGCTCGTCGAGGGCGAGGTCGACGACGCGGCGGTGCGACGTCGCGTGCGCGCGCTCGGCGGTGCCGACGTCGTGTTCGCGTCGCGCATCCTCCACCACGCGCCCAAGCCGGTGAAGCTGCTCGAGGCGCTCGCCGCGCTCGCGCGTCCCGCGAAGGACGGCTGCGACGGCGGCGCGGTGGTGGTGCTCGACTACCAGACCCACGAGGACGAGCGGCTGCGCGAGCAGCAGGCCGACCTGTGGCTCGGCTTCGACGAGCGCGAGCTCGTCTCGATGGCGCACGACGCCGGTCTCGCGCGCGCAGTGGTGCGCGGCGTGCCGAGCGGCGTGCGAGGACGCGGGCCCGACGCCCACGTCGGATGGCAGGTGCTCGTCGCGCGCCGCGCGTGAGCGCATTCGAACGATCGAAGAGAACGAGGAGACCGGACAGATGACGCAGAAGCCGAACCAGACCGCGAAGTACAAGGTCGCCGACATCAGCCTCGCGGCGTGGGGTCGCAAGGAGATCGAGATCGCCGAGACCGAGATGCCCGGCCTCATGGCGATCCGCGCCGAGCACAAGGGCAAGCAGCCGCTCAAGGGCGCGCGCATCGCGGGCTGCCTCCACATGACGATCCAGACCGCGGTGCTGATCGAGACCCTCAAGGAGCTCGGCGCCGAGGTCACCTGGACCAGCTGCAACATCTTCTCGACGCAGGATCACGCGGCGGCGGCGATCGCGGCGGCGGGCGTCCCGGTGTTCGCGTGGAAGGGCGAGACCGAGGAGGAGTACTGGTGGTGCATCGAGCAGCAGCTCGATTGCTTCGAGACGGGCAAGGGCCCGAACATGATCCTCGACGACGGTGGTGACCTCACGATCCTCGTCCACGAGAAGCGCAAGGACCTGCTCCCGCAGATCGTCGGCCTCTCGGAGGAGACGACGACCGGCGTGCACCGCCTCTACGAGATGATGAAGAAGGGCACGCTCGCGCTGCCCGCGATCAACGTCAACGACTCGGTCACGAAGTCGAAGTTCGACAACCTCTACGGCTGCCGTCACTCGCTGGTCGACTCGATCATGCGCGCGACCGACGTGATGCTGAGCGGCAAGATCGCGGTCGTCGCGGGCTACGGCGACGTGGGCAAGGGCTCGGCGCAGTCGCTGCGCGGCCAGGGCGCGCGCGTGTGGATCACCGAGGTCGATCCGATCTGCGCGCTGCAGGCGGCGATGGAGGGCTACGACGTCGTCACGATGGACGAGGCGGCGGACAAGGCCGACATCTTCGTGACCGCGACCGGGTGCGCCGACGTCATCACGTTCGAGCACATGAAGCGGATGAAGAACAACGCGATCGTGTGCAACATCGGTCACTTCGACAGCGAGATCCAGATCGCCTCGCTCACGGACGCGAAGAACGGCGTGCGTGAGGAGAACATCAAGGCGCAGGTCGATCACTTCGTCTTCCCCGACGGGAAGAAGATCATCGTGCTCGCGCGCGGCCGCCTCGTGAACCTCGGCTGCGCCACGGGTCACCCGAGCTTCGTGATGAGCGCGAGCTTCACCAACCAGGTGCTCGCGCAGCTCGCGCTCTGGACCGAGCCGAAGAAGTACGAGCGCGGCAAGGTCTACGTGCTCCCGAAGGAGCTCGACGAGAAGGTCGCGCGCCTGCACCTCGACAAGCTCGGCGTGAAGCTCACGAAGCTCACGAGCAAGCAGGCCGAGTACCTCGGCGTGCCCGTGCAGGGTCCGTTCAAGAGCGAGTGGTACCGCTACTGATTGCGACGCTCGCTCGCGCTCTTCGGCGCGAGCGCGCTGCAATCAGTCCTTCTGCGAAGCCGGCCCGGGTCCCCCACCCGCCCGAAGCGCTCTCGACGCGTCGCGCCCGTCGGCGCGACACGTCTTCGCTGCTGATTCCGTAGCGCTCCGCGCACGAGGACGAGCCGCCCGCTGCCGAACGCAGCGAGGCGGCTCGTTCCTTTTCGTCACTCGGTGATCGCGAGACCCGCCCAGCCGGCGAGCGAGCCACCGCTCACCGCTGCGACCGGGATCGCGCCGACGCGCGCTTCGAAGCCGAGCACCGCTGCGCCCACCTCGACGCCGAAGCGCAACGAGAGCGGGCCCACGACGCGCACGTCGAGCTCGCACACGCCGCCCAGCGCGACCACCGGGCCCGCGCCGTCGCCGGCCGGCGTCGCCGGGTCGTACGGTCGTCCCTCCGCCCACGCGACGCCTGCCGCGACGCGACCGCCGAGCGTCAGCAGCACGTCGCGCCCGAGCGCTCCGGCCCACGCGAGCGCGATGCCCGCCGTCGCGAGTCCCACGTCGATCTCGCCGAGGGGATCGAGCGCGACGCCGGCCACCACCTCCGCGTCGATGCGCACCACGAGCGGCGCGAGCGCCGCGACGTCGACCGAGAGCCGACCTCCGAGCGGCGCGATCCCTCCGCTCGGGAACGCGCGCACCACGAACGCCGCTGCGACGGCGGTGCTCGCCGCGCGCGTCTCGGGCTCGGCGGGCGCGACGGGCGGCGCAGGCTCGATCGGCGCGTGCTGCACGATCGGGGCGTCGTCCTGCGGGGCCTCCTCGATCGGCTCGGGTGCGGCGCTCGGCGCGGATCGCAGCAGCTCGGCGAGCGCGAGGGCCAGGGCACGCAGGCGCGCGCTCTCCGCGGTGCCGCTCACGTCGATGCGCTGCGCGACGAGCACGTTCCCCGCGAGGTCCTCGACGCTCACCGCGAATGCCGCCGCGCCGATCTCGCAGCGCTCGAGCGCGAGCTGCACCACCCGCACTTCTTCCGTGGGGGCACGCGAGATCGGCGCGCCGCGTCCGGCGAGACGCACCTCCTCGATGCCGTCGTCGTGGAGCTCGACCTCGAGCCGCGCGATCAGCGCATCGGTCTCGATCGGCGCGTCGGCGCACGGCTCCACGTCGAGCAACAACGCCCGCGGCGCCTGCGCGCTCGCGAAGGGCGCGCCGAGCGTGATCGCGAGCGCGATGCTCACACCAGCGATGCACCGAGACCGTGTGGCGATCACTCCGTCGTTCCGATGCGCCGCATGGCATCGATCTCGCGGCCGCTCGGATACTCCACGACGTACTGTGCAGCGACGGCCCGCGCGCCGTCGAGATCGCCCAGCGCGCGACGCGCATGCGCGAGGCGAGCGAGCGCGTCGGCACGCAGCGCGTCGGGCACGTCGAGCGCGAGCGCGGTCTCGAACGCGCGCTCCGCGCGCTCGTACTGACCGAGGTTCGCCGCGAGACGACCGAGCGTGAACGCCGCGAGCGCGGCGCGCGGATCGCGCCGGTGACGGCGCACGACGTGCTCGAGCGGCACCATCGCGTCGGCGGTGTGACCCGACAGGCGCGCGACGTCGGCGATCAGGAAGAGATCGTCGACGCTCGCGCGCTCGCACGTGCTCTCGAGCCGCTCGCCGATCGCCGCATACGCGTCGTCCCACGCGCCGCGCTCGGCGGCCTCGCGCCACCGCGGCCGCGCAGGGGTGGTCGCGCGCGGTGCCGCGGCCTCGGGCGGAGGCGCTGCTTCGCGCTCCGGCTCGAATCGCGGCGGTGGAATCGGCGCCGGCGCGGCGACCTCGATGCGCTCGCCCGCGCCGAGCGTGCGCGCGCGATCCGGGACGTGCTCACCGCGCACCAGCACCGCGCCGCGCTCGACCTCGACCACGACGCGCTCCTCGGCGCGCGCGATCGTGAAGCGCGTCCCGACCACGACGACGGTCGCGAGCCCGCATTCGATCGTCCAGCGACGCGGTCCGCCCGGCACCACGTCGAAGCGCGCGGTGCCCCGCTCGAGGAGCAGCACGAGATCACGATCGTCGTTCTGCAGCCGGCGAAGCCGCGCCGACGCTTCGACCGTGATGATCGATCCGTCGTCGAGGCGGGTCACACCCGCGAGCAGCGCCGGCAAGGGCCCGCCGCCCTCGAGGCGCAGCGGCAGCGGCGCGCGCGCTTCGTGCACCTCGCCGCGCGGCATCGTGACGATCGCCAGCAGCGCGATCGCCGCCACCACCACCGCGCTCGCCGCTGCGACGCGCCGTCGCGGCCGCGGTGCGCTCGCGCGGCGCACCATCGCCGCGACCTCGTGATCCTCGAACGGATCGCGGAGCACGCGCTTCACCGGGAGAGGAAGTCGCTTCGCCACGCTCAGTCCTCCTCCGGCTCGAACGACACGTGGGCGCGCACGTGCTCGTCCGCGCGCGCGATGCGCCGCTTCACCGTCGCGAGCGAGCACCCGCAGCTCCGCGCGACGTCTTCGAGCGGCATGTCCTCGACGTACCGCAGCGACCACGCGATGCGATCGGCGGCCGCGAGCTTCGCGAGCGCGCGGTCGAGCAGCGCGAGCTCGGCGCGCTGGTCCGGCGAGCACGCGTCGCTCGCGAGCGATGCGAGGCCGCCTTCGGGCTCTCCCGACGCGAGCCCGAGCGCGCGCAGCAGCGTCCGCCGGCGAAACCGTCGGTGCACCTTGCGCACCGCGATCTGCATCATCCAGGAGCGCACCGCGTCGGGATCGCGCAGGTGCGGGAGCTCCGCGAGCGTCGCCTCGATCGTGTCCTGCACCACGTCCTCGGCGTCGAGCCGATCACCGAGCAGGCGCGCGACCGTCGCCGCGACGTCGGCGAAGTGGCGGCGGACCAGCGCGTCCTCGGCCCAACGATCGCCGCCTCGCGCGCGCTGCACGAGCTCGCGATCGCTGAGCGCGTCCGCCGTCCGCAGCGTGACGACGCGCGGCGCGCGCAGGCGCGACGGCTTCATGCGCTCCACACCATGTTCATTCGGGACCACCAGCCTCGTGGATCGGCTCACGATGTTCCACGTGAGCCGTCCCGCGCGGCTGATGGTCCACAACGAGATGCACCGCGTTCGCTCGATCTCGATGCTCTCGTGCCTGCTGTGCGTCGCCGTCGGCGCGTGCACACAGGGCGTCCGCGTCTTCGATCCCGACGGCGGCGACGGCCCCGATGCCTTCGCGCCGCCGCCCGACGCCGGCCCGTCGCGTCGCGTCTTCGTCGACGACGGCATCGACCCGGACATCGAGCGTCGCTTCGACGAGGCGGGCGCGAGCCCCGCCGCGCCTCCGTCGCTCGTCTACCCCGAGGACGGCACGCTCATCCCGCCGAACCTCCGTGGCGTCGACTTCCACTTCCATCCGAGCGGGTTCCAGACCTTCGAGATCACGCTCTCACAGCACGGCGAGCCCGCCGTCGTCGTGTACACGTGGTGCACGCCGATGGGCACCGGGTGCACGTTCCAGCCCGGCACCGAGATCTGGGAGGAGCTCGCGCGCCGCCGCCCCGACGGCCCGTTCGAGGTGCGCATCCGCGGCCTCGCCGGGGACCTCGCGAGCACGCCGTCGGAGCCGATCCACGTCGAGCTCGCCGACGAGCCGATCCTCGGCGGGATCTACTTCTGGACCGTCGAGCCTCCGTCGATCCGTCGCTACGAGTTCGGCCTCGCGCGCCGCAGCTCCGAGCTCTTCCTGAGCGGCGCCGAGGAGGGCAGCTGCATCGGCTGTCACGCGCTCTCGCGCGACGGCTCGCGCATCGCGGTCGGCGTCGCGGGGCCGAGCGGCGAGCCGGGCTCGCGCATCTACGACGTCGCGTCGCGCACGATGGTGCTCGATGCGCCGGTGCCCGGCGATCTCGTCTCGTACGGCCCGACCGGCGACATGCTCGTGAGCGGCGCGATGACCGACGCGCCGGTCCGCTTCTTCTCCGCCGACGGCGCGCTCCTGCACGACCTCGGCGTCGTCGGTCGCGGCGGCGACTGGTCGGCGGACGGCGAGCACGCCGTGTACGCCGCGCACTTGCTGTCGGGCCCGTCCGAGCTCCACCTCGTCACGCGCGACGGTGACGCGTGGAGCGAGCCGCGCGTGATCCCGACGCCGACCACCGACGCCGAGGCGTTCCCCGCGTTCGCGCCCGACGCGCACTGGATCTCGTACGTCGGCACCGACACCGCGAACCCGACGCGCTCGCTGCTCGCGGTGCTGCACGTCGCGGACGAGCAGGTCGTGCACCTGCGCCGCGCCGCCGTCGACGACGACGTCACGTTCGCGCGATGGAACCCGAACCCGTACTCGCACCGCGGCCGGCGCATCTTCTGGCTCACGTTCTCGAGCCGCCGCGACTACGGCCTGCTCTCCGACGCGAACCGGCAGATCTGGATGGCCGCGTTCGATCCCGAGGCCGATCCCGAGGACCCGTCGCGCCCTGCGTTCCGCATCCCGGCGCAGACGTACGGCGTCGGCAACTTCATCGCGCAGTGGGCGCTCTCGGTGAGGCGGCAGCCGTGCGAGACCGACGCCGACTGCCCCGACGGCGAGGAGTGCCACGACGGCTTCTGCCGCCCGCGGGGGCCGGAATGATCACGCGCGCGATGCTCGTGCTCGTCGTGCTCGCCTCGGCGTGCACGACGCGTGATCCCTCGCTCGACGACGACGCGGGCGTCGACGCCGCGACGAGCGATGCGGGACCGCCCGACGCCGCGCCCGTCGACGCGCCGATCTCGCGCGCGCGATGCGACGAGGACGGCGAGGCGTGCTGCGCCGACGGACGCTGCGGCGGCAACCTCCGCTGCGAGGCGGGCATGTGCACGCTCCGCGGATGCGGCGCGATCGACGCGCCGTGCTGCGAGCGCGACCTCTGCTCGCGCGGCGCGGTGTGCGAGGAGGGGACGTGCGTGATCGCGCCGTGCGGCGTCGTCGCGGGCGCGGCGTGCTGCGAGGCCGATCCCGCGTGCGAGGGCACGCTCGAGTGCATCGACGGCACCTGTGATCCGTGCGGCGCGTCGGGACAGGCGTGCTGTCCCGAGCGCGGCTGCGACGACGGGCTCGAGTGCCTCGGCGCGTTCTGCGGTCCGCCTCCGCCGTGCGGCGAGATCGGCGCGCTCTGCTGCGACGAGGAGCCGCGATGCGCGTCCGGCTCGGGCTGCCGTCCGATCGCGGGCGAGGAACGATGCCTGTCCGGGCCGACGTGCGGCGCCGAGGGCGGCGCGTGCTGCGACGGAGACGTCGAGTGCGCGCCCGGCTTGGTGTGCGTGCCCGAGGGGCAGTGCGTGCGCTGCGGTCAGCTCGACACGTTCTGCTGCGATCCGCCGCTCGCGTGCGGGCCCGGGCTCGAGTGCAGCCCGGAGGGGACCTGTCGCTTCGCCCCGTGAGGGCGACGTCAACCCGAGCGGAACGCTCCGGCGAGCGCGGATTTCCGCGCGTGGATCGACGATCGGGTACAACCAGTACGTGACCCGCGTCGTCGCACCCATCGTGCTCGCGGTCGTCGCCACGGCGGCGCCCTTCGTCGCCCACGCACAGCCACGCACGGTGCGCGACCCCGACGTCGCCGACGCGGTGATCGCGATCGAGGCGCCCTCGGGCGCGCTCGGCGCGGACGAGCTCGAGACCGGGCTGCGCGTGCTCCTCGCGCCGATCAGCGCGTGCCTGCGGGAGCGGCCGACCGATCCGGCGGACATCGTCGTCGCGGTCGACGTGAGCGCGCGCGGGCGCGCGACGCCGCGCATCACGAGCGAGCTCACGAGCAGCCAGCGCCGGTTCGCGCGGTGCCTCACGCGCGCGTTCGGTGCGGCGCGCTTCCCCGAGCGCGACGCGAGCACGCGCGCCGTGGTGCACGCGCTGGTCGGCACGCCGACGCCGAGGATCGCGGGCGCGACCGAGCCTGCGGCGCCGACACCCACGCCGTCTCCTCCGGTCGCGGCGCCCTCGCAGCCGCCGACCGAGGAAGAGCTGCACGCGCGCGCGCTCGCCAGCGTGCAGGCCGCGCTCGCCGCGCACCCCGACGCGCTCGGCGCGTGCGCGCGCCGCGCCGCGGTGCAAGCACCGGGACGCGTGTGGGTGCGCGTCACGTTCCCGAGCGCGAGCGGCGCGCCGTCGATCGACATCGTGCGCAGCGACGTCGAGAGCGCGGCGCTGACGAGCTGTGTCGCCGAGACGATGCGCGGCTGGACCTACGAGAGCCCGGGCGCCGGCGCGAACGTCGTGCTGCCGATCGAGATCACGCGCCCGGCGCGCTGACGCCCAGGGCTCGCGGCGGGCGGCATGTCTCGAGGCCACACGGTCTCTGGGTTGTACTGACCTGCGCTCTTCGGTGTGCACTCGCTCCAGGTTCGCGCCTTCGGCGCGAACGTCGCTCTGCTGGCTTCCAAGGGTCTCGGCGTTCGGGCCGCTCGTGGTGGGGTTGCTTTGCGGTGGGCGCCTTCTCAGTCCCCGCGGAGTCTCTCTCGGTAGCTCGTGCCGAGTCCCCGCGGCGTCGCTTGCGGTGGAGTTGGTCTCGAGGACGCACGGTCTTTGCGTCGTACTGACCGTGTGGCTTCGGTGTGCACTCGCTCCAGGTTCGCGCCGTTGGCGCGAACGTCGCTCTGCTGGTTTCAAAGGGTCTCGACCTTCGGGCCGCTCGTGGTGGGGTTGCTTCGCGAGCGCGGTGTGCCGAGTCCCCGCGGAGTCTCTCTCGGGGGCGCGATCTCGAGTCTCCGCGGAGTCGTTCTCGGTGGGCGTGATCTCGAGGACACGCGCTCTTGATGCTGCCAGGACTCGGCAGACCGCCATCGCGAGCGACGCTGCGGGGACTCGGCAACACGCCGCCGAAAGAGCCTCTGCGGGGACTCGAGATCGCGCCCACCGCGAAGCAACCCCACCACGAGCGGCCCGCTTGCCGAGACTCAAACGAAACAGCGGAGCGACGTTCGCGCCGAAGGCGCGAACCTGGAGCGAGCGCACACCGAAGCCGGACGGTCAGCACGACCCAGAGACCGTGCGTTCTCGCGAGAGCGTCACCGTGAGCGATGCTGCGGGGACTCGGCACGCCGCGGTCGCGAGCGATGCTGCGGGGACTCGGCAACACGCCCCCGAAAGAGACTCTGCGGGACCGAGATCGCGCCCACCGCGAAGCAACCCCACCGCGAGCGGCCCGCTCGACGAGAGCCAAACGAACCAGCGGAGCGACGTTCGCGCCGAAGGCGCGAACCTGGAGCGAGCGCACACCGAAGCCGCGCGGTCAGCACGACCCAAAGACCGTGCGTTCTCGCGACGGCGCCCACGTCCACGGCCCCATTGCCCCCATTGCAGTCGCTGGACAACAGATCTCTGTTGCCGATCGCTAACGTTAGCGATCCGGAACAGATCTCTGTTGCCCAGCGACAACGTTACGCCCTCCCGCACGTCGCGAGGTCCCGCTTCGACAGCGATACCGGTTCCGCGACCTCCGGCTCTCGGTCGGCGACATCGTCAGCGTCGCTGGACACCGGCCTCTCCGAGAACGCTACGGCTGACGGTGCCTCCACTGCCCGCTCTCCGCGGCTCGCGCTCGCTCTCGATCGCGAACAACACGTCTTCGACGCAACGCCTTGATCGAGGCTCCGATGAGCACCTCGTCCGCGCGACGCGCCTCCCGAGCGGTCGCGCTCTCAGCCCGGGCTCTCCGGGAGAAAAAGTCGAGGCGTTCCCGTGTCCGAGATCATCTTCAACCAGCACGGCGGGCCTCCGAAGGTGCCCGCGCAGAACGCGAAGCCGCTCTGGCGTCTTCTCGTCAACCAGGCGCCCTCCGACCTCACCCGCGAAGAGCGCGAGCTCCTCGACCGTGTGGGCGGTCATGCGGCGCAGCTCGAGGCCGCGCTCAAGCAGCGCGACGGGATGGGCGGCGTGCGCGACGCCTTCCTCGACTTCGTGAACGGCTGGAGCGCGGTGTACGGCGCGCTCGACGCGGTGAGCCGCATCCCGGCGTCGGCGAGCACCAAGGGCGCGCGGGCGGCGAAGCTCGTCGCGAGCACGTTCCCCGACGCGCTCGGGTTCACGCGCTTCGCGGCGCCGCAGGCGTGGGCACACGGTGACCGCCTGCTGTCGCGCATCGCGGAGAGCGGCGCCGATCGTCAGATCGACGAGCTGATCGGCCCCGATCACCTCAAGGCGGCGAAGAAGGTCACGAGCGCGCTCGGTGAGCTCATCGGCGCAGGCCGCACGCCGATCGAGATCCCCGACCCGACCGCGGTGCAGAACCTGCTCGGCAAATTCCAGCGCGCGGTCGGCCGCTACAGCCGCCTGATGCTCGCGAAGGTCGACGAGGAGGACCCGCGCAGCGTCGAGCGCTTCCGCAAGGCGGTCGCGGTCCCCGTCGATCGCTACCGCTCGACGCGCACGACGCGCGAGGACGACGGCGAGGTCGAGCCGACGGATCCGAGCGAGCCGTCGGATCCGAGCGAGCCCAAGACGCCGGTGATCGATCCGACGGGGCCGAACGGGCCGTTCCTCTCCGAGACGTGAAGACAGGCGCGTTCTCCGATGTCGTCGATCGACGCGAGGCACCGCCGCGGGTCAGACCCCGCCGTCGCCAGCTGATCACGCGAGACGAGAACGAGGAGCCGCGCTGCGCGCGCGGCTCCTCGTTTCTCTTTTTCGCCCGCCGTCGCGGGCCTCGCATCACGTCACGGCATGCTCTGGCGGAGCGACGCGATGATCCCCGAGTACTCGCGGGTGATGCGCACGCCGGTGTTCGGGCGGTCGTCGTCGCCACCGCACGTGAAGCAGTGCTCCCAGCTCACGACGCCGGTGACCGCGACGGTGTCGGAGTCGAGATAGCTGTAGAGCGAAGAGCCGCTGTGACCTCCGGACATGTCGCAGCTGAATCGGAATCGACGCTCGATTCCATCGGCGTCCGTCGACGAGTGCTCACCGACGTTGCACGCCTGCGTGTCTCCGTAGAGCCCGAGTCGCTGGCACGAGGCCGGCGCGTTCACGGCGCCGCACACCGGATATCCGCGGTTGAACCGAGTGCGATTGGCGAACTCGCCGTTGTCGCCCCACCAGTACCAGCCCATCCAGCCGACGGTCTCACCGAGGCGCGAGGCGTGCGTGACGATCACGCCGATGTCCCACGGCGTCGCGGAGTAGGGCATGTCCGCGAGCCCGTCCGAGAGCGCCATGAAGTTGCCGGGCACCCAGTACCAGGTCGCCGCGACGTCGGGATTCGGGTTGTACGGCGCCGACGAGCGCCACGCGCTCGGACCGCTGCGCCCGGCGTACGCGGTGGTCCCGCGCCAGGTGCCGTTGGTGAAGTTCCGGATGCAGTGCGCGGCGGTCACGATGTGCTTCGGCCCGACGAGCGTGCCCGAACAACCACCGTTCGTGCCGAGCGACACGAGACGTCGATGCGCAGAGTCGGTGTGCGCGACTCCGATCGTCCCGCGCAGCGTGCGAGTGTCCTGCGCGTTCGACCAGCCCTTGCGCGTCGTGGGATCGAGCGCGGCGTCGTCCTCGACGAACGGCACGGTCGGGCGCTCCGACGCTTCGGAGACGGGCTCGCGCGTGCCGCGATCGATGCCGCGCTCGTGCGCGCGATCGTCGGCGGCGTGCAGGACGTCGCGCGGGAATCGGACTTCGAACTCGTTCCCGGTCTGCAGGTGGACTGCCACCCACGTCGCGAAGTCGGGGTCGTCGGCGACGGTCGCGTCGTCGTCGGAGTCGCCGTACTCGACCTCGAACGGCGCGTCGTCGCCCGAGACGACCTCGCCGCGACCGCGATAGCGCACGACGATGCGCGAGTCGGCGTCGTCGCCGAAGCCGAGCTCGGTCGTCATCTCGCCCAGCGAGTCGCGCAGGGATGCGATGTCCGCGGTGAGCGCCTCGTCGGGCTCGAGGTCCTCGGGAAGGACGACCTCGACGGGGGTGACGGCGGGGGCGTCGAGCTCTGGCTCGGGCGCGGCGTCGTTGCCGCGGGCGGCGCAGCCCGCGAGCGTCACGATCAGCATCGATAGGACGTAGCGCTTCATGTCGTCTGTCTCCACGTGTCGAAGAAGAGCGGAAGGACGACCGCGACCTCGTCGCGCCCCCTGCCCGACGGGCTCTCATTGCAGCGCACGTGCCGCGTCGGATTGCCTCGATTTCGGGCGATTTCCCGAGCATGCGGGTCGCGGGAATCTGCGAGTCGCGAGCTTCCGAGAGCGCCAGTCGCGAAGATTCGCGACTGGCATCCAGGCGTCCCCCCAGAGAGCCGGGTGGCTCTCGAAGAGGTGTTGGAGGCGGCGCGCCGAGACCTGTCCGTCCGTCGCGCGACGCCGCGCGCGCTATCCTCGCTCGCCGATGTCCAACGACGCCGATCTCGCTTCGCTGCGCGCCCGCATCGCCGAGCTGGAGCGCGAGAACGCGCGCCTGCGTGCGGGCGTGTTCGAGCCGAGCACACCCGAGGTCGTGCGCACCCCGGGCGACCTCGCGCCGCTCTTCGCGCAGGTCGGCGCGACGATGCGCGAGCGCTTCCGACAGATCGACATCGACCCGGCGCGCGCGATGATCGGCATCGCGGGAGAGCGCTATCTGCTCGTGCGCGCGTCGTCGCTGGCGACCGACTTCCTCGACACGCTCGTGCAGCTCTACGCCGATCGCGGCGAGCGCGAGGCGCTGTCGATCGCGCGCGGGTTCCTGTTCGACATCGCGCACACGATCGGCCTGCACGACGCGCGCTCGATGCACGAGCAGCTCCGCTCGCGCGAGCCGCTCGAGAAGCTCGCCGGCGGGCCGATCCGCTTCGCGTACACGGGGTGGGGCCAGGTCGAGATCCGACCCGAGAGCAGGCCGATCGCCGACGACGACTTCTTCCTGCTCCACGCGCACCCGTACTCGTTCGAAGCGGCGAGCTTCATCGCGTCCGGGCGCAGCTCCGACGTGCCCGTGTGCATCATGGGCGCGGGTTACTCGTCGGGGTGGTGCGAGGCGAGCTTCGGCCTCGAGCTCACGGCGGTCGAGGTCGCGTGCAAGGCGCGCGGCGACGAGGAGTGCCTCTTCGTGATGGCGCCGCCGCACCGCATCGCCGATCAGATCCGCGCGCGCTTCGGCGGCGGCGATCGCGGCGGCGCGATGCGCGAGAGCGCGATCGACATCCCCACCTACTTCGAGCGCAAGCGCGTCGAGGAAGAGCTGCATCGGTCGATCGAGCGGCTGCGCGAGGCGCAGGAAGAGCTGGTGCGGAAGGAGCGGCTCGCGACCGTCGGCCTGCTCGTCTCGGGCGTGGCGCACGAGGTGAACACGCCGCTCGGCGTCGCGGTCACCGCGATGGGCGTCGTCGGCGAGGAGATGAGCGCGCTGCGCACGCTCTTCGAGCACGGCGAGCTCACCAAGGGCTCGCTGCGCGCGTTCCTCGAGCGCGGCGGACAAGCGGCCGAGATGGTGCGCTCCAACCTCGACCGCGCGGCCGCGGAGATCACGAAGTTCAAGCGCGTGTCGGTCGATCACTCGAGCGAGGAGCCGCGCCGCATCGACGTCGGCGAGTACGTGCAGCAGACGCTCGACAGCCTGCGACCGCTGGTGCGCCGCGCGGGGCTCGACGTCCGCGTCCGCACCGGCGGCGACCTCGGCTGCGTCACCTGTCCGGGCGCGCTCGCGCAGATCGTCACGAACTTCGTGACCAATACGATCATGCACGGCGTGCGCGGCGACGGGTCGCGCACCGCGGTCGAGATCACGATCACGCGCCCGACCGCGCGCACCGTCTCGCTCGTCTACCGCGACGCCGGGCGCGGGATGAGCGAGGCGACGCGCGCGCGCGCGTTCCAGCCGTTCTTCACCACGACGCGCGGCACGGGAGGGACCGGCCTCGGCCTCTACGTCGTGCAGTCGCTGGTGGCCGACACGCTCGGCGGCAGGGTGACGCTCGAGAGCGAGCTCGGCGCGGGGACCACGCTCACCGTGGTGTTCCCCGTCGATCGCGCGATCAGCGGCGCGTGATGCCGAAGCTCTTGAGCTGGTACGAGAGCGTCGAGGGCTTCACGCCGAGGAGGTCCGCGGCGCCGCCGGGGCCCGCGACCTTGCCGTCGGCGGCGGTCATCACCGCGAGCAGGTTCTCGCGCTCGAGGTCGCGCAGCTCGTCGGCGGTGTAGAAGCCGCGGGTCGGCCAGCGCGAGGCGCCGCGCGGCTCCGCGGGCACCGCGGACGAGCGCGCGGGCTCGGCGAGCACGTCGTCGGCCACGCTGCTCGCGCTGTCCGGCAGGATGGTCTCGAGCCGCAGCACTCCGTCGACCGCGAGGATCACGGCGCGCTCCACCACGTTCTCGAGCTCGCGCACGTTGCCGGGCCAGGGGTAGGCCTCGATCGCGCGGAGCAGCGCCGGGGAGGGCGGCACGAACGGCCGGCGCAGACGCGCGCACGCCTTCGCGACGAAGTGCTCGAAGAGCGGCGCGATGTCGGCGCGTCGCGCGCGCAGCGGCGGCACGGTGATCGGGAAGACGTGGAGGCGGTAGTAGAGATCCGCGCGGAACGTGCCGGCCTCGACGCACGCCTTGAGGTCGCGGTTCGTCGCGGCGACGACGCGCACGTCGACGCGCTGGGCGCGGGTGTCGCCGACGCGCTCGACCTCGCGCTCCTGCAGCGCGCGCAGGAGCTTGCTCTGCAGCTCGAGCGGGATCTCGCCGACCTCGTCGAGGAAGAGCGTCCCTCCGTCGGCGAGCTGGAAGCGCCCGACGCGATCCTTGTGCGCGCCGGTGTACGCGCCCTTCACGTGGCCGAAGAACTCGCTCTCGAAGATCTCGCGCGGGACGCTCGCGCAATTGACCTTCACGAGCGGCCCCGACGCGCGCTCGCTGCGCGCGTGGATGGCGCGCGCGACGAGCTCCTTGCCCACGCCGGACTCGCCGAGCACGAGCACCGTGGCGTCGGTCGCCGCGACGGCGTCCACCTCGCTCAGGATGCGCTGCAGCGTCGCGGACGCCGCGATGATCTCCGCGCCGCCGCCCGCCTCGGACACTTCTTCGCGCAGGTAGTCGCGCTCGCGCTCGAGCCTCCGCTTGAGCTGCGCGATCTCGTCGAGCGCCGCGGTCTGCGCCGCGTACGCGCGCTCGAGCTCCTCGCGCTGCGCGGTGACCTCGAGGAGCTGCTGATAGGTGCGCAGCGCCGCGATGACGGTGGTGAGGAGCCGCGTCGAGGTGAGCTCGGTCTTGGTGCGGTAGTCGCTGATGTCGAAGTCGCGGATCACCGTCGACTCGGGCGCTTGTCCCGGCTGACCGGTGCGCAGCACCACGCGCACGTTGCGGTTGCCGAGCGCCTCGCGGATGTGGCGCACGAGGTCGAGCCCCGCGTCGTCGGTCTCCATCACGACGTCGAGCAGGACGAGCGCGAGGTCGGGATGGTCGGCGAGCAGCGCGCGCGCTTCGTCCGCGGAGCGGGCGCTCAGGAATTCGAGGCGTCGCTCGGAGAACGAGACGCTCCGCAGGGCGAGCACGGTGACGTCGTGCACCTCCTGCTCGTCGTCGACGATCGCGATCTTCCAAGCGCCGTCGGGAGGCGCGCCGGGCGCTGGACGCGCCGCGTCGTCGTCGTCGTCGCGCGCGAAGGGAGACTCGTGATCGTCGGACCGCACCACGTGCGCGAGCGTGCCGAGCGAGGGACGCGATTTCAACACCCCGTCGCCCGGCTCCTCACGCTCCGCGCGAGCGCGTCAGTACATGTCGTAGCCGAGGCCGCCCAGCAGCGCGATGGTCTGGAAGTCGTCGCCGAACCACGTCGGGTGCACCTCGAACGAGACCTGGATCGCGTGGCGCTTGCCCGGGCCGTCGCTCCCGATGTTCAGCGCCACGCGCCCGTGGAGGCCGAAGAACGGGTTCGAGCCCGCGCAGCCTCGATCGCGCGCGGTGCCCACTTGTCCGTCGCCCTGCGCTCCATCGTCGCAGCCGGTCCACACGTCGATCGACGGGCCCGCGGCGATCGAGATCACGTCCGCCGGAGTGAGCTCGAACATGAACGAGTTCCAGAGCGAGAACGCGCCTTCCTCACTGCCGCCCTGCGCGACCAGCGACGCGTATTGCGCGGTCGGCTGGTAATAGGCCGCGACCAGATCGCCGATCTGGATGCCGAGACGGAGGCTCCCACCGAGCATCCAGCCCTCGGGCTCGTTGAACGTGTACCCACCGTTGATCGACGCGCCGAGCCGCGGACGGATCATGTCGGGCCTGTCGACCTCGACCTCGTGCATCGGCGCCACCTCGGCGTCGAGCTGTGCGGGCGGTGCCTCTTGCTCGACGACGACGCGCTCTTCGACGATCACCGGCGGCTCGCCGGCGCGCTCTTCGATGATCAGCGTCTCTTCCTCGACCTGCGCCGACGCGCTCGGCGCCATCGCCGCCCACGCGGCGCACGCCGACGCCACGATCCACATCCTCCGCATCGGTCCACGTCCTCCTGCGCCCGCGAGAGCGCGCTGGACGCTCCGCACTCCGCGTTCCAAGCGCTCGCGAGCTGCGGACCGAGGGCGAGAGATCACACCGCGCGGCGCGCCGGGCGGCGCAGCGCGGCGAGCCGCGAGCGCTCCGGCGCAGCACGCCTCGCGCGCACGGGCGCGCTCGGTCGTGCGTGGCGCGGCTCACGGATCGCGGGCGACGCGCTCCTCGACGCGAGCGGGATCGTGAGCCTCGCGATCACGCGCACACCCGCGATCATCGACCACCGGACGGCGGGCTCGGTCGCGCGGCTCGCTCGCGGGCAGAGTCTGCAGCCAGGCGGGGTCGAGCGCGTCGGTGGCGCGCTTGCCGTCGATCGCCTCGGCGAGATGGCGGAACGCGGCGCTGCGCTCGTGCTTCATCACGAGCAGCGCCGCGTTCACACCGGCTTTGACCGCGATCGGGACGCCGCCTCCGAGCTCGGCCCACTGACCGCTGAAGATCAGATGTCGAATCGGTGTGAGGTAGTGCGCCGCTCCGCTCCACAAGTTGGCGCGGCTCGGCTTCGCGCCGACGATGCTCCCGTCGCGATTGCCCGTATATCGAAGGTGCGTGATCGGAGTGGCCACCTCGCGCACGACGACGTGCTCGCGGATGCGCGTCGACAGCGCCGCTTCGACGCGCGCGATCAGGATGTCGGCATAGGCGTTCTTGAACGCGACGTACTCGGATCCTCGCGCGAGGCTCGGCCCGGTCTTCCAGTGATCGTGATCCCGGATGTCGGCCGACACGGTGAGCCTCAGCGTGCCCATCCCCGGCGGCGCGAGGCTCGGATCGCGCACCGACGACGCGAGCGCCGTGATCGCGACGCGCGTCGGATCGCCCGCGTTGTGGTCGCGCCGCGAGACGTCGTCCCGCGTGAGCATCACGATCTCGGAGCCGAAGCCGAGCTCCTCGGCGGGACGATCGAGGCCGAGGAACACCGTGAGATGCGAAGGGCCGATCTCGGCCTCGCGCAGCTTCGCGACCCAGTCGCGATCGACGCTCTCGGGCGGCAGCATGTGCTCGTACACGCTCGCTTGGTCACAGGCGGCGAGCACGTACTTCGCGCGGATCGATCCCTCGCGCGCTCCCCTCGTGTACGAGACGCCGGTCACACGCCCGCGCTCGACGTGGATCCGATCGACGCGCGTGCGGCAGGCGACGTGTCCGCGCCACGCGCGGATCGCGCGGACCAAGAAGCGCCAGAGCTCGCGCGCGCCGCCGAGCGGCGCCGACTGGTAGTCGTGGGTGTACGCCCAGCCGAGCGGCAAGAGGCACGACAAGAGGCGCTCTTCGGAGCAGAAGATCCGCGCCATCACCCGCGCTTCGAAGAGCTCGTCGAACGCGTCCTCGGTGGACCACTTGAGGTGCTCGAGCAAGTTCGAGCGCAGGCCACGAGCCGCCATCCCGACGCCGTGCGCGGCCTTCTCGAGGAGCGACATCGTCGCGGCGATCCGCATGTGATCGGCGAACCCGCTCATCGACGTGCCGAGCGCCTTCGAGGCCTCGAAGAAGCGCCGCACTCCCTCTGCTTGCTCGGGCGCGTCCGCCGCGATCCGATCGCGGAGCTCGTCGGGCTCGTCCGTGAGCAGATAGTCGAAGCTCTGTCCCTTGTACCGTCGGATGCGGCGCAGCGCCGGAGTCTCCGGCGCGCCGGGCCCGACGATGCGCAGGATTCGCCGCACGGCGCCTTCTGGACCGCACTGATTCAGCCAGTGGATCCCCGTGTCGAAGACGAATTTCCCGCGGCGGAACCCCGCGAGGTATCCGCCGGGCGTGTCCGCCATCTCCAGCACGCAGACGCGGACTCCGGACTTCGCGAGCAGCGCTGCGCTCGTGAGCCCTCCGATCCCGGCGCCGATCACCACGACGTCACACTCGTCCGGAAGCATCGTCCGGAGGACATCGCCGCGGGCCCTCGCGCTCACACCTGGTCGCCGACCGAAAGTCACGCGCTCCGCGCGACGCTCGTGCGAAGCCGGGCGCGCGCGCCTACTGCGAGTCCGCGTCGGGGTAGTGGAACACCTGATCGAGCGGGGCTCCGAGCACGCGCGCGATCTTGAACGCCACTTCGAGCGAAGGTGAGTATTTCCCCTGCTCGATCGCGATCAGCGTCTGTCGCGTGACACCGACTCTCTCCGCGAGCTCCGCCTGCGTCATCTCGCCGCGCGCGAACCGCAGGGCGCGGATCGAGTTCGTGACCTTCGTCGGCTTCACCACGGCGCGAAGCCCCGCCGATGGGCGACCAGCTTGACCGTCGTGCTGACCAGCGCCGCGAGCACGAACGCGAGATAGATCGCGTTGGCGATCCAGAAGTGATCCGCCTCGGCCATCGTCAGCGCGAGCGCACCGGCCACGCCCACCGACGACACGAAGTAGCCGACGACGTCGCCGTAACGATCGATCGCGCGATCGCGCTCGTCCTTCTGGTGCGCCTCCTTCGGCGTGGCGATCGAGAGCGCGATCGTCCCCACGATCGAGGCGAGGATCGCGATCCCGATCGCGCCGAGCATCGCGCCCGCGTAGGGCACGTCGGCGAGCGGAACGCCCTGCGCGCGCGCGAGCACGAGCGCGACGTACCCCGCGTACGAGAGCGCGGTGACGACGAGGTAGATCCAGGTGCGCTTTTCCTCGAAGGACATGTCCCTCGCACGTCGCACGTCGGACGTCGGACGTCGGACGTCGGCGACATGCGAGGGATACGGGACAGTCCGCGCCGCGTTCAACGCGAATCAGACCGGCTCGGCGAGCTTCCCGTGCGCGCGCGCCTTGATGGGCTCGGGGAGCAGCTCCGAGATCGCGCCCATGACGCGCGTCTTGAGGCTGCCGCCGTAGAGCTTGTGCTTGCCGCGCATCATCGCGTCGAAGCCCTGCTTCGCGACGAGCGCCGCGTCGTCCTTCTTCTGCTGCCCGACGCGCGTGTGCTCCATGTCCGCGCGGCGGAAGAACGGCGTCTCGGTGGGCCCAGGCTGCAGCGCGGTGACGGTCACGCCGGTGTCGCGCAGCTCGTCGCGCAGCGCCTCCGCGAGCCCGAGGCCGAACGCCTTCGTCGCGCCGTACACCGCCGTGCCCGACGCGGGGATGATCGCGGCGACCGACGACGTGATCAGCACGCGGCCTTTCTTGCGCGCGACCATGCCGGGCAGCACGCGCTTCGCGAGGTGCACGATCGAGTCGCAGTTGAGCGCGATCATGCGCAGCTCGCGATCGAGGCTCGTGTCGCGCACGAAGTCACCCGAGACGCCGACCCCCGCGTTGAGGAGGAGCGCGTCCACCGGGCGTCCGGTCTCGGCGATCTCGCGCCACGCCTCCTCGACGCCCTCGTAGGTCGCGAGGTCGATCTGTCTCGCGTAGACGGTCGCGCCCTTGCCGCCGAGCTCGGCCGCTGCATCGCCGATCTTCGCGTCGTCGGCGATGAGGAAGACGTCGAACCCGTTCGCCACGCACTGCCGCGCGAGCTCGAGCCCGATCCCGCTCGATGCGCCGGTGACGACGGCGAGAGGCTTGTCGGTTGCGTTCGCCATGCGGTCTCTCCTTTCGCAGCGCGTCGGCTCCGCAACGGTCGTACCGACGCGCGGACCTCGGACAGAGAGACGATCGGTGCGCGACGACGCGCCACGATCGACGCGATCACGCGGCCCGTCGTCACGCGTGCATCGCGCTGCACACCGGGCGCGCAACGCCGTGCGCGAGTCGACGCGAACGGCGGCGCTTTCGCGCGGCACGCCATGTGATCGGGTCGCGCGACCCATGCGAACCACCCCGCTCGCCTCGCTCTTCCTGCTCGCTGCGTGCTCGGATCCAGCGCCTGCGCGCGATGATGCAGGCACCGATGCCTCCCAGCTCGATGCCTCGGCCCTCGCCGACGCATCCGCGCCCGACTCGACGACCGGCGCCCCGCGCAGCGGGCTCGTGTCGCTGACCCACACGAACCTCGGGAGCCACGTGCTCTTCGGGTACTTCGGGCCGGGCACCATCGAGGATCTGCGCGCCGGCCTGCTCTTCGCGGAGTGCACGATCGACGACGAGCGCGGCGACTGCATCGCGCTGACGTGCCCGGGTGGCAGCGAGACGGCGACTCACGACGCCGGCGCGCTCAGCGCCTCGATCGACGGCGTCGAGCTGCTCGTCGCAGGCGAGCCGGGCGCGTCGGGCATCTACTCGGCGCTCGGAACGGGCGCGGCCTTCGAGGCCGGCGACGTCGTGCGCTTCGCCGCGACGGGCGCCGACGTGCCGGCGTTCTCCGCGGACGTGATCGCGCCGAGCGCGCCCGCGATCACGCTGCCCACGACGATCTCGCGTGACGCGCCGCTCACGCTGACGTGGGGCGCGACGACCGCCGAGTCGGTGCAGGTCGGGCTCGTCGGCGCGGGCACCGGAGTGCGCTGCATCGTCCCGGCCGCGCGCGGCTCGGTCACCGTCGACCCCGCGCTGCTCGCGTCCGAAGCGCTCGGCTCGAACACGCTGCTGAACGTGACGGCGTTCACGACGACCGAGGTCGTCGCGGGCGACTACGCGCTCGACGTCAGCGTCTCGGATGGCGTGAGCGCGCCGGTGACGCTCGAGTGATCACTCGAGCGTCACCGCGAGATCGAACGTGCCGCGCGACGCGAGCTCGCCGTCGACGACGACGTACACCGTCGCGCCGGCGTCGACGGTGAACGTGATCTCCTCCGGCTCGCCGGCGTCGTTGAGCGTCGTGCCCGCGACGCAGCCGATGCCGCCGCACGTGCGCACCGCGTAGAGCAGCGGGTCGAACGTGGTCGTGGTCGGCGTCACGCGCACGCGATACGTCGTCTGCGCGGCCGGGCTCACGACGTAGACGACGTCGCGCCCCGAGGCCGCTCCGCCCGCCGGACAGCCGGAGCCCATCGGGCCGTAGTCGTCGGTCGCGTCCATCGTGCTCTGCGCGCTCAGCGTGGCGCCCTCGGTGACGTCGATCGCGCCCTCGCACGTGTCGCCGTCGTCGCCGGTGGATGCGTCGGCGGTCGACGCGTCCGCGCCTGCGTCCGTGTCGCCGGCGTCGACGATGCTCGAGTCGATCGCGCCCGCGTCGTCGCTGCCCGCGTCGTCGCTCGCGGCGTCGATCGGCGTGCTCCCGTCGCGCGGCCCGGCGTCGATCGGTGTGCTCGCGTCGGCGCCGGCTCCGGCGTCGTCGACGGTCGCCCCGTCGTCGTCACCGCAGCCGGTCACCATCGCCACCACGAGCGCCATCGAGCACACGACCCGTCGAGTCATGGGCCCGATCGTATCCCGGCTCACGCGAGATCGAACACCAGCACTTCGCTGTCCTCGCGCCCTTCGAGCGCGAGCCGCGTTTCCTCGCTGAGCGACGCGCCGTCGCCCTCGCGCAGCGTTTGATCGCCGAGCTGGACCGAGCCGCGCGCGACCTGCACCCACGCGTGACGCCCGGGGCGCAGCGCGAGCTCCGCGCGCTCTCCCGCGCCGAGCAGCGACGCGTACAGATCGACGTCCTGGTGCACGCGGATCGAGCCCTCGCGTCCGTCGCGCGACGCGACGAGGCGCAGGCGACCGCGTCGCTCCGCCTCGTCGAAGCGCTTCTGCTCGTACGAGGGCGCGAGCCCGCCGCGCTCGGGCACGATCCAGATCTGCAGGAAGCGCGTGCCCGCGTCGGCCTGCGGGTTGTACTCGCTGTGCAGCACGCCGCTGCCCGCGCTCATGCGCTGCACGTCACCGGGGCGGATGACCGAGCCGGTGCCCATGCTGTCGCGGTGCTCGAGCGCGCCCTCGAGCACGTACGACAGGATCTCCATGTCGCGGTGCCCGTGGGTCGGAAACCCTGCGCCCGCGGTCACGCGATCGTCGTTGATCACGCGCAGCGCGCGGAAGCCCACGTGGCGCGCATCGTAGTGCCCGCCGAACGAGAACGTGTGACGGCTGTCGAGCCAGCCCATGTCGGTGTGGAACCGATCGTCGGCCCTTCGGAGCGTGATCATCGGATCGATCTCTCTTCCGCTCGCGACTGTGGTGGTGGGCTCGGGACGACAGCCCGCGAGCAAGGCCGTCGCTCCCATCACGCCCGTGGTGATCGCGTCTCGTCGCTTCATGATCCCGCGCGGACCTTCGCCGCGATCTCGGTGACGCGCTTGCCGAGATAGCGTCCGTGCGCGACGTCCTGATCGGTCGGTCCGTTGCCCGCCTGGCCCGTCGTGACCGAAGGACCGTAGGGGTTGCCGCCCGCGGCGAAGACGCTCTGGTCCGTGTAGCCCGGCGTCACGATCACGCCGCCCCAGTGGTAGAGCGTGTTGTAGAGCGCGAGCAGCGTGGACTCCTGTCCACCGTTCACGTTCATCGCGGACGTGAAGCCGCCGTAGACCTTGTCGGCGAGCTTGCCGTGGAACCAGAGCCCGCCCGTCGTGTCGAGGAACGCCTTGAGCTGCGCCGCGACGTTGCCGAAGCGAGTCGGCGTGCCGAACACGACCGCATCGGCCCAGTCGAGATCGTCGAGCGACGCGCGGGGCTGATCCTTCGTGCGGTCGTAGAACTTCTGCCAAGCGGGGTTCGACGCGATCGCCTGCGCAGGCGCGTTCTCCGCGACGAGGCGCACTCGAACCTCGGCGCCGGCGGCCTTCGCGCCCTCCGCGACGGCGTTCGCCATCGCCTCGTTGGTGCCCGTCGACGAGTAGTAGATGACCGCGACCTTGGTGCCCATTTCGTCCTCCGCGAGCATCGAAGTTAGGTCGCGCGATCCATCGAAGGAAGTGACAAAAGGTGGATGCCATCCATCGATTCGTGTCATGGATCGCGCGTGATCGATCCCATCACGCTCGACCAGCTGCGCGCGTTCGTGACCATCGCCGACGAGGGCAGCTTCTCGGCTGCGGCGCGCAAGCTGCGCCGCGTGCAATCGGCGATCAGTCATGCGATCGCGACGCTCGAAGATCAGCTCGGGCTCGAGCTCTTCGATCGCTCGGCGCGGCTGCCGAAGCTGACGGAGCAGGGGCGCCTCGTGCTCGCGCACGCGCGTCGTGTCCTCGCGAGCGCCGAAGATCTGCGCACGCTCGCGCAGGGCCTGGTCGGTGGGCTCGAGCCGTCGGTGGGGCTCGCCGTCGACGCGATCTTCCCGACGGATGCGCTCGCGAACGCGTGTCGCGAGTTCGCGGGCACGTATCCCACGGTGCCGCTGCGCATCCACACCGAGACGCTCTCGGCCGTGAGCGCGCTGGTGCTCGACGGAACGTGTCAGCTCGGCGTGGTCGGCCCCGATGCGCCCGCGGTCGGGCTCGAGCGCCATCACCTCACGACCGTCCTGATGATCCCGGTGGTGGCGCCCTCGCACCCGCTCGCGCGCGAGAAGAGCCGCATCACGACGAAGCGTCTCGCGGAGCACGTCCAGATCGTCACGAGCGAGCGCACGCGCGAGGGCATGCCCGATCGCGCGGTGCTCTCACCGCTGACGTGGCGCGTGGCGGACCTGCACACGAAGCACGCGCTCCTGCGCGCCGGCCTCGGCTGGGGCCGCCTGCCGGGCCACGTCGCGGCCGAGGACCTCGAGCGCGGCACGCTGGTGCGCGTGAGGCCCGAGGCATGGGGCGACACCGATCACCAGCTCGCGCTGGCCGCGGTGCACCGTCAGGACACTCCGCTCGGCCCCGCAGCGACCTGGCTGATCGAGCGCCTCGGCCAGCTCTGCCGCGAGTCGCTCCCGCCCTCGGCGCCTGCGAACAAGCGCTCGTCGCGCCGCAAAGCGAGTCTACGGGCTCGCGCGTGAGCGAGGTGACCCGTCGCGCCTCGCGCGTCGAGGGCGGGGTAGCCAGAGCTCGACCGCGCCCGCGAGCACGCGCAGGTCGAGGTGCTCGGACGGGGGTTGGCCCGGCCCCGACACGATGTCGTCGTCGAGCCGCGCCGACGCGCCCGCGAGGCGGACGTGCACGTGCCTCGCGCGCTCGGTCGGGACCTCGAGCCGCGCGCCGTGATCGCCGGCGCGCAGCGCCGCGAGGTACGAGGTCAGCGCGCGGCGGTCACGCTCGCGCACGAGCACCACGTCGAGCGCTCCGTCGAAGGGATCGGCGTCGGGCGCCAGCCGCACGCGCGGGCCCAGCGACGCGATGTTCATGGCCTCGACCAGTAGGTACTCGCCCGAGCGATCGGCGCCGTCGACGGTGATGCTCCAGGCGCGCGGCCGGTGTCGCCGCAGCTCGTCGAGCAGCACGCCGAGCCCGCGCTCCTGACTCTTGTCTGCGCTCGACGCCTCGTGCTCGAGCACGTGCTGGAAGAGCCCGACGCCCGCGCTCTCCACGAAGAGCCGCTCACCCCACGCGCCGCCCGCGATACCCACGTCGAGGCGCCGCCGGATCGGATGACGAAGTCCCTCGAGCAGCTCCTCGGGGCTGCCGTCCAGGCCGAGCGTGAGCGCGATGTTGTTCGCCGTGCCGAGGCGGACGATCGCGAGCGGGACGTTGCGCCCCACCAGCGCGCGCACGGTCGCAGCGACCGTGCCGTCGCCCCCCGCGGCGACCGCGAGGTCCGGCTTGCGATCGAGCCACGCGGGATCTTGCGCCGGCGATAACGACGCCCGCACGAGACCTCGTATCCCGCGTGCCGCAGCGCGTCCACGAGGTCCTGCGACGGGCGCTGCGCGTCGCCGGCGGTGGTGTTGTGGATCAACCGCGCGCGCATTCGGCTGGCTCCTGCGTGCTCGCCCCTTGCAACGTCCCGCGCTCGTGGTGCGCGACGCAACGAGCAAGCACGCCTTGCGCCCGAGCACGCCGGAGGCCTCGTGAGAATCCTCGTGAGCAACGACGACGGCATCTACAGCCCGGGGATCCGAGCGCTCGCGGAGCTCGCGTCGGAGCTCGGCGAGGTGCGAATCGTCGCGCCGGACTCGGAGATGTCTTCCGTGGCGCACGCGATCACCGCGACCCGGCCGATGCGCGTGCAACGGACGCAGATCGGCGACTTCGACGCATATCGCGTGAACGGCACGCCGGCGGACTGCGTCGCGCTCGGCGCGCACGCGTGGGAGCGGGTGGACCTCGTGCTCTCCGGGATCAACCTCGGGCTCAACGTGGGAAACGGGATGTGGCACTCGGGCACGCTCGCGGCGGCGCGCCAGGCAGCGCTGCTCGGCATCCGCGGCATCGCGCTGAGCGCGCCTGCGCCTGACGAGGGCACGGCCGACTACGATGCGCTCGCGCCTTACGTGCGGCGTGTGCTCGCGGTGTTGGCGCACCACCACGCGCTCGAGCTGGTGAACGTGAACTTCCCCGTCGCGCCGCGAGGGATCCAGTGGACGAGGCAGTCGCTCCGTCATTACGACGGACGCGTGGTGCCCGACCGCGCTCCCTACGGCCGCGAGCTCTTCTGGTTCGCGGCGCTCCCGGTCGAGACGACCGAGGAGGGCACGGACCGGTGGGCGGTCGAGCACGACCTCGTGTCGGTCACGCCGCTGCGGCGCGACATCACCGATCACGCGGCGCTGCGCCGCGAGCTCGAGGGCGACGCGGTGGCGCAAGAGCGTCCCTGACCGGCGTGGCGGACCGCGCCTGCTACAACTCGGCCCGCAATGGTTCACGCCTGGCACGATCTCCCCAATCCCGAGCACGAGCTCGAGCGCGGCTTCAACGTCGTCATCGAGATTCCCAAGGGCTCGAAGGTCAAGTACGAGCTCGACAAGCCCTCGGGCATGGTCCGCGTCGATCGCGTGCTCTACAGCGCGGTGCACTACCCCGCGAACTATGGGTTCCTGCCGCGCACGTACTGCGACGACGGCGATCCGCTCGATGTGCTGGTGCTCGGAAACGAGAGCGTGTACCCGCTCTCGATCATGCGTGCTCGCGCCATCGGCGTGATGCGCATGGCCGACGAGGGCAAGGAAGACGACAAGATCATCGCGGTGCACGCGCACGATCCCGCGTACGCCGACTACAAGGATCTGAGCGAGATCCCGCGGCACACGTGGCGCGAGATCAAGCGCTTCTTCGAGGACTACAAGACCCTCGAGAACAAGCAGGTCCAGGTCGACGACATGCTCGGCGCCGAGCACGCGCACCGCGTGATCCGCGAGGCGATCCGCCTGTACCAGGCGCAGGAGAATCGCCTGCGCGGGTGGGGCTGATCACGCAGAGCGATCGATCGACGAGGGCGCGTCGTCCGCGCGCTCGTCGATCGTGTCGGCCACTTCGCCGTGCTCCGCGACCACCTCGCCCTTCGGCGCGACGTCGCTCTTCGTGATCGGCGCGGGATCGCCGCCGACCTCGGTCGTGCCCGGCATCGCGCGCGTCGCGATCTCGCCGCCGGCGTGGAGCGCCTCGTAGCGGACGCCGCCGCCCTCGGTGGGCAGCCAGTCCTCGGGGTCGAAGCCCTTCGCGCCCTCCATCGGGCGCGGATCGATCGACGCGAGGCGCAGCGGATCGTTCGAGCCCTCCGCGACGCGGATCTCCACGTGGAACCCGGTGTCGCGCTTCAGCAGCTGACCGAATTGCAGCCACGCCTGCGCGATCTCGCGCGCGAGCGCGTCGTGCTCCTTGCGCTCCGGCGCGCTCGCCCAGCGCGCCTCGGCCGCCGCCTCGGCGACGGCGCGACGCCGCTTCGCGATGACCGCGATGATCACGCCGACGACGAAGCACACCGCGGCGGTCGCGAGGAACCACGACGCGGGCCGCAGGTACTCGAGCCACACGCCGATCGCCATGCCGCCCGCGGCGGAGATGAGCACGCCCGCGGGCTCGTAGTCGACCAGCGGGATCTTCGAGAGCGCGAGCGCGCTGCTCTTCGCCTCGGCGAGCCGCTTCATCTCGGCGTGCACCGGCGCGGGCAGCGCGATCTCGAACACCTTCGCCTCGAGGAACGGGCTCTCGGGCACGTCGACCGAGCCCTGCGAGCGCACGTCGCCCGGCTCGAGCCGACGCCACGCGACGATGCGTCGCCGCACCAGCGCGTCGCCCGGCGCGCCCTCGAGGATCCGATAGACCGCCGGCTCGCTCACCTCGTCACCTCGCGATCGCGATCTCGACGCCCTTGGTGCGCGCGATCGTCTCGATCGTCTCGCAGAGCTCGGTCCCGCTGCCCTTGTCGTCGAGCCAGCGCTCGCTGCGCTCGTCCCAGTCGAAGTGCCACGCGCGATCGCCGCCCGCGAGCCACACCTGACGCACGGGGCGCTGCGTGTTGACCACGCAGCGCGATCCGTCCTTCCACGCGATCGTGATCACGTCGCCGGCGCTCTCCGCGTCCGCGTCCTCGATGTCGACGTCGTCGAACGCATCGAGGATTCGCTTGAACGTGCGGTGCGCGAGATCGAGATAACGCGACTCGTCCATCGTGGTGCCCTCTCGCACTCTATCGCATCGACTCCATCACGGCGCGCAATCGCGCGAAGAGCGTGGTGAGCATGCGATGCGTCAGCCCCCACACCACGCGCGGGTGCTCTCCGTCGCCCACGCGGAACCCCGGGAAGCGCATGGACTGGCCCTTCCACACGTACTCGTGCGACGCGTCGCGCTCGCCGCGGAGCATCGGCGCGATCGGCGCCCAGTGGATCTCGTCGACCTCGACGCCGTTCGGGACGAGCTCGGGCACCTCGTGCACCTGCCACACGTACGGCTTCACCACGAGCCCGGTCATCAGCCCGCGCGCGCTGCCGGGGATCGCGTCGTCGAGGCGCCCGAGCAGCTCTCCGTGCACGTCGAGATCGAGCCCGACCTCCTCGCGCGTCTCGCGCACGGCGGTGGCCTGCAGGTCGGGGTCGTGGGGCTCGCGGCGTCCGCCGGGGAACGCCATGTGGCCCGACCAGGGATCGGAGGGACGCTCGGCGCGGCGGATCAGCAGGACCTCGGGCCCGTCGAGCTCGCCGGGGCGCAGGATCGCGGACACCGCGGCGTAGCGGATCTCCGTGCCGGGTTGCGGCGTCCCGACGTCGATCTCGTGCGGCGGTTGCGTTCGCAGCGCCGCGCGCACGAGCGAGAGATCGAGCGGCTGCATGGACAGAGGCGCCTACTCCCCGCGCCCCTCCACGTCAACCGCCGACGAGCGGGACGTGGTCGTGAGCGTGGTCGTGAGCGTGGTCGTGGTCGTGGCTCGGCCGACCACCGCTCGCGTCGATGCTCATGCCGTCGCCGCGCGCGCCGCGCGACGCTCGTGGCGCGTCGTGACGTCCTCGACGAGCTCGGGCGACAGGTGCCCGGTCTTCGAGAAGTGCCGCATGTGCAGGATCGGCACGCCGCCGATGTCCGCCGCGGTGCGGCCCTCCACGAGCTCCACGTAGCTCTTCGGGTGGAACGACGCGAGCGAGTCGTCGTCCGCCACGTCGAGCCTGCGCACGAGATCGATCAGCGCGTCGAGCGAGTTCATCTTCATGTACGGGCACGTCGCGCAGCCGCCCGCGGTCGAGCATCCCTCGCCGCCCGACACGCCCGGCACGATCGCGAGATCGCTCTCGCCCGTCGCCGCGATCGCCTCGCTCGCGACGGGGAACGCGATCTCCACCGCGACGCCCGATCCCGCGTGCGCGCGCAGCGTCTTCTGCGCCTCGCGCACGATCGACGTGATCATCCCCGCCTCGGTGCCGAGCACGAAGCGCAGCGTCTCGTTCCCGCCGCGCGCGACCGCGCCCTTCACCTTGCGCGTGATGAACCCGAGGATGTCGCTGGTCGATCCCACGACGCCGCGATCCGCTTCGCGCGCCTCGAGCGCGAGCTCGAACATCTCGCCCGGCACCTCGAGGTGCGCGGTCACGAACGAGCCCTTCTCCTCCTCGCGCACGCGCCGCACCACGTCCTCGCCGAACATGTGGTGCACGATGCAGTGCCCCTGCTCGAACCACGCGAAGCGCTCTCGCACCTTCGCGATCGTCGCGCGCGAGTGCGCGGGGTGCACCTTGCGGATCTCCTCGTCGCTCATCTCGCTCATCGACGCGAAGAGCTGACCGAGGTTTCGGCCCATGTACGTGTCGGGGCCGAAGAACACGTGCACCTCCGGGATCTCGGCGAACGCGGTGAGCACGGTCTGCACGACGTTCGACGAGGTGCACGTGATCGTCGGCACCACCGAGTGGGCGCGCGCCTTCGTGCGCAGCGACGTGTTGATGTAGACGACGTGCAGCGCGCGCGGCGTCTTCGCCGCCTTCGTCAGCCAGGCCTGGTACGTCATCGTGTCGGCCGCGGCGGCGAGCGAGCAGCCGATCGCCTCGGCGGCGACGCGATAGACGGGCACGTGCTGGAGCCCCGCCTTGTCCAGCATCGCGCGCGCGTTCTCGCTCATGAAGTCGACGCCGAGCACGATGATCGATCGACATCCCGCCTCGGCCATCGCGACCGCGCGATCCGCCATCACCAGCGAGTCGGAGATGTGGATGTGCGGCCACGTGCAGCTCGCGAGCACGCCCTGGAGCTGCGGGTCCATGTAGAAGTGCGCGACGACGCCGATCTTCTTCTCGGCGAGCAGCGCGTCGAGCTCGCGCACGATCGCGGGATCGGGCTGGAGGTACTCGGCTTGCGCCTCGGCGAAGGCCCCCTCGGCCTCGAAACGATCCTCGAGCACGCGCAGCGAAGGGAAGGTCCGGCTCGTCGACATGGTCGGGCGAGTATGGAGCTGTTCACGGACGGGCGGCAGTCCGCGCAGACACGCGCCTCACGACCTCTCGGCAACCTTTGGCCAAGCGGCCGAAAGCTTGTCGCCGCAACGATTTCGATCGGCGTAAATGCTTGTCATCACAATAGTTTCCGGAGCGCGTCAGTTTGACGAACGGGGCTCCTCCGAAGCACCCTCGGCCCCGTCTTCGCCATGCAGCAACGCCGTCGTCTGTTCCTCCCACTGTCCCGCCGAACCTTCGTCAAGCTCGCCGCCGCGAGCGCCGCGTCCGCCGCGTTCGTCGGCTGCGGCCCGTCCGGCGCCGAGGCCGAGGAGGTCGACAACCTCATCATCGGGTCGGGCTTCGGCGGCTCGATCAGCGCCTACCGCCTCGCGCAGGCGGGGCACTCCTCGGTCGTGCTCGAGCGCGGCCGTCGCTGGACCGTCCAGAACCCCGGCGACGACGTCTTCAGCGACATGGGGTTCACCGAGGGCGATCGCTACGATCATCGGTGCCGCTGGCTCGGCACGACGGCGCCGCTGCCCGGCCTGCCTCCGCTGCGCCCGCTCGTGCCGTACACCGGCGTGCTCGAGCGCATCCCGGGCGACGGCATCGACATCGTCTGCGCCGCGGGCGTCGGCGGCGGATCGCTCGTCTACAGCGGCATGATGGTGCGGCCGCGCGACGATCACTTCGAGTCGGTCTTCCCGAGCGAGATCACCGCGCGCTCGATGGACCCGTACTACGAGCGCGTGCGCGAGCTGGTGCAGCCCTCGTCGCTCCCGGACGATCTGCTCGAGCTCGAGCCCTGGGCCGCGTCGCGCACGTTCATCGAGCAGGGCATGCGCGCGGGCTACGACGTGCAGCGCCTGCTCTGCGGGTTCGACTGGGACAAGGCGCGCGCCGAGGCGCGCGGTGAGCTGCCGCCGCAGCTGATCCGCGGCTCGTACATCTTCGGCCTCAACAACGGCGCGAAGGCGACGCTGGACAAGCTCTATCTCGGCATGGCCGAGGCGACCGGGCTCGTCGACGTGCGCCCGCTGCACTGGGCGCAGCGCATCATCCGCGACGGCGCGCGCTGGCGTGTCGAGGTCGACGTCATCGACGAGATGGGCGTGGTGCAGGAGAGCATCGCGTTCTCCGCGCGCCGTCTCTTCGTCTGCGCGGGCACCGCGAACACGAACGCACTGCTCGTCCGCGCTCGCGACGAGGACACGATCCCGGATCTGCCCGACTCGCTCGGCGAGGGCTTCGGCAACAACGGGCAGCACATCCGCGCGCGTCGCGGCGTGGGCGTCGACACCGGCGCGTTCCAGGCCGGTCCCGCGTGCATCATGTTGTTCGATCAGGACGCGCCGATCGCGATGGAGAACGGGCCGGCGCCGCTCGGCTCCGAGATGCAGATGCTGATCGGGACCGGTCAGGGCATCCCGAGCGGGCGCGGTCGCTTCATCTGGAACGCGGCGGACGGCCGCGTCGTGCCGGTGTGGGATCCCGCGTTCGACGCGGAGGCGCGCGCGAACACCGACGAGGTGATCCGTCGCCTCAACGAGATGAACGCCGGCGAGGACGCGACGGCGCGCATGAACCTCGATCAGTCGGTCACGTTCCATCCGCTCGGCGGCTGCGTGCTCGGGCAGACGACGGACCTCTACGGCCGCGTGAACAACCAGGACGGCCTCTACGTGGTCGACGGCGCGCTCATCCCGGGCGTGACGCCGCTCTCGAACCCGTTCTGGACGGTGAGCGCGAACGCCGAGCGCTGCATCGAGCGGATCATCGCCGAGGACTACGCGGAGGCGACGACGTGAGCGCGATTCGTCATGCGATCGGTGGCGCGTGCGTCGCGCTGATGTCGCTCGCGCAGGCGGGCTGCTACGGCAACGAGGCGACGGTGTTCCCGGCGGGCGCGGAGCCCTGGGAGGAGAACCTCGCCGCGATGCCGCCGGCGGACGAAGGCACGCCGTGCGCGGAGGAGCTGACGTTCCATCGCACCGGCTGGCTGAGCGCCCGCTCGGTGCACGCGCGCGCGTGCATCCACCAGCCGCTCGACGTCGTGTGGCGCGCGATCCGGAACCCGCAGACCGGGCGTGATCCGACGACGACGGCGCGCTGGCGCGTGCTCGAGTGGGACGTGGCGCGCGACGAAGATCCCGCGCCCGACTTCAGCTACCGCACGTACCTCTTCGTCGACGACATCATCGATCTCGAGATGGAGCAGGTGTGGCGCCACTACCTGGTCCAGAGCGAGACCGACGACACGGGCGCGGAGACGCCGACGCTCGTCGCGACGCGCTGGCAGAAGGTGTGGGGCACCAGCGCGATCAGCGTGATGGAGGGCTCGCTCGTCGCGCGCCCGTTCGAGGAAGACCCGTCGATGACGCTGGTCGAGTACCAGTACCACCTCGACGCGGTCGCGCGTGACGACCACGCCACCATCGAGACGTTCCTCGGCGTGATCTACGGGCGCCTCAAGCAGGACGCGCACGGCGAAGCGCTCGATCCGAGCGACTGCGACGAGTGCCCCGAGCCGCCCGACTCGTACCTCTGAGCGACGCTCAGGCGCCCGCCGTGCTCGGCGCGCGGCGGGCGACTGCGACCGCGGCGAGCACGGCGACGAGCGCAGCGGCCCAGAGCGTCAGGAGCGGCAGCGACGAGGTCGGCCGCACCTCCTCGGCGAAGGCGAGCGCGCGTCGATCCGGCGCGGTCGACACGAGCACCTCGACGCCGTGGATGACGCCGCTCACCTGATGTAGCAGGAGGACGCCGGTCCCGACGCTCGCGATCGCGACGCCGGCGCTCGCCACGAGGTGCACCGAGGTCCTCGCGTGCAGGCGCAGCGCCGCGGTGGCCGCGACGACCGGCACCACGAGACAGAAGATCGCGCCTGCGGCCGCGGTCGACCACAGGACGTCGGAGACGGCCTCGAGGACGATCTCGGGCGCGCCCTCGACGGCCGTCGTCTGCATCGCGGCGGCGACGGCGCGTGCACAGAGCGCGAGCGCCGCCGTCGTGCTCCCTCAGCTGCGCTTCTGGTACTCGAGCGTGAAGTGCACCGGCACCGGCATCATGGGGCCCTGCTGCGTCGCGGTGACCGTCATCGTCCGCCCGTCGGGCGAGACCGCGTAGTGGTTCCAGCGGCGTCCGAGCGAGTGCCCGAAGTACTGCTCGAGGCGGCCGTCGCGGAAGTGCTGCGTCACGTCGACCGCCGCGCCGTCGGGCAGCGTGAACGGCTGCGCGACGCCGGGGCGCGTCGTGTACGTGAAGCGCGAGTCGAACACGCAGCTGATGCGGCCGTCGGCGAGGAAGTCGAGGTCGATGCGGCGGTTGAGCGGCGTCTTCTCGCGCAGCTGATCGCGCGTCACGCCCTGCAGGAAGAAGTTCATCTCGCCGACCGCGCGCTCGATCGCCGCGTCGATGCGCTGCTGGCCGGTGCGCTCGGGCGTCGAGAGGAACCACGCGCCGTCGAGCAACGTGCGCAGCTCGGCCTCGGTGCGCTGTGGAGGCGGCGTGTCCTGCGTCTGCGCGCGATGTGGGATCGCGACGGCGAGCACGAGCACCAGCGAGAGCGAGAGGGCAAGACGTCGGGCCATCATGAAGTCGAGCCTAGACTGCTCGACGGGCCCGTTCGATTCAATCGCGCCGTCTGCTTCGCGAGCACTCCTGTCGGGGAATGCGCGTATGCTCCGCGGCCATCGTCATGGCCGAGGCCGAGCTGCATTCCATCGCGACCTGGACCGAGATCGGTCTCGCCGCGCTCACGTTCGTGTCGCTCTTCTTCGTGACCGCGCCCTACGGGCGGCACGGACGCAAAGGGTGGGGTCCCGAGATCTCGCAGCGCCTCGGGTGGGTGCTGATGGAGCTGCCCGCGTGCGTGCTCTGGCTCGGCATCTACTTCGCGGGCACGCACGCGCTCGAGCTCGCGCCGCTCGCGCTGATGGCGCTCTGGCAGCTCCACTACGTGAACCGCACGTTCGTGTTCCCGTTCCGCATCAAGGCGGAGGGCAAGACGACGCCGGTCTCGATCGTCGCGACCGCGATCGTGTTCAACACGCTCAATGCGTACGTGAACGCGCGCTGGGTCTCGGAGCTCGGGAGCTATCCGATCAGCTGGCTCTACGATGCGCGATTCGTGATCGGTGCCGTGCTCTTCGTCGCGGGGTTCGCGATCAACCAGCACGCCGATCAGGTGCTGATGAACCTCCGGAAGCCGGGCGAGACCGGGTACAAGATCCCGCACGGCGGGCTCTATCGGTTCATCTCGTGCCCCAACTACTTCGGGGAGATCCTCGAGTGGACGGGATGGGCCATCGCGACGTGGTCGCTCGCCGGGCTCGCGTTCGCGCTCTACACGATCGCGAACCTCGCGCCGCGCGCGCTCAAGCACCACGAGTGGTATCGCCAGAAGTTCGCGGACTACCCGACCTCGCGCCGCGCGCTGATCCCGTTCGTGGTGTGACCGGCACGACCGTGCACGAGCACGTGCACGTCGGACCGGGACGAGAACGAGGACGCGTCGCGCACGCCCGTGCTCGAGAGCCGCACCGAGGCGCCGCTCGTGCAGCCCCCGCGACGGTTCCTTGACGCACGGCGCGCGTTGGGCCGATGGTCGAGGACGTGCGCCGGACCACCGCGATCCTCGTGCTCGCGCTGTCGATCCTGCTGCTCGCGCCCGGACGTCCGTGGCGCGCGCGGCGGCGCGCGGGCGTGCGTCCCAACCACATCCTGACCGAGCGCGTGCTGCCCGCGGACTGGCCGAGCGAGCCGCGCACGCCGGCGCGCATCGATCACGCGCGCTTCGCTCGCGCGCTGCACGAGCTCTGCGGGTTCATGCCGCCCGGGCGCGACGAGCGCTGGGCCACGTGGATCACCCAGTACGCGCAGGAGTTCGACGTCGATCCTTTCCTGATCGGCGCGCTCGTCCACCGGCAGAGCCGGTGTCTTCCCGACGCCGAGAACGTCGAGGGCCCGGGGCTCGGGCTCACCCAGATCCATCGCGAGATGTACGCCGAGCAGCTGCGCGACGGCGTGCTGCGCTACCGCGTGATCGAGAACGATCGCTGGGTCGAGCGCGAGCGCCGCGTCGATCGCTTCCCGTTCGCCGGGCCGCGGCTCTTGATGGCGGAGCCGAACATCTACTTCGCGGCCGCGATCCTCGCGATGTGGAAGGACCAGCACGAGACGCTCGACGGCGAGTTCGATCAGCAGGCGCACCGCCACTGGGTCTCGCACTTCCTCTGGGGCGACGCGGTGCGCAGCGACTGGGAGGAAGAGCGCGTCTTCGCCGATCGCCGTCGTCTGCTCGAGTACTACGGCGCGCACCAGGGCATGGCGCCGCTGCGCGTGCGCGGCGTCGAGATGGGCTGTCCGCTCGACGGCTGTCCGCGCGTCGTGCTGAGCTGGCTCGGCGCGGAGCGCGAGGGCGGGGCGCGCGAGCACCGCGGCATCGACGTGGACTCGCTGCCCGGCGAGCCGGTGCGCGCGATCGCCGACGGGCTCGTGACGTTCGCGGGCGTCGATCTGCCGGGGCATCGCTCGCACGTGCAGGTCGCGCGCGCCGAGGAGTACGAGCGCTACGGGCGTCGCGATCTCGGCGCCGGTGGACGCTACGTGTGCATCCGTCACGGGCGCGGCGAGGGCGACGACGCGAGCCTGCGCTCGTGCTCCATGCACCTCGAGACGGTCGAGGTGCGCTACGGCGATCGCGTCACGCGCGGCCAGCGCATCGGCACGGTGGGCCGCACCGGGATGCAGCGCAGCGCGGCGCACCTGCACCTCGAGATGTACACGGGCGAGCGCCTCGAGGACGCGAGCGAGCTGCTGAGCGGGCTCCTGCTGGGGCGTCCACCCGAGGACCCGCGGGCGCGTCGCTGATCGATTCTGTCGTTATCGCGGCTGATGCGCTCAGGACCGCAGCGCATTCTGTACGTATCGAGGACGCTCCGCTCAGACGCGTCCGGGCGTCGGTAGGGCGCGGACGGCGTCGGGAGGGCGCCCGTCGGACTGATGGGACGGCTCGTTGGTCCGGTCGTGACGCTCGGGCGCGCGGTCGTGACGCTCGTCGGTGCGGTCGTGACGCTCGTCGGTGCGGTCGTGAGGCTCGCCGGTGCGGTCGTGACGCTCGTCGGTGCGGTCGTGCGGCTCGTCGGTGCGGTCGTGCGGCTCGTCGGTGCCGTCGCGAGGCTCGGGCGGGGCTCACGACGGCGCGAGCGCGTCCCAGACCGCTTCGTCGAGCGCCGCCGTGTCGAGCACGAGCGTCGCGAGCAGCGCGATCGCGTCGCCCGCCGACGTCACGGCGTCGACGAGCAGACCACGCTCGACGCTCGACGGGGCGGTGACGAGCAGCGTCGCGGGGCCGGGGTGCGCCGGCAGGAACGCGTGCACGCCGCCGCCCATGTAGCTCGCGGTGGTGCGGGCGCGGAGCAGTCGATCCGACTCCATCGACGACTCCGCCGCGCGCAGCGCCTCGAACGCGCGGCACACGTGCGCCGCGGCGCGCGCGATGATCGCCTCCCGCGTCCGGTCGCGCTCGCGATAGCTGCCGAGCGCGTGCGCCGCGCGCTCGCATCGCTCGGCGAGCTTCGCGGCGGTCTCGGCATCGCTCGCGGCGACGCTCTCTTCGACGGCGTGCTCGAACGTCTGCGTCTCCGGCGCGCTCTCGACGACCGCGAAGAACGCGGCCGCCGCCGACTCCGCGATCGTCTCCACCGCGACGCCCGACACCGCGCCGAGCCACACGCGATGCCGCGACGACGGGCTCGCGTCCCACGCCTCGTCGAACGACGGCTGCTTCGCGGCCCACGCCGTGATCTCCGCGGGCGCATCGAATTCGCGGAGCCGCGCGGCGTGCTCGAGCTGCGACATCGCGCGAGGTTGCCGTCGTCCCGCGCGCCCAGCAAGCAGCGGCGTGCGCGGTGACCGGGGGGCGCTAAGGTCGCGCCGCCATGATTCCCCGCTACACGCCCGCCGACTTCGAACAGCTCTGGAGCCCCCGCCGCAAGTACCTCGCCTGGCTCGACGTCGAGCTCGCGGCCTGCGAGGCGATGGAGCGCGCGGGGATCGTGCCCGCGGGGACGGCGGCGCAGGTGCGGCCGGTCGCGGATCGCATCGACCCCGATCGCATCGACGCGATCGAGCTCGAGACGCGGCACGACGTGATCGCGTTCCTCACCCACGTCGAGGAGCTCGCGGGCCCGCCCGCGCGCTGGCTGCACCGCGGGATGACGAGCTCGGACGTGCTCGACAGCTCGTTCGCGCTCCTGCTCGTCGAGGCGACCGACAAGCTGATCGCGCGCACCGACGCGCTGCTCGACGCGTTCCGCGCGCGCGTGCAGGAGCAGCGCAAGACGCCGATGATCGGGCGCTCGCACGGCATCCACGCGGAGCCGACGACGTTCGGCGTGGCGCTCGCGGGGCACTACGCGGAGCTCGCGCGCGGTCGTGCGCGGCTCGTCGCGGCGCGCAGCGAGATCGCGTTCGGGAAGATCGCGGGCGCGGTCGGCACGTACGCGCACCTCACGCCGGCGATCGAAGCGGACGCGCTGGGCAAGCTCGGGCTCACGCCGGAGACCGTCGCGACGCAGATCGTCCCGCGGGATCGCCACGCGGTGCTCGCGAGCGCGATGGCGGTGGTCGCCGCGAGCGTCGAGCGCTTCGCGACGAACGTGCGCCACTGGCAGCGCACCGAGGTGCTCGAGGCGGAGGAGCCGTTCGCGAAGGGCCAGAAGGGCTCGAGCGCGATGCCGCACAAGCGCAACCCGATCCTCAGCGAGAACCTCTGTGGCCTCGCGCGCGTGGTGCGCGCGGCGGTGGTCCCGGCGCTCGAGAACGTGGCGCTCTGGCACGAGCGCGACATCAGCCACTCGTCGGTCGAGCGCATGATGATGCCCGACGCGACGGCGACGCTCGCGTTCATGCTCGATCGCACCAAGCGCCTGATCGAAGGGCTCGTGGTCTATCCCGAGAACCTGAAGCGCAACCTCGAGAAGACGAACGGCCTCTGGGCGAGCGAGGGCGTGCTGCTCGAGCTGGTGCACAAGGGGCTCGCGCGCCAGGCGGCGTACGTGCTCGTGCAGCGCAACGCGATGCGCGCGTTCGCGGGCGAGGCGCCGTTCGTGACGCTGCTCGAGGCGGACGCGGACATCCGCGCGCACCTGAGCGCGGAGGAGATCCGCGCGCAGTTCGATCTGGGGCACGCGCTCGCGCACTGCGATGTGATCATCGATCGGGCGCTCGCGAGCTAGCGCTTCGGCGTAGGCGGGGGGTGGAGGGTCCGCCGCCCTGTGTGCTCCCGGGCTGCTGTCATGAGAGGGCGCGAGCGTCGGGACGCGGTGGTCGCATCGCGGCGCGCGCTTCGCGCTCTGCCGCGATGCTTCGATCAGTCTCTGGTCGGCCCCGGCGGCCCCCGTCGCACGAGGGCGTCGGACCCTCCACCCCCCGCCCGGTACCGCGGTTCTGCCGCCTCGCTGGGTTGGGGTGAGATGGCTCGCGACCGGTCCGCGCTTCGCCGCGGCCCGGACGCTCGCGGGTAGCATCGCGCTCCGCGCGTGTGCGCGCTGCGCGCGGGAATGGGAGCGCGATGCGCGAAGATGGGAACGCGCTGCGCGCGGGTGCAGGTTCCGGAAATTGTGAGCCGGGTTTTCCAGAAACTCTGAGCGCCTCGGTCTCGTCCTGATCGTCGTCCAAGGCGTTGTCTTCCGCCAAGTGCTTGGTGCGGATCGACGGGCCGTCGAGCTTGAGCAGGCGGCCTCTGTCGAGGATTCGATCGACGATGGCCTCGGCGAGGTCGTCGTCGTGCAACACGGGTCCCCAGCGCTTCGGGTGCTTGTTGGTCGTGAAGACCATCGCGCGCTTCTTGATGTGTCGCTCGTTGACGACGTGGAAGAGCACGTTCGCGGCGTCATCGCCGTACGCGAGATAGCCGACCTCGTCGACGACGAGCACGTGCGGCTTCACGTAGCGCGCGAGCGCCTCGCGCAGCCGTCCCTCTCGGCTCGCGCACGAGAGGTCGTCGATGAGCTCCGCGCAGTTCGCGAAGAGCGCGTCGAAGCCGTTCTGCATCGCGCGGTATGCGAGCGAGATCGCGAGGTGCGTCTTTCCGCGTCCGGTCTTGCCGAAGAGGATGACCGAGTTGCCCTCGGTCACGAAGTCGGGCGAGAGCAGCGAGCCGATGGTCGTCAGGCGCAGCGTCGACTGATACGAGAAGTCGAACTCCTCGACGGTGCGCAAGAAGGGCAGCTCCGCGGCGCGCACCGCGCGCATCAAGCGCGTGCCGCGACGATGCGCGATCTCCTCGCTGAAGATCGTCTGAAGCAGCTGCTCGTACGACCACTCTTCGGTCTCGGCGCGGCGCACGAGGTCACGCCAGACGCGACGCGTGTTCGCGAGCGACAGACGCTTGAGCAGCGGGTCGAGGTCGCTGCTCATCGCGCACCTCGCTTGCGTTCCGCGCGCGGCGTTCGCTTCTTCGCGACGTGCGCTCGCGGAGCGCGCGGTTGCGCCTCGCGCGTGCGGTCGAGCTCGCGCTCGTCCTTCGCGCGGTCGCTCGATGAAAGTGCTTCACCCACCGCGCTGATGGTCAGCGTGCCTCGTGCGACGGCGCGAGAGATCGCAGCGCGCATCGCGTCGTCGTCGTGCTCTTCGTAGAGCGCGTAGAGGCGCTCGACGTGCTCGGCAGAGCGCGTCGGCGCCCGATGCGTGAGCGCCGTGAGCAGGGCGAGCGCGTCGGGTCCGAGCCGAAGCAGCTGCTCGCGCTTTTCGTAGAGGCGCGCTCGCGCGCCGTGCACTGCAGCGAGCTTGTCGGCGCGATGCTCCGGCAGCGACGCGGGCGGGTCGCCAGGCTTGCCGCGCGCGTGCTCGACCTCGTGGCGACCGGCGACAATGCGCAGTCGATCTTCGTAGACGAACGCAGTGCCGGGCACGTTCGCGGCTTGCGGCGGCATCGAGTACGCGCGCCCTTCGAACATGACTTCCGCAGTGGGCCCGACGAACACCGGTACGCGCATCGCGAGAGTTTCCGGAGTCAGGCGCACCGGCCGCAGACGCGGCAGCTCCTGCTGCCGACGCGCTTCCGGAATCTCTGCGGTCGCGCGATTCGGCGTCTCGAAATTCACCTGACGCACCCACGCGGCGAGCTGCGCCTCGAGGTCTCGTTCATCGGCGAACATGCGCCACTTGAAGAACGAGCTCTTCACCCACTTCACCAGCTGCTCGACCGAGCCCTTCTGATTGCCGCTGCGCGGCGCGCACATCTCGGCGCCCACGCCGAGCTCGAGCATCACCTCGGCGAACGTCGTGTTGAACTGCTCGACCTCGCGACCGGGACCGCTCTTGGTCACGATCGTGCGCGGTCGATCGAACACGGCGAGCAGCGGCACGCCGCCGAACTCCCTGAAGTGCTTCACGAGCGTGCGCACCAGCGTCTCGACGCGCTCGTTCGGCACGAGCGTGACTGCCACGAAGCGCGAGTACTTCAGGCGCGACGCGAAGAAGTGAACGCGCTTCTTCGTGCCATCGACGAAGCGAACGTCGACGTGCCCGAAGTCGTGCTGCGAGGACTCGCCCGGCAGTCCTTCGAACCGAACGACGGGCGCGGTACGCGCAGGACGAGCGGACGCGACGAGCGAATAGAACGCGCTCTTGCCGCCGCCGTAGCCCTTCTCCAGCGCGCGCCGAAGCAGCTCCTGCGTCGGCAGATCCGGCTCCTCCTCGAGCCAAGCGCGCACGTCATCGGCGAACGGTGCGGCCTTCGACGGCCGACCGATCCCGCGCTTGCGATGCTCGGCGCGATCATCGACGTGCTCGACGGGCGCCTCGTCGCGAATGCGCTTGATCGTCGCGACCGACACACCGGTCCGCTCCGCGATCGCGTCGAGCGGGATCGCGACCGAGAGCAAGACCTGGATCTCGTGGCGCTTGAGCAGAGGAAGCATGTCCTCCGCGCCGCGCCCATCGCGTCCACTCACCGCCACCGTTCCGAACAGCATGGCGCCCATCGCCATCGCCAGCAGGGTCATCCTCGCTCCCTCCTCCGAGGGAGCTCAGATTTTCCGGAACGCTTCAGCTCAGATTTTCCGGAACCACCAGCGGGAATGGGAGCGCGCTGCGCGAAGATGGGAACGCGCTGCGCGCGGATGGGAGCGCGATGCGCGCGAGGACGACCCGCTTCCTCTCTGCTCGTGCGCGCGCGGCGGACGCGTCGCGTCGATGGGCACGCACATCGTCGTGGTGTTCCTTCTCCTCCTGCCCTCCTCAGAAATTCTCGTCGTGCGAGCTCGGCGGACGCGTCGCGTCGACGGGCACGCACATGGCCGTGGTGTTCCTCGCCCTTCCTGCGCTCCCGAGCGGCCCGGGCTCCTGCGCTCCTCGATGGATGGCGCGCCGTGTGCTCGTGCGAGAGGCCGACGCTGCGATCGAGCCGGAGCGAGCTCCGGGCTGTGGCGGGAGGCCGCAGCAGGGGAGGGACAGCGTGACCTCACCGCGCAGCGTCGGAGGAGCCGATGCACCGCTTCGCCCGACGATTCGCCGTCCTCGCGCTGTCTTGCAGCGTGATCACAGCCGTGCTCGCGGATGCGAGCAGCGCCGACGCTCAACGCCGCCGACGCCCCTCGGGGCGCGCGCGCGACGCGCAGACCCAAGCCCAAGAGCAGCAACGCGAGGGCGTCGATCCGCGGCTCGACGAGGAAGCGCGACAGCTCTTCCTCGCAGGGCAGACCGCGTACGACGCGGGCCGCTACGAGGCCGCGCTCGACTACTTCACGCGCGCCCACGCGCTGAGCGGGCGGCCGGGGCTGCTCTTCAACATCGCGTCGGCCTCGGAGCGCCTGCGCCGCGACGACGAGGCGCTGCGCGCGTACGAGGACTACCTCCGCGCGATGCCCGACGCGCCGAACCGCGAGTTCGCGCAGCAGCGCATCGCCTTCTTGCGCGAGCAGATCGCGGCCGACGCGCGCCTGCGCGAAGCAGCGCAGCGTGCCCAGGGGAGCGACGTGCGCATCGACGCGCGCGAGGAGGACGACGCGGCGGCTCCGTCGGGCGCGCCGCGCGTGCGCGCTGCCGAGCCTCGGCCTGTCGGGGAGCCCACGATCGCGCCGGGCGCGCTCGCGATCGAAGAGCAGCGCGACGATCGCGACGGCGGCGACATCACGGACGAGTGGTGGTTCTGGACGCTGGTCGGCGTCGCGGTGGTGGGCACGGGCGTCGGCGTGGGCGCCGCGATCGCGGCCGCGACCGACGGAGGCTCGGGCCCGCCGGTCGAGGGCGACTTCGGTCCGGGCGGCGTGATCGTCGCGCTGGAGGCGTTCTGATGCGCGCCCGTCTCGCGCTGCTGTGCGCCGCGATCGCGCTGGTCGCGTGCACGTCCGAGGACGACGACGCGACGCGCGTCGTGGTGACGATCGACGCCGATGAGACGATGCGCGCGCAGGTCGCGTCGCTGCGGCTGCGCGTCGACCCCGACTCGCAGGGCGGCGAGGCGACGTTCGATCAGACGCTCGCCGCGCGCAGCTTCGACTGGCCGGCGCGCACGACGGTGGTGCCGCGCGAAGGGGACGCGTCGCGCACGTACCTCGTCGAGGCGATCGCGCTCGACCCGTCGGGCGCCCCGCTCGTGATCGCGCGCGCGATCAGCGGCTTCGTGCCGGGCGAGACGCGCGAGCTGCGCATCGAGCTGACGGCGGCGTGCCTCGGCGTCGAGTGCGCGGCGGAGGCCACGTGCGCTGCGGGCCAGTGCGTCGACGCGCGCATCGCCGCCGCGTCGCTGCCGCGCTTCGGCCAGACCGGCATGGACGCCGGCGTCGACGACGCGGGCACCGATCCCGACGGCGGCGTCGACGCGTGCACGCCGGCCGCGACCTACGCCGACGAGGACGGCGACGGCTTCGGCGATCCCGCGACGCTCGAGACGAGCTGCACGGTGCCCGACGGTCGCGTGACGCGCGCGGGAGACTGCGACGACACGTGCGACACGTGCCGGCCCGAGGGCGTCGAGGTGTGCGACGGCGAGCGCGACGAGGACTGCGACGGCACCGCCGACGAGGGCTGCGCGTGCACGACCGGTGCGTCGCGTGCGTGCCCCGGCGCGAGCGACGTCGGCGAGTGCGTCGCGGGCACGCAGCGCTGCGTCGAGGGCACGTGGAGCGTGTGCGGCGATCGCGTCGACCCGCTGCCCGAGACGTGCGACGGCGGCGACGAGGACTGCGACGGTCGCGTCGACGAAGGCCTGCAGCGCGCGTGTGAAGGCGCGTGCGGCACCGGCACCGAGACGTGCCGCGCGGGCGAGTGGCAAGGCTGCACGGTGCGCGCGCCGCGCGCCGAGACGTGCAACGGGATGGACGACGACTGCGACGGCAGCACCGACGAGGGCGTGCAGTCGACGTTCTATCGCGACGCCGACGCCGACACGTACGGCGCGGCGACGCAGACCGCGCTCGGGTGCCGCGCGCCGGCCGGGTACGTGACGCGCGCCGGCGACTGCGACGACACGTGCCGCACGTGTCGCCCGGGTGGACGCGAGACCTGCGACGGTCGTCTCGACGAGGACTGCAACGGCACCGTCGATCAGGGCTGCGCGTGCACCGCGGGCGCGACGCGCGCGTGCCCGGGCGGCGTCGACACCGGCGAGTGCAGCGCGGGCACGCAGACGTGCACCGGCGGCACGTGGGGCACGTGCACGGGCGCGGTCGAGCCCGCGGCCGAGACCTGCAACGCGCGCGACGACGACTGCGACGCGCGCGTCGACGAGGGCGTGCAGCGCGCGTGCGGGCCGATGACGGAAGTCGGCGTCTGCCGGCGCGGCACCCAGGCGTGCAGCGCGGGCGCGTGGGGCACGTGCAGCGGCGCGGTGAGCGCGGGCACCGAGAGCTGCAACGCGCTCGACGACGACTGCGACGGCACGACCGACGAAGGCGTGCGCACGACGTTCTACGCGGATGCCGACGACGACGGCTACGGCGTGACGTCGAGCGCGATCCAGGCGTGCATGCGCCCGAGCGGCTACGCGACGCAGGGCGGCGACTGCGACGATGCGCGCGACGACGTGCGACCGGGCGCGACCGAGACCTGCGACGGGATCGATCAGGACTGCGACGAGCGGGTCGACGACGGCATCACGTGCATGCCCGACGCGGGCGCGCGCGACGCCGGCACGAGCACCGGGGTGATGGACGCCGGCGTGCCCGACGACGAGTGATCCGAGGCTGCGGCGCGGGCGATCAGCGAACGTCCGCGCCGCAGCCGGGGCACTTCGGGATCCCGCGCGGGAAGGGCGCGCGGCACGCGTGGCAGATCACGCGCCCGCCGATCGAGTGCTCGGCGATGACGACCATCGCGGGATGACGCGCCTCGAGCTCGCGCGTGCTCATCTTCGCGCCCTCGGCGGGCGGGGACCAGACGAGATCGCCGGCGATCATCTCGTGCGGCTGCACGCTGCGCAGGCCGCGCAGCGCGATCGCGAGATCGTTCGCGTCGTTCGCCTGCACGTCGACGAGCTCGCGCGAGGCAGCGACGATCACGGTGATCACCACCGCGCCCTCGGCGGGGTGCGCGCTGGGATCCGCGATGCCCGACGCGTCCGACGTGATCGCGGCCCGCGCTCCGTCGGCGAGCGAGCGGAAGTGGTGCTCGGCGTCGGGCGGCGACATCGGGTGGAAGTTCGAGACCTCCGCGCGCAGCCACGCGACGCGCGCTTCGTCGAGCGCCTGCGCGATCGCGGCGACGTGCTTCACGAGCCCGGGCTTCTTGCGCGCGTCGGCGCCCTTCGCGAGCTCGAGGTAGCGCTTGCGCACGAACGCGCGCGCACGCCAGTCGATCGCGATGCGCACCGCGGTGATGTCGACCTGGTTCCAGAGCGGCGAGCCCGCGGCGGGCGGGCGGCCGAACGGCATGCCGGCGTCGCCCGCGCTGCGCCGCGAGCCGCGCACGAGGAGCCACGCGCCGCCCGCGAGCACGACGATGATCAGCGTCGGGATCGGCCCGACGGTCACGAGCAGCACGCGGATGAGCATGAAGACGAGGTACGCGGCGCCCCCACCGTCGTCGTCCGACGAGCTCCCACCACCGCCGCCGCCACCGCTCCCGCCGCCGCCCCAGTTGCCGCCGCCGAAGCTGCCGCCGGTGCCCTGCGCGAGCGCGCTCTCGGGCCAGAAGAGCAGCGCGAACGCGGCGATCAGCGCCGCGAGCCAGAGCGCCCACGAGCGCGTCGTGATCCCTCGCATCGGGCGCATCGTACACCCCCTTTCGCGCCCAGGTTCCTCTGCTAGTCTCCGCGCCGCCGCGATGCCCATCGACACCGACACGCTGCGCAAGGGCCTCGAGCTCACGCTCGACGCGACCGACCTCGGAGGCCCGCCGCCGCGCGGCCTCGGCACGAAGTACGAGGGCAAGGTCCGCGACAATTACCTGCCCGGCGACGGTCGCCGCATCCTCGTCACGACCGACCGCATCAGCGCGTTCGATCGCGTGCTCGGCACGCTGCCCTTCAAGGGCCAGGTGCTCAACCAGCTCGCGGCGTGGTGGTTCGATCAGACGAAGGACGTCGCGTCGAACCACGTGCTCTCGATCCCCGATCCGAACGTCACGATCGGCATCGACTGCCGCCCGCTCGAGGTCGAGCTCGTCGTGCGCGCGTACCTCACCGGCGTCACGTCGACGAGCATCTGGACGCACTACGCGAAGGGCGCGCGCACGTTCTGTGGGCACGCGCTCCCCGACGGGCTCGCGAAGAACGACGCGCTGCCCGCGCCGATCCTCACGCCGAGCACGAAGGCGGAGAAGGGCGGCCACGACGTGAGCGTGTCGCGCGACGAGCTGCTCGCGATGGGCCGGGTGAGCGCGGAAGAATTCGATCGCGCATCGCAGCTCGCGCTCGCGCTGTTCCGCCGCGGCCAGGAGCTCTGCGCGAAGCGCGGGCTGATCCTCGTCGACACGAAGTACGAGATGGGCGTCGACCCGAGCGGGCGCATCGTCGTGATCGACGAGATGCACACGCCCGACTCGTCGCGCTACTGGTTCCGCGAGAGCTACGAGGAGCGCCGCGCGCGGGGCGAGGAGCCCGAGAGCTTCGACAAGGAGTACGTGCGTCGCTGGCTCGCGGCGCAGGGCTGGACCGGCGACGGCCCGATGCCGCCGATCCCCGACGAGGTGCGCATCGAAGCGTCGCGCCGCTACGTCGAGGCGTGCGAGACGATCATGGGCCGCGCGTTCGTGCCCGACCTCGAGGACCCGCAGGTGCGCTTGCGCCGCAACCTCGGCCTCACGCGGTAGACGCTCTCCGGAGCGTCGCGACCCGACACCGTGCGTTCTCGTCGAGACTCCAACGAAACCTCCGGAGAGGCGGAAATGAAGGCCAAGATCTACGTCACGCTGAAGCGCGAGGTGCTCGATCCCCAGGGCGACGCGGTGCGCCGCGCGCTCGGCTCGATGGGCTTCGAGGGGGTGCGCGACGTGCGCATCGGCAAGCTCGTCGAGATGCAGATCGATCGGACGGATCGCGCGGGCGTCGAGGCCGACGTGAAGTCGATGGGCGAGAAGCTCCTCGCGAACCCGGTGATCGAGGACTTCCGCTTCGAGATCGTCGACTGAGCTCAGGCGATCTCGAGCGCGTCGGCCACGTCGCGCGCGCTCGGGCGCTCGGCGGGATCGAGCGCGAGGCACGCCTCGAGGATCGTCACGATCGCGGGATCGCCGCTCGGCCAGTGAGGCGCGAGCGGGAGGCGTGGCGGTGGCCTGCGCTCTTCGAGCACGGCGAGCGCGACCGGCTGGTCGTACGGCTTGCGCCCGATCAGCAGCTCGTACGCGAGCACGCCGAACGCGAACAGGTCGGACGCCGGACGCAGCGCGTCGGGGCCGCGCGCCAGCTCGGGCGCGATGTAGAGCGGCGTGCCGGGGAGCAGCCCGGTCTCGGTGAGCGGCGGGCCCTCGTCCGATGTGGGCGCGGAACTCTCCTCGCGATCGCCCACGAGCGCATGGACGCGCTCGATCGAGGTCTCGCTGAACGCGCGCGGCGTCTCGACCCGATAGCCGTCGAGCAGCGGCGGCGCGATGTCGTCGAGCGGCTCTCCGTCGCCCTCGACGCGCACCCGCGCGGGCAGCCTCACGATCCGCAGATCGAGCGCGCGATCCCGCAGCGCCTCGGGCACGCGGATCTCGGCGCGCAGCACGTACTCGAGATCGCGGCTCGGCAGCTCGAGGTGCGCGGGCAGCGCGACCGTCTGCTCGCGCCGTCGACCTCGAGCACGGCTCGATCGATCTCGATCACCTCGGCGTGCGTGGCGCACCCCGCGACGACGAACATCACGATCGCGGCCGCGCGCGGAGCAAGCCGGGGCCTCCGGGCCCGCTTGGTGACGGCCTCGCGGCGCGCGTGCTATGAGCCGCGCCGATATGCGTTACTCCCAGGCCTTCATCCCCACGCTCAAGGAAGTGCCGAAGGAAGCGACGACTCCGTCGCACGTGCTCCTCCTGCGTGGTGGGTTCGTCCGCATGGTCGGCGCCGGCATCTACGAGATGCTCCCGCTCGGCCTGCGCGTGATGACGAAGATCGCGGCCATCGTGCGCGAGGAGATGGATCGCGCGGGCGCGCAGGAAGTGCTGATGCCGGCGCTCCTGCCGAAGGAGTACTTCGAGGAGTCGGGCCGCTGGGAGTCGTTCGGCGACACGCTCCTGCGGCTCAAGGATCGCAAGGCGGGCGAGTACCACCTCGGGCCGACGCACGAGGAGATCATCACCGACATGGTGCGGCGGGACGTGAAGAGCTACCGCCAGCTCCCGCTGAACCTCTATCAGATCCAGATGAAGTTCCGCGACGAGGCGCGCCCGCGCGCGGGCCTGCTGCGCTGTCGCGAATTCATGATGAAGGACGCGTACTCGTTCGACACGAGCGAGCAGAACGCGATCGCGTCCTACGAGGCGATGCGCGAGGCGTATCACCGCATCTTCCGGCGCCTCGGGCTCGACTACCGCATCGTCGCGGCGGACTCGGGCGCGATGGGCGGCTCGACGAGCGCGGAGTTCCAGGTGCTCGCGCAGAACGGCGAGGACGCGATCGTCGCGTGCACGAAGTGCGACTACGCGGCGAACGTCGAGGTCGCGGCCCAGGTCGTTCCCGCGAAGAAGACCGACGCGGTGAGCGCGCCGTCGAAGGTCGCGACGCCGGGCAAGAAGACGATCGAGGACGTCGCGAAGTTCCTCGGGCTGCCCGCGTCGCGCACGATGAAGACGCTGATGGTCGTCGCCGACGGCAAGCTCACGATGGTGCTCGTGCGCGGCGATCACGAGGGCAACGACGTGAAGATCGCGCGCGCTGCCGGTGCGCGCGAGGTGCGCATGGCGAGCGACGTCGAGATCCGCGAGGGCGTCGGTCCGGTCGGGTACCTCGGGCCCGTCGGCTGGAGCGGGCCGGTGATCGCGGACATGTCGCTCGACACCGGCGAGGGCTTCGTGAGCGGCGGCAACGAGGTCGACGTGCACCTGCGCGACGTGGTGCTCGGGCGCGACTTCCAGGCGAAGCTCGCGGACGTGCGCACGGTCGGCAACGGCGATCCGTGCCCGCGCTGCGGCGGTGAGCTCAAGAGCTATCGCGGCATCGAGGGCGGGCACATCTTCGTGCTCGGCACGCACTACAGCGCGAAGATGCGCGCGACGTTCCTCGACGAGAACAACGTCGAGAAGCCGATCGTGATGGGCTGCTACGGCATCGGCGTGTCGCGCCTCGTCGCGACGTCGATCGAGCAGCACCACGACGAGAACGGCATCAAGTGGCCGATCGCGATCGCGCCGTACCACGTCGTCGTCACGACGGCGGGCAAGGGTGACGATCTCGATCAGGCGGCGGTGCGCATCTACGACGAGCTGCGCGCGAAGGGCGTCGAGGTGCTCTTCGACGATCGCGACGAGCGCCCCGGCGTGAAGTTCAAGGACGCCGATCTCATCGGCATCCCGCTGCGCGTCGTGATCGGCAAGAAGGGCCTCGCCGAGGGCAAGGCCGAGGTGAAGTCGCGCGAGGAGAAGGACCCGACGATGGTCCCGCTCGCCGAGGTCGCAGCGTCGATCGAGCAGCGCATCGTCGCGGGCGGCGGGCGCCTCCGCGCGAGCTGAGCGTCATGGCGGCGCGCAAGCACGACGTCGCACCGACGAGCGCCGAGCTGCAGCGCGGCTCGCCGCTCGCGGTGACGATCGGCCTGTTGATCGGGTTCCTCGTGCTCGCGATCGTCGGCGTCGTGACCGTGGTCGTCCCCGAGGTCACGGACGACGGCGACGAGGAGACGCAGGACGCCGAGGGCGATCGCCCGGCCGACGCGCCCGAGAGCGACGCTCCGGCCTCGCCTCCCGCCGCGGCCGCCGCGCCCTGACGCGCGGAGGCTCCTCTTCGATCACCTCGGGCGCCGGCAGCGGCTCGACGAGCCGTGACTCGCCGCGCGCGATCGCGGTGAGGGCGCGCTCGAGCCACGCGTGGAACGTCGCGTCCATCTCCGCCGACATCGCGTGGCCGGCGCCGTCGTACGTCGAGAGCTGCAGATCCCAGCCGAGCGTGCGCAGCCGCTCGTAGCTGTCGCGCGTCGGCTCGAACGGGATGCGCTCGTCGTCGAGCGCGTGCATCGCGCGGATCGGCGCCGCGCCCGTGGGCGGTCGGGCCTCGGGCCACAGCGGCGGCGGGAGCCAGCCGGCGAGCGGGAACGCGACGCCGACCAGCGTCGGGTACCGCACCGCGAGCGTCACCGCGAGCATCCCGCCCTGCGAGAAGCCGCTGACCATCGTCGGGCCGATCGTCGGGCGCGACGCGCGCACTTCTTCGATGAGCCGCGAGAGCCTCGTGCTCACGTCGCGCAGCCCGGCCGCGAGCAGCTCGGTGCGTCCTTCGAGCACGCGCACCGGGAGCCAGCCGAAACCCTCGCCGACGATCATCGGGCCGCGCGGCATGATCACGCGCACCGGGTGCGTGAGCCCTTCGAAGGGCCCGCCGGGCACGCGCGGTCGATCGCCGCGACCGTGCAGCACCACGATCATCGGGAGCGGATCGTGGGGGTCTGCATCGCCGAGCACGATCTCGAGGAACCCGATCCCTTGCGACTCGCCCTCGCGGACGCGCACGCCGGGCGCGCGCGCTTGGTAGTGCTCGCGCGGCGTCGGCGGCGGCAGCGGCACGCTCGGCTCGGGCACGCTCGCGGCGACCGCCGGCTCGGGCAGGGGTGCTTCCTGCTCTGCGACCGGCGGCACCGTCGGCACCGGGGGATCGCTCGGCGGAGGCCACGCAGCGACGGGAGGCGTGCGCTCCTGCCTCGCCTGCGTCGCGCGCGGAGGCGAAGCGCCACACGCGCTCAGCGATGCGAGCGTGATCAGCAGCGCGACGAAATCAGAGCAGCAGAGTCGACGTCGCACGAACGAGGGCTCGACGTGAGCGCGATGGGGACGATGCCTGGAAGAACGAGGGGTTCGCGCGTCCGTTTTTTGCGCGCGTGAGCGCGATCGCACATCTTGAGTGTCGGACTCGGAATCCGAACGGGGGTTGTTTGCCGTGATCAGGACCGAGCGAGTGCGCGGCAATTCCGCGTGGTGCTGCCTTCTGTCGCTGGCGTCGATCCTCGTGATCGCCGGCGGCGCGACGCCCGCGAGCGCGTGGGACGGGCCGATGTGCGCGTCCGACGGCGTGTCGATGTGGGGCGTGTCGACCGCGGGCGATGCCACGTGGAGCGAGGCGGGTGTTGCTCCGTCCTCGAGGTTCTCCGACGCGAGTCTGACGTCGGGGCCGCGGGAAGGCGAGCCCGCCGTGCTCGCTTGTCTGCCCAGCGCTCCGGCGTACACGGGCGCTCCCGCCTACATCGGGCCGTCGTCGCCCACGTCGGCGGCCCCGACGCTCGACGCGCGCTTCGAGGCTGCACGCCGCGCGTACGCGTCGCTCGCCGCACATCGCGCGGCGAGCCGTGACGCCGATGCGCTCATCTCGCTCGCGACGCTGCGCGAGCTGGTGCCCGAGCTCTCCGATCGCTGGGATCTGATCGAGGGCGAGATGCGCCCCGCCGATCGTCGAGGCTGCGAGGCGTACGAGCGCGCGGCAGCGAGCCCGCACTCCGCCGTCGCGGCGCGCGGTCGCGTCGGTCGCGTGCGCTGTCTGCTCGAGGTGCGCGATCGCCGCGCCGACGTCGAGCTGCGCGCGCTGCTCGCGCGCTACCCCGAGCTGCCCGAGGCGCTCGATCTTCGCCTGCTCGAGGCGGAGGTGCGCGAGGAGCGCGGCGACGTGCGCGGCGCGATCGCGATCCTTCGCGACATCGATCTCACGAGCCCCGACGTGCCCGCGGCGGAGCGGGCGCGCGCGTCGGTCGCGCGACTGGAGGCAGCCGGTCATCGGGTTCCGCCGTTCACGCCCCTCCAGATCGTCGAGCGGCTCGATCGCATCGTGCGCCGCGGCGCGCCCGACTTCGCGCGCGCCGAGATCGAGCGCGTGCAGTCGATGCGCCTGCCGCGCCGCGAGCTCGCGGAGGTGACGCTGCTCGCGGCGCGCATCGCGCGCGTCGAGGGGCGCTTCGAGGATGCGGCGCAGCTGATGCACCAGGCGCGCGGCGCGACCGACGACGCCGACATCCGCGCGCAGGCCGAGGACCTCGCGGCGGCGGCAGTCGCGCGCGCGGAGGACGATGCGCGCGCCGAGCTCGCGCGCTTCACCGGTCGCGCGCGCACGCTGCGCACGGTGAACACCACGCGTCTCTTCGGGTACCTGCGCACCGCGGCGCGCGCGGGGCTGCGCCCCGAGGTCGACGCCGCGCTCGACGAGCTCGCGACGCGCTCGCTGCCCTGCGGGCTGCGCCTCGAGGCAGGCGTGCTCGCGAGCGGCGCGGGCGACGACGAGCGGGTCGCGCGCGTGCTCGAGCAGTGCGTGAGCGCGCCGGGATCGATCGGCGTCGCGTCGCGCTACCACCGCGCCCGCGCGCTCGAGCGCCTCGGACGTCACGACGACGCGCGCGCCGAGCTCTCGCAGGTGATCACGCAGGATCGCACCGAGACGCGCTGGTACGCGCTCTGGGCGCGTCAGTGGCTCGGCGGCGAGCAGGTCGCGAGCGCGACGACGACGAGCGCGCTCGAGCCCGGCAAGGCACGCGAGCACGACGGCGGCGCGCCTGCACCGACGCTGGTCGTCGACGCGCCGAGCCCGCGCACCACGGTGGTCGCGCCGCAGCCCGCGCCGAGCCCGACCAGCGAGGACGCGAGCGAAGAAGAGCTCGATGCGCCCATCGACGCGCCCGCGCCGCGCTTCCGCCCGATGCCGCGCGACGAGATCGAGCAGCGCCTCGCGGCGATCGCGGAGACGCATCGTGTCGGCTATCCGTGGCTCACGCGCGCGCTCGCGATGCTGCGCCTCGGTGACGACGCGGGCGTCACCGACGAGCTCCACGAGGCCTTCCTCGCGTGGTACCAGGCGCGCGGTCGCAGCGCGCTGCGCGCGGGCGTCGAGGCGGTCTATCGCGGCGCCACGCCGCCGCGCATGCGCGCCGAGTCCGGTGAGGTGCTGCGCGCGCGCCGTCAGCTCGGCGTCGCGGATGCGGGCGTGCTCGGCGACATCGCCGCGTCGCTCGGCGACTTCGGTCTCGCGATTCGCTTCGGCGGCCGCTCGCGCGCCGCGATGCGGCCGCGCGCGTACGAGCAGATCGTGAACGAGGTCGCGCGCGAGCGCGGGCTCGATCCGAACCTGCTGCTCGCCGTGATGCGCGTGGAGAGCGTCTACAACCCGCGCATCGTCTCGTACGCGGGCGCGGTCGGTCTGCTGCAGATCATGCCGCGCACCGGTCGCCTCATCGCGCGCTCGATGGGCCGCGAGGCGGAGTTCGGCGTCGACGATCTGCTCGATCCGCGCACCAACATCGAGTTCGCGGCCTGGTATCTGTCGTCGCTGATCCGCCGCTTCGAAGGGCGCGTGCCGCTCGCGATCGCGTCGTACAACGGCGGTCCGCACAACGTGCGTCGCTGGCTGCGCGATCACTCCGAGGACATGCCGATCGATGCGTTCTGCGAGCGCATCCCGTTCGATCAGACCCATCGCTACGTGCGTCGCGTGCTCGGCCACTGGGCGGCGTATCGCGCGCAGCAGGGCCTCCCGATGGTCGAGCTCGATCCGAGCATCCCCGAGCTCGAAGCGGATCGCGTCGCGTTCTGAGAACGAAAACGCGCCCGGAACCGCGTGGGATCCGGGCGCGTGCTCGCTCGAGAGCAGGGCTCAGGTCCCGGCGTCGCTGCCGGCGTCGGTGTCGCCCGCGTCGGCGCCGCCGCCGTCCGCGTCTCCACCGTCCGCGCCGGAGTCGGGCGCGCCCGAGTCCGACGGCGATCCCGAGTCGACCGGCGGCGGCTCGCCGGTGCCCGCGTCACCGGTGAAGAGGCACACGCGGCGCTCGTGGTTGTAGGTGAACCCCTCCGGGCACGCCACGCCGAAGTCGCACGCGGTCGCGACGACACCGAAGACGCCGAGCACACAGATCAGCACGATCCGATTCGTCATCGTCGCCTCCTCAGAACACGAACGCGATGCGGCTCTGCAGCGTCCACGCGATGTCGTCGGTGAGGCGATTGCCCGTCGAGATCGGACCGCCGGCGCCGAGCGCGTCGCCCACGCCCATGATGCCGAACTCGTTGCTCCACCGCATCTCGTCGTGCGGGCCCCAGCTCAGCTTGAGCGCCAGGTCGGCCTCCCAGCCGAGGAGACACTCGCTGCCGATGCCGCAGCCCTGCGACGCGTCGACCGGGCGCGTGTTGCGCAGCGGCGCGTTGAGCTGATCGGCGAAGCCCATGAGGAACTGGCCGATGATCTCGACGCCGCCGTTGTAGCCGAGCGGACGCAGGCGACCCTGCGCGAGGAAGTAGATCGAGTTCCAGACGCCGCCGTTCGACCAGAGCGCCGAGGCCGGATACTGGTTCGCCGTGCGCACGTTCAGCACGATCGGATAGAGCAGCAGGCCGACCTGGTAGTTCGGGTTGTTCGGGCGCTGCGTCAGCGTGCGGATCGCGAAGATGTTGCCTTCCTGACCGGTCGAGAAGCCCGACTCGAGCGTGACCGCCCAGTACGAGTCCTCGACGCCGAGGCGCGCCGCGCCGCCCCAGATGTTCGCGCCGCCCGTCGTCGCCGTACGACCGACCGGCACCGCGATCGGCGGTGCGCTCGGGTTCGTCGGATCGGGCAGCACGCAGCCGTTCGGGTCGTTGCAGAAGTCGCCGGTGAGCGCGACGCCGTTGGTCTCGCCCTGGATCGTCCAGAGCTCGCCCTCGCTGTAGATCAGCGGCGCGCGACGCCCGAACGCCGACCAGCGGAGACGGTAAAAGATGTCGCCGATCCACACGTCGGAGCTCGTCGACGCCTGGCCGCGGTGGACGAGCACGACACCCGCGCTGAGCTCGTCGCGCGCGTTGACGCTCATGTTGAAGTCGGCGTCGCTCCACGCGAGGACGAGCGTGGTCTGCCAGACGTCGTCCTCGCCCGCGCGATCACCCAGGAACGCGTAGGGCACCGGGCTGCGGGCGCGACGCTGCGCCTCCGCGAAGTCGCGCTCACCCGCGGGCGTCGGATCCGCCGCGCGCTGATACGTGAGCTGATCCTCGACGAGCCAGTCGTACGCGACGGCGAACACGAGCGGCGTCTGCCGGCTGTCGCCGCGCGCCAGCGTGTTGATGATCGTCAGCGGGCGCGTCGCGAAGAGGACGCGGTCGAACGTCGTGCCGCTGAGCGCGTCGCCGAAGTCGTTGCGGAAGTCGTTGCCGTCGTTGAACAGCAGGCCCATGCCGCCCTGCGAGGGCTGACGACCGATTCGGATCTGACCGACGGGCGTCATGAACTCGAGCCAGAGCCGGCGGACGAAGATCGGATTGATGTCCTGGCTCCAATTGAAGCCGGACAAGAGGCTCGTGTTGCTCGGGTCGTTCGCGAAGATCGGCGTGCCGTTGAGGCGCGCGTTGTCGCCGAACACGACGTTGTCGAGGATGTCGAACTGCGCACGCAGCGCGGCGACCGGCTGGGCGCGGTTCGAGCCGAACACGATCGCGGGATCGAGGCGCAGGCGCATGAACCCGAACGCCACGTCGGTCGCGCCGTCGCGGAACGCACCGATCGTCGGATCGGGGTTCGGGATCGGCAGGCTGTCGATCACCGCGAGGCGCGCGCGGTAGTAGCCGTGCAGCTGGAAGTCGATCGGGATGTCGCCGCCGGGCGCGTCCTCACCGCCGCCACCGCTGGCCGGCGGAGGGGGTGGAGGAGGAGGCGGCGGCGGAGGGGGCGGAGGAGGCGGCGGCGGAGGTGTCTGCGCTTCCTCGGGCCCGACCGGCGCTTCGCCGGAGACGGTCTCGCCCTCGCCCGGAACATCCTGGGTCTCGACGGGTTGGACTGTACCCGCCTCGGTCTCGACGTCTGTCTGCTGAGCGCTCGCGAGCGATGGAATCGTCCCGCACGCGAGCAGCAGCACGATCGCGAGCGTGGACCGGAATCGTTGCATCGTTCCTCCCGGACTCTCCACGGGTCTTTGAAGCAGCAGTGACGCGCTCGCTCTCCCCATCCACCGAGAGCGCGCACGACACACGAATGAAACGCGGCGGGCCCATTGAACACGAAGGGACGCCGATCGAGAAGGGCCGACGTGCGATTGGCACGCACGATAGGCTCTCGATGGATCGAGCCTGAACGCTGATTCAGTGTGTTTCGTCGGCGATCACTCCGCGGCGCACGGATGGCCAGCGCCGTAGTCGCTGCGCAGCGGGCCGAGGTTGACGATCGTCACCGCGTCGGCGAGCACGCGCACGGCCTCGCATCCGATGCGCACCGGCGGTCCTTCGGTCGGGCGGCCCCACGCTTCGATGCGCAGCACGTCCTCGGCGGCCGCGGGCACCGGGATCTGGATCGCGACGTAGAGCCCGTCGGCGTGCGTGAACGTGCCCGTGCCGGCCGGGAACGAGTCGCCGTCGAAGTAGCGATAACGAGGATCGGTGGGGCGCTGTCCTTCGTCGATGCGCGTCGCGCCGGAGTACGCGCGGATCTCCGCGCCGTACACCGGGGTGCCGTCGCAGTCGAGCACGATGCCCGCGAGCATCGCGGTGCGCGGCACGCGCTCGATGTCGAGCACCGCCGGAATGAGGTCGAGCGAGCCGTGCGACACCGCATTGCCGGTCACCGAGGAGTCGGCGGCAGCGGGCGCGGGCTCGTTGTACTGCATCGAGTCGATCACCGTCGTCGGCGGCGTCGCGCCTTCGCGCGGGAAGACGCGGTATGCGTACCAGCCGTTCGCCGGCAGCGTGACGGTCGCGTTGCCGTCGGCGCTCGTCGTGATCTCCTCGCACTCGGGCGCGGCGCACGCGTCGCGCACCACGTTGTCGCGGAACAGCCAGAATCGCGCGTCGCCGACCGCCGTGCCGGTCTGGAAGTCGCGGAGCTCGAATCGCGTGCTCACGGGCTCGCCCGCGGTGGGCCGGCTCGCGGTCCCGTTGCACGCGTAGTCCGCGACGCCCTCCGTCGGGTTCAGCTGCGTGCCGGTGCTCAGCAATGGAAGAGCGCTCGTGCCCGCGTCCGGATCGGCGGGCGCGTCGTCGCCTCCGCCGCAGCCCACGACGCTCAGCGCGAGCGCGACGCGCACCACGTTCCACGAAGCGAGTCTCGAGCCCATCGCAGTCCCCTCCCTGCCGCTCCCACGCGGAGCGCGCGCATCCTCTCACGAAACGCGCGGTGCGGAGCGTGGCAGTCCGATTCGCCGTGCTCACCCGATCGACGAGTGGGCGGAGCGGCGCGGGCGTCGTGGTATGAGCGGGCAGCGATGATCGGACGCGCACCCAATGTCTCGCTCGCGACCTTCGTGATCGTGTCGCTCGCGCTCGTCGCCTGCGATTCGTGCGAGCGGGGAGGGCCCGTGCCGTTCGGGCTCGACGGCGGGAGCGCGGGTCGCGCGCGGACCGAGGGCCCGGGCGAGACGCAGGCGCGCCCCGACGCACCGGCGCGTGCGTCGATGGTCACCCGCGAGCTGCCCGACGGCACCGCGCAGGTGGAGGTCGAGGGCGCGTCGATCGCGATCGAGGGCGAGAGCCTGCGCGCGCTCGGCGCGATCGATCTCGACCGCGACGGCGATCGCGACGTCGTGTTGGTGACCGGTGGGACCGGCGCGCACGGACCGCGCGTGCTCTTCGCATCGCGCGACGGCGCCGCGTTCGCCGCGCCGATCGAGCTCGCGACCACGCCGGCGCTCGCGAGCGGGTGCACGATCGATCGTGCGACGCTGCGCGCGCTCTCGGACGACCGCCTGGCCGCCGAGGCCGACGCGACATGCGCGTCGGGCGACGCGCCGCGCGTGCTGCACGTCATCGCGATCGCTGCCGAAGCGCGCCCGCGCGTGCTCGAGCGCTTCGTGCTGCGCGCGCGCGCAGTCGACGTCGCGCCCGCGGAGTCGCTGGCGCTGCGCATCGAGGATCGTGACGGAGACGGGCACGCGGATCTCGTCGCGGACGTCGCGCTGCGCGCCGAGGGCGTCGAGGCCGCGGCCGACGTGTCGCTGGCGTTCCTCGATCGACCGGCGGGCCTCGCGCGCGACGCGACCGAGCCCGAGGCGCGCATCGCGGCGCTCGCTCAGGAGGCGCGCACCGCGCTGCGGCGTCATCCCGATCGCGCACGCGCGATCGCGTCGCGCGCGCTGACGCTCTGGGACGCGCTCTGTCGCGAGCCGGGCCGCGCGCGTCTCGAGATCGGCGGTGCCGCGGGCGTGCCGTGTGGGCGCTCGGCGGGCGCGGGCCGCGCGCTCGCGGTGCTCGCACAGGCCGCGGCGCGCACGAGCGATCCGCTCCTCGCGCTCGATGCGCTGTCGCGGCTCGGGTCCACGTCGCAGATCTCGGTGCGCGACGGCGAGCGTGACGCTGCGCGGAGCGCGCTCGACGGGCTCGCGAACGCGGCGCTCACGATCCACGAGGGCCCGGCGCTCGAGGCCCCGCGCGAGCGCGGTCCGCGTCGCTCGGTGCTCGCGTTCCTCGCCGAGGATCGTCTGCTCGTGCGCGGCAGCGCACCGCGCGTGATCACGCTCGAGAGCGGCGGAGAGCAGCGCGGCGCGGACGCCGAGAGCTCGCTCGCGATGGTCGATCCGTCGGGGGGCCGTCGGCTCGTCGCGATCGAGCGTCGATGTGCGGGCACGGTGCTCGTCATCGGCCCGGTCGACGCGCTCGCCGATCTCGGTGGTGCGCGCCACGACGCGCTGATCGCGCCGCGTCGTCCTCCGCCCGGCGCGCCGTGCCCCGACCTCACGCCTGCGCTCCGCGCCGACGAGGACGGCTGGCGCGCGCTCGGCTGGGCACCGCAGGGCGTACTGCTCGCGCGCGGCACCGAGCTCCGCGTCGTGCCGCTCGACCTCGAAGGGCGCGCCGCGGGCGATCCCGTGGTGCTCGAGGCGGGCGCCGCGATCCCCGCGCCGATCGCGCCCGGGCACGCCACCGCCGACGCGCGCGTGTACGCGTACGCGACGAGCGCGGGGCTCGTCGTGATCACGCTCGCGCCCGAGCGACGCGCGGAATTCGTGCGCCCGGCGGGGTGGGTCGCGCCCGAGGGCGCGTCGATCGACGTCGCGGTCTCGCCCTCGGGCAGGCGGCTCGCGTGGATCGCGGACGGGCGTGTGCGCTGGATCGAGCGCGCACCCTGAACGCGCGACGCGGACGCCACTTTCTGCTACAGGTGGCCCGGCCAGGGACCGCTGGATCCGCGCGTGAGCCCACGCTGCATCGCCACCGGCCCGCTCTTCCCGCGTACAACTCGCCCCATGCCGAGCCGTCTCTTCGTTCCATGCGCGTCCGCGCTCGCAGCGCTGCTCGCGTCGTGCGGCCCCGCGATGCCGCAGCCCGGGCCCTGCATGTCGGATCGCGAGTGCCGCGGCGACCGCATCTGCCACGAGGGCCGGTGTCGCTTCGAAGAAGAGGTGCGCACCGAGCTCGCGGAGCGGAACCGCGCGCTCTCGAGCGGCGGCGAGATCGGCCCCGACGCGGGCGCGCCGATCGAGACGATCACGCCCGACGCCGGCACGCCGATCGCGCGCTCGACCGAGCTCCCGATGTTCATGGGCGGCCCGCGCCACACCGGTCGCGCCGCGGCCGCGGGCCCCGCGTCGGAGCCGCGCGTGCGCTGGGTCCACCGCACGGGCGCGCGCGTTCCCGCGGCACCGATCCTCGGCGCCGACGGCACGGCGTACGTGGGCTCGACCGACCGCAGCTTCGTCGCGATCGCGCCCGACGGCTCGCTGCGCTGGCGCTACGCGGGCGCGGACCGCTTCTACGCGTCGGCGGCGATCGCGAGCGACGGAACGATCCTGGTCGGCAACCACGACGGCTCGGTCGTCGCGCTCACGCCGCAAGGCCAGGTGCGCTGGCGTCGCGCGCTCGGCGCGCCCGTCGACGCGAGCCTCGCGATCGACGAGGACGGCACGATCTACGTCGCGGCCGACGGCCTGTGGGCGCTCGATCGTGCGGGCAATCCGCGGTGGCACGTCGCCACGGCCGAGGCGCTCCGCACCGCGCCGGCGATCCACCCGAGCGGCCTCGTGATCGTCGGGACCACCGACGGCCGTGTGATCGCCGTGCGCCGCAACGGCGCGGTCGCGTGGGAGGCGCGCGCGGGCGCGAGCGTCGACGGAGGCGCTTCGATCGGCGACGACGGCACGATCTACGTCGGCAACGATCTCGGCGAGGTGCTCGCCATCGCGCCCGCCGACGGAACCGTGCGCTGGCGCTACCAGGCCGAGGGAGACGTACGCGCGACACCTGCGATCGCGCGCGACGGGACCATCGTAGTGGGGAGTGACGATCGCTCGATCCACGGCATCGCGCCCGACGGTACGCAGCGCTTCCGCGTGCGCACGTCGGGTCGCGTCCGGGCTTCGGCGCGCATCGACGCAGAGGGAAGGATCTACGTGGGCTCGCAGGACGACTACCTCTACGTGCTCGCCCCCGACGGCACGCTGATCTACCGCCACAACCTCGGCCACGACGTGGACTCGACGGCGGCGATCAGCGAAGACGGCGTGCTGATCGTCGGCACCGACGACGGCGGCATCTACGCGCTCGAGGCGGCGGCTCGATGAGCACGACGAAGTCGATCGGCCGCGAGCAGGTGATGAACGCCCTGCGCGCGGGCGGCGGACGCAGCCTGCACGTGATGGAGATCGTGCAGATCCTCGGCGCGCCGAAGAGCGCGAGGGACGAGGTGCGCGATCGCCTGCAGGACCTGAAGGAGCTCGGGCTCGCGAAGGAGCTGCCGGGCAATCGCTACAAGGTCGGCCCGGGGCGGAAGCACGCAGCGCCGCCGCCGCCCGAGGCGTTCGTGACGAAGCCGCGCGCGAAGCGCGAGGCCGAGCAGGAGGCCGCGGAGCGCTTCGAGAAGCCGCGCGCGCCGGGCGGCCCGGCGGTCACGGGGTGGCTCACGATCACGCCGCGCGGCTTCGCCTTCGTCGCGGCGGACGACGGCGGCCCCGACGTGTTCGTGTCGGCGCGCAGCCTCGCGAACGCGATGCACGGTGATCGCGTCGAGGTCAGCGCGCGACGCACCGAGAAGGGCCGCGAGGGCGAGGTGCTGCGCATCGTCGACCGCGGTCTGCTGCGCATCGCGGGACGGCTCACGCGCGCGCGCCGCGTGTACCTGATCGAGACGCACGACGCGCGCTTGCCCGAGGTGTTCCGCGTGAGCGGCACGCTCCCGCTCGAGACCGAGCCGGGCATGGACGTCGTCGCGCAGATCACGAAGTACCCCGAGTTCCCGGGAGAAGTGCCGGAAGCGCGCGTGCTGCGCGTCCTCGGCCCGCGCGGGTCGGCCGAGGTCGAGATCGCGAAGATCCTGATCCGCGAGGGGGTCGTCGAGGAGTTCCCCGAGGACGTCGTCCAGGAGGCGCTCGGCTTCCCCGCGCAGGTGCCGGACCACGACATCCGCGAGCGCGAGGATCTGCGTCACCTCGATCTCGTCACCATCGATCCCGAGGACGCGCGCGATCACGACGACGCGGTGTGGGCCGAGCAGACGCCCGACGGCTTCCGCGTGATCATCGCGATCGCCGACGTCTCGCACTACGTGCGCGACGGCAGCGCGATCGATCGCGAGGCGCTCACGCGCGGCACGTCGATCTACCTGCCGGGCCGCGCGATCCCGATGCTGCCGCCCGAGCTCTCGACGAACCTCGCGTCGCTCGTGCCCGACGAGGACCGCCTCACGCTCGCCGTCGAGGTGCGCCTCGGCAAGCTGGGCAAGATCCTCTCGCATCGCCTCATCGAAGGCGTGATGCGCTCCAAGGCGCGCATCAGCTACGGCGGCGCCGCGCGCGCGCTCGGGCTGACCGAGGACGCGCCGCGACAGGAGAGCGCGGAGCAGCACCTGCCGCTCCTGAAGGTGCTCCACCAGATCTCGCGTCGACTGCGCGCGCTGCGCAACCGACGCGGCGCGCTCGGCTTCGAGCTGCCCGAGGCCAAGGTGCTGCTCGACAAGAGCGGCGAGCCGCGTGACGTCATCCGCTCGCGCAGCGACGCGGGCATCAAGGAGGCGTACGAGATCGTCGAGGACCTGATGCTCCTCGCGAACGAGGTCGTCGCCGAGGACCTCACGCGCCGCAAGGTGCCCGCGATCTTCCGCGTCCACGGCAAGCCCGATCCGCACAAGGTCGAGACGTTCGCGGCGGTGGCCGAAGCGTTCGGCCACGCGCTCGAGGAAGACGCCGCGGAGAGCCCGAAGAAGCTGCAGAAGTTCCTCGAGCGCATCGCGGGCACGCCGCACGCGCAGTCGCTCGGGTTCCTGCTCTTGCGCGCGATGCAGCAGGCGACCTACGACACGCGCAACCTCGGTCACTTCGCGCTCGCGGCGCGCGACTATCTGCACTTCACGTCGCCGATCCGTCGTTATCCCGATCTCGCGGTGCATCGCGTCGTCCGCGCGCTCGCGCGCGGCGAGCGCATCGAGGCCGCCGCGTTGCGCGAGAAGCTCCAGCAGCAAGCGCAGCAGTCGAGCCGCATGGAGCGGCGCGCGATGACGGTCGAGCGCGAGTCGGTGAACCTCTATCGCTGCCTGCTGATGAAGAATCGCGTCGGCGAGGAGTTCGAGGGCACGATCACCGGCGTGACCGAGCACGGGCTCTCGGTCGCGCTCGATCTCCCGTTCGTCGAGACGCGCGTCCCGATCGAGCGCCTCGGCGAGGACTATTACGAGCTCGATCGGCTCGGCATCCGCCTCGTCGGTCGTCGTTCGGGGCACTCCTTCGCGCTCGGCGGTCGGCTCACGGTGCGGCTCGAGTCGGTCGTGATCGAGCGCCGCGAGATGGTCGCGGTGCCGACGACCTTGCCCGAAGCACGTCGCGCCGAGCGGCGCCGCACCGAGCTCCCGCGCGCGCACGCCGAAGAGCCGCCGCGCCGCGAGCGTCCGTCTTCGCGCGCACCGCGTCCCTCGTCGCGCCCGCAGAAGCCCACGAAACATCGCGATCGCGGCCCGCGCCGCAGCCGCTGAACGTCACGAGAACACCGAGCACCATGCAGTCCCGCGCGAACGCGAAGAAGAAGACGACCAAGAAGTCGAAGCCCGTCGCTGCCGAGCAGCCACTGCCCACGGTCCCCGAGCTCATCGTGCGCAAGCGCGAAGGCGGTCGGCTCTCCGCGCGCGAGATCCAGCACCTCATCGAGGGCTTCACCGCGGGCACCGTCGCCGACTACCAGATGAGCGCGCTCGCGATGGCGATCCTGCTGCGCGGCATGGATCCCGACGAGATCGTCGCGCTGACGCTCGCGATGCGCGACTCCGGCCTCGTCGTCGACACGAGCGACATCCCCGCGGTGAAGGTCGACAAGCACTCGACCGGCGGCGTCGGCGACAAGGTCTCGCTCTGTCTCGCGCCGATGGTCGCGGCGTGCGGCGTCGCGGTGCCGATGGTGAGCGGTCGCGGCCTCGGCCACACCGGCGGCACGCTCGACAAGCTCGAGGCGATCCCCGGCTTCTCGGTCTCGATGAGCACCGAGCAGTTCGTCGCGCAGGTGCGCGACATCGGGTGCGCGCTGATCGGTCAGACCGCGGACATCGCGCCCGCCGACAAGCGCCTCTACGCGCTGCGGGACGTGACGGGCACCGTCGAGAGCATCCCGCTGATCACCGCGAGCATCCTCTCGAAGAAGCTCGCGGAGGGCATCGACGGTCTCGTGCTCGACGTGAAGGTCGGCCGCGGCGCGTTCATGAAGTCGCTCGCGGACGCGCGCGAGCTCGCGTCGTCGCTCGCGCGGGTAGGGGGCCTCGCGGGCAAGCAGGTCACCGCGATCCTCACGCGCATGGACGCGCCGCTCGGCCGGACGATCGGCAACGCGCTCGAGACGGCGGAGGCGTTCGAGATCCTGCACGGCCGCGGCCCCGCCGATCTCCTCGAGATCACGCTGCGACTCGGCGCGGAGATGCTGCGCCTCGGCGGCGTCGCGAAGACGAACGCGCAGGCGCGCAAGATGCTCGAGGCGTCGATCGCCGACGGCAGCGCCGCCGCGAAGATGCGCGAGATCGTGCGCGCGCAGGGCGGCGATCCGCGCACCGTCGACGAGCCCGAGCGGCTCCCGCGCGCCGCGCAGATCGTCGACGTGCACGCGCCGAAGAGCGGCTGGGTGCTCGGCATCGACGCGCTCGAGCTCGGCCTCACCGGCGTCGCGATCGGCGCGGGCCGCACGCGCGCCGATCAGGCGGTCGATCCCGCGGTCGGCATCGTCATCAAGACGCACGTCGGCGAGAAGGCGAAGAAAGGCGAGGCGCTCGCCGAGCTGCACCTCGCCGCGGGCGTTGATCCCGATCCGATCGCGCAGCGCGTCGCAGCGGCGTGGACGTTCGGGACGAAGAAGCCGCGCGCGAAGCCCGCGGTCCTCGACATCATCCGCAGCTGACTCAGTAGCCCTCGGCCTTCGAGATGATCTCGTTCATGATCTCTCGAGTGCCGCCGCCGATCGGATAGAGGCGCGCATCGCGATAGAGGCGCTCGACGAGCACCTCGCGCATGTAGCCCATTCCGCCGTGGATCTGCACGGCCTGGTCGCACACGAACGAGCACGCGTCGGTCGCGACGTTCTTCGCCATCGCCGCGAGGGCGGGAACCTGCTCGCCCTTCGCGTGACGCACCGCGAGCTCGCCGGTGAGCGCGCGCGCCGCCGCGATGCGCGACGCCATGTCGGCGAGCTTGTGCCGGATCACCTGGAATCCGGAGATCGACTTGCCGAACGCGACTCGCTCCTTCGCATATCGAATCGACTCTCGATACGCGAGCTCCGAGATCGCGACGCACTGCGACGCGAGCAAGAGCCGCTCTTGCGCGAAGTTCATCATGATCGAGATGAACCCTGCGTTCTCGATCCCGACGAGGTTCTCGGCGGGAACGCGGCAGTCCTCGAACGTCAGCTCGGCGGTGTCGCTCGCCCACCAGCCGGTCTTCTTGAGCTTCTTCGAGACGTGGAAGCCCGGCGTGCGCGACTCGATGATCAGCAGGGACACGCCGCCGTGCCCGGGCCCACCGGTGCGCACTGCGGCGGTCACGAAGTCGGCGCGCGCGCCCGACGTGATGAACGTCTTGCTCCCGTTCACGACGTAGTGGTCCCCATCGCGCACCGCACGCGTCCGCAGCGATGCGACGTCACTGCCGCCGCCGGGCTCGGTGATCGCGAGCGCCGAGATCAGCTCGCCGCGCAGCGTCGGCGCGACGAACCGCTGCTTCTGCGCGTCGGTGCCCGAGTGCAGGATCGGCGGCAGCGCGATGCCGTGCGAGCCGAGCCCGACGGTCGTGCCCACGCTTCGCCCGGCGAGGATCATCTCCTCGGCTGCGACGACCACGTGCGTCACGTCGCCGCCGCTCCCGCCGACCGCCTCGGGATAGCCGGTGCCGAGCACGCCCGCGCCGCCGGCTCGGCGGTAGAGCTCGACCGGGAATTCCTCGTCTTCTTCCCAGCGATCCGCGTGCGGCGCGATCTCGTTCTGGGCCCAGCGACGGACCTGCGCGCGCAGCGCCGCGTGCTCCTCGGTCTCGAACAGATAGGTCATGGCGGGGCGAGCCTATCACCGACTGAACCGTCATTCAGAACGGGGGCAAATGACCCCAGGTCATTGACCCGATTTCAGTTCGATTTCGACCCCGTGTACGCTCGCTGCGCAGCTTGCTCTTTGGCAGGGGGAAGGGGGTCGTGATGAGAAGGCGATGGAGAGCGGTAGGTGCCCTCGTGCTCGCGCTGGCGCTCGGTACAGCGGCGTGCGGTGACGACGACGGAGATCCGGGCGACGCGTCGACCGGTGTCGACGCACAGGTCGGGACCGACGCGGGGCCGTCCGAGACCCGCTGCGGCGACGGCACGGTGCAGATGGGCGACGGCGAGATCTGCGACGACGGGAACACCACCGACGGCGACGGGTGCAGCGCCGACTGTCGGAGCGACGAGACGTGCGGCAACGGCGTCCTCGACGAGGCCGCCGACGAGGTCTGCGACGACGGCAACACCGCCGACGGCGACACCTGCCGCGGCGACTGCGCATCGGACTACCGCTGCGGCAACGGCGTCGTGGACACCACCGCCGACGGCGCCAGCAGCGACGAGGTCTGCGACGACGGGAACACCGCCAACGGCGACGGATGCAGCGCGTCGTGCAGCTCGGACGAGTCGTGCGGCAACGCCATCGTCGACCTCGGCGCCGGCGAGATCTGCGACGACGGCAACACCGAGGATGGCGACGAGTGCAGCGCGGACTGCCTCACGAGCTTCCTCTGCGGCAACGGCGATCTCGATGGCGCCGAGGAGTGCGACGACGGGAACGACGCCGACGGCGACGGTTGCAACGCGTCGTGCCAGCAGGAGCGCTGCGGCAACGGCCGCGTGGACGCGGGCGAGGCGTGCGACGACGGCAACGACGTCGAGACCGACGGGTGCCAGCTCGATTGCACGTTCACCTGCTCGAGCGACGCCGACTGCGACGACGGCGCGGTCTGCAACGGCGCCGAGGTCTGCAGCGCGCCGGGCACCACGACCAGCGCCTGCGCGCCCGCGGCGAGCCCCGCGCCCGACGGCGCCGCCTGTGGCACCGGCCAGATCTGCCTGACCGGCGGCTGCGTCGCGAGCGCGTGCGGCGACGGCTTCACCGACGCCTCGCGCGGAGAGCAGTGCGACGACGTCAACACCGTGAGCGGCGACGGCTGCGAGAACGACTGCACGTTCACGTGCTCGAGCGCGGCGGACTGCAGCGACGGCGCGGTGTGCAACGGCCCCGAGGTCTGCATGAACGCCGGCAGCGTCGCGAGCCGCTGCGCGGCGGGCTCGCCCGCCTCCAACGGCACGTCGTGCGGCGGCGGGCAGATTTGCATCGGCGGCGCCTGCACCACGGCGGGCTGCGGTGACGGCGTGGTGAGCGGCGCCGAGCAGTGCGACGACGGCAACACGAGCAACGGCGACGGCTGCGACGCCGACTGCCGCTGGACCTGCACCGCCGCGACGGCGGTGGCGGACTGCGGCGACGGCAACGCGTGCAACGGTGTCGAGGTCTGCACGGCCGGCGGATCGCTCGCGAGCCGCTGCGGCCCCGGCACGGCGCCGGCGAACGGCGCGAGCTGCGGCGGGACGAACATCTGCGTCGGCGGCGCCTGCGTCGCCCGCCGCTGCGGCGACATGATCGTCAGCACGGGCGAGCAGTGCGACGACGGAAACACCGCGAACGCCGACGGCTGCGACAACGACTGCACCTGGACCTGCGCGGGCGCCGCCGACTGCTCCGACGGCAACGTCTGCAACGGCGCCGAGGTCTGCACGTCGCCGAGCACGCTCGGAAGCCGATGCGGCGCGGGCACGCCTGCGGCGACCGGCACCACCTGCGACCGCGACGCCAACGCGTCGACGCGCGACATCTGTCGCTCGAGCGTGTGCGTCGCGTCGGCGTGCGGCGACGGCTACGTCGACGCGATGTCGAGCCCCGTCGAGCAGTGCGACGATGGCAACACGGCAGGCGGCGACGGCTGCAGCGCGACCTGCACGATCGAGATGTCGATGCCGCCCACCGGGTTCCGCATCACCTCGCTGACGCTGATCTCGCCGCGCGTGATCGTCGACGTCCCGCTCGGCGGCTGCCAGGACATCACCGTCAACTGTGCCAGCGTCTTCGGCGGGTGCGCGGCCGACGGCGTGAACACGATGCTCGCGCAGGCGCTCAACCCGACGACGACGACGGGCGGCGAGTACTCGCTGCACCTCGTCCCGATCTTCCGGCCCTACGCGCCGGGCACCGCCACGACGCCCGCGGACTTCCACTTGAACGCGGAGTGCAACCAGTCGCCGACGCCCGACTCGTGCGGTCCGGCGGCCACCGCGCCGAGCGTCGCGATGTCGAGCGTGACGAACCGCTCGACGGGCACCTGCTTCACGCCGATCGCGTCCGAGGTGAACACGCGCGCGGGCACGCCGGCGGCGTATCCCACGGTCAACACGGTCAGCGGGCCTTGCTTCATCAGCGACGCAGAGACGCTGACGATCGACATCGGCGGCATCCTCGTCCCGCTCCGGGACGCGACGCTCTCGGCGGCCTACGACGGCACCGCGGTCGGCTCGCGCCGGCTCGTGAACGGCGTGGTCCGCGGCTTCCTCACCGAGGCGGACGCGCTCACCGCAGCGCTGCCGGCCGACCTGCCGCTGGTCGGCGGCGATCCGCTCTACGAGCACCTGCAGGCGGGCAACCGCACCGTCAGCGGCGTCGCCGACGCGTGCAACGTCGGCGGCGGCACCAACGAGGACGACGCCGACATGAACGGCACGACGCGTGGGTTCTGGTTCTTCCTGAACTTCACGGCGGAGGAGATCACCTGGACCGGGACCTGATCGCGTCTCGCGCCACGTGATGCAGATGGACGGCCCGGTGCGTTCTCGCACCGGGCCGTTCGCGCTCGTGCGCCGAAGCGTGGCGCTGACCCGAAGGCGGGAACGCTCCGGCGATCGTCGAAGCGGCGTGCGGTGTCAGCGGGAGCCGACGGCGGAGCCCCGACGCCGGATCAAGGCACCAGCACGCCGGCCCACACCGCGATCGGCATCGACGCGAAGCCCGCGCACACCAGCACCGCGAGCGCGATCGCCACCACGTTGCGCGTCTTGTCGACCTGCGGATCCACGAGCCCGAGCGTCTGGAACAAGCTCGACGCGCCGTGCGCGAGATGGACCGTCAGCGCGCCGTTCGCGATCACGTAGAACGCCGCGACCCACGGCACCTGGAAGCTGCGCACCACGTTGCCGTAGTAGTCGTGCGGATCGTGCGCGAGCCCCGCGGGCATCGCCGCGCCGACCGTCAGATGGAGGATGTGGTAGACGAGGTAGAGCCCGACGAGCGGGCCAGTCCAGCGCATCGTCCGCGCCGCGTACGACGTCACCACGTCCTTCTTCACGTGATAGCGCTGCGGGCGCGACTCGAGGCTCCGTCGCGTGATCACGATCGACGTCCCGACGTGCACCACGATGCCCGCGATCAGCACGCCGCGGATGCCCCAGAGCATCGCGGGGCTCTCCTTCAGCGCGTCGTAGTACGCGTTGAACGAGTCGCGCCCGAGGAACATGTGCAGGTTCGAGTAGAGGTGGTTGATCAGGAAGAAGAACCACCCCGCGCCGCTCAGCGCGAGCAGCGTCTTGAGGAAGAGCGAGGTCGAGAGCGAACGAGCGCGGAGCGATACGGCCTGCACGGCGACACCTCGTCGAAATCGGCCCGAGGATGGGCTCTACCTGGATGACGTGCCAGCACTTCGTGGCGTGACATCTCAGCCGCGCGCGACCGACCGCCCGAGCGCGTCGAACGCCTCGTATCGCACCTTCGTCGCTGCGCTCGCGCCGAGCTCGTCGGCGAAGAGCGACCAGATCATCCGGTCGCACTCTCGCCCCCGCGGATCGAGCGCACGCCGGCGGAGCGTCGCGTCGTGCGTGTACCCGAGCCGCCTCGGCACCGCTGCGCTCCGCACGTTGCGCGGATCGCAGTGGATCTCGACGCGCGCCACGCGATGCACGTCGAACGCGACGCGCGTGAGCGCGCCCGCCGCCTCGGTCACGTACCCGCGGCCCTCGTGCGCGACCGAGATCCAATAGCCGATCTCCAATGCCTGCGGGCCGACGCGCGCATGGAGCCCGATGCCGCCCATCAGCTCGCCCGAGCTCCCGTCGAAGATCCCGTACACGAGATCACTCGCCGGGCGGTCGAGGTCCGCACGGGCACGACGAATCCACGCGAGCCGCGAGTCGATGGTGGTCGCCTCCATCGTGGCCCACGGCATCCATCGCGCGAGGTGCTCGAGGTTCGCCTTCAGGAGCTCGCCCGACGCGGCAGCATCGGTGGGCTCGTATCCGCGCACCAAGAGCCGCTCGGTGCGCACCGAGTACACGGGACCTTCCATCCCGCGCTCATAGCGCACCAAAGCGAAAAGGGCCGCGAGCCCATCGGCTCGCGACCCTCTTCACGTGCGACTGGCACCCTCGGCGAGGGTGTCGGGTCAGGCGCTCACTCCTCTTCGGAGGCCGCCGCCATCAGGTCGTCCGCGGGCGAATAGTCGCTCGCCGCCGACCCGTCCTCGACGATCATGTCGAGGCGCTTGTACGCCGAGAGGCCCGTACCGGCCGGCAGGAGGCGTCCCATGATGACGTTCTCCTTCAGGCCGCGGAGCTCGTCGACCTTGCCGTTGATCGCCGCCTCGGTGAGGACCTTCGTGGTCTCCTGGAACGAGCTCGCCGAGATGAAGCTCTCGGTGCTCAGCGAGGCCTTCGTGATGCCGAGCAGCAGCGGCTCGGCGATCGCGGGGGCTCCGCCACGCGCGAGGACCTTCTCGTTCTCGCGCTCGAACACGGCCTTCTCGACCTGCTCGTCCATCAGGAAGTTGGTGTCGCCCGGCTCCTTCACTCGGACGCGGCGCAGCATCATCCGCACGATCGTCTCGATGTGCTTGTCGTTGATGCCGACGCCCTGGAGCCGGTAGACCTGCTGGATCTCGTTCACCAGCCAGGCCGCGAGCTCCTTCTCGCCCTTGATCTTCAGGATGTCGTGCGGGTTGGCGGGGCCGTCCATCAGCGGCTCGCCGGCGCGGACGTAGTCACCTTCCTTGACGGTGAGGTGCTTGCCCTTCGCGATCAGGTACTCCTTCGCGTCGCCCGACTCGGGCTGCACGAGGACCTTGCGCTTGCCCTTGGTGTCCTTGCCGAACGTGACCGTGCCGTCGATCTCCGCGACGATCGCGTGATCCTTCGGCTTGCGGGCCTCGAAGAGCTCGGCCACGCGCGGCAGACCGCCCGTGATGTCCTTGGTCTTCGTGGTCTCGCGCGGGATCTTCGCGAGGATGTCGCCCGCGTCGACCTCGGTCCCGTCCGCCGGGATGATGTTCGAGCCGACCGGGAGGAAGTAACGCGCGAGGTTCTCACCCACGCCCGTCTTCTTCGTCTCGCCGCTCTCGTCCTTGATCGACAGGCGCGGGCGCGCCGACGCATCGCGCGACTCGATGACCACGCGCTGCGAGAGGCCGGTCACCTCGTTGAGCTTCTCCTCCATCGTGACGCCATCGATGATGTCGCCGTACTTCACGATGCCGGAGACCTCGGTGAGGATCGGGATCGCGTAGGGATCCCAGTCCGCGAGGGTCGTGCCCTTCTGGACGAACGTGCCCTCCGGCACCTTCAGGAAGGCGCCGTACACGAGGTTGTAGGTCTCCTTCTCGCGGCCCGACTCGTCGACGATCTTCAGGACGCCGTGGCGGTTCATCACCACCACCGTTCCGTCCTTCTTCGTCACCGTGTTGACCTTCTCGAGCTTGACCCGGCCCTCGAAGCGGTTCTCGATCGCCGACTGCTCGATCTTGCCGCGCGCCGCCGCACCACCGATGTGGAAGGTGCGCATCGTGAGCTGCGTGCCCGGCTCACCGATCGACTGCGCCGCGATGACGCCGACCGCTTCGCCCGTGTTCACGCGGTAACCGCGCGCGAGGTCACGGCCGTAGCAGAGGGCGCAGATGCCGCGACGGGTCGCGCACGTGAGCACCGAACGGATGCGCACGCTCTCGATGCCCGCCTCTTCGATCTCGCCGACCTTCGCCTCGTCGATCTCCTCGCCGGCGGCGACGACCACACGGTCCTCGTCACGCGGATCGAAGATGTCCTCGAGCGCCGTACGGCCGAGGATGCGCTCGCCGAGGCCCTGCACGATCTCGCCGCCCTCTTCGAGCTTCGCGATCTCGATGCCGTCGATCGTTCCGCAGTCGTGCTCCGTGACCACGGCGTCCTGCGCGACGTCGACGAGACGACGCGTGAGGTAGCCGGAGTTCGCGGTCTTGAGCGCGGTGTCGGCGAGGCCCTTACGCGCGCCGTGCGTCGAGATGAAGTACTGGAGAACGGTCAGACCCTCGCGGAAATTCGCGGTGATCGGCGTCTCGATGATCTCGCCGCTCGGCTTCGCCATCAGGCCGCGCATGCCGGCCAGCTGACGAATCTGCTGGTTCGAGCCACGCGCGCCGGAGTCCGCCATCATGAAGATGGGATTGAAGGAGGCAGTCTCCTTCTTCTCGCCATCCTTGCTGACGATGACCTCGCGGCTGATGCCCTCGATCAGATCGCGCGCGACCTGGTCCGACGCAGCGGCCCAGATGTCGACGATCTTGTTGTACCGCTCACCGTCGGTGATCAGGCCTTCCTGATACTGCTCGATGACGGTTTCGACGTCGGCCTGCGACTGCTCGAGGATCGTCTTCTTCGACGGCGGGATCAGCATGTCGTCCATGCAGACCGACACGCCCGACTGGGCCGCCATCTCGAAGCCGAGGCTGCGCATGCGGTCCGCGAGGAGAACCGTCGCCTTGTTCTGGTGCGCGCGATAGCAGGCGTCGATCACCTCGGTGAGCGCCTTCTTCGTGAGCACGCGGTTCATCAGCGAGAACTCGAGCTTGTCGGGCAGCACCTCGCTCACGAGGACGCGACCCACGGTCGTGTCCGCGAGCTTGCCGTCCACGCGGCACTTGATGCGCGCGTGCAGCTCGATCTCACCCGCGTCGTACGCCATGCGCACTTCGTCGGGCGACGCGTAGATGCCGCGGAAGTTGCCCGTCTTCTCGCTGCCGTCGACGTACTCGCCGCGCGCGAAAGGACGCTGCCGCGTCATGTAGTAGAGCCCGAGGACGATGTCCTGCGTCGGGTTGATGATCGGGCGGCCGTTCGCGGGCGAGAGGATGTTGTTCGTGCTCATCATGAGCACGCGCGCTTCCATCTGCGCCTCGATCGAGAGCGGCACGTGGACCGCCATCTGATCGCCGTCGAAGTCCGCGTTGAACGCGACGCAGACGAGGGGGTGCAGCTGGATCGCCTTGCCCTCGATCAGCACCGGCTCGAACGCCTGGATGCCGAGACGGTGAAGGGTGGGGGCTCGGTTCAGCATCACCGGGTGCTCGGTGATGACCTCCTCGAGGATGTCCCAGACCTCCGGCTTCTCCTTCTCGACGAGCTTCTTCGCGCTCTTGATCGTCGTGACGTAGCCGCGCTCTTCGAGCTTGTTGTAGATGAACGGCTTGAAGAGCTCGAGCGCCATCTTCTTCGGCAGACCGCACTGGTGAAGGCGCAGGCTGGGACCGACGACGATGACCGAACGACCGGAGTAGTCGACGCGCTTGCCGAGCAGGTTCTGGCGGAAGCGGCCCTGCTTGCCCTTCAGCATGTCGCTGAGCGACTTGAGCGGGCGCTTGTTCGGGCCGGTGATCGTCTTGCCGCGACGGCCGTTGTCGAACAGCGCGTCGACCGCCTCCTGAAGCATGCGCCGCTCGTTCCGGATGATGATCTCCGGCGCGTTCAGCTCGATGAGGCGCTTCAGGCGGTTGTTGCGGTTGATGACACGACGATAGAGATCGTTGAGATCCGACGTCGCGAATCGACCGCCGTCGAGCGGAACGAGCGGGCGGAGATCCGGCGGGAGCACCGGAATCACCGTCAGCATCATCCACTCGGGACGATTGCCACTCTCCTTGAAGGCCTCGATGACCTTCAGGCGCTTGGCGTACTTCTTCCGCTTCGCCTCGCTGCTCGACTCCTTCATCTCGGAGCGGAGCTGCTCGGCCATCGCGTGGACGTCGATCTCCTTGAGGAGCTCGAGGATCGCCTCGCCGCCCATGCCAGCCTTGAAGCGGTCGTCGCCGTACTCGTCGAGGAGCTCCTGGTGGCGCTCCTCCGAGAGGATCTCGCCCTTCTCGAGGGGCGTGTCGCCCTTGTCGAGAACGACGTAGCTCTCGCAGTACAGGATGCGCTCGAGATCCTTGAGCGTGATGTCGAGGATCGCGCCGATTCGCGAAGGCAGCGACTTCAGGAACCAGATGTGCGCGACGGGCGTCGCGAGCGTGATGTGGCCGAGGCGCTCACGACGCACCTTCGACTGAATCACCTCGACGCCGCACTTCTCGCACACGATTCCACGGTGCTTCATGCGCTTGTACTTGCCGCAGATGCACTCGTAGTCCTTCACGGGACCGAAGATCTTCGCGCAGAAGAGCCCGTCCCGCTCCGGCTTGAACGTGCGGTAGTTGATCGTCTCCGGCTTCTTGACCTCGCCGTGCGACCACTCGCGGATCTTCTCAGGCGAAGCGAGCGAGATACGAATCGCCGAGAACGAGAGCGGATCCTTCGGCTTCTCGAAGAACGAGAAAATGTCCTTCATCGTCTACCTCACTCCTCCTCGGCAACCAGCACGTCATCGCTCTTGCGCGGCGTGCCCCCCGGGCCCTCGATCAACTCGACGTTGAGACAGAGGGCCTGGAGCTCCTTCATCAGGACGTTGAAGCTCTCCGGCAGACCCGCGTCGAGGATGTACTCGCCCTTCACGATGGACTCGTACATCCGAGTGCGGCCCTGCACGTCGTCGGACTTGACGGTGAGGAACTCCTGCAGCGCGTATGCGGCGCCGTAGGCCTCCATCGCCCAGACCTCCATCTCGCCGAGGCGCTGACCACCGAACTGCGCCTTGCCGCCGAGGGGCTGCTGGGTGACCAGCGAGTACGGCCCGATGCTGCGCGCGTGGATCTTGTCGTCCACGAGGTGGTGCAGCTTCAGGATGTACATCACGCCCACCGTGACATCGCGGTGGAACGCTTCACCGGTGCGACCGTCGAAGAGCACCGTCTGACCGCTGGTGCGAGCCGACACGTGATAGAGCGACGAGCGCTGCTCGTGCTCCTTCGCCGTGTCCTGCACCAGCTGCAGCAGGCCCTTGATCTCGCTCTCGTGCGCGCCGTCGAAGACGGGCGACGCGAGCTTGAAGCCGTTCTTGTACTTCTCCGCGAAGGACACGAGCTCTTCGGTCTTGAGCTCGTCGATCAGCGCGCGGGTCTCACCGCGCTTGAAGATCGCCTGCAGGTGCTTGCGCAGCCCGTCGCCGCCGAGCTTCTTCTCGGCGATCAGCTCCTGGATCTGCCGACCGAGCAGCAGGCCCGCCCACCCGAGGTGGACTTCGAGGATCTGACCGACGTTCATGCGGCTCGGGACGCCGAGCGGGTTGAGCACGACGTCCACCGGCGTGCCGTCCGGCAGGTACGGCAGGTCCTCCTCGGGGAGGATGCGCGACACGACACCCTTGTTGCCGTGTCGACCCGCCATCTTGTCGCCGACCTGGAGCTTCCTCTTGATGGCGATGTAGACCTTCACCATCTTGATGACGCCCGGCGGCAGCTCGTCGCCCTTCGAGAGCTTGCCGATCTTCTCCTGGAAGAGGCTCTCGATCGCGCCGACCTGCTCGTTGAGCTCCTCGAGGATCGCCTGGACCTTCTCCTGGCCCTTGTCGATCTCGATGTCCTTCCAATACTTGCGCGGGATCGGGTCGAGCATCTCCGCAGTGATCTCGGCGCCCTTCGCGAGGAGGACCTTGCCCTTCTCGTCGACGAGCTTCGACTGCGTGGTGCGACCCGTGAGGAGCTTCTTGACGCGGTTGTAAGCGGACTCGCGGATGATCTTCTGCTCGTCCGCCATGTCCTTCTCGAGCTTCGCGCGCTCGGCGTCCTCGATCTCCTTCGCGCGGTCGTCCTTCTCGGTGCCCTTGCGGGAGAAGACGCGCGCGTTGATCACGACGCCACCGACGCCCGGCGGGACGCGCAGCGACGTGTCGCGCACGTCGCCCGCCTTCTCACCGAAGATCGCGCGGAGGAGCTTTTCCTCGGGCGAGAGCTGCGTCTCGCCCTTCGGCGTGATCTTGCCGACGAGGATGTCGCCGCTCTTCACCTCGGCGCCGATGCGCACGATGCCCGAGTCGTCGAGGTCCTTGAGGGCGTCCTCACCGACGTTCGGGATGTCGCGCGTGATCTCTTCCTTGCCGAGCTTCGTGTCGCGCGCGACGCACTCGAACTCCTCGATGTGCACCGAGGTGTAGATGTCTTCCTTCGCGATTCGCTCCGAGATCAGGATCGAATCTTCGAAGTTGTATCCACCCCACGGCATGAACGCGACGACCACGTTGCGGCCGAGCGCGAGCTCGCCGACATCGCAGCTCGGACCGTCGGCGATCACGTCGCCCGCCTTCACGCGCTCACCGGGGCGAACCACCGGCTTCTGCGTGTACGACGTCGACTGATTGCTGCGCGCGAACTTGCCCAGACGATAGATGTCGGGGAACGCGCCCGCCTCGCCCTCGGCCTTCACGACGATACGCGTCGCGTCGACCGAGTCGACGATGCCATCGCGCTTCGCGAGGATGCACACGCCCGAGTCGCGCGCGACCTTGCCCTCGAGGCCGGTCCCGACGATCGGCGCGTCACAGCGGACCAGCGGCACCGCCTGACGCTGCATGTTCGAGCCCATGAGGGCGCGGTTCGCGTCGTCGTGCTCGAGGAACGGAATCATCGACGCGGCGACCGAGACGAGCTGATTCGGACTGACGTCCATCAGCGTGATCTGGTCGTGCGGCACCATCACCGACTCGCCGTTGTAGCGAGCGGGGACGAGGCCCGCGTTGAGCATGCCGTCCTTGTCGGTCTTCGCGTTCGCCTGGGCGATGTAGTGGCCTTCCTCCTCGAGGGCGGAGAACCACCGCACTTCCTTGGCGACCTGGCCGTTCTCGACCTTGCGGTACGGCGTCTCGACGAAGCCGTACTCGTTCACGCGCGCGAACGTCGAGAGCGACGCGATGAGGCCGATGTTCGGACCTTCCGGCGTCTCGATCGGGCAGATACGACCGTAGTGCGTCGGGTGGACGTCGCGGACCTCGAAGCCCGCACGCTCACGGGTCAGACCGCCGGGCCCGAGCGCCGAGAGACGACGCTTGTGCGTCACCTCGGAGAGCGGGTTCGTCTGATCCATGAACTGCGAGAGCTGCGAGCTGCCGAAGTACTCCTTGACCACCGCGGAGACGGGCTTCGCGTTGATCAGGTCGTGCGGCATGAGCGTCTCGATCTCCTGAGACATGCTCATGCGCTCCTTGATCGCGCGCTCCATGCGAACCAGGCCGATGCGGTACTGGTTCTCCATGAGCTCGCCGACCGCGCGCACGCGACGGTTGCCGAGGTGGTCGATGTCGTCGACCGAGCCGCGGCCGTTCTTCAGCTCGATGAGGTGCTTGACCGTGTGCAGGATGTCGAGCGTCGTCAGGACGCTGACCTCGAGCTGCGGGCGAGCCGGATCCTCTTCCTTGTAGAACTTGTAGTTCAGCTTCAGGCGGCCGACCTTCGAGAGGTCGTAGCGCTCCGGGTTGAAGAACAAGTTGTTGAAGAGGGTCTTCGCCGTCTCGAGCGTCGGCGGATCGCCCGGGCGCAGGCGGCGGTAGATCTCGAGGATCGCCTCGTCCTGCGTGGTGATCTTGTCCGCGTTGAGCGTGTCGCGGAGGTACGAGCCGACGTTGAGGCCGTCGATGAAGAGGATCTTGAAGCTCTCGATCTTCGCCTCGCGAAGGCGCTCGAGCTTCTCCTCGGTGACCTCTTCGTTGACGCCGAGAAGGACCTCGCCGGTCTCCTCGTCGATCACGTCCTCGGCGCTGACCTTGCCGACGACCTCGGGGAGATCGAGCGGAAGGCGATCGAGGCCCGCGTCCTTCAGCTTGCGGATCGCGGCGCGCGTGAACTTGCGGTTCTTGCGCACGATCACGTCGCCCTCGACCTTGATGTCGCGGGTGGCGCGCTGACCGGGGAGGAGATCGAACTCGATCGAGCGCGCGTACTTGCCGCCCTTCTCGAGGAAGATCGTCTCGGTGTCGTAATAGAACTTGAGCAGATCCTGCGTCGAGTAGCCGAGCGCCTTGAGCAGCACGGTCGCGTGCAGCTTGCGGCGGCGATCGATGCGGACGTAGATGAGGTCCTTCGGATCGAACTCGAAGTCGAGCCACGAGCCGCGGTAGGGGATCACGCGCGCCTGGTAGAGCAGCTTGCCGCTCGAGTGCGTCTTGCCCTTGTCGTGGTCGAAGAACACGCCGGGCGAGCGGTGCAGCTGGCTGACGACGACGCGCTCGGTCCCGTTGATGATGAACGTACCGTTCTCGGTCATCAGCGGGATCTCGCCGAAGTAGACCTCCTGCTCCTTGATGTCGCGGACGGTCCGCTCCGAGCCTTCGCTCTGCGAGTCGTAGATGATCAGCTGGATCGTGACCTTGATCGGCGCGGCGTAGGTCATGCCGCGCTGCACGCACTCGTCCACGTCGTACTTGGGACGCTCGAGCGTGTATCCGACGAACACGAGCTCGCTCGTGCCGTTGAAGTCACGGATCGGGAAGACGCTGCGGAAGACGCCCTGCAGGCCGATGTCTTCGCGCCGGTTGGGAGGAACGTTCGCCTGGAGGAACTTCTCGTACGACCGCTTCTGGATGTCGATCAGATTCGGGATGCCGATGATCTGACTGATCTTCGCGAAGCTGTGCCGAATCCGGAAGTTGGTCTGAATCTGCGAGGTCGAGGCCATCGGAACGTACCTCTATGCGTCTTGGTTCGGGAGCCCGGAAGCTAGTCGAAGGACGGGGTAGAACCCCAGAAAACGTGCGGCAGAGTCAGGCGACCCGTGCGGGGTCGAGCCAGCGACTCAGCCGAAAGCGCCGCAGATGCGGGCGTCAGAAAGACGGAGCACGGCGCAGGGGCCTTCCGGCCCCCGCACCGTGATCCTTTCAGCCGTGCTCGTGATTGCAGATCCCGGTCACTTCAGCGTGACCTTGGCGCCAGCCTCCTCGAGCTTCTTCTTCATGTCCTCGGCGTCGGCCTTCGACACGCCTTCCTTGACGACCTTCGGCGCGGCCTCGACGAGGTTCTTCGCGTCCGCCAGGCCGAGGCCCGTCAGCTCGCGAACGACCTTGATCACGTTGATCTTCTTGTCGCCGCCGCTGGTGAGCTCGACCGTGAACTCGGTCTGCTCCGCCGCGGGGGCCGCCGCCGCGCCGCCGCCCGCCGGGGCCGCGACCGCGACCGCCGCCGGCGCCGCCTTGACGCCCCACTTCTCCTCGAGCGCCTTGATGAGGTTCGCAACCTCCATCACGGTCCAGCTCGAGAGCTCATCGACCATCTTCTGCTGATCCATCGTCGCCATGTTGACCTTCTCTTCCCTGCAATCACGCGCACTTGAGCAGGTGCGCAAATCTCATGTTCTGGTTCGTTTCGGTGAGTTGGAGTACGAGCGAATCGCTCGGGCTCAGCCGCCGCTGCTCTCTTCGAGCTGCTTGCGGCGCGCCTCGAGCACGTAGACGAGGTTCTGCAGGGGGGCCTGCAGCTGCGCGACGAGGTTCTGCGCCGGCGCCTGGAGGGTCGCGAGGAGCATGGCGCGGAGCTCGTCCTTGCCAGGCATCGAGGCGAGCTGCTTCTCGACGTCACCGCCAGCCATGACGGCGTTGTCGAGAACCGCGGCCTTGACCTCGAGCTTCTCCTGCTTGTCGCCTTCCTTGCGGAAGTCGCGCACGACCTTCGCGGCCGTCGAGGGATCCTCGAACGAGAACGCGACGGCGGTCTCGCCGGCGAGGACCTTCCCGAGCTTGCCCTCGAGGGGGGTCCCCTTCAGCGCCTGCTCGACGAGCTTGTTCTTGACGACCTTGTACTCGACGCCCGCCTTGCGGAACTTCGAGCGCAGGTCCGTCACCGTGATCACGTCCATGCCCTTGAAGCCGAGGAACACGACGCTGGTCGCCTTGTCGAAGAGGCCCTTGACCTCGTCGACGACCTTCGCCTTGTCCGCGCGGGCAGTGCTGGTTCCGTTGGCCATGATCACGCCTCCGCAGTCGCCTGCTCGACCGTCGCCGTGTCGACCTTGACGCCCGCGCCCATCGTGGTGCTGATGGTGATGCTGCGAAGGTAGGTGCCCTTGGCCGCCGACGGCTTCGCCTTCATCAGCGCAGCAATCAGTGCACGGGCGTTCTCCTCGAGCTTGTCCGGCGAGAACGACTTCTTGCCGATCGGAGCGTGGACGATGCCACCTTCCTTCTCGGCGCGGAACTCGACCTTGCCGCCCTTGGCCTCCTTGACCGCCTTCGTGACGTCGAACGTCACGGTGCCGGTCTTGGGGTTGGGCATCAGACCGCGGGGACCGAGCACACGACCGAGACGACCGACCTGACCCATCATGTCGGGCGTCGCGATCACGGTCTCGAAGTCGAGCCAGCCTTCTTGGACCTTGGCCACCAGGTCGTCGGCGCCGACAAAGTCAGCTCCGGCCGCCTGGGCCTCCGTCGCCTTCTCGCCCTTTGCGAAGACCAGGACACGAACGGTCTTGCCGATGCCGTGGGGCAACACGGTTGCTCCACGAACCATCTGATCGGCGTGCTTCGGGTTGACCCCGAGCCTGACCGCGATGTCCACACTCTCGTCGAACTTGGCGAAGCTCGCCTTGGCGACGAGAGCGACGGCCTCCGGGAGGGCATAGCGACGATCACGATCGATCGACTCGATCGCGCTCTTGCGCTTTCTTCCCGTCTTCATCGCTCCTCCATTCGGCGGCCCCGACCCCATTGTCGGCGTTCCCGCCTCCCACCGACGCCGTCACTTCTCAGCGGCAGTGGTTCGATCACCGACGTTCCACCCATCCAGCGGGAAGGGTGTTGCGACGATGTCAGTCCGAACTCGAATCGTCGCTCGAGCAGGTCAGTCGACGACGTCGACGCCCATCGAGCGGGCGGTGCCCGCCAGCGAACGAACGCACGCCTCGATCGAGGCCGCGTTCGTGTCCTGGATCTTCTCCGCCGCGAGCTTCGCGAGCTGCGCGCGGGTGATCTTGCCGACCTTGTCCTTGTTGGGACGCGACGAGCCGCTCGCCGGCTTCTTGCCGATCTTCAGCCCGAGCTCGCGCTTGATGAGCACCGAGGCGGGCGGCGTCTTCGTGATGAAGGTGAACGAGCGGTCGGAGAAGACCGTGATCACCACCGGGATGATCAGCCCCTCCTGCTTGTTCGTCCGCGCGTTGAACTCCTTGCAGAACTGCATGATGTTCACGCCGTGCTGACCGAGCGCGGGACCGACCGGGGGCGAGGGGTTCGCCTTGCCGGCGGGGAGCTGGAGCTTGATCTGACCAGTGACCTTCTTCATGGCTGCGTCCTGAAATCCCGCGCGCGCGGAGCGAAGCGACTCGAAACCGTCTGCTGGGCTCGTCGAGACCCAGCCTCAATCACCGCAATGGCGGTGCGGAAACCAGAGTTGCAGCACCGAGAGTGACGACCACTCGACCGGCGACTGCGCTGAGAACTACTGCGTCTTCTCGACCTGCCCGTACTCGAGCTCGACCGGCGTCGCGCGGCCGAAGATCGAGACCAGCACCGTGACCTTCTGCTTCGCCGGGTTCACTTCCTGGACGGTGCCCGTGAAGTTCGCGAACGCCCCGTCGGTCACGCGCACGTGATCGCCGGTGTCGAACACGACGCGCGGCTTCGGCTTGGCGGCGCCCTCCGCGACCTGCTGGAAGATCGCGTTGATCTCACTCTCCGGAACCGGGCTCGGGTGACGGCCACCGACGAACCCGCTGACCTTCGGCGTGTCCTTGACCAGGTGCCAAGTGCGCTCGTTGAGGTCCATGTTCACGAACACGTAGCCCGGATAGAAGGTCCGGCTGGACACGCGCTTCGTGCCGGTCTTCGTGGTGTCCTGGACGTTCTCCTTGGGGATCAGGATCTCCCCGAAGAACTCCTCCATCCCGTGCTGACGGACGCGCTCCTCGAGGGCGGACTTCACCTTGCCCTCGTAGCCCGAATACGCCTGCACCACGTACCACTTCTTGGCCATCGAAGCCCCACTCTCGCGCCGGCTGTCGAGGCGCCCTTCGTACTGCATGGGCCTCTCGCTTCGAGCGCGCCCCCGCTCGATCAGACGTTGTAGATGAGGTCGGTGAACGCCGACCAGAGCGCGTCGAAGACGCCGGTGTAGACCGCAGCGATGATCGAGGTGACGATCACGACGACGGTCGAGTAGTAGGTCTCGTCGCGCGTCGGCCAGGTCACCTTGCTCAGCTCACCCACGACCTCGTGGGCGAGCTCGTTCACGCGCGGGTGGCGATAGAGCAGGAACGAGCCGACGATGCCGATCAGCGCCGCGGCGCCCGAGACGATCGTGGGATCCGGCTCCGCGAAGAAGCCCCACGCGAACGTGATCAGCCGGTCCGACAGGTAGAACGTGATCACCGCGGCCGCGATGAACGCGAACTGGACCCAGCGCTCGATGCCGAGCAGGCTGGTGACCGGGTTCGCCTCGTTCTCGGCGGCGGCCTCGGCGAGCTCGCGCTCCTCGCGCTCGATCGCGGCGGCCTCGCGGCGCGCGACGTCGTCGTCGGCGCCAGCGTCGTCGGAGTCCCCGGCCGCGCTCGGGTCGGAGGTGTCCTCGTCGCCGTCGCGCTCGAGGTCCTTGTCGTCTTCGTCCGCCATCCGTGTTCCAGCGTTCGTTTGATATCGACCCGTCGAGGTCAGGCCAGGAGGGATTCGAACCCCCAACCCTCGGATTTGGAATCCGGTGCTCTACCGTTGGAGCTACTGGCCTATTCTCGAGAGCCTCGTTTTCTTCGTCGAGGCTCTCGAACGGTCACTTCGACTCTCGATGAGTCGTGTGCTTCTCGCAGCGGGGGCAGTACTTCTTGATTTCCAGACGCTCGGCCTGCTTCCGAGACTTCGTCGTCTGATAGTTGCGCGCGTCGCACTCGCTGCAGACGAGCGCGACGCGCACTCGATCCCCCATCTAGCGAGCTCCGATCACTCGATGATCTTCGTGATGACGCCGGCGCCGACGGTGCGGCCGCCCTCGCGGATCGCGAAGCGCTGCTGCTCCTCGAGCGCGACCGACGTGATGAGCTCGACGGTCATCGAGACGTTGTCGCCCGGCATGACCATCTTCACGTCCTCGGCGAGGTGGATCGTGCCGGTCACGTCCGTCGTCCGCATGTAGAACTGCGGGCGGTAGTTGGTGAAGAACGGCTTGTGACGGCCGCCCTCCTCCTTCTTGAGGACGTAGACCTCGGCGTTGAACTTCTTGTGCGTCTTCACCGAGCCGGGCTTCGCGAGCACCTGGCCGCGCTCGACGTCGTCCTTCTCGATGCCGCGCAGGAGGCAGCCGACGTTGTCGCCAGCCTGGCCCTGGTCGAGCAGCTTGCGGAACATCTCGACGCCGGTGACCGTGGTCTTGCGCGTGTCGCGGAAGCCGAGGATCTCGACTTCCTCGCCGACCTTGATCACGCCGCGCTCGATGCGGCCCGTCACGACCGTGCCGCGGCCCTTGATCGAGAACACGTCCTCGATGGCCATCAGGAACGGCTTGTCGGTGTCGCGAACCGGCTCGGGGATCCACGCGTCGAGCGCGTTGAGCAGGTTGATGACGGTCTGCTCGCCCTCGGGATCGCCCTGCATGGCCTTGAGGGCCGAGCCGCGGACGACCGGCGCGTTGTCGCCGTCGAACTTGTACTTGTTGAGGAGGTCGCGGACCTCCATCTCGACGAGCTCGAGCAGGTCCGGATCCTCGACCGCGTCGACCTTGTTGAGCCAGACGACGATCTTCGGCACGCCGACCTGACCCGCGAGGAGCACGTGCTCCTTCGTCTGCGGCATCGGGCCGTCGAGGGCGCTGACCACCAGGATCGCGCCGTCCATCTGGGCGGCGCCGGTGATCATGTTCTTGATGTAGTCGGCGTGGCCGGGGCAGTCGACGTGCGCGTAGTGGCGCTTCTCCGACTCGTACTCGACGTGCGAGACCGCGATCGTGACGATCTTCGAGTCGTCGCGGACGGTGCCGCCCTTGGCGATGTCGGAGTACGAGATCTCCTTGCCGCCGAACTTCTTCGCCGCGACCTTCGTGATCGCCGCGGTCGTCGTGGTCTTGCCGTGATCGATGTGACCGATCGTGCCGACGTTGACGTGCGGCTTGGTCCGGACGAACTTTTCCTTCGCCATCGCGCCGTGCTCCTATTTTCTCTTATTCAGCGTGTGCGGTCTCGAGCCCAGGATGAGAATCGAACTCACGACCTCCTCCTTACCAAGGAGGTGCTCTACCTCTGAGCTACCTGGGCGTACGGTTCTGGGAATCTGCGAAGAACGAGATTTTCAGAGAAGTTTTCGCGGGAGGTGAGTCCGCGAACGTCGAACAGAGCGGGAGACCGGATTCGAACCGGCGACGTTCAGCTTGGAAGGCTGACGCTCTACCAACTGAGCTACTCCCGCGTAGCGAACGAGCGGGGATATGGAGAAGCGGATTGGAGGGTGGTGGATTCGAACCACCGAAGGCTGGCGCCGGCAGATTTACAGTCTGCTCCCTTTGGCCACTCGGGCAACCCTCCGGGATGTCTAGCGATTTCGTCGTCTACTGAGCTGCGTCGTTCGGTGGCTGGCGTGCAGGGCTGGTTCAGCGGGGCCGGTCAGTAGCAGGTCGTTCGCGAGAAGACCGTTCGTTCGCGGAAAGAGAGTGAGAAAACGAGCCCGTCGAGCCAGCGTGTCAATCGGAGCGAGGGAATCGGGCTCGAGCTGACGGTGGGACTCGAACCCACGACCCCCTGTTTACAAAACAGGTGCTCTACCGATTGAGCTACGCCAGCACACCTTCCTGGCGCCCCGGAGAAGCAGAGCGGGCCGACACGGACTGCGGAGAACGGACCACTCCACCCGCGCGGGGAACGCGAGGGCGCGTTATGTACGGTGCCCTCGCAAAGCTGTCAAGCGAGATCGATGCACCCGGGTACGACGCTTGCTCGGATGCCGTCGTCGAGAGCCCCAGATCGTGGGGATCATTGGTGAACAGGTGCGCTCGACGGGGCTGCCGCAGTGCTGGTCGGGGGGCGATCGGGAGCGTCGGCGGGCGATCCGAGAGCCCGCGCCGGCTCGGGCTCCAGGGGCGTGTCGGAGACCGGTCCTCCGAGCAGGAGCTGTCGGGCACGGTCGAGGTCGGTGCGCGTGCGCTCGACCCAGTCCGAGCGAACGCCGGTGCGCTCGACCATCAGCAGGGTCAGCTCCCAGTAGCGGATCGCGTGACGCACGAGCGGTCGGACGCGATCCGCGAGCTGACCGCGGTACTCGCGCCGGTAGATCTCGAGCGCGTCTCCGGTGAGGGGACGATCCGGCGGCGGGGGCGGAACGGGCGCTTCGGTGATCGCGCGATAGAGCTGCTCGTACATCGCGCCGATGCGGTAGCCCGCCGCGGCTGCCCAGCGCGCGTCGGTGTGGCGCATCGTGTCGAAGTACGCGCGCTGCGCGTCGAGGAGGAGCTGCGCGCGCCGATCGAGCGTCTCGCGCTGCGTCACCACGTCGGAGTCGGGGAGCACGAGCGCTTCCGAGCGAGCGCGGATCGTCTCGGCGAGCACGAAGTTCGCGGCGGCCGCGAAGTACTCGTCGGCGATGATCTCCTCGCCCTGGCGCGTGCGGTAGTAGGCGAGGGCGTCTCGTGCCGCGCGCTCCGCGTCTTCGACACGACGGAGGCCGAAGAGCGCCTCGGCTCGACGCGCCATCGCCTCGAGCCGCTCGTCGCTGCGCAGATCGTCGCGATCGAGGAGCAGCTCGGCGGAGTCGAGCGCCGGCTCCCAACGCTCGAGCTCGACCAGCGCGGCGGTCATCAAGAAGCGCGCGTGCTTCGCGTCGGGCGCGTCGGGCGCGCGATCGAGCAGCATCGACCAGCGCTCGACCGCGCCCGCGAGCTCGCCGCTGTTCTGGAGGCACAGCCCGGCGTTGTAGAGCGCAGGAGAGAGGAAGCGGCTGCTCGGGAACTCGGCGACCACGCGATCGTAGAGCTCGACCGCCTGCGCGCACTCGCCACGCTGGCCGAGCTCGTACGCGCGCTGGAAGAGCTGGCTCGCGTCGTACGAGTCGAGCTCGAGCTCGCCGCCGCTCGTGCGGCGCGCGACGATGCGCGTCTCCTCGAGCTGCACCGCAGGGCCCGTCGCGGCGGTCGTGCGGGCTCCGCCGCACGCGGCGAGCAGAGCGAACGAGGACAGGGCGAGCAGCGCGCGCGTGATCATTCCGGCGAGGCCTCCGTCACGCGGGACAACGCGCGAACGGGAGAGTTCCTTGGGGCCTGAGCATGGGGCCGCGAGCAGCGGAACGGGAGCGTAACAGCGTAACAGGCTGTTGCGGTGCTCGGCCGTAACGCAGGGAGCCGAACGTTACGATCGGCGGCTCCGAGTTCTTCCTTCGTTCCGATTTTCTCTGTGATTTCGTGATCTAGCGGTCGGTGGCGCGAGTGGCACGCCGGCTGCTCAAGGGGCGGCCGCGGCTCGACGGGGACGACGAGCTGCGACCCGGACGGGGCCGGCAGCCTCGGGCTTTCTCTGCGGATCACGAAGGACGGGACATGACGACGAATCGGTTCGAGACGGCGGCGAAGCAGGCGGAGACGTGGAGCGACGACACCCTGCTCGCGCGGATGCTGCTGAAGGAGTCGCTCGCGTGGCGCGAGTTCCACCGCCGCTTCGATCGCTTGGTCTATCGCTGCATCCACAAAGTCACGAGCCGCTTCCCGGGCTCGCTCTCGAGCGAAGACGTGCGCGAGATCTACGCGCAGTTCCTCCTCGGCCTGACGCGCCGCGACATGCACAAGCTCCGCACGTTCGACGCGGAGCGCGGCAACAAGCTGAGCTCGTGGGTCGGCATGCTCGCGACCAACGCAGCGTGGGACTACCTGCGCACCGTCGCGCGCCAGCCGCAGTGCACGGAGCTCTCGGACGCGGAGAACGTCGGTGAGATCGAGGCCGACCCGTACACGCAGCTGCTCGACAAGGAGCGCTGGGGCCGCATCGACGCGACGCTGCAGACCTTCTCGGCGAAGGATCGCACCTTCGTGCGCCTCTACTACATGGATGGCCTGACCCCCGAGGAGGTCGCCGAGGAGATGCACATCTCGGTGAAGACGGTCTACTCGAAGAAGCACAAGATCCGCTGCCGCCTCCAGCGCATGCTGCAGCCGATCGTCGATCACGCGGCGTGATGCCGCCGCGAGGCACGAGCCGTATGCTCCGCGGCCGTGCCGCCGTCCTGGATCGGTCCTGCGCTCGCGATCGTCGCCTATCTGGTGGGGTCGATCTCGTTCGCGCTGCTGATCGCACGACGCAAGGGCATCGACCTCTACGGTGAGGGAAGTGGGAATCCCGGTGCGACGAACGTCGGCCGGGTGATCGGGAAGAAGGAAGGACGCGCCGTCCTCCTGCTCGACGCGCTGAAGGGCGCGCTGCCGTACGGGGCGGCGGTGCTCGTGCTCGGTCGAGACGACGTGTGGACCGCGGTCTGCGGCGTCGCAGCGGTGGTCGGGCATTGTTTGCCCGTGTGGCACCGCTTCCGCGGCGGGAAGGGCGCGGCGACGGCAGCCGGGGTGATGCTGGTCGCGCAGCCGATCGCGGGCGTGGCGGCGGTCGTCGGATACTTGGTGCTCAAACGAGTCACGCGGCGGGCGAGCGTGGGATCGCTCGTCGGCGCGGTGATCGGTGCGGCGATCGTCGTCGCGCTCGAGGGCGCGCGATCGACGGTCGGGACGATGACGATCGCGGTCGCGGTCGTCGTGTGGCTGCGGCATGCGGACAACCTGGTGCGGTTGGCGCGCGGGGAGGAGCCGCCGTCGTGATGCGCGCGCTCGCTGTGATCGTGGCGAGCGTGGTGCTCGTCGCGTGTGGAGGCGCGCCGCGGGCGGTGGTGCCACGCGCCGTGAGCTCGTCGGGGGACGAGCACGTCGCGTCGATCGGCGATGCGTCGCTCTCGGTGATCGCGCGGCCGAGCGATGGGCGCACGTGGGTGTCGCTCTGGATCGACGCGGGATCGCGCGATGCGCAGCCGGCGGCGATCGCGACGGTCGCGGCCTGGGCCATCGCAGACGGGCGCGAGATCGAGGCGCGCGTGATCCCGGACGGGACCGAGCTGCACGTCGGGTGCGAGAGCGCGCAGATCGAGGTGTGCGTCGAGGCGCTCGCGGGCGTGCTCGCGACGAGGACGATCGACGAGCACGCGCTCGATGCCGCGTTGGAGCGGCTGCGCGCGGCGCGGCGTGGCTCGCGCGCGGACGTCGAGCGGGCGGCCGATCGGCTCGCGATCGCCGCGCTCACCGGCGATGCGCCCGGGATGGACCCGCTCGGCGACGCGAGTGAGGATGCGTCGATCACGCGCGCCGAGATCGAGCGCTTCGTCGCGACCCACTACGGGCCGGCGCGCGCGCTGTTCGTGGTGATCGGAGACGCGGACGAAGCGCGGGTGCGCGCGGCGATCGCGGACGCGCTCGGGCGCGCCCCCGGCGCGATGACGAGCCGCACGGTGCGCGCGTTCGAGCCGAGCGTCGGCGCGCGCGTCGAGGTCGACGACCAGAGCGCGACCAGCGTCGCGATCGCAGTGCGCGACGTGCCGCACGCGCTCGCAATCGCGCGGCGTGCGACCGCCGAGCTCGAAGGCGGGAGCGCGAGCGTGTTCCCGCTGCGTGGCGGTGAGATCGTGCTCGTGCGCGGCCGCGACGCGGACGAGGTGATCGCGGCCGCGACGTACGCACGCGCGCTCGGAGGAGAGCGCCCGGACGCGCTCGCCGAGGACGATCCGCGCTCGCTTGCGCGGCGAGTCGGCGCGCGGTGGGTCGCGCGCACGAGCGAGCGCGTCGAGGGTGGGCTCGGCGTCGGTGCGGTGATCGCGGGCGGGCGCGGCGACGCTGACGCCGACGATCCCGATGCGCGAGCGCGCGAGGAAGCGACCGCGCGGATCGACGCGCTCGCACGCGCGAGCGACGCCGCGTCGCGCGGCGAAGGATTGCGCGAGGAGACGAGCGCGCACGGCGTTTCGATCCGCGATGCGCACGGCACCCGTGTCGCGGTGCGCGCAGCGCCGATCGGACGCGTCGCGATCGCGGTGTCGATCGCGGGCGGCGTGCGCGACGAGCCCGCTCGCGTGCAAGGGCGGAGCGCGCTCCTCGCGCGCCTGCTCGCGCGCTGCATCGACGCGCACGAAGCGGGTGCGTGGGTCGATGCGAGCTCGTTCGGCGCGAGCGTGGAGGTCGCTCCGGCGCGTGCGCTCGACGCGATCGAGCACGTGACGCGCTGCGTGCGCAGGATGGGGTGGAGCCCGGCGTCGCTCGAGGACGCGCGCGCGCGCGCGATCGCCTCGCTCGACGGCGACAGCGAGCGGCTGGCGCGCGCCGCATCGGTGCTGGTGCCGGGCGCGCCTGGGATGATCGCGCCTTCGGGCACGCTCGCGTCGCTCGCCGCGATCGACCCGCGTTCGGTCGAGCGCGCATGGGCGAGGCTCGCGACGCGTGGCGCGGTGTCTCTCGCGATCGTCGGTGACGTCGACGCAGGGCCGATCGCGCGTGCGGCGTTGCTCGGGCTCGTGTCGCTGCCTGCGCCCGAGAGCACGCGCCCGAGCGACGCGGTCGCGAGCGTCGGGGGAGAGGAGATCGTCGCGGTGCGCTCGCTCGACGAGCGCGTCGAGGTGACGATCGCGCTGCGTGATCCCACTCCGCGTGCGAGCGACGACGTGGGCGCGCGCGCGGCGCTCGATGCGTGGATCGCGGCGCTCGACGGGCCCGCGCTGCGCGTCGCGTGGGCGCGATCCGGTGCCGGTGCGGAAGGTGCGTGGATCGCGATCGCGGTGCGCGGCGACGAAGAGACGATCACGACGTTGCCGGCGCGCATCGAGCGCGCGCGAGAGGCTGCACGATCACGGATCGACGAGGCAGTCCAGGGCGCGATCCGAACGACGCGCGAGTCGCGCGCTCGAGACGCCGCGACCGCGCGGGCGAGCGCGCGCCATCTCGCGCGAGGCGACGACGATCACGCCATCGACGCGGACGCGTCCGCGCGCACCGCGCGCGCGCTGGTCGACGGCACGCCTCGTTACGTCATCGCGCGTCCGGCTGCGGCCGAGGAGCAGCGCGGGCGTTGACCCTCCGCCACGCGCGTGGCATACGCCCGCGCGTGCCGAATGAACGGCCATTCAGCGCAGGCGACGAGGGCGAGGAGGACGCCGCGCCCGCGCGCCCCACGAAGTCGAAGGCCAAGCGCGCGTCCGACCGCGGCGGCCCCGACAAGCGCGAGCGCATCCTGCGCGCCGCCATCCGCGTGTTCGCGCGCAAGGGCTTCTACGCCACGCGCGTCAGCGAGATCGCGAAGGCCGCGGGCGTCGCCGACGGCACCATCTATCTCTATTTCAAGAACAAGGACGACGTCCTCGTCTCGATCTTCGAGGACCGCATCTCGAAGCTCATCAAGGTGCTGCGCAGCGAGCTCGAGCAGGGCGGCACCTTCGACGAGAAGTTCCGTCGCGTGATCGAGCTCCAGCTCGGTCTGCTCGAAGGACAGCGCGACCTCGCGGAGGTCGTCACGGTGAACCTTCGTCAGTCGTCGCGATTGCTGAAGCAGTACGCGACGCCGCTCTTCACCGAGTACCTCGAGGTGATCGCGGGGCTCGTCGCGCAGGGACAGCGCGAAGGGGTCGTTCGTCCGGATCTGAATCCCCGCATCCTGGCGCGTGCGTTGTGGGGCGCGCTCGATGGTGTCGCGGTGACTTGGGCGCTCGGTGGAGGGGGCGAATCGGGCCAGCTCCATCGCGCTGCTTCGCAGGTTGCGAGCGTGTTTCTGGAGGGTGTTCGTCGCAACGCAGACCGTGCTTGACACACTGCGTCGTGGCTTCTACATCGCCGCTGGTTTTCGTTGGTGACGCACCTCACGAGGTGCAGAGTCACCTGCTTCTTCCTCGATTCGTCCCGTAGGAGGGCTCACGTGAAAATCCTCGTTCCCGTCAAGCGCGTCGCGGATCCCGACAACGCGAACAAGGTGAAGGTCTCGCCCGACGGTCAGCGCGTGACGTCGGACGGGCTCGAGTGGAAGCTGAACCCGTTCGACGAGTACGCCGTCGAGGCCGCGCTGCGCATCAACGAGAACGGCGCGAGCGGCGAGAAGCTCGGCGAGGTCGTCGTGGTGAGCCTCGGTCCGGACGACGTGCAGACGACGCTGCGTCAGCCGCTCGCGATGGGCGCGGACCGCGGCGTGCAGATCAAGGCGACCGACGATCAGCTCGACTCGAGCGTGGTCGCGAAGGCGCTCAAGGCGCTCGTCGACGCGGAGAAGCCCGACCTCGTGCTGATGGGCAAGCAGGCGGTCGACGGCGACTCGAACACCGCGGGCCAGATGCTCGCGGAGCTGCTCGGCTGGCCGATGGCGACGTTCGCGATGGCCCTCGAGGTCGACGCGAGCGGCAAGGCGATCAAGGTGGGCCGCGAGGTCGACACCGGCGTGCTCACCGTGAAGGTGACGCTGCCTGCCGTCGTGACGGTCGACCTGCGCATCGTGTCGCCCGCCGCGGTGAAGAACAGCAAGACGCCGGACAGCCACAAGTACAACGAGGGCGCGCGCTACGCGTCGCTCAAGGGCATCATGGCCGCCAAGAAGAAGCCGATCGACGTCAAGTCGCTCGCGGATCTCGGCGTCACGAGCGCGCCCGTCGTGAAGTACTCGAAGTTCGAGCTGCCGCCCGCGCGCTCGGGCCAGGTCAAGTACGTCGAGTCGGTGCAGGAGCTCGTCACGAAGCTCCGCACCGAGGCGAAGGTCCTCTGAGCCGCTGTTCCTGAACCCAGCGCGAGAAAGTAAGGAGACGGGAACATGACGGATGTCCTGGTTGTCGCGGAGCTCCTCGAAGGTGGGATGCGCCGCAGCACGCTGAGCGCGGTCAACTTCGCCAAGCAGGTCGCCGAGGGAACGGGCGGCTCGTTCGACATCCTCGCGATCGGCGAGGGCGCGGACAACGCGGCGTCGCAGCTCTCGGGCTACGGCGCGCGCAAGATCTTCACTGCGGAGATCGAGGGCGGGTACGTCGCGGAGAAGTACGCGCCGACGGTCGCCGAGGTGGCGAAGAGCGGTGACTACGGCGTCGTGTCGGCGACGGCGACGACGTACGGCAAGGACCTGCTTCCGCGCGTCGCGGCGCGCCTCGAGGCGGGCGTCGCGAGCGACATCGCGAGCGTCGCGGTCGACGGCGGGAAGATCGTCTATCGCCGCCCGATGTACGCCGGCAACGTGTTCGGCTACTGCACGGTCGAGACGCCGATCCAGGTGGTCACCGTGCGTCAGACCGAGTTCGAGGCGGCGGCGGAGAGCGGTGGATCGAGCGACACCGAGTCGGTCTCGATCGCCGAGGACGACGCGGCGTCGCGCGTGGAGTTCGTGTCGCTCGAGTCGCAGAAGAGCGAGCGCCCCGAGCTCACTGAGGCGGAGATCGTCGTGTCGGGCGGTCGCGCGCTGAAGAGCGCGGAGAACTTCAAGACGGTGCTCGAGCCGCTCGTCGACACGCTCGGAGCGGCGATGGGCGCGTCGCGCGCGGCGGCGGACGCGGGCTACGTGCCGAACGATCTGCAGGTCGGTCAGACCGGCAAGGTCGTCGCGCCGAAGCTCTACTTCGCGGTCGGCATCAGCGGCGCGATCCAGCACCTCGCGGGCATGAAGGGCTCGAAGGTGATCGTCGCGATCAACAAGGACAAGGAAGCGCCGATCGCGCAGGTCGCGGACTACTTCCTCGTCGGCGATCTCTTCCAGGTCATCCCGGAGCTGACGGGCGAGATCAAGAAGGCGCGCGGCTGAGCCATCGGATCGAGCTCGCGTGAACGAGACCGCGCGCGGCGGAAGCTGCGCGCGGTTTCGTGTTCCGTCGGTCGAACGTTGGTATGTTGCGCCCCGGTGAGCGTCGGTGAGCGTCGGGGTTGGGTCGCGCTGGTCGCGGCCGTCGTGATCGCGAGCGCGGCATCGAGCGCGCGTGCGGACGGGCCCTACGAGGGCGATTGGCGCGCCGGGCCGATGCGCATCGACGTGCAGGTCGAGAGCTGGGGCGGCGACTGCGGGCCGCGTCCGGAGTCGACGACCGTGCCGGGCGGATCGACGGTCCACGTCACGCAGTCGGGCGACGATCTGACGTTCCAGGGGCGTCCCGCGCGCAGCACGCGCGGATGCTGGAGCGAGAACGCGTCGGTGCGGCGCGTGTCGTCGAGCTTCCAGGCGGGCACGTGGCGGATCGTGTGCCGCACGCCCGACGACGATCCGCGCGCCGAGACCGGGCAGTACACGCTTCGCGCGGAGGGCACCGAGCGCATCGAGTTCCGCGACGTGAGCCGCTACGACTGGCAGCTCAACGAGTCGTCGTGCCGCGCGACGATCACGTCGACGCAGACGTTCGAGCGCGTCGGCGGCGCGAGCCCGACACCGGAGCCCGAGCCGATGCCGACTCCGACGCCCGAGCCGGAGCGCGAGCCCGCGTGCACGCCGGGCGCACCGGCGCGGATCTCGCTGCGCCCGGCGCAGTCGACGCTCGAGCCGGGCGGACGCGTGTGCCTGAGCGCGCGTGTCGTCGATGCGAACGGGTGCGCGATCCGCGGGCGATCGCCGCGGCTTGAGCTCCGTACGCCGCCGGGCGCGACGGGCCAGCTGCGCGGGACGTGCTTCGAGGCGGCAGCGAGCGCGGCGGAGGGCGAAGGCGAGTTCACGATCGTCGCGCGCGACGGAGCGATGGAGGCCCAGGTGCGCGTGCAGGTGCGCACGCCGGATCTCTCGGACCTCATCGCGCGTCGAGCCGAGGGCGGCGGCGCCGTGACGCTCGGCGATGCGGAGAGCACGTCGGAAGAAGCCGCGCGCGTTGCGGCGCGGAGCGAAGGCGCTGCGCGCGGGACGCCGGCGTGGCTCGTCGCGGGCGCCGTGCTCGGGCTCGTCATGGTCGTCGTGGCGAGCATCGGGCTGGTCGTGGTCGGGCGGCGCCGCAGGAAGAAGAAGGAGCGACCGATCGTCGCGAGCGAGGTGCACGAGGCGCCCGTCGCGCCCGTGCCGGCGCCGGTCCCGCCGCCTCCGCCGGTCGCGAGCGGAGAGCCGAAGATCTGCCCGACGTGTCGCCGCGGATATCCGCCCGACGCGACGACGTGCTCGGTCGACGGGACGCCGCTCGTCGCCTACGCGGACTTCGCCGCGGGCAAGGCCGCGAGCACCGCCGCGAGCGAGAAGATCTGCCCGGTCTGCGGCACTCGATATCCGGCCTCGACCCGCTTCTGCGGCAAGGACGGGACGACCCTGAGCTGACATCGCGCTGAGGCGCGATCGCTACACCCAAGGGTGTGCGCGTCGTCGGTTCTATCAGGCCGAACGAGATGTGAGCCGAGCTTGATCGGCGCGTCGCGAGACGGGTATCCTCGCACGCGCTTTCGGGCCGCTCCGCTATCGTTCCGAGCTGTTTTGTCGCTCGGGGGACCAGGCCATTCGACCGATCGAGGGGATCACCGAGATGAAAATCGTCTGCGACAGCTGTGGCGCCAAGTACTCGATTGCCGACGAGAAGGTGGCAGGCCGGGTCTTCAAGATCCGGTGCAAGAAGTGCGGCGCGGCGATCGTCGTGCGCGGTGATCAGTCGTCGTCGCAGGAGAGCGCGGCCGCGGGTGGAGCGGCGCCCGCCGGCAACTTCGACTACGGCGGCGAGGCCGTGTGGCACGTGGTCGTCGAGGGCGAGCAGCAGGGCCCGTTCTCGCCCGCGCAGCTCGGCCAGATGATCTCGGCGAACACGATCGCGTGGGACGCGTACGTGTGGCGCGAGGGCTACGACGACTGGAAGCCGGCGCAGGACATCGAGGAGCTCGTCCAGGCGATCATGAACCCGGGCGGCGGCGCCGCGGGTGGCGGTGAGGCGGCGGCGAGTGACGATCCGTTCGCCGAGGCCGCCGCGGCGCCCGCGAGCAAGCCGGCGCCGGCGGCGTCGTCGGGCTCGGATGCAGGCGCGGATCTCTTCGCGCAGAGCGAGTCGGCGAGCCCGTTCGGCGGTGGAAGCCCGTTCGGTGGCGGTGGTGACGACGACGACGTGGTCGCGTCGGCGCCGAGCCCGCGGGTGAGCGCGAACCAGGCGATGACCGGCGCGCGCAACGAGAACTCGGTGCTGTTCTCGCTCTCGAACCTGCAGGCGCTCGCGACCGGCGGCTCGAGCCCCGGGGCGTCGACCAGCTCGTCGTCGAGCGCGGCGAAGTCGTCCTCGTCGTCGGCGGCCGCGGCGCGGCCGGGGATGGCGGCGGGCGAGGGCTCGGGCCTGATCGACATCCGCGCGCTCGCGAGCGCGACCGGTGTCGCGGGCGGCGGTGCGGCGACGGGCGGGATCGCGCCCGCGGCGTCGCCGGCGCGCGTCGATGATCTCCTCAGCATCGGTACGGCTTCGCCGGGTCTCGGGTCGGCGCTCGGCGCGCCGGTGATCATCCCCGAGAAGAAGGAAGAGGGCGGCGGCAAGGGCCTGGTGATCGGCATGTCGATCCTGGGCGGCTGCATCCTCGTGGCGGCGATCGCGATCGTCGTCGTGATGTCGAACCAGCCCGACCCCGCGACGATCGCGGCGGCCGACACGGCGGCTGCGGGCGCGCTCGCGCCGGGTGCGACGGCGGCCGCGCCGGGCGCGACGGCGGTGCCCGGCACGACGGCCGTTCCGGGGACCGCCGCGCCGACGCCTGCGACGGGCACCGAAGTCGCGGCGGCAGCGGGTGGGACGACGGGCGGGACGACCGCGCCGGCGGCGCCCGCGACCGGCACCTCGGGCGCCACGGCGCGCGAGGAAGAGGGCAGCAGCGAGGGCCGCAGCGGTGGCGGCAGCGGTCGTCGTCGTGAGCGCGGCGCCTCGGGCTCGTCGGGCGGCGGCAGTGAGCCGGCGGCTGCGAGCAGCGGCGGCGGCGGCTCGTCGGGCGGCAGCGCGGCGTCGGGTGGCTCGTCGTCGGGCAGCCGCAGCGGTGGCGGCGGTGGCGGCGGCAGCGACATCGACAGCCTGCTCCAGGGCGCGCTCGGCGGCAGCGGCGGTGGCGGCCGTAGCGGCGGTGGCGGTGGCAGTGGTGGTGGCGGCGGTGACTCGTCGCTCCCGCAGACCCCGTCGCGTGACGACGTCGTGCGCGCGATGGGCAGCGTGCAGAGCGCGGTCGCGGCGTGCGGCGGCGGTCAGCACGGCACCGCGACGGTCGCGATCTCGGTCGCGGGCACGTCGGGTCGCGTGACGAACGCGACGGTCGGCGGTCAGTTCGCGGGCACGCCGGTCGGCTCGTGCATCGCGCGTGCGGTGCGTGGCGCGTCGTTCCCGCGCTTCCAGCGCGCGACGTTCACGATCAACTATCCGTTCCGCCTCTGATCGCGAGCGCGTGAACGCGCGAGGAGCCCCGTCCGCGTGAAGCGGGCGGGGCTTCTTCGTTCCGTCGGTCAGCGGCGTCGGCGCACGAAGAACGCGATCAGACCCGCGACGAGCGCGACGAGCCCGACCGCGAGCGCGACGAGCGGCATGCGCGACTCGCTCCGCGTCGGATAACGCACGCGCGCGCCGAACGTCGTCGGCTGCGCGCCGCCGCGCACGATGCCGAGCTCGTCCTCGTCGCAGCGCGCGGGATCACGCTCGGGGCCGCACGCAATCATCTCCGCGCCGTCGTGCGCGCGGAACGCGACGTCGGTGCGATCGAACGTCTCGCGCCGGACCATTCGATCCTCGAAGACGACGTGGTGCTCGCGCGCGTCGGTCGGCAGGTGCGCGACCATCTCGACCGTCAGCGGCACCTCGCGCACGCGCCCGATCGGATCGAGCCAGCCGTCGGTCCACGCGAGCTCGACGGGCGCGCCGTCGAGCTCGACCGGCACCTCGGTGCGCAGCCCCTCGCCCCACTGCGCGAGGTAGCGATCCGCTTCGTCGCGCGTGACCTCGTGATCGCCGTTCGCGTCGGCGGCCGCGAGCACGCGCTCGCCTTCTTCCGCGCCGAGCATCAGCGAGACCACGAGCCGCGTGTCGCCCTCGGTCGCGTCGAGCTTGAGGTACCGCTCGGCGCGCAGGATCACGTGACCGAGGTGCGCGCGCGCCGGACGCGCGATCGCGATCGCGCCTCCGATCAGCGCGACCGCGATCGCGAGCCGACGACGTTCACGCACTCTCGCCGAGCGCCTCGAGGAAGCGCACCGCGGTCGTCACGCCGAAGCCCGTGCCGCCCTTGGGCGCGGTGCCATGCGGACGATCGAGGAACGCCGGGCCCGCGATGTCGAGGTGCATCCACTTCGACTGGCCGATGAACTCGCGCAGGAAGAGCGCCGCCGTGATCGAGCCGCCGTACTGCTCGCCGACGTGCTTCATGTCCGCGATGTCGCTCTTGAGCAGCTCGCGGAGCTCCTCGTCGAGCGGCATCCGCCAGAACGTCTCGCCCTCGGCGTCCGCGGCCTTCTGGTAGCGGCTCGCGAGCTCGTCGTCGTTCGCGAAGAGACCCGCGCGCCACGGACCGAGCGCGACCATGCACGCGCCGGTGAGCGTCGCGTGATCGATCAGGTAGTCGGGCTCGATCTCGCGCGCCGCGTACGTGAGCACGTCGGCGAGCACGAGGCGGCCCTCGGCGTCGGTGTTGATGATCTCGACGGTCTTGCCGTCGAGGCTCGAGAACACGTCACCGGGCCGGTACGCCGCGGGGCCCGTCATGTTCTCCGTCGCGCCGATGAAGCCGTGCACCTCGACCGGCAGACCGAGCCGCGCGCACGCGACGAGCACGCCGATCGTCACGGCCGCGCCCGCCATGTCGCACTTCATGTCGACCATCGACTTCGGCGGCTTGATGCAGAGACCACCCGAGTCGAACGTCAGGCCCTTGCCGACGAACACGATCTTCTTGGCGCCCTTCTTCGCGCCCGCGGGCTTCCACGCCATGTGCACGAGGCGCGGCTCCTCGGCGCTCCCGCGGTTGACCGCGAGGAAGAGGTTCATGCCGAGCTTCTCGATGCCCTTCTTGTCCCAGACCTTGCAGCTCAGGCCGTGGGCCTCGGACTGCGCGCGCGCCGCCTCGGCGAGCGCGGTCGGCGTGAGATCGTTCGGCGGCGCGTTCACGAGGTCGCGCACGAAGTTGATCGTCTCGCCCAGCGCGGTGCCGCGACGAAGCGCGTCCTTCGCGCCGGCTGCGCTCTTCGCGACCGCGATCTTCGCGGTCTCGGTGCGGCGCTTGGGGAGGCGATCGCCGGTCAGATAGCGCGTGTACTTGTAGCTGCCGGTGATGAGCCCCTCGGTCGCGACGCGCACAGCGCGCTCCTCGTCGGGCACGTCCTCGGGCAGCACGAGCGCGACGTGGTGATAGCGGCTCGCCGCCTGCGCGGCCTTCACCGCGATCGAGCGAACGTCGCGCTCCTTGCGCTCGCCGTCGCCGAGACCGAGCACCAGCACGACGGGCGCGCCGAGGCCGCTCACCGTGACTCGGAGCGACTCGCCCGTCTTGCCCGTGAAGTCTTCGCGCTTCGCCGCCGCCGCGAGCGCACCGTCCGTCGCCTTGTCGAGCTGCTTGAAGACGGTGTCCTTGCCGAGTTGACCGGCGCGCACGCCGATGGCGAGGAGATCCGCCTTGATCTTGGTGGGCGCGTCGGTGGTGAGGCTGACCTTCATGATCCTCCGGAGAGCGTGCGGGGCAATCGCCGCGCGGTCCCCCCGGCGCTCGGCGCGCGCGATGGTGCCACGGTGCGCTCGCAGTCTCAAGAGACGAGGGCAGCTGACGGCCGCCATCCCTCCGCCACCGATCCCGCCAGATCGGCTCGCGTTTTCCTTTGTTTTCTCACACCGCGGGAGCGGATCGCGAGTTGCGAAGGAGACGAGCACGCCGCGCGATGGCGGCGAGAGGAGGTCGAATCGAAATGGAGAGCGCCAGCAGCAGGTCGCCGCTCGTCGTCTACACGATCGTGGAGCGCGAGCGCGACGGGAAGAAGTTCTGGGTTCGTATCGGAGCCGCGTTCCGCAACCGCGACGGGAGCCTCAACGCGTTCCTCGATGCGGTGCCGGTGAACGGCACGATGCACATCCGCGAAGCGCGCCCGTGGAACGAGCGCGACGCCGGCGAAGTGCCGCACGACGATCTCGCGGTCGCGGACGCGCTCGCGCAGTGAACGAGAGCACGACTGCCTCGCTCGTCGAGCATGGCAGTCGAGAGTGTCAGTCGAAGAGAAAAGAAAAAGGAGAGTCGGAGTCATGGAAAAGCAGAATCGTTCGATGTTCGGAATGGGCCTCGTGCGCGCGACGATCGCCGCGCTCGCGATCTCCACGCTCGCGGCGACGCCGCATGCCGATGCGCAGCGACGTCAGGTCGCGACCGCGCAGACCAGCGCCTCGCGCGCGCCTGCCGCTGCGCCCGCGACGGCGAGCGCCGAGGGGGTGGTGAACATCCAGACCGCGAGCGTCGAGGAGCTGCAGCGGCTGCCCGGCATCGGGCCCTCGAAGGCACAGGCGATCGTCGCGTTCCGCGAGCGCACAGCGTTCCGCCGCGTCGAGGACATCTTGCGCGTGCGCGGCATCGGTCGCGCGACCTTCCGCCGCCTGCGCCCGATGATCACGGTCACCGGCCCCACCACGCTGACGCAGGACGTGCGCTCGCCGCGTCGCGCGCAGTCGTCCGAGGACGCCGCGGACGCGGAGAGCGAGTCGGAGCCCGACGGCGAGGAGTGACGGAGTCAGCCCGCGGATCGCGAGGCTCGGCGCGTGCCGGGGCTCGCGGTCCGCGCGTCCGTCGTCGCGGCGCGCGCGGGCTCGAGCGCCGCGAGGATCGGCGCGATCGCGTCGCGCTTGAGCTTGAGCGCGGCGCGGTTCGCGACGACCACCGAGGACACGTCGCAGATGGTCTCGAACGTCACGAGCCCGTTCTGACGCAGCGTCTCGCCGCTCTCGACGAGATCGACGATGACGTCGGCGAGCCCCGTGATCGGCGCGAGCTCGACCGAGCCCTGCACGAAGATGATCTCGACCGGGATCCCACGACGCGCGTAGTGCGCGGCCGCGATGTTCGGGAACTTCGTCGCGACGCGCAGCGTACGCGGCGGGGCAGGGCGGTCGGGCAGCCCCGCGACCATCATGCGGCAGCGGCCGATCCCGAGATCGACGGGCGCGTAGAGGTCGTACTCGCGCTCGAGCAGCACGTCGCGACCGACGACGCCGAGATCCGCGGCGCCGTACTCGACGTAGGTCGGCACGTCGTCCGGCTTGAGCAGGAGGAACGACACGCCCGCCTCGCGATCCTCGCGCATCAGCGTGCGATCGTCGGCGAGCAGCGCCTCGCGACGCACGCCGACCTTCTCGAGCAGATCGGCGAGCGGCTTCAGGATGCGGCCCTTCGGGACCGCGATGGTGACGCCGCGGCCGCCCAGGGCGCGCAGCGTCGGACGCTTCTCAGGCACTGCCCTTGACCCTCTCGATGTCGGCGCCGAGCGCGCGCAGCTTCTCTTCGATGCGCTCGTAGCCGCGATCGATGTGATAGACGCGCAGCACCTCGGTCTCACCATCGGCGACGAGCCCGGCGAGCACGAGCGACGCGCTCGCGCGCAGATCGGTCGCCATCACGCGCGCGCCCTGCAGCTTCGAGGGCCCGTGCACGAACGCCGAGCGCCCACGGATGTCGATCCGCGCGCCCATGCGCACCAGCTCGGGCACGTGCATGAAGCGGTTCTCGAAGATCGTCTCGGTGATGACGCTCGAGCCGTTCGCCATGCACATCAGCAACATGAACTGCGCCTGCATGTCGGTCGGGAACCCGGGGTGCGGCTCGGTCGTGACGTCGACCGGCTTGAACGGCGGCCTGCCCACCACGCGGATCCCGCCCGCCTCGCGCTCCACGACGATGCCCGCCGATCGCATCTTCGCGCAGAGCGCCTCGATGTGATCGAACGTGATCCCCTCGAGCAGCACGTTCCCGCCGGTGACGGCGGCCCCGACCATGTACGTGCCCGCCTCGATGCGGTCCGCGATGATCGCGTGATCGACCGGGTGGAGCTCGTCCTTGCCCTCGATCGTGATCACGTCGGTGCCCGCCCCCTCGACGCTCGCGCCCATCTTGTTGAGCACGCACGCGAGCTCTTCGACCTCGGGCTCGCGCGCCGCGTTCGCGAGGCGCGTGCGGCCCTTCGCGAGCACGGCCGCGCACATGAGGTTCTCGGTGCCCGTGACGGTCGGGATGTCGAGGTGGATCTCCGCGCCCTTGAGGCGTCCGCTCGGCACCGTGACGTTCACGTAGCCGTGCGAGAGATCGATCTCGGCGCCCATCGCCTCGAGGCCCTTGAGGTGCTGATCGATCGGGCGCGCACCGATCGCGCATCCGCCCGGCAGCGACACGCGCGCACGGCCGTAGCGCGCGACCAGCGGGCCAAGGACGAGCACCGACGCGCGCATCTGCTTCACGAGCTCGTACGGCGCGTCGGGCTCGAGCACCGGCTTCGCGCGCACGGTGACGACCGGGGGATTCACGTCGACCTCGAGCCCCATGTGCTCGAGCAGCTTCGCCGTCGTGACGATGTCGCGCAGGTCGGGGACGTTGCGGAAGACGTGCTCGCCATCGGCGAGCAGCGCGGAGCAGAGGATGGGCAGCGCGGCGTTCTTCGCACCGCTCACGCGGAGCGTGCCGCGCAGCGGCGTGCCTCCGCGCACCTTGATGTTGTCCACGGTGCGGCTCCTCCGGTGAGGCCCACGATGGGCCGGGCTCCATGTAGCAACGCCGCGACGGGGCGAGCAACATTCCTCACGCGCGCGCCTTTGTTTTCTCAAGCGAGCGCGAGCCCGAGCAGGAACGAGCCGAACCCGAGGATCCACACCGTTCCCCACACGCGCGCTTGGGCGGCGACGAGCCGATCTTCCTCGTCGATCGCGCGGGTCACGAACGCGAGCGCGGCCACGATCCACGTCGCGAGGCCGAGCAGCGCGACCAATCCCCAGAACGGCGAAGGACGCGGGACGTCGCGCAACAGCTCGAGGTGCGCGGCGCGTCGCTCCGCCTCGCTCCGACCGGCGTCGACCGGGGGCGGCGGCAGCGCGGCCATCAGCGTCGCGATGTGCTCGTCGGCGCGCTCGAGGCGCTCCGCGTGAGGCACGTAGAAGCTCCGCGCGCCGAGGATCGCACCGCGCACCGAGCGCCACGCCGCGAGCGCGAGATCGCGATCCCCCGCGGCCTCTGCGCCTCGCGCGATCTCCGCGAGGCGATCGAGCGCGTCGGTCGAGTACGGATTGCCCGGCGCGTACCACCGCGCTGCGCGACGGTAGTGCGCGACCGAGGCATCGACGTCGCCGCGCTCGCGCAGTCGATCCGCCTCGACGAGCTCGGCGCGCGACGCGGTCACCACGCGCACGGCGAGCACCAGCAGCAGCACGCCCGCGATCCCGACCGCGCGTGCGATGCGCCGCGCCCAGCGCCCGTCTTCGCGCGCCGGCGCGGTCAAAGGAAGTCGCGCCTCCGGAACACCACGCACGCCATCACGATCAGGATCGCCGCGTAGAGCACGCCGTAGCCCATCGCCGACGCGACGTACTCGACGGGTCCGCCCGAGCCCTCGACGTGCTCGGTGAGCGCGCGATGCGGCGGCACGAAGAGGTTCAGGTTGGGCACCACCCACGCGAGCCCGTGCAGCAGATCGCGCACGCTCTCGGGCAGCACGTTGCTGCGCATCGTCGCCATCTCGTCGGCGGAGCGACCGACGAGCCACACCCCGACGGTCAGCACGCCCGTGAGGAACGGCGTCGAGAAGCTCGAGAAGAAGAGCGCCACCGCCGCCACGACGAGCACCTCGCCCACGTCGAGCGTGAGCGCCGCGAGCGTCGGTCCGACCGCGACGCCCGCGCTCTGCGCGACGCCCGCCGACGCCGCGAGCGCGACGAGCGAGAACGGCACGAGCACGCTCGTGCGATCCTTCGCCTTCCACAGCGCGAGCCCGAGCGCGATGCCGAGCACCACGGGCTCGACCACGAGCCACATCGCCGACGCGCCCGCCTGGATCGCAGCGAGCCAGAGCTGCATCGCGCCCATGATCGCGACGAACACGATCGCGGTGAGCGCGATCCCCGCGTACTTGCCGATCAAGAACTCGTGTCGTCGGATCGGCTTGGGGAGGATCACGTAGAGCGTCTTGCGCTCGATCTCCTTGTAGAGCAGCGACGAGCCCAGGAAGATCGCGACCACCACGGAGAAGAGCGAGATCGACGCGAGGCCGAGGTCGCGCACCACGCGCTCCTGCTGATCGAGCGAGAGCTCCGCGAGCGCGAGCGTGAAGAGCAGGAGCGCGGTCGCGAACCCGAGCACGCCGTAGAGCACGCGATCGCGCACCGCCTCGCGGAACGTGTTGATCGCGATCGCCCAGACGCGGCCCATCGGCCGCGCATCCTAGCTCACGTCGCGGTCAGTTGAGCCAGCGCGGACGCTCGTCCTCGCTCGACTGACCGCCGGGGATGACCTGCAGGTGCGACGCGCCACCGCGCCGCCGCGGCCCGTTGCCGCCCGCCTTTTTCGTCGGCTTCGCCGGGCGCTGCTCGATCCAGCGCACGAAGAGCACCGCGGCCGCGAGCGCGCCGAGCGCGATGAGCAGCGGCGTCGGCGTGCGCGCCCACATCGACTGGAGCGCGGTGACGACGAGGAACACGCCGAGCGCGTGCCACGCGCTCATCGCCGGCATGAACACGAAGTTCACCGGCGCGCCGCGCGTGATCACCGCGAACGCGCCCATCATCGCCCACGAGATCGCGCCCGCGCCCGCGGCCGGCACCGCGTAATCACGGAAGAGCAGCCCGAAGACGAGGGGCAGCACCGCCCCACCGATCACCGACACGACCACGAGCTGGATCGTGCGGTTGCGCCCCAGGTGCGACTCCGCCATCGCGCCGAACGTCCAGACGAGCAACAGGTCGATCGCGCGCGAGATCACCGCGCTCGAGCCCACGTACTCCACCAGCGGATACGTCGCCCACTGCCACGCCAGCGGCACGTCGAGCTCGGGCGAGAGCGCGAGCCAGTCGAAGAGCGGCAGCCCGATGAGGCCCTGCAGCAGGCTCTGCGCGACGAACGACGCGAAGAGCACCACGAGGATCACGCGGACGACGGGTGTGAGCGGCGGGAACGCGAACCTCATGCAGACACCCTCCGGGGAGCGATGGGGGAGCGGGACGAGCCCGAGCACCGACGCGCTTCACGAAGCGTTCCACGTTCGGCGCACGACGGCGAGCGCGACCTGTCTTGACCGCCCGATCGACATGCTTACCGTGCGGCTCGTCGCCCGAGGCGACGCCGAGGCCGAGCGAACAGCTCGCGAGTGCGGCGTCGACCGAGGGCAGAGCCAACCACGTGTGTCGACGCGCGGACGGGCGAGATCCGTCTCGCGCAGGGAGGAGTACGCCGATGCTGACCCGCTGGGATCCCTTCACCGAGATGAGCCGCCTCCAGGACGAGCTGTTCCGTTCTTCGTTCGCCCCGCGCGGTGCCGCGGCGACGCGCTCGACCTTCTCGCCCGCGGTCGACGTCTTCGAGGACGCCGACGCGATCTTCGTGCAGGCCGAGCTCCCCGGGCTGAAGCTCGAGGAGATCAGCGTGGGCGTCGAGAACGACGTCCTGACGTTCAGCGGCGAGCGCAAGAGCGAGCGCGAGGAGGGCCACTACCTGCGCGAGCGCTGGGTCGGCGCGTTCTCGCGCTCGTTCAAGCTGCCGCGCACCGTCGACGTCGAGAAGATCGAGGCGACGCTCAAGGACGGCATCCTCACCGTGCGCCTCCCGAAGCGCGAGAACGTGAAGGCGCGCCGCATCGAAGTGAAGAGCTGAGCCATCGCCGGAGTGCTCGTTCGCCGGTCCCGGACGGAAGCGCGCGACGCGCGCGTACGGTAGGGACCGGCGGGCGAGCCGATGTTCGAGTCCTCGCTGGAGTGCTCGTTCGCCGGTCCCGGACGGGAGCGCGCAGACGGTAGGTCCGGCGGGCGAGCCGATGTTTCGACGCGCGCGTTCGCGCGCCACCCAGAACGACGAAGCCCCTCTCGCCGCGAGGCGAGGGGGGCTTTTTCGTGCGCCTCGAGCGCGCGATCAGCTCGCGGTCGACGCGCGCGGACGCGTGCTCGCGCGCGCCGTCTTCGCGCCGATGTTCGCGAACGCTTCCTCGATCAGCTGCTGCTGCTCGAGCGCGTGCGCCTTGCCCGATCCGGTCGCCGGGCTCGCCGACTCGACGCGCGACACGCAGCGCAGCGGCAGCCGGTACTCGATCATCGAGGGCAGGCGCGCGTTCAGGAAGTACCACGCGCCGCTGTTGAACGGCTCTTCCTGCACCCACACGAGGTCGGTGCCGTCCGCGTAGACGCTGAGCACGTCGCGGATCTCCTCGGGGCGCAGCGGGTAGAGCTGCTCGAGGCGGATGATCGCGACGTCGTCACGGCCGAGCTTGTGACGGTACTGCGCGAGGTCGTAGTAGACCTTGCCCGAGCAGAGGATCACGCGCTTCGCCTTCTTCGGCGCGATCTCCGCGTCCCCGATGATGCGCTGGAAGCTGCCCGTCGCGAGGTCGTCGAGCGTGCACGTCGCCTCCGCCGCGCGGAACAGGCTCTTCGGCGACATCACGATCAGCGGCTTGCGCCAGGGGCGCACCACCTGACGGCGCAGCGCGTGGAAGATCTGCGCCGCGTTCGTGAGGTTGACGACCTGGATGTTGTCCTCGGCCGCGAGCGCGAGGAAGCGCTCGAGGCGCGCGCTCGAGTGCTCCGGGCCCGCGCCCTCGAAGCCGTGCGGCAGCAGCATCACGAGCCCGTTGAGGCGATGCCACTTGTCCTCGCCGCTCACGAGGAACTGGTCGATGATGACCTGCGCGCCGTTCGCGAAGTCACCGAACTGCGCTTCCCAGATCACCAGCGCGTCCGGCGAGTCGAGCGAGTACCCGTACTCGAAGCCGAGCACGCCCTGCTCGCTGAGCGGCGAGTCGTAGATCTCGAAGCGACCCTGGCCCTCGCCGAGGTGGTGCAGCGGCACGAACTCGTTGCCGGTGTTCGTGTCGTGGAGGACCGCCATGCGGTGCGCGAACGTGCCGCGCCGCGAGTCCTGCCCGGTCAGCCGGACGTTGTAGCCCTGCGCGAGCAGCGTCGCGTAGGCGAGGTTCTCGGCGACGCCCCACTTGATGCCGCTCCCCTTCTCGGCGGCATCGCGATACTGCTGCTGCACCCCGGCGACCTGGCGCATCAGCTGGTAGCCGTCGGGCACGTGCGCGAGCGTGTTGAGCAGCGGCACCAGCGTCGACTTCGCCACCGCGGTCGGCGCGTCGGGCGCGCTCGCGTCGGGGCCGCCCTGGTACGCCGTCCACACGCCGGTGAACGCGGAAGGCTCGTAGGTGCGCTTGGTCTCGCGGACCTCGTGGAGCGCCTTCGAGAGACGCTCGCGACGCTCCTGCATGATCGCGTCGGCCTCGTTCGGCGTGATCTTGCCGAGCTCGAGCAGGCGATCGACGTAGACCTGGCGGACCGTCTTCTTCGAGTCGACCGCGCGGTACATCACGGGCTGCGTGAAGCGCGGCTCGTCGCCCTCGTTGTGGCCGTACTTGCGGTAGCAGTAGAGGTCGACGACGACGTCCTTGCCGTAGCGCTGGCGGTACTCCGCCGCGAGCTTCGCGACCTGCGCGACCGCCTCGGGGTCCTCGCCGTTCACGTGGAAGACCGGGCAGCGCAGCATGCGCACGAGGTCGGTGCAGTAGCGCGTGCTGCGCGCGTCCTCGACCTCCGTCGTGTAGCCGATCTGGTTGTTGATCACGACGTGGATCGTGCCGCCCGTCGTGTACCCGCGGAGGTTCGCGAGGTTGAGCGTCTCGGCGACCACGCCCTGGCCGATGAACGCCGCGTCGCCGTGGATCAGCAGCGGCACGACGCGCTTGCGGTGGTGGTCCTCGCGGCGGTCCTGCTTCGCGCGGACGCGGCCCTCGACCACCGGGTTCACGAACTCGAGGTGGCTCGGGTTGAACGACAGCGTGAGGTGGACGTTCTTGCCCGCGAACTTGCGATCGCTCGAGTACCCGAGGTGGTACTTCACGTCGCCGCGGCCCTTGTACTTCTCGGGCTGCGCGTCCTCGAACGCCGCGAGCAGGTCGTGCGCGGGCAGCTCCATCACGTTGACGAGCACGTTGAGGCGGCCGCGGTGCGCCATGCCGATGACGACCTCGTCCGCGCCGTGCGCGGCCGACGTCTCGATCAGCAGCTCGAGCAGCGGGATCGTGCTCTCACCGCCCTCGAGGCTGAAGCGCTTCGTCTTCACGTAGGTCGTGTCGATGAAGGTCTCCCAGACCTCGGCCTCGGTGAGCTTGCCGAGCAGGCGCAGCTGCTGCTCGCGCGAGAGATCGACGTGGTTGAGCGTCGACTCCATGCGGTGCTGCAGCCAGTTGCGCTCCTCGGGGTCCTCGATCTGCGTGACCTCGGTGCCGATCGTGCGGCAGTAGGTCTCCTTGAGGCGCGCGACGATCTGCCGCAGCGAGAGCTGCTGGCCCATCGCCTGGAAGGTCGTCTCGGGGTCGACGTTCTCGAGGCCGAACGCCGACAGGTCGATGTCGAACGCGGGCTTCGGCGCGAGGCCGAGCGGATCGAGGTCGGCGAAGAGGTGGCCGCGCACGCGGTACGCGTTGACCATCGCGGACACGCGGCTCTGCAGCTCGGTGGCGGCGCGGGTCTCGGGGCCGGGGATGAACGAGCGGCGATCCGACGCCGAGCGCGCCGCCATCGCGGGCTGCGCCGCGGCCGCCGCTTGTCCGTTCGCGGCGTGCGCGCCGTTCGTCGCGGGCGCGGTGAGGGTCCCGACGGCGCTCGGCGTGAGCAGCGTGCCCACCGAGCTCGGCGCCGCGACGGCGCCCGCCGACGAGCGGCGGGGCGGGAAGGGATCTTCGTCGAGCGTGTCGAAGAACTTGCGCCATTCGGCCGGCACTGCGGCCGGGTTCTCGCGGTACTTGAGGTAGAGCTCCTCGACGAGTCCCTGGTTGACGCCGAAGTCGTGAGCCATCTCTAGCCTTCCTCGCTCTGCTTCTTCGCTCGCTGCGCGCGGCTTCCGCGCGGCTGGGCGAGAGGAATGACCCGGTTTCGCGGTCGTGCACGCGAAATCCGCCGGGGCGGTGGAACGTGCCGTGAGCCTGCACGGCGACGGAGAAACGGTCTGGATGGTACAGCCGCGGATCGCGATCGACCAGGGAACGGGGCGCGTTCCGTCGCCACGGTTCGCGGCGGCGGTGGGTGGGCCTCCGTGGGGTCGCCGAGGATGCGCGTCGAGCTCCATGAGCGACGCGATTTCATGAGCTTGCGCGAGGTCGGTCAGTGCGTGCGCGGCCGTGCGTCGAGCGTGCCCGGCCGGAGACCGTCCCACCTCTTCACGCGGCCGCGGCTCGCCTGCACGAACCTGCTCTGCACGCGCCGCCACCGGGGACGCGCGAGGCCGGTGCGTGCTCGCACCGGCCCCCGTCCGTCGCGCTCACACCGCGAGCGGCTCGTCGTTCGCCAGCGCGCGCAGATCCGCGACCGGCGTGTCCTCGACGAGATCGAACGGCGCGCGCGCGAAGCGCAGCGCCGCCGCGCGCGACCGCGCGTCGCGCTCGTTCCTCAGCGACCAGTCGGCGTGGTGCGCCAGCAGGAGCAGCTCCAGCGAGCGCCCCAGGGTCAGCGCGAACCGGCGCGCGCCGCCCTCGACGTCGAGCGGGCTCGACGAGTACGTCGACGCGAGCCACCCCAGCGCACGACGCACCGCGCCTCGCGCCCGCTCCGCGACCTCGCGCAGCGACGTGTCCGAGATCGTCCCGACGCGCGACTCCATCTCCTGCTCGAGCGCCGCCGCCACGTCGGGCCCGTGGCCGAGCGCGCGCAGCGTGTCGAGCGAGAGCACGTTCGTCGTGCCTTCCCAGATCGGCAGGACCTGCGCGTCGCGCAGCAGCACCGGCAGCCCGGTGTCCTCGACGTAGCCCGCGCCTCCGAAGCTCTCGAGCACCTCGCTCGCGACCGCAACCGCCTGCTTGCCGGTGACGAGCTTCGCGATCGGCGTGAGCAGGCGCGCGAGCAGGACGTCGCGATCGCTCGCCTCGCGCGCCTCGATGCGCCCGTGGAGCTGCACCACGAAGAACGCGAGCTGGAGCGCCGCCTCGTACTCCGCCGCGACGCCCGCGAGCGTGTCGACGTGGAGCGGCTTCTCCGAGAGCGGCGCGCCGAACGCGACGCGCTTCGTCGCGTAGTCGCGCGCCAGCGCGACGCCGCGCCGCATGCCGGCCACGGCCATCACCGTGTTCCAGGTGCGCGTGACGTTGAGCATCGGCGAGATGTACTTCGTGCCGCTGTCGAGCCCGATCACCGGGGTCGCGGGCGTGCCGTCGAGCGTGAGCTCCGCGGTCGGCACCTTGCGCGTGCCGAGCTTGTCCTTGAGGCGGTGCACCAGGATGTTGCGGAGGCGCCCGTCCTGATCGCGCGTCTCGACGTAGAAGAGCGCGAGGCCGCGACCGCCGGGTCCGTTGCCCTCGGGGCGCGCGAGCGTGAGCGACATCTGCGCGGTGGTCGCGGACGTGAACCACTTGCGGCCCCAGAGGCGCCACTGGCCGCTCTCGTCCTTCGTCGCGACGGTCTCGCTGCGGCCGACGTCGGATCCGCCGGTCGACTCGGTCATCCACTGGCCGCTCGTCCAGAAGCGATCGGGATCGCGCGACGTGAGGCGCGGCACCGCGCGCTCCGCGAGCACCGCGTTGCCCGACTCGAGCAGCGTGCGCGCCGCGCCGTCGGTCATCGCGAGCGGGCACGCGTAGATGTCCGTCGCGGGCCCGAAGAGGTGCACGAGCGAGAACTGGTGCACGCGCGAGAGCGCGCCGAGCCGACGCTCGTAGGCGGTCGCGACCAGGCCCTTCTCCGCGGCGATGCGCTCGGCGCGCTTCCACAGCGGCGAGACCTCGATGTGATCGATGCGGTTGCCCCACGCGTCCCAGTGGACGAGCTTCGGGTCGTTCTCGCGATCGTCGAGCTGCATCCGGTAGAGCTCGCCGCCGGCGAGCTCGCCCAGGTCGCGCAGCGCGGGCTCGATCGAGAGGAGCGCGTCGCGGGGGACGATGCGGGCGAGCAGCGAGCGGAGCGGGCGATCCTCGTCGTACTGGTTGCCCAGCGCGGGCGGAGGCTGGTTGAACGGCGTGACCTTCATGCGAGAAGGGAGCGTACGCGCGTGCGCGGGTGGGTGCTATCTTGGCGTCCCCGCATGGAGCGCGATCTCGCCGGACGCTGTGGCAGCTGCTCGTTCTTCATCTCGTACCGCGAGACGGAGGACGGCGCGCAGGAAGGCGAGTGTCGGCTCGGGTGCTGGGTGCCGCCGCTCCGCGACGACAACACGTGCTCGCACTTCAAGCAGCGCGGCACGTCGTTCGACGGAGCGCTGAAGCGCAAGGTCGCGGCGGGCACGCCGCGGCGGATGCGCGAAGAAGAAGCGCGCGCGAGCGAGCCGAAGAAGCCGCTGCCGCAGGAGATCGACATCGACATGGACCAGGACGAGTTCCGCCGGGTGCTGCGCGAGGTGCTCCTCGAGGAGCTGGGGGTCGGCGACGTCGCGATGGGCGATCGATGGCGCGGCGGCGAGATGATCCTCAAGCCGGGCAAGGACGGGACGCAGCCGAAGAGCGTCCCGCTCGATCAGTTCTTCCACAAGATCGTGATGCTCCGCGACAAGCTGCGCGTGCTCGAGCAGAAGGTGAACTCGAGCAAGGGCCTCGCCGACGACGAGAAGGTCCAGCTCCAGCAGTACATCACCGCGTGTTACGGCTCGCTGACGACGTTCAACGCGCTGTTCCGGGATCGCGAAGACTACTTCGTGGGGCAGGGCACGAAGGAGTAGAGGTCTCGGCGGGAGGCGCGAGGGGGTGGGTCCGGCGGAGCGCCGGTCGAGGCTCGTGTGGGGCGTCGCGCGTGTCCGCGGAGCGCCGGTCGAGGCTCGTGTGGGGCTCCGCGCGCGTCCGGGGAGCGCCGGTCGAGGCTCGTGCGGGGCGTCGCGCGTGTCCGCGGAGCGCCGGTCGGGGCTCGTGCGGCGCGTCGTGCGGGTACGCGGAGCGCCGGTCGGGGCTCGTGCGGCGCGTCGCGTGTGTCCGAGGAGCGCCGGTCGAGGCTCGTCTGGCGCGTCGCGGCCGCGCGTGGTGTCGTTCGTGAGGCGCTCCCGCTGCGCCGCGGCGCACGCGGGGCGGGCCGAGACGTCAACGTGGCGCGCCGCGCCGACGCGCGAGGGCCATCGCGAGGTACACGCCGAGCAGCGCGGGCGTGACGAGGTCGCCGAAGCGCACCCACGGGGTCGGCGCGCCGTCGAGCAGGCGCACCTCGGCGACGAACGACGTGCGCACGAACGGCGCGGTGCGGCCCGCGTCCTCGCCGGTCGCGAGCACGAGGCCGCTGATGCCGGTGTTGACCGCGCGCACGAGATCGCGGCGCGTCTCGACCGCGCGCAGGCGCGCGAGCATGTGGTGCAGGTGCGGCGCGCTCGTGTCGCCGAACCACGCGTCGTTCGTGAAGTTCGCGAGGAACGACGGGCCCCGCGCCGCGGTCAGGCGCGCGTGCTCGACGAGGAGATCCTCGTAGCAGTTGAGCACCCCGACGCGCGCGCCCGCGATCGGCACGACGCCCTCCGCGACGCCGTGGGTGAAGCCTCGTCGCACCACGCGCTGCAGCGGCGGGAGGAAGTCCCAGAGCGGCACGTACTCGCCGAACGCGAGCAGGTTCACCTTGTCGTAGATGCCGGTGACGCGGCCCTCGCGCGCGAGACCGATCACCGAGTTGTAGCGACGCCCCGGGGCCTCGGTGAGCGCGCCGAAGAGGATCGGGCCGCGCACTCCGTCGGTGAGGATGCGTCCGATCGCGCGCACGTCGCGGCCGGGATCGTGCGGCAGGTACGACGGGTACGAGCTCTCGGGCCAGAGCACGAGCTCGACGCCCTGCGCCTCGAGCTCGCGCGTCATGTCGCGATGCAGGCGCAGGTGCGCGTCGCGCAGAAACGGGTCGTGCTTCTCGCGCACCCCGAGGTTCGGCTGGACCACGCCGACGCGCAGGCTCGGCGCGGCCTCGCGCTGCGCTTGGATCGCGTCGATGCGCCACGCGCCGTAGGCGTACGGCGTCGCGATCACCAGCGCCGCCACGATCGCGACGCGCGCGTCGCGGCGACGCAGCGCGTGCATCGCGGCGCAGGATCCGAGCGCGAGCGCGAGATCGATCAGCGGCGGCCCCCCGAGCTCCGCGAGCTGCACGAAGGTGACGCCCGGCATCTGCGAGACGCCGAGCCGCCACGGGAAGAGCATCGGCGCGATCGAGCCCGCGATCGTCAGCGTGATCGGCAGCGCGATCCATCCCGCGATCCCGCGCGCGATGAGCGGCGCAGCGAGCCACGCCGCGACCGCGAAGGGGAGCGCCTGGCCGATCCACATCAGCGCGCCGACCGCGATGCCCGCGACCAGCGGGAACGCGGCGTACTCCTCGAGCAGCGGGACGATCCACGACGTCGTGATCGCATTGCACACGAAGCCACACGACGCGCCGGCGAGCAGCGCGACGCGAGGCGTGATCTCGCGATCGTCGATCGCGAGCATCAGCAGCGCGGGCCCGAGGAACGCGAGCGCGACGAGCTCGATCGGCGAGCCCGCGACCGCGATGCACGCGCCGCCCGCACCGCCGAGCAGCACCGCGCGGAGCGCTCGCGTCATCATCGGCTCGCCCGGAGCTCCCTTCCGTCCGCGCGCGAGACGCGCGCTCCCGTCCGGAACCTCCGGGACGAGCACTCCTGCAGTCATCCGCGCAGGTGGATCGCGCTCGCGCGCACCGAGAACGTCGCGGGCAGGCGGCCCGGCGCTTCGCCGTCGACGTCGAGCAGCACGTGATCGCCCTCGCTCACCGGCTCGGCGCGCACGCGACGCGCGCGCTCGAAGCTCACGCCGGGACGATCGAGATGGCGCCCTCGGTAGATGCGCGACGTGAGGCCGAAGCTCGCGCTCACGTCCATCTCGAGCCCGACGACGTCGAAGAGCCCGTCGTCGATCTCGGCGCGCGGCGCGATCTGCATGCCACCGCCGAAGAAGCGTCCGTTCGCGACCGCCATGTTCACGATCTTCGTCTCGCGCGCGGCTCCGTCGTCGAGCCTCACGCGCACTCGCTGGCTGCGATAGCGCGCGAGCGCGCGCACCGTGCCGAGGAAGAACGCGGGCGTGCCGCCCATCCACTTCGGGGTCTCGTTCACCAGGCGATCGACGAGCCCGCCGACGCCGAAGCTCGCGATGTTGAGGAACGCGCGGCGCGCGGGCGCGCCGTCGTGATCGAGCATCTCGAGCCAGCCGACGTCGAGCGGCCGCGGCGTCGCGGCGACGAAGCGGCTCGCGAGCGCGTCCATGCCGCGCCCGCCGGCGCCGACGTCGGGGCTGCCGATCGTCTTGCGGAAGTCGCCGCCGGTGCCGCACGAGAGCGGGCCGATCCACGCGTCGGGATCGATGACGCGCCCGTCGCCGTCGAAGAACCCGTTGACCGCTTCGTTGAGCGTCCCGTCGCCGCCGACGACGCCGATGCCGCGCACGCCGCGCCCGAGCGCATCGCGCACGATCTCGGTCGCGTGGCGCGGCCCCGCGGTGCGCGCGACCTCGAACTTCGCGCCCGCCGCGTGCAGCGCGTCGCTCAGCGCGGGGAGGCGCTTCTCGGCCCGACCGGCGCCCGCGCGTGGGTTGACGACGAGAAGGAAGGAGTCGCGATCCACGCGCGCGAAGCTAACAGACTGCTCACTCGGGCGGGAACACGCGGAGCACGTTGGAGATCGACTCGGGCGCGCCGGGCTCGTCGAGCGGCAGGGTCTGGCTCGAGAGCAGGCCGTTCGCGTCGATCGTGCGCACCGCGATCGCGATGGTGCCCGCGCGGAGGATGCCGGTCCCGCCGATCGGGATCGACGTCTCGCACGCGTCCTCCGAGCACACCGTGCGATTGCCGCTCGGCAGGTCGGCGAAGTCGTCGGCGGTCGTGATCTCGCGCCAGCCGACGTCGTCTTCCGAGCCGTCGATCGTGAAGGGCACCTCGGCGAGCGCGCCCCACGCGTACTCGGGGCGGAACGAGTCCTCCGCGCTGAAGAGGACCGCGCTGCTGAGCGCGCGGTCGAGCGTGCCGACGTTGTCGGCGAGGCTGCCCGCGGTGAGCGTCACGCCGTCCTCGCCGCCGTACGCGGCGTCGAGCAGGAGCATCATGCCGCGCCCGGGACCGACGTTGCCCTCGATGCCGATCCACAGGCGCGTCGCGGTGCGGACCACGAGCAGGCGCGTGAGCTGATCGGGCAGGCCGGTCGGCGGCGTCGAGCTCGTGACGTCGTCGATGCCGAGCTCGTACTCGCGCTCGCCGATCACACCGTCGACCACGGGGAGGCCGACGCCCGCGTCGCCGAGATCGCCGCCGTCGAACGCGCCCGCGTCGATCCCGGCGTCGCGCTGACCGGCGTCGCGGCGCGTGATGACGAGCGGACCACCGTCGGGTCGCTCGATGGCGCCGTCGCGCTCCGGCGCGAAGGGCGCTGGATCGCGCTCCTCGCATGCGATCGAGAGCGCCCCTGCGAGCACCAGCGCGCACGTCGCGCGAACGTGATCAGTCGGCATACGGGATCACCTCGTACGGCTTCCGCATCCCGTGCCACTTCACGAGCGAGATGCGGGGATCGCCGTCCTCCGAGTAGTCGATGGTGCAGTACGTGAGCCCGCTGTCCTGCCCGAGGTGGCTCACGTCGAGGTTGATCATCTTCATCCACGTGCCGGTGTTCACGAGGAGCTTGCCGCCCGGCATCTGCAGGTATCGAGGCCCGTGGCTGTGCCCGATGATCAAGCAGCGCACGCCGCGCAGCTTCTTGAGCTCGCGGTGCACGACCTCGTCGAAGCCGCCGAGCGCGATGATGTCCTCGCGCAGCATCTGCGGGAGCCGGCGGATGCGCTCGACCCACGCGCCGATGTCGAACACCCGGCGCCGGAGGAAGTAGAGACTCGAGTGGTAGAGGAAGCGCAGCACGAACATCGTGTCGAAGACGAACGCGCCGAGCAGGAAGCGCCCGAGCGGCTGGATGCGATCGACGTAGCTGCGCTGCTCCTTCGCGGGGTTCATCACGTCGAGGATCCAGAGGCTGCCCCAGGGCAGATCGAGGATCTCGCGGCCGTCGCGCAGCTTCCGCGTGAGGCGCGCGTAGTCGACGCGGTGGATGCGCTCGAGCTGGTGTCCGTGACGGATCTGGATGCCTTCCGGCAAATGATAGGTGTCCGTCGAGGTCACGAAGCGGACGCGCTCGCCCAGCGGGCCCGGGGCGACGTACCGGCGGAACAGCTCCTGCGGGCCGGGCAACACCATGTCGAGGTCGTGATTGCCGGGAAGGAAGACGAGACGCCGCCCCTTCTTCGCGAGCAGCGCGCGCAGCGCGTGCACGAAGCGCGGATGTCCGTCGAGGCACTGCCGGAGCTTCTCGGTGGCGATCTCGTCGGTGATCTCGGTGGGCCAGCGGCCGTCGATCTTCACCTTGAGGAGATCGAAGACGTCGCCGTTGAGGATGAGCTCGAGCTCGCCGTGCTCGCCGACCTCGCGGTCGTGGTGCGCGAGGAGGTCCGCGAACTCGTCGTCGTGGCGGAAGTCCTCGAACGCATTGAGCTCTCCGCGACGCACTCCGGTGCCGAGGTGCAGATCGCTGAGGACGAGCCGTAGGAGCTTCATCGGAAGACGGACACGGTCGGAGAGGCTGCCTTGACTTGGTTCGACATACCTCGATACTCCGGGAATGGCCAAGAAAGGCCTGACGACGCGCGTGACGCGACGGGACGAGCCCGGCGCGGCCACTCATCGCCCGCGGGCCCTCTTCCGCCGTTCACCACTTGTTCCGTCTCGCAGTGCTCGCCCACCCAGTCGGCTGGGGCTGGTCTGCGTTCGACCTGCGTAGGAGCTCGAATGTCGGGACGCTTGCTTCTTATCGCGCTCGTGGCCGCCACGTCGCTCGCCGTGGGCTGCGACCGCCCGGGTGCCATCGCTCTGCCGGACGCCGCCGGGATCGACGCGACCGTACCGATCGACTCGGGCGTCCCCACCTTCTCGGACAGCGCGATCGCCAACACGTCGCTGTCGCTCGATCGCGTCGTGCCGTCGCACGGTCCGTTCGTCGGCGGCAATCAGGTGATCCTCCGCGGCACCGGGTTCACCGACGATGCGCAGGTGACGATCGGCGGGCGCGCGGTGCAGCCCGCGGACCACCAGCTGATCGACTCGCGCCGCCTCGCGGTGATCGTGCCGGCGGGCGACGTCGGTCCCGCCGACGTCGAGGTGCAGGTCGGCGACGAGACGGTCGTGCTCGAGGACGGCTACGTCTACGACGCGCTCTACGTCGACCCATCGCGCGGATCCATCGCGGGCGGGACCTTCGTGACGATCACGGGCAGCGGGACGACGTTCGCGACGGGCGACTCCGTCGTGTTCGGCCGCATGCCGTGCACGAACGTGACGGTCGTCTCGGAGACGCGCATCACGTGCCGCACGCCCGCGTCGTCGGCGGGTGAGGTCGACGTCACGGTGCTCCGCGCCGCGGATGGCCACATGGACACCGCGGAGGACGCGTTCGAGTACTACGACACGTCGGACCCGCTGAACGGCGGGCTCGGCGGCGGCACGATCTCGGGCTCGCTCAACGTGACGGTCGTCGACTGGCTCAGCGACGCGCCGCTCGAGGGCGCGTTCGTGATCGTCGGCCAGGACCTCGACACGCCGCACCAGGGGCTCACGAACGCGCTCGGGCAGATCACGTTCTCGGGGCCCGACCTCGTCGGCCCGCTGACGGTGCACGTCGCGAAGGACTGCTACCAGCGCACGTCGGTGGTCGCGTTCGACGCGTCGGACGTGACGGTCTTCCTGCGCATGTGGGACCCGCTCACGCTGCCGGAGCGCTGCCGCGCGGACGGCGAGCCGCCGCCGCCGACCGGCGGACGTGGCCGCAACCTCTCGTTCGTCGAGGGTGATCTGATCTGGCGCGGGCCCAACGAGTACGGCCCGAACCCGTGGGCGAACATCCCCGAGCCGCGCGAGGGCTGGGAGCGCGTCGCGTACGTCTACACGACGGTGCGCGAGATCGGCCTCGCGAACCCCGATCCGGCGGGCGGCGGCGCGCACCAGCGCGTGATCGAGGTGCTCCCCGACGACGGGACGCAGCACCTCGGATACCCGTATCGCATCCTCGCGTATCCGCGCGGCATGGCGGTCTACGCGCTCGCGGGCCTGCAGGAGCGTCGCACCGGAGGGCGCTTCATCCCGTACGTGATGGGCGTCGCGCGCAGCGTGCTCGCGGGCCCGGGCGACACGGTGAGCGGCGTCGACATCGTGATGGACATCCCGCTCGATCACTACGTCGACGTCGATCTCGGCGTGCTGCCGGCGAGCACGCCGGTCGGGCCGAATCGCTTCCGCGTGCAGGCGTTCCTCGATCTCGGCGGTGAGGGGCTCATCCGCCGTCAGGTCGGCGCGCAGGACTTCGACACGCTGCGCCGGTACGACGCGGCGCGCGACTTCCGCTTCGTCAGCCAGCCTGCTCTCTCGGGCACGATCGCGGATGGCCGCTACCGGATCACGGCGGGCTGGTTCACCGGCGACGCCGATGGCGAGCCCTTCACGTACGCGGTGGTCAACGGCGTCACGGCGGTCGACGAGACGGTGCCGATGCCCGACTTCCTCGGGGTGCCGATGGCCGTCGCACCGAGCGTGGGGCAGAGCCTGCCTGCGGACCGCATCCTGCGCTGGCGCGCCGAGGGGGGCCCTGCGCCGGACCTCTACTGGCTGCTGATCTTCAGCGAGGACGGGAACCTCGCGTGGGAGATGTTCGTGCCCGGCTCCGTCACCGAGGCGCCGATGCCGGACCTCTCGACGATCCCGGAGCTCTTCGACGTGCCGGACGGCGCCATCTACTGGCAGGTGCGCGCGGCCAGCATCCCGGGGTTCGACTTCGACGAGCTCAGCTACGCCCAGCTGAGCGATCGCTACTGGAGCCACTCGGCGCGCAACACGTTCATCGTGCAGCGCTGATCGGCCCCGATGAGGAACGACATGGTGTTCGTCCGTTCGCTGACCGCCGCGTGCGCGGCGGTCGCCATCGCCTCGTTGTGCTCGTGCACCCAGGGCAGGAGCGACCCCGATCGCCCCGACGGGGGCAACAACCCGATCATCGACGGCGGCTTCGTCTGCTTGTCCGAGACGTCCGAGGCGTGCCTCGGTGACGTCCACTACTCGTGCGAGGCCGACGGCGAGTTCCTCCGCCCGGTCATCGAGGACTGCGCCGAGCAGGGAAAGACCTGCGCGGACGGCCTCTGGTGCGTGACGTGCCGCCCGAACAGCGGCGGCTGCGACGAGCAGGGCAACGCGGTCGTGTGCCGCGACGACGGCAGCGGGTGGGACCTCGTCGACGAGTGCGACATCGACAACGGCGAGGTCTGCGACCTCGGCTCGTGCCGCAACCTCTGCGAGCTCGCGCTCACGCGCCGCAGCTATCTCGGGTGCGAGTTCTACGCGACCGATCTCGACAACGCGTCGCTCGGCGCCGGTCGCGACGCGTCGGCGCAGCAGTACGCGGTCGTCGTGTCGAACCCGGGGAACTACGCGGCGGACGTGATCGTGGAGATCGACACCGGCGCGTTCGGCGGCGCGACCGTCCCCGTGATCGTGGCGGAGCAGCGTGTGCTGCCGGGTGATCTCGAGGTGTTCGAGCTGCCGCGCCGCGAGCTCGACGGATCGAGCTCGATGGTGCCCTGCGCGGCCGACACGGAGTGTCAGTCGGCGATCGAGGCGTGCTGGTGCTCGGGCGGCGATCCCGTGGGCACTCCCGGTGCGACCGACTGCCGCTGCCGCAACGCGCCCGGCACGAACGGGATGAACGACGGGACGCACTCGGCGCTCACCGCGCACGCGTACCGCGTGCGCTCGTCGCTCCCGATCGTCGCGTACCAGTTCAACCCGCTCGACAACGTCGGCGTCTTCTCGAACGACGCGTCGCTCCTGCTGCCCACGTCGGGCATCGGCGAGCGCTACACGGTCGTCGGCTGGCCGCAGACGATCGCGGACTCGACGAACCCCGACGAGGACTTCGATCCGAGCCGCACCGACGAGGATCTCCGCGCGTTCTTGACGATCGTCGGCACGCAGCCGGACACGCACGTCGAGATCACGCTCGGGCCCCAGGTGCGCAACGTCGTCGGGCTCGGCGAAGACGACAACTACGTCGCGGGCGACGTCATCGAGCTCGACCTCGGCGAGTTCGACGTCGTGAACCTCGAGACCCAGGGCTTCAACGCGGACTTCACGGGCACGCGCATCGTCGCGAGCCCCGAGCGTCCGGTCGCGGTCTTCGTCGGGACCGAAGCGAGCGACGCGCCGCGCTACGAGACGCTGCTGAACCGCCAGTGCTGCGGCGATCACGTCGAGGAGCAGCTCTTCGCGGACGACGCGCTGGGCCGGCACTTCTTCATCGGGCTCACGCCGCGCCGCTCGCGCGCGCTGAGCGCGGCGCTGATCGACGGCAGCTCGGTCGGTGACTTCGCCGAGCCGGAGTCGGTGCGCATCGTCGCCGTCGCGGAGGGCGTCACCACGATCGACACGACGCTGGACGACGGCTTCGGCGGCTTCCTCTCGTACGAGCTCGCGGAGAACGAGAGCCTCGTGATCGAGACGACGCACGACTTCGAGATCCGTTCGTCGCAGGCGATCGCGGTGCTGCAGGTGCAGTCGAGCCAGGAGTCGATCGGCATCGACTCGCGCTATCCGGGCGGCGACCCGTCGATCGTCGGCGTGCCTCCGGTCGATCAGTACCGGCGCGACTACGTGTTCCTGACGCCCGATCTGTACGCGTTCGACTTCGTGACGATCGTCGCGCCTGCGACCGCGCAGATCCTTCTCGACGAGCGACCGCTCACCGAGTTCGAGTGCGAGGCCGCGGCCGCCGACGGCATCGAGCGGATGATGGACGACCCGCCGCCGGAGTGGTTCGTCTACCGCTGCCAGCTCTCGTACCCCGACGTGATCGGCCCGCCGAACGTCGAGGTCGAGGACGGCGTGCAGAACGACGGCTACCACACGCTGCGCGCGACCGAGGAAGTGAGCCTGATCGTGTCGGGCTTCGACGCGTACGTGAGCTACGGCTACGCCGGCGGCGCGGACCTCGAGTCGATCGACTGAGCGTCCAATCGGCTCGCCCGCTCGGGGCCGTTCGGTTCGGGCGCTCTGCACGCTTCCGTGCGGGCGCCGTGCCGCGAGCGGACCGAGCTGCTCCCGCAGCGCGGGTTGCGACGGTGATGGGTGCGCGGCGATACTTCCGCGCATGTCGCCTTCGCGATCCGCGCTGCGCTCGTTCCTGCTCACGCTGCTCTTCGCGCTCGTGATCGCGATCGCCGGTCCCGCGCGCGTCGACGCGCAGGGCACCGGTGGCAGCTTCGGCGGCGGCGACTGGAGCGGCGGCGGCGGCGGCGGCAGCGGCGGTGGTGGTGGTGGCTCCGACTGGGGCGGCGGCGGGGGCGGCAGCTACGGCGGCGGCAGCTACGGCGGTGGCGGGTACGGCGGGAGCTACGGCGGCGGTGGGTACGGCGGCAGCTACGGTGGCGGTGGCGGCGGCATGGGCTGCGGGGGCGCGTGCTGCCTGCTGATGTTCCTCGGCCTGTTCATCACGATCGCGATCGTCAACCAGCGTCGTCGCGCCGCCGGTGGCGGGGGTGGCGGCGCGCCGTTCATGCCGATGGGCATGCCGGGCGGTGGAGCGGGCGGCTACTCGGGCCCGAACGCGATGTACCTCTCGCAGATCCAGCTGGGCCTCGACTGGCGCGCTCGCGCGCAGCTGCAGCAGCACCTGATGCGCCTCGCGCAGACCGGCGACACGCGCAGCCCGAGCGGCCTCGCGCAGCTGCTGTCCGAGTCCGTGCTCGCGCTGCGACGACACGAGATGAGCTGGCTCTACGCCGCGACGAAGGACGGCGGCGGCATGCAGCCCCAGCAGGCCCAGGGCGCGTTCCAGCAGTGGGCGAACGACGCGCGCTCGCGCTTCCAGCACGAGCTCGTGCGCGGCCATCAGGGCGGGATGCAGCAGCAGCAGGGCCCCGAGATGACGGCCCACGCGCACGAGGGCCAGGGCACCGTCGTCGTCACGATCATCCTCGCGACGCGCCGTCCGGTGCAGGGCTTCATGGTCCCCGACGCGAGCCAGATCCGGAACGCGCTCAGTGATCGCGGCGCGATCCTCCCGAACCAGATGGTCGCGCTCGAGGTGATCTGGTCGCCCGCCGCCGAGAACGATCGGATGAGCACCTCGGAGCTCGAGCAGAACTACCCCGAGCTCAAGCTGATCGACCCGAACAGCATCGCCGGGCGCGTCTTCTGCGCGTACTGCAGCGGGCCCTTCCCGATGGAGCTGCTCAACTGCCCGCACTGCGGCGCGCCCGCCGAGGCGAGCAAGGGACGTCGCGAGCCCCCGCGCTGAGCGCGCGGCGCGGGCCCTCCGCGCGCGGCGTGGTACGGTCGGCCTCATCACGGAGGGGCCATGAAGGCACGCTCGCGCGCGGGGACACCAATCGCTCGGCTCACCGCGCAGATCTCGACCATCCTCGCGATCGCGAGCTGCGGTGGAGGCTCGACGCAGATCGATCCGCGCTTCGTCACCGTGCACAACACGATGGCCGCGATGGGCCTCGTGCAGAGCGGCGAGATCAGCCAGGGCTCGCTCTCCGAAGGCGCCGAGACGACCATCCGCATGCCGATGCGCGCGGGCGATTGCTACACGGTCGTCGCGCTCGCGCAGGAAGGGGTGCGCGATCTCGACGTCGTCGTGCGCGACGCGTCGGGCAACGAGCTCGGTCGCGATCGCACGCAGGACCCGCAGGCCGCGGCGCAGGTGTGCCCTCCTTACGCAGGCGAGTTCGAGGTCGTCGTGCGGATGGTGCGCGGCAGCGGGACGTGGATCGCGAGCGCGTGGTCGGGCGGCGCGCGTCCCGCGGGCGACTTCCCGGGCGGCGAAGAGCCCGGCGCGATCGTCTCGCGCCCGCCGCACGGAGGCCCCGGCACGTGCGAGGAGCCGTACCCGATCACCGCCGGCACCGCGGCGCGCGGCGACACGACGAGCGGCGACTCGGTGATCACCGGCACGTGCCTCGGCGGCGGCAACGCGCCCGAGCACGTCTACTCGTTCACGCTCGATCAGCGCTCGATGGTGAGCGCCGTGATGAACTCGGTGTTCGACGGCTCGCTCTACCTCCTCGGCGCGTGTGGCGAGTCGCGCAGCGAGATCGCGTGCAACGACGATGCGCCGAGCACGTCGCGCTCGGAGATCGGCGCGACGCTCGAGCCGGGCCTCTACTTCCTCGTCGTCGACGGCTTCGGCACCGCGGCGGGCGAGTACGAGGTGACCCTGACGACGACCGCGATGCAGTCGGTCGCGGAGATGTGCGGCGGCGCGACGACGCTCTCGCCGGGCCAGCCGGTCGCGGGCACGACCGCGGCGCGCGCCGACTACTTCCAGGGCACGTGCGCGGGCCAGACGCGCTCGGGCGATCAGGTCTACGCGATCGACGTCGCGCAGCGCTCGCGCATGCGCGTCCGCATGCAGAGCACGTACGACGGTGCGCTCCACGTGCGCCGCGACTGCGCCGACGCGAGCACCGAGATCGCGTGCAACGACGACTTCCGCGACACGCGCCACTCGCTGATCACCGCGACCGTCGATCCCGGTCGCTACTACGTCTTCGCGGACGGCTACGCGACCGGCGCGACGGGCGACTACTCGCTCATGGCGGAGCTCGCGCCTGCCACCGGCACCGGCGCCGCGAGCGACACCTGCGCGTCGCCGGGCGCGCACGTCGCGGGGCAGGACCTGATCGCCGACACGTTCACCGCGGCCGACGATCTCGCGGGCAGCTGCGGCGGCCAGGGCGCGCCCGACGTCGTGTACCGCCTCGACGTCCGGTCGCGCACGCGGATCCGCGCGCGCTTCCTCGATCAGGAGTTCGCGCCCGTCGTCTACCTGCAGAGCGCGTGCGGCACGCAGACCAGCGAGCTCTTCTGCGTCGACGGGAGCGCGGGGGCGCCGATCGATCAGACCGTGCAGCCGGGCACGTACTTCCTCGTCGTCGACGGGCAGAACGCGGATGCGTTCGGCAGCGCGCAGATCTCGCTGCAGCTCGACGATCTCGGCGCGCTCGATCAGTCGTGCCGCTCGGCGCCGCAGATCCGCCCGGGTCGCCAGATCACCGGCGACACGACGGGCAGCACCGATCGCTTCCAGGCGACGTGCGCCGGGAACGCGCAGAGCCCCGACCTCGTCTACCGCCTGCAGCTGCGCCGCCGGCAGCGCGTGCGCATCAGCTCGGAGCAGACCGACTTCGACGGCGCGATCTACGTGCGCAGCGACTGCATCGACGCGAACACCGAGGTCGCGTGCAACGACGACGCGGGCGACAACCGCCACTCGATGATCGAGGTAGTGCTCGACCCCGGGAACTACTTCGTGTTCGTCGACGGGTACGCGACGGGCAACCAGGGGCGCTTCACGCTCGACGTCGACCTCTCCGCGCCGTGATCGGCTTGCCCGACGACTTCGTTCACGCGACGTTCACGCGCGCGTCGCACGAACGAGGCACGCAGCGCGCAGAGCGCTGCGCGCGCGACACGGGTGGCTCGATTGACCACCGAACGGGCTCTCGCCTACGTTGAGCCCCGACGGTTCCAAGGAAAACGCACGAATGTCTCGACTCTGCAGCTTCCTTCCAGCTCTCCTCGCGATCGCCGTCGGGCTCGCTCCGGCGCTGATGGCCCCGGGCCTCGCGTCGGCCCAGCAAGCGGCGGCGCCCACCGCGGAGCAGCGCCAGCGCGCGCGTGAGCTCTACGGAGAGGGCCAGGCGCACTTCGAGGCGGGACGTTTCGCGGAAGCGCAGGCGGCGTTCGAGGGCGCGTACCGAGAGGTGCCGAACCCGGTCGTGCTCCTCGGTGTCGCGTCGGCGCAGGAGGGCCTCGGGCAGCCGCTCGATGCCGCGCGCACGCTGCGTCGCTACCTGCGCGAGCGACCCGACGCACCGGATCGCGCCACGATCGAGCAGCGCATCGCGGCGATGGATCCGAACGGCGTGACCGCCTCGCAGGAGCCCGCCGCGCCGGCCGCGACGGGCACGATCCGCGTCGTCTGCACGCCTGCCGGCGCGGCGATCGCGCTCGACGGGACCGACACCGGACGCACGGCGCCGGCCGACCTCGAGGTGCCCGCGGGTGAGCACACGATCACGCTCACGCTCGCGGGGTACCAGCCGATCACGGAGACCGTGAACGTCGCGGCGGGCGGCATGAACGAGCTCGCGCTCACGCTCGTCGAGGCGAGCGCGGAAGGCGAAGGCCTGCAGGGCGAGGGCGATGCGTTCGGCGAGGGCGGCGTCGAGGAAGCGACCGCCGAGGGCGAGGCCGAGGGCGCTGCCGAGCCTCCGCCGCCGGCGGACACCGGCCCGAGCGCGGGGGTGTGGGTCACCACGGCGATCGCGGGCGTGGGGCTCGTGACCGGCACGATCTTCGGGTTCCTCGCGCTCTCGGAGCAGAGCGACTTCGACGCGATGCCCACCGCTGACGCGGCCGATCGCGGCGAGACCTTCGCGCTGATCGCGGATCTGTCGTTCGGCGTCGCGATCGCGGCGGGCGTGACGGCGATCGTGCTCTACGCGGTCGATCGCCCGCAGCCCGAGAGCGAGACGCCGCCGGAGACGGCGCGTCGCGACGAGGGACCGCGCTTCACGCTCGCCCCGTGGGCCTCGCCGACGTCGGGCGGCGCGGCGGCGCGCATCGAGTTCTGACCTGCTTCTCTTGTGCGGAGGATCGAGAGGATGCTTGGAGTGAACGCGCGGGCGCGCATCATCGCGGCGCTGCTGGTCGGCCTCGCGCTGCAGGGATGCCAGCTGATCGTCGACTTCGATCGCAGTCGGATCGTGGAAGGCGATGCCGGTGTCGACGCCGGCGCGGCCGACGCGGGCGGTGGCGGCATGGACGCCGGGAGCGACGCGGGCGGCGACGACGCGGGCACCGACGCGGCGATGGACGATGCGGCGATGGACGACGCCGGGAGCGACGCGGCGATGGACGACGCGGGGAGCGACGCGGCCGTCGCGATGACCTGCGGCAACGGGACCGAAGAGGGCACCGAGGCCTGCGACGACGGCAACACCGTCACCGAGGCCGAGTGCCCGTACGGCTCGACGCCGCCGTGCATGATCTGCGACGCGACGTGCGAGCACGAGATCGAGCGCACGACCGCGCCGCGCTGCGGCGACGGCGACACCGACGCGCCGCAGGAAGACTGCGACGACGGGAACACCACGACGGAGCGCTGCGCGTACGGCACGGCGACCTGCACCGTGTGCGACGCGACCTGCCAGGACGCGGCCGCCACCGGTCCGACGTGCGGCGACGGAACCGTCGACGCCCCGCAGGAAGAGTGCGAGCCGCCGAGCACCGCGACCTGCGACGCGAGCTGCCAGGACGTCACCTGAGCCGCGGGTAGGGCGACGTTGCGGTGCCGCGACGTCGCCCTAGAATCGCGCTCGATGGACTCGCGCGACGAGAAGAAGACCGCGGCTCCGAAGCCCGAGGCTCCGCGCCGCGAGGATGTCGTCCTCGTGCACTCTCCGACGGACGACGGTCGCGGCTGGCGCGTGCTGCGCAAGCGCGAGGATCGCATCGAGGCCGGCGCGATCCATCCGGTGCGCGAGGGTCAGCCGATCCAGGGCGAGCTCGTGTCGCTCAGGCAGCGCGCGGGCACGCCGCTCTTCGACGTCGAGACCCACTACGCGCCGAAGAGCGGCCCCGCGCAGGTCGCGAGCTCCGCGTATCGCGCGAACTGGGATGCGATCTTCGGCTCCCGCGCCGACGACACGCCGCAGCTGACGAACTGATCGCGTCCTATCGCGTCCGCCGGCGTCATAGAATGCGTCTATGTCGCCCGACGCGCTGACGCCGGCCGCGCTGCGCTACTTCGTGTGCATCGCGGAGCTCGGGAGCCTCACTGCCGCGTCCCGCGCGCTCCGCATCAGCCAGCCCTCGCTCACCGTCGCGCTGCGCAAGCTCGAGGAGGAGCTCGGCACGACGCTGTTCGTGCGCACGAGCCGCGGCGTGCGCACCACGTCGAGCGGTGACGCGCTGCTGCGCCACGCGCGACAGGTGATGCGCTCGCTCGCCGATGCGCGCACCGAGATCGAAGGGCTCGAGAAGGAGCCCCGCGGGCGCTTCACGGTCGGGTGCCACGAGAGCCTCGGCGCGTACTTCCTGCCCGGCCTCATGGCGCCGTTCCTCGCGCGTCATCCGGGGATCGAGCTCGCGCTGTGGAACGGCAACTCGCGCGACGTGCAGCGCGCGGTGCTCGATCGTGTCGTCGACGTGGGCATCGTCGTGAACCCCGAGCCGCATCCCGAGCACGTCGTGCAGACGCTCTTCGAGGATCGCGTCGAGCTCGTGGTGACGTCGGCGCTGCGTCGCACCGCGCGTCGTGAGCCGCTCGCGCTGCTGCGCTCGCACCCGCTCCTGTACGTGCCGGCGCTGAAGCAGGTGCAGTGGCTGCTCGTCGCGCTCGAGAAGCGCGATGTGCGCGCGTCGCGCCCGCTGCCGTGCTCGAGCATGGAGCTCGTGAAGAGCCTCATCCTCGACGGCACGGGCGTCGGCGTGCTGCCGCGTCGCGTCGCGAGCCATCGCGTCGCCGAAGGACGCCTGGTCGCGCTCGACGATGCGCTTCCGGCCTACGAAGACTCGATCGCGGTGGTGCGCCGCGCCGACGCGCACGTCACGAGCGCGATGCGCCTCCTGCTCGACGCGCTCGTCGCGCACGGACGGAGCATGCGCGCCGCCGCGAGCGTATCGCGATAGGATGCCGGTCCCCGCCTGCGGGGCGGGACGAGGAGCGATCATGGCGCGTTCGATCGTGTTGCGTCTCGGGGACGAAGAGAGCGCCTTCGCGTTCGCGAAGGTCGAGCGCGACAAGCTCTACGGGCGCAAGCAGCGGGTCGTCGTCGACGAGCAGAACCGCGCGTGCGCGCAGGCGTACCTGACGGCCGACGGGACCGCGCTCGTGCCCACGGGTGGCACCGCGCACGTGTGGATCGACGAGCGCTGGGACGCGGTCGAGCAGGACGGACGCCTCCCGGTGGACGAAGCCGGACAGGCGCTCGAGCTGCATCCGTCGACGCTCGGTGTCGCGCAGGACGCGAGCGTGGTCGACCCCAAGCGCGTGCTCGATCACGTCACGAGCGCGATCTACCAGCTCGATGCCGAGGCGATCTCGCCGAAGCTCGAGGACGTGCTCGCGAAGGGCGGGATCGTCGAGGTGCCGTTCTGCTACCGCGACGGCTTCGATCAGGACGTGCTCTTCGTGCTGAAGAACGACGAGGGCTACTTCGCGATGGTGGCGCAGCCGACGGGGTTCGAGATGCTCGAGCGCGAGGCGCTCCCGCTCGCGATCGAGCCCTCGGGCGAAGAGAGCGACGAGCTCTCGGACGATCTCGACTTCTCGATGATGTGAGGGAAGGGCGATGCCGAGGCTGATTTCGATCGCAGATGCGAAGAAGCGCGACGCGCAGATCGAGCTCGTGTCGCCCGCTCGCGGCGAGCGCGTGCGCTGGGTGAGCAAGGGCCACGGCGCGCCGCTCAAGCTCGAGCGCCTGATCAAGAGCACCGAGAAGACGAGCTTCGACGCGCTCGTGAAGCAGGTGGGCTCGCCCGAGGCGCTGTCCAAGGCGCTGGTCGAGGGCGATCCCGAGATCGATCTCGAGCAGGTCGGTCGCCGGCTCGGCAATGCGACGCGCGTGTGGGTCGGGCCCGAGGGCAACGTGCTCTACGCCGCGCGTGTGCTGCAGATCGTGAGCGCGCCCGACGGCGCCGAGAAGTCGCGCGCGGACTTCGTCGACGTCGAGGCGACGGTCGGCGAGGAGCAGCCGCCGATCCTGTGGTCGGGGCGACTGATGCCCGCCGATCAGGTGGTGCGCCGCTTCGCGCTCGTGCGGAAGGTGCAGCTGCGCCACGTGAACGGCCTCACCTTCGACTTCCTCCACGACATCGCGGCGCACCTCGATCGCGAGCAGAAGCTGCTCGTGGTCGGCGCGGGACCGAAGGCCGCGCTCCCGCTGATCTTCCAGACGAACGGCACGCCGTTCCGCGGGTTCCTCGAAGGACGCGTCGAGGGCGAGCGCTACAAGCTCGTGCTCCACCTCTCGAACCTCGAGATCAAGCGCGTCGCCGCGCCCGCGAAGGACGTCGCGCTGCCGAAGGAGGGCGCATGAGCGCCGAGGCGTGGAAGTCGTGGGCCGCGGTGAGCGAGCCCTACGGGAGCGGGCGCAAGGCCGGCGTCGGCGCGCTGCTCGATCAGGATCTCCTCTCGCGGCTCAAGCGCTACAAGCGCCAGGTCGCGAAGCGCTATCGCGTGGTCGAGCCCGACATCGTCGATCGCGCGCTGCCGAGCGGTGAGCAGCTCTTCATCTCGCCCAAGCTCGACGGAGAGCTCTGGTTCCTCGTGAAGCGCGAGGGCGACGTCGCGCTCGTCGCGTACAACGGGCGCGTGCTGCACGGCATCTCGGTGCTGAGCGGGGTCGCGAAGAAGCTCGAGGGGGTCTCGCAGATCGTGATCGCCGGCGAGCTCGTCGGCGCGTCCGGCAGCGAGCGGCCGCGATCGCACCACGTGAACACTGCGCTCTCGGACACGAAGCTCGAAGGCGCGCTCTCGTTCCACGCGTTCGATCTCGTCGAGGAGGACGGCGCGGACGCGCTCTCGCGCAACTACGAGGCGCGGCACACGCGCTTGCTCTCGCTGCTCGGCGAGGACGCGGGCGCGCGCTGCACCGTCGTGCACACGCAGCGCGGCGAGCCGAACGTCGTCGCGCAGCGCTATCGCGACTGGGTGCTCGCGGATCGCTTCGAGGGCGTCGTCGCGCGCAGCGATCGCGGCCTCACCTACAAGATCAAGCCGACGAGCACGGTGGATCTCGTCGTGCTCGCGTTCGGCGAGCGCATCACCGGCAACGTGAAGCAGGTGCGCGAGCTGCAGGTCGGCCTGGTGCGCGAGGACGGGAGCTTCCAGCTCGTCGGGTCGGTGGGCACCGGCCTGTCCGAGGACGATCGCGTGAAGTGGCACGCGAAGCTCAGCGCGATCGAGGCGAAGAGCTCGTTCCGCCTCGCGAACCGCGAAGGCACGCTGTGTCGCTTCGTGCGGCCCGAGATCGTCGTCGAGGTGCGCGTCTCCGACTTCCTCTCGAGCGACGGATGGGACGTTCCGATCCGACGCATGTCGCTCGGGTGGGATCCGTCGAGCGGCTGGCGCGCGATCGGTGAGACGCGCACCGCAGTGCCGCTCCATCCGGTGCTCCTGCGCGAGCGCACCGACAAGACCGTCGACGTCGGCAGCGTCGGGATGACGCAGATCACCGCGTACCTCGACGACGTCGCGGAAGAGGTCGTGAAGGCGACGCGGCGCGCGAGCGCCGAGGTCGTGCGTCGCGCGGTGTTCACGAAGGACGCGAAGGGCGCGGTCGCGGTGCGGAAGATCGTGGTGGTGCGCACCCACAAGGAGCACGAGGGATCGCACCCGCCGTTCGTGGTGTTCGCGACCGACTACTCGCCGGGCCGGAAGGAGCCCCTGCAGACGACGCTGCGCACGGCATCGAACGCCGAGGGCGCGGACGCGCACGTGGTCGCGTGGCTCGTCGAGAACGTGAAGAAGGGCTGGAACGAAGTCGTCGAGCAGCGGAAGGGCGTGCCCACGGTCGCGGCGGAGACGCCGCCCGTCGAAGAAGCGAGCGCGCCGGCCCCGAAGACGGCGAAGAAGAAGAGCGCCGCGAAGAGCGAAGAGCCCGAGACGACGTCGGCCGCGCCTCCGAGCGAAGCGGAGGACGCGGCCGACGAGGCGAAGCCGAAGAAGAAGGCAGCGCGCAAGCGCGCGACGAAGAGCGAGGGCGCGTCGCCCGAAGACGAAGCGAAGTGAGCCGGACTCACTTTTCGCGAGGTCAGATCCGGCGCACGGACTCGAGCGTGCGCTGGGCCGACACGCGTCGATCGCCGAGCGTCGCGCGACGCTCGTCGGCGCGGCGATCGGGCACCTCGCGTCGCGGCTCGGCCTCGGCGTAGTCGACGATCGAACGGGTCTGCTGGGGGTCGTTCCAGAGCATGGCGGGCAGTCTCGGCAAGCGTCGGATCGCGAGCAAGAAAGCGGCGCTGCGGCGCATCGTGCACGGCGAGAGCCTCGCCGCGCTCGCGACGCTGCCCGATGCGTGCGCGCGCCTCGTGTACATCGATCCGCCGTTCAACACCGGGCGCGTGCAGTCGCGCCGACGGCTGCGCGTGACGCGCGACGAAGAAGGCGAGCGCATCGGCTTCCAGGGCGCGCGGTATCGCGTCGAGAAGCTCGACGAGGTCGCGCGCTACGACGACAAGCGCGGCGACGAGTACGTGCCGTGGCTGATGTCGCGCGTGGAGGCATCGCTTCGCTGTCTCAGCGAGGATGGATCGATCTTCGTGCACGTCGATCCGCGCGAGTCGCACTACGTGAAGGTCGCGCTCGACGGATTGCTGGGACGCGCGTCGTTCGTGAACGAGATCGTGTGGGCCTACGACTACGGCGCGCGCACCAAGAAGCGCTGGCCCGCGAAGCACGACGTGCTGCTCTGGTACGCGCGCGACCCGAAGCGCTACGTGTTCGATCACGACGCGATCGATCGCGTGCCGTACATGGCGCCGAAGCTCGTCGGTCCCGAGAAGGCCGCGCGCGGCAAGACGCCGACCGACGTGTGGTGGAACACGATCGTGCCGACCAACGGACGCGAGAAGACGGGCTATCCCACGCAGAAGCCGCTCGCGATCCTCGAGCGCATCGTGCGCGTGCACAGCGCGCCGGGCGACGTCGTGCTCGACTTCTTCGCGGGGAGCGGGACGACGGGCGAAGCGGCGGCGAAGCACGATCGCGGGTTCGTCCTGATCGACTCGAGCCGCGACGCGGTGCGCGTGATGAAGGCGCGGCTCGCGCGCTGGGAGCCCGAGATCGCGCGCGTGCGCTCGCGTTCGCGCGTTTTTTGACCGGCGCTCGCCGTATCGTGCATGCATCGCCGCACGAGGTGGTCGGCGATGAGCGAGAAGGATCTCCTGGATCGCGTTCGTGCGTTGGTGGCGGACGTCACGCGCGCGCGCTTCGAGGGCAGTGCGTACGCGAAGCTCTCTCGCGCGCACGGCTACGCGGATGGCTACATGCGGGCGCTGCTCGATGCGGGGCTCGTGAGCCGTGAGACGTTGATCTCGGCGGTCGGCGACGCGCGTCGTGGTGTGGTCGACGGCGAGCTCGAGCCGGTCTCGGGCGTCTCGTCGCGCACCGCGGCCTGAGCCCAGCTGGAGTGCTCGCCTGCGCGAGGCCCGCACGGGAGCGTGCGGCGCACGCGGACAGTCTCTGACCGGAGCGCAGACGGAAACGCGAAGCGGCGAGCGCCTCTCTCGAGGGCGCTCGCCGCTTCTTCGTTCCGTCAGTGCGTCGTGATCACTCGACGGTCAGCACGCGCACGCCCTGCTCCGACGCGGCGCGCGACTCCTGGCGCCACCACGTCGCGACGTACGACGTGGTGCCGATCAGGACCTGCTCCGCCCAGAACCCAGTGTGGTTCTCGTCGTCGAGCACCGAGATCGTCCACTCCCCGCCGCCCGCGGCGCGACGCGCGAGCATGAGGTGCTGCACCGTCGCGTCCTGGTACGTGACGCGGATCTCGCCACCGTCGGTCACGACGATCGACGAGTCGTCGCCGACGATGTGGCGCCCGTCGGTGTGCGGCGTGGTGCCGTCGCTCGTGCCGGTGTCGATCGTCTGCGGCACCGAGGGCACGCCGCCCGCGATCGAGACGTAGCGCAGCGCTTCCTCGGCACCGTCGACGTACGCGACGTGCACGGTGCCCGCCGCGTCGACGAAGATCGACGTGCCGATGCCGCTGTCGCCCGAGCTCGAGTCGTCGCCGCGCGCGTAGCCGTCGACGAGGATCGGCGCGCCCCACGTGCCGCCGACGCTCGCCAGCTCCGACGCGTAGAGGTTGCCCTGGCCGCGGTCGTACCACGCGACCACGAGCCCGCCCGAGGGCGTGCGCGCGAGCGCGGTGTAGAGGCCGTACGCGGGCGGCAGATCCTCGACGTAGTTCGCGGGCAGCGCGGCCTGGCAGGTGCCCATGAAGCACTGGTTGTCGCCGCAGTCCTCCGCGCAGTCGCTCGTCGGGACCACGCACGAGCCGTTCTCGAGGCAGACCTGGCCGGTGCCGCAGAAGTCGGGGCGGCAGAAGACGTCCGCGCCCGCGACCTCGGTGATCGTCCAGCTCGTCTCGCTCGTCGGGTTCGCGTCGCTCGCGACGGCGACGCGCACGGTGCTGCGCGGCTGGCCCGAGCCCGCTGCGTTCTCCTCGACGCGGAGGTACGCGACGGCCGGCGCGCCGCCCTCGAGCAGCACGAGCGACGCGTAACGACCCGCGTCGCCGGTGTCGTCGACGGTGTGGGTCTCCCACGCGCCGGGCGATCCGATCGCGAGCTTCAGCGCGCCGTTCGTCGCGTCGTAGTACGCGATGTAGAGGCTCGACCCGGAGTCGGCGATCGACGTCCAGCGACCGACGTCGTCGCCGGGCGCGCTCACGCCTTCGCGCCAAGCGTCGGGATCGTTGGTGACCGGGCGGTCGGGGGCGCCGTCGACGATCTCCCACTCGACGTCACCGCTCGTCGAGATCGTGCCGAGCACGAGATCGCCGTAGCGCTGGTTCGTCGGCACGCCCGCGCTGTACGCGCTGACGTACTGCTCGCCGCTCTCGCTCACGACGAGATCGAGATCGGTGCCGATCATGCCCTGCTGGAGCGGCGGCTTGCGCATGCACTCGCTGCACGTGACCTCGCAGCCCGTGCCGACGACGAGGTTCGCGATCGGGCACGTGAACCCGGGATCGCAGAGCGCGTCGACGTCGTAGCTCGCGCACATGTTGGTCTCTTCGCAGCAGATCTGACCCGCGGTGAGGCCCGGCGGCGCGGCCGCGATGCACATGTCACCGCAGGGCGCGCCGCCACCGCCGTCGCCGCACTCGCAGCCCTGCGCGCCGAGCACGAGCGGGAGCATCAGCATCCCGATCGTCAGGACGCGACGCAGCTTCGCGCCATCGAGCGCGCGACGGCGGCGCACCACCATCGCGCCGAGCAGCAGCAGCGAGCCGACGAGCGCGAGCGGCGCGTTGCGGTCGGTGCCGCCGACCGCGACGCCGCAGTCACAGCCGCCGCCGACCGGGTTCGGAATGCCGCGGATGAGCGGGAACGTCGCGGAGCTCACGTTGCCCGCTTCGTCACGCACCTCGATGCCGAGCATGCCGCCGTCGACCAGCAGCGAGTCGGGCTCGTAGCGCGGCGACGACTGCCACGCGCTCCACTCACCGTCGCGCACGCGGAAGCGGTACTCGAGCTGCTCCTCCGCGCTGATGAGGTCGCTCGCGTGCACGACGAAGCCCGTGCCCTCGCTCGACACCTGCACCTCGGGCGGCAGGACGTCGACGATGAGCTCGGTGCGCGCCGGGCTGCGGTCGACCGAGTCGCCCTCGCCGCGGATGCGAGCGCGCGCCTCGATCACGTGGCGCGCCTGGAGCAGCAGCACGTCGTCGTCGATGCGGACGCGCGGATCGCTCGTCCACCGCGACCACGTCATGCCGTCGATGCGATAGCTGTACTCGTACTCGGCGCCCGGCGCGCCTTCCGCGCCGAAGTGGAGCCACACGCTGTTGCCGTCGCCCTGGGCCCACGTCTCGAGCGCCATGCTCTCGTGATCGAGCTCGAGGTCCGACACCTCGAGGCTCGTCTCGACCGGCGACACGATCGCGGAGCCCGCGAGCCGCAGGTTCGCGAAGATGCCGAGGAACGACTCACCGCCGTCGGCCACGCCGCGAATGCCTTCCGCCGGCACGTCGAGCTCGAAGCCCATGATGTCGGGGAGCGCGATCGGATCGATCGAGCCGCCGAGCATGCCCGCGAACGTGCCGAGCACGTTCTCGACCGCGCGCGCGACGTTGTCCGGCGGCTCGGTGATCAGCTCGTTGTTGAAGACCATCGAGTTGGTCGCGGTGACGCCCTCGATGCGCGGCACGATCTCGCCCGCTTCGACGTCCAGATTGATCTCGATGGTGAGATCCGTCTGGTACGTCATGAAGCGCACGTAGCGCTCGGTGCTCCACACGTACCAGTCGATCTGCACCTGCTCGAGGAACACGGTGAGCAGCGGCGCGCCCGCGTTCGTCCCGATCGTGAAGTCGGGCGGCAGCTGCGGGCGGATCGCGAGCGTCAGGGGCGAGCCGCGCTCGGGGAACGTGAGCGTGTTGAGCGAGGGCACGAGGCCCGACACGAGACCGGTCGAGAGCTGCTGGCTGAGGCGCGTGCCCGCACCGATGCACAGCATGCCGCTGTCGAACATCCCGTAGCCCGCGTAGTCGAGGAAGTCCTCGGCGATGCCGATGCCGACGTGCGCCGGCGTCGAGGTGCCGGGGATCACGTTGCCGCGGAACGCCTCGGCGCGCGCGATGCTGCAGCCGTCCGCGCCCGTGCCACCGGGCACGCAGGGCGGGTCGACGACGGGCACGCACGGGTTGTGTCCGGGCGACGTGGTGAACGTCGGATCCATCGACATGAACCCGCCCACCATGAAGAGCGACATGCCGTTGTTGACGGCTTCGCCTTCGCCGCCTGCACCGAGCACGAACTGACCGGGCGCGTGGGTTCCGGGCGAGAACCCACCGAGGAACGCCGCGCCGAGATCCCCGCGACCGTCGGTGCCGAGGAGGATCGGCACGCACTGATCCGGCGCGGACTCGAACACGCACACCGCGTCGGGACCCGCGCCGTCGGGGCGCGAGCCGGGCGTCGGGCATCCGGTCTCGCCGGCGCGCGTGCAGAGCTGCGAGTCGATCGCGTCGGTGAGAACGGGCGTGATCTGACCGGTGAGCGCGCCGAGGAGCTGGCCCTTCACGAGGCCGATGACGCCGTTGATGATCCCGCCGTCGAGACCGTCACAGCCACCGATGTCGATGTCGTCGTCCTCGATGTCCTGGCCGCTGGCGAAGTTGGCGCTGGCGACCGCGACGCGCGTGTACCCCGTGCGAGGCGCTCGCGTTTCCTCCACGAAGTCGATGTCGGCCGCGAATCCGATGTGCGGGCGCGATCCGTTCCTCGTGTCGATGTCGGCCTGGCACGTCGTGTCGAGCCAGAAGAGCACGCCGGATCCGCGCAGTCGGACTGGGATCGCGCGGCGATTTCCTGCCGAATCGCGGCTGTCGAGGATGACCTGGATCAGCGCGGAGAGGCGGTTCGACCCGTTCTGAGGCGTGAGATCGAGGTCCTGGATCTCACCGCGCGCGACGCAGTCGTTCGAGGTGCAGAGCGTGTACGAGACGTTCCCGACGCCGATCGACTGGCTGCCCGACATCTGCGGGACGTCGAACTCGAGGCCTCCCATGAGCAGCGTTCCGACGATGCTCATGATGTTGTCTTCGATGAACTGGATCCCGCTCTCCGAGAGCCGCACCTGCGCGGAGTTCGGAATGCGCTGGCTGAGCGGGAATCCACCCGGGATCGGCGCGACGCCGCATCCTTCGCACCCGGAGCAGCCACCGCCGCCGCATGCGAACACCGTGAAGATCAGCATGACCGCGAACAGCGGTCGGCTAAGCGAGCCAAGGCGTTTCATGGAACATCCTCCCCGACGCTCGCGCACATTGCGCAACACGCGGTTCCACCGTCGAGCGAGGATAAGCGGGTCGTTGAACGCGAATCAACGGCGGCCGGAGTGTCAGAGCCGGCCGTCGTGCGCGTCGACACCCGGACGAGCGTTCACGGACAGCGGATCGGACGCGCGTCGAATCCGGGCTCGCGACCTTCGGTCGCGTGCCCGAGAGGCACCCACGGTGTCGTTCCGATGACTGTTGCTCGCCCGATGCCCAGCGAGCGCACGGTCGTCGACTCGAGCTCGAGCGGTGCGCCGGCGACGCGTGCATCGCGAGAGATCGGATGGAGCGCGACGGACGACGAGTACGTCGTCGAGAGCCTCTGCGCGACGATCGCGAGCCAGCCTCCGGCACGCGGCACGATGTCGTGCGTGGCGAACGCGTCGACGGTGCCGATCGTCACCTCGTCGCCCGCCGGCCACGGACTGCTCGCAGTCGGCACGATCGAATGGACCTCCAGCGACGACGTGCCGGATCCCGTCGTTGCCCGCTGCAGCCACGCGATCGCGAGTCGATCGCCTTCGTCGGCCACCACCGGACGATCGTCGTGCAGCGCGTTGTCGGTGATGCGATGCGCCGTTCCTTCAGCGCCGAGCGAGGTGACGGGCTGTACGTAGATCTCGTAGTCCTCGGCCTCCGAAGCGCGGCCCGAGTAGACGACGTACGTCCGGTCGATCGACGTCGCGGGGACCACGACCTCGTAGTCGAGCGTGCTGAGAGCGATTGCTGTCCGCTCGCTGAAGGCGTCGGTCGCGATGTTCGTGCCCGAACGCATGCGGACGCCGCTCCCCGATGCGGCGTCGTGAAAGACCATCGTCGTGTACGTGTGCTCGACTTGCAGGCCGTGCGTCGGGGTCGCGAGGGTGGCGATCCGTCGGGGCCCGGCGGTCACGGCCAACGATGGAAGCTCGGCCGAGAGCAGGTAGACCTCGGTGCCGCGCGAGTACGCGACGTACAAGACCGCGCCGCGGACGTCGGTGTCGAGCTGATCAGTGTCGAGCGTGGACGCGAGGTCGACCGTCACGCCCGCAGGCGCGCCGGCAGCATCCAGAAGGCGCGCGTGCACGCCCGCATGGTCGGCCCACACCGCGACCAGCCCATCCGCTCGGGGCTCGACGTGGAAGTGGTTGCCCGCGAGCGCGATCCAGTCCACCGGCTCGCCGAACGCCAGCACACCTTCGTCGACCACGCCGTCGCAGTCGTCGTCGTCTCCGTCGCACGCCTCCGCCGGAGGCGTGCACGTCGCGCTCGCTGGCAGCGCGCAATCGGCTCCGCACGCGGCGACGCCCGTCGAGCCGCAGCTCGTCTCGCACTCGGTCGCGGCGCCGCGCACGCACGCGAACGTGTCGTCCGCGCCGCTCGCGCAGTCGTTGTCGCGGCCATCGCAGATCTCGATCGCGCCCGGGTGGCACTCGGCGCACGCGTCGTCGCAGTCGTCGCCGATCGGCACGCCCTCGCATCGCAGCGCGATGCTGCCCGCGCGTCCGCGTCCATCGCCGTCGCCGTCCTCGAAGAGCTCACGCATCGGGCGGCCATCCGGGCACGCCTCGGGCGCCGCTCCGTCCCACCCGGGCGGGAAGATCATCCCGCCATCGCTCAGCACGCACGTGCCCACGTCGGTCGCCGTCGTGCCCATCGGGCACACGCAGCGCCCTTGGTCCTCGCTCCACACGAAATCGCCGCACGCGTAGTCCGGCTCGCACGCGACCAGCACCATCGCCACGCACAGCCCCGACCCGATCACGACCTTCGACATCGAGCCCTCCCGCCGCGAGCCTACTCGCCACGTGCCGCCATCGCTCTCGCTCGCGCCGCGTTGCTCGACGGAACGACGAAGCCCGCCCGGGTGACCCGGGCGGGCTCCATCGCGCGCTCACGCGATCGTCAGTTCGTGATCTCGATGCCCTGCGCCGCGAACTGCGCGACGAGACGCCACGCGTTGCACGCGGGCAGGCCCGTCGTGCTGTCGCCGCCGCGATCGCACACGTCCTCTTCGCAGCTCGCGTTCGCGGTGCAGCCGCTCGCGTCGCAGAGCGAGTCCGGCTGCGTCATCCACGCGCTCTGCGGGTTCACCTCGCAGTAGTCCGCCTGGGTCAGCAGGCCCGCGATCGCCGCGCAGACCGTCGTCATCACGGGGCCGCTCACGACCATGCCCTCGCGCGCCGACGCGACCTCGATGAAGCCGTCGAGGATCGCGCCGGTCTGGAAGCGACCGCGGCCCTGCTGCCAGCCGACGCAGCTGCGCTCGCTGTTGAGCTCGCCCTCGATCACCTGGATGTTCCGCAGCTCGAGCTCGAGCTGCACGTCGGTCTCGGCCTCGTTGAGCACCGGCACCACGACCGAGCCGGTGTGGCGCTCCGTGACGACGCGCTCGCCCGTGATCGTGCCCGGGATCTCCGCGGGGCCGTAGCGCTCCACGTCGTCGACGCCGAGCGGGTCGCTGCCGTCGCCCGTCGGGAACGCGTACGTGCCGTCGTCGGCCTTCACGCCGAAGCCCGTGCGCACCGTGACCTCACCGTCTCCGTCCGCGCCCTCGACGCGGATCAGCCACGCGAACGTGCCCTTCTCGAGCGCGCCGTTGAGCACGCCGAGCAGCACCGGCCCGGTCAGCTGCGAGCCCTCGGGCGCGCTGATCTCGAGGTAGCGCAGCCGCAGCTCGGGCGCGTCCTGCGCGTCCGACTGCGAGTCGACGTAGCAGCACGGGCCCATGCCCGGCGTGCCGCCGTCGGGCGCCGTGCACGTGACGTCCGTCGGAGGATCCTCGGTGGGCAGCATCGGCGGTGTCATGGGCGTGCAGCCCGCGTCCGCCTGACCACCGCCGTCCATCCCCCCCGACGTCCCGTCGTCGTCTCCGCAGCCCACGCTCAGCGCTCCGGCGAGCGCGATCATCGCCAAGCCAATCCGCCCCTTCGACATCCCCAATCTCCTCGTGGTCGCGCGCACGCGCGAGGCGCCATCCTAACCACAAAGCGGGGCGGTCTGCGCGGTTCGTGGCGCGCGCAACGTTTTTTGTCGGCGCGCGCTACGGAATCCGTAGCGCTACGGATTCCGTAGCACTGCGTTCGATCAGAGCGTGCCGATCTCGGCCGGCGTCGCGAAGTGCGCGAGCCGCGCGAACGCCGCGTAGCGCGTCGCGATCTCCGCGGGCGTCACGCGCACGAGGCGCTCGACCGAGATCCCCTCGACGAGGAACGACGCCATCACCGAGCCGTGGATCACCGCGCGGCGCAGCGTCGCGCCGTCGACGCGATCCTCCTTCGCCAGGAAGCCGAGCAGGCCGCCCGCGAACGAGTCTCCCGCGCCCGTCGGGTCGAGCACTTCTTCGCACGGGTACGCCGGCGCGCTGAAGACGCTGTCGCCCTCGAAGAGCAGCGCGCCGTACTCGCCGCGCTTGATGACGACGATGCGCGGTCCCATCGCGAGCAGCGCGCGCGCCGCCTTGAGGATGTTGTGCACGCCCGCGAGCTGGCGCGCTTCCTCCTCGTTGATCACGAGCAGGTCGACGCGCTTCAGCATCTTGGCGAGCTCGAGCGGCTTGCCCGAGATCCAGAAGTTCATCGTGTCCGCGATCACCAGCTTCGGCGCGTCGATCTGATCGAGCACCGCGACCTGCAGCTCGGGATCGATGTTGCCGAGCATCACGTACGGCGTCTTCCGGTGCTCGGCCGGGATCTTCGGCTGGAACGACGCGAACACGCCGAGCTCGGTCTTCAGCGACTCGCGGCTCGTGAGGTCGTCCGAGTAGCGGCCCTCCCAGAAGAACGTCTTGCCCTCGACGACCTCGAGGCCGCGCACGTCGACGCCCTTGTCGCGGAGCAGCTGCACGCCCGAGTCGGGGAAGTCGCGTCCGACGACGCCGACCAGCTTCACCGGCGTGAAGTACGACGCCGCGAGCGCCGCGAACGTCGCCGAGCCGCCGAGCACGCGCTCGTGCGTGCCGAGGTGGTTGTGGATGGTGTCCTGCGCGACCGAGCCGACCACGAGCATCGACGACATGGGCTCACTCCTCATGAGAACGAACGGGGCACACACGAGTCCGCGCCGCGGCGATCCTCCTGCTGCGAGGACGCGCGCGGCGCGCACGAAGAACACGGGAAGCCGATCGGGCCTACGAAAGATGACGGCCGATGAGGGCCGCGAGCTTCTCCTTGGCCGCTGCCGAGATGTGCGAGGGCGGGGTGATCAGCGCGTGCCGCATCGCGTTCGTCGCGGGGCTCTGCGCGGGATCCGGGATCTTCGACGCGACCGCGCGCAGCATCGCCTGCGCGGTCCCGACGTTCTTCTTGAGCACGGCGAGCACTGCATCGACGCTCACCGCGGCCTCCTCGCGACGCCAGCAGTCGTAGTCCGTCACGAGCGCGACGGTCGCGTAGGGAAGCTCGGCCTCGCGCGCGAGGCGCGCCTCGGGGAGGTTCGTCATCCCGATGACGGTCGTGCCCCAGCTCCGATAGAGATCGCTCTCGGCGCGCGTCGAGAACTGCGGGCCCTCGATGCACACGTAGGTGCCGCCGCGGCGCGCGCGGACGCCGACCTCGAGCGCGGCGCGATAGAGCGCGTCCTGCAGCGCTGCGTCGATCGGATCCGCGAACTCGACGTGCGCGACCACTCCGTCGTCGTCGAAGTACGTGGTCGGGCGGCTGCGCGTGCGATCGATGAACTGATCGACGAGCACCACGTCGCCGGGGTGGATGTCTTCCTGCATCGAGCCGACGGCGCTGATGCTGATCACCTGCTCGGCGCCGAGCTGCTTCAGCGCGAGGAGGTTCGCGCGGTAGTTGATGCGGTGCGGCGGGATGCGGTGACCGCGCCCGTGGCGCGGCAGGAACAGCAAGCGCGTCTCGCCCAACGTTCCCGCGATCACGACGTCGGACGGATCGCCGAACGTCGTGCTGACACGGTGCTCGCCGCGATCGACGAGCCCATCCATCTCGTAGAGGCCGCTGCCTCCGATCACGCCGACGATTCGGGTCGTCATCGCGTTCTCCCGGCGAAAATCGCGCGACCCTAGCACCCGCCCGCGCCGGGCGCGAGGTGCTCCAGCGCGAGGCCCCAGCGCACGCCGCCGTTCGAGATCTCGATCGACGAGACCTCTGCGCGGATCGCGATCCGATCGAGCAGCAGCGCGCCCGCCGCCACGACGTCCTCGCGCCCCGGAGGCACCCCCGGCGTCGCGCGTCGCTCGTCGATCCGCATGGCCGCGAGGCGCATCGCCACGTCGTGCAGCGCGTCGCGCGAGAGGCTCGTGCCGTGCACCGCGCCCGCGTCGAACGGCTCGATCCCGCGCGCCACCGCGGCGACCGTGCACGCCGTCCCGGCGAGCGCGATCAGCGAGCCCGAGAAGCGCGCGTCGCCCGCGTCGATCGCGCGATCGACGTCGGCGAGCAGCGCGTCGATCTGGGCGCGCGACGGCGGATCGGCGCGGAGGTGTCGCTCGAACAGGCGCACGCTGCCGACGTCGAGGCTCACGGAGCGCGCGAGCCGGCCGCCGCGCCCCGATGCGATCTCGGTGCTCCCACCGCCGACGTCGACGATCGTGCTCTCGCCTTCCGGCACGCGCGGAAGGGCGCCGCAGAACGTGAGCTGCGCCTCGCGCGCGCCGTCGATCACCTCGATCGTCACGCCGAGCTCGCGCTGCGCGCGCGCGATCAGCACGTCGCGGTTCGTCGCGTCGCGCATCGCGCTCGTGCCCACCGCGACGATCGTGCGCACGCCGTGGATCGCACGCGCGCGCTCCACGACCTCGCGCATCGCGCCCATCGCGCGATCCATCGCGTCGTCGGCGAGACGTCCCTGCGCGTCGACGCCGCGCCCGAGCCGCGTGATGTGACCGAGATCGTCGAGCACGCGGAGCGACCCCGCGCGCTCGACGATCAGCCCGAGCAGCGTGTTCGTCCCGACGTCGATCGCGCAGACGCGATCGCTCAGGTGCCGCCTCCGCCGCCGCCGGTCTCGCCGGTGAGCGCCGAGAGATCGGGCAGCTCGTCGATGTTCGGCACGAGCTGGATCTCGATGCGGCGGTTGTGCGCGCGGCCCTCGTCGGTGTCGTTGCTGTCGACCGGCTGCGTGTCCGCGTAGCCCGCCGCGCTGATGCGCTCGCCCGAGATGCCCTGCTCGATGAGGAAGCGCGCGACGCTCACCGCGCGCGCCGTCGAGAGCTCCCAGTTCGACGGGAAGCGGCGCGATCGGATCGGCACGTTGTCGGTGTGACCGGCGACCTGGAACTGCCGGCCCTCGATCGTGCGCAGCACCGACGCGACCTCCGCGAGCGTCTGCTGGCCCTGCTCGCGCAGCTCGGCCTCGCCGGAGTCGAAGAGCACGTTGTCGGGCAGCTCGACGACCATGCGGTTGCGGAAGATCCGCACGCGCAGCCGGCCCGAGTCGATCATCGCGCGGAAGCGCTCGAGCATCTGCCGGAACGTCGCCAGGCGCGCCTGCTGCTGGCGCTCGCGCTCACGCAGCTCTTCGAGGGCGCGCTGCGTCTCGGTGAGGCTCGACTGCAGCGAGCTGCGCTCGCTCTGCAGGCCCTCGACGTCCTGTCCGAGCGCCTCGAGGCGCGAGACGAGCTGCGCGTTGAGCGCCTCGAGCTCGGTGATGCGCGTTTCCATCTGCGTGCGCTGCTCTTCGGCGCTGCGCAGCTGGCCTTCGAGCTCGTTGATCCGCGCGATGTCTCGCTCGTCGCGGCCGCCGCATCCCGCGACGGTGCCGAGCACCAGGCCGAGGGCCATCACGGCCACTGTTCCCCACGTCTTCGCCCGCATGTCGTCCTCGCCTGCCGCGTCACCGCGGCGCTGGTGTTGGAAGCCCTGGGTGCGGGTCCTCGAGACCGGGCGGCCGACCCGCGCGGCGGACCTTAGCCCCGCGTCCGCCGGGGCTGCAACCCCGAGCCGCGATCTGCCCGATCGGGCTGGTCGCGGCTTCCCGTGGAGTTCCGCGGGTGTGCGTGACCATGCGAAAAAACCGAGGAAATTCAGGAATATGCGAAACTGATCGTGAAATGAGGGGTCTGTGATCACTAAGTTAGATATAATTTATGTGGCAGTTCGGCTTGACACACTGAGTGACGTGACAATACGGTACGTCAAGTCGGTGGTCGTGAGACCGCGGACAAGGACCCCGAGGGCACTCCACGGGGCCGTCAAGGAGGTCGACTGATGGCGACGAAGAAGGCTGCGAAGAAGGGCGGCGCGAAGAAGGCCGCGAAGAAGGGCGGCGCGAAGAAGGCTGCCAAGAAGGCCCCCGCGAAGAAGGCGGCCAAGAAGGCGCCGGCGAAGAAGGCGGCCAAGAAGGGCGGCGCGAAGAAGGCGGCTGCCAAGAAGGCGCCGGCGAAGAAGGCGGCCAAGAAGGGCGGCGCCAAGAAGAAGGCGTCGAAGCGCGGCGGCAAGAAGGGCTCGGCGCCCGAGACCACCTCGATGGAGGCGGGCTCGACGAACCTCCTCAACGGCTGATCCCAGCCGAGCGCGGACCCGCTCGCGGGCGCGCATGAAAGTGACGGGCCCGGCGCGCAGACCGACCCAGGCGGCACGGGTCGCCGCCGGCCCAGATTGAAATCCGGAGCGTCTTCGGCCTCGCGTGCTTCGTGTGCGCCGCCCTGGACGTCATGCGCCCTGACGGCAATCGCCGTCAGGGCGTTCTGGTTTAAGCCTCAGTCGCTCGGCTCGCGGCCCAGCAGGCGCGCCAGTCGCTCGGGCACGACGCGGAGCCCGAGGGCGCGCTCGTTCGCGACGATGACCTTCCCGGGCGCGCCGCCCTTCGGCTTCCGTAAGTGCTTGCGGGGCGCGTGCTGGATCTCGACCTGCGGCTCGCCGCGCGCGCTCGAGAAGTGGGCCGCGAGGTGCGCCGCGTCGACGAGGAGCTCGGGCGGGCAGATCTCGCCGCGCTTCAGGGGAACGATCACGTGCGAGCCGGGGACGCCGCGGACGTGCACCCAGAGATCGTGCGGTGACGCGACGCGGAACGTGAGCTCGTCGTTGTCCGCGCCGCCCTTGCCGACGAGGATGACGCGGCCGCCGTGGCCCTCGTAGCGGCGGAACGCCGAGCGCGACTCGGGCTCGCGTTTCTTCTTCGCGCTCGGCGCGGCGGGCGTGATGCGCAGGCGCGCGGCCTCGGCCTCGACCGCGTCGAGCTGCGCGTCGTCGGCGAGCTCGAGGCGCGCGCGGATCGACTCGATCGTGGTGGCCTCGGTCATCGCTTCGTCGTGGCGGGCCGAGGCGATCGCGGCACCGGCCTCGAGCTTGCGGGCGCGGGTGAAGAGCGCGTCCGCGGTCGCGCGCGCGCCGATCGCGGGATCGATGTCGATCTCGAGCGTGCCCGGGGGATCGACGGACCAGTCGGGGAGCGAGACGTGCGTCGCGCCGCGCGGGATCGTCGCCAGTGCGGCGAGCAGCGCCGAGCCGCGAGCGCGCAGCGAAGGGACGTCGTTCGCGCGATCGAGATCGCCGAGCGTCGCTTCGGCGCGGCGGAGCGCGCGCTTGTGCGCGCGGCGGAGCGCGCGATCGAGCGCGGTGCGGCGAGCGCGCGCGTGCGCGTCGCGGCGCGCCTCGAGGAGGGCGGTGCCGAGCGCGAGGAGCGCGTCGAGATCGCCCGGGAGATCGCGGGCGCGATCGCTGGGCTCGGGCGGTGACCAGGGCTCGCCGAGGCGCAGCCCGCGGGGCTCGAGGCGCGCGGGATGGAGCGCCGCGACGATCGCGCCCTCGGCATCGAGCACCAGCACGTTCGAGCGATCGCCGAGCGACTCGTGGATCAGCGCGATCGCTTCGGGGCCGCGTCGCAGATCGATCGCGATCGCGCCGCCGCCCGCGTCGATCGCGCGCTCGAGGCGCGCACCTTCGACGAGGTTGCGCAGCTGTTTCGCGATGCCCTCCGCGGGAAGGCCGCGCGGGCGCTCGGGGACGCATCCGAGGCCCGGCGATCCGGGATCGGTCGAGAGGACGAGCGCGACGCGGAGTTCGCCTGCGCCGAGCGTGAGCGCGACGAGGTCGGGCTCCGGAACGTCCACGCGGCGCGCACGCGCGCCGAGGAGCGCGGCGAGCGGAGCGTCGCTTGTATCTACCCCAGTCATCGGCGGCTGGTTCGTGATAGCAGGCCGCCACGCGGTTTCGGGAGAGGGTCGCCGGGCATCGCTTGGGGCAACGTCCCCGTGAGTGAGATTGGCGCCCTCGACCGAGTTTCTTTGCTCGAACGGTATCCAGAGGCGTGGCTCGTCCACCGTCCTCGCATGGACAAGCATGGGCACGAAGCTCGGCTCCGAGGCTCCCGGGCACGCGATCACGGTCGAGAGGAACATGAGATTCGTCGGGATCGACATCGGTTCGGAGAAGCACGTCGTCGCAATCGTGGACGAGACGGGCAAGCCGCTGCGCAAGCCAATACCGTTCTCCCAGGACGCATCGGGCTACGAGCGACTGCGCTCGATGCTCGGTGAGGCGGCAGACGCATTCGTCGCGATGGAGGCGACCGGGCACTACTGGCAGAACCTGTTCGCGTTCCTCCACGCGGCGGGCTTCCAGATCGCGCTGCTGAACCCGACGCGCACGTCGCGGTTCGCGGCCGAGGACCTGCGCCGCGCGAAGACGGACGCGCTGGATGCGCTCGGCATCGCGCGGTTCGCGCAGCAGAAGCGGCCTGCCGCGACGCCGATGCCCGATGCAGCGACGCTCGAGCTGCGCGAGCTGATGCGTCTGCGCGACCGGCTGGTGCAGGACCTCGGTGACCGCGCGCGACAGGTCCATCGCGCGCTGGACCTGAGCTTCCCGGAGCTCACCGACCACGTGCGCGACGTGGCATCGGCCAAGGCCACTACGCTGCTCGTCGTGTGCCCGACCGCCGAGAAGTTCCGAGCAGCTGACCCGAAGGTCCTGGCCGAGCTGAAGTACGACGGGCGCCACGTCATCGGTCTCGAGCTCGCAAAGGCGCTCTGCGAGGCCGCCAAGACCAGCGTGGGCCGGCACCAGGGCACGCCCTACGAGCTGCAGATCCGCTACGCGTGCGAGGACATCGCGACGCTCCGGGCGCGCATCAGGAAGCTCGACGAAGACATCAGCCAGAGCCTGGATCGGCATGAGGTCGGCAAGCTGCTGACGACCATCGACGGCATCGGAGACAACACGCGGCGCGCATGATCGCCTCGATCGACTTCGACGGCTTCAAGAGCGCCGCCGCGCTCGCGGCGTACGTCGGCGTCGCTCCGCTCGTGAACCACTCGGGCAAACGCCAGCCGCTGCGAGGCCACGCCTGCGCGATGGGCGACGCCGACCTGCGCGCCAAGCTCTGGATGCCGACGTTGCGCGCCGTGACCCACAACCCGTGGCTGAAGGCTTTCTACGCGCGCCTGGTCGCCGCCGGCAAACCGAAGAAGCTCGCGATCATCGCCGCGATGCGCAAGCTCCTCGGCGCCATCATGAGCGTGGCGCGCACGCGCACCCCGTTCGTGCCGAAGCTCGCGGCAGCCTGACGCTGCACTTCGAGCTTGCACGGCGTCACGGTATCTCACTCGTCCTCGTCGTCCTCGTCGTCCTCGTCGTCCTCGTCGTCCTCGTCGTCTTCGTCGTCTTCGTCCGCGAAGTCGTCGCCCTCGCCGGCGTCCTCGTCCTCGTCGGCGTCTTCGTCTTCGTCGAGGTCCTCGTCCTCTTCCTCGTCCTCTTCCTCGTCGCCGAGGTCGATGACGATGCCGCCGCCGCGCCGCAGCACGCCGGTGCCGCCGCTCTCGTCGCGGAGATCGGCGAGCAGCTCGGACACGCGCCGCGCCTTCTTGAAGCCCAGCTCGGACTCGATCGCGAGGTAGATCGTCGCCGCGTCGCTCGCCGCGATCGCCTCGACGATCGCCGAGAGCAGCCCCTCGCCGAGCCGCGACCGTGCGCCGATCGCGCGCACTCGCGCGTACGCGATCTCGCCCGTCGGCGCGGGGCTCTCGAGCGGATCGAACGCGCAGACGACGCCGAGGCTGTTCGCGAACGTCGCCGCCTCCTCGATGTCCCAGAGCCCGCCGGGCTGCCACACGATGCGGCGCTTGCCGCCGCCCGCGAGGTGACCGGCCCACGACGCGAGCCGCTCGCGATCGCGCGGGCCCGGCGTGAGATCCGTGCCGGTCACCAGCACGAGCGCGTCGGCCGCGAGCGCGTCGTGCGCGCGCGCCATCCACTGCGCGCCCTCGGACTTGTTCGGCGCGTCGCGGAACGCGCCCGCGGTGCCGCGCCACGTCTCGGGTGGCGGGCGCAGCGTGAAGCGCGCCTGCTCGGGCGCGCCGGCGCGCCATTTCGCGAGCACGCTGGGCTTCGGCAGCGGCCGGCGCGGCGCGATCTCGGCGAAGCGGAGCGACTCGAAGTATCGGGGACCAGGGGAGCGCTCTACGACGGCGCCGATCAGGTGCTCGGACATGGGCCGAGTAAGGTAGTGCAGCAGCGGATGCGTCGCACCTTTCCTCGGCTCGGGAGCGTCGGCGCGGGATTGCGCACGCGAGCCACCGCTCGGCGGCGAGGGTCGCCATGATAGGCTCGCGCGCGATGCGCTCTTGGTCGTGGATGCTCGCTGCGTGCGCCGCGCTCGCGGGCTGTGAGTCGTCGGTTCCTTCGTTTCCACCCGTGACGCGAGACGCGGGCTACGAGTGCGGAGACGCCGACGGCGGGTCGGTCGCCTGCCCCTCCGGCGAGGTCTGCCTCCAGGGCTTCTGCTACGCGCAGTGCAGCGAGACGCGCCCGTGCGGGCCGCTCGAGATGTGCTCTGCGCAGGGCGTCTGCGTCGCGAGCACCACGGACGCGGGCCCGCCCGTCGACGGCGGTCCGCCCGATCCCTGCGAGACCACGACCTGCAGCGATCCGACGCCGTTCTGCCGCGCCGGCAGCTGCCTCGCGTGCCTCGAGGCGACCGGGATCTGTCCCGCCCCGGCGCCCGTCTGCGATCTCGCGCGCGGCAGCTGCGTCGCGTTCGACGGCGGCGGCGGGGCGATCTGCACGGCGTGCAACATGGACGCGGACTGCACGTCGGTGGATCCGAGCCTGCGCTGCCTGACGCGCTCGTTCCCCGAGCCCACCGAGCGCGTCTGCGTACCGAGCTGCGAGGGCGGCGCCGCGTGCCCCGCGGGCCTGGAGTGCGACGCCGAGACGCTGCGCTGCGTGCCCCGCTTCAACTACTCGTGCACGGGGTTCCGGGCGTCGCTCGCAGCGCGCGCGTGCGCGAGCGACGCGGAGTGCGCGCCGGTCGGGGCGAGCGCCGCCGACGGGCTCTTCACCGGGAGCTGCTCCGAGGACGGCGTGCGTCCCGGGCTCACCTGCCACGTGCCGTGTGGCGTCGACGCGGACTGCCCGGCAGGGACGTGCATGACCGGGTTCTGCCGCTGAGAGAGCGTCCAAGCGCGGGCAGCGCTCCGGCTCGACCGAGCGTTCGCGCTTCGACCGCCGGGTGCGCTGCCGCATACTGAGCGCGTGGTGCGCCGGCGTCGGCCGTTCTCGTTCCTCCTCGCGATCCTCCTGCTGACGGTCCCGGCGTCCTCTCGCGCGCAGGACGACTGGGGGCTCATCCGCGAGCGCGGCGGCGGCGGGAGCACGACCACGCGGCCGCGCGGCGGAGGCGGCGCGCGACGCCCGCGCGCGGAGCCGCGCACGCCCGAGGTGGCGCCGCCGAGCGATCGCAGCGCGGTGATGCTCGAGCGATATCTGCGCGTGCTCGAGTCGGAGCCCTCGGACGGGTTCGCGCTCGATCGCCTGATCGAGCTGCACCGCGAGCGCGACGGGAACGATCGCGCGCTGCGCGAGCTGCTCGAGGCGCGCGCCACCGGCGAGAACGGCTGGTGGGCGCGCATGCTGCTCGGTCATCTCGCGCGCCGTGCGCATCGCCTCGACGAAGCGCGCGCGCAGTACGAGCAGGCCGCCACGCTGCGCCCCGACGAGCCGCTCGCGACGATCGCGATCGCGCGCGTGCTGCGGGAGTCGGGCGACACCGAGGGCGCGCGGACCCGCTACGAAGCGGCGCTCGAGCGCACGCCGCGCGGCCCTGCGCGCGACGACGTCACGCGCGAGCTCGCGACGCTCGCGCTCGATCGCGGCGACGTCGACGAGGCCCGGCGGCGCTTCGATCAGCTCGCGGGCGGCGCCGGAGGGAGCCTCTATCTGCGCACGGAGCTCGCCCGCGCGCTGCTCGCGCGGGGTGATCACGAGCGCGCGATCGCCGAGTACGAGCGCGTCGCGGGCGGCCTTCGCGGCGATGCACGGGCGAGCGCGCCGGTGCTGATCGAGCTCGCGCGCGCACAGCTCGGCGCGGGGCGCGACGCGGACGCGATCGCGACGCTCGATCGCGCCGTGGCGAGCGCGGGCGGCGCTTCGGGCACGCGCGCCGAGGCCGACGAGCTGCGGCTCGAGGCGTATCGCCGAGCCGATCGCCTCGACGAGCTCGCGACGTCGCTCGCGCGTCGCAGCGGCCCCGAAGCGGCCGCGCTGCTCGGACGCGTGCACGACGAGCTCGGTCACGACGGCGAGGCGCTCGATGCGTACCGCCGCGCGCTGCGCGCGCGTCCGCGCGACGTCGATCTGCGCCTGCGTATCGTGCAGGTGCTCGCGCGCGCCGGGCGCATCGACGAGCTCATCGAAGAGTACCGCGCGCTCGTGCGCAGCGCGCCCGACGAGCCGCGCCACGTCGTGCAGCTCGCCGAGCTCCTGCGCGAGACGGGGCGGCGCGACGAGGCCCTCGCGACGCTCGAGGCCGCATCGCGGCGCTCGCGCGATCCCGCGCTGCACCAGCGGCTCGCGGAGCTCTACGCGCGCTGGGGTGAGCGTCAGCGCGCCGAGGCCGAGCTCGCCGCGCTGGTGCGCCTCGATCCCAGCGACGCGCTCCACCTGATCGCGCTCGGCTCGCAGCAGTTCGACGCCGGTGATCGCGAAGGCGCGATGACGACGTGGCGGCGCATCCTGACGCTCGGCGGCGATCGCGCGGACGCGCACGCGACGCTCGGCGGGATCCTGGCCGATCACGATCTGCTCTCCGACGCGATCGACGAGCACACGGAGGCGGCGCGGCTCGCGCCCGATCGGCTCGAGATCGTGCGCGGCCTCGCGACGACGCTGGAGCGCGCGGGGCGCGACGCCGAAGCGCTGCCCCACTGGCAGCGCGTGCTCGCGCTCGCGGGAGACGATCGCGCCGCGCGTCGCGAGGCGCGCGAGCGCATCGTCGGGCTCTGGGTGCGCACCCGTCAGGTCGACGCGATGGCGCAGTCGCTCGGGCGCGCGTTCCAGGGTGACCCGCCCGATCTCGAGGCCGGTCGGATGCTCGCGGAGATCCATCGCCGGCGTCGCGATCTCGAGGGCTCGCAGCGTGTGCTCGCGCGGCTCGCCGAGCTCGAGCCGGGCGACATCGAGACGCTCACCGCGCTCGAGCGCGTGCGCTCGCAGGCGGGTGATCGCGCGGGCGCGATCGAGGTGCTCCGCCGGCTCGTCGAGATCGATCCGCGACGCGCGGCGACGCACCTGTCGCGCATGGCCGAGCACGCGCTCGCGCTCTATCGCGACGACGACGCGCGCGCGTACGCCGCGGAGGCGGTCGAGCTCAGCCCCGAGGACGCGAGCGCGCACCGTCGGCTCGGCGATCTGCTGCGCGCGGGACAGGACGTCGATGGTGCGATCGCGAGCTACCGCCGCGCGCTCGAGCGCGATCCGCGGCTCTTCGACACCGCGTTCGATCTCGCGGAGATGCACCTCGCGCGCGGCGAGCACGAGGACGCGGACCGCGTGTACCGCGACGTGCTCGCGCGCGCGCCGGACGACGATCTCGTCGCGCGCGCGGCCCGCGCGTCACTGCAGATCCACGTGGGCGTCGGCACGCTCGAGGCGCTCGAGCGAGAGCTCCTGCCGCTCGCGCTCGCGCACCCGGAGCGCCCGATCTACCGGCGCGTGGTCGTCGAGCTCTACGACGCGATGACCGGCCCGCTCGTCGTGCGCGCGCGCCGCAGCGGTCCCGAGGGAGACGAGGCGCGCGCCTCGCTTCGTCGCTGGGGCGCGCGCGCGATCAAGCCGCTCCTCGAGGCGCTCGCCGACGCCGATCCGTCGCAGCGTCGCATCGCGCTCGCGATCCTCGGTCCGCTGGGCAACCCCGCAGCGGCTGCGCCGCTGCTCGGGGTCGCCGAGACCGCCGAGTCGCTCGACGTGCGCGTGCAGGCGCTGCTCGGCGTCGCCGCGATTCCGTCGGCCGCGCTGGTGCCCCGCCTCGCGACCCTCGCCACCGCCGAGGCGCCCGCGATCCGCGCTGCCGCGACGCTCGCGCTCGCGCGGACCGGAGGACGCGCCGCGATCGAGGTCCTGCGCGCGCGGCTCGCCGACGACGATTCCCAGGTCCGCGGCTGGGCCGCGCTGGGCCTCGGCGCGACGCGCGACGTCGCGAGCGCACCGGCGCTGCGCCGCATCGTCGAAGATCCGCGGCAGCCCCGCGCCAGCGCCGCGCTCGCGCTCGGCTGGCTCGGGGATCGTGACGCGATCGCGCCGCTCGTCGCGCTCGCGCGCGAAGCGCACCCCGGGGTCGCGCCCGCCGCGCTCGCTGCGCTCGCCGCGCACGACACGCCGGTCGCACGCGCGGCGCGCGTGACCGCGCTCTTCCCGGGGGACGGCCGCGTGCGTCGCGCCGCGGCGGCCTCGCTGCGCACCTCCGCGCGCGCGCCCGACGCGCTCCCGCTGCCGGCTCCCGGAGAAGGCCCCGCCGATCTCGCGCTGCGCCTCGCGCGCGCCGACGAGACGCTCCCGCCGCCCGATCTGGACGCGCTCGCGCCCACGCTCGTCTCCGTGCTGCGCGAGGCGCTCTCGAGCGGGCCCGCGCCGCGCGTCGCCGCGACGCTCTCGGTGCTCGCCGCGGGCCCCGCTCCGCTCGGGCTCGGGGAGCTCACGCGCGACCTCGACACCTGGCCCGAGGCCGCGCGCGCCTCCGCGGCGCGCTCGCTCGAGCGCCTGCTCGCGCAGCTGGTCCCCGATCTCTCGACCTGCGCGCGCGCCGACGACGCCAGCGTGCGCGCCGAGGCCGCGCGCGTGCTCGCGCACGCCGACGACACGACCGCCGCGACCGTGCTCGCCGACGCGCTCGACGACGGCGCCGCCACGGTCCGACGCGCCGCGCTCGACGCGCTCGCCGAGGCCGAGCTCGACCCCACCGAGACCCTCCGCGCGCGCACCGCGTCCTTGCTCGCGTCGAGCGACGACTGGGCGATGCGCACCCGCGCCGCCCGCGCGCTCGGCACGCTCGGCGGCGACGCCGCACGCGCCGCGCTGATCACCGCCCTGCGCGACGACGCGTTCGCGTTCGTGCGCGAGGAGGCCGCGCTCGCCCTCGGACGCCTCGGCGGGGAGGGCGCCGACGTCGCGCTCAGCGACGCGTGCGCGCGCGACGACGAGCCCCGCGTCCGGGCAGGCGCGGCCCGCGCGATCGAGGCGCTGGGCGGCTCCTGCGATCCCCGTGTTCGTTGACGCCGCCGCTGCATCCGGCCTACAACGTTCGGGTTCCGAGGGAGCGAGCGAGCAGTCGATGGAGCACGACATCGGGATCGCGTGTGGCCGCTGCGACACGTTCAACCCGATGGGGGCGGCGTTCTGCTCCTCCTGTGGGAACGATCTCTCGTTCCGTGCGAGTGCCAAGGCGGCGAGCCCGGCTGCGGGCGTGTCGGAGGATCCGATGGAGCAGAACCGTTACTACGTGTGCAAGGAGTGCTCGTCGCCGGTGCCGCCGGGGCACAAGTTCTGCGGCGCGTGCGGTGCGACAGTCCCCGACGAGCTGCTCGACAAGAAGGTCGAGTTCTTCGGGACGATGCAGGCGCCGGGCAAGGCGCGCTTGATCCTGATCCGCGGCACCGACGGCGCCGACGGCCTCTCGTACCTGCTGCAGGGCACCGAGCACGTCACCGGCCGCACGAACGCGCAGATCCCGTTCCCGAACGATCCGTTCGTGAGCGATCGCCACGCGAACTTCATCTACCGCGGCGACAAGCTCGTCGTGCGCGACGAGGGCAGCCTCAACGGCGTCTTCGTGCGCGTGCGCCAGCCGGTGCCGATCGCGCCGGGCGATCAGTTCCTCTGCGGCGAGCAGGTCTTCCGCCTCGACGCGACGCCGAAGGACACGTCGGGCCCCGATCCCGATCAGACGTACTTCTACTCGTCGCCGAAGCGCCCGAGCCCGTTCCGCATCGTGCAGGTGCTGCGCGGCGGCGGTGACGGGATGGTCTACTGCGCGCGCGACACCTCGGTGCAGATCGGCCGCGAGGACAACGAGATGAACTTCCCCGACGACATCTACATGTCGGGGCGCCACGCGAAGGTCGAGCTCTCGCCGGACGGCACGTACGCGCTGCACGATCTCGGATCGCGCAACGGCACCTACGTGCGGATGCGCGGCGAGCGCGAGCTCGCGCACGGCGACTACCTGTTCCTCGGCCAGCAGCTGCTGCGCGTCGAACAGACCGCGTGAAGCTCAGCCGCCCTGCTGGGCGATGATGCGCTCGACGACCGCGCGATCCGCGGCGTCGGGCGCGAGCTCCAGATAGCGGCGATACGCGGCGATGCTGCGCGCGACGTCGCCCGCGCGCATGTACACGCGACCGAGCTGCTTCTGCACGTCGGCGTCGCTCGGCGCCGCGCGCGCGGCCTCTTCGAAGCGCGCGATCGCGCCCGGGACGTCGTTCGCGAGGAAGCGGCGGCGCCCTTCCTCGAACGCGATCTCCGCGATGGTGCGCGACGGCTCGGCCGGCGCGACCTCGACGCTCGCCGCGGCCGGCTCGCCGGTGTCGACGATCGCGCTCGTCGTCGCGCGCTCGCGCCGGGCGCGCGGGGGAGGGGGCGAGACCGGCGCCGGGGTCTCGTGCGTCGTCTCGTCGAGCCGCGGGTCGTCGGTGCGCGCGGGCTCGATCGACGGCGCCTCGATCGCCGTCGTGGGCGGCGCTGCGACGCTCACCTGCGCGGGCGTGGCTGCAGCCTCGCGGGGCGCCCTCGGCGCGTCCTCCGATCCTCTCGAGCCCAGCACCGCGACGAGCGCGATCGCCGCGATCAACGCGGGCGCCATCATCATCCACGTGCGCGGCAGCGCGCTCGCGCGCGTCGCGACGGGCTCGTTCGGCGGCGGCGCCTCCGACTTCTTCGGCGCGGGCTTCGCGGCGGTCGGGCGGAACGGCCCCTCGCCGAGCCGCGCGTCCGCATCGGTCCCGAGCTCGCGCACCGCGCGCTCCACCGCGTCGGCCATGTCGGCGGCGCTCTGCCACCGATCACCCGGGTCCTTCTGCAGCGCGCGCAGACAGATCGCCTCGAGCGCCGGCGGCACGCCCAGCTCGTGGCGTCGCTCGCTCGGCGGGATCGGCGCCTCGACGAGGTGCCGCGTCAGCACGCCGAGCGCGTTCTCGCCGGCGAACGGAACGACCCCGCAGATCATCTGGTACAGCACCACGCCCGCCGCGTAGAGGTCGCTGCGGTGATCGATCACGTCTCCGCGGCTCTGCTCGGGCGCCATGTACTGCGGCGTCCCGCACACGAACCCGTCGACGGTGATCGCGTGCCCTTCGTCCTGATCGAGGATCTTCGCGATCCCGAAGTCGCACACCTTCACGTGCTCGCGCCCGCTGCGATCGGGCTGCACCACGACGTTCTCGGGCTTCAGATCGCGGTGGATGATCCCCGCGCGGTGCGCCTCCTCGAGCGCGCGCAGCACAGGCACCAGCAGCGCCGCGATGCGCGCCGGCGAGAGCGGATGATCGTGGTCGAGGATCGTCTGCAGATCCTCGCCGTCGAGCAGCTCCATCGCGATGTAGAGCGTGCCGTCGTCGGTCGTCCCGAAGTCGTGGATGTGCAGCGAGTTCGGGTGCGAGAGCCGGCTCGCCGCGCGCGCCTCGCGATGGAAGCGCATCTCGATGCGCTCGGTGCCCGTGAGGTGCCGGTGCAGCACCTTCACCGCGATCTCCTTGTCGAGCGCGATCTGCTTGGCGCGGTACACGCGCCCCATCGCGCCCTCGCCGAGGAGCTCGAGCACCTGGTACTTCCCGGCGAGCGTCGCGCCGAGCACCGGGTCCGGACGCAGCGACTCGCGACGCGCCCGCGAGCGCACCTTCGCGTCCGCCCCCGTGTGGCTGACGGACGACGCGCCGCGCGCGGCGTCGTCTTCGTGTGCGGGGGCGCTGCTCATGAGCTGCGGGTCTCGCGCCTCGAGCCGAGGAGTGTACGAGCTTCATGGGCGCGGGCCAAGGACGCGCCAGGCTCCTGCTTGCTTGACCCCACAAAGGCACCGCGGCTATCGTGCACGCGGCCAAGAGGGTGGAAAACGCCCTCTTTCTTCGCGAGGAGCCCGAGGTGATCGTCTGCCCCCGTTGCGGCAAGGAGAACCAGGACCATTACAAGTTCTGCCTCGGCTGTGGTGCCGAGCTGCCGCGAGACGCCGCGCACGCGCCGAAGAGCTTCACGGCGGCGACGCCGCCGGCGGGTTTCCAGGGTGGATCGGGGGGCGCGAGCGGGGGCTTCGGTGCGCCGCAGGCTTCGCCTGCGCCGCGTCCGGGCGGGTTCGGTCCGCCGCCGGGGGGTGGGTTCGGTCCGCCGCCGCCGGTCGCGTCGCCGGCTCCGTCGTCGGGCTTCGGTGCGCCGGTGGGCGCGCCTCCGAGCGGAGGCTTCGGTCCGCCGCCCGCGATCTCGCCTGCGCCCGCGCCCGCGATGGCCGCGCCGCCGATGCCCGCAGCCGCGCCTGCGCCGGCTGCGGCCGCCGACACCGTGACCTGCCCGAAGTGCGGCAGCTCGAACAACAAGAACTTCAAGTTCTGCGGGACCTGTGGCCACCCGCTGCAGGGCGCGTCGGCCGCGCCGCCGCCGATGGCCGCGCCCGCCGCCGCGCCCGCGGTCTCGTCGGGCCCGAAGCGCGGCTCGCTCGTGCTCATCCGCCCCGACGGCAGCGAGGGCGACTCGTTCCCGCTCTCCGACATCACGGTCGTCGGCCGTGAAGCGGGCGGGCTCTTCGCGAGCGACTCGTACCTCTCGCCGCGCCACGCGACGTTCTCGTTCGGCGCCAGCGGCCTCACGGTGCGCGACGAGAGCAGCCTGAACGGCGTCTACATCCGCATCGCCGCGGACACGCCGAGCGAGCTGCGCGACGGCGCCGTCTTCCGCATCGGCCAGGAGATCATCCGCTTCGAGCGCCTGAAGGCGTCGCCGCCGCAGCAGGGCGTCGAGGTGATGGGCAGCCCGAGCGCCGGCCTCGTCGGCCGCATCTGCCTCGTCATCGGCCGCGAGACGACCGGCAACTGCTACGCGATCCCCACGAGCGGTCTGCACCTGGGCCGTGAGCGCGGCGACATCCTGTTCCCCGACGACGGCTACGTCTCGGGCCTGCACTGCCGCCTCCACGAGGAGGGCGGCCGGATGCTGATCACCGACGTCGGCAGCTCGAACGGCACGTTCCTGCGGATCACCGGGAGCGCACCGGTGCCGAGCGGCTCGCTGCTCCTGATGGGTCAGCAGCTCTTCCGCGTCGAGTTCTGAGCGCCCGACCGCACCAACGAGAAACGGCGGCCGCATCCCGCGGCCGCCGTTTCGTGCTTTCTGGCCTCGAGCCTCAGCCCACTTCGCGCCGAGAGCTCGCCTGGGGCGCGAACCGATCCGCGAGCCACTTCGCGATCCGCACCTCGACCGCGACGGGCTGCTCGACCGGCGCCGCGTGGCTCGCGCCACGCAGCAGGAAGAACTCGGCGCCCGGGATCACGTCCGCCATGTGCTGCGCGAGCGCGTTCGGCGTGAACGTGTCGCGCTCCGCCGCGACGACCAGCGCCGGCACGTGGATGCGCTCGAGCACGTCCTCCGCGGTGTGCTCGCCCGCCAGGCGCAGCATCGCGAAGAAGATGCCCGGCTCCATCGACGCGACGTGCTCCATGTAGAACCGGAAGTCCTCCTCGCGGATCGCGAGCGCGTCCACCTCGCGCGCCAGCTGCGCGAAGCGGAACGCCAGCGCCGGCGGGATGCGCCCCCACACCGCGCGCGCGAGGCCCTGGTTCCTCTCGACGACGTCGATGATCGACGGCAGGACGGTCTTCAGCACGTCGCTGCCGTGGAAGGTCGTCGTGATCTTCCCGTACGAGCCGCACAGCAGCGCCAGCCCGCGCACGCGATCGGGCGCCAGGCGATACGCCTCGAGCGACACCTGCGTGCCCATCGAGTGGCCCGCGAGGATCGCGCTCTCGATCCCCGCTGCGTCCATCACCGCGAGCAGATCACGCGCGTGCGCGGGGATGTCGATGCGCGCCGCATCGACGGGCAACCCACTGCGCCCGTGCGCGCGGTAGTGCCAGTGCACCACGCGATGCCGCTCGGCGAGGTGCGGCTGGAGATAACGCCACGCGAACCCGTCGCAGCCGATGCCGTCGCTCAGGATCCACGTGGGACCGGCCGCGCCGGACTCCAGCACGTCGGGCCGCGGCCCGCGCACCCCGTAGAACAAGCGGGTGCCATCGGGCGCGGTCGCGAACGCTTGTCGGTCGTACTGCATGGGACCGGTCTTGCCGTGCCGCAGCGAGAGTTGCTCGGGCCGCAGCGAGAGAGATGCGTGCGCCGCGAGAGACCGCGTGGGCTGCAGCGAGAGAGCCGTCAGCGAGAAGGGAGACGAACGAGACGAGCGGCGTCGTACGACCGTGGAGCGCGACGTCGCCCGTGTCGGGCGTCAGCCCTCCTCGCCTCCCTCGCCCTCGTCCACGTCGTTGACCGAGGGGAGCTTCCGGATCTCCGGCAGCCCGATCTTCACGCAGCGCTGGACGATCCACGACAGCGACCGGTCCAGACGGGCCGCCTCGTGCTGGATGTCCTGAAGCATCGACTCGGGGAAGTACAAGCTCTGCTTGCGCTTGTCGGTGCCCGCCATCCGTGTGCCTTCCTTGTTTGAAGCGAGCCGCTTGGGCGCGACCCGATCGGACGCCGATGGTACTACACGCATACCGTGGAACGGTCAACGAATGTCGGGAACGCGACGCGGACGGGGACCGCGCGAGCGGAACGTGCGAGGTCGCGTCGTCTGTGGGCCGTGTGCGCGTCGGCGTTCGCCGGTGCGTTCGCCGCGGTGCTCGTGCTCGGCGCGACGCTGCTGCTGGGTGGGCGCGCGGAGGCCACGCCGACGCGCGCGAGCCCGTACGCGAACCTCGCGATCTTCGCGCGCGCCCTCGCGCACATCGAGGCCTCGCACGTCGAGCCGCCCGATCAGGATCGGCTGATCTACGGCGCGATCAAAGGGATGGTCGAGACGCTCGACCCGCACAGCACGTTCCTCGATCCCGAGGAGTACCGGATCCTCACCAGCGACACGCAGGGTCGCTTCGGCGGCATCGGCGTGTCGATCGACGTGCGCGACGGATGGCTGACGGTGCACGGCGTCACCGAGGGCAGCCCCGCGGATCGCGCGGGCGTGATCCCCGGCGATCGCTTCCTCACGATCGACGGCTGGGCCGCGCGCGACATGCCGATCTCCGAGGCGGTGCGCCGCATGCGCGGCGATCCCGGCACCGAGGTGCGCGTGCGCATCCGCCGCGAGAACGTCGAGGACGCGGTCGAGGTCACGCTCACGCGCGAGGTGATCCACGTCGAGGCGGTCGAGGCGCGCGTGCTGCCGGATCGCGTCGTCTACGTGCGCATCCGATCGTTCCAGGGGACCACGACGGACGAGCTCCGCGCCGCGATCGATCACGCCGCCGAGGAGACGCGCGACGCGGGCGGCATCAGCGGCGTGATGCTCGATCTGCGCGGCAATCCGGGAGGATTGCTCGACGAGGCGGTGCGCGTCTCCGACGAGTTCCTCGAGGAGGGCGTGATCGTCTCGACGCGCGCGCGCGGCGGTGAGCTCATCGAGGAAGCGCGCGCGCGGCGCGCAGGCACGCGACCGAATTGGCCGATGGTGATCCTCGTCGATCACTTCAGCGCGAGCGCGTCGGAGATCGTCGCGGGCGCGCTCCAGGATCATCGCCGCGCGGTCGTCGTCGGATCGCGCACGTGGGGGAAGGGCAGCGTGCAGAACATCGTCGAGCTGCCCGACGGAAGCGCGCTCAAGCTGACGGTCGCGCGCTACTTCACGCCGAACGGCACGTCGATCCAGGCGCACGGCATCGACCCCGACGTCGAGGTCGAGCAGCTCGACGCGGAGACGCTCGCACGCCTGCGCCGCGAGGGCGTCGTGGTGAGCGAGGCGGTGCTCGAGGGGCACCTGTCGGGCGAGCGCGAGCGACGCACCGAGACGAGCACACCGCGCGACCAAGCGCGCACCGGGCCGAGCGAGGGCGACGCGAGCGAAGGCTCGCTCGACGACGACTTCCAGGCCCACCTCGCGCACGAGATCCTGCGCGCGATGATCTCGCGCTGAAGGTGTGACCAGACCGCGCGTGGTGCGACGAACGGCACGTCGCACCTCGCGCGGTCAGGTCACACCTTCAGCTCTGTTTTCCTGGTCGAGCATCTTCGATGCTCGACGGTGCGCGCTGCGCGCGCTTTGGTGCCACGACGCGCTCGGCGACGATGGGCGTCGCTCACGGCGTCCGTGCGCACTGCGCGATGTCGGCTGCACGGCGTGCGCACTGCGCGCGCTGTCGGCTGCACGGCGTGCGCACTGCGCGCGCTTCGGTGCCACGACGCGCTCGGCGACGATGGGCGTCGCCCACGGCTTCCATGCGCACTGCGCGCGCTGTCGGCTGCACGGCGTGCGCACTGCGCGCGATGCTCGCGCTGCGCGACGTGTGCACTGCGCGCTGCGCGCTCCACGACGCGCGCGCTGCGCGCTCCACGACGCGCGCGCTGCGCGCTCCACGACGCGCGCGCTGCGCGCTCCACGACGCGCGATGCTCGGCCGCACGATGCGCGATGCTGGGCTGCACGATGCGCGTGACGCGCGGTCGGAGCGCACCTCGTACCACCGTGTCGCTCGGCGCTCCGTGCTGTCTCTCGTGTGAGGCTCGGAGGGCGCACATCGAGAGCCTTGATCGTCGCGGTGCTCGCTCGGATGATGCGCGCCGTGTCCAAGCGCTTCATCCAACATCGTTCGTGGTTCGTGCTGGCGATCGCGGCAGCGGTCGTCGGCTGTGGTGGGCTCCGGGTCGCGATGGTCGACTCGGCGTACCAGCGTCCCAGCAACGTCGCCGTCTACTTCACGGTCGACACCGCGGGTGGCGATCCCGTCGGCGGCCTGCAGGCGACCGACTTCCGCATCTACGAGGACGGGCAGCTCGTCTCGCCCACCGAGAGCGAGCAGACGATCGTCAATCCCGAGGTCGCCGCCGAGCACTACACGCTGCTGCTCGTCGACATGAGCGGCAGCGTCGTCGAGAGCGATCAGGTGCCCGCGCTGCAGCAGGCGGCGACGGAGTTCACCGCGCAGCTCGAGGGGCACCAGAAGGTCGCCGTCTACGCGTTCGACGGTGCCGAGGATCTCTACGCGATCGCCGACTTCACCTCGGGCGGCGGCGCGCAGGGCGCGATCGGGCGGCTCGGATCGTTCCGTCCTCGCGATCCGTCGACGAACCTCCACGGCGCGGTGGTGCAGGGCATCGCGGTGCTCGACGCGGAGCTCGCGCGCTCGCGCGTGCCGCTGCGCTTCGGGACGATCGTCGTGTTCACCGACGGCAGCGATCGCGCCGCGCGCATCACGCGCAACGAGATGGGGCGCGCCATCGACGCGTCGCCCTACGACATCTTCGCGATCGGCGTCGGCAGCGAGATCGACGAGGGCACCCTCGGCGCGGTCGGCCGCGACGGCTACGTGCTCGTCGAGGACACCGCCGCCGTCACCCAGGCGTTCCAGCAGATCGGCGCGCACATCCTCGCGATGACCCAGCGCTTCTACCTGCTGAGCTACTGCAGCCCGGCGCGCGCGGGCACGCACGAGGTGACGGTCGAGGCGGTCACGCCCGACGCACGCGGCTCGCTGACCTACGAGTTCGACGCGACGGGCTTCGGCCCCGACTGCAACCCGAGCCGGCCGCCGCCGTTCGCGATCGGCAACGCGCGCAACACGCGCACCCGCCCGCGCGCCGAGCGCGGCGCCCGCATCGAGGTGCGCGCCACGGCGCAGTGATCCGCGGGTCCGGACGTTCGGAGTCCCGAATTTCGCGGTGTTTCGGGGTGAAGACCATCCCGAAGCGCCGCGAACGGTCATGTCGCGGGGTGATGACCCTCCGTGATCGCCGATGACGGCGGTTCGGCGGGGTGACGACCCTCCCGGATCGCCGAACACGGCGATCGGCCGGGGTGAACACCGTCGTCGATCGGCGTCCACGGCGCCGTCGCGGGGTGAACACCGTCGTCGATCGCCGTTCGCGGCGCCGTCGCGGGGTGAACACCGTCGTCGATCGCCGTTCGCGGCGCCGTCGCGGGGTGAACACCGTCGTCGATCGGCGTCCACGGCGCCGTCGCGGGGTGAACACCGTCGTCGATCGGCGTCCACGGCGCTGTCGCGGGGTGAACACCGTCGTCGATCGGCGTCCACGGCGCCGTCGCGGGGTGAACACCGTCGTCGATCGCCGTCCACGGCGGCACCGGGCGGCGAAGACCGTGATCTCGCGATGTTCCGACCGCCGGGCGCGGCACGAGAGCGCCTCGCGCGGTCGGGACCACCCCGGGCGCCACGGAGGGTCGTTTCGTGGGCGCCGAACCACGACCGACCACCGGTCGTCGGTGGCTGCGGGTGGTCGGGACCACGACGGACCACCGGTCGTCGGTGGTTGCGGGTGGTCGGGACCACGATGGACCGCCGGTCGTCGGTGGTCGCCGGTGGTTCGGTGGCTTCGGACCGCCGGTCGCCGGTGGTCGCGGGTGGTCGGGACCATGACGGACCACCGGTCCTCGGTGGTCGCCGGTGGTTCGAGGGCCTCGAGCCGGCGGTGTCGGCGGTCGCGGGTGGTTGGGACCACGAGGGCCCGGCGGTCGTCGGTGGTCGCTCGTGGTTTGGGACCACGACGACCGCCGCTCGTCGGTCGTGCCTGGTGGCTCGCGCGCGGCGGGTGAGCGCCGCGCGGCGCTCACTCGGGCTGGGGCTCGGGGCGCGGCGCGGGGTCGCGCGCTTCGTCCTCGCGGATCGAGTAGCGCACCAGCGCGCGCAGGATGTCGTTGCGCTCGAGGTTGCCGGTGATGCGCTTGATGTCCTCGTAGATCGACGGATCCACGAGCAGGCCGCCGATCGTGCCGCGGCCCGCGCGCACGTCCGCCATGACCGCGCGCAGGTCGCCGCTGATCGCCGTCAGGTTCGAGATCAGATCGCCCGCCGAGTCGCCGTAGAGCAGCTCGTGCGCGTTGCCGTCGCCGGTGCGGATGTCGCGCAGGATCGTCGCGGCCTCGCCCGCGGTGTCGGCGAGGTTCGACACCAGGCGCGTGCCCGTCTCGCCGTAGATGAGCTCGTGCGCGGTGCCGTCTCCGTCGCGGATCTCGTTGGTGATCGCGCGCACGTTGCGGGCCGTCTGCGCGAGCTCGGACGTCGCGACCTGCACCGAGCCGAGCGTGCTCTCGACGCGATCCGCGAGCTGCGGATCGCGGATGAGGCGCGGGATCGTCCCGTCCTCCTCGGCGAGCATGCGCGTGAGCTCCGCGACGTTGTGGCTGATCGCGTGGAGGTCGCGCCGGAAGTCCTCGTCGGCGAGCGTCTCGGTGAACTCGCGGACGTTCTCGACGGCGGGGCGCGCGTCCTCCATGAGCTCGCCCGCGCTCGAGAGCGCGCCGAAGATGCCGCCGGTCTCCTGGCTCGGGATCATCGCGCCCGCGGGCAGCGGCTCGCCGCGACCGGGCGAGAGATCGACGAGCATGTCGCCGAGCAGGCCCTTGCTGCCGAGCGTCGCGACGGTGCCGCCGGCGCCGGTCGCGGGATCGGTGGGCGAGGTGACGAGGTGGTGCACGTCCTCGCGCACCTCGAGCACGACCTCGAGCTCACCGTTGTCGGTGAAGTTGATGGCGGAGACGGTGCCGACCTCGATGCCCGCGAGGCGGATCGGCGATCCCGGGCGCAGGCCCGAGACGTTGGCGAACACCGTGCGGAACTCGAGCCGTGAAGCGAAGAGCGCGCTGCGGTTGCCGAGCGTGAAGACGAGCGCGGCACCGATGACGAGCGCGAGTGTGACGAAGATGCCGACCTTGAACTCGGTGGAGCGGCCTGAATTCATGAAGTCGTGAGCCTCTCTATCGGCCCCTCGTAGGACACCCCTCGAACACCGTCAACATGTCCCCCGTGGGGCGATGTGGGGAGGCGTCACGCGCAGTCCACAGGACGGCCGAACACCACATGACGACCGACCACGACCACGACCACGACGACGACCACGACCACGACGACGACCACGACCACGACCACGAGGTCCACGTCGACGGCGGCCGTCCGTGCACGCGAACGTGGTCGTGGTCGTGAACGTGGTCGTGGTCGTCAACGCGACGCGAAGGTGCTCGTCGGTCCGCCGCTCACCCGCCGTAGCGCAGCAGCGTCGCGGCGTCGTCGGTCTCGGGCGCGTGGCCCATGATGAAGTCGCGCACCTGCGGGTTGTCGGTCGAGCGCGCGTCGTCGACGGTGCCGGACCACACGACGTAGCCCTTGTGGATCATCGCGATGCGATCGCTGATCTCGAACGCGCTCTCCATGTCGTGGGTGACGACGATCGAGGTCACGTTGAGCAGCTTCTTGGTCTCGACGATCAGCTGGTTGATGCGCTCGGTGTTGATCGGATCGAGGCCGGTCGTCGGCTCGTCGTAGAGCAGCACCTGCGGGCGGATCGCGATCGCGCGCGCCAGGCCGACGCGCTTGCGCTGGCCGCCCGAGAGCGACGTCGGCATCGAGCGCTGGGTGCCCGGCAGGCCGACGTCCTCGAGCGCCTTGGCGACGCGCTCCTCGATCTCGTTCTCGGGCAGCCGCTCGTGCTCGCGCAGGCCGTACGCGACGTTGTCGTAGACGCTCATCGAGTCGAAGAGCGCCGCGCCCTGGAAGAGCATGCCGATGCGGCGGCGGATCGCGGGGAACTCGCGCTCGCCCTTGTCGTCGATGCGCTTCCCGTCGAACGTGATGGTGCCGCCGTCGGCGCGCAGCAGGCCGATCAGCATCTTGAGCATGACGCTCTTGCCCATGCCCGAGCCGCCGATGATCGTGAGCGACTCGCCCGCGTGGACGTCGAGGTGCAGATCCTCGTAGACCACCTTCGGGCCGAACACCTTGCGGACGTTGCGGAACTCGATCAGCGCCACGGCGGCGAGCCTAGCACTCGTGCTCTCCTGCACGGGGGAGCGCGACGAGCTCGACGCGGAGCGCGCCGTCGAGATCGCGCGCGAGCACGCCGAGGAGATGGACGCGTTCGAGCGCTGGGCGCGCCGCGTCGCGGCGGCGGACACGACGTTCCCGAGCCGCGCGGCGCTCGAGGAGGCGACGTTCGCGCCGGTGCGCAGAGAAGAAGGCGTGGTCGGCGCGTGGGTGGAGCGCGACGGGCCCGATCCGTGGTCGCTCGCGATGCGCCGGCGCGACGCGGTGCCGGGCGATCTCGAGTGGCGCCGGGCGCGGCTCGGCGGGCTCGAGGAGTACGAGGTCGCCGTCGTCGGCGCGCGCCGCTACGTGCGCGCACGGAGCGAGACGACCGGCGGTGCGATGTTGATCGTGACGCTCGCGTTCGAGCCGTGATCGCGACGGAGGGCGTGACCGCAGGCTCACGCGTCGGGCTCGCCGTCGAGCTCGGGCGCGGCGCAGCCGACCGCGGTCGCGTCGCCCGGCGCGACCTCGGCGCGCACGTCGCGCGCGCGGCGGAGCATCGCGAGCAGCGGGCGATCGACGCTCTCGTCGATCGCGTCGGGCGGGGAGCTCACGACGATCACGCTCGATGCGCGATGGGCCGTCACGCGGTGCAGCGCGCCTTCGCGGAGGTGCAGTGACTGGCCCGCGATCGCGCGCGCGCCTTCGTCGCGCCACGCGCCTTCGTCGTCGCGCGACCAGCGCTCGAGCGCGAGCTCGCCCGCGACGACGTGGACCCAGACCTCGGCTTCGGGGCGCACCGTGATCTCGTGGATCGCGCCGCGCGGCCACCACGCGGCGCTGGTGCGGTGCAGCTCGCTGCGCCCGAGGATCGCGTGCGATGCGCCGTTCGAAGCGCGCGTCGGCGCGAGCGCGCGGATCTCACCCCAACCGAGCCCAAGCAGCGACGCACGACGATCGGTCATGGATCCAGCGAGTGCCCGAGGGCGCGATCCGATGCAAGAAATCGGATGCGACCAGCCTCCGCGCTCTTGCTCGCTCTGCTCGTGACCGCTTGCGCCGAGCCCTGCGAGGTCCCGCGCCGCGACGTGGCGTACCTCGTGACCTCGCTCTCGATCGACGACGCGCCCACCGGCGCGGCGCCGGGGCTCGACGTCGATGGCGTGGCGAGCACGGGCCGCTCCGGAGGCACGAGCTGCGTCGAGCTCACGCCGGACGGACCGCGCGGCGCGGACAACGCCGCCGCCCTGCTGGTCGGCATCGCCGAGGACATCGCTTCGGGGTCGCTCGAGGACGCGGCGCCGGAGCTGGTCACGAGCGGGCGGATGGTGCTGCTCTTCGACGTGCGGTGGGGCGAGGACGGGGGCACGCCGACGCTGCGCGTCGTGCGTGGTGAGCCAGTGAGCGGCGCGATCGAGACGCTCGGTGATCGGCCGCGGGTCGGTCAGGCGTTTCGCGCGCTCGAGGTGCTCGCGGAGGTGCCCTTCACGGTCGAGCGCGAGTGCGAGCGGCGGCGCGAGCGCCTGAGCGCGGTGGTGCCGGCGTTCACGCCCGTCGACGGAGTCGCGGTGCCGGCGATGCCGATCGAGCGGGCGGAGGTGACGCACGTCGCGCTCGCGACCGATGGCGTGGCGCTGCGCGAGGGCTGGCTGGGTGGGAGCTGGACGATCGAGGACCTCGCGGCGTGGGCGAACCGCTTCGGTGGCGTTGGGAGCGAGGATGCGCTCGCCGCGCTCTCCGGCTTCGCCGACCTCGAGCCTCACCCCGATGACCCGCTGGTGTGCCGTCGGCTCTCGTTCGGCTTCCGGTTCGACGCCGTGATCGCCGAGCTGGTGGACTGATCAGAAGCTCGCGTCGAGCTGCAGGCGCACGACGTGCGCGCCGACGAGGAAGTCGTCGCCGAACGAGTGCGACCAGTCGGCCTGCACCTTGAGCAGGTGGCCGTGCAGGTAGAGGTTCGCGCCTGCCGAGAGGCCGTGGCCGCGCTCGTTCGCTTGCGCGACGAGCGCCGGGTCGGTGCCCTCGCGCGCGACGAGCTGCTCCCAGCGCGACCAGATCTCGAACATCGGATGGAGCATCACGCCGACCTGCGCGAGGTAGCCCCAGCCCGAGCGCGAGTACTCGCGCGTGACCTGGCCGTCGGCGTCGGTCTGCTCGACGAAGTCGCCGCTCGTCGACTCGCGCCAGACGATCTCCGCGAGCAGCGAGACGCCCGCCCACTTGAAGACGAGATCGCCCGCGAGGTGCGCGTAGTCGAAGCGCGCGAACTGGTACGGCACGCCCGTCGTGGAGCGCGGGCGATCGCTGCGGTGGTTGAAGCCGAAGCCGGCGCCGATCGCGAGACGCGGACTCGGGCTGCGCGCGAGGTCGCCCTCGCTGTCGTCGTCGAAGCCGCCGAACGGGCGCACCGAGACGCGCGCGGTGTAGAGCAGGCCCGCGTCGGGCGTCGCGCCGAGCCGGTTGCGACCGTCGCCGCCGAACACGCCGAGGAAGTACGAGAGCGCGCCGCCGAGGCCGAGGAAGTCGGTCGACTGCAGCACGACGCCGACGTCGCGATCGAGCGTGAGCTCGCGGACGACGTCGGTGCGATCGACGGTCTGCAGCGCGAACTCGCGGATGGTGCGCGCGCGATCGAAGGGCACGAAGAACTGACCGATGCGCACGTTGAGCTCGCGCAGCTGGCGCAGCTCGAGGAACGCGTCGAAGATCGGACTCGGGTTGCCGGGCTCGAAGTCGTTGGCGCCGAGCGCGAGCTGCAGGCCGTAGCGCACGTCGGGGTGCAGCACGTGGCCGGTCCACCACAGGCGCGCGGTGCGGATCTCGATGCCGGTGTCGACCTGATCGTCGTCGATGCGCAGCGTCGCGCGCACCTGGAGGCGCGCGCGGATCGAGCCGGAGAAGGCATCGCCCATCGAGACGGTGAGGCCGCGGCCGGGCTCGGCGGTGACGGCGACCGACGGCGTCGCGGGCGCGACGGGCGGCGGCGCGGCCGGTGCGACGGGAGGCGGGGTGCTCGCGGCGGGCGCAGGCGCGGCGGGCGGGGGCTCGTCGGCCGGGGCGTCGGGTCGCGTCTCGCTGTCGAAGGTCGTGGTCTCGGTGTCCGCGTCGGCTGGGAGCGCGTCCTGCGCGTGCGCGATCGACGAGAGCGAAGCGGCCGCGAGCGAGGCGAGCAGAAGAGCGAATTGCGTACGCATGTCAGCGGTCTTCACGCGTGGGGAGCGACGGCGGGCGAGCGAGCATGCGGCCCGCGCAGAGCACGGGTCGCGCCATCCACGGCGGTCCCGTGGAATTCCACGGGACGCCTTGCTCCATCGCGGGGACGAGCCATGCCCCGGCACGGATCACACCGTTGCCCGTGATGGATCACGGCGAAAGCCGTGATCCATCACGGTTGCGAGGCCACGGCCGTGCTGGGCGGCGGATGTCCGTGTCCGGCGCGTGGTGCCGCCGGTCGATGGGCTCGACGGCGCGACGCCGCGGTCGCCCGTGATCGCGCACGGGTCTCGCCCGCGCCGAGCACGCCGACACGCGAGATGCGCGAGAGAACGAAGGACTCACCGCGCGGTCCGGGACGTGCAGTCGGCCGCCGCGTGACGGACGAGCGATGCGCGCGATCGAGCGCGTGCGTCGAGCTCGCGCCGAACGTGGAGGCACGCGTCGCGCGAGCGACGCGCGGCGGGCGATCCGCGCTCGCCGTTCGAGGTGGATGGAGGACGCGGATGACTGGACGAGCGGCATCGGTGCGAGCGCTTTGGTCGAGCGGCGTCGAGCGCGTGTGCGCGCTCGAGCTCGCGCCACCCGCGCTGATCACGCGCGCGGGGCTCGTGGCGTTCGATGCGTACGACGCGCTCGCGCGCATCGCGGACGGTGACCCGCTGCGCATCGTGGCGCTCGGATCGGGCGCGGCGCGATCGGCGGTGATCGGGCGCACCGACAAGGCGTGGGTGCGGCGCGGGCTGCGCGCCGCGGTGCCGCCGGCGAGCGCGCGCTCGTCGCGCGTGGCCGCGGAGATCGCATTGCACGTCGCGCTCGGGGCGCGCGCGAAGGAGGTCGAGCGCGTCGAGCTCGAGCCCGGTCGGAGCAGCGCGCTCGGCGCGCTCGCGCGGGATCGCGTCGACCTCGCGTGGACCGAGGACGACCCGGCGCTCGTGCCCGTCGGAGTGTCGTCGTGGGTCACGTTCGACGCGCGCTCGGGGCTGCCGAGCCCGCGCGGGCCGATCGTGATCGCGGCGCGCGCGTCGGCGCTCGCGAGCGACGGCGCGCTCGTGGTGCGCGCGCTGGCGGCGGCGCTGCGGGCGTCGATGCTCGCCGACGACGCGAACGTGTGGAGCCACGTGTCGGCGCGGCGCGGCTGGAGCGTCGAGCACGCGCGGGCGACGATCGGCAGCACGCTCGCGGAGGCGACGCGACCGACGATCGACGAGGGCGCGATCGAGCACCTCGCGGCGTACGCGGCGAGGGCGCGTCAGCTCGGGTGGCTCGCGCGAGCGGTGGACGTCGCGCGCTCGTGCGACACGCGTTGGCTCGCACGCGCGGAGCGCCTCGCGTCGCGCGAGGAAGAGCACGACGACGCGAGCGAGACCGCGCTGCCGATCGCGCTCTGATCGACGCGACGCGCGCTCGGGCTCGACGCTCGAGCGCGCGTCGCGATCAGAGCGTCTCGAGGAGCGCGCGGAGGCGCGCGAGCCCGCAGCGTCGGAGGAGGACGGCGGGCTTGCCGGCCTCGCGCGCTTCGCGTCGCGCGATGCCGACCGCGCCGTGGCTGTTCACGTCGGTGAGCACGAGCACCACGTCGGCGCGCGCGATGACGCTGCGCAGCCCGACCGAGCCGCGCCCGCCGACCTCGCCGTCGTGCACCTCGAGCGCGTGCCCCATGTCGCCCGCGAGCTTGCGATACGTGTCCGCCGAGCGGCTGATCCCACCGATGAGCGCGAGCCTCATGCCGCGAGCGCAGTGCGATGGCCGTGCCCAGCGCGATCTCGCGGAGATCCGCGCGTGCTCCGTGATGGTTGCGCGGCGCAGCCGCGGCCGGTCGCGGGCGCTCGCATCCGTCGCGGCGAGCGACGCTTCCGTCGTGGCGGAGGAAAGCGCGCGCGCTCGGGAGAACCTCGTTGAACGCGTCGCGTGGGGGCGGCACACAGGGCCCGTGGGCGCGCCGGTCGCGCCACCCCCAAGGAGCCGCGCCCATGATGATGCCCGCGATGCCGATGCCTCAGATGCCCGCGTCGATGCCGAACATGCCGATGTCGAACATGCCGATGATGGGCATGCCGGTGATGAACGGCATGATGCCGATGATGAACGGCATGATGCCGATGATGAACGGCATGATGCCGATGATGGGCATGCCGATGACGAACGGCATGATGCCGATGATGCCCGGCATGATGATGCCGATGATGCAGTGCCGGATGACCTGCGAGATGACCAAGGACGGCATGGTCTGTCGCATGATGCCGATGGACGCCGCGCAGATGGACGCGATGAAGGCGTGCTGCGAGATGATGAACGGCATGATGGCGATGGGGATGCCGTGCATGATGTCGTGCAACGGCATGCCCATGCTGATGTGCACGCGCTGAAGCATCGCGACGCGACGCGACGAGGCCGACCCGCCGAGCGGGCCGGCCTCGTGTCGTTTCAGTCGCTCTCGATCGCGTAGGTCATCACGAGGTACAGCACCGCGTCGTCGTCGCCGTCGTTCTCGTAGGTGTGCGGCACGTCCGCGACGAACTGGATCGCGTCGCCGGGCTCGAGGCGATGACGCTCGCTGCCGACGCCGATCACCACGCGGCCGCGGTTCACGACGAGGTTCTCCATCGTGCCCGGCGCGTGCGCGTCGGCGCGCTCGATGCCGCCCGCGCGCAGGTGCAGCTCGTAGAGCTCGCTCGTGCGACGCCCGCCCCACGGGAACAGCGCGCGCGATCGGAACGCGCCGTCGTGGCTCGTCAGGATCTTCGCCTCGCGCGCCCGCAGCACCTGCGGTCCTCGGGGCTCGCCGCTCGACAGCAACGCGCCGAACGGAACGCCGAGCGCGCTCGCGATGCGCCACACGACGTTGATCGTCGGCGCGCTCTGCGCGAGCTCGATCTGCGAGAGCATCGCGCGGCTCACGCCGCTCTTGCGCGCGAGGCGCTCGAGCGAGAGCCCACGCCGTGTCCGCAGCTTGCGGAGGTTCGCGCCGACGACGGGCAGGAGATCCGGAGACGCGGCCGGCGTGTCCTCGTCGCTCGCCGGCGAGGGCGCGCTCACCCGCGCGGCCACAGCCAGTAGCCCCACGCGGGCACGATGGGCGCCATCGGAGCGACCGGCGCGAACGGCACCATCCACACGAATCGCGCCGCGGAGCGCGCGGACGCCTCGCTCGCGCTCGCGCTCTCGCGCTCCGAACGACGCTTCCGGAACTCGTCCAGGTCGACCACCTTCGCGCTCTGCTCCGCACGCATCGATGCCTCCTCGCGCTACGTCGTCCGCTTCAGCACGTGGCGATCCATCGTGATCGTCAGCGCATTTTCGCGGTGATCTCGCGCGCGCCGCGACGCGCGATGGTCGCGTCCGTGACCGGCCAAGGCGATCCGTGGTCGGCCACGGCGCGGGTCACGGTCACGCGCGCGCTGCTCGCGACGTCCTCGAGCTCGCGCGCGATCTCGGCCCCCGCGGGGACGACGATGCGCTGGACGCGCGCGCGGCTCGCGAGCTCGAGCGCATCGCGCGTCGGCGCTTGCGCGAGGTACACCGTCGCGCCGCGCGCCGCGGCGCCGGCGTCGAGGATCGCGAGGTGGATCGCCGCCTGGCGTGCGCTCGACGTGACCGCCTCCGCGAGACGCTTCCCACGCTTCACCACGATCGCAGCGCGACCGTGCGACTGCGCCGCGAGCGCGGACGCGCGCGCCGACCAGAACGCGTCCTCGAGGGTGTTCATCGCGCACCTCGATCGAAGTAGACGCCGCGCACCCAGCGCGCGCCGCGGAACCCGGTGCGCGCGTGCAGCATGCGATGGTTGTCGTAGAGAAGGACGTCGCCGGCGCGCAGCGTGGTCCGCACCGCGCTCTCCTCGACGAGCCGCACGAACCGCGCGTACGCGCGGTACCACGCGTCCATCTCGGCGAAGGGCAGGCGATGCGGCGCCATCGTGAACGGCGACAGGCGCACCTGGAACCGATCGCTCCGCGCGTCGAGGATGGGGCCCGTGAAGAGGCGCTCGAACGCCTTCTGCTTCCGGTGGAAGCGCACGGGGGTCGTCGTGAGCACGCGGTAGGTCTCGACGTCGTGCTGCGCGAGCCAGCGCGCGGCGCGATGCGCGTCGGACACGAGGCTCTCGCCGCCTTCGTCGGCAGGACGGATCGCGTGCAGCAGCTGGTAGCGCGGCGGCGCGTCGAGGAACGGCTGATCGGTGTGCAGGTCGATCGGCGCGTCGGTGTAGCCGAGCTGATCGGTGTTCTGGTTCGTCGTGTTGTCGGTGCGCAGATCCTCGATGCGACCGAAGTGGGTCGTGATGACGGCGAGGCCCTCGGCCGCGATCTGATCGATCAGGCGCTCGGTGTGCTCGGGGCCGGTGATGCCGGTGGGGTGACGCGCGATCAGCGCGCCGTCGCGCGCGAGGCGCTCGGGCCAGTCGGGCGGCAGGAGCGCTTCGTCGGAGGCGAGCGTCGTCTCGAGCTCGGCGAGGGTGCGCGCGGGCTCGACGTCGTCGCGATCGGGCGCGTACGCGTGCTCGCGCAGCCAGCCGAGCGGATAGCGGCTCGCGGCGCGATCGGCGCGCTCGCCGGCCCAGCGGACGTGGAGCGCGTCGCCGTCGATCCACGCGTAGTGCGCGCGGAGATCGGGCGCGATGCGGGAGCTGCAGAGCGTGCGCTCGCCGGTGCTGGGATGACGATCGAGCGCGCACTCGTGGCGCAGCCAGATCCAGTGGAAGTCGGCGTGACGGCCGTCGCCGAACACGATGCGCGCGAACCGATCGTGCGAGACGACACGCGGCTTCGAGAGGCTCATGCGCGTGGCTTTCGCAACGCTCGTGCCGCGGAGAATACGCGCGAATCGCGATCTCTCCCGTGGCGGGTCACGGCCGACGCGCAGCGATCACGGCTCGACGCGGAGCCGCGCCTGGGACCACGCGGCGCCGCCGCGCGCGTCGCGCAGCACGACCACGAGCGCGAGCTCGCCGGGCGCGTGGGGCAGCGCGAGCACGTTCTCGCTGCTCGTCGTCGTGTCGTCGTCGGCGACGCCGGTGCGCTCGGACTCGAGGGTGCCGCCGCTCACGTACCACGCGACGCGGATCGACTCGCGCTCCGGGACGAGCGTGCGCGTCGCGAGGTCGAAGCGCAGGTATCGCTCGGCGCCGCCGCAGCTCCCGGTGATCGTGGTGCAGTCGTCGGCGCAGAGCGTGCGCGTCTCGTCGATGCCGCAGAGGCCGTCGCCGCACGCGTCCTCGAGCGGGCAGTCGGGCCAGCGCACGCGCACGGTGACGACCTCGCTCGCGCGCACCGCGATCGGCGCGTCGCCGAGCGTCTCGGTGGTGCCGTCCGCGCGCGTGATCTCGAGCGCCTGGATCGCGGGCGCGACGTTGCGTCGATAGCGCTGCGTGTACTCGACCGATTGCTGCTGCGTCGCGCCGAAGAGGCCGCACGCGAGGCGCGTCTCGACGAGCGACGTCGAGCCCTCGGTGGCGTCGAAGACGCGCAGCGGCTGCGCGTATCCGCCGGTGACGTCGGGATCGACGGGGCGGCCGGCGGGCTCTCCGCCCTCGGAGGGCGGAGGCTCCGGGCCGAAGAGACCGCACGCGTCGCGCGGGATCGCGCCGCTCACGTCGAGGCCGGTGCCGATCGGGACGAGCACGTCGTTCTCGAGCTCGAGGCACGCCTGCGCGACCGGACCGAGCTCGGCGAGCGGCTTGCGTGCGACGCAGAACGCCCAGTCGAGCGGGGCCTCGTCGATCGCACCCGACGCGTCGGCGTAGAGCCCGACGAAGCGCACCGTGTCGCCGGGGGCGGCCTCCGCGGGCTCGGCGCGCACGGCGAGCAGGCGAGGCGCCGCGAGGATCGACTCGTCGACGTCCACGTCGGGCACACACGCGCTCGCGAGGATGCCAATCAGGATGCCAGTCGTCTTCAGAACGTCCATCGCAGTCCCAACACCGGCAGGATCGGCAGTCCGCGGATCGTGTCGCGGCGGGTGTAGTCGGGGGAGAACACGAATTCCTCGGCGTTCGCCTGGTTCGTGACGTTCTGCACCTCGAGCCAGAGCTCGAGGCGCGTGTCTCCGAGCTCGATGCGCTGGCCCACGCGCACATCGAGCTGCACGAATTCCGGCAGTCGGACGCTGCTGCGCTCGCCGAAGAGCGGCTGCCAGCGATCGCGCCCCGCGTCGTAGAACGCGTCCACGACGGGCGTGCGCGGGAATCCCGTGGAGTATCGGAATCGCGCGCCGACCTCGAAACCGCCGCCCGGCGTCCAGGAGAGCAGGGCAGTCAGCACGTGAGTCTGATCGTAGTCGAACAGACGCCATGGCTGGCCCGCTGCGTCCTGCCGCTCCGAGCGCATCAGCGTGTACGCGACCCATCCCGAGAAGCCCTCGGTCTCCTCGAGTCGCACGAGCGTCTGCACGCCGTACGCGCGGCCCCAGCCCTCGGCGACGAGCGCCTGCGCGCGCAGCGGCGACTCGTCCTGGCTGCGCACCGCGAGCCCTTCCGAGAACGACGCGAACCCGGTGACCTCGATGCCGAGCGTCGGAGTCGGGCGCACCGTCGTGCCCGCGAGCACGTGCCACGACTGCCCGACTGGCAACGTGGGATTGCCGAACGTCGCGCTCAGATCCTCGGGGACCGCGGACTGATGATAGAGGCCGCCCGCGGCACGGAATCCGAGGAACGGGTAAGGGTCCCAGCGCAGCGCGAGGCGCGGCTCGGCGCGGAAGTCCTGCAGCGCGAGCCCGATGTCGGGAGCGTCGCCCTCGCGCGGCGAGCGACGGCTGACGGTGCGTGCGTAGGGATCGATGCGCAGCCCGGGCACGACGTGCAGCGCGCCGTCGAAGAACGCGAGGTCGCCCTCGACGTACGGTGCCGCGCCGACCTGCACGACCTCCCACGCGTCCGACGCGATGCGATCGGGCGGAGGCTGGCCGAACACGCGCACGTCGCCTTCGCGCGCCGGCAGGCCGATCGAGCCCTGTCGCGAGAGCCCGACGACGTCGACCTCGGCGTCGACACCGATCTCGACGTCGAGCCCGAAGCCCGGCTGATCGAATGCGCGCACGCGATGGCTCGCGCGCAGGCCGAGGAGCCACGTCTCGCTCGCGACCGACGTCGTCACGTCGCCGAAGCGGCTCGCGCGCAGGCTCCGATCCCAACCGACCCAGGGCACGATCGTGCTGCGGCTGCCGTCGCCGCCCTCGCGATCCCAGCGCGCGTAGAGGCGCTGGAAGTCGAGCTCGCGCGACTCCGACGTGACGAGCGCGGGATCGCTGCTCGGCACGCCGCGCGAGATGCGATCGCCGCCGAGCATGTGCACGAGCTCGATGGTCTCGCCGGGCCGCACCTGGTGCGCGGCGCGCAGCTGGGTGTCCCAGTAGCGCGGCACCGCGACGTAGTCGCCGAGATCGCCCTGCGTGGCCTCGACGAAGAGGTGCAGCCAGCTCACGCGTGCAGCGCCCGCGGCGCGCCAGCGATCACCGGCCGAGCCGCGCAGTGTCGTGGACACGTCGTAGAGATCGGCGGAGACGGTGCCGTGGAGACCGTCGCCCATCGGCGTGAGCGTGCGGACCGTGACGATGCCGCCGAGGCCGCGGCCGTACGCGGCGCCGTACCCGCCGGGCACGAGATCGAGCGACTCGACGAGATCGGACGCGATCACCGAGCGCAGTCCGCCCTCGTGATAGAGGCGCGGGATGCGCACTCCGTCGACGTAGACGCGGGTGTCCTCGGGCGACGCGCCCCACACGACGAGCTGGCCGGTGCCGACGGACGAGCGCGCGACGCCGGGCAGGCTCTCGACGACGCGCAGCACGTCACCGCCGGTGCCGGGGACGCGGCGCGCCTCTTCGGCCTCGACGCGCGTGGAGACGACCTCGCGACGCAGCGCGGGCGCGACGACGACGATCTCGAGATCGTCCGCGTCGGCTTCGCTCTGCTCGTCCTCGGGATCGCGGAGCGTGACGTCGTACGCGACCTCGAGGCGCTCGCCCGCGGCGATCGTCTCCTCGGTGCGCAGCGCGGTGAGGCGCTCGCCCGAGAGCGAGAGCACGACGACGCCGGGCGCGAGATCGGAGAGCGCGAATCGTCCTTCGGCGTCGGTGACCGACGAGGCGCCGTTCTCGATCGTGATGGTCACTCCGGCGATCGGCGCGCGACTGCGACGGTCGCGGACGATGCCAGTCAGCGTGCCAGTCGTGGGCGGCGGTGGCGTTTCTTCTTCGAGCGTGAACCGATATGCGTACGAGATGCGAATCGCGGCGGGCACGCCGTCGACCTCGGCGGGTGTGAATCGGAACTGACGCGCTGCCGTGATCGCCGCGGCGTCGAACGCGTCGCCGGCGCTCTCGATCACCACGGCCTCGGTGACGGCGCCGGTCGCGTCGATCGTGATCTGCAGCACGACCGTCGCCTCGATGCCGGTCTCGCGCGCCTCGGGCGGATACTCCGCCTCGACGAACTGCACGAGCTCGGGCGCGCGCGTCAGCTGCGGCCCGGCGGGTCGCTCCTGCGCGTGGGCGGTGAGCGGAGCGAGGGCGGCGGCGATCAGCGTCGCGACGAACAGCGCGATCACGACGCGTGGCGAATATCTCTGTCGTCGCACGGCGAGGTGGACCAGGAGGAGAGTCAGAGGGACGAGCGGTGGAGCGGCCGTGATCAGCGCGCTGGTCGTGGATGCCGTGCTCACAACGTGAACCGCACCGAGATCGTGAACGTCGCGGTCGTCGCCTCGCCGCAGCGCATCGCGGGCTCGAAGCGCGCGTCGCGCACCGCTGCGGTCGCCGCCTCGTCGAGGCCGTGGCCGAGGCCCTCGACGACCTCGACGCTCGTGACCGCGCCGGTCGCGTCGACCTCGATGCGCACGCGCACGCGGCCTTCGATCTGCGCGCTGCGCGCCTCGTCGGTGTAGGCCGGCTGCGGCATCGAGACCGGGCGCGGCCTCGTCGCGTCCTCGGCGCACGCGTCCTCGCTCGCGGCGCGCGGCGCGCGCGCTTCCTGCGGCGCCTCGAGCGCGCGCGCGCTCGCGGTGCGGGTGACCGCCTCGCGGGGCGCGGTCGGGCTCGCGTGCACGTCGCCGACGGGCACCGCGACGCCACCGAGCCCCACGCCGCCCTGCATCGCGACGCCGAAGTCGAGCGGCGCGGCCGCGGGCATCGGCGGCGGAGGCGGTGCAGCCTCGGGCGGCGGCTCGGCGCGCGGGCGCGGCGGAGGCGCCGGCTCGGGCGCAGCCTCGGGCGGCGGCGGCGGGGGCGCCTCGGGCTCGGGCGGCGGAGGCGGCGGCTCGACGGGCTCGGGCGGCGGAGGAGGCGCCTCGCGCATCGTGATGCGCACGGTCTCCACGCGCGCCGGAGGCTCGATCGCGGAGACCGCGGCCGCGAGCACGCCGTGCGCGAGCAGGCTGCCGACGTAGAGCAGGACGATGCGATTCTTCGCCACGGTGGATGTGCGCCGCGTGGAGTGTGGGAGTCAGGTTGCCAGTCAGCGTGTCAGTCGAGTCACTCGCTCCGCTCGACCTGCACTGCGAAGCTGGTGATCCGCTCGGTCCGCGCGACGTCGAGGACGTGCACGACCGCGCCGTGCTGCGCCGCGCGATCCGCGCTCACGATCAACGTCAGCTCGGGATCGCGACGACGCGCATCGCGAAGACCTGCGATCAGCGCGGCCTCGTCGACGGGCTCACCGTTGAATTGCAGCGCACCGTCCGCGGCGATGCTCACCGCCGCGAGCGACGCCGCGCTCCCGTCGGAGGTCGCGGTGTTCGGCAGATCGACGCGCATGCTCTGCGACACGATGTAGGTCGCCGAGACCATCATGATGACGAGCAGCACGAGCACGACGTCGACCATCGGCGTCACGTTGATGCCGACGATCATCCCGCCACCCCTGCGCCCACGACCTCCGCTCGACGTCGTCGCGGCCATGGCTCACTCGGCCTCCGCGAGCGCGAGCTCGCCACGAACGTCCTCGCGCACGCGCGCCGGCGCGCGACGCGCGTGTGGCTCGCCGCCCGCGCGCAGCCACGCGCTCACCAGCTTCGCGAGCGCCTGCACGTCGTTCTCGACGTCGGCGATCTTCTTCTGCGCGACGTTGTAGGCGACGACCGCGGGGATCGCGACGAAGATGCCGACGCCCGTCGCGACGAGCGCCTCCGCGATGCCGCTCATGACGTTGCCCATCGCGGCTTCGCCGGAGCCGTCCGAGAGGTGATGGAACGCCTCGATGACGCCGAGCACCGTGCCGAAGAGACCGATGAACGGCGCGTTGTTCCCGAGCGTGCCGAGCAGCGTCATGCTGCGCTCGAGCTGCGCGCGTGCGCGGCCGATCTCGCTCTCGACCGCGTCGGAGAACGCCTCGGGCCCACCGCGACGCCACTCGAGCGCTGCGCGTAGCACGTCGGCCTCGACCGACGGATTCGAGATCAGCGCCTTCGAGAGCGCGTCTTCGTCGTCCTCGTGCAGCGCCTTCGAGAGCGAGCGACGGAGCGCTTCGCCGCCTGCGCGGTTGCGCCGGAAGAACACCCAGCGCTCCGCCATCGCGGCGAACGACACGACGGAGAGCGCGAGCAGCAGCCAGAGCACCCAGCTCGAGCCGAGCAGCGCGACGCGGAGGAGGGATTCGACGATGTCCATGGGGTACGTCTCTCGATTTCTGCGGAATCAAGGAATCTCGACGGCCGTGACGTAGAGCGGACTGCCCGCTCCGCCGTTCGCCGCCATCGACATCAGCGCGCCAGTCGTCTGGCTCGTCCGGACGAGTCGGAACTCGCCTTCTCCGGTCTGCTCGCGCGCGTAGGTCGTCACCGCGAATCGCACGCTCGCGTGCGCGCACGCGTCGAACAGGTTCACGTACACGAGGTACGTGCCGCCGCCGGGCGGCGGCTCCTGGAACGTGAGGCTCTCGCTGTTGCGACCATCGGGCTCGCACGCCGCGAGCGAGTCGCCGTCGAGCCGCCCGACGGTCGGATCGCGCAGCGCCTCGGGCGGGATGCGCCCCGCGTCGTCGGGCAGCGCGGTGGTGGGGTGACGCGCGTCGACGGTCTTTCCGTCGGGCGTGACGATGGCGAGATCGAGATCGACGTCCTCGTCCCACGTCACCGCGATGACCGCGGCGGGCGGCGGAAGCGTCGGATCACACGCGTTGAAGTTGTCGGCGACGCGCGGGTCGGTGACGCAGACGTCGAGCTCGCTCCACGCGCCGCCGCGACCCTCTTCGTCGATCGCGACGACGCGCAGCGTGTGGAGACCGGGCGGCAGACCACCGCTCACGTCGAGCTCCACCGCCCACACGCGCTCGCCGGGGAACGCGGGGTCGAGCGCGCCCACCGGCAGGCTCCAGTACCCGCTTCCGAGCCCGTCGATCTCGACGCCGATTGCCCACGTCTCCTCGGTGGCGCGGCCTTGCAGCGTGCGGTCGAGCTGACCCTGTGCCCAGATGCCGCCGGTCGTCTCGATCGCGGTGACCCGCGGGCCCTCTTCGAGCTCGGCGGCGCCGGGCAGCTCCTCGCCGCGGCGCAGCGCTGCGCCGTGCACGACGATCGGCTCTTCGACACCGACCGGGCTCACCTCGCCGGTGCACGCGGCGAGCGCGAGAATGCCAATCAGCGTGGCAGTCCGCACTGCCGCGCTCATCGGAATTCTCCCTGCACGCGCACCGTGAATTGGTCGTTTCGCAGATCCGCGGGGACGCCGCGCGCGTCGCGTCCGAGCGCGTCGAGGATCGCGTCGTACTGGAACACCAGACGGCCTGCGAACCCCGGCGCGACCTCGGGCGGGAGGCGCACTCCGACGAGCGGAGAGAACGTGTGGATCGAGGCGTCCGCGGGGACCGACAGACCACGCCGCTGATCGACCAGATCCGAATTCGGATCGTAGTAGTCGTATCGGAGCCCGAGCAGGCCCCAGTCGAAGATCTCTTGGGTGAGCGCGGCGTACGCGGAGAGGTGCCGCACGTCGAACCCGGTCTCGATCGGGTCCGCGACGAACATCGAGCGATCGAGGTTGCTCGCGAGCGTCGCCTCGACGAAGAGCCGCGTCCAACCGATCGGGGTCCGCACGCCGGCGTGCGCGTCGAGGTTCACGCCCCAGCGCTCGAACGTGAGCGACGGAGTCGCGGCGCGGCCCGGGATCGCGACGATCTCGCCGGTGTCGAGGGTCCCGCTCTCGTTCAGATCACGCCACTCGAGGCGACCCTTCACCGCGTCCTGTCCGGGGTGGAAGCCGGTGCCCCAGAGGAACGAGACACCGCCCGCGAGCTCGAAGTCGCGCTCGTTCACGGTCTCGACTCCGACGCGACCGACGACGTCGGGCACCGAGGTGGGATCCACCGCGAAACCCTGTCCAGCGCGGTCGTCGAGCGGCGTGCCGCCCATCACCGCGACGTCGTAACGGAGCACGCCGACGCCGCCCTGCGCGCGCACCCCGAGATCGAGCGGACCGCGGAAGAACGCGAGCGAGCCGAGCGAGCGCTCCATGAAGAGCCAGTCGCGCTGGCTCTGCCGCACCTCGTGACCGAACGGGATCTCGGTCAGACCGGCGGAGAGCTCGACGAAGGGTGGCAGTCCGGAATCCGGACTGCGGAGCAGCGCCGACACCGTCGTGCGTCGCAGTCCGAAGAAGGGCCCGCGCGTCGTGCTCCCATCGAGCTCGATCTCGAACGCGACGTGCTCCCACTCTCCTGCGAGCCGGATTCGCCCGCGGCGAATGGAGAATCGATTGCGATTGAGCACCACGCCGCCCTGGAGCAGCTGGTCCTCGCTGAGATCGCTCCACTCGTACTGGGCCTGGACGTAGCCGCTGAGCGAGAAGCCCCAGCGCTGCAATTGCGCGGGCACGCCGAGGCTCGGGCTGTCGGGCGCGACGGGCTCCGCCGGCGCAACGACCGCTTCGGGGGGCGCGGCCGCTTCGCGCGTACGTTCGGCGTCGATCGTGTCGAGTCGCTCGCGCAGCGCCGCGAGCTCGGCGCGCAGTTGCTCGACCTCGCTCGGCTCGGCAGGAGGCGGCGTCTCGGCAGCAGCAGCGGGAGGCGGGGACGACGCGGGGACGACGATCTCCTGATCGTCCTCTTCGATCTCGATGGTCGCGGACTGCGCGTGCGCTGGTCTCGCGGGTGCCCCCACGAGCGCAGCGAGCGCCAGAGTCTGCGCGAGCGAGCGACGGAATCGCGGAACGATGGACAAGCGGGCTCCGGATCGATGGGGTCGAGTCGGCGATTGCGTCCTTCGACGCGGCGCGACCCCGTGAGCACGCTCGATGCCATCCCGCGAAAGCGCATCGGGACGCGTGAAAATCCTCCGATCCGGCCCGATCCGATCACGGGCGCCGTGGCCCGTGCTGGATCGCGGCCGTGGGATCCGACAGGCCGTGCTCCGCGCTGGGAGCGCATCACGGAGCCGTGAAACGCGAGAGGCCCCGAGCATCACAAGGACGCTCGGGGCCTCGATTCGATCGCGAGTCGCTCAATCGAGCGGCGGGACCGTTCCGTCGGCGCGCAGACGCGGAAGGCGCGCCTGGGTGACCGGGAACTCGATGCACGTCGAGTCGGTGCATCCATTGAGGAAGTGCTCGGGCTCGGTCGGGAGACACGACCAGCAGTCGGGCCGACTGGTGCACTCGCCGCCGTCGGGGAGCTCGCGATCGGGCAGCTGCGCGTCGACCTGCGCGTCGGTGGGCTCGGGATCGGGCCCGCCGTCGAGATCGCCGGAGTCGACCTGGGCATCGCGTCGACCACCGGCGTCGGGCGGCGCGGGATTCTCGCGCTCGCATCCCAGCGCGAGCAGCGCGAGGAGGGTGACGATCGTCGTCGTACGCATCACCGCACCTCGCAATAGCCGAAGCGGCACACCGAGCCGGGCGCGGTGCAGTCACTGGCCTCGTCGCACGCGGTGCACGACGCGGGCGCCGTGCCGGTCGCGACCTCTTCGTAATAGCAGCCACACGGCGCGGTCGGCAGATAGCTGTAGAGAGGGCCCATGTCGGTGTCGCGCCACACCTGCATCGCACACTCGGGGATGTTCCCGTTCTGCGCGGTGATCTCGAGCAGCGGGAGCTCGTCGGGCGTGTCGACCGCGCCGGTGAAATAGCCCACCAGCGTGCGAGTGCGCGGATTCGTGATCTGCCCTGCTGCGTCGACCGGCGCGTAGAAGTGATAGGACGACCACAGGAAATAGTGTCCGTCGCGCACGTTGCGCTTGTCGAAGCGCGTCGACGTCGAGTCCGGCAGATAGCCGCACGACTGGTCGTAGTGCTGATAGGCGAGCGTGCGCACCTGATCGCGCGCGTTGTCGGCGACCTCGGTGCTGACGAAGCCGAGCGTCGCAGCGGCCGACACCTGACCGCTCTCGTAGACGCGCTGGATCATCGCCTGGTTCGTGCGCACGTCCCACGAGGCGCGGTCGCCCGAGAACCACGAGCCCACTCGCTCGGGCGGCACGCCGATCGCGAGCGCGATCGCGATGAGCGCCGCCGACGTCGGGTTGCGGCCCCAGAAATGCGCGGGGTCCGTCCACGGCGAGACCTGCGCCTCGGCGGGCCCGAAGCCGTAGAGCAGATACGCGGCCTCGGCCGCGATCACCGTCTGCGGCGACGTCTGCGGGACGATCAGGCTCCACGACGTGATCGGGCCCGCGAAATCACCGATGCCCGCGGGGATCTCGGTGACGCCTTCGCAGAGCGTGCCCGCGGTGCCCATCATGCCGAAGTCGGGCACCACGCCGGTCAGCGGGAGGTTGCACGTGCGCTGCACCGGAGGCGTGCCCGCGGGGCTGCCGGCGGGCGGCGGATCCCAGTAGCTCGCGGTGCCGGTGATCGTCGTGCCGTCGACGTACGGCGTGATTCCGAAGCACGCGCCGGGCGACTGATAGACGACCGTCACCGCGGGATTCGAGACGCTGCGGAGCGCCGCGCCGACCCTCGCGAGCAGCGGCACCGAAGCGCTGCCGCCCGCGCCGATCACGGCGTTGGGCAGGTCTCGACAGTTCTCCTGTGCGTCGGCGCGCGACACCGCGAGCAGTGGCGCGGCGAGCGCGAGCAGCGCGGGAATCAGCAAGCGAATCGGGACTCGGCTCTTCATTCGTGCTCCTCGTGGGGCCGCCGCCCGCTGAGCACGCAGAGTGCCAGTCCGATTCAGGTGCTGATCCCGCGAAATCCGATGCTCCAGCCAGTGCCGAGCATCGGAGTCGCGATCGATGTGCCGTGCCCGGTCACGGCCCGTGAGCGGGCACGGCTCGCTCCATCAGCGGACGCGGCGAGACGTGAAGTGCGGCTCCGCTGCGAGCGCGGCGAGGAACTCGAGGATGCCCACCTCGCCGTCGAGCAGCGCCTGTCGCGCGCCTTCGCCGAGGCACTCCACCTGTCCTCCGCCGCCGTACGCGTAGAGCGTCATCTGGCCCGACACGCACACGGCGACGTCCTCCGACGCGGCGAGCGCGCGCGCGAGCTCTTCCTGCCCCACGAACATCGCGCCGGTCTGCGGGATCGAGCCCGACGCGTCGACGGCGATGCCCGCCTCGAGCTCGCGATATCGGCCCGCCTCGTCGTAGTGCTCGAAGCCGAAGCCGATCGGATCGAACTGCGAGTGACACGACGCGCAGAAGGCGTCGCGCGTGTGCACGGTCTCGATGCGCTCGCGCGTGGTGCGCCCCTCGGCGGGCTCGAGCTGCGTCGACACGCCGGGCGGCGGCGGGCGTCGCACCTGGCAGAGCAACCGCTCGAACACGAGGAGGCCGCGGTTCGTCGGCGAGCTGTGCGTGACGTTCGACGTGCCCGCGAGGATCGAGCCCTGCGCGAGCAGCCCGATGCCGCGCCCTTCGGGGCGCGTGATCAGCGACGGTGTCGCGCCCGCGGGCGCGGCGAAGCCATAGAACGCGGCGAGCGGCGGATCGGCGATCGTGTAGTCGGCCGTGAGCAGCTCCGTGAGATCGCCGTCGCGCTCGTAGAGCACCTCGTCGACGAACCGGCTCGTCTCGTCGACCATCGCGCCGCGCACCTGCGCGAACGCCTCGCCGACGTGCTCCTTGGTCTGCGACGCGACGTTCTCGTAGCGGAAGTGCTCGCGGAAGAACTGCTGCACGACCGCGTGACCGCCGGGCGTCTCGAGCAGTCGTCGCGCCTCGGCGATGCGCACCGCGGGATCGACGAGACCTCCGCTCCGCGCCATCGCGAGCAGTGCGTCGTCGGGCGGGCTGCCGCCGAACGTGTAGCTGAGCTGGCTCGCGAGCTCGTACGCATCGAGCTCGCGGGTGTCGCCCGCGGCGAAGCCCGCGCCGCCGCCGATCTCCGAGCGATACACCGCGTGCGGCGACTGGATCATCGCGACGAGCGTCCACTTCGCGCCGGTGGCGAAGTCGGACTCGCCCGACACGCGCTGATGCAGCGCGACATATCGGCTCCGCTCGTCGCTCGTCAGGGGGCGACGGAACAAGCGCGCTCCATATCGATCCACCAGCTGACCTGCGCACCCCGCGTCCCCGCTCGACGCACACGGGAGGGTCGCGCTCAGCGTCGCGGGGCGCGTCATCAGCGTCGCGACGTCTTCCGCGGTCTCGAGCAGATCGCGCGCAGTCTGATTGCCCACGACGAGCGCGGTGGCGTTGTTGGTGAACCCCGTCTGATTGAGATCGGGCCCGAGGCGCACTCCGCTCCACTCGCCCGCGATCTCGGGAAACACCGTGCGCAGCGTGCGATCGATCTCGCCGCGAGTGAGCCGACGCAGCAGCGGCGGTCCGACCTCCGAGGTCTCGCAGCGCGCGGTGGGATCGACCGGCGGGACCACCGGGGGATCGGGCTCGTCGGTCGGTGGACGATCGGTCGGCACACCGTCGGGCCCTGCCGCAGGACCGCCGATCTGGCCGAGACATCCCGCGAGCGCGCCACACAGCGCGATGAGCAGCACGCGCGTCATGCCCGCATCTCCGCGATGGGCGAGCGCCCGTTCATGCCGAAGCTCGTCATCGGCGCGCCCATCGCCTGCGCGATCGTGAGCAGCGCGTCACCGTGCGCGCGGTTCTCGAAGTCGATCACCTGACCACCGCGCAGCGCGCCGCCGCCGCCGCCGATCACGACCGTCGGGACGAACTGCTGGTGCGCGCGACCTTCGACCCACACCTCGGCCTTGCGCGAGAGGTGCCCGTTGCCGTCCGCGATCTCGCTCGTCACGAGCAGCACCGAGTTCTCGAGCGCGGTGTGCGACGGATCTTCGGGATCGGGCACGTCGAGGATCTCCGCGACGCGCGCGACCTGCTCGTACATCCAGCGCTGACACCGCGCGAACTTCTCGCGCCCCGGTCCGTTGAGCGAGTGCGAGATCGGCTCGTGGTGCCCCTCGGGAATGCCGATGTGCCCGAAGGGCACGTTGGCGTTCACGTACATGTTCTGGATCGTCGCGACGCGCGTCACGCCGCAGAGCAGCGCGTTCGCCGCGATCTCGACCTGTGCCTGCGCGATCGCGCCGAAGTTCTCGTCGCGGAGGAAGAACGCGTCGTCGTTCCCCCGCAGCGCGTCCACGCGCGCGATCGCCGGACGCGTCGTGCACGTCCCGCCACCGCCCGGCGGCGGCATCTCGATCTCCGCGCGCAGCGTGCGCACCGCCGCGAGGTGCCGCGCGAGCTTGTCCTCTTCGCGCGTGAGCCCACGGAGCGAGCGCGACAGCGTGTCGAGCTCGCCCTCGGTGAGCTCGAGCGCGGCGTTGCGGAACGCGACCTCGTCGGAGACCGGATCGGGCCCGGTGCCGCCGCCGATGCCCGCGAACGTCTCGTCGTAGGCGCGCACCGGGTTCGAGATCGGCCGCACCCACTCGCCGTCGCGCACCAGGAACGAATCCGCGTCGAGCCCACCCGCGCGATGCGGCAGCGCGCCGAGCACGAGCGGCCGCGTCTCGAGCGCGCGCGCGATCGCGAAGTCGATCGACACGTCGCCGCCGTCGGTGAGCACTGCGCGGATCGCCGCGTGGTTCGAGTGATCCTTGATCTCGAGCCCGCGCAGCACCGTCGTCAGGTGCTTCCATCGCTCGAGCGGGCCGAACACGCCGACCCCGCTGCCCTCGAGCGAGAAGCTCGCGCCCGACCCGACGGGGTTCATGTGCTCGGGCGGCGCGCCGTGCGGCACGTAGAAGACGAAGAGCCGCTTCGGTCGCTCCGCCTGCGCGCTCACGAGCCGCGCGAGGCGCGTCGCGAACGGCGCGGCGAGACCGAGCCCGAGCGCGGTGAGGAACACGCGACGTCGCAGCCGTCGCTCTGCCGGGCCGTTCGTCGATCGATCGCGAGGCGACATGGTCCTCCTGGGGTCCCAGGAGCGCCAGTGGCGCGACGCGCGCCGATCGGGTCACGCAGCGCGATCAGTCGGCGTCGGCGCCGCGGAACCGGCTCCAGTCGAGCCGCAGCTTCCTCATGCGCGCGCGCAGCGTGTGCGGGTTGATGCCGAGCAGCGCGGCCGCGCCCTTCGGGCCCTCGATGCGACCGCGCGTCGACGCGAGCACACGCTCGATGTGCGCGACGACCACGTCGTCGAGCTTCTGCGACCTCGCGTCGATCGCGGGCAGCGTCGTTCCGTGCCCGTTCGTCTCCGCGCGCGGCGTGCTCGCGGGGAGGCGCGACGGCGTCGGCAGCGGCCCGCCGAGGCCGAGCGCCGCCGCGACCTCGAGCTTCCTGCCGTGCCCGAGGATCGCCGCGCGCTCGATGACCGCCGCGAGCTCGCGCACGTTGCCCGGCCACGAGTACGCGAGCAGCAGGTGCAGATCCTCGCGCGTCGGCGTGAGCGGTCCTGCGCCGAGCCGCGCGCCCGCGCGCGCCGCGAAGTGCGACGCGAGCTCGGGGAGATCTTCGAGCCGCTCGCGCACCGGTGGCAGGCGCAGCGGGAACACCGAGAGTCGATACCAGAGGTCCTCGCGGAACTGACCCGCTTGCACCATCTGATGCAGATCGCGATGCGTCGCCGCGACGATGCGAACGTCGACGTGAAGCGTGCGCTGACCGCCGACGCGCTCGAGCGTGCCCTCCTGCAGGATCCTCAAGAGGCGCACCTGCGCCGCCGCGGGCAGCTCGCCGACCTCGTCGAGCAGGAGCGTCCCGCCGTCGGCGCGCTCGAACCAGCCCTTGCGCGTGCCCACCGCGCCGGTGAACGAGCCGCGCTCGTGCCCGAAGAGCTCGCTGTCGATCAGCTCGCTCGGGATCGCGCCGCAGTTCACGCGCACCATCGGCCCTTCGCGCCGCCGCGATCGCTCGTGGAGCGCGCGCGCGATCACTTCTTTGCCCGAGCCGGTCTCGCCGAGCAGCAGCACCGGCACGTCGGCGTTCGCGACCTGCTCGACGCGCTCCATCAGCGTGCGCAAGCCGCCGCGCTCGCCGATGATCGACTCGACGATGCTCTGGCGATTGAGCCGCGTGAGCAGCGCGCGGTTCTCGGCGAGCGCCGCCTCGCGGAGCTGCGCGAGCTCGTGCACGCGGCGATCGTTCGCGAGCGCCACGACGAGCGGCTCGACGATCGTGCTCACGAGCTTCGCGTGGTCCGCGCTCACCTTCGCGCCATCGCGCGCGATCAGCGCGAGCACGCCGGCGGGGCCGTCGTCGTCGGCGAGCGGCGCGACGATCACGTCGCTCGCGACGCGCGCTCGATCCTCGCCCGGCGTCGCGCCGAAGAGGGGATCGTCACCGTCGAGCTGCGTCGCATGCGCGGTGCGTCGCTCGAACAGCGCGAGCACGCGCGCCATCTGCGGCGACGGCAACTCGAACGGCGCCTGCGTCACGTCGACCGTGCGGCCGACCTGCGCGACCGTCTCGAGGCGCGCGCGCGGCACGTCGAGCCTGCGCAGGGTGATCGCGTCGATCGGGAGGTGCCTCGCGAGCACCGGCAACATGCGCGAGAGCGAGTCGTGGATGTCGAGGTGACGACACGCCTCGCGCCAGATCTCGAGCTCGAGCATCATCGTGGGCTTGGCGCGCTCAGCACGAGGCGTGCCCGTGTCGAGACCCTTGGTGCCTCTACGGTCGTGGACTTCGGCCCGTGACCGGCGCGGGGGAATCCGTGACATCTCACGGATTCTCCCGTGCTCTGGCACGGAAGGCCAGGATCTCCCGTGATGGGTCACGGGCGCGGCCGAGCAGCCCGTGAAAACCGCGGGGCTCTCGCGCTGGCATACCTCTGGCGAAGGGCGCCGCGCGATGCGAGCCCGCGCTCTTCCACTGCTCCTCTCCTCCGCGCTGCTGATCACGCTCTCCGCTTGTTCCGGCGGCGGCGCGAGCGACGGGCAGGGGACTCTCACGCTGCTCCACGTCTCGAACGATCCGACGCGCGAGCTCTACGCCGAGATAAACCCGACCTTCGCGAGCGCGTGGGCGCGCGATCACGGCGGACAGCGCGTCGAGATCCGCATGTCGCACGGAGGCTCGGGCCGTCAGGCGCGCGCGGTGATCGACGGGCTCGACGCGGACGTGGTGAGCCTCGCGCTGCCCTTCGACGTCGACGCGATCGCGCGCGAGGGACAGCACCTGCTCGACCCGCAGTGGGCCGCGCGCCTCCCCGATCACAGCTCGCCCTTCTACTCGACGATCGTGTTCGTCGTACGGCGGGGCAACCCGCGCGGGATCCGCGACTGGAACGATCTCGTGCGCGGCGAGACGCAGGTGATCGCGCCGAGCCCGAAGACGTCGGGCGGCGCGCGCTACGTCTACCTCGGCGCGTACGGATACGCGCTGCGCCACGGATACGACGGACGCACCGGCGACGAGGCGGGCACCGAGATGGTGCGCGCGCTCTATCAGCGCGTGCCGGTGCTCGACTCGGGCGCGCGCGGCAGCTCGACGACGTTCGCGCGCAACGGCATCGGCGACGTCTTGCTCACGTGGGAGAACGAAGCGCACCTCTTGCTCGCGGAGAGCCCCGACGCGGGGCTCGAGATCGTGATCCCGAGCGAGAGCATCCTCGCCGAGCCGCCGGCCGCGTGGATCGATCGCAACGTCGAGCGCCACCACACGCGCGAGGTCGCGGAGGCGTACCTCCGGCACCTCTGGTCGACCGAGGCGCAGGAGATCGCGGCGCGCCAGCACTACCGACCGCGCGACGCCGACGTCGCGGCGCGGTACGCGCAGTCGTTCCCCACGATGACGCTCTTCACCGTCGAAGAGGTGTTCGGCGGATGGGAGCGCGCGCACGCGACGCACTTCGCGGAGGGCGCGCTCTTCGATCGAATCTACCAGCCGGGGCAGGGCGGAACGTGACCACCACGCCCGTCGCCGCCGAGGCGGAGGCGACGCCGACCGTCGCTCCGCGCGCGGCACGCCCTCCGCGATCGATCCCGGGCTTCGCGCCGTCGCTCGCGATCACCGGCACCGTGCTCGTGGTGCTCGTGCTCGTGCCGCTCGGCGCGCTCGTGCTCGCGGTCGCGCGCGCGCCGTGGGACACGATCGTCCGCGCGCTCACCGACGCGCGCACGCTCGCAGCGGTCGGGCTCAGCGTGGGCGCGTCGGCCGTCGCCGCGCTCGTCGCGGCGCCGCTCGGCGTCGCGATCGCATGGACGCTCGCGCGCTACGACCTGCCCGGTCGAAGGCTGCTCGACGCGATCGTCGACGTGCCGTTCGCGCTGCCGACCGCGGTGTCGGGCATCGCGCTCACCGCGCTGTGCGCGCCGAGCGGATGGATCGGCGCGCTCTTCGCGCCGCTCGGGATCGAGCTCGCGTTCAACCGCGTGGGCATCGCGATCGCGCTGCTCTTCACCGGGCTGCCGTTCGTGGTGCGCACGGTGCAGCCGGTGATCGAGGATCTGCCCGCCGAGATCGAAGAGGCCGCGTCGTCGCTCGGCGCGTCGCGCGCCCAGACGTTCCTGCGCGTCATCCTGCCCTCGCTGATGCCGTCGATCGTCGCGGGCACCACGCTCGCGTTCGCACGCGCGCTCGGCGAGTACGGCTCGGTCGTGTTCATCGCGGGCAACATGCCGATGCGCACCGAGATCGCGCCGCTGCGGATCCTCTCGCACCTCGAGAGCTACGACTACGCGAGCGCCGCGGTCGTCGCGCTCGCGATGCTGGTCGCGTCGGCGGGGCTGCTCTTCGCGGTGAACGCCGCGCAACGAAGGCTGGTGGATCGTGGCGCACAGGGCGCGTGAGCGGCCGCGCGGGCGCGCGGCGTGGGCGATCGTCGCGATCTCGCTCGTCGCGATGATCGTGCTGCTGGTGCTGCCGCTCGTGGTGGTGTTCGTCGAGGCGTTCGCCGAAGGTCCCGCGCGCTGGGCCGCCGCGATCTCCGACGCCGACACGCTGCACGCGCTGGAGCTCACCGCGCTCGTGGTCGCGGTCGTCGTGCCGTTCCACGCGGCGTTCGGCATCGCCTCGGCGTGGGCGATCACGCGCTACGACTTCCCGGGCAAGGGCGCGCTGCTGACGATCGTCGACCTGCCGTTCGCGGTGTCGCCCGTCGTGTCGGGCCTGCTCTTCGTGCTGCTCTTCGGCGCGCGCGGGATCTTCGGGCCGATGCTCGCCGATCACGACATCCGCATCGTGTACGCGGTGCCCGGTGTGATCCTCGCGACGCTGTTCGTGACGTTGCCCTTCGTGACCCGCGAGCTCGTGCCGCTGCTCGAGGCGCAGGGCCGCGAAGAAGAAGAGGCCGCCGCGAGCCTCGGCGCGGGCGGCTGGTCGATCCTCACGCGCGTGACGCTGCCGCGCATCAAGTGGGGCGTGCTCTACGGATGTGTGCTCTGCGCGGCGCGTGCCGCCGGCGAGTTCGGCGCGGTGAGCGTCGTGAGCGGTCACATCCGCGGCGAGACCAACACGCTGCCGCTGCACGTCGAGGTGCTCTACGGCGAGTACGACTTCGTCGCGGCGTTCGCGGTCGCGTCGCTGCTCGCGCTGTCGGGCCTCGTGACGCTGACGTTGAAGGCGCTGCTCGAGCAGCGCGCGAAGAACCGAGGAGCGCTCGCATGAGCATCGAAGCGATCGGCGTGACCAAGCGATATCGCGCGCACCACGCGCTGCGCGACGTGACCGTGCGCATCGAGCGGGGCGGGCTCGTGGCGCTGCTCGGTCCCTCGGGCTCGGGCAAGACCACGCTGCTGCGCGTGATGGCGGGGCTCGAGGCGCCCGACGCGGGGCGCGTGCTCTTCTCGGGGCGCGACGTGTCGGCATCGGGCGTCGCGGAGCGCGGCGTGGGCTTCGTGTTCCAGCACTACGCGCTCTTCCGCGAGATGACGGTGTTCGAGAACGTCGCGTTCGGGCTGCGCGTGAAGCCGCGCAAGGAGCGACCGAGCGAAGAGACGATCCGCGCGCGCGTGCACGAGCTGCTCTCGCTCGTGCAGCTCGAGGGAATGGCGCAGCGGCATCCGTCGCAGCTCTCGGGCGGTCAGCGGCAGCGGGTCGCGCTGGCGCGCGCGCTCGCGGTCGAGCCCCAGGTGCTGCTGCTCGACGAGCCCTTCGGCGCGCTCGACGCGAAGGTGCGACGCCAGCTGCGCGCGTGGCTGCGCACGCTCCACGACGAGCTGCACGTCACGACGGTGCTCGTCACCCACGATCAGGAAGAGGCGCTGGAGATCGCCGATCGCGTGGTGCTGATGAACGAAGGGCGCGTGGAGCAGGAGGGCTCGCCCACCGCGCTCTACGACGCGCCCGCGACGGCGTTCGTCGCGTCGTTCCTCGGCGACGTGAACGTGCTCGAGGGCGTCGTCGAGAACGGCGCGATCGCGATCGGCGCGCTGCGCCTTCCGGTGGTCGGCGCGCGCACCGGCGAGCGCGTGCGCATCGCGGTGCGCGCGGGCGATCTCGACGTCGCGCCGGCCGACGACGGCGACGCGCACGCGACGATCTCGCGCATCGCGGATCTCGGCGAGCGCATCCAGCTCGAGGCGACGATCGACGGCGGGCCCACGGTGCGCGCGCACGTCCCGCGTCACGCGCCGCGCGCCGCCGAGCGCGGGAGCCGCGTGCGCATCGACGCGCGCGTCCAGCGTGTCTATCCGGCGCCCTGATCACGAGAGGCGTCGCGCGCCCGAGCCCTCGCTCGGTCGCTCGACGTCGTCGAGGCGCATCCGCGGCAGATAGCGTCCGCCCTCGAGCCGCTGCAGCAGCCCGAGCACGAACTCGCGCGTCGCGCAGCGCAGATCCCACGTCGAGCCCGCGTCGCGCGCGCTCACGAGCACGCGCACCTTCGCCGCGCGCTCGGTCGCTTCGACGACCTGCACCCCGAGCACGCGACGGTCCCAGAGCGGATGCGCGCGCACGAAGCGCTCGATCTCGGGGCGCAGCCGCTCGATCGGCGTCGCGAAGTCGACGTAGAAGAAGACGTCGCCGATGAGATCGTCGGCGGCGCGCGTCCAGTTCTGGAAGGGCAGCTCGAGCAGGCGCGCCATCGGCACGATCAGACATCGCTGATCCCACACCCGCACCACGACGTAGCTGAGGTTCACCTCCTCGACGGTGCCGAACTCGTTCTCGATCACCACTTGATCGCCGACGCGCAGCGGCTGCGTGAACGAGAGCTGGATCCCCGCGAGCAGGTTCCCGAGCGTGCGCTGCGCCGCGATGCCGACGACGACGCCCGCGACGCCGGCCGACGCGAGCAGCGACACGCCGACCTCGCGCACCGGCGGGAACTGCAGCAGCAGCACGGACGCGAACACGACGGTCGCGACGACGTTGAGCGCGCGCCGCAAGAGGATCACGCGCGTCCGCACCATGCGCGCGCGCCAGCCCTGCCGCGCGGCGGCGCGCTCCGACGCCGCCTGCGCCGCGAAGTCGATGCCGCGCACCACGAGCCATCCGACCGCGACGATCCACGCCGCGCGATACGCGTCCGCGAGCACGGCGACGATGCTGGGCGGGTAGCGCAGCAGGATCGCGAGCAGCCCGAGGTACGCGAGCGTCAGCGCGAGCCTCGCCGGCGGACGCACTCGCTTCACGGCGCGTCCCAGCTTCGCGCGCTCCTCGCGGCGCAGCGATCGCCAGACGAGCCAGACCAGCGCGCGCCCGGTCGCGGTCGCGAGCACCGCCGCGATCACGAGCGCGAGCGCGCTGCCGATCCACTGCCACGGCTCGAGCTCGGCGAAGCGCGGCTCGCGCAGCGCGGGCCCGAGGCGATTCCCGATCGGTCCGCGATCGATGCGCGCCGCGAGATCGGGCGCGACCCGCACGGTGGTGCGCGAGAACACCCAGACGGGCCGTCCGTCGCGCAAGAGGCGCCGCATCACCACGCCGGGCTCGACACCGGGGATCCACGCCACGCCGACGACGTGGGATCCGCCGGGCTCGGCCTCGTCGGGGAGCGACTCGGGCGTCACGCCGCGATCGGTCAGCACCGCGTCGATCGCGCGCGCTGCGCCTTCTCCGCGCGGGACCGCGCGCTCCGGCGGCACGTCGCGCAGGTCGAGCACGCGCGCGGCGTCGATCCACTCTCCGTCGGCGACCGCGCCGTCGAAGTAGCGGAGCGCGCGGCGCGGTGTCGAGAGATCGAGCGGCTCGTCGGGCGGCGGTAGGCCGGTCGTCGGCGCAGGCTCGCCCTGCGCGCGCACGCTCCCCGCGATCGCGACGAGCGCGACGAACGAGGCCCACGAGGCGAGCGCGCGGAAGCGCGAGCGCATGCCGCGCGCGACACGCAGGCACGGTGCCAATTCTCGGAGCGAGGTGCTCTGCCGCGTGGCAACGCGCGACGTCGACGCGAGCGGGCACCCGCACCATGCTGCGGCGCGTGGAGATCGTCCTCGTTCGTCACGCCGAATCGATCTGGAACGCAGAAGGTCGCTGGCAGGGCCAGACCGACGTCCCGCTCTCCGAGCAGGGCCGCGCCGAGGCCGCGAAGCTCGGAGCACGCCTCGCGAACGCCCACTTCGATCGACGCATCGCGTCCGATCTCATGCGCACGCGCGACACCGCCGCCGCGATCGGCGCGGACTTCGTGCACGACCCGGCGTGGCGCGAATTCGATCTCGGCGCGTGGGGCGGCCTCCTCCACAGCGAGGTGCGCGAGCGCTTCCCCGACGAGGTGCAGGCGATGGCGATGGGCACCGACATGCCGATCGGCGGCGCCGAGTCGATGGTCACGTTCGACGCGCGCGTGCACCGCGCGCTCGACGCGGTGATCGCGAGCGGCCGCGACGGCGAGCGCGTGATCGTCGTGACCCACGGCGGCGTGATCCGCTCGATCGTGATGCGCCTGCTCGGCCTGCGCGGACGACCGCTGATCGGCGCGACGAACACGTCGATCACGCACCTGCGCGTCGACCCCGAGCGCCGCGTTCGCATCGTCTCCTACAACTGCGGCGCGCACCTCGACGCGAGCGACACCCCGCACGACGACGAGATCCTCGAGGGCGCGCCCGACGACATCGTTCGTCGCGTCGCGACGCGGCTCGGCATCGGCGACGCGCAGCGCGTCCACCTCCACCCGCCGCGCCCCGGCTCGATCACGCGCCTCGTGCGAGGCACCGCGCATCCCGTGCTGCGCAGCTTCGCCACGCCCGCGTTCGGGTGATCGCGCGGCGCTCCGCGCGCTCCGGGCGCGGAGCCGCGCGTGCTCCGAGCCCGCGATCCGCGAGACGCGCGCTGCGTCGACACGTCCTCGTCCCGCGCTGGAAACCTCGGCTGCAGCAGCCGGCCAGGCGCGTGGCCGGACGGCCGAATTTCCGCCGGATCTCGCACCTCGGCGCGTGGCACGTGCGCTGCTCTTCGTGTCGCTCATGCACCGCGAGACCACCCACCGCACGCCCCGCCGCACGCGCTCGACGCTCGCTTCGGCCGAGCTCCGGCGTCTCGATCACGACCTCGTCGCGCTCGAAGCGCAGGCGTCGACCGACCCAGTGCTCGCCACGATGCTCGCGGCCGCACGCGCCTGCCGCGCGCAGCTCGTCCGCGACACCGAGGGCTGACGGGCCACACGCTCTCCCGGGCCAGCGTCCGCGTGCGATTGCGCGGACTTCCGCGACGAGAGAGAAACCCTCTGGAAACGTCACGCAGGCTCCGGCATCCTGCCGCCCCGTGTCGTCGCTGAGCCTGCGCGGAATCAAGAAGGATCTGGGGGGAAACCCGATCCTGCGCGGAGTCGACCTCGAGGTCGGCGACGGAGAGCTCGTCGTGCTCGTCGGCCCGAGCGGCTGCGGAAAGAGCACGCTGCTCCGCACCATCGCCGGCCTCGAGATCCCCGACGGCGGCACGCTGAAGATCGGCGATCGCGACGTGACGCAGCTCCCGCCACGCGACCGCGACGTCGCGATGGTGTTCCAGAGCTACGCGCTCTATCCGCACCTCACGGTCCGCGAGAACCTCGGCTTCGGTCTCAAGCTGCGCGGCACCGACGCGAAGACCATCGCCGAGCGCGTCGACGAGGTCGCGCAGATGCTCGGCCTCGAGAAGCTCCTCGATCGCTACCCGCGTCAGATGAGCGGCGGCCAGCGCCAGCGCGTCGCGATGGGCCGCGCGATCGCGCGCCGTCCCTCGGTGTTCCTCTTCGACGAGCCGCTCTCGAACCTCGACGCCGCGCTGCGCGCCGACGTGCGCGTCGAGATCAAGCGCCTGCACGCTCGCCTCAAGGAGCAAGGGCAGGGCGCGACGATGATCTACGTCACGCACGACCAGGTCGAAGCGATGACGCTCGCCGATCGCCTCGTCGTGCTGAAGTCGGGCCACGTCGAGCAGATCGGCGCGCCGCTCGAGGTCTACGAGAAGCCGCGCTCCCGCTTCGTCGCGTCGTTCCTCGGCTCGCCCGCGATGAACTTCGTGCCCGGCGAGATCGTCGACGGGCGCATCCGCGCCGACGGTCTCGACGCGCAGCTGCCGCAGAACGATCGCATCGCGAGCAAGAGCGTGCTCGCCGGCATCCGCCCGCACGACGTGCTGCCCAGCGCGAACGGCCACGCGGACATCCTGCTGCGCGTCGAGGTGATCGAGGCGATGGGCTTCGAGGCGTACGCGCACGGCAAGGTCGGCGCGCACCCGTTCGTCGCGCGCCTCGAAGGGGATCGCGCGCGCGCTGCGCGGCCCGGCGACACCCTCGCGCTCGACATCGCGCAGGGCTCTCTCCACCTCTTCGATCCGGACTCCGAGCGAACGCTCTCATGAGCTTCCGGAGGACCCAGACGCGCGCGGTGCTGTCGGCCGCGCTCACGGCGGTGCTCGCTCTCCTCGCGGGCGTCACGCTGACCTGGGTGTCGCTGTGTCTGCCGAGCGCAGCGCGTGGCCAGACGACCACCCTGACGCTCTGGCACTCCTACGGCGAGCGCGAGGAGCGCGGCCTCCGCGCGGCGGTGGACGCGTTCGAGCAGAGCCATCGCGGCACGCACGTCGAGATGCTCGCGGTGCCGTTCGGCGCGTACGCCTCGAAGCTCGAGTCCGCGATCCCGGTGCAGCGCGGCCCCGACGTGTTCGTCGACGCGCACGATCGTTTGAGCTCATACGTTTCGTCGCACCTCGTCCAGCCGCTCGGCGCGGGGCTCGAGATGGACGACGAGCTCGAGCAGGCGCACCTCGACGCGCTCACCATCGACAGCGCGCTCTACGGCGTCCCGCTGCAGCTCAAGAGCGCCGCGCTCTTCGTCAACGACGCGCTGCTCGGCGATCGCACGATCGAGTCGCTCGAAGACCTCGAAGCGCTGCGCGCCACGCTCCCCGACGGCTCGTTCCCGCTCGCGTGGGACGCCGACGACGCGTACCAGTTCGCGTCGCTCCTCCACGCGTACGGCGGCGGTCTGCTCGAGCCCGACGGCACCTACGCGTTCGTCGGACCGCGCACCGAGCGCGCGCTCGATCACCTGCTGCGCCTGCTCCGCACCCGCACGATCCCGGAAGAGACCTCGTACGAGCTCGTGCGCGATCTGTTCCGCAGCGGGCGCGCCGCGACCGCGATCAGCGGCCCGTGGTTCGCGAGCGATCTCCCGACCGACCTCGAGTGGTCGGTGCGCCCGCTGCCGATCGTGCGCGGCGCGGACGGCGAGCCGATGCGCGCGTTCGCGACGATCGAGGCCGCGTTCGTGGCCGAGGGCGCGCGTGACCTCGACGCAGCGCGCGCGCTCGCGATCTTCCTCGCGACGCCCGACGCCGCGCGCCTCCGCGCGATCCACGGCGGCCACGTGGTCGCGACCCGCAGCGTGTGGAGCGATCCCGAGGTCGCGCGCGACACCCGCCTCGTCGCGTTCCGCCAGGCCGCGTCGCACGCGCGCATCACGCCGACGCATCCGAGCATGCGCGCCGTGTTCGTCCCGGCCGAGCGCGCGCTCCGCAACGTGCTGCGCGGCGAGATCGCGATCGACGAAGCGCTCGCCCAGGGCCAGCACCGCTTCGACGACGAGACGCGCGAGCCGCCCCCGCCCCGCGATCCGTCGACCGGCCTGCTCGCCTTCGGCCTCGTGCTGCTCGCGATGGTCTTCGGCATGGTGCGCCGCGCGCGCGATCCGATGTTCCGCGTCGCGCTGCGCCGCTCCGTGCCCGCCTACGCGTGGGTCGCGCACGCCGCGATCACGGTGGGCGTCCTCGTGATCCTCCCGCTCGTCGTCGGCGCCGGGACGAGCTTCTTCGCGGGCCACGGTCGCGACCTCCACTACGTCGGGCTCGCGAACTACGTCGACATCCTCACCGCGCGCGGCGGCGATCTGCTCGGCCACGGATCGTTCTGGGCGGTGCTGGTCGTCACCGTGCTCTGGACCGCGGCGAACATCTCGCTCCACGTCGCGATCGGGGTCGCGCTCGCGCTCCTGCTCAACCGATCGACGCTGCGCTTCAAGGGCCTCTACCGCGTGCTGCTCGTGCTGCCGTGGGCGGTGCCGAGCTACGTCACCGCGCTCGCGTGGCGCGGCATGTTCCATCGCCAGTTCGGCGCGGTGAACGCGATGCTCGAGGCGCTCGGCGCCGAGCCCGTCTCGTGGTTCGCGCGCTGGTCCACCGCGTTCGCCGCGAACGTCACGACGAACGTGTGGCTCGGCTTCCCGTTCATGATGGTCGTCACGCTCGGCGCGCTCACCGCGATCCCGAAGGACCTCTACGAAGCGGCCGAGGTCGACGGCGCGACGAAGTGGCAGCAGTTCCGCTTCGTCACGCTCCCGCTCTTGCGTCCTTCGCTCGCGCCCGCGGTCGCGATGGGCGCGGTGTGGACGTTCAACATGTTCAACGTCGTGTACCTCGTGAGCGCGGGCGAGCCCGACGGCACCACCGAGATCCTCGTGAGCGAGGCCTATCGCTGGGCGTTCACCCGCGGCCACCAGTACGGCTACGCCGCGGCGTACGCGGTCTTGATCTTCTTGCTGCTCTACTTCGGCACGCGCGCGCTGCCGGGCTCGGGCAGCGCGAAGGAGGGCGCGCGATGAAGGCGCGCGGACGCGAGCTCCTCGTGCACCTCGTCCTCTGGATCGCGGTGCTCTTCGCGCTCTATCCCGTCACGTGGGTCGTCTCGCAGGCGCTCTCGAGCGGCGCGACCACCGGCGGGCGCATCCTGCCGTGGCCGACCGAGCCCTCGCTCGAGCACTTCGAGGCGGTCGTCATGCGCGTGCACGAAGGGCGCTGGCTCTTCGGCCTCCAGCTGCTCAACAGCGTCGTCGTCAGCGCGGCGACCGCGCTCGTCGCGATCGCGATCGCGACGCCCGCGGCGTACGCGCTCTCGCGCTTCGAGTTCGTCGGCGCGCGGGGCGCGACGCGCACGCTCCTCGCGACGCAGATGTTCCCCGGCGTCGCCGCGTCGATCCCGCTCTACCTGCTGCTCGACGCGTCGAACCTCCTCGACACGCGCACCGGCCTCGTCCTCGTCTACGCCACGAGCGCGGTGCCGTTCGCGATCTTCCAGCTGCGCGGCGCGTTCGACGCGATCCCGCGCGACCTCGAAGAAGCCGCGATGGTCGACGGAGCCACGCGCGCCGGCGCGTTCTTCCGCGTCGTGCTCCCCGCCGCGCGCCCCGCGCTCGCGGTCACCGCGCTCTTCGCGTTCATGACCGCGTGGAACGAGTTCATCCTCGCCGCGACGTTCCTGACCTCGCAGGACCTCTACACGCTGCCGATCCTCCTGAACGGCTACGCGAGCGAGTACGACTCCAACTTCGGTCACTTCGCGGCCGGCGCGATCGTCGTCTCGATCCCGGTGATGGCGCTCTTCTACGCGCTCCAGCGCCAGCTCGTCGGCGGCCTGACCGCGGGTGGCGTGAAGGGCTGAGATCTCCGCTCGAGCGATCTCCGTTCGCGGACATCCACCTGGCCGATCGATGGCCGGACGCGACACGAGATTCCTGAGCCGGTCCGCGCGCGGCTCGCCACTTGATGGACATGGGGGCGAGCACGCACGGAGACGGAGCGGCGGCGGAGCGCGTCGTCGCGCACCTCGCAGCGAGGGTCGGGCTCAACGACATCGAGCGGCGCGTGATCGCGCTCTCGCTCGCGGGCGTCGCGCCCGAGGCGCTGCCGGCGCAGCTCGGGGTCGATCCGTCGCTCGCGGCCGCGGCGATCCGCGTCGCCTGCGTGCGTCTCGAGATCGACTCCGTGAGCGAGGTCTGGCGCCTGGTGCGCGGCGACCTGCAGGACTGAGGCGCCATCTGCGGAGTCGTGCGGGGCGTTCCCGGAACGACGTTCGGGAATAGCTGGGCGAGAGACGCGTTCTGCAACCACATTGCATTCTCAATGTTGGTTGCGTCTGCAATCCACCTCTCGTAGGGTTCCGCCGCTTCTCGCGCCCTTTTACCTCAGGATCTCGCCCGAATGGACATCCAGGAACGCCTCACCGCCTTCGCGATGCTCGGGGCCACGTGGGTCATGTGGCTGCTCGTGCTCCTGTCGATCGTGGGCTTGGCGATCATTCTCGAGCGCGCGTACTACCTCTTCGTCTCGCGCGACGACATCGCGAAGCTCAAGAGCGACCTGCTCGCGAAGCTCCGCTCCAACGACGTCGACGCCGCGCGCACCCGCATGCGGCAATCACGCAGCGTGGAGGCGCAGGTCGCGCTCGCCGGGCTCGACGCCGCCGAAGACGGCGCGGAGACCGCCGAAGAGCGCATGGACGGCCAGACGTCCATCTCGCGCCTGAACATGGAGCGCAACCTCGCGTTCCTCGGCACCGTCGGCAACAACGCGCCCTTCGTCGGGCTGGCCGGCACCGTCATCGGCATCATCCGCGCGTTCCACGAGCTCAACGAGAGCCAGGGACAGGTGAGCGCGGGCCTGATGGCGGAGGTCGGCGAAGCGCTCGTCGCGACGCTGATCGGTCTGCTCGTCGCGCTGCCCGCGGTCGCGTTCTTCAACCTCTTCCAGCGCATCATCAAGGCGCGCCTCACGCGCGCCGACGCGATGGGCAGGGAAGTGCTGGCGTTCCTCAAGTCCGAGCGCCGCAAGAACGGCGTCGCGGAAGCCGCGGCGGAGTGACGCGATGGGCGGTGGAACCGGTGGTGGTGGCGACGACGATCTGATCACTTCGATCAACGTCACGCCGCTCGTCGACGTCGTCCTCGTGCTGCTGATCATCCTGATGGTCACCGCGAGCTACATCGTGTCGCACAGCATCCCGATGGAGCTGCCGCAGGCCGAGACGGGCGATCCCGAGGCGCAGCAGCCGCGCACGCTGACGGTCTCGATCAACGAGACGGGGCAGCTGCACATCGACGCGGAGCCGATCTCGGACGAGGTGTTCCGGCGCCGGATCCGCGAGTACGTCGCGAGCCTGCCGAACCGTCAGGAGTCGCGCGCGACGATCGCCGCCGACGGGCGCATCCAGCACTCGCGCTTCGTGTACGTGCTGGACTCGCTTCGTCGTGAGGGCGTGACGCGCTACGCGATCAACGTCCGTCCCGAAGACCTCGCGCAGTAAGTCGAGACCGCTTGGGAGACGGCGCGGCAGGGCTCGCGAGGGTGTTCGGCATGCTGGTGCTCAGCACCGGCGCGCACGTCGCCGTCGCGTTCGTGTTGATCGCGCTGCCGCTCGCCCGGGAGCTGATCCCGAACGAGCCGCAGATGATCGAGATCGTCGCGATCGACGAGCCGCTCCCGCCCGAGCCGGAGCCCGAGCCGGTCGTCGAGGAGCCCGAGCCTCCGCCGCCCGAGCCGGAGGCGGTGCGCCCTGAGCCGCGTCGCGTCGAGCGCACCGAGCCGCGCCCGTCCACGCCCGAGCCGCAGCCGGAGCCGCCGAGCGCCGAGCCGCCGCCGGTCGAGGAAGCGATCGCGGACTTCACCGGCGAGACGCTGACGAACGAGGGCGGCGAGACCTTCGCGATGCCGGTGGGCAACGGCGCGCCGATGGACGGACCGATCGGCCAGCCCGGCGCGGTCGTGACCGGTCGTCGTCGCGAGGGCGGCAGCGGCGGCGCGATCGGCGGCAGCGGCACGGCGGCGCCCGAGGGACCGCGCGTCGTCGCGCTCGCGGATCTGTCGCGACGCCCGAGCCCGCAGGGCGACATGAACGCGGTGCTGCAGCGGAACTACCCGCCGCGCGCGCGTCAGCTCGGCATCGAAGGGCGCGTCGTGATCGGGTTCCGCATCATGCCGGACGGCAGCGTGCAGCGGTTCCGTACGCGCAGCGAGACGCCGCCGTCGCAGGGCTTCGGCGAGGCGTGCCGTCGAACGGTGCAGCAGCTGCGCTGGGATCCGCCGCTCGCGCAGGACGGCGCCGCGGTCGCGACCGACGCCAGCTTCGAGTGCGAGTTCGCGGTCGGGCTCTGAGCGGGGGCGGGGGCCGGGGCCGGGTCGCTCTCGGGAGCGGGCGCGGCGCCGGGGCGAATGTCGGAGGTTCGGGGTCTCGGTCGGGGACCGGCCGGCGAATCTCGGAGATTCGGTGGTCGATTCTGGAATCGGCGGGCGAATCTCGGAGATTCGGTGATCGATTTTGAAATCGGCGGGCGAATCTCGGAGATTCGATCCCCTGGATTCGAAATCCACCCGGCGAATCTCGGAGATTCGGTCGGCGATTCTGAAATCGGCGGATGAATCTCGGAGATTCGATCCCTGGATTCGAAATCCACCCGGCGAATCTCGGAGATTCGGTGGTCGATTCTGGAATCGGCGGGCGAATCTCGGAGATTCGGGGCGGCTCGAGCGCTCAGGCGGGGACCAAGCGGGGGGCGCGGGCCAGGAGATCGCGGGTGGTCGTCGTCTCGCCCGCGCCCGGCGGGAACCACGTGACGTCCACCTGCACGATCTCGCTCGTCGGGCGTCGCGCGAGCGACTCGAGCGTGCGCCGTGCGGCGTCCGGAGGTGCTCCGAGCGCTTCCGGGAGCTCGGCGCGCGTGAGCACGAGCAGCGAGACGAGCGCGTGCTCCTCCGGCTCGTCGCGCATGGGCTCCCCGCGGTAGCCGCGCCCCGGCTCGGGCGGGACCTCGAGCGTCTCGCGCGCGGCGATCTCCGTCTGCACCGCGCGGTGGCGCTGCTCCGCGATCGGCGCGTCGACCCGCGGGTACTGGCGCATCCCGACGTGCGACCAGGGCGCGCGCGCGAGCGCGTTCGCGAGCTCCGGCAGCACGTCGCGCGCGTTGAGGCGCGACGCGAGGATCTCGTCGAGCTCGCGCCGGAGCGATGCGACGTGCTCGCGCGCGAGCGCGACCTCGACGACCGCGAGGTCCCACTGCTCGATGCGGATCGGTGTGTCCGACGCGAGCCGCGTGCGCGACCGTCGGCGGGAGAGCGCCCAGCCCGCGAGCACCGCGCCCGCCGCGGCCGTCGCGAGGACGAGCACGACGTTCTCGCGGGCGACGGCGCGCAGGTGGGCCGCCTGCTCGGGAGGGAACGGGCGCGGCCGCCGGGTCGAGGCCTGGGCGCTCGCCGTCGTCGCGAGCGCGGCGAGGACGGCGAGCGCGAGCGCGAGCCCGTGAAGCCACCCCGCGCCCGACATGGATCGTCTCCGGAGCATCTCGGCGATCACGCTCCGTCATACGCCTGCTGCGCGACGTGCGCCCTCGCGCGGACGCGATCAGACGTGCAGCTCGCGGAGCGTCCCGCGCACGTCGATCGTGCTTCCGTCGCCGCGCGTCACCTCGCGCATGCCGAAGTGATCGTCGTCCCAGCCGAAGCTGCGCAGCAACGTCACGAAGAGCTGCGAGAGCGCCGGGCCGTGCGAGAGCGGTCGCCCGGCCCAGTCCATCGCGGCGCGGACGTCGCGCGCGTAGCGCACGTACCGGCCGGTGCGGAAGAAGTCGGTGCCGCCCGCGATCAGCGTGCACGCGTCGACGTGCTGGTGCGTCGGGGAGCCCAGCTCGGTCAGCCACACGACCGTCGTGTGATCGAGCATCGTCCCCGATCCCTCGGGCACCGCGTCGAGCATCTCCAGCAGCGCGAGGAAGCGCTGCGAATAGAAGATGCCGTAGTCGATCATCGCTCGCTCCGACACGGGATCGAAGGGCTCGCTGCCGTCGTCGACCGAGCTGTGCGCGAAGCGCCCGTGCACGTCGGAGCTCGCGGGATACCCGAATTCCGTGGGCTCGAGGATCGGCGGGACGATCGTGACGACCCGCGTGAGATCACACGAGAGCGCCAGGGTCGCGAGGCGCGAGTACTGGTCGATCACGTGGCCCGTCGACTCGAAGACGGGATCGCAGCGCGTCGGCACCGCGATGCCGAGCGCGCGCTCGAGATCGCGCACCATGTCGCGGTGCTGCTCGAGCTTGCGCGCGCCCTCGAGCCCCATGCGCGTGCGCATGAACTCGTGCTCGCGCGCGACCGCGTCGAGCACGCTCCCGCGCAGCGCGCGGATGCGCTCGTCGCGCGTCGCGGGCGTGTCGCTCGCGGGCGGGACGTAGAGCCCGAGCAGGTCCGCGTACGCGCGCTCGGGATCGTCGACGCGCGGCGCGGCGTGGCCCGCGCCGAGGAACGAGTAGGGCATCCAGTGGTTCGCGCCCCAGACGCACGCGTCGAAGCGCCCCGGCTGCGAGACGCGCGCGCCGATCTCCTGATCGATCGAGCGCCCGCCGCCGATGCAGATCGCGCCGGGCCCACGCTGCTGCGCGATCTGCGCCGTGAGCAGGTGCGCCATCGCGACGTTGTGATGGTTCGCGTCGATGCCGGTCTGGCCGGCGAGCGCCGCGAGATCGCCGAGCACCGAGGTGTGCGCGATCCCTTCGATCGGCAGCACGCGATCGCGCATCGCGTGGAACGGCCGGAGCACCGGGCTGAGCTCGTCGCGCGAGAGCTCGAGGAGCGAGCGCTCCACGGTGCGATCGGTCGGCAGCCCGGGGAGCGCGACGTGCCAGCCGTTCCACACGTGCGCGTGTCCCGTGCAGAAGAAGACGACGCGTCGCGGCGGCGCGTCGTCGTCCCCGGCGTGCACGATCGATCGTCCGAGCGCGGTCGATGCGCCCGCGGAGGCGAGCGCCGACAGGCCCATGGCGCGCAAGAACCGTCGTCGATCGAGGATCGTCGTCATTCGCCCACCGCCGTGCGTCGCGCGAAGCTCGGGTGCGTGACGATCGCGAGCATCAGCGCTCGCACGTCGCCGCCGCTCTCCGCGAACCGCTCCTCGAGCTCCGCGAGGAGGAATTGCTCGCTCGCGTCCGCCGGCCTGCCGCGCACGAACTGCAGCCAGCGGCGCGTGTAACACGCGTGGACGTCACGGCTCGTCGCGAGCCGCCTCGAGAGCTCGAGCGCGCCGTCGAAGGGGCCGTCGACGTCGGTGCCGTGGAGCGCGCCCGCGGTGTCGATCGCGACGCCCACCTCGACGTCGCGCCACACGCCGGCGGCGTCGTAGTGCTCGAGACCGAAGCCGATGCCGTCGAGCCGCACGTGACAGCCCTGGCACAGCGCGGAGCTCGTGCGCTGGGCGAAGAGCTCGCGGTTGGTGCGCGGGCCCTCGCCGTCGCTCGGTCGCGGCTGCGAGAGATCGACGTCGGCGGGTGGGCTCGTGCGCGGCGCGCAGAGGAGCGTCTCGAGGACGAAGCTGCCGCGCAGCGGCGGCGATGCGTAGCCGGGGTGCGCGTGCGACGCGAGCACCGCGACGCGCGTGAGGATGCCGGCGCGTCGCTCGTCGGGCAGCGTCACGCGGCGCCACTCGTCGTCGGCCCACGAAGGGTCGGTCCCGACGTCGTAGAGACGCGCGAGGCGCCCGCTGAGCTCGGCCTCGGGGCTCTCGAGGAGCGACGCGAGGCGGCCGTCTCCTTCGACGAGCGCGATGCGCACGAAGCGCAGCGCTTCGGCGTGCGCGTCGCGCTGCGTCCGCGCGTCCCAGTCGCTGCGCGTGCCGTCCGCGCGGACTGCGTGCTCGGGCTCGAGGATGCGATCGAGATCGAGCCACTGCCGGTGGAAGTCGACGATCGTGTCCCCGGCGCGCGCGTCCGCGATCATCCGGCGGGCTTCGCGCTCGACGCCCTCGCGGCTCGACAGCGCGCCGGACGCGGCGGCCTCGAAGAGCGCGTCGTCGGGCATCGACTGCCAGAGCGCGTACGAGAGCCGAGAAGCCATCTCGTAGCCGTCGACCGCGATGATCTCGTCGTCGTCGTCGACGCTCGGCTCGGTGCGATAGAGGAAGCTCGGCGTCTGCAGGAGCATCTGCACCGCGAGCTCGATCGCGCCGAGGAAGTCGGTCTGCGTCGTCCACGCGCGGATGCGCGAGCGGAGGCGCTCCGCCTCGTCCTCGCTCGGCGGCCTGCGCAGCGCGCGCATCGCGAAGCCGGCGACGAACGCATCGACGCACGCTTCCTGCTCGCTCGGCGTCGACCACGCGTCGCACGAGAGGACCCGCGCGCGCGCACGCTCGTCGGCCATCACGGCGCTCGCCACGGCCCGCGCGGACTCCTCGTACCGCGCGATCCCGAGCTGCGAGGGCCCGAGCGAGCGCGCGTCGTTCTCCAGGCGATCGAGCTCGGTGTCGGGCGGGAGCTCGAGGAGCGGCAGCGCGGTGCCGGGGAACAAGTCGCGCAGCGTTCGTTCGTGCTCGACGCGCGAGAGCCGTCGCAGCGGCTCTGGCAGCGAGGGAGTCGCGCGCCCGGTCGGAAGCGGTCGCGCGATGGGCAGATCGTCGCCGCATCCCGAGAGCGCAGCGAGGAGGAGGATGACGGCGAGGGGCACAGCGTGGCGCACGCAAGTCCCTGTTTGCATGTCCTGCACCGAGGACTTGTCGCTCGTGGCCGTCGCGTTTTTCAGGCGCTCTGCGTCGACGCGCGCGGTTGGAACCGAGCGCGCGAGCGGACGACTCGTGTCGTCGCGGTCCGTGCTCCGAGACCGCGTGCGGCCCGCGTGCGCGCCCGCGGGCGGCCCGCGTGCGGTGCGTGCGCTCCGTGCGATTTCGAGCGTGGTACGCGCGCTGCTCGGGCGCGGCGTCCATGCTCGATCGTCGTCGCGTCGTGGTGCTCGCTGTCGTGGTGATCGTCGCGTGCGAAGCGCCTCCACCGGCGACGCCCGACGGAGGCATCGAGGCCGATGCGGGGCCCGAGCTCTGCGTGCTCGATCGCGAGTGCCAGAACGGCGTGTTCTGCGACGGCGAGGAGCGCTGCATGCCCGGCGCGACCGACGCCGATCAGCGCGGCTGCGTGCCCGCGTACGTCGCGGCCTGCGAGCCCGGCTACGTGTGCGAGGAAGACGCGCGGCGCTGCGTGACCGACTGCCCGGTCGCGCTCGACGCCGACGGCGACGGCCGCATCGCGACCGAGTGCGGGGGCGACGACTGCGACGACGGCGATCGCAACCGCTTCCCCGGCAACACCGAGGTCTGCGACGCGGCGGGGCACGACGAGGACTGCAACGTCGCGACGTTCGGCTTCGTCGACGACGACGGCGACGGCTCGGCGTCCGAGACGTGCTGCAACGCGGACGACGAAGGCGCGCAGTGCGGCGACGACTGCGACGACGGCGACAGCCTGATCAACCCGCGCGCCGGCGAGGCGTGTGATCGCGTCGACAACAACTGCGACGGCGTCGCCGACGAGGTCTGTCCGTGCGCGCCCGGCGCCGCCGAGGTGTGCGGCACCGGCGAGGGCGCGTGCCAGGAGGGCCGCCGCGTGTGCGTCGAGGGGATCTTCGGCGAGTGCATCGGCGCGGTCGGTCCTGCCGAAGAGCTCTGCGACGGCGTCGACGACGACTGCGACGCGATCGTCGACGAGCACGTGCTGCGCACGTACCACGAGGACACCGACGGCGACGGCTACGGCTCCGCGACCTCGGGCGTGACGACGAGCGCGTGCAGCGTCCCCGAGGGCTGGGCGTCGAACACGCTCGACTGCGACGACGCGCGCGCCGGCGTGAGCCCCGCCGCGCCCGAGGTCTGCAACGACCTCGACGACGACTGCGACGGCACGACCGACGAGGGCCTGCGCCGCGTCTACCACCTCGACGGCGACGGAGACGGATTCGGCGGCGCGGCGAACGCCGCGGGCGCGACGTGCGGCCCGCCGAGCGCGTCGTACGTCGAGCGGCGCGGCGACTGCGACGACGCGCGCGCGGCGGCGAGCCCGGTGGGCATCGAGTCGTGCAACGGCGCCGACGACGACTGCGACGGGCGCACCGACGAGGGCGTGCTGCGCACGTTCCACCGCGATCAGGACGGCGACGGCGCCGGCGGTGCCACGACGAGCACCGGCTGCACCGCGCCGAGCGGGTACGTGACGCTCGGGGGCGACTGCGCGGACACCGACGCCGCGCGCCATCCCGGGCGCCACGACGCGTGCAACGCGATCGACGACGACTGCGACGGCACGACCGATCCCGGCTGCACGTGCACCGACGGCGCGCGCCGCGACTGCGGCACCGGCCCCGGCGGCGGCGCGCCGACGAACGTCGGCGAGTGCGCGATCGGATCGCAGATCTGCGTCGGCGGATCGTGGGGGAGCTGCGTCGGCGACGTCGCGTCGAGCGCCGAGGTGTGCGACGGGCTCGATCAGGACTGCGACGGTCGCACCGACGAGGGCACGGTCGTCGCGACGTGCCTCGGTGACGGCGACGGCGATGGCTACGGCGCGGGCGCGGCGACGCGACAGTGCCGCGATGCGACCCGCGCGAGCGCGGGCTTCTGCCCGCCCGGCTGGACCACGACGGGCGGCGACTGCAACGACGCGAACGCGTCGGCGCGCCCGATGGCGACCGAGTCGTGCAACGCGATCGACGACGACTGCGACACGACGATCGACGAAGGCACGACCGCGACCGGCTGCTTCCCCGATGCCGACGCCGACACTTACGGCATCGGCAGCGCGACGACGCAGTGCCGCGACGCGACGCGCGGCGCGCACGGGTTCTGTCCGCTCGGCTACACGAGCCGCGGCGGCGACTGCAACGACAGCTCGAGCGCGATCCGCCCCGGCGCGACCGAGGCGTGCAACGGCCGGGACGACGACTGCGACGCCGCGGCCGACGACGGCGCGGGGATGATCTGCGCGCTCGGCACGGTGCGCGCGGGCACGGGCGCGTACGGCTCGTGCGCGAGCGTCGCGGGCACCTACGCGTGCAACGCGGGCTGCACGACCGAGACGTTCACGCCCGCGCCTCCGTCCGAGACGTGCAACGGCGGCGACGACGACTGCGACGGCGCGATCGACGACGTGTTCGAGTGCCGCCAGAGCTCGAGCGGCCACGCGTGCGTGACGGGCTGCGGCACCGTCGGCACGCGCAGCTGCAGCGCGAGCTGCTCGTTCGGTGGCCAGACCTGTCGCGGCACCGAGATCTGCAACGGCTGCGACGACGACGTCGACGGCAGCGCGGACGACGGCTTCGCGTGCCGCCTCGGCGAGACCCGCAGCTGCACGCGCGCGTGCGGCGGCGGCAGCGTCGCGGGCACGCAGCGCTGTCTCGCCGACTGCAGCGGCTGGAGCGACTGCACCGCGACCGAGACGTGCAACGGCTGCGACGACGACGGCGACGGCAGCGTCGACAACGGCTTCTTCTGTCCGCGCAACGCGATCACGTACTGCACGACCGCGTGCGGCACCGCGGGCCAGCAGATCTGCAACGCCAGCTGCAGCGCGCACACCGAGACCGCCTGCTACGCGAGCGCGGAGAGCTGCAACTACTGCGACGACGACGGCGATCCGAGCACGAGCGACGCGAGCCTCGCGAACGGCATCGTCACCGACCTCTACACGTGCAGCGCGTTCCGCGCGGCGTCGACCACGACGACGTGCTCGACCCTCACGTCGCGCACGTACACGCTCGTGAACGGCGCGGCGAACGACGCCGGCGCGATCTGGCTCGACAGCCCTGCGGCGATGCGGCGCCTCGGCTGGGGACCGATGAGCTTCGTCGCCGAGGTGACGGCGGGCCGGAGCGCGTCGCCGACGACGTACCCGGCGGACGGCTGGGCGGTGATCCTCGGACGCAGCGGGAGCGGCGATCTCGGCGCCGTCGGCGGTGGGCTCGGCGTGCCCTCGACGCGCGACGGGCTCGTGCTCGAGTGGCGCTACTACACCGGCGTCCCGTCGAGCCAGAGCGATCAGGTGCAGGTCGTGCGGCAGTCGGGCGGGACGCGGACGGTGCTGGGCACGGTCACGCCGCCCTCGGCCCACCTCGACTCGACGTCGTCGAGCGACGTCACGCAGCGGCTCTTCATCGAGTACACGCCGGACGATCCGCGCACCGTCACGAGCGAAGAGCGGCTGCGGCTGCGCTTCGCGGTGAACGGGCCGATCGCGCTCGACATCGCGCCCTCGCCGTCGTCGTGCGGCGGATCGATCTGCGCGTGCGATCCGCCGTGCGCGTCGCCCTCGCTCTCGCGGGAGCTCGTCCCGGGTGAGCCGTTCCAGGTCGGGTTCAGCGCCGCGACGGGGGGCGCGGTGTCGATGGCGCGCGTCGAGCTCAACGGCGCGCTCGTCGGGGGCGGGCCGTACACGCGCGCCCAGCGATCGAACGTGTGCTTCTGAGCGCGACGCTCAGCGGTGGTAGGCGAGGGCGGCGCAGATCTCGTCGCGGCTCGACAGGCCCGCGGTCAGCGTCGAGTCGTCGGCGGTGATCGTGCACGTGAGCCGCAGGCCGTCCTCACCGCCGAACGTCCGCCGCGGCGCCGCGATCGTGGTGCCCGGCGCGCTCCAATCCACCGCGTCGTGGATCAGCGCGCCCGTCGTGTCCGCCGCCGACGCCGCATGACGCACGGTCGCGTCGGCGCGCGAGCGCGTCAGCGTCGTGAGCGCGACCAGCTCGGCGCTCGCGGGCATCGCGTGGAACGAGCTCGTCGCGCACGTCGTGTGCGGAGGGCACGCGAACATCCAGTCGAAGAGCAGCGACACGCTCAGCGCGTCGCGCGCGGGCGCGCCGGGATCGAGCACGTCGAGCTCCACGTGCACCGAGGACTCGACGTCCGCGTCGCTCGTGTTCGCGACGCGCTGCAGGATGCGCACGTGCTCGTGCGGCGCGAGCACGAGCTCGGTGTCGTCGGGAAGGACGAGCGACGCGGGCGCGGCAGTCGCGACGAAGAGCGGCGCGCTCCCGATGTCCCCCGGGCACGTCGTCGCGCCCTCGGTCAGCGGCGCGGTCGTCCTCGCGATCTCGACCTCGTACGTGCCGGGCGACGGCGTGACGTGGATCGCGCGCACGCGCTTGCCGGTGATGCCCCCGGCGTCGACCACGAGGCAGAGCGTCTCCTCGGTGCCGGCGCCGGTGTTCCACGGGCCGAGGACGATCTCGTCGCCGGCCGTCTCGCGCTCGACCTCGATCCCGATGTCGAGCTGCCCCGGGCCCGTCTCGACGACGTCGCCGCGCACCGCGAAGCGGAAGCGCACCTGCGTGCTCGCGGCGGCCACCACGGTCGCGCTCACCGGGTTGGGCGAGACGAGCGTCGCGGTCACGTCCGTCGCTTCGCCGGCGACCACGCGCTCGAGCCGCCACCCGTCGGCGAGCGTGACGGCGTACGTGCCCGCCGCGAGCTCGAGCGAGATCGTCGCGGCATCGGGATCGGTCTCGGTCGATGCGCTCGTCGTCTCGGGCCCGGCGATCGCGAACGTCGCGTCGCGAAGGCGATAGGTCGCGCCTTCCGCGTCGGTCGCCGTCAGGTGCAGCGCGAGGCCGGTGGCAGGTTGGTCGGGCGCACAAGCAGCGAGCGCCGATGCGAGAACGAGAGCTGTGCGATGCATGCGGATCCTCCAGGTGGACGGAGAGGTCCGATCGTGCGCCGGCCCCCTCGGCGTCCGCCGACGTAGCACGCATGCAGGCGCTGAGTGGAATCGGGATCCTGCGCGCGCCCTCTCGCGCACCCCGCTCGCGCGCAGATCTCGGAATTCTGCGCGCTCCCCTGTGCGGGACTTCCCTGACAGCACTACTGGATCCGAACGCTCTCGGCGTTTTCGACCTTGTTCTTCGCAATGGCGGTCTGAGATAGTCGCACCACGCGCGGCATGCCGCCCCCGCGCGTGAAATGGGGAGCTCTCGATGCGCCGGATCGCCCTCGTCGTCGGCACGCTCACGTGTCTGCTCGTTGCGTGGACGAATCACGCGTCCGCTCAGCCATTGGGGGAGTTCAACGTCCTCCGCTACCACCCCGCTCCAGGCCCCAACAACTACTTCGGCGTCGACGGCGCCGCGGTCCGTGGTGAGGTCGCAGGCGCAGCGGGCGTGCAGCTCGATTACGCGCACGAGCCGTTCACGCTCTACAGCGCGACCTGCGAGGCGGGCGACGCAGGCTGCGAGACGACGGGCATCGAAGCGAACGTCGTCCAGTACACCGCGGCCGCGCACCTCTGGGGATCGATCGCGCTCTTCAACCGCATCCAGATCGGCCTGAACGTGCCGCTCGTGCTCACCGAGGGCGACGCGTTCCCGAACCCCGCGGGCCCCGGTGATCTCATCTCGTCGGGCAGCGGCTTCACGCTCGGCGATCCGCGGCTGCACGTGAAGGCGAACCTGCTCGACGATGCGAGCGGGCTGCGTCTCGGCCTCGCGGCGTGGGTGACGGCGCCGGTCGCAGTGCACATCGCGGAAGGGCGCTTCGTCGGCGACGAGGATCCGAGCTTCGGCGGCCACGCGATCATCGAGTACGTCAACCAGGGCGTGCACGTCGCCGGCAACGTCGGCGGCTACTGGCGCGACGGCGACACGCTCTTCTCGACGGTCGCGGGACCGGCGCTGAGCTACGGCCTCGCGTTCGGCTACGACATCACGCCGCTCGTGATGGTGTTCGGCGAGATCCAGGGCTCGACCGCGTTCTCCGGGCAGGTCGACGAGAACCCGCTCGAGGCGCGCCTCGGTGGCCGCCTGCGCGTCGACGACGTCGTGTTCGAGCTCGGCGCGGGCGCGGGCCTCGTCGCGGGCGTGGGCGTGCCGGTGTTCCGCGTGCTCGGCGGCTTCGCGTGGGCGCCGCAGCGCGCCGACAACGACGGCGACGGCATCGACGACTCGATGGACTCGTGCCCGGCCGATCGCGAGGACCTCGACGACTGGCACGACGACGACGGATGCCCCGAGCCCGACAACGACTCCGATGGCCTCGCCGACGGCGCCGATCGCTGCCCGAACGAAGCGGAGGACATGGACGGCGACGCCGACGACGACGGCTGCCCCGACCTCGACACCGACGGCGACGGCGTGCACGACGGCTACGACTCGTGCCCGACGCAGGCGGAGGACATGGACGGCGACCGCGACGACGACGGCTGCCCCGACGCCGATCGCGATCGCGACAACATCGAGGACTCGGCCGACCAGTGCCCGGATCAGCCGGAGGACACCGACGGCTTCGGCGACGAGGACGGCTGCCCGGAGACCGACTTCGACGGCGACAACCTGCCCGACGACGGCGATCAGTGCCCGGATCAGCCCGAGGACGCCGACGGCTTCGAGGACGAAGACGGCTGCGCCGAGGAAGCGGGCCCGCCGCCCGCGGAAGAGACGCCCGCCGATCGCCGCCGCCGCGGCCGCTGAGCTCGCTCCGCTCTGCCCGAAAGTTGACCCGGTGACGCGCTCGCCCGTACGTGGGCGGGATGCGGCACCGGGTCGCTTCGCTTCTGATGCTCGTCGTCGCGCTCGTGGGCACGCCGTTCGTGCTCGCGTGTCGCGACGTCGACAGCACGTCGGGCACGTCGATCGGCAGCTTCGACGTGCACGGCACGCTCGACGAGAACGGGTGCGCGCCCGGGCTCGACTCGATCGATCCGCTCGAGTTCCGCGTCGACCTCGCGCGCGAGCACGGCACGCTGACCTGGCGGATGCAGGGCGGCGGTCCGGTGTTCGGCACGATCGAGGACGACGGCGAGTTCCGCGTGCGCTCGTCGACGGAGGCGGAGGCCTGGCCGGAAGATCCGGTGAACGGGATCCGCGGCTGCCGGCTCACGCAGATCGAGACGATCGAGGGCACGATCCGCGATCTGCCTCGCGCGGACGGCGGGACGTCGATGCCCGACGCGGGCACGCAGGGCGACGCGGGGACGCAGGGCGACGCGGGGACGCAGGGCGACGCGGGCGCGAGCGCGCGGCCGACGTTCGAGGCGTCGCACCGCATCGAGGTCGTGCCGGTCGCGGGCTCCGACTGCAGCCCGCTGCTGATCGTCCACGGCGGCAGCTTCCCGACGCTGCCGTGCTCCGCTCGGTACGACCTCGAGGCCGAGGCGGACTAGCTCTCCGCGCCGCTCTCCGACGAGTCGGTCGTGGGCGCGTCGACCGCGTCCATGCTGCCCGTCTTCTTCGGCGCGGGGGGCGGCGCGGCCTGCTGGATGCGGCGCTCCGCGAGGATGATCAGCTTCGGCGAGTCGGCGCCGAAGAACACGCCCGGCGTCGCCTCGCGCCCCGAGACCTCGACCACGCGGAAGCCGCGCTGGTGGAGGATCTGCCCGAGCTCGTGCAGCGAGTAGAGCCGCACCGAGTACTGGTTGTCGCGCTGGCGCCCGTCGTCGAGGATCACGGTGCGCTTCACGGTCAGGCGCGACGTGATGAAGTTCGCCTGCGTCTCTTCCATCACGACGCAGCCGTCGCCCTCGAACCACACGAGGTTCGGCTGCGTCGGCACGACGAAGTCGCGGTTCACGACCTCGAGCAGCAGCTTGCCCTTCGGGCGCAGCGCGCGATGCAGGCGCTCGACGACGCCGCGGTTCTGATCGTCGTCGAAGTAGCCGAACGTCGTGCCCCAGCAGAGCACGGCGTCGAACGCTCCGTCGAAGTTCATCTCCCGCATGTCGGCGTGGAGGAAGTTGATGCGGAAGCCCTGATCCTGCGCCTCGTCGGCCGCGCGCGAGAGCATCGGCAGCGAGAGGTCGAGGCCGACGACGAGGTAGCCGCGGCGCGTGAGCTCGATCGCGTGCAGGCCGAGCCCGCAGCCGACGTCGAGGATCGTCGAGCCTTCCTTCAGCGCGAGCCGCTGCTCGATGAAGTCGCACTGCCGCGCGATCTGCCGCGGGTTCGGCGGCGGCACGGTGCGGAGGTAGTCGTCGTTGAAGAAGTCCTCCCACCAGTTGCCCTTCTTCTTCGAGCGACGCGCGGGCTCGGCCGCGGGCTCCTGGGCGGTGGTGGTGGACGACGCGGTCGCGGTCGACGACGCGGTCGCGGTCGCCGATGCGGGCGCGGCCGCGGTCGGCGTGGCGCTCGTCGCGCCGGCGGGGCGTGCCGGCGGCGCCGCGCGCGCGGGCTTGTCGGGCGGCGGTGGCGGGGCGGAGCGCTTCTTCGGATCGAGCGAGTCGGTCTCGCCGCTCGCCTCGACCTCGAGATCGTCGGCGGCGAGCTCCTCTTCGTCGGCGGGACGCTGCGCGCGCGCCGGCGGCGGAGGGGGCTTCGCCGCGTCGGTGAGCTCGTCATCGGGCAGCTCGAGCTCGGCGGCCGAGACCTCGTCGCCGTCGTCCTCCGGCGCGCGCGCCGTGGCAGCGGCGTCGAGGGCTGCGTCGTCGTCGAGCGCATCGTCCTCGTCGAGCGCATCGCCCGCGTCGAGCGCATCGTCGCCGAGCTCCTCGTCGGCGAGCGCGCTCATCATGTCGCGCTCGTCGTCGCCGACGTCGACCTCGAGGTCGTCGAAGCTCTCGCTGATGCTCAGCTCCGGCTCCTCGTCGTGCGAGGGCCACGACGGCGTGGGCGCTGCCGCCTGCGTCGGCGTCGGGGCGGGCGGCGGCGACGAGATCGCGACGACGCGCGACACGATCACCGCCGGCTGTGCGCTCGGCATCGACGCACGCGGCTCGTCCGCCGCGCGGGTGACGCCGGGCGAGGTCCGCTCGGCGTCGACGGGCGGCTGGCTCGGCGGCGGGCGCTCGCTCATCGCGGGCTGCGCGCCGGGATCGGTCTCGCGCACGCGCTCGAGCTCGGGCTCCGTCGACGGGCTCCCGAGCGCGGGCGCGCTCGGCGTGGCGGCGATGCGCGTGGGCTCCTCCTCGAGCGACGGCGCGGCAGCGCCGGGCTCGTCGTCGACCTGGAGCTCGTCCGCGTCGAGCTCTTCCGCGAGATCGACGTCCGCGAGCTCCATCCCGAGCTCCGACGTCGTCGTCGCCGCGGCGACCGCCGCGCTCACCTGCGTGCGCTCGGTCGGCATCGGCGCGAACGGGTCCTGCTCCTCCGGCGTCGACACCGCGGCGAGCTCTCCGTCGGGGCTGGTGCTGCGACGCGGCACCTCGTCGACCGGCACGCGCAGCGAGCGACGCCGTCCGGTGCGACGCCGCGAGGGGCGTTCCGCCAGCGCGAGCGTGTCGGGGCTCGAGCCCTCGCCGTCCGGACCGTCGCCGTGCTCGCGATCGGTCACGACACGTTCCTCCCATCGCGCACGCGTCGCGCGATCGCCTGTCCCATCCGCACCGGCGTCCCCGGGTCCACCGCGAGCTCGATGTCCGAGCGGCGCGTGGTGAGCACGATGACGGTCGAGCCGAGCTGGAACGCGCCGAGCTCGTCGCCGCGACCGAGCGTCGGCTCGCGCCCGGGCAGATATCGAACCGTGCCGCGCGGCGGCCCGTCGTTGGTGCGCATCGCGGGATCGAACGTGAGCGTCACGCTGCCGACCACGATCGCGCCGACGAGGATGGTCGCGATCTCACCGTGCAACGGGCTCTCCTGGAACACCGCGACGCGCTCGTTCTTCGCGAACAGCCCGGGCACGTGCTCGAGGCCGATCTTGTTGACCGGGAAGAGCGTCCCGCCGACGTGGCGCACCACGCGCACCGGACCCTCGACCGCCGCGTGCACGCGGTGGTAGTCGCGCGGCGAGAGATAGATGATCGCGAAGCGCCCGCCCTCGTAGCGCGACGCGTCGCGCGCATCGCCGAGGAGCTCGCCGACGTCGTAGGGACGGCCCTTCACGCGGAACGTCGCGCGCGCGTCGATCGTCCCGCAGTCCTCCACGAGCCCGTCGGCGGGCGAGACGATGGCGCCGGGATCGGGATCGATCGGGCGACATCCATCGCGCAGCGGCCGCGTGAAGAACTGGTTGAACGACGTCCACCCGCCGCTCGGCACGTCGCACTCCGAGAGATCGACGGCGTACGCGCGCACGTAGAGCTCGATCGCGCGCTGCAGGAGCGGGAGCGGTACACCCGCCGACGCCATCCGGCCGAGGACCCGGCTGATCCGCTTGCGCGGCAGGAATCGCAGGGTCTCGGCGGCGATGCGCGATGCGAGCATGTGGGCGGGGTTCCCTCGCTGCCTCCCCGCTCGGTTCGACCGTTCTCTCGCGATCGGAGGACGGTGCGGGGCTGGTGTGGGCGCCAAGACAGCGGGCGCGAGGGGCGACGAGGATGCTAAGCGAGCCCGGAAGCGGCCGTCAAACGCGTATTTACGTCACCCGGGCAGCCGCGCGCGGAGCGTGAACGTGAGCGGGAGACGGTCGCGCCACGCCTCGGGCAGGCGCCAGAGGCCGTCGTCGCCGCGCGTCATCGACTCGAAGGGCTGGAACTCAGCGTCCCGGTGCTCGTGCAACATCTCGATCACGAGCCCGACGTCGAGCAGCGCTTGGACGATCTCGCCGAGGCCGTGCGCCCACTCGAAGCACGTCACGTTCTCGAGCTTCGGGCCGCCCTCGGTGTACGTCGTGCCGTCGTCCCAGCGCGTCGGCTCCTCGCGCTCGAAGTAGGGCCCTTCGACCACCAGCTTCCCGTCGCGCTCGAAGACGCCGTTCATCATCGGGTGCACCTCGCGCACGTAGAGCACGCCGCCCGGCTTCAGCAGCGCGCGCACGATGCGCGCCCATCGCGTGATCGACGGCAGCCAGCAGATCGCGCCGACGCTCACGTAGACGACGTCGAACGGCGCCTCGTCCGCGAGCGCCCGCTCCGCGTCGTGCACGTCGCTCTCGACGAAGCGCGCGCGATCCGCGAGCCCGCAGCGCTGCGCGAGGTCACGCGCGGCCGTGATCGCGTCGTGCGAGAAGTCGAGCCCGACCACGCGCGATGCGCCGAGCCGCGCCCACGACAGCGTCTCGACGCCGAGGTGACACTGCAGCTGACAGAGCGAGCGGCCTTCGATCGCGCCGAGCTCCTCGCGCTCGCACGGATGCAACCAGATGCCGCGGGCGCCCGCGACGAAGCCGTCGAGGTCGTAGAACTTCGAGCGCGCATGGACGCGCGCGCGCTCGTCCCAGTTGCGCTTGTTCGTGTCTCGATGCTCGTCGCGCATGAAAAAAGACGCCCTCCGTGAGGAGGGCGTCTTCTTACGCGATCGCAGCGGCGATCACACGTCGTAGTACATCATGAACTCGAGCGGCGTCGGGCGGAGGCGGATCGGGTCGACCTCCTTCGCGCGCTTGTACGAGACCCACTCCTCGATGACGTCGCGCGTGAACACGTCGCCCTTGAGGAGGAACTCGTAGTCGTGCTCGAGCGCCGTGAGCGCCTCGCTGAGCGAGCCCGGAACGTGCGGGACGTTCTTCAGCTCCTCGGGCGAGAGCGAGTAGATGTCCTTGTCGAGCGGATCGCCCGGATCGATCTTGTTCTGGATGCCGTCGAGGCCCGCCATGAGCATCGCCGCGAACGCGATGTAGGGGTTCGTCGACGGGTCGGGGAAGCGCACCTCGATGCGCTTCGCCTTCGGCGACGTCGAGTACATCGGGATGCGGATCGACGCCGAGCGGTTGCGCGACGAGTACGCGAGGTTGACCGGCGCCTCGTAGCCCGGGACGAGACGGCGATAGCTGTTCACCGTCGGGTTCGTCAGCGCGCAGAGCGCCGGCGCGTGCTTGAGGATGCCGCCGATGTAGTGGAGCGCCATCTCGCTCATGCCCGCGTAGCGGTCGCCGGCGAAGAGCGGCTTGCCCTCGCGCCAGATCGACTGGTGCACGTGCATGCCCGAGCCGTTGTCGCCGTAGAGCGGCTTCGGCATGAACGTCGCGGTCTTGCCCGCCATGCGCGCGCTGTTCTTCACGACGTTCTTGAACCAGAGGAGCTGGTCCGCCATGTGCGTGAGCGACTGGAAGCGCATGTCGATCTCGCACTGACCGGCCGTCGCGACCTCGTGGTGGTGCAGCTCCACCTCGATGCCGACCGCCGTGAGCATGCGCGACGTCTCCGTGCGCCAGTCCATCAGCGTGTCGTTCGGCGCGCAGGGGAAGTAGCCGCCCTTGTAGCCGATCTTGTGGCCGAGGTTCGGGCCCTCGTGGCGGCCCGTGTTCCACGCCGCCTCGATCGAGTCGAGCTCGTAGAAGCCGCCGTTGTTCGCGACCTCGAACTTCACGTCGTCGAACACGAAGAACTCGGCCTCGGGGCCGAAGTACGCCGTGTCGCCGATGCCCGTCTGGCGGAGGTAGCTCTCGGCCTTCTGCGCGATGTAGCGCGGGTTGCGCGAGTAGGGCTCACGCGTGATCGGGTCGACGACGTCGCAGATGAGCACGATCGTCGGCTGCTCGGTGAACGGGTCCATCTGCGCGGTCTTCGCGTCCGGCAGGAGCAGCATGTCGCTCGCGTTGATCGGCTGGAAGCCGCGGATCGACGAGCCGTCGAACCCGAAGCCGTCCTCGAACGCACCCTCGTCGAGGCGCGCCGCCGGGACGGTCGTGTGCTGCCAGACGCCGGGGAGGTCGCAGAAGCGCAGGTCGACCATCACGGCGTTGTTCTTCTTGGCGAGCTCGATTGCCTTCTTCACGTCGCTCATAAGTCGGTTCTCTCTCTCCGGGTCTGGTGCTCTCTGGAGCGGATGCTGCGGGGCTCGGGATCAGGCTCAGACGGCGTCCTCGCCACGCTCGCCGGTGCGGATGCGGACCGCCTCCTCGACGTGGAAGACGAAGACCTTTCCGTCGCCGATGCGGCCCGTCTTGGCCGAGCGCTCGATCGCCTCGAGCACCGGCACGACGAGCGCGTCGGGAATCACGACCTCGATCTTCACCTTCGGCACGAAGTCGACCACGTAGGCGGACCCGCGATAGACCTCGCGCTTGCCGCCGGTACGGCCGAAGCCTTTCACCTCGGTGACGGTCATGCCCTTGACGCCGACTTCCGCGAGCGCGTCCTTCACCTCGTCGAGCTTGAACGGCTTGATGATGGCCTCGACCTTCTTCATGGCTCGTCTCTCTCCGGTGGGGCGCATGCGCTATGAACGTGGTTTGTTTCGGTTACGTTTCGGCGCCGTAAATAGGCGACCGGAAGGTGCTTCGTCGAGCCGAACGTAGGGACACGTTCGATTTGAGTCGCGCCTGATACGTGAAGAAATGCGCGGGATCTGCGTGTCGCAGACGCGCTCGCTCACGGGATCCAGGTCGCGTGGAAGATCGGGCCCTGAGCGCCCGGCTCGGCGATGACGCGCACTTGATCCCGGCCCGCGAGGCGGAGCACGGACTCGATCGCGATCCGGATGCCGCGCGTGGAGAACTCGGGGATGTCGGGCCAGCCGACGACGCGGATCTCCGCACGGCCGGGGCAGACGACGAGCGGCACGAGCTCGCCGCGGTTGAGCGCGCGCGCGTAGATGCGCGGGGTGCGCGCGACGAGCGCCTCGTCGGTCGTGAACCGGAGGAGCAAGCGCCAGAGCGTCGTGAGCGTGCGCTCGACGGCGGTGCGCGAGACCTGCTCGTGGAGCTCGACGGGATCACGCGCGAGCTCGATCGCGGCCGCGTGCATGACGTGCTCGGCGGTCGTCACGCGCGGCCACGACACCGCGGACGTCTCGTCGTACTCGCGACGCGCGTCGGGTGGGAGGCGATCGAGCGCGCGGGCGAAGCGCGCCGGCCCGCAGATCTCCTGCAGGATGCGCCGGTGCTCGAGGACGAGCGCGCCCGACATGCACGCGATCGACGCCGACGGTGCCCCCGTTCCGTCCATGCGCGGATGCTAGCCGCCGCGGGATCGCCGCGGCAACCGAGGGTCACTGGATGGGTGCGGCGCCGCACGAAGCGCGCACGCGAGCCGCGTGCATCGAGCGCGGGTGCGCGGCGAGGAAGCGGTCGGCCTCGGTGCGCGCGGCCGCGGTGAGGCCCGCTTCGCAGAGCGCGAGGACGCGGGTCGCAGCGCGCTCTTCGCGCAGCGCGCCCTGCGGGAACCGCGCGGCGTGATCGTCGAGGAGCGCGAGCGCGCGCGTCGCGTCGTGCGCGCGGAGGGCGCGGTGGGCTTCGCGGAGGAGCGCGGTCTCGGCGAGCAGGGCATCGCGGGCGGGCCCGGTGGCGCGCGGCTGCACGCGATCGGGGGACGCGGCGCGCACCGGCGCCGCTCGCTCCGGTGCGGGCGGCTCCGGCGCGGGCTCCTCGGTCGCCGGCTGCTCGGGCGCGTCGATCGGCGCGAGGTGGACTTCGGGCAGCGGATCGACGGGCGCGTCAGGCGCGACCTCGCGGCGGGGCGACGGCGCGTCGCGCGACGCGATCACCGCGATCGCGGCGCCGCCGACCACCGTCGTCGCGAGCGCGGCGGCGGCCACGATCTTCCACGCGCTCCATGCGGCGACCGCCTTCGCGGCGGTCGCGCTCGCCGCCGCTCCCGACACCGCCGTGCCGGCGACCGCACCGCCGGCGATCGTCGCCGCGACCGCACGGCGCAGGCGCGCGCGCTCCTCCGCGCTCGGACCGAGGCCCTCGCGCGCTGCATCGATCAGCGAACGATCGATCTCGCGCTCGCTCACGGCTGCCTCCATTCGTCCTTCGCGCGGAGGCGCGCGAGGTGTCGGTCGTACTCGCGGCGCGCGAGGCGCAGGCGCGAGTAGACGGTGTTCACGTTCACCTCGAGCGCGGACGCGATCTCGGGAACGGGCATCTGCTCGATCTCGGCGAGCACGAAGACGGTGCGCTGGTCCTCGCCCATCGCGGCGAGGATCTCGCCGAGCAGGCGGACCGCCTCGGCGCGCGCGACCTCTTCGTGAGGGCCCGCGCTCGTGACGTCGACGACGTCGTCGGGGAGCGCAGCGTGATCGTGCTTGCGGCGGAAGCGACGACGATGCTCCTGGATGACGCGCACGAGGATGCGCGCGAGCCAGGTGCGAATCGCGGCGCGGCCTTCGAACTCGGGCAGGCGTCGGTGCACGACGACGAACACGTCCTGGAGCACGTCGTCGATCGCGGTGGCGGGCACGCCGAGGGCGCGCGCGCTGCGCCAGAGGAAGTCGACGTGCGCGTCGTAGACCTCGTCGAACGAGGGCACGTCCGCCGGCGTGGTCGCGGGCTCCGCGACGTCGACCGGATGCGCGCTCGTGGCGGACACGAAGGCCATGCTCGCACGGACAATGTCCGCGGCGCGGCGCGCCCGTCACACGATCTTCAGGGGAGGCGGATCAGCGCGCCGAGCCCGAGGACCGCGCCGACGTCGGACGCGCGGTGGACGCGCCGTGGCGCTCCGTCGAGCTCGAGATCGAAGGTCGGCGCGACGAACGGGATCTGGAGCTCGGCGAGCACGGTGATCGCGAGCGGTCCGACGACCCACACGCGCGCTTCGCCGCCGACGGCGAGCGCGGCCCAGGGCGCAGCGCCCGAGAGCACGATCGGCACGGCCTCGCCGCGGCCCCACATCGCGCCGGCTTCGACGGCGAGGCAGGGCGCGAGCTCGAGCAGCGGAGGTGCGGCCTCGAGCGCGAGGCACGTGCGGAGGCGCGCGGCGGCGAGCCCGAAGCTGCCGCCGCGCGGGTCGTCCTCGGCGAGCCGCGCGCGTTGCTCGGCGAGGAACGAGCCCGACGCCCAGAGCTCGAGCGCGCCTCCCGAGAAGAGACCGAGACGCACGCCGAGCGAGACCATCGCGCCCGGCGACACCGACGGAACCGGACCGATGCCGAGGATCGCGTGCGCGCTGGCGACGAAGCGCACATCGAGCGGCGTCGACGGCGTCGTGGGCGGGGGTGCGGCCTCGGGCTCGGGCGCGGGCTCGGCGACGTGGGGCCGCGGCGACGACAGCGCGTCGGCAGTGTCGGACGGCTCGCCGTTCGCACGCTCGGTCGCGGGCTGGGTCTCGGGCGCGGGGTCGGTCTCGGGCTCGGTCTCGGGCTCGGGCTCGGCCTCGCTCTCGTTCGCCGCGACGGCCTCGGGATCGATCGCCATCGCGATCACCAGCGCCGCGGCCTGCGCGAGCCCTTCGCACGACGTGCCTCCGATCGTGCGCGCGCCTTCGCCCTCGGGCGTGCTCGTCTCGATCTCGAGCTCCAGCTGCGTGCCGCGCCGCACGATCCTCGCGCGCACGCGGATCGTCGCATCGCGCCGTGCGTGCGCGCCGAGCAGGCGATCGACCTCGCTCGCGACCGCGTCGCGAGCGGGACAGCCCACGGGCGCGCTCCACGTGAGCACGTCCGCGCTCGTTCGCTGCGCGTGCGCGCACGGCGCCGTCGCGCCGCCGAGCACGATCGCGAGCACGAACGTCGACCCCCACCAGTGCGCTCGCATCCCCCCCTGCGCCGCGAGCCGGTATGCCCTCGTCGTTCGCCCGGCGCAACGACGTGCACTTCGTGTGACGGGCGCGGCGGCTCGCGGTCATTGGCCCCTCAGAGCAGCTTGGGAGGACGAATGACGCGTATGACGAATCGGTGGGCGACGTGGCGCCCCGCGCTCCTGCTCCTGGCGCCCGCGCTCATGGGCGCGCGCGGTTGCGGCGATCCGGTGCCGATCGGAGGGACCTGCGATCCCGCGGATTGCGGCTCTGCATCGGGTGCGCCCGCGATCATGTGCTCGGATGGCTCGCTCGGCGGCAACACCGGGCGCTGCATCGCCGCGGCGGACGGATCGCAGTGCACGTGGGAGTTCCGCGACTGCCCCGATCCCGATCCCGCCGAGTGCACGCCGACCGCCGACGGATCGACGCGGCTGACCATCGAGCAGTGCGAATCGTGCGGCGGGTTCGTCGTCGGCGATCCCGGTGACGGGCGCACGCACCGCGCGGACTTCCGGTGCCCCGACGGCACGCCCTCGATGGGCTCGGTGAGCTTCGGCATCGAAGGCGGCGCGTGCTGCCGACAGCCCGACGACACGTGCGCGAGCAGCGAGTGCGGTGCCGCGCCGGACGTCGCGACGTGGATCTGCGAGGACGGACGCGTCGGTGGCTTCACCGGTCGCTGTCTGCGCGACGCCGCCGGCGCGTGCGGCTGGGAGATCGTCGACTGCCCGCGCGGCGACGCGTGCGAGCCCGCGGAGTGCGGTCCTGCGCCCGGTGCGCCCGCGATCACGTGCCCCGACGGATCGATCGGCGGCAACACCGGCCGCTGCCTGCGCGCGGCGGACGGCACGTGCGGCTGGGAGCACCGCGAGTGCCCGAGCACGGTCGCGTGCGGCGGCCTCACGCCCGAGCCCGTCGACTGCGGCGAAGGTCGCTATTGCGCGTGGACGCTCGAGAACATGTGCGGCGCGTTCGACGCGCAGGGCGTGTGCCGCGATCGTCCGGACGCGAGCTCGTGCGCGGCGATCGACGCGGCGCCGGTGTGCGGCTGCGACGGCACGACGTACCAGAACGACTGCTACGCCGCGGCCGCCGGACAGAGCGCGTTCAGCAGCGGTCCGTGCGGCGGGTACGTCGAGTGCGATCCGAGCCTCGTCGCGTGCGACGCGCTCCCCGGTCCGTGCCCCGAGGGCCAGGTGCGCAGCGTGAGCGGCGTGTGCTGGGGCGAGTGCGTCGAGGCGGATCGTTGCCGCCCGTCCGACTGTCGTCGCGCGGGATGCGAGTCGGGGTACTCGTGCGAGGCGTGCCTCGCGCCCGAGGGCGCGGTGTACACGTGCATCCCCGAGGGAGCGGCCTGCTGACGCTACGGAATCCGTAGCGCTACGGAATTGATAGCGGGCCCGCGATCGACGTCGATCGCGGGCCCGTTCGTTTCATCCGTCGCGTCGCGTGCGCAGGTACTCGAGCAGTCGCGTCGCGGTCTGTCGGACCTGCTCGTCCTCGTCTGCCGTCGCGCGCTCGACGAGCTCGACGAGCTCCGGCCAGCCCGCCATCGCGATCGCGTTCAGCGTCGCGCGCTGCAGCAGCGGATCCGGCGTGTGGCGGACGTATCCGTCGAACACGTCGAACGCGTCGGGATCGAACCGGCGGAAGCCCGCGGCGAGCCGGAAGATCGCCTTCACGCGATCGTCGTGGGTCTTCGCGTCGCGAGCCAGCTCGATCAGCTGCTCCGGGTAGTACGAGAGCAGCCTCGTCGCGAGATCGACCGCGAGATCCGGCGTGTCGTAGCCGCGCACCCACAGATGATGCGTGCCCGAGATCGGATCTTCGACGTAGTGGACCGCGGTCGATTGGTCCTCGTCGGCCCAGACCTGCTCGTACGGCTCCTTGTCGCCCTGGGGCTCGTAGACGTGGTGTCGGACCAGACGTAGCTCCGACGCGACGCGCTCGAAGTCCTCGCGGGTCACCTGCGGGTACAGCACCACGTACTCTTCGGAATTCTCGTCTTCGTCGTCGCTCAATCGCGCTCCTTCGCACCCCGACACGACGACTATCACGCGACTACACTCCGTCTCGATGAGGATCGTCTCGCCGGTGGTGGTGGTCCACGGAGGCGCGGGCGACGTGCCCGAGGCGTCGCGCGCCGCGCACGCGGAGGGATGTCGCGTGGCCGCTGCCGAAGGGCTGCGCGTGCTGCTCGAGACCGGCTCCGCGCTCGAGGCCGCGGTGCGCGCGGTCGAGGTGCTCGAGGACGACTCGAAGTACAACGCGGGCACCGGCGCGTGCCTCACGGAGGCGGGCACGATCGAGCTCGACGCGTCGGTGATGGAGGGCACGACGATGCGCGGCGGCGCGGTGTGCGCGCTGCCTCCGTTCCGCAACCCGATCCGCATCGCGCGCGCAGTGCTCGAGGAAGGACGGCACGTGCTCTACGCGAGCGAGGGCGCGTCGCGCTTCGCGATCGCGCACGGGTTCGCGCCCGCGGATCCCGAGACGATGATCACCGCGAAGGCGCGACAACGGCTCGACGCGGTGCTCGCGGGGCGCGCCGAGCGCGGCTGGGCAGGCGGCACCGTGGGCGCGGTCGCGTGCGATCGCGAGGGCCGCGTCGCCGCCGCGACGAGCACCGGAGGCATGGTGGGCAAGCGCGTGGGGCGCGTGGGCGACAGCCCGATCCTCGGCGCGGGCACGTTCGCCGACGACGAGTCGGGCGCGGCGTCGGCGACCGGGCAGGGCGAGGCGATCCATCGCTTCGGGCTCACGCGCTACGCGTGCGATCTGCTGCGCGCCGGGCTCACCGCGCAGCAAGCGGCGGACGTGTCGATCGAGCGCTTCGGCGCGCGCGTGTCGGGCAGCGGCGGGCTGATCGTCGTCGATGGGCGCGGCGAGATCGGGATCGCGCGCAACACCGCGACGATGAGCTTCGGCGTGGCGCGCGAGGGTGAAGACGCGGGGGCAGGGCACTGAAGCGCGCGCTCGGCGTATCATCGGGCTCGCTTTTCGGAGGCGCGCGCGTGAACCAGTCGTTCGGTCGTCTCTCGCTCGTGGTGCTCTCGATGATGATCGTCGTCGTTCCAGGATGCGGCGACGACGACGCGGTCGGGGGCGAAGACGCCGGCGGCATCGATGCCGCGATCGTGCGCTCCGACTCGGGGCAGGCCCCGTTCGATGCGGGCGCGCCCGAGGCGTGCGACGCGCCGGGGACGGTCGAGGACGTCGCGTGCGGGATGTGCGGCCGCGCGCAGCGCTTCTGCACCTCGGAGCGCACGTGGGCCTACGGGCCGTGCATGGGCGAGACGGGCGAGTGCGCGCCCGGCACGACCGACGAGATCGCGTGCGGGATGTGCGGGACGCAGACCGCGCGCTGCACTGCGGAGTGCGTGTGGGAAGCGACGGGCGCGTGCACCGGCGAGGGCGAGTGCACGCCGGGCAGCGAGACGCGCTCGTCGGACGGATGCGCGCCGGGACAGACGCGTCCCGTCGAGTGCGACGACTCGTGCGCGTACGTCGCGGCGGGCGAGTGCGCGGACGACGGATGCACGACGCCGGGCGAGATGGAGACCGTCGCGTGCGGGATGTGCGGCGAGCAGGAGCGCTTCTGCACGATCGACGGTGTGTGGGACTACGACCCGTGCAGCGGCGAGGGCGAGTGCGAGGCGGGCACCACGCGCTCGGTGCCGTGCGGGCGCTGCGGGACGCGCACCGAGCGATGCGTGACCGCGTGCGCGTGGGACACCGGTGGCGCGTGCACCGGCGAGACCGGTGAGTGCGTCCCTGGCGGCACGCGGCGCGATCGCGCGGACTGCGCAGCGGGCGAGACGCGCGCGCAGACGTGCAGCGAGACGTGCGGATGGGTCGACTCGGGGCCGTGCGAGACGACCGTGCGCGACGCGGGCGTCGACGGGGGGCGCGATGCTGGCCCGCGCGACGCGGGCACGCGCGACGCGGGACGTGTCGACGCCGGATCGTGCGCGCCGCAGCTCTCGGCGTGCACCACGACGGCCGACTGCTGCGCGCCCGCGGTGTGCCAGGTGCCCTTCCTGGTCTGCCTCTGATCGGGTCGCGCGCGCTTGGACAACCTGACGCACTCGCTCGCGGGGATCGTCTGCGCGGAGCTGGTCGTCCAGGCGCGGCGCGCGCGCGGTGACGAGGTCGATTCGCGCTGGTCGCGCGCGGCGTGGCTCGTGAGCGCGGGCGCGCACAACGCGCCCGACGTCGACTTCGCGTACTCGTGGATCACCGAGGGCAGGCTCGGGTACCTGCTGCACCACCGCGGGCACACCCACACGCTCGCGCTCGCGCCGCTGATGGCGCTGCTGCCGCTCGTCCTCGCGTGGATCTGGGCGCGCCGCGCGAAGCTCGCGTGGTCGCGCGCCGATCACGCGTGGCTGATCGTGCTCGCGCTCGTCGGGGCGGTCGGGCACCTCTGGCTCGACTTCTCGAACAACTACGGCGTGCACCCGTTCTGGCCGATCGAGAACCGGTGGATCGCCGCGGACTCGATCTTCATCGTCGAGCCGCTCTTCTTCGCGGCGACGATCCCGATGGCGATGCTCGCGACGCGCTCGCGAACGGGGCGCATCGCGTGGGGCGTGGTGCTCGCGATCACGCTCGCGCTCCCGTGGGCCGCGGCGTCGTACGTCGCGTGGCCGTTCGCGCTCGGCACGACGATCGTGGGCGCGTTGGTGCTCGCGGCGACGGCGCGCGTCGATGCGCGGTGGCGCCCGATCGTGGCACTGAGTGCCAGTTTCGGCGTGCTCGTCACGTTCGCGGTCTCGGGCGCGCGCGGCGAGGCGCAGCTGCGCGCGGTGCTCGCGCGCGAAGCGCCGCGCGAGGAGATCGTCGACGTCGCGCGCATGCCGATGCCGACCGCGCCGCCGTGCTGGGAGGCGGTCGTCACGTCGATCGATCGCGCGAGCGAACGCTACGCGATCCACGTGATGCGCGTGAGCGCGTGGCCCGAGCTCGTGCCGGTCTCGACGTGCCTGCGCATGCCGCGCCTCGAGACGACCGCGCCGCTGGTGCGCGCGCCGCGCGAGCTCGATCGCGCGGTGCACCTCGAGTCGACGCTGACCGCGGAGCTCGACGCGCTACGCGCGATCGCCGCCCGGTGCGACGGAGCGGCGTTCCTGCGCTTCGCGCGGGTGCCGTTCGTCGTCGACACGGACGCCGCGATCGTGCTCGGTGACGCGCGCTACGACCGGGAGCGCGGCGAGAGCTTCGCCGAGATGGAGATCCCGCGCGTGCCGCCGAGCGCGAGCGAGTGTCCGCGCTTCGTGCCGCCGTGGACGCCGTGGCGCGCGTCCGATCTGCTCGAGTGATAGGCTCCCGCCGCTTCGTCTCTCTTCGATCGAGAGCGCGAATCGAGGGAAAGGGAAGGTCATGGCGGATCTGAAGGGCAAGACACTCTTCATCACCGGCGCGAGCCGCGGCATCGGTCTCGCGATCGGCGTTCGCGCCGCGCGCGATGGCGCGAACGTGGCGATCGTCGCGAAGACGACCGAGCCGCACCCGAAGCTGCCGGGCACGATCTACACGGCGGCCCAGGAGATCGAGAAGGCGGGCGGCAAGGCGCTCCCGATCGCCTGCGACATCCGCGACGAGAACGCGGTCGCTGCGGCGGTGCAGAAGACGGTCGAGACGTTCGGCGGCATCGACGTGCTCGTCAACAACGCGAGCGCGATCTCGCTGACGGGCACGCCCGACACGCAGATGAAGCGCTACGACCTGATGCACTCGATCAACACGCGCGGCACGTTCGTCTGCTCGCAGGCCTGCATCCCGCACCTGCTCAAGTCGTCGAACCCGCACGTCCTGAACCTCTCGCCGCCGCTCAACATGGAGGAGCGCTGGTTCGCGCCGCACGTCGCGTACACGATGGCGAAGTTCGGCATGAGCATGTGCGTGCTCGGCATGGCGGGCGAGTTCCGCGGCCGCGGCATCGCGTTCAACGCGCTCTGGCCGCGCACGACGATCGCGACGGCGGCGGTGCAGAACCTGCTCGGCGGCGACGACATGATCCGCGGCTCGCGCAAGCCGGAGATCATGGGCGACGCGGCGTACGTGATCCTCACGCGCCCGAGCCGCGAGTGCACGGGCAACTTCTTCATCGACGACGACGTGCTCGCGTCGGTGGGCAAGACCGATCTCAGCGAGTACGCGATCGATCCGACTGCGACGCTGATGCCCGATTTCTTCGTGTGATCGTGGTGTGACGCTCGCGCAGTGACCCGTTCGGTGGTCGTCGAGCACCCTCGAGCGCGTTTCCTGACTTGCCGCGACGGCATTGTCGCGGGAGGACCGGGGAACCAGGTGAGGTCGGGGCGCGCGGTCCCGCCCCGACCTCGAGACGACACACGAGGGACAATGCGAGCGACACGATTCACAGGGAGCCTCTTCTGCCTCTGCCTGATGCTGGGCATCGCGTGCGGCGGCGGCGAGCGACGCGCCGAGTCACCGAGCCCGACGCAGACGGATCGCAGCGCGGACGAGATGGGCCTCGCCGCGGGTGAAGGCGAGGGCACCGCAGGCGCCGAAGAAGCGCCGCCGCCCGCGCCGCCGCCGGTCACGGTGGTCGCGGGCGAGCACGCGCCGATCGAAGGTGCGACGCCGACGCTGCGCATCACGCAGCCGCGCGCCAACCAGGTGATCCGCACCGGCAACGCGATCGTGCGCGTGCAGGTGACGAACTGGCCGCTCGAGGCGCCGCAGGGGCGTCACGTGCACCTGATCATCGACGACGAGCCGTACATCGCGATCCGCGACGTCGGTCAGCCGCTCGATCTCAACGCGCTCTCGCAGCAGCACCTCGGGCACGACCTCGCCGAGGGCACGCACGTCGTGCGGATGTTCCCGAGCCGCGGGCACCACGAGTCCGTGAAGGACGCGGGCGCGTTCGGCGCGGTGATGTTCCACTACCGCACGCGCACCGAGGGCTTCGAGTTCGACGCGACGCAGCCGCTGCTCACGTACTCGCGACCGAAGGGCTGCAACCCCGCGGGCGAGCGCGTGCTGCTCGACTTCTTCCTGACGAACACCGAGATCGGGCCCGAGGGCAACCGCGTGCACTGGCGCATCGACGATCAGGAAGGCGACATCACGCAGTGGGTGCCGCACTGGATCGAGAACCTGCAGGAGGGCGAGCACTCGATCTCGCTCGAGCTGCGCGGCGCGGACGGAACGCCGGTGCCCGGACGCTTCAACTCCACCACGCGCACGTTCACGGTGGCCTCGAGCTGCCCGAGCTGATCGACGCTCGGGAAGAGCGCGGAGGGGGGCGAACCTCGCGCTCGTCAGTGCTCGGCCGCTTCCGTGGGGGGCGGATCGGGGCGGCGCCGTCGTGCAGGGGCAGACGACGGCGCCGCGCCCCGGATCCAGCGTGCGTGCTAAGCGCTCGCGCATGGACGCGAGCGACGGTCTCGACGATGCGGCGCTGTGGGCCGCGTTCACCGGCAAGACGCTGACGCACGCGCAGTGGACGCACCGCGCGCATCTGCGCGTCGCGTGGCTGCACCTGTCGCGATGGTCGCTCGACGAAGCGCACCTGCGGATGCGCGCGGCGATCATCCGACTGAACGAGGTGCACGGGCTCGAGGAGACGCCGGCGCGCGGCTACTTCGAGACGCTGACGCGCGTGTGGCTCGTGCTCGTCGCCGCCGCGCGTCGCGAGCGCGCGTGCGCGTCGTCGCTGGCGTTCCTGCATGCCTTTCCGTCGCTGCTCGATCGCGAAGCGCCGCTGCGCTTCTACACGCGCGAGCGCTTGATGAGCGCGCATGCGCGCAGCGTGTGGGTCGAGCCCGATCGAGCGCCGCTGCCGGAGCCGTGATGCTACGCTCGGCGCCCGAATGGCTCCGCCCACGCTGCTGAGCGCGGTCCGCGATCTCGATCGCCTCCGCCAGATCGTCGCGGTCCTGGTGCGACACGGGTTCGGCGAGATCGTCGCGCGCACGAGCCTCGGCTCGCTCGTCGTCGGCAAGTCGGAGGCGCGCAACAACCAGTCGGTCGGCGAGCGCGTGCGGCTCGTGATCCAGGATCTCGGTCCGAGCTTCGTGAAGCTCGGGCAGATCGTCTCGACGCGCCCCGATCTGATCCCGCCCGAGGTGATCACCGAGCTGAAGAAGCTCCAGGATCGCGTGCCGCCCGTCGCGTACGAGGCGATCAAGGAGCAGATCGAGAGCGACCTCGGCTCGCCGCTCGAGCAGATCTTCGAGAGCTTCGACGCGGTGCCGCTCGCGTCCGCGTCGGTCGGTCAGGTGCATCGCGCACAGCTGCGGACGAGCGATGGTCAGCTGCGTCAGGTCGCGGTGAAGGTGCAGCGGCCGGGCATCAAGACCGTCATCGAGCGCGACGTCGAGCTGCTCTACATCCTCGCGCAAGCGGTCGAGCGCTCGATCCCGGACGCGCGCATCTACTCGCCGGTGAAGCTCGTCAGCGAGTTCGATCGCGCGATCACCGCGGAGCTCGACTTCGGGCTCGAGGCCGATCACGCGATCCGCTTCGCGAAGAACTTCGAGGGCCACCCCGAGGTGCGCTTCCCGAAGATCTACCGCGAGGCCTCGGGAAAGCGCGTGCTCGCGCTCGAGTTCTTCGAGGGCCGCAAGGTCTACGACGCGGTCGCGCAGGGCTTCGATCCCGAGAAGATCACGCGCGCGACGCTCGGCATCATCATCAAGTCGATCTTCGAGGACGGCTTCTTCCACGCCGATCCGCACCCCGGGAACGTGATCCTGATGGGCGTCGCGGACGCGCCGGTGATCGGCCTCATCGATCTCGGGCTCGTCGGTCGCCTGACACCGCAGCTCCGCGACAAGACGATCGATCTGATGGTCGCCGCGGTGCAGGAGGACTACCGCGGCATCGCGGACGCGCTCTACGCGATCGGAACGCCGACCCGGAAGGTCGATCGCCAGGCGTTCGAGGCCGAGGTCGCGATGCTCGCCGAGAAGTACCTCGGCAAGAAGCTCGCGGACATCCAGGTGAGCGCGCTGATCCGCGACCTCGTGCAGGGCGCGACGAAGTACGGCATCGAGATCCCGCCCGACTTCCTGATGGTCGGCAAGGCGATCATGACGGTCGAGGGCGTGGGCAAGGAGATCGCGCCGCACTTCGATCTCTACGAGGAGATGAAGCCGTACTTCTTGCGGCTGCTCGCGAACCGCTACTCGCCCGAGCGCATGCTGCCGGAGCTGCTGCGGAGCGTCGCGCGCATCTCGAGCGCGGCGACCGAGTTCCCGATGCAGGCGCAGGAGATCCTCGAGGACCTGCGGCGCGGCCGGCTCGAGGTGCGCGTGCGCGAGCCGTCGCTCACGCAGGCGTTCGACGTGATCGGGCGCCGCATCTACAGCGGGTTCGTCGTGGGCTCGCTGGTGATGGGCAGCGCGTGGCTCGCGTCGGCGGGGAGCTGGACCGCGAGCGGGCTCTTCTTCGTGATGGCGCTCGCCTGGGGCGGCGCGCACACCGTGCTCGCGATGTGGCTCAGCCGGAAGAAGCGGCCGTAGCTCTCGCGAGGATCGGGAAGCGATCCGCGAACGGGATCGTGCGCGGCGGCGCGAACGTGGGCTCGCGCCCTCCGAGCTCCTTGCGCACGGCGAACGCGTGGCTGCGGTTGCCGACCCACGAGAGCAGGCGCGTCGCGCCGGGGATCGCCTCGCGCGCACGCTCGATCGGCTCGATGATCAGCCGACCTCCGGGCACGAGATAGCGGAACCAGCCGTCGGGCACGCCGAGATCGTCGGCCTTCTCGTCGCCCGCCGTCGCGCGCGTGATCGCGTCGTGCCAGCGCAGCAGGATCGGCGAGATGAGCTGATCGATCGGGCGATCCTTGCGGCTGCCCGTCACCTCGCGCAGCGCGCGCGCGAGCGCGAGCGAGTCCGCGTCGGGCCCCGGCTGCATGTCGTCGATCATGTGCGCGACGTCCATCGCTTCGCGCTCCGACGAAGGCAGAAGCGCGGCGTCGACGCCGCTCAGCCACCCCACGTACCGCCACAGCCGGATGAACGAGTCGGCCTCTTCCGTCGTGTAGCGGAAGCCCATGATGCGCGTCGCGTAGAGCACCGACACCGAGAACGAGAGCGACGTCGCGGCCATGTCGGCCTGGTTGATCGGCACGCCCCAGGCGCGCGCGTCCCAGCGATCCGAGCGCGCGAGCATGCGCCGCACGTGCGCGTGCACCATCCGCACGCGCACCGACGTCTTCCAGCCGTCGCGCCCGCGCTGGAGGCCGCCGACCTGCGAGACCTCGAAGAGGAAACGACCCGTCTCCGCGAGACGTCGCCGCGCCATCTGATCGAGACGTCCGGTGAACGCGAGCGGCTTCACCGCGGCGGCCGAGTGATAGCCGCGCATCAGCGAGAACGCGGAGAGCACCATCGGGCCGCACAGGCCGGTGCGCTGGTACGTGCGCGCCCCGAGCGCGAGCTCGTGCTCGTCGACCCACGCGGGCGGCGCGTCGAGGTGCTCGAACAGCGCGCGCACCGCGGCCGGCGCGGTGCCGTAGTCACCGCGCTCGATCGCGTCGTCGAGCACGCGCCTGCCCTCGGCGCGCGGGAGCGCCTCGAGCGCATCGACCGCGGCGTCGGCGAGCGGGTCGCCGATCATGAAGCAGCGCACGAAGAGGTCCGCGTACGCGCCGTGGATGCGCCGCATCTCCTCGAGGTTCCGCACGCGGCTCGGGAGCTCCTCGGGGACGAGCGGCACCAGCTGCATCGTGGTCACGTTCGCTTCCTCCTCTCCCGCGAGCCCGACGCCTTCGACGACGCCGCGCTCACGAGCGCGAGACCTTGCTTCAAGTAGGCGAGCACACGCTTCGACTCGCGGTCGTCCTCGCGGACGAGGTCGGCGAGCGCGAGCCCTTGGAGCAGATGGAAGATCACGCGCCGGCCCTCCTCGAAGAGCTCGGGCGTGGGCGCGAGGTCGGCGAAGAGCTCGCGCGAGGCCTGCGCGATCACTTCTTCGTAGCGGCGCGCGAGCGGCGCGTAGACCTCGAAGAGCTCGGGATCGGTGCGCGCGGCGAGCGTGATCTCGAGCACGGCTTGCGAGCTCGGGCTCGAGAAGAGCTCCCAGAGGTGATCGACGATCGCGTCGATGTAGCCGGGGCCCTGCGGAAAGCGCTCGAGCGCCTCGCGCAGCTCGGCGATGCGCTTGTCGACCAGGTACGCGACCGCGGCCGCGACGAGCGAGGCCTTGTCGGGGTAGTGGTGCAGCATCGCGCCGCGCGAGACGCCCGCGCGCTCGACGACCTCGCTCGTCGTGGTGCGCGCGTAGCCGAGCTCGACGAGGCACTCGAGCGTCGCCTCCAGGATCGCGCTCTGCGTGGTCGCGGAGCGCTCGGCCTGGGTGCGTCGTCCGTTCCTCGGGCTGCGGTCGTCGCTCGAGGTCATCTGAAACCGTCACTTGATCCTGTTTCCGGATCCAGTTCCAGTCAATCCTGACGGTTTGGTGATGCGGCGCGGGGTCACGTCCCGGATGCGGCGAGGAGCTCGACGTGGCGCAGCGCGGACGCGAGGCGCGCGCGGATCGGCTCGGGGAGCGCGGGATCGACGGGCGGCGCGGGGGGGAGCGCGGGGATCGGCTCGCGCGCGGTGATCGCGCGCTCGATACGCTCGAGCGACGTCACGACGTAGTCCGCGATCGCACCCACCGACGAGGGCGGCGGCGGGTGATCGACCGCAGTGCTCGTGAGCGCGGTCATCGCGCCGGAGATGCGGCGCGCGTAGGTCACGACGTCGAGCGGGAGCGACGCCTCGCGCACGTCCTGTCCGGGCTCGGCGAGCAGGCGCTCGAGCGCGGTCTCCGCGTTCGCGAGCGCGATGGCCACGGCGCGTCGTGCCTCGTCGAGCGGACGCTTCGTCTCGTGCGGAGCGACCCACGCATCGAACGTCGCGCGCGCGTAGGACGTCACGGCGCGCAGCGTGCTCGCGAGCACGTCGGGCATGCGCTCGCGCTCCCACGAGGGCAGGATCGCGAACGCCGTGACGACGCCGATCAGCCCGCCGATCGTCGCGTCCGCGGCGCGCTCGAGCGCGGCGTGCCAGTCGCCGGGGAAGCGCTCCGAGAGCAGCACGAAGACCGGCGTGATGAAGAACGTGAAGAGTCGATAGCTGCGCGGTCGGGTCGCGACCGCGGCCACGGAGAGCGGGAACATGAGCGCGGCGATGACGCGCGGATCGTGCGTCGCGAGCGTGATCGCGACCGCGGCGATGCTGCCGAGCACGCTGCCGCCGACGCGCTCGAGCGCGCGCTTCCACGTCGCGCCGGGGTAGGGCTGCACCACGATGATCGTCGTGACCGCGACCCAGTGCGCGTGATCCGGCGAGACGATCGGTCCGACGAACGCGGCCACCGTCGCCGCGCATCCCACGCGCACGGCGTGGCGCAGCACGATCGAGCGCGGTGACAGCACGTCGCGGAACGCGAGCAGCGTCGCGCGCACCCCGCGCCCTCCCGGCAGCGCGCCGAGATCCGGATCGGCGCCCTCGCGCGGACGATCGATCGTGGAGGCGATCTCGATCACGTCGTGGAGGAGCTCGTCGAGCCGTCCCGCGGTGCTCGCCGGGCGAGGCACGTCGGGCGCGAGACCGCGCGCGATCGAGAACGCGATCGCGCGGTTGGTCTCCGCGGCGCGTGCGAGCGCCGACGCGAGCGGGCCTCGCGCGTCGAGCGGCGCGGCTTCGATCTCCTCGCCGAGCGTCACGAGCAGCACGAGCTCCTGCTCCGCCGTGCCGAGCAGCGCGCGAAGCCCGCTCCCGATCGCCATCGTGCCCGCGCGCCGCGCGCGCAGAGCGAGCGCCACCGCCCGCGCATCCTCGATCGCCGCACGGCACGCGCGGCGGTGTGTGCGCGCGATCGTCGACCACCACGCGTCTCCGTCGGGCGTGCCCGCGAGCCCCGCGTCGCGCAGCGCATCCGCGTACGCGGCGAGCGCGTCCTGCACCCGAGCGACTGCACGTCGCAGCGGGACGTGCGTCCCGATCGGCCAGACGACCGTCGAGAGCAGGAGCGCTTGCGCGGCGCCGGCCGCGAAGAACGCAGCGTCGCGCAGCGGCGAGGCGCTCGGCCGCGCGGTCGCGATCGCCACCACGATCGCGAGGAGGGTTCCGAGCGTCGCGCCCGGCGCGCCGAGCGCGCCGAGCAGCGCGGCGCCGAAGCACGTGACGCCCAGCGTCGCCGCCGCGAGCTCCGCGATGCCCGCGATCGGCTCGGTCAGCGCGATGCCGAGCGCGCCCAGCGCGCCGAACGCGACCACGAGCTGCACGCGCGCGCGACGCGTGCCGCCGGGATCGGCGAGCGTGCCGAGCCAGCCGCCGAGCGCCGTCCACGCGAGCGCCTCGTCCTGCGTCACGTCGACGAGGAGGAACGGGACGAGCGTCGCGATGGCGGCGCGCACGCCCTTCTGGAGGTCCGGCGCCATCGCGAGCACCGGCGCGGGGACCCACGCGCGCAGCGCGTTCCACCTCGCAGCGAGCACGAAGCGTAGTTAGCCCGAAGAGCACTCGCGTCGAGCCTCGACGCGAGTGGGTCTCGGGTTTCGGGCGGGAGGGAGGCTCGGCGGGCTTTGCCCGACGAGGGGAGGGCGCGCCGCACGCGCCCTCCGGAAAGGAAGGGGCTGACGCAGTGCCCGAGTCGAGGTCCACCTCGACTGGGCGCCGCGTTGGCGCGCGAGCGGCGTCACTGCGATGCGCGGTTCTTGTCGACGATCGCGCCGATGATGATCAGGAACGCGCTCAGGCGGACGAGGTAGACGAGCGCGCGCGCCTCGTAGTCGGCGGGCACGAACGCGACCGCGACCCAGTTCACCGCGAGCAGCGCGAACGCCGCGGAGAACATCACGAAGAAGCGATCACGGCTCTCGCGCCAGAAGCGCAGGAACGCGAGCGACGCGACGATGCTCGCCATCGTGAGCGCACCGTAGAGCAGATCGCGGAGGTGCTCGATCATCGCGGTTCCCAGATCAGTCCGTAGACCAGAATCGCCATCCCGATCGCGGCGATCACGGTGCGCCACAGCGAGAGGTCGTAGTTGGGCCCGAGGAGGAAATCGACGAAGAGGAGGATGTTGTTCAGCGCGAGGCTCACGAAGCAGATGCTGCTCCAGAGCAACAGGCGCGAGCGGCTCCCGCGATACCCGCGCACGAGCAGGACCGCGCAGGTGAGGCTCGTCGCCGCGCACAGCAGGTACACGACGACCGGCACGATCGACGTCACTTGTCCCTCCGCAGCTTGAACGCGTCCGCGAACGTCCGGATGACGTCGTTCGGCTTCGAGAAGATGATCTCGATGACGCTCACCCGGCGCTCCGGGTAGACCTTGGCGAGGCCCTCGACCGCCGCGTGCATCGCAGGATCGTTGGGCGCGTAGCGGAAGCGACCTGGACTCGCTTCGGTCAGCAAGCCGCGCGCCGCCAGATCAGCGAGGCGATTGCCCGCCGAGATCGACGCGATCCGGAGCTCCTTGGCGACCTCCTCGGCGTTCCAGTCGCGCTCGGCGTGGCCGCGCAACAGAAGGAGGATCTCCAGCTGCTCGACCGACACGATGTGCTCGACGAGGAACCGATGGACGTCGTCGGGGATGCCGATGGGAGATGCCACGAAAGGAGCCGCTGCCGGGGATGTGCGGGGTAGCCGGGGCGGAGGCCGAGGCCGCGTGATGGTGCGGGTTGCTACAGGTGTCGCGGATCTGGGCACCCGAAGTCAGGTCACAACCCCCCCCCGGAGTAGTGATGTGCGCCCGCGCCCCGGCGGGGGTTGTGGCCGCAGATGCGGGAGCTAGGTCCCTCGCCTCGGAGCCCGTGAGAGCAGGACGGAGGCTGGATCTCCGCTGCCCCCGGGCGCCACTCGGAGGGAGTCGATGGGGAGCCGCGAGAGCGCCGACGGGAGCGAGAAGCGCACCAAGCGCAAGCCCGCGAAGGCGGTGAAGAGCCGTACCGCCGCGCACGAGGCCAACGGCAGCATCAACGGCCACACGGCCGCGCGCGCGGCCGCGAACGGGCGTGACGATGGCAAGGGCCGCGCCGCGGCGGCGTCGCGCGATCTGCCGGCACGTGCTCCGACGTCGGCGAAGACGGCCGCATCGCGCTCGCGACAGGGCCGCTACGAGCTCCCGGGCGCCGACACGATGTACAACGCCGTCGGCAGCGCGGTGCCGGTGACGGAGTGGGATCGCCTGTCGGCGCTGAGCCGCGCCGAGGTCGATCACCTCGTCGACGTCCTCAAGGCGCTCAAGCAGGGCGACTTCACCGTCCGCTTCGAGTACGAGAAGACCGGCATCCTCGGACGCGCCGGCGAGCTGCTCAACGACATCATCGGCCTGAACGAGCACATGACGACGGAGCTGGTGCGCATCAGCCGCGTCGTCGGTCAGGAAGGCAAGATGCACGAGCGCGCGTCGGTCGGACCGGCGAAGGGCTCGTGGGCGGCCGGCATGACGTCGGTCAACCAGCTGATCGGCGATCTCGTCGCGCCGACGAACGAGGTCGCGCGCGTCATCACGGCGGTCGCGCGCGGAGACCTCTCGCAGAAGATGGTCCTCGAGATCGACGGCCGTCCGGTGCGCGGTGAGTTCCTCCGCATCGGCACGACCGTCAACAGCATGGTCGATCAGCTGAACTCCTTCGCCGCCGAGGTCACGCGCGTCGCGAAGGAAGTCGGCAACGAAGGCAAGCTGGGCGGTCAGGCGGACGTCAAGGGCGTCAGCGGCACCTGGAAGGACCTGACCGACAACGTCAACGGCCTCGCCGCGAACCTGACCGCGCAGGTCCGAAACATCGCGAAGGTCACGACGGCCGTCGCGAAGGGCGACCTCTCGCAGAAGATCACCGTCGACGCGAAGGGCGAGATCCTCGAGCTGAAGAACACCATCAACGTGATGGTCGATCAGCTCTCGTCGTTCGCCTCCGAGGTGTCGCGCGTCGCGAAGGAAGTCGGTACCGAGGGCAAGCTGGGCGGTCAGGCCGAGGTCAAGGGCGTCAGCGGCACCTGGAAGGATCTGACCGACAACGTCAACGGCCTCGCCGCGAACCTGACCGCGCAGGTGCGCTCGATCGCGAAGGTCACGACCGCAGTCGCGAACGGGGATCTCTCGCAGAAGATCACCGTCGACGCGCGCGGCGAGATCTACGAGCTGAAGAACACCATCAACACGATGGTCGACACGCTCCGCTCGTTCTCGGCCGAGGTCACGCGCGTCGCGAAGGAGGTCGGCTCCGAGGGCAAGCTGGGTGGCCAGGCGGACGTCAAGGGCGTCTACGGCACCTGGAAGGACCTCACCGACAACGTCAACGCGATGGCGTCCAACCTGACCGTGCAGCTGCGCGACGTCAGCAAGGTCGCGACTGCGATCGCGAATGGCGACCTGACTCAGAAGATCACCGTCGACGTGAAGGGTGAGATTCTGCAGATCAAGGACGTCATCAATCGGATGGTCGATCAGCTGAACTCCTTCGCTGCGGAAGTGACCCGCGTCGCGAAGGAAGTCGGCGACGAAGGAAAGCTCGGTGGTCAGGCCGAGGTGCGCGGCGTCAGCGGCACCTGGAAGGACCTGACCGACAACGTCAATGGCCTCGCGGCGAACCTGACTGCCCAGGTCCGCAACATCGCGAAGGTGACGACGGCCGTCGCGAATGGCGATCTGACTCAGAAGATCACCGTCGACGCGAAGGGCGAGATCCTCGAGCTGAAGAACACCATCAACGTGATGGTCGATCAGCTCTCGTCGTTCGCCGCCGAGGTCACGCGCGTCGCGAAGGAAGTCGGCACCGAGGGCAAGCTCGGCGGTCAGGCGAACGTGAAGGGTGTCAGTGGCACCTGGAAGGACCTGACCGACAACGTCAACGGTCTCGCGTCGAATCTGACCGTCCAGCTGCGCGACGTGTCGCGCGTCGCGACGGCGATCGCGAACGGCGATCTGACCCAGAAGGTCACCGTCGATGTGAAGGGCGAGATTCTCCAGATCAAGGACGTCATCAACAAGATGGTCGACCAGCTGAACTCCTTCGCTGCCGAGGTGACTCGCGTCGCGAAGGAGGTCGGCACCGAGGGCAAGCTCGGCGGTCAGGCCGAGGTGCGCGGCGTGCGCGGCACGTGGAAGGACCTGACGGACAACGTCAACGTCCTCGCGGCGAACCTGACCACTCAGGTCCGTAACATCGCGAACGTCACGACCGCAGTCGCGAACGGCGATCTCTCGCAGAAGATCACCGTCGATGCGCGCGGCGAGATCCTCGAGCTGAAGAACACCATCAACGTGATGGTCGACACGCTCCGCTCGTTCTCCGCGGAGGTCACGCGCGTCGCGAAGGAAGTCGGCACCGAGGGCAAGCTCGGCGGTCAGGCGGACGTGAAGGGCGTCAGTGGCACGTGGAAGGACCTGACGGACAACGTCAACGTCCTCGCGGCGAACCTGACGACTCAGGTGCGCAACATCGCGAAGGTCACGACCGCGGTCGCGAAGGGCGATCTCTCGCAGAAGATCACGGTCGACGCGAAGGGCGAGATCCTCGAGCTCAAGAACACCATCAACACGATGGTCGACACCCTGAACTCGTTCTCGGCCGAGGTCACTCGCGTCGCGAAGGAGGTCGGCACCGAGGGCAAGCTCGGCGGTCAGGCGGACGTCAAGGGCGTCTACGGCACCTGGAAGGACCTGACCGACAACGTCAACGCGATGGCGTCGAACCTGACGGTCCAGCTGCGCGACGTGTCGAAGGTCGCGACGGCGATCGCGAATGGCGACCTGACTCAGAAGATCACCGTCGACGTGAAGGGCGAGATTCTTCAGATCAAGGACGTCATCAACAAGATGGTCGACCAGCTGAACTCCTTCGCTGCGGAAGTGACCCGCGTCGCGAAGGAGGTCGGCACCGAGGGCAAGCTGGGTGGCCAGGCGGACGTGAAGGGCGTCTACGGCACCTGGAAGGACCTGACCGACAACGTCAACGCGATGGCGTCGAACCTGACGGTCCAGCTGCGCGACGTGTCGAAGGTCGCGACGGCGATCGCGAATGGCGACCTGACTCAGAAGATCACCGTCGACGTGAAGGGCGAGATTCTTCAGATCAAGGACGTCATCAACAAGATGGTCGACCAGCTGAACTCCTTCGCTGCGGAAGTGACCCGCGTCGCGAAGGAAGTCGGCACCGAGGGCAAGCTCGGCGGTCAGGCCGAGGTGCGCGGCGTCAGCGGCGTCTGGAAGGATCTGACCGACAACGTCAATCACATGGCCGCCAACCTGACGAAGCAGGTGCGCGGCATCGTGAAGGTCGTGACCGCGGTCGCGAACGGCGATCTGAGCCAGAAGTTCGTGCTCGAAGCGAAGGGCGAAGTCGCCGCGCTCGCCGAGACCATCAACAACATGACCGACACGCTGCGCATCTTCGCCGACCAGGTGACGACGGTCGCGCGCGAGGTCGGCATCGAAGGAAAGCTGGGCGGTCAGGCGAAGGTGCCCGGCGCCGCCGGCACGTGGCGCGATCTGACGGACAACGTCAATCAGCTCGCCGGCAATCTGACCTCGCAGGTCCGCGCGATCGCCGAAGTCAGCACCGCAGTCGCGAAGGGCGATCTCTCGCGCTCGATCACGGTCGAGGCGCAGGGAGAGCTCGCTGCCCTGAAGGACACGATCAACCAGATGATCGGGAACCTGAAGGACACGACCGACAAGAACCAGGAGCAGGACTGGCTGAAGACGAACCTGGCCCGCTTCTCCGGCATGATGCAGGGCCAGCGCAACATCGTCTCGGTCGCGCAGCTGATCATGAGCGAGCTGACGCCGCTCGTGGATGCGCAGCACGGCGCCTTCTACCTCATGGAGGAAGAGGAGCCGCGCGAGCCGCTGCTGCACCTCATCGCGAGCTACGGGTTCGGCGGGCGTAAGAGCCTCGCGAACAAGTACAAGCTGCGCGAGAGCCTGATCGGTCAGTGTGCGTTCGAGAAGAAGCGCGTGCTGCTCGGTGACGTGCCCGAGGGCTTCATCTACATCGCGACCGGGATGGGCGAGGCGCCGCCGCGCAGCGTCGTCGTGCTGCCGGTGCTCTTCGAGGGCGAGACGAAGGCGGTCATCGAGCTGGCGTCGTTCAAGACGTTCAGCGCGAACCACCTCACGTTCCTCGATCAGCTGATGGACTCCATCGGCGTCATCCTGAACATGATCTCGTCGAGCATGCGGACGGAAGAGCTGCTCCAGCAGCTCAAGAAGTCCAACGCGGAGCTCGAGGCGCAGGCGGCCGAGCTGAACGACAAGGCGAAGCTGCTCGAGGTGAAGAACAACGAGGTCGAGCTCGCGAGCCGCTCGCTGGAAGAGAAGGCGGAGCAGCTCCAGCTGATCTCGAAGTACAAGTCCGAGTTCCTCGCGAACATGTCGCACGAGCTGCGGACGCCGCTGAACAGCCTGCTGATCCTGTCGAAGATGCTCGCCGACAACGTGCAGGGGAACCTGACGCCCGAGCAGGTGAAGTTCGCGCAGACGGTCTACACGTCGGGCAACGATCTGCTCTCGCTGATCAACGAGATCCTCGATCTGTCGAAGGTCGAGGCGGGCAAGATGCCGATCGATCCGCGCATCGCGCCGACCGACGAGGTGCGCGACTACCTCGAGCAGACGTTCCGGCACGTCGCGCAGCAGAAGTCGCTCTCGTTCGACATCCGGATGGAGCAGGGCGTGCCGCCCGAGCTCTACACCGACATCTCGCGTCTCCAGCAGATCCTCAAGAACCTGCTGTCGAACGCGTTCAAGTTCACCGCGCAGGGCGGCGTCACGCTCACCATCGGCCGCGCGCCGAAGGATCGCGGCGAGAACGTGGTCAGCTTCGCGGTGACGGATACCGGCATCGGCATCGCGCACGACAAGCAGAAGCTGATCTTCGAGGCGTTCCAGCAGGCCGACGGAACGACGAGCCGCAAGTACGGCGGCACGGGCCTCGGCCTCACCATCAGCCGCGAGATCGCACGTCTCCTCGGAGGCACCATCGAGGTGAAGAGCGAGATCGATCACGGCAGCACGTTCACGCTCTACATCCCGGCGAGCTACGCCGGCGCGGAGTCGGTCCGCGCGCTCGAAGACGGCCCGAGCGTGGTCGACGGCACCGTGATGATGCTGCCCGAGGACGCGAGCTTCGCGGGGACGAAGGTCCTGCTCGTCGACGACGACGTGCGGAACCTGTTCGCGCTGCGGACGATCCTCGAGGCGCGGAACATCCACGTCCTGCACGCCGAGAACGGTCGGATCGCGCTCGAGATGCTGCAGACGCATCCCGACGTCGATCTCGTGCTGATGGACACGATGATGCCCGAGATGGACGGCCTCTCCGCGACGCGGGCCATCCGAGACATCCTGCAGTTCCAGACGCTACCGATCGTCTCGCTGACCGCGAAGGCGATGAAGGGTGATCGCGAGAAGGCGATCGAAGCGGGAGCCACTGATTACGTGACGAAGCCGGTCGACCCCGACAACCTGCTGGCGGTCGTGCACCGTTGGCTCCCGAAGCGCCGTAGCGCAGCGAGCGTGCCGTCGTGATGCCCGACATCCGCGTGAGCAACGGCGATCCGCTCGCCGCGATCCGTCCCAGCGTGCTGCTGGTCGACGACACCCCCGCGAACCTGATCGCGCTCTCGGCGGTGCTGAGCCCGCTCGGAGTGCGCCTCGTCGAGGCGCGCAACGGGCGGGAGGCGCTCGAGCGCGTGACGCACGAGCCCTTCGCGGTCGTGCTGCTCGACGCGCAGATGCCGGAGATGGACGGCTTCGAGGTCGCCGAGCACATCCGCAAGCTCGATCACGGCCGCGAGGTCCCGATCATCTTCCTGACGGCGATCCATCGCGACGAGCTCTACGCGCGGCGTGGCTACGCGAAGGGCGCCGCCGACTACATGACGAAGCCCTTCGACGCCGACATCCTGCGCGCGCGTGTGAAGGCGTTCGTCGATCTCTTCCGCCAGCGCGAAGAGGTGCGTCGCGCGCAGCTCGCGCTCCGCACCGAGGAGCGCGACGAGGCGGTGCGTCGGCTCGTCGCGTTCGAGCGCATCGCGACCGCGGTGCTCGAGCGACAGGACCTCGACGCGTTCCTGCACGAGCTGCTCGACATCTTCGCGGGCGCGACCGACGAGGTCGACTCCGCGGCGATCCTGCTGCGACAGCGCGACGAGCTGCGCCTCCGCGCGGCGGTCGGGCGCATCGCGCAGCACGATCTCGCGCGGGCGTCGGAGAAGATCGGCGAGGGCTTCGCGGGTCGCATCGCCGCGACCGGACAGCCGTGGGAGATCGGCGAAGCGGCGAGCTCGCCGATCGTCGTGAGCCCGTGGGTCCGCGGCGGCGACACGCGCGCGATCTTCGGCGTGCCGCTGACGAACGACGGCGAGGTGCTCGGCGTCGCGTTCCTCGCGTCGAGCCACACCGGCGCGTTCGCGCAGCGCGACAAGCGGCTCTTCCTCGCGGTCGCGGAGCGCGCGTCGTGGGCGGTCGCGAAGTACGAGGAGCGCACGCGCCTGCGCGACGTGCTCGAGGCGTCGCCGGCGCTGATCGCGATCACGCGCGGGCCCGATCACTGCTCCGAGTTCGCGAACCCGGCGTTCAAGGAGTTCTTCAACGACGCGGGCCGTACGGGGGTGCGCCTCGCGACGCTCGGCATGACGGGCGCCGCGCTCGCGGTGCTCGATCACGTGTACCGCTCGGGCGAGATGGTGAGCTCGCGCGAGCTGCCGCTGGTCGTCGACTGGCGTCCCGGCGAGCCGCCCGACACGCGCTATCTCGACGTGACGGCGCAGCGCCTCCGCACGCCGATCGGCGCGGCGGACGAGCTGCTCGTGTTCGCGGTCGACGTGACCGCGCAAGTGCGCGCGAGGCAGGACCTCGAGAACCATCAGGCCGAGCGCGCGCGTCTCCTCGAGAGCGAGCGCGCCGCGCGCCAGGAGGCGGAGGTCGCGAACCGCGCGAAGGACGAGTTCCTCGCGACGGTCTCGCACGAGCTGCGCACGCCGCTCAACGCGATCATCGGGTGGACCGCGATCGCGCGCGCGCAGGCGCCGGCGGAGCTCGATCGCGCGCTCACGATCATCGAGCGCAACGCGCGGTCGCAGGCGCGGATCATCGAGGACGTCCTCGACGTCTCGCGCATCATCAGCGGCCAGCTGCGCCTCGAGCCGCGCGCGCTGCAGCTCGCCGATCCGCTCTCCGCGGCGGTCGAGTCGGTGCGGCCCGGCGCGGAGACGAAGGAGATCGCGCTCGAGATCGACGTCGCGCAGGACGTCACGCTCGTCGCGGATCCCGAGCGGCTCCAGCAGATCGTGTGGAACCTGCTCGCCAACGCGATCAAGTTCACGCCGCGCGGCGGACGCGTCGCGCTGCGTGCGAAGCGCCAGGGCGAGATCGCGTGCATCGAGGTGATCGACAGCGGCCAGGGCATCGATCCCGCGTTCCTGCCGCGCGTGTTCGATCCCTTCCGCCAGGCGGACGGATCGACGACGCGCCGCCACGGCGGCCTCGGCCTCGGCCTCGCGATCGTGAAGCAGCTCGCGGCTGCGCACGGCGGCACGGTGCGCGCGCTGAGCGAAGGGCTCGGGCGCGGCGCGACGTTCCTCGTGGAGCTCCCGATCGGATCGCGCCCGACGCTGCAGCACGGCGTGACCGGGCTCGATCGCGAGCCGGTCGTGCTGCACGGCACGCCGGACGTGCGGCTCGATGGCCTCGACATCCTCGTGGTCGACGACGAGGAGGACGCACGCACGCTCGTCGCCGAGGTGCTCGGCGCGCGCGGCGCGAAGGTGCGCAGCGCGTCGAGCGCGGGCGAGGCGCTCTCGCTGTTCGAGGCAGCGTGCCCCGACGTCCTGGTGAGCGACATCGGCATGCCGGATCGCGACGGGTACTCGCTGATCCGCGCGATCCGGAAGCTCCCGGCGTCCCGCGGCGGGCGCACGCCCGCGGTCGCGCTCACGGCGTACGCACGCAGCGAGGACGTCGAGCGCGCCTTCTCCGCGGGCTTCCAGCGGCACGTCGAGAAGCCGGTGGACCTCTCGAAGCTCGTCTCGCTCGTGGCGAACCTCGGCGGTCGCTCGTTCGGCAGCGCGTAACAAGCTCCTTCGGGTCTAGGATCTCGGGCGAGGGAGCGTGTCGATGAGCACGGGAGCGAAGAAGGCGGAAGGCGCGCTGGCCGCGGCGGCGCTGGAGTTCGAGCGCGAGCTCGAGCGCTACGAGCGGCTCGCGTCGGAGCTGCAGCGCACCGAGGTGAGCTCCGAGAAGACGCTGGCGCGCAGCAAGAAGCTGCTCGCCGATGCGTCGGAGTCGGAGCAGCGCCTCGGTGGTCTGCTGGGCGGTCTGCTCGCCGCGATGAACGGCGCGCGCGACACGCAGCAGACGAGCATGGAGCACGTGCTCGGCGCGGCGAAGCGCATGCAGGTGCGCGCGGCGGAGCTGCAGACGCTGCTCGATCGGTTCACGAAGCTCGGCGCGGCCGCGCGCGAGGTGCACGGGCCGGTGGCGCAGGTCGCGGAGCGGCAGGCGCAGGGCGCGACCGCGGACGAGCTCCTGCCGGCCCTCAACGAGGTGCGCGGGCGCATGGACTCGGTGATCACCGAGGCCGAGGCGATCGCGGGGCTCGCGCGCGAGGGCAACTGGCCCGATCTGGTGCGCGAGGCGAGCGCTCTGCGCGATCAGGTGCAGGCGATGCGCAATCGCGTGCTGCACGTGCAGCGCGACGTCGCGCAGCGCGCGACGTCGTGACGTGACGATCGGCCGAGGAGCGCAGGATGCGCTCCTCGGCGTCACGTGCTCAGCCGGGCGCGTGACAGACGGCTTCGACGTTGTTGCCGTCGGGATCGAGCAGGAACGCGCCGTAGTACGTCGGGTGGTAGTGCGCGCGGATCCCCGGCGCGCCGTGATCCTTCGCGCCCGCCTCGAGCCCGATGCGATGGAACGCGTCGACCGCGGCGCGCGTGCCCGCGACGAACGCGACGTGCCGCGGGGTGGACGACCCGCGCGCTTCGATGACCCAGTAGATCGGCTTCTCGCCCGGTCCGTACGCGCACATGCGCTGCTCGGGCCACTCCGGGTTCCAGCTCGCGGTGAGCTCCATGACGCACCGATGGCCGAGCGCGGGCATCACCGCGTCGTAGAAGCGCTTCGTGGCGGCGTAGTCGGTCGCGTAGGTGCTCAGGTGATCGATCATCGTCGGGTCCTCCTGCGCCCGAGGAGAGCACCGCGACGCGCGCGACGCTTGACCGTCCGTGCGCATCACGACCGGAGGCGGATCCAGACCTCGGTGCGATGCTGGTCGGGCGGTGTGTCCTGCGGCGTGAGGTAGTGCTCGATCACCGGCTCGGGCGCGAGCTCGGCGCGGGTCGTCGGCGCCCAGCGCCCGAGGAGCGCGAGGTACGTCGAGCCGATCGTGTGGTACGGCCCGACGTGCAGCGCGACGGCGTAGCGTCCGCCGGGGATCGTGCGTCGCTCGAGGCCGCTCGCGGGGCCGGGCGCGAGCGAGGTCTCGATGCCCACGTCGCTGCGCAGGCGATCGCGCGCGGTGACCTCGGGATCGTCGTGATAGAGGCCGACGACGCGCGCCGCGCCGGGCACCACGCCGCGCGCCCCGGCCCACGCGAAGACGTGCCCGAACGCTTCGTCGAGCATGCTGCACGAGCCGACGTGACGCCGAACCACCACGTCGAACGGCGCGATGTCCCGGAGCTCGACGGCGCGCTCCTGGATCGATCCCACCGCGCGCAGCGACGACTCACCGCGATAGCGCGAGGGCGGCATCCCGAACAGATCGCGGAACGCGCGCGTGAACGCCTCGTGGGATCCGTAGCCCGCCTCGAGCGCGATCTGCACGACGGGCAGCTCGGACGCGCGGAGGCGTCGCGCAGCGCGCTCGAGACGAAGGCGGCGCGCGTGCTCTTCGACCGACTCACCGACCACACCGCGGAACACGCGATGGAAGTGATGCAGCGAGAACCCCGCGAGCTCGGCGAGCTCGGCGGGGACGGGGGGCGCGTCGAGGCGCGCTTCGATCGCGCGCTGCGCGCGCGCGATGCGTGCGCGGTAGTCGATCTCGGTGGACGCGTGTCGGGCCATGCGCCTCGCCACGTCTAGCATGCTCGACGGACGTCGACGCTCGTGGTCCTCTTCGCGGATGCGCGTGATCGCTCGTTCGTTGCTGATGCTCTTCGTGGTGGCGTGTGGATCCGACGACGACGTCGCCGTCGACGCGGGACACGACGCAGGGCTCGACGCCGGCCGTGACGGCGGCACCGACGCGGGGCCGCTGCCCGAGTGCGGCACGGGCTCGCCGCTCGCGCTCGCCAGCTGCGTCGAGCGCGCGCGCTACGAGGCCGACGTCGAGAGGATCGCGCAGCCGCGCGAGCCGGAGTCGGCGCACTGGCAGTCGGTGCAGGACCTCTGCGCGTCGCGGCTCGAGGCGCTCGGCTTCGACGTGGAGCGACACGACTACGGCACCGGCATCAACGTGATCGGCACGCGCCTCGGCACGACGACGCCCGAGCGCCGCGTGATCGTCGGCGCGCACTACGATCACGTCGCGGGCTGCGAGGGCGCGGACGACAACGCGAGCGGCGTCGCGGGCGCGCTCGAGGTCGCGCGTGTGCTCGCGCAGAGCGATCACGCTCGCACGCTGGTCGTCGCGTGCTGGGACGAGGAGGAGCGCGGTCTGATCGGCTCGATCGCGCACGCGACGCGCGCGCGCGAGGCGGACGAGGTGATCGACGTCGCCTTCGTGCTCGAGATGATCGGGTACACCGACGACACGCCGGGCTCGCAGAGCCTCCCGGTCGGCGTCGACGTCGTGTTCCGCGAGGCAGCGCGCGAGGTGGAGGAGCGCGAGTCGCGCGGCGACTTCATCGCGGTGGTGGGCGATCCGGGATCGCGATCCGCGATCGACGCGCTCGAGGCGCACGCGGACCGCATCGGTCTGCCGTTCATCCGCCTCGACGTGCCGGCTTCGTTGCTCGCTTCGCCCGCGGCTGCCGACCTGCGTCGCTCCGATCACGCGGCGTTCTGGCAGCGCGAGTATCCCGCGCTGATGGTGACCGACACCGCGAACTTCCGATACGACCGCTACCACTGCGCGGCGGGCCCCGACGTCACGTCGCAGCTCGACTTCGAGTTCGCGTCTCGTGTGGTGCGCTCGGTGGTCGCCGCCGCGGCGACGGCGCTCGACGCGCCCTGAGCGCGCGCGCTCGGCGTCGACACGTCGTGGAGCGTTGAGCGGCACCGACACGCGCCGACATGGCGCCGCATGTCGAGCCCTCGATCGTTCGCGTCGGTCCGCGTCGTGCGTCGCACGCTCGCGGTCCTCGTCGCTCTCGTCAGCGCTGGCTGCGCGGATCTCGGCGCCGGTCTCGTCACGTCGTCCGCGCCCGAGTCGTGCGAGGACACCGACGCCGGTCCATCCGGCGACGTCGATGCGGGCGAGGACGCGAGCGCAGACGCCGGTCTCGATGCAGCGCTCGACGCGGGCGTCGACGCAGGGACGAGCGAGCCCGACGCGGGTCAGCCGACCTGCGCGTGCGCGACGCGCGATCTCGGTGCGCTCCCGACCGAGCTCGCGACGCTCGCGTGGCCGGCGCTCCCGATCACGACGACCGTGATCGACGTCGACACCGACTCGGAGCTGCGCGCCGCGCTCGACGGCTTCTCGAACGTGACCGTCCGCGTGCACGGCGACCACGCCGGCTTCTACACGGTCCGAGGCTCCGACGTGGAGGTGCTCCTCGACGCCGACGCCTCGATCGAGGCGCTCACGATCGCGTGGAGCCAGCAGCGGATCCGCATCGCCGGAGGGACGTTCGACACGATCCAGATCGCGCTGCCGATCGACTTCAACGCACCGTCGCGCGCGCCGCAGGAGCATCTGATGGTCAGCGACGTGACGATCGAGTGCGTGGACGTGCGCTCGAGCGACACCGCGTTCTTCCTGCACGGCCGCCGCATCGCGATCGTCGGCGCCGACGTGATCGCGGCGCGCTACGCGCTCTTCACCGGGCTCATCGCGCCGCTGCACAGCGAGGACGTGATCGTCGCGCACAGCGTGCTGCGCTCGGCCGGCCCCGAGGCGACCGTGCGCTTCCACGAGGTCGAGCGCGCGGTCGTCGCGCGCTCGACGCTGACCAACCCCGGCAAGCACAACTGGCGGGTGCACGGCGTCTCGTCGCTCGCGTACCTCGGCGACAGCACGCTCGTCGGCACCGGCTTCATGCTCGGCAACGAGCCCGGCGACGCGATCGATCACGCGTGGATCGTCCGGAGCACGCTCCACTACACCGGCACGAACGGCATCGCGATCGTGAGCCCGACCACGACGCGCAGCCTGACGATCGCGGACGACGTCTTCTACAGCGACACGCCGTTCGGGCTGCCGCCCGCGCCGTCCGATTGGATCATCACGGCGAACGTCACGCTGCCGTACGCGCCGCCGCCCCCCGACGACGGCGCGTGTCCCTGAGCTCCCTCAGGCGCGGAGCTCGCGCTTCAGGATCTTGCCCGTCGGGCCCTTCGGCAGCGCGTCGCGGAACTCGACGACGCGCGGGTACTTGTACGCCGCGAGCCGCTCCTTGCAGTACGCGATGATGTCCTCGGCGCCGACCGCTTCGTGGCCCGGCTTCTTCGCGATCACGGCCTTCACTTCTTCGCCGTGGCTCGCGTGCGGGATGCCGATCACCGCGGCCTCGGCGACCGCGGGGTGCGCGTACAGGACCTCTTCGATCTCGCGCGGGTACACGTTGAACCCGCCGCGGATGATCATGTCCTTCTTGCGATCGACGATGAAGTAGTAGCCGTCCGCGTCGCGCGTCGCGACGTCGCCCGAGTGGAACCAGCCGTCCTTGATCGCCTCGGCCGTCGCCTCGGGGCGCTTCCAGTACCCCTTCATGACGTTGTGGCCCTTGATGCAGATCTCGCCGGGCTTGTCGTTCTCGGTCACGACGTTGCCCTGATCGTCCTCGAGGCGGAACTCGCAGCCCCAGATCGGCACGCCGATCGAGCCCGCCTTCTTCGGCTTGTCGAGCGTGTTGAACGACGCGACCGGCGACGTCTCGCTGAGGCCGTAGCCCTCGAGCGTGTTCACGCCGTACTTCTGATCGAACGCCTTCATCACCTCGACCGGCATCGCCGATCCGCCCGAGATGCAGTGGCGCAGCGACGCGAGGTCGTACTTCGCCGACTCGGGGTGGTGCAGCAGCGCGAAGAACATCGTCGGCACGCCGGCGAAGAGGTTCACGCGGTGCTTCTGCATGATCTGCATCGCGCCGTCGGGATCGAAGCGCGGCATCAGCACGACGGTGCCGCCCGCGGCGAGCGTCGCGTTCTGGATGCACGTCTGCCCGAACGAGTGGAAGAGCGGCAGCACGCCGAGCGCGATCGTCTCGTGCGTGATCGGCAAGAGCTGCGTACGGACGAAGTGCGCGTTGAAGAACAGGTTGAAGTGCGTGAGCTCCGCGCCCTTCGGACGGCCGGTCGTGCCCGACGTGTAGAGGATGACCGCGGTGTCGTCGGGCATCGTCGCCGCGACGTCGGTGACGGGATCGCTTCCGGTGACGAGCGCCGTGAAGTTGACCGCGCCCTCGGGCGCCGAGAGGTCGGTGCGATCCGCCTTGCACACGATGAGGTGCTTGCACGCGTCGGTGCGCGCGAACGCGGCCTGCGCCTGCGGCAGGAAGCCCTCCCACACGACGAGCGCGACCGCGTCCGAGTCGTCGAGGTGGTACGCGATCTCGTCGGCGGTCAGCAGCACGTTGAGCGGCACGATCGGCGTGCCCGCGTAGTGACCGCCGTAGTACGCGATCGTGAAGTGCGGCACGTTCGGCAGCATCAGCGCGACGTGCTGCCCGCGGTGCACGCCGAGCTTCGCGAGGCCGCCCGCGAAGCGCTGCACCATCCCGTGCAGCATCGCGTACGGAAGGGTGACGTCGCCCAGCACCATCGCGGGCTTGGCCTCGTACCGCTTGGCGCTCTCGCGAAGCAGCGTGGCGATGTTCAGCGTCATCGAGAATCCCCCTGTTTCGTTCGGGTGAAGAGCGCGCGATGGTAACACCGCGCGCTGTCGCGATGGGAGACCCGAAGACGCTGCGCGATCAGCCGCTCACCTTCTTCCAGCTCTCGCGCGCCGACACGTCCGTCCACCAGCGCGACACGTTCTTGCGCGACGACGCGATGTCGCCGTGCCCGAGACGCTCGAGCAGCGCGAAGTACGGCATGAACGAGATGTCGCCGAGCGAGAACGACGCGCCGCCGACGTACTTCGCTTCGCCGAGCCGGCGCTCGAGGACGTCCGCGGTGTGCGCGAGCTTCGCGCGGTTCTCGTCGACGATCTTCGCGTCGGGCTGACCTCCGCGCGCCTGGTAGAGCAGCTGGATCGTCGGGCCGCTGAAGTACGACTGCTCGATCGAGATGAACTGCTCCATCCGCGCGTAGTCGCGCACGTCGCTCGGCGTGAGCGACACGCCGGGGAGCGCGCGGTCGAGGTAGCGCACGATCGCGCGCGACTCGTACAGCTCGAAGCCGTCGTGATCGAGCACCGGCACGACGCCGAACGGCTGACGCGCGAGGTGCTCGCTCGACTTCTGCTGCTTCGTCGCGAGATCGACGACGCGCAGATCGTACTTCGCGCCCTTCTCCTCGAGCGTCGTGAGGACCTTGCGCGTGCAGGTGCTGTGCGGGTTGCCGTGGACGGTGATCATCGTTCGTCGCCTCCTGGGCCCGTCCTATAGCCGCCCCTGGCCTCTTCCCAGCGCCGGAGGACTGCGATACCTCTCGCGCCACGATGCGGCGATCTCCGGCGTTCCTCGGGCTGGCGCTGATCGCGGCGCTGCTCGCGTCGTGCGACGAGCCGAGCGAGTCGGGGCTCGAGCGCGTGCGGCGCACCGGCGTGCTGCGCTGGGGCGGCGACGTGCAGGGCGGCGAGCCCTACGTGTTCGAGGATCCCGCGCGCCCGGGCACGCTGATCGGGTTCGAGGTCGAGCTCGCGGACGCGATCGCGCGCGAGATGGGCGTGCGCGCGCAGTTCGTCCAGAACGACTGGTCGAACCTCGTGCCCTCGCTCGAGCGCGGCTCGTTCGACGTCGCGATGAACGGGCTCGAGGTCACGCCCGCGCGCGCCGACAGCGTGCTCTTCACGCGCCCGTACTTCGTGTTCGCGGCGCAGCTCGTCGCGCGCGCCGAGGACACGAGCGTGACGAGCCTCGAGTCCTTGCGCGGACGTCGCGTGGGCACGCTCGCGAACTCGTTCTCGTGGGACATGCTCAACGCGGCGGGCGTCGAGGTCGTCGCGTACGAGGGCGTGGAAGAGCCCTACGCGGATCTCGAGGGCGGGCGCCTCGACGCGGTGCTGCTCGACGACATCATCGCGTCGCGATACGGGCTCGTGCGGCCCTCGCTGCGCCTGGTCGAGGACAGCGGCGAGGGGTTCTACGCGGTCGCGGCGCGTCAGGGCGAGGGCGATCTGCGCGACGCGATCGATCGCGCGATCGCGCGCCTCGCCGAGAGCGGCGAGCTGCGCCGCATCCTCTCGCGCTGGGAGATCGACCACGAGCGCCAGGCGCGCCTCGCGACGTGGACCGACGACGACACGCGCGCGATGTTGCGCGTGCACGGCCACGCGCACTTCTCGCTGCACCACGTGTGGCTCTTCCTGCAGGGCGCGATCGTCACGCTGCTCGTGAGCGCGTCCGCGATGGTGCTCGCGATCGGGCTCGGGCTGCTGCTCGCGCTCGCGCGCATGTACGGGCCGCGCGCGCTCGCGGTGCCCGCGACGTTCTACGTCGAGCTCTTCCGCGGCACGCCGGTGCTGCTGCAGCTCTACCTGCTCTACTTCGGGATCATGCCCGCGGTGCGCCAGGCGCTCGGCTGGCACGCGGGTATCGAGTCGGACGCGCTGGTCGCGGCGGTGGTCGGCCTCGGGCTCAACTACGCGGCGTACGAAGCGGAGATCTATCGCGCCGGCATCCAGGCGATCCCGCCGGGCCAGATGGAGGCCGCGAAGGTGCTCGGCATGGGCACGATGCTCGCATTGCGGCGCGTCGTGGTGCCGCAGGCGTTCCGCATCGCGCTCCCCGGCGTGACCAACGACTTCATCGCGCTGCTGAAGGACAGCTCGCTCGTGTCGGTGATCACGGTGGTCGAGCTGACGAAGCGGATGACGATCACCGCGATCGACGTGCGCAGCTGGCTCCTGCCCGGGCTCCTCTGCGCCGCGTTCTACATGGCGATGAGCTATCCGCTCTCGCGTCTGTCGCAGCACCTCGAGCAGAAGCTCGCGAGGCAGGAGTCGCGATGAGCGCGCCCGTGATCGAGGTGACGAAGATCGTGAAGCGCTACGGCGAGCGCACGGTCTTGCGCGAGATCTCGTTCGAGATCGCGGCGGGGCAGGCGGTCGCGCTCGTCGGGCCGAGCGGCGGCGGCAAGTCGACGATGCTGCGCTGCATGATCGGGCTCGAGCCGTTCGAAGGCGGGAGCGTGCGGGTCGCCGATGCGCACCTCGCGCCGGGCACGCTGCGCAAGAACGCGGCCCCGCTGAAGGTGCTGCACGCGCAGGCGGGCATGGTGTTCCAGCAGTGGCACCTGTTCCCGCACCGCACGGCGCTGGAGAACGTGTGCGAGGCGCCGATCCACGTGCGCGGCGATGCGCCCGAGAAAGCGAGGGCGCGCGCGAGCGAGCTGCTCGCGAAGGTGGGGCTGTCGCACCGCGAGAGCGCGATGCCGCGCAGCATGTCGGGCGGCGAGCAGCAGCGCTGCGCGATCGCACGCGCGCTCGCGATGGACCCGAAGGTGCTCTTCATGGACGAGCCGACGTCGGCGCTCGATCCCCAGCGTGTCGGCGATCTCGTCGAGCTCCTCGATCAGCTCACCGAGGAAGCGAAGCTCACGCTCGTGATCGTCACCCACGAGATGCGCTTCGCGGAGAAGCTCTGCGATCGCGCGCTCGTGCTGTACGAGGGGAACGTCATCGAAGACGGCGCGCCCGGCGAGGTGCTCGCGAGCCCCAAGGATTCGCGCACCCGCGCATTTCTCGGTCTCGAGGACTAGTTTCCCAGGGGGCTCCGCCCCCCCTCGACCCCCGGCCGCTTCGCGCTGCGCGCGGGGCCCCAGCCCCGCTTGCTCTTCGACGGCGGGGTTGGTGTTGAGCGGCGGCGCGACGCGCGCGGCGGAGTGGGCGCAGCGGCACGGCGGAGCGGGCACCGCGGCGCGGCGGGCGCGACGTTGGCCCGTCCGCGGGTCGCGCGCCGATCAGGGCACCGCGCACTCGCCGCAGCCGAAGACGCCGCCGCCGCAATCCGTCGCGTCGACGTCGCCCGCCGGCGTGATGCACGCGACGTCGCACTCGCTCACCCGCGCGCAGCGCGCGACGCCCGAGATCATGCGCACGCGGCACGTGCTCGCGTCCTCGCACACGACGTCGCAGTCCGCGCCGCACTCGACGTCGCACGTCGAGAGGCGCTCGCAGGTCACGACGCACGCGTCGTCGCAGGTGAGCGTGCACGTCGACACGTCCGCGCACGTCAGATCGCACGCATCGCCGCAGCGACCGTCGCAGTCCGACAGCGACTGGCAGAGGCCCGAGCACCCTGGAACACCGCAGGCGTAGTCGCAGCGCTCGCCGCCACGGCACTCGCACACATCCCCCTCGCACGGGCCCGACGACGCGGAGCACGCGACGAGGAACATCGAGATCGCGATCACGGCGCGCATGCGCGGAGAGTGCGCACGACCTCGCGGCTCGCGTCAATCGGCGAGCATCGGGAAGAGCACGTCGTCCTCGAGCGAGATGTGCCGCACGAGATCGCGATCGAGCGCGTCCAGCGACGCGCTGTCGTGCCGTCGCGCCCTCGGGCGGCGCGTAGCGACGCGTCAGCTGCCGCGTGCGCGCGAGGACCTCGCTCGCCGCGTCGTGCGGTCCGGCGGGCATGGCGTCCTCCCGCGACGGCAGGTCCGCACGTCCTCCTTCGCGCGCGTGACCGTGCTCACCCGTACGTCAGCGCACTCGGGGCAGCTGGAGTGCTCGCTCGCGCAGGGCCCGCAAGGGGAGCGTGCGGAGCACGCGGACGGGAGGGCCCGGAGTGGGCGAGCCGACTTGGATACTCTTTCGGCTATCCTGCGCGGCTCGATGCTCAGGCGTCTTCTCTCGCGCAAGCCGATCGCCGACCTCGAGCCCGGCGACTCCCCGCACTCGCTGCATCGCGCGCTCGGCGCGCGCGATCTGATCTTCCTCGCGATCGGCGCGGTGATCGGCGCGGGCATCTTCAGCTCGATCGGCACCGCCGTCGCGGGCGAGGTGCGCGAGACCGGCGAGGTCGTGCGGTACGGCGCGGGCCCCGCGGTCGTCGTGTCGTTCGTCCTGCTCGGCGTCGTCTGCGGCCTCGCGGCGCTCTGCTACGCGGAGCTCGCGTCGATGATCCCGCAGGCGGGCAGCGCGTACGCGTACGCCTACGCGACGCTCGGCGAGCTCGTCGCGTGGATCATCGGGTGGGATCTCATCCTCGAGTACGCGGTCGGCAACGTCGCCGTCGCGATCGCGTGGGCCGGATATCTCGACTCGATGCTCTCGGGCTTCGGCATCCACATGCCCGGCTGGCTCATCCACGGTTACTTCGACGTCGCCGCGAGCAGCCACCCCGAGGTGCGCGCGCTGCTCGAGACCGCGCCGCACGTCGCGGGCATCCCGATCCTGATCAACCTCCCCGCGTTCCTGATCGTCGGCGTCGTGACGTGGCTGCTGCTGATCGGCGTGAAGGAGAGCGCGCGCGCCAACACGGTCATGGTGATCGTGAAGCTCGTCGTGCTCGCGCTGTTCGTGTTCGTCGGCGCGATGCACGTCGATCCCGCGCACTACACGCCCTTCGCGCCGAACGGCTGGACCGGCATTCACCAGGGCGCCGCGATCGTGTTCTTCGCGTACATCGGCTTCGACGCGATCTCCACTGCGGCCGAGGAGACGAAGGACCCGCAGCGCAACATGCCGATCGGCATCCTCGCCGGCCTCGCGATCTGCACCGTGATCTACGTGGTCGTCGGCGCGGTGATGACGGGCCTCGCGCCATGGGACTCGATGCGCGTGTCCGATCCGCTCGCGCACGCGCTCGAGACCGCGGGCCTTCCGGTCGTGCAGTGGCTCGTCGCGGCGGGCGCGGTGATCTCGCTGAGCGCGGTGCTGCTCGTCTTCCAGTACGGCCAGCCGCGCATCCTGCTCGCGATGGCGCGCGACGGGCTGCTCCCGAAGCGCATGGCCAGCGTGCACCCGAAGTACAAGACGCCGTGGACGCTCACGATCCTCACCGGCCTGCTCGTCGGCGTGGGCGCGCTCGTCGCCGACGACGACGCGACGTACGACCTCACGAACATCGGAACGCTCTTCGCGTTCCTGCTCGTGTGCATCGGCGTGATGGTGCTGCGCGTCGTCGACCCGAGCCGACCGCGCCCGTTCCGCGTGCCGTTCGTGTGGGTGGTCGCGCCGCTCGGCGCGGTCGCGTGCCTCTGGACGATGGCGGGCCTGCCTGCGTCGGCGTGGGAGCGCTTCGCGGTGTGGCTCGTGATCGGTCTCGCGCTCTACTTCGCCTACGGCTGGCGCAACTCGGTGCTCGGCAAGAAAGCCGGCGGCTGATCACGCGCTCGGACGATCGCTGCGACGGTGCGGGAGCTCGCGATCGAGCCACGCGATCGCGCTCGCCTCGTCGTCGAAGTACGCCCACGCCGACGGCGTGAGGCGCATCCAGCGCAGCGAGTCGACGAACGCGCGCACCGGGATCGAGCGCGTCACCACCGCGTGCGCGAGGCAGCGCGCGTCGGGACCGATGCGGCGCATCGCGTCGAGGATCATCCCGAGCTGCACCCGCGTCGGCGGCCGCGCGTCGCGCGCGTCGACGAGCAGCACGAAGGGCCGACCCCGCTGCGCGATCGCCTCGAGCGCGCGCAGCGCGTCCGCGACCTCCGCGTCGTGACGGACACCCGCGGGCCACGTGAGCCGCACGCGCGGCCACGCTTCGATCTCGATGCGGATCCCAGTCCTCTCGCGCGCCGGATCGACCGGCGCCGCGAGCGCGTCCCCCAGGGTCATGCGGGCGAGATTCTTCGCGCGATCGATCGCTGTCAACGGGTGCGAACGACCGCTACATGTCGCGTTTTCGCCCTCGTTTCGCAGGTGATCCGCGCCATCCGCGATCCACCGCGCCGGCTCGCTCGTAGGTCGCTCGAGGGGAGCCGAGCGATGCGACGAAGCGATCAGTTCCGGCGGCAGCACCAGGAGCTCCAGGAGCTCGCGGTGGAGATCGGCACGCATCTCCGGGTCGAGGTGCTCGAGCAGGACGCGTCGGTCTGCCGGCGCCTCGTCGCGCGCTTCGCGGGGAAGCTGCGGGTTCACGCCGCGATGGAGAACGACGCGCTCTATCCCGAGCTGCTGCGCCACGACGATCCGCAGGTGCGCCAGCTCGCCGAGCGTCTCGTCCGCGAGCTCGGTCCCGTGTACGAGGGATTCGACGCGTACGAGGCGCGCTGGTCCAGCGCGCACGCGATCTCGATCGAGCCGCGCGCGTTCGTGGTCTCCACGCTGGAGACGTTCGAGATGTTGCGACGCCGCATGGCGACGGAGAACAAGCAGCTCTACCCGGTCGTCGACGCGCTGGTGCGCTGAGGGCCTCGCTTCTCGCCCCCGCCCGCGCGAGGTGCTAGAGCGCGCGCCTCATGGCGAGCACGCTGGACGAGGCGCTCGCGTCGTTCCGTGCGGGGGCGGCGCCCGACGAGGTGGTCGATGCCGCGCTCCGCGAGGCCGATCGCGCGCTCGAGTCGGGGCAGGCGCTCGACGGGATCGAAGCGCTGGTGCGCGCCGAGAGCGAGCTCGGCGCGGGGTTCGGTGGCGTGCGCGGAGGCGGGCTCGGCGTGCGCCACGTCGAGCGCCCGCGCGTGCACGCGCTGCTCGGGTTCCGCGAGCGCGTCGATCGCACGCTGCCCGCGCTGCGGCGCGCGGTGCGCTTCCCGGAGGACGTCCGCCGCGCGCTGGAGCTCGAGGTGGAGCGCGCGATCGCGCTGTCGCGCGCGTTCGTCGAGCTCGGCTGGTACGCGCACGGCGCGTCGATGCTCGCCGCGTCGGAGCTGCCGCTCGGGTACCTCGGCGCGCGCCCCACGCAGCGCTTCGAGTGGCTGAGGCAGCGCGCGAGCTGGGCGTTCGCCGCGCGCGAGCTCGGCGAGGCGCGCCAGGCGGTGCGCGACTACCACGCGCTGGTGCGCGACGGCGGGCTGCCCGACGTCGAGATCGATCGCCTGCTCGACGAGCTGACGGGATGGCTCGAGGTCGCGCCGGTGCGCACGCTCGTCGCGGAGCTCGCGCCGCGCGTCGCGGGGCACCCCGAGCGCGAGGGGCGCTTGCTCGCGTGGGACATCGCGTCGACGCTCTTCTTCCCGTGGGACGAGGCGCTCGAGGCGGAGCTCGAGTCGCGGCTCCGCGAGCCCACGGTCGCGACGCTCGAGGCGCTCGTCGATCGCGTCGGCGAGGCCCTCGCCGCCCGCGCCGCGCTCGCGAGCGATCCGCTGCCGCGGCCCGCGCTGCTCGAGGACGGCGGGCGCGTGCTGATGCTGCTCGATCGGCTCGCCGATCTCGCGCTCGCGCGCGACGCGGAGAAGCTCGCGCTGCGTGCGCGCGTGACCGCGCACGAGCAGATGCTCGACGTGCTCGCGGCGCTGCGCCCCGACGCGCTCGAGGCGATGCATCCCGTCGACGCCGCGCGCGTGCGCGAGCTCCTCGATGAGGCGCCGTGGTCCGAGGCGGCGCGCGGCGCGCGCCTCGCGCGGCTGCGCGCGTCGATCACCGACGACGCCGACGCGCGCGTGATCGCGGCGCTCGTCGCGGATCCGCTGCTCCCCCCGAGCGACGCCGAGATTCTCTCGGCATCGCGGCTCGGGGTCGACGGAGCGCTCGTCGCGCCCGACGAGGACACGCTCGACCTCGTGGCTGCGCTCGTCGATCGCAGCGCGCTGTGCTCGTCGGGCAGCGGTGGAGACCGCGAGATCGAGCGCGGCACGATCGCGCTCGCGCGCCGCTGGCTCGAGCACGCGATCACCTCGGAGGATCGCGCGCTCGCGATGGAGGCGAAGGAGATCCTCGCCGGCGCGCTCGAGCTCGAGGGCGATCTCGCGGGCGCGCTCGCGCTCTTCGAGGAGCTCGCGACGTACTTCGAGGCGCGCGATCACGAGCGCTGGGTGCGCGCGATCGAGCGCTGCGCGATGCTCGCGAAGCAGACCGGCCGTCTCGCCGCCGCGGGACGCGCGGCGCGCAGCGGCTTCCGTCCCGGCGGTCGGGTGCAGCTCCCGGCGCAGGATCTCCCCGAGCCGAGCGATCCGATGCAGGCCGAGGAGCAGGCCGAGCGCGCGATCGCCGTCGCGCTGCGCACCAGCGATCCCGAGGTCGGCGAGGCGTGGCTGCGGCGCGCGCTCGCGCTCTACGATCGCGTGCCCGACGGCCGCCGCCGCGAGGACGAGATCTGGGAGCGGATCGCGGATCTCTGGCAGGCCGAGGCCGACGCGCTCTTCGAGTCGGGCGACGCGACGAGCGAGACGCTCGACGAGGCACACCGCCGCGCGCACGAGGCCCTGGTGCGCGCGATCGAGGTGAACGAGGACCTCGGCGACGGCGAGCGCGTGTTCGAGCTCTCGGGCCGCGTGCTCGACGTGCTGTGGACGTGGCTCACGCGCTGGGAGGACGCGATCGATGCGTTCCTCACGCTCGCGCGCGGCCGCTTCCGCTCGGCGATCGCCCGCGCCGATCTCGATCACGCGGCGGCTGCGCTCTTCGAGCTGCGCGCGCACCTCGCGGACTTCCGCAGCGACACGTCGGACCTCGAGATCGAGGGCGACGAGGGCGGCACGTTCGTCGCGCGGTTCGAAGAGCTCGAGCGCGAGATGGCGGACGGCGTCGCGGCGGAGACCGAGAAGCTCGGCGAGCCGTGGTGGGCCGAGCGCCTCGAGCGGCGCGCCGCGCTGCTCGAAGCGCGCTGGGCGCAGCTCGACGACGACGACGACGGCGACGACGAGCCCTGAGCCGGCTACCGTTGCGCCATGCGGATCGGGGTCGACCTCGGCGGGACGAAGATCGAAGCGATCGCGCTCGCGGACGACGGGACCATCGCCGTCCGCCGGCGCGTCGCGACGCCGGCGCGCGAGGGGTACGACGCGATCATCGGCGCGATCGCGGAGCTCGTGCGCACGGTCGAGCGCGACGCGGGCTGCGCGGGTGCGAGCGTCGGCGTGGGCACGCCGGGCGCGCTCTCGCCCGCGACCGGGCTCCTCCGCAACTCGAACACGGTGTGCCTCAACGGCCGCCCGCTCGATCGCGATCTCTCGGTCGCGCTCGGTCGTCCGCTGCGCATCGCGAACGACGCGAACTGCTTCGCTCTCTCGGAAGCGAGCGACGGAGCGGCCGCGGGCGCGGAGATCGTCTTCGGCGTGATCCTCGGCACCGGCGTCGGCGGTGGCGTCGTGGTGCGCGGCGACGTGCTGAATGGTCGCCACGGCGTCGCCGGCGAGTGGGGCCACACACCGCTGCCCTGGCCGCGCGACGACGAGCGCCCCGGCCGCGCGTGTTACTGCGGGCGTCACGGCTGCGTCGAGACGTGGTGCTCGGGGCCCGCGCTCGCCGAGGATCACCGTGCGCACACCGGCGAGAGAATCGACGGGCCGACGATCGCGGCGCGCGCCGACGCCGGCGATCCCGCGTGCGTCGCCACGCTCGCGCGCTACGTCGATCGCCTCGCGCGCTCGCTCGCGATCGTGATCGACCTCGTCGATCCCGACGTGATCGTGCTTGGGGGCGGCGTGGGGTCGATCGCGCAGCTCTATCGCGACCTGCCCGCGCGCCTGCCCGCGTGGGTGTTCAGCGACGTGGTCACGACGCGCATCGTGCCTCCGCAGCACGGCGACTCGAGCGGCGTGCGCGGCGCGGCGTGGCTCTGGCCGATCGAGGGCGCGCGATGACGAGCGAGTGGCGCCCCGACCTCTACGCGCGCTTCGCGCGCGAGCGCGCGCAGCCGTTCCACGATCTGCTCGCGCTCGTACGTCCGCGCGCGGCGATGCGCGCCGTCGATCTCGGGTGCGGCACCGGCGAGCTCACGCGCGTGCTGCACGACACGCTCGCGGCTGCGACGACGCTCGGCATCGACTCGAGCGAGACGATGCTCGCGAAGAGCGCGGCGCACCTCGCGCCCGGGCTCTCGTTCGCGCGTGGCTCGATCGAGTCGTTCACGCCCGACGCGCCGCTCGACCTGATCTTCTCCAACGCCGCGCTCCACTGGGTCGACGATCATCCCGCGCTCCTCGCGCGGCTCGCGTCGTTCCTCGCGCCCGGTGGACAGCTCGCGGTGCAGGTGCCCGCGAACGAACGTCATCCCTCCCACACCGTCGCCGCCGAGGTCGCGCTCGAGCCTCCGTTCCGCGACGCGCTCGCCGGATGGACGCGCGTCTCGCCGGTGCTCGAGATCGCCGACTACGCGCGCGCGCTCCACACGCTCGGTCTCGTCGACGTGCACGTGCGGAGACAGGTCCATCCGCACGTGCTCGACACGCGCGACGCGGTCGCGGACTGGACGCGCGGCACGCTGCTCACGGCGTACTTCGCGCGCCTCCCGAGCGAGCTCCACGCGCCGTTCGAAGCGCGATATCGCGAGCTCCTCCGCGCGCGCCTGCCCGACGAGCGACCGTTCTTCTTCCCGTTCGAGCGCGTCCTCTTCCGCGCCGCGCGATCGGAGTAGGATCGCAGCGCATGTCGTTCCGCGACGATCGCGACGCGCTCCGTCATCGCAACGAGGCGCTCGAGCGCGAGGTCGAAGCGCTGCGCGCCGAGCGCGACGCCGCGAGCGAGGCGCGCGACCGCGCGCTCGCCGATGCGGAGCGCGCGCGGAAGGGCGAGATCATCGACGCACCGCACAGCGCGTATCGCGCGGGCGAGAAGGTGATCGTCGAGTGGCGCGGCTCGTGGTGGGACGCGACGGTCGTCGGTGTCGTCGGCCCGCGCGAGTGGCGCATCCACTACGACGGTTGGTCGAGCTCGTGGGACGAGGACGTCGGGCCGATGCGCATCCTGCCGCGCGGCGCGACGCCGCCGGGCCCGCGCGCGGGGAAGGGCGCAGGGCGCGCGGTGCTCGTGCTGCTCGCGCTGCTCGCAGTCGCGATCGCGGCGGTGATCGTGCTCGTGAGAGGGAGCGACGCGCCGGCGTCGGTGCCCGGCGCGTACACCACGCCCGGCACCGCGCTCGCGCCGAGCGACGCGCTCAGCGTCGGCGCGCCGGTCTGGGTCGAGTGGAACGGCACCTGGTATCGCGCGACCGTGCTCCAGACCTACGACGACGGAAGTGCGCGGATCCACTACGACGGCTGGTCGGACACGCTCGACGAGACCGTCGCGCGCCCACGCATGCGGCGACCCTGACGCGGGGATCACCCGGTCGGGCGAGCGACGGCTACGACGCAGTGCGCTATCCCCGGAGTCCTGCGCGCGCGCCGGGGTCGGGGGGCAGCGGCGCGCGCGCAGGGCCTCGGCCCTTCCTAGGGGGCGCTCTTCGCGAGCGCGTCCTGGAAGGCGCGGAGCACGTCGTCGCTGAAGAGCACGAAGCGGATCGCGTCGATGCGCCACGCGCGCTCGCGCGCGACGCCGATCGCGATGCGCGCCGCTGCGTCGATCGGATACCCGAACACGCCACACGAGATCGCGGGCAGCGCGACGCTCTTCGCCTCGTTCGCCTCGGCGAGCGCGAGCGACGAGCGGAACGCCGACGCGAGCAGTCGCGCGTCCTCCGACACGCCGCGATAGCGCGGCCCGACCGCGTGGATCACCCACGTCGCGCGCAGCTTGCCGAACGCCGGTGTGATGCGTGCCTCGCCGACCGGGCACCGCACGCGCGGCGGCTCGACGATCGGCAGCGCGCGACACGCGTCGAGCAGCTCGCGCCCGGCGGCGCGATGGATCGCTCCGTCCACGCCGCCGCCGCCGAGCAGCGTCTCGTTCGCTGCGTTGACGATGGCCTCGACCTCGACCTCGGTGATGTCACCGCGCTCGACCGTGATCGCCATGCGCGCAGCGTAGTGCGCTTTTGCAGGTCGTGGGCACGCGTGGTAAGGCTCGCGCCCACATGGGCCGCAGTACGTCCAGGTGGAGCGCCGTGCTCGGCGCCGCGCTCGTCGGGATCGCGGTCCCATGCGCGGCGCACGCCGAGGACGCGCCCGAGGTCGATCCCGAGAGCGGTCACGTCTCCGTGAGCGGCGGCGCCCTCGCGGGCGACGACGCAGGGTCGCTCGCGTTCCGCCCGCTGGTGCGCGCCGAGGTCGCGTTCAACGTCGCGGGACCGCTCGCGGCCGGCGGCTTCCTCCAGGTCGCGTTCGCCGATGGCGGCATGAGCGACGCGCCGGCGTTCGGCGGCGGCGTGTTGCTCACGCTGCGCCCCGATCTACCGGAGCTCGGGTTCGTGCCGCACCTCGAGATCACCGGCTCGCGGCTCCAGCTGCCGAGCCGCGGCGACGGCCTCGTCGACGCGTGGTCGGCGGGCATCGGCGGTGGCATCGGCGTCACGATCGTGACCGGCGTCGCCGTCGAAGCGCGCGTCCATCACGGCTGGTACTTCGGCCTGCCCGCGACGAGCTCGCTCTCCGAGAGCGCGTGGACGTTCGGCGGCGCGCTGACCGTCGACCTGCCCTGAGCGAGCGCTCAGCTGTCGTACATCCCGTTCGAGATCTCGAGCGCGTAGGTCGCGCAGCTGAGCGCAGCGCCGGGGCGACGCCGCACGCGCACGAAGAACGTCGCGGTGTCGTCGGTGCAGTGCGCGGCCGCATCGCTCGGCGCCGTGGGCGACGCCCAGCACGGGCACTGCCCGGACACCACGCCTCCCACGTCGCCGCGGAAGTCGGTCGCCCACGAGTAGTCGATCGTCGGCGTGGCCGGCCCGGGGCACGCGACGCCGCCGCAGCTCCCGCGCGACACGGTGATCTCGAACGTGTCGTCGGGGTTCGTCATCAGCTGCGCGCGCACGTGGAAGTTGTCGCAGGTCGTGTCGGCGACGTCGGTCGCCGTGAAGCGGTACCAGACGACGCGATCGTCGGGCAGCACGTTGCCGGTCACGACGTGCGTGCGTCCCGGCGAGTCGGGGAAGTCACCGAGGTCGATCGCGGTCTCGCACGTCACGCCCTGGCCGAGGTCGGGCATCGCGGCGCACTCGCAGCCCGGCACGGTGCGATCGAGATCGAACGTGCCGCTCGGGCATCCGCACGAGCCGTCGATGCACACGCCGCCGCCCGGGTAGTACTCGCAGATCGCCGCGGGGTCGCCTTCGTCGACGTTCGTGTCGCAGTCCTCGTCGTCGCCGTCGCAGATCTCGTCGAGCAGCGGGCTCTTCTCGGGATCGGTCTCGTCGCAGTCCTCGCCCGCCGGCGAGCCGTCACCGTCGACGTCGACGTCGTCGGGCACGCAGTAGCGCGCGTGGCAGGTCGAGCCTGCGCGGCAGGTCCCGTCGCCCGCGCACGGCGGGTACGGCGCGCACTCGCCCTCGAAGCAGTACTCGAACGGCTCGCAGCTCACGCCTTCGCACGACGGCGGCGCCATCGCATCGACGGGCGGCCCCGAGTCGCGTCGTCCGCCGTCGATGCCGCTGACCTGCGCGTCGCGCGTGCCGGCGTCCACGTCGTCACCATCGTCGCCGCCCCCGCCACCGCAGCCCGCCAGCGCGCCTGTCACGACGAGCAGGGCAGCGATCGACGAGACCAGCGAGACGGCCTTCTCAGCTTGCGTCGGCACGGCCAAGCACCTCTGCCCGTCGAGGCACGATCGCAACGCGATGCGCGTCGGAGGCGGTGAAATCGCGCGGACATCGCGCGTCGAATGCGAGGCTATCACAGACCACCACGCGCCCGGAAACCCCCGCCCGCCGACGCGACGAAGGCTGGTTCGTCGCGAAGCGCGCGGCGCAGGTCTCGACCCGCCGCCCAGCGCGCGCGATCGCAAGCGGGTTGGGCACCCGCGCGCAGCTCGGGGGTCGACAGGGGGGCGCGCAGCCCCCCGGGGCAACCCAGCGCGGCACGTCTCGCCACGCGGCGCAGCGCGTGATCGCAAGCGGGTTGAGGACCCGCGCGCAGCTCGGGGGTCGACAGGGGGGCGCACAGCCCTCCGGGGAAACTCAGCGCGACGTCTCGACGCGCGGCGCAGCGCGCGAGATCGCAAGCGGGCTGAGGACCCGCGCGCAGCTCGGGGGTCGACAGGGGGGCGCACAGCCCCCCGGGGAAACTCAGCCCCCCGGGGCAGCTCAGCGCGGCTCGTCGACGCGGATCAGGATCACGCTGACGTTGTCCTTGCCGCCGCGCTCGTTGGCATCGCTGATCAGCTTCCGCACCGCCGCGTCGAGATCGTCGTGCGTGCTGCGGATGAGCTTCGCGATGTCGTCCTCGGGGACCATCTTCGACAGCCCGTCGGAGCAGAGCAGGTAGTAGTCGCCGTTGTGCGGCTCGTCGACGTTGAGATCGACCTCGACCTCGTCGAACACGCCGACCGCTCGGCTGAGCTTGTTCGCGCTCGGCCCCTGGATGCCCATCGCGCCGAGCGTGTGATCGGTCGTGAGCTGCGTGAGCTCGCCGTCGCGCAGTCGATAGAGACGGCTGTCGCCGACGTGCGCGATGTACACGCGCTTGCGGTTCGGCGAGAAGCGCGCCGCGACGAGCGTCGTGCCCATGCCCGCCTGGGCCTCGTTCGCGCGCGCCTGCTTCAGGATCGCGGCGTTCGCGCTCTGGATCGCGCGCACGAGCTCGTCGCCGCGGCGCGGCAGCCCGGGGATCGGCGAGCCGCCGAAGTGCCCGGTCTCGAACGACGCGGTGATCACGTCGATCGCCATCTGGCTCGCGACCTCGCCCGCCGCGTAGCCGCCCATGCCGTCGGCGATCGCGAAGAGCGAGTGCGCCTGCAGCACGAGGTACGCGTCCTCGTTGTGCTTGCGGCGCCGGCCCGCGTCGGTCTGGCCGACCGCGGTCACGAGGATCCGAGGCTGAGGCCCCGTGGGCTCGTCCTCCTCGATCTCTCCGGGCAGCCCGGTCTCGGAGATCTCGATCTCCATGCTGCCGACGTTCGAATTCGCGTTCGCGTGCGCCGACGCTCCGGGCGGCGGGCTCGACGCGAGCTTCGTCCCGTTCTCCTCGCCCGTCGCGTCGCGACGACGCGGCATCGGGCCCGCGGCGAGCCCCGCCGCGCCCACGCCGACGGCAGCAGGCTCGCGCGCGCCTCCGTCACGGCGCCTGCCGAGCAGGAGGAAGAGAACGGCCGCCAGCACGAGGCCAGCGACGCCTGCGATGATCCAAGTCGTCATCCGGGGCGATTCGCATCCTAACAAGGTCTCACGGTGCGGTGGGAGCCCAATTCGGTCCCGTTGCGGTAAGCCCTCCCACGTCGGTGAGGACACTCCTGCGCAGCCCGACCGGTTTCTTGCGTGTTTTTCGCGGGCGCGTAACTCTCCTGCGGGTGCTCTCCCGCCCCACGGCGCGATCGCCGCTCCGGCCCGGGCCCGACGAGACGGTCGTGCCGCTGGTCGTGCGACGGCGCGGCGAGGACGCGGAGGCGCGCCGGGAAGAGGGTGGGGCGCGGATGTCGTCGGTCGCGAGCCTCGCGTCGGTCGAGCTCTCGGGCGTCCTCGCGACGTCGCCCGACGCGCTCCGTCGACGCCTGCTCGGACCGTGGGCGCTCGGCCTGCGCCAGTACCTCGCGCTGAGGCTCGGTGACCCGCAGCGCGCCGGGGACGCGTTCCGTGAGCTGAGGCGTCTCGTGTCGGCGATGCCCGCGTCGGAGCTCGTGCGCGAGCCGGGCCCGAAGGCGCACGTCTACCGCCTCGCGCGGCGCATCGCGCTCGACCTCGAGGCGCAGCGACCGGTGTCCGCGCGCGGTCGCGAGGCGCTCGCGTTCCGCGATCCGCCCGACGCGACGCGCGGCTACGCCGACGCGCTGCAGCGCGTGCGGCGCTCGCTGTCGGGCGACGATGCCGAGCTCGTGGAGCTGCGCTTCGCGCGCGAGCTCTCGCCCGCCGAGATCGCGTGCGTCGTCGAGCAGCCGCTGGTCGACGTCGAGCTGCGCCTGGCGCGCGCGACCGCACGCGCGTTCGACCTGCTCGGCGCGCACGCGCCCGATCCGCACGCCACGCGCGGCGGTCCGCTGGTCGACGCGTTCGCGCTCGCGAAGGGCGCGCAGGGGAGCGCGACGCGCACCGCCGAGGGCGAGTCGCTCGCCGCGCTCCCACCGGGCACGCTGATCGGCGCGCGGTATCGCGTCGTGAAGCGCGTCGGCATCGGCGCGTTCGGCGACGTGTACATGGCGGACGACGCCGACGTCCCCGGGCACCGCGTCGCGCTCAAGATGCTGCGCGAGCCCTCGCTCTCGACCGCGGCGCGCGAGGCCGCGCTGCGCGAGCTCAAGCTGATCGCGGCGGTGTTCCACCCGTCGGTCGTGCAGTTCAAGGACCACGGCTGGCACGAGGATCGGCTGTGGTTCGTGATGCCGTGGTACGAGGGCGAGACGCTCGACCAGCGCATGCAGCGCGGTCCGCTCGCGCGCGCCGAGGCGCGGCGCATCTTCGAGCCGCTCGCGCGCGCGCTCGCGGCGCTGCACGCGAACGGCATCCGGCATCAGGACATCAAGCCGGACAACGTGTTCCTCGCGCGCATCAAGGGCTTCGGCCCCGACGGCGAGCACGAGGAGAGCATCCCGGTGCTGCTCGATCTCGGCGTCGCGGCGAAGGAGCACGAAGCGCTGATCGGCGGCACGCCGGTGTACTTCGCGCCCGAGGTCGCGTCGCACTACGCGAACGTCGACGACGAGCGACCGATCGGCCCGAAGGCGGACGTGTTCGCGCTCGCGCTCACGCTGCGCAACGCGCTCGAGCCCGACACGGAAGAGGACGTGCCCGCGGGCGCGATCGAGGCGTTCATCGAGCGGCGCGCGCGCGAGCGTCCGCCGCTGCCGCGCGCGAAGGAGCTGCGCTGGCTCGCGCCCTCGTTCGAGCGCTGGCTCGCGATGGATCCCGATCAGCGGCCGAGCGCGGAAGAGCTCGCGCGAGAGCTCGCGGTGCTCACGCGGCCCGAGGAGCGACGCGCGCGACGTCGCGCGGTGCTGCAGTGGCTCGTGCCGCTCCTCGTCGGTCTCGGCGCGGCGTTCGGCGCGCTCGTCTACGTGTTCGTCCGCGAGACCGAGCTGCAGGAGCTCGAGATCAGCCGCGCGCGCACCGAGGCCCAGGCCGCGCGCGCCGATCTGATGGTCGAAGCGGCGCGCCTCGAGGCGCTCGACGCCGACCACGCGGCGCTGCTCGAGCGCTACGAGCAGAACCGCCTCACGCGCCAGCAGCTCGCGGATCAGCTCGCGACCGCGGAAGGCCAGATCCGCATCCTCGGCGATCAGATCGGTCAGCTGATCGGCGACCGCGAGTCGCTCAGCGCGTCGCTCGACGAGACGCGCGAGGCGCTCGCGACGATGCAGGAGACCTTCCTGACGCAGCGCCGGCAGCTCGACACCGAGCTCACGCGCGTGCGCGACCTGACGCGGCACATCGACGAGCTGCGCATCGACTCGGAGCGCGTCACCGCGGAGCTCGAGGGCGAGCTCGAGCAGACGCGCGGGCGCGTCGAGCAGCTCGAGGATCAGCTCGAGATCTCGCGCGCCGCGCGACGCGAGGTGACCGCGCGCGCGGAGTCGCTCGACAACCAGCTGCGCGAGTCCGAAGCGGCGCGCGAGCGCGCGATGGAGGAGCTCGTCACGCTGCGGCGTCGCGTGGCGCAGCTGCGCGAGATCCTCGATCCGGGCGAGCAGCCGGCGCGAAGGCCCCAGGACACCGGCACGCTCGACGTGCGCGCGCCCGAGGGCGCGAGCGCCGATCCCGTCACGCCTTGAGGACGCCGGCGCGATCTTCGGATCGCCGGTGCTGGGTCGGGCCCGTCAGGTATCGCCGGTGATGGCTCGGACCCATCGAGATCGAGTTCAGGCTCGGCGGTGATGGGTCGGACCCATCGAGATCGACTCGAAAGTCGTCAGGTGATGGGTCGGACCCATCGGAGGTCGACTCGAAAGTCGTGAGGTGATGGGTCGGACCCATCGAGATCGACTCGAAAGTCGTCGGGTGATGGGTCGGACCCATCGAGATCGACTTCGAGCTCGCCCCGCGATGGGTCGGACCCATCGAGATCGAGTTGGAAGTCGGCGTGGATGGGTCGGACCCATCGAGATCGAGCTGGAAGTCGGCGTGGATGGGTCGGACCCATGCCGATCGAGCTGGAAGTCGGCGTCGATGGGTCGGACCCATCGAGACCGAGCTCGCCGGCGCTGGGTCGGACCGAGATCGCCGCCTGCGCGCATCACACGCTCACCACGTCGCGGCGTCCGGCGTGCGCGGTCCGCGCGATGCCACGAACGCGCGACAGGCAGTCTGCGTGCGGAATACCGCCAACACCGGATCTTGCTCCGCGTAGAGCGGCGCGCGCGGCAGGTGCGCGGTGCGCAGCGCCTCGTCGCACGCGCTCGGCGCGCACGTGACCTCGCACTCTTCCGAGGGGATCTCGGGGATCGGATCTCGGTGGCCGGGGATCACGCCGCCCACGTGGAGCACCGTCGGCGCGCGCCACGGGCGCACGACGAGCGCGTGGTCGACGCAGTGACCGCGCGGGCCGTCCCACCGATCCTCGACGCACGGGACGGGGCGGAGCGTCGGCACGCACGCGAGCTCGTGGATCTCCGCGCCCTCGGCGTAGGCGACGTGCGCATCGTCCCACGCGATCACGCCGACGGGGAGCCGGCGCACACCGCTCGCCTGCCAGCGCCGCTGCTCGAGCCGCTGCTCGACGACCGAGACGCTCTCTTGTCCGAGGTCGACCACGACGCGCTCGTCGCCGTGCCGTGACACGACGATCGAGAGCTGGTTCACCACGACGTCGTCCCACACGGCGACTCGCTGGCACTCGCCGCGCAAGCTCGCTCCCTCGGCGATCTCCAGCGATCGCTCGGTGTAGAGGAACACCGCGCTCGGCTTCCGCGACAGCCAGCGCTCGATCGCCGCCTCGTCCACCGCGGCGACGTGCAGCTCGTGGTCCTCGAGGAACGTCGCGACCCCCGCCGCTTCGAGGAGCTCGTCGGCACGGAGGCCCCGCGCCTGCGTCGTTCGCTCGTCGGCCGGAGGCGCTGCCTCCTCTGCGGGCGGCTGCGTGGACGCAGCCGTCTCCGACGCGGCAGGGAGCGTCGAGGCACACGCGGTCAGACCGAGGAAGAGGACGTGTCGCATGCCGGCTGAGACATGCCGCGCCCGCGATGGTTTCGCACGACGCGCGCCGTGGCGCGGTCAGCGCGCGTGCCGGACCGATCCACGCCCGCGCGGTGCTCGACCTCACTCGAACGTCACGCGTCCGAAGCGGTCCGGGACGTGGAAGTCGCCGACGAGCGGCGGGGACCATCCGACGCCGAGCTGTCCCTGCGCGCGCACGTCGAGCACGTACAGCGCGATGCGCCAGGTGTCGCCGCGCGAAGGGCGCGACGCCGGCGTGCCGAGGCGCTCGAACGCGCTCCACGGGATCGCGATCTCGGCGGTCCATCCGTCGTCCGCTGCGTCGTCGTTGGGCGTGCCGTCGGTCGACACCGCGGAGCGCAGCTCGCTCGACCACGTCACGTGACCGAAGGGCTGGGGCACGCGCCGCGCATCGAACCACGTGTCGAACACCAGGTGCGTCGGCGAGACCTGCAGCTCCGCGTAGCTGCGCCCGTCGCCGTCGGGATCGATCATCAGCTCGACCGCGTCCTGCTCCCAGAGGTGCGCGTCGTGCCCCTCGAGATCGCAGCGCAGCAGCGCATCGTCGACCTCGAATGCGACGTAGAGCGCGTCGTCGTCCCACGCCATCCGCGCGGTGACCTCGGGCTGCGCGTGCGAGCCGTCCATCGTGTCGACGAAGCGCTCGGTCCGCGCGGCGTCGCGCCAGGTCGCGTCGTCGAGGCGACCATCGAGGGTGGGCGGTGCGCTCGCGCGCGGCACGCGCAGCGTCGGGATCTCGGTGCGAGGCGGAGGCGTCGCGCAGGTGCATCCGCTCGCGACGAGCGACGCCGCGATCACCAGCTCACGAGCACGCATCACGGAGCTCCTCCGGCACGCTCACCGGTCGTGCTTCGGCGAGGTGCACGACGGCGGTCGTGATCGCGCCCTCGCACAGCACCTCGCCGTCGCGCAGCACACGCGCCTCGAACACGATCCGCGCGCGCGTGACCGACGAGACCCACGTCTCGATCACGACCTCGTCGTCGAAGCGCGCGGGCGAGCGATACGCGAGGTTCGCTTCCACGACCGGCATCGCGAGCCCGCGCTCCACCTCGAAGCGTCGATAGTCGACGCCGCGCGCGCGCAGGTACTCGATGCGCCCGGCCTCCATCCACACGAGATAGACCGTGTGGTGCACGACACCGGCCTTGTCGGTGTCGACGTAGCCCACACGAGCACGATGCCGGACGACCGCGGTGCGATCGTCCGGCACGTGGGGAACGAAGCGACCTCGGTTCACGACGGCGTCGGCGCTCGAGAGCAAGCGGGGTTGGGGCCCCGCGCGCAGTGTTTGGGTGGGGGCCCCGATCCGGCTCCGCCGGTCGGGGGGAGGGGTCTTCCCAAGACCCCTCCCGCAAGCTCAAGCCGCGGCGGCGAGCTTGCTCTTCACGAGGTCGTATACCGCCGTGAAGTGCGTCATCTTCTTGAGCTCGTCCTCGGGGATCGAGAGCTTGAAGGTGCGCTCCACCTCCGCGACGATCTCGATCGCCATCATCGAGTCGATCCCGAGCTCCTTGAAGGGAGTCTCGTCCGGGATCTCGTCGACCTCGCTCACCTCGGCGATGATCTCGCGGAGCTTCTCCCTCAGGTCGCTGTCCGACATCGCGACTGCTCTTTCTCGCCGCTTGGGGCGCTACGGGTCTGGGCTCAACGCGCCGCGACCGCGCGCTTCTCGACGAGATCGAGGAGCTGACGGACGGTCTGGATGCCGACGAGCTGCTCGTCCGGGATCTGCACGCCGAGCTCGCGCTCCATCTGACCGACGAGCTCGAGCATGCCGAGCGAGTCGATGCCGAGCGCCGCGATCTTCGCGTCCTCGGTGACGTGGCTGAAGTCCTTCTCGGCGATCTCGCTCGCCATCCGCTGGAACGTCTTGATCAGCTCGGAACGGTTCATCGGTCTTCTTCTCTCGATCTGGCCGGAGGCGATCGGCCGCTCAGGCCGACACCGGATGCTCTTCGAGCTCGCCGCTCTCCCACATCGCGCGGGTCTTGCGACGCTGGGCCTTGCCGCTCGACGTCTTGGGCAGCGCGCCCACCGCGCAGATCGCGACGTGCGCGGGCGTGAGGCCGAAGCTCTTCTGGATCGCCTCGGCGATCTCGGTGCGCAGGCGCGCGGCGTCGCCGCTGTTGCCCTCGGCGGCGATCACGAGCTGCTCGACGCCGTCCTTCATCACGCTGAACGCGACGACGTTCCCGCGGCGCACGCCCTCGATCTCGCCGACGGCCCACTCGAGATCCTGCGGGTAGTGGTTCGCGCCGTTCAGGATGATCAGGTCCTTCACGCGCCCGCAGATGTACACGTTGCCATCCGCGACGTACCCGAGGTCCCCGGTCCAGAGCCAGCCGTGCTTGAACGACTCGGCGCTCGCCTCGGGGTTCTCGAAGTAGCCCTCGGTGACGCTCGGGCCCTTGCTGAGGATCTGACCGACGACGCGCTCGCCGACTGGCTGGCCGCTCTCGTCGACGATCGCGAGCTCGTGGCCCGGGAAGGGCACGCCGCACGAGACGAGCTCGAGCGCGTCGGGCGAGGCGCTCGGCGTCGCGCGACCGCTCTTCATCGCCGCGCCGTCGACGCGATCGACGATCATCTCGGTGCTGCGCTGGTGGAACGTGATCGCGAGGCAGCTCTCCGCCATGCCGTAGCTCGGCAGGAGCGCGTGGCTCTTGAACCCCGCCGGGCGGAACTTCTCGGCGAACTCGATCAGCGTGCGCGCGCGGATCGGCTCGGCGCCGCAGCCCGCGACACGCAGGCTCGAGAGGTCGAGCGCCGCGAGGTCCTTCTCGTTGCAGCGCTTCGTGACGAGCTGGTACGCGAAGTTCGGCGCGTACGTGATCGTGCCGCGGTGCTTCGTGATGAGCTCGAGCCACATGCGCGGCATGCGCGCGAACGTCGGCGTGGGCATCAGCACGACGGGCAGATCGACGATCAGCGTGCCGAGCACGAAGCCGATCAGGCCCATGTCGTGGAAGAGCGGCAGCCACGAGACCCCGACGTCGTCCGGCGTGCGCGCCAGGCCGTGGGGCCCGAGGAACGACGTCGTGTTCGCGACGAGGTTGTGGTGCTTCACCATCACGCCCTTCGGGCGGTTGGTGGATCCACTCGTGAACTGGAGGAAGCAGAGATCGTCGGGCGTGACGACCGGCGGCGCGAAGGGCGGCGCCTGCCCGGTGAACCCGGTCTCGGTGTCGAGGATCGGCAGGTTCTCGAGCCCCTCGCGGCCGCGCAGCTGATCCACGATGTCGCGGTTCTGCTGCATGCAGATGACGGCCTTCGCGTGCGAGGCCTTCACGATGTGCTCGAGCGTGTCGACGTACTGATCCGCGCCCTTGAACGACGCGCGCGGGAAGATCGGCACCGGGACGAACCCACCGACGCTCGCGCCGAGGAAGCTCAGCACGAACTCGTGGTTCTCGGGGAGCACGAGCGCGACGCAGTCGCCTTTCCGCATGCCCAGCGCGGCGAGGAACGCGGCCCGACGGTGGGCCTCGGCGCGCATCGCCTCGTACGGGAAGTAACGCTCCTGGCGATCGGCTCCGTAGAACCGGAAGCCGCGCGCCTCGCCGCCCGGCAGGCGGTCGAGCGCTTCGACGAGCGTCGAGGGATAGGCCGTCATGGGCGCGCGCTTTCTATGGGGCGGTGAAGAGGCTGTCAAGGAGCGACGGAGGCCGAAATGCCCGGCAATTCCGGCCGTTCGGCCGAAGCCGAGAGCTCGACGCCCGGGCTCGTGACGACCTCGCGCTGCGGCGTGCGCGCGTGCACGAGCCGAGCGAACGCGAGCAGCCGTCGATGCAGCTCCTCGGGGTGATCCATGTGCGGCGTGTGCCCGTAGTGCTCGACGACCTGCAGCTTCGCGTGGGCGGGCAGGTGCCGGCGGAAGAAGTCGAGGTGCGTCGGGTGCAGGATGCGGTCGGCGGCGCCCCAGACGACCTGGATCGGCATGCGGAGGCGACCGAGCTCGCGCGGGCAGAGGAGATCCTCGGGCTTCACGCGCTCGAGCAGGTCGCGCAGGCCGGGGCGGCCGAACTGCTTGCGCGTGCCCCACGCGAGCACCTGGCGCATCGGGTGCGGCTTCGCGAAGAGGCGGTCGACGAAGTCGAGCGCCTCGTCGTGGGTGCGCAGGCGGAAACGATCGACGAACGCGCCGAGCTCGGCGGCGTCCATCGGCGCGCCGCCGGGGGCGACGAGGAAGAGGCCGCGCACCTTCTCGGGGCGGTCGATCGCGAGGGTGAGCGCGGCCGCGCCGCCGAGCGAGTTGCCGAAGACGATGCAGGGCTCGTCGACGATGCGGTCGATCGTCTCGAGCAGCGCGCTGCGGCACGCGCTCTCGCAGAGGCCCGCCGCGGGCATGTCGCTGAGGCCGTGGCCGAGCATGTCGGGCGCGACGATGCGTCGCGCGTGCGGGCGCATCCGCAGCATGACGCCGTCGTAGAGGTGGCCGGCGGCGGAGAACCCGTGGAGCACGAGGAGCGGCGGCAGCGAGCCGCGGCCGGCGGCCTCCAGCACGTGCACGTGGCCGGCGCTCGTACGGACTCGGCGGCTCGTGAAGCCGCGGAGCTGGAGCTGGCCGACGAGGAAGCGATCCGAGAGCTGCATGAACCTGTGCGGCACGATGGCACGACGATGATACACGTCGCGTGCCGAGCGGAATTCATGATGTTTCGGGCCTGAGAGCCGCGCCGGAGCGCGTGGCTCGCTACGCACTGCGTCGAGCGCTTCGCGGAGAACGACGGGGTTGATGTGGGCTGCTCGATCGCCGAAGGTCGAGGCCATGCGTCTTCGAGCCGTGTCGTCGTTCGTCGTTCTGGCCAGCTTGGTGTGGACCGTCGCCGCGGGCTGGGCGACGCGCGCGGACGCGAGATGCGCGCCGCAGGGGCTGGCGCCGCGCGTGCTCACGCCGGTCACCGCGAGCCTTCCGCGCGACGGTGGCGGCATCGTCGTGGCGATGGTCGGCTCGAGCAGCGGCGAGAACGTGGCGATGCCGAGCGGGGTCCAGCTCGTGCGCGGGCGCCGGACGCAGGATCTGGTGGCGCGCGAGCTCGCGCCGGGGCTCGTGCGGTTCGCGGCCGCGACGCGGCTGACGCCGGGCACGTTCAGCGCGCCGGCGCTGGGCGCGACGAGCTCGATCGCGGTGGGGCGCTCGCCGCTGCCGGGCGTGCCGACGCGGCCCTCGGTGAGCGAGCTGCGACGGGTCGCGGCGACGGGGATGTCGTCGCGCCGCACGCCGCGCACGGAGGTTCGCGCGACGCTGGAATTCCCGGTGCCGGCGGGGATCGTCGCGATCGTCGTCGCGTGGGGCGAGGATGGCGCGCCCGCGGCGTGGCAGCCGGCCATCGAGGGGCAGCGCGAGGTCGTCGTGTGGAGCGAGCCGGCGCGGTGCGCGAGCGCGCCCGAGGGGACCGTCGCGCCGCCGGAGGGCGAGGGCGCGAGCGGGCGCATCGCGTTCGTCGACGCGTACGGACAGGTCTCGCCGTTCTCGGCGGCCGTGCCGCTCCGTTGATCAGCGCGACACGCGCAGCGTGATCGACGCGGTCGCGGCGGGCGGCGCGTCGCGCAGGGTGAAGCGGGCGCGCGAGGGGCCGAGGATCGCGACGAGGCCGCGCGCGCGGTGGGCGCGCTGGAGCGCGATCCCGGCGCGCTCGGTCCGCGCGGGACGCGCGACGATCTCCACGCGCAGGCTGCGATCCGCGAGCAGGAGATCGGCGATCGCTCGGATCTGCGCGCGATCGACCGAGGACTCGACCGCGCCGTCGTGCGGGAACTCGATGCGCAGCGCGACGCCTCGCGCGAGCTCGGGTGGGATCGTGGGAGGCTCGTGCTCGATGCGCGGAGCGCTCCGCGGCCTCGCGATCGGCGTCGTGGAGGCGAGCTCGGGCGAGGCGCTCTCGACGGGCGTCTCCGCGCCGAGCAGCGACGCGAGCATGCGCTCCCGCGCGCGGTACGACGCGGCGTAGCGATCACAACGCGGGCCGCACGCCGCGCGCGCGATCCGGGCGAGCTCGGCACGCAGCGAGAGCGGGCGCACCATCGCGCTCGTGGGGTCGCTCCACCACGCGCGCTGCGGGGTCGCGATCCAGTACGCGTCGCTCGCGATCGACGCGACCTCGAGGCGGCCGTGATCGCTGCGACGCGTGCGCACTCGCGCCACGATCGCGTCGCGCACGGAGGGCTCGGGCGCGTGCACGCGATCGTCGTCGACGTCCATGACGGCGACGAGATTGCCGAGGGACCAGAGCACGGGAACGACACGCCCGTCGCTCGTCGTGATCCGACCCGCGGGCGCGGGCTGGTGCGGGCCGTGCGCGTACACGAGATCGGCACCGGCGTCGGCCGCGACGCGCGCGAAGCGCTGCATCGTGCGGGTGGGGCGATCGTCGAGCGGGCTCGTCCAGTGCAGGCTCACGACGACGAAGTCGGCATCGCGCCGCGCCGCGCGCACCGATGCATCGATGCGCTCGTCGCTCGCGATCGCGATGCGCGGCGCGTCGGGATCTCCGTCGCGCACGCGCCGGTTCGTGCCCTCGCTGAACGCCGCGATCGCGATGCGATGTCCCCGCGCGTCGAGCACGATCGCGCGCGCTGCGTCGTCGAGATCGCGCCCTGCGCCGATCGCGGGGAGCCGAGCGCGCGCGGTGTGCTCGAGCGTGCTCGCGAGGCCGGCGACGCCCTGATCGTACGCGTGGTTGTTCGCCACGGTGAGCGCGTCGACGCCCGCTTGCGCGAGCGCGTCGAGCAGCTCGGGCGGTGCGGCGAACGTGGGCGCGTCGTGCTCGGGGCCGCGCTCGTGGGTGCGCGGTCCGACCGGCGTCTCGAGGTTCACGATCGCGAGGTCCGCGCGCGACAGCGCGGGCGTCGTCTCGGCGAGGAGCTCGCGCAGCGCGGGCCCGGGCGCGTCGCCGAAGAAGCGCTCGATCGCGTAGGTGATGTGGCCGTCGAAGATGACGTCGCCGCCCAGCGCGAGCTCGGGGCCGTCCGCGTCCTGCGCGCGCACCGGCGCGAGCGCGAGCACGAGCGCGGCGAGGACGACGGCGCGGCAGGCGAGGGCACGCACGCCGCGACGGTACACCGAGCCGAGCCCTCTTCCGCGCGGAGAGCGAGCCACCCTATGCTCGCGCGCGCGAGGTGGTATCGATGTCGTGCTCGAGGAGCGTCGCGGTGTGCGCGATCGTGCTCGTGGTGGTGATGACGGGCTGCGAGGGATCGGTCGACGACGATCGGCCGCGCGTGTCGCTCGACGGAGCGATGGGAGGCGCGGACGCGGGCCCAGCGACCGGCGACGAGTGCGAGACGCTCGGCGAGATCGGCGCGTGCAACGGGACGACGGCGCGCTGGTGCGAGGGTGGCGCCGTGCGCGAAGAGCGCTGCGCGGACGACGCGCGCGTGTGCGGCGTCGTCGCGGGCCGACATCGCTGCACGGACCCGCCGCCGCCGGAGTGCGGCGATCCGATCGAGCAGGAGCAGCTGCGGATCACGAACGAGGAGCGCACGCGCGCGGGGCTCTCACCGCTGGAGTGCGATCCCGGGCTGACGCGCGCGGCGCGCCTGCACTCGCAGGACATGTGCGATCAGGGCTACTTCGAGCACGACTCGCTCGACGGGCGCACGTTCCGCGATCGCATCGACGCGCAGGGCGTCTCCTGGCGCGCGATCGGCGAGAACATCGCGCGAGGCCAGCCGACGCCGCAGGCGGTGCACGATGCGTGGATGGACAGCTCGGGCCACCGCGCGAACATCCTCGGCGAGCAGTTCGGCCGCATCGGGATCGGGCACGTCGCGTGCGGCGGCAACGGGCCGTACTGGACGCAGGACTTCGCCGACTGAGATCAGCCGTCGAGGCCCGCGGCAGCGAGATCGTCTCGCGTGAGCGCGCCACACGCGAGACCGCGCGCGAAGAACCCTCGCAGGCCGCGCCCGGTGGCCGCATCGTCGAACGTCGCGCCGACGCGCGTCGCGCGCTCTCGCTCGGCGCGGAAGTTCGCCATGCGCGCCGTCGCGTCCGCGAGCGAGCCCAGGAAGAACCCGTGCAGCGCGCCGAGCCGCGCGACGATCTGCGCGGGATGGAGATCCCAGCCCTGCCACACGCCGAGCGCGATCGCCTCGCGCACGTGCTCCGCGTGCTCGCGCCAGCCTCCGTGCACCGCGGCGCGTGCGTCGTCGTGGCTTGCGTTCTTGGGCGCGAGCGGGAGCCGCGTGGTCGCGCCGTCGGAGACGTGCACGTCGCGGCCCGCGAGCGCGAGCTGCGCGCGCAGGAGCGCGTCGACGCAGATCGGGTGGTGCAGCGTCTGGTGCGGCGCGGGCACGTCGATCGACGCCGAGAGATCGTACGCGCCGAGGTGCACGCCGGAGAGCCGACCGTCACATGCGTCGGGCCATCGCGAGAGCGGGCACGCGCCGCGCGCGTCGAGCAGCGCACGCGGCGTCTCCATCATCGCCTCGATCGTGATCGCGCCGCGCGCGAGGCCGAGCTGCGCCTCGAGGCGATCGAGCGCGCGCGCGAGCAGACGCAGCGCGTCCTCCGACTCGACCTTGGGGAGCGTGACGACGAACGGCGAGGGCAAGCGCCCGGCCTCGGTCACGAAGAGCTCGAGCGTGCGCAGCGCGCGACGTGCGCTCTCGCCCTCGAGCGGGCGGATGCGGATGCCGATCGACGGCGGGAGCGTGCCGGCATCGAGCCCTCGCACGAGCTCGGCCGCGGCCCGGCGCGCGTCCGCGTCCTCTTCGTCGTCGGAGTGCGGCCCGTAGCCGTCCTCGAAGTCGATGCGGAAGTCCTCGACCGGCTCGCGCTCGAGCTTCTGACGGACGCGCTCGTGCACCCGCGCCGCCGAGCGCGGATCGTTGCCGAGCGCGCGCGCGAGCTCGAGCGGGTCGCTCGCGTGCTCGTCGAGGGCGCGGAGCGCGATCGCGCCGAGCTTCGTCGAGAGCTCCGCCGTGAAGCGCGGCGCGCCCGCGTACACCACGTGGATCGGCTGACGCCGCACCGGCGTGGCCTTCGTCGGCGCGAGCGCGGCGAGCGATCGCGCGATGTCGGGATCGTCCTCGAGCATGATCAACGGATGGCGCGTCGGGCGCGGCTCGCGAAGCTGCCTTCGGGCGCGAGCGCGAGGTAGCGCTCGTACGCGGCGCGCGCCTCGGGCGCGTTCTCACCCGCGAGCGCTTCGCCGAGATGGAAGAACGCTTCGACCGGTACGCCGGCGATCGCGGTGGCCTCGCGCAGCTTGGTGCGCGCGGTGTCCATGTCGCGGCTCATCAGCGCGACGCGCCCCTCGAGCATCGTCAAGCGCGCCTGCAGGCGCGGCGGGCGGATGCGCGTGCGAAGCGACGCGCGAGCGCGCGCGAGGAGCGGCGCAGCATCGCGCTCGGCCTCGCCGCGCACGTACAGCTCGGCGCGTCCGATCAGCGCCTCGGGCAGCTCCGAGTCGGTCGCGAGCGCCTGCTCGTACGCGGCTGCCGAGGGCTCGACCTGACCCGCCGCGAGCAGTGCGTCGCCGTAGAGCGCCAGCACCGTCGGCGACGCTTGCTGTCCGCTTCCTTCCGCGGGGAGCAGCGCGCGGAGATCGCGGATCGCATCGCCGGCTCGACCGCGCGCGAGCGCGAGGCGCGCGCCGGTCAAGCGCGCCGCGGCGGTCTCGCGATCGCCCTCGCGCACGCCCTCCATCTGCACCTGCGCGTCGTCGAGGCGACCGAGCCCGATCAGCGCTTCGACGCGCCCGAGCCGACCCGCCGCCGCGAGCGAGAGCCCGCCCGCGCTGCCCGCCGCGCGCGAGAGCTCGCCGTAGAGGCGCTCCGCGGCCTCGTCCTCGCCCATGTCGAGCAGCAGCCCGCCGAGCGCGATCTTCGCGTCGACGTGCTCGGAGCGCAGCGCGATCGCGCGCTCGAGGCTGCGCTTCGCGCCCTCGCCGTCGCCCTGCATGCGTCGCGCGCGGCCGAGGAGATAGTGGCCCTCGGCGTCGTCGGGCGAGGCCTGCACGACCTGCTCGAGCGCGCGCGCCGCGGTCTCGGGATCACGCGCGCGCAGCGCGGCCTCGCCGAGCGCCAGGCTGGCCACCGGATCCCCCGGGTTGTCGCGCGCGAGCTGTCGCGCCGCCGCGAGCATCGGCGCGGGGTCGCCCGTCTGCACGCCGATGCGGATGCGCAGCGCGCGCAGCTCGACGTTCGCGTCCTCGTGCTCCTGCACGTACTGATCGAGCGCGGCGCCCGCGCCCGCGAGCGCTTCGTCGCTGCCCACGAGGATCGCGGCGCGACCCGTCATCAGCACGACGTCGGGATCGTCGGCCGGCAGCTGCGCGAGCGTCGCGATGGCGCGCTCGCCGTTGCGGCGCTCGAGGTGGATGTTCGCGAGAAGCTTCCGGAAATCGACGCTCGACGGGCTCCCGCGCACCGCGGCCGTCGCCGCGTACTCGGCCTGCACGAGGCGCCCCGCGTTCATCGCCGCGCGCGCCATCAGCGCGAGCAGGCGCGGCTCCTGCGCGCCCGCGCGGAGCGCCGCATCGACGGCCTCGGCCGCGCGCTCGTGCTCGCCCTGGCGACGCATCAGCCGCGCGCGCGTGAGCTCGGTGAGCACACGATCCGTCGGCGCGCCGTGCTCGAGCCGCGCCTCGATCGGCGCGAGCGCCGCGATCGCCTCGCCGGGATCGCGATCGTCGGCCGTGAGGAACGCGCGCCACAGCTGCGCGCGGAGGTTCTCGGCGTCGCGCGCGAGGACCTGATCGATCAGCGTGACGGCCTCCTCGGGACGGCCCTCGTCGTGGCGCGCCTCGGCGAGCGCGATCGCCGCCGCGGTCAGCTGCGCGTCGCGCTCGACGGCCTGCTGCAGGTGCTCGAGCGCCGTGTCCACGCCGAGCCGCTGCTCGAGACGCCCTGCGACGTAGAGGATGCCCGCCTGCTCCGCGCCGCCGTTCTCGAGCGCGTGCCCGATCGCGGTGCGCGCCGCCTCGCGATCGCCTTCGCCGGCCGCGATCACCGCGCGCGCCGCGTGCAGCCACTGCGCGTCGGCCTCCATGCGCTCGGCGCGCGCGATCGCCGGGCGCAGATAGCCCACCTCGAACGCGCCGTCCTCCAGCGCGAGCTGTGCCTGCACGAAGAGCAGCACCGTGGAGTTGGTCGCGTCGTTCGGGTTGAGCTCGCGCGCCTCGCGCAGGTGGCGCTCGGCGTCGACGAGGCGCTGGTGGTCGCCGATGCGCGCTTCCTCGCGCGCCTGCGCGACGAGCTCGGCGGCGCGCGCGTGGCGCTGCTCGACGTACTTCTGCCAGCCGAACCAGCCACCCGCGGCGAGCCCCGCGGTGAGCACCCACGCGGCCGCCATCCACACGCCGATGCGCGTGCCGGTGACGCCCGCTTCCTTGCGCGGCGCCCACGCGGCCACGTCGCCGGTCGGCGGCTCGAAGATGCCCTGCGACTCGAGCATCCCGAGGATCTCGTCGACGTCCTCGGGGTGGCCGGCGCGCTCACCGGTCTCGAAGTCGGGCGCCGGCCGCGGCACTGCATCGTCGTCGGGCGCGACGAGCTCGGCGTCCTCGGGCTCCGGCGCGGGCGGACGCGACGACGCGCGCGCGAGCGGCGGACGCACGCTCTCGGCGGCAGGCGGCGCGGGGGAGACGACGGGCTCGGCGAGGCGCGGCGGCGCGGCGGGCACGTCGTCGAGAGCTCGGCGCGCCGGCACGGGCGACGGACGCGCAGCGAACGGCTCGGGGGGCGGCGGCTCGGCGGATCGCAGGGCGGGCGGCGCCGACGCGCGCGGCGGCTCCGCGGGCCTCAGCGGCGGCGGCGTCGATGCGCGAGGCGGCTCGGCCGGTCGCGTCGGCGCGGGCGGCGTCGCACGCGGTGCGAGCGGCGGTGGCATCGCCGACGCAGGCCCCCGCGGCGTCGGTCGCGACGCGGCGGGCATCGGTGCGGCGGGCATCGGCGCCGCGGCCATCGGCTTCACGGCGGGCGCGGGCGTCGGCTTCGCAGCGGGCGCGGGCCGCGCGGCGGGCACGATCCCCGCGCCGAGCGGGAGCGTCGCCTTGTGCGGGCGCGTCACCGGACGATCGGGCGCGCCGAGGCCCGGCGTCGCGGCGCGCGGCTCGTCTCCGCGGGGCTCGAGCGGACGCGTCGCGGTCGCGGGCGCGCCCTTGAGGGGCTGCAGCGCCTTCACGATGTCCTGCCGATCCATCAGCGAGGTCGGCGAGTCCTCTTCTTCCGGGAGATCGTGCTCCGCGCGTCGCACCGGCGCGGGGGAGGGCGGCCGCGTGCTGTTCGCGAGCTGCGCCGAGACCTCGGCGCGCACCACCGTGCGCTCTTCGGGCAGGTCGCCGTCGGACGCGAGAGAAGGCACGCCGAGATCCGCGTCGGCCTCGCTGTCCGCGATGCGCGCGAGGCGCTCCGCGCGCTGGTGCAGCGCCTGCACCGTGCGGTCGTCCGCGTCGATCGCGCGCGCCCGCTCGAGCACCTTGATCGCGCGCTGGGGATCGCCGCGCTTCAGCAGCACCTCGCCGAGCCAGCGGAACGGCTCTTTCTGCGCCGGCGCGATGCGCGCGGCCTTGAGCAACGCCGCTTGCGCGCGCAGCAGGTCGCCCGCCGCGTAGTGCGCCCGTCCATCGAGCACGAGCAGCGAGAGGTCGTCCGGCGCACCGCGCAGCCCGGCCGCGGTCACGTCGATCGCGTCGACCGCGCGGTCGGCCTGGAGGAGATCGGCGGCGAGTCGGCTCGCGTCCTCGCTGCCCGGACGGGTGCGGAACCGCAGGAGCCGCGTGTCGAGCTCGTGCGCCGAGCTGGTGCCGGGGGGCTTCGCCACGGCGGCATCCTACCAAAAGGGGTCGCGCGCGCGCCCCTCATTCGCGCGCGCGGGGGGAGCCCGCCCGACCGACGCGGCAGGTGTGCGCGTCTATCGTTTTACGGCGATGTGCAGAATCCCGATTCGCTTTCATTGCGCGCGCGAGCGCGCTTTTGTTATCGTCCCGTGTCGATGAAGGACGCGGTGTTTTCGCGTGATCCCGACGACGTGCGCGCCGAGCCGGCGCCCGATCTCCGCCCGGTCGAGGGCCCGGAGGCCGACGAGGACCTCGCCCGACTGGCGAAGGCGCTCGGCCATCCGACGCGCGTGATGATCCTGCGCCGCGTCCGCGTGCGCGACGGCTGCACGTGCACCGAGCTCGTCGGTGAGCTCGGCCTCGCGCAGTCGACCGTCTCCGAGCACCTGCGCGTGCTGCGCGAGGCCGGCCTGGTGCACGCGAGCGAGGGCGAAGCGCCGCGCAACCCGTACCGCGCGGACGTGCATCGGCTGCGAAGGCTGAAGGCGCTGGTCGGCTCGCTCTAGCCGCTAGCGACGGCAGAGGATCACGACGGCGGACGCCTGCCGCCCGCCGCCGCCCACGGGAACGTAGTCCCGCGGGACCATCACGCGCTGGTCACCGCTCGCCTCGAGCATCGCGCGCGCGTTGTTGCCGTCGACCGCGTCGAGGTCGGCCGCGATGCACGAGTGCCAACGCTCGGCACTCTGTCCGGCTGCTGGCTGGCCCGAGAGCAGCGCGCCGATCGACACGCCTGCGATCACCAGCGCGATCCCGGTCACGACGCTCTGCACGTTCTTCATCGCCGCTCCTCAGTCCGGATCTTCGATCTTCCAGACGCCGTCCTCGCGCACGAGCTGCGCGCGGTAGCGCTCGCCCCACGGCATCACCGCGTGATCGCCGCGCTCTTCGATCGGCGCGCCTCCGTCGAGCGCCGCGCGCAGCCCCGCCGCGAGCCGCTCGATCTCCTCGCGCGACTCGCCCTCCCAGCGTGCGCGCAGCGTCTCCTCGCTCATCCCCTCGGCGTCCGCGGCGGGCACGAGCCGCAGCACCACGTCCCAGCGACGCCGCCCGATCGCGCGCACGAACGAGCGCAGCGCCTGACGCGGCGTGTGCTGCCCGTAGTAGTCGACGACGTCGCTCGCGACGCGCCATCCCGAGGGATCGCGCACGAAGCGCACCGGATCTTCGCCCTCGATCGCGACCGTCGCTTCTTGCTCGGCCGGCCCCGCCGGGCGCTCGAGCGCCTCTGCCAGCGCGCGGATCTCGTCGGGGCTCTCGCGCATCCAGCGCGCGAAGTCCTCTTCGCGCACCCGGCGTCGATAGCCCTCCGACGTCAGCGCGTACGCGCGCGACGCATCACCCTCGCGCAGCGCACGTGCGAACGACGCGAGCGCCTGCTCGGGGCTCGCCGTCGCGGCACCTCCGCCGCACGCCGCCGCGCTCGAGATCAGCGCGGCGGCGATCAGCGCACGAGCACCACGGATCATCGCTCGCCGCCCTCGCGCCCTCTGCGCCGTCGCGCCTCGGGCGCCGCGCTGTCGGTGGGATGCAGGATCGTGAACTCGACGCGCCGGTTCAGCGCGCGCCCTTCGGGCGAGTCGTTCGGCGCGACCGGGTGCTGCGAGCCGTACCCGCGGAACTCGAGCCGCTCGCGCGGCACGCCGCGCGACACGAGGTACTCGACCACCGCGCGCGCCCGACGGAACGAGAGGTCGGTGTTGTACTGCGCGACGCCCTGATCGTCGGTGTGACCTTCGATGCGCACGCGGAGCTCCGGCGAGAGCTGACCGATGACCTCCGCGACCTGATCGAGCAAGGGCGTGCTCACCGAGCGGATCGTGTCGGTGTCGAACTCGAAGTAGATGCGCTCGGAGATCAGGATGCGCGTGTCGGTGACCGTCACCGCGATGGCGTTCGGGCCGGGCTCGGGGCAGCCGTCTTCGTCCTGGAAGCGATCGGCGTCCTCGGGCTCCATCGGGCACTGATCGCTGCCGTCGGCGACGCCGTCCTCGTCGTTGTCGGGCTCGGGGCAGCCGTCGTCGTCGCGGAACGCGTCGACGTCCTCCGAGAGCATCGGGCACGCGTCGTTCGCGTCGAGCACTCCGTCCGCGTCGTTGTCGGTGTCGGGGCAGCCGTCGTCGTCGGCGAACTCGTCGACGTCCTCGGGATCGTTGCGGCACGCGTCGACGACGTCCTCGAGCCCGTCGCGATCGTTGTCGAGATCGGCGCAGAAATCTCCGTCCTCGAAGCCGTCGAAGTCCTCGGGGCCGCCCACGCAGGGATCGCGCTCGGTCGCGTAGCGGAACGTCAGCACGCCGCGCGCGATCGGCGCGCCATACCCGCCGTGGATGCCGAAGCCCGCCGCCGCTTCGAGCGTCATCCCGTCGCCGAGCGCGATGCGCGCGCCCGCGTTCGCGTCCCACGGCACCTCGTTCTCGCGCACCGTGCGACCGCCCGTGCCCACGCGCACCTGCGTGTCCACGACGATCGAGACCTCGGGCACGATCGGCACCTCGCCGCCGAGCGCGATCTGCAGCTCGTCGTCCTGCTCGAAGCCGGGCAGCGATCGACGCTGGCGGAACCGATAGCCGAGCTCGCCCGCGAGGCGCACGACGCCGAGATCCCACGCCGCGACGATCTCGGGCAGCGTCGTCCAGTAGCCCATCCCGAGATACGCGCCCGAGTCGCCGGTGGGCAGCCCGACGACGAGCCGTCCTGCGAGCGAGAACGCGCCGCGCACGATCGGCATCTTCATCGACAGGCGCAGATCCGAGAGGCCCGCGACGAGCGAGCGCGAGAGCTGCGGCGCGAGCGGGTCGTCGGCGACCTCCGCGACCGCGACCGGCAGCGCGAGCCCGAGCTCGATCCACTCGAACAGACCGATCGCCGCGAGCAGCTCGCCCTGGAACAGATGCGACATCACGGCCTGCGTCGAGCCGTCGGCGTCGACGCGCACGAACGGCTCGCCCGCGTAGCTCGCCGCAATGCCGAACACCGCGTTCAGGTGCCGCGGCACGCCCGGACGATCGATGACGAACGTCGAGCCGACCGCGGCGGGCGGTGTGTAGAGCTGCAGATCGAAGCCGCGTGGAGGCTGCGCCTCGGCGACGGCTGGAGCGCCCGCGAAGGCGGCGGCGACGAGCGCTGCGATCAGCGCGCGCCCGAGCCCCCGGCTCGCCGCGCGAAGAGAAGAGATCACGAGCGCGATGCTAACCGCGCATCGCGTCGCGATGAAAGTCATGCGCGGCTGCGCAGTGCTTCCAGCGCGTCGCGCAGGTCCGGCGGCAGCGGCGTCTCGAAGCGCATCGTCGCCTTCGTGATCGGGTGCACGAAGCCGAGCACCGCGGCGTGCAGCGCCTGCCGTCCTCCGAGCGTCTCCGCGATCTCGCGCACGAACGGATCGCGCGGCGCGCGCCCGTAGAGCGGATCGCCGAGCAGGGGAAACCCCGCTTCCGAGAGGTGCACGCGGATCTGATGGGTGCGTCCGGTCTCGAGCCGGCACCGCACCAGCGTCGCGCCGTGCAGGCCCTCGACGCGCTCGACGTGCGTCACCGCGCGCTTCCCGCGCACGACCTTGCCGCTGAACTTCTTGCGATCGCGCGGGTGACGGCCGTGCAGCGTGTCGTAGGTCGCGCGCGGCGGGTGCTCGCCCTCACAGATCGCGAGGTACGCGCGCTCGATCGAGTGCGTCGCGAATTGCGCGGTCAGGCCTTCGCGCGCCGCGGGCGTGCGCGCGACGACCATCACGCCGCTCGTGAACCGATCGAGCCGGTGCACGATGCCGGGCCGCGGCGGCCCCACGGGGATCGCGTCGTCGTCGTCGCTCGAGGCGACGGCCGGCTCGTCGATCGTGATCCCGAACCGGAAGAGCAGCGCGTTCACCAGCGTGCCGTCGGCGTGGCCCGGCGCGGGATGCACCACGAGCCCCGCGGGCTTGTCGATCACCGCGAGGTGCTCGTCCTCGTGCAGCACGACGAGCGGGATGTCCTGCGGCGTCGCATCGCTCGGCGGCGGCGGGGCGGGCACCACGTGCACCTTCGCGCCCGCCTTGGCCCGCGTCTTCGAGATCACCGGCGCGCCCGCGATCGTCACGCGCCCTTCGTCGATCCAGCGCTGGAACGTGGAGCGCGAGATCGACGGGCACATCGCGGCGAGCACGCGATCGAGCCGGTCTCCGTCGTGCGCCTCCGAGATCTCGAGATCGAACGGAGCGCTCGGATCGCTCACCACATCTTCGACTGCACGTGGCCCTTCGAGCGCACGAGGATGTCGATGATCGCGCGATCGTAGAAGCCACGCGCGTAGAGCTCGGGCGCGACGCGGCTCTTGAAGAGCGCGCGGCCCTCCTCGATCTCCTCGGCGAGCACCTCGAAGAGGTTGTCGCTCTGGATGCCCTGCACGATCTTCTCCTCGTTGTAGAGCGAGAGATCGCTCGCGATCGCGCGTGCCAGACGACGTGCAGCCTCTTCGGTCTCGATCAGCGCCATGGGCTCCTGCTTCCGAAAGCGACTCGCATCCTAACGCGGTGCGCGCGGGAGAGTGAACTAACTGCGGCTCGGCGAGCTAACTGCGGCTCGGCGACACGCGCTCGTCGCGCGCGACCACGTACTTGATCTTCACGTCGCGCCCCAGCGCCTTCCGCACCGCCGGCCGCACGATGCGCTGCTGCACGTAGGGCGCGCCGGGATCCCCCCGGAACGCGCCGGTCAGCGAGAGCACGAGCTCGTCGCCGTCGAACGACACGAGCTCGATGCCGCCTCCATCGGCCTCCAGCAGCGGCCGCAGGATCTCGTCGATCATCCGTTCGAGGTCGGCGCGAGGGCTCAAGACGGCGCGAGCATACCTCGCTGAACACGGCCGCGCGAAGGATCCAATCGCTTGACCTCCGCGCGCGACCGGGCTTCGATGCGCGGATATGGCTCATGCGGTCTCTTCCGCCGCGCGGCTCGAGGAGGCGGTCGCCGCCGTCCGGGCCCGCACCGACGCGTGCCCGCGCGTCGCGCTCGTTCTCGGCTCGGGGCTCGGCAGCTTCGCGGACACGCTCGAGGGCGCGACGCGCATCCCCTACGAAGACATCCCCGGCATGCCGGTCAGCGGCGTCGCGGGCCACGCCGGTCGCCTCGTGATCGGCCGCGCCGAGGGCGTGCCGTGCGTCGCGATGCAGGGCCGCGTGCACCTCTACGAAGGGCACGATCCCGGCGACGTCGTGTTCGGCCTGCGCCTGATGATGCGGCTCGGCGCGAAGGTCCTCGTCGTGACGAACGCCGCGGGCGGCGCGAACCCCGCGCTCGAGCCCGGCGATCTCATGCTGATCGAGGATCACCTCAACATGACCGGGCGCACGCCGCTGCTCGGGCCCAACGACGAGGCGCTCGGCCCGCGCTTCCCCGACATGAGCGAGGCCTACGATCCCGGCCTGCGCCGCCTCGCGCGCAAGGTCGCCGGCGAGCTCGGCATCCCGCTGCGCGGCGGCGTCTACGCGGGGCTGCTCGGGCCGAGCTACGAGACGCCCGCCGAGATCCGCATGCTCCAGCGCCTCGGCGCCGACGCGGTCGGCATGAGCACCGTGCTCGAGACGATCGCGGCGCGCCACGCGGGCGCGCGCGTGCTCGGCATCTCGTGCATCACGAACAAGGGCGCGGGGCTCTCCGCGCAGCTCCTCGATCACGCCGAGGTGCAGGAGGTCGCGGATCGGGTGCGCGACCGCTTCGTGGCGCTGCTGCGCGGCGTGCTCGCTGCGCTCGCGAAGGAGAGCGGTTGAGCCCGCCGGCGATCGACTGGGACGCGCTCGCGCGCGCCGCGCACGACATCCGCGGCCGCGCGTACGCGCCGTACTCGGGCTTCACGGTCGGCGCGGCGCTGCTCGCGGAGGACGGGCGCGTCTTCGTCGGCTGCAACGTCGAGAACGCGAGCTACGGGCTCTGCCTCTGCGCCGAGCGCAGCGCGGTCGCGGCTGCCGTCGCGGCGGGCGTGAAGCGCTTCCGCGCGATCGCGGTCGCGTCGCCGGGCGACGTCGCGGCCACGCCGTGCGGCATGTGCCGGCAGGTGCTCGCGGAGTTCCCGCCGTCGTTCCCGGTGCGCTGTTACCCCGAGCGCGGCGCGGCGATCGAGAGCGACGTCGCGTCGCTGCTCCCGGGCGCGTTCGGACCCTCGGTGCTCGAGCGCGGAAGGGCGAAGGCGTGACCCTCGACATCGACGTCGTGATCCGTGGCGGCACGGTGATCACGATGGACCCCGCGCGTCGCGTGCTGCGCGGCGACGTGGTCGTGCGCGGCGATCGCATCGTCGCGATCGAGCCACGCGGGGCCATCGCGACGGCCGGCATGCAGGCGCGCGTGGTCGACGCCGATGGGTGCGTCGTCGTGCCGGGCTTCGTGCAGGCGCACGTGCACCTCTGCCAGGCGCTCTTCCGCGGCATGGCCGACGACCTGCCGCTGATGGACTGGCTGCGGCGCCGCATCTGGCCGCTCGAGGCCGCGCACGACGAGGCCTCGCTGCGCGCGAGCGCGCGCCTCGGGCTCGCCGAGATGATGCGCGCGGGCACCACGACGATCCTCGACATCGGCACGGTGCACCACGAGGACGTCGTGTTCGAGGCGATGGCCGAGTCCGGCATGCGCGGCTTCTCCGGCAAGGCGATGATGGATCGCGGCCAGGGCGTGCCGAAGGGCCTGCGCGAGACGACGCGCGAGAGCCTGCGCGAGAGCGAGCGCCTCTGCGCGAAGTGGCACCGCGCGGAGGGCGGACGGCTCGGCTACGCGTTCGGTCCGCGCTTCATCCTCTCGTGCAGCGAGGGCCTCCTGCGCGACACCGCGACGCTCGCGCGCGAGAGGGGCGCGCGCATCCACTCGCACGCGAGCGAGCACAAGGGCGAGCGCGACGAGGTGCGCAAGATCCTCGGCAAGGACGACGTCGACGTGCTCGCGGGCTGGGGCATCGCGGGGCCCGACGTGATCCTCGCGCACGGCGTTCAGCTCGGGCGCGCGCAGATGAAGCGCATGGCCGAGCGCGGCACGCGCCTCGCGCACTGTCCGAGCGCGAACCTGAAGCTCGCGAGCGGCATCGCGGACGTGGTCGCGATGCGCGAGGCCGGGCTCGTCGTGGGGATCGGCGCGGACGGAGCGCCCTGCAACAACCGGATGGACCCGTTCACCGAGCTGCGTCAGGCGGCGCTGCTCGCGAAGGTGCGCCGCGAGGACGCGGCCGCGCTGGCGCCGATCGACGCGCTCGCGATGCTCACGATCGACGGCGCGAAGGCGCTCGGCATCGACGCGGACGTGGGCTCGATCGAGGTCGGCAAGAAGGCGGACCTCGCGGTGGTGCGGCTCGACGGGCTGCACTGCGAGCCGCTCCCGAGCGGAGAGCCGTACGAGGACGGCGAGGCGGGCGGCGATCCGGTCGCGAGGCTGGTGTACTCCGCGACCGCGAGCGACGTGACCGACGTGCTGGTCGACGGGCGCGCGGTCGTGCGCGGCGGGGTGCTGCGCGCGATGGAAGAGGGCGCGGTGCGGGAGGAGGCGCGACGCGAGGCGTGGCGGCTCCGGAAGCGCGCGGAGATTCGCTGACTTCCGAGGCGCGCAGAGTCGGCTGACGGCCGAGCACGTGCAGGTGGCACGTGGACGAGCACGCGGGACGAGCACGTGCACGAGCACGGTCGTGCTCGGCGCGGGCGAGGTCGGCGTGAGCGTGGGTCGGTCGACGCGAGCCTCGCGCGTGGGCGCGGACGGTCGCGGCGGAGGCTCGTCAGGACCGCGACGATGGGTCGCGCGGCTCGCGCGGAGCCTCGCGAGGTCACCGTCGGGGCGTCCGGTGGTCAGCTCGGGGCCATCGGAGGCCAGCTCGGGGCCAGCGGAGCCCAGCTCGGCGGGCTCGGTTGGCCAGCTCGGGGCCAGCGGAGGCCAGCTCGGGGCCATCGGAGGCCAGCTCGGTGGGCTCGGGAGGCCAGCTCGGGGGTCTCGATTGGGGTGGAGTGACCCCAATCTGAAAACTTGCCGAATTGCTCGGTGAAACGACGGATTCTCGCGCCGAGATCACGCGAGCGGACACGAATTTCGATCGAAGTCGCGCGATCGGACGCGCGATCTCGAGCTCGCGAGGCCGCTCTTCGCGTCGTTCTCGCGCGTGATCGAGCGCATTTCGCGTCCCCGAGCGGCGCTCGTGACCGCGCCGGACGCGTCGCGCACCGTGCTCGTGCACGTGCACGCCCCCGTGCTCGTCCGCGTGCCGCCTGCGCGTGCTCGCCAGCGCTACTCGCGCCGCGGATCGCGCCTCGTCGCGCGCCCCTCGTCGACCTCGACGATCCGCAGTCGGCCTTCGGAAGGCGGCGCGTTCGACACGGCGGGCGCGCTCACGGCGCGTACCCGCTCCACGTCGAACGTCCGCGTGTGCTCGTCGTCCCGTCCCCAGCGTTCCACGGAGCATCGATGGCCGCGCTCCGCGGCGTCCTTCACTCGCCGGGCGGGACCGCTCCGAGATCCATCATCGCGTCGCGCACCTCGCTGCGATCGATCGCGCTCGCCGGCGCGATCTCGAGGTAACGGCGGTAGTGCTCGATCGCGCCCGCGCGCTCGCCGCCCAGGCGCAGCGCGTCGCCCTGGAGGCGATGCGCGTCCGCGAGCCATCCGGGCTGCGGCGTCGCCGCCTCGCCGAGCAACGTCGCCCGCGCGAGCGCGCGCGCCGCCTCCGCGCGCTGCCCGGCATCGAGGCGCAGCCGCCCGAGGCGGTACCACCACTCGCCCTGGGTGTCGCGCGCCGCGACCGCGCGCTCGTACGCCGCGATCGCCTGCGGGAGCTGGCGGACCTGGTCGTAGCACTCGCCCATCAGCGCGATCGCCTCGGTGCGCTCGGGGCGCAGCTCGATCGCGCGCTGCAGGTCGACGAGCGCGTCGCGCACCGCGCCGGTGCGCAGGCTGACCGCGCCGCGGATCCAGTACGCGTCGCCGAGCGTCGGATCGCGGCGGATGGCCTCCTGCACGCGCTCGCGCGCGCGCCCGATCTGGCCTTCCTCGAGCGCGGCCCAGCCCGCGTAGAGGTGGAACTCGCCGCGCGTCGCGTCGAGCGCGAGCGCGCGCTCGAAGTGCTGGCTCGCGGTCGGGAGGTTCTGCCGCGCGAACGCGACGCGACCGAGGAAGTGCTCGACCTCGGCCGAGCTCGGCGTGAGGCGCTGCGCGCGCGTGAGCGACTCCTCGGCGGCTTCGATCTGATTCGCGGCGACCTGCGCGGCGCCGAGGCGCAGCAGGAGCTCGGGGTCGTCGGGCGACTCCGCGAGCGCGTCGGAGTAGAAGCGCACGGCGCGATCGGACTCGCCGCGCGCCTCGTAGAGCAGGCCGCGCTCGAGCGCGAGGCCGGGGTGGCCGGGGTCGATCGTCGCGAGCCGCTCGAAGACCTCGGCGGCGTCGTCGAGGCGGTTCGAGCGACGCAGCGCGACGCCGAGCCCGAAGCTCGCGCCGGGGAGCTGCGCGTCGAGCTCGAGCGCGCGGCGCAGCTCGCGGATCGCCTCGGGCAGGCGGTTGCGGCCGAGCTCGAACATGCCGAGCGATTGCCGCATCTCCGCGCTCTCCGGCACCTGGGTGCGCGCCTGCTCGAGCACCGCGAGCGCGTCGGCGCCGCGATCGACGTCGACGTAGAGACGCGCGAGGGCGAGGTAGCTCTCGAACACCGAGGGGCCGAGGCGGATCGCCTCGCGGAACTGCTGCTCCGCGGCCTCGGGGTGCTGGAGCTGCTGCTCCGCGCGGCCGAGCCAGAGGAAGACCTCGGGGTCCTCGGGGCGCTGCGCGGCGAGCGTCTCGAGGTTGCCGCGCGCCTCTTCGACGCGTCCGACGGAGAGCTTCGCGCGCGCCGCGCCGAGCTGCGCTTCCTGCTGCGCGGTGCGCCCGCTCGGCTGCACGATCACCTCGGCCGCTCCCTCGACGCCGAGCACCGCCTCGAAGCGCGCGAGGGCCTCCGACGGGCTCTGCTCGAGCAGCATGCGGCCGGCGCCGAGCGCGGCCTCGACGCGACGACCGTCGGTCTCGCGCGCGGCCTCGTACGACTGGAGCGCCTGGTGGATGCGCCCGCGGCGCTCGTGGATGCGGCCGAGCAGCACGAGCGCGTCGGCGCGATCGGCGGCGGAGGCGCGCAGCGTCTGTCCGTCGACGGGCTCCATGCCCGCGACCTGGCGCGCGAGCGCGAGCGCGCCTGCCTCGTCCGACGCGTTCTCCCAGAGGCGGCGCGCCTTGGTGACGCGCGCGCCCGCGTGCATCGGGCTCGCGGCGAGCGTCGCCTCGATCGCGGCGTCGATCGCGGCCTGGTCCTCGCCGCTCGTGAGCGCGCGCGTGAGGCCCCACTGCGCGGCAGCGCCGCCGCCGTGATCGAGCGCGGCGCGGAACGCGGTCGCCGCGTCGGCGGGGCGTCCGTCGGCGAGCGCGGCCTCGCCCTCGACGATGTCGACGAAGGGGTCGGCCGGCGTGTGCTGGCGCGCCGTCGCGATGCGCGAGCCCACGGCCGCGTTGCCGCCGCGCAGCTGATCGGCGGCGAGCGCGAGCGCGGCGCGCGGGTCGTCGACCTCGCGCTGGGTGAGGCGCTCGCGGATCGCGGCAGCGCGCGTCGCGCCTCCGGCGTCGGCGCCGAACCGGATCTGGTAGAGCGACTCGTGCAGCAGGCTGCGCGCGAGGAGCTCGCGGTGGAGGCCGGCGTCGCGTCGCGCGACGCTGAGCTGCTCGAGCGCGCGCCACGAGTCGCTGCGCACGTCGTGGGTGACGAGCGCGTCGGCGTCGGTGATCACGCGCGCGACGGTCGCGGGATCTCCTGCGCCCGGCAGGAACGGCTCGAGCGCGAAGATGCCGAACGGACCGAGCGGCGTGAGGCCGAGCGCCGCGCCGGCGCCGACCACGAGCACCATGAGGCCGATCAGGATCGCGGCGGTGCGGCCGCGCTTGGGCGGGGTCGCGGCCTTGTCGCGGGCGCGCGGCGTCGACTGGCGCGCGGTCGGCGCGACGCCGGGGGTCGCGGGCGCGCTGCCGGGGCTCGCCTGCGGGATGTCGGCGAACTCCATCTCGTCGTCGCCGCCGCCGCCGAGGTCGACCTCGCCGTGGCCGCGCGTGGCTTGGCCGGCGCGCGGGGCGGGCATGGGGAGCTCGAGCTCGTCGTCCGACGGGAGCGACGCGCGCCCGGCGGGCGCGTTGGGCATCGGCAGCTCGAGGTCGCCGAACGACGAGTCGGCGCCGGGCAGCGGGAGATCGGAGTGCCCGGCGCGCGGGATCGGGAGATCGGCGTCGGCGCGCAGCGCGGGGAGGTCGGCCCGGCCGGTCGCAGGGGTGGGGAGGTCGGCCCGGCCGGTCGCAGGGGTGGGGAGGTCGACGCCGCCGTCGCGCGGCGCGGGGAGATCGAGGTCGCCGAAGCTGAGCGCGCCGGCGCCGGGCGGGGCGCTGCGACCGCCGGGCATCGGGAGATCGAGATCGCCGAACGCGTCGTCGGCGGCCGAGAGCGCGGGGCGCGCGGCGGCGGGCTCGCGCGTCGCGGGGAGATCGAGCTCGAGATCGAAGGCGCCCTTCGGCGCGGGCAGCTCGGCCTCGGGGCGGATCGCGGGGAGGTCGAGGTCGTCGTCGAAGGGCGTGCGCGACGCGTCGGCGAGCGCCGGTCCGCGCGCGGGCTGGGGCGCGGCGGCGCGAGGCGCAGGGAGATCGAGCTCGAGACCGCTCGACGCGCCGCGCGGCGCGGGCAGATCGAGATCGAGGCCGTCGTCGAGCGCGCCGCGCGCGGGCGCGGGAGCGGGCGCGAACGCCGGGGCGAGCGGCTTGCGAGGCGTCGCGGCGCGCGGCGCGGGCAGGTCGACGTCGCCGCCGAGCGCGGGCTTCGCGGAGGAGCGCGGCGCGGGGAGATCGAGATCGAAGCCGTCGTCGATCGGCGCGGGCTTCTTCGCGGCGCTGCGCGGCGCGGGGAGGTCGAGGTCGAGGTCGTCGAGGGCGGGCTTCGCGGGGGCGGGCTTCGCGGGGCGGGCTTCGCGGGGGCGGCTTCGCGGCGGCGCGCGGGGCGGGGAGATCGAGGTCGAGATCGTCGTCGAGCGCCGCGGGCTTGGCGGGCGCGGGCTTCACGGCGCCGCGCGGGGCGGGGAGATCGAGATCGAGCGACGCGTCGAACGCGGGCGCGACGGGCGCGCGTCCCTGCGGCGCAGGAGAGGCCTGCGGCGTGGGGCCCATCGCGATCGGGGCGCGCTTCGCGGGCGCAGCGGGCTGCGGGGGGGTGGGGCCCATCGCGATCGGCGCGCGCTTCGGCGCGGCGGGCGCGGTCGCGGGCTGCGCGGGCGTGGGCCCCATCGCGATCGGCGCGCGCTTCGGCGCGGCGGGCGCGGGGAGATCGAGGTCGAGATCGTCGAGCGGCGCAGCGGGCTTCGGGGGCGCGGCGACGGCGGCGGGCGCGGGAGGTGCGGGCTTCGCGACGGCGGGCGCGGGAGGTGCGGGCTTCGCGACGGCGGGCGCCGGAGGTGCGACGCCGACCTGCGTCTTCTTGGGCGCTGCGGCCGCGGCCTCGGTGACGCGCCCGTCGGGGAAGACCTGGAACGTCGTGCCGCACTTGGGGCAGCGCATCTTCAGCCCGGTCGCAGGCAGGCGGCGCTCGTCGAGGTCGTACGGGGCGGCGCAGGAGAGGCAGGCGACCTTGATCATTCCGCGGGATTCCTCGGTGAGCCGTCCCCGGCGAGGCGCGCTCGGACGCGCGCCGATGCGGCAGGTGAGACGCGGAGCGAGGGTATCACGGGCCTTCGGGCGCCGGGCCAGCGAACCTCGCGGGCTCGGGGCTGGACCTCCCTCTTCGGCGGGGCAGCACCATCCTTGACGCGGGCTCGGCGGCCCCCGTAGGTTCGTGCGGATTCCGTGAAGAGAACCGTCACCCTGGAGATCGCGGGCGCGCGCTATCGGATGGCGTCCGACGCCGACGAGGAGCACCTGCGTCGGCTCGCCGATCTCGTGAACGAGCGCATCGCCGCGCTCGGCCCGAAGGCCACGAAGAGCGCGACGCCGGCGCAGCTCCTCGCGGTGGTCGCGCTGGGGCTGGCGGACGAGCTGGTGCAGAGCGAGAACCGCCGTCGCGAGCTCGAGTCGAGCACGCGCGACGCGCTCGCGCGGGCGATCGCGCGGATCGACCGGCGCCTCGAGACCGACGCAGCGAGCGACTCGGAGGGCTGAACCGATGACGCCGAGCGCAGAAGAAGACGCGCTTCGGAGGCGCGTGAAGGCGGAGCTCCGTACGCGCATGCGCGGCGTGCGTCGCGCGCTGCCCGCGGAGGCGCGGGCGGCGCGCAGCGAGCGCATCTGGGAGCGCGTGCTGGCGCGCGACGAGTGGGCGGGCGCGAAGACGGTGATGCTCTTCCTGTCGATGCGCACCGAGGTCGACACGAGCACGCCCGCGAAGGCGGCGTGGAACGCGGGCAAGCGCGTGTGCGCGCCGCGCGTGACCGAGAGCGGCCTCGCGGTGCACGAGTGGGCGCGCGACGTGGTGCCGGTCGAGTCGGGCTCGATGCGGGTGCCCGAGCCGCCCGAGGACGCGCCGCTCGTGGATCCGGGCGAGGTCGATCTCGTGATCGTGCCGGCGCTGGTGCTCGACGAGCGCGGGGCGCGCATCGGGTACGGCGCGGGCTACTACGATCATCTGCTGCCGCGGCTGACGCGCGCGACGCGCATCGGCGTGGTGTTCGACTTCCAGCTCGTGGCCGAGGTGCCCGAGACCGCGGGCGACGAGCGCGTGCACGTGGTGGTCACCGACGAGCGCGCGATCGACGTCACCACCTGACACGAGCACGTCAGCATGCGCCTCGCGCTCGGAGGCGCATCACGACGGCGCGCCCCATATTCGCGCTCGTGGCCCTTCCCGAGATCGTCGACGCCAAGCTGGACGCGCTCCCGAGCGCGCCGGGCGTGTACGTCTTCCGCGACAAGAAGGGGGGCGTGCTCTACGTCGGCAAGGCGCGCTCGCTGCGCTCGCGCGTGCGCAGCTACTTCCAGCCGAGCTCGAGCGACACGCGCTTCTTCATCGCGCGCCTTCCGCGCGAGATCGGCGACCTCGAGACCTTCGTCGTCGAGAACGAGAAGGAGGCCGCGCTCCTCGAGAACGCGCTGATCAAGGAGCACAAGCCTCGCTACAACTTCAAGCTGCGCGACGACAAGGACTTCCTCTCGCTGCGCCTCGACACGCGCGAGCCCTGGCCGAAGCTCCACGTCGTGCGCCGCCCGAAGCAGGACGGCGCGCAGTACTTCGGGCCCTACGACTCCGCGACGGCCGCGCGCAAGACGCTCCGCCTCGTCAACCGCTTCTTCAAGCTGCGCACGTGCAAGGAGGGCGACTTCAAGTCGCGCGTGCGGCCGTGCCTGCAGTACCAGATCAAGCGCTGCCCCGCGCCGTGCGTGCTCGACGTGAACCGCGACGAGTACCTCGAGCAGGCGCGCCTCGTCGCGCTCTTCCTCGACGGTCGCCACGACGAGCTGGTGCGCGATCTCGAGGGGCGCATGCGCGACGCCGCGGGCGGCATGGAGTACGAGCGCGCCGCCGCGTATCGCGATCAGCTGCGCGCGGTCGAGCGCGTGCAGGACGATCAGCGCATCGACTCGCTCGAGGACGTCGATCAGGACGTGATCGGCCTCTACGTGCAGGGCGATCGCGCGGAGCTCGCGCTGATCATGGTGCGCAACGGGCGCATGACGAACGTGCGCACGTTCGATCTCGGATCGGTCGGTCTGCCCGACGACGAGATCCTCGCGTCGTTCGTCTCGGCCTACTACGCGCAGGGCGCGCACCTGCCCGACGAGATCGTGCTGCCCACCGAGGTCGAGGCGATGGAGGGCCTCGCCGCGGTGCTCACCGAGCGGCGCGCGCGGCGCGTGCGCATCGTGGTGCCGAAGCGCGGCGCGAAGGCCGCGCTCCTGCGCATGGCGAGCGAGAACGCGGCGCACGCGTTCAAGGAGAAGCAGCGCGAGAAGGAAGACCTCGACGCGCGCCTCGCCGAGGTGCAGCGATTGTTGCGCCTGCCGAAGCCGCCGCGCCGCATCGAGTGCGTCGACGTCTCGCACACCGGCGGCACCGACACCGTCGCGGCGATCACGGCGCTCTGTGACGGCGAGCCCGATCGACGTCGCTACAAGAGCTTCCACGTGCGCAGCGTCTCCGGCGGCGACGACTTCGGCGCGATGAAGGAAGTGCTCACGCGCCGGCTCGGGCGCGCGGGCGAGGCCGCGTGGGAGCTGCCGGATCTGCTCGTCGTGGACGGCGGCAAGGGACAGCTCGGCGTCGCGGTCGCGGTGCTGAACGAGCTCGGCATCCGCGATCTTCCGGTCTGCGGCCTCGCGAAGGAGAAGGAGCTCGGCGGCGAGCAGCGCCAGGAGCGCGTGTACCTGCCCGGGCAGAAGAACCCGATCGTGCTTCGGGAGCGCAGCGCGGCGCGATGGTTCCTCGGCCTCGTGCGCGACGAGGCGCACCGCGTGTCGAACGAGCTGCGCAAGAAGCTCGGCCGGCGTCGCCGCCTGCGCAGCGGGCTCGACGACGTGCCCGGGATCGGCCCGAAGACGCGCGCGGCGCTGCTCAAGAACCTCGGCTCGCTCAAGGCGGTGATCGACGCGGACGAGACCGCGCTGGTCGCCGCGGGCGCATCGCCGAAGCAGGCGAGGGCGATCCACGCGGCGTTCCGCCCGGACCTCAGCACGAGCGTCGTCGCGAGCGAGGGCGAGATCGATCGCGCGGCCGAGGAGCTCGGCGAGTACCCGATCGAGCAGGAGAGCGGCACCGACGCGGACCCGATGCGCGTCGCGGCGCACGAGACGACGGCCGACGAGGCGGGCGCGGACGCCGAGGAGGTCGCGCTCTCCAACGCGTTCGAAGAGTGGGAGACTGAGGCATCCTGAGGAACACGATGCCGGAGCCCGACGATCTCGTTCGCTCGCTCGTCCAGAGCCACGCGCTCACGCACGTCGGAGACAGTCGCAACACCGCGTACTACCGGCTCGACGACGACGTGCTCGTCGCGATCCCGCACCAGGGCTCGCAGGACGACGGCGCGACGGCGCGCGAGAACGCCTCGATGCAGCGCGACGTCTTCCGCGCGGCGGGCAAGAAGGGCGCGATCGTCATCTTCTTCGATCGCATGACGTCGCAGAACAAAGACGCGCGCGTCGTGTATCAGTCGATGGGCGACGTGCTCACGTGCACCGCGCTGGTCGGAGGCACGATGCTCACGCGCGCGATGGCGTCGTTCTTCCTCGGGCTGTCGCGGCCGAGCATGCCCATCAAGCTGTTCGCGACGTTCGACGCGGCGCTCGCGTGGTGCGGCCAGATCAACCAGAGCGCGGATCGCACGCTCGTGGAGCGCGCATCGTGAGCCTCGAGCCCGACGTCACGCGATGGGCGCTGCTCGGGAGCACGAGCAACGCGCACTTCTACGAGATCGAGCCACGCGTGATCGCGATCGTCCCGCACGAGCGCTCGATCGACGACGAGCGCACGGCGCGCGAGAGCGTCGAGCTGCAGCACGCGCACTGGCGCGCGCGCGGCGCGCGCGGCGGGGCGATCGTGTTCATGGATCGGCTCGTCGATCAGCGGCCCGGCGCGCGCAAGGTCTACACGAGCGTGCCCGACCCGGCGCTGATCACGTGCTTCGCGCTCGTGGGCGGGACCGTGTTCGGGCGCGCGGCGGCGTCGGTGTTCCTCGGGCTCACGCGACCGTCCGCGCCGACGCGCGTCTTCGCGACGTACGAGAGCGCGCTCGAGTGGGTGCGCTCCGTCAACGGCTGACGCACGCGCGCTCGTAGCCCTGGCCGCACGCCTGGGCGCGGAGCGCGCTCGCACGCTCGGCGTCACGCGGCACGCCACGTCCTGCGTCGAGCATCTCGGCGAGCTGCGCGCAGCCGCGCGCGTGGCCGATCTCGCACGCGCGGCGATAGAGCGATGCAGCGCGCGCCGGATCGGCGGCGATGCCCGCGCCGCCGCTCTCGACGAGCGCCCCGAGGTTCGTGCACGCGAGCCCGTTGCGCCCGTCGCAGGCGCGCTCGAAGAGCGCGACCGCGCGCGCCGCGTCCTGCGGCACGCCGCCCTCGCCGCGGAGGTGCAGCACCGCGAGGTTGCTGCACCCGCGCAGCACGCCGCCGTCGCACGCTCGCGCATAGAGGTCACGCGCACGCACCGCGTCCGTGCTCACCCCGAGGCCGCGCTCGAACATGAACCCGAGGCTGTTGCACCCGCGGAGCTCGCCGCCTTCGCACGCGCGGCGGAAGAGCGTCACCGCGCGTCCCGCGTCCTCCTCCACGCCCTCGCCGGACTGGTGCATCAGCCCGAGCCGCGTGCACCCCGCGAGCTCGCCCGCGTCGCACGCGTGCGCGAAGAGCCTCGCCGCGCCGACGAGATCGCGCGGCACGCCGCGCCCGTCCTGCATCATCGATCCGAGCGCGACGCAGCCGAGCCGATCCTCTTCGTTGCACGCGCGCGAGTAGAGCGCGGACGCCTGCGCGAGATCCTGCATCACGCCGCGTCCGGCCTCGAAGCGCGCGCCCAGCGTGGTGCACGCGATCGCGACCTCCTCGCTGCACGAGCGCGTGAGCAGCTCGGTGGCGCGCCGTGCGTCGCGAGGCCCGCCGCGTCCTTCGTCGAGCACGATCGCGAGGTGGTAACAGCCGAGCATCGCGCCGCCCTCGCACGCGCGCTCGTAGAGCTCTCTCGCGCGCGTCGGATCCTGCGCGACGCCGCGACCTTCTTCGTGCAGCAGCCCGAGGTTGTTGCACCCGACCGGCGCGCCGCCCTCGCACGCGCGCTGGTAGAGCGCCGCGGCTGCGACCGCGTCCGCCCGCGCCCCGCCGATCCCGTCCTCGACGAAGCGCCCGACGTTGTTGCACGCGAGGGCCACGCCGCCCTCGCATGCGCGCCGGAACAGCGCGAGCGCGCGCTCGACGTCTCGCGCGATGCCCGCGCCGTCCTCGTGCATCAGCCCGAGCCCGTTGCACGCCGGGAGCACCCCGCCGTCGCACGCGCGACGAAACGCGCTCGCCGCGCGCTCCGCGTCGCTCTCGCGCAGCGCCGCGCCCCATCGCTCGCATGCCGCGAGCCGCCCGCCCTCGCACGCGCGTCCGAGCCACACGATGCGCTGCCGCGGGTCGCTCTCCTCACGATCCGCGAGCGCCTCGCACGCCGCGGCGTCATCGTCCTCGCAGGCGCGCTCGAGCAGCGTGATCGCGCGCTCCGCCTCGGCGGCGCCCTCCTGGGCGCGCGCCACGTGCGCGACGCCGCCCACCACGATCGCGATCACCACCGCGATCGCCCGAGCGGCGCGCGCGTCTCCGTCACTCGACGCGATGCTCGATCTCCATGGGGTTCTTGAAGAACGCGTTGTGCGCAGGGTCGTTGTAGGAACGCCAGTCGAGATCGAAAGGCGCCATCTCCGTCGCCCCGTCCTGGTGCGTCACCAGCATCGCCTTGGGCGTGACGCCGCGATAGCTCGAGCCCTCCGGCAGATCCTGGTTCTCCGCGCCGCCCGCGGAGAACAGCGTGATCAGCGTCCCGTTCGGATCGTCGTAGACCCGCTCGTAGCCCGCTTCGACCTTCTCGTGGCCTCGCACCAGCGCGTTGCACCCGATGCGCGACAGGAACGCCTGCAGCTGCAGCCTCCCGAACGGGAAGCGCGCGGTCTGCTCCTGCAGCGCCGCGGGGATCACGTCGGCGTGCGCGGGATCGCTCCACATCATCTGGAAGCGCATGTCCTGATCGTTGAGCGACGAGAGGTCCTTCCAGCGCTCCTTGATCAGTCGATCGCGCGGGATGCCCGCGTGCACGAACATCGTGCTGCCCGCGAGCAGCACGTTCGGCATCGCCTCGAAGAGCGCCATGTAGCGACGGAACACGTCGAGCGGCAGGTACGGCTTCAGCGTGTTGATCGCCTCGGCGGGCTTCACGCCTCCGTAGATCTGTCCCTTGTACTCGACGTAGTACTCGTGGTTGCCGCGCAGCACGACGACGTGATCCGGCGCGGTCACGAAGAGCTGCATCACCGTGCGCAGCACGCCGTTGAGGCTGAAGATGCCGCGATCGATGTAGTCGCCGAGCAGCACGAGCTTCGGCTCGGGCGCGTTCTGCGGATCGCGACGGAACGCTTCGACCTTCTCGAAGAAGCGCGTCTGCATGATCGCGGCCTTGAGGCACGAGTAGCAGCCGTGCAGATCGCCGAGCACGACGAGCTCGTAGCGTCGCCCGGGCTTCATCGGCATCACGTAGACGTGCCCGTCGAGGAACGCGTCGCCGCCCTCGAGCTCCTGCACCGTCTTCTTGCCCTCGAGCTTCCCCGCGCCCTTCGCGCGCTGCTCCTCGAGCACCTCGATCATCCGATCGACGAGCGCGAGATCCGCCTGCACCTGCTTCTGGATGCGGTCGGGCTGGCTCGAGTAGTGGTGCTCGAACTGCTTGAAGAACGGGTGATCCGCCTTGTCCCCGCGCTCGACGCGCAGCTTCAGATCGATCGGCTCCGAGAGCCGCGCCGGCACGCCCGTCGCGTCGTCGACGATCTCGAGCGGCACCTCGTCGCTCGCGCCGAGCAGCGCCGCGAGCTCGCTGCGGAACTTCGTCTCGGCGGGGTGCGAGTGGCCGTCGGCGAGGATGAACTCGTCGACCGTCTCGAGCACCGCTTCCTGGCTCGCGCGATCGAAGCCCTTGAAGAGCTCGAAGCAGCGCAGCTTCAGCTTCGCGTGCACCACTGCGTCGCGCGAGTCGTCCTTGCTGATCGGCTCGCTCATCACCTCCGCGACCCAGCGCTCGATGTTCTCGAAGGTCTCGTGGAAGTGCTTGGTGAAGCGCTCCGCCACGTCGCGTTTCACCTCGGTCGTCGCGTCGGGCATGCCGGTCGCCACCCGGTGCGTGACGAGCTTGCCGATGAACTCCTTCACGAACGCGCGCTCGCGATCATCGAAGTCACCGTCGATGTGCCCGAACGTCGTGAGCGAGAAGATGATCGCCTGCATCTGCTTCTCGGCGACCTGCGGATCGCGGCTGAAGGTCAGCATGAGCGCGATCATACCGGATCGACGGAAGCCGATTCGGTCCCTACAATCGCTCCTGTTGCGAATGCGGTCCGCATCGACTCGGCGCGGGGATGGCAGGCCCACCGCTCCATGAGCCCCCGAGAGACGAACGAGGCGCTGGACGACCAGCGCAAGCAGGCGGTGGCGCGCAAGCCGCGCATCGAGGTACGTCGCTTCCAGGGCACGGCCAAGCACGCGGAGCAGCTCGCGCACATGCGCGTCGCGCACCTGACCGACCTGCACTTCGGTCGCGTCACGCCGATGGCCGTGCAGCGCCGCGCGGTCGAGCTCACGAACGAGGCGAAGCCGGACCTCGTCGTCATCACCGGCGACTTCGTGTGCCACAGCCAGCTCTATCTCGATCAGCTCGTCGAGACGCTCGGCGCGCTCCAGGCGCCGACGATCGCGGTGCTCGGGAACCACGACTACTGGTCGGGCGCGCCCGAGGTCGCGCGCGCGCTGAAGAAGGCGGACGTCGAGGTGCTGCGCAACCAGCACACCGTCATCACGCTCGACCACCAGCGCATCCAGGTCGTCGGGCTCGACGACTCGTACACGGGCCACTGCGATCGCGAGAAGGCGCTCAAGGGCTTGCGCCGTGATCTGCCGTCGCTCGGCCTCTCGCACATCGCGGAGGAAGCGGACGCGCTGTGGCACCACGGCGTGCCGCTCGTGCTCGCGGGGCACACGCACGCGGGGCAGGTCACGCTCGCGCGCCTGCACGAGCTCGCGCTCGGCCGCATCGTCGGGCACAAGTACGTGCACGGCCTCTACGGCAAGCGCGCGGGCGCGCCGCTCGGCGCCGTCTACGTGGGCGCGGGCATCGGCGCGGCCGTGATGCCGCTGCGCATCGGCGAGCGCGGTCGGCGCGAGCTCGCGATCTTCGAGCTCGGCGCGGACGTGCACGACTTCGACGAGCACCACGACGAGCAAGTCGCGCACGTGGGCCGGAAGCCGTCGCCCGAGCTGACGCAGAAGCGCCAGGACTACGTGTTCAAGCGCGAGCTGCAGCGCGAGATCCGCGAAGCCCGCAAGTACCTCGCGGAGCTCAAGAAGCAGGGCCGCGGGCTCTCGTCGCCGCCTCCGCCGCCGTCGGAGACCGACGATCTCTCGTCGCCGCCGGCTCCGCCCGAGGGGCTCGACGATCTCGCGACGCTCGACGGCCCCGCGCGCGAGCTCCCGACGTTCCGCGATCCCGAGCGCTAGCGGGTCAATTCTTCAGCGCGCTCACGATCTCGCGGATGGCGTGGCCGGCGACCCAGAGGAAGGGGATGCCGACGGCGAGCAGCGTGATCGGGTTCGGCTGGAACGTCGGCCTCCCGCGCGCGCCCGGCACGTAGACGCCGAGCGGCACGGCCCAGCTGCCCCCGCCTCCGCCGCGATGGCCCTGCGTGTCCTCGCCGCTGCCGAACCCGTAGCCGACGATCGCGACCGGAACGGTGTCGACACCGCCGATCGAGACGGGCTCGCCGTACGCGAGGCGGGTGCCGGTCCTGCCGAGGTGCGCTGCGAGGGGATCGGACGTCCGGGCCATCCGATCTCCCTATCACCGCGAAGCGCGAGGGACTCCGGTCAGAAGCCCACGTCGCGGAGCCGCCAGAAGAACTGGCCGCCGTCGACGTCCACGCGCACCCCCGGGCAGCCCATCGTGTCGATGCCCGAGAGCTGCGTGACGCGCGCGCGCACGCCGACGTAGCGCTCCATCTCGACCGCCCAGTTCGTGTCGCCGTTCCACGGCGAGTGACGACCGAGCACGATCACCGCGCCCGGCACGATCGGGCCGTACGACGTGCTCGCGTCGGTCATCCCACACCAGCGCGGCAGCGCGGCGCCGACGCCCATCGGCATGCTCGTCCCCGCGAGCTGCATGTCGCGCACGCGCCAGTAGTGCTGCCCGCCGTCGACGTCGACGCGCACGACCGGACAGCCCACTCCGTCGACACCCTCGAGCGACGTGACGCGCGCCATGCGCCCGACCCACGCGTTCATCTCGGCCGCCCAGTTCGCATCACCGCGCCAGGGCGCGTGCATGCCGAGCATCACCATCGTGCCCGGGCCGATCGGTCCGTACTGGGCCGCGCTCATGTCGCAGCCGCGCGGGATGTCCATCGCGAAGCCGCCCGCGATCTGGGCATCGCGGATCCGCCAGAAGTATTGGCCGCCGTCCGCGTCGACGCGCACGCCGGGACAGCCCGCGGTGTCGACGCCCGCGAGCTGCGTGACGCGCGCGGTGCGCCCGACGAAGCCGTTCATCTCGGGCGTCCAGTTCGCATCACCCGCCCACGGCGTGTGCATCGCGAGCACGACGACCGAGCCCACGGTGAGCGGACCGTACGTCTCGTAGCCCGCGCTCATCCCGCAGTGCCGCGGGATGATGCCGCCGTACTGCGCGCTCGCGCGCTCGGGTGTGATCGCGAGCATCGCGACCGCCGCCGCGATCGCCAGCACCGTCGTCCTCATGCGCCCGTCCCCTCCGCACGCTCAGCGGACTACGCCGCGAACGTGCGCGTCAAGACGCGCGGGCGCGCGAGAAGGTTCAGCTCACTCCGCGGCGACGGGCTGCGAGAGCCACTCGCGGTAGCCGACGCGCGGCGCCTGGCTCTGCTGCTCGAGCGGCGTGTGACGGAGCAGCGCGCAGAACGCACGCGCCGCGGCGACGACACCCGGCGCGGTCTCCGGGAGCACCGAGAGCTCGATCCCGAGATCGTGCGCTTCGCCGCGGAACTGGATCGCGACGAGCTGATCCGGACGGCGCAGCACCTCCGCGATCTCCGCGAGCCGCTCCGGCGGCGAGGCCGTCGCGAGCACGGCGCCGCCGCTCATCCGCGCCTCGAGCGTCGCGAGCAGCGCGCGACGCGTGCGCGGATCCGAGGGCGTCGCGTCGATCACGAGATCGACGTCGGCGACGCGCGAGAGATCGTGCGTCACCTCGACGTGCGACTCGATGCGCGCGCGCTGCGCGATCGTGATCTCGGCGCGCTCGACCGCGATCCCGAGCCGGCGCGTCACGCGCGTCCGGATCGCCGCGAGATCGCCGCGCGACGCGCGCAGCAGACGAACGGGCATGCCTTCGACGGCGCACGCGAGCGCGATGCGGCAACCGACTGGGCCCGAGCCAACGACGCTCACGGTGCTGAAGGACATGCCGCTCTGTTCTTTCTATCGAGTGCGTCGCGATCGCCCGGAGCAGTTTACACGTTCACACCGGGATCTAGACGCTGGTGGCGTGACGTCAACGCGACGTTCTACGTCGTGCTCGTCGGGTCCTGCTCCTCGAGCCCTGTAAACGCGATGTCAATCACGGTCCCCGACCGGGGTTGGCTTGCGCGTCGGTCCACGCCTCCGTACAGTCGCGCTCCGTGTTTGCAGCGCCGTGTCTCCTGGCGTTCCAGGAGAAACGGCCGGACGAGGCACCTCCCCGACCCGCCTCGTCGACTCCACGGCACTGACCTACAGCACGGCGACGTCGGCCGCTCCTCGCGGGCGTTCGACGGAGACATCCAGCGCTCGTTCCCGGGACGCCCGGCCCGGAACGACACCAGCTCGAACGAGACGAGGGTCCGCGACCGGACCTCTCGCGGAGGACCACGACCGATGAGCACCCGACGCACCAAGTACATCTTCGTGACGGGCGGCGTCGTCAGCTCCATCGGCAAGGGGCTCGCGGCGGCGTCGATCGGCGCGCTGCTCGAGGCGCGCGGCCTGAAGGTCACGAACGTCAAGCTCGACCCCTATATCAACGTCGACCCCGGCACGATGTCGCCGTACCAGCACGGCGAGGTCTTCGTGACCGACGACGGCGCCGAGGCGGATCTCGATCTCGGTCACTACGAGCGCTTCACGTCGACGCGCATGACGCGCGCGAACAACTTCACGACCGGGCGCATCTACGACGCGGTCATCTCGAAGGAGCGGCGCGGCGAGTACCTCGGCGCGACGATCCAGGTGATCCCGCACATCACCGACGAGATCAAAGCGCGCGTGATCGACGTCGCCTCGCGCGCCGACGTGGCGATCGTCGAGGTCGGCGGCACGGTCGGCGACATCGAGTCGCTGCCGTTCCTCGAGGCGGTGCGCCAGCTGCGCCACGAGGCGGGCCCGCAGAACGCGATCTCGGTGCACGTCACGCTCGTGCCGAACATCGCGGCGGCGGGCGAGCTCAAGACGAAGCCCACGCAGCACTCGGTGAAGGAGCTGCTCGGCCTCGGCATCCAGCCCGAGATCCTGATCTGCCGCACCGAGAAGCAGCTCTCGCGGTCGATCAAGGAGAAGATCGCGCACTTCTGCAACGTGCCGGTCGGCGCCGTGATCTCGGCGCCCGACGTGAGCGTGATCTACGAGCTGCCGATCGCGCTCCACGCGGAGAAGATCGACGAGCAGATCACGGAGCGGCTGAACATCTGGTCGCGTCCGCCGGATCTCGGTGCGTGGCACCGCACCGTCGAGATCATGAAGAACCCGCCGCGCGGGATCGCGACGATCGCGCTCGTCGGCAAGTACGTGCACCTGCGCGACTCGTACAAGTCGCTGCACGAAGCGCTCTCGCACGGCGGCCTCGCGAACGAGTGCAAGATCGAGGTGAAGTACCTCGACAGCGAGACGATCGACGCGTCGAACGTCGAGCGCGAGCTCGCGGGCGTCGACGGCGTGCTGGTGCCCGGCGGCTTCGGCGGGCGCGGCGCGGAGGGGAAGATCCAGGCGATCCGCCACGCGCGCGAGAACGGCATCCCGTTCTTCGGCATCTGCCTCGGCATGCAGATGGCGGTCGTGGAATTCGCGCGTCACGTGTGCGGTGTCGCGGGCGCGAACTCGACCGAGTTCGATCCGAACGCGGGCGATCCGGTGATCGACCTCATGCCCGATCAGCGCGGCGTGAAGGCGAAGGGCGGCACGATGCGCCTCGGCGCGTACCGCTGCGCGCTCGTGCCGGGCAGCCTCGCGGCCGAGATGTACGGCTCGAGCGAGGTGAGCGAGCGCCACCGCCACCGCTACGAGTTCAACAACGCGTACAAGGAGCGGCTCGAGCAGTCCGGCATGGTGATGTCGGGGCTCTCGCCGGAGCTCGGGCTCGTCGAGATGATCGAGCTGCCGAAGCACGTGCACTTCGTGGGATGCCAGTTCCACCCCGAGTTCAAGAGCCGCCCGCACGCGGCGCACCCGCTCTTCACGCGCTTCGTCCGCGCGTCGCTCTCGCGCCGTGACGCGCGCTCGCGCACCGAGACGCGCACCGACGTCAGCGAGAGCGCGACCAGCAAGCTCGTGCACTGAGCTCGCGGGAGGGGTCTTGGAAGACCCCTCCCCCCGACCGGCAAAGCCCGATCGGGGCCCCCTCCCCAAACGCTGCGCGCGGGGCCCCAGCCCCGCTTGCTCTCGATCGGCGGCCTGATCGCAGACCGGTCTCGCGCGGTGCGGCGGTGTCGAGACGAGCGGTCTCGCGCGGTGCGGCGGTGTCGCGACGAGCGGTCTCGCGCGGTGCGGCGGTGTCGAGACGAGCGGTCTCGCGCGGTGCGGCGGTGTCGAGACGAGCGATCTCGCGCGGTGCGGCGGTGTCGAGACGAGCGGTCTCGCCGCGCGGTGGTGTCGAGACGAGCGGTCTCGCCGCGCGGCGGTGTCGAGACGCGCGGTCTTGCGCGGCGCGGTGGTGTCGAGACGCGCGGTCTCGCGCGGCGCGGCGGTGTCGAGACGAGCGGCTTTGCGCGGCGTAGGCGATCTCGAGACCACGCGCGTCGCGGTGACGCGGGATGCGATCGCCCGCGGAGCTCTCGTGCTAGAGCGTGGTCACTCGTTCGAAGGGAGGGTTCGAACATGCCGTCGAAGATGGTGCTCACGCACGAGAACGCCGCGCGCAGCGTCGCCGAGGCGATCACGACCTACGCCGATCGGATCCAGGCGGCGCTCGAGCCACGCATGCGTCCGTTGCTCCAGCGCGGCGAGGCGATGCCCGACATCGCCCTCGCGCTGAAGCTGCTCGGGCGCCTCGTCGTCGCCGACGCGGCCGTGCTGACCGAGAAGGACGACGCGAACGAGGCGGAGCTCGCCGACGACGTGCCGCTGCGTGCTGCGCGCGACGAGGCGGTCGCGGAGCTGTACCCGACGCTCGTCGATCTCCGCGACACGCTGCTGCCGGTGTACGGCGCAGCGGGGCTCGCCGCGCTGAAGCTCTCCGAGCCCGCCACGAAGGATCCGAAGCCGCTGGCGCGCCTCGCGAGCGCCGTCGCCGACGCGCTGCGCAGCGGCGTGAAGCTGAAGGTGCGGCGCGAGGGTGTGAAGATCGATCGAGAGCTCTTCGCGGATCGGATCGAGCCGCTCGCGCGCGCGCTCGCGGAGGCGGTCGCCGGGCTCGAGCGCGAGGGCAAGGAGAACCAGGAGGCGCTCCTCGAGAAGAACGCGGCGTTCGAGCGCGCCGAGGAGAGCATCGCCGCAGCGTCCTCGATCACGATCGCGCTGCTCGAGCTCGCGCGCCTGGGGACGCTGGCGGACCACGTGCTGCCCATGCTCCGGCGCCGCGGCACGGCGAGCAATCCGGACGCGCCCGAGAGCTGAGTCGTTCCGCGGAATCGCGCTTTTTGCCGCAGCATTGCGTGTTCGGCGGGAACATCGCGCTCCGCGGCGCCGGAGGGCGATTTCCTGGCGGAAGTCGCGTCTCCGCGCCGCGGGCGTCGCGTCCGCACGCGGCGCCGCGTTCCGTGGCGCCGGAGGCCGTGCGCGGCGCGCGGAATCGCGTCTCGGCGCGCAAGCAGGCGAAACTGTGCGTGCTCCCGGACGGCAGCACGTCGACGCTCGAGAGCATGCTCGACGGCGCGAGGCCCGACGCGCCGATGGATCGCGAGGACGCGTGCGCGCCGACGACGCTCTACGAGGACGCCGACGGGGATGGGTTCGGCGACGCGGGCTCGACGGCGATCGCGGGTGCGCCGGCGGCGATCGACTTCGACTACGACTGCGACGGGACGGAGGCTGCGGAGATCGATCGTACGGCGGGAAACGTCGAGGCGTGCTGGGGTGACCCGAGCACGTGCGCGATCGGATTCCCCGGCCGATGGCGCGGCGAGGTCGCGCCTGCCTGCGGTGCCGACGGCGAAGTTGCGAGGTGCGTGGTCGCCGAGTGCGACGCGGAGTGGGTGCCCACACGCCAACGCTGCCGCTGACTCGTCGCAGCGACCGCGGCGAACCGCTCGATCGCGACAGCGAAGTCAGACCTCGCCAGCGTGAACCAAGGGTTTTCGCTGGTGGCCCGCTCCGTGCTGTTGCGCGCCCTGCATCGTTGACAGCCGCGATACGTTCGAGTCCGATTTCGATGACGACGACTTTCTGCTCGGAGGCTCGGATGGTGCTTGAACGCAAATGGCAGCGCGGTTTGCTCGCGCTGGTCGTGGCAGTGACGCTCGTCGCGTGCGGCGGCGATGATGACGATCGCCCGGGCCTGATGGACTCGGGCGTCGACTCCGGGACGGGCGGAGGCACCGACGGCGGTGGCGGTGGCGGCACCGACGCAGGCGATGGGGGCGGCGGCGGAGGTCGCGTCTGCTCGATCGCGGGAGGCGCGTGCGACGTGATCCTCCAGAACTGCCCGCAGGCCACGCAGGGCTGCTACATCGCGATCATCGAGGAAGGCGGCGAGCCCACGACGTTCTGCTCCGAGGCGGGCACGGCGGACGAGGGCGAGGCGTGCGATCCGGCGGAGGTGACCGGGTGTCTCCCGGGCTTCGGCTGCAGCGACGACCGCGTGTGCCGCCGCTACTGCTGCGAGGGACGCGCGAGCGACTGCGCCGCCGGGAGCGGGCAGCTGTGCACGCAGTACGGCAACGCGATGCCGCTGGGCATCTGCGAGCTGCCCTCCGGCTGCGGTGTCGTGCCGCAGAGCGGGTGCGAAGCGGGTGAGGGCTGCGTGTTCATCAGCATGGACGGCTCCACCGATTGTCGGACGGCGGGCAGCGTCGCGCCGGGCGGCGCGTGCGGCGCGGGCAACCTCTGTCAGGCCGGCAGCGCGTGCGTGACCCCGCCTGGCGGGACTGCGATCTGCGCGCCGATCTGCAGGATGGACGAGGACGGCGACTGCGCGGACGGCATGGTGTGCGGCGGGGTCGACACGTTCCCCGAGACGCACGGTGTGTGCGTCCCCATGCCGTCGGGCTCCTGATCGCGAAAGGCTGATCGTATTCGCCGCTCGGTCGCAATCCTGCCCCTTCTGATGCTCGCGCTGGGCGCGTGCGGGGAGGCGCCGCACGACGAGCGCGATGCGGGCACGCTGCGGGACGCCGCCCTCGCGGAGGGCGGCGTCAATCCGAGCGACGCCGCCGCGATCGATGCGGGGACGATCACGAGCGACGCGAGCAGCGGCGGCGATGCGGGCGGGGGCGCGTGTGGATCGTCGGTGTGCGATCCGCGCGCGCCGAGCTCGTGCGGAGATGGCGACGCCGGGGTGTGCGCGCTGGTCGATCGCGTCGCGGAGTGCGTGCAGGGCGTCGGTGATCGCCGTGAGGCCGAGACCTGCGCGAGCGACGACGAGTGCGCGCCCGCGCTCGCGTGCTTCGGCGTGGGCGCGTCGGGCGAAGGCGTGTGCGCGCGGATCTGTTGTCCCGCGGATCGCGGCGTGTGCGGCGACGAGCGCGAGGTCGACTGTCGCGCCGACGCGGTGCTCGTGACCGGGGTGCCGACGCAGTGGGGACGCTGCGGTCCGCCCCGCGCGTGCGACGTGCTCGCGCCGGAGCGCGACTGCGCGCCGGGCGAGGGCTGCTACATCGAGACCGATCCCGCGCGCACGGTGTGCCGCTGGGCGGGCGAGGGTGGCGTGGGCGCGCCGTGTGTCGAGGCGCGCGACTGCGGGCCGGGGTTCTTCTGCGGTGGCGTGCCGTCGCGCACGTGCGTGCGCGTGTGCCGCATCGACGACGCGTCGAGCTGTCCGCTCGAAGAAGGGCGCTGCGTGGCGCAGGCGTACTCGCCGCCGGGCTCGGGCGTGTGCGTCGCGAGCGCCTCGCGGATGTAGGGCTCCGCTCGGCGCGCGATTGACCGGTCGCGCCGGTTTTTCTACAAGGTTCGAGTGCAGATCGTCGCCTGCCGGAACCATCCCGCGCGCGAGGCGATCGGCGTCTGCGTGAAGTGCCGCGCGCGCGTCTGCGCGGAGTGCAGCACGAAGATCGAAGGCGTGAACCACTGCGTCGAGTGCCTCGCGACGCTCGCGGGGAACGCGACGGATGCGACGCAGCGCGCGGCGTCCAGCGCGTGGCGCGGACGCGTCGCGGCGGGCGTCGTGCTCGGTGGCGCGACGCTGATGTGGTGGGCGCTCGTCGAGATCGCGCTGCCGCGCTGAGCGCCGATGGACGCGTCGCATCGCGAGACGATCGGGCGCCGGGACCTCTCGCCCGCCGGCGCGATCGATCGGCTCGATCGCGCGTTCGCGCTCGCGCGTGCCGGCGGTGTCGTGCTCGCGGCGCGCGCGTGGGGCGCGGGCGCGCTCGTCGCCGTGGCGGTGATCGCGTCGTGGTACCTCGAGGCGATCGAAGGGGTGCGCGCGCTGCGTCCGCTGCTCGTGCTCGCGGCGGCGCTGGCGTGGTGGGCGCGCGCAGTCTCGCTGGGTCGCGTCGCGCGGGCGCACGTCGTGCGGCTGTGGGCGGACGCGCCGATCCCTGCCGACGCGGGACGCGCGCGTGACGTGGCGCGCACCGCGGGATGGGCGGCGATCGGGCTGTGGGCGGGCGGCTGGGCGCTCGCGATCGGAGCGCTCGCGGGGCCGCTCGGTGTGGTGCTGGTTCTGCCGCTCTTCGCGGTGCGCGGCGCGATCGCACCGTCGTGGCTCGCGCGCAGCGCATGCGCTGCTGAGGCAGGCGTCGCGGCGCTGCGCCGCGCGATCGGCGACTCGAGCGGGCAGCGCTTCGTGGGGATGATCGCGGAGCTGCTCGTGCTGGTCGGCGCGCTCGGGCTGTACGTGAATGCGCTCGCGACGATCGCGGTGGGGATGTTGCTCGCGCGATCGTTCTTCGGGCTCGACGTCGCGACGCTCGATGCGTTCCTGTCGGTGCGCAACACGTTCGTGCTCGTGGTGGTCGCGATGATCGTGCTCGTCGCGATCGAGCCGCTGCGGGCGGCGCTCTCCGCGCTCACGTGGGTCGAGGCGCGCGTGCGCGAGGAAGGGCTGGATCTGCGCATCGCGATCGACGACGCGATCGCGCGATCGCGCCCGCGGCGTGCCGGTGCGCGCATCGCCGCGGGGATCGCGATCACGGTCGCGCTCGCGGCGGGCCGCGTCGACGCGCAGGCGCTGCCGCCGCCTCCACCGCTGCCGCCGGGGTTCGGGCAGAGCGCTGCGCCGAGCGAGCCCGAGCCCGAGGTGGTCGCCGAGGACAGCGAAGAGGACGCACGGGCGCGCGAAGACGCCGCGGCGATCCTCGCGCGCCCCGAGTTCCAGGACCACGGCGACGCGCGCGGGCGCGGCGTGCGCGAGCTGATCGAGCGCTTGCTCGAGTGGCTCTTCCGCCATCGCGATCCGATCGAGGCGCCGATCACACCGCGCGCGCCGGAGATCCCGCTCCCGGGGCCGCTCGTGTTCCTCGCGATGGCGATCGTCGTGGCGCTGCTCGTCGCGATCCTGCTGCACGTCACGCGACCGCTGCGTCGCGGCGCGCGCGTGGTCGAGGCGCCGCAGCTCACGCCCGACGCGGTCGCCGACCCGCGAGAGCGTGCGCCCGACGAGTGGGTCGACGACGCGGCTCGGCTCGCGGCCGAAGGACGACATCGCGAGGCGCTGCGCGCGCTCTACCTCGCGACGCTGGTCGCGCTCGATCGGCGACGCCTGATCCGCTTCGAGAAGACGCTCACGAACGGGCAGTACCTCCGGCAGATGCCGGACGGCGAGGCGCGCGTCGACTTCCGCGACTTCACGCGTCGGTTCGACCGCACGTGGTACGGGCGCGAGCCCGCGAGCGAGCACGACTATCGTGCGTGTCGCGACCTCGCGGAGCGCATCGTCGCGCATGCGCGCGGAGGGCACGCGTGAGGGTGGTGCTGCGTCGCGTCGCGGTCGCGCTCGCGATCGTGATCGCTCTCGGCGCGAGCGGGCTCGTCTGCGCGCGCGTGGCGGACCGAGGGCGCTGGGCGCTCTCGTACTCGACGCACGGCGCGGGGCCCGAGGGCGCGCGTGGTCTCTATCTCTTCGCGCACGAGCGCGGTGTGCCGGTGCGTCGTTGGTCGGAAGATCTCGGGGCGCTCCCGGACGGCGGGATGCTCGTCGCGCTCGGTGGGTGCGATCACTTCGGCGCTCGATCGCTGTCGCGTCCGGAGCGCGAGCGGCTGGTGCGCTGGGTCGACGCCGGTGGGACGCTGGTCGTCGCGGGTGCGGACGAGTACCTGCCGCGCGAGCTCGGCGTCGCGCTGAGCGGGCCCGCCGGTGAGGCGTGCTTCGGGCGCACTGGCGCGTTCGGGATGATCGTGCGCGCGTGGGAGCGCGCCGAGGAAGACGACGGCGAGGAGGTGCGCGACGTCACCGGGCGCATCGCGCGCGATCCGACGCGCGCGGCGGACGAGCTCGCGCCCGAGGACGCAGCGCCGCCGATCACCTGGGCGCACGCGGTCGGAGGCTCGCTGCGCGGGATGGCGCCCGTCGGGCTGCGTCGCGCCGCGTCCGTGCACGTCGACGATCCTGCGAGCGCGACGATCCTGCTGCGCGTCGAGGAGCGCACCGCAGGCGTGTCCGTCGCGCGCGGGCGCGGCACGGTGATCGCGCTCGCGTCGGCGAGCGCGCTGCAGAACCGCGATCTCGCGAGCGCGGGAGGTGCCGCGCTGTTCGCGCGGCTGCTCGCGTCGCACGAGGGTCCCGTCTACTTCGACGAGTACCACCTCGGCATCGGCGCGCCGCGCTCGTTCATGCGCTGGGTCGCGGAGATCGGGTTGCTCCCGGTCGCGCTGCAGCTGCTGGTCGTGCTGCTGTTCTTCCTGTGGCGCGCGGGAGCGCGCTTCGGAGACACGCAGCGCGACGTGGAGCGCGCGCCGGCGACCACCGCGAGCTTCGTGGGCGCGGTCGGCAATCTGTTCGCGAAGTCGGAGGACGCAGCGGGCGCGCTCGTGCTGATCACGCGCCACGCGCTCTCGCGGATCGCGGCGCACCATCGGCTCGACGGCATCCCGCACGAGCGTCTCGCGGACGAGCTCGCGCGCAGGAAGCGTCACGACGCGGCGGACGCGGTGCGTCGGATCACCTCGGCGCGAGAAGGAACGATCGATCTCACGCGGCGGACGCGCGAGATCGACGCGGAGGTCGCGCGCGCGACGCGCGATCGGGTGTAGAGGACGGAGCGCATGGATCACGTCGAGGAGCTCGCGAGCCTGAAGCGCGACGTCGCGCGCGAGGTGCGCAAGGTGGTCGTGGGGCAGGACGAGGCGATCGAGGGGATGCTCGTCGCGCTGCTCGCGCAGGGGCACGTGCTGCTCGAGGGCGTGCCCGGCACGGCGAAGACGCTGATGGTGCGCGCGCTCGCCGCGACGATGGGTCTCGCGTTCGGGCGAATCCAGTTCACGCCCGATCTGATGCCGAGCGACATCCTCGGCACGAACGTGTTCGACTTCGAGCGCGGGCGCTTCCAGCTCACGAAGGGGCCGATCTTCACGGAGCTGCTGCTCGCAGACGAGATCAACCGCGCGCCCGCGAAGACACAGAGCGCGCTGCTCGAGGCGATGCAGGAGCGACAGGTCTCGCTCGACGGTCAGCGCCACGCGCTCGGCGCGGACTTCACGGTGTTCGCGACGCAGAACCCGGTCGAGCAGGAGGGCACGTACCCGCTGCCCGAGGCGCAGCTCGATCGCTTCTTGCTCAAGATCGTCGTCGGGTACCCGAGCGTCGAGGACGAGGATCGGATCCTCGCGCACGCGAGCGTCGGCGTCGGCTCGGTCGACGTCGCCGCGGCGGGCATCGATCGCGTCGCGACGCGCGAGCGGATCGCCGCGGTGCGCGAGCTCGGCCATCAGGTGCTGATCGAGGATCGCGTGCGGGGCTACGTGCGCGAGCTCGTGCGCGCGACGCGCCACACGCCGGCGATCCTGCTCGGCGCCGGACCGCGCGCGGGCGTGCACCTGCTCGTCGCGTCGCGCTGGTACGCCGCGCTCGAAGGGCGTCGGTTCGTGACGCCCGACGACGTGCGGCGCGCGCTGCGTCCGGTGATCGGACACCGCCTCGTGCTCGCGCCCGAGGTCGAGCTCGACGGCCTCTCGGCGAGCGAGGTGATCGAACGCGTCGCCGCGACGGTCGAGGTGCCGCGTTGAGCGACGACGAGCGCGCGACGACGACGCGATGGGCGCCCGGCGCGCGGCTCGCGCCCGCAGCGCTCGCGGGCATCCCGCTCGCGCTCGGCGGTGGCACGCTCGGCTTCGTCGGCTCCCTCGCGTTCGACGCTGCGCTCGTGATCGGTGCCGCGATCGACGCACGCCGGCTCGCAGCGCGCGCGCCGCACGCCGAGCGACACCACGACGCGCGGCTCGTGCTCGGTGCGCGCAACCGCGTCGTGATCCGCCTCCACAACGCGAGCGAGCACGCGATCCGCGTGACCGTGCGCGACGATCTGCCGGAGGGCTGGCACGCGGACCCCGACGAGCTCGTCGCGGAGATCCCTGCGCATGCGCGGCGCGAGCTCGCGTACGACGTCGTGCCGCCCGCGCGCGGCGTCGCGCGCTTCGGCGACCTGCACGTGCGCATCGAGGGCGGGCTCGGCCTCGGCGCCGCCATCGCGAGCATCGCCGCGAGCGAGGAGACGCGCGTCTATCCGAACGTGCTCGGCACGCGACGCCGCGAGCTCGCGATGCGCCTCTCGCGCGTCGCCGCGCCGGGGATGCGCAGCGTGCGCGTGCTCGGCGGCGGCGGTGAATTCGAGCAGCTGCGCGAGTACGTGCACGGCGATCCGTTCCGCGACCTCGACTGGAAGTCGACGGCGAAGCGACATCGCCCGATCACCCGCGTGCTGCAGCAGGAGCGCAGCCAGCAAGTGCTCCTCGCGATCGACGCGGGGCGCATGATGGCGAGCCGCGCGGGCGACGGGGCCACGAAGCTCGATCACGCGATCCACGCGGCGCTGCTGCTCGCGTACGTCGCGCTGCGACAGGGTGATCGCGTCGGGCTCGTCGTGTTCTCCGATGACGTGCGCGCGTTCGTCCCGCCGGGGCGTGGCGCTGCGCAATACCGCCGCTTGCTCGAGGCGGTGTTCGCGGTGCAGGCCGAGCTCACGCACGTCGACGTGCGTCGTCTCGTCGACTTCGTGCGCGCGCGCGTGCCGAAGCGCGCGCTCGTCGTGGTGTTCAGCGACCTGCTCGACGAATCGCACGCCATGCCGCTCGCGACGCACGCAGCGGTGCTCCGCCGCAAGCACCTGCCGATCTGCGTGACGATGCGCGATCCCGTCGCCGAGGAGCTCGCGTCCGCGCCCGCGGCGCGCGAGCACGACGCGTACGTGCGCGCCGCCGCGGCCGATCTCGTCGCGGAGCGCGCCGCCGTGAAGGCCCACCTGAGGCGCGCCGGGATCGGCGTCGTCGAGGCGCCGCCGGGAGAGCTCGCGGTCGCGGCGGTCGGACGCTACCTCGAGCTCAAGTCGCGCAGCGCGCTCTGACGCTCGCGCGCGATGCGGCGCTCGTGCATGTTCGTCGCATGGCACGCACACCGCTCCAGGCAGACGAGATCACGAGCGCGCTCCGGGACCTCCCCGGCTGGGCGCACGAAGGCGACGCGCTGCGCAAGACGTTCCGGTTCCAGAATCATCGCGAGGCGATGAGCTTCCTCGTGCGCCTCTCGTACGAGGCCGAGCAGCGCGATCACCACGCCGAGATCCACAACGTCTACGCGACGGTCGAGCTCGTGCTGCGCACGCACGACGCGGGCAACCGCGTGACGCGCGCGGACGTCGAGCTCGCGCGCGCGATCGAGTCCTTCTCCTGGGTGTGATCCGCGTGGGCGCGGCGGGGCGCGCTGCACCACCGCTGTTCGCGGCTTTTTCCGCGTGATCGCGGCGCCCATCGTCGTGCTCATGGGGGCCGAGATCATCCGGATCGAGCGAGCACGGGACCCTCTCGCCCAGGGCCTGCACCCCGCCGCGTTCGGGATGGAAGAACGACGGCGTTGTCCGCTCTGCGACGGCGACCGTCGCATGACACTCTGGGCCGGTCGTTTCGGCGACCCCGAGGTCCGCGCGTTCATTGCCGCGCATCACTACGCGGGCGATCCGCTCGCGGTGCTCGCGGACGAGCGCTTCGAGCTCGTGCGCTGTCACGCGTGCGCGCTGCGCTATCACGCGCGCGTGCTCGACGCGAACGGCCTCGCGCTCCTCTACGGGAGCTGGATCGACGCGATGCAGATCGAGCGGTTCGAGGCGGAGCACGTCCCCGCCGATCGACGCGAGCCGTTCGCCGTCGGGCGCCACGTCGTGAAGGACCTGCTGAGCATGCACGCGCTCGCGGGCGCGCCGAGCGAGATGCGGCTGCTCGACTTCGGCTGCGGCGACGGGCGCGCGCTGCGCATCGCGTCGGCGCTCGGGCTGCGCGCGGTCGGGGTCGATCCCAGCGTGACCCGCAGCGAGCGCGCGAGCGACGGCGGCGGCGCGGTGCACCCGACGCTCGAGGACGCGCTCGCCGACATCGGCGGGCGCGTCGACGCGATCCTGATGAGCGAGGTGCTCGAGCACCTCGTCGAGCCGCGCCGCGTGTTGTCTTCGCTGGTCGCCGCGATGCGGCCGGGCGGCGTGATCCTCATCGAGACGCCGGACACGCGCGGCATCGACGGTCCGCCGCGCACGTTCGAGCACATGCGCTGGGTGCACCCGCTCGAGCACGTGAACGGGTTCACCCCGGAGACGCTCGAGCGCATGGCGCGCGCGGTCGGGCTCGAGCCCGCGCCGATCATGCGCGCGCACGCGACCACACGGCTGCGCGACGTGGTGCGCACCGAGGTCGGCCGCTTGCTCGCGCGACCGAGCACGAGCCGCATCTTCGTGAAGCCCTGATCGCTCAGCGTTTCGCGCGTCGTCGCGCGCCCGGACGGCGCACCACGCGATCGCATCCGCACGCGATCGCGTGTCGCTCGAGCGCAGCGTCGAGCGCGTCCTCGTCGAGCGCGACGCCCTCCTCGCGCCACAGGCGCTCGATCACGAGCGTGGTCCCGTCGACGCGCCCTTCGAGGCGTCCGACGAAGCGCCCGCGGTGCAGCAGCGGCACGACGTACCACCCGAAGCGCCGCTCCTCCGCGGGCTTGTAGACCTCCCACACGTAGTCGAACCCGAACGCGTGCCGCACCAGGTCGCGATCCCACAGCACGGGATCGAGCGGCCCGAGGATGCGCATGCGATCGTCGGGCGCGATCACGCGTCGCTCCTGGAACCCGCGCGGCGCGAGGTACGTGCGTCGCGCGCCCTCGACGGCGACCTCTTCGATCGCGCCCTCGTCGATCAGCTGCTCGATCGTTCCGTCGGTGCGCGCGTCGCGCAGCATCGACCACGTCGCGCCGCCGGCACGCGAGAGCAGGCCCGCGGCCTCGACGCGCTCGCGCAGCGCCCAGGCGGCGAAGCCGTGCCCCGCGACGTCGACGTCGTGCTGATCGGGCAGCGCGCGCCGCGGCACGTCCCAGAGCTTCGCGCGCGTCGTCCGCCCCGCGACGACGATCTCGCAGCGCGTCCAGAGCACCTCGATCGCCATCGATGCCGCGCGTCCGGTGCCCTTCCAGCCGCTCCAGTCGATCGGCTCGACGCGCCCGCGATCCTCGAGCTCGCCCGCCGTGATCGGACCGCGCGCGGCGATCTCCTCGCGCACCGCGTCGAGCACGCCGTCCGGCAGCCGGCGCAGCCGATCCCCGAGCCGCCACCACGGCGTCTCCGCGGCTTGATCGCGGTAGTGCGGGAACGCGCGCGCGGGCAGCAGGCAGCGCTCCTTCGCGAAGTGCTCGAACGCGTGGCCGGGCAGGGTGTGCGCGTACAGGTCGCCCTTCGCGATCCCGTCGATGCGCGCGAGCGCGACCAGGTCCGCGTTGGTGCCCATCGGGTCGAGCGGATCGAGCTGCACGCAGCGCAGCGCATCGAGCATCGCGCGCACGCCGCGTCCACCGCGCTCGCGGCGCGGCCGCGCGAGCCCGAGCTGCGAGACGAGGTACGCGCGCGCTTCGTCGCGAGAGAGCGTGGTCGTCGGCATCGACGCGGTGGAGTCTAGCGTCACCGGCGCTGGGGACCGCAGGCCGGATCGATGGGCCGCTTCGGACTGCGCAGCGGCGTTCGCAGGCACCCTGCATCGCTCACATCACGCGCGCGTGACCGCTTCCGCGCGAGGCACTCGTCTTGCGAAGCTGGGGCGTGATGTCTCGCCGTGGCTCTTTCGTTCTCTTCGCCTGCTTCCTCTCGCTCGCCGGATGCGAGTGCGGCGACACGCCGATCGGCGCGTGTGACTCCACGAACGACTGTCGCGCCGGCCAGCGCTGCGTCGACGGAACGTGCACCACGACGGGCGTGCTCGACGCGTCGCGCGACGACGGCGCCATCGGATCGTGCTCGCCCGCGTGCGACGACGGCGAGCTCTGCGTCGCGAGCGTCTGCGCGCCCGACCTCGGGCCCTGCGCGTCGTCCGGCGAGTGCAGCGGCGACAGCTACTGCGAGCCCACGCACATGCGCTGCGTGCCGTACGGCGTGCCGGCGGGCTACGTCGCGGACTCGACGTGCTCGCGCCTCGTCGCCGCGGGCACCTTCGCGCCGTCGGTGCAGTGCGAGTTCACCGCCGCGCCGGCGGGCGATCCGTTCCCCGCGCACCTGCACGTGCTCTCGACGCCGATGGTCGTCGACTTCGCGATCGGTCGCGGGCCCGACGAGCCGCACCGCCCGTCGATCGTCGCGGTGTTCGACGACGGAGTCGACGGCTCGTCCGAGGTCGCGACGGGCGTGATCCGCATCCTCGACGGCGAGACGTGCACGCAGATCGCGGAGCTCGGATCGCTGCAGATGGTCGCGCACAGCGCGCCGGTCGCGGTGGGCGATCTCGACGGCGACGGTCGCGCCGAGATCGTGGCGTACAAGGCCGAGCCGCCGACCGACGGCGAGACGCCCGCGACGCGCGGCGGGCTCGTCGCGTTCACGTACGACGAGGACACGAGCGCGTGGCGCGTCCTGTGGCGGTCGACGCGCGCCGACGGCAGCCCCTACGAGCCGGTCGGCGGCGGATGGGCCGGCCCGTCGATCTACGATCTCGACGACGACGGACGCCCCGAGGTGCTGCGCGGCGCCATCGTGCTCGACGCGAACGGCATGCTGATCGACGAGAGCAGCGCGGCGCTCCTCAACTACGGCTCGGGCACGTTCGCGGTCGTCGCGAACGTCGACGCCGACGCGGACGTCGAGCTCGTCGGCGGGCACGGCGTGTGGGCGTGGGATCGCACGTCGCGCACGTGGGTCGCAGAGACGTGGGCGACGGGAGGTCAGCCTCACGGCCACGTCGCGATCGCGGACTTCGGCGCGTTCCCCGGCACCGCGTCGTGGCCCGCCGAGGCGCCCGAGGTCGCGGTGATCACGGCCGGCAACGCGCGCATCCAGACGCTCGACGGAACGATCGTGCTGCCTCCGATCGCGCTCCCGGGCGGCGGCAGCGGTGGCCCTCCGACGATCGCCGACTTCGACGGCGACGGTCTCCCCGAGTTCGCGAGCGCGGGCGGCAGCGCGTACTCGGTGTTCGATCCCGACTGCACGGCCGCGCCGCGACCCGGCGGCGAGTGCACGTCGGCGAGCACGACCGGCGTGCTCTGGACGCAGCCCTCGCAGGATCAGTCGAGCAACGTCACCGGCTCGAGCGTGTTCGACTTCGAAGGTGACGGGCGCGCGGAGGTCGTCTACGGCGACGAGTGCTTCGTCCGCGTGTACGACGGCGAGAGCGGCGCGGTGCTCTTCAGCCAGTCGCGCTCGTCGTGCACCTGGTACGAGAACCCGGTGATCGCGGACGTCGACGGTGACTTCAACGCCGAGATCGTCATGGGCGACAACTTCAACTGCGGCTCCGCGGAGCTCGGCCGCGACTGCAGCGCGTTCGGCCTCGGCCCGCGTAACACCGATCCGCTCTTCGCGGGGCTGCGCTGCGCGGACGGAGCGGACTGCGTCTCGGGCGTGTGCGACGCGGGCTTCTGTCGCTGCACCACCGATGATCAGTGCTGCGTCGGTGCCGGCTGCGCCGCCGCCGCGTTCGTGTGCGAGGTGCCTCCCGCGGGCACCCCGGGCACCGGCAACACCTGTCGCGCGTCGCGCCCGATCGGCACGCGCGGCATCCGCGTGTTCCGCGACGGCGGCGATCGCTGGGTGCGCTCGCGCATGATCTGGAACCAGCACGCCTACCACGTCACGAACGTGGGCGACGACGGAACGATCCCGCGCACGTCCGACGTGCGCCTCAACTGGCGCGAGGAAGAGCTCAACAACTTCCGCGCGAACGTGCAGGGCGACGCGATCCCGGGCGCCGCGCCCGATCTCACCTCGCGCGGCGACACGCGCCTCTGCGACGCGACGGGCGGCACCGCGACGCTGCGCGCGACGCTCTGCAACCGCGGCGCATCGCCGATCGGCGCGGGCGTGAGCGCGACGTTCTACGCGGGCGATCCCGCGGCCGGCGGCACCGCGATCTGCAGCGCGATCACGACCGGTGATCTGCGCCCCGGCGCGTGCGAGCCGCTCTCGTGCGTGTGGGCCTCGCCGCCGACCACCGCGACCGACGTGTGGATCGTCGCCGACCCCGCCGGTGAGGCGGGCGAGTGCCGCGAGGGCAACAACGTGAGCATCGTCCGAGACGTGCGGTGCGACGGCGTCATGTGATCTAACCTCCGCCGCAGATGCGACCGCAGTCCTTCGCTTCGATCCTCGCGCTCACGCTCCTCACGCTGACCTCGACCGCGCACGCGCAAGCCGTGCTCGGCGAGCCATCGGCGTACCGCTTCTACCAGAGCCCCGGGCCCGACACGTTCCTCGGCGTCGACTCGCTCGCGATCGGGCGCGAGTGGGAGCCCAGCATCGGCCTGCTCGCGGACTACGGCCACCGCCCCTTCGCGCTCGACGACTACGACTGCCTCACCGGCACGTCCGCCGCGTGCACCGGCCGCGAGCTCGACGTCGTCGGGGGCACGTTCGTGCTCCAGCTCACCGCCGCGATCGCGTTCGCGGATCGCGTGCAGATCGGCGTCAACGTCCCGTTCATCGCCTACACGTTCGGCGACGGGCACCAGTGGACCGAGGGCGGCGCGCCGCGTCGCATCCTCTCGGGCAGCGCGACGACGCTCGGCGATCCGCGCATCCACGCGAAGGTGAAGATCTTCGACGAGCAGCTCGGCGCCGGCGCGCACCTCGGGCTCGGCGTCGTCGGCTACGTCACGTTCCCGGTCGCGCAGGCGATCGCGCCCGGACGTTACGTCGGCGAGCCGAGCGTCGCGGGCGGCGGCCACGTCGTGCTCGGCTTCGGCATCGAGCGACTGCGCGTGGCGCTCAACGTCGGCGCGCAGATCCGCGAGGACGCGCAGATCCTCGAGAGCCGTCGCGTGTCGGAGTTCGCGTGGGGCGCGGCCGCCGCGTACGACTTCGACGAGGTCTGGGGCGCGCTCGTCGAGATCCAGATGCAGACCACGTTCGGTCTCGTCTTCGACGACGAAGCGCCCACCGAGGTGCGCGCCGCGGGCTACGCGCGCGTCGGTGATCTCACGTTCACGCTCGGCGCGGGCGTCGGCGTCATGTACGCGATCGGCGTTCCGGTCGTGCGCGTCCTCGGCGGCGTGCAGTGGGAGCCGCGCCCGCGCGGCGATGCCGATCAGGACGGGCTCGCCGACGATCGCGACTCCTGTCCGAGCGACGCGGAGGATCGCGACGGCCGCGCCGACGAGGACGGCTGCCCCGATCTCGACGACGATCGCGACGGCATCCCCGACGAGCAGGATCGCTGCGCGACGGAGGCCGAGGATCGCGACGACCACGAGGACGACGACGGCTGCCCCGACGGCGACGACGACGGCGACGGCATCGCCGACGGATACGACTCGTGCCCCGGCGTCGCGGAGGATCGCGACGGCGATCGCGACAACGACGGATGCCCCGAGGACGATCGCGATCGCGACCGCATCGACGACGCGCGCGACCCGTGCCCCGATGCCGCGGAGGACACCGACGGTCTCGCCGACGAGGACGGATGTCCCGAGACCGACTTCGACGACGACCGCGTGCCCGACGAGTCCGATCAGTGCCCGGAGCAAGCCGAGGATCGCGACGGCTTCGAGGACTCCGACGGATGTCCCGAGGAGGGCGCACCGCCGCGCCGCGGGCGCGCCCGTTGACACGCACGCCCTCGTGATGCGGTGAGCGCGCGCAGCCGCGCGCTGGACGCACCGCGTGATCCGTGGTTTCACTGGCGCCGCCTACCTGGAGGACGAATCGCGATGGCAGCCTTGGCCGAGGTCCTGACGAGCGACGCGAAGAAGGCGCAGGTGGTCGACGACTGCCTCGTGCTCATCGACCAGGAGGTCGAGGACAAGGGCGGCATCTCGGGCATGGCCATCAAGGCCGGCTACGCCGCGGTGAAGAGCATCCGCCCGGGGTTCGTGAAGCAGGTCGTCACCGATCTGCTGCCCGAGTTCGCGAAGGCGCTCGACCCCGTCTACCAAGAGGCGAAGTCGCAGTCCCGCGGCGTGAGCGATCACTTCACGTCGAACGCGGGGCGCGTCGCCGACGGGCTGCTCGCGATCACCGACGACAAGGCCAAGCGCACCAAGAGCGGCGTCGTGAAGGCGACCTACGAGCGCCTGCGCGGCACCGCGAAGAAGAACGTCGAGTCGGCGGTCCCGCGCCTCGGCAAGCTGATCGAGAAGCACGCGGGCTGATCGGATACTCTCCGCGCCCATGAGCACCGACACCGGCTCCGCGGCGATCGTCCCGTCGAACCCGACCACAGGCGCGATCGAGCCGCGCAAGCGCTACTCGTGGATCGAGATCCTCCGCGAGATCGGCCAGGGCGAGCGCGAGACGCTGATGATGCGCGGCACTGCGCCGCGCTTCGAGGATCTCGTCGGCTGGGAGTTCGCGGGCGCGAACGCGCTCGGGCTCACGAAGCTCATCGGCATCCGGAAGTTCACGAAGGGCTTCTACGAAGGTCCGCCGCGCAGCGACGGGCCTTCGCCGTTCGTGCAGGGCTACAACATCGTCGTGCGTCAGAACGGCGACGAGGCGCCGCACGAGTACGTGCCGAGCGACGCCGCGCCGAAGCGCCACGGCTTCTATCGCGTGCACGCGGTCGATCCGCAGGCGCGCGACAGCCGCTATCCGAACGCGCTGCTGCTCGACTACGGGCTCGGGGGCAACGGTATCTTCGGGCCGCCGCTGCGCGACTACATCGTGCAGGTGTATCCGGACGATCCCGATCTGCTGCTCGGCAAGGCGTATCTCGCGCTCGGTCCGGTGCGGATCCCGGTGAGCTTCTTCGTGCTGAAGCGCCTGAAGAAGCACGACTTCAAGGGTTGAGATGAGCAAGTCGATCGCGAAGGGGAAGGTGGCGTTCGTCTTCCCGGGACAGGGCTCGCAGAAGGTCGGCATGGGCCGCGAGGCGTTCGACGCGTCGGACGCGTCGCGCGCGGTGTTCGAGGCGGCCGATCGCGCGCTGGGCGAAGCGCTCTCGAAGCTCTGTTTCGAGGGGCCCGACGAGCAGCTGCGCCTCACGCGCAACACGCAGCCCGCGGTGCTGACGAGCTCGGTCGCGCTGCTGCGCGCGCTCCTGTCGGAGAGCGGTGCCGAGACGCCCGACGTCGTCGCGGGGCACTCGCTCGGCGAGTACAGCGCGCACGTCGCCGCGGGCACGATGGCGTTCGAGGACGCAGTGCGCCTCGTGCGCATCCGCGGCGAGCTCATGCAGGAAGCGGTGCCGGTCGGGCAGGGCGCGATGGCGGCGGTGCTCAAGATGGAGCGCGCGCCGCTCGAGGAGATCTGCCGCTCGATCGACGGGATCGTGCAGCCGGTGAACTACAACTCGCCGGGGCAGATCGTCATCGCGGGCGAGACGCGCGCGGTCGAGCTCGCGGGCGAGAAGTGCAAAGCCGCGGGCGGCCGCATGATGCCGCTCCCGGTGAGCGCGCCGTTCCACTCGTCGCTGATGAAGCCCGCCGAAGAGAAGCTCGCGCCGCACCTCGCTGCGATCGCGTTCGTCGATCCGCGCGTGCCGGTTTACGTGAACGTCGACGCGGCGCCGGTGACGAAGGGCGACGTCGCGCGCGACGCGCTGGTGCGCCAGGTCTCGCGCCCGGTGCGCTGGGACGAGTCGGTGCTCCGCATGGTCGAGGACGGCGTGACGCTCTTCGTCGAGATCGGCGTCGGCAGCGCGCTCTCGGGCATGATCAAGCGCACGACCGATCGCGCGGTGTCGGTGAGCGTGCAGACGCCGAGCGACTTCGTCGCGGCGCGCGAGGCGATCGCCTCGGCGCGCGCCTGAGCGTCACTTCACGGCGCGGCGGCGGGCGCTCGCGACGACCTCGTCGACGACCTGCAGGAACGAGCGCACCGCCGCGCTGCGCTCGTCGCGCCGCCACACCACCGAGACCGTGAGCGGCATCGAGAGGTCGCGGATCGGGCGCGTCACGACCGACGGCGGCTTCCGATGCCGTGTCGCGCCGACCGCGAACGCCATGCCCATCCCGCCCGCGACGAGGCTCAGCACGGTCGCGTCGGTGATCGCCTCCTGCACGATCCGGATGGTCACGCCCTTCGCCTGACACTGCCCGAGGATCGCGTCCTGGTACGCCGGGCTGATCGCGCGCGGGAACCACACCATCGGCTCGCCGTCGAGCTGCTTCACCGAGACGCTGCGACAGCGCGAGAGCGGGTGCCCCTTGGGGATCGCGAGCACGACCTCGTCGCGGCTGATCGCGCGCGACGCGATGCCGCGATCTTTCGGCGGCAGGTGATAGAGGAACCCGAGGTCGATGCGCCCATCGCGCAGCGCCTGCCACTGCGCCATCGACGTCGAGGGCAGCAGCTCGAGCGCGATGCCCGGAAATCGCTGGCGAAAGCGCCGGAACACGGCGATCGGAGCGCCGTCGTACGTCGCCGTGTCGACGAACGCGACGCGCAGGTGACCGAGCTCGCCGCTCGCGACGCGCCGCGTGCGATCGACGGCGCGATCCGCCGACGCGAGCAGCTCGCGCGCGCTGCGCAGCAGCTCCTCGCCCGCCGCGGTGAGCACCACACCGCGCGGCATGCGCTCGAAGAGCGGCGCGCCGATCTCCGCCTCGAGCTCCTGGATCTGTCGGCTCAGCGGTGGCTGCGTGATGTGGAGCCGTCGCGCGGCGCGACCGACGTTCCCCTCCTCCGCGACGGCCACGAAGTAGCGCAGGTGCCGCAGCTCCATCCATACCCTCCGGGTATCGATCCGATGCGAACGATGTCTTGGACGCATCGCACGCGCCATCACCAGACTCCGCACATGGCTCGCACGATCCGGGACGCGACACCCGCGGACGCCGCGGCAATCTCGCGCATCTACAACTTCTACGTGAGGACCTCGACCTGCACGTACGCGCTCGAGGAAGAGACGCTCGACGAGCGCCACGCGTGGCTCGACGCGCACGGACCGATGCACCCGGTGCTCGTCGTGGAAGAGCAGGGCGAGATCGTCGCGTGGGGCTCGCTCTCGACGTACAACCCGCGCCGCGGCTATGCGCGCACGGTCGAGGACTCGATCTACGTGCGCGACGATCGGCGAGGGACGGGCATCGGCGGCGAGCTGCTCTCGACGTTGATCGAGCGCGCGCGAGCGCTCGGCCACCACACGATCATCGCGGGCGCGTCGGCGGACCAGGACGCGAGCATCGCGCTCCACGCCGCGCACGGGTTCGTCGAGGTCGCGCGCCTGCGCGAGGTCGGGCGCAAGTTCGACCGCTGGCTCGACGTCGTCTACCTGCAGAAGGCGCTCTGAAGCTCGTCGGTGACGCGCTCCGCGCTCTCGAGCGCGCCCTCGAGGAACCCGTGGTGCTCGCGCGCGGTCTCGGCGCCCGCCCAGTGGATCGGCCCGCACGGCGTGCGCAGCGCGGCGCCGCTCTCGCTCAGCGCGCCGGTGCCGAAGAGGCTGATCGGACAGCCGCGGCTCCACGGCTCCTCGCTCCAGTCGTGCTCGACGTACTCGACCGGGCGCAGCGCCTCCTCGCCGTACCAGCGCGCGAACCTCTCGAGCACCACGCGCCGGCGATCCGCGCGCGATCGCGCCGCGTGCTCTCGCGCGAGCGCACCCACCGAGAACCCGAGCAGCGCCGGCTGCGCGCCGTCGTGCGAGGTGTTGTCGAACGCGACGGCGAGCGGTCCCCCATCGCTCACCGCCTCGCCGGACAAGCCGCGCTCGCGCCAGAACGGGCGATCGTAGAGCGCGAGGCACTTGATCGTGCTGCCCTGGAACGCGCGCTCGAGCAGATGCGCGCGCTGCGCCGGCAGCCGTGGATCGAATTCGATCGTGCGCGCGAGCACCGGCGGCACCGCGACCACCACGCGCTCTGCGAGGTACGTGCCGCGATCGGAGTCGACCATCACGTCGCCGCCGCGCACCGAGATGCGCCGCACCGGGGTGGAGAGCCGCACCCGATCGCCGAGCGAGCTCGCGATGCGCGTCGAGATCTCCTGCGCTCCGTTCACGAAGCGCGTCTCCTGGGCGCCGCCCTGGATCTCGACGAGCGGCATGAGCCCGCCCGCCGCCTGCGCGTAGAACAAGAAGTGCAACAGCGAGATCTCGCCGAGCTCCGCGCCGAACACCACACGCGCCGAGGCCTCGAGCAGCGCGCGAACGTGCGGCGATCGGACGCGCGTGCGCGCCCACGACGCGGCGGTGCGCGAGTCGTCCTCCGCCGCGCGCGGCGACTCGTGCGGCGCGTCGGTGCGCACGGCCTTGCGGCGCGCGTCGATGCGCGAGAGCACGACCTGCAGCTCGAGCAGCGAGAGCGGATCGAGCCGCGGGATCGTGCCCTCGTAGCGCGAGAGCTTGCCCGCGAGATCGAGCACCTTCGCGCCGGTGTCGTAGGTCGGGAACGTCGCGATCCCGAGCTCGCGCACCAGCGCCTGCGCGCGCCGTTGCGAGGGGCCGATCCACTGCCCACCGAGATCGAACGTCGCCTTGCCGAGCGCGCGCGAGAGCGTGCGACCGCCCACGCGATCGCGCGCTTCGAGCACCAATACGTCGGTCTCGCCACGGCGCACGAGGAGGTCGGCGGTGCGCAGGCCGGCGAGGCCGGCGCCGATGACGAGGACACGTGCTCGGGTCGCCATGCGCGGCGAATGAAAGAGCATGCGCGCGCGCGCCGCAAGCGCCCGGTCAGGACTGGTATCCTCGACGGCGCGCATGCACTTCGGGCTCGAGCGAGGCGCGAGGATCGCACGCAAGTACCGCGTCGTGCGGGAGCTCGGGCGAGGCGCGTTCGGCGTCGTGTTCGAGGCCGAGAACGAGGCGACCGAGCGACGCGTCGCGATCAAGCTGCTCGCCGCGCCCGAGCACGACGAGGCCGCGACGGCGCGCTTCCTCCGCGAGGCGCGCCACACCGCGCGCCTGGTGCATCCGAACGTCGTCACGGTGCTCGACGCGGATCGCGATCTCGATCGTGGCTGGCTCTATCTCGTGCAGGAGCTCCTCGTCGGCGAGGACCTGATGACGTGCCTGCGACGTCGAGGGCCCCTGCCGCCGGCGCAAGCCGCGCAGCTGCTCGTGCCGGTGATGGACGCGCTCTCTGCGGCGCACGGCGCGGGGCTCGTGCATCGCGACGTGAAGCCGTCGAACATCCATCTCGCGTCGCGCGGTCGCGGCTCGGACGAGATCGTGCCGAAGCTGATCGACTTCGGGCTCACGAAGTCGTTCGAGCAGGACGACGGCGACTACACCGCGACCGGTCTCGTCGTCGGCACGCCGAGCCACATGTCGCCCGAGCAGCTCGTCGCGCCCAAGGAGGTCGGCCCGCAGACCGACGTCTGGTCGATGGGCGTCGTCTGGTACCAGGCGCTCTCGGGACGTCTTCCGTTCGAGGGAGATCGCGTCGCGGACGTCGCGTTCCGGATCGTCGAAGGGCGTCCTCCTCCGCTCGCGAGCCGCGCGCCTTCCGCGCCTTCGGCGCTCGCCGCGGCGATCGATCGCGCGCTGCTGCGCGAGCGCGACCGTCGCTGGGCGACGATGGACGAGCTGCGCGACGCGATCGAGCGCGCGCTGCGCGCTTGGAACCCGATCGCCCCGTCGATCGACGTGCCGCTCGACGAGCTCGAGCCCGAGCCGTTCGACGAGGCCGAGCCCACGATGTTCGCGCGTCGCGGCGCGCGCATCCAAGCCGCGATCGCCGCGCGCGCCGGTCGCCTGCGGCTCGGGCTCGTCGCGAGCAAGGAGCGCGACCTCTCGCCGCAGACCGCGCTCGCGCTCGGCGCGCACCTCGGCGTCGAGATCACGCTGCTGCGCCACGCGAGCCACGCGGATCTGGTCGAGGCGCTCGACGTGGGCGAGCTCGATCTCGCCTGGCTCTCGCCGGTCGCGTTCGCCCGCGCGCACCGGGACGACATCGCGCGCGGTCTCGCGTGCGTGGAGCTCGACGACGCGGACGACTACGCAAGCGTGCTCGTCGGGGATCGCGCGCGCGCCGCGCGTCTCGAGCGGTTCGCGCTGACGGGGACGCGCGCGGCGTGGGTCGATCGCTGGTCCGCCGCGGGCTATGCGATGCCGCGCGTCGTGCTGCGCGCAGCGGGCATCGAGCCCGAGCAGACGTTCCTCGAGCAGCGCTTCGTCGGCTCGTACGACGCCGCGCTCGCGGCGCTGCGCGAGGGCAGCGCGGACGTCGCCGGCATGTACGCGTACCTCGATCGCAGCGGGCGCATCGCGTCGCACGGCGCTGCGGGCGATCGCTCGCTGGTCGTGCTCGCGACGAGCGACCCGATTCCGTCCGACGTCGTCGCGGCGCGCGTCGATCTCGACGATCGCGAAGTGCGCGCGCTGATCGCGCGCCTCGAGCACGCGCGGCTCGCGCCTTCGGATCCACTGCGCGAAGCGACCGGCGCGTCCTCGTTCGCGACGTTCCGCGCCGCGCGCTACGAGGCGCTCGCGAGCGCGCTCGAGGGCGACGAATCGATGACGGGCAGCTAGACTCCGCCCGCATGTCCGTCTTCCTCGATGCGTGCCGCGGCAAGCCCACTCCCTACACGCCCGTGTGGCTCATGCGACAGGCGGGGAGGTACCAACCGTCGTACCGCGCGATCCGCGAGAAGGTCTCGTTCCTCGAGCTCTGCCACGACCCCGATCTGTGCGCGCAGGTCGCGCTCCGCGCGGTCGACGATCTCGGGGTCGACGCGGCCATCGTGTTCGCGGACATCCTGCTCGTGCTCGAGCCGCTCGGCATCGGCTTCGAGTTCACGAAGGACGACGGCCCGCGCATCGAGCGGCCGGTGCGCCTCGCGTCGGACGTCGATCGTGTCTCGCCGTCGATCGATGCGAACGCGTCGCTCGGCTACGTGATGGAGTCGGTGCGCCGCACCAAGAAGGCGCTCGCGGGGCGCGTGCCGCTGATCGGGTTCTCGGGCGCGCCGTTCACGCTCGCGTCGTACGTCATCGAGGGCGGCGGCTCGCGCGAGTACTCGCAGACCAAGCGCTTCATGTACGCCGACGAGGGCGCGTGGCACGAGCTGATGAAGCGCCTCTCGGGCGCGATCACCTCGTACCTCGTCGCGCAGATCGATGCGGGTGCGGAGGCGATCCAGCTCTTCGACTCGTGGGTCGGCGCGCTCGGGCCCGACGACTACGCGCGCTACGTGCAGCCGCACGTCGCGTCGATCTTCGCAGCGCTCGGTGATCGCGTGCCCGCGATCCACTTCGGCACCGGCAACCCCGCGCTCTATCCGCTCATGAAGCAGGCGGGCGGTCACGTGATCGGCCTCGATCAGCGGTGCGAGCTGGGCTCGACGTGGCGCGCGCTCGGCGACGTCGCGGTGCAGGGCAACATGGATCCGATCGCGCTGCTCGCGCCCCGCGAGGTGATGATCGAGAAGGCGAACGCGGTGTTGCGCGCGGCGGGTGGCCGCCCTGGTCACGTGTTCAACCTCGGCCACGGCGTGGTCCCGCAGGTCGATCTCGCGCAGGCGCGCGCGCTCGTCGATCACGTCCACGAGGCGAGCTCGCGATGACGCCGAACGGCGCGCGGCGGGTGATCGTCGTCGGCGCCGGGATCAGCGGCCTCGCGGCCGCGTTCCGAGTGCTCGAGCAAGATCCGTCGATCGAGCTCGAGATCCTCGAGGGCAGCGCGCGCCCGGGCGGATGGCTGCGCACCGAGGAGCGCGACGGGTTCGTGATCGAGCTCGGGCCCGACTCGATCCTCACCGAGAAGCCGCACGCGCTCGCGCTCGTGAGGCGGCTCGGCATCGAGGATCGTGTGGTGTCGACGAACACCGCGAAGCGCGGCGCGTACGTCGTGTCGGGCGGGCGCTTGGTGCGCATCCCCGAGGGCTTCTCGATGATGGCGCCGGTCGATCCGTTCGCGTTCCTCGCGTCGGAGGTCGTGTCGTCGGGCGCGAAGGTGCGCGCCGGGCTCGAGGTGGTCGTGCCTCCGCGCCGCGCGCCCGAGGGCGAGGAGAGCCTCGCGCGCTTCGTGCGCCGCCGCTTCGGCGCGGAGATGCTCGAGCGGCTCGCGCAGCCGATGATCTCGGGCATCTACGGCAGCGACGCCGAGGTGCTCTCGCTCGAGGCGACGATGCCGCGCTTCACCCGCATGGAGCGCGAGCGCGGGAGCGTGACCCGCGCGCTGCGCGCGGCCGCGTCGAGCGCGAAGAAGAGCGACGCGGCGAGCGGCGCGCGCTACGGGCTCTTCATCGGCTTCGATCGCGGCATGCAGGTGATGATCGACGCGCTGGTGCGCGCGATCGGGCCGCGGCTCCGCACGAATACGCCGGTGCGCGCGATCGAGCGCGGAGGGCAGGGCTGGCGCGTGGTGCTCGAGTCGGGCGAGACGCGGTCGTGCGACGCGGTGGTGCTCGCGGTCGCGTCGCATCGCATCGCGTCGATGCTGCGCGGCGTCGACGGTGTGCTCGCGGACGGGCTCGAGGCGATCCCCCACGGCTCGGCCGCGACGGTCACGTTCGCGTGGCGCGAGAGCGAGGTGCCCCACGCGCTCGACGCGTTCGGCTTCGTGGTGCCTGCCGTCGAGCGTCGATCGATCCTCGCGTCGACGTGGGCGAGCACGAAGTGGCCGGACCGTGCGCCCGCGGGATGGGCGTTGATCCGCGTGTTCGTCGGCGGTCTCCACGATCCCGACGCCGCCGATCGCGACGACGACGCGCTGGTGCGCAGCGCACGGCGCGAGCTGCGCGCGCTCATGGGCATCGAGGCGAGCCCGGCGTTCACCAAGGTGATGCGCTACCCGCGCGCGATGCCGCTCTACCAAGTCGGGCACCTCGCGCGCGTCGAGGCGATCGAAGCGCGCGCGTCGCGTCACGACCGTCTCGGGCTCGCGGGCAACGGCATGCGCGGCGTCGGCATCCCCGACGCGATCGCGAGCGGCGAGCGCGCGGCGGATCGCGTGCTCGCGTCGGTGCGCGGCGCGTGAGCTTCTGGCGTCGTCTCTTCGCGCGTCGCGACGTCGCGCTCGAGGAGGCGCGCGCCGCGATCGAGCGTGGCGCGCACGACGAGGCGTGGACCGCGGCGCTGCGATCGACGAGCGTCGACGCGCGCCGCATCGCGTCACGCGCGGCGCGTGCGCGCGGGAGCATCGAGCTCGCGGTGCGCCTCGATCGCGCCGCCGACGACCCCGCGGACACCGAGCGCCTCTTCGATCTCGCGGGCGCGCTCGCGCGCAGCGGCGAGCTCGGCGCGGCGATCACGACGCTCGAGGACGCGCTCGCGATGTCGCCGTTCGACGCGGTCCTGCGCTCGGAGCTCGCGATCCTGCTCGCGCGCGCGGCGCGCCCCGCGGAGAGCGCCGCCACGCTCGCCCTCCATCCGTGCCTCGCCGACGATCCCGGCGCGCTCTTCCAGTTCGCGTGGAGCAGCCTGCTCGCGGGCGATCGCGGCGCGGCGCGCGAGTGCGTCCCGCAGCTCGCGGAGCACGACGCCGCGCGCCCGCTCGCGAACGTGCTCGCGGCCGCCCTCGATCGCGCCGACGCGGTGCCTCCTCCACGCGACCTGCGCGACTGGCTCTTCGTCGAGCACGGCGCGCTGCTGCTGGACGCGAGCGCGCCGCGCGCGCCGCTCGATCCGGATCACGTCGCGCGCGTGCTCACGCCGAGCGTCGTCGCCGCGCTCGACGCGGTCGGCGATCGCCCGCGCCGCATCATCGTGGCCGACGACGATCGCGCGCACGCGACCGAGCTCGCGAAGCGCCTCGACGTCGAGCTCGTGACCGCGCGCGCCGGGATCCCCGAAGGACTGCTCGTCGTGCGCGACGCGCGCGAGCTCGAGCCGCTCCTCGCGCACGTCGCGGTCCATGCCTCCGTGCGCACGCTGGCATGGACGCTCGACACCGCGCGCTGCGCGCTCGTCGCCGATCTCGTCGGCACGATCCTCCACCGCACGGCGAGCGCGCCCGAGCTCGCTCCGGCGCTCGATCTCGAACGCTACGTCACGGTGCGCGCCGCGCGGCTGCCGCCCGCCGTCGCGCGCACCGCGCGCCCGTTCGCGCCCGACGCGCCGCTCGCGTGGTGAGCTCGCGCGCGGCTCAGAAGTGCAGACCGACCTGCACGAAGCCGCGTCCCTGCGCGCCGATCGCGTCCCCGTCCTCCGTCGGACAGAACTCGTTGGGCGGGCACTCGAGCGAGTTGATCGGCTGCCGCGTCATGTTCAGGACGTCGAGGCCCCCGCCGATGCCGAGCGTCAGCCACCACGTGATGAAGAAGTCGAGCCCGACCGCGCCGTTGAGCATCCAGCCGTACACGGTCGTGTCGCTCTCTCGCGCGTCCTCGTAGTTCGCGCTGCCCATCCACGCGTAGCCCGCGCCGACGCGGATCCACGGCTCGATGATCGGCGTCGGCAGGCGGAACTGCACCTCGCCGCCGACCGTGCCGATCTCGAACCCCGGATAGCTCGCGAGCGTCGCGCGCGCGCCCAGCGCGAGGAAGAAGATGCGGAAGCCGAGCCCGACGCCGACCATCGGCCCCACGCCCGTGACCTCTTCGAACCCGTCGACGGTCGTGCCGTCGGGCGCGCTGAAGTTGTCCTGCTGGAACGCGATCAGATCGACGTACGAGACGCCGCCCTCCACCTCGAGCCAGATGAAGTCGGCCTTGCGCCCGTCGTCCTCTTCGTTGACGGGCAGCTCCTCTTCGGCCTCGGCCGGAGCACGCTCACGCACCGGCGCGGTCGTGGGATCGCCACCGCGCGTGATCGTCGCGGTCGAGCCGCTCGTCTCGGACCGCGCGTGCTCGGTGCGCGCCGGCGGGGGCGGGCTCGTCGTCGCGGGAGCGCTCGTCGTCGTCCCGGCTTGCTGCGCCTCGGCGATCGCTGGGTCCAGGCTCGGCAGCAGCACCATCGCGAGCAGGACCAGAGCGAAGAAGCTCGAGCGCATGAAGTCTCCTTGGCAGTCGCGGAGATCCGCTCCCCGCGACGAAGCTACGAGGGGGCGTTCTCGCCGTCGCCGTCGTCGTCGTCCGGAAGCGCGCTCGGGCCCGCGATGCGGTACGAGCCGTCGAGCCAGTTGCCGAGGTCGATCAGCTTGCACCGCGCGGAGCAGAACGGATGCGTCGGGCTCTTGTCCGGCGCCGACGACGGCAACGCGCGATGACAGATGGGACAGCTCGGGGTCATCGAAGAACGCGGCCCGATCGTAGCACGCCCTCGCGGAGGCGATCCTCGCACGGCGAGCGACCCGCCTTTGATAGACTCCCGCGTCGATGAGTTCGACGGAGAGCCAGCCGTCCCCCGCCCCCGCGCTCGAGGTGATGGCTGCGGCCGACAAGGACATCGGCGGTCGCGAGCACGACGAGGACGGTTTCCTGCTGCGCCCCGATCTCGCGCTGTTCGCGGTCGCCGACGGCGCGGGCGGAGAGAACGCGGGCAACGTCGCGAGCAGCATCGCGCTCGCGAGCCTCGCGCGTCACTTCGAGGCCACCCAGAAGAGCGCGCGCACCACCCAGACCTTCGATCGGCTCGGCCTGCCGCTGCTCGCGCGGCGCCTCTCCGCGGGCATCCACCGCGCGAGCCGCGAGGTCCTCGAGATCGCGCGCTCCGCCGATCGCTATCGCGGCATGGGCACGACGATCGTCGCGCTCGCGCCCGACCTCGAGACCGCCGTGCTGCACGTCGCGCACGTCGGCGACTCGCGCTGTTATCGCCTGCGCGCGGGGCGTCTCGAGCTGCTCACGCAGGATCACTCGCTCGCGCAGGACGTGCTCGAGCTCACGCCCGAGATCGACGACGAGAAGGCGGCGAAGCTCCCGCAGAACGTGATCACGCGCGCGCTCGGGATGAGCGAGACGGTGCGCGTCTCGGTGCGCTCGTTCGATCTCGCGCTCGGCGACGTGTTCGTGCTCTGCACCGACGGCCTGACCGACGTGCTCTCCGACGAGGACATCGCGGAGACGCTGCTGACCACGAACAGCGTGCGCGGTCAGGTCTCGGCGCTGCTCGCGCGCGCGAAGGCCGCGCCTGCCGACGACAACGTCGCGATCGCCGTGGTGCGCTTCGACGCGCTCCCCGGTGCGCTCGCGGTGCCCAAGCGCCACGCGACGCGCCCGCACCCGACGCGCCCGCCGAGCGGCGCGCCCCCGCGCGCGACGTTGCCCGGCGACAGCTGGCACGACCCCGAGATCGTCGTGCTCGAGAACGAGCCCGACGACGACGAGCCCGCGCTCCACATCGTGCCCGCGAGCGTCCCGCCCGGCATGCTCGACGCGCTCCACGACGTGGTCCTCCCACGTCCTCGTCCGCGCAAGCGCTTCCCGAGGCCCGAGCCGCAGGGCGGCGAGCCGCGCGCGAGAGCCGACGAAGACGCGCAGGACGCCGAGCCGCCCGCGCTCACGCTCGTCGACGACGACGACGAGTGATGCGCGCGGTCGTCGTCGCGGGGCGATGTGCCATGATGCCGACCCCGTGACCCGCACCCTCGTCGACATCCCGAGCACGCTCCTCGATCCACGCACCGGCGCGCCCGCGTGGGGCAGCTATCGCGGCGCGTTCCGCCGCACCGAGCTCGCGTCGCTCTCGCGCGATCGCTTCGAGCGGCTCGCGACGGAGAAGCGCTGGTTCTGGGGCTCGATCACGCAGCCCGATCGCATGATCGCGTTCGCGATCGTCGACCTCGGCTACGCGGCGAGCGCGTTCACGTTCGTCTGGGAAGCGGGGCGCGGGCTGGTCGTCGATCGCTCGCTCGTCGGCGTGCCGCGCATCTGTCGCGTGCGCTCGACGAAGGACGCGCGCATCGACGCGCGCTTCGTCCACCCGCGCGGCTCGCTGCGGGTGCTCGCGCGAGACGGAGAGCCCGGCATCGAGGTCGCGATCGAGCTGCCCGATCTCGAGGTGCACGCGACGCTCGACGAGCGCGGCGCGCCGCCCTCGCTCACCGCGGTCGCCCCGGTCCCGCGCGGCGTGGTGAACACCACCGAGAAGCGCGCGCTCATGGGCGTGCGCGGCGCGGCGCTGATCGCGGGACGGCGCGTCTCGCTCGACGACGCGCTCGGCGGATACGACCACACGCACGGCCTGCTCGCGCGGCGCACCCAGTGGAACTGGGCGTTCGCGATGGGCCGCGCGCAGAGCGGCGAGCGCGTCGCGTTCAACCTCGTGCAGGGCTTCGTCGGCGAGCCCGAGTGCGCGCTGTGGATCGACGGCGCGCTCGTGCCGCTGCCCGAGGGGCGCTTCGAATTCGATCGCGACGCGTACCAGCGCGCGTGGCGCATCACGACGCCGGACGGCGCGGTCGATCTCGCGTTCGACGTCTCCGGCATCCACCGCGAGGACCTCGATCTGCGCCTCGTGAAGTCGCGCTTCGTGCAGCCCTCCGGGACGTTCCGCGGGTCGCTGCGCAGCGGCGATCGCAGGCTCGTGATCGAGAACGTCCCCGGCGTGGTCGAGGACCAAGACGTCCTCTGGTGAGCACCGAGAGCGCCTGCATCCCTGTGGTACACCTTCGGCGCTCATGGATGTCGTCAAGCCGCTCCCGCTGACGCGCGACGAGCTGCCGGAGTCGCTGAGGCGCTTCGGCGATCCGCAGGCACCGACGCCCGCGCGCACGATGGCGGCGCGCGGCGTGGTCCCGCTCAAGGGCGGCGATCTCGTGATGCTGCTCCTGCAGCTCGCGAGCGATCCCGCGCCCGAGATCGCCGAGAGCGCGCGCGGCACGCTCGAGAAGCTCCCGCCCGAGGTGCTCGACGCGGCGTGCGACGCGCCGATGCCCGCGTCGTTCCTCGACGCGCTCGCGGATCGCGTCGTGGAGAGCGCCGATCGCCTCGAGCGCATCGTCGCGAACGACGCGACCGCCGACGCGACCGTCGCGCGCATCGCGCGCACGTGCCCCGAGCGGGTGTGCGAGCGCATCGCGATCAACGAGCAGCGCGTGCTCGGCGCGCCCGCGATCATCGAGGCGCTCTACAAGAACCGCAGCACGCGCATGTCGACGGTCGATCGTCTCGTCGAGCTCGCGGCGCGCCACGGCGTCGAGCTCGAGGGCGTGCACACGTACCAGGCGCACGTCGAGGCGATCCAGGGGCAGCTGCTCCCCGAGCCGAGCGACGAGCCGCTCCCCGGCGATCAGCTGTTCGGCGAGGCGCTCTCCGAGGATCGCGACGCCGAGGCGATCGATCAGGACGCGGTCGAGGGCACCGAGGCGGTGAAGGACGAGTTCCGCCCGCTCTCGCTGCGCATCGCGCAGATGACGCTGCAGGAGAAGCTGCGCCTCACGCTGGTCGGCAACGCCGCGGCGCGCGCGCTCCTCGTGCGCGACTCGAACCGCATCGTCGCGATGGCCGCGATCGCCTCGCCGATGACGACCGAGGCGGAGGCCTCGGGCATCGCGAACAGCCGCCAGGTGCCCGAGGAAGTGTTGCGCTTCATCGGCAACAAGCGCGAGTGGCTCGGCAACTACGAGGTCAAGAAGGCGCTCGTGTTCAACCCGAAGACGCCGGTCGGCATCGCGATGAAGTTCCTGTCGCACCTGCAGATCGGCGACCTGCGCACGCTCGCGCGGAGCCGAGGAGTCTCCGCCGCGGTGAAGACCGCGGCTGCGCAGCGCGTCGCGAAGAAGGGCAGTTGATATGTCGTTCCTCAAGCGGATGTTCGGTGGTGCGAGCGCGGAGGACGAGCGTCGCGAGGGCGATCGTCTCTGGGACGCGAAGGACTTCTTCCAAGCGCGCCAGGCGTACGAGCGCGCGCTCGAGAAGGCGAAGGGCGCGAGCGAGCTGCGCGAGCACTGCGAGGCGCGCCTCGTCGCGTGCGCGGACGCGATGGCCGAGGCCCGCATCGAGGAGGCCGAGGCGCTGCGCCGCGACGGTCAGATCGAGATCGCGCGCGGTGAGCTCGCGACCGCGATCGATCTCGCGCGCAGCCCGAAGGTGCGCGAGCGCGCGCGGCGCGCGATGGAGATGCTCGAGCGTCGCGACGCCGTGGAGCAGGCGACCGCGGTGCCCGAGCTCACCGACGACGAGCGCTGGGCGGTGATCGCGGGCAACTGGGACGAGGCGCAGCTCGAGGAGCTCGACGCGCACGGCGAGGAAGCTCGCGCCGCGATCCTCGCGGTCCACGCGGTCGCCGACGAGAGCGACGTCGAGCAGCAGAAGGTGCGCGCGAAGAGCGCGCGCGCGGTGCTCGAGCGGCTCGTCGAGTCGTCGTCGTCCGACGCGGTCTATCTGTGGCTCGAGGTCGGGCGCGCGCGCCTGATCGACGGAGACGAAGAGGGCGGCGCGAAGGCGCTCGGCGCGTTCCTCGAGCGCGTGGGCGACGAGGGCAACCCCGACGCGCGCCTCGCCGCGCACGTCGCGCTCGCTGCGCTCGCGGACAAGCAGGGCGACGAGGAGAAGGCGATCGACTGGCTGCAGAAGGGCATCGACGTGATGCCCGGCGATCCGCGCCCGTTCCTGCAGCTCGGCGTGTACCTGCGTCAGAAAGGCCACGCAGAAGAGGCCGTCGAGGTGCTCGAGACCGCGATCGAGCTGATGGACGAGGATCGCCCGAGCTGGGAGGCGTACCAGGAGCTCGGCCTCGCGAAGCGCGACGCGGGCCACGACGCCGAGGCGATCGATCTGCTCGAGAAGGTGCTGCGCTTCTTCGTGTCGCGCTCGCGCCTCGACTTCCCCGCTTCGACGGCGCGCCCGCTCGCCGAGCTGCACGAGAAGGCGGGCCGCCTCGAGCGCGCCGCCGATCTCTATCGCAGCCTCGCGAACGGCAGCGATCGCGCGAATCACCTCGCGTACCACCGCGACGCAGCGCGCGTGCTGACCGAGCTCGGCCTGCTCGCCGAAGCGCGTCGCATGCTCACGCGCGCGGCCGCGCTCGCGGAGGGCCAGCCCGAGATCCTCGCCGACGTCGAGGCGAAGATCGCGAAGCTCGACGAGCAGCTCGGGTGAGCGAGTGCCACCGTGGCACTGGCGGCGCGACGAGGTTCTGAGATGCGCATCCGATGGGGCCCGCTCGCGATCGCGACGTGTGGCGCGCTGGGCGCGGCGCTCGCGGCGTCGCTCGGGCTGTGGGAGCCGGGGTGGGGCGTCGCGGCGGCGTTCCCGCTGCTCGTGCTCACGCTCGCGGCGGGCGTGGTGCGCGATCCCGACGGGCCCGAGGTGCACCTCTTCCTCGGCGCGGCGATGGCGTTCACCGCGGGCTTCCTGATCGTCGGCGTCGCGCTCGGCACGAGCGAGCTCGATCGCCTCGCGACGCGCGCGAGCGCAGGCGCGGAGCAGATCGTCGCCGACGAGGTCTCGCGCATGCGCGAGAGCACGCGACCGAAGTGGATCGTGATCGGCAGCGCGCTCCCGATCGGCGCGGCCGCGCTCCTCTGGCGACGACGCGCGCTGCGACGATCGCGCTGAGTTCCGCTCTCGTCGGACCGCTGCACGCTCAGCGATCGAGGGTGCCGGAGCCCACGTCTCTCGATCTATGCTCGTGCGATGTCCGAAGCCGCGGTGCGCACCGAGGACGAGGCGCTGTCCTCCGCAGAGGTCCCGAGCACGACGAGCTCGGTCGGCTCGCGCACGGCGGCGACCGCCGAGGCTGCGCTGCGCAGCGTGAGCGGCGGGCTGCAAGAAGCGACGCGTCGTTTCGACGCCGAGCGCGAGGACTGGCAGCGCTTCCTCGCGCGCTCCGAGCTGCCCGACGTACGCGGCGAGGATCCGATCGCGGAGCTCGCGGTGCGCGTCGATCGCGAGGCGGACTTCTGGCGCAGCGTCGCGGTGCGCGCGATGCGTCCCGGCGCGTCGCGCAGCATCGCGATCGGCGCGACGCTCGTCGGGCTCACCGGTGGTCTCGGGCTCTCGCTGCTCGGCGGTATCCGCGGTCTCTTCGGCACCGATGCGACCGCGGGGCAGCTGTGGGCGGCGGCGGGCGCGCTCGCGCTCGGTGTCGCGCTCGCGCTGGCCGCGGCAGCGTGGCTCGATCGCACGGCGGCGCGCGCAGCGGGCGAGGCGCTCGCGCGCGCCGATGCGGCCGAGAAGCGCCTGCAGCGCATCGCCGCGCTGCTCGCGCTGCGGCGCGCCGACGCGAGCGCGTTCCGCGACGCGCTGGAGCGCCTCGAGCGAGGCTGAGCGGGGCTCTTCGCGAGCCTGCTGTGCTAAGGTCGCTTCGCGATGCAGATCCGGGGGATCACGAAGACGGACTACGACCACGTCGTGTCGGTCCTCGATCGTTGGTGGGGCGGCCCATCGCGCGAGCAGGCGCACCCGATCTTCTTCTACGAGCTCGGCGAGCACGCGCTGATCGCGGACGACGAGGGCGAGGTCATCGGCTTCCTGCTCGGGTTCCTCGCGCCGAGCGCGGGCGGCGACGTGCCGCACACCGCGTACGTGCACCTCGTCGGCATCCATCCCGAGCACCGTCGTCGCGGCGTGGGCAAGCGCCTCTACGAAGTGTTCGTCGACCGCGCGCGCCAGGCGGGCGCCCGGCGCGTGAAGGCGATCACGAACGTGGGCAACGAGGGCTCGATCGAGTTCCACCGCGCGCTGGGCTTCTCGGTGGTCGAAGATCACGACTACGCGGGCCCGAACCGCACGCGCGTCGTGTTCACGAAAGAGCTCTGAGCTTCCCCGGGGGCTCCGCCCCCTGTCGACCCCGGCCGCTTCGCGCTGCGCGCGGGGCTCCAGCCCCGCTTGCTTCTCGCTCGCGAGCGCTGCCTGGGGCGCGAGGGCCGCACTCGCCCGGCGAACCGTCGCGCACGCCCGCGCCGTCCCACTCGTACGCGCCCTCGCGCTCGCGGCGCCATCGCACGCGCACGCGGCGCCGCACTCGCACTCGCACGCCGCCCTCACCCTCGCACCCGCCGTCGCCCCCGCACCCGCCGTCGCACTCGCACCCGCCGTCGCCCCCGCACCCGCCGTCGCCCCCGCACTCGCCTTCCGCGCTTGGATCCGCGGGCGTCGCGGACTAGCATCCGCGTCGAGCGGGGAGATAGATCGGACCATGTCCTATTCCGGTGCGAGCACGGCGCGCCAAGCGCGCGAGAACCTCAGCAAGGCGCTGGCCGCCCTCCAGGAGGATCCGAACATCCCGCCCGACGTGCTCGCCGTCGCGCAGAACATCGCGCAAGCGGTCGGCGCGCTCTTCGAGGCGGAGCGCGCGTCGTCCGAGCCCGACGGCAAGGCGAGCGTGAAGAGCGCGCTCGGCTTCGTCAGCCAGACGCTCGCGCTCCTCCAGGAAGTTCGCGGCCAGCACGCCGGCGTGGGTACCGCGACCGAGGCGATCGCGCAGACGCTCTCGATGCTCTTCCCGCTGAGCACGCAGCCCTCGCGCGTCCCGCCGCCGAGCGCGCAGTCGCAGCAGCCCGCGTACGCGCCGCCCCCCGCCGCGGTGCCCGTGGTGACCGGCTCGCCGATCACCGACGCGAACACGACGATGCGCGACGAGGTCGCGCCCTCGCACGGCGCCGGCTTCACCGCGCCCATCCCCGCGCAGCAACCGCCCGCTGCGCAGGCTCCCGCGCAAGGCGGGTTCACGCCGCCCGTCGCCGCGCCCCGCACGTCCGCGCCGGCGCCCGCCGAGCCGAGCTATCGCGGCGACGTCCCGCGCGAGTCGCTCGAGGTCAACATCGGCGCGACCACGGAGTCGAACTTCTACGTCGGCTTCTCCGGCGAGATCGCCGAGGGCGGCGTGTTCGCGGCGACGTACAACATCTTCCCGCGCGGAACGAAGGTGCGCGCGCTCATCACGCTGCCCGGCAACTTCGAGCACACGATCCTCGGCACCGTGCGCTTCGTGCGCGACCCGATGGACATGATGTCGGAGAGCGAGCCCGGCATGGGCATCCAGTTCGAGTCGCTCGATCACGAGGCGCGCGAGCTGATCCTGCGCTTCATCCGCAAGCGCCCGCCGATGTTCTACGACGAGTGATCCGCGCTTGAGCGATCGAGCGCGGCGCAAGGAGCTCCGGAAGGCCGGTGTCGCGGCAGCCCGTGACGCCCGCGCCGTGCTCGCCGAGGCCATCGCGCTGCTCGACGCCGAGGTCGCGTCCACCGAGCTCGGCCGCGCGATCGCGCAGCGCGTGACCGTCGCGGTCGCCGCGCTCTATCGCGCGGAGATCGGCGAGCCCGAGGCGGTGCGCGATCGACTCGTCGACGCCGCGACGGTGCTCGGCGACGCGCTCGGAGCGCTGCACGCGCCGGGCGCGACGACGCTGCTCGATCGCGCCGGCCCGCTGGTCGCGCGCAGCCTCGCGACCATCCATCCGGCGCGCGCCGAGCTCGAGCGTGCGCTGCGCGAGGTGCCGCCGAGCCAGACGCCGCCCTCGGCCGCGCCATCGTCGCGCGCCGGATCGAGCGACGCGAAGGAGCGCCGCACCGCGCCGCGCGTGCGCATCGAGGGCGCGATCGGCGCGCAGAGCGGCGCGACGTTCGTCGCGGGCGAGGCGAGCGATCTCTCGACCGGTGGGCTCTTCGTCGCGACCGGCGATCCACTTCCGATCGGCACCGAGCTCACGCTCGGGCTCCTGCTGCCCGACGGGCATCGCGTGGTGGTCGACGCGGTCGTGAGCTGGGTGCGCGGTCCGCACGACGGACGCGCCGAGGGCATGGGCGTGCGCTTCCTGCGCGTGTCGCGCGAGGACGCGGCCGCGATCTCGCGCCACGCCGAGTAGCTACGCGAGGATCTCGTCCTGCGGCGCCGTGCCGTCGGGCGACTTCACCGCGTGGCTCAGCGCGATCACCTCGACCAGCACGGCGCGGTAGATGTGATCGAACGCTTCGAGATCGGGATCCTCGCCCGCCTGCGAGAGCGCCTGCTCGAGATGGTGCTGCACGAAGTGCAGGAGCACGGGCTGACCCATCGCGACGACGTCGTCGCTCTCCATCACCTCGGCGGGATCGTTCGCGCGCAGCTCCTCGTCGGCGGCGAGCGTGTCGATCGCGAGCTTCAGGCTCGTCTCGTCGACCTCGGTGAGGCGCGTCGGGAACGCCTCGCGGAACGCCATGTAGACGGTGACCACGAGGAAGTAGCCGAGCGACTGCGCGAGATCGTCGGTGCGGCTCGACACCTGCTCGCCGAGCCACGTCGCGAGCGCTGGCTGCTTGCGATCCATCTCGCGATAGGTCGCGTCGAGCATCTCCTGCAGCTCTTCGCCCTCTTCGCCGAGCTGTTCTTCGACGCCGGAGATGGCGACCTCGTCCACCACCGCGTGGCGTGGAACGGGACGCAGCGCGGCCTTGAGCACGAAGCGCACGGAGGCAGCATAGCGCGCTCGTCGCTCGGCGCGCCCCTCGATCTTCCGCGGTGTTCGGGAGGGGGCGTCCGACACCCTCCCGCGACGTCACAGCCGCTCGCGCTTCTTGAGCTCGCGCTCGACGCGCGCCGCTGCTTCGGCTGCGATCTCCTCGGCCTCGCTCGTCTCGACGCGGACCTTCGGTCCGCGCTTCGCGACGATCTCGCGGAACACGTAGTGGACGATCCCGTCCGCATCGACCTCGACCGCGACGCGCGCACCGTCCGCCATCGCGGTGAGCGTCGCGTCCGCTTCTTCGAGCCCGAGGTGCAGCTCCTTCGCGACGTCCGTCGCGGTGAGCTCGCCCCCGCGCAGCTCCGCGAGCCCGAGGATGCGCCGCTCGAGCTGCTTCTTGCGTCGCTCGCGCGCTCGCGTCTCCACGCGCGCCGCCTGGCTCATCGCGGTGATCCCGCTGATCCCGAGCGCCGCCGCGACGACCATCATCAGCACGATCGGCGCGCCCGGCGCGACGAAGCCCGCCGCGCCCGCGACGAGGCCCGCCGCGACCAGCAGCACGCCCGCGAGGCGCACCAGCCGCGCCATCGCGCGGCTCGCAGGATCGACGCCGCCGACCGTGAGCTGCTCGACGCGCGACGGGCCCTCGTCACCGAGCACCGTCGTGCCCGGGCCCACCTGCCGCGCGCCGCCGCACGCGACGCACACGTAGCCCGCGCCCTTGCGCCGCACCGCCGCGATCGCGTTGCAGTGCGGGCAGCGGTTCGCCTCACCGAACACGCGCCCACAGCCCGGACATCGCGCCGCGCCCGCGGGGACCGCGGTGCCGCACGTCGGGCACTTGCTGGGCGCGTCGCTCATCCGCTCAACGCACGACGACGCCGGTCGCGTCGATCGACAGCGACGACGCCGTCGCGAGCGCGCCCTCCGACTCGAGGTGCGCGCGCATGTCGGGGCTGAGCGCCTGCACCGCGACGCGTCCTTCGATCGTCGCCGCGCGCCCCGCGACGTCGCGCGGGAGGAAGAACGCGTGGCCCGCCATCGGCACGCGCACCGCGGGCGCGTTCTCGCCGCGCAGCTCCATCCAGCAGCCCATCGCCTGGCAGACGCGCTCGATCGTGCCCTCGGTGCGCACGACCTGGCCCGCGTAGCGATCGGGGCTCGCCGTGATCTCGGAGAGCGCGACCAGCGGCGCCTCGCCCAGCTCCGCGCCGAAGAGCCGCGCGCCGTCGTCCATCACGCGCGTCGGGCGCGGACCGCTCGGCGCAGCCTCCGCGTGATGCGGCGCGCCCTCCGCGTGGTGCGCGGGCGCTTCGTGATGCGCCTCGTGCTGCTCGCCCGTGCCCTCGAACTGCGGCTCGTTGCCGCCGCATCCGGTCATCGCCAGCGCGATCACCGCCGCGCTCACCACACCACCGCGCATCGCTCTCCTCGTTCTCACGCGTCGCAGACGCCGAGCAGCTTGTTCATGCTCGCTTCGTCCGCCGGCGTGAACTCGTACTGATCGAACTCGTCCGACGTGACCCAGCGGTACGCGTGCACCGCGAGCGCCTGGAGATCCGCCGGGCCTCTCCCCGCGGCGTCGGGACGGATGGTGCACTCGTAGAGCGTCAGCTCCACGCGGTAGTGCTCGTAGTCCCAGACCGTCTCCGAGATCCACTCGCCCACCTCGGAGTCGACGCCCAGGCGCTCGAGCAGCTCGCGCCGCAGCGCTTCGCTGTCGGTCTCGCCCGCCTCGACCTTTCCGCCGGGGAACTCCCAGAGCAGCGGGAGCACCGCGTTCGGCCTTCGCTGCGTGATCAGATAGCGACCGTTGCGCTCGACGACGGCAGCGACGACGCGGATGGTTCTGCGCGGCTCGGACATGCGTTCTCGACGTCTCGGAGGCTCGACCGTCGGCGCCGGGCGAGACGGGCGGGTATACCACTTCCGTGCGCTTCCTGTACCTCGGGCTGCCGCTCGGCGCGACCGTGCTGCTCCGCGCGGGCCACGTCCCGGTCGCGTGCGTGATCGGGCACCCCGACGCGCCCGGCATGCCCCGGCTGCGCCGGAGGCTCCCGCGCGAGACGCTGCTCCTCGGGCGTCCTTCGCTCTCCGATCCCGCGGTGCGCGATGCGCTCCTCGGCACGCGCTACGACGCGCTGCTCTCGTGGTTCTGGCCCAAGCGCATCCCGGTCGAGCTGCTCGAGGCCGCGCCGCGCGGCGCGTTCGGCGTGCATCCCTCGCTCCTGCCGCGATGGCGCGGGCCCGATCCGTACTTCCACGCGATCGCCGCGGGCGATCCGATCACCGGCGTGTCGCTCCACCGGCTCGAGGCCGAGTACGACACCGGCGCGGTCATCGCGCGCGTGAGCGTGCCGATCCGCGACGACGACACCGCGTGGACGCTCGCGCGGCGCCTCGATCGGCCCTCGCTCGGGCTGCTCGTGACCTGCGCCGACGTGCTCGACGCGGGGCTCTCGCTGCCCGGCGAGCCGCAGGATCCCGCGCTCGTCACCGAGGCGCCGCCGCCCGACGAGGACGACCTCGCGCTGCGCTTCGCCGACGACGACGCCGACGCGCTCTGCCGTCGCGTGCGCGCCGCCGCGCCCGAGCCCGGCGCGAGCGCGCTGCTCGAGGAGACGCTCGTCACCGTGCAGCGCGCCCGCCCGTGGCGCGGCGCGTTCCCGAGCGCGCTCCGCGCCGGCGAGGCGTTCGTCGCGCCCGAGGGCGTCGTGGTGCGCGCGAAGGAGGGCGGCGTGCTGCTCGAGCGGGTGCGCGTCGAGGACGACGACGAGGTCCTCGAGGGCAGCGCGATCGCCGACCTCCTCTCCCCGTGACCGCTGTCGATGCGCTCCATGCGTGCGTGCAAGCGGGGCTGGGGCCCCGCGCGCAGCGTTCGGGGAGAGGGGCCCCGATCCGGCTTTGCCGGTCGGGGGGAGGGGGCTTCCAAGACCCCTCCCGAAAACACAGCGTCAGCGCGTCGCGGGGTAGGTCGAGACGACGCGCTTCTCGGGGCGCTCGACCGAGAGCACGGGGCTCGTCACGAGATCGCGCCCGCCCGCGTGGAAGAAGATCGACTCGCCGACGCCCGGCTGGCCCAGGTTCGGCAGGATCCCTCCGGCGCGCGTGAATTTCAGCCCACCGTGCACGCGCTGGCGCAGCGCGAGGTGCCCGCGCAGCCACTCGCCGCTGCGGCGATCGCGCACCGCCACGCAGACGTCGCGACGGACGTGGTACTCGGTGTTGCGCGTCACGAAGACCTTGTGGATACGACGCTCGGCCTGGAGCATGGCGGACGACCTCCTGAGCACCTCCGAGACTACGCATCCCACATCACCCCACCAAGTTCTCGACACGTGAGCCCGCTCCTCCTCGCCGAAGGCAACGTCACCTCGCCGGCCCGCACACCGTGGGGCGGTCATCGGATCGCGCGCGTGCTCAAGCGCGGGCGCGTCGACGAGCACGCGCGGATCGGCGAGTCGTGGGAGCTCTCCGCGGGCCCCGAGCTGCCCTCGCGGCTCGACACCGACGCGCGCACGCTCGCGGACGTGCTCGGCGCCGCGCCCGCGCTGCTCGGTCGCGAGGCGTCGCGCGGAGGGACCGCGCTCCTCGTGAAGCTCCTCGACGCGGCCGAGCCGCTCTCGGTGCAGATCCATCCGAGCGACGCGTACGCCGGGCTCGGCGAGGGCGAGTCGGGCAAGCCGGAGAGCTGGTACGTCGAGCACGCGGAGGACGGCGCGGGGATCTTCCTCGGGCTCGCGCCGCACGCCACGCGCGACGCCGTCGCGCGCGCGATCGCGCAGGGCGAGGACCTGTCCGCGCTGCTCTCGTTCGTGCCGGTCGTGGAGGGCGACTTCGTGCTCGTGCAGGCGGGCACGCCGCACGCGATCGGCGCGGGCGTGACGCTGGTCGAGCCGCAGCGCGTGCTGCCCGGCAAGCGCGGCGTGACCTATCGCTACTGGGACTGGAACCGCCGCTACGACGCGGACGGTCGCGTCGATCCGAAGGGCGCGCCGCGCGCGCTGCACGTCGACGACGCGCTCGCGGTGACCGAGTGGAGCGCGCCGCGCGGCGATGCGTTCCTCGCGCGGGCGCGTCATCGCGCGGGCGCGCCGGATCGTGCGGGCGCAGCGCGCCTCGAAGCGCTCGCGGGCGCGCGTGACGCCGCGCTGGAGTCGGACGCGCTCGAGGTCTGGCGCGCCTCGGGCACCGGCGCGCTCGCGCTGCCGCCGCACGACGCGCTGCGCTCGATCACCGTGCTCGCGGGCCGCGTCGAGATCGGTGAGCTCGAGATCGTGCAGGGGCGCAGCGCCGCGCTCCCCGCGACGCGCGACGTGCAGCCCATCGTGCTCGACGGCGCGTGCGCGATCCTCGCGTCCGCGCGCTGAGCGAGAATCTCTCGACGGCGCCCCATCTGATCTAGGCTCGTCGCGGATGCCGCGCGGGTTCTGGAAGGGGCTGCTCAAGGTGCTCGCGTTCTTCGCCGTGATCGGCGGGATCGCGATCGCGGTGCTGCGCGTGTGGTTCGTCGACGTGGTGACCGTGCGGCACAACGGGATGGCGCCCACGATGATCCTCGGCGATCGCGTGCTCGTGTGGCGCGACGCGCGGCTCGAGCGCGACGACATCGCGCTCTGCCGTCACCCGCAGGATGATCCCGCGCGCTGGGTGATCGGGCGCGTCGCGGTGATGCCCGGCGGCGAGATCGCGGCGGAGCGCGGACAGCTGCGGCTCGGTCGCGATCGCGTGACCCACGACGTGCGCGGTCAGGTGCGGTTCACCGACGGAGAGACGCGGCACACGTTCACGATGTCGTGGGGCACCGAGGAGTTCGACGACTACGAGGAGCACCTCTTCTTCGATCGCGCCGATCGCCCGTTCGCGCTGCGCGCGATGACGCGGATCAACGGGCTCTACCTGCTCGGCGACAACCGCGCGCACCTCGGCGAGGACAGCCGCACGTTCGGCCCGGTGCAGGCGAGCGGATGCCGCGGCGAGGTCTTCATGCGGCTCACGGCGGCGGAGGGCGGTCTGCCCGACGAGATCCCCCACGGCGCGCTCGACATCCTCGACTGATCGTGAGATTCCAGGCCGCATCATGACGATGCGGAACCGTGTGCTCGGGATCGCGATGCTCCTCCTCGGCGTCGCGGTCGGCAGGCTCGTGGACGTGGTGCCGGCGCTCGCGCAGGAGGGCACCGAAGAGGCGCCCGCGCGCGCGACCGAGACGGTGCCCGAGGGGCAGCCGCGGTACCTCGCCGCGATGCGCACCGAGCTCGAGCACATGGGCATCGAGGGCTTCGCGTGCAACGCGACCGACGCGCAGCGCGCGACGTGCGAGCTCACCCAGCGCGGCCCGAGCTCGCAGCGCGAGTTCCGCATCCGCACGGCGTACAGCGACCGCACCGACACCGTGTACGTCTACGTCGAGCGCTTCCTCGTGGCGCCCCAGGACGCGCCGACGACCGACGCGGTGATGCGCCGGCTGATGGAGCTCAACTGGCAGATGCTGCTCGGCAAGCTCGAGTGGGATCCCAGCGACGGCGAGGTGCGCCTCGCGATGGTGCTCAACACCGACTCGAACTTCGATCGCCGCGCGTTCCGCAGCGCGATCCGCGGGATCGTGCAGCTCGCGGATCGCTACTGGAGCGAGCTCGATCGGGTGCAGCGCGGCTCGTGAGAGGTCTCGGCGTGAGGCGGGGGGCGGTGGCTCCGACGCCCGGTGTGCTCGCGGGCTGCTCGACGCGCGCGTGAGAGCGTCGGGACGCGGTGGTCGCATCGCGGCGCGCGCGTTGCGCGTTGCCGCGATGCTCACGACCGTCCGTGGTCGGCCTCTGCGAGCCCCCCGCCCGGTACCGCGGTTCTGCCGCCTCGCTGGGAGGGGCTGGGATGGCTCGCGACGGGTCCGCGCTTCGCCGCGGCCCCGACGCTCGCGATTCGGGCTCTGCTGTCGCATTCGCCCGGACTGAACGGGCTCTGCCGTCGCATTCGCCTGGTGGCGGCAACGGCGCGCGCGAAGCGCGGGACGGCGCCGCTTGCTGCGTCCCTCGCTTCGGCGAGGGGCTCTCGCGCGTTCGGCACGGGTGTCGGGCGGTCGATCGCCCGCGTCGGGCTCGCCGCGACCCGCGCGCGGTCGCGATGATTGCGCCTCGCGTGGGGCGCGCCGCGCGACGATCGCTGCGCGCCGCGGCTCGGAGATCGGCGCGACCACCCTCGGGCGTTCGGTGCCCCGCATCGAGGGCTCGTGGTCCCCGCGGGACCGAGAGGGATCGAGCCGGGGGGTGAGCCCGAGGAGGCGGGGGATCATCGGGTCGATCGCGGGGGGTGTCATCGCGAGACCCGGGGGGTGCATCGCGCGACCCGGGGGGGCCGGTCGTCCGAGCCGGGGCCGCGGATGCGCGAGGGTGGGCGGGCCATCCCGCGATGCGGGGGCCATCTCGCCCGACCCGAATTCCGGGCGCTCCCGCTCGACGAGCGCGGCTCGATCAGTCGGCGACGACGCGCACTGGCACGTCGAGGTCGAACGTCCGCGCGTCGCTGGTCACCGGCGGGAGCGTGATCGCGCGCAGCGCGCCCGCGACGCACTCGGCCTCGGCGCTGTCGCCGACGTCGGAGATCGCAGGGCGGCTCTCGACCACGCGGCCGGTGCGCCCGTCGACGCGCACCCGCACCACGATGCGGCCCGTCGTCTCCGCGCCGCGCGCGATGCCGTCGCGATGACAGACCGCGAGCGCGCGCGCGACCTCGCCCGTGCCCGCGGCAACGACGCCCGTCTGCCACGGCTCGGGCACCGCGCCGCTCGGCGTGCTCGGCGTCCCGAGCGCGGCGCGCGGACCTTCGCCCGGCACGGCCTGGCGCTCGGCGTCGTCGCGCCACGCGCGATACCGCTCGGTGTCCTCGCGCGCGAGCACCGCGCCGTCCTCCGCGAGCAGCTCGACGTACCCGACGTCCATGCGGACCGTGCTCACCGCGTGTCGCGAGCGCAGCACGCACGAGGTGCGCTCCGGCTCGTCGAAGCCGAGGAAGAACCCGATGCGCAGCCGCGCCCCGCGCTGGCGCGCGGCCTCGAGCTCGTCGGCGCGCTCCGCCGTCGCGACCAGGCCGAGCGGCTCGAGGCGCGCCGGGTAGAGCTCCACGCGACCACCGAGCGCGCGGAAGTTGCGGCGCGACTCGATCGCGAGGAACCCGTCCTCGCTCAGCGTCCCGAACGTCCAGCCCGGCTCGACGTCGACCACGAGCAGCTCGCGCGCCGGGCGCGCCTGCGCGATGCGACAGGCGTCCTGCAGCGACTCGAGCGTCGCGACCGCGCGCTCCTGATCGGCGTGCGCGAGCGCGGGAGCGACCAACAAAGCGATGGTCCCGAGGGCGAGGGCGGAACGCATGCGAGCCAAGCTGCCGTGCACGCGGAGGGGGGTCAACTCTTTGCGGGGAGTGCTCGTCCGCCGGTCCCGGACGGGAGCGCGCGGAGCGCGCGGACGGTAGGGACGGGCGGTCGAGCCGATGTTGGGCTCTGCGGGGAGTGCTCGTCCGCCGGTCCCGGACGGGAGCGCGCGAAGCGCGCGGACGGTAGGGACGGGCGGTCGAGCCGATGTTGAGCTCTGCGGGGAGTGCTCGTCCGCCGGTCCCGGACGGGAGCGCGCGGAGCGCGCGGACGGTAGGGACGGGCGGTCGAGCCGATGTTGAGCTCTGCGGGGAGTGCTCGTCCGCCGGTCCCGGACGGGAGCGCGCGGAGCGCGCGGACGGTAGGGACGGGCGGTCGAGCCGATGTGTTGCCTTTGCTGGAGTGCTCGTCCCGCGTCCCCATGTGCGGGAGGAGAGCCTACGCACGCACCCACCCGGAGCGCGCTTGGCGCACAAAACCGTCCGCGGTACACCCGCGGCCATGCGCTGCCGTACCGCTCTTCTCGTGCTCTCCGTCCTGTCCGCGCTCGCAGGCTGCACCGACCGTGGTGGTGGTGACCCACTGTCGCCCTTCGACGCGGGCTCGTTCGACGCCGGGAGCACGACCACGCCGGACAGCGGTCCGCGCCCCGACGGCGGTCCGCGCCTCGACGACGTGCTCGTCTACGCGCACTCGGCGGACACGCTCTTCACGTTCTCGCCGTACACCGAGACCGTCGAGACGGTGGGCCGCTTCACGCTCGCGGGCGGGGGCAACGCGCCCGACATGATCGACCTCGCGGTGAACGCCGACGGCGACGTGTACACGGCGGGCTACGACACGCTGTTCCAGATCGACCCCGAGACCGCGGTGGCGACGCCGGTGGGCGACTTCGACGTCGACGGCGAGCGCTTCTTCGCGCTCACGTTCGTCGCGGCGGGCACGCTCGGCGCGGCGGAGACGATGATCGGCGCGACGAACGCCGGCGCGTACTACGAGATCGACGTGCGCGACGCGAGCGCGGAGCTGCTCGGCACGTACCCGGACGAGTGGCTGTCGAGCGGCGACCTCGTCTCGATCGAGGGCCTCGGCACGTACGCGACGCTGAAGCGCGAGGACGAGCCGACCGACGTGCTCGCGCGCATCGACTTCCTGCCGAGCGGCGAGAGCCGCGTGACGGTGCTCGGCTCGACGGGCTACACGCAGCTCTTCGGGCTCGGGTACTGGGGCCGCGTGCTCTACGGCTTCTCGAACGACGGCGAGCTCGTCGAGATCGATCGCACGACCGGCGAGGGCCACATCGCGACGGCCGCGACCGGCACCGACGAGTTCTGGGGCGCGGGCGTCACGACGAAGGTGCCGTTCCTCGAGTGATCCGCGCGGCGTCGATCGCGCCGAGCATCGCGCGCATCGCGCCGACGGGATCGGGCGCGGCGAGCACGGCGCGGATCACGGCGACGCCGTGCGCACCGGCGAGCACGGCGTCGGCGGCGCGCGCGGCGTCGATGCCGCCGAGCGCGAGCACCGGGACGCGGGTGGTGCGCACCATCGACGCGAAGCGCTGCGCGCCGAGCGCGTCGCCCTTGCCCGGCACGTCGGCGAAGGGCCCGAGCACGACGTAGTCGGCGCCGGCGCGCCGCGCGAGGCCGGCCTCGTCGTGGCACGACGCGCCGATGATCGCGCGCTCGCCGAGCACGACGCGCGCGTCGTGGACCTCGAGCCCGCGCTCCTTGAGGTGCGCTCCGTCGGCATCGACCGCGCGCGCGACGTCGGCGCGATCGTTGACGAGGAGCGGCACGCCGTGGGCGCGCGTGACGTCGCGCAGCGAGCGCGCGAGCATCGCGAGCTCGGCCGCGCCGGCGCGCACGTCGCGCACCTGCAGCGCGACGCGGCCGCGCGGTGCGTGCTCGATCACCGCGACCGCCGCGTCGCGCCAGCCTGCGATCGACGGGTCGGTGATCAGCAGGAGATCGAACGTCACGGCGCGCCCGTGCTCGCTTCGTCCTGCTCGAGCCACATCCGGGCGCGCCCGGCCTCGCGCGAGTCGGGGTAGCGCTCGACCAGGTGACGAAGCGTGGTGCGGCGCGCGCCCTCGTCGCCCTCTTCGCCGAAGCGCTCGGCGAGCCCGAGCAGCGCCTCTTCGGGCGAGTCCTCGCGGCGGCGATCGGGATCGGGCGCCGAGCCGCACTGCAGCGGCGCGAACGCGAACGACGCCGCGAGCACGACCGCGAGCGCGCGCATCAGCTCTTGGTGCTGCCGATCACGCCCTCGAGCGGGCTCGACGCCGTCGCGTAGAGGCGCTTGGGGATGCGGCCCGCGAGGTACGCGTCGCGCCCCGCCTCGACCGCGAGCTTCATCGCGCGCGCCATGCGCACCGGCTCGCGCGCGCCGGCGATCGCGGTGTTCATGAGCACGCCGTGGCAGCCCATCTCCATCGCGATCGCGGCGTCGGACGCGGTGCCGACGCCGGCGTCGACGATCACCGGCACCTTCGCGTGCTCGAGGATGATCTCGAGGTTGTACGGGTTGCGGATGCCCAGCCCGCTGCCGATCGGCGCGGCGAGCGGCATCACCGCGGCGCACCCGATGTCCTCGAGCTTCTTGCACGAGATCGGGTCGTCCGTGATGTACGGCAGCACCGTGAAGCCTTCCTTCACGAGCACGCGCGCCGCCTCGAGCGTCGCGACCACGTCGGGGAAGAGCGTCTTGGGGTCGCCGATCACCTCGAGCTTCACGAGGTCGGTGCCGAGCATCTCGCGCGCGAGGCGCGCCGTGCGCAGCGCGTCCTCGGTGCTGTAGCAGCCCGCGGTGTTCGGCAGGATCGCGTAGCCGCTCGAGACGAGGTGCCCGACGATCGAACCCTCACCTGCAGCCCCAGGACGCAGCGCGCCGAGATCGACGCGGCGCACCGCGAGGGTCACGACCTCCGCGCCCGACGCGGCGAGCGCCTCGCGCGTCTCCTGCGCGTCGCGGTACTTGCCCGTCCCGACGAAGAGCCGCGAGCGGAACGAGTAGCGTCCGACGGCGATCCGATCTTCCTGCGGCGCTTCCACGATCATCCTCCACCGACGAAGTGGACGATCTCGAGCCGATCGCCCTCCGAGAGCCGCGCGCTGCCGTGCTCGGCGCGCGGCACGATCTCCTCGTTGCGCTCGACCGCGACCAGCTGATCTCCGAGCGCGAGCAGCACCAGCAGCTCGCGCACCGTGAGCCCGTCCGTGACGTCGCGCGGCTCGCCGTTCACCTCGATGCGCATCGCGCGGCGAATCTAGCACCAACTCCCGGATCGAGACCGGGATCGCTCACGGTGCGCGCGGGGCTTCGTTCGCCGCCTCGGAGGGCCCGATCTCCACGCCGAGGCGCGTGAGCGCGTCGCGCAGCTGCTCCATCGAGAACGGCTTCTGGAGCGCGATGGTGCGCGCGTCGCTCATCGGCACGAGCTTGTGGAAGCCGCTCATCATCACGACGCGCAGCTCGGGCCGGCGCTCGCGGATGCGCATCAGCACGTCGTGCCCGTCGTAGCCGCCGGGCATGCGCAGATCGAGCAGCACGACGGCGAGCTCGCCGGCCTCGTCGAGCACGTCGAGCGCGGCCCCCGCGCTGCCCACCGCGCGCGGCTCGAGCCCGAGCAGCTCCGTCATCCGGCTCACCGCGGTGCGCACGTTCTCGTCGTCGTCGACGATCAGCGCGCAGCGACTGCGGCGCGCGCGCAGCTCGCGCGGAGGGCGTGCCTCGGCGCTCGTGCGCTCGCTCGCGGGGAAGAGCACGGTGAACGTGGTGCCCTCGCCGGGCGCGCTGCGCAATCGGAGGCCCGCGCGGTGCGCGCGTAGCGTGCTCAGCATCGCCGCGAGGCCGAGCCCGCGTCCCTCGGGCTTCGTGGTGAAGAACGGCTCGAACATCTGCGCGCGCACCGCGTCGCTCATGCCGACGCCGTCGTCCGCGACCTCGAGCGCGACGTAGCGTCCGGGCGGCAGCGCGGAGTCCTCGGCGACCACGGCGGGCACCGGCTCGCGCACGTCCTCGACGCGCACGCTCACGCGCACCGAGCCGCGCTGGGGATCGACGGCCTCGATCGCGTTGGTCACGAGGTTCATCACGACCTGCTGCACCTGCGCCGCGTCGGCCTCGACCGGCGGCACCGGGCGCGCGACGTCGGTCTCGATGTGCACCGCCTCGGGCGCCGACCTCGAGAGCAGTCGCGTCATGTCCTGCGCGAGCGCGCCGACGTCGACGTCGGTGACCGCGAAGCGACCGCGCCCCGTCGACGCGAGCAGCCGCGACGTGAGCGTGGCGCCGCGCGTGACCGCGTCGTCGATGTCCGCGAGCGCCGCCGCCGCGCGCGAGTCGCTCGCGGTGGTCGCGCGCGCGAGCTCCACGTTCGCGCGCACGACCGCGAGCAGGTTGTTCACGTCGTGCGCGACGCCGCTCGCGACGAGGCCCAGGCGCTCGATGCTCCGGCGCCGCGCGAGCGACGCCTCGGCAAGACGTTGCTCGGTGATGTCGGCGAGCGATCCCACGACGCGCAGCGCGTGACCGTCGGGACCGCGCTGGGCCGCGGCGCGCGCGCGGAACGTGCGGTAGTGGCCGGCCTTGCAGCGCAGCCGGACCTCGACGTCGAAGTCGCGCGTGGTGCCGCGCAGGTACGCGGTGCTCGCGGTCGCGACCGCGCGGGCGTCTTCTTCGTGGACGAGCTGCTGCCAGAGCTCGGGCGTGATGTGTGGTGCGAGCTCGCCGGGCACGTATCCGAGCTGCTCCTCGAGCCGCGGCGAGATCCAGACGCGCTGCGTCGTGAGATCCCAGTCCCAGATGCCGTCCTGGTTGGCGCGGATCGCGAGCTCCCAGCGCTCCTCGGCTGCGCGCACGTCGGCGAGCGACGACTCGAGCTCGCGCCGCAGCCGCGCGTCGGACTCGACGCGCTCGCGTCGCTCGCGGAGCTCGCGCGGGATCCAGCGCCTGACGATCACCGCGAGCACCGCGACGGCGGTGACGAGGTTGAGGATCTTCGGCGCGATCAGCATCTCGGGGCGCGCGAGGAACGCGCCGAGCGAGGGGAGCGCGATCTCGTACTCCGAGGCCCAGACCACGCCGAAGTACGCGCTCTCGATCGCGCTCTTCGTCGCGTCGAGCGCGAGCACCGCGGCGAGCGTCGCGACCAGCGGATCGACCTTCCGCGCGAGCCGCCGCGATCGCAGGTAGAGGACCACGATCGTCGACCAGAGCAGCGTGAGCAGCAGGTAGTTGCCGACGGTGAGGTACGCGACGAACGTCGATCTCACGAGACCCGGAGCATAGCCCTCCGAAGCGGGACGAGAGCACGTTCGGAGCACGCGGCGACGCCGTGCGGGGTGATCGCTCGGGACGGACCTCCGCGTTCGGGGAGATCCGCGCGAGATACCGGGCCTCCTCGGGAGGCGTGGTAAGAGTCCGATGTGGCGTCGAACACGCCGGAGGCCGGCACGAAGACGAGCGCGGTGGAGGTCGCGGAGCCGACCGGACCGAAGCTGTGGGAGCGCGCGGCCGACGCGCTCCTCGCGATCCCGATCGCGCTCCTCGCGGAGATCGGCACGATGGCGCGGCTCGCGTACGAGACGCTGCGCTGGATGGTGCGCCCGCCGTATCGCGCCCGTCAGCTCGTCGACGCGATGGAGTTCATCGGCGTGCAGTCGATCTTCATCGTCGGGCTCACCGGCACCTTCGTGGGCGCGGTGTTCGGGCTGCAGCTCGTGGACTCGCTGCGCGACTTCGGCGCGGAGAGCCAGACCGGATCGATCGTGAGCGTCGCGCTCGCCCGCGAGCTCGGCCCGGTGTTCGCGGCGCTCATGGTGTCGAGCCGCGCGGGCAGCGCGATCGCGACCGAGCTCGGATCGATGCGCGTGACGAGCCAGATCGACGCGCTCACGACGATGTCGGTGAGCCCGGTGCAGTACCTGATCGTGCCGCGCGTGATCGCGGGGTTCACGATGGTGCCCGCGCTCGCGCTGGTCTTCGATCTCGTGGGCTACGGCGGCGCGTACTTCGTCGCGGTGAAGCTCTTCGGGCTCGACGGCGGCGTGTTCGAGGAGCGCGCGCGCTGGTTCGTCGAGGGCAGCGATCTCGCGCAGGGCCTCGTGAAGGCGGCGGTGTTCGGCATGGCGGTGACGATGATCGCGTGCCGTCAGGGCTACTACGCGACGGGCGGTGCGGCGGGGGTCGGGCAGGCGACGAACCGCGCGGTCGTGCAGAGCGCGGTCGCGGTGTTGGTGCTCGACTACGTGGTGACCGCGATCTTCCTGGGCCAGGGCGGATGAGCGACGAGAAGCCGGCGGAGAAGGACCCGATCCAGGTCCGCATCGTCGATCTCAAGAAGAGCTACGAGGGCGTCGAGGTCCTGCGCGGCGTCACGTTCGACGTGCACCGCGGGAAGATCAACGTCGTCATCGGCGGCTCGGGCGCCGGCAAGAGCGTGTTCACGCGGCAGCTCCTGCGCCTCGAGCAGCCGGACTCCGGGCGCATCGAGGTCGACGGAGTCGACATCGTGCCGCTCGACGACTGGCAGCTCGTGCCCATCCGCAAGAAGTTCGGGATGGTCTTCCAGTTCGGCGCGCTCTTCGACTCGATGACGTGCTTCGAGAACGTCGCGTTCCCGCTGCGCGAGCACACGAAGATGAAGCGCAAGGAGATCGAGGAGCGCGTGATGCAGCGACTCGGCGATCTCAACGTCGCGCACGCCGCGAAGAAGCTCCCCGGGCAGATCTCGGGCGGCATGGCGAAGCGCGTCGCGCTCGCGCGCGCGCTGGTTCTCGAGCCCGAGATCCTCGTCTACGACGAGCCGACGAGCGGCCTCGATCCGGTGAGCTCGCGCCTGGTCGACGATCTGATCGCGGAGACGAGCTCGAAGTACGGCGTGAGCTCGGTCGTGATCACCCACGACATGGCGTCGGTGTTCAAGATCGGGCACCGCGTGAACATGCTGTACCAGGGTCGCATCGAGGAGTCGTGCACGCCCGACGAGATCCTGCGCACCGACAAACAAGTGGTGCGCGACTTCCTCGTCGCGTCGGGCGTGAAGATGCAGTGAGCGCCGGCGGAGCGTCCCCGGATCGGGTGATATCCTCCGCGCGACATGACCTCACGATTCCGCTTCGCGTTCCTCGCGTTCTCGCTCCTCCTGCTCGCGGGCTGTGGTCCACCGTGGCGCGTGATCCGCGCGTCGGGACCGCCGTCGGCGCTCGCTTCGGCATCGGTGGTCGGCGTGTCGTTCGACTGGTCGCGCGCGCTCGTGGGCGGCGTGCCCGAGCAGCAGTACCTCGCGGGCCTGCCTCCGGACGAGCAGGCGAATTACGTCGAGGTGCACACCGCGATCGAGGCGACGTACCTGCTCGAGCTGCAGCGACAGGCGCCCGGTGTGCAGGTCGTCGCCTCGACGGGCGCGGAGCCGATCCAGCTCGTCGTGATGCCGGGCTTCCTCGAGCTCGGCTACTACCGCGTGCTCGTCGCGCGCGACTCGAGGCTCGACATGCACCTCGTGTTCGCGATGGGCGGCGTCGCAGTGGACGAGATCGAGATCCGCGCGACGCGCGGGGCGGACCTGCGCAACCCCACGGTGCTCAACCGCATGAGCGACTGCGCCGCGCGCAACGCGCAGCTGACCGCGCAGTTCATCCGCCGAGCGCGAGAGAGCTGAGACCACCGCGATCAGGAGAGCGAGACAAGGAAGACCCATCGCCGTGGTCTTCCTTCTCCTCCTGCCTTCCTCAAAAAACTCTCTTCCTGCTCTCCTGAGCGGCTCGATCAGTAGTTCCGCACCACGACTTCGCTGACGAGCCCGCGCCCGCGCGCATCACAGCTCACCGCGCGAGGCGCGGCCACGAGGTCGATGCGCCACTTCGCGTAGAGGCCACGGATGAACGGCACGTCGCTGTTGCTCAGCATCAGCTTGCAGCCGCGGCGATCGAGCTCCGCGTACACGTCGCGCAGGCGCTCCTGATCGCGCTGCGCGAAGCCTTCCTCCGCGTAGCTCGTGAAGTTGCTCGTGCGCGACACCGGCTCGTACGGCGGGTCGAGGTACACGAAGTCGCCGGGCTTCGCCGTGCCGAGCAGCTGCTCGAACCCCTGGTTCACGATCTCGCAGCCCTGCAGCGCCGCCGACGCCGCGCGCAGCGTGTCGTGATCGAGGATGCGCGGGTTCTTGTAGCGGCCCTCGGGCACGTTGAACTCGCCCTTGCGGTTCACGCGGTGCAGGCCGTTGAAGCACGTCTTGTTGAGGTAGACGAACATCGCCGCGCGCTGCGCGCGCGTGAGCCCACGCCGCGCGTTGTAGCGCTCGCGGACCTCGTAGTACGTGCCGTTCGCGGCCTCGTGCTTCTGCGCGAGCGGCTCGAGCGCCGCGATCACCTCGCCGACCTCGTCGCGCACCGCGAGGTACGTGTCGACGAGCGCGGGGTTCACGTCGCAGAGCATCGCGCGCGAAGGGCGACGCGCGAAGAACATCGCCGCACCACCGGCGAACGGCTCGACGTGGCGCATCAGCTCCGCGCCCGGCGGCAGCAGCGGGAGCAGCTGCGCCAGCAACTTGCCCTTTCCGCCGACCCACTTGATGAAGGGCGACGCCTCGCGGGTCGCGGGGACGCTCACGCGCGCCTTGGCCGGGCGCGCGCTCCGCGATCCCGCGATGTGCGGGGCATTCGAGAGCGAGGGACGAACGAGCGAGACCCGGGCGACGGCGGCGGATGTCGGCATGCGTGGGACGCTATCCGACATCACCCGACGTGCGAAAAAAGCGACAGGCCGAGGTCGCCGGCCTCGTTCGATCAGGCGTCCGCGAGCGGGATCATCGGTGCGTCCTGCCTCGCCCGAGGCAGCGATGAGGCAGCGACGAGGCACGCACGACGCGCGAATCCAGCGCGATTCCGCGCGCGCCGCAGGAGGGCACGTGCGCTGCACACGGAGATACGCGCGGGATGCCACGGGGTGGAGGTGCGCCGTCGCGCATCGCCTCCGCGGTACGCGCGAGGTCTTCGATGAAGGTGCTGGGGTACAACGGCGGGCTCGACGGATACGTCGCGCGATTCGGATCGAGCCACGACTCCGCGGCCGCGCTGGTGATCGACGGAGAGCTCGTCGCAGCGGCCGAAGAAGAGCGCTTCAATCGCGACAAGCACTCGGGCGCGTTCCCGATCCGCGCGATGGAGCACTGCCTGAAAGAAGCAGGGCTCCGCGGCTTCGAGGAGCTCGATCTCGTCTGCTACTACCACTCGCACGATCGGATGTGGCAGCCCGGGATGATCCGGGAGAACGCGCCGCGCATGAGCCCGCTCGGTCGCGCGCTGCTCACCGGTGCCGTCAGCGGACTGCGCGCGGTGCATCGCGCGTCGAAGCTCGACGACGCGCGCACGGCGCGCACGTTCGTGGAGCGCACCGGATGGGCGCCGCCGCCGGGCAAGTACCGCGTGCTCTGGCACCACCTCGCGCACGCCGCGAGCGCGTTCTACGAGTCGCCGTTCGAGCGCGCGGTCTGCGTCGCGCTCGACGCGCAGGGCGAGAGCCACTCGAGCACCGCGTTCGTCGGCGACGCGCGCGGGCTGCACCTCGTCGACGAGACGTACGCGCCGAACAGCGTCGGCTACCTGTACCAGTCGATCACGTACTTCCTCGGGTTCGAGACGGGCGACGAGTACAAGGTGATGGGGCTCGCGCCGTACGGTGATCCCGCGCGCTATCGCCGCTTCTTCGAGCGCGTCGTGCGCACCGGCGCGGGTGGTCGCTTCGTGATCGACCCCGAGTGGCTCGGATGGCTCGTGGTGCGCGACGGACTGATGCGCGCCGGCAGCGGCTATCCGTCGTCGATGCTGCGCGAGCTCGGGATGCCGCGCCGGGACGACGAGCCGATCGAGCAGCGGCACATGGACCTCGCGGCGGCGCTGCAGGAGGCGCTCGAGCGCGCGGTGATGCGCTGGCTCGCAACCCTCCGTGATCGCACCGGCGAGAAGCACCTCTGCCTCGCGGGCGGCGTCGCGCTGAACTGCACGATGAACGGCAAGATCGCGCGCTCGGGCATGTTCGACGGCGTGCACGTCGCGCCGGCCTCGCACGACGCGGGCACCGCCGCGGGCGCGGCGCTCTACGGCTATCACGCGATCCTCGGCGGCGCGCCGAAGATGCCGGTCAGCGAGCGTCGCGCGAAGGTCTATCTCGGACCTTCGTACACGACGATGGAGGCGCGCTCGGCGGTGCGCGAGATGCGGCACGCGGTGCGCGCGAGCCGTCCGGGCGATCTCGCGCGCGCCATCGCGGAGGCGGTCGCCGACGGCAAGGTCGTCGGCTTCTACCAGGGCCGCATGGAGTGGGGCCCGCGCGCGCTCGGCAACCGCAGCATCCTCGCCGATCCGCGCCGCGCGGACATGAAGGACATCGTCAACCACGCGGTGAAGCTGCGCGAGGGGTTCCGCCCGTTCGCGCCCGCGGTGTTGATCGAAGAGGCGAACGACTGGTTCGACCTCACCGGTCTCGGCGGCGAGAGCCCGTACATGCTCTTCACGGTGCCGGTGCACGAGCACCGTCGTGATCGCATCCCCGCGGTCACCCACGTCGACGGCAGCGCGCGCGTCCAGACCGTGCGGCGCGAGGACAACCCGCGCTTCCACGAGATCCTGCGCGCGTTCTTCGACATCACCGGGGTGCCGGTGATCATGAACACGTCGTTCAACGTGAAGGGCGAGCCGATCGTGAACACGCCGATGGACGCGATCCGCTGCTTCCTCGGCACGCAGATCGATCTGCTCGTGCTCGACGATCTGATCCTCGACAAGCGCGCGGTGGTGGTCGATCGCCCGTCGCGCACGCGCGATCAGAGCGTCGCGCAGACCGCGTGATCACGCGCTGAACGTCTCGCCCGCGAGATCGCGCAGGGCGCGCTCGGTGTCGGCGTCCGCCGGGAAGTACGACTCGATGCGCAGCTCCTGCGCGGTCACGTCGAGCGGCGTGCCCAGCGTCGTGAGCGTGGTGAACAGGCGCAGCTCGCGATCGCCGCGGCGCAGGCGCACCGGGAGGAAGGGAAGGGCAGGGCCCGCGCTCGGCGCGCTCCCGCGCGGCGCGTCGTGCAGCGAGCCGAGCAGCGACGTCATCCGCGCGCGGCGCGCGTCGTCGGTCTCGAGCTGGAGCTCGTGCTCGACGCGCTCGATCATCGCGCTCGCGATCTCCTCGAAGTTCGCGATGCGCGGGCGCAGCGCTTCGGGATGGAAGATCGCGACCAGCAGGTTGGCCAGCGCCTCCGGCGGCGGGGTCAGCCCCTCGAGCGCCCAGCCGAGCAGGCGCGTCGCGCCCGCGTTCATGCGCACGACGTTCCAGTCGCGATCCACCACGAGCGCGCCGAACGGCTCGTGCGCGCGCAGCAGGTGATCGAGCGCGCGGCGCACCGGCTCGAGCGTCGCGCTCTCGATCGGCGAGCTCGCGTACACCGGCGCGAAGCCCGCGGCGACGAGCAGCGTGTTGCGCTCGCGCAGCGGGAGATCGAGCGCGCTCGCGAGCACGAGCACCATCTCCCGGCTCGGCGCCGCGCGGCCGTTCTCGAGGAAGCTCACGTGGCGCGGCGAGACCTCCGCGTGCTCGGCGAGGCGCTCCTGGCTGAGCCCGCGCGAGCCGCGGAAGCGCTTGAGCATCGGGCCGAATCGAGCGTGCGCGAGGTCCATGTCGAGGAGACTAGAACGTCGTGCGTCCGGGCGTCCTTACCTCGCACGTCATGGTTCGGATCGCGCGACGACGACAGCTTCGGAGCATCGGAGGTGCTCGTCATGAACGTCCGGATGATCGTGCCGCTGCTCGTGCTGGTTCCCTTCGCGCTCTTCAGCGGGATGGTGGTGCTCGAGGAGGGCTACCTCGGGTTCTTCTCGGTCGCGCGCGAGGAGCCGTGGGGCATGCAGATGCTGATCGACCTCGCGATCTGCTTCGTGCTCGTCCTGCGGGGGCTCGCGAAGGACGCGCGCGAGCGCGGGCTCGCGCTCTGGCCGTGGGTGATCGGGACCGTGCTGTTCGGGTCGATCGCGCCCCTCGGGTACCTCGTGTACCGCGAGCTCGTCGCGCGCCCCGCGCCGCTCGCGCATGCCGTCGCGCAGAAGTGAGTCGGGCTCACTTCCTGAGACGAGGAATCGGCTCGCCGCTCCGGTCCCTTCCGTCCGCGCGCCTCCGCGCGCTCCCGTCCCGGCCCTCCGGGACGAGCACGCAGGCGATTCACTCGCAGACGCAGCCGCGATCAGCGTCGTCGCACGGCGTGTCGTCATCGGCGCGGCACGTCGTGCCCGAGCGGCAGTCCTCGTCGACCGTGCAGCCCGGGAAGCACGCGCGATCGCCTCCGGGGAGCGCGACGCAGGCCCAGCCCGGCAAGCAGTCGCTCGCGCTCGCGCACGTCACCGCGCAGAGCGTGCGCGAGCGCGTCGCGGTGATCGGAAGGCACGTCGCCGCGGTCTGATCGCAGATCGTCGGCGACGGCACGGTCACGCCGGGCCAGAGCTGATCCGCCTGGCCCGCGATGCAGTCCTCGACCACGCACGTGCCCTCGCCCTCGTCGGGGCGCGCGCGCAGGCAGCGGCCGCGACCGTACGGCGAGTAGCACTCCCAGTCGGCGGAGCAGCGCTCGCCGACGTTGGGCTCGAGCACGTCGTCGTACGTACCGGGGAGGCACGCGCCATCCGTCGCTGCCGGGCCGTGGTGCAAGCACGCGAAGCGCTCGGCGCATCCGGCGCCGCGGCCGGTGCCGCCGATGCGGTCCTCGGGGCGCTCGGCGCCGACCGTGCACGCCTGGGTGCAGATCGTCGTGCCGTCCTCGCGCTCGACGCACGCCGCGTCGGGGCCGCAGCTCTCGTCCGTCGAGCAGCCGACGCGCCCGCACATCCCGGTGCGCATGCGCTCGGGGTCGCGCAGGCACTCGAACCCCGCGGGACACTCGATGCCCTCGAAGCACGCGGGACCGATCGAGACCGCGTCCGCGGTGCACACGCCGCTCGCGCACACGAGCGTGCTCTCGGCGTCGTACGCGAGCGCGTCGTCGTCGCCGTCGCCGTCGGTGTCGACCGTCGAGAAGCGACACTGCTCGTCGGTCGTGCAGGCCTCGAGGCACGCGCCGACGAGCGGATCACACGCGTAGCCGGCGCCGCACTCGAGCCCGAAGCAACGCGGGCGGCACACGCCGGTGCCGCCGACGATCCCTTGCAAGCGCGCGCGTCCCGCGAGCGCGTACGGCACGCACTGCCCGCAGTCGCCGCACTCGGCGTCGACGGAGCACGCCGTGCTGCACAGGCCGTTCGGGAAGGCGACCACCTCGAGCGTCGCGGTGCCGCCCTCGTGCTCGACGTCGGTCGTCGTGCGGCGCTCGCGGAAGCACGTCAGCTGGGAGTGCGCGCACTCGCGCTCGCAGGGCTGGGCGAAGCCCGGGATGAAGCACGCGCCGGGGAACGTCTCGCCGCCGTCGCGGAAGACGGGCCCGCCGGCATCGAGGCATGGGCGAGCGCCGCATGGCCCCGTGGGCGGCGGCACCGGCGATGGGTCCACCGGGTTCACGCAGCACGCGGTGCAGAGCACCACGGCGGCAGCGAGCGCGAAGCGAAGGGCCATGCGCCGAGCGTAGCGCCCTTCGCGCGCGCGACGCGATCAGGTCGCCTCGGCGATCATCTCGCCGAGGCGCACCAGCGCGCGCTCGAGGGTCGGCATCGAAGGCCCGAACGAGAAGCGCACGTGGTGCTGGAAGCGGCTCGGACGTCCGCCGCGACGCTTGCCGGGATCGACGTCGAAGAACACGCCGGGCACGGTGATGATCCGTCGCTCGAGCGCGGCCTGGAAGAACTGCTCGCCGGTGCGCAGCGACGCAGGCAGACCGCTCACGTCGCCCCAGCAGTAGAACGTGCCCTCGGGCTCGAGGTCGAAGCGCACGCCGAGGCGGCGCAGGCCCTGGAGCAGCACCTTGCGCTTCGCGAGGAACGACGTGTGGATCGCGTCGGTCTCGGCGCGCGTGCCCTCTTCGTCGAGCAGCGCGATCGCCGCGCGCTGCATCGGGCGCGAGGGACCTCCGTCGAGGAACGATCCCGCGCTCGACATCGCCTGGATCACGCTCTTGGGGCCGACGGTCCAGCAGATGCGCCAGCCCGGATAGCGCCAGTTCTTCGTGAGCCCGTCGAAGAGCACGATCGGATCGTGATCGACGTCCTCCACGTACTGCGCGGCGGACGACATCGTGACGCCGTCCTTCCACACGTAGTGCGAGTAGAACTCGTCCATCAGCATCGCGCAGTCGAGCTCGCGCGCGAGCGTGACCCACGCGCGCAGCTCCTCGCCCGCGATCACCTTGCCCGTCGGGTTGCACGGGTTGCTGAGCAGCAGCGCGCCGAGGCCGCGACCGAGGATCTCGCGGCGCAGCTGGCGCACGCTGAAGTCGTAGCCGGTCTCGGGATCGAGCAGGATCGGGATCGGCGTGAAGCGCCGGAAGACGTCGAGCAGCTCTTCGTACGCGGTGTAGTCCGGCAGGAAGTGCCCCATGTGCACGCCGCCGACCGCCGCGCACGCGCGCATGACCGACACGCGACCGCCGCCGCCGATCGCGACGTTCTCCGCGCTGTACTGCGAGGGCAGGCCGCGCCGGTAGAGCTTGTTGTAGAGCGACGCGACCGTCTCGCGGAGCTCCCACAGGCCGGGCACCGGCGAGTACTCCTGATCGGCCGGATCGATGTCGACGTGCGTGACGCGCGCGGGCGCGCCCGGGAGCGGGCCGGTCTCGGGCTGGCCCTGCCCGAGGTTGCACCAGTCGGGATCGTCCTGGCGGTAGCCGCGGCGCGTGGCCTCGGCCGTGACGTAGATGACGCCGGTGCGCGGGACGGGGCGGAAGGCGTTGAGACGCGGCGACCCGTCGTGGGTGCTCGACATGCGCGGACGGTAGCAGAACGCCGGAGATCAGGCGGCCGTCAGGCCGCCGTCGAGCACGAGCAGCGTGCCGGTCGCGAAGCGTGCCTCGAGCAGGTACTCGGCGGCTTCGGCGATCTCGTCGGCGGTCCCGATGCGCCCGACCGGGTGCAGCGCGGCGAGCTCGCGCAGGCTCTCCTCGCTGCGGGGCGCGCGGATCATCTCGGTGTCGACCGCGCCGGGCGCGATGCACGACACGCGCACCCGCGGCGCGAGCTCGATCGCGAGGGTGCGCGCGAGCGCGACGATCGCGCCCTTCGTCGCGGCGTACACGCTCGTGCCCGCGACGCCCTGCAGCGCGAGCGTCGACGCGAGGTGCACGATCGCGCCGCTCGCATCGCGCGCGTCGAGGTGGCGCGCGAGATCACGCGAGAGGAAGAGCGGCGCGCGCACGTTGAGCGCGACGTGCTCGTCGAACAGCGCCTCGTCGATCGCGGCGAGCGGGCGATGCTTCGCGATGCCCGCGCACGAGACGAGCGCGTCGACGTCTCCGAGCGCCTCGATCGCGCGCGGCACGACGGTGCGCAGCGCGTCCGGCGACGCGAGGTCCGCGTCGATCGCGACCGCACGCCCGCCGCTGCCCGCGACCAGCGCGTCGAGCGCACGCGCGTCGCGCGCCACCGCCGCGACCCGACGACCGCTCGCGATCAGTCGCTCCGCCGTCGCGCGACCGATCCCCCGGCTCGCGCCGGTGACGATCACGCTCTCGACCGCCCTCACGTCGGCACCACACCGCTCGGCGCTTCGACACCGCTCGGCGCTTCGACACCGCTCGGCGCCTCGACGGAGTGCAGCGGCAAGAAAGGCGGCTCGGGCGCGACCTCGTCGGGCGTGCCCTCCGCGAGCTGCTCGTCGTGCGGCAGGAAGGGCGGCGAGTCGACGCACAGGATCGACTGCCAGCGATCGCTCGGGTTCTCCCAGAGGTGCTTCTTGCCGTGCGGCCAGCGGTGCACCTGGCCCGCGGGGATGCGCTTGCCGCTGAGCACCAGCCCGTCGCCGAGCGCCATCTCGGACTCCTGCATCACGTGGTGCGCGTGCAGCGGGATGTGCTGCCCGGGCGCGACGTTGAGGCGGTAGATGCCCTCGGTCTTCGTCTCGTGCACCACGTCGACGGTGCCCCACGGCTTCGTCTCGTGGCGCAGCCGCACGTCGGCGGGCACGCGGTGCACCTCGAGCGACGGGATGCCGTGGCCGCCGAGCGCGTTCGGCTTGGTGAGGCGGAGCGTGACGCCCTGGACGCGCGGTCGATCCTCGCCCAGCGCGGGCGGCGCGAGCAGGTAGCGCGTGAGCGCGTGCGCCGCGGTCTCGAGCAGGTGGAAGCGACAGCTCTGGAGCAGGAACGCGAGCTGCGACGCGATCATCGCGTAGTCGACGGTCATGCGCAGGCGCTGGGTCTCGCCCGCGACCGCGGTGTCGAGCATCAGCTTGAGATCGACGCGCAGCGGCTGCGGCTCGTGCCGCTCGTGCGGGTAGACGCCGACGACGCAGTTCACCTGCAGGCCGTCGATCGCGATGACGTCGGGCGGCGCGGAGCGAGCGCGGAAGCGGGGCATCGCGGGATCTCTAGTACACCGGCTCGGAAGCGGAAAAGGCGAGCGCGCGCGTCCGCGGGCGCCGTCGGGCCCCCGGAGGAGCCGCCGCGGGCGCCCGGGAGGCGCGATCCGGCGCTCGCGAGGGCCTCCGCGGGCGCTCGGGGCGCGCGATCGGGCGGCCGGAAGGGGCTCCGCGACCGTCCGAGAGCGCGATCCGGCGCCCGGAAACGGCTCCGCGCGCGCCCCGAGCGCGCCATCCGGCGGCTGGAACGGGCTCTCGGACGGTCGCGGAGGGCGATTCCGAGGTCCGGATCGCGCTCTCGGACGCTCGCGGGCGGGAATTCTCTGCAGGAGTGCTCGTCCCGCAGGGCCCGGACGGGAGCGCGCGCAGCGCGCGTACGGCAGGGGACTGCGGGCGAGCCGAGATTCTGTGCAGGAGTGCTCGTCCCGCAGGGCCCGGACGGGAGCGCGCGCAGCGCGCGTACGGCAGGGGACTGCGGGCGAGCCGAGATTCTGTGCAGGAGTGCTCGTCCCGCAGGGCCCGGACGGGAGCGCGCGCAGCGCGCGTACGGCAGGGGACTGCGGGCGAGCCGAGATTCTGTGCAGGAGTGCTCGTCCCGCAGGGCCCGGACGGGAGCGCGCGCAGCGCGCGTACGGCAGGGGACTGCGGGCGAGCCGAGATTCTGTGCAGGAGTGCTCGTCCCGCAGGGCCCGGACGGGAGCGCGCGCAGCGCGCGTACGGCAGGGGACTGCGGGCGAGCCGAGATTCTGTGCAGGAGTGCTCGTCCCGCAGGGCCCGGGCGGGCTCGGTCACCCGCTGGGGCCGAGGATCGTGATCGCGATGCCGGCCTCTTCGCGCTGCACCCGCGCGCGCATGCCGAACGTCTCGGCGATCACCGCCGCGTCGAGCGCGTCCTCGGGGCGCCCGTCGCGCGCCACGCGCCCTGCGGCGATCACGATCACGCGATCACAGGTGCGCGCCGCCAGCGCGAGATCGTGGATCGCCGCGAGCACCGCGATGCCCGCGCTCGCGCGCTCGCGCACCACGCGCATCAGCGACCACGCGTGCCGCACGTCGAGCGCCGCGGTGGGCTCGTCGAGGAGCAGCACGCCCGGCTCCTGAGCGAGGCAGCGCGCGAGCAGCACGCGCTGCTTCTCGCCCTCGCTGAGCGTCGGAAAGCTGCGCTCCGCGAGCGGCTCGATCCCCGTCGCCGCGATCGCCGCGTCGACCGCCGCGCGATCGTGCGCGCCCGCCGGTGCATAGGGCCCGAGGTGCGGCAGCCGGCCCATCGCGACGACCTCGCGTGCCCGGAACGCGAGGTCCGTGCTCTGCGCCTGGGGGAGCCACGCGAGACGTCGCGCCACGTCGCGCCGCGACATCGCCGCCATCGACGCCCCCTCGAGCCGCACCGCCCCCGCGCGCGGCGCGAGCGCGCCCGACGCCACCCGCAGGAGCGTGCTCTTGCCCGCGCCGTTCGGCCCGACGAGCCCGACGACCTCGCCCGGCGAGAGCGCGAGCGACACCTCGCGCAGCACCGCGCGGCCGCGATAACCCGCCTCGACGTGATCGAGCTCGAGCCGCGCGCTCACGCCAGCGGGAGTGCTCGCCGGGCGCGGGGCCGGCACGGACTCCTTCACGCCTCGCCTCCCGCCGCGCGATCACGCACCAGGAGCCACAAGAAGAAGGGCCCCCCGAGGATCGCGGTGACCACACCGGGCCGCAGATCGACGCTCCCCGCGACCGCGCGACAGAGCGCGTCCGCCGCGACGAGCCCGAGCCCGCCCGCGACCGCCGAGCCCACCAGCACGCGTCGATGCGCGGGCCCGACGATCAACCGCACGACGTGGGGCGCCATCAGCCCGAGGAACGCGATCGCGCCCATCACCGCCACGGTGGCGCCGGTCGCGAGCGCGACGAGCATCAGCACCGCGCGCCGCAGCGCGGGCACGTCGACGCCGAGCCCCGCGGCGCTCTCCTCGCCGAGCGCGAGCGCGTCGAGCTCGCGCGCCCGCGCGAAGAGCAGCCCACCGCCGACGACGATGGGCGGCGCGACGATCGCCGCGTGCGTCCAGCTGCGCCCCTCGAGCCCGCCCATCATCCACGAGAGCATCTGACGTCCGAGCTCCCAGTCCGCGACCGCGATGGAGAGCACCATCGACGCGAGCGCGGTCGCGACGCCGCTCACCGCGACGCCCGCCAGCAAGAGCGACGCGGTGCGCGCGCGACCGCCCGCGCTCGCGAGCCGGTACACCACGAGCGCGCACCCCAGCGCGCCCGCGAACGCCGCGCCCGGCACCACGACGAGCGGCAGCGCTGCGCCCGCGTAGAGCGCGACGATCGCGCCCAGCGTCGCGCCGCCCGACACCCCGAGCACGCCGGGCTCGGCGAGCGAGTTGCGGAAGAGCCCCTGCATCGCCGCGCCCGAGATCCCGAGCGCCGCGCCGCCGAGCAGCGCGACCACCACGCGCGGCAGCCGCACGTCGAGGACCACCGCGCGCTCCCACGGCGCGACGTCGCGCGCCATCCCGAGCAGCACCGCGAGCACCCGATCGACCGCGAGCGTGCTCGGCCCGATCGCGGTGGCGAGCGGGATCGCGAGCGCGATCAGCGCCAGCGCGACGATCGATGCGGGGAGCACACGCCTCATCGCGCGGGCTCGAGCGCGTCGAGCGCGCGGGAGAGATCCTCCGCGAGCGACGCGACGTGGTGGCTCGTCGCGAGCAGGTGCGCGCTCGGCAGCGCGACGACGCGATCCTCGCGCACCGCGCGCAGCGTGCGCAGCCGCGGATCGTCCTCGAGCGCCGGCTCGGGCACCACGGCGCGCGCACGTCCGTCGGCGCGGTAGCGGTTGGTCACGATCACGTCGGGATCGAGCTCGAGCAGGTGCTCGATCGTGAGCGGCGCGTACCCGCTGAGCCCGGCCTCGGTGCTCGCGCAGCTTCCGCCCGCGAGGTCCACCAGCTCGCAGAACAGCGTGCCCTCCGCGGGCGTGTGCCCGCTCCACGAGAAGAGCAGCACCCGCGGTCGCCACGTGCGCGCTGCGCCGCGCGCGCGCACCGCGTCGATGCGCGCGTCCATCGCCGCGATCACCTCGCGCGCTCGCTGCCGCTCGTCGAGCAGCTCGCCGATGCGCGTGATCTGCGCGCGCGTGCCCTCGAGCGACTGCGCCGAGAGCACGCGCTCGACGGGCACGCCCTGCACGCCCAGCAGCGCCTCGAGCTGCGGATCGGACCAGCCCGACAAGAGCACGAGATCGGGGCGCGCCGCGATCACCGCCTCCGCGGTGATCGGCTGGTGCATGCGACCGCGCACCGCGCGCGCCTCGTCGACGACGTTCGAGGCCTGCGCGTCGTCGACGTACGCCTCGAGCGCGAGCACGCGCTCGGGCGACACCAGCGCGAGCACGATCTCGTCGGCCGGCAGCGTCAGCGACACGATCCGCGCAGGACGCGCCGGAGGCGCGACCGGCTGCGGCGCCCACGTCGACTCCGGCGCGAGCGCTCCGAGCGTCGCCGACGCGGCCAGCGCGAGCGCGCACGCGATCGGCGTGGCGAAGTCGCGCATCAGATCTCGATCTCGTACGCGACCTCGCGCGCCCCGCGCGCGGCGAGCGCCGCCGACGTCTCGGTCTCGATCGCGCCGAGCCGCGTCACCTTCGCCCCCGCGTAGAGCGCGCGCACCTCGTCCTCGCGCAGCGAGAAGGGCGGTCCGTCGGGCGCGTCGTGCTCGAGCGCGACGAGCAGCACGCGCGCGCCCGGCTCCAGCAGCGAGCGCAGCTGCGCCACGTACGCGCCGCGCATCGAGGGCGGCATCGCGACCATCGCGGCGCGATCGAAGCACGCCTCGAAGCGCCCGATCTCCGCCGTGGTGATCTCGAAGATGTCGCCGACGACGATCTCGATCGTGCTGCCCTCGTAGCGCACGAAGGGACCGTCGTGGGTGCGGTGCACCGGGATCGACTGCTCCTCGAAGAACGCGCGCGCGGCCTCCTCGACGAGCTCCACGCCGACCACCGAGGGCCCGCCGGGCCGCGCCGCGATCCACGCGAGATCGACCGACTTCCCGCAGAGCGGGACCAGCACGCGCCCCGCGCCCTCGAGCACGCGCGCGTGGCTGACCAGGTGCGGGCTCGGCGCGCCCTGGTGCCAGCCGATGCGTCCTTCGGCCCAGCGCGTGCGCCAGAAGTCGGGGTCCATGCCGAGCCTGGATATCGCGGGCGCCCCGGAGCGGCGAGCCGATTTCGCCGACAGGAGTGCTCGCCCCGGAGGGCCCGGACGGGAGCGCGCGGCGCGCGCGTACGGGAGGGTCCGGAGCGGCGAGCCGATGGCCACCATGAGTGCTCGCCCCGGAGGGCCCGGACGGGAGCGCGCGGCGCGCGCGTACGGGAGGGTCCGGAGCGGCGAGCCGATGGCCACCATGAGTGCTCGCCCCGTACGGGAGCGCGCGGGCGGGAGGCCCCGGCGATTTCTTGACTCCGCCCCGCGCGCCCGATCTCCTCCGGGTCATGCGCCAGCGCCGCGTCGTCCTCGTCGCCACGATCAGCACCGCGCTCGTCACCGCGGGCGCGCTCGCCCTCGGCGCCGATCGCGACGCGACCGCCGATCAGCTCGTCGCCGAGGCGCGCGCGCGCCTCGACGCCCCGTTCGTCGAGGCGCCCACCCTCGATCGCATCCAGGCCTCGACCGCGATCTCGCTGCTCGAGCGCGCGCGCGATCTCGGGCGCGACGACGCCGAGCTCCGCGGCCTCACCCACTACGCCGAGGCGATCGAGGATCTCCAGCGCGGCGATCTCATCCTCGCCGAGGGCGAGCTCGCGACGGCGCTCACGCACCTCGGCGAGACGCCCGAGCTCCACGTGCTCGCCGCCGCGCTCTCGCGCGGACGCATGCTCGACGCCGACGCGCGCCGCGAGGTCGAGGCCGCGCTCGAGCGTGCCCCCGATCACGCGCGCGGACGCATGCTCGCCGCCGATCTCGCGCTCGACGCGAGCGACGGCGCCGCCGCGCGCGCCCATCTCGACGTGCTCGCGGTGCAGGAGCCGCGCTGCGCGCCGGTGTGGAACCGCCTCGGGCTCGCCCGCGAGCAGCTCGGCGACGTCGAGGGCGCCGAGCGCGCGTACCGCCGCGCGACCGAGCTCGATCCGCTCGGCCAGGACCCGTGGATCAACCTCGGTCGCCTGCTGCGCGTCGCGCGCCGCCACGACGAGGCCCGCGACGCGTTCGGCGAGGCGATCACCCGCGCCCCCGCCGACGCGGGCGCGCACCTCGGGCGCGGCCTCGCGCGCGCCGCGACCGGCGATCTCGACGCCGCCGTCGCCGACTTCGAGCGCGCGTCGGAGCTCGCCCCGAACGACGCCGAGCCGCTCCTCGCGCTCGGCGATCTGCTGCGCGACGTCGGCCGGGTGAGCGAGTCGGTCGACGTCTACCGCCGCGCGATCGAGCGCGAGGACGCCGACGCGGCCTCGTGGCTCAAGCTCGGCAACGCGCTCGTGCTGCTCGAGCAGTACGACGCCGGCGCGACCGCGTTCCGCGAGGCGATCACCCGCGCGCCCCAGCTCGCGGCGGCGCACAACGGCCTCGGCGCGTGCCTCGTCCACCTCGACCGCGCCGCCGACGCGGAGACCACGCTCGAGCACGCCGCGCAGCTCGATCCCGTCGATCCCAACCCGCTCATGAACCTCGCGCTGCTCCGCGAGCGCCAGGGCGATCGCGACGCCGCGCGCGCCGCGTGGCGCCGCGTCCTCGAGCGCGCGCCCGGCCTCGCGATCGCCGAAGCGCGCCTCGCCCGGCTGAGCTGAGCGTCAGCGCACCAGCACCGGCGCGACGAACACGCCGCCCGCGCCGCCCGGGCTCCATCCGTCCTCGACGCCCGGCGGCAGCGTCCCGTCCGCGGTGCGCACCACGATGCAGCCCGCGCCGCCGCCGCCTCCGCCGCCGTTCGCGCTCCGCGCCTCGTTCGCCTCGCCCGCGCGCCCCGCGAGCACCTCGCCGCCGCCCGAGTCGCCGCCGCTCGCGCCGTACTCCGGGCCGCCGCTCGCGCCGCCGCTCGCCGAGGTCAGCGACACGCGCCCGTCCTCGCCGTCGCCGCCGCTCGTCCCGGCGCTCGCGCTCCCGCCGCCGCCTCCTCCGGTCGCGCCCAGCGTCCCGCTGCCCTCGAACGCCACCTCCGGCGCCTCGAGCAGGATGCCGCCGCCGCTCCCGCCGCCGCCGCCCGCGCCCCAGTTGCCGGCCTCCACGCTGCGCCCCGCGCGCCCGCCGCCGCCGCCGACCAGGATCGCGCCCTCGACCCGGATGCGCCCCAGCGCGCTGATCTGAACGCCGCCGCCTCCCCCGCCGCCCAGCCCGAACGTGCCCGTCGCGCCGGGGCCGCCGCCGGTCGCGCCGAGCCCGAGCCCGCCGCCGCTCCCGCCCCGCAGCGGCACGAGCAGCTGCGCGTCGGTCGCCGGTCCTGCCGCGCCGCCCGCCGCGTCGCCGCCCGCGCCGCCGGCGCCGCCGCTCCCGCAGAGCCCGCCGCCGCCGCCCCCGCCGTCGTCGAAGCTGCCCATCCGCGTGCCGCCGCGTCCCGGGCCCCACCCGCTGCCGTCGATCGCGCCCGGGCGCCCGCCCGCGCCACCGCCCGGCCCCGGCCGCTCCAGCGCCGCGCTCGCGTCGAGCGTCCCGCGGATCTCCACGTCCCCGGTCGCCAGGATCGCCAGCGGCAGGTTCCCCACCACGCTCAGCGTCGCGCCGCTCTCGACGCGCAGGTTGCGCACCTGCAGCACGCACACCGAGGGCCCCGCGCTCTGCGGCACCACCCGCGCCAGCGACATCGTCGAGGTGCACGCGCTCGTGTCGAAGCGCGCGGTCCCCGCGACCACCACGTCGCGCGCCTCGGTCGTCCACAGCTCCGCGCCGACGTTCGACGGGATCATCTCGCCGCACCGCACGCCCTCGGTCGCGCACGGCAGCGCGCACGCCTCGACCACCGGCCTGCCGCCCTCGCAGCGCGTCAGCGTCGACCCCACGCAGCTCGGGACGCACTCGCCGCCGCCTCCGTCGATCGGCGGAGGCCCGGCGTCGACCCCCGGCTCGTCGCCCGCGTCGACCCCGCCCGCGTCGAGCACACCGCCGCCGCCGTCGCTCCCCGCCGGGGGATCGAGGCGACCCTCGTCGGGGTCCACGATCGTGCTGCACCCCGACACCAGCACCGAGACGATCAGAAGACGTGCGAAGCGACCGCGCATGGGGGTGATCGTCTCAGAGTCCCGCGATCGCGAGCAAGCGGCCTCCGATGTCACGTCCCGCCGGCCTGCCTCGTCCTGGGGGCGAACGACGAAGGAGAAGGCGAGCATGGAGACCAAGCCCCGGGTGATCGTGGTCGGTGGTGGGTACGCCGGTGTGATGGCGGCGCTGCGCGCGTCGCGTCGCCTCCGCCATCGCGGCGAGGTCGTGCTGATCTCGGATCGCGACGCGATGATCGAGCGCGTCCGGCTCCACGAGGCGGCGTCGGGCACCGTCGACCCCGCGCGTCCCCTCGCGACGCTGCTGCGCGGCACGCGGGTGCGGATCGTCCGCGGGCGCGTCGAGTCGGTCGATCGCGCCGGCCACGAGGTGACGCTCTCGAGCGGCGAGCGGATGCGCTTCGATCGCCTGATCGTCGCGATCGGAAGCCGCGTCGACGCGAGCGCGATCCCCGGCGCCGCGGAGCACGCGTTCACGCTCGAGCCCGACGCGGTCGCGGAGCTCGAGGTCGCCGCGCGCGACGCCGCGCAGCGCGAGGGGCACCTCGTCGTGATCGGCGGCGGCCTCACCGGCATCGAGGGCGCGACCGAGCTCGCCGAGCGCCACCGCGGCCTCCGCGTGACGCTCGTGACGTCGGGCGAGGTCGGCCCCGGCCTCCACCCGCGCGCCGTCGAGCACCTGCGCCGCGTCTTCGCGCGCCTCGGCGTCACGCTGCGCGAGCACGCGCGGGTCGAGCGCGTCGAGGCGGGCGCGGTGGTGATCGCGGGCGAGCGCCTGCCCTTCGACGTGTGCGTCGGCGCGGTCGGCTTCGCGATCCCCGGGTCGCTGCGCGCCTGGGGCTTCCCGGTCGACGCGCGCGGCCGCGCCCGCGTCGACGCGATGCTGCGCCTCGAGGGCGCGCCCGACGTCTACGTCGCGGGCGACTGCGCCGCGCCGAGCGGCGTGCTCGGCTCCGCGGTCCCGTTCGGGTGCAAGAGCGCGATGCCGATGGGCGTGCACGCCGCCGAGAACGCGGTGCGCTCGCTCGGCGGCGAGCCCGAGCACGCGCTCGACTGGTCCGACGCGACCTACTGCATCAGCCTCGGCCGCCGCGAGGGCCTGGTGCAGCTGATGGATCCGCGCGGCACCCCGCGCACGACCTTCCTGTCGGGCCGCCTCGGTGCGATCGTGAAGGAGATGATCTGCCGCTACACGGTGCGCAGCGTCGAGCTCGAGCGCGACGGCTGGTGGGAGTTCCGCTTCCCGCGCGTCCGCCTGCACGCGCTCCCGGCGCGCGATCCCGAGCGCCTCGCCGCGCCGCCGGAGGCCGCATGAAGAACGACCCCGCCGCGCTCTACAGCGAGCACCGCTCGTTCCTGATCGGGCTCGCGTACCGGATGCTCGGCAGCGTCGCCGAGGCCGAGGACGCGGTGCAGGAGGCGTTCGTGCGCGCGCAGGGTGCCCCGAGCAGCCCGTTCAACGATGCCGCGAACGCAGCCGAGTCGGCATCGGCAGATGCCGAGCGCGGCGGAGATCGTGGCGGCGTCGGACGGGCTGCGACGAACGATCGAGCAAGCAGAGCCGACGTGGCGTCGCCGCGCGCGTGGCTCGCGACGGTGGTCACGCGCATCTGCCTCGATCAGCTGCGCTCGGCGCGCGCGCGGCGCGAGCAGTACACCGGCGAGTGGCTGCCCGAGCCGGTGCGCACCGACGTCGCGGGCGCGGTGGTGCAGCCGCGCGATCCCGAGGACGCCGAGTCGCTCTCGCTCGCGTTCCTGCTCTTGCTGGAGCGCCTCTCGCCGCTCGAGCGCGCGGTGTTCCTGCTGCACGAGGTGTTCGACTACTCGCACGCCGAGGTCGCGGCGATCCTCGAGCGCGACGAGGTCGCGGTGCGGCAGCTGATGTCGCGCGCGAGGGCGCACGTGAAGGAAGGGCGCCCGCGCTTCCCCGCGGATCCCGACCGGCACCGCGAGCTCGTGATGCGCTTCGCGATGGCGATCGGGGAGGGCGATCTCGGCGGGCTGCAGGCGATGCTCGCGAAGGACGTGGTCGCGCGCTCCGACGGCGGCGGTCGCGCGAAGGCGGCGCGCCGTGCGGTGCAGGGCGACGATCGTGTCGCGCGCTTCGTGGTCGGGCTGGCGCGCAAGGCGTCCGCGGACGTGCGCTTCGAGCTGATGGAGATCAACGGGCGCACCGGGATCGCGTGGAGCATCGCGGGGCGGCCGCTCGGGGTGATGGCGGTGACGATCGATGGGGATCGGATCGTGGAGATCGATCTGGTGATCAACCCGGAGAAGCTCTCGGGGATCTCCGCGCGGGAGTAGGTCTCGGCGGGGGCGCGTGGCAAGGGGCCCTCGCTAAGCCTCGCGACCGGCTTGCAGTGACGGTGGGGCGTCGGGGGGCGGGATCGTTCTCGGCATCGCGTCCGCGATGCCGAGAACCAGGCGGGGACGTGGCTGCCGTCGGGTGGGTCGCTGCGGAAGCGCTCGGGCCCCCTGCCACGCGCCCTGCTGGTGAGGTCTCGGCCGCGCGCGGAGGGGAACGGCGCGCGGTGTGGTGGACCGACTCGCCCTTCGGGCATCGTGAGCCGATTCGCCGGGCTCGCCCTTCGGGCCTCGCCCCGATGTTGCGTCGTGCTCGAGGCGCGCGCGCTGCGCTCGACGACGCTGTGCTGTGCTCGACGGGTCGCGCGCTGTGCTCGACGACGCTGTGTTGTGCGCGACGCGCCGCGCGCTGTGCTCGACGACGCTGTGTTGTGCTCGACGGGTCGCGCGTTGTGCTCGACGACGCTCTGCTGTGCTCGACGCGTCGCGCGCTGTGCTCGACGTCGTTCTGCTGTGCTCGACGCGCTGCGCGCTGTGCTCGACGTCGCTCTGCTGTGCTCGACGCGCCGCGCGCTGTGCTCGACGTCGCTCTGCTGTGCTCGACGGGTCGCGCGCTGTGCTCGACGTCGTTCTGCTGTGCGCGACGGGTCGCGCGCTGTGCTCGACGGCGTTCTGCTGTCCTCGACGCGCCGCGCGTTGTGCTCGACGGGGGTTTTCCTGTGCTCGACGGGGGTTTTCCTGTGCTCGACGCGCGCTTTCCTGCGGCGGGCGGGCCGGGGGTCCGCGTTCGCGGGCCTCGCGCTCTGCGCGGGAGGTCGCCTACGTTCGCGCGCATGGCTGCTGCGAAGAAGCGATCCAAGAAGGCAACCCCCATCAAGAAGGCGGCGACGACGCGGCGGACAGCCGCGAAGGGCCGCGTTGGCCTCGATACGAGCCGCGCGTGGTCGCTCGACGAGATCGAGCGCGAGCTGACGCCGGTGAGTGCGGCGCGCGTCGCCGCGGTGCGCGACGCGATCGTGCGTGCCTACGGCGACGACAAGCTCGTGGAGCTCGGCACCGGCTTCCGCACCGAGGAGATCGTCGCGGTCGCGCCGAACGTGGTCGCCGCCGCGCTCCTCGCGGTGCGCAAGCTGGGCCGGGCGCCGCAGGGGCTCGCGCTCGAGCTCCTGACGCTCGCGGTGTCCGAGGCGCGCGAGCTCGCGCGGCTCGATCTCGCGCACGAGCAGCAGCTGCGCGACGTCGCGAGCGAGATCGCCGGACGGCGGGAGGCGCTCAAGACGTCGCGCGCGACGGCGCTGCGCGAGCGCCGCGCGGTCGCGACGCACCTCCTGCGCAACGTGCTGCCGCGCGATGCACCGCAGCGCGCGGAGCTCGAGCGCGCGGCGGGGAAGGCTGCGACGGCGTCGTCCGTCGTGGCGAGCGTCCGCACGGTCGCGCGCATCCTCGCCGACGCGCGCCGCGACGAGTCGCTGGTCGTCGTGCTCGACAGCTACGGCTACGACGACGCGCTCGTCGCACGGCTCGAGGCGCTCGCCGCGGAGACCGAGCGCCTCTCGGGGACGAGCGCGACGCTCACGCCGCCCCAGGCCGTCGATCAGCGAACCCTCGATCGGCACGACGGGCTCGTGCTGGCGATCCTCCGGGCGATCGTCTCGGCGCTCCGTGACGCGCAGCGAGCCGGCGCGCCGATCTCGCTCCCGCCGCTCGCAGGGCTCGAGCGGCTCCTGGTGCCCTCGCGCGACGACGAGCAGGACGACGAGGAGCCCGAGCCGGTCGCCCCCGCGTCGTGATCGCGCTCGCGCACACGCTCGTCGCCGGGCTGACCGTCGCAGCCCGGCGACGAGGCGCGATCAGCGCGCGGCGGGCATGCGGAGGACGAGGTGGGGCGGCGTCGCGCCGTTCGGGAACGCGGCGCCGAGCAGCGAGACGACGCGCATCACCGGCGTCTCCTCGTCGGCCTCGACGACGGTCGGGCACGCGGCGGCGCCGCACACCGGGCGCGTCACGCCGGAGATCGCGGAGTCGGCGGCGGTCGCGACCTCGGCGCGGAACGCGAAGGCGCCGGTCGTCGACGGGTCGGGCGGGATCTCCTCGCCCTCGCCGGTCGGCGCGGCGCGCACGCCCTCGATGAGCGCGGGGCCGCTCGGCGCCTTGCTCGGCTCGGGCGGGGGCGCGCCGACGCGGTTGAAGCGCACCTGCATGCCGCGGCCGCGCGCCCAGAGCACGACCTGCATCTGCCCGTCCTCGGGCGTGACGCTCGCTTTGGGATCGCAGTCGACGTACTGGCCGGGGCCGGCGGCGCGGCACGCGTCGTACGACTCCTCCCAGCGCGAGGTGAAGTCGCCCCAGCCGCGCGCCGGGCCGCCGTAGGTCGCGGGATCGACGGGCTCGGGGCCGAAGGGCGCGATCTGCGGCGAGGAGAGCGGCATCCAGCTCGGCGCGGTGGGCGCGGCGCCGGTGGTCGAGACCGGGCGCACCGCGAGGAGGATGTCGCGATAGCCGGCGGCCGTGAGCGTCTGGATGGTGCGCACGAGCGTGCCGTACGGGACCATGCCGTGCGCGGTGAGCGCGACGCGCGGTCGGGCGGGCGCGGCCTGGAGCGCGGTGCGGAGCTGGGTGAGCCCGTCGGGCGTGACCTCGGCGGCGGGCACGCGCCCGCGCTCGAGCGTGTAGACGGGACGGCTCTCGAGGCGCAGCTCGGTCGGGCTGATCTCGACGCGGAGCGCATCGCTCGGCGCGGTCGGATCGCCGCGGAGCGAGATGGGGAGCTCCATGACGCCGACGATCGGCGTGGTGTCGACGGTCTCCTCGGACGAGTCGGAGCCCCCGCAGGCGGTCGAGAGGGCGAGAGCGAGGATCAGAGCGCGAGCGGCTGGAACCGAGCGGTGGCCATGCATGGCGCGGGAGAGTAGCGGAAGTGCAAGCGCGGACGCACGGGGGCCGCGGGGGCGAGGACGAGGGCGGGTGCGAGCGAGATCGATGGGACCCGCGCGGAGTCGACGAGCTACCGGAGCCGAGCAGAGAGCGCTTCGAGCCGCCCGCGCTCCCCGGGATCACGCACTCGAGAGATCGCTCGTCGCACGCCCGCTTGCGCCTCGGCGCCGAAGATCCGCACCACGAGCTCGCTCGCCCGCGCGTTGAGCGACTCCGTGCGCACCGCGCGCAGCAGGTTCTCGAGGATCGCCGGATCGCCGCGCACGCTCTCGTCGACGCCCACCGCGCGCTCGTACTGGTCCATCGCAGGCGAGAGCCAGCCGCGCGCCGCGTACGCGTGACCGAGCACCAAGCGGCCCCGCACGTCGCCCGGGCGGTCGTTGCGATAACGCTGGAGCGCGCGGATGTCGCCCGCGCCGATCGGACGGCCCCGCTCGATGCGCGCGTCGACGCGCGAGAGCACGCCCGGCAAGCGACCTCGCAGCGGGTTGCGCGCCGGCGGTCGCGGTCCGACCCGCACCGGCGCGACGAACGGCGCCTCGACCTCGGGCGCGACCTCGCCCTCGTCCTCCTCGCCGACCAGCGCCTCGGTGTCCTCGGCGCCCGCAGCGACGGGATCGTGATCGCGCGGCGTGACCTCCGCCGCCGCGACCGGCGCGGTCGGCTGGGTCGCGATCGTGCCCGGGCCCTCGCTGCGCGCGAGCGGGGCTGCCGGGGGCGCCGGCTCGGTCGTCGGCGCGTCCGCGACGGGCTCCGTCGTCGCGCGCCGCGCCGTCCACGCGATGCCCGCGATCGTCATCAGGAACACGATCGCCGCGATCCCCGCGCGCATGCCCATCGAGCGCGCGCGCTCCGCGGCGGTCGGAGTCGGCGCCGGGCGCTCGCTCGCCGCGGCGGCCGCGGAGATCGGCGTCGGCCGCGCGGGGCGCGTCGTGTCGCGCCGCGCGTCGTGGCCACCGACGCCTCCGCGCACCAGCGGCTCGTACGGCAGCGCGTCCATCGCGTCGATCATCGCGCGCGCATCGGGGAAGCGATCGTCGGGCGACTTCGCGAGCGCGCGCGCGACGAGCTCCTCGAGCTCGGGCCGCACGACCGATCCCGGCAGCGCCTCGGCGAGCGTCGGCGGCTGCATCACGAGGTGCGCACGCAAGAGCTCGGCAGGCTCTTCGAACGTGAAGGGACGACGCCCCGCGATCAGCTCGAACAGGATCAGCCCGGCCGCGTAGAGATCCGAGCGCGCGTCGGCGCGGCGCGCGCCCGCGGCCATCTGCTCGGGCGGCATGTACGCGGGCGTGCCGACGACGAGCCCGCTGCGCGTGAGGTCGCCGCCGGGATCGTCGCCGACGAACTTCGCGAGCCCGAAGTCGAGCACCGTGACGTGATCGCGCCCGTCGGGCAGCTGCCGCACGATCACGTTCGCGGGCTTCAGGTCGCGGTGCACCACGTCGCGCTCGTGCGCGTAGGCGAGGCTCGCGAGGATCTGGCGCACGATCATGAGCGCGCGCTCGGGCGGCAGCGGCTCGCCGACGATCTTCGCGAGCTCGACGCCCTCCACGAGCTCCATCACGAGGAAGGGCATGCCGCCCTCGACGCCGTAGTCCGTGATCGTGACGACGTTCGGGTGCGAGAGCGACGAGAGCGCCTTCACCTCGCGCTCGAAGCGCGCGCGCAGCTGCGGGATGCCGCGCAGATCGTCGCGCAGCACCTTCACCGCGACGTTGCGCGCGAGCTTCAGGTGCTGCGCTCGGTACACGGTGCCCAGCCCGCCCTCGCCGAGACGCTGCTCGACGCGGTACCGCTGCTCGAGCACCCGACCGACGAACGAGTCGGCGGCGGACACGAGCGGAGCTTCGGACGGGGCGGGGCGCGACATCGAGCACCCCAATCATCGGAAAGGCTGGGCGCGCGCGCAACGCGAACCTGCTTGCGCGCCCTCCACGGCCCCACACGGGCTCAGGGCATCGCGATCGACCGCACCCGCGCGACCACCGCGTCGAGGGCCGTGGTGAGGGTGTCCGCGGCGATGCGATCCGACGCGGGCTGCCCGAGATCCCGCAGCATCTCGTCGTACTGCCCGGGCGCGTCGCCGTCGCTGTTCGAGCGGTAGAGGACCAGCAGCAAGGTGCCGTCCGTCATGAGCCGCGAGCGCACCGCGGGCCACGTCGCCGCCGTCGGGATCGTGGTGTAGGGCGAGTGCAGCGCGGTCGACGTGGGGCTCGGTCCGTTGTGGCTCGAGGCGTCGGTGTAGACGACGATCACGCGACGCACGCCGCTGCGCCAACAGCCTCCGGCGGTGCGGCCGGTCGAGCACGCGAGGGGGATCGCCGACGCGGGCGGGGTGCCGCCCGCGAGGATCGAGAGCGCCTCCACGGCGCTCTCCGGCAGGTCGTTGCCGTTGCGCTGCGGGGCCGCGGCGAACGCCGCGTCGATCTCGGCGCGCGTGCGCGTCGGCTGCACACCGCCTTCGAAGGGACGATCCCCGGTGACGCCGAACGGATCGATCGGGAAGTCCGCGTACCACGCGACGCCCACCGCGACGTCGTCGATCGCGAGCAGCGGCGCGACGAGGCGCGTGCCGAAGTTCGCGACGTTGTCGCGCACGTAGGTCGCGTGCGAGCCGGTCACGTCGAGCAGCACCATGACGTCGACCGGCACCGTGCCGCGGCACGCGTCGAGCGGCGTGTACGTGCACGAGTCGGTGCACTGCACGCGCTGCGTCTGCATGGGCGGGCAGAGCGCGCCGCTCCGGGTGACGGTGCCGGGCGCGCAGACGCCCTCGCCGGTGCACGTGCCGCTGCCGTCCCACTCGCACGACGTGTTGCAGCGCGCGGTGCGCGTGCCGCAGTTGCCGCACGCGACGGGACCGGTGGTGCCGGGCATGCAGACGCCTTCGCCCCCGCACGGGCCGTACTCCCAGACGCGCGCCGACGTGCAGAAGCGCTCGCGGGTGCCGCACATGCCGCAGGGCACCTCCTGGAGCATGCCGGGGGTCGGGCACGCGTCGGCCGAGCACTCGCTGGCGGGCTCGAACGTGCACGCGTCGTTGCACAGGAATTCGCGGGTCTGCGGAGCGGTGCAGGTCTCGCTGCTGCGGGTGCGCGTGCCGGGCGCGCACTCGCCCTCGGCGGTGCAGCCACCGGTGCGCTCCCAGACGCACGCCGTGGTGCAGCGCGCCGTCTGGGTGCCGCAGTTGCCGCACTCGACCGCGTCGATGGTGCCGGGCGCGCAGACGCCCTCGCCCTCGCACTCCGCGTACTCCCAGACGCGCGAGGCGGTGCAGAAGCGCGAGACGGTGCCGCAGTTGCCGCAGGGCACGTCCTCCACGACGCCCGGCGAGTCGCAGCTCTCGGGCGGTCCCGCGTCGAGGTCGGGCGGCGATGCGTCGTCGCCCGGCGCGCCCGCGTCGTCGTCGGGGATCGTTCCGGCGTCCTGCCCGGGGACGGTCGAGGCGTCGTGCTCGCCCGCGTCGAAGTCGTCAGCCCCGCCGTCGTCGCCGGGTGGGTGCGACTCGCCGCACCCCACCGCGATCGTCGCGACCACCACCGCGATCCCCCACCACACGCCCCGTCGCATCCGCACCTCCGCCCGCGTACCGCCGTCGGCGGAGGATTCTACCCCACCGGACGCCGACCCTTCCTCCTCCCGAGACGCGGCGGGGGGAACGGGTGTAGACATGGCCGGCGTCCGTTGCTATGAGGCGGCCCCGCCGAGGGTGGGCGCGCGGGAATAGGGAAGGCGCTCGACCCCGACACCCCGCCCAGCGGTGCCATTGACCGTCCGGAGCTTCCGGTCGTTCGGAGACCCCAGGAGTCCTCATGTCCAGCCGTCTGTCCTCGCTTCTTGCTCGCGTGGCAGCCGCCGCTGCCGCGCTCGCGGCGTTCGCGGCGCCAAGCCTCGCGCTCGCTCAGGAGACCGGCCACGCCGCAGGCGGCGAGGCCAACCTCCGCCTGCCCGACTTCTCGACCGTGACGATGCTCGGCATCGACGGCCGCACGCTCTTGATGAGCGGCCTCGCGGTGTGCGCGCTCGGTCTCGCGTTCGGCTTCGTGATCTTCAACCAGCTGAAGGCGATGCCGGTCCACAAGACCATGCTCGACATCAGCGAGCTGATCTACGAGACGTGCAAGACGTACCTGATCACCCAGGGCCGCTTCATCATGATCCTGTTCGCCTTCATCGGGGCGATCATGGTCGTGTACTACGGCGTGTTCGCGTTCGCGCACCTGCCCGCGGGCGAGCGCTGGATGCGCGTCGGGATGATCCTCGTGTTCGCGCTGATCGGCGTGGCCGGCAGCTACGGCGTCGCGTGGTACGGCATCCGCGTCAACACGTTCGCGAACTCGCGCACCGCGTTCGCGTCGCTCCAGGGCAAGGGACACCCGGTCTACGCGATCCCGCTCAAGGCCGGCATGAGCATCGGCATGATGCTCATCTCGGTCGAGCTGATGATGATGCTCCTCATCCTGGTCTTCGTGCCGGGTGAGTTCGCGGGCCCGTGCTTCGTCGGCTTCGCGATCGGCGAGTCGCTCGGCGCGTCGGCGCTGCGCATCGCGGGCGGCATCTTCACGAAGATCGCCGACATCGGCTCGGACCTCATGAAGATCGTCTTCAAGATCAAGGAAGACGACGCGCGCAACCCCGGCGTCATCGCGGACTGCACGGGCGACAACGCGGGTGACTCGGTCGGTCCCAGCGCCGACGGTTTCGAGACCTACGGCGTGACCGGCGTCGCGCTCATCTCGTTCATCCTCCTCGTGCTCACGAGCCCGGAGGCCGCCGAGGCGCAGAAGATGCTGCTCGTGTGGCTCTTCATGATCCGCGTCGTGATGGTCGTGGCGAGCGCCGCCTCGTACCTCGTGAACGAGGCGATCGCGAAGAGCCGCTACGGCAACCTCGGCAAGTTCAATTTCGAGCACCCGCTCACGGTGCTCGTGTGGCTCACGTCGATCGTGTCGATCCTCGCGACGTTCGGCGTCAGCGCGGCGCTGATCCCCGAGCTCGGCGGCGCGTCGAGCGCGTGGTGGAAGCTCTCGGTGATCGTCAGCTGCGGCACGCTCGCGGGCGCGATCATCCCCGAGCTCATCAAGGTCTTCACGTCGGTCGAGTCGGGCCACGTGCGCGAGGTCGTGACCGCGTCGAAGGAAGGCGGCGCGTCGCTGAACGTCCTCGCCGGCCTCACCGCGGGCAACTTCAGCGCGTACTGGATGGGCATCGTGTTCGTCGTGCTGATGGGCGTCGCCTACGGCGTGACGATGATGGACGCCGGCACGAGCGAGGCGCTCGGCGCGATCATCCGCTTCCAGACCGAGGGCGGCTGGGTCGACGTCTCGCCGATCTTCGCGTTCGGCCTCGTCGCGTTCGGCTTCCTGGGCATGGGCCCGGTGACGATCGCGGTCGACAGCTACGGCCCGGTCACGGACAACGCGCAGTCGGTATACGAGCTCTCGCTCATCGAGAACGTCCCGAACGTCAAGGAAGAGATCAAGAAGGACTTCAAGTTCGACGCGAACTTCGAGGTCGCGAAGGAGCTCCTCGAGGAGAACGACGGCGCGGGCAACACGTTCAAGGCGACCGCGAAGCCGGTGCTCATCGGCACCGCGGTGGTCGGCGCGACGACGATGATCTTCTCGATCATCGTGCTGCTCACGGGCCTGCGCCCCGAGCTGCTCACCCACCTCTCGCTGATGCACCCGCCCTTCCTGCTCGGCATGCTCGCGGGCGGCTCGGTGATCTTCTGGTTCACCGGCGCGTCGACGCAGGCGGTCTCGACGGGCGCGTACCGCGCGGTCGAGTTCATCAAGGCGAACATCAAGCTCGAGGGCGTCGAGAAGGCGTCGATCGAGGACTCGAAGAAGGTCGTCGAGATCTGCACGGTCTACGCGCAGAAGGGGATGTTCAACATCTTCCTCACGGTCTTCTTCTCGACGCTCGCGTTCGCGTTCCTCGAGTCGTACTTCTTCATCGGGTACCTCGTCGCGATCGCGCTGTTCGGTCTGTTCCAGGCGCTCTTCCTCGCGAACGCGGGTGGCGCGTGGGACAACGCGAAGAAGGTCGTCGAGACCGAGCTCAAGGCGAAGGGCACGGACCTCCACGCGGCGTGCGTCGTCGGCGACACCGTGGGTGATCCCTTCAAGGACACCTCGTCGGTCGCGATGAACCCGGTGATCAAGTTCACCACGCTGTTCGGCCTGCTCGCGGTCGAGCTCGCGGAGATCCTCCAGGGCAGCGTCGACAACGGCGCGACGATGCGCGTGGTGATCGCGGCGGTGCTCTTCGCGATCAGCGCGTTCTTCGTCTACCGCTCGTTCTACGGCATGCGCATCGCAGCGCTCGAGGGCGAGAGCCACGCGAAGACCGCGGCCGCGCCGGCCGAGTGAGCTGAGCGAAAGACACGATGGAGCGGGCGTCGAGCGATGAGCTCGGCGCCCGTTTCGCTTTCAGCGCGACCAGGCGTCGAGGAGCGGACGTCGAGAGCGCGACGACCGCGATCAGCGGGACGCGTGGTGGACGAGACGCTCGCACTCGACGAGGACACGCGAGCGCCCGCCCGAGTTTCCGCGTCCCTACGTCACACGCCGCTCATCCGCGGATCGCCGAGCACGAGCACCTGCTCGCGCACCGGTAGGTAGCCGCACCCGCAGCAGCTGCCGCCGCCCTCGCCGGGCACGTGGACGCGGATCGGGATCGACCGCTCGCCGACGTGCACCACGAGCCCGTGGGTGCCGCCGCCGATCTGCGGCGAGGTGCACGTCACGGTCTGTGGCGCGTCGGCCGCGACGCACGCGAAGCCGGCGACCGAGACGCTCGACGCGTCGTGGGTGTCGTCGAGGTGGACGTCGATCGTGATCGGCGGCGGGCACGGGAGGCAGGCGCAGGCGCCACAAGCGGAGAGCCCGAGCGCCGCTGGGATCGCGACGAGAACGAAGCGCATCCCGCGAGGCTACTCCATCACTCGCGATTCGCGCCGATCGCCTCGCGCAGATCGTCGTCGAGCGCGTCGGGCTCGACCTCGATGCGGCCGTGCTCGATCGAGCTCACCGCCGTCGCGGGCACCACGAACGCGCCCGCGCCCGGCACGTCGATCACGAGCAGCTCGCGTCGCACGTCGAGCACCGTGCCGAGCGGCTCGGCGCGACCGCGCGCGTGGATCGCCTGACCGACCTCGACCGTGACCTCCGCGGCCGGGCCGCGGATGGCGTCGCGCTCCTTCAGCGCCTTCTGGAGCAGCTTCGGGAGCTTCACGACCTCGTCGTTCTTCCCGACCCGCGCGTCGAAGAGCGGGCGCACCTCGTCGGGCGCGCCGTCCTCCGGCTCGAGCGCGATCAGCACGAGCTCCTCGAGCTCGGGCCGGCTGCGCATCGCGAGCGCGAGCTCGACCGCGTCCTCTTGCTCGAGATCGATCACCACCGCGTCGGGATCGCTCGCATCGTCGAGCGCGTCCATCGCCGATCCGAACGCGCGCACGTCCAGGCCCGCGCGCTCGATCAGCATCGCGATCGCGCTGCGCACGCGCTCCGGGCCCGCGATGAGCCACACCACCGAGCGCTTGCGCTCTCGGCTCTCGCGCTCGCGCTTCTTCGAGCTCTTCGCCGCGCGCGCCGCGCTCAGCGCGGTCGCGGGCGAGCTCTTCTCCGCGAGCACGCGACGCACCTCGGCCTCGACGCGCACCGGGTCGACCGGCTTCGCGAGCACCGCGTCGCACGGCGGGACGACCTCGAGCCCGTCGTGCGCCTGACCGGTCACCGCGATCACCGGCACGTGCGCGGTGCGCGGATTCGCCTTGATGCGCAGCGTCGCCTCGATGCCGTCCATCTTCGGCATCCCGATGTCCATCAGGATCACGTCGGGCGGGCGCTCGGCCGCGCGCGCGACGGCGTCTTCTCCGTCGACCGCTTCCTCGGTCTCGAAGCCGCGCGCGGCGAGGTGGCCGGAGAGGAGGTCGCGGGCATCCGCGAAGTCGTCGACGACGAGGACTCGGGTCATGAGCGAGCGGAGCGAATCGCAGCCAGAGGAGGAGGAGAGAGCGCGATCCACGTCGAGGGAATCGCACCCTGTGACGCGCCACCAACTAGCCCCCGGGGCGGTCTGCCACAACCGGTCGTGGTGGCGGCCATCTGCGTTCTTCACGCTGTGACGCGTGCTGCGGTACGCTCCGGTCGTGGCGGAGCCCAACGATCTCGTGATCGTCGAGGCCGATGGCTCGGTGCGCGTCCCCGGGCGCGGTGCGGATCGGCGGTTGCGTGACCGCGCCGGACGTTATCGGCTGGTGGTCGACGCGACGGGGCTGATCGTCCTTCGCGCCGAGAAGAGCGACGGTGCAGCGCAGCCGCGCGTGCTGATGGCGGGCGAGATCGTGTCGCGCACGTCGATCCTCGAGCTCGTGAACATCATCGCGAGCGCGAGCTGGCGCGGCGACATGCACATCTTCGGTCCCGACGCGCACCGCGTGCTCTCGATCGATCAGGCCGCGCTCAAGAGCGCGACGAGCACGCACCCCGACGATCGCCTCGGGCAGGTGCTCTATCGCAACGGGATCCTGAGCAAGCAGCAGCTCGACGAGATCCTCGCGGAGGTCGATCCCGAGCGTCGCTTCGGGCAGATCGTCGTCGACAAGGGCTCGATCTCGCAGGAGCAGCTCTTCGAGCAGCTGCAGAAGCAGGTCGAGCAGATCTTCTTCGCGTCGCTCCTGATCCGCGAAGGGCACTACGTGTTCGTGCAGCCCGACGAGGGCGCGGAGGCGCCGGTGCACCCGGTGCACCTTCCGGTGCAGGCGCTGCTCATGGAGGGCGTGCAGCGCATCGACGAGATGGCGCTCTTCCGCGAGCGCATCCCGCACGACGAGCTCGTGCCCGAGGTGCAGCCGCGCGTGAGCGTGCACTCGCTCGAGGAGACCGCGCAGACCGTGCTCGCATGGGCCGACGGGAACCGCACGATCGAGGACATCGCGCGCGAGACCGGGCTCGGGCAGTTCATGACGGTGAAGGCCCTCTACGGGCTCCTGCAGCAGAACCTCGTCGTGCTGCGGCCGAAGAAGTCGGTCGACTCCACCGCGGTGCGCAAGGTCGTGTCGCAGTTCAACGACGTGCTCCGCGACATCTTCATGGCGGTCGCGACGTACGGCGGGGTGGATCAGACGCGCAGCACGCTCGAGGCGTGGATCGTCGGCAGCGGCTACGGGCCGATCTTCGGCGAGCACGTCGAGGAGGACGGCAGCATCGATCCGGCCGTGGTCGCGCGCGCGCTCGCCGACATCAAGGTGGACAACCCGATGGAGGGGCTCCACCAGGCGCTGCACGAGCTCGCCGCGTTCGCGCTCTTCGCGGCGACCACCTCGCTGCCGCGCGATCAGGAGCTGATGCTCTCGCGCGACGTCACGACGCGGCTCAAGCGCATCCGGATGTGACCCGGAGCGTATACCGGGGGTATACGAAATCACGGCCCGACAGCTAGCGGCGTGAGCCGTCGGGAATGCACGCTGAGGACCTCGAAGGAGACGTCCTCGCATGCGTCACGCGATCTCGATCTCGGTGCTCGCCTCGGTGTTGCTCGCGCTCTCGGGCTGTGGTGGTGACGAAGGCGCGGGCGGCGACACCGACGCCGGCGGAGGCGCCGACGCGGGCGCGCAGGACTCCGGCGCGACCGAGGAGAACACGGACGCGGGCAGCGACGCCGGCCCGCCGCCGGTCGACGCGGGCCCCGCGGCCGACGTCGAGTGGCAGATCGAGCCGGAGCCGCTGACCATCGATCGCGACATCAGCTTGAGCTACGGCTACTCGTACACGCTCGCGGTCACGGGGGACCCGTTCGTATACTCGGTGCGGCTCTATCGCTGCATGAACATCGCCACGCGCGAGCCGGTCTGCTGGGACGAGGAGATGCCGAACCTCCCCGACACGTACGGCGTGCGCTGGGGCATCGACCCGACGCAGTACGGGATCGGCGAGAACAGCTACACGTTCCGCGTCGTGGTCCGGCGCGGCGAAGAGATCGTCGACGAGGACTCGATCGAGCTCACCGCGACGGTCACCGCGTGCTCGACGTGCGTCGGCTCGGGCAACGAGCCCGAAGAGGAGTGATCGCGCCTCACGCGTCGTCGCGCGGCGCGGCCGCGCGACGGGCGAGCACGAGGTCGAGCACGGCGTCGAACCCGTCGACGACACGGATGCACGCGATGGCGCGACCCGCGCGCGCCGCGAGCTCCGCGACGCGCTCGCCGTAGACGAGATCGCTGCCCCACACGATCGCGGTCACGCTCGAGGGCAGGCGCGAGAGGCGCCAGAAGAGCTCCTCGGGCTCGACCGCGGGCACGTCGGAGGCGTCGGTGATCACGACGACCGGCGGGCCCGCGAGCGCACGATCGATCGCGGCTGCGCTCGCCGCGGCGCGCGCGTGGATGCGCTCGGGGCCGAGCGCGGCGGCGAGGCGCATCGCGAGACCGCCGCGGCCCGCGAGCACGAGCACGGGCACCGGCGCGTCGAGCACCGGCAGATCGTGGGTCTCTTCGTCCACCCACACGTCGGGGATCTCGGAGAGATCGACCGGGATCGTGTGCTCCTCGGTCGGCGCGGACGCGGTCGCGAGCACGTCCTCGACGGCGTGCATGACGCGCTTGGTGTGCGCGTCTCCGAGCCGCGCGCGCAGCGCGTCGCGCAGCGAGACCGCGACGAACGACTCGATCTCCTCGATCTCCGAGGGGACGCGGGCGCCCCACTGCGCGAGCGCGTCGAGGAGCACGTGCGCAGCGTCGCGAGGCGCGAGGGTCGCCTCCAGCGTCTCGCGGATCTTTCCGAGGATCGCGGGCTCGCTCACGGAGGGATCTGTCTCACGGGAGGGACGCCGCGGCAACGATACGATCCGACGGGTCAGGCGCGCGTGTCGCTCACGTTCGTCTCGGCGAGCTCGGAGATCGTGCGATCGGCGCTCGAGGTCGACGCAGCCGCGCGGCGCGCGACGAGCAGCGCGTGGATGGGCGCGTCGCCGTCCTCCCACGGCAGATCGGGCGTGCCGGGCGCGCGCTCGAGCGCGTCGAGGACCGTCGATGCGCGCAGCGTCGCGGGATCCGGCACGAGCGCGTAGCGACGATCGGTGCGCTCCACGCTCGTGCGCACGAGGCCGTGCGCGGCGAGCTCGTCGAGCACCCCGCGCAGCGGTCGGATGCCGACGCCGAGCTCGCCCGCGAGCACACGGAGCGCGACGCCTCCGCTGCGCGCACCGGCGCCGCGCTGGGCGAGGGCGATCACGGCGCGCACCGCGAGCGCTTGTCGCTCCGCGTGATCGCGCAGCGTGCCGCGCGCGAGCTGCCGCAACGTCGGCGCGTCCTGGTGCGCGGCGACGACCTGCGCGCCGAGCAGGACGATCACCCACGACACCTGGATCGAGAAGAGCAGGATCGGGAGCGCGCCGAACCCGGAGTAGATCGCGTTGTAGCGCGCGAGGCCGACCTGGAAGCGGATGTGCGCGAGCTGGATGCCGTACCAGCCGATCGCGGCGAGCGCGGCGCCGAGCAGCGCGGAGCCACGTCGCACCGAGGCGTCGGGGAGCTCGAGGTACAGCACGAAGAGCGCGAGCATCACCGCGAGCGGTGGGAGCACGGAGAGCAAGACCTCGCGCACGAACGGGAACGGGATCACGTGCACCACGACGCGGCTCGCGAGGGTCTGGTGCGAGAGCACCGCGCTCGTCATCGCGTAGGTGAGCCCGATGGGCGCGGTGATCGCGACGACGATCATCGCGCGCACGCGGCGGAGGAACGGACGCGGCGGGCCGCGGTGCTGGAACACGTGCTCGAACGCTTCTTCGACGCCGAGCAGCACGCGCACGAGGGCCCACACGAGCACCACGAGACCGGCGATCCCGAGGCCCGCGACGTGCGTCGATCGCACGAGCACGAAGAGCCCGTCGAGCGTGGAGCGCAGGCCGCGCACGCCCTGGGGGAGCGTGGGATCGTCGGCGTCGCCGAGCGTCTCGCCGAGGAAGGGCTCGAGCGTGTCGTGGATCAGGAGATCGGTCGCGCCGAGGACGTCGGCGATCGCGAACGCGAGCGCCGCGGCGGGGACGATCGCGAGGATGGTCGCGAACGCGAGCGAGGCGGCGCGGATCTGGAGGCGCTCGCGGAAGAAGCCGCGCGTCGTGAGCCACACGAGGCGCAGCACGAGGACGAGCGCGCGGCGCGGTGGGGAGAGCGTGGTCTCGTCGACCTCGAAGAGCGCGCGGCTCAGGTACGCGGCGCCGCGCTCGAGCGGCGCGGGCAGCGGGGCTCCCGTGAGCCATGACCGCCGGTCTTCGGGCATGCGCGAGCGGGCAGGGTAACGCGGCGGACAGCCTTGACGGAGGAGAGAACGCGCCGCACGACTGTCCGCCGCCAGCGCGGCGTGGAGGAGAGCGAATGGTCGAGCCCGAGACCCTCGAGCAGCGGATCCGATCGGCGATGCCCGACGTCGAGCTCGTGCGCATCGAGGACCTCACGGGCACCAAGGACCACTACCAGGCCGTCGTCGTCTCGCCGTCGTTCGCGGGGATGACGCGCGTCGAGCAGCACCAGTCGGTCTATCGCGCGCTGGGTGAGCTCATGGCGGGCCCGGTGCACGCGCTCGCGCTCCAGACGTACACGCCCGAGGCGTGGAAGAAGAAGAACGGCTGAAGGCCGAGAGGTGGGTCAGATGGACGATCAGCTCCGCCAGCGCATCGAGGAGATCCTGGGCTCGCACAAGATCGTGCTCTTCATGAAGGGCACGAAGAGCTTCCCGCAGTGCGGGTTCTCGGCGACGGTCGTCGAGGTGCTCAAGCGGGTGAACGCCGACTTCCACACGGTGAACATCCTGCAGGACGCGGATCTGCGTCAGGGCATGAAGGACTACGCGAGCTGGCCGACGTTCCCGCAGCTCTACGTGGACGGTCGCTTCGTCGGCGGCTGCGACATCGTCCGCGACATGTACGAGGGCGGCGAGCTGCAGCCGATCGTCGACAAGGCGCTCGGTCGCGCCTGACGCTGGACGGATGTTCAGCACGCCCTCAGGATCGAGGGCGTGGAGACTCGTCGGAAGCTCGCGATCCTCGCCGACGCCGCGAAGTACGACGCGTCGTGTGCGAGCAGCGGCGCGAGCGGGACGCGCGAAGGGAAGGTCGGGGGCGTCGCGCCGAGCGGCATCTGTCACTCGCGCACGCCCGACGGACGCTGCGTCTCGCTGCTGCGCGTCCTGCTGACGAACCACTGCATCTGGGACTGTCGCTACTGCGTGAACCGCGCGTCGAGCGACGTGCCGCGCGCGACGTTCGAGATCGACGAGGTGGTCGCGCTGACGCTCGACTTCCATCGCCGCAACCTCGTCGAGGGGCTCTTCCTCTCGAGCGGCGTGCTGAAGAGCGCGGACCACACGATGGAGCGCATGGTCGAGGTCGCGCGGAGGCTGCGCGAGGACCACGGCTTCCGCGGGTACGTGCACCTAAAGGTCGTGCCCGGCGCGTCGGAGGCGCTCCTGCTGCGCGCGGGCGCGTACGCGGATCGCGTGAGCTGCAACGTCGAGCTGCCGACCGAGGGCGACCTCGCGAAGCTCGCGCCCGAGAAGCGACACGACGTGATCGAGACCGCGATGTCGACGGTGCGCGATCACGTCGACGCGGCGAAGGACGACGCGCGCGCGCCCGCGTTCGCGCCGGCCGGACAGAGCACGCAGATGATCGTGGGCGCGACGCCCGCGCCGGATCGCGCGGTGCTGGTGACGGCGGATCGGCTCTATCGCGAGCAGCGCCTCCGGCGCGTCTACTACACGGCGTACAGCCCGATCCCGCACCCCGACGCGCGCTTGCCCTCGCGCGCGGCGCCGCGGATGCGCGAGCACCGGCTCTACCAAGCGGACTGGCTGCTGCGCTTCTACGGGTTCGCGCTCGACGAGATCGTGCCTCCGGAGCAGGCGGATCTCGAGCTCGCGATCGATCCCAAGCTCGCGTGGGCGCTGCGTCATCGGGAGGTGTTCCCGATCGACGTGAACGTCGCGCCGCGCGAGTTGCTGCTGCGCGTGCCGGGGCTCGGTCGGCGCGTCGTCGATCGGATGATCGGCGCGCGGCGGCATCGCACGTTGCGATGGGAGGATCTCGGCGCGCTGAAGGTGCCCGCGAGGGCGCGTCCGTTCGTGCGCACGGCGGAGGGCGCGGACGTCGCGTCGCGCTGGCTCGATCGTGTCGATCTGCGCGCGCGGATCGCGAAGGACGAGCCCGAGCAGCTCTCGCTCTTCGAGGGGCGCGCGTGAGCGTCGAGGTGCGGATCGATCGTCGTCCCGAGGGCGAGCTCGACGTCTGGCGCGATCGCGCGCGCGCGCTGCTCGTCGAGGGCGTCGCACCGGATGACGTCGTGTGGATCGACGGTGACGCGCCGCGCGATCTGTTCGCGGGCGCGCGCGACGCGCTGCCGTGTCGTCCCGTGCGTGCGCCGCGCGTGCCGCGCGCGTTCGTGGAGCTCGCCGAGAGGGTCGCGTGTCATCGTGATCCGTCGCGCTGGGATCGGCTCTATCGCGTGCTGTTCCGCGTCGCGCAGGGCGAGCGCGCATTGCTGGAGGACGCGCTCGATCACGACGTCGCGGCGCTGCGCGTGATGCGTGATCACGTCGCGCGCGACGAGCACCATGCGCAGGCGTACGTGCGCTTCCGACCGATCGCGGATGCGAGCACGCGCGTCGAGACGTGGATCGCGTGGCATCGACCCGATCACCGGGTGCTGCCGCTGGTCGCTCCGTTCTTCGCCGCGCGCTTCTCCGACGTCGCGTGGCGGCTCGAGACGCCCGACGCGTGCGTGTCGTTCGCGCCCGGCGCGGGGCTCTCGTGGTCGAAGGGCGCGCCGCGCGACGTCGGCATCGCGGAGGACGCCGGCGACGAGACGTGGCGCACGTACTGGCGCGCGACGTTCGATCCCGCGCGGACGAACCTGTCGGCGATGGCGCGCGAGATGCCGAAGAAGCACTGGGCCACGCTGCCCGAGACGCGCGCGATGCGCGCGACGATCGCCGAGGCGCCGCGACGGCTCGCCGAGATGGAGGCGCGCGCGGGCGTGTTGCCGCGCCTCGAGGTCGCGCCCGGGGACGTCGATGTGCTGCGTGAGGCGGCGAGGACGTGCACCGCGTGCCCGCTGCACGGACCGGCGACGCAGGTCGTGTTCGGCGAAGGTCCGCGCGACGCGCGCATCGTGCTGATCGGCGAGCAGCCGGGCGACGAGGAGGACCGCGCGGGGCGCCCGTTCGTCGGCCCTGCGGGCGCGGTGCTCGACGAGGCGCTGCGCGAGGCCGGTGTCGATCGCGCGAGCGTGTACGTCACCAACGCGGTGAAGCACTTCCGGTTCGAGCCGCGCGGGAAGGTGCGGCTGCACCAGACGCCGCGCGCGCGAGACGTCGCGGCGTGCCGGCCGTGGGTCGAGGCCGAGCTCGCCGCGCTGGAGCCCGAGTGGATCGTGTGCCTCGGGGCGACGGCCGCGAAGGCGCTGCTCGGAGCGACGTTCCGGGTGACGCAGGAGCGCGGCGTGGTGCGCGCGACCGCGTGGGCGCCGCGCACGTTCGCGACGTGGCATCCCTCGGCGGTGTTGCGCGCCGCGAGCGAGGAGGACGCACGGGCGATGCGCTCCGAGCTGGTGCGGGATCTCGCGATGATCACGGAGTGATCGCGAGGACGGCGCGGGTGTACGATCGGCGTCGTGAGCGCTCGGTACCAGGTCGAGCAGACGCGCACCTTCCGCGCTCCGCGCGCGCTCGTGTGGGCGATCGTCTGCGACACGAACCGCGTCGATCGCGCTGCGGGCCTCGCGGTCCCTCGCTACAAGTGGGTGCGCGAGGAGGATCGCCTGATCCGCCATGCGAGCGCGACCGAGCTCGGCATCGAGCTCGAGTGGCTCGAGCCGCCGTATCGGTGGATCGAAGGGCGCTTCATCGAGACGAACCGCTTCTTCCGGAAGGGCCCGCCGAAGGAAGGTGGGCTCGTCGTCACGCTGCGTGACGCGCCCGAGGGCACCGAGGTGCACGCGACGCTGTACGTCGACGGGCCGTTCTGGGTGGGCTGGATCCAGAAGCCGAAGTTCTCGCGCGGCCTCGCGCGCTACTTCGACGCGATCCAGACGGTGCTCGATCGCGGCGCTGCCGACGTGCGGGACAGCGACGAGCCCGCCGTGGTGCGCGCGCGACGTCTTCTCGCGACGACGCACGACGCCGTCGCGGTCGGGCCGCGCACGCCGGTCGACGAGGACATCCTCGCGGTGCGTCGCGAGTCGCTCGCGCGCACGCCGGTCGACCCCGCGATCGCCGAGCGCCTGGTCGCGTGGATTCGCGAGCGCCCCGACGACGACGTCGCGCAGCTGCGCCCCTTCGAGCTCGCGCGCCAGTGGGACGTCGATCGACGCGAGGTGCTGCGCGCGTTCCTGCACGCGACGCAGGTCGGGCTCGTCGATCTCAGCTGGCAGATCAACTGTCCGATCTGTCGCGTGGGCGCGCGATTGGTCGACGATCTCGGCGCGCTCGACGGCAAGTCGCACTGCGGCGCGTGCGAGATCGACTACGAGATCGACTTCGCGCGGCACGTCGAGGCGGTGTTCCCGGTGAGCCCCTCGGTGCGGCGCGTCGTGCCGCAGCTCTACTGCGCGTCGAGCCCCGCGTTCCTGCCGCACGTGCTCGCGCAGCTGCGCCTCGTGCCCGGCGAGGTGCGCGAGGACGAGATGGATCTCCCGCGCGGCGCGCTGCACCTGCGCACGATGTGGCAGCGACGGACCGCGGACCTCGAGAACGAGCGCGCGCCCGCGTCGATGACGGTGCGCGTCGGCGACGAGCACATCCACGTGGACGTCGAGGGCGAGGCCGCGCGTGGTGCGCCGACGAAGGTGCGCTGCGAGAACGCGTCGTCGCGCGAGATCGTGCTGCTCTTCGAGCGCAACGCGTGGTCGGCGGACGCGGTGCTCGGCACCGTGATCGCGTCGATGCCGGAGTTCACGAGCCTCTTCGCGACCGAGGCGCCGGCCGCGGGCGTCGAGCTCACGGTCGGGCACATCGCGCTGCTCTTCAGCGATCTCACCGGGAGCACCGCGCTCTACGAGAAGGTCGGCGACGCGCGCGCGTTCGCGATCGTCGAGGATCACTTCCGCCTGATGGAGCGCGCGATCGCCGAGCAGGGCGGGGCGATCGTGAAGACGATGGGCGACGCGGTGATGGCGAGCTTCGCGAGCGCGCGCGAGGCGATCGCCGCGTCGTTCGCGATGATCGCGGCGCACGACGCGAAGTACGCGGCGATGGGCCTCGGCGTGAAGATCGGCGTGCACGCCGGGCCGTGCCTCGCGGTGCGCGCGAACGATCGGCTCGACTACTTCGGGACGACGGTGAACGTCGCGGCGCGTCTCCAGGCACAGGCGAAGGCGAGCGAGGTCGTGATGACCGAGTCGCTCTCTCGACAGCCTCCGGTGCGCGCGCTCCTCGAGGGCATGCCGCGCCGCGAGTTCGAAGCGGCCCTCAAGGGGATCCGCGAGGAGCAGAAGCTCGTCGGCATCGACGCCTCGAGCCTCGGCGCGCCGAGCGAGCCGACGGGCGCGCGTGACCCCGCTCACGAGGCCGCGCGCGCCTGATCGTCAACGCAGGGTCGCGATGGGGCGCAGCGCCCCACGCACCGCGGCCTGCAGTGCGGCGCGCGCGAGGCGCTCGGGATCGTCGACCCCACGTGCGCCCGCGCGCCCCTGGAGCATCGCGCGCACCGAGCCGCCGCGCGCATCCGCGACGATCAGCGACACCTCGCAGCGCACCTCGAGCCCGTCCGCCACCTCGTGCTCGTCGAGCTGCACCACCGAGCCACGCACGACCCAGCGCGCGCGCCGCGCGTCCTCGGCGAGGCGCACGTCGCGGCGCGCCGCGAGCTCTTCCGACAACGTCTCGCCGAGCGCGCCCGCGATCGCCGGGCCTCCTTCACGCGCGGCGGTCTCGCCCACTGCGATCATCGGCGGTGCATCGCCCGCGGCATGCGCCGCGACGAAGACGGACCACGAGATCACGAGCGCGATCGCGCCCGACCAGCTTCGACGCATGGGGCCTCCAGTGCGGCGCTCTCCGACGTGCTCTCGCGCCTCGCTCCCGTTCGCCCCGGGACGTGCGCGCTCTCGTGCGCCGATTGCTCGCTGGTATCCGAGCCGCGCTCGGACCGTCAACAAAACGGCTTTGTCGTCCTCGCGACAAACACTGCAGAGCGCGTGCCCGCGGCCCTTCGCAAATGCTTGCAGCGACGACTATGATCGCGCTCGCCGTGGCCGACCTTCATCAACTTCTCTCGGAAAAAGCGGGCATCCACGCGATCGCCGCCCACCTCGACGCGCTCGACCACGAGGAGCGAGAGCGACAGGCGAACGATCTCTCGGGGCGCGAGCAAGCGCTCCTCTGGGAGATGGCCGCGGACGGGCCGCGCATCGATCTCGCGCACTTCGTCCCGCGACAGCGCGCGGAGCTCGAGCCGGTGCACCACCCGGGGCGCAACACGATCCCGACGTTCCGCTACTTCCAGCACTTCGAGAAGCGCTTCTGCAAGCCGCGCGGCGAGACGGGGCGTCTCTTCGGCTACAACGCGTCGAACGCGTCGTTCGTGCACCCGGGCTACTTCGTCGCGTACGACACCGCGGGCCACGACGAGTGGGCCGATCGCGGGCCCGTGGTGATCGACTATCACCTCGTGCCCGACGAGGACGTGCCGAGCGCGTGGCCGAAGGTCGTGCCGAACTCGGTGGGCCTGCAGCGGCTCGTCTACTTCCGCACGCGCGACTTCATGCGTCGCGTGTCGCAGCACGTGTCGATCGGGCGCGCGTCGAAGGAAGACGAGCACGGCGATCGCGAGCTCGACTTCTGGTTCACGTTGTGTCGCCGAGACTGATCTCGGGTCGGTAGCGCTACGGTGGATGGCGCGGGGAGGAGGGCCCGCCGCTCCGGTACTCGCAGCTGCCGCCCAGAAGCCGTGTGAGCGTCGGGAAGCGGAGGGTCGTTCGCGTCACGCACTCCGTGCTGTGCCGCGAAGCGACCGCGTCAGTCTCTTCGGGGTGTCTGCGAGCCCTGCTGCGTGGGAGCGTCGGACCCTCCTCCCCGCGCCCGGTACGCGGTGTCTGCCGTCTCGCTAGAACGGTGGCGGAGGCTCGCGATCGACCCGCGCTTCGCCGCGGTCCGGACGCTCGCGGGTAGCACCGCGCTTCGCGCGTGTGCGCTGCGCGGGAATTGGGGGGCACTGCGCTGCGCCGGATCGGATGGCGGCGCGCGCGACGTGTCGGGCGCGCGGAGCACGTCAGCTTCCGCGGCCCCGATTCGCGCGAGCCGTAGCCCACGACGCGCGAGAGTTCTCTCGCTGGCGCGCGAATGGGAGCGCCGGCAGTCTCTCGCGACGACGATGACGATCCATCCGAAGACCCACGACGTCGCGAAGCACGCGGACGCGCGCTTCGACGCGACCCTCGAGCGCCTCGCGCAGTACCTCCGCTTCCCCGCGATCTCGTGCGACCGCTCGCGCGCCGGCGACGTGCGCGCGCTCGCGACGCGCATCAAGGACGACCTCGCTGCGCTCGGCTTCACCAGTGCGCGCGTGCTCGAGCTCGACGACGCGCTGCCGTGCGTCGCGGCGGAGCGCATCGCGTCGCCGAGCGCGCCCACCGTGCTCGTCTACGGTCACCTCGATCTGCAGCCGATCGCCGGCGAGGACTGGTCGAGCCCGCCGCACGAGATGGAGCGTCGCGGGGATCGCGTCTATGCGCGCGGCGCCGCCGACGACATGGGCGGATGGGTCTCGCACCTCGCGGCGCTCGAGAGCTGGCTCGCGGTGAACGGCGAGCTGCCGTGCAACGTGAAGCTGCTCATCGAGGGCGAGGAGGAGATCGGCTCGCCGAACCTCGAGCGCTTCATGGACGCGTACCCCGAGGCGTTCGAGAGCGACGTGATGGTGCTGACCGACTGCGAGAATCCGTCGGTCGACATCCCCGGTCTCACCGTCTCGCTGCGCGGCCTCGTCGAGGTCGAGCTCGTGTGCGAGGCGCTCGCGTCGGACGTGCACTCGGGGCTCTGGGGCAACCTGATCCCCGATCCCGCGATCATCATGATGCAGCTCGTCGCGCGCCTCGTGGACGAAGACGGGCGGCTGCGGATCGGTCGGCAGGACGTGCCCGAGGCGTGGCGCGACGCCGCGTGGGACGTGCCGCTCGGGCCCGACGTCGTGAAGAAGGGCGCGCGCTTGCTCCCCGGCGTCGAGCCGCTGCCCGATCGTGGTCATCCGCCGGCCGAGTGGGTGTGGAGACAGCCCGCGGTGACCGTGCTCTCGACCACGCTGCCGGCTGCGGGATCCGAGAAGAACGCGGTGCGCCGTCGCGCGTCGTGCGTGCTCTCGTTCCGCGTCGCGCCGGGGCAGGAGGCGAAGGACCTGCTCGCGCTCGTCGAGCGGGAGCTCACGCATCACGTGCCGGGCGGGCTGCGCGTGTCGCTCACGCCGCGCGGCAAGCCGGGCATGAGCTGGCTCTATCAGCCGAAGGGCCCCGCGTTCGACGCGGCGGATCGCGCGTACAACGCCGCGTGGGGACGCTCGCTCCTGCAGATCGGCGTCGGCGGATCGATCCCGTTCGTCGCGCTCTTCGGTCGTCGCTTCGGCGATCGACCGCTCATCCTGAACGGCGTGATGGATCCCGAGACCGGCGCGCACGGACCGAACGAGTCGATGCACGTCGAGGTCTTCCGCAAGGCCATCCGTGCGAACGTCCACCTCTACGCCGAGCTCGCCGCGGTGCCCGAGCTCGCACCGAAGACGCGCACGTGATCACGCTGCGCGCGATCACGATCGACGACGCGACCGACGTGCACCGCCTCTGCGCGCACGCGGAGGTCGCGCGCTTCCTCGGCGGGCTTCCGACCGACGGTCTCGACGGATGGAAGAAGCGCATCCTCGAGCTGCCGCACGATCGCGCGAGCCTGATCGGCGCCTTCGAGGACGGCACGCTGATCGGCGTCGCGATGCTCGACGGACAGCTGCGCGCGCGGCGCAAGCACATCGCGCGGATGTGGGTGGCCGTCGATCCCGCGCGGTGGGGGCGCGGCGTCGCGAAGCAGATGATGGGCGCGCTCGTCGACGCGGCGGATCGCTGGTGGGCGTTCGTGCGGCTCGAGCTCGACGTGCACGCGGATCACGCGCGCGCGGTCGCGCTCTATCGATCGCTCGGGTTCGAGGTCGAGGCGGAGAAGCGCTGCGACATGCTGCGCGACGGTCGGCTGGTCGACGGGCTGCACATGGCGCGCATCCGTCCGGGCTTCACGCCGCCCGAGGAGCTCGTCGGGCCGCCGGTGATCGCGCGGCGCGGACCGAAACTGAGCCCGACTCGAATTCGTGTGCGCCCGCATCGCCCCGACGACGCCGCGGAGATGGCGGCGATGCAGGGCACGGATTCGGTCATGGAGGGCACGTTCGCGACGCCGTTCCAGAGCGAGCGCGAGTGGCGCGCGCGGCTCACCGGCATGGACGCGAGCGTGCGCGGGCTCGTCGCGATCGTCGACGGCAAGCTCGCGGGCTCCGCGGCGCTCTTCGCGCACGCATCGCCGCGCCTCTCGCACGCGTGCGGGTTCGGCATCTCGGTGCACCCGGACTTCCAGGGGTGCGGCGTCGGCGACGCGCTCACGGCCGCGACGTGCGAGCTCGCGGATCGCTGGATCGGCGCCAAGCGCATCCAGCTCGAGGTCTATGCGGACAACGAGCGCGCGCAGGCGCTCTACCGCAAGCACGGCTTCGAGCTCGAGGGCACGCAGCGCTACGCCGCGTTCCGCCGCGGCACGTACTGCGACGCGCGCATGATGAGCCGCATACGTGAGTGAGTGCTCGTCCCGCCGGTCCCGGACGGGAGCGCGCGAGCGCGCGGACGGTAGGGCCGACGGGCGAGCCGAGTTTCGCTCGAGTGATCAGGGCTCCTTCACCGGCGTGCGCAGCGTGACCAGCTCTTCCGCGGCGGTCGGGTGGATCCCGATCGTCGCGTCGAAGTGCGCCTTGGTCGCGCCGGCCTTCATCGCGACGGCGACCGTCTGCACCATCTCCGACGCGCCCTCGCCGAGCACGTGCACGCCGAGGACACGATCGGTCTGGCGATCGACGATCAGCTTCATCAGCGTGCGCTCGTCGCGGCCCGACACCGTGTGCTTGAGCGGGCGGAACTCGGTGCGGAACACGAGGATCTCGTGGTGCCGGCGCGCCTGCGCCTCGGTGAGCCCGACCGTCGCGATCTCGGGCGTGGTGAACACCGCGGTCGGGATCGCCTCGTAGTCGACGACGATCTTGCCGCGCGATCCGAACAGCGTGTGCGCGAGCGCCGTGCCCTCGGCGAGCGCGACCGGCGTGAGCTGCACGCGCCCGATCACGTCGCCGAGCGCGTGGATCGACGGAACGTTCGTGCGGTACTCGTCGTCGACGGTGATCGCGCCGTCGGGCTTGCACTTGATCGCGACGGACTCGATCCCGACGTGCCCGCAGTTCGGGTGCCGGCCGATCGCGAAGAGCACGCGATCGGCGAGCAGCTCCTCGGGGCACTTCTCGTCGCCGCGATCGAAGCGCACCGCGATGCGATCGCCGCGCTTCTCGAGCGCCATGACGTGTCGCTCGCAGGTCACGTGCACGTCTTGCTTCGCGAGCTCGCGCTGCAGCGTGAGACCGATCTCGCGATCGAAGTGGGGCAGGAGGCGCTCGCCGCGCGCGACGAGGCGCGTCTCGACGCCGAGCGACGCGAAGATCGACGCGAACTCGCACGCGATGTACCCCGCGCCGACGACGATGATCGAGCGCGGGAGCTCCTCGAGGACGAAGACGTCGTCCGAGATCATCCCGAGCTCGGCGCCCGGGATGTCGGGGCGGCGCGGGACGCTGCCGGTGCAGATCGCGATGCGCTCGGCCGTCACCACGCGCCCGTCGACGCGCAGCGTGTTGGGCCCTTCGATCACCGCGCGCGCGTCGTGCACGTCGACGTGCGACTCCACGAGGAGGCGTCGATAGATCCCGTTGAGGCGCGCGACCTCCTTTTCCTCGTTCGTGCGCAGCACGCGCCAGTCGAAGCTCGGCGTCGGGATCGACCAGCCGTAGTTCGCGGCATCCGCGATCTCGTGTGCGATGCGCGACGCGTAGACGAACAGCTTCTTGGGCACGCACCCGACGTTCACGCACGTCCCACCGAGGCGCGCGTCCTCGGCGAGCGCGACCTTCGCGCCGAGCGCGCCCGACGTGCGCGCGAGCCGCACGCCCGCGGATCCGCCGCCGATCACGTAGAGGTCGTAGTCCCAGCGACGCGCCATCGAATCCGCCTCCTCGGTGCGACCACGTGGCGCGCCCCTACCGAGCGCCCGGGCGGGGCACCATGGTACCGAGCAAGCGCATGCACAACCCCGACGACCTCGCGCTCTACTACTACGACGGCTGCTTCTTCTGCTCGCGCGTGCGGCAGGCGCTCCACGATCTCGGCGTGCGCGTGGAGATGCGCAACATCGTCGAGAGCCCGCAGCACCTGCAGGATCTCGTCGCGGCGCGCGGCCGTCGCACGGTGCCCGTCCTGCGCATCCGCAAGGAGGGCGGCGACGAGTGGATGCCGGAGTCGGCGGACATCGTCGCGTACCTGCGACGTCGCTTCGGCTGATCCGCTCCGACGTCCGAAAGCGGCCAGACGCCGCGCCCGAGGCGCGATAGGGATCGCGTCGTGACGCTCGACGCCGACACTTGCTATCGCGCGCTCGTCGCGCGCGACGCGCGCTTCGACGGCGTGTTCTTCGTCGGCGTCGCGACGACCGGCATCTACTGCCGTCCCGTCTGTCGCGCGCGCACGCCGGGGCGCGACCGCTGCACGTTCCATCGCAGCGCCGCGGCCGCCGAGCGCGCCGGGTTCCGCGCGTGCTTGCGATGTCGTCCCGAGCTCGCACCGGGCGATGCGCCGATCGACTCGGTGCCGCGGCTCGTCGCGCGCGCGGTCGCGCGCCTCGACGAGGCAGCGCGCGGCGAGGTGAGCGTCGCCGCCATCGCGCACGATCTCGGCGTCTCCGATCGTCACCTGCGCCGCGCGATCGAGGCCGAGCTCGGCGTCTCGCCGCGCGAGCTCGTCGCGTCGCGGCGGCTCGCGATCGCGAAGCAGCTCGTGGTGGGCTCGTCGCTCTCGCTCGCGCAGGTCGCGTTCGCGAGCGGGTACGGCAGCGTGCGCCGCTTCAACGACGCGTTCCGCGCGCGCTTCGCGCGCACGCCGACATCGCTGCGAGCGGGCCGCGCGCGAGAGGACGAAGGGGTGATCACGCTGCACCTCGGCGTGCGCGCGCCGTTCGCGTGGAGCGACCTGCTCGTGTTCCTCACGTCGCGCGCGCTGCCCGGGCTCGAGTGGGTCGACGGCGGCGCGTGGCATCGCGCGGTGCGCATCGAGGATCGCGCGGGCGTGATCCGCGCGTCGAGCGAGCCCGCACGCGCGATGGTGCGCGTCGAGATCCCGACCGCGCTCGCGCCGTACGCGATGATGATCGCCGCGAGGGTCCGCGCGGTGCTCGATCTCGACGCCGCACCGGCGCGCATCGACGAGACACTCGCGGCCGATCCCGCGCTCCGTCGCTCGGTCGCGCGTCGCCCCGGGCTGCGCGTGCCGGGCGCGTGGGACGGCTTCGAGCTCGCGGTCCGCGCGATCCTGGGACAGCAGGTGTCGGTCGCGGCGGCGCGCACGCTCGCGGCGCGGATCGTCGCGGCGCTCGGCCCGACACCGATCGACGGCGCGCTCGCGTTCCCCGATGCGGCAGCGATCGTGCGCGCCGGGCCCGAGGCGTTGAGCGCGCTCGGTGTGCTGCCGGCGCGGGCGCGATCGATCGTCGCGCTCGCGCGCATGGTCGACGAGGGCGCGCTGCGGCTCGATCGCGGCGCGGATCCCGACGCGACGATGAGCGCGCTGCAGACGATCGAGGGCGTGGGCCCGTGGACCGCGTCGTACGTGGCGATGCGCGCGCTGCGCTGGCCCGACGCCCTGCCGGCGAGCGATCTCGTGCTCAAGAAGCGGCTCGGCGCGAAGAGCGAGGGCGCGGTGCGCGCGCACGCGGAGCGATGGCGACCGTGGCGCGCGTACGGCGTGATGCACGTGTGGGCGCGCGGCGAGGAGGAGTGACGTGGAGACGGTGACGACGACGTTCGACGCGCCCTTCGGCGCGCTGCGCCTCTACGCGCGCGACGGTGCGCTGATCGGCGTGTACTTCGACGGGCATCGGCCGGCGCCGGTGCTGCCGCACGACGTGATCGCGCGCGACGACGAGCGCGTGCTGCGCGTCGCGAGCGAGCAGCTCGCGGAGTACTTCGCGGGGGCGCGCGTGCGCTTCGAGGTGCCGATCGCGCCGGTGGGCACGGCGTTCTCGCGCGACGTGTGGCGCGCCCTGGCCGAGCTGCCGTTCGGCGCGCGCGTGTCGTACGCGGAGCTCGCGCGGCGTGTCGGACGGCCGCGTGCGATCCGCGCGGTGGGCGCGGCGAACGCGCGCAATCCGCTGTCGATCGTCGTGCCGTGTCATCGCGTGATCGGCGCGGACGGATCGCTGACGGGCTACGCCGGAGGGCTCGCGCGCAAGGAGTGGCTGCTCGCGCACGAAGCGCGGCGTGCCGCGTGAGCGATGTACATCGGATGTACGCGCGCATGCATCCGATGTACATCGCGCTCGGCCAGCTCCGACGCGCCGCGTCGAAACGCACGACGACCGCGTCGCGCTCCGTGGCACGACCGCTGCTGAGCCCCGCGCCGTGGGAGGCGCATGGACGAGCTCGAGACTCTGTTCGCGATGGCGTTGTGCTTCGGAGGGCCGATGGCCCTCGTGCTCGCAGCCATCGCTGGGATCGTCGCGATCGCACGACCGAAACAGGACCACGAGCTCGCACGGCGCGTCGCCGAGCTCGAAGCCGAAGTGGTCCGACTGCGTGGTGAACACACCACGCTGCTGACTCGAATGTCGCGGTGGGAGGGCGCGACGGCGGAAGTGACGCCGCGCGTCGAAGCCGTCGCGGAGCCCGCGACGGTGATCGCGGCCGAGACCGCGTCCGAGCCCCAGCCCGAGCTCGAAACGAAGGCCGCCGAGACCGCCCCCGAGGCCGTTGCACCGCCTTCGACCGCCTCCGCGCCGCGTGAGGCCGACGCGACGTCCGCCGCGAGCCCGCCGTCGCCGGCGAGTGAGCCGACCGGATCGTGGGAGCGCTGGATCGGCGTGCGAGGCGCCGCCGCCGCGGGCGCAATCGTGCTGGTCATCGCGGGGCTCTCGCTGTTCCAGTACTCGATCGAGCACGGGTGGATCACGCCCGCGCTCCGCGTCGCGCTCGCGGGGCTCGTCGGGCTCGGGTGCGTCGTCGCGTCGGAGTGGCCGCTGCGCGTGCGCTTCCCCGCGCTCTCCGGATGGATCGCGGGCGCAGGCGTCGCGATCCTGTATCTCGCGTCGTGGGCGGCGAGCGCGCTCTACGGGCTCGTGCCGCTCGGCATCTCGGGCGCGCTCATGGTCGTGGTCACCGTCGCGTGCGTGGTGCTCTCCGCACGCCGCAGCTCGCTGCCGATCGCGCTGCTGGGCCTCTCGGGCGGCTTCCTCACGCCGCTCGCGCTCTCGACCGGCGCCGACCGCCCGATCCCGCTCTTCGCGTACCTGCTGGTGCTCGACGCGGGGCTCCTGGTGCTCGCGTATCGAAAGCGCTGGCCGGGCCTCGCGTTGCTCTCGTTCGTCGCGACCGCGCTGTACCAGCTGCTCTGGTTCTTCGCGTCGATGGGTGACGCGACGGTGCTCGTCGGCGTGACGGTGGTGGTCGCGTTCACCGCGCTCTTCGTGCTCGCGCCGACCGCGCGCGACGAAGGAGAGACGAAGCGCGACGGATGGACGGTGCTCCTCCGCGCGTGCGCCGTGCTCCATCCGTTCCTGCTCGTGCTCGCGTTCGCGCGCCTCACGAGCGAGCCGCTGGCGCTCGGCGCCACCGCGGCGCTGCTCGTCGTGTTGGCGATCGGAAGCGCGTTCGTCGCGCGCCGCGACGGGCTGCCGTGGGTCGCGCTCTTCGCGTCCGCGGCGGCCGTGGGTGTGTGGTCGATCGGGATGCTCTCGTGGCCCCTCGAGTCGATCGGTGCCGCGTCGGCGCCGCTCGCGATCGCGATCGTCGTCGCGCTCGTGTTCCACGTCTCGGCGGAGCTCGATCGCGTTGCGCGCTTCGAGCTGAGCGCGGCATCGTCGCTGGCCTCGACGGCGCCGCTCGCGACGCTCGCGATGATCGCGTTCGTGCGAGAGTCCGCGTGGGCGCCGCTCGCGCTCGCCGCGCTCGTCTTGCTCGCGCTCGCGCTGCGCGTGGCGTGTCTCCCCGCGCGTGCCGCGCTCGCGCTGCCCGCGGCCGTGCTCGCGCCGATCGTCACGTACGCCCTCGCGCACGCGGCGCGGGATGCGGCCTCGCCCGCGCTCGTGGTCGCGCTGATTCCGCTGCAGGCGGTGCCGTTCCAGATCGCCGCCTCGCTCGCGCCGCGCGGCTCGCGCCACGTGCTCGACGACGCGGCTGCCATCGCTGCGCTCTTCGGCGCGGTGCTGCTCGCGTTCGCGCCGGGGGCTCCGCCCGTCGCGGGGCTCGGGGCGTCGCTCGTGTGCGCGCTGCTCGCGCTCTTCGCGGCGTCGCGCGAGGGCGCGCCGTCGATCGCGGTCGCGACCATCGTGGTCACCGCGCTCGTGCAGGCGGGCTTCGCGTTCCCCGGTGCGCCCGCCGAGATCGACGCGCAGCGGCTCGCGGTGCTCGCGGGTTCGACGCTCGTGCTCGCTGCGTGGCCCGCGCTCGCGCCGCGCCTCGCGCGCACCGAGTGGGGCTGGCGCGCGGCCGCGCTCGTCACGCCGCTCTCGTTCCTCTCGCTGCGCCACCTCTGGCTCGCGGTGCTCGGCGATCGCTTCGTCGGCGCGCTCGCGATCCTCTGCGCGCTGCTCGCGCTCGCCGTCGCGCTGATCGCGCGCTCGCGCAGCCTCGACGGATCGGTGCGGCGCGTCGCGCTCGTGTGGCCGGTCGTGGTCGCGGCGGGGTTCGTGACGCTCGCGATCCCGCTCCAGCTCGAGCGCGAGTGGTGGACGATCGGCTGGGCGCTCGAGGCCGCGGCGCTCCTCGTGCTCGACCGACGCTTCGATCACGCGGGCGTGCGCTACCTCGCGATGGCGCTCTTCGCGGCGGTGACGGTGCGTCTCGTGCTGAACCCCGACGTGCTCCTCTACTACCCGCGCGGCGAGCTGCGCATCGTCAACTGGCTCTCGTACACGTACCTCGTGCCCGCGCTCGCGCTCGTCGTGGGCAGCCGCGCGCTCGCCGATCTCGAGGTCGCACGCCGGCGCGCCTGGGAGCGCGGGCTCTATCCGGAGGGCGCGCTCCTCGCGCCGGTGCTCTTCGCGTCCGCGCTCGTCGTGGTGTTCGTGTGGATCAACCTCACGATCATCGACTGGTTCGCGACCGGCCCCGCGCTGACGATCCCGATGGACCGCATGCCCGCGCGCGACCTCGCGATGTCGATCGCGTGGGCCGTGTACGCCCTCGCGCTGCTCGCGCTCGGCATGGCGCGCGGCAGCACCGGGCTGCGCGTCACGAGCCTCGGCCTGCTCGTGATCACGTGCGCGAAGGTCTTCCTCTACGACCTCGCGCACCTGCGCGATCTGTATCGCGTCGCCGCGCTCTCGGGCCTCGCGGTGTCGCTGATCCTCGTGTCGCTCGCGTACCAGCGGTTCGTGTTCCGCAAGCCCACCGCATCGGAGGCCGCATGAGCTCGCTCCGCTTCCTCGTGATCGCGCTGGCCGCGCTCGTGATCGCGCCGAGCTCGGGCTCTGCGCAGGCCACGCCGCCGCTCGCGCGGCTCTTCCCGCACCGCGCGACGATCGACGCGCCGCCCGGGCTCGTGCGGCTCTCGCCGCCCGCCGAGGTGCTCCTCGAGGCCCGCGCCGATCTGTCCGACGTGCGCGTCCTCGACCGTGACGATCGCGAGGTGCCCTTCCTCGTCGATCGCGGCGAGCGCCCGGTGCCCCAGGACGCGCCGCGCGAGGCGCTCGCGCCCGTGCTCGACGCGACGCGCGAGGCGATGCGCGTGCGCGGCGTGACGCAGGTGCGCGAGGTGCTGACGATCGAGACGCCGAGCGCGCCGCCGGTCGGTGCGACGTGGGTGCTCCGCGTCTCGACCGCGCGATCGCGCTTCGTCACGCGCGCGCGCCTCGTGTGGACCCAGGCGCCCGAGGGCGAGCGCGACGTCGCGCGCGGCGCGCTCTTCCGGATCGGTGCGCCGGCGCGCGAGAAGCTCGAGATCGCGACGTCGGGGCTCGGTCGTGGTCGTGTGCGCGTGGAGCTGGAGGGAGAGGACGGCTACCTCGAGCCCACGTTCGTGTGGCTCGCGGTGCGCGACGAGCCGCGCGCGTCGACGCTCGACGTGCCGCTCGCGATCACCGGCACGCGGCACGAGCGCGGTCGCACGATCGTGATCGCGGCGCGTCCGGCCGGCGTCACGCCGGAGCGCATCGTGATCGGTACGCGCACCGCGAGCTTCGTGCGTCGCGTCGACGTCACCGCGATCGACGCGGCGCACGGAAGGCTCGCGATCGCGAGCGGCACGGCGCTCCGCGTGCCCGGCGTGCCCGGCGCGGACGAGCGATCGCTCGACGTCGCAGCGGCGCGTGGCGATCGCCTCGAGATCACGATCGACGACGGCGACAGCCCGCCGCTCGACGCGCTCGAGATCACGGCGGTCGTGCGCGCGCCGTCGCTCGTGTTCGAGGGCGATCGCGCGGCGATGCTGCGCTTCGGCGGCGGGCGGGTGCGCGCACCGAGCTACGACCTGCAGCGGCTCTTCGGGACGACGTTCGGCGAGGAGCTGCTCGATCGCCGCCTCACGGGCACGGCGACGCTGGGCACGATCGAGCGCGAGCCCGGCTTCGTCGCGGGCCCTGCGCTCGAGGTGGCGATGCGCGCGGGCGCGCGGATCGACGATCGCACGTACGAGCACGTCGCGACGCTCACGATCCCCGAGACGCGCGACGGGCTCGCGCATGTCGTGCTGCCCGCCGACGTGCTCTCCGCGGCGCGCACCGATCTCGCGGATCTGCGCATCGTCGACGGCGACGGAGCGCAGCGTGGGTACCTCCTCGGCGACACGGCCGCGCCGCTCGACGTCGCGCTCACGGCGCGCGCGCTCGATCGCGGCGAGCTCGAGGAGGGGTGGAGCCGCGTCGCGCTCGACGCGCCGGTGGAGCGGATCGCCGCGAGCGCGATCGAGCTCGTCACGAGCGCCGGCTTCGTGGAGCGCGAGGTCGTGATCGTCGGCCGCGGCGAGGACGACACCGAGATCGAGCTCGCGCGCACGTGGGTGTCGCGGACGCCGGGCGAGGATGCGCGGCCGCTGGTGGTCACGACGCGCGCGACGCGCGTGCGCTCGCTCGAGCTCCGCGTGCACGACGGCGACGAGGCACCGCTCGCGATCGAGTCGGCGATCGCGCGCGTACACACGTTCGATCTTTTCGTCACCGCGCCTGCGGGCGAGTACCGCGTGCTCGCGGGCGCGCCCGATGCGTCGGCGCCGCGTTACGAGATCCAGCGCGCGCGCGAGCTCGTGCTCGCGGTGCGAGCAGGCGACGCGAGCATCGGCGCGGTGACGCGCAACCCCGCGTGGCGCGGGCCCGGGCTCTTCGATCGCGCGGGCGGCGAGACGTTCGTCGTGTGGGCGGTGCTGATCCTCGCGGTGATCGTGCTCGCGGCGGTCACGCTGCGTGTTGCGCGCAGCGCGCCCGAGCCCGAGCGCGAGGGCTGAGCGCGAGAATGCGCGGGCGGCCCGCCGCGTCGAACCGCGCATGGCCCGGACGAGGGCCGAGGAGGCCGATCATGAGCGACGTACGTGTTCCTTCGCGGGAGCGCGACGTTCCCGACGACGAGGTCCCGACTTCGAGCGAGCTGTGCGCGATGCTCGCGCCCGCACGGCTCGCGCCCGCAGGGCGCGATGACGACGCGCGCGATTCGTTGATCGACATCGTGACCACGCGGCACGCACTGGTCCCGACCGAGCCGATCCCGCTGGCCGAGCTCGAGCGTGCGCCGCGCCGGTGGGTGCTCGCGGGCGCGTCGATGCTCGCGGTGCTCACGCTCTCGATGATCGCGTTCGCCGCAGTGCCTCGCCTGCTCGCGCCCGATGCGCAGCGCGAGCGCAGCATCACGTCGCAGGCGAGCACGACACCGCGCGCGCGTCCGCCGGAGGTCGTCGCGCCCGCCCCGATCGCGGTGGAGCCCGTGACGCCGAGCGCGACGCTCGCGCCGACGGCGGAGCGTGTGCCGGCGGTGCGCGTCAGGCCGCACGTCGCGGTCGTGCCCGATGCGGCGCGCACGCGCCCTTCGGCGTCGAGCACGAGCCCGATGCGCACGAGCGATGCGCCGCAGCGCGCGCTCGATCCCGCGGTCGCGAGCGCGCTCGAGAGCGCCCTCTCGGGTGGCGTGGACGGCGAGGCACGCGAGGCGCTCCCGCTGCTCCCTGCGCAGCGTGACGTGAGCACGACGCTGCGCGCGCTCGAGCGTCGCATCGCGGCGTGTCGCGACGGCGAGGGTGGCATCGCCACCGCGCACCTCGTGATCGAAGGGGCGACCGGGCGCGTGTCGCGCGTCGACGTGCGCGGGGACGGAGCCGACGCGGCGTGCGTCGCTACGATCGTCGAGAGCGCGACCTTCCCGCGGTTCTCGCGCGACGAGCTGCCCGTCGTGTACCCGTACCGGCTGTGATCGCGCGAGCACGCGCGGTGGTATCGTCTCGCGCGTGAGCGAACCGGCGGATCCGAAGCACGACGCCAGCGTCGACACCCTGCTCGCCGACGTGCCCTCTCTCGCGCCGCGCCCCGACCTCGTGGAGGTCGCGCGCGGCGCGTTCCGCTTCGCGCAGTTCCTCCTCGACGACGAGGAGAACCTCACGCGCACCGGGAACCTCAGCGGCGCGGCGAAGGAGCGCCTTCGCGCGCGCACGCTCGAGCTCCTCGGCGTCGACGAGGGCGAGAGCGCGTGATCCTCTCGCTGCGCCTCAAGGGCTTCCGTCGCTATCGCGACGAGACGTTCACGTTCGCGCCCGGGATCAACTTCGTCGAGGGCGAGAACAACGCCGGCAAGAGCACGGTGTTCTACGCGATCGAGTACGCGCTCTTCGGGCGCGTCACCGGGCACAAGACGATCGCGGCGCTGATGGCGCCCAAGGCGCGCGCGATGGGCGTGGAGCTCGTGTTCCGCGGTCGCGACGGACATCGCTATCGGCTCCAGCGCATGCACGCGCTCCCGCCGCGGTCGCGCAGCACGACGATCGGGCACTTCACGCTGAAGCGCAGCGCGCGCCCGATCGACGCGCCGAGCGAGGAGGGCGAGGACGTCGAGACGTACGTCGCGAGCTCCGACTTCCAGGATCGCGAGGACGCGCTCGCCCTCGAGCTCTCACGCGCGCTCGGCCTCACGCGGCGCTTCTTCGACGTCGCCGTGCACCTCCGGCAGGGCGAGATCACTTCGATCCTCGAGGGCGCGCCGCGCGAGCTCGACATCGTGCTCGGCGTCACGTCGGCGGTCGTCGCGGCGGACGAGATGCGCGCGATGGCGCTGGAGCGCGAGAAGGAGTGCGCGACGCTCCCGGTGCTCGAGGAGTCGCTGAAACGCATGGACCTCGATCGCGAGGGAGGACGCGCCGAGATCGAGCGGCTCGCGGCCGAGCGTGCGCGCCTCGACGAGCGTCTCGCGTCGTTCGACGGTGAGGCCGCGGCGATCGCGAGCGGGCTCGCGGCGATCGCTCCGCTCGCGGACGTCGGGGCGCGCCTCGAGCGCGCGCGCGCCGAGCATCGTCGTGCCGCGGAGGCCCGTGCCGACGCGGTCGCCGCGCTCGAGTCGCTCCCGAGCGCCGACGCGACCGGCGCCGAAGAGGTCCAGCGCGCGTCCGAGCTCGCGATGCGCGAGCGCGAGATCGAAGCGCGGCAGCACACGCTCGACGCGGAGCGTCGCTCGCACGATCGCACGCGCGGCGATCTCGGCGCGCGGATCGCACGCCGTCGCGACCACGCGCACGCGGGTGCCGGCGCGCGCTGCGAGGCGTGTGGCCAGGCGATCGACGCCGCGCTCGCCGCGCGCGAGATCGAGGCATGGAGCGTCGAGCTCGCGCGCACCGATGCGCGCCTCACGGAGATCGACGCGGAGCTCGCGACGCTTCGCGAGTCGGGCGCGATCCTCCGCGCGGAGTCACGCCGCATGGCGGAGTCGCGTGCTCGAGCCGAGGCGCTCGCGGCGCGTCGCGCCGACGCCGTTCGCCTCGTCGAGCGTCGCAGCGCGTCGCTCGAGGACGCATCGCACGCGCTCGCGTCCTCGATCGACGCCGCGCGGGCGCTCGTGCCCGACCCGCCGGGCGAAGCCGACGCGCTCGCGGCGCTGCTGTCGTCGAGGCTCGAGCACGAGCGCGATGCGCTGCGGACCCGCCGCGCGCGCCTCGATGCCGAGCGGGACGTGGTGCGCGAGAGCCACGCGCGCATCGCGAGCGAGCACGAAGCCCGCACGCGTCGGGCCGCCGAGGTCGAGCGCGAGCACGCGCGAACGCGGGAGGCATGCGAGCGCCTGCGCGAGCTCGCTTCGACCGCGAGCCGCCTGCGCGTGCTCTCCGAAGGCTTCCGCGAGCTCCAGGCGATCCTCCGCGATCGCGCGGCGAGCGCGCTCGCCGAGCACACGCACACGATCCACCGCGCGCTCCAGGGCGACGCGCACGACGCGAAGAACGCGGAGCTGAAGAGCGTGCGGCTCGACCCCGAGACCTACGCGCTCCTCGTCACCCCGAACGACATCGGCCGCGAGGTGCCTGCGAGCGCGGCGCAGGGCGGCGGGCATCGTCTGCTGCTCGGGCTGGCGCTCGAGCTCGCGATCGCGCGCCTGGTCGGGCCTCCGCCGTTCCTGCTCCTCGACGAGCCGACGTACGGCCTCGATCGACCGCGCCGCGCCGCGCTGCTCGCGCGCATCGCGTCGCTCGAGATCACGCCGCAGATCCTCCTCATCACGCACCACGACACCGAGGGCGTCACCGGACGTCGGCTTCGCGTCGTGCGACACGGCAAGCACAGCCGCGTGGAGGCCGCGTGAGCGACACGCCCGCGGAGGTCGATCGCAGCTGGCGCTCGCCGGTCTACCGCGTCTGGTACGAGCTGCACGGCTTCGTCGACGACGGGCTGCGCGATCCGATCCTCACGCAGCCCGAGATCCTCGCGGGCATGGGCCCGTTCGAAGAGGTCGCGGACGCGGTCGCGACCGCGCGCGCGCAGAAGGTCGTGCTCGGCTTGCTCAAGGCGCGCCTCGATGCGGAGCCCGCGATCGCGCATCGCTTCGTCGCGCAGCCGGGATGGCCGTGGCTCGCGAAGCTCGTCGCCGCGGTGCGCCTCAAGGAGCTCGCGTCCGCGCGCATCGTGCAGCGCGGCGCGCGTGGTCGCGCGAGCTACGACTGCACCGAGCTCGTCCGCACGTATCACGGCAAGAGCCTGATGCGCAGCCTCGGGTTCGAGCGACGTCGTGTGCTCGGCAAGGACGAGCTCGCGAAGCTCGAGGAAGCGTGCGCGCGCATCAAGCTCACGCTGCCGCGCGTCGTCGAGCCGACGACGACCGAGCGCTTCTTCTCGGGCGAGGACGAGACGGCGAGCGACGAGACGGAGGACTGATCGTGGATCACGTGGAGCTCTTGGCGCGCGCGAAGGTCGACGATCCGCGCAGCGAGTCCGGCGTCGTGCTCGAGGGGCAGTATCGCGAGGCGTACGACGCGATGCTCGACGCCCACAACGCCGGGCTCTTCGTCGGCCTGATCGGACCGGTGGGCGCGGGCAAGACCGCGCTGTGCCGCAAGTTCGCCGAGGATCTCGGGCGACCGTTCGAGTGGGTCACGTTCAGCGATCTCGTGCGCCCCGCGAACCTCGTCGGCAGCTTCGATCCGACGCTCGTGTTCAAGTACGGATACGCACCCGAGGCGTTCGTGCCCGGGCCGTTCACGCTCGCCGCGCTGAAGGGCGGCGTGTTCCTCGCGAACGAGCTCAACCGCGGCGACGAGTACGTGCTCAACACGATGCTCGACGCGCTCGAGGAGCGTCGCCTCTACATCCCCGCGCTGCGCGCGTGGTACCGCGTGCACGACGACTTCTATCTGATCGCCGCGATGAACCCGGCCGAGAACCGCGGGACGCGCCGGCTCCCCAGCGCGATCCGCGATCGCATCAAGGTCTGGATCCGCCTCGCGTACCCGAAGCGCGCGACCGAGCTGAAGATCGTCGCGCAGCACTGCCGCGAGTACGAGCTCGCGCCGGGACAGATCGAGCTCGTGCTCGAGATGGTCGAGCAGACGCGCGAAGATCCCGCGATCGAATCGCCCGCGTCGATCCGCTCGAGCATCGGCATCGCGCGCTTCGCGGCCGAGCGTGCGCGACGCCTCGGACAGCCGGTCGATCACAAGCTGCTCGCGCAGGCCGCGCGCCTCGTCCTCTCCGAGGCGATCCGCGTGAAGCCCGGGCGCAACCTCGAGCACTACCTCGACTCGCTGCTCACGAAGACGCTGGGGACCACCGGTTGAGCGAGATCGACGAGGGACGCTTCCGCGGCGACGAGACACCCGAGTGGACGCCGATCGCGTTCGCGGTCGAGCTCACGCGGAGGCTCCGTCGTCACGCCGGCATCGCGTGCACGCCGAGCCTGCGCGCGACGATCGCGATCCCGCGCTTCCTCACCGCGCGCTACGCGCGCACGAAGCGCCTCACGGCGCGCGACTACCTCGACGCGGCGATCCTCACCACGCCTTTCGAAGATCAAGCGATCGCGGAGTCCGTCGCGCGCGAGCTGCTCTTCCCGCGCGCCGAGACCGCGGGCGCGGCGTCGTCGCCCACGAAGGTGCGCGAGGACGCGAAGGTCGTCGCCAGCGCGCAGCCCGCCGACCCGGTGTCGGGCATCCTCGGCGATCTCGCGGCGCTCGACGTCGATCTCGACGCGCTCGCCGATCTCGCCGACCTCGAGTCGATGATCGACGACGGCACGGAGCCCGACGACGGCGATCCATTCGAGCTCTTCGAGCGCCTCTACTCGTCCGCGGATCCCGAGGAGCGCGCGCTCGGCGAGCTCGTCGTGCTGTTCGGCGGCGCGGCGGAGATGGCGTCGGTGTCGGCGCGCACCGTCGATCACGTGCGCGTGCTGGTGCGCGAGCGTCTCCTCGCGCACGTCGGCGCGCTCACGCCCGCGCACGTGCTGCACGCGTGCAACGCCGGGTTCGGCACGCTGCTCGCGCACGAGGCGCGTCATCCCTGGGAGATCGCAGGGTTCCTCGCGGGGCTCGGACGTGATCGCGAGCTCCGCACCCACCTCGCCGACCTCGCGAGCAGCGCATCGCCGCGCGACCTCGGCGCGACACTGCGCTTCGTCGCGCCGCACGCGATCGACGCACGCGACTTCCGCCGCGCCGCGCTCGCGCGCCCGCTCGATCTCGCGGAGCACGCGGAGCTGCTGCTCGGCTTCGAAGAGTACGTCGATCCTCCGGCCGCGCTGATCGCGCGCTCCGCGAAGGAGAGCCCGCGGCGCGCGATGAACGCCGCGCGCACGCTGCGCGAGCGCTTCGGGCACAGCGTCGAAGATCGTGTGCTCGACGCGTGGGCGAGCGCGCTCGGTCGTGCTCCGACGCTGCGCGAGCTTGTCGACGTCGCGGTCGAGTCGACGCGATATCACGCGCTGGTCGAGCCCGCGCTCGAGACGCACGTGCTCGAGCTGCGCGAGGAGGCGTCGGACGAGTACGCCGATGCGTCCGACGAGGTCCCGCCGGTGCCCCACGCGCTCGCGGCGAGCGTCGTGCTCGCGCGCGATCTCGCGGGCACGAAGGTGACGTCGGCGGTGAAGGCCGCGCGCCGGCTCGCCACCGAGGTCCCGTGCACGGTGCGCGTCGCCGCGCACTTCCTGCCGCTCCTCGACGAGCTCCTCGAGCATGCGCTCATCCCCGACGATCTCGAGCGTCTCGTCGAGATCGCGACGCTGCTCGGCATCGATCCCAACGAGGTCTACGACCGCATCGGTCAGGCGCTCGAGCAGCTCCGCGCGATGATCCTCGGCGACGCGCACGACGCCGATCGCTACGCGCGTCTCGTCGATCGCATCGCGTCGATCCCGCAGGCGCTGCTCGACGAGCTCTGCGGCGCGGCGAGCGCGAGCTCGAACCTCGAGGCGATCGCCGCGCTGCTCGCCATCGATCTCGGCGGGGCCACGCAGCGCCTCCCCGAGGACCTCGTGATGCAGGGCCTCGGCTTCAAGGGAATCGGCGGCGGATCGAACCTGCTCAAGCAGTGGTTCTCGCACCGCGGCGCGCTCGTCGATCCGCTCAAGTCCCGCATCAAGGCGATCGCGAAGGAAGCGCTGATCGATCTCGCGTTCGAGTGGCTCGGCAAGTCGGGCGCGAGCGCCGAGCGCGGCTTGATCCCGGAGAGCCGCACCCGTCCGATGCGCGCCGGCGACGACCTCGATCTCCTCGATCTCGACGCGAGCCTCGAGCGTGTGATCGACGAAGGACGCCGCCTCGACGACGCGCGCGACGACGACCTGCTCGTCTCGGAGACGGTGCGCGGGCGCGCCGCGGTCTCGGTGCTGATCGACATCTCGGGCTCGATGAGCGGGCCCGACCTCGCGATGTGCTCGATCGCCGTCGTGATGCTCCTCGGCAAGCTGCGCGCCGACGAGGTCAGCCTCGCGCTCTTCGAGAGTGACACCCACGTCGTGAAGCGCTTCGCCGACGAGGCCGATCTCGACGCGGTCGCGGACGAGCTGCTCGATCTCCACGCGCGCGGTGGCACCTGCGTCGATCAGGCGCTGCGCTTCGTCGAGGAGGAGATGAGCGGCGTCGAGGCCACGCTGCGCGTGCTCTTCGTGCTGAGCGACTTCGCGTTCAGCGAGCGGCCCGAAGAGCTGCGTACGCTGGGATCACGCATCGCCGATCACGGCGTGTCGCTGATCGCCGCCGCGCACGGCTACGTGATGAAGGAGAGCCGCGACGCGCTGGTCTCGTCGATCGGCGGCGAGACGATGACGATGAAGAAGGCCGAGGAGCTGCCCGCGCTACTCCTCGACGTGCTCTCGCGCATCGCCGACGGCCGGTAGCTCGCTCAGCGCCAGGCGATCTCGAGGCCGAACCCGTGCGGCCCCACGTCGTGCGCTTCGATCGACACGAGTGTGCGGCTCGACAGCGCGACGAGCCCGCACGCGCCGATCATCGCGAGCAGGCGCCACGTCGGGTGCTCGAAGAGCGGGCTCTCGAGGTAGCGCAGGCGCGCGCGCGAGCCCTGCACGATCGCCTCGGCGCGCCCCTCGCTGCACGCCTGACCGTGGAGCGATCCGGTGCGCGAGAGCAGCGCGCCCGGCCCTGCGGCGCGCAGTGCGAGCTTCGACATCGTGCTCGCGTTGCGCAGCGCGTCGTCGATCACGATCGGCGCCAGCGCGCGGCGGTCGCCGTCGAGGAAGAGCTCCACGACGAGCTCGGTCGCCCGCAGCTGCGCCGCGACCGGCACCCAGGCGTCGTCGCGCGGATCGTCCTCGAGCGCCAGCGTCCCCATCCGCGACTTCACGCGGTCGGCAGCGTCGGCACCGAAGCGGCGTCGCAGGTTCTCCGCCCAGCGCCGCACCAAGAGCCCGCGCACCGTGCCGGAGAGCGCGCACGTCGCGTCCGCGCTCCACGCCGCTTCGCGCGCCACGTCGTCGATCGACCGCGCTCGGTCGACCACTGCGCTCTGCATCGCCGCACCGCTCACCCCGAAGGCGTGAGAGCAGGCCCGTCCGCGCGCAACACGCGGTCACGCCGATTCGGCCGACCCGTCGCCAACCGCCCCCGAACGGTCCGAGGGGCCGCCGAACGGATCTGCGGGGATCGAGATCGCCCACCGCGAAGCCACCCCACCACGAGCGGCCCGCTCGTCGGGACGCAGACGAAACTGCTGTGAGCGCGAGCGCGCGCCAGCGCGCCCTTGCGCGAACGTGCACACCGAAGCCTCACGGTGTGCACGACCGGAGAACTCAATAATGGCGCTCCAGGACGTACCAGCCGAAGCCGCGGAGCATGACCTTCACGAGGGACGCCTCGACGAGCGGATCGAAGCGCGCCCACGCGTCCTCGACGAGGTCACGCGCCTGCTGCTTGCACGCCGCGATCGCGCCCGAGCTCGCCATCATCTCCACCGCGCGCGCGACGAGCTTCGTGTCGCTCGGCTTCGACGCGACGATGCGGAACAGCTCGACGCGCTCCTCGCGCCCGAGCAGCGACATCGCCTTCGCAAAGGGCAGGGTGACCTTGCCGTGCATCACGTCCTCGCCGCGCGTCTTCAGGTCACCGCGGAAGCCCTCGAGGTTGAGCACGTCGTCGACGATCTGGAACGCGAGCCCGAGCGCCTCGAAGAACCCGCCGACCGCCTCGATCTGCGCCTCGGTGCCCTGGCCCGCGAGCGCGCCCATCCGCGCGAGCGCGGCCGCCGGCGCCGCGGTCTTCAGCCGATGGATCGCGAGCACGCGCTCCTCGAGATCCGCGCTGTCGCCCGACTCGACCGCGGCCGGCACGAACTGGTGCAGGCCCGCGAGGTCGAGCGCCTGTCCGCCGTGGCCCGCGCGCAGCGCCTCGAAGTAGAGGTCGTAGATGCGCACCTGCCGCGCCGACGACATCGCCTCGTCGCGCAGCAGCTTCTGCCCGAGGAAGTACGCCGCGGTGCCCGAGTTGATCGCGATCGCGTCGCCGTGGACCGCGTGGCACGTCGGCCCGCCGCGCCGCACCTCCGAGCGATCCTGCACGTCGTCGACGATCAGCGATCCGGTGTGCATCAGCTCGGGCATCGCGAGCCAGCGCACGTACTTGCGCGAGTCGCCGCCGACCACGTCGCAGCACGCGAGCGCCGCGTACGAGCGCCACGACTTGCCGCCGCGATCGACGATCTCGCGGATCGGCTTCGTGAGGTAGTCGGCGACGAGCTGCACGTCGACGCCGCGCATGTACTGCTCGCGCTCGCGCGACGCGATCAGCTCGCGCATCTCCGCGAACGACGGCTCGAGCGGCATGACCGAGTGCACGCTGCGCCGCGTCTCCGTGCCGACCGCGGAGAAGAACTCGTCGAGCGTGTCGATGTGCGAGAAGCCGCTGCGCTCGACGAAGCCCACGCCGCGCACCGCTTCACCGGCGATCGTCCCGCGGACCTCGACGCGCCCTTCCCAGAACGCCGGCTCCGAGAGGACCGTGATGAACTCCTGATCGTCGACCGGCGCGACCAGCTCGAGATCGACGCGCGCGTCGGGCGCGCGCAGGCGCCACGCGGTCGGATACTCGTTGAACGTGCGCGTCGACACGAAGCGCCCGCTCGCTTCGAGCGTGAACGCCTCGTGCGTCGCGACGCGTCCGTCGCGCCCGATGATCTTCGCGCGTCCCTCGAGCCGCTTCTCGCCCTCGCGCGCGAGATCGAAGAGGTCGTACGCCGAGAGCTCGATGCCGCCCTCGAGCTGCAGCGAGACCCAGTTCCACGCGACCTCGCGCGGCGTCTCGTCTTCCTCGTCGTCCTTCTCGCGATGACCGCCGAACTCGTGGTCGTACCAGCCGATCGCGCGCTCGACCGCGACGTGCTGTCCGTCGAGCACGAGCGTCCCGGTGACCGTCGCGCGCGGACAGAAGTAGTAGAACATGTCCTCGCCGCCGGGCCCGCGGACGACGCCGTCGTCGCCGTGGCGCACCACCGGCTTGTCGAGGCGGAACCGCAGATCGCACCCGACCGCGCGATCGGTGTGACGCAGCGAGAGCGAGTACGTGCCGTCGTCGTGCTTCACGAAGCGCTGGCCGTCGTAGTCGAGCTCCAGCCGGCGCGTCGCGACGGTCACGTCGCCCTCGAACATGCGATCCGGGAGCGGCACCTCGCCCTTCACGAGCACCTCGCGGATCGCGCGGCGCAGGCGCGGATCGCGCGTGCCCTCGCCGCGCTCGAGCTTCTCGAGCCCGATGCGCGGCGCCTGCTTGTCGACGAGCGAGTCCGCGACGTACTCGCCGCGGTCGAGATCGACGATCGCCCACGTGAGCGAGTGCGCGTGCTGGCGCTCCTTCGTGCGTTCGTCGACGCCGCTGAGGATGCGGAAGAACGACGCGAAGAGCGCCAGTCGCCGCCCGCCCGCGACCTCGAGGTGGCTGTTGACGTACCACCACTCGGTCGTCGACGACGCGTGTGGAAGGTCGTGAAGGTCGAGGTCGATCGGTCCGGGCAGAGGCCAATCGGTCGGTCGATCCAGCATGACGACTCCTCTCGGCCGCGCCCCGGGCCCACACCCCCACGGCCGAGAGCGCGAGTACTGGCCGGGCCGGGGGCTCGTCAATACCGGCACCGGTTAAACGTGCTCACACCAATGTTTTCGTGAGCAAGAGTTCCGGCCACACGGCTGCAGTACGATTACGGCGCTCGGACCTGGCCAAAACACGATGCGAGACGGACACAGAAGAGCGGTCGAGGAGCTGGAGCGCGGGGACGACTACCTCGCGACGCGCGCGGCCTACGCGCGCATCCCCGGCGGCGTGTATCTGCGGCCGACGGAGCGCGGGCTCGTGGTGCTCGCGCTCGACGGCTCGTGCGCGAGCATGATCGGCGTCGGAGGTCGTGATCGCGACGATCACGTCGTCGCGCGACTGCCGCCCTCGACGGCGCACGTCGAGCGCGCGCTCGCGGGCTACGAGGCGAAGCGCGCGACGCTCGCGCGGCCGAGCATCGAGGAGCGACACGCGCTGGCGCTGATCGCGGGAGCGCTCGCGGGCGATCTCTCACTGCCGTGGCCGGGCGTCTTCTTCGTGCACCAGGAGTGGCGCTTCGCGGACCGGACGAAGATCGATCTGCTCGCGGTCGATCCGTCGCGCGGCCGCTGGACCGTGATCGAGCTCAAGAAGTCGGAGGCCGCGGCGCGCGCGAACGATCCTCGGAAAGGCGGCGACGCGTGGGCCCAGGCGCGGGCGTACGCGCAGCGATTGCACGCCGAGCGCGCCGAGCTCTACCCGTTCTTCGAGCGGATCGCGCGGGCGCTGGCGCGTCATCACGGCGCGCCGAGCGCGATGTGCGAGCTGCGGGTCGACGCGGAGCACGTCCCGGACGTGCTCGTCGCATGGCCGTGACATGTCGGAGGCGGATCGACACCACCACGCGTGTCAGCCTTGCGCCCTTCGCGCGCGCGACTACAACCTCGCGCCACGAATGAAGAAGCGCGACCTTTCTCGACGCATCGCTGCAAGGCGGAAGCTGCACGCGATGGCGCACGAGGCGGCCCCGTTCTTCGGTCGAGAGAGGCTCGCGCGAATGCTGCGCGACCGCGCTCCGGACCTCGTCAAGCTCGTCGGCGAGCGCGAGGTCGAGGCGATGGTGGAGCTCGTCTCGAGACCGTTGGGCGCCGCCTGATCCCACGTACACTCGCGCGCGTGCCGCTGCACCGCGCACTTCTGATCGCGACGATCGCGCTCGCGTCGTCGCTCTCCGTCCGCGCCCACGCGGATGCGATCCCAGGTCCGTCCCGTCCTGGGCCCGATTGGGACGAGGCGCCGCTCCCGACTCCTCGGCCCTTCGAGGTCGTCGCGGCGATCGGCGCGCTCGTCATCGTCGTCGCGGTCGTCGCGCGCGCACGGGGGCGATCGTGAACGAGCCTTGGCCCGAGTGGCTCGAAGGGGTGCAACCGCTGCGCGCCGGCTGGGCCGAGGCGCGCGACGCGCGCACCGGGCTGCACGTTCGCATCGCGTACCCGGATGGATCGTGCATCCACGACCCGCAGCCGCTCGGGCGCGACCGACTGGCGTTCGATCGGCGCGCTCACGTGCGACGCCTGCAAGTGGCGGAGGTCGCAGCGCGCCTGGCGAGCCCAGCGTTCCTGCGCGTGCTCGCGACGGATCCGCTCGTCGTCGAGGCGACGCCGCCGACGTCGACGCTCGGCGCGTCCGACGCGATCGAGTGCTTGCTCCAGCTCCTCGAGGTGCTCGGCCGGATCCATGCGGCGGGATGGGCGCACCGGTGTCTCATTCCGGCGCACGTGGGCGTCGAGCGTCGCGACGACCGTGTGCAGGTGCGTGTCGCGTTCCCCGCCGTCGGACCGTTCGCGCCGCACGAGGATGCCGCTGCCGAGCGGGCGATCGGTCCGATCCGCACCGATCTCCTCCAGGCCGCTCGCCTCGCGCGAATCTGGGTCGGCGACTTCGATGCACCACGCGTCGAAGTTGCGCGGCTCTCTCGGGCGCTCGGCCACGTCGCGAGCGCCGCGCAGCTCGCGCGCGTGCTCGCGCCCGATCACTGGCGCGCTCGCGCGGCCGTGATCCCCGACGTCGTCGAGCTTCGACCGATGCCGACGGACTGGACGCGGGTGATCGCCTCGCTCGAGGCCGACCTCGCCGCGCCCGTGCACGCGTCGAGGGAGGAGTACGCGCGCTATCCGCTCGCGTTCGCGCTCGATCAGCGTGCGCGCATCGCGCTCGACGAGGGCGACCTCGAGCGCGCGCTGCGCGATGCCGACCGCGCCGTCGAGCTCGACGACGAGCCGAGCCAGCGCCTCACGCGTGCCGTGGTGCGGCTCGAGCTCGGCGATCTCGAGGGCGCGCTCGTCGACGCGAAGCGCGCGCTCGCGCCGCCGTCCGTTCCGGTCGATTGGATCGGTGAGGTCCCGCTCCTGCTCGCGCCGGCGCGCATCGAGCTCTCGCCCGCGGCGCTCGCACGCGCTCACCTCGTCCTCGCTCGCGTGCACCAGGAGCGCGGCGATCACGCCGCCGCGCGTGATGCGATCGCGCGCGCTCGGGCGTGCTCCGACGAGCCGATCGTCACCGCGATCGAGCGCCCGTCGCGCTGATCACTCGCTCCACACGCGGCGCGCGACGCCGACCGTCGAGATCTCCTCGTCGTCCTCGCCCGCGACGGCGATCGCGCCACCGAGCCAGAGCGCGTCGTCGGTCAGCGCCATCGACGCGACTTGCATCGCGCCCACGCCGCCGCCGAGCGGCTCGAAGCGCTCGCCGTCCCACACGTACACGCTGCGCGGCCGCGCCGTCTCGCCGCCCACGAGGATCGAGCCCGCCGCGATCACCAGCCCATCGCGCGCGACGATCGATCCCACCGAGAACGTCTCGGGGTCGACGCCGTTCGCCGCGGTCGCGACGTCGGTCCAGCGCGTCCCGTTCCAGTGCGCGAGCGCGTAGTAGTCGCCGCCCTCCGCGGCAGTGCTCGCCCACACCACGTCGCCCGCGATCTCGATCGCCATCGGCGTCGACGGCAGGCCCGGCTCGAACGCGCTCCAGGCCGCGCCGTCCCACCGCGCGATGCGCGTCGCGTCGATCCCGCCGATCTCGAAGAAACCGCCGCCGACGACCACGATCTCGCGCCCGCTCGCGTCCGGTCCGACGTCGACGCGGTACACGAGCGCGTTCGCGTCGTCGGCGATCGTCTGCACCGTCGTGCCGTCCCACCGCGCGACGTAGCCCGTCTCCGCGCCGCCGACGATCCACAGCCGACCTTCGGAGTCGCGCGCGAGATCCTGCACCGGGCCGAGCTCGCCGAGATCGATCGGCGTCCACGTGCCTCGATCGAGGCGCAAGAGTCGCCCGAGCGGCGTGGGGCCCTCGGGCATGGTCTCGGCGCATCCGACGATCACCGCGCCGTCGTCCATCACCTCGATCGCGGGGCAGTACACGTCCTGTCCGAGCCGCGGTCCGAGCGTCGTCCACGCATCGCCGTCCCAGCGCACCACGCTCGCGTCCACCGCCGCACCGCTCGCGTGGGTGATCGATCCGAGCCCGTGCACCTCGCACTCGGGCCCGCCGACCGCGAGCGCATCGATCGATCCCGCGAGCCCCGCGCCCGCGTCGCCCTGCGCGACCCAGGCGTCGGCCTGGCGCGCGATGATCGTCTGCGACGCGACACCGCCGACGCCCGCGAACGATCCCGCGAGGAACACGCGATCGCCGTGCACCGCCCAGCGCTGGTACTCCATCTCGAACACGGAGAGCGGCCCTTCGTCGCCGCACGAGAGCGAGTGGAACCACGACGAGCCCACGCCCGCGGTGCCGTCGTCGAGCGCGGTCCACGCGCCGTCCTGCCAGCGCACGAGCCCGCGCGCGCGAACCTCGGCGCCCTCCGGCGCGACGAGCCCGTGCGTGAAGCACCCGGCGACGAAGAGCCCATCACCGACGCGCGCGATGTCCGACACCACGCCGGTGAACGTCGGGTTCGAGAGCCCGCCCGCGACCATCTCCCACGCGCTTCCGTTCCAGCGCAGCAGACCGCCCGGCTCTCCAGGCTCGCCGCCGAAGAGCATCCCGCCCGCGTGCAGCACGCCGTCCGCGTCACGCGCGAGCGCGTACACGTTGCCGAGCGCGAGGTCGTAGCCGCGCCACGACGTCCCGTTCCACTCCGCGACGCGTCGCGCCGACACGCCGCCGATCGACTCGAACGCGCCCCCGACGATCACGTGATCGCGGTCACCGACGCGCTCGACGAGCAGCTCGTACGCCGCTCCGTCGGTCGCACCGCCGGGCGCGGTCGACCACGTCGTGCCGCTCCAGATCGCGACGTTGTCGACGTCGCCCTCGTCGATCGTCATCGGGCCCGCGGCCCAGAGCGTGCCGTTCGCCCACGCCAGCGTGCGCACCACGCCGATCACGTGCGCGATCACGCGAAGCCCGGTGCCGGTGTCGACCCAGATCTCGGTGCGACGCTCCTGGAAGACGTCGTGCGTGGCGAGCGCGAGGGCGCCGCTCTCCGCGTCGACCGCGATCGCGGCGAAGCCCGACAGCGTCGGCGGCACCTCCCACGTGGTGCGCGCCGGCGTCCACGCGCCGTCGGCGAAGCGCATCAGCGGCGTGACGTGCTCGCCGTTCGCGTACTGGAAGCGGCCGGTCGCGAGCAGGTCGCCGTCCGCGTCGATCGCGAAGTCGTGCACCGCGGGCGCGAACCCGTCGTGCCCGGTGAAGCCCGCGATCGAGAAGCGCTCGTCCCATCGTGCCGCGTCGAGCGCGTCCGGCAGCGACGCGGGCTCGCAGCGCGCGCGCGGCCCCGGGCCGGCGTCGGGCGTGTGGCCGCCCGCGTCGCCGGGCACGTGCGCGTCGTTCGTGCCCGCGTCCGTCACGTCGCTGCGCGTCTCCGATCCACACGCCGCGAGCAGGAGGAACGCGATCGAAGAGAAGGAGTGGAGGTACCGCATCGACGGAGATCGAAGCGCGAGCACGCCAGGAGGGCATGATAGAAGAGCGTCCACCCGTCGATTTAATCTCCGTCTCACCCTCGGCCGTGCTGGTCGCGCGCGCGCACGCGTGGGAAGCTGGAGCCTGCTCGATGGCACGTCGTCCCGCCGCCGCGCCCTCTCGCTCGCGCTCGCGAGGCGCGTCGCCGTCCGCCGCGCGCCGTTCCGCCGACGTCACGGAGGCGGTGCGCGAGGCCGCGAAGCTCGCGCCCGTGCTCCGCGAGGCGGTGCTCGCAGGGCGCGACGCACCGACGCCGAAGCTCGCGGCGCGCGCCGACGCGCTCTTCACGAAGCTGCTCGAGCGCGGGGCCCGCGCCGTCGCGAAGCAGCCGGCGCTCGCCTCGGAGTGCGCGCTCGCGGCGCTCTCGATCGCGCGAGGCGAGGAAGCGCGGACGCGCGCGTACGACGTCGCCGCCGCCTCCGCGAACGCGCTCGGTGGCGCGCGCGCGGCCGAGATCTGGCTGCACGTCGCGATCGACGCGTGGGCCCACGGCCGCATCGCGCGCGCGCAGTCCGCGGCGGATCGCGCGAGCGCGTGCGCCGGCGACGGCGCGTCCCCCGAGCTGCGAGCGCGCATCGCGCTCGAGCGCGGCCGCATCGCGTTCGGTCGCAGCGAGTGGGCCGTCGCGCGCGCGCACACCGAGGACGCGCGCGCGATCGCGGCGTCGAACGAGCTCGTCGCGCTCGAGGCGCTCGCGCACGTCGGGCTCGCCGCGATCGGATCGCACGAGCTCGCGCCCGACGCCGCGCGCCATGCGCGACGGGCGATCCTGCTCGCCGAGCGCATCGGCTCGAAGGACGTGCTCGGCCGCGCGCAAGCGCAGCTCGGGATCGTCCTCGTCGAGCGCGGCGTGCACGACGAAGGGCGGCGCGTGCTCGAGAGCGCGATCACGCTCGAGCGCGAGCGCGGCGAGGGCGAGAACGAGTGCCGCGCGCTGCTCTACCTCTCGATGCTCGAGGTCGACGCGGGACGCCCGCTCCACGCGCTGCACTGCCTCGGTCGTGCGCGCGAGGTCGCGATGGCGCGCGGCTCTCGCGTGGCGCGCGCGATGGTGCATGGCTCGGTCGGCGTGGTGCACCTCGTGCGCGGTCATCCGCGTCCCGCGGCGCGCGAGCTCGTCGAGGCCGACCTGGTGCTCGAGGACGTCGGCAACCGTCACGCGCGCATCACGTTCTCGGCGTTCCTCGCCGCGGCGGAGGCGCTCGCAGGGCGCCCCACCGAGGCGCGCGCGGCGTTCGCCCAGGCGCGCACGCTCATGCAGGAGGGCGTCGGCCCCGCGTACGGCGTCGAGCTGCTGCGCGTGCTCGAGCAGGTGCTCGCGGTCACCGAGGGCGCGTCGGTCGACGACGCGCGCGACGTGCTCGCGGAGATCGAGCGCGGCTCGGTCGCCGCGCACTGGGCCGATCTGCGCGTCGCGTGCGCGCTCGCGCGCCGCGCGATCGTCGGCGAGGCCGCGTCGAAGCTGCCGCGCATCGAGCCCACGCCCGGCCTCGTGATCGCGCACGACGGTCGGTGGTTCTCGCTCGAGGGCTCGCGCCCGATCGACCTCGAGTCGCGCCCGGTGCTGCGCCGCACGCTCGCCGTGCTCGCCGAAGCGCGCGTGAGCGAGCCGGGCGTGACGGTTGCGCGCGCAACCCTCGTCGAGCGGCTCTGGCCCGAGGACGCGCGCCTCGGCGAGCGCCTCCTCGAGAACCGCATGAACGTCGCGATCGCGACGCTGCGCCGGCTCGGCCTCCGCGACGCGATCCGCACCGGCGACCGCGGCTATCGCCTGCGCGAAGACCTTCCGGTCACGATCGACCCCGGCTGATCGCGACGCACGTCACGCCGCGCCGACGTCGATCGCCGCACGGACGATCGCGTCGAGCTCGATCGGCTGGCGCAGCAGCACGACGCGGCGCAGCCCGGCGACGAGCGAGCGCGGCGGCGCGTCGGGGCTCACGAAGACGCACGGCACCACGCGCCACGCCGGGTGCATCTGCATCCGAGCGACGAGCGCGAGCCCGGGATCCTCGGGCTCGAGGGTGGCCGCTTGGACGACCACCACGTCGACGCGGAACGCGCCGAGCACGACGAGCGCCTCCGCGGCGGTGCCGGTCGAGATCACCTTCGCGCCGCAGAGATCGGCGTACTCGACGACCATGTCGCGCGTGTCGGGATGACCGTCGACGACGAGCATCGTCATGTCGACGAGCGCGGCGCGCCCTTGCACGCGCGGCATCGTGCCGGACGTGGACGTGCGCCGGCGTACGTTCGCGCCGGAGGGAGCGGGTGGGATCGACGAGAAGGCTCGAGCGGGCATGATCTCTCCTCCGACGTGATCAGGGCTCGAGCGAGCGCTCCACGTGCGCGACCGGCGAGCTCGCTGCGTGCGGGAACGGACCACTGCGCTGCGGCGGCGCCGCGCGGCCCTCGGCGGTGGCGATCATGCGCGGGCTCTCCCTTCCAGAGGGACCTCGGCCTCGCGCGGTCCCGGCGTCGCGAAAACGAACGCGCCGAGCAGCGCGTCCGTGCTCCGCCACCGCGGTCAGCAACGGTCATGCCTTCGCTGTCGTCGTGGATCTCGCCACGGCGCAACCGCGCGCCGGTGCGATGCGCCGCGCGTGTGGCGGAATTGTCGCGCGCGACGTCGCACGCTGCTCCGCGCGGGTCCCCGGAGGTCGGTCCTCACGGAGACGCAGCGGCTCAGTCGATCGATGCGTCGTGATCGATCGCTGCGTCGTCGCCGACGAGCGCAGCGTCGACCTCGACGCCCGCGTCGCGCGACGAGCTCGCGTCCGCGCGCGGCCCGGCGTCGTTCGCGCCCACGTGGACGGGAACGCTCGCGGACAGCGCGCGATCGCAGATGCAGTCTCCGAACACGTGTCCGTCGCAGACGCGCGCGCCTGCGCCTCCGTGCGGGCATGCGCAGACGCGGGTCTCGCCCGGTGCGCACGCGAGCCGTGGTTCAGGGGAGCACGCGGCGAGCAACAAGACGCCGGCGACGAGGGCGTGGCGCATCAACCCTCGACGTAAGTTCCGCGTCAACGCGCAGCACTTTCCCTCGACGGGCTATCGCGCCGCGAGGTCGCGCGGCCGAGGTGCGGCGGAAACGAGACATCGCTCGCCGCGCTCGCGAGGACGAGGACGACGCGACGGGCGTCGGCGCTCGAGCGAGCGACGGAAGCGAATCGGCCGGCCGAGGAGCTCCTCGACCGGCCGACGTGCTGTGATTCCCGGAACCGACTGCTGCGAGTGTCTGAGCGGGCTATGGGATTCGAACCCACGACATTCAGCTTGGGAAGCTGACGCTCTACCAACTGAGCTAAGCCCGCGTGGGCCCGAACAGTTAGCGAAAACGCGCGAAGGCGTCAAGCGCCGCGCGTCACCCCGCGTACGACGCGCGGCCCTCCACCGCGCGTCCTTCACCGTCGAGCCGCAGCCACTCCGCGCAGCGCTGTCCGCGGTGGTTGCGATAGCCGATGACGACGCAGTCGACGCCCACGTACACCGCGTCGAGCTCGAAGCGCAGCTGCGGCGCGCTCGCGAGCGCTCTCGACCAGTACGCGCGCAGCGCCTCCTTGCCGCGCACGGTGCCGCTCGGGTCGCCCATCACCGTCACGATGCGCGGCGATGCGAACACGCACTCGTCCGCCCAGTGCGCGAGGATGCGGTCGAGGTCCTGCGCGTTCCACGCTTCGATCCACTCGCGTGCGAACGCGTCCGCGTGAGGTTGGTCCAACATGCGCGCGTCGTAGCTTGCGGGATCGAGGTCCGCGCGTACGAGACCTCTGCACATGCGCGTCGTGTCCACTCCCGAAGAGGCGGTCGCTCCGATCGAGAGCGGCCATCGCGTCTATCTCCACGAGGCCGCGATGGCGCCGGTCTCGCTCATCCACGCGATGACCGAGCGCGCGCGCGCGCTGCGCGACGTGGAGGTCGTGCACCTCCACACGAACGCGCCCGCGCCCTACGTCGCGCCGGACATGGTCGGGCACGTGCGGCACAACGCGCTCTTCGTGGGCGCGAACGTGCGCGAGGCGGTGCAGTCGGGGCGCGCCGACTTCACGCCGGTGTTCCTCTCGGAGGTGCCCTCGCTCTTCCGCGACGGCACGCTGCCGCTCGACGTCGCGATGGTGCAGGTCTCGCCGCCGAACCGTCACGGCTACTGTCGCCTCGGGACCTCGGTCGCGTGCGCGCGCGCCGCGGTCGACCACGCGCGCGTCGTGATCGCGGAGATCAACGAGCAGGTGCCGCGCACCGACGGGAACTCGGCGGTGCACGTCGATCGCATCACGCTCGCGGTGCACGTCGATCGCGCGCTGCCCGAGCACCACGACGAGCCCCCGGGCCCCGTCGAGCGCGCGATCGGCGCGCTGGTCGCCGCGCAGATCCCCGACGGCGCGACGCTGCAGATGGGGATCGGATCGATCCCCGATGCGGTGCTCGATGCGCTGCACTCGCGCAGCGATCTCGGCATCCACACCGAGATGTTCAGCGACGGAGTGCTGCGCCTCGTGAAGAGCGGCGCGGTGACCGGCGCGCGCAAGACGCGCTTCAAGAACCGCGTCGTCACGTCGTTCGCGATGGGCTCGCGCGCGCTCTACGAGCACTGCGATCACAACGCGTCGATCGAGTTCCACCCGAGCGACGTGGTGAACGACGCGGTCGAGATCGCGTCGCAGCACGCGATGATGGCGATCAACTCGGCGATCGCGATCGATCTGACCGGTCAGGTGTGCGCGGACTCGATCGGCGATCGCATCTGGAGCGGCATCGGCGGGCAGATGGACTTCGTCCGCGGGGCCGTGCAGAGCCCGGGCGGCAAGGCGTTCATCGCGCTGCCCTCGACGGCGAAGAACGGGACGCTCTCGCGGATCGTGCCGCGCCTGTCGCCGGGCTCGGGCGTGGTGACCACGCGCGGTCACGTGCAGTGGGTCGTCACCGAGCACGGCGCGGTGAACCTGCGCGGCCGCTCGCTGCGCGAGCGCGCGGACATGCTGATCTCGATCGCGCACCCCGACTTCCGCGCGGAGCTGCGCGCGGCCGCCGTCGAGCGGAAGCTCTTCGTCTGACCCGAAATCACCCCGGGTCGCCCCCTCGCACGTGAATCGTGCGCGACGCCTGTTCCATGCGCGCGCGATTTGTTGTAATGCGCAAGCATTCTTCGGGCGGGGCTCTTTTCTTGGGGTGATCATGCACGTGGTCTCGAGGGTCGCAGGGCTGCTCGCGGTCGGCTTCGGGGTGCTCGCGAGCACGGTGGCGGGATGTGCGGACGGCGGGAGCGGCCGCGCGCCGGACGCGGGTCCAGGCGGCGACGGCATCGACTCCGGCGGAGGCAACGGGCAGATCGACGCGGGCCGCGACGACCAGCCCGACGCGTGGAGCGGCGACGCGGGCGAGCTGCTGCCGCAGCGATGCAACCCCGACTACGCGTTCTTCGAGGACGAGTTCGGGCGCCAGGCGTACTGCATCTACGTCGCGACGACGGGCAGCGACGAGACCGGCGAGGGCACCGCGGACGCGCCCTACGCGACGATCACGCACGGCATCGAGGTCGCGGTCGCGCGCGGCGCGGCGACGGGTCGCGTGCACGCGGTCGCGGTCTCGAAGGGCACGTACCGCGAGCGCGTGACGATCGAGAACGGCACCTCGGTGTACGGCCAGTTCGACGCCGAGGATCGCTGGTCGCGCGACGACGCGAACGAGACGATCATCGAGAGCGCGACCGTCGAGGGCGACCGCGTCGAGGGTGTCGTCGCGATCGGCGTGAGCGCGCCGACGGTCTTCGAGGGCTTCACGATCGTCGCGGGCCCCGCGCCCGCGGAGTCGCGCAACGTCGACGTCTACGGCGTGCGCGTCGCGGACAGCACGCCGGTGCTGCCCGAGCTCGGCGGTCTCGTGCTGCGCGAGCTGCGCGTCGAGGCGGGCGCGGGATCGCCCGGCGACGACGGGCTCGCGGGCACCGACGGCGACGACGGTGTGCAGGGCGGTCGCGGCACCGACGGCACGAAGGCGAACGGCAATCCGCAGCCCGGCGGGCTCGGGGCGGTCACGATCTGCGGCGGGATCACGCTCGATCGCACGCGCGGCGGGGACGGAGGATCGGGCGGTGGCGACGACCTCGCGGGATGCGGCACCGGTCCCGACGACGCGCAGTCCGGCGGCTCGCCGCCCTCGCTGACGAGCTGCGGCGGCGGCACCGCGGGCGACTCGTGCAGCTGCGCGGCGCCCGTCGATCACGACGGCGATCCCGGCGGTCAGGGGAGCGCCTGCGCGACCGAGCCCGCAGCGAACGGCGACGCCGCGAGCGCGCCGACGGTGCGCGGCTCGGTGGTCGACGGAGCGTGGGCGCCGCGCGCGGGGTTCGCAGGCAACGACGGCGCGGCGGGCGTCGGCGGATCGGGCGGTGGCGGCGGTGGCTCGGGCTGCGACGCGATCGGCTACGGGCGGACCGGCGGCGGCGGTGGCGGCGGTGGATCGGGCGGCTGCGGCGGCCTCGGCGGCGGTGGGGGTCGTGCCGGCGGGAGCTCGTTCGCGCTCTTCGTGAGCGGCTCGGCGATCGCGGTGCCGGGATGCTCGTTCACGAGCGGCGACGGCGCGGCCGGCGGCGCCGGTGCCGCGGGCGGTTTGGGCGGCGATGCGGGCGCAGGCGGAGAAGCCGGCGCGGGCGGCCATGCGGGCGGTGCGGGAGGCCCGGGCCAGGCGGGTGGCATCGGGGGATCCGGCGCGGGCGGTCCGGGCGGATCGAGCATCGCGGCGCTGCTCTGTGAGAGCGATGTCGATGGTCTCGATCTCGGCGAGCTCGAAGAGGGCGCGGCGGGTGCGGCGGGCGCGGCACCGGCGCGCGGGGTGGCGGGGATCGCGGGCGTCGCGGCGCGCGTGTTCGACGGCTGCGAGCTCTGAGCGGCTGACCGCGACGGCCGTTCACGCCACGCGACCTGTCACCCATGTCCTGTCCTCGACATGGACACGGACGTGGTCGTGGTCGTGGTCGGCCGTTCGCGTCGTGGTCGGCCGTTCACGACCACGACCACGCTCACGACCACGACCACGTCGAGGACGTGGTCGAGGGCACGACACGGTGGTCGTGGCCGGCGCCGGCTGGTCGGCTCTCGTGCCGCGCTGCGTCACCTTGCCGAGATCCCAGCCCGCCCGCTACGTTCGCGCCCCATGCAGCTCGAGCTCACCGAAGAACAGAAGATGGTCCTGCAGCTGGCGCGCGACTTCGCGACTCGCGAGGTCGAGCCCAAGGCTCGCGAGCTCGACAAGGAAGGGCGCTGGCCCACCGAGCTCGTCGCGCGCATGGCCGAGCTCGGGCTGATGGGCGTCGCGATCCCGGAGCAGTACGGCGGCGCGGGCTTCGACAACGTCTCGTACGCGCTCGCGATCGAGGAGATCTCGCGCGCGTGCGCGAGCACCGGCGTGATCATGTCGGTGAACAACTCGCTCGTCTGCGACCCGCTCTACAAGTTCGGCAGCGAGGCGCAGAAGAAGGAGTTCCTCGCGCCCCTCGCGAGCGGAAAGCTGCTCGGCTGCTTCGGCCTCACCGAGCCCGCGAGCGGCAGCGACGCGTCGCACATGGAGACCGTCGCGGAGGACAAGGGCGATCACTGGATCGTCAACGGCGCGAAGAACTGGATCACCAACGGCCCGGCCGCCGACGTGATCCTGCTGTTCGCCGCGCACGATCGCTCGCTCGGCGCGCGCGGCACCGTCTCGCTGATCATCCCGAAGGGCACGCCGGGCTTCACGCTGAACCCGCGCGATCACAAGCTCGGGATCCACGCCGCGCACTCGTGCACCGTGTTCTTCGAGAACGTGAAGGTGCCGAAGGCGCAGATGCTCGGTGAGCCCGGCATGGGCTTCAAGATCGCGATGTCGACGCTCGACGGTGGCCGCATCGGCATCGCGTCGCAGGCGCTCGGCATCGCGCGCGCCGCGTTCGAGAAGGCCGTCGAGTACAGCAAGGTGCGCAAGGCGTTCGGCGAGCCGATCGCGAACAAGCAGGCGATCCAGTTCATGATCGCCGACATGGCGACCGAGCTGGACGCGGCGCGCCTCCTCACCCACCGCGCGGCGTGGATGAAGGACCAGGGCGTGCGTCACTCGCAGCAGTCGGCGATGGCGAAGCTCTTCGCGTCCGAGGCGGCGACGAAGATCGCTCACAAGGCCATCCAGATCCATGGCGGGTACGGCTACTCGACCGAGTACGATGTCGAGCGCCACTACCGCGATGCGCGCATCACCGAGATCTACGAGGGCACGAGCGAGATCCAGCGGATCGTCATCGCGGCGAACGCGCTGAAGGCGTGAAGCGGAGACACGGGGGCGGCCATCGAGCCCCCGCGTCCCCGTTGCAGTGACGCAGGAAAGGGAGCGGGCGGATGGATCGACTCTGGGTGGGGCGTTCGGCGATCGGGGCCGTGGTGGCACTCGGTCTCGTGGCATGCGGCTCGTCGGAGCCGACGCAGACCGCGGCGCGCGGCGACGCGACGGTGGGCGCCGAGCGTCCCGCCGAGCGCGACGACGGCAGCGAGATCACCGGTCTGCTGGGCACGATCCGCCCCGACCAGGTCGACAACGCCCTCCAGCCGCGCATGGACGCGTTCATGCGCTGCCTCGCGCCGCGGCTGAGCGAGGTCGAGTTCCTCGGCGGCGACGTGCGCCTCGCGTTCCGCATCCACACCGACGGCACCGTCGCGTGGGTGTACCCGAGCCAGACGACGATCGGCGATCGCCAGGCCGAGCGCTGCGTGCTCGACGTGGCGCGTCGCGCGCGCTTCCCGCGCCCGCACGGCGGCGAGGCCGAGTTCACGTGGGGCTTCGCGTTCGATCCACCCGAGGACGTGCGCCCGCCGACGAGCTGGGAAGCGACGCACGTGGGCCAGGCGCTGATGAGCGGCGCGCCGGATCTCGCGTCGCGCTGCGGCGTGAGCGGGGTCCGCGTGACGGCGTACGTCGCGCCGGGCGGGCGTGTGCTCGCGGCCGGCGCGAGCGCGCCGGATGCGCAGACGCTCGAGTCGGTGGACTGCGTCGTCGACGCGGTGCGCGGGCTGACGATGCCCGATCCCGGCTCGTACGCGGCGAAGGTGACGTTCCTGGTGCAGTGAGCGCGGACGACGCGCCCGAGCCATGTCCCACTCTGCCGCGCCGGCCCCACTGAGGTCGGGCAGAGACATGGCTCGGGTGACGACGTTGGGCGCGCTGCTGTTCGCGCTGATGGCGACCACGACGGCGCGCGCCGACGAGCGCGTGGTGCTGGTGCGATGGCCAGCGGAGCGCGGCGCGGAGATGACGTCGGCGTTGCGCCTCGAGCTCGCGGGGCGCGCGACGATGATCGAAGGCGCGGCGCTCGAGGACGACGAGCCGACGGTGAGCGCGATGCGCGACGCGGCGCGCGCGTCGGGCGCGACGCACGTCGCGTGGGTCGTGTTCCCGAGCGGCGTACTCGCGCCGGCGGAGGTGCGCGTGCTCGACGTGACGCGCGCCGCACCCGCGCACGCGATGACCGCGCAAGCGTGGGACCGATGTGGCCGTTTCGCCGGCCTGCGCGCGACGAGGCGCGCGAGAGCGTCGACGAGCAGGTGCTGCGCGATCTGCTCGCCGACGCGCGCCGCTGGATCGCGCGCTACGCGGGGCCCCGCGCCGACCTCGACGATCTCGTGCAGGAGTCGATGATCGAGCTCGTCGTCGCGCTCGAGCGCTTCCGCGGGGACTCGAGCGTGCGCACCTACGCGCATCGCATCGTGCTGAGGACCACGGCACGCGAGCTCGCGAAGCGCCGCGCCACGCGCGCGCACATCGAGCTCGTCGCGGAGATCGATCGCGAAGGGCAGGGCGGCGATCCCGAGCGTGCGCTGTCCGATCGGCGCGCGATGACGCGCTTCTACGAGGCGCTCTCCGCGCTGAGCGAGAAGCGCCGCAACGCGTTCGTGCTCTGCGCGATCGAGAAGCTCGCGCACGACGAGGCCGCGGCGATCGAGGGCGTGAGCGTCGAGACGCTGCGCGCGCGCCTGAAGCACGCGCGCGCCGATCTCGAGCGTGTGCTCGCGGACGATCCGCTGCTCGGCACGTACGTCGCGGGAGGTGAGCGATGAAGGCGGGCATCGATCGGCTCGCCGAGGCCGCGTCGCGCCGCGCGGTGCCGCCGGCGCGCGATCCCGAGGCGATCCTCCGCGAAGCGCTGATCGTCGGTCGCGCGCGGTCGCGCGCGGCGTCGCGCCGCCGTCGCGCGATGATCGCCGGCGCCGCGGTGATCGCGCTCGCGGCAGCGGCGCTGCTCGTGTGGACGCCGCGCGATCGCGAGGACGTCGTCGTCGCCGCGCCGGAGGGCGTGATGGAGCTCGCGCTCGGTGCACACCGCATCGACGCGACGGCGGGCGCGCGCATCGCTTCGTCGCGGGCCGAGCCGCAGCGCGCGGTGTGGCGGCTCGACGAAGGCGCGGCGCTGTTCGACGTCGCGCCGCTGGCCGAGGGCGGTGCGTTCGAGGTGCGCACGCCGCACGCGACGGTGCACGTGCGCGGCACCGTGTTCGCGGTGAGCGTCGAGGACGGCGGCACGCGCGTCGAGGTGTTCGAGGGGCGCGTGGACGTGCGGGACGCGCAGGGCTCGCGCGCGCTGGGCGCGGGGGAGTCGTACGCGACGAGCGCCGGCGTGCGTGTGCCGGACGTGCTCGCGTCGCGCGGTGCGCGCGCGGCGGAGCGCAGGCTGGAGGATGCGCGCGACGTCGTGGCGCCGTCGCCCGACGACGCGCCCGTGCGCGCTCCGGAGGCGCCACCCGAAGACGCGCCCGTCGTGCCGCGCGCTCGCGCGGAGCGTCCCGCGCCCGCGATCGATCTCGCGCACGTCCGCGCGCTGTGCGATCGCGGCGAGTTCGACGCTGCGCTCTCCGCGATCGCGTCGGCGCGCCCGCCGCGCGCCGAGCGCGGAGACTGGGCGATGCTCGAGGGCGACGCGCATCGCGCGCTGGGCCACACCGGCGAGGCGGCGAGCGCCTACGAGCGCGCGGCCGCGAGCCTCACGCCCACGCGCGCCGCGCTCGCGGGCTTCCTCGCGGCAGCGCAGCGCGAGCGCGCCGGTGATCTCGACGCTGCGCTCGCCGTGCTCGATCGCACCCACGCAGCCGAGCGCGGCTCGCCGCTCGAGGAGCGCGCGCTCGCGATGCGCGCGTCGTTGCTCGCGCGGCTCGGACGCGACGACGAGGCCGCGATCACGGCGCGCGCATACCTGGCGGGCTTCCCGGGCGGCGAGGCGCGCGCGCGCATGGAAGCGCTGCTCGCCGACTGACGATCACGGCTCAGCGATCGCGCGGGCGATCGACGCCGCGAGCTCCTCGTCCATCGGGATCACGACGTGCGAGCGCCCGCACGCGGCGCACGTGCTCGGGCTCGCGACGCTCTTCGTCGCGACGAACGCGAGATCGTCGCGCGCCTCGTACTGGATCCGCGGCCGGCCGGCGGCCGCGGCCTCGACCCACTCTCGGGCGAGATCGGCGCGCGGCGCCAGGCACGCGAGGCACAGGGCGATCATCCGCCGAAGGTGCCGCGCCCCCGTGACGAACGCCACGCTCCGTCGCGCGGGGCCCGTGGTAGTCCTCGCGCACGATGGAGTTCCAGCTCGAAGAGACGCAGCGCTTGGTGCAGGAGACGGCCCGTGAGTACGCGACGCGCGCGATCGCGCCGCGGGCCCGCGAGATCGATCGCGACGCGCACATCCCGCGCGCGCTGCTCGCCGGCCTCGCCGACATCGGTCTGCTCGGCGTGAACGTGCCCGAGGCGCTCGGTGGCGCGGGCGCCGGCGTCGTCGCGTACTCGCTCGCGATGACCGAGGTCGCGAAGGCGTGCGCCTCGACCGCGGTCACGATGGCCGTCAGCAACATGGTCGCCGAGGTGATCGCGACGTTCGGCACCGACGCACAGCGCACGACGTACGTGCCGCGCCTCTGCGACGGAACACTGGTCGCGGGATCGTTCGCGCTCTCCGAGCCCGAGGCGGGCAGCGATCCCGGCGCGATGCGCACGACCGCGCGCCGCGAGGGCGGCGAGTGGGTGCTCGACGGATCGAAGCAGTGGATCACGAGCGGCGACTTCGCGGGCGTGTTCGTGGTGTGGGCGCGCACCGGTGGGCCCGGCACGAAGGGCATCAGCGCGTTCCTCGTCGAGAAGGACGCGCCGGGCCTCTCGGTCGGCCACCACGAGGACAAGATGGGCCTGCGCGGATCGAGCACGACCGCGCTGCACTTCGATCGCTGCCGCATCCCGGGCAGCGCGCTGCTCGGCCAGGAGAACGGCGGGTTCAAGATCGCGATGATGGCGCTCGACGGCGGGCGCATCGGCATCGCGTCGCAGGCGCTCGGCATCGGCGAGGCCGCGCTCGAGAAGGGCATCGCGTACGCGAAGGAGCGCAAGGCGTTCGGCGCGCCCATCGCGGACAAGCAGGCGATCCAGTGGATGATCGCGGACGCGCGCACCGAGCTCGACGCGGCGCGCCTCCTCACGCTGCGCGCCGCGTGGCTCAAGGAGAAGGGCGTCGCGTTCTCGCAGCAGGCCGCGATGGCGAAGCTCTGGTCGAGCGAGGCCGCGTGGCGCGTCTGCGATCGCGCGCTCCAGATCCACGGCGGGTACGGCTACGTGAAGGAGTACGACGTCGAGCGTCACTATCGCGACGTCCGCGTCACGCGCATCTACGAGGGCACGAGCGAGGTGCAGCGCATCGTGATCTCGCGCGGCGCGATCGGGTGACTCGCCCGCGGCGTGGGAGATCGTTGGTGCTCCAACGATCTCTTCGTCGAGATCGTTGGAGCTCCAACGATGTGATGCGCCTCGCGTCGCCGATGTAGGTGCGACGCGATCGTTGGAGCTCCAACGGCATCGTTGTATGGGCCGTGCGCGTGGGCTATCGTCTCCGCCGTGCGATGGCCGTCCCGCATCGCGTGCGCTGCCTCGGCGGCGCTCGTCGTCCTCGCCACCTCGCTCGCCATTCGCGCGCAGGAACGCGATCCACTCGGCGCATCTCGCGACGACGGCGGTGAGCGCATCGCGCGCGCCGGACACGTCTCGCGTCGCGCCCGCAGCGAAGCGCGCGCGCGTGTCGAGCCGCCCGTCGAGGGGAGCGTCTCGGTCGGGCGCCACAACACGGGACGCCTGCTCGGCGGTCGCGAGATCGTCGAGTCCGAGCACGTGCGTCTCAAGCACCCGAACGGCGATCAGCACCACGGGACCGACGAGCTCGTGACGTTGCTCGAGCGCTCCGCGGCCACGGTCGCGCAGCAGTTCCCCGGCTCGCGCCTCACCGTCGGCGATCTCTCGCGTCGTCGCGGCGGTCGCTTCCGCCCGCACCGCTCGCACCGCAGCGGCCGCGACGTCGACGTCGGCTTCTACGTCGTCGACACGTCGGGACAGCTCGTCTACCACGACCGCTTCGTCGACTTCCGCGCGGACGGCACGACGCGCGCGAACCCCGACTGGCGCTTCGACGACGCGCGCAACTGGGCGCTCGTGGCCGCGATGGTCGGCCAGGACGACGCGCCGGTGCAGTACATGTTCGTCGCGCGCTGGCTCAAGCAGCGCCTGCTCGACTACGCCGCGAGCATCGGCGCGCCGCAAGAGCTCATCGATCGCGCGTCGGCGATCCTCGATCAGCCGAGCCGCGGCGGGCGCCACGAAGATCACTTCCACGTGCGCATCTACTGCCCCGCGGGCGATCGACCGCGCTGCGTCGACGACGCGCCGTGGCACGCGTGGGTCGCGCGACCGAGCGCCGAGGAGCTCGCGCAGATGCGCGCTGCGGACTCGTCGCGCCGCGCCGAGCGAGCGCGCACGCGTCGCCGTGCGGAGCGCGAAGAGGCGCGTCGTCGCGAGCGCCGTCGTGCACGTCGGGCCGCGGCGGCTGCGGCCGCTGCGACGGCGAGCGACACGGTCGAAGAGATCCCCGGCGGCTGAGCCGGCCTCGCTCCTCGGGCTGGAGATCCCGGCGCGAGCCCGTGCTAGGGTCTCGCGCGCCTGGTTTTCGGGCCCGGAGAGAGGTTGTCGACCAACGTGAGTCCGAGGGAGAACGGGGCGCCGCCGCAGGATCGCGACGTGATCGTGGTGGGCGCGGGGCCCGCGGGGCTGACCGCTGCGCTGCTGCTCGCCGAGAAGGGCTGGCACCCGATCGTGCTCGAGGCCGACCCTCGCTACGTCGGCGGCATCTCGCGCACCGTCGAGTACAAGGGCTACCACTTCGACATCGGCGGGCACCGCTTCTTCTCGAAGGCGCGCGAGGTCGAGGACTTCTGGTCGCGCGTGCTGCCCGACGACATGCTGCTGCGGCCGCGCAAGTCGCGCATCTACTACCGCGGCACGTTCTACTCGTACCCGCTCAAGCCGGTCGAAGCGCTGATGAAGCTCGGCCTGGTCGAGAGCACCGCGTGCATGCTCTCGTTCGCGCACGCGCGGCTGCGCCCGATCCACGACCCGCAGAACGTCGAGGACTGGGTCCGCAATCAGTTCGGTCGGCGGCTCTACGAGATCTTCTTCAAGCACTACACCGAGAAGGTGTGGGGCATGAGCTGCCGCGACATCAAAGCGGACTGGGCCGCGCAGCGCATCAAGAGCCTCTCGCTCGGCACCGCAGTGGTCGAGGCGATCAAGTCGACCCTGCCCGCCGCGAAGCCGACCGGTCGCGATCAGGTGCACACCACGCTGATCGACGAGTTCCGCTATCCGCGCAAGGGCCCGGGGCAGCTCTGGGAGGAGTGCGCGCGCAAGGTCCAGGCGCTCGGCGGCGAGGTCCGCATGGGCGCGCGCGTCGTCTCGATGCGCCGCGACGGCGCGCGCTGGATCGTCACCTACGATCAGGACGGCACGCGCCACGAGGTGAGCGCGCCGAACGTGATCTCGAGCGCAGCGATCAAGGACGTGATCGCGTCGCTCGACCCCGCGCCGCAGCCCGCGCTGCGCGAGGCCGCGGGCTCGCTGAAGTACCGCGACTTCCTCACGGTCGCGCTGATGATCAAGGAGCGCGACGCGTTCGACGACAACTGGATCTACATCCAGGAGCGCGACGTGCAGGTCGGGCGCATCCAGAACTTCAAGAGCTGGTCGCCCGAGATGGTGCCCGACGCGAGCACCGCGTGTTACGGCCTCGAGTACTTCTGCTTCGAGGGCGACGGGCTCTGGACCTCGAAGGACGAGGACCTCATCGCGCTCGCGAAGAAGGAGCTCGAGCACCTCGGGCTCGGCAAGGCGAGCGACGTGTTCGACGGGTGCGTCGTGCGTCAGCCGAAGGCGTATCCCGTCTACGACGAGGCGTACGCGCGGCACGTCGAGACCGTGCGCGACGTGGTCGAGCGCGAGCATCCCGGTCTGCACCTCGTCGGTCGCAACGGGATGCATCGCTACAACAACCAGGATCACTCGATGATGACGGCGATGCTCACCGTCGAGAACATCGTGTCGGGCACGAAGCGCTTCGACCCGTGGCGCGTGAACCAGGACGCGAAGTACATCGAGGCGGGCACGCACGGCGAGGAGCAGCTGATCGAGAGCGGCGGCCGCTCGGTGCCGCGCGCGACGGCGAGCTGAGCGACATGCACGAGCGCGACGCGAGCCTCTCACTCCGATGGATCGCGTCGTTGGTGCTCGCGATCCCAGCGCTGGTCGCGTGCGACGAGACGGGCCCAGCGTCCTTCCCCGATGCAGCGGTCGCGCGACCCGATGGCGGCGGCTTCGTCGCGAGCTCGCAGGACTTCGTCGCAGGGCTCGCCGATGCGCTCGCGCCCGCGCGCTTCCGACCGGGCGTCCCGTACCTCTTCACGTCGCGCGAGCCCGAGCCGGCCGAGGGCCTGCGCAACCGCGATCACTCGAACTACCTGCGCATGACGCCCGAGGGGCGCGGCGTGCTCGCGGAGGACACCGGCCCGGGCGTGATCACGCGGCTGTGGTTCACGATCGGCGGGCGACCCGAGCCCGACGTCGGCGACCCGGTGCGTCTGCACATCTGGATCGACGGGCGCGAGCTCGGGCTCGTGCCGGGCGAAGAAGGCGTCACGCTCGCGGCGCTCACCTCGGGCCAGCTGCCCGGCCTGCCGCGCCCGTGGGTGCTCGATCGAACGCGCGCGAGCGCGGGGTTCCTCGTGAACGTCCCGATGCAGTACGCGCAGAGCATGCGCATCGAGATCGAGCCGATGCCCGAGCTCTGGACCTACTACCAGGTCGACGGCCGTGCTCTCGCCGAGGGGACGCCGGTGACGTCGTTCGGCGAGTCGCCGAGCGATGCGCACGACGACGCGCTCGCGCGCGCGACGGAGCTCTGGGTCGAGCATGCGCATCCCGGCGAGGACGTCGTCGACGACGCGCGCGAGCTCGCGATGGGCGATGCGATCGTGCGCGAGCTCGAGGGGCCCGGCGTGATCACGACGATCGACGTGGCGTCGATGCGCGAGGTGCGCGACGCGCTCGAGGTCACGATCGAGATCGACGGAGCGATCGCCGCCGAGACGTCGCTCGGATGGCTCACCGGCAGCGCGCCGCCCGGCGGGACCTACGACTCGTCGCTGAGCGCCGCCGACGCGACGTCGGCGCGTCTGTACGCGCCGATCCCGTTCGAGACGAGCGCGCGCATCGTCGTGCGCAACGCGAGCGACGCGAGCACGACCGTGGGCATGCGCGTGCGCGTCGACGCGCGCGAGGTCCCGCCCGACGTGGGTCGCTTCGTCGCGCGCTGCAGCAGCGTCACGATCGACGTGCCCACGAGCATCTGTGAGCAGGCCTCGCCGCTCGAGTACGAGAGCGTCGTCGTCGGCGGCGCGCTCGAGGGGCGCGGTCAGTACGCGGGGCAGACGTTCGTGATGCGCACCGTCCCGATGGAGGCGTGGTGGTGGGCGCTCGAGTGCGACCACGAGATCCGCGTCGATGGCGAGCCCGCGCTGCTCGGCACCGGCACCGAGGACTACTTCGGCGGCGCGTTCTACTTCGCGCTCGGTCCGTTCTCGTCGCCGACGACGGGCGCGTCGGGCTGGCGGCGACCCGAGGGCGACGCCGACGACGGCTCGGACACGCACATGTTCCGCTGGCACCTCGTCGACGGCGTGCCCTTCGAGCGCGAGCTGCGCTTCGAGTACGAGAGCTACGTCGACGGCACCACGTGGGACGGTTGCGTGCTCGGCTATCTCGAGCCGTGACGCCTGCTCCGGCGGGTGGTAATCACGGGCCGCTCGATGTCTTCCGCGCCTCACGAGCGCACGCGCGCGCTCCTCGCTGCCTTCGCGGGCGCTGCGCTGGTGCTCTTCGGGGCGTCGCTCGCGGACGTGTTCGCGCGGCACGGGTGGACGGCGTCGTGGTACGTCGAGCGCGACGGCGAGCGCCTCGAGATGGCGCGCTCGACCGAGCATCGCGTCGTCTTCCCGAACGAGCAGCGGGCGCTCGCGCGCTACATCCAGCGCTGGGACTACGCGCGCTTCGGCATGCCCTCGTCGCTGCCGGAGATCGACGCGACGCTGCGCGCGCGGCTCCACGTGCCGGAGGGCGGTCGCGTGCTCGGCGTGCGATCGCCCGACACGACGCGCATCGAGGTCGACGGTCGCGCCTACGATGAGCGCACGACGGTGCCCGCGGGCTGGCATCGCGTCGACGTCGAGTGGCAGGCGCGGGTGCGACCGCAGAACGCGCTCGAGCTGCAGTGGGGCCCTTCGCCCGCGACGCTCGAGGCCGTGCCGCGCGACGCGCTGGTGCCGCTCGAGGGGTCGTGGCCGCCGCTGCGGGTGTGGCTCTGGCTCCTCTCGTCGATCGCCGCGCTGGTCGTCGGGTGGCAGTGCGCGCGCATCGCGACGTCGCTCGGAACGGTGCGCGCGCAACGGATCGGCGTGCTCGCGACCGCGGCAATTCTGGCACTGGGTGTCGGTTTCCGGCTCTTCGACTACGACGTGATGCCGGACTTCCGCGAGAACGACGACGAGCGTTTCGCGATCTGGAACGGCTACTCGCTGCTCGAAGACGGGACGACGCGCGGGCTCACGCTGTGGTGGCAGGACTATCTCGCCGCGGGGCAGGGCGAGATCGAGCGCCCGCAGTACTTCGACCGCAACTACCACGTCGTCACACCGTACTTCGAGCACCCGCCGCTGCTCCACGCGCTCGTCGGCGTCGCGGGGCATCTCGGCGGCGCGCGCGATCACCTCGAGGTCCCGCTCGCGCACGCGCGGCTCGTCCCGATCCTGCTCTGCGCGATCACGATCCTGCTGATCGTCGCGCTCGGCCGTCGCCTCGATCCGCGCGGGCCCGCGCCGTGGCTCGGCGCGCTGCTCTGGGCCGCGCTGCCGTGGATCGCGATGCAGACGCGCGTCGTGAAGGAAGAGGCGCTGGTCGCGCCGCTGGGCATCGGGATGGCGCTCGCGTTCGTGATCTGGCGCGAGCGACGTCGGACGAAGTGGCTCGTGCTCGCCGCGGTGCTGGCGGGGCTCGCGCCGCTCGCGAAGGTCACCGGTGTCGCGTTCGTGCTCGCGCTGATGATCCTCGTCGCGAGCGAGGGGCGGCCGCGCGACTTCGGCGTCGCGCTGCTCGCGTCGCTGCTCACGCTGAGCCTGCTCTTCGTCTTCGGCGCGGTCGTCGACTGGGACTCGTTCCTCTTCACGCAGCGCTTGCAGAGCGGACGCCCGGTCCACTGGAACATCTTCCTGCGCTTCTTCGACAGCCCGCTGATCAACCACAGCGTGATCGGGCGCGGCTGGTTGCTCTTCCTCTGGCTCGCGACGATGGCCGGGCTCGCGAAGCGTGGCCGTCGCGACGTCGCGGTCATCGCGGTGCCGCTGATCTGTTATCTCGCCGCGATCGCGCTCGGCAGCGGCACGTGGACGTTCGGCTGGTACGTCACGCCGCTGCTGCCGTTCCTGTGCGTCGCCGCGGGGCGCTTCCTCGCGGACCTGTGGCGCGCGCCCGATCTCTGGCGCGGCGCGCTCTTCGTCTTCGTGCTCGTGTTCTACTCGCTCAACTTCGTGCTCGATCCCGAGGTCGCGAAGGACGCGGCGAACTGGACCGACATCCGTCGTGTCATCACGGTCGCGCTCGCGCTCTCGCTCGCGCCGTTCGGGCTCGTCCAGGCGTTCGGCAACAGCGCGGTCGGGCCGCTCGTGCGCAGCTGGGCGCGCAGCGCGGTGGCGCTCGGGCTCGCGGTCGTCGTCGTGCTCGGCGGGCTCTTCGTGGTCCGCTACGAGACGAACGCGCTGACCTATCGCGACTTCGATCGCGACCGCTACTTCGATCGATAGCTCACACGACCGTGCTCCGGGGGTCTTGCGCGTGCGAGTAGAGTCTCGTGCGGGCGGTGGTGCTCGTTCTGCGCGGAGGCTTCACATGCGCACGGTCGACCGGGTGTCTCGGGGTGGGGTTCTGGCGGTTGCGATCCTCGCGACCGTGACGGGTTGCACCGATCGCGAGCCGGGCGCGCGCCCGCCACGCGGTGATGGCGACGGCGGCGTCGTGCTCCCGCCGGGCGTCGACGGCGGCGATCCGCGCCCGCGCGTCGACGCGGGCTGCTACGAGGGCACGCGCGACGACGACGTCGACGGCGACGGCTGGACCGAGGCGATGGGCGATTGCTACGACTGCTCGCCGCAGGTCAACCCGGGCGCGTTCGACGATCCCGGCAACGCGGTCGACGAGGACTGCCGCGACGGCGTCGCCACCGCGGCCGAGGCGTGCGACGTCGGGCTCGCGCTCGCGTCGGAGGATCCCAGCGACGGGGCGCGCGCGGTGGGTCTCTGCCGCTTCACGACCGAGACGTCGCGCGAGTGGGGCGTGCTCTCCGCGCGCTGGACGCGCGCCGATGGCAGCGGCGGGCCCGCCGATCCGCGGCAGCACGCGATGATGCCGCAGTTCGGTGCGCTCTCGGCGCGCGGCGGCGGGACGATGCTCGGCCTCTCGTCCGGCGCGGCGCGCGCGCCGGGTCAGGCGGGCTTCACGTCGGGCTGCGACGTCTACACCGACGAGCCGCAGGGCTCGTGGCCCGCCGGGCTCGATCGCCGATCGCCCGCGTGCCCCGGCGTGGTCGCGGGCGACGTCTACGATCCGATCGCGCTCGAGGTGCGGGTGCGCGTTCCGTCGAACGCGGCGGGCCTGCAGTTCGAGTCCAACTTCTTCACGTACGAGTACCCGGACTTCATCTGCTCCGAGTACAACGACTTCTTCGTCGTGCTGATGGAGCCGCGCCCCGAGGGCTCGACCGACGGCAACATCGTGTTCGACACCGCGGGCAACAAGGTCAGCGTCAACAACTCGCTGCTCCGCGCGTGCTCGCCGGGAACGTTCGGTGGGCGCAACTTCGCGTGCGATCTGGGCACGGGCCCGCTCGCGAGCACGAGCTACGACGACACCGCGGAGTGCGGGCAGTCGCCCGAGTCGCCGTTCCCGATCCCGTTCCCGATCCCCGGCGGTGGCGGGCCGGTCGGCGCGTCGACGGGCTGGCTGCGCACGCAGGTGCCGGTCGAGGCCGGATCGATCATCACGCTGCGCTTCGCCATCTGGGATGCGGGCGATCCCGATCTCGACTCGCTCACGCTCATCGACTCGTTCACGTGGCTCGTCGAAGATCCGGGTGAGGTCTCGACCGATCCGATCCTCTTCTGATCACCGTCGAACGACGGCGATCCCGCCGGTGCCCGCGATGCGGAACGCGACGTCGATGGCGTCGCGCGCGGGCACCGTGCTCATCGCCTCGAGCGACACGCTCTCTTGCCGCTGGGCGCTCGCCACGCGCGCGAGCTGATCGAGATCGTGGCGCAGCGCGCCGCCCTCGCGCACGCGGTCGATCGAGATCTCGCGCGCCGCGCCACGCTGCACCGCGAGACCACCGGCGCGCACGCGCACGTGCAGGTTGCCGCGCAGCGCATCGAGGTCGTCGGGCTCGAGCAAGCGCACCGGCACGCCGTGCAGGAGCCCCGCGTCGTCGCGACGCGCGAGGAACGACGCGGGTGCACCGCCGCGCGCGAGCGAGAGCAGCGTCCGAACGAGCACGTGCGCGGGCGCGTCGGTGACCGTGACCGCGACCACGGGTGCGTTCGCGCCGGCTGCGATGCGCTGGGCGAGCGCGGCGACCTCGTCGATCGCGACGATCACGGGACGGAACTCGCGCGGCAGCGCGGTGCGCTCCGGCGCGGCGAGCGTCGGCCCGGGCGCCTCGACGCGGAGCGCGTGACCCTCGACGCGCACCCGCGGCACCCACGCGACGTGCACGGCGTCGGCGCCGACGGAGACGATCACGTCGGGACGGATCGGTGCGCCACCGTCGCCCCGCTGCGCGAGCTCGGGCGCGATGCGCGGCGTCGGCGCGAGCACGAGCGCGCGGAGCGTCGCGGCCGCCTGGGTGATCGCGGGGCGCACCGCGCCGACGAACGCATCGTCCTCGGCGCTCGCCTCGAGGCGCGTGATCGCGGCGTCGGCGAGCGTGAGCGCGTGCACTGCGCGCCGGCCCGGCTCGTCCATCCACGCGTAGCTCGCGTCGCACGCGCCGCGACACGGATCGTCGGCGAGCGCCGCCAACGCCGCGAGCGCATCGGAGCTCGACGACACTGCGCGCGCGGCGGCGAGCACGCGCAGCACGTCCCGGCGAGGGCCGCTCGAGGCGCTCGCGAGCGACGTCGTCGCCGACCCGTCGCCGAGCGCGTCGAGCGCGGCGATCGACTCGTCGGCGGGACGACGAAACGGTCCGCGCCGCATCGCGACGAGCTCGCTGCGCAGGTGCGCGACGAGCGCGTCCTCGGGCATGCCGGTGGCCTCGGCGATCTGCGCGGGCGCGGGCGAGCGCGTCGGGTCGAGCGCGGCGACGAGCAGGAGATCGGTCGCGAGCGCGGCGCGCAGGAAGCGCGCTTCGGCGATCGCGGGATCGCGCTCGCTCCCGGTGCGGACGAGGATCGCGAGCGTGCGCAGCGCGTCGAGCGATCGCGCGCCGCCTTCGTCGTACGTGCGCAGCGACTCGCGGATGCCGATGAGCTGCGAGGCCGCGCTCTGCGCACGAGCCGTCGCGACCGGCGCGATCACGAGGACGAACAGGAGCGAGATCAGTCGAGACCGCATCGCGCCCGATGGTCGACGGAACGCTCCGCGCGCGAAAGGACGTCTTCCGCCTACACTGTGCACGTCCGCTTCAGCGCGAAACCGCGTCGAAGCAGAGCCAGCGGCGGTTCGGGTCCTCGGCGTCGATCTCGAAGCGCAGCGCGTGGGTCCCGCCGTCGGTCTCGACGTCGCGCTGCACCCACTCGCGCCCGTTCGGGATCACCAGCTGCGCGCGCTCGGTGTCGTCGACGATCACGCGCAGCGCGAGGGGCGCACCGACGCCGCCTGCGTGGGTCTCGTCGCTGATCCCGGCGCCCACGCGCAGCGCGCCGCGCAGCGGCGCCTCGGGCCACTCGATCACGAGCGTGCCACTCGGCGGCGGGTGCGCGGTGATGCAGCCGCGGAACCATCCGTCGACGATCTGCGACGTGCGCCGGATCGAGACGTGGGGCGCCGACGCGCACTGCCAGCCTTCGTCGTCCTGCGGGGTGTCGGTGCAGAGCTCGCTGCGTCCGTCGTCGTGACGGATCGAGACGCGCGCGCGCTCGAGGTCGTACGCGAAGTGGTGGCCCGACGCGGCGCGCAGCATCGCGAGCAGGATCGCGAGGAAGGGCAGCGCGATCACGACGAGATGCGCGTTCGCACGGAGGCGCGACGGCACGCGAGCCCAGACGCGATCACGCAGCGCGATCACGCGCGCGCGGTGTCGCTCGGGCACGCGCGGCCAGGCCGCGTAGAGCACGATCACGAGCGCGCCGATCAGCGTGAGCAGCATGCCCATCGCGGTCGGAAAGAAGAGCGCGCCGTAGCGCAGCTCGACGCGCGATGCGCCCTCGGGCACCGCGACGCGCATCAGCCGCAGGCGCGCGCTGCCGGGCACGGGCTCGGGCGTGATCTCGAGCGCGCGACCGTTCGCGTACGCGCGCCAACCGGGCGCGAAAGCGCGCCGCACCACGACCTCGCGGGCGCCGCGCGGATCGAACACCACGCGCTCGCGCTCGAGGTTCGTCACGTCGGCGCGCGCGCCGGTGCTCGCATCGACGACGACCGCGCCGGTCCAGCCGTCGAGCTCGAACACGCGCTGGCCACCGAAGCGCTGCACCTCGTGCGCGGCGCGCCGCAGCTCGCCCGGGAGCGACGTCGCGACGACGTAGCGCACGTTGATCGCGCGCAGCGCGTCGGGGTCGAGGGTGTCGGGCGTGTTGCGGAACGCTTCGCCCACGAGCACGCCGTGGATGATCCCGGGGTGCCCCGAGAACGCGGGCGCGGCCTGCGGCAGGTGCGTGCTCTGATCGAAGTGCAGCACGCGGAAGAAGGGCGTCGAGGGTTGCGCACGCAACCATGCCCACGCCGCGCGACGATCCTCCCAGTCGGCGAGCGTGCTCGTGTACGTCGCCTCGCGCGTGATCAACACGCGCGCGAGCGTCTCCGGCGCATCGGCGAGGAAGGGCGCACAGAGCGCGAGCGTGAGCGCGAGGCTCACGCGCCCGCGCCACGTGGACCAGGTGCGCGCGAGCATCGGCGCGACGCGCGCGACGAGGTCGTGCACCACGCACCCGGCGAGCGCGAAGAGCAGCGGCTTCGCGATCATCATCATGCGCGGGAAGACGATGCGCCCGAGCGGCGGCAGCCACCGCACCATGTCGAGCTGCAGCAGCCAGCCCGGCGTGGAGATCAGCATCGCGATCAGCGCGCCGACGGCGAGCACGCGGCGATGGCCGCGCGAGAGCACGCCCGTCAGGAGGCCGAGGCCGACGAGCGGACCGACCCATGGCCCGCCGTTGAGAATGCCGGTGCCGTCGAGGAAGCGCGCGCCGATGTCGGGCGCGCTTCGATAGAGCTGCCCGTGATCGTCCATCCACGCGGTGTGCGCGAACATCGGCAGCATCCACCAGCACGCGACCAGGCCGGCGACGACGAACACCGACGTCAGCCGCGCGACGTCGCGGCGAAGGTGCGGCTGCTCGACCGCGCGCATCACGAGGAGCGCGGGGCCGATCGCGCCGAGCGCGAGGAGGCTCGCCTGGTGCGAGAAGAGCGCGATGCCGAGCAGCGCCATCGCGCGCGCGCCCTGGGCGCGTCTTCCGCCGTCGAGGAACGCGAGCAGATCGGCGAGGCCGAGGAAGAAGACGCTCATCGCGAGCGCCATCGGCCAGACGCCGAAGAGCACGTCGTAGAACCAGCCGCCCTCGCTGTGGTCGCCCCAGTCGGCGAGCATCAGCAGGCCCGCGGCGAGCGCGCCGATGCGGCCCGCGCCCGCGACGCGCGCGAGCCGGTACACCGAGAGCGACACGAGCGCGCGGAAGCCGACGAACGCGAGCGCGTACGTCTGGTGCCACTCGAGGTGCGGCGTGAAGAGCCGGAAGAGGAGGATCCAGATCGTCCCGGTCGGCGTGTACAGCGTGTGCTGCGGGACGCCTGCCTCGACGCGATCGGTCCAGCCGCGCAGCCACGGGAGCAGCTCGTCCCAGACGAGCGCGGCCTTTCCGAAGTGCGAGCCGTGATCCCAGGAGATCGGCGGGGAGAGATCCGCCGAGAGGCCGGGCCAGAGCTGCGCGATCGCGACGCCGATCAGCGTGAGCGGCGCGAGCAGCGCCAGGAGGCGCGCGGCGGACGGCGCCCGCATCGCGCTACCGCTGGTGCTCGGGGCGCTCGAGGCGCAGCTTCCACACCATCGTGATCGCTTCCATGAAGATGCGGCTCGACATCTTCGACTGGCCGTTCTTGCGATCGACGAAGTGGATCGGGACCTCGACCACGGCGAACCCGCGCTGGATCGCGCGGTAGGTCAGCTCGATCTGGAACGAGTAGCCCTCGCTGCGCACCGCGCCGAGATCGATCGCGCGCAGCACGTCCGCGCGGAACGCCTTGTACCCGCTGGTGAGATCGCGGATCGGCAGGCCGAGGATCGTGCGGCTGTAGAGCGAGCCGCCCTTGCTGAGGAAGTGACGGCCGACGCCCCAGCCGGTCACGCCGCCGCCCGGCACGTTGCGCGATCCGATCACGACGTCGGCGCCGCGCTCGAACGCCTTGAGGAACTGCGGCAGGTGCATCGGATCGTGCGAGAGATCCGCGTCCATCTCGAAGAAGAGCTCGTAGCCCTCCGCGAGGCCGCGCTGGAACGCCTGCACGTACGCGGTGCCGATGCCGAGCTTGCCCGGGCGGTGCATCACCTTCACGCGCGGGTCGCTCGCCGCGAGGCGGTCGGCGACGTCGCCGGTGCCGTCGGGCGATGCGTCGTCGACGACGAGCACGTGGGCCTCGGGCACCCAGCGGAGCACACCTTCGACGAAGCGCTCGAGGTTGTCGCGCTCGTTGTAGGTCGGCGTGACGATCAAGGTGCGCGGAATGGCCATGTCGGATGCAGCCGAGAAGAAAGGCGGCGGACGATAGCACGGGGGCAATGCGCGCCCAGCCCGTGCTATACCCGTCGGCCCCGGCGGCCACGGCAAGGTGAGAGGACGTCGGCTGATCGAAGTGCCGATTCCCGCTGCATCCGACGTCCCGCGCGCGCCCTCGTCTTCCTCGCCGCAGCCCGCTGCTGCCCCGGCGCGCGGAGGCAGGCCGATCGCGGTGAGCGTCGTCGTCACGATGCTCGCGTCGGTCGTGCTCGCGATCGCCGACATCGCGCAGTCGCCGATCCGCACGACGGCGCCGCGCGTCGGCCCCTCCGACTTCGTCGTGGCGGCGCTGCACATCGGCGCGCTGTACGTCGCGTGCGGCGCGGCCGTCGGCGTCGCGCTCGGTCTCGCGGTGGCGATCGTCGGTCGTGGTCGCGCCGCCGGCGCCACGCTCGAGCGTCTCGGGACGGGCGCGCACTGGCTGAGACCGGACCCGCCCGGCGTCGCGCGCGTGATCGCCACGGCGATCGCCGCGATCGGGCTGTTCGCGACCGCGGCGGGCCTGCACGTCGTCGCGGTGTCGCGCTTCCACCGCGCCGATCTCGCGGGGTACCTCGTCGGCGCGGTCGTCGTCGCGGCGGCGTGGGTGCTGTCCGCGCTGCGCGCCGCGATCGCCGTCGCGTTGCGCCCGGTGATCGCGGGGCTGGGCCGCGCCGGGACGCGCGCGTCGATCGCGATCCTCGCGCTCGTGCTCGTCGTGGCGGTCACGGCGATCTTCCTCGCGCTCCACCCGGAGATCCTCCTCGCGTACGACCCGGTGGCGCTGGCGTGGATCCCCGCGATCGGGGTGGCGTGGATCGCCTGCGCAGCGCTCTCGGTGGCGCGGATGCGGCGTGCACGTCGTGCTCGCGTCCGCGCGCTCGCCGCAGTGCTCGTCGTGCTCGCGACGGTCGCGCTGCTCACGAGCGCGACGACGTTCGGCGAGTCGAACCGCGTTCGCAGCGTCGTCGAGCAGCGCAGCGTGATCGGACGGCGTGTGATCCGGCTGCTCTCGCCGATCACCGATCGCGATGGCGATCGCTACTCGTGGGCGTTCGGCGGCGGCGACTGCGACGACACGAACGCGTCGATCCATCCCGGCGCGCTCGACGAGCCGGGCGACGACGTCGACCAGGACTGCTTCGGCGGCGATGGATCGCCGAACGTCGTCGAGCGCGGGCTGGGTCGGTTCGGCGCGCCGGTCGAGGGGCTCGCGCAGCCCAACTTCCTCGTGGTCACGATCGACGCGCTGCGGCGTGATCACCTCGGGGCGTACGGTTACTCGCGACCGACGTCGCCGAACATCGACGCGTTCCTCGGCGACGCCGTCGACTTCCGCGAGGTCGTGCCGCAGTCGTCTCGCTCGCTGCGCTCGATCCCGGCGATGTGGACGGGCAACTACGCGTCCGAGGTCGCCTACGGGCCGGAGTACCTCTGGCCCTCGTTGCTCCAGGAGAACGTCACGGCGCCGGAGCTGCTGCGCGATCGCGCCGGATACGAGACGTCGGTGATCATGGCCACCGACTACTTCGAGCGGATGACCGACTTCTTCCAGGGGTTCGAGCAGGTCACCCAGTTCGAGATGCCGGATCCGCCGCGTGAGCGCGCGGTGAACGAGGCGCTGCCCGAGATGCGCCGACTGGCTGCCTCCGGCCAGCCGTGGCTCCTCTGGGTCCATCTCTACAACTGCCACGTTCCCTATCTGCAAGACGGAGTGGAGTCGCAGTTCGGCAGCGAGCAGGTCGACCTCTACGACACCGAGATCACGCTCGCGGACCGGCAGTTCCAGCGGCTGCTCGATGCGCTCGACGAGCTCGGGCTGCGCGATCGCACCGTCGTCGTGCTCGCGTCGGATCACGGCGAGGGCTTCGGTGAGCACGGCACGTTCGGGCACTCGACGACGCTCTACGAAGAGGAGCTGCGATCGCTGCTCGCGGTGCGCGTGCCGGGCGTCGCGGCGCGTCGAGTGGACCAGCCCGTCGGCTTGCTCGACGTCGCGCCGACGATCCTGAACCTCGCGCGCGTCGAGCCGAACCAGGAGATCTCGGGCGTCAGCCTCGTGCCGTTCATGACGGGCGAGCGCGAGCCCGACGCGGATCGCCCGATCTTCGCGGAGCTGTTGCCGGACGGGCTCCACCCGTACGACGTCAAGGTGATGCGGCGCGGCGCGCGGAAGCTGATGTGGTGGGTGCGCGACGGGACGTTCCAGTACTTCGATCTGCAGGCCGATCCCGCGGAGGAGCACGACCTCTCGGACGAGCGGCGCGCCGACGCGCTCGAGATGATGTCGGCGCTGCGTGCGTGGATCGCGGGATCGGCGCGCGCAGAGAATCGCACCGACACGTTCGTCGACCGGAACCGACTGCGCGCGATGCCGACGGTCACACACCCGGTCGAGATCCGCTATCCGGGGATGTTCACCGTCGTCGGGATCGACATGCCGCGTGATCGATTCACGCACGGCGAGGCGATCCCGCTGACGTTCTATTATCGAGTCGACGGTCAGATCGACTCCGATCTGTTCTTCTACGTCGACATCGCCGGTCCGCCGGGCGTGCGCATCCCCGCGCACTTCCACGCGTGGCACTTCCCGCTGCACTCGCGATATCCGACCTCGCGCTGGGTGCCCGGGGAGATCGTGCGCGACCCGACTCCGATCGTGATCCCCGAAGAGCTCACCGCGCCGGTGCGACTGCACTTGTCTCTGCGTGTGAGAGACGGAGATCGCATCCTCTCGGCCGACGTCGACGGCGAGTCCCTCACGACGGTCCCGCTGATGGATCTCGACGTCGTCCCGCGCGCGGAGCTCTCGACTTCGCCGCGCTGAGCGGCGCCATGTAGATCTCCCGCGCGCTCTATCCCGAGCGCTCAGGAGGTAGAGATGGTCGATCGGAGATCCCCAGGAACGATTGCGTTGTTGGCGCTCGTCGGTGCAGCCGCGAGCGCGTGCGACGACCCAGGAGCGGCTCGTGTCGATGACGCGCTGACCGGCGGTACCGTGACCGGCGCGGACCAGCGACCCGAGATCGGACGATTCGACAACGAGTGTCATGGCACGCTCATCCACCCGCGCTGGGTGCTGAGCACGGCGAGCTGCCCGTGGGGATCGGGCCCGCTCTACGCCCTCGGTGGGGCCTGGAGCGACGTCATCGACACGCCTTCCGTCGATGGCTTCGAGCTGAGCATCACGCACGACGGCGTGGCGTTCTCGTGGGACGCGTGTGATGGCGGGCCCTGTGAGGTCGAGCGCACGATCACGCTCCACGGCGAGACCGTTCGGGGCGCGAACGATCTCGTGCTGGTGCGACTGGCGAACCCGGTGCGCGCATCCGAGGCGGTGCCCACTTCGATCGCGACTGGATATCCCAACGAGTTCTCGACAGTGACGGCCTGGGGGAGCAGCAGCTGGCTCCCCGGGCCGCCCGACGGTGGCGGCGGCGTGCCCTCGCCGCGCCCGATGCAGTGGCGCGAGCACGTGTATGGCACTCCCTCGGGGGCAGGGACGCCGGATGTCGGGGGCCCGCGCACGCTCGGAGTCCGCACCAGCGGTGGCGCGGTGTATGCGCTGACGAGCAACGATGACGTCGTCGCGGAGCCGATCCCCCGACGTGCAGAGATCATGGCGATCGTGAACGAGTGGGAGGCGCACGGCGCGCAAGACATCAGCCGCAACGGCTGGTGCACGCAGTCCACCGGGCGCGTGCACTGGGGCGACGTCGACGCGAACGGCACCCCCGACGCGATCTGTCACGACGTGAGCTCGGGGGCACTTCAGGTCGCCGAGAACCGGAATCGCGTGATTCGTCAGCAGTTCAGCTCGGCGTCCGCGTTCTGCGCGGGCACGGGAAGGACGCTGCTCACCGGCGACTTCAATGGTGATGGCCGGACCGACCTGCTCTGCCGCACCTCCGGCGGAGTCATCGAGATCGACTACGCATCGTCGTCTTCGGCGACACGCTACCGCTCGAGCACGACCTCCATCGTCAGCTCTGCGTGGTGCACGCACTCCACGGCGACGCTGCAGGTGGCGGACGTCAACGGCGATCGGCGCTCGGATCTGCTCTGCCGCGACCGTGTGACCGGCCAGATGTGGATCGACCTCGCGAGCACGGCCGCGACCGGACAGTTCGCGGCCGCGACCGACCTCGGCTACTCGACCTCGTGGTGCACGCATTCCGGAGCGCGCCTCTACGTCGGCGACTTCAACGGAGACCATCGGAGCGACCTGCTCTGCCACACCACGACGACGGGCCACCTGCACCTCCAGCTCGCGAACGCCGTCGCCCCCTACTACGACGCGACGACGGATGCCGAGCTGGCGAGCGGTCGGAGCACCGGAATCGCTTGCACGGGCACCGGACAGGGCACCTGCAGCGAGGGGCAGCAGTGCGAGTCGGGCGCGTGTCGGGAGCGCCTGTGCGTGGGCGCCGGGAGCCGACTCTCGACCGCCGACCACAGCGGCGATGGTCTGAGTGACGTGCTCTGCGAGTACCCCAGCGGGCGTACCGCTGGGCTCCGCAGCTACGGTGGACGACCGAGCGCCGGTGGGGCGCTCTTGCGGACCACGGCCGACGGCCGGTTCGGTTGGCTCGGGCGCGTGCGCGCGCGTCGTACGGACGCCGCGTCGCAGCCGTGGTCGACGGGGAGCTGATCGCAGAGAAACGAGAAACGGGAGCGCGATTCTCGCGCTCCCGTTCTCCATGTCCGTCACCCGCGTCGCGTGCTCATTGCCACTCGAGCTCGCTCAATCCGGCGCTCGTGCGGTGATGGCTCACCACCACGAACCGGATCCGCATGACGCCGTCGAGGTCGACCTGCTGCTCGACCCACTGCGGGTCGGGGCGGAACGGGATGTCGCCGTCGATCGAGCGGAGCACCTGGCCGTCTTCGCCGTAGAGCTCGAGGCGGTACTGGTTCGTGCCGCGATCGTGGTGCGGCGCGTTCGACGTGTTGAGCATGCGGACACGCTCGATGTGGTGCGGGCTCGAGAAGCGCACCTCGAGCCAGCCCGGCTGGCCGTCGGGAACGAGCCACCACGTGTCGGTGCGACCGTCGACGGCCTTGTCCTGATCGTATGCGGGCGCGTCGGCCCACACCGCCGACGCGTGCACCGTGTACTCGGGCTTGCGCGTGAGGAAGTACGTCGCGGTCAGCGCGCCGACCGCGAGGAGCACCGCGCTGGCGGTGCGGGCGACGCGCGTGAAGACCAGCGCGCGGCGATCGAGCGCGGCCGACGCGAGCCGGCGATCCGCCGTGTGTCGCGCGTGCGTGACCTGCTGGTAGAGGTCGCCGTGGGCGGGGCTGATCTCGGCGTCGAGCAGCGGGAGCGACGCCGCGTGGAACGCGGCGCGCGCGGCTTCGATCGTCTCGATCTCCTTGTCGCTCGCACCGCGTGCGCGAAGCACCGTCGCGCGGAGCGCGCGCTCGTCGACGACGGGCGCTTCCACGCGCGCGACCGGCGCCGCCGGGGCGGCTTCCGCGTCGACCTCGGCCGCGGCGTCGACCTCGGCCTCCGCGTCGACCTCGAGCTCCGCGTCGGCGGCGCTCGTCGGATCCTCCGCTGCCGCTTCGGTCACCGGCGGTGCCGGCGCGACCGCGGCGTCGAGCTGGAGGCTTCGCGCGAGCGTCGGCGCGGCCGTGAGCGTCGCGTCGAGCGCGGACCCTGCGAGGCGCAGCCCTTCCGCGGTGTGCCCGTTGGCCCACAGCGTGTCGGCCGCGTCGCTCCGCTGGCGACCGAGCGCGAGCGCATCGGCGATCGCACGTCGCGCGCGCTCGTCGACGCGCGCGACCAGCTCGCCGTCACGCCGAAGCGTGAAGTACTCGATGAGCGAGGTGAGAGGGCTCGTGCGACCCGCGCTCGAGCGCGTCGGCGTGCCAGGGTTCGTCGCGGACGTCACTGAGAGATCACCCGAGTCGTGGGAAGTGGCTCCGGATGTACCGAGGTGCCGCCGGAGAAGCAAGGGCGCCGGGCGTTGGCCCGGGGTCGAACGTCGTCTATGGTGCGCGCCTCGTGAACGCGGTACCAACGCACGAGACCCGCCCAGAACGTCGCGCTCGAGCTGCCTGGGCCCTCCGTGCGCTCCTCGTCGTCGTCGCCACCGGCGCGTCGATCGCGGCGTGGGTCTACGGCCTTCCTGCCGCGCTCGACCTGCGGAATTGGTTCTACCCGGTGCGCTGGCGCGAGCTCGATGCGAGCCCGCTCGCGTTCGTGCTCGGCGCGCTCGTGCCGCTGCTGCTCGTGATCGTCTGGCGCGCAGCGCGCGCGCGGCGGCACGTGGTCGCGCTCGCCTTGCTCGTCGGGACGAGCCTCGCGGCGCAGACCGCGTCGCTGTTGCTCGTCGGGCCCGAGCTCGAGACCGCGCTCGAGCGCTTCGAGGGCGGGCACGGCGACTTCTTGCGCGCCGCGCACGCCGCGCGCGAGCGGCGTCTGCGCGACCTGCTCGCTGCGTATCCGGAAGAGGCCGAGGCCGGGACCTTCAGCAACTTCGGCAAGAGCAAGCCACCCGGGACGTTCGCGCTCTACGCGTGGATCGAGCGCGAGGGTCGGACCGGACCGGCGCGGACGCTCCTCGCGCCGCTGCGGCGGCTCGCCGATCGGAGGCCGCGGCTGCGCACGCACCCCGAGGCCGTCGCCGCCGCGATCGTCGCGTTCCCGGTGATCACGTCGCTCGTCGTGATCCCGATCGTGTTGCTCGGCTGGGCGCTCTCGGGCCGCAGCGCGCCCGGCTACGCGGCGGCCGTGCTGTGGGCGACGTGCCCGGCCGTGCTCGTCGTGACGCACCACGCGGACGGCTCGTGGTACGCGCTGCTCGCGACGACGGCGTGCGCGCTCGCCGCGCTCGGCGGGCGGACGCGGCGCGCGTGGATCTCGGGCTGCGGCGGGCTCGTTCTCGCGCTCGGAATCTGGAGCAGTTACGGGCTCTTACCGGTGCTCGCGCTCGCGCTGGGCGCGCAAGGCGCGGCGGTGCTCGCGGTGACGCGCAGCGGCGCACGGCTCGCGCTGATCCGCGCCGTCGCGCGGCAGGCGATCGCGTTCGTGCTCGGTCTCGCGACCGGCATCGCGGCGCTCGTCGAGGGCGGCGTCTTCCCGCAGCCGCTCGAGGGGTATCGCACCGCGATGCGGTACCACACGCTCTGGAAGATGGAGTACGTCGGTGGCGTGTGGGGCCTGACCGGCGGGCTCGAGCTCTGGATGTGGGTCGGCTTCCCGTTGCTCGCGCTGATGCTCGTCGCGATCGCCACATCCGCGCGCGATCTGCGGTCGCGATCGTCGCGCGTGGTCGCGGCGCTCGGCGCGGCGTTCGTCGCGGTGCACGTCGTCGTGATGCTCGTCGCGGGATCGAACGAGTCGGCGCGCCTCTGGCTCTTCCAGGTGCCGATCGTCGCGGCGATCGCCGGGCTCGGGCTCGCTCGCGTGCGCGGCGGGTCGTCGCTGCTCGCGCTCGCCGTCCTGGCGCAGCTCGCGCTCGTGCCGATCACGCGCGCGTGGCAGCCGTGGTGATCGCGCGCCGCGGCTGACGCCGATCCGAGGCGCCTGGTCTTGCGCTCGCCACGAGCGCGTGGTCCAAAGGGGCCGTGCGGTCCCCGGTTCGTCTGCCCTCGCGTGGAGCGCGGTGGGTCCTCGCCGGCACGTTCGTGTGGCTCGTCGTGCTCGCGATCGTCGAACCGATGAACGCCGGCGTGCACGGCGACGGGTACTACACGTGGCTCTGGGCGCGCTCGATCGTCTTCGATCGGGACGTCGACTTCGAGGCCGATTACCGCCTGTGCGACGATCCCTGGGGCCTCGCGCACACGGACCAGGGCGACGTCATCAACCAGTGGAACCCGGGGCCGTCGCTGTTCTGGATCCCGATCCTGCTCTTCGACGTCGCGACGGATCACCCGGCGCTCCATCACCGCGATCCGCGCTACGCGAACGGCTGCATCGGTCCGCTCGCCGAGCGCGCGGTGCACGGCTCGCTCCTCGCCGGCTTCCTGACGGTGGTGCTCGCGTACCTCGTCGCGCGACGCGCGTTCGGAGAGAGCGCCGCGCTCTTCGCCGCCGTCGCGATCGGCGTGATGAGCCCGCTCTCGTACTACACGACGATGCTCCTGTCGTACGGGCACGCCGCGTCGGCGTGCACCGGCGGGCTCGCGGTCTGGGTGTGGGATCGCGAGCGGCGGACACCATCGCGCTGGGGCTGGGTGTGGATGGGCGCCGCGACCGGGCTCGCGATGCTGACGCGCCCACAGAACGGCGTGCTCGCGATCCTGCCGCTCTGTCTCTGGCTCGAGCGCGCGTACGTCACGTTGCGCGCAGGGGATCGTCGTGCGCTCGCGCGTCTCGTCGGCATGGGCGTCGTGTACGTCGCCGCGACGCTGCTGGTGTTCGCGCCGCAGATGCTGCAGTGGTGGGACAGCCAGGGAGAGCTCTTCTTCCTGCCGCAGGGGCGCCAGTACCTGCGCTGGGGCGCGCCGCGCATCGTGCAGATCCTCTTCTCCACGACGAACGGGCTCCTCGTGTGGAACCCGATCCTGTACCTCGCGCTGATCGGGCTCGTGATGCTCGCGTGGCAGCGGAGGACGCGCTCGCTCGGTCTGCCGCTGCTGCTCCTCGTCGCCGCGATGACGTACGTCAACGCGAGCGTGTTCGACTGGTGGGGCGCGATCGGGTTCCCGGGCCGGCGCTTCGACTCTGTGCTCGTGCCGTTCGCGATCGGGATCGCGGCGGTCGCGGAGCGCGTCGTGCGAGCCCAACGCCAGCGGCCGGGCGTGGGCCTCGTGGCGCTCGCCACGGTCGTGATCGTCGCGCTCGGCGCGTGGTCGACCGGGACGCAGGTCGCGGTCGCGACCGCGACGCGCCTCGATCTCGCGCATCGCTCGGATCGCATGTGGCACGACGTCTGGGGGCGCGTGACGCGACCGCTCTGGGAGCACGTCGGCAATCCGCTCGCGTGGCCCGGATCGATCCCGTTCGCGCTTCGCTACGGCGTGTCGCCGCGCGTGTGGGACTTCGCGGGCGCGCAGGAGCTCTTCCTCCACGACTGGCTGACGCTTCGTCGCAGGCCCGAGGACGCGACGTTCGACTTCGTCGAGCGGCACCAGGAGCTGCTCGTCGGGTTCGAGGAGGACGTGCGCACCGTGCGCGGCCGGCGCGTCCGCGGCGTCCGCGCGCAGTACGCGCGCATGATCGTGCCGATCAGCTGGCCCGAGATCGGCGCGATGCGATTCACGGTCGCGCGGCCCGACGACGCGACCGGGCCGGTGCACGTGTGGCTCGCGATCGACGACGAGGACCTCGGATCGTTCCGCATCGATCCCGATGAGCGCGAGCTGCGCGTGCCCGTTCGGGGCGAGCACCAGGGCATCGTCGAGATCCGGATGCGCGTGGTGGGTGGCTGGGTCGGCTTCGGGACGCTCGAGTTCCTCGACGTGCACCCGACGCCGCAGGAGCGTGAAGCGCCGCATCTGCGCGAGGTCGCGGAGCGTCGTCGTGCGTGGCGCGCCGCGCGTCACGCGGAGCCGACCGCCGAGTCACCGTGAAGGCGCGAAGGGGCTCCGGTACTCGCCGCGACGCTCGAACACGTACACCGGCATGTGATCGAACGCGACGGCGAACGCCTCGGCGTCCGACTCGTCCCAGCGGAACGGACCGAACGAGGGCGCCCGCGGGAACGTCGCGACGAGCTCGAACCCGGTCTCGCCGTCGAACAGCGCGCGATAGAAGCGCGCGTGCGCGGGCGCGCGCCACGGGCTCTCGGGATGCATGCCGCGACGGCGATAGAGCTCGCCGACGACCACGAAGCGCGCGTCGCGCAGCATCGAGTCCACGTGGGATGGCACGTCGGTCGGGCGCGACTGCCACAGCCGGCGCACACGGACGCCCGGGATCGCCGTGCGATCGACGCCGACGCCGTCTTCGTTCGCGCCGAGCGGAGCGGTGTACGAGCCTTCGGGATCCACGACGATCGTGTCGCCGGGCTCGAGCCGCTCGAGCAACCAGCGGCCCGCGAGGACGCGCGGATCGTCGTGCAGGAACATCCCCGTGAACGCGACGCCGCGCGCGATCCCCGCGGCGAGCACGAGCGCGGCGATCGCGCGCACGACTGCGCCGCGATCGAGCGCGCGAGCGAGGAGGACACCGGCCGCGAGCACCAGCCCGGGCACGATGGGTAGCGCGTAGCGGATCGTCTTCACGCCCCACGAGCCGACGAGCAGGAACGTCGGGAGCGCCGCGGCGAGCGCGATGCGCGCGTCGACGGTCGCGTCGCGCCGGAGCCCGCGCAGCAGCCCCGCGATGCCCGCGAGCATCACCGGGACGCCGAGCGCGTACGGCAGCACGTGCGTGAGCTGATAGAGGTAGCGCGGCGTGCCGTTGAACGGATAACGCCAGTCGTAGAAGCCGTACTCGCTGTCTCGATACTGCTGGAGGAGCACGCCGCGCCCGCTGAGGTGCTCCGGCACGTCGAAGTACGCGTCGCGATCGACGATCGCCCACGGGCAGAGCACCGCGTACACCGCGAGCATCACGACGACGACGATCACGAAGCGTCGCGTCGTCATCGCCGCGGCGAGGCGCGGCACGACGCGCCACGCGATCGCGCGATCACTGCGCAGCGCGCCTTCGCCCGCGCCGCTCGATGCGATCGCGATCGGCACGACGGCGAGCAGGAGCAGGCCGGTCATCTTCGTGGCCGCCATCGCGCCGAGCGCGAGCCCTGCGTAGATCGCGGGCCACGTCGATCGAGCGCGCGCCAGCAGCGCCGACGCGTGCAGCAGCATCGCGATCTGCACGATCAGGAGGCTGTCCGTCGTCGCGTAGTGCGATGCCTGGACGAGCCCTGCCGACGACGCGGTGAGCACGGCGGTGATCGCGCCCGCGCGCGGGCCCGAGAGGCGCCACGCCGCGAGCCCCATCAGCAGAATCGCGAGCGCCGATCCGATCGCGCCCGCGGCGCGCACGAGGTGCGTCCAGCGCAGGAACGAGAACGGCTCGCCCTCGCGCCAGCGCTCGTTCGCGGCGGTGACGTAGGCCCACTCGTCGCCGTACTGCGCGGCCTCGCGTCGCGCCTCGTCGATCCCGCCGAGGAAGGTCCACTTGAGCCCGATCGCGAGCTCGTACATCAGCGGACCGTAGGTCGTCGTGCGTGGGCGCCAGTCGTCGTGCACCAGGCCGCGCCACTCGATGCCCGCGGCCTCCCACATCACGAATCCGCGCTCGTCCGGATGGAACAGGAACGGCGACCCCCACGTCACGGTGACGAGCCGCGCGGCGCCTCCGAGCAACGTCGAGAGGACGATGATGATCGCCGCCAGGCGCGCGCTCGCCGCGGTTGCGCGCGGTGCTCTCATCTCACGGTGTCGCGCGCGGCGCGCGAGCCCGTCGCCAGGGGCGCGCGACGACGATCAGACAGCCGAACGCACCGAGCGCGCTCGCGACGACGGACCACGGCAGGTCGTCCGGTGCGAAGCGCACCTCGACGCGATGACGCCCCGCGGGGAGATCGACCGCGAGCCGCAGATCGTCGTCGACCACCGTGCCGATCGAGCTGACCCACTGCTGCTCGTAGTTCTGATTGAAGATCACGCGTCCCGGCGCGCCGAGCGTCACGTCCGCCCACGCGCGATGGTTGGTGCGGCCGTAGCCGTGCAGGACGTCGCCGTCGCGCGTCTCGCCGCTCTCGGCATCGACGATGCGCACCTGCGGGACCTCGCCGGTCCACAGCGAGCGCGAGCGATGCCACGGCACCGCGTCGTAGCACTCCATCGTGCCGACGTTGCGGCTCGGATAGTCGGCGAACTCGTCGAGATAACGATGCGTGCGCACGAGGTGCGGCGTCTCGACGGCGCGCGTCCCGAGCGGCTCGCCGTCCCAACGATCCGTGATCGTGAGGCCGACGACGTAGAGATCGAGCGCGATCGCGAGCGTGAGCGCCCAGGGCGCGAGCGGCCGGATCCAATCGAAGTCGCGATGGAAGCGCCACGCGGAGAGCGTCGCGTCGAGCGAGCTGACGACGCGCCCCGCGAGCAGCGCCATGAACATCGTGCACACGACCTGCCATCGCGAGGGCAGGTGCAGGTTCGAGAAGAACGGCAGCGCGTGCAGGAGCGACGAGGGCCAGAGCGGCCCGTGATAGCCCATGCTGAACGCGAGGAAGAAGAGCGCGCCCGCGACGGGGTAGAGGTGCCGGCGACGCAGCGCCAGCGCGATCCCGATCACGCACAGCGCGAGCACGGACCAGCCGACGTACGTGCCGTACTCGGCCCAGACCCACTCGTGCCCGTCCCACCGCCACGCGTGCTCGCGCGCGGTCCACATCTCGACGACCTCGTCGAAGCGGATGCGATCCGTGTCCTCGATGGGCCGCGGGTGACGCGACATCGCGATGAGAATCGGCACCCAGCGCATCGCACCGAGCAGCCCGGTCAGCACGCCGGCGACGATCATCGTGCGCACGAGCGGCCACGCGTTGCGACGCCGCAGCCGCATCAGGCTGTCGAACCCGAGCACGACGACGGCGTACGGGAACGGGTAGTGGCCGCCCTCGAGCAGCAGCTCCGCCATGATCGCCGCGACCGCGGCGGCCCAGCGGACGTCGCGGTCCGCGCGCCGCCAACAGTAGATCAGCCACGGGTAGTAGAGGAAAGCGAGGAACGTCGAGTGGCCACCTGCGAAGTGCCACGCCGCGAAGCCGCTCGACGTCCACACGATCGCGGCGAGCAGCGCGCCCGGCCTCCGCAGCTTCTCCTCCTGCCGCGCGAGCACGTAGAGGCCGGTGAAGCCGATCACGTGGTGCACGAGGATGAACAGCTTGTGACCGACCACCGTGCCGAACGGCACCGCGAGCAACAGGTAGAGCGGCGACCAGTTCTGCGCCTGCGGTTGGCCCCACTGCGAGACGCCGCCGCAGTGATGCGGATCCCAGAACGGCCACTCGCCCCAGCGTCGGATCGAGACGACGCCGATCTCCCACCAGTGGTGGAACTGCTGCCAGTCGCCCCAGCCGGATCGATCCCACGCGAGGAACGCTGGGGACCAGAACCCGAGCCCGCACACGAGCCCCACGAACGCGAGGCCGAGAGCACGACGGGCACGGGGGGAGAGCACGGGGGCGCGAGTGTAGTGCACCGGAGTCGACGCGCGAGCCCGTGCGCGCGCGTCAGGCGATGGCGCCCGCGCTCTGATCCACGGTGCGCGCGGGCGCCGCGGTGGCGCTCAGCATCTCGTCGATCACCGCCGCGTAGTCGAGCAGATGGCGGATGCCGAGGAAGTGCTCCGTCGCGCGCGCCCTCGCCGCCGCGCCCATGCGCCGGCGGCGATCGGGATCGGAGACCAGCCCCGCGAGCGCGTTCGCGAACGCGTCGAGGTCGAGCGCGTCGTCGATCATGATGCCGCTCTCGCCCTGGACGATCTGATCCTGGATGCCGCCCGTGCGCGTCGCGATCACGGTGCGCGACTTCCACATCGCCTCGGTCACCGTGAGCCCGAAGCCCTCGTGCAGGCTCTTCTGCACGACGATCTCACCGTGGCGCTGCAGCGCGTTCACGATCGCCGCGTTCTCGTCGACGTCGGCGGTCGGCAGCATCGCGAGCGTGATGCGCGCCCGCGCCGAGGGCGGCAGCTTGTACCAGCCGTCGAGCACGTCGTGATAGACGCGCGGCCCCTCGGGATCGTCGGCGACCGCGTGCACGTTCGGACCGGCGAGAACGAGCGCCGAGTCGCCCGCGCGACCGCTCGCGATCAGCTTCGCGAACCCGCACATGACGCCGTGCATGTCCTTCAGCGGGTCCCACCGCGAGACCTGCACCACGAGCGGCACGTCGACGTCGGGCGCCGGCCCGGCGCGCACGATGTCGGCCACGCGCTCGACGCGCGCCGGCGATCCGTCGCGCCGCGTGTACACCGGCGACGCGCGATCCGGGCACGGCCCCGAGAGCACGCCGACGTGCGCGAGGATCGCCCGCACGACGTCGACGTCCATGTCCTCGTTCTTCGGCGAGAACGCATCGATCGAGGGCTGGATGATGCGCACCCGCGGCCCGTCGAGATCGCGCGGCACGTACTCGCGACGCGAGAAGACCAGCACCGGCACGCGCTCGAGGTACGGGCGCAGGAACGCCCAGCCCTGGTCGACCTCGGGCGTGCGCACGTCGGCGCCGATGTGACAGCGCCAGATCACGCGCGCGCCGCGATCGATGAGGTGCGGCGCCATGCCCGCGGTCTGCGGGTCGTGGAGGATCACGACGTCGCCCGGACCGAGCCGCAGCGCGAGCTCCGACGCGTTCGCGGTGCACGTCGCCTCGTAGAGCGCGCGGTCGACCTCGTGCGGCGGCCCGCCTTCGCCCACGCTCCCGTGCAGCGCGTGGTGGACGCGCTTCGTGAGCACGAAGAAGTCGTGCTCGCCGTGGATCACGACCCACCGCGCATCGATCTGCATGCCGCGCGCGTACGCGAGCAGCGGCGGCAGCATCTCCGCGACGCCGCCGCCCACCGCGGTCGAGTTCACGTTCCACACCGCGCCGCCGTGCAGCTTCTCGCGCACCGAGGCGGCGATCCCGAGCGTCGTCGCCACGCGCTCCGGCCCGAGCACCGGGACGAAGCGGTCGAGCGAAACGGCGCCGATCTCCACGTCCGAGATGAGGCCCATGGAGGTCGACGTAGGCCCATCACCCAGGCTCACGACGGGGAGTCGCGGACAGCGCGTCGTGTTATGACGCACCTCGTCATGGGACCCGCACGCCCGTCGTTCGAGGAGTTCGTCGCGCTCCGGCGCGAGTCATCGATCGTTCCCGTCACGCGCGAAGTGCTCGCCGACACGCTCACTCCGGTCGCCGCGTACGCGGCGCTCGGCGGCGGCGAAGGCAGCTACTTGCTCGAGAGCGTCGTCGGCGGCGAGAAATGGGCGCGCTACTCGTTCGTCGGGTTCGATCCCGATCTGCGCGTGCGCGGTCGCGGCGACCGCTACGAAATCCGTAGCGGCTCGCTCAGCGGGGGCCGCGTCGAGACCAGGACCGGCGTCGATCCGTGGAAGGAGCTGCGCGCGACGCTCGCGCAGTACCGCGCGCCCGAAGTGCCGTGGCTGCCGCGCTTCTGGGGCGGCGCGGTGGGCTACGTCGCGTACGACGCGGTGCGCGCGTTCGAGCCGAGCGCGCTGCGCAAGGACGACCGCCGACCCGCGGAGGAGTGGGACTTCTCGTACGCGATCGGCGGTCCGATCGTGATCTTCGACTCGCTCAAGCAGACCGCCCGCGTCGTGCTTCCCGTGCGCTCCGACGTCCCCGACGCGCGCGCCGCGTACGACGACGCGCTCGCGCGCATCGACGGCGTGATCGCGCGCATGCAGCGCAACGTGTCGCTGCGCCCGATGAGCCCGCCTGGCCCGCCGCGTCACGATCGCCCGCTGCCCGCGAGCTCGTTCGATCACGATCGCTTCTGCGCCGCGGTCGAGCAGGCGAAGGAGCACATCCGCGCGGGCGACATCTTCCAGGTGGTCGTCTCGCAGCGGTTCCGCGTGCCGAGCGACGGTGTCGATCCCTTCGACGTCTACCGCGCGATGCGCGCGATCAATCCGTCGCCGTACATGTTCTTCCTGCGCTTCCAGGAGTGCCGCATCGCGGGCGCGAGCCCGGAGACGCTGGTGCGCCTCGAGCACGGCCGCGCCGAGGTACGGCCGATCGCCGGCACGCGCCGTCGCGGCGCGACGGAGGAGGACGACGCGCGCGCCGCCGAGGAGCTGCTCGCGGATCCGAAGGAGCGCGCCGAGCACGTGATGCTCGTCGATCTCGGCCGCAACGATCTGGGTCGCGTCTGCCGGCCGGGCACCGTACGGCTCACCGAGAAGATGGTGATCGAGCGATACAGCCACGTGATGCACACGACGTCGAACGTCGTCGGCGAGCTCGAGCCCGGCCGCGACGCGCTCGATCTGCTCGGCGCGACGTTCCCGGCGGGCACGCTCAGCGGCGCGCCGAAGGTACGCGCGATGCAGATCATCGACGCGCTCGAGCCCGAGCCGCGCGGCATCTACGGCGGCGCGGTCGGGTACCTCTCGTGGAGCGGCAACATGGACGTCGCGATCGCGATCCGGACGGTCGTCGAGCAGGGCGGCGAGCTGCGCGTCCAGGCCGGCGCGGGCCTCGTCGAGGCGAGCGTTCCGGAGCTCGAGTACGACGAGACGGTCAACAAAGCGCGCGCCGCGCTCGCCGCGATCGAGGCCGCGAAGGGCTGATCCGCGCCGGGGGCGTGCAGTCCGCTGCACACCCACGATCGAGATGACGTGCACGCGATTGCACGCCGTCTCGTTCGCCGTTCGTTCTCTACGGGCGCGTTTCGTGCGATCGTCGCCGCCACTTCGGAGGGACTGGGATGGCGATGACTGGAACGAAGGTGGTCACACGTGTGGTGCTCGGGCTCACGCTCGGGCTCGCGGCGTGCGGTGGCGACGATGGGCCGCCCGAGGGATGCGATCGTTGGGTCGATCCCGGCGGCGACGCGCGCGCGAACGTGCAGACGATGTTCGAGGAAGCCGTCGACGGCGACGTGCTCTGCTTCACCCCGGGCACGTACGAGTTCGACGACGGCGTGACCATCTCCGACAAGGCCGACATCACGATCCGCGGCACCGGCGCGGAGCGCGAGGACGTGCTGCTGAACTTCGCGGGGATGGGCACCGGCAACAGCGGCATCAACGCGAGCTCGATGACGAACTTCACCATCGCGAACATGCGCGTGGTCGACGCCGCGGCGAACGACGTCTTCATCACCGACTCGGACTTCGTCACGATCCGCAACGTGAGCGCGGGCTGGACCGATCTCCGCGCGCCCGCCGAGCACGGCCGGTACGCGCTCTATCCCGTCCAGTCGTCGCACGTCATCGTCGAGGACAGCGAAGCGTTCGGCAGCGTCGACGCCGGCATCTACGTCGGTCAGACCGATCGCTGCATCGTGCGCAACAACGTCGCGCACGGGAACGTCGCGGGCATCGAGATCGAGAACTCGACGAACTGCGAGGTCCACAACAACGTCGCGCGCAACAACAGCGCGGGCATCCTCGTGTTCGAGCTGCCGGGCCTCGAGCGTCAGGGCAGCCGCACGCTCGTGCACCACAACGAGATCGTCGACAACAGCGAAGAGAACTTCGCGCCGTCGGACGTCGGCATCATCGCGCTCGTGCCGCCCGGCATCGGCCTGATGATCCTCGCGGCGAACGAGGTCGAGGCGCACGACAACACGATCACCGGCAACGTCAGCACGGGCGTGGCGGTCGTCTCGTACGTGGTGCCGATCGCGCTCGGCGCGCCGGTCCCGGACGACGCGGAGTACGACTTCTTCCCGGAGAGCATCTATCTCCACGACAACACGTACTCGAACAACGGCCAGATGCCGGCGTCCGCGATCCTCCTGATCCCCGGGTCGCAGGATCCGCCGGGCTCGACCGTCGAGGACATCGTCTGGGACGGCATGATGCGCGAGGGCATGGAGGCCGGCGACGTGCTCTGCATCGACGACGGCGGCAGCTATCGCATGGCGGTGATCGACAGCGATCCGACGAGCACGTCGGACCCGCCGTTCGCCGTGCAGTCGACCGATCGCGCTCCGGTCACGTGCACCGGGATGACGATCGATCCCGAGTTCTGATCCCGCGCGAGGTGGTGACGTCGTGAAGCGCTCGTTCTCGATCCTGGTGGTGATGGCGCTGCTCGCGAGCTGTGACGGCTCGGGCGGTGAGAGTGGTGCTCCGATCTCGACGCGCGGCCTCTTCGCCGACGCGCGCACGCAGACGCCGAGCGAGGGCGTCGAGCCGTACGAGATCGTCGCGCCGCTCTTCTCCGACTACGCGAGCAAGCATCGCTTCATCCAGGTGCCCGAGGGCGAGCGCATCACGGTGCGCGACGACGGCTACTGGGAGTTCCCGGTCGGCACGATCCTCGTGAAGACGTTCGGGTTCCCCATCGACGCGCGCGATCCGTCGCTCGGCGAGCGCATCATCGAGACGCGCCTGCTGATCCGCGAAGAGGATCGCTGGCGGCCCGAGGTCTACATCTGGAACGACGACACGAGCGAGGCGTACCTCACGCCCGCCGGGCGCATCGTGCCCGTCTCGTTCGTCGACGCCGAGGGCGAGACCGTCGAGCTCGACTACCGCGTGCCGAGCCACACGCAGTGCAGCAACTGTCATCGCTCGAGCGACGGTCTGCGGCTGCGCCCGCTCGGCCCGCGCACCGCGCAGATGGATCGCGCCCACGGGTACGCCGGTGGCGAGGAGAACCAGATCGATCATCTCGTCGAGGCGGGATGGCTCGAGCAGCGCCCCGCGGCCGACGACGTGATCATCGACTACGACGCGGTGCGGAACGATCCCGACGCGACGTTCGAGGAGCTCGACTCCGCCGCGCGCTCGTACCTCCACTCGAACTGCTCGCACTGCCATCGCGACGGCGGGCCGGCGGACCAGAGCGGGCTGTTCCTCGAGATCGAGGCGATGGACCGAGGGCACCTCGGCGTCTGCAAGATCACGGTCTCGGGCGGCTGCGACTTCGGCCGCGCGGTGATCCAGCCGGGCAGTCCCGACGCATCGATGATGGTGTGCCGCATGGAGAGCACGGAGGCGGGCGTGAAGATGCCCGAGCTCCCCACGGTGCTCGCGCACACGGAAGGCGTGGAGCTGATCCGCCGCTGGATCGCGGCGATGCCCCCGGACGACTGCGGCTTCAGCGAGTGATCAGAAGCGCGCGCCGACGTTGAAGAGATGCATGAAGTGCTCTCTGTCGACGTCGTACTCGAGCGTGTACGAGAGCAGCATCGGGCCGTGCATCAGGTTGATCACGGCCATCGGGCGCACCGACCAGTCCTCGGTCTCCTCTTCTCGCCAACGCACGACCGGGCCCGTGCCCTCGTCGACGATCTCCGCGATGCGCGCCTCGCGGCTCCAGCGCGTGACCGACGCGCCGAGCGCGAGCTCGAAGTGCATCGCCATGCGGCCGAAGACGAGGATCTGCCGCCAGCCCACGTACGCGTCGCCGCGGATGCGATCCTTGTTCACCGACGCGACGTCGCTGCCGGTCGGCTCGAAGTCGGAGAAGAAGTACGACGCGCGGCCGACGAGCACGAACGCGTCGAGCCCGACGAGGCCGATCATCAGTGTGCCGCCCCAGAGCCAGTCGGGATCTTCGTAGACCGCGCCGAGCGCGAGGCCGCCCGTGAGGTTCCACCGTCCGCCGTAGCCCTCCGGGCTGTCGAGGCGCGACGTGAGATCGACGAGCGCGGGCACGGCGGGCATCGAGTGCACCGTCGGGCCCATCGGACGTTCGTGCGCGGGGCCGAGGATCGCGACGACCTCGCCCGCGCAGGTGACGATCGGGCTGCCGCGCATGGTCGAGATGCGCGCGTCGGTCTGGATCGCGCGCTCGCCGCGTGACGCGACGACCCCTTCGCTGACCGCCCAAGGCAGCGTCCCGCGGAACGTCTCGGGCAGGAAGCGCGGCCCTTCGCTCGGGGGCGCGCCCACGAGCACGACCGGCATGCCCACGGCCACGACGTCCCACGGCGCGATCGGAAGCGCCGTGCCGGGCAGCGGCGCGTCGAGCTCGAGCATCACGAGCTCGTCGGAGCCCGCCGTGAGCACGATGCGCGCGCGACGACGGTTGCCCTGTCCGTCGGTGACGGTGATGTCGTGCCCCTGCTCGACGATGCGCAGCACGCTGACGACGTGCCGCGAGTCGACGACGAGCACGCCCGCGCCCGAGCGACCGCCGCTCTCGACGTGCACGACCGAGTCGCGAGCGCGCGTGTGGGCCTGCGCGGCGCACGTCGTCGCGGGCATCGCGACGGTCTCGGGCGGCGTCGGCGGAGGTGGCGTCTCGACCGGTGGAGGCGGCGTCTCGACCGGTGGAGGCGGCGTCTCGACCGGTGGAGGCGGCGCGTCCTGCGCGGACGCGAGCCCGGCGACGAGCACCGACGGCGCGCCGATCAGCGCGACGGTGAGGAGGAGTGCGCGCGACTGCATCGTCGCATCGATGTAGACGCGCCGGGTGGACGCTCCACGCGCGGTCCGGAGCGAGGCGGTCGCGAGCGTCGAAGGTGCCAGTCGAGGATGGCGATCGACGCGCTACGCTCGCCGGCGTGTCCGTGTCGTCTCTCGCTTGGCTCGCGCTCGCGGTGCAGATCGGCGCGGCCGCGCTCAGCGCGCGCGAGAGCGCGCTCGCGTTCCTCGTCGTGCCGGCGTCGTGGGCGCTCGCCGTGGTCGCGTGCGTGAGCGTCGCGCGCGCGAAGGGCTATCCGCGGTGGCTCGGGATCTTCTGCGCGGTGCTCGGGCTCGGCATCGGACCGCTGATGGTGATCGCGCTGCCCACGCTCCCGGAGCCGGAGGTGCGCGGCGACAGTGATTGCTGAGGCAAGATGACACGTGCTACACGCCCGCACCTTCCGTGACGCGCGCTCTCGGCCTGGTGGTGGTGATCGCGATCGCGCTCTGGCCTACGAAGGGCTCCGGCCAGGCGCGCGCGAGCCTCGTGGTGCCGGTGACGATCGGCGCGGATCCACCGAGCGCCGCGGCGGCGGTGATCGCGCGGGAGATCGGCGCGCTCCCGCTCGACGAGGCGTGGGCGAGATACGAAGCGCGCGCGTCGACGCCGCCGCCCGCGCCGACGACCGAGGAGCTCGATCGATGGCTGTCCCGGTCGCGCGATGCCGTGCGCATGCTCGCCCTCGCGGAGCACGCCGCCGCGCGTGAGGCGCTCGCCGAGGGGATGGCGATCGCGGAGCAGCACGTGGTCGAGCTCGGCCGTGATCCCGAGCGCGTGCGGCAGGTGCTCGACACGTGCCTCGACGACGTGCGTGCGAGGCTCGAGACGCACGACGACAGCGCGGAATCGCGTGCGCGCGCGTGCCGCGCGCTGATCCCGCGGGGAGCGCCGAGCCCGTATCGACATCCGCCCGAGGTCGTCGAGCTGCTCGCGCGTCTCGACGCCGAGCTCGAGCGCGCACCGCGCGGCGCGCTGCGCGTCGAGAGCGAGCCCGCCGGGTGCATCGTGCGCGTGCACGGCATCGAGGTCGGACGGACGCCGTGGGCGAGCGAGCGCCTCGCGCCGGGCGAGCTCCGCGTGCAGGTCGAGTGCGGCGACGAGCGAGGCCGCGTCCACCGTGTGATCGCGGGGGAGGGCGCGTCGCCGCTCCACGTCGATGCGCGGTTCGAGCGCGCGGTGCGGAGCGACGGCGTGCTCGCGCTCGCGTACCGAGATCGCGCCGACGCCGACGCGCACCGGTTCGACGATGCGATCCGGCTCGCGACGTCCTTCGACGCCCGCGAGGTCTGGCTCGTCGAGGCGCGCGGCTCGACGTTGCACGTCGATCGCGTCGACGTCGTCGCGCAGCGCGTGATCGCGTCGGCGCGTGCCACGACAGAGCGCGTCGCTGCGGCGATCGCCGACGTGCGCGCGGGCCGATCTCGCGACCACCGGGGCGCGACGGCGTCCGAGATGACGCCGTGGGATCCGCATCCGACGCCGCCTCCACCGGCGGATCGCACGATCGAGCACGTGATCGGATCGGTGCTCGGCGGAGCCGGCGTCGCGGCGTTCGTGGCCGCGTGGGCGACGTACGGATCGCGCGTCGATCTCGGCCCCGAGCTCGACGCGACCCAGCCGACCGACCGCGACTTCATCCCGATGCGCGACACGTGGCTCAACCGCCGCTACGCGGTGTGGAGCTTCGCAGCGAGCGGCGCGGCGCTCGGCATCGCGGCGCTGCCGTGGCTGATGATCGAAGCCGACGGAGCGCCCTGGTGGTCGTGGATCGTCGCGGGCGTCGGGCTCGCGACCAGCGCGATCGGCATCGTCGAGATCGCGACCGCGGGCACGTGCGCCGACGACGCCGATCACGATCAGCGCTGCGTCGACGCGGCGGCCGCCGTCGATCGCGGAGCGATCGTGATCGCGACGAGCGCGCCGCTGATCGCGGTGCCGATCGTGTACGCGGTGCGCGACGCCACCGGCGGAGCGACGCAGGTCGTCGTCGAGGCGAGCCGCGATCGCGTCGTCGTCGGAGCGCGAGGCGCGTTCTAGCTCGGGGGGAGCATCGATGTCCAAGAGGGTCGCCATCTCGTCGCTCCTGGTCGCGCTGCACGTCGCGAGTTGCACGTCGCCCGGATGCCCGGAGGGCTACACGCGCCGTCGCGATCGCTGCTTCGCGGACGACGAGGCGTGCGACGGGGTCGACCTCGACGGCGATCAGCTCGACGACGTCGACGACCCCCACGCCGATGCGTGGTGCAACGATCCGAGCCGCGCGATGCCGTTCGCGCTCGCGCGCTGCGGGGCGTCGGGATGCGAGGTCGACGAGTGCGACGCGCAGGCGCTCGATTGCTCGAGCGAGCCCGGGTGCGAGACCGATCCGCGCGTGACCGCGGAGCACTGCGGCGAGTGCGGGCACGCGTGCGGATGGGCGTGCCGCGCCTCGACGTGCGACGACGCGGTCGAGCTCGCCGGAGGCTTCGACTTCATGTGCGCGCTGCGTGCCTCGGGCTCGGTGGTCTGCTGGGGCAGCAACAACTTCGGCAACCTCGGCGACGGCACCGTGGTGCCGCGAGCGACGCCGGTGACGGTCATCGGTGTGGGCGACGTCGTCGAGATCTCGGCGGGGCAGAACCACGCGTGCGCGCGCCTCTCCTCCGGCGCGGTGTGGTGCTGGGGCGAGAACGCGCACGAGCAGCTCGGTGGTGGCGCGACGCTCTCGTACAGCACCGTGCCGGTCGAGGTCCTCGCGAGCGAGCTCGAGGTCGTCGAGATCGCGGCCGGCGGCTTTCATACCTGTGCGCGCCGCGCCGGCGGTCGCGTCGTGTGCTGGGGCGACAACGTGCACGGGCAGATCGGCGACGGCCGCGTGGGGCTCGACGCGTCGACGCCGTACGACGTCGGGATCGAAGACGCCGTGGAGATCGCGGCGGGTGGGTTCCACACGTGCGCGCGACGCGCGTCCGGGAGCGTCGTGTGTTGGGGCAACAACATGTCGGGGCAGCTCGGCGACGGGACGGCCGAGAACCTCGTCCCGCGGGTCCCGTCGACGGACGTGAAAGGGCTCGTCGCGACCGCGATCCGCGCCGGCGCGGCCCACACCTGCGCGATCCGGGTGACCGGCGGCGTGGTCTGCTGGGGAAGCGGTTTCTGGGGCCAGCTCGGGATCGGGATCGCGACCGAGCAGCTCGAGCCCGTCGTCGACGTCGAGCTCGACGGCGTGGACGAGCTCGTGACCGGCAACGACCACACGTGCGCGCTGGTCGATGCGAGCTTGCGCTGCTGGGGTCACAACGAGACCGGCGAGCTCGGGATGACGACGCTCGCTCGCGTCGGTGTCCCGCCCGCCGTGCCGGCGATGGAGCACGTCGCCTCGATCGCTGCGTCGAGCCGCAACACGTGCGCGATCCTCGAGACCGGAGCGGTCGTCTGCTGGGGCGGGAACGAGCACGGCCAGGTCGGCGACGGAACGTCCGGGGAGCCTCGACGCGCGCCGGGCGCGCCGGTCGCGGCGCCCGAGTGACGACGCGCGCGCCGCTGGTACATTCGCGCCGGTGAGCGCGCCCGCCCGGCTCGGATCCTACGAGCTCTCACGACGGCTCGGGGCCGGCGGGATGGCCGAGACGTTCGTGGGCGTCCGTCGCGGGCCGGGAGGGTTCGAGCAGCGCGTCTGCATCAAGCGCATCCTCCCGGAGCACGAGAACGACGCGCTCTTCGTCGCGCAGTTCCTCCAGGAAGCGCGCGTGTCCGCGCAGCTGCGGCACACGCACATCGTGCAGGTGCTCGACTTCGGCGTCGACGACGGCTCGCACTTCCTGGTGCTCGAGCTCGTCGAGGGCATGGACCTCGAGCGACTGATCGAGACGCTGCAGCAGCGAGGCGAGCGACTGTCTCCCGCGCTCGTCGCGTTCATCGGGCAGAACGTCGCGCTCGCGCTCGATCACGCGCACACGCATGCGTCGGGCGCCGTCCACCATCGCGACGTGTCGCCGTCGAACGTGCTCGTCAGTCGTGCGGGCGAGCTGAAGCTGTCGGACTTCGGCATCGCGAAGGCGGTCGGTCCGGTCGCGGATGGATTGAAGACGCGCACCGGCGTCATCAAGGGCAAGGTGCCCTATCTGCCCGCCGAATATCAGCTCACCGGGCGATTCGACGCGCGCAGTGATCTCTTCGCGCTCGGTGTGCTGCTCTTCGAGTGCCTCGCGGGAGAGCGTCCTTTCGCCGGCGTGACGGATCTCGACACGTGTCATCGCATCATCACGGGACGTCATCCGTCGCTCGCGACGCTCCGTCCCGATGCGCCGGCAGCGCTCGTCGCCGCGATCGAGCGCCTCCTGCGACCCGAGCCCGACGCGCGGTTCGCGAGCGCCGCTGCGCTCATCGATGCGCTCGCGGAGGTCGCGCCGCCACCGACCGCGCGCCGCCAGCTCGCCGATCTCGTGCGCATCGCGGAGGTCGAGGCGCTCGCGACGCCGCTCGAGCCGCTCGCCGGCGCGACGACCGCGATCGATGCGCCGGGACCACATGTCGCGCTCCCGCCCGTCGCGACCACGCGCTCGACGATGCGCCGCGTCGCGCTCGGGATCGCGGCGATGATCACGATCGTCGCAGCATCGATCGCGATCGCCGTCGCGCTCCCGAGGACGCCCAGCGTCATGCCCGCTCGCAGCGCAGTCTCGACGCCGCCGCGTGTCGACGCGCCGATCACGCCGGCGGTGCACCAGCCCGAGCCCGCCGCGGCGCCCCCGGAGCCCGTGGCCCCACCCACCGAGACGCCCGAGCCCGCCCCGCGCCCACGTCGCGCATCGCGCCATCGCGAGCCCGATCGCGCGCCTCCCGCCGCGACCGCGCCCGAGCTTCCCGCCGCGGTGGCCGAGCCCGACGGCATGCTCCGCGTCAGCGTCGCGCCGTGGGGCGTCGTGTGGATCGATGGACGCTACATGGGCCGAGCGCCCGTGGACGTCGCGGTCGCGCCGGGCTCGCATCGCATCGAGGCCGGGTTCGAGCGCCCGCTCGTCTCGCAGACGATCCGCGTCGGCGCCGGCGAGACCGAGCGCGCGTTCGTCGAGCTCACGCCGCCGCCTGGCTGAGAGGCGAGATTCGTCAGCGTTCTGCTTGCGCTCCGGCCCGGCGGACGGCCTACTACGGCCCGCCATGAACTTCACGCTCGTGTACGTGCTCCTCTCGCTCGGCGTCCCTGCTCTGACCTTCGTCGCCTGCGTGCTCGGGCAGAAGATGGGCAGCCACTGATCCCGGGCCGAGGGGCGCCGCCGACGACGCCACGCGAGGCGCTCGGGTGGCTTGCTTCGCGGGGCGCTCCTCCCTGGCTCGTTCGTCACCACGAGCTCGTCGTCGAAGCAGCGGAGTCGCTGCTCGACGCGCTCGCGGGCCCGAGCGCCTCGCGCGCTCGGTCGTGTGAGGCTCAGGCCGTCTTCGCGTTCTTCGTGCGCTTCGCGGCGTGACGGCGGGCCGCCTCCGCGAGCTCGGGGTCGAGCTTCGCGAGCGCCTCGAGCGCGTCGTCGACCTCGCGCGCCTTTGCTGCTTCCCGCGACTCGGCCTCGATCTCCGTCGCGATCTGCTCCTGCCGCTCGGGCGCGAGGAGCCGGAACGCGACGAGCATCTCGCGCTCGTGATCCGACACGTGGAAGTACTCGCGCATCGGCGCGCGCTTCGGGCGAACGCTCACCGGCTTCTTCGCGCCGCGCTTGCTCGAGGCGGGATACGCGGACTGCCACGCGTCCGTGCTCTCGATCTCCGCTTCGCTCACCGCGGGCACGAAGCGCGCGTTGTGCCACTCCGCGTATCGCTTCGAGAGCGAGCGACCTCCGGCGATCCGCCCACCGCCCTTGCCACCGCTGCGCTGCCACGTCGCGATCGTCTCGGGCGTGATCGTCCCTTGCTGGAGCTCCGGCATCCGCGCGCTTCTACCGCCGCGCGCACGACGACGTCAACGCACGATCACCCCGGGTCCGTGGGCCCGGATCACGTTCTGGTACAGTACGCGTCGGACTCGACCGATGCAGGACCCGGAGCTGCTGCGGAGGCTGCTCCGCGCGAAGGATCGGATGGACGCCGCCTCGCACGAGGACTGGCCGGTCTCGCGCCTCGCGCGCGTGAGCGGCGTCTCCGAGGCCCACTTCGCGCGGTCGTTCAAGGAGGCGTTCGGCGTCCCGCCGCATCGCTACCTGCTCACGCTTCGCATCGAGCGCGCGAAGGCGCTCCTCCGCGACACCGACCTGCCGATCACCGAGATCGCGTTCCGGACGGGCTGGAAGAGCCTCGGCACCTTCGGCCGCACGTTCCGCGACGTCGCCGACGAGAGCCCCGGTGATTTCCGCGCCCGCGCGAAGGCCACACCGCACGATCTCGAGAGCGTGCCCGCGTGCTTCCTCCACGCCGCGCACCGCCCGGATCTCACGATCGCAGTTTCGGAGAAGCGACGGAACGAGGCCGGCGGTACGAAAGACCTCGACAACACGGAGGTCACATGAGCCAGGGCGTTCAGGTCATCGGTCTCTACGTGCACGATCAGGACGAGGCGCTCGCCTTCTACACTGAGAAGGTCGGATTCCGAGTCCACACCGACGCGCGCAACGGCAACTATCGCTGGCTGACGGTGCAGCACCCCGATCAGCCGTCGTTCCAGCTGGGTCTCTTCGTTCCCGGTCCGCCCACGGTCGACGAAGCGACTGCGCAGACGCTGCGCGAGGCCGTCGCGAAGGGCGCGATGCCTCCGCTCGTGATGGTCGTCGACGACGTGCGCGCGGTGTTCGATCGCATGAAGGCGCGCGGCGTCGAGTTCACGCAGGAGCCGGTCGCGCGCTTCGGGAGCGTCGACGCGAGCTTCCGCGATCCCTCGGGCAACGGCTGGAAGCTGGTCCAGGCGCGCTGAAGGAGCGATGCACATGGAAGCCACGCTGCCGAAGCCGAGCCTCGTCGTCGCGCCGACCGCGCGTCGCGCCGAGACCATCGCGTACTGGGTCGTCACCGCGCTCTTCTGCTTGCAGATGGGCTTCACCGCGTACGCGCAGCTGCGCCTGCCGCAGGTCGCGGACGCGTTCGCGCACCTCGGGTTCCCCGACTACTTCCGAGTGCAGCTCTCGTGGGCGAAGCTGCTCGGCGTGGGGCTGCTCCTCGCGCCCGTCCCGGCGCGGCTGAAGGAGTGGGCGTACGCCGGGTTCGCCATCACGCTCGTGTCGGCGATCGTCGCGCACGTCTCGGTCGGCGATGGCCCCGACGCGTGGGGCTGGGCCGTCGGGACCGGCGTGCTCTGGGCGCTCTCGTACTTCTTCTGGCGGCGCCTGCCGAAGGCCTGACCGCGCTCCGACGTTCGACCGACCTGCGGGCCCGTCCCTCGGACCTTCACCCGCGGTCGGACCACCTTCCGCGAGCCATCATCGAGCACCCATGCCGACTTCCAAGCACCACGCAGACAGCCACGATCTCATCCGCGTGCAGGGCGCGCGCGAGAACAACCTCAAGGACGTCAGCGTCGAGATCCCGAAGCGCCGGCTGACGGTGTTCACCGGCGTCTCGGGGTCGGGCAAGAGCTCGCTCGTGTTCAGCACGATCGCGGCGGAGTCCCAGCGGCTGATCAACGAGACGTACAGCGCGTTCGTGCAGGGCTTCATGCCGACGCTCGCGCGGCCCGAGGTCGACGTGCTCGACGGGCTGACGACCGCGATCATCGTCGACCAGGAGCGCATGGGCGCGGACCCGCGCTCGACCGTCGGCACCGCGACCGACGCGAACGCGATGCTGCGCATCCTCTTCAGCCGGCTCGCGAAGCCGCACATCGGCGGGCCGAGCGCGTATGCGTTCAACGTGCCCTCGGTGCGCGCCACCGGTGTCATCACCGTCGAGAAGGGCAATCGCAAGACCGAGCGAGAGACGTTCACGCGCACCGGCGGCATGTGCCCGCGCTGCGAGGGACGCGGCGCGGTGAGCGACATCGATCTCACGCAGCTCTACGACGACACGAAGTCGCTCAACGACGGCGCGCTGAAGATCCCGGGCTACAGCATGGACGGCTGGTACGGCCGCATCTTCCGCGGCTGCGGCTTCTTCGATCCCGACAAGCCGATCCGGAAGTTCAACAAGAAGGAGCTCCACGACCTGCTCCACAAGGAGCCGACGAAGATCAAGGTCGACGGGATCAACCTGACGTACGCGGGGCTGATCCCGCAGATCCAGAAGTCCTACCTCTCGAAGGACGTCGACTCGCTGCAGCCGCACATCCGCGCGTTCGTCGAGCGCGCGGTCACGTTCACCACGTGCCCCGAGTGCGAGGGCACGCGGCTCAGCGAAGCCGCGCGATCCTCGAAGATCAAGGGGAAGAACATCGCCGACGTCTGCGCGATGCAGATCAGCGATCTCGCCGAGTGGGTGCGCGGCGTAGACCATCCGTCGGTCGCGCCGCTCGTCGCGGCGCTGCGGCACACGCTCGACTCGTTCGTCGAGATCGGGCTCGGCTACCTCAGCCTCGATCGTCCGTCGGGCACGCTCTCGGGCGGTGAGGCGCAGCGCACGAAGATGATCCGCCACCTCGGCTCGTCGCTCACCGACGTGACGTACGTGTTCGACGAGCCGACGATCGGGCTGCACCCGCACGACATCCAGCGGATGAACGATCTGCTGCGGCGGCTGCGCGACAAGGGCAACACCGTGCTCGTCGTCGAGCACAAGCCCGAGACGATCGTGATCGCCGATCACGTCGTCGACCTCGGCCCCGGCGCCGGCACCGCGGGCGGCGAGGTGGTGTTCGAGGGGACGGTCGACGGTCTGCGCAAGAGCGGCACGCTCACCGGGCGTCACCTCAGCGATCGCGCGTCGCTCAAGCCGTCGGTGCGGAAGCCGTCCGGCGTGCTGAAGGTGCGCGGCGCGAGCACGCACAACCTGAAGAAGGTCGACGTCGACATCCCGCTCGGCGTGCTCGTCGTCGTCACCGGCGTGGCGGGCTCGGGCAAGAGCTCGCTGATCCACGGCTCGGTCTCGGGTCGCGACGGAGTCGTGTCGATCGATCAGAGCGCGATCCACGGATCGCGTCGGAGCAACCCCGCGACGTACACCGATCTCCTCGAGCCGATCCGCAAGGCGTTCGCGAAGGCGAACGGCGTGAAGCCCGCGCTCTTCAGCGCCAACTCCGAGGGCGCGTGCCCGACCTGCAACGGCGCGGGCGTGATCTACACGGACCTCGGGATGATGGCGGGCGTGAGCACGGTGTGCGAGGACTGCGAGGGCAAGCGGTTCCAGGCGTCGGTGCTCGAGTACAAGCTCGGCGGGAAGAACATCGCCGAGGTGCTCGACATGTCGGTCGAGGAAGCGCTCGCGTACTTCGGCGCGGGCAAGGCGCACACGCCGGCTGCGCACGCGATCCTCGCGCGCATGTCCGACGTGGGGCTCGGCTATCTGCGGCTCGGGCAGCCGCTCCCCACGCTCTCGGGCGGAGAGCGGCAGCGGCTCAAGCTCGCGACGCACATGGGCGAGGACGGCGGCGTGTACGTGCTCGACGAGCCGACGACGGGTCTGCACCTGGCCGACCTGCAGCAGCTGCTCGGTCTGCTCGATCGACTGGTGGACTCCGGCAAGTCGGTGATCGTGATCGAGCACCACCAGGCCGTGATGGCGCACGCGGACTGGATCATCGATCTCGGTCCGGGCGCGGGGCACGACGGCGGGCGCATCGTGTTCGAGGGCACGCCGGCGGACCTGGTGGCGGCGCGCTCGACGCTGACGGGCGAGCACCTCGCGGAGTTCGTCGGCGTGCGCGCGAAGGCCGCTCGCGCGCGCTGAGCGAACCACCACGACGCATCGAGCGCCCGCAGGCGATCATCGCCGCGATGGGTTCTTCACGCGCGCTCGTCATCGCGTTCGTCGTCACGGGCGCGCTGCTCTGCACCGAGCGTGCGAGCGCGTGCTCGTGCGCTCGCGGCACCGTCGAGGGCGCGCTCGAAGCGGCTGCGCTCGTCGCCGAGATCCAGGTGATCGAGGTCGGACCGCCGCGCGATCCCGACGCGGACCCGACCTCACAGCCCATCCGCGCGCGCGTGGTGCGCGTGTTCTCGACCGAGACCGCGATCGCCGACGGCGACGAGATCGTGTTCGACCACCACACGTGCAACAGCATGCCGCACGGTCCTTCGTCGGTCGGCGATCGGTACGTCGCGTTCCTCGCTCGGCGCCGCGCGCGGCTCACACAACACTTCTGCTCGTTCTCGCTGTCCGCGAGCGAGCCACTCCCGCACCTGCTCCTCCAGGCTCGCCGCCGATGGCTCGCACGTCGCTGACGACCGTCGCGCTCGTCGCGCTGATCGGCTGCGGCGGCGCGCAGCGGGAGCCATCGCGACCGCTGGCGGTCGCCGACGGCTGGACCGCGACCGCGCTCGACGACGTGCTCGAGAGATGGAGCGCATGCGCCGGCGGCTGCGACGACGTCTGCGTGGTCGAGGGGCACGTCGAAGAGAACGGCCGTGCTCGCGACGTCGCGCACTGGATCGGCGCGGACGCGCGCGCCGTCGTGACGGTGCGCTCGGATGGGAGTGTGTCTGCGCGCGCCGCGTTGGTCCGTGGCCCCGAAGCGCTCCACGCGACGCTCGAGGGCCCACCCGGAGATGCCGCGCTCGACGTGGCTGCCGCGCTCCGCGCGCTCGCGCATCCCAGCTTCCGCACCGTGCCCGAGGGCGCGCTGATCTCACGCACGTACGAGCGATCCGCCGAGACCGCGTACCTGCTGATCGAGAGGGGCGGGTCGGCGCGCGAGACACGGCTCGAGCGCGAGGAGCGCGGGGACGGTGTCGAGCAGCGCGCGATCGGGCGGCACGGCGGCGCGAGCGAGGAGTCGACGGCGTCGATCGACGAGACCGGTCGCACGCGCCGCACCGAGGACGTGCATGCGCGCGAGGGAGAGCGCTGGAGGACCTCCACCACCGAGCGGATCGACGCGCACGCTCGCGTGGTGCACGTCCGGCGCGAGGCGTCGGGGCCCGACGGTCGCAGCGACGTGGAAGAGCACGAGCTCGAGTACGACGACGCGGGAGAGCTGGCGGCCGTCACCTGGCACCGCGCGGCGGCCCCGCCCCGCCGCGCGCGCGTGGGTGAGCGATTTCCGTCGAGCGGTGTGACCGAGCGAGACGCGCATGGGCGCGCGATCGAGTACCGCAGGACCGACGACGGCGTGGAGACGGTCGTGTCGATTACGCGCGACGCCGAAGGTCGCGTGTCGCGCGTGACCTACCGCTCTCGGTACTCGACGTCCGAGACCCTGATCGAGCGCGACCCACGCGGGCGCGTCCTCCGAGAGTCCTCGACGTACGTCTTCCACGATCCCGACGAGGACACGACCGAGCGCGGTGCGTGGTCGCGCGCGCTGACGCGCACGCTGGACGACCGAGGCCGCATCGTCGCCGCTGATGTCGTCGAGCATGCGCGCGACGCCGAGCGCCCCGAGCGCAGCAGCACGACCTCTGCGCGCTATCGCTACGGCGAGCGCTGCGGCGACGACGTGCAGGTCGCCGAGGAGCTGGAGCTGCTGCCTTCGATCGACGACCGGGTCGAGTACGTGCCGTTCTGACGAGAGACGCGAGCTCTCGGAACGACGGGCTTTAGAAACGACAAAGCCCTCGCATTTCTGCGAGGGCTTCGAAGCGGGGTGGACGGGACTCGAACCCGCGGCCTCCGGCGTGACAGGCCGGCGTTATAACCGACTTAACTACCACCCCAATCGGGACTCTTTTTCCCTCGGGCCGTCGCCGTCGGGAGGCGGTTAGTAGCATGGCCGATCGGGCTGTCAACGGCGTGCGCGAAATTCTTTTCGTCACCCCACGAGCGCGTCGCGCACCGCGCGCCGCACCTCGCGCAGACCGAGCGGAAGCAAGTGCGTTCCGGGCAGCAGCGTCCACCGAACGCGCGGGTATTTCCGCCGGATCGCCTCGATCTGCGCGAGCCGCGCGAGCGCGTCGTGGCGCTGCGCGATCACGTGCATGCGCTCCTCGTCGATCGCGAGCCGCATCGCGAGCGGATCGGCGAGCGCGAGCAGCTCCTCGAACCTCGAGCCGTGCACCCGCTCCAGCAGCGGTGTGATCACCGGCGAGACGTGCCGCATCAGACCGAGCTCGCGCGCCGTCGTCGCGAGGCTCGTCACCGGGCAGTAGAGCACCGCGTCGTCGACGTCTCCGGTGTGCGCGAGGTGCAGCGCGAGCTGCCCGCCGATCGAGAACCCGACCACCGCGACGCGCTCGTAGCCCTCGTGGATCCGCAGCCAGCGCACCAGCGCGCGCGCCCCCGTCACCGCGCACCGCAGGTTCTCGACGAAGCGCGAGAGCCGCGCGCTCACGAGCCCGCTGCCCGGCCACGCCGGGTACGTGCCGGGCTGGTGGTGGCCCATCACGTTCGTCACGACGTCGACGTCGAGCCCGCGCAGCTCGAAGAGACGCCGCATCACCGGCGGCGAGGGCACGCCATAGCAATGACAGACCACGAGCAGACGCCGTCCGGGGTTGCGCGGCGCGCGCTCGAGCAAGCCCATCACGCGATCGCCGCGGCTGCCGCAGACGCGCTGGTACGGGTTCGTGCCGTGGATCGCGCCGTCGCGCGCGATCGCGAGGTCGAGCGCCCCGTCGTCGAACGGCGCGTGGAAGCCGTTCGTCGCGACGTCCTCGTGCAGCGTGCGGTGGTGCGGATCGCGGAGGATCTCGTCGACGCGCGTGAGCGCGAGGCCGAGCTCGCCGAGCGACCACGCGTGGCCGAACGCGTCCTCGATGCGACCGGCGAGCGCGCCCACCCACTGCATGAGGATCACCGTAGGCCCGGCGGCGGAGCCCGCGACGTGGCGCCGAGCGACACTCGTGCGCGGCCTCGCTCGCGCGTGCGCTCGCGCGGTGCTAACGCCGGCCGATCATGGGCGCGCAATGGAAGCAGAAGGGTCGTGAGGCGGCGGCGAACGCGAAGGGGAAGGTCTTCTCCAAGCTCGCCAAGGAGCTCCAGATCGCAGCGCGTGGCGGCGCCGATCCCGCGACGAACGCGCGCTTGCGCATGGCGGTCGAGGCCGCGCGCAAGGCGTCGATGACGCGCGACACGATGGAGCGTGCGATCAAGAAGGGCGCGGGCCTGCTCGAGGGCGCGGCGCAGTACGAGACCGTCGTCTACGAGGGCTTCGCGCCGCACCAGGTGCCGGTGATCGTCGAGTGCCTCACCGACAACAAGAACCGCACGTCGAGCAACGTGCGCGTGCTGTTCCGCAAGGGACAGCTCGGCGCGAGCGGCTCGGTGTCGTGGGACTTCTCGCGGCTCGGCGCGATCGAGGCGAGCCCGCCGGCGAGCGGCGCGGATCCCGAAGAGGCGGCCATCGAGGCCGGCGCGCAGGATCTCGAGGCCGACGAGGGCGGGACGATCTTCTACACGGAGCCGACCGATCTCGACGCGGTGAGCAAGGCGCTCGGCGAGCGCGGCTGGACCGTGTCGTCGGCGAAGCTGATCTGGAAGGCGAAGAACCCGGTGACGCTCGACGACGAGACGAAGCGCGCCGAGGTCGAGGCCTTCCTCGCGGCGATCGACGACGACGACGACGTCGAAGCCGTGTTCGTCGGCCTGGCTTGATGGGCAGGCCGCGGGGACGACGTGCTCGGTGAGAGCGCGTCGTGGACGGTGCGGCGAGGTGCGACGAGGTTCGTCGCGCCGTGCCCCATCGCCGCACCGGGAGGTGCGCGCGATGCACCAGCGGCCGCTCTGATTCCCTCCCCGAATTCCGGGAATTCACAGCGATTCCGAGTTGGCGCCCAGCTTGCGATGAGGGGCCGCCATGCAGGGACGGGGTTGGTGGTTCGTGGGGGCGCTCGCGCTCTCGGGGTGTGGGATCGCGGCGGCACAGGGCGAGGGCAGCGAGGACGGCGCGCCCGCGCCGACGCTGACGGAGCGAGCGGTCGAGGGCGCGATGTGCGACGCGCCGTGTCGCTGGGGCTGCGACGCGGAGGGCTGCGACGTGCCGGAGTGGGTGGTCGTCGGCGACGCCCACTCGTGCGCGCTGCGTGAGAGCGGCAGCGTCGATTGTTGGGGCTCCAACGATCACCACGAGCTCGGTGACGAGAGCACGACCGCGCGCGCGCGCGCTGCGCTGGTCGGAGGCATCCGCGGCGCGATCGGGATCGACGCCGGCGCGCACCACACGTGCGTGATCGACGTCGAGGGCGCGGCGTGGTGCTGGGGCGCGAACGATCGCGGACAGCTGGGCGACGGCACGACCGAGGCGCGCGGCGCGCCGGTGATGGTGCGAGCGCGCGAGGTGCTCGTCGACATCGCGGCGGGCGGTGATCGCACCTGCGCGGCGACGCGCGAGGGGGACGTTCTCTGCTGGGGCGCCGGAGATCCGATGCCGCGACGCATCGTGGGCGCGACGCGCACGATCGAGCTCGACGTCGGCGATGCGCACGCGTGCGCGGTGCGCGCCGACGGCGAGGTCGCGTGCTGGGGCGACAACGCGGACGGTCAGCTCGGCGACGGAACGCGCATCGCGCGCACCGAGGCGACGCCGCTCGGCCTGCACGGGATGATCGCGGTCCGCACCGGGCGCGCGCACACCTGCGCGATCGACGCGACGACGCAGGCGGTGTGCTGGGGCGACAACTCCGCGGGCCAGCTCGGCGACGGCACGCGCGAGGATCGGCTCGCGCCCTCGGTGCAGCATCGCTCGGTGCTCACGCTCGGCGGCGATCGCACGTGTGGTCGCGTCGCGTTCGGCGACGTCGCGTGCTGGGGCGAGGGCTACGGCGTGGACAAGGCGCTGGTGCCGATCCTCGACGAGGCGAGCGTGGTCACGATCGGCGCGCGTCACGGCTGCGCGGTGCACCGCATCGGCACGGCGCGCTGCTGGGGCGCGAACGAGGCGGGACAGATCGGCGACGGCACGAACGACACGCACGAGACGCCGATCGACGCGCTGCCTCCGAGCTGAGCGCGCGCGTCGGAGACGGGTCGGTCGTCGTGGAACGCGCCGAGCGCGCACCACGACGACCGTGCTCGCGCATCGACGATCTCACGGCGCGAAGCGACGATCGAAGTCGTCGCGCCGAAATTCGAGTCCGGAGAACGGCGAGTGAAGTTGCCGAGATGCGCTTCGAATCCAGCGACGGGCGAGTGAAATCGTCCCCGATGGATGTCAGGCCGGAGCGGGACGATCGAGATCGTCCTGACGGGATCTCGCGCACTCTCGGCCGCGATGAACCGTCGCTCGCTCGCGGTGCTCGTGCTCGTTGCTGACAGGGGTCCCAGTCGTGCTCGCGTCGACCACGGCGGAGGCGCAGGCGTCGTCATCCGCGGCGCGCGTCGACACGGAGGCGCGCTCGCTGTTCGAGGCGGGCGCGGCGGCGGTCGCGGACGGGCGGTACGAGGACGCCCTCGGGTACTTTCGGCGCTCGTACGAGCTGAGCGGCCGCCCCGAGCTGCTCTACAACATCGGGCAGGCGCACGATCGTCTCCGACACGGCGCCGACGCGGTGGCGGCCTTCGAGCAGTACATCGCCGCAGTGCCGGACGCGGCGCAGCGCGAGGAGATCACGGCGCGGCTCGCGATCCTGCGCGCGTCGATCGCGCGAGCCGAGGTGAGCGAGGCGGGCCCGGATGCGACGCCCGACGTCGAGCCCGCGACCGCGGAGACGGCCGAGCCCGCGGAACCTGCCGAGCCCGTCGTCGTCGCAGCGCCCGCGCCCGATCCGGTGCCGTGGGTGCTGCTCGGGACCGGCGGCGCCGTCGCGATCCGAGACGATCGTGATCCACAACGGGCTCTCGACCGCCGCGGACATCGCGATGGTCACCGACATCCCGAGCCTCGGCACCGCGTCGACGACGGTGATCACGGCGCCCGAGTCGATCACCGCGACGGTGACGGCCGGCGTCCGCACGTTCGACTGGGCGCCGCGAACGCGGCAGTCGTGGGTGGTCCTCGGGAGCTCGGGGGCGCTCTACACGGCGTACGAGGTGGACTCGCCGTTCGACCGGGCGTGGACGCTGACCGCGGTGACCGGCGTCGAGTGAGTCGAACGCGCCGGGGCGCGGTGCTCCCGCGTGACCCACGGTGCGAACGAGGCCATGCTCGCGCCCGTGCTGCGCGCTGCGATCTTCGATCTCGACGGGCTCCTCGTGGACAGCGAGCCGCTCTGGCGGCGCGCGGAGATCGAGCACTTCGCGACGGTGGGCCTGCACCTGACCGACGCGGAGTGCGAGGAGACGACGGGGCTGCGCATCGACGAGGTCGTCGCGTTCCGGCATCGCCAGCATCCGTGGGGCGCGCCGAGCGTCGCGGAGATCACGTCGCGCATCGTCGATCGCATGGTGTCGCTGCTCCGCGAGGAAGCGCCGGCGAAGCCGGGCGGCGCGCATGCGGTGGACCTCTGCGCGCGCGCGGGGCTCCGGCTCGCGGTCGCGTCGTCCTCACCGCTGCGCCTCATCGAGGCGGCGCTCGCGCGGCTCGGGCTGCGCGAGCGCTTCGAGCTCGTCGTGAGCGCCGAGCGCGAGCCCTACGGCAAGCCGCATCCCGCGGTGTTCCTGCGCACCGCGGAGCAGCTCGGGATCGCACCGACGTCGTGCCTCGTCTTCGAGGACTCGCTGAACGGGCTCGTCGCGGCGAAGGCGGCGCGCATGGCGTGCATCGCGGTGCCCGAGCGCACCGATGCGCGCTTCGCGCTCGCCGATCTCGTGCTGCCCTCGCTCGATGCGCTCGACGCGCGCACGCTCGGCACGATGATCGAGCGCGTTCGGTAGCGCGCCGCGCGCGAGCGGCGCAGGCTCGCGCGCATGAGCGTCGAGCCGCTGGTCCTCGTGGGCATGTCCGGCGTGGGCAAGAGCTTCTGGGCGCGCCGGCTCGCGGAGCAGCGCGGCTACGTGCGCCACGACTGCGACGGAGAGATCGGCGCGCGCCTCTCGTCGATCGTCACGCCGTCGCCGGGCGAAGAGCCGGTGCACGCGCTCGGGCGTTGGATGGGCATGCCGTGGAGCGAGGGCTACGCGGCGCGCGAGGCGCGCTATCTCGCGCTCGAAGAGACGGTGACGCGCGAGGCGCTCGACGCGTGCCGCGATGGTCGGCGCCACGTCATCGACACCACGGGCAGCGTGATCTACCTGCCCGACGCGCTGCTCGATCGGCTGCGCAGCGTGGGCCGCGTGGTGTACCTCCGGACGCCCGAGGCGCGGCGCGAGGCGATGCTGCGGCGCTACCTCGAGGAGCCGAAGCCGGTCGTGTGGGGCGACGCGTTCGCATGCGCGACCGGCGAGGCGCCGCGCGAGGCGCTGCCGCGATGTTACGCGTCGCTGCTCGCGTGGCGCGAGCGTCGGTACGCGGCGCTCGCGCACGTCGTGATCGACGGCGCCGAGCTCGAGGCGAACGACCCCGGCGTCGACGGATTCCTCGCGCGCATCAGCGCGTGAGCCCCGCCTCGCGCGCGATCGACGCGACGATCTCCGCGGCGGGCAGCGCACGCGCTCGCGCGACGCCTTGGCCCGCCCAGAGCGAGAGCAGCTCCGCGTCACCCGCGCGCGCGGCGGCGGCGCGCAGCTCGCGCGTGAGCGCGTGCTGGAGCGGGTAGGGCGCGACCGGCGCGCGCTCCATCTCGCGCGTGAAGCGGCTCGCGATGCCGCGCGCGGGCTTGCCGGTGAACGCGCGCGTGATCGTCGTCGACGTCTCGTCGGCGCGCGCGAGGGCCTCGCGATACGGCGCGCTGGTGCCCGCCTCCGGGCAGCGCAGGAACGCGGTCCCTAGCTGCACCGCCGACGCGCCGAGCGCGAGCGCAGCCGCGACGCCACGCCCGTCCATGATCCCGCCGGCGGCGATCACCGGACGCTTCACGGCGTCGACGATCGCGGGCACGAGCGCCATCGTGCCGACGAGCGAGCCCGCGTCGCCGCCGAGGAATCCTCCGCGATGACCGCCCGCTTCCGAGCCCTGTGCGCAGATCACGTCGACGCCTGCCGCCTCGAGCGCGCGCGCCTCCGCGACGTTCGTCGCGGTGCCCATCGTCGTGATGCCCGCGCGACGGCACGCGTCGAGCGCATCGGGCCGCGGGATGCCGAACGTGAACGAGAAGAACGGAACGCGCGCTTCGAGCACGACCGCGAGCTGCGCGTCGAACGACGGCGACGAGACGTCGAGCGCGCCAGCGTCGAGCCCGAGCGCCTCGCGGTAGGGCGCGAGCGCGTCGCGCGCGTCGCGCAGCCGCGCGTCGCCGGCGATCGCGGCCTCGCTCGGCACGAACAGGTTCACCGCGAACGGCCGATCGGTCCGCGCGCGCACCTCGCGGATTTCCGCGCGGATGGCGTCCGGCGCCGAGTATCCGCCGGCGAGCGAGCCGAGCCCGCCGGCTCCGCACACCGCGCTCACCAAGGCGGGCGTGCCGGGCCCGGCCATCGGCGCGAGGACGAGGGGCAGCGGCGTGCCGAAGAGCGTCGACATGCGCACACGATGCGGTCGCGCGCGCCGCATCGCCAGGCTCGGGGCCCGCGCGCGCGGCGAGGCGTGACGCTACGCCGGGGCGAGGTCGCGCGGCGCGCCGCTCCGCGCACCGCGCGCAACCTCGCGAGCGCGCTCGGGAAACGCGGCTCGCTCCGCGGTACGCGACATGCAGAACCGAGCGTCGTGGCAACGGAGCAGGAATCGGAGCGCGAGCCCGTGGTGCTCGAGGCGTGGCGCGCGCGGCTCTGCGCGCGCGGTCTCCGCGACGCGTACGACCGCATGCGCCGCGCGATGCTCGGCGGAGAGCTCGACCTCAAACAGGCCCTCGCGATCGCGCAGTCGATGGACGCAGCGGTGGACATGCTGCGCGAGACGACCAAGCGGTTGGCGCCCGGCAGCGATCTGCGTCGCGCCGCGGAGGAGACGATGGCGGCGTTCGTCGAGTGGCGCGTCGCGTCGCCGCGGACGGATGTCTCACGACGCGCAGCAGCGCGCTTCGGTGCGCGCGTGATCGCGCTCGAAGAGGCCGCGAAGCGCGCGTCGCACGGTGAGACGGCGAGCGGCGCGCCCGATGCGCCCTCGTCGGAGCCCATCGAGGCCGACGAGACGCCGATCGACGCGCGCGAGCTGGAGCGCGCGAGCCGCGAGCGGATCGCCATGCGCGAGAAGGACGTCGCGGCCGAGAGCGCGCCTCCGGCGAAGCGCGAGCCCGAGCCGCGTCGTGGCCCGCGCGAGCGCCCGAGCGCGCCCGCGTCGTCGTCGCGGCGTCGTGGCCGCTCGCGCGATCGCGCGTGAGCGACACCGGTCACAGGCGAGGAGCACGATTGGTCGTCGTGCGTGGTTGACCGTGCGCGCCGAGCGCGCTCCTCTCCGTCCGCATGAGCACCCTCAACGAAGACGTGAACGTGCTCGGGCGCGTGCTCGGGACGGTGCTGCGCGAGCAGGAAGGCGTGCCGTTCTTCGAGCTCGTCGAGGAGGTCCGCACCCGCACCAAGGCGCTGCGCGCCGCGAGCGCGGACGCGCGCGGTGCCGACACGACCGCGCTGCAGACGCGGCTCGCGTCGGTCTCTCCCGGCGACGCCGAAGGGCTGGTGCGCGCGTTCTCGATGTACTTCCAGCTCGTGAACATGGCGGAGGAGAACGAGCGCGTGCGGCGCGTCGCCGAGCGTCCCGGGCCGCGCAAGGAGGGCCTCGAGGAGGCGTTCCGCGCGCTCGCGGCGCGAGGCCTCGATGCGGACGCGGCGCGCGCGCTGGTCGAGCGCGTCGAGCTCGGGCTCACGTTCACCGCGCACCCGACCGAGATGCGGCGGCGCACGCTGCGCGAGCACCTCGCCGCGATCGCTGCCGAGATCCCGCGCCTCTCGGATCCCGATGCGCTGGAGCGCGTGACCGCGCACGTCGAGGCGCTCTGGGGCACGCTCGAGCTGCGCCGCGTGCAGCCCACCGTGCGCGACGAGGTGCAGGGCGGCCTCGCGTACGTGCCGGTGATCGCGTCGGTGCTCCCGCAGCTCGCGCGCGAGCTCTCGCGCGCGTTCCACGCGGTGTACGGCGCGCCGGCGTCGCTCCCGCTCCCGCTCGCGCTCTGCTCGTGGATGGGCGGTGATCGCGACGGCAACCCCAACGTCACGCCCGAGGTCACGCGCGAGACGTTCGAGCTCCACACCGAGCGCGCGCGCGCGATGCTGCGCGAGTGCATCGACGACGCGTTCACGAGCCTGAGCCAGCACGCGTCGCGCGTGCACTCGGTCCCGGCGGAGCTCGGCGACGACGAAGAGCCGTGGCGCGCCGCGCTGCGCGCGCTGTACGACGCGCTCGACGACGACGCCGCGACGAGCCCGATCGAGCCGGTGCGCGCGCTGACCGAGATCGAAGAGACGCTGCGCGCCGCGGGACAGCGCCGCAGCGCCGACGCGTTCGCGATGCCGCTGCGAGTGCGCGCGCGCGTCTTCGGCACGCACCTCGTCTCGCTCGACGTCCGCGAGCACTCGCACAAGACGGGCGCCGCGGTCGCGCAGCTGCTCGAGCGCGGAGGGCGCCCCGGCTACGCGTCGCTCGACGAGCACGGCAAGCGCGCGGTGATCGTCGAGGAGCTGAAGACCAAGCGCCCGCTGCTCGGCGTCGGCGAGGTGCCGCCTCCGGAGCTCGAGCTCGTGCTCGGCCCGCTGCGCGCGACGCGCGACGCGATCGATCGCGCCGGGCTGCGCGCCTTCGGTCGCTACATCACCTCGATGAGCGAGGACGTCTCGGATCTGCTCGAGGTGCTGATCCTCGCGCGCGAGGTCGGCGTGCGCGTGCTCCCGGTCCCGCTCTTCGAGACCAAGGCCGATCTCGAGCGCGCGCCCGCCGTGCTGCGCGACGTGCTCGCGATCCCCGCGTACCGCGCGCACCTCGGCACCGACGTGCAGGAGGTGATGATCGGCTACAGCGACAGCAACAAGGACGCGGGCTTCTTCGCCGCGTACTGGTCGCTCTACGACGCGCAGCGGCGCATCGCGGAAGTGTGCGAGGCCGCGGGCGTGCGCTTCCGCTTCTTCCACGGCCGCGGCACCAGCATCGGGCGCGGCGGCGGGCCCATGGTGCGCGGCATCCTCGGTCAGCCCGCGGGCACGATCGGCGCGGGGCTGCGCATCACCGAGCAGGGCGAGGCGCTCGCCGACAAGTACAGCCACCCCGAGCGCGCGCGGCGCAACCTCGAGCAGGGCCTCTACGCGCTGCTCGTCGCGGCAGCGGCACCGCGCGAGGTGCTGCCCACCGAGTGGACCGACGCGATGGCGCGCGCGACCGACGCGAGCGCGCGCACGTATCGCGAGCTCGTCGAGCACCCGCGCTTCCTCGCGTTCTTCGAGGCGGTCACGCCGATCAACGAGATCGCGCACCTGCGCATCGCGTCGCGTCCGGTGCGTCGCCCCGGCCCGCCGACGCTCGCGAACCTGCGCGCGATCCCGTGGGTCATGTCGTGGACCCAGAACCGCGCGAACGTGCCGGGCTGGTACGGCGTGCACGTCGCGCTGCGCGAGATCGGCGTCGAGCGCGCGCGCGAGATGTACCGGACGTGGCCGTTCTTCCGCACGATGCTCGACAACGCGCAGATGAGCCTCGCCATGAGCGACGACGCGATCTTCCGCGCGTACCTCGCGCTCGCGCCCGGCGAGGACGAGCTCGCGCGTCGCGTCCTCGAGGCGCGCGAGGAGACGATCGCGCGCGTGTGCGAGGTGATCGAGGGGCCGCTGCTGAAGGACGAGCCGCGCATCGCGCGCTCGATCGAGCTGCGCAACCCGTACGTGGAGCCGATCCATCGGCTCCAGGTCGAGCTGCTCCGCCGCGTGCGCGCCGGCGGCGAGGGCGAGCTCGATCCGCAGCTCGAGCGCGCGCTGCTGCTCTCGGTCCACGGCATCGCCGCGGGCGTGCGCAACGCAGGCTAAGGTTGGCGGCCGTGGCCGATCCCAAGAAGCCGAGCTCGCCGTTCTCCTCGCTCGCGTCGCTGCGCGACGCGCTCCCCGCAGGCCCCGAGCGCGCGCCCGCGCCGGCGCCGAGCGCGCCCGCCGCGAAGGATCCGTTCGCCGCGAAGATCGTCGTCGCGAAGAGCCGCAAGGGACGCGGCGGCAAGACCGTGACGACGATCGCCGGCATCGCCGAGCACGCGCTCGAGGCGATCACGAAAGAGCTCAAGCACGCGCTCGGCACCGGCGCGACGATCGAGGACGGCGAGATCGTCGTGCAGGGCGAGCACGGCCCGCGCATCAAGCAGTGGCTCGAGCAGCGCGGCGCCAAGCGCGTCGTGCTCGGGTCCTGAAAATCTCGCGATAGCGGAATCGGATTCCGAAAGCGAAACTCCGCCATTTCGAACACGGAAGTCCGCGCGCGCCGCGATCGCGAAACATTTAGGGAATTGTGCCCTTGTACCGGTGGCACTCGGAATGCTCACGGGCCCGCGCGTGAGCGACGACCGAAGCCGACGTCCGACGCGACGCCTCCGCCCCCAGCTCCCCCCCGCGACCGAGCCCGCCTCGGAGCGCACGGCCGAGGAGACCCCGCGCGACGCGTCGCCGCGGCCCGAGCCGTCGCCCGCGGACCGACAGAGCACGCCCGAGCGCGAGCTCGCGCGCGTGAGGGAGAACGGGCACCGATGAACGCAGCGACCAATCCGGACCAGCAACGCATCGCCGAGCTCGAAGCGGAGCTCGCGCGCGCGAGAGACCTGCTCTCGGCGCTGATCGAGCACAGCCCCGACGGCATCCTCGTCTTCGACGGACAGGGCACGCGCCAGCAGAACCCCGCCGCGCGCGCGATGCTCGAGGACGACCGCTCGAAGGTCGCGGACTGGAAGCAGGAGTCGCAGTTCTTCCGGCCCGATCGCGTGACGCCGATGCCGATCGAGGAGACCGGCGGCATGCGCGCGATGAAGGGCGAGTACGTCGACAGCGAGCTGCTCTGGTTCGTCGACGCGCGCGGCAGGGGCTTCATGCTCGCGGGCCAGGCGCGACCGCTCGCGGGCGGCGGCGCGATCGTCATCTTCCGCGACGTGACCGAGCGGATGGAGCTCGAGGCGGATCTCGCGGCGCGCAACGAGGCGCTCGCGACGCGCGAGCTCGAGAACCGCGAGCTGATCGAGCGCCTGCGCGTCGCGCTCGACGAGCTCTCGACGCCGGTGCTCGAGGTGCGCGAGGACGTGCTGGTGCTGCCGGTGATCGGCATCGTGGACACCCAGCGCAGCGCGCAGATGTCGGAGCGCCTGCTCGACGAGATCGTGCGGACGCGCGCGAAGCACGTGATCGTCGATCTGACCGGCGTGGAGCTGATGGACACCGGCACCGCGGACCGGTTCGCGAAGCTCGCGCGCGCGGTGGAGCTCCTCGGCTCGCGCTGCATCCTGAGCGGTCTGCAGCCCGCGGTGGCTCAGATGCTCGTCGAGCTCGGCGGCGACTTCGGCGGGCTCGAGACGCAGCGCAACCTCCGCCACGCGCTCGACGCGGTCGGGCGGAGCGAGCGCCCGGAGCGTCGCGCGGCTCGTCGTTGATGGTGGGCGAGCGCTACGGAATCCGTAGCGCTCGCGTCACTCGCGCCGGCTCTCGAACCGCACGGTGATCGCGGGATCGAGGCTCGCGGTCGCGGAGCAGTACTTCTCGACCGCGAGCGACACCGCGCGCTCGAGCTTGTGCCCGTCCACCGCCGCGTTGGCGACGAACACGATGCGGATCGCGGTGAACGGAGCCGGCGTCGCGTCGGCACGATCGCCCTCGATCTCGACGCGCAGCGACTCGAGCGGCTCGCGCTGCTTGCGGAGGATGTGCACGACGTCCATCGCGCCGCAGCTCGCGATCGCGGTGAGCATCACCTCCATCGGTCGCATCCCGCGGCCCTCGCCGCCGATCTCCGGCGATCCGTCGACCACGACCTCGCCGCCCGATCCTTCGGCCACCGCGCGGAACGCCGCGGTGCCGATCCGATCGAGCCGTACCCGCATCGTCTTCGCCATCGCGCTCAGTCCTGGGTCTCGAAGAGCGGAGACGACAGGTACCGATCGCCGCGATCGCAGAGGATGCACACGACGACTCCGTCGCGTCCTTCGCGCGCGAGGTCCGCGCACACCTGGCGCGCGGCCCACGCCGCGCCGCCCGAGCTCGCGCCGACGAACACGCCCTCGCGCCGCGCGAGGTCGCGCGACGTGCGCTCCGCGTCGCGCTGATCGACGTCGATCACGCGATCGACCCGCTCGGGCTCGTAGATCTTCGGCAGGTACTCGATCGGCCAGCGACGGATGCCCGGGATGCTCGAGCCCTCGGTGGGCTGGCATCCGACGATCTGCACGCTCTCGCGCTGCTCCTTGAGGAAGCGCGACGTGCCCATGATCGTGCCCGTGGTGCCCATCGAGCTCACGAAGTGCGTGATGGTCCCGTCGGTGTCGCGCCAGATCTCCGGGCCCGTCGACTCGTAGTGCGCGCGCCAATTGTCGGCGTTGCCGAACTGGTCGAGCATCAGGTAGCCGCCGGCTGCGACCTTCTCGCGCGCGTGATCGATCGCGCCCTCCATGGCCGCGTCGGCCGGCGTGAGGATCACGGTCGCGCCGAGCGCGCGCATCTGCTTCACGCGCTCCGCGGTCGCGTTGGCGGGCATCACCAGCTCGATCGCGTAGCCGCGCGCGGCCGCGATCATCGCGAGCGCGATGCCGGTGTTCCCGCTCGTCGGCTCGATGAGCTTCATGCCCGGGCGGAGATCGCCGCGCGCCTCGGCGCGCAGGATCATCGATCGCGCAGGGCGATCCTTCACGCTGCCGCCCGGGTTGTTGCCCTCGAGCTTGCCGAGCAGGCGGATGCCCGCGCGATCGACGCCCGTCTGCAGCGTCACCAGGGGTGTGCTCCCGACTCGATCCAGGATCGACTTCACGTCCATTTCGCCGCTCGCCGCGCTCCTCGTCGCCAGCTACGTTAGCTCGATTCCGACGTATGCGAGCCGACCCCAAGCGTTACCGCGAGCTCGAGGATGCGATCGACGGAGTGGTCGCGAGCTACACCGGTGAGCTCGAGATCGACAACCTCGAGAGCGCGGCGCTCCCCAGCAAGCGCGCCGTCATCGAGGCCCTCGATCACCTGAAGCCCGTGCTCTTCATGGGGTTCTACGCGACGCGCGGGCTCCACCGCGACTCGCTGCGCCACGCGATCGCGACCCACCTGCACGCCGCGCATCAGCTGCTCGTCGAGCAGATCGAGCGCGCGCTCACCTACGATCACTGGATGGGCCGCACCGATCGCGTGCTGCCCGCGGGCTCCGGCGAGGCGGTCGTGCTCGGGCTCTTCCGCGATCTGCCCGCGCTGCGGCGCACGCTCAACGGCGACGTGCGCGCCGCGTACGACGGTGATCCCGCGGCGAAGAACATCGAGGAGATCGTCTTCTCGTACCCGTCGATCGAGGCGGTCACCGCGTACCGCATCGCGCATCGGCTGAGCGGCGCGGGCGTGCCGATGCTGCCGCGCATCCTCACCGAGCATGCGCACGCGCGGACCGGGATCGACATCAGCCCGGGCGCGCGCATCGGTGAGCGCTTCTTCATCGATCACGGCACGGGCGTCGTCATCGGCGAGACCGCGGTGATCGGCGACGACGTGAAGCTCTACCAGAACGTCACGCTCGGCGCGCTGAGCGTGCCGAACCGCGAGGACGCGCCGGGCAAGAAGCGCCACCCGACGATCGAGGACGAGGTCACGATCTACTCGGGCGCGACGATCCTCGGCGGCGACACGGTGATCGGCCGCGGCTCGGTGATCGGCGGCAACGTGTGGCTCACGAAGAGCGTGCCGCCGGGCTCGAAGGTGTTCGGGCGCGGAAAGAGCGAGCCCGAAGAGACCTGAGCGATGCGGCGTGTCGCGCTCGTCGTGCTCGCGATGGCGCTCGCGTCGTGCGGCGCGAGCGCGCCACCTCCGAGCGCGGCGAGCGATCTTCGTGCGCTCGCGCGTTTCGTGCTCGACGTGCACCCGCGTCCGCACGCGTACGTCGATCGCGACACGTTCGACGCGCTGGTCGAGGACGAAGCGGCGCACCTCGACGAGATGGAGGACGCGACCGACGTCGAGCTCGGTCGAGCGATGCATCGCGTGCTCGCGCAGCTCCACGACGGGCACGTCGCGATCGCGCTGCCCGCGTTCCAGACCGGCCCGCTGTCGCTGTTGCCGCTCTTGCCGAAGCGCGCGGGGGACACGTTCTTCGTGGACGCGTCGTCGCCCGAGCTGCCGCACGGCACGGCGCTGATCGCGATCGACGGAGAGCCGATCGACGCGCTCTGGAGCGAGCTCGAGGGGATGGTGCTCGCCGACGGGACGCACGAGAGCGCGCGTCGCGCCGCCCTCGAGCGCGGCTTCGCGCGTCACTTCCACGTCGCGCGCGCGACGCGCGAGACGTACCTGGTGCGGGTGCGCGAGCCCGACGGCACCGAGCGCGACGTCGAGCTCGACGGCGTCGATCGTGACGTGCTCGCGACGCTCGACGGCGCGCGTCGCTCCGCGGCGGTGTGGGGACCGCGCTCGAGCGAGGCGCAGCCATGGCCGTTCGTGGTCGAGATCGACGAGACGACGGTGTTGCTGCGCATGCCGTCGTTCGGCATCGCGGAGCACGACGAGTACCGCCGCCGTGTCGACGCGATCTTCGCGGCGATCGATCCCGACGCGACGCTGGTGCTCGACGTGCGCGGCAACGAAGGCGGGTTCCGCACGCACGGCATCGCGGTGCTCAACCACGTGCTCGGACGCGCCTACGCGCAGTGGGCGCGTCTGGAGACGCGCGTCACGCGCATCCCCGACGCCCACCGCGCGCAGGTGTCGTTCCCGTACGTGCCCGAAGACGCGCTCGCGAGCCTCTTCCCCGGCGCGCCGAACGAGGAAGGGCGCTTCGTCCGCGAGGGAGATCCCCTCGCGTCGATGATGACGCCGCACGGCGCGGGACATCGCGGGCGCGTCGTCGCGTTCGTCGACGGGCACACGAATTCCGCGGCGGTCGAGATGATCACCGCGCTGCGCGCGTTCCGCCCGGACGCCGAGCTGATCGGCGAAGAGACCGGCGGCGAGTGCGGGCGCCACGTCGGCGAGATGCCGGTGCTCTACACGACGCGCGCGCTGGGCGCCGTGGTGCTGACGTCGATCCTCGAGCTCACGCACGTCGAGGTCGCGGGGTGCGAGGCCCGACGCGGGCACGTCCCGCATCGCGCCGTCGCCTACGACGAGGCGCAGTTCCTCGCGGGCAGCGATCCCTATCTCGACGCGCTCTGATCACGCCGCGAGGAAGCCGCCGTCGACGTGGAGCGGCGCGCCGGTCACGAAGCCCGCGCCCTCCGAGCAGAGCCACACCGCCGCGGCCGCGACCTCGTCCTCGCTCGCCATGCGGCCCATCGGGTGCTGCGCGACGAGCGCCTGCACGATCTCGGGCACCACGCTCTCGGCCGCGCGCATCCCAGGCGTGCGCGTGACGCCGGCGCACAGCGCGTTCACGCGGATGCCGCGCGACGCGTACTCGAGCGCGACCGACTTCGTGAGCCCGAGCACCGCGTGCTTCGACGCGACGTACGCGTGGTGCGCGGCCTTCCCGGCGACGCCGTAGATCGAGCTCGCGTTCACGATCGCGCCGCCGCCGCTCTTCAGCATCAGCGGGATCTCGTGGCGCATCGCGAGCCACGTACCGCGCGCGTTGATCGCCATCGTGTCGTCGAAGATCGCCTGGTCGGCGGTCTCGAGCGGCTGCATGTCGCCGCCCGCGCCCGCGTTGTTGACCGCGACGTCTAGGCGCCCGAAGCGCGCCGCGATCGCCTCGATCGCGCGCGCGATCGAAGCCTCGTCGCGCACGTCCATGCGCGTGAAGAGCGGGCGCACGCCGCGCGCCGCGATCTCGCGCAGCACGTCGGCGCTGCGCGCCTCGTCGCGCGCCGCGATCACCACATCGGCGCCGGCGCGCGCGAAGGCGAGGGCGGTCGCGCGACCGATGCCGGACGTGCCGCCGGTGACGAGCGCGACGCGGCCGGAGAAGTCGTAGCTCAGCATGTTCGTGGCTTCCTTTCGGTTCTCGCGGACACGACGGACGGACGGCGCCATTGCCGCCCGTCCGGCGGTCCGAAAGGTCGTGATCGGCGACGCGCGACTACGCGCCGAGGCCGCGCTGGATCAGCAGCAGCGCTTGCTTCGCGAGCCGTCGCCGACGTCGCGGATCGAGCTTTCGCCGCAGCTCGTCGGACGCGAGGATCTCGTGGAGGTCCGCGCCGAGCTCCTGCAGCACGACGTTGGTCAGGCCGGGCCCGGTGATCGCGGTGACGAAGTGCACCGCGATCTTCGGGTCGACGTCCTTCGAGATCGCGCCGCGACGGATGCCGCGCTCGAGCGAGCGCTCGAGCTCCGCTTCGCCCGCCTGGCACACCGCGCGATGCAGCCCGCGCACCTCTTCGTGCGCCGTGGGATCGGCCGCCGCAGCGGTGATCCGCGCGAGCTTCGGGTGCTCGACGAGGAACGCCATGCCGCGCTCGATCTGCGTCTCGAGCGCGGCCCAGAAGTCGGTGTCGGCGTCGTCGATCACGCCGACGAACTCGCGCCGGCGGCGCGGCACTTCCTCGATGAGGAGCCAGCGATAGAGGTCGAGCTTGTCCGCGAAGTACTGGTAGACGCTGCCCTTCGCGATGCCGACGCGCTTCACGATCTGCGAGAGCGACGCCTCGGCGTAGCTGCGATCCGCGAACTCGTTGATCGCCTCGTCGACGAAGCGCTCGCGCTTCTCGTCGGGCAGCCGGAAGAACGTGGGCGTCGGCATGTGACCGTCCAGTCATATGACCGGCCGGTCATTCGCGCAAGCGAGAACGGATCAAGCGAAGAAGTGCGCGTGATCGCGCGCCCACTGCTCGAACGAGCGCGGCGGTCGACCGAGCACGCGCTCGACGTCGGGCGAGACCTGGTTCCAGATGCCCTCGCGCACCGCCGACATCGCGCCGACGAACGCGTCCGCGAGCTCCGCGGGGAAGCCGCGCGCGAGCAGCTCGTCGCGGACCTCCGCCGGCGGTCGCTCGCGGAGCGCGATCGGCTTGCCGGTGATCGCACCGAGCACGCGCGCGACCTCGCGATGGCTGAGCGCCGTCGGGCCCGTGAGATCGTAGGTGCGCCCCTGGTGTGCCGTGCCCGAGGTGAGCGCGACGACCGCGACGTCCGCGACGTCGCGCGGATCGACGTGCGCGAGCGCCCCGTCCCCGGCCAGCGCGAGCACCGACGCGAGCGGGCTCGAGGGATCGGCGAACGCGAGCGAATTGCTCGCGAAGCTGCCGCCGCGGAGCATCGTCCACGCGAGCCGCGATGCGCGCAGCGTGCGCTCGCTGGCCTCGTGCCACGCCGCGGATCCGACCTTCGGTGCGCCCTCGGGCATCATCACCGAGAGCTTCACGACGTGCGTGACGCCGGCGCGCTCCGCCGCGGCGATCGCGTTCGCTTCCTGCTCCGGGAGGTCGCTCCCCGTGGTCGCGAGGAACACGCGGTCGACGCCCGCGAACGCGCGCTCGAGCGTCTCCGGACGCGCGAGATCGGCGACGACGATCTCGACCGCGGGCCCGAGCTTCGCGGCCTTCGCCGCGTCGCGCACCAGGGCGCGAACGCGCTCTCCGCGCTGCAGCAGTCGAGCGACGAGGGCACTTCCGATGGTGCCGTTCGCACCGGTCACGAGGATCATCCGAGGCTCCTTTCGGCGCGCACTGGCGCGCGCTCGAGAGCCAACCTAGAACGATGGATCGGGACGTACAGTGACTGGAACGCCTGAAGATCGATCCGTTCGTCTCGCCGTGTCGGACCCGGTGACCGAGGTGCTGAGCGCGATGCGGGTGCGCAGCGCGATCTACTTCCGCCTCGACGCGACGGCGCCGTGGGGCGTCGACTTCCGCGGGCCCGCGCACGCGAAGTTCGGGATGGTGGTGCGCGGCAGCTGTTGGCTCACCGTCGCGGGCGAGGAGCGGCCGCTCGCGCTGCGCGCCGGCGACTGCTTCCTCGTCGCGTGGGACGCGCCGTTCGCGCTGCGCGACGCGCGCAACACCCGGGCGATCCCGTGCTCCGAGCTCGTCCCGCGCAAGGTCGGCAACGTCGTCGAGCACGGCGGCGGCGGTCCCGCGACGTCGGTCGTGTGCGGCTGGTTCGAGCTCGACGCGTGGGGGAGCAAGCCGCTCGTCGATCTGCTCCCGCGTGTGCTGTGCGTCGCGACCGATGGCGCGGAGGCGACGGCGCTGCGCGCGACGCTCGACCTGCTCGCGGCGGAGACGAGCGCGCCGGGCGTCGGGTCCCCGATCGTCGTGAGCCGCCTCGCGGATCTCGTGCTCGTGCAGATGATCCGCGCGCATCACGCGGCGGGACGCGACGGCGAGCTGCGCTGGCTCGGCGCGCTCGGCGATGCGCGCCTCGGTCCGGCGCTCCGCGCGATGCACGCCGATCTCGACCAGCCGTGGACCGTCGAGTCGCTCGCGGAGCTCGCGGGCATGTCGCGCTCGGCGTTCGCGCTGCGCTTTCGTGAGCACGTGGGCGAGGCACCGCTCGCGTACCTGACGCGATGGCGGCTCTACAAAGCAGGCGTCCTGCTGCGCTCGACGGAGGACGGCCTCGCGTCGATCGCCGATCGGGTGGGGTACGCGTCGGTCGGCGCGTTCGTGCGGGCGTTCCGTCGCGCGCACGGCCAGAGCCCGACCGAGTTCCGCCGCTCGGCGTGACTGGCGCCTGCACCTCGCGAGCCCTACGCTCGGCCCCTTCCGAATGCCCGTTCTCGACGCCCGCGAACTCCGCAAGAGCCTCGGAGCGCGCACGCTGCTCGATGGCGTGTCGCTCACGCTCGAAGAAGGCGAGCGCGTCGGTCTCGTCGGCCCGAACGGCTGCGGCAAGTCGACGCTCGCGCGCATCCTCGCGGGGATCGATCCCGCCGATGGCGGCGAGCTCGCGCGGCAGCGCGGCGCGCGTGTGCTCTACCTCGCGCAGGAGCCGACGTTCGAGGGCGATCCGACGGCGCTCGACGCGGTGCTCTCGGGTCTCGGCGACTGGCAGGCGGCGCGCGCGAAGCACGACCGCGCGAGCGAGGCGCTGGCGCGCGGCGAGGACCACGATCGCTGGCTCGCCGAGATGGAGAGCGCGGCGCACGACATCGAGCGCCTCGGCGGGTGGGATCGCGATCACGAGGCGCGCTCGTATCTCTCGCACCTCGGGGTGACGCGGCTCGACGCGAAGGTCGCGACGATGTCGGGCGGCGAGCGCCGTCGCGTCGCGCTCGCGCGGCTCTTGGTCGCGAGCCCGGAGCTCGCGATCCTCGACGAGCCGACGAACCACCTCGACGTCGAGACGATCGAGTGGCTCGAGAGGCACCTCGCGTCGTCGTTCCGCGGCGCGGTGCTGCTCGTCACGCACGATCGCTGGTTCCTCAACCAGGTGGTGGCGCGCACGCTCGAGCTCGAGCGCGGCAAGCTGCACTCGTACGAAGGCGGCTGGGAGGAGTACCTCGAGGCGAAGGCGGAGCGCGGCGCGCTCGAGCGTCGCGCCGAGGCGAACCGGCAGAACCTGCTGCGACGCGAGCTCGAGTGGCTGCGTCGCACGCCCGCGGCGCGCACCGGCAAGCAGAAGGCGCGCATCAACCGCGCGGAGAGCACGATCGCGAACGCGCCGCCGCCGCGCGAGCGCCAGGTCGAGCTCTCGATGGACGCGACGCGCACCGGTCGTACCGTGCTCGAGCTGCACGACGTCTCGCTCGCGATCGGCGGGCGCACGCTGGTCGAGAAGCTCGATCTCTCGCTCACGAAGGGCGAGCGCATCGGCATCGTCGGGCCGAACGGCGCGGGCAAGTCGACGCTGCTGCGCGCGATCCTCGGTGAGCTCGAGCCGATCGCGGGGCGCGTCGTGCGCGGCGCGAACACGAAGATCTCGTACCTCGATCAGCACCGCAGCGGGCTGGATCTCGAGAAGTCGGTCGCCGACAACGTCTCCCCGCACTCGCGACAGGTCGACTGGGGCGGGCGGCGCGTCGAGCTCGTGAGCTACCTCGAGCGCATGCTCTTCGACGCGGATCAGCAGCGTCAGCCGGTCGGCGCGCTGTCGGGTGGCGAGCGCGCACGCGTGCTGCTCGCGCGCATGCTGCTCGAGTCCGCGAACCTGCTCATCCTCGACGAGCCGACGAACGATCTCGACGCGCCGACGCTCGCTGCGCTCGAGGAGATGCTCTCGGAGTTCGACGGCACCGCGCTCGTCGTGACCCACGACCGTTGGTTCCTCGAGCGCGTCGCGACCGCGATCCTCGCGTTCGAAGGCGACGGACGGGTGCGGCGCTGGGCGGGCAGCTACTCGACGTGGCGCGCGCTGCGCGCGCAGGAAGACGCGCGACTCGCCGAGGAGCGCGCCGACGCGGAGGCCGCGGCCAAGAAGACGGCGGCGCCCGCGCGCGCTGCGGCACCGGCGGCGAAGAAGAAGGGCCTCAGCGGCGCGGAGAAGCGCGAGCTCGAGGGCATCTTCGAGAAGATCGAGGCGCGCGAGGCCGAGGTCGCGCGCATGGAGGCCGAGCTCGCCGACGCGAGCGTGTACGCGACGCGCGGCGCCGAGGTGCCCGCGATGCTCGCCGCGCTCGAGGCGGCGAAGGCCGAGGTCGCGACGATGATGGCGCGCTGGGAAGAGCTCGAGGCACGCAAGGACGCGTGATCAGCGCTTCGACGCGCGCTTCGGCAGCGTCACGCGCTGGCTCCACAGGACGATCGCCGTGATCGTGATGATCGCGTTCGCGACCGCCTCCGCGATCCCGATCCACTGCGGCCACACCGAGCCCACCGCGAACGCCGCGACGAACGCGACCGACGCGATCCAGAACGCGCGCGACACCGCGGCCGCGAGCATGCCGACGGTGCCGCTCGCGACGAGCATCACGACCGCGTGGCACTGCGCGATCGTCATCTGCGCCGCGCTGCCGCCGATGTAGATGAAGATCTCGCCGAGCTGGCTGAGGAAGAACGCGGCCGCGAGGCGACGGTTGAACGACGTCTGCAGCACGTGATCGCGCAGCGAGAACGCGACGATCGCGACCAGCGCGGTGAGGGTCACCGGCAGCACGGTCATGCTCGCGTGCGAGCTGCCGTAGGTGGGATCGACGTACGGCGCGAGCACCGGACCGAGCGTCCAGAAGAGCCCGACGAACACCGTGATCGAGAGGCGCAGGCCGCGGCCGAGCGACGGATCGTGCTCGCGATCGAGACGCAGCAGCGCTTCCTGTCGCGCGTCCCACGCGCGCACGGCGTCGCTCACGCGCGACGCGAGCGCGCGCGGCGGCGCGTCGAGCTCGCCGAGCAGCGCGGCGGCGGCGTGAGGGCGCGCCGCGTCGAGCTCGTGCGCGACCATGCGCGAGACCGCGCGCTCGAGGCCGTCCTTCGCGCGTGTGTTCTCGGGCCACGCGCGCAGCGCGGCGCGGAACCCGAAGCGACACTCGGCGAAGTGGCGATCGATCACCTCGCGCGCCGGCGTCGCGTCCTTCCGCGCGAGCTCCTCCTCGAGCGCGGCGAGCGAGCGCTCCGCCTCGACGGCGAGCTGCACCGCGCCGCGATGTCGGAGGAAGCCCTCGACCGCGCTGCGCAGCGCGTCGGCGCTGCCGTAGCGACGCGCGGGATCGGGATCGAGCGCGCGGCGCACGATCGCCGCGAGCTCCTCGGGCACGCTCGCGTCGAGGTGCGGTCGCGACTGCACGACGCTCGCGAGGATCGCGTGGAGGTTGCCCTCCTGGTGCGGCGCGCGCCCGGTGACGATCTCGTGCAGCACGCCGCCGAGCAGGTAGACGTCGGTCGCGGGCGAGAGCCGCGCCGCCGCGCCACCGAGCATCTCGGGCGCCATGTACCAAGGCGTCCCCGCGAGCACGAGGCCCTCGGCGGGATCCATCTTCGGCATGGCCGAGGCCTGATCCGCGGTGCGCACCGCGAGGCCCCAGTCGAGCACGTAGACCTCGCCGAAGCCGCCGATCATCACGTTGTCGGGCTTCAGATCGCGATGGAGCACGCCGCGCGTGTGCGCGAAGTGCACGGCGTTGCAGACCTGCAGCAGGACGCGCAGGTGCCACTCGAGCGGATCGGTCGCGCCGTGATCGCGCTCGAGGCGCGCGGGGTCGCGCAGCAGCTCGCTCCACACCACGCCGTCGATGTGCTTCAGCACGATCAGCGGCGTGCCCTGCGGGTCCGCCGCGATGTCGTGCACCGGCACGACGTTCGGGTGCTCGAGCGCACCGGTGACGCGCGCCTCGTACAGCAGCTTCTCGGTCGCGCGCTGCGTGCCCGCGTCGCGGTCGCGCTCGCGCAGCGTCTTCACCGCGACACGACGCGCGAGGCTCACCTGCACGCCCTCGCGGACCACGCCCATGCCGCCCTCGCCGAGCGTGCGACCGAGCCGGATCGCGCGCTCTCCCTCGCGCGCTTCGATCGCGGGCGCGAGCGTCTCGAGCAGCGACGGATCGGGCGCATCGGGGCGGATCGTCGCGCCGGGCGCGCGCTCGATCGTCTTCGCGAGCGAGCTGATCCCGGCGATGCGATCGGCGATCGTGCGCAAGCTGCCGGCGTCCTGCGGCGACGGGGCGTCTTCGAGCGACATGACGGAGCGCCCGGATGCTCGCACACCGAGCCCTCCTCGTCAGCGGACGTCTTCGGACGGGCTGCCGAGGAACGCGCTCGTGAGCCCGTCGCCGAGGCGATCGAACGCGCTCGTCGCCAGCACTTCGTAGATCGTTCCGTCGCTCGGCGCGTCGGCGCCACCGTCGACGCGCACGTGCTCGTCGGGTTGCACCACGAGCTCGAACGCGTGTCGCTCGCTCGCGCCGGGGATGCGCATCTCGATCGCGAAGCGCACGAGGAACGCCGCGAAGCGGCGCTCGTCCTCCTCGGGCTCGAGCTCGTCGAGACGGCTCGGGAAGAACGGGCGCGTCACCGGGCTGCTCACGTACACGTCGCCGGTGGGCACGATCGTGTACTCGATGCGGATCTCGGGGTCGGGGCCCTCGTCGTCGGCCTCGGCGAGGATCGCAGCGCGCCGTGCGTCGCGCTCTTCCTCGGGCACGCTCTCGAGCCGCGCGAGGATCTCGTCCGCGGTCGGTACGTCGCGCAGGTTCGGCCCGCGCACGATGCGCATCACGTCGCGCGACACGAGCGGCTCGAACGCGGTGTTCAGCCGGTCGAACACGAGCGCTTCGCGCTGCACCGACAGACGCCGCGAGAACGAGGGCGCGATCGGCTCGATCGGCACGTTCTGCGACGCGTCCACCATCGCATCGAACACGCGGAGCGCCTCGCTCGACGGAGTGCGGAAGCGGACGAGCACGCTCGCGTCGTCGTGCGCCTCGAGGTACGCGAAGAGCGCGCGCAGGAACGCCGCGACCTCGGGCCGCGCGCCGCGCGCGAGCAGCGACTCGAGCGCGCGCTCGTAGCGCGCGTGGTGGAGGCGTCGCGCCTCTTCGCCCTCGGGGGTGCCAGCGTGCTCGCGCGCGACGTACGCGTACGCGCCCGCGTCGTCGGCGCGTCGCGCCTCCTCGAGCGCGAGGCGCGGCATGACGGCGCGCGCCTCCGCGACCTGCGGCGCATCGGGGAACCGCGTCACGAACGCGCGGAGCCCCCACGCGCTCGAGCGCGCGTTCTCGTACTCCATCGCGATCCAGCGCGCGCGCGCTGCCACGGTGTCGGGCCCCTCGGGATACGCCTCGACGTAGCGACCGAGCGATGCCGCATCGCCCGCCGCGATCGCCTGCGCATATGCGGCGCGCGGCAGCAGATCCGCGCGCACCCGCGCCGCGTCGGAGCCGCCTGCGTCGGCGTAGCAGCGCAGCGCCTCGACGTCGCTCGCGGCGCTCGCGCTCGCGATGGCCATCGCATCGCTCGCCGCGTTGCGCGCGATCAGCGTCACCGCGCCGATCACGAGCGCGAGCGGCACCGCGATCGCCACCGTGCGCGCCCAGTCGCTCCGCGGACGCGCGTCGCTCGCCCGCTCCCACGACGTCGAGCGCCGCAGCTCGCCGAGCGCGTCGTGCCGCCGACGCCGCGTCGCGTGATCCTCGGGCGCGAGCGCGGCTTCGCGTGCCTGCTCGACGCGCTCGGCGATCGCCTCGGCCTCGCTCGCCGGCACGAGGCACGTCTCCGCGGGCTCGCCCTCGAGCCACAGCGTGATCTCCGCGAGCCCGCCCAGCGGCAGCCGTCGCGGCGCGCTCACGCCCGCGACCGCGCGGAGTGGCACGACGCGCACCTCGGGCCCGTGCGCGATCACCACGTCGCGATCGAGCACGTACAGCCCGGGCGCGAACGGCATCCTGCGCGCGCGCAGCGGCGCGAGCAGCGCGCGCACGACGAGCAACGCGATGGGCACCGCGGGAAGGGCGTACACCAGCGCCCACGTGGGCTCGTGCCGCGGCTCGCAGGCCGCGGCGAACGCGCGCGCCGCGAGCGCGACGATCACGAACGCGCCGATCGGAGCCAGCGCGATCGCCGCGCGCTCCCGCCAGGCGAAACGATCGTGCGCAGCCAGGAGCGCCGGCCCGCGCGGCGCGAGCACGGCGGCCAGCTCGCGGCTCAGCGCGGGCGGGAGCGACGCGACGTCGATCGTGCGCGCGCGGTCGTCGGACGGATCGGACACGCGAACACTCTACGCTCGTCGTGCCCGAGTATCCTCGCCGCGATGTCGCTGCCCGAACGGGTCGATCTCCTCGTCGTCGGCGCGGGCACCGCGGGGGCCGCCGTCGCGTCCCTCGGAGCGCGCGCCGGGCTGCGCACGCTGCTGATCGATCGCGCGCCGCTCGACCGCGCGGGCGCGCAGTGGATCAACGCCGTGCCGCGCTGGTGCTTCGACGACGCGCGCATCGCGCAGCCGCGCGGCGCGGAGCTCGTCGGCGACGAGGTGCCCTATCACTTCGTCGCGGGCGAGGGGCACGTCGTGGTGCGCGACCACGGGGTGCTCGAGCTCGACATGCACCTCCTCGTCGCGCGCCTGCAGCAGGACGCACGCGATGCCGGCGCGACGCTCGAGGAGAGGTGCGCGCGCTCGGGCTCGAGGGCGGCGTGGAGCGCGGCGCGCTGCGCACGGACCGCGGCGTCGTCCTCGCCGACGTGATCGTCGATGCCTCGGGCCTCGCGGGCGCGCGGCTGCTCGGCGAGCCGCCGGGGATCGCGCGCCACGATCTCTGCTCCGCGGCGCAGGAGATCCGCGCGGTGCGCGATCGCGGCGCCGCCGAGGCGCTCTTCGCGCGTCATCGCGTGCCGCTCGGTGAAGTGCTCTCGTTCGTCGGCAGCGCGGGCGGCTACTCGGTGCTCAACCTGCGGCTCGAGGGCGATCACGTCTCGATGCTCACGGGCTCGATCCCCGCCGAGGGCCATCCCTCTGGCCGCGCGATGATCGAGCGCTTCGCCGCCGAGCATCCTTGGATCGGTCCGCCGATCCGCGCCGGCGCGCGCGCGATCCCGCTCGGACCTCCCGCGCTCCCGCTCGCGCGAGGCCGCGTCGCGCGCATCGGGGACGCCGCGCTCCAGGTGTTCTCCGCGCACGGCTCGGGCATCGGCGCGGGGCTCGTCGCCGCCCGCGTGCTGGTCGACGCGATCACGCGCGGCGGCGGTCTCGCCGAGTACGAGACGCGCTGGACGCGCGAGCGCGGCGGTCTGCTCGCGGCGTACGACGTCTTCCGCCGCTACAGCCAGCGCATCACGCTCGCCGAGCTCGAGCGCCTCGTCACCACGGGGCTGCTCGACGCCGCGATGATGCGCCCTGCGATGACGCAGCTGCCGCCCGCGCTCGACGCGCGCGCGTTGCTCGAGAAGGCGCCGCGCGCGCTGCGAGAGCGCGCGCTGGTCTCGCGGCTGGCTCGCGTCGTCGCGCGGATGGAGGCGATCCGCGCGCTCCATCCGCTCTATCCGTCGCGTCCCGGCGCCGCGCGCGAGGCTTGGTCGCGCGCGCGCACGCGCATGATCGGGCGCTCATGGGTCGCGTCGCGACCATGAGCGCGCGCTCATCACGACGGAGACGCGATCCCGCCGAGCTTCGCGGTGAGGAACTCGCGCGCGAGCCGGCCGACCTCTTCGAGCGCGCCCGGCTCCTCGAAGAGGTGGGTCGCGCCCACGATCACCTCGAGGTGCACCTCGTTCCGCATCCGCGCGATCGCCTCGCGATGGAGCTCGAGCACCGGCACGTCGTCGCCGCCGACGATCAGCAACGTCGGCGCGCGCACCACCGGGAGCGCGTTGCCCGCGAGGTCGGGGCGACCGCCGCGTGACACCACGGCCGCCACGGCGTCGGGGCGCAGCGCCGCAGCGACCAGCGCTGCCCCGCCGCCCGTGCTCGCGCCGAAGAACCCGAGGCGCAGCTCGCGCGTGCTCGGATCGCGCCGCGCCCACTCGATCGCCGACACGAGGCGCTCCGCGAGCAGCTCGATGTCGAAGCGCAGGTGCGCCGTGCGCGCGTCGATCGCCTCTTCTTCGCGCGTCAGCAGATCGAGCAGCAGCGTCGCGAGCTTGCCGCGCTGCAGGACCTCCGCGACGTAGCGGTTGCGCGGGCTGTGACGGCTGCTCCCGCTCCCGTGCGCGAACACGACGAGCCCGCGGGCGCCGCTCGGCACCACGAGATCACCCTCGACGCGCGCGCCCTTCACCGGGACGGAGATCTCGCGCCGCTCGGCGACGATCTCGGGGGCCCGGCGCTCGCCCGGATGGATCGACGTGGGCCGGCTCATGGCGAGCGAGATGTGCACCACCCGAGCACGGGCAAGCGAAGCGCCCCACGTGCGCGCAATCCCAGACCAAGCGAGCCCGCTCGCGGTCCGTGCGCGGCGGTGCGCCACACGTGTGCTCCTCGGCGCTTCCCGCGCACGAGGATTGCTGAGCGGAGATGCCAGGAGGACACGCACCTTCGATGACCCGCGACGAACACGTCGATGCCTTCGAGCACACGATGCAGCTCAGCTACGAGTGGCTGCGCGAGTACGCCGAGGAGCTCGGCTCCTGCACCGCGCAGCTCGCGTATCGATGTCTCCGCGCGGCGCTGCACGCGATCCGCGATCGGCTCCCCGCGAACGAGTCGGCCGCGCTCGCGGCGCAGCTCCCGCTGCTGCTGCGCGGCGTGTACTACGAGGGCTGGCGACCCTCGCACGTCCCGGCAGCGCTCGACAGCGTCGACGACGTCTACGACGAGATCGCGACGGTGCTCGAGGGCGGGCCCCACGCGGCTCCGCGCGACGTGCTGCGCGCCGCGCTCTCGGTGCTCAACGACCGCATCGACGCGGGCGAGATCCGCAAGCTGCGCCACCAGGTCGGCGAAGAGCTGCGCCGCATCTGGCCCGAGCCGCCGCTCGGCGCACCGCCCGCGCAGCCGGTGGTGTGATCACGACGAGAGGCGCTGCGCGAGGAGCGGGAGCATCGCGCCCGCGCGCGCGTCGACCCGCAGCGTCGCGAGCGCGTCGCCGCGCGTCTCGCCGACGTTGAGAATCGCGATCGGGATCGCGCGCTCGGCCGCGGCGCGCACGAAGCGCAGGCCCGAGTACACCGCGAGCGACGAGCCCACGACCAGCATCGCGTCGGCGTCGCGCACCATCGCGTGCGCCGCGTCGACGCGCGGCCTCGGCACGCTGTCGCCGAAGAAGACGACGTCGGGCTTGAGCACGCCGCCGCACGCCTCGCACGCGACCACGCGGAAGCCGTCGAGCGCGTCGTCCTCGAGCTCCGCGTCGCCGTCGGGGTTGAGCTCCACCGGGCGCTCGACGAACCCGGGGTTCGCGTCGAGCAGGCGCGCCTGCACGTCCGCGCGCGGCGCGGTCGTCCCGCACGCGAGGCAGCGCACCTCCGCGAGCGCGCCGTGCAGCTCGATCACGCGGGCGCTCCCCGCCGCGTGGTGCAGGCGATCGACGTTCTGCGTGATCAGCCCGACCAGCGCGCCCTCGCGCTCCATCGACGCGAGCGCGCGGTGCGCGTCGTTCGGGCGCGCGCCCGCGATGCGCGGCCACCCGTGGAGGCTGCGCGCCCAGTAGCGCGCGCGAGCGCGCGCGTCGTGGAGGAACGCGCGGTACTGCATCGGGTTCCGCGCGCGCTTGCGCGTGCCCTCGCCGCGGTAGTCGGGGATGCCGGACTCGGTGCTGCACCCGGCACCGGTGAGCGCGACGACGCGCCGTCCGGCGAGCAGCGTGCACAGGGCTTCGAGGTCGTGCGTCATCGGCGAGCACGGACTCTGTGGACGCGGGCCCCGCATGGCAACGAGCGCGTGTGGAGCGCTGTACGGCGTGCAGCGCGCTGCACATGCCCGGGCGTGCCACGCCCATGACCGCCCGTGTGAAAACCCGGCCCACCGCGCGGTTTCGAGCGGAAAAAACAGGGCGTTTTCGCGCTGGCGCACGACCTGCTACGCGCGCCGGAGCTGCGGGGCGGGGGCCTCGCGAGGAGCGAGAGAGGGATGACGCGCAACGACTGGTGCTCGATCGCGCTCGCGAGCGCGATGCTGACGGGCTGCTTCCGCCCACCGGACGCGACACCGACGCCGGACCCATTCACCCCTGGGCCCGAGGCGCGCTCGCCGTTCATCGATCCGCGCTTCTACGAGGGGAACGTCACGCAGGAGGTCGCGCCTCCGCCGATCAGCGGGGGCACGCTCCAGCTGCACGACGGCTGGGCGATCGCGGCGGACGCCGATCGTGATCGCATCGTGGTCGTCGATTACCGGCGCGCGCGCGCGGTCCACGCCGAGGTCGCGCTGCCGCCGGGCGCGGAGCCGGGGCGCGTGGTGACCGACGGCGCGGGTCGCGCGCACGTCGTGCTGCGCGGCATCGGCGAGATCTACTCGTTCGATCCCGAGCGTCCACGCGACGGCGAACGCCGCGCGGTGTGCCCGATGCCCCGCGGCATCGCGCACGACGGCGCGCGCGATCTGCTCCACGTCGCGTGCCGCGGCGGTGAGGTCGTGAGCCTTCCGGCGGCGGGCGGTCCGTCGGTGCGCGAGATGCGCGTCGAGGGCGGCGATCTCCGCGACGTGGTGGTCGACGGCGACACGCTGCTCGTCACGCGCTTCCGCAACGCCGAGCTGCTGCGCGTGAGCGTCGAGGGCGCGGTGATGGATCGCGTGGCGCCGAGCGTGGTGACCGATCCGTTCAACGGGTTCATCGACAGCACGGGCGTGTGGCGCGAGGCGGTGTTCCAGCCGTCGGTCGCGTGGCGGACCATCTCGATGCCGAGCGGCGACGTCGCGATGGTGCACCAGCGCGCGAGCGACACCGAGCTCCAGCTCGCGCCCGGCGCGTACTACGCGACGGGCTTCTGCGACGGCTCGATCGTGCAGAGCGCGGTCACGGTGTTCACGGATCACGGCGCGTCGCGCGCGCCGAACCTCGGCACGTCGTCGCTGCCCGTCGACCTCGCGGTCTCGACCGACGAGACCGAGATCGCGGTGGTCAACGCAGGCAACCAGTCGGGCGAGAGCGCGGTCGCCATCTACCCGCTCGCCGCGCTCGAGACGCGCGTCGAGGACCAGGGCTGCATGTTCCCCAACGAGACGGTCGCGGGCGTGCAGAACCCGGTGGCGGTCGCGTACGGCGAGGGCGGCCTGCTGGTCGTGCAGCAGCGCGAGCCGGCGCGCCTCGTGATGATCGAGCGCACCACCGGTCAGCGCTTCGAGGTCGATCTCGGCGGTGAGTCGCGCTTCGACACCGGCCACACGATCTTCCACGCGAACGCGAGCCGCGGCACCGCGTGCGCGTCGTGTCACCCCGAGGGCGGCGAGGACGGACGCACCTGGCTCTTCGCGGGCCTCGGCCCGCGCCGCACCCCCGCGATGCACGGCGACGTGACGGAGACCGCGCCGTTCCACTGGGACGGCGATCTCCCGGATCTGCGCGCGCTGAGCGAGGTCGTCTTCACCGGTCGGATGAGCGGCCCGCGCCTGTCGGGCACGCAGGTGAACGCGCTCGGCGCGTGGCTCGACGAGCTGCCCGCGCCGGTGGTCACGCCGCGCGACGCCATCGCGGTGCAGCGCGGTCGCGAGCTGTTCTTCGGCGCGGCGGAGTGCGGCACCTGTCACTCGGGCGCGATGCTCACGAACAACACGACCGTCGACGTGGGCACCGGTGGCGCGTTCCAGGTGCCCTCGCTCGTCGGCGCATCGCAGCGACTGCCGGTGATGCACGACGGGTGTGCGACCACGATGCGCGAGCGCTTCGATCCCTCGTGCGGTGGTGACGCGCACGGCGCGACGCAGCGGCTCGACGACGCGCAGATCGGCGATCTCGTCGCCTATCTCGAGACGCTCTGACCGAACGACCGTCGCCGCTCGCGTCCACCACGCGGGCGGCGACTCCGCTTCGCTTCGGCGATACGCTCTCCGTCGATGCCGGAACGCGAATCGGTCCCTCCCGCGGCGCTGATCTCGACGCGCGTGCTGGTCGCCGATCCCGAGCTCGCCGCGATCGTCGAGGTGGTCAGCGGCGAGCGCGGTCTCGATCGGACCATCGATCACCCGCGCATCCAGAAGTCCGGTCTCGCGCTCGCGGGGCACCTCGTCGGGGTCGTCGCGTCGCGCGTGCAGATCCTCGGAGAGACCGAGATCAGCTACCTCGAGACGCTCGAGCCCGCCCTGCGCATCGCGCGACTGCGCGGCTTCTTCGGGCTCGGCCTCGCGTGCGTCGTCGTCACGCGCGGTGTGTCGCCGCTGGCCGAGCTCGAGGCCGTCGCGCGCGAGACCGACGTGCCGCTGCTCGTCGCGACGCCGCGCTCGAGCACCACGATCGCCGCGCTGCACGGCGCGCTCGATCGCCTGCTCGCGCCGCGCGAGTCGACGCACGGCGTGATGATCGAGGTGCACGGCCTCGGCCTGCTGCTCGTCGGCCCGAGCGGGATCGGCAAGAGCGAGAGCGCGCTCGTGATGATCGAGCGCGGCGCGCGCCTCGTCGCGGACGATCGCGTGGACCTCGTGCGCATGGGCCATCGCGTGCTCGGCGCCGCTCCCGCGCTCCTCCGCCATCACCTCGAGATCCGCGGCCTCGGCATCCTCAACATCCGCGATCTCTTCGGCGCGACGGCGGTGCAGGACGAGGCGAACCTCGACGTGATCATCGAGCTCTGCCACCTCGACGACGAGCGCAGCGACGAGGGCTTCGATCGCCTCGGTCTCGACGACGCGACGCGCAGTGTGCTCGGCGTTCCGGTGCCGATCCTGCGCGTGCCGGTCTATCCCGGCCGCGACATGGGCGTGCTGCTCGAGGTCGCGACGCGCAATCAATTGCTGAAGCGCGCGGGCCATCACTCGGCGCGCGACTTCGCGGAGCAGCTCGCACGCGGGCTCGGGGTTCCGGCCCGCGGCGCGTCACGCTGAACGGAGACGCTGCGAAGCGCGGCCGCGATGCCGTATGCTCTCCCTCCGACCGTGGGCACGCCGCTTCACATCGTGGTGGTCACCGGCATGTCGGGCGCAGGGCGCACGAGCGCGCTCCACGTGCTCGAGGACGTCGGGTTCTTCTGCGTCGACAACCTCCCGCCGAAGCTCGCGCCGGGGCTCGTCGAGCTCCTCGCCGCCGAGGGCCAGCTCACGCGCGTGGGCCTCGGCGTCGACGTGCGCACCCGCGGGTTCCTGGTGGGCGCGGGCGATCTGCTCGATCGGCTCTCGGCGGGCGGGCACGAGGTCGAGGTGCTCTTCCTCGACTGCGCGGACGACGTGCTGGTCCGTCGCTACAGCGAGTCGCGACGCCCGCATCCGCTCGCGCAAGGCGGCGACGTCATCGAGGCGATCGCGCGCGAGCGAGAGCGCCTCGCGAGCCTCCGGGTCCGCGCGCGGCGGGTGATCGACACCTCGCGGCTCAGCGTGCACGAGCTGCGTCGCACCCTCGTCGAGGCGATCGGACGCAGCGGTGCGCGCCCGACGATGCAGGTCCGCATCGTCTCGTTCGGCTTCAAGTACGGCCTGCCGGTCGACGCGGATCTCGTCTTCGATCTGCGCTTCCTGCCGAACCCGCACCACGTGCCCGAGCTGAAGCCGCTCACCGGGCGCGACCCGCCGGTCGCGGAGTACGTGCTGCGCGCGCCCGAGACGCAGTCGCTACTCGTCGATCTGAAGCGCGTGCTGACCGACTGGCTCCCGCGCTACGAGGCCGAGGGCAAGGCGTACCTCACGATCGCGGTCGGGTGCACCGGCGGTCGCCATCGCTCGGTCGCGATCGCCGAAGAGCTCGCGCGCACGCTGCGCGCCGGGACCGAAGGCGAAGCGCGCGAGGTGACGGTCGCGCACCGGGACGTGTCGCGATGAACGAGAGCGAGCGCGAGCTGGCGCGGGCCGAGGGGACGTTCACGATCGTGAACGAGCTCGGCCTGCATGCGCGCGCGGCGACGAAGCTCGTGCAGCTCGCGTCGCGTTACCGCGCCGAGATCGAGCTCGAGAAGGACGGCCAGCTCGCGAACGCCAAGAGCATCATGGGCGTGCTCTTGCTCTGCGGGAGCCCGGGCGCGCGGCTCACGGTGCGCGGCCGCGGGCCCGACGCGCGCGCCGCGGTGGACGCGATCGGCGCGCTGATCTCCGCGCGCTTCGGAGAGGAACGTTGAGCCGGGGGGCCTCGTGAGCGACGAGCCGCCTCGTCCGGCGCGCGTTCGGCGCAGCTCGTACCGGCGGCTCAGCCTGCCCCCAGGCCGCACCACGCTGCGCGGCATCTGCGCGTCGCCCGGTGTCGCGGTCGGCAACGTCACGATCTTCGATCGGCGCAGCGTGCCGATCCCGCGCCGCGCCATCGGCACCGTCGAGGTCGACGGAGAGGTGCAGCGCCTGATGAGCGCGCTCGCGACCTCGCGCCGCGAGCTCGAAGAGGCGCGCGACGCGATCGATCCCAGCGCCGGCGCCGAGCATCGCCTCGTGCTCGAGGCGCACCTCCTGATGCACCGCGACGAGCTCTTCGTCGGCGCGGCGGTCGAGGGGATCCGCAGCGGGATCAACGCGGAGTGGGCGGTGCGCCGCGCGATCGAGGCGATCGTCCGGCGCCTCATGACCGCGCGCGAGGCGTACCTCTCGGACCGTGCGCGCGACGTCGAGCAGGTCGGCGAGCACGTCCTGCGCGTGCTCACCGGCGTCGGCTTCCAGCTCCCCGTGATCGACCGTCCGACGATCCTCGTCGCGTCCGATCTGAGCCCCGCGGAGACCGCGCGCCTGCCGCGCGATCGTGTGCTCGCGCTCGTGACCGATCTCGGCACCGCGACGAGCCACACCGCGATCCTCGCGCGCGCGCTGGGCATCCCCGCGGTGGTCGGCGTCGACGGCGTCACGCGCACGCTCACGCCGGGGTGCGTGGTGGTCGTCGACGCGCTGCGCGGCGAGATCGTCGTCGAGCCCGACGAGGACACCCAGCACCGCGCCGAAGAGCGCGCGCGTCGCTATCGCCACTTCACCGGGCGGCTGCGTGATCGCGAGGGCGCGTCGGGGCAGACGCGCGACGGAGTGCGCGTCGAGGTGCTCGCGAACGTCGAGCTCGAGGTCGAGGTCGACGAGGCGCACGCGCAGCGCGCGGAGGGCATCGGGCTCTATCGCACCGAGTTCCTCTATCTCGAGGACGAGCTGCCGAGCGAAGAGATCCAGACCGAGCTCTACGCCCGCGTCGCGTCGCGCTTCGGGCCGCGCCCGGTCACGCTGCGCACGTTCGATCTCGGCGCGGACAAGATGCCGCTGCTCGGCACGTCGGCGCTCGGCGCGGGACGCTCACCGAACCCCGCGCTCGGCTTGCGCGGGCTGCGTCTCTCGCTCGCGTGCCCCGACCTGTTCCGCGTGCAGCTCCGCGCGATGATGCGCGCCGCCGCGATCGCGCCGCTGCGCGTGATGTTCCCGATGGTCTGCACGCTCGAGGATCTGCGCGCCGCGCGCGCGATGGTCGCGGAGGCGCGTGCCGAGCTCGAGCGCGACGGCATCCCGTACCGCGCCGTGCCGCTCGGCGCGATGATCGAGGTGCCCTCCGCGGTCGTGCTCGCGGACGCGCTCGCGCGCGAGTGCGACTTCTTCAGCGTCGGCACGAACGATCTCGCGCAGTACACGCTGGCGGTCGACCGTCAGAACCCACGGCTCTCGCACATCGCGCGTCCGCTCGAGCCCGCGGTGCTGCGCTTGCTCGATCTCACGTTCCGCGCATCGCGCGACGCGAGCATCCCGATCTCGATCTGCGGCGATCTCGCGTCGCACCCGATCGCCGTCCCGGTGCTGCTCGGGCTCGGCTATCGATGCCTCTCGATGAGCGCGTCCGAGATCCCGCTCGTGCGCGAGATCCTCGATCGCGTCGACCTCGTCACGTGCGAAGAGGTCGCGCGCGCGAGCCTCGCGTGCGCCACCGGGAGCGAGGTCGAGCGCCTCGTCGTCGAGGCGCTCGCGCCGGTGCTGGGCGAGGTCTGGGACGAGCAGGGGATCGAGCTCAGTCCGGCTCGATGATCAGCGCGTCGTCCGGCGGCGCGTCGTCGTCGCGCCCGGGCTCCGGCGGCGTCTCGGTCCGGACCGGCAGCGGGGCAGGGCGACGCGCGGCCTCGTCCGCGGTTCGCTCCGGCGGCGCGACGATCCCGCCCCGCGCGATCGCCTCCTGGTGCCACTGCCCGATCACGCGCTCGCTCACGTATCCCGTGTGCCGCGCGACCTCGCGCCCGTGCGCGTCGATCATCACGAGCGTCGGGATCGAGTCGATCGCGCCGAGATCGGTCGTCCCGAGCAGGATGCGGCCCGCGGGCTCGTACGCGACCGTGTAGGGCGGTGACTGCGACTCGACGTATGCGGCCGTGAACGTCTCGGCATCGGGCTGCACCGCGACCGCGATCACCACGGTGTCGAGCGCCTCGCGGGTGAAGCGCGACACGCCGCGCGACGTCGCGAGCGACGCGCCGTCGTACGTCGCGAACAGGAACAGCAGCACCGGGCTGCCGCGCTGATCCGAGAGCTCGATCGCCTGCCCGTCGTGGGTGCGCAGCGAGAGCTCCATCGCGCGCGCCTCGCGCGGCGCGTGGCTCGATCCGATCGTCTCGGACGACGACGACGCGCTCGCGCCGCCGCACGCAGCGAGGAGGACGAACGCCGACGAACGAACGATCGAGCGCAGCACTGACAGGCCTTCTATCACGGCTCTAGACTGTTCGAGGCCCGTGCGATCTTCCCCCCGCCTCGAGCTCGTCCGCGAGCGCCTCGACGCCCTCCTGCAGTCGACCGACGCAGCGTCGCGTCGCGACGCCGATCCCGTCTCGTTCGTGCACCGGTATGCGCGCGCCGACGATCGCGAGGTCGTCGCATTGATCGCGGCCTCGCTCGCGTTCGGCAACGTCGTCGCGATCCGCGCGAAGGTCGCGCGGGTGCTCGAGGCGCTCGGCCCGTCGCCCGCCGCGACGATCGATCGCGAGCCGCGCGCGCAGCTCGACGAGCGACTGCGAGGCTTCGTGCACCGGGTGTGGCGCGGCCCCGACGTCGCCGCGATGCTCGCCCACGCCGGCGCGATCCGGCGGGCGCACGGCTCGCTCGGCGCGGCGTTCGCGACGTGGCTGCGCGCCTGCGACGAGACGATCGACGATCGTGACGACGCGTTCGTCGAAGCGCTCGCGCGGCTCGCCGACGCGCTCCGAGGCGAGGACGCCTCGCGCGGCTTGCGCCACCTCGTCCCCGATCCGCGCGCGGGGAGCGCGTGCAAGCGCCTCTTGCTGTGGCTGCGCTGGATGATCCGTCCGGCGGACGGAGTCGATCTCGGTCTCTGGCCGGTCTCGCCCTCGCGCTTGGTGATTCCCGTCGATACGCACGTGCACCGCATCGCGCAGAACCTCGACCTCACGCGCCGCAACGACGCCTCGCTGCGCACCGCCGCGGAGATCACGTCGAAGCTGCGCACCTTCGATGCGAACGATCCGGTGCGATACGACTTCGCGATCTGCCATCTCGGCGTCAGCCGCGAGTGCCCGAGCCGGCGCGACGTCGCGCGCTGCGAGACGTGCGTGCTGAAGGAAGCGTGCCGCCACTGGCAGCGCGACGCGCGGAAGCGTCGCTGAACGTCAGCCCCAGCGCTCGCGCTCCGTCCTCGGCATCGCGCGCTCGGCGAGCGGCGCGCTCGTGTCGAACGAGACCGCTGCGTCGCTCGACATCGCGCGCGAGCGCACATCGGAATTCCTTGACCTCTCGCGCGCTTTCCATTGCCATCGCGGTGTGAGCGAGCCGCGACCGAGCACGCCGCCGCCGCGCGGCAGCCTGCCGCCCGAGGAGCGCGCGTCGCGCGCCTCGCTGCTCGACGTCGCGCACGCACCCGTCGCGAAGGGACGCGCCGCCGCGCAGAGCCTCGGCCTCACCGGGGTGCTCGTGGCCGCGCTCGTGATCGTCGTCGTCGACTTCGGTCTCGCGATCCACCTGTGGGCCTCCATCCCGCTCACCGTCCTGCAGACCGCGCTCGCGTTCCCGTGGATGGAGCTCGTGCTGCGCGCCGAGACCGGCGAGCGGCGGCCGCGCGGATGGCTCCCGAAGGCGCGCATGCTGCTCGCGCACTTCGTCAACATCGGGCTCCTCGCGTTCGCGCTCGTCGAGAAGTGGATCGCGCTCGTCGGCGCGCTGCACGCGAGCGACGTCACGCCCTTCGTCTCGAGCTACCGATCGTTCTCCGTCGTCGCGCTCGTGATGGCGACGCTCGGGATCCTCGGCCGCGGCCATCGCGCGCAGCGCTTCCTCGCCGACGCCGCCGATCACCCGGCGCGCCTGATGGTCCTCTCGTTCGGCATCACCGCCTTCCTCGGCGGCTTCCTCCTCACGCTCCCCGAGGCCGTCGTCCGCGTGGAGGACGCGTCGTTCCTCGACGGGCTCTTCACCGCGACCAGCGCGGTGTGCGTGACCGGCCTCGCGGTGAACGACGTCGGCGCGACGTACACGTTCTTCGGCGAGGCCGTGATCGTCGTCCTCGCGCAGATCGGCGGGCTCGGGATCATGGTGCTCTCCGCGTCGTTCGTGGTGCTCGCCGGCCGCAAGCTCCGCGTGAAGCAGAGCGCGGTGCTCGTCGAGATGATCGACGCGGGCTCGCTCGCCGCGCTCCGCCGCACGCTGATCGCGATCGTCGGCTACACGCTGCTCTTCGAGGCGATCGGCGCGCTGCTGCTGTACGCGTTCACCGGGTTCCACCCCGAGGTGATGCGCGGCCCCGACGATCCCCATCCGATCGCGGGCGCGGGGGATCGCGCGTGGTGGTCGGTGTTCACCGCGGTCAGCGCGTTCTGCAACGCCGGCTTCTGCCTCAGCCACGCGAACCTCGCGGGCTTCGCGGCGAGCTGGCCGATCTGCCTCACCGTCGCGGCCCTGATCACCGTCGGTGGCATCGGATTCCCGGTGATCGACGAGCTGCGCAGGCACGCGTGGGAGCGCGTTCGACGCCGCCGTCCGGACCGCCTCTCGCTCCACGCGCGCATCGTGCTGGGGACGAGCGCCATGCTCACGCTGGGCGTCGCCGCGATCCTGCTGGTGCTCGAGTGGAGCCAGTCGCTCGCGCATCTTCCGTGGCACGCGCGCGTGCTCGCGTCGCTCTTCCAGTCGGTCAGCATGCGCACGGCGGGCTTCAACACGATCGACCTCGGCGCGATGCGCGCGGTGAGCATCGCGCTCGCGTGCGTGGTGATGGTCATCGGCGCATCGCCCGGCTCGACCGGCGGCGGCATCAAGACCACGTCGTTCGCGGCGATCTGCGCCGAGGTCTGGGCCGAGCTGCGCGGCCACGCCTCGGCGCGCCTGCTCGATCGGCGCCTCGAGCCCGGCGTGGTGCGCCGCGCGATGGGCGTCACGTTCCTCTCGCTCGCGATCGTGATGCTCGGCACGTTCGCGATGCTGATGACCGAGGATCACGAGCCGCTGCGCATTCTCTTCGAGGTGTGCAGCGCGTTCTCCACGGCCGGTCTGTCGACCGGCATCACGTCGTCGCTCAGCCCGGCCGGCAAGCTCGTGCTCATCGTGATGATGTTCGCGGGCCGCACGGGCCCGCTCACGCTCGCGCTCGCGATGGCGACCGAGACGAAGCGCACGCCGGTCCAGCTCGCATCCGAGCGCGTGATGATCGGCTGATCGACCCATGAGCGTCCGCTCATCCCAGAGGGCGAAGGTATGAAGGCGAAGAAGGTGCTCGTGATCGGCGTGGGCCGCTTCGGAGACTCGCTGATCGAGACGCTCTGGCAGGCGCGCGCCGAGATCATCGCGGTCGACGCGGACCCCGAGCAGGTCGAGCAGGTGAAGGACAAGACGAGCGCGGCGTTCGTGGGCGACGCGACCGATCCGCGTGTGCTCTCCGCGATCGGCGCCGATCTCGTCGACACCGCGGTGGTCACGTTCGGCGAGGACTTCGAGGCGACCGTGCTCTGCGTCACCACGCTCAGGAAGATGGGCGTGAAGGACGTCGTCGCGCGCGCCGCGACGATGCGCCAGGCCGAGGTGCTCCGCATGGTCGGCGCCTCGCGCGTCGTGCAGCTCGAGCACGAGATGGGTCATCGCGTGGCGGCCGATCTGGTCATGCCCGTCGCGAGCGATCTGCTCGACTTCGCCCACGGCGTGCGGGTCGTGCCCTGGATCGCCGAGGGCAAGATGGTGGGCAAGACGCTCGCGCAGGCCGAGCTCCGCAAGCGCTGGGAGATCCACGTGCTCGGCGTTCGCCCGCAGGGCGCGGGCGGGAAGAAGCTCGAGGTGCCCGGCGCCGACTACACGATCGCGGCGGGCGACACGCTGCTCATCGCCGGCGCGGAGGCGTCGATCAACCGCTTCGTGCGCGAGAGCGAGTAACCCGGGGTTGTCGTTCCGCCCGCGATGCCCGAGATCGAGGCTCGCGACGAAGCCGCGCGCGATCGAGTAGCGTCGCGCACGACCAGCGGGAGGGCCGAACGTTGAACGCATCCGAGACCTTCGTCCGTGCGCTCGAGGCCGAGGGCGTCACCTACGTCTTCGGCATTCCAGGCGAGGAGAACCTCGATCTCCTCGAAGCGCTGCGCACCTCGCGCATCCGTCTGATCCTCACGCGACACGAGCAGGCCGCGGGCTTCATGGCCGCGACCCACGGGCGGCTCACCGGGCGCGCGGGTGTCGCGCTCTCGACGCTCGGCCCCGGCGCGACGAACTTCGTGACCGCCGCCGCGTACGCGCAGCTCGGCGCGATGCCGATGCTGATGATCACCGGCCAGAAGCCGATCAAATCCTCGAAGCAGGGCCACTTCCAGATCGTCGACGTGGTCGACATGATGCGGCCGCTCACCAAGTACACGCGGCAGATCGTCTCGGCCGACACGATCCCGGCGCGCGTGCGCGAGGCGTTCCGGTGCGCCGAAGAAGAGCGCCCGGGCGCGGTGCACCTCGAGCTCCCCGAGGACATCGCGCGCGATCCTGGCGGGGCCCCGCTGCTCGAGCCCGCGGCGACCCGCCGTCCGATCGCCGACGACAAGGCGATCCACCGCGCGCTCGCCGCGCTGAAGGACGCGAAGCGGCCGCTCCTGATGATCGGCGCGGGCGCGAACCGGAAGCTCACGAGCAAGATGCTCCGGCAGTTCGTCGATCACACCGGCATCCCGTTCTTCACGACGCAGATGGGCAAGGGCGTGCTCGACGAGACGCACCCGCTCTGGCTCGGCAACGCCGCGCTCTCCGACGGCGACTTCGTGCACCGCGCGATCGAGCGCGCCGACTGCATCGTCAACTGCGGCCACGACGTCGTGGAGAAGCCGCCGTTCTTCATGCGCGGCGCGCGCACCGTCATCCACGTGAACTTCAGCGCGGCGCAGGTCGACTCGGTCTACTTCCCGCAGCTCGAGGTCGTCGGCGACATCGCGAACACCATCTGGCGCCTCAAGGAAGCGCTCGAGCCGCAGCCGCACTGGGACTTCTCGTTCTTCCAGACGGTGCGCGAGCACCTCGACGCGCACCTGCTCCGTCGCGCCGACGACGAGCGCTTCCCGATGCACCCCGCGCGCGTCGTCGCGGACGTTCGCCGCGTGATGCCCCACGACGGAGTCGTCTGCCTCGACAACGGCATCTACAAGCTGTGGTTCGCGCGCGCATATCGCTGCCGCATGCCGAACACGCTGCTGCTCGACAACGCGCTGGCGACGATGGGCGCGGGGCTGCCCTCGGCGATCGCCGCGAAGATCGTGCAGCCGAGCCGGCGCGTGCTCGCGGTCTGCGGCGACGGCGGGTTCATGATGAACTCGCAGGAGCTCGAGACCGCGGTGCGCCTCGGCCTCGATCTCGTCGTGCTCGTCCTGCGCGACGACGCGTACGGCATGATCCGCTGGAAGCAGGCGCACATGGGCCTGCCCGACTACGGCATGGCGCTCGGCAACCCCGACTTCGTGAAGTACGCGGAGTCGTACGGCGCGCGTGGTCATCGTCCTTCGAGCGCCGCCGATCTCGCGCGCATGGTCGAGCGCGCGTTCGAGAGCAAGGGCGTCCATCTCGTCGACGTGCCGGTCGACTATTCCGAGAACGACGAGATCCTGAACCGCGAGATCCGCGAGCTCTCCGCGGCGATCTGAGGACCATCATGACGAAGCTCCGCGAGCGTTATCCCTTCTTCGTCGCCAACCGCCCCGAGCAGCCCAACGAGGAGCTCGAGGTCACCGACAAGTTCTCCGGCGAGGTCGTCACGCGCGTCGCGCTCGCGCGCACGCCCGACATCGATCGCGCGATCGCCGCCGCGGTCGCCGCCGAGAAGCCGTTCGCGCAGATGCCGCCCTACGCGCGACAGGCGGTGCTCGAGCACTGCGTGAAGCGCTTCCGCGAGCGCTTCGAGGAGCTCGCGCACGCGCTCTGCGTCGAAGCGGGCAAGCCGATCAAGGACTCGCGCGGCGAGGTGACGCGCCTGATCGACACGTTCCGCGTCGCGGCCGAGGAGTCGGTGCGCATCGACGGAGAGGTGCTGAACCTCGAGATCTCGGCGCGCGCGAAGGGCTACCGCGGGTTCACGAAGCGCGTGCCGATCGGCGCGTGCTCGTTCATCTCGCCGTTCAACTTCCCGCTCAACCTCGCGGCGCACAAGGTCGCGCCGGCGATCGCGGTGGGCTGTCCCTTCGTGCTCAAGCCCGCGTCGCGCACCCCGCTCGGCGCGCTGATCATCGGCGAGGTGCTCGCGGAGACCGAGCTGCCGCCGGGCGCGTTCTCGATCCTCCCGGTGCACCGCGATGGCGCCGATCTCTTCACGACCGACGAGCGCTTCAAGCTGCTCTCGTTCACCGGCTCGCCCGCGGTCGGATGGGATCTCAAGGCGCGCGCGGGCAAGAAGAAGGTCGTGCTCGAGCTCGGCGGAAACGCCGCGTGCATCGTCGACGAGGATCAGCGCGACCAGCTCGATCGCGTGGTCGAGCGCATCGTGTTCGGCGCCTACTACCAGTCGGGCCAGAGCTGCATCAGCGTGCAGCGCATCCTCGTGCACGCGTCGCTCTACGACGCGCTGCGCGAGCGCCTCGTGACCGCGGTGCGGGCGCTGCGCTCGGGCGACCCGAAGGACGAGAGCACGTTCATCGGCCCGATGATCTCGGAGAGCGAAGCGAAGCGCCTCGACGGCTGGATCCAGGACGCGGCGAAGAAGGGCGCGAAGGTGCTCGTCGGCGGCAAGCGCGAGGGCACGATGCTCGACGCGACGCTCGTCGAGGACACGCCGCGCGACTGCGCGCTCTACGCGGAGGAAGCGTTCGGCCCCGTCGCGCTGCTCTCGCGCTTCGAGCGCTTCGAGGACGCGATCGCCGAGGTGAACGACAGCAAGTTCGGCCTGCAGGCGGGCGTGTTCACGCGCGACGTGTTCAAGGCGCAGCGCGCGTGGGACGAGCTCGAGGTGGGCGGCGTGATCATCAACGACGTCCCGAGCTTCCGCGTCGACAACATGCCGTACGGCGGGGTGAAGGAGAGCGGGCTCGGTCGCGAGGGCATCCGCAGCGCGATCGACGACATGACCGAGGTGCGGCTGATGATCCTGAAGATGCCGTGAGCGCGCGCGGTGATCGTTGGACCTCCAACGAGGTTGGTTGGAGCTCCAACGATCATCAGACCCACGAGACCGCGAAGGCCATGTGCTCGGCGTTCAGCATCTCCGGGATCTGCTTCAGGAACACGCGCCGCGTGACGAGCCCGAGGCTGCTCTCGAACCAGCCCTGCCAGCCGTTCCGGAAGTACGGCGCCTGGACCATGCGCGTGCCGAGGCACTCGATGCGCGCGTCCTTCATGCCCGTCTTGTAGACCGCGGCCGAGCCCCCGATCATCACGCGGTCGAACACCTTCTGCGCCTGCGCGAGCACGAGCTCCATCGATACGCCCGCGCCCGACGCGCGCATCGCGCGCAGCAGCGTCTCGATGTACGCGTTCTGGACGCGCGCCGCGGACTCGCGCCCGATCGCGACCTGCTCCGCCGCGTCGGGGATCAGCACGCTCATCGCCTGGTAGTGCGCGAGCGCGACCTCGACCGGCACCCACGACGTCGCGACGAGCTCGCGCATCGCTTTCACGTGCTCGGCCGCGAGCGTCGCCCAGTACGCGTCGGCGACCCCTCGCTCCTCGACCTGACGCATCGAGTTCGCCAGCACCGTGCCTCGCAGATGCGAGTTGGGCGGCACCGGGCTGCGCGGTGCGAGGATGACGGTCTCCGCCACGTCGTTCGAGCGTAGCGCAGTCGAGCGTTGCACGTTCGCTCGTGGAACGGTCGATGCTCGTCACGAAGGAGGGAATCAACGAGAGCGAGGCGGACGTGGCGACGCGAGACGAGAGAGCGAGAGCGGATCGTGAGCGCGCGATCGTGGGCCCCGGTGTGCTCGCGGGCCTCTTCGCGGCGACCGTGATGGGCCTGATCCTGATGAGCGGCGCGGCCCTGCTCGGGCGCGGGTTCTGGACGCCGATGCAGCTGATCGGCGCGACCGTGCTGCGCGATCGCTGGAGCGAGCTCCCGATGCTCGCCGGCCTCGCGGGCGTGGTGCTGCACCTCGGGGTCGGTGTGGCGTGGGGCGTCGTGTTCACGGCGCTGACCCGACGCGTGCACGGCCGCAGCAACCTCGCGATGCTCGGGATCCTGTTCGCCGCGTTCGTCTTCATGGTGATGACGTACGGCGTCGCGCCGTGGGCCAGCCCGTGGTTCTTCTCGAGCTATCACGTGGGCCGATACTTCATCGTGCACCTCGTGTTCGGCCTGGTGCTCGGCCTCTCGCTGCCGAGCGCGGAGCACGTGATCGCGACGCGCCGCGCGCACCTGCATCGCCACGGTCCGGTCCTGCGCCGGAGCCCGTTCCGGCGCAGGACGGTCTGATCACCAGTAACGGTGGCCGTTCAGCTTGAACGGCACGTCGAGCTCGCGGCTGATCTCTTCGATCACGTCGGGCGTGTAGAAGTAGTTGCGCACGCGCGCGATGTGATCGCCGTCGATCTCCACGCGCGTGAACGCGCGCACGGCCTCGCCGTCCTCGTGGTCGTACCAGTGCACGAGGAGCCACTCGCCGCGATGCGAACGCACCTCGATGCGCGGCGGCGTGGGGCGCGCGCCCTGGATGAAGCGCGGATCGATCCCGCCCTCGACGTCCGCCGCGGCGAGCCGACGGCTCCCGAACATCATCCCGGTGAGCGCGCCGCTCCGCGCGGCCTCGCGGCCGTACTGCGTGCACACGCGCACCACCTCGACCGTGCTGCGCTCCATCAGCAGCGCCGCCACGCGATCGAGATCGTGCGCGTTGAACGCGTCGACGAACGCATCGATCACCTCGCGCGAGGGGAGGGGACGCGCCCGCTCGTGCATCGCGGGATCGACGAGCTTGCTGCGCCCTCCGTGCAGCGCTGCCTTCACCGCGCCGATGGTCGTCGAGAGCGTCTCCGCGATCTCCTCGAGCGTGAGGTCGAACACGTCCTTCAGCACCACGGACGCGCGCTCCTGCGGCGAGAGCTGCGAGAGCAGCGTGCCCGCGGCCTCGCGCTGCGCCCGCGGGTCGCTCGTGGTGCTCGCCGCGTCGATCTCGCTCGCGAGCTCGCGCTGCCTTCGCACGCGATCGATCCAGAGGTTCGACGCGACGCGGAAGAGCCACGCGCGCGGCCTCGCGGGCGCATTCCCTTCGAGCGTCCCGAGCGTCACGAACGCGCGCGCGAGCGTGTCCTGCACGAGGTCGTCCGCGTCCCACGGCGAGCGCGTGAGGTGGCGACAGTAGCGATAGAGCTCGGGCCGGAGCGGCTCGTAGAGATCGAGGAATCGATGCCACGAGCCCTTCACGGCATCGGACAGATCGAGCACCGGATCGTCGTTCTTCGTCGTCATGGGAGAGAGACGGCCGATCCGGCCGCCGGGATACCACCCGCCCCCATCCGCGCGCTTCCGTCCGGGATTCGCTCCGGCGAGGGCTCAGTCGATGACGAGGTGCTCGATCAGCACGCGATCGAGGTCGACGTACGTGGTCCCGTCGTCGATGAGCGCGCCGGGCTTGATGTGATCGCCCTCGACACGCACGAGCTGATGATCGTGCAGCGCCGCGAGCGCGTTCTCGAGCTTCGGACGCGCGACGCTCTCGCGCAGCGTGATCTGCCCCGAGAGGTAGCGACGCTGCCCGAGCGCGAGCGCGTTCTTCAGCCACTCCTTCTTGCCGAGCGACGCGACCTCGCCGTTGCGCAGCGCGCGCACGCTGAGCAGCGCGAGGCGATAGCTCTCGAAGTACGAGCGCAGCATCTCCGCGTAGCGCGCGACCTGCGCGCCGCTCGCGCCGCCGCCGCGACGCACCATCGAGCCGACGATCTCGACCTCGCCCGCTGCGCGCATCGAGCCCAGCGCGTCGTCGAAGATCTCGTCGAACTCCGCGTCCGCGCGGTACATGAACTCGAGCTTGAAGAGGCGCGAGACACGGCGGACGCGATCGCGCAGCGTCTCGAGCTCGGCCTCTCCGTTCATCGCGAGCAGTGCGCTGGAGATGAGCGCGCTCGGCACGAAGAAGTGGAGGATCGTGTTCTTGTGGTACTCGAGCGCGATCCGGCGCTCCTCGGGGATCTGGTAGATCGGCTCGTCGGGCGGCTCACCGCGCTTCGGGTCGCCCTTGCCGTCGTCGACCGTCACGACGAGCTTCGCGTCCTCGAAGAGCCGCAGCGCCTCGCTCAGCGTCTCGGGGCGGAAGCGACCCTCGTCGTCGATGACAGGCTTCGCGATGCGCGCGGCGAGCCGCTCGAGCGTCGCGACCATCGTGCGCGCCTGACGCACCAGCTGATCGTGGGTGATGCCGCGACGACGATGCGCCATCAGCGCGGTCGCGCAGAGCGCGGCGGGCGTGACCACCGTCGCGCGGTTGATCTCGTAGGTCACGCGGTGCGCGATGCGCTGCACCAGCGCGCGTCGCTGCGGCGGCGAGAGCCCGCTCTCGCCGTTCTGCACCGAGGGCGCGCCGCGCGCGCGATCGTTCTTGCCCGCGAGCGCGACCGCTTCGTCGACCAGGCCGCGGAACGACATCGTTTCGCCGAACTGCAGGTAGAGCCGCCCGTACTTGCTGCGCAGCACGCGTCCCGTCGCGAGCAGCCCGCCGATGCTCTCGGGCTGCTTCTCGCCGCCCGACTGCTCGTGCACGTACGACTTCTCCTCGATGATCCGCTCGTAGCCGATCGAGATCGGCACGAACGTGATCTCGCGATCGCGCAGCTGCAGCGCGGCATCGACGATCATCGAGAGGATCCCGAGCTTCGGCGGCAGCAGCTTGCCGGTGCGCGATCGGCCGCCCTCGACGAAGAGCTCGACGTTCCAGCCCTCGACGAGGATCTTGCGGACGTACGCGTCGACGAGCTGCGGATAGAGCTTCTTGCCCTTGAAGCTGCGCTTGATGAAGAACGCTCCGGAGCGCCGCAGGAAGGGCCCGAGCGGGAAGAACGAGAGGTTGTCGCCCGCGGCGATCAGCGGCGGCGCGAGCCCCTCGCGATAGAGCAGATCGCTCACGACGAGGTAGTCGACGTGGCTCTTGTGCGAGGGCAGCAGCACGAGCGGCCCCTTGCGCGCGGCCTCGCGCACTCGCTCGAGCCCTTCGCGATCGACGACCATGCCGTCGTAGATCCGGTTCCACACGACGGTGTCGAGGAACCGATGGAAGAAGTGGACGACGTTGGTGTCCGGCGCCGCGCACAGCTTGTCGAGATCGCGCCGCGCTTCGCGCTCGATCTCCACGACCTCGCGCTTCGCTTCCTTCGCCGCGTGATCGAGGTGCTTGCGCACGCGCGGGCTGCGCATGAGCTCGTCGACGATGCGCGTCGACGTCTTCTTCGCGGGCCCGAGCACCAGCGAGCGCTCGCGCTCCATCCGACGCAGCAGCGCGTAGCGGATCGCGTCCGCGGCCTGCGCGTCGGTCATGTCCTGGTGCTCGTCCAGGAACGCACGGACGTCGAAGGGCTCGCCGCTGCGCAGCAGCGAGTTCTTGTAGTTCGCGAGGAACTGCAGGAACACGCGGATGCGCCCCGGCCACTCCGCGGGCCCGAAGATCAGATCGATCGCGGAGCGACGCTGCGTGCTCGCGGGGCGCTTCGTCCACACGAACGTCTGGGGCACGAGCACGATCGGCTTGCTCGTCTTGCGCTGCAGCTCGACGAGCGTGCGGATCAGATCGACCTCCATGTCGTCGCCCTTCGTCGAGCGGGCGAAGAGGCGACCGTTTCCCTGGAGGCGCGGCGGGCGACGCAGGAAGAGCAGCGCGCTGTGCTCCCCCTGGAGCGTGTCGATCAGCGCCCGATCGTCGGGGATCTGCTTCTGCAGGCGCATCCGCCGCGACCCGCGACCGAAGGGCTCGGCGACGAACATCCCGACGTCGTTCGTGAAGCGCACGAGCGGCAGCCCGTGCTTCTTCGTGAGGAAGTCGAGCGCGAGGAAGTCGAGGAACGAGAGCGAGCGCGCGACGTACACGACCAGGCCGCGCTCGGCCTGCTGCCGCACCGTGGGCTCCCAGCGCTCGTCGAGCTTGATGTGCGCGAAGAAGCGCTCGTACAGCGAGCGCCACGCGCTGCTCGGCTGGTAGACGACGGGTCGGTACCTATCCTCGCTGGTGCGCGCCGGAGGGCTCCCGGCGGGCTCCTCGACGGGACCGCGCGGGGGCACGTTCGACGGGCCGACGGCGGCGGACGGAGGCAGCTGGCTCATGGTCCAGCGTCCGACGTTAGCACGCAGTCCGCCGTCGGAAGCCCCGCGCGCCCGGAGGTGTGATGGCGACCACGACAACGAAGACGAAGGGCCTCGTCGCGGCGATCGCGCTCGCGATCGGGGCGTGTGGTGGATCGTGCCCGGAGGCACGGACCACGACGGCGACGGCCGGCGGAACGGGCCCGCTCGCGGGCTACGGGTTCCTCGCGGGGACCTGGGTGGCGGACCACGACGACGGTGCGCGCACGGAGGAGACGTGGACGGTGCCGCGCGGGAGCGTGATGCCGGGCTCGTCCCACACCGAGGCCGCCGACGGCCGGACGCGCAGCTGGGAGAGCCTCCGGATCGAGCAGCGGGGTGACGCGATCTTCTACGTGGCACTGCCGGTCGGCGCGGACGGAGAGACCTCGTTCGCGGCGGTGGAGCTCGAGGCCGATCGCGCGGTGTTCGAGAATCCGCAGCACGACTTCCCGCAGCGCATCACGTACCAGCTCGAAGGGCCCGAGATCTTGCGGGCGACGGTGAGCGATCTCGGCGGCGCGACGCAGACGACCTGGCGCATGAGGCGGGAAGCGCGCTAGAAGGAAGGCCTTCGGTCGCGCCGCGCGCACGGCCGGACGGCGGCTCCGGCCCTGGCGGCTGGGCAGCACGGGCGGCTTCGCTTGACACGGCGAGCCGCTCCATCTACATCACGCGCCCCTTCGCGCCCCGACCCGGGGCGCTTTTTTTCGCAGGTTCTCGATCATGCGCCTTCTCCGTGCCCAGCAGACGCACAGCGCCAATCCGGCGGAAGTCAATCGCCGCTGGTTCGTCGTCGACGCCGAAGGACAGCCCCTCGGCCGAGTCGCCTCGCGCATCGCGGCGGTCCTTCGCGGCAAGCACACGCCGCTGTACACGCCCCACGTCGACACGGGCGACTTCGTCGTGGTGATCAACGCCGAGAAGGTGAAGCTCACCGGCGCGAAGCTCGACGACAAGTTCTACTACAAGCACTCGGGCATCCCGGGTGGCTTCCGCGCCGAGCCGTACCGCAAGCTGCTCGATCGCAAGCCGGAGTTCGCGCTCGAGAAGGCCGTCAAGGGCATGCTCCCGAAGACGCCGCTCGGCCGCAAGATGCACACGAAGCTGAAGGTCTACGCAGGCCCGACGCATCCGCACGCGGCGCAGAAGCCCGAAGTGCTCAAGTTCTGATCCCGCTGCTGAAGCTCTGAGAAGGACGAGACAGAGACCATGCCCCAGGCGCTCATCCACGGTCGGCACTACGGCACCGGCAAGCGCAAGCGCGCCATCGCGCGCGTGTTCCTCAAGCCCGGCAGCGGCGACATCACGGTCAATGGCCGCACCCTCGCGGAGTACTTCCCGCGCGAGACCTCGCAGATGATCGCTCGCCAGGCGTTCGAGATCATCGAGAAGATGAGCGACTACGACGTCACCGCGACGGTCTGCGGCGGCGGCGTGGCGGCCCAGGCGGAAGCGGTGCGCCACGGCATCTCGCGCGCGCTGCTCCACGTCGACGGTGAGCTCCGCTCGCCGCTCAAGAAGGCCGGCCTCCTCACCCGCGACGCGCGTGAGAAGGAGCGCAAGAAGCCCGGTCAGCCGGGCGCGCGCAAGAAGTTCCAGTTCAGCAAGCGCTGAGCTCCGGACTCCGAACCGACGAAGAAGCCCGCGGTGCTCGAGAGAGCGCGCGGGCTTCGTCGCGTTCGGAGCTCAGCTGGGGCGCGCGCTGCGCGCGCTCGGATCGATCGCGACCAGACGCGACCAGATCGCGTCCTGCACCATGCGATACGACGCCGCGTCGCGGCCCTCTTCGGGCGAGGCCTCGCAGAGGCGCGCGGTCGTGAGCGCCATGCGCAGGAAGTCCGGCAGCGCGAGATCGGGGCGCAGCGCGATCTCCGACCAGCGATCGAACGTCTGGGTGCTCCGTCCGATCCCGAGCTGCTCGGCGACGTTCGCCATCGCGCGCTTGAGGTCGTCGCGCGGCGACCACGGGTTGTCGAGCAGCGCGGGATCGATCGCGGTCCCGAGGAAGCGCTGGTAGATCGCGCGCCGCGCGAGCTCGTCGCCCGACACCGGGAAGCGGGTCGCGATCCAGATCACGATCGCGGCGAAGAGCGCGAGCACGCCGAGCACGATCGCGATCGGCACCGCGACGCTGCGCCCGAACGGCATCGGATCGCCCGCGAACATCGCCTGACCCGGCAAGAACGCGAAGAGGATCCCGATCCCGAGCAGCCACACCGCGAGGCTCGTCGACCAGCCGCGCAGATAGCCGACGCCGATCGATCGCCAGTCGCGACGCAGCTCGGTCACGCGGAGATCGCTCCACGACGTGAGCGCCGAGCCCTCGACCCAGTACGTCCCCTGCGGGAGCAGCGGGAAGCCGAGGAATTGATAGAAGAGCGTCTGCACCGAGCCTTTGCCGACGCGCGCGATCGAGCCGTAGAAGGCCTCGTACTGCGGGTGGATGAGCATGCGCCGCGGGCGCAGCAACGAGCGTTCCCCGAGATCTTCGAATGATCTCGCGGTCGCCGCAGATCTCCGGCGGCGCGCACGCGCAAAGGTTGCGTGCTGCGCGGCGCGCGCGGGGGTATACGTCCGCGCCATGACGAAGCGCATCCGGGCCGCGATCGTCGGCGCGACGGGCTACACCGGCGCCGAGCTCGCGCGACTGCTCCTCGGTCACCCGAACGTCGAGCTCACGGTGCTCGTCGGCGCGAGCAAGGCGGGGCAGCCGGTCGAGCGCGTGCTGCCGTCGCTCGCCGGGATCGTGCGCGGCGAGGTCGAGGCGTTCGACGCGGATCGCATCGCGTCTCGCGCCGACGTCGCGTTCTGCGGCCTTCCGCACGGCGCGAGCGCGCCGATCGTGAAGGAGCTGCGCGCGCGCGGCGTGATCGTCTTCGATCTCAGCGCCGACTTCCGCCTCGTCGATCGCGCGGTGCACCGCGAGTGGTACGGCGACGATCACGCGCCCGAGCTCGCGAAGAGCGCGGTCTACGGGATGCCGGAGCTGCATCGCGACGCGCTGCGCACCGCCGATCTCGTCGCGGTGCCGGGCTGCTATCCGACCGCGACGATCCTCCCGCTCGCGCCGCTCTTCGCGAAGGGGCTCGTCGAGGAAGGGCCGGTGATCGTCGACGCGAAGAGCGGGGTGTCCGGCGCGGGCCGCGCGCCCTCGGAGCGCACGCACTTCAGCGAGACCACCGAGGGCTTCCGCGCCTACAAGATCGCGGGCGCGCACCGCCACACGCCCGAGATCGAGCAGGAGATCTCGCGCGTGGGCGCGCGCGACGTGCGCATCGTGTTCACGCCGCACCTCGTGCCGATGACGCGCGGCATCCTCTCGACGTCGTACCTGCGCGTGAAGCCGGGCGTCGACGCCGCGCGCTGCACCGCGGAAGCGCGCGCGTTCTTCGAGGGCTCGCCGAGCGTGTTCGTGCACGACGCGGGCGCGTGCCCCGACACGCTCTGGGTGCGCGGCTCGAACCGCGCGCACGTCTCGTACGCGCTCGACGCGCGCACCGGCTTCGTGATCGCACAGGGCGCGATCGACAACCTCGTGAAGGGCGCGTCCGGGCAGGCGCTGCAGTGCATGAACGTGCGCTTCGGCCTGCCCGAGGGGACGGGCCTCGCGATGCCGGCCGCTTGGCCGTAAGTGATCGGGAGGCCCGTGCGCATCCTCCATTTCAGCGACATCCACGTCGACGTCTCGCCGCACCTCGTGCCGTTCCGCGATTGGATCGGCAAGCGCCTGGTCGGCGGCGCGAACCACATCCTCCGGCGCGGGAAGCACTTCCGGCGCACACGCGAGAAGCTCGCGGCGCTCGGCGCGTTCGCCGACGAGCACGAGATCGACCTCGCGATCTGCACGGGCGACTACACGATCCTCGGCACCGAGGTCGAGCTCGCCGCGGCGCGCGAGGCGGTCGAGCCGATCACGAAGCGTCCGCTCGGCTACGTCACGGTGCCGGGCAACCACGACGTGTACCTCCACGACACGATCCGCGAGCGGCGCTTCGATAAGTACTTCGGTGAGTTCCTGCGGAACGATCTGCCGGATCTCGCGAGCGCCGACGGATGGCCGCTGGTGCGCCTCTTCGGGGATCATCTCGCGGTCGTCGCGGTGCGCAGCGCGCGCCCGAACCCGCAGGTCTGGCGCTCGAGCGGGATGATCGAGCCCGGCGAGCTCGCGGCGATGCAGCGCATCGTGCGCGATCCGCGGGTGCGCGATCGCTTCGTGATCGTCGCGACGCACTACGCGCTGCGCCGCCCCGACGGGCGTCCCGACGGGCGCAACCACGGTCTCGAGAATGCGGAGGCGATGCTCACCGCGCTCGCCGAGCTGCCGCGCGGCTGCGTGCTGCACGGCCACATCCACGAGCGCTTCCGGCTGCGTCTTCCCGGGGTGCGCCCGACGATCCTCGGCGCGGGCAGCGCGACGCACGAGGGCGAAGAGGGCTTCTGGATGCTCGAGCTCGACGGCGACGGCGGCTCGGCGACGCCCGGTTGGTTCGACGGGAAGGGATACCGGCTCGACACCGCGGAGACGGTGTCGATCTCCTGAGGCGTCGCGAACCACCGTCGGGCGAGCACGAGAACGTGCTACGAGATCCGTAGCGCTACGGTGTTCGTAGCACGCGCCGAGACCTCACGGCCGCTCGCTTTCTTGCCTCGCGCGCACCGCATCCGGGACGATCTCACCCGGAGGTCGGACGCCATGCTGCAGTCGGTCGAGGTGCTCCCTGCCCACCGCGCGACGCTGCGCCGCGACGTGCGCATCGGATGCGAGCTGACGACGGATGCACACGGCGCGCGTCGCGAGCTGCTCGTCGACCTCTCGCCGCGCGGCGCGCGCGTGATGACCGACGCGACGCTCGCGCCCGGCGAGCACGTGCTCCTCGGGTTCGCCGACGAGCGGCTCGGGACACGCATCGAGACCCTCGCGCGCGTCGCGCACACCGCGCATGTCGCGATCGAGAAGCCGTCGATCGGCGTCGAGTTCGTCGCGCTGGACGGCGACGTCGGCGACGCGCTCGCGCTGCGCCTGCGCCACGTGCCTCCGCCGCTCCCGCGTCGCCGCGCGCGGCGGGAGCTCGTGTGGATCGACGCGCTCGTCACGTGGGAAGAGGACCTCGGCGATCGCGTGAACGTCTTCGAGGTGAGCGACGCGCTCGCCGCGATCGACGACGACGACATCGCGATCGAGACGCTCGCGCCCGTGCTCACCGGCAGCGCGCCCGCGTATCGTTGGGTCTGCTGATCACGCTCTGGACCGTGCATCCGGTCGGCTGAATCGTCGATACGGATCGCGCGTGAGCGCCGCGCGCGGGACCCCGCTCGCGGGGCGACGACACCGGACCTTCCGACTATGCTCGGCCTCGCTTTCGCCCTCGCCGGCGATGGCGAGGAGGAAGGCCCGGGTGAAGTCGTCCCGTGAGATGGCCGGACGATCTCGTGAGGCGCGCGCGTGAGCGCCGCAGCGCGTGGTGGTCTCGCGTCTCGCGTCGCGCCCGAGAGCGCCGACATCGAGGCGTGTTATCGCGCGACCGATCTCGCGTGGCGCCTCAAGCAGATCCCGCACGGCGCGACGTGTCGAGGCGCGTTCTTCAACATGCTCGACGACCGCGCCGCCACGCTCTCCGAGGAGACACAGCGCGAGTACCGGCGCTTCTTCCCGGTGCACCGGCTCTCGGCGTTTCGCATGTACTCGCTGCGCGACTATCTCACGCGCATCGTGCTGCTCTCGCAGATCCACTACGGCGAGCACCAGATCCACGCGGGGCTGCGCGAGCTGCAGTCGGGCGCGTTCGATGCGTGGGCGGGCACGCTGCTCGGGCGCGCCGCGCTCGCGGTGGTCTCGCCCGATCTCCTGAGCGTGCTGCGCGTGCTCGAGCGTGCGTACGCGAGCCAGACGGTGGTGTCGCACGCGCGCTTCTCCGTCGAGTCGGCGGACGCGCGCACGATCATCACGCGCTTCAAGCAGGAGCACGTGTACATCGAGTCCGCGATGGTCGGTGCGCTCGAGGGCGTGGCGCGCACCTGCCGCGAGCGCGTCGAGGTCCGGGCCGAGCTCGATGGCCCCTTCGACGGTGTCGTGCGGATCCGGAGGCTCGGCTCGGAAGAGGACACCGCATGAAGGGCACGGTCGCGCTGCAGCTGGTTGACGTGCTGCGCGATTTTGGTGTGGATGTGGTGTTCGGGATCCCGGGTGGTGCGATCAGCGCGCTCTATGCTGCGCTGCTCGAGCGCCCCGACGTCCGGATCATCACGACGAAGCACGAGTCGACCGCGGCGTTCCTCGCGATCGGCTACGCGATCGCGACCGGACGTCCGGGCGTGGTGCTCACGACCGCGGGGCCCGGGATCACGAACGCGGTGACCGGTGTCGCGAGCGCGTTCTACGAGGGCGTTCCGGTCGTGCACATCGCGGGCGAGGTCGCGCGCTCGGCGTTCGGGCGCGGCGCGCTGCAGGAAGGCTCACCGGCGGGCTTCGACGCCGTCGCGATCATGCGGCGCGTGACCAAGATGAGCGTGATGCTCTCGCACCCAGGCCCGGCGACGTCGGTGCTGCGCAAGGCGCTCTCGACCGCGTACAGCGGGCGTCGCGGGCCGGTGTTCGTGTCGCTGCCGCTCGACGTCGCGTGCGCGAGCGTCGACGCGCAGCCGCTCTCGGGAAGCGTGCGCACCACGTTCGAGATCGACTCGGACGCGACGCGACGCGCGCTCGACATGCTGGAGCGCGCGCAGCGGCCGCTGATCCTCGCGGGTGCGGGCACGCGCGATCTCTCGGGGCGCCGCGCGCTGCGTCGTCTCGCCGAGCACGTGGGCGCGCCGGTGTGCGTGACCACGAAGGGCAAGGGCGTGTTCCCGGAAGACCACCCGCTCTTCCTGGGCGTGCTCGGGTTCGGCGGGCACGACTCCGTGATCTCGTACCTCGAGCGCGGCGTCGACGTGCTGCTCGCGGTCGGGAGCGGGCTCAACGACTTCACGACGAACGCGTGGTCGCCGCTGCTCCGCGCGACGCGCGCGTTCCTGCAGATCGACATCGACTCGGCGCAGCTCGGCAAGAACTACCCGATCGACCTCGGGCTCGTCGGGCCTGCGGATCAGGTGATCGGGCGCATGCTCGAGCATCGATCGGACGAGCGCGTGTCGAAGCCGCTCGGCCGCGGTCCGAGCCTCGTCGAGACGCAGCCGCTCGTGCCCTCGCCGAGCGGCGCGCTGACGACGATGGAGGTCGTGCTCGCGATGAACGAGGCGTGCCCGCGCGACGCGGTGTTCACCGCGGACATGGGCGAGCACCTCTCGGTGGCGCTGCACTACCTGCGCGTCTCGGAGCACGGCGACTTCATCACGTGCCTCGGGTTCGGCTCGATGGGCTCGGGGATCGCGACCGCGATCGGGCACCAGCTCGGCGCGCCGCAGCGACGCACGTTCGCGATCTGCGGCGACGGCGGCTTCCTCATGTACGGCAACGAGCTCGCGACCGCGGTGCAGCACGGGCTGCGCGTCACGTTCGTCGTGATGAACGACAGCCGCCTGAACATGGTGCACCACGGCATGCACGACCTCTTCGGGCGCTCGCCGGACTTCACGACCTCGCCCGTCGACTTCGCGATGATGGCGCGCAGCATGGGCGCCGAGGGCCACGTGGTGCGCACGCGGCTCGATCTCGTGCGGCTGCTCTCGGACGAAGCGGACGGGCCGGTGGTGCTCGACGTGCGCTTCGACGCCGACGTGCGCCTCGCGGGCAACCAGCGCGTCGCCGCGCTGAAGCAGTTCGGGAGCTCGGAGCACGATGGGTGACGAAGGCGCGCGCGGGCTGCGCGGGATCGGGATCGTCGGGATCGGGACCGCGCTGCCGCCGAAGGTGCGCGACAATTCGTTCTGGAGCGGTGTGCTCGCGCCGCGCGACGAGATGCAGCGGCGCGGCGACGTGCTCGCGGTCGAGCGCACGTCGTCGGGCGCGCGCACCGAGATGCCGCGCGAGATCGCCGACGCGATCGCAGCGACGGGCGACGATCTCTTCCGCGGCGCGAAGCTGCGCCACGTGCTCGACGACGGCGCCGACGTCTCGGAGCTCGAGGCCGCCGCAGGACGCGCGGCGCTGCGCGATGCGGGGATCGATCCCGAGTCGATCGATCTCGTGCTCGTGCACTCGCTGATGCCCGATCGTTTGATCCCGTCGAACGCACCCGCGGTGCAGCACCGGCTCGGGCTCACGCGCGCGGCCGCGTGGAGCCTCGACGTGGGGTGCGCGAGCTTCCAGGCGCAGCTCGTCACGGCCGCGGCGCTGATCCGCGCGGGCACGTTCCGACGCGCGCTGATCGTGCAGTCGCATGCGGGAACGCGCTCCGTGGACCCGACGAGCGTCGCGTCGGTGAGCTTCGGCGACGGAGCAGCCGCCGCGGTGATCGAGCGTGTGCCCGACGGCTTCGGCGTGCTCGGGCACTACGCGCGCACCGACGGCTCGCTGCGCGACGGCATCGTGCTCGCGCCGGTGGTGGACGGCGCGCCTCGACGCACGTGGTGGGACGGGCAGGGCCGCATGCAGCTCGCGTCGTTCGACGCGGACGCCGGCAAGACCGCGGGGCTGCGCGCGGGCGAGTTCTGTCGCGAGGCGTGCAGCGGCGCGCTGCGTGATGCGGGCCTGACGCTCGACGACGTGGACCTCTACACGGGCAACCAGAGCCTGGGATGGTTCCTCGATGCGTGTCGTCGTTCGCTCGGTCTGCCGCGCGAGCGCACCGTCGACACGTTCGCGCGCATCGCGAACGTCGGTGATGCCGCGATCGTGTTCAACCTGCAGGAAGCGCGTCAGAAAGGGCGCCTCGAGCACGGTCGCGTCGCGCTGCTCTACTCGCCCGCGGCGGGCTTCACGCGCACCGCGGTCGTGGTGCGCTGGTACGATGTGCGCCGGTGCAGGGCGTGAGCAGTAGCGGTCCCGTCGTCGCGTTCCTCGCATGGTCGCGGCCCGAGCTCGCCGACCATCTGGTCGAGGCGTCGCGCGACGAGCTCGAGATCGCGCTCGCGTGGGCCGCGGGCGAGCCGCTCCCAGAGCTACGCGGCGGCACCGTGCTCCTGGTGGAGCTCGGTGACCACGGCGCCGCCTCGATCGCGCGCGCGAACAGCTTGAGCGCCGCGTTCCCGGAGCTGCTCGTCGTGCCGGTGGTGCACGACGCGGTCGATCTCGACATCGAGCGCGCGCTGCGCGAGGGCGGCGCGGCGGACGTGGTCGACACCGCGGATCTCGAGCGCGGGATGATGCGCGTCGTCGCGCTCGCGCGGCGCGTGATCGGGATGCGCGAAGAGCGCGCGCGGCTGACGGCGGGGCTCGCGCACAGCGAGCGGCTCACCGCGATCGGCCTGCTCGCGGCGGGCGTCGGTCACGAGATCAACAACCCGAGCACCGCGATCCTCGCGAACACCGAGCGCGTGCGGCAGGAGATCGAGGCCGTGCTCTCGCGCCCGCGCTTCCAGCAGGCGGAGGTGCTGCACCAACGCGCGAGCGACTGGCTCGAGGCGCTCGGCGACGTGCTCGCGGCGTCGCGCCGCATCACGTCGATCGTGCGCGCGCTGCACGTGTTCTCGCGGAAGAACGAGGACGACTCGCGCCCCGAGCCCACGTCGATCAACGACGACGTGCAGACGGTGATGCGCCTCGTCGGGCGCGAGGTTCGTTATCAAGCGAAGGTCGATCTCGATCTCGCCGCGGACCTCCCGTACGTGATGGCGCCGCCGCACGCGCTCACGCAGGTGGTGACGAACCTGGTCGTGAACGCGCTGCAGGCGCTCGAGTCGATCGCGCTCGAGACGCGCCGGCTTCGCGTCACGACGAGCCACGACGACGAGGCGGTGTGCCTCGAGGTCGCCGACAACGGCCCGGGGATCGCGCCGGAGACGCTGGAGCGCATCTTCGATCCGTTCTTCACGACGAAGGAGATCGGCGCGGGCACCGGGCTCGGCCTCTCGATCACGCGCGAGCTGGTGCGGCGCTGTGGAGGCGAGATCTTCGTCGAGAGCGAGCCCGGCTTCGGCGCGCGCTTCCGCGTGATCCTGCCGCGCGGACGAAGGACGCACGCGATGCCGCGCGCGGTGTCGCAGCCGCCGCCGCGGGCGAGCCGACTGCGCTTGTTGATCGTCGAGGACGACGAGCTGCTGCTGCGCGCGATGACGAGCTCGCTCGCCGACGACTTCGAGTGCACGCCGGCGCCGAGCGGCCCGATCGCGCTGCAGCTCGTGCGCAGCGAGGAGCGCTTCGACGCGCTGCTGAGCGACATCGTGATGCCGGGCATGGACGGCCTGCGTCTCTACGAGGAGATCGTCGAGATCGACCCGAGGCTCGCGGCGCGCACGCTGTTCGTGTCGGGCGGACTGCGGTCCGAGACACTGCAGCGCGCCCTGCTCGAGACCGGACGCCCGCTGCTGGCGAAGCCGTTCTCGATGCGCGACCTCGCGCGCCGAATCCGCGAAGTCGCGGCGTAGGCCACGTCCGAGTCCGTGTCCGCGTCGGAGTCGGCGTCCGCGTCAGCGTCGGAGTCGGCGTCCGCGTCGGCGGCGGCGTCAGCGTCCGCGTCGGCGTCGGCGTCCGTGTCCGCGTCGGCGTCCGTGTCCGCGTCGGCGTCCGTGTCCGCGTCGGAGTCCGCGTCCGTGTCCGCGTCCGCGTCGAAATTCGCGTCCGCGTCGGCGTCCGTGTCCGCGTCGGCGTCCGTGTCCGCGTCGGAGTCCGTGTCCGCGTCGGAGCCCGGAACGTCCACCGCATGAATCCGAGCATTCGCTCGCATTCGAGCCGACGGCCAATTGGCTCCAGTCGCGCGCGAAGCGCGCGCTGCTGAACGCGGCTCGTGCGAATCCCGCGCGAAGCGCGCGGGACTCGCGCGAGCCGCTCCCGCCTCCAAAAACACCGGCGTGCGTCCGTTCCCGCCATGCGAGCCGAAGCCGTGCAGCAGGGCGCGTGGCAGGGGCTCCGAGCGATCCCGCAGCGACGGCCACACGACGGCAATCACATCGTGCACGGTTCGCGTCTCGCATCGCGAGACGCGAACACCCCGCCTCCCGAACCTCGCGCCGCTTCTGATCGGCTGGTCGCGAGGACTAGCGAGGAGCCCCTGCCACGCGCCCGGGCCGAACCACCTGCGCTCGAGATCTCGAGATCGAGATCAGATCGAGATCAGTTCCCCTGCGTATCGTCCTGCAGATAAGCGACGGTCCGAACCAGTGCGACCACCTGCTCGCGCTGCTCCGCGGTCAGCGACTCGAACCGCACGCCCATGCCCGGGTTCGGATTGTCGCCATTCGCACGCAGCGGGTTGATCCACACGACCATGCCGCTCAGCTCGAGCTCGCCACCTTCGTCGTGCGCGAAGCGCATCCGCAGCTCCGTGCCGATCGGCAGCGGCGACTCCGAGCGCACGAAGATGCCCATCTCGCTGATGTTCGTGATGTAGGCGAAGAGGAACGTCTCGCCGCTCGTCACGTCCACGTGGATGCGCGTGTCGAAGCGCTCGTACGAACGACGCTCGCTGCCGCTCGTCTCGCCGGAGTCCTCCGAGGGCGCCGAGGCCGTCGAGACGTCGCGCTCCTGCGACGCGACCTCGTCGGTCTTCTTGCCCCCGTCGTTCACGCGCGCTGCATAGCCGAGTCGTGTCGCGAGATCAACGCACCAGGAGCGTACCCGCGCGCGCGCGGTCGACCTCGTCGGTCGGACCCTCGACCACGTCGAGCCGCGACTCACCCGCGTAGAAGCCGATGAAGAACGTGTACTGACCGGGCGGGAAATTCGCCGGCACGCGCAGCGTCTGGCGATCGACCACGATGTCGCCCTCGTCCCAGAGCCGCACCGGGTAGTGCCCGTCGACCGGCTCGTGATCGCCGTTCAAGCGCTGCCCCGCGCCGTCGACGTGGAGGAAGATCTGGTAGCTGCCAGGCACCGGCGCCATCACGCGCCAGTACCACGTCACCGTGAACTGCTGGCCCGGGCCCACGCTGTGTCCGCCCGGCAGATCGAGGTCGTAGCCGACGAGCTCGACGCGCCGATCGAAGTTCGCGCCGACGCGATGCTGCACCTGCGGCACCTCGTCGAGGATCGCGTCGGCGAGATAGTTCTCGCTCGCGAGCCCTTCCGGCGGCTGGTTCGTCGCGAGGAGCACGCGCGTGCTCGACGCGTCCGCGACGAAGAGGTGGCGGTTCGTGCGCTGGCGGTACGCGCGATCGAGCTGCGCGAGATCGTCCGCGCGGAACGCGAGCCACACGCGCTCCGGGCGCCCGAGGAATTCGAGCACCGCGTTCTGCTCGGTCAGCTCCTCGACCTCGCCGTGCGCGTAGTACGCGGCAGCGCGCCCACCGACGCGATACTCGCCGAGCGGCTCGCCCTGCGACGCGAGATCGTTGTACGCGTCGTAGACCTCTCGCGGCGAGAAGTGCGAGCTCATCTTCGGCTGGAAGATGAAGCTCGTGTACCCGCCGATCACCACGCCGACGAGCAGCATCGGCGCGAGCGACCACTCGCCCATCAAGTGGAACGCGGCACGCCCACCGAGCACGATCGCCACGAGCAGCGCGATGGCCGGGGCGATGAACGCGAGCACGCGGCCGATGCGCACCGCGAGGCTCGAGACCTGCGGCTGACCGAGGATCACGTTCGCGATCGCGATCGACGTGAGGAGCACCGCGGCGATCGCGAGCCCCAGCACGATGCGCCCGAGGCCCGCGCGCTTGTCGTCGCTCGTCGCGAGCCCGTACGCGACGGCGACGCCGATCACGCCGAGCCACGCGGCGCCGCCGAGGCCGCCAGTCACGGCCGCGACCGTGAGGAGCGCCTCGTAGGGCCGATCGTCGCCGACGAGGAAGCACTCGAGCCCGAACACGGTGCACGCGGCGAGGACCAGGAGGAAGAAGATCATCCACGCGCGGAAGCCCGGGCCGCGCTGCCACTGCGTGCGGAACAGGGGCCGCGGATCGCGGAAGCGCACCGCCTCCTCTCGATCCACCCCGAGCCCGAGCATCGCCGTCACGCCGAAGAGCGCGAGGAGCGCGACCCATCCGCTCGAGCGCGGGAAGTCCTCGGGCAGCGCGAGCCCGTCGATGCCGAGGCCCGAGGCCGGGCTCACCGGGTATCCACGGAAGTCGCGCAGCAAGAGCGCCGACAGCAGCAACGTCACGAGCCCCGCCGCCCACGATCCGCGCCCCGCGCGCTCCACGTCGCGCAGCAGCAGCGCGACCGATCCCGCGAGCGCGATCACCGGCAGGAACGTCGCGCTGCCGAAGCGCGACACGTAGATCGTCTGCGCGCAGAACCCGAACGCCGCCCAGAGCACCAGCCCGATGCGCAGCGAGGGCTCCTCCGCGAACGTCGCGGGCACGAGCGCCTCGCCCTCGGCGCGTCCCGCCATCGCGCGACCGATCGCGATCGGCAGGAGCGCGCTCCACGGCGCGAACGAGTGGAAGACGAGCTCGAGCACGCGCTCGAACGTCGGCGGGTTGCCGCCGCGCGGGATGCCACCGATCCACGCGCTGTAGACGTCCGCGTCGATCGCGACGAGCCGCGCCACGTGGATCGCGACGAGCGCGCTCCCCACGACGACCGCCCACGCGATCCCCGCGCGCACGCGCGCCTCCCCCGATGCGCGAAGCCGCTCGGGCGCGAGCTCTCCGCGCGCGATCGCCGTCGCCGCGATCGCGCCGAGCGCAGGCAGCACGCCGAGCAGCACGCCGCTCGCGAGCGTCGAGAGCGCGATCGACGCGAGCAGCCCGACGCCCCACAGCGCGCGCGCGACCGGCGCGCGGAGCGTCGCCGACTCCGCGCGCTCCGGCTGGAAGAGCAGCGACGCCGCGCAGAGGAACACCGCCGCCTGCGCCGCGAACGCGGGCCCGGCGCCGATCATCTGCCGCGCGTTGAAGAGGAAGAGCGGGCTCGTGCACGCGATCAGCGCGGCGTAGATGCCGGCGCGGCGTCCGGCGAACCGCGCGACGAGCCAGTAGCCGATCGCGACCGCCGCGAGCGCCGAGATCGCGATCGGCACGCGCCCCGACCACTCGTGGATCCCGAAGATCGAGAAGCCCTGCGCGACGAGCCATGGCCCGAGGGGCGGCACGTCGAGCGTCCCGCGATCGGTCGGCGGCTCTCCGGCGGCGAGCCGGCGCGCGACGTCGGCGCTCGCGAGCTCCCAGGGATCCCAGATGCCGAAGCTCCAGATGCCCGCGAGCACCAGCACCGCGGCGACGACGAAGGTCACGCCCGCCGCGATGCGGGCCGTACGGATCGGAAGCTCCATGCGGCGAAGTCGATTGAGGCGCGGTGAGATCGAAGGCGAAGCGGCGGCGCCGATCGCAGCGGCCTTGTTCGTCGGCGGCGGAGCGTAGCCGCACGACACCAGCCACGCCAAGACGTCGCGCGCGAGGAAGGGCGGAGTGCGTTTGATCTCCCGGTGCTCGGCTGATAACCCTTCCGGCCGCCGATGGCCGACGAGACCCCGAGCGGGATTCCGACGCACCGCCCGCTCCCGTCGGTGGGCATGCCTCTTCTCCGTGACGACGTCCGCTCGACGCGGCAGAAGCAGCTGCTCGTCGTCGTGGCGCTCCTCGCGATCGCGGGGATCGCGGCCGCGGTCGTCGCGCTGGTGCCCGGCCCGCCGCCGGAAGGCGAGGGCGGAGAGGTGCCCGCGGCGGCCGAAGGTCCCGCGGTGCCGCTCGCTGTCGGGTTCTCGCCGCCGCACGACGCGGGCCCGCTCGCGATCGACGCCGGTCCGCCCGCTCCGCCGCCCGAGCCCCTCGCGATCGAGTCGACCGGCGTGCCCGGCGGGACGCGCACGACGCACGCGTTCGGTCGCGCGGTCGGGTTCCGCCCCGCGCTCACCAACGCCGGGCTCAGCGGCGCGGACGCCGACGCGCTGACCACTGCGCTCACCGGCGTGATGGACTTCCGCCGCTGTCGCCCCGAGCACCAGATCGTGGTCGAGCGCGACGCCGACGGATCGCTGGTGCGCTTCGAGTACCGCGCGTCGATCACGCAGATCTACGAAGCGGTGCGCGACGGGAGCCGCTGGCTCGGCCGTCAGGTCGACGTGCCGGTGCAGCGCACGCGCCTCGCGCGCGGCGGCACGGTCGCGACGTCGCTCGGGGCCGCGCTCGACGGCGCGGGGCTCGGCCGCGCGATGGTCGGCACGTTCGTCGAGACCTTCGATGGTCGCATCGACTTCAACACCGAGACGCGCGCCGGCGACGCGTTCCGCATCCTGCTCGACGAGGAGCGCATCGACGGACAGTTCCTCGGCTACGGCACGGTGTGGGCGATCGAGTACCGCAGCCAGCGCCGCGGCGTGCTGCGCGCGTTCTGGTTCGAGACGCGCGCGGCGGCGGGCGGACGCCCGGCCGAGGGCGACTTCCACGACGAGACCGGCCGCGCGGTGCACGGCGGATGGCTGCGCACGCCGCTCCGCTACGATCACATCAGCTCGCCGTTCAACCCGCGCCGCATGCACCCGGTGCTGCGCCGGGTGATGCCGCACAACGGGATCGACTACGCGGCGGGCACCGGCACGCCGGTGTGGGCCGCGGCGGACGGCGTGATCACGTTCATCGGGGCGCGCGGCGCGAACGGGAACCTCGTCGCGCTGCGCCACGAAGGCGGCTACGAGACGTTCTACGCGCACCTCTCGCGCTTCGCGCCGGGCCTCTCGCGGGGCGATACGGTCACGCAGCGCCAGGTGATCGGCTACGTCGGATCGACGGGGCGCAGCACCGGCCCGCACCTGCACTTCGGCCTGAAGAGGCACGGCGGGTTCGTCGATCCGGGGCGCGAGCTGAACGGCCCGGGGCGCATGCTCCCGGCGGCGCAGATGGGCCGCTTCCGCGCGCAGCTCGCGAGCCTGCGGAGAGAGCTCGACGCGATCGAGATCCCCGAGGTCGCGGTCCGAGAGGCGCCGGAGGCGCATCCGGTCGCCGCGACCGAAGACGTGATGGACTGACGCCCGTCGCCGAATCTCGGAGATTCACCGGGCGATTCTGAAATCGATCGCCGAATCTCGGAGATTCACCGGGCGATTCTGGAATCGATCGCCGAATCTCGGAGATTCGCCCGCCGGTTCTGAAATCGATCGCCGAATCTCGGAGATTCACCGGGCGATTCTGGAATCGATCGCCGAATCTCGGAGATTCACCCGGCGGTTCTGAAATCGATCGCCGAATCTCGGAGATTCACCGGTCGATTCTGAAATCGATCGCCGAATCTCCGAGATTCACCGGCTCGGACCTCAGGCGTCGAACAGACCGAGCGCCCACCGCAGGGTGTTGCGGTCGATGTTGTGCCCGGTGTGGAGGATCACGACCTTCTTCCGCGCAAGCTCGCCGCGCAGCTTGAACGCCGCCGCGTACGATGCCGCCGCCGCGCCCTCGGCCGCGTTGTGCGTGCCCTCGAGCGCGGTGCGGACGGCTTCCTTCATCTCGTCCTCGCTCACGCGCACCACACGATCGACCTTGCCGTTCGCGATCTCGAACGGCAGCTCGAACGCGAACCGCGTCGCCAGGCCGTCGGCGAACGTGTCGGCGTTCTCGATGCTCGTCAGCTTCCCGGCCTCGAGCGAGCGCGCCATCGCGTCGGCGCGCTCCGCCTGCACGCCGATGATCTGCATGTCCGGGCGCAGCGTCCGCAGCGCGACGATCGTCCCCGCGAGCAGGCTGCCGCCGCCGATCGGCACGATCACCGCGTCGGCGTCGGGCAGCTCCTCGGCGATCTCCATCGCCATCGTGCCGATCCCCGCGATGAGCAGCGGCTCGTTCGCCGGGTGCACGTAGCGCAGAAGCTCGTTTCGCGCGCGCGCCTCGGCCTCCATGCGCGCCTCGTCGAAGTCCCGCCCGAACTCCACGACCTCCGCGCCGAGCGCGCTCATGATCGCGTTCTTCTCCGGGTTGTTCCCCTTCGGCACGTAGATCACGGCGCGCGATCCGAACGCGCGCGCCGCCCACGCCAGCGACAGGCCGTGGTTGCCGCGCGTCGCGGTGATGACGCCGCGGGCGCGCTGCGAGTCGCTCAGGTTCGCGAAGAGGTTCACGCCGCCGCGCACCTTGAACGCGCCGATCGGCATGTGGTTCTCGTGCTTCACCCAGGCGTCGACGCCCCATCGCGCGGAGAGCAGGGGGTAGCGATAGAGCGGCGTCCGCGGCAGCCAGCGGTGCACCACGGGCCACGCGCGCAGAACGTCCTGGAAAGTAACGGGCATGACCTCTGGGAACCTCCGGATTCGGCGAGTCGCCGATTGTAACGGAGGAGCGAGGGCGGTCGACTGGCGGGTGTGGGCGGCCCCTCTGCGCCCTCTTGCGCCCGAGGTGGGCCCATGCCATAAGCCCCACCGATCCGTTCCGTTCGCTCCGCGCGGAGCCCGGGGCCTCGCCTTCGTCGACCGAGCGCGTGCTTCCAGGGAGGTTGCTCCCACGCAGCACGTGGTCGTGAGAAGGAGCCGTGGTGGCGGGTGAAGCGGCTGCCTTCCGAGGCAGGACGGCGCACACGAGACAGCGGAATCGGGCGGGGCGCTGGAGTTTCTCGCAGAAGTCATCGAGCCTCTGGCGCGCCCTCGACGCCGTTCGTAGCGGGTGCTGCTCCCGTGCTCGGCCGACCTGATCGGCCGCGGCCCGGACCTTCCACGAGCCCTCGCGCCCCGAGGGCCTCTTCTTCCCTTCCCGCTGCGGGGCTCTCGTCCTGCGGAGGGAACGCGCCGACCCGAGGCTCACGCCTCGGGGCCCACTCGCCTCGGAGCACGGCGCGCCGAGGCAGCGCCTTCGAGCCCGCTCGAGGGCGCGCCGACATGCAGGGCCGGGGCCCCCTGCAAACAGCTGCACGGTCTCCAGAGGTCCATGACGGACACGCATCCCGAGCTCGACGATCTGGCTCTCGACGCCTCCGAAGGTGACGGCGACGAGGGCTACGACGATGGTCCCGAAGGCGCGCTCGACGAAGGCGCCGACGATCGTCCCCACCGAGCTCGGCAGCACGCCGATGCCGACAGCGACGGCGATGCCGACGACGGGGACGACGACGACGACGGAGAGGACGACGACGACGAAGCGCCTGCGCGCGTCCCCGATCCGAGCCGCGTCGCGCAGCACGTCTCGCGCTTCTCCGATCGCGCGATCCAGCGAGTCGTCGGCGGCAACGCGTTCCTGCGAGGCAGACAGTACGCGCGCCGCGGTGACGTGAAGGAGCTCGAGACGCAGGACGGCGAGGCGCACGCCCGCATCCACGTCAAGCAGGACACCTACGAGCCGCGCCTGGTCCTCGGCGAGGACAACGCGTTCACGTCGTCGTGCACGTGCGCCGGGTTCCGCGGTCCGACGCAGCACTGCAAGCACGTCGCGGCGCTGCTCGTCGCGCTCCGCGATCGCGAGCGCCCGCCGCGCCCGAAGGCGCCGCAGCAGGATCGCCCCGCGTCGAGCCCGCCCGCGCACCCGAAGACGACGACCGAGATCCCGCCGGGCACGAGCCACACCGTGAGCGTCGGCGGCAAGCGTCGTCGCTCGCGCCGTCGTCGTCGCGGCGCGGAGACCAACGGCGTCTCGCACCTCGAGGTGCTCACGACGCGCGAGCCCGGACCCGCGGTCCTGCCGCCTCCGGGCGCGGTGCTGACCGGGAACCTCGCGTACACGGAGCGCCCGGGATCGGCGCCGCTCTCGGTCGCCGCGGCGAACGAGGCGCGCGGCGTGCTCGACGCGTGGCTCCCCGGGCCCGACGAGCAGACGAAGCCGTTCGACCTCGAGTTCCGCATGCAGGTGCGATCGGCGTCGATCACGATCACGCCGGTGATCGCGGGCACGCGCACCGCGGTGCCGATCACCGACGCGCTCGCGGCGTTCCACGCGGTCGCCGGTCAGACGCGCGAGATCATGCGCGCGCTCGCGCGCCACACGCCGCGCAACACGCCCGCCACCGCGGAGCTGCGCGCCGAGGACGCGGCGGAGGTCCTGAGCATGCTCAAGGATCGCCGCGTGCTGCTCGAGCCCGCGTCGATGGAGCTGCGCTTCGCCGACGACACGCTCAAGCCGCGCATCGAGCTCGATCAGGCGAACGGCCGCACGTGTCGCGTGCGCGTGGTGTTCGAGAGCAAGGGCGGCCTGCGCCGGTTCCCGCTCTCGAGCGGCGCGTGGTTCGAGGGCACGCCGGGCTGGCACGTCGACACGACGGAAGGCATCGCGCGCCCGGTCGCGGAGAGCGTCACGCCCGCGTGGCTGCAGCGTCTCTATCGCTCGCCCGCGCTCATCTATCCGATGGGCGAGCTGCCGCGCCTGCTCGGCGAGGGCATCCCGCGCGTGGCCGCGTCGCTCGGCGCGGAGCTGCCCGATCTCTCGCAGGTCGCGGATCTCGTCGACGCCGCGCCGCGCTTCAAGCTGCAGCTGGACGGCGACATCATCGAGGCGCGCGCGAAGCTGAGCGTCTACTACGGCGAGCAGCTCTTCCCGATCCCGCCCGCGGAGTTCCCGTCGCCGCTCGCGTTCCTCCCGCCGCGCGAGGCCGGTGGCCGGCCGCGCGTGGTGCGTCGCGACGTCGGCGCCGAGATGAGCTCGGTGCAGCAGCTGATGAACCTCGGCTTCGCGGTCGACGAGACGCGCGAAGGGCTCGTCGCGAAGGGCGACGGCGCGGTGTCGTTCTGGACGAACGGCATCACGTCGCTGCCGGAGAGCTGGGAGAAGCTCATCCCGCACGATCTGCGCGCGGTGAAGGTGCGCGACGCGAGCGTCACGGCGCAGGTGCGCGTCGCGAGCGGCGTCGACTGGCTCTCGCTCGACATGACGTTCAACGCCGGCGGCGTGGCGGTCGACGAGGACGAGCTGCGCAACGCGCTCGAGAAGGGGCGTCGCCTCGTCAAGCTGAGCGACGGCACGTTCGCGCCGGTGAAGGCCGAGGAAGTGCGCGAGGTGCTCGACCGCATGGCGGAGATCGTCGCGGGCACGAGCGGAGGCGCGAAGGTCCCGCTCTCGCAGGCGGGCCGCATCCAGGATCTGCTGCGCATCGTCGGCAACAGCAGCGTCTCGCCGCAGGCGAAGGAGATCCTCGGGAAGCTCGAGGAGATCGGCGAGATCGAGCAGATCGCGAAGCCGAGGAACCTCAAGGTCCAGCAGTTCCGCGACTACCAGAAGCGCGGCTTCAGCTGGCTCGTGTTCCATCACAACCTCGGCACGGGCGGCATCCTCGCGGACGACATGGGTCTCGGTAAGACCCTGCAGACGATCACGATGCTGCTCTGGCTCAAGAACAAGACCAAGCAGCAGAAGCCGACGCTGGTGGTCGCGCCGACGAGCGTGGTGCCCAACTGGGCGCGCGAGATCGAGAAGTTCGCGCCGTCGCTCTCGACGCTGATCTGGCAGGGCCCCGACCGCCACGAGCAGCGCGACGAGATCGAGGACACCGACGTGATGATCACGTCGTACGCGCTCCTCCGTCGCGACGAGGAGCTGCTCAACGAGATCGACTTCCGCTACGTCATCCTCGACGAGGCGCAGCACATCAAGAACCCGCTGAGCGCGACGGCGCGCGCGGCGAAGAAGCTCAAGAGCGAGCGCCGCCTCGCGCTGACCGGCACGCCGATCGAGAACCGCCTCAGCGAGATCTGGTCGATCATCGACTTCGTCTCGCCGGGCCTGCTCGGCTCGCTGAAGACGTTCGAGGAGAAGTACGCGCGTCCGGTCGAGCGCGGTGATCAGGAGACCGTCGCGAAGCTGCGCGCGATCATCCATCCGTTCGTGCTGCGCCGCACGAAGGGCGAGGTCGCGCCGGAGCTGCCGGCGAAGATCGAGCAGGAGATGATCGTCCCGCTCGCCGACGATCAGGCCAAGCTCTACAAGCAGATGCTCTCGCAGGTCCGCGCGAGCGTGATGAGCGAGGTCGAGAAGCAGGGCGTCGGCAAGGCGCAGATCCAGATCCTCGCGGCGCTCACGCGCCTTCGTCAGGCGGCGTGCGATCCGCGCCTCACGAAGATGAACGCGCGCGAAGGCGAGTGGAACGACGAGACGAGCGGTAAGCTCTCGGCGCTCCGCGAGATCCTGCAGGAGGCGAAGGCGGGCGGGCACCGCGTGCTCGTGTTCTCGCAGTTCGTCGAGATGCTGCAGCTGATCAAGAGCGCGGCGGATCAGGACGGCATCCGCTACGAGTACCTCGACGGCTCGACGAAGGATCGTCAGGACCGCGTCGATCACTTCAACAAGGACGAGAACGTCGACGCGTTCCTCATCTCGCTGAAGGCGGGCGGCACGGGTCTGAACCTGACGGGCGCGGACACGGTCGTGCACTTCGATCCGTGGTGGAACCCCGCGGTCGAAGATCAGGCGACGGACCGCGCGCACCGCATCGGTCAGACGAAGGTCGTGACCGTGTATCGCTTGATCGCGAAGGGCACGGTCGAGGAGAAGATCCTCCAGCTCAGCGACAAGAAGCGCGAGCTGATGAGCAACGTGCTGACGACCGAGAGCACGCCGCTCAAGGGCCTGACGAAGGCCGACATCGACGAGCTGTTCAGCGACTGATTCGAGGGTGGCGGCCGCCAGCACCTGGCTGGCGGTTCCGTCATCGCCGCGCGCGAATCACCACTATTACGTCGGTTCCCGAGCGCGGCACGCGCGGTGCGATGGAGCACGCGCGTGCCGTCGACGGACCACGAGCTGCCGCTGCTCTTGTTGCGCGACGCGCCGGGCGTGCTCGCGCGCTTGGTGCGCGACGCGTTCGGAGTCGAGCTCGGCGATGACCTCGTCGAGTCGAGCGCCGCGTTCCACGAGCTCGAGCCTGCGGCGTACGTCGCGGATCTCGTGGTCGTGGGCGACGAGGTCGTGGTCGTCGTCGAGGTGCAGCGCGCGCGCAACGATCTGAAGCGCGCGCGGTGGCCGCTCTATCTCGCGAGCGCGCACGCGAAGCACGCGCGCGCGGCGTGGCTCGTGGTGATCGCGCTCGACGAAGCGGTGAGCGCATGGGCGAAGCGACCCATCGAGACGTTCCAGGGCGGGGCGCTCACCCCGCTGGTGATCGGCCCGCCGGAGATCCCGCGGGTGCTCGACGTCGACGCGGCGAAGTCCGCGCCCGAGCTCGCGGTGCTGTCGGCGATGGCGCACGGGAAGGACGCACGGCACGCCGTCGAGATCGGGGTGGCGGCGCTCGTCGCCGCGGGCGAGGTGGGGCTGCGGGACGAGGACCGTGGCAAGCTCTACTTCGACGTCGTGCTCGATGCGCTCGCGGATGTCGCGCGGGCGGCGCTGGAGGCCAGCATGAAGTTGGAAGGGTACGAGTACCGGAGCGAGTTCGCGCGTCACTACGTCGCGCAGGGGCGCGCCGAAGGGCTGCGCGCTGCGGTGCGGATGCTCTGCGAAGCGTTCGGGATCGAGTGGAACGAGGCGCGCGAGCGAGCGATCGCGACGCTCGATGCACCCGCGCTCGAGCGCCTCTGCGCGCGGCTCCAGCACGAGCGACGCTGGCCTGATTGACCGCGTTCTGATCTCTTGGTTTCGCGTGCGTTGCGCTCAGATGAGTGGGTGCGGCGCAGGCGTGTGGAGCTCCGCTGAACGTCGAGCTCGGCGACGCCGCGAGGTGTGACTGCGATGCGGTGTCCCAACTGCCAGCGAGCGATGCGAGCGCTCTTCTTCTCGTTCGCGTGCGATCACTGCGACGGGTTGGTCGACTCGTTCGACTTCCGTGGCTTCGTGGTGCTGCGGCGAGAGCGCACACTGCCCTGCGAGGAGTACGTCTTCGCGACGCGCGCCGACGCCGAGCGATGGCGCGAGCTCAACGGGCTCTTCGACGCGGAGATCCGAGAGGTGCGCGGCGACAAGCCGTTCCGATGGCAGCCGAGCCGCGGAACGGTGCGGGGGATCATCCTCGCGGATCGCCTCTTCGAGATCTGCCCGGATCACAAGTTCGAGCCCCGGCCGAACCGCGCGTTCCTCGCGCAGCAGCCGGAGCAGCTCGCCGCGTCGCCGTAGCGACACGACGCACCTCGTTCGCGGGCTCGACGCGCGCGGACGCCGCGATCGCGGAGCTTGTGACGTCGCGTCGGGCTCCCACGTACCGCCCGCGCGGTGCGATCACGTTCGTCTCCGCGCGGGGGGGAGCCGGAACGTGACGAACCGAGTGGTCGAGATGCTCGAGGCATCACGCGATGCGCTGGTCGCGACGGCGACGCGCGCCGTGGATCGTGAGCCGCTGCAAGGCGCGCCATCGTACTCGCGCGACGATCTCGCGCAGATGGTCGACGGCTTCTTGCACGTCCTCCGCGAGCGCGCCGACGCGCGCAGCGACGACGCGTACGAGTTCTACATCGACACCGTGATCCCGGGGCTGGTCGCGCAGGGCTCGTCGCCCGAGTCGATCGTGCACGGCACCGTCGCGTGGTGTGCGCGCGTGATGGTGCTCGCGACGCGCGGGCTCCCGCATCCCGACGACACCGTGGAGCTCGACTGGCTCGCGGCGTTCTTCGCGGGCTACGTGCGCGACATCGCGAACAGCGCGTTCCGCGCGGCGAGGAAGTGAGCCGTGGCCCTCGTCGACGAAGTGGTCGCGGCCACCGGGCTCTCGCACGTGATCGCGGAGGACGTCGTGCGGCGCGCGCTGGTGCGCGGCGGCGTCGATCCGGTGGCGCTGACGCGGCCCGAGCTCGCCCGCGCGATTCCGTCGCTGCGCAAGGCGCTCGGTCTCTTCCTGCGCGGCAACGACCTCGAGCGCGCGCTCGTCCGGGTCGAGCACCTCGCGCGCGATCGCTCTGATCGATCGTCGTGATCAGAGCATCCCGGCCGCGATCATCGCGACGACGATCGCGGCCGCGCCGAAGCGCCACCACGCGAAGATCCCGAGGCCGCGCTCGTTGAGCCAGCCGACCATGAAGCGCACCGACACCACGGCCGCGATCCACGCGGCGACGAAGCCGATCGCGACCGGGAGCGGCCCGTAGGCCTCGAGCATCGTCGCGCCGTGCTGCAGCGACTTGTACGCGGTCGCTGCGCCGAGCGTGACGAGGCCGAGGAGGAACGAGAACTCCACCGCCGCCGACAGCGAGAGGCCGACCGCGACGCCGCCGAGGATCGTCGCGAGGCTGCGGCTCACGCCGGGCCACATCGCGATGCACTGCACCGCGCCGATCGCGAGCGCGGCGCGCCAGCCGAGCTCCTCCAGCGAGCGTCCCTCCTGGCTGCGCTTCGTGCGCGCGAACCAGAGGATCACGACGCCGCCGACGACCCACGCGACGACGATCGGCCACGGCCCGAAGAGCACGCTCTCGATCAGATCGTCGAGCGCGAAGCCGACGATCGCGGCGGGCAGGAACGCGACGATCACGCACATCGCGAGCTTCGCGCCGATCGGATCGCGCCCGATCGCGCCGAGCGCCATCTGCCCGACGCGCTTCCGATAGAGCGCGAGCACCGCGACGATCGCGCCCGCCTGGATCGCGATCGCGTACGCGTTCGACGCGTCGCTCTCTGGGATCCCGAGGATGCGTTGCGTGACGAGGAGATGCCCCGTCGAGCTCACCGGGAGGTACTCGGTGAGGCCTTCGACGATGCCGAGGAGGAGTGCTTGCCAGAGCTCCATGCGAGGGGCGCGTCGGGCGTCCTGAGCACGCAGGCGCCGCGCGGCAAGCCCTCGTACCAGACCGGCGCGCGCGCCGCGAGCCGGCGCGTCAGCGACGCCGACGACGTACGAGCATCATCGACGCGAGCGCGGCGATCACCAGAGCACCGGCGTGCGAAGGCGCGCGCCCGCCGACCACGCAGCCGCATCCGCCCGAGATGCGCGGGCTCGCCGTCGGCGGCGACGTCCCGGCGTCGCGGTCGCCCGGGATCGTCGTGCCCGCGTCGCCGGTCGGGATGCTGCCGCCGTCGGCGATCGGCAGGCTGCCGCCGTCGGGGTCGGGCGCGCACGCGAGATCGGATCCGTCGCAGTCCTGATCGATCGCGTCGCCGCACGTCTCCTCGGCGCCCGGATGCACGCCCGCGTTCGCGTCGTCGCAGTCGACGTCGCGGGTCGAGCCGTCGCCGTCGGCGTCGGCCGGCGGCACCACGGTGACGCGCACCTGCAGCTGGCCGTCGACGGGCCCGCCCGAGTCGGAGAACCACGCGACGCTCTCCTGCACGAGGTTGAAGAACTGCGGGTAGTCGCCGGCGCTCGCCGGCGCGCGCACGGTGAACGCGAAGCGCCCGGTCGCGCCCGGCGCGACGTCGCGATCGACGGTCGCCGCGCGGTTCGGCGCGACCCAGTCGGGGCCTGCGAGCGGGCTCGCGCGATCACGCGGCTCGGTCGTGCCGAGGAACGTCTGCCCGGGGCGCCACGTCTCGGTGCCGGTGTTGCGCAGCTCGATGTGCCCGGCGCGCTCCTCGCCCGGCGCGAGCTGGAACGGATCGCGCGCGAGCGGGAACGACTGGCTCACGTACTCGGCCCGGAAGCGCGGCGTGCTCGGGCCGATCAGCGCCTCGTACGAGCGCACGAGCGACATGTACGTCGGCACGTAGACGCTGCCGACACCGCTCACGTTCTGGCGGATGTTGAAGTGCAGATGAACCGTGGTCGGCGTGCCGCCGAACGCGTTCGACACGTTGCCGACGACGGTGCCGCGCGTGACGCGCTGGCCGACGCTCACGCGCACCGAGCCCATGTGCAGATAGTCGAAGCGCGTGCCGTCCGCGGCCGTGAGGTAGACCGAGTACGAGCCGATGTTCGTGATCGTTCCGTCCACGACCGCGACGACGGGATGCACGTTGTTCATGCAGCTCGATCCGCGGATGTCCTGGCCCTGGTGGCCCTGTCCCGCGGGGCAGAGCGGCATGTCCCACGAGCGCGACTCGCAGTAGTTGTCGCGCCACGGGTACGAGAAGTTCCGCGCGTCGCACTGCGAGCCGCTCGGGCCCTCGTTGCCGCCCACGCCCCACACCTGCGAGTTCAGGTACGCGGGCGCGTCGCGCACGGGGAAGCGGATCCCCGGCGCGTAGACGCGCGAGTCGACGCGGCCTCGGCCGCTGCCCGACACGAGCTCGCCCGCTGGGCGGTACGTGAACTGCGCGCGCGCGATCGACGGAGCGAGCGCGAGCACGAACGCGAGCGCTGCGAGCATCCTCATCGCGCACCTCCCGCGGGCACGAGGCGATCGGCGAGCGAGAGCACGAAGCCGCGCTCGGTGCAGCGCGCGTCGTCCTCGGGACGCGCGCACTCGACCTCGAGCGCGAACGCGACGTCGCCCTCGGTCCACGCGACGCTGCGGATCAGCTCGTTGACGGTCACGCGCGCGGGCTCGCCGCGCACGCTCTCGTCGGGCGGCGGCGCGGTGACGACCTCGTCGTCGGAGACGACCGGGTGCGCGACGTTCGTGGCGTGGAGCGAGATGGTGAGCGCGTCGTCGCGGTACGAGAGCGCGACCCAGCTCTCGCCGCTCGTGACGATCGTGCCGCGCGCGTACTCGGCGGGCAGGAGCAGCATCGGGAAGGGCGCCTGATCGAGCGCGGCGCGCGACTCCGGCGAGAGCAGCGCGGACGGCGCATCGGGCACGGTCGGGCCGGGAACGAGCGGGTCGGCGGTCTCGTCGAGCGCGGCCGGGGTCGCGGGCGGTGCGTCGGGGGCGCGACCGCAGGCGGCGAGCAGGAGCGAGAGCACGACGAGACGACGCATGCCGCCGCGACGAGCAAGCCGGCGGCCACCCGCGTGGCGCGGTGTGGCGGCGAATTGATCAATGGTTCTATGGTGTTGCGCGGTGCAGAGAGAGCGTGATCGGGCTCTTCTGCACGCTCTGCGTCCGGGATCTGGACGCGTCGGCTCAGGCGATCTCGAGGATCGCATCGCCGCGCTGGGCGCCGATCGCGACGCCGCGGCCGCGCAGGCGCAGCGCTTTCGCGGGGACGACCGGCACGCGCACGCGCAGCTTGCGCTCGACGCGCACGAGGCCGACTCCGTCGCACGCGCCGCACTCGACGTGCTCGCTGCGGAAGAAGCCGCGCGCGACGTGCTCGCCGCCTTCGCCGAGGCACGCGGGGCAGGTGCGCGCCGCGAGCAGCTCGAGCGCGATCCAGCGGCCGGGCTCGCGCAGCGCTTCGGGGATCACGCCGACGAGATCGACGCCGACGAGGACGCAGCGGACGCGCAGAGGACGATCGACGCGGACGCGCTCGCGCGGCGCGCGCTCGTGCGTGCGCATCAGCGCCTCGTACGCGGCACGTGCGTCGCGGAAGCGGCGCGCTGCGCTCGGATCGCCGGGGTTGCGATCGGGGTGGTGGCGGAGCGCGGCCGCGCGGAACGCACGACGGATCTCGTCGGGGGTCGCGTCGTCGCGGACGCCGAGGATGCGGTGGGGATCGAACGCGCGGGGTGGGGTGGGTCGAGGACGGCTCACGCCGTCGTCGACAACGGGCGCGGGCAGGAGGTTCCCGGGCGCGCGCGCAATCGGTACACATGACGGGCATGGAGCCGCACTATCCGGAGGCGCCGTGGCACACCCACGGACGGGCGATCTTCCAGCCGTTCCTGGTGCGCGCGGAGTCGCTGCGGCTTCCCGAGGGGTTCGTGCCGCGGCTCGTGGGCGGGCGCGCGATCGGGCTGCTCGGGATCGTGGAGTACGTCGCACCTTCGCCGCTCACGTACCGCGAGCTCGTGTGGATGCCGTGCTTCGTGCGCGCGCGACGCGCGGCGAGCGGGTACTTCGTCGAGAAGATGTACGTCGACTCCGAGGCGTCGCTGCGAGGCGGGCGCGAGCTGTGGGCGCTGCCGAAGCAGATCGCGCGCTTCGAGTGGGGCGAGCGCGAGGTGCGCGTCGAGACGGAGGACGGGGCGCGCCTGGTGCTCGACGTCGCGCTGCGCGGTCCGGCGGTGCGCGCGCCGAACGACGTCGCGACGGTGCAGGACGCGGGCGACGCGCTGGTGCGCTTCCGAGGCAGCGGGCGCGCGAAGGTGCGCTCGGCGCATCTGCGGGTGCGCGAGGCGCGCGGGCTCGAGGCGTGGTCGGGCTGGGGCGGCGCGACGCGCGTGCGCGGCGCGGGCGCTGCGCTCGTCGACTTCGCGATCACGATGCACCCGCCGAAGCGAGTCGCGACGTGACGCGGCTCGTGGTGGTCGACGGGGCGGGCGGGTTCCTCGGGCGCCACGTCGTGCGCGCGCTGCGCGATCGTGGGATGCGGGTGCGCGCGACGGATCGCCCCGGCGTCGCGCTGCCCGACGCCGACGCGCGCGTGCACGTCGATCTCTCGTGCGATCCGCTGGAGCCGCTCTTCGCGGGCGCGACGCACGTGGTGCACGTCGCGGGGCTCTTCGATCTCGCGGCGCGCGAGGACGCGCTGCGACGCGCGAACGTCGCCGTCGCGCGACGCGTCGCGGACGCGGCGGTGATCGCGCGAGTCCGGCGCTTCGTGCACGTCTCGAGCGTGACGGTGTACGGGCGGCCGCGCGTCGCGCCGGTCCGCGAAGATGCGCGGCGACGCCCGGAGAGCGCGTACGAGCGCAGCAAGCACGCGGGCGAGGACGCGGTCGGCGCGATCGCGCGCGCGTCGGGGCTGCCGCTCGTGATCGCGCGGCCGAGCGGGATCTACGGGCCCCACGGGCGCTACGGGCTCGCCGCGATGGCGTCGACGATCGCGCTCGCGGCGGCGAGCGGGCGCGGGCACCGCTCTCTGCGCAGCGAGACGCGGATGACGCACGTGCACGTCGAGGACGTCGCGTCGGCGTGCGCGCTGCTGTGCGACGAGCGCGCGACGCGCGACGAGGACGTGCTCGATCGCGCGTTCCACGTCGCCGACGCGACGCCCGTCACGTGGAGCGACGTCGCGCGGACCATCGAGCGCTTCTACGGTCTCGAGGAGCGCGCGCCGGTGCGCGTCACGCCGCTGCGCGCACGCGCGATGCAGATCGCGGGGCGCCTCGCGAGCGCGCGCCTCGCGCGCACCAACGCGTCCCTCGCGCGACGCTGGGAGGCGCTGGTCGGCGAGCGTGGGCTCGAGCACGCGCTCACGCCGCGCATCGACGTCGACGCGTACGACTACTGGCGCGCGGATCACGTCTACGACACGAGCGCGCTCCGCGGGCTCGGTTGGTCGCCGCGCTGGCCCGATGCGCGCGAGGGGCTGCGCGCGACGCTCGAGTGGTACGTGCGGGAGCGCTGGCTGCCTGCGCCCTGAACGCACGTCCCGGGTTGGAGCGGCACCGATGGGGGTCTAGGTGGGCTCGGTCCCCCGGGGCGCTCGCGCCGTGGGACGAACGCATGCAGGGAGCTTCCACCGCGTTGGGGCCGAGCGTCGTGCTCGAGGCCCGCGTCGCACGGTGGGCGGTGCGGATCCACGCCGCGCGCGTCCTCGAGGTGATCCCGCGCGTCGCGCTCGTGCCGCTGCCGGGCGCGCCGCTGGGCGCGCGCGGGGTGATCGATCATCGCGGCGCCGCTGCGGTCGTGATCGATCTGCGCGAGCGCTTCGGCGCCGACGCGCCCACGCGGCGATGGGATCCGTTCGTCGTGGTGGAGGGCACCCCGCGGCTCGCGCTGGTCGTCGACGAGGTGCGCGGCGTGGGAGCGTTGCCCGACGACGTCGTGATCGCGTCGGACCTGCCGACGGCGCGCATCGCGGGCGTGACGCTCGGGGACGACGGCGCGGCGCTGCTGGTCGATCCCGGCGCGCTGCTCGACGAGGCCGAGGTCGCGCAGCTGAGGGCGGCGCTCGAAGCACGCGAGGGCGAGGCGTGATCGTGCAGCGTCCTCGCCTCGAGCCCGCGATGCGCGTCGCGCTGCAGCAGATCCTCGCGCGCGAGGCGGGGCTCGTCTTCGACGAAGCGCTCGAGCCGCGCCTCGCGGACGCGGCCCAGCGCGCCGCGAGCGCCGTCGGGGCGGAGGACGCGATCGCGCTGGTCGCGCGCGCGGCGGGCGGGAACCGTGAGGCGATCGACGCGCTGCTCTCGGCGGCGGTCGTCGGCGAGACGTGGTTCTTCCGCGACCTTCCGCGCGTCGCGATGGTGCGCGATCGGTTCGTGCCCGAGGCGCTCGCAGCGCGCGGTCGCGCGCGCATCTGGTCGTGCGCGTGCGCGTCGGGCGAGGAGACGTGGTCGCTCGCGGCGATGGCGCTCTCGGTGCCCGGCGCGAGCGCGTCGCGCGTGGAGGTGCTCGGCACCGATCTCGATCCGCTCGCGCTCGCGCGGGCGCGCACCGGGGTGTACCGGAGCTGGAGCCTGCGTCACGTGCCCGACGATCTGCGCGATCGCTGGCTCGAGCGCGCCGGCGACGGCTACCGCGTGCACGACTCGCTGCGTGGCGTCGTCGGGTTCGAGCGGCTCAACCTCGTCGATCTCGCGAGCGGCGCGGTGATGCCGCGCGGGCGATGGGACGTCGTGTTCTGTCGCAACGTGCTGATGTACCTCGAGCCCGAGCTCGCACAGCGTGTGCTGCTCGAGCTCGCGGGATCGCTCGAGGAGGGCGGCGCGCTCGTGCTCGGGGGCGCGGAGCCGCTCCTTCCGCGCGAGATCGCGAGCTGGGCGCGCGCCGAGCTCGGCGGCAACGTGCTGGTTCGGCCGCGGGCGGGTGAGGTCGCGCCGAGCCCGGCGGAGCGCGTCGAGAGCGCACGGACGGCGCCGGTGGTGCGACCGCCCGCGCCCCGCCGCCGCCGGCGCGTCGTGTCCCGTCGCCCGCGCCCGTCGCGCCGCCCGAGCCGCCGACCGACGCCGTCGAGCAGGCGATCGCGCTCGCCGATCGCGGCGACGTCGACGGGGCGCTCGCGCGGCTCTCGCGGCTCGATGCCGACGCGCGACCGCTCGCGCTGCGCGCGATGCTGCTGGAGAGCGCCGATCGGTGGGAGGACGCCGCGCGCGCCGCGGAGCGTGCGCTGGTGCTCGATCCCTCGCGCATCGATGCGGCGATCGTCGCGGCGCGCGCGCACGTACGGCTCGGCGACGCAGCGCGCGCACGGCACCACGTGCGTCGTGCGCGTCGGGCGCTCGCGCTGCTGCCGCCCGACGCGAGCATCGATCTGCTGCCGGAGGCGACCCGCGCGACGTTGCTCGCGTTGCTCGACGGGCTCGAGCGCCAGCTCGACGTGGAGGCCGCGAGGTGAGCGACGAGATCGACGACACGCTCGCCGCGGAGCTCGCGCGCCGTGCGCTCGAGATCGCGCGTCCCGCGGCGCCGCTGGTGCGCGCGCGTCGCGCCGCGCTCTTGCTCGTGGTCGGCACCGATCGCGTGCTGCTCCCTGCGCAGGTCGCGCGCGCGGTCGCGCCGCTCGCGCACCTGACGCCGATCCCGTTCGCCGAGCCGCACGTCGCGGGCCTCACCGCGCGCCGTGGCCGCGCGATTCCCGTGTTCCACCTGCGCGTGCTGCTCGGCCTGCCGCTCTCGCAGCTGCCCGAGACGAGCCGCGTGATCGTGCTCGACGCGCCGGGCGAGCCCGCGCTCGCAGTGGACGCGCTCGGCGACGACGATCTGCCCGAAGACGACGCGCTGCGCCCGCCGCCGGACACGATGGCGGCGGCGTCGCGCGCGCTGGTTCGCGGCACGACCGAGGACGGACGGCTGGTCCTCGACGTGCCCGCATTGCTCTCCAGTCCGCGGCTGACGATCGACGTCGGACCGCGCGCAGCTCGAAGGTGAACGGCGTGATGCGTGGGACGGTCGGGACGAAGATCCTGGGGGCGTTCGGGGTCGTGATGGCGTGCACGCTCGCGCTCGCGGCGTACGGCGTGTACCGCGACACGCAGCTCACGGAGACGCTCGTGCAGCTGCGCGTGCGAGGCCTCGAGGCGATGCGCGCCGCGGGGCGCGCGTCGATGCTCGCGGAGCGCGTCCGCTCGCGGCACTTCATGCACGCGGCGACGGAGTCGCCGGTGGAGCTCGCCGACATCGAGCGGCAGATGAACGAGTTCGATCGCGAGCTCGACGACGCGCTGCGCGACCTCGACCGGGCGCTCGAGGGAAGCCCGCTGCGCGATCGCCTGCCCCGGATTCGCCAGGCGATCGACTCGTGGCGCGACGCGCGCGCGAACGTGTTCCTGCCCGCGAGCCGGGCGCAGGACACGCCGACGGCGATCGCGCTGATGCTGCGTGAGGTCTCGCCACACTACTTGCGCGCGATCGAGGATCTCGAGCGCCTCGTCGAGGACACGGCCGCGCTGGCGACCGAGCGCTACGACGAGGCCGGCGAGACGCTCCAGACCTCGCGCACGGTCACGTTCGCGGCGGCGATCGTCCTGGCGCTGGTCGCGATCGTGCTCGGCCTCCTGGTGAGCAACGACATCGCGCGGCGCGTGCGGGAGGTCGCGTCGGCGGCGCGCGCGGTGACCTCCGGCGACTTGTCGCGGCGCTCGAACGTGCGCGGCTCCGACGAGATCGCGGATCTGGCGTCGGCGTTCGACACGATGGCCGGGACGATCGAGCGGAAGGTCGAGTCGGAGCAGGCGAGCACGCGCGCGCAGCGCGAGGAGAAAGAAGCGCTGGCGCGCGCCGTCGCGCGCTACGGCAGCTTCGTCGGGGGCATCGCGCGCGGCGATCTGACGCAGAAGGTCGAGGTCGTGGGCGAGGGGGAGCTCGCGGCGCTCGGGCGCGATCTCGCGACGATGGGCGACGCGCTGCGGCGCATGACGGGCGGCGTCACCGACGCGGTGGGCGCGCTCTCGAGCGCGACCGCGGAGCTGATGGCGACCGCGCAGGAGCAGAGCGCGAGCGCCGCCGAAGCGGCGGCCGCGGTGACGGAGACGGTCTCGACCGTCGACGAGCTCACGCAGACGTCGCGCACCTCGTCGGATCGTGCGCGCGACGTCGCCGAAGGCGCGCGCCGCAGCGTCGACGCGTCGGACGCCGGGCGCATCGCGGTCGACGGCAGCATCACCGCGATGGAGCGCGTCCAGGCGCAGATGTCGGCGATCGCCGAGCGCATCCTCGGGCTCTCCGAGCAGGCGCAGCGCGTCGGGCAGATCGTCGGCGCGGTCGGAGATCTCGCGGAGCAGAGCAACCTGCTCGCGCTCAACGCCGCGATCGAGGCGGCGCGCGCGGGCGAGCACGGGCGCAGCTTCGCGGTGGTCGCGCAGGAGGTGCGGAGCCTCGCCGAGCAGAGCAAGCGCGCGACGGTGCAGGTGCGCGGGATCCTCGCGGAGATCGAGAAGTCGACGACGCAGGCGGTGCTCGTGACCGAGCAGGGCGGCAAGGCCGCGACCGAGGCGATGCGCACGGTGCGCGAGGCGGGGCAGCGCATCGAGCAGCTCGCGAGCGTGATCGCGGAGTCGGCGGCGGCGGGTCAGCAGATCGCGACGACCGCGCAGCAGCAGGTCACGGGCGTGTCGCAGATCGCGCAGGCGATGCACTCGATCAACCAGGCGGCCACGCAATCCGTCGAGGCGACGCGCCAGACGGAGCGCGCGGCGCGCGATCTCGGCTCGCTCAGCGATCGGCTGCGCAGCGCCGTCGCGCAGTACCGGACGTGATCGATGAGCGACGAGCTGCTGGCGATCTTCCGCGACGAGCTCGAGGACGTGCTCGGCGCAATCGACGTCTCGCTCGAGCGGCTCGGGCGCGGTGACGCGCGCGCAGCGCTCGAGATCCGGCGCGCGTTCCACACGCTGAAGGGCGCGGCGCACGCCGTCGGGGAGGGCGCGGTGGAGCGCGCTTGCGCCGACGCCGAGGCGCGCGTCGCCGCGAGCGCCGCCGACCCCGCGTCGATCGCGACCATCGCGCGCGGGGCCCTGCCTGCGCTGCGCGAGCGCCTCGCCGCGATCTCGGGGCAGCGCGCGCCGGAGCGCGAGGACGCGGTGCAGACGCTCGAGCCGGCGCCGTCCGACGGCGACACGGTGCGCATCGCGAGCACCCGCGTCGACGCGCTGCTGGCCGCCGCCGACGATCTGGGCTCGTCGCTGCTCGAGGCGCGCTCGCTCGATCGCCTCGAGCAGCTGCGCGGATCGCTCGACGCGCTGCGCGCGCTCGTGGAGCCGCTCGCGACGGGGGCCGAGCCCTCGAGCACCGAAGAGCGCGACGACGCGCGTCGGCAGGCGCGCGGCGCGACGTCGGCGGCCCGGGAGGCGCTCGCGCTCGCCGAGGCGGCGCTGCGCGAGGCGCGGAGCTCGAGCGCGGTGCTCGACCGCGCGGTGGGCGCGCTCTCCGCGGAGCTGCGCGCCGTGCGCATCGCGCCCTTCGTGGGGCTCGCGGCCGGGCTCGAGCGCGCCGCGATCGAGGCCGCGGCCACGCTCGGCAAGGAGGTCTCGGTCGCGTTCTCGGGCGGCGAGGTCGAGCTCGATCGCCGGACGCGCGACGAGCTGCGCGAGCCGCTCCTGCACCTCGTGCGCAACGCAGTCGATCACGGCATCGAAGCGCCTGCGGAGCGCCGTCGCGGCGGCAAGCCGAGCGCGGGACGGATCGCGATCGATGCCGCGATCGTCGCGGGCGAGGTGCAGGTCGACGTCACCGACGACGGCGCTGGGATCGATGTGGACGCGGTCCTCGCGCGCGCCAAGCAGCTCGGGATCGCCGACGCGAGCACGCTCGCGGCCGACCCGCTCTCGCTCCTCTTCGAGCCCGGGCTCAGCACGCGCGCCGATGCCGGTCCGATCTCGGGGCGCGGCATCGGGCTCGACGTGGTGCGCGATCGCGTGCGGCGCCTGCACGGCCGCGTGCACGTCGAGACGCAGCGCGGACACGGCACGCGCGTGCGCATGCACGTGCCGCTCTCGTCGGGCGCGCTGCGGGTCGTGCACGCGCGCGTGCGGCACGTCGACGTGCTGATCCCGTCCACGAGCGTCGAGCGGGTGCGCCACGTCGCGCCCTCCGAGACGATCACGATCGAGGGTCGCCTCCACCTGCCGGACGCGCGCGCGCCGATCGCGATGGCCCGCCTCGACGCGACGCTCGGGCTCGGCGACGTCGACGGCGCCGAGGGGCTCTCGTGGCTCGTGGTGTCGGCGGGCATGCGGCGTGTCGCGCTCGGCGTCGACGCGCTCGTCGGGGAGATCGAGGTGGTCGCGCGCGCCCTCGGCGGTCGCGTGCGCCGCGTCGCGGGGGTGAGCGGCACGGCGGTGCTCGAAGGCGGGCGCGTCGCGCTGCTCGCGGACGTCGACGCGCTGGCGCGCCTCGCGTTGCCGATGCCCGCCGCGCCGGAGGTCGCGCCGAGCGCCGTGCGCCGCGTGCTCGTCGTGGACGACTCGATCACCACGCGTGCGCTGCAGCGCGCGCTCCTCGAGTCCGCGGGCTACGCGGTCGTCGTCGCGGGCGACGGTCGCGAGGCGCTCGACGTGCTCGCAGAACAGCGCTTCGACGCGGTCGTGACCGATCTCGAGATGCCGCTCCTCGACGGCCTCGAGCTCCTCGAGCGCATCCGCGCGCTGCCGCGCACCCGCTCGCTCCCGGTCGTCGTGGTGACCGCGGTCGACCGCGAGACCGATCGACGGCGCGCGTTGGAGTTGGGCGCGAGCGCCTACGTGCTCAAGAGGGACTTCGACCGAGAGCGCCTGCTGGCGACCCTGGAGGATCTGCTTTGACGCTGCCGCCGCCGAGCACGCCGCCCACGCGGGTGCTGATCGTCCACGACTCGCCGACCGTGCGGGCCTCGCTGCGGCGTACCGTCGCGTCGGATCCGCGGCTCCGCGTGGTCGGCGAGCTCGACTCCGCGCTGCACCTCGTCGAGGCCGTCGGGCGCCTCGCGCCCGACGTCGTCGTGATGGACGTCGTCATGCCCGAGGTGGACGGATACCAAGCGACGCGCGCGCTGATGGCGAGCCGCCCGACGCCGATCGTGCTGGTCTCGCAAGTCGTCGATCCCTCGGACGCGAGCGTCGCGCTCGAGGCGATCCGCGCGGGCGCGCTCGCGATCGTCGATCCGCCTCCACCGCCGTCCGACGCCGCGCGCTCGTTCCGGCGCGACAGCTTCCTGTCGCTCGTGCGCTCCGCGGCGAACGCGCACCCCTCGCGCGGAGCGACGTCGCACGACGCGCCGGTCTCGCGCGTCCGCACGCTGCGAAGGAGCGCGCGCGTGATCGGGATCGTCGCGTCGGCCGGGGGCCCTGCCGCGCTCTCGTCGGTGCTCGAGCAGCTGCCCCGGCGCGGGTTCCCGCCGCTGCTCGTCGTGCAGCACCTCGCGAAGGGGTTCTCCGACGGGCTCGCGCGCTGGCTCGCCGGGAGCGGCCATCCTGTGTCGGTCGGTGGCGCCGGCGAGCGGGTCGAGCCCGGGCACGTCTACGTCGCGCCCGAGGATCGCCACATCGGTCTCACCGCGGACGCGCGCATCGCGATCAGCGACGAGCCACCGGTCGGCTTCTTCCGACCCTCGGGCACGTGGATGCTGAGCTCGCTCGCGCGCGCGCTCGGGCCCGATGCCGGCGGCGTGGTGCTCACGGGGATGGGCGACGACGGAGCCGCGGGAGCGCGCGCGCTGCGCGATCGCGGCGGCGAGATCGTCGCGCAGGACGAGGCGAGCTCGGTGGTGTTCGGGATGCCGCGGGCGACCATCGCGTGCGGCGCCGCCAACGAGGTGCTCTCGCTGCGCGCGATCGCGCAGTGGATCGTGGACAAGCGAGGAGGCGAGCCGTGAAGGTCCTTCTGGTCGAGGACAGTCGCACCCAGGCGCGCCGGTTCCAGAGCGCGCTCGAGCGCGCGGGCATGCGGGTGACGGTGCGCCACGACGGCGCCGAAGGGCTCCAGGCCGCCCTCGAAGATCCGCCCGACGTGGTCGTGAGCGACGTGCTCATGCCCGAGCTCGACGGCTGGGAGCTCTGCCTCGCGCTCCGCGACGATCCGCGCACCGCGTCGGTCCCGATCGTGCTGATGACGTCGCTCACCGATCCCGACGACGTGCTGCGCGCGCTCGCGGCCGGCGCCGACGGCTACGTCGGCAAGCCGTTCGAGGACGCGGTGCTCGTCGATCGCGTACGTCGCGTGCTCGCGCAGCGCGAGGCGCCGCTCGGCTCGATCGAGATCCACGGTCGCACGCTGCCGATCCGTGCGTCGCGCGAGACCATCCTCGGCGTGCTCACGTGCGCGCTCGAGGACGCGGCGGCGCGCCACGCGGAGCTCGCCGCGAGCCGCGAGCGCCTCGAGCACGCGAAGGGCCAGCAGGACGAGATGATCGGCGTCGTCGCGCACGAGCTCCGCACGCCGCTCAACGTGCTCTCGCTGCGCGCCGGGCTCGAGGCCGCGGGACAGATGACGTCGTCGTCGGTGAGCGGGCGCGCGCCGCTGCCGCCGCTCGCCGAGCTCGTCGCGCGCAACGTCCGCGCGATGAGCGCCATCGTCGACGACCTGCTCGACGTCGCGCGCATCGAGTCGGGCGCGATCCGCGTGACCCCGCGCGTCGGCGACCTCGGCGCGCTCGCGCGCGAGGTCGCGAGCCGCTTCTCGGTGGTGTCCGCGCGCCATCCCGTCGACGTGCACGCGCCCGACGCGATCGAAGCGGTGTTCGACGCGGCGCGCGTGGAGCAGATCCTCGCGAACCTCCTGTCGAACGCGATCAAGTACTCGCCCAACGGCGGTCGCGTCGACGTGCGCGTCTCGGTCGCCGACGGACAGGCGCTCGTCGAGGTGGAGGACGAGGGCATCGGCATCCCCGACGGCGTCAGCGAGCGGCTCTTCGGTCGCTACGTGCGCGCGCCGGGCAGCGAGCGCGTCGCGAAGGGCGTGGGGCTCGGCCTCTACATCTGCCGTCGCCTCGTGGACCTGCAGGGCGGCCGCATCGGCGCCGCGCGTCGCGAGCCGCAGGGCTCGCGCTTCTGGTTCACGCTCCCGCTCGCGCGCTGATCGGTCGTGTGCTTCGAGCACACGACGACATCGAGGGGGTGTGCGCGTCGCTGACGCACCGCGTCGAGACACACCCGCGACCACCGATCGCAAGGCCTGCGCGCGCGTCACGAAGAAAAGCGGATCATCCGCGCTGCCGACCTTGATATCCTCGCCGCGAAACGCCGTTTTCGCGCGTTTCCGACGACGATCTGCCGCGTCGTCGTCGCGACGGCTGCGTTGAGAACGGGGAGGCCTCTGTGACTGCCGAGATGGATCCGCGACTCGAGGAGGCGCTCGCGGCCGCGAGCGCGGCGCCGGAGGACGAAGGGCGTTGGGACGAGCTCGAGGAGCTCGCCGAGTCGCTCCAGAGGCCCGACGAGGTCGGTGCGCTGTATCGCGAAGCGCTCGGGCGCACGCTTCCGGCGGACGTCGCCGAGCGGCTCGGACGTCGCGCGGTCGGCTTCCACGAAGAGTGGTTCGGCGAGGAGTCGCCGCACCTCGTCGACGTGCTCACGCGCGTGCTCTCGCTCGACCCCGGCGCGGACTGGGCGCTGCAGCGCGCGACCGTCGTGCTCACGGTGCGCGAGCGCTGGACCGACCTCCTCGGCCTCTACGATCGCGCGCTCGCCGCGGCGTCCGAGGACTGGCGGCGCACGCAGCTCCTCGAGGAGGCCTCGCAGCTCGCGAAGGACTTCGCGGGACAGCCCGACCGCGCGATCGACTACCAGACGCAGCTGCTCGCGCTCCGCCCCGGCGACGCGCAGCTGGTCGCCTCGCTCGAGCGCCTCCTCGAGCGGCAGGCGCGCTGGCAGGAGCTGATCGGCCTGTGGCGCAAGCGCATCGAGGGCGGCGCCGACGACGCCGCCTCCCTCCGCGAGCGCATCGCGACGACGTTCCTCGATCACCTCGGCGACGCGGCCGCGACGCTCGCGGAGTCGCGCGCGCTGATCGAAGGAGGCCACTCGATCGCGCACGCCGTCGCGCTGCTCGAGCGCGTGCTGATCCTCGAGAGCGCGAGCGCCGACGTGCGCCGTGGCGCGCTCGCGCTGCTCCGCGAGCGCTACGAGAGCGACGGCAAGGACGCGGAGGTCGAGCGCATCCTCTCCATCGCGCTCGGCTTCGGCACCCGCGACGAGAAGATCGCGATCCACCGCGAGCTCGGCGAGCGCACCGCGACGCGCGGTGACGAGAGCAGCTCGATGGGCCACTGGGCCTCGCTGCTCCTCCTCGATCCCGGTGCGGAGGACGCCGAGCAGCGGCTGCGTCAGCTCGCGGCGTCGACCGGCGCGCACGAGCGCCACGCCGACGCGCTCGTCGCCGCGGCGGAGGCGGCGTACGAGCCCGCGCGGCGCATGACGCTGCTCCTCGAAGCGGGCGACGTGCGCGGCATGGCGGTCGGCGATCGCGAGACGGCCGAGCCGCTCTATCGCCGCGTGCTCGGCGACGCCGACGCGAGCGAGTCGTTCCAGCGCACCGCCGCGCGTCGCCTCGTCGCGCTGCTCGATGACGCGGAGCGCGCGCGCGATCGCCTCGACGTCCTCGAGCAGCTCGCGAAGCTCGAGAACGACGCGTCGGAGCGCCGTCGCGTGATCGGGCAGGCCGCGCGCCTCGCGGAGGAGCTCGGCGCATCGGATCGCGCGCTCGCGCTCTGGCAGGCGCGTCTCGACGCGGACGCGCAGGACCTCGAGGCGCTCGACGCGCGCATCGGGATCCTCGAGCGCGAGGAGCGCTGGCAGCCGCTGATCGAGACGCTGCGCCTGCGCGCCGCGTCGCCGGTGCCCGGCCCGCTGCAGCGCGCCGATCTCGTGCGGCTCGCGGGCGTGCAGGCGGAACGCGTCGGCGATCGCGCGGGCGCCATCGAGACCTGGCTCGAGGTGCAGTCGCGCTTCGGCGAGGACGTCGAGACCGTCGACGCGCTGTTCCGGCTCTTCACCGCGGAGTCGCGCTGGGAGGAGATGGCCGCGATGCTCGAGCGCGCGGTGCGCCGCGACGAAGCGCGCGCCGCCGACATCGTGGTGCGCCTCGCCGACGTGCGCCGCGAGCACCTCGCGGACAGCGCGCGCGCCGCGCAGGGCTACCACCAGGCGCTCAAGCTCGAGCCGCGCCACGAGGGCGCGCGCGCCGGCCTGCAGGCGCTGATCACCGACCCGGTCGCGAAGGCGGGCGCGGTCGAGGGCCTCGCCGAGGCCGCGCTGCGCACCGACGATCACGAGGCGCTGCTCGGTCTGCTCGAGCACCGCATCGAAGCGGCAGCGGGCGATCGCGTGCGCGTGCGCCTGCTCCGCGAAGCGGCGGAGCTCGAGGAGTCGCGTCGCAGCGATGCGCTCGCCGCGATGCGCGCCATCCGTCGCGCGTTCCTGCTCGTCCCCGACGACGAGGGCCTCGAGGGCGAGCTGATGCGCCTCGGCCGCGCGTCGGGCGGCTGGGCCGAGGTGGTCTCCGCGCTGCGCGAGGCGATCCCCACGGTGAGCGCGGATGCGGCGCGTGCCGCGCACCTGCATCGTCGCGCGGCCACGCTGCTCGAGTCGGAGCTCGGCGACGCCCCGGGCGCGCTCTCGGAGCAGCTCGCCGCGTTCACGCGCGACGCGCGGGACGGGACGACGGCACGAGAGGTCGTGCGCCTCGGCGCGCAGCTCGGCGCGTGGGACGCGGTCGCGACCGCGCTGGTCGGCTCGGTGCGCGCGCATCGCCGCATCGACGACGCGCTGGTCACGCAGATCGAGGCCGCCGCGGATCAGACGGTGGCGTGGGACGCGCTGTCGACCGAGACCGCGTCGGCGATGGCGCGTGTGCAGGGCGAGCTCGAGGCGTCGGGCGAGCGTCGCTTCGGCGAGCTCGGGCGCGCGATCGAGACGCGCATCGCGGTGTGGCACCGCGATCGTCGCGGTGATCTCTCGTCGGCGGAGGCCGCGCTCGCGCGCGCGCTGAAGCACGAGCCCGGTCACACCGACACGCTGCGCGAGCTCGCGCGCCTCCAGTGGCGCGAGCCGAGCCGCGCGCTCGTCGACACGCTGCTCTCGCTCTCCGAGCAGCTCGAGGACGATCTCGACGCGCTGCACGACGCCGCGAAGATCGCGCTCGATCCGGTGCGCGACGTCGCGCTCGCGAAGCACATCCTCGGCAAGCTGTATCGCGAGTCGGTGCGCCTCTGGGAGCGCGGCAACCGCACGCGTGGCGAGCGTCCCGCGGACAAGACGGCGGTCTGGGCGCTCGACGAGCTGATCCGGATCGAGCTCGAGTCGGATCGCGTCGAGGGCGCGATCGATCTCCTCGCGCAGGGCGCGCGCCTTCCGATCCCCGCGACCGAGTCGCGTGCGATGCGCCGTCGCGCCGGTGACCTCGCGCGCGAGAAGCTCGGCGACGAGGCGCGCGCGATGCGCCTCTACCAGTCGATCGCCGACGAGTCGCTCGAGGACGCCGAGACCGTCGATCGCCTCGCCGCGATGTACGAGGCGCGCAAGCGCATCCCCGAGCTCCTCGCGCTCCGCCAGCGCGAGCTCGAGGGCACGCTGACCGCGGAGCGTCGCCTCGCGGTGCGTCTCGACGTCGCGCGCCTGCTCGGACGTCTCGAGGCCGAGGGCGGCCGCATCGAGATGCTGCGCGCGAACCTCTCGGAGAAGCCCGGTCACGACGCGTCGATCGACGAGGTCGCGTCGGTGCTCGAGAGCAAGGGCCGGAGCGCGGAGCTCGCGGATCTGCTCACGACGCAGGCACGCGACGTCGAGGTGGCGGACGCGCCGCGTGGCGCGCGCCTCTGGTCGATGGTCGCGCGCCTCGCCGAGGAGCGCCTCCGGGACGCGGAGCGCGCGATCTCCGCGCATCGCCGCGTCGTCGCGCTCGACGTGACCACCGATGCGCTCGACGCGCTCGCGCGCTTGCACCTCGAGCGCAACGAGGCGGCGCAGGCGGGCGAGTGGCTCGAGAAGCGCCTCGAGCACGCGAAGGGCGCCGAGCGCATCCCGCTCGCGCTGCGCCTCGCCGAGGCGCGTCTGCTCGCGGGCCGCAACGATCGCGCGATGCACGCGCTCGAGCGCGCGCTCTCCGAGGATCGCGGCGCGCGCGACGTGCGCGAGCGCCTCGCGGATCTCTATCGTCGCGCCGAGAGCTGGGAGCAGCTCGCCGCGCTGCTCAGCGACGGCGTCGGCCACGTGAGCGACGAGACGACGCAGCTCGCGTTCGTGCGCGAGGCCGCGGAGATCTACCGCAAGCGCCTCGACCGCCCCGAGCTCGCGATCCCGATCATGGAGCGCGGCGTCCAGCTCGCGCCCGACGATCAGGAGCTGCGCAGCACGCTCGCCGCCGGCCTGCGCGTCGCGGGTCGCCTCGACGAGGCGCGCGAGATCCTCGAGAAGCTCGCGTCGGAGTTCGGCCGTCGTCGCTCGCCCGAGCGCGCGGCGGTGCACTTCCAGCTCGCGCAGGTCGCGCACGCGGCGGGCGATCTCAAGCAGGCGCTCGAGCAGCTCGACAAGGCGTCGAGCATGGACCTCGGGCACCCCGGGATCCTCAAGATGTCGGGCGATCTCGCGCGCGAGGCGGGCCAGCTCGATCGCGCCGAGCGCTCGTACCGCGCGCTGCTGCTCCTCGTGCGGCGCCAGGCGAGCGAGGGCCACGAGCTCTCGGTCGGCGTGAGCGAGGTGCTCTACGAGCTCTCGCGGCTCGCGACCGAGCGCAAGCAGGACGCGCAGGCGAAGGAGCTCCTCGAGTCGGCGTTCGAGACGGCATCGCAGTCGACCGCCGAGGCGGCGCGCTTCACGCGCACCCTCGTCGCGCGCGGCGCGACCGATCTCGCGCTCCGCACGATCGACATGCGCATCGCCGCGGAGACCGACGTCGCGAGCCGCGCGCGCACGCTCGTCGATCGCGCCGAGATCCAGGAGAAGCTGCTCGGCAAGCCCGAGGACGCGCTCGGCTCGCGCCTCGAGGCGCTCGAGCTGGCGCCCGGTCGTGCCGCGAGCGAGGCGACGCGCGATCTCGCGGCGCGCACCGGCCAGGTGACCCGCTTCGTCGAGCGCGTGCGCGCCCTCGCGGATCGCATGCGCCGCAAGGAGGACGCCGAGGTCGTCTCGGATCTCCTCATGACGCTCGGCGAGGTCACGGAGCGCGAGCTGCGCGATCTCGCGACGGCCAGCGAGCTCTACCAGCGCGTCGAGGATCTCGGCGCGCGCACCCTCGACGCATGGCGCGCGCTCGCGCGCGTCGCGTCGGCGCGCGGCGATCACGTCGAGGAGATCCGCGTGCTGCGCCGGCTCGTCGCGGCGGGCGTCGACACCTCGTCGTTCGGCGCCGAGGACTCGATCCCCGAGGACGCGAAGGTCGAGGCGTTCTATCGCATCGCGGAGGTCGAGCTCGCGGAGGCGGAGACGCTCGAGAGCGGCATCGCGACGCTCTCCGAGGCGCTCGCGAAGAGGCCCGATCACGCGCGCGGCGCGCGCATCCTGAACGCCGCGGCGCGCTCGTTCCCGGCGCACGACGGCGTGCTCGTGCTGTACGAGCGTGCGGCGCGCGGCAGCGGTGACGCCGCGCTGCTCCTCGACATGCTCGAGATCAAGACGGCGCGCGAAGGCGCGACGATCGAGGAAGTGCGCGAGGCCATCGACGTCGCGACGTCGATCGACGGCGCGCGTGCCGAGGCGCTCCTGCGGCGCGGCATCGAGGTCGCGCGCGCGAGCGCGGACGGCCTCGCAGGCCAGCTGTGGATCCCGATCGCGCTCGCGTCGCGCCGGCTCGAGGCGGGCGACGTGACGGGCGCGCTCGAGTGGCGTCGCGTCGCCGCGGAAGCGGCGGAGGAATCGGGCGACGTCGATCGCGCGCGCTCGCTCTGGCGCGAGGTCGCGGAGGCCGCGTCGCAGCCGGGGGGCGACCTCGCGCTCGCGGCGGCGACGTATCGCCGGCTCCTCGAGAGCGAGCCCAACGATCGCGCGCTCTGGGGCCCGCTCGCAGAGGTGCACGGCAAGCTGCGCGACCGCGCGGGCTTCGACGCCGCGATCGCCGCGCTGCTCGACGCGCTGCTCGACCCGAGCGCGCGCAACGAGCTGCGCATGGCGCACGCGGCGTTCCTGCTCGACATCGTGAGCGCCGAGCAGGACGGCGTGGACGTGCTCCGCGCGGTGCTCGACGAGGATCCCGATCACCTCGGCGCCGCGCAGCGCCTCGCGGATCTCTTCGAGCGCGACGGGCGCCACGAGGAGCTCGCGGAGCTGCTGCAGCGTCAGCTCGATCGCGCGCGTGATCGCTCGGACACCGTCGCCATCGCGGCGCTCGCGCTGCGCATGGGCGGGCTGCTCGAGTCCGCCGGACGTCGCGAGGATGCTCGCGACCTCTACCGCCAGGGCCTCGAGTGGGCGCCCGAGGACGCGCCGCTGCTGCGCGCGATGCTCACGCTGCACGGCGAGGGCGACGACTCGCACGATCGCGCTGCGCTGATGGAGCGGCTGCTCGCGGTCAGCACCGGCGAGAGCGCGGCGACGCTCGCGCTCGAGCTCGCCGACGTCTACGCGCTGCTCGAGGACGGCGAAGGCGTGGGTCGCGCGCTCGACCTCGGCTTCCGCGCGATGCCGTCGAGCGACGCGCTGCGCGCGCGGCTCGAGGCGTGGCACTCGGATCGCGGCGACCTCGCCGGGCTCGCCGATACGATCGCGTTCGACGCCGCGCATCGCAGCGACACGAGCGCGGCGGTCGCGCGCTTCCGCGAGGCCGCGACGCTCTACACGCAGCGCCTCGACATGCCCGAGCGCGCGGCCGACATCCTGCGCCAGGCGCAGCAGCTCTCTCCGAGCAGCCTCACGGTGCTCGGAGAGCTCGTCGCGGCGCTGCTCGCGTGCGGTCGCCCCGACGAGGCCGCGGCCGACGTCGGCGGCGCGCTCGAGGCGCACGTCGAGGCGGACGCGTCGCGCGCTCACCTGCTCCGCATGCGCGCCACGCTGCGCCTGCAGAGCGGGGAGGGCGACGGCGCGATCGTGGACCTCGAGGAGGCGTACACGATCGATCCGCGCTCGACGTACGCCGAGCTGATCGACGCGCTCGAGCGCCGTCGTCGCGAGGTCGATCGCGACTCCGAGCGCCCGCTCACGATGCGCCTCGCGTCGGTGCTCCAAGAGAACGGCGATCCGGCGCGCTCGCGCGACGTGCTCGCGGAGTGGGCGGATCGCGAGCCGAGCGATCTCGAAGCGCTGCGCACGCTGCGCGTGATCGACACCGTGAACGGTCGCTTCGAGGAGGTCGTGCGTCACTGCGCGCGCCTCGTCGAGATCGAGCAGGGCGAGGCCCAGGTCGAGGCGGTGCTCGCGCTCGCCGACGCCGCGACGCGCATCGGCGCGCCGCACGAGGCGCGTCCGGGCCTCGAGCGTGTGCACCACGATCAGCCGAGTGACGGGCGCGTGCGCGACGCGCTCCGCACGATGTACGAGCAGTCGCAGGCGTGGGCCGAGCTCGCGGGGATTCTCCTCGCGGACGCGGCGGGCACGAGCGACGTGGAGGCGCGCTGGGCCGCGCTGCGCCGCGCAGGTGAGCTCCTCGTGTACGAGGTGCAGGATCCGGCGCGCGCGATCGATCCGCTGCGCGAGGCGCTGTCGATCAAGGAGGACGAGCAGGACGTCGTCGTCGTGCTCTCCGACGCGATGATCGGCGCGGGCGCGCTCGCGGAAGCGGTCGAGCTGCTGCAGAACGCGATCGGCGCGTCGCGTCGCCGTCGCTCGCCGGCGCTCGCGATGATGCAGCTGCGCATGGCGCGCATCGCCGGCCTCAGCGGCGATCAGCAGACGCAGCTCGAGTGGCTGAAGGTCGCGCTCGAGTCGGACAAGACGAACGGCGCGATCGCGGCCGAGCTCGCGGAGCTCGCGATGGCGCTCGGCGACGACGGCACGGCGATGAACGCGCTCAAGGTCGTCACGCTGCAGAAGACGCCGGGCCCGATGAGCAAGGCCGTCGCGTTCCTGCGTCAGGCGCAGATCGCGCATCGCGCGGGTGACCACCAGAAGGCCGTGCTCTGGGCGCGCCGCGCGCGCATCGAGGATGGCGAGCTCCACGAAGCCGAAGAGTTCCTCCGCGGCATCGGCGAGAGCTGACACGAGCCGGAGCGCCACCGGGAACGACGCGGCGCGATACGGGCCCTGATCGGCCACCGCTCGCTGCGCTCCCTCCTCACGTACGCAAGTACGCTGCGGGGGGTGCTCGCGACCGGCGGCCGCTGAGGGCCCGTCTCCCGCCGCGGGTGCTCGGGAGCGTCCGTCCTTCGATCGCTGGGCGTGTCTCGAGAACGCTCAGCGGCGTGGTGCGCTTCGCAAGCGCTACGGAATTCGTAGCGCGCGTGCTCGCGTGCGTGCGCTACGGAATTCGTAGCGCGGATGCTCGAGTGTCGTGCGCTACGGAATTCGTAGCGCGTATGCTCACGAGCCCCCGCCCCTCGCCGAAGCCTCTCCCGCGCGCGGCCCCTGCCGCCGAATCCTCAGAACCCGACGCGCCGCATCACGAAGCGCGGCAGGCGCCGGATCACGCCCATGATCGGCCCCCACGCCACCGGCGCGTAGACCTCGGGCGTGCCGCGATCGATCGCGCGCATCACGCGCGCCGCGACGTCCTCGGGCTCACCGGCGAACGGCGGCGGCTTCAGCCCCGCCGTCATCCCGGTCTTCACGAAGCCCGGCTTCACCGTCACCACGCGCAACCCCTCGGCGTGGTGCTTGTGATCCATCGCCTCGAGATACCGCGTGAGCCCCGCCTTCGCCGCGCCGTAGAGCGCGACCGGCTTGCGCCCGCGCTCGCCCGCGACCGAGCTGAACACGCACAGCGTGCCGCCGCCGCGCGCGAGCAGACGACGCTTCGCTTCCTCGCAGAACAGCACGGTGTTCGTGAAGTCGATCGTCAGGAGCCGCTGCGTCAGCTTCGGATCGCTCTCGAGGTCCGCCTGCGCCGCGAACATCGCCGCGGTCACCACCACCACGTCGAGCCCGCCGAGCTTGCGCTCCGCCTCCTCGAGCGCGCCCGCGAACGTCTCCGGCTTCTCGAGATCACAACGCGACCATCCGATCGATCCCGAGCGCACGCCCGCGCGGATCTCGAGGTCCGCCACGCTGCGCGCGAGCTCGTCGTCGCCGATGCCGAGCACGTGCAGTCGATCGCCACGCGCCGCCATCCGTCGCGCCAGCGCGCGCCCCATGCCGCTCGTCGCGCCCAGCACCACGACGCGCTTCGGTCCGCGCGCTCCTTGATCCATCGCCATCTCTCGTTCCTTCAGGGCTTGTCGCCGAACAGACGAACGGACTGCGCGCTGCGGATGCGCTGCTCGGGATCCCACTTCGCGCGGATCTCCTGGAACTTCGGCAGGCGCGGCTCCATCGCGCGGAAGTGCTCGGGGCGGGTGAACTGATCCTTCGTCAGGTAGATGCGCCCGCCCTCGCGCAGCACGAACTCGTTGAGCGCGTCCACGAGCTGCTGCGTGTCGTCGCGCACCGGGATGTCGAGCGCGATCGACGTGCCGGGCATCGGGAACGAGAGGATGCCCTTGCCCTCGGGCCCGCAATTCTTGATCACGCAGAGCATCGACGCGCCGCCGCGGGACGTGAGGATCTCGAGGAGGCGACGCGGCGCGCTCGGGCCCGCCGAGTCCGGGAGCACGCACTGGTACTGGGTGAACCCGCGCGCGCCGTACATCCGGTTCCAGTGCCGGATCATGTCGAGCGGATAGAAGAACGTCTCCCAGTGCACGATGCCGTGCATCTCGCGCGGCAGGTGCTTCCAGTAGTACGCCGTGTTGAACGCGCGGACCGACCAGCGATCCACCGTCCACGACGGCAGCTCGAACGGCATCGTCACGCGCGGCAGCGGCTTCGGGAAGCGCTTCGGCGCGACGTCCGCCGACGCGAAGTCGCCCGCCATCAGCGTGCCGCGGCCCATGTTCTTCCCGCGCGTCAGCAGGTCGATCCAGCCCATCGTCGCAGGCAGGCGATGCGACGCGTCCTTGAGGCGCGCGATGAACTCGTCGATGTCGTCGACGCGGCGGCTCTCCTGGAGGATCCACGCGGTCGGGATGCGCATCATCCGCACCTCGACCTCGAGGATGTGCCCGGTGAGGCCCATGCCGCCGATCGTCGCGCGGAAGAGATCCTGGTGCTGCTCGTCGCTGCACCACAGCACGCGACCGTCCGCGACGCGCATCTTGAGCCGCGTGACGTGCTCGCCGAAGCAGCCACGCACGTGGTGCTCCTTGCCGTGCACGTCGCTCGCGACCATCCCGCCGAGCGTGACGAACTGCGTGCCCGGCGTGACCGGCACGAACCATCCGCGCGGCAGGAAGATGCGGTTCAGCGCGAGCAGCGAGAGCCCCGCCTCGGCGCGCATCAGGCCCGTCTCCTCGTCGAACGCGAGGAGCCGATCGGCGAGCGTCGTGTTGACGACCTCGCCCACGCTCGCAGGCGGGAGCGAGCTGTCGCCGTACGAGCGACCGAGGCCTCGGCTGAGCACTGCGCGCTCGGTCACGCGCTCCAGGTTCTCCGAGCGGAGCTCGCGCCCCGGCACGCCGATCCCGCCCCAGCCCTCGATCATCGAGACGCCGCTCCCGTTGCCGTTCCGCATCGGCACCGGGACTAGCGCTGCGCCGTATCGCCGTCCAGCACGCGGTCGTGAGCGCACGCGGGTGGGGCGCGAGCCGTCCGTCCGGTGAGGTGAGCGGTCAGCGCTTCCGGCGCACGCGCTCGAGCAACATCGCGCGGAGCGCGGCGGCCGCGGGAGGAAGGCGATCGAGCCCGCGGTGCACGATGCGCAGCGGCCGCGCGATCGGGGTGCGCCGGTCGTCGACGATCACGAGGCGCCCGCGCGCGACGTCGTCTTCGACCGCGTGTCGGCTCACGAGGGCGACGCCCACGCCGGCGCGCACGTTCTCCTTCACCGCAGCGATCGATCCGAGCTCCATCACGATGCGCGCGTCGGGGAAGCTCTTCTCGACGAGCTGTCGCGTGGTCGCGCCCGGACGGAACGTCACGAACGGCGCGCTCAGCGGATCGCACGTCCCGGGCGCGGCGATGAGCACGAGCTCGTCGGTCATCCAGCGCTCGCCGCCCTTGGTCGTCACGATCGCGAGATCGAGGTGCCCGCGCGCGAGCCCGTCGAGCGCCTCGTCGGTCGTGGACTCGCGCAGCACGAACGTGATGCCCGGGTGCGCGCGCCGGAACGCGGCGACGATCGGCGGCAACAGGTACGTGCACACCGTCGCGCCCGCGCCGAGCCGCACCTCGCCGGCCTCGAGCCCCTCGATCTCGCGCGCGGCGCGGCGACCGTCCTCGAAGGCCGCGATCGTCGCGCGGGCGCGCGGCAGGAACGCGGTGCCCGACGCGGTCAGCGTCGCGCCGTGTCGTCCGCGCGAGAGCAGTCGAGCGCCCACGCGCTCCTCGAGCCGTCGGATCGACGCGCTGAGCGCGGGCTGCGTGAGGTGCGCGTGCCGCGCGGCCTCGGTGAAGGTCCCGTGCTCCGCGATCAGGAGGAAGTGGGCGAGCTCGTCGATCATCAGCGTTCTTTATCGTAAGCCCAGAATCTATCGATTGGATGTATCGACCGCTCACGCCCACCGTGAGCGTCGATGGACACTCTCGATGCGATTCTCCTGGTGCTCGGAGGGATCGGCGCGGGCGCGCTCTCGACGATCGCGGGCATGGGCGGCGGCGTGCTGCTCGTCGTCACGATGTCGCTCGCGCTCGGGCCGCACGCGGCGCTCGCGACCACCGCGCCCGCGCTGCTCGCCGGCAACCTCCACCGCTCGTGGCTCTATCGCCACGCGATCGATCGCGGCGTGGCGATCACGTTCCTCGTCGGCGCGCTCCCCGGCGCGCTCGTCGGCGGGCTCGTCTCGGCGCGCCTGCCCGACGTCGCGATCCAGGTGCTGCTCGTGATGGTCACCGCGCTCGCGCTCGCACGCGCTGCCGGGATGCTCGAGTGGAAGCCCTCGGCGCGCGCGTACCTGCCGTTCGCGTTCGGCGCGGGGATGGTCGCCGCGGGATCGGGCGCGGGCATCCTGGTGTCGCCGCTGCTCGTCGCGGGTGGGCTCGCGGGCGAGGCGCTGATCGCGACGTCGTCGGCGGTCGCCGCGACGATGCACGTCGGGCGCATCACCGGCTACGGGCTCGCGGGCTTGTTCGGTGGCGCCGCCCTCGCGGTCTCGCTCGCGCTGGGCAGCGGCATCCTCGCGGGCAACGTGCTCGGCGGTCGGATGCGCGCGCGCATCGGCGATGCGTGGTGCATGCGGCTCACCCACCTCGTGCTGGTGGTGTCGCTGATCGCGGCCGTGATCGGGATCGTGCGCTGATCGGATAGGCTCGTGAGCGCATGCGGCACTTCGCAGTGATCGGTCTGCGAACGAGCAAACACCTCGTGCTCGCGCTCTCGATCGCGCTCGGCGTCACGTCGAGCGTGCCCGCGCAGGACGCGTGCGAGCCCGCGTACCCCGACGTGTGCATCCCGCCCGCGCCGCCCGATCTCGACTGCGGCGACGTCGAGGAGCGCGGCTTCCGCGTGCTCGATCCCGATCCGCACCGCTTCGATCGCGATCACGACGGGATCGGCTGCGAGCCCTGATCGAGCATCAGATCGGCGTAGACGAATCCGTCGCGCTCCACGACCTCGCCCGCGCGCACCGGCAGCGCGCGCCGGAGCATCGGGCCCGCGGACACGAACGTGTGGGTCTCGCCGTTCTCGCCGCACGGATCGACGCCCTCGGGCAGCGCGTCGAGCAGCGCGTGATCGAGCACGCGCCCTGCGAGCTCGCGCGGCACCTTGCGCGGATCGAGCGTGACGATGTGCGCGCGCACGCCCGCGCTCACCATGTCGCGCGCGAGCTGCGCGGTGGGCACGCCCCAGAGCGGGAAGACCGGCGTGATGCCGGTGCCAGCGAGGCGGCTCTCGCGATAGCGGCGCACGTCCTCGAGGAAGAGATCGCCGAAGATCACGTGGGTCACGCCCGCGCTGCGCGCGACGTCGAGCGCGGCGCGCATGCGCGCCTCGTAGTCGTCGTTGGAGCAGGGCCAGGGCAGCGGAACGACGTGCACCGGAAGGCCCGTGGCTTCGGCCTGTGCGATCAGGAGATCACGACGCACGCCGTGCATCGCGACGCGATCGAAGTGCTCGTTGGTGGTCGTCAGCAGCCCGACGACGTCGAGCTCACCCGAAGCCTGCGCCACGTGCAGCGCCCACGCGGCGTCCTTGCCACTCGACCAGCTCACCCATGCCTTCGGCCTCATGGGCGCAAGACTGTCGAAAGATCGGCTCGCCCGCAGGTCGTATCGTCCGCGCGCTCCGCGCGCTCCCGTCCGGCCCCGCGGGACGAGCACTCCGGCAGACGATCGGCTCGCCCGCAGGTCCTATCGTCCGCGCGCTCCGCGCGCTCCCGTCCGGCCCCGCGGGACGAGCACTCCGGCAGACGATCGGCTCGCCCGCAGGTCCTATCGTCCGCGCGCTCCGCGCGCTCCCGTCCGGCCCCGCGGGACGAGCACTCCGGCATGGACTCACTCTGTCCTGACCGAGATCTGCAGCGCGAACGAGCGCCCCGGGAGCGGGCGCAGCAGCGCGTCGCGTCCACGCGCGTCGAACACGTCGCGCACGATCACGTCCGCGCGCAGCGCGCCTTCCCACATCGAGAGCGACGCGCCCACGCCGAAGCGCGCGACCTCGGGGATCGGCACGTCGTTCTCGGGCGTGTCGTACGTCTCGCCGACGTACTCACCGTCGATCCACGCGCTCACCGATGCGAGCGGCGCGGGCAGATCGAACGTCGCGTCGAGGCGCGCGTAGCCCGTGAAGCGCGGCCGGAAGGGCAGGGCACGCGCGAGCGAGCGATCCTGCGACTCCACCCACGTGAGCGCCGACGCGAGCCCGACGACGCGCTCGAAGCGCACGTTCGTGCTCGCTTCGATCCCCGCGGTCCACGCCTCGGCGACGTTCTGCGGCGTCCACTGGTTCGCGTCGGTCCGCACGTACCGGATCAGATCGCGCATCCACAGCCCGAACCCGCGCAGCTCCGCGAAGCCCTCGAGCCCCGCGATGCGTCCCCGTGCGACCACGCCGAGATCGCCGCCGGTCGACTCCTCGGGACGCAGCGAGGTGTTGCCCGAGATCAGCGCGCCGTCGCCGAAGAGATCGACGAACGACGGCGCGCGCACGCCGGTCGAGAACGAGCCCGCGAGCGCGATGCCGGGCACCAGCTCGAGCGCCGCGCCGAGCCGCGCGGTGGGCAGCGCGTCGAGGCGCGAGGTGCGCAGGTGCTCGCTCCCGGCGCGGATCTCGGCGAGCGCGGAGTCGATCACCTCGATGCGTGCCGAGGGCCGCAGCTCCCAGCGCATGGTGCGATCGATGCGCCCGTGCACGCGCGCCTCGAGCGCGGCGACGCCGGAGTCGCGCCGTGACGAGCCGAGCGCGGTGCGCGCGAGCGCGTCCTCGGGCGCGAAGGTCTCGTGCGCGCCCATCACGACGAGCGTGGTGTCGATCCACTCCGCGAGACGCAGCGTGCCCGCCGCGCGCAGCGACGAGCGCGTCACGGTCTGATCGGTCTCGCGACGCACTTGTCCGTACTGCGCGTAGGGATCGCTCAGCGAGCGCCGATCGAGCGCGATCGACGCGACGAGCTGGAGGCGCCACGCCGCGAGATCGGCTTGCTCGGGAGGACGTCCTCCCTCGAGCCACTCGCTCGCCACCGCGAACAGCGTGCGCAGGTGACGGCGGCGCGCGGCCGACGTGGGCGTCCAGCGCGTGACCGGCGGCGGGATTCCTCCCGTGCGTGCGAGCCCGAGGCCGATGAACGAGAGCGTCGCGTCGCCGGCGCGCAGCCGTGCGTGCATCAGCCCCGCGCCCTCGAGGAGCTGCGCGTTGGTCTGGGTGCGCGGCTCGATGCCGCCCGGCTCGAGCGGTCGCGTGTCGATCGTGATCGGGTACGCGCCGCCCGAGTGCGTGAGGCCGAGCGTGGTCGCCCACGAGAACGACGCGCCGTCGACGCTCGCGCCGAGCCGGCCCTGCGCGAGATCGAACGAGCCGCCACCGCCCACCGCCTCGAGGCGCGTGCCGCGCGCGCGACGTGGAACGAGCCGCAGCACGCCACCGATCGCGCCCGCGCCGAGCCACACCGGCGCGCCTCCGCGATGCACCTCGACGCGCTCGAAGAGCCACGGCGGCAGCGTCGAGAGATCGACCGCGCTCCCGTCCGCGGTGGAGAGCGGCACGTCCCCGATCATCACGGTCGTGTGCTCGGCCTCGGCGCCGCGCAGCGAGAGCGACGTGAACCCGCCGTACCCCGCGCTGCGACGTCGGCGCGCGCCCGGGACCTCGAGCAGCACCTCGTCGGTGGTCTCGAGCGCGCGCGGACGATCCTCGAGCTCGATCGTCGTCGCGCTCGAGGTCGGATCGAGCTCGCTGCCCGCCGCGATCGGCCGCTCGATCTCGGCACGCGCGCCGAATTGTGCGCGCGCCGGCGCGCTCGCGCAGAGCACGACGACGAGCGCGCACCATGCGAACGCTGCGCGCATCTCAGCGCGACGCGCCGAGGCCCGCAGCGCTGCGCGCCCGCCGCTCGGCGCTGCGCGCCTCGCTGCGCCGACCTTCTTCTTCGTAGGTGCGCACGAGGCGCGCCCAGTCCTCGGGCGTCGCATCGCCGCTCTCGGTGCGCTGCTCGAGGCGCGCCGCGACGTCGTGGCCCTCGGGCTCCCAGAACCGCACCACGTACGCGAGCGCGTCGGGCGCGCCGGTCGCGTTCGGATCGTCGGCGACGATCGGCGCGAGGAACGTCGACCCGAAGAACGACGCGCCGATCAGTACGAGCAGTCGATCCGTGAGGCGACGCTGCGCCCACGCGATCCACACGAGCGCGAGCAGCGCGAGCACGAAGAGCGGCACCATCGAGCGCGTGCCCCACAGCTCGTCGCCGAGCTGCTGCGCGATCCAGCTCCCGGCGTTGTACGGCGCGAAGTCGTGGCGCACGAGCCAGCGCACGAGCTGCGGCACCGGTCGCGTGAACGCTTCGGGCAGGTGCGGGTAGTAGATGCTCGGTCCGCCCGACGCGAGGAACGCCGCGCCGGTCGCGCCGACGACGAGCGCACCGGTCACGCGCGGGAGCGAGCGCGCCATCCACGCCCCGCCCTCGAGCGCGCCCCACGCGACGAAGGGCAGCGCGAGCGCGAGATAGCGCGGCCCGACGGTCCACCCGCCGCGCCAGTTGTTCATGAAGCAGATGAGGCCCCACGTGCCGAGCGGGATCGCGAGCGCGACGATCGCGTCGATGCGCGTGCGACGCCGCGCGAGCAGCCGCGGGAACCCGAAGAACGCGAGCAGCAGCACCGGCGTGAGCGGGAAGAGCCCGTAGCCGAGATCGAAGAGCAGACCGCCCGCCGCGTCGCTCGAGAACTCGCTCGCGCCGAAGAAGCCTTCGTTCGCGAGCTCGCGGAACGCAGCGTGCTCGAGGTAGCGGTGTCCGGGCGTCAGCGGGTCCCCGAACGCGCGCCAGTGGAAGTGCAGCACCGCGAGCGTCGGCAGGATCGCGCCGAGCGCGAAGGGCACCAGTCGATGCCACGGCCGCACGCAGATCAGCGCGTAGACGCACAGCACCGCGGTGGCGACGAAGCCGGGATACTCGAGCGCGGTGCACATCGCGGCGAGGAGCCCCGCGAGCCACGCACCGCCGAACGAGATGCGCTGCGCGTGACGCGCGCGCTCGAGCAGCATGAACGCGCCGAACGCAGCGGCCGCGCTCGTCGCGTGCGACACGAACATCGTCGCGTACGCGAGCAGCAGCGAGCCGAGCGCGACCGAGAGGAACACTCCGTCGCGCACCACGGGTGGCGCGCCACGTCGCGCCAACCAGCGATGGAAGAAGAAGAGGAACACCAGCATCGGCAGCGCCGACGCGGTCATGCGCACGACCCAGAGCGCGGTGGTGCGATCGAGCGGCGCCTCGCGCAGATCGCACCAGCGCCGATAGAGCCAGTACCCGGGCACGCCCATGAGGCTCGTGCCCGGCGCCTTCACGCTGTAGACGTGCCCTTCGTAGAGCGCGGCGTCGTTCACCCAGCCCCAGCGCGCGCGGATCGCGTCGATCGCGTACGTGCCCTCGTCCACGATCGCGGCGGTCATGAAGAACCGCACGTTCTCGTTGGGGTTGTTGACCTCGGGCTGGTACGGGAACGCGTAGAGGTAGACCGCGGCGCAGATCGCGATCGCGGCCCAGGTGCGAGCGTGCGACGGGGGCGGCGGCGGGGTGCGACGCGAGACCATCCGGGAACGGCGCGCAGACTAGCAGACCGAGGGAATCGCACTCGTTGACGCACGCGACGCGCGCAACCTAGGCTCCCCGCGTGCAGCTCGGCACGCACGAATGCATGCCGCCCCACGGCCGTGACAGCGGTGCCCCGCACGGCGGCGCGCGCGGGGGCTCGCTGCGCGCGATCCCGCCGCGTGGTGGACGCACCGTCGCGATCACCGGCGCGTGCTCGTTCCTCGGGCGCAACCTGATCGGCGTGCTCGAGGAGGACGACACGATCGCGCGCATCGTGGTGCTCGACATCGCGACACCACGCACCGCGGGGCGCAAGACGCGCTCGTACCGCGTCGATCTCACGCAGCCGACCGCGGCTGCGCGCGCCTCCGAGATCCTGCGCGCCGAGCAGGTCGACGTGCTCGTCCACCTCGCGTTCCTGTCGAGCCCGACGACCGCCGAAGGATGGGCGCACGAGCTCGAGAGCGTCGGCACGATGCACCTGCTCGTGGCGGCTCGCGAAGCAGGCGTTCCGCGCATCGTCGCGGCGTCGCAGACGATGCTCTACGGGCCGCACCGATCGAACCCGAACTTCTTGTTCGAGGGCGCGTCGCTGCGCGGCATCGAGGGCTGTCGATTCCTCTCCGACAAGATCGACGCGGAGGCGCAGCTCACGCGCTTCGCGAGCGAGACCGGCGCGCGCGTGACGATCGTCCGGCTCGCGCCGGTGCTCGGTCCGACGGTGCGCAGCTGGCTGACGCGGTGGCTCTCGCGACGCTTCGTACCGACGCTGCTCGGGTTCGATCCGCTCGTGCAGCTGCTCCACGAGGCCGACGCGATCGCGGCGCTGAAGACCGCGATCGACGTCGACGTGCCGGGCACGTTCAACGTCGCAGGGGAGGGCGTCCTCCCGATCACGACGATCATCAAGCTCGCGGGGCGCATCGGGACGCCGCTGCCGGGCCCGCTGCTGCGTCGCGCGACGGCGCTGCTGTGGATGAGCGGCATGAACGAGGCCCCCGCGCCCTTCGTCGACTACCTGCGATATCTCTGCGTCGCCGACACGACGCAGGCGCGCGACGCGCTGGGCTTCGAGCCCGCGTACACGACGCGCGAGGCCGTGCTCGACTTCGGCGGCGCGCTGCGCCTGCGCGAGGCGAGGCTGATCCGCGAGGCGATCGCGTGAGCGACGACGACGAGCTCGAGCGCCCGCGGCGGCCGTTCGTGGCCCCGAAGCAGCAGAAGGCGCGCGGGAAGACGAAGAAGCCCTCGAAGGCGAAGCCGGAGGTGCGTCGCGCATCGCAGGAGGCGAAGCCCGCCGTGCGTCGCACGATCTCGCCCGAGTCGAAAGCCGCGCCGAGCGCGCGTCGCGCATCGTCGCGCCCGGCATCGTCGCGCCCGGCATCGTCGCGCCCTGCGATCTCGGGCCCTGTGGAGAGCGCGCCCGAGAAGCGCCGCGTCTCGACGCGCCCCGCCGCGGACGCGCCGGAGAAGCGCCGCGCCTCGGCGCGCCCCGCCTCGAGCGAGGGCGACGCGGGTCGCGCGACGACGAGCGCGCCCGACGCTCGTCGCACCTCCTCGCGCTCCGCCGCGAGCGAGCCGCCCCGGCGCAAGTCGACGCGCCCCGAGCGCCCGGCGCCCGAGCGCGAGTCGACGGCGGACGTATCGAAGCCTCGTCGCGCGTCGGCTCGCCCTGCGCGCATCGACGATCGCGTCATCGCACCGAAGCCCGCGCCGCCCGTTCCCGAGCCCGCGAACGAAGCGCCCACGCCCACCGAGCGCGTCGCCCGCCCCTCGGTACGTCGCTCCACGCTCCCGCTCCCGCCCGCGATCCCCAACGCGGACACCCGCGCTCCGCGCTCGACGCCCCAGCCCGCGCCCCCGGTGCGCCTCGAGCCGAGCTCGCCCGGCACCCTCGCGGCGCCGCGTCCGGAGCGCGTCCGCCCGGCCGCTCGCGCGACCCTGCCGCTGCGCGCCTCGCAGCCGCCGCTCGCGGGCGCAGAGGAAGAAGCCGCGACCGTCGAGTCGATCCCCGCGACCCCCGACGCCGCGATCGCGTCACCCGACCCGTCTCCGCTCCCTCAGCCCGAGCCCAACCCGGACCCCGACCGCGACTCCGTCGAAGACGATCTCTACGCGATCGAGCAGACCCTCGATCGCTTCCTCGACGACGCAGCCTCCACCGACGATCGCGCCGCGCGCCGCCGCGCTGTCGAGGCCTTCGCCCAGGTCGCCGCGCACCTCGGCGGGACGACCGACACGCCGGACGCGCCCGGCCTCGCGCGCGAGCTCCTGCGCCCCGGCTACTACGTGCGCCAGTGGGGCCGCCTCGGCCTGCGCGACCGGAGCGACGACATCGACGAGCTCGGCCTCGATCGCACCTACGAAACGCGCTTCCTGCCGCTCTTCGATCGCATCTACCGCAGCTGGTTCCGCGTGCTCGCGCGCGGCCTCGATCACGTGCCCGAGAGCGGCCGCTGCCTCGTCGTCGCGAACCACGGCGGCGCGCTGCCGTGGGACGGCCTGATGCTGCGCACCGCGATGCGCCTCGATCATCCGTCGCGCCGCGAGCTGCGCTGGCTCGCCGAGGACTTCGTCGCGCACGCGCCGTTCCTGGGCGCGTTCGTGAACCGCGTCGGCGCCGTGCGCGCGTGCCCCGAGAACGCGGAGCGCATGCTCGCGCGCGACATGCTCGTCGCGGTCTTCCCCGAGGGCGAGAAGGGCCTCGGCAAGCCCTTCGGCAAAAGGTATGAGCTCCAACGATTCGGCCGCGGCGGCTACGTGAAGCTCGCGCTCCGCACCCGCACGCCGATCGTCCCGACCGCGATCGTCGGCAGCGAGGAAGCGCACCCGCTGCTCTTCCGCACCGGCGCGCTCGCGCGCCTCGTCGGCCTCCCGTTCCTGCCGATCACGCCCACGTTCCCGTGGCTCGGCCCGGTCGGGCTCGTCCCGCTCCCGAGCCGCTGGGTGATCCTCTGCGGCGAGCCGATCCACCTCGACGACGCGGACCCCGACGACCCGATCGCCGTCGCGCACCTCAACGATCGCGTCCGAGGTGCGGTGCAGGATCTCGTGCGTCGCGCCCTCGATCTCCGAGAGCGCCCGTTCTGATTGCGCCGGTCGTCCGATCAGATCTTCCGGAACACGCCGACGACGACGCCCAGGATCTGCGTCTCGCGCCACTCGCTCTTCGGCACGAGGATTGGCGCGATCGACGCGTTCGCCGGCTCGAGCCGGATGTGCGTCGACTCCGGGTAGAAGTACTTGCAGGTCGCTTCGTCGCCGACCATCGCGATCACGATCGTCCCGCGCGCGGCCTGCGCCTGCTTGCGCACGAAGACGTAGTCGCCGTCGTGGATGCCGGCCTCGATCATCGACTCGCCCTGGATGCGCAGGCCGAACACGTCACCGCCGCGCGCACCGCGCCCGAGCAGCATCCGATCGATGCGCACCGTGTCGCCGCCGTGGTGCTCGATCGCCTCGATCGGGAGGCCCGCTGCGACGCGACCGAGGATCGGGATCTCGATCATGTCGTCGTTCGCGGCCTCGGCCTCGCGCGTCGTCTCGACGTCGACGAGCTCGTGCTCCTCGCGCGTGCTCGAGATGCTCGACGCGCCACGTCCCACGATGCGCAGCGTCGTGTCGGTCGGACGCAGCGTGCGCGACTTCATGTCCTCGCGCGTGAGATAGCCCTTCCGCTCGAGCGCGCGGAGGTGATCGTTCACGCCGTTCGTGCTGCGGATGCCGAGCTTCAGCCCGATCTCGCGAAGCGTCGGCGGGTACCCGCGGTCCTGGATCGACTCGCAGATGTACTCGAGCACCATCCGCTGACGATCGGTGAGCTTGTTCATCGAGGGCCTCCACTGCCCGCGCGCTGTTCACCTGGGCAGGTGCGACAAACGATTACGTGACGCCTGTGCACCCGTCAAGATTTTCGCATCAACCGGAGGGCTCGCTGGCGGAGGCCCGGACGGGAGCGTGCGGAGCACGCGGACGGGAGGGCCGGAGCGGGCGAGCCGATTTTCGCATCGCACCCGACGCAATTCGAGAACGAGAGTCAGATCGCGCGCCGCGCTCGCGCGTCCGAGGCCGTCCATGCGCCGATCGCTGCTCGCCTCGCTCGCCGCGCTCCTGGTCACGTTCGCCGCGCAGGGACGCGCCCACGCGATCGGCGTGCTGCTCCCGACACGCCCCGAGATCGAGCCCCTCGCGATCCGACATCACCGAGTGTCGATCAGCGTGCGCGAGCGGATCGCGGAGACGCGCGTCGAGCAGGTGTTCCTCAACCAGTCGGGCGAGACCCTCGAGGCGACGTACGTCTTCCCGCTCCCGCCGGGCGCGACGGTGAGCGGCTTCACGATGTGGGTCGACGGCCGGCCGCAGCGCGGCGAGCTCCTCGAGTCGGCGCAGGCGCGCGCGGTGTACGAGCAGATCGTCGCGCGCATGCGCGATCCCGGCCTCGTCGAGCAGATCGGCGGCAACCTGTTCCGCGCGCGCGTCTTCCCGATCGCGCCGAACAGCGAGCAGCGCATCGAGCTGCGCTTCACGCAGACGCTCGAGTACCACGGCGGCGTCGTGCACTACCGCTATCCGCTGCGCACCGCGGGGCGCGCGGCGCGCACGCTCGAGGACCTCACGATCACCGCGGAGATCGTCTCGCGCACGCCGGTGCGCGCCGTCTACTCGCCGACCCACGCGCTCGCGATCGCGCGCGAGGGCGACCAGCGCGCGCTCGCGTCCTACGAAGGCCATCGCGTCGCGCTCGATCAGGACTTCGACCTCTACTACGCGGTCGCGGACGGAGACGTCGGGCTCTCGCTGCTGTCGCACCGCGCAGGCGGAGACGACGGCTACTTCCTCGCGATGATCGCGCCGCGCACCGCGCTCACCGAGCACGAGCTCGCGAGCAAGGAAGTGATCTTCGTCTTCGACACGTCGGGCTCGATGACCGGCGACAAGATCGCGCGCGCCCGGGCCGCGCTCGATCACATGCTCGCGCGTCTCGGCCCGAACGATCGCTTCCAGGTCGTGCGCTTCTCGACCGACGTCGAGCTGCTCTTCGATCGCGGCGCGTCGATGCCCGCGACCCCGGCGAACGTCGCGTCGGCGCGACGCTTCGCGAGCCGCTTCGTCGCCGCGGGCGGCACCGCGATCCACGGCGCGCTCGACGAGGCGCTGCGCACCCGCGCGCCCACGACCGCGACTCCGCGCATGATCGTGTTCCTCACCGACGGCATGCCGACCGTCGGCGAGACCGATCCTGCGACGATCGTGCGCGAGGTGACGGCGCGCACCACGGCGACCACGGGCGCGAGCACGCGGCTCTTCGTGTTCGGCGTCGGCGACGACGTGAACACCACGTTCCTCGACGCGCTCGCGGTCGGCAGCGGCGGCACGTCGGACTACGTGCGCGGCGAGGACGGCGCCGAGCTCCAGCAGCGGCTCTCGACGTTGTACGACCGCATCGCGTACCCGGTGCTCGCGGACCTTCACCTCTCGCTGCCCGGCGCGTCCGCGTTCGACGTGTACCCGCGCGATCTCGGGCACCTCTATCGCGGCGATCAGCTGCTCGTGGTCGGGCGGTATCGCGGGGAGGGCGCCGTGCAGGTGGTGCTCGAAGGACGTGTCGGCGGCGCGACGCCGCTGCGGCTCGAGTTCCCGGTCACGATGCCGAGCGCCGAGACGCGCAACGACTTCCTGCCGCGCGTGTGGGCGACGCGGAAGGTCGCGACGTTGCTCGACGAGATCCGTCTGAACGGCGAGCGGCCCGAGCTGCGCGAGGAGGTCGTGCGCCTCGCGCGACAGTTCGGGCTGGTCACGCCGTACACGAGCTATCTCGTCGCGGAGGACGTGGAGATCCCCCGCGGCATCGCGCCGGTGCCCGACGCGCGCCCGCTGCGCCCGATGGACGAGCCCGCACCGGTCAGCGAGGCGCAGGCCGACTTCGAGCGCTTCGCCGACGCGACGGCCGCGCGCGCACCCCAGACGACGAGCTCGGGCGGCGGCGGCGGCGGCGGCGGCGGCGCGGCGTCGATGGCGCCCGAAGGCGGACGCGGCGAGAGCGGCCGTCGTCTCTCGGCGCGCCTGCGTGATCTGCGTGGCGCGGAGCAGGCCGCGGCGCTCGCGGCGCAGGACGCGCGGTTCGTGCTCGGTCGCGCGTTCGTGCGTCGCGACGGGATGTGGGTCGACTCGCGCTATCGCGCGGGGCGGCGCGAGCTGCGGATGCGCTGGGGCAGCGAGGGCTACTTCGCGCTGCTGCGCGCACGACCCGAGCTCGGCCCGGCGCTCGCGCTCGGGGATCGCGTGACGATCGCGATCGACGCTGCGCGCGTGATCGTGATCGACCCGAGCGCGCCCGAGCGCATCAGCGAGACCGACGTCAGCGCGTTCCTGGAGTGAGCCGGAGCGCGGGAGGAAGAGCATGAGAGAGAGACGATGGTGCGGCGCTCCACTCGCAGCCGCGGCGGCGCTCCTGGTCGCGGGCGCGATGGGCGCGGGATGCGGCGCGCCGAGCCGCGGCTACGCGAGCTCGGCCGACACGACGGCGACGACGTACGGCAGCGGCGGCGGGGTCGGATACGACGACGTCTGGCGAGAACGATCTGCGGCGTCGTTCGACGCGTACGGCAGCACGGACAGCTCCGGCGCGTCGGTCGCGTCGTCGGACGAGGGTGAGCCCGAGGAGCGATCGATCGAGGTCCACGCGCAGTCGGCCACCGCGCGCCGTGCGCCCGCCGCGCAGCCCTCGTCCGATCACGTCGCGGCGGCGCGCACCGAAGAGCGGCCGATGATCGCGCAGGCGGCCCCGCGTCCGACGCCGCCGACCGCGAGCACCACGCCGCGCGAGCAGGCCCAGGCGCAAGCCGCGCAGACCGCGACCGACGCCGTCGACACCTCGGGCCCGCTGCTCATCTACACCGCGGTCATGCACCTCGCGGTCTACGAGGTCGCGGAGAGCCAGGAGCGCATCGTCGCCGCGGCGCGCGAGCTCGGCGGGTTCGTGTTCACGCAGGCCGACGATCGCCTCGTGGTGCGCGTGCCCGCGCCGCGCTTCCACGCGCTGATCGAGCACGTCGAGCAAGCGGGCGACGTCGAGCACCGCGAGGTGCAGGCGCAGGACGTGAGCGAGGAGTTCCACGACGTCGACATCCGCATCCGCAACCTCGAGGCGATGCGCCGTCGCGTCGAGACGCTGCTCGCGCAGGCGCAGACCGTCGAGGACGCGCTGCAGGTCGAGCAGCAGCTGCAGCGCATCACCGAGGAGCTCGAGCGCCTGCGCGGCCGCCAGCGCTTCCTCGCGGATCGCATCGCGTTCTCGACGATCACCGTGCTCTTCCGGTCGCGCCCGCGCGAGCTCGTGGGCCAGCCCGACATCTTCCAGCTTCCCTTCGCGTGGCTCGATCAGCTCGGCCTCGCGACCCTCCTGGACCTGCGATGAGGCGATCGATGACCACGACGACGAGGACGTTCCTGCTCGCGCTCTCGCTCGCGCTCGGCGCGTGTGGCCCGCACTTCGGCATCGACACGCCCGACGACTTCGTCTCGCTCGACGAAGGCGTGCAGCAGCAGCGCGGCTACGCGATGCGCGCGACCACCGCCGACGGAGTCGTGATCGCGGTGCGCGAGATCGACGATCCGCGCCGCGGCACCCGCGACTTCTGGGTCGAGGCCATCCGCAACCGCCTGCGACGCGCCGGCGGCTACGCGCTGCTCGAGGAGGAAGACATCCGCGCCGCGAGCGGCGACACCGGGCACCAGATGCGCTTCGGTCGCGACGAGAACGGCCGCCCCTACGCGTACTGGATCACGGTGTTCGTGCGGCCCGGTCGCGTGACCGTGGTCGAGGCCGGCGGGCGTCGCGAGGTCTTCGACGAGGAGGTCGAGGACGTGCGCCGCGCGATCTCGAGCATTCGGATCCAGTGAAGCGCGACGACGATCGTTCGGCGCCGCCGAACGATCGTCAGTCGTCCACGCAGCGCCCCATGCGGCAGCGCTCGTCGCGGCCACATCGCACGCCACACGCGCCGCAGTGGCTCTCGCTGTCGAGGATGCGCGTCTCGCACCCGTCGTCGATGCGCCCGTTGCAGTCGCGACGATCGGGGCGCGTGCACATCGCGATCGCGCACGTCCCGGTGCTGCAGGTCGGCATCGCGTCGGGGCCCACCGTGCATCGCGCGCCGCACGCGCCGCAGCTCGTGAGCGTGTCGAGGCGCGTCTCGCAGCCCGCCATCGCCGGATCGCAGTCGCCGTAGAGCGCGTTGCACGCCATCCCGCACGCGCCGCTCGCGCACGTCGCGGTCGCGTTGGGGAAGGGGCCGCACGCCGCGTTGCACGCGCCGCAGTGCGCGAGCGTGCGCAGGCTCTGCTCGCACCCGGGCATCGCCGCGTCGCAGTCGCCCCACTCGGGGTCGCACGCGATCATCGTGCACGTGCCGCTCGCGCACGTCTCGCTCGCGTGCAGCAGGTCGCACGAGGCGCGGCACTCGCCGCAGCTCGTGAGCGTGTCGAGCGCGGTCTCGCAGCCGTCGCTCGCCATGCCGTTGCAGTCGCCCCATCCGGGCTCGCACGCGCCGAGCGTGCACGTGCCGGTCGCGCACGACTCCGCCGCGTTCGGGAGCGCGCACGCGACGCCGCATCCGCCGCAGTCGGTCAGCGTGTCGATGCGCGTCTCGCAGCCGGTGCTCGTCGTGCCGTCGCAGTCGGCGGTGCCGGGGTCGCACGTCGAGATCGCGCAGCGACCGCCGGCGCAGGTCTCGTTCGCGCCGGGCAGATCACAGAGCTCGTGGCACGCGCCGCAGTCGGTCAGCGTGTCGAGCGGCGTCTCGCAGCCGTTCTCGACGACGCCGTCGCAGTCGTCCCAGCCGGGATCGCACGCCGCGATGCCGCACGTGCCCGTCGCGCACTGCGCGGTGGCATGCGGGGGCGCGCACGCGCGACCGCATGCGCCGCAGTGATCGAGGCTCGTCGCGAGATCCGCGCACTCGGTGCCGCAGAGCGTCTCGCCCGCGCCGCACGCGCTGCGGCACGCGCGCGCACCGCCCACCTCGCTGCAGAGCGGCGTCGGCGCGACGCACGCGACGTCGCACGCGCCGCAGTGGCTCGCGGTCTCGAGGCTCGTCTCGCATCCCGGGATGCTCGCGTCGCACTCGCCCCAGCCCGGATCGCACGCGACGATCTCGCAGGTGCCGGTGCTGCACGTCTCGCTCGCGTGCGCCAGCGCGCAGGCACGCCCGCACGTCCCGCAGTCCGCGAGCGTGTCGAGCGGCGTCTCGCAGCCGTCGCTCAGCATGCCGTTGCAGTCGCCCCAGCCGCTCTCGCACGCGCCGATCGCACAGCGTCCGGCGACGCACGCCGGGCTCCCGTTCGCCGGGATCGGGCACTCGACGTCGCAGCCGCCGCAGTCGGTCACGGTGTCGATCGGCGCCTCGCATCCGTTCGAGGCGATGCCGTCGCAGCTCGCGAACCCGCTCGCGCACGCGATGAACCCGCACGTGCCGCCGGCGCAGCTCGGCGCGGCGTTGGCCGGCTCGCAGCGCGCCTCGCACGCGCCGCAGTGCGCGAGATCGTCGAGGCGCTGCTCGCACCCGGTCTCGACGCGATCGTCGCAGTCGCGGAAGCCGGGCGCGCACGACTGCACGGCGCACACCGTGCCGAAGCAGTCGGGCGTGCCGTGCTCGACGGTGCACTCGCGGCCGCACTCGCCGCACATCGTCAGCGAGTCGAGCGGCGTCTCGCAGCCCGTCCGCACCTCGCCGTCGCAGTTGCCGAAGCCCTCGCTGCACGCGATGCCGCACTGTCCGTCGACGCACGCGGGCGTCGAGTTGCCGAACGACGGGCAGCGGCGATCACACGCGCCGCAGTGCGCCGCGTTCGTCTGCAGATCGATGCCCTCGTCGATGCGCTCGTCGCAGTCGTCGTCGATGCCGTTGCAGAGCTCGACCGAAAGGCAGCCGTCGCCCGTGCTGCCGTCGGCATCGAGCCGCGGGATGGTTCCGTCGTAGTCCTGGAGCTCGGTCGCGTCGACGAGCACCGCGCGACACGTGCCGTGCTCGCACGTCGTGTCGCCCGCGCACGACACGCCCGCGCACGCGCGCTCGAGATGGAGCGTGAGCACCAGCGTCTGGCCCGTGACCATGAACGCGCGCGCGCGACGCTCGACGATCGCGGTCCCCTCGTGCAGCGCTCGCGCGGTCACCGCGACCGGGCCGAGCGCGCCGCCGCGGTGCACGACGCCGAGCGTCGCGGGGATCGTGATCGCCGCGTCGCCCGAGAGCTCTCCCGCGACCCGCTGCATCGTGCCGTCGGGCGCGAGCACCTCGATCTCGACCGAGGTCGCCTCCGCGGGGATCGCGAGGTCGGTGTCGGCGACGACGATCAGCTGCGTGAGCGGGCGCTCGTTGCATGCGACGAGCATCACCGCGGCGAGCGCCGCGGTCGCGAGCGGGAGCGCGCGCGTCATCGTCCGATCTCCACCCAGCCGAGGGTTCCGTCGAAGGGCGCGGGCTCCTGCGCGGGCGCCGCGAGCACGACGCCGACCACCACCGCCGCCGCGACGACGAGCACGCCGCCCGCGACGCCGAGCGCGATCCACGTTCCGTCGTCGCCGCCCTCGCTCGGCGCGACGTCGCGCGCGCCGGTCGCGTCGAACGCGGTCTGGGCCGCGGCCTCGGGGGCGATCGCGCTCGCCGTGGCACGCGCGGGGCGCGCCGGGATCTCGAGCTCGATCTCCTCGGTCGCGCCGGGATCGATGTGCACGCGCGCGCTCGCGACGATCTCGCCGTCGCGCCGCGCCTCGAGCACGTGCTCGCCCGGATCGACGGGCGCCGCGGTGCCGAGCAGCGACGACGCCAGCTCGTGCGTGCCCAGCGCCACCTCCACGTCCTCGTGCGGCCCGCGCAGGTGCACGGCGAGCCGTCCGATCCGCGGCTCCGCGTCGCGGATCACGCGCGCTGCATCGGCGCGCACGTTCGCGGCCACGCTCTCGTCGCGCACCAGGCGGCGCAGGATCTCGGTGCCCTCGACGAGCCGTCCCGACTCGACGAGCGCGTGCCCGAGGTTGTACGCGATCACCGCGGACGCTCGGAGCTCGTGGGCGCGCGCGAACCGATCGGCGGCGCACGTCCAGTCGCTGCGGTCCGCGCACGCGACGCCTTCCTGGAAGAGCGCTCTCGCCGCGGCGGTGTCTCGCACCGAGGCATCCTGCGCGGCAGCGCTCGATCGAGGGACCGCGATCGCGAGCGCGGCCGCCAGCCACACGCCTCCCACACCGAGGCGTGCCCAACGGGGTGTCACCACGCTTTCGATCTTCGCTGGTTGCGATTAGATTGCAAGACCGCGTCATGGCTCGATTCCGGCTGCGACTGCAGGATCGTGAGATCGCGCTGCCCGCGGGGGGAGAGCTGGTGGTAGGACGGGATGCGACCGTCGCCGACGTGGCGCTCGACGATCGTCTGGTGTCGCGGCGTCACGCGGCGTTCCGCTGTCACGGTGACGACGAGCTCGAGATCGTCGATCTCGAGAGCCTCAACGGCGTGCGCGTCAACGACGTGCCGGTGAAGGGCGTCAGGGCGCTCGGCCATCGAGATCGCGTGCAGATCGGCGCGCACGTGTTCCTCGTGGTCGACCAGCGGAGAGAGCATCGCAGCAACGCTCCGACGACCCGCGGCTCGATGCGTACGGCGTCCGCGACGCGTCCGACGCCGCGCGCACAGCGCGCGATCGTGACCCCGCTCGACACCATCGCGCAGGCGCTCGCGGACGACGATCTCTCCGCTGCGGTCGTCGCGATGGACGCGGTGATCGCGCGCTACGGCGATCCGTCCGAGGCGCTGATGCCAGGCGAGCTCGGTCGCGTCGTCGAGCTGCTGCTCGCGCTCTCGGAGCGCACGGGCGACATGCGCTTCTTCGATCGTGTCTTCCAGATCCACACCGGGCGGCGGCTCGTGATCGACGGCGCGAGCATCGACGCGATCCAGAACGCGCTCCCGCACCTCGAGCGCGCGAGCTCGCAGGGGCTCGACACGTACCTCGCCGCGATGGGCGCGCGCGGCGCGACGCTCTCGCCGCAGGAGCAAGTGCGGCTGCGCCGCATCGCCGCGCTGACCCGACGCGTGGGCAAGGGCAAGGCGTGACGCGCTCGACGATCCACGCGATCCGGCCGAGCGAGGTCGAGCGCGCGCCGGTGGGCGTCCCCGGCGTCATCCTCGGCGGCAAATACCGGCTCGACGAGGCGATCGCGCGCGGCGGCATGGCGCGCGTGTGGCGCGCGACGCACGTGACGCTGAACCGGCCCGTCGCCGTGAAGTTCGTCGACGCGTGGGGCGCGACGCCCGAGGAGCGCAACGAGCGCTTCTTGCGCGAGGCGAAGGTCGCGGCGTCGGTCCGGCACCGGCACGTCGTCGACATCATCGACTTCGGCACGAGCCGCAACGGCGAGCCCTACATGGTCATGGAGCTGCTCGAGGGCGAGACCCTCGACCAGCGCCTCGGTCGCGGGCCGGTGCCGGTCGACGAGGTGATCGAGATCGCCGCGCAGCTCCTCAGCGGGCTCGACGCGGTGCACCGCGCGGGGATCGTCCATCGCGATCTGAAGCCGGGGAACGTGTTCCTCACGCACGACGAGGTCGACGGCGTGTTCGCGCGCCTGCTCGACTTCGGGATCTCGCAGGGCGCGGACGAGATCGCGACCGAGTCGGATCGCGTGGTGGTCGGCACGCCCGAGTACATGTCGCCGGAGCAGGCGTTCGGAGAGCCGCTCGACGCGCGCTCCGATCTCTACGCGGTCGGCGTGGTGCTCTACGAGATGCTCTCGGGCGTGCTGCCCTTCGAGGATCCCGACCCGCAGAAGGTCGTGGAGCTCGTCGCGCACGGCACGCCTGCGCCGCTGCTCTCGATGCGGCCCGACATCCCGGAGATCTGCGCGGTGATCGCGCGCGCGATGTCGCCGATGCCCGAGGCGCGGTTCGACTCGGCGCGCGAGATGCGGCGCGCGCTGCTCGACGCCGTGGGGCGCGGGCCCGACGTGACCGGGCGAAGCTCCGCGGTGCCGCGCGACTCGCGGGTGAGCGGGCTGCAGGCGAGGGCGGTCGCGACGGTCGCGGCGAGCGGGGTCACGCGCAGCGGCGAGACGCTCGCCGAGACGCTCGCGCCGCCCGAGGGGCCCCGGGCGCGCACGCGGTGGACGGTCATGGCCGTCGTGCTGCTCGTCGTCGTCGGTGCGGGCGCGATGTGGCTCGCGATGCAGGGCGGCGAGGAGCGCGCCGCGGGCGACGACGCGCCGCCGAGCGCGGCGATGCAGGCCGCCGAGCCGTCGCCGTCGACCGCGGTGCCCAGCACCGGGCCCGAGGAGGCCGCGGCTGCCGCAGAGGGTGACGACGGCGAAGCGAGCGAGGCCGAGAGCACCGACGAGGCGCTGCCCGAGCGCAGCACGCGCCGGCCGCGACGCCGCGCGCGTCGCGCGACCCGCGACGGCGAGGAGCCGGATCCGAGCACGCCGTCCGAGCCGACGATCCGCCGCGAGCTCGACTTCTAGCGGATCGTCAGCGCTCGTCGTTCTTCTCGTCGCCGTCTTCCGAGCGAGCGAGCGACCCGGCGAGAAGCTTCAGCGGATCGAACCCGAGCGTCTGGGTCACGCTCGCGATCTCCGAGATCCGGCCGCGCACGTACGTCACCGCCGGCGCGAGCGACGCGAGCGCGTCGATCCCGCCGAGCCACGTCGTCGTCCGCTGCGCCACCGCGCGCGCCGCATCGGCGCCGATCGCCACCGCGACGTACGGCGGCGTCGGGCTCACGATCACGTCGCGCACCGCGACCGCGCGTGCCCACGCGCCCGGCTCCGCGCTCCGCAGCAGCCTGCGGATCGACCCGATCTCGGCATAGATCCCGAGGTGCACGGGCGCGACGGCGCGCGCGATTCCCTCGCTCACGAAGCGATGATCGCGCCGCCAGTCACCGCCGAGCGGCCCGCTCCAGCGCGCGATCAGATCGGGCCCCGCGACGAGATCGATCTCGCCGCGCCGGCGCCGCAGCACCACGCCCGTCCACGGCGTGCTGCCGCTCCAGATCACCATCACGAGCGCGCGATCGTCGGGGAGCACGGTGTCGAGCGCGCGACGCACCATGCCCGCGGTCGGGATCGGTACGCCCGCGAGCGGACGCGGCCACACGTGGATCATCCCGGCGTCGATCACCTCGCGGATCGTGCGCGCCACCACGAGCCACTGCGCGACGTAGTCGTCGCCGCGCTCGAGGCGCACCGCGACGCGCTCCGCGATCTCCTCGATCGCGCCCTCGCGCATCAGCAGCGCACGGCGCGCGCGATATCGCTCGGTGATCATCGGGAGCTCGCTCGGGCTCGCCTGCGCGAGATCGCGGATGCGCCCGCGCTGCGAGTGGAACGCCTTGCGCACCCGCCCGGTCTCCGAGATCACGATGACGAGCGACCCGGTGCTGCGCTGTTCAGAAAGCCCAGCGTCTTCGGCCTCCTTGGTGTCGAGCTCGGGCGCGTCGCTCGGCGCGGGCTCGCGCTGGATGCGCGTCACCACGCCCGGCGCGAAGAGCGAGATCAGGTTCGTCCACGAGCGCGCGTCGAACCCCTCGACCCGCAGGTCCGCCGCGATCACGAGACCCTCCCGGCGGTCGCCTGCGCGCCTTCTTCCTGCGCGCTCCGCCGCACGACGAGCATGCGGCACGCGTGCGGCGCCATCGGCACCGTGATCGAGCGATCCCCCGCGAAGCGGTCTCCCGACGCCGAGTCCTCGAACGCGATCGCGTAGGGCAGCTCGACGATCGCCTCGATGCGCTCGGGCGCGGGGTTGATCACGAAGAGCACGCGCGGGCCGCCCTCGTCCTCGTGCACCGTCGTCTCGACCGGCGCGGGCGACGCGCGGAACGGTGTCTCGAGCCCGAGGTCGTGCACCAGCGTGCGCACCACCTCGTCGGCGTCCTCGGGGCGATCGATCAGCACCTTGCGCCCGTGGCGCGGCACCTCGAACGGGCGCGCGCGCATCGTGTCGTCGAGCGTCGGCATCGCGGGGCCGAACACGACGGTGCCGCCCTCGGACGCGAAGTCGCAGAGCCGCGACCAGCGCGCGACCGATGCGAACTCGTACGTGGGCGCGATCACGACGCGAAGGCCGTCGTAGCGCTCCTCGGGCGCATCTCCGTCGACGTAGACGTACGGCACGCCCGCGGCGGTGAGCGCCTCTGCGAAGCGCGCGATCATCGTCCACCAGAGCACCTGGATCGGCCCCGCGAAGCCGAGCGGCTCCTCGCTGCACGCCTCGACCGGCGAGCCACCGATCGCCTCGAGCGTGATCGGCGAGAGCACGCCCATGAGGTGCGTCGCGCGCGACAGGCGCGAGTACTCGCGCGGCAGCGCGAGCCCCACCTCGACGCGCCGCTGGAGGCGATGGAACCCGATGCTCGTGAGCGCGTGCAGGAAGCTCTTCCACGCGCCCGCCTCGAGCCGCGGATTGCCCGTCGCGTCGATCGGCGCGCCGTACCAGCGATCGCGATCGACGGTCATGTAGAGGCTCATCCCGCGCAGGCCGTACGCGCACGCGCTCATCGCGCAGAAGAGCGAGTCCTCGTGGGTGAGCGGCGTGAACCACGGCGGCGCGCCCACGCCCATCTCTGGCGCGAAGGGAAGGCGCGAGCTGCCCGCGAGGAAGAGCGTCCGGCGCTTGATCGTCCGGTGCTCGCGGCGCGCGTGGTAGTAGTCGAGCCCGACGAGGTCGACGATCTCCTCGATGCGCGGCGTGCTCACCGGCGCAGCCTGCTCGCCGAGCGGCAGGTTGTGGACGGTCGGCACGCCCTTGAGGCCCGCGGTCGCCATCGCGCCCTTGAAGCGCACGAGCGCGCGCGTGATCAGCTCCTCGCGCCACGCGCCCCAGTCGAGGTGCAGCGCGAGCTGCTCGGGCGTCTCCGCGTCGAAGCGCTCGGGCGCGACGACGTCGTCCCACGCGGCGTACTCGCGACGGTGCGCGCGACCGGCCTCGTACGGCGTGCCGTAGCGCTGCGCGAGCCACGCGCGCCAGCCCGCGATCGCGTCGGGGTGATAGTCCTGGTCGTACGCGGAGTCGCGGAACCAGTAGGTCGCCTCGTTGTCGACCTGCAGCAGCACGATCGGGCCCTGCGGCCAGAGGCGCGGCGCGAGCTGCGCGGCGGCGGCCTCGAGCCAGCGCTGCGACTCGAGGTGGTACTGCTCGCTCGCGTACGACGGCACCGGGAACATGCGCGGCGGGAAGCCGAGCACGACGGGGCTCTGCTTCGGCGAGCGCGCCTGGATCGACTTGTCGTAGACGATGCGCTCGGGAAGCCCGAACCACGTCATCTCGGAATTGATGTGCGGCCCCGGTCGCACGAACGCGTAGAGCCCGAGGTCGGCCGCGAGATCGAGGAACGCGCCGACGTCCTTGCGCGGATCGCGCTGACCGAAGTCGTAGTCGCCGGGCGCGAGCTCGTGCACCTGCCAGGGCACGTAGGTCTCGACGATCGGGATCCCGAGCGCGCGCGTCTCGGAGAGCGCGGCGCGCCACGACTCGCGCTCGAGGCGCCAGTAGTGCACGGCGCCGCAGAGCAGCGGGACGCTGCGATCCGCGATGCGCAGCGCTCCGTCCTCGAGGCGAACGCCGCCGACGCGACGGACGGCGCGAGCCCGCGTAGCAGGGCGGGCCGCAGGCCGCTTGGGTTTCATCGGGGGCGGAGGATAGTCGGGTTGGCCGCGGAGGCCAGCGCGGCCGTGCGGCCCTCAGCCCGCGATCGCGATGATCTCGACCTCGACCCTCGCGCCTCGGGGCAGCGCCGCGACCTGCACCGTCGATCGTGCCGGCGGCGCGATCCCCTCGAAGCGCTTCGCGTAGACCTCGTTCACCGTCGCGAAGTCCGCGAGGTCGACGAGGAAGATCGTCGCCTTCACCACGTCGTCGAAGCCGAGGCCCGCGCTCTTCAGCAGCGCGTCCACGTTCTTCATCACCTGCTCGATCTGCGCGCGCACGTCGCCCTGGCCGACGAACTCGCCGTTCGCATCGAGGGGGATCTGCCCCGAGAAGAAGACCATCTGTCCGCACCGGATGCCCTGCGAATAGGGGCCGATCGCCTTCGGTGCATGCTCGCTGGAGAGAACGTCGCGCTTCGCCATGCGCGAGCTTCTAGCCGATCACACGACGAGCTTGTAGCCCAGCCCGTACACCGTGAGGATGTGCGCCGGCTTCTCGGGGTTCGGCTCGATCTTCTTGCGCAGCTTCACGATGAAGTTGTCGATCGTGCGGTTCGTCGGGGTCCCCTCGACGCCCCACACCTTGTCGAGCAGCTCCTCGCGGCTGACGACCTGGCCCGCGCGCTCGAACAAGTACTTGAGCAGCTGCACTTCGTAGAACGAGAGCGACGTCGTCTCGCGCCCGCGCTTCATCGTCTGCGCCGCCGGATCGATCGACGCCGTGCCGATGCGGATCGGCGCCTCCGTGATCTGCGCGCGCGTGGTGCGCCGGAAGATCGCGCGGATGCGCGCGACGAGCTCGCCGACGCTGAACGGCTTCGTGACGTAGTCGTCCGCGCCGGCATCGAGCCCGCGGATCTTGTCCGCCTCCTGCGAGCGCGCCGTGAGCATGAGGATCGGCACCAGCGTGTCGTGCGCGCGGATCTGCTCGCACACGCGATAGCCGTTCGTGTCGGGCAGCATCAGGTCGAGGATGATGCAGTCCGGGTGCTCGCTGCGCGCGAGCTGGATGCCCTCCTGCCCCGTGCGCGCATGGGTGACCGCGAAGCCCTCGAACTCGAGCGAGTCGACGAGCCCGAGCGCGATCGCCGGGTCGTCCTCGACGAGCAAGATGCGTCGCTCGGGGGTCGCCATCGGTCGGCCGAAGATAGCACCTCGCCCTGCGCGAGAGGGCTGCGGCCTCGCGGGCCGGCGCGCTCTAGACTGCGCTCTCGATGGAGTGGCGCTCGCGCCTCGTGTACCTCGCTCTGATCCCCGCGATCGCGATCGCGGCCGGGATCCTCGGGTACTTCTCCATCCAGTCGGCGCGGCAGTTCGCGCGCGAGAGCGAGCAGTCGGTGCTCGCGTCGACGCTCGTGCTCGTCGACGAGAAGGTCGATCGCGTCGAGCAGATGATCATCACGAGCGACGAGGCGGTGTTCCACCTCGTCGATCTCGAGCGCCCCGAGGCGGTCTCGGAGACCTGGCAGCCGCTCGCCGAGCGCATCTCGCCGAGCGTGCGCGCGCTGCTCGTGCTCGACGACGGCGGCGAGGTGATCGGCTACGCGTGTCGCTGCTCGACGCAGGAGCGCCGCGACTTCCTCAAGGTGTTCACCGAGCGCATCCTGCCGAACCTCGAGCTCGAGCGAGAGCGCATCGGCGTGCTGCGGCATCACCACCGCACGTACGCGGACACGAGCTACCTCATCAGCTATCGCGCGGTGCGGCACGCCGGGCGGCGCCACTACATGGTCGCGCACCACGACACCGGCTTCATCGAGCGCGAGGTGTTCCCGACGCTCTTCGTGCACGAGGAAGAGCGCGTCTCGTACAACGTCGTCGACGACGACAACCGCCTCGTCTACGGCCAGTCGCGCATCGCGCGCGCGGGCGACTACCTCGTCGGCCGTCGCTTCCCGACGACGCTGTACGGATGGCGCCTCCAGATCGCACCGAAACGAGCGCCCGAGCTGATCGTGCGCGGCGCGGAGCAGGTCTACACGGAGAGCGCGCTGATCGGCCTCTCGTTCGCGATCGTGCTGCTCGGTGTCGGGTTCCTGATCTACGCAGCGGTGAAGGAGAGCCGGCTCAACGCGCTGCGCAGCGAGTTCATCGCGAACGTCTCGCACGAGCTGAAGACGCCGCTCTCGGTCGTCCGGATGTTCAGCGAGATGCTCATGACGGGCCGCGTGCGCGACGAGAAGAAGCGCGAGCAATACCTGCAGATCATCGCGCGCGAGAGCGAGCGTCTCACGGCGCTGATCGACAACGTGCTCGACTTCAGCGCGATCGAGCGTGGCAAGCAGACGTACCAGATGCGCGAGGGCGATCTCGCGGACGTCGTCGCGCGCGCGATCGACACGTTCCGCTATCGCCTCGAGCGCGAGAACCTCGAGGTGAAGCTCGAGGTCGTCGGTGAGGTGCCCGCGGTGCGCTTCGACGAGCAGGCGATCCTGCTCGCGGTGATGAACCTGCTCGACAACGCGATGAAGTACGGCGCGGGCTCGACGATCGAGGTCACGATCGAGCGCGGTCGCCGCCACGCGTACGTGCGGGTGCGCGATCACGGCCCGGGGATCCCGGACGAGCACCACAAGCGCGTGTTCGAGCGCTTCTATCGCGTGCGCAACGGGTCGAGCAGCGCGCGCGGATCGGGCATCGGACTGTCGCTGGTGAAGCGCATCGTGGAGGCGCATCGCGGGCGCGCGTGGGTGGAGAACGCGGCGGGCGGCGGCGCGCGCGTGAGCTTCTCGTTGCCGTTCTCCGATCTCGCGGGCGGCGGCACGGCGGTCGCGCTCTCGAGCTGGCGCAACGACGCGGGGCCGCCGCCGGACGACGAGATCGCGGAGCGCTGATGTTCCCGCCGATCGAGCCGTTCGCGACGGGTCGCCTGCGAACGCGCGACGGTCACGAGATCCACTGGGAGACGTCGGGCAACCCACGCGGGAAGCCCGCGCTGTACCTGCACGGCGGCCCGGGCGCGGGCCTGATGACGGGTCATCGCCGGCGCTTCGATCCCGAGCGCTGGCTCGTCGTCGCGCTCGACCAGCGCGGCTGCGGTCGCAGCACACCGCTCGTGATCGACGCGCTCGACACGCTCGCGACCAACACCACCGACGCGCTGATCGCCGACATCGAAGCGCTCCGCGAGCACCTCGGGATCGATGCGTGGCTCGTGTACGGCGTCTCGTGGGGCACCACGCTCGCGCTCGCGTACGCGCAGGCGCACCCGGCGCGCGTGACCGAGCTGGTGCTGATGTGCGTCGTGCAGACGAGCGCGTCCGAGGTCGCGTGGATCACCGAGGATCTGCGCCGCGTCTTCCCTCGCGAGTGGTCGCGCTTCGAGGCCGCGTCGAAGCGCCGCTCCGGACAGCGCGTGATCGACGCGTACCACGCGCTGATCACATCCGCCGACGCGACCGAGCGCGAGGAGGCCGCGCGCGCGTGGTGCGCGTGGGAGGACACCCACGTCTCGCTCGACCCGCGTCATCGACCCGAGCCGCGGTTCGAGACCGACGCCGTGTTCCGCCAGACGTTCGCGACACTGACGATCCACTACTGGAAGCACGCCGCCTTCCTCGAAGACGGCGCGCTCCTCTCGCGCATCGATCGCATCGCGCACATCCCGGCCGCGCTGATCCACGGCCGTCTCGACATCAGCTCTCCGCTCGAGTGGCCGTGGCAGCTCCACCTCGCGTGGCCGAAGAGCACGCTGACGATCGTCGATGACGAAGGCCACGGCGGCGACACGATGATCGACGAGGTCGTCCGCGCGATCGCGCGCTTCGCTCCGTGACGCCGCGCGCACCCCCGGGGAAGCTCAGTCGCGCTCGGCGCGCTTCCTTCGCGTCATCAGCTCGACCGTCGCCTCGAGCGGCGACTGCCCCTCGTAGAGGATCCGGTACATCGCGTCGGTGATCGGCATCTCGCAGCCCTCGCGCTGCGCCAGCGCGTACGCCGCCTTCGTCGTCCTCACGCCCTCGGCGACCTGCGTCATGCCCGCGAGGATGTCGTCGAGCTTGCGGCCCTTTCCGAGCTCGAGACCGACCGTGCGGTTGCGCGAGAGATCCCCGGTGCACGTCAGCACGAGATCACCCATTCCGCCGAGCCCCGCGAGCGTGAGCGGATGCGCGCCCATCTTCGTCGCGAGCCGCGTCATCTCGGCGAGCCCGCGCGTGATCAGCGCCGCGCGCGAGTTGTGCCCGAACCCGAGCCCGTCGCTCACGCCCGCCGCGATCGCGATCACGTTCTTGAGCGCGCCGCCGAGCTCGATCCCGATCACGTCGTCGGTCGTGTAGACGCGCAGCCGATCGGTCGCGAGCGCCTCCTGCCACCGGCACGCGACGTCGTGGCTCGTGCACGCGACGACGACCGCCGTCGGCATTCCCGCCGCGACCTCCTTCGCGAAGCTCGGACCACCGAGGTACGCGACGCGATCGAGCGTCTCCTTCGGCACGCAGTCCTCGAAGATCCCGCTCACCACCTTGAGCGTGCTGATCTCGATCCCCTTGCTCACGCTGAGGATCGGCGCGCTCTCGGGCAGGTGCGGCGCGGCCTTGCCGAGCACCTCGCGCAGCACGTGCGTCGGCACCGCCGTGAGCACCATGTCGGCGCCGCCGAGCGCGTCGGGGAGATCGCTCGTCGCGCGCAACGTGGGCGCGAGCTCGAACCCCGGTAGGAAGTCCTGGTTCGTGCGATCTCGCTGGATCGCGTCGGCATGCGGCTTCTGCCACGACCAGAGGTGGACCTGGTGGCCCTTGTCCGAGAGCGCCTTCGCGAGCGCCGTGCCCCACGCGCCCGCCCCCAACACCGCGATGGTGTGCGTCATGAGCGGACTGTACCGCGCCGCGCAAGCGACGCGCGAGCGAGAGGGCGCTATGCTGCCGCCCTTCGTATGTCGAGCTGGGGGAGCATGGCTTCGCGCGCGAATGCCGCGATCGCGCTGGCGATCGCGATCGCGCTGAGCGGGTGTTACGAGGCGCGCGAGCGCGGCGACGGTCCGATCGACGACGTCGACGCGCGCATCGGGCTCGACGCGACGATCCCAGAGGACGCGGGTGAGCCCGCCGATGCCGCGCTCGACGCGGGGCTCCCGATCGACGTCGACGCGACGTTCCCTCCGTTCGACGCCGGCGTTCCCGAGGACGCGGGCTCGTTCGACGCGGGCCCGTCCGATGCGGGCCCGACCGATGCGGGTGTGCGCGACGCCGGTCCGCGTGACGCGGGCTCGTTCGACGCAGGGCCCCGCGCGACGCAGGGCCGCCGCGCGACGCGGGGCCGCCGCGCGACGCGGGGCCGCCGCGCGACGCGGGGACGCGTGATGCCGGTCCGCGGCCCGACGCCGGGATGCGCGACGCGGGCGCGCGCGACGCCGGTCCCATCGACGGTGGACGTCGCTCGCCCGCGCTCCGCTTCACGCCCGACCGCTACCTGCTCGTTCCGGATCGCCCTGGGCTGCGCGTCGGCGGCGACACCACGACGGAGCTCTGGATCCGCGCGCGCGGCACCGGGATCATCGCGCGAAAGGGCCAGGACGACGGGCAGCGCCACCTCGTGATCGAGCTCGCGCCGGGGCCCGACGGCCGCGTGGAGCTGATCGCGGGCTGGACCACGGTCCGCAGCGAGCGGCGCGAGCTGCGCGCACCGTTCGACGCGTTCGGCGACTGGACGCACGTCGCGCTCACGATCCAGCGCACCGCCGGCGTGCTCCGCACGCTGCTCTACGTGAACTTCACGGTCGTCGCGATGGCCGACTTCCCCGACGACATCGGCGACGCGTTCAACATCGAGCCGCTGCTGATCGGTCGCTTCGACGGCGACCTCGACGAGATCCGCATCTGGAACACCGTGCGCAGCGCCGCCGCGCTCCAGGCCGCGGCGTTCACGCGCCTGTCCACGGGCACCGCCACGCTCGCCGCGTACTGGCCGCTCGAGGAAGCGCCCGCTGGGCAGATCGCGCTGGATCGCTCGCTGCGCGGCAACGACGCGATCCTCGGTCAGATCACGACCACCGACCCGCGCGACCCGACCTGGATCCTCGACGGCGCGCTGTGATCGGCGCTCAGCCGAGATCGACGATCACGCGGTCGCGACCCTCGCCCTTGGCGCGATAGAGCGCGGCATCGGCGCGCTGCTCGAGCGCTTGTGCACGCTCGCCGCGCCACGTCGCGATGCCGATCGACACCGTGATCGTCGTCTCGCGACCTTCGCCGAGCGCGATCGGACCGCCCGACACGCGCGCCCGCACGCGCTCCGCGACGAGGAACGCGTCCGCCGCGCCCGTCTCCGGCATGATCAACACGAACTCTTCGCCGCCGCGCCGCACGACGACGTCGTGCCGTCGCACCTCGGCGCGCACGCGATCCACGAACGCGCGCAGCACCGCGTCGCCCGCGTCGTGGCCGTGCGCATCGTTCACGCGCTTGAAGTGATCGAGATCGAGCAGCGCGAGCGAGAGCGGCTCCGCGTGACGTCGCGCGCGCTCGACCTCTTCCTCGAGCCGCGGCGCGAGGTAGCGATGGTTGTAGGCGCGCGTGAGCCAGTCGGTGATCGCAAGGCGCCCGAGGCGCGACTTCTCGATGGCCGGCACCGCGCAGTTCGCGATCAGCTGCGCGAGATCGCGATCCTCGGGCCCGAACGCGCCGGTGCGCGCCGACGAGACCGAGAGCACGCCGATCACCTCGCCGCCCGCGACGAGCGGTACCGCGATCACGGCGCGCACCTCGAAGCCCTGCGTCGGGTAGGCGACGAACCGCGGATCTTCGAGCGCGTCGGGCACGAGCGTCGATCGTCCGCTCTCCGCGACCGCACCGACCACGCCCTGTCCGCGCCGGAACGTCGCGGGTGGCTGCGTCACCCCGGTGCCCGAGCGCGCGCTCGAGAGCAGCTCGCTCTTGCCCTCGTCGAAGAGACGAAGGCTCGCGTGATCGCCGGGCAGGATCGCGAGCGCGGCGTCGGTCGTCGCCTGCAGCTGCGCCTCGAGCTCGATCGGCTCGGCGAGCCGCCGTGTCAGATCGAGCAGCACGTGCAGCGCGTCCTGACCCCCGCCGAGCATCGCGGCCCGAGTGTAGACCAGCGCGCGCTCGATTGTGCACGCCGCGCGTGCTGCGTCTCGTTCGTGGACGTCTGTGTGAACGGGCGGTTTCGTGTGCGCTTCGGAGGCCGTCGCGCCGTGGACGCAGCGCGACGGCCTCCCTGGTAGTGCCCTCGATCACGACGCGCGCTCCGGTCGCACGAGCGCCTCGCGCAGGTACGCGCGCGCCGCATCGATCGCCATCACGCGCTGCCCCTTGCTCTCGGGGAGGAGGCGCGATCGCAGCGCGACCTCGCCGCGCTCGGCCTCGCGCGCGCCGACGATCGCGACGTACGGCACGCCGCGCTCGTGCGCCTCCGCGATGCGCCGCGCGAGCGACTCCTCGCGCGCGTCGATCGACACGCGCGCTCCGTCGCGCTCGAGCTCGCGTGCCAGCGCGCGCGCGTTCTCGTGCTGCGCGCCCGACACCGGCACCACCACGACCTGCTCCGGCGCGAGCCACGCGGGCAGCGACGCGCCGTGCTGCTCGAGCAGGATCCCGAGGAAGCGCTCGAGGCTCCCGTAGAGCGCGCGATGCAGCATCACGACCGGCTGCTTCTCACCGCGCGCGTCCACGTAGCGCAGGTCGAAGCGCACCGGCATCACGAGGTCCATCTGGATCGTCCCGCACTGCCAGAGACGCCCGGCGCGATCACGGAGCGCGATCTCGATCTTCGGCCCGTAGAACGCGCCCGCGCCCTCCTGCACGCGGTGCTTCTCGCCACGTCGGTCGAGCGCGCGCGCGAGCAGCGCCTCGGCGCGATCCCACACCACGTCGTCGCCGGCACGATCCTCGGGCCGCAGCGAGAGCGCGACGTCGAGCTCGTGGAACCCGAACTGCGCGTAGAACGGCCGCAGCCCCTCGAGGAAGCGCACCACCTCGTCCTCGGCCTGCGCCTCCTCGCAGAACACGTGACCGTCGTCCTGCGAGAACTGCCTGAGCCGCATGAGCCCGTGCAGCGCGCCGCTCGCCTCGTCGCGATGCACCACGCCGAGCTCGGCGAGACGGACCGGCAGATCGCGATACGAGGGCGCCATCCGCTTCACGATCTGCACGTGCCCGGGGCAGCTGACGGGCTTGAGCGCGGCCTCGAGCTCGTCGTCCTGGATGCGCATCATTCCTTCGGCGAAGTGCTTCCAGTGCCCGCTCGCTTCCCACATCGGCCTTCGCATCACCTGCGGCGAGCGCACTTCCTCGTAGCCCTCGCGCCGCACCTGCGCGCGCTGCGCGTCCTCGAGCGCGCGGTACATCGCGAGACCGCGCGGGTGCCAGAACACCATGCCGGGCGCTTCCTCCTGGAAGTGCAAGAGGCCCAGCCTCCGCGCGATCGCGCGGTGATCACTGTCGTCGAGCATCGTCGTTCTCCTTCGGTTCGGTCAGGAGCCCGAGCGCGCCGGATCGATGGACCACACCGTCGACCCGTCGCGTCGGGCGGGTCGTCGGTTCGATCGTGGATGTCGCGTCGTTCGTTCGTCTACGCGCGCACGATCACCGACCCGCCTCGCGGGTGGTGGTGGTCGTGGTGGTGCGCGCGAACGCGAGCGGCATGACGAAGCTCAGTATGCCGAGCGCGCGCGGCGACGCAAACACGCGCTCAGTAGTGGAAGAGCGCGAACGCATAGAACGCGGTGCCCGCGCCCGGCGTGCCGAGCTCGAACCCGTCGGCCTTGTACACGTCGATGCCCGCGCGGAGGAACGGGAACGACGTCGCGCTCGTGTGGCGCTTCGTCCACTTCCATCGCGCGAGGAGCACGCGCCACGTCGTCCTCGTCTCCTCCGAGACTACGAGGGGCTCCGCACGCGCCTCCGCCTCGCGCAAGAGCGCGCGCTCCTCTTCGCGCGTTCCCACCGCGCGATACCGCGCGCGCAGCTCCGTCATCAGCGCTGCGTACGGCGTGTCCGTCGCGGTGCCGCGCCCGAAGAGCGTGTTCCCGCGTCGCTCGTGGACGAGCCGCAGCACGTCCTCTTCGCTCGCGAGCGAATGCCAGTAGGCCGCTCGATGCGGATCGCGATCGAGCATCACGACGCGCCGCGCGCCTTCGTAGCGACACACGTGCTCGACGACGTGCCCGTACGAGTGCCCGCTGTTCGGTCGCGCGATGAGCTCCGCGTTGCGCGCGATCGCGCGCCCGACGCCCCCGACGCTCGCCGCGTGCACGCGGTAGATGAAGTGGGCCCACATCGCTCGGACACGAACGTAGACGGAACGAGAACGGGCGCGAAGCTCTCGCCTCGCGCCCGTCTCGACGTGCATCGCGCTACGCGTTCGTCACGCGGGCGCAGCGCCGGTCGTCGCCGGCGTCTCGACCTTCAGCTTGAGCCGGCTCGGCTCCTCGAGCGCCGCCTCGAGCACGTCGTCCATCTTGCTGACGGAGACGAACTCGAGCTCGTTCTTGATCTCGCCCGGCACCTCCTCGAGGTCCGCGACGTTGCGCTCGGGGAGGATCACGCGCTTGATGCCCGCGCGGTGGGCCGCGAGGACCTTCTCCTTGATGCCGCCGACCGGAAGGACGCGACCACGCAGCGTGATCTCGCCCGTCATGGCGACGTCGTGGCGCACGTTGATCCCGGTGAGCAGCGAGACGAGCGACGTCATCATCGTCACGCCCGCGCTCGGGCCGTCCTTCGGCATCGCGCCCGCGGGGATGTGGATGTGGATGTCGTGCTTCTCGAGGAAGTCCTCGGCGATGCCGAGCGCCTTCGCGCGAGTGCGCACGTAGCTCATCGCCGCCTGCGCCGACTCCTTCATCACGTCGCCGAGCTGACCGGTGAGCTGCAGCTTGCCGCTGCCGTGCATGCGCGTCGCCTCGATGAAGAGGATCTCACCGCCGACGCTCGTCCACGCGAGACCGGTCGCGACGCCCGTCTCCGCCGTGCGCTCTGCGACGTCGGAGATGAAGCGCGGCGGACCGAGGTACGGACGAAGGTCCTCCTCCGTCTCGACGCGGAACGGACCCTGGTTGCCCTCCGCGACCTTCACCGCGATGCCGCGGATGACCGTCGCGATCTGACGCTCGAGGTTTCGCACGCCCGCCTCGCGGGTGTGGTGGTCGATGACGTTCTCGAGCGCCTTGATCGTGATGTCGACCTGCGACGCCTTGAGCCCGTGCTCCTCGAGCTGCTTGGGCAGCAGGTGATCACGCGCGATGTCGAGCTTCTCCTTCCGCGTGTAGCCGGGGATCTCGATGATCTCCATGCGGTCGCGGAGCGGAGGCGGGATGGTGTCGCCGACGTTCGCGGTCGCGACGAACATCACCTTCGAGAGGTCGTACGGGATCTCGAGGTAGTGATCGGCGAACGTGTCGTTCTGCTCGGGGTCGAGCACCTCGAGCAGCGCGGCCGCCGGATCGCCGCGGAAGTCGTGGCCGATCTTGTCGATCTCGTCGAGCATGAAGACCGGGTTGATCGTGCCCGCCTTCTTCATGCCCTGGATGACCTGACCGGGCAGCGCGCCGACGTACGTGCGGCGGTGACCACGGATGGCCGCCTCGTCGTGCACGCCGCCGAGCGAGATGCGCACGAACTTGCGGCCGAGCGAGCGCGCGATCGAGCGACCGAGCGACGTCTTACCGACACCGGGCGGTCCGATCAGACAGAGGATCGGGCCCTTCTTGTCCTTCTTGAGCTTGCGGACCGCGAGGTACTCGACGATGCGCTTCTTCACCTTGTCGAGGCCCGAGTGATCCTCCTCGAGGACTCGGCGCACCTCGCCGATGTCCATGTTGTCCGTGGTCTCCTTCGACCACGGGATGTCGAGGATCCAGTCGATGTACGTGCGCACGACCGTGTACTCGGCCGAGCCCACCTGCATCGAGCGCAGGCGCTTGAGCTGCTTGCGCGCGACCTGCTCCGCTTCCTGCGGGAGGTTCGCCTTCGTGATGCGCTCGTCCAGCACGTCCAGGTCGCCCTGGTCGCCGTCCTCCTCGCCGAGCTCTTCCTTGATCGCCTTGAGCTGCTGGCGGAGCACGTACTCGCGCTGGTTCTTGCCCATCTCCTCCTTGATCTGCGAGTTGATCCGCTCGCGCATCTTGAGGATCTCGAGCTGACGCGTGAGGAGGCGGAGCACCTTGCGGATGCGCTCCTTCACGTCGATCGTCTCGAGGAGCTGGGCCTTCTCGTCGACCGGCGCGTCGAGGTTCGCCGCGACGAGATCCGCGAGCTGACCGGGCTCGTTGATCGAGTCGATCAGCGAGGTCGCCTCGCGCGGGAGCTCGGGCATCAGCTGGATGACCTGCTTCGCGATGTCACGGAGCGACATCGCCAGCGCCTCGGTCTCCACGTCCTCGGCCTTCGGCTGATCGAGGCGCGAGATGCGCGCGCGCATGTACGGGTCGAGCTGCTGCACGCCCTCCATGCGGATCCGGACGAGGCCCTGGAGGATCAAAGAGTAGTTGCCGCTCGAGTGCTTCAGCGCCTTGAGCACGCGCGCTGCGACACCGACGGGATAGAGGTCTGCCTGCGAAGGATCGTCGGTCGAAGGATCGCGCTGCGCGAAGATCGCGATCACCGGCTGCGCGAGGTTGTCGATGTCCTCGACCAGCGCGACCGACTTCTCGCGACCGACGTCGAAGGGGGCGACCGCGCCAGGGAACAGGACGGCGTTGCGGATCGGGAGGACCGGGAGCTCGTCGCCGAAGCTCAGATCCTGATCGGTGAGCTCGCCCGTCTTCTCGTCGTCGTCTGCCATTTCTCTCTTCGTTTCTCCGGCGTTCCGGGACGAAAATTGCTCGTGGGAACATAGTCAGGCGCTTTTCGCGACGCAAGGCTGGGACACCTGCGTTCGCCTGACGCGTTGCGTCGCGCACAGCGCGACCGACGAGGTCGCGCGCGCGGGGTGCAGTAGCGTGGGGCGTGCCGTCGGCAGCGTCGACCCCGACCTCGCCGTCGTGCGAGCGAGGGCTGCGCGTCAGGCCCGGGCGACGACCAGGCAGGACACTCCGAAGGGCAGCCGCATGCGCGGAGCGATCGCGCGCTCCGCGCCGAGCAGCGCAGCGAGCGCGTCGTTGATCGGCGCGGGCGGGACGCGGAGGTCGGTCCCGGTCCCCTCGGGCGAGGACGTGCGCGTGAGCCCCAGCGCGACGCGTGCGCGCTCGGCGAGGCGCGCCGCCGCGACCGCGGGGAAGAGGAAGAAGTTGTAGTAGCTGCCGTGCTCGATCGTGAGACCTGCCTCTCGCAGCACCGCCTCGATGCGCGACAGGCGATAGCGGCGACGGTGATCGAGCGCCTCGTCGTGCGCGCTCCACAGCGCCTGGAACGCGGGGACGGTGACGATCGCCGCGCCTCCGGGGGCGAGCACGCGGCGCAGCTCGCGCGCGGCGGCGAGATCGTCGTCGAGGTGCTCGAGCACGTCCAGCGCGAGCACGGCGTCGAACGACGCGTCGGCGAAGGGCAGGGCGTACGCGGATCCGCGCACCAGCGCGCTCGAGGTCGCGCGCTCGCGCGCGAAGGCGAGCGCCGCGGGCGAGTAGTCGAGGCCGACGGAGCGAACGCCGTCGGGCAGGCGCGTGAGCGTGAAGCCGGTGCCGCAGCCGAGGTCGAGCACGCGCGCGCCGGCGAGGCGCGAGCCGAGCGCGCGCTCGAGCGCCGAGACGATCACGCGGCGCGTGCCGGTGAACCAGAAGTGACGCGTCTCGACGCGATACATCCGCTCGTGCTCGTCGGCGCGCATCGCGCGGTTCTAATGCGCGCGTGGGGCGCGTGCTACTGTCGGCGCCCTCGAGGAGCGCGACGAAACGATGGCTTCTTCTTCGATCGCCGAGTACTTCACGCTGCGCGACGCGAGCGCGACCGCGGCCCGGATCCCGGAGACGAAGCGCAAGGAGATCGCCGATGCGCTCGCGCTCGGACGGCAGAAGGCCGAGGCGGCGGAAGCACTCTGGTCGAACGGGCACGCGGCGGAAGGGCTGCGGCTCGTCGTCGAGGCGCTGATCGCGACGCTCGACGCGGCGCCGCGCTACGAGAGCGCGACGACGGCGCCCGCGAAGGAGCCCGCGCCGAAGATCGAAGGCGAGAGCGAGCTCGGCGAGAGCGACGCGCCGAAGAGCGAGCCGGCGCCGGCGACGTGGCGCACCGCGCTCGCCGCGCGCGGCGTGAGCGCGGACCGCGTGCGCGCGATCGGCGACGCGGAGGACAAGGCGCGCACCACGGCGCTGCCGCGTCTCGACTCCGACGTGAGCGCGGAGCACGCCGATCTGTATCAGCAGATCGCGCGCGCGCGCCTCGACGTGGAGCGCGCGCTCGCGTACGCGGCGATGTCGGCGCGCGAGCTCGGATGGACGCGCGTCGCGCGCATCGCGACGGCGGCCGTGCTCGGTGTCGCGCTGATCACCGCGCTCTACTTCGTCGTGCGCACGCCGCACGAGGTGACTGCGGATGCGTCGGCGACGTTCGCGAACAGCCCGACGTTCGGCGCGGGCAACGCGATCGACGGCGACGCGAACAGCGAGTGGCTGCTCCCCGATCGCTCGAGCGGGTGGGTCGAAGCGCGCCTCTCGCCGCCGCGACACGTCGCGCGCGTGACGCTGCGGAACGCGAAGAACGCACCGCACTTCGATCGCGCGACGCGCGAGTACCGCATCGAGCTCTACTCGGGCGGGCGCGTCGTCGAGCAGATCGACGGAGAGTTCGCGACCTACGAGCGCGATCCGCAGCCGGTCTCGCACGACTTCGACGCCGACGGGATCGACCGCGTGCGCTTCGTGTCACGCAGCCACCACAACCTCGGCGGCGGTCTCGCCGAGATGACGGTCGAGGAGTGACGCGCATGCGATCGATGCTCGCGATCATCGCGCTGCTCGCAGGGTGCACCTGCGGGCCGCAGGGCGGTGGAACGCCCGTTCCCCACGAGGCACCGGCGCAGCGCGCGGAGACGCCGAGCGCCGAAGCGCCCGCGCAGCCGGAGTTCGAGGACGCCGCCGGTGGCCTCGCGTGGCGCGCCGAGGAGCCGCTGATCTCGCGCCGTCCGAGCTCGCCGATGCGCGCGGCCGAGTACGCGGTGCGCGATCACGAGGGCGCGGAGCTCACGGTCTTCCACTTCGGCCGCGATCAGGGCGGCGGCGTCGACGAGAACGTCGCGCGCTGGGTCGACCAGTTCGAGCAGCCCGACGGGCGTCCGAGCCGCGAGGTCGCGGTGATCGAGCGCGCCGAGGTGAACGGCATCCGCGTCACGCGCGTGCAGGTCGCGGGCGCGTTCGCGGGCATGCGCGGCATGGGCGGCGGTGGTGGCGCGGCGCAGCCGGGCTACCGACTGCTCGGCGCGATCGCCGAGGGGCCCGACGGCATGGTGTTCTTCAAGCTCACCGGGCCCGAAGCCGCCGTGCAGGACGCGTCGAGCGCGTTCGAGTCGCTGATCGCGTCGCTGCACCCGGCCGGGTGAGCTCCACGTTCACCCGTTCTCGCGCGAGCCCGGCGCGGGCGGCGGGACGCTGAGCAGCCCCTCCGGCACCGAGTCGCGCGGCGGTGCCGGCTCGACGTCGAGCCCGTCCGGCGTCTTCGTCGGGCGGTTGCGCACCGGGCGCACGATGAACGGACGCTCGTGGCGCACCTTCGCGTCGGCGCGCGCCGCGGCATCGCGTGCACGATGGAGGAAGACACGCTGCGCGCGCACCGCGTCCTCGCCGGCGTCGGGCTGCGCGCGATCCCAGTGCCCGTCGGCGCGCAGAGAGCGACGCTTCACGTTGTCGCGCATCTCGGTGCCGAGGACCTCTTCGACGATGCGTGCCTTGAGCACGGGATCTTCGACCGGGAACATCACCTCGACGCGGCGATGGAAGTTGCGCTGCATCCAGTCGGCGCTCGCGCAGTAGACCTCCTGCGCACCGTCGGCCTCGAACACGAAGATGCGCGCGTGCTCGAGGAAGCGATCCACGATCGACGACACGCGGATGTTGTCGCTCACGCCGGGGAGACCGGGGCGCAGACAGCAGATGCCGCGCACCATCAGGTCGATCCGCACGCCCGCCTGCGACGCGCGGTAGAGCGCCAGGATCACGTCGGGATCGACGAGCGAGTTCATCTTCGCGACGATGCGCGCCGGACGTCCCGCGCGCGCGGCCGCCGCCTCGCGCTCGATGAGACCGAGCACGCGCTCGTGCAGGCCGAGCGGCGCGACGATCAGCTTCCGCCACGTCGCGGGCGCGGTGCACGACGTGAGCAGGTTGAACAGCGAGCTCGCGTCCTCGCCGATGTCGGGACGCGCCGTGAAGAACGAGAGATCGGTGTAGAGCCGCGCCGTGCTCGGGTTGTAGTTGCCGGTGCCGAGGTGGACGTAGCGCTTGAGCTCGCCGTTCTCGCGGCGCACCACGAGCGCGGCCTTCGCGTGCGTCTTGAGCCCGAGCAGGCCGTAGACGACGTGCACGCCCGCTTCCTCGAGCTTGCGCGCCCACTGGATGTTGTTCTCTTCGTCGAAGCGCGCCTTGATCTCGACGAGCGCGGTCACCTGCTTGCCGTGATCCGCGGCGCGCATGAGCGCCTTCACGATGGGCGAGTCACCGCTGGTGCGATACAGCGTCTGCTTGATCGCGAGCACGTCCGGATCGGTCGCGGCCTCTTCGATGAAGTGCACGACCGGATCGAACGACTCGTACGGGTGGTGCAGGAGCACGTCGCGCTTCGCGATCACCGCGAAGATCGGCTCCTCTTCGTGGCGGAAGGGCGGCACGAGCTGCGGCGTGAACGCGGGATCGCGCAGCTCGTGATCGGAGTCGAGCGACTCGCCGAGCTGGACGAGGTCGGGCAGGTTCAGCGGACCGTCGACCGTGAAGACGTACTCGGTGTCGACGCGCAGCGCCTCGCGCAGCATGTCCTGCGCGGCCTGGTGCGCGCGCCCGTCGATCAGCACGCTCACCGCGTTGCCGCGATCACGACGGCGGACCTCCTGCTTCACGCTCTCGAGCAGGTCCTCCGCTTCCTCCTCGTCGATCGAGAGATCGAAGTTGCGCACGACGCGGAAGGGCCATGCGCCGAGGCAGCGGAAGCCGGGGAACAGATCGCCGATGTGCAGCGCGATCAGATCGTCGAGCAGCACGTACGCGGCCTTCGTGCCCTCGTCCGCCGAGGTCACGCGCACGAGGCGCGGGAGCACGCCGGGCACCTGCACCATCGCGAACGCGGGCGCGACCGCCTGGCGGTGCGAGCCCGAGAGCATCGCGATCAGGTTGAGGCTCTTGTTCCGCAGGTGCGGGAACGGGTGGCCGGGATCGATCGCGAGCGGCGTGAGGACCGGCAGGACCTGATCGCGGAAGTACTGGCGCAGCTGCGCGCGGCCATCGATGCCGACGTCGCGCGCCGCGAGGAGGCGCACGCCGCGCCCCGCGAGCTCGGGCAGGAGATCCTCGAGCAGCAGCTCGCTCATCTCGCCGCGCATGCGCCCGACGCGCTTCGCGATCGCGGCGAGCTGCTCCGCGGGCGACATGCCGTCGCTCGCGACGACGTGCACGCGATCGCGGCGCTGACCGACGAGGCCCGCGACGCGCACCATGAAGAACTCGTCGAGGTTGCTCGCGCAGATCGAGACGAACTTCAGGCGCTCGAGCAGCGGCACCGAGCGGTCGCGCGCTTCGTCGAGCACGCGCTGGTTGAACTCGAGCCAGCTGAGCTCGCGGTTGATGAAGAGGTCGGTCGTCCCGCGGACGAGATCGGGCGCGCTACCGCCTTCGGCGGGCGGCGGCGGGATCGACGAAGGGCGCGTCGCGGGCTCGATCCGGATCGCGCTCGCGCTCGTGGCAGAGGCCTCCACCAGCGTTCCGTCGGCTCGACCGGCGAGCGGAGCCTTGTCCATTCCTGGGATCGTATTGCACTGGCCGGCGATCGCCAGGTCCTGGACGTTTTCGTCACAGGATCGCGGCGAAGCGCTACGGCGCGTGCGCCGGCTCGGGCGTCATCGGGCCGAGCCCGCCGTACTCGAGACGCTGCTGCATCGTGAGCTCGCGCGACTCCGCGATCTCACCGTAGACCGTGCCGCCCTCGGTGATCGTGCGCGGATAGTCACCGGTGCGATCGACGCGGAACAGGCCGAAGCGCGGCTCGTAGCCCTCGGCCCACTCGAAGTTGTCCATCAGCGACCAGTGGTAGTAGCCGCGCACGTCGACGCCCGCGGCGCGAGCCCGCGCGATCTGCTCGAGCGTGCGCACGACGTTCTCGGCGCGACGTCTACCGACCTCGGTCGAGATGCCCGCCTCGGTCACGACCAGCGGCAGGTCGGGCCAGCGCTCGCCCATCGCGAGCAGGATCTCGCCGAGCCCCGGCTCCCAGTACTCGTAGCGCATCGCGGGGATCCAGTGCGTGTCGTCGATCGGATCGAGGCAGGCCCCGAAGTCGAGCGCCGCGAAGCACGGCGTGAGGCCGAGAGGACGCAGCGCGGCGGGCTGCGCGGTCACGCCGGCGCGGAAGTAGTACTGCACGCCGAGCCAATCGAGCTTGCCGGCCCACGTGGGCTGCGCTTCGTCGCCGGTGCCGTCGAGGTCGGGATCGAACGTGCCGTTCCGCAGCGAGTCGACGAGCAGGTAGTGATAGACGTAGGTCATCCGCTCGGTCGCCGCGACGTCCGCCTCCAGATCGCTCGGCTGGCCGCCGCGCGCCGGCGTCCAGTACGCGACCGAGAGCGGGATGCCGATGCTCGCGTTCGCGCCGTCACCGTCGGCGTCGACGGTGTCGCAGCGCTTGATCGCGTCGTAGATCGCGACGTGCGCGCGGATCGCGTCGCGCACGATGTTCATGAAGTACGGGAAGTCGCTCAGGACGTAGCTGCGCGCCGGAGGGAACTGCCCGCCCGCGCCATACGACGCGAAGAGATAGTTCACCGGCTCGTTGATCGAGCCCCACTCGTCGACGCGATCGCCGTACTCCTCCGCGAGACGACACGCGTGCTCGCCGATCTCCTCGACGATCTGCGCGCCGCCGGTCGGATGGCCGAAGCCGCAGAGCCACTCGTCGTTCGGGAACGCGCCGGTGCAGTCGTCGGGATCGCGGCGTGGATCGTCGACCCACGTCGGGTTCGAGAAGTGGTGCACCGTGATCATCGGGCGGATGCCCGCGGTGACGAGCGCGTCGAGCAGCGCCGAGTAGTGCGCGAGCGCGTCCTCGTCGACCTGATCGCGCTGCGGCTCGACGCGCGCCCACTCGACGCTGAAGCGATACGAGTCGACGTGGATCTGCTCGAGCAGCGCGACGTCGGCGACGGCGTTCGTGTAGCCGCGCACTGCGTCCCCGACGAACGTGCCTCGGCCGAGCCCGCCTTCCGACGTCGGCGCGGTGAACGCGTACCAGTCGGTCGACGGGTTCATGTCCTCGATCTGCGTGGCCGCGGTCGCGACGCCGAACCTGAAGGATCCTTCACCTTCGTCCCCGGCGAGCGGGCCGATCTCGGGGAACGTCACGGGATCGGGCGGACCGCCGTCGGGCCACGACGCGTCGCGGCCGGCGTCCGCCGCGCCTGCGTCGAGCCCGGCATCGAGGTCGACTGGACCGTCGTCGTCACCACACGCCGCGAGCGCGAGACCGAGCGCGATCGCGCACGCGAGCGTGCGCACGTCGAAGCCAACCATCGAAGCCTCCGCGACGAAAAGAGAAGCGAATCAGAGCGTGACGAGGATCAGAGCGTGGCGAGGAACGAGTCGAGCTCGGACAGCGCGTGGCCGTCGCCGCCGGCGCGCGCCTGCTCGATGCCGCGCTGCGCGAACGCGCGCGCCTCGTCGGTGCGCCCGAGCTCGGCCGCGACCTGCGCGCCCATCAAGTACGTCGGCACGTAGGTCGGGAACTTCGTCGCGACGTCGCCGAACGCCGCGAGCGCCTCGTCCTTCCGATCGAGCGAGCGCAGCTCCATCGCGCGCGCATACCAGACGAACGGATCGTCCGGCTTCTTGCTCGCCACCATCTCGAGCATCTCGAGACGCTTGCTCATCTCAGCCCTTCGACGCCGCGGCCGCGCCCTGCTCGAGCACGCCGATGAAGGGCACGTTGCGGAAGCGCTCCGCGTAGTCGAGCCCGTAGCCGACGACGAACACGTCGTCGATCGTGAAGCCGAGGTAGTGGATGTCGACGGGCACGCGCGTGCGCGCGGGCTTGTGCAGCAGCGAGCAGAGCTCGAGGCTCGCGGGGCGTCGCGTCTCGAGGTTCTCGAGCAGGTAGGTCATCGTCAGCCCGGTGTCGACGATGTCCTCGACGATGATCACGTGCTTGCCCTCGATGGGCTTCGTGAGGTCGTACGTGATCTGCACCACGCCGCTGCTCTCGGTGCCCTCGTAGCTGCGGCACCCGAGGAACTCGATCGTCACCGGGAGATCGATCTGCCGCGCGAGATCCGCCGCGAACACGAAGCTGCCCTTGAGCACCGGGACCAGCACGACCTCGTGGCCGCGATGGCGCTCGGTGATCTTCCTGCCCAGCTCCTTCACCTTCGCGGCGAGCGTCGTCTCGTCGATCAGCGTCCGAATCTTGTCCATGTTCCCGCTTCTCCGCAGCAGCTACGCGAGCATACCCGCGCGGCGACGGAGGTCGATGGCCGCGTCGGACGCCCACCATCGAACGAGCTCACCGACGAGCGGAGACGCACGCACGATGTCGCGCGGCTCGACGTGCGCGAGGTCGCGCTCGGTGCGGCGGAGCACCTCGATCGCGCCGAGCAGATCGTCGCTGACGAGCAGCGCCGCGCGCGCCGAGCCGAGCTGGATCTGACGCGCCCACGCCGCGAACTCGACCGGCGGGCCGTTCACGTAGCGCGGGGTCGCTTCCTCGAGCGAGCGTCGCGCGCGGCGCGAGAGCGCCTTCTGGATGCGGCGCATCTGGTCGTCGAGGATGTCCTCGCTGGTCAGCCCCGAGCCGAAGCCCGGCGCGAACGCGCGCACCGCGGACGCGACGAGCACCTCGATCTCGCGCGGCGTGAGCTTGTCGGTGATGTGGAAGCGCATCGCCACGTTCGCGAACGCCCGCGCGAGCAGGAAGACCTGCTGGGCCTCGGGCAGCTCGGTGAGGCTCGCGGGCACGAGGATCGACGCCGGCTCGCCGAGCTCGACGGCGAGCCCGCGCGCGCGCACGCGGTGCACGTAGAGCTCGTAGTTCTCGACGCGGAAGATCGCGGCGATGCGATCGGTGAGCGCGCGCAGCGGGTGCCCCGAGCGCGTCGTGATGCGATCGCGCGTGCTCAGCCCGAAGCCTTCGAGGTCCGGCGGATAGAGCCGCGAGAACGCCTCGGGGAGCGTCGAGAGCACCGTGAGCACCGGCGAATTCGCGTCCATCTCGTAGACGCCGGGCAGCGTCTCGGGCCCGAGCGTGCCGGGGCGCGCGCGACCCGACTGCGAGGCGCGCGCGCGCAGTCGCTCGACGTCGTCGTTGCTCGCGCCGCCGAGCAGCGCGAGCGGGCCGACGGTGAGCATCGCGAGCTCGGGCGTCGCGCTCCAGAGGCCACGCAGATCGCGCCAGCACTCGACGCGTCCGACGTGCTCGTCGATGCGCCTGCGCAGGATCGCGACCGCCTCGTCCCGACGACCGACGCGCGCGAGCCGCGCGGCGAGCTGGCGATCGAGCTCGACGTCCTCGGGCAGCGCGCGCGCCGCGACGCGCAGGACGTCCGCGCTGTCCGCGTGCTGACCGAGCGAGTCGCCGAGCACGCCCGCGAGCTCGACCCACGCCTGGCGCGGTGCGGGCGGACGCCCGTTCCAGCGCTGCACGTGATCGCGCAGCGCTTGCGCGTACGTCGCGTAGCCATCGCGATCGCGGATCGTGTCCTTCAGCGCGCGCGCCGCGGCGCCGCCCGGACCTTCGAGCACGACCGCCTGCACGAGCGCGCTCGTCGCGGACTCGCCGCGACCACGGCGCAGCTCGATGCGTGCCAGCGTGCACAGCGCCTCGGCGCGCTCCGGCGGCGCGTGCGAGGCCTCGACGAGACGACCCGCCGCATCGGCGGCCTTGTCGAGATCGCCCTCGCGATCGTGCATCGCCGCGAGCCGCGCGAGCGCCGCGCGGTTCTCGGGCTCGAGCGCGAGCACGGCCTGCAGCGAGACCAGCGCGCGCGACGAGTCGCCGAGCCGTCCGTCCCAGAGCGCCGACAGACGCAGGTGCGCGTCCTTGAGCACGTCGCGATCGGGCGCGAGCTGCACGACGCGTCCGAGGAGCTGCGCAGCCTCGGTCCACTGCTGGTCGCGCTCGTAGAGCTCGGCGAGGCGGCGCAGCGTCGGCACGTGCGCCGGCGCGCTCTTGAGCACGCGATTCAGCGAGCCGATCGCGCCTGCGAGGTTGTCGAGAAGCTCGGCCTGGAGGCGCGAGACCTCGAGCCAGAGCTCCGCGGCACGATCCACCGAGCGCGCGGTCTGTGCGGCGCGCGCGAGACGATCCGCGGCGCGCGCGCCCTGTCCCGCCGCGAGCAGGATCTCGAGCAGACGCTGGGCCGCATCGACGTCGTCCGCCCAGAGCTCGAGCGCGCGCTCGTAGTCCTCCACCGCGCGACGCGTGTCGGCGAGGCGATCCTCGGCGACCTGCGCCGCCTTCACGAGCAGACGCGCGGCCTGCTGCGGATCCTGCACCACACGCGCCTCGCGGCGCGCCGCGTCCGCGAGCGCCTCGGGATCGTCGGTGCGCTCGGCGATGCGCGACAGACCGCGCGCCGCGGCGAGGTTCTCGGGATCCGCCTCGAGCGCTGCGCGATAGGCCTCGAGCGCGCGCGCGTCACCGCTCGCCTCGAGCGACTCCGCGAGCCGCGTGCGGTACGCGGCCGCGACGATCGGATCGTCCGCGCTCTCGGCGAGCCGACGATCGACGTCGGCGAGCATGGTCCGCGAGCCACCCGCGATCGCGATGCGCTCGAGCGCCGCGATGGCGAGGGGATCGTCGGGCGCGAGCGAGAGGATCGCCTGGTAGGTCGCGCGCACTTCGTCCGTCGGTGCGGCGAGACGCATCTCCTGCAGGCGCGCGAGCTCGTGCAGCGCGGCGACGCGCGCGCTCGCGTCGGTGAGCACGCGCGCTTCGCTGGCGTACACGCGCGCGAGCCCCTCGAACGAAGCGAGCCGGCGATAGAGCGTCTCGATCGCGAGCAGCGCGCCGAGGTGCCCCGGCTCGCGCTCCAGCACCTTGTCGTACGCGGCGCACGCGCGGCGCGGCTCGTTCAGGTGCTCGCTCCAGATCTCGCCCGCGCGCACCAGCGCGGCGACCGCGAGCTTCGGGTCCGGGCTGCTCGCGGCCTCGCGCTCGAGCTCGTCCGCGAGCTTGCGCCACGCGCCGTGCTCGGCGCGGAGCCGCGCGAGCGCATCGATCGCCGGCCGGTAGCTCGGCTCGGCATCGCGCGCCTGCTCGTACGCCGCGGTCGCGCGCTCGACCTGCTGGAGCCGCTCCTCCCAGACCTCACCGACGCGATACGCCGCGCGCGCGCGCGCCGCGGGATCGGTGAGCCCGCTGAGCTCCATCTCGAGCACGCGCACCAGCTCGTCCCACGCGCCGCGCTCGCGCAGCTTCCGCGCGAGCGCGCGGAGCGCGGTGCGGTTCGTCGGATCGATCTCGATCGCGCGGCGGTAGTGCGAGATCGCCTCGTCGTCGCGCCCGATGCGCTCCTCGCAGAGCTCCGCCATCTTCGCGAGCAGCGCGACCGCTTCCGCGCCGCGCGGCGTGAGCTCCAGCTCGCGCTTGTAGAGCTCGAGCAGATCCTCCCAGCGCCCCGCGCGATGGTAGATGCGCCCGAGGCTCGTCAGCGCGGGCACGTACGTCGGATCGATCCCGAGCACCTTCCGGAACCGCACCACCGCGGCCTCGCGATCGCCGACGAGATCGTCGAGCACCTCGCCCGCGCGATGCAGCAACGCGACGATCTGCTTGGGGTCGCGCGTGAGCTCGGCCTCGAGCTCGAGCGACTCCACGAGCTCGGTCCACCTCGCGGCGCGCTCGGTCGCGCGCTGCAAGGCGTGGATCGCCCCGAGATGCTTCGGATCGAGCTGCAGCACGCGCCGGTACGCGTGCGCCGCCTGCGCGTGCTCCTGGAGCGCGTCCTCGTAGATCGCGCCCACCTTGAGCAGGTACGTGATCGCGCGCTCCTTCTCGGACGCTTCGTCCACCGCGCGCGCATAGAGATCCACGAGCTCGCGCCAGCGCCCCGCCTCCGCGAACAACCGCGTGAGCGCCTTGAACGACGGCGGATACCCCGGCTGCATCGAGAGCGCGCGCGCGTGGTGCTCGATCGCCTGATCGGGCTGACCGAGGTGCACCTCGAGGATCTCGGCGACCCGCGCGTGCGCCGCGGCGCGACGACGCGGCTCGTCCGCGTGATCCGCCTCGCCGAGGTGCATGCGCACCAGGCGCTCCCAGTCGCCGCTGCGCGTGTAGAGCTTCCCGAGCGCTTGCAGCGTCGGCAGGTGCGTCGGACCGATCGCGAGCGCCGCCTCGTACGCCACGAGCGCGCCCGGCGCATCGCCGAGCTTCTCCTCGCGCAGCTGTCCCACGCGCGCGAGCAGCGTCACGCGCGCCGCGCCCTCGCGCGTCGTGTCGACGAGCTGCTCGAGCACGCGCACCAGCGGGTCCCACTTCTCCGCGGCCTCGTAGAGCCGCGCCATCTCCTCGAGCACGAGCGGCTCGTCGGGCGACTCGCGCGACGCGCGCTCCAGCGCGGTCAGCGCCTCGTCGCGGTTCCCGAGGCGCTCCGCGTGCAGCCGCGCGATGCGATAGAGCGCCATCGTGCGCACGCCGCGATCGCCGCTCTGCTCGGCCTCGCGCTCGAGCACCGCGATCAGATCGCGCCATCGCCGCTGCGCGTGGTGCAGCCGCTTGAGCGCCTCGAGCGCGCCCGCGACCTCGGGATCGAGACGCAGCGCGGTCTCGTAGAGCTCGATCGCCGCGTCGACCTCGCGCTGTCGCGACTCGAGCAGTCGCGCGCGCTGGACGATGAGCGCCGCGCGATGCCGCGGATCACCGGCGACCGTGTTCGCGATGCGCTCGTACGTGCGCGCGAGCTCGCTCCACGCGCCCGCGTCCGCGTCGCACTGCTCGAGCGCTTTCAGGATCACCGGCGCGCCGCGGTCGAGCTCACCGGCGATCGCGTACTCGCGACGCGCCTCGCCGCGCTGCCCGAGCACGTCCTCGAGCAATCGCCCCTTCGCGTAGAGCAGCGCCGCCTTCGCGTGCGGATCGCTGGTGATGCGCGCCTCCGCGTCGAAGAGCGGCAGCGCCATCTGGAAGTTCTTGCGCGCGATCATCACGCGCCGCGCGCCGCGCAGCGTCGGCACGTGCTCGGGCGCGCGCGAGAGCGCCTCCTGGTAGTGCGCCGCCGCACGCCGCAGGTCCTGCAGCTGCACCTCGGCGATGCGCCCGATCTCGTAATGAATTCGCGCTTGTCGGAGCGGGTCGGTGCTCGCTGCGAGCTCGCGCTCCCAGGACTCGATCGTGCGCCGCGCGTCGTCGCTCGCCGCGTCGGTCGGGACCGCGGGATCGCTCCCGGGCGACGAGAGGCGCGGGGGCGCCGGGATCGGCCGCTCGGGCGTCGTCGAGCGGGCGCGAGGCGCCGCGATCGGAGGCGGGATCGACGCCGGTCGGCGCGGCACACCGAGCGCCGGCGAGGGCGGGCGCAGCGTGCCGAGGCCCGGCGAGGTCGTCGGCGCGCCGATGCCGCCGCTCAGCGTCTGCTTCGTCGTCGCGGCAGGCGGCGGGATGGACGGCTTCTTCGGCACGCCCGCGCCAGGCGTGGCCGCCGGAGGCCGCGCCTGGACGCGCGGGGCCGAGAACGCGGCGGTGCCTTCGCGCGCCGGCTTCGGCTTCGCCGCGGGCGCGGGGATCGGTCCGCCCGTCGTCACCGCGTGCGCGAGCTCGGCGTCGAGATCGGACAGCAGGCTCTCGACCGACGCGCTCGCCTCGGGCCGCTGCAGCGTGCCGTCGGGCCGCGACTCCACCCGTGCCGTCCCCGCGCGCAGCGCAGGCTGCTGCTTGGGCTGCGGCTGCTCCTCGACGTCGTCGAGCAGCACCTCCATCGTGGAGTCGGACCGCTCCTTCTTGGGCCCGCTCGAGCCCGGGGGCGGGGCTTACTGCGATCGTGACCGGCCATCGGGTGCTGGAGATGATGCCCCAGCGCGCGTTCGGACCACCATCGCTTTCTCGCCGCAGCGCCGCGCGGGCCTCCGGCGCGAGCACGCCTGGTCACGAATGGGCTCGCCGCTCCGTTGCCTCCCGTCCGCGCGCTCGCGTGCGGGGTCTTTGGGGCGAGCACTCTGTTGGGCGCGACGAAACGCGGAAGCGCGCAGACCGTGACCGGCCTGCGCGCTCCCTTCGGACCCCTTCGACGTTCGTTCGCGATCAGGCCACGAGGTCGAGCTCGAGGCCCTCGAGGCGCTGCTTCAGCTTCTGCTTCGCGCGCGCCTCGAGCTGACGTGCACGCTCGCGCGACACGCCCAGCTTGCGACCGATCGCCGCCAGCGAGACTTCCTTCTCGCCCATGTAGCGCTGCTCGACGATGTAGCGCTCGCGCTGATCGAGCTGACCGAGGGCGCTCGCGAGGCGCTCCTTGATCTCGCTCTCGCGCTCGCTCTCCGAGAGCGCCGTCTCCTGGTCCTGCTCGCTGCCCTCGAGGGTGTCGAGCATCGTCACGCCCGAGTCCGGATAGATGGTCGTGTCGAGCGAGACGTCGCGCGCGTCGAGACGGCGCAGCATCTCCTCCATCTTCTCCGGGGTCGTCTCGAAGCGCGCCGCGAGGATCTCGTTGCGCTCCGTCGGGTCGTTCGCCAGGTTCGCCACCCGCGCGCGCTCGCGGCGCAGGCGGAAGAAGAGCTTGCTGCGCAGCGGGCCCGAGCCCGCGCCCACCATGCTCGAGGAGCGGACCACCAGGTCCAGCACCAGCGCGCGGATCCAGTACCCGGCGTAGGTGACGAACCGGGTGCCGCGCTCGGCGTCGAACTTCTGCGCCGCGATCATCAGACCGAGGTTGCCCTCGGCGATCAGGTCGGCGAGGCGGAGCCCATAGCGCCGGTACTGCAGCGCCACGGCCACCACGAACCGGAGGTTCGCCTCGACCAACTTGTCCATCGCGACCGCGTCACCCTTGGCAGCGCGCACCGCGAGGTCGTGCTCGTCCTCTCGGGAGAGCGGGGGAATGCTTCGAACCCTCTCGATGTAACGGGAGAGGGCGCCGTCGTGCTCGTATGCCGCCATTGACCGTGCTCCGTTTGGTCAACGTTACGTAACGTCACCTGAGAGCTCGGTCAACCCGGATGGGGCGTCTTCACACAAGTTCACGAAGGGTGTCGATCGCTGCCTCGCCCCAAGCTTGGGGCGGATCCTGCGGCGGCGGAAGGCCCGAAGCATGACGTTTCGTAGTGTTCTCTCGACGGGACGGAAACGAAAACGCCCGCCGCGAGGTCGCGACGGGCGTTCGGGGATCGCGCGATCGTTCGGATCGCGAAGAGCGCGAGATCAGGCGCTGAAGCTCGAGCCGCAGCCGCAGGTGCTCTTCGCGTTCGGGTTCACGAACTTGAAGCCCGCACCGTGGAGGCCCTCGACGTAGTCGATCTCGACGCCCTCGAGGTACTGGAAGGACATCATGTCGACGTAGAGCTTGATGCCCGCCGACTCGAAGGTCTGGTCGAGGTCGGTCGTCTCGTCCTCGAAGAAGAGGTCGTAGCTGAAGCCGGAGCACCCACCGCCGATGACGCGGACGCGCAGACCCTGCTCGCCCAGCCCTTCGGCATCGCGGATCTCCCTGACCTTCTCCGCCGCCTTCTCCGTGAGGTTGATCATGTTCGGACCACGCTCCTTACGCTGTTGCTGCCAGCGACGCGCGGCACTGCTCCTTGCCGCTGATACGCGGCGAGTATAGGGATGCCGTTACGGAACCGCCAGGTGAGCCGAGCTGAGGATCTCGAAGGGCGCGTGGCGCTCGTCACGGGCGGCGGACGTCGCGTCGGGGCCGCGATCGCGAGGGCGCTCGGGCGTGCGGGCGCGAGCGTCGCCGTGCACCACCACGGCTCGGCGGAGGGCGCGATCGCGGTGCGCGACGAGCTGCGCGCCAGCGGGCGTGAGGCCGAGACGTTCCGCGCCGATCTCGGCGATCCGCGCGCGTGCGAGTCGCTGATCGACGACGTGATCGCGCGCTTCGGCCGGATCGATCATCTGATCGCGAGCGCCGCCATCTTCGAGCGCGTCGAGCTCGGGGCGATCACGAGCGACGACTGGGATCGGACGATCGCGCTCAACGTCCGCGCGCCCATGTTGCTCTCGCAGAAGGCCGCGCCGGCGCTACGCGAGGCGCGCGGATCGATCGTGATCATCACGTGCACCAGCGCGACCGCGCCGTACCGCAACTTCCTGCCGTACGTGGTGAGCAAGGGCGCGGCGAAGCAGCTGATGCGCACGCTCGCGCTCGAGCTCGCGCCCGAGGTGCGCGTGAACGCCGTCGCGCCGGGGACCGTGCTGCCGCCGGAGTCGATGGACGATGACGAGAAGCGCGTGCTCGCGGAGCGCACGTTGTTGCAGCGGCTGGGCAGCGCCGAGGACGTCGCGGACGCGGTGCTCTATCTCGTGCGCGCGGGGTTCGTGACGGGGCAGGAGATCCTCGTCGACGGCGGCGTCGCGATGACCGGTCGTCCTTCGGGCGAGGGATGATGGCGCGCGAGATCCGTCCGCTGCCGGCGTGGATCGCGCTGCTCGTCTCGCTGTGCGTGCACGTCGCGTTGATGGTCGGCTTCTGGCTCGGCGGCGGGAGCTTGTTCGCGGGAGGCGAGGGCGGTTGGCTCGGCGCCGGCGGGGAGACGCTGGAGATCACGATCGCCGGGTGGGATGGCTCGCGTGCCGAGGACGCGGAGGAAGAGCGCGAGCCCGCGCCCGCCGAGCCTCCGCCCGAGACGATGCTCACCGCCGAGGATCCCGCGCCGACCGCGCCCCGCGAGCCTGCACGCGACCGGCGCACGATCACGCCGGAGCGAAGGACCGAGGAGGTGGCGCGCGAGGGCGGATCCGGAGGCGAGCGCGCGACTCCCGAGGAGCCGCCGATCGCCGCGCGCGACGGAGCGGAGCAGGAGCAGACCGGGCGCGCAGCGGGTGATGATCGCGCGGCGGCGGTGATCCTGGGCAGCGTCGGGCTCGGCGGGCCTTCGTCGGGCGCGCGCTCGTTGCTGGAGGACGCGCTGCGATGCCCCGATCCGGTCGCGGGCGTGTGGACCTCGCATCGGTACAGCCCGGCGCGTCGCAACTGGGGGCGGATGACGCTGCGCATCCAGCGCGAGGGCGACGAGCTGCGCGGCACGATCACGTCGCGCATCTGGAGCGGGCTGCCGAGCGATCGACGTCCGCTGCCGTGCGCGCCCGGACGCTACGACGTGACGGTGCGCATGCCCGCGCGTGGTCGGGTGAACGGCGACCGGTTCACGTTCGGATCGAGCTCCTACGAGGTCGCGCGCATGGACTGTCCGTGGGAGGACTCGATCTACTACCCGGACAGCTTCAGCGGGCGCGTGGACGCGACGCGCGAAGAGCTCGACGCCACGAACAACGACGGGTTCGTCGAGATCAACGCGCCCTACACGTTCCGCCGCATCTCCTGCGAGTAGCGCGCGCCGAGCATCGCGCAGAGCGACTCGAGCGCCTCGCGATCGAGCTCGTCGAACGCAGCGGGCGCGTTCGAGTCCACGTCGAGCACCGCGAGGACGCGACCGTCCGGCGCGAGCACCGGGACGACGATCTCGGAGAGCGTCGTCGAGCTGCACGCGATGTGATCGGGGAACGCGTGCACGTCGGGCACGAGCTGCGTCTCGCGGGTGCGCGCCGCCGCGCCGCACACGCCGCGCGAGAACGGGATGCGCAGACACCCGTGCCCGCCCTGGTAGGGGCCGATCACGAGCAGCTCCGGCGAGACCGCGCGATAGAAGCCGGTCCAGTCGTACGACTCGAACGCGTGGTGGAGCTCGCACACGACCGTCGCCATCGCGGCGACCCAGTCGTCCTCGCCGTCGATCAGCGACTCGATCGAGGCGCGCACGCGCGCGTAGGTCGCGCGCTTGTCGTCGGCGCTGGCACGGAGCGGAAGGGCGTCGTGGTGCATCGTCGTGATCTCGTTCAGCCGGTGGTGCGCAGCAAGCCCGCGCGATCGAGGATCTGCGCGGTGAACGTGCGGCGCAGATAGAACGCGCGCGGTGCGGCGAGGAGCGGGGCTCCGTCGAGGCTCGCCGCGCGGACGCGCACCGACGCGTCGCGCGCCTTCGGGCGCAGCTGCAGCGCGCGCCCGTGTCGCGCGGAGATGCCCTCGGGCTCGAGCGCGAACCGCTCCATCAGCTCGGTCCAGTCCTCGCGCAGCACGCGCTCGCTCTCGTCGTCGGGCGACCACAGGAACGCCGAGCCGACCCGCCGCTCCGCGAACGGCGCGTCGATCGCGATCGGGACCCACAGCACGCGCGCGAGCTTGCGGCGCACCGACGAGCGCTCCCAGTCGGGCTCGGGCGTGCGCGGCGTCGCTGCGACGAACGTCGTCTCCGCGGGCATCCCGCGCGCGTCGATCGGCAGCGTCTTGACCTCGATCCCGAGCGCCTCGAAGTCGGGCGCGCTGCGCGCCGTGGTCGTGCGTGGCGCGCCGAGCGCACGCTCGACGAGCGCACCTGCCGCGCCCTTGTGCCGGCGTGGATCGCCGCCTGGGATCGTCGCGAGCGAGCGTGCGATCTCCGCGAGCGTTCGACCCCCGAGCGTGCGCGCTCGCGCCAGGAGCTCGCGCTCGCTCTGGGGCGTCGTCGTCACTGCGCCGTGCCGCGCTCGATCGGATAGCCGTGGTCCATCCAGTAGTGGATGCCCTCGTCGATGATCGCGGTGTGCTCGAAGCCGCGCTGGCGCAGCTCGTCCACGACGTGCCCCGACGCGGCGTGCGGGCACGCGCAGTACGCGAGGATCCACGTGCCGTCGCGCGGGAGGTTCTGCGCCATCTGCTCGATGTCGTAGAACGGGAAGGGCGCTGCGCCCGGGATGTGGCCGTTCGCCCAGTCGCTCGTCGCGCGCGCGTCGAGGATCACCATGCGCCGGCCCTGCTCGAGCGCTTCCTTGACGGCGTCGGCGGGCACGAAGCGGTTCTCGCGCATCGTGAACGCGGGCGCTGCGCCGTCGGGATGGATGATCAGATCCGCGAGGCCGGGCGGCGGATCGCCGCCGGGCTCGACCGGCCGATCGGGCATGTGCTCGAGCGAGCGCACGTACGCGACGAGATCGTCGATCGTCTGCGAGGGAAGCTCCGCGCCGAAGCCCGGCATCGGCGTGCCCTCGCGGCCATGCTCGATCGTGTGGCGGATGAAGCCGTCGCTCGCGGCGCGGTGGAAGTTCGGATGCGAGATGCTCGTCGCGGTCTCGCTGCCCTCGCCGCGCGCGCCGTGGCACTCGACGCAGCGCTGCGCGTACACGGCTGCCCCGCGCTCGATCGAGCCGCTCACGCGCACCTGCGAGACGTCGACCGCGGGCTGCGTCGCGAGGCTGCGCAGATAGCGCACGATCGCGTCGACGGCGCCGTCCGCGAGCGGACCGCCGTGAGCGCGGCCCCACGCGGACATCGGCGTGCCGGGGCGTCCGTCGACGATCGCGGCGCGCAGGAACGCGTCGTCGGCGATCGCGAGGAACGCGGGGTTGCCGATCGCGTTCGCGTGGTCCGCCGCGTAGCCCTGCGCGCGATCGCCGTGGCAGAGCGCGCAGTAGCGCGCGTACGCGGTGCGTCCGCGCTCGAGCTCGGGATCGGGCGGCGCCGCGGGCGCGCTCGCGACCGGCGGGGTCGGCGGCGGTGCGGGCACCGCGGGCTCGCTCTCGCCGCCACACGCGGCGAGGACGACGAACGGGAGCGCGACGAGCGCGTGCTGTACTGCAGGACGGATCGACACCGCGCGCGAGCGTAGCGGCGCATCGCGGAGTTGCCGAGGGAAAACCGCGTTCACGGGCACCGCGCTTGCTCGATCGGACGGGCAGCGATGGAGGAGCCGATGCGGTGGAGCGGAGTGATGATCGTCGTGGCGCTGGGCCTCGCTGCGTGTGAGGCGCCGGTGCGCGAGCAGAGCGGCTACTTGAGCGAGGGCGCGCAGGACGAGCTCACGAGCGAGCGCCAGGAGCAGCGGATGGACGAGGCGCGTGAGCACGCGGAGGACCGGCCGAGCATGCCCGAGGAGCAGCGAACGCCCGACCTGTGGCACGGGCCGGAGGACGCGCTCGGCGCGGGTGGCTCGCCCCACGAGGAGCTCGCGCCGCCGGAGGATTGACGCGCGAGGGACCAGGGGTTGCGGTGAGGATGTCGAACGCTATGTTCAGTGACCTTCGGTTCCCCGTTTTCCAATCACAGGGGGTGTCACGGTTTCGACGGGGGTAGTGAAGTGCTGGTCGCGTGTCGCTGGACTCGGAAACGGCGTCAAAAACATCCGGGAATCTGTAAGTGCGAACGATAGCACCTACGCTCTCGCGGCCTGATAAGCTGAACTGAGAGCCGTCGAAGCGAAGAGCCCGTCAGTGCTCTCGTGGAGGCGTCACCGAACTGACTAGCTCTCTCCACGCGACTCGGGAGAAGGGCGAAAATAAAGGGTCGATAGCGGTACGGAGAGCCAGCCCGACGGGCGAGCCGGATCGCGATACAAAACGCGGGATACACACGTAGAAGCCACCACGGAGCGCTCTCGGACCCGGGTTCGACTCCCGGCGCCTCCAACGAAAGAGCCCCCGGATTCCTAGGCGAATCCGGGGGCTCGCTGCTTCGTGTAACAGCGACTGTAACAGGGTGGGGCGGCTCCGATCGGCCTCGGGCGGGTGCGACAGGAATCACCGGCGCGATGGTCGCGGGCGCGAGCCGCACGCACGAGATCGCGGCGCAGAGCGTCTCCCACCCGAAGTAGGTGTAGCCGTCGATCTGCTCGCCCGCGCTGTTGTGGGTGATGCGCTCGAGCACATCGACCACGGCGCCGTCGGTGCGCGCGATCGTGATCAGGGCTCGCCGGAACGAGTGGAAGTCGCGCCCCTCGCTCGAGAGCCCCGCGACCACAGCGTGACGGTGCACCGCCTTCGCGCCGAGCGACTGTTTCGAGTGCACCTTCCCGTTCTCGCGCGGGCAGACGAAGTCGGCGGGCTGCGCGTGCCGCCGCATGAAGCGAGCCCACCCGTCAGTGCGCCACGCCTCGAGGACGCGCTCGAGCTCGATGTGGATCGGGATGTCGCGCGGCGGTCCACCCTGCGCGCCTCGCCCCTTGAGCGGCTGCCCGTCGTACTGCTTCTCGAGGTGCCAGCGCCAGAGCGGGCGCGCCTTCGTGTCGAGGTCGCGCCAGCGCAGCCCGGCGACCTCGCCGCAACGCGCGCCCGTGAATGCGGAGACCGCGTACGCGACGCGCCGGTCCTCCGGGATGCCCGGGTGCGAGATGAGCATCGCGACCTCGTCGCGCGTCCACGCGCCGACCCGCCGCGATCGGACGTTCTTCGGGAGGATGCCGCGGGGCAGGCCCTTCGCGGGGTTGTCGACGACGAGCTCGTCGAAGCGCGCGCGCGCGAACATCGCGGAGAGCACGCCGTGCGCGTTGATCACGCTCTTGGGTGCGAGCGTGGGCGAGACCTTCCGGATCCACGCAGCGACGTCGCGCGGTCGCACGTCGTCAAGGCGCTTCGATCCGAGGTGCGGCAGGATGTGATCGCGAAGGATCTGCTCCTCGCGATCGACGGTGCGCACGCCCTCCTCGCGACGAAGCGCGATCCACGTCTTCGCGTACGCCGCGACTCCGCTGCCGCCCGTGCGCAGGCCGCGCGCGAACGTCCCATCGGCGACCTCGTGCAGGCGCTGCGAGCGGTGCCGCTTCGCTTCTTCGAGCGTGCGCCCTGCCGCCTCCTGCACGCGCTCGCCGTGCTGGTCGTAGAACGAGTGCCAGATCATCGCGCCGCGCTGATAGAAGCCGGCCGGCAGCGGTTTCGATCGAGGTCGCCCCACGTGCGATCACGCTCCCTTCGACGGGCGCCCTTCACGCATCCAGCGCTCGAGCTCCGCGCGGTTGTACCGCACGCGCCGCGCTCCGACGTAGTGCACGGGCACGCCGAGGCGACTCAGCGAGTCGACGTGCACGCCGAGCAGCTCCGCCGCGCCCTTGCGATCGAACCACTCGGCGGGCGCGCCGTTCGCCGGCTCCCGCGCTTCGAGCGCGCGACGCACGCCCTCGTCGACCGCGGCTGCGATCCGCCGCTCGAGCTCGTCCGCGTCGATGACCACCACACCGCTCATCGGAGACCCCATCGCACGAGTTCGACCACCACGCGCAGCCACACGGCGCGCTGTACGAGCGCGACCTCGATCGCGTCCACATGCCGCCACGAGCTGCCCATCAGGATCGCGCGCACGCGCTCGTCGAGCGCGCGAGCGCGACGTGCGTGCCGCTTCGCGTCGCGAATCGCGCAGCGATCCTCGCGTTCAGCGCTCACGCCGCAACCTCCACGCGCCCGCGCACGTTCGCGCGCACGATCGCCTCCGCAAGCGGCGGGCACACGCTGTTGCCCGCCTTCGCGATCTGCTCGGTCTTCGTCATCGGCAGGCGCAGCACGCCACCGTTGCGCAGCGGGCGATCGACGACGGGATCGATGATGTAGTGGTCGCCGAAGCCCTGGGCGCGGAAGAGCTCGCGCGGCACCAGCATGCGCATCCCGATGTCGACGATCGCGAACGCCTCGCCGTCGATCGAGAGCAGTGGATCGGCGCCCGCCTCGTAGCGCGCGAGCAGCGTGCGCACCGCGGCGATGTGCTGCCCGCCCGCGGTGATCGTCGGCATCGGCTCGCGCACGTCCGCGCCCGCGGCGGTGCCGTAGAACTTCTCGAGGTGCGCGACCGAGAGGGAGTGGTGGTCCTGCGTCGTCACGGTCCCGAGCGCGCGCCCGAGCTCATGCCCGACGACGCCCCCGTAGTGCTTCGTCACGAACGCCGCGACGAGCGCGTGCTTCGCGGCGCCCGCGACGACGGTGCCGAGCGGCTTATCGAGCCCGGGCACGCGCGGCGCCTGCCCGTCGCGCTCGCCGTACCCGGTCTGCACGAGCGTCGGCGCGATGAGCGCGAGCTCGCCGCGGTTCGCCGCGGTCACCGTGCGCACCGGCTCGTCGATCGAATGCACGCGCGCGTCGCGCGGATGCGTGACGGGCACGATGAACGGGCGCGCCGCGTCGATCACATACCGACGCACGCCCGCCGCGATCCGTCGCAGCGTCGCGTCGGCGAGCGGGCGCGCGCGCTCGAAGATCGACGGGCACGGAATCGACCAGTCGATCACCTCGGCGGCGGTGCGCCACGCGCGCGGCCCGCGCCCCGAGCGCGCGTGGGTCGGCTCGGGCCACGTGATCGGCTGACCGTCGCGACGCGCGACCAGGAAGAGCCGCTTGCGCGTCGTCGGCGCGCCGTAGTCGGCGGCGACGAGGATGCGGTGCTCGACGCGGTACCCGTAGCGCTCGAGCTTGCGCACGAACGCGCGGAAGGTCTGCCCGGCGCGCGCCTTGTCGGGCCGATCGTCGGGCCCAAGCGGGCCCCAGTCCGCGAACTCTTCGACGTTCTCCAGCGCGATCACGCGCGGCGCGACATCGCGCGCCCAGCGCACGACCACCCACGCGAGCCCGCGGATCTTCTTCTTCCGCGGCTTGCCGCCCTTCGACTTCGAGAAGTGCGTGCAGTCCGGCGACGCCCACAGCAGGCCGACCGGGCGCCCGCCGACGACCTCGCGCGGCGTGACGCGGAAGACGCTCTCGCAGTAGTGCACCGTCGTCGGGTGATTCGCCGCGTGCATCGCGATCGCGGCGGGGTCGTGGTTCACCGCGATGTCCGGGTGCCGCCCGAGCGCGCGCGCGATCCCCTCGCTCGCGCCGCCGCCGCCCGCGAAGAGATCGACGACGAGCTCGCGCTCGACCCACGCGCCAAGCCGGAGCTGCGACGTGTGACCGCGCGGGCTCACGGCTGCACCCGCCGGAACGTGATCGCCCACACCCACGGGTTGCTCGCCCACGAGGCGCGCTCGCCGTTGAGTTCGTCCCAGAGCATCGAGAACTTGTCGCGCGCATCGACGACGATCGGCCCGTCTTCGAGCGACACGGTCGTGGGCTCGACGGCCTCCGCGCGCGCGTCGTCCTGGGTGATCGCCTGCAGGCGCTCGACGCGGATCTCGGTGACCTCGAGCACGATGCGCGCGTCGGCGCGCTTCATGTGGATCGACGGCTTCCACACCTTCGCGTCGTCGCTCGGGACGAGCACATTCGGCGGCCAGCGGCCGGTGCCGAGGTCGGCGCGGTAGACGACACGGCGTCCGTTGCCGGTCGCGATCGACCACGTCTCACGCACCCACAGCCGATCGCCGGGCTCGCCGTAGGGGCACGTGATCCACTCGTCGTGCTGCGGCGAGAACGGCCACATGGGCGATCGGGCGTCGGCCTCGAAGCGTTCGTCGACGCAGTCGGCGCCGCGCAGCTTCACCAGACGCCGTGTCTGCATCTTCGTGCCCGCGAGCAGCGCGCGGACAAGGGGGCCGGAGAAGAGGATCGGTCGCTCACGCATCGCGCCCCTCCCCGTCGATCACGACCACGTCGCCCGCGCTCGGCTCGTCGTCGTCGATCGACGGCACCCGGTCCGGGCAGTCGAACGAGCAGAAGCCCGAGTCGGTCTCGTGCGTCGGGCAGCGCGTTTCGGCCGCGTCCGCTTCGGCGCGCAGCGGGCACGTCGCGGGGGGCGCGTCCGCGCGCCCGCGCACCTCGGTGCAGGACGCGCGCCGCGCGAGCTCGCAGTCGCCGCACGTCGCCGGCGTCGTGGCCCTGCGTTCGCGGGCGGCCTGGAGCAGAGCGACTGCGTCGCCGAACGAGATGTCCGGATCGGACTCCACGCGCGCGATCGCTTCCACGACCCGCGTAAGCCGTGCGCGGAGGTCGGCGATCGTGGCGAGCGTGCAGGCGTGCTCCGGCCCTCTGTGCGTGTGCCAGTGGGGCTCGTCCGCGAGGGCGTCGTGCACCGCGCCTGCGCGCCGCAGCGCCTCGTCGCGCTCACGCTCGGTGATCGTGATCGCGTGCTCGAGCGCCTGCGCATCGGGCCCACCGAGCTCACCGCGACGGCGTGCGTGTTCGCGCACGTTCAAGCGCAGCGGTGACGGGCGCAGCGCGTCGCGCTCCCGCTCCGCACGGTCGCGCTCGTCGATGGCGCGCTGCCGTCCGCGCTCGGCGTTCTTCACGAGCTGCCGCTCGAGATCGACGGCACGCTCGAGCTCCGCGACGCGAGCCTCCGCGCGCTCCGCGCGCGCGAGCATCTGATCGGGCAGGGTCGTCGCGTCGGCGCGCCGCCCGATCGAACCCATGAACGCGTCGAGTGCTCGCGCGCACTCGCCGCAGAGGTCGTAGTTCTTGTTCACGGCGCCGACGCCGCCGCCGAGTCCGACGCCCCAGCGCTCCGCGCCGCGGATGTGCAGGCCCTCGCCGGGGACCTCCGCGTACTTCGTGAAGACGAGCCCGCAGCGATCGCACGCGTACTCGTCGCGACGGTCGATCGACGTCATCGCGGCAGCTCCTCGCAGAGCACGACGCGGCACGCGCGCGCGATCTCGTCCTCGTCGTCGCGCACGTCCTCTTCGATGTACCGGCGCGCGCTCTCGTCGCGCGCGGCCATCTCGATCGCGTGCCGCTTCGCGTCGTCGGGCTCGAAGCCCTCGAACGTCCGCTCGTCGACGTACGTCGCGCCCGACCGCAGCGGGACGGACACCTTCACGCGGTATCGCTTCATCGCGGCCCCTGTCGCTCGACGGCGCGCAGCTCGGGGGCCACCGCGGCGAGCTGATTGTTCTTCGCCGTGAGGCGCTGCTCGACCGCGCGCTGCAGGTCGATCTGTCCGTCGGGACACGTGGTCGCCATGCGCAGCGCGCAGATCACGAAATCGGCGATGTACTTCTCGACGTCCGCCCGCTTCGCCGGGTCGGCCCAGTCGAAACCGCCGTGCTCGGCTTCATCGATGATCGCCGCGAGCTTCCCGCCCGCCTTGTGCACGTGCAGCAGTGCATGCGCGAAGTCCTTGTGCGTCATCGGCGACGACCTGAAGTCGCGGTGGTAGTGCGCGGTCCAGGGCAGCGCGGACTGCAGCTCTCGAATGGTCCTGTCGTTCATGCGCGTGTCCCTCCGCGCGACGATCGAGCTGTGGTCGGAGCGGGGGCTCCGCCGATCGATCGCCGCGCGCAGAGGCCGAGCACCATCGCTCGGCGTGCGCCTTGACCCGCCGCCTCTCACCGTCGGCGCGGGCGAAGTCCTCAGCCGGCCGGCGGCTCTTCGTGCGCGGGCACCTCGCCGGCGCTCGAGTCGGGAGCGGACGCGCGGCGACGCACGACCTCACCGGCCCACGGGCGCAGCCTCTCGAGGTCGCGCGCGGTCCACTCCTTCACCGGCCGACCGACGTGGCGCTCGTAGTCCTCGCGCGCGATGCCGCAGTCGACCACGAGCCACTTCGCGGCCTTCAGGTTGCGATCGACGTCGACCTCGTCGCCGCCCTTCGCGCTCGCGCGCTCGCCCGTCTCCTCCTGCATGTCCTTCGTCGCGATGCCGAGGAGCGAGAGCGCCGTGTAGCGCTGCAGCAGCGTGATGGTCGACGCGACGGCCTGCGCGGGGCTCTTGCTCCCGCTGGTGTCCGACGGCGCCTCGAGGGAGCACTCTTCGGCGTGCCCCTCGGCGTGCGTCAGGCGGCACGTCACGCGCACGACGTTCTTCTCGCCGGTCGTCGGAACCCACGCGAGCGAGAACCCGTGCTGCGTGAGCGGACCGGTGATCGCGTCCATCACGCCAGCGAGCGAGGCGTGCGTGTAGTGCGTGCGCTTGCCCGCGTTGTTCGTGAAGTCGACGACCGAGTCCTTCTCGATCACGGTCGGCAAGTCGCGCTTCAGCGCGGTGAGCGCGCGCGTGTACGCCTTGCGGGCCTCGCCCGCCTCCCACTCGCGCTGCATCGCGAGGAGCTCGCGTAGCGTCGTCACGTCGCCCAGCGCGGTGCCGTGTGCCATCGCCGCAGCGACGAGCGGGTGCGCGCGGGCGGGCGCGCTCGTCGGCGCGGTCATGATCGTCGTTCCGTGGGTGTCGCTCACCAGTCGTCTCCGGTCTGCTCGGGCTCGCCCGAGGGGGTCCATGCAGGAAGGGGCAGGTCGACGACGCCGGGCGCGAGCCCGGGCCACCAGTCGGCCGCACGGCACTCCGCGTAGCGGCGCAGGAGCGAGCGGTAGAGCGCGCGGCCGCGCTCGAGGTCGGCGACCTGGATGCGCGCGGGGATCACGTCGAACGGCTCGACCGTCTGGATCGCGACGACGAAGACCTGCGACGAGAGCGGGTGCAGTCGGCGCGCAGCGACGGCGCCGTCGAGGTAGAACGCGAGCTGCCCGTGGTAGAGGCGCGCCGCGACTTCGCGCGCGAGCTGATCGAGGGTCTCGGCGCGCGTGCTCTTCAGATCGACGACGTACGCGGGCGCGACGTAGTCGAGTCGCCCTTTGCACGCGATGCCGGTCGCCTCGTCGTGCCACGTGAGCACCTCTTCGCCGTGCCCTCCGCGGAGCAGATCGCGAACGGCCGGATGCGCGAGCGCAGCCTCGGCGCAGCGCGACACGAGCGCGTGCTCGTCGGCGTCGATGATCACCGCGTCGGCATCGATCGACGCGCGCCACGCGGCCCGGGCTTCCTTCGCTGCCTTCGTGCGGCCGTCTCCGAAGTCGGGCTCGACGATGAAGCGGGTCGCCCAGAGCTCGGGCTCGAGCACGGCGCAGTGGATGAGCGTCCCGATGCGGAGCGCGCGCGTGTCCTCGCGCGGGTGATCGCGGCGCCACTCGAGCAGCTTCGCGGAGGTCGCGAGGTGCACGAGCGTCGACCAGTTCACCGCGTCGATCGATGCGTAGTCGACCGCGCTCACGGTCGGCCTCGGTCGAGAAGTTCGTCGTCGGCCTCGATCGCCGCGCTCGCGTCGAGCACGGGCGGGGCGGGTTCGAGCTCCGCGCACCACGCCGGGACCGGCTTGCCGGCGTCGATGAAGAGCTGCCGCGCTCGCGCGCGGTCTTCGCGCTCGCGCGCCTCACGCTCGTTGGCTTCGGCCACCTGCGCGATGTCCCAGGCGGCGTGCTCGGGCGAACCGGGGGCTGCCCATTGGCGCCGGAGGTCGACCTTCGGACCGTTCATCACGCCGCCTTCCTGCGCGCCTGGTCGCGCGCCTCGAGAGCCCTCGTCTGCGCCGAGCGCGCGAGCTCCATCGCCCTCGCCGCGTCGTCGCGCTTCCCGTCGATCCACCCCTTGGGCGCGAGCGGGTATCCGCCGCCCGCGGCGTACGCGAGCTCGTCGTCGATCTCGCGGCGCGCGCGCTGCGCGTCCGCGAAGCACTCGGCCGCGAGCGCCTCGAGCTGCTCGGCGCGACGCGCCGGGTCGACGCTCTGCGCCGCGCGCATCGCCGAACACGACGAGCAGTACATGAGATCGAGCGCGCGTCCGAAGACCGAGTGCCCGCACACGAGCACGACCCACGTCGAGCCCGTAGAGCGGAACGCCTCGGGCGCGCACGAGGGGCAGCCCTCGCACCGCTCGGGATCGCGGAACGGACCGCGATCGACGGTGCCGCCCGTGCAGGTGCCGGCGAGCATCACGCCGCCTCGGCTTTCGTCTGCGGCGCTCGCGAGCGCATCGCGAGGAACGACGCTCCGCAGATGACGCTGCAGACCACAGCAGCCGCGTCGAGACGCGTCTCGACCTCCGCCGCGTGCCCCTCGTAGACGCGCGTCACGACCTCGCGACGCATGGCGATCTCGATCTGCACCGCGCCGAGCTCGGCGCCGCAGTCCGTACACTTGCGCGGCGGCGTCACGCGGCCCTCGGCGGTGAGAGCGCGTCGAGCGCGTCGACGTAGCGGTCGCGCCGGTCGCGCAGCTTCTTCTCGGCGATCGCCTCGGCGGCGGCGAGCGTGTCTCCGCTGCCCGTTGCGAGCGGCATCATCGACGGGTCGCGCGTGTCGGTGACCGACACGCACCATCCGGCCGGCACGCGCCACGCGCAGATGAGCAGCTGCGCGACGATGCCGGACCAGTGCGTCTCGTGCATCGCGACGCAGACGACGCCGAGCACGACGATCGACGTCGCGTGCGACGGGCGCTCCGGTCGCGTGGGGTCGAGCCAGGTCATCGCAGCGCTCCGATCGCGCGATGCGCGCGCGCCGCGCGACGTGCGCGGAACGCGGCGGCCAGAAGAGAGACCGCGATGTCGAAGTCGCCGGCTCGGATGCATGTGCGAGCCGCAGCGGCGTACCCGCGCGCGCGGCGCGCCTCGACGCGCGCGTGCTCGACGTTCGTGCGGCGGAGCTCCGCGCGCGATGCCAGCGCGATCACGCCGCGACCCCCGGTCGCACGGTCGCGCTCTCGGTGCGCGGCCGGTGGTCGTGCTCGGCGCCGAGATCGACGAGGCCCTCGGCCCGCGCGATCTCGGCGTACGTCGCGAGCGTCGGCACGCGCGGCGGCGCGGGCAGGCGCACCGCGCGGCGCGCGCTCCCGAGGAGGAGCGCGATGCACGCGCGCTTCGCGGGGCACGAGGCGATCGCGAGCCGCGCCTCGAGGTCGCGCACGAGCTCGGCGTGCGGGCCGACGGGCGGGAGCGCGGCCGAGCGATCGCGCGCGGTGAAGTACGCGCCGTGGTCGGTGGTGCGGTGCATCACTCGGCCTCGGCGACGTTCGTCGGCGGCTGGGGCTCGATCGTCGCGGACGGCTCGAGCGACGCGGCGCGCGCGTCGGCGAGCTCGCGCTCGGCCTTGTCGAGGTCCTCGACGGACATCAGCAGGTCCGCGAGCACGGTGCGCGTGTCGGCGACCTTCACCACGCGCGCCGCGCGGTAGGTGCGAGCAGCGGCGACGACCTCGTCGCGACGACGCTCGACGCGCTTCTCCGCGTCGCGCACGGCGGGGCTCTTCGATGCGCGCGCCATCACGCCGCCTCGATCACGCCCGCCGCAGCGAGCAGGGCCGACGTCTCGTGCGCCGAGAGGTGCGCGACCACCTCGCCGCGCTCGTCGCGCACGATGTTCTTGTAGAGCGTCGGCGACTTCTCGCGCGCACTCCACCCGATCGTCGCGAGCGCCTCGTGCGTCGACACGTCGCCGACGGGCAGCGCGTCGATCGCGGTGCGGTCTGCAACGACGACGCGCAGCGCGCGCAGCACCGGACGCAGCGCCTCGGGCAGGTCCGGGTGGTTCTCCGCCGCGTGCAGGTGTCCGGGCAGCGAGAGCTGCTCGCGCAGCTGCTTCTGGCGAACCGGGAACGAGCGACCTCGCGATGGCGAGGGAGCGGGAGCGGCGGGCGTCGGGAGCATCGTCGGTCCTCCGTGTTGAGTACGGAGCACCGTAGTACGGTCGACCGTAGCCGTCGAGCAAAATTCGTCATCGCCATTCCACGATCGACCGTAATCGGGCGACGCGAATGGGGTTTTCTGGCGATCTGGAACGACGAAGCCCCCGGCGCCTCGAGGGGCTACCGGGGGCTTCGCGGGGCTACCTGCTGCGTGTGTGCGTCAGCCTCGTTCGGCGTTCTGGCGGACGACGGCGAGCAAGCTGCGGTAGTCGCCGACGGTCGGGGGCTGCGTCCACGGGAACAGGCGGAGCGCCCAGCGCTCAGGGTCCGTCGTCGACTGCCCTTCCGGCGTCGCGAGGAACTCGCGCCACGACGGCCACTGCGGCTCCTGATCGTCCGCCATCGGGCCGACGAGCTCGGCAAACGTCATCCCCACCGCCTCACCCAACTTCGTCAGGTTGATGCCGAGGGGGAAGCTCTGGCCCTCGAGCCAGAACTGCGCGGTCTGCCAACGCACGCCCATCTTCTTCGCGAGCCAACGCGCTGCCTCTCGCTCCGGGACATTGAAGTCCTCGACGATCCGTCGACGTAGCGCGGCCGCGAATTTCTTTCGCGCCCGCGGAACGTCGCCCTCGTCGGGGGAGGGGGGCTGCGACTGACGGTCGCTCGGCGTGGTCATCGTCGCGATGCTGATCGTCATTACGCCGCACCGCAATCTGCTGTGATTACGGTCCTCCGTACGAATATCGTTGCGTTGCAGTACGGTCGAGCGTAGTTAGAGCACCGTATGAACGCCCTCGCGGAGTGGCTCGAAAAGCGCGGTGGTGCGGCTGCGAAACGCGAGCTGCAGCGGCGCATCGAGGAGAAGACCGGGCGCCCGATCCGCTGGGCGACGATCCACGACATCGCACGCGGTGCGGTCGTCCCCACGCCCGACACCGCGAAGCGCATCGAGGCCGCCACCGACGGCGAGGTCACCGCGGCGCAGTTGCTCGGGATCTCCGGCGACGAATCGTCCACGCCAGCCGGTGCTGACCAGCCTCGCGGGGAAGTCAACACCGTCGAGCCCGCAGCCTGATCGATGGTGCCCTCGTCGCAGAGCGGCGGCGCGTCGATCGACGAGCGCAGCGCGCGCCCGCTGGGCGCCACGCATGTGCGCGCGATCGCGCCGCGCGAAGTCGCCGGTTGCGGTGAGGTGGAATGCCCGCGCGGCGAGGACTGCGCGGGCTGCGGCGTCGAGCGCTGCAACGCCTGCGGCGCGGCCCAGTGCCGACACGCGATCGCGAACGGGCGCTGCCCTCGCTGCGGTCGCCTGCATCGCGGCGCGGTGATCGCGCGCGTGCCGCTGAAGCGCGTCTCTCGCTGATGGAGGTCTGCGTGGTCGGTCTGCTGTCGGGGCTCTTCTGGCCATCTCCTGTCGGCGTCGAGCGCGCGCTCGTCGACGTCGCGCGCGAGATGCGCTGCGTGCGAGGTGCAGCGTGATCGGGCAGGACGCGATCGAGCGCGCCTGCGCGTCGGTGCGCGCGCGGTGGGATCACCCTCCGCTCGACGCGCGAGACGTCGCGGAGCGCGTCGCCGCACGCCTCGGTGACGCCGGCCTTGAGATGCTCGTGCTCCCGCATCGCTGCGCGTGCCGGATCTTCTTGCGCGCCTCCGAGAGCGCGAAGTGGGTGTCGCGCTACGTGCACGCGCTCGGCGACGTGGACGGCGTCCTCGACCACCTCCTCGCGCGCATCGCGCCGATCGGCGGTGCGACGTGACGGACCTGTTCGGCACGAACGAGACCGCGTGGCGCTGCATCCTCATGGACCCGCCCTGGGCGGAGCGCGGCGGCGGCAAGATCAAGCGCGGCGCCGATCGGCACTACCAGCTCGCCGACACGCCGTCGATCCTCCGCGCGATCCGCGGCTCGGGTGTCTTCACGCCCGCGGCGAACGCGCATCTCTGGTGCTGGTACACCGACAACTTCATCGAGGACGCGCTCGGGCTCGTGCGCGATCTCGGCTTCCGCCCGGTGCGCACGTTCATCTGGGCGAAGACGGACGCGGAGGTCGACGAAGACGAGCTCTCGCCCGACGAGCTCGACGCGCACCTGCGCATCGGGATCGGGCAGTACGGGCGCGGCTGCCACGAGGGGATGATCTTCGCGGTGCGCGGCTCCGGGCAGTCGCCCGAGGTGTGGACCGGCCGGCGCGACGTCCGCTCTCTCTTCCACGCGCCGCACCCGCGCGACGAGCACGGCAAGCGCATCCACTCGCGCAAGCCGCCGCGCTCCTACGAGCTCATGGAGAGCGTGTCGAAGGGCCCGCGCATCGAGTTCTTCGCGCGCGTGCCGCGCGTAGCGATCGACGGCGAGCGCTGGGCCGTGTGGGGTAACCAGGCGCCGGCGGAGGGCACGTGACGGCCTCGAGGCGCGTGATCGCCGCGCGCGAGGAGCGGCGGCGCGAGGCCGAGGAGCTGAGCCCCTTCTCGCAGCGCCTCGACGAGCTCCTGCGCGACGTCGAGCGCCGCGTGACGCGCCTTCGTGCGCACGGCGAGACCGCGCAGCGAGCAGCCGGCGTGGTTGCTCGCGCTCTGATCGCCGAGAGCGCGGAGGACGCGGCGTGACCTGGTTCAAGGTCGACGACGGCTTCACCGATCATCCGAAGGTCGACGCGCTCCTCGAGGGGAAGCACGCCGAGGTGGCGCTCGCGCTCTGGACGCTGGCAGGGTGCTGGTGCGCGAAGCAGCTCACCGACGGCTTCGTGCCCGCGGGGCGCATCCGGCGCTTCGGGCTGAAGAGCCCCGACGCGGCCGCGGCCGAGCTCGTGCGCGTCGGCCTGTGGGTCGTGGTGCCCGAGGGGTTCCAGTTCCACCAGTGGACCGAGCACCAGCCGAGCCGCGAGGACGTGCTCGCAGAGCGCGACCGGAAGGCGCGCAACAAGCGCGACTCGCGTGCGCGCAAGCGTGGTGACCAACCGAGCGCGTCCACCGGAGAGTCACCGGGGGCGTCACCGGTGACCAAGCCGCCTGTCACCGACGACAAACCGGTGAGTCACCACGTCCCGACCCGTCCCGACCCGTCCCGACCCGACCATGATCTCGATCGCGACGTGGTTGGTGATCCGGTCGAGCCCGAGCGCGGCCCGACCCCGGCCGGCATCGTCGAGGCCGCCTACGCGTCGGCGGTCGGCGAGGCGCACGGGCGCTACGTCGCGAATCCGAGCCGCGATGTGCGGTTCTGGCGCTCGGCGATCGTCGGGGTGCAGGCGCTCTCGAAGTCCGGCGAGCCCCTGCGCGATGCCGCGATCCGTCTCGCTCGCGAGTACGTCGCGGAGCGCAACACTCGCTCGCCCGAGTACTTCGCGGAGTGGCTCCAGAAGCGAGCCGCGACCGCACCCGGCTCGGTGACGCCGATCGGCCCGCGGCCGCCGAGCGCGCCCGAGAAGTTCCGGACGATGGACGACGCAGAGGCTGCGCGACGCATGGGGGTGACCGGTGGGTGAACCGGAGCGCATCGACTGGCACGCGGTGCTCGCGAACGCACCCGCGCACGACGACGACCTCGCAGCTCGCGCTCGTCGTGAGCAGGCGCAGGCCGCGGCGCGTGAGCGCGTCGAGGACCTGGCCGCACGCGAGCGCCGTCTCGACGAGGCCTCGGAGACCAGCGTCCCGCTCACCGACGGGATGCGGCACCGCGTGATCCACGGCGCGCTCGACGACGTCGCCGCGTTGAAGTGGGTCCGCATGTGGCTCGCCAAGCGCGGCGCTCGTTCGCTCGTCGTGCTGTGCGGGACCACCGGCGTGGGGAAGACCGTCGCCGCATCCGACGCGATCGCGAGCACCGAGGGCTCGCGGTACGTGAAGGCCAAGCGTCTCGTCGGCCTCGCGAGCGCGCAGTTCGGTGAGGAGCGGAAGTACTTCGTCGAGCTCTGCCGCGCGCCGCTCCTCGTGATCGACGAGATCGGTCTCGAGAAGACCGAGGCAGGCGCGCGCGAGGCGCTCTGCGAGACGATCGACGAACGCCAGGGCCGACGCACCCTCGTGATCGGCAACCTCGCCGAGGACGAGGTCCGGGCCCGCCTCGACGTCCGCACGCTGAGCCGCATCGACGAGATCGGCGCCTTCATCGACGTGAAGGGCGAGGACCTCCGCGCACGCTCGAGGCAGCGCTCGTGATCGTCGTGCTGCGACGCGTCGGTGCATCCGACGTCCGCGTGATCCTCCCGGCTGCGCCCGTCGCAGGCGACGTGCTCGAGATGCTCGGCGGCACGTGGCGCGTGACCGGCCGGAGGTTCGCCGCCCCGATGGACGGCGAGGCCGATCTCGTCGTGCGCGTCGAGCCTGTGCAGGCCCCCCCTGTCCAACAGTCCTAGGGGGCTGAACACCCAAGGGAGCCGAGGAAAAAAACCGGAGAGCGGCGCGAGCGGGGGCGGTGGACACCTGATGACCGAGCGGAAGACCAAGGGAAATCGGCCCGGAAACGAGGGGCAGCAGCCGCCGGTGGACAGCCCGGCCGGCGACGGCTCCGTCGTGTCCACCGGTGGACACCCGGTGGACGCCTCGGCCGGGCCGGTGAACACCCCGAAGAGCGAGGGTCAGCGGCTGCTGCTCGCCGTGCCGGGCTCTCTGTCCGACGTCGCCGCGGCGACGGGCGCGGTGCGATCGGCGGTGTCGCAGTGGCGCCGCGGCGAGAAGCGTCCAAGCCCCGACGCGCGGAGGAAGCTCCAAGAGCTCTACGGGATCGATCCCGCCGCGTGGGAGCGAGCACCCGGGGCGATCGCGATCGAGGCGCACGTGCCGTCCCGAGCGGCGTCGCTCGTCGATGCGCGCGACGCGCGAGCCGACAGGGACGATCCCGAGCTCGCGGCCGTCGAGGCTGAGCTCGAGTTCCTCTACGCGCTCCGCACCCGGACGAACGTGCCGAGCGAGCAGGTGCGCGTGTCCGCGGAGATCGGGAAGAACCTCGATCGCCGCGCCGACCTCAAGAAGGCCGCCGCCGCCGCCGAGCGCGAGATGGTGCTGCGGTCGAAGCAGTGGCACCGCGTGCGCTCGATCATCGCGCGCGTGCTGAGCGACAGCCCCGAGAAGATGCGGCAGCTCGCCGACGAGCTCGGGGAGCTCGACGAGGCCGGGTGACGACGTCCATCGCGCGCGAGGTCCGGCGCCGAAGCGGCGAGGACCCGCTCGAGCGGGTCACGCTCGCGTCGGACCTGCGCGCCGCGCTGCTCGAGCAGCTCGAGCGCGATCACCAGATCCGGTTCCCGTCGCCGAAGTACCAGCGCGATCCGGTCGGCTTCTTCCGCGAGATCCTCGGCGTCGATCCGTGGTCGCGTCAGGTCGACGTGCTGAACGCGGTGCGCGACTACGACCGCGTCGCGGTGAAGAGCGGCCGTCGCGTCTCGAAGTCGCACACCGTCGGCGGCATCGCGCTCTGGTGGTACTGCTCGTGGCCGGACGCGCGCGCGATCATGTCGTCGACGACGGCGCGTCAGGTCGACCAGATCCTCTGGCGCGAGCTGTCGATGATGCGCGCTCGCGCGGGCCGCTGCGTCGACTGCAAGGCGGAAGACCCGAACGGCTTCCGGATCCCCGCGCCGTGCCCGCACTCGGCGAAGATCGGCGGCGACATCGGGATGCTTGCGCGCACCGGTCTGAAGAGCGACGACTTCCGCGAGATCGTCGGCTTCACGGCGCGCGAGGCCGAGGCAGTGCAGGGCATCGCGGGCTCTCGGCTGCTCTTCTGTCTCGACGAGGCCAGCGGTATCCCGCAAGCGATCTACGACGCGATCGAGGGCAACCGCGCGGGCGGCGGCAAGGTGCTGCTCACGGGCAACCCGACGAAGAATAGCGGCGAGTTCTTCGACGCGTTCAACAAGAAGAAGCTCGACCCGACGAACCCGAAGTCGACGGGATACTTCACGATCACGATCTCGAGCGAGGAGTCGCCGAACGTCGTCGCCGGGCGTGAGGTGATCCCCGGGCTGGCGACGCGCGAGTACATCCGCGAGCGCGAGGTCGAGTGGGGCCGCGAGTCGGCGCTCTTCCTGATCCACGTGAAGGGCGAGCACGCGATCGCGGAGGAAGGAAAGATCTTCTCCGTCCACGCGATCGCCGAAGCCGAGGCGCGATGGCGCGCGGTCTGCGAGGCCTGCGAGGGGACCGGGAAAGCGGGTCGCGTCGCGTGCGAGGAGTGCGGCGGCGGAGGCCAGAAGCCCGTCGCCGGTCGGCTGCAGATCGGGCTCGACGTCGCCGGCCCGTCTGGCGAGGGCGACGAGACGGTCTTCGCTCCGCGCCGCGGCGCGAAGCTGCTCGAACTGCGGCCGATGCGCGGGCTCGACGATGACGGGCATCTCGCCGCGCTGCTCGCGGTGATCTCGGACCACGGCATCCGCCGCGAGACGCCGGTCGTCGTGATCGATCGCGAGGGGCCGATCGGGTCGAGCGTGTTCGGGACGCTGCGCGCGTACGCAGAGCGGAACCCTCACGCTTTCGAGCTGATCGCGGTGCGCGCTTCCGATCGCGCGCATCGTCAGCCTGACGTCTACGATCGCATGCGCGACGAGCTCGCGGCGAACCTTCTCGCGTGGTTCAAGGAGGGCGGCGCGATCGTGGAGGACACGAAGCTCGCCGCCGAGCTCAACGCGCACTCGTGGGTTCACCACGCGAGCGGCCGCCTCAAGGTCACGCACAAGGACGAGATCAAGAAGATGCTCGGGCGCTCGCCGGATCGATTCGACGCGCTCGCGCTCTCGGTTTGGGAAGCGCGATCGTTGAAGGACGACATCCCGCCGCCGCCGCCGCCGCAGGAGCCCGCGTCGACGCGGCGTTCGGGCATGGACCCGTACGCCGCGCGTTCGGCCTGGAAGCGATGACAGAGGGTCGTCGCGCGCTGCTCGCGATCCTGCAACGCACGCGCGGGATCTACATCGCTGCGCGGTGCTGCGTGTGGCCATCGACCGTGTCTAGATGGGCGTCTGGCGCGACGTTGCCGTCCACCGCCGCGCGCGCCCTGCTCGAGCAGAACTACGGGATTCCCGCGGATTCCTGGGCTCGTGAGGTGTCCACTGGTCTCGGTGTCCACCGATCCCGAGTTTGCGCGCGCGCGCGTTGATGCACCCGCATCTTCGCGCTCGTGGGACTGCGCGATCGCATCGCGGCACTGCTCGGGGTCTCGGCGTACGCGCCGCCGCCCGCGAACACGCCGTCGCTCGACTCGCGCGAGGTGAAGCGCGCTCGCGAGGTGCACGGCGGCCAGCTCGCGCCGATGCCCGCGAGCCAGACGCGTTGGTACCTCGACGACCTCGAGGCTGCGGTACATGCGGCCGACTCGGGGTGGCTCGGACAGGCAGCGCGCCTCATGCGCGACGCGCGCAGCGACGGCAAGTTCGCTGGCGTCCTCTCGACGCGCACCGGTGGCCTTGTGCGTCTGCCGAAGCGGTTCCGTGGCGACGCGGAGATGATCGCGGCGCTCGAGGTCGGGCACGAGCACGCGCGCAGCGTCTTCGACGAGATGTTCCCTGCGACCGAGCTCGCGCTGCTCGCCGCCGACGGCGTGCTGCTCGGTGTCGGCGTCGCCGAGCTCTGCGAGGTCCAGGGCCGCGACTACCCCGTCATGGTGCGGCGCGATCCCGAGTTCCTCGTCTACCGGTGGAACGAGGCGCGCTGGTACTTCCGCTCCATCATCGGGCTGATCCCGATCACGCCGGGCGACGGGCGGTGGATTCTGCACACCCCGGGCGGGCGCGAGGCCCCGTGGCAGAACGGGCTGTGGCGCGCGATCGGGAACGCGTACATCCGGAAGAGCCACGCGCGCGAGCACAAGGCGAATTGGGAGGCGAAGCTCGCCAACCCCGCGCGCGTCGCGACCGCGCCCGCCGGCGCGACGGATTCGCAACTCGACGAGTGGGTGCAGCAGGTCATGGCCTGGGGCATCAACACCGTGTTCGGGATGCGTCCCGGCTACGACGCGAAGCTCCTCGAGAGCAACGGTCGCGGCCACGAGTCGTTCGACAAGACGATCGACGACGCCGACGAGGAAATGACGGTCGCGATCGCCGGCCAGACGGTCACGACCGACGGTGGCGCGGGCTTCCAGAACAGCGACATCCACAAGTCGATCCGCGCGGACCTGATCAAGGAAACGTCCGACGGGCTCGCGTACACGATCAACACGCAGGGCATCCCGCCGTTCGTGCATGCGCGATGGGGCGAGGACGCGCTCGACCGCAGCCCCGTCGTCGAGTGGGACGTGACGCCCGCAAAGGACCGCAACTCGGAGGCGACCGCGCTCGTCTCCGTCGCGAACGCGATGAAAGGCCTCGACGAGGCGCTCGCGAAGCACGGCAAGAAGATCGACGTCGAGGCGATGTGCACGCAGTTCGGTCTGCGCACCACCGCCGCGACCGCTGACGAGATCGCGGCCGCGCTCGCCAACGCGTCGAAGCCGAAGCTCGAGCTCGTGCGGGGTGGCGCGTGATCGAACGCCGCTACGAACCGCACGGGCCGCTCGCGCTCGAGCCGAGCGCGTTCGGCATGCTGATGATGCTCGGGCGCGAGCCCGTAACCGCAGAGCGACGCGACGAAGTGTCGATCGTGCCGATCCGCGGCCCGCTCATGCACCACCGCGACCCGCTCTGCGAGTCGTACGACGACATCAAGGCGCTCGTCGCGCAGGAGCTCGCCGCGAAGCCGCGTGCGCTCGTGCTGCGGATCGACTCGCCCGGCGGGCTGGTCGCGGGCTGCTTCTCGACCGCGCGTGAGATCCGCGCGATGGCCCAGTCCGCTGGCGTGCGCGTCTACGCGTACGTCGACGGCTCGGCGTGCTCGGCGGCGTACGCGCTCGCGTGCGCGGCCGAGAAGATCGTCGTGCCCGAGGCGGGCATGGTCGGGTCGATCGGCGTGCGCGTTCCGCTCGTCGATGCGACGCAGGCGCAGGCGAACCAGGGCCTGCGCGTGACGATGGTCTCGTCGGGCGCGCGGAAGGCGGACGGCGATCCGACGACGCCGTTCTCGGAAGCCGCGCTGCGCGCGACGCGCGAGACCGTCGAGTCGCTCGCGAAGGTGTTCTTCGCGTGGGTGATGGAGACGCGTGGCGTCGACGAGGGATCGCTCGCGGCGCTCGAGGGCGCGCAGTTCACCGGCCGCGCTGCGGTCGCGCTGGGCCTCGCCGACGAGGTCTCGACGTTCGAGGACCTGCTCGCGTCGATCGCGAGCGGACAGCGTCCGGCCTCGGCCGGCGAAGCCAACGGGGAAGACGACATGAACGAAGAGGAGAAGGCTCGCGCCGCGCTGAAGGCCATCGTCGACGGCGACGGCGACGAGAAGGCCAAGGCGAAGGCGCGCAAGGCGCTCGCCGCGATCGACGACAAGGACGACGAGGAGGCCGCCGCGCCTCCGCCGCCCGATCCCAAGAAGGACGACGAGGGGGCGCGCGCTCCGGGCGCGAACGCACCGGCCGCGGCCAGCACGCCCGACGCGCTCTCGGCGCTCGCCGAGGTGCACAAGCTCCGCGCCGAGATCGCGGCGAAGGAGGAGGCCGCGGAGCGCGAGAAGCTCATCGCGTCGCGCCCCGACTTCGCGCCCGAGCTCGTCGCCGCGCTCGCGAACGCGCCGATGGCGACGGTGCGCGAGATGGTGACGAAGCTCCCGCGCGGCACCGTGAAGAACCCCGCGGCGGCGGCCGCGACGGTGCAGCCGACGCGTGGCGAGGGTCAGGGCGACGGCGGCGCGCCGCGCCTCGCGCCCGAGGCGAAGGCGCAACTCGACGCGGCGATGGGGCTTCTCGAGACGAAGCCCGGCGTCGTGTCGAAGGGCAACAAGCTCGTGCTCGGCGCTGCGGTGCCGGTGAAGGGGGCGTGAGATGGCCGAGCGGATGGTGCGCGAAGAGTTCTGGTCGCACGGCGAGTTCGTGCTGACCAGCGGCACGGTCGCGGAGAAGGGCAACGTCGCGTGCGCCGACCTGAGCGCCTCGGCCGAGGTCTGCCCGTCGAGAACGGACACCGACCTGATCCCGATCGGCCTCTTCGAGGAGTCGTTCACGGGCAACGGGACGCGGAAGGTGCGCGTGCGGTTCTTCACGCCGAAGCGCCTCTTCTGGCTCCCGAACGACGGGACGAACCCCGTCGCCGTCGGCGACATCTTCTCCGACTGCTACCTGACGCCCGCCGGTGCGGCGTCGATCCTGTCGACCGGCCGCTCGAAGGCGGGTCGCGTGTGGGCGGTGAGCGCGGCCAACGGCGTGCTCGTCGAGATGGCGGGCTGAGCGCTCCGCGGGCCTGACGACGAAGAAGGGAACACGGACCAATGAGCGCCCTCACCCCGGCTTTCCTGTTCGACCTCGAGTCGAACATGCGGACCATCACCACCAACGAGTTCGCGCGTCTCACGCGCAACCTCTGGTGGAACAAGATCGCGAAGCGCATCGACTCCAAGTCGAAGAAGGAGCGCATCGCGTGGCTCCTCGAGACCGCGAAGATCGAGCGCACCATCAAGGGCGGCGGCCAGATGGTGTTCGAGGACATCGTCGGCACGACCACCGAGTTCGAGAACGAGAACGCGGTCGCCGGCCTCAAGCTCAAGAAGGAGCAGCTCGAGGACCACGACGGCAACGGCGTGCAGCTCGCGACGCACTGGTCGAAGCAGGTCGGCGCGCTCGCGGCCTACTGGCCGCAGGAGGTCGTGGCGAACGCGATCAAGGCGAACCCCGTCACGTACGACGGCCTCGCGTTCTTCCACAACGCGCACCCGGTGAACCCGTTCGCGTCGGAGTACGGCACGTACGCGAACCTCTTCACGGGCGCGGCCGCGGGTGTCTATCCTGGCGCGCTCCCGATCGACGCGTCGGTGACCGTCGAGGTCGCGCTCGCCAACCTCCAGAAGGCGATCGCGTACATCGGCTCGATCAAGATGCCGAACGGCAAGAACCCGCGGAAGCTGCGCGTCTCCGCGATCATCGTGCCGCCGGCGCTGATGGCGCGCGCGGTCCAGCTCACGAACGCGAAGCTGATCGTGCAGTCGGCCGCGACCGGTGCTCTCGCCGGCGATGTCGAGGCCGTGATCCAGTACATGGCGCTCGGGCAGCCGATCCAGGCGGAGGAGTTCGGCGCGAACTTCGGCGGCTCGGACACCGACTACTACCTCGCGTGCGAGGAGATCACGTCGGACGAGCTCGGCGCGTTCGTCTACGTCGATCGCGAGCCGTTCCAGGTCGTGTACCACGGCCCGCTCACCGACGCGGAGCTCGCGCGCATGCGCGAACTGCAGTGGACCACCGAGGGGCGGAACACCGTCGGCCCGGGCCACCCCTACCAGTTGTTCAAGTGCCGCGCGACCTGAGCGCGCGCACGCACTGAGACCGCAGCGCACGACCACAACGGTCGTGTGCTGCGCGCTGCGATCGACGTAGCCGGGAAGGGGCCGGCGACACGTCGAGCGCGGCGCGCAGCGCACGCACGGCATCGCTCCGTCATCCCCATGCCCTACCTCGACACGAACGGATTCAAGGCGCTCACGATGATGCCGTCGACCAGCGTCGACGAGCTCGAGGTGATCGCCCCGGGCTGGCTCTCCGCGAAGCTCGCGGCGAAGAGCCGGTGGATCGATTCGCGTCTCGCGAAGCGCTACGCGGTGCCCTTCGACGAGTCGAACCCGCCCGAGGCGATCCGCGACTGGCTCGCGCGAATCGTCACGCTGAGCGCGTATCTGCGACGCGGCGTCGACGCGACCGACGAGCAGTTCGTCGAGATCCAGAAGGACGCCGAGAAGGCGGAGCAGGAGGTGCTCGAGGCGGCGAACGCCGAGACCGGCCTCTTCGAGCTCCCGCTGCGCAGCGCGACGAACGAGCACGGCATCACGCGCGGCGGCCCGCGCTCCTACAGCGAAGCGTCGCCGTACGTGTGGCGCGATCAGCAGGCGCGCGTCGGTCGCGAGGAAGATCGCAACCGCGGAGGGACGAGCCGTGGCTGACGGTCTCGCTGCCCTCGACTCGATGATCGAGCGCGTGCGCAAGCTGCCGTCGCTCCCTCGCGAGGCCGCGCCCAAGGTCGCGCGCGCGGTCGAGGGTGAACTGCGCGCGCAGATCGCGCGTGGCCAGTCGCCCGACGGCAAGCCGTGGCAGCCGACGCAGGACGGACGCCAGCCGCTTCGCAACGCCGCGACGGCGCTGTCGGTTCGCGTCGCGGGGAACGTCATCGTCGCGACGATCGAAGGTGTCTACGCGCGCCACCATCACGGCTGGGTTCGCGGCGGCGTGCGCCGTCAGATCCTCCCGCTCACCACGATGTCCGACTCGATGGCGCGCGCGGTGCGCGGAGCCGTCGTCGACGAGTTCCGAAAGACGATGCGAGGTGCGCCGTGAGCGACACGCTCGCGCTCGAGTACCTCTACGACTCGGTCGTCGCACGCTTCGCTGCGGACGCCGCGGCAGAAGACCCGCCGGGCACGCCGCCGGGTCAGTCGTTCGGATGGCGCGAGCCTCCCAAGCGCGACGCCGCGCCGCGCATCACGTGGGTGCCCGGCGACGACGCGTCGGGCGACCTCGGCGCGTACGACGCGGCACGAAACCCGGGCGCGAATCCGCGCGCGCTCGCAACGCTCCACGAGCTCGTCACCGTCTACGTCGAGGCGAGCGACCCGACCTCGCCGGAGAACGAACGCGCGCAGTACCGCGCGACGCGACTGCTCTACGACGCGTGGTTGCGCGCCGTGTACCTCGCGGCGCGCGGGATGTTCGAGATCCGCGTGCAGCGATGGATGAACGAGCGGTCGACGCGCCGACACGGCGCAGCGATCCGCGTGGTGCTCTCGATCGAGGCGATGGTGCCCGATGCGCCGTTCGAGACGGCGCCGGTCGACACCGAAGCGCTCGTGACGACGCACCTCGAACCCAACGACGACGAGGGCGAGACCGACACGGTCTCGGCGACGTGAGGAGAACGACGAGATGAGCCAGCCCGCAGTCAGGCAGACCGAGCTCGATGGCGCGCTCGGGATTCTTCCGCCGTCGTCCGGCGACATGCTCGCCGTGCTCGGCGTTTCGTCGACGGGCCCCGTCGCGACGCCGGCGGCGTACGGCAGCGTGAGCGCGCTCGTCGCCGACTTCGGCTCCGGCCCGCTCGTCGAGGCCGCGGCGCGTCACATCGAGACCACGGGCAACCGCGTGATCGTCGTGCGCACCGGGCAGACGACCTCGGGCGACGTCGGGACGATCGACGACGACGACGTCGCGGGCACGAGCGTGATCACCGAGACGACGGGGAACGCGCCCGTCGACGACTACGAGATCGTCGTCGAGATCGTGACCGGCGGCACGCGCGGTACGACCGGCATCACGTACCGGACGAGCCTCGACGGCGGGCGCACGTGGGGTGCGGTCACCGCGCTCGGCACCGCGACCGCCCTCGCGATCCCGGGAACGGGCGTGAGCTTCGATCTCGCGGCGGGCACGCTCGTCGCGGGCGACACGTGGTCGTGCCGCACCACGGCGCCGGCGCCGAACGGAACCGAGCTCGGCGCAGCGATCGACGCGCTCCGCGTGAGCGCGCTTCCGTGGGAGCTCCTGCACATCGCGACTCCGCTCGACGCGACCCTCTTCGACACCGTCGAAACCGCGTTCTCGTCGCTCGCGAGCTCGGGCAAGTACCGCGCCTGGATCGCGTCGGTGCGCATGCCGAACGCAGGCGAAACGGAAGCGCAGTACCTCACCGCGCAGTCGACGGCGTTCGCGTCGAAGGCGACGAAGGTCGGAGAGCTCTGCGCGGGCGCGTGCAAGCTCGTGTCGAGCGTCTCGCGCCGCACCTACCGGCGCCCGGTGTCGTTCGTGGTGGCGAGCCGCGAGGCGAACGTGCCGCACCACATCAACATCGCCGACATCAACCTCGGGCCGATCACCGGCTGCTCGATCCGCGACGAAAACGGCAACCCCGACGAGCACGACGAGTCGATCAACCCCGGCCTCGACGATGCGCGGTTCACGGTGCTGCGCACGTGGGAGGGCATCGCGGGCGTGTACGTGAACCGCCCGCGCATCTTCTCGGCCGAGGGCTCCGACTTCGACATCATGCCGAAGCGACGCGTGATGAACCTCGCGCGACGCGCGACGCGCGCGTACCTGCAGCGCCGGCTGAACCAGCCGATCCAGGTCGACCGCACCACGGGCTTCATCCTCGAGGAGGAGGCGCAGGAGATCGAGGCGGGCGGCAACGCCGCCCTCGCCGGTGTGCTCTCCGGCGCGCCGAAGGCGAGCGGCTGGTCGATGGTGCTCTCGCGCACCGACAACCTGCTTTCGACGAAGACGCTGACGGTCACCGATCGGATCGTCCCGCTCGCCTACGTCGAGTTCATCGAAGAGCAGATCGGCTTCGAGAACCCCGCGCTGCAGGTGCAGGCGGTCGGCTGAACCGCGCGCCGCGCGCGTGAGAGGAGACGACGATGGGCGACACGGTTCGCATCAACGGAGTGCAGATCTCGTGGTCGAGCGTGAAGCTCAAGATCGCGGGGCAGCCCTACTCCGGCATCAAGTCGATCGAGTACGCGGACGGCGTCGAGACGTCGCTCTCGTACGGGATGGGGAAGCACCACGCGCCGCGCGGTTCGACGCGCGGCAAGTACGTGCCCGAGCCCTTCGTGCTCGACTGCTTCACGAGCACCGCGAAGGCGATCCGCGAGGACCTCAACAAGCTCGCGGGGCGTCGCGGGATCGCGAACGTCCCCGTCGCGATCATTCTGCAGTACGTCGAGCCCGACGACGCCGTCATCACCGTCGAGGCGCTCGACGCGAAGCTGACGAAGAACGAGTCGAGCCACGAGGAGGGCCCCGACGCGCTCTCCGAGAAGCTTTCGTTCCAGCCGATGCGCATCAAGCGCAACGGGATCGCTCTCTACGACACGACGGAGGCCGGCGCGTGAGCACTGCACACGACGACCTCGACGCACGCCTCGCGAAGGCGCGCGCCGAGATGGAAGAGGTCGATCGCGCGCGCGAGGAGCGCGCGTCGCTCGATGCGAAGCGCGCGCGCGTCGAGGCGGCAGAGCGGGAGGTCGCGGACGCGAAGGCGATCGCCGCGGCCGAGGAGAAGTTCGGCCGCGACAAGATCGCCACGATCAAGACGCCGCTCGGCGTGGTGATCGTGAAGCGCCCGAACCACATGCACTACCGCAAGTTCATCGGCGCGAAGGACATCGGTCCGGACGAGGCAGAGCGGCTCGTGCTCACGTGCCTCGTGCATCCGAGTCGCGCGGCGTTCGAGCAGATCGTCGAGGAGTACCCGGCGATCCCGACGATCGCGGCGACGCAGGTCGTCGACCTCGCCGCCGGGCGGCAGGAGGAGCTCGCCGGAAAATCCTAGAGCTGCGGGGGAAGGCGCGCGGCGATCTCGGGATCGCCGGCGAGTGCCTCCTCGCAGCCCTCGGCCACGAGGACGAGCCCGAGACCGACGACGACCGAGACGCCGCGCACGTGCGCGCTCTCGTCGGCGCAACGCTGCTCGCAGAGGGACTGCGCGAGCTCGAAGCGATCCGGAAGGCCCTGACCACGACGAAGTGAGCCGATGGCGACCGAGACCGAAACCGCGAGATTCGCGCTCGAGCTACAGGACGGGATCAGCGATCCCGCCCGCGACGCCGATGCTGCGCTCTCGGCGCTTCGGCGGAAGATCGACGAGGACACGCGCTCGCTTCGACAGATGCAGCAGGCGATGGCACGCCTCCGCGGGAGCTCGCTCGCGAACAGCACCGTCGCGCGCGAGCTGCGCGACCGCATCGCCGCGCAGCGCCAGTCGCTCGCGCAGGCGCAGGCGCGGTACCTCGAGCTCGGGGGATCGCTCGACGCGCTCGGCGCGAAAGCGGGCAGCGCGAGCGGCGGGCTCGGGAAGCTGCTCGAGGCGGCGCAAGCGACGCCAGGACCGCTCGGTGGGCTGGTGAGCCGCGTCGGAGCGCTGCGCGCGCTCGTCGCGGGTGGGCCGCTACTCGCCGGCGTGCTCGGGCTCGCCGCAGGCTTCCTCACCATCGTGGTGGCGTCGACTGCGCTCGTCGGCGCTGTGGGCGCGGCGACGGCCGCGCTGCTGCGTTACGGGCTCGCGCAGGCCGAGGCGCGACGATCGGAGACGCTGCGCCTCGAGGGGCTGGTGCGCCTCCGCAGCGCGTACGGGCTCGCCGCCGGTTCGGCGACCGAGCTGCAGGCCGCGATCGATCGGGTGAGCGACTCGAGCGCGCTCGGGCGGAGCGAGGTCGGCGGCTACGCCGAGCAGCTCTACCGGATGGGTCTGCGCGGCGGCGCGCTCGAGGAAGCGCTCGACGGCATGGCGATCGCGGGGTCGGCGGGCGGCGAGCGGCTCGCACGCCGATTCGCTGGACTCGCGGTCGGAGCTGCGCGGATGGGCCGCTCGGTGCGGGCCGTCGCGGACGACTTCCGGGCCCGCTTCGGCGGCGTCGCTGCGGCGCAGGCGCTCGGCTTCGACCGGCAGATGCTGCGACTCCGACAGAACGTCTCGCGCATCTTCGACGGGCTGAAGATCGAGGGCCTCCTGCGCGCGCTGCGCATGGCGACGTCGCTCTTCTCGCAGTCGACGGCGAGCGGGCGCGCGCTCCGACAGATCGCCGAGGTCGTCTTCCAGCCGCTGATCGACGCTGCCGCGAACGGCGGCCCCGTCGTGCGCCGGGTCTTTCAGGGGATGATCCTGCGCGCGCAGGAGCTCACCATCCTCTTCCTGCGCGCGCGGAACGCGTTCGTGCGCGCGTTCGGCGGGCGCGACGTGCTCGGCGGGCTCGACATGCAGTCGCTCGCGCTGCGCGCGGGCGCGCTGCTCGTGACGAGCTTCGTCGCGGCCGTGGTGACGGCGACGATCGCGCTCGCCGGTTTCGCGACGGTGCTGGGCGTGGTCGCGGCGGGCGTCCTGGTGATGACGGCACCGATCCTCGCGGCGGTCGCTGCGCTCGGCGCGCTCGCGTACGCGGGCGTCACGTACGGCGAGCAGCTCATGACGGGCCTCGTGAGCGGCATCCAGAAGGGCCGCTCGCTCGTGGTCGCGACGCTCCGCGGCGTGGCAAGCGACGCGACGGCGGCGCTGCGCTCGGCGCTGCAGATTAGCTCGCCCTCGCGCGTGTTCGCGCAGCTCGGCGTGCAGATCCCGCGCGGCCTCGCGGAGGGCGTCGAGGCGGGCACGTCGGCCGCGAGCGGTGCGGTCGAGAGTATGGTCTCGGCCGAAGCGCCCCGCGCGGCGGCGCGTGGAGGCTCGTCGATCTCGATCTCGATCGGTGATGTGCACATCACCGCCGGGCACACCGACCAGCCGCGCGAACTCGCGCAGAACTTCGTCGACGAGGTCGTGCGCCTGCTCGAGGGCGCGAACATCGAGCTCGGGGGTGCCCGGTGACGTTCCGCCCGCTCACCGAGCCGATCGACTACATCGTGCTCGCGGGCCGACGCTCGCCGGGCATCGCGACGATCGAGGGCGCCGACACGCCGCGCGACTTCGACGAGCGACGTGGCTTCGGCGTGAGCTTCGCTCGCCTGCGCTTCCGCGGCGTGAAGCTCGCGCGCTTCAAGGTGCTGATCGAGCTCGTCACCGAGCAGGACTGGGACGACTGGCACACCTGGAAGGATCTCGTCGCGCGCCCGGAGATCGAATCCGACCCGCGTCGGCAGAGCTCGTCGATCTTCCCGCGGCTCACCGCGCCGCCGCTCGACATCGAGCACCCGATCCTCGCGGACCTCGGGATCACCGCGGTCGTGATCGAGAACGCGCTGCAGCCGGTGCAGACCGATCCCGGCAAGTGGGCGATCGAGATCCGCTGCATCGAGTATCGCGCGCCGATCGTCGCGCTCGAGCAGACGCAGGGCGCGCGTGATCGCCAGGGCGACAACATCGAGAGCCAGATCGAGCTGAACAGCCGCACAATCGCGGAGCTCTCGAATCCGGCGGGGCTCGCGGGCACATGACGGCGTTCGCGCACGTCAACGGTCACCCCGCGATCGCGATCGCGGTGCACGTGCCCGGCGTCGGTCCGTGGTGGGCCGACGTCACGCTCGAAGGCGATCCCGACCTCTCGGGCGCCGTGACGATCGGCATCGGCGAGCTCTCGCTCGAGGGCACCGTCGATCCTGGGCACTCGGGCACGCACGGTCTTCAGCGGCGCATGCGCGTCGTTGCTGGTGCTGGCGCGTGGGGATCGCTCCTCCGCGCCCGCAGCTACCACAACGATGCGCAGGTCCGCGCGCGCACGGTCGTCGAGGACGCGGCTCGCGAGGCCGGCGAGACGCTCGGCGACTTCGCGCCCGCGGCCGAGCGCATCGGCGTCGACTACGTGCGCCAGGCGGGCCCTGCTTCGCGCGCCCTCGAGGACGTGATCGGCGGCGTGCCGTGGTGGGTGGGCTACGACGGCGTCACCCGCGTGACCTCGCGCGCGAGCGTGGCGGCGGACCCCGCCGCGTACCAGGTGCTCGAGCACGTGCCCGGCGATCGCGTCGTGGTGCTCGCGGTCGACGATCCGCGCGCCGTGGTGATCGGCTCGGTGCTCTCGCAGGGCCTCGACGAGCCTCAGACGGTGCGCGAGCTCGTGCTCGAGGTCGCGCCCATCTCGGTGCGCGTGCGCGCGTGGTGCGGCGGCGTCGACGGCGCGCGCGGGCGCATCGCCGGCGCGCTGCGCGGGATCGTGCGGCTCGTGCGCGACGAGAAGCTCTTCGGGCTCTGGCGCTACCGCGTCGTGCGCGTGATCGGCACGGCCGAGGACCCGGACGGCGAGCGCCTCGAGCTGCAGGCGGTGCGCCGCGATGCCGGTCTGCCCGACCTGCTCGCGGTCGACATGTGGCCCGGGATCGCGGGCGCGCACTCGAAGCCCGCGCTCGGCGCCGAGGTGCTCGTCGAGTTCGTCGAGGGCGACCGGCGCTTGCCGATCGTGGCGCACTTCGGCGGCCGCACCGCGCCCGGCTACGTCCCGCAGCGCCTCGTGCTGAGCGCGTCGAGCGCGGTGGTGATCGGCAGCCACGACGCCGACGACGCGCCGTCGCTCGCGTCGAAGTCGAACGAGCTGTTCGACAGCATCGCCGCGGCGCTCGACGCGTTCTGCACGCCCCTTCCCGTCGCGAACGACGGCGGCGCGGCGCTGCAGACGGCGGTTAGGGCGGTCTGGCCGGGGCGCGCGTCCGGCGCGATCCCGCCGGGTCCTCCGACGCCCGCGGCGGACGTTGGCTCGACGAAGGTGGTGATCGAGTGAGCGACCTCGTGCGAGACGCGATCGCGGCCGAGCTCGCGTTGCTCGAGCGAGAACTGCCGACGCCCGCTGCGCCCTTCGGCTACGGCGCCGACCTCTCGTGCGCGTCGGACCTCACGCCGACGATGGAGAGCGTCGATCCGTTCTCGACGCGCGCGATCGCGGAAGCTGCGGCGCGCCGTCTCGACACGCCGCGCGGCTCGTTGGTCGACGATCCGGACTATGGGCTCGACCTCCGCTCGTACCTGAACCGCGGCACGACGGCGGCGGACATCAACACGCTCGCCGATCGGGTGCGCACAGAGGTCGCGAAGGACGATCGCATCGCGCGCGTGCGCGTCGTCGTGACGCCGAGCGCAGACGGTTCCGAGCTCCGCGTCGCGCTGCAGATTCAGCCGGTCGACGCGAACGCTGGCCCGTTCTCCCTGACGCTCGCCGTGACGAGCGCGGGCGTGCTGATCGAGGAGCTGCGATGACGCTCGACGAGCTCACGAGACCGCTCACGCCCGCCGAGGTGCGCGAGTTCATCTACGCCGCGATCGCCGCGCGAGGTGGCAGCCCGACGACGTGGAAGTCCGGCGCGCCGACGCGAACGATCATCGCGGGGCTCGCGATCGTCGTGTCGGGGATGTCGCAGCTCACGGCCGCGATCGCTAAGAGCGGCTTCCTGGAGCTCGCGGAGGGCGACTGGCTGACGCTCGTCGCGCAGTACGTCTATGGCGTCGAGCGGAGCGCGGGCACGTTCGCGGCCGGCACCGTCACGATCGACAACACGGGCGGCGGCATCTACGCGCTCGACCCCGGGGACCTGATCGTCATCAACACGACGACGGGCAAGGGCTATCGGAACGTCGCGGCGGTCTCGATCAACGCGGGCCAGACCGGCGTGGCCGTCGACGTCGAGGCGCTCGAGCTCGGTTCCGACAGCACGTCGCTCGCAGGAGAAATCGACGGCTTCGGGACCGCTCATCCTGGGCTCACGGTCACGAACGCTGCCGCGCTGATCGGGACGGACCCCGAGGACGACGAGGCGCTGCGTGAACGGTGCCGCGCGAAAACCGGAACGTTGTCGCCGAACGGCCCTCGGGACGCCTACGTCTATGTCGCGAAGAGCGCGACGAAGGACGACGGTACGACCGCGGGGGTCACGCGGGTGCGTACCGTGGCGGACGGCATCGGTGGTGTGACCGTCTACGTCGCGAGCGCGAGCGGGAGTATGCCGGGCAGTGTCGGCGACACGAGCACGGCTCTGGGCGCGGTCGATGACGCGATTCAGCGTCAGGTCACGCCTCTCGCGATCACCGCGACGACCGTGAGCGCGACGCCCCTGATTGTTCCCGTGACCTACGAAGTGTGGGTGAGGGACACGTCGGGGCTCTCGAACGCCGAGATCGAAGATCGCGTCGATGATGCGCTCGCGACGTTCATGGCGTCGCAGCCCATCGGCGGGTCGTTGCTGCCGGGCGAGTCGACGGGTCGCCTGTACAAGACCGCTGTCGAAGCAGCGATCGACGGCGCACTGCGCGCGATCGATGACGCCGACGGCTTCATCCTGCGTCGCGCCGTGACCGTGCCCGCGGGCGACACTGACCTCGCGAGCAACCAAGCGCCGACCGTCGGCACGCGAACGCCGACGATCCACCAGGTCGCCGAGGGCACGCTCTGATGGCACGCCTCTCCGCAGTGGGCGCGGTCCGTCGCCTCACGCCGCCGTGGCTCCGACGCACGCACGGCGCGCGCGTGACGGAGGGCATGGCCGACGCGCTCGATCACCTCGTCGAGCGCGCCGTGCACGGCGTAAAGCTGCGTTTCCCCGGCGCGCCGCCGCGCCCCATCGACGAGGGCGCGCTCGCGCTCACCGGCCGAGAGCGACGCATCCGGCGCGGTCCGCGTGAGCCCGCGGCCAGGTACGCCGCGCGACTGCTCACGTGGTGGGACGCGCATCGCACGCGCGGGGGCCCGTACGCGCTGCTCGAGCAGATGCGCGCGTACTTCCTCGACTCGCTCCGCGTCCGCATGGACGTCGTCTATCACTCGGGCACCCGCCGTTGGATGGACGAGGACGGCGCGATCACGCGCGACGCGATCACGTGGAACGCGGACGGCTCGGATCACTGGGCGCGGATCTGGATCTTCCTCTACGTCGACGACGCGCTCGTCGAGGACGAGCTCGTCACGCACGACGGCGAGGGGCTCGTTACGCACGACGGCGAGGAGCTTGTCGCGCTGTCTGGGTCGCTGATCGTCGGCGGCACCGTCAGCGACGAGAACGCCGAGGAGATCGTCGCGGTTCCGCGCGAGTGGAGCGCCGCACACGTCGAGCGAACGACGGTCGTCCTGCTCTACGGCGCCGCGCGTCTCTGGAACTACGCGCAACCGGTCCCGAGCTGGGCCGCATGGGGCGCCTCCGGCGCGACGTGGGGCGGCCCGACGCCCGTGCTTCTCACCATCGAGGGTTGAGCGATGCCGCAGAACATCACCGACACGTCGACGTTCACGGATCCGATCGTGATCCCGGCGGATGCCGATCCCGCCGACCTCACGTACATCGAGACGCTCGCGCAGGGACTCGCGAACCGGACGCGGTTCCTGCGCGACTACTGCACCGACCAGGGCGTTCAGCTTCCCGCGGCGACCCAGCACATCCGGTACATCGGCGCGCAGGCGGCGCAGCCGGGCATGGAGACGGACGGCGCGCCACGATGGCGAGCGCGTCTCCTCGGAGCACCGCCGGACAACTTCGACGGCGCGTGGCGATCGAACGCGTCGTTCGCCGAGCTGTTCCTCGATCTCACCCCGCGACTTGTGCGCGGCGGGACGCTGATCCGCGTGCGTGCGCTCGTTCGACCGGGCGCCACGCTCGCCGCGCGCGGCGGCGCCGGGAACGGCGTGCAGGCCGCGGTGTTCGGCGTCTCGTTCGGCGCCTCGTTCGCGGCGCCGGCGATCACGACGACGCACGTGGGCACGACCGACGAGGACGACGGCACGACGAACCTGCAGTGGCTGCAAGTCGACCTCGCGCCCTCCGGCGTCGCGGTGAGCACCTACGCGACCTGGTACCTGCGCCTCTACGCGGGCGTCGATGGCGACACGAACCGCGATTTTTTCTACGGCGCGATGGTCGAAGTCGCGTCGCCGACGATCCGCAACGACTGAGGAGAGCGCGCGTCATGGCGAAGCGATTCACCGAGCTCGCGGAGCTCACCACGCCGGCCGACGTCGACGTTCTCGCGCTCGAGGACATCGCGGCCGACGAGACGAAGAAGATCACGGTCGCGAACCTGCGCGCTGTGATGCGCGGGACCGCGCTCGAGCTCGTCCCCGCGGACGCGCCCGGTGCCGCGGTCGGGCTCTCGGGGAACAACCTCGCGGGCTCGTTCGAGGCCAAGTTCTTTCTGAGCGCGCCCGCCGGCGAGCCCGCAGACCCGGCGACGAGCGGCCCGTACTACCTGCACTTCGACGACGGCGGTTCGAACGAGGAGGACGTCATCGTCATCCGCCGCGTCGGGGCCGTGCGCCATCTCGCGTCGCCGCTGCAGCACGACTACCTCTCGGGATCGGCGACGGTCGCGTACGCGGGCCCGGCGACGTCGCCCGCGACGGTGGGCGGCATGCCGGCGACGGCGTTCGCCCGCCTCGAGGCGCTCGACTTCGAGCACACGCAGAACCCCGAAGACAACGGCGTCGCGACGCCCGGCAATTCGGGGAAGTGGGCGCACTCGAACCACGTGCACCCGGCCGCCGGCGCCGCCGCGATCTCCTTCGACCCGACCGGGCTGACGATCCCCGCCACCAACGTGCAGGAGGCGATCGAGCAGGCCATCGCGCCGATCGCGCCGACCACGGAGATCGGCACGTCGCGATCCGTCGGCACCAGCGATCACGGGCGAACGATCATCTGCTCGGCCGCAGGCGCCGTGACGATCACGGCGCTCGTCGCGGAGCCCGGCACCACCGTCGCTCTCCTGCAGGCGGGCACCGGGAAGGTCTCGGTCGTCGGCGACACCGGCGTCACCGTCGCGGCAGAGCCCGACTTCGTGCCGAGCTCGCGCGCCGAGGGCTGCCTCCTCGTGGCTCACTGGCTCGCGAACAACTACCTGCTCGTCACGGGCTCGCTCGAGGACGCCCCGTGAACGCCGCGCACCTGCTGCGCATGGGCGCGGGCGCGATGAACGCGCGCCGGCGCGCCTCCATCGACGGCGTCGTGCTCGATCTGTTCTCGGGCGGAACGGTCACGCGCGCGGGCGTGAAGTACGTGCAGAGCGACGGCGACTCGCTCGTGCAGGTCGCATCGGGCGTGCGCGCGATCGAGAATCGGGGCGACGGCGCCGGCGACATGCTCAGCATGGAGGGCTCGCGCTCAAACGTCGTGCGCGGCTCGACGCCGGTCAGCGTGAGCGGGCTCGCGAGCAACCTCGCGACCCCGACCTTCGCCGCCGTCGATGGCCCGCTCGGGCCGATGACCGCAGCGACCTACGCGTTCACGGCGAGCACCGACTCGCGGGTCATCTACGCGTGGGGCAGCGTGCCCGCCGACAACGTGCTCGCGCACCTGAGCTGCTGGGTACGCGCGCAGAGCGGAACCCAGACAGTCCGCCTCGTCATGCGCACGAAGGCCGCGACCTACGTCTACTCGCCCGACTTCGTGATCGGGACGACGTGGACGCGCATCAGTTGGGACGTGAGCGTCGGCGCCGGCGCGTCCGCACCGACGACTGGGCTGGCCACGGGCTCAGACGGGCTCGCGCGTACCGTCGAGGTCGCCTGCTTTCAGGCTGAGGGCAACTCGACGACGACCTTCGGGTTTCCGTCGTCGTACATCGCGAACCCAGGAACGTCGTTCACCACGCGCGTCGCGGATCGGCTCACGTACGCCGTGGGCGAGTACCCGGCGAGCTTCCTGACCGACGGCTTCGAGATGACGGTCCGCCCCGACGGCTCCAGCTCGGAGATCGTCGCTACGTCGTCGAACATCGCGCTCGCGGCGATCGGCTCCACGACGTACCTCCTGTTTCAGATCAGCGCGGGCAACCTCCGCCCGATCATGGTCGTCAACAACGTCGCCCGGATCACCGGCGCCAACATCACGTTCTCGCGCGGACAGGCGGTCACGGTGGCGCTGCGGCCCTCCGCCGGAACGCTGACCGTCGCGGGCGCGACGACCGGGAACGGCCTCAACACCGGCACCGGCGAGGCGTGGCCGAGCGGGACGCTCGACATCGGCCGCACGAGCGTGGGCGGCAACCTCAACGGGCGTATCGCCCGATACATGGTGGGGCTCTGATGCCGCGCCGCGGGACGCTGATCGCGTACGTGCGGCGCGACGACGCCGTCGCCGAGGTTCCCACGGTGCTCGTGCCGACGTCGTGGTACCTCGAGCGCGCCGATCGCATCGGCGCGATCACGCTCGCGAGCGTGTGGCCGCTCGGGCGCGAGGGCTCGTCGGTGATCGGCGGCGCGCTGCGCGAGCACCGCGACGTGTTCTTTCACGCGTGGTTGCTGGTCGCGCACGCATCGCTCCCGCGCGCGCTGTTCGTGCTGACAGGGCACCCGTTCGTGCTGCAGCACCTCGCCGACATGGTCGCGGCCGACGCGCTGTCGTGGACGCGCACCTGGGCGAGCCTCGTCGATCTGCGCGCCGACGCGACGACGCTCGCGCAGCAGGTCCGGGCGCAATGGCCCGTGGAGCACATCGACGGCGGGCTCGTGCGGATCCTCGCACGCGTCGCGGGGTTCGAAGACGACGACGCGGAGGGCGCGTGATGGACGACGTGTTGGGGGTCGCGCGGGAGTGGGGCTCGTGGGCGGGCGTGGTGATGGGCGTGCTGGCGCTGCTGCGCTCGTACGCCTCGACGTCGCAGCGCACCATCCGGCAACTCGCGACGTGGCTCGACGAGGCGCGCGGCGAGATCACGGCGCTGCGCGGCGAGCTCGCGGCGGCCAAGGGCCAGATCGCGCGGCTCGCCGGCGAGGTCGAGCGGCTCACGCCGTTCGAGGCTCGCGCGCAGTCGCTCGCGCGGGAGCTGCGCGAGACGCACGCCGCGATCTCGGCGGGAGGCGGCGCGGAGCAGCGGGCGATCTCGCTCGTGCGCGAACCGTCGCCGGGCATTGGGGCAGAGGTGATCGAGATGCCGCGCGCGGCGCTGCGCGAGGAGAGGTGAGAGAGCCATGACGAAGAGACTGTTGGACCTGCAGCGGGTGACGCCCGGCGCGTGGGCCGTGCTCGCGGTGCTGATCGCATCGTGCGCGGCGATCGTGATCTGGGCGCCGCCGCACTTCTGGGATTCGCTCGCGCGCGCCGACCCGCGCCACATCGCGGGCGTGATCTCCCTCGTCGGCGGCTCGTTCGTCGCGCTGCTCGTGCAGTGGAAGCGCGAGACCGCAGACGGGCCTGGGCTGTCGAGTGCTCGGCGCTGGGAACAGCCGGGGTACGACGACGAGGACCCGACGAACCCGCAGACCCCGACTGCACTCGATCGTCGCGATCGGCCGCCGGGTGATCGGCCGTCTCGTCGCGCGGGCGGCTCGTCGATCGCATCGCTCGTCGCGGTCGCGTTCCTCGGCGTAGTCGGTCTCGCGCTGCTCGTGAGCGGCTGCGGCGCGAGCGCGGTGCGCATCCACGCGACCAGCGCGACGATCGCCACGCACGCCGCGAGCGCGGCGCGCGTCGAGCTGCTGCGCGCCGTCGACGAAGCGATCGCTCGGTGCCAGGCGCGACCCGAGGTCGAGCGCGCTGCGTGCCTCGAGCAGGCGGAACGCCAGCACCGCGACGCAGGCGTCGCGCTCGACGCGGCCGTGATGGCGATCGCCGACTACCGCGAGGCCGTCGAGGTCGCGCACCTGGCGGAAGACCAGGAGCTCGTCGCGGTCGTGCTCTCGCGCGCGAAGGCGCACGCGTCGGCGCAGTGGTCGCGCGCGCTCGAGCTCGCGACCGCGCTCGGCGCGAACCTACCCAGCGATCTCGATGCGCTCGCGCTCGCGAGCGGTGGAGGTGCCCGATGAGCTCGCCCGTCGACATCGCGATCGGTCTCGGAACCGCGCTGCTGCCTCCGCTCATCGAGGAGATCAAGGCGGCGCTCGAGGAGGGCCTCGACGAGAAGGCCGCCACCGAGCGCGCGCTCGAGCGCATGCGCGCCGCGGCGCTGCCCGCGCCGGTGAGCGCGGAGATCGCTGCGCGGTTCGCGGCCGCGCGCGCCGCCCTCCCCGACGCGCAGCCGGCGCCCCGTGCCCTCTCGGTCGCGAGCACCCGCGCGCTCCAGCGCCTCGTCGCCGGCGGCGCCCTCTCGCATCAGGAGCGCGCCGCGATCCGCGAGGCGCTCGGGGACGCGCTCGGCCGATGAAGGCGCCGATCGGCTCCCCGATGGACGTCTACGTCCCGCACCCGCGGGGCGTGGGCGTCTTCCTCGCGAGCGGCGACGTCGCGCGGATGGCCGCGAGCCCGATGAAGCTCGGGCGCGAGGCCGAGTTGCTCGTCGCCGCGCGCGCTCGGTGGGTCGCGATCTGGGTCGAGAGCCCCGACGGCGCGCCCCGCCGCGCCTCGCTGGCGACCGTGCAGCGCGTCGCGGATGGCCTGCGCGGGTTCGGGCTCGGCGTGAGCGTGTGGAGCTTCCCGCGGCCCGGCGAGGCCGCGCGCGCGGGGCAGCACCTCGGGCGCATCGCGACGGCGATCGGCGCCGAGCTCGCGATCCTCGACGTCGAGGATCCGGACGGCGCGCGCGGGCCGCTCGACTGGGAAGCCGACCACGCGCGCATGCTCGTCGACGCGACGATCGAGGAGCTCCGCGAGCGCACGATGCTCGCGGTCACCTCGTACCCGGGGCGCGTCGGTCACGGGCTGCCCTGGGGCGAGCTCGCTGCGGGGATCGGGATGCCGCAGGTCTACGGGACCGCGGATCGTCCACAGAGCGCCGCCGCTGCGGTGCGCTCGTGGCGCGACGTGCACGGCGCAGTGATCCCGATCACGTCGCTGCGATCGCCCGGCGCGCAGCACGCGAACGTCGACGCCGCGCAGCTCCGCGCGCGCATGAGCGCGATCGCGCTCGAGGACGTCACCGCGATCGCGCTGTGGTCGTGGGCGCTGCTGCGCGTCTCGCTCGAGCACCGCGCGGCGGTCGCGGCGTGGTCCGACGCGCGCGCGTGGTGATCACGGCGGCGTGAACTGGCAGTGTCCGAGCCCCAGAGAATTGCCAGCGAGCAGGGTCGTCGTGTCGCAGTGATACGCGCTGCCCTCGACATCCGGGCATGCCACGCCGCCGGGAACGCAATAGCGACGGCACACGGTCACACAGAACAACCCCGCACGGCAGTCGCTGTCATCGTCGCACGTCTCGTCCTCTCGCTGAGGCCCCGAGGGCACGCACTCGGGTGGACCGATCCCGGGGCTGCGTCCGCCGACCTCTGACAGCCGACACGCATCGCCCGTGTCGCATCCCGACTGCGGCACCACGTTGCACTCCGGCGGCGGCCCCGAGTCGCGACCTCCATCCCGCCCCGCGTCGGGTCGCGCGCCATCCACGCCCGCGTCGCGCGCGCTGGCGTCGATCTCGGGCCCCGCGTCGAGCGCGCCAGCGTCGTTGACGGCGCCACCGCCACCGTCCATCACGCCGCACTCGCAGGGGCCGAGACTCTCGCCCTCGTCGTCGCAGACCTGCTCGCCGCTCGCGCCCCCCGAGCAGATACATGCGCGGCTCTCGCCTGGGGCGCACACGGGCGGCGCTGGGTCCGGCGACGAGCACGCGGCGAGCAGCAGCAGGGCGACGGCGAGGGCGGGGCGCATCGGGAGATCGAGCCAGGTTCCGCTCGGCGACGCAACGACCTACCCGAGCTGGGCGTGCCGGTGACTTCCACCGTGAGCTCGCGGCGTGATCAGGACGAACTCGCGCGCTCCAGGTGGGTCGGAACGGAGGCTGATGAAATCAGCGCGGGCCCCTCTTCTCGTCCTCCTCGCTCCAGTGAAGGAGGATGTAGAAGCCTTCGTCGCCAAGGCGCGCCTCGCGAACACGAACGTCGCGCTGCACGGCTCGAAGCACGGCGTCGTCGTCGCCGGGCTTCCGCGCGACCTCCATTCCATGGCCCAGCGCCTTTCGTCGTGCGAGTTGCAGTCGCTCCGTCGAGTCCTTCGCTACTGGGTAGGTGTCGCGGAGCGTGCGTATGCTGCCCTCAAGGAAGAGCCGCACAAAGTTGACGCGCTGTCGAAGGGCTTCGTGAACGATCTCCGTTGCACGGTCGACGACCTCGGCGCCGCGCTCCGATTGCTTCTGAGCACGCGTCGCTAGCGCGTTCGCGCGCTTCGCGATCATGGCGCCCCAGATTGATGTCGTGATCGCCGCGATGCTGAGCAGCATCGTGACCCAGTCGCTCGTGTCCATCTCGATGGCCTCACTCGCGCGCGAGCTGCGCGACGCGTGCCTGTGACACGCCGAGCGCGACGCCCGCGTCGCGCGTCGTGAAGCCGAGCTCGTCGACGAGCACACGGACGGCTTCGCGAGAGCGCTCCGACGCCTTCGTCTGGGCGCTCTCTGCCGCCTCGCGCGCCTTCTGGTAGGCGTCGACGGCGCGGCGCGCCTTCACCGGAAGGCGCACGTCGTCGACGATCTCGACGTCGTCCGCATCGTGGCGGAACAGGCCGAGGGCCTCGCGGATGCGCTCGCGCGCCTGCGCGATGCCGCGCCCCTGCGAGAGGCAGCCGGGAACCTCAGGAACCGTGACGGTCCACCAACCAGGCTCGCCGGCGGGTTCGTACACGGCCGTCACGCGCGCGACGCTCTGCTTGGTCTTCTGCTTGCGGGTCATCGTGTTCTCCGAGTCGTGAACGAGGCAACGAGCGAAGGCGAGCGGGGCAGAACGGGAGGAGCCCGAGGGACTCACGCCCCCCGAAGCCACCCCTTCCCGAGGCATGGTTCCATCGTCTTCTCGATGGCGTGGAGGGTGCCGACCTTGATGTCCTCCCCCTTGTGGCTCGGGACGACGACGGTGCACGTCCCGATCTTCCACACGCGGTGCGACCCCTTCTGCCGGGCCATCGTCGCACCGCGCGACTTGAGAATCCGTTCGACTTCACTCGCCTTCATGAGCATGAGTATAGCTCTACTCATGCTCTCGTCAATAGGTCTACTCAAGATTGTTCGATCCGCGCGCGAGACGCAACCCGTCAGTCGCGAGTCGCCAGCTCCGACGGCGCATCCGTGCCGCTCGCGAGCGACCTCAACCCCAATCGCGCCGAGCGCTGCGCGGGCTGCGGCGAGCCCCTTGGCCTCGGGCCGTGGTGGTGCATAGAGACGCAGCCATTCCACGAGCGCTGCGCGCCGTGGGAGTCGCGCGCGTTCCCGCTGTCGCACGAGATCCGCCGGCTGCGCTTGCTGCGTCGGAAGCTCACGCGCGCGATCGCGGCGATCGATGCGGTCGGGGTTGCGCTGCGCGCCGCGGAGCGCCGGTGGCCCGACAGCGCGCTCGACCTTCTCTCCGCGTCGCACAAGGCGATCGAGGGCCTCGACGCGCGCATGCGCGAGCTCGGGTGGCGTCGCTGAAGCGCGGCCCGCTCCGCTATCCTCGCGCCCCTCCCGGTCACATCTTCAAGGCGCCCGCTCTAGTGTGGACGTCGGGCCACGCGCGAGATCGGTCGCACTCGCGATATCTCGAGCAGAAGCTCCCGCGTCCATCAGCCGTCGACGCGCGGCGATGCGGCGGGCCAACTGCGACCGGCGCTTCTTGCGAGGGACGACACCACGCGCGCGGCGCGGGAGCAACGCGAGCAGGCTCCGCCGCGGTTCGCGCGCGCGGCGACGCGATGCCCCTTGACCGTTCGAAGTTGATGGCCACGGTGCCGCCCATGACGATCATCAAGCGGGGGACCCCGCAACCCAGCCCGGTCCAGTCTCAAAGCCATGTCACGATCGAAGTGCCGCTCGACCCGGAACCACATCCGGTTTGGATGCTGCTCTTCAACTACCACGTCGCGGCGCAGGCCCCGTTCGGCGACCGGCCGCTCGCGATGAACGGTCGGATCTATTTCACGATGCCTGTCGCCGAAGGCGAAGAAGGTCTCAGGCGACGCATGGGCATCATCGACGCGACGCTCGACGCGCTGAACCAGGCCGTCGAATCGGCGCGCGCGGCATCGAACGCGGAAGACAACGCCCGGCGCGAGCTTCTGGCCAAGGCGTCGGAGCTCTGAACGAGCCCTGTCGCGACGCCCTCGCGTCACGCAGTCTTTCTCCCGTTGGGGTGAGGGTCGCGAGTTTCGCCTCGGCGCGGAGGCTAGAGCACGGGCGCGTTCGCGAGCCGCCCGTTTCCTTCGCCTTCCTGCTTGCGTCATCGCGGAGCGTACCGTGCCGCGCCTCGCGGGCGCCGCGCCTACTCCGCAAGCAGCGCCCGTCGTAACTGCGAGCGCAACTCGCGCGCTTCGGGCCGCGTGAGCCGGATGACTCGATCCTCCCCGAGCTGCACGATCACGATCTCGATCACGTCGTCGCGCGAGAGGTCGCACTCCCACGCGACGACCTGGTCCTCGGGCTCCAGCTTCGTCAGACGACGGCGCAGGATCTCCATGGGCGACGTTTCGGGCGGGCGCGGGCGGCGTTGCCTCGTACCGACCGCCGTCAACCGGCGATGCCGCCCTGCCGAGACGCACGAAGAGAAGGGTCCGAGAGCGCGTACCACCGGACGCACTGTTGCGCGGCGGCTCGCACCAAGCTGGCGAACGCGTCGAGATCCGCAGCCGGACACTCGGTGCCGCGGGTCGTGTAGTTGGCCTTCGCGTGCGAGAGCTGATTGCGAGTTGCGCTAAGCCGTTCTGCGAAGTCCGACAGCGCCTTCTCGGCGTCACTCGAAAGCTTTTCGTCACTCAGTTTGTGGAGCAGGGTGCAGAACGGCGGCGCGACGCGGCGGAGATCGGCAGCGTCGCAGCATGTGCGAATCGTCAACTCGAGCGCCCGACGATCCTCCCCGTATTCGCGCTGTCGCTCGACGACCGACTTTAGCTCCGACATGAACTTCGCGTCGGGAGCGAGGGCGTGCGGACTCATGAGCTTGGAGCGGATCTGTTGAAATCCCTCCAGACGCACGACCGTGACTGCGACGTACTCGATGACCTTAGCGAATCCGACTACTCGCTGACTCGGATCGACGGCTCCGAGCGCCTGGACGAACAGCGACGTGAGGTCGGGGATGCCTGGACCCGTGAGAATGGGGCGGAGTCTCTCGCCGCGCTCGATGATCGCGTCGAAGCCGTCCTCCGCTCCCCATTCGGCCGGCGCCGGACGCGCCGCTGGCACGAAATCCATCCCGCACGACGAGGCCAGCTCAAACAGGTATGCGTTCACTACGGCATCAAGCTGTGAGTCCGTCGCATTCGGCGGATGATCGACGCGAACGTAGGTCTCGCCGGAGTGATACGGTGGGAAGTACTTGTCGTAGTCGTGTGCCGTAGCGATCGCGAGCGCGACCGGCGTTGCTCCGACCATGACGCTGCACTTGAAAGTGCGTCCGTCAACATCGCACTTCGACTCGAAATAGCCCTTCGCAGAAACGATTCCCGGCGCTTCGGCCATGAAAGTGATCGCCGCGCCATCCTGAGGTTCGACGAACACGAAAGAGACGGCCTCGCCGCGGAGGATCTTGCGATCCAGCCACTTCCCTGACGCGGCGGACACGAACCATTGCACGTCCTGCGCTTCAAGGAGGATCTCGTCAGCCCTCGGCACACTGATCATCACCGTGGAGTCGGAGAGCACGGCGACCAGCTCGGGGGCATCAACTTCCGCCTCAAGCGCAGCCTCAGCGAAGGACAACTCGTCCAGTCCCATCCGCTTGAGGCGCGCATTCGCGTCGGAGAGCTCCTTACGGAGCTTCTCTTCTGGAACGCTGACCCGAGACAGTGTGTATTCGTTCGTCATCGTTCAGCCGACACTGTATTTCGCCGCAGACCGTGGTGTCGAGACCGCGGATACCACGCGCTCACGCTCGAGCGCCATGGACCAACGTGAGCGGCGGACGCCAGCCCGCGAAACGCTGAAGCAAGGCGCGCAGCACTGCGAGCGTGCGGTGCACGTCGCCGCGCGCCGTGTGAGCGCCCGCGATCTCAATCCCGAGGTGCGCGCAGATCGCGTCGAGACGCAGTGACTCGACAGCGCCAGCCTGCAGCAGTGGCCACGCGAGCGTGCCCGTGTCCACGCGGTGGTGGTGGACCTCGAGATCGCCGAGCGCGGCGCGCCGGCACGCGCCGTTCACGAACCCGAGATCGAAATCGATGTTGTGCCCCGCGAGCACGCACCCGCGCGTGAGCTCGTGGACGTCGTGCATCGCGGCGCCGATCCCGATCGCGCCGTCCCAGCGCGCCGCATCGAAGCCGTTCACCGCGTGCGCGTCGGGGGTGAGCCGCTCCGGGTGTGCGGGGCGCACGCGCGCCGCGTACTCGCGTTCCACCGTCAGGGTGACCGGGTCGACGCGCAGCACGGCGACGTCGATGATCTCGTTGCGGGTGTGATCGAGCCCGGTCGTCTCGGTGTCGAGGATCGCGAGGGGTCGGAGCAGCTTGCTCATGCGGTCCCGACGTCTCCGGGTCGGGTCGACTGACGAGGCAGCGAAGCACCCCTCGGGGTGAAGAACGCTCGACTTCCTTGCCCCGTGTTTGCTCCCTGCGGATCCTTCCGTTGGGAGGGACCATGAACGACCGAACGCACTTCGAGGACTACCGACCCCAAACAGCTGCAAAGCACTCGATCCTCGAGAAGTACATCTTCGCGTTCTTCAACATCGTGAAGAACAGCGCGGTCGGCGAGGCGCCGAAGAACCTCGTGTATGTCGACGGTTTCGCAGGCCGGGGCACATACGACAACGGAGACGGAACCGTGTCGCCCGGATCGCCGTTGCGGGCGCTCGAGCGGATCGCGTCACACCGCGATCTCGCGGCGAAGGTCTCGACGATCTTCATCGAGAAAAACAAGGCCAACTACAACGACCTGACGCAGGAACTCGCGCGTTTCTACGCAGGCCACCCGCATATCAGAGAGCCGCAGCACTCGAACGGCACGTTCGCAGAGACGATGACCACGATGCTCGACGAGATTGAAGCCAAGCCGGACCATACGATCGCGCCCGCCTTCATTTTCGTGGATCCGTGTGGCGTTGATGGTGTCGATTTCAAAGTGATCGAGCGGATTCTTAAGGCGCAGCGACAGTCCGAGTTCTTCATCTTCTTCAACATCGATGGTGTCCGTCGCCTGCTGGGAGCAGCCGACCACATCAAGATGCGGACTCTGACGATGCTGCTCGGTTCCGAGGTCCGCGCGAAGCAACTCTCCGAGCAGTTCGCAGCGCTTGACGTTCCCGAGAAGCGCGAAGAGGCCGTCATCGCCTACTACGAGTCGCTGCTGACGTCCGAGACGCCGGCGAAGTACGTGGTCCCGTTCCGCATTGAGTTCGAAGGTCGTAGGGCGACGAGCCACTACCTCATCCACGCGGCGCAGCACCGTCGCGGCTTCGCGATCATGAAGGACGTGATGTGGAACGTCGGCCAGACGGCGGAGGGCAAGGGCGGACTCGAGTTCGTGCAGTCCGGCATGAGGATGCTGTTCACGCCGCAGTGGGACAGCATCAAGCGGAGCGTTCTCGAGGAACTGAAGACCGGCCCGCAGATCGTCTCGTATTTCTACAACGACCTGCCCGAGCGGCCGGACAACCGTCTGGCGAGACCCGCGTATCGCAACGCTCTGCTGGAACTCGAGAGCGAGCGGAAGATCGTGGTCCTCGACAAAGACGGGCGCACGCCGAAGCCCAACCGGCCGAAGCGCCACGGCAGGATCACCCTGGGCGAGAACTACTGGGTCAGGCTGCCGTAGCCCTTATCGGCGGCATCTCGTCATAGGTCCGTCCGTCCAGCGATCGACCAGCGGACTTCTTTCGCACCCCGCCCCATTGCTTGAAGAAGAACGGGACCGCGGCACGCTGACACTTGGCGTGGATCTCTCGAACCCACTCGGGCTCGAGATGGCGTGCCGCAGGGCCGGATTCGCCGCCGACGATCACCCACTGGATCCCAGCGACGTCCAGATCGGGCAGGCCTTCAAGTAGAGGCTCGAGGGACAAGAAGCGCACCTTCGCCGGAACGCTCACGAGATGCTCGATCCGCGGCAGGTACCGCTGCGACTCCACGCTCACGCCCATCCAAACGTTCGACGGCCACGGGAGCCGGCCAGCGAGCTCAGCGAGTCGTTCCGACCGCTTCGTGAGCACCTGGAACGTGTGCCAGTGTGCTCGCTCCATCGTGGCGAACACCTCGCGGATGAAGTCGAGCGGCACGCTCTCGTGGAACAGGTCAGACATTGAGTTCACGAACACGAGGCGCGGCCGTCGCCAGTGCAGCGGCTCGTCGAGCGCCTCGCGCACGAGCTTCACGGTCCCCGTCCACTGCGGACCCTTGCGACTGAGGCGGGTGAGTCCTTCGTACGCTCCACCGGGCGCGCTGAAACGATGTGCCATCCGCTCGGCGTAACAGCGCTCGCACCCAGGAGAGACGCGGCTGCATCCGCGCACCGGGTTCCAGGTGGACTCGGTCCATTCGATCGACGAGATCGTGCTCATGCAGCGCCTCCGGGCGGAGCCTACTAGCGTCACGCAGCGACCGCACCACGGGGCGCCGGTTGTACTGTACATCGGTTCAGCAGTGGCGCACCAGTGCTCACGGCTTCCGCGTCACGGACCCGGGCTCGTCTGGATCTGTGACGGTCGTAACGGCCTGCGAAACGGGCTCCGATCCGCCCTGATTCGCGCGGGCGGCCCTCCGAGTAGAGAGATTGCCGATCCGCGTAGAATCGGGCTGCATCGGCTCACGCCGCGACGCGCGCCTCTCTTCGACTCCCGGCGCCTCCAGACACAATCGCCCGAGAGACCGCCGAATCGTAGGCGGTCGTCACAAAGGGCGTAGCAAGCGGCCTCGGTTCCTCGATGGAACCGGGGCCGTTCGCTTTTCAGCTCAGCGCGTGCCGCGTCCCCGCCGGATCGTCGTGCACGACGCTGAAATCGCGCTGGCACCACCGCGATCGCCCGATCCCGCCGTCAGCGCCTCGAAGGGCGACCGAAGTCGGCCGACCCTGGATTTGAAATCCAGGCTCGACGATCGGGATCGTGTCCCCGGGCGATTCTGAGCCGTCGCGGGACGATCGAAGTCATCGATCCTGGATTTCAAATCCAGGGGACGGCGATCGCGATCGTCCTCGAACGATTCTGCGAGGCCGCGGCACGACTGAAGTCGTCTGACACGCAGCGTGAGACGATCGAGGTCGTTCCGCGCGACCGCAGGCGCTCTCTCAACGAACCGTGCGCTGCAGGCGCTCCGTCGCGACAGTCGAGGCGCTGGACGCTCATCTCCCGCTCGTACACGGACGTGATGCTCGTTCGCATGGCGCGCGAGCATCACGCCGCGCTCACTCCGCGGCGATGCTCGCGCGCGCTCGGTCGCACTCCTCGCAGCGCGCGCCCGCGCCGCACAGGAACGTGAGCGGGTCGCTCGCGAGCCGCTCGAGCGCGATGCGCACGACGTCGCGCGCATCGCACAGCCGCGCGTGCGCGCTTCCGACGGGTCCTTCGCGCTGCAGATCGCGCGCGCGCAGCCACGCATCCATCTTCCGGAAGCCGATGCAACAGTGATCGCTCTCGGGGATCATCACGGTCGTCGCCGCTCCGTCGAGCTCGACGACGCACGGGTGCTCGACCGAGTACGGCACACGCGCGATCGACTCCGCGAGGTGCAGCGTCGTGCTCTCGCTGTGCTCGACGCCGAGCAGCAGCACCTGCCCGCCGAGCTCGTGCACGCGACCCACCGGGCTGTCGACGCCGTGCGGCGGCGAGAGCGGCTGCGGGGCACAGATCGCGTGCGCCTGTGGTCCTTCGGCGGCGAACGACGCACCCGGGTGCGTGCTCCGCACGACGCCCGGCTCGCGCCAGAAGGTCTCCGCCACGATGCCCATGTCGAGCGTCGGCGTCGACGTGGGATCGAACACGCTCTCGCCGTCGGTCATCGTGGGCATCACGAGCGTGCCCGCGCGGCCGATCGCATCGCGCAGCGCGGCGATCAGTCCGCGCGGTCCGCCCTCGATCGGACGCACCGCGCGGAACGACGTGTGGACCAGCAGCACGCCGCCCTCGCGCACGCCGAGCGCACGGAGCTGCGTCAGGACTTGCTCGCGCTTCATCGCCGTCCCGTTCGCTCGAGGACGTCACGACGTTACTCGGTAACGCGACGCGCATCGCGCGCGTATGCGTCTCCATGCAGCCGCGCCTCTACGACGAGCTCGTGCCCTGGTACCGCCTGATCGATCCACCCGCCGATCACGCGCCCGAGGTCGCGAGCTTCGTCGACGCGATCGAGCGCGCCGCGCGACGCCCGCTCGAGACCGCGCTCGAGCTCGGCGCGGGCGCGGGAAACAACGCCGTGCACATGAAGCGTCGCTTCCGCTGCACGCTGAGCGACGTCTCCGCGCCGATGCTCGCACTCAGCCGCGAGCTCAACCCGGAGTGCGAGCACGTGCTCGGCGACATGCGCACGCTGCGCCTCGATCGCGTCTTCGACGCGGTGCTCGTGCACGACGCGATCATGTACATGACGAGCGAGGCCGACCTCGCCGCGGCCGTGCGCACCGCGTTCGTGCACACGGCGCCGGGCGGCGTCGCGGTGTTCGCGCCCGACGTGTACCGCGAGACGTTCCGCGATCACACGGAGCTGCTGTCGGAGGACCTCGGCGCTCGCTCGATGCGCGGCATCGAGTGGACGTGGGATCCCGATCCCTCCGACGACACCTTCGTCACCGAGTACGCGTTCGTGCTGCGCGACACGTCGACGAACGAGGTGCGCGCCGTGCACGATCGCCACGTCGAGGGCCTGTTCGCGCAGGCGACGTGGCGACGCGTGCTGGAGCGCGCCGGCTATCGGGTCGCGACGTTCGCGCGGCCGCTCGACTCCGAATCGGACACGAACGAGGGCGCGTTCGACGAGTGCTTCGTCTGTCTGCGCCCCTGACGCGCGTCACTGCGGCTGGATCGCGGCGGGGTCCATCCACATGACCTCCCAGTGGTGCCCGTCGACGTCGTAGAAGCTCCAGCCGTACATGAAGCCCATGTCCATCTTGGTCATCGCGTGGCGGCCGCCCGCGGCGACCGCCTTCTCGACGATCTGATCGACCTCTTCGCGGCTGGTGCACGAGAGCGCGAAGAGCCCCTCGCTGGCCTTCGACGTGTCGCAGATCGCGTTCTTCGTGAACTGCGAGAACTTGCTCTCGGTGAGCAGCATCACGAACGCCTGCTCGCTGACGACCATGCAGGCCGCGGTCTCGTCGGTGAACTGCTTGTTGAACTCGAAGCCGAGCTTCGAGAAGAACTGCATCGAGCGCGGGAGATCACGGACCGAGAGGTTCACGAAGAGCATGCGCGAGTTGCCAGCCATGGTTGCCTTCCTTTCGAGGTTCGTAGATTGGACAGCTCGGCCGCGCGAGACTCATCGGCCGCGCGCAAAAAAATCAGCGCAGCTCGGCCGGTAGCCCGAGCCGCGGGAAGAGCGTCTCGACGTCGAGGAAGAACGTCATCTCCGCGATGCGCTCGCCCTCGAGCTCGAGCACGAGGAGCGCCCACGGCGTGAAGCGCGTGCCGTCCTCGCTCGGCTTGTACTGCGCGAACGCGGGCGAGCCGCAGACCTCGACCGGCACGAGGCGCGAGCGCGCGCACGCCGCGCCGCGACCGACCATCCAGGCCGCGACGTTCGCGGGCCCTTCGATCCACAGCGAGTGCGGCGGCATCGACATCGCGACGTCCGCGTGGAGCAGCTGCGTCAGCGCGTCCATGTCGTAGCGCTCGAACGCTTCGACGAAGCGATCGACGAGCGAGGACTGTGCGTCCGTGAGCGGCGCTCGCGCGGTCTCGAGGTCGCGCGTCGCGAGCGTCGCGCGCGCCCGCTGCAGCGCGCTGTTCACCGCGGCGACCGTCGTCTCGAGGCTCTCGGCGACGTCGGACGCCTGCCAGCCGAGCACCTCCATGAGCAAAAGCACCGCGCGCTGCTTCGGCGGCAGGTGCTGCAGCGCGGCGACGAACGCGAGGCGGATGCTCTGCCGCAGCGCGACGAGCTGCGCGGGATCGACGTCGGTCGGGAGCGCGCGCGCATCCGCGATCGGCTCGACCCACTGCGACGCGGGCAGCGCGGTGAGCGGCGCGTCGAGCGACGCGGGCGGCCCGAGATCCATCGAGCGCGAGCGACGCGCGCGATCCTCGAGCATGTCGAGGCACACGCGCGTCGCGATGCGATAGAGCCACGTGCGCAGCGACGAGCGACCCTCGAAGCGATCGATCGCGCGCCACGCGCGCACCATCGTCTCCTGGACGGCGTCGTCGGCCTCGGCGGCCGACGCGAGCATGCGGTAGCAGTGCCCGGTCAGCGCGGTGCGGTGCTGCTCGAACGAGCGGACCATCACCAGGGCGTCGGCCGGGTGCGTCTTCGGCGTCGAGGGCTCGGTCATCGCGGGCGATATACCAGGTCCGACGCCGAGCGAACGACGCGGTGGTGAGTCGCCGGTCGGCGCTTCCCGACCACGGGCTCCATCGGCGTGGATGTTCGCGAACGGCGCGCGCCGAGCTGTCACGACCGGGGAAGGTCTCCTCAGGGAGCTCCGCCAGTGGGTGTTCCCACGCACAGAATTGCGGGCTCCCGGTGCGTCTCGGCGCGGCCCGATCCGTGCTGACGCGGCGCGTCGCGGGGGGCGGCGCTGGATGGGCTGGGGGGCTCGCGCCGCTCCCCCGCGATTTCTTTGCCGGAGTGGTCCCGGACGGGAGCGCGCGAATCGCGCGGACGGTCGGGAACGGCGGGCGACCCGATTCAGTCCGGCAGCGAGAGCAGCGCGCCGAACGCGAGCCCGCCGACGAAGAACACGATCGCGATCGCGATCAGCACCGCGAACATCGCGGCGCGCGCCGGTCCGTCCTCGTGCGCCGCGAGCATCGGCGACGGCACGACGGGCGCCGGCGGCGGCTGGGCGTCGAGCCCGAGCTCCGGCTCGGCCGCGGGCTCCGCGGCCTGGATGACCGCGTACTCCGGCATCGGCACCGCGGGCATCTCGGGCGCGCTCGGCGTGCCGACGATCGTCACGTTCTCGCTGGGCGCGCGACGGCGCGGCGAGAGCGCGCGGATCATCGAGCTACGACGCCCACCGCCGGTCGCGAGCACGCCCTCGGGCGCATCGCCGATCACCTTCGCGAGCGCCTCGACGAAGCCCGACGCGCTGATGAAGCGATCGCGCGGATCGTGCGCGAGCGCGCGCGCGAACACCGCGTCGAGGCCCGGCGCGCGCACGCCGAGATCGCTCGGCAGGCGCGGCGGCTCGTCCGCGAGCGCGCGCAGCGTGCGCGCCGCGCTCTCGTAGGGATAGGGCGTCGCGCCGGTCAGGACCTCGAGCGCGAGCGCGCCGAGCGCGTAGCGATCGCACGCGGGCCCGATGCGATCGACGTCGCCCATCGCCTGCTCGGGCGCCATGTACGCCGGCGTTCCGAGCACCGTGCCGACGTCGGTGAGCGAGCCCGCGCCGCGCAGCACGCTCTTCGCGACGCCGAAGTCGAGCACCTTCACGTAGTCGGCGTAGCAGGAGCCGTCGACGACGAAGACGTTCTCGGGCTTGAGGTCGCGATGCACGATGCCGTGCGCGTGCGCCTGATCGAGCGCGCGCGCGATCTGCCGCAGCATGTCCACCGCGCGCTCCGGCTCGGGCAGACCGTCCTGCTCCATCGTCGTCGCGAGATCGCGCCCGTGGAGCAGCTCCATCACGAGATAGAACGACCCGTCGCGCGTGCGACCGAAGTCGAACACCTGCACGACGTGCGGGCTGCGGATCTGCGCGGCCGCCACCGCCTCGCGGCGGAAGCGCTTGATCGCCTTCTCGTCGTCGGTGGCGACCGGGAGCAGCTTCACCGCGACCGGCATGCCGATCTCGACGTGCTCGGCGACGTAGACGCGCCCCATGCCGCCCTCGGCGAGCAGACGCACGATGCGGTAGCGATCCCCGACGACCTCGCCGACGCGCGGGTCGTCGTGCGTGACGCGATCGATCTCCGCGAGGACCTCTCTCAGATCGTCTTGCTGAACGTTGCGCGGTGCTTGCTGTCGCATGGGGATCCCTCGAGCGCGCCCGACTCTGCCCTCCCTCCGGGCGCGAATCCACGACGTAGGCCCCTGAATTAACGGTTAAACGGTGCAGCATTCGCTCGGCGCTGGATCTGAGCGCGCGACCATCTCCAGAATCGCGGGATGCGCCGGTGCTTCGTGCTCGTCTCTCTCGCGCTCGTGTCGATCGCGGGCTGTGCGTCGTTCCCGCAGCGGCTCGAGCACACGACGGTTCGAAGCAGCGCGCTGCGCGACACCTACGCGGAGTACGCGGTCTACGTGCCGCCCGACTTCACGCAGGACGAGCGCCTGCCGCTCGTGCTCTTCCTCCACGGCGGCGGCGACGGGCCCGACTGCTTCGATCGACACGGCGTCTCGCAGCGGCTCGATCGGGGCATGCGCGATGGATCGATCCCGCGCGCCGTCATCGCGATCCCGCAGGGCGACCTCGGGTTCTGGGCGAACTGGTACGACGGATCGCGCAGCTACGAGGACTGGGCGATCGACGAGGTGCTCCCGCGGGTCGCGCGACGTCATCACACGCAGGCGTGCCCCGAGGGCTGTCATCTGATGGGCGTGTCGATGGGGGCGGAAGGCGCGATCCGCATCGCGCTCCATCGACCGGGCGCGTTCGCGAGCGTCACGTCGATCAGCGGGCCCTCGATGGACACCGAGCGGCGCATCGCGTTCACGAACGATCGGCTCGTGAGCACGTTCGTGCCGACGCTGCACGTGTTCGGGCCGCCCGAGCCGCGCTCGCGCGTGGAGCGCGACGACCCGTTCGTGCAGTGGCGCACGCCCGACGCGCTCGGTCGCACGCGGTTGATGATCGCGTGGGGGGAGTCCGATCGCGACGTCGTGCGCGACGGGGGCGAAGCGCTGCGCGCGCATCTCGAGGCGCACGGCGTGCCTCACGTCGCGCACGTGTTCCCCGGCGAGCACGGCTGGGACGCGTGGGGACCGGTGATCGAAGAAGCGCTGCGCGTGCAGCTCGGCGCGGGACAGCTCGAGCGCGCTCAGATCACGCCGCGCCAGTGATCGTCGCGCGCGCGGAACGCGTCGCGGATCGCGCGGACGTGATCGGGATCGAGCGGACCGCGTGACGCGGCATCGAGCGAGCGCACGAGGTTCTCGAGCCTCGCGGTGCCGACGATCGCGCTCGAGACACCGGGCGCGAACGCGCTGAAGCGCAGCGCGAGCTCGGGCCAGGGCAGGGCGCGCGGATCGATCGACATCGCGCGCAAGCGATCGAAGTACGTCGCGGTGTCGGGCGCGTCGGGGCGATGCTCGAGCGCGAACGCGGCGTTCGCGAGCGGGCGCTTCGCGAGCACGCCGATGCCGCGCTCCGCGGCGCGCGGCAGCGCGTCGTCGAGCACGCGCTGGTCCGCGACGCTGACGCTGTGCTGCACGACGTCGAAGGCGCCCGAGTCGATCGCCCACGCGAGCTCTTCGTTCTCGCCGGAGTAGCCCGCGCAGCGGATCTTCCCCGCGCGCTTCGCGTCGTGGAGCGCGTCGATCACGTCGCGTCGCTCGAGCACGTCGCGCGGGCACGAGTGGAGGAACACGAGCTCGATGCGATCGGTGCGCAGACGACCGAGCGCGTTCTCGATGCCGCGGCGCACGCACTCGCCGGTCCAGTCGGGCACTCCGTCGACGTCGTAGCCGACCTTCGTCGAGAGCACGAAGGCGTCGCGTCGCGTCGCGAGGAATCGCCCGATGCGCTCCTCGGAGAGCCCGTACGAGCGCGCGGTGTCGATCAGCGTGACGCCGCCATCGAGCGCGCCGTGCAGGAGGCGCTCGACCTCGCGCGCGTCCTGCGATGGGTCTCCGATGCGACCTGCACCGAGGCCGACGATCGAGACATCGAGGCCGGTGCGACCGAGCGCGCGCCGTGCGATCACAGCGGGCCTTGTAGCACGCGCACCGCGCGCTCGTGCTCGGCGCGGATCGCGCGCGGCGCCTCGTCGGACGCGGCCTCGGGGGGCGGAGGTGCGGCGCTCGGCGCGGTCGCTGCGACGCTGGGCAGGTACATCTCGACGCTGCGCATGCCCTGCGCCTGCTCGGCGAGCGATGCATCGCCGCTGCTCTGCGCCTCGGCCTCGGCGCGCAGCGCGGCCTGCGCGAGGATGACGCGCGCCTCGTCGAGCTCGCCACCGCGCGCGAGACGGATCGCCTCGACCGTCACCGCGGCCGCCATCATGCGCGCTGCGTCGCGCTCGACCGACTCGTCGCGACCACGCGCGAGATCCGCCTCGTCCGCGGTCGCGCGCGCACCGAGGAAGAGACGACGCTCGAGACGGCCGGCCTCCGCGACCGCATCGTCGAACGTGAGCACCGCGTCCATCAGCTCGACCATCGCGCCCGTGCGACGACCCTCCGCGCGGAGCCGCACGATCACGTCGCGCGTCTCGCCCTCCGCGACGTCGCCGAGCGCGACGCGCACCGAGCCGTCCATGCCGACCTGGGGCTGACCGACGACGCTCTCGACGCGCACGCCCGGGCCGGGGCGGATCTCGATCGAGAGGTTGCGCGCGAGGACGTGTCGCATGCGGAGCACCTCGTCCTGGAAGACGCGCGCGACCGCGCTCGACTCCTCGACGAAGTGGAACCGCCCTCCGCTTCGCTGCGCGATCGCGGCGAGCAGCGTCTCGTCGTACTCGGTGCCCAGACCGAGCGCGGTGATCGCGATGCCGCGCTCGCCAGCGGCCTGCGCGAGCGGCTCGATGGTCGTCGGGTCGTTGGGCACGCCGTCGCTGAGCAGGACGACGCGGTTGATGCCCTGCGGATCGTAGTGGCGCATCACCTCCTCGAGCCCGGCGCGCATGCCGCCGCCGAGGTCGGTGGTGCCGGTCGCGCGCAGCGCCGAGACCTGCTCCCGCAGCTCCTCGATGCGGCCGCGATCGATCTGCGTCGACGGCAGCACGATCTCGGTCGACGAGTGGAACGCGACGACCGCGAGGCGATCACCGTCGTGCATCGCGTCGAGCAGCGCGGCGGTGGCGGCGCGCGCGTCGTCGATCGGTCGGCCCTCCATCGAGCCCGACGTGTCGACCACGAGCGCGAGGTTGATCGGCGGGCGATGCAGGCCCTCGGGCGTGACCGTGCCGACGCGCAGGCGCGCGACGATCTCGCTCGACTGCGCGGCGGGCACGAACGTGTTGCCGAGCGCGCCTTCGAGCACGATCGCCTCCGGGTCCTCGCGATCCCCACCGTGCTGCGCACCCCCGCATGCGATCAGCGCGCACGCGACGAACAGTGATCCGAGCGTCCTCGTCGTCATCCCGAGCCCTCCTCCGTGATCCGTGGAGGGCGTGCGACGGGCGAGCGCGCGCGAAGGTCTATCGTTGCGAAGCGGTGAATCGACGCGCCGGCAGGAGCGTCACCGGATCGACTGCCGCGAGACCGAGCGCGAGCGGTCGCGCCTCGAAGTGCAGGTGCGGCGGCGTCGTGCGTGCGTTGCCGGTGTTGCCCACCGTGCCGAGCACGTCGCCCTCGCGCACCCACTGGCCGACCGCGAGACCGGGCGCCCACGCGTCGAGGTGCGCGTAGTAACAGAGCACGCCGCGGCGTCCGAGCGTGTGCACCACGCGACCGCCCAGCGAGTACGTGCCTACGTGGACGACGAGCCCGTCGTGCGCCGCGACGACCGGAGTCCCGCGCGCGGCGAAGACGTCGACGCCCTGGTGGCGTCGCCCGCCGGAGCGCGGCGCGCCGAACGTCGAGTGGAACGCGCGGGCTCCGCGGACCGGCGAGCCGAGCGGGACGGGGTCGAGGAAGTAGGCGCCGAGGGCGACGAGCCAGGCGCAGAGAACGAGCGCCGCGAGCGCGCGTCCGAGTCGTTTCCGCATGCGCGATCGTTGCGCGCGGCGCGCGCGAGACCGCGTCGAGGACGAGGAGATTTCGCGTCATCGCGCACGGAACTGGCTCGCTTTCTGGAGCTCCTCGAAGAGCTCCTTCTCGCGCGGCGTGAGCGACTCCGGCACGACGATCTGCACCGTCGCGTAGAGGTCGCCGCGCGCACCTTCCTTGCGGGGATAGCCCTTCTCGCGAAGGCGGATGTTCCGGCCCGACGACGTGCCCGGCGGCACCTTCAAGCGGACCTCGCCGTCGAGCGTCACGAGGGGCACCGTCGCGCCGAGCGCGGCTTCCCACGGCGTGATCGGGAGCGTCACGTGGAGGTCGTCGCCCTCGAGGCGATAACGCGCGTCGGGGACGACCTTCACCTCGAGGAAGAGATCGCCGGGCGGCGCGCCCGGGCTGCCCTGACCGCCCTTGCCCGCGAGGCGGATCCGCTGTCCGGTGCGCACACCGCCCGGGATGCGGACGGTGAGGCGCTGGGTCTGACCCGTCTCGGGATCGCGGATGCCGAGGTCGCGCGCGCCCCCCGCGAACGCGTCCGACACACCGATCTCCAGCACGGTCTCGCGATCGTCACCGCGGCGCGGCCCACGCGGGCGACGGCGCGCGCCGCGCATGCCCTCGACCTGTCCGCCGAAGAACTGCTCGAAGATCGAGCCGAGATCGTTCGGATCGAAGCCCTGACCTCCGAAGCCGCCGAGGTCGCCGAAGTCGAAGCGCACGTTCTCGGTGCCGGGCGGGGGCTGGCGGCCTTCGGAGATCGCCTTCCACGCGGGCCCGTACTTGTCGTAGAGGCTGCGCTTCTCGGGATCCTTGAGGACGTCGTACGCCTCGTTGATCGACTTGAAGCGGTCCTCGGCGCCCGGCTCTTTGTTGACGTCCGGGTGGTACTGGCGCGCGAGCTTCTTGTACGCCTTCTGAAGCTCGTCTTGCGTCGTGGAACGCGAGACACCGAGCGCCTCGTAGTAGTCCTTGTAGCTCACAGGCTGCTTTCTCCGCCCTGTCGGCCAAAGGTGTCCACGACACCAACGGACACAAGGGGCGGACTGTGCTCGCGCCCGCGCAGCATCACGAGGGCCCGATCGTGGGCGGCTCGACCGGCGGAGGGTCCGCCATCGGACCCTCGGGCTCGTCGGGCGCGACGTCACGCACGATCGGTGTCGGCGTCGGTGCGGACGGCGCTTGCGAAGAGGGCGCGGGCTGCGCGGCGGGGCTCGGACCGGACGACGACGACGACGAAGGCGGCGGGGCGCTCGAGCTCCCGCACGAGGCGAGCGCGGCGAGCACGAGGGCGATCGCGATCCTCACGCGCGCACGCTACCACGCGCTCCGAGCGGGAGCGTGATCACGAAGCGCGCGCCGGGCGTGGTGTGCTCGTCGAGCCGCACACGCCCGCCGTGCGCTTCGGCGACGCTCTTCACGATCGAGAGCCCGAGGCCGGTGCCGTTGCGCTCCGCGTCGGTCGTGAAGAAGCGCTCGAAGATGCGCGCGCGGTGCTCGGGCGCGACGCCTGACCCGTGATCGCGCACCGCGAGGTGGATCGCGTCGCGCGCGAGCTCGATCGTGATCGACACCGGCCGTCCCGGCGGGGAGAAGCGGATCGCGTTCTCGACGAGGTTGAGCAGCGCGCGCTCGAGATCGTTCTCGCGGCCGCGGAGTGGCGGGAGCGTCGCGGGCGCGTGCACCTCGACGCGTGGATCTGGGCTCTGCGTGCGCTCGACGACGCGCGTGATCAGCGCAGCGAGATCGACATCGCCCATCGGCTCGCGTGAGGCCTCGATGCGCGAGAGCTCCAGCAGTCGCGAGACGAGACGATCGAGGCGATCCGCGTCGAGCTGGATGTTCCGCAGGAAGCGCTCGCGCGTCTCGGGATCGTCCGACGCGCCTTCGCCGAGCAGCTCCGCCGCGCCGCGGATCGAGGTGAGCGGGGACTTGAACTCGTGCGCGACGTCGGCCGCGAACTCCGAGATGTAGCGGAGGCGCCGATCGAGCTCCGCGGTCATCGTCGCGAACGCGTGCGAGAGATCGCGGATCTCGCCGCTGCCGCCGACCGGCACGACGACGTCGCGCTCTCCCGCGGCGATGCGACGCGCGGCGCGCGCGAGGCGCGTGAGCGGGCGCGAGATCGACCACGCGAGCACGAGCGTGAGCAGCGCGGTGAGGAACACCGCGACGCCCATCACGACGGTGAGCCCCGCGCGGATCTTGTAGAGCTCCTCGAGCACCGGCTGCGTGGATCGCGTGACGTAGATCGCGCCGGTGACACTGCCGCGATGACGGATGGGCTCCGTCACGAAGAGGATCACCGACGGATGCTCGGCGCGCAGGCGCGTGTACGCGGAGGGTCGTCCCGCGAGCGCCTCGCGCACCTCGCGGCGATCGGCGACCAGCGGCCAGCGATCTCCCTCGTCGCTCCATCGCGCGACGCGCGCGCTCGATCGACGGATGTCGTTCGAGAGATCGTAGATCTCCTGCGGTACGACGGTGGGCGGCAGCGGCTCGGGCCCTTCGGGCGGGCCCCACGCGTGCGAGTCGATGCGGACGACGGCGCGCTCGTCGAGCACGCGGACGCGCGTGCGTGTGGTGCGCGCCGCGTCGACGAGGATGCGCATCACGCGCGGCGACTCGAGCTCGCGACCCGAGGCGATCGCGTCCTCGGCGATCTCTCTCGCGAGCACCGCCTGGTTGCGCATGTCGCGCTCGAGCGAGAGGAGGAGCTGGCGCTCGTGGATGCGCGCGAACTCGAGCCCCGCCCACGGCACGAGCAGCACGAGCACGTTCACGAGGAGCAGCCGCGCGAGGATGCCGCCGGAGATGCGCCTCGTGAGCGTGAGCGGCCCGCGGATCGTCAGGCTCCCGCGGCCTTGTAGCCGACGCCGTGCACCGTCGCGATCGGGTCGCCGCCGAGCGCGCGGAACTTCGCGCGGATGCGCCGCACGTGGGTGTCGATCGTGCGCTCGGTGACGAGGTTGTCGTACGCGTACGCGCGCTTCATGAGCTGTCCGCGCGACAGCACGATGCCGGGGCGCTCGATCAGCGCGGCGAGCATGCCCAGCTCGGTCGGCGTGAGCGCGACGAGCTCGCTGCCGTAGCGCACCTCGTGGCGCTCGAGATCGATCGTGATCGCGCCGTGGCGCAGGCGCGTGCCCTTCGGGGTCGGAGCGGGCGTGCTCTCGGCGGGCCCTTCGATGCGGCGCAGCACCGCCTTCACGCGCGCGACGAGCTCGCGCGGCGAGAACGGCTTCGTGAGGTAGTCGTCGCCGCCGAGCTCGAGCCCGAGCACGCGATCGATCTCGTCGCTGCGCGCCGAGAGGAACAGGATCGGCACGCGCGACGCGGCGCGGATCTCGCGACAGAGCGTGAGGCCGTCGACGTCGGGGAGCATCACGTCGAGCACGACGAGCTCGACGTCGCCGCGACCGAACGCCTCGCGCGCGCTCTTGCCGTCGCCCGCGACGGTGACGCGATGGCCCTCGCGCGCGAGCGCGTACTGCACGACCTCGCGGATGCGTGCCTCGTCGTCGACGACCAGGATGTGACGGCTCAAGCGCGCGCCTCCGCTTCGGTCCGCTCTCGATCTACCACGGACGCGCTCGGGCCTTCCTCGGTGACGTCGAGCGCGGCGCCGAGCCCTTCGACACGCGCCCAGAGCTCCGAGACGACCTCGTCGGGGGCCGCGCCCGCGACGTGCGCGAGCACGATCTGACTGCGCAGGGCCTCGAGCGCGCCCTCGAGCTCGACGAGCGCGCGATGGTCCTGGTCGCGCGCGTGCACGAGGCGCGCGACTCCGTCGCGGTGGAGGCGCGCGGTCGCCATCGCGCGCGACGTCGCGCCGCTGCGCTCGAGCTCGAGGAGGCGCGACTCGGCTGCTCGGAGATCGAACCCGGGTCGCGCGAGCGCGTCGTCGAGCCGAGCGATGCGCGCCATCGCGCGGTCGATGTCGGCGCGGATGCGCGTGGCAGCGTCGCGCGAGAGCAGCGGTGCGAGCGCGGTGCCCTCGGCCGCGACCAGCGCCTCGTCGAGCACCGCGTGCAGACGTCGCGCGAGCGGAGCGCGCGTGGTGTCGCGCTCCGGCGGCGCCAGCGCGATCGGCGCCCAGAGCGGCCACAATGCCCACGCGACGAGCGCGGAGGCGAGCCGCATCGGCAGCGCGCCCTGCTGGCGACGCGCGACCACCGTCGCTGCGATCGCGCCGACCACGAGATACAGCGCGAGGAGCTGGAGCGGGCTCATCGCGCCTCGTCGTAGCGACCGGTCGCGGAGAGGCCCGAGCGCGCGAGCGCGTCGGCGAAGCTGCCTTCGCGCGCCCGCACGAACGGCACGTCCTCGGTGCGCGGCCGCACCAGCCACGGCCGGAGGATCCAGCTCGTCTGACCCGAGACGAGCAAGAACACGCTCGCGATCGCGACGGCGCTCGCGAGCTGTGCGAGCCCGCTACCGCCGAGCCCGCGCAGCAACACGGCGAGCGCGGCGATGCCCGAGAGCGCGAACGCGAGCGTCGCGGCGAGCGCGGTCGCGTGGTAGGCGAGCCCGCGATCGATCGCGAGCCAGAGCGCGGGCGCGAGCGCGAAGAGCACCAGCGCACCGCGCGCCGCCGACGCGAGGCTGAGCGCGACCACGCTCCGGAACGTCCAGCGCTGTCCGAGCGCGACACCGATCGCGTGGAACGCAGGCACTCCGATGGCGAGCGTCGCGCAGAGCGCGAGTGGGAGCTTCAGCGCCGCGTACGCGATCTGCAGCCCGCCGCGGAACGAGCCGACGACGCCTCCGAACGCCGCCGCACCGCACACGATCGCGGCGAGCGACGTCGCGACCAGCGCGCGCAACGACTCGCCCTCGGTCGCGCGACGCGCGGCCTCGGCGGGACGACGCAGGATGAGCTGCAGCTCGCTCACGATGCACCTCCGAGGAGCACGGGGAGCAGCGCGCCCCAGACCCGCGTCGCGAGCGCGGTCGCGAACACCGCGAACCCGGCGAGCCCTCCGATCGCGATCGCGCGCGTGCGGAGATCGGCGTCGCCCAGCGCGCGCACGATCTCGCGCAGCACGTGTCCGAGCCCGACGACGCCGGCGAGCGCGAGCCCGGCGCGCGTGGTGAGCGCGGCGGCATCGGTGCTCTCGCTCGTCACGACGAAGAGCGCGATCGCGGGCGCCAGACCTGCGAGCACCAGCCCGCTCGCGCCGATGCCGCGCGCGGCGGCCGCCGCGGTCGAGCGTGGATCGAGCGGCGCATCGGCGAGCGCGAGCAGCACGAACAGGCTCGGCACACCCAGCGCGACCACCGCGAGGAGCGCGAGCGGGATCCCCGCCGCGTGCACTGCCATCGAGAGCACACCTTCGCGCGCGCCCATCGCGAGCCCCGCGATCGACGCGAGCGCGAGCCCGACCGCGCCGCGTCGCGCGATCTCGATCACGTCCGCGCGGTCGATCGCGGCGTGCGCTCCCTGCTCGTTCGTTCGCGGATCGACCGCCGCGAAGTCCCCCGTCGTGCTCGTCACCGCGACCTCCTCGCCGTCATGCGAGCAAGGTCGCGCGCGGCCGAGGAGCGAGCGGGGAGGGCGCTTCGAGATCGCGAGGAGAGAAGATGGCGAAATCGTGGCGGCGGCTCAGTCGCGCGCGAGGAAGGCGCGGGCCTCGCCCTCGTCGAGCGTGATCAGCTCGCGCTCGCGCGAGCCCGCCTCCTCGTACACCGAGCGACGCTGCTGCATCGCGACCGTCGGCGAGTCGGTCAGCACCGCGCGCCGCAGGAACCCGGGCAGCGACGCCGCCGCGCGCCGCAGCTCGGTGAAGAGCGACGCGGACTCGATGTCGAGCGGGGTGAGCCCGCGGAGATCGCCGAGCACCTTGAACGGCTCACCGCCCGTCGCGGCGAGCGCCGACGAATGCGCGCGCGAGAGCGCCCGCATCTGCGGGGCCGTCACCTGGTGCACCAGTCGAAGCGTCATCAACCGCGTCGACGGGTCGAACTCGATGCTCCACATGATTGCTGCTGCCCACGGGAACGGCACCGAGACGAACGCCCGACCAGCTCGTGCGAGCGGGTCGGGCGTCGGTCACATCGATCGCACGAGAACGCGATCACTGGCAGGCGGCCGGGACCTCGCGGCCGAGCGCCTGCAGGCCGGCACGCCAGCCGTCGATCGCCGACTGGCAGCCCGTCTCCGCGCCCGCCGGCATGCTGTTGTACATGCCGCAGTCGACGACGCCGGGCGTGCCCATCGCCGAGAGATAGGCGTTGCAGCACTCGGCCGCGCGGCCGCAGACGCTGCCGCCGCCGCCCGCACCGGGGTCGGCGGGAACGGTCGTGCCGTCGGGCGCGACCACCGGCGTCGGCGCCATCGCGGCCATGCCGCCGCAGACGACGTTGTAGACGATGCTCGACACGCAGCAGAACATGAAGAGCACGCCGCAGCCGATCGCGACGTACTTGCCGGTGTTGCTCTTCGCGGGGCCACCGGGCGCCGCGGGCGCCCCGCCCATCGGGGGCTGAGGACCACCCGGCGGGCCTCCACCGAAGCCACCCGGGGGCGCGCCCGGAGGCGGCGCACCGAAGCCACCGCCCGGCGGCGGACCGCCCGGAGGCGCGCCGAAGCCACCCGGCGGCGGACCGCCCGGAGGCGCGCCGAAGCCTCCACCCGGCGGCGGTGCACCGAAGCCACCACCCGGCGGCGGGGTGCCCGGACCACCGCCCGGAGGCGCGCCGAAGCCACCACCCGGAGGCGGTGCGCCGAAGCCACCACCCGGCGGCGGGGTGCCCGGACCACCGCCCGGAGGCGCGCCGAAGCCACCACCCGGAGGCGGCGCACCGAAGCCGCCCGGCGCGTTGCTGCTCGGCGGCGGCGCCCCGAACCCGCCGGACGCGTCACTCGGCGGGGGCGCGCCGAAGCCACCCGGAGGCGGCGCACCGAAGCCACCGCTCGGCGGCTGCGCGCCGAAGCCACCGCTCGGCGGCGGCGCCCCGAACCCACCGCCCGGCGGCGGCGTGCCCGGCCCACCGCCCGGAGGCGCACCGAAGCCACCGCCCGGAGGCGGCGCGCCGAAGCCACCGCCCGCGCTCGGCGGCGGCGCCCCGAAGCCACCACCCGCGCTCGGGGGCGGCGCGCCGAATCCACCACCCGGAGGCGGCGCCCCCGGAGGCGCGCCCGGCGGCGGCGTCATCGGGCCCAGCATGGTCGCCTGGAACGCGAGGTTCTGCTTCTGTCCCCCGGCCTCGGCGGGCGGTGCGCCCTGCGGCGGCGGCGGTCCCGGCGGCGCGCCCTGCGGCGGCGGTCCCGGCGGCGCGCCACCGGCGGCCGGAGCACCCGGCTTCGGCGGCGTCACGCCCGTCATCATCATCGTGCCCTTGAACTTCGAGCCGGCTGCCTTGGGCTTCAGGCCGGTGCCGCACGCGACGCACTGGGTCGCCGTGTCGGTGTTCGGTTTTCCGCAGTTGGGACAGAAGACGGTCACTTGCGCCTCCAGGAGGACCAATGCTTCATGACTGAGAAGCGTCCCCCTCGCTGGATCGAAGGTCCCTCGACAGCGCTCCGGGCCTCGATCGCGCCGAAGACTACACGCACGTCGACACCGATGGGAAGCCTGTTCTCGCGCGCGGGCGTCCTCGCTTGACAGCCTCATTGGAGCGGCCTAGCGTCCGCCCGCCCGAAGGCCCCTCTCGCGCATTTGTGCGAGCGCGCCTCTCGCGAGCGAGCGCGAGCTCCGAGGAGCCGCGCGACCTCGCGGCGGAGGGCATGCGTTTCCTAGAAGCAGCCTCACTCACCGAGGCGAGTGGCCGGGCACGGAGCACGATGGCGTTCACCCTCTCCGCAGAGCACGAGAAGATCGTCGACGAGCTGATCGCGCGGTACCCGACGAAGCAGGCCGCGTGCATCCCGGTGCTCCACCTCTGCCAGCGCCAGGTCGGCTGGGTGAGCCCCGACGTGGTCGCCTACGTCGCGACGCGGCTCGGAATGGCCGCGAGCGAGGTGCAAGGCGTCGTCACGTTCTACACGATGTACGCGCAGCATCCGCCCGGGAAGCACACCGTCTGGGTCTGCAGGACGCTCTCCTGCGAGCTGATGGGCGCGAAGACGATCCAGGAGCACCTGGAGCATCGCCTCGGCTGCCACGCGGGCGAGACCAGCGCGGACGGCACGTTCACGCTGAAGAAGGCGGAGTGCCTCGCGGCCTGCGGCTACGGCCCGATGGTGCAGATCGACGATCAGTTCTTCGAGAACCTGACCGTCGAGAAGCTCGACGCGCTGCTCGATCGCATCGCGCGAGGCGAGACGCCCACCCAGGAAGAGACCGCCTGGTACCCGAACGCCGCCGCCGCGACGACCAGCGGCAGCTGAACCTCCCTCGCTCTTCCTCTACGCGACCGGCCGGAGAGTCATGCCGTCGTACCAGAACATCCTCAGCAATCGCTACACGCTGGCTCGCAGCTGGACGCTCGAGGTGGCGGAGCGCGCGGGCGCCTACCAGCAGGCGCGCAAGGCGCTCACCTCGATGACGCCCGACCAGATCAAGGCGGAGGTGAAGGCCGCCAACATCCGTGGTCGCGGCGGCGCCGGCTTCCCCGCGGGCATGAAGTGGGGCTTCCTCGCGCCGAAGAAGGAAGGCCAGGAGGTCTACCTCGTCATCAACGCCGACGAGGGCGAGCCCGGCACCTTCAAGGATCGCACGATCATGGAGAAGGATCCGCACCGCCTCATCGAGGGGTGCATCATCGCCATGTATGCGATCGGCGCGCACAAGTGCTGGATCTACGTGCGCTGCGAGCTGGTCCTCGCGATCGCGCGTCTCGAGGCGGCGATCCGCGAGGCGCACGCGCGTGGGTTCCTCGGCGCGCGTCCGTTCGGCAAGGAGCACGCGCTCGACATCCACGTGCACCCCGGCGCCGGCGCGTACATCTGCGGCGAGGAGACGTCGCTCCTCAACTCGCTCGAGGGCAAGCGCGGCGAGCCGCGCCTGAAGCCGCCGTTCCCGGCCGTGAAGGGCGCGTTCGGCATGCCGACGATCGTCAACAACGTCGAGACGATCTCGGCGGTGCCCGACGTCGTCGCGATGGGCGGCGAAGCGTGGAGCAACATCTCGCTGCTCCCGCCGGAGATGAAGGACGGAGGCACCCGCCTCTACGGCATCAGCGGCCACGTGAAGCGCCCGGGCGTGTACGAAGCGCCGGTCGGCATCACGATGCGCGAGCTCATCTACGACTTCGGCGGCGGGATGCTGCACCCCGATCGCAAGCTGAAGGGCGTCATCCCGGGCGGGTCGAGCACGCCGGTCCTGCGCGAGCAGGACAAGGTCGAGGCGAAGGACCCGAAGCACCCGCTGAACAAGTGGCACGGCAAGTCGCACCTCGACGTGCCGATGGCGGTCGACACGTATCGCGGCATCGGCACGATGCTCGGCACCTGCTGCGCGATCGTGATGGACACCTCGGTCTCGATGGTCGAGGCGTCGCGCAACCTGATGAAGTTCTACGCGCACGAGTCGTGCGGCCAGTGCACGCCGTGCCGTGAGGGCACCGGCTGGCTCGCGAACGTGCTCGATCAGATCGCGGCGGGGCGCGGCAAGCCGAGCGACGTCGATCTGCTCGTCGACATCTCGAACAACATGATGGGCAACACGATCTGCGCGCTCGCGGACGGCACGGCGATGCCGATGCTCGCGTTCGTGCGGAAGTTCCGGAAGGAGTTCCTCGAGGCCGCGGAGAAGGGGCTCCCCCAGAGCGCGCGGCTCGACGAGGCGATCCGCTCGCAGCTCGTGCGGCGGGAGGCGGCATGAGCACCAGCGGCGAGCTCCTCTTCCTGGTCTGCGGGTTCGCGGCGACGATCGCCGCGGTCCTGACCGTCACGATGCGCAACCCGCTGCGCTCGGCGATCGCGCTGCTCGTGCACGTGATCTCGCTGGCGGGTCTGTACCTGACGCTGCACGCGCACCTGCTCGCGGCGATCCAGCTGATCGTCTACGCGGGCGCGATCGTCGTGCTCTTCGTCTTCGTCATCATGCTGATCGGGCCAGGCGCGATGGAGCATCGCGCCGACACCCGCGGCTGGGTGATGAAGACGATCGGCGGCGGTCTGATCGTGCTGTTCGCGGGCGCGATCACGTTCTCGGTCGGCGAGGCCACCGCGCCCGAGGTCGCGATCGCGACGTGCGACGGCAGCGATCCGGCGTGCCGCGAGTTCGGCAGCGTCGAGGCGCTCTCGGACTCGATCTACCGGCAGGCGGCGGTGCCCTTCGAGCTCGTGTCGATGCTGCTGCTCGTCGCGATCATCGCGGCGATCGGCACGGCGCGCGGTCGCACCGCGGCGCAGAAGGACGAGGCCGATCCCGTCGAGGCGCGCCGCATGGCGCTGCGCCCGTTCGCGAACGACGCGGAAGCGCCTTCGCTGAACCCCGCGAAGATCTCGACGGTGGGCCAGGGCCCGCCGCATCCGCTCGAGATCGGCAACGAGAGCGACGGCGAGACGCCGGCCGAGTGAGAGGCAGAGGGAGCAGACGATGGAGATCGGGCTCGGTACCTACCTCGCGCTCGCCGCGGTGCTCTTCGGCATCGGCGCGCTCGGGTTCCTCACGCGCCGCAACATGCTGCTCCAGCTCATGTCGATCGAGATCATGCTGAACTCGGTCAACCTGACGCTGGTCGCGTTCAACCGGTGGAATCCGGAGTCTCACGTGGGCCAGGTGTTCGCGTTCTTCGTCATCGCAGTGGCCGCGGCGGAAGCCGCAGTGGGCCTCGCGATCCTGATCAGCCTCTTCCGCCTGAAGAAGTCGGTCGAGAGCGATCGCGCCGACCTGCTTCGTCACTGACGTCTACGGAGCCGAGAGCCGACCATGGACTTCGACTTCTCCTTGCCGACGAACCCGGCGCCGATGCTGCTGTGGATCGTCCTGCTGCCGCTGCTCGGCGCGATCATCAACGGCTTCTTCGGTCGCGGCGCGGCCAAGGGCCTGGTGAGCGGCGTCGCCGTCGGCACCGTCGCGACCTCGTTCCTGCTCGCGCTCTACTGCTTCACGATGCTCGTCCTCGCGGGCGAGGGTGAGCACGCGGGCAACACGGCGATCACGCTCGACCTCTACCGCTGGTTCTCGGTGACGGTCGGCGAGGACTCGGTGCCCGTGAACGTGCGGTTCACGATGGATCACCTGTCCGGGATCATGACCGTGATGGTCACGGGCATCGCGTCGCTCATCCATCTGTACTCGACCGAGTACATGGGCGACGACCCGTCGTACCCGAGGTTCATGACGTATCTGAACCTCTTCACGGCCTCGATGCTGATCCTCGTGCTCGGCTCGAACCTGCCGCTGATGTTCGTCGGCTGGGAAGGCGTCGGGCTCTGCTCGTACCTGCTGATCGGGTTCTGGTGGGAGAACCCGGCGTACGCGGCCGCGGGGCGCAAGGCGTTCGTCGTCAACCGCATCGGCGACTTCGGCGTGCTCATCGGCACGTTCCTGCTGCTCGGCTCGGCGCACACGTTCGAGTTCGCCGAGATCAACGCGGGCGTGATCGAGTACGGCCAGCGTCAGGTCGAGCTCGGCGGGTTCCCGATCGGGATCACGATCGCGGGCGCGGCGGCATTCTTCCTGTTCATCGGGTGCACCGGCAAGAGCGCGCAGCTGCCGCTCTACGTGTGGCTCCCCGACGCGATGGCCGGTCCGACGCCGGTCTCCGCGCTCATCCACGCCGCGACGATGGTCACCGCGGGCGTGTACCTGTGCTGCCGTCTCTCGCCCGTCTTCATGATGAGCGAGAACGTGATGGCGCTGATCGCCGTCACCGGCGCGCTCACTGCGCTGCTCGGCGCGTCGATCGGCGTCGTGCAGACGCAGATGAAGCGCATCCTCGCGTACTCCACCGTCAGCCAGCTGGGCTTCATGTTCGCGGCGGTCGGCATGGGCGCGTTCGCGGCCGGCATCTTCCACGTCTTCACGCACGCGTTCTTCAAGGCCTGCCTCTTCCTCGGCGCGGGCTCGGTGATGCACGCGATCCACGCGCACGGCGACGCGGACATCCGCTGGCTCGGCGGCATGAAGAAGTACATGCCGCGCACGCGCGCGACGTTCCTGATCTCGTGCCTCGCGATCGCGGGCTTCCCGCTGACGAGCGGCTTCTTCTCGAAGGACGAGATCCTCTTCGGCGCGCTCGAGGGCTCGGCGCACCTCGGGTGGGTCGGCTACGCGGTCTTCGTGATGCTCGCGGTCGCGGCGTTCCTGACCGCGTTCTACATGTTCCGCCTCTACTTCCTCACGTTCGAGGGAGAGTTCCGCGGCGGTCACGCGCCCGGCGATCACGGGCACGGGCACGGTGACGAGCACCACGCGGAGCCGCACGAGTCGGGCGACGCGGTGACGATCCCGCTGATGGTGCTCGCGGCCGGCGCGCTCATCGTCGGCTTCCTCGGGCTGCCGCACTGGCTCGGCGACGTCCTGCACGTGCACTGGAACCTCTGGTCGCCGTGGCTCACGGGGCACGAGGGCGAGCACGGCGCGGTCGCGGCGTTCGCGGCCGGTGCACACGAAGGCGGGCTGAGCCCGACGATGCTCGGCGTGATCGCGATGTCGGTCGGCACCGCGGTCGGTCTCGGCGGCATCGGGCTCGCGTACTCGTGGTTCGGCAAGGCCGACGCGATCGCGCCGGAGCGCGAGACGCTCATCGTGCGCATCGCGGTGATCGCGGGAGGCGTCATCGGCGTCGCGCTCTGTGTGCTGCTCGGCCTCGAGATCGCGCAGACGACCCACACCGCGGCGATCGTCGCGATGGTGCTCGGCCTGATCGTGCTCGGCGCGATGTCGCTCTTCGCGCTCTACGTCGGCGCGAACCCGCGCGTCGACACGTACCGCTGGGCGATGGACAAGTGGCGCGTCGACGAGCTCTACGGGAAGACCATCGTGGGGCCGCTCCGCGGCACCTCGGTCGTCTCGGCGAACATCGACCGCATCTTCGTCGACGGCCTGCTCACGTGGGTGCCGGCGCAGGCTGCGCGCGGGATCGGCTGGGTGCTCACGCGCGCCCAGAACGGCGTGATCTACGCGTACACGATCGGCCTCACGGTCGGCGCGGCCGGGCTGATCTGGTGGTTCACGTACCCGCACACGAGCCTCGTCGGCGAGGCGCAGGACGCGAACGTCGTCTGGACCGCGGATCGCGGCCCCGGGTACGAGTACCGCTGGGACTTCGACAGCGACGGCGACTGGGACACCGACTGGTCGACCGAGAGCACGGCGACGCACTCGTACGGCGGCGACGACGCGTTCTACGGCCTCGTCGCGGTGCTCGAGGCGGGCGCGCTCGACGTCGAGCCGATCGAGATCGAGCTCTCGGAGGAGCCCGCGAGCGTGCCGGTCGATCGACTGCCCGTCGAGTGGGCGCGCGCGCCCGGCGAGGGCGAGGACGCGCCGCGCGATCCCGCGCCGCCGACCGTGCGCCTCGAGGGCGGCCAGGTCGTGCTCGCCGCGAACGACGCGGTGGTGCGCGGCGGGACGCAAACCGACGAGGATCGCGAGGCGGGCACGTTCCGCCTCTCGCCCGGAGACACCGCGCGCATCGGGCTCGCGGGCCTCCGCATCGCCGTGCGAGCGCGCGCGACCGTCCAGGTGCGCAACGCGTTCGGCAACTTCACCCGCGCGCGCGAGGAGCTGACCCTCCGCGTGCCCCACACCGAGCTCGAGCCGATCGCGAGGACCGAGCGATGAGCCGCCTTCTCTCGCTACTGCTTCTGATCCCGCTCTTCGGAGCGCTCGTGATCGCGTTCATGCCGCGCCAGTGGCTGAACGGGATCCGCCGCGCGAGCATCTTCTTCATGCTCGTCGAGCTGTTCGTCTCGACGTGGCTGCTCGACGGCGACTACTCGACCGGCGCGTACCAGTTCGTCGAGCGTCAGGAGTGGATCCCGAGCTTCGGCATCCACTACGAGCTCGGCGTCGACGGCATCTCTCTGTGGCTGCTCCTGCTGACCACGTTGCTGACGCCGATCGCGCTCTGGGTCTCGTGGGGCTCGGTCTCGACGAAGATCAAGGAGTACGCGGTCAGCTTCCTGCTGCTCGAAGTGGGCATGATCGGCGCGTTCGTCGCGCTCGACCTGTTCCTCTTCTACGTGTTCTGGGAGCTGATGCTGATCCCGATGTACCTGATCATCGGGATCTGGGGCGGGAAGGACCGCATCTACGCCGCGGTCAAGTTCTTCCTCTACACGTTCGTCGGCTCGCTGCTGATGCTCGTCGCGATCCTCTACGTCGCGACGCGCTACCACCAGCTCGCGCTCGAGGCGGGGCTGCCCGCCGAGATGCAGTGGTCGTTCTCGCTCGAGCACCTGCGCCACGTGGTGCTGACGTTCGACGAGCAGATCTGGCTGTTCGCCGCGTTCGCGCTCGCGTTCGCGATCAAGGTCCCGATGTTCCCGCTCCACACCTGGCTGCCGGACGCGCACGTCCAGGCGCCGACGGGCGGCTCGGTGATCCTGGCGGCGGTGCTCCTGAAGCTCGGCGGCTACGGCTTCCTGCGCTTCGCGATGCCGCTCTTCCCGTACGCGTCGCACTGGGTCGGGCCGAGCCTCGCGGTGTTCGCGGTGATCGGCATCGTCTACGGCGCGATCTGCGCGTGGGTGCAGCGCGACGTGAAGAAGCTCGTCGCGTACTCCTCGGTGAGCCACCTCGGCTTCGTGATGCTCGGCATCTTCGCGATGACGACGGGCAGCGTGAGCGGCGCGGTGCTGCAGATGATCGCGCACGGCGTGTCGACCGGCGCGCTCTTCATCCTCGTCGGCGTCGTCTACGACCGTCGGCACACGCGCGACCTCGCCGACTTCGGCGGCCTCGCGAAGGTGATGCCCTGGTACGCGGTGTTCTTCGTGATCATCACGATGAGCTCGGTCGGTCTGCCCGGGACCAACGGCTTCATCGGCGAGTTCATGATCCTGAGCGGCACGTTCGTGTCGGATCAGCTCTCGGTCTGGGAGAAGCTCTTCGCGTTCTTCGCGGCGACCGGCGTGATCCTCGCGGCCGTCTACATGCTCCACGCGGTCCTCAAGATGTTCTGGGGCCCGGTGGACAAGAAGGACAACGAGGGCCTGCCCGACGTGAACCGTCGCGAGGTGATCGCGCTCGTGCCGCTCGTCATCGCGGTGTTCTGGATGGGCCTCTTCCCGAGCACGATGCTCGACTCGATCGAGCCGACCGTCGACCAGATGATCACGGAGTACAACGCGCGCTGGAACGCCGACTGGCGCGACGACTCGCCGCGCCTGATCCCGTTCCCCGAGCTCGCGCCGGCCGAAGGCGAGGGCGCGGAGGGCGAGGCTGCGCCCGAGGGTGAAGCGGCGGAAGCGCCGAGCGTCGACACCGTGCGTGTGGCCGCTGTCGGAGGTGCGCGATGATCGAGTTCTTCGGACCGGTGGTCCCGCTCCTGCCGCTGCTCTTCGTCGCGCTCGCAGGGCTCGCGCTCATGGTGGTCGACGCGTTCGTGAAGACGGGCGCGGAGCTCGCGATGGGCACCTTCGTGATCCTCGCGCTGGGCGCGGGGCTCGCGCTCGGCCTGTGGGACGTGCCGGTGACCGCGGAGAGCGCGGCGCTGCTCGGCCGCTGGGCGGCGGCGGACAAGCTCGCGCTCTTCATCGACGTCGCGGTGTGCGGCGGCGCGGCGCTCGCGGCGCTGCTCGCGGGCGGCTACCTGCGCGAGCACGGCCTCGAGCGCGGTGAGTTCTACGTCATCCTGATCTTCAGCACGTTCGGCGCGATGGCCCTCGGCCGCTCGAACGACGTGCTCACGCTCTTCGTCGCGCTCGAGACGCTCTCGCTCGGTGCGTACGGCATGGTGGCGTTCCGCCGCCAGAGCCCGCGCGCGGCCGAGGGCGCGATGAAGTACTTCCTGCTCGGCAGCTTCGCGTCGGCGATCCTGCTCTACGGCTCGGCGCTGATCTACGGCGCGACCGGGCACACCGACTTCCCGAGCATCGCGGCGGCGGTCGAGGCGGGCGACGCGGACCTGCCGCTGACGCTCGTGGCGATGGCGCTCCTGCTCGTCGGCCTCGCGTTCAAGGTGAGCGCGGTGCCGTTCCACATGTGGACGCCCGACGCGTACGAGGGCGCGGTCACCCCCGCGACGACGTTCATGGCGGTCGCGGTGAAGGCGGCGGTCGTGGGCGTGCTCATCCGCGTGTTCTTCGTCGCGTTCGGCGACGACATGCTCACCGCGGACGCGGCTGGCTGGCCGCCGGCGATCGCAGGCCTCGCGGCGATCACGATGATCGTCGGCAACCTCGCGGCGATCGTGCAGAAGAGCGTCAAGCGCATGCTCGCGTACTCGTCGATCGCGCACGCGGGGTACATCCTCGTCGGCGTCGCGGCGGCGGGCGTGACCGGCGAAGGCCGCGGCTGGGACGAGGGCGCGCTCTCGTCGGTCCTCTACTACGTGCTCGCGTACACCGTCTCGAACGTGCTCGCGTTCGGCTCGCTCATCTGGGCCGGCTCGCGCGGCAAGGAAGCGGTGAGCTACGAAGATCTCGCCGGGCTCGGCCGCCGTCATCCGATCGTCGCCGTGCCCTTCGTGCTCGGCGTGCTCTCGCTGATGGGCTTCCCGCCGACCGCGGGGTTCTTCGGCAAGTACTACGTGCTCCAGGCCGCCGTCGCCGCGGGTGGCGGCATGGTGTGGCTCGCGGTGCTCCTCGTGCTCACGAGCGCGATCGGCGCGTACTACTACCTGCGCGTCATCGTCTTCCTGTTCATGAAGCAGCCCGAGCCGGGCGCGCCCGTCGCGGTGCCGATGCGCTCGTGGTACGTCGCGGCGGCGCTCGTGCTCTCGGGGTACTTCGTGCTGCGCATGGGCATCGCGCCCGGCGCGTACCTGGACCTCGCGCTCCAGGCGGCGCAGAACCTCGGTTGATGACGAAGAAGATCGCGCTCGCGCTGCTGCTGTTCGCGTCGCTGGGCGGCTGCCAGTGCGGCGGCGAGCGCGAGCCCGAGGAGCCTTCGACCGAGACCGAGCCCTCGACCGGCTCGTACGGCGACACGCCGACCGGGATCGTCGAAGGCATCGTGCGCCTCGCGGATAGCACCGAGCTCCCGACGTACCCGCAGAACCCGCTGGTCGTGCCGGGGCGCACCGCGATCCCCGAGGGCTGCACGCCGCCGCGCGAGATCGATCGCACGCCGGTCGTGGTCGCCGACGAGACGGGCGGCCTCGCGGGGCTGTCGATCGTGGGCACCGGCACCGATGACGAGCGCTGGCCCACGCGCCCGCCGGTCACGCACGAGATCACGATCCGTGACTGCCGCATCCAGCCGTCGATCGTCGTGGCGACGCGCGGCGATCAGGTGCGGCTCTCGAACGACACCGACTATCCGTTCTTCCCCGAGCTCGGCGAGGGCGTGCTCCAGGCGCTCCTCCGCGCGGAGCCGCGGATGATCACGCTCGACCAAGGCGGCGTGCGGACCATCCAGTGCGGCTTCGCCGCGCCCTGCGGGCGCATGGAGCTCATCACGCTCTATCACCCGGTGCACACGGTCTCGCAGCCGAACGGCCGGTTCCGCCTCGAGATCCCGTCGGGCCAGGACGTGCGCATCACCGCGTGGCACCCGCTCTTCCACGAGGCGCACGTGACGACGCGCGTCGAGCCCGGCGAGACACGCCAGGTCGAGCTCACGATCCGCCCGTCGCCGATGGTCGCGCCGCCGACGGAGCCGCGCGGCGAGCCCGCGGACGTCGCACCGCAGCCGAACGTCCCGTTCTGAAGAAGCAGCGCGCGGGAAGCTCAGTCAGTCGGTCGCGCCGAGGCGCTTCGGGACCGACACGCGATCGCCGTCGCGCACCGCGACCACGTCGCCCTCGGGCCACACGCTCTTCGCCTCTTCGACGAAGGGCTTGGTCGACCCGTAGCGCTGCGAGAAGTGCGTGAGCACGAGCCGCCGCGCGCCCGCCTCGCGCGCGATGATGCCCGCCTGCTTCGCGGTGAGGTGCCCGTGCGCGCGCGCTTCGCGCTCCTCGCTCGAGAGATACGTGGACTCGCAGAGCACGAGGTCCGCGCCGCGCGCGAGCTCGATCGCCGAGTCGCACATGCGGGTGTCCATGATCATCGCGAAGCCCTGGCCGGGCTTGAACAGGCTCACGTCGTCGAGCTTCACGATGCGCCCGTCGATCTCGATCGAGCCGTCGCGGATGAGCTGCTTGATCGCGGGGCCCTTCACGCCCGCGGCGGCGAGCTTCTCGGGCAGCATCGTGCGCCCGTCGCGCTCCTGCAGGCGATACCCGAAGCACTCGACGCCGTGGTCGAGCCGACGCGCCGTGATCGTCAGCTTGTCGGTCTCGTGGATCACGCCCTCGCCGCGGATCGGACGCGGCGCGACCTTGCCGACCTCGTGATAGATCGACGCGTAGCGCATGCGCTCGTAGAAGACCTGCCCCGACGCCGGAAAGTGCACGTCGATCTCGTGCGGGACGCGATCGAGGCTGATGCGCTGGTGGAGCCCGGCGAGCCCGAGGCAGTGATCGCCGTGGAAGTGCGTGACGAGGATGCGCGTCACCTGCGTGACCGTCACCTCGGCGTAGATCATCTGCCGCTGCGTGCCCTCGCCGGGATCGAAGAGGAGCCCTTCCTCGTCCCAGCGGAGCAGGTAGCCGTTGTGGTTCCGATAGCGGGTCGGAACCTGGCTCGAGGTGCCGAGGACGATGAGCTCGCGGGCGGACATCGGGTGCTTCGCGGGGCGCCTTTGGTGACACCCGAGCGTCTCACGCGCAAGGACGCGGCGTGCTCCGCTTGACCGCTCCGGGAACACGCTCGAAGCTCTGCGCGTAGAACTCGGGCCTCGATCCGAGGCGGAGGCGCAGGGCGTCATGCAACAGAGCTTCGACGGTTACGCAGGTGGGTTCACGGCGGCGCAGGCGTCCGTCGAGGATCGCGCAGGGTTCATCTTCCGCACGTACGTGCACCTCGTCGGCGCGATCTTCGCGTTCGTGTTCCTCGAGGCCGCGCTGTTCATGACGGGCATCGCGCAGATGGTCTCGGAGACCATCCTGGGCACCGGCCGCTTCGGCTGGCTCGCGGTGCTCGGCGGCTTCATCGCGGTGAGCTGGATCGCCGACCGCTGGGCCCGCAGCGACGCCGGGCAGGCGATGCAGTACGCGGGGCTCGGCCTCTACGTCGTCGCGGAGGCAGTGATCTTCATGCCGCTTCTCTACATCGCGACGCTCATCGATCCCTCGGCGATCCCGACCGCGGGCCTCGTGACGCTCGTGCTCTTCGGCGGGCTCACCGGCATCGTGTTCCTCACGCGCCACGACTTCTCGTTCCTGCGCGGAATCCTCGGCGTCGCGGCGCTCGGCGCGTTCGGCGTGATCATCTGCAGCGCGCTCTTCGGGTTCACGCTCGGCGTGCTCTTCTCGGGCGCGATGGTCGTGCTCGCGGGCGGCTACATCCTCTACTACACGTCGAACGTGCTGCATCACTACCGCGTCGATCAGCACGTCGCGGCGGCGCTGGCGCTCTTCTCGTCGGTGGCGCTGCTCTTCTGGTACGTGCTCCGGATCTTCCTCGCCTCGCGGCGCTGATTCTCGCGGCGGCGTCACCCCACGACGGGCCTCGATCCGCACTGCGGATCGGGGCCCGTCGCGTTCCGTCGCGAGACGATTCGTGAACGACCCCCGTTGACGAATCGTTGGATTTGCAACGATGCTTCGCGCCCGTGAAGTGGCTTATCCTCTTGGCGTGCGTCGCGGTCGTCGGGTGTGGGAGCCCCTCGGGTGACCCACCCGACGCCAGCGTCGAGCGCGACGCCGGGCCCGTCGAGGTCGGCGACCCGCTCACCTGGGCGCTCGACGAGGCGGGCCCGTTCCGCGTCGGCTACCAGCGCTTCGAGCACACGTATCGTCCGGACGGCCTCGACGCCGACCGCACCATCGCGGTGCACGTCTGGTACCCCACGCTCGACACCAGCGGCGCGCCCGCGATGTACGGCGGCCTCGTGCGCGACCGCGACGTGCTCACCGACGCGACGCCCGCCGAGCCTGCGCACGCGTCGGGCCGCTACCCGGTGCACGTCTACTCGCACGGCCACCGCGGCTTCGCGGGGGTCAGCGCGTTCCTGCACCGTCGGCTCGCGTCGCACGGGTGGATCACGATCGCGCCCGATCACACCGGCAACACGCTGCTCGACAACGTCGATCCCCGGCCCGTCGCGCTCTACTACCTGCGCTCGCTCGACGTGCGCGCCGCGGTCGACGCGTTCGTCGCGCGCGACGAGCTCGACGCCGACACCGATCACCTGCTGCTCAGCGGGCACAGCTTCGGCACGCACACCGCGTGGGCGAGCGCGGGCGCGACGTTCGACGTCGATCGCATCGAGAGCGAGAGCTGCACGACCGAGACGCCGTGCACCGAGGAGCAGCTCGACGTGTTCCGCGCCGGCGTGCGCGACCCGCGCATCGTCGCCGCGGTGCCGATGGCGGGCATCGTGTCGAGCGACTGGTTCGGCGAGACCGGCCACACGACGGTCTCGATCCCGCTGCTCGCGATGACGGGCAGCGCCGACGCGAACACGATGTCGGGCGCCGAGGTGCAATTCGAGCGCGCGAGCGCGCTCGCGGACTTCACGTGGATCGACGTCGAGGGGGCGTGCCACGAGTTCTTCGGGCTCGGGTGCGACGATCCGGCGGGCGAGCAGGAGCGCGTCGTCGCGACGTACGTGCTCGCGCTCGGTCGACGTCACGTGCTCGGCGATCAGAGCGTCACGGCGGTGCTCGAGGGGACGAGCGCGGTGTCGGACCGCGTGACGCTGCGACGGGGGGAGTGACATGCAGCGCCTGGACTGGAGGAAGAGCGCGCTGGTCGCGCTCGCGGTGCTCGCGATGGGATGCGCAGGCGACGACGAGCTGGAGCCCGCGGGGCCCTCGCGCTCGTTCGTGCAGCCGTTCGACCCAGGGCCGCGCGTGATGCAGCGCCTCACGCGCGCGCAGTACGTCAACGCGGTGCGCGATCTCTTCGGCGAGGACGTCGTCGTGGTCGCGAGCGCGCTCGAGCCGGACGCGGTGCGCGACGGCTTCTTCGCGATCGGTGCGGCGCAGACGAGCGTCTCGTCGCGCGGCGTCGAGCAGTACGAGCGCGCTGCGTACCAGATCGCCTCGCAGGTCCTCGCGCCCGAGCGACGCGAGCGCATCGTGTCGTGCGCGCCGAGCGCGGCAGCCGACGAGACGTGCGCGCGCGAAGTGCTCGCACCGCTCGCGCAGCGCGCGTGGCGTCGTCCGGTGATCGACGAAGAGCTCACTGCGCTGGTCGGCGTCGCCGTCGAGGCCGCGACGGTGCTCGAGGACTTCCACGCCGGCCTCGAGTACGCGCTCGCGGCGATCCTCCAGTCGCCCGACTTCCTCTATCGACCGCAGACCGGCGTGATCGACGAGGGGGACCCGTCGCGCGGAACGCTCGACGCGTACGAGCTCGCGACACGCCTCTCGTTCTTCTTCTGGAACACGATCCCCGACGACGCGCTGCTCGCCGCCGCGCAGTCGGGCGCGCTCGACGATCCCGAAGGGCTCGACGCGGAGATCGATCGCCTGCTCGAGTCGCCGCGTGCGCGCGCGGGCATCCGCGCGTTCGCCGACGACTGGCTGCAGCTCGGCGCGCTCGAGGATCTCTCGAAGGACCCGATGGTGTTCACCGCAGCGAGCCCGGATCTCGGTCCCGCCGCGCGCGAAGGAACGCTCCGCACGATCGAGCACTTCGTCTTCGATCTCGACGGCGACTACCGCGACCTCATGACGACGCGCGAGACCTTCGTCGATCGTCGCCTCGCCGCGCTCTACGTGGTGCGCGCGCCGGCGAGCGAAGGCTTCGGCCTCGTCGAGCTCCCCGAGAGCTCGGCGCGTCGCGGCTTGCTCGGACAGGCGAGCATCCTCGCGATGTGGGCGCATCCGGTCTCGACCTCGCCCACGCTGCGCGGCCGCTTCGTCCGCGAGGCGCTGCTCTGTCAGCAGGTGCTGCCGCCGCCGGTCGGGGTGGACACCGCGATCCCCGAGCCTTCGGCCGACGCGCGCACGCTGCGCGAGCGCCTCGCCTCGCATCGCGAGAACGAGTTCTGCGCGGGCTGTCACGCGCAGCTCGATCCGATCGGCCTCGGCCTCGAGCAGTTCGACGGAGTCGGTCGCTTCCGCACGCGCGACGAGGACGTGCCGATCGACGCGAGCGGCGAGCTCGACGGAGTCGCCTTCGCCGATGCGTCGGAGCTCGCGCTCGCGCTGCGCGGCCATCCCGCGCTCGTGCCCTGCTTCGTCGATCGCATGATGACGTACGCGGGCGGCCACGTGCTCACCGATGGCGAGGACGCCGCGCACCAGGCGCTCACGATCGAGCTCGCGCGCGAGGGCTATCGCGTGCGCGGCCTGATGCGCGCGATCGCGCGCCACCCGTTCTTCCGTGGGGTCTCGATGGTCAGCGAGGAGGGCACGCCGTGACGCGCTTCCATCTCGATCGGCGCACGATGCTGAAGGGCATGCTCGGTGGCGCCGCGGTCTCGATCGCGCTGCCCACGCTCGATGCGTTCCTGAACGACTCGGGCACCGCGTACGCCGACTGCGGCACGCTCCCCGTGCGCTTCGGCTGGTGGTTCTTCGGCAACGGCGTGATCCCCGAGCTCTGGGTCCCGCAGGGCACCGGCCGCTCGTACGTGCTGCCCGAGCAGACCGCGCCGCTCGAGCCGCTGCGCGAGAAGCTCACGTTCGTCACCGGCACGCGCGTGATGACGCCCAACACGAACCCGCACGGCTCGGGGCCCGCGGGCCTCCTCGCGGGCGGCGACGTCGGCGGCGTGAACTTCGGCGAGTCGGTCTCGAGCTATCCCGGCCCGACGATCGATCAGATCGTCGCCGAGGCCGACGGCTTCCGCGGGGCGACGCGCTTCCGCTCGCTCGAGCTCGGCGTGCAGCGCTCCACCGTGAGCATCTCGCACAGCGGGCCCGACGCGCTGAACCCGCCCGAGTGCTCGCCCGCCGCGCTCTTCGAGCGCCTCTTCGGCGTCGGCTTCCGCGAGCCGGGCGAGATGACCGAGCCCGATCCGCGCCTCGCGCTCCGACGCAGCGTGCTCGACGCGGTCACCGGCCAAGCGCGCCGCCTGCAGTCGCGCGTCGGCGCGCGCGATCGCCGGCGCATCGAGGAGCACCTCGACGGCATCCGCGCGATCGAGACGCAGATCGCGCGCCTCCAGGAGGACCCTCCGAACCTCGCCGCGTGCATGCGCCCGACCGCGCCCGCGAGCGAGTTCCCCGACCTCGAAGGCCGCCCGCAGATGAGCGCGATCTCGCGCGTGATGAGCGACCTCTGCGCGATGGCGCTCGCGTGCGATCAGACCCGCGTCTTCAGCGTGATGTTCAGCCAGCCGGTGAACAACACGCTGTTCCTCGACACCACCGCGGGCCACCACCAGCTCACGCACGACGAGCCGGGCAACCCGCAGACCGAGGTCAACCGCGTCGTCACCTTCATCCACGAGGAGATGGCGTACTTCCTCTCGGCGCTCGATCGCATCGTCGAGGGCGACGGAACGCTCCTCGATCACTGCGCCGTGCTGTGCACGACCGACGTCTCGTTCGGGCGCACCCACTCGATCGAGAACTACCCGCTGATCATCGCGGGCAGCGCGTGCGGCGCGCTGCGCACCGGCATCCACCACGCCGCGCCCGGCGAGAACGCGACGAAGGTGAGCCTCTCGCTGATGCGCGCGGTCGGGCTCAACGCCGGCGAGTTCGGCTTCGGCGTGGGGCGCGCGACCGACGGGCTCTCGGAGATCGAGGTGTGAGCGTGCTGCGCGCGATCGTCATCCTCGGCGCGCTCGCGCTCGCATCGTGCGCGCCCGACGAGATGGAGCCCACCGGCCCGCGCGCGTGCGAGAGCGCGCTGCCCGAGCAGTCCGGCATCATCCGCTGGATGGCCTTCGAGGTCGCCGAGGACGGCGTCAGCGAGGGCTTCGATCTCGACGAGAGCTTCGGGCCTCCGCTCGAGGCGAGCGCGTGCCGCGCGCGCGACTTCGTCGACGACGAGGGCCGCGAGGGCATCGACAACCAGCTCACGCCGATCATCCCGGCGCTCGAGAACCAGGTGGGCGAGGGCACGCTCGACGCGCTCCTCCAGAGCTCGATCAGCAACGGTCAGCTCCTCATCGGGATCACGCTCGAGGGGCTCGACGATCCGCGGAACGACGACTGCGTGACCCTGGTCGTACGCACGCTCACCGGCGCGCCGCTGCTCGGCACCGACGGCCAGCTGCTCGACGGCCAGACGCTGCAGGTCTCGCCCGAGGCGCGCACCGCGCGCTACGAAGGCGCGGTGCTGCGTGACGGAGTGCTCGAGACGGGCCCGTTCGAGCTCGCGCTGCCGGTCTCGATCCTCGACGCGCGGTTCGTGCTCGACCTGCACGGCGCGCGCGTGCGCGTGCGCATCCACGAGGACGGCTCGATGAGCGGCGTCTTCGCGGGCGGGATCTCGAACGACCAGATGATCGAGATCGCGAGCGGGCTGAACATCCCCTCCGACCTGATGAGCACGGTCGCGACGTTCATCCGCCTGATCGCCGACCTCGCGCCGGTCGACGGCAAGTGCACGCAGTTCAGCGCGTCGATGGTGTTCGAGGCGGGGTTGGGCTTCGTCGACCCCCTGTGATTCGCGCCGCCTTCGCCGCTCACCCCGTTGGACTCGGTGCGTGCGCGTGGTATACCGCGCGCCGCTCTGGCGGGACCTCTCGCTGGGCCGGGGCGCCCCGAGGCGCTCCGTAACTACTCACATCTCCCCGAATCTACTCGGCTTTTCGAGTGGTCGTAACGGGACGGCCCGGTGCCCATCTCACGATGGGTCGCCGCCCCGGGGAGGTGGAGGAGCCAACCGGAGATCCACATGACCGACGTCCAGACCACCGAAGCGACCACTCAGGACTACGCGTCCGAGCTCCCCCTCAGCCTCCGCGCCCTGATCGATGCCGGCGTCCACTTCGGGCACCAGACCCGTCGTTGGAACCCGAAGATGCGCCCGTTCATCTTCGGCGCGCGCAACGGCATCCACATCATCGACCTCGACCAGACCGCGGTCCTCTTCAAGCGCGCCTACGACTTCGTCGTCGAGGCCGTCGGCCGTGGCGGCCACGTGCTCTTCGTCGGCACGAAGCGCCAGGCGGTCGAGACGGTGCAGGAGGAGGCGGCCCGCGCCGGTCAGTTCTTCGTCACCGGCCGCTGGCTGGGCGGCACGCTCACGAACTTCCGCACCGTGAAGGGCGCGATCGAGCGCCTCCGCGAGCTCGACCGGATGTTCGAGGACGGCACCGCCGAGAACTTCGTCAAGAAGGAGCAGATGAAGCTCAAGCGCGAGCAGGAGCGCCTCGAGAAGTTCATCGGCGGCATCAAGATGATGAACGCGCACCCGGCGGCGGTGTTCGTCATCGACCCGCACCACGAGCACATCGCGGTCAGCGAGGCTCGCAAGCTCAACATCCCGATCGTCGCGATCACCGACACGAACTGCGATCCCGACGTCATCGACTTCGTGATCCCCGGCAACGACGACGCGATCCGCAGCATCAAGCTGTTCACGTCGAAGATCGCCGACGCGTGCATCGAGGGCCAGCAGCGCCGCCGTGAGTTCCGCGGTGGTGAGGGCGGCCACGATCGCGGTGGCGAGGGCGGCGCGCGCGTCGAGGTCGAGTTCCAGCGCGGCGGCCGTCGCGGTGGTGGCGGCGACCGTCGTGGCCCGCGCGGTCCGCGCGGCGGCGGCGGCGGCGAGAGCTGAGCCCGAGCAGATTCGCACGGAAGATCGAGAGAGAGGTTAGAGACATGGCGAACGTCACCGCTCAGCAGGTGAAGGCGCTCCGCGATCGCACGGGCGCCGGCATGAACGACTGCCGCATGGCCCTCATCGAGGCCGACGGCAACGAAGAGAAGGCCGTCGAGATCATCCAGAAGAAGGGTCTCGCGAAGGCGGCCAAGAAGGCGGGCGCGATCGCGGCCGAGGGCCTGATCCACTCGTACATCCACTCGAACGCGCGCATCGGCGTGCTCGTCGAGGTGAACTGCCAGACCGACTTCGTGGCGCGCGGCGACGAGTTCAAGTCGTTCGTGAACGAGGTCGCGCTGCAGATCGCGTCGAGCTCGCCGCTCTACGTGCGCCGCGAGGAAGTGGCGCAGGCGGACCAGGACAAGCAGCTCGCGATCTTCCGCGGTCAGATGGAAGAGGAAGAGCAGAAGACCGGGAAGAAGCGCCCGGAGGCGGCGGTCGCGAAGATCCTCGAGGGCAAGCTGGACAAGTGGTTCAGCGAGGTGTGCCTCGACGAGCAGGAGCTCGTCACCCGCGAGGACAAGAAGACCGTGAAGGGCGTCGCCGAGGAGCTGACCGCCAAGATCGGCGAGAAGATCTCGGTGCGCCGCTTCGTGCGCTACGAGCTCGGCGAGGGCATCGAGAAGAAGGCGACGGACCTCGCCGCCGAGGTCGCGGAGCAGCTCAAGGGAATGAGCTGATCCGAGCTCGGGCCAGTCGCGTAGACCGAGGTGGCCTTCGCCGTTCGGACGACGAACGGTGAAGGCCATCGCGCGGCGTGAGACTCCTGCTCAGCGGCCGCCGGTCGCGAGCACCCCCCGGCGCGTACTCCGGTACGTGAGGAGGGAGCGCAGCGAGCGGTGGTCGAACAGCAGGCGTATCGCGCCGCGTCCTCCCCGGTGGATCTCCCTCTACAGGTGAAGAATGAGCGGTCTTCGTTACCGGCGCGTGATGCTGAAGCTCTCGGGTGAGGCCCTCGCGGGCTCCGAGGGCGGGTTCGGAATCGATCAGCCCACGCTGCAGGTCCTCGCGACGGAAGTCGCGGAGGCGCACGCGCTCGGCGCGGAGTGCGGCGTGGTGATCGGCGGCGGCAACATCTTCCGCGGCCTCAAGGGCAGCGCGCAGGGGATGGACCGCGCGACCGCCGACTACATGGGAATGCTCGCGACGGTGATCAACAGCCTCGCGCTGCAGGACACGCTCGAGCGCCTCAAGGTGCCGACGCGCGTGCTGAGCGCGCTGGAGATCCGCCAGGTCGCGGAGCCGTACATCCGCCGCCGCGCGATCCGCCACCTCGAGAAGGGGCGCGTCGTCATCTTCGCGGCGGGCACCGGCAACCCGTTCTTCTCGACCGATACCGCCGCTGCCCTGCGCAGCATGGAGATCGGCGCCGAGCTGCTATGCAAGGCGACGAAGGTCGAGGGCGTCTACGACAAGGACCCCGCGAAGCACGCGGACGCGGTGATGCTCCGTCGCCTCACGTACGATCGCTGCCTGAGCGATCGCATCGGCGTGATGGACTCGACCGCGATGGCGCTCGCGCGCGAGAACAAGCTCCCGATCCGCGTCTTCGCGCTGCTGAAGCGCGGCAACATCAAGCGCGTCCTGCTCGGCGAAGACGTCGGCACGCTGGTGACGGAGACCGGCCAGGAGTCGTAGACTCCACGCTCTTACGCGCTCGGAGGAGATTCGTCATGGGCATGATCGAGGACACGATGGAGGAGCTGCGCTCCAGCATCGCGAAGGCGCACGAAGCGCTGCGCCGCGAGCTGAGCCGCATCCGCACCGGCCGCGCCACCGCGGACCTGCTCGACTCGATCCGCGTCGACTATTACGGCACGCCGACGCCGCTCGCGCAGATGGCGAGCGTGTCGGTCCCGGAGCCGCGCATGCTCACGGTGAAGCCGTGGGATCGTTCGCAGCTGCGCCCGATCGAGAAGGCGATCGTGGACAGCCCGCTCGGGCTCACGCCGCAGAACGACGGCGAGATCATCCGCATCCCGATGCCGCCGCTGACCGAGCAGCGCCGCAAGGAGCTCGCGAAGCTCGCGCGTAGTCACCTCGAGGACGCGAAGATCGCGATCCGCAAGGCCCGCCACGAGTGCCGCGACATGCTCGCGCAGATCGAGAAGGACGGCGACGCGAGCGCGGACGAGGTCGATCGCGCGACGAAGTCGATGGAGGACGTCGTCAAGGACGGCACCGCCAAGGCCGACGAGATCGTCGCCGCGAAGGAGAAGGACATCCTCACGGTCTGAGCACCTCGACCGCGAGGATCCCGTACGAGGGCCGTCGGGCTTCGCGCTCGGCGGCCCTCGGTTTTTCGGCTCGCGTGAGCGAGAGGCGCGATGGCGAGAGATCGCACGACGACGCGGACGCTCTTCCTCGACGCGGACGGCGCGCCGAGGCTGTGCGCGCTCGAGCGGCGCGGGACGCGTCTTCGCGTGCGCGAGGGCGAGGTGGGCGCGACCCCTTCGGTGCACGAGCGAGAGCTGTCCACGTGGCGCGCGTGCGCGGCGGAGGTGAACCGGCTCGTCGATGCACGCGTCGCCGAGGGGTGGCGCGAGACGCGCGACGAGCACGAGCTCGGCGACGTCTGCCTCGTGCTGCTCCGACGCGGTGCGATCGTGTGCCCTGCGTGTCCCGCAAGGCTCGAAGCGCAGCGAATCGTCGGAGGGCCGAGCGCGACGTTCGACGTCGATGCGATCGACGAGAGCGAGCGTCTCGTCGCCCAGGTCTGGGTCGCGTGCGGCGTGTGCACGAGCGTCGTCGCGGTGCGGAGCGACGCGCGCGCGAACGTGGTGCACGGGCCCGATGACGTCGCGCGGGCGCGGCAGCTGCTCGAGTCGGCGATCGCGGGCGGTCGCGTGCGCGAAGCGATCGTCGAGCTCGGGGCGCGCGGAGTCTCCCCGCTGCTGCTCCGTGCGCCCGTCTGCTTCGAGCTCGTGCGGCCCATCCTGGTCGGCGCGCGATGCGAGCTCCTGTGCGACGTCGTCATCGCGCCGCGCGCCGAGCTGCCCTCGGGGCGCATCGTCCTCCGGCTCGGATGGCCGCGGCGAGGCGCTCGCAAGTTGCGCGCGGCGTCGCCCACCGGCGCGAACGGCGGCGCGCATCGACGTACGACCGACGAGCGCGGTCGCTTCGAGTACGTGATCGAGCGCGGCACCGAGCTCGACGTCGTCGCGAGCGAGGGCACGCAGCTCGTCGTCGCGGTGCCGCGCGCGCTCGAGCTGCCGGGGCTCGGCGAGCGGAGCTGGTCGCGCGTCGACGCGCTCCTCGCGGAGCCCGCTTTCCTCGCCCCGATCGCCTAGCCCTGCACGCGGCGCGAGAAGCGCAGCACCGCGCGGAACACGTCCTCGACGCTCTGCGCGTCGATCTGCAGCTCGTTCGCCCACTCGCGTCGCGCCGCGAGCACCTGCGCCTCGCGCGTCGGGTCGTGCACCGGCTTGCCATCGCGCGCTTTCGCGGCGCGCGCGCGACGGCTCAGCTCCGCGCGGCGCGCGAGCCGCTCGACGATCTCGCGATCGAGCTCGTCGATCAGATCACGCGCTTCGACGAGCTCGGCCGATTGCTCGACCGGCGACTCGGGGATCGCGAGCGTCGCGTCGCGCGTCGCGGGCGCGGCCTTCGCGATGCTCGCGTCGAGCGCGGTGAGCGCGTCGATCAAGCGGCGTCGCGCGTCCGTCGCGTACGGGTTCTCGGCCTGGATCGCCGCGAACAGATGACCCGCGTCGCCGCGCACCGACTCGATCGTCCGCGCCATCGCCTGGAACGACGGCGGCGCGTTGGGCACGCGCGGATCGACGCCTGCGTCGAGCATGCCCTTCGCGACGAAGAACGCGAGCGCGTGCGTGTCGGCCATCGCCTTGTCGTGCGCGTGCGCGTCCTGCTCGAGCGTCCAACATCCGACGCGCTCGTAGAGCGCGCGCGCCTGCGCCGCGGTGCCGGGGTGCATCGGGTTCGGGCAGATCACGACGCGCAGCGGGCGCTCCGCGTGCGCGAGCGAGACGGGACCGAAGAGCGGGTGCGTGCCGATCCACGGGATCTCGGTCCCGAAGATCTCGCGCATCGCCTCGATCGGGTGGACCTTCACGCTGCCCACGTCGAGCACGAGCTGCTCGGGCGTCACGTGCGGACGCAGCGCGCGCAGCACGTCGGGCATCACGCCGACCGGCACCGACACGATCACCGCGTCCGCGCCCTTCGCGGCCTCTTCGATCGACGACGCGCGACGCTCGGCGGGCATCTCGGCGTGCGGATCGTACGCGCGGACCTCGAAGCCCGACTCGACCATCAGATCCGAGAGCGCGCGGCCGAAGCGGCCGTGCCCGAGCATCGCGATCCTGCGCATGAGGGCGCGAATGATAGCGCCACCCCCGCGCGCTGCCCGTCGTGGCGCGCGCGCGTTCGAGTGGGTGGCTCCAGACGCACGAAGCCCGTCGATCGAACGTGTCGATCGACGGGCTCCCGCTGCGTCGTTCACCGCCGGCAGCGCGAAGCGGCCGGGGGTCGAGAGGGGGGCCTTCGCCCGACCGGGCACAGCCCCCCGGGGATCACGGCGCCGCGACGACCTGCGACGGGTACTGCCCCGCCTGCTCCGAGAAGCCGAGCGTGTAGCTCGCCCACGTGTCGCCGGTCGAGTAGCCGCCGACGTACACCTGGTACTGGCCGGGCGCCGCGTTCGCGATCTCGACGATCGGGTTCAGGCTGTTGCCGGGATCACCCGAGTCGTCGTTGCACACCACGGTGCCGTCGGGGCGACGAACCGCGAGCGTCGTGTCGGCCTCGGGGCCGCCGTTGACCAGCACGCGGAGCATCGGGATCGCCGCGCCCACCGTCACGGTGTGCTGCGCCGACGTCGGGAACTGACCGATGCAGTCGCCGCCGAGCGCCGAGCCCGCCTGCGGGCCGCCCGCGGTGCCGCGCAGTGTCGTCGCCGCGAAGCCGGGGCCGCTCAGGGTCACCGCCGCGCTCGCCGAGTCCGAGCCACCGCTGCACGCGGCCAGACCCACACATCCAAGAGCCATCACGACCGAACGGATCTTCATCATTCGCTTCCTCTCGTCTGCGACGCGGGTTGCCGCGCCGGGCTGCGTTTCGAGCAGCACGTGTGCCGCGGGCGAAGATACTCTTTTCGGGGCGATTCTTTCCCACTCGAATGACGTTTCGAGTGCGATCCCGTCCCGCCGCGCAAGCGTTGCTCGATCAGAAGGGCACGCCCAGGTGGGCGTAGAACTGGTCGATCCCGCCCTCACCGAGCCCTCGTGCATACCCGATTCGCAACGAGAATCCGAGGATGTAGAAGAGCGTGAAGTCGACGTGGAGCTCCGCGCCCACCCCCACGCGGAACCGGGAGAAGTCGATCTCCCCGAAGAACGCGTCGCCGGCGTCGGCGAACACCGTCGCCCAGAGCCGGTTCAAGTACACCGGCAGCGTGAGGATGCCGCGGTTGAACCGGTAGATCGGGAACCGGTACTCGAGCTGCGCGAGGTGGAACTGGCTGCCGACGCGATCGTTCGGCAGGTACCCGCGCAGCGCCGAGCCGCCGAGGATCACGGGGCTGTTGAACCCTTCGATCAGCGGCACCGTCGGGAACCCGCCGACCCCGAAGATCCCGAGGCGATCGAGATCGCCGCCGCTGATCCCGCCCGCGTAGCGGAACGCGAGCACGTGGTGCTCGAGCCACGGCATCGGCAGGTAGCGCGTGAACGACCACGTCAGCGTCAGCACGCGGAACTGGCTGCCGATCGCGGGATCCGACACCGACGCGCCGATGCCGAGCGCTTGCCCGTTCGACGGGCTGATGTCGTAGCCGTAGCGCTCGACGTCGCTGTACGACCAACCGAAGCGCAGCGTGGAGAAGAAGCCGGTCTCGGGCAGGAGCGGCGGCGGGAAGTTGGGATCGAGCGGCTCCGTGGTGAACGGCGCGCCGGCCTCGGTCCACGTCAGCGCGTACGACGTCGAGATCGTGTTGCCGCGGAACGCGCGCGGGAACGAGTACGCGACGCCGACGTCGCCGCCCCACGCGTCCTGGATCCACGGCACGTCCTCGCCGCCGATCTGCAGGCCTCCGACGCGCGTCACGCGACGGAACCCGCGCACGCTGATCGAGAGCGGCAGGCGGTTGTACGAGTACCCCGCGTCGATCGACATGTTGCCGCGCTCGAGCCCGAAGCCGATGCGCGCGCTCCACGAGTGGAACGCCGCGACGTCCTCGCCCGCGATCGTGATGCCGAGCGTCGTGCCGAACGAGTCGGGCGTGAGATCGAGGAAGTACGAGCGCGGGTAGAGCGTGGGCAGCGCGTCGTAGTCCTCGCTCTCCGCGGTCCAGATCGGCGCGGTGTCGCTCGCGATCGGGCGCGTGTCGATGTACGGGGGCGCCTCGCGGAAGCCGGTGAGCTCGGTGTCGATCGCGAACAGATCGAAGCCGTACGACGTGTAGCCGACGTACGTGATGCGACGGCCATCGCCCGCGATCGCCGGCTGATACGCGCCGGCGATCACGTTCGTCAGCTGCCGCAGCGATCCGCTCGCGAGCTCGTACGCGTAGAGGTTCGCGATGCCGGTGCGATCCGACGAGAACACGACGCGCGTTCCGTCCGGCGAGAACGTGGGCCCGGTGTCGGACGCGCGATCGTGCGTGAGGTCCTCGATGCGCCCGGTCGCGACGTCGACGAGCACCACGTCGCGATACCCGCCGTCGCGCCACGTCGACGCGACCACCAGGCGTCCGTCGGGCGAGAAGCGCGGCGTGTACCACTGCTGGAAGCGCGCTCCCGGCGTCAGCTCGCGCATCGTGCCGGTCACGTCCGCGAGCTCCGCGATCATCAGCCGCGTCGTGCCCGCGCGCGACATCGTGAAGACCACGTACCGACCGTCGGGCGAGAGGTCGGGCTCGCGCGCGCGCAATCCGTCGGTGAGGCGCGTCTCCTCGCCGGTCTCGAGATCGCGGCGGACGAGATCGGAGAAGAAGTAGATGTCGCGGTGCGCGTCGGATCGCGAGAACACGATCGTGCGCCCATCGGGATGCACCGCGGCTTCACCGCCCGCGTTCACGCGCGCGAGCACGTCGCGCCGCTCTCCTGTGATCGGATCGACGATCACGATCTCGCCGCGCGATCGGTTGTCGGCGCGCAGGTACATCAAGCGCCCGTCGCGCAGGTAGCGTGGTGCGCGCGCGATCTCGCCGTGCGTCGTGAGGCGCGTGCCCTCGCGACGACCGAGCGCGTCGACCTCGCGCTGCTGCTCGCGATAGTGCGCGCGACGCTCGTCGAGGAACCCGTCCCACAGCTCGATGAACGTCGAGCCCGTCGCGCGCTGCGCGACGCGGTTGATCCCGTACGGGATCACCGATGCGCCGTACTCGTGTGCGATGGTCGCGAGCGCGACGCGCCCGTGCCGCTCCGCGATGTAGCGGACGAAGAAGGATCCGTAGAGATACGCAGCGTTCCCGTGAGGCCAGCGATCCGCGCTCGAGCTGACCTGATCGAGGTCCCAGAAGCGGTCCTCGAGCGCATCCATCCGCAGGTACATGTCCCACTGCGAGCTGCGCAGGCGTCCGCCCGACGTGTGCTCGGTCTCCTCGTGCACCGCGAGGCCCTCGAGGAACCACCGCGGCTGCACGTGGTTCGGCATGTAGACCTTGCCGAGCAGCAGGTTGATGAACGACGGCAGGCCGCTCGCGTTGTCGAGGTGGAGGATGTGCGTGTGCTCGTGCGTGACGAGCGTCGTCAGCCAGTCGTCGTAGTCGGCGAGCGGTGAGAGATCGTCGGGCGCCTCCGCGAACAGGCGGATGGTGTCGTAGGGCAGGGCGGTCGCAGATCCGTTCGCCGCGTCGGCGTCGTCGGTGATGACGATCTGCACGCGCTCGCGCGGAGCGAACGCCAGCACCGTCGAGAGCGTCGAGTGCGCGCGCTCGGCGACCGCCGCGACGCGACGCGCGAGGTACCCGAGCGGCTCGTGGTAGTGGATGACGAAGTGCGGTGTGCGGATCGTCCGCCAGTCGAGGAACGGATCGCGCAGCTGCGCGCGCGTCGCGGTCGGGGTGGCCGAGATCGCCACCATCAGCGCTGCTCCCAGCGCGGCGACGAGCGCTGGGAACCCAGCGAGACACCGCCGGTTTCGCGTGGTGCGACGTCCGATGCGGTGGGTCACCGCGGGGCAGCGTTCCGTGCGTCCGCAGCCCCGGTCAAGACGGTTCGCCTCGTCCTTGACCTCCAAAGCGCGAAAGTCATAGGCTATTTCGAGCGATGGAGCCCCCCGTTCCGAAGGTGACGCCGCCTCCTCCGACGAGGCCAGCGAAGCAGTACGCGCTGCGCTTCATCTCGGGGAAGTACCAGGGGGGCGAGTTCCCCCTCCCGAACAACAAGGAGATCGTCGTCGGGCGCTCGAGCGAGCTGGACATGGTCCTCGTGGAGGACATGGTCTCGCGCCGCCACGCGAAGCTGACCGTCACCGGCGATCAGATCTTCATCCAGGACCTCGGCTCGACCAACGGCACCTTCGTCAACGGCGAGAAGATCAAGCGCGCGCGCCTGCAGGAGGGCGACCGCATCCTGATCGGCACGTCGATCATCAAGCTCGTCGCGAGCGACAGCGCGGCCTCCGGTGACGCGAAGGCGAAGCTCGAGGACGTCGCCGCGGGACGTCGCACCTCGCAGGTGCGCACGATGTCGGGCTCGATCGCGGAGATCCCGCTGCCCGACCTCATGCAGCTCTTCAGCGCGAGCAAGAAGAGCGGCGTGCTCGTGATCCGCACCGACGCGGACGTCGGCAAGATCTTCATCGACAACGGCCGCGTGATCTTCGCGGTCGTGAACGAGCACTACGACGTCGCGCCGCTCAAGAGCCTCTTCCGCATCCTCACGTGGCAGACCGGCTCGTTCGACATGGATCCGCCCGAGGCACGCGAGTTCCTCGAGAAGATCGAGATGTCGACCGAGGGCATCCTCATGGAGGCGATGCGGCAGATCGACGAGATCCGCCGCCTCGGCACCGACATGCCGACGCTCCAGTCGAGCGTGCTCCTCGCGATGCCGATGATCCCGCCGCTGCGCGATCTCTCGCCCGAAGAGCTCGACGTCCTGCAGCTCGCTTACAACTACGGGCACGTCGAGACGGTGCTCAACAAGAGCCTCGCGAGCGACCTCGACACGTCGCAGATCCTCGTGAAGTTGATCAAGAGCGGCTACCTGCGCGTGGAGTGAACGTCACGCCGATCCACCACAGCAGTGAGAGGTGAGCGTGAGGTCCGATCGCTACGTGCTGCTCGAGCGGATCGGCGTCGGAGGCATGGCCGAGGTCTTCCGCGCCTCGGTGCGAGGCGCCGAGGGGTTCGAGAGGCCCATCGCGATCAAGCGCATCCTCCCCGAGCTGTCGCAGGACGCCGACTTCGTCCGGATGTTCGTGGACGAGGCGAAGATCGCGGTGCAGCTCCAGCACCCGAACATCGTCCAGATCTTCGATCTCGGGCGCGAGGGCGGCGAGTACTTCATCGCGATGGAGCTCGTGCACGGCAAGGACCTGCGCGCGATCCAGGTGCGCGCGAGGCAGGCCGGCGCGAAGCTGCCGCTCGCGGTGTCGCTGCACATCGTGATGAAGGTCTGCGAGGCCCTCCATCACGCGCACTGCGCGGTGTCGCACCACGGGCGGCCGCTCTGCGTCGTGCATCGCGACGTCACGCCGCAGAACGTGCTGCTCTCGTACGACGGCGAGGTGAAGGTCACGGACTTCGGGCTCGCCAAGGCCGTGGGACGCGCGACCGAGACGCGCGCCGGCGTCGTGAAGGGCAAGCTCGCGTACATGGCGCCCGAGTCGTTCACCGGGCTCGGCGTCGATCATCGCAGCGACGTGTTCGGCGCGGGCATCCTGCTCTGGGAGATGCTCAGCGGGCGGCGCTTGTTCGTCGGCGCGAACGACATGGAGACGGTCGAGAAGGCGCGCCTCGCGATCGTGCCTTCGCTGCGGATGATCGATCCGTCGATCCCGCCCGAGGTCGAGCGCATCGTGCGCACCGCGCTCGCGCGCGATCGCGAGCATCGCTACCCGACGGCCGAGGCGTTCCACGAAGAGCTCGAGGCCTTCGCGTACGGCAACCAGGAGTTCCTCACGACCGCGTCGCTCGCGAGCTGGCTGCGCGAGTGGTTCCCGCCGCCTCCGCCGGCGATCGTGCCTCCGCGCGGGCGCGACGTCGCGACGCGCGAGATCCGCCTCGACGAGGTCGGCGCGCCGTCGCGCGAGCGGGCGCCCGAGACGATCCCGCCCGACGCGCTGTTCGACGACGACAGCGACGAGGTCCAGGCGATCGGCGACGAGGACATGCGCGAGATGCTCGACACGATGCCGCCGGTCGACGCGCTCGACGACGCGCCGCGGATCGTGCCCGACGCGTTCGACGACACGACCGGGCGCGCGGCGCCGCGCGCGGACGCGTTCGACGACGTCACGGGGCGGCTCGTGCCGACGTTCCCCGACGCGTTCGACGACACGACGGGCAAGATGATGCCCGCCATCGCCGACGCGCTCGTCACCGAGATGCGCTACGACCGCGAGCTCGTGCAGACGGTCCCGCACGCGCGCATCACGACGACGCGCGACGGCGAGCGGCGCGCGCCGCAGGTGCCGACCGATCTCGGAGCGACGCCGCTCGACCCCGCGCCCGCCGCGCCGGCCGGCCCCGGCACGCACGCGCTGTCGTGGGACGACGACGAGGACAAGACGGTCGTGGGCCCGCGCGACGAGTGAGGAGCGCGCTGGAGGGACGAGGCGGTGCTCGCGATCCCGCGATCGGTCCGGACGCGTGGCGGGACTGGTGATCGCGAGCGGACGACGGGTGCGGACGCACGGCGGGAGCGGCGATCGCGATCCGACGATCGGTGGCGCCGGGTGGCGGGTGGCGCGATCGGGAGCCGATGACGGGCGCGGACGCGGGTCCGGACCGGTGATCACGATTCGAGGAGCGGTGCGGACACACGTCGGGGGCCGTGATCGGGCGACGAGGAGCGGTGCCGACGCGCGTCCGGTGCCGTGATCGGGAGTCGCCGGCCGGTGCCGCCACGCGTCCGGACCTCTCTCGGGGGGCGGACCGGCGCTGCGCTGCCGTTTCCTCAGTGATTTCGGGAGACGGACTCAACCTGGGTCGATTGGCGTGAGCCGCGATCGGGGACGTATGGAGGCACCCGCCGCGCGTCGCGGTCCCCACTCGCGGGCGTCCTCGGCCCCCGCGCTCGCCCGCTGGAAGCCGCGAGCGGTCCTCGCGCCTCCGTCCCGTCCGAGGGACGCACGTTCGAAGGTCGCGCGCACCTGCTGATCGGGAGACTCGGGCGCCTATATCCCACCTCGTGTGTGATCGAGCTCGGAGCGCCCATCGCCTGAATCGCGATGCCCGTGGGCACGGCGATTCGGTCGGCGCTCCCTCTGCGCGTGCGACGGCGCCGGTGCCGGTGCTCCTGCGCGTCGTGCGCACGCGTCCCGCGGTGATGGAGGTGTTGAGCCATGCAGCCCGCCCTCGACGTACGGGGGCTGATCCGGCCTCGTCGCGACGACGAGTTCTTCGGCGAGGTGATCGCCGGTCTCGGATCGCAGCCCAAGACGGTTCCTTCCAAGTGGCTCTGGGACGAACGCGGCGCGCGTCTCCACGAGCGCGTGCGCGACACGCCGGACCACTATCTCGCGCGCGCCGAGCGCTCGCTGCTCGATGCACACGGGCACGAGATCTCGCGCGAGCTCGGGCCGCGCTCGCTGCTCGTCGACGTCGCGCCGCGCGACGCGTCGCGCGTGCGAGCGTTGCTCGATCGGCTCGAGGAGCCGGTGGCGTACGTGCCGCTCGATCCGAGCACGACGCGCCTCGAAGAGCTCGCGCGTGCGCTCCGTCGCGACCACCGCGGGCTCGAGATCGCGCCGCTCGTCGCGGGCCACGCGCTGCCTCGCTCGACCGACCTGCGCGAGCGCATCGCGCGCATCGACGAGGGCAACGCGACGGTGTGGCTCGGTGATGCGCGCATCGGCGAGATCGCCCCGCACGACGCGGTCTCGATGCTCGCGCGCGCGGCGCTGCTCGCGGGCTCGCGCGGGCGCGTGCTCGTGTCGTTCGATCTGAAGAAGCCGAAGCGCGTCATCGAGGCCGCGTACCTCGATCGATCGGGCGCGAACGCCGCGTTCCATCGCAACGTGCTGGTGCGGATCAACCGCGAGATCGGCGCCACGTTCGACGTGACGCGCTTCTCGTTCCGCGCGCCGTACGATCCGATCCGCGGCCGCGTCGAGATGCGCCTCGTGAGCGAGTGCGCGCAGCACGTGCTCGTCGGTGGCTGCGAGATCGCGCTCGCGAAGGGCGAGTGGATCGTCGGCGGGCACGCGTACAAGTACGACGCTGCCGAGCTCACGTCGCTGGTGCGGCGCGCAGGGCTCGAGATCGTGCGCTCGTGGACCGATCCCGGGCGGCGGATGAGCCTCTGCCTGCTCGCGGCGCGCGGAGGCGGTCATGCGCGAGCGTGAGCGAAGGCAGCCGGGGCAGGGCCGCGGTCGCGAGCGGAAGATCGCGCGCACCGAGGTCGAAGGGCGCGAGCGCCTCGCGCGTCGCGTCGAGCGGCCGGTGGTGACGCGCGAGCCGGCGACCCCTGGGCGCACGCGGCGCGAGGACACGACGACCGAGCCCGTGAAGCCTGCGACGCGCGCGCGTCGCGGCACGCGTCCGGCGCGGCCGGCCACGGCGCGCGCGCCGTCGCCCGCGGAGAAGACGAACGAGGAAGGCGAGCACGAGGAGCGCGAGGAGCCGAAGGTCACTGCACGCAGAGCTCGGCCGCGTGCACCGCGAGGGACCCCGAACCGGAGTGGGCGTAGATCTGGATCGCCGTGAGCGACGGCTGATCGCTCGGCGTGACGTAGTCGGTCCAGTCGACGTCGTACCAGTCGTACGTCCAGTCGTTGTCGACGGGCCCGCGCGTGGTCTCGCCGTGGATCGGGGACCACGCGCGGATGCTCGTCGACGACGACGTCGCGTACGAGCGCGCCTGCACCCAGAGCGTCGCGCTCGTGAACGAGAGGCCCGCGACCGAGTAGCGCACGCGCAGATAGGGCGACGAGGTCCCGAGCGCGACGGCGTATCCGCTCATGACCGGCTCGACCGTGCCGGTGCCGAACGACACGACGCGCGCCTCGCACGCACTGCCCGGCGCGAGCGAGTACGAGCAGCTCGCGTCCCACACGTCGATGCGCGGCGAGGACGAGCCATCGAAGTGGAGCCGGAACACCGTCCATCCGGGCCCGTTCGCACACGGCACCGAGAGCCCCGGCGGCGGCGTCGGGCCGGCATCGGACCCTGAGCCTGCGTCCGCGATCGCACCGGCGTCGATCGCGCTCGCATCCTCGCTCACGCTCGCGTCTGCGCTCGCATCGTCGCTGACGCTCGCATCTGTGCTCGCATCGTCGCTGACGCTCGCATCTGCGCTCGCGTCCTCGCTCATGCTCGCGTCCTCGCCGACGCTCGCATCTGCGGTCGCGCTCGCATCGCTCGATGCGGCATCGCTCGCGGCCCGCGCGTCCCTGCCCGCGTCGAGCTCGACCGCCGAGCGCTCGTTGCATCCCGCGCAGAGCGCGAGCACCGCGATCACCGTGGAGAACGAGCGCATGACGCTCATCCTACGCGGACCGCGGCGTCGTCTCTCCCGTCAGCGCCGCAGGCGCTCGACCAGCATCGCGTAGCTGCGCCCGAGCTCCTGCACGAGCTGCGTCGCCGCGCGATGTCGCTCGGGATCGCCCGCGTGCTTCTGCGGGTCGTACTTCGCGACGAGCGCTTTGTACGCCGTCTCGACCTGCGCGAGCGTCGCGCCCGGCTTGAGCTCGAGCGCCGCGTAGTGCCGCGCGAGATCCACGCGCTCCGCGGCCTGCGCGACCCACGACGACGGCTCGCCGCCGCTCTCCTCGCGCGCCGTCTGACGCTCGAAGCGCGCGAGCATCTGCCGCTCCGCGTCGGTGATCGGCGCCTCGGGCCGCCGCGCCGCCGCCCGCAATCGACGCCGGCGCTGCAGCTCCTCGTCCAGCTCGCGATCGCTCATCTCCGCGAGCGGCTTCGGCAGCCCGAGCCCGTCAGTCATGCGCTCTCGTTCCCTCCGCCGCCGGTCATCGGCGACGTGAGCAGTCGCTCGATCAGGTGCTGCGAGTACTGGCTCAGCTCGCGGAACACGACGCCCATGCCCGACGGATCGTGCTGCACGCGGACAACCTCGCCGATGCCCTCGATCGTCTCGATGTCGTCCATGATCACCGTGAACTTCAGGTTCACGCGGGTGCCGACCGGAAGCGGCTGCTTGCTCTTCACGAACACGCCGGAGCGCGAGATGTTCGTCACGTACTCCTGGATGAACGCGTCGAAGCTCTCGAACTCCTTGTTGATCGTCACGCGCTCCGAGGTGCGCTGATCGTCGCTCTCCGCCTCCGGCTTCTTCGACATCACCCCTCCGCGAGCTCCTCGCGCGCGCTCCCCAGCATCACGAGCCGCTCAGATCGAACTGCTCCAGATGATAGTCCTTCCGCGCCTGCATGACGATCTGTCGTGCGTAGCGCGCGCTGGCCTTCACGAGCGCGTCCTTCTGCTCGCGCTGCATCGCGTCGACGACCGCGGGATGCGCGTTCACGACGACCTTGAAGCCCGGCAGCGAGTCCTTCTCGCGCCGGATCTGCCGCAGGATCTCGTGGCAGATCGTCGTCTTGCTCTGCAGCTGCCCGGTGCCGTCGCAGTAGAAGCACGGCTCGTAGAGCGTGCGACCGAGCGACTCGCGCGTGCGCTTGCGCGTCATCTCGACGAGGCCGAGCTCGCTGATGCGCACGACCGTCGTCTTCGCCTTGTCGTTCTTCAGCGCGGCGACGAGCGCCTTGTAGACCTTGTCGCGGTGTGACGACCTCTCCATGTCGATGAAGTCGAGCACGATGAGCCCGCCGAGGTTCCGGAACCGCAGCTGGTACGGGATCTCCTTCGCGGCCTCGAGGTTCGTCTGGAGGATCGTCTCCTCCACGTCCTTGCCCTTGCCGGTGAAGCGACCGGTGTTGACGTCGATCGCGGTCAGCGCCTCGGCCTGATCGATGATCAGATAGCCGCCGCTCGGAAGCGGCACCTTGCGCGAGAGCGAGCGCGCGATCTCGTCCTCGATGCCGAACTCGTCGAAGATCGGATCGGAGCCGCTGTAGAGCTCGATGTCGCCGGCGCGCTCGGGCATGAACGCTTCGACGAACTGCATGAGCCGCAGGTACTCCTCGCGATCGTCGATCACGATCTTGCCCACGTCCTCCGTGAGCAGATCGCGCGCGGTGCGCAGGATGATGTCGAGCTCGCTGTAGAGCAGCTGCGGCGCCTTGCGCGCCGACTTCTGCTTGTCCGCGATGCCCTCCCACGTCTTCACGAGGTAGCCGACGTCCGCCTTGAGGCCGCCCTTCGTCAGCCCCGCCGCGACGGTGCGCACGATGAGCCCGCCGTGCGGCGGCTTCACCCCGTCGATCACCTCGCGCAGGCGCTTGCGCTCCTTGTCGTTGCCGATCCGCTTGCTCACGCCGACGTGATCGATCGTCGGCATGTAGACGACGAAGCGACCGGGCAGCGAGACGTGGCTCGTGACGCGCGCGCCCTTCGTGCTGATCGGCCCTTTGCTGACCTGCACGACGATGTGCTGACCTTCCTTCAGCACGTCGCGGATGGGCGTCTTGCGGGAGAGGCGCTCGTCCTTCTTGGACTTCTGCTTGTCCTTCGCGCCGCCCTCCGAGGAGCCTTCTTCCTCGTCGTCGTCGTGGCCGTTGTCCTTGTCGCCGACGAGCTTCTCGAAGTCGGCCTGCGGGATCACGTCCTCGACGTGCAGGAACGCCGCGCGGTCGAGCCCGACGTCGACGAACGCGGCCTGCATGCCCGGGAGCACGCGGGTGACTTTGCCGAGGTAGATGTTCCCGACCGGGCTCCGGTCGCGCTCTCGCTCGACGTAGATCTCGGCGAGGATGCCGTTCTCGATCAGGGCGACGCGGGTCTCACCGACGTCGACGCTGATCACGATCGTGTTCTGCGCCATCTGGCGGGGTTCCTTTCCCCGAGGCGCGGATGCTCCCGATGCGTTCGTACCGAGCTGACCCTTTCGGGCAGCGCGACGACCGCGCGAGCGCGCGGCTTCCGACTTTCCGAGCGGCGCTCCGCTCCTTCCGGAGCGGGCCGTGGGGCTGACCCCACGGCTCTCGCCTCGAGATCGAGGCGGAGCGCGACGCGACTGCGAAGACGAAACCGAGCGAACGCGAAGCCTTCGCCGGGCGCTTCCTCGAACGACGAGGAGTGGGCGCCGTCGGACCGGGGCTCCGCCTCGGGCAGCGACTCAGCTGGGGCCGAAGATCGCTTCGATCTCCAGGCGGACCTTGTCTTCGCTCTTGCCGCGGGCCACCGCGATCTCCTTCACGATGAGACCGCGAGCCTTCTCGAGCATCTGGCGCTCGCCGAAGCTGAGCGCCTTGTTCGCACGGAGCCGCGAGAGATCGCGCAGCACCTCGGCCACGTCGAACACCGAGCCCGTCTTGATCTTGTCCATGAAACCGCGGTAGCGGCGGTTCCAGGTCTGGTTGTCGAAGGGGACTTCCTTGACCTTGAGGATCCGGAAGATCTCCTTGATCTCCTTGTCGCTGATCGGCTTGCGCAGACCGATGTTCTGCGCGTTCAGCACCGGGACCATGATCTTGTGGTCCGTGTCGAGGAGGCGCAGGACGTAGAAGCGCTGGCGGTTGCCGGCGATGTCCTTCTCCTCGATCGAGACGACCTCGGCCACGCCGCGCGCGGGATAGACCGCCTTGTCGCCGATCTTGAATTCCTGACTACTCGAGGCGCTTCCCTGCTTGCTGGAGGCAGAGTTGCTCGGGGTGGCAGAGGTGCTGGGGGTGGTAGAGCGGGCGGCAGCCACCGGGGCGGTGGTGCGGGCCTTCACCTCGACCTGCTTGCGGGCCTGCATGAGGACTCCTTCGCTGCGAGCCTGGAGCCGGCCTGCGCTTCGTCTCCGGAGCTGCGCTTCCTGCGAAGGAAGAGGAGCGTCTGGATGAGAAGCCCCGAGACCGAGCATGCCCGGTCATCGGGAGAGTTCCGACCCAACCGTAGAGGCAGGCCGCCACAGCGGGGAAGGAGCAGGTCGGCAGAAACCGATGCGCCGAAGAACGACGCGGGGGCGGATGGTATTCGGCCCCCCCGGGCGGGTCAATGCGACCCGCCTCGGAAAACGGGGAAACCCCGTTCGGAAGGTATGGACATGGAGCCGTCGGCAGTGATACGGAAGTCCACCATGTCCTCGCTCGAACTCGACGGCCGGTACCAGCGTGATGCGGCTGCGCTTGCTCAGGCGCGCACCATCGGAGCCAACAAGAGCTTCATCCTCCTGTTCACGATCTGCGTGCTGGTCGGCCTCACGGGCCTGCTGGTCGTCGGCGTGAGCGGCATGTGGGGCTGGATCACCGTCGCGGCGCTCGGCGTGATCGGCGGCGCGGGCGCGTTCAGCGGGAAGATGGACGAGCTGATGACCCTCGGCGTGGCGCTGATCGCGGGGCTCACGGGCATCCTCTCGATCATCGTGACCGCGTACGTGATCCTCGGCATCCGCGGCTGAGCTCGCTCGACCCGAGCGTGCCGCCCGCGATCTCGGAGCTCGACGGCGACACCGCGATCGAGCCGATCGGCCCTCTCCACGAGGGCCGATCGCGCTTCGCGACGACGTTGACCGATCGCTGGAGCATCGGGACCGCGCCCAACGGCGGATATCTCGCGGTGGTCGCGGCGCGCGCGCTCGGCGCGGTGTTGCCGCACCCCGACCCGTTCAGCGCGAGCACGCACTTCCTCTCTCCGGCCCGCCCCGGGCCCGCGGAGATCGCGGTCGAGATCGTGCGCGCGGGCAAGGGCCACTCGACCGGCGAGGCGCGGCTCTTCCAAGAAGGGCGCGAGGTGCTCCGGATGATCGCGACGTTCGGCGATCTCGGTGCGCTCGACGCCAGCGCGCCCACCGCGGTCACGAGCGCGCCGCCCGAGCTGCCGCCGATCGAGTCGTGTGAGCGATCGCGCCCCGCCCCGAGCGTCGCGTCGATCGGAGAGCGGCTCGACATCGCGATCGCGCCCGGGACGCTGAGCTGGCTGAGCGGTGCGCACAACGAGCGCGCCGAGCTCGCGGGCTGGGTGCGGCTGCGCGACGGTCGCGCGCCGGACGCGCTCTCGCTCTTGTTCTTCGCGGACGCGTTTCCGCCGCCGGTGCTCAACCTCAGCGTGGTGCGCACGCCGTGGGTGCCGACGCTCGAGCTCACCGTGCACGTGCGCGCGCGGCCCGCGCCGGGATGGCTGCGCGCGTCGTTCCGCACGCGCGCGCTGATGCACGGGTATCTCGAGGAAGACGGAGAGATCTGGGACGAGCAGGGCACGCTCGTCGCGATGTCGCGGCAGCTCGCGCGCGTGCAACGTTTCTAGGAGCGAGATGACGTTCAAGACCAGCATGCGCGTGCGCTTCGGCGACGAGGATCACGCGCGGATCGTCTACTACCCGAAGTTCTTCCACTTCTTCCACGTGGCGTTCGAGGACTTCTTCGACCGCCAGGGGATGCCCTATCGCGACTGCCTCGACGAGGGCGTCGGCTGGCCCGCCGTGCACGCCGAGGCGGACTACCGGCGACCGGTGCGCTTCGGCGACGATCTCGACTTCGAGGTGAGCGTGACGAGCTTGAGCAAGCGCTCGGCGACGTTCCGCTACGTCGGCACGGTGCGCTCGAGCGACACCGCGGCGGTCGTCGGCACGATCGTCGTCGCGTGCATCGACATGAAGACGATGCGCGCGCAGCCGATCCCCGACAAATACCGGGCGCTCTTCGAGAAGCACCTCGTCGCCGAGAGCTGAGCGGGATGGCGACGCGCGAGACGATCGAGGCGGTGCTCGCGGGCGCGGTGGAGCGCGCGAGGGCGTGCGGCGAGGGCGAGCCCGCGACGTACATCCCCGAGCTCGCGAACGCGCCGCTCGATGCGCTCAGCGCCGCGATCACGCTGCGCGACGGCAGCATCGTGCGCGCGGGTGACGACGAGCATCGGTTCACGTTCCAGAGCTCGGCGAAGCTCGTGTTGCTCGCCGGTCTGCTCGAGGAGCGCGGCGAGGACGAGGTGTTCCGCATCGTCGGGCGCGAGCCGAGCGGAGGAGGGTTCGCGTCGCTCGCGCGGCTCGAGACACACGGGCCGATCCCCGCGAACCCGCTCATCAACCCGGGCGCGATCGCGCTCGCATCGATCCTCGAGGGCCACCTCGAGGATCGGCTCGCGTGGATCGAGCGATGGGCCGAGCGCCTCTACGGCGACGCGCTCCCGATCCAGCAGCGCGTGCTCGCGTCGGAGCGACGCACCGGCGATCGCAACCGGAGCATCGCGCACTTCCTCAAGGCGAGCGGCGTGATCGACGGCGACGTCGACGAGGTGCTCGAGGTCTACTTCGCGCTCTGCTCGATCGAGGGGAGCGTCGTCGAGGCATCGCGGCTCGCTGCGATCCTCGCGACCGGCGGGCTCGCGCCACGGAGCGGTGAGCGCGTGCTCTCGCAGCGAACGGCGAGCACCGTCGTGTCGATCATGGCGACCTGCGGGATGTACGACGAGTCGGGCGCGTACCTGTGCGCGACCGGTCTGCCCGCGAAGAGCGGCGTCAGCGGCGTGATCGTCGCGGTGGCGACCGGGCGCGGCGGGATCGCGGTCGCGAGCCCGCGCCTCAACAAGAAGGGCGGCAGCGTGCGCGGCCACCTCGTGCTGCGCGAGATCTCGCGCGAGCTCGGCTGGCACTTCGCTCTGCCAGATTGAAGCGCTCAGGCGGCGCGGGCGCGCGGTCGGTCGAGCAGCCGCGCGATCACCGCCGCGATCGCGTGAGGCTTCGCGCTTCGCGCGAGCACGGCGTCGCAGCCGCGCGAGCGCGCGAGCTCGAGCACGTCGTCGGTCACCGCGTGCGTGATCGCGACGATCGCGAGATCGCGCGTCCGCGGATGCGCGCGCAGCGCGGTCGCGAGCTGCAGCGGGTCGCAGCCTTCCATCGCCAGGTCGACGATGACGCCGCGTGGGCGCAGCTCCGCCGCCATGCAGAGCGCTCGCTCCAGGCTCCCCTCGAGCACCGTGTCGATCCCGGCACGGTGCAGCGCTTCGCCCCATCCCCCGCGATCCGCGCCGTCGTTGCCGACGACGAGGACGCGGCGCTTCGTCTGGATCGCGCCCACGAACATCGCTCATCGCCCCGCACCATCGGGATGACAAACGACGCCGTCTCCGGGCGCGGCTCACGTCCCGCGGCGATGCATCTCGGCGATCGACGCACCGAGCTGCGCGTGCCACGCGGCGGCGAGCTCCGGCGTCCACTCGGGGTCGAGCTCACCGGCGACGTCGAGGAACACGCGGAGCCAGATCGCATAGAGGTCGTGATCGATGTCGAGCCCGCGCGGGCCGTGCAGGAGCGCGAGCCGGCGCATCGCGATCTCGCCGAGCGCGCTGCCGCGCTGATACGCGAGCAGCATCGAGATGCCGTGCTCGAGCAGGTCGCGCTGACGCGCGAGATCGGTCCCCGCGAAGAGCCGAGGGACGCGGCGATCGGCGACGAAGAGCTGCTCGTAGAAGCGATGCGCGAACCCGCGCTCGCGCAGGCGCCGGAAGCTGTCGAGGGTCGTGTCCATGAACGCGGACGCAACTACGCACGCGTCCGCGGCGCGCCACGGTTCGGCGACGGTATCGTCCGTGGACCTCCGGCCCGTGCGGAGGGCTCGACGATGCCGCTGGGCAACAGATCTCTCTTGCCGATCGCTAACGTTAGCGATCCGGAACAGATCTCTGTTGCCCAGCGGCTACCGTTGGCGTCCCGGGACAGATCTCTCTTGCCCGACGCGTGACGTTGGCGATCGCGAAGAGATCTTCGCTGCCCGACGCGTGACGTCGGCGTTCCGCGACAGCGCGCGGCTGCCCGGGCGCTGACGATGGCGCTCCCCGAGAGCGCGCTGTTCGTCAGCTCTCGCGGTCGCCCATCAGGTCGTCGAACGCGGCGTCGATGTCGTCGTTCGCGAGGGCGGGCGCGGGAGCGGCCGGGGCAGGGCGCGTCAGCGCGACGATGCGGTCGTTCACGTGTCGGAACGTCGCGTCACGCTTGCGGACCTTCTCGTAGTAGTAGAGCGCTTCCTTCGGGTCGTGGAGCAGCTCGTACGCGCGGCCGAGCTCGTAGTAGAGCCCGAGCTCTTCGCGATCGGTCTTGTTCTCGGCGTAGAGGCCCTTCTTGAAGCTCGAGATCGCCTCCGCGACCTCGCCCTTCTCGAGGTTGCACAGGCCGATCATCGTGTGCGCGATGCACTGCTTCTGCGGGTTCACGAGGCAGAGCTGGAACTCCGCGATCGCGTCCTGCAGGAGGCCCATCTCCTTGTAGGCGATGCCGAGATCGAAGTGCGTCTCGGTGTCCTCGAGCCCGACCTGTTGCTCGACGCCCTTCTTGAACTGCGCGAACACCTGCTCGACGTCGAGCACGTCGCTGCCGAGATCGCGCGACTGCTGCTCGGCCTCACCGAGATCTTCCGCCAGGCGCTCGGCCAGCTGGAAGCTGTTGTCGGCCTCGGGCGCGACCGAGCGCGCCGGCGCGGACGCGGCCTGCTGCGCGGCGAGCTCCTCGATCTCCGCGAGCTTGTCGGCGATCAGGCGATTGCGCGGGTGCGCCGCGTGCGAGTCGCGCAGCATCGCCATCGCCTCGTCGTAGAGGCCCTGCGCGACGAAGAAGTCCGCCTCGTCGAGGAGCTCCTCGACCTCGCCCGGCGGCATCGACATGCGCGGCGCCGCGCTCGCGACCTCGGGCGCGCTCGGGCGCAGCGGCGCGCTCTCGAACTCCTCGGGGCTCATCGGCGCGAGGGGATCGCCGTCGGCGCGCGCACGCAGCTCGTGCACCTCGCCGTCGTCGACCATCGCATCGCGCGGATCGGGCTCGAGCGAGTCCGGCTCCTCCGCACCGAGCGCAGGCGGCGGCACCGCGACGCGCGTCTCCGAGCTGTACGGATCGTTCGTGCGCGCCTGCGACGACGACACGACCGGATCACGATCGCGCGTCGGCGCGGAGGTGTCCTCGTCGTCGACGAAGAACACGCCGTCCTCGGGCGGCACCGCGTCGAGCAGCGAGTCGCCCGGCATCTCCGCGGGCGCGGCCGCGACGCCGTCGAGCGAGCCGCTCGCGCCGGGGCGGCTCGGCGGCTCGAACATCGTGTGCTCTTCGTCGACGACGTCGTCGTCGACGGCCCGCGATCCGCTCGCGTCGTCCGCGCTCGGATAGCCGGCGTTCGGGTGCGCGCCGCTCGCGGGCGCGCGATGCGACTCGGCGGCGGGCTGCATGCCCGAGCTCGGGCTCTGGAGCGCGTTCGCGCGGTGTGCGGCGCCGATGTGATCGGGATCGAGCTCGAGCGCCTGGCGCACGTAGAGCAGCGCGACGGCAGGACGATCGGAGAAGAGATCGGAGAGCACCATCAGCTCGTCGATCGCCGCGGCGATCTCGCCGCGCTCGATGAGCATGTCCTTCAGGCGCTCGCGTGCTTCGACGTGCTCGGGCTCGATCTCGAGCACGCGACGGAGCTGATCGACGACCTTCTGCTTGAGGCCGTAGCGGAGGAACACCTCGCACTCGGTGAGCAGCTTCGCGATCTGCGCGTCGCGCGCGATCTCGGGCGGGAGCTCCGAGCCCGGACGCTGCGATGCCCGGGCGGGTGCGCGCGCGGGCTCGTCCTCGTCGTCGACGATGATGACGTCTTCTTCGCCGTCGTCGCCGCCCACGTAGGTCTCGGCGCTCGGGTAGTCCTGATCGTCGTCGCGCGAGTACGTGGCCTCGTCGTAGACCTCGTCCTCGTGCTCCTCGATGACGTCGTCGTCGAGCTCCTCGAGCTCGTCCTCGGTCGGCGTGCTGTCGGGCGGCGCGGGCTGCGGTGCACGCGCAGGCGCGACCACGGCGCCGGGCGGAGGCGCGATGTCGCGACGCACCGATGCGGCCGACGGGCCCGCCTGCACCGCCGCGGACTGCTGCGGCTGCGCGTACGCAGCGAGCGCGGTGCGCGCCTCGGCGTCGCCGGGATCGAGCTCGAGGATGCGCTTCAGCGTGCGCGCGCGATCCTCGACGCGGTTCGCTTCCTGATGGATGCGCGCGACCTCGCGGTACACCGAGATCGTCTTCGGGAGCTGGCCGAGCTGATGGAACGCCTCGGCGAGCATCTCGAGCGTCGGCACGTCCTTCGGATCGGCCTTGAAGCAGAGCTGCAGCTTCGCGAGCGCGCGCTTGGCGTCCTGCCGCTCGAGGTAGAGCTTGCTGAGCTCGCGCGCGACCGCGACGTCGTCGGCGCGGTGGAAGAGCAGGCGCTCCGCGACCTTGATCCAGTCGTCGAGACGGCCCTGCGCCTTGAGCAGCTTGCCGCCCGCCTCGAACGCGTCCGCCGCTTCCTTCGTGCGGTTCGCCTTCGAGAGCGCCTCCGCGTACTTGATGCGGACGGGGATGTTCTCGGGATCGAGCTCGACCATCTTGGCGAGCGTCGCGAGCGCCTTGTCGATGTTGCCGGCGCGCGCGTAGCCCGCCGCGACCATCTCGTACGTCGCGAGCGCGTCGCTCACGAGCTGCAGGTTCTCGTACGCGTCGGCGAGCTTGAGCTGCACGTCGAGGCGCGTCGGATCGAGCTTGAGGATCTGCTTGTGGACCGCGACGGCCTTGAGGAAGAAGCCCTGCGTCGCGTACTGGTCGGCGACCTTCGCGTAGGTGTCGACCGCCTCGCGCGTCGAGCCCTTCTTCGCGAACAGATCGCCGATCTTGAGCCACGTGCGAACGTCGCTCGGGTCGGCCTTCACCAGCTTCTGCAGCTCGGCGATCGCCTTGTCGTAGGCGCCCTTCGCCAGATGCTTCTGGGCGGCCTCGAGAATCTTGGTGCGATCGACGCTCACGTCCGCGGTGCAGCGGGGTTGCGCGGGCCCCTGCCGAGTGTCGGCGAGTGTACGGACCGGCTCGTTCGCAGGTCAATACCGACCCGCAGTCAGCTGCGTCCGGATGCCGAAAAAAACACGGCGCGCTGCTCGATCGACGAGCCGCGCGCCGTGCGTTCGGGGAGGGATCTCAGCCGCGCTGGAGTGCTCGGCCGCGGCGGGGCCGCATGGGAGCGTGCGGAGCACGCGGACGGAAGGACCCGCCGTGGCCGAGCCGATGTTCGACAGTCTCTCAGCTCGAGATCGCCGCTTCGCTCTCGCCGGGCTTCCCGAGGCGCTCGAGGAAGCGCGTCGAGAGGCGCCCCGCGACGAAGTCGGGCGACGCGAGGATGCGCTGGTGCAGCGGGATGTTCGTGCGGATGCCGGCGATGACGGTCTCGCCGAGCGCGCGCTTCATGCGACGGATCGACTCCTCGCGCGTGCGCCCGTACGTGATGAGCTTCACGAGCAGCGAGTCGTAGTCGCCGGGGACGCGCCAGCCGCTGAAGATGCCGCCGTCGACGCGCACGCCGGCACCACCCGGCGGGTGGTACTCGGTGATGAGCCCGGGCCACGGCGCGTAGGTCTCGGGGTCCTCCGCGTTGATGCGGCACTCGAGCGCGTGACCGCGCGGTCGGAGCAGCCGTCCTGCCTCGAACGACGTCGGGAACTGCGGCGCCTCACCGCCCGCGACACGGATCTGCTCCGCGACCAGATCGATCCCGGTGACGAGCTCCGTGACCGGGTGCTCGACCTGGATGCGGGTGTTCATCTCCATGAAGTAGAGGTTGCCGCGCTCGTCGAGCAGGAACTCGAGCGTGCCCGCCGACGTGTAGCCGGTCTGCTTCATGGCGCGCGCGATGGTCGCGCCCATGTCGGCGCGCATCTCGTCGGTCATCGCGACGCTCGGCGCTTCTTCGACGAGCTTCTGGTGACGGCGCTGGATCGAGCACTCGCGCTCGCCGAGCACCATCTGGATGCCGAGCTCGGGCGCGCAGAGCACCTGGAACTCGATGTGCCGCGGCTCCTCGACGTAGCGCTCGAGGTAGAGATCGCCGTTCTTGAAGCCGGCGAGCGCTTCCGCCTTGGCCTGCGGGAACACGCGACGAAGCTCGCCCTCGCTGCGGACGATCTTCATGCCGCGACCGCCGCCGCCGGCGCTCGCCTTGAGGATCACCGGGAAGCCGATCTTCACGGCCTCGCGCACCGCCTCGTCGACGTCGGCGAGCACCTGCGTGCCGGGGAGCAGCGGGATCCCGAGCTCGCGCGCGAGCGTGCGCGCCGGCACCTTGCCGCCCCACTTCTTCATGTCCTCGGGCGTCGGCCCGATGAACGTGAGCCCGCACTGCCGGCAGATGTCGGCGAACTCCGCGTTCTCCGACAAGAAGCCGTAGCCCGGGTGCACCGCGTCGGCGCCGCTGATCTCCGCGGCGGCGATGATCGCGGGCATGTTGAGGTAGCTCGCCGCCGACTTCGCGGGGCCGATGCACACCGCGGAGTCGGCGAAGCGCACGTGGAGCGCGGCCGCGTCGACCTCGCTGTGCACCGCCACCGTCTCGATGCCGAGCTCGCGGCACGCGCGGATCACGCGGAGCGCGATCTCACCGCGGTTCGCGATGAGGACCTTCCGGATCCGCTGGCGCCCGCTGGAGATGTCGCGGCTCATCCGGACTTGCGAACCTTGAAGAGCGCGTCGCCGTACTCGACCGGCTTGCCGTTGTCGCCGAGCACTTCGACGATCGTGCCGGAGATCTCCGACTCGATCTCGTTCATCAGCTTCATCGCCTCGACGATGCAGAGCACCTGACCGGGGCGGATCTCCGTGCCGACGTCGACGAAGGGCGCCGCGTCGGGCGAGGGCGAGCGGTAGAACGTGCCGACGAAGGGCGACGTGATCGCGACGACGTTGGGGTCGCTCGACGCGCTCGCTGCGGCGGCGGCGCTCGCACCGGGTGCGGCGGCGACGGGCAGGGCGGGCGGCAGGCTCGAGACGGGCGCAGCGGGAGCCGCGATCACCGCGCTCGGCGCGACGACTGTGTCCGCGCCGCGACGCAGGTAGATGCGCTCGCCGTCCTTCTCGATCTCGAGCTCGCTGACGTCGAACTGCTTGAGCGAGCGCATGAGCTCGCGGAGCTGTTTGAGGTCGATCTCCATGAACGATTGATCCGGGTTCGTGATGACGCGATGCGTCGTATTTTCGGGCCGCTTCAGGGCGAAACGCGGGCCCGTACGTAGCCCACCAGCGCGCGCAAGCCAAGCGCATAGCTGTGAGGACCGAAGCCCGCGATCACACCGACGCAGACCGGCGTGATCATCGAGCGACGACGAAACGGCTCGCGCGCGTGCACGTTCGAGAGGTGCACCTCGACGACCGGGAGATTGGTCGCGGCGATCGCATCGCGGATCGCGATCGAGGTGTGCGTGTACGCGCCGGGGTTGATGACGATCCCGTCGACGCGCGAGCCCGAAGGATCCTTCGGGTATGCGGCGTCGTGGATCCAGTCGATCAGCACGCCCTCGTGGTTGCTCTGGCGGCTGTCGATCGTCGCGCCGAGATCGCGACCGACCGTGATCAGCTCCTGCTCGATCGAGGCGAGATCGCGGGTGCCGTAGACGCCGGGCTCGCGCTTGCCGAGGAGGTTGAGGTTCGGCCCGTGCAGGACGAGCACGCGCAGCTCCGGGCGCGCGGAGCTCACGTTCGTGGTGCTCACGATCGGATCAGACGGTGAGGTCGGCGGCGAGCTTGCTCGCGCTCGTGCGCAGGAGGAAGCGAGCCTTGCCGTAGTTGCCTTCGGGCTTCATCGCGAGCGCGACGAAGTACTCGTCGTTGATCAGACGGATCACGGTGGTGAGCCGCTCGGCCTGGATCGCGACCTCGCGCGCCGCACCGGCGTCGAGCATCTCGGCGGCCTTGCGGATCTCCTTGAGGATCACGCTGTACTCCATGCCGACGGTCTCGACCTCGAGCACGCCCGCGGCCTCGGGGCTGACGTACGAGTCCACGGTGATCCCGTCGAAGCCCATCACGAGCCCGGCGATTCCACCCTCGGTGCGATCGACGACGTCCTTCAGGACTTCCTGGAACATGGCGCGATCAGCGCACGACTCGGGACGAGCGGTCAAGTTGATGCGCGCGGGGAGCAAGCGGCACGTGCTCTCGGCGGACCCCGGGGTCGCTCGAGGATTGCGCGCGTGAGCGCGTTTGCCGAGCGTGGGAGTCGCGACGATCGAGAGTGCCAGTCGTGCGAGCCCGGAAAAGCGAAAGCCCCCGTTCGAAACGAGTTCGAACGGGGGCCGGCGCTGTTACGAATCTGCGGAAGAGAGGACTTGAACCTCCACGGGGGTTACCCGCCAGATCCTTAGTCTGGTGCGTCTGCCAATTCCGCCACTTCCGCGTGGGGGAGGCAGAGATTAGCGAGGAGCTTCCGACTGTCAAGAACGAATGTTAGCGTTCGTGTCGTGCCGGCGAGCGAAGTGTTCTGGGCGGTGTTCTTCGTCGTCGCGATCGGTGTGATCGCCGTCGCTCCGTGGCTCGACGCACGCCGCTCCTGAGCCGCTCGATTCCATCTCGGGCGAGGGCGGGTATGATCGCCGCGATGCATCGGAGCCTCGTCCAGCTCGCCGCGCGGAGCACCGCGATCACGCGCGACCACGTTCGCGACGGTGCGACGGCGATCGGAGGAGTGCTGCGATGGCGCTGAGCTCGGTGCGCGACGCGGCGATCGTCGCGATCATCGCGATGGTCGTCGGGGGCTGCGCGCTCGAGCGCGTCGGCGTGGTTCCATCGCGCCGCGGTGACGGCGCGCCGGGTGACGTCGATGCGAGCACGTCGTGCGCGGTCCAGTGCACCGACGGCACGAGGTGCGTCGCGGGCGAGTGCGTGTGCCCGCCGGGTGAGTGCTGTCCGGCGTGCGGCAGCGGCTTGGTCTGCGAAGGCGGCCTGTGCACCGCGATGACCGGCTGCGGCGCAGAGGGAGAGCCGTGCTGCGCGCCATCGGGAGCGTGCGCGACCGGGCTCGCCTGCGACGGCGAGCGATGCGCGGCGTGCGGTGACGAGGGCGAGGTGTGCTGCGCCGGGACGACGCCGTGCGCGTCGGGGCTCGGCTGCATCGAGGGGGCGTGCACGGCGTGCGGAGAGCGCGATCTCGCGTGCTGTCCCGAGCGCGGGTGTGGCGCGGGCCTCGTGTGCGATCGCGCGATCTCGTGCGTTCCGTGCGGCGCGTCGGGGCAGGTCTGCTGCGATGGCGATGCGTGCGCGGATGTCGCGCTCGCGTGCGACGACGGGACGTGCGGACCGTGCGGCGCGAAGGACGAGCTCTGCTGTGCGGGCTCCACGTGCGACGCGGCGACGCTCGTGTGCAACGGAGGTCGCTGCGGGGAGTGCGGTGGCGCGGGAGAGCCGTGCTGCGCGGGCGCCGTGTGTGATGGCGCGCTCGGGTGCGATGCCGGGACGTGCCGGAATTCGTGCGGCAGCAACGGCGAGCCCTGCTGCGCGTCGAGCGTGTGTGGTGCCGGGCACGTCTGCGATCTGCTCGGCACGTGCCGGGCGTGCGGAGGGAACGGAGATCCGTGCTGCGCCGGTCGCGCCTGCGATGCGGGGCACACGTGCGGGCTCACGCAGTGCGAGCGCTGCGGGGCAGACGGTCAGCTCTGCTGCGCGCCGCCTGCGAGCCCGTGCAACACCGGGCTCATGTGCGGCTTCGATCTGCACTGTCGCGATTGATCGCGATCAGCTGCGGCCGAGCGTGAGCCAGAGCACCGCCGCGATCGCGAAGAGCGCGAGCGCGGTCGCGTAGAGCATCGGCGTCGAGGGGCCTCGCGATCCGCGGCGGCGCGGGGCCGCGGGCGAAGGCGGGCGGCTCGAGAGCTCGCGGCGGATCTGCGCCGCGTTCTGGCGCAGCGAGAGGTCCTCGCGCGGATCGCCGTGGCCGTAGACGTTCGCGGGCGGCGTGAGTGGGCCCGGCGCGCTCGCACTCGCGGTCTGCGTCTTCGCGGTGCCGGCGGGCTCGAGCGGCAGACCGGCGGCCTCGCTCACCGCGCGGCGCTCGTTCGAGCTGATGATCTCGCTCGTCGCGCCCGTGCGGTGGCGATCGCCTTCGCGTCGCTGCTTGACGATCTTCGCGGGGTGCAGCGGGAGCGCCTCGATCGCTGCGAGCATCTCGGTCGCGTCGGCGTAGCGATGCGCGGGATCCTTCGCGAGCGCCTTGCGGACGATCGCCTCGAGCTCGGGGTGCACCGCGAGGCCCTTGCGCGCGTCGGCGAGGGGCGGGACGGGCTCGAGGAGGTGCGCGCGGAGGAGCTCGCTGCGGCGCTCGCTGAGGAAGGGACGACGATCGGCGAGGAGCTCGTAGAGCAGCACGCCGAGCGCGTAGACGTCGGCGCGCACGTCGAGCGAGACCCCGGTGATCTGCTCGGGCGCCATATAGGCCGGGGTGCCGACGATGCGGCCCTTGCGGGTGAGCGTGCCGTCCTGCGAGAGGTCGTCGATCGACAGCATCTTCGCGAGGCCGAAGTCGAGCAGCTTCACTTGATCGCCGCCGTCGGCGCTCTTGCAGAGGTAGACGTTCGCGGGCTTCAGATCGCGGTGCACGACCTGACGGCCGTGCGCGAACGCGAGACCCGCGAGGATCTGCTTGGTGATGCGGAGCGCGCGATCGAGATCGATCGGCTGGTCCTCGAGGAGCTGCTCGAGCGTCTGGCCCTCGAGCAGCTCCATCGCGATGAACGTGTGGCCCTCGACCACTCCGAAGTCGGTGATGTAGACGACGTTCGGGTGATCGAGCTTCGCGAGGACGCGCGCCTCGCGCTCGAAGCGTCGCTTGAGCGAGCTGATGCTGCCGAGGTTGTCGTGCAGCACTTTCAGCGCGACGCGACGATCTTGGTCCGGGTGCTTCGCGCGGAACACGACCCCCGTCGCGCCCGAGCCGAGACGCGACTCGATGCGATAGCCGCTCAGTGAGCGACCGATCAGCTCTTCCCCCGGGGGTTGTCCCTCGGACCCCGCCACGCGTGGAGGATACCGGAAACGACGACGGGATGGGGGATCGCCCTGACGTCAGGAGACCGCGAGCACTTCGCCCATACCGAGCAGGAGGGGCAGGGCGCGCGGCAGGCCGAGGATGCGCAGGCGCTTCTCGCGCAGCGCGCGCCACATCGTGCGGTTCACCTCGCCGCGCGGATCGGGGAGCGGCCCGACGCTCTCCATGCGCGACATGTCGCCGATGAGCTCGGCCTCGCCGCGGATGGTGAGATCGGGGATGCCGACGATGCCGTGATGGAGCACGACGCGACCCCCGCGGAACTCCATCGTGAGCGAGACCTCGGCGTCCTCCGCGACGATCGCGACGCGCCCGCGGAGGCGATCGAGGATGCGGTGCCGCGCCGGATGCGACGCGACGTTCTCCGCCATGAGCGTCGCGAGCATGATCGCGAGGCCGTTGTCGTCCGCACCGGGCGCGAGCTCGATCGCCGCCATGCCGCGCTCAGTCCGGGTACTGCGTGTCGATGACGGTGGCGCTCTTGGCGAGCTCCTTCGACGCGACGACGAACTTCACGATCGTGCCGAGGTGGCCCTTCTGGAGCTTCAGCTTGTTCTGCATCATCGCCTTGGTCGGATCGACGGCGCCGCTGAGGACCTCGCGCCACTTCGGGTACTCGGCGACGATCACGAAGTCGGCGCTCTGCGCGGCGTCGCCGTCGACGTACTCGGCGTTGCGGCACTCGCCCGCGTGGAGATCGAGGAGCATCGCCATGTCGCGATCGGTGCCGAGCTTGGGATCGGCCTTCACGACGTACGCGACCTTGCCGTGCGTCCAGCCCTTGCCAGCCTCGCGATACGCGGCGTTCGCGTTCACGGCGTCCTTGAATGCGGCCGTCCACTCGGCCGAGGGGAACTTGAGCGCCATCGCGTCTCCGTGAGATGAGGGGCCGGAGGTCTAGCAGGCGCCGGGGGGATGTCGTGCTCGGAGTGGAATTGCTCACGAGTTTGGGGGTTTGATCCGAACCTGGGTCGTTTCTGGAGCTCGCGGCCTGCCCGCTCGCGCAGGTGCCGTCGCCGCGGATGGGGAGCGCCGATCGCGGGTGGGGAACGTCACGTGCAGAGCTGGCCCGAGCACGCGTGACGGGAGTGGAACCTCGGTCGACCGGGTTCCCCGCGCCGAGCTCGGGCCAGCTCGGGTTGCGCGGTGAGCTCTGGCAGCGCAAGCCCGCGAGGGCGCGGAACGAAGCGTGAACGACGTCGGCGGCAAGCGAATCTCCATCTCGATGACGGCTTCGATCGGCGCGCACCTCGTGCTCGCCATCGGCCTCGCCTTCGCCCCGGAGATCCTGCCGACCACGGAGCACGTGCGCCCCGACACCGAGTTCACGCTCGAGATCACCACGCCCACGGACGAGGTCGTCGCCGAGCCGGAGCCCGAGGTCGCGCCCGAGCCCGAACGTGAGCCCGAGCCCGAGGTCGTCCCGGAGCGCGAGCCCGAGGTCGAGCGACCCACGCCGCCCGCGGCGCGTCGCTCGGAGCCCGCGCCCGCCGCGCTGGTCGTCACGCCCGCGCCGAGCGTGTCGATCACGCCGGACACGCAGCAGGAGCCCGAGCTCACGCCGCACGTCGACGAGACGCCGCGCGAGACCGAGGCCCAGCGCGTCGAGCGGATGCGCACGCTGCTCGATCCGAGCGCGGTCGCGCGCCGGTCGTTCGTCGTCGAAGGGCCGGGCCCCTCCGTGCCGCAGCGTGAACGCGCGGGCGCGATCGGCGGCACGGGCACCGATCTCGTCCCGCGCGGCGAGGCCGAGGTCGAGCGCGAGCTGAGCGAAGGCCTGCGCACGCAGGCGATGGCCAAGGCGTACCTCGCGCGCACGCGGCCGGAGGTGCGTCGTCGCCCCGACGGGACGCACGTCTACAGCGGGCACGCGTTCACCGCGACGATCCGGCCCGACGGCTCGGTGCAATTCGAGGATCGCCCGGGCATCCAGACCGACGGGTTCTCCACGAGCGGGAGCTTCGACATCACGGACGCGTTCATGCGCGCGAGCGGGCAGGACCCGTACGCGGCCGAGCGCGAGTGGTTCATGGAGCACACCGAGGAGCTGCGGAACCGACTCGAGGACGAGACGCGCGCGCAGGCGATGGCCGCAGGAATGCGGCGATTGCGCGGGCAGCTCACGCGCATCTGGCAAGACGAGGCGAGACCGGCGGAGCAGCGGCGGCGAGCGATCTTCGAGCAGTGGGCGGAGGTCGACGACTCGGGTGGAGGCGGCGACGCGCGCTCGGTGATCGAGGAGTTCGTTCGCGAGCATCTGCCGCTCGGGAGCCCGGACGCGTTCACGAGCGACGAGCTGCGGCGGCTCAACGGTCGGCTCGAGAGCGGGACGCGGTTCGCACCGTATCGCTGACGATCGCGCGAGGGGACATGCGCATCGACGTGCAGGCGATCGTGATCGGTCTCGACGCGAGCGCGCGCGCGGCGGTGCAGGGCGCGATGCGCGCGATCGCGGCGAGCGGTGACACGAACACGGCGCGCGGGCGGCACCGGATGCTCGGGGAGGCGCTCGACGTGCTGGCCGCGGCGGAGGCGCACTGGACGCACGGCCACGCGGAGGGCGGCGTGCTGCGGGAACCGGAGGACGCGCGGAAGCACTTCGTCGAGGTCGCGCATCGCGCGCGATCGCGGTTCGACGTGGAAGTCATTCGCAACACCGGTGGTGCGGTGACGACGCAGCCGGCACCGGTGCTCTCGGCGAGCAACGAGCCGGGGGTGGTGCTCGTGACGGTGGTGGTCGCAGCGCGGCGGGAGATCACCGACGTTGCGCGGGCGACCGATCGCGCGTCGCTACGTGCGGGGCTCGACGCGCTGCGTGGGATCGCGGAGGACGAGCTCGTCGCGTTCGAGGTGGTGTGGTCACCCGCGGAGGACGCGGACCGCGTGAGCGTGGCGCAGCTCGAGGCGCGTAACCCGGAGATCAGGAGGCTCGAATCGTGAGCGAGATGGTGATCCGCTCGGGGCTCCTGACGCGCGCGGGGTTCGCCCACGGGTTCGCGACGCGGGTGGGCGGAGTGAGCGCGGCGCCGTTCGATTCGCTCAACCTGGGTCGTTCCGTGGGCGACGATCTCGCGGCCGTCGAGGAGAACCATCGGCGGCTCGCGCGCGCGATCGGGTACGACGTCGCGCGCCTCTACGAGACGAGTCAGGTGCACGGCGCAGCCGTGCGCGCGGTCGCAGTCGGCGATGATGTCGCGCGGGTGCGAACGGTGGAGGCGGACGCGCTGGTCGCGTCCGGTGAGGGCGTCGCGGTCGGGGTCCGAACGGCCGACTGCATCCCGGTGCTCGTCGCCGACGAGAAAACCGGGCGCGTCGCGGCGATCCATGCCGGATGGCGCGGTGTCGTGGCGGGCGTGGTGCCGCGCGGGATCGAAGCGCTCGGTGCGCCGGCGGCGCGGCTGGCGTGCGCGATCGGGCCGTGCATCCGCGTGGCGTCGTTCGAGGTGGGCGAGGACGTCGCGGAGCAGATCCAGGCGGTCGCGCGCGAGGAGGACGTGATCGAACGTGGGTCGGTGAAGCCTCACGTCGATCTCGTGCGAGCAGTGATTGCGCAGCTCGTCGCGATCGGTGTCGGGCGCTCGCGGATCGATGATGTCGGAGGGGATACGTTCACCGACGAGCGCCGGTTTTTTTCGTACAGGCGTGATGGCGCGCGGAGCGGGCGACAGCTGTCGGTGATCGTCGCGCGTGGATGACCGCGGCGCGGGCGCCGAGGTGGCGGGTCCGCCAGGTGCGGCCGTCAGGTTCGCCGACCCACGTTGAGTTTGTTTCGGGAATTCCACGCGCGACCCCCGGCACGCGCGATGCGCTGCACCCCTGGCGTGACCCAACCACGCCTCATCGAGCCCGGCGCCGTGTATCTCGTCACGCGCCGCACGTTGCGCCGCCATCATCTCTTCGCGCCGGATCCGCGCATGACGCGCATCTTCCGCTATGCGCTCGCCGTCGCGGCGCAGCGCACCGGAGTACGCGTCCACGCGTGCGTGCTGATGAGCACGCACGAGCACCTCGTGGTCTCCGATCCCGAAGGCTGCCTCCCGCGATTCATCCACCATTTCCATCGCCACGTCGCGCTCGCGACGAAGGTCCTGCGCAAGTGGGAAGGCGCAGTCTGGGATCACGAGCCGACGAGCGTGGTCGAGCTCCGGACGCCGCACGCCGTCGCCGAGAAGATCGCCTACGCGATCGCGAACCCAGTCGCCGCCGCGCTCGTCTCGCGCGCGAAGGACTGGCCCGGCGTGACGACGCGACCGGACGAGATCGGCACCGCGATCTGGCGCGTCGAGCGGCCCACCGAGTACTTCGGCCGGGACGACGACAGGTGGCCGCCCCACGTCGAGCTTCGGCTCGAGATGCCGCGCGCCGCGCACGATCTCGCGATGCGTGACGACGAGTTCCGCGAGCTCGTCGCGCACGAAGTCGCCACGCTCGAGCGCGCCGCGCGCGCGAGCGTCAGAGAGCTCGGCGGGACCTTCGTCGGCCGCGATCGATGCGCGAAGCTCTCACCGTTCCGCCGCGCGCGCTCGTGGGAGCCGCCGCGCTCGCGGAACCCGACGTTCGCAGTCGGGCGAGGTCATCACGACGCGCGAATCGAGTCCGAGGAGCGCTTGCGCGCATTTCGAAGCGCGTATCGCTCCGCGCTCGACGCGTGGCGCGCGCGACGCCGCGACGTGCCGTTCCCAGCGGGCACGTGGCTCATGCGCGAGCAACACGCGGCGCTGATCGCATCCACGCGCGTGGCGGCTTGAGCGCTCGCGCGCTCTCAGCTCGACGATGCGATCACGTGCCGCGCACCAGGAGGGGCTCGAACGCCGCGCGGAACCGCTCGCTCCAGGGACACGGCTTGAACGTCGTCGGATCCAATCGGACAAGCCGCGTGTGCCCTTCGGCGTGCACGGTCGACCCGTGCACCGCGCGCACTTTCGCGTCGATCACCAGGCTCGACGTGCCGAGCTTCACCGGCTGCAGCTCGACCGTGAGATCCCCCTCACCGCGAACCGGCGCGAGGTACTGGATCTCGTGCGCCGCCACGACGTGGAATTTGTCCGGGTTCTTCGCGAAATCGTCCTCCCAGCGGAACCCCAGCGCCTGGAACAGCTCGCCGCGCGCGCGCTCCATGAAGAGCAGGAAACGCACGTTGTGCAGGATGTTCAGCGCGTCGAGATCGTCGAAGTAGACGCGTTGAGTGGAGCGAAAGGGCGCGCTGATCGGCATGACGCGATGTGTTACGACGCGACGCCTTTCCGAGCGAGCGCCCTCGTGTTATCCCCGCCCCCTCGCATGGCCTGGTTCAGCAAGAACCGCGCGACGATCGACGCCTCGGAGAAGAAGACGATCGGCCGAGGTGTGTTCCGCCGCTGCGAATCGTGCGGCGCGACGCTCAAGGCCGAGGAGTTCACCGAGAACCTCGAGGTCTGCCCGGAGTGCAACCATCACTACCCGATGAGCGCGGAGTCGTGGGTGGAGCTCCTCCTCGACCCGGGTTCGTTCGAAGAGCACGACATCGGCCTCGTCTCCGGCGATCCGCTCGCGTTCAACGACAGCAAGCCGTACCCCGATCGCGTGCGCGCGACCCGCAAGAAGACCGGCGTCGACGACGCGATGATGGTCGGCAGCGGCACGGTCGAAGGGCGCGGCGTCCAGATCGGCGCGTTCGTCTTCCGCTTCATGGGCGGCTCGATGGGCTCGGTCGTCGGCGAGAAGATCGCGCGCATGTTCGAGCGCGCGGCCGAGCGGAAGCAGCCGGCGATCCTGCTCTCGAGCTCGGGCGGCGCGCGCATGCAGGAAGGCGTGCTCTCGCTGATGCAGATGGCGAAGACGGTCTCCGCGCTCGGTCGCGTGCGCGAGGCGGGGATGCCGTTCGTCAGCGTGCTGCTGCATCCGACGACGGGCGGCGTCGCGGCGAGCTTCGCGCTCCTCGGTGACGTGAACATCGCCGAGCCGCGTGCGCTCATCGGCTTCGCCGGCCCGCGCGTGATCGAGAACACGATCCGCCAGAAGCTTCCCGAGGGGTTCCAGCGCTCGGAGTTCCTGCTGGACCACGGGATGATCGACGTGATCGCGCAGCGGCGTGAGATGCGCGCGACGATCGCGCGCGTGCTCGGTCATCTCGTCGGCTGAGCGCGTGACGTACGAAGAGTCGCTGCGCTGGCTGTACGCGCTGCAGCCGCGCGGGATCCGACTGGAGCTCGATCGGATGCGCGCTGCGCTCGCGTTGCGCGGCGATCCGCATCGCGCGCTGCGCGTCGTGCACGTCGCGGGCACGAACGGGAAGGGCAGTGTCTGCGCGATGCTCGAGCGCGTGCTGCGCGCGTCGGGGCTGCGCACCGGGCTCTATACCTCGCCGCATCTGCACTCGTTTCGCGAGCGGATTCGCGTGGATGGGGAGCCCGTGTCGAGGGACGAGGTCGTGCGTCGGGCCTCCGAAATTCGAACCACGGTCGAAGCTCCGGACGCACCGCAGCTGACTTTTTTCGAGGTCACCACGCTGATCGCCCTCGAGGCGTTCCGCGAAGCCCGTTGCGACGTCGTCGTGCTCGAGGTCGGCCTCGGCGGACGTCTCGACGCGACGAACGTCATCGACGTGCCTCTCGCGACCGCGATCACCTCGATCGCGCTCGATCACCAGCAGTACCTCGGGTCGACGATCACCGAGATCGCGCGCGAGAAAGCCGGCATCGCGAAGCCCCGCGTGCCGCTCGTCCTCGGCCGCGTCGACGACGAAGCGCGCCGCGCGATCGAGGCCCACGCAACGAACGTGGGTGCCCCGATCGTACCCGCCGCGCGCGTCGACGACGCGCATCCCACGCCGCTCGCAGGTGCGTTCCAGCGCGACAACGTCGCCGTCGTCCTCGCGCTCGTCGACGTGTTGCGCGCGCGAGGCATCTCCATCGACCCCGTCGCCGTCCACGATGGCCTCCGCGCGACGCGCTGGCCCGGTCGCCTCGAGACGCTCGATGGATCGCCCGCCGTGATCGTCGACGCCGCGCACAACCCGCATGGATGCCGCGCGCTCGCCGCGCATCTCGCGTCGCTGCCGCGCACCGGCCCGCGTGTTCTCGTCTTCGGCGCGATGGCGGACAAGCCGTGGCGCGAGATGCTCGACATCCTTCGCCCGCAGGTCGACAAGTTCGTCGCCGTCGCCCCCGACATGCCGCGCGCAGAGCGCGCCGACGCGATCGCGAGCCACGCGCGCGCCGAGAGCGCGCCCACGATCCCCGCAGGCGTCGATCGCGCCCGGGCACGTGCCGGGACGGGCGGGCTCGTGATCGTCGCGGGCTCGATCTTCGTGCTCGCGGAGGCTCGCGCCCACGTCCTCGGCGTCGAGAACGAGCCCGCGATCCCGATGTGACCGGCCGCGCGAGTCCGCTGCTCGCGCCGTCCGTGCGTACCAGGAGTCGACCTCGATCGCACGCGTTCACGCGGTCGAGTTCGCGTCTTCCAATGAGAACCCGCGTTTCGCGCGGGACGTGGACCACCCGGTGTGCTCCTCGGCTGTCTCCGAGGCCGGGCGCCGACCCCACGATGCGGTTCGCGCGACCGATCAGAGTGGGCGCAGCGTGCCCGAGATGATCGCGCGTGGACCGCTCGCGGTCTCGAGCCGGAGCGCACCGCTCGGCTCCACGCCGATCAGCACGCCTTCGATCTCGTCACACCGCACGCGCTCGCCACGCATCGCGAGGCGCGCGTCGAGCGCCCGCACCACGGGCGCGGGACCGTCGGCGACGAAGCGATCGACCCACACCTCGATCGACCCGAGCAACGTCGCCAGCGCGCTCGCACGATCGATCTCCGGGCACGCCGCGTCCACCTCGCGCGACGCGCGGAGCACCGAGGTCGCGCTGCCCGCGAGCTCTTCCTCCCACGCGAGCCGGTTCACCCCGAGCCCGACGCCGATCACGATCGCGTCCATGCGCGCGCCGATCGAGCTCGCTTCGACCAGCACACCCGCCGTCTTCCTCCGCCCGACCCACACGTCGTTCGGCCACTTCACCCGCGGCTCGACCGCCGGCGCGAGCGCGCGCACCGCGTCCGCCACCCCGAGCCCCACCGCGAGCGTGAGCGGCGCGACCCGGTCGGGCGAGAGCGTCACCCGCTCGACGATCGACACATACAAATCCGTCCCCGAGGGCGACGACCACACGCGCCCGTGCGCGCCGCGACCGCGCGTCTGCGTGTCGGCGACCACCACGTGCCCGCGCGCCGCTCCGTTGCGCGCCGCCTCGCGCGCGTCGTCGTTCGTCGAGGCGGTGCTCGCGCGCACGTCGAGCGAGCGCCCGTAGGCGCGCGTCGTCAGCAGCGGTCGGATGCGTTCGGGGTCGAGGTCCTGCATTTCGCGAAGCACTTATCGAAGCGCTCAGCTCTCCCAGTCGAGCGCGAGATCGACCGCCGCCGCCGAGTGCGTGAGCCCGCCCGCCGAGATCACGTCGATGCCCGAGGCCGCGATCTTCGGGATGCGCTCCAGCGTGACGCCGCCCGAGACCTCGAGGATCGCGCGGCCCGCGACGAACGCGACCGCCTCGGCGAGCGTCGCGTCGTCGAAGTTGTCGAGCAGCACGACGTCGGCGCGCGCATCGATCGCCTCGCGCAGCTGCTCCATGCGATCGACCTCGCACTCGATGCGCGAGGTGTGCGGCGCCCACGCGCGCGCCCGCTCGATCGCCACGCGCACGCCGCCGCACGCCGCGATGTGGTTGTCCTTGATGAGCACCGCGCTCGAGAGATCGTCGCGGTGGTTGTGCCCGCCTCCGCACCGCACCGCGTAGCGCTCGAGCGCGCGCAGCCCCGGCGTGGTCTTGCGGGTGTCGGCGATGCGCGTCTTGCCGCCCGCGGGCAGCGCATCGACGAACTTGCGCGTCTTGGTCGCGACGCCGCTCATGCGCTGCACGAAGTTGAGCGCGACGCGCTCGCCCTCGAGGATCGACTGCGCCGGCCCGCGCAGCCGCGCCGCGACCGCGCCCTTCTCGAGGCGCGCCCCGTCGAGCGCGAGGATCTCGACGCGCACCTTCGGATCGACCGTGGCGAACACCTGCTCGAACACGAACGCGCCCGCGAGCACCAGCGGCTCGCGCGCGACGAGCGCGGCCGCGCCCTCGAGATCCACGGGCACGCACGCTTGGGTCGTGACGTCGCCGCGCCCGAGATCTTCGGCGAGCGCCCGCTCGACGAGGTCGCGCACGACGAACGCGGGAGGCGGAGCGGGACGCGGGGTCGGATCGTTCTTCATGTCCAGATCTCGATGGGCCAGCCGCGGCTCTTCGCGAGCGCGCGGAGGCGTGGGTCGGGGTTCACGATGCGCGGCTCGCCGACGCGCTCGAGCATCGGCAGGTCGCTGAGGCTGTCGGTGTAGAACGCGCTCGCGGCGAGATCGATCCCGTGCAGCGCCGACCACTCGAGCGCGCGCGTGACCTTGCCCGGGCCATAACAGAGCGCCTCGACGTCGCCGGTGAAGCAGCCGTCGTTCACGACGAGACGGCTCGAGATCACGTGATCGATCCCGAGCTCGTCCGCGAGCGGGCCCGCCACGTAAGGCGAGCTGCCGGTGAGGATCGCGACGACGTACCCGTCGCGATGGCGCCGCTCGACCTCGCTGCGCGCGCGCCCCGTCACGTGTGGCCGCACCGCGCTCGCGTACCACGCGCGGCATTCGTCCGCGAACGCGCGCTCCTCGAGCCCGGCGAGCGCGCGCGCCGCGTATCGGCTCACCGCGTCCGCGTCGACGACTCCGAGCGTGTACTGCAGCGACCACCAGCTCACGCGCAGCAGATCGCGGAGGCGCGTCTCACCGCGCGAGAACCTCCACGACGCGTAGAGCCGCCCCGTGTTCACGCGCACGAGCGTCTTGTCCATGTCGAAGAACGCGGCTCGCGTCTTCATGTCCACGGCCCCTCGGATGCCAGCGACGCGCCACGCGCCCTCATCCGAGCCACCCTCGCACGAGGATCTCCGCGAGCACGTTGCTCATCGCGTGGAAGAGGATCGCTGCTCCGATGCCTCCGCGCCACGCGCGCATCCACCCGAAGAGGAGCCCCGGGAAGAACACCGCGAGCTTCTGCGCGTAGGGCTCCGTCGCGAGGTGCACCAGCGCGAACAGCGCCGCCTGCGCGACGATGACGCCGACGTGCACGCGCGCACCGAGGATCGTCGTGCGCGGAGGAAACGCGTCGTGGAGGCGCGTTTGCACGTAGCCGCGGAAGAGCGCCTCTTCGGGCAGACCGACGAGCACGATCTGCGTGAGCGCGAACGACGCGAGATCGGGCGGCGGGCTCCACACGAACCCGCGGCTCGGCTGGTTCCAGAGATAGAAGCCCACCACGAACGGCGGGAAGACCACGAGCGCGACGAGCAGCGCGGCGCCCAGCTCGCGCAGCCCCGAGGGCGCGGCGTCCCGCACGGCGCGCGCGAGATCGAAGAGCCCGAACGGCCCGGCCGATCGGGTGGGGCGCTCGTCGGGCGGCGCTTCGAGCAGCCCCGCGAGATCGATGCCGAGCCGACGTGCGCCGCCGTGCTCGCGCCGCGCCGCCCACAGCGGCACCACGAGGAAGAGCGCGGCGATGCCGAGATGCGCGACATCGCGCAGCGGAGCGAGCGCGCGCAGCGCGCCGAGCGCGAACGTCAGCACGCACACGAGCGCGTACACGAGCGCAGCCTCGCGCAGCACCTCGTGCCGCTTGCGGCGCTCGTCGCCGTCGGTGCGCATCGCTTCCACGCGCTCGATCATCGTCGGTCGTCCGCGCGCGCGTCCATGATAGAGTCGCCCGCGATGGTCAATCACTCGCGCTTCCGGGCGCACGCCATCGCCGTCCTCCGCCGTTCGTTCGTCGTCCTCGCTGCGTGCGGTGCGATCGCGATGTCCACCCCGAGCGCGGTGGCCGCGCCGACCGAGCGCGTCGGGTCGGGCAGCGGCGGCGTCGGCCCGCTCCGCTTCGGCGAGGCGGCTCCGCCGATCGCGGCGCAGCGCCTGAGCGGCGGTGACGGAGTGTCGCTGGAGGATCTGCGCGGGCGCGTGATCGTCCTCGACTTCTGGGCGACCTGGTGCGGGCCGTGTCGCGCGATCATGCCGACGCTCGACGACATGCACCGTCGTCATCACGCGTCGGGCCTGACGGTGCTGGGGATCGCGCGCGAGTCCGAAGGCGCGCTGCGCGGGCATCTCGCGGAGCACCCGGTGGGCTACACCGTGGCGCGCGACGTGGGCGGCACGCTCTCGCGGTACGGCGTGCGCGCGATCCCGATGATGGTCGTGATCGATCGACACGGGCAGGTGCGCGACGTCGTCGTCGGCGTCGACGACGCGTCGATGGCGCGTCTCGACGGTCTCGTGCAGCGCCTCCTGGCCGAGCCCGCCCACTGAGCCCGGGCGCGTGCGCAGGACTCCGCGAAATGCGTCGTTGTCGCGCGCGGGCGCCGCGCTGATCGCGTCATTCGCGCTGTTCGCTTGTGATCGCTGCGGCGGATCGGGTGTCGCGGAGCTGCTCGGGCGCGACGGCACCGTGGAGCGGAGCACCGCGGCCGCGGCGACGACGTGGGAGATCGCGCCAGTCGGGCAGCGCTTCGAGCTCGGCGATGCCGTGCGCACCGGCGACGCGTCGACGGCGCAGCTGCGCGTCGGCGCGCGCGGCGGCGTGCGCATGCAGCCACGCACGGTGCTGCGCTTCCTCGGCGAGCGGCCCGAAGCGCCGTCGGCGGTGCGCCTCGAGACCGGCGAGGTCGAGCTCGACAGCGCCGAGGATCTCGTGTTCGAGACCGAGCGCGGCTCGGTCACGCTGCAGGCCGGCGCGCGGGTGCGCGCGCGAACCGGCGATGCCGCGCGCGTCGAGGTGATCGCGGGGCGCGTCGTGTTCGAGGAGGACGGTGTCGCGCGCACCGCGGAGGCCGGCGACGCCGTGGTGCTCGCGGTGGGCCGCGTCGTGTTCGAGGACGACTCCACGTTCGGCGCGCCGCCCGAGCCCGCCGTCGAGCCCACGCCGACCGAGGCCGTCGCAGCGGTCGAAGCGCCCGTCGCGGTCGAGGAGGCGGTCGAGGAGGACGAGCCGATCGAGGCGAGCGATCCGGGCACGCCCGGCGTGCAGGTCACTCCGTCGCCCGAGCGCGCGCACGTGACGATCCCCGCGGGTGAGTCGCCCGTCATCCACGACGCGTCGGCGCCCACCGCGGTGCGCATCGACTTCGGTGCTGCATGCCCGGGCCGCGGAATCGTCACGATCCGCGCAGGACGCAGGCCCGTTCGTTATGCAGGCGAGGGCGGCGCGATCGTCACGATCCCGACCGGGCGCGCGCGCTACGCGATCGACTGCGCCGAGGGGAACGATCCGCGCGGCGGCACGATCACGGTGCGCCGCGACGACGGCAGCAGCCGGCTCGATCCGGTCCCGCCTCGCAACGTCGTCGACACCGATGGTCGCACCTACGACGTGCTCTACCAGAACGCGCTCCCGATCCTCACCGTGCGATGGCGCGAGAGCGGCTCGGGCAACGCGCTGCTCCACGTCGCGAGCAACGGTCGCGAGCGCACGGTCGCGGCGTCGTCGGGGCGCGTCGAGCTGCGCTCGGGCGAGCTCTCGGAGGGCACGCACCGCCTCTGGTTCACGTCGTCGGGCCGCACCTCACCGCAGACCACGCTGCGCATCCGCTTCGACAACGCGGCGCCCGCGGCGAGCCTGCGCGAGCCGGGCCGCGCGGCGTCGCTCGCGCCCGGTCAGGCGGTGCGCGTCGCCGGCGTGGTGCTCGACGGATTCGAGGTGCGCGCCGAGGGCGAGCCGCTCGCGATCGACGCGCAGATGCGCTTCGCGGGTGAGGTGCGCGTGCCGACCACCACCGACGCGCTCGCCGTTCGCTTCTCCCATCCGCGCCGCGGAGTGCACTACTATCTGCGCCGCGTGGCCGCACGATGACGAGCGCTGGCGAACCGAAAGCGGTCGATCCGCTCCTCGGCCGCGTGGTGCTCGGCCGCTACCGCATCACGCGCGAGCTCGCGCGCGGCGGGATGGGCGCGATCTACCTCGCGCGCAGCGAGGGCGCGGCGAGCTTCGTGAAGCCCGTCGTCGTGAAGAGCATGCTCCCCGAGCTCGTCGGCGACGAGGCCGCGGCACGCATGTTCAAGCGCGAGGCGCGCATCATGTCGATGCTGCGCCACCCGGGCATCGTCTCGGTGTTCGACTTCGGTCGCGAGGAGCAGAGCTACCTGCTCGTCATGGACTACGTCCACGGGTTCCACCTCGGCCGCTGGGCGAGCTGGACGCTGCAGAAGCGCGGCGACGTCCCGGTCGTGCTCGCGGTGCAGATCGTCGTGCAGGTGCTCGAGGCGCTGCAGTACGCGCACACGCTGGTCGGCGAGGGCGGCGAGCCGCTGCGCATCGTGCATCGCGACGTGAGCCCGTCGAACGTGCTGCTCGACACCGACGGTCACGTGCGGCTCGCGGACTTCGGCATCGCGCAGAGCGGCGTCGACGCGCCGGATGTGAAGACCGCGACGCGCACGGTGAAGGGCAAGTTCTCGTACATGGCGCCCGAGATCCTCGAGGGCGCCGATCCTTCGCCGAGCAGCGACGCGTACGCGGCGGCGGTGGTGCTCCACGAGATCCTCGTGGGCCGCAACGAGTTCCGCACGTCGTCGCCCACCTCGACGGTGGGGCGCGTGCTCACGCACGTTCCATCGCGCCTCGACGAGGTGCGACCCGACTGCTCGCCGGAGCTCGCCGACGTCGTCGAGATCGCGCTGCTGAAGGACCCGCGCAAGCGCTACGAGAGCGCGGGGGACCTGCTCAAGGCGCTGCGCGGCGTGCGCGGGATGGCGGCCGAAGAGGCGAGCGCGCTGCTCACCGAGACGTTCGCGCGAGACTTCCGCGATCCGTCGCTGCCCGCGATGTTCGAGCTGCCGGAGCTCGATGATCTCGAGCGCGCGTGGCGCGCGCCGATGCCGACCGTGAGCTCGAGCCCGCCCGCACCACTGAGCATCGAGGGCGAGGGGAGCGAGCCGAGCCGACCGTCCGACGGCCCGACGCGCGGCGGGACGAAGACGCGGCCGCAGCAGCCGGCGCTGCCGGCGCCCGCTGCGCCGTCGCGCGCGGGGCTGTGGATCGGCGCGAGCGTCGCGATCGTGCTCGTGCTGGCGGGGATCGGTGCCGCGGCGTGGTGGAGCCAGCCGCCGCCCGCGCCCGACGTCGTGTACGTCGAGGCGTCGCCCGCCGGGATCGAGGGCGCGCCCGTCGAGACACCGACCGCCCCGACCGAGACCACGCCCCCGACCGAGACCACGCCGCCGACCGAGACCACGCCGCCGACCGAGGCGACGACGGCGCGCGAGACCACGCCGCCGACGGAGCGCCGTCGCGCGGTGCAGCGCGCCGAGCCGCCCGACGAGGCGGCGGCGATCCAGCGCGCCTTCGCGACCCACACCGCAGAGATCCGCCGCTGCTTCGCGAGCGCGCCCCCCGACGCGACCCACGAGCTCGTGCTGCGCTTCTCGATCGACACGTCGGGCAGCGTGCAGCGCGTCGAGCTCTCGCCCGCCGAGGTCGCGAGCACCGCGCCGGGGCAGTGCGTCATCCAGCGGGCGCGCGCGATTCGGTTCCCGTCGACGTCGACCCCGCGCTCGTTCCGTATCCCGATCGAGGTACGCTCGCGCTGAACCTGGGTCGTTTCCGCGTCCGGCCGGGCCTCGTTCGGGGACTTCGCGAAATCCTGAATCGATCCGCTCATCTACGCCGGTCGACCAGGGTGGTCGCGAGCGACGCGTGGGTCGTGCGGATCGGCGGCAGGGTGGTCGCGGTCGCGCGCGAGGGTGGCGCCGATCGACCGGAGGGTGGGCGCGCTCGCATCCGAGGGTCGGGGCAATCCGACTCGAGGGTGGGGCGCGAGCGCCCCGCGGAGCCCCGGAGTGGTCTCCCCGAGGGGCGCTGCTACCTTGCCGGCCTCCGACGATGAAGCGGTATCTCGTCCAGACCTTCGGCTGCCAGATGAACGTCCACGACTCGCGCCGGATCGAGGAGGTCCTCGCGCGCGCCGGATGGGAGCCGACGGACGAGGCCGCGCTCGCCAGCCTGGTCGTCTTCAACACGTGCAGCGTGCGCGAGAAGGCCGAGCACAAGCTGCTCAGCGTGCTCGGCACGATGCGCGGCCTGAAGCAGGCGAACCCCGATCTCGTGATCGCGGTCGCGGGCTGCGTCGCGCAGCAGGAGGGCGAGCGCCTCCTCACGCGCGCACCGATCATCGACGTCGTGATCGGCCCCGACAACATCCCCGAGCTCCCGGGGCTCGTCGCGCACGCCCACGACGGTGGGCCGCCGATCGCGCGCACCGTGTTCGACCTCGACGATCCGCGCTTCCTCGAGGCGATCCCGGCGCGCGCGGAATCGCCGCGCGAGGTGACCTCGTTCGTCACGGTGATGAAGGGCTGCGACGAGCGCTGCACGTTCTGCATCGTCCCGTACACGCGCGGCCCCGAGCGTTATCGCAGCGCGGACGCGATCGTCGCCGAGGTGCGCGGCATGGCCGACGCGGGCGTGCGCGAGGTGACGCTCCTCGGCCAGACCGTGAACTCGTGGTTCGAGCCGGGCACGGAAGAGAGCGCGCGCGAGTCGCAGTTCGCCGAGCTGCTCTCGCGCATCGCGCGCGAGGTGCCCTCGCTGGGCCGCCTCCGCTACACGTCGCCGCACCCGCGGCACGTCACCGACGCGCTGGTGCGCGCGCACGCGGAGCTCGACGTGCTCCCCGCGCACGTGCACCTGCCCGTGCAGTCGGGATCGAACCGCGTGCTCAAGCGCATGCTGCGCCGCTACACGCGCGAGCACTACGTCGCGCGCGCTCGCGCGCTTCAGGGCGCGCGGACTTCCTCGGGCAACCCGGCCCTCACGCTCTCGACCGATCTCATCGTCGGCTTCCCCGGCGAGACCGAGGAGGAGTTCCTCGAGACGCTCTCCCTCGTGCGCGAGATCGGCTTCGTCGCGGCGTTCGCGTTCAAGTACTCGCCGCGCCCGCACACGCCGGCGCTCAAGCTGGGCGACGACGTGACCGAGGAGCAGAAGGACGAGCGCCTCGCGCGCCTCCTCGAGGTCGTCGCGGAGCAGCAGCGCGCGCACCTCGCGTCGCTCGTCGGCACGCGCACCGACGTGCTCTTCGAGTCGCCCTCGCAGGAGAGCAAGAACGATCGCCCGCGCGATGGCGAAGCGCGCTGGAAGGGCCGCTCGAGCCGCCACGAGATCGTGCACTGCGACGTGCCCGAGGGCGTCGATCTCGCGGGCGCGATCCTTCCGGTGACCATCGAGCGCGCGAACGCGCACTCGCTCGTCGCGCGCGTCGACGTGGAGGTCGCGTCCCTGCCGCGTCGCGCGCCGAAGCCCGTGCCGCCGAAGAGCGCCGCGGCCGCCACGCGCATGCGCCTGCCGGTCGTCGGGCGCGCGCAGGGCCCGGCAAAATGAGCGTCACGCGCACGCGCATCGCGCTCGCGTGGCTGCCCGCCGTGCTCTACATGGCGCTCATCTGGGCGCTCTCGTCGATCGCGCTCCCCGAGCTGCCCATCGACTCGTTCCCGCTGCGCGACAAGGGCGTGCACATGATCGAGTACGCGGTGCTCGCGTTCCTCGTCGCGCACGCGTCGCTGCGCACCTGGCCCGATCGCTCGCGCGCACGCGTCGCCGCGGTCGCGGTGCTCGTGACGTGCGGGTGGGGCGTGCTCGACGAGATCCACCAAGCGTTCGTCCCGGGGCGCGCGACCGACGCGATCGATCTGCTCGCCGACGTGGTCGGTGCGATCGTCGGCTCGACCGCGCGCCTCGTCGTCTCGACCCTTCGCGCGTCGCAGCCCGCCCAGGAGAGCGCATGAGCCATCGAGGGCCCCTCTTCCCGTATCGCGGCGCGCGCCCGCGCGCGCACGAGACCTCGTTCGTCGCGCCGACCGCGAGCGTCATCGGCGACGTCACGATCGGCGCGAGCTCGTCGATCTGGTACGGCACGGTGCTGCGCGGCGACGTCGCGCCGATCCGCATCGGCGAGCAGACGTCGGTCCAGGACAACTCGGTCGTGCACGCGACCGGCGGATGGAGTGAGACGATCGTCGGCGATCGCTGCACCGTGGGTCACTCGGTGATCCTCCACGGCTGCATCGTCGGCAACGACGTGCTCGTCGGGATGGGCTCGATCGTGCTCGACACCGCGGAGATCGGCGACTGGGTCGTGCTCGGCGCCGGCTCGCTCGTCACCGCGCGCACGAAGATCCCGAGCGGCGTGCTCGCGATGGGCCGCCCCGCGAAGCCGGTGCGCGACCTGACCGACGAAGAGCGCGCGCGCATCACCGAGGCCGCCGCGCTCTACGTCGGATACTCGGCCGATCACCGTCGCTCGATCGACGAAGGCTGACGCTCGACGCGCTTCACACCGGGGCTCACGCGCGGCGTCGCGCCGAGCAGCTCCGCGACCGCGCGCCCGACTCCACGCGCCGACGCCGGGTTCTGCCCGGTCACCAGGCGCCCGTCGATCACGACGTGCTGCATGAACGGCAGCATCGCCTTCTCGAAGCGCGCGCCGCGCTCCTTCATCGACGTCTCGAGCAGGAACGGCACCTTGCCCGCCATCCCGCCCAGCGTCTCCTCGAAGTTCGAGTAACAGGTCGCGCGACGCCCTTCGAGCAGCGAGCGCCCCTGCGCGTCCTTGGGCTCCAGGAGCCCGGCGGGCCCGTGGCACACCGCCGCGACCACGCCGCCGGCGCGCCAGATCGCTTCCGTCGCGAGCACGAGCCCGGGATCCGACGGCAGATCCCAGAGCGCGCCGTGCCCGCCCGCGAAGAAGATCGCGTCGTAGCGCGACGGATCCACGTCGACGCTGCGCATGCTCTCCATCAATCGCTGTCGCTCGCCGGAGCGCACGAACGCGTCTTTGCTCTCGCCGGGCAGCAGCGCGCTCACCGGATCGATCGGCGGATCGCCGCCGCGCGGGCTCGCGTAGTCGACGTCGAGGCCGGCCTCGACCATCTCGTGCCAGAAGCCGCTGACCTCGCCGAGCCAGGCCCCGGTGGGACGTCGTCCCAGCGGCCCGAGGTGGCTCGTGACCGCGATGAGCACCCGTCGTCGTTCGCGCGCCATGCAGCGGATCATGGGCACGCCCGGCGCGCATCACACGTCGCGCTCGGGCACACTCGGGGCATGCGGCTCGTCGTGGTGCTGACCGTCGCGACGCTCTTCGCGCTGCCGTGCGTCGCACGGGCGCAGTGCACGCCGTCGTACGTCGCGAGCGACGATCTGCGATGGGCCTCGCCGAGCCAGCGCATGCTCGCGCACGTCGGGCGCGACGTGGAGCGCATGGAGCGCACCACGATGCGCGATGCGCCGGCGACACCGACCAGCACGTCGCGCGCGTCGCGCAGCGTCTACGCGGCGGAGGCGTGGCGCGAGACCGCGCGCTTCGCGAGCTCGCCCGCGCGCGCGATGTGGATCCGGCATCGCGCCGAGACCGACCTGCTCGAGCTCCTCGCCGAGCAGGAGAGCGAGCTCGCGCTCTTCACGCTCGCCGCGGTGCAGAGCGACGATGGACGCGTCCTCGCCGCCGAGCGCACGCTGGAGCGCATGCTCGCGCTCGCACCGCGCGGCGCGTTCGCGCCGTTCGCGTGGGCGCGGCTCGGCGATCATGCGCTCGATCGCGGTGACGCCATCACCGCGCTCGCGCACTACGGGCGCGCGCTCGCGACCGCGCCGGGCCTGCTGCGCGCGTACGTGCTCTATCGCCGCGCCTGGGCCTCACGAGCCCGCGGCGACGCGGACGCCGACGCACGCGACTTCGAGGGCGCCGCAGCGGCCGTGCGCAGCGCGCCGCAGACGCTCGACCGCGATCCGCTCGCACGCGCGATCGAGCGCGATCGCGCGCTCACGTGCCGCTGATCACTCGACCTTCAGGATCGCGTGGAAGGCTTCCTGCGGGATGTCGACGGATCCGACCGCCTTCATCCGCTTCTTTCCTTCCTTCTGCTTCTCGAGCAGCTTGCGCTTGCGCGAGATGTCACCGCCGTAGCACTTCGCGGTCACGTCCTTGCGCATCGCGCGCACCGTCTCGCGCGCGATGATCTTGCCGCCGATCGCGGCCTGGATCGCGACCTCGTACTGCTGGCGCGGCACGATCCCGCGCAGCTTCTCCGCGAGGCCACGCCCGAGCCACTGCGCCTTCTCGCGGTGCACGATCGCGCTCAGCGCGTCGACCTTGTCGCCGTTGATCAGCATGTCGACGCGCACCAGCGGCGACTCGCGATATCCGGCGAGCTCGTAGTCCATCGACGCGTAGCCCTTCGTCGCGCTCTTCAGCTTGTCGAAGAAGTCGAAGAGCACTTCGCCGAGCGGCAGCTCGTAGACGATGATCACGCGATCCTGCGACGCGTACTGGATCGCCTTCTGGACGCCGCGACGCTCCTCGCAGAGCTTCAGCACCGCGCCGACGTAGGTCGACGGCACGTGGATCGACACCTTGAAGTACGGCTCTTCGATGTGGTCGATCTTCACCGGGTCGGGCAGGCGCGACGGGTTCTCCACCGGCGTCATCGTCCCGTCGGTCAGGTGCACGTGATAGACGACGCTCGGCGCCGTCGTGATCAGGTCGAGGTCGTACTCGCGCTCGAGCCGCTCCTGGACGATGTCCATGTGCAGCATGCCGAGGAAGCCGCAGCGGAAGCCGAAGCCGAGCGCCTCGCTGGTCTCGGGCTCCCACGAGAGCGCGCTGTCGTTGAGCTGCAGCTTCTCGAGCGCCTCGCGCAGGTTCGGGTACTCGTTCGGCTCGGTCGGGAAGATGCCGCAGAAGACCATCGGCTTCACTTCGCGGAAGCCGGGCAGTCGCTCCGACGCCTGACGGCGCATCTCGGTGATCGTGTCGCCGACCTTGCAGTCGCGGACCGTCTTGATGCTCGCAGCGAAGAAACCGGCCTCGCCGGGCCCGAGCTCCGCGATCGACCGCGCGAACGGCGCGAACACGCCGAGCTCGGTGACCTCGTACTCGGCCTTCGTGGCCATCATCTTGATCTTCATCCCGGGGCGGATCGTCCCGTCCACCACGCGGATGAGCGCCATCGCGCCCCGGTACGCGTCGTACCAGCTGTCGACGAGCAGCGCGCGCAGCGGCGCGTCCTCGCCCGCCGTCTTCGGCGGCGGCACGCGCTTCACCACCGCCTCGAGGATCTCGCGCATGCCGATCCCCTCCTTGGCGCTGGCGGGGACGGCGTCGCTGCAGTCGAGCCCGATGACCTCTTCGACCTCGCGCTTCACGCGATCGATGTCGGCGCCGGGCAGGTCGATCTTGTTGAAGACCGGGATGATCTCGAGGTTGTTCTCGAGCGCGAGGTAGACGTTCGCGAGCGTCTGGGCCTCGACGCCCTGCGACGCGTCGACCACGAGCAGCGCGCCCTCGCACGCGGCGAGCGAGCGCGAGACCTCGTAGTTGAAGTCGACGTGCCCGGGCGTGTCGATCAGGTTGAGCTCGTAGTCGAGCCCGTCGTCCGCCTTGTAATTGAGGCGCACCGACTGCGCCTTGATCGTGATCCCGCGCTCGCGCTCCAGCTCCATGTTGTCGAGGAACTGGTCCTGCTTCTCACGATCGGAGAGCGCACCGGTGTACTCGAGCAGTCGATCGGCGAGCGTGCTCTTGCCGTGATCGATGTGCGCGATGATCGAGAAGTTGCGGATGCGCTCGACGGGGACGGGCATGGATGGCCGCAAGGTGTGGCTGCGAGTGGCGCTACTCGCAAGTGCCGCGCCTGCCGCGGGATGAGCTGGCTCAGCGCTTCTTGGGCGGCGAGTCGAGCGTCAGCTGGCCCGGGAGATTGTGCGAGTGCTTCTCCAGGACCATGTCGATGCCTTCGCGGATGTAGACCGCGACGGGCACCTTGGTGCGCTCGTGCAGCAGCTTGAGCCGCTCGTTCTGGTCGGGCGTGATGTAGATCGTCGTGCTTACTTTCTTGCGCGCCATTCGCCCGTCCGTTGTCATGAAGCTACATGGCACGCCACGTACGGTCAACGGGCGGTCCGGGGCTCGGTTGCGGGGGTAGGGGCCGCACGCGTATGCTCCGCGGCGAATGCGACCGATTCGCTTTGGGCGCCGCGCGGTAGTGGGCGCGACGGTCTCGCTCACGCTCGCCCTGGCGGGCCCTGGCTGTGGTGGGAATTCCGCGGTGGGAGACACACCGCGCGGCAGCCGCGGTGACCAGGCGGTGCGCGAGCAGTGCAACCCGCAGGGCCGCGAGGTGCGCGCGGTCGACGTGGACAACGACGCGAACCCGGACATCCGTCACGTGTACGAGGGCGGCGTCGAGCGCTGCGCCCAGTACGACATGAACTTCGACGGGATGATCGACGTGACGCGCTTCTTCGCCGAGGACGGCTCGACGCCGATCCGCGAGGAGCACGACTTCGATTTCGACGGGCGCCTCGACCAGATCTCGTACCTCGAGAACGGCGTGGTCGTGCGGAGCGAGCTCGACACGAACTTCGACAACGTGATCGACACCTGGCTCTGGTGCGAGGGCAACCTGCTCTCGCGCAGCGAGCGCGATCGGCGCCACGGCGGACGCCCCGACACGTGGGAGGAGTTCGAGAACGGCGTGCTGCACGAGGCGCGCTACGACGAGAACAACGACGGTCAGCCCGACCGCTGGGAAGTGTTCGAGCGCGGTCGCCTCACGCAGATCCGTCGCGACACCGACGTCGATGGCCAGCCCGATCAGACCGAGGACATCCCGGCGGACGCCGCGGGTCAGGCGGAGACGCCGATGACGTGCGACGGCTCGGAGGCCGCGGCCGTCGACGAGCCGGCTGCGCCGCCGCCCCCCGCGCCTGCGACGACGACCACGGACACCGCGACGAGCGGTGGCGAGACGCCGGCTCAGGAGGGCACGGGCACCACGCAGCCGGGCGACGCGGGCGCGCAGCCCTTCGGAGGAACGCAGTGACGAGCGCGCGCTTCGTGGTGATCGCCGCGGCGATCGCGGGCATCGTCGTCGCGGGCTGCGGCGGCAGCAACGAGAGCACACGCCGCACGCGCCGCACGCGCGCGTCGTCGGCCTCGGGCAGCGCGACCGCGGAGGACGGCGGGCGCTGCGACGTGAGCGGCACCGATCGCGAGGTCTCGGAGTACGACACCTCCGGCGACTCGCGGCCCGACGTTCGCCGCGTGTTCCGACGGGTCGGCGATCCGCCGATCACGCGCCTCGTGCTCTCTTGCCGCGAGAGCGATCTGAACGGCGACGGGACGAAGGACGTCGTCCGCTACTACAACGACGAGGGCCGTCCGCTGCGCGAAGAGGCGGATCGCAACTTCGACGGTCAGATGGACACGATCACCGTCTATCAGGACGGGCGCGTCGTGCGCACCGAGATCGATCAGAGCGGCGACGGTCGCGTCGACACGAAGGTCTTCTACGACGACGACGGCGCGGCGATCCGCACCGAGCGCGACCTCGCCGGTCGCAGCACGGCCGAGACGTGGCGCCCCGATCGCTGGGAGTACTTCGAGAACGGCCGCATGGTGCGCATGGGCACCGACGTCGACGGCGACGGGCGCGTCGATCGATGGGATCGCGATCACGAGTACGCGCCGCCTCCCGGCGAGAGCGACTCGGCGACCGCGGGCTCGGACGAGAGCTGAAAAGAGCGACATGGCTCGAGAGAGACTCCAGAAGATCCTCGCGCACGCGGGGGTCGCGTCCCGTCGTGCGGCCGAAGGGCTGATCGCGTCGGGGCACGTTCGCGTGAACGGGCGCGTGGTCACCGAGATCGGCAGCAGCGCCGATCCGCGGAAGGACAAGATCGAGGTCGACGGCAAGCGCGTCGTCCTCGAGAAGCCCGCGTACTTCGTGCTGCACAAGCCGCGCGGGGTCGTGAGCACGCTGAGCGATCCCGAGGGACGGCCGCACCTCGGTCAGTACCTCGCGCAGCTCGGCGCGCGCGTGTACCCGGTCGGGCGTCTCGACTTCCACACGAGCGGCGTGCTGCTCGTGACGAACGACGGCGAGCTCACGGACGCGCTGCTCCATCCGCGCAAGGACGTGCCGAAGATCTACGTCGCGAAGCTGCGCGGGCACGTGCAGGTCGAGGATCTCGATCGGCTGCGCAACGGCGTGGTGCTCGACGACGGGCACAAGACGAAGCCCGCCGAGGTGTTCGTGCTGCGCGAGGAGGACCGCAACACGTGGGTCCAGATCACGCTGTACGAGGGGAAGAACCGGCAGATCCACCGCATGGGCGATGCGATCGGGCATCCGGTGCTGCGCCTCGCGCGCGTGTCGTTCGCGGGGGTGACCGCGGAAGGGCTGCGGCCGGGCCAGTGGCGCGAGCTGGACGCGCGCGAGCTCGAGAAGCTGAAGAAGCAGTACATCACGCCGGCGCGCCGCGCGCGTGATCGCGCGGGCTCGATCGAGAGCGTCCCTGACGAGCGCGAGGCGCCGGCGAAGCCGCGCGCGCGTGGTGGCGCGAGCGAGGCGCCGGCGAAGCCGCGCGCGCGTGGTGGTGCGAGCAAGGCGGCAGCGAAGCCGAGCGGCGCGAAGCGCGGCGCAGGACCGATGCGTGCGCGCGCGGACGAGGGCGCGAAGCGGGAGCGCGGAGCGGCGAGCGCGAGTCGCGGGAAGAGCGCGCGTGCGCGCGGTGACGAGGGCGCATCGAGCGAGCGCGCGACGAGCAAGCGATCGCGCTTGACGCCTCGTGGGCGCTGACTATAACAGCGCTCCACCTGACGCGGGGTGGAGCAGCCTGGTAGCTCGTCGGGCTCATAACCCGAAGGTCGTCGGTTCAAATCCGGCCCCCGCAATCAACCTCTCTCGCATCGATACACACCCGTCGCGGGGTGGAGCAGCCTGGTAGCTCGTCGGGCTCATAACCCGAAGGTCGTCGGTTCAAATCCGGCCCCCGCAAAGCAACGAATGCAGTCCAGAACGCCGCCCCTCGGGCGGCGTTCTGCGTTTCTGGGATCTTCTTCTTCGACCAGGAGATCGCGCTTGTCGTTCCGCGCGTACTTCGCCCGCGTCACCGTCTCGAGCGATGAGATCCTGAAGGACTGGCGATGGCTCGTGGGGCCGTCGCGCGAGGTCTGGCGCGTGACGACGTGGGGCGACGCGATGCTCCGGGATCGCGACGGCTCGATCGATCTCCTCGATCTCTCCGAGGGCGTGCTGCTGCGGATCGGCGGGAGCGAGGCGGACGTCGAGCGCGCGCTCGAGCGGGTCGAGGTGCAGGACGAGTGGCTGCGCGCGTCGCTCGTCGATCGCCAGGCGCGGCTCGGGATGCGCCCCGGCGTCGACGAGTGCCTCGCGTATCGCGTGCCGCCGATCTTCGGCGCGGGCTTCGGTCCCGAGAACGTGGAAGTGCGGCCGATCGTGCCGCACTTCGCGTTCACGGGGCAGCTGATGCAGCAGGTGAAGGCGCTGCCGGCGGGCACGCAGATCGCGCGGCTGACCGTCGACGGGAACGATCCGGGCACGCAGGCGCCGAAGCGACCGTGGTGGCGCTTCTGGTGATCGCGTCGACGCGTGGATCGACGAATCCATCTGTTCGGTCGCGCCGCGCGATCGCAACGTCGGGCGCATGAGACACGTCATCGCTCGGCTTCTGTCGGTGCTCTCCGCGATCGCGCTCGCCTCCGGCTGTGGTGGCGCGCAGCAGACCTCGTCGACGACGACACCTCCGGTCGCCGCGATCCCGCTGCAGGACGCGCCTTCCGCGCCGGAGACGCTGCTCGTCGAGAGCGACGACTTCGAGCCGAACGGCGCGCTCGCGATGCAGCAGGTGTTCGCCGGGTTCGGATGCACAGGCGAGAACCGCTCGCCCTCGCTGCGCTGGAGCGGTGCGCCCGAGGGCACGCGCAGCTACGCGATCGTCGTGCACGACCCCGATGCGCCGACCGGCGTCGGGTTCTTCCACTGGGTCGTCGTCGATCTCCCCGCGAGCGCGACGTCGATCGAGTCCGGCGCCGCGTTGCCCGAGGGGGCGCGCGCGCTCCACACCGACTTCGGCGGGCCCGGCTACGGTGGACCTTGCCCGCCCCCCGGTCCCGCGCATCGCTACGTGTTCAGCGTCTACGCGCTCGACGTCGATCACCTCGAGCTGCCCGACGGCGCGACCGGCGCGCTCGTGCGCTTCGCGATCGCGCCGCACGTGCTCTCGTACGGTCGGCTCGTCGGGACGTTCGCGCGCTGATCACGTCGTCGCGGGCGTGAGCGCGCCGCGCGTCGCCAGCGCACGCCCGAGGAACAGCGGATTGCCGACCACGTAACGGCGCGCCATGCGTCGCGGCTCCATCAGGAGCCGCCACGCCCACTCGAGCCCGACCTCGCGCCATGCGTCGGGCGCGCGCGCGATGGCGCCCGAGAACATGTCGAAGAGGCCGCCCACGGTGAGCACGGTGACGCCACCCGCGTCCGCGAGGTGCCGCCATGCCCAGAGCTCCTGGCGCGGGCTCCCCATGCCGACGAGGACGATGGCGCGACCGAGGTCGCGCACCCGCGCGGCGATGTGCCGCGATCCCGCCTCTCCGAGGAACCCGTGCGAGACGAAGGGCACGTCGATCTCCGGGATGTCGGCGCGCAGCCGCGCAGCGCATCGCTCGGCGATCCCCTCGCGCGCGCCCACGAGCACGACCGGCACGCCTCGCTCTGCCGCGCGCCGACACAGGAGCGGGAAGAGGTCGGTGCCGTTCACGTTGTGGCGCAGCTCGACGCCGCGCATGCGCGCGGCGAGGCGCACGCCGATGCCATCGGGCAGCACCAGATCTGCGCGCGACAGCGCGCGGGAGAGCGCGTCGTCCTCGTAGGCGAGATTGAGCAGGTGCGCGTGCGCGAAGTGCACGATGCGCGCGCGATCGGCGCGCGGCGCGTCGACGATGGCGTGCAGCGCCTCGTCGACCGTGAGGTTGTCGACGCACGCCGACACGAGGTGCGGCCTGCGCTCGAAGACGAGCTCGCGCTCGGGCACGAGCGCGTTCGCGAGCGCGGCGCGCGCGACGACCTTCGTGTCGCTCCACCACGAGCGCTCGGGGCTCGCGAGGTATGTGCGCTCCGCTTCGACGAGATCGACGTACTCGATGCCGAGCAGGGCGCGCGCTTCGATCGGCGAGATCCATCCGCGCGGTGCGCCGTCGTCGGCGCGGCTGCCGACGATCGGGCTGGCGCCTCGTAGGACGGAAGTCAGCGTTGCACGCGGCAACAAGCGCATGTCGTGGCTCCTCCTGGCGAGCCGGATCCCGGCGCGTCGCGAGCGAGCGAGCGCGAGATCCGGTCTGGAGATCGGGTGGACGTGGAACAGCGCTGCTGGGTGCCGCGACCCAGTGCAGTGTTCGCGCCGAAGGTCCCCCGTGTCGCGACGGCTCGCGCGCCGCACCGGTTCCGCGCCCGAGGCGTCCAGAACGCCACGACGGCGGCGTGGTGCGCCTCACTCGCGACGTCCGAGCGCGTCACCACGCGACGTGCGCGCCCGCATCGGCGGGCGAGCGCGGCCGCGCGCGCACGTGGCGCTCGCCCGCAGGAGGGTGTTTCCCCGCGGGCACACCGCGGCATCGCCGATGTCACGCGCGCCCGGACGCGCCCGCCGGCGCGCTCACTCGACGCGGAACACCATGCCTGCGCGGCGCAGTCGCTCGACGAGCCGCATGCCCATCGTGCTCGCGGGCGTGCGGATGCCGCCCGGCGCGTCGAGCTGCGCGCCGTCGAGCGCGAGGCAGAGCGCCGCCTCGGAGAGCATCTTCGCGGTCTCGCCGTAGCCGGGATCGGCCTTGCCCTCGACGCGCCCACGCAGCGTGACCTCGCGCCCGTCGGCCGCGCGTCCTCTGCCGATCAGCCGGACGACGAAGTAGCCGCGCTCGCGCGCCTCGCGATCCGGTCCCTCACCGGGCTTCGGCAGCACGCGGTTCTCGAGGACGCGGCGGATCGGCTTCACGCTCGCCGCGGCCACGAACGCGCCGAGCCCCGCGGTCATCGCGCTCGCGAAGATCGCGCCCTTCGCGCCGCGGCCGGTGCTCATCGCCTCGGAGTAGCGGAAGTCGCGGCCGTACGCGAAGTCGAGCAGGTAGTTGCTGCGCCGCACGACGCGCGTGTTGATCGCGGCCATCACGAAGGGCCCGGTCCACATGCCGAGCTCGCGATCGAAGCGCACGCCGCGCTGATCGGAGCCGTCGCGCCCGCGCGCCTCGCGTGGTACGAGCGCGTACGGATCGCCCACGATGCGCAGCACCGAGCGATCGCGCGCGACTTCGTCGAGGATGTTCAGCATGCTCGCGATCGTCCCGCCGCTCGGCGCGCCGCGTGACTCGCCGGCGAAGAAGCGCACCTCGTCGAGGTGCCCGCCGTGCTGCGCGCGCATCGCGTCCTGCAGCATGAGCGTGCCGAGATCCGAGGGGATCGAGTCGAACCCGCAGCAGTGCACGATGCGCGCGCCGGTGCGCACCGCTTCGTCGTGGTGCCGCTCGATCATGCGACGGATGAACTGCACCTCGCCCGTGAGATCGCAGTAGTCGGTGCCGTGGCGCACGCACGCGGCGACGAGCTTCTCGCCGTACTTCGCGTAGGGGCCGACGGTGGTGCACACGACCTCCGCGCGCGACGCGACGTTCGACAGCGCGGCTTCGTCGTTCGCGTCGGCGACGAGGATCGGCCAGTCGCCCGCCTTCGGATGCACGTCGCGAAGCGAGGCGCGCACGCGCTCGAGCTTCGCGCGATCGCGGCCCGCGAGCGCGATGCGCACGTCGGTGTCGCCGTGGTGGCGCGCGAGGTGCTCGGCGACGAGCGCGCCGGTGAAGCCCGTCGCGCCGAAGAGGACGATGTCGTGCTCGCGGGAGCGATCGCGGGTGCGTGGAAGGGTCGCGGTCATGGCCGCGGAGCGGAGCACGACGCGCGCGCGAGGTCGAGCCCTCTGCCGTCCCAGTCGACGATCGCGCGATCGAGGCGCTCGGGATCGACCAGCGCGCAGACCCAGCGCTCGTGGTGATCGCGCGTGCGGCCCGCGCCGAGGATCCACGTGACGACGATCTCGCGCGTCGGAGCGCCCTCGGGATGCAGACGGAGCGTGATGCGGAACGTGCGGCGCCGGTTCACGCGACCGGCGCTGCGGCCGATCCGCACGAGCTCGGCGCGCATCGGGATGCCGCGGGCGAGGATGCGCGAGAGGCTCGCGGCGCTCCGCAGCGCGTCGATCGCGAAGAGCGCGAACATCGCGCTCGCGAGAGACGTCGCACCGAGCGCGATCACGACCTCGACGAGCGGCGGCGGATGATGCGCGAGCAGGTCGAGCAGCGCTGCGATCGTGAGCACCACCGCGATGACGCCGAAGACGAGCGCGGGCACCGCCATCGCGGCGGCGCCGAGCCAGTGGGTGTTCCGGATGGAGGAGGGATCCGAGCGCATCGGAGGCGCGCGTACTCACGCCCCGTGCCGCCCCGGATCGTCCAATTTCCGCGAGTTTCAGGCGCTCTGTCGCCGTGCGCGCACGTGCGGCGGCGTGCGATCAGCCCTCGACCATCGCCTGGACCTTGAGCCCGCCGAGATCGGTGAGGAACGCGCTCTTCAGCGGCAATCCCGTCGCGTACGCGAGCTTGCGATCGTGGGCTGCGATCGTGAGCCGTACGTCGTCGCCGAGCGCGCGCCGCAGCTGACCGAGGCCGCGGTGCAGCGCGCGCAGATCGGGCCCCGGGCCGAGCCGCTCGCCCCACGGCGGGTTCGTGACGACGCGCGGGGTCGCGCCGCGCGTGACGCCCGGACCGATCGCAGACGCGGCCGTCGAGAGCGCGCCGACCTCGAACGTGATCGCATCGAGCACGCCCGCGCGCTCGGCGTTCGCGCGCGCCGCGTCGATCGCCTTCGCATCGCGATCACGCGCGACGATGGTGGCGACGCTCGGACGCAGCCGCGATCGCGCGCGCTCTCGTGCCTGCGCCAGCGCCACACCATCGTCGAGCGCGGTGCGCTCCATCGCGAAGCCGCGCTCGAGGCCGGGCGCGTGACCCATCGCGATGCGCGCCGCCTCGATCGCGATCGTGCCCGAGCCGCACATCGGATCGACGAGGAGGCTCACCCCGTCCCAGCCCGACGCGATCACCAGCGCGCGCGCGAGGTCCTCGCGCAGCGGCGCGCGATGTGGATCGAGCCGATACCCGCGGCGGTGCAGCGCGTCGCCCGACGCGTCGATCGAGATCGTGCAGCGATCCTCGAAGAGCCGGACGACGATCGGGATCTCGTCGCCGCCCTTCGGATCGTCGCCGAGGCGTGCTCGGATCGCGCGCTCCACGCGCTCGGTGATCGCGCCGGTGTGGAACACACGCGAACGCTGCGCCGTCGCGCGCACCCGGCGCGGCACGTCGCGTCGCAGCCATCCCGACCACGGCAGCCGCGCGACGTGCTGCTCGATGCGATCGAGATCCTTCGCGTGGAACGACGCGACGCGCACAAGCACGTGGCTCGCGAGGCCGAGCTCGACGAGCAGCGTCGCGAGCGTGTCGCGATCGCCGCTCGTCTCGACGCCACCGCGCTCGACGTGCGGCTCGCAACCGAGCGCGCGCATCTCCTCCGCGAGCAGCGGCTCGAGCCCGGGCGCGCACGCGACGAAGATCGCGAGCTGCATCAGGGCTCCGCGCTCGAAGGCTGCTCGGGCGCGGGCGCGCGCAGCAGGTCGCGCACCTCGGCGAAGCGCTCGTTCGGCACCGTGATCGCGAGGTCGTAGTGCGCGATGCGCCAGCGCCCGTCCTCGCCTCGCAGCAGCACCGCGCTGCCGCGCGCGGGGCCGAGGTTCACCGTCTCGAGATCCTCGTCGAGCCACGCGACGTCGCCGCGCACGAGCACGTCGCGGCGCACGGCGCGCATGCGCCACCCTCGTCCCGCTTCGAACGCGGGATGCGCATACTCCCGGAACTGCTGAGGATTCCAGCGCTCCGTCGCGTCGGTCCCCAGGAAGATCGCGTCGTCGGTGAGGTGCGCGAAGTAGCGCGCCTCGTCGGAGCTCGCGGCCGCGTCGTGCCAGTCGTCCATCACCGCGTCGATCGCCGCGCGCTCGTCGGCGCTCGCGTCGTGGACGACCGGACGGGGGCACGACGCGCACGCGCCGAGCACGAGGACGGAGAGCACGAGGAGCGATCGCATGAGGCGCGCTTCGTACCACGCGCGCGTCATGTGATCGCGCGGCGTGGGCTTATGCATCGTCGAGAATGGCCGCAGCAGCTCCGGTGGACGCCGACGTGGTGGTGATCGGCTCGGGCGCGGGAGGGCTCGCGGCGGCGGTCGCGCTCGCGCAGGCGGGCCGGCGCGTGCTCGTGCTCGAGCAGCACTACCTGCCGGGCGGATGGTGCCACTCGTTCCCGCTCGGCGGGTTCCGCTGGAGCCCCGGCGTGCACTACATCGGTGAGCTCGCGCCGGGGAAGATGGCGCGCCGCATCTACGAAGGGCTCGGGCTCGGCGGTGATCTCGCGTTCCACGAGCTCGATCCCGAGGGATACGACGAGGTCCGCGTCGGGCCGCGCGAGCGCTTCGCGATCCCCGCGGGACGCGAGGCGCTCGTCGATCGTCTGAGCGCGCGCTTCCCGCAGGAGCGCGAGGGCATCGCGCGCTACGTCGAGACCACGTCGAAGATCGGCGCGGGGCTCGCGACGCTGCTCGATCTCGATGGACCGCTCGACGCGCTGACCCTCCCGCTGCGGGCGCCGACGCTCGCGCGCTGGGCGATGCGCTCCGCGAAGTCGCTGATCGATGCGCACGTCGAGGACCCGATGCTGCGCGCGATCCTCGCGGCGCAGTCGGGCGATCACGGGCTGCCGCCTTCGCTCGCACCGGCACCCCTGCACGCGGCGGTGTTCGGTCACTACGCCGATGGTGGGTACTACCCGGAGGGCGGCGCGGCGTCGCTCCCGCGCGCGTTCATCAAGGCGCTCTCGCGCGCCGGCGGATCGATCCGCGTGCGCACCGCGGTCGATCGCATCCTCGTCGAGCACGGCCGCGCGATCGGCGTGCGCCTCGCGGACGGTCACGAGATCCGCGCGCCGCTCGTGATCAGCAATGCCGATCCGCACGTCACGTTCGGGCGGCTGCTCGCGCCGGAGCACGTCCCGGCACGGCTTCGTCGCAAGCTCGCGCGCACGGGGTACTCGACGTCGGCGATCTCGCTGTTCCTCGCGGTCGACGTCGATCCGCGTCGCTTCGGGCTGAGCTCGGCGAACGTGTGGTGGTTCGAGGACGACGACGTCGACGGCATCTATCGACGTGGGCTCGAGCCGTGGGGCTGCGAGCTCGGAGACGTGCCGTTCCTCTTCCTCAGCGCGACCACGCTGAAGGATCCCTCGAAGCGATATCGCGACCCGCAGACGCGGCGCGAGCAGCACACGCTCGAGGGGTTCACGCTGATCGGCTACGACGCGTTCTCGACCTGGGCCTCGACGCAGCACGACGCGCGTCCCGAGAGCTACGAGGCGCGCAAGCGCGAGCTCACCGCGCGCATGCTCGCCGCGGTGGAGCGCGTCGCGCCCGGGCTCACGCAGCACGCGACCTTCGTCGAGCTCGGCACGCCGCTGACCAACGAGTTCTACGTCGCCGCGAGCTTCGGGAACATGTACGGCACCGCGAAGACGCGCGATCAGATCGGCCCGTTCGCGTGGCCGATCACCACGCCGATCGGAGGCCTGCTCTGCTGCGGCGCGAGCACGCTCTCGCACGGCGTGATGGGCGCGACCATCTCGGGGCTCGTCGCCGCGCGCACCGCGCTCGGATGCACGTTCGACGATCTGCTGCCCACCGGTGGGCCCTCGATCCGGATCGGGCCCGCGTCGATCGACGAGGTCGCGCGCGCGGCGTCCTGAGAACGCATTGTGGCGTCGCGCGACGGTGCCCAGATGCGACGCCGGAGTCGGAACACAGCGTGTCCAGCGAGAACTATCACGAGCCGCTCGAAGAGCTCACCGCGCCCACGCGCGATCTACACCGCGCGATCTCCTCGCTGATGGAGGAGCTGGAGGCGGTCGACTGGTACCAACAACGAGTCGACGCGACGAGCGACGCAGACCTCGCCGCGATCCTCGCGCACAACCGCGACGAGGAGATCGAGCACGCGATGATGGTGCTCGAGTGGATCCGTCGCCGCTTCCCGAAGTTCGACGAGAACGCGCGCACGTACCTCTTCTCGCAGGGCGCGATCACCGAGGTCGAGGCGCAGAGCGCGCACGGCGGAGGCGAGGCGCCCCGCGAGCCGAGCGCGACGACGGACGCGTCGGGATCGCTGGGCATCGGAAGCCTTCGGGCGGGAGCGGGACGATGAACCTGCTGAAGCGAGAGCTGGCGCCGATCACGCCGGAGGCGTGGGCGCAGATCGACGCCGAGGCGCGTCGCGTGCTCAACCTGCACCTCGCCGCGCGCAAGGTCGTCGACTTCAAGGGCCCGCTCGGATGGGAGAAGGGCGCGGTGAACACCGGGCGCCTCTCGACCGTCGACGCGCCGCTCGACGACGTGAGCGCGCGCGTGCGCGTCGTGCTGCCGCTCGTCGAGCTGCGCGCGTACTTCGACCTGCCGATCGACGAGCTCGACGATGCGTCGCGCGGCGCGGACGATCTCGACTTCAAGCCGCTGATCGAAGCGGCCGCGCGCATCGCGCGGGCCGAGGATCACGCGGTGTTCAACGGCTACGCGGCCGCAGGGATCCGCGGCCTGATCGAGGCGAGCGAGCACGCGCCGGTGTCGCTCGCGCACGCCCGCGAGCTGCCCTTCGCGGTGGTCGAGGCGAAGGAGGCGCTCCGGCGCGCCGGCGTCGACGGCCCGTACGCGCTCGTGCTCGGGCCGAGGCTCTACGACGAGAACCAGGCCGCGGCGGAGGATGGCTATCCGATCCGCAGTCGCGTCGAGCCGCTCGTCGATCGCATCGTGTGGGCGCCGGCGCTCGAGCACGGCGCGCTCGTGTCGATGCGCGGCGGCGACTTCGAGCTCACCGTCGGACAGGATCTGTCGATCGGGTACGCGTCGCACGACCAGAGCCGCGTGCGCTTGTACCTCACCGAGTCGCTCACGTTCCGCGCGCTCGAGACGAGCGCGGCGGTGCCGCTGCGTCGCACCTGACCCCGCGCGAGCGGGCGCACGGCGCGATTCGTCCCGTCGTGACGCGAGCGCTCACGAGCTTCACGCGAAAGCTCCGCAGATCGTCAGCCCAACGCGCGGCACGTTCGCTGCTCTTCAGCGCGCGGGGGTACACGAAGATGAACCTGCCGATCGAGAGACGCCCCAGCGAACGTCCGCGCGCGATGCGAGCGCGGCTCGCGCCCTCCGTGGCGTCGACGGCCATCGCGTTCCCGCGCCATCGCTACACGCAGGCCGAGCTCGCCGACGCCGCGCAGCGCGTGTTGCCCGAGGGCATGCTGCGCGACGGAGCGCTCCAGCGCTTCTTCGCGCGCGTCGGCGTCGAGCAGCGCTGTCTCGCGCTGCCCGCCGAGCGCTACGGCTCGCTGCACGGCCTCAAGGAGCGCAACGACGCGTGGCTCGAGGTCGCGATGGAGCTCGCCGAGGAGGTCGTGCAGCGCGCGCTCGACGAAGCGGGCCTGCAGGCGAGCGACGTCTCGATGCTCGCAACGACGACCGTGACCGGCATCGCGGTGCCGTCGATCGACGCGCGCCTCATGAACCGGCTGCCGTTCGATCCGAGCCTGAAGCGGCTGCCGCTCTTCGGGCTCGGGTGCCTCGGCGGCGCGGCGGGGCTCGCGCGGGTAGCGGAGTACCTGCGCGCGTACCCCGAAGAAGCGGCGATGCTCGTCTCCGTCGAGCTCTGCTCGCTCACGTTCCAGCTCGACGACATCTCGGTCGCGAACCTCGTCTCGACCGGGCTCTTCGGCGACGGCGCGGCCGCGGTGCTGCTCGTCGGCGCGCACCATCCGCTCGCCGACCGCGCGCCGCGACCGACGGTGCTCGCGAGCCGCTCCGCGTTCTTCCCGGACACCGAGCGCGTGATGGGCTGGGACGTCGTCGACGCGGGCTTCAAGGTCGTGCTCAGCCCCGACGTGCCGAAGGTCGTCGCCGCGCACGTGCGGCCCGCGATGGACGGTTTCCTCGCGGAGTACGGGCTCTCGCGTCGCGACGTCGAGCGCTGGGTGATGCATCCCGGTGGGCCGAAGGTCATCGACGCGCTCGAGCAGAGCCTCGAGCTCGCGCCCGACGCGCTCGAGCCGACGCGACGCAGCCTCGCGGAGGTCGGTAACCTTTCGTCGGCGTCGGTCCTCTGTCTCCTCGACGAGCATCGTCGCGCCGCGCCCGCGCCGGGCGCGCACGGCGTGCTGATGGCGATGGGCCCCGCGTTCTGCGCGGAGATGGTGTTGCTGCGCTGGTGATCCGAGCGAGGGGGACGCGATGAGCTCGCGGGTGGCGTTCACGATCCTCGTCGCGCTGGTCGCGACACAGAGGCTCTGGGAGGTGCGGCGCAGCGCGTGTCACGAGGCCGCGTTGCGCGCCGCGGGAGGGCGCGAGCACGCGCCCGAGCAGATGCCGTGGATGCGCGCCATCCACGCGGGATGGCTCGCCTCGATGATCGTCGAGGTGTGGGCGCTCGATCGCGTCGCCCCGACGTGGCTCGCGGCCCTCGCGTTCGTCGTGTTCCTCGCCGGGCAGGCGCTGCGCATCGCCGCGATGCGCGCGCTCGGTCCGCGCTGGACCGTGAAGGTGATCACCGTGCCCGGCGAGGTCGCGATCTCGCACGGCGTGCTCGCGCACGTGCGGCACCCGAACTACCTCGGCGTCGTGCTCGAGATCGCGGCGCTGCCGCTCGTGCACGGCGCGTGGCTCACGTCGATCGTGTTCTCGATCGCGAACGCGATCCTCCTGCGCGCGCGCATCCGCGCCGAAGAGGCCGCGCTGCGCGCCGACGCCTCGTACGAGACCGTCCATCGCGATCGTCCGCGCTTCATCCCGGGGGCCCATGCCTGAACGAACCGATCGACCCGTCGTCGTCGTGGGCGCAGGCCCGGTCGGGCTCTTCGCCGCGCTCTGTCTGCTCGCGCGCGGCGTGCGTCCGTTGGTGCTCGAGAAGCGACGCGAGCCGCGCCCCGGATCGCGATCGATCGGCGTGCACCCGCCCTCGCTCGAGCTGCTCGACGCGCTCGGGCTCGGGCCCGCGTTCCTCGCGCGCGGCGTTCGGGTGCGGCGCGGCCACGCGTTCGGCGCGTCGGGCGAGATCGGCACGGTCAGCTTCGCGAGCTGTCCGGGCGCGCACCCGTACGTGCTCACGATCGCCCAGGAGGACACCGAGTCGATCCTCGCCGACGCGCTCGAGACGCGCGCGCCGGGCGCGCTCCAGCGCGGCGTGGAGCTCGTGTCGATCGCGCCGCACGAGCACGGCGTCGAGCTCGTCGTCCGCGACGATCACGGCACGCGCACGATCGACGCCGCTGCGATCATCGGGTGCGACGGCCGCCGCAGCGCGACGCGCGTCGCGTCCTCGATCGCCTCGCTCGGGCTCACCTACGAGGGCGCGTACGCGATGGCCGACTTCCCCGACACCACGCGCTTCGGGGACGACGCCGCGATCTTCCTCGGCGCCGGCGGGCTCGTGGAGTCGTTCCCGCTGCCGCGCCAGTGGCGGCGCTGGGTCATCCGTCGCGACGCCGAAGGGCAGGGCGACGTCACGATCGAAGAGATCGCGGACACCGTCGCACGCCGTACCGGACATCGCCTCCCGCGCAACGAAGCGCGCGCTCCGAGCGCGTTCCGCGCCGAGCGTGCGCTCGCGACCGAGCTCGCGCGCGGTCGCGTCGCGCTCGCAGGCGACGCCGCGCACGTCGTCAGTCCGATCGGAGGGCAGGGCATGAACCTCGGATGGCGCGGCGTCGCGACGCTCGCCGACGCGCTCTCGGGCGCGCTCGCACGCGGCGACGATCCCACGAGCGTGCTCGCCGCCGATGCGATCACCCGAGCGCGCGCCGCGCGCGCCGCGACCCGACGCGCCGAGCTCAACATGTGGCTCGGACGCCCGACCGCGCGCGCCGTCGATCGCGATCGCGTCGTCGCGGCGCTCCTGCTGCAGCCCGTCGCATCGGTGCTCGCCCGCGCGTTCACGATGCGCGGCCTCGAAGCCGGGGTCTGACGCGGTGCCGCCGCACCGCCCGCTCGCGCTCGATCACGTCCCCGAGTTCCCGCACGCGTCGTTCGCGCACATCGCGCACGCGCTCCACGACGCGCTCGCGCCCGATCCGCGCGGCTTCGATCCCTACGCGCTCGATCGCCGCGATCCCGCGCTCGTCCGCGAGGCGCTCCCCGCGCTCGAGTGGTTCTCGCGGCGCTACGTGCGCCTGCGCGCGTCCGGCCTCGAGCACCTCCACGCCGCGCCCGCGCTGCTCGTCGCCAACCACAACGGCGGCGTGATGGGCCCCGACCTCTTCTGCACGATGGCGACGCTGTGGCGCACCCTCGGCGCCGACGCGCCGCTCTACGCGATGGCGCACGACTTCGCGATGCGCCGCGTGCTCCCGCTCGGGCGTCTGCTCCAGCGCATCGGCGCGATGCGCGCCGACCCCGCGAACGCGCTGCGCGTGCTGCGCGACGGAGGTCGCGTGCTGGTCTACCCGGGCGGCGATCTCGACGCGTTCCGACACTTCCGCGCGCGCGATCGCATCGTGTTCGGCGCGCGCGTCGGGTTCGTGCGCATCGCGCAGACCGCGCGCGTCCCGATCGTCCCCATCGTCACCCAGGGCGCGCACCGCAGCGCGCTGATCGTGCACGAGGGCGAGTGGCTCGCGCGCGCGCTCGGGCTCACGCGATGGAGCCGCCTGCAGCGCTTTCCCATCGCGCTCGCGCTCCCGTGGATCGTCGCGCCCGGCCCGTGGATGCCCTACTTCCCGCTCCCGTTCACGATCCGCCTCCGCGTGCTCCCGCCGATCGACGCGCCACCCGACGCCGATCCCGCCGCGATCCGCGACGACGTCGTCGCGCGCATGCAAGCCGCGATGGACGACCTCTCCGGAGCGCGGCGATGACCGAGATCGAGCGCACGCCGATCGAGGGCGGCGCGTTCGCGTGCGTCGCGCACGACGGTCCGCGCGATGCGCCCGCGGTCGTCGTCATCCCGCCGCTCGGCATGCCCGCCGCGGTCGTCGATCCCTTCGTCGCGCACCTCGCGACCGCACTGCGCGTCGTCACGATCGAGCTGCCGGGCGCGGGCTACGCGAGCGGTGCGCGCGCCGGCTGGGGGACGCGCGATCTCGCGCGCGCCGTCGAGCAGGTCCTCGCGGCGCACGCGATCCCGCGCGCGCACCTGTTCGGCATCTCGCTCGGCGGGATGATCGCGCAGTGGGTCGCGATCGATCACGCCGAGCGCGTCGATCGCCTCGTCCTCGCGTCGACCGCCGCGCACGGCATCGGCGCCGCCCTCACGAACCTCCCCGCGAAGATCGTCCTCGCGAAGGCCGCGCTCTCGCCCGAGCCCGGCGCCACGCTCGCGCGCGCGATCGTCTCCGACCACGTGCGCGAGGATCCCGACGCGATGGGACGCATCGAGGCCGCGATCGCCGAGCAGCCGCGCGACGCCGAGGAGATCGCGTGGCTCGCCGCGGCCGCGGCCGCGCACGACACGCGCGCATGCCTCGCGACGATCCACGCACCGACGTTGATCCTCACCGGCGCGCGCGACGCGCTCATCCCGTCCTCGGTGCAAGACGACCTGCACGCCGGCATCACCGGCGCCCAGCGCGTCACCATCGACGACGCGGGCCACGACGTCGTCCTCGATCAGCCGCGCGCGACTGCGGACGCGGTGCTCGCGTTCCTGCAGCGCGCGTGATCCCCCGCGCGCCGCACCGGCGCCACGCCCGGCGCACGGAGCGCCCTCCGCTCCACACGCCGATCAGCGCTGCGCTGCCGTCGCGCGACGAGGACGCCCGCGGAGCCGCAGCGCGAGCTCGATCAGCGCGAGCGTGAACGCGTCCGCCGCGTCGTCGGCGCGCGGCCCGGCGCCGCGCTCGTGCGCATCGCGCCAGCCGCTTCGCGCCGCGAGCGCTCGCAGCACCGCTCGGGCGAGCTCCGCGTCGGGCCGCACGTGCCCGATCACGCTCGCGAGCTCGCCGACGACCCGCTCGAGCTGCGCCTCGAGCGCGCGCCGATCGGTCGTCGGTCCCGCATCGTCGATCGCGGTCTGCAGCGCGAGGAAGCGCTCCGCGAGCCGGCGGAGGCGCGCGTCGACGAGGCTCAGGACGGGGGCGCTCACGACCAGGACAGCTACGCACCGGTCGACGGACGTCCAGCGACGGAAGGGCCTCTGCGCGCGGGACCCACGAGGGAGACGAGCACGTTCCTGGCCCGCCATCTGCTTCGTCTGTGTGGCATGAGCCTTCTGGCCCGTCTGACGGAGCTCCGCGCCCGTCGCGTCGGTCGCGCGCTGCTCGAGATCCAGCAGGGCATCGACGACTGCGTCCTCGACCCGGGCTCGTGCGACGAGACGCAGTTCGAGCGGCTGTGCGTCCTCCGCGAGCTCGCGATGATGCAGATCGAGCACCTCTCCCGGCGGGTGAGGCGCGATAGGACGCTCCGCGGCGCGCTGGAGGCCGTGTGCCGCGCATACCAGAGCTGGGCCGACGAAGAGCCCGGCACCGAGCGGGAGCCGGAGTGCGCGGACGAGCTCGCGAGCCGCATCGTCGAGCTGCGCGAGACCATCGACCGCGTCGAGGCCGCCGAGCGCCCGCCCGAAGCAGCCGCGCCCGTCGTCATCGCATCCCTGCGCCGCTGACGTCGCGCGCGGCCCCCCGGCTCACGCTTCGACCGTCATCGACTTGATCGCGCTGCTGCCCGCGAGGTCGCGCGTCACCACCGGCACGCCCGCGAGCGCTCGCTCCTCGCCCGCCCTCGTCCGCAGCACCGGCGCCAGGAGCGGGGCGGCGAGCACGCAGTGGATGCGCACCGCCCGCATCAGCTCGAGCGCCTCGTCCACGCGCTCGGCCACCAGCACACACGCGCCGTGGAGGAAGAGGTCCAGCACCAACTCGCTGCGCACCCCTTCGTCGGGCTCGACCACCAACAGGGTCACTCCAGTGAGCTCGTACACCTCTCGTCAGATGGGCGCCGCGGACCCTCCCGTCACCCCTGGTCTCGGGGGGGCACGCGCCAGAACGCGTTGCGCGTCTCGCCGCAGCGCACCTCTTCCCAGCCCGCGCGCTGCGCGCGCTCCCAGTCGACGCCCGAGCGCATGCCCCAGTGGTCCACCGGGCCTTCGCACTGCGACATCAGCTCGCCGCGCACGATCAGCCCCGCGGCCTCGTACAGCGCGAGCCAGCGGTCGCGGTAGGCGCCCCACGGTGCGTGCCGCACCACGCGCGCTTCACCTCGTCGTCGGATCGTGATGACGCTCGGCCAGCCGTCCGGACGACGGCCGTCGCGCCGGAGGTGTGCGACCCAGGCGCGCGGGTCGCGCCGCTCGCGGTCGAACACGCGGTTCGAGTAGGCGCGCGCCGCCCATGTGAACGACGCGCCCGCGCGCCGCGCGCGGCTCGTCAGCACGTCGTGGATCGCCGCGCACTCCTCCGGGCTCCCGCTCAAGCCGATCTCCGACGCGCACACGCGCGCGAGCGCGAGCTGGGCGTCGACTCGCTCGGGGCGCGCCACCGCGGCGCGCTCGGTGGTCGCGACGAGCTCGGTCTGCTGCGCTTCGACTGCGGCGCTGCTCCCGGCCCCGAGCGCGAGCCCTCCGGCGAGCACCAGCGCGACCCGTGTCTTCCCTCGCCGTCGGCGCGTGTGACGGCTGCTGGCGGTTCTAGTCGTACTGAACGGAAGGTCGGTCATGGCGCCGTGGGATGAGCACCAGCGCGCGCCGTTGCAAGGAAACGTGGCGTATGGCCACGGGGGTCCAACTACCTGGGCCTACACGTCGGACATGTGGACAACGTTCTGCAAGCCTGCGCGAACGTGGCGGGAATCGGCGATATGCGATGCGCCAGTCGCATGAGGAGTTTTCTCACGGTGCGCCCGTGACACGAGCTCTCGACGCCGTCGGCCGGACGGTTGCAACCGGTCTCGCGCGAGGGTAGAGCGCGGTCCTCTCGCCGTCCCCCCTCGGAGCCTCGCCGTGGCCAAGCCGAAGAAGCTTCCTCCTCCCTCGGTCCCCGACGCATCGCAAGCCGTCGCGCAAGCGGAGACTCCGCGGATCAAGTGGAACGTCATCGCGCAGATCGCGCTCGCGGTCGTCGTCGTCTGGGCGCTCGCGATCGGCGCGATCCCCTACGTCGGCTACTGGGGCGTCGGGATCGTCGGCGTGCTCACCGCCGTGCTGATCGGCTTCGGCATCTGGATCTGGCGCTTCACGCGTCGCCAGCAGCGCATCATGGACGTGCTGAAGCAGGCGACCGACGACGAGGGACGCCGCGCGGCGATCGCGCAGCTCGAGGCGCAGGGCAGCAAGGACGCGATGGCCGCGCTCGCGCGCGCCCAGCTGATGCTGCGCGACGACCCGAAGGCCGCGATGGGCATCCTCGAGAGCATCGACGTCTCGAAGGAGCCCGGCCCGGTGCAGGACGAGGTCCGCTCGAACCTCGCGTTCCTCTACCTCGCGCAGGGCCGCCCGAAGGACGCGCGCCCCGTCGTCGACGAGCTGCGCCTCGACCGCCAGACGAACCCGAAGGCCAAGGCGATGTACGCCGCGGTGATGGCCGAGACGTTCGCGCGCACCGGCAAGGCGGACGAGGCGAAGAAGCTCCTCGAGACGTACTCGCCCGACGACCCCGAGTACGGCGAGGTCTCGATCGTCCTGCTCCGCGCGCAGGTCTACACGTACCTCGCGACCAAGAACCGGGGCCTCATGCGCAAGGCGATGCTGAAGATCGCGGAGCGCGATCCGAACCAGCTCGGCCCGTTCATGCAGAAGGGCTCGAGCCCCGAGCTCCAGGCCGCCGTGCGCGAGGTGCTCACCCAGGCCGGCTTCGCGACGCGCGCCAAGACGAAGGTGCAGCGGCAGTAAGGGAGCACGCGATGCGCCTCGACCTCGACGTGGCGCGCGCGGTCGCGCGCCTCGCGGGCCCGGCGATCGCGCAGTCGCTGCTGCACACGCTGGTCTTCCTGGTCGACCGCGCGATGCTCGGCCGCTTCTCGGCCGACGCGCTCGCGTCGATGCAGATCAGCGGGCCGGTGACGTGGAGCATCTCGTCGGTCGCGTCGGCGGTGCAGGTCGGCGCGCTCGCGGTCGTCGGGCGCGAGGTCGGCGCAGGACGTCGCGACGAGGCCGCGGCGGCGGTGCGGGCCGGGCTCGGCGCGTCGGCCGGCATCGGGCTGCTCGCGGGCGTGGCGGCGACGCTCGCGATCCCGCTCGTGCTCGCGGGCTTCCCCGACGCGGGCCCCGCGGTGCGAGACGAGGCGCGCGCGTACCTCGGCGTGATCCTGCCGTGCATGCCGCTGCTCCTCGTCTCGGCGATGGCCGGCGCGGTGTTCCAGAGCGCGGGCGACACGCGCACGCCGCTGCTCGTCGCGCTGCTCGCGAACGCGGTGAACGGCGGCGCGAACTGGGTGCTGATCTTCGGACGCGCGGGCGTCCCCGCGCTCGGGGCGCGCGGCGCGGCGATCGGGAGCGTGCTCGCGCTCGCCGTGGAGTGCGCGGTGCTGATCGCGCTGCTCGCGCGAGGGCGCGGCGTGGTGTCGCTGCGGGGGCGCGGCGGCGAGCGCGCCCAGCTCGCGCGCATGGTCCGGGTCGCGGGCCCCGCGACGCTCGAGCGCATCGTGCAGCACGCGGGCTTCCTCGTGTTCGTCGCGATGATCGGCGCGCTCGGCCCGCTGGCGATGGCGGCGAACCAGGCGCTGATCAGCATCGAGTCGGTCGCGTTCCTCTCCGCCGACGGGTTCGGGATCGCGGGCGCGGCGATGGTCGCGCAGCGGCTCGGCGCGGGGCGCGAAGATCAGGCGCGGATGGCGGCGCGCGTCGCGGCCGCGATGGCGCTCGTCGCGCTCTCGGCGTGCGGCATCGTGTTCGTGATCGCGCCGCGCGCGCTCGCGTCGGCGTTCACGCCCGAGCCGGAGATCGTCGCGCTCGCGGTGCCGTGCCTCTTCGTCGCGGCGATCGCGCAGCCGTTCATGGCGGTCGGCGTCGTGCTCGGCGACGCGCTGCGGGGCGCAGGCGCGACGCGCACCACGTTCGTCATCACGCTGATCGGCGGGGTGGCGGTGCGGCTCGCCGCGACGTGGCTCTTCGCGTTCGAGCTCGGCCTCGGCCTGGTCGGCGTGTGGATCGGATCGACCGTCGACTGGGCGACGCGCACCGCGCTCGCGTCGTGGCGCTTCTCGCGCCCCGGATGGGCACGCGCGGTCTGACGTCGCGTCGACGGATGCTTCCGACGGGCTCCCGAGGTCTCCGGCGCGAGCGCGGAGCCCGGAACGTCGTTCCGGGGGAGCTTCCGACGCGTCCCGAGGGCTTCCGACGCGTCCCGGGAGCTTCCGACGCGCTCCCGGGGCTTCCGACGCGGGGCAGATCGCGCTTCGGGGCCCGTCGGAAGGCCGTGGAGCCCGCCCGAAGCCATGGGAGCGACGGACTCGGCCGTTCTACTCGGCGTCCTCGCCGTCGTCGGGCGGCTCGGGCGTGCGGTCGCGCAGGATGCGCGGGCGCCGCAGGAAGCGCAGCACGCGGCGCCGGAGCGCATCGTCGTCGAGCACGACCGCGGGGATCTCGTCGTGCCCCACGCCCGGGAGCACGTGCAGCTCGACCGTGGGCACGTGCTCGGCGAGCGCCTGCGACTGCGAGACCGGGATCGTCCGATCCGCGTCGCCGTGGAAGAGCAGCACCGGGACCGGCGGCGCCTCCTCGAGCGTGCGCGCCGGCGAGAGCTCGAGCGGCGACGTGTGCCCGAGGCCGCGCGCCACCACGCCGACGATGCCGCGCGCGACCGATCCGAACGGCCCGAGCGGCGCGAGCCGCCGTCCCACGATCTCGCCGTAGTCCGAGGGCGGCGCGAACGCGACCACGCTGCGCAGCCCGCGCGGCGCGAGGCGCGCCGTGCTCGAGAGCGCGATGCCCGCGCCCATCGACGTCGCGAGCACGCTCATCTTCGTGCGGTCCACTCCGTCGCGCGACGCGAGCCAGTCGAACGCGGCCTCGAGGTCGTAGCGCTCGCGATCCGCGAACGTCGTCACCGCGCCCTCGCTGCGCCCGTGCGCGCGCCAGTCGATGCGCAGCGCGTGGTACCCGCGCTCCTGCAGCGCCGCCGACCACCCCGCCATGCGCGTGCGCCCGTCGGAGATCCCGTGCAGCACCACCACGCCGCCCGCGCCGCGCCGCCCCGGCGAGTACGTCCCCCGCAGCAGCGTCCCGTCGGGCGAGCGGATCTCGACCTCTTCTTCGTTCGCGTGGCGCAGCGGCGACAGATGCGCGAGCCGCACCGGCGCGATCCCGAGCTGCACCGACGCGAGCCCCCACGTCAGCGTGAACCACGGCCCGAGCAGCGCGAGCAGCGCGATGATCGCGATCGCCGCGCGCACCCGCCGGTCGGGCCCCGGCGCCGCGAAGCGGATCGCCGCGCCCGCCGCGAGCAGCGGCGCGCCGAGCACGACCTCGAGCGTCAGCAGGCTCACCCACAGCGGGTCGCGCGGAGAGCTCAGCGCGAGCAGCACCGGCAAGAGGCCCGCGACGATCGCGCCGACGCGCATGCGCCGCCGCAGCATCGGCATCGCGGACACGCGCCACGCCGCGACCGCGAGCATGCCCAGCGCCGCGCCGCCGACCACGAGCACGTAGCGCAGATCGATCGAGCCGCGCGGCCCGGGCGCGCCGGCGAGCGTGCCGTTCACGAACGGGAGCGCGACCGCGAGGACGACGAGCAGGACGCACGCGAGCTCACGCGCCGCCGTCGCGGGCGGCGGAGGCGCGGAGGGAGGACGACTGGGACCGACCAGGCTCAACGCGCGCGCCTCCCGACTCGCTGCGCCGGAGGAGGCGCAGCGAGGCCGCCACGGACCTGCTGTGCGAAGCAGGGCGACGCGTGCATGCGCTCAGCGCGGCGGGCGGCGACCGCGGCCGCCGCGGCGACCTCGACCGCGCCGCGGCCTGTCTTCGGTCTGCGTCTCCTCGGTCACGTCGGGCGTCTCCTCCTCGCTCGCTGCCGGCGCGTCGGTCGAGGTCGGCGTCTCCGTCCCGGGAGGAACGGTCGTCACCGGCTCGGCCTGCGCCCCGCTGCTCTGCTGGTACCACGGCTGCGAGGGATCCACCGCAGGATCTTCGACGGGGGTCGCCTCGGAGGGCACGGGCTCCTCCTCGACCGGCGCGGTGGGAGGCGCCCAATCGGCCTGCCAGCGCATCCCGACACCCACGAACGGCAGGGTGAAGCTGTAGTCGCCGTTCCCGACGTACACCGGACCGCGCTCCGGCGCGGGCGGGCGGATCGGGTTCTGCTGGGTCACCTGGCTGTTGCGCACCTGACGGCCGAAGAGGTGCGCGTAGCCGACCATCACGTCGCCCCACACGCCGTCGAAGAGGCGCATCGAGAACCCGCCAGCGACCACGATCTTGTCGCTGTCGATCGTCAGCGGCGACAGGTACGCGTCGTCGAACGAGCCGCTCTCCCAGTACCCGCCGAGCCGCACCTGGTACGAGCCGTCGATCGTGTACTCGCCGCCCAGCCTCACGCTGAACGTGTCCCGCATGTTGCGCGGGATGTTCATCGCGCCGATCTCGTAGTCGAGGAAGTTCAGCGCATCGACGATCCACACGTCGTTCGGCACGACGCTGACCTCGCGCTGCAGCGACCACGTCTCCCAGACGAACGACGCCTCGAGCCGGAGGTTCTCGACCGCGAGGAGCTCCGCGCCGACGCGCAGGATGAACGGGAAGTTCAGGTTCACCGCGGCCGTGGTGTCGCGGCACGGGTGGTTGGGATCCGCCTGCACCTCTTCGTCGGGCGCCTCGGCGACCGAGCACGGACCGCTGTCGGGGCGATGCCGCGTGAGCGAGCCCTCGAACGCCGCCGCGCTCGGCGCGCGCACGTCGATCGACGCGTCGCCGGAGAGCGAGAACGGCGTCGAGAACGACGCGCCGAGCCGCACCGGCCCCGGGTTCCACGTCACGCCACCCACCACGCTCGCGGTGATGATCGGCGAGAGGTTCATCTGCGCGATGCCGTCGTACTCCGGGTCCTCGGGGAACGTGCAGATCGCTCCGTCGCACGCCGACAGCGCGACGCGCGCCGCGAACGCGCCGACCACGCCGTGCACCGCGAGGCCGATCGAGAGCTCGTCGGGCAGCGGCGTCCACGCGGCGCCCACCGCGATCGTCGCGATCAGGCTGCCCTCCATCGTCAGCAGCGAGTACCGCTGCGGCGCGGGGTAGGGCATCCCGTCGACGGTCAGCTCCTGCGGGTAGCTCATCAGCGCCGCGTTCGGCGCGAACACGCCCGCGCCGAAGTGGAAGTGCTCGAGCCCGAAGTCGAACGTGCCCGCGATCGTCGGGATCGGCAGCGGCGCGTTGTGCCCGTGCACGGTCGGCATCGGGTTCCCGCCGCTGTCGATGCGCGTGTAGCTGACGTCGAGGAACCCGAGCGTCGCGTCCACGACGAGCTGCTCGCCCGCGAAGCCGATGCCCGCGGGGTTCATCCAGAGCGCGCTCGGATCGTCGGCGCCTGCGACGAACGCGCCGCCGCGGCCGAGCGAGCGGGTGCCGCGCTCGAGCAGGTAGAACCCGCCGGCGCTGGCACGAGAGGGCGTCATCGTGAGCGCGCTGAGCGCCACGCACAGCGCCGCGACGGCGGCGCGATCTCGGTATCCCATGATGCTCCTCAGCGCTCGCGGTCAGCGGATGTCGCGCGCTTGCACGACGTCGAAGAGGCGCTCGAGGCCGCGCACCTCGTCGGTCATGAACCCGCGCGTCGCGTCGAACGTCGCTTCGTAGTCCTCGGCGTCGAAGGTCCCGCCGGCGCCGGGCGTCGCGCGGTTGATCTCGCCGATCACGTCGAGGATCTCCTCGAGCGGCGTGCGGCCGTCGTCGGGATCCGTGAGCTGCACGAGGTTCGCGAGGATCTGCCGGAGCGTCCTGCGCGTGTCGCGCGCCTGCACCGAGCGGATGAGCCCGAGCCCGTCGTTCGCGACGCTGTGCTCGATGTCGAGCACGCCGTCGTCGTCCATCCCGGCGACGTAGTCGAGCGCATCGGGCGCGAGCGCCTGCGACAGCGCGTGCACGAGCGGCAGGATCGTCTCGTCGTCCTCGAGCACCTGGAGCAGATCCGCGCCCGCGTAGAGCGTCGCGGCGAACGCGTCGTTCGTCGACGCTTCGTTCACGAGGTACCCGATGAGCCGCGAGAGCGCGTCGCGCGCCTCCGCGTCGTCCTGCACGCGATCGAGGAAGCGCACGCCGCTCCACACCAGCGGCGAGCGCATCATCTCCTCGGTGTCGGGCACGAGGTCGCGCGACCACTCGACGAGATCGCCCGCCGCGCGGTGCTCCGCGAGACGCTCGCGGAGGAACGGCAGGATCGTCAGCAGGATCGCGCGACCCCGCCGGTTCGTGAACGTCGCCTGATCGCCGAGCGGGCGCGTCCCGAGGAACTGCGTCGCGAGGCGATCGCGCGCGGTGCGCCACGGATCGCGCCGGTCGGGCGACGCGTCGAGATCACGATCCATGTTGCGCAAGCCGTCGAGCACGAGCAGCAGCGGCGTCACCGCGAATTCGCGCGCGCCGTCGTTGGTCGGGATCGTCGTGCGGCCGTCGCGCGTCGCGAGCCCGGCGTTGCGGGCGGGATCGATCAGGTCCATCGACGCCTCGGCGAGCACGCGCAGACCGTCGCGCCCGGGCTCGACCTCGACGGCGTCGGTGACCGCTGCCGCGCGCTGGAGACGCTCGAGCAGTCGCCCTTCGACGAACCCGTCGGCGACGAGCTCCTCGTAGCGCATGCCGCCGTCCTGGAACGAGAAGTTCGCGCCGGTCGGGTTCGTGCGCTGGGTGAGCCAGTGCTCGCGCGACGCCCAGTGCCGGTGCAGCGCGGTGATCAGCTGACCGAAGCGGTACTCACCCGCGTCCGAGTAGCGGAACTCGGGGCGGTGGAGCACCTCGAGCATCGGGGTCATGCCCTCGAAGAACCCGGGCTGCTCCCACGCGAAGATCGTCCCGTGGTAGGTCGCGACCACGTCGTTGCCGTGGCGGTCGAGCACCGGCGCGAAGAGCTGGCCCGCGAACGTGCTGTTGCAGTCACCGCCGTCGGCGGCAGGCGTGCACGACTCGGTGCCGGTCTCGTTCGACAGGCCCCAGAACACCAGGCGCGCCATCGCCTCGGGCGTCGGACGCCGCGTGAGACCCTCGATGCCCGAGCTCTCCTCGAGCGCGTCGTCGACGTTGATCCCGAGGAAGTCGGCAGCGTCGACCATGAAGTTGAGGAACCCGTCCTGCAGCTCGAGCTCGTAGTCGCCGAGGATCGACAGCGCGTACGCCTCCGCGACGTTGTCGATCCGGATGAGCTCGCACTCGTCCGCGGTGCCGATCAGCGGGTAGCTGAGCGGCAGCGAGATCGGCCCGATGTGCAGCGTCATGTTGAGCTTTGCGCCCGCGCGGTTGCACACCTGGACGCCGTTCAGGCCGTCGATCAGCGCGATCGTCCGCTGGAACAGGCTCTCGTTGTCCTGGGTGTCCGGCATGCTGCGATCGACGCGCTGGTCGAGCGGCATGCCGATCGGGTCGCCGTTCGGATCCGACGGGTCGTACGTGATCCGATCGCGGTGCCGCATCAGCCCGCCGTAGACCTCGCCGAGCTGCGCCGAGCGCGGATCCGCGAACGAGCGGATCATCGCCTCCATCAGCCCCGGCTCCTGCGCGTACTCGATGCCGATCTGGATCAGGCCGTCCCAGAGCACGTTCGGCTGCTCGAGCACCGCCTCGCCGTGCATGTCGCTGCGGTCGAGCATGTAGTCCGCAGCCATCACGAGCGCCGCGGTCTCGGGCTCGTGATCGCGCATCAGCGTCTCCACCAGCGCCAGCGCGCGATCGGTGGTGTCGCGATGCATCATCTCGCTCAGCGCGTAGACCATGTCGAACATCGAGCCGCGCGACGTGTCGGGCCCTTCGTACGTCAGCGTCTCGGTGCCGTAGGTCTCGGTGAGCGTCATCTCCGGGCCGAGGATCGCGCGCACGCCGCGCGACAGCTGCAGCGCGGTCGGCGTCGTCGCGTCGAAGAGCGGGCCCGCGTCGCGCACCATCGCCGCGAGCAGCGTGCGGTCGACGTCGAGGTACTCGAAGTAGCGCGAGCCGTCGCTGCGCAGCGCGCGCCCACCGGGATCACGCGCGATCCCGGTCTCGCCCATCACGCGGAACGGGCGCGGCAGATCCGCCATCGCGCTGCCCGTCGCGTCGACGAAGCGGCCCATCACGTCGACGTCCGCGAGCCCGTCGGTGTCCATGTCGACGAAGGGCGCGACCACCGTGCCCGACGCCGGCAGCGCGAGCCCGCGCGCATCGCGGATCAGCAGCCAGCGCGACGTGCCCGACCCGAACGCGTCCTGCTGCGTGAACATCAGCTCGCGCGCGATCTCGAGGTCGGTCTGCTCGCCCGCGGGCACCGGATCCGGCGGCTCGAGCGTCGCCATCTCGAGCGCGAGCGCGCGCTGCATCTCCTGCCACTCGCCCGCCGCGAGACCGTCCGCGGGATCCGCGGGATCATCGCTCACGACGCGCAGCGCGAGGTTCGCGAACTCGTCGAAGTCCTCGTACGCCAGCACCGGGCGCACCACGCCGAGCGCGAGGCGCAGCGGGCGATATCCCTCGCGCGTCCCGATGCGCGCGAGCGCCTCCATCGCCTCGCGATCGTCGCGCAGCGTCTCGAGCAGCTCCGCGAGCAGCCGCGTGTTGCGCGGCAGTCGCTCCTCGGGCGCGTCGTAGAGCGGCAGCAGCTCGCCGAGGAAGAACCCGAGATCGTCGCCGATCGCGTCCTCGGGCAGCACCTGATCGAGCGCGCGCGCGAGGCGCTCGCGGTTCTCCATGAGCACCACGAGCTGGCGCGGCGCGTCGCCCGGCGGCTGCACCTCGCCGCGACAGACCGGCTTCCATCGTAGGCCCATCACGTCGGTCGGGTTCGCCTCCGACGCCATCCGCTCGCAGAAGACGCGGACGATCTCCTCACCGAGCGTCCCGCGCGCCGCGGGCACCCGTGTGGTGTCGAAGTGCGAGCAGCCGATCGACAGCCAGACCACCAGACAAGCGAAGAGGGCGCGCTGCCTCATGACCCCAACCCCCGAGAGCACGACGTGACGCGACGCGCGCGCGCTCGCCGACCGAGGCCGAGCGACGCGACGCGTCGTATGAGCGTGCTCACGACGTTACGCGGGGAACCCTTGATGAAACAAGGCCGGAACGGATAGGCGACGCGCTTTCTGACGCGGTGCAACAAGCCTGACGCATCGCGTTAGCCCGGCGCCGCTGTACGAGTTGAACGGCGTTCAAGATTGCTGACGCGCCGTGTCAAGTTTTTGACGCGTCCTGACCGAACGGTCAGCGATCCGCGTCGAAACCGGGACATCGACGTTGCCCTTTGCGATGCGCGGAGCGCTCCGCTAGTGACGCGCCGTGCAGCGGGAGTGCCGATTCATTCGAGCGCCTACGAAATCCGGCGGCTTTCGCGCCCATCGCGGCGTACGTCCTCGGGCCTTCGGTCGCCGTGGGTCGGACCACGGCTCGGTCGGCCCTCCGGGCGCCGCCACGATCGACACGAAATTCTTGGATTTCCCCTACGGCTTCGAATGAATCAGCACTCTGAGCGCTGGACGATCCGCCGCGTCGTGAAGTGGAGCGCCGACGACTTCGCGTCCCGCGGCATCGAGTCGGCGCGCCTCGACGCCGAGCTGCTCGTCGCGCACGCGCTCGGGCTCGATCGCGTGAAGCTCTACATGGATCTCGATCGTCCGCTCGCGCCCGACGAGCTGACGAAGATCCGCGAGCTCGTGCTGCGGCGTCGGAAGCGCGAGCCGGTCGCGTACATCCTCGGGCGCCGCGAATTCTTCGGGCGCGGCTTCGAGGTCTCACCCGCGGTGCTGATCCCGCGGCCCGACACCGAGACGCTGATCGAGGCGGCGCTCGAGCGTCTGCCCGAGGACGCGAGCGGCGCGGTGCTCGACCTCTGCACCGGCAGCGGCGCGATCGCGGTGACGCTCGCTGCCGAGCGCACCGGCATCGAGGTCGACGCGACCGACCTCAGCGAGGCGGCGCTCGAGGTCGCGAAGAAGAACGCGTCGAAGCTCGGCGTCGCGGAGCGGGTGCGCTTTCATCACGGCGATCTCTTCGCGGCGCTCCCGAGCCCGCGCGAGTACGCGCTTATCGCCTGCAACCCGCCGTACATCGCGGAGCACGAGCGCGCGACGCTCGCGCCCGACGTCGCGCAGCACGAGCCCGGGATGGCGCTCTTCAGCGGGCCCGAAGGGCTCGACGTGCTCCATCGGTTGTGCGCGGAGGCCCCGAAGTGGCTCGCGCCCGGCGCGTCGATCCTGATCGAGGTCGGCGCGGGACAAGCGCCGGCGGTGATCGCGCTGCTCGAGCGCGCGGGGCTCGTCGAGGGCAGGGCGCACCAGGATCTCGGCGGGCACGAGCGCGTCGTCGAAGCGCGGCGCGCTCGAAGCGGATCGCGCGCTGCGACGTAGTAAGAGACGTGCGCGCGCTGCTGATCGCGATGGTGGTGTCGCTGGTGCCGAGCGTGGCGTCGGCGCTCGACGTCGAGCCCTGGGATCGCGTGCTGCGCGCCCACGCGCGGAACGAGGGCTTCGACTACGCGGGGCTCGCGCGCGACGAGGCGGGCCGTCGCGACCTCGCGACGTTCCTCGAGAGCGTCGCGACGATGCGCGAGGACGAGCCGCTCTCGTCGTGGCTCAACGCGTACGACGCGATCGTGGTGAGCGAGATCGTGGAGCGCTGGCCGCTCGAGAGCGTGATGCGCGTGCCGGGGTTCTTCGATCGCGAGCGACATCGCGTCGCGGGTCGGGAGAGGACGCTCGACGACGTCGAGCATCGCGTCATCCGCGCGCGGTTCCGTGACGCGCGCGTGCATGCCGCGCTCGTGTGTGGTGCGCGATCGTGTCCGGCGCTCCATCCGCGCGCGTTCCGCGAGAGCGATCTCGACGCGACGCTCGATCGCCTGACGCGCGCGTGGATGGTGAGCGATCGCGGGCTGCGCGTCGAGGGCGGGACCGTGAGGGCATCGGCGATCCTCACGTGGTACCGCGCGGACTTCGAGCGCGACGGCGGCGGCAGCGTGCTCGGGTGGCTCCGTCGGTACGCGCCGGAGCGGGTCCGGGGGATCTCGGATGGGACCGCGGTGGGGGAGCTCGGTTACGACTGGTCGGTGAATCAGGCGCGAGCGCTCCGGTGAGTGGCGCGGAGGAGGGCCGGTACGGCTTCGGCCCGCCCGTGGGTGAGGTGGTGGAGAGCTCGCCCCCGGTCCGCGCTCTTCGCGCGGCCCGAGCGCTCGCGCGTCGCACCGCGCTTCGCGCGTGTGTGCGCTGTCGCGCGTGAATCGTGAGCTCAGAGCGTCTGCGCGCGCAGCAGGAACGCGTCGCGGTTGTAGCGGTGGAAGTCGCGATCACTCTCGTAGGCCTCGTCGATGGCGCGCTCGATCGTCGGGGCTCGTGATGCGAGCCAGCGAGTGATCGCGTCGGACGTCGCGTTCGAGGTCCAGGGATCGAGCGTGGGTTGGTGCGCGAGGTCCTCGACGACGGTGAGCAGCGCCGCGCGCGCTGTGGCCGACTGCGCGAGCTCGACGTCGAAGGTCGCGAGCAGCGGCGCGAGGGGATGACCGGTGGCGAGGATCGACGAGAGCACGGTGGCCCCTCGCCACGCCGTGTCGCGGTCTCCGGTCAGCACGTCGAGCCACCACGCATCCAGCCATCGCGTGATGGCGTCCTGCTCGTCGCGAGGCCAGCACGTCCAGTCCGCGTGGCGCAGCTTGCCGAGCACGATCTGGTCATCCACGCGGAGGTCGTCGTGCGCGTCGCAGACGATCTCCAGGATCCGCGGCAGGAAGTGGCGGAAGTCGCGAGCGTCGCCCCACGTGCTCAGCGCCTTGAACGCGTAGCGGCTCAGATCTTCGGCCCTGAGATCGCGCAGCGGCGCGCGGTGCAGGCGGGCGCGATCGGCGTCGGTGACGCAGCACGGGCAACCTTCGACCGCGCGGGGGCGCGGATAGCGCGCGAACACGCGATAGAGCTGCTCGATCGCGTCGCGGAGCGCCGGGGTGATCACGTCGCGAGCGTAGCGCTCACGGTCACAGCGTGCGCAGGTACTCGAGGAGCGCATCGAGCTGCTCCTCGCTCATGCGGATGCGCGGCATCACGTCGTCGAACCCCGCGACGACGCGCGTGCCCGGCTGGAGGATCGCCTCGCGCACGTACGGCTCGTCGGTGATCACGAGCTCACCGCTCGTCGTCCGGACCTCGCGCCCGAAGAGGCCGTGGAAGCTCGGGCCCGCGAGGGCTTGCGCGCCTTCTTCACGCGCGTGGCACGCGCTGCAGCCCTTCTGCGAGAAGAGCTGCTCGCCCCACTCGAGCGTGGTGGCGGGCGCGAAGCCGAGGCAGCCCGGCGTGCTCATCCACGCGTCGAAGTCCTCGGGACGCATCACGAGGATCTCGGCGGCCATCGTCGCGTGGCCCTGATTCGGTCCCCATCGCCCGCTCGCACCGCAGAGCTCGGCGCAGAGGATCGGCGTGCGGTACCCGATGCGCCGCGCGTCGGGCACGGAGAGGTCGCCCTCGAGCGGGACGTCGGGGCGCTCGATCGCCTCGAACCACAGCGACGTGAACATCCCGGGCACCGCGTCGCGCTTCACGCGCAGCTCGGGCGCGAAGAACGAGTGGATCACGTCCGACGACGAGAGCACCAAGCGCACCGCGCGCCCCGCTGGGACGTGCAGCTCGTCGTCCTCGACGATGCCGTTCGGATGCTCGAATTCCCACGCCCACCGACGCGCTCGCACGCGGACGACGTACGCGTCGTCGGGCGCGATCGACTGGTCCAGATAGGCCTGGAAGCCCCAGTGGAACATCAGTGCGAACGGGACCACTGGCGCGACCACCCACGCGAGCTCGAGCGCGAGCCACGCGCGCGAGACGCTCGGTGGCGCAGCCGCGACGTCGCGCCGGCGACGGTAGCGCGCCGCGAGCGCGACGAGCCCGACGACCACGACCGCGAGCGCGATCGCCGCAGTGCCGTGGACGAACGCGAAGATGCGGTCGACCTCCGGCGCGAACGTCGAGAGCCCGGGCGGCATCGGGTGCACGTGTTCGGACGCTGGGGTCGCGGAACGAGCGCGACACCTCCGGACTGCCAGCAAGATCGGCGCGCGCGTCGATCTCGGGTCCATCGGAGGAGGTGGAATCGCCGCGCGCGTCGAGCTCGCCTCCGCTGGAGGACGTGCGGGCGTCGCGCGCGTCGACCTCGAGTGCTCCGGAGGAGGTGAGAACGTCGCGCGCGTCGATCTCGGGTGCTCCGGAGGAGGTGGGAACGTCGCGCGCGTCGATCGGGGTGCTCCGGAGGAGGTGGGAACGTCGCGCGCGTCGATCTCGGTCCTCGCGAGGACGTGAATCGTCCACGCGCGACGCAACGCCCGCGCGGACGCTCCGATGAGCTGGGTGCGCGGCGACGAAGGTCCTCGCCGCACCACGAAGGAGACGCCCGTGCCGAGCCCGATCGAGATCGACCTCCGCTCCTATGCCTCGAACATCCGTGTCACCGCCGAGAGCACGATGCCGCTCGCGCGCCGCATCCACAAGGCGCTGCCGGACGACGCGACGCCGGTCCAGACGCGCTACTGCCGCGAGGTCGTCCTCGCGGCGGAGCTGGTGCAGCGGGTGAAGTCGGAGCGGGACCGCCTGGCGCCCGAGAAGCTCCGGCCGATCAAGCTCGCCTTCCAGAACGACTGGGGCGCGCTGCACGACACGCTCGGCGGGATGAGCCGCGTCCGCGTCGGCGATCGCGGCGCCCGCGCGGCCAAGCTGCTCCAGACGCTGTTCACCGACGGGCTCGCGTTCACGCTCCTCGAGGCGGACGAAGCGTGGTCGGAGGCGAAGCGCCGCCTCGATCGCATCGACGCCGAGTCGCTCGAAGACGAGCTCACCGCGGTCGTCGGCGCCGAGGTCCTCGAGGGCGCGAAGCTCGGGACGCGCGAGCTCGCGGAAGCGATCGGCGTCGGCCGCGGCACGCGCGAGCTCGCGAGCCCCAACGGGCTCCAGGCTGCGCTCGCGGAGTTCGGCCGCGCCGTCGGCCAGTACATGCGCTCGCTGCTCGCCGACGTCGACGAGCGTGACCCCGCGACCGTGCACCGGTTCATCAAGGCCGTGGGCGCCGTCGACCTGTACCGCAGCACGCCGACGCGCGCACCGCAGAGCGAGACCCCGCCGCCGCGAGACGGCGCCCCGACGAACGGTGGAGGTGAGACCCCGGCGACGTGATCGCCGCGCGCGACGTCAGGCGGCGGGCGTGCCGCGCTCGCGGCGCGCCCGCGCGACGCGCAGCGTGCCCTCTGCGATCGCCATCAGCCCGACCAGCGCGAAGAGCCAGGGCGCCATCGAGCGACGCACCACCGTGCGGGTCGTGCTCCGCGCGACGCCGTCCTCGCGCGCGCCTTCTTCGTCGTCGCTCGCGAGCGCGCGCGGCGTCAGGTCGCTCTCGGCGTCGGGCGGCGCGATGACGAACGCGGAGCGCGGCGCTTCCTCGCGCGTGCGCTCGTCGGTCGAGACCTGCACGCGCCAGGCCCCGGCCTCGTCGATCGCGTTCAGATCGATCGGCCGCGCGAGCTCCGCCTCGTCGTGCTCGATCAGACGTCCGCTCGGCGCGATCAGCACCAGCTCGGTCGCGCCGGGCGGGGCGCGCAGCTCGGGCGCGTGACCCGGCGCGAACGGGACGTCGGGCATGCTCCCCGGCGGCGCGAGCGCGCGCACCAGGCGCACCGCGAGCGGCAGGAACCCGGGGCGATACGGGAGATCGCTCCACGCGTCGTCGAGCGTGGTGCCGAGGATCGCGACGCGGCGCGCCGGGTCGAGCACCAGCGCCGGCGTTCCGTCGGGCCACGCGAGCAGCACCTCGGCGCCCGCGTGGGGCTCCATCGCGAGCCGCTGCGTCGCGCGCACCGCCTCGAGGCCTGTCGCACCGGCGGGTAGGAGCGCGCTCGGTGCCTCCCCGCGCCTCATCCCGACGACCTCGCCGGTCGTCGCCGCGACGACGCGCGCCGGGAGCACCGACTCGAGGCGCGCCCACGCCCCGGGCTGCACCCGATCGCCCGCCGCGACGAGCAGCCCGCCGCCGCGCGCGACGTGCTCCGTGATCTTCGTCGCGAGCGCGCCTCCGCCGCGCAGCTCGACGTTCGCGAGCACCACGACGTCGACGTCGTCGAGGCTCGTCCCGAGGAACGTGTCGGGGTCGACCGCGCGCTGCACGAACCCACCTTCGGCGCGCGGCGCGAGCGAGAGCGCCTGCGCGAGGAAGCGCACCTCCTCGCCGCCTCCGCCGAGGCGACGCCGGCCGAGCATCTGGGGATCTCCGTCGACCATCAGCACGCGCGGAGCGGACGCCGGACGAAGCAGCACGCCGCGGCGATCGTCCAGCGGCAGCGCGTCGGGCTCGCTCGGCACCAGCGCGACCTCGGCGGTGGGATCGCTGCCGGTGGGCGCGTCGACGTGCAGCGTGGTGCGTCCGCCTCGCTCGGTGAGCGCGACGTCGCCGCGCGCCAGCTCGCTCGCGCCGCGACGGACCACGAGCGGCACGCGCTCCGCGGGGACGCCTCCGAACGAGCGCACCTCGACGGCGATCGCGAGCTGCCCGGGCGTGGTGGGATCGGGCGTCGCGAGCGCGGAGACGAGCGCGAGGTTCGGGGCGCCTTCGTCGGGCCCGATGCGCTCGTTCTCGATGGTCACGTCGCGCGCGGCGATCGGCTCGCCTTCGCTCGCGTGCTGCGCGTGATCGGAGAGCACGAGCACGCGCCGCAGCGGATGGCGCGCGCCCGCGAGCTGACGCGTGGCGAGCTCGACGGCGCCCGCGAGGTCGGTCCCGCGCGCGCCGCCGGCGCGCACGCCGTCGAGGCGCGAGCGGGCGAGGGCGAGATCGTCGGTCCGCGGCGCGAGCAGGCGCGGCGCGTCGCCCGCGAGGACGAGCACGACCTCGGACTCCGCCGGCAGCGCGCCGATCACCTCGCGCGCGCGATCGACCGCGGCATCGACGAGCGTGGCCCTGCCCGCCGTGCGCGACATCGACATCGAGTCGTCGATCACGATCGCGACGCTCGCCTGGCGCCCGTCGCCCCACGCGAGCGTCGCGCTGGCGAACGGCGCGGCGAGCGCGAGCGCCGCGAGCGCGACGAGCGCGATGCGCGACGCGAGCAGCAGATGATCGACGACCCGCACGCGGCGCCGGCTCGCGACGTCGGCCTTGCGCAGCAGCGCGATGGTCGGCAGCGCACGCACCGGCACGTCGCGCCGACGCAAGAGGTGCGCGACGATCGGCACGGCGACCGCGAGCAGCCCGAGCAGCGCCCAGGGCGCGGCGAAGCCCATCAGCGACGTCTCCCCGGCGCGGCGAGCACCTCGGCGAGCACGCGCTCGACGGGCTCGTCGGTGCGCACGAGGCGATAACGCGCGCCGGCGGCGGTGCAGCGCGCGCGGCACGTGTCGAGGAACGCCTGCAGCTCGCGGAGATACCCCTCGCGCAGCGCGGTCGGATCGACGTCGAGCGGGACCTCGCCCTCGAGCCCGTGGAAGCGCGTGGGGCCGTCGAACGGGAGCTCGAGCTCCTCGGGGTGCATGACCTGGAACACCCAGACCTCGTGCCCGCGGTGCACCAGCTGATCGATCGGCGTGAGCGCGTGGTCGCCGAAGTCGAGCAGATCGCTGGCGATGGCGACCACGCCGCGACGTCCCGCGCGCTCCGCCGCGGCGGTGAGCGCGGCTTGCAGATCGGTGCTCGCTTCCTTCTCGACCGGGGTCGCGAGCTCGCCGAGGACCAGCTCGAGGTGCGCGGGGCGCGAGCGCGCGGGCAGGCTCGCGATGACGTCGCGCGCGAAGCGCACCACGCCCGCGGCGTCGCCCTGACGCACCAGCACGAGCCCGAGCGCGGCGAGGAGCGTCGCGGCCTGCTCGGACTTGCTCGGGCCTTCGTCCGTCGCGCCCCGGAAGTCCATCGAGGCGGAGCTGTCGAGCACGAGCGTCGCGCGGAGCTGGGTCTCCTGCTCGAAGCGCTTGATCGTGTGGCGATCGCTGCGCGCGTAGGCGCGCCAGTCGAGGAGGCGGAGATCGTCGCCGGGGCGGTACTCGCGGTGCTCGACGAACACCACGCTCGCGCCGCGGTGCGGCGAGCGATGCACGCCCGAGAGCACGCCCTCGACCGCGCGGCGCGCCTTGAGCGAGAGGTTCGCGATCCGCGCGCGGATCGCGGGATCGAGCACCTGTCGCTCGCCGGACATCAGGCGCGCGTCGCCTCGAGCAGGCGCTGCACGAGATCCGCGGCGCGCACGCCCTCGGCCTCGGCGCGGAAGCTCGGGACGATGCGGTGGCGCAGCACGGGTGTCGCGAGCGCGCGCACGTCTTCGACCTCGGCGGCGAAGCGCCCGTCGAGCACCGCGCGCGCCTTCGCGCCGATCACCAGCGCCTGCGAGGCGCGCGGACCGGCGCCGAAGGCGACGTAGCTCTTCACGAAGTCGGGCGCGCCGCTCTCCTCGGGGCGCGAGAGCCGCACGAGCTTCACGGCGTGCTCGATGACGTGCGGCGCGACCGGCACGCGCGGAACGAGCGCCTGGAGGTCGAGGATCTCCGCCTGCGTGAGCACGGCGGTCGGCGGCTCGCCGATCGGCGCGGTGGTGCGGCGCACGATCTCCATCTCTTCGTCGGCGCTCGGATAGCCGACGTCGATCTGGAAGAGGAAGCGATCGAGCTGCGCCTCGGGCAGCGGGTACGTGCCCTCCTGCTCGATCGGGTTCTGCGTCGCGAACACGAGGTACGGCAGCTCGAGCGGGTAGGTCTTGCCGCCCGCGGTGACGCGCCCCTCGGCCATGGCCTGGAGCAGCGCGGCCTGGGTCTTCGGCGGCGTGCGGTTGATCTCGTCGGCGAGCAGGACGTTCGTGAACACCGGGCCCGGCACGAAGCGGAAGCGTCGCTCGCCGCTCGCGGGGTCTTCCTCGAGCACGTCGGTGCCGGTGATGTCGGTCGGCATCAGATCCGGCGTGAACTGGATGCGGCTCGAGCGCAGCGAGAGCACCTCGGCGAGCGTCGAGATGAGCAGCGTCTTCGCGAGCCCCGGCACGCCGACGAAGAGCCCGTGCCCGCGCGCGAAGAGCGAGATCAGCATCAGCTCGATGACGTCGTCCTGGCCGACGATGCGCTTCTTCACCTCGGCGACGAGGCGACGTCGCGCATCGGCGAGGCGCTCCACGCGCTCGACATCGGTCACCTCGGGGCGCTGCGCGGCTGCGCTCTCAGCGGGGCTGGTCCCGTCCACGTCGATCTCCACCACTGGCGTGTCTAGCTGGTTACCGCGACCCCTGCAGGTCGCGGCACATTCCGTTCTCGCGCGTCCGCTCGCTCTCGCTGGTCGCGACCTGCGCGAGATCGCAGTGCGGCTGGGGATCGAACGGGTTGAGGCGCAGAGCCTCGAGGCTCGCGGCGCGCGCTTGCTCGTGCTCGCCGCGCGCGAGGTGCGCCGAGCCGAGCACCGCCCAGAGCGGCTCGTGATCGGGCCAGCGCTCGGTGAGCGGCGTGAGCACGGCGATCGCGCGGTCGGGCGCGCCGCCCGCGAGCGAAGCGCGCGCGAGGCGGCTGCCGACGATCGGATCGCCCTCGGCGTTCTGCCACGCGCGGTCGTACTCGTGCGACGCGGCGAGCGGGCGCTGGCGCGACCACAGGAGATCGCCGATGCGCAGGTGACGGCGCGCGGTCTCGACGCGCACCTCCTGCGTGTCGTCGAGCTCAGCCTCGCCGTGGCGGAACACCGGTCGCGCGAGCGCGGGCGCCGGCCCTTGCGCTTCCGGGCGCTCGCGCAGCTCGGCGCGCCACGCGCGCTCGAGCTCGTCCCAGCTGGTGTCCGCGACCTCGGCGAACGCGGCGCGCGCGTCGGTCCCGTCGGCGACGAGCTGCACGACGCGTCGCAATCCATCGCGCCCGTGCACGCGACGGAATCGCTCGACGAACGTCGAGACCTGCGCGAACGCGAGCGCGGCGTCCTCGGCGCTCGGGAGCATCGCGATCGACGGATGCAGCCGATCGAACGAGAGCAGCTGGTTCTCCTGCACCGCGCGGCGCAACAGGAAGTCGCTGGCGGGATCGAGCCGCACCGCGGGCTCACCACCGCGCCACGTGCGCTCGAGGAAGCGCGCGACGCCCTCCTGCATCCACACCGGCGCGCGATCGCGCGACGCGCGCGAGAGCACCATGTGCACGAATTCGTGGCCCAGCGTGTCGGCCCACGGATAGCCGCGCACCAGCGCGCGCGGGCTGGTGATCATCAGGCGATCCCACTTGCAGAGCGCGATGGTGCCGGTGCGCTCGATCTCCTCGACGGAGAGGCTCGACACCTCCGAGAGCGTCGCGGCGGTCGGGTAGATCTCGACGCGGATCGGGCCGGGCACACGCACGCCGAGCTCGCGCTGCATCGCCTCGTCGGCGGCGCGCATCGTCTCGATCGCGTACTCGGCGAGCACCCGATCGGGGCCCGGCGCGAAGCGCACGACGTAGCGACCGTCCTCCGAGCGCTGCTCGACCTGGCGGCGCGTGACCTCGCGCGTCGCCCACATGAGCCGGTAGATCTCGACGCGCTCCTCGGCCGAGCGCAGGTGCGTCGCGCGCACCACCGAGGCCGCGCCGTCGCGCGCCGCGCCCGCGTAGTCGCCGCGCACGAAGCGCAGCATCGCGCGCTCCCAGCGCACGTCGGGATCGTCGGGATAGGTCGTCGCGAGCGACGCGAGGATCGGCTCGGCCTCCTCGATGCGCACCTCGTCGATCGCGATCGCCGCGTCGCGCAGGCGCGCACCATCGGCGCCCGGCGGGAGCGCGTGCGCCAGCGAGGGCGCGAGCACCGACAGCGAGAACGCGATCGCGAGCGCGCGCAGCTTCATCGCAGGAGCCCTTCGTAGTAGCGCTGCACCGAGTCCTCGTATCCCTGGGGCGGCGACTCGCCCATGGCATCCAGCAGCCGCCTGCGGAGATCCATGGGCCCCTCGAACTGATTCGGATCGTGGATCTGCACGCGGCGCCGGAAATCGGGGGCCGCGCTGCCGTCGTCGCCGCCTCCACCGCCGCCGCTCGAGCGCTGCATGTCCTGCTCGATCTGCTCGCGCAGCTCGGTGAGGCGCCGCGCCGCTTCTTCCTGGGCGCGCGACGCGGTCGCGGGATCGCCGCGATCGAGCCCGCGCGCGCCTTCCTCCATGAGGCGCGCGATCTCGCCGAGCTGCTCGGCGGCATCAGGCGAGAGCGGCTGACCGTCGGGGCCCGCTTCGAACGCCTCGGCGAGATCGCCCGCCGCGCCGCGCGCGGTGCGCTGTCGCGGCGCGTCGCCCGAGAGCTGTCCGCGCTCGCCGTCGCCGAGGTGATCGCCGAGGTCGGGCAGCGCCTCGTCGAGCGACGCGCGCAGCTCCGAGAGGCGTCGCTCGGCTTGCTGCGCAGCATGCGCGGCGCGCGAGGTCTGGCCCTCGTGGCCGGGGAACATCATCGCGTCGAGCGCGAGGTCGCGCGAGAGATCGCCGAGCTGCTCCTCGGCGCTCGCGACCATGCGGCTGGCCTCGCCGAGATCGCCGGTCGAGAGCGCGTCCTCGGCGTCGCGGATGCGCTGCTGGATGGCGTCGAACGAGTCGCGCTCGAGCGAGGTGAGGCGCTCGCGATCGATCGGCGAGAGCGCCTCGCGCACTTCGCGCGCGCGTCCCGCGAGACGGCGTGCTGCTTCTTCGCCGCGCGCGCCCGCGGCTTCGAGGGCGCGGCGCGCCGCGGATCCCCGCACGTCGGTGGTGCGGCGCGCGAGCTCGCGCTGCTCGCCCTCGAGCCCGTGGAGGCGATCGAGCGCGTCGGCGAGCGCTTGATCGCGCGGGCCGAAGCGCTCCTCGCCGAAGCTCTCCTCGCTCGCGCCGAGCGCGCGCGCGAGCGCGTCGATCTCTTGCTCGAGGCGCGTGAGGGCCTGGCTCGCGGCGTCGAGGTCGCCGCGCTCGACCGACTCGCGCAGCTGCTCGAGCGCCTGCTGGGTCTCGCGCGCCTCGGCCTCCTGCGCGTTCGCGAACTCTTGCGGCACCGCGGTGCCGAGACGCGACATGCGGGCGCGCAGATCCTCGAGCCGCTGCTGGGCGCGCGCGATCGCGGCGAGCAGCGCGGCGCGCGCCTCGGGCGTGTCGGCGCGCTGGAGCTCGCGGAGCAGCGAGGCGATCTCGCGGCGCAGCGACTCGAGCTCGCGGGCGATCGCCGCCGCGTCCTCGATGCGCGCGCGCGTCAGCAGATCGGCGAGGAGCAGCACGTCGTCCTCGAGCTCGGTGACCGAGCGCGCGTCGATGCGCTGCCGCAACGCGAGCGCGCCGACGTTCGGGACGTGCGCGCGCATCTCTTCGAACAGCAAGCGCCGGATGCGCGTGCTCGCCTCGCCGTAGAGCGCCGCGTCGGTGCGGCGCGTCTCGCCGGAGCGCGCGCGCGACGCGAATCCGTCGAGCGAGAAGAGCAGACGCTCGGTGACGCCGCGCAGCGAGTCGAAGCGAGCGCGCGCTTGTGCCTCCTGGTCGGTCACCGGTAGCTCGAGGCGATCGGCGAGCGTGCTCACCGCGAGATCGACGAGCTCCTGGAGCGCACCGAGGGACTCGTCGCGCCGCGTCGCCTCGGACGCGAGCGTGAGCGTGCGCGTCTCCGAGCGCCCGACGTGCGGTCCACTGACGTCGTCGCCGTCGCTCGCTTCGATCCACACCTCGACGCGATCGCCCGGTGACGCGCCGAGATCGCCGAGCGCGAGCTGATCGTCGCCGGTGAGCTCGGTGCGACCCGCCTCGGGCGTCGCGATGCGGCGTCGCTGCTCGCGACCGTCGGCGCCCTTCACCACGAGATCCACGGCGGCGACGCCGACGTCGTCGTGCGCTTCGAAGAGCACGGTGAGCGTCTCGGTGCCCTCGACGATCGCGTCCTCGGCGGGCGAGAGCATCGAGACGCGCGGCGTCTCGTCGGGGAGCACGTGGATCGAGCGCACCGTCGCGTCGCGCGCCCAGCGACCGTCGTCGGCGCGCAGGCGAATGCTCAGCGGGCCATCGGTGCGCACGAGGAATCGCGCGACCCAGCGCTCGCCGTCGCGCTCCATCGCGACCTCGGTGCCCGCCGCGTCGAGCGTCGCCGCGGTGGCGTCGAAGCGGGCGCGCCCCGAGAGCTCGACGCTGGTGCCGAGCGGGAGCTCGAGGCGCGAAGGATCGGCGATCACCGTCGCGCCGCGCCCGAGGTACCCCGGGAACACGAGGCGCGCCTGCACCGCCTCGAGCGCGGCCGCGACGCGCGTTCCTTCCGCGTCCTGCTCGCCCGGATGCACGAGCGCCCACGCGCCCGCCGCCGCGCGATCGACACCGAGCACGACGCCCGCCGCGATCCCGAGCGCGACGGCGCCGCCGATCACCGTCGGATGTCGCAGCCAGCGCCCGGCGGGCACCACACGATCGGCGGGCACCCGCGCGATCTCGGCGCCCAGACGCTGGGCGTGCGCGGCGACGAGCTCGCTCGACGCGCCGGCCGCGACCGGCGCCGCGCTCAGCTCGAACGCCGTGCGCAGCGGCGAGACCAGCTCGGGCCGCATCGAGGCGACGAGCCGCGCCGCGCCGCTCCCCGCGAGGGCGCGCGCCGGTGCGATCGCGAGCCCGCCAGCGACCGCCGCGCCGACGATCGCGCACGACCACACCAGGATCACGATCGCGGACGCGGCGAGCGGCCCCGCGATCCACGCCCCGATCGCCAGCACCGCCGTCGCCGTCCCGAGCGCCGCAGCGACGGCGCGCGCGGCGAGCAGGAGCGTGGCGCGCGCGCGGAGGCGGGCGAGGTAGCGAGAGGCCGCCGTCGCGGCCTGGGACGGAGGCACGCCGGGAATCTAGCACCCGCTCTCCCGACCGGGACCCGCGCGCGCGACGGAAGCGCTCCGACGCTCGACGAGGCTGATATAGTGCGGCCCCCCACATGCCCAGGATCATCCCGGAGAGCGCGCGCGAGCACGCCGATCTCGCCCTCGCGGTCTACGTCGAGGAGCTCGCCGCGCGACGTCGCGTGCTCTTCGTCGGCGACGCCGCGAGCGCAGTCCCCGAGCGTCTTTCGAGCGTGGCGCGCTCGGTCGAGGTCGTCTCACCGCGGACCCGTACCCGCGGGACCCGTCGCGGCGGTCGCATCCTGCCTCGGCCCTGGCCGTCGGCGCAGGACGCGCGGTCGTGGGACCTCGTGCTGGTCCCCGACCTGCTCTGGGCCGGGCTTCCCGCGCCGGAGCGCATCGGCGAGATGGCGGAGTGGCTCACGCCGCGCGGTGTGCTCGTCGTCGGCGCGGAAGAGCGCGAGGACGGGATCGACTACGGCGCGCTCTACGATCTGCTGTCGCGCCGGTTCGAGTGGGTGCGGATGCTCGGGCAGGCGCCCTTCGCGGGTTGGTCGGTCGTCGACTACGCGCCGCAGTCGCGCGAGCTCGAGGTGACGTTCGACGGGTCGCTGCTCGGCGGGAGCGGCGAGGAAGCAGCGCGTCACATCGCGCTGTGCGCGGCGCGCGAGGTCGTGCTCGATCCCTATTCGATCGTGCAGGTGCCCTCGAGCGCGAGCCGCGAGCGCGCCGTCGTCGAGCGTCCGCGCGAGGCGGAGCGTGCGCCGCGCGAGGACCTGCAGCTGCAGGCGCGCCTGGCGCAGCTCGAGGCGCAGCTGCGCGATCGCCAGGAGGACGTCGGTCGCGCGGGTGAGCGCGCGAGCGAGCTGGAGCGCGAGGTCGAGGCGCTGCGTGCGCGCGGTGAGCACGCCGAGCGTCGTCTCGATCAGGCGCAGCGCGAGATCTCGCGGGGCGCGCAGAAGCTCGACGAGGCGCGCGCGCGCGCCGACGCGCTGACCCAGGAGCTCGAGGCCGCGAAGGGCGAGATCGCAGCGCTCGCGAAGGTCGAGACGGTCGACGAGGACTACGCGCGCGTCGAAGCGTCGCTCGCGGAGCGGGCGCGCGAGCTGACCGATCTGCGCGGCGAGGTCGAGCGGCGCGGCGTGCTGGTGCGCGATCTCGTCGAGGAGCTGGTCGAGGCGCGCGCGCAGCGCGGAGCGACGGGCCCGACGCCGCCGGGCGGTGGCGGCGGTCGCGACGATGCGGAGCTGCGCGCGGCGCTCGAGGCGGCGCGGCGTCGCGCGGTCGACGCCGAGGCGGCGGTCGTGGAAGCGGGCTACCGGCTCGATCAGGTGCGCGCCGAGCTCGAGCAGTGCCGTCGCGCTCGAGAGACGGAGCGCGAGCAGGCGTCGCGCGACATCGCGTTCGCGCAGGGCACGATGCGCGGCCTGTCGTCGCGCCTCGCGGAGACCGAGGAGCTGCGGCGGCTCGCCGAGGCGCGGCTCGCGCTCTCGCAGGACGACGTCGCGTCGGCGCGGCTGCGCACGCGCGAGCTGGAGCGCGATCTCGAGAACGCGCGAGAGCAGGTCGAGCTCGCGATCGTGCGCGCGCAGGGCGCGCCGCCGTCCTCGCCGATCGCGATCGAGCCGGGCGCGCTGGATCGACTGCGCGAGCTCGAGGCCGAGGCGTCGCAGCGGGAAGGGCGTCTGTACGGCGCGCTGCTGAAGGCGCGCGAGCACGCGGTCGAGGCCCAGGGCGAGCAGCGTCGGCTCGCGCGCGAGCTCGCGAAGGCGGAGGACGAGGCGCGCGCCGCGCGCAACGACGCGACCACGCAGCGCGCCGAGCTCGAGGCACGGCTCGGACAGCTCGCCGACGAAGCGACGCGCGCGCTCGCGGACACCGAGGCCCGCGGTCGTGAGCTCGCGACGGCACGCGCCGCGGCCGACGCGCACTCGCGAGAGCTCGCGGTGCTGCGCGGCGAGCGCGACGGGATCGTGTGGCGCCTCGCGGATGCCGAAGCCGCGGTGCGCGACGCCCAGGCGCGTCTCGCCGCGACGCCGGCGCCGGTCGCCGCGCCGATCGAGAGCCCCGAGCTCCACGACCTCCGCCAGCGCGTCGAGGTGCTCGGCGCGTCGGTCGGCGTATGGACGCAGCGCGCGCAGGAAGCCGCATCGCGCGCAGATGCAGAAGCGACGCGTGCTGCGGATCTCGCGGTGCGCCTGTCGACGCGCGACGCGCTGGTCGGTCGCGTGCAGAGCGAGCTCGCGAGCGCATCGGCACGACGCGACGGTCTCGAGCGCCGCATCCGCGAGCTCGACGGCGCGGTCGCGGAGCTGCGCGACCAGCTCGCGTCCGCGCGCGCCGTGGCAGAGGTGCGCGCCGACGAAGAACGGCGCGAGCTCGAGGCGCGTGACGCGCGCATCGCCGACTCCGAGCGCGCGAGAGAGCGCCTCGCCCGCGAGCACGAAGAGACGCGCCGCGCGCTCGCAGAGGCGCGCCAGATCCTCTCGTCGATCGCCAGCGGGCTCGACACCGGCGCCGTCGCGGCGGCCGCGCCCGCGAGCGACGCGCGCCTTCGCGAGCAGCTGCGCGACCTGCAGCGCGAGGCCGAAGATCGCGAGCTCATGCTCCGCTCGCTCACCGCGCAGCTCCAGGATCGCGACGATCGCCTGCGCGCGCTCGAGCGCATGAAGTCCGGCGAGGCGCCCGGCGACGAGCGCGAGCTCGTGCAGCGCGTGCTGATGGCGGAAGAGCGCGCGGTGCGCTTCGAGCGCGAGCTCGAGCAAGAGCGCCAGGCGCGCCGACACGCCGAGCAGAACGGCGGCTCCGCCGAGCGCGACGCCGATCTGCGCCGCCTGCACCAGACGCTCGGTGATCGAGACGCGCAGCTGATGGTCCTCGAGGGCCGCATCACGCAGTCGGAGCGCGAGCAGCGCTCGATGCGCGACGCGTTCGCCCAGGCGCGCGCGAGCCTCGAGACGCTCCTCGGCGAGATCGCGAACGATCAGCGCGCCGAGGCCGCCGATCGCATCGCGTCGATGCTGCGTCTCCTCCGCCGTTACTGAGCTGGCCCGGGGGAGGCTGCGCGCCTCCCCTCTCGACTCCCGCCCCGGAAAGACGAAGGCCGCGCCCTCCGAGGAGAGCGCGGCCTTCTTCGTTCAGCGCGTCAGCGGTGGATCAGAAATCCATGCCGCCGGGGCCGTGCGCGTGACCGCCGCCCGCCGCCGCCTTCTCCTCCTTCGGGAGCTCGGCGATGAGCGCCTCGGTCGTGAGCATGAGGCTCGCGACCGACGACGCGTTCTGCAGCGCGGTGCGGACGACCTTCGTCGGGTCGATGACGCCGGCCGAGATCAGGTCCTCGTACGAGTCGCGCGCGGCGTTGTAGCCGAAGCCGCCCTTGCCGTTCTTGACCTTGTCGACGACGATCGAGCCCTCGACGCCCGCGTTCGCCGAGATCTGGCGCAGGGGCTCCTCGATCGCGCGGCGCACGATGCGCACGCCGACCGCCTGCTCGTCGCTGAGCTTGAGGCCGTCGAGCGCCGACTGCGCGCGAAGGAGCGCCACGCCACCGCCGGGGACGATGCCCTCCTCGACGGCCGCGCGGGTCGCGTGGAGCGCGTCCTCGACGCGCGCCTTCTTCTCCTTCATCTCGACCTCGGTCGCCGCGCCGACCTTGATGACCGCGACGCCGCCGACGAGCTTCGCGAGGCGCTCCTGGAGCTTCTCGCGATCGTAGTCGCTCGTCGTGTCCTCGATCTGCTTCTTGATCGTCTCGATGCGGCCCTTGATCGCGTCCTTCGCGCCCACGCCGTCGACGATCGTCGTGTTCTCCTTGTCGATCCGGACGCGCTTCGCGCGGCCGAGATCGTTCAGGGTCACGTTCTCGAGCTTGATCCCGAGCTCCTCGCTGACGACCTCACCACCCGTCAGGATGGCGATGTCCTTCAGCATCTCCTTGCGGCGATCGCCGAAGCCCGGCGCCTTCACCGCCGCGACGTGTAGCGTGCCGCGGAGCTTGTTCACGACGAGCGTCGCGAGCGCCTCGCCCTCGACGTCCTCCGAGAGGATGAGGAGCGGCTTCTGCTGACGCGCGATCGCCTCGAGGACCGGGAGGAGGTCCTTCATGTTCGAGATCTTCTTCTCGGAGATCAGGATGTAGGCGTCCTCGAGGATCGCCTCCATGCGCTCCGGATCCGTCACGAAGTAGGGCGACAGGTAGCCGCGGTCGAACTGCATGCCCTCGACGACGTCGAGCGTGGTCTCGAGGCCCTTCGCCTCCTCGACCGTGATGACGCCTTCCTTGCCGACCTTCTCCATCGCCTCGGCGAGGATCTTGCCGATCGTCTCGTCGCCGTTCGCCGAGATCGTGCCGACCTGCGCGATCTCCTTCGGGTCCTTCGTCGGCTTCGAGAGCTTCTTCAGCTCCTCGGTGATCGCCGCGACGGCCGCGTCGATGCCGCGCTTGAGCTCCATCGGGTTGTGGCCCGCGGCCACCATCTTCGAGCCCTCGCGGTAGACCGCCTGCGCGAGCACGGTCGCCGTCGTGGTGCCGTCACCCGCGACGTCCGACGTCTTGCTGGCGACCTCGCGCACCATCTGCGCGCCCATGTTCTCGAACTTGTCCGCGAGCTCGATCTCCTTCGCGACCGTCACGCCGTCCTTCGTGACCGTCGGAGCGCCGAAGCTCTTCTCGATGACGACGTTGCGGCCCTTGGGGCCCAGCGTGACCTTCACCGCGTTCGCGAGCGTGTTGACGCCGGCGAGAATGCGGTCGCGCGCGGTCGTATCGTAGAGAATTTCCTTGGCTGCCATGTTCTTCGTCTCCGTCTTCCGCTGAAGTCAGTCTTTCGAGATCACTCCACGATGCCGACGATGTCGTCTTCGCGGAGGATCACCATCTCCTGGCCGTCGACCTTGATCTCCTGGCCGCTGTACTTGCCGAAGAGGACGCGATCGCCGGGCTTGACCTCGAGCTTCCGGACCGAGCCGTCCTCGAGGATCTTGCCGCTGCCGACGGCGATCACCTTGCCCTCGACCGGCTTTTCCTTCGCCGTGTCGGGGATGATGATCCCGCCCTTGGTCTTCTCCTCTTCCTTCACGCGCTGGATGAGCACGCGGTCGTGCAGGGGACGAATCGCCATGTCTGAGCCCTCCTTGGGGGTCCGATTTGCACTTCGTTAGCACTCGCACCCGGCGAGTGCTGACAGCGGGCCGGGAACCTAACCTGGGCCCTGCAACGGTCAAGATGGCCCCTCGCGATTTTCTCGCGACGCTGCGGACGCCAATGATTCCGTGCGGTTGCGCCGGTTCGTGGCGGCGCGTTGGCACTCGCGGCGCGCGGCTGCCGACGACGCGCCGGAGACATTCCGGAAACCACCGGAACACTTGGGGAATTCTTCGCGCCGCCGCCTCCGTGCCGTAGATTTTCTCGGCAGAAGCCTCGGAGGTGAGCACCGTGATCGAGACGTTCGCCGACCTGCGGTTCTGGTTTCGTGAGCGGCTGGACGATGCGCTGGGTCGCCACCGGATCGACGCGCCCGAGGAGACCCGCGCCTACCTCGTCGAGCTGCTCGCGGCGATGGGGCTCGGGCGGCGCCGTGCGCCAGGGCTCCGCCCGCTCGCGCTGCAGCTGAAGGACGCGCGCGAAGCGCAGGGCATCGAGCGGCTCCGGCTGTACCGCGCGCTGGGCGACGACGCGCTCTGTCTCGCCGGGCTCTTCCGCGATCACATCGAGGGGCGCGGGCTGAGCGCCGGCTACGTGCACACGATGGGCGGCGGTGCGTACGAGAGCGCCGGCGTGCTCGCGGTGCAGAGCGCGAACGAGGCCGTGCGGATCGACGTCTATCGCGATCTCTCGCGGCGGTTCGCGACGTTCGCGGAGCTGCTCGAGGAGGTCCGCGAGACGACGACGCTGCGCACGCCGCAGGACATCGTGAAGCTCTACGACCGCTGGCGTCGCACCGGCTCGCCCAGGCTCGCGGCGCGGCTGACGCGCGAGGGCGTGTACCCGACGCGCGGCCACGGCGGGGGCTCGGGTGGATCGACGCTGCACTGATGCTGACGCGTATCCAGCACAGGCTCGCGACGCTCTACGACGTCGAGCTCGAGGTCGACGTCGAGGACTTCGTCTGTGACGAAGAGACGGCGCGCTCGCTCGGCGGCGACGACGCGATGCGACGCGGCGAGGTCCTGTTCGTCGTGCCCGACGAGAGCGGCGCGCGCGTCGCGCTCTTCGTCGAGCCAGGCGCGCGTGCCCTCGCGGGCGACGCGTGGATGGCGGACGGTGCGCGGTTCCGAGGCGCGTGCCTCGCGACCGAGGGCGTCAGTCACTTCGTGTACCTCGCGTTCCGCGCGGACCACGAGATCGCGGTGAGCGAGCTGGAGCTCGAGCTGCAGGCGGAGATCGACAAATGGGCGCTCGGCGTGCTCGCGCCGCTCGAAGAGCTCGCGCATCCGATGAGGGGCCGTGGCGCGGCGCTGATCGCGCTCCGTGATCGCAGCCGGCGGCTGCGCGAGCGGCTGTTCACGGGTGCGAGGTTCCTCGACCCTGCGGGCAGCGAGCGCGGCGATCGATATCGTGCGGCCGTGCGGCTCGCGTCGCGTTACGCGCGCGAGCTCGAGGCAGCGAGGATCGATCGCGGCGATCTCGACGGGCTCACGCGCGAGCTGCGGCGCTTCTACCGGCTCGGGGCGCGCGAGAAGATCGAGCGCATCGGATAGCGGCGGCTCGTCTCGCGCTCAGCGGGCCTGCGCTCGAGCGCCCACCCAGCCGCGTTGCCGCAGCGTTTGGGGTGGGGGGCCCCGATCCGGCTTTGCCGGTCGGGGGGAGGGGGTCTTCCAAGACCCCTCCCGAAGCTCACCCGCGCGAGTTCTCGGCGGCCTTGCGCTCGGTGATGAACTCCTCGACGACCTCGTGCACGCGGCGGTTCCAGTGCACGCGCGTCGACGCGATCTCACGCAGCGCGGTCACCGCCGGGCGATTCTTGCTCTGCACCAGCGCGGGCGCGCCCTTCATGATCTGGCGGGCACGCTGGGAGGCGAGGAGGACGAGCGCGAACCGGTTGTCCTCGTTCTGCAGGCAATCTTCGACGGTGACGCGGGCCATCAGGGTTCTCCGGAAGGGGCGCGAGGCTACCAGCTGGTCACGCGTCGGGCAAGCTCACGACGGGGAGGGCACCCAGACGAGCTCGCAGCGCTCGATCTTGATCGCGCTCTTCTTCGCGGCGACGCGGCGCTCTTCGACACGCAGCGCGCCGGGATCCCAGCGCCGCGCGATCTCGAGCTTCGCCGCGAGGTAGTCGCGCTCGAGGTGCTCCAGCGCGAGCCGCGCGCTCTGCACCGCTTCTTCGGCGCGCGCGCGCCGCTCTGCAGACTGTGCGGTCCGCCGCGCTGCGCTGCGCGCGCTGCGCGCCACCGAGCCTCCGCCGAGCATCGCACCGAGCACGCTCGCGCCCGCGTCGACGACCTCGGCATCGCGCGCGAGCTTCGCGTCCGAGAGCCTTCGCTCCGCGGTGCTCAGCTTGTCGCGCGCCTTGTCGATCTTCGCGCTCCACTTCTGCTCGATCTCGCGGTCTTCTTCGCCACGCGCGCGCTGCGCGTCCATGCGGATGCGCGCGAGGAACGACTCGCGCGGCTCGCCGGGGTGCGAGCTCGTGCCCAGGTCGGGCGCGAAGAGCACGGTCAGCGGGCGATCGCGGAGGACGTGCGTCGCGGCCTGCTTCGTCCACGCATCCCACGTCTTCGCGCGCGCGGCCGATGCGGGCAGCGTCGCAAACGGCACACCAGGCTGGGGATCGCGCGACTCGGGCAGCGGCGTCGCGAGCACCCATGCCTCGGCCCAGCGCGGCCCTTCGTCACCGAGCGGCGCGATCAGGTGCGGCTCGAGCCACGCGTCGACGCCGAGCTTCGCGTCGGCGTAGTGCACGCTCGCGCGCACCGCGACGCCCGGGCGATACGCGCGCGGCGCCGGAAGGTCGGCGCGCATCACGAACGACTCGCGGACGTCCGCCGAGAGCACCGGACGACCCGCGACGGCCGGCGGCAGGCTCGCGATCGGTGCCGCGGGCGCAGCGGACGCGAGCGCGCGGAAGTGCTCGCGCGAGAGCGGTCCACGCAAGTACGAGAGCGCCCAGCGCGTCGTGAACAGCTTCGGTCCACCGCCCGCGTGGATGTCGTGGAGGAGGAACGTACGCGGCGCGAGCGACGACAGCATCGTGTCGATCCGCGCGCGATCGAGCCCCGCGCCGGTGCTCGCCGCGACGCCCTCGAGCCCGTCGAGCACGCGCAGCTTGTCGCGCTCGGTCTGCAGGCGACCGAGCATCCAGGTGCCCGCGTTGCTCAGGCCTTTGTAGTCGAGGTCGACCGGGTTCTGCGTCGCGAGCACCACCCCGAGGCCGAACGCGCGCGCCTGCTTGAGCAGCGTGAGCATCGGCGCCTTGCTCGGCGGGCTCGCGACCGGCGGGAAGAACCCCGCGATCTCGTCCATGTAGAGCAGCGCGCGGAGCGACTGCGTGCCCGGCTGCGCGCGCATCCACGCGAGCACCTCGCCGAGCAGCGCGGTGACGAAGAACATGCGCTCGGCGTCCGCGAGGTGTGCGATCGAGAGCACCGACAGGCGCGGCTTGCCTTCACGCGTGAAGAGCAGCGACTGCACGTCGAGCGGCTCGCCCTCGAGGAACCCGGCCATCGACGGCGACGCGAGCGCCGCGTTGAGGCTCACCGCGATCTCCTGCCTCGCGCGCGGCGCGATGACCGAGTCGAGATCCATCACTCCGAGTCGATCGAACGGGGGCGACTGGATCGCGCGGAGCAGCGCGCCGGGATCGAGCGAGCGACCTGCGCGCCACGCGTCGAGGAGCACGTTCGAGACGAGCACGTGCTCGGGGCTGCGCACCGGATCCGCGTCGACACCGGCCAGCGAGAGCAGCGCGGACGCCGTCGCGACGGCGCGATCGCGGGTGCCCTCGTCGTCGCTCCCGGCAGGCGGCGCGTCGAGTGACGGCATGAGCGAGAGCGCGCGACCGAGGCGCGATCCCGGCGTGTAGATCGTGCGATCGACGCTCCCGGCGAAACGCGCGATGCGCTCCGGGCTCTGAGCGCTCGCCACCAGCCCTTCACGCGCGCGCTGGGCGACCGAGGCGGGATCCTCGCCCTCGGGCACGAAGGGCGCGAAGTCCTCGGGCCGCAGCGCCGGGAACGCGAGCTTCAGGTTCCCGAGATCGCCCTTGGGATCGATCGCGATCGCCGGGATCCCGCAGAGCGCTGCCTCCTCGAGCACGATCGCGCCGAGCCCGGTCTTGCCCGAGCCCGTCATGCCGACGATCACGCCGTGCGTCAGCAGGTGTTTCGAGGGATACAGCAGCGCGCTCTGGGACGCGCCGTCGCGGCCGAGGTAGAAGGTGCCGGGCGGGACGCCGTCGGTCATGGGCCGCGCAGGATGCCCGATTCCGGCGCCCCTTGCTCGTCGTGCACCCTCATGGTACGACGTCGGTCCCCGCTGGGGTGTCGTTGCCGAGGTGGGCCCTCTGCTTGCTTTGCAGGGTCCGCCTTTTTCGTTCGCAGAGCTCTCTTCGGAGGGCCGCGTTCTCTCTCCCGAGAGCCGCGGTTTCACTGGAGAGTCGCAGCGGACGGTGGGCGACGACGGTCCGCGGGGGGGCCGGAGACGGCTCGCCCTCCGGGTCTACGGTTCGAGCGCCAAGACACACGACACCACATCAACCGAGTGAACGCCCGCAACGACAGCCCCCTGGACAAGCCTGCGATCGAAGCGATCGCGGAGCCGGTCTGTCGTGCGCACGGCGTCGAGCTGGTCGACGTGCAGTGGACGATGGATCGCGGCGGGCCGGTGCTGCGCGTGCTGATCGATCGGGAGCGCCCGGACATGACGCCCGGCGAGCCCGGGAGCGGGGTGTCGATCGACGACTGCCAGGGCGTGAGCCGCGATCTCTCGACCGCGCTCGACGTGCACGAGAAGGTCGTGCCGAGCGTTCGTTATCGCCTCGAGGTGAGCTCGCCGGGGCTCGATCGGCCGCTGGTCAAGCGCCGCGACTTCGAGCGCTTCGCCGGGCTCGAGGTGAAGGTGCAGACGCGCGTGCCGGTGCCCGGCACCGAGGATCGCAAGAAGGTCCAGGGCGTGCTGCGGGGGCTCGACGGAGACGTGGTGCGGATCGAGGAAGGATCGACGGCCTTCGAGATCCCCTTCGGCGACATCGTGAAGGCCCACGTGGTCTACAGGTTCACGCGCGCTGCTCGCTGAGCGCGCCGTTCGGTCTCGGGAAGAGGTGGTTTCGATGCAGAGCGGAGGGTTCTCGCTGCAGCAGCTGATCGATCAGGTGAGCAAGGAGAAGGGCATCGACCCTCGCGTGCTCACCGAGACGATGGAGCAGGCGATTCTCACGGCCGCGAAGCGGACGTTCGGGATGAACCGCGAGCTCGAGGCTCGCTACAACCCCGACACCGGCAACGTCGACCTCTTCCAGTACATGACCGTCGTGGACGACGTCGGAGACGAGGAGCGCCAGCTCTCCGTCGAGGACGCGCGCCGTCACGGTCTCGAAGCCGAGATCGGCGAGGAGCTCGGCTTCCAGGTCTTCTACCTGCCCGAGGACGCCGACAAGGCGCGCCAGCAGGACAAGGAGTTCGGCGATCTGCTGAAGATGCAGCAGCACCGCCGTGGCTTCGGCCGCATCGCGGCGCAGACCGCGAAGCAGGTGATCATCCAGCGCATGCGCGAGGCGGAGCGCGAGCTCGTGTTCAACGAGTTCAAGGACCGCCGCGGCGAGCTGATCACGGGCATCGTGCGCCGCTTCGAGCGCGGCTCGAACATCATCGTCGACCTCGGGCGCACCGAGGCGATCCTGCCCGCGCGCGAGCAGACGCCGCGCGAGAGCTACCGTCCCGGCGACCGCATCGTCGCGCTGCTGAAGGACATCGATCGCGAGGCGCGTGGCCCGCAGATCATCCTGTCGCGCACCGACGTCGGGCTGCTCGTGAAGCTGTTCGAGATGGAGGTGCCCGAGATCTACGAGGGCATCGTGAAGATCGTCGCGGCCGCGCGCGAGCCCGGCGCGCGCTCGAAGATCGCGGTCACCTCGCGCGACTCGGACGTCGATCCGGTGGGCGCCTGCGTCGGCATGAAGGGCTCGCGCGTGCAGGCCGTCGTGCAGGAGCTCCGCGGCGAGAAGATCGACATCGTGCCGTGGGATCGCGATCCCGCGCGCTTCGTGTGCAACGCGATCGCGCCGGCCGAGGTCTCGCGCGTCATCATCGACGAGGGCGCCACGCAGATGGAGCTCGTCGTACCGGACGCGAAGCTCTCGCTCGCGATCGGTCGGCGCGGCCAGAACGTGCGCCTCGCGTCGCAGCTGACGGGCTGGAAGCTCGACATCATCAGCGACACGCGCTTCCGCCAGATCGAGGATCAGGCGATGACGGCGCTCTCGATGATCGGGAGCGTCGACGAGAACGTCGCGAAGGCGCTGTACCGCGCGGGCTTCCGCAGCATCGACGAGATCCTCGAGGCGTCGGACCAGGAGATCGCGTCGATCGAGGGCGTCGGCTCGGAGAAGCGCGCGGCGCAGATCAAGGCGGACGCGCTCGCGGCCAGCGAGGGCTACCGCCAGCGCCTCGTCGACGAGGCGATCGATCGTGCAGAGCCGCTCAGCGAGCGCGAGATGCTGCTGCTCGTCGGCGGCATCAGCGAGCGCGTGGCGGACGCGCTGGAGCGCGGCGGCTACAAGAGCGCCTCGGACGTGCAGCGCGAGACCGACGTCGATCGGCTTGCGATCAAGACCGGTCTCGGCAACCAGAGGGCGCGCGAGATCAAGGACGCGGTCGCTCGGTTCGTCGAGGAAGACCTCGAGCGCATCCGCCGCGCGCAGCGCGAGCGGGCGGCGTCGAGGCTGCTCGGGCCGGCCGAGGGCGAGGGCGGAGAGCAGGAAGGCAGCCTGGAGGGCTGAGACGGGATGCTGATGGTCGACGAGCAGCAGCGCCGCGGGCGCGGCACGGACGAGCAGGAGGTCGACGGCGACGACGCCGGCGAGGCCTCGTCGCGCGCCGTGTCCGAGCGCCTGTGCGCGGGCTGCCGTCGCACCGTTCCGCGCGAGGAGCTGCTGCGCTTCGCGATCGGCCCGGAGGCGCCGTACCTCGCGCCCGATCCCCAGCGGAAGCTGGGCGGGCGCGGCGTGTCGGTGCACCCGACGCGCGCGTGCATCGAGCTCGCGGCGAAGCGGGGCGGCTTCGCGCGTGCGCTGAAGAAGGGCGTCGCGATCGATGCCGCCGCCCTGTGCGAGAGCGCTGCGGTGCTCTATGTGATGCGCGCCGAGAGCTTGCTCATCGCCGCTGCCCGGCGGAAGAAGCTGGCCATCGGGACCGACGCCGTGCGCGACGCGCTCCGACGTCCGGAGCGGAGCGGCGGGGCCGAAGAGTGCGAGGTCGAGGTGCTGGTGGTCGCGGCGGATGCCGAGGGCCGGCGCGAGGAGCTGCGGGCAGCAGCCGAGAAGCTCGGGAGACGCTGTACGGTGTTGGGAACCAAGGGCTCGCTCGGTCGCCTCTTCGGCCGGGATGAAGTGGGTGTGCTCGGGATCCTCGACCGCGGGATCGCGGACGAGGTGGTGCGCTGTGCCGCGCGCGCGGCCGAGCTGGAGTCACCGGTAGGAATTGGCGATCGGGGCCGTGGCGGGGCCTCCGTTCGCGTGTCGGAGGGCGAGGGCGAATGACGACCACCAAGGTCCGGGTGTACGAGGTCGCGCGCGAGCTCGGGATGGACAATCGCGAGCTCATGAACCGCTTTGCGGCGCTGGGCATCCCGGTGCGGAATCACATGAGCGCGCTCGAGCCGGCCGAGGTCGATCGGGTCAAGCGCGCGCTCGAGAAGGACAAGGCGCAGAACACGGTGGAAGAGCGCATTCGCCCGACGGTCGTGCGCCGTCGTACGGCTGCGGCGCCCGAGCCGGTCGCTGCGGCGCCCGCCCCGGCGCCGGTGATCACGCGCGAGGCGCCGCGGGCCGAGAACGGCCACGCCGCGGTCGCGCCCGTCGCGCCGCGTCCCGTGGCGCCCACGCCGCCTCCGGCCGCTCCGCCGGTCGTCGAGCGTGAGCGCGAGGCCGCGCCGCCCCCGCCGCCTGCGCCCGTCGTGGCCGCGCCCCCGCCGGCCGTCGAGCGCGAGGCTGCGCCGCAGCCGCCGGCTCCGGTCGTCGAGGCCGCCCGTCCCGAGGCGCCGCCTCCGCCGGTCGCTGCGCGCCCGGTCGCGCCGGCCGTCACCGAGGAGCCCAAGCCCGCGCCGGCTCCCGTGCCCGCCCCCGCGCCGGTCGTCGCCGCCCCGACGCCGCCGCCGCCCGCGCCCGTCGCCGCGGCGCCCAGGCCGGCCCCGGTCGCCGCGCCGGAGCGTCCGGCGCCCGCGCCCGCAGCCGCCGCCCAGGCCTCCTCGGGCCCGGCGCTGCGTCCCTCGCAGCCGCCGCCCGCGTCGGTGCGCCTCGCGCACTCGAACCTGCCGCCCGGCGTCGTCGCGCGCGGCAACGTGACCGCGCCGAGCGCGCCGCCGCCCAGCGCGGCGACCGTCTCGCGCATCGTGTCCCAGCACGCCCAGGGCCCCGGCGGCCGCACGCAGTGGACGCCCGACGGCGGGCAGCGTCGCAGGGTCCAGGTCCCCGGCTCGACGCTCGGTCCCCCGGGCCGTCCGATGCCCGGTCAGCGCCCCGGCGCCAAGCGCCGCCCGATGCCCGGCAAGAAGGGCATGAAGACGGAGATCACGACTCCGTCGGCGCAGAAGCGCATCATCCGCATCGAGGACAACATCGCGCTGCAGCAGCTCGCGCAGAAGATGTCCCTCAAGGCGACCGACGTGCTGATGAAGCTCATCCAGATGGGGATGGGCGGCGTGAACATCAACAGCACGCTCGACTCCGACACCGCGAAGCTGCTCGCGAGCGAGTTCGGCTACGAGGTCGAGAACGTCGCGAAGAGCGACGACGACATGATCGCCGAGGCGCGTGGCGCCGCCGGCGCGCAGGAAGACCTCGAGGCGCGCGCCCCGATCGTCACGGTCATGGGCCACGTCGACCACGGCAAGACCTCGCTGCTCGATCGCATCCGCAAGGCGAACGTGGCGGCGGGCGAGGCCGGCGGCATCACCCAGCACATCGGCGCGTACCGCGTCGACACCGGCAAGGGCCCGATCGTGTTCCTCGACACGCCCGGCCACGAGGCGTTCACCGCGATGCGTGCCCGCGGCGCGCAGGCGACCGACGTCGTCGTGCTGGTCGTCGCGGCGGACGACGGCGTGATGCCGCAGACGCGCGAGGCCATCAACCACGCGCGCGCGGCGGAAGTGCCGATCATCGTGGCGGTCAACAAGATCGACAAGCCGGGCGCGCGCCCGGATCAGATCCGCCAGGAGCTCTCGGGCCTCGGCCTCCAGCCGGAGGACTGGGGCGGCGACACGCTCTTCGTGAACGTGTCGGCGCTGAGCGGCGAGAACGTCGACGTTCTCCTCGAGAACATCGCGCTGCAGACCGAGATCATGGAGCTGCAGGCGAACCCGGCGGCGGCCGCCGAGGGCGTCGTGCTCGAGGCGTACCTCGACAAGGGCCGCGGTGTCGTCGCGAACGTGCTCGTGCAGAACGGCACGCTCAACCAGGGCGACCTGATGCTCGCCGGCGTCGCGCTCGGCCGCATCCGCGCGCTCACCGACGATCGTGGACGCCGCGTGAAGAACGCGGGTCCCGCGACGCCGGTCGAGGTGCTCGGTCTGCCGGACCTCCCGCAGGCGGGTGATCAGTTCTTCGTCGTCGCCGACCAGAAGAAGGCGCAGGAGCTGGTCGACGCGCGCAAGAAGGCGGTCGCCGCGAAGGCGAAGACGACCACCGCGAAGGGCCTCGAGGATCTCTACGCCATGATGAAGGCGGGCGAGGTCCAGGAGCTCAACCTCGTCATCAAGAGCGACGTGGCCGGCTCGGTCGAGGCGCTCGTGAAGGCGCTGACGGAGCTCTCGACCGAGAAGGTCAAGGTCAACGTCATCCACACCGGCGTCGGTGGCATCACCGAGAACGACGTCATGCTCGCGACCGCGTCGAAGGCGATCATCATCGGCTTCAACGTGCGCCCGGCAGGTCAGGCGGCGGCCGTCGCGAAGAGCGAGGGCGTCGAGATTCGCCAGTACTCGATCATCTACGAGGCGGTCGACGAGGTGAAGAAGGCCATGACCGGCCTCCTCGCCCCGGTGTTCAAGCAGAAGGAGCTCGGCAAGGCCGACGTTCGCGCCGTCTTCAACATCCCGAAGGCGGGCACGATCGCGGGCTGTTACGTCACCGAAGGCACGATCAAGCGCAACGCGAAGGCGCGCTTGGTGCGCGACTCGGTGCAGGTCTGGGAAGGCACGATCGCCAGCCTGCGTCGCGTGAAGGACGACGTGCGCGAGGTGACGTCGGGCTTCGAGTGCGGTGTCGGCCTCGAGAACTTCAACGACATCCACGAGGGCGACGTGATCGAGTGCTACGAGCTCGAGCAGGTGGCTGCGAGCCTGTAGTCGGAGCGAGGCGCGGCGCCTCGCGCTGCGCCGCGCGCACGGATCTTGGAACGAGCAAGACGGGCCCTCCTGATCGGCATGCCGGCGGGAGGGCCGGTCCGCTTCACGGACCTGCAGAGGAGACGTCGTGGTCGTCGGCGTGTGTCGAATCGTGCTCGCGCTCCCGAGCGTCGACTCGCTCAAGGGAAAGCGCTCGATCGTGCGGCGCATCGTCGACCGCGTGAGGCACAAGTTCAACGCGGCGATCGCGGAGGTCGCGGAGATGGACGCGCATCGTCGTGCAGTGCTGGGGTTCGCGGTGGTCTCGAACGACGCGCGCCACGCGAACTCGATGGTCGACACGATCGTGTCGTTCGTGAGCAGCGCGACCGAGGCGCTGGTGATCGATCGCTCGATGGAGATCGTTCACCTCGAGGACCACTTCGGCGGCGGGCTCGACGCCGCGATCGATCGCTCGTACGACGAGCCGGGCGAGGACGACGACGATGGGCGCTAGCGGAGCAGGTCGTGACAAGCGCATCGCCGAGCGGATCCGCGCGGACGTGATGGATCTCTTGCTGCGCGGTGCGATCCGCGATCCGGACGTGCAGGGCGCCGTCGTGTCGGCGGTGGACGTGACGAACGATCTCTCGGTCGCGCGCGTCTGGCTGCGCGCGCTCGAGGGCGACGTGGACGCGGCGCGGCGCAAGCGGCTCGTGTCCGCGATGAAGCGCGCGGGCGGGTTCATCCGTCGCGAGCTCGGGCGCACGCTGCAGGTGCGTCGCGTGCCGGAGCTTCGCTTCGAGTGGGACGAGGGCGCCGATCGTGCGGCGCGCGTCGAAGCGTTGCTCGACGAGATCGCGATCGAGCAGCGCGCACGGAAGGAGGACGGGCAGTCATGAGCCGTGCACGTGCAGTCGAGCTCGTCCGTGCAGGGTCGCGTTTCCTCGTGACCTGTCACGTGCGCCCCGACGCCGACGCGCTGGGATCGGCGCTCGGCCTCGCGGCGATCCTGCGCTCGATCGGGAAGGACGCGTTGGTCTACAGCCAGGATGGCGTGCCTCCGCTGCTCCAGTTCCTCGACGGCAAGGAGAAGGTCGCGCGCGACGTGCCGCCCGGGCGCTTCGACGCGACGTTCGTGATGGATGCCGCGGCGCGCGAGCTCGTGCCGCCGCTGCCTCCGAGCGAGCGCAGCGGGCCCGTCGTGATCGTCGATCACCACGCGGCGGCCGATGGCTTCGGCGACGTGATCGTGCGCGAGGTCGACGCGGTCGCGACCGGCGAGGTCGTGCTGCGCCTGATGCAGTCGCTCGGCGTGAAGGACGTGCCGCGCGACGCGGCCCAGCCGGTCTACGCGGCGATCGTCGCGGACACCGGCGGCTTCCGCTACTCGGGCACCAACGCGACGACGCACCGGCTCGCCGCGCAGCTGCTCGAGCAGGGCGTCGATCCGTGGCAGGTCGCGTCGCACCTCTTCGAGCGCTGGGCGCCGCAGCGCATGGCGCTTCTCGGCGAGGTGCTGCGCGCGATGAAGATCGAGCTCGACGGACGCCTCGCGATCGTCGCGGTCGATCGCGAGATGATGGCGCGCACCGGCGCGAGCGACGACATGATCGAGGGCATGGTCAACTACGGGCGCATGCTCGAGGGCGTCGAGATCGCCGCGCTGCTCTGGACGCCCGAGAAGGGCCAGGACGTGAAGATCAGCCTGCGCTCGGCGGGCCGTGCGGACGTCGCCGCGCTCGCGGTGACGCTCGGCGGTGGCGGGCATCGCGCCGCGGCGGGCGCGTCGGTGCGCAACGCGGAGCTCGCGACCGTCGTGGCGCGTCTTCGCGACGAGGCCGCGAAGGTGCTCGCGCGACACTGAGACGCCCGTGACGCACGGAGTGCTCGTCGTCGACAAACCTCGCGGGCCGACGTCGCACGACGTCGTCGCGTGGGCCCGTCGCGCGCTCGGCACGCGCGCCGTCGGCCATGCGGGAACGCTCGATCCGATGGCGACCGGGGTGCTCGTCCTCGGCGTCGGCGAAGGCACGAAGCTCACGCCGTACCTGATGAGCGAGGACAAGGCGTACGAGACGACCATCGTGCTCGGCGCCGAGACCGACACGCTCGACGCCGAAGGGCGCGCGACGTCCGAGCACGACGTACCGGCGCTCGATCGCGCGACGGTCGAGGCTGCGTGTGCACGCTTCGTCGGTACGTACCTGCAGCGCGCCCCGGCGGTGAGCGCGATCAAGAAGGACGGCGTCGCGCTGCACGAGCGCGTGCGTCGCGGCGAGGACGTCGAGGCCCCCGAGCGCGAGGTGCGCTGCGACGCGATCGAGGTGCTCGACGTGCGCGCGAGGGAGATCGATCTGCGCGTGCGCTGCGGAAAAGGGTTCTACGTGCGCTCGCTCGGCCGCGATCTCGCTCGCGAGCTGGGCACGCGAGGTCACCTCGGCGCGCTGCGACGCACGCGAAGCGGCGCGTTCGGCGCGGAGGACGCGCTTTCGGGCGAGGTGCTCCAGCGCGCGCGCCGCGGCGACGAGGACGCGCGAGCGCAGGTGCGCGCGTCGCTGCGATCGCTCGAAGCTGCGCTCTCGACGATCGCGCGCCTCGACGTCGGGGCATCGGGCGCGCGCGAGCTTCGCCACGGGCGTGCGCTCCGCATCGAAGAGCCCGTGGTCCGCGAGCCGATCGCCGCGCTCGACGAGTCGGGTGAGCTCGTCGCGATCGTGCGCTGGAGCGAAGGCGCGCTGCGCGTCGTGCGAGGGTTCGCGCCGCGTGCGAGCGTGGAGGGTGCATCGTGAGCGCGAGGACGTGCATCGCGGCGCTCGTCGTGCTCGTCGCGTCGATCGGCTGTGGAGACGATGCGCCCGCCGCGGACGCCGGCTTCGACGCTGCGATCGACGCGGGCCACGACGCTGGATCCGACGCCGGTCCGATGTGCGCGCCGGCGTGCGAGCCCGGCACCGCGTGCTGCGACGACGAGGGAACGCCCGCGTGCGTCGCGCTGGCCAACGACATCCACCACTGCGGCTTCTGCGGCCTCGACTGTCTCGCGACGCGCCGTGGCGACTCGTGTCAGGCCGCGCAGTGCGCGTGCGGCGACTTCCTGCTCGGCTGCGTGGGCACGTTCGCGTCGAGCTGCTGCGTCCCGCCCGAGGGCGGTGGCCCTCCGGTGTGCGCCGACCTCGCGCGCTCCCGCGAGCACTGTGGCGACTGCAACGTCGAGTGCGTCCCCGAGCAGGCCGATCGCTGCGACGGAGGCCGGTGCATGTGCGGCGACGAGCGTCGCGCGTGCGCCGGGACCGACGCGGACCGCTGCTGCGGTGACCGCATGGACGTCTTCTCGTGCGTCGACGTCACGACCGATCGCGATCACTGCGGCGAGTGCGGCAACCGCTGCACCGCGGGCTTCCGCTGCGACGCGGGCGAGTGCGTCCCGCTCTGAGCCGCGTCACCGTCGAGCGCGTTCCCGCTCCGAGCCGCGTGTCCGCTCCCGAGCGTGTCCACTCCGAGCGCGCGCCACACCGAGCGTGTCCACGCCGAGCGCGCCCCGCTCCGAGCGCCCACTCCGAGCGTGTCCACGCCGAGCGCATCCCGCTCCGAGCGCCCACTCCGAGCGCATCCCGCTCCGAGCGGCCCCACTCCGAGCGCGCGCCCCGCACAGCGCGAAAAACGAAAACCCCGGATGCGAAGCATCCGGGGTCCATCGTGCTCGCTGCCCCAAGCGCGAAGCGGCCAGGGGTCGAGAGGGGAGCGGAGCTCCCCCGGGAACTAAGGCGCCGAGCAGATTCGAACTGCTGTATGACGGTTTTGCAAACCGTTGCCTAACCACTTGGCTACGGCGCCGTGAAGGACGGGTTTGGTAGCACGCGCTCTCGCAGCGTTCAACCGTTGTCTGCGGCCTCGTTCGAGAGCGCGCGCACGGCTCGCGACTGGAACGCTCCTCGTGACCGGTATAAGACTCCCGCCGCCATGACGAGCACCCAGGCCGAGATCGACCTTTCGTACAGCGTCTCGAACGAGTTCTTCAAGCTCTGGCTCGACGAGAACATGCACTACACCTCGGCGAGCTTCTTCACCGGGAAGGAGACGCTCGAGGAGGCGCAGATCCAGAAGTCCCGCGTGCTCTACGAGTACGCCGAGATGACGCCCGACAAGCTCGTCCTCGACATCGGCTGCGGCTGGGGCTCGAACCTCCTCTATCACTCGACGCGCGGCACCAAGGTCGCGCACGGCATCACGCTCTCCACCGGCCAGTGCGACTGGGCGAACCAGAAGATGAACCTGCCCGAGACCTACGAGGTCAAGCTGCAGGACTTCTGGAAGTACGAGCCCGCCGTGAAGTACGACGCGCTCCAGTCCATCGAAATGATCGACCACGTCGTCTCGCCCCAGCAGTCGACGCAGGGCCTCGCGATCGACCTCTACCGGAACTACTTCGAGCGCTGCTGGCATCTCGCGAAGCCCGGCGCGTGGTTCGGCTTCCAGGCGATCCTCCGCGACCGCGTGCCGCGCAATCGCAAGGACCTCGAGGACCTCAAGTTCACGGCCGACGTCATCTTCCCGGGCGGCCTCAACCCGCGCCTCGAGGAGCTGATCGTCGCCATCCGCCCGTTCTGGGAGTGCGTCGAGATGCGCACCCAGCGCGAGAGCTACGGCAAGACCACCGGCGAGTGGCTGCGCCGCCTCCGCGAGAACGAGCGCGAGATCCGCAAGCAGTGGGGCGATCAGGTCTACGTCGACTACGAGCGCTACCTCGACACGTGCGTGCGCGCCTTCGCGAACCACTGGTCGAGCGACGTGCAGATGAAGCTGCGTCGTTGCGACCTCTGAGCGCCACCCGCCTGCCGCTGCTCCTCGCCGCGATCGTCGTCACGACGGTCGCGGCGTCTGCGTTCGCACAGCCAGCCGTCGGACGCACCGCGGAGCGCATCGCGATCATCGGCGGGCGCGTGGTGCTCGGCGGGTTCGGCGGTGCGCTGTGGATCCACGACGGCGATCGCACCCGCCCGCTGCCCTCCGACGACGCGCACGCCGATCCCTTCCGCTGGATCACGCGCGGTGATCGCCTCGTGATCATCGGACGCCACGGCGTCTCGACGCTCGGCGAGACCGCGGTCGCGCCGCTCCCCTCGATCCCCGATCACCAGATCCTCGATGCCGTGCCCACTGCGCGCGGCGTGGTGTCGCTCGCGCTCGGCGTGTCGTGCGCCGGCCAGGGCGAGGACGAGGTCTGCACCGAGTCCGACACGCGCGAGCTCTACGACGCGACCACGCGCATCACCGGGTCGCTCGCGGGCGCCGACCTCCTCTCGTTCGACGCCTCGGAGGACGGCGCGACCATCGTCGTCGGCGTCGCGCGCGAGAGCGCCTCGCTCCTCGTGCTCGCGCGGCGGCCGGAGGGATGGTCGGCCGAGTCGTCGTACCCGCTCGGCGCGACCCTCGGAGACGTCCCGGCGCGCGTCGCGCTCTCGCCGAGCGCACGCTACGCCGTCGCGTTCCTCCAGGGCGGCACCGTCGTGATCGTCGATCGCCGCGGCGGCGAGCCGCGCCGCGTGTCGGTGGGCGAGGGCGCCTCGTGGGCATGGGCGTTCGACGCCGCCGAGGAGCGCCTCGCGGTCGCGCACGCGCGCACCTCCGTCACGCTGGTCGCGCTTCGCGACGGCACGTCGACCGAGCGCGCCATCGCGCCCGAGATGGTCGACCTCGGGCGCGACTGCCTCGCGCTCACCACCGACGCGCTGCTCGTCGCGTGTCAGCGCCTCTCCGCGCCGACGCGCGTCGCGCTCACGACGACGGCAGGATCGGCGAGCGCGCTCCCGGCTCGATGATCCACAGCTGGTACGTCGTGCGCGTCACCGCGACGTGCAGCCGGCGCCGCGACTCGCGATCGTCGGGATACGTCCGCGCGCTCACGTCGGGCAGCACCACGTAGTCGAACTCGAGCCCCTTCACCGCGTCGACGTGCGTCACGTCGATGCCCGGCTCGAACGTGAAGTCGCCCTCGAGCACCAGCCGCACCCGCGGCGTGTCCGACAGCGCGTCGTGCGCGAGCCGCGCCGCCTCTTCGTCGCTCGCGATGATCGCGATCGACGCGCGCGGCTCGCGCTCCGCGAGGTCGCGCACCGCGCTCGCCATGACCAGCTGCGCGTGCGCGTCGTCGGGGAACGCATCGCGCACGACCGGCACGCCCTCGCGCGCCGCGCGCACCGCGTCGTCGGGCGCCTGCACCCCGAGCACCGCGCGCGCGAGCTCCGCGACCGGGCGCGGGCAGCGATACGAGATCGACAGCTTCACCTCGCTCGCGCCCTTCGCGCCCAGCGCGTCGAGCGAGCGCGCCCACCCCGCGAACCCGGTGCCCGTCTGCTGCGCGTCGTCGCCCGCGAGCGTCACGCTCGGCGGCTGCTGCACCAGCGCGCGCAGCACCGAGAGCTCGAAGAGCGAGAAGTCCTCCGCCTCGTCGAGCACCAGGTGCGCGATCCGTGCGCTCCCGATGCCCCCACGCCACGCGCGCAGCCACAAGAAGATCGGCAGGTCCTCGAGATCGATCGAGCCCGCCGTCGCCTCGGGCGTGTCCTCCCACACCTGACGCCCGTCGATCGTCGTCTTCGCCGCCGTGTCGGTGATGCTCGCGAGCTCCTTCTCCGGCGAGTCCGAGAGCTGACGCATCGTGTGGCGCACCGTCTCCTCGATCGCGCTCTTCGGTAGGTCGCCCTTCGAGGCCTCCACCACGCGTCCGAGGAATTCGTAGTCGGTCAGGATCGGCGCGAGCGCGCGCTGCAGCTTCCGCACGTTGCGCGTGCGCTCGGGCGCGAGGCTCGCGCAGCGCGCCCGCAGCGCGTCGAAGAGCGCCGGGTGCCGCTTCAGCCGCAGCACGATCGCCGGCGTGTCCTGACCGATCCGCGGCACGCCGCCGAACGTCTCCTTCGCGAGCGTCAGCGCCCAGTGATCGAGCGTCGAGACCTGCTGCGCGCCCTGCACCCCGAGCGGCTCGAGCAGCCGGCGCGACAGCCGCGCGAGGCCCTCCTCGGGCACGATCACGCGCACCCGATCGACGGGATAACGCGACGGCTCGCGCGCCGTGATGCGCGCCAGCCGATGCAGCGCGACCGTGGTCTTGCCGCTGCCCGCGCTGCCGATCACCAAGAGCGGCTTCGAGGGCGGCGCCGCGATCGCCGCGTGCTGCTCCGCGTCGAGCAGCGCCGTCACGTCGGCGCGTGCCGCGCGTCCTTCCGCGCCCACGCCGATGCCCAGCGATCCACGCCGCGCCGCGACGCCCGCGCCGCCGCCCGCGAGCCCGATCGCGTGATCGTCCTGCCACCCATCCTCGCCGCGCGAGAGCGCGATCCCGTCGCCGAGGATGCGCGTCAGCACGCCGCGCTCGATCACCACGACGCGCCGCGCGATCACGGTGCCGGTCACGAGCCGTCCCGCGATCTCCTCCTCGTACTCGTCGCCCTCGCGGTAGCGGTAGAACACCTGCGCGATGGGCGCGGTGCGCCAGTCCACCACGCGCACGTCGCTGCGCGGATCGACGTAGCTCGCGTGCCCGAGCACGTAGTCGCGCACTCCGCGCTCGTCCTCGACGCGCAGGTGCGCGACGTACGGATGATCGGGATCGGGCAGCGCGCCCGGCTCCTGACGCTCGCGCAGCCGCTGCCGCACCGTCATCTCGTGCAGCAGCGCGGGCAGGTCGTCCTCGGCGCTCGTCTGCGCCTCCTCGCGCAGCGCGCGCAGCTCGCCGGCGTCGCGCAGCCCGTCGTGCGTCGCCCGCGCGTGCTCGGCGCGCTGCAGCGCCGCGCGCACGCGCGTGAGCAGCGCCTCCTCTTCGGCGACCACGGCGTCGGTCATCAGAGCGTCCATGTCGGTCCCTCCGTGCGCATCACGAGCGGCCGAACCTGAAGACCCCGGGGAGCTCCGTCAACCCGTTGAAATCACGTGCGAAGACGTGGCAAGATGATCCTCGCGGGCGGTGGTGGGGAGGACTGCACGCGGCGCAACGGCCGTGCACGAGCACGTGGCACGTGCACGTGTACGAATCACGACGCGGCGCCGCGAGCTCGCGAGCCTCGGTGCTCCGCATCGAGGTACGCGCATGCTGTCGCGCGCCCCGGCGCCGCGACCATCGCGTCATGCGGAGCGCGCCGGCTCGCGTCGTCACCGAGCCACGTCGACCCGGACTGCTAACCTCGCCGCGGGGAGGGCACCACATGCCGCGCAAGCTGAGCTCCGACGAGACGCTCGACACCTTCGAAGACGAGATCCTCTACACCCGCGCCGCGCTCGAGGCCGACGAGGACGCCGCCGAGCTGCTCACAGAGACCGACGGTTGGCTCGCCCTCGTCGACGCGCAGCGCGCCCGCGATCGCTCGGCGCGCATCGCGGAGACGAGCGCCAGCGCGCAGCGCGCGGTCGCGAACGGCCGCCTCGACGACGCGTGCATCCGCTTCGCGAAGCAGCTCGCGCTCGACGTCCCGACGTCCTCGCCGCGCTGGAAGCGGTTCTTCTCTCGCGCGCCCAGCCAGTGGGTGACGCAGCGCCTGGTCAACCAGATCGCCGCGGTGCGGGGCTGGCTGACGATCGAAGGCGACGCCGCGCTCGACGCGCACCGCGCGGTGCTGACGCGGTGGAGCGACGCCGCGCAGGCCGCGCTCGATCGCACTGCTTCGAGCGCGCAGGTCCGCGGCGCTGCGAGGATCGGGCGCGAGGAGCTGGCCGACGACCTCACGCGCGAGCGCGACGGCCTGCACGCCGCGCTCGCCACTCGCGCGACCGAGCGAGGCCTCCCGCGCGAGTGGCCCGCGCGCTTCTTCCGGACCGAGACGCGCCGCGGCGATCGCGACGCGGACGCGCCGCCGCCGGCGCCCGCGTCCTGACGATCGCGACGCGCGATCGAACGCTTCGAAGGGCCCTCGGTGACGTGCGCGGAGCGTGATCGAACGCTTCGAACGCGCTCCTCGACGTCGCCGGAGGCCGCTCGAGCGCTTCGAACGCGCTCCGCGGGCGTCGCCGGAGGCGATTCGAAGGCTTCGAACGCGCTCCGCGGGCGTCGCCGGAGGCGATTCGAAGGCTTCGAACGCGCTCCGCGAGCGTCGCCGGAGGCGATTCGAAGGCTTCGAACGCGCGCCGCGACGCGACCGGCGGCGCCTCGCGGGCTCCGACCGCGACACGGCGGGCCCCCGGACGCCGCTTCGCACGCGTCGGTCCCGCGCCGTGATCGCGCGGGCTCGTGCAGCTCCCGGCGCCTGCTGCTCCGCCTCTCCGTGGTGGCCTCCGTCTCTGAATCGCGGCTCAGTGCGACCCCCTGCCCGTCGTGGTAGAAGCCGCGTCGCCATGGCCACCACGACGACGCATCCGGATTCCTTCAAGAGCCGCGCGACCATCGACGTCGGCGGGACGAAGTACGAGATCTTCCGACTCGACGCGCTGAAGGGCGTGGGCGACGTCGAGACGCTCCCGTTCTCGATCAAAGTGCTGCTCGAGAACCTGCTGCGCCTCGAGGACGGGAAGAACGTCACGCGCGCGACCATCGAGGCGCTCGCGAAGTACGACCCGAAGAACGTCGGCGACACCGAGATCTCGTACACGCCCGCGCGCGTGCTCCTGCAGGACTTCACGGGCGTGCCGTGCGTGGTCGACCTCGCGTCGATGCGCGAGGGCCTCGCGGCGATGGGCGGCGACCCGAAGAAGATCAACCCGCTCCAGCCGGTCGATCTCGTCATCGATCACTCGGTGCAGGTCGACGCGTTCGGCACGCTGCGCTCCTTCGAGGAGAACGTGAAGCTCGAGTTCGAGCGCAACGGCGAGCGCTACAAGTTCCTCAAGTGGGGCCAGGGCGCGTTCGACAACTTCCGCGTGGTGCCGCCGGGGACCGGCATCGTGCACCAGGTGAACATCGAGTACCTCGCGCCGGTCGTGTTCGTGCGCGATCAGGGCGGCAAGAAGCAGGCGTATCCCGACACGCTCGTCGGCACCGACTCGCACACCACGATGGTCAACGGCCTCGGCGTGCTCGGCTGGGGCGTCGGCGGCATCGAGGCCGAGGCGGCGATGCTCGGTCAGCCCGTCGCGATGCTGATCCCCGAGGTGATCGGCTTCGAGCTCAAGGGCGCGCTCAAGCCCGGCGTGACCGCGACCGACCTCGTGCTGACGGTCACCCAGATGCTCCGCAAGAAGGGCGTCGTCGGGAAGTTCGTCGAGTTCTACGGCGCGGGCATGGCGTCGCTGCCGCTCGCGGATCGCGCGACGATCGCGAACATGGCGCCCGAGTACGGCGCGACAATGGGCTTCTTCCCGGTCGACGAGAAGACGCTCGACTACCTGCGCCTCACCGGCCGCAGCGAGGACCAGATCGCGCTGGTCGAGCGCTACACGAAGGAGCAGGGCCTCTTCCGCACGAACGAGACGAAGACCCCGCGCTTCACCGACACGCTCTCGCTCGACCTCGGCGACGTGGTGCCGTCCCTCGCGGGCCCGAAGCGCCCGCAGGATCGCGTGGCGCTCGCGGACATGAAGCGCACGTGGCGCCGCGGCCTCGTCGGGTTCCTGACGAAGGAGATGCCGGCGGAGAGCACGGGCGCGCTCGACGCGTGGCTGAACGAGGGCGGCCACGACACCATCGCCGACGCGAAGGCGAAGACGGCGATCACGAAGCGCGTGGCGTGCGAGCTGCCGCGCGCGGGCAAGTTCGACATCGGCCACGGCGACGTGGTGATCGCGGCGATCACGAGCTGCACGAACACGTCGAACCCGAGCGTGCTGATCGCGGCGGGCCTCGTCGCGAAGAAGGCGGTCGAGAAGGGCCTGCAGGTCAAGCCGTGGGTGAAGACCTCGCTCGCGCCGGGCTCGCAGGTCGTGACCGAGTACCTGAAGGACTCGGGGCTGCTCACGTACCTCGAGCAGCTGCACTTCAACGTGGTCGGCTACGGCTGCACGACGTGCATCGGGAACTCGGGCCCGCTCGAGGACGAGATCAGCGCGTCGATCAAGCAGGGTGATCTGGTCGCGGTGTCGGTGCTCAGCGGCAACCGCAACTTCGAGGGCCGCGTGTCGCCCGACGTGAAGGCGAACTACCTCGCGTCGCCGCCGCTGGTCGTCGCGTACGCGCTCGCGGGCTCGGTCGATCGCGACCTGCAGAGCGAGCCGATCGGGACCGGCAAGGACGGCAAGCCGGTGTTCCTGAAGGACATCTGGCCGACGCCGGAAGAGGTCGCGGGCGCGGTCGGCAAGCACGTGAAGCGCGAGCAGTTCGAGGCGCGCTACGCCGACGTGTTCCGCGGCCCCGAGCAGTGGCAGCAGACCGAGGCGCCGAAGGGCGCGACGTTCTCGTGGGACGACGCGTCGACCTACGCGCGCAAGGCGCCGTTCTTCGAGGGCATGAGCAAGGACGTGCCGCCGCCCGCGGGCGACATCCACGGCGCGCGCGCGCTCGCGCTGCTCGGTGACTCGGTCACGACCGATCACATCTCGCCGGCCGGCAACATCAAGGCGGACTCGCCGGCGGGCAAGTACCTGCAGAGCAAGGGCGTCGCGCCGCGCGACTTCAACCAGTACGGCGCGCGCCGCGGCAACCACGAGGTGATGGTGCGCGGCACGTTCGCGAACATCCGCCTCCGCAACCAGGTCGCGCCGGGCACCGAGGGCGGCGTGACGAAGCACTTCGCCGACGAGAAGACGTTCGACGGACCGGTGACGTCGATCTACGAGGCGAGCGAGAAGTACATCGCGAGCAAGACGCCGCTCGTGGTGATCGCGGGCAAGGAGTACGGCACCGGCAGCTCGCGCGACTGGGCGGCGAAGGGCACGTACCTGCTCGGCGTGAAGGCGGTCATCGCGGAGAGCTTCGAGCGCATCCACCGCTCGAACCTGGTCGGGATGGGCGTGCTGCCGCTCGAGTTCACCGGCGGGATGAACGCGCAGTCGCTCGGGCTGGTCGGCAACGAGGTGTTCTCGATCGTCGGGATCGCGGGCGGGCTGACGCCGGGCAAGGTGCTGACGGTGAACGTGAGCGGGCCGAGCGGCGCGAAGGCGTTCCAGGTGAAGGCGCGCGTCGATACGCCGGCCGAGGTCGAGTACATGCTGCACGGCGGGATCCTGCAGTACGTGCTGCGTCAGCTGGCCTGAGACGGGACGATCGTTGGAGGTCCAACGATCGATCGAGCGCGGGCGTCGTGATCGTGCGATCACGACGCCCGTGCGCGTTTCCGGAGGAAGAGCGTGATCGATCCGCGCGCGCGGGCGCTGCAGCTCGTCACGGGGAAGGGCGGCGTCGGCAAGTCGACGCTCGTCGCCGCGCTCGCGCTCGCATGGGCGGAGCGGGGACGGCGGCCGCTGGTGGTCGAGCTCGGGCGGCGCGCCTCGATCGAGAGCGTGATCGCGGGCGCGCCGCGCGTGGGGTGGGATCCGGTCGAGGTCGCGCCCGGCGTGCACGCGACGAACGTCGAGGGCGGGCGCGCGGTGCTCGAGGTGCTCGCGCGATGGGTGCGGGTGCGGCGCCTCGCGCAGCGCGCGCTGCGCAGCGAGGTGATGCAGGCGTTCGTCGATGCCGCGCCCGGCGTGGTCGAGATGGCGACGATGGAGCGCATCCTCGAGCTGCTCGGGGACGGCTGGGATCCGGTGCTGGTCGACGCGGACGCGAGCGGGCACGCGCTCATGTTCCTCGGGCTGCCGCAGGTGTTCGACGAGCTGGGCGCGGCGGGGCCGGTCGCGGCGCTGCTCGCGCGGACGCGCGGGCTCTTCGCGGACGCGCGGCGCTCGGCGCTGCACCTCGTGACGCTGCCCGGCGCGCTCCCGGTGCAGGAGACGATCGAGCTCGAGGCGCGGCTGCGCGAGCAGGGTCACGTGGCGCTCGGCGCGGTGTTCGTGTCGCGCGCGCCCGAGGCGCCGCGCGTCTCGAGCGAGCGCGTCGAGGTGCTGCGCACGCACGCGGACGGCGCGCTGGCGCCGGAGCTCGCGTGGCTCGCGCGCGACGTGGCGCTCGCGGCGGAAGCGCGAGCGCGCATCGACGCGCTGCGGGCGCGGATCGGTCGTGACGTGATCGAGCTGCCCGAGATCGACGAGACGCGCCCGAGCATCGATGCGCTGCGCGCGCTCGGGCACATCGCGCTGCGAGGCCTCGCTTGATCCCGTCGCGCGAGACGCGCCTGCTCGTGTGCGTCGGGCCGGGCGGCGTCGGCAAGACGACGGTCGCGGCGGCGCTGGCGGTGCGCGCGGCGAGCGAAGGGCGTCGCGTCTTCCTGCTGACGATCGATCCCGCGCGGCGGCTCGCGGATGCGCTCTCGATCTCGCTCGAGGACGAAGCGTCCGAGGTGCGCGTCGACGGACCGGGCCGCCTCGACGCGGCGATGCTCGACACGCGCGCGAGCTGGGACGCGTTCGTCGCGCGCGTCGCGCACGACGACGAGACGCGCGCGCGCATCCAGCACAACAGGGTGTACCAAGCGTTCTCGCGCACGCTCGCGCGCTCGCACGCGTACGTCGCGATGGAGCGGCTGCACCACGTGCTCGCGGCGCGCGACGCGGACGGACGCGCACGATGGGATCTGGTGGTGCTCGACACGCCGCCGACGCGGAGCGCGCTCGACGTGCTCGATGCGCCGTCGAGCCTGACGCGCTTCGTCGACGAGCGTGTGGTCGGGGCGCTCCTCGGAGGAGGCGCGCCCGGCGCGGCGGTGGCGAAGCGCGTGCTCGGGTGGATCATGGGCGAGCGGCTCGCGGGTGAGCTCGCGACGTTCCTCGCGACGTTCGCGCCGCTGCGCGCCGGGTTCGCAGCGCGCGCGAGCGAGGTGCACGCGCAGCTGATCGCGCGGTCGACGTCGTTCGCGCTGGTCGCGGCGCCGCTCGCGGCGCACCTCGGGGACGCGGCGTTCCTCGCGGGGGATCTCGCGCGGCGTGGGATCGCGCTCGACGTGCTCGTGGTGAACCGCGCGTTCCACGTCGCGCCCGACGGGCGCGCGCGCGAGGGCGAGCTCGACGAGTCGCACGCGCTCGCAGTGCTCGCGTCGGCGCCCGGTGGGAGCGCGCGCGAAGCCCGGCTCGTGCTCGACGAGGCCCGCCGCACCGAGCGACGCGCGCAGAGCGAGGACGCGCGCGCCGGCGTGGCCGCACGCGAGCTCGCGCGCGAGACGCGCGCGGCGCGCACGATCACGTTGCCGCGTCTGCCGCGCGAGCCGGTGACGCCCGCCGCGCTGCGCGCGCTGCTCGACGCGGCGCGCGACCTCAGCGCTGACGCAGCAGCTGTGCGTTGAGCAGCACCACGCCGCGCTCGACGACCTCGACGTGACGCGTCTGGGCGCGATGTCCCGGCGCGCGCACCTCGACGTCGTAACGGCCGGGCGGCACCGCGGCCTCGAACGCGCCGTCCGCGTCGGTCGTGAGCTCGATGCCGAGCGGCTGGATGCGGATCGACGCGCCCGCGAGCGGGCGCCCGTCGGAGCCCTGGATGGTCCCGCGGATCTCGCCCGGCGGGAGCGTCGCGGTCATGCGCGTCGCGACCTCGACCGGGGTGTCGCCGGCGACGACCTCGACCGTCGTCTCGAAGGGATCGCGTCCGTCGCGACGCACGACCACGCGCGCGCTCCCGGCGGGGACGCCCTCGACGGTCCAGCGACCGTCGGCGTCGCTCGTCGTGGTGAGCGGCGCGGTTCCGTCGGCCGGGTGCACCTCGATGGTCGCGCCCGCGACCGGCGCGCCGCCGTCGTCGACGACACGTCCGGTCAGCGCGCCGGTGGGGCGCAGCGCGCCGTCGTCGCTGCCATCGCCGTCGCCGTGGTCGTCGTCGCTGCCGTCGCCGCCCTCGCTCGGCCCGACGCCGAAGCGCAGCGCGGCCGCGAGCGTGACGGTGAAGCGCGGATCGATCGGCGCCGCCGGACCGCCGCTCGCGATGAACGAAGGCTGCACCTCGCTCGCGAGCACGTCGGCGTAGATACCGAGCTCGAGCAGCTCCTCCACCGCGCGCACGCGCGCGCCGAGCACGACGTGCAGCGGCGAGCCGCCGACGCTCGGCGCGCCGTCTCCGACCAGCACCCGCCACGAGAGCTCGGCGAGCGCTTCGACGATCCCGACCCGCAGGATCCCACCGACGCCCGCGAGCACCGCGTGGAAGTCGCTGACACCGAGGCTGAGCCGATCCTCGTCGGAGAGCCGATCGCTCACGCTGCGCGGCGTGGCGGCGCGCGAGTTGTCGAGGAGCCCACCGACGGCCGCGGTGACGGTCAGGTGCACGTCGTCGGCGAGGCGCGCGCGATACGAGCCCACCGCGCGCCCGCGCACCGACGTCGACTCGGCCATCAGCGAGGGCGCGTCGCTGCCGTAGATCCAGACCGCGCCGTCGAGCCCGATGCCGAGGCCCTCGATGGGCTCGGCGGCGAGCCGCAGCGTGAGCATCGGGAAGCCGAGCAGACCGCCGTCGGACTGTGTCCCGCGGGTCACGTCGTCCCAGCGCCCCTGGATCTGCAGCCCGATCGCGATCCACGGCGCGGGCGAGAACGAGCCGGCGAGCGCGCCGACGAGCCGATAACGCGTGGTGTCGGCCCACGGCTCGTCGATCGAGAGCCCGACGCCGCCGACGCCGACCAGGCTGCCCGAGAGCTCGGGGCGCAACACCGCGACCGGCACCTGATAGACGCCCGCGAGCGCGTCGGGCGCATCGCCGACGACCGTCGTTCGTGGCTGCGCCGCCGCATGGCCCACGAACGCGAGCACCACGGCGAGCAGCGCCGAGGCCGCCATCCCGGCACGACCACACCCTGCACGAGCGATTCGCAGGAGCGAGACGTCGGCGGAAGAGCGCATCCGTGGTCGGAGGCTAACGGTTCGTGGCATTCCGCCGCAATCGGTGATCGATCCAGATCCACGCGTCGGCGACGTTCGTCCCCGTGGGCCCGGTGACGAGGCGCGCGCCCGTCGCCGCGAAGAACGCGTGAGAGTCGTCGCCCTGGAGGAGCGCGTGGCCGTCGAGGCCGAGCGCCTCTGCGCGCGCGACGACGTCGTCGTCCACCCACACCGCTGCCGCGTCGCTCGATCCGTCGACTCCGTCGGTGGCGATCGCGACGAACGTCCCGTGCGGTGCGCCTTCGTTCGCGAGGGCGAGGGCGGCGGCCTGGTTGCGCCCGCCGCGCCCTCGGCCCCGCACGGTCACGGTGCTCTCGCCGCCCGCAATCCAGACGTCGAAGCCTTCGCGCGCACAGCGCGCGCGTGCATCACGCACGAAGCGCGGCCCGGCATCGCGCGCCTCACCTGCGATGCGCTCCGCGGCGACGCCCGCACGGAGCCCGCGTCGAGCGGCTTCGGCGCGCGCACCCTCGAGCGCGGTGCCCACGTCGGCCGCGACGACCTCGCGCACGCTCGCGAGCACGTCGTCGCCGATGCGGTGCTCGGCGCGCGTCGCGATCGCGCGACGCGCCGCGGGCGAGAGGAGCGGCTCGACGCCGCGCCGCGCGATCACCTCGCGCGGATCGGGCGACGCTGCAGGCCGCGCGCACGGCCCCGACGCGACGAGTGAGGTCGGCCCATCGGTCACGTCGGAGATCACGACGACGAGCACCTCGGCCGGGAAGAGCGCCTCGGCGAGCCCGCCGCCCTTCAGCCGCGACAGGCAGCGACGCACCGCGTTCAGCTCCGCGATGTCGGCGCCCGCGTGCATCAGCGCGCGCGCGACGCGCGCGATCTCGTCGATGCCCACGCCCTCGACCGGTCGCTCGAGCATCGCCGAGCCGCCGCCCGAGACGAGCACGAGCGCTCGGTCGCCGGCGCCGAGCGAGCGCGCCAGTGCCTCCATCTCCGCGCCGTGCTCCGCCGCGTCCGTCGCGGGTGCCGGATGCGCGCCGCGCCGCACCGTGATCGCCGGATGCGCGAACGGCGAGCCATCGAGCGCGATGACCATGCCGCGCTCGACCTCGAGCTCGTCGAGCGCGCCCTCGGTCATGCCGCGCGCGGCCTTGCCGAACGCGAGCACCGTCCACGGGCCACGTGCGCGCGCGCCTTCACGGCGGAGCGCGTCGCGCGTGCACGCGCGCGGATCGACGGCCGCGATCGTGGCCCGCGCCAGCGCGCTCGCGAGCTCCGCGCTCACGCGTCGTCGGGGCGATTCGCCTTCTGGTCTTCGAGCAGGCTCAAGCTGATCGCCAGCGCGCGGCGCGCGCGCTCGAGCAGCTGCGTATCGGTGTCGATCTTCCCGCGCGCCTTCGCGAGGCTGCCGGTGAGCGAGCGCTCGCTCGTCTCGAGCGACTGGATGCGGCGCGCCTGCTCGGCCGACACCGACTCGATCTGCTCGATGCGGGCGCGCGCGTTCGCGAGCGCGGCCTTCGTGTCGTCGAGCTCGCGGTTGCGCGCGGCCAGCTCGCTGCGCGTGGACGCGAGCTGTTCCTGCGTCGACGCAAGCTCGCCCTGCGTCGTGACCAGCTCACCTTGCGTGGCCGCGAGCTCACCCTGCGTGGCCGCGAGCTCGCCCTGCGTGGCCGCGAGCTCACCCTGCGTGCGCTCGAGCTCGGTGGCGGTCGATGCCAGCTCGCCGCGCGTCGTCGCGAGCACACTCTTCGTGGTCTCGAGCTCCGCGCTCGTGCTCTCGAGCTCGGCCGCGGTCGCTTCGAGCGCCGCCTTCGTCGACGAGAGCTCGCCGCGCGTGGTCGCGAGGTCGCTCTTGGCGGTCGCGAGGTCGCTCTTGGCGGTCGCGAGCTCGTTGCGCGTGGTCGAGAGCTCGCCCTTGGTCGACTCGAGCTCGCCCTGCGTGGCCGCGAGCTGTCCGCGCGTCGCGTCGAGCGTGGCGCTCGTCTGCGCGAGCTCTCCGCGCGTCGTGTCGAGCGCGGCCTTGGTCTCACCGAGCTCTTCGTTGGTCGCGCTCAGCTCACCGCGCGTCGCGTCGAGCGCGCTCTGCGTCGTGTCGAGCTCGCCCTTGGTCGCGTCGAGCTCTCCACGCGTGCTCGCGAGCGCCGCCTTCGTCGCGTCGAGCTCGCTGCGCGTCGTCGCGAGCGTCGCCTTCGTCTGCGCGAGCTCGCCCTCGGTGCTCTCGAGCGTGGCCTTCGTCGCGTCGAGATCGCTCTGAGTCTGCTCGAGCTTTTCGAGCGTCACCGCGTTGCTGGACTCCGCCTCCGCGAGCTTGCGGCCGAGCGCCGCGATCTCACCCGAGTGCTTGCGCTCGGCGTCGTCGGTCGCCTTTCGATGCGCGCCTTCGAGCTCGGTGCGCAGCGCGACGAGCGCAGCGTCCTTCGCGCGCGTCGCCTCGCCGAGCGCCGCGTCCTTGGCGCGAGCCGCTTCCGCGAGCGCCTCGTCCTTGCTGCGCGCGGCATCGGTCAGCGCCGCGTCCTTGTCGCGCGCGGCGTCCGCGAGCGCGTCCTCGCGCTGCCGCTCGAGCTCTGCGCGCAACGTCGCGAGAGCCTGCTCCTGCGCCGCAGCCGCAGCCGCGAGGGCCTGCTGCTGTGCCGCGGCTGCCGCCGCGCGCGTCGACGCCAGCGCGCCTTCGTGCTCCTCGCGCAGCTTCGCCGTCGCGGCCTCGTGCGTGCGCCGCGCGTCGTCGAGCGCGACCGCATGGCCCGCCTCGGCCTCGGCCGTCTGCTCCTCGAACCGGCGCTCGAGATCCGCGATCGTGCTCGCGTTCTCCTCGCGCATCGCCTCGAGCGCTGCCGCGTTCTCTTCGGCGAGGCGCGCGACGTCCGCCGCGCGCGCGTTCTTCTCGGCGTCGAGCTCGTCGCCGATCTTCTTCGCCTTCGCCTCGGCGCGCTCGAGCCGCGCCTTCGTGTCCTCCGCGCGCTTGTTCGCGGCGTCCTTGTCGGACGAGAGCGCCTCGATGCGATCCTTGTGGTCCGCGATCTCGCGCTCGAGCTCGAGGTGCTTGTCGCTGGCGTCGGCCTTCTCGCGCTCGAGGCCGAGGTTCTTGTCGCGGAGATCGAGCAGCTGCTTGTCGCGCGCGGAGACCTGATCCTTGAGGTCGAGGATCTCCTTGTCCTTCTTGTTCAGCGCCTCGCGCAGATCGAGGAACTCGCGGCTCGAGATGCCGCCTCCGCGCGCGGCCGACGCGGCGGTCTTCTTGAGGTCCGCGACCTCGCGCTCGAGGCGCTCGATCTCGGCCTGCTTGCGCGGCAGCGTCGACGCCTTCTCCTCGGCCTCGTCGAGCTTGCGCTTGGCGTCCGCGACCTCGTCGCGCAGCGTCGCGCGCTCCGTCTCGAGCGTCGCACGCTCGGTTTCGAGGGCCGTGCGCTGCGTCTCGAGCGCGGCGACGCGCTCGCGCAGCTCCACGAGCGCGCTCTCGTCCACCGCGGGCGGAGGCGGGGCGACGCTCGCGGCCTTCGGCGTCGGAGCGATGCTCGCGGGCTTCGGCGTCTGGAGCGCGGCCGCCGCGACGCGCGGCGGCGTCGTCGCGATCGAGGTCGGCTTGGGCGGAGGCGCGCTGCGTCCCGCCGGGGGCTTGGGCGGTGCGGGCGCCGGAGCGGGCTCGGCCTTCTTCGCGGCGCTGGGCGCGAGGAGGCCCGGCGGGATCACGCCGACGGTGGTCGCTTCGTCCTCGCCGCCGTCGAGCATGAGCGAGTCGAACGCGTTGTCCGCGAACGCATCGATCTCGTCGTCGACGTTCTTGCGCGAGAGCATGTCGGTCGGCTCGGGATCCTCGGCCTCGAGCGCCACCTCGACGTCCGCATCGCCGATCGGCTCCGCCGACGACACCTCGAGCGAGAGGGGATCGAGCGCGACGAGCGCGCCGACCTTCTCCACCAGATCGTCGACCGAGATGGGCTTGCGGAGGTAGTCCTCGGCGCGCGTGCGCAGCTTGCGGTGCTGCTCGAAGATCTCCTCGGTCGCCTCGCTCGAGAGGATGATGACCGGGATCGACGCGGTCTCCGGTGCCTTCTTGAGCTTCTTGCAGACGAGGAACCCGTTCATCTGCGGGAGCTCGATCGTCAGCAGGATGAGGTCGGGACGCTCCTGCGAGGCGCGGTCGACGCCCGCGTTCCCGTCATCCGTGATCTCGACGTTCGCCCCGTGCCGCCTGAGCCTCGCGCTCACCTCGTTCGCGAAATCGGCGTCGCTCTCGAAGAACAGGATGCGCTTGCCCATGAGCTCCTCGGACCGGGCGCCCTCGTGGAAGGGCGTAGAGCCCGAGAGGATAGAAGGGCGCGCTCCGACGTGTCAACGTTGGAAATGGGGTGAACGCCCCGCTTTTCCTTCGTTTTTCGCCGATTTCGAGCCACGTCGAGCACGCGTCGCGAGCGCGGCGGAGCCCCGCTCGGGCGCTCGCGCAGCCGGCGCCGCGCGCACGCACGGGCGCCCCGGGGAGCTCAGTGCTGGACGCGCGCGGACGCGGCGAGCTGGATCATCGTCTGACGGTCGAGATCACCGGTGAACGCGTAGGTCAGCCCGTCGTGCTCGACGACCGGCACCGTGTAGCCGCGCACCTGTCGGTAGTAGAGCTCGCGCCCGTGCAGGCTGACGCGCTGCGCACCGCTGAAGATCTGGACCGGCATCGCGCGCTGTGGCCGCTCGAACACGACGACCGTCACGCGATGTCCGCGCACGTCGTAGTAGAACGCCGCGGCATCGCGCTCGCGGATGTTCGACAGGCGCGCGCCGAGGAGCCGCGCGTCCGCGCGATCGAACTCGACCGGACGCACCGGGAACTCGAGCTTGCCGCGGAACCAACCGACGACCTGCTGCGGCGGCCCGGCGACCTCCGCGGGATGATCGCTCGAGTGCCGGCGCACGACGTCTTCGAAGAGCGGCATCGTCGTCGCCGCGACCGCCGCCTCGTCCGCCTCGCCGTCGTCGGTGCGCGCGCCGAGCGCCACGAAGAACACCGCCGCGGCGGCGGCCGGCACCGCGTAACGCGCCGGCAGCATCCACACCCGCAGCCCGCGCCGACGACGCGGCTCGCGTCGCGGAGACGGAGCCGCGCTCACGGTCTCCTCGGTGATCGCGGCGGGCGTGACCGAGCGCGGCGGGGGCGCCGACTGGATCGCGGTCAACACACGCAGACGCAGGTGCTCGGGCGCCTTCACGGTCCCGAGCTCCTGCTTGATCGTCTGCTTCACCGAGCGCGCGAACGCCGCGTGCTCACGGCACACGGGGCAGCTGGCCAGGTGGCTGTCGAACTCCACCTGGGCGCTCGTATCCAGCTCGCCGTCCACCAGGGCGTCGAGGTGCCGGCGGACGACGCGACACGGGGTCATCCAGCCACCTCCCGCGTGCGACGGTAGGCCTCGAGCGAGATCGGCTCGCTCGTGCCCTCGGTCTTGTCGTCGATGATCCCCATCTGCACTGCAGTGTCGACCAGCCTGTGCTGCATCTGCTTCCGCGCGCGGTGGAGACGCGACATGACGGTGCCGATCGGGCACCCGACGATGTCGGCGATCTCTTTGTACGAGAGCTCCTCGACGTCGGCCAGGACGATCATCAGGCGATGCTCGTCGCTCAGCTCGTCGAGCGCGTTCTGGATCTCCTTCACGACCAGCGGGCGCATCGCGTCACCGACCGGATCGGTCAGCGCGCGCATCGCGGCGCGGCTCATCACGCCGTCACCCACGGGCTCGGCCTCGTCACCGTCGAGCACGCGCCGCTCGCGCGTGTTGCGCCGGTACTTGTTGATGAACGTGTTGGTGAGCACGCGGAGGAGCCACGCGCGCAGGTTCGTGCCGGGCTCGAAGCGGTCGTAGAAGCGATACGCCTTCAGGAAGGCATCCTGGACCAGATCCTCCGCGTCCGACTCGGAGCGGGTCAGCCGGAGGGCCGCGCCGTACAGCGAGTCGAGGTGGACGAGCGCCTCCTTGGCGAACTCGTCACGGAGGGGGTTCGGGGTGTCGTCGCTCAGGGCCATCGCAGTCTTTCTGGGGCCTGCGGTCCGGGTCGTCCCCGGAGCCGCTCGAACCGGTGCCCCACGGTTGCCACGAGCCGCCCGGGGCTATCGGGACGTGCATCCCGAACCCCCGGTCGTCGTGGCTCATTCCGGAGTACGGACCACTCGGCTCCGGAATGTCGTGGGCCGCGACGGTAGCCATGCGGTCGGGCCACGGAAGGCCGCGAGAACCGATTTCAGTCCGAATCTCGTCGCGCCGCGACGGAACGACGAGCGCCGCCGTGCTCGGGGCAGGGCGGCGCTCGGGGTAGGGGCGCTGGTGCGACGGGCTGCGCGGATCGGGCCGGAGCGACGCTCAGGCCTCGGGCTCGTCCCCACGCTCGCCGACGCCGCGCTCGTTCGCCGCGCGATCGATCGGGCCATCGCCGTGCTTCGCGTCGCGCGCGCTGAGCTGGACGAGCTTCTGCTCGAGCTCCTCGATGCGCGTCTGCAGGCGCTTCACCTCGCCCTGGAGCTGGTGCACGTGGCTCACCGCCGCGCCGAGCACCGACTTGATGCGGTCGTCGGCGAGGCGCTGGAGCTCGTCCCACGCTTCCTTCGGGCCGACGAGGAGCTTGCGCCCCGCGGCCTCGTCGGACTTCTCCTTCTCGGCCGGGCGCTCCGACTTCGGCGCGGCCGCCGCGGCGAGCGTCTCCTCGACCTCGGTCTCCGCGCCCGTGCCCGGCTCGCGCCGGACGATCAGCTTGCCGACCGCCGTGCTCGACAGCGTCGACATCAACCGCTCGCCGCCCTGCTGAATCAGGGTGCGGAGCGCGCCGACGCTCGGCGACGACGAGCCCGCGCGACGCGCGTCCTCACCGGCCGGCGCGTTCTTGCGCTCCTCCTCGTACACGATCTGAGCGAGGGTGACGTTCGTCAGGTCCTCCTTCGTCGTGTTGTCGATGATGGAGACCTCTTCGCCCCCACGGACGTACTCCGCGATCTGCTGAAGCGTCACGTAGCGCGAGTCGCGCGTGTCGTAGAGCTTCCGGTTCGCGTAGCGCTTGATGACGCGCGGGCGCGTCGGGCGGTCGGACGGATGCTGAGGCGTCACACTCACGGGGATATTCTCCAGTTGCCAGAGTCGACGCGACGCGTCAAGCCCCACCGGCCGTGGATGACCCAAGCGGGTAGGTCGCTCGTCCGCGGTATGATCCCGCGCTCGGTGAGCTCATGAGGGTCGGCCTCGAGGCGCGGCGCCTGGTGCGCGTGGTCGACGGGATCGCGGATCGCGACGTGGCGGTCGGCTTCCTGCGCCACGAGCTCGCGCGCATCGGGCCCGAGGCGAGCGCCGCCGTCATCGCCGAGATCGATGCGCGCGCAGAGGCTCGCGACGACGCGTCCGCGAGGCTGATGCTCCTGGTCTCCGTGGCGCTCGCCGCGCGCGAGTGCGACGAGCTCCGCATCGCGATCGCCGAGGCCGCGGTCGCGCGTGGTGACGTCGACACTGCCCGCCGGCTGCGCCCGGAGCCCGGTGCGCGCGCCGCGGACGACGATGCCTCGACCGTGCCCGACTTCGGGCGAGGCCGACCGATCACGCTCGGCGAGCGCAAGTCGCTCGCGCGCCGGCGCGATCGCGATCTGCTCGCGCGTGTGCTCCGCGATCCGCATCCGGACGTCATCCGCATCCTGCTCGCGAACCCCGCGATCACCGAGCCCGACGTCGTGCGGCTCTGCGCGAAGCGGCCGATCGTGCCCGACGTGCTCCGCGAGGTCGCGCGCTCGTCGCGATGGATGGTCCGCTACGGCGTGCGTCTCGCGCTCGCGCGCAATCCGTACACGCCGCTCGACGTCGCGCTCTCGATGGTGCCGCACCTCAACGCGCAGGACGCGCGCGAGATCGCGGGCTCACCCGAGCTCCACGATCAGCTGCGCGAAGCCTGCGCGCGCGCCGCGCGTCCGCGCACCATCCACTGAGCTCTGCGCCCGTTGCGTGTCGCGCGCAGCTCGCGAGCGCTCAGCGCTTGCGCTCGACGACCTCGGCCTCGGCGACTTCGTCCTTCGACAGCTCGTCCGCGCCGCTCTTCGACGCGACGCGCTTGTCCTTCGAGGTGACCTCGATGTCGTCGTCGCTGTTGAGGCCGCGCTTCAGGCCACGGATCGCCTTGCCCAGACCTTCGCCGATCTGCGGGAGACGGCTCGCGCCGAAGACGAGCAGCACGATCAGCAGGATGACGATCAGCTCGCCCATTCCGAGGTTCGGCACGTGTGGTCCTCCACTACCGGGAAACTGTTCCCAAGCTACCCGGGTGCCGCGGTCGCGGCAAGCGCGCGGACCATGTACTAGAGTCGCGCGCGTGACGACCGTGACGCTGTCGCGAGGCCGGGTTCAGCCGGTTTGGGCTGGGCATCCCTGGGTCTTCGCGCAGGCGATCGCGAGGGTCGACGGAGCGCCCAGCGCGGGCGACGTCGTCGACGTCGTCGACCCCGAAGGGCGCTTCCAGGGGCGCGGCTACTGGTCGCCCAAGTCGGCCATCCCGGTGCGCATCGCCACGCGCGACGCGAACGATCCGCTCGACGGTGCGTCGATCGGTCGCGCCATCGAGCGCGCCGCCGCGCTCCGCGCGCGCTTCGGTCTCCCGAGCGCCGAGACCACCGGCTACCGGCTCGTGCACTCCGAGGGCGACGGCCTGCCCGGGCTGATCGTCGACGTGCTCGGGAACGTCGCGACGGTCCAGCTGCTCACCATCGGGATGAAGCTGCGCGAGGCGGACGTGTTCGCGCACGTCGCGCGCGTCGCGCGCGTGAAGACCGTCATCGAGGTCGCGAGCGAGAAGGCCGCGCAGCGTGAGGGGTTCGAGGCGAAGACCGGCGTCGTGCGCGGGCCCGATCCCCACGCGCTCGAGCTGCGCGAGCGCGGGCTCGACGTCTCGCTCGAGCCGACCATCACGCAGAAGACCGGCTTCTACTTCGATCAGCGCGAGAACCGCGCGATGGTCGAGCGCCTCGCGCGGGGCGCGCGCGTGCTCGACCTCTACAGCTTCGTCGGCGCGTTCGCGATGTTCGCCGCGCGCGGCGGCGCGCAGAGCGTGATCGCCGTCGACAGCTCGCCGGTCGCCATCGCGACCGCGTCGCGCCTCGCGCACCACCACGGGATGAGCGACCGCATCACGTTCGAGCGCGCCGACGCGCGGCACCGCATGGAGGAGCTCGCGCGCAAGAAGGAGCGCTTCGATCTCGTCGTGCTCGATCCCCCGAAGCTCGCGCCGACCGTGAAGCACCTCGAGCGCGCGCGCGGCGCCTATCGCCGCCTCAACGCCGACGCCGCGCGCGTCACCGAGCGCGACGGAGTGCTCGTCAGCTGCTCGTGCTCCGCCGCGATGACGCCCGACGAGCTCGTGCGCGTCGCGACGATGGGCGCGCGCGACGCCGGGCGTGATCTGACGCTGCTCCACATGGGCGAGCAGGGGCCCGATCACCCGGTGCCCGCCGCGTTCGCGGAAGGGCGCTACCTCAAGGCCGCGTTCTTCCGGGTGACCTGATGCGATCGATCGACGAGCTGAGCGCCGAGAGCGCGCGGGCGATCGAGGGCGTGGTGTTCGACGTCGACGACACGCTCACGAAGGGCGGCATCGTCGAGCAGGAGGCGTACGCCGCGCTCTTCCGGCTGCGCGACGCCGGGCTCGCGCGCATCGCGGTCACCGGTCGTCCCCTCGGGTGGATGGAGCCCGTCGCGCTGCTGTGGCCGATCGATCTCGCGGTCGGGGAGAACGGCGCGGGGTGGATCTGGCGCGACGGGCGCGTCGCGCGGCGCGGGTGGTTCGACGCGCAGCGCAGCGACGACGTGCTCGCGCGGGTTCGCGCTCGGGTCCGCGAGGAGATGCCCGACGTGCGCGAGGCCGACGATCAGCCGCTGCGCCGCTGCGACCTCGCGTTCGACGTGGGCGAGACCGTGAGCCTCTCGCGCGAACGCATCGCGCGGCTCGTCGCGATCATCGAGGCGTGCGGCGCGCGCGCCGTCGTCTCCACGGTGCACGCCCACGCGATGCCGGGCGCGTGGGACAAGGCGTGCGGCACCGTGCGCGCCGTTCGCGACGTGCTCGGCGTCGACGAGGCGCGCCTCCGCGAGCGCTTCTTGTTCGTCGGTGACTCGGGGAACGACGCCGCCGCGTTCTCGTTCTTCGCCCACACCGCAGGGGTCGCGAACGTCCGCGATCACCTCCGCGCGCTCCCCGTCGCGCCGCGCTTCGTCGCGCGCGAGGCGCGCGGCCGCGGCTTCGCCGAGATCGTCGACGTGCTGCTCGCGCGGAGGCGCGCGTGAAGCGCGATCGACTCCCCACGCCGGTCGTGCTCGCCGCGTCGAGCTCGATGATCGTGATCGGCGTGCTCGCCTGGATGGTCGCGCGCGATCGCGCCGAGCAGGCCCCGGTCGAGACGACCCAGCGCGCGCCCCAGGCCGCCGAGCTGCACATCGACGATCGCACCCCCGAGGCCGTCGCCGAGTCGTTCTACGACGCGTGGCGACGTCGCGCGTGGGACGAAGCCGAGCGCATCGCGGTCGGCGAGGCGCGCGCGAGAGTGCACGAGAAGCAGGCGCGCGATGCCCAGCTCGACGCGCAGGAGCGCGAGATGGCGCGCGAGGCGTGGCTCGCGCTCGCGGGCGCGCCGCTCACGATGTTCTTCCAGCAGTCGGACACGCTCGAGCCGGACCAGCGCATCGCGCTCCGCGGCATCGCGGGATACGACGTGATGAGCCAGCCGTACCGCCGCGAGGTCGAGTTCGAGGTGGTGCGCGAGGGCGAGCGCTGGCGCGTCGAGCGCATGGTCCCGGGGCGCGTGCTCACCGACGTGCCCGATCTCTTGAAGCTGGCGGACGAATGAAGCGCGAAGGACCGAGCGAGCACGCGCTGCGGCACGGATCGGAGTCGCACTACGTCGACGCGCGTCTCTACGACCACACGTACGCGCGGCGGAAGCACGACGTGCGCTTCTACGTCGAGATGGCGCGCGAGATCGGCGGGTCCGTGCTCGAGCTCGGCGCGGGCAGCGGGCGCGTCGCGCTCGCGATCGCGCGCGAGGGCATCGACGTCGTCGCGGTCGATCGCATGGACTCGATGCTCGCGCGCTTCCGCGAGCGCCTCGGGCGGCAGCCGATCGCGGCGCGCGAGCACGTCTCGATCGTGAAGGGCGATCTGCTCTCGCTGCGGCTGCGCCGGAAGTTCCGGCTCGTGATCGCGCCGTTCAACGTCTTCATGCACCTCTATCGCCGCGAGGACGTCGAGGCCGCGCTCGCGACGTGCCGCGCGCACCTGATGCCGCGCGACGGGCGCCTCGTGTTCGACGTCCTGATGCCCGACTTCCGCGCGTTCGTGCGCGACCCTCACCGCCAGTACCGCGCGCGCCCGATCGTCGATCCCAGCGACGGACGGAAGTGGGAGTACGGCGAGCAGTTCCAGTTCGATCCCGCGACGCAGATCCAGATGGTCACGTCGGTGCTGCGCAACCCCGACGATCCCGGCGACCTGCGCGTGCTCCCGCTCGCACACCGGCAGTTCTTCCCGGCGGAGCTCGAGGCGCTGCTGCACTACAACGGCTTCGAGATGGTGGAGCGCTGGGGGGACTTCCAGCGTGGCCCGCTCAGCGTCGACGGCGAGTCCCAGGTGATCGTCGCGCGCCTGCGGCGCGGCAAACGGTAGGCCTCGGCCGCCACGACGCCGATCGCGAGGACCGACACACGAGCCGGCGCGTCGGCGACACCGTCGCAACGACGGGTGGCTCGCGCGCTTCGAGGTCCCGCGTCGAACGTGCACACTCGCGTGATGACGCCGAGCCGCGACCACCTGACGCTGGGACCGCTGACCTTCGAGATCGCGGAAGCCTCCATCTCCGCGCAGCTCGATGATCCGTACTGGATGACGAAGTACGCGCCCGAACGGGCGCCGCCTCGTGTGCTCTGGTTCGTCGAGGTCCACGCGAAGCCGTTGGTGCACGACGGCGAGCACTGGGCGCCCGCCGCATCGCACGCGTTCCACAGCGCGATCCGGAGCTGGCGCGAGCTCGGGGAGGTCCGCCTCGCGTGGACGTCGCGGTTCGACGAAGAGACCGGAGAGCCGAATGGCAACTTCTACGTTTTCGAGCACCGCGACATCCCAGAGGCTTCGCTGTCGATTCGCGGCAGCGAACGCTCGGATTTCATCGTCGAGCTCCGCGGGAAGTGCGACGTCGGTGGGAGCTCTGAGATCGACGAGAACGTGCCGTTCGCGCTGGTCGCCGCCGCGCGTTTCACCGAGATCGTCGTGCACGGCTCCGGCGCCGACGATGCAGCGACGCTCACCGCGCGACTCGCGCAGCACGTCGCGCTCGACGAGCTCGTCGCTGGCGAGCTCACGCGCTCGGGCAAGCTCGACGACGGAACGCCTTGTTGTCGGATGTCCTTCGCGGCGCGCCGATGACCTCGGACCAGGTGCGCGCCGACGCTGCGGGGGCGCGTACCCTTCCTTCGTCGTGGTCTCGTCGTGAGCTGGCGCTTCGTCGGTCGTGGTGCTGCGGCCGGAAGGTCCGCCCAGAGCGACCCCGATCGCGATTCCGGTGTGCTTCCACGTCCTTCCGAGCGCTCGGGGCGGGCCGTCCGGGATCCGGAATGTTCCCCCAGCGCGCTCTGGCAGCGCCGTCCGGATGCCGGACACGTCGCCTCGAGCGCTCGGGCAGCGCGATCCGCATGCCGTACACGCCGCCTCGAGCGCTCGGGGATGCGCGTCCGGCGTCCGGACATCGCACCCCGAGCGTCATCGCGGTGCGATCCGGGACCCTGCGGCGCCCGATCGAGCGCTCGGTCCGTCGTGGCGGAGAGACGGACGCGCGATCGGGGCCGCTGCGGGCTCAGGTTCCGTCGCTCGGATCGCCTTCGTCCTTCTCGCCGCCGCTCCCGGTAGGAGGATCGACGTCGTCGAAGAACGACTCGAAGGTGCGCTTGTCGGAGGCGTGCAGCTCTCGCAGCGCGCCCTGGTTCTGCTTGTAGCAGTCGATCCACACGCGCCGTGCCTCGTCGAGCGCCGCGCGTCGGACCGCGCAGAGGCCCCGGGCTCGCTCGCGGTCGGCGAGCGCGCTCTCGTAGCGGTCGCGCGCCGCGGTGATGCGCGGCAGCCACTCGTCGCGCAGCGGGCCGCCGCCTGCGTCGAGGGCGCGGATGAGCTCGCCGAGCGCCGCCACCTCGGTGGCCCCGACCGGCTGCACGATCGCGGTCTTGCCGCGCGGGAAGATCCGGTCGTGGAGGGCGCCGGGCTTGCCGCCGTCGGCGTGACGCACCGCGAGGTCGAGCAGATCGATCTCGCGGTCGGCGGCGCGATCGACGATCGCGACGCGGGCGCGCGGCCGCGAGAGCGCGAGCACCGAAGCCTCGTACTCGTCGCGGCAGGTCGCGAGCTGCGTGGTCGCGGTCTCGTTGCGAGCGCGCAGCCGCGCGTGCTCGGCGTCGGAGAAGGTCGCGAGCGCCTCGTCGTGAAAGGTGGCGACGCGGAGGATCTTGAGGACCGGAGTCCGGAGCGTGGGTGTCTGAGCCATGCACGCGACCGTGCCGAGGAGCGCGCGCGTGAGACAAGTCGCCGTTCGTGGATTCGCCCCGCGCGGTGCGGGCTGGAGTACCGTCGGGCGATGATGCGGGCGGGGTGGATCGTCTTCGTGCTGGTGGCGGCGTGCGCGCCTCCCGTCGACGCGAGCGAGGGCACGCTGATCGTGCGCGCGCACGAGCGCGGTGTGGTGCACGTCGACGCGCGACCGGTGCGCGGAGATCGCGTGCGTCTCGCGCGGGGCACGCACGTCGTCGAGCTGCGGCGCGGTGCGCTCGTGATCGCGAGCGAGCACGTCGAGGTGCGCGGCGGGAGCGAGATCGAGATCGACCTCGACGTGATCGCCGCGGGATCGATCGCGAGCGACGCGGCGGTGAGCGGGCGCGTGGAGATCCGCTCGGTGCCGCCGGGCGCGGAGATCGAGATCGACGGAGCGCCCGCGGGGCTCGGGCCGCTGGTGATCGATCTGGTGCCGGGGCCGCACGTCGTGCGGGTGTGGGCGCCGGGATACGAGGCGTTCGAGCAGGAGATCTACGTGGGCGCGGGCGGCTCGACCGAGCTCGACGTGCAGCTCGTCGCGAGCCGCTGAGCGACTCGGGTGCGCGTGATGCATCGACGTCGCGCGTGACCGATCGATCGCGGTGGGGCGCGGGGCTCTTCGTGCTCGCGCTGGTGCTGGCGGCAGCGCCGGCGAGGGCGCGCGCGCAGGGCACGTGCGTGCTCGCGGCGGAGCTGCACGGCGTGGTCGGCGAGGGGACGGCGACGTACCTCGAGGACGCGATCGCGCGCGCCGAGCGCGAGGGCTGCGCGCTGCTGGTGCGGGTCGACACGCCGGGCGGGCACATCGAGCCGGCGCGTCGGATCGCGGGCGCGTTGCTCGACGCGCGGGTGCCGATCGTGGTGCACGTCGCGCCGGGCGGGGCGCGCGCGGGATCGGCGGGCGTGTTCGTGCTGCTCGCGTCGGACGTCGCGGCGATGGCGCCGGGATCGAGCGCGGGCGCGGCGCATCCGGTGTCGCTCGACGGGCGCGAGGCGCGCGGCGAGCACGCGCGGAAGATCGAGAGCGACGCCGCGTCGCTCGCGCGCGCCATCGCGCAGGAGCGCGGGCGCAACGTGGCGTGGGCCGAGGCGGCGGTGCGAGACAGCGCAGCGGCCACGGCGGACGAGGCACGACGCCTCGGCGTGATCGATCTCGTGGTCGGGCCCGAGCGCGCGCTGCTCGACGCGATCGACGGACGCGAGGTCGCGGGATGGACGCTGCGCACGCGCGGCGCGGACGTGATCGAGCACGAGATGACGATCCCGCAGCGCTCGCTCGCGCTGCTCGGCGATCCGACGATCGCGTACGCGCTGCTGGTGATGGGGATCTTCGCGCTGATGATCGAGCTCGCGACGCCGGGCGTGGGGATCGCGGGTGGGCTCGGGGCGATGTGCTTCCTGCTCGCGGCGATCGGGCTCGGCGTGGTGCCGGTGACGATCGGCGGGATCGCGCTGGTCGGGATCGCGCTCGCGCTCTTCGTGGCGGAGCTGCACGTGGCGAGCGCCGGTCTGCTCGCGGCGGCGGGCGCGGCGTGCCTCGTCGCGGGCGCGGCGCTGCTCGTGGATCACGCCGATCCAACGTTCTACGCGGACGAGAGCGTCGGCGTGTCGTGGGGCGTGGTCGTGCCGCTCGCGGTCGTGGTCGCGGCGGCGGCGATCGTGCTCGGCGTCGCGGTGCGGCGGGTGAGGGCGCGGCCGAGCGTGACCGGGGTCGAGGCGATGCTCGGCGAGGTCGGCGCCGCGGAGTCGGCGATCGACGCGCGCGGCGGCGCGGTGCGGATGCACGGCGAGACGTGGCGCGCGGTGAGCGACGTGCCGCTGCCGGTAGGAACGCAGGTGCGCGTGATCGCGGTGCGCGGGCTGACGCTGCGGGTGATCGCGGCGGAGGAACTGGAAGGAGCGCTCGCATGATCGGGATGGGACTGCCGATCGGGCTCGCGGTCGCGACGCTGATCGTGCTCGGGTACCTCGTGTCGTCGATCCGGATCGTGAAGGAGTACGAGCGCGGCGTGCTCTTCCTGCTCGGGCGCTACCAGGGCGTGAAGGGCGCGGGGCTGCGCCTCGTGTTCGCGCCGTTCGTGAGGATGGTCGTGATCGACCTGCGCACGCGCGTGAAGGACGTGCCGCCGCAGGAGGTGATCACGCTGGACAACGTGTCGTGCACGGTGAACGCGGTGATCTACTTCCGCGTGGTGCATCCCGATCAGTCGGTGCTGCAGGTCGAGGACTACGACTACGCGACGAGCCAGCTCGCGCAGACGACGCTGCGCTCGGTGGTGGGCGGTCACGAGCTCGACGACCTGCTCGCGCAGCGCGAGAAGCTGAACGCGAAGATCCAGGTGATCATGGACGCGGCGAGCGACCCGTGGGGCATCAAGGTGACCGGCGTCGAGATCAAGCACGTCGAGCTGCCCGCGGAGATGCGCCGCGCGATCGCGCGACAGGCGGAGGCGGAGCGCGAGCGGCGCGCGAAGGTGATCAGCGCGGACGGCGAGTTCGAGGCGTCGCACAAGTACGCGGAGGCCGCGCAGGTGCTCGCGACGCAGCCGGGCTCGCTGCAGCTGCGTTATCTGCAGACGCTCGTGGAGATCGCGGCGGAGAACAACTCGACGACGGTGTTCCCGCTGCCGATCGAGCTGCTCGAGGGGCTCGTCGGACGTCGCATGGCCGAGGTGAAGCGCAAGGACGACGGGCGCGACGGCGAGCGCACCGCGCGGGCGTGAGCGCGGTTTGACCGGGGCGGTACGGGCCGCGGAGACTCCGATGCGTGCGCTGCTTCGCCCTTGCTTCGATCGTGCTCGCGAGCCTCACGGGATGCGCCGGCCCAGCGCCGGAGGGACCGACGTTGATCTCCGGCGTCTGCACCTGCGCGTGGTGCTGGGATCGACCGTTCTGCTTCGACCCCGAGGATCCCGACGCGCTGCTCGCGCCCGACGCTGCGGGGACGTGCCCGCCCGGCTCGCTGACCGCGACCCGCGCGACGCGAGTCGTGGCGATCGATGCGCGTGACGAGCTCTTCTGCGTGTCGCAGCGCAGCGACGCCGTGCTCGACGCCGAGCCGCTGCTCGTCCCCTCGGGCAACGGCGTCGAGGGTGGGGTGTGCCCATTGCCCGGAACCGGCGACCGAGAGCGGCTCGTGTCGTTCGATCCGTGTCTCGACGTGATGCACAGCTGCCGCGACGTGCGCGAGCCGGAGTTCGCGTCGTGCGCCCACGTGCCGGCGGTGCCGGAGTGCCCGTCCGGGTACCAGCGCGGGCCGGAGAAGTCCGGGTGCTCGAACGAGGGCTCCGCGGACGCCGCGGACCTCGTCGTGGACGCGTGCTGGCGCTGGCGCGTGCCGAGCGATCGTCCTCAGCGCTATTGCTACGCCGCGTGCCTCGACGCGCCGCGTGTGTACGCCACGTCCGAGCCGGTCTGCGACGAGTCGCGCTTCTGGTGAGCGACCCGTGCTGCCACGGTGCGCGTGGCAGCACGATCGATCATCGATCGGAGCTCTAGCGACGTGCGCGCGCCTGGGCGCGGTCGAGCGCTTCCTGGACCATCTTGCTGTGCTCGGCCGGGTCCTTCCAACGCATCTGGCCCGCCTCCGGGAGGAGGTGGATCGGATCGAAGTAGAGGAAGAACTGGCCGGGCTTCACGCTCGGCGCGGTGTAGACCGAGATGCCGGTCACGCGGTCGTAGTGCTCGAAGCTGTGCACCACGCGCTTGCCGCCGCCGCCGGGGGCGTCGACGACGAACGTCGGCGTGTTGAAGCCCGCGGTCGTGCCGCGCACCGACTTCTCGAGGTACTCCGCGGTGTCGACCGTCGTGCGCAGCTCCTCGACGCCCTTCACGAGGTCGTGCACGTAGACGTAGTAGGGCTGCACGTTGACGTGCGCGAGACGCTTCACGAGCGTCGTCATCGTCTCGACCTGGTCGTTCACGCCGCGCTGGAGCACCGACTGGTTGCGCACCGTGACGCCCTCGCCGAAGAGGCGATCCATCGCGCGCTTCGTGATGCCGGTGATCTCGTTCGGATGGTTGAAGTGCGTGTGGAGGACCACGTCCTTCGCCATCGAGCGGCCGCGGTGCACGACCTCGACGAGCGCCTTGAACCACTCGTCGTCGGTCAGGATCTTCTGCGGCATCACCGCCGGGCCCTTGGTCGCGAAGCGCATGCGCGCGACGTGCGGGATGTCGAGCAGGCGGTGGCCGATCTCGCGGATCTGATCGGCGCGCAGGTTGTACGAGTCGCCGCCCGAGATGACGATGTCCTCGAGCTCCGGGCGCGACGCGACGTAGGTGAAGATCGCCTCCCAGCGCTGCGCGTTCGCCTTGAGCGAGAGCTTCTCGAGCTCGGCCTGATCGGTGTCGGGGCCGACCGCGTAGCTGCGCGTGCAGAAGCGGCAGTAGACGGGGCAGGTGTCGAGCGCGAGGAAGAGCGCCTTGTCGGGATAGCGGTGCGTGAGGCCCTGCACCGGCGCGTCGCCCTGCTCGTTGAGCGAGTCGAAGCGCAGCTGCGGGTGATCGGGCAGGCGCGTCGACGAGAGCGGGATGAACTGGCGGCGGAGCGGATCCTCGTAGGGCTTCGTCCAGTCGACGAGCGAGAGGAGGTAGGGCGAGACGCGGACCGCCATCGGCGCGTGGCGGAAGCCCTCTTCGGCGTCGACGATGAACTGTGGCGAGACGAGGCCCTGCAGCGCGGCGAGCAGCTTGTCGACGCGCGTGATCGTCTGCTTCATCTGCCACTTGTGATCGAGGAACTCGGCCTCGCTCACGTTCGCGTAGGCAGGGATGCGCCGCCAGAAGTCGCCCTCGAGGAGGTGACGATGGCTGAGCGTCGAGGGGTCGACCGGCGGCTTCACCGCGCGCGGGGCTTCGTCCTTCGGCGTCTCGACGACCTTGAGCTGCATGGAGGTTCCTCTGTGGGAAACCTCGTTGTTACCACGGGCGCGCGCGCGACCGCACGGACGACCTGCGCGGTGGCTCACTCCGTTTCGAACGCGCCGGAGTCACACGGCGGAGTTCGTGCGACGCCGCGCTGGTCCACGTCCGGGCACTCGTCGCCGGCGAAGCCGATGGCGGCGCTGCCGGTGTCGAGGGCGAACGTCTCGGTGGGGCCGCCGCGATCCTGCAGCGGGAGGAGGCGCGGGTCGCCGACGCGGTCGATGCCGGCCGCGCCGATCTGCATGCCACAGTCGAAGTCCGCCTCGCCCGGGAGCTCGTCGGCGACGTTGCCGCCGAGCGAGGTGATCGTGGCGTGACAGTTCAGTCGCGTGCTCGCGCTCGAGAAGTTGTTCGCGACGATCGAGCCCTCGAGCGTGAAGCCCATGTGGCTCGGGCTCCAGATGGCGCGTCCGTTCGGCTGCGTGGACGTGTTGCCCGCGATCGTCGAGTGCGAGATGGCGACGGTCACGTCCTGCACGAGCATCGCGGTGCCGTAGTGCGCGCGGTTCGATGCGAACGTCGAGCTCGCGATGCGCACGCTGCCCTGGAACGCGTAGAGGCCGCCGCCGTCGGCGGCGCGCGCGGCGGTCGCGACCGTCTCGTTGGCGGAGACGAGGCAGCGATCGAGGGTGAGCTGCGAGTTGATCGAGGAGATGCCCGCGCCCGACGTGTAGTCGCGGTCGGTCGTGATGCGGTTGCGCGAGACGTCGGAGTCGACGAGGTCGACCGTCGCGTCCCACACGAACAGACCGCCGCCCTGCTGGCCCGCGCCGTTCTCGACGATGTCGCTGTCGCGCACCGTGAGCCGCCCGCCGCGGATCACCGCGATGCCGCCGCCGGATGCCTCCATCGTGGCCGCGTTCGCTGCGTTCCCGACGACGCAGCTGCGCTCGAGCGTGACGACCGCGGGGCTCTGCACGAGGAGCCCGCCGCCGTGCCCGTCGGTCTGCACACCGCCGGTGATCGTGAGGCCGTCGAGCGTGACCGCGCCGTCGGTGACCTGCAGCACGCGCCTGGTGCCGTCGTTCCGCAGCACCGCGCCGCAGCGGCTCGCTCCGCGCAGCGTGATCGGCTGATCGATCACCAGCACGTCGGGGAGCTCGTACGTGCCCGCGGCGAGGAGGATCGTCTGGTGGCCGGCGCGCGCGTCCGCCCAGCGCACGGCGTCGATCAGATCGTCGACGTTCGCGACGCTGCGCGACTCGGGATCGATCCACGCGTCGGGAGGTCCGGCGTCGACGTCCGTGATCCCTGCGTCGTCGTCGTCCGAGGTGGCCGCGTCCATCGCGCCCGCGTCGCGGGTCGGCAGGTCGGGCTCGTCGCGCGGATCCCACACCGGCAGCGTCGTCGGATCGAGCTCGGGCGGAACGCAGTCGCCGGCGACGCACGTGCGCTCGTCGCCACAGCTCGGCGCGACGCACGCGCGCTCGAGCAGCACTGCGAGCACGCGGACGCTGCCTCGCACGAAGCGCGTCGCGATGGTGCGGGTCACGACGTCGTCGCCGCCGCGGCGGACCGCGAGCGCGATGCGGATCGGCGCGTCCTGCGCGTCCTCGCGCGGATCGATGCGCACGCGCACCGGGCGCTGGCTCGCGGCGAGATCGATCTCGCGCAGCACCGGGTCGCCGTCCTCGCGCGCGACGCGGATGGTCAGCGTGTCGACCTCCGCGGGCACCGCGAGCTCGGTGTCGACGACGAGGTAGAGCGCGGTCGGCGCGGCGTCACACGCGACGAGCGCGAGGGCCGCGAGGACGAGCGCCGAGCGGAGACGCAGACGAGCCATGATCACCAGAGCGAGCCGATGACCTCGGCCCACCAGTAGTCCTCGGGGATGCGGAACGTGCCGCCCGCGCCCGCGCACGTGATCGACGTGGTGACGTGGAAGCACGTGTGCTCGTCCGCGACCGCGATCGCGCCGACCACGGCGTCGACGCTCGCCTCGTCGGGCGTGACCGGCGCCGAGCGCGGCGGCGCGACGCCCGCGCGACCGTCGTCCCCGTTGCCCCAGCAGCTCACGTACTGGTTGGTCGGTAGCGCGCAGGTGTGCTCGAGGCCGGCGCCGATCGCGGTCGCGGGCAGATCGAGCGGGACGATGACGCCGTTCGGGACGGGCGCGGGGTTGGTCGGGTCGACGCCGAGCTGGCCGCGCGAGTTGCTGCCCCAGCACTCGACGCGATGGGGCGCGCTCGCGCCGATCAGCGCGCACGTGTGCGCGCCGCCCGCGGCCATCGCGCGCACCGGGCCGTCGGCGACGGTGACCTCGACCGGCGGGCTCGACGCGCTCGTGGTGCCGTCGCCGAGCTGTGCGCGCTCGTTCGCGCCCCAGCACCAAGCCTCGCCGGTCGCGGTCCACGCGCACGCGTGGCGCGCGCCGACGACGATGCCGGTGAACGCGGGCGCCTCCTCGAACATCTCGAGGGGCTGGCCCGCGCGCGGCACCGCGGGGTTGCCGCGCTCGTCGCCGTTGCCCCAGCACATCACGCGACCGTCGGCGAGCGCGCACGCGTAGCCGTGGCCCGCGTCGAGCGCCGTCACCGTGCGCGTGCCGACCGAGAGCTCGGCGCGGGCACCGCAGCCCGGTGTCGCGCCCCAGCCCGCCGCGCCCTCGCCCCAGCAGCGGATCTCGCCGTCCCGCGCCGCGCACGTGAACGTGTCGCCCGCGGCGACTGCCGTCGGATCGTCGCCGAGCCCGTCGATGACCACGACGTGCCCTTGCTCCGCGGGGTGGCGGTTCTCGTAGGGCAGCGGCGCTCCGCCGAGCTGGCCGTGCTCGTCCGAGCCGACGCACGAGAGCACGCGACGTCCGTTCGTGCGCTGGCCGATCACGCAGAGGTGCTCGGGGCCCGCGGACAGCACGCGCACTTCGCCGGGACCGGGCTCGCAGAGCGGGCCCGCGTCGGGCACACCCTCGGCGCAGATGCGCGGGGTCGGGCACGCGCGCTCGCCGCACGTCGGGGCGGTGCCCGCGTCGGTCACGCCCGCATCGGGGCACGGCGCGCCCGCGTCGCGTCCCGCATCGACGGCGCCGGCGTCGCGCTCTCCCGCGTCGTGCATCGGCACCGACGCGTCGCTCCACTCGACCTCGGGCTCGTCGCCGTCCCACGTCGCGAGACCGCGCGCGTCGATCGCATCGTCGGCGCACGTGGCCGCGATGCACGTCTCGTCCGGCGCGTCGCACCGCACGCCGAGGCACGCGCGATCGAGCGACACGACGAGCTCGCGCACCGAGCCGCGCACGAACGCGGTGCGCACGGTGCGCGTGAGCACGGCGGTGTCGCCGTCGCCCACGGAGAGCACGAGCCGGAGCGACGCGTCCTCGTGGCCCTGGCGCGGATCGATCCGCACGCGCACCGGGCGCGCCGCGCTCGTGAGATCGACGTCGCGCTCGATCGGCTGATCGTGATCGGGCTCGACGCGGATCGTCAGCGCATCGACCTCGCGCGACACCTCGAGGTTCGTGTCGACGACGAGGTAGATCGCCGTCGGCGCGGCGTCGCACGCCGCGAGCACGAGCGCGGCGATCGCGAGGCTCGTCTGGATGCTTCGCGTCGTGGACATGCTGGCGCTCCCTCAGAGTCGGATCGGAGGCTCGGTGCCCGGCGGGAGCTGGCCGCCGCTTCCCTCGGAGACGAGCACGCCCACCAGGATGGCGACGCCGATCGCGACGACGCCGGCGCTCACGCCCACGATGATCCACGGCGTCGGGTCGTCGTGGCTCGCAGGCTCGGTGTGCAGCGCGGGGATCGTCGTGGGAGGCGCGGGCACGGCCGTCTGCGCGACCTCGGCCGGCGCGGGCACGGGCTCGCGAACGGGCGCACGGGGGATCTCGAGGGCGACCTCGGCGCGCTCGCCCTCGCGCAGCGTGAACGGGTGATCGAGCAGCGTCTGCTCGGCGCGCGCGACGACGACGCGGTGCTCGCCGGGATCGAGCGCGATCTCGGTGCCGAGCGCGTGCGCGTCGAGCGCCTCGCCGTCGAGCTGCACGCGGTCCGCGCTGGTCAGGCCGTCGACGCGCAGCGTCGCGTGCGCGATCTGCGCGTCGATCGCCGCGAGCGCGCTCTCGATCGCGGCGCCGTAGTCGCTCCGCTCGCGCTCGCTCGCGTCGCGCAGGAACCGGCGGTAGCTCTCGCTCGCCGCGACGAGGCGCCCGGTCTGACGCTGCGCGCCCGCGAGGTTCATGAGCGTGATCGGGCGCGGGTAGAGCGCGTACGAGCGCTCGAACGCGTCGAGCGCCTCGGGCCACTGCCGCGCGCGCGCCGCGCGCACTCCGTCCTCGTAGAGCGAGCGCGCCGTGCGCTGCATCGACGGCGACGTCTCCGCGGCGTCCTGCGCGCGCGCTGGAGCTCCGGTGGGAGCGAAGACGAGCAGCGCGAGGAGGAGCGGGGCCGTCGCGAGCGGGCGGTCCATGATCCGCGAACCGTTGCCGACGATGGGGGCCCGAGCAACCGGGCATACCTCGGCGCACCGAGAAAACTTGACCGGATCGCGGCGCCGAGCCACCAGAGGGGGCCATGACGTCCGTTCAGGAACGCCTGCTCTTCGTGGTCTCTCCGCCGCGCAGCGGCTCGACGCTGCTGCAGCGGATGATCGGCTCGCACAGCGAGGTCTTCACCCACCCCGAGCCGCACCTGATCACGCCGATGGCGTACCTCGGCTTCTACGACACGGTCGACAAGGCGCCCTTCGATCACATCAACTCGGCCGAGGCGATCCGCCTCTTCGTGAGCTCGTTGCCGCGCGGCGAAGAGGACTACCTCGACGCGCTGCGCGCGTACGCCGACACGATGTACGGCCGCATGCTGGAGCCCAGCGGCAAGCGCTACTTCATGGACAAGACGCCGGCGTACGCGCTGGTGCTGCCCTTCCTGACGAAGCTCTATCCGCACGCGAAGTACGTCGTGCTCACGCGCCATCCGCTCGCGATCTTCTCGAGCTTCGCGAACTCGTTCTTCGACGGCGACTGGGCGCGCGCGCACGAGTTCAACCCGCTCGTCGAGCGCTACGTCCCCGCGATCGCGAAGATGCTGCGCGAGCGTCCGGTGCCGCTCGTGCACGTGAAGTACGAGACGCTCGTCGAGGCGCCCGAGGCGCAGATGGAGCGCGTCTTCGCGTACATGGACGTGGAGAACGAGCCCGAGGCCGTGAACTACGGCGAGCGCTTCCAGAGCAAGAAGGGCCCGGGCGATCCGATCACGGTGAGCCAGCACTCGCGCCCGGTGACCGACTCGCTGCACAAGTGGGCCGCGGAGCTCGCGAAGGACACGAAGAAGCGCGCGCTCGCGGAGCGCATGATCGAGCGCGTCAGCGACGAGGATCTCGAGACGTGGGGCTGGCCGCGCGCGCGCGTCTTCGACGCGGTGCGCGAGGTCGAGTCGGGCGGCGTGAGCGGCGTCGAGGCGCCGAAGCCGGTCGTCAACGCGTACACGATCCAGCGCAAGGTCATGCTCGCGCTCAAGAAGGACATCCACCAGCGCCCGCACGGCGCGCTGGTGAAGCGCATCCGCTACTACTGCGACGTCCTGCTGCGCGAGTGATCACCAGCCGCGCATCGCGCGCTCGATCTTGAGCAGCGCCTGCTCGAGGATCGGGCTGCCGGGCTCGTGCTGCATCGCCGCTTTGATCTGACGCCACGCGGTCTGGAGATCCCCGGCGCGCGCGGCGTCCTGCGCCTTCGTGAAGAACGCGCGCGCGGTGGGGGACTGCAGCGTGGGCTTCGCGGGCTCGGGCTCGCGCCGCGTCGCCTTGGGCGCGGGCTCGACCGGCGCGCGCGCGTCGCTCTTGAGGCGCAGCTCGCCCTTTGCGAGCACGGCGTCGTAGGCGCGGCGCGCGGTGGGATCGCTCAGCGTCTGCACCGCCTCGCTGCCGCGCCGGTAGATGCGTGTGGCGCGCGCGACCTTCTCGCCGTCCTGCCCCGCGAAACGATCGGGGTGATAACGACGCGCGAACGCGCGGAACGCGCGCTTCACGTCCTCGGCGCTCGCGTCGCGCGCGACGCCGAGCAGCGTGTAGTAGTCGAGCTGATCGAGGCGATCGTCGGTCGACATCAGGCGAGCTCGCGCTCCTGGCGGCGGCGCATCGCATCGATCTCCGCCGGGTCGAGACCGCCCTGCAGGTGGATGCGCGTGTGCTGCGCGCGCCCGGTGTCGAGATCGGTCGCGCGCACGTCGAGGATCCCGCTCGCGTCGAGCAGGAAGCTGACGTCGATGCGCACCGCGCCGCGCCTCGCCTTCCGGATGCCGTCGAACACCAGCGTGCCGAGGAGCTCGTTGTCCGCGAAGCGCGTCGACTCGCCCTGGCAGATGCGCAGCTCGACCGCTTCCTGATCGTCGCGCGCCGTCGAGAAGACGCGTGACTTCTCGGCGGGCACCGGCGCGTTGCGCGGGACGATCGGCGCGCAGAACCCGCCCGCGGTCTCGAGCCCCAGCGAGAGCGGCGTGACGTCCATCAGCAGCGGCGCGGGCGCGGCGGTCGCGATCGGCAGCTCGGGGACGTGCGGCGCGAGCCGAGGATCCTGCGCGGGCGGCTCGCTCGCGGGCATCGCGAAGTCGTCGGGGGAGAGCGCGAGCTCCTCGAGCACGATCGGAGCGGGCTCTTCGATCTCGAGGATCGGCGTCGGCGGCGGCCTTCGCGGCGGCGGGGGAGGCGGCGGCGCGAGACGCGCGGGCGGCGGAGGCGGCGGAACCGGCGGCGCGTCGGGCGGCACCGACTCGAGCTCGACCTCGAACATCCCGGCATCGAGCGGGTCGCGCACCATCGGCGCGGGCTCGGGCAGGCCGAGCGGCGCGTCGAGCGCGGCGATGCCCTCGGCGAGCGCGTCGCGCGTCGGTGCGCTCGCGGGCTCGTCGCCGAACGGCGCGTCGATCGACGACGATACGCCGATGCCGAACGGCACGGTCGCGTCGCGCCGCGGCTTCTTGCGCGGCGCCTCGGGCAGATCGAACGGCGCGTCGACGTTCGCCGCCACCATCGGGCGCGCGGTCGGCTCGGCGAAAGGCGCGTCGATCGGCGCCGGCACCGCGACCTCGATCGGGCGGCGCGCGGGCGTCGCGTTCTCGCGCGTCGCGGGCTTGCCGCGCGAGAGCGGATCGTCGAGCTCGAGCAGCCCGGAGTCCGACGTCGTCCCGACGCGCGCGGGCGGCGCGAGCACGGCGACGCTGCTCGGCCCGAGCTCGAGCGACGTGCGCGCGAACGGATCGACCGGAGGCGGCGCGGGCATCGAGTCGGGCCCCGCGAGCGACGCGGGCGAGGGCACCACCACGTTGCGCGCCCCGAGCGCGAGCGCCGACGGCGGCGGCACGAGGCGCGGCTTCGGCACCGCGACCGGCGGCGGCGCGAACGCGGGTTGCTTCGGCAGCTCGCCGCTCCGCGGGCCCGACGCCAGCGTCCCCTTGCGCAGCGCCGCGCGTCCTCCCGGCGGCGCGCCCGGCGCGATCGACGCAGCGGGCTTGCCCGCGAGCGTCCACGCGTGGATCGCCGCGCCCTGCGCGACCACGAGATCGGGATCGATGTCCGCGCGCGGCGCGCGCCCGAAGTGCTCCTCGACCATGCGCCGCACCAGCGGGATGCGCGTCGAGCCACCGACGAGCACCACGTTGTCGATCTCGCGCGGCCTGCGCCCCGCCTCGCGCAGCGCGTCCGCGACCACGTCGAACGTGCGCGCGATCAGCGGGCGCATCCGCGCCTCGAGCTCCTCCGCGGTGATGCGGAACGTGAAGTCGATCGTCTCCGCGCGCCGCATCAGCCCGCCCGGCTTCGTGAACAGCTGCTCGAGCGTGAGCTCCGCCTCGGGCACGCTCGAGAGCTGGCACTTCGCCCACTCCGCCGCCGCGCGCACCCGCTCGAACGCCTGCAGGTCGCCGCGCACGTCGTAGCCGTGCTCCTTCGTGCACGCGTCCGCCATCAGCTCCGCGATCGCGAGATCGATGTCGTCGCCGCCGAGGAACGTGTCGCCCGCGGTCGAGACCACCTCGAACACGTCGCGATCGAGATCGAGCACCGTGATGTCGAACGTGCCGCCGCCGAAGTCGTACACCGCGATGGTCTCGGGCTTGTCGCGCCCGTAGCCGTAGGCGAGCGTCGCGGCGGTCGGCTCGTGGATGATCCGCAGCACCTCGAGACCCGCGACCTTGCCCGCGGCCTGCGTCGCGCTGCGCTGCAGCTCGTTGAAGTTCGCGGGCACCGTGATGACCGCGCGCCTGCACTCCACGCCGAGCGCGGCCTCCGCGACCTCGCGCAGGTGACGCAGCACGAGCGCGCTCAGCTCGGGCAGCGCGTACGTGCCCTTGCGGACCTTCACCTGCACGCCGCCGGTGCGGCTCGGCTCGATCGCGAACGCGAAGCGCTCGCGCGCGCGCTGCACCTCGGGGCTCGTGAACGGTCGCCCGATCAGGCGCTTCACCGAGTACACGGTGTTCTCGGCGTCGACGAGCCTGCGCTCGCGCGCCGCGTGACCGACGAGCACCTGCCCCTCGGGCGTGAACGACACGCACGAGGGCACGAGGCGGTTCCCGTCGGGATCGGCGAGGACCCGCGCGTGCTGTCCGTCGGTGATCGCGACGACGGAGTTCGTGGTCCCGAGGTCGATCCCGAGGACGGGGCTTTCGGTCAACACTGCGCTCCCACGAGCTCGGGGTGGACGCCGAGGGCGCCCGACAACATGACGGGGCGGGATTGTACCCGGTCGAAGGAGCGGACGAGTGACGAAGAGCGACGCGCGGTTCGAGGTCGGTGTGGTGCCCTCGGTGGGCTTGCTCGTGCTGCGCGCGGGCGTCGGGATGACGATGGCGATCGCGCACGGATGGCCGAAGCTCGAGCGCTTCATGGGCCCCGAGCCGCGCTTCGCCGATCCCTTCGGCCTCGGCGAGGTGCCGAGCCTCGCGCTCGCGATCTTCGGTGAGCTCGTGTGCGGCGTGCTGATCGCGCTCGGCCTCGGGACGCGCCTCGCCGCGATCCCGTTCGCGTTCACGATGCTCGTCGCGGTCTTCGTCGCCCACGCGGCGGACCCGTGGAGCGACAAGGAGCACGCGTTCCTCTTCCTCGTGCCGGCGATCGCGCTGATGATCACCGGCCCCGGCCGCTACTCGATCGACGCCTGGATCGCGTCCCGCCGGAAGCGCTGATCCTCGTTTCCGGGAGGGGGCTTGGAAGACCCCTCCCCCCGACCGGCAAAGCCGGATCGGGTCCCCCCGCCCCGAACACTGCGCGCGGGGCCCCAGCCCCGCTTGCTCTCTCGTTCGCTCGCTCGTCCGTGGCAGGACGTCAGGTCGGGTCGCAGACGCCGTCGCACGTCTGCACCACGGTGCCGTCGGGGCGGAGGAACAGATCGATCTGCTCCACCGCCGCCGGCGACTCGCGCACCCCGCTGTGCGCCGGGTTGTCGCCGCCCGGATTGCGGGTGCCGAGCGGCAGCACCGGCACCTCGGGGATGTCGAACACGACCATCGCGTCGGTGCCGAGCGATGCGCCCATGTCGGCGGTGAGCGCCTCCATGTTCCACGGCTCGTACGGCGCCGGGCTCGCGTAGCCGATGCCCATCGTGCGCGCCGCGATGTGCGCCGCGACGTTCGGCACCTGCGCGTCGTCGCGCCCGATCTGCGAGAGCACGTGCTTGAGCGGCGTCGCGCCCGACGCGCACACGTCGTCGGCGCACGGCAGCGGATCGCTCAGCACGTGCGGCGCGTACGTCGCGGGCTCCGCGAGATCGAAGAGCGACTGCGCCATCACCATCAGCATCGAGCGCTGCAGCGGGTCGCGGTAGCCGAGCTCCATGATGCTGCCGTACGTCACCCAGTTCGACGAGCGCGGGATCATGATCGAGTAGGTCATCCCGCCGACGCCGACCACGAAGCGATCGACGTCGACCGCGATCCCCGCGAGCGAGAGCCCGAAGATCCCGCCCTGGCTGTTGCCGTAGTAGTAGAGCTCCTCGCGATCGATCGCGGGCGCGGTGCCGCCCGCGTCGAGCGGGATCTGCAGCTCCGCGAGCTCGGCGCAGCCACCCTCCACCGAGAACGCGCGGTGGAGGAACACGTGGTTCACCACGCCCTGCACCGCGCGCTCGCCGAACGACGTGAACAGCGAGAAGTTCTGCAGCGTCTGCGCGACGCGCGTCACGTCGAGGCGCGACCAGCCCCACCAGTCGATCTGCACCGAGACCATCTCGTTCGCCTCGATGGTGCGGCTCACCGTCCCGCCGTCGCCGTAGCGATCCCCGAAGAGGCCGTGCCCGTAGTCGAGCAGGCGCACCGGCTCGCCCCCCGCCGCGACGCGCGCGCGCACGCTGTTCGGGATGCGGATGATGAACGGCACGTCGGCCCAGCCGTTCTGCGCCGGCTCGCCGTCGCCGTCGCGGCTGAGCACCGACTCCTCGTGCGAGTCGGGATCGGTGCCGCCGAGGAAGAGCGGCACGCGCACCGTGCCCTCGATCTCGCGCCAGATCTCGGCGCGCGGCGCGTCGCGCGTCTCGGTCACCGTGCAGCGCGGCGCGGCGGTGTCGGTCGCCATCGCGCGCAGGCCCTGATCGCGCACCGAGATCGTGTCGTGCCACGCGAGCTCGTCGGTGCCGGTCTGGAAGTCCCACGCCTCGATCAGCGTCGCGCGCTCGACGCCCGCGGTCTCGAGGCGCGTGAAGACGTCCTCGAAGTGCGCGCGGCGCGACTCGATGTCGCTCGCGTCGGGCAGCGGCGTCTCGTCGCGCAGCGCGCGGAAGTACGCGGAGGGCTCGATCGCGCTGCCGTCGGTGTGGCGCAGATCGCGGATCGCGACGAGGTAGCGGCGCTGCTGCGCGAGGCGCGCCGCGGGCCGGATGTAGAGCGGACGGCGCGCGGGATCGATGTAGTCCCACGTGTCGATCTCGGCGAAGTGCGCGACGCGCTCGCCGGTCTCCGCGTCGATCAGCACCGTGGGCGAGCCCTGCGCGAGGCTGTCCTGGATGTGCTCCTCGTCCGGCAGGTTCGAGGGATCGACGTCGTCGAACGCGGTGATGATCGACGTCGCCGGGCTGAACCCGTCGAAGCGCGAGAGGATCGTCGGGTCGACCGGCACCGCGCGCGAGTTGAGCGGCATCGCGGCCTCGGGGATCTCGATGCGCACGCCGGTCGCGGTGGTCTCGTCCTCGGCGAGGTAGCGGCTGGACGGCCACGGGAGCAGGCAGTCCATCGGGCTCACGTTCTCGCACTCGGCGGGGTACGAGGGCCCCGCGTCGGGCGTGCCGGCGTCGGGATCGACGCTCCCGTCGTCGTCGTCGCCACACGCGACGAGCAGCAGCGCGGAGAGCAGGGCGACCCACGACCAAGCAGAGAAGCGCATGCGCGCGAGGATACAGCGCAGGCGTCGTGGACCGGCAGTGGCGGAATCGGCCGCGATGCGCTGGCCGGCGTGGACAGGCGTCGGATCACGAGGAAGGGCCGGAATCCGCGGCGTGAGCGCGCGCCGCGGGACGGGGAGGCACCGGACGCGCGGCGGCAGGCGTGATCGGATCTCGCGGGAGGCACCGGACACGCGTCGGGGCACGTGATCGGGTCTCGCGGGCGACACCGGACACGCGTCGGGGCTCGCCCTCGGATTCCGCGGGAGGCACCGGACGCGCGTCGGGGCGCGTGATCGGATCTCGCGGGAGGCACCGGACACGCGGCGGGACGCGTGATCGGAAGCCGACGGCGGGCGCGGACACGCGTCCGGAGCCGCGATCGGAAGTCGTCGGGCGCTCGCGCCACGCGTCGGGGGCGATCATGGGAACGCGGAGCGCGGTCGCGCCGCGCGGCGGGTGCGACGTCCGGAGCACGGAGCGCGGTCGCGCCGGGCGGCGCCCGACGTGCCCGATGCGTGTCGCGACCTCACGCCGGTGCGCCGCGGCGACGATCGCTCCGCGTCACGCAGCGCGGCGCCGGGGAATGTGCGCCGGCGGTCGCACGGTAGAGTGCGCCGATGCGCGCGTGGGTCTGGGTCGGAGTCTTGTGCCTCGTCGCGTGTGACGACGTCCGGAGCGCCGGCGACGCGGGCTCGGATGGAGGCCGCGCCGGGCTCGACGCGAGCGCGGAGCGAGACGCGGGGCGCGAGCGCGTCGACGCCCGCGTCCTCCCGCCGGACTCGGGTGGCATGGAGGGGATCGACGCGGGCGAGATCGACGCGGGGTCGATCGACGCCGGGGAGGTCGACGCCGCGACGAGCGACGCGGGCGCGGCCGACGCCGGCGGGAGCGTCGACGCGGGCTCGACCGCGCCGTGGGCGCTGTCGATGTCGACGGCCCCGGCCTCCGATGCGATCACGATCGGGGGCGTCAGCGTCGCGCCCGACGGAACGTGTGTCGCCGGCGGGTTCGGCGGCACGCTGCGCGTCGACGCGACGCGCACGCTCGTGTCGCGCGGCAGCTACGACGTGTTCGTCGTGTGCGTCGACGACCGCGGCGGGATCACCAGCGCATGGTCGTTCGGCGGCGCGGGCTTCGACACCGCGGTCGAGGTCGCGCGCGTCGGGAGCGATCTCGTCGTCGCCGGTCGCGTCGCGGGCGACGTCGTGATCGACGGAGCCACGCACGGCGGCGGGTCCGACGCGTTCGTGGCGCGCCTCTCCACGAGCGGCGCGCTCGTGTGGATCGCGCGCGCGAGCGGGGCGTCGTCGTACGCCTACGATCTCGCCGTGGACGCGGCGCGCATCGCGGTCGTCGGGACGTTCGGCGCGTTCTCGGGGCCCGCGGGCACGCTGTCGCTCGGTGGACGATCGGTGGTCGGCCGCGAGCGCGAGGACGCGTTCGTCGCGCTGCTCGATCACGCGGGCGGCGTCTCGCACCTCGCGTCGTTCGGCGCCGAGCTCGACGAGGAGGCCTCCGGCGTGGCCCTGGGCGCGCTCGGCGTCGTGGTGACCGGGACGTTCGAGAGCTGCGCGCTCGAGCTCGGCTCGGGCGTGTCGATCGATCGCGTCGGCGGTGACGCCGACGGGCTCGTGCTCGCGCTCGACGGGAGCCTCGCGCCTCGCTGGGTCGCGCGCGTCGACGGGCCGGGCCGCGAGGACATGGGCGACGTGGCGATCGACGCGGCGGGCGACGTGGTCCTGTCGGGCACGTTCCACAGCGCCGTGCATCTCGGCGGCGAGTCGTTGGTCGCAGGCACGGACTTCTACGCGGGCCTCGTCGCGTCGTTCGCGAGCGACGGGAGCCTGCGCTGGGCGCGGAGGCTCGGCGCGGTCGCCGCGCCGTTCGAGCTCGCGTTCGACTCGGGAGGTCAGCTCTTCGCGGCGGGCTCGTACGACCGCGCCCAGCCGCCGCTCCCCGCGCCGATGCTCGCCGACGTCGTGGTGCACCGGCTCGAGCCGGCCACCGGCGTCCTCGTCGCCGCGGCGGTGCTCGCCCAGCCGGGCAACCAGCAGCCCGCGTCGTTCGGCGTCGGGGACGGGATCGTCGCGGCCGGCGGCGGATGGGTCGCCGAGCTCGACGCGCTCACGCCGATCGAGGAGCCCGTCGTCGCACCGCGCGACGCGTGGGCGCTGCGGTACGGCACGCAGGGGGTCGACGCGTTCGATCGGGTGGCGATCACTCCGTCGGGAGACGCGCTGGTCTCGGGCTACTACGACAACCCGAGCTCGCTGTGGACCGACTTCCGCGAGGAGGCGCTCGTCGCGCGCGTCGGGGCCGACGGGGTGCCGCGGTGGACGCGGAGCTTCGGGAGCACCGACGCGTACGTGTTCGACGTGGCCTCGGACGCGGCGGGGAACGCGTACGCGGTGGGCCGCGTCGCGAGCGCGTGGTGCGTGGGCGGCGCGCTCGATCGGCCGACGAGCCAAGACGCGTTCGTCGTCAGCTACGCGCCCGATGGTGCGCTGCGGTGGTTCCGCCGCATCTCGAGCACGAGCGCGAGCGATCAGCTCGCGAACGTGATCGTCACGTCGACCGGTCGCGTCGTGGCGACCGGCGTCTACGGCGGCACCGAGCTGGTCGTGGACGGGCTGAGGCTCGAGAACCCCGGCGGCGTGGGCCTGCGCGCGTACGCGATCGGCCTCGACGCGGCGGACGGATCGACGGAGATGCTGCGCGGGCTGGCGGCCGGTCATCCCCTCGACGTCGCGCCGGACGCGGCGGGCGGCTTCGTGACGTCGGGCGGCCATCGCTACACGCCGGGGGACCTCGGGTACCAAGGAGACTCCGAGGGTGATGCGTTCGTGGCCCGCTACGACCCGGAGGGCGGCGAGGTCTGGCGCTACGTGGCGGCGCACGTCGACGACACGCGCAGCACGACCGAGAACGACGGCTTCCTCGGCCTCACCGTGGGCCCGTCGAACGTGTTCGTCGCCGGCGTCGTGTACGGTCGCCTGCGGTTCGGCGAGCGAGAGATCCGCTCGACGCGATCGCAGGCGATCGTGGTCGCGCGCTTCTCGCTCGACGGTCTCTTCGAGGACGCGACGGTGATCGAGATCGCCGACGCGCACACCGCGAGCGACATCGACGTCGACGCGTCGGGGCACCTCTACGTCGTCGGCCGGACGTGGCCGGGCGGGCAGGGCTTCGCGGCGTCGCTGGGCACCGACCTGACGCTGCGCGAGCACTGGCTCACCGGCGTCGCCGATCTGCGCGGCGTCGACGCGAGCGCGGCGCCGTTCGTGTGGGTCGCGGGCACGTTCCGCGGATCGGCCGTGCTCGACGGGGTGACCGTGGCGGACTTCGACCAGCCCGGCCTGGACCCCATCGAAGAAGCCGTGCTCTGGCACGTCCCGACCCCTGACGTGAAGCGAGCCCCGCGTGGAGGTGGGCCCGCTCGACGCGCGGGTGGGTCGGGACGCCGCGCACGCTGGGGCACGCGGTCGCGACGATGGGCGGGACAGGGATCGAACCTGCGACCCGAGGTGTGTAAAACCTCTGCTCTGCCGCTGAGCTACCCGCCCGGGCGGACGCAGCGTTACGCGCGACCGCGACGCGCGCAATCACTGGGGGCGCGGATAACGATCGGGGAACCGCTCGACGTACCACGCGCGCAGCGCGGGCAGGTGCTCGAGGCCGACCTGCGGGTGCAGGTGATGCGCGACGTGGTGCCCGATGTTGCGCGGCGCGAGCACGAGCTTGTCGATCCAGCGCAGGTGATGATCGTTCGTCGTCGCGAGGATCGTCGCGAGGCTGCGATCCTCGGCGCGCACGTAGTTGTGCTCCTGCAAGAGGCGCCACGCCGCGAGCAGGCCGGTGATCGTGACCGGGATCACGTAGCCGAAGAGCACCTCGCGCGGCGACGCGATCCACGCCGCGACGACGAGCGCCTGGAACACGCCCTGGCCGAGCTCGGCGCGACCGCAGTCGACGACCTCGCGCGAGTGGGTGAGGTCCTTGCCCGAACGGTCCTGCAGCCAGACGCGCCCGTAGACGTTGCGCGCGCGCGGCCACACGACCGCGAGCAGACCGACGGGCACGCGCAGCGTCCAGAACGGGATGAGCACCGCGCCGCGCAGCACGTTGAGCGCGTACGTCAGCGGGCGGCCCTCGAGGTTCGCCTTGAAGTACGGATCGCTGCGCATCCCGCTGTCGCGGTGATGGCGCAGGTGGTGGTAGCGCATCGCGTTCATCGTCGTCGCGATCGGGTACGCGCAGAGCACCTCGAGCACGCGCACCACGACGTCCTTGTCGCGCATGGGCATGTGCGAGCAGTCGTGCATGAGGATGCCGAGCGCGTGCAGGCGTCCCGCGACGAGCAGCGCGAGCACCGGGTAGCACCACCACGGCGTCAGGAGCATCGCGGTCCAGAGCACGGCGAGCATCGCCCACTCCTCGAGCGCCATGCGCAAGAGGCCCGAGCGCGTCGCGGTGCGCAGCAGCTCGCGTGGCACCGCGCTGCGCGAGAGCTTCGTCTCGCTGCGCGCCGCGTCGAGCGAGGACTCGAGATCGTCGACGAGGTGCGCGTCGTCCAGCTCGGGATCGTGGAGCTCGGGATCGTGCGCGCTCATCGGGGCACCTCGAGCTGGAGCGCGAGCGAGAGCATCACGAGCCAGTACCGGACGTGATCGAAGCCGTGACCGCCCATCGCGGGCTGCGCGTGATCGAGGTGCGGCAGGAGCACGTGCGGCAGGCCGGGCCACACGAGATCGTCGAGGAAGAACTGACCGTCGTGCGCGCGCCCGGGCGCGATCTCGCCGAGCCGCTCGTGGAACGAGTCGAGCCACGTCGTCGGCACGCTCGACCACGACGCGGTCTGGATGACGCGCGTGACGTCGCCGGCGCGCGCGAGCGTGTCGACCACGCGCGCGACGCCCTCGCGGGTGAGCTCGCGACCGCCGGTCGCGGCGCCGATCGCGTGGAGCCCGACGCGCTGCACGCCCTCCGCGATGCGGCGATGCGGGGCGCGCAGCGTCGCGCGGTGCGCGCCGAGCAGCATGCTCTCGAGCACCGGCGAAGGGCCGCGCGGCGTCTGCGAGGTGAGCACGACGTGCGTGCGCTTCGCGAGCTCGTCGTCGTGCGCGACGAGCCATCGCGCCTCGAGCCCTCCGCGGCTGTGCCCCGCGATCACGAGCGCGCGATCGCTCGGGACGTCGCGGCGGATCGCGTCGCCCAGGAGACGCGCATTGCGCGCGATCGGACCCTCCGCGGCGCTGCGATGGAGCACGACCGGGATGCCGAGCGCGCGCAGCGCGCGGGTCGGCGCCATGAGGTTCCCCGGCATCCAGTTGCCGAGGTACCCGCGCACGAACACCACCGCGATGCGGTCGACGACCGGCGCGAGCATCGTGGGCCACGCGTCCTCGCGCAGCTTCGAGAGCGCGGCCCATCGCGCCGCGAACTCGCTCGTCGTCGCGAGCTCGGGCAGCGCGAACGTCGGCGTGGAGGGGTACAGCGCGCGGAACGCGTCGAAGCCCTCGGGGCGCCATCGAGCGGACGTCTGCACGCGCGAGGGTTCCCGCGTTTTCACCACGTGCGCAAGCGACCGTTTGCGCGCGCACGCGTCGCGCTCCCACACTCGCGCCCCGTGCGACCGATGAAAGACGCTCCGGGCAGCGAGAACGTCCCGCGCACCGAGCCCGTCGTGAGCTCGCGCGGGCGCTACGGGACACAGAACCTCGTCGTGCTCGGTGCTCAGGTGCTCGGCTGGGCCGTGGTGCTCACCGCCGTCGAGCTCGCGCCGTACGTCGCGCTTCGCATCGCGCTGATCGCGCTCTTCTGCCTGCTGATGCAGGGCGTGTTCACGATGATGCACGAGCACTTCCATCGGAACGCGCACTGGGTGCCCGCGATCGACTACGCGATCGGGCTCGTCGGCAGCACGCTCTTCGGCACCTCGGCGACGCTCCACCGCGTGCACCACTGGGGGCACCACGTGCGCAACCGGAGCGAAGCGGAGCGCGGCGAGTTCATCCATCCGGGCGAGGCGCCGGCGCTCAAGGTCGCGCTCTACTACTTCGCGATCTGCGGCGGGCTGTGGCTCGGCGGGCTCGTGTTCCCGCTGATCTCGTTCTTCATCCCGTGGCGCTTCGTGCGCTTCCTCGCGCGCACCAAGCGGTTCAACACGTACGCCGCGATGTTCGAGCAGTTCAAGGAGCGCGACTGGACGCGGATGCGCCTCGAGGCGCTCGTGCTCTACGCGTTCTGGGGCGCACTGCTCGCGTGGGGCCCGTGGTCGACGGCGACGCTGGTGCCGGCGTACGTCGCGTTCGCGTTCACGTGGTCGTGGCTGCAGTGGGTCTATCACCTGCGCACGCCGATCCACGTCATCGAGGGCACGTACAACCTGCGCGCGCCTTGGCTCGTGCGCGTGCTCTTCCTGAGCTTCAACTACAACCTCACGCACCACCGACACCCGTCGATGCCGTGGCAGGAGCTCCGCGGCGCGAGCGATCCGAAGGAGACGCAGCCGCTCTGGTACCGCGTGCTGCTGATGGCGCTCCCGCCGCGTCCGTTCCCGACGAACGACGCCGAGCTCGCCGCGCTCGACAAGCGCTACTTCTGACGTGCGCATCGCCGAGATCCTCGAGGGCGTCCCGGGCGCGCGCCTCGCGACCGAGGCCGACAACGACGCGATCGTGCGCTTCTACGATCGACGTCCGATGGGCACCGCGGCGTTCGAGGTGGGGTATCGACGCGGGCCCGACTTCTTCGCGCTGCTGCGCTGCCAGAGCGATCGTCACCTCGTGATCGTGTGCGAGCGCGCGGGCGAGATCGGCGGCGTCGGCACGATCACGGTGCGCGACGGATGGGCGCACGGCGCCCCGGTGAAGGTCGCGTACCTCGGCGATCTGCGCATCGCGCAGGATCGCCGGCTGCTCGTGTCGTGGCGCCGCGCGTACGGCGCGCTGGTCGCGCGCGCGAGCGAGATCGAGGAGCTCGACGGAGCGTCGGTGTTCGTCACCGCGGTGATGGACGCGAACACGCTCGCGCGCGCGGCGCTGATCGATCGGAGAGGGAAGGGCGGTCCGACGTACCTGCCGCTCGCGCCGTTCCGCATGCAGAGCGTGCTCGCTCGATGGCCGCTCTGGCCGCGCCCGCGGCTCCGCGACGTGCGCGTGCGCGCCGCGACGTCTCGTGATCACGAGTCGCTCGCGGCGTTCTACGAGGCGCGGCAGAAGGCGCGATTCGCGGGATATCGCGGGGACTTCGCGCGCCGGCTCCGCGCGTGGCCGGGGCACTCGATCGAGCGCTTCGTGATCGCGGAGGACGCGCGCGGCGCGATCGTCGGCTGTGTCGCGCCGTGGTCACCGAGCGCCGCGAAGGAGACGTTCGTGTCGCGCGTGCCGCGCCACCTCGCGCTCGCGGGGCGCGTGCTCGAGCCGTGGATGCGCATCCCGCGCGACGGCGAGACCATGAAGATCCTCTATCTCACGCACCTCGAGGTCGATCGACCCGACGTGCTGCGCGCGATGATCGATCTCGTCCGCGACCGAACGCGCGACGAGCGCGCGCACTTCGTCGCGCTCCCGGAGTACGCACGGTTCGCGCTGGGTGCCGCGCTGCGGCCGTACGTCGTGGAGAGCGTCCCGATCACCCTCTACTCGGTGCACGCTGCGGGCTACGAGGGCGCGCCGATCACGCTCGATCGCGCGCCCGGCTTCGAGATGGCGCTCGTTTAGATCCACATCTCGATCACGTCGACGCGCGGCTCGGGCGCATCCTCGCCGCGCGTCGCGTGATCGCGCAGCGCCTCGATGTGCTGGTGCAGCACGTCTGCCGCGGTCGAGAGGAAGCGCGGCGCGCCGCCGTAGCGCTGCAGGTTGTCGCCCTGGTTCCGCATGATCACGACGTCCTGTCGGATCACCTCGCGCGTGTACGGCGGGAGGAGGTGCCGCGCGAGACGGTTCCAGCGACCGAGCTGATAGCTGATGCGCGTGTACACGCGCGTGTCGAACGGACCGCGCGGCGTGCACGTCGACGTGATCACGAACCCGCGCTCACCGCCGAAGTCGTAGTCCACGCGCGTGACGTTCGGCATGTAGAACTTGTCGGTGTGCACCATCGGCGCGCCGCTCGGGTTCAGGATGCGCCCGGTGAACCCGATGCTGTCGGACGGCTGATCGTAGGTGACGAGGACGCTGTCCTTCGTGCGCTCGACCTGCGTCTTGATCTTCTTGTTCGCGGTGCGGCGGAACCAGCCCTTGTGCACGAAGACCGTGTGCGGGACGTCCATGAAGTTCTCGACGAGGTTCGTCACCCCGTTCGCGAAGTCCGTGGTCATCCAGTAGCCGCCCCAGCCCTCTTCGTCGCTGCGTCCTTCGGCGTCGAAGTGCGGGATCACGAAGGGCGCTCCGTCGGGCGCGCCGTGGCCCATCCACACCCAGACGAGCCCGTAGCGCTCGAGCACGTGGAAGCGAGGCACGCTGCACTCGAGCACCGGGAGCGAGCGTGGCCCTTCGCTCGGCACGTTCACGAGGCGACCTTCGCAGTCGTACGTCCAGCCGTGGTACGGGCAGCCGAGCCGATCGTCGAAGACGTCACCTTCGCTGAGCTTCGCGTTGCGATGCGCGCAGCGATCCTCGAGCGCGACGACGCGCCCCTTCGACGTACGGAAGAGGACGAGCGGCTCCTCGAGGATCACGCTGCCGTGCGGCTTCTTGGTCGTGACCTCGTCGCTCCGCGCGGCGACGTACCAATGATCCCGAAGCCGTCCCGCGCGCGCTCGCATGCTCGTCATGAGGGCACTCCGAAGATCGCGTCCCAGCCGTCCTTGGTGTCGAGACGCGAGGGCTTCACGTCTCCCGCGCGCTGGCCGCGCGCGATCATCACCTCGAGGTACCGCGCTTCGCCGCGCGCGACCCGACGCGCATCGATCGGCGCGAGCTGTCCGAGGTCGCGCGCGTACGAGTACGGGTGCGACGCGGCGAGCCCGCGATCGAGCGCGTTCGCGAGCTCGCTCAACGAGCCCTCGTCGGCCTCGCTCTCGACGTACAAGCGATAGCCCGCGGGCCGCTCGCGAGGAGCGAGCAGCACGAAGCGAGGGTCGCCGATCGTCGCGCGCAGCGCGTCGTCGACGCAGCGCTCGACGAACGACGCGTGAAGCTTCTCGCCCGCGACGTCGCTCACGCGATCGAGCTTGCCCTCGAAGCGAATGCGCGGCGTCGCGCGCTCCATGCCGACGACGCGCACGACGTCCGCGAGGTGATAACGCGCGAGGCCCGCGCCGGTCGTGAGCAGCGGCGAGTACGTGCCGCCCACGCGCAGCGCGTCGGAGAGCAGCGGCGCGCGCGTCGGATGGTCGAGATCGATCCACTCGAGGAAGTGCGACGTGATCGCGATCGGTGCGCTCTCCTCGTCGCCGAGCGGAACGCTCACCACGCCCTCGGTCGCGAGCAGTCCTTTCGGCTGCATCGTGGTGCGCGCGACGAAGCGCTTCAGCACGGGCAGGAGGGCGCGCGCGGGCCCATCGGCCCAGCACGAGATCAGCGCGAGCTCCGGCCACAGCGCTTCCACGACGAAGCGCCCCTCGCGATCGAGCCCACGACGGATCGACTCCGCGCGCCGCACCGGGATCGTCCCGAGGAGCGCGTCGAGGTTCGCCTCGGTCCACTCGAGCAAGAGCGTCAGGAAGCTCGGCGACCACACCGAGATCAGCGCGAGGTCTCCGGCCGACAAGAGGTGTCGCACGGTCTCGCTGCGCCACGTGTCGACGTCCGGCGCGCTCGCGACGTGCGACGGCACGGCCATCGAGCGCGCGATCACGTCGCGCGCGATGCTGCCGAAATACTCGGCGTCGTCGCTCATCCCGATCGGGATGCCGCCCGGCGTGCGCTGCGCAGCGCGCGCGACGGGCGAGATCGACCAGTAGCTGCGCCTGCCGATCAGCGGATGACGTCGATGCAGATCGACGAGCCACGACGACGTCGCCTCGCCGATCTCGGCCAAGAAGCGCGCCGTGATCGGCAGGAGCTTGGTCGCCGACGTCGATCCGCCCGAGCGCTCGAAGCAGCGCGGCGGCTCGACGCTCAGCACGCGCGGCTCGCCGTGCGCGACGCGGTCGATCCACGGCTCGAGCGCGTCCCATCGCGCGACCGGCAGGCGACGCTGCCACGCGCCGAGCGAATCGTGTGCTCTGAGCACCGATTCGAAGCCGTGCGCGCGACCGTACGCGGTCGCCTCATGCGCGCGCAGGTGCGCCTCGAGCTTCGCGAGCTGTGTCTCGCGCGGCTTCGCGAGCGCGCGCGCGAAGCGCCGCTGCGCCGGGAGCATCGAGCCGATCCACGCGGTGTGGAACGCCGAGAGCAACATCAGGCGCCCTCGAGCGCGCGCGCGAGCTGCTTCCGACCGAACTGCATCGCGAGCCCCACGCCCACGCGGCCGAGGCAACAGAGCTCGTCGCCGCGCGGCGCGCCGGGGTTGCGCTCCACGAAGAAGCGCACGTCGGGATCACACGCGAGCGCGGCATCGATCGGCGCGACGTCCGCGCGCAGCCGTCCGTGCCCCGAGTCCGCGAAGCACAGCACGCCGCGGCGTGCGTCGTACGCATCGCCGAAGCGCCGCGTCGCGAGCTCGTCGAGGATCGTCTGCTGCCAGGGCGGGGTCGGTCGATCGTGACGCGGCCAGTGCTCCGGGAAGTTCCGCGTGAGCAGCAGATACGTCTTGTAGCCCTTCGTGATCAGGAACCAGTACACCGCCGCCGTCGGGCTCGCGAGCTTGAGCGCCATGACGAAGCGGAAGAACGCGCGGTGCAGCGCGCGTGTCCCCCAGTAGCGCCGCTCGACGATCGTGTCGCCCGAGAAGATCGACACGACCTCGCGCCCACCGACGACGCGCCGATCGACCTCGATCGTCGAGAACCCGACGATCTGCCGCGACATCGCACCGCCCGGGTCGGACGCAGCGCGCAGGAGGATGACGTGCTGCTTGCGCGCGAGATCGCGCTCGAACGTCTCGCGCGTCACGTCGTCGTAGTGACGCGAGAAGAGCGTCCACATCGCGTCGATCTCGGCGGGCGCGAGCGAGCGCACCTCACGGATCCGGCTCACGAGCGGCGCTCGGGTGAAGCGTGGCTCCCGCACGGCCGGCAGAGATACAGGACAACGCAGAACGGGCAAGTCGACGCACTGCGTCAACCTGCCCGTCCGCTTCGTTTCGCTGGCTGTGGGTTCGTTACTGCTGCGCGCCGGGCGCTTCGACCGTCGGCGTCGGGACGCCTTCGCCGGGCCCCTCGCCGCCGTCACCGTGCTCCACGAGACGCCCGCCGACGTACTCCATCGGGCGCACGCGCTTGCCGAAGACCGCGTCGGGATCGCTGAGCACGAGCGCCTCGCGCAGCACCTCGTCCATGTGCTCGACGAGCACGACGCGCATCGCGTTGAGCACGCGCTTCGGGATCTCGCGCAGGTCCTTCCGGTTCTCGCGCGGCACGAGGATCGTCTGGATGCCCGCGCGATGCGCCGCGAGCATCTTCTCCTTGAGCCCGCCGATCGGCATCACGCGCCCACGCAGCGTGATCTCGCCGGTCATCGCCACCGTGCGGCGCACCGGGATCTTCATCAGCGCGCTCGCGATCGACGTCGCGATGGTCACGCCCGCGCTCGGTCCGTCCTTCGGAACGAACTCGGGGAAGTGCACGTGGACGTCGACCTTCGAGTGGAAGTCCTCGCCGTCCTCGCTCTTGCTCGCGAGCCCGAGCATCTGCTGGCGCGAGCGGATGTAGCTCATCGCCGCCTGCGCGGACTCCTGCATCCCCTTCTCGAGCAGGCCGGTGATCACGAGCTTGCCCTTGCCGGGCACCACGCTCACCTCGCACTCGAGGATCGTGCCGCCGTACGTCGTGTACGCGAGGCCGTTCGTCAGGCCGACCTCGTCGTGCTCGCTCGTCTTGTTCGAGCGGAAGCGCGGGACACCGAGGTACTGCGGGACGTTCTTCGCCGCGATGCGATAGCTGAGCCCGGTCTTGCCCTGCTGCTGATCCTTCAGCACCTGGCGCGCGACCTTGCGGCACACGCTGCCGATCTCGCGCTCGAGGTTACGAACGCCCGACTCCTTCGTGTAGTGATGGATGATCGTGCGGATCGCGTTCTCGGTGAGATCGACGTCGGCCTGCTCGAGCCCGGCTTCCTGCTTCTGTCGCGGCACGAGGTAGCGCACCGCGATGTTCAGCTTCTCGAACTCCGTGTAGCCGCTGAGCTCGATGATCTCCATGCGGTCTCGCAGCGGCATCGGGATGCCGCCGAGCGAGTTCGCCGTCGTGATGAACATGACGTCGGAGAGGTCGTAATCGAGATCGAGGTAGTGGTCGTTGAACGACTTGTTCTGCTCGGGGTCGAGCACCTCGAGCAGCGCCGCAGCCGGGTCGCCGCGGAAGTCGCTCGACATCTTGTCGATCTCGTCGAGCAGGAAGACCGGGTTGTTCGCGCCGGCCTTGCGCAGGCTCTGGATGATGCGGCCCGGGAGCGCGCCGATGTACGTCCGGCGGTGGCCGCGGATCTCGGCCTCGTCGCGCACGCCACCGAGCGAGAGGCGCACGAACTTGCGGCCCGTGCTGCGCGCGATCGAGCGCGCGAGCGACGTCTTGCCGACGCCCGGCGGCCCCACGAGGCAGAGCACCGGGCCCTTGAGCTTGCGGACGAGCGCCTGCACCGCGAGGTACTCGAGGACGCGCTCCTTGACCTTCTTCAGGCCGTAGTGGTCCTCGTCGAGGATGCGCTCCGCGGCCTCGATGTCGTAGTTCTCTTCGCTCTTGTCCTCCCACGGGAGGTTGAGCACCCAGTCGATGTAGTTGCGGACGACCGTCGCCTCCGCACTCATCGGCTGCATCATCTTGAGCTTCCGGAGCTCCTTCTTGACGCGGCCCTCGGCTTCCTTGGAGAGCTTCTTCGTCTTGATCTTCTCTTCGAGCTCTTGGATCTCAGACTTGAACTCGTCGCGCTCGCCGAGCTCCTTCTGGATCGCCTGCATCTGCTCGTTGAGGTAGTACTCCTTCTGCGTCTTCTCCATCTGCTTCTTGACGCGAGAACGGATCTTCTTCTCGACGTTCAAGATCTCGATTTCCGCGTTCATCAGCTCGAACAGGCGCTCGAGCCGCTTCGCGGCATCGGTGGTCTCCAGGATCTCCTGCTTGTCGTGGAGCTTCACCGCGGAGAGATGCACGACGATCGCGTCCGCGAGCCGGACCGGATCGTCGATGGTCTGAACCTGCATCAGCGTCTCGGGCGCGATGCGCTTGTTCAGCTTCACGTACGTCTCGAACGTCGACTGCACGCTGCGCGTGAGCGCCTCGAGCTCGACGCTCGCGACGTACTTGTCCTCGACGTTCTCGACCTCGCACAGGAAGAAGTCGTCGCTCGGGACGAACTTCTTGATGCGAGCGCGACGCTTGCCGAGGACCATCACCTTCACGGTGCCGTCGGGCAGGCGCAGCATCTGCTCGATCGATCCGACGGTGCCCATCGTGTAGATGTCGTCGGGCGTCGGATCGTTGGTCTTCGCCTTCTTCTGTGCGGCGAGCAGGATCTCCTTGTCCTGCGCCATCGCCTCTTCGAGCGCGGCGATCGACTTCTCGCGGCCCACGAAGAGCGGCACGACCATGTGCGGGAACACGATGATGTCCCGCAGGGGCAGCAGCGGAAGCACGCGCTGCTTCTTCGGCGCCCCGCCGTTGTCGCTCTTGTTGAAGAACATCCGCTCGCTCCTCCCCCCGATCAGATCAGGCCGTACCAAGGGCCCTTCATGCGTGTATCACGGTTGCCGTCGATCACGGCACCGAGAAACACGCGGGAGGGATCACGCGAGGCCGGCTTCCTTCTCCAGCACCATCAGCGGCTTCTCTCCGCGAAGGATCACGTCGTCGTTGACGTGCACTTCCTTCACGCCCGAGCGCGCCGGGATGTCGTACATGGTCTCGAGCATCGCGTTCTCGAGGATCGCGCGGAGACCACGTGCACCGGCGTTGCGCTTGAGCGCCTCGCGCGCGACCGCCTGGAGCGCGCTGCGGGTGAACTTGAGGCGCACGCCGTCCATCTCGAACAGCTTCTGGAACTGCTTGACCAGCGCGTTCTTCGGCTGGGTGAGGATGTCGATCAGCGCTTCCTCGGTCAGCTCGTTGAGCGTCGCCACGACGGGCAGACGACCGACGAACTCCGGGATGAGGCCCGCCTTGATCAGATCCTCGGGCTGCGCCTGAGCGAGCACCTCGCCGAGGCGCTTGTCCTTCTTGCTCGGCACGTCCGCGCCGAAGCCGAGCGAGCGCTCGCCGATGCGGCGCTCGATGATCTGCTCGAGGCCGACGAACGCGCCGCCGCAGATGAAGAGGATGTTGGTCGTGTCGACCTGCAGGAAGTCCTGCTGCGGGTGCTTGCGGCCGCCCTTCGGGGGCACGTTCGCGACGGTGCCCTCGATGATCTTCAGCAGCGCCTGCTGCACGCCCTCGCCGCTCACGTCGCGCGTGATCGACGGGTTGTCGCCCTTGCGCGCGATCTTGTCGATCTCGTCGATGTAGACGATGCCGCGCTGCGCGCGCTCGACGTCGTGATCGGCGTTCTGGAGCAGCTGGACGATGATGTTCTCGACGTCCTCGCCGACGTAGCCCGCCTCGGTCAGCGTCGTCGCATCCGCGATGGCGAACGGCACGTTCAGCACGCGGGCGAGCGTCTGCGCGAGCAGCGTCTTGCCGGTGCCGGTCGGGCCGATCAGCAGGATGTTCGACTTCTGCAGCTCGACGTCGTCCTGCCCCACGCGCGAGTCGATGCGCTTGTAGTGGTTGTGGACCGCGACCGACAGGATCTTCTTCGCGCGCTCCTGTCCGATCACGTACTCGTCGAGAACCGCCTTGATCTCGCTGGGCTTCGGCAGCGGCGTCCCGCTCTGGAACGAGTCCTCGCGGTCGACCTCCTCCGCGATGATGTCGTTGCAGAGCGCGATGCACTCGTCGCAGATGTAGACCGTCGGCCCTGCGATGAGCTTCTTCACTTCCTTCTGCGACTTGCCGCAGAAAGAGCACTGCAGATTCCCGTGACCCTCGTCGCGCCTACGATCGACCGGCATCAGTCCGACCCGTCCCCTGCTCTGAGCAAAATTGAGCTTCTCGATGCGACGTTCGTCTCGATCGGAGCCGCGCGTCCTCCGAGAGGACGGCGCCGCACCCGACCGCGAGAATCACCGAGAGAGTCTAGTGCCGGCGTTCCGCGGTAGCAACGCGGGTGGCCGGTGAGTTGAGCCCCTCCCGTGAAGAGGGAGGGGCACGCTCCGAGCGCGTGGTTCAGAGCTGCTTCCGGTGCGCGATGACCTCGTCGATGAGGCCGTACTCCTTGGCCTCGTTCGCGGCGAGGAAACGATCGCGCTCGGTGTCGTTCTTCACCTGCTCGATCGACTGGCCGGTGTGCTTCGCGAGGATCTCGTTCAGCCGGCCGCGCAGGTGGAGGATCTCGCGCGCCTGGATCTCGATGTCGGTCGCCTGGCCGCGCGCGCCGCCGTGCGGCTGGTGGATCATCACGCGCGAGTTCGGCAGGCAGCGACGACGACCCTTGGTGCCCGCCGCGAGCAGCACCGCGCCCATCGACGCGGCCTGACCGAGGCACACCGTCGACACCGGGCAGCGCACGTACTGCATGGTGTCGTAGATCGCGAGCCCCGACGTGATCACGCCGCCGGGGCTGTTGATGTACATCGTGATCTCCTTGTCCGGATCCTCGCCCTCGAGGATCAGGAGCTGCGCGATGATCACGTTCGCGACGTCGTCGTTGATCTCGCTGCCGAGGAAGATGATCCGATCGCGGAGGAGGCGACTCCAGAGATCCCACGCGCGCTCACCGCGGTGCGTGGTCTCGTAGACGTGCGGGAAGTACGTCATGCGTGCCGGGTCGATCGGACGGTCGTTCATCGGCGAAATGCTCCTGCGTCGGCGAGCGTCGGCGCGTGGGAAGGAAACTAGCGCTCAGGTGGCCGCGGCGGAAGCGGCGCTCTCCGAAGAAGTAGGCGCGGCGTCGGTGATCGTAGCCCGCTCGAGCAGGTGCTTGATCAGCTTGTCTTCCAGGATCTGCGTCTCGAGCTGCTCGCGCTTCTCGCCCGCGTAGTCGGCCTTGACCTTGGCGATGTGCTTGCCCGTCTTCTCGGCCATCTCGCGCATCTTCGCCTCGACCTCGTCGGCCGCGACGCTGATCTCGGCCTTGCGGGAGAGCTCACCGAGCAGGAGCGCGGCGCGGACCTTCGTCTCCGCGCGCTTGCGCATCTCGTCGAAGCCGTCCTTCCCGAAGTCCGGCTGCTGCCCGAGCATCTGCATGATCTGCATGTACTCCTGGAGCATCGCGCGGAGCTGCTGATCCACGAGCGACGGCGGGACCGGGATCGGGTTCTTCTCGGCGAGCTTCTCGACGGCCTGCTCGCGCAGCTGGCTCTCGCTGCGGGCCTTCGCGCTCTCCTCGAGGCGCGCGCGCAGCTTCGTGCGGAGGTCCGCGAGCGTCTCGTACTCGCCGACGTCCTTCGCGAACTCGTCGTCGACGTCGGGCAGCACGCGCTCGCGCAGCTCCTTCACGTCGACCTCGAACACGACCTTCTTGCCCGCGAGCTCCTTGTTCGCGTCATCGTCGCCGCGCGCGATCTCGATGTTCTTCTTCTCGCCGACCTTCGCGCCCACGAGGCCCGCGTCGATCTCGTCGAGCAGGCGACCCTCGCCGAGGTTCACCGTGCGGTTCTCGCCCTTCATGTCGGGCTTGGCCTCGCCGTCGATCGTCACCGCGTAGTCGATGATCAGGACGTCGCCCTTCTGCGCGGCGCGCTCGCCCTCGATGGGACGCACGATCGCGTGCTGCTGGCGGAGGCGCTCGATCTCCTGCTCGATCTCGGCGTCGCTCACGGTCGCGGGCGTGCGCGTCAGCTCGAGCGTCGTCTCGAGGTTCTCGACCTTCGGGCGCACCTCGAACTTCACCTTGAAGGTGAGGGGCTGGCCCTGCGTGAGCTCGGGGCGCGCGTCCATCATCGCCTGCGAGACGACGGGGATGGAGTGCTGCTGCACCGCCTGGACGACGCTCTCCTCGACGAGGTTCGAGACGACCTCGGCCTGCACGTCCTTCGAGAAGAGACGCTGGAGCACGTTGCGCGGCGCCTTGCCCGGGCGGAAGCCCTTGATGCGCGCGGTCCGCTGCAGCTTCGTGAACGTCTCGTCCAAATTCTTCTGGACGCGATCCCAGGGAACCTCGACCTGGATCTCGACGGTGACGGGATCGATCTCGCTGACCTGCGACTGCATGGCTCCGTGCGCGCTTTCTGTGAGGGCGGGCGTTGGAAGGCGGCCTTGCCGACGAAGGCAGGTTTGCCCGACCGAAGTGCGGGTACCTAGCCCTACGCTCTGTGAGCGTCAAGAACCGGGTCGCGCCGATGCGACGGTGACATCAAGCTCCCGCGCGCATGAGCAATTTCGAAGCGCTGAGCACGCCGCGGAGGGGGGCCGCGGGGCCTTGGGAGTGGACCGTTCCGGACGGGTGGCAGCAGGGACGCGGGGCGTTCGGAGGGCTCGTGATCGCGACGATGGTGCGCGCCATCGACGAGCACGTCGCGGACCCGGAGCGCACGGTGCGCTCGCTGACCGTCGAGCTGCCCGGCGCGACGCTGGTCGGTGCGGCGGAGATCGCGGTCGAGACGCTGCGCGCGGGCTCGGGGCAGTCGACGGTCGCGGCGCGGCTCACGCAGGGCGACGAGCTGCGCGCGCACTGCGTGGCGGTCAGCGCCAAGGCGCGTGCGGGGAGCGAGGGCTTCGTCGAGGCGAGCGCGCCGCGGATGACGCCGTGGCGCGACGTGCCCGCCGTGGACATGAGCGCGTTCGGGCCGCCGTTCTCGAAGGCCTTCGAGTATCGCAACGTCGGGCCGCTGCCTTTCACGAGCGGAGCGACCGCGTGCTGCGAGGGCTGGGTGAGGATGCGCGAGCCCGGCGCGAAGGCAGACGCCGCGTGGTGCGCCGCGATGCTCGACGCGTGGTGGCCGACGCTCTTCTCGCGCAGCGCGGGGCCGCGCCCGATGGGCACCGTCGCGTTCACGATGCAGGTGCTGTGCGATCTGCGCGAGGTCGACCCCACGGGGACGTTCGCGTACCGCGCGTGGACGCCGGTCGCGCACGAGGGCTGGGTACTCGAGATGCGCGAGCTCTGGGACGAGCAGGGCAACGTCGTGGCGATGAACCAGCAGACGTTCGCCGTGATCAAGTGAGGAGCTTCGGATCGGAGAATTTCTGAGGAGAGCAGGAAGGAAGGAGAGCAGGAGAGTGGGGTGCTACGAAATTCGTAGCGCTACGGATCTCGTAGCGGCAGCGGTGGCCCTCAGCGGCCCTCCGTGGCCCTCTGCGGTTGATCCGAACGGCGTCTCTCGCGCGAGCAGGACTCCTCGACGTCGTCTTCCTGACCCGTCGAATCAGCCTTCGATGCGCCCCGGCGTGGCAGGGAGCGATGCGGCGAACGCATCGAAGTCGTCCACCACCGCCTGCTGAAGCGACGGATCGACGTCGCGCAGGATCAGCAGCGCGCGGCCGACGCGACGCACCAGATGCGATGCGCGCTGGGGCTCGGGCACCTGATCGCGCACGCGCGATGCCGCGGCCTCGGCCTCGACCGCCTCGCGCTCGTCGTCCCACGTGGTGAACCACACCGCCGACGTCGCGCCGTTCGGTCCGCGATAGACGCGGATGCGATCGCCACCCCAGCCGGTCGCTGCGGCGGTCTCGCGATCGGTCGCCGTTCCGAGCGCGAAGTACACGCCCATCTCGAGCTCGCCGAGCGTGTCCTCGTCGTGCACCTCGAGCCCCGCGTCGGTCAGCTCGTCGAACGCAGGCAGCGCGATCGTCTCCGGGCGCTCGCGGTTCAGGTAGCGCTCGGGGTGCAGCACCTGCTCGGTCGACTCGGGCGGACGACGGAACGCGTCGTCGATCCATCGGAAGCCGCCGCTGCCGTGGAGGTGCGCGGTGAACACGAGGCCATCGAGGTACCGCGACAGCAGCGGCGCGCGGACGATCGCCGGCGCGCGCTCGAGCTCGGCGCCGCCGGCGACCGCGGGCGAAGTGCGCACGATGTTCGCGAGGATCGTCGGATCGCGCGTGAGCGTGCTGAGCCGATGACCCTGCGCGTCGACGATCCAGCCGATCATCGCGAGCGTCGCGTCGCCCTCGACCAGCGACGCGAACGCGTTCTCGCCGTCGATCGAGCGCTCTTCCTCCTGCTGCTCGCGCAGTCCGAGGTGCTGATCCTGGAGCGCGTGCACGTACTCGTGCACCAGCACGAGCGCGCTCTGATCGCGCGCATCGGCGCCGCCGCGGCGCAGCTCGCCGACGACGTCCTCGCGCACCACCATCACGCCGGCCTCGGGGTCGTAGTAGCCGACGATCTGCTCGCCCATCACCGCGAGGATCATCCGCTCGACGTCGAGGTCCGGCGCGAGCAGGCCCAGCGCGACGTAGAAGACGCGCGCGTGCTCGAGCTCGTCGCGCTCGATGTGCGCGCGCACGAACGCGACGATGTCGTCCTGCGTCTGCACCCGCGTGGGCACCGGGCGCACGAAGCGGAGCTGGCGGATGCGCTGCGCCGCCGCGAGGAGCGGCTCGAACGCGCGCGCTTCGTCCTCGGTGAGCGAGCGACCCGCGACCTCGGCCGCGCCCTCGACGATCTCGCCGCCGAGGATCTCGCGTGGCTCGAGCGCGAGATCGCTCGCGTCGTCGGCCGGGGGCGCCGACGGGCCGCATCCGGTCAGCGCGAGGGCGATCGCGAACGACGCGATGCGAGCCCTCATCGACGGGTCTCGACGCGCGCGATGGTGGCGTAGACGAGCGGCTTGCGGCCGAGCTCGCGACCGAAGAAGCGCCGCACCGCGCGGCGCACCTGATCGCGCAGCAGCTCGTCGCTGATGCGATCCTCGGGGACGCGCATCGTCTCGACCGCGTCGCGCACGTCGTCGCGCAGATCCTCGAGGAGATCGTAGTCGGCGTCCTCGTCGATCACGCCGCGCGAGACGATCTGCGGATCGTCGAGGATGCGCCCGCGCTGATCGCAGAGCAGCGACACGAACACGACGCCGAGCTGCGCGAGCAGGGTGCGATCGCGGATGACGCGCTCCTGCACCGGCTCGAAGTGATCGATGTGCACGCGGCCCGAGTGCACGCGCTCCGCGAGCTCGGTGCGATCTTCGTGGAGCTCGATGACCTGACCGTTCTCGAAGAAGAAGACCTCGGGCACGCCCGCGTCGCGCGCGATCTCGGCGTGCGCCTTGAGGTGCATGAAGGTGCCGTGCACCGGAACGAACGTGCGCGGACGGACGAGCTGGATGAGCTCGCGCTGCTCGTCGCGGTGGGCGTGACCGCTCACGTGCACGCGCGGATCGTTGCCGCGATGCACCACCGAGATGCCGCGACGCTCGAGCGTGTTGATCAGCTCGAGCACCGCGCGCTCGTTGCCCGGGATGATGCGCGCGCTGAGGATCACGAGATCGCCGGCGCCGAGCTCGAGGTCCGGGTGCGTGCCGTTCGCGAGGCGCGGCAGCGCGGCGGGCCCTTCGCCCTGCGAGCCGGTCGCGACGATGAGGCACTGCTCGCGCGGGATGTTGCGCGCACGGTCGCGCGGGACGAGCACGTCGTGGGGATCGGTGATGACCCCGAGCTCCTCGGCGATGCGCAGGTGCGTGTCGACCGAGCGGCCCATCGGGATCAGCTTGCGACCGGTCGTGCGCGCGACGTCGAGCAGGGCGCGGATGCGCCCGACGTTCGACGCGAAGAGGCCGATCACGACGCGATCGCGCGCGTTGCGCACGAGCTCTTCGAGGCTCTGCTCGACCTGGCGCTCGCCGCCCGAGTGGCCGTGCGTGAGCGCGTTGGTCGAGTCCGACATCATCACGCGCACGCCCTCGCGCGCGATCTCCTCGATGCGCGCGAGGTCCATGTGATCGCCGGGCGGGGGATCGCGATCGATCTTGAAGTCGCCGCTGTGGACGATCGTGCCGACCGGCGTGCGGATCACGATGCCGTGCGCGTCGGGGATCGAGTGCGTGACGCGCCACAGCTCCCACGAGAACGGGCCGATCGCGTACTCGACGCCGTGCTGCATCGTGCGGAGATCGAGGCGCTCGATGTCGTGGAACGGGTGCTCCGCGATGCGCTGCTTCACGAGCGCGAGCGCGTAGGGCGGGCCCCACACGGGCACCGGGATATCGCGGAGGAACCAGCTCGTCGCGCCGATGTGGTCCTCGTGCCCGTGGGTGAGCACGAGTCCGCGTACCTTCTCGCGGCGATCGAGCACGTAGCCGAAGTCGGCGTGCACGAGGTCGATGCCGAGCCCGCGCGAGTCGAACGTCACGCCGCAGTCGAGCACGAGGATGTCGTCCCCGTGCTCGATGGCCATGCAGTTCATCCCGATCTCGCCGAGGCCACCGAGCGGGATCAATCGAAGCGGAGCGGTCACTGGGTCAGCTCATAGGGCCGAGAGGCCCGGACCGATCGAAGCCACTCGAACGAGACGGCCGATCACCTTCGGAGCGAAGCGACTCGAACCGACGCTGATCTTGCCGAGTCTCAACCGGAAACGCCGCGGAGGCGGCCTGGCTAGTACTGGACGCCGAGGATCAGGCGCAGGGTCTGCGCGTTCTGTCCGCCGCGGAACGGGCTGTCCGCCGCGGGCTCGTCGCCCGGCAGGTACCCGAGGCCGCCGAGCGGGAAGAAGATGCCGTACTGCAGCGACGCGTAGAAGCCGTCGAGCAGGTCGGGCCCGTCCTCGCTGCGGTAGTAGACCTGCGCGTCGATCTCGACGCCGAGGTCGGGCTGGTTGCCCCACGTCTGCACCGCCTCCGACGCGCGGCTCCACACCACGTCCGCGCGCGCGCCGAGCAGCTGCCCGAAGCTCGAGCGGATGAAGTCGTAGCTGATGCCGGGGCGGAAGTAATACGCGCTCGAGATCTGGCGCATGATCGTGCGCCAGAAGATGAGGTCGATGCGGTAGTTCGGGTGGAACGAGTACGCGGTGAGGTTGCGATCGGTGCTCGCGCCCGAGCGCGGCTGCTGCTCGTAGATGCCGCCCTGCTGGTCGCCGATCAGGCCCTCGACGTCCGCGTCGCCCGAGGCGTAGCCGGCGTTGAAGTAGATGCCGAGCTGGTTGTTCAGCAGGTGGTACTCGCCCTCGAACGCGAAGCCGAACGAGAGGATGTCGTTCGTCGGGCCTTCGAAGCCGTCTTCGTCGCCGAGCGTCGGGCGGAAGACGTTGTCGATCGTGCCGATCATCATCGAGGCCTCGGCCTCGAGGCGCAGGTTCTCGTAGAGGAACTGCACCCAGATGTCGGGGACGAACACCTCGAACCCGCGCCGGAACAGCACCGGCTCCGCGCTCGGATTGAGCGGGTCGCGGATGCCCTCGCTGGTCAGGTTCTGCGTGCGGTAGACGAAGTAGAGGCCGCCGTTGAGCACGACGTCGCCGCGCTGGAGCGCCGCTTCCTGCTCCTCGGGCGTCGCGCGACGCGCCACGCCGAACGTGAACTGATCGACGTCGTCGTTGCGGACCCAGTCGAAGGGCACGCGGTTCTCGAGCGGATCTTCGTAGAGGAAGCCCTCCGACGCGAAGTCCCACGCGCCGAAGAAGTAGAAGCCGACGAGGCGCGTGATCGCCATGATCCGATCGACGTCGCTCTGGAAGTCGGCGTCGATGCCGGTGCCACCGTTGGCCATCATGCCGAGGCCCCAGTGGTTGCCCATGCGGCCGAAGCGCAGCTCACCGAGGCCGCGGTTCCGGACCTCCGCCCACGCGCGGCGGACGATGATGCTGTCCTGCCACGAGTTGAACCCCGCGCTGGACGGACGCTGCGACCCGGAGAACGAGGTCCACGGCGTGAACGTCGAGTCGTAGGACCGTTCGCCGCTCCGACCGAAGTAGTCGCTGCCGAGACCGTAGCCCTCGGGCGTCGAGCCGAGCACGAGGTTGTCGAACACGTCGACCTGCATCCGGACGCGCACGTCGTCGCTCAGATGGATCGTCGGCTCGAGGCGCAGCCGCATGTTCGCGAACGCGAGCGCGCGCTGATCGCACGGGCTCTCTTCGGTGCTCGCGCCGCCGCGGCAGCCGCCCTCGATCGGGCCCGACACGCTGACGTCGTCGCGCGGGATGAAGAGCTCGAACGGGTAGTCGACCTCGTCGGTGCCGAAGCTGCCGGGCGCGCCGCGGCCGAGCGAGAACTGATCCTGGAACTCGCCGCGCATCCGCATGTAGCCGTGCAGCTCGAACACGGTCTGCGGCGTGGTCCACGGCTCGATGGTCGGATCACCACCGAGGTCGAGGCGCTCGTCCGCGGCGTCGGGCGACGGGAGCTCCTCGTCCTCCGCGGGCTCCTCCTCGACGGGCTCCTCTTCCTCCTCGACGGCCTCTTCCTCGACCTCTTCTTCTTCGGTCGGGGCGTCTTCCTCGTCGGGGATCGCGATCGGCTCGACGCTCGGCGGACGAAGCCGCGGCTCCTCCTCGTCGTCAGCACCTGGCTCGGTCTCGACGACGTCCTCTTCGAGCTCCTCCTCGTCGGTCGCTTGAGCCGATGCGAGCGATGGATTCGAGATCGCGATCGCGAGCGCGAGAAGAAGACGGAGAGCGCGTTTCTCCATGATTGCCGGCCGCCCTCGTAACACGAGGGGGGGAGGGGGGCAACGAGTGAAAGCCCCGTTTTGGACGAGCGAACCTCAGCGCGACGTGCGCGTGACCGTGTGCTCGAAATCGGTGCGCCCGTCGCGATCGACGAAGCGTCCCACGAAGCGATCTCCCTCGATGACGACGTAGAGGAAGCCCTCGCGCTGGTCGTCCTGGAAGAGCGTGGTGTTGTCCTCGCGCGCGAACGCGGTGAGCTTCGCGCCCGCGCCGCTGACGATCATCGTCGTGCCGCAGAGCGCCTCGGGCTCGTCGATCCACTGGCGGTTGTGATCGTGCCCGGCGAAGTAGACGTCGGCCGTGCCGCAGACGTGATCGTCGAAGAAGCGCTGCACGTTCGCGCCGTTGATCGGCGGGATGAGGTTCGGGATCCCGATGCGCGACTCGTAGTTGCCCGCGTTGCCGTGCGAGCCGTTCGAGCGGTACGGGTGGTGGCCCGCGACGAGGATCCACTCCGCGCCTTCTTCTCGCAGCTCGTCCACCGCGCCGTCGTACCAGCCCGCCTGATCGCCGTAGCGCGCGTCGTTGTAGAAGATGCTGTTGGTGTCCAGCATCACGAACCCGACGTTGCCGAAGCGCAGCGTGTAGTGCGTGCCCGGCATCCTCCAGCGATCGCTGTGCGCCGAGTACTCGACCTCGATCGGACCGCGATCCCACTGGTCGCCGCTGCCCGGGATGATCGCGCCGCCGTAGTCGTGGTTGCCGAGCACGGCGTAGAACGGAAGGTCGATGTCGCGGTAGGGCTCCTCGAACTTCGACTGCCACTGCGCGTCGTCGACCGAGGTCACGCCGACCTCGTAGATGTTGTCGCCGAGCAGCACGACGAAGTCGCAGCCCTCGCGCGCGCAGAGATCGCGGATCGCGACGGCGACCGCGCGCTGGCCTTCGTTGCCTTCGCCGGTGTCGCCCATCACGACGAAGCGCAGGTCGTCGGGCGGAGGCGGTCCGGCGTCGGGCCCCCCGCCGCCCGCGTCGACCTCCTCGCCGCGGCCGCCGTCGTCGCGGCCGGCATCGACGCGCCCGGCATCGACGCGGCCCGCGTCCGGACCGAGCAATGGTGTCCCGGCGTCGAACGGGCTCACGCCCTGATCGCCGCCGCCGCACCCCGTCATCCCCGCAAGCCCGAGCAGACACGCGAGCGTCGCTCGGACGGCCCACCCCTGGACGCCATCCATTGCGGCGACAAGGATGCCAGACGTGTCAACCCGCTCCGCTCACGGGAGGCGCCGCGCGAGGCTCTCGAGCCCGCGTCGATCCGCCGCGGTCACCGCGGGGTCGCGCGCGGCGTCGAGCTCGATCGTCTCGGTGCTCGCGGCGACGATGCGCGCGACGTGGTGCGCGCTCTCGCCCTCGGCGCGCTCGTAGATCACGAACGCGCGCAGCGCGTCGCGATCGTCGTGCGCGACGAGGACCAGCTCGCCCTCGCGCGTGAGCGTCGGCGGCGCGGGGCGCGTCGCGGGATCGGCGCCCGCGAGCGGACCGGTGAGCGCGGGCGAGGTCCAGAGCTCGTCGCGATACAGGTCGGTGATGCCCTCGTGGTTCGTGAGGAACGGCCGAACGGTGTACGCGATCGATCCCGACACGCCGCGCCCGAGGTGCAGGTGCACCGCGTCCATCTCGGCCGCGAACTCGTTGGAGGTCCAACGATCGTCGTCGCCCTCGATGCCGACGACGTTCATGCCCGCGAGGATCGTGCGCCCGTCCATCGCGCGCCCGGCCCACCACTCGATCAGGCGATCGAAGTCCTGCGCGGTCTGGGTGGTCGGCCAGTAGAGCTGCGGCGCGACGTAGTCGACCCAGCCGTTCTCGATCCACGGCAGCGGGTCGCACGCGATCGCCTCGTACGCGTCGAGCCCGGTGATGCCGGGCGGCATGCCGGGGCGATAGATCCCGAACGGGCTGATGCCGAAGCGCACGTCGTCACGCTCCTCGGCGATCGCGAGCGACACCTCGCGCACCAGGTCGTGCACGTTCTGCCGTCGCCAGTCGCCGTGCGCGAGCGTGCCCCCGGCGTCGCGATAAGCCTCGTACGTGGCGCTGTCGTCGAGCGTGCCGCTGCCGGGATACGGATAGAAGTAGTCGTCGAAGTGGATGCCGTCGACGTCGTAGCGCGCCACGACGTCTCGCACGACGCGCACGATGTGCTGCCGCACCTCGGGCGCGCCGGGATCGAGCCAGAGGATCGAGCCCACCGTGCGCGTGTGCCGCGCGAGCGTGCGCGTCACGTGGTTCTCGGCCGTGGTCACCGAGGTGCTCGTCATGCCGCGGTACGGGTTCATCCACGCGTGCACCTCGATGCCGCGCGCGTGCGCTCGCTCGAGCCACGTCGCGAGCGGATCGAGCCCGGGATCGCGGCCCTGGGTGCCGGTGAGGAAGCGGCTCCACGGCTCGATCTCCGACGCGTAGAGCGCGTCGGACTCCGGGCGGATCTGCAGGAACACCGCGTTGCCGCGCATCGACTCGAGCGTGTCGAGGATGCGCGTGATCTCCGCCTCGAGCTGCGCGCGCGTGAGCCCGGTGCGCGACGGGAACGCGAGGTTGAAGACCGAGGGCGCCCACACGCCGCGCAGCTCGCGCGTGTGATCGAGCGCGACGAGCGTGGGGTCGGTGATCGGCGCGTCGATCGGCGTCCGGGCGTCGAGCTCGGATGTCTGCGCGTCGAGCTCGCGCGTCTGCGCGTCGCCCTGCCCGGCATCGAGCGGAGACGTGCCCGACGAGCACGCGGTGAGCGCGATCGAGAGCGCGAGGATCGTGAGCGTCCGAGCCATCGTGAGCGCGAGGATACGCGTCGCGCGCGGCGCGCGGCGAGCCGCCTCACGTGCGTCGCGTCACCTCGGCGTCTCGCATCGCGCGCGACGTGGCACGCGCGTTGATGACGAGCGCGCGGGAGCGACGACGAGACGATGGCCAGCACGACGCACGCCCCGAGCTCCACCTGGGGCGCTCACGAGCCCGAACGCCGCGACGAGCCGCGCGCACGCGCGAGAGCGCGTCGCGAGAAGGGCGGCGGCATCCCGCTCGGTCGCGCGTTCGGCGTGCAGATCGTCGCGGACTGGAGCCTGCTGATCATCTTCGCGCTGGTCGCGTTCCAGCTCGGCGCGGGCGTGCTGCCGCAGTGGCATCCGCAGTGGAGCGGCGCGCTCGTGTGGAGCGTCGCGCTCGCGGCGGCGGTGCTCTTCTTCGCGTCGATCCTGCTGCACGAGCTCTCGCACGCGATCGTCGCGCGCATGTTCGGCATCCCGGTCTCGCGCATCACGCTCTTCCTCTTCGGCGGGATGGCGCACATGGAGGGCGAGCCGCGCTCGCCGAAGGCCGAGCTCTTCATGGCGGCGATCGGACCGATCGTGAGCCTCGCGATCGGGATCGGATCGATCGTGCTCGGGACCGCGCTCGCGGGCGATGCGATCGAGCGCTTCGCGGAGGATCCCGAGATCGCGTACGCGTCGCTCGATCCGGTGGCGACGCTGCTCTTGTGGCTCGGGCCGGTGAACGTCGCGCTCGCGATGTTCAACATGGTGCCGGGCTTCCCGCTCGACGGCGGCCGCGTGCTGCGCGCGATCCTCTGGTGGACGACCGGCGACCTGCGACGCGCGACGCGATGGGCGTCGGGCGCGGGGCGTCTCTTCGGGATGACGCTGGTCGCGCTCGGGGTCGTGTCGATGCTCGGCGGCAACGTCGGCTCGGGGATCTGGCTCGCGCTGATCGGATGGTTCCTCGCGAGCGCGGCGCGGAGCGGGTACGAGCAGGTCGTGGTGCGCGAGGCGCTCGAGGGTGTGCCCGTCGCGCGCTTGATGAGGACGCGCTTCGAGGTGGTCGGGCCGTGGACGCCGATCGACGAGCTCGTCTACCAGCGCTTCATGGGCAGCGAGCAAGCGGTCTTCCCGGTGATGGAAGGCGAGCGCTTGGTGGGCATCGTCGCGATGAGCGACGTGCGGAAGCTGCCGCGCGAGCACTGGGGCGACGCGCGCGTCGCGGACATCATGACGCCGGCGGCTCGGCTCGTGATGGTGGACGCGGAGGCGAGCGCGGCAGAGGCGCTCGAGGGGCTGGCTCGTCGGGAGATCGATCAGGTGCCGGTGGTGGATCGGGGTGGGGTGCTGAGGGGGATGGTTCGGCGGGCCGATCTCGTGAAGTGGTTGGCGCTGCACGAGCCTGCTCTTCGGGTGTGATCTCCGCGCGGGGTAGGGCTTCGGTGTGGGGCGCGGGGTGGGGGCCCGTGCTCGGACAGTCCTCGCGATTGCGTCCTGCTGCGGTCGTGGTGGTCGATGGCCGGACTCTCGTCGGTGCGATGCGCGGAGCGCCTCGCGCCGACGAGCATTCGGAGCGCTCGCGGAGGCTGGTCGGCGCTGCGGAACTGCGCGCGGGCCCCCACCCCGCGCCCCGGCTGGCAGCGCTTCGGCCGCGCGCGGTGGGTGCACGACCTCGGTGTGTTGGATGGACGCGTGAGGACGCGAGAGCGCTTCGCGCGCTCGTGTCCTCACGCGGACCGACTCGCCCTTCGGGCATCGTGGAGCCGAATTGGTCGGGCTCGCCCTTCGGGCCTCGCCCCGCTGGGCGCTGCGGTGCGACTCGCGGTCGATGAGCGGCGCGCCGCGTTCACCCGCGCGAGCGAGCTCGGCGTGATCGGCGTCACGTCGTGGTGAGCAGGCTGCTCGGTGTTTCCGCCGAGCGGTCGTCGGGAGCTCCGGATGAGACTCGGTGTGCCGGAATGGGTGCCGGTGGTCCTCCGGATCGCGTTCCGGCGCGCTCGGTGGCTTCCCGGAATCTCCGGATCGCGCTTCGGTGCGCCAGGAGGTGCTTTCGAACGCGTTGCGGCGCGCGTTCGACGCGTCGGAACGGCGTCTCGCGATCTCCGGATCGCGTTCTGGGCGCCCGAGACGGCGTCCGGTGATCGCCGGGACGTGCTCGGCGCGCCACGACGGTGGTCCGGTGATCTCCGGATCGCGTCCTGGCTGCCGGAGCGTGATCCGGAGATGCCGGAGCGCGACCGGGAGCCTTCGCGAACGCGCCGCGCGACGATCGGAGCGTCTGGCCGCGGCCGGGCGGGCCCGTGGAGCTCCGAGGGCTCGCGCTTCAGCGGGGCGCGCGGAAGCCGCGATCGAGCAAGCGCACGCGGCGGAGCAGCAGGTCGAGCACGAACAGCGCGAGCGCCGCGAACAGGAGCGGGCTCCAGACTTCTTCTCTCCGGCGGACCGACTCGCCCGCGGGATCGAACAGCACGTCGGGGCTCGGATCGCGCCGACCGCGCGCGACGTCGCTGATGCGATCGAGGAGCGCGAGATCCGGCTCGAGCCTCGCGTACTCGCGCGGGTACGGGCGCACCAGCTCGCTCGTGCTCTCGGCGATCATCCGCTCGTCGCGCCGGTGCTCCGCGCGCAGCACGAAGCTGCCGTACCTCGAGAGCGGGAAGCGCGCTTCGTAGTGGCCCGGCGCGGTCTGCCGGAGCACGTGCTCCTCGCGGATGCGGTCGCTGCTCCGCGCGCCCATCGGGCCCTCGACCACCAGCGTCGACGCGAGGCCGTTCACGAACTCGTCGTCGTCGCCGATCGCGTCGACCACCACGCGCGCTTCGTCGCCGATCACCTCGGCGCGCATCGGGAGCTCGTGACGCTCGCGCTCGCGCATGTGCTCGCGCACCAGCTGGACCCAGAACCGCGAGAACGCGCCCCAGCGCAGCCAGTCCGCCGACCAGCGCGCCTTCACGTCGCTCGTCCACGCGAGCGACCAGCCGAGCCCGACGCGCCATCGCGCGAGCAGCGGCTCGCCGAGCTCGCTCTCGAGGATCACCTGCGCCGGCGCGGGGCGTGCGCGCGTGGCGACGTAGCCGCGCAAGAAGGGCGCGCTCGCGACGTCGACGCCGCGCAGGAAGTCCGCGGGCGCGACCACCCGCGCGCGCACGTAGTCCTCGACGACGTCGTTGCGCGTCACCGTCGTCGTCTCCTGCATGAAGATGCGCGGCACGTTGCGCGGATCGGTCGTGAAGTAGCTGCGACCACCGCCGAGATCGGCGAGCTGCGTGAGCAGCGATCGGTTCACGTCCGCGCCGATGCCGACCGTGGTCACGGTGATGCCCTCGGCGCGCATCACCGAGACGAGCTCCGGCAGGCCGCTCTCCTGGGTCTGCCCGTCGGTGAGCAGGATCACGTGCTTGAGCCGCGCGCGCGTGATCGAGAGATCCTGGAACGCCGTGTCGAGCGCCGGGAAGATCGCGGTGCCGCCGCGCGGTGCCATGCGCCCGATGTCGCGCTGGATCGCGATGCGGTTGCCCGCGCTCTGCATGCGCACGATGCGCTCGGCCTGCGCGTCGAAGCCGACGACCTCGAGGTAGTCCTGCGCGGAGAGGAGCTCGGCCGTCGCCTGCGCAGCCTGCTTCGCGGCCTCCATCTTCTCGCCGCTCATCGAGCCCGATCGATCGATGACGAGCGCGAGCGCGAGCGACGGCTGATCACGGCGGCGCTCACCCTCCATGCGCACCGGGAGCAAGCGCTCGACGCGCGTGCCGCGCCATCCGCCGAGCCCGTACGACTGCTCGCCGCCCGCCATGAGGAACCCGCCGCCGCTGCGCACGAACCGATCGAGCGCGTCCTGGGCGGACGCGCTCACCTGATCCGCGGGCACGTCGGAGAGGATCACGAAGTCGAAGCGCTCGAGCTCGGCCGCGGACGTCGGCATCGCGCGCGGGGAGCGCACGTCGACGTCGAGCTCGCCCGCGGTGAGCGCGCGCGCGAGGTGCGTCGCCGCGCTCGCGGTGCCCTCGACGTAGAGCACGGCAGGACGACCGGGGACGACCACCGTGGTCGCGAAGCGGTTGTTGGGCTGGAAGCGATCGTCGCCGCGCGGCTCGAGCTCCGCGCGGTACGTGACCGGCCCCGGCACGTGCACGACGGAGCGCAGCGCGATCTCGTTGTCGCCGGCGGCGAGCTCGAGGTCGCGCACTCCGTCGAGCCCGTTGAGCGTCTCGCCCTGGTAGAGGCGCAGCCGCGCGGTCGTGGGCTGGCTCGCGAAGACGCGCACGCGGACGGTGAACGGCTGGCCCGCCTGGAGCGCGTCGGGCAGCGAGAGCGACGTGATCGCGATCTCGCCCGGAGGACCCTCGGTGAACGGCGCGTGATCGATCCGCACCCCGAGCTCGGCCGCGCGCTGCGCCTCGGCGAGCGCGTCGCCCTCGGTCTGCGCGCCGTCGCTGAGCACGACCGCGCGGCGCAGGTGACCGGGCGGATAGAGCCCGTACGCGAGCTGGAGCGCGGACGCGAGATCGCTGCCCGCGCCGTCGTCGTGGCGCGCGATCGGCGGGACCTCGTCGTCGATCTCGAGCACGCGCGCGTCGCGCGCGAAGGTGACGACGCGCACGACGTCCTCGCCGCGCGCGCGCCACGCGGCGTCGATGCGCTCGCGCGCGCGAGCGAGATCGGCGTCGCTCACCGAGTCCGAGACGTCGACGAGGAACACGACCGCGACGCGCGTCGCGTCGGCGGTGCGCGCGGGGCGCGCGAGCGCGAGCGCGAGCAGCGCGAGCAGCGCGAGCCGCACGACGTACCCGAGCGCGAGCTGCGCGCGCGGCAGATCGGCGAGCGAGCGCCACCCGCCGAGCAGCAAGAGCGGCGCGACCGCGAGCAGCGCGAGGTTCCGCGGCGCGAGGAGCTCCCACTCCTCGCCGCGCATCGTCCACGTGATCGGCGCGCTCGTCGCCGCGACGATCGACGCCGCGATGGCAATCGCGGCGATCACCGCGAGCACGAGGCGGACGACGAAGCCGCGCGTCATACGGTCCACCGCCGGTGGAACGTGACCCACTCGATCGCGAGCACCCCGAACGCGATCAGGACCAGCCACGCCCACGGCTCGCCGCGCACGGGCGCATCGACGATCGTCGGCGCATCGCTCGGCTCGCCGGCGATCGGCATCGTCGCCGCGACGGCGAGCTCGGCCTCACCGCTCGGCCCGAGGTTGACCGCGAGGTGCTCGGCGTCGGGCCCGTCGGTGAGCAGCAGATGGAACCCCGCGCGCTCGCTGGTCGCGACGGCGCGTCCATCGACGATCGGCACCGGGCGCTCCGACCCGTCGTCGATCAACGTCGCGCGCGTGGCGCTCGGCGAGACCGGCACGTACCAGGGCTCGCCGGTGCGGTACGACGAGAAGTGCCCGCTCGCTTCTTCCACGAACGAGTCGATCGCGTGCAGCAGGAGCAGCGGCCACGCGACGCGCAGCGGGAGATCGCTGCGCCGCGGATCGAACGTGAGCGCGACGAAGCCGCGCCCGTTCCGCGTGCCGGTGACGAGCAAGGGGCCGCGCGCGTCGGCGCCGACGACGACGTCACCGGGCTCGACGCGCACCTGGAGCGCCTCCGCGATGTTCACGTCGCGCAGGCTGGTGAACGCGAGCAGCGGATGATCGCGCTCGAGGCGATCGAAGAACGGACGCTCGATCGTGCCCTCGACGACGAGCGGCCCCTGCACGCCTGCGGCGGGCTGCGGATGGAGCCAGATCGAGGGCGCATCGAGCGGCTGCGGCGGGACGAACGACTCGTAGATCACGACGTCGAATTCGCCCTCGGGCGGGAACTGCGCCGGCGTGACGTGCGTGACGGCGAGGTACTCGTCGAGCAGCAGCGCGGCCTCGAGGTAGATGTCGTCCTCCGCGACGACCAGCACGCGCGCGCGACGTCGCTCGGGCAAGCGCGCGTACGCGCGATCGTCGGCCGCGAGGTCGTCCTGCGTTCCGTCCGCCAGCCGGATGCGCGCCTCGAGCGTGCGATCCGCGCCGGTGACGTTCTCGAACAGCCGCGTCGCGCGCTCCCCCGCGCCGAGGCGCATCGTGGTCACGTCGAGCGGGACGCCTTCGCCCTCGTGCGAGTCGCCGAGGAGCGTGAGCTCGATCTCCTCGGCGTTCGCGCCGGGGTTCCACAGCTCGATCAGCACCTGCGCGCGGCTCTTGTCGATCGGGTAGCGCCGCACCGCGAACGCGGTGATCGCGACGTTGCGCGTCTCGGTCTCGCCGACGCGATCCCAGCGGACCGGGACGCCGCTCTCGCGGGCGCGCGCCTCGACGAGCTCACCGGGCGCGTCGAGCCGACCATCGGAGACGATCACGATCTCCGCGCTCGGAGCGCCGCGCGCGACGTCGAGCGCCCAGCCGAGCCCGCGCGCGAGATCGGCCGCGACGTCGCGCGCCTCGAGCCGATCGAGCGCCTCCTCGAGCACCTCGGGATCGCCGTCGATCGGGCCGAGCGGGACCGTGCTCGCGCCCATCGACGCGACGATCATCCGATCGTCCGCGCCCATCGCCGCGATGCGACGTCGCACCGCCTGGCGCGCCGCCTCGATGCGCCCGCCCTCGACATCGGTCGCGCCCATCGACGCGCTCGTGTCGACGAGCACCACGAGCGTGCGTCCGTCGTCGCGGCCCGCGATCCACCGAGGATCTCCGAGCGCGATCGCGAGCATCGCGACGATCGAGAGCGCGAGCAGCAGCGAGAGGATGCGCTTCAGCGACGAGAAGAGGCGCGTCGTGCGCTGCTCGGCGAGCACGTCGTGCCAGAGCCGCACGAAGGGCACTTCGACCGGGCGTCGCCGCAGCTTGAGCAGGTACAGCACGAACACCGCAGCGCCGAACGCGCCGAGCGTGGCGAGCACCTGCCCCAGCGAGAGCCCGGTCCACTCGAGCATCAGCCGAGCAGCCCCCCGCGCCGGAGCACGCTGAGCACCGCGTCGTCCCACGCCGTGCTCGTCTCGATCACGACGTGCGGCACCTGCTTCTGCGCGCAGTACGACGCGATCCCCGCGAGGTACGCCGCGTGCGCCGCGGCATACCGCTCGAGCACGCGCGGCGTGACCGTCACCTCGCGCGACTCGCCGGTCTCGCGATCGACGAGGCGCACGTCGCCGTGCAGCGGCGGGCGCGCCTCGGTGGGATCGACGAGCTGGATGACGAAGGGCTCGAAGCGCGCGTAGCGCAGCGCGTCGATGCCGCGCTCGAAGCCCGCGGGATCGTAGAGGTCGCTGATCACGATCGCGACCCCGCGACGCTTGTGCTGCGCCGCGAACGCGCGCATCGCGCCCTCGATGCCGGTGCGTCCTTCGGGGCGCGTGCCGCGGAGGAACTCGAAGACCTTGAAGATGCGGCTCTTGCCGCGCGTGGGCGGAAGCCGCGCGCCGATCACGTCGGCGAAGGTCAGCACCGAGACACGATCGAGGGTCGAGAGCGCGACGTACGCGAGCGCCGCCGCGATGCGCTTGCCGTACGCGAGCTTCTGCGGCGCGCCGAACTGCATCGACCCCGACGTGTCGAGCAGCAGGTAGACCGAGAGGTCCTCTTCCTCCTGGAAGAGCTTGAGCAGCAGCTTCTCGCTGCGTCCGTAGAGCTTCCAGTCGAGGTGGCGGAAGTCGTCGCCCGGCGCGTACTCGCGGTGATCCGCGAACTCGATGCCCGCGCCGGTCTTCTGCGACCGACGCTCGGCGCGCATGCGCCCGCTGACCAGACGACGCGACGCGATCGCGAGCGCCTCGAGCCGACGCTGGAACTCCTCGTCGAACGCGTCGTCGTCGATCGCGCGGGGCGCTGAGATCGGCCCCTGCTTCCGCAGCCAGCCGAACATCAGCCCTTCACGGTCTCGGGCACGCTCGCGAGCACGTCCTCGAGCAGCACGTCGCTGCGCACGCCCTCGGCCTCGCCCTCGAACCCGAGGATCACGCGGTGGCGCAGCGCGGGGATCGCGACGGCGCGCACGTCCTCGATCGTCGCCGCGTAGCGTCCCTCGACGAGCGCGTGGATCTTCGCCGCGAGCAAGCACGCCTGCGCGCCGCGCGGCGATGCGCCGAAGCGCACGAAGCGCTTCACCTTCTCGGGCGCGCTCGGGCGATCGGGGTGCGTCGCTTCGAGGACACGGATCGCGTAGTCCTGCACGTGCCGGGGCACCGGCACCTCGCGCGCGAGCGCGCGCATCTGGAGGATCCGCTCTCCGTCGAGCACCGGCTCGATCGCGGGCTCGTGCTCGCCGGTGGTGCGATCGAGGATGTCGTGCAGCTCGGTGCGCGACGGGAAGCCGACGTGCAGCTTGAAGAAGAAGCGATCGAGCTGGGCTTCGGGCAGCGGGTACGTGCCCTCCATCTCGAGCGGGTTCTGCGTCGCGAGCACGAAGTACGGCTCCTCGAGGCGATGCGTCTGGTTGCCGATCGTGACGCGGTGCTCCTGCATCACCTCGAGCAGCGCGCTCTGCGTCTTCGGCGTCGCGCGGTTCACCTCGTCCGCGAGCACGATGTTCGCGAACACCGGGCCGGGGCGGAACTCGAAGCTCTTCGCGCCGCCCGCGCTCTCCGCGATCACCGTGGTGCCCAGCAGGTCCGCGGGCATCAGATCGGGCGTGAACTGGATGCGCGAGAAGCGCAGGTGCAGCGCCTCGGCGAGCGAGCGCACCAGCATCGTCTTGCCCAGCCCCGGCACGCCCTCGAGCAGCGCGTTGCCGCCCGCGACCAGGCACGTGATCACGCCGTCGAGGATCGTGCGCTGACCGACGATCCGCTTGCCGACGGTCTCGCGCACCTTCGTCACGTCCGCCTGGAACGCGGCGACCTTCTTCTCGATGTCCTTCGAAGTCATTCGCTCTCGCTGTCGCTCGGCTGCAGTCCGTCGCGCGGACGGATCAGCTGGAAATAACGCTGCACGTAGAAGCGGTAGCCGGGCGGCACGCGATCGCGCTCGATGACCTCTTCCGCGTGATCCGCGTACTCGCCGTAGACGTCGCTGTACTCGCGCGTCGCGAAGCCGCGCTGCGCGGCGGTGCGGATCACCTCGGGGCGCGAGGGGCCGCGACGCGCTTCGCCGCGCACCTGCACGGTGCGACCGCCTTCGCGCAGGCCGGTGGGATCGTCGAGCGAGGCGGGTGCGTGCTCGGCGCCGGCACCACCGCCCGGCATCGTGCCTTCGCCCTGTCCGCCCGCGCCGCCTTCTTCGCCCTGCTGTCCGCCGAGCCCGGGGATCTCGAGCTGTGCGTCGCCGCCCTGACCGACCGCGAGCGCCTCTTGCTCTTCGCCTCGGCCGCCGCTGCTCCCGCCTTCTTGGCCTTCGCCCTGCGCGCCCGCGCCCGCACCGCCCTGCGCGCCTTGCTGCGATCCACCGCCGGCGCTCTGACCTTGCCGACCCTCGGCGCCGCTCCCCGGCGCGACGATCGGCGTGCCCTGTCCGCCACCCTGACCGCGCGCGCGCAGGACGAAGCGATCCATCGGGCTCGACTGACGACCCTGTTGGCCCTCGCCCCCCTGGCCCTGCGAGCCCTGCTGTCCCTCGCCCTGTCCGCCCGCTTGCTGCTGTTGCTCGCGCTGGCGACGGATCAGCTCGCGCAGCTCGCGCGCCTGACGCGCGATGTCCTCCATCTGCTCCTGCGTCAGCTGCTGGCGCGCCATGCGGTTCAGATCCTCCGCGGCGCGCTCCATCGAATCGCTCGTCTGCTGCTGCGACTGCTCGTCCTGCTGCTGCATCGACTCGGCGCTCTGCTCGAGCTCGCGGCGCAGTCGATCGAGCTCGCGACGTGCCTCCTGTCGCTCCTGGTGCTCGCGGCGCAGTCGATCGAGCTCGCGCCGTCGCTGCTCGAGCAGGCGCTGCTGCTCCTGCTGCTGCTCGGGCGTCGCCGCCTGCTCGCGCTGGAGGAGGCGCTGCATCTCTTCTTCGCGGCGCTCGAGCTCGTCCTCGCCCGCATCCTCGCGCTCGCGCGCGGCCTCTTCGAGCGCGCGTCGCAGGCGATCGAGCTCCGCGCGATCGGGGCGATCCTCGCGCATCCGCGACGCGAGCTCGCGCATCGCGAGCTCGGCGCGCGCCGCGTCTCCCTCGCGCATCGCCTCCGCGAGATCCTGCGCGAGCTCGCTGCGGCGCAGCTCCTGGCCCATCGCGCGCAGCTCGTCGCGGAGGTGCTCGTCGCCCGCCGGGCGCGCGGCCTCGATGCGCTCCTCGAGCTCCGCCAAGCGACGCAGCGTCTCGCTGCGATCGATGCGCCGATCCGCGAGGTCCTCGAGCACGCGGTTGAGCGCGTCCGCCTGCGCGAGCACCTCGGGCGCGACGTCGGGCGCGTCGGTGATCGCGCGCATCCGATCCTCGAACGCGTCGAGATCGTCGTCGTGCAGCACGACCGGCGTGATGCCGCGTGCGATCGGGATCTCGACGCGCCGTGGGATCTCGAGCGACGCGAGCAGCGCGACCGCGACGCTCAGGCCCGCGAACGACGCGAGATCGCGCGGCGCGCGGAACGGCACCGCACGATCCGGACGCAGCGACGCCGAGGCCGCGGCGGCATCCTCGAGCGCGGCGCGCGTCCACTCGCTCTTCTCGTCCGAGCTCGCGAGCTCGAGCGCCGCCGCGAGGCGACCCTTCGTCGCGTGCGTGCGATCGAGCAGACGCGCCGCGACGAGGCGCGGCACCGGACGAAGAGCCGCGATCAGTGCTGCGACACACGGCATCACGACCGCGATCACGAGCAGCACGCGCGCCTCGCGATCGCCGAGCGCGCCAGTCTTCCCCGCGAGCAGCGCGAGCGCCGCGACACCGAGCCCGGCGAGCCCCACCGTCGTCGCTGCGTCCGCCGCGCGCTGGGCACGCAGCCTCCGCGCGACGCGGCCGACGGCTCGGAGGAGCGGGCTGGGGATCATGAGGTTTGTCGAGCTGGAGTGCTCGCTCGCGCAGGGCGCGCACGGGAGCGTGCGGAGCACGCGGACGGGAGGGCCCTGAGCGGGCGAGCCGATTTTGAACAGTCTGTGAGACGGTCGCGACCGCGCGAGCGTTGGGACCGAAAGCATAGCGTGTGCGCGATGCCCCGACCCCGTCCGCGTGGGCAGGCCCGCGAACGCGCCGTGGTCTATCGCGCATTCCAGTTGAACCGCGCGCGCCGATCCTCAAGAGTCGGCGCGTTTTTCGGAGGCACGGAGCGCGGATGTCGGACAAGGCCTGGGGTGGTCGATTCGAGGAGGAGCTCGACTCCGTCGCAGCGCGCGTGAACGCGAGCGTCGACGTCGATCAACGCCTGGGGCCCGAGGACGTGCGCGGATCCGTCGCCCACGTGCGCATGCTCGCGGCGCGCGGGATCGTCAGCGCCGACGACGCGAAGAAGATCGAAGAAGGCCTCGCGCGCATCGGCGGCGAGATCGAGCGCGGCGAGATGACGTGGCGCGCCGATCGCGAGGACGTGCACATGAACGTCGAGGCGCTGCTCACCGAGCGCATCGGCGAAGCGGGCGGACGCCTCCACACCGCGCGCAGCCGCAACGATCAGGTCGCGACCGACATGCGCCTCTGGACGCGCAGCGCGTGCGCGCGCACGGCGTCGAAGATCGACCGGCTGATCGCGGTCTTGTCGGTGCGCGCGGCGGGGACGATCGACGTGGTGATGCCGGGCTACACGCACCTGCAGCGCGCGCAGCCGGTGCGCCTCGCGCATCACCTGCTCGCGTGGTGCGAGATGCTCGAGCGCGATCGTGGTCGCCTCGAGGACGCGGCGAAGCGCATGAACGAGGCGCCGCTCGGCGCGGCGGCGCTCGCGGGCACGACGTTCCCGATCGACCGCGCGCACACCGCGCGCGAGCTCGGCTTCGAGCGCCCGATGCGCAACTCGATCGACGCGGTCTCGGATCGCGACTTCCTGCTCGAGTCGCTCTCCGCGCTCTCGATCTGCGCGGTGCACCTCTCGCGCATCAGCGAGGAGCTCGTGCTCTGGAGCGCGCAGGAGTTCGCGTTCGTCGAGATGAGCGATCGCTTCACGACCGGCAGCTCGATCATGCCGCAGAAGAAGAACCCCGACATGGCCGAGCTGGTGCGCGGCAAGTCGGGCCGCGTGATCGGCGATCTCGTGTCGCTGCTGGTGCTGATGAAGGGCCTGCCGCTCGCGTACAACCGCGACATGCAGGAGGACAAGCGCCCGGCGTTCGACGCGTTCGACACGATCGACGACTCGCTCGACGTGCTCGCGGGCGCGCTCGCGACGGCGCGCTTCGAGAGCGAGCGCATGCGCGCGGCGCTGGTCGAGGGGTTCGTCGAGGCGACCGAGATCGCCGACTGGCTCGCGGCGCGGGGCGTTCCGTTCCGCGAGGCGCACCACGTCGCGGGGCGGCTCGTGAAGCGCTGCGTCGACGCGGGCAAGACGCTCCCGCAGCTCACGCTCGACGAGTACCGCGCCGAGCATCCTTCGTTCGACGAGTCGATCTTCGTCGCCATCGAGGCCGAGACCGCGATCGAGCGCCGCGACGTGCTCGGTGGTCCGGCGCGCAAGCAGGTCTCGTCGCAGATCGCGGCGCTGCGCGAGCGGCTCGTCGCGCGCGGCGTCGACTGGGCGAAGGAGAGCTCGGCGTTGGGCGCGATCGAGGGAGCACGCTGATGGGCGCGAAGGGAACGCGCGCCGACGTGCCGCCGAGCGCGCACTTCGTGCACGACGAGGACGAGGGCGAGCTCGCGATCGACGGCATGGGCCTGTCGACGATCGCCGAGGAAGTGGGCACGCCCGCGCACGTCTACTCGGCGAGCGCGATCGAGCGTGCGTACCGCGCGATCGACGCCTCGCTCGCGCCCGCGAAGCACATGGTCTGCTACGCGATGAAGGCGAACGGGCACCCCGAGATCCTCCGGCTGCTCGCGTCGCTCGGCGCCGGCGCGGACGTGGTCTCGGGCGGCGAGCTCTACTGGGCGCTCGCCGCGGGGATCCCGCCCGAGCGCATCGTGTTCAGCGGCGTCGGCAAGAGCGACGCGGAGATCGCGTACGCGCTCGATGCGGGCATCCGCGCGATCCACGTCGAGAGCGAGCCCGAGATCGACGTGATCGAGGCGATCGCGCGCGAGAAGGGCGTCACCGCGCGCATCGCGCTGAGGGTGAACCCGGACGTCGATCCCGTCACCCACCCGTACATCGCGACCGGGATCCACGGCACGAAGTTCGGGCTCGAGCTCGACGTCGCGCGTCGACTGCTCCCGCGCATCGTGGAGAGCGACGGGCTCGAGCTCGAGGGCATCGCGTGCCACATCGGATCGCAGATCGGCGGCGCGAAGCCGCTCGAGGACGCGGTCGCGATCGTCGCCGCGTTCGCGAAGGAGTGCGCCGAGGCGGGCGCGCCGATCCGCGCGCTCGACGCGGGCGGTGGGTGGCCGATCCACTACGGCGACGAGGACGCTCCCTACGCGCCGTGGAACGCGTTCGGCGCGGCGATCCGCGCGGGCATCGAGCGCGGCGGCGCGAGCGATCTCGATCTCGAGATCGTGGTCGAGCCGGGGCGCGCGATGGTGGGCGACGCGGGCGGCATCCTCACGCGCGTGCTCTACGTGAAGGAGCAGGGCACGAAGCGCTTCGTCATCGTCGACGCGGCGATGACCGAGCTGCTGCGCCCCTCGCTCTACGGCGCGTACCACGCGATCGTCCCGGTGCGGGCGCGCGAGGGCGACGTGACCGCGGCCGACATCGTCGGGCCGGTGTGCGAGACCGGCGACTTCCTCGCGCTCGATCGCCCGCTGCCGCCGGTGCAGCGCGGCGACCTGCTGCTGATCCGCAGCACGGGCGCGTACGGCGCGGCGATGGCGACCCGTTACAACGCGCGCCCGCTGGCGGCGGAAGTGATCGTCGAGGGCGACGCGTACCGCGTGATCCGCGAGCGCGAGCGCGTCGAGGATCTGTACCCGCGCGGGGCGTGACGCGGAGCCCACGGCGTCGCCGCGGCGTGCCGTCCTGCGGGAGGACGGAGCGCGGATCGCGCCGCCGCGTGCCGTCCTGCGGGCGGACGGAGCGCGGATCGCGCCGCCGCGTGCCGTCCTGTGGGAGGGCGAGGTGCGGATCGTGCTGCCGCGTGCCGTCCTGCGGGAGGACGGGGCGCGGATCTCGGTGCCGCGTGCCGTCCTGCGGGAGGACGGGGCGCGGATCTCGGTGCCGCGCGCCGTCCCGCGGGAGGACGGGGCGCGGATCTCGGTGCCGCGTGTCGTCCCGCGGGAGGACGGGGCGCGGATCTCGGAGCCGCCGTTCGTCCTGCGGCAGGACGGGGCGCGGCGCGCGCGGTGCGGCTCCGTCCGCCCGCTGCGCGCCGCGCTGCATCGATCGTCACGTCGCGGGGGTCGGCTCGCTCTTCTTGAGCCGAGGGCGGGTCGCCGGCGCGGGCAGACCGAAGCCGTACTGGCCGAGCGACTCCTCGCCGAGCTGCGAGATCAGGAAGCCCTTCACGCGCTTGAGCATCTCGCGGGTGTCGGCGCGCTCCTCGTCGAGCGTCTTCGCGCCGGTCTGTCGATCCGCCGTCGTGCCGCCCTTGGTCTTGTTGATCGCCTTGTGCGCGGCGGCGTGCTCTCCCAGCGCCGCGGGCAGCAGGTCGGGCACGAGCGCGATCTCTCCGCGCGCCACCGGGTCGGCGAGCGTCGCGGCGAGGTTCTCGAGGCGTCCCTGGTTCTCGCTCTGGTTGGCGCCGACGCCGAGCGCGCCCATCGCGTCGATGCGCGGGTCGTCGGGATCGTCGTACGCCGCGAGCACCGCATGCCGCACCCGCACGAGGAGCCGCTCGGTCCTCGCGTAGATGCGCTGGGCCTCGCCGACCGCGCCGCTCTCCATCGCCCCGGCGCCGCGGCGGCCTCCGAGCGCCGCTTCGTGCTCGGCGATCTGCCGCGGAACGGCGTCGCCCCGCAGCGGCTCGGGCAGCCGCTCGAGCAGCCCGTTGTCGTGCATCTTGTTGTACGCGATCGCGAGCCTGATCACCGAAGCGTCGGTCCTGGCCATCGAGCCCCCCTTGGTCGCGGCGAGCGTCGCACCGGCGCGCTGGGCGGGGCAAGGTCGGGGTGACGTCGAGATCGATCCGCTATCCTCGACGACCGTGCGTCGGACTCTCGTCGTGCTGATCGTGCTCGCGGTGTCGTCGACCGCGAGCGCGCAGATCTTCCAACCAGGCACGCAGCCCGTGGGCGAGGAGAACGGCATCACGCTGCCGATCCAGTCGTCGCGCACCTGCCGCATGTGCCACAGCGCGTACGCCGCCGACGACGACTACGAGCCCTACGACTCGTGGCGGGGCTCGATGATGAGCCACGCGGCGCGTGATCCCGTGGTGCTCGCGGCGCTCGCGATCGCCGAAGAAGACGTGCCCGGCGCGAGCGACTTCTGCCTGCGGTGCCACACGCCGAACGCGTGGCTCGGCGGGCGCTCTTCGCTCCCCGAGTACCACGCGAGCAACCCGACGTTCCCCGAGCGGCTGCGCCCCGACGACGGCTCGCTGTCGGCGGATCGCGACGGCATCGGATGCATGGTCTGCCATCGCATCACCGAGCCGCCCGACGCCGCGATGATCTCGAACGCGCAGCTGCTGCTCGCCGACGGCGAAGCGGGCGAGGCGCGTCGCGGCCCCTACGAGTACGCCGAGGGAGAGGACCCGCGGCACCCGACGATCCTCGACCCGTACCTGTCGAGCGGTGCGCTCTGCGGCTCGTGCCACGACATCCACAACCCGCTGCACGACGGCTTCCGGCTCGAAGACGGCGCGATGCAGCCGACGGGACGTCGCTTCGCGATCGAGCGCACGTACTCGGAGTGGCAGCACAGCGCGTTCTCGGCGCGCGGCGAGACCTGCCAGAGCTGCCACATGCCCGAGGTCGCGCAGCGCGCGTCGGACGACGTCGCGTTCGACGCGCGACCCGAGATGAGCCGCCACGATCTCGCGGGCGCGAGCACGTGGCAGGCGCGCGCGATCGCAGCGAGCGTGCGCGAGCACGACGCGGACGCGGCGATGTTCCTCGAGCGCTCGGCGATGCGCGCGGAGTCGATGCTGCGCGAGGCGGCGACGGTCGAGATCACGTCGAGCGCGCTCGAGGGCGACGTCGCGACCGCGACGGTGCGCGTGACGAACGAGAGCGGCCACAAGCTGCCCACCGGGTACCCGGAAGGGCGCCGGGTGTGGCTGCAGATCGAGGTCGTCGACGCGACGGGGCGCGTGGTCGCGGGCTCGGGGCGCTACGACGACGAGACCGCGACGCTCGAGCGCGACGCGCAGCTGCGCACGTACGAGGTGAAGCTCGGCGTGCGCGGCGAAGAGAGCTTCCACTTCGTGCTCAACGACACGTTGATCGAGGACACGCGCATCCCGCCGGAGGGGTTCGCGCCGCCCGCGGAGATCGACGCAGCGCCGCTCGGTCGTGACTACGGCGATGGCGCGGGCGGCTATCGCCACTGGGACGAGGCGAGCTACACGCTCGGCGAGCTCTGCGGCGAGGGCACGCTCACGCTGCGGGCGCGGCTGCGCATGCAGGCGACGACGCGCGAGTACGTCGAGTTCCTGCGCGACGAAGCGCCGGCGAGCGCGGACCCCGCGCTCGGCGGGCGCAGCTGGGGCCAGGTCGCGTACGACGCGTGGCGCGAGCACGGCGGCGACGAGCCGTTCGACATGGAGGTCGTCGAGGTGGCGCTGGGCGCGTCGCCGCGCGCGTGCCCGGTGGAGGAGATCGACGCCGGCGTGCAGCCGACGATGGACGCGGGCACGACGGACTTCGAAGGCGGGGGAGGGTGCGGCTGCCGCGCGGGCGCGCGAAGCGCTGGGGCGGGCTGGTGGCTCGCGCTCGCGCCGCTCGTGTGGCTCGTGACGCGCCGAAGAGCGCGATGACGCGCGACGAAGCGCTACGCTCCGGCGATGGCTCTCGACCCGCTCTACCAACCGCGCGCGGTTGCGCCATGGGGCGACTACGGCGCGATCCTGGTGCACGGCATGACGACGCACGCGCCGCGCCGTGCTGACGGTCGCATCCCACTCGAGCGAACGGGTCCGTTCGTTCCGCCGATCACGTACCCCGGGAACATCCTCGTGAACGACGATGTCCGCGGTGCGCTCGAGCGTTCCGGGCTGAGTGGTCTGTCCTTCACGCCGGTGCACAAGACACGGATCGTGTGGTCGAGCTGGGAGACGTGGGATCGGACCGCCGAGGATCCCGAGGAGGACCCCGCGCACGGCGAGCCCGAGGACTACATCCTCGCCGTGCCGCACGACGAGGAGCTCGCGCGGTCGATGCGGGACCTGCATGCGATCGTGCCGACCGGTCGCGCGCGCATCGAGAAGCGCCCACCGCGTCCGATCGACCTCGCCGTCCCGGAGGTCATTGCCATCCCGGTACCAGGGTCAGCGTGGCCGATCCGGATCTGCCAACCCGAGCGGTGGACGCGCGATTGGCCGGTGCTCGTCGTGACCGAGCACGACGGGAGCGACTTCGCCCTCGCACCACCCTACGAGATCCCGATCCTGAGCGAGCGCGCCTGCGCAGCGCTCGCGAGCGAGTGGATCGAGTTCGAGCGCTTCGCCCGCGAGGGCTGATCACGACGCGGCCCGCAGGCGAGACACGTGCGCGTGCACGTGCTCGTCCCGCGTGCCTCGTCCACGTGCCGCCTGCGCGTGCTCGGCCGTGCTCTCAGCGCTTCGCGCTATCCATCCGCGACACGAACCGCTTGAACAGGTACCGCGCATCGTGCGGTCCCGCGCTCGCCTCGGGGTGGTACTGCACCGAGAACGCCCCGCTGTCGCGGTGCTCGAGGCCCATGCACGTGCCGTCGTTCAGGTGCACGTGGGTCACGTCGCACTTGCCCGCGAGCGACTCCGCGTCGACCGCGAACCCGTGGTTCTGCGTCGTGATCTCCACGCGGCCCGTCGCGAGATCCTTCACCGGGTGGTTCAGCCCGCGGTGGCCGAACTTCATCTTGTAGGTCTTCCCGCCCAGCGCGAGCGCGAGCATCTGGTGCCCGAGGCAGATCCCGAAGAGCGGCTTCTGCCCGACGAGCTCGCGCACCGTCTCGATCCCGTGCGCGACCGCCGCCGGGTCTCCGGGGCCGTTCGAGATGAACACGCCGTCGGGATCGTGCGCGAGGATGTCCTTCGCGCTCGTCGTCGCGGGCACGACCGTCACGCGGCACCCGTGGTCCACGAGGCAGCGCAGGATGTTCTTCTTCACGCCGAAGTCGACCGCGACCACGTGCCGCGTCGGCTCGCCCTCGGGCACGTGCCACACGCCTGCGCCCTCGGCCCAGACGTACGGCTCGCGCGTCGTCACCGCGCCCGTGAGGTCCTGACCCGCCATCGAGGGCGCGGCCTTCGCCTTCGCGACGAGCGCCTCGGGCGAGCTCGTCCCGATCACCGCCGCCTGCGCGCCGTGGTCGCGGATGTGCCGCGTGAGCGCGCGCGTGTCGACGCGGTCGATCGCGACCACGCCGTGGCGCCGGAGGTACGCGTCGAGCGTCTCCTGGCTGCGCCAGTTGCTCGCCATCGGCGAGAGCTCGTGCATCACGAACCCCGCGACCCACGGCTTGCCGGCCTCGTCGTCCTCGGTCGTCGCGCCGGTGTTCCCGATCTCCGGCGCCGTCATCACGACGATCTGTCCGCAGTACGAGGGATCCGTGAGGACCTCCTGGTACCCGGTCATGCCCGTCGTGAACACGACCTCACCGGTCGTCTCGCCGTCGGCGCCTGCCGCACATCCCTCGAAGACCGTCCCGTCCGCCAGCGCGATCCAGGCCTTCCGCGCGTTCCGCCGCGTCATCGCTCGAACACCACCTCTCCGGCCGCGATCGTCATCGCGCACGCACCCCGCAGCTCCTTGCCGAGCCACGGAGAATTCAGGGATTTCGATCGTAGCGTCTCGCGCCCGACCGTCCACCGCGTCTCGGGGTCGATCACCGTCACGTCCGCTCGCTCACCGACGCGCAGCGAGCCTCCGCGGATCCCCGACACTCGGGCAGGTCCGCTCGTGAGCGCCTCGACGAAGCGCGTCGCCGAGAGCGCACCGCGGTGCACCAGCCCGAGCAGCAGCGGGATCGTGGTCTCCAGCCCGATCATCCCCGGCGATGCGGCCGCGAGCTCGCAGTCCTTCTCGAGCGAGCTGTGCGGTGCGTGATCCGTCGCGACGCAGTCGATGGTCCCGTCGCGCAGCGCTTCGACCATCGCCTCGACGTCCTCGGCCTCGCGCAGCGGCGGGTTCACCTTGCACGCCGTGCGGTACCCGAGGAGCTCGTGATCCGTGAGCAGGAGGTGATGCGGCGTCACCTCGCACGACACGCGCTGCCCGCGCGCCTTCGCCTCGCGGATCAGCGCGACCGCGCCCTTCGTCGAGACGTGCGCCACGTGGTAGCGCGCCTTGGCTCGCTGGTTCAGCACGAGGTCGCGCGCGACGATGACGTCCTCCGCCTCGCGCGGCCATCCGCGGAGCCCGAGCTTCGTCGAAATGGCACCTTCGTGCATCTGCGCGCCCGCCGTGAGGTGGTGGTCCTCGCAGTGCTGCGAGACGAGCAGGTCGAAGGTCGCGGCGTACTCGAGCGCGCGGCGCATGACGGCCGCGTTCATCACGCAGAGGCCGTCGTCGCTCACGCCCACCGCGCCGGCGTCCTTCATGTCCGCCATCTCGGTGAGCTGCTCGCCCTTGCTGCCCAGCGTGATCGCGCCGAACGGGAAGAGGCGCGGGCCGCCTGCTTCCTTCGCGCGGGCGACCATCTGCTCGGTGATCGCGCGGTTGTCGTTCACCGGCTTGGTGTTCGGCATCGCGCACACCGCAGTGAAGCCACCCGCGGCCGCGGCGCGCAGGCCCGACGCGATGTCTTCCTTGTACTCCTGGCCGGGCTCGCGGAAGTGCACGTGCAGATCGATGAACCCGGGGACGACCCAGCGTCCCCGCGCGTCGATCCGACGCACTGCAGCGCCCTCGATCCCTCGGGCGGCATCGCGGCCGACCCGAGTGACCTTGCCACCCTCGAGCACCACGTCGGCTTCGCCGTCGTGACCCGTGCTCGGGTCGATCACCCGGCCTCCCGCCAGGACGATCACGTCCGCCTTCCCGCTCACTCGCTCGCTCGGGGACGTCATACGGTGCGCGCGCTTAGTGGAGCGCCGCCCCCGCGTCAAGACGGGACGCGCGTGCGATCCCTTGGTCGCCTCGACGATCGCGCGTGATTCACGGGCGGATCACGCGCGATCCCGTCCCGCGCTCAGCCGACGTCGCGGAAGTCGTCGGCGCTCTCGTCGACCGAGTCGTCCGCCGCGCCGATCACGCCGACCGACGACTGCGCCGGCTCGCCGCGCTTGACAGGCGCGCCCGTCTTCACGTCCGCCGCGCGCGACTTCATCGACTGCACCTTGCGGCACAACGACGCGAAATCCTTGCTCCGCACCGCCATGTTCGGCGTGCCGCCGCGAAGGAGGGTCGTGAGGATGAAATCCATGACCTGGATCTCGCCTTCCGAGAACGAGTTGCTGATGCGCATGGGAAGCGATCTACGCGAGGATCGCGCACGAGACAAGCACTGACACGCAACGTATTTTCACCGATGGTCACGTCACGTCGAGAATAGCGATTGATCCATACGGGATCACTCGTGATCCGGCGAACGAAGAAATTCGCTGTCCGCGTTCGTGGACGCGCGAATTCGGCCGTTTCCGTCGCGGTCGAGCAGCGCGCGGGATCGCGGGCGGCACCCTCAGATCGCGGCAACGGCCGTACAGAATCGTGCCAATCGCCTCGCCGGCTGGGTACGATGACGGCGTGTCGCGCGCGATCTCCTCGGCGCTGGTGGTCGCTTCGGTCGCGCTCGTGATCGCGCTCGGGGCCGCGTTCGCGCGGGTGAGCGGGCTCGAGGCGCGCGAGCTCGAGGCGGTCGGCGCGTGGACGGCGGGAGGATCGTCGCGCCTGCTCGAGACGCGTCTGCTGCGCGGCGACGACGCGACCTTCGAGCTCTGCGCGCGCGACCCGATGGACGCGCTGCGGTGGAGCGGCGCCGGGCGCATCGCCGTCGTGCGCAGCGATCGCGCCGAGGAGATGTTCGGCCTCGCGATCGATCCCGCACTGCTCGAAGGCGTCGCGCGCTCGGAGCAGGGCGCCTGCGTGGTGTTCGCGCGCGTGCGCGAGCTGGCGATCGACGAGGACGCGGTGCCGGTCGCGATCGACCTCGCGCGCGAGCCGGGGATCGACGGGATCGAAGTGCGCGCGCGGGTGCTCGCGCGGAGCCCGCTCGGCCAGGGGGATCTCGGCATCGTGCTCGGCGCGCTGGCGATCGCGATCGCGCTCGTCCTGTTGATGAGCGCGCGCGCGCCCGTCGAGGCCCACGACGCCGCGCCGCGCGGCGCACTGCGCGCGGCGCTCGGGGTCGCGGTGGTGCTCGCGACCGGGGTCGTCATCGGCGCGTTCGGGTCTGGAGGACCGACTGCAGGGCTGCTCGGCGGGCTCGCCCTCGCCGCCACCGAGATCGCGGTGGCGTACGCGCTGGTGCGTCCGAGCGTCGACGGCGCGCGCACCGCCGCGCTCGGTCTCGTGCGCGCTCCGCACGCGCCGGCGTGGGTCGGCGACCCGCCGCGCGCCCGACGCCTCGCGCTGCCGTTCAACGTCGCCTGGCTCGTGCTCGCGCCGGTCGCGGGGGTCGTGCTCTCGCTGGTCGCGCGGGTGGCGCTCGCGCTCGTTCCGTCGACCGGAGAGGCGCCGGTCGAGGCGTTCGTCAGCTGGCCGAGCGGGATGCTCTCGTTCGCGGCGCTCGCGGTGGTCGCGCCGATCGCGGAGGAAGTGTTCTTCCGTGGCCTCGTCTACGGCGCGCTGCGCGGCCCGGGCGGCGCGCGTCGCGAGCTCGTCGCGATCGCGGGCGCGTGGCTGCTCTTCGCCATCGCGCATGCCCCGCAGGACTGGGGGAACTGGGGCGGCTTCGTCTCGGTGCTCGTCGCCGGGCTCGGCTTCACCCTGATGCGCGCGGCGAGCGGCTCGACGCTCGTGCCGTGCGTGGCGCACCTCGTCTACAACGGGCTGCTCGCGGCGGGAGCGCTCGCCGTGGGGGCGACCTGACGCTAGAGAAGCGCTCGCGATGCCGCTCTTCCCGATCGAGCTGCTGCTCGTGCTCCGGTTCGTGAAGCTGATCGCGGTCGCGGCGCTCGCCGCGGGGACGGTCGGCGCGTTCGTGCCGCTCGCGCTGGAGGACCGACAGCGCTTCGCCTACGCGGTCGCCGGCCCGGGCTTCGGCGCGGTGTGGATCGCCGGGTGGGCGATGGCGTTCGGCGGCGGCGTGTCGCTCGTCGCTCCGTGGATCGTCGGGGCGGCGACCGCGTCGCTCCTCTCGATCAACGTCGTGCTCTGGGCGGTCGGGAAAGACGGTCGCCGCAGCGCCCGCGCCGGGATGACTGCGTGCGGTCTGCTCGCCGTCTGCCTCGCGCTCATGGTCTGGAAACCGACCTTCTGAGCGCGGGGGGCCGACGGTCGGCGGACGCTCCACACGCAACCTCACACGCGCGCGCCGCGCTCACCTAGCGGGACAATCTCCCCGCGCTCGTCGGGTCCGCGTTGACGCGCTCGGTCCATTGTGATGACGTCGAACACGTACGCCTCCGATGCATGTGGCCCGATGCTGACGCGCGATCCCGACATCCTGGAGACGTACCCGCTCGCTCCGATGCAGGGCGGGATGCTCGTCGAGGCGCGCCTGTCTCGCGGGCGCATGGTCGACGTGCAGCAGCTCGTGGTGCGCGCGCCACGGTTCGATGACGAGCAGTTGCTGCGCGCGTGGCAGTGCGTGGCCGACCGGCACGCCGCGCTGCGCACGTCCTTCGCGCTCGACGGGCACGAGCCGCGTCAGGTCGTGCACCCGCGCTTCGAGGTGCGCCTCGATCGACCGCGCATCGAAGGAGACGTCGAGCGCGGGCTCGCGGCGCTGCTCGACGAGGATCGGCGCGCAGGGCTCGACCTCTCGCGGCCGGCGTGGCGCCTCGCGCTCGTCGATCTCGGTGCGGACGAGCAGGCGCTGATCTGGACGTTCCACCACATCCTGCTCGACGGTCGTTCGAGCCGCGCGGTCATCGAAGAGGTCTTCGCGCGCTACGACGCGAGCGCGCGCGGCGAGACGATCACGCTGCCCGAGCCGACGCCGTTCCGCGCGCACGTCGACGCGCTCGCACAGCTCGACGCGGCCGCGGCCGAGGCGTACTTCCGCGCGCTGCTCGACGGGCTGCGCGAGCCGGCCGCGCTCCCGTGGCTCGCGCCGGCGCCGACCGGGCGCACCGAGACGCCGCGGCACGTCGAGGTCGAGGCGCGCCTGCCCGCGGCGCTGGTCGCTGCGCTCGACGCGATCGGCAGGCCGCGCGGGCTCACGCTCAACACGCTGGTGCAGGGCGCGCTCGCGGTGGTGCTCGCGCGCGGTGCGCGCACCAGCGACGTCGTGATCGGATCGACGCGCGCGTGCCGTCATCTCGTGCCGGGCGGCGAGCAGATCGTCGGGTGCCTCATCAACACGGTGCCGGTGCGCGCGACGGTCACGCCCGAGCTCGCGGCGCTCGACTACTTCGCCGAGATCCGGCGCCAGCACCTCGAGGTGCGGCCCTTCGAGCACACGCCGCTCGCGCTGGTGCAGACGTTCTCGCAGATCCCGCGCGGGCGCCCGCTCTGCGAGGTGATCGTGGTGTTCGAGACCTCGCTGCTGGGCACCGCGCTGCGTGCGCTCGGCGGTGCGTGGCGAGAGCGCGACTGTCGCCTCCACGAGCAGGGTTCGGGACCGATCACGCTCGCGTGTTACCTCGACGGCGACCTCGTGATGCGCCTCGAGCACGATCCCGAGCGCGTGCAGCGCGAGCACGCGGAGGCGATCCTCCGCTACCTCGTGACGCTGCTGCGCTCGTTCGCGGAGCGGCCCTCGGCGGCGCTCGGCGAGCTCGCGATGATCCCGGCGGACGAGGTGCGCGCGCTCGCGTCGCGCGGCGCGCCCGCGTTCCCGATCGCGCCCGATCGCGACGGCTACGGCGCGGTGCTGCGTCGTGTCGTGAGCGAGCGCGGTGCGAGCCTCGCGATCGAGGCCGCCGGGCGCACGCTGAGCTACGCGGAGCTCGACGAGATCTCGGATCTCTTCGCCTCGGGGCTCGCCGCGCTCGGCGCGACGCGGGGCGCGAAGATCGCGCTCGCGCTGCCGCGCTCGCTCGACCTCTTCATCGCGCAGCTCGGTGCGCTCAAGGCGGGCGTGGCCTTCGTGCCGCTCGATCTGCGCCGTCCCGCGGCGTCGCTCGTCGACGTGATCGAGGACGCGAAGGTCGCGATGGTGATCGCCGCGGGCGAGCGCGCGCCGTTCGACGCCGACGTGCCGACGATGCGCGTCGCGGACGTGCTCGCGCGCGGTCAAGCCGGCGTCGCGCCCGAGCCGCCGAGCGGAGAGGACGTCGCGTACTCGCTCTACACGTCGGGCTCGACCGGCAAGCCCAAGGGCGTGCTGGTGCCGCATCGCGCGCTGCTCGCGCACGACCGCGCGGTGATGCGCGAGTACGAGCTCGGCCCCGACGATCGCGCGCTGCAATTCGCGTCGCCCGCGTTCGACGTCGCGCTCGAGGAGGTCTACCCGACGTGGCTCGCGGGCGCGTGCGTCGTGCTCCGCAGCGATGCGGCGAGCGAGTCGCTCGACGTCTTCCTCGACGAGATCGCGCGCGAGCGCATCACCGTCCTGAACCTGCCGACTGCGTTCTTCCACGAGCTCGTGCACCGCATGGAGCGCGACGGCACGCGCCTGCCCGCGCACGTACGCCTCGTGGTGATCGGCGGCGAGAAGGTGTCCGCGCGCGCGTTCGACACGTTCCGCTCGCTGCCCGGCGCGCCGCGCCTGCTCAACGCGTACGGGCCGACCGAGGCGACGATCAGCTGCACGGTCTACGACCCCGAGCGCGATCCGCGTCCGATGGGCAGCGAGATCCCGATCGGTCGTCCGCTCGCGAGCGCGCGCGCGTACGTGCTCGGCCCGCAGCGCGAGATCGTGCCCGACGGCGCGATCGGCGAGCTGTTCATCGGTGGGCCCACGGTCGCGCTCGGGTACCACGCGCGCGCCGAGCTCGACGCGTCGCGCTTCGTCCCCGATCCGTTCGCGGGCAGCGGCACGATGTACGCGACCGGCGATCTCGCGCGCATCGACGCGCGCGGCGTGATCGAGTTCTTCGGGCGTGCCGATCACCAGGTGAAGATCCGCGGGTTCCGCATCGAGCTCGGCGAGATCGAGTCCGCGCTGCGCGCGCTGCCCACGGTGCGCGACGCGATCGTGCGAGCGCGACGGATCGGCGACGCCGATCGCATCGTCGCGTGGGTCGTGCCCCGATCATCGACGAGCGCCGATGCGCTGCGCGCCGCGCTCGCGGATCGCTTGCCGGAGTACATGGTGCCGAAGAGCTTCGTGCTCCTCGATGCGCTCCCGATCGCGAGCGGCGGGAAGATCGACGAGCGCGCGCTGCCCGAGCCCGAGCTCGTCACGGCCTCCGAGGCGCCGAGCGCGGGCCCGCGCGACGCGCTCGATCGCACGCTGCTCGCGCTCTTCGAGGACGCGCTCGGCGTGCGCGGGATCGGCATCCAGGATCGCTTCTACGATCTCGGCGGGCACTCGCTGCTCGCGCTGCGCCTCGCCGACGCGATCTCGCGCAAGACCGGGCACACCATCGAGCTCGGCGCGCTGCTGCAGGCGCAGTGCGTCGCGGCGCTCGCGGACGCGATGCGCCGCGGCGAGGTGCGCAGCGTCGCGCCCTCGTTGATCCCGATCCAGACGACCGGCTCGCGCCCTGCGATCTTCGGCGTGCACGTGCTCGGCGCGGGCTGCTCGTACTACCGCGCGCTCGCGCAGCGGCTCGGGCCCGCGCAGCCGATCTACGGGCTCTCCGCGCAGTTCGCGATGCCTCCGGGCCGCAAGCCTTCCGTCGAGGAGTACGCGCGCCTCTACGTCGAGGATCTGCGGCGGTTCCAGCCGCGCGGGCCCTACTTCTTGCTCGCGGTCTCGCTGGGCGGGCTCACCGCGCTCGAGATGGCGCGACTGCTCGTCGACGCCGGAGAAGAGGTCGCGATGGTCGGCATGCTCGACGCGATCGGACCGATGCCCGTCGAGTGGGTCTCGCCCGTCGAGCGCGCGCGGCGCCACGTCGAGAAGCTCCTCGAGGGCGGCACCGAGTACGTGCGCGAGAAGATCCTCGCGCGCGTCGAGCGCGAGCGCAGCGCCATGCGCTCCCGCATGCTCCGCTGGCGCCGCGCGGCCGGCGTGCCGCTGCAGGACGAGGACGCGCACCTCCAGGCGGCGCTCGAGAACATCGAGCTCGCGCTCGAGTTCAAGCCGAAGCCGTACGAGGGCGACATCGTCGTCTTCCGCGCGACCGAGGACGTCTACTACACGCCTCGCTTCCACCACGAGGCGCGCCTCGGATGGCGCGACGCGGTGTTCGGCGCCGTGCAGATCGTCGACGTCCCCGGCGATCACCTCACGCTGCTGCAGGAGCCGAACGTCTGCGCGGTCGCGGAGGAGGTCCGCTGGCGCATCGACGCGTGGATCGCGCAGCAGGGTGATCGCGACCGGCGCTCGGGCGTGATCACGCGCCCGCAGCTCGGCTCGGACGAGGCGCCCTCCGAGGAGCGCCTCGCGAGCGTCAGCTCCGGTCCGCTGCGGTGACGCGCATGATCTCGTCGAGCGACGTCATGCCGGCCTTCACCTTGGTGAGCCCGGCCATGCGCAGCGTCTGCACGCCCTGACGGATCATCTCGTCCTTCAGCTCCGCGGTGGAGCAGCCCTGGAGCACCATCTCCTTGAGGCGATCGCCGAACGGCATGACCTCGTACAGCGCGATGCGGCCGCGGTAGCCGGTGTTGTTGCACTCGCGGCAGCCCGCGCCCTTCATCACGCGGATCCCCGCGGCGATGTCCGCGTCGGAGAAGCCCGCGGTCTTCAGGCCCGCGTGGTCGATCTGGATCTCGTGCTTGCAGTGCTCGCAGATCTTCCGCGCGAGGCGCTGCGCGAGGACGAGGTTCACCGACGCGGTCACGAGGAACGGCTCGACGCCCATGTTGAGCAGGCGCGAGACCGTGCTCGGCGCGTCGTTCGTGTGCAGCGTCGAGAGCACGAGGTGGCCGGTCAGCGCGGCCTTCACCGCGATCTCCGCGGTCTCGAAGTCGCGGATCTCGCCGACCATGATGATGTCGGGGTCCTGGCGCAGGAACGAGCGCAGCGCGGCCGCGAAGTTCAGGCCGATGTCGTCGTGCATCTGCACCTGGTTGATGCCCATCAGGTTGTATTCGACGGGGTCTTCCGCGGTGCTGATGTTCGTGTCGATCTGGTTCAGCTCGGTCAGCGCGGAGTAGAGCGTCGTCGTCTTGCCCGAGCCGGTCGGGCCGGTGACGAGCACCATCCCGTAGGGCTGGCTGATCGCCCACTTGAAGTCGTCGAGCGCCTTCTGGTCGAACCCGAGCTTCGTCATGTCGAGCTGCAGGTTCGACTTGTCGAGAAGACGCATGACGATCTTCTCGCCCCAGATCGTCGGGCAGACGGAGACGCGGAAGTCCATCTCCTTGCCCTTGCCGAGCTTGAGCTTGATGCGTCCGTCCTGCGGCAGTCGTCGCTCGGCGATGTCGAGCGAGCTCATGATCTTGATGCGCGACGCGATCGCGTTCTTGAGCTTGAGCGGCGGCGTCATCTCCTCGACGAGCACGCCGTCGATGCGGTAGCGGACGCGGAGCTTCTTCTCGTACGGCTCGATGTGGATGTCGCTCGCGCGCTTCTTGATCGCGTTGAGCAGGATCGCGTTGCAGAGGCGGATGACCGGCGCGTCCTCGCTCGCGCGCTCGAGGTCGCCGAGAGCGATGTCGTCGTCCTCGCCGGCGACCTCGATCTCCTCCTCGTCGAAGCCCTCCATGATCTGGTCGTAGGAGATCTCCGGCGCGGCGTAATAACGCTCGATCGCCTTGAGGATCGCGGCTTCCGACGAGACGACGGGCTCGACGTTGTAGCCCGTGAGGAACTTGATGTCGTCGATCGCGTGGAGGTTCGACGGGTCCGCCATCGCGACGATCAGCGACGAGCCGGAGCGCGAGACCGGGATGACCTTGTGCCGCTCGCAGACCTCCTGCGAGATCATCTTCCGCACGTCCTCGTCGATCTCGTACTCCTCGAGGTTGATCGACTGGACGCGGTACTGCTGGCTCAGGAAGTCGGTGATCTCCTGGTCCGAGATGTACCCCATGCGAGCGAGCGTGTAGCCGAGCGACGAGTTGGTGCGCTTGGCTTCGTCCTGGGCCGTCCGGAGCTGCTGGAGACTGATCAGCTTCTCGCGGACGAGGAGCTCGCCGAGACGGTTGCTCACGTAGGGGCCTCCGGGGAAAGATGCGTGCGAGGAGCGTCGGATCGTCGTGGATGGATCCGCTCGGTGTCAACGATGACGGTCTGAACGCACCTCGCCGAAGGACTCAGTGAGCTTCTTCCGACGCCTCTTCGACACGCGCGCACGCCAAGCCCTCGACGCCGAGGTGCAGGGCGACTTGCGCAAGGCGGCGTACCTGTGGGTCGACATGGGCGACCCGGGGAAGGCCGCGGAGCTGATGACGCGGCTCGGCGAGCAGGCGAAGAACGTCGAGGAGAAGGTGCAGGCGTGGGTCGACGCGCTGCGCTTCATGCCGCCGGATCGCGAGGACGGCCGTCGTGACCTCGAGGCGCGCATCGGCGTCGCGGTGCTCGAGTCGGCGCGCGAGCGCGGCGCGGTGAGCGCGGACGCGAAGCGCAAGCTCGTCGACGCGGCCGAGCGGCTCGAGCGCGCGGAGAAGTGGGTCGACGCGGCGGACTGCTACGAGCTGCTCGGGCGGGGCGAGGACCTCGCGCGATGTCTCGAGCACGCCGGCGAGATCGAGCGGCTCGAGAAGGTGCTCGAGACGACGCACGCGAAGGAGCAGCGCGACGCGCGGCTGCGCCGGCTGGTCTCGGAGCAGGAGATGGCGACGCGCGTCGGCGCGCGCGACGTCGCGCGTCGTGCGCTGCGCGAAGCGACGCTGCTCGCGCCGAGCGATCCGTCGATCGCGGAGATGCTGCGCCGCATCGAGGAGAAGTGGCCGCGCGGGCGCCGGCTGCGCCTCGACGTCGGCGGTGCGCGCGTCGGGCTCGTGGGCTCGCTGCCCGCGGTGATCGGGCGCAGCGACGCCGACGTCGTGGTGCGCGGCGGCTCGGTGTCGCGGCGTCACTGCGAGATCGCGCGGCGCGGCGAGGCGGTCGTGGTGCGCGACCTCGGGAGCCGAAACGGCACGTTGATCGCGGGCGTGCCCGTCGCGGGCGAGATCGCGCTCTCGGGCCCGACCGAGGTGGGGCTCGGCGACGACGTGTCGCTGCGCGTGAGCCCGGGCGCGCAGGGGATCGCGATCGACGTGGTGCGTGGTCTCGATCGCGGTGAGCGTGTCGTCGCGGGCGAGGCCGAGCTGCGCGTCGCGGGGCTGCAGGCGACGTTCGTGTTCGTCGACGATCGCGCCGTGATGCAGCCCGATCCCGGCGTGAGCGTCGTGCTCGGCGCGCAGAACGTCGCCGCGGGCGTCGACCTGCTCCACGGCGACGTGATCACGGTCGGCGGGGTGCGCGTCGAGGTGCTCGCGTGAGCGTGTGGCGCCGGATGCGCGGGTGGTTCGTCGCGGACGAGCCGGTGGTCGAGCCCGAGCACGAAGCCCCGGTGGTCGCGAGCACGCCGCCGCCCGAGACCGAAGATCCGTTCGAGCGCGAGGCCGCGAAGCTCGTCGCGCTCGCGCAGCGCACGGCCGAGCCGGGCACCGACGATCAGGCGATCGCGATCGAGGCGTTCGAGCGGCTCTGTGACGCCGGGCGCGAGGTCGTCGCGATCGATCTCGCGCGGCGCGTGCTCGCGAGCGGCGGGATGAGCGATCTGCGCTGTCGTGTCGCCGAGCGGCTCGACGCGCGTGGTGACGAGAGCACCGCGTGGGAGGTGCTCGCGCCGATGCTGCGCGAGCCCGACGCGCCGCTCGACGGATGGATGCTCGCTGCCGAGATCGCGGAGCGACGCGGCGACGCGCGCGGCGCGCTCTCCCTCTACGAGCGCATCGTGGCGCGCGATCTCGACTATCCGCGCGCGAGAGAGCGCGTCGCGCGGCTGCGCGAGAAGCAGGCGATGCCGCGCCGCGACGAGGGCGCGACGCTGATGGCCGACGGCGCGCTCGCGCGCGGCCGCTACAAGCTCCTGCGCGAGCTCGGCCGAGGCGGCGCGGGCACGGTGTTCCTCGCCGACGACACGCAGCTCGCGCGTCCCGTCGCGCTCAAGGTCTATCACCGCCGCGGGCGCGCCGATCGCGAGCGCTTGTTGCTCGAGGCGCGCATGGCGTCGTCGCTCGAGCACCCGGGCGTGATCCGCGTGCTCGACGTCGACGAGACGCTCGGCGCGATCGCGATGGAGAACCTCGAGCTCGGCTCGATCCGGACCTGGCTCGGCAAGGGCGCGATCCGCGGCGAGCTGGTGCTGCCGTGGGTCGAGAGCGCCATCGACGCGCTGCGGTACGTGCACGCGCGCGGCGTCGTGCACCGCGACCTGAAGCCCTCGAACCTCTTGCTGCGCACGATGGGTCGTGTGGTGCTCACCGACTTCGGCACGGCGCAGCGCACCGGGGACGCGGGCGCGTCGCCGCACGGGCTCGCGGAGGGCACGCTCGCGTACATGCCGCCCGAGCAGCGCGCCGGCGCGCCCGCGCACTTCGCGATGGACGTCTACGCGCTCGGCGCGACGGTGCGCGAGATCTGCGGCCAGCTCGATGCGCCGCCGCCCGATGCGCTCGTCGCGATCGCGACGGAGTGCGTGCGGCCCGATCCCGCTGCGCGTCCTTCGCTCGACGCGCTCGCCGCGGTCGTGCGCGAGCTGCGATGAGCGTCACCGACGTCGCTCCGTCGACGGAGCGGAAGGCTGCGCCGCGCGCGCACTTCGTCGATCTGCTGCGGCTCGTGATGAGCGTGCAGATGATCCAGGGGCACGTGATCGACGCGCTGCTCGCGGACGCGTGGCGCGGCGGGCGCGGCTTCGAGATCTGGACCTGGGTGCGCGGCCTGACCGCGGTCGGGTTCATGACCGCGGCGGGTGTGTCGTTCCATCTCTCGAGCCTGGCGCGCTGGGAGACCTATCGCGCGGATCGCGCGGCGCGCGCCCGGCGCGTGAGGCGCGCCGCGATGCTGATCGCGATCGGGTACCTGCTGCACGCGCCCGCGGGCGTGCTGAGCGGCGACCCCGAGCTCGCGCGGCGCGCGATCGACGAGGCGATGATCGTCGACGTGCTGCAGTGCATCGGCGTCACGATGCTCCTGCTCGAGGCGATGTGCGCGCTCGCGCGGCGCGCCTCGCACGTGGTGATCGCGAGCGGTGCGCTCGCGGTGGCAGCGATCGCGCTCGCGCCGCTCGCGGCGCGGGTGGAGTGCGAGGGCAGCGCGCTGCGCCTCGTGTGCAACTACGTCTCGCGGAGCGGCGGCTCGCTCTTCCCGCTCTCGCCGTGGAGCGGGTTCGTGCTCGCGGGCGTCGTGCTCGGCGCGATCGCGCTGCCCGACGGCGCGCGCACGTCGGGCGCGCGCGCCGGGGTGAGGCTGGTGATCGCCGCGGCGGTGATCGCGGTGGTGTCGGTGGTCGTCGACGCGCTGATCGCGCGGCCCAGCGATGCGCTGCTCTACTCGGCGTCGCCTGGGTTCTCACTGGTGCGCCTCGCGGCGGTCGCGATGGTCGCGGCGGTGCTCGCGATCGCCAGCGCGCGCGTGGTCGCGCTGCCGCGCGCGCTGCGCACGATCGCCAGCGAGACGCTCTTCCTCTACGTCTCGCACCTGCTGGCGCTCTACGTCGCGGGGATCGGGCTCGCGCGCGTGATCGGCCCGACGCTCTCGCTCGGCGCGGCGATCGCGGTCGCGGTCGCGATGATCGCCCTGTGCGCGCTCGGCGCGCTGGCGTGGGCGAGCGCGAAGAAGCGGCGCCATCCCTCGCGCGGGTGATCTTCCCGCGCGCGGAGGCGTCACGTATGTTCGCCGACCGATGCGCAGCCTGCCGATCCTCGAAGCGACGCCGCAGTGGGCGCTCCTCGGCGCGCCGCGCCTCGTCGTGTCGGTCTGGCGCGCGCACGTGACGGTGTCGGCCGTCGCGGCGATCGAGCGCGCAGTGGAGGACGTGCTCCGCGAGAGCTCGGATCGGAAGTACGCGTCGATCACCGTGATCGAGAAGACGGTCTCGATGTCGTTCGACGACACCGCGCGCCAGGCCTCGGCGAACCTGATGAAGCGCTTCGGCGCGAGCCACTGCGCGCACGGGTACCTCGTCGACGGCGACGGGTTCCTCCCCGCGGCGGTGCGCACCGCCACCGCGGGCCTCGCGCTGATGACGCGCGCGCCGTACCCGACGCGCGTGTTCTCGAAGGGCGGCGAGCTCGTCGAGTGGATCGCGCCGATCGCGACGCTGTCGCGCGACGACGTGCTGCGCGCGATCGCGCAGGCGCGCGCCGCGACGGGCAGCGCCGCGCCCGCGCTGAGCCGCGCGTGGTGATCGACGCGAGCGCGCATTGACGTGCTCGCGCCGCGAGCGCTCTACTCGTCGCGCGCGCCATCCGTGGGGGCCGGCGCGCACAAGGGGAGAAGCTCATGGCGGGGATCAGTGACTCCGGTCAGCCGGACGACGTGCGCATCCATCTCGAGGTCGTGGCCGGCGCGGACGCGACGCTCGCCACGCCGCCCGACGGCGTGACCGAGACCGAGGCGCAGCGGCGCACGCGCGAGTCGGTGCGGCTGCCAGCGGCGCTGCGGGCGCGGCTCGACGCCGTGCTCGCCGAGGTTCGCGTGCAGGTGCCGGGGGTGTCGGCGTCGGAGCTGGTGAAGCTCGAGGCGACGCGCGCGGGGCGCGACGCGCTCGCGGCGGGAGTCCGCGCGCTGGCGCGCGTGGACTCGCACCTCCAGTCGCGCGCCGGGGAGCGCAACCCCGCGGTGGCCCGCGCGTACGGAGTTCATGGCGTGAACCCCGACACGTTCGGCGGCGTGCTGCGCGCGCTGGGGCTCTCCGCGGCCGAAGACGCGCGGCTCGCGGCGCTGCCGGAGGCCGCGCCCGAGCGCGAGCTGCTCTTCACGCCGGTGGTCTCCGAGGCGGTGCAGAGCGCGCTCGCGAGCATGAACGCGGTGATCGGTGCGACCACGACGTCGCGCGCCGATCTCTCTCGCGCGGTGTCGCTGAAGGAGACCACGCTGCGCGAGGCGCGCGCGGTGCTCGCCGCGACCCGCGAGCACCTCTACGCGAACCTCCCCGACGGCAAGCGGGATCACGACCTGCGCGACTACGGCTTCCGCCCGCTCACGACCGAGCGGCGTCGCAAGCGTGACGACGACACCGATCCCGGCGTGGAGCCGCCGACCGAGCGCTGAGCACCGACACGCGAGGCGACGCCGCGGTGACCGAGGTGGTCGCCGCGGCGTCCGCGCACCTCGCGAGACGAGCGCGCGAGACGCACGGAGCGCCGATCGGAGTGGGGGAGGGCGCGGAGGACGTCGCCGCGCTCGCGGAGCAGGTCGCGCGGTCGGTGGAGGACGTCGCCGCCCGCGTGGAGGACGTCGCGGCGCACGTGGAGGACGTCGCGGGCCACGTGGCGGAAGCCGCGGCCCGCGTGGAGCAAGTCGCGGCCCGCGTGGAAGAAGTCGCGGCGCGCGTGGAGGAAGCCGCGGGACGCGCGGAGGAAGCTCCGGGACCGGCGCAGGAAGCTTCGGAGTGGACGGAGGAAGTCCAGGGGGTCGGATTCACGACGGTTTTTGTCGTGTCCTCGGACGCGGAGGGCGCGACGCCTCAGCGCGTCGTGGTGCTGCGTCGCCGGAGCAGCAGCGCGAGGGCCGCGAGCATCGCGAGGAGCGTGCAGGGTCCGCCATCGCCCGACGCGCGCGACACCGCGCACCCGGCGCTGCCGGCGCTCGCGACGACGCCACCGTCGGGCTCCGACGTCGGCGCGCCGGCGTCCGGCGGCTCGACGACCGACGCGTCCACGTCGGGCATCGTGCCGGCGTCGGCCATCGTGCCGGCGTCGGCCGGCCCGGCATCCGGCAGGGCGAGCCCACCGTCGCAGTCGCGGATCACGAGATCGGGGCACGTGCTCGACGTCCCGTCGCACATCTCGGGCGCGTCGCACGCGCCCACCGCGTCGCGGCAGACCGCGCCGGCCTCCGCGACGGCGCAGCGCCCGTCGAGCCCGCACGCCTCGCAGGCTCCGTCGCACGCGCGCTCGCAGCAGATCCCGCCGCTGCACGCGCCGCTCGCGCAGTCCGCGTCGGTCGTGCACGCGGCGCCCATCGAGTCGTCGACGAAGAGGCGCGCGCGCACGCGCACCGGCGCCTCCGCGAGCGCCGACGTCTGGCGCGTGTAGGCGACGAGCGTTCGTCCGGGCTCCGCGGAGTCGAGCGCCAGGAGCGGCAGCGGCGCGCCGCTCAGCTCTCCGCCGATTCGGAGATCGACGTCGCTCACGACGTCGATCACCGGACCCATCGCGCCGTCGACGGAGACCGACCGGAGGTGCACGCTCACGCGCGTCGTGCCGTCGGGCGCGGCAGCGTGGAGCGTCGACCAGCCGACGACGAAGCGCGCACCGTCGAACGTCACGGCGGTCGTCGCGGTCGTGGTCGGGAGCGTCGCGACGACGTCACCGCCGAGATCGAGCACCTCGCCGGCGGGCGTGATCCGCGCCGCGCGGAGCACGGCGGTGCCGCCGGAGAGCGTGTCGCGCCACACCGCCAGGTACGTGTCGCGCCCGAACGCCAAGCGCGCGTCCGCTCCGACGAAGTCGCGGACGAGGAAGCCGGTCGGCGCGTCCAGGGGAGAGCCGTCCTCGGCGAGCCGCATCGCCTTCAGCCGCGAGTTGCCTTCGCGCGTCAGCAGGAGCCACTGCGCGCCGTCCCACGCGACGTCGAGCGCGGAGACGTTGCCGCCGCGCAGGACGCGTGGCGCGTCGTCGATGCGCTGGCCGATCGCGTCGAGCCGCTGCACGCGGAGCTCGTTGTACGTCGCCCATGCGACGAGGTAGTGCGTTCCGTTCCAAGCGATCGCCGCGCCGTTCGCGCTCCCAACGATCGCGAGCGGTCCGAACGTGGGCACGCCGGCGTCGTCCAGCAGGAAGAAGTCGACGCCCGAGCTGCGGTGGGCCAGCAGCCCGTACGCTCCGTCGCCGCGCGCCAACCACGCGCGCGCGCTGCCGTACGTCGTGAGGCCCGTCGTCGTCGCCATCGCTGCCGGCGTCGCGCCGCGGATCACGGCTGCGCCGATCGAGCCGTCGTCGCGGCCGTGCTGACCGAAGAGGACGAGGTGCCCCGTCGTGTCGTGCGCCAGGGCGAGCGGGGCTCCGTGGACGCGCGCGCCCGACGGCTGGGGGAAGGGCACGCCCTCGCCGACCTGCAGCGTGGCTCCGTCGAACGTGACCGTGTGGAGCTCGGCGCCGTACGCGGCGAGCGCGGTGCACCGACGAGGTGCAGCACAGTGCGCCGCCTGGAACGAGCCGCTCGTCGCTGCGCTCACGATCGTGTCGTCGGCGCTCCACCAGCGCGGCGTGCCCAGGAGCAAGCACCCACCGGCTCCGTCGCAGGTGATCCTCGACGCACGCAATTGGGCGCTCGCGACGGGCGTGATCGTGCCGTCGTACGCCACGCGCCACCGTCGGGGCGGGGGGCTGATCAGCGAGCCCTCGGCCACGACGTAGTCCACGCCGGTGTTCGCGAGGAGGTTCACGTAGCCGGTCGCTTCCCCGAGCTCGATGGGTGCGCCGATGGGGGCCCCCTCGATGGTCAGGCGCTGCAGGGACGTCGTGGACTGGGCGGTGCGCGCCAGGAGGCACCCCGACGCATGGCAATCGAGCAACGGATCGCCGTCCGGGAGCGTGACTCGCGTGCCGGGTGGTCCCGCCAGCGGCAACGGCACCACGAAGAGTCCGCCGACGCCGCTGCCCCACTGGCGCCACGCGATGAGGTAGCCCGTCGCCGTGCGCGCGATCTGCGGCTCGTAGTACGTGTTCGCGGTCGCGGAGAGCACGAGGGGAGCGCTGTCGACCGAGGTTCCATCGGTCCGGAAGCGGACGGCCAGCACGCCGCGCGAGGTGTCCCGCGCGACCAGCACGCACGCGCCCGACTGGCAGACGAGGCGCCCGGTCGCGAGCGGCAGGAGCACGTCGGGCGTGTGCACGAGCGCGTGGTCGGCGGAGAGGACCGCGAACCGGCTGGTCCCGGGGGGCGACGTGCGGTCCGTGTAGACGATCACCGTCTCGGTGCCGTCCCCGGCGAACGTGACGACGCTGGCGTGCAGCGGCTCCGATTCCGGCAGGACGATCGACTGCTCGCCCTCGAGCCGTTGTGCGCTCACGCGGGGTGCGAACAGAGACAACGCGAGCGTGGCGAAGACGACTGGTAGGACGCGCATCGGGATAGCCTCGAGCGCGGACGCTAGCACGGCGCGAAATCAGCGCGCGAGCAGCATTCCGTCGAGGTGCAGATCGAGCAGCGCGCGCGTCGCGCGGTCGAGATCCGCGCCTTCGCGGCGCTCGAGCGAGAGCTCGACGATCTGCTTCACCGCGCCGATCACCGACCACGACACGAAGTCGACGTCGAGCACGCGCATCAGGCCGAGCGCCTGCGCGTTCTGCAGCGACACCGCGAGCCACGCGTGGAGCTGCCCGTAGAACGCCGCCAGCTTGCGATCGACCTCGTCGTCGAGCCCCGGCGCGCTGCGCAGCACGAGCCGCGTGAGCTCGGGGTGCTGGTGGAACGTCGCGAGCACGCGCCGGACGATCACGAGCAGCTGCTCGCGCAGCGGCGCCGCGTCGACGCGCGTGTCGACTCCGTCGACCGACGCGCGGATGCGCTCGAGGAGCTGATCGAGCAGCTCGTGGAAGATGGCGTTCTTGCTCTCGAAGTAGAGGTAGAACGTGCCGCGCGCGATCCCCGCGGCCTCGATGAGATCGCTGATGCGCGTCGCGTGGTAGCCCTTCTCGCTGAACACGCGGAGGCTCGCGTCGAGCACGGCACGACGGCGGGACTCGCGCATCGCCGCGGCGCGCGTGCTGCGTCCGTCGTGCGGCGGCTCGTCGTGAGCACCGTCGCGGCGCGCCGGCGCGCTCATCCGGGCCATCCCTTCGCGCGCCAGTAGTCGTCGATGTGCTTCGACATCTGCGCGTGCACGCGATCCACGAGCTGCGGCACCTCGTCGTCGCTCATGCCAGCGGTCTCGATCGGCGCATCGACGTGCACCGTGAGCTCGTGCCCCGGCCGGATCATCAGGCTCCCCTTGCGCATCAGCTCGTACGCGCCGGTCACCGTCACCGGCACCACCGGCATCTCGAGATCGCGCGCGAGGAAGAACACGCCCTTGCGGAAGGGACCGAGCCGTCCGGTCGTGGTGCGATGGCCCTCGGGGAACGTGAGGATCGCGTGCCCGTCCTTGAGCGCCTCGCGCATGTTCGCGAGCACCTCGGGCGTCTGTCCCTTCACGCCGGGCTTCACCGCGATGCCGCCGCGGATGCGCATCATCGGGCCGTAGACCGGGTACTTGAAGTGCGACTCCAGCTCGAGCCCGCGCTTGTAGTGCGGCGTCGCGTTGTGCATGAGCACGAAGTCGAAGTGGTTCGTGTGGTTGTGCACGAAGACGCACGGGCGCTTGGGATCGACGTCGGGGTGCACGTGCGCGCGCCACTTCGATCCGGTGAGCCGGATGACCCAGTCGGCGTACCAGCGCTGGTAGGCGAGCGAGCGATCGAGCCCGAGCGTCGCGCACGTGAGCACCATGCCGGCCGACGCGGGCACGAAGTACGTGAGGCCCGCGGCCCAGAGCGCGGCGGACTTCGCGTAGTCGGCGAGCGAGGGCGAGCGCAGCGACGCGGAAGGGACGGGCGGCACGTCGCGGGTGCCGCTCTCCTCGGTGCGCACCGCGCTCATGCGATCACCCGCAGCGCGCCGGGCACGACCTCGATCGAGCGGAGGCGCAGCGGCAGCACCTCGCCGTCGATCATCGTGTCGACCTCGTGATCGAGCTCGAGCTCGACGCGCTTGGCGCGCGCCTCCTCGACGCCCTCCTTCTGCACGTGGCGCCCCGCGAAGATGCTGGGGAACGCCGACACGAACGAGAGGCGCGAGCGCGGCCCGATGCGGATCACGTCGAGCATGCCGTCGGAGACCTCGGCGTTGGGCGCCATGCGCATCGTGCCCGCGGTGCAGCGGCTGTTGCAGAACGAGAGGAGGATCGCGGGGCGCGCGTCGAGCGCGCCGCCGTCGATGCGCAGCGGGAACGTCGGCGAGCGCAGGCCGATCGCGGTGCGCAGCACGGCGACGACGTAGCCCGCGGCGCCGAGGTGCTTGTAGCGGCGGTTCGTGAGCGCGCCGACGTCCGCGCTGAAGCCGACGCCGACGATGTTGATCGAGTGGAGCACGCCGCGCGCGTGATCGATGCGCAGCACGTCGCAGGGGTGCTCCTCCGCGCGGAGGATCGCGGCCATCGCGGCCTCGGCGCCCTCGATGCCGAAGTCGCGGAGGAACGAGTTGCCGGTGCCGAGCGGCAGCATCGCGACCGTGGGGGGCTCGCCGCCTTCGCGACGCGGGAAGAGCCCGTTGAGGATCTCGAACGTGGTGCCGTCGCCGCCGACCGCGAGGAAGTGGGTGCGCCCGCTCGCGGCGGCGTCGCGCGCGAGCGTGGTCGCGTGCCCGGGCGACTCGGTGCGCACCACGTCGATCGTCATGCCGCCGCGCCGCAGCGTCTCGAGGGCCTCGTCGGCGCGCTCGCCGCAGCGCCCACCGCCCGCCGCCGGGTTCACGATCGCCAACCACTTCGTCACGACAGGCCTCCGATCACTGCAGCGCTCGCGCGCTCGAGCGCGACGAGCTGCTCGGGGCGCGCGCCCGCGCGCAGCTGCTCCGCGAGCGCCTCGCGCTTCACCTTCATCGACGCGGTGCGCGGGAACGACTCGCTCCACGCGAGCACCGCGTGCACGCGCTTGTGCTCGGGGAGCTTGCGGTTGCGCGCGGTGATCTCGCGCTCGGCGTCGCGCAGCGCGCCCTTGGTGCGCACCACCGCGATCAGCTGCTCCTCGGTGAGCGCGTGTCCTCCGGCGATGGCGTGGCGCGGCCACACGTAGCCCGAGGCGAACACCGCGAGCTCCTCGCACGCGACGCCCTCGAACGCCGACTCGACGTCCTCGGGGTACACGTTCTTGCCGCCCGCGGTCACGATCATGTTCTTGCTGCGACCGACGAGGTGCAGGTGCCCGCTCGCGTCGAGCCATCCGAGATCGCCGGTACGCAGCCAGCCGTCCTCGGTGATCGTGCGCGCGGTGAGCTCGGCGTCGTTCCAGTACTCGCGCATCACGGTGCGCCCGCGGATCCACACCTCGCCGACGCCGTCGTCGCTCGGCGCGTGCACGCGCACCTCGACGCCGTGCACCGCGCGGCCGACCGAGTCGGCGCGGAAGGGGCGCAGATCGTTGACCGTCGCGACGGTGCAGCACTCGGTGAGGCCGTAGCCGATCACCACCGGGATCCCGAGCTCGTAGAAGCGCTCGGCGCGGCGGCGATCGACGAACGCGCCGCCGCAGAAGAGCAGCTCGAGCGAGCCGCCGAGCTGCTCGTGCACGCCGCCGAGGAGCGAGCGGCTGAGCGACACGTCGGGCTTGGCGCGGGTGAGCTCCGCGTTGGCGCGCGAGATGAGCCCGAGGGCCGCGCGCTGCCACGCGGGGCGCTTGTCGATCTTCTCGTCGATCGCGCGCTCGAACGCGGCGAGCAGGAGCGGCACGAGCGCCATGTGCGTGATGCGGTGCTCGCGCATCGTCGACACGAGGAACTCGGGGCGCAGCGTGCGCTGGTGCACGACGGTCGAGCCGCACGCGAACGGACCGAGGAACCCGACCATGAAGTCGATCGCGTGGTTCGTCGGAAGCACCGAGAACGTCTTGTGCCCCGGGCGCATCGGGAAGAGGCGCATGAGCGCGCCGAGCTGCTCGAGGTACGCGTCGTGGGTGAGCACGCAGCCCTTGGGGCGCCCGCCGGTGCCCGACGAGTAGACGATGCTCGCGGCGTCGCCGCGGGTGCGCGGCTCGACGGGCGGCGCGACGACGTCGTCGGGCAGATCCTCCCAGCGCGTCGCGGCCGTGCTCGCGTCGGGCGCCTCGGAGACCAGCACGTCGATCGCGGGCAGGTCCTTCATGCGCCGCAGGAGCGGGTGCTCGGTGATCAGCGCGCGCGCGCCCGCGTGGCGGAGGAGCGCGACCTGCTCCTCGCCCGAGAGCTTGTAGTCGAGCGGGACCATCACCGCGCCGCGCGCGAAGAGCGCGATCGCCGCGATGGGCCAGCGCGCCTGGTTGCTCATCACGATGGCGACGCGATCACCGGGACCGACGCCGCGATCCGCGAGCCAGCGCGTGACCGGCGTGACCTCGCGGCGCACGTCGAGGTACGTGAGGCGCTTCTTCTCGGCGCGCCGATCGACCTCGATCAGCGCGGTCTCGCTCTTCCACTGCACGAGCGCGTCGTGCAGCAGCGCGCCGAGCGAGTCGTAGCCTTCGGGCGGGATCATCATCGCGGCTCAGACCCTCCGCGCGATCACGGTCGCGAGCTCTTCGAACGTGCGCACGTCCTGCACCTCGTAGTCGGGGATCTCGATGGCGAAGCGCTCCTCGAGCGCGGTGACGAGCGACATCGCCTCGACGCTGTCGATGCCGAGCGCGTCGAAGAGATCGTCGGCGGGGCGCAGCTCGCTCGCGCGCTTTCCGAAGCGCTCGGCGGCGAGGGTCATCAGGCGCGGCAGCACGTCGTTGGCGGTGCTCATGCGGGGTCCTGCTGTTCGGACGAGGGAGGCGCGGGGAGGTAGGGCATCGCCGAGGTGTCGGCGTCGAAGCGCGCGAGCGCCTTCGCGACCACCGGGCCGGCGAAGAGCTCGCAGAACACGTCCTTCTCGCGGGCGAGGCGGTCCTTCGGGATCGGCTTGAGGAAAGCCTTGGCGACCTTCGTCGTCGGGCCGTCGAAGCGGCACGCCTGCTGCGCGACGCGGTGCGCGACCGAGAGGTGCTCGCCCGGCGCGACGAGCTGCGAGACGAGGCCGATCGCCTGCGCGCGCGCCGCGCCGAGGCTGCGCCCCGTCAGGAGGAGATCACGGATGATCGCGTTGCCGAGATCGCGCTCGAGGCGCGGGATTCCGCCGAAGCCGGGGATCAAGCCGAGCCGCAGCTCGGGGAAGCAGAATCGCGCGGTCTTGTCGGCGACGATCAGATCGCACGTGAGCGCGAGCTCGAACCCACCGCCGAAGCAGACGCCGTGCACGGCGGCGATCGTCGTGATCGGCGCGGCATCGATCGCGTCGAACGCGGCGTGGATGCGATCGAGGAAGCGACGCACCTCGCGCACCCGCGCCTCGACGGGCTCGCTCGCGCGCGCGGCGTTCTCGCGATGGAGCTCGCGGAGATCGGCGCCGGCGCAGAAGCCGCGCTTCACCGCGCTCGTGATCACCATCGCGCGCACGCCCGGCGCGTGCGCGGCCTCGGCGACGCGCTCGACCTCGCTCAGCATGACGAGCCCGATCTCGTTGCAGGGCTCGCGATGGAGCCGCACCTCGAGCACGCCGCCGTGCCCGAGGTCGAACGAGAGCTGCGTTCCGTCGTAGCGCACGATGTTCCTCGAAGCCGTCAGGCGTAGAGCGCGTCGATCTCGCGCGCGAAGTGCGCCTCGATCTCGTGGCGCCGGAGCTTCTGGTTGGCGGTGAGCATCCCGCTCTCGATCGTGAGCGGGTCGTCGTGCACGTGGACCTTCCGGATGCGGCGGTAGTGCGGCAGCGCCTCGTTGACCTCGTCGATCGCACGATCGATCGCCGCGCGATCTCCGGTCCCCGCGAGCAGCGCGACGAGGTACGGGCGACCGTGCCCGATCACGACCGCGTGCGACGCGCTGGGCACGCGCTCCATGATCATCTGCTCGATCGGCTCGGGCGCGACGTTGTGCCCCGAGCTCGGCACGAGGATGTTCTTCACTCGCCCGATGATCCGCAGCAGACCGCGAGTGTCGATCGTCGCCTGATCGCCGGTGCGGAACCAGCCGTCGTCGGTGAACGCATCGCGCGTCGCGGTGTCGCGGCGGAAGTAGCCGCGGAACACGTTGGGCCCGCGGATCTGCAGCTCGCCGTGATCGCCGAGCCGCACGTCGCAGCCCGCGATCGGATGACCGACGCGCCCGGGGACGACTCCGTCGACGCGATCGATCGACACGATCGCGGTGGTCTCGGTGAGCCCGTAGACCTGGTAGACCGGGATGCCGACGAGGTCCGAGAACCACGCCTGGGTCTCCTCGGCGAGCGGCGCGGAGCCGCATATCAGCCCGGTGATCTGGTGGCCGATCTGCTCGCGGATCTTCGGGAAGAGCGCGCTCTTCGCCGCGGCGAGCAGCGCGCGATCGCGCTTGCGAGCGATGCCCGCGCGCTCGCGACGGAACGCCTCGATGGCGCGCTCGTAGAGCATGCGCACCGGGAGCGGGCGCTCGGCGAGCTTCTTCTCGACGCCGGCGCGCACGCGCTCGAGCAGCGCGGGCACGTTGAGGAAGTACTCGGGCGCCGCGACGCGCAGCTCGCGCGCGAGGTCGTCGAGGCTCGTCGACAGGAACAAGCCGTTCGCGCGGAAGAGGCACGCCCAGAGCACCATGCGCGAGCCCGCGAAGCAGAAGGGCAGGTAGTGGAAGACGCGATCGCGCCCGCCGCTCGTGCCCGTCAGCTCGCGCAGCTTCGCGTCGAGCACCGGCAGCATGTGCTCGACGTTCGCGACGCTCGTCATCACGCCCTTGGGCTCGCCGCTGGAGCCCGACGTGTAGATGATCGTGACGACGTCGCTCGCCTCGACGCGCCGCGCGGGCTCGAGCGCGCTCGGCGGGTGGCCTGCGAAGAGCGCGTCGAGCTGGATCATCGGCGCAGGCGGCGCGTGCGCGGCGATCGCGTCCGCGAGCGGCGCGCCGTCGACGATCACGACGCGCGGATCGCAGTCGCGCATCATCGCGACGAGCTCGCTCGCGGCCTGGCGCGCGTACATCGGCACGCACGTCGCGCCCTCGGCGAGGATCGCGACGTCGCACGCGACCCAGCGCGCCGAGTTCGGCGCGACGAGCACCACGCGATCACCCGGCTTCACACCGGCTGCGCGCAGCGCGTGGCGCGCCTGCTCGATCATCTCGCGCAGGCGTCCGCCGCGCGTCGGCACGAGGCGCTCCTTGCCCGGCGCGAGCCCGGTGCAGAACACCTCGGTGACGAACGCGCGATCGGGATGCTCGCTCAGGTTCGCGAGGAAGACGTCCACGAAGCTCATGCCTGGAGCTCTCCCAGCTCGGCCGCGCGCCAGCGCTCGAGGATCAGCCGCTGCCGCGCCGCGAGCGGCGGCAGGTGTGCGATCGGATCGCCGTCGCCGCCGGTCTCGCTCGATCCGAGGTGCCTCGCGAACGGGAAGCGCGGGTGGTGCGCGCGGACGTGATCGACGAGGTGCACGCCCATCTCGCCCTGGCGCACGAGGTTGCGCGCGACGCTGCGCTCGATCGCGACGCGCGACGCGTCCGGGTCCGACCACGCGCGGTGCATCGCCTCGAAGAGCCGCTCGTCGAGCGCCTCGTCGTCGACGTTGAGCAGCAGATCGCGCTGGCCGCGATCGCGCATGAGGTTGCGGATGCGCTCGTCCATCGTGACGCCCACGCTCGGCACCGCGGCCGGCATCGAGCACACGAGCGCGTGGTAGCGCGACGAGACGATGAGCGACGCGCGCCGCAGCACCGCGACGATCTCGCGGTACTCGTGCTCGTCGGAGACGAACATCGCGGGCTTGCCGCGGCGCGCGAGCTTCTCCTGCAGCGCCTCGCACGCTCTGCGATCGAGCGCCTCCATCCCGACGATCACCGGGAACACGTCGTGCGCGCGCCGGAAGTCGTCGAGCGCGCCCGCGAGGCCCGCGATGTAGCGATCGAAGCGCGCGTCGACGTCGGGCCCGCTCTCGTGGAAGTAGATCGACTCGAAGTGGCTCTTCTCGTACGCGCCGGTCAGCCCGTGCACCGCGGCGCGCAGCGGATCCGGCTTCACCGGCCACCAGAACGGATGGATCGGGCACACCACGACGACGGGCTTCTTCTCGTCCCATCCCGCGCGCCGCAGCAGCTTCTCCGCGAGCTCGTCGGGCGCGCCTTCGTAGGTCCACGCGGTGTCGGTGCCGACGCGCGTCGGCACGCCGAGCCGCTCGAGGATCGCGCTCGACTCGTCGTTGCGCGTGAGCACCAGCGCGCGCTCCCCGAGGGTGCGGCGGATCATGTCCTCGAGCGACGCGTCCATCGCGCCCGCCTCGCCGCCGTAGCCGACCGCGATCTTCTCCTCCGCGACCGCGAGGCCGAGCGCGCCCGCCATCATCGTCGTCAGCGCGCTCGCGAACTTGCTCTTGAACATCGAGCCTTCGCACGCGATCACGCCGTGCTGCGCGCGCACCTGATCGAAGAGGAACTTCGGGAAGATCTGCGGGACGTGGACCTGCTTGACCGTCTTGAAGTACCCGCGGGTCTTGCTGGGATCGATCGTGAGGATCGAGAGGTCGCAGTGCTCGTCGCCGAAGAGGTGGCGGAACTGCCGCACCATCTCCTCGACGCGCACGTCGGCGCCGGTGTTGCGCGTGCCGACGTAGCCCGCGAAGAGCAGCTTGATCGGCTCGCCCGGACGCCAGCGCGGCGACGGATCGGTCTCGTGCCGCTCGCGCGCGGTCTCGACGAGACCTTCCATCGTCAGCTGCAGCAGGCGATCGGGATCGAGCGCCTCCTTCGTGCGCTTCGCCGCCGTCTTCGCGGCCTTGCCCGCGAGCTGCGCGAGGAGCTTGCCGGTCAGGCCCATGCGCCCGCTCCGTTCTTCGTGCCGTGCTCGACGCTCGGCGCCGCAGGCAACGCGACGTACGGGAACGTGTAGTCGTGCTCCTTCGCCCAGCGATAGAGCCCCGCGCAGTACTCGGTGAACGGCACCGGCGTCTCGCCGAGCTCCTCGCACACGCGATCGTTCACGAAGACCGTGTCGAACGTGATGTACGGCATGAACACCTTGAACAGCGAGCCGACGAGCGACGCCTGCGAGCGAGGCAGCCCCGCCATGCCGTTCATGAGCGACGCGAACGGCTTCTCGAGGCGCGGCGCGAAGCGCGCGGGACGACGCCCGGCGATCTTCTCGGTGAGCACCGCGTCGATCTCGGCCGCGCGCTTCGACGCGCGACCGCTCGAGAGGTGATAGCAGTCGTAGCGCGGCGACTCCTTCACGTGGATGTCGGCGATCGCGCGGCCGACGTAGTCGGCGTTCACGATGTCGACCCGCGCGTCGGCGCGCATCGGCACGAAGGGCGCGTCGATCAGCAGGCACGTCGCGCGCACCATGTCGAACTGCGTGGTGCGCGGATGGCGCGAGTCGCCCATCACGATCGACGGGCGGAAGAACGTCTTGGGCACGTCGGGAAGGAGCTCGCGGACCATGTGCTCGCAGAACTTCTTCGTGCGCCCGTAGGGGTCGTAGTCGCTGCGGTTCCAGTCGATCGACGCGTCCTCGGTCACGTCCTCGCGATCACGGTGGCCGCACACCGCGACCGTCGACACGTGGCTGAACCGGCGCAGCCCACCGCGCGCGCTCGCGACGTCGCGCGCGAGCTGGATCACGTTGAGCGTGCCGCGCAGGTTCGAGTTGAGGCACGCCTTCTCGCTCTTCCGATTGAGCGAGGCCGCGATGTGCAGCACCGAGTCGACCGATTGGGTCACGCGGCGGCGCTCGTCGCCGGTGATGCCGAGCCCCGGCATCGTGAGGTCGCCCGACACGAAGTCGATGCGCTCGAGCGCGGCGCGGAAGCTCGCCGCGTCCATGTGGAGCTGGAGGCCGTTCCACAGCTTCGCGACCGACTCGTCGCGCGACTTGCCGCGCACCATGAGCAGCAGCCGATCGTCGTGCTGCTCGAGCAGGCGCGTCACGACGTACGAGCCGAGATAGCCCGTGCCGCCCGTTACGAAGATCGTCATTCCGCTTCCTCTCCCATCGCGACCATCGCGGACGGCGCGCCCACCGGGCGCACCGCTTCGCGCGCCACGAGCTCGCGCAGCGCGGGCGTGATCACGCACGCCGGATCTTCGGGCGCGCGCTCGCCCTTCAAGAGCGGCAGCGACCACGTGTCGAGCCCGGGGATCTGCACCTCGAGCCAGTAGCGACGCCAGTCGATCGTGTGCACGTCGAAGCCGAAGAGCGCGCGATCCTCGTCGCCCAACATCGCGCTCGCTTCGCGCACCGTGTCGGTGCGGAACACGAGATCGTCGTCCCACACGAACGGCTGATAGACGCGCAGCATCTGCTCGACCTGGCCGATCGTGCGCGACGTGTTGCCCAGCGACTTCGCGGCGCGCTGCGCGCGCTTCGCGAGGCCCTCGCCGAACCGCTCGCGCAGCGACGAGGGCAGGTAGTGCTCGGGATCGAACGAGACGAGCGCGTCGCGCAGCGCGCGCGTCGCCTTGCGCGCGGTGGGCAGCACGAGGTCGTCGCTCGCCGAGCGCGACGCGAGCACGCTCTCGAGGTGCGCGAGCACGAAGCGCTCGAAGGGATCGTCGCTCTTCGCGTACTGGCGCCGGCGCGCGAGCGTCGAGAGATCGAGCGCGCGACCGAGCGTGAGCGGGTTGTGATCCGACGACGCGAGCTGCCACACGCCGCGCACCCCGCGCCCGGCGCGCTCACGCAGCGCGTGGACGAGCGCGAGCGTCGTGCCGCGCGCGACGCTGTCGACGGGCACCACGTCGAAGTGGTGCTTCGGCGCGAACGGCATGCGGCGGTGCGGCGTCCCCACGAGCCACACCAGCGGGCCCGAGGTGTTCATGCCCTCGTTCCATCCGGAGAACGGCGTCTCGTGCGCGCACTCGACGATCGAGGGGCGCACGATCGTGATCGCGACACTGCTGCTCGGATCATCGGTCTCGCGGATCGCGAGCAGGTGCTCGGAGAGGCCCTTCGTGTACGTGTAGAGGTTCGGCCAGCCGAGCGCGAGCGCGCGGCGCGTGCCCGCGTCGATGCGCTCGCGCCGCGCCGCCGCGGGATCGTCCTTGTCGAGGCGCGCGTCGATCGCCGCGCACACCGAGTCGATCGCGAGCAGCTCGCCCTCGGGATCGAAGCGCGTCCCGTTCGGCGCGATGCCCGCGACGAGCTCCTCGGGCACCACGCGCGAGCCCTGACCCGCGACGAAGCACGTGCTCATGTGCACGAGCCGCTTGCCGCGGGTGCGCGCCGCGAGATCCGCCGCGTGCTGCGCGCCGCGCACGTTCACCGCGACGCCGTCGCGCGGGTCGGGCACGAAGTCGGTGAGCCCCGCGATGTGCACGATCGCGTCGAGGCGCGGCAGGAGATCCTCGAGCACACGCTCGTCGATGCCGAGCATCGGACGGCGCGCGTCGCCCGAGACGACCTCGATGCGCGACGCGAGGAACGCGCCGAAGCCCTCGCCGTGACGCTCCCGCAGCGGGCGGAAGCACGGCGAGCGCTCGAAGAGGCGCTGCACGCGCGACGCCGCGCTCTGGCCGCGCTTGCCACGCGCGAGCAGCACGATGCGTCCGATCTCGGGCGCGCGCTCGAGCAGGAACGCGACCCACACCTTCGCGACGAAGCCGGTCACGCCGGTGACCAGCACCTGCTTGCCGCGGAGCTCCTCACGAATGCTCATCGCGTCTCCTCTTCGCGCACGCTGCGCACCACGGGCCAGTCGAGATCGCGCGCGACGCGCGCCAGCTCGCGATCGGGATCGACCGCGCAGGGAAGGCCGACGAGCGAGAGCAGCACGCCGTCGCTGCGCGACGTGCCGTACCCGCACGAGCGCGCGAGATCGATCTCGTGACGCGCCGCGAGCTCGCGCAGCCGCTTGGGATCGATCTCGGGGCCGACGACGGGCTCGCGCAGCACACCGGTCGCCTCGGCGCCGTCCATCTCGAGCGCGTTCGCGATCACGAGCTCGAACCCGAGCGCGTCCGCGACCGGCTGGACGATCGCGTCGATCGACTCGCTGATCAGCACGAGCACGCGGCCGCTCGCGCGCGCCTCGTCGACGAGCCGCCGCGCGTCGGGCTTGATCGACGGCAGCACGCGATCGCGCGCGTAGTCGTCGCCGAGCACGACGAGGCGGTCCTCGCTGAAGCCGCGCAGGGTCGACCACGCGACGTGGCGAGTGATCGCGGGATCGCGCTGGGCCATCGCCGCCGAGAGCGCGACGCCGCCGATGCCGAAGAGCCGCCGACGCACGCTGGGCGCGTTCGACGCGAGCCACAACGCGCCGGCCCACGCCGGGGAGTCCGAGAGCGCACCCTCGAGCCGGAAGAACGCTGCCGTTCGCACGGCCGGGTGCTTAGCAAAACTAGACTGACGTGTCAGTACAGTCTTTCTGCCGTCTGTCTTCGGGGACCCTCGGACCGTTCTTTTTCGCCGCGCGGCGAGCTCCGGGGAACCCTCGAACGTGGCTCGGTCGAGCGATGAGCTCGGAGGAACCCTCGGAGGGTCGTTCGGTCGAGCGGTGAGCTCCGCGGAACCGTCGGACGGTTCTTCGGTCGAGCGGTGAGCTCTTGGGAACCTCGGAGGGTCGCTTCCGTTCCCGTGGCGGAACGATCGAATGCTTGGTTGGTTCCTCCGTTCCAGGAACGCAACGAAAACGAACGTCGGTCGTCGCATCGTTCCCGTCCTGCAACGTGAGGCCCCGTCGAAGGTTCGATCGTTGCGCGCGTGGAACGATCGAGCCCTCGCTGGCTTCCTCGACGTTGCGGGCGCGTCGCGCGAACCCTCGATGGCTTCCTCGACGTCGCGGGCGCATCGCGCGAACCCTCGATGGGTCCCTCCACGTTGCGGGCGCATCGCGCGAACCCTCGAGGCCTCCTCCCGCGGCGCGCGCGCGGTTTGACCAGGCCTGGAGCCCGCGGACATCTTCGCCCCGCGAATGGGACGACCTCAGCGCATCGCGATCCTCGGCGCGGGCCCCGGCGGCACCGCGACCGCCCTCGAGCTGATCGCGGCGGGCGTCGATCCCGGCGATCTCGTGCTGATCGACAAGGCGCGCTTTCCGCGCCCGAAGCTGTGCGGCGGCGGGATCACGGTGCGCGGCACCGAGTGGATCGCGCGGGTGCTCGGCGCGCGGCCCGAGGGCGGCGGGACCACGAACGGCCTCGAGTTCCGCTGCGAGCTCGGCGCCTTCGAGGTGCGCGAGCGCGGGCCGCAGTGGGTGTTCGATCGCGGCGAGCTCGATCTCGCGCTGCTCGAGGCGTGTCGCGCGCGCGGCGTCGAGGTGCGCGAGGAGACGAACGTGACGGCGCTCGAGCCCGCGCCGTCGGGCTGGCGGGTGCGCAGCGGGAGCACGACCGAGACGTTCGAGTGGGTCGTCGGCGCGGATGGCGCGAACGGCTTGTCGCGCCGCGCGAGCGGGCTGCGCGGCGGGATCACCGGGCGCCTCGTCGAGGCGGTGTTCGAGCCGGTGTCGGCGGACACGAAGCCGGGCACGCTGATCTTCGACTTCGATCCGATCCTCGACGGCATCCCCGGGTACGCGTGGGTCTTCCCGTTCCCCGATCCGGCGCGGCGCGACGGGCTCTTCAAGATCGGCGTGATGGACGGGCGTGGAGTGGTCGCGGGCGACGTGCTGCGGCGCTGGACCGAGGACTACGCGGCGCGCCTCGGGTACCGGCTCGTCGACTCGAAGATCCACGGCTGGCCCGAGCGCTACTTCGACGCGGGCGTGCAGGGGCATCGCCCCGGGCTCGTGCTGGTGGGCGAGGCGCTCGGGATCGACGCGCTGCTCGGCGAGGGGATCGCGCCGTCGCTCGAGATCGCGAGCTACGCCGCGTCGCGCCTGCGCCGCGCGCTCGACGATCGCAGCGCGACGATCGCGGGGTACGAGACGGGGTTCCTCGCGACCGCCGAGGGCCGCAACCTGTGGTTCCAGGCGCGCCTCGCCGATCGGCTGTACGGGCGGCACCCGCATCGCTGGCTGCGCGTGCTCTTCGGGATGCCGTACCTCCGCGCGCTCGCGGGCAGCGGGCGCGAGGCGTACGGGCGGCTCGCGCAGCACGTGCCCGCGCTGTGCGCGCGCTACGTGCTCGAGATCGCGCGGCGAGGCGCGCCCAGCGCGGCGCCGATCACGCGCGCCGCGCGACCGGCTGGGACGTCGCGCACCGCGTTCGCAGAATCGCGCGACGTGCAGTAGCATGCGCGCCGAAAATGCGAGGAAGGTCCAGCATCCGAATCGCGCCGATGGGCCTCGTCTGTGCCCTGGCGCTCTTGTCGATCGGCGCGAGCTGCAGCGGCGCGCGCAACGGTGAGACGAGCGGCGAGGGCTCCGGCTCGGGGTCCGGCGAGGCGCAGCAGCAAGGCGGCTCGCGCGCGCCGAGCGGCCCGCGCGTCGAGCGGCTCGAGGCGGTCGACCTCGGGGATCTGACGGCGGCCGAGCGCCGCGTGTGGGTCGACCTCGTGAACGCGCTGCTCTCGCCGTGCGGCGAGCCGGTGAGCGTCGCGCGCTGCGCCGACGAGGGCCGCGCGTGCCGCACGTGCGTGCCGGCGGCGCGCTACGTGTCGCGGCTGATCGCGGAGGGCTACGAGCGCTCGGAGATCGAGGAGCTCTACGAGCTTCGCTACGGGCGCGACACCGCGGTCGAGGTGCAGAGCGAGGGCTTCCCGATGCGCGGCGCGCCGATGGCGCCGGTGACGATCGTCGAGTTCAGCGACTTCGAGTGCCCGTACTGCGGTCGCGCGCACCCGCTGCTCGCGGAGCTGCTGCGCGACTTCGAGGGCCAGGTGAAGGTCGTGTTCCGCAACTACCCGCTGAGCGGTCATCCGCGCGCGATGCCGGCGGCGCGCGCCGCGGTGGCCGCGGGGCAGCAGGGGAAGTTCTGGGAGATGGCGGACCTGCTCTTCGAGCACCAGCGCGCGCTCGAGGACGAGGATCTCGAGCGCTACGCGCAGCAGCTCGGGCTCGACATGGAGCGCTTCCACGCGGACCTGCACTCGCCCGAGACGCAGGCCGCGATCGAGCGCGATCGCGAGGAGGGGCGGCGGCTCAACGTCGAGGGCACGCCGACGTTCTTCGTGAACGGGCGTCGCTTCCGTGAGCCGCCGACGTCGCTGCCGGCGTACGTGCGCGAGGAGCTCGATCAGTGAATCGGGCCACGCTCGGGTCGTCGAAGCGGGCCATGAGCCGCGCCGTCGCCGTCGTCCTCGCGCTGTTCGCTCTCACGATCGCGGCGAGCGCGATGGCGCTCGACCCCGGGGCGCGCGCGCCCGAGCTGGGGATGCGCGACCTCCAGGGGAACCAGGTGACGATCGCGAGCCTGCGCGGGCGCGTGGTGGTCGTCGACTTCTGGGCGTCGTGGTGCGAGCCGTGCGCGGACTCGATGCCGGTCTACCAGCGGCTGTACAACCAGTACCGCGAGCGCGGCCTGACGATCATCGGGATCTCGCAGGACCAGCGGGTCGACAACGCGCGGCAGTTCGCGAGCCGTCACCGCCTGTCGTTCCCGGTGGTGTTCGACGAGGGGCACGCGATCGCGAATCGCTACCGCCCGGCGCGCATGCCGACGTCGTTCGTGATCGACCGCGGCGGCATCGTGCGGCACGTGCACGCCGGGTATCGCAGCGGCGATGCGGACCGCCTCGAGCGCGAGATCGTCGCGCTGCTCGGACAGCCGGCGCGCTGAGCTCAGCGGGGCGGGCGCTCGGAGAGGCGCGACTGGTGCAGGAACTCGCCGAGCTTCTCGGCGACGTATCCGAGCACGTTCGCGTCGCCCTTGCCGAACTGCGCCTGCTCCTCGCGGTTGAGCAGCTGGACGACGGCCTGGAGGCGACCCTGGTGGAACACCGGGACGATCGCCATCGTGCGAGCCTCGAGCCCGACGCGGCCGTCGACGGCGGCGTCGAAGCGCGGCTCGCTCGCGACCTGCTCGAAGAGGGTCGGCCGCGCGTAGTCGTTCGCGGTCGCGCCGATGAGCCCCGCGCCGAGCGGGATGGCCTCGCCCTTGCGCTCGTCGGCGCCGGGGCCGCGGAGCGCGACGAAGCGCAGCTCGTCACTGTTGATGTCGTAGAGGCAGACGCTCGCGGCCTCGCTCGGGACGAGGTCCGCGAGGAGGTTCAGCACGAAGTCGGCGCCCTCGAGCGGCGTGCCGAGGAAGAAGAGGTCCTGGAGCGCCTCGAATGCCTGGCTCAGACGGTCGTCGGGGGCCGGCGTGGTGGTGCGCGGGCGCGCAGCCGGCGCGGCGACGCTGGGCACCGGGGCTGCGGGCGGGATCGCGGGCTCGCTCGGACGCGCGAAGGCGGCGGGCGGCTCGGAAGGCGCGCGGGCGACGGGCGGTGCGGCCGGAGGCTGCGACATCGGGCGCGAGAGCGCGGCGGGCGGCTGCGACGGGGTCGCGGGGGCGGGTCGCTGCACCTCGGGCTCGCCGCGCCAGTCCTTCCACTGGAGGACGACGAGGGGAGGGCTCTGCGGGCGACCTTCCCAGCGGTGATCGAAGACCGCGATGTTGACGAGCTTGCCCTTCGGGCGGCTCTCGAGCTCCTCGCGCAGCTGCGCGAAGCGACGGCGCACGATCATCTCGGCGTCGTCGGGCGAGGTCCCGGCGTCGACCACGAACGTGCGCTCGCGATACGTGAGCGGCGTTTCCGCCGTCGGCTCGCCGTCGCGCGCGTAGAGCAGCTCGGCGCCGTCGGGCGGCGGCTGCGACGCCCGCGCCGGAGGCGGCGCCGACGGGGGACGCGCGACGGCCGCGGTCGCTGCCTGCGGCGCGGCGGCGGGCTGGGGTGCAGCGGTGGGCTGGGGTGCAGCGGTGGGCTGCTGGGACACGGGCTCGGGCGCTGCGGGCTGGGGTGCCGCCGCGGGCTCGGGCGCCGCAGGCGGGGGTGCAGCTGCGGGCTGCGGTGCCGGCTTCGCCGTGAGCTCTCCCGCGCCGGGCAGGTAGGCCACCGTGTGCTTCGGCGACTTCTTCTTGAGCGGCTCGGCCGTGGCCGCGGCGCTGGGCGGCGCGATCGGCGCCGATGCCACGGGCGTCGGCGCAGCAGCGGGCGGGGCCACTGCCGGCGAGGTCACTGCCGGCGAGGTCACTGCCGGCGGGGCCACTGCCGGCGAAGCCACTGCCGGCGCGACGGCGGGCGCGTAGGCGACGGTCTGGTTCGGACGGAACGGTGCTTCCGGGGCGCTCACGGCCGCGGGCGCCGGCACCGAAGCGGGCTTGGGCGCCGCCGCCGACCGCGCCGCGGCCGGTGCGGCGGGTGCGGGCGCCGCCGGTGACGCGAGGGGAGAGGGCATGTACGCGACGGTCTGCTTCGACGCCTTCTTCGGCTTCGCGAGCTCCACCGGGGCGGGCGACGGCGTGGCTGCGATCGGCGCAGCGGCCGCTTCCTCCGTCGGAGCGAGCGCGTACTGACGCCGCGAGACCGCGTCGAGGATCGTGACCTTGCCATCCGGTGCCACGGCACAGCTCGCGCCGGGCGGCACGCCACCCTTCTCGCCGATCTGGCCGCGCGCCCGCGTCAGCGCGGTCATCCAATCGCCCGCCTCGACGACGACCTCGTGGAGCGAAGCGGAGCTCCCGAGCCCCGTCACCACGAGCTTCCAACGTCGCTGCGTCAACCCGGCACCCCCTCGTGGGAGCCTGGATGTAACAACCGTGGCTCCAGCCGGTCAAGCCGCGTGGCTGTTCCGATTGCAAACTCGCGGGCCTGGCGGTAGATGACGCACTGCAGCGCGACCCCTGCAGCCGGTGCCGGCGAGGTGCGTTCATGTGGATTCTGGTCGTGGGCAGTCCCCAGCTCATCGAGCGGAGCGAGGGCGGCCTGGCAGTGCTCCGAGAGCTCGGATGTCGAGTCCGAGCGGCGGATCTCTGGGAGCCACTGGAGCACGACGAGGTGCTCGGGAAGGATCCCCCCGCAGCCGTCCTCGTGGAGGTGCTGGATCAGGTCGAGGCCGGGCGGGCCGCGCTGGGCCGCCTGCGCGCCGCGCCGCCGCTCGCCGAGGTCCCCATCCTCGCCGCGGTGACCGTACCGGCGCTCCAGCGGCTGGACCCCAGCGACACGTTCGACGACATCGTCCTCGTCCCGTACCTCCCGGTCGAGCTCTACGTGCGCATCCGGCGCGCGGAGTGGCGCCGGAGCGAGTACTCCGACTCGGAGCGTCTCAAGCTCGGCCCGCTGGTGATCGATCGCGCGGCGCACGAGGTCCTGGTCGACGGCCGGCTGATCCAACTGACGCACCAGGAGTTCGCGCTGCTCGAGTTCCTCGCGCGACACCGCGGCCGCGTCTTCTCGCGCCAGCAGCTGCTCGAGCGCGTGTGGGGCGTCGACTACTACGGCGGCTCGCGCACCGTCGACATCCACGTCCGCCGCCTGCGCATGAAGCTCGCGAGCGCCGCGAAGCCGATCGAGACCGTGCGCGGGGTCGGCTACAAGATGAAGGCCCCGTGACGCTCGCGTTCGCGACGGGCGATCCCGCGGGCGTCGGGCCGGCGGTCTCGGCCGTCGCAGCGCTCGAGATCGCGCGCGAGGGCGAAGCCGTGCTCGTGCTCGGCGACGCCACGCAGCTCGCGGCGCGGCTCCCCGGCGTGCGCGTGGTGCCGCACGCCGTGGCCCTCGCGCCGGGCGAGATCGCGATCGTCGACACCGGGCGCGTCGATCCTGCGGCGATCGCGAAGCACTCGCCGTCGCGCGAGGTCGGCGCCGCGCAGCTGCGCGCGCTCGATGCGGCGACGCGCGCGGTCCGCGACGGCCACGCGCGCGCGCTCGTGACCGCGCCGACGAGCAAGGAAGCCGTCACGATGTCCGGCACGCCTTTCGTCGGGCAGACCGAGCACCTCGCGCGCGGCGCCGGGCTGCGCGACGACGAGGTCACGATGCTGTTCCTCGGTCCGCGGCTGCGCCTCGCGCTCGTGACCACGCACCTCGCGGTGCGCGACGTGCCGCGGGAGATCACGAAGGAGCGCGTCGAGCGCGCGACGGTGCACCTCGGCGAGGCGCTCGCGCGGCTCGGGCGCCCGCACGGCGCGAAGGTCGCGGTGGCCGCGCTGAACCCGCACGCAGGCGAGAGCGGCATGTTCGGCGACGAGGAAGCGCGCGTCATCGCGCCCGCCGTCGATGCGGCGCGCACGAGGGAGCCGTACGCATCGGGGCGTCTCTCGCTGATCGGGATCGTGCCCGCCGAGACCGCGCTGCGACGCGCGGCAGAGGGCGCGATCGACGGCGTGGTCGCGATGATGCACGACCAGGCGACGATCGCGTCGAAGCTGCTCGACTGGGGCGCCGCCGTGAACGTCACGTGGGGGCTGCCCTTCGTGCGCGCGAGCGTCGATCACGGGGTCGCCTACGACGCGGCGGCGCGCGACGAGGCCGATGCCGCGGGCATGATCGCGGCGGCGCGTTGCGCGCGCGTGCTCGCGGGGAGCCCGTGAGCGAGAAGGACGCGATCGTCGTTCGCGGCGCGCGGATGCACAACCTGCGCGACGTCGACGTCGACGTGCCGCGCGGCGCGCTCACGGTCGTCACCGGGCCGAGCGGATCGGGCAAGTCGTCGCTCGCGTTCGACACGATCTACGCGGAGGCGCAGCGACGCTACGTCGAGTCGCTGCAGACCTATGCGCGACAGTTCCTCGAGCAGCTGCCGAAGCCCGACGTCGACGTGATCGAGGGGCTCTCGCCGGCGATCGCGGTTCGCCAGGAAGTGCCCGCGCGCAACCCGCGATCGACGGTCGGCACGGTCACCGAGATCCACGACTTCGTGCGCGTGCTCTACGCGCGCGTCGGTCAGCCGCACTGTCCGATCTGCGGTCGTCCGGTGAGCGCGTGGACGGTTCCCGAGATGGTCGATCGCACGCTCGCGCTGGGTGAAGGCGCGCGCGTGGTGGTGCAGGCGCCGATCGCGCGCGGCGTGGTCGGCGATCTCGCGGGCGAGCTCGCGAGGTTGCGCAAGGACGGCTTCGTGCGCGTCGTGATCGACGGCGCGGTGCGCGATCTCGGCGAGACGATCTCGCTCGACGCGAAGGTCGCGCACGACCTCGACGTGCAGGTCGATCGCGTGGTCGTGAAGGACGGAGTGCGGCAGCGCCTGTCCGACTCGATCGAGCTCGGGTTGCGGCTCGGCGGCGGCATCGTGCGCGTGGTGCCGCAGGACGGCGAGCCGATGCTGTTCACCGAGCGCCACGCGTGCCCGGTGCATCTCGTGCTCTTGCCGCCCATCGCGCCGCGCACGTTCTCGTGGAACTCGCCCGAGGGCGCGTGCCCGACGTGCGGAGGTCTCGGTGAGCTCGAGCGCTTCGACGAAGCGCGCGTCGTGCCGGATCCGTCGAAGACGATCGCGGAGGGCGCGATCGTGGCGTGGGGCGCGCCGCGCGAGAAGGCCTATCGCGATCGCGTGAGCGCGCTGAAGAAGGCGGGGATCGACGTCGACGCGCCGTGGAGCGCGCTCTCCGCCGAGATGCGCGACGCGGTGCTGAACGGGCTCGTCGCGTCGAAGAAGAAGATCGAGGGCGTGCTCGCGTCGCTCGAGCGACAGTGGGTCGAGCTCGATGCGCGTCGCGGCGAGGACGACGACGAAGCGCTCGAAGGAGTCGCGGAGGAGCTCGCGAAGTTCCGTGCGCGCGGGACGTGCCCGACGTGCGGCGGCGCGCGGCTTCGCCCCGAGGCGCTCGGCGTGACGGTGGGTGGGCTCTCGATCCGCGCGCTCGAGGCGCTCTCGATCGACGACGCACGCGCGCACGTCGACGCGCTGACGCTCGAAGGGCGACAGGCCGAGGTCGCCGAGCCGCTGCTGCGCGAGGTGCGATCGCGGCTGCGGTTCCTCGCGGACGTGGGCGTCGGCTATCTGTCGCTCGATCGATCCGCGGGCACGCTCTCGAGCGGCGAGGCGCAGCGCATCCGCCTCGCGACGCGCATCGGGCACGCGCTGGTCGGCGTGCTCTACGTGCTCGACGAGCCTTCGATCGGCCTGCATCCGCGGGACACGGGGCGCTTGATCGAGACCATCCGTCGCCTTCGCGATCGCGGCAGCACGGTGCTGGTGGTCGAGCACGATCTCGACGTCGTGCGCGCCGCCGATCGTGTGATCGACATGGGCCCGGGCGCGGGCACCGAGGGCGGACGTGTGATCGCGGTCGGCACGCCCGACGAGATCGCGCGCGACGAGCAGTCGCTGACGGGCGCGTTCCTCGCGCGGAAGCGACGCGTGGGCCGCGCGCGCAAGACGCCGCGGGCGCCGCGCGGATGGATCACGATCCGCGGCGCGACGCTGCACAACCTCGTCGGCGTCGACGCGCGCGTGCCGGTCGGCGTGCTCACCGCGGTCACGGGCGTGAGCGGCGCGGGCAAGTCGTCGCTCGTCGTCGGCACGCTGCTCGAGGCCGCGCGACAGGTGATCAACGGTGCGCGCGGCGAGACGGTGCGCGCGAAGGTCGAGGGGCTCGACGCGTTCGATCGTGTGATCGCGATCGACGATCGTCCGATCGGTCGCACGCCGCGCTCGAACCCCGCGACGTACTCGGGGATCTTCGGCCCGCTGCGCGAGCTCTTCGCGTCGCTGCCCGAGGCGCGCGCGCGTGGCTGGGACGCGGGGCGCTTCAGCTTCAACCAGAAGGGCGGGCGCTGCGAGACGTGCAAGGGCGAGGGCGTCGTCCGGATCGACATGCAGTTCCTCCCGGACGTGCTCGCGACGTGCGAGGTGTGCGGCGGGCGTCGCTACGATCGCGAGACGCTCGACGTGAAGTGGCGCGGGCTGTCGATCGCCGACGTGCTCGACCTGACGGTGAGCGAGGCGCGCGATCTGCTCGGCGCGGTGCCCGCGATCCGCGATCGGCTGGACGCGATCGCGTCGGTGGGGCTCGGCTATCTCACGCTCGGACAGAGCGCGACGACGCTCTCCGGTGGCGAAGCGCAGCGCCTCGCGCTCGCGCGCGAGCTCGCACGACGCGCGACGGGGCGCACGCTCTACGTGCTCGACGAGCCGACGACCGGGCTGCACCTCGCGGACGTCGACGTGCTGATCGGCGTGCTCGAGGATCTCGTCGAGCAGGGCAACACGGTCGTGCTCATCGAGCACGCGCTCGAGGTGGTCGCGGCCGCGGACTGGGTGATCGATCTCGGTCCCGAGGGCGGGCCGGGCGGTGGTCGCGTCGTCGTCGCGGGCACGCCCGACGAGATCACGAACGCGCCCGCGTCGCACACCGGACGGCTGCTGCGCGAGCGCGCGTGATCACGCGAACGGGCTCGCGTCCGACGCGTCGCGCAGCAGCATCGCGCGCAGGCGCGCGCCCTGCTCGATCGTGCCGACGTCGGCGGGCAGGATCAGCAGCGCGTCCACGTTCGCGATCGACTGCGTCGACCCCGAGCCCTGCTTCGCCCCGATCGACGCGATCGCGCGCCCATCACGCCACTCGAGCCGCGCGCGGGCGAGCTCCACGCGACCGGTCGAGCGTCGATGCGCGTGCCCGAGCTCGACGTCGATCACGCGACGGAACGGGCGCGGATCGCCCATCATCCGGCGCAACGCGGGTCGCACGAAGAGCTCGAACGTGACCCACGCGCTCACCGGGTTGCCGGGCAGTCCGAACACCGGCGTCGTGGCTGCGAGCCCGAACGTGAGCGGCTTGCCGGGCTTCATCGCGACCTTCCAGAAGCGCGCCTCCACGCCCGCGGCGGCGAGCGCGAGGTGCACGAGATCGTGATCGCCGACCGACACGCCGCCGCACACCACGAGCGCGTCGGCGCGCAGCCCTTCACGAACGCGTGCGGTGAGCGCCTCGAGCTCGTCGGGCGCGCGCGGGATGCGGATCGCGACGCCGCCTGCCTCGCGCACGGCGGCCGCGATCGTCGGCCCGTTCGAGTCGAAGATCGAGCCCGGGCGCGCGGGCTCACCGGGGTCGCGCAGCTCGTCACCGTTGACCAGCACCGCGACGCGCGGCGCGCGCAGCACGTCGACGCTCGTCACGCCCTGGCTCGCGAGCAGCGCGGTCTCACCCGCGCCGATTCTGGCACCGAGTGCCAGAATCTCCGCGCCGACCGCGAGGTCCTCTCCCCGCGCGCGCACGTGCGCGCCGGGCGCAGGCACACGGCGGAAGCGCACGGCGCCGTCATACGCGTCGACGTCCTCCTGCATGACCACCGCGTCGGCGCCCTCGGGCACGGGCGCACCGGTGAAGATGCGCATCGTGGTGCGCGCCGTGATCGCCTCGGGCCATTCGCCGCCCGCGCGTGACTCGCCGCGCGGTTCGAGCGCGATCGGCGCGGCATCGCTCGCGCTCGCGAGATCGGCGGTGCGCACCGCCCAGCCGTCCATCGCGCTCGCGTCGAAGGGCGGCGCGTCGTGGCGCGCGAAGACGGGCGCGGCGAGCACCCGACCGAGCGCATCGTCGAGCGAGACGCGCTCGGCGCCGAGCGTCGGGATCGAAGCGAGGATCGACTCGAGCGCGTCTGCGATGGAGAGCACGCGCGGAGTCTAGCCCGCGGGATCGGGCTCCGCGGACGCTTCGATCTCGGCGTCGGGCGCTTCGGCCTCGGGCTCCTGCGCTTCGGTCTCTTCGGCCTCGGCCTCTTCGGTCTCCGCGTGGGGCTCGGCGCGCGCCACGACGGGCTCGCTCGAGATCTGATCGCGCATCTCCGCGGGCACGCGCCCCGGCTCGCAGTACACGACGAGCTCCTGCCCGACGCGCAGCGTCGCCTCGCGCGCGATCTGGTTGATGCGCGCCATCGATCCCGTCGAGAGCCCGAAGCGCTCCGCGATCTCCGAGAGCGTGTCGCCGGTGCGCACGCGATAGCGGAGCCGCACGCGCCCGTCCTGGCGCACGTGGTGCTCGTAGAACTCTTCGCTCCCGATCACGATCGTTCGCACCTCTTCGGCGCTCATCACGATCGCGCGACCGAGGTCGATGCGCGTCGGCACGAAGAGCTGCAGGAACATGCCCTCCTGCAGCGCAGCGCGCGGATCGATCGCGTTCCACTGCCGCACTTCGTCGAGCGTCACGCCGAAGAAGCGCGCGATCTCGCGCAGCTGATCGCTGCGCTGCACGCGATAGAACACGCGCCGTCGATCGGCGTACTCGAACGTGCCCGGCGGGATCGCGATCACCGGCGGCTCGCTCGCGCGCTCGCTCGCGCGCACCGTGGTGGCGGGCACCACGATCGCGAGCCCGACGCCGACGCGATCCTCCTCCGCGAGCTCGTTCATCTCGCGCAGCTCGCGCTCGGTCACGCCGTGGCGCCGCGCGATCGTCGCGAGGTCCTCGCCGAAGCGCACGACGTAGCTGCGCTCGACGGGATCGCTCGGACGGATGCGCGCCCACGCGCGCTCGAACGCGCTGCGGGTTCCGCCCGGGATGCGCACCGCGACGCGCTCGCTGCCCGGCGGACAGCGGTCGCGACGAAACGCGGGGTTCAGGCGATGCATCTCCTCGACGGTCGTGCCCGCGGCGCGCGCGATCGGCCCGAGCGAAGTCCCACCGGGCACCTCGACCACGTCGATCGCGATCGGATCTTCGCGCACGATGTCGCCGACCCCGAAGCGCTCGGGGTTCCGCCCCACGATCGCGCACGCCATCACCTTCGCGACGTAGAGCGACGTCTCGAAGGGCAGGGCGGCCTCGAGGTGCGAGAGCTCCCAGTAGTCGTTCGTGTCGTACTTCCGGATCGATCGCAGCAGCGCGCCGTAGCCCATGTTGTACGCGGCGAACGCGAGCTCCCACGTGCCGAAGCGACGCTGCAGCGCGCCGAGATAACGCGCGCCCGCGCCCGTCGACGCCTCGGGATCCATGCGCATGTCGACCCAGTGATCCTGGGTGAGCCCGTACTCCGCGCCGGTGCGCGACACGAACTGCCAGAGCCCGACCGCGCCCGCGCCCGAGCGCGCGCGCGGATCGAAGCCGCTCTCGATCATCGCGACGTAGATCAGATCCTCGGGCAGGCCCTGCTCGCGCAGCGTGCGACGGATCGTCGGCCCGAAGCGATCGAGCCGACGCATCCAGCTCCGGATGAGCTGCTGTCCGCGCGGGTCGTCGCGGAAGAACTCGAGGTAGCGGATCACGCGCTCGTCCCAGCGCACCGGGATGTCCGGCAGCGTGAGCCCTTCGAGCCACGAGAGATCGCGCGCGCGACCGGTCGCGCCCGTGTCGACGCCGGCGATCGGCGCGTCGCTCGTCAGCGCGTCGGGCACGCTCAGCCGCACGGGGCGCGGCATCTGCGGCGTGATCTCCACGATCGCCTGGTCGCGCCCGAAGATCTCGAGCTCGGCGAGGCGCAGCGCGCGCAGCTCGGGCGACTCCTCGCCCTCGACGCCGGGGATCGCCTCCTCCGCTGGCTCCGCCTCCTGCGCTCGCGCGCGCGCCGACCACAGCGGAGCGCCCGCGAGCGCGAGCAGGCACACGAGTCCGAGGGCCCGTCGCATCGCGGCCGATGCTAGCGCGCACCGTCCGGAGACGGCCAGAAAGTGCGCTCGTGTGCGACACGCGATGACGCGCGCCAGGGATGCCGGGCCGCCGTAGTAGACTCGCGCGCCATGCATCGGGGAGTGCGAGAGTTCGTGCGCTGGATGGAGGATCACCGCGAGCAGACGGGGCTCGCGCTGCAGCCGCCCGCGCAGGCGCGAGACATCCAAGCCATCGAGCACCACGTGGGCTCGCCGCTCCCCGCGGACCTCCGGCTCGTGCTCGGTCGCTTCAACGGCGCGGTCACGCCCGCGGGCACGCTGCTCACCGCGGCGCCCGGGCCCGGCGCGACGATCGAGGCCGCGCTCAAGGAGGTCGCGTCGCAGCGCGCCGCGTCGTTCCTCGATCCCGATCTGCTGCTGCCCTTCCATCGCACCGAGCACGGCACCGTGCTCGCGTTCGATCGCAGCGCCGCGCCGGTCGCGGACACGTGGCCGATCGTCGACTACGACCCCGACAGCGGCGAGGTGCGGCTCGTCCATCGCACGTTCGATGGTTGGTGCCGGCTCTGCGTGAACGAGTGGACGACCGAGAGCGGCACGCCGTTCGATCTCGACAAGTACCTGCGGCAGGGCCAGCGGCACGTGGAGATCGAGCCCGACGTGTCGATCGCGCACGTGACGGTCGGGCATGCGCTCCGTCGTGCGGGTCGTCCCGAGGAGGCGCTCGCGTCGTACCTGCGCGGCGCGCGCTGCGTGCCCGCGATCCCGTGGGCCGACTGGGAGGCGCTGAAGATCGCGTCGATCCTGGGCGACCTCGACGCGATCGCGGAGAGCGGAGGGCGCCTCGCGAAGCGCACGCCCGAGCAGGTCTGGGAGCAGCGCGGGACGACGCCTTCGCGCGTCGCGTACGTCATCGCGCGCGCGCTCCCGACGGTGCCGGAAGGCAAGCAGCGCGAGTCGCTGATGCGCGCGCTCGACAACCTCGAGCCGCAGTCGCGTGACCCCGAGGATCGCAGCGCGCGCGACGCGATCCTCGCAGCGGCGCGGAGCGGCGAGATCCTGATACCGCAGCCGTGGCCCGCGCAGGAGACCGCGATCCCCACGCAGGCCGACGTCGATGCGTGGTGGGCTGCGATGGTCGCGGGCTACCAGTCGGGCCAGCTGCGCGACGACGACCTCGTGCTCGATCCGACGTACGACGCGCTGCGCGCGACGCACTCGATCGCGGATCTGCTCCGCATCCGTCGCGACTTCGGCTGATCGCTCAGAAGACGCGGTGCAGCACCGCTTCCACGCCCGTGCCGATCACCGACGTGATCAGCGCGGCGAGGAACGCGGTGCTCGCCTTGTCGATCGACAGGCGCTTGCTGAGCTTGTCGGTCGCGAGCAGCAGGATCGTCGCGACGACGAGCCGCGTGAGGAACGAGAGCAGGAAGCCGATGCCCAGCGTTCCGATCCCGATCGCCGTGTAGAGCACCCAGCCGAGGAAGAAGCTGAGCGTGCCGAACACGGCGGACACGACCAGATGGCTCCCGACGCCGCCCTTGATCTTGAAGCCCGGCAGCAGCAGCGAGGCGACCCAGAACGACAGCGTCAGCGCCACCCACGAGATGATCAGGCTCATGAGGTGTTAAATGCGCGGCCTGCCCAGCGTATGCCAGGCGCCTATCCGACGACACGCGCGACCACGACGGTCACGTTGTCGTGCGCGCCCGCCGCGAGCGCGGCCTCGACGAGCCGCTCGGTCAGCGTCTCCGCGGGCTCGACGAGCACCCAGCGCGCGAGCTGCTCGTCCTCGAGCACGTCGGTGAGCCCGTCGCTCGCGATCACGAACACGTCGCCGACCTCCGCGCGCTCGATGCGCAGGTCGGGACGCGAGTCGCCGGGCACGCCGAGCGCGCGCGTGATCACGTGCTGGAAGCTGCACTGATGGCGCGGCGGCAGCGACATGCGCCCCGCGGCCTCCATCTCCGCGTAGAGCGAGTGATCGCGCGTCATCGCCTCGAAGATCCCGCCGCGCATCCGGTACACGCGGCTGTCGCCGACGTGCGCGATGAGCGCGTGATCCTGCTGGAGCACCACCGACGCGATGGTCGATCCCATCTGCGCGAGGAGGCCGACCTTCTTCCGACAGATCTCGCGGTGCGCGATGCGCAGCGCGAGGTCCATCCGTCCGCGCGCGAGCGCGTGATCGTCGGTCGCGTCCTCGAGCCCGAGCCCGCCGTCGGGCGCCATGCGCGCGAAGTACTTGCGCAACGTGTCGACGGCCGTGCGTGACGCGACCTCGCCGCCCTCGTAGCCGCCCATCCCGTCCGCGACGACGTAGAGGCCTGCTGCGTCGTCTGCGCAGAACGCGTCTTCGTTGTTCTCGCGGCGACCGACGTGGGTGCTGGCCTGGCTGATGACGCGCATGGGCTCTGAGGCCACATCTAGCGACAGACGTGCCACGTCACCAGAGGGCGGTCCGCGCTTCGGAGCCCGCGCTTCTCGCGCCCGCAATTCCGGCGCCCTCGTGGGAGCGTGTGCCACAACGCGCAGCGCCGACACGATTGCAGGAGCGAATCGGAGCCTTTCGACCCCGGAATGCCGGCCAGCGCGGCAGCCCCTGGAACACGGACACCCCTACGGGCGATGCGCCGCCGCGCGACCAGCAGCGTTCACGCACGTGTGCGCGCCCGTTCGCGCCCGCGCTCATCGCGCTCGGTGACGCGAGCTCACCCCCGCGCGCGCCGAGGCCGAGGTCGACGGAACGTTCGGCGCCGCGCAGCGCGCGCCCCGCAAGCGGGTAAGGACCCGCGGACGTTCGGCGCCGCGCATCGCGCGCCCCGGCAAGCGGGTTGAGGACCCGCGCGCGGCCCGGGGGTCGACAGGGGGGCGCGCAGCCCCCCGGGGCAACGCAGCTCAGATGCAGACGCGGTTGCGTCCGCTGCGCTTCGCTTCGTAGAGCTTCTCGTCGGCGGCCTTGAGGAACGCGGTCACGTCCATCTCCGGCGCGAGCTCCGCCGCGCCGAGCGAGACGGTCACCGGGATCACCTCGTTCTCGAACGTGAAGCGACGCTCCTGCACGCGACGACGCAGGTCTTCCGCGATCGCCCCCGCGCCCGGCACCGGCGTCTCGGGAAGCAGCGCGCAGAACTCCTCGCCGCCGTAGCGCGCGAAGATGTCGTCGGGGCGCAGCCGGCTCTTCACGAGCGTCGCGAGCTCCTTGAGCACGTAGTCGCCCGCGAGGTGGCCGTAGGTGTCGTTGATCTTCTTGAAGTGATCGATGTCGAACATCACGGCCGAGAGCGGCCGTGCGTGCCGACGCGAGCGCGGGATCTCTCGCTCGAGCGTCTCGAGCAGATAGCGCTTGTTGTGCGCGCCGGTCAGCCCGTCGACGATCGTCATCCGATAGATCGTCTCGTGGTACTGGGCCTCGACGTCGGCGCCGCTCAGGTACTTCATGATCGTGTCGCCGATCTTCACCTGGTCGCCACGACGCAGCTGGTACTCCTTGACCAGGTCGTCGTTGACGTAGGTGCCGTTCGTCGAGTCGAGATCGACGACGTACCACGACGTGTTCCGGCGCTCGATGCGGCAGTGGCGACGCGAGACGGAGTCGTTGTCGAGGACGACGACGTTCTCCTGTCCGCGGCCGATCGTCAGCGTGTCTCGCTCGAGGACGTAGCGCTTACCGAACTGGCGCGCGTCGCTCGAGTAGATGACGACGAGACAATCGTTGCCCGCTCGACTCCCGATCTTGAGCTCTTCGAGCGGCGTGACGCGCGTCTTGATGTCGGAGTCCTGCACGATGCGCCCTGACGACCCCTGCAGTTCGAGACCCCTTCGGCTCCGTTCCTTTGGAGCCGCGTCGCTCTCGGGCCCACGCCGGGACCCCGCGACATGGATTGAGACTACGGGACTTTCCTCCGTGGCGTCAATCGCGGGAAGGGCGTGCTAGCGTCACCCGCGTGGGTGGTCAGGTCCTGCTCGCGGTGGCGGGCAACGTCGGCTCGGGCAAGACGACGCTCACCCACCGGCTCGTGTCGCGGCTCGGCTTCGTGGGGCTCTTCGAGAGCACCGAGGCCAACCCGTATCTCGCCGACTTCTACGGCGACATGCGGCGATATGCGCTGCCCGCTCAACTGCGTTTCCTCGCCCAACGAGTCATCGACACGCGCCGTGTGATCGACGAGGGCGCGAGCGCCATCTGGGATCGCACGCCGTGGGAGGACGCCGACATCTTCGCGGCGAACCTGCATTCACGCGGCGCGATGGACGATCGCGACTTCGAGACGTATCGGATGCTCGCGTCGCAGCTCCTCGCCGATGTGCGTCCGCCGGACCTGTTGGTCTACCTGCAGCGCTCGGTGGCGAGCTGTCGCGACAACATCGCACGACGTGGCCGCGATTACGAGGATTCGATCCCGATCTCGTATCTCGAAGACCTGAGTCTCAGGTACGATGCGTTCTTCGAATCGTGGGACCGTTCTCGGAAGCTGTTGGTCCGCGCAGAGGACTACGATTTTCTCCGCGACGGCTCGCATCTCAGCGAGCTGGTCGGTCGCATCGCGGAGAGTCTGCCTCAGCGCTTCTTGTCGTTCGGCTGATCACCGGCGCGCTCGCCGCGATCCTCACCAGCTGCGGCGCGAGCCCGGCGCGGGTGATGGACGTGCGGAACGTCGCGCCGATCGCGCTGCGCGGCTCCGTGATGTTCGAGGCGCGGACGCCGACGCCGCGCGGGCTCTCGAACGAGCTCGAGCTGCGCCCGTCGCGAGGCATCGTCGTCCGCGTGCTCGATCGCGACGGCCGCGCGCTGGTGCAGACGCGCACGACGCCGGATGGTCGCTTCGAGGTGCAGGCGCCGGGCAACGCGGCGCTCGTCGAGGTCCGCGCGCAGACCGCGGAGGACGAGGTCACCGTCACGCGTGATGCGCAGGGCGCGCAGATCCACGCGGTGCGCGTGCCGGCGTCGGCGAGCGAGATCACGATCGTCGCGCGCGATCACGAGGGCTCGTTCGCGGGCGCGCTGCACCTGCTCGACACGATGCATCGCGGCATCGAGACCGTGCGCGCGTGGTCGGGCCGCGCGCTGCCGCCGGTCTATGCGTACTGGGATCGCGGCGTCACGCGCGAGTGGAGCTACTACCGCGGTGAGCGTCCCGAGGGATCGGGACGCTTCTGCGTCGAGCTGCTCGGCGGTGATCCGGGCGCGCAGGCGACGAGCGACACGGACGAGCACGACGAAGCGATCGTGCTGCACGAGCTCGGTCACTTCGTGATGGATCGGCTCACGGGCGACTCCTCGGTGGGCGGTCAGCACCCGCGTGGTGCGCTGATCGATCCCGGGCTCGCGTGGGAAGAGGGGCGCGCGACGTGGTTCGCGACCGCGGTGCTCGGCGCGCCGGCGTATCGCGACACGATCGGGCTCGCGCCGCACGGGCGCATGCGCGTCGACGAGAGCCTCGAGACGCCGATGGGCCCGCGCGGCATGGGCTCGGAGACGAGCGTCGCGGGCGTGCTGTGGGATCTCGCCGATGGCGACGGGACGCTGCCCGACGACGACGCGGATGGGATCGCGCTCGGCGCGGCGCCGCTGCTCCAGGCGATGATCGAGATCGCGCGCGTCGACGGAGCGTTCCCGTCGCTGCCGACGTTCCTGCGTTACCTCGTCGCGAGCGGGCGCGTGCCCGAGAGCGGCGTGCGCACGATGCTCGCGCGCACGGGTGAGCCGCCGTCGGTGCTGCCCGAGGGCGACATCGCGCCGTGGCCGCTCGATCTGCGCGCGGGCGAAGCGGCGCAGGGCAAGATCGACGGGCTCACGCAGCCAGCCCCGAGCGGCGGCGCGAACCGCCCCGACACCGGCTTCGATGCGATCCGCGCGTACCGCGTGCGCGTCGAGCGCCGCTCGATGCTCTCGGTGCGCCTCGTGATCCGCGGCAGCGGTGGCGACGCGGATCGCACGGATCTCGATCTCGAGCTGCGCGATGCGCGCGCCCGCGTGCTCGATGCAGCGCGCGGTCGCGCGTCGAGCGAAGCCGTCGGGCGCGTCGTGGAGCCGGGCTGGTACGTCGTGTACGTGCGCGACGGCGGCCGCGGCAACCGCGCCGACTACGAGCTGCACGTGACGACCTCTCCGCGCTGAGCGCTACGAAATCCGTAGCGCTACGAAATTCGTAGCAAGAGGATCAACCGCAGAGAGCCGCAGAGATGAGAAGAGGGCTCTTCTCCGATCTCTGCGGCTCTCTGCGTTCTCTGCGGTTGAATTTCCTCTGAAGAGACCAGGAGGAACAGGAGAGGGGGAAACCGACGTGGTCTTCCCAACCCTCCTGCCTTCGTTAAGAAAGGCTCTCCTGAAGGCTCGTCACTCGGGAACGGGCTCGCCGTTCGCCTGCTTCTCTTCGCGGTCCGCTTCGATCGCTTCGTGGAACTCGTGCGCGCAGTCGGGATCGAACTGCGATGCCGCGCAGCGCAGGATCTCGTTCACCGCGACGTCGTGCGGGAGCGCTTTGCGATACGCGCGGTCGCTCGTCATCGCGTCGTACGTGTCCGCGACCGAGATGATGCGCGCGAGCAGCGGGATCTCCTGCGCCTTGAGCCCGAGCGGGTAGCCGCGCCCGTCCCAGCGCTCGTGGTGCAGGTGCACGCCGGGGATCAGCGGGTGCAGGAACGTGATCGGCTCGAGGATGTCGCGCCCGAAGTCGGGGTGTCGCTTGAAGACCTCGTAGTCCTCCTGCGAGAGCTTCCCCGGCTTGTTCAGGTTCATCACGCAGCCGATCTTGCCGATGTCGTGCATCAGCGCGGCTTGGCGCGCGATCTCGACCTGCTCCTCGGGCAGGCCGAGCTTGATCGCGAGGATCTGCGCGTACGCCGCGACGCGCTCCGAGTGGCCCGACGTGTAGCGATCCATCTTGTCGATCGCGCTCGCGAGGCCCTTGATCGTCTGCTGGAACGTCGCCTTGAGGTCCTCGTACAGCTTCGCGTTCTCGATCGCGGCCGCGGCGCGGTGCGCGACCATGAGCAAGAGCTTGCGCTGGCCTTCGTCGAACTTCTTGCCGCGCGTGTAGCTGAAGACGCCGAGGAAGCCGACGTTCTCCTTGCGCATGCGGAGTGGGCACACGACGAGCGAGTGCGGCTTCATGCCGGTCTCGCTCGCCTTGACGTAGTCGAAGACCTGCGAGCCGTGCACGCGCAGCGGCTGGTCCTCCTGGAAGAAGCGCGAGAGCGCGCTCGCATCGAGCGACGCGAGCTCCGACACCGGGCGGAAGTCCGGGTGCAGCTCGCGGCCGCGCTCGAAGAAGCCGCCCATCCCGTCCTTGAGCACGATCGACACCTGATCGGCGTCGAGCTCGTGGATCGCGGCGTCCGTGACCGTGTGCATCACCTCTTCGAGCGAGAGGGACGCGGCGATCGCCTCGCTCACCTTGTAGAGCGAGAGCGACTCCTTGAGGCGCAGGTTCTCCGCGGTGAGCTTCTGCTTCTCGAGCCCGCGGCGGATCGTGTGGACGACCTCTTCGACCTTGAAGGGCTTGAGGATGTAGTCGTACGCGCCGCGCTTCATCGCGTCGATCGCGGTCTCGACGGTGCCGAAGCCCGTCATGATCACCGTGACGACGTTGGGCGTGTGCTTGCTGATCGCCTGCAGCAGCTCGAGCCCGCCCATGTTGGGCATCTTCAGGTCGCTGAGGACCAGGTCGTAGTGGTGTCGCGAGAGCTCGACGAGCGCGGCGCTTCCGTCCTCCGCGGTGCGGACCCAGAAGCCTTCCATCGAGAGGAAGTCCGCGAGGATCTCGCGGATCACCTTCTCGTCGTCGACGACCAGGATGCGCGGCGCTTCGTCGTGACCGTGGTATTCCATCGACTACGAGCCCGAGGAGCGGCGGCCCTCGTCACGCGCACGTCGTCCGTGGGAGAGGCGTGCGCGGGAGAAAGGCCTCGTGGACCTCGGGTGACGGATCTTGCCCGAGAAGGAACTGGGTGGACAGATCGATCGCGTGGGGCCGCTGGTGTAGGTCGCGTGGGGCGGGGGTGTCAACGCTGCATCTCACGTCTCGTGCGAGGAAACACTCGTGAGCCGCCGACGCATCACCGGTGCGCTGATCGCGTACGCCGCGACGATCGTCGTGGCGCTCGGCCTCGGGGTCGCGCTCGGGCGACCGATGATCGCGAGACATCCGTCGGCGATCCTCGACCTCGGCGGCGCGGCGAGCATCGTGTCGATGGGCCTCGGTCTGGTGATCGCCGTGATCACGATCACGTCGACGCGCTCGCTGCTCGCGCGGACGCGCTGGGCGCGCGCGCTGCGCACCGAGCTCAAGACGTTGCTCGAGGGCGCGAGCGGCGCGCAGCTCGTGCTGCTGGGCGTGGCGAGCGGGGTGGCGGAAGAGCTGCTCTTCCGTGGGGCGCTGCAGCCGTGGCTCGGCTACGTCGGGACGTCGATCGGCTTCGGGCTCCTGCACGTGGCGCCGCGCCGCGAGCTCCTGCCGTGGACCGTGTGGGCGGTCGTGATGGGCTTCGTGCTCGGCGGGGTGTTCGAGCTGACCGGCGCGCTCGAAGGGCCGATCGTCGCGCACGTGCTGATCAACGTCGTGAACCTGCGCGTCATCGCGCGGCACGACGCGCGGCTCGACCCGGGTGATGGCCGGCTCGAGCCGCCGAAGCTCGTGTCGCGCGTACGTCGCGAGCGCTGAACGTCGCGCCGCTCAGCGCACCCGGATCTGCACGCTGTAGTTTTCGCAGCTGCCGCCGAACGTGCTCGACGTGACGCGCACGAAGAGCGCGCCGCTGTCGTTCGAGCTGAGGAAGCGATCGCAGTCGGTGTCGAGCGTCACGGTCTCGCTCGCCGTGCCCGCAGCGTCCGAGGTGCATCCGCGGCCGACCATGTTGTCCGCGGTCCCCGCGGTGCACGTCGTGAGGTCGGGATCCGAGCCGCAGTCGTAATAGGCCGCGAGGCGGTAGTCGCTGCCCGCGGGGATGTCGTCGAGCGTGACCGTGATCACCGCGTTGTCGGTGTTGCTGTCGGTGATCTCGTAGCGGAACCAGTCCTCGTCGCGATCGTCGTCGAGGTTGACCATCGTGATCGCGAAGTCGGGATCGTCGGAGTCGGCGTAGGTGCCGCGGCTCGACACGGTGGTGTGCGACTCGTTCGGCTCGCTGGCGTCGGGCGCGCACGCGCAGCGGCCGTCGATGCACGAGCCGCCCGCGCCGCAGGTGCCGCAGTCGAGCGGCGTGCCGCAGCCGTCGTCGGGCGCGCCGCACATCGCGCCCATCTCCTCGCACGTGCGCGCCACGCAGACGCACGCATCGCCGTCGCGATGGAACGGGGGCGTGCACTCGAAGTCGCACCCGCCGGCGGCGTTGCAGATCGTCGTGCCCATGCCGGGCGGCGCGGGGCACGCCTCGCCGCAGCCGAGACGACAGCCGTTCGCGGGCTCGTTCGGCAGGTCGTCGATGCACCCGCCGCCGCACGCGTGCTGGCCCTCGCCGCAGGTGCCGGTCGACGCGTCGCGCCGCGTGGTGCCGCCGTCCTCGCGCGGTCCGGAGTCGACGGTCGTCGGGCCGCCGTCGGCGTCGCCTCCGCCTCCGCCGCCTCCTCCTCCCGACGCGCAGGCCGTGACGTTCGTGACGAGGAGCGCGGCGACGAGGATCAACGGCAAGCGATGCATCGAGCGGGACCTCCGAGGAAGAGTCGGATCGTCCACGTTCGCCGGATCGGCCGCAAGTGGCGGCCGCACGCGCCAGTGCTTGACGACGAAAGTGACCACGGTCATAAATGACTCGGGTCATGAATCGCGACGAGCACGACGGAGCGGGGCTCCGCGAGCGCAAGAAGGCGGAGAAGGAAGCGGCGATCCGCGAGGCCGCGGCCGCGCTCTTCAAGGAGCGCGGCTTCGACGCGACGACGACGCAGGCCGTCGCGGAGCGCGCCGGCATCGCGAAGGGGACGGTGTTCCTCTACGCGCCGACGAAGGTCGATCTCGTCGCGATGGTCTTCCAGGACCGCATCCGTCGCACGTCCGCGCAGGCGCTCGGGCTGCAGACGGAGGGCGGTCTCATCGCCGAGCTCGACGCGATCTTCGGGCGCTTCTTCGCGATGTACGCGAAGGATCCGGAGCTCGCGCGCATCTTCGTGAAGGAGCTCGCGTTCGCGTCCGACGGCGCGCGGCGCGCGCGCGAGGAGATCGACGCCGCGTTCGTCGGCGCGCTGGCGGAGCGCATCGAGCAGCACAAGCAGGCGGGCGCGGTGCGCGCGGACGCGCCGTCGATGCTCGCGGCGGTGACGGTGTTCGGCCTCTACATCCTCGCGCTGATGGGGTGGCTCGGTGGGTCGCTGCCGAGCGTCGACGCGGCGCGCGCGCACCTGCGCGCGTCGCTCGAGCTCTTGGTGCGCGGCCTCGCAGAGGAGGGTGGATCGTGCAAGCAGCAGCAGGAACGGTCGTCTACGAAGGAACGCTCTCGCTCCGCGAAGCGCGGAAGAAGTACTTCGACGCGTGGGGCTTCGGCGACGGCGGGTACGAAGCGACGTGGGTCGAGCTGAAGAAGATCGCGGGCGTCCCGATCGGCTTTCCGAACAGCGATGCGCGGCGGCGCGCGGTGAAGCTCCACGACCTGCACCACGTGCTCACCGGGTACGCGGCGGACTGGACCGGTGAGTCGGAGATCGCGGCGTGGGAGATCGGCGCGGGATGCGGTGGGCACCTCGCGGCGTGGGTGCTGAACCTCTTCGCGATGCAGTACGGCGTGTTCATCGCGCCGCGCGCGGTGCTCGCCGCGTTCGCGCGGGGGCGACGGAGCCAGAGCCTCTATGCGGCGAGCGAGCTCGACGAGCGGATGCTCGAGGAGCGCGTCGAGGATGCGCGGAAGCGGCTCGGGCTCGATCGCGAGATCGAGCCCGGAGTGGCGGACGTGGCGCGGCTCGCGGCGTGGTGGGTCGCGGGGCTGGCGCTGTGGGCGTGGCCGATCGTGCTCGTGAGCGCGCTCGTGTGGTAGCGAGAAGGTTGGTGCTCAAACGATGTCGAGCGGATACCCGCGGTCCTCGTACGCGCGGGTCGCGATGCTCTTGAGCAGCTCGTCGCTGTCGCGCTCCATCTCGCCGAGACGATCCGCGAGGCGCTTCTCGGCGATCACCGCGAAGCCCTGACACAGCTCGATCTCGCGGCGCGCGCCTTCCTCGCCGCGCGCCTCGATCGCGCGCGTCGTGCGCGAGAGCGTCGCCGCCATCGCGTAGAGATCGATCGCGACCTCGGCGATGCGCTTCTGCACGAACTGCTTCTCCGCGATGTCCTTGCCGTGCTTGCGCAGCACGCGCTCGGTCGCCGCGGCGAGCGCGGCGGTCTGCTGCTCGAAGAGCACGGTCTCGCGCGCGAGCACCGGGTGCGCGCGGCTGAGGCGCTCGCGGCCGATCACGCTGCGGGCGCGCTGGATCACGTACTCGCTGAGCGGGCCGAAGCCCTTGATCGGCTCGCGCATCGCGCGCGCGACCTCCGCGAGCTGCCGCCCCGGGCCCTGCATGCCGGCGAGCGCGATGAACGCGCGCAGGATCTCGTTCGTGCCCTCGAAGATCATGTTGATGCGCGAGTCGCGCATCAGGCGCTCGTACGGGTACTCGACCATGTACCCGATGCCCGCGGCGATCTGCAGCGTCTCGTTCACGACGTTCCACAGCGTCTCGCTGCCGAACACCTTGCAGATCGCGCTCTCGACCGAGTAGTCGGCGACCTTCGCGTCGACGAGCCCGGTCGTCAGGTAGGTCATCGACTCGAGCGCGTAGGTCTCGCAGACCATCCGCGCGATCTTCTCCTTGATCATCCCGAAGTCGCCGATGCTGCGGCCGAACGCCTTGCGCTCGTTCACGCGCTCGGTCGCCATGTCGATCAGGCGCTTGCTCGCGCCGACGCAGCCCGCCGCGAGGCCGAGGCGCCCGTTGTTGAGCACCTCCATCGCGACCTTGAAGCCGCGCCCCGCCTCGCCGATCACGTTGCCCGCCGGCACGCGCACGTCGTCGAAGAAGATCTCGGTCGTCGACGAGCCGCGGATGCCCATCTTCTCTTCGTTCGGGCCGTTCTTCACGCCGTGCGCGCGCTCGACGATCAGCGCGGTGATCTTCGGCTTCGCGCTCGGATCGAGCTCGGTGGTGCGCGCGAACACGGTGAACACGTCGGCGAAGCCGCCGTTCGTGATCCAGATCTTCGAGCCGTTGAGCACGTAGTGCTCGCCGTCGGGCGAGAGCTCCGCGCGCGTCGTGATGCTCGCCGCGTCGCTGCCCGCGCCGGGCTCGGTGAGCGCGAACGCGGCGACCTGCTCGCCGCTCGCGAGGCGCGGCAGGTACTTGCGCTTCTGCGCCTCGGTGCCGAGCAGCACGATCGCCTTGCAGCCGATCGACTGGTGGGCGCCCATCGTGACCGCGAGCGACGCGTCGTACGCCGCGACCTCCTGCATCACGCGCGCATAGGACGTCGTGCTGAGGCCGAGGCCGCCGTACTCCTCGGGGATCGACAGGCCGAAGAGCCCGAGCTCCTTCATGCCCGCGAGCACCTCCTCGGGGATCGTGTGCTCCTTGTCGATCTTCTTGGAGTCGACGCGCGTCTCGCAGAACTTCTGCACGTTGTCGAGCATCAGCGAGAGGTTCTCGCGCTCGTCGGCCTTGAGCTCCGGATACGGGAAGACGAGGTCCTGCTCGATCACCCCGCCGAAGAGCGACTTCATGAAGCTGCGATCAGTGGTGGTCATGGTCGTCGTGATCCTCGGGTGCGTTGTCGGTCGGGCGCGTCTCGCTCTCGGGGGTGGCGTCGGCCTCGCGCTCCTCGGCCTCGGCGCGCGCGCGCACGACTTCTTCCTCGGTGGCCGCGCCGGGGATGGGGAGCTGCTTCTCGCCCTTGTCCTTCCGGTCCTGCCACGGATAGCGAATGCGCGAGTGGTGCACGTTGCAGAGCGTGTCGACGAGCTGCGTCGTCAGTGTGCGCAGGTCCGCGAGCGTGAGCCCCGACTCGTCGAGCTGACCCTGGCGCAGCTTCACGAAGACGATGCGCTGCACCATCTCCTCGAACTTGTCGCGCTCCGGCGGGTCGATCGTGCGCGACGCGGCCTCGATGGAGTCGACGAGCATGAGGATCGCCGTCTCCTTCGTCCGCGGGCGCATGCCGGGATAGCGGAAGAACGACTCGTCGCGGCCCTTCGGGTTCCCGGCCTCGAGCGTCTTGTGCCAGAAGAACTCGATCACGCTCGTGCCGTGGTGGGTGTACGCGAACTCCACGACGGGCTCGGGCACGCCGCCGCGGCGCAGGATGTTCGTGCCCTCGACGACGTGCGCCATGATCGCGTCGGCGCTCACGTCGGGCTCGTATTGCGCGTGCGGCGTCTGCTCGCCGCGCGTGAGGTTCTCGACGAAGAGCTTCGGCTGAATCGTCTTGCCGAGGTCGTGGTAGTAGGCGCCGACGCGCGTGAGCAGCGCGTCGCCGCCGATCGCGTTCGCGGCGGCCTCCGCGAGGTTCGCCATCGCGCGCGCGTGCTCCCACGAGCCCGGCGCTTCCTTCGCCATCTTGCGGAGCAGCGGCTGATCGAGATCCGAGAGCTCGAGCAAGCGCTGTCGCGACACCGCGCCGAGCGCGCGCCACGAGAGCGGATGGAACCCGACCGCGACGATGCCGGCGAGCGGGCCCGACGCGAGCGCGCCGAGGAAGTCGGAGCGCAGCGGCTGCGCGAGCTCCGCGTCGAGATCGAACTCGCCGACGAAGAGCACGCGCGCGGCCGCGAAGAGCGCAGCGCCCGCGATGCCGCCGGCGACGCCCGCGGGCAGCATCGTCCACGTCTTCTTGCGATCGCGCACGAGCAGCACCGGGCTCATGCCGCACGCGAGGAAGACCACCGCGGCGATGGGATCGAAGTCCGCCATCGACGCGACGACGCAGCTCGCGACGAGCGCGATCATGAACGCAGTGCGGCGATCGAGATACACGCGCACCCACAGCGAGAGCGCGCCGATCGGGACGAGCGTCGTCGCTGCGTCCGTGAGCAGGAAATAGAGCTTCGCGTACGAGACGAGCAGCAGCGTGATGCCGAGCAGACCGAGCTGCGTGCGCATCAGCGCGCCGCGCCCCGGGCTCAGCATGCGCAGCCACGTCGCGGCGAGGAGGCCGAGGAAGAAGTAGACCGCGAAGAGCCCGAGGATCTCGTCGGCGCGCGGCGGGCGGCGCGCTTCCTCGTACGACGTCACGAGCGCTGCGGTGACCGGATCCTCGACGATCTCACCGCGCGCGACGCGGGGTGCGATCATGCGGATCGGACGGACGTGGCCGTCCTCGGTCGCGTGGATGCGCGTGGGCGCGAGGCGCAGCGTGACTGGAGCAGGCTCGCCCGGGACCACGCGGAGCGGCTCCACGAAGACCTCGATGCGCGCGAACATCGTGACGAGCGTCGCGAAGACCAGCGCGAGCACGATCGACGAGGTCCAGCCGGCGACGACGCGCGTGCGGAGCATCGCGTGCGGAGGGTAGCAGGTCTCGCGTGCGCGATGTCACGCGTGTGTGTCGAGGAGCGAGGAGCGCGCCCTCAGCGGAGGAAGCCCGTCAGCACGCAGAGGAAGCTCCCGAGCAGGCACACGCTGCTGAGCAGCACGAGCCCGCCGATGCCGATCCACATCCCGACCTGGCTGTCCTCGCGCGTGAGGCGCGACGCCGGCGCTGCGGGCCCGGGCGGCGCGACGTCCGCGGCCGGCGGGACGGGCGCAGGCTGTGGGATCGCCGGCGCGCTCGCGACCTGCGTCGACGGAATCGCTGCCGCGCGCTGGGTGATCGCGCCGAGCAGCGCCGCGAGCTGATCGCCGTCGCGCGGGCGCTCGTCGGGGTTCTTCGAGAGACAGCGCAGCACGAGCTCGTCGAGCACCTCGGGGATCCCGGGCGCGCGCGTCGAGGGCGGGCGCGGCATCTCCGAGATGTGCGCGGCGAGCACGCGCGCCGCGTTGTCGTAAGGGAAGGGCACGCTCCCGGTGAGCGCCTCGTAGAGCGTCGCGCCGAGCGAGTACACGTCGGCGCGCGCGTCGACGCTCGAGTTCTGTGCTTGCTCGGGCGCGATGTACCAGAGCGTCCCGAGCGTCAGCTGCGCTTGGGTGCGTCGCTCTCCGTTCGCGACGCGCGCGATGCCGAAGTCGGTGATCTTCGCGACCTCGCTGCCCCCGTCGCGCAGCACGAGGACGTTCGCGGGCTTCACGTCTCGGTGCACGATGCCGCGCGCATGGGCATGACCGAGACCCGCCGCGACCTGCGTGCACAGCCGAGCCGCGCGCGCCGGATCGAGGCGTCCCGCGCGCTTGATCAGCGATCCGAGGGTCTCGCCGTTCACGGCGAGCTCCATCACGATCGCCCATCGGTTGGCCTCGCCGACGAAGTCGTGGACGATCACGACGTTGGGATGGTTGAGCTGGGCCATCGCCTGCGCTTCTTGTCGGAAGCGCGCCGCGATCTGCGCGTCGGAGACGAGGTGCGGGTGCAGCACCTTGAACGCGACGTGACGGCCGAGCACTCCGTCGCGCGCCGCGTACACGGTGCCGTTGCCCCCTTCGCCCAAGCGGGCCTCGATCACGTACTTGCCGATGCGGGTGCCGGGTTCCATCGCCGCGCGCGTCGAGGGCCGGAGCGAGCATACCCGAGATGACGAACGCACCGCTCGATCGGGGGCACGTCGATCGCGCGCGCGCCGCGCCGCCTGCGCTCGCCGCCGCGCTCGTGGTCGCGATCGGCGCGGCCGCGCTCGACTACACGGTCGACGACGCGTACGTGCTCGCGCGCTACGCGCGACGGCTCGCGCACGGGCTCGGCTGGACGATGATCGACGGGCCCGCCACCGACGGCGTGACCGGGCCGCTCGCGATCGTGCCCGGCGTGATCGCGGAGCTCCTCGGGCTCGATGCGCTGATCGCGTCGAAGATCGTCGGCCTCGCATGCGGCGCGCTCGCCGCCGCGCTCGCGTGTCGCGCGGCGTCGCGGCATGCGCTGGGCGGCCCGAGCGCTTGGCTCGTCGCGCTGATCGCGGGAAGCGGCGCGACGCTCGGCATCTGGAGCGTCGCGGGGCTCGAGACGGGCATGGCGGCGCTCGCCGCGACGATCGCGTGCCTCGCTGCCATCGCGCGACCCGCGCCGCGCGGCATGATCCTCGGCGCCGCGATCGCCGCGCTCGCGTGGCTCCGGCCCGAGACCGCGATCCTCGCCGCCGCGCTGATCGCGACGTGCGCCGCGCGCGATCGACGCGAGGCGAAGATCGCGCTGTCGATCGCCGCGTTGGGTGCGCTCTCGATCGTCGCGTTCCGCATCGCGCTCTTCGGATCGGCGATCCCGCTCGCGTGGCAGGCGAAGCCCGGCGAGCTCGCGCGCGGGATCGGATACGTGGCGCGCGCCCTCGCGATCGTGACGGGTCTCGGCGGCGGCGCGCTGCTCGCGTTCCGCGCCGCGCGTCGCGCGCGCACGCTGCGCTTCCTCGGGCTCGCGCTCGTGGCGCACGTCGCCGCGGTGGCGATCGCGGGCGGCGACTGGATGCCGGGGTTCCGCCTGTTCGCGCCGATCGTGCCTGCGTACGCGCTGCTCGCGGGCATCGGCGGCGCGCGCGCGATCGCGCTGACGCGAGGGCTGCGCAGGCGGATCGCGATCGCCGCTGTCGTGCTCGCGATCGTCGTGCCCGCGGTCGACGCGCTCGTGCAGATCCCGCGCGCGAGAGAGATCGGAGAGACGCGCGCCCGCGTCGGCGCGTCGCTCGCGCGGGATCTCGCCAGGCTCGCGGGAGATGGTCCGGTCGCGCTCGTCGACGTGGGCTACCTGCCCTGGACGGGCGGGTTCGACGTCGTCGATCTCGGTGGGATCACCGATCCCACCATCGGTCGTCGATCTGGAGCGCATCTCGACAAACCGGTCGAGCCCGAGCTGCTCGCGGCCCGAGGCGCGTCGGTGATCGTGCTGCGCTCGTTCGTGGCGCCGCGCATCGATCGCGACGGGAGCGTCACGGGGCTCGCTGGCGAGCCCGTCGAGCGTCGCCTCGCCGCGAGCGCGTGGCTCCACGAGAATTTCCGCGTGGAGCGCGTGGTTCCGTGGACTGACTCGTACTTCTACGTCGTGCTCGTGCGTCGCTGACGGGGCGACGTGTCCCGCGCCGTTCCTGCGGGGTCGCACGATGCACCGTGTCGAGAGATGTACGCGTCTTCGGCACTCCGCTTGCGAAGTCCCCCTTCGCGTTTTCACTCGCGGAGGTCGAAGTGGTGGAACTCGAGAACCGGATCGGGCAGCCGACGTCCGGCAGCCTGGGGTCGAGGAGCGACCTCGAGCAGCAGGCGAAGCATCAGGCAGAGAATGCGAAGGAGCAGATCCGCTCGCTCGCGGAGCTCGGCAAGGATCGACTCGCGGAGCAGCTCGAGCACATCGCGCACGCCGTGCGCGGAGCGGGCGACAACCTCCGGAGCGACGAGCAGTCGGCCGAGCTCTCACAGTACGCCGACACGCTCGGGGATCAGATCGAGCGCGCGTCGCGCTACCTGCGCGACCATCGGGCGATCGATCTCGTCGACGGAGTCGAGCGCTTCGCGCGAACGAAGCCCGCGCTCTTCCTCGGCGGCGCGTTCGCCGTCGGCATGGTGCTCGGGCGCTTCTTCAAGAGCAGCCCCGGCGGCGTGAACGTCGAAGAGGGCTACGCGACGGGCGGCTACGACGTGGGCACCGGGTATCCGGAGGCCGAGTCGGTCGTCACCGCGCCGGTGCAGCCCGTGGGCACGCCGGTGACGACGCCCGGCAACACGCCGAGCTCGTCGTTCGGCTCGTCGTACCCGAGCGCGCAGACGCCGAGCACCTCGTATCCGTACTCGCCTCCGAGCGGCACGTTCGGTGGCTCGTCGGGCGGCGGCGGCGACAACCAGAGCTGATCGGAGGACGCCGTGGAGGTCTACACGCGTGGGAACGAGACGCGCGAGACGATCACGAGCACCGGCGACGGCGCGGCGATGCACGATCGCTCGCTGCCGCAGCTGCTGCGCGATCTCTCGAACGACTCGATGACGTTGATCCGCAAGGAAGCGCAGCTCTTCCGTGCGGAGACCGAGCAGAAGATCACGACCGCGCAGCGTCAGGGCATCGTGCTCGGCGCGGGCGGGATGATCGCGTACCTCGGTCTGCTCTCGCTCACCGCCGCGCTCGTGCTGGCGCTCGCGCTGGTGATGCCGGCGTGGCTCGCGGCGCTGCTCGTCGGCTTCGTGCTGATCGCAGCCGGCGTGACCGCGATGGTGATGGGCAAGAACCGGCTCCAGAGCGAGCAGCTCGCGCCGAAGGAGTCGATCCGGAGTGTGAAGAACGACGTCCGTATGGTGCGGGAGGCGGTCCGATGAGCGACAACGAAGAGAACATCGACGACATCCGGAAGGACATCGAGGACACGCGGCAGCGCATCTCCTCGGAGATCGACGCGATCGAGGGCAAGCTGACGCCCGAGTACGCGCGCAACGCGGTCCGCGAGACCGTGAAGGAGCGCGCGTACGAGACGCGCGATCACCTGAAGGAGCGCGCGTACGAGACGCGCGATCACCTGAAGGAGCGCGCGTACGAGACGCGTGATCTCCTCGCGGAGCGCGTCGGCGAGACGGCGACGATGGTCAAGTCCAACGCGTCGCGCGTCGGGACGGACTTCGGCGCGGCGGTGCGCGCGAACCCGATCCCGGTCGCGATGATCGGGCTCGGCGCGGGCTGGCTCGTGTGGGAGACGTTCCGTCCGCTGCGCGCGAGCGAAGAGCTCGACGTGGAGCCGCTGGTCGACCTCGACGTCGACGTCGAGGTGGACGAGACGGTCGACTACGCGACCGGTGTGATGGGCCCGATCCCGAGCTCGATGCGCGAGTCGACGACGCAGACGACGTTCGGCGAGACGTTCGAGGAGACCACGACCAGCGACGGTCTCAGGTCCGCGAAGGATCGCGCGCGCATGGCGCGTGACCGCGTGGGCAGCAAAGCGCGCGACATGAAGGGGCGCTTCTCGAGCGCTTCGCACGATGCGCGCGACCGCGCGTCGCACTACGCGTCGGACGTGAGGGGGCGCGCGTCGCACCTCGCGTCGGACGTGAAGGGGCGCGCGTCGCAGCTCGCGTCGCGGTCGAAGGACCGCAGCCGCGTGCTCGCGGAGAGCTCGCGCGACCGCGCGTACCGCGCGCGTGACGCGAGCAACGAGGCGTTCGACGCCAACCCGATCGCGTTCGGCGCGATCGCGCTGCTCGCGGGCATCGGGCTCGGCCTCGCGCTGCCGCACACGCGGCGCGAGGATCGGCTGCTCGGCCAGCGCCGCGAGCAGGTGATCGGTCGTGCTCGGCGCATCGCCGACGAGGCGCGCCACGTCGCGATCGACTCGGTGAAGGAAGGCGCGAAGGCCGCGAAGGAGCGCGCGAAGACCGAGGCCGAAGAGCGCAACCTGATCCGCTGATCGCGCGCTGAGCACACGAACGCGCGCGGGCGCTCCTCGACACGAGGAGGGCTCGCGCGCGCTCGACATCCGTCGCGCCGCTCTGGCAGGATCGCACCTCGTGCAGAACGATCTCGCGCCCGGCTTCGTCGTCGCGATGCCCACCCTGCGCGATCCGAACTTCTCGCGCGGCGTCGTCCTGCTGGTCGAGCACGGGCCCAACGGCTCGCTCGGCTTCGTGGTGAACCGCCCGTCGCCGCTCTCGTTCGGTCAGGTCGTCGACGCGCTCGGTCTGGACTCGTCGAACGGCGACTCGCTGCCGATCTACACGGGCGGGCCGGTCGCGCCGCAGTCGGGGTGGATCCTCTTCGATCCCCACGACGCGCCGAGCGCCGATCTCGACGACGCGCTGGTCGTCCACGATCGCCTCGCGGTCAGCGCGTCGCGCCGCCTGCTCGAGCGCATCGCGCGCGAGGGCGCGCCCCGTCGCTCGATGCTCGCGCTCGGCTACGCGGGGTGGGCCGAGGGTCAGCTCGACGCGGAGTTCCGTCAGGGCGCGTGGCTGCCGGGTGATCTCGATCCGTCGATCGTGTTCGACGTGGATCCCGAGCAGCGCTGGTCGCGCGTGCTGACTCAGGCGGGCATCGATCCGGGGCGCATCATCTCGCCGGCGGGCGGCGACTTCTGCTGAGCGCTCACTCCGGCAGCGGCTCGAACCCGTGCCGGCGCACGACCTCGGGCGACGGACGCGAGCCCGCCGCGATCGCGCGCCGCAGCTGACGCTGCGCGTCGGGCGAGATCTGGATGACGCGACCCGCCGCTACCGGCGCTTCTTCGGCCGGGGGCTCGACCGCGGCGACCGGCGCCGGTCCGAACGTCACGCGACCGAAGCGCGCGGGCACGTGGAAGTCGCGCTCGAGCGTCGGCGACCAACCGGACGAGCGCGATCCGCTGCGCGTCGTGTCCATCACGTAGAAGTTCATGCGCCACGTGCTCTCCGCGGGCGGCGCGGTCATCGCCGTCCCGTCGGCGGTGACGAAGCTGCTCCACGGGATCGCGATCTCGACGCTGTAGCCCTCGTCGTCTCCGTCGTCGTTCGCGGTGCCGCGCGTCGCGACGGCCGCTTCGATCGCCGCGTTCCAGTCGGCGTGACCGATCGGACCGGGGACACGACGGCTGTCGTAGCGCGTGTCGAACACCTCGCCCGTCGGCGAGACCTGGAGCTCGAAGTAGTTCCGCCCGTCGCCATCGGGATCGACCATGATCTCGACCGCGTCCTGCTCCCAGAGGTGCGCGTCGCGACCCTCGAGCGTGTTGCGCAGGAACGTGTCGTCGACCTCGAACGCGACGTAGAGCTTCTGCGCGTCCCAGAGCGTGCGCACCGTCGCGGGCACCTCGCCGCGCGCGCCGGTGACGGTGTTCACGAACGCCGTCGACGCGGGCACCCGCCACGCGGCGTCGTCGAGCCGACCGTCGATGCGCACCGGCGTGCTCGCGTGCTCCGCGCGGATCGACGGCGGCGGCGGCGCGGGGCGCTCCTCGGGCGCGGCCTGCGCGGTGGGACCGGCCGCGACGCTCAGCTGCGCCGCGCGCGCGCGGTTCTCGCCGTCGCTCGGTCCGCGCGAGATCGACAGGCGGTGCGGGCCGTTCCACAGCCCGAGGTAGAAGACGATCTGATCCGAGCCCCAGTCGGCCGGCAGCGTGATCGTCTGCGGGTCCTCGATGTACTCGCCCTCGCGCCAGCGCCCCGGCTGGTAGAGCTGGCGCACGACGCCGTTGGTGTCCTCGTTGACGCGGTTCTCGCCGCGTCCGTCCGCGAGGTGCGTGAAGATCTGCCAGCCGCCGTCGAGCTGACGCTGGGCGTGCCAGTACCACGTGATCGTGAACGCCTGGCCCGGCGTGACCGTCTCGGTGCTGACGTCGTAGCCGATCAGCCGCACGCGGTTCTCGAAGTTGATGTCGAGCTCGTGCTGCGGATGCGGCGCCTCGCGCGAGATGTTCTCGCGCAGCTGCTCGCGCTCCGCCGCGCTGAGCTCGGGCGCTTGCTCGACGCACGCCTGCATCGCGAGCGAAGCGATCGCGAGCGAAGCGACAAGGAAGACGAGGACGCTCTTCTTCATCGTGATCTCGATTTCCCTGCGCGGAGCACGCGGCCCCGCGCTCACAATCACTTGCGCGACTTCTTGCGCGCCTGCTTCTGAAGCTTGCGCAGGTGCTTCTTCTTGTTCTTGTCGCCGGGCTTGATCGCCTTCGGCGCGCCCTGGCCGCGCATCATCGCGGCCATCGGGCCCTCGCCCGCGACCGCCGCCTCGAGCAGCTGATCGGCGAGCGACGACATCATCGGGTTCGTCTCGAGACCGGTGGTGCGCACCATCTCGTTCAGGCGCTTGGCCATCGCCATCTGCTTCATGCCCGGCAGGCGCTGGAGCAGCCCGGCCTGCTGGCCGATGTCGCCCATCATCTGCTTCATGAACGAGAAGCGCTGGAGCAGATCGACGACGTCCTTGTCGCTGCGCCCCGAGCCCTTCGCGACGCGCTGGATGCGGCCCTTGTCCTTCGTGAACAGCTCGGGCTCGATGCGCTCGCGCTTCGTCATCGAGCTGACGATCGCCTCGGCGCGCTTGAGCTCCTTCTCGTCGACCTGGAAGCCCTCGGGCACGCTGTCGGCGAAGAAGGGCAGCTTCTCGAAGAGGTCCTGCAGCGGGCCCATCTTCTGGAGCATGCGGATCTGCTCCAGGAAGTCGTGGAGCGTGAAGCGCCCCTCGAGCATCCGCTTGGCGTCCTGCTCGGCCTTGTTCTGGTCGACGACGCCTTCGAAGTCCTTCATCAGGCCGACGACATCGCCGAAGCCGAGGATCCGGCTGGCCATGCCCTCGGGGCGGAACTCCTCGAGCTTGTCGAGGCCCTCGCCCATGCCGACGAACTTCACGGGCGCGCCCGTGACCTCGCGGATCGACAGCGCGGCGCCGCCGCGCGCGTCGCCGTCGAGCTTCGTCATCACGACGCCGGTGAGGCCGAGGCGCTCGTGGAACGCGGCCGCCGTCTTCACGGCGTCCTGACCGATCATCGCGTCGACGACCATGAAGACGTTGTCCGCCTTCGTGTTCGTCTTGATCTGCTGGAGCTCGACCATCAGCGGCTCGTCGACCGCGAGACGGCCCGCCGTGTCGTAGATGATCACGTCGCGCTTGAGCTTGCGCGCGTGGTCGATCGCCTTCGTGCAGATGTCGACGGGGCGACCGCCGGGGATCGAGAACACCGGGATCGAGAGGCGCTCGCCGAGCACCTTGAGCTGCTCGATCGCGCCCGGGCGCTGCACGTCGGCCGCGACGAGGAGCGGCTTCTTCCCCTGCGACTCGAGAAGACGCGCGAGCTTGCCCGACGTGGTCGTCTTACCGGAGCCCTGGAGGCCGACCATCATGATGCCGGTCGGCTGCGGGGCCTTGGCGTGCACGAGCGCCGGGCCCTCGCTCTTCATCATGCCGACGAGCTCGTCCTGGCATGCCTTGATGAAGCGCTCGGCCGGGCCGATCTTGATCTTCTTGCCCTTGGCCTCGACCTCGTTGGTGATCGTCTCGCCGATCACCGACTCCTTCACGCGGCCGAGGAAACGCTTCACGACGCCGAATTCGACGTCGGCCTCGAGCAGCGAGAGGCGCACGTCGCGGAGCGCCGGCTCGAGGTTCTCCTCGTTCAGCTCGGTCAGGCCCGCGAGACGGTTCCGCGCGGCGCGGAACCCCTTGGTCAAGGTCTCGAACATCGTCGGTCGGGCTGCCTAGCACGGCGCTCGCGCGCGCCGCAAGGGCGCGCGCGGCGGATTCAGCGAGGAATTGTCCGCTGGTTCGCGGACCGATCGCCGCGCGCTCTCACCAGCGGACGCGCACCGGTCCGTCGTGCGCCGCGCCGTCGCCCTGCGCGAGCTGACCCGCCGAGTTGTCACCCCAGCAGAGCACGTCTCCGCCGCTCACCACGCACGCCGTCGCGCCGTCGGTCGCGACCTGCGAGACGTCGCCCAGCATCGACGGCCACATCGCGACCGCGCGCGTCGTGTCGACGGTGCCCGCAGGATAGAAGCTCGGCGACGAGGGGCGCCCCCAGCAGTACGCGCGCGACGGGCTCGTTTCGCTGCGCGCGCACGTGAGCTGGTGATCGGCGCTCGACGCGCTCGCGAGATCGCGCAGCACGGCGCCGCCGGTGATGACGCGCGCAGGCACCGCGAGCGTCGGCGACGCGTCGCGCGAGTGGCCCCAGCACGTGATCACCGCGTCCGCGTCCTCGGCGCACGCGTGCTGACCCCCGACCACGAGATCGACCACCGCGCCGATCCCGATCGACTCGACGGGCGACGGCTGCGGATCGAACGCGCCCTCCGCCGGCATCGGCTCGGCGCGACCGAGCTGACGGAAGCGGTTCGATCCCCAGCACGACGCGACGCCGCTCTCGACCGAGCAGCTGAAGAACGCGCCCGCTGCGAAGCGGCTCGACGTCGGACGATCGTCGATGCGCACCGGCGTCGGCCCGTCCGCGCCCTGCAGCTCGCCGCGCGTTCCTTCTCCGGCGCCGTAGATCCCCTCGGCGAGCTCGAAGAGGAGATGACGCCGTCCCGCGCGGATCGCGATCGCGTCGCGCACGGGCTCCCCGTTGGGCGGAAGCTCGACGAGGGCGGGCGTGCGCGTGAGCGCTTCGGGCGTCGGTCGCGCGCCGCCCCAGCACTGGATGCTCCCGTCCTCCATCAGCGCGCACGAGTAGCTGTCGCCGAGCGCGACATCGACGGCGCCGCGCCCTTCTTCGAAGGGCAGCACCTCAACCGGTCGCGCGCGGCAGTACTCGATCCCGCACTCGGGCGCGTCGGGGCGCACGCCCGAGGCCTCGGCGGCGACGTCGCGTCCCCAGCACCACAGGCGGCCCGACTCGGTCACCGCGCACGCGTGCTGCCATCCCAGCGCGACGCGCCGCACCGGATCGCACGCCGGCCCTCGGCACGTTCCGCCGTCGATCCCGGCGTCGCTCGGCCCGCCGTCCACGCCCGCGTCGGGCACCTCCGCGCCCCCGTCGAGCTCGACGGGCATACCGGCCTCCGGCCGCGCGCGCGGGTCCACGCAGATCGCCATGTCGAGCGAGGGCACGCTCCAGCACTGATCGCCCTGCGCGCAGTCGCCGTCGACCTCGCATGCGTCGACGCACCGCCCGAGCGCGCACCGCAGGCCCCCCTGGCACTGCTCGTCGCGCTCGCACACGTCCTCGACGACCGAGCACGATCCCACGCCCATCTCGTCGACGAGGCACATCGCGCCCGGGTCGCAGTCCACGCTCTGCCGGCACTCCGCGCGGCACCGCCCGAAGCCACACACGAGCCCGGAGGGACAGTCGCTGTCGTACGCGCAGAGCCCACCCAGCTGGAGATCCTCGGTGCAGCCGAGCGCGAGGACGAAGAGAACGAGCGCGCCGAGCCGGGAGATCATCGCGCGCGAGGGTAGCGAGCGAGACGCGGACCGTCACGACGAGTCGTCTGGACTCCCAGTCCTGGGTTCCGCGCGCACGGACTGCTCACGGCTTCGGCGAAGCTGCTCGACCCGTAGGGTGACCGATGGCGAGCTTGGCGAAGCTGGCCGAGCGCTGAGATCAACGGATTGCGAGCTTGGCGAAGCTGGCCGAGCGCTGAGGTCAACGATCGCGAGCTCGGCGAAGCTGGCCGAGCGCTGAGATCAACGATCGCGAGCTCGGCGAAGCTGGCCGAGCGCTGAGATCAACGATCGCGAGCTCGGCGAAGCTGGCCCAGCGCTGAGATCAACGGATTGCGAGCTCGGCGAAGCTGGCCGAGCGCTGAGATCAACGGATTGCGAGCTCGGCGAAGCTGGCCGAGCGCTGAGATCAACGATCGCGAGCTCGGCGAAGCTGGCCGAGCGCTGAGATCAACGATCGCGAGCTCGGCGAAGCTGGCCGAGCGCTGAGATCAACGATCGCGAGCTCGGCGAAGCTGGCCGAGCGCTGAGGTCGACGGATCGCGAGCTCGGCGAAGCCTTCGGACATGCGAAGTGCGAAGCACGCTGCGCGCTTGTGCGTAGCGCGTTTCGCGTGTGACAGGCTCCACGTCGCCGCCGTTTCACACTGTGGACCCCGCGCTTCGCAGGGCGACGGACCGATTTCCGGCCGATCAGCCGAAAAAGGGACCCGCCTCCGAGCACTGTACGCGTGTCCGGATCGCTGGCCCGCCCGTTGCTGATGAGCGCCGCGACCTCCCCGATGACGCTCGACGCGAACGACCTCGACACCATCCTCCGCGACGCCCTGCCCGTGGCCCGCGCCGCGGCGAAGGTGCTCGCCGACCGATGGCGTGGCACCCCCGAGGTGCGGTCGAAGTCGCGCAGCGATCTCGTCACCGACGCCGATCTCGCGAGCGAGTCGCTCATCCGCGAGCAGCTGACGGCGCGCTTCCCCTCGCACGCCATCGTCGGCGAAGAGGGCGGCGGGGAGGGCGGCGCGCTCGCGTGGTTCGTCGATCCCCTCGACGGCACCACGAACTTCGCGCACGGGCATCCTTTCTTCTGCGTCTCGATGGCGCTGGTGCACGAGGGCGAGCCGGTCGTCGGCATCGTGATCGCGCCCGCGCTCTCGCTCGAGTGGTCGGCCACGCGCGGCGGCGGCGTCACCCGCAACGGCGCGCGCTGTCAGGTGTCGCAGACGACGCTCCTCGACGACGCGCTGCTCTCGACGGGATTTCCCTCCTGGCGCGCGAGCCGCGGCGACAACAACTACCGTGCGTTCCTCGCGCTCGACGCGGCGACGCACGGCGTGCGACGTTGCGGCGCCAGCGCGATCGAGATCGCGATGGTCGCCGACGGATCGTACGACGCGTTCTGGGATCTCGGGCTGAAGCCGTGGGACGTCGGCGCGAGCACGCTCTTCGTGCGCGAAGCGGGCGGTCTCGTCACGGACTTCGACGGGTCACCGGTCGCGCTCGACGCCGGTCGCATCCTCGCGAGCAACGGTCGGCTGCACGCGCGTCTGTCGCGCGCGCTCGCGGGCGACGTGTCGCTCCCGCCGATCGACGGTGTCGAGCATCGGGCGGGGCCGCACTTGCGGCGGCCCGGAGAAGTGGGATAGTCGCCCGCTTTCTTGCGGGCCTGATTCTTGGGATTTTCGCTGATCGCTCGTGGTTCGAGCGCGGCGTCGAGAGGACCGAGACGGTTGGCGCGTTCGCGCCGGTGAGGCTAGACCCGCGCGCCGCCCGGGCCTGGAGAGAGCAAGCCGAGAGGGCCAGATGGAAGCACGCAGCACGATCGATTCGAGCTCGGTGTCCGGTTCGAGCACGGTGTCGGATCCGAGCGCGGTGTCTAGTCCGAGCGCCGTCTCGGCCTCACTGCACGGGACGACGACGGTGAGCAACGGCCACCACCTGGGCACGCGATCGGTCGATCACCAGGGGTCGCGCACGCTGAAGCGCAGCGCGTATCCCCGCAGCGTCGGTCAGGCGCTCCTCATGGCCGCCCGCGTGCGCGTCGCGCTGTGGGATCGCGCCCTGCGCAACGTCGAGGAGGTGCAGACCAAGCAGCTGCGCCGCATCGTCGACCACGCGCGGAACACGACGTTCGGTCGTCGCCACGGCTTCGCCGACATTCGCTCGTGGGAGCAGTTCGCGGCGCGCGTGCCGGTCGGCGACTACGACTCGCACTCGCCGGCGTTCGAGGCGATGCGCACGGGCGAGACGGGCATCCTCGTCCCCGAGAAGATCAAGTACTTCGGCAACTCGAGCGGCAGCTCGACCAAGGGCAAGCCGAAGTTCCTCCCGATCGCCGAGCGTCAGGTCGCGTTCCAGCGCGGCAGCGCGGCGGACTCGATGTACCGCTACCTCGTCTGGCGCGGCGAGGACGACTTCACGAGCGGCTACACGCTCGGGCTCTTCCCGCCGACGACGATGCGCAAGGAAGGCCCCGTCTTCATCACGACGAACCCGTCGCTGCAGTCGGTGAAGATGCCCGCCTTCACCAAGGTCTGTCAGATCCCCGAGCCCGAGATCCGCGAGATCGCGGACTACGACTACAAGCTCGAGCGCATCGCGGACCGCTATCTCGATCACGACGTGCGCGCCGTCGCGGGCACGACCTGCTGGTTCTCGATCCTGTTCGACAAGCTGCTCGCGGCGGCGGCGCGTCGCGGTCGCAAGGCCGACTCGGTGCGCGACCTCTGGCCGAACCTCCGCGTGCTCGTCGGCGGCGGCGTGAGCGCCGATCCGTACATGCCCGTCATCCGCGAGCGCATGGGCCGCGACGACGTGGTGCTCGTCGACACGTACAACGCGACCGAGGGCGGCATCTTCGCGTGCAGCGATCACAGCGGTGAGCGCGGCATGCTGATGATCCCGGATCGCGGCGTGTTCTACGAGTTCGTTCCGGTCGAGGACGCGAGCGACCTGACGAACATCGGGCCGTGGGCGCGCCGCGTGCCGCTGTGGGGCGTCGAGAAGGACAAGCTCTACGCGATCCACGTCACGACGGTCTCGGGGCTCTACTCGTATCGCCTCGGCGATCTCGTGCGCTTCACGTCGACCGATCCGTATCGCATCGAGTTCGCGGGCCGCGTGAGCGGCTGTCTGTCGACGACGCAGGAGCTCACGACGCACGTCGAGATCCAGCGCGCCGTCGAGCACGCGCTCACCGCGATCCCCGCGACGACCGTCGACTACGGCTGCGCCGCGGACGTCGGCGTGAACGGCACCGCGCGCTCGCGCTACGTGCTGTTCGCCGAGTTCGAGCCGGGCCACGCGCCCGCCGATCTCGCGGCGTTCGCCCGCGCGTTCGACGAGGGGCTCTGCCAGCAGAACCGCGTCTATCGCGAGCACCGCAAGGACGACGTCGGCATCTTCGCGCCGGAGCTCGTCGCGCTGCCGCCCGGCTCGGTGAAGCGCTTCATGAAGGACATCGGGAACACGAGCGTGCAGAGCAAGTTCCCGCGCATCCTCGACGACGAGCGCAAGCAGCTCCTGCGCACCTACGTCCAGAGCTGATTTTCGAGCCAAGCACGGGGCCGCAGCCGACCCAAAGGCTGCGCCCGGGCCTTCGCGAGCACGCCGCTCGCTCTCCCGGTGACCGCGGTCTTCGCGAAGACTCGACGCCGCGAACACGAACGAAGTACGCGAGAGAAGGAACAGAGGAAGAAGACATGGGTAAGAAGCTCGGAGTCGTGATCGTCGGCGTCAACGGCGCCGTCGCCTCCACCGTCATCGCGGGTGTGGAGCTGATGGTCCGCGGCCTCGCGCCGCGCGTCGGCATGCTCACGGAGCCCGGCAACCCCGCGCCCGGCGAGCAGATCCTCGATCACCTCTCGTTCACGGCGCTCGAGGACATCGTCTTCGGCGGCTGGGACCTGCAGTTCTCGGACGTCTACGCGGCCACGAAGCACCACGGCGTGCTCCCCGACGCGCAGCTCGATCAGGTCAAGGACAAGCTCCAGGCGATCAAGCCGTGGCCGGCCGTGTTCAGCGGTGAGTACGCCGCGAACGCGAAGGGCGACAACGTCGTCAAGGTGAAGAACTTCCGCGAGGAGCTCGCCCACATCGAGAAGACCATCACGGACTTCAAGAAGGCGAACAACTGCGAGACCGTCGTGATGGTCAACCTCGCGTCGACCGAGCGCTACCAGGAGCTCCTCGACGTCCACAAGACGCTCGCGGCGTTCGAGAAGGGCCTCGACGAGAACCACTCGGCGATCGCGCCCGCGATGCGCTACTTCTACGTCGCGAACAAGCTCGGCGTCCCGTACTGCAACTTCGCGCCGTCGCTCACGAACATCCCGGCGCTGCAGGAGCAGGCGAACGAGCTCCGCAATCCCTATTGCGGCATGGACGGCAAGACCGGCCAGACGCTGCTCAAGACGGCGCTCGCGTCGATGTTCCGCCTGCGCAACCTGAAGGTCGTGGGCTGGTACTCGGTCAACTTCCTCGGCAACAACGACGGTCTCGTGCTGGACAACCCGGCGTCGAACAAGACCAAGGTGCTGTCGAAGGCGGCGGTGCTCGACTCGATCGTCGGCTACCGCGTCGAGAACCACCAGGTCCACATCCACTACTACAAGCCCCGCGGTGACGCGAAGGAAGCGTGGGACAACATCGACATCGGCGGCTTCTGCGGCGTGCCGATGCAGATGAAGATCAACTTCCTCTGCCAGGACTCGATCCTCGCGGCGCCGCTGGTCCTCGACATGGTCCGGCTCGTCGAGGTCGCGAAGGCGCGCGGCGAGAAGGGCATCCAGCGCCAGCTCTCGATCTACTTCAAGTCGCCGTACACCGGCGAGGGCGAGAAGGCGGAGCACGACGTCTTCGAGCAGGAGCGCATGCTCATGAAGTGGTGCCGCGAGCACGCGGACAAGAAGTGATCGGATTCCCTGCCGGAGCTCCGCTCCGGTGTCTCCTCGTACCGCCGCGCGGGATCCTCGCTCCGGGCTGAACGTCGATCCCAGAGCGAGCATCCCGTCAGCGCTACGAGGCGAGCTCTCCGCAGCTCGCCGTGAATTACGGGCCCGTCTGCGTCATCGTGGACGGGCCCGTTCGTCTCTCCAGCCCGGAACGAGGTCTCTCGATGAGCAGCAAGTTGGCGGTTCTCGGTGGGTCGCCGGTGATCGATCGGAGTCGACACGGCAAGTGGCCGGTCGTCGACGACGACTGCCGCAAGGCCGTCATGGCCGTGCTCGATCGTGGTGTGATGAGCGGCTCGGAAGCGCCCGAGGCCCGCGCATTCCAGGAAGAGTTCGCCGCGTTCCAGGGCGCCAAGCACGCGCTGCTCACGCACTCGGGCACGAGCGCGCTGCAGGTCGCGATCGGCGCGCTCGGCATCGGCGAGGGCGACGAGGTGATCATCCCCGCGTACTCGTTCGTCGCGACCGCGCTCGCGATCGTGACGCAGGGCGCGATCCCGATCTTCGTCGACGTGGGTGAGGACGGGAACCTCGACGCGTCGAAGCTCGAGGCCGCGATCTCGCCGCGGACGAAGGCGATCATGCCGGTGCACGTGCACGGCATGCCCGCGGATCTCGACGCGATCGCCGAGGTGGTGAAGCCGCGCGGCATCGCGATCATCGAGGACGCGGCGCAGGCGCACGGCGCGACCTACGGCGGCAAGAAGGTCGGCACCTACGACGCGGGCAGCGGCTTCTCGCTGCAGTCGAGCAAGAACCTGTCGGCGGGTGAGGGCGGCGTCTACGTCACGAACGACGAGGACGCGCTCGATCGCGCGAACAAGATCCGCAACTTCGCGCAGAACCTCGCGCGTGTCGGCACCGGCAAGTGGAACGCGGAGCGTCCGCTCGACGGCAGCACGCACGTGTCGACGGGCATCGGCTCGATGTACCGCGGCAACGAGATGATGGCGGCGTTCGCGCGCGCGCAGCTGCGCAAGCTGCCCGAGCGCACCGCGCGTGCGCAGGAGAACGGGCTGCGGCTCGGCAAGGCGCTCGCGCAGCTTCCGGGCGTCACGCCTCCCATCGTTCCCGCGAATCGAACGACGGTGTTCCATAAGTACCGCGTATGGATCGACCCCGTCGCGGCGGGCGTCGATCTGAGCCCGACCGAGATGCGCGACGCGGTGCGCAAGGCGCTCGCGGCCGAGGGCGCCGAGGTCGTGATGTGGCAGAGCGATCCGATGCCCGCGTACCCGGTGTTCCAGGATCTGCGCGGCTACGGGAAGGGCTTCCCGTGGAGCGCGGGGGACGTCGATCGCGTGAAGGCGAACTATCGCCCCGAGAATTTCCCGACGTCGCGTCGCCTGCTCGACTCGTCGATCGTGCTCTTCTCGCAGACGTGCCCGCTGATCGCGCAGGACGCGGCGACCGTCGATGCGTACGCCGACGCGTTCCGCAAGATCTGGGAGCACCGCGCCGATCTCGTGCAGGTCGCGAAGGGCTGACGACGTCACGATGAGCGCGCCCGACTCGGATCCCGCCGCTGCGCCCTCGATCACCTCCGGCTCGACGGAGAAGGAGGGGAGCGCGCGCTGGCGTTGGATCAAGCGGATCGGGCGCGCGTTGCTCTTCGTGCTCGGCGTGACCGCCGTCGTGCTGCTCGTGCGCGAGGCGGGTCCCGATCGTGTGCTCGAGACGCTCGTGCAGGCGGGTCCGTGGATCCCGCTGATCGTGCTGCTCGAGTGCTGCTTCATGGGCATGGACGTCGTCGCGCTGCGCGGGCTCATGGGCGAGCGCGGACGGCGGGTGCCGACCGCGGTCTGGGTGCGCACCGCGTTCCTGCAGTACGGCGTGATGCAGCTCCTGCCGGCGGGGCGCGCGGGCGGTGAGGTCGCGCGCGCGGCGGGGCTCTCGCCGTACGTCGGGGGTGCGGCGCGCGCGGCCGCGGCCGCGACGCGCCTGCAGGCCGCGACGCTGCTCGGCAACACGATCATCTCGATCCCGTGCGCGATCGGCGTCGCGCTCGCGGTCGACATGCCCGTCGCGGAGAGCCCGCTGTTCTGGGCGATCGTCGGCAACGGCCTGATCACCGCGGTGATCGGCGGCGCGATCGTGCTCGCGAGCCGCAAGTCGTCGCTCGGCGAGTGGCTCGGGCGTCGCGTGCCGATGCTCGCGGCGCACGGCACGAGCTTCGACGCGGCGCTGCGTCAGGACACGCCGTGGTCGCCCGCGATCGTCGCGACCGCGATCGGTCGCGTGTTCCAGACGCTGCAGTACGGGCTCATCCTGCTCGCGGTCGGCGGCTCGCTGACGATCGTGAGCGCGCTCGTCTCGCAGGGCATCCACCTCGTCGGCGCCGGCATGGGCGACATGGTGCCGAACCAGGTGGGCATCACCGAGGGCGCGTATCGCTTGTTCGCGCCTGCGCTCGGGCTCGAGAACGAAGCCGCGCGGGCGATCGGCATCGCGCTCGTCGCGCGCATCTGCCAGTTCTCGCTCGCTGGGACGTGCCTGATCGTGAGCGCGCTCTGGAAGGCGAGCCCGGCCGACGTCGCCGTCGACGACGGCGCGACGGTCGAGCCTTGAGGGCGCCATGAGCTGGGCGCGCCTCGCGCGCGCGCAGCACGCGCGGCCGTGGGCGTTCGCGGTCGTCGCGCTGCTCCTGTCGCTCGGCGCGCTCCCGCTCGTCTCGGAGCTCGAGCTCGACAGCGACTTCCAGGCGCTGCTGCCCGAGCACGCGCCCGCGGTGCGCGACCTCGACGAGATCCGCGCGCGCTTCGGGGGCACGTCGACGCTCGCGCTCGCGATCACGGCGAGCGAGGGCACCGACGTGCGCGAGGCGCGCGAGCTCGCGCGCGCGCTCGCGCCGCGCATCGAGGCGATGGACGCGCTCCAGGTCGCGTCGGTCGACTGGAACGTCGCGGACTTCGAGCGCTTCGTCTCGGAGCATCGCCATCTCTATGCGGACCTCGACGATCTCGTGGCGATCCGCGACGCGCTGCAGGAGCGGCTCGATTGGGAGCGCGCGCGCGCGAACCCGTTCTTCATCGATCTCGGCGACGACGCGCCGCCGGATCCCGAGGCGGTCATCGAGCGCATCGAGCGCGACGCGGACGAGGCGCGGCGCGCGATGGATCGCTTCCCCGAGGGCTTCTACCAGCACCCCGAGGAGCCGATCGTCTTCGTCTTCGTGCGCACAGGGATCCGCGGTGGCGAGAGCGGCGCGATCGATCGGCTGATCGCGGCGATCGAGCGCGAGGCCGACGACATCCGAGGCACGCGCGCGAGCGCGTCGCGCAGCGCGGGTACGAGTGTGGGATGGGAGTCGGACGCGCTGCGCATCGACTACGGCGGCGACCTGATGGACGTCCGCGAGGAGAACGAGGCGCTCGAGGAAGCGGTGCGGAGCTCGACGATCGTCACGATCGTCCTGATGCTCGCGGCGATCTTCGTCTTCTTCATGCGGTGGCGCGCCGCGGTACTCCTGCTGCTCACGCTCGTCGCGCCGACGCTCGTGACCTTCGCCGCGGCCGAGCTCGTCGTCGACTACCTCAACGCGTCGAGCGCGTTCCTCGGCTCGATCATCGTCGGCAACGGCGTGAACTCGAGCGTGATGTGGCTCGGTCGCTACTTCGAGGAGCGGCGCGCGGGTCGCGACGTCGTCGGCGCGATCCGCGCCACGCACGAAGGCACGTGGGCGGGCACCTTCGCGGCGGCGCTCGCGGCTTCGCTCGCGTACGGCTCGCTGCTCGTCACGGACTACCGCGGCTTCCGCGACTTCGGCTTCATCGGCGCGCTCGGGATGCTGCTCTGCTGGGTCGCGGCGTACGCGATCCTCCCGGTGCTCGTCGTGATCAGCGAGCGCTGGCGTCCGATGGTGTTCCGCGACCGCGAGAAGCGCCTCAAGGGCGTGTACGGGGTGCTCTTCGCGAAGCTCGCGCTCGATCGGCCGCGCGCGACGCTGGTCGTGTGCGTGCTGCTCTCGCTCGTCTCGGCGATCGGCGTCGGGCTCGCGATCGCGGGCGATCCGCTGGAGTACGACTTCCGCAATCTTCAGGCGGAGCGCGGCGAGGAGAGCCGCGTCGCGCAGATCAACGCGTGGATGGGCGAGACCGTGGAGGAGACGCGCACCGGCAGCGCGCTCGCGATCCTCGCGCCCACCCGCGACGACGTCGCGTCGCTCCGCGCGCAGCTCGAGCGCTACGGCGAGAACCATCCGAACGTGATCGGCGCGGTGCGCACCATCGAGGACCTGATGCCGCGCGATCAGGACGCGAAGCGTCCGGTGATCGCCGAGCTGCGGCGCCTGCTCCTCGACGTGCGGCCCCACGTGAGCGCGGATCGACAGCGTCAGATCGACGAGCACGTGCCGCCCGAGCGCATCGCTCCGGTGCGCCCCGAGGACCTGCCCACGAGCGTGTCGCGTCCGTTCATGGAGCGCGACGGCACGCTCGGTCGCCTGGTGTTCGTCGAGCACGCGGAGGGGCGCGACACCTGGGACGGTCGCTACATGATCGCGTGGTCGACCGCCGTGCGCTCGGTGCGCACCGAGCGCGGCGCGCGCCCCGCGGTGGCCGGTGTCGCGGTGGTGTTCAGCGATCTGCTGCAGACGATCTTCGAGGACGGCCCCCAGGCGATCGGCGCGTCGTTCGTCGCGACGATCGTCCTGCTGCTCTTCACGTTCCGGCGTCAGCGCGAGCGCGCGCTCGCGCTCGTCTCGATGTTCGCGGGCGTGCTGTGGATGATCGGGCTGCTCGCCGCGACCGGCGCGCGCCTCCACTTCCTGAACATGATCGCGTTCCCGATCACCTTCGGGATCGGCGTGGAGTACGGCGTGAACTACGTGAAGCGCTTCCTCGAGGAGAAGGAGGCGCACGGCGGCGACGGTGTGGTCGCGGCGCGCGCGGCGCTGGAGGGCGCCGGCGGCGCGGTGATCCTCTGCTCGCTCACCACGCTCATCGGCTACGTGTCGCTCTACACGTCGGCGAACCGCGCGCTCAACTCGTTCGGCCTCGCGATGTCGCTCGGCGAGGTGACGTGCGTGATCTCCTCGTTGCTCGCGCTGCCGGCGATCTTGCACCTCCTCGAGTCGCGCGCGCGCGCAAAGGCGACGATCGGTGCGGAGTAGAATAGAGTTGCCCCGCTTCCTTCCCGCATGCGCGATCAGCTGAAAGCCGCCCGTGTCGGGGCGCTCGTCGTCGCCGCGCTCGTCGCCGCGTTCCTCGTCTATCGCGCCGTCGACGAGTCGAGCACGCGTGGCGGCGGCTACCGCGTCTACGCGCTCTTCAACGACGCCCAAGGGCTCATCACGAAGTCGCGCGTGACGATCGCGGGCATCACCGTCGGTCGCATCGAGCGCATCACGCTCCAGGGCGCGCAGGCGCGCGTCGACATGGTCATCGACGACGAGGTCGAGCTCTACGAGGACGCGAGCGTGCGTCGCGTCTCGGCCTCGCTGCTCGGCGAGTACCTGCTCGCGATCCACCCCGGCACCGCGACCCAGCCGCGCCTCGAGGACGGCGACCAGATCATGGTCGTCGAAGAGACGCCGGGGATGGGCGACATCATGACCGACGTCGGCGCGATCGCGAGCTCGGTGCGCGCCGTGTCCGCGCAGCTCGAACGGAGCTTCGGCACCGACGAAGCGGGCCAACAGATGGCCAGCGCGCTGCGGAACCTATCCGAGGCCCTCGAGGCGGTGAACCGCACGATCCGCGCGAACGAGGAGTCGGTCGGCGCGACGCTGCAGAACATCGAGGCGATCACGGCCGACGCGCGCCCGCTGCTCGAGGAGATCCTGCGCGACATCCAGCGCGTCACCGAGGACATCCGCGAGGTCGTCGAGGCGAACCAGGCCGACATCGATCAGGGCGTCGGCGAGGTCGACGACACGATCGCGTCGATCCATCGCGCGAGCGAGCAGCTCGAGCTGGTGCTCGCGGACGTGGGCGAGATCACCGAGCGCACCGCGGCGGGCGAGGGCACGCTCGGTCGTCTCACCACCGACGAGCACCTGATCGACGAGGTCGAGACGACGGTCGAGGGCGTCAGCGACGTGCTCGGCAGCTTCGTCCGCCTGCGCACGATCATGGAGCTGCGCAGCGAGTACAACTTCCTCGCGAACACGTTCAAGAACTACTTCTCGATCCGCATCCTCCCGCGAGAGGGCCGCTACTTCCTCGTGCAGCTGATCGACGATCCGCGCGGGCGCACGCAGATCACCACGACGCAGGTGCGGCGCAGCCCGCCGCCCGACGGCGAGCCCGAGTTCTACGAAGAGACGCGCATCACCACGACCGAGCAGCTCGTCTTCACGCTGATGCTCGCGCAGCGCGTCTACTTCGCGACGTTCCGCTTCGGCATCCTCGAGTCGAGCGGCGGCCTCGGCGTCGACCTCAACTTCTTCGACGAGCGGCTCGAGATCAACGCCGACATCTTCCAGTTCGGGTACTCGCAGTTCCCGCGCGTGCGCGTCCGCGCGTCGTTCGAGCTGGTGTCGAGCCTCTACATCCTCGGCGGTGTCGACGACTTCCTGAACGAGAGGACGGTCGACATCTTCCTCGGCGCGATGCTGCGCTTCGACGACGAGGACCTCGCGAACCTGTTCCCGTTCTTCGGCGGCGCCGTCGGCGGCCTCGGGAACTGAGCGGCCAAGACCGCGGTCGCTCGCGGGTCCGATGAATCACGTCCGCGTGTGCCTCGTCGCAGGCCCGACGCGGGCACGGGACTGTTTCACGCGCGCGACGGCGTGTATGCTGCCGCGCCCAGGTGTTTGCGGCTCGCGGACTCACCGCCGCGAGCGACGGAGGACGGGATGCGGTCGCATCGTCGAAAGCTTCTGGTCGGTCTCGCGCTCGTCAGCTGCGTCGCGAGCATCGCGGCATCGCTCTTCGTGGCGGAGGACGCGGAGGCGCAGCGCGGGCGTCGAGGTCGAGGCAGCCGTCGCGGCGCGGCGGCGGCAGCGCCCGAAGAAGCACCGCAGAGCGCGGCCATCGCACCGGCGCTCGGTGACCTCCGCTGGGGCATGACCCCCGAGGAGACGTTCAACCACCTCAAGGGACAGGTGGAGACGGGCTACCGCGAGCGCCTCCAGAAGGCGGCGCGCACCGACGCGATCCAAGAGGATCGCCTGCGCGGTCAGATGCAGGAGGAGACGCGCCGTCTCCGCTCGAGCTACGTGCGCTTCCGCGGTCAGGCGAGCGGCTGGGACACCGCCTTCATCCGCGACGAGTTCACGCACGGCAACAACGAGTCGATGATGCTCTGGCGCGACGAGGCCACGCACTCGCAGCGCTTCTACTTCTTCATCAACGATCGCCTGTGGAAGGTGTACCAGGCGTTCGACGCGGCGGTGTTCGCGGGCGCGACGTTCGATCAGTTCTCGGAGGCGATCCAGGGGCGCTTCGGTCGCGGCGTGCAGCGCAGCGGCGCGCTCGTCGAGGGCAGGGCGCCCTCGCAGTGGATCGAGTGGCAGGACGCGTCGACGCGCCTTCGCGCGATCGATCAGACGCGCTTCTACGGCTTCTTCTGCCTGGTGTTCGAGGACAAGGCGACGCTGCAGCAGCTCCCGCAGCTGCGCACGCACACCGTGCAGCGCGGTGGCGAGGGCCACGCGCTCGTCGAGTCGGTGACGCGCGAGGAGGATGCGCAGCCCGGCGGCAGCGAGAGCGCGAGCGATCGCCACGCCGACGTCGCGGATCGCATCACCGGTCAGATCCGTCGTCGTCAGGACGCGCCCGCCGAAGGCGCGGCGACGACCGCGTCGACGACGTCGTCGAGCGGATCGGGGTCGTCGAGCTCGGGCTCGTCGTCGAGCGGATCGAGCTCGTCGCAGCGCCGTGGGGATCCCGACGATCCGTTCGCCGGCATGGATCTCTGACGCGACGCATCAGAGCGAAGAACGAGACCCGCGCGGTGTTCCGCGCGGGTTTTCGTCTTTACCCCTGAAGTCGCGCTGCACTATCCTGCAGGCCGCGCTCGAGGTGCTTGTGCCCCGTTTTCGGCTGCGATTCCTACTACAGGAGTTCGATCTCGTCGGCCCCGAGGTGGTGATCGGCCGCAGCCCGGATTGTCACATCACCATCGAAGATCCGCTGATCTCGCGTCGTCACGCGCGCGTCGTGATCCACGACGACACCGCGACGGTGCAGGACCTCGGGAGCCGCAACGGCGTGCGCGTGAACGGTCGCCTCATCAAGGGCGAGCAGGTCCTGCGCGAGGGCGATCGGATCCGCATCGGCACGCAGGAGCTCGTCTTCGCGGTCGTGCGCGCGGAGCAGCGCGCGGCGCGTCCGACGGGCTACATGCGCGTCTGCCACTCGTGCAACACGCCGTACCCCGAGGGCTCTCCGCAGTGCCCGCACTGCGGTGCGCCGCCCGCGAGCGAAGAGGACACGATGAGCGGCGTGATGGTCGAGCCGAAGCGCAGCTGGACGTTCCAGCTGCTCGGCGAGGTCATCGAGCGCGCGCTCGCGTCGGGCAAGGCGCTCGAGGCCGAGCGGCTCATGCGTCGCGCTGCGAAGGAGGTCGACGAGCGACTCGCGGCGGGCGAGCGCCTCGATCCCGCGCACGTGTCGATGATCGCGCAGTTCGCGGTGCGCCTCGCGCGGCTCGTCGGCGGCTCGGAGTGGGTCGCGTGGGTGCTCACGCTGCATCGCCGCCAGGGCATGATGCTGAGCGACGACGTGATCGATCGGATCGAAGAGGTCGATCTCGATGCGTTCCCCGACGCGAAGGCGGTGCTCGACGGCTACCTCGCGTGGTTCCGATCGCAGCACGCGGGCGCGGGCCCGAGCCCCGACTTCGCGCGCCTGACGCGTCTCGAGCAGCTCCGCAGAGGCTGAGCACGGGTCGATCGGGCCGCGTGGGTCTATGCTCGCGCGCGTGTCCTTCCTCGCGCGTGCGGCGTGGCCGATCTGGAACGCCGAAGAGCGACGCTTCCGCGCGCTCGTGCGCCTCGCGATCTTCGCGGTGCTCGTGCTCGTCGTGCTCTTCGCGACCTCGATGCTCGGGTCGTGGCTCGGCGGGTCGCTCGGCGCGCGCGCAGTCGGCTTCTCCGCGCAGGTGCTCGGCGTGATCGCGGTGGGCGCGTTCTGCGCGTGGGCGCTCGATCGTCGACCGATCCGCGACATCGGGCTCTCGCCACGGCGCGGGTACCTCGTCGACGTGCTGTTCGGCGTGGTGCTCGGCGCGATCTGCATGGGCGCGATCGCTGGGCTCGAGCTCGCGCTCGGCTGGGGCGCTTACGCGCTCCGACACGAGACCGACGACGCGCTCGTCGCCGCGGCGCCGGCGTTCGGCTCGACGCTCACGGTGTTCGTGGCCGTCGCGCTGATCGAGGAGGTCGTGTTCCGCGGCTATCCGGTGCCGAACCTGCGCGAGATGTTGCCGCGCGCGGTGCGACCCGACGTCGCGATCACGATCGCGGTCGTGATCTCGTCGCTCGTCTTCGGCGTCGCGCACGCGATGAACCCCAACGCGAGCGTGATCGCGACCGCGTACATCGCGTTCGGCGGGCTCTTCCTCGTGCTCGGGCTCGTGGTGCAGGGCGATCTCGCGATCCCGATCGGCGCGCACCTCGGGTGGAACCTGTTCCAGAACCTCTTCGGCATGCAGGTGAGCGGGCAGACGTGGCTCGACGAGGGGGCGATCCTGCGCCGCGACGAGCTCGGCCCCGACGTCGCGACCGGCGGCGCGTTCGGGCCCGAGGCCGGCCTCGAGGGGCTCGGCGCGATGATGCTCGGCATCGTGCTCACGCTCGCGTGGCTGCGCGTGCGCGGCGGTCCTCTGCGCATCCATCCGACGTGGGTGTCGGGGCGCGTCACGGTGGCGACGTCCACCCGGAAAACGCACTAGAATGGGCCGCGTGAGCGACGCTGAGGCGGACGACACGGGCGAGTCGGTGCCCTGGCTCGAGCACCGCGCGGCGGAGGACGAGGATCCGATCCGCATCACGCTCGAGCGGCTGCCGTTCCGCATCGGGCGCGCGTCCGAGGCCGACTTCGTGATCCACTCGACGCGCGTCTCGAAGGAGCACGCGGAGATCGATCGTCGCCGCAACACGTGGGTCGTGCGTGATCTCGGCAGCCGCAACGGCACGTTCGTCAACGGCGAGCGCGTGACCGAGCCCCGGAGGCTGCGACCCGGCGACGTGGTGCACGTCGCGAACCGCTCGTTCTCGTTCCACCTCGGGCGCGCGACGTCACAGCGCGACGATGCGACGGTCCTCGGCACGAGCGGCGGTGAGCTCGTGGGCGTGCGCGACCTGGCGCTCGCGATCTCGCAGCGTCGCGTCCACGCGGTGTTCCAGCCGATCGTCGATCTCGCGACCGGCGCGCTGCGCGGCTACGAGTGCCTCGGTCGTAGCGACGTGCCGCGCGAGATCGGTGAGCCGCCACGATCGATCGGCGAGCTCTTCCGCAGCGCGGAGGCGCAGGGACGTGCTGCGGAGCTGAGCCGTCTGCTGCGCGAGGTGCAGCTCGCGGATGCGCCGTTGCTCGCGGGCGACGGGCTGCGGTTCTTCCTCAACGTGCATCCCGCGGAGCTCGAGGACGACTCGCTGATCGACGCGCTCGCGGAGGCGTCGCAGCGCGTGGGCCGGGGGCGGCTGACGGTGATCGAGATCCACGAGAGCACGATCACCGATCTCTCGGCGATGGGCCGGCTGCGCGAGCGACTGCGCGAGCGCGCGATCGAGATCGCGTACGACGACTTCGGCGCGGGGCAGTCGCGCTTGCGCGAGCTCGCGGAGGTGCCGCCCGACTTCATCAAGCTCGACCTCTCGCTGGTGCGCGACATCGATCAGAGCCCGGCGCGTCGCGACCTCGTGGCGGCGCTCACGCGCGTGATGCGCGACCTCGGGATCCGAGTGCTCGCCGAGGGGATCGAGACGCAGGGCGAGCGCGACGTGTGTCTCGAGATCGGGTGCGAGCTGGGGCAGGGCTATCTGATCGCTCGGCCTGCTCGCGTGTCTAGTGGACCGTAGCGACCCCAGAGTCGCTAGGCGGCTCCGCCACGATGTCGATCATCAGCGCGAGCCCTCGGAGCTGCCACAGCACCAGCAGGCTCCGCTTCGCCAGCGGCGGCGCCAACGTGCGCACCACGCCGCGCGCGACCATCCCGTCGAGCTCCGCGAGCGTCCCCCACAGCGGTCGTGACGGATGCGCGAGCATCCCGAGGATGCCCATCAGCGGCCGGCCCGCCGGGCCGAGCTTGGGCGTCGTCGTCGACGCGTTGTCGAAGAGCTGCGCGATCGCGACCGCGAGCCTCCCTTGCTCCACCTCGAGCACGCTCGGCGGCACCCGCAGCTGCTTCACGCGCGCGAGCCGCGCGTTCGCCTGGATCACCTCGCGGTAGAGCTCGTGCAGATCGCTCACCGCGAAGCGCATCCGCTCGCCGCCCTCCACCGGCACCACCGCGCGCAGATCGGGCGGCAGCACCGGCAGCACCTCGAGCGGCCACGACTCGAGCCCCGCCTCGCCGAGCAGCTCGCTCCACGACGCGCGCGTGAGCAGCGGATGATCGATCGGCTCCGCCAGCGTGATCCGTCCGAAGCGCTCGAGGCGCTCGCGCGGCGGCAGCACGTCGTCCTCGCGCGCGCGGATCAGCGGCGGCTCGAGCACGCTCAGGTACGCCGCGCGAGTCGGCTCCGCCGCGCCGAGCGAGCCGAAGATGCGCTCGCAGAAGAGGCCGCCCTCGATCGGCGCGAGCGTGTCCGCCGCGAGGCTCTCGCCGAGCATCACCTCGCCCGTCGTGCTCTCGCGCAGCTCCTCGGCGGTCGCAGGACGGATGCGCAGCGCGGCCAGCGGCGGTGTCCCTTCCGGTCGTCCGAGCAGCACCTGCAGCGCGTCGTCGATCGCCTCCGCCGACATGGGAGTCACCGGTGTACCACGATCCGATCGCGCGACCTGACGGGAAGTGGACGTGCTCGGGCCCGCGTGACATCGGAGACACATGGCCCTCTGGACGCACGGCGAAGGGCGCTACCTGCGCGATCCGCGGCTCGTCGCGCCGGGCGCGAGCTCGGTCGCCGACCTCCACGTGCTGCGCTGGGACGAGCAGGGCGAGGCCCACGTCGTCGTCGCGCTCGAAGCGCACGGCGAGCTCGCGTCCGAGCCGCGCGAGCTGCTGCGCTCGAGCGCGCTCTCCGGCCTCACGCACGACGCATCGTCGCCGCGCGTCGCCGACGCGCCGAGCAGCGAAGAAGAAGCGCGCGACGGCGCGTGGCGCGTGCGCATCGTGCGCGAGGGCGCGCGTGGAAGCGTGATCGTCGAGGGCGCATCGCGCGGCCCGGTGATCGCGTGGGACGCGAGCGCGATCGTCGCCGCGCCCGCGATCGTCGCGACGGACGACGGAGCGTGGATCGCGTTCCACCACGACCTCCGCGAGGACGACGGCGCGCCCGACGTCGTGAAGTGGATCGCGCTGCGCTTCGTGACGCGCGAGGGCGAGGTCCTCGAGCCCGCCGCGCCGATGCGCGAGCGCGATCGCGACCGCGAGGGCGAGGAGCAAGGCTTCGAGCTCCCGTCGATGCTCGTCGGCGACGACGGAGCGATCGCGCTCTTCGGTCGCGGCTCGCATCGCTTCTACCGTCAGGATCTCGACGCGAGCGGCTGGGGCCCCCGCGTCGCGCTGGGCGCCGACGAAGGCTGGGGATGTCGCGGGCGTCGCGTCGCGGTGCGCGCGATCGGCGCCGGGCGCGCGCTCACCGCGCGACGCGAGAAGCAGGGCATCGTGATCGAGGCGATCGACGCGCCGCGCGGCGGACGACCCGCGCTCGTGCCCGCGCGCGTCGTGCACGAGGGATCACGCCCGCGCCGCGACGCGCCGCGTCGGCCCGACGCCCCCGATCCCGCGGCGCGCTGGTCGCGCGCCACGCTCTTCGGCGACATCCACCAGCACAGCGCGCACTCCGACGGATGCGGCGTCGCCGACGAGCCCTATCTGCGCGCGCGCTACGGCTACGGCGACGACTTCGTCGCGCTCACGGATCACGAGTCGTTCCTCGGCAAGCGCATCGGGCCCGGCGAGTGGGGCTATCTGCAGTCGGTCGCGGATCGCCACGACGATCCCGGATCGTTCGCGACGCTGATCGCCTACGAGTGGACCGGTCGACGTCATCCGGGCCCCGGCCACAAGGTCGTGTACCTGCCGTGCACCGGCCTGCCGATCGTGTCGCGCGACGTGGTGCCCGAGGGCAAAGCGCTCGTCGACGCGGTGAAGGCGCTCGGCGGGTTCGCGGTGCCGCATCACGTCGGATGGACCGGCGCCGACGAAAGCGCGCACGATCCCGACGGCCAGCCGGTCTGGGAGATCTGCTCCTGCCACGGCTGCTACCTGACCGCGGATCATCCGCTCGGCGCGCGCGGCGATCTGCGTGATCAGATGGTCGAGGAGGTGCTGCGGCGCGGTCATCGCTTCGGCTTCATCGCGTGCAGCGACGGACACGGCCTGCTCTGGCATCACGGCGTGGCGCGAAAGCGCGATCCGTTTCGCACCGGGCTCACCGCGGTGCAGGCGAAGGCACGCACGCGCGACGCGATCCTCGACGCGATTCGAGAGCGACGCTGCTACGCGACGAGCGGCGTGCCGATCCTGCTCGACGTGATCGCGAACGGCTCGCTCCCGATGGGCAGCGAGGTCCGCGCGAGCGCGCCGGTGCGCATCGAGGCCGAGGCGATCGGGACGAGCACGATCCGCGAGCTCTCGATCGTGAGCGCGCGCGGCGTGATCGCGACCGCGCGTGGTGCGAACGCACGCGCGCGCGTCGAGTGCGAGCTCGAGGCGGGCTGGGCGTACGCGAAAGTCGTGCAGGACGACGGCGAGATGGCCTGGTCGAGCCCGATCTTCGTCGATCGCGACGCGTAGATCGCGCGTTTCTCCTGGCATTTCGCGCATCCGCGCCGACCGTCTACGAGCTGGGAGGGTGGTGCGGTCCGCGCTCGACCACCGTGCGATCCGCGCTCGTCCTGCGCGCGGTCCGCGCTCGTCCTGCGCGCGGTCCGCGCTCGTCCCCTCGAGCGATCCTCGCGAGCGCTCGGTGTGATCCCCGGACTCCCACCGAGGGAGTCGGCATGGTCCTCGGTGGACCACCGGCGCTCGCGCGACCCACCGCTCGCGATCGCGACGACCACGAGCCGGTCGTCATCCGCGCGCGACCGGGTGGAACACCCGAGACGACGTCACGAGCATCGCGAGGAGAACGCGTGAGCGACCCCGCTCGAGAGGTGACGTCAGGAGAACGAGCCCGGCAGCGCCAGGGAGACGCGCTGGCGCGGCAGCACGAGCGTCACCGTGGTGCCCTGGCCGTGGCGGCTCTCGATCTCGACCCGCCCGCCGTGCACGCGCGCGACGCGATCGACGATCGCGAGGCCGAGGCCGGTGCCGGTCTGTCTCGTGGTGAAGAACGGATCGCGCGCCTTGCTGCGCACGAGCGTGTCCATGCCCTCGCCCTCGTCGTGGAAGTCGATCGCGACGGCGGGGCGCCCGTCGAGCTCGGTCGCGCGCACGCGCACCGAGACCGTGCCGCCCTCGGGCATCGCCTGGATCGCGTTATCGGCGATGTTGATCAGCGCGTGGCGCAGCAGCGCGGCGTCACACTCGATGCTCGCGACGGTCTCGTCGAACTGCAGCTCGAACTCGATGTTCTTGCGGTGCGACTGGCCCTCGCGCGCGAGCTCGACGGCGCGCTCGAGCATGCGCGGCAGCTCGATCGACTCCGGCGTCGGCTCCGCGGGCCGCGCGTACGCGAGGAGGTCCTGCACGAGGCGGTTCAGGCGATCCGCTTCTTCGTCGAGGATCACGAGCAGCGTCTCGACGTCGGCCGCCTTGAGCTCGGGACGGCGCAGGCCCGACACCGCGTTGCGGATCACCGCGAGCGGGTTGCGCACCTCGTGCGCGATGACCGCGGAGAGCTCGCCCACCGCGGCGAGCTGCTCCTTGCGCACGAGCTCCTGCTGCGCCTCGCGCACGCGGTCGTAGCTCGATGCGAGCTCCTCGGTGCGCGCCGCGAGCTCGGTCTCGACGCGCCCCATGCGCCCGAGCAGCGCCCACGTGATCCCGACGACCGCGGTGAGCGGCGCGAGCGCGCTCGCGATCGACGTGCCCGGTCCGTACGCGCGCTCGACCGCGTCGGCGATGCCGACGAGCACCGGCAAGCAGGCCGCGATGAAGGTCGATCGCAGATCGCGATCGGCGAGCGCACGGCGCCCGAGCCGCGCGACGGCGATGGTGGTCGCGGCGAGCCCTCCGACGAGCCCGGCCCAGCCGAGTGGTAGGAGCTGCGGGATCGCGTGGCCGCCGTGCGAGGTGAGGCGCCCGTCCCAGTGCACCGAAGGCACCGCGGGATCGAGCGAGAGCCCGGAGAGCGTGATCGCGGCGCCGATGCCGCCGACGACCCACGCGAGGCGCTCGACCGGGGTCGGCGTGGGCACCGCGAGGCCGCGCCCGCCGACCTGCTCGCAGAACGCGGCGTACGCGGCCATCGCGAGCGAGACCGACGTGAAGATGAGCATCTGCGCGGGCACGGCCTCGGCGACGGTCTGCGTCGTGCGCTGCCACGCGACGCCGAGCGCGAACGCGGCGAGCACGACGCAGAGCACCGCGAAGAGGCCGTGCTCGCGCGTGTTGCGGCGCATCGCCCAGAGCCCGCCGAAGTGCGCCGCGACGAAGAGGTAGACGCCCGCGGTGGCGAGGCAGACGACGGCGCTCGTGGGGATCACGCGCTCACCGCCGGGAGCGTGAGGGTGACGGTGGTGCCGGCGCCGGGCGCGCTCTCGATCGAGAGCGTGCCGCCGTGGTTCTTCACGACGCGATCGACGATCGCGAGGCCGAGGCCGGTGCCCGCGGGGCGCGTGGTGAAGAAGGGATCGAGCGCCTTCGCGCGCACGAGCGTGTCCATGCCCTCGCCGGTGTCGGTGAACGCGAGCGAGATCGCCGGGCGCGCGTCGAGCGCGGTGGGCGTGGCCTCGACGCGCAGGCGACCGCGGGGCCCCATCGCCTGCAGCGCGTTGTCCATCACGTTGACGATCGCATGGCGCAGGAGCTCGGCGTCGCCGAGCACCGCGGACGGCGCGCCGTCGAGCTCGAGCTCGAGGTGCACGTCGGTGTGCTCGCGACGTCCGCCGCACGCGAGCTCGAACGCGCGCGTGACCAGCGGCTCGACCTCGACCGAGCTGCCCTTGGGCGCAACCGGGCGCGCGTACGCGAGGAGATCGCGGACGAGGCGGTTGAGGCGATCGGTCTCCTCGTCGAGGATCGAGAGGAGCACGCCGCGATCGACGTGCGTGAGCGTCGGGCGGCGCAGGCTCGAGACGGCGTTCTTGAGGATCGCGAGCGGGTTGCGGACCTCGTGCGCGATCACGGCGGAGAGCTCGCCGACGGCGGCGAGCTGCTCCTTGCGAACGAGCTCTTCCTGCGTCTGGCGGAGCTCGTCGTAGCTGCGCGCGAGCTCGTCGGTGCGCTGCTCGAGCTCGCGCGCGGCGCGCACGAACCGACGCATGAGCACGATGCCGACGGCGATCGAGGGCGCGAGGCCCGCGTGCTCGGCGACGTACTGGCTGCCGAGCCCGAGGCCGTGCACGACCATGTCGTGGATGCCGGCGGCGAACGTGATGACGACGCCGACGAGCACGAGGCGCGCGTCGGCATCGCGTCGCGCGGAGCGCACGAGCGCCGCGACCGCGACGAGCCCGAACGCGATGCTGACGACCAGCACGACGATGCCCTCGACGCGCAGCGACGGCTCGATCGCGACGCGCGGCAGATCGGTGGCCATCGGCGCGTGCAGCGTGGAGCGCGCGGGGTCGACGAGGCGTCCGGTGACGTCGAGCAGGAGGCCGAGCGCCGCGACCGCGTACGCGGCGAGCACGACGCGCCGGCGCGGGCGCTCGACGAGGTGCGAGGTGAAGTCGACGAAGAACGCGCTCGCCGCGATCGAGCCTGCGTACTGCAGGCGCACCGCGAGCGTGCCCGCGGAGAGCGTGGCGGCGTCGCAGAGGAGCGCCGCGCCTGCCGCGTGGATCGCGAGCCCTGCGCAGATGCACGCGTACGACGCGTGCTCGGGATCGCGGCGATGCGTGCGCGCCCAGAGCGCGAGGTAGTACACGGCCGCGAATCCGTAGATCGCGCACCACGTCCACCGCAGCGCCGCGTCGGCCGACATCGCGCGTACTGTAACAGCCGCCGGTGCACGTTCTTTGCGCCGATGGTGAGCGCTCGCCTACGATCGTTCCGTGCGACGCCTCCTCCGTCTCGCGCTCGCGTGCGCGCTGCTGCTGGTCGTGCCCGCGGCGGCGCGCGCCCAGGAGCGTCCGGCCTCGGGCTACGAGGGCGTGGTGCCCGGTGGGGCGCAGCCGCCGCCGGCCGCGGGGCGTCTGGCGCGGCGTGGCGCGGCGCGGCGGGCGCGCGCGGCGATCCTCACGTGGCCCGGGTTCCAGATGCAGGCCGACGGGAGCTCGCGCTTCTTCGTGCAGACGACCGCGGCGGTGACGACGCGCGTGCACACGACGCCGGAGCGCGTGGAGATCGTGTTCCCGAACACCGGGATCCACCTGGCGAACTCCGCGCGTTGGCTGGAGACGCAGCACTTCCAGACGCCGGTGCGGCGCGCGCGCCTCGAGCGCCGCGGGCGCGACATGGTGCTCGTGATGTACATGCGCGCGTCGGTGGCGCCGCAGGTCACGAGCGGCGTGGGCGACGGCTACCACTACACGTACGTCGACTTCGCGCCGGGCGAGTACGCGCCGCCGCAGCCGGCGCTCGCGCCGGCGCCGCAGGGTGGGGTGAGCATCGTCAGCGGCGGGGACGCGCCGCCGACCGCGCCCAGCGAGGCGCCGCCGACGATGACGCCGGAGCAGGAGCGCGCGCTCGACGAGGAGCGCCCTCCGGTGCGCGGCCCGACGCCGAAGCGCTGACGTCCGCGCACGCCCGACGCGAACGATCGGGCGCCCGCTACTGCAGCGTGTACGTCGGGATCGACAGCGCGCTCTCGCTCGCGGGCTCGGGGCGCGGCTCCGCGGGCTGGATCGGCGCGTGGCCGAAGTCGATCGGGATGTAGAAGAGCCACAGGCGGTCGTGGCGATTGCGGTGCTCCCAGCCCACGAGGCCGTAGAGCACGCGCCACCAGTGCTCACCCGCGCTGGTCTGGCCGTAGTCGAAGAGCGGCGCGAAGTGGAACTCGTACTCCCAGCGCTGCTCGTTGCGCCACTCGCGACGGCGGAAGTACGTGTTCAGGAAGAGCTGCGTCTCGGTCACGCCCTCGCGGAAGCGCCAGTAGAACGGGAACGCGACGGTGTAGCGATCGCCACGCTCGTACTGCTCGAAGTCGAACCAGAACGGCGCGAACACGTAGTGCCGGTGCGACGGGACGTGCTCGTAGTACCAGAGCGGGTGGATGTTGAACGCCTCGCCGTCGCGCCAGCGCGAGATCTGGACGGTCGGCGCGATCCACGTGGTCTCGTCGCCGTGCTCGAGGTCGCGCGTGTTCGCGACGAGCGGCGTGATCCACGTCTGATGGCGCCCGTACTCGTCGAAGTGCGCGAAGAACGGGAAGACGATCGTGTTGGCGTACGCGGGGCTCGTCCATCGCGCGAAGAGCAGCGGCGGGATGACGAGCGTCTCGCTGCGATCGCGCGGATCGCGGATCCAGAAGAAGAGCGGGGCGACCATGTCCGCCTCGGTCGCGCCGCGATGCATCTGGTACAGCCAGGTGACGAGCGTCTCCGAGTCGCGCTCGCGGATGTACGCGAAGAGCGGCGTCGTGAGCCGGAACGCGTTCGGATCCTCGCTGAAGTGGAAGAGCAGCGGCGGGATCGTCGTGGAGTGGAAGCCCGGGCCCTCGTCGTGATGGAGGAGGCCGGCGATGCCCCACCAGCTCTCGCGCGGCTGCTCGCTCAGATAGAACAAGCCGGGCGGGACGATCGTGAGCGTCTGCTCGGTGCGCGCGTTGTGGTGGCGGAACACGAACGGCGCGACGAACTGGTACTGCTCGTTCGGCGTGTCGTTCCACCAGAGGAACGGGAAGACGCCCCAGCGCTCCTCGTCGCGCATGCGCAGTCGGTAGAAGAGCGCGCCGGCGAAGAGGTAGTCCTCGTCCTCGTCCCCCCAGCCGACCGTCAGGAGCGGCGGGATGACGTGGTAGTACGAGCGCTGGTGGCGCCCCGACATGAAGAGCGGCGCGACGCCGATGTCGTGGCCCTCCGGCGAGTCGTGGTGCCAGAAGGGCGGGATGATCAGCGTGTGCCACTGCGGCCCGCGGAACCACCAGAACGCGGGGAACACGACGTCGCCCTGCTCGACGCCCTCGCGGTGGTAGATCGGCGGGATCACGAGCTCCGACGTGTCGGGTGACTCGCGCAGATAGAAGAGCGGGAACACGGCGGTCGTCGCGATGCCGCCGCGACGCTCGACGAGCACCGGCGGGATCGCGAGCTGGAAGTCGCCCTCCGCCGGGACCGGGGGCTCGGTGACGAAGCGCGTGGTCTGCGGCTCGGGGATCGAGTCGTCGCCCTCGGTCTCGGCCCCTTGTTCCGCTTCCTCTTCGGCCTCGGGCTCTTCCGCTTCGCCGGCCTCTTCCGCGGCCTCGCCTTCGGCGGTCTCGTCCTCGTCGCCGTAGGCCTCGCGGAACCCCTCGCCTTCTTCTTCCTCGGCGGCGGGCTCTTCCTCGGCCTCGGCCGCGGGCTCTTCGTCCTCTTCGAGCGCGGCCTCGTCCTCGACCTGCTCCTCGTCGACGCCCGCGTCCTGCGCGCGCGCGCATGGAACGACGCCGAGCATCGCGCACGCGAGCGCGATCACGAGCAGCGCTCGCGCTGGAGCGCAGCACCGGCCTGGGCGGCACCCCAGTGCCGCGACGTCGGCGCGCGTCGCGTCCGTCACGCGCTCTCCCGCACCCGGTCGCGCACGCGCGCGACGACCTCGGCGCGCGGCACTTCGCTCGAGCTGTGCGCCGCGAGATCCTTCAGCTGCACGACGCCGCGCTCCGTCTCCGCAGGCCCCAGCACGAGCACCACCTTCGCGCCGAGCTTGTCCGCGCGGCGCAGCTGGCTCTTGAGCGACTGCCCGCGCAGATCGCCGTCCGCGACGAGGCCCGCCGCGCGCAGATCGCGGAGCAGCACCGACGCATCGACGCGCAGCGCCGCGTCCGCCACCGCGACCGCGACGTCGATCGTCGGCGCACGATCCTCGCCGCCCATCACGAGCAGGATCCGCTCGATGCCCGCCGCGAACCCGATCGACGGCACGTCGGGCCCACCGAGCTCCTTCACGAGCCCGTCGTAGCGACCGCCGCCGCAGATCGTGTTCTGCGCGCCGAGCTCACCACCGCGCCCCTGCACCTCGAACAGCGTGCGCGAGTAGTAGTCGAGCCCGCGCACGAGCGTGGGCTCCACCCGGAACTTCACGTCGAGCGCGGTGAGCGCGCGCTGCAGCTCGTCGAAGTGCTCGCGATCCGCGTCGTCGAGGAACTCGAGCAGGCTCGGCGCGCCCGCGGAGAGCTCGCGATCGACCGGGCTCTTGCTATCGAGGATGCGCAGCGGGTTCGCGACGAGGCGACGCTGCGACTCCGGGCTCAGCCGATCGCGATTCGGCTCGAAATACTTCGTGAGCGCATCGCGATATCGCGCGCGCGTGTCGCCCGAGCCGAGCGAGTTCACGAGCACCTCGAGGTCCTGCACGCCGAGCGACGCGAGCAGCGTCACGACGAGCTCGATCATCTCCGCGTCGACGTGCGGTCCGGGATCGCCGAAGCACTCGAGCCCCGCCTGCCAGAACTGGCGATAGCGCCCGCGTTGCGGTCGCTCGCGGCGGAACATCGGGCCGAGGTACGACCACTTCGAGATCGGCTCGCGGCCGCTCACCGCGTGCTCGACGAACGCGCGCACCGCGCCCGCGGTGCCCTCGGGACGCAGCGTGAGCATGCCCTCGCCGCGATCCTCGAAGGTGTACATCTCCTTCTCGACGATGTCGGTCGCCTCGCCGATCGAGCGCACGAAGAGCTGCGTCGGCTCCACGATCGGCGTGCGCACCTCGGTGTAGCCGTAGCGCGTCGAGATCTCCCGGAACGCGCGCTCCACCCGATGCCAGCGCGCGATCGCCTCGGGGAGGACGTCGTTCATTCCCTTGACGGCGCGCAGGGTGCTCATCGGTCGGTACGCTGGAGAGACGGAAAACCGCGGAGAGAGGCGGTTTTGCGAGGGCGGTACCTACCCGATGCGCGTGAGGGGCGCAAGCGTGGGACGCCGTAGGATCCGCGCGCGGATCACGATCCGCCGCGCACCTCGCGGTGGACGTTCGCTCCCGGATCGCGATCCCGTTCCCGAGCCGGATCGGCGACCCGCTTCAGCCGGCCTTGCGGAGCCCCTTGCCCTTCGTCAGGTGACCCACTGCCTCGCCGAGCCCGTGGACGGTCAGCGGGAACATGTCGAACACGTTCTTCACGTACTCGATCGTGTTGCCGCTCCAGTACTTCTCGGGCTCGGGGTTGAGCCAGCAGCTGCGCTCGAAGTGCTCCTGCAGCGTCTGGAGCCAGCGGATCCCCTCGACACGGTTCTCGTCACCGAGGTCGATCGAGCCGCCCGACTGGAGCAGCTCGTACGGCGCCATCAGCGCGTCGCCGACCATGATCAGCTTGTAGTGCGGGCCGCACTCCGCGAGCAGATCGCGCACCTTCTTCGGCTTCGTGAACTTCTCGTCCTCGTAGACGTGGCCGTACACGCAGTTGTGGAAGTAGTAGTGGCGCAGCTCCTTGAAGTGCGTCGCCTTGCTCGCCGCGCTGAAGAGGCGCGAGCACAGATGCGCGTACGGCTCCATCGAGCCGCCGACGTCCATCACGAGCAGCACGCGCACGTTGGGCCGACGCGGCGGGCGCAGCACGACCTCGAGCTCGCCCGCGTTCTTCGCCGTCGCGTCGATCGAGCCCTGGATGTCGAGCTCGTCCTGCGCGCCCTCGCGCGCGAACGCGCGCAGCTTGCGCAGCGCGACCTGCATCTGGCGCACGTCGAGCGTGAGATCGTCGCGATAGCCCTGCCACGCGCGGCGCTGCGCGATCTGCACCGCGCTGCGTCCACCGCCGCGGCCGCCGACGCGAATGCCGGGGCGCGGCGCGGCGCCCGAATTGCCGAAGGGCGAGGTGCCGCCGGTGCCGATCCAGCGGTTGCCGCCGTCGTGGCGCTCGGTCTGCTCGTTCAGGCGCTCCTCGAACATGCGCTTGAGCGTCTCGAGGTCGTACTGCTCGAGCATCGCGCGCTCTTCGTCGGTGAGCTCGGTCGGGCGCTCGATCGCTTCCTCGAGCCACTCGAGCAGCTCCTTGCGGAGCTCCTTCGCCTGCAGCTCCGCGCCGCGGAAGTGGTGCGCGAACGCCTGATCGAACGCGTCGTAGTGCGCCTCGGAGTGCACGAGGATGGCGCGCGCGACGTGATAGAAGCCGTCGAGCGACGAGTCGTGCAGCCCTGCCTCCAGCGCGCGCGCGAGCTGGATGACCTCCGTGGTGCCGACCGGCACCTTCTGGCTGCGGAGCACGTAGAGGAAGGGGACGATCACGGCTCGAAGTCTCCCTCGCCGGCGTGCTGCACGCCAACGGTGCACGAGGAGAAGAGGTCGCTGAGGAGAGCAGGAATCCAGGAGGAAAGAGAACGGCTGCTTCTCTCCTGCCTTCCTGCTTTCCTCAGAGGAATTTCCTCGTCTCAGGACCGGAAGCGACGACCGCCCGCGAGCTGATCGGCGAGCGTCGCGAGGTCCTGCTCCTTCTTCAGCAGCGTGCCGAGGAAGGGCACCTTGCCCTCGAGGCGCACGTCGCTGAGGCCCGACGCGCGCAGCACCGCGATCCAGTCGATCAGCTCGCTCGTGCTCGGGCGCTTGCGCAGGCGCTTCATGTCGCGGAGCTCGTAGAAGACGCGCAGCGCGTGATCGACGAGCTGCGTGTCGACGTCGGGGTGGTGCACCGCGACGATGCGCTTCATCAGCTCCTGGTCCGGGAAGTCGATGAAGTGGAAGACGCAGCGACGGAGGAACGCGTCCGGCAGCTCCTTCTCGTTGTTGCTCGTGATGATCACGACCGGGCGGTGCGACGCGGCGATCTCGTCGTCGGTCTCGTTCACCCGGAAGCGCATGCGATCGAGCTCGTGGAGCAGATCGTTCGGGAACTCGATGTCCGCCTTGTCGACCTCGTCGATCAAGAGGACCACGCGCTCCTTCGACGCGAACGCCTGACCGAGCGGGCCGTACTTGATGTAGCGGCGGATGTCCTTCACGTCGCCGTCGCCGAAGCGCGAGTCGTAGAGGCGCTGCACGGTGTCGTAGACGTAGAGGCCGTCCTGCGCGCGCGTCGTGCTCTTCACGTGCCACGTGAGCAGGCGAAGACCGAGCGCGGCGGAGATCGCCTCCGCGAGCAGCGTCTTGCCGGTGCCGGGCTCGCCCTTCACGAGGAGCGGCCGCTGGAGCACCAGCGCGCAGTTCACGGCGGCCTCGAGGGCCTCGTTGGTCAGGTAGCTGTCGGTCCCGTGGAAACGCAGGAACTCGCTCATTTCGCGGGCCAGCCTGACTCGATGCCAACCCTCGCGCCACCGAACGATTCGGCTACCATCGACGCCGTGAACGAGGTCGACGAGCGCGCGATCGCTGGGCTCATGGAGATCCCGTGGCCGCCCGGCCAGTCGCCTTTCCACATCAAGGGCGTCGCGTACCGCGGTCACGTCGAGTACTGCGATCGCATCGTGCCCGGCGGGCACGCGGCGGTGCTCGCCGCGCTCGGCCGGCCCGACGTCACGAAGTTCTTCTCGCAGCCGTTCCTCGCGTCGACGCGCTACGACGTGTTCCCGCTCGCGATGGTCGGCATCGGCGCGGCGCGCGTGATGCGCACGGGGTACCTCGAGTTCGTGCGCGAGCGGACGCGCTGGCAGGCGAACGAGGACGTGAAGGGCGTCTATCGCTGGCTGCTCGGCTTCACGACGCCCGAGATGATCGGCGGGCGGCTGCAGCGCCTGATCGCGCAGTACTTCGACTTCGGCGACGTGATCGTCGAGGAGAGCTCGAAGGGCTACATCCGCACGCTGCGTCGCGGACTGCCGCGCCCGCTGACGGACTGGTACGCGGCGGTGTCCGAGCCGTACGTCGAGGTGCTGCTCGGCATGGCGGGCGGCAAGAACGTGCGCTGCACGTCGCTCGCGCCGAGCCCCGAAGGGCGCGCGCACGGCGTGGACATCGTGAGCCTGCCGTTCGAGGCGCGCTGGGCGTGAGCGACGTGCTCCCGGTCGGGCGCATCGGCCGCTACGAGGTGCTCGGGCGCCTCGCGAGCGGCGGCATGGCCGAGGTGTTCGTCGCGCGCGCGACCGGTCCGCGCGAGGTCGCGCGTCGCGTGGTCGTGAAGCGCCTGCTCCCGCACGTCGTGTCGGATGCCGCGAAGGTCGAGGCGTTCGTGCAGGAAGCGCGGCTCACGTCGCGCCTCTCGCACCCGAACCTCTGCGCGGTGCACGACTTCGGCGACGAGGGCGGTGCGTTCCACCTCGTGCTCGAGTGGGTGCGCGGGCCCTCGCTGCGCCGCGTGATCGCGCGCGCGAAGGAGACGCGGAGCGCCGTGCCGATCGCGATCACGGCGCGCATCGTCGCGAGCCTCGCGAGCGCGCTGCACCACGCGCACGTCGCGACGGATGACGCGGGGAGGCTGCTCGGGATCGTGCATCGCGACGTCACGCCCGAGAACGTGATCGTCGGGTGGAACGGCGTGCCCAAGCTGATCGACTTCGGCATCGCGAAGTCGGTGATCGATCCGCGCAAGACCGAGGTGGGCGTGCTCAAGGGCAAGCTCGCGTTCATCTCGCCCGAGCAGTATCGCGGCGAGACGCTCGACGGGCGCAGCGACGTGTTCGCGCTCGCGCTCTGCGCGTTCGAGCTGCTCACCGGCGAGTCGCTCTACGAGCGCGACTCGGAGTTCGAGACGGTCGCGGCGATCGTGGTCGATCCCAGCGTGCCCTCGGTGCGGGAGCGACGCGCGGACGTGCCGATCGAGCTCGAGCAGATCGTGCAGCGCGGGCTCGCGAAGGATCGCGCGGCGCGCTACGCGAGCGCGGACGAGATGGCGCGCGCGCTCGACGCGTGGCTCGCGACGCGCGGCGAGCCGATCGGCGAGCGCGAGATCGCGGCGTGGCTCGGCGCGCTCTTCCCGGGCGAGTCGAGCAAGGAGCCGGCGCTCGACCGGACGCCGCTCGACGCGCGCCCCACGCCGGCGCGGATGCGCACCCGCAGCGAGGAGATGCACGCGCTGCAGCTCACCGCCGACGCCGAGCTCGACGCGGAGGAGATGGCGAAGACCGAGCGTGCCCGGCGCGCGCGGATCGTCGTCGCGATGCTGCTCGCGGCGCTCGCGGCGCTCGGGGTCATCGCCTGGGCGGTCGCGCGGCCGCGCGCGGCGGCTCCCGTCGTGTTGGAAAGCGGGGGCTGAGCGAGCGACCCATCACGCTGCGTGATGGGTCGCTGCCGATGCATCAGCCGTGTCGATGGGCCATCAGCCCGCCGCGCGCTCTTCTTCGCCGTCGTCGGTGCGGATGCCGAGCTCGCGCGCCAGAGCGCGCGCACAGGCCGCCGCGCGACCGCGGTTCACGCGCACGTAGAGCGTGTTGCTCGACTGCGCCGCGCGCGCGAGCGCGATGTCGGTCGAGTGATCCTGGAAGCCGGTCGCGCTGAGCACGACGCGATACTTCCCGCGCCCGATCGCGCCGGCGATGGCCGCGACGCGGCGCGGCTCGGCGGTCGACCACTCGATCTGCCATCCGAGCGCCTTCTCGAGGCGCTCGCGCAGCATCGGGTCCTCGCGGTTGCTCACGAAGAGCGCGGCCGCCTCGGGCAGCTTCGCGCGCACGCGCGTGAAGATGCGCTCGTCGTGGGTGGGACGCGCGGCGGCGGCCTCGTCGTCGACGTGGAGGACGGGCTGCTCGCCCGTGCTCGTCATCTCCTGCGTCGAGGTGGTCGACTCACCTGCCTTGCCGCCGGTCATCAGCGCGTGGAGCTGACGCAGGCGACGGCGCAGACGGCGATCGCCGGCCGGGAGGTCGCCCTCCTGGATCGACAGGATCAGAGGCGCCGCCGGGGCCCCGGAAACCGTCTTTTGCTCGCGCAATCGGCTCGCCAGCGTCGGACCGTCGATCGCATCGAAGGTCGCCGTGAGCCATTTCATGAGCTCGGGGCCACTATCGGGAGGGGGAGTCAGTGCGACCAGACGCGAACGAGCAGCGCCGGCCTCGTGATCCCAGCTCGGGCGCGGGACGAATCCCGGGTCGAGCAAGCGCGCGAGGCGCTGGCTGCCGCGCTTCTGCGCGACGAGCCAACGCAGACGCCCGATCGCGGCGCCCCAGCGCTCCGGGTCGGGCGCGACGTGGCGGGCCCAGCGGAGGCGCGCAGCCGCGTCCTCGAGCTGCAGCTCGTCGTTCGACGCGAGCGGCCGGGGCGCGTCGTTGCCCGGCGGGGTGTCGATCGGGCCGACGAGGCGCTCGATGATGCGGATCGCCAGCGCGATCTCGCGGCTCGCGTCGTCGGGCGGCGCCGAGAGGGCCGCGGTGTCGCGCCATCCGTCGTCCGAGGGGGGCTCCGCGATCAGCTGCTCGAGGCGCGCTTCCGCGGTCTCCGCGACGTCGAGCCACTTGGTCGCGGGCGGGAGGCCTTGCTCCCGCGTGGCGCGCTCGGGCGTCGCATCGAGCTGGAGCGCTCGCACCGAGCCGGGCCACCACGTCTTGCACAGCGTCGTCAGCCGCCGTGCGATGGCCCCGGTCGCGTCCGAGGCCGAGCGGTTGCGGTTGGCCTCGTGCTCGAGCGCGCGTGCGCGCGAGATCCACGCGAGCACGTGCAGCTTCTGGAGCGGCGGCGCCATCAGCGCGGCCTCGGGGATGCCAGCCTCGACGCGCGCCGCGACCGTCTGCAGGTCGCTCAGGATCGCCTTGAGGTCGCGCGGTCCGCTCGGGGGCGCCGGGGTGTGCTCGAGCTCCAGCCGCGGCATCAGATCGGGGCGCGGTGTGACCTGCACCTCCGCGCTTCCCGCGGCGCGTGGCATCTGCGACGCGGCGCGTTCGATCAGCGCGCGCGCGATCTTCGACGGCGCGAGCCGGGCGAGCGCTTCCTCGAAGGCCTTGCGGTCGTCTACGCCGCGTCCCTCAAACGTCTCGTCCGGGTCACTCACGATGCAGAGCCGCGACCCTGGTTCCCCGTGCCACTCGATCGAGTAGCCGAAGCGCAAGAGCGCCTTGATGATCGGGTGGGTCTCCACCGGCTCGCTGCCCAATAGCGAGTTCGTGTCAGCGTGCATGTTCATCCGATAGTCGCGTAATCGTACGCCCTGGGGAAGGCCCTAGGTAGAAAACCCTGTACTGGTGAGAGGACAAGTGTCTAGGCGGGGCCTCATCGATAGCCCTGGGCCTGTAGCGTGAACAGACGGGCATAGCGACCGCCGAGGGCCATGAGCTCGTCGTGCGATCCGTGCTCGATCACGACGCCGCCCTCGATGACCGCGATGCGATCCGCCATACGCACCGTGCTGAACCGGTGCGAGATCAAGACGGCGGTCCGCTGCTCGGTGAGCGCACGGAAGCGGGCGAAGATGCGCGCCTCCGCCTCTGCGTCCATCGACGCCGTGGGCTCGTCGAGCACCAGGATGTCCGCGTCGCGGCGCATGAACGCGCGCGAGAGGGCGATTTTCTGCCACTGCCCGAGCGAGAGCTCCTGGCCGTCTTCGAACCAGTGGCCGAGCTGGGTGTGGAAGCCCTTCGGGAGCGAAGGGACGAAGTCGCTCGCGGAGCCCTTCTCGGCGGCTTCCTTCCAGCGCGCCTCGTCGTCGAACGCGCTCACGTCGCCGACGCCGATGTTCTCGCCGACGAGCCACTGGTACTGGACGAAGTCCTGGAAGATGACGCCCATGCGACGGCGCAGCGCGCGCTCGTCCCACTCGTCGAGCGGCAGGCCGTCGAGCGTGATGCGGCCCTCGGTCGGGCGATAGAGCCGCGTCAGGAGCTTGATGATGGTCGTCTTGCCCGCGCCGTTCTCGCCGACGAGCGCGAGCTTGCGACGCGGCGGCAGGTGCAGGCTGACGCCGCGCAGCGCGGGCTCCTTCGCGCCGGGGTACGTGTACCAGACGTTCTCGAAGCGGACTCCGTCGCTCGGGTCCGGGCCGCTCGTCGCGGTGCCGCGCGGGGCCTCCTCGTCGCGGTGATCGAGGAACTCCCAGAACGCGTCGAGGTAGAGCAGGTCGTCGTAGAGCGTGGAGGCGCCCGAGAAGACGTTGCGCAGCGTGTCCTGGCCCTGGCGGAACACGAGCAGGTACATCGTCATGTCCGCGAGCGAGATCGCGCCCTGCGCCGCCTGCCACGCGATCCACGCGTAGATGCCGTAGAACGCGAGCGTGCCGAGCGCGCCGATCGCGAGGCCCCACGCGCCGCGGCGGATCGTCTGGTCGCGGTCTTCCTTCCAGAGCTTCCAGAAGATCGCGCGGTACTTCTCGAGCAGCATGTCGCCGAGCCCGAAGAGCTTCGTTTCCTTCGCGTGATCGGCGCTCGCGAGGACGGTCTCGAGGTAGTTCTGCTTGCGCGTCTCCTCGGAGCGCCAGCGGAAGAGCCGGAACGCGTCGCGGCTGAAGCGCGTCTCGACGACGAACTGCGGGATCGCGGCGACGATCAGCACGAGCACCGCGAGCGGCGAGAGCGGGATCAGCAGCGCGGCGAGGCCGAACAGCGCGAGCACGCTCTGCGCGAGGCTCAGCACGTTCATGACGTGCCCGAGCGGGTAGTGCGACGCGCCTTGGCGGGCTTGCGAGAGCGTGTCGTAGAAGCTCGGGTTCTCGAAGTCGACGAGCTCGAGGTCGAGCGCCTTCTCGAGGATCATCTCGTTCGCGCGCTCCGCGACGAGCGCGCGGAGGAGGCCGTGGACGACGCTCTGCACGCGCTTGATCGCGTTCGAGGCGAGGACGAGCGCGAGCTCGACCGCGACCGCGATCAGCACCTCGCGGCGCGCCTCGGGGTGCTCGACCGCGCGCTGGATCGCGTCGACGATCCAGTGGCCCGTCCACGCGATCCCGGCTGGAAGCGCGGCGCCGAGCGCGCCGAGCGCGAGCAGCGCGGCGCCGAGCGGGCGGTGTGTGCTCCAGACGAGGCCGAACGTGCGCGCCGAGTGGCGCAGCGCGGCGAGGAGCTGCTCGCGGTCGCGGAGGAGCGAGGCGAGGTCTCGCTGCTCCTGCTTCATCCACCAGGGTTTCTTGCGCGCCACGTGCGAGACAGCCTACCGCAGCGCGAGCAGCACGGGCCCTGACCATTGGGCGAGGAGAGCGACAGCGATGCGATACGAGGCGTGGCGCGCGAGCGGGCGCGAGATCGAGCTCGACGGGATGCGGGTCTTCTTGCGCGAACGCGGGGAAGGGCGCGCGCTCGTCTTCCTCCACGGGTTCCCGACGACGAGCTTCGACTGGGCGGACGTGATCGCGCGATTGGAGACGCGCTTCCGGTGCGTCGCGTTCGATTTCCTGGGGTTCGGTGGGACGCCTCCGGTCGCGCGCATCGACTACGCGGCGCAGTGCGATCTCGCGGAGCGTGTGATGCGCGCGAGCGGGATCACGCGGTGCGTGATCGTCGCGCACGACTACGCGGTGTCGGTCGCGCAGGAGCTGCTCGCGCGACGGCGCGAGGGCGCGCGCTCGGGGATCGAGATCGACGGCGTCGTCTTCATGAACGGCGCGATCGAGCCGACGCTGCATCGCGCGCTGCCGGTGCAGAAGCTGCTCGCGGGGCCGCTCGGTCCGTGGCTCGCGCCGGTGCTGGTGACCAAGCGGACGTTCGCGCGATCGATGGCGCGGCTGATCACGCGGATGGATCGCTTCGACGTCGACGAGCACTGGCGCGGGGTGCGCGCGCACGCGGCGCGCGCGCCGCGGCTCTTGCACTACATCGCCGAGCGGAGGGTGCACGCGGAGCGATGGCGCGCCGCGTTCCGCGATCGCTCGGTGCCGATCGCGCTGGTGTGGGGGACGCGCGATCCGGTGTCGGGAGGGCACGTGCTCGCGTGGGCCCGTGAGGCGCGACCGGACGCGGAGATCGTCGCGCTCGACGTCGGGCACTACCCGCAGGTCGAAGCCACCGAGGACTGCGTCGCGGCGATCGAGCGCTTCGTGGCGCGCGTCGGTTGATCAATCGCAGAGCGCTTCGGCGGTGCAGCGGTCGCTCGCGCACTCCCAGCCGAACGTGCACGGGCTCTCGGCGGGCGCGAGGCCGATCAGCATCGCGTCGCAGCTGGGCTCGGCGCCGCCGTTCCACAGGCGATCGCACTGCACGGAGTCGACGTAGGCGCGGCACGCGGCGCTCTCGTCGGCGTCGTAGCGCGTGCGCTCGTCGGTGATCGCGTCGCCCGCGATGCGCGCGACGATCTCGTTCGTCGAGCCGCACTCGGCGAGCGTATTGCCGTAGACGTTCATGAAGGGCGGCGTGCCCGCGTACGAGTCGCGGCAGCGATGCGCGGCCTCGCAGATCGAGTCGAGGGTCACGAGGAGATCGCTCTCCGCGGCGCTCGGCCCATCGGCCCCGTTGCACGCGGAGAGCAAGAGAAGGAGCGCGATGAGGAGGAAGCGCATGGGGGCTCGAGAAGAAGACGAAGGGCCGCTGAGGAGAGCAGGAGAGACTCTCCTGAATTCCTGCTCTCCTCAGAGGAAATTCTTCACTCGCCGTAGGGAACCCAGATGTTCTTCACCTGGGTCGCCTCGCGCAGCAGCTCGCGGCCTGCGCCCTGCGCGTCGTCCATCCAGTCGCGCTCACCGCAGAACGTGCGCTTCATGTTGCCCGCGCTCGCGCTCTCCACTGCTGCGACCAGCGGGCCCTCGTCCGAGAGGCACCAGATCGAGTCGACTCCGTCGTGCGCCGCGAGCACCGGCGCGAGCTCGTCGCGCGTGCCGGTGACGATGTTCACCACGCCGCCCGGCAGATCGCTCGTGTCGAACACCTGATAGAGGTCGGTCGCCGCGAGCGGCGCGCGCTCGCTCGGCACCACGACCACCGTGTTGCCCATCGCGATGCACGGCGCGACCGCGCTCACGAAACCGAGCAGCGGCGACGCGTCGCCACACACGATGCCGATCACGCCGATCGGCTCGTTCATCGCGATCGTCACGTTGCGGTGCGGCGTCGCGTGTACGAGCCCGTCGTGCTTGTCGGCCCACGCGCCGTACGTGAAGAGGCGCTCGACGCTCTTCTTCACCTCGGCCTGCGCGCGCTTGCGATCGCCGGTCATCGCCGCGATGCGATCCGCGAGCTCCGCGCTGCGCGCCTCGAGGTTCTCCGCGAGGTAGTAGAGGACCTGAGCGCGCAGGTGCGCGGTCTGCTTGGCCCATCCGCTCGCGGCGTGCGCGGCCTCGACCGCGTTGCGCACGTCCTTGCGGTTGCCCTGGCCGACGTGACCGACGACGCGGCCCTTCGGATCGAGCACCGGCAGCACGTACGACCCGTCGGGGCGCGCTTGCTTGCCGCCGATGTAGAGCTTCGCGGTGCGATCGATCGCGGGCAGACCGTTGTCGCCGGGCTGCGGCGCGGGCGCGAGGCCGGTCGCGGCGGGCGAGAGCTTCGCCGCGCTCTTCGCGTCCTTCTTCGCCCGCTTGGTCTCCGCCATCCAGCGCGGCTTCACGTACTCGTAGAGGCCTTCCTTGCCGCCTTCGCGCCCGTAGCCGCTCTCGCGATAGCCGCCGAAGCCGCTCGCCGCGTCGAACACGTTGGTGCAGTTGATCCACACCGTGCCCGCCTTGATCTTCGGCGCGACGTCGAGCGCGAGGTTCAGGCTCTCGGTCCACACGCTCGCGGCGAGGCCGTACGTCGTGTTGTTCGCGAGCGAGACCGCTTCCTCCGGCGTGCGGAACGTCATGAACACGACGACCGGGCCGAAGATCTCGACCTGCGCGACGGTGCTCGCGGGCTGCACGTCGCTCAGCACGGTCGGCGGATAGAACACGCCGTCGGTCGGGCAGCTCCAGCTCGGCTGCCACAGCGACGCGCCCTCGTCGACGCCCTGCTTCACGAGCTCCTGGATGCGCTCGAGCTGCACCGGCGCGACGATCGCGCCGATGTCGATCGCCTTGTCGAGCGGATCGCCGACGCGCAGCGTCTCCATGCGCGCGCGCAGCTTCGCGAGCAGCTCGGGCGCGACGCTCTCCTGCGCGAGGATGCGCGAGCCCGCGCAGCACACCTGACCCTGGTTGAACCAGATCGCGTCGACGACGCCCTCGACGACGCTGTCGAGATCCGCGTCCTCGAAGACGACGAAGGGCGACTTGCCGCCGAGCTCCATCGAGAGCTTCTTGCCGGTGCCCGCGGTCGCCTTGCGGATGATGCGACCGACCTCGGTCGATCCCGTGAACGCGATCTTCGCGACGCCCGGATGTGCGGTGAGCGCGGCGCCGGTGCGGCCGTCGCCGGTCACGATGTTCACGACGCCGGGAGGCAGCCCGACCTCGTGGCAGATCTCGGCGAAGAGCAGCGCGGTGAGCGGCGTGAACTCCGCGGGCTTCAGCACCAGCGTGTTCCCCATCGCGAGCGCGGGGGCGATCTTCCACGCGAGCATGAGCAGCGGGAAGTTCCACGGGATGATCTGACCGACGACGCCGATCGGCGCGCTGTCGGGCAGCTCGGTCTCCATCAGCTGGGCCCAGCCCGCGTGGTGATAGAAGTGGCGCGCGACGAGCGGCACGTCGACGTCGCGCGACTCGCGGATCGGCTTGCCGTTGTCGAGCGACTCGAGCACCGAGAGCAGGCGCGCGTGCTTCTGCACGTGGCGCGCGATCGCATACAGATAACGAGCGCGGCCGTGACCGCCGAGCTTCTGCCATGCGGGCAGCGCCTTCGTCGCGGCCTGCACCGCGGCGTCGACGTCGGCGTCGGTGCCTTGCGCGACGTCGGCGAGCTTCGCGTTTTTGCGGCCCGGCGCGTTCGTCGCGAAGTATTCGCCTTTTCGCGGACTGTCCGCCGCGAAGTGCTCGTTCGCCGCGCGCCAGCTGCCGCCGATGTAGTGCCCGAATCGACGCTCGTGCCGATCGAGCCACTCCTTCGCGGGCCCGTCGGCCTCGGGCGCAGGTCCGTACTCCATCGTCTCGAACACTCGCTTGATGAGATTCCCGTCCATTTGCGATCTCGGACTCACGCCATGGGATGACGGTTGAACGCGGAGTAGCGGCCGGTGAGGTGGAATTCGAGCTGGCGCTCGATGTCGCTCAGGAGCGCGCTCGCGCCGAAGCGGAAGAGGTCGGGCTCGAGGTAGTCGCGGCCGAGCTCTTCCTTCATCAGCGCCATGTACTCGAGCGCTTGCTTCGCGGTGCGGATGCCGCCGGCGGGCTTGTATCCGACGACGTGGCCAGTGCGCTCTCGATACTCGCGGATCGCGCGCACCATCACGAGCGAGAAGGGCAGCGTCGCGTTGACGCCCTCCTTGCCGGTCGACGTCTTGATGAAGTCGGCGCCCGCCATCATGCAGACCATCGACGCCTTCGCGACGTTGCGCAGCGTCGCGAGCTCGCCCGTCGCGAGGATCGCCTTCATGTGCGCCGCGCCGCACGCGGCGCGCATCGCGCGGACCTCGTCGTAGAGCGTGCGCCAGTCGCCGGTCAGCACGTTCGCGCGGTGGATGACGATGTCGATCTCCTTCGCGCCGTCGGCGACCGAGCGACGGATCTCCTCGAGCCGCACGTCGAGCGGCGTGAGGCCCGCGGGGAAGCCCGTGCTCACCGCCGCGACCGGGATGCTCGTGCCCTCGAGCGACTCGACCGCGGTGCGCACGAGGTCGTGATACACGCAGACCGCGCCGGTCGTGATCGGCAGATCCGCGACGCCGAGCCCCTCGAGCAGATCACGACGGACCGGCTGGCGCGCCTTCGCGCAGAGCCTTCTCACGTTGCCGGGGGTGTCGTCGCCCGCCAGCGTGGTCAGATCGATCAGCGTGATCGCCTTGAGCAGCCACGCGATCTGCCACTCCTTCTTCACGGTGCGCCGGCCCGGCAGCGTCGCGCAGCGTCGCTCGACCGCGCTCTTGTTGACGCGAACGTCCTCGACCCAGTCGAGGTGCAGCTCGGTGCCCGGGTTTCGCTCGTGGGAGTGGGTTGCGCTCGTCTCGGGCGCAGTACGAAGGCCGTCGTCCATGGGAGAACGGCCAGTGTCGCGCGACGTGGGCACGCGCGGCAAGCGCGCCGAGTGGTAGAACGCGCGCGTGGGGGAGGGGCTCGATCTCTCGTGGTCGCACGTCGTGTCGACCATCGCGACCGCGGCCGAGGTGCTCGCGATCGCGTTCGTGCCGATGGTGCTCCTGCGCAAGAAGGAGCCCGCGGCGACGTTCGCGTGGATCTTCGTGCTGCTCTTCGTGCCGGTCGCCGGCGTGGTGCTCTTCTGGTACCTCGGCCGTGATCGCATCCGCCGTCCGATGCGGCGTCGCGTCGCGGAGACCGCGCCGATGCGCGAGCGCATCGAGGACCGCATCGCGGGCGCGTTCCCGGCGCAGGAGGAAGAGCGCGAGCGCGTGATCGGCTCGCAGCCCGAGGAGCAGCAGGGCGTGATGCGGCTCGCGGCGCGCATGGGGCGCGGCGAGATCCGCGCGGGCAACGACGTGCGCGTGCTGGTCGGCGCGCCCGCGACGTACGACGCGATGATCGAGGCGATCGCGGCGGCGCGCGATCACGTGCACCTCGAGTACTACATCTTCCGGCCGGATCGCACGGGACGGCGCGTGCTCGACGCGCTCGTGGAGGCAGCGAAGCGCGGCGTGCGCGTGCGCCTGCTCTACGACGGATACGGCAGCGTGGGGCTCGGGCCCGCGTGCCGCGCGCTGCGTCGCGCGGGTGGGATCGCGAAGCCGTTCTTCCCGCTCGATCCGATCCGGCGCGCGGCGACGATCAACCTGCGCAACCACCGCAAGCTGATGATCGTCGACGGAGTCGTCGGGTTCTGCGGCGGGCTCAACGTCGGCGACATGTTCCTCGACTGGCGCGATCTGCACCTGCGCGTCGACGGGCCCGCGGTGACCGACCTGCAGAAGATCTTCGTCGAGGACTGGTTCTTCGCGGCGCGACAGGACCTGACGCTGCCCGCGTTCTTCCCGGAGATCCCGAAGCGCGGCGAGGCGATCGTGCAGATCGTGGAGTCCGGGCCCGACGAGCGCGTCGAGCAGATCCATCGCCTCCTCTTCGCGGCGATCGCGTCGGCGCGGCGCACCGTGTGGATCGCGACGCCGTACTTCGTGCCCGATCGTGCGGTGCTCGTCGCGCTGCAGACGGCGGCGCTGCGCGGCGTGGACGTGAAGGTCATCGTGCCGCGCGAGTCGAACCATCGCGTCACGTTCCACGCGGGGCGCAGCTTCTACGACGAGCTGCTCGCGGCGGGCGTGCAGATCCACGAGTACCTGCCGGGCATGCTCCACACGAAGGCGATGATCGTGGACGGGCGCATCGCGACCGTGGGCAGCGCGAACCTCGACGTGCGCAGCTTCCGCCTGAACTTCGAGCTGATCGCGGTGCTCTACGACGCGGACATCGTGCGCGCGCTGCAGGTGATCTTCGAGGAGGACCTCGCGCGCACCGAGCGGGTGAGCTTGGTGACGTGGCGCGGGCGCCCGGTGATCACGCGCATCAAAGAGGGCATGGGCCGCCTGTTCTCGCCTTTGCTGTGAGCCTGCTAGCGTGAGTCGTATGGGCTCGCGCTTCGCGCCTCGAGCGGCGCTGCGGAATCGCGTCGCGACGATCGACGTGATCGCGAGCGACGCGCCGGAGGTCGAGATCCCGCCGAGCACGCACGTCGTGCTGGGGCTGCAGTTTCGCGGGCGCGTGCACGCGGAGGAGGGCCCGCTCACGCTCGCGGGCGTCACCGGGCTGCAGCATCGGGTGCGCCGCTACGCCTATGAGCCGGGCACCGGCTCGGTGCTCGTGCGCTTCACGCCGACGGGCGCGAGCTGCGTCGGCGTGCCGGTCGGGGAGCTCACGGGGCGCAGCGTCGCGCTCGACGCGCTGCTGCCGCGCGCGCGCGTCGCCGAGGTCACCGAGCGCCTCGCCGAGGCCGTCGACGATCCCGCGCGCGTCGCGGTCGTCGAGGACCTGATCGCCGGGCTGCACGCGGCGCGCGATCCGCTCGTGAGCGCCGCGCTCGCGCTGATCGAGCGCGGCGCGGATCCCGGCGACGCGCCGCTCGTGTCGCGGCTCGCGACGACGCTGCGCACCAGCGAGCGCCAGCTCGAGCGGCGCTTCGCCGCGGTCGTGGGCCTCTCGCCCCGGCGCTACGCGTCGCTCCGCCGCTTCGAGCGTGCGCTGTCGGCGGCGTCGGCCGGCACGCGCTTGACCGAGGTCGCGCTGGACGCCGGCTACTACGACCAGGCGCACTTCAACCGCGACCTCCGCCGCTTCCTCGGCACCTCTCCGGGCGCGTGGCTGCGGGGTCGCGCGCGCTGACACGTCGGATCCGTCCAAGTCGGCGCGCTCGGGACGGCGCACGTTCGCTCGCGGAGGCGAACGATGGCGACCGACACCGCACCGGACCTGTTCACCCACGTCCACAAGGGAATCCGGAAGGCGCTCTTCGAGCTCGCGCTCGCGCTCGGCCGCGCCGCCGACGCGCCCGCGGCGTCACGGCCCGAGCGTGGGCTCGCGCGGGACGTCGTCCGCTTCCTCCGCCAGCACGGCGACAACGAGGACACGCTCGTGCTCCCTCTGCTCGAGACGCGCGCACCGGACGTCTTCGATCGCATGCGGCGCGCGCACGCCGAGATCGACGCGATGATCGACGCGTTCTCGACCGCGATCGACGACGCGCCGAGCTCGGCGCTCTACACGGCGGCGTGCCAGCTCACCGCGAGCTACCTCGAGCACACCCGCGTCGAGGAGCTCGAGCTCGAGCACCGGATCCGTGCGGTGGTGAGCGACGCCGAGCTCCGCGCAATCGGCGCGGCGTCGGTGACGCGCACGCCCGAGGATCAGCGGGCCATGATGACGGCGTTCGTCCTCGCGGCGATCCCGCGCGTCCAGGTCGAGGCGCACCTCGCGAAGCTGCCGCGCGAGCTCGCGTCCTCGCTTCGCGCACGCGTCGGCTGAGCCTCGGGTGACCGCCGACGTGCTGGATCGCCGTGACACGGTGCCGGCACGATCGCGATCGTCCGGCGGCGGCGTCAGGGCGTCGCGAGGCGACCGAAGTCGTCGAAGTCGATCGGACGGCCGAGAGGCGACGATCGCGATCGCCCTCGACCGATTCTGAGGCGTCGCTGGACGATCGAAGTCGTCGAAACTGGATTCTGGGTCCAGGGATGGGCAACTCGGGTCGCCGAAACTGGATTTCAGGTCCAGGAGCGACGATCGAAGTTCTCTCAGGTCGATTTCAGCTCGAGCCCGGCCGACCGCGGCGCTCAGCCGGCGATCAGCGGGACGAAGCGCACCGGCTCCATGCGCGTCTCGTGGAGCGCGCCCTCGCGATCGCGCTCGACCTTCACGAGCCGCTGCTCGTCGCCGCCGACCGGCATCAGGAGACGTCCGCCGGGCGCGAGCTGATCGAGCAGCGCCGGCGGGATGCGCGGTCCACCCGCCGACACGAGGATCGCGTCGAACGGCGCGTGCTGGGAAAGGCCGCGCGTTCCGTCGCCGCGCTGCACGTGCACGTTCGCGTAGCCGAGGTGCTCGATGCACACGCGTGCCTGCTCCGCGAGCGAGGCGATGCGCTCGAGCGCCCACACCTCGCGCGCGCACTTGCCGAGCAGCGCCGCCGCGTAGCCCGAACCCGCGCCGATCTCGAGCACCTTCTCGTCGCCGCGCAGATCGAGCGCCGCGAGCATCGCCGCGACGACGTAGGGCTGCGAGATCGTCTGGTCCTCGCCGATCGGCAGCGGCCCGTCGGCGTACGCGCTCGCGCGCTGCGCGGGCGCGACGAACTCCTCGCGCGGCACCGCGCGCATCGCGGTGATCACGCGGATGTCGAGCACGCCGCGCCCGAGGATCTGGGCGCGCACCATGCGCTCGCGCGCGTCGTGGAAGGCGTCGGGGCTCATGCGTGCTCATTGGAGCACGACCACCGCGGCGCCGCGCACCGCGTCGTGCTTCAGCGCGATCAGCGCGTCGTTCACGCCTTCGAACGGGTAGCGCTGGACGTGGGTGCGCACCGGGAGCGCAGCGGCCTCGCCGAGGAACGCGCGGCCGTCGTCGCGCGTGTTGTTCGCGACGCTGCGGATCACGCGCTCGCGGTCGATGCGCGAGTACGGGAGCGACGGGATGTCGCTCATGTGGATCCCGCCGAGGACCAGCGTGCCGCCCGGCTCGAGATGCGCGAGCGCCGCGGGGACGATCTCGCCCGCGGGCGCAAACACGATCGCGGCGTCGAGCGGTACCGGCGGCGCGTCGAGCGTGTCGCCGACCCACGACGCGCCGAGCACGCGCGCGAGCGCTTGGTGGCGCGCGCGATCGCGCGTGCACACGAAGACCTCGGCGCCACGGCCTCGCGCGATCTGGATCGCGACGTGACCTGCTGCGCCGAAGCCGTAGATGCCGAGGCGCGCGCCGTCCCATCGCTCGATGCCGGTCGTGCGCAGGCATCGATGGCCGATGATCCCCGCGCAGAGCAGCGGTGCGGCCGCGAGATCGTCGAAGCGATCGGGGATCGGGTAGACGAAGTCGGCGGGCGCGATCGTGTGCTCGGCGAACCCGCCGTCGACGGTCCATCCCGTGAAGTCGGCGCGCTCGCAGAGGTTCTCGCGCCCGCGCACGCAGAAGCGACAGCCACCGCAGGTGCGATGCAGCCACGCGACACCGACGCGCGCGCCGCGCATCGTCGCGTCGACGTCGGGGCCGATCGCGTCGACGACGCCGACGATCTGATGGCCCGGCGTGATTCGAGGCCGACGCGCGGGGAGCTCGCCTTCGACGACGTGGAGATCGGTGCGGCAGACGCCGCACGCGCGGACCTTCACGCGCACTTCGCCGCGACCGGGCTCGGGCGTGGGCACGTCGCGCGCGTGCAGCGGACGATCGAGCACGGGCGCGGCGTGGTCGAGGACGAAGGCGCGCATGATCGATTCAAGTAGGCGCCTCGGGAGTGGCATCCTCGTGCTCACGAGGTGGACGATGCGCGTGCGGACGATCGCGGTCTGGCTGGTGCTCGCTGTCGCGTGCAGCGAATCGCACGAGGGTGGCGACGACGCGGGCTCGACCGCGATGGACGCGAGCGCGCGCGTGGACGCGAGCGCGCGCGCGGACTCCGGTGCTCGTCCCGACGCGAGCGTGTCCGGCGAGTGCGACGTGCCGTCGGAGTGCGTGCTCCTGCCCGAGAGCTGCTGCGGCACGTGCGGCGCGCCCACGCCCGACGACATGATCGCGGTGCACCGCGACGACGTGGACGAGCACCAGGCGATGGCATGCGCGGATCCCGTCGCGTGCCCGGGCTGCGTGATGGAGCTCGACCCGTACTTGATCGCGACGTGCCGCGCGGGCGAGTGCGTCGCGCTCGATCTGCACGTCGAAGCGCTCACCGAGTGCACGGGCGACGACGAGTGCACGCTCGCGCCCGCGCAGTGCTGCGCGTGCGGCTTGCTCGGCGTCGGCGAGACGATCGCGTTCAACCCGGAGCGCGGCTCGCTGAACGCGCTGGTGTGCGATCCCGTGCTGACGTGCCCGCCGTGCGCGCCGGTGTTCGAGGGCCTCGAAGCGCGCTGCGAGAGCGGGCGCTGCATCGTCGCGACGACCGGCGGGTGAGCGCGCATCGAGGTCCGAAAGCGGCCGGATGCGGGCGCACGTTCGCGCTACGTGCACCGCATGACGAGCACACAGCGTGATCTCGCGCGGACGTTTCGCGCGCTCCACCACGGGCGGGACCTGCTGGTCCTGCCGAACGCATGGGACGCCGGCAGTGCGCGTCTCGTCGAGCAATGCGGCGCGGCTGCGATCGCGACGAGCAGCGCCGCGATGTCGTGGGCGCACGGCGTGCCCGACGGAGAGCACCTCGAGGTCGACGTGCTCGTGTCGACCGTGCGCGAGATCGTGCGCGCGGTGCGCATCCCGGTGAGCGTCGACGTGGAGCGCGGCTACGGGAACGTGCCCGAGCTGATCGACGCGGTGATCGACGCGGGCGCGATCGGGATCAACCTCGAGGACGGAAGCGATGCGCCCGACGTGCTCGCCCGCAAGATCGATGCGGCGCGCGAGGTCGCGGCGCGGCGCGGGGTCGAGCTCTTCGTGAACGCGCGCACCGACGTGTACCTGCGCGGGCTCGTGCCGAGCGATCACGCGGTCGACGAGGTGATCCGCCGCGGCACGGCCTACGTCGCCGCGGGGTGCGACGGGCTCTTCGTGCCGCGGCTCGTCGACGCTGCGCACATCGCGGCGATCGCGGCCGCGGCGCGCGCTCCGCTGAACGTGCTCGCGATGCCCGAGCGCGCGCCGATGAGCGAGCTCCACGCGCTCGGCGTGCGCCGCGTGAGCGTGGGGACGGGGCTCGCGCAGGCCGCGCTCGCGACGGTGCGCAGGGCGACGACGGAGCTGCTCGGGCACCGGACGTCCGCGATGTTCGCGGAGCGGATCCCGGTGCCCGAGCTCAACGCGCTCTTCGCGCGCTGATCAGGTCGCTTCCTTCGGCTCCTTCGGCGCGATCGCGATCTCGCCGATCTCGAAGCCGTCGCCGGGGCGCGTGACGATGCGATGCGACTTCACGCGCGCGCTCGCGAGCACGTCGTCGAGCACGCTGTTCACGCGCCCCGCCGTCTCCTCGTTCATGCGCAGCTCGAGCTGATCGACCACGCGTCCGACGCTCGCGCCGCGCTCGGTCTTCGCCTTGTTGATCGCGGTGAGCGCGTCGATCGCGCACTGCAGCGCGCCCGCGTCGCTCGGCATCCCGACGTCGCCGAGCTCCGCGATGGTCGGCCACGGCGCGCGGTGGATGCTCGCGTGCCCGCTCTCCTCCGCGAAGGCCCAGCTCCAGACCTCTTCCGTGATGTACGGGAGCGCCGGCGCGAAGAGGCGCAGCAGCACGTTCAGTCCGAGCCGCAGCGTCGCGACCGCGCTGGTGCGGCCCGCCGCATCACCCACGTCACCGCGCGCGCGGATCTTCGCGAGCTCGAGGTACGTGTCGGTGAAGCGCGACCAGAAGAACTGCTCGGTCGCGTGCAGCGCGCCCGCGTAGTCGAATTCCGCGAAGCTCGCGCTCGTCGACTCGATCAGCGCGCGCAGCTCGGCGACGAACGCGCGATCGAGCTCGTGGGTGATCCCGAGCCCGCTCGCGGGCGCGTCCGCGCTCTGCTGCAGGACGAACTTGCCCGCGTTGAAGAGCTTCGTGACGAGGCGCTTGCCCTCGAGGCCGGAGCGCCACTTCTTCGTCTTGATCTCCTGCTCGCTCGCGAACGCGGTGTCGGTGCCGAGCCGCGCGCTCACGGCCCAGTGGCGCACCGCGTCCGCGGTGTAGTCCTCGATGAGCGGGACGGGCGTGACCGCGTTGCCCTTCGACTTGCTGATCTTCTTGCGGTCGGGATCGAGGATCCAGCCGCTGATCGCGACGTGGTGCCAGGGCACCGTGCCCTCGTGGAGGAGCGCCTTCGCGATCGTGTAGAACGCCCAGGTCCGGATGATCTCGTGGCTCTGCGGGCGCAGATCCGCGGGGAAGAGCTTCGCGTGGCGATCGGGCTCGAGCAGCCAGCGCGAGCCGATCTCCGGCGTCAGCGACGACGTGAACCAGGTGTCGAACACGTCGGGATCGCCGGTGAAGCCGCCCGGCTGGTTGCGCTGCGACTCGTCGTAGCCCTTCGGCGCGTGCGAGAGCGGATCGACCGGCAGCTGCTCGCGCGACGGCAGGATGGGGCGGTCGTAGTCGACGGCGCCGTCGGCGCCGATCGGATACCAGCAGGGGATCGGCACGCCGAAGTAGCGCTGCCGCGACACGCACCAGTCGAGCCCGAGGTTCTCCGTCCAGTTGCGATAGCGCGAGCGCATGAACTCGGGGTGCCACTGGATCGCGTCGCCCTTCTCGAGCAGCGCGTCCTTCTGCGCCATCAGCTTCACGAACCACTGGCGCGAGATGACGAGCTCGAGCGGGCGATCGCCCTTCTCGTAGTGCTTCACCGCGTGCTGGATCGGCTTGGGATCACCCTGGAGCGGCGCGCCGCGGCCGGTCGCGGAAGCCGAAGGATCCTTCAGCTTCTCCACGACGAGCTTCTGCGCCTGGGTGACGTTCTTGCCGACGAGCTCGGCGTACGCCGCGTTCGCCGCGTCGGGATCGAGCGAGGGGAACTCGTCGGTGCCGAAGGTGACCGGGCGCAGCCGTCCGTCGCGCTGCACGATCACGCGCAGCGCGAGGCCCTGCTCGCGCCACCACTGCACGTCGGTCTGATCGCCGAACGTGCAGACCATCAGGATGCCGGTGCCCTTCTTCGGATCCGCGAGCTCGCTCGGGAAGATCGGGACGGGCGCCTTGAAGATCGGGGTGATCGCGCGCTTACCGAAGAGGTTCTTGAAGCGCTCGTCGTCGGGGTGCGCGGTCACCGCGACGCACGCCGGCAGGAGCTCGGGGCGCGTCGTCGCGATCACGAAGCGATCGTCGCTGCCCTCGACGCCGAACTCGATCTGGTGGAACGCGCCGGGCTTGTCGCGATCCTCCATCTCGGCCTGCGCGACCGCGGTCTGGAAGTCGACGTCCCAGAAGGTCGGCGCCTCGATGCTGTAGAGGTGGTTCTTCTCGAAGAGGTCGAGGAACGAGAGCTGCGCGAGCGTGCGCGAGCGGTCGTCGATCGTCGCGTAGGTCTGCGTCCAGTCGACGCTGAGCCCGATGCGGCGGAAGAGCTCCTCGAACTTCTTCTCGTCCTCGTGGGTGACGCGCTGACAGAGCTCGATGAACGCGCGGCGCGACACGATCGCGGGGCGCTCCTTCTTCGACTTCTCTTCGCTCGCCTGCTCGAGGCTCGCCGCGAACGCCTCGCCCTCGTAGGGCAGCGCGGGATCGCAGCGCACGTGGAAGTAGTTCTGGACGCGACGCTCGGTGGGCAGGCCGTTGTCGTCCCAGCCCATCGGGTAGAAGACGTTCATCCCGCGCATGCGGCGCTGGCGCACCAGGATGTCGGTCTGCGTGTACGAGAACACGTGACCGACGTGGAGCGAGCCCGAGACCGTCGGGGGCGGCGTGTCGACGACGAAGGTCTCGTCGCGGCCGCGCGAGGGGTCCCAGCGGTAGATGCCCGCCTTCTCCCAGACACCGTCCCAGCGCGCCTCGGCGGCGCCGGCGTCGAAGTGGGGAGGAAGCGTCTCGGGATCGATGGTGCGGAAGGGCTTGCTCATGCGCGTGCTCGTGTGCGCTCCGAATGCCATCGGAGCGGACGCGACGCATAGCACGCGCGCGCGCAGCGATCAGGACGTGAGCCGACGGATCTCTTCGCGGATGATCGTCTCCGCGAGATCGGGGACCACTTCCCACACCACGCGCTCGATCACCTCGCGCGAGAGCGCGAGCACGCCCTGCACCTGATCGGGCGTGAGGCCCATGCCCTCGAGCTTGCCGGCCATCTCGCCGTTCGCCGCGGTCGCCGCGGTCGCGGCGGCAGCGGGCGCCGCCGGACGCGCCATCACGGGCGCTGCGGGCGCGGGCGCCGGCGTGGGCGCGGAAGACATGAGCGCGTCGTCGTCGGCGAGCTCGAGCGCGGGCTTGCGCGCCGACACCGGGCCGGGCACGGGCGCGGCCGCGGGGATCGGTGCAGGACGCGCAGGCGCGACGGGCGCGACCGGCGCGGCGGTCGCGGGACGCGCGCCCGAGGTGGCGGGCGGGCCGAAGGCGACGGTCGCGCGCTGCTGCGGCGGACGCTGGGCCGGCGGCGCGACGACGCCGGGCACGCCGGGCGACGGCGGGCGCGGAGGCGAGGGCGCGGCCACGGGCGCCGCCGGCGCCGCAGGGCGCGGCGCGGCGGGTGCGGCGGCGACGGGACGGGCGGCCGCTGCGGCGCGCGGACGGCCGAGCACGTCGCGCACCTTGTCGAGGAGCGCCTGCGTCTCGAACGGCTTCAGCACGTGATCGTCGACGCCGGCCTGACGGCCCTTCTCGGCGTCGTAGGGCGAGTGCTGGCTCGCGAGCACCACGACGGCGACGTTCTGGGTCGCGGGGTTCGCGCGCAGCGCGCGCGCGACCTCGTAGCCGTCGGTGCCGCTCATCGACACGTCCGCGAGCACGAGATCCACGCCCTGCTCGGTGGCCCAGCGGATCGCCGCGTCTCCGTCGTCCACGGTCGAGATCGACGTCGACGGATCGCCTCCGAACGTCATCTCGAGGATGCGGCGCATCGTCACGCTGTCGTCGACGCCCAGGATCTTCGGCAAGCGAGCCTCCGAGAGCACACGAGAAGCGACGAGCTGTCGCCGCGACTTGGATACGACCGTTTCGGCCTCGGGGTCAAGAACGCAGCGTGCACGGGCGTTTGCGCGCCGTCGGGGGGCGCGAATGGAGTTGCGGAGGGGCGCGCCCCGTCGTACCTCGCGCCCGCCGTGACCACGCCGCCTCCGATTCGCTACGGACTGATGGCGCGCACCGTGCCCGACGGGGACGTCGATCTGCGCACCCTCGTGCCCGGCGAGGGCCCGCTCGAGCTCGAGATCGGGTTCGGCCGCGGGCGCTTCCTGATGGAGCGCGCGCGGGCCGCACCGGGGTCGCGGATCATCGGGATGGAGATCAAGGCGAAGTGGGCGCACCTCGTCGAGGAGCGCCGGGCGCGCGAGGGGATCACGAATGCGGTCGCGCTGCGCGCCGACGCGCGAGCCGTGCTCCCGCGGTGCGGGCCCGACGGATGTCTCGCGCGGGTGTTCGTGCTGTTCCCGGATCCGTGGTGGAAGAAGCGCCACGAGAAGCGGAAGGTGGTCGACGAGACGTTCCTCGATCACGTCGCGCGGCTGCTCGCGCCGGGCGGCGAGCTCTTCGTGGAGAGCGACGTCGAGGATCGCGCCGAGGGCATGCGCGAGCGCATCGCGGCGCAGGGCTCGTTCGTGATCGAGCCGTGCGAGGCGAACCCGTATGGGGCGCGCTCGAACCGCGAGGTCCGCGCCGACGAGGACGGGCTGCCGATCTACCGCGTGCTCGGTCGCAAGCGCGCCTGACGATCAGAACGACGCACGCGTGAGCGCGGACGCACACGCGTGCAGCGCGATCACGATCGCGAGCACGGTGGACCAGCGGAAGCGCGAGGGCGCGCTCGTCGACGGGGCTCGCACCGGGCGCAGGCGGGACCACGCGATCGGCGCGGCCAGCGCGAGGGCGGGGAGGGCGGCGATCGTCCAGAGCACGGCCTGGATCGGACCCAGGATCTCGCGCCCCCAGCGCGCCTCGACGCACGCGCCCACGATGGCGAGCGCGGCGACCGCGATGCCGAGCAGCACGCCGGCCGCGCGCAACCGCAGCACCAGCAGCGCCGAGGCGACCAGCCCGGACGCGATCACGATCGACACCACGCCCTCGACTTGATCGGACGAGCTCGAGATCGTTCCCACCGCGAGGACTCCTTGGACCATCGCGACTGCGAACGACGCGGTGGTCGCGGCGAGGAATGCGCGACGATAGGCGATGGGCTCGAAGCCCGCGGCGCTCGCGCGAGACTCGTGCGCGTGGGCGCCGAGCGCAGCGAGCGCGACTGCGCCGAGCAGCGTCACCCCCGCCGCCTCGGCTCGGCCGCCCAGGATCGCGACCAGCCCCGCGAGCACGACGTGGAGCCACGCCACCGCGCGCACCGCCACGTGAGCGCCGAGCCACGGCGCGTGACACGCGAACGCCGCGAGCGCCGGGCACGCGACGAAGAGCGCGTCCGTCGCGCGCCATTCGTACCGGACGTTGCACGCATGCAACGCGGCGAGGGCGAGGAACGCGAGCGAGGCGATCGACGGGCGGATGCGCGCTTTCATCCGACGAGCATTGCGCGCGAGATCGGGCGTGCTCTTCTCGACGCCGAGGAGATTTCGTGGCGGTCAGCGCCCCATGCGCGCGTCGAGGCGCTCGAGCTTCTCGGGCGCGACGAGGTTGTGCAGCACCGCGATGCCGCCCTCCGCGTCGAGCTCGGCCCACATGACGACGCGATTCGCGATCGGCGGCGGGCGCGGTGGCAGGCGCGCGTCGAGCGCGGGCGTGTGGTTGAGCTCGATCCAGCGCGTCTCGATCGGCGGCGGCGTGATCTTCGCGAGGTTGAAGAGGAACGTGAGGACCTTCTCGATGCCGACCACCGGGACGAGCGCAGCGCGAACGCGCCCCGCGCCGTCCTGCACGATGCGCACGTCCACCGCGAGCAAACGACGCGTCGCTTCGACGTCGCCGCGCGCGAGCGCCTCGAGCAGCGCCGCGAGCGCGACGCCGTTCTGCACGCGCGTTTCGCGCGAGAGCGTGTGCGCGGGCGCGTGCTCCGCGATCGTCTTCCGCGCGCGGTGCAGCGCGACCTTCACGCTCCCGACGGTGGACTCGAGCGCCTCCGCGGTCTCCGCCTCGCCGAGCTCGAGCACGTCGCGCAGCACGAGCACCGCGCGCTGGTGCGGCGTCAGGTGCTCCATCGCGACGAGCAGCGCGTACGACGCGATCTCGCGCCGCTCGACCTCGTCGATGCTCGCGTCGGTGAGCGCGGGCTCGGGCAGCCACGGGCCCACGTAGGCCTCGCGCTTGCGGCGTCGCAGCGCGTCGCGCGCGAGGTTCACCGCGACGCGCACCAGCCACGGCCGCAGCGGCGCGTCGAGATCCGCAGGCGGGCGCTCCAGCGCGCGCACCAGCGTGTCCTGCGTGAGATCGTCCGCGGCGCTCGCGCTGCCGGTCATGCGGTAGCAGACGCCCCAGATCGTGGCGCGCTCGCGCTCGAGCGCCTCGCGGACGCGCGGGTCCATCGAGCGCACGATACGCGTCGATAACCTTTCGCGCCGCTCGAGCGTGGAGGGGGCATGCAACGCTCTCGCAAGCGCCTGCTCCTCGTGCAGGCGATCTCCGGTGCGACGTTCGCGACGTTCGCGCTCGCGCACCTGGTGAACGTGCTGCTCGCGCCGATCCCGGGCGCATTCGACGCGGTCGCGTCGTGGATGCGGCCGATCTACACGCACCCGCTGATCGAGTTCGGCGTGATGCTCGTGCCGCTCGTGGTGCACGTCGTGGTCGGCGTGATGCTCGCGCTCGATCGACGGCGGCGCGGCACCGCCGCGAAGCCCGACGTGTGGGCGCGTGCGCATCGCTGGTCGGGGTGGTTCCTCGCGACGGTGATCGTCGGGCACACCGCGGCGGAGCGGGGCATCGCGCTCGCGTACGGGATCGTGACCGGTGGGCCTTCGGTGTCGTTCGCGCTCTGGTGGCAGCCGGTGTTCTTCTATCCGTACTTCCTGCTGCTCGGGAGCGCGGGCCTCTATCACACGCTGTTCGGGCTCTCGCGCGCCGCGAGGCTCCTCGGCGTGCGGGTGCCGCGCGTGAGCGCGCGCGCACGGCCCCTCGCGGCGGGCGCGCTGGTCGCGTCGGTCGTGCTCGCGATCGTCGCGTGGGGCGGATGGCTCAACGACGTCGGCGATCCCACCGACAACGACTACGCGCGCGTCTACGAGTCGTGGGGCCTCGTCGAGCTGCCCTGACGCCAGCTCGCGAGCGCAGCGCACGCCAGCGCGTAGACGACGAGCAGCGCGCCGATCGGGACGAGCCACACGACGACGTTGGGATCGCCCTCGGGATGCGCGATGGACGAGAGCGCGAACGCGAACGGGACGATCATCGCGCCGGCGTGGAGCGCGCGCGTCGCGCCGTGATCGTCGTGCTCGAAGAGCGGCGCGCCGGCTTCGCCGAACACCAGCACCACGAGCGAGAGCCCGACGCCGTGCGCGTGCGCGAGCACGAGCAGCTCGCGCGCGAGCGCGTCGTCGAGGTACGCGCCGATCTTGAAGCCGTGCATCGCCTCCAGCGCGAGCCCGAAGAGCGCCCACGCGAGCAGCGCGCTCCACCCGAGCCGGCGACATGCGCGTCGTCGTGCGTCGATCGTCATTCGCCGATCTCGATCGCGACGTCGCGCGCGAGCGCGCGCAGCGCGGCGAGGCGCTCGGGGAAGGGCGGCTCGATCGGCTCGCCGATCTGCGCTTCGATGCGCGCGATCGCGGCGATGCGCGCGTCGCGGGGATCGGTCGCGGTGAACGCGCTCGCGTCGAACGGAACGAGCGCGCGAACGCTGCGCCATGCGAGGTGGCGGATCGCGGGGTACGGATCGTCGCGCATCGTCGCGAGCAGCGCCCCGAGGCGCGTCGCGCGCGGCGCCGCGCTCTCGTCGCGCCCCGCCGCGGCCGCGATCACGGCGCGCTGCACCGGGTCTCCACCGATGCCCATCGTCAGCAGCGCATCGCCGCGCTCGAGGTGACACAGCGTGCACGCGTCGGTGCGACCGGCGTCCGCGTTCTCGATCGGACGCGGCACGTCGATGCGGTGGCTGCGATGCACGTCGCGCACGCCGTACACGATGCGCGGCATGTGGCAGTCGACGCAGCGAACGTCGGCGTGCCCTGCGTGCTGCCGTGCAGCGCTGCGATCGGCGAGCTCGGCGTGGCACGCACCCGCGCACATCGTGTCGCCCTCGAACGCGCGCAGCTGCCCGCGCGGATCGCCCTCGTGCATGCCGTGGCAGGCGGTGCACGTCAGCGCGCCCTCGCTCGCGCATCGCGATTGGAGCAGGCCTTGGTACTCGTAGGCCGTGAGGCGCGGCGTTCCGTCGCCCCAGAATCGCGCGGCGAACACCCCTTCGCGCTCGGCCAGCGTTCCTTCGGACAGCACCGTGTCGTGCCAGAGCGGGCTCGAGTAGAGCGCGAGATCGTCGCCCGGCACGAACGGGTCGCCGTGCGCGAGGAACGCATCGACGTCGTCGGTGATGCGCTGCCCGTGACAGCGTCCGCACAGATCGGCGCGACGCGCGGGATCGAGGCGCGCGGGCGACACGATCGTCGGGTCCGGCTCGTCGCTTCCGTGCAGCACGTAGCGGCGCAGCGGATCGCGGTTGCGCGCGACGTGCTCGCTGCCCGGTCCGTGGCACGCCTCGCATCCGATGCCGAGCTCCGCGACCTCGGTGGTGAAGCGCCGCGTGATCGGATCGAGCCCGGGATCGGGCGCGACGTTGTGACAGAAGACGCAGTTGTCGTTCCACCGCGTGACGTGCCGGCGATGATCCTCGAGCGCGATCTCGCCTTCTTCGAGCCCCTCGGGATCGGCGGTGAGGAACGCCGCGTTCATGTGGAAGAAGCGCTGCTCCGCGACGTCCCACGCGATCGGCAGGCGCCACCACGCGTCACCGTCGCGCGCGAGGTACTGCTGGTATCGATGCGACCCGACGGTGCGATCGATCTCGACGCGCTCGATCGCTCCGCCGTCGCGCTCGCTCGTGATCACGAAGCGCGCGCCGTCGCGCTCCATGCGCGACGTGATCCCGCCGTACTCGATGCTGCGACCGTCGAACGCGCCGAGCACCGCCCCCGGCGCGCGCGCGTCCTGCGTCATCGTGCGGTGGAACGTGCGCGACCAGGACTCGTGGTGGACCGGATGACAGCGACGGCACTCGCCCGACCCGACGTACTCGCGCTCGTGCAGATCGCGCGGCGTCGCGAGATCCGCCGCGACGCCGCGCGCTGCGAGCCCCGCGATCGCCGCGCCGCCCAGCACCACGACGGCGATCGCGAGCCGTGCCTTCATCCCAGCTCGAGCAGCGTCCGCTCGACGCGCTCCAGCTCCGCGAGCCCGATGCGCCGCATGATCGCGCGCGCCTCGCGCAGGCGCTCCTTCGCGCTGTCGAGATCACCGCGCTCGACGAGGTGCTGGCCCAGATCCGACAGCGCGCGCGCCGCGTCCTTCTCGTTGCCGATGTCGCGGAACAGATCGATGGCGACGAGGAAGCTCTCCTCGGCGCGACGATCGATCTGACCGGTCGCGTCGAAGATCGTCTCCGCGCGCAGCTGGCCCACCGCGCGGTGCGCGAGCGCGATGGCTTCCTTCGCGCCGTACTCCTCGGCCATCGCGAGCGCGCGCTGGAGGATCGACTCCGCGCGCTCGTCGCCGCGACGCAGCGCGACGAGCCCGAGGTTGCGCTCGATCTCCGCCATCGCGCGGCGATCCCCGAGCTCGTGCGCGAGCGCGCGCGCCTCCTCGAGCGATGCCTGCGCCTCGTCGACGCGCCCCGCCTTGCCCAGCGCCTCGCCGAGGTTGTTGAGCACGAACGTCTGGGTGCGGCGGTCGGCCATCTTGCGGCCCTCCTGCAGCGCCGCGCGCCACGCCGCCTCCGCACGATCCGCGTCGCCGCGCTCGAACGCGACGATGCCGAGCGTGTTGAACGACTGCATCACGCCCGCGCGATCGCCGATCGACTCGCGGATCTCGAGCGCGGCGCGGAAGCTCTGCTCCGCGAGATCGAGGTTGCCGCGCGCGTGCTCGATCAGGCCGAGCGTCGTCAGCGAGACCGCCTCGCCGCGCGCGTCGCCGTGGCCGCGACGGATCGCGAGCGCCTCGGTCGCGGCGTTGAGCGCGCCCTCGAGATCGCCGCGCAGTCGCTCGACCTGCGCGAGATCGTCGAGCGTGCTCGCGACGCCGCGCAGATCCTCCGCCGCGCGGAAGAGCTCGAGCGCACGGATCAGCAGCGCGCGCGCCTGCTCTTCCTCGCCGCGCATGCGGTGCACGCGCGCGATGCGGTTGAGCGCGGCGCCGCCCTTGCCGCGCGCGCCCACGCGCCAGCTCACCTCGAGCATCTCCGCGAACGCGCTCGTCGCCTCGTCGTACCGGCCGAGCGTCGTGAGGAGCGAGCCGAGCACGTGCAGCGCGTCGATGCGCCGCGAGATCTCGTCCGCCGGGATCAGCTCGAGCGCCTTCTCGACGTGACGCAGCGCGCTCTGCGTGTGCATCGTCGCGAGCTCGTCCTTTGCGGCCTCAAGGTACGCGCGCCCCGCGCGGCTCGCCATGCCCGCTTTCTCGAGGTGCGGCGCGGCCATCGCGGCGACTCCGTCGCGCTGCAGCTCGAGCGTCACCGTGATCCAGTGCGCGACCGTCGCGTGCCTCCGCGCGAGCAGCTCCGCGGGCTGCGCGCGATACACGAAGTGGCGCGTCTCGGAGTGCACGAAGCGGTACTCGTGACCGCCCGCGAGCTCGGTCTCCTCGAGCCGCTCGAGGAAGCCCTTCTCCTCGAGGCGCAGCAGCGCGGTCGCGAGCGCGACCTCGTCCTCGTCGTCCGGCCACAGCGTCGCCGGGTTCGCGCGATTGCCCGGAGGACGGCGCTCCGATCGCATCTGCGCGAGCACCGCGCGATCGCTCGCGACCTCGCCGACCACCGCCGCGCGATCGAGCGTCGCGCGCTCGAGATCGTCGAGCCGCGCGAGGCGCGCCTCGATCGCGTCCTCGATCGTCACCGGGAGCCCACCGCCCTCGAGCTGCGCGACGTCCGCGACGAGCCCCGCATCGGTGCGCTTGAAGAACCCCGCCTCGAGCAGCGCGAACACCAGCTCGCGCAGCGCGCCCGGGTTTCCGCGCGATCGGAACGCGAGCGCCGCGACGACGGGCTCGCCCGCGTGGCGCAGCGTCGGCAGGAACACGTGCAGCAGCGATCCGATCTCGCTCTCCGCGAGCGGCGCGATCGGCCCCGACACCACGCCGCCCGCCGCGCGCAGCTGCGCCGCGCGATCCCCGACCGGCGGCTCGCCCGCGATCACCGCCGCGATCGGCGCGTCGACCGAGAGCATCACCTGCAGGAGATCCCACGCGTCGTTCTCCGCGAGGTGCACGTTGTCGAGCAGCACGAGGATCGGGCGCTGCTTCGCGTCGCCCTCGACGAAGCGCGCGAACGCCTCGCGCGCGCGGCGCCGCAGCTCCTCGGGGCGATCCTCGAGCGGCATGAGGAACGGCGAGTCCGGGAACGGCACGCCCGACACGTGCCCGAGCAGGTGCGCGGTCTCGCTCACCGTGATCGCATCGGTGGAGCGCAGCGTCTCGGCGACGATCGTCGCCATCTGCCCGCGCACCGCGCTCGGAGAGCTCGACGGAGTCACGCCGAAGCGCTCGAGGATCATGCGCGAGATCGGCGCGTTCGGGCCGTCGCCCTCGCGGCAGAGGCCGTACATCACACGGACCTCGGGCGAGATGCGCGCGGCGAGCTCGGCCGCGTGGAAGAGCAGGCGGGTGCGCCCGGATCCCGCGCCGCCCTCGAGCGCGACGAGCGTGGGCACGCCGCGCCGGAACGAGGTCTCGATGCCGGTGCGGATCGCGCCCGACGCGTCGTGCTGCCCGACCAGCGAGGGCTCGGACTCCTCGACGTGCACCGGTGGAGGCGTGCTGTCGCCGACATCCGTCGTGCGCGTGTCGATCGACGGGCCCCCGACGCCGACGATCGTGCGCTCTCCGTGCCCCCCGAGATAACCGCGACCGTTCGGCCTCGGTGCCGCGCCCAGCGCCTGGCCGCAGCCCGCGCACGCACGGAACGCGCGCGGATTCTCGAAGCCGCAGTGTCCGCAGACCTGGGTCGCGAGGTTCATGGCCGCGATTGGGCCACGCCGCGCGAGCGGGTTCAATGCCGCAGTGCGCTGCGGGGGCTACGTTCCAGGACTGTGGCAGGAACGAGCCTACTCGCACTGATCGACGACATCGCCAGCTTGCTCGACGACGTCGCGACGATGACCAAGGTCGCGACGAAGAAGACGGCCGGCGTGCTCGGGGACGACCTCGCGCTGAACGCGGAGCAGGTCACCGGACTCTCGCCCGATCGCGAGCTGCCGGTGGTCTTCGCGGTCGCGAAGGGATCCATCGTCAACAAAGCCATCCTCGTCCCGGTCGCGCTCGCGATCAGCGCGATCGCGCCGTGGGCCGTGACGCCGCTCCTGATGATCGGCGGCGCGTTCCTCTGTTACGAGGGGTTCGAGAAGGTCTGGCACAAGCTCACGCACCGCGACGAGCCCGAGCACGCCGCGCACGAGCACGCGGTCGCGGATCCCGCGGTCGATCTCGTCGCGTTCGAGAAGGAGAAGATCAAGGGCGCGGTGCGCACCGACTTCGTGCTCTCCGCGGAGATCATCGTGATCTCGCTGGGCACGCTCACGCACGCGTCCTTCGGGCACCAGGTCGCCGTGCTCGTGGCGATCTCCGCGGTGATGACCGTCGGTGTCTACGGGCTCGTCGCCGCGATCGTGAAGCTCGACGACGCGGGGCTCGCGCTCCGCGCGAAGTCGAGCGGCGTGGCGCGCGCGATCGGCGGCGGCATCCTGCGAGGCGCGCCGTGGCTCATGCGAGGGCTCGGCGTCGCCGGGACGATCGCGATGTTCCTCGTCGGCGGCGGGATCCTCACCCACGGCATCCCGGGCTTCGAGCACATCGTCGATCTCGCGACGCACGCGGGGCCGCTCGCCTGGGCGGTCCCGACGCTGATCGACTTCGTGACCGGCGTGCTCGCGGGCGCGGTGCTCGTCGCGATCGCGACGCTCGTGCAGCGCCTGCGCGGCGGGGTGGCCGAGCAGGCCGAGTGAGCGCGCTCGTCCGGGCCTTCGGGACGAGCGCTCCGGCCAGGCTCAGCGCATCGCGAGACGCGCGCAGCGGGCCTCGGCGTCCGCGCGCAGCCGCGCCTGGCGCGCTTCGAGCCACGCGGGCTCGGGCATCGCGGGCGGCGCCTCCTCGGACGCGCTCGCCTCGCCGCGCGTCGTGAAGAACGGGCGCGGATCGTCGACGACGTCGTAGAGCTCCTCGCCCGCCTCGAGCAGCGCGCAGTTGCGGTCCTCGAGCTCGTGCACGATGCGCGGCAGCGCCTCGACGCTCCACTCGTGGATGTCGTGCAGCAGCACGATCCCGCCGCGCTCGCCGTTCTCGCGCTCGCGTCGCTCGAGCACGCGCGTGAAGGTGCGCACCACGTCGTCGCTCGTGCGGACCTGGAAGTCGCCGGTGCCGAGGTTCCAGAGCACCTGCGTGTAGCCGCGCTCCGCGAGCCACGCGTCGATGCGCGGCGATCGCGATCCGCCCGGCGGACGGATGAGCCACGGGCGCGCGCCGAGCACGTTCTCGAACACGCGCTCCGTGCCGAGCACCTGCTCCTGCAGATCCTCGTGCGAGAGGAGCGGCAGCTGCACGTGATCCATCGTGTGGCTGCCCACGATGTGCCCGCGCGCGACGATGTCGCGCGCGATGTCGGCGAGCAGGCGCTCGCGCGGCGTGGTGCCCTCGAACCGACGCGCGGTGAGGAAGAACATCGCGCGGATGCCGAGCGCGTCGAGCGTGTCGAGCAGCCCCGGCGTGTAGCGATGGTCGGGCCCGTCGTCGAAGGAGAACAGGATCATCCGATGCGGCGTGCCGCCGGTGATCACCATGCCCTCGCGCAGATCGGCGCCCATGCCGTCGAGCGGCTGGACGGGCTCGTCGTGCTCGTCGGGCGCGGGCGCGATCTCGGCCACGTCGATCGGCTCGTCGACGGGCTCGGGCGGCGTGACGTCCTCGCGGACCATCGCGTGCACCGCGGGATGCGCCACGGGACGTGTGAAGTGCGCGAGCAGCGCGCCCCCGGCGAGCGCGCTCGCGCAGAGCAGCACGCGCCCGACGATCGGCAGTCCTCGACCCAACATGGCGCCAGTGTAGGCGCGTGTAGGATCACAGATCCAAAAAGCGGACAGCCCGTTGCAGCGCTTCAGCGGCCGCCGAAGGCCAGCGGCACGTCGAACCGCACGAACCCACCGGACGGCGGCGGGAACGTCCAGCGCTCGGCGTAGTTCCGCACGCACTGCTGGAGGCCCTCGGGGACGTCCCCGCCGACCACCTCGGCCCGCGACACCGACCCGTCGAGCCCGACCGTGATGCGCACCGTGAGACGGCCCTCGAGGTCCGGCCGCTCGCGCATGCCGAGCTCGTAGCACTGCCGAAGCCGCGGCAGCCCGCGCTGCACGGTCTGTCGGATCTCCGCTTCGGGCAGCGTGCCCTCGCGCACCCGCGGCGCCTGCGGTTGCAGATCCGTCGCGTCGAGCGCGACGCCGTCCTCGCCGACCACGACGACCGTGCGGAACGCGCGCCCGGTGCTGTCGAACCCGCCGATGTTCAGCTCGCCGGGGCGCACGCGCATCGCGAGCTCGCCCGCGCCCTGCGCCTCGACGTCGCCGATCTGCCACCGCACGAGCCCGGGGTGGCGCACGTGCAGCACACCCGTGCCCGCGTCCGCGTCCGCGATGCCGTGGGGCTCGCGCACCCGCGGCACCTCACCGACCTCGGCGCTGCTCCAGCGCGCCGGCGCGCGAACGATCTCGACGCGCCCGTCGGGGCGGTGCACCTCGACCTCGCCCTCGGCGACCGCGAGCCGCACGACGCCGCCCTCGTCGAGCACCACCTCCGCGCGCGTCACGCGCAGCTCGAAGCGGTGCTCCGACGCGATCACCACGAAGCGCGACTCTCCCTCGAAGAGCGGCCCGCCCGTCGACGCCGCGAGCGTGCCCGCGCGCAGATCGATCTCGACGTCGCGCTCGCGCAGCCGCGTCAGCAGCGCTTCGCTCGCGGGGTACGCGATCACGCCGGTGTCCTCGGCGAGCCGCACGTGGACCTCGCTCGCGTCGTCGGTGCGCAGCGTGGTCGCGTCGGCGAGCACGTCGTCGACCGCGGCGGCGCGCGTCGTCCCATCGGCCGCGACGACCTCCGCGCCGCGCCCCGCGACCAACGTCACCGTCGCGGCCAGCGGCGCCGCTTCCGCGATCACCTCGGGGTCCACCGGCTCCGGCGCGGGCGCTTCGATCATCGGCGCGGGCGGCGTCGGGCGGGCGATCTCGGGCGCGCTCGGCGGCCGCGTCGCGACGTACGCGAGCACACCCGCCGCCGCGAGCGCGGCGACGCCCCACGCTGCGCGCCGCGCGGCCGGCGACGACCTCGCGCTCAGTCCGCGCATCGGCGCCGACGGTGCGGCGGTCCGCCCGGGAGCCGACGACGAGCGCGTCGCACCCTCGGGGCTCGTCGCGCACTGCGCCTCCGCGATCTTCTCGACCTCGCGCTCGAGCGCGAGCTCCATGCGCGACCAGTCGAGCTCCGGCGGCGCCTCGTCGCGCGCTTCGTCGGCGATCCGGTCGTAGAGCGCCATCGCCGCGAGCGCCTGACGGCACACGTCGCAGCCCGCGAGGTGTCGCTCGATGCGCGCGCGCCCTGCGGCCGACAGACGTCGCTCCTGTAGCGCGAGCAGCGCTCCGATCTTCGGCGAGTGCTCCCTCTCGCCCATCACGGTCGGCTCTCCCGGCTGGTCTCGTCGTCGAGCACCTCGGGCGGAGCGCGCAGCGCGTCCTCGCCCGCCTTCGCGCGCGGCTTGCCCGGCAGCTGCGCGACGAGGACCTCCATCACCTGCGCGAGGCTCGGCTCTGCCGTCATCGCGGCGTAGAGCTCCTTGCGCGCGTAGAAGAGCCGCGTGCGCACGGTCAGCACCGGCACTCCGACGATCTCCGCGATCTCCTTCGCGGGCACTCCGTCGAAGTCGTGCATGACCAGCACTTCGCGCTTCTTGTCGCTCAGCTGATCGAGCAGGCGATAGAGCGTTCGCACACGCTCCTGGCGCTCGACGATCACGTCCGGGGTCTCGTGCGGCGCGCCGTCCTGCGGGCCCTCCGGCACCTCGACGTCGGTGAAGCGCGGCCTCGAGCGCCCCTTGCGCAGGTGCATGCGCGAGACGTTCACCGCGAGGCGATAGAGCCACGTCGAGAACCGCGACTCGCCGCGGAACGAGGGCAGCGAGCGGTACACGTGCAGGAAGACCTCCTGCACCACGTCCTCGATCTCCGGCCCGGGGCCGATCATCCGGAACACCACCCGCGACACGTCGCTGCGGTGGTTGCGGAAGATCTCGCGGAACGCTGCCGCGTCTCCCGCCTGCGCTCGCTCGATCAGCGCGCGTTCCGGATCCATTCCAGGTGCTGCCTGCTTCGGCACCTTCGCGCGAGCGACGGCACCGTTCGCGTCGCGGGAGCCCGCGACGGGGAGGGGAAGGGCGTCGATCGGAGACGCGTGGAGCGACGATAGCATGGCACCGCGGCGGGTTCGTCCCACCGTTGCGGCGCCTTCTCGCCCCATTCAGGCGGATCAGCGTCGGCGGTTCGCCCAGGCGAGCAGGTCCTGCCCGAGGAGCATCACCAGGATCGCAGCAGCGACGATCGACATGCGAGCGCCAGCCTCGCGTCGTCGCGCATCGCCGGTCCAGAAAACGGCAGCGGCTCGCCCTTGCTTGCTCCGCGCGCGCGTTGTACGGGGTCGCCGCACAACCCCGCTCGCTCGCTGCGAGCAGGTCCGATCCCTGCGAACCCGAGAGGCACCGTGATCGAGGTCGAGCACCTCACGAAGCGATACGGACCGCGCACCGCCGTGCAGGACGTCTCCTTCCGCGTCGGGAAGGGCGAGATCGTCGGATTCCTCGGCCCGAACGGGGCGGGAAAGAGCACCACGCTGCGCATGCTGACCGGCTTCCTCGCGCCGAGCGGCGGTGCGATCCGCATCGACGGCATCGATGCGCTCGCGAAGCCGATCGAGGCGAAGAAGCGCATCGGGTACATGCCCGAGGCGTGCCCGATCTACCCGGAGATGCGGGTGCGCGAGTACCTGCGGTACCGCGCCGAGCTCAAGGGCGTCGCGTCGCGCGCGATCAAGGAGCGCATCGAGATCGCGCTCGATCAGGCGAGCGTGAAGGAAGCGGGCGACCGCATCATCGGGCAGCTCAGCAAAGGCACGCGGCAGCGCGTGGGGCTCGCGGACGCGCTGGTCGCGGACCCGCCGATCCTCGTGCTCGACGAGCCCACCGCGGGCCTCGATCCGAACCAGATCCGACAGGTGCGCGACCTGGTGCGAGGGCTCGCGGGCAAGAAGACGGTGCTCGTCTCGACGCACATCCTGCCGGAGGTCGAGTCGACGTGTGATCGCGTGGTGATCATCCATCGCGGTCGCGTCGTGCGAGAGGGCGCGCCCGACCAGCTGCGCCAGGCGATCGCGGGTGGGAACGTGCTGGTGATCGAGGCGCGCGCGACGCACGACCAACTGCGCGGAGCGCTCGAAGGCGTCGAGGGCGTGGGCGCGATCGAGAGCGTCGAAGCGCTCGGCGACGGGCGGGTGCGGGCGCGCGTCGCGGTCGAGGAGCTCGGGGAGGGCGCGGAGCGCGTCTTCGCGGCGTTCGCGAGGACCGGGCTCGTGCTGCGCGAGCTGAGGCCGGAGACCGTCGGCTCGCTCGAAGAGGTGTTCGGCCGCCTGACGACCGAAGAGGCCGCGCAGCCCGAGCCGCCCGCGAGCACCGACGAGTCGAGCGATGAGGAGGCGGCGTCGTGAGGGGGATGTGGACGATCGCGAAGCGCGAGATCGTCTCGTTCTTCGTCTCGCCGCTCGCCTACGTGGTGCTGACCGCGTGGATGGTGATCTGCGGCTTCGAGTTCTACCTGCTCGCGGCGTTCGCTGCGGGGCAGCCGCTCACCGCCGGCGCGGCGAGCGAGGGGCTGCTCGCCCAGTACTTCGGCGGCACGACGCTCTTCTACATGCCGCTGCTGGTGATCGTGCCGCTGCTCACGATGCGCCTCATCGCCGAAGAGAGCCGCGCCGGGACGATCGAGCCGCTGCTCACCGCGCCGGTGTCCGAGACGGCGATCGTGCTCGGCAAGTTCGTCGCGGCGATGGTGTTCTGGTCCGCGCTCTTCGTGCCGACGCTGATGTACGCGTGGCTGACGAGCCGCTTCGGCGACGTCGATCTCGGCGCGCTCGGCGCGACGTACTTCGGGCTGCTGCTGCTCGGGCTCTCGTGGATGTCGGTCGGGACGCTGATGAGCGCGATCGGGCGCAACCAGATCGTCGCCGCGATGCTCACGTTCCTCGCGGTCGCGGGGCACTTCATGATCGGCCTCGGCCAGTTCGTCTTCCCCGACGACGGTGCGCGCGAGGTGTTCGAGTACGTGAGCGTGTGGGGCCAGATGAGCGCGTTCGCGACGGGCGTCGTCGACACCCGCTATCTCGTCTGGGATCTGTCGACCGCGGCGCTCGCGCTGTTCGTCGCGGTGCGCGTGCTCGAGGCGCGGAGGTACGAAGGATGACTTCCGACAAGACGCGCACGCCCGAGCCGAAGGAGACCGCGGAGAAGAGCGCGCGCGACGACGCGGCGTCGAAGCGGCGCTTCGAGGGACGCACCAACGTCGTCGTCGCCTCGCTGCTCGTCCTCGCGATCGCGCTGATGGGCAACTACTTGTCCTTCCGCCACTACCAGCGGTGGGATTGGACGAGCGAGGGCGTGTTCACGCTGTCCGATCGCACGCGCGCGGTGCTGCGCGAGCTCGATCACGACGTCGATGCGTGGCTCGTGCTCTCGTCGGCGGAGCCGAACTACCAGGACTTGCGCGAGCTGCTGCAGCGCTATCGCGCCGAGTCGCAGCGCATCACGCTGCACTTCGTCGATCCCGATCGCGAGCCCGGCGAGTACCGCGTGCTCGCGGAGCGCCTTCGCCTCGGCCATGCCGACCTCGGCGGCGGCGTGCTCGGGAGCGACGTCGCGGTCGTGCTCGAGAGCGGCGATCGCCAGTGGAAGATCGGTCGCGACGATCTCGTGAGCGTCGACTTCGACGCGCTCGAGGCCGGCGAGGCGCGCGTGGACGTGCGCTCCGAGCAAGCGCTCACCGGCGGTCTGCTCGAGGTCACCGCGGGACGTCCGACGAAGGTCTGCGTCACGCAGGGCCACGGCGAGTGGACGCTCGGCCGCGGCGCGGAGCGCGATCTCGGCGCGCTGCAGGACCAGATGCGCCGCGACAACCTCGACATCCAGCCGTTCGAGACGCGCGGCGCGCAGCGCGTGCCCGAGGACTGCGACGCGCTCTTCGTGGTGGGCCCGACCACTGCGTTCACCAGCGCCGAGGCCGAGCTGATCCGCGGCTACGTGCAGAGCGGCGGCAACCTGTTCGTCGCCGCTGACCCGGAGCTGCGCGACGAGCAGATCACCGCGACGGGCCTCGAGGAGGTGCTGCGCGACTTCGGGATCCGGATCGATCGCTCGCTCGTGCTCGAGCTCGATCCGCGCTTCCTGCCGCAGAGCGCGACGTCGCCCATCGGGCCGTACCTCGTGGCGAGCTGGGGCGATCATCCGATCACCCGCCCGTTCCGCGATCCGCCCGCGGGTGTGCTCTTCCAGATCGCGCGCTCGGTGCGTCCCGTCGATCCCGATCGCGCGACGACGCTGCTCTCGACGAGCGAGTCGTCGTTCGCGGAGACCGAGCTCGCGCAGATGATCCAGCGCGGCGAGCCGTCGCGCGACGACGCGGATCTCGCGGGCCCGGTCTCGATCGCGGTCGCGACGCGCGTCGAGCGTCTCGGCGAGGCCCCCGAGGGCGAGACCGAGGACGCCGCGGAAGACCGCGAGGGCGGGCGCGTCGTGGTCGTGGGTGACGCCGACTTCCTCGACTCGCAGTATCTCGGCCTCCAAGAGGTCATGAACTACGAGCTCGCGAGCGCGATCGTCGGCTGGCTCACGGAGCGCGAAGCGCTGATCGAGCTGCCCGGGCGGAGCGTCGAGGCGCGACCCGTGCGGATGAGCCAGGAGGACGTCGACGGGCTCGGCTTCCGGGTGGTCGTGCTGTTGCCCGCGGCGATCTTCTTCCTCGGCTTCGCCGTGTGGTGGAACCGGCGTTCCTGAGAGCGAACGGATGTCCAAGCGAACGACGATCGTGCTGGGCGTCATCGCGCTCGCGATGGCGCTCTTCATCGGGATCTTCGAGAGCGGAATGCTCTCGACCGGCGAGCTCGAGGCGCGGCGCGGGCGCGTGCTGCAGCGCTTCGTGCGGCCGCGCGTGAGCGACGTGGAGCTCGTGAGCGGCGAGACCCGCATCGTGCTGCATCGCGACCGCGAGGAGGACCTCGACGAGTTCGAGCTGGGGCACTGGCAGCTCACCGCGCCGATCGCGAGCGATGCGGATCAGGACGCGGTCGATCAGCTGCTCTCGTCGCTCGAGTGGCTCGAGGCGCGCCGCTCGCTGAGCGGGATCTCGGATGAGGATCGAGCGCGCTTCGGGCTCGCGGAGCCGCGCGCTACGGTGCGCTTCACCGTCGCGGGCGAGGACGTCACGGTCGTGCTGGGCGGCGAAGATCCGCGCGGAGACGGCGTCTACGTCGGCGTTTCGGATCGGCCCGGCGAGGCGTTCGTCGTCGGCCAGGACTTCGTGGAGGCGCTGCAGCACGACGTCGCGCACTTCCGCCGCAAGGAGCTCTTCGACTCGGTGCGCAGCGCGGACGTGAGCGCGGTCGAGCTCTCGACGCAGCAGGAGCGCGCGCGCGTCGAGCGCACCGAGGGTGGCTGGATGCTGCGCGAGCCGTACGAGGCGCTCGCGCGCACGGCGTCGCTCGAGGAGATCTTCTCGATGACGCGCGAGGTGCGCGCGACGCGCTTCCTCGATGACGGCGACCTCGCGCGTCACGGGCTCGATCAGCCCTCGCGCGAGCTCGTGATCCGTCGGGAGCGCGCCGAGGACGAGGCGAACCGTGCGCCGCTGCGGCTGCGCATCGGCGGTGCGTGCCCGGGCCGCGAGGCCGAGGTCGTCGCGAGGGTGGGCGACGAGGGGCCCATCGTGTGCGTGACCGCGGAGTCGATCTCGACGCTCGATCTCGGCGTCGATCGACTGCGCGAGAGCCGGCTCGTCGCGATGCGCGACGACGAGATGGAGCGCGCCGAGATCGACGGCGACGCCGACTACCAGCTGCGCCGCGAGGACATGAGCTGGCAGATCGTGCAGGGCGAGGACGCGCGCGCGGCCGACGACGACGCCGTCGCCGACTGGACGCGCGAGATGCGCGCGCTCGAGGCGCTCGCGTACGAGCCCGCGACCGACGAAGCGCTGCGCGCGCGCGGGCTCGCGGCGCCCCGCGCCACGATCACGCTGCACCGCAGCGATCAGGAGCGCAGCGAGCGCGTGGCGCTGGGCACGACCGACGGCGATGGCGTGTGGGTCCGTCGTGGCGACGATCCGCAGATCGCACGGTTCCCGCTCGCGGCGGTCGAGCTGCTCACGGCGCCGGCGATCCGGTTCCGCGATCGCCGTCTGGTGCGCGACGTCGAGACGAACGCGCAGGACCTCGTCGTGCTCCGCGAGGGCGTCGAAGAGCGCGTGCAGAAGCGCGGGACCGAGTGGCGCGTCACGACGCCGGTCGAGATCGCGGCCGATGGCGTCGTGACGCGCGACGTGGTGCGCGCGATCGCGTCGCTGACGGCGGTGCGGTTCGTCGCGGATCGCGCGAGCGCGGAGCACGGCCTCGAGCGGCCGCGCTTCGTGGTCACCGCGACGTTCGAGGGCGCGCTGCCCGACGAGGACGACGGAGCGGACGAGCACGACCACGAGCACGGCGAGCACGCCGACGAAGAGGAGACGCCCCCGCGCGTGCTCGTGCTGCGGATCGGCGCGGCGACCGAGGGCGGCGCGTTCGCGCAGCTCGGCGAGGATCCCGCGGTGCTCGTCGTCGCGAGCGAGCTGATCGAGAGCCTCGAGGGCCCGCTCGCGAGCCGCGATCTGCTCGCGGTCGAGTCGTCCGAGCTCGAGTCGCTCGCGCTGGTGCGCGGGGGCGAGCGCGTCGAGCTGCGCCGCGAGGGCGACGGATGGACTGCGGGCCAGGGCCCCGCGGACGAGGCGCGCACGACGCTGATCCTCGACCGTCTCGCGTCGATGCGCGCGGTGGGGACCACGCGCTACGGCGAGCCCGCGCCCGCTGACGGCATGGCGAGCCCGGTGCTGGTCCTCGAGATCCGACGCCGCAGCGGGAGCCCCGAGCAGTACGAGCTGCGCGTCGGTGCGCCGGGCGCAGCGGGCGCGGACGGCTGGTACCACGCGCGCCGCAGCGACCTCGCCGTCGGCTTCCGCCTCGGCGCCGCGGTCGTTCGCGCGTTCCTCGACTACCAGCCCTGATCCATCGACGGAGAAACGCAGAACGCCTCCGAGCTCGCGCTCGGAGGCGTTCGTTCTTCATCGTCGCTCGACGCGCTCAGCGACGGCGCTGCGTCGCGGCGGCCTGCGCCTCCGGCGACTGCTCCAGCGTCTCGTGACCGCGGTACTCGAGGAGGCCTTCGCTCACGTTGAAGCCGCTGCCCGAGATGCGGGTGAAGCGGCCGTTGACCTTCACCTTGTTGCCGACGAAGAAGTCGGTCGGGATCGGCAGCAGGCCCGTCTCCGGATCCGGCGGCTCGTAGCGGCCACGACGCGCCTGCTCGACCGCCTCGTCGATCTGCGCCTGGTTCTCGGCGTAGCCGACGATCATCAGGCGGTTCGACTCGTCCGCCTCGCCGCGCGTGTCCGCGATCCACAGGTGCGGCGCGGCGGGCGTCGGGCAGGTACGCCCTTCTTCGCACTCCGGCGGCGTGTAGATCTCCACGATGTAGCCGGTCACCGCGACGTCCGTGTTCATCGTGACGCCTTCGCGCCGACGCACGCCGTACACGCTGTAGCTGCTGTCCGGATAGGTCACCGGATGCGGCGGCGGCGGGATGGTCGGAACGTTCGGCAGGCTCGGGCTCACGTCGGGTAGACGCTCGATCTGGAGATCCGCGGCCGCCTGCTCACCACACGCGCTCAGCCCGAGAGGGGCCAGCGTGAGGGCCAGGACGCATCCGATCCGCGCTCGCATCGACTGACGGTTCATGTCTTCCCCGCTCGAGGGTGCACGCGACCCAGCGAGCGAGCCGGACGCTACCACGCACGTCAAACCGTGGGAACCCTTCACTTCACTCCGGACCCGCCGCGCAGGTCTCCTCGGTCGACGTGCGCGATGCCTCCACCGCGGCCCGCAGCGACTCGCCGCCGCGCATCGCGACCGTGCGTCCGTCCTCGAGCGCCGCGCCGCCCAGCCGCGTCAGCACGCGCAGCGCGAGCCCCGCGTTCTCGACGTTCGGCTCCCACGCGCCCTCGCGCGCACCGCGCCGGATCACCTCGACGAGGGCCTCACCCGCGCCGGCCACGCAGAGCTCCGACACGTACGCGAGCGCCGCGTCGATCACCATCGGCCACTCGCGCGTGTCGCGCAGTCGCTGCTCGATCGCCGGCCACGCACCGCGATCTCGCAGCCTCGTGAGGTGCTCGATGGCGCGACGCCGGACGAGCTGCGCGTCGTCGTCCAGCGCCGCGCGTGCGCGCTCGCGCCCGCCTTCCGCAGCCACGCTCGCATCGAGCACGGCGACGCGCACCATCGGCCAGCGATCGCGCGCCACGGCGCTCGCCGTCGCGCTCTCGAGCGCGCCATGACGCGCGAGCTGCTCGACCGCCGCGATGCGCACCCGCGGGTACGCGTCCGACAGCGCGCGCTCGCGCAGCACGTCGACCGAGCCTGCGCCGAGGGCGTCCACCGCGGCGCTCCGGAGCATCCACTCCTCCGCCTCGCGCGCCCACGTCTGCATCGTCGCTTCGACGCCGGCGCTCCGCTCCACGTGCGCCGCCGCGCGCGCAGTGCGCCAGCGGTCCGCGAACGTGCTCGCCTCCGCGGCCGCGCGCTCGACCAGCGGCGCGGCCGCAGCGCGTGTGGCCTCGTTCTCCGCGAGCCCGAGCGCCAACGACGCGCGCGCCGCGACCGAGAGCTCGGCCGCCTCGATCTCCCCGCGCGCGGCATCGCCGCCGAGCGCCACGCCGCGCGCCAGCGCCGCGCGCAACCGCGGCCGCTCGCTGCCACCCTCCGCGCGCACCGCGTCGAGCAGCGGCGCGATCGGGAACGCTCGCTCGCTCCGCTCCAGCCGCGCCGCCGCGTCCTCGCCGGCTGCCCCGGCGAGCGCCGCGAGGTCCGCGATCCGGCCTTCCGCGCGACGCTCCACGAGCGCTCCCAGCGCCGCCGCCCGCACTTCCTCGTTCTCGTCGGCCGCGGCGCGCGCGAGCAACGCCAAGGCCGGCTCGCTGCCCGCACCCGCGACCTCCGATGCCACCCGCACCGCGCGCACGCGCCCGCGCGCGCCGAGGCGCTCCCACGCGCCATCGAGCGCCACCACCGCGCGCTCGCCGAGCCGTCCGAGCCACTGCGTCGCGCGATCGCCGCCCTCGCCGTCGCGCACCAGCTCCGAGACCAGCGCGTCCATCCCCGCGCCGAAATCGACGTCGGTGAACGCCTCGATCTCCGCGATCCCGGTGCGCGCGCCCGCGTCGCCTCCCGGATCCGCGAGCACGACCGCGAAGCACGACCAGGCGAGCGGCGCGGGCGGCACGATCCACGCGCGTCCCTCGAAACGCTCGGGCAGCGTCACCCGCAGCCGCGGCCCCGCATCCCCGACGATCCAGAGCGCGCGCGGCGCCCGAACGCTCTCGGCGCGCGCCGCCGTGATCGCGACCGCCCGGATCGGCATCCCGGCCCCGAAGCGCAGCGAGACGAGCTCACCGTCCCCCGCGCCGCCGCGCCCCTCGGCCCAGTACGTCTCCTCGCGTCCATCGACCAGCGCGTTCGGCGGCCCGAGCGCCCGCGCGTCCTCGTCGACCCCGAGCGCGCTCGACGCGCCCACCGCGCGCAGCGCCCGCACCACCGGCGCGCCCGTCGGCCCCGGGCTCTCGGTCGTCGCGGTGACCGCGACCTCCTCGCCCGCGCCGACCCGCCGCAGCACCACGGGCCGCAGCGCGCCGCTCGCCGGATCGAGCGCGCGCGGATAGAGCATCGCCGCCGGCTCACCGCAGAGCCCCACGCCCTCGCGTGCTTGCCCGACCACCACGTCCGGCACGCCGTCGCCGGTCCGATCGCTCACGTCGAGCACGTCGCTCGTGCGCTCGCCGGGATCCCCGCGCATGTCGAGGCGGCCCGTCCACGAGATCTCCGGTCGACCGCGCCGCACGACGATCAGCGCCGCGACGCGTCCCCCCTCGCCGCGCCCTCGCACCAGCGCCACCGATGCGCCGCCGGAGAGCGCGACGCGCTCCACGTCCGCCTCGGCGAGCACCCCGGGCAGCGTGACCTCGGCGCCGTGCGCGCCCGCTCGGGCCCGGATCCGCGTGCCCTGGTCCGTCGCCTCGACGTGCATATGGACTCGCGTCGGCGGGAGCCCCACAGACACGGCGCCGTCGACCGGCAGGGGCGCTGCGCTCGCGGTCGCGGCGAGGGAGAGCACGAGGCCGAGCGCGAGCACGACGAGCGCCGGCACGTGGGCTGCGTGCGCGTACGACGCGTGGCGGCCACGGAAGTCGCCGTCGCCGGCCACTCGCGTGGCCGGCGATCTGCGGGACCGACGGAATCGTTCGAGTGGTTGCACGAAGGTGTTGTGCTTTCGCGAGGAAAGGAGTAATCGCGCGTCGGGACCGGTTGCGACGCCGTCCCCGGCGCCGACGGATCGAGCGATCGCAATCGCCCCGTGGGGCCTGATCCGTCTGTCCTGCTCGCGCAGTGTCACGGCCCCTCCGAGCGCCTCGTCGAACGTCGGAGGCGGACCCGGAATCCAACGGGGTTGCGCTTGTTGTACGTCGATCCCCACGCACCTACCCAAGGGCGTTCCCGCCCGAAGGACGCCGAGCCTAGCTTCATGAGCCGAACCCCGCGAGCGACGCCACTCAGAACCGAGATGTCGACCAGCTGCTCCCGCCTCGAGGTGATCCTGTGACCAAGCGTGCACGCAATGGCACGTCCCGTGCAGCCTCGAACGGCACTGGACGCGCCTCCTCGACGCCTCCGAAGACGCCGGTGTCTTCGAAGGCGACGGTGGCCGCGTCCAGCGGCTCGAAGGACGTCGCGACCGCGAAGGACGGATCGGCGAAGTCGTCGCGGGAGGGATCGAGGGTGGTGGCCGAGGGGAGCACGAAGCCGAGCGCCGCGAAGACCGCGGCGTCCGCCGGAATGGCGAAGGGCGCCAAGAAGTTGGGCGCCGACGAGAGCGAGCTCGAGAGCCGCGGCAGCAGCGAGATCGAGGCCGCGCCGGGGAAGGGAAAGCCCGGGCGCGAGAAGAAGAGGGACGCCATGGCCAGCAAGGCAGGAGCATCGGCATCGCAGACGGGCAGCGCGGCGAAGACCGCGGCGCCGGCGAGCCGCGACGACGACGAGGCCGAGCTGGAGGAGAAGAACGAGCCGTCGTTCGACGACGAGCCGAATCCCGAGCAGCTCGCCGAGGCGCAGGCCGAGGCCGAGAAGGCGCTCAAGGAGATGGAGCGCCAGGGCGGCGGCGACTCGACGCTGAGCCGCTACTTCCGCGAGATGGCGGGGCACCGCGTGCTCACGCCGCAGGAAGAGATCGAGGCCGCGAAGGAAGTCGAGCGGCTGGAGATCGGCTACTGGGAGGCGCTGCTCTCGTATCCGCCGGCCGTCGACACGGTCGCGACGACGATCGAGCGCTTCGTCACCGAGCACCCGCTCCCGGAGCTCGCTTCGCTCCGCAAGCTCGCGAAGGGCGCCACGAAGGGCAAGACGCCCGGCAAGATGGCGAAGAAGGAGCAGGACAAGTGGGACGAGACCGCGACGGCGCTCTCGACCACGATGCGCCTGCTCGACTCGGACCGCATCTTCGTGAACGAGTCGGACCGCGCGGTGCACCGCGCCGCCGGTGACTTCGCCGCGGAGCGCGACCTGGTCGTCGACGGCGTGCAGCTCACGCCGGCGTTCAAGAAGTACCTGCAGCGCGTCGAAGAGGCGCGCGACGCGCAGCAGGCGTCGAAGAACCGCTTCGTCGCGGCGAACCTCCGCCTCGTGGTGTCGATCGCGCGACGCTACAACCGCGGCCGCCTCCCGCTGATCGACCTGATCCAGGAGGGCAACATCGGCCTGATGAAGGCCGTCGAGCGCTTCGATCACAACCGTGGGTATCGCTTCAGCACCTACGCGTCGTGGTGGATCCGCCACGCGATCTCGCGCGCCCTCGCGGACAAGGGCCGCGCGGTCCGTATCCCGGTGCACATGCTCGACACGTACAACCGTGTCGCGCGCGCGACGCAGGCGATCGCGACCCGCACCGGCCAGGAGCCGACGCCCGAGGAGCTCGAGAAGGAGACCGGCATCGCGGCCGAGAAGCTCGAGAAGATCAAGGGCTACTGGGCCGAGACTCCGTTCTCGCTCGACCGTCCCGTGAACGACGAGGACGGCCGGAAGTTCATCGACTTCCTCGAGCAGGAGAACGTCCCGACGCCGTACGAGCAGCTGGTGAGCAAGACGTGGAGCGACGAGGTCCGTCGCCTTCTCGACACGCTCTCGCCGATGGAGGCGCGCATCCTCCGCTGGCGCTTCGGCCTCGACGACGAGGACGAGCTCACGCTCAAGGAGATCGGCGACAAGTACAACCTGTCGCGCGAGCGCATCCGTCAGCTCCAGGAGCAGGCGCTCGCGAAGATCCGTCGGCAGATCAAGGAGTGATCGCGAGCGAGCGCGATCGTCCACGAAGAAGAAGCCCCGACCGGAGACGGTCGGGGCTTCTTCGTTTCAGCTCTGCTCGTGTTGCTTTTCACCCGTGCAAGCGGGCAGGTCTCAGCGCCGAGACGAGCGCGCCAGGAGCGCTCAGCGTCCAGCCCAGAGCTGCTGCGCGATCGCGCGCGCGACTCCGTCGCAGAGCCCGCGCGCCGGGCCGTGTCGGCCGCGTGCACCGTTCACGATCACGCTGAACGCGACGGCGCGATCCGGGTCCGGCCCGAGCACGTACCCGCTGAGCGCGATCGCGTCGTTCAGCGTGCCCGTCTTCGCGCGCACGATGCGCGGGCGCGGCAGATCGCGGAGGCGCCCCGCCAGCGTGCCGTCGACACCGCCGATCGCGAGGTGCGCGACGTACTCGGCGCGCAATCCGGGCTGCCGGTACATCCACGAGAGCAGCCGCGCGAGGTCGCCCGACGCGATCCGGTTTCCATCGAAGAGCCCCGAGCCGTTGACGATCTGCACGCGATCGGGCTCGACGCCCGCGTCGCGCAGCACGTCGCGTACTGCGCCCACCGAGTCCTCGACCCGGCCCGGACGGTGCCGCTCCGCGCCGAGCACGCGGAAGACCATCTCGGCGACGAAGTTGTCGCTCTGCTTGCCCATCGCGCTCAGGATCTCCGCGAGCGGCTCCGACGAGTGCTGCGCGAGGAGCGCCGCGTCGTCGGGCGTCGCGGCGATGCGCACCGCATCGTTGCTGCGGATCCCTGCCGCCGCGAGCGCGTCGCGCGTGAGGTGCCCCGCCCACGCGAGCGGGTTCTCGATGCGACGGCGATACGACACGCCGGTCACGCCGATCGGCATCGTTCCGCGCAGCGCGAGCTGCATGTGCTCGCCCTGATCGCGCTGGATCGCGACGATCGACGGCTGCCCCGAGTCGCTCGTCGTGATCGTGCTCTCGAGCGCGAAGTAGCCCGCGCCGTCGAGCCGCACGCGCGCCGGCGCGCCGACCGTCGCGCCCGGGAGCACGCGCAGCGTGTACGCGTTCGCGTCGACCGACACAGCGCCCGTCGCCGCGCGGAACGGCGCGACCTCGCCCGGCTGCTGATCGAACGCGGGCGGCAGCAGGTGCCCCTCGAAGTACGTCGCGTCGACGACGACCTCGCCCACGCGACGCACGCCGTGGTCCGCGAGATCGCGCGCGAGCTCGACGAGGTCCGCCTGCGTGAGCGAAGGATCGCCGAAGCCGCGCAGCGAGAGCGTCGCGACGCCGTCGCCCTCGACGCGCCCGTAGAGCGCGGTGCGCATGCGGAACTCGGGGCCGAGCCGCGCGAGCGCAGCGGCCGCGGTGACGAGCTTCATGTTCGACGCGGGGTTCAGCGCGATCTCGCTCTGGTGCGAGAACAGCGTCTGCCCGCTCGCCGCGTCGACCACGGTCACGCTCACGGTCTCGCCGAACCCCGCGTCGCTCACCAGCTGCGAGAGCGACGTCGCGAGCGGAGAGACGATCGGCGCCTCCTGCGCGCGCACGTCGTGGCGCGCGAGGAGCGAGACGCAGAGCAGGACCGCGGCGAGGGGGATGGCACGTCGCATCGCGGTCCGACGCTAGCACGTGTGCTCGACGCGCCCGTGCTATGACGCGCGCGCCATGATCCTCCGGGATCCCGTCCACGGTCTCGTCGCGTTCGAGGGCGACGCCGAGCGCCTCGTGCAGTCGCTCCTCGACACGCGCGAGGTGCAGCGCCTGCGTCGCGTGCGTCAGCTCGGCCTCACGTCGCTCGTGTTCCCCGGCGCCGAGCACTCGCGATTCGCGCACGCGGTCGGCGCGACGCACGTGATGGCGCGCCTCCAGGAGCGCGTGCGCGCGCGACAGGACGGCGACGGAGTGCCCGCGCATCTGCGCCTCGACGAGCGTGCGTCGTGCGAGGGGCTCGCGGCGGCGCTCCTGCACGACGTGGGGCACGGGCCCTTCTCGCACCTGTTCGAAGAGGTGCTCCCGCACGCGCGTGCGCACGAGGAGTGGACGGTCGAGATCCTCCTCGACGAGTCCACCGAGGTGCATCGCGCGCTCGTCGCGTTCGACTCCGCGATGCCCGCTCGTGTCGCCGCGCTCATCCAGGGCACGCACGACAAGCGCTGGCTCGCGTCCTCGGTGAGCGGCGTGCTCGACGTCGATCGCTGCGACTATCTGCTGCGCGACAGCCACATGACCGGCGTCGCGTACGGCATCTACGATCTCGACTGGCTGCTGCGCGCGCTCGCGTTCGCCGAGCTGCCCGGCGGTGGTTGGGGGCTCGCGATCGAGGGCCGCAAGGGCTTGCCGCCGATCGAGGGATTCTTCCTCGCGCGGCACTTCATGTATCAGCAGGTCTATCACCACAAAGCCACGCGCGCGGCGGAGTGCCTGGTGCGCGCGATGTTCGTGCGGGTGGCCGAGCTGATCCGCGAGGGCACGGGACCGAGCGTCGTGCCGCACGCGATGCGCGCCGCGGTGCTCGGCGAGCCGCTCTCGCTCGAGCGCTATCTCGAGCTCGACGACAACATCCTCGTGCACTGCATCGGCGAGTGGGAGCGCGATCGCGACGCGGTGCTCGCCGATCTCGCGCGTCGGCTCCGTCGTCGCGAGCTGCCGAAGACGGTGCCGCTCCCCGACGAGCCGGGCTCCGAGCCGATCTGGGAAGAAGCGCGCCGTCGCGCCGCGGAGATCACGGAGCGCCGCGGCATCCGCGCGGACCTCCAGGTCTTCCTCGACGTCGCGGAGGACGTGCCGTACGCGGAGGACGAGAGCGACCCCGCGAAGGGCCTCTGGGTGCTGTTGCGGCACCAGCCGCTGCGTCGTCTCGGCGACATCTCGTTCCCGCTGCAGCGCCTCCGCGACCAAGCGATCGTGCGCCCGCGGCTCTGCTTCCCGCGCGAGGTCCGCGACGAGGTCCGGCGCGCGATCGAGGAGATCCTCAAGTGATCGGCAACGCGATCCCCCTCGCGCTCGTGCTCGCGATCAGCATCGCGCTGCCCTCGACGAGCAGCGCGCAGCGTCGTCGTCGCGAGCCTCCACCTCCGCCGCCCGCCGAGCTCTCGCTGGCGACGATCTCGGGCGACACGCCGTTCCGTCGCGTGCTCACGATCCGCGCGAGCGCGCCGATCGAGCTCAACGCGGATCGACGCCTGCTGCGCATCGAGGTGCGGCCCGAGGGCGCGCGCCGTGCGCTCACGTGCGAGCACCCCGAGCGTCCGGCGCGCCTCGACGCGGACCGCGTGGTGCGCCTCGAAGCGGGGCAGACCTGGCAGGAGTGGATCGATCTGCGCGAGTACTGCTGGGGCCGCGCCCTCGATGCGCTGAGCGCGGGCGGCGACGTCGCGGTCACGTTCGGTCCGCGTCGCGCGCGTCGCGGCGACGTCACGCTGCGCGTGCTCGGTGAGCCTCCCGTCGATCACCGCGAGCTCGGTCCGACGACGGTGCACCTCGATGCGATGCCGCGTGCGCTCGAGCCCGACCCGAGCGCGCGCGTGCGTGTCGTGATGTCGGATCGCGACGCGCGCTCGATCACGACGTTCTCGGTGCGCGTGCGAGCCCGCGAAGGACGTGCTCGCGCGTACGTGCGCCCCGATCGCTTCTCGTTCCGCGTGCACGGGCCCGACGCCGACGTCGAGTGCGCGATGCCGCACGGCGGCGGCGCGGTCCCCGCGGATCTCTTCCAGCGCCTCTCGGCGCGCGGCGGGCCGAGCTTCACGCTCGATGCGCGCGCGTTCTGTCCCGAGGGCACGTTCGACGACGCCGGCATCTACGAGGTCGTGCCGGTGCTCGAGCTCGAGCACGACGGCGCGCAGTGGAACCTGGACGCGCCGACCGGCACGTTCGTGGGCGCGCCGGCGTTCGTGCGGGTGCGCCGCGACGCGCGCGGGTACGTCGAGCGCGGCGCGTCGCCGCCCGGGCGCACCCAGCCGGGCGGGGCAGGGTGAGCCGCGATCCCCTCGCACGCGGGCTCGCCGCAGCGGCGCTCGCGATCGCGCTCGTCGCGCTCGTCCTCGCGGGCTGGAGCGCTCACCGATCCGAGCGGGAGCTCGGGGATCTGCGGCGCGCCATCGATCGCGCGGTCGACGCGCAGCAGCGCATTCCGATGGGCCCTCCGCCGACGTTCGACACCGAGGATTGAGCCGCGAGCGCGAGGGCATTACACCTAGAGGCCCTCATGGCGAAGATCCTCGTCGTCGACGACCAGCGCAACATGCGCACGACGCTCTCTCTGATGCTGCGTGGCGCTGGCCACGACGTATCGGAAGCCGCCGACGGCGAAGAGGCGTGCGAGGTGGTGCAGACCGACACCTACGACCTCGTGCTCACCGACCTGAAGATGGGCGGGCGAGACGGCATCGAGGTGCTCCGGCACGTGAAGGAGGTCTCGCACCTCACCGAGGTCATCGTGATGACCGCGTACGGCACGATCGAGAGCGCGGTCGAGGCCATGCGCATCGGCGCGTACGACTACATCCAGAAGCCGTTCAGCGAAGAAGAGCTGCTGGTCAAGGTCGATCGCGCGGTCGAGAAGCGCACCCTCGCGGGCGAGGTCTCCGCGATGGCCGCGGAGTTCCGCGAGCGCTACGGCTTCGACAACATCATCGGCCGGAGCGCCGCGATCCGCGACGTGCTCGCGCGCATCGTGCGCATCGCGCCCACCGACACGACGGTCCTGATCACCGGCGAGAGCGGCACCGGCAAGGAGCTCGTCGCGCGCGCGGTGCACGTGAACTCGACACGCGCGGACAAGCCGTTCGTGAGCGTGAACTGCGCCGCGATCAGCGAGACGCTGCTCGAGAGCGAGCTCTTCGGGCACGTGCGCGGCGCGTACACGGGCGCGGTCGCGACGCGCAAGGGCCTCTTCGAAGAGGCGAACGGCGGCACGTTCTTCTTCGACGAGATCGCGGAGACTCCGCCCGCGTTCCAGGCGAAGCTGCTCCGCGCGATCCAGGAAGGCGAGATCCGCCGCCTCGGCGACAACAAGCCGGTGCAGGTCGACGTGCGCATCATCGCCGCGACGAACCAGGACCTGCAGGAGGCGATCGCGGAGAAGCGCTTCCGCCAGGACCTCTACTATCGGCTCAACGTCGCGCGCTTCATGCTCCCGCCGCTGCGCGAGCGCCGCGAGGACATCCCGCTGCTCTCCGAGTTCTTCAAGGAGAAGTACGCGAAGAAGATGCGGCGGCGCGTCGAGTTCGGCGAAGGCGTCGTCGACTACCTCACGCGCTACGAGTTCCCGGGCAACGTGCGCGAGTGCGAGAACATGGTGGAGCAGGGCGTCGCGCTCTCCGTCGACGGCAAGGTCCGGCTCGAGGACATCGTGCCGCTCGAGCAGCAGTCGCGGCCCGCGTCGGCGCCGGCGAGCGGCGGCGGGGGTCAGACGCTGCAGGACGTCGTCGATCGCGCCGAGCGCGACGCCATCCAGAACGTCCTGCGCGACGTCGACGGCAACAAGGAGAAGGCAGCCGAGGTGCTCGGCCTCTCCGCGACGACGCTGTGGCGCAAGATGAAGCGCCTCAACGTGCACAGCTGAGCGACTTTCAGAGTTGAAAGCGAAGGGTCCGCCGGGATTGCAGTCGTGCGGCGGCGATGATGTGCGCATCGCGAGATTCCATCGAATTTCCACATGGCACATCACCTGCTGAACGGCTGACCCAGGGAGGCCGCGCTCCGTGGCTGCCCCCCCAGACCCCCGGGGCGCGCTCCTCCCGCTACTTTCGCTCTTGCCGTCTTCCCTGACCTCTCGGGCAGCCTCGCGCCGCGAGCCGATGCCCGCTGGAGAACCGCCGGACGTGGTGGGAGTCACTGCACCGCACATCCTGATCGTCGACGACGAGGAGAACCATCGTCGTAGCCTCGCGATCGGGCTTCGTCTCGAGGGGTTCGCGGTCAGCGAGGCGCGCGACGGAGAGCACGCGCTCGAGTGGCTCGAGCACAACTGCCCCGACATCGCGATCGTCGATCTGATGATGCCCGGCATCAACGGGCTCGACCTCGCGCGGCGCATGCGCATGCGGCACCCCGAGGTCCGCGTGGTGCTGACGAGCGCGTACCACCTCACCGAGCGTCAGATCGAGCGCGCGGCCGTCGGCGCGATCGGCTTCGTGCCGAAGCCGTACTCGATGGACGAGCTCGCGGGCTTCCTGCGCGCGAAGCTCGCGCGCCGCTCCAGCATTCCCGCGGTCTGACGCGCTCCGTCGCAGCCGAGTCACTCTCGGCGCAGGCCGAGCGCGCGCATCTTCTTGTGGAGGTTCGTGCGCTCGACGCCGAGCAGCGTCGCGGCCTTCGAGATGTTCCACTCGCACGCGCGCAGCGTCGCGAGGATGTACTCGCGCTCGGCGCGATCGCGATGCTCGCGCAGCGTCTCGCTCCCGTTCGACGCGAGCGCGCTCGCGCTCGACGGCGCGGGCGTGCTCGGCATCGCGAGCGGCACCGCGCCCGGCGTGACCGGCACGCGTGGGATCTCCGGCAGATCGCCCACCGTGATGCGATCACCGCTGAGGATCGCCATGCGCTCGACGACGTTGCGCAGCTCGCGCACGTTGCCCGGCCACGGCCGCGACCCGAGCGCGTCGAGCACGCCGTGATCGATCGGCTTCGGGCGGATCCCGTTCTCGCGCCAGAACTCGTCGAGGAACGACGACGCGAGCGCGGGAACGTCCTCGAGCCGCTCGCGGAGCGACGGGCTCCGGATGGGCACCACCGCGAGCCGGAAGAAGAGATCCTCGCGGAACTCGCCGCGCTTCACCGCTTCTTCGAGATCCTTGTTCGTCGCCGCGACGACGCGCACGTCCACCGCGATCGCGCTCTCGCCGCCCACGCGCGTGATCTCTCCGCTCTGCAGCGCGCGCAGCACCTTCGCCTGCGCGGCGAGCGACATGTCGCCGATCTCGTCGAGGAAGAGCGTGCCGCCGTGCGCGAGCTCGAAGAGGCCCTTCTTGCGCCCCTGGGCGCCGGTGAACGCGCCGCGCTCGTAGCCGAAGAGCTCGCTCTCGATCAGCTCCGCGGGGATCGCCGCGCAGTTCACCTTCACGAAAGGCGCTTCGCGCCGGGGGCTGAGCCGATGGATCGCGCGCGCGATCAGCTCCTTGCCGGTGCCGCTCTCGCCCGTGATCAGCACGCGACCGCGCGTCGGCGCGACCTTCTCGAGCTCGACGTAGAGCCGGCGCATCACCGCGCTCGTGCCGATCATCTCGTAGCGCGTCTCGGCGTCCTGCTTGAGCGCGCGCACCTCGCGCTCGAGCTTCGACGTGCGCACCGCGTGGCGCACCGAGACCAGCACGCGATCGCGATCGAGCGGCTTCTCGAGGAAGTCGAGCGCGCCGCGCTGCACCGCGAGCACCGCGTCGGAGATCGTGCCGTGCCCCGACATCACGAGGATCGGCAGGCCCTCGCGGCGCGTGCGCATCTCCGCGATCGCGTCGATGCCGCTCATGCCTGGCAGGCGCACGTCGAGGATCACGAGGTCGATGTCGTGCGCGCCGAGGAGCTCGATCGCCTCTTCCGCGCTCGATGCCTCGAGCGTCTCGAAGTCCTCCGCGTCGAGCACCATCCGCAGCGTGCGGCGGATGTTCTTCTCGTCGTCGACGACGAGGATCGTCTCGGCCATGAGGCCAACGTGTACCACGCCTGTTCAGTCGGCGCGGAGCGGCGCGAACGCGAGCCGGAAATCGCCCGAGATCGTCGTCAGCTCGCCGAAGCGCGTGCCGGTGCCGGTGAAGCTCCCCTCCACGCGCCCGTCGTCGAGATCCACCTCGCTCAGATCGAGCTCCCCGTCGTCGAGCTCGAGCGTGGTCCCGTCCGCGAGCTCGATCGCGATCGTCGCGCCGGGGCACGCGCCGACGCCGAGACGTCCCTGCGTCGCCGTCGCGTTCAGCGTCATCGTGAGGTGCATCGCGCGCGCGGCTGCGTTCTCGACGGGTCCAGTGCCCGCGAGCCGCACGCCCTCGCACGGCGTGCCCTCGAGCAGCTCGACCGTGATCGACTCGCGCGGGATCGACACGAACCCCGAGCTCGATCCACCGCCGAGACCCGCGACGTCGCCGAGCTGCAGCCGCACGCCGTGGCCCTGCGCCGCGGCGATGGTGACGCCCATGCACGCGACGAGGCCGAAGAGCGTTCCCAGCGTGCACGCGCGTCGACCTCGGCTCATGGCGCTACTCCTTCGCGACGATCTCCTCGTGAAGCGTTTGCACGGCGCGATCCACGTCGTCCTCGCGCACCAACGCCGAGATGCGCGTCGCGTTCTGGACGACGCCGCGCGCCACGATCTCGCGACGACCGAGGGCCGCGATCACGTCGAGCAGCGCCTCGCTCACCGCGCCGCCGACGATCGAGGCGGCACCGAGCCCGCTCTCCATCGCGATGCCCGGCACCTCGCGCTCGAGCCGCGCGCGCGTGGCCGCCCAGTCGGGCGCGAGCGACGTCGCGAGCACCATCGTCGCGCCTTCGCTCTCGAGCGACACGTCGCGCGCGGGAAGCGCGTACTCGCTCGCGATCGCCAGCGCATCGCGCAGCGCGCTCGCGTCACGGACGCGCGCTCGCACGATCCCCTTCTGCCCGATGACCGCGGTCCCACCGCCGTCCACCGCGCGACGCACCACGCTCTCGCGCCCCGGCTGGAACGTCGACCGCGCGTGGATCGCGATCCCCGCGCGCCGCGCGAACTCGACCGCCTGCGCGTTGAGCACCTTCGCGCCGACGGAGGCCATCTCCTGCATCTGCTCGTACGTGAGCTCCGGCAGATGGCGCGCCTCGGGCACCACGCGCGGATCGGCCGAGTACACACCGTCCACGTCGCTGTAGATCTCGGCGCGCGCGGCGCCGAGCGCCGCCGCGAGCGCGATCGCGGTGGTGTCGCTGCCGCCGCGCCCCAGCGTCGTGATCTCGCGCCGGTAGCTCATGCCCTGGTAGCCCGCGACGATCACGACCTTGCCGCGCGCGAGCTCGTCCTCGATGCGATGCGGCCGCACCTCGATGATGCGCGCGTCGAAATGCCGATCGTTGGTGATGATCCCGCTCTGCGATCCGGTGAACGAGATCGCGTCGACGCCGCGCTTCTGGATGGCCATCGAGAGCAGCGCCATCGACACGCGCTCGCCGGTCGTGAGCAGCATGTCCAGCTCGCGGCGTGGCGGCGTCTCGTCGACCTGCTTCGCGAGCGCGAGGAGCTGGTCGGTCGTCTTGCCCATCGCCGACACGACCACGACGACGTCCTCGCCGGCGCGCCGCGCCGCGACGACCTTGTCGGCGACGCGCCCGAGCTTCTCGACGTCCGCGACCGAGCTGCCGCCGTACTTCTGAACGACGATCGCCATCTCCAGCCTCCTCGCGATCGACGCCGAAGCTAGCACGCGCGCTTCCCGGTCCGGTGTTTCTGCGCGCCCTGCTTTCTCGCCTCGTGGAGCGCGTCCCGGTACGATCGCGCTCGTGGCCGACGCTCTCGATCGCGCGCTCGAGATCTTCCGGCGCACGCTGCGCGTTCCGTTCCGCGAGGACGCTCGCCTGATCGACGACCTCGCGCTCGAGGCGCGGCCGGTGATCGAAGCGCTCGAGTTCGCGATCGGCGCGGCGGGCGCGGATCCCCGCGCGCTCGAGTTCCGCGAGGCGCTCGCGCTCGGCGCGCTCCTCGGGCGGCGTGCCTCGCTCCATCGCGCGACCCCGAGCGTCGCGCTGGTGCTCGTCGACGCGCTCGAGGCCGCGCTCGTCGCGCTCGATCGCCCGCCTGCGCCCGCGGTGATCGCGTCGCTGCGCTCGGTGATCGTCGAGGGCTACTGCGCGGCGATCGAGGAGCGTGTGCACGACGACGCCGCGACGCGCGCTGCGGACGCGCTCGCGCCCTCGCGCATCGCGCCGCGCTGCTTCGCGCTCGTCGTCGCCGGCGAGCACGACGCGGATCGTCTCTCGCCGGCGCTCGATCGCGCGGCGCGCGTGCTGCTCGACGCCGACGCGCTCGCGTGTCTCGTGCACGTCGCGATCACGCAGGAGCCCACCGAGGATCTCGCCGCGGCGGTGCTCGGGTTCGACGTCGCGGCGCGCCTCATCGGCGTCGCGTGCGTGTTCACGGGCATCGACGCGCGATGGCTCGCGGCGGCGCGCCCGCGCCTCGACCCCGCGCACCTGACGATCGCGCCGACGCTGGAAGAGGGCCTCGCGCGTGCCCTCGACGCGGCGGGCACCGAGCTGCGCGAGTCGTCGGCGCTGGTGCGTCGCTTCCGGCGTCTGCTCGGCGCGTGATGGCTCAGGGCGAGTCGGATGCGGTCGCCGGCGCCGCCTCGACCGCGCGCTCTTCGATCCGCATGCGGGACAGCTCGCGCGTCGCGTCGGCGCGCACCGAGGGGATCGTCTGCGCGCGCTCGAGCGAGCGCTGCGCGTCCGCCACGCGCCCCGAGCGGCGCTGACACTCCGCGAGCTCGAGCCACGCGCGCCCCGCGTCCGCGTAGCGCGGATGACGCGAGAGCAGCGATTGGTACTGCCGCACGCACTCGCCGTACGCGCCTTGTCGCGCGGACGCCTGCGCCTGACGGTGCAGGGCTTCCGCGAGCATCGCGTCCGAGTCGGGGTCGGGCCGCGGGACCTCGTCGCGCGACTCATAGCGCGGCGTGGTCGTGGCCGGCGGCGGCGCGCTCGGCGCGACCGCCGGTGCGCGCTCGGCCTCGGTCGCGGCGTACGCGGACGTCGTTCCCTCCGCGCGCGGCTCGGGCAGCGGACCGTCGACCACCGCTCCGACCGCCTCGCCCGGCGCGACGTCTTGCTCGATGCCGGCCAGCGGCTCGCTCTCGACCCGCTGCGACCGCGCTGCGAGCTGCTGCTCGGGCGCCTCGCGCGTCGTCGTCGTCCGCCGCTCCACCGGCACGACCGGCGCCACACCGGGCCGCGTCGTGGGCGCCGGTGCCGCGGGCTCGGCGACCTCCGGCTCGACGACCTCACCGACCGGCGCGAGACGGCGCGTGCGCGGATCGAAGTCGAACGCCAGCGGCTCCGCCGGCTCGAGCGCGCGCGACGGGCCGACCTCGCCCGCCGGATCCGGCTCGACGAGCGCGTCGGTGCTCGCGCGCTCGTTGCGCCCGCGCAGCGCGGGGAGCGACCACAGGCCGATGCCGATCATCAACATCAGCAGCGTCGCCATCGCGACCTGCGGGCCCATCGCCATCGAGCCCAGCCACCGCAGCAGGTCCGTCCACCAGCCGCGCTCGGCGGGCGCCTCCGACGCTCTCGGGCGCCGCTGTGCCGCCGCGGCGGCCGGAGCCTCCGCCGGCGCGCTCACCCGCGCGACCGTCTCGGCCGCCTTCGCCCGCGCCGCTGCCCGCACCGCATCGAGCAGGTCCGCCCGCGGCTCGACCGGCTCCATCTTCCGCGCGAGCGCACGCCCGCCCTCGAGCCGCGCCAACGAGCGCCCGCAGCCCTCGCACCCCGACACGTGGGCACGCACGTCGCGCGCCTCGCGGTCGGGGAGCTCGCCGTACACCAGCTCGAGCAGCCGGTCCTCGACCGACTCGCACGGCAACGGCGTCTGTTCGCTGCTGTCGGTCACCGCTCCAGCTCTCTGACGTAGTCCTCGTACTCCGCGAGCGCGCGCTGGAGCCGCTCCAGCGCGTACCGCATCCGGCTCTTCACCGTGTTCTCGGGGACCCCGACGATGTCGGCGATCTCCTTGAAAGCCATGTTCTGGAGCTCGCGCATCAAGAACACCTCACGCTGCTCCTCGGGGAGCTCCTCGACCGCCGCCGCGATGCGCGCCTGGAGATCCTGACCGATCACCGCGCGATCGGCCGCCGGGCCCTCGTTCGCCACCCGATCGAGCAGGGTGGCGCCCTCGGCCTCGTCGGCCTTCAGCGGGGCGTCGAGGGAACGATGCCGCCGGAAGACCATCTTCCGGCTGGTGTCGATGCAGAGATTTCTCGCGATCGTGTAGAGCCACGTGCTGAACTTCGAGTTCCCTTGGAATTCCGAGGATCTCTGCACCACCTTCAGGAACACGTCCTGGAGGAGCTCCTCCGCGCGGTCGCGATCGCGGACCGAGCGCAGGATGAAGTTGAAGAGGGGACGTTGATACCGGCGCAGGATCTCCTCGAGCGCCGCCGCGTCCCCGTCGTTGAAGCGCCGGACCAGCTCCTCGTCGGAGAGCCCGTCGTGCACACCGCTCACGCTCGGCCTCCGCTCTCCGGGAGGCGTCGTGTTCGCGTCCGACGCGCGAGCGGCGAGAACGGTCTCATGGCCGGGGCGCATTCTAGCGATGCGCGAGACATGACCAGCACTTCCGCGCGATCCGGGAGTGCGTTGACCCCCTCCCGGGGCGTTGGTATAAGCCGAGCACGAGTGTGTGCTCGGGTGCCGATCTGCGTCTCACGGCTCACCGGGCTCGGGTCACGACTGAATTTCTGCGCTTCCCTGGACAACGGTCTCGAGGTTCCGAGCCGTGCCGTGCGCTCCACGGAAGCTGGTTCTCGACTTGCCCGCTTTCTCCAGGGGGGAGCGGGCGCTGCTGAGGGGCCGGACGCGTCGCCGCCCCGTGCGTAGAAAGAGGAGATTGCATGCGCAGGGTGATGGCGCTGTGGACGTCCGTGGCGCTCGCCACGCTCGTCGCCGGGCTCGCTGTCGCGCAGGACGGATCGCCCACGACAGGCGAGACCTCGCCGACGACCGGTACAGCCACGACCACGGCAGCCCCTGATGCCAGCGGCGAGCCCGCCGCGACCGGAACCGACGCGGCCGCGACGACGACGGGCACCGAGGAGATGGACGCCGGCACGTATGCCGTGCGCCTGCGCGACCTGGAGCAGCGCATCGACGCGCTCAAGGAGCAGATCTTCCGCAGCAAGGCGCGCCTCTCGCTGCTCGCCGAGACGGTCCTCGGCGGCGTCGTCGCCGGCGCGCAGGCCGTCATCATCCACGAGAACCGGATGAGCTCCTCGTACCGCCTGGTGAAGGCGGTCTACGCGCTGGACGGCGCGCGCCTCTTCAGCAAGGCGGACGAAGAGGGCACGCTGGGCGACCAGCAGGAGTTCGAGATCTACAACGGCTCGATCGTCCCCGGTGAGCACAACATCACCGTGAACCTCGAGTATCGCGGCCACGGGTACGGCATCTTCTCGTACCTCAAGGGCTACCGCTTCCGCGTGCGCAGCAGCTACACGTTCAGCGCGCCCGAGGGCAAGCGCATGACGATCCGCGTCGTCGGCTACGAGAAGGGCGGTCCCACCGCGCCGCTCGAGGAGCGCCCCGCCGTGCGGTACGTCGAGCACGTCGAGGGGACGGGCCGCGGCGAGGAAGCCGCGCCGGCCGGTGCCGAGGGCGAAGGGGGCGAGTGATGACGCAGCAGCCGCGGACGTGGCTGCGCCGAGTCGCCGGGGAGCGGGCGGCCGCGAGTGAGCGGGGCCCGAGCGAGCGCGCATCGGTGCGCGTCGTGTCTCGGCGTGCGGTGTCGTTCGTCGCGAGCGCGCTGCTCGCGGGCGTGCTCTTCGCGCCAGTCGCGCAGGCGCAGGAGGACGAGGCGATCGAGCGCGAGCTCGTCGGGCTCGAGGGTCAGGTCGCGGCGCTGATGAGCGAGCCGCTGCGCAGCGAGAGCCTGCGCAGCGCGACGTTCGTCGAGGAGCGGCTGACCGACGGCGAGCTCTTCTACCGCCTCCAGGACTACATCCGCGCGTCGATCATCTTCACGGACATCGTCGACAACTACCCGCAGCACGCGGCGTTCCCCGACGCGCTCTTCCTGCTCGCCGACTCGCTCTTCCGCGCGGGCGACTACCTCGGGGCGCGCACCCGCTTCCGCGAGGTGCTCTCGCACTCGTCCGAGCCGGGGTTCCGGCCCTTCATCCAGCGCTCGCTGGGGCGCCTCATCGAGATCGCGATCCACACCCGCGACTTCGAGGGGATCGACGACGTCTTCGCCCAGCTGAACCGGCTGCCGCCCTCGGAGATCGAGGCAGCGACGACGTATTTCCGCGCGAAGTACCTCTACAATCGCGCCGTGCCCGCCGACGACGTGCTTCGCGCTCCCGGCGGCTCGCAGGACACCGGTCATCCGGCGACGACGGGCATCGATCTCGCGACGCTCGACCAGGCGCGCCAGGCGTTCGAGGCGGTCCAGGAGGGCAGCCCGTACTACCCGCAGGCGCGCTACTTCATCGGCGTCATCCACACGCTGCGCGAGCAGTATCCGCAGGCGATCGAGGCGTTCACGCGCGTGCTGCGTGCGCCGGCCACGACGCAGGAGCACATCCAGGTCTCGGAGCTGACGCAGCTCGCGCTCGGCCGGCTCTACTACGAGACCGATCAGCTCGAGCAGGCGGTCGAGGCGTACCAGGCGATCCCGCGTACGAGCGCGAACTTCGACGAAGCGCTCTACGAGATCGCGTGGGTGTACATCCGCATGGGCGACGCGACGCGCGCGGAGCGTGCGCTCGAGGTGCTCGCCGTCGCCGCGCCGGACTCGCACTTCCTCCCGGACGCGAAGATCCTCCGCGGCAATCTCCTGCTGCGGAACGGCCGCTTCGAAGAGGCGAACCGCGTGTTCCGCGAGGTCGCGCGCGAGTTCGGGCCGGTGCGACGCGAGCTCGACGAGATGCTCGCGGAGCACCAGGCGGACCCGATCGGCTACTTCCGTCAGCTCGTCCGCGAGAACATGCAGACGTTCGACGCGAACGCGTTCCTGCCGCCGCTCGCGCAGCGCTGGGCGAGCATGGAGGGCGACATGGATCGCGCGCTCGGCGTGCTCCAGGACCTCGCGGAGGCGCGTCAGCTCGTCACCGAGACGTCGCTGCTCGTGCAGCGCCTGACCGCGGCGCTCTCGCAGCCCAACCGCGTCGCGGTGTTCGCGGATCTGCGCCGCCAGCGCGAGCTGACGACGGGCTTCCGCAACCGCGTGCTGCGCCTGCGACAGCGCGCGATCGCGCTCGAGTCGCGCGGCGCGGCCGCCACGCCGGAGCTCGAGGAAGTGCGCGCCCGGCGTCGCGAGATCGAGCGCTTCATCGATCGGATGCCGACGCGCGAGGAGGACTTCGCCGAGATGGACGGCGAGGTCGTCGGTCGTTATCGCCGCCTCGAGCGCGAGCTGTCGCGCATGGAGGTCGAGCTGCTCGGCATGGAGGCGCGCATCGCCGCGACGGAGCGCTACCTCGCGGACACGTCGGGCACGCGCGACGCGAGCGGTGACGAGGCGGTCGCGAACGAGCTGCGCCAGCAGCGCCAGGCGATCGACGACTACCGCACCGAGATCGGCCAGCTCCGCATCCTGATCGAGGCGGGACGCCTGCAGGTCGGCGTCGGCGACGACCGTTACCAGCGCCACGAGCGCCTGCGCGCCGAGCATGCCCGCCTGGTCGGGGAGGAGCGCCGGCTCGGTGGTGGATCGAGCCGCATGGAGCCGACGTTCCGGCGCATCGCGACGCTCGAGAGCCAGCTCGACGCGCGCGACGCGGAGATCGACCGAATCGTCGAGGAGCGCACCGCGTCCATCCGCGCGCAGGTCGACGAGGAGTCGGGGCGCATCGAGGGCTATCGACGCGAGCTCGGCCAGCTCGAGGGCGAGGCCGAAGAGGTCGTGGGCGCGGTCACGTACCAGAACTTCCGCCGCGTCCAGCAGCGGTTCTACGACCTCGTGCTGCGCGCCGACGTCGGCCGCATCGACGTGGCGTGGGCGGAGCGTGAGGAGCATCGGATGCGCGTCGAGATGCTGACGCGCGAGCGCTCGCAGGAGCTGCGCTCGCTCGACGACGAGTTCCGCGAGATCACCGACGAGGGCGGTGGCGGTGCGGCGGCCGAAGACGACGCCGAAGAGGAGACGCCGTGATTCGCACGCGCGTGTCGTTCCGTGTCTCGGCGGCCTTGCTCGGTGCGATGGCCGCGCTCGTGAGCGCCCCGCGCGCGCTCGCGCAGGACGGTGGTGCGCAGGACGCAGGCGCGTCCGATGGTGGCGTGCCGCTCGGAACGGTGAGCGTCGACGGCGGCGTCACCGCGACGACCACCGGCGACGCCGCCGCGCCCTGGGCGGGCACGGTCGACGTGCCGCTCCCCGCGTTCCTCGACACCACCGATCGCCGCATCCGCGACGACCGCCCGCCGCCGAGCGCCGAGCAGGTCGCGGCGCTCCGCGAGATGGAGGCCGAGGTCGGTCGCTTCACGAAGACGGGCACGTCGTATCGCGAGGCGATCCGCTCGATCCTGCGCCGCGAGTACACGCAGCGTCGGCGCGAGCGCGAGCAGGGCTACGCGCGCCAGATCCGCGAGGAAGAGCGCCTCCAGAACGAGGCGCGCGAGCGCGCGATCCGCCTGTTCGAGCGCTTCGTCCGCCGTTACCCGGACGACCCGACGTACACGCCGGACGCGATGTTCCGGCTCGGCGAGCTCTACTACGAGCGCAGCGCGATCGCGTTCCAGGACGCGGCGCTCGCGGGGCAGACGCCCGAGTCCGGGCACCCCGACTACATGCCGACGATCTCGCTCTATCGCGAGCTCGTGCGCCGCTTCCCGAATTACCGGCGGATCGACGGCGTCTACTATCTCATCGGCTACTGCCTGAACGAGATGGGCGAGATGGCCGAGGCGCGCCTCGCCTGGCTCAACCTCGTCTGCGCGAACCGCTACCACTACACGGGCGAGTCGCTCCCCACGCCGGACACCACGGGTGAGGGCGACGCGGGCACCGCGAGCCCGCTCGGCCCCGAGGCGCACCCGGCGCTCACGCTCGATCCGACGCCGCAGAGCGGCGCCGACGAGCCGTTCATCGATCCCTACGCCGACTGCCAGCCGGTCACCGAGGGCGCGGAGTTCGTCAGCGAGACGTGGCTGCGCATCGGCGAGTACCACTTCGACTTCGACTACGAGCCGCACGCGCTCGAGCGCGCGATCAGCGCGTATCGCAAGGTCCTCGCGGACCCCGAGGACCGCAACTACAACCTCGCGCTCTACAAGGTCGCCTGGGCGTACTACCGCGGCAGCCGTTACCCCGAGGCGATCGAGCACTTCGTCCAGCTGATCGACTGGTCCGATCGCGAGTACGAGCGCACCGGCCGCGCGGGCTCGGAGCTGCGCGCCGAGGCGGTGCAGTACCTCGGCATCACGTTCGCGTACGACGACTGGAACGAGGACCAGATCCCGGATCCCGACGAGGGTCAGCCCACCGGGTTCCAGCGGATCCAGAACCCCGAGCTGATGCCGCAGGATCGACCGTGGACGGTCGAGATCTACTTCCAGCTCGGCCAGATCTACTTCGAGGAAGACCGCTACGACGAGGCGATCGAGGTCTGGGAGTACGCGATCCGTCGCTGGCCGCTGCACCACCGCGTGCCCGAGATCGTGAACCAGATCGCGCGTGCCCACGAGCGTCGCGGGCGGATGCGCGAGGCGCAGGAGGAGCGCTTCCAGCTCGCCGACTACGGTCAGGGCTCGGAGTGGTGGGAGGCGAACCTCGATCATCCGATCGAGCAGCGTCGCGCGGAGCAGCTGGCCGAGGCGTCGATCATCAACGCCGCGATCCAGCACCACCAGCAGGCGCAGCGCATGCGTCGTCTCGCCCTGGAGAACCAGGACGAGCGGATGCTCCAGGAGGCGATCGCCGAGTACAACGTCGCGGCGCAGGGCTACCAGCAGTACATCGAGCAGTACCCGAACAGCCCGAACGCGTACGAGCTCCAGTACAACCTCGCGGACGCGCTCTTCTGGTCGCAGCAATACGAGCAGGCGGCCGCGCAGTACGCGGCGGTGCGCGACTCGAACCTCGACGATCGTTACCTGAGCGAGTCGGCGCGTCGCGTGGTGCTCTCGCTGCAGTACATGCTCGAAGACGCGCAGCGTCGCGGCGAGATCGAAGTGCGCGACGAGCCGCCGGCGGTAGACCCGGGGCCGCCGCCGCGCGTCCGACCGGTCGAGATGCCGCAGCTCGTGCAGCGCGTCGCGCAGGCGCGCGAGATCTACCTCGCGCGTGTGCCCGCGGCGCAGGACCGCGAGGGCGTGCGCGCGGCGTACGACTACAACAACACGCTGCTCCTCTACAACTACGGCTGGTGGGAGCAGGCCCGTGAGCGCTTCCGCCGCATCTACCTCGAGCGATGCCGTGGTCCGCAGGCGAGCGAGGAGGGCCAGGTCGCCTGGATCTCGCTGCGCAACATCGCGGTCCAGCTCGGCGACACCGAGGAGGTCGAGCGCCTCGCGCGGGATCTCCAGCAGCGCCAGTGCACGTTCAGCCCCGACGCGAGCGCGCCGAGCGCCGTCGACTGCAACGACCCGGCGAACCAGGACAACCCGCAGTGTCTCGTGACGCGGGACCTCGGGAACATCCGGTTCCAGCGCGCGCTCGAGCTCTACCAGCGTGCGCGCGGTGATCTCCCGCAGGAGCAGCTCTGCCCGGAGGCGCCGACGGCCGAGCAGGTGCAGCTCTTCGAGCAGTCCGCGACCGACATGGTCAACGCGGTGAACGACGATCCGCGCCACGCGGACGCGCCGCGCGCGCTCATCCAGGCGGCGGTCGCGCTCGAGTGCACCAGCCGGTACGAGTCGGCGTCGCGCGTCTATCAGCGCGTGGTCGACGAGGTCGGTCCGGTGCGCGCACAAGAGCCCGAGCAGCAGCAGCGGCTCGACTCGATCCTCGCGACTGCGTACTTCCGCCTCGCGTACACCGCGAACCGGTTCTTCGACTACGAGCGCGCGATCGAGAGCTACCGCGTGCTCGCGGACTCGCCGCGTTTCGCGAGCTCGACGGATCCCGGGATCCAAGAGACGCGGACCGACGCGCTGATCAACGCGGCGCGCATCCTCGAGTACCAGCAGGACTACAACCGCGCGGCCGACTACTACCGTCGCGCCGCCGAGGCGCAGGGCACGCCGCCCGACGTCGCGCGCAGCGCGCGCTTCCGCGTCGCGGAGATGGCGTTCAAGCGCCGCGACTGGAACGGCACCATCCGCGAGATGCGCGCGTTCATCGACCGTTACCGCGGCGATGCGGCGGCGGGCGAGCTGCTCGTGACCGCGTACTGGCGCATCGCGCAGGCGCGCCAGGAGCTGCGTCAGACGCGCGACTACCGCACCGCGCTGCAGGACGTCGTCGACGCGTTCTCGCGCGCCGGTCAGGAGCGCGGATCGATCGCGGCGGAGTACGCCGCGCAGGCGCGCTTCACGATCGTCGACGAGAACATGGCGGCGTTCGAGACGTTCGCGATCAACCCCGGCAGCCCGGCGACGCTCGAGGCGTACGTGAACAGCGTCGCGCGTCAGATCGAAGAAGGCTCGGCGCGCGCGAACACGCTCGTGACCGGCTACGCGCCGGTGCTCGACTACGGGCGTCCGACGTGGACGATCGCGGCGTTCGTGCGACAGGGACGCGTGTACGAGGTGCTCGCGCGCGCGGTGCTCAACACGCCGTTCGTGATGCCCGCGGACCTCCAGCGCCGGGTGCGCGGTGCGAGCGCGGACGTCCGCGAGGAAGTGCGCGTCCAGGTGCAGGACCGCATCCAGCAGACGCTCGATCAGCGCGTGCGTCCGATCGAGTGCTTCGCGATCGCGCGTTATGCGCTCGCTGCGCGCGCGGCGCGCGCGGGCTCGATCGACAACGAGTACACGCGGCTCGCCGCCGACCGCCTCCAGGCGTACGGTGACGAGCGAATCGCCGAATGCATCGCGGCCGAGCAGCAGCGCGACCCCTCGTTCGCGGCGTACACGCCTGGCGAGTTCGCGCGTGCACGTGCGGGACGTACGCTGCCGATGACGACGGACATCGCGGCGCCTCCGCTCGCGCGGGAGGAGGAGTGATGGCGAGGGCGCGTTCGAGCGCGATCGCGCTGTTCTGCGGGTGCCTGCTGCTGAGCGCGGGCGCGCTGCTGCCCGCGTGCGAGCAGCAGGGGGGCACCACCGCCGATCGCGACGACGAGACGTCGGGCGGCGAGGACGAGGGCCGCGACGATCGCGCCGATCGTGGCGACGTCGAGTCGCCGCCCGGCTCGCGCGAGCCCGAGGGCGACGACGAGGACGATCTCGAAGGCGGCGCCGACGAGACGCCCGCGCCGACCACCGGCGGCACCGCGCAGACGCCCACGTCGCAGCAGGAGAGCCCGTGGGGCCGCCCCGAGGTCGAGAGCGGCGAGCCGCTCCCGCCGCGGCGTCCGGTCAGCGGCTCGGCGCAGTCCGCGTACCGTCGTGGCATCGAGGCCGGCCAGCGCGGCGACACCGAGGGCTCGCGCCGCGCGTTCGAGGAAGCGCTGCGCACCGACCCCAACGCGTTCCGCGCCGCCTACAACCTCGGCGTGCTCGCCGATCGCGCGGGCAACGCGGACGGTGCGCTCAACTACTACCGCCAGGCGCTGCGCATCCAGCCGGACTACGAGCGCGCGGCCGAGGGCATCGTCACGATCTACGTGCGTCGCGGCCAGGCGGCGGACGCGGTCGCGTTCATGGAGCCCCTCGCGCGCCGCTGGGTGCGCAACCTCCACATCCAGGCTCTCTACGGCGAGGCGCTCATCCACGCGAACCGCCCCGAGGAAGCGATCCAGGCGGCGCGCACCGCGCTGCGCCGCGACGAACGCTTCGTCCCCGCGATGCTCGTGCTCGTGAAGGCGAACCTGCGCCGCAACCGCACCGAGCTCGCGCAGTCGATCCTCGACCAGGCGGTCACGATCGACCCGAACCACGCCGAGGTGCAGTTCCTCCGCGGGCGCATGCTCCAGGAGCAGAACCAGCTCGGTCAGGCGCTCCAGGCGTATCGTCGCGCGGTCGAGCTGCGCCCCGACTACGCCGACGCGCGCATGGCGCTCGCGCTCCAGCTCCTCGCGGGCGCGAACTATCCCGAGGCCGTCCAGCAGTTCGAGGCGGTCGCGCGCCTCGTCGCCGACGTGCCCGAGGTGCACCTCGGCCTCGGCAACGCGTACCGCGCGACGAAGCAGTGGGAGAAGAGCAAGAACGAGCTCGATCGCGTCGTCGCGACGAGCCCGCGCAGCCCGGAGGCGCACTACGGGCTCGCGCTGCTCTACCTCGAGGCGGGCGCGGAGATGCCGGGCAGCGACCTGCTCACCTCGCTGCAGCGCGCGCAGCAGGAGTTCCGCGCGTACCGCGACCTGATGGGACCGCGCCTCGCGCGCGACGACCCGTCCACCGCGTACCTCGAGGAGATCACGCGCCAGATCGAGCGCGAGCAGCGCCGCATCGAGCGCGACGCCGCACGGCGTCAGCGCGAGGCCGAGCGCGCCGCGCGCCAGGCGGCCGAGGGTGGCGGCGAGGGCGGGACCACGGAAGGCGGAGGCACGGAATGACGCGTCTCGGACTGTTGCTCGGGCTCGGGCTCTTCGGGGCGGTGCTCTTCGCGCCGACGGATGCCGAGGCGCAGGCGCGCGGCGGCGGTCGCGCGGCGCGCCAGCCGCGCGTCATCCAGCTCGACGAGATCCGCATCGAGGGTCGCGTCCAGAAGCCGAACGCGTTCTACATCCTCAACCGTTCGAGCATCGGCTACGAGGTGCTCGATCTCCGCACGAGCTTCACGCGCGAGGTCGTGCGCAGCGTGCAGCGAGAGCCGTTCTGACCGTCTTCCACGCGGTCCAGATCGTCTGCTGGGTGGGCCTGGTCGCGCTCGTCGTCGAGCGCCTCCGGGCGCTCTGCGTCTCGGGGCCGGTCGACGTGGATCCGCTGGTGAAGGCGCTGCGCAGCGCGCCCGAGGAGACGCGCCCTGCGATCGTCGACGCGATCGCGGGCACGTTCGTGGGGCGGGCGCTCGCCCCGCTGTGGCGCGCCGACGCGCGCTCGATCGACGTGGAGCTCGAGGAGTCGCTCGCGGACGCACGCGCCGCGATCACCTCGCGCCTGCAGGCGATCCGGATCGGGGCGACGCTCTCGACGTTCCTCGGCTTCGTCGGCGCGGCGATCGCGCTCAGCTGGGTCCACTCCGGCGATCACGGGCTCCTCGCGCTCGATCCTCGCCGCGTCTCGGCGATCGGCCTGTCGCACGCCGCGCTCTCGATCGCGCTCGGCGTCGGTGGATCGTCGTTCGCCCTCGGCTCCTGGATGACGCTGCGCGCACATGCGCGCCGGTTGATCGACGAGTGCGACCGGGCCGTCGACCGGGCGCGCGCCGTGAGGGGCAGCTAGCCCTCTCACCAGCTGGACCATGCGACCGGCCGAGTGATATCGTCCGGCTCGTCTCACGAGGGGCACGGGAACCTCCGTCGACATCCGTGGTCACACGCCCGAACGGGCACCGACCACACCGCCGACCGGCACCGCGAGAGGGCCGGAGCGGGGATCAGGAAGACACCAACGATGACCACGCCGCAGGGACCGCAGCAGCAGGGGGGCAAGGCCGCCGGACGTCCGGGCGCGATGACGATGGCCATGCAGGCCGTCCAGGTGCGTCCCTCGGGCCCGAAGGTCCTGCGCATCGGCGTCATCCAGGGCGGCAAGATCGTCGAAGAGCGCATCATCCGGCAGCGCGAGACCGTCTCGGTCGGCAGCTCGGAGCGCAATCACTTCATCGTCCCGGGCATGCCGCCGCGCTTCGAGCTCTTCCAGCTCGTCGGCGCCGACTACATCCTGAACTTCACCGCCGACATGCGCGGCCGCGTGGGGCTGCCGGGCGGTGTCCAGGAGCTCGAGCAGCTGCGCGCGAGCGGCGCGGCGCGCAACGCGGGCCAGCACTGGCAGGTCAAGCTCAGCGACACCTCGCGCGGCAAGGTCGTCATCGGCGACACGACGCTGCTCTTCCAGTTCGTCGTGCCGCCGCCGGTGCAGCCGCGGCCTCAGCTCCCGGCGGCGGTCGTCGGCGGGTTCATCGCGGGCATCGACTGGCTGTTCACGGCCTTCGTGATGTTCTCGTTCATGAGCCACTTCGGCTTCATCATCTTCCTCGAGAACGCCGACTGGCCGATCCAGCCCACGCTCGCGACGATCGACGACCGCCTCGCGGACATGATCTTCAACGAGCCGGAGCCCCCGCCGGTCGAGGAAGAGGAAGCGCCGACCGAAGAGGCGCCCACCGAGGAGCCGACCGAGGAGGTCGCCGAGACGCCGACGCGTCAGCCGAGCGGTGATTCGTCGTCGACCCCGGGCGAGACGCAGGGCGAGCGTCAGGCGGCGGCGGACAGCGACGCGCGCATGGCGGCCGAGGCCGCGGCGGCGCAGGTCGACCAGCTCCTGCTCGGCGCGCTGAGCTCGGAGGGCGGAGCGTTCGCGGACGTGCTCGCGGGCGGCGCGGTGACCGGCAGCGCCGAGGACATCCTCGCGCAGGCGGAAGGCGTCGGCGTGGCGACGTCGAGCGGCGGCGGCACGCTGCGCGAGCGCTCGGGCGGCGGGCGCGTCGGCGGCGCGACCGAGGGCCTCGGCGGCCTCGCGGCGGTGAAGGGCGGCGCGACGACGGCGCGCGGCGAGGGCGGCGCGGTCGAGGAGCGTCAGGTGCGCGGTCGCTTCCGCGCGCCGAGCGACGTCGACGACGAGTCGGGCAGCGGCGACTTCGACCCGCGCGTGGTCATCCGCATGATCCAGACCCGCCAGTCGGCGATCCGCGCCTGCTACGAGCGCGAGCTGCGCGCCGACCCGACGCTGTCGGGGCGCGTGAAGATCTCGCTGACGATCCAGGAGACGGGCAGCGTCACCGGCGTGCGCGTCGTGGAGAACACGATCGGCAGCGACTCGGTCGGCTCGTGCGTGACGCGCGTCGTGCAGGGCTTCCGGTTCAATCCGGGCCCCGAGGGCGGCAGCGTCACGTACCAGTTCCCGTTCGTGTTCGAGCCGCAGGGCTGAGTTTCTGAGGTGGGGCCCCCGTTCGCACGCTGTCGGCGTGCGGCGGGGGCTTCGTCGTCCGTCCGGTAGTCGTCGGGCACGAGCGTCGTGCCCCACGGGCGAGCGGGGCCCCGCTCGCGATCTCGTGCGGCGGTCGGTGAGGTGACCGCGAGCGCTGGTCGGCATGCGGCGAGGGCTTCGCGCTCGGGCGCAGCGTCGTGCCCCAGGGCCGACAACATGTTCTCGACGACGGCGCGGACGTGGACGTGGTCGTGGTCGTGGTCGATCAGTCTCACGCGCGTATCGCTGGTGGGACCGCGCGAGGCGCCAGCCTGTGTTGCGGCGCTGCAACGGCCGCCGGTGACGGCGCAAGCGTGTGTTGCAGCGCTGCGAGCGCCACCGGTGACGGCGCGAGCGTGTGTTGCAGCGCTGCGAGGGCCACCGGTGGCGGCGCGGATGTGCATCGCGGCGCCGTAACGGCCGCTGGACGAAGCGCGGGCGTGTGTTGCGGCGCTGCAACGCCCGCCAGTGACGGCGCCAGTGTGTGTTGCAGCGCCGCGACGCTCGTCCGCGACGCTCAGCGCGGGCGGAACGGCGTGTCCGTCTCGATCGTGCAGTCGCGGTCCGCGCCGACGCCGAGCATCGTGACGCGCGCGCCCGTGAGCTCCTCGATGCGCCGCACGTACGTGCGCACCGACGCCGGCAGCTCGCCGAGCGTGCGGCACGTCGACAGGTCGCCGCTCCAGCCCTCGAGCTCTTCGTAGATCGGCGTCACGTCGGCCAGCCGGTTCGGCGGCGGGAAGTCGATGCGCTTGCCGTCGAGCTCGTACGCGACGCCCAGCGCGATCTTCGGCAGGCCCGAGAGCACGTCGAGCTTCGTCACCGCGAGCTCGCTGATGCCGTTCACGCGCACCGCGTGCCGCAGCACCGCGATGTCGAGCCACCCGCAGCGACGCGGACGCCCCGTCACCGCGCCGTACTCGTTGCCCGCCTTGCGCAGCGCCTCGCCGGCCTCGCCGTGCAGCTCGGTGGGGAAGGGCCCGCCGCCGACGCGCGTCGTGTACGCCTTCGTGATGCCCATGACGCGATCGATGTGCGTCGGAGCGATGCCCGCGCCTGCGCACGCGCCGCCCGAGATCACCGTCGAGCTCGTCACGAACGGGAACGTGCCGTGATCGAGATCGAGCATCGTGCCCTGCGCGCCCTCGAGCAGGACGTGCTTGCCCTGCTCGCGCGCCTCGGCGAGCGCCGCGCTCGCGTCCCCGACGTGCGGCCCGAGCTCCTTCGCGAGCTCGCCGTAGCGCTTCACGATCTCGTCGATCGCCGGCATCTCGCCGCCGAGCGCGACGATCACCGGGCGCCACGCCTCCAGGTTCGCCTCGAGCCGCTCGCGGAAGCGCGCCGCGTCGAGCAGGTCCGCCATGCGGATCCCACGACGGCCCGCCTTGTCCTCGTACGCCGGGCCGATGCCGCGCTTCGTGGTGCCGATCGCGCCCGGGCCGCTCTCGCGCAGCGTGTCGATCGTCGCGTGGTGCGGCAGCACGACGTGCGCGCGATCCGAGATCAAGAGGCGCCCCTCGCCGAAGAGGCCGCGCGCGCGCAGCGTCGCGATCTCCTGCACGAGCACCTCGGGATCGATCACCACGCCGGGGCCGAGCACGCACTTCGCCTTCGCGTGCAGCGCGCCCGACGGGATGAGCCGCAGCACGACCTTCTCGCCACCGACGACGAGCGTGTGGCCCGCGTTCGCGCCGCCGCCGTAGCGCACGACGACGTCGGCCTGCGCGGTCAATCGATCGACGACCTTGCCCTTGCCCTCGTCGCCCCACTGAGCGCCGACCACCACGACCATCGCCATCGGCTCACCTCGGCTCGCGCGTCGTACTACCCGCGCGTCTCTCGCGCCCAGCGTTCGATCGCGGACGCTTCGTCGGCTGCCACGCCGCGGCCCGATTGGCCCAGCGCGATCTTCCTCGTCGCTCCGTCCCGTACCCGGCGCGCGCTCGCCGCGCGCGCCGAGACCGAGACCACCACGTCGTAGCCCCACGCCCGCGCGAACGCGAGCGCCGCGTCGTCGTCGTCCGACTCCGGGAGCGCCGCGACGACGAGCCCCGCGCTGCGCAGCGCATCGGCGACGTCGGCGAGCTTGCGCGGATCGACGCCGCGCATCGCGACGCGCACCGGGCCCGCATCCTCGATGCGCGCGCCCGCGGACGCGAGCGCCCACTCGAGGTGATCGAGGTCGAGCCCGAAGCCGGTCGCAGGGAAGGGCGCGCCGAAGCGCGCGAGCAGATCGTCGTAGCGCCCGCCGCCGCCCAGCGCCTCGCCGGGCCCCTCCGCGAGCAGCGTGAAGCTCGGCCCGGTGTAGTAGCCGAAGCCGCGCACCTCGCCGAGATCGAGCACCAGGCGATCGCGCAGCCCGCGCGCCACGAGCTGCGCGTGCACGTCGGCGAGCGCGTCGAGCCGCGCCGCCGCGTCGCGGCCCGGGAAGAGCTTGCGCGCGGCGTCGAGCACCTCGCGTCCGCCCCAGAGATCGACCATCTCGACGAGCGTCGCGCGCGCACGCCCACGCAGCCCGGCGCGCTCCGCGAGCACCTCGAGCGCGCTCCGATCCTTGCGCGAGAGCGCGTCCGCGGCTTCACCACGCAGCGCCTCGGGCACGGTCGTGAGCACGGTGCGCGCGACCGGCGAGAGCCCGAGCTCGATGCGGTGCGCGACGAGACCGAGCGCCTCGAGCGTGCGCGACGCGAGCTCGATCACCTCGACGTCGGCGCCCGGGCCCGAGAGCCCGATGCACTCGACGCCCGCTTGCGCGATCTGTCGCTGTCGGCGCGCGCGACCGCGACGACGCCGGAACACGCTGCCCTCGTACGCGAGGCGATAGGGCGGCGGGCGATCGGCGAGGCGCGTCGCGACGACGCGCGCGATCTGAGGCGTGATGTCGGGACGGAGCAGCGCGATCTCGCCGGTGTCGGAGTCGACGAAGCGCAGCAGCTCGCGGCGATCGACGGTGTCGAGGCCGCGCTCGATCACGTCGGCGTGCTCGAACATCGGCGTCGTGACGAGCTCGTAGCCGTAGCGCGCGAACGAGTCGGACACCGCGCGCGCGAGGCGCTTGCGCGCGCTCGCGTCGGGCGGGAGCAGGTCGCGCATGCCCGCGGGCGGCGCGAGCGGGAGCGTCGATCGTGCGGGCGCGGGGGCGTGCTCGCGCGCGCGCTTCGGGGCCGAACCGGCCACGTCTGCGCGCTCGCGAGGACCTCGTGACGTCTGCGATCGCGCGCCCACGGCCGTCGGCTCCGGGCGGGGGTTATCAGCGGGGGGGATCCTCGTCAAGAAGCGCCGGGCCCGTCGTGCACGGACAGCGCTCCGATCGCGAGCAGCAGCGCGATCGCGCGACGCCCGGCGCGCGCATCGCGACCGGTCGGATCGCTCAGCGAGCGATCGAGGTCGGCGATCGGCAGCGGCTGCGCGGCGCGGCGGTAGGCCGAGCGCACCGCGAGCGGCAGCCGCGCGACCTCGAGATCGTTCGGCCCCGACGCGAGCACCCACTTGCCGCGATGCGCGGCGAGCGGATCGTCCATGCCCTGCGCGAGCCGTCGATCGATGCCGTCCATCACGATGCGCCAGGGATCGAGGCCGAGCGGGAAGCCGCTCTGCGGTCGCGCGACGCCGCGCCACAACGTCGCGCGCCCCGACGGCCACGTGAAGAGCTCGAGCAGCTTCTCCTGCACCTGCGCCGCGATCTGCCGGAAGAGGTGCACCGGCTCGACGAGCCCGAGCGCGGTGAGCGTGTCGCCGAGCCGTCCCTCGAAGCGCGGCATGACCGCGAGCGCCATGTCGAGCTCGCCGCGCGAGATGACGCCGCGCGCGACGAGGAACTCACCGAGGAGCTCGGTCGCGAGGTTCGACGTGACGAACTCCGGCACGCCGTTGCTCAGGTAGATCTCCTTGCGCACGCCGCCCTGCTCGCAGAGCAAGAGGCCGGTCTCGCGCGCGAGCACGACGCTGGTCATCACGCCGACGATCGAGCCGTCCTCGAGCGACCACGCGCGATCGGGCTCGCGCACCGGCTCCTGTCGCGCGGTGCGATCGCTCAGGCTCGACGTGGGCAGGTGACGCACGAGATCGGGGTGCGACGAGAGCGGCGCGAACGCGCCTCCCTGCAGCGCGATCGCGTCGGTGAGCCCGAAGCGGCGGGTGGCGATCGCCTCGACGAGCTTCGCGTATGACAGCGGTCCTTCCGTGCGACCGTCGCTCGTGCGCACGAGGTACGCGAGCTCGGGCGCGTCGCGCGTCGCCGGTGCGTCGGCGTCATCGTCGCCGGGCGGCGCGGTCTTCGGCCCGCGCACCGCGACCTGGTACGCGCCCGAGGGCTTGCGCGAGCCGTGCGCTTCACCGACGAGCCCCGCGAGCTGCGCGCGGAGCGCGCTCACCGGCCCGGTCTCGTACGGCGCGAGCGCGTCGCGCAGGATCGCGGCGGTCGCGGTGCGCGCGTCGGGATCGGCGGCGAGCGCGGCGACGACCGCGGCGCGCAGGCCCTCGGGCAGCCCGGCGCCGTGCTCGTGGAACGCGCGGAGATCGCCGTCGCGGATCGCGAGCAGCACGGCGAGCTCCGAGCCGCCCGCGAAGAGCGGACGTCCCATCAGCAGCTCGGCTGCGATCACCGCGGCTGCGAACACGTCGGCGCGGCGATCGGCGGGCAGCCCGCGCACCTGCTCGGGCGCGAGATAGCCGAGCTTGCCCTTCGCGCGCTCGGTCAGCGTCGCCTGCGGGTACGACTCGCGCAGCAGCGCCTGCGCGATGCCGAAGTCGCCCAGCTTCACGTCGCCGTGCACCGAGAGCAGCACGTTCGACGGGCTCACGTCGCGATGCACGAGGCCGAGCGGGCGAGCATCGCGATCGTGCGTCTCGTGCACCGCGTGGAGCCCCGCGAGCAGCTCGCGGGTCACGAACACCGCGAGCTCCGTGCCCAGCGTGCGCCCCTGGCGCGTCAGCCAGCGCGCGAGCCGCCACAGGTCGAGCCCCGGCACGTACTCGAGCGCGAGGTAGGGCTGCCCCGCTTCGTCGCCGAAGCCCAGCACGCGCACGACGTTGTCGTGCTCGACGAGACCGCCGAGGCGCGCCTCCTCTTCGAACATCGCGCGCGCACCGGGCTCGCTCGCGAGCGCGGGCAGCATCCGCTTCACGACGACGACGCGCGGATCGCCCACCGCGCGCGGCTCGTGCGCACGGAACACCTCCGCCATGCCGCCGACCGCGATGCGATCCGCGAGCGTGTAGGGCCCGAAGCGGCTGTGGGGAGGCGGCGCGGGCGGCGGAGGAGGAGGCCGGCTGATCCTCACGCGCGCAACTCTAGTCCCTCCGCGGCTCGTTCCGCTCCGGTTTCTACCGACCCCACCGTTCGCGCAGGAGCTCTTGACGAACCCCGTGCGCCGGGTAGATCGGTGCGCCGTCGCGCGTGGAACGTCGCGAATTCGCACGGCTCCGACGCGCCATTGACCGCCGCGCGGGAAGACCCTAGCCCCCGCCCCGAGACGAGCGAGGCGCGCCCGGAGAGTGGGAGCCGAACGATGTCTCCGCGTCCTCCCGACGACAGGAACGAGCCCGAGAAGGGGTGGAGCTGGTGGTACCCGCTGATCGTCCTCGTGCCTGCGATGCTCGCGCTGTTCGCGCTGATCTCCTCGATGCTGCAGGGCTCGGGGGAGACGGCGGCGAGCCTGCGCGGCGCACGGCTGGGGATGACCGCCGATCAGGTGCGACAGCGCTTCGACGAGGGCGCGCAGGCGAGCTGGCGCACCGAGATCGTCGGGCCGGACATGACGCTGATCCGCGGTCCGAGCGCGTCGCTCGATCGCGAGACGCGCTTCGAGTTCCACAACGGGATGCTGGTCGCGATCCGCGCCGATCTGCCGCCGAGCGCGGACGAGGCGCGCGGCGATGCGGTCGAGATCTCCCCGGCGGCGGTCATCGCACGCACGAACGACGAGCGCGGAAGAGTGCACTTGCGTGTGCTGGCGCGCGACTGCCCCACGCATGCGGAGGAGGTGTCCAGAGTTCTGTCGGACGCGCCCTGAGGGCAAACTGCCTCGATCTCGGTTGTGCGTCGTCCGCGCTCCGCGTATATAGCGGCCGCCCCGAGGACCCCGAGGCACGGCATCCACGACGGACCGGGTGTTTCCCGGCCTTCGCGGGGCTGTTTCGCAGAGACCGCCTCTCTCCCGACATCGCCTCTCCCGAGCCCGCCACTGATGCAGTGGCGCTCTCGCGGAGGGATGGAGTCGCTCGCGCAGCGAGAGACTCCCGCTCTTCTTCGTGAAGAGACTCTTTCCTAAGGAGCACGCCCGCCGACCGGTAGTGGCGCGCTCCTCGGTCAGCTCTCCTCCAGCCAGCTCCCCTTAGCCAGCCCAGGAGCGGCCGCGGCAGCGGTCCGCTGAGCCCCGAGTCGAGGGGCGAACGAGCGCGACATGCAGATATTCCCGAGGTCCCTCAACCTGCTGCCTCTGGTCGCCGCGGTGGCGCTCGCGGTCGGCGGCGGCGTGGTGACGTTCATCGTCGCCTACTACTTCTCGTACTGGAACACGCAGGTCGGCTACGCCCCGGTCCAGCCGGTGCCGTTCAGCCATCGCCTGCACGCGGGCCAGCTCGGGATGGACTGCCGCTACTGCCACGCGAACGTGGAGCGGTCGCCCGAAGCGATGATCCCGCCGACGCAGACCTGCATGGGCTGCCACTCGGTGGTGCGCACCGAGTCCGCGGCGCTCGCGCCGGTGCGTGAGAGCTGGGAGACCGGCGAGCCGATCGAGTGGGTGCGCGTCCACAACCTTCCGGACCACGCGTACTTCGATCACTCGATCCACCTGAGCATCGGTGTCGGCTGCGCCACGTGCCACGGCCGCATCGATCAGATGGAAGTGGTGACGAACCAGACGCCGCTCTCGATGAGCTGGTGTCTCGACTGTCACCGCAACCCCGAGCCGAACCTCCGGCCGGTCAGCGAGATCACGAACATGGCGTGGGAGCGCGAGGAGGGCGAGGAGATCACGTACGCCCGCTACGCGCTGCCGCCGGAGACCTGTTCGGGGTGCCACCGATGAGCAAGCGTCCTGCGATCACCCACTCCAACGCTCTCCCGAAGGGCGCGCCGCTCGCGTGGCGCAGCATCGAGGAGCGCCTGGATCCGAAGCGCTTCCAGGAGCTCGCGGCGAGCGAGCCCGGCGTGCAGGTCGAGAAGAGCGACCTGATCACGATCGGGAAGAAGAGCGCCGACTCGAGCGAGAGCAAGGGCGGCGTCAATCGACGCCAGTTCCTCACGCTCTCGGGCGCGGCGGCGGCTGCGGCGGCGATGAGCGGCTGTGCGCGCCGTCCCGTCGAGCACATCCTGCCGTACACGCGCCAGCCCGAGTACGTCGTGCCGGGCGTGCCGCTGCACTACGCGACGGTGTTGCCGCGCCGCAGCGACGTCATCGGCGTGCTCGTCGAGTCGCACGAGGGGCGCCCGACGAAGATCGAGGGCAACTCGCTGCACCCCGGCAGCCACCCCGGCGCCGAGGAGCGCGGTGAGCCGCAGCACGGCGGCACCGACCTGCAGACGCAGGCGCAGATCCTCAACCTCTACGACATGGATCGCGGCGCCCACGTGATGCGTGGCGCGGGCGACGAGCGCGCGGCGTCGTCGTGGAGCGACTTCGACGAGTTCTTCGCGGAGCACCTCCGCGGGCTCGAGGCGAGCGCGGGCGAGGGCCTCCGTTTCCTGATGGAGCCGACGACGTCGCCGACGCTCGTCGCGGCGAAGCAGGCGCTCGCGGGCCGCTTCCCCCAGGCGCGCTTCCACTCGTACTCGCCGATCTCCGACTGGAACGCGCTCGAGGGCGCGCGCATCGCGTACGGGCGTCCGCTGCACACCGTGCCGGACTTCTCGCGCGCTCGCGTGATCGTCTCGCTCGACAGCGACTTCCTGCTGACCGAGAGCGGCAATCCGCGCTTCCAGCACCTGTTCGCCGATGGCCGCCGCTTCATGAACGCGGAAGGCGCGCGCGAGATGAACCGCCTCTACGTCGTGGAGCCGGGCGTCTCGGTGACCGGCGCGAACGCGGATCACCGCATCCGCGTCGCGTCGCAGGACGTCGGCACCTTCGCGCGCGCGCTCGCTCGTGCGCTCGGCGCGTCGGGCGTGGACGTCTCGACGGTGCAGGGCGGGCTCGGTGAGCCGGCGGCGCTCGAGGGCGTGAACGTCGAGGCCATCGCGCGCGACCTCGCGCGCAACCGCGGCCGCTCGGCGATCGTCGTCGGCGCGCGCCAGCCCGCGTGGGTGCACGCGCTCGCGCACGCGCTCAACGCGGCGCTCGACAACCTCGGTCAGACCATCGCGCTGCACGAGGTGCTCGACGCTGCGGCTCACGGTGAAGGTGCGCAGGATCCGAACGCGGATCTGCGCGCGCTCGTCGCCGACATGGGCGCGAACCGCGTGAGCACGCTCGTGATGCTCGGCGGCAATCCGGTCTACGACGCGCCGCACGACCTCGGGTTCCGCGACGCGCTCGCGGGTGTCGCGAACAAGATCCACCTCTCGTCGCACGACAACGAGACGTCGATCCTCTGCGACTGGTACCTGCCGCAGACGCACGAGCTCGAGAGCTGGGGCGACCACCGCGCGCTCGATGGTGCGTACGCGATCCAGCAGCCGCTGATCGCGCCGCTCCGCGGCGGGCGCAACGCGATCGAGCTCGTCGGGCTCGCGTCGGGTGAGCGCAGCTGGCGCGCGTACCACGCGGTGCGCCGCACCTTCGCGCAGATCGCGCCCGGCGACGCGTTCGATCGCGCGTGGCGCGCGGCGCTGCAGCGTGGTGTTGTCGCGGGCTCGCCCACGACGCTCGCGCGCGACGCGGCGCCGAACGGCGCGACGGTCTCGCAGGCCGTGCAGCAGGGCGCGGGTCAGCGCGCGGAGCTCGGTGAGTCGAGCTGGGAAGTCTCGTTCGTCCCGGACAACAAGCTCCTCGACGGCCGCTGGGCGAACAACCCGTGGCTGCTCGAGCTGCCCGATCCGATCTCGAAGGTCAGCTGGGACAACGCCGCGCTCATCTCGTGGGGCTCCGCGCGCCAGCTCGGCGTGCGCAACGGCGACGTCGTGCGCATCGAGCGCGACGGCATCGACGCGATCGAGATCCCGGTCGTGATCGTGCCGGGCACCGCGGACCGCTGCGTCGTCCTCTCGCTCGGCTGGGGCCGCACGCGCGGCGGCACGTACGCGAACGACCACGGCGTCGACGTCTACCCGGCGCGCCTCGCCGAGACCTTCTGGTTCGGCGCGGGCTACCGCGTGTCGCGCGCGGGCCGTCGCTCCGCGATCTCGCTCCAGCAGGAGCACCACTCGATGGAAGGCCGCCCGCTCGCGATCGACGCGACGGTCGAGGAGTACATCGCGCAGCCCGACTTCGGTCAGTGGGGCATCCCCACGCCGACGACTCCGCCGCTCTGGGAGGAGGTCGACTACACCGAGCCGCAGCCGCCCGCGCAGGGCGGCACGAGCTGGTCGCTGCTGCCCGAGGGTCGTCAGGCGCCGGACGACGCGCCCCCGCGCCACGCGTGGGGCATGACGATCGACCTCACGACGTGCACCGGCTGCAACGCGTGCGTCATCGCCTGCATCGCCGAGAACAACATCCCGATGGTCGGCAAGGAGCAGGTCGCGCGCGGTCGCGAGATGCACTGGCTGCGCATCGATCGCTACTTCACGGAGCGCCAGATCGATCCGTGGGCCGCGCGCGACACCGTCTACGACGTCGTCGACGAGGACCACCTCGAGGTCGCGTTCCAGCCGATGGCCTGCCAGCACTGCGAAGAGGCCCCCTGCGAGAACGTGTGCCCCGTCAACGCGACGGTGCACTCGCCCGAGGGCATCAACGAGATGGCCTACAACCGGTGCATCGGAACGCGCTACTGCGCGAACAACTGCCCGTACAAGGTCCGTCGCTTCAACTACCTCGCGTACGCGGGTGACGTGCCGGAGCTGCAGCGCATGCAGTTCAATCCGAACGTCAGCGTGCGAATGCGCGGCGTGATGGAGAAGTGCACGTACTGCATCCAGCGCATCGAGTCGGTGCGCATCCACGCGCACAACGAGGGTCGCCGCATCCGCCAGGGCGAGCTGATCACCGCGTGCGCGCAGGCGTGCCCGAGCAACGCGATCTTCTTCGGTGACCTCAACGACGCCGACGCGGAAGTGACGCGTTGGGCGCACGTGGATCGCCAGTACAAGGTGCTGGCCGACGTCGGCACGCAGCCCCGGACGACCTACGCGGGTCGCATCCGGAACCCGAACCCGGAGATGGTGTGATGGCTGGGAGCAAGCCCATCAGGGAGCTCGGCGAGGGCTACCTCGCGACTCCCGGCACGTCGTTCCACGACGTCACGGAGATCGTCAGTCGAGTCACCGAGACGAAGGCGCCGCGAGGATGGTGGATCCTCTTCGGCATCGCGGTCTCGATCACCGGTCTTCTCGGCGCGACGCTCGCGTACCTGCTGTGGACCGGCATCGGCGTGTGGGGCAACAACAGCCCCGTCGCGTGGGCCTGGGACATCACGAACTTCGTGTGGTGGATCGGTATCGGTCACGCCGGCACGCTGATCTCCGCAGTCCTCTTCCTGTTCCGGCAGTACTGGCGCACTGCGATCAACCGCTTCTCCGAAGCGATGACGATCTTCGCAGTCATCTGCGCACTGATGTTCCCGACGATCCACACCGGTCGTCCGTGGCACATCTACTATCCGCTGCCGATCCCGAACGGGATGAACATCTGGCCGAACTTCAAGTCCCCGTTGCTGTGGGACGTGTTCGCCGTCTCGACGTACTTCACCGTCTCTCTGCTGTTCTGGTACGTCGGTCTGATCCCCGACTTCGCCACGCTGCGTGATCGGACGAAGAACAAGGTTCGTCAGCTCGTGTACGGATTCCTCGCGCTCGGCTGGCGCGGCTCGAATCGTCACTGGTCGAACTACGAGCGCTCGTATCTGATCCTCGCGGCGCTCTCGACTCCGCTCGTCCTCTCCGTGCACTCGGTCGTTTCGTTCGACTTCGCGACGTCGGTCGAGCCCGGCTGGCACACGACGATCTTCCCGCCGTACTTCGTCGCGGGCGCCGTCTTCAGCGGCTTCGCGATGGTCATGACGCTCCTGCTCATCGCTCGCACGGTGTTCAACCTGCACGACCTCGTGCAGATGCGGCACCTCGAGATGATGAACAAGATCATCCTCACGACCGGCAGCCTCGTCGGATACGCGTACGCGATGGAGTTCTTCATCGCTTGGTACTCGGGCAATCCGTACGAGCGCTACGTCTTCCTCAATCGCGCCTTCGGCGATTACTGGTGGGCGTACTGGTCGATGATCACGTGCAACGTGCTCGTGCCGCAGACCTACTGGTTCCGGTCGCTGCGCACGAACCTGCCGTGGATGTTCGTCGCGTCGATCCTCGTCAACATCGGTATGTGGTTCGAGCGCTTCGTCATCATCGTGACGACGCTGCACCGCGATTACCTGCCGAGCTCCTGGGGCAACTTCTCGCCCACGATCGTCGACTGGACGACGTACCTCGGGTCGATCGGCCTCTTCTTCACGCTCTTCCTGCTCTTCATCCGGTGGATCCCGATGATCGCGATCGCCGAGGTGAAGATGGTCCTGCCGCAGGCCGATCCGCACGCGGAGGACCACCACGACGATCACGAGCACGCCCCCGCGGTGCGCGGTCCCGCGGTGATGAAGACCGGGGAGGCCTGAGATGGCATCCGATCACGATCACGACGACGAAGGCTATCGCGAGTCGAAGCGCGCGACGCAGAAGCGTCCGCTCCTCTACCTCGCCGAGTTCGAGACCCCGGGCAAGGTGATGCACGCGGCCGAGAAGGTGCGTGACGCCGGCTACAAGCGCTGGGACGTCCACACGCCGTTCCCGGTGCACGGGATGGACAAGGCGATGGGCATGCCCGACTCGAAGCTCGGGTGGATCGTGCTCGCGTGCGGTCTCACGGGCTGCACGGTCGCGTTCTCGCTCATCATGTGGACGAACGGCATCGACTACCCGCTCGTCATCGGCGGCAAGCCGCCGGGCGCGTTCCCGTCGATGGTGCCGGTGATGTTCGAGCTCACCATCCTGCTCAGCGCGTTCGGCGCCGTGTTCGGGATGCTCGGGCTCAACCAGCTCCCGCGCCACCACCACCCGGTCTTCTATTCGGACCGCTTCGACCGCGCGACGGACGACCGCTTCTTCATCTCGATCGAGGCGGCGGACGAGAAGTTCGACCTCGAGGACACGCGCGCGCTGCTCGAGTCGCTCGGTGCGTCGCACCTCGAGCTCATCCAGGAGGAAGCGTGATGGTCCGCCGGATGCTCACCGCCGCGAGCCTGGTGCTCGCTCTGGGCGCGTGCCGCGGCCAGACCTCGTCGGAGCCGCCGATCGTCCCGCTCCGCGGCATGCACGAGATGCCGCGCTACGACGCGCAGGAAGCGTCGCGCTACTTCGAGGACGGACGCACGATGCGCCCGCCGGTCGAGGGCACGATCGCGCGCGAGATGGTGATCGATCCCGCGGTGGCCGAGGGCGTCGACGACGCGGGCGGCTACGTGATGACGATCCCCGAGGACGTCGTGCGCGGCGCCGGTGGTCTCGATGCGCTGCTCGAGCGCGGCCACTCGCGCTACGACATCTACTGCAGCCCCTGTCACGCGTACACGGGTGACGGGCGCGGTATGGTCACCCAGCGCGCCGAGTCGATCGGCGCGACGTTCGCCGCCGCGAACCTCCACGACGACCGCCTGCGCCACGCGCCCGACGGTCAGATCTACGCGACGATCACGAACGGCATCCGCACGATGCCCGCGTATCGCGCGCAGGTCCCCGTCGCGGATCGCTGGGCGATCGTCGCGTACGTTCGCGCGCTCCAGCTCAGCCAGTCGGACGCGCGCACCGCAGCGCTCGCGCCCGCGCAGGGAACGACGGAGACGGTTCGATGAGCGCCGCGAAGAAGAAGACCGGCGGTGAGCCGCCGGCGAAGCCGACCTACCGCCTGCCGCGCGACGGTGCGTGGGCGAACGCGTGGAAGCTGAGCGCTGCGCTCGGCGGCCTCGGGCTCCTCGCGAGCATCATCGGCTGGACGAGCGACCCGCATCGCTTCGCGTTCTCGTGGCTCTTCGCGGTGATGACGTTCCTCGCCATCGCGCTGGGCTCGCTCTTCTTCGTGCTCGGTCAGCACCTGACGGGCGCGGGGTGGGGCGTCAGCATCCGCCGCACCGCGGAGTTCTTCATGATGGGCCTGCCCGTCATGGCGATCCTCGCGCTGCCGATCCTCGCGCAGATGGACGAGCTCTATCCGTGGATGCACTACTGGCGCGAGTCGCAGCACGCGCAGCCCCACGGCGAAGAGCACGGTGAGCAGCACGGCGAGAGCCTGATCGGCGCGTCGGTCGCGAGCGCGCAGGACCACGGGCACGGCGCCGGCGGTCACGGCGATGAGGGCGAGCACGGTGGCGCGGGCGAGCACGGTGGCGCGGGCGAGCACGGTGGCGCGGGCGAGCACGGTGGCGCGGGCGAGCACGGTGGCGCGGCGGCGCACGGTGACGAGCACCACGACCCGCACCACGAGGCGCACGCGGACGTCATCCGCAGCAAGCTCGCGTACCTCAACCAGCCGTTCTTCATCGGCCGCGCGATCTTCTACGGCGTGATCTGGGCGCTGCTCGCGTTCTTCTTCTTCTCGCGCTCGACGAAGCAGGACGTCGCGAAGGGCGACCTCACGCTCACGCAGCGCATGGAGTCGTTCGCCCCGGCCGCGACCTTCGCGTTCGGTCTGACGCTGACGTTCGCGGCGTTCGACTGGATGATGTCGCTCGAGCCGACGTGGTTCTCGACCATCTTCGGCGTGCAGTACTTCGCGGTGAGCGCGGTCTCGAGCCTCGCGACGCTCGTGCTGACGATGTACGGGCTCAAGCAGGCGGGCGCGTTCGGCGACGCGGTGACGACCGAGCACTTCCACGACGTGGGCAAGCTGCTCTTCGGCTTCCTCGTCTTCTGGGCGTACATCAGCTTCTCGCAGTACATGCTGATCTGGTACGCGTCGATTCCCGAGGAGACGACGTACTACCACATTCGCTGGGAAGGCGGCTGGCGCACGTTCTCGCTGGTCATGGTCGTCGCCCACTTCGTGGTGCCGTTCTTCCTGCTGATGTCGCGCAACATCAAGCGACGCCTGCCGATCCTCGCGTTCGGCGCGGCGTGGCTCCTGGTGACGCACGTCGTCGAGATCTTCTGGCTCGTGATGCCGTACGTGAGCCCCGGTGAGCTCTCGGTGCACTGGGTCGATCTCGCGGCGCTCTTCGCGGTCGGCGGCATCTATCTCACGGTGGTCTTCCTCCTGATGGGTCGGCACCCGCTGATCCCGGTGGGCGACCCGCGGCTCGAGCGCTCGATCCACCTCGAGGTCCACTGACATGGCGCACGAAGACACGACGCCGACCCACGCGGTCCCGGCCACTCGCCCGCGTCCCGACGACACGCCGCCGCGCAACCGGGTGATCTTCACGTACACCGTGCTCGCGGTGATCACGCTCATCGGCCTCAAGTACGTGTTCGACTCGTACATGGACGTCAGCCGGCGTGATCGCCGCCGCGAGAACATCGAGGAGAGCCGGACGACCGCCGAGCTCGCGGAGTACCGCGAGTCGCAGCGGGAAGCGCTGCGCGGCGGTGCGATGCCGGTCGACCGCGCGATCGACGAGCTCGGTCGCCGTGGTCGCGGCGCGTTCCCGCTGATCCGCCCGGCGGCGTCGCAGGATCTCGATCCGCTTCGCGGGTGGCAGCAGCTCCCGCGCGAGCTCCCTGCGGCACTCGCGCCCGCCGCTGCGCCGACGCCCGAGGCGACCCCGGTCGAGGCGGTGCCTGCCGAGGGCGAGCCCGGCACTGTGCCTGCCGACGGTGCGACGCCGACCGAAGGTGCTGCGCCCGCCGAAGGTGCGGCGGCCGCCGAGGGTGCGGCGCCTGCCGAAGGTGCGGCTGCGCCGGCTCCGGCGCCCGCGGCGGAAGCTGCGGCTGCGCCCGCGGAGGCCGCTCCGGCGGCCGAGGCGGCGCCTCGCGCGCGTCGTCCTCGTCCCGCGGCGGCGCCCGCCGAAGGTGCAGCGACGCCGGCGGAAGCCGCGCCTCCCCCGGCGGAGTGATTCCTTCCCTCTCCCGCTGACTGCTCTCAGAACCCGAGACTCTTCGAACGATGTCGACCCGCCTGGCTGCTGCGATCGCGCTGCTGCCGCTCCTCCTCGGAGCGAGCAGCTCGATCGCGCGCGCCCAGACGGCGCCGATTCGTCCCGAGATCCCGGCGGGCACCGTGCCTGACGAGATCCCCGGCGTCGGTGTCGACGAGCAGTTCGAGCGCGCGGTCCCGATGGACGCGGTGCTCGTCGATCACGAGGGGCGTCGCGTTCGTCTCGGCGACTTCTTCGACGGCGAGCGCCCCGTCGTGCTGACGCTCGTCTATCACCAGTGCGCGAGCTTCTGCGACATGGCGCTCCGCGCGTTCGCGGATCAGCTCCAGCAGCAGCCGTGGACCGCGGGCGTCGAGTACGACGTCGTCACGCTGAGCATCGATCCGCGCGACACGCAGGGCGACACGCTGCGCGACGCGCGCGCGCGCATCCTCGGCCGCTACGGCCGCGACGAAGCGCAGCGCGGCTGGCACTTCCTCGGCGGCACCGAGCAGGAGATCCGTCGCGTCGCGGACGCGGTCGGCTACCGCTACCACTGGGACGAGCGCACGCAGCAGTTCGCGCATCCCGGCGCGATGGTCATCCTCCAGCCCTCGGGCGCGCCGTCGCGATATCTCTACGGGCTCGAGATTCCGTTCAACGACGTGCGCATCGGCCTCGCGGAGGCGAGCGAGGGAAACCACCTTGCCACCGCCGAGCGCGTGATCCGCGCGACGCTCCTCTACTGCTATCGCTGGGATCACAGCGACGGTCGTTACGTCCTCGCGGCGTGGCGCATCATGCGCGGCGGCGGCGTCCTCACCGTGCTGATCCTCGGCGGGTTCCTCTTCACGTTCTGGCGCCGCGAGCGCCGACGCGGCGCCTCGAAGAAGACGTCGACCGCCGCGCCTTCCATCTCCGACGTAGCTACGACGACCGACGCGAGCGCGGCTGCGCGCCCGCGAGAGAGCTGACCGATGGACGAGCAGGAATACATCACCCATCCGACGACGCAGCTGCCCCCGCAGCTCTCGACGTTCGCGCCGGAAGTCGACTGGGTCTACGACTTCATCTTCTGGATCAGCGTCGTGTTCTTCGTCGGCATCATCGCCGCGACGCTGTATTTCATGTGGGCGTATCGCCGTCGCCCCGGCGTGAAGTCGGAGCCGACGGGGCACCACAACGCGCTCGAGCTCTTCTGGACGTTCGCACCGCTGATCCTGCTGGTGCTGATGTTCCACTGGGGCTTCCAGGCGTACATGGTCCAGGCGAACGCGCCCGACGACGCCTACAACGTTCGCGTCCGCGCCCGTCAGTGGGCGTGGGAGTTCGAGCATCCGAACGGCATCACCGAGGACAACGAGCTGCACGTGCCCGCAGGGCAGCCGGTGCGACTCATCATGTCGTCGTCGGACGTGCTCCACTCGTTCTACGTGCCCGACTACCGCATCAAGCGCGACGCGGTCCCCGGCATGTTCACCTCGCTGTGGTTCGAGGCGATCGAACGCACCGACGTGACGCCCGAGGGTGATCTCTCGCGTCCCGACGCGCGCCGCGTCTGGTATCGCAACCAGGTCTTCTGCACCGAGTACTGCGGCGCGGGCGGCAGCTGGGGCGACAACGCGGGCCACGCGACGATGTACGCGCAGATCCTCGTGCAGCGTCCCGAGGACTTCCAGGAGTTCATCACGAACCCGCCGCCCCCGATGTGCGGCGATCATCCGTGCACGCCGCCCGAGTGGGGCGAGCAGCTGTTCTCGCAGAAGGGCTGCACCGCGTGCCACGCGCGCGAAGAGGGCGCGCCGCAGCTCGCGGGCCCGAACCTCCACGGTCTCTTCGGTCGCCAGGAGCGCCTCCAGGACGGCTCCACCGTGTCGGTCGACGAGGCGTACGTGCGGCACTCGATCCTCGAGCCGCGCGCTCAGGTGGTCGAGGGGTTCAACCCCGTGATGCCGAACATCCGGTTCAGCGAGCAGCAGCTCGATGCGCTCGTGACCTACCTGCAGACGCTCTGAGAAATCCGCAGTACCAGCCTAGGTGAGACGACGATGACGGCTCAGGCAGGGGCGACCCACCCGACTTCGCACGATCACGCGCACGACGACGCGGACTACCTCCGCGCGTCGAGCGGCTTCCGCTCGTGGGCGATGACGCTCGACCACAAGCGCATCGGCATCATGTACCTCGTGGCGGTGCTCACCGCGTTCCTCGCGGGCGGCATCTTCGCGCTCATCGTGCGCACCGAGCTGCTCTGGCCCGGCCGCACGATCGTGGACCCGGACACCTACAACAAGGCGTTCACGCTCCACGGCGCGATCATGGTGTTCCTCTTCATCATCCCGAGCATCCCCGCGGCGCTCGGGAACTTCTTCCTGCCGCTGATGCTCGGCGCGAAGGACGTCGCGTTCCCGCGGCTCAACCTCGCGTCGTTCTACATCTACGTGTTCGGCGCCATCTTCGCGCTCTTCAGCATCGTCACGAGCGCGGTCGACACGGGCTGGACCTTCTACACGCCGTACTCGACGCAGACCGGCACCGCCGTCATCGCGATGACGCTCGGCGCGTTCATCCTCGGCTTCTCGTCGATCCTCACCGGCGTCAACTTCATCGCGACGGTGCACAAGCTCCGCGCGCCCGGCCTGCACTGGAAGCGCCTGCCGCTCTTCGTGTGGTCGATCTACGCGACGAGCGTCATCCAGGTGCTCGCGACGCCGGTCCTCGCGATCACGCTGCTCCTGCTCATCATGGAGCGCGCGCTCACGCTGGGCATCTTCGACCCGCGCCTCGGCGGCGACCCGGTGCTCTTCCAGCACTTCTTCTGGTTCTACTCGCACCCGGCCGTCTACATCATGATCCTGCCCGGCATGGCCGTGGTCAGCGAGCTCATCGCGACCTTCAGCCGCCGCAAGATCTTCGGCTACATGTTCGTCGCGATGAGCTCGGTGGCGCTCGCGCTGCTCGCGTTCCTCGTGTGGGCCCACCACATGTTCGTCGCGGGCATGAGCGAGTACGCCGTCATGGTGTTCTCGGGCCTGACCTTCCTCGTCGCGATCCCCTCGGCCGTGAAGGTCTTCAACTGGGTCGCGACGCTCTACAAGGGCTCGGTCTCGTTCGAGTCGCCGATGCTCTACGGCCTCGCGTTCATCGTGCTCTTCACGGTGGGCGGGCTGACCGGTCTGCCGCTCGCGACGATCGTCACCGACGTCCACCTGCACGACACCTACTACGTCGTCGCGCACTTCCACTACGTCATGGTCGGCGGGACCGTGTTCGGGTTCGTCGGCGGCCTGCACTACTGGTGGCCGAAGATGACGGGCAAGCTCTACAACGAGCGGCTCGCGCAGATCGCGTTCTCGCTCGTGTTCACGGGCTTCAACGTCACGTTCTTCACGCAGTTCCTGCTCGGCAGCCACGGCATGCCGCGCCGCTACTACGACTACCTCGACCAGTACCAGCCGCTGCACGGCTTCTCGTCGTTCGGCTCGTACATCCTCGGCGTCGGCTTCGTGATCATGCTCTGGATGTTCATCCAGTCGCTGATGCGCGGCCCGAAGAGCCCGCCGAACCCGTGGGGCAGCGCGGCCTTCGAGTGGCAGACCTCGAGCCCGCCGATCGCGCACAACTTCCACGAGACGCCGATCGTCACGCGCGGCCCGTACGACTACCACCTCGCGACCGAGGAAGAGCTCTACACGGGCTTCCCCGAGGACCGCGTCGAGCGCGTGACCGCGAAGACCGAGAAGGAAGAGGGCTGATCGATGGCGACCCCGACCACCGAGAGCGCGGCGCACGACGAGCACGCGCACGGCTCGCATGGCGCGCACAGCCATGCGGCGCCGAAGTGGCTCCAGCACCACTTCGACATGCCGGTCCAGCAGTTCGAGGCGGCCAAGCTGGGCATGTGGGCCTTCCTCGCGCAGGAGATCCTGTTCTTCAGCGGTCTCTTCGTCGCGTACGCCGTGATCCGTCAGCAGTACCCGGAGGCGTTCGCCGCCGGGTCGCACCAGCTCGACAAGATCATGGGCGGCATCAACACGATCGTGCTGCTCTTCAGCTCGCTGACCGCCGCGCTCTCGGTGCGGTCGGCGCAGCTCGGCAAGAAGAACGAGGTCAACCTCTACCTCGGCATCACGATCCTCTGCGCGTTCGGGTTCTTGATCATCAAGTACTTCGAGTACGCGGCGAAGATCGAGCACGGCCTGCTGCCGGGTCAGTACTGGCACCCGCACCTGGAGCACGGCCACGCGCTCTTCCCGGCGCACACGCACGTGTTCTTCGGCGTGTACTTCATGCTGACCGGTCTGCACGGTCTGCACGTCGCGATCGGCATCGGGATCCTCGCGTGGATCATGTGGCGCAACAACCGCGGCGAGTTCTCGAAGGACTACTGGACGCCCGTCGACCTCGCCGCGCTGTACTGGCACCTCGTCGATCTCATCTGGATCTACCTCTTCCCGCTCCTCTACCTGATCTGAGGGCCTGATCATGAAGTCCGACTTCCACGACGCCGAAGACCCGCATCACGAGGGCGCAGTGCACGTCCACGTGCACCCGGTGAAGCTCTACGTGGCCGTCTTCCTCGGGCTGATCGCGCTCACGATCATCACGGTGGCGACGAGCTATCTCGACATCGACGGCCTCATCCGCCCCGGCACGCCGGCGGGCGCGGGCGGGTTCAACCTGGGCCTCGCGATGCTGATCGCGACGAGCAAGGCCGCGCTCGTCGTCACGTGGTTCATGCACCTGAAGGACGACAACCGCTTCAACGCGCTGGTGTTCGTCGGCTCGGTGCTCTTCGCGGGGATCTTCCTCGCCTACACGATCAACGACACCGCGTACCGCGGGCAGACCGACCCGTTCAACGGCGTCTACGTCCGCCCCGACACCGGTGAGCGCGCGCCCGGCGGCATCGACCACGTGATCGCCGGCGAAGAGCCCGAGGCCGGCATCGCCGCGCCGGAGGTCGACGCGCCGGCCGAAGGTGGCGCGACGCCGAGCGGCGAGCACCACTGATCGGCCCTAGAGACTGGCAATGAGCCAGCGCTCCGCTGCGTTCGTTCGAGAACGTCGATGCGGACGACCGGCGCCCCGCGGGATCCCGCGGGGCGTCGTCGTCTCCGTCGTGCTCGCGGCGACGATGATCGCGACGTCGTGCATCCCGCTGCCGCGCGAGCGCGTGAGCGAGGGCAGCGACGAGGGATATCCGACGTGCGGTCGCGACGCGCTGCCCGAGGGCGACGTGATCGCGCGCGGCGCGCTGCGGGCCGGTCCCGTCATGCAGGCGCGCTCGCTGATCGAGACGTTCGAGGTGCGGCGCCGCGACTGCGTGCGCGTGTTCACCGGCAATCAGAGCTGGGACATGTCGAGCATCGATCTCGACGTCGTCTACGACGAAGAGACGCAGCTCCCGCTGCGCGCGTGGAAGCGCATCGTGTCGCCGGGAGCACGCCCCGGTGAAGAGCGCATCGACCTGCGGCGCTTCGAGCTGCGCACGCCGCGCGTGGCGCTCACGCAGCAGACCGACGAAGGCGGGCTCGAGCACTTCCTCCTGCGCGGCGAGCGACCGCGCGCGATCATCGGGCCGGGCCGCGGGCTGCTCACGATGTGGATCCAGCGCGCGCAGCTGCCCGTCGGCGGTCGCCTGCGCGAGCACGTCCTCGACATCCGCGAGTCGATCGAGGTGATCCGAGAAGTCACGCTGCGCCGTGTCGAGGATCGCGACGACCCGGCGATCGGGCGCCGGGTGCGCGTCTACACGATCTACGGTCGCGAGCCGATCTACACGGACGAGAACGACGTCGTGCTCGGCGACATGATGGGCCTCGTCCCGGCCGAGCGCGTGACCGAGCCGCTGCCGCCGCGCTTGTTCGAGCCGCCGGGCGCGCCCGACCCGGTGCACACGCCGTGAAGAACGCGTAGCATCGCAGCCCGTGACGCGGGCGTGCGTGACTGTGCTCTGGGCGGTGGCGCTGGTCGTGGGCTGCGGAGGTGACGGCCCATCCGCGCCGAACGACGCGGCGGTCGTCGATGCGCGCGTGATCGAGCGGGTCGACGCGCAGATCCCGCGCGACGCGGGTGTCGACGCCGCGGAGGCGATCGACGCGTCGAGCGAGTCGCGCATCGACGCGCTCGTCGAGCTGCTCGCGAGCGAGACGGACGTCGCGCGGGTCGACTCCGCGCTCCGCGATGTCGCGCTCCGCGACGGGTGGCCGGTGCGCGAGGACGGACGCTGGCTGTTCGCGACGCGCTGGGACGGATCGCCTCCGCGCGTGTCGCTCGTGGGAGACGTGAACGCGTGGTCGACGAGCGCGCACGTCGCGACGCGCGCCGCGAGCGGCGCGCACTGGTTCGTCGTGATCGACGAGAGCACGTTCGTCGCGAGCGCGATCGGCGCGAAGTACAAGTGGTGGGGCGAGCCCGACGTCTATCGCGCGCCGTTCGAGTCGCTCGCGTACGGATACGACGACTTCGGTGAGCACGGATGGGTGCGCCCGCCGAGCGATGCGCCGCACCTCGAGCGCTTCGTCGCGTTCGACTCGGCGTTCCTCGACGCGCCGCGTGCGGTGCGTGCGTGGCTGCCCGCGGGGTTCGTCGCACGCAGCGAGGGCGCGTCGCGCGTGCGCACGTTGCTCTTGCACGACGGCAACAACGTGTTCGATCCGGGCGCGCTCTTCGGCGGCTGGCAGGTCGACGCGACGCTCGCGCGGGAAGGATGGAGCGACGTCGTCGCGATCGCGATCGACAACGCGCCCGATCGCATGAGCGCGTACACGCACGTGACCGACGTGATCGGCGGCAGCACGACCGGCGGACGCGCAGCGGACTACCTGCGCATGATCGAGGACGAGGTGCTGCCCTTCGTGCGTGCGCGCTACGGCATCGTCGCGAGCGGGCGCTCGCTGATGATCGCGGGGAGCTCGCTCGGCGGACTCGTGTCGATCTGGATCGCGTCGCAGCGGCCGGAGCTCGCAGGGTGCGTCGCGGGTCTGTCGTCTACGCTGGGTTGGGGCTCGATCGGGCGCGCGGGCGGCGCGGACACGCTGATCGCGCGCTGGAGCGGACGTCCCGCGGTCGCCATCTACCTCGACTCCGGCGGGAGCGCGGGCAGCGGCTGTGTCGACTCCGACGGCGACGGCATCGACGACGACGGAGACGGTCGCGACAACTACTGCGAGACGCGGCAGATGCGCGAGGTGCTGCGCGATGCGGGCTACGTCGACGGAGTCCACCTGCACTACGTGCACGCACCGGGCGCCGCGCACGACGAGGCCGCGTGGCGCGCGCGCTTCCCCGCCGTGCTCGATGCATGCGACGCGTCGGGCTGGGCCGCGCCCTAGAAGTGAGCCGGGCTCATTTCCGCGAGGTGCGTCGCAGCACGAACAGCGCGATCGCGCCGACGACGACCGCCCACCACAGCGTCGCGAGCCGCACGAGCAGCGTCGCGCCGGTCGCGATCGACGCGGTCACGCCCACGCCGAGCACCTGGAGCGAGCCCGCCATGCCCGCCTCGGTCACGCCGAGCCCGCCGGGCAACATCGCGAGCGCGCCCGCGATCGTCGACGCCGCGTACGCGAGCGACGCGGGGCCGAGCTCGATGGTCGCGCCCTCGAAGCCGCGCACGATCGCCCAGAGCGCGATGCACTCGAGCCCCCACGAGAACGTCGCGAGCAGCGTCGCCATCACCAACGGCGCGGGGCGCACCAGCGTCGCGAGCGCCTCCCACGCCTCGCGCAGTCGGGGCGCGATGCGCTTCAAGCCCGGCAGCTTCGCCGCGATCGCGAGCGCGAGCTCCGCGAGCGGACGGATCGACACCACCGCGATCACCGAGAGCACCAGCGCGCCGCCGATCGCCGCGATGACCGCGCCCTGATCGAAGAAGAGCGATCCGATCGCGGTGAGCGCCACGAGCGCGAGCAGATCGGTCAATCGCTCCGCGAGCACGATCGGCGCGGTGCGCGCGACCGAGACGTCGCGCGCTTCCCACAGCAGGAACGACTTGAAGACCTCGCCGAGCTTGCCCGGCGTCACGCTCATCACGAAGCCCGCGAGGAACACGAGCAGGCTCTCGCCCGCCGGCACGTGCACGTCGAGCGCGCGCAGGTAGTACTGCCAGCGCACGAAGCGGATGCCGTAGTTCGCGCTCGCGAGCGCGAGGGCGAGCGCGAACGTGCTCCACGCGAACGTCGAGAGGTTCGCCGCCAGCGCGCGCACGTCGCCGTAGAGCGAGAGCCCGGCGAACACCATCGCGCCGAGCACCGTGCCCAGCATGATCCGCCGCGCGAGGCCGCGCGTCGGCGGCGCGCTCGTCGTGCTCGGCTCGCTCATCGCGACCTCCGCATCGCGCGCACCAGCGCGAGCGCCGACGCCGCGACGACGAGCGCGCCGACCACCACGATCAACCACTCGGGCACGCCGAAGATCCCGCGCTCGATCGTGCCCTCGGGAGGTCGCTCCCACCGCACGCGCGGCGCCACGCCCGCGTCGTCGTCGGCCACGGCCGTCGCGCTCACGAGCATCGCGACGGAGAGCGGGATCGCGACGAGCTTCTCGGGCATCGCGGGCCGTTCTGACACACTCCCAAGCCCGCGGCATCGCGCACGAACCTCGACATCGAGGCGCGCCCTGCATACCCTCGGGCCTCTCGTCGTACCCGCATGGCCGAGGACAGCACGCCCCCGCAGGCGCCACCGCACGCGCGCCTCCCGATCGACCCGGGAGGCGACGTCGGATGGGACGAGGATTTCCTCTTCCACCTCTCGCGCGGGAGCGAGCTGCTCCTCGAGAACCGCGTCGTCGAGGCGAAGGAGCAGCTCGAGCGCGCCCTCGCATATCGTCCCGCCGACGCGAAGGGCCAGGATCTCCTCGCCGGCGTCTACTTCCGCCTCGGCGTGTACCCGCGCGCGATCGAGCTGTGGCGCGGCCTCGTGCGCACCTTCCCGCGCGACGCGACGCTGCGCGTGAACCTCGGCCTCGCGCTGTTCAAGACGGGGCAGCCCGAGGACGCGCTCGATCACCTGCGGCGCGCGCTCGAGGTCGACCCCGAGCACGCGCGCGCGTGGGGCTACGTCGGGCTCATCAAGTGGCGGCTCGGCAAGCTCCAGGAGGCGCGCGACGCGTTCGCGCGCGGCGGACAGGCGTCGATGGCGCGCCGCATGGAAGAGCTCGTCGCGAGCTCCGCCGGCGTGCTCGACGTGCCGCCTTCCGAGGTGCGCGCCGACGATCGCGAGGTCACCGAGGTGCGCACCACCGCGGACGCCGCGATCGGTCGCCTCGGCGACGACGCGTCGCTCGTGCTCGAGACCACGCGCGAGGCGGCCCACGAGCGCAAGGCGACCGGACAATGGCGCGTGCACGAGGCAGGCGCCGACCCGATCCCGCGCAGCGCGCACCCGACGCGCCCGACGCCGGCCGACGCGCCGATGTCGCTCGCGTCGCTGCTCGACTGGTGGGCGCCTTCGGTGCCGAGCGGCGAGCCCCTCGTCGTGTCGTCGTCGGGCGCGCTCCTCCTCTCGACCGAAGGCGCGCTCCACGCGCGCGAGACCGGCGTGCGCCTGGTGCGGGGCACGCCGACGTCGGGCCCGGTCACGCGTCGCTTCCGCCGTCCGACCGACGAGCGCCTCGGCGACGAAGAGCCGATCCTGCGCTGGCAGGGCCCGCTCCTCGCGGTGATCACGCCGCGCGCCGGCGAGCGCTTCCAGGCGCTGCGCATCGACGACGACGTGCTCTACGTCGTCGAGCGCTTCATCGCGGCGTTCGACGATCGCGTCACGTTCGAGAGCGGCCGTCTGCCCGAGCACGCGGGCGCGGGGCGCCTCGCGCTCTTCCGCGGCAGCGGCTCGCTCGTCCTGCGTCTGCCGCGCCCACCGACCGCCGTGTCGGTCCGCACCGGCGAGGACGTGCGCGTCGCGCCCGAGTCGCTCCTCGGATGGACGGGCCGTCTCTTCCCGCTCGACGAGGCGGTGCGCGATCCCGAGGGCGACGCGATCCTCGCGCTGCGCGGCGACGGGACCATTCTCCTGGTGTGATCGCGTCGGCGTGACCATTCCATGACGCGTGCGCGCATCGACGCGCTCCGCGCGCCTGGTATGACTCTAGGCCTCTCGCGACGAATGCCGCCGATGAGCACAGCCGAGCATCCGCCCACGCCTCACGCGCCCGCTGCCGCCGCGCCGCGCGTCGTGGTGCAGAAGCGCACCGGCATCCGCGAGGACGCGCTCAACCTGCCGAACCTCCTCACGATGCTGCGCATCGTGCTGATCCCGGCGGTGCTCTGGCTCATCACCGAGGGCACGCCCGAAGGGAACTTCTGGGCGGCGATCGTCTACTCGGTCAGCGCGATCACCGACTTCATCGACGGCTACCTCGCGCGCCGGATGAAGCTCGTCAGCGTGCTCGGGAAGTTCCTCGATCCGCTCGCCGACAAGCTGCTCGTGATGGGCACGCTCGTCGCGATGACGGCGATCGGTCGCGTGCCCGCCTGGGCCGTGATCCTGATCGTCGCGCGCGAGCTCTCGATCACGAGCCTGCGCGTCATCGCGATGAGCGAGGGCGTGACGATCGCGGCAGGGCAGGGCGGCAAGGAGAAGGCCGCGCTGCAGATGGTCGCGATCCTGATGTTGATCCTGCACCAGGCGTTCGCGATCGACTTCTTCTTCTTCCAGGTCCACGCGGACTTCCACGAGATCGGCCTCGCGCTGCTCTACCTCAGCGTGTTCTTCGCGCTGACGAGCGCCGGCGAGTACGTGAAGATCTTCGTCGACGCCGTGGAGCAGAAGGAGAAGCGGCTCGCGGAAGAAGACCGCCGCGAGCCCTGATCGCCTACCGGAGTGCTCGTCGCGCAGGTCCCGGACGGGAGCGCGCGAAGCGCGCGGACGGTAGGGACCGAGGCGAGCCGATGATCGGGCTCAGTACGTCGACAGCGTGAGCTCGTGGTTCAGCGCGTACGCGGCGCGCGCGCCCGCGGCCGCGCCGAGGATCGCGCTCTGCTGCATCGTCGTCAGGTCGCCCGCCGCGAAGATGCCCGGGACGCTGGTGCGACCTTCCGGATCGACGCGCACGTAGCCGTGATCGTCGAGCGCCAGATCGAGCTGCGTGACGAGCTCGGTCTGTCGCTGCGGCGGCTTCATGAAGAGCGCGTCGCGCGCGACGCGCGTTCCGTCCTCGAGCTCGATCGCGACGAGCCGGTCGCCCTCGCCGACGAGCGCGCGGATGCGCCGCTCCTCGATGCGCACGTTCGCGCGCTCGAGCCGCTCGCGCATGTCGCTCGGCACCTCGAAGCGCGCGTCGGTGAACGCGATCACGTCCTTCGACCAGCCGCGCAAGAACGCGCCGAAGATCGCCCACTCGGGCCCCGCGAGCAGCGCGGCGAACGCGCGATCCTGGATCTCCCAGCCGTGGCAGTACGGGCACTGGAACACCGAGCGTCCCCAGAGCTCGCGCATGCCGGGCAGCTCGGGGATCTCGTCGATCATCCCGTTGCACAGCACGACGCGCCGCGCGTCGACGGTGCTTCCGTCCGCGAGCGTCGCGCGGAACGCGTCGAGCTCGCCGTCGATGCGCGTGACGCGCACGCCGTCGCGGATCTCGACGTCGTACTGCGCGAGCTGGGCGCGCCCGATCGCGCGCAGCTCCGCGGGAGGCGTTCCGTCGCGCGTCATTAAGCCGTGCACGTGCTCGGCGCGCGCGTTGCGCGCGGGCGTCACGTCGCAGAGCAGCACGCGTTTGCGCGCTCGTCCGAGCTGGAGCGCGGCGGAGAGCCCGGCGGGCCCACCGCCGACGATGATGGCGTCGTATCTCATGCGCTCGTCATCGTGCGCGATGCGCGCGACCGGGAGTGCGGCAAATGCGCGCACCCCCGACGGAACGCGAACGGCCCCCGACGCACGAAGCATCGGAGGCCGCGCTCGAAGGACGTCCGATCAGGCCGCGACGGCGTGCTCGAGCTCGATGAGGCCCGACTTCTGCGCCCACCAGATGACGCCGACCACGAGGTTGCGGCGATCCCCGAAGAACGCCGGGTCGTTGCCCTCGAACGCGTGCCCGGCGAACTGGAAGCCCCAGCCGACCGTGAAGAGCCCGACGGCGACGGGCAGGCCGACGATGCTGATCGCGAGCGGGAGGCTCGCGAGGATCATCGGGATGCCGATCATGTGCGTCAGCTGGTTGCGACGATCCTGATGATCGCCTTTGTACTGCTCGAGCAGCAGGCTCCACTCGGGGTCGAGACGAACCTTCACGCGCCACCTCCAGTCAGGAGCGGTTCTGGCCTGGTATGACCAGTCCGCGCAAGCGACCAGGGGTCAGATATCTCACTGACCCTCGGTCAGCAAGAAGAGAGTCGGGAGTTTTCTGAGGAGAGCAGGAAGTGAGGAAAGCAGGAGTCTTCGCGTCCTCATCTCCTGCCTTCCTGCTCTCCTTGGAGAAGTTCTCCTCAGGGGTGCAGGCGGTTCAGCATGCGCGGGAACGGGATGGTCTCGCGCACGTGCGGCAGACCGCAGATCCACGCGACCGTGCGCTCGATGCCGAGCCCGAAGCCCGCGTGCGGGAACGAGCCGTAGCGGCGCAGGTCGAGGTACCACTCGAACGCTTCGCGCGGCAGCTTGTGCACGTCGATCGACTGCTCGAGCTTGCTCAGGTCCTCCTCGCGCTGACCCCCGCCGATCACCTCGCCGTAGCCCTCCGGCGCGAGCACGTCGACGTTGAGCGCGAGCGAGAGGTCCTTCGGGTCGCGCTTGAAGTAGAACGCCTTCAGGTCGATCGGATAGCGGTGGACCATCACGGGGCGATCGAAGCCCTGCGAGATCACCGTCTCCTCGTCGCCGCCGAAGTCGTCGCCGACCTTCGCGTCGTGGCCCGCCTTGCGCAGGATCTCGATCGCCTCGTGGTAGCGGATGCGCGGGAAGGGCTTCTGCACGCGCTCGAGCGGCTTCGTGTCGCGCTCGAGGATCTCGAGCTCCTTGCGCCGCTTGTCGAGCACGCGCGACACGACGCTGACGAGGAAGTCCTCGGCGAGATCCATGTCGCCGTCGAGATCGAGGAACGCGACCTCGGGCTCGACCATCCAGAACTCCGCGAGGTGCCGGCGCGTCTTGCTCTTCTCCGCGCGGAACGTCGGGCCGAAGCAGTACGCCTTGCCGAGCGCCGCCGCTGCCGCCTCCATGTACAGCTGGCCCGACTGCGTGAGGTACGCGGGGTCGCCGTGATAGTCGGTCGAGAAGAGGTTGCTCGTCCCCTCGCACGCGTTGGGCGTGAAGATCGGCGCGTCGACGAGCGTGAACCCGTTCGAGTCGAAGTAGTCGCGCACCGCCGCGACGATCTCGGCGCGCACCCGCAGGATCGCCCACTGGCGCTTGCTGCGCAGCCAGAGGTGGCGGTTGTCCATCAGGAAGTCGGTGCCGTGCTCCTTCGGCGAGATCGGGTACTCGCGCGCCGGCTCCGCCAGCACCTCGAGCTCCGCGACGCCGACCTCGAACGTGCCCTTCAGCTTGCCGTGCTCGCGCACCGTGCCGGTCACGCGGAGGCTCGTCTCCTGCGTCAGGTGATCGGCGCGCGCGAAGAGCTCGGGCGAGACCTCGCCCTTGAACACGACGCACTGACAGATGCCGCTGCCGTCGCGCACCTCGAGGAAGTGCAGCTTGCCGCTCGAGCGCTTGTTGTAGAGCCAGCCCTGGAGCGTGACCTTCTCGCCCACGTGGGCGCCGAGCTCTTCGATGCGAACGATCTTCGACGACGACATGCGCGCGCTTGTACCGCGGGTCGTGGCGCTTGGCGAGGGTGGTGCTATGCGCAGCCGCGCATGATCGTCTTCGAGAGCCGCATCGCGCGTCGCTTCGTGGGACGGCTCGAGCGCGGCGAAGAGGTGATCGCCACCCTTCGTCAGCTCTGCGAGCACGAGCGCATCCGCGCCGCGTGGATCCACGGCGCGGGCATGCTCGAGTGGGTCGAGCTCACCGAGTGGGATCCCGAGCGCGAGGCGTGGCGTGCGCCGCGTCGCGTGGAAGGTCCGCTCACCGTGCTCTCGCTCGAGGGCAACGTCTCGATCCGCAACGGGCCGCCCTGGGTCCAGCTGCACGTGATGGTCGCGCGGCAGACCGGGCCGGGCACGTTCGAGACGCTCGGCGGCACGGTCGCGTCGGCGCGCGTGTACGCGCTCGAGTTCGCGTTCGACGTCTACGAGGACGTGCGCCTCGAGCGCGACGAAGAGGCGGCCACCGGGCTCTCGCTGTTCAAGGGCTCGAGCGTGCGCGGCGTGTTCGCGCGCGCCGGCGAGCGCACCCAGGAGCTCGCGCGCCCGAAGCCCGCGCCGGTCGTCGAGGACGACGAGGACGAGCCCGAGGAAGAGCAGCCCGCTTCGCGCACCGCGGCCGCCACGCCGGCCGCCGCGACCGGGGGCGGCGTGTCGTGGGCGGTCGCGGCCGCGGTCTCGCAAGAGGCCGAGAAACGCGCGGCCGCGATGCCCGCGAGGCGTGCGCCGCCCAGCCCGCCGCCGCTGATCCCGGACGTCACCACGCCGAAGGCGGTGCCGATCCCCGAGGCGCGCGAGCGCGACACCTCGTTCCTCGACGAGCCGATCCCGCAGAAGGGCGACTTCGTCGATCACCGTCAGTTCGGCCTCTGCCGCGTCGAGGGCGAGGACGAGGACGGAGGGCTGCGCATCCGGCTCCCGTCGGGTGTGCGCAAGGTGATCCGCCTCGACTTCCTCGAGGTCCTCCCCCCGCGTCACGAGGGGGATCGCAAGGTGTTCCCGCTCCGCCCGCGCAAGCGCTGACGCTGCGCCCGGTGCGCGTGGACGTGCGCGTCCACGCGCGGTCTCTTGAGCACGCGCCGTCCAGCGCGCAGGATTCTCGCCATGTCGCCTCGCTTCGCCCGTGCGCTCGCTTCCCTGTGCGTCCTCGTCGCCGCGTCTGCGTGCGGCCGCACCACATTGATTACAGTGCCCGAGCCCGGCTTCGACGGCGGCACGTTCGACGGCAGCGTCGACGCCGGTCGCGACGCGGGAGACGCGGGCCCGCCGACGTGCCCGGACGATCTCGTCCGCTGCGGCGAGCGCTGCGTCGATCCGTTCAGCGACCCCGAGCACTGCGGTGCGTGCTTCGAGGCGTGCGACGAAGGCCTCGTGTGCGACGACGGCGAGTGCAGCGCGTCGTGCACCCCGCCGCGGAGCGAGTGCGCCGGTGGCTGCGTCGATCTCCAGACCGACGAGCTCAACTGCGGCGAGTGCGGCACCATCTGCGAGGAGGGCTCGCAGTGCGAGGGCGGCGAGTGCCGCGCGGTGTGCGACCCCGGCCTCGCGATCTGCGAGGGCGCGTGCGTCGACCTGCGCAACGATCCCGCGAACTGCGGCGAGTGCGGCAACGCGTGCGGTGACGAGGAGCGCTGCAGCGGCGGTGAGTGCCGCGGCGAGTGCGAAGCCCCGCTGCGCGACTGCGGCGGCGTCTGCGTCGACGTGCGCAGCGATCCCGAGAACTGCGGCGCGTGCGGCATGGACTGCCCCGCCGGCACCGTGTGCAACGCCGGGATGTGCGCCGCCACGTGCACCGCGCCGCGCACGCTCTGCGGCGACGACTGCGTCGACACTCAGAGCGACCCGAGCCACTGCGGCGACTGCGGCAACGACTGCCCGGCGGGCGCGGGCTGCGTGCTCGGCACCTGCTTCTCGGAGTGCCCGTTCCCGACCGAGCGCTGCGGCGGCACGTGCGTGAACGTGACGACCGATCCGCGGAACTGCGGCGAGTGCGGCAACGTCTGCGCGGCGGACGAGCTCTGCCAGTTCGGCTCGTGCGTGCGCACCTGCCGCGCGCCGCTCGTGGAGTGCATGGGCTCGTGCACCGACTTCCGCATCGATCCCGCGAACTGCGGCGCGTGCGGGCGCCGCTGCGCGACGGGTGAGATCTGCAGCCGCGGCACCTGCTTCCTGCCGTGCGATCCCGGCGAGTCGCTGTGCACGACGGGCTGCGAGAACCTCTCGACGGACCCCGAGAACTGCGGTGCGTGCGGTCGCGAGTGCGCGACCGGCGAGATCTGCGAGGCGGGCCGCTGCGTCGACACGCGCTGCATGCCGCCGCGGCTCCAGTGCGGTGACGAGTGCGTCGATCCGCAGAGCGACGACGCGAACTGCGGGATGTGCGGCAACGTCTGCGCGCCGGGCAGCTCGTGTCAGGAGGGGATGTGCCGTCCGCTCTGTGATCCGCCGCTGCTCGAGTGCGGCTCGGGCTGCGTCGATCCGGCGACCGATCCGCGCAACTGCGGTGGCTGCGGCCTGACGTGCCCGCTCGGCGCGGTGTGCACCGGCGGCATGTGCGGCACGCCGTGCCCGGCGCCGCGCATCACCTGCGGCGCGTCGTGCGTCGACCCGCAGACCGACCAGAACAACTGCGGCGGCTGCGGCATCGCGTGCGCGCCGAACCAGGTCTGCGACATGGGCATGTGCCGCATCGCGGCGTGCCCGCCGGACCGCGAGCTGTGCGGCACGGAGTGCGTCGACACGAGCATCGACCCCGACCACTGCGGCGACTGCGACGTGACGTGCCCCGACGGCATCCCGTGCAGCGGCGGCGCGTGTCGCTGCCCGGGCTCGCTGATCATCTGCGACGGGTTCTGCACCGACATCACGACGAGCCCGCTGCACTGCGGCGCGTGCCGTCGCGAGTGCGGACCGACGCTGTCGTGCATCGGCGGCTCGTGCGCGTGCGCGCCGCCGACGTCGCTCTGCGCGGGGCGCTGCGTGAACACGGATCGCGACCGCAACAACTGCGGCGGATGCGGCATGCGCTGCAGCGGCCTGCAGATCTGCGTCGGCGGCGCCTGCATCGGCTTCTGAGCGAGGGGACCTTCTGAGGAAGGCAGGAGGAGAAGGAAGACCACGTGAGTGGTCTTCTCGCTTCCTCGATGCGCGCGCTGGGCCATCGGATCATCTGAGGAAGGCAGGAGGAGAAGGAAGACCACGTGAGTGGTCTTCTGGGTGCCTCGCTGCGCACGCGGCGCGATCGGACGTTTTTTGAGGAAGGCAGGAGGAGAAGGAAGACCACGTGAGTGGTTCTTCTGGGTGCCTCGCTGGGCGCGCCGTTCCTCGGCGCCGTCGGCTACGCGCCGCCGCGCGGCCTGCACCGCGCTCATTCGCCAGAACCCGGTGGGGTGGCTCTGCGCACAGCGGCGAGCGGTCACGTGCATCGCCGTGGTCTTCCTAACCCTCCTGCTCTCCTCAAAAACCTTCGGAGAGAGGCCCCACGAGCGCCGTGCGTTCTCGAAATCGAGGACCGGTATCGCCGGTACTGGCCGGGCGATTTCAAATCCGGTGACCGGTATCGCCGATGCTGGCGACCAGATTTGAAATCGGTTGGCGAATGTCGGAGATTCGCCGGTCGGTTTTGAAATCGGTTGGCGAACGTCGGAGATTCGCCGGTCGATTCTGAAATCGGTTGGCGAATGTCGGAGATTCGCCGGTCGATTCTGAAATCGATCGCCGAATCTCGGAGATTCGCCGGGCGGCTCCGGGGTGATCCGCGAATCTCGGAGATTCGGGCCGCGCTCCTCAGCGGGAGCCGCCGTCGAGGCGGATGCGCGGGTCGAGGCGCGCCACCGCGAGGTCGGCGCCGAGGTTGCCGAGCTGCACCGCGATCGACGCGACGAGCACGACGCCGAGCAGAATCGGGACGTCGCCGCTCGAGATCGACTCGACCGCCAGACGGCCGACGCCGGGCCAGCCGTAGATCGTCTCCGTGATCACCGCGCCCGAGACGAGCAGCGGCGTCGACAGGCCGAGCAGCGTGACGATCGGCAGGAGCGCGTTGCGGAACGCGTGGCGCACGACGTGGATCGGTGAGAGGCCCTTCGCGCGCGCCGTGCGCACGTAGTCCTGGCGCAGCGTCTCGATCATCTCGCTGCGCATGATGCGCGCGTACGTCGCGGCCCCGACGATCGCGAGCGTCAGCGCCGGGAGCATCGCGTGCCGAACGTGATCGAGCGCGTCGACGCCGTAGCCGCCCACCGGGAACCAGCCGAGCCGGAACGCGAAGATCTGCAGGAACACGAGGCCGGTCAGGAACGTCGGGGCGCTGATCCCGAGGAACGCGATCGCCATCACCAGCGTGTCGAGCGGGCCGTTGCGCCGCAGCGCCGCGAGCGTGCCGATGCCGAGCCCGATGATCACCTCGAAGACGAGCGCCATGCCGCCGAGCAACATCGTCCGCGGAAGCCGCGTCCCGAGCACGCGCGCGACCGGCTGCTCGTCGCGCCACGACGTCCCGAGATCGCCCGTGAGCACGCCGCCCCAGAAGCGCGCGTACTGCACGTGCAGCGGCGCATCGAGCCCGTGCGCGACGTTGAACTCCTGCACGCGCTCGGGCGTCGCACGCGCGCCGAGCATCGACACCGCGGGATCGCCCGCGCCGTGCGCGAGCAAGAACACGAGGCTCACGGCGGCCCACACCACGAGCACGCCGCGCAGCAGCCTTCGCGCGAGCAGCGACGTCATCGCGCCGCTCCGAACGGCGCGAGCGCCGCGAACGATCGCGCGCCCGCACGATCGAGCGCGCGCGCCACGCGACGGCGCGGCAGGTCGAGCCACACGTCGCGATACATCTCGTCCCACACCGGGTTGGGCCGGAAGCCGCGCACGTAGGGCTGCCAGGCCTCGTACTTCGTGTTCGAGAAGAGCCACGCCCAGGGCGAGTCGTCGACGAGGATGCGCGAGGCCTCGCGATAGAGCGCGATGCGCCGCTCGGGGTCGCGCTCCACGCGCGCGTCGTCGAGCACACGATCGAGCTCGGGGTTGCGATAGAACGCGCGGTTGCTCGAGCTCGTGTCGCTCGCCGAGCGCGAGTGATAGAGCGGCTCGAGCATGCTCGCGGGGTCGGGGAAGTCCATCGACCAGCCGCCGAAGAGCATCGTCGCGGTGCGCGGTCTTCCCGTCTGCTCGAGGTACACCGGGAACGACACCGGGCGCAGCCGCGCGCGGATGCCGATGGTCGCGAGATCCTGCTGCGCCAGGACGCCGTACGCCTGACCGGTCGGGCCCTCGCCGATCCAGAGATCGAGCTCCTCCTCGAGGCCCTCCGCGACGCAGTCCTCGCCCTCGACGCCTTCGCCGCGCGGCGTGCAGCGCACGGGATGTCCCGCGAGCGCCATCTCCTCGCGCGCTCGCGCGACGTCGTGCACCTGCGCGCCCGGGAGGTTCGGATCGTGCGCGCGGAGCGTCTCGGGGATCGGCTGACCGATGGTGCGCAGTCGTCCCGCGCGCTGACGATTCCAGCGATCGCGATCCATCGCGAAGCCGACCGCGCGCCGCACGTGACGGTTCGTGAAGGGCTCGAGCTCGGTGTTCATCTCGATGCCCCAGATGTCGACCTGCGCGTTCGTGACCGCGTGCGACTGCCACGCGCCCTGGCGGCGGAACCAGAGGTAGTCGGTCGGCGTGAAGCGATGGATGTGATCGATGTCGCCCGCGAGGAAGCGCATGAACGCGGGGCCGCGCCCGAGGTTCAGCTCGAGCACGACGCGATCGAGGTAGGGCTCGCCCTCGCGATAGAAGTCGTCGTTGCGCCGGAACGAGACGCGCACGCCCGCTTCCCACTCCTCGAGCTCGAACGCGCCGGTGCCGACCGGGTGCTGCCCGACCTCGCTGCCCCAGCGCTCGTAGTTCTCGCGCGGCACGGGGAACGCGAAGCACATCGCCATCGAGTGCAGGAAGGCCTGATCGGGGCGAGAGAGGCGGATCTCGATCGTGTGCTCGTCGATGACGCGGATGCCGCGCACGTGCTCGGCGCGTCGCGCGCGGTAGTCGTCGAAGCCGTCGATCAGCGAGAAGAACGTCGCGCCCGGCGACGCGGTGTCGGGGTGCATCATGTGCTCGAGCGACCACCGCACGTCGTCGGCGACGAGCGCGCGCCCGTGGTGGAAGCGCACGTCGTCGCGCAGGCGGAACGTGTAGACGAGCCCGTCGTCGCTCATCGCCGGGAGCTCGCGCGCGAGGCGCGGCACGATGTTGAGATCGGAGTCGTGCTCGACGAGCCCCTCGAACATCAGCTTGAGCCCGACGTTCGAGATCGCGTTCCAGTCGACGAGCGGATCGAACCCGGCGACGTCGGACTCGTGGAACGCGACGAAGGTGCCGCCGCGCTGCGGCTCCTCGTGGCCGGCGCCGGCGAACGCGGGCTCGGTCGGCATCGGCGGCAGGAAGAGCGCGACCACGGCGACGATCGCGGCGAGCACGGCGAGGCTCGCGAGCCCCAGCACGCTCTCGGTGTCGCGGCGCTTCTTGGCGCGAGGGGTGGCCATCTCAGTCCTTCGGGAGTGCTCGCCGGCGCAGGGCCCGCACGGGAGTGTGCGGAGCACGCGGACGGGAGGGCCCTGAGCGGGCGAGCCGATGTCTGGACATTCCTCAGTCCTTCGGGTCGAGGGCGTCGCGCAGGCCCTCGCCGACCAGGTTGAAGCCGAAGACCGTCGCGACGATCAGCAGGCCCGGATAGAGCACGAGGCGCGGCGCGAGCGACATCATGTCCTGCGCGTCGTGCAGCATCGTCCCCCACGTCGACGTGGGCGCGGGCACGCCGAGCCCGAGGAAGCTCATCGCGGACTCGACGAGGATCGTGTTCGCGACGAGCGTGGTGCCGATCACGATCGCGGGGCCCGTCACGTTCGGGAGCACGTGGCGCGCGAGGATGCGCCACTCGCCCATCCCGAGCGCGCGCGCCGCCTGCACGAACTCGAGCTCGCGCACCTGCATCGTCTTCGTGCGCGTGACGCGCGCGAGCGTCGTCCACGAGAGCACGCCGAGCAGCACCACGAGCACGACGATCGAGGGGCTGTTCACGACGCGGTTCACCGTGATCGCGATCAAGAGGAAGGGCAGGGACTGCATCACGTCGACCAGCTGCATCAGCAGCGAGTCGAGCCAGCCGCCGAAGTAGCCCGCGATCGTCCCGACGGAGAGCCCGATCAGCACCGCGATGATCGTCGCGGAGAGCGCCGCGCCGAGCGACGCGCGCCCGCCGTGGAGCAGGCGAGAGAGCTCGTCGCGCCCGAGCGTGTCGGCACCGAGCACCATCGCGCCGCCGGGCGCGCGCGGCGTGCCGTCCTCGAGGAGCCCCTCGGCGAACTGGTGGTCGGGATCGGCCGGCGCGACGAAGGGCCCGAAGATCGCGGTCGAGAGGACGAACACGACCAGCGCGAGGCCCACCATCGCGCCCCGGTTCCGGCGGAAACGTCGCCAGGCGCGCGGGTCCATCGTGCGGGGCTACACCGCGTCCGCGCGTCCGGTCAATGCTGGCCGGTCGGATCGAACGGGGTCGCCCCGCCGGACGCGCAGACCAGCACGTTCGCCTGCGTCACGCCGTGGCAGGTCCAGCCCTGCGGGCACTCGCCGTCCGACGCGCAGCTGACCGTGCAGACGGGCTCCTCGCCGCGCACCCCGGCGACGCACAGGCCGCGCTGACACTCGCGGTCGTCGGCGCAGCGCTGTCCGGTACGCCGATCTCCTCGCGCCGACGAGCAAGCCACCGCGAGCGACGCGACCAGGACCGCGAGGAAGGCGCGTCGCGCAGCGGGCATCACGCGCGGCAGCCTGCCGTGCGCATCCTGCGATCGCAAGGAACGCGTGGAGATCGGTCGATCGGCGCGCCGAAGATACGATCGCCTTCGTGAGACGGCGATCGCGTGAATGGAACGACGGCGCGCGATCGAGACCGTCTCGCGTTCGGTGCGCTCCACGAAAAGGCGCTGAAAACCGCGCAAAACGCGCGGTGTCCCCGCGTTGCGCATTTTTCTTGGCGCGTTCTCTCGAATGGAATACATTCGCTCGCGCTCGAGGTGATTCCTCTCGCGAGGCGACCTCGACTGACGCTCGATCGGGGGATTCGAGCAGCGGGTGCTTTCCCGGACACACGGGCCCGGACCGGAGGACGTTGGTGAGCGAGATCGGCGGAAAGACGGGCGTCGGCGTGCGGAGCGAAGAGGCGCTCCGGGCGTTCGAGCGCGCGCATCCGCAGGGCCTCGCGGTCCAGCAGATCGTCGACTGGTTCGATCAGGGCGGTGATCGGCTCACCGAGGCGACGTTCCGGAAGTACGTCCAGCTCGGGCTGCTGCCGCGCAGCGTCCGGGTGGGACGCAAGGGCAAGCACCGCGGGTCGCAGGGGCTCTATCCCGCGACGGTCATCGGGCGGATCGAGACCATCCGCCGCCTGATGGCGCAGGGCTTCACGATCGAAGAGATCCAGCGCGAATTCTTCGTGCGCGGCGACGTCGAGGAGCTCGGGCGCAACCTCGACCGCGTGTGGTCGGCGATCGAGCGGCGCATCGCCGATCGCGGCGGCGACGCGCTCGCGGAGAAGCAGCTGGCCGAGGCGCGCGCGCTGGGCGTGTCGCTGATGGAGACGCTCGACGCGATCGAGCAGCGGATGTCGATGCGCGCCCGCATGGCGCGGGCTGCGGTCTGAGTGGGCGGGCGTCGCTCCGCGGGCGAGGCGGGGCGGCGAACGGAAGAACGAGCGAAGGGCGGAGGCAACGATGTCGGAGCAGCAGGAGCTCGATTACGAACTCGAGCAGGGCGACTTCGGGGGCGAAGGGGACGAGGACGGAGCGGGCGAGATGCCACCCGCCCTCGACGGCTCACTCGCGCTCGCGCTCGCGGCCGAGACCGACGAGGACGCGGAGGACGGCGACGAGAAGGGCCGCCGGAAGCGCCGCAATCGCGCGCGCGCGCGCACCATCTCGATCCGACGGCTGAGCAAGGCCGAGCTCAACCGCGGCAAGATGCTGTACCCCGAGACCGACTACTGGAAGCCGACGACGCGCGCGGAGTGCATCGACATGGAGCGGCCGTGCCCGTTCGTGTCGTGCAAGTATCACCTGTACCTCGACGTCCACCCGGTGCGCGGCAGCATCAAGGTGAACTTCACGGACATCGAGGTCTGGGAGATGACCGAGACCTGCGCGCTCGACATCGCGGACCGCGGCGGCATCACGCTCGAGGAGGTCGGCGAGATCATGAACCTGACGCGCGAGCGCGTGCGCCAGGTCGAGACGGCCGGCCTGGCGAAGCTCGCGGCGCTGCAGGACGTCGCGCGGCTGAAGGACTACTGCCTCTGAGCGCGCGGGGCTGACGCGGCACGCGGGGAGGGCGTGCCGCGCTTCGAGCGCACTTCCGCGTCGACTCGCTCCGAGTCAGCGCGCGCGCCGGTAGTGCACTGCGATCGCGCCGCAGCGGAGCGGCTTCGACGAGACCAGCTCGAGCCGTCGCGTGCTGGGCAGCCCGCTCTGATACAGGGTCGGGCCGTGGCCGGCGATCCTGGGGTGGACGAGGAACTTGTACTCGTCGATCAGATCCAGCCGGTCCAGCTCGGTCGCGAGCTTGCCGCTCCCGAGGAGCACGCCTGCCGGGGTCGCGTCCTTGAGCTTCTGCACGCCCGTCCGCAGGTCGCCGGCGATGTGGTGGCTGTTGGTCCACGGGAAGGCCGTTCGCGTCGACGAGACCACGTACTTCGGCTTGGCCTCCAGCTTGACCGCCCACTCGCGCATCGCCGGCGGCGCTTCCACGTCGCCGCGGGCGACCGCCGGCCAGTAGCTCTCCATCATCTCGTAGGTGACGCGGCCCCACAGCATCGCCCCGCCCTCGTCCATGAGGCGGGTGAAGAAGGCGTGTGTCTCGTCGTCGACGACGCCCTCCTGGTGGTCGACGCAGCCATCCAGGGTGACGTTGATGCTGAAGGTCAGGAGTCCCATCCGGCGAGCCTAAGCCATGATCGCAGCTCGCGTCCGCGGGTGAACGCGACGCCCGATCAGCGCTTCTTCTCGTCGTCTCGCTCGGCCTCGCGCTCGAGGCGCTCGACCTCGCTCTCGTCGTCGCTCTGCTGCGGCGTCTCGCTCTTGCCGCGGCGGCCTTCGAGCGCGTCCACGAGCCCGCGCGTCATCTTGCCGAGCTCCGCGCCCAGCTGACGCGCCATCGGCTCCGCTTCCTTGCCGACCTTCTCGAGCGCCTTCTCGGCCTCGGTCGCCGCCTTGCGGACGGCGGGGTCCGCGGCCGCGACCAGCAGCTCGGCTGCCTTCTTCATGTGCCCGAGGGCCGCGAAGAGCTCGTTCTTCGCGTCCGCCGGGCTCGGACCCTTCTCCGACTCGTCCCGCCCCTCGTCGTCGTCACGCGGCTCGCTCATGGCGCAACGACTAGCCTCGGGCGCCGCGCGCATCAAGCGACCGGCGCCTCACGGGCACGCGGGCCGCCAGATGAGCACCTCGTTGTTCCCCTCGCGACACTCCGCGATCGCGCCGCCCGCCGGCTCCTCCGGGTCGTCGACCACGGCCCAGTAGTCGACCACGTCGCCGCTCAGCGCGATCTCGACCTCGACCGTCTCCGACCCGCCGTTCGGCAGCAGGACACCCGTCGTCTCCGCCTGCGCGACGACCATCCCGGCGCTCGGCCGGCCGCGATACACGCGCACCACGACCCCCGCGCCGACGCGCTCGAGGCCCCAGTTCTGCACGTCGATGCGCACCCGCGCGCGCCCGCGGCCCACGCACTCGTACTGGCCGCGCCCGCCCCAGAGATCCGGCACGACGAGCACGTCGCCGCCCTCGCGGAGGTTCTGGCGATACGCGTTCAGCACGGTCCAGCTGCCCGGCTCGGGGCTCCGGATGTGCCCGCCCTCGGTCACGTTCGTGATGTGATACGCGTGCTGGTTCCAGATGCGCCGCGCGCCGACCCAGCGGCCCCGGGCGTCGCCCCAGATCTCCACGCCCGGGTCCGTCGTGCGGTCCGTCGGGCGCTGGAGGAACGTCGCCTCGGAGTTCGCGGTGAACACGATCTCCGCGTCGCCGTCGCTGTCGACGTCCGCGATCACCGGGTTCTCGGTGCGCGTGCGCGACGAGTTCATCTGCCGGAACAGCTCGGTGCCCGCGTAGCCGTCGTACACGCGGAAGAAGAACTGGTCGTTGTAGACGACCTCCGCGCGGCCATCGCCGTTGAAGTCGAACACGCTCGAGCCGGTCGCCGCCGACGAGTCGTCCTCGGTGTTCGACGTCCAGCGCACGCCCACGCCGCCGCAGCCGATCTCGGGGCGACGCCGGTCGCAGTCGAGGTCGTAGACGCCGTACGCCGCGCCGTGTGCCACGCCGATCTCGGGACGCCCGTCGCCGTCGAAGTCCGCGACCGTCGGCGCGCCGCCGAGCGCATCACGGCCGCGACCTTCGATGACGCGGTCCCACTTGATCTCGCCGGTGCGCCCGTCGAGCACGTAGAGGAAGCCCTGCGAGACGAGCACGATCTCGGGGCCCGGGTTGAACCCCATGTCCGCGATGGCGCAGAGCCCGTCGCCCATCGCCGTCTGGGCCCACATGACGCTGCCGTTCGCGCGCATCGCGGTCCGGCCCGCGACGATCTCCTGCTCGCCGTCGCCGTCGAGGTCCGCGACGCACGAGATCGGGCCGAGGATGTCGTTCGCGCCGCGCGTCGTCGTCGCCGAGGGCGCCGTCCAGCGGTGCGCGCCGGTGCGTCCCTCGAGCACGGTGCGCCCGATGACGACCTCGACCGTTCCGTCGCCCTCGAGATCCGCGAGGCTGATCGCACCGCCGATCGTCCGCGACCACCGCGTCCCGCGCTCGAGCGCCGAGGGATACGCCGACTCCCACATCAGCGTGCCGTCGTGGTGGAACGCGAAGGTCCCGGAGTCGACGCCCATGCCGACGATCTCGTTGTCGCCGTCGCCGTCGAGGTCCCCCGCCGCGAGGTTCGTCGAGGGCTCGAGCGGCCCGAACGGGCCCATCGGGCCGGTCGCGGTCGGATAGCTGATCGTCGTCTCGGTGCGCGGATCCCAGATGCGCAGCGTGCCGTACTCCGAGCCGCTCCCGAGCGAGTCGTAGGAGACGAACACGACGACCGGCTCGAGGTCCTCGCCGTCGTTCGGCGTCAGATCGATGACGAGCGGGGTCGCGCAGACGTGCCAGCTCGCCGGGTCCGACATCGTGCCGCCGCGCTCGGGCCAGCGCGTCTCGAGCACCGGATCGTCGAACGGGTGGATCTCGGGAACGATACGGCACGTCGTCGGGTCGGGCGGACCGCCCACCGGCGGCTCGGCGTCACGGCCCGATGCGTCCCAGCGCATCCCGGCGTCGCCGCCGCCGTCGCCGGCATCGCCGCCGTCGAGCTCGTGGCCGCCGTCGAAGTCGGGGCCGGCGTCGAAGTCGGGGCCGCCGTCGAAACGTCCGCCGTCGCGTGGGCCGCCGTCGAGGCGAGCGCCGTCGGGCAGGAGCAACGGGTCGTGCTCGTGCGAGGCGTAGCAGCCGGGGGTCGCGACGAGGGCGAGCGCCAGGAGAAGCGATGGGGTGCTGCGGGTCACGGGGGCTCCGGGGTCGCGCCAGCGCCAACAAGCATCGTGCCATCCGGCAGATGCGCGTTTCTTCGACGGTTTCGCGCTGAACCGCGGCTCACCGTAACGGGCGCGGCAGGCGCGACGCGAGCGTTCCCGTCAGGAAACTCACGCCGGCTCGGTCGCGACGCGGTGGGTGAGCGTGCCGACGCCCGTGATCTCCACCTCCACGACGTCACCCGCGGCCAGCGGACCGACGCCCGCGGGCGTGCCCGTCAGCAGCACGTCGCCCGGCAGAAGCGTCATCACCGACGACACGTACGCGAGCAGCTCCGCGACCGGCCACACCATGTCGGCCACGCGCCCGTCCTGGCGCGTCTCGCCGTTGACGCGCGTGCGGAGCGAGAGCGATGCGAGCTCGCCCGGCTCGGTCTCGAGCCAGGGCCCGATCGGGCAGAACGTGTCGAAGCTCTTCGCGCGCGTGAACTGGACGTCCTTGCGCTGGAGATCGCGCGCCGTGACGTCGTTCGCGCACGTGATGCCGCCGATCGAGCGCGCTGCGGTCGCGACGTCCGCCCGGCGCAGCGTCGCGCCCACCACGACCGCGAGCTCGCCCTCGTGCTCGACGCGGCTCGACTGCGGCGGGAGCAGCACCGTGCCTTCGTGCGCGAGCAGCGCGCTCGGCGGCTTCATGAAGAGCAGCGGCTCGGGCGGGACCTCGTGGCCGAGCTCCTTCGCGTGCTCGCGGTAGTTGCGCCCGACGCACACGATCTTGCTCGGCGTCACCGGCGGCAGGATCGCGCCCTTCTTGATCGGCACGAGCCGGTCGGTCTCGGTCCCGCCTTCCCAGGGCGCCGCGGTCCAGAGCCGCGCCGTGGCGTCGTCGTAGAGGCGGGCCCAGTAGTCGAGACCGCCGTGGCGGAGCCGCATCAAACGCATCGCCGGGCACGCTAGCGCGCCCGGCGGCGCGCGTCAGTGCGAGATCACGCGCACGATCGAGTCCTCGCCGAAGCGCACGACCCCGCCGTCGCCGGGGCGGCCCCAGCACGCGCTCCACTGCAGCTCGCCGCGCGAAGGAGGCGTGCGCGCCACGCCTATCGGCGCGTCTTCGCCCTCGAGCACGAAGCTCGCGGCGTGGGCGAAGCGATCTCCCGGCAGCACGTAGAGCACCGCGAGCAGCGACGACCCACCGCCGCGCCCGGCGACCACCCACGTCGCCTCGCCCGGCGACGGCGACCACGCGAAGGGCCCCGGCGCGAGCTCCCATCCCGCGAGCGCGCGACGGTCGACGCCCGCGCACGCCAGCGCGCGATCCCCGTCCGCCTCGCCATACGGCTCGAAGTCGTCGGCATACGGCGCGAGCTCGGGCACGCTGCGCAGCGCGGCACGGATCGCGTCGCGCTCGAGCGTCAGATCGACCACCTCGCGCGGGCGATCGACGTCGGGGTATCGCACCGACGGCGCGGGCCCGTGGCAGCACCGGAACGCGGCTGCCGGCGCTCCCTCCGGCACCTCGAGCACCCGCGCGTCGCAGCGATGCTGGTCGACGGGCGCATCGCCGTAGCTCCCGCGCAGCACCGCCGAGCGTCCGCGTCGCACCAGCGACTCCGCGGCATCGCTCGCGGTCCACTCGGGCGCGGTCTCGCCCATGCGCATCGCGCCGACCCCGCTCGCGCACGCCGCGCGATCCTGGCTGCAGCGGTCGGCGTCCCAGGTGCGTCCACCGGGGAAGCGGTCGTGCGCGTCGCCCTCGCAGGCGCGCTCCCACTCGAGCTCGGTGCACAGGCGCGCGCCCCGCGCCTCGCAGAGGGACGCCGCTTCGGCGCGGCTCGTCACGAGCTGCGGCGGCGCGAAGGGCTCGTTGGGGTAGGGGTGCCGATCGATCGCGAACGCGGGCAGCTCGACCGAGATCTCGTCCGCCTCGCGCGACGGTCGCCGGAACGGAGTGCCCGGCGCGCTCCCCGCGAGCACGGTGCCCGCGGCGACCGCGATCGTCGGTCCCGGCGCTCCGGCCGGCTCGGGCGCGCGCGGGGTCGGTGCCGGCGCGACCACGACCGCCGCGTCGGGCTCGCTCGATACCTCGGGCGTTCCTCCGCACGCAGCGAGTCCGCCGAGCGAGGCGACGAGGCCGATCGCGAGCACGCGACGCATCGCGGCCGACCCTACGGACGCGGGATCGCCCGGTCGAATTTCCTGCCGACGTCCGTGCTTGCGTCGTGCGCGAGACGCTACAGAGTGCGCCGCTGTCGGAGCGGCTCGGGTGATCGCCGGCGCACCGTCGAAAGACGGGCACGCGGGAGGAAAGTCCGAGCTCCACAGGGCAGGATGCCGGCTAACGGCCGGTGGGGGCGACCCCGAGGACAGTGCAACAGAGAGCAGACCGCCGCCCCCTCTCGCGAGAGAGGCATCGCGGCAAGGGTGAAACGGTGAGGTAAGAGCTCACCGGGCCGCTGGTGACAGCGGCTGCACGGCAAACCCCATCCGGAGCAAGACCGAATAGGGGAGCGCTGTGTCTCCGGGGCACCGCAAGGCTCCACGGAGGCACGAGAGGACGGCCCGTCCGAAGCTCCCGGGTGTGTCGCTGGAGGCACGCGGCAACGCGCGTCCTAGAGGAATGATCGCCACTCGCTCCGCGGCGACGCGGGGAGAGAACAGAACTCGGCTTACGAGCCGGTCCGACCCGGAGCCCGCGGTGGAAACGCCGCGGGCTCCGCGCTTTCGGCGATTCCTCAACGATTCTGCTGGTCATCTCGCGCGAAATGACCGTTTCGAGCCCCTGGGGACCCCCGGCGTGGTGGTGACGCTGTACGAGAGGTTCCCCACTCGCGCGAAATGGCCATTTCGCGCGAGTTTGGACTTTCTGTCGCGCCGAATGGCCATTTCGGGCCCCTGGGGACTTTTTGTCGCGCGAAACGACCGTTTGGCGCGAGTGGCGCGAGAACAGGCCGCGCCACCACGATTTCGCCCGACTCCGGCGCCGATCTCCGCTCGATCAGCCGGACGCGTCGGCCGCCCAGGGCGCGGTCAGGATCTCGGTCCGATCGAGCGCGTCGAAGCGATAGATGTGCTTCGCGCGGATGCTCTCGAAGCGGTCGAGCCGCATCCGCATGCGCAGCAGCGGATCGAGCAGGGTCCCGTCGCAGCGTCCGGCCGCGCGCGCGGTCTCGAGCAGCGACGCGAGCGCCTCGTGCGCCTCGCGCGGATGGAACACCGGACCGGGCGCGAGCATCACGCGACCGCCGAGCCCGATCGCGCGTCCGTCGAGCACGTCGCCCGCGGTCAATCGCGAGCCCGGCAGCTCGTCGCCCCGCACCACGAAGCGCGCGCCGTGGAGCAGGCACTCGACGATGGGCCCGTCGTCGCCGCGCTGGTCGGTGACGCGGAAGAGGCTGCGCATCGACGCGAGCATCGCGCGCGCGAGCGGCTGCTCGGCCGGCGCGAGCGAAGGAGCGAACGCGCGCAGCGCGGCGCCCTCGTGGCGCTCGATCACCAGCCAGTCGAGGAACGCGCGCACCCGCTCCTCGTAGAACGGCTCGCCCGGCGCGAACGGGCCCGTCAGAGCGTGGAACTCGGCCTGTGCGCGCGCGATCTCCGCTTCCGGCAGCCGCGCCACGACGCGCTCGACGATCGACTCGGGGCTCAAGGCGACGTTCTCTCTGTCATCCGCGATCGATCGCGTCGAGCCTCGCCTTGACTTCGATCCTCGCGCATCGTCGAATCGCCGCTCGCGGAGCGGTGACGATGGCAGCCGACGACGACACGAAGCGAGCGATCACGCTGGTGGAAGAGGCGATCGGGCGGCTCGGGATCGACGCGGCGAGCGCGAAGCTGACAGGCGACGCGGACGTCGCGTCGTACGTGCTCCGGCGCGGCAGCGCGCGCATCGTCGTCGCGGTGCACGCGCCCGCGGCGGGACGCGAGGGATCGCTCCGCATCGCGGCGCCGGTGGTGAAGATCCCCGCGGCCGACGCGCAGCGTGCGGCGCTCTTCCAGCACGTGCTCGAGCTCAATGCGCGCGAGCTGGTCGGCGCGGCGTTCGGCCTCCTCGGCGGCGACGTGGTCGTCGTGAGCGAGCGCGCGCTGCGCGATCTCGATGCCTCGGAGGTCGACGCTGCGATCCGCAGCGTCGGGCGCCTCGCGGACTCCTGGGACGACGCGCTCGCGACGCGCTTCTCCACGCAACGCTCGAGCGATCAGCGCAGCGAGTGACGCGGCGGTTCGGAGCCGCCGCGCTCGCGGCGGCGATGCTCGCGCTCGTCGTTCCATCGGCGCGCGCGCTCGACGTGGAGCTCGACAGCGACGCGAGCTTCCAGGTCTACGAGGTGCGCGCGCCGGGCACGACGACGTTCCTCGCGCGCCGGCGCTTCACGTCGAACCTCGGGCTGCGCCTCGTGCAGCCGCTCGGCGAGCCCGAGCCCGATGGGCGGCGAGTTCGCCTCTCGGCGAGCGTGCGGCTGCGGCTCTACCACGACTTCGGCGAGGACTGCCTCGTCGGCGGCGAGCTCTGCGTGCGCGCGTACGATCGCGAGATGACCGGCGGATGGCAGCCGCTCACGTCGCCATCGCTGATCGACGTGCCGATGCTCTGGGTCGCGGTCGACGGCTTGCCATTCGGGATCGGGGCGCGCGTCGGGCGGCAGCTCGAGGTCGATCCGATCGGGTTCGTGCGCCTCGACGGAGTGAGCGCTCGGATCGCGCCGTGGTCGTGGATCTCCGCCGAGGCGTACGCGGGGCTGATGGTGCGAGGCACGAGCCTGGTCGGGACGCCCGCGTTCGAGCCCCAGGGCTCGATGCGCGTGGATCGCAGCGACGTCGACGCGACGGTCGCGCCGTGGACGGATCCCGGCGTCGACACCTGGGTCGTGGGCGCGCGGGTGCGCGGCGGGCCGGGTGAGTGGCTGCAGCTCGGCGCGGGCGTCCGCCACGCGTGGGAGGAGGACGGGACCGTGCTCTCGCGCTTGTCGCTGAGCGCGACGTCGCAGCCGATCCCGCTGCTGCGCATGGAGACGATCGGCGTGCTCGATCTGCTCGACACGACGGTGATCGACGCGCTCGGCGCGATCGAGCTGCGCGAAGGGATCTGGAGCGCACGCGCATCGGTCGAGCGCCACGTGCCGCGCTTCGATCCCGGCACGATCTGGGCGTGGTTCCGCACCGCGCCGATCGACGAGGCGCGGCTCGGCGGGAGCGTGCGCCTCAGCGACGATCTCGAGCTCGGGGGCGCGCTGCGCGGTCGTCACGCCGAGCTCGGCGAGCCGTGGGGCGAGGACTACGACGCGGGCGTGGAAGCGTGGGCGCGCGCGCGCATCGAGCGCATCGATGCCGGGCTCTCGGGCTTCGCGTGGAGCGGCTCGCTCGGTCCGGTCGCGGGCGTGTCGATCGACGCGCAGCGGAGGCTGATCCCGGAGATCGCGCTCGGCCTGCACGTGAGCGTGTGGCACTTCGACGATCCGCTGCGTCAGGACCTCTACGGGACGGTGGTGAGCGAGTCGATCGACGCGATCTTCGATCTGACCGAGCAGGCGTCGATCCTCGTCGAGCTGCAGCACGCGGCGAGCCGAGTGGTCGGCAATCGGTTCCGACTGATCGCGTGGCTGCGCGTGGAGACCTGGCGATGAGGGCGCTGCGGTACGTCGTCGCGATCGGGATCGCGCTCGCGTTCGTGCTCGGGCTGACGAGCACGCGGACGACGGGACAGCGCAGCGCGAGCGCGCGGCCGCGCGATCTCGGGCGCTCGACGATCATCTATCCGCCGCAGCGCATCGCGCTGCGGATGGACCACTCGCTCGCCGCGCATCGCGAGCTCGACTGCGCGCGCTGCCACGAGGGCGCGCCGACCAGCGAGTCGTCCGCCGATCGCCTGATCCCCGCGGAGCATACGTGCCTGCCGTGTCATGCGCGCGAGATCGATCGCGCGACGCCGACCATCGAGACGTGCGGCACCTGCCACGTGGGGTTCGTCCCTCCGGCGAGCGACGCGGGCGCGCCGATCGCGCCGGTGTCCGATGTTCCCGCGGCGCGCCTGCGTTTCTCGCATCGCGCCCACGTGCAGGCGGGCCAGACGTGCGTCGACTGTCACGCCGGAGTGCCCGACGCCCGCCTCGCGACGCGCGCGCACCTGCCGACCATGCGCGACTGCTTCCGCTGTCATGCCCCGAGCGGGCTCGGTGACGTGCCCGCTGCGCCGCGCCCGCTCGAGTGCGAGGGCTGTCACGTCGCGAGCCCGTCCGGACAGCTGCGCGCGCGATGGCCCGAGGGCTGGATGAACCCGCCGCGCTGGATGGCGGGGATGCGCCACGATCACGAGTGGCTCGTGCGTCATCGCTGGGTCGCGGCCGATCAGGGCCCGCTCTGCGCGCAGTGCCACACCGAGAGCGACTGCACCGACTGCCACGACGGTCGCGTGCGACCCCGGCGCGTGCACCCGAGCGACTTCCTCACGGTGCACCCGGTCTACGCGCGGCGCGACGGCGAGCTCGGCACGAGCGGCGGGCGCTGCACGAGCTGCCACACGATCTCGCAGTTCTGCGCGGAGTGCCACGGACGCCTCGGGATCGCGCCGATCGCCGCGCCGGACGTGCGCACCCGCGATCGCTGGCACCCGCCCGCCGCGGTCTGGGTGCGCGGCCCGAACATGCACGCGCTCGAGGCCGTGCGATCGATGCAGAGCTGCGCGAGCTGTCACGCCGAGGAGGACTGCGTGCAGTGCCACGGCGCGCGCGGGATCGGCGCGGGGGTGAGCCCGCACCCGCCGGGGTTCGCGATGTCGTGCCGCGGCGCGCTCGAGACGAACGCGCGCGCGTGCATCACGTGCCACGGCGACGTGGAAGAGCTGCGCGCGCGCTGTCGCTGATCAGCCCGGGTCCGTGTCGGTCGTGCGGCGCGTCGCTTCGGGCGCGATGGTGTCGATCGGCAGGAGGCCGGGATCGGTGTCGAGGTGCGCGGGGATGTCGCGCGTGATCTCCTCGCCCGGCTGCGTCTTCACGACGAGCACCTCGCTCGTGTCGAGCTCGATCGCGCTCTGGCTGTCGGTGATCACGAGCGCGTTGTGGGTCGTCGGCTCCTCGCTGTCGGCGCCGATCTCTTCGTGCACGGCGTGATCGCGATCGCCGGTGTCCGGCGTGACGAGCGACGAGATCGAGGCGACCTGCAGCGCGCCCGTCTCGCCGTCCTCGAAGCTCTCGTCCCAGGGATCGGCGTCCTGCGATCCCGGCGCGAGACGCTCGTAGATCTCGGCGATCCGGCGGCGGCGCGCGCCGCTCGAGAAGAGCTCGCGCACCCGGCGATAGCCGGACTCGGTCGTGCGGTCGCGCAGCGACTCGTCGCGCAGCATCTCGAGGATCGCGTCGGCGAGCGCGCCTTCGTCGCCGGGCGGATAGAGCAGGCCGTCCTGCTCGTCGCGCAGCGCGTCGCTCACGCCGGGAACGCCCGCGGCGATCACCGGGCGATGGCACGCGAGGTACTCGAGCAAGGGCTGGGGCAGATCGCCGAGCGACTGGAAGCGCGGCGCTTCGCTCGCCGGCGCGAGGCAGAGATCCGCGCCCGCGATGATCTTCGGCAGCGTTCGCGGCGGCGGCTCCCCGCGCACCTCGACGACGCCGCCGAGCTGGAACGCGTCGACCATCGCGCGCATCTGCTCGCGGCGATGGCGATCGGTCTCGCCCGCGACGAGCGCGCGCACCGGGCGCGTCTGCACCACGCGCCGCAGCGCGCCCAGCACCGTCGCGAGATCGCGGTCCGCGGTGAACGATCCGAGATAGAGCAGGCGCGGCACCGACTCGTGCGACGCGGGGCGCCAGTCGAAGCTGCCGACGTCGATGCCCGGCGGCAGCACGACGACGCGCTCGGCGGGGACGCTCTCGAGCACCGCGCGGCGCGCGGCCTCGGTGGGGACGAGCACGAGATCGGCGTGCTCGATGCTCTTCGCGTGGGCCTCGCTCCAGCGGCGCTCGACCTCCGCGCCCAGCGCTTCGTCGGGGAAGGTCGCCATCTCGTAGACGAGCTGGAACCCGAACGCGTGCTTGCGATCCGCGGCGATCGCGCCCTCGAACGGGCCGCGCACGTGCACGACGTCGTAGGGCTCGGCCTCGAGCTGCCGCGCGACCGCGCGATCGAACGTCACGCGCTGCTCGAGCGCGCCCGCTTCGCCCACCGGGACGCGGAACATGCGCGCGTCGCCGATCCGCTCGACGTGCGAGAGCAGCTCGGTCTTGACGGTCACGAGGTCGACGTCGCCACGCACGGCCGCGGCGATGGCGAGGAGCGCGGCGCCGTGCGGGCTCGAGCCGGGCACGGCGGCGAACGCGGTCACGAGCACGCGGATGCGCGGGGTGTCCAGAGCAGCCTCCTACAGGATCCGACCGCACGCGAGGAGGGGCGCTCGGCGACAGCGCCTCCGGGGCGACGGCTCACGGAGCCGCCATCCTACATCCTTTTCCTTGCCATCCGCGCGTTGACGGGACTACAAACTAACGCCCGTGTCGGTGTCTCTCGGAATCTTCCGGTGCACCGAGGCGATTTGCACCCAAAGGCTCTTTGGGGAGGACGGCGTCGTGAAGGAACTCGCTCGCTTTCTTCTACAGAACGCTCAGATCGATTTCTCGGGCGAGATCACGATCGAGCAGGTGAGGCAATTCCTGCGCGAGGACGACTCCCGCGAAGCGCGCGCGCTGCTCGCGAAGCTCATCGAGGACAAGGGCGTCGACGACATGCTCGTGACGCTCGCCGACTGCCTGAAGGAGTACATCCCGGAAGGCGTCAGCGAGGACGTCATCCGGCAGCAGCTCTCGATGTACAGCGAGAGCTGAGGAGACACGGAGACTGACGCGCCGGGCCGTGCTCCTCGCGGCGTTCGTGATCGCCGTCGCGTGCGACGTGCCGAACGAGCCCGCACCGGACGGCTCGGCGCCGCGTGTGATCGCGACCGTTCCCGCGCCCGCAGCCGACGACGTCGATCGGCTGGCGCGGATGCAGGTCGTGTTCGATCGTCCGCTCGCGCCGAGCAGCGTGAGCGCGGCGAGCGTGCGGGTGGTCTCGGGCGCGCGCGTCGTGCCGATCGCGGTGCACGCGGATCCGACGCTGCCCGGCCTCCGCATCGTGCCGCAGAGCGAGCTCGATCCCGACGCGCGATGGGAGCTGCGCGTCGAGGGCGTGCGCGATCTCGACGGCGTGGTCGCGCAGCGGCACGTCGTCGTGTTCCGCACCGGGCGCGCGGCGAGCGCGCCGCCGGACGAGGTCCCGCCGTGGAGCGAGATCGGTCCGCTGCTCGCGCAGCGCTGCGGCGAGTGCCACGGCGGCGAGGCGTCGGTGCTCGGGCTCGATCTCGGGAGCGCGGAGGGCGTGCGTTCGACGGCGATCCGCGTCGCGTCGCGACAGACCGGCGAGCGACCGCGCGCCGGCGCCGTCGTGACCGGGCTCGGCGGGATGACGCGCATCGAGGTGTTCGGGAGCGCGGGGCGGCCCGAGGAGAGCTATCTCGTCTACAAGCTGCTCGGCGACCCGCACGTCGCGGGCGAGCGCATGCCGCCCCCGGGCGATGCGGGCGACCACGCGCTCAGCCGCGACGAGATCGCGCGCGTGGCCGCGTGGATCCGAGGCGGCGCGCCGACGGAATGAGCGGGCGCGTCGCTTGACGCGTCGGCGCGCGCGGCGATAGCGTCGCGGCCGAATGAGGCTTTGGACGCTTGCGATGGCCGTCGCGATCGGAGTGCTCGCGATCGGGTCGCGCGCCGAGGCGCAACGGATGGATCTCGCGCTCTCGCGCTTGAGCGTTCCATCCGAAGGCGGCGTGTGCCCGAACGTCGACGGCGCGCTCGTCTGTGCCGACGACGACGCGTGGCGCAGGCTCGCGACGCAGTTCGCGGGCGCGCTGATCCCGCCGATCCTGCTGCCGGCGCACACGCGCGGCATGCGCGGGATCTACTTCGGCGTGGAGTCGTCGATCACCGGGATCGACTCGGGCGCGGACTACTGGGCGCGCGGCACCGAGGGCGACACCGGGACCGATCGCAATCGCTTCGTCGACGGCGTGCTCGCGTGGTCGCGCTTCAACGTGCGCAAGGGGCTGCCGTTCGGGTTCGAGATCGGGACGAACGTCGGGTTCCTCGTGAACACGTCGTACTGGGCGCTCGGCGCGGAGGTCCGGTGGTCGCTGCTCGAGGGCCTGCGGGATCGCCATGCGTCGGCGTACTTCCCGTCGCTCTCGGTGCGTGGCTCGGTGCAGACGCTGCTCGGCGACTCCGAGGTGAACGTGACGGTGCCCGCCGTCGACGTGTCGATCGGCGAGCGCATCATCGTCGCGGACACGGTGGAGATCTCGCCGTACCTCGGCGGTCAGATCGCGTGGGTGTTCGCGGACAGCGAGCTCGTCGATCTGACGCCGGAGGTCGATGCGTTCCGCGAGTGCGATCCCGATCCGATCCCGCCGGGCGTGGAGGGGCACACCGGGAGCGACGATCCGCCGTACTGCCGCGGGAGCGGCGCGGACTTCAACCACAACGTCGTGTTCCCGAGCCTGCGCTCGACGCGCGTGCGGCTCTTCGTGGGATCGCAGGTGCGCTACGAGTGGTTCGCGCTGACGGCGGCGTTCGCGTTCGATCTGCTCGCGCCGAGCGATCTCGACGAGTCGCTGCCGAGCGATCTGCCGCGCCAGTGGCGCGTCGACGTCGGCGCGGGCGTCTCGTACTGAGCGAGCGAACGAACGACCGACGACGACCACGTTCACGACCACGATCACGTCGACGTGGTCGTGGTCGTGGTCGTGGTCGTGGTCGTGGTCGTCGGTTCGAAAACGCGAAAAGGCGCGGACCCTTCGGCCCGCGCCTTCTCTCTCGATCGAGACGCGCTCAGAGCACGCGATCGAGCGGCGTGTACTCCACGCCCACGCCCTCGGCGACGGCCTGGTAGACACACGCGCCGTCCCACACGTTCACGCCGAGCGCGAGCGCGGGGGAGCTCTTGATCGCCTTCACGACGCCCTCGCGCGCGATGCGCTCGGCGTAGGTGATCGTCACGTTCGTCAGCGCGAACGTGCTCGTCATCGAGACCGCGCCCGGCATGTTCGGGACGCAGTAGTGGATGACGCCGTGGAGCTCGAACGTCGGGTGGTCGTGCGTCGTCGGGCGGCACGTCGCGATGCATCCGCCCTGGTCGACGGCGACGTCCACCACGACCGAGCCGGGCTTCATCTTCTTGATGAGATCCTCGTCGACGAGCTTCGGCGCCTTCGCGCCGGCGACGAGCACCGCGCCGATCACGAGGTCCGCGCCCGCGACCGTCTCCTCGATGTTCGTCGGGTTCGAGTAGAGCGTCTCGATCGACGCGCCGAAGATGTCCTCGAGGTAGCTCATCCGCGTGCCGTCGACGTCGAGCACGGTGACCTGCGCGCCCATGCCGACCGCGATCTTCGCCGAGTGCGCGCCGACGACGCCGCCGCCGAGCACCACGACGTGACCACGACGCGTGCCGGGCACGCCGCCGAGGAGCAGGCCCTTGCCGCCGCGCTCCTTCTCGAGGCACGACGCGCCGACCTGCGTCGCCATGCGGCCCGCGACCTCGCTCATCGGGCGGAGCAGCGGGAGCGAGCCGTCGGCGTTCTGCACGGTCTCGTACGCGATCGCGCGGACCTTCTTCGCCATGAGCTCCTTCGTGAGCTCGGGCAGCGGCGCGAGGTGCAGGTACGTGTAGAGGATGAGCCCCGGACGGAAGTAGCCGTACTCCTCGGGGAGCGGCTCCTTCACCTTCATGACCATCTCGGCCGACCACGCGTCCGCGGCGGTCGGGACGATGCGCGCGCCGGCGGCCTCGAAGTCCTTGTCCGCGATGCCCGCGCCGATCCCGGCGCCCTTCTGGATGCGCACCTCGTGCCCGGCGCGGGTGAGCTGGCGAACACCGCCCGGGTTGATGCCGACGCGGTACTCGCGAGTCTTGATCTCCGTCGGAACGCCGATGATCACGGGAGCCTCCTGATGTGAGCGGATCGAGGGCCATCGAGGCCCGTCGTCGGTGCTTGCTGGTTCGCGGACTGATCGCCGCGAAGTCATGTGGCCGCGAGGGCGGCGGAGCGGCTCTCATCTAGCGCGGGAACTACGCGTATCCACTTGCGATCGACCGACGCGACGCGTCAACTCGCGAGCGACCTCACGGCGCGTGGGGCTGGCCCCGCGGATGCGGATCGGGTAGAGGCGAGCGCGTGAAGCAGGACCCCGCAGGGCGCACCCGAACGTGGGCGTTCGGCGTCCTCGGTGTGCTCGCGGTGGGCGCGCTGATCGCCGTGGTCGCGTACCTCCTGTGGCGCCCCGGCGTCGAGGGCACGGGTGACCTCGTGCGCTTCCTCGAGGACCGCGGGCGCGTCGCGGTGGTCGGCGCCGACGACCTCGCGCGGCTGCGGCCCGAGGGCACGACGATGGTGCGCGCGAGCGAGGTGCCGGGGCTCGACGCGGCGCTCGACGCGAGCGACGAAGCGGCGCTCGCGCGCGTGCTCTCGGAGAGCGGCATCGAAGGGCTCGTCGCCGACGGCCGCGGCGCGCCGCAGGAAGAGGCCGAAGAGAGCGCGCCGCTGCGCGATCGGCTGCGGGCGTACGACTCGTTCGAGCAGCTGCAGGCCGTCTATCTCGCGCCGAGCGCCGCGTTCTACGTGCCGCGCACCGGGCTCGTGCTGCACGCGCCGCACGACTTCGCGCTCGCGTACGTCGCGCGCGCGATCCTCGGCGGCGCGCGACCGCCGCGCGTCCAGAGCTTCCCCGAGCCGCTGCGCCGCATCCGCAACGTCGAGGTGATGGTGATGCTGAAGGACGGAGAGCGTCCTCGGCTCTGGCGCTCGGCGCGCGGGAGCTCGATCGCGCGCGCGCTCCTCACGGCGTCGATCGTCGCGCGACAGCGCTGGAGCGAGCGCGAGGCCGCGATGGGCGGACCGCTCGACGCGCAGCTGCGCACGATGGACGTCGAGGTCTATCTGCTCGACGAGGACGGCTCGCTCGGGAGCCGCGCGCCGGCGTTCGTCGAGCGCGCGTTCACGCCCGAGCACGGCGTCGCGTTCGATCACCTCGGCACGTGGCGATACCTGCTGCCCGACGCGACGCGCGAGCGCGGTGAGGGCTCGGCGGTCCGCGCGTACGACGCGCTCTTCGAGGACTCCGACATGGAGCCGGGATCGATCGCGCGCGAGGACGTGCGGCTCTATCGATTGCTCGCGAGGCTGCTCGCGCGCTCGCCCGCGACCGCGCCGCGATCTGCGCTGGTGCCGAGCCCGTCGCCGCCGCCCACGAGGCCCTCGGCGGGCGCGGAGTTCCCGGTCGCCCCCGCGCCGATCCTGCCCTGATCGAGCACCGGCAGCGCGCGTCGCTCCTCGACGTGCGCGGGCAGGCGCACCACGAACGTCGTGCCGATGCCCGCGCTCGATCGCACCTCGATCAGCCCGCCGGCCGCGCTCACGATGCGCTGCGAGATCGCGAGGCCGAGGCCGGTGCCGCGATCCTTCGTGGTCACGAAGGGCACGAAGAGGTTCTTCAGGATCTTCTGCGGAATGCCGGGCCCCGTGTCCGCGACGTGGATCTCGACCCAGCGCTCGTCGCCGCGCGACACGCCGCGCGTGCGCACCTCGATGCGCCCGTGGCCCTCCATCGCCTGCACCGCGTTGAGCGCGAGGTTGATGAGCACCTGGCGCAGCCGCTCGGCGTCGATGCGCACCGGAGGGACCTCCGCGTCGAGATCGAGCGACGACTCGACGCCCGCGCCGAACTGCGGACCGAGCAGCTGGAGCGTGCGGCGCACCGTCGCGTTCACGTCGATCGGCGTGACGTCGCCGAGCTGCGAAGGACGCGCGTAGTCGAGGAACGACGACACGACGCGGTTCAGGCGATCGACCTCCTCGACGATGATGTCGAGGAACTCGCGCGCGCCGTCGTCCATGCGCGTGCTCTCGTCGCGCGGCGCGGGCTCGGCGAGGAACTGCGCGCTCGCCTTGATCGCGCCGAGCGGATTGCGGATCTCGTGCGCGAGGCCGGCGGCCATCTCGCCGAGCGCCGCGAGGCGATCGCGCTCCTTCATGCGCTGGTAGAGGCGCGAGTTCTCGACCGCGATCGACGCCTGCGCGGCGAGGCCCTTGAGCAGCTGCACTTCTTCGGGTGAGTACGCGTCGCGGAGGCGCTCGTCGCGGATGCAGATGAGCCCGTAGCTCTCGTCGGGCCCGCGCAGCGCGACCGCGACCGAGGCCTGCATCGACTCCATCGTGCCGATGATCTCGGCGAGCGTCTCGGCCTCGCCGTCCTCGCCGAGCTCGCGTCGCTCGTCGAGCTCGCGCTCGAGGTTCTCGAGCACGAGCGCCTCGTCGCGGCGCATGCGATCGAGGAACGGACGGCCCGGCGCGAGCTCGACGCGTCGCGCGGGCTCGGCCCCGACGTGGCCCATCAGGTCGTAGCCCTGCCGATCGGCGTCGAGCAGGTAGATCGATCCGTGCGTGAGGCGCCGCGAGCTCTCGAATGCGGTGACCACGCTGCGGACGAGATCGTCCTGCGAGAGCACGTTCGCGAGCTGACGCCGGAGGTCGAGCACCATGCGCTCGAAGTCGTGGCGCTCGCGGAAGAAGAGCTGCGAGATCTGCTGCTCGATCTTCGAGCGCACCGGCTCGGTCAGCAGCATCAGCACGAGCGCGGCGGTGACCGAGTGCAGGAAGAAGTGACCGGGATCGAGCGCGACGAGGACCCAGAGGATCCCGGCGAGCGAGAAGGCGAGGGTGGTCAGCACGCCGAGGCGCGCGCCGAGCTCGTAGAGATCGAGGATGCGCGAGCTGAGGATCGACTGCGACAGCACGTAGAGGAACACGAGGATGAGCACCGTGCCGACCGGCGGGATGTCGAGGCCGACGTAGGGCAGGTACTCGGCGAGCGTGAACACCGCGGCGAACGTGCCGACGAGCGCGAGGTAGAGCAGGCGCGCGCGATCGAAGCGCGAGCGCGCGCGGCGGCCCGCGCGATAGACGATCACGAGCGCTGCCGCGAGCAGCACGAACACGTAGACGAACACCGCGGTGCCGAGCACCAGCGCGCGGTAGAGCGGCGTGAAGATCGCCGCGATCATCCCGATCGCGAGGAAGATCGCGGTGTGATTGAGCTGCCCCGATCGTCTCGAGTCGCTCTGCAGGAACGCGCGGAAGAACTGCACCGCCGAGAGCGGCAGCAGCACGGCCCACACGAGGTTGAGCCGCTCCCAGAACGCACCGCCGCCCTCGAAGCGCGCGAGGAACGTCGTCAGGTACCAGGCACCGACGGTCCCGTCGAAGAGCGCGAACAGCCAGTGCACGCGGCGCTTGCGCGGCCGCAGGAGCACGACCGCGCTGAGCGCGAAGCAGAGGATCGACGCGACGAGCGAGATCTGGGTCCGGAGATCCACGTCGCGCCGATCGTATCAGCCGGCTCGGGCCGGCGCTCCCGTGCGATCAGGCAGCTGCGGCGCGGCTCGCACGCTGCGCGAGCATCTCGGAGGCGCGCCACACCACGCCCATGATCGAGTGCTGCGGGTTCACGCCGAGGTTCGTCGGGAACACGCTCGCGTCCATCACGTAGAGGCGCTCGGCGCCGTGCGCGGCGAGCTCGTCGTCGACGACGCCGAGCTTCGGATCGCGCGATGCGCACGCGGTGCCGAAGAGGTGCGACGCGACGAGGTGCGCCTGGCTGCGGTGCAGCGGGTGACGCGCGAACGCGTCGAGCTCGGCCTCGGTGCTGATCGTGTCGGGGAAGCCCGCGACGCCCGGATGGATCTCCTTCGCGCCCGCGGCGAGCATCATGCGGCCCGTGAGCACGAGCGCGTCGTGCAGCTTCGCGATGTCGCGCTTCGTCGGCTCGTACTTCACGCTGACGCCGCCGCCGCTGGCTCCAGGGAACCAGCGCGCGCGCACGCGACCGAGCGCCTCCATGCGCACCTGGCCGCCCCACTGCACGTAGTGGCCGAGGTTCGCGAGGCGCTTCGACCAGTCCGCGCCCGCGCCCGGAAGACGCGCCGCGAGCATCTCCGCGGGCATCCCGAGCGACTCGAGCTTGTAGCCGCGATCGCGCATCGGGACCTCGTAGCCCTGCGCCGCGCCGAACCCCATGTTCACCGGCTCGTCGAAGCGCCCGACGAACGCCGCGCCCGGATGCGCCTGGAAGCGCTCGCCGAGCAGCGGATGGCGATACCCGCTGTTCTGCAGCAGCACCGGCGTCCAGATCGCGCTCGCCGCGACGATCACGCCGCGACGCGCGCGCACCTCGAACGAGCCCACGCGGGCGCGCGTCTTCGGATCGTGCACCGTGCCGCGCACCGCGACCGCGCGACGTCCTTCGAACACGACGCGCGTCGCGCGACAGCTCGAGTGCAGGCGCGCTCCGTCCGCGATCGCACGCGGGACGTACGAGACGTCCATGCTCTGCCGCGCGCCGACCGGGCAGCCCTGCAGGCAACGATTGTTGCCCTGACAGCCCTTCGTGTTGCGGTGGATGCGACGCCCCGGAAGGCCGAGCGCCTGCGCGCCGCGCTCCATGAGCGTGTTGTTGCCGCCGAGCAGCTCGCCCTCGGTCTCGTGCACGCCGAGCTCGTCCTCGATGCGCGCGAAGACGCGCTCCATCTCCGTCTCGTCCACGAGCTTCTCGAGCCCGAAGCGCTCGCACCAGTCGCGACGCACGTCGTCGGGCAGGCGCCAGATGATCCCCGAGTTGATCGCGGTGCTGCCGCCGACGACGCGCCCTTGGAGCAGCGGGATCGGATGGATGCCGTCGGTCGTCTGCGAGGCCATGTCGCGCACCGCGACGCTCATCGCGTCGAGCGCCTCGCGACGTCGATCCGCGAGCGGGATCTCGGGGCCTTCCTCGAGCAGCACGACGTCGAGCCCTGCGTCCGCGAGCACACGCGCTGCCGTCGCGCCGCCCGCGCCGGTGCCGACGATGACGAAGTCCGCGGCGTCGTCGATGCGTTGCTGCGCCATCACGCCGCCTCCGTCGCGAGCGTCGGCAGACGCAGCTTCGCGGAGCCGACCGGACGATCGTAGCCGCTGCGCTCGCGCGCCGCGCTCGACCGGAAGATCGCCATGCACGCGACGATCTTCAGCAGCAGCGTGAGCTCGCGGATCGCGAACGAGCGATGCGAGAGCAGCACGTCGAGCGCGCGCGCGCGCTCGGTGATCGAGAGCCGCGCGATCGTCGCGAAGCGCCCCATCGCGAGCAGCGGCGCGAACACGCAGATGACCAGCCCCGCGTACGCGCCGAGCCGACCCTTCGCGCTCATCGTCGACGTGAAGCGCGTCCACGCCGCGCCCCAGTCGATCTCGTCGCCGCTCTTCACCAGACCGCCCGCGTCGTCCGCGGGCGCGAAGCTCGAGAGCACCAGCGCCGCCCACCCGTTCATCGCAGCTCCTCCTCCGCTTCGTGATCCGTGTCGCCGTCGTGCGCGCCCTCGCGCACCGTCATCCCGAGGAACGCGCCGACGCGCGAGAGCGTCGTGCGATCGAGCCGCTCGAGCAGCGCGCGCGTCGCGCGCCGCGCGCGCTCGGCCTCGCGCTTCTCGACGATGTCGATCAAGCGCGCGTACACGCGCAGCGTCTGCGGCGCGTTCGCGAAGAACGCGAGCTCGAGGCCCGCGTTGCTCTCCAGCGTGCGCGCGACCGTGTTGTAGATGAGCTCGAACGCGAGGTTGTGCGTCGCGCGCACGACGCGCCGCGCGAACGCGATGTCGGCCTGCATGAAGGCGCGCGGCTGGTCCATCAGCTCGGCCTGCATCGCGAGGTGCTCGCGCATCGCGTGGATCTCCTCGGCGGTCGCTCGCTCGGCGGCGAGCCCCACCGCGTCGACCGCCACCGAGCGACGCAGCTCGAGCAGATCCGCGAGCACGTCGATCGGCACCACGCGCCCTTCGAACGCGAGTCGCGCGAGGTACCCGAGGAGGTCGATCCCGCCGTGCTCGCGGAAGTCGAGCACGCGCGTGCCCGAGCCGTGATACGGGCGCACCAGGCCCTCGGCCTCGAGGTGCGCGAGCGCGGAGCGGAGCGTCAGGCGCGAGACGCCGAGCTGCTCCGAGAGCTCGCGCTCACCGGGCAGGCTCGAGCCCGACGGGTAGCGCCCGGTGAGGATCTCGTCGCGGATGCGGTTCGCGGCCTCGACGGCGGCGCGCTTGCGGGGATCGGCAGGGGCCATGCGGTCTCCGAGAGCCCAACTGGTTTAGCCAGTCGAGTGGTCATACCACTACGGGATCCTCTGCAGCGGCGCAAGGACGATCGGCCGGAAATTGCGAAGCCCGCGATTCCACTCGGGAATCGCGGGCTTCATCGAGCTCGGAGGAGGGGTGGGGCTCAGGGCACGCTGTTCGGTTCCGGGTCGGGATCGCCGCGCAGGATGACCCGGTGGAAGCCGAGGTTCGGCTCCGGGTCGGGATCGCCCGCGCGCACGCTGAACGCGGTCGGGGGCGTGAGCGACGCCTCGAACGCCCGGACGAGGTCGTGCGCTTCGTCGATGCGCCCGCTCTCCGAGAGCTCTTCCTCGACGGCCTCGACGGTGTCGACGCACACGACGTCGCCATCCGACTCGACCGCCGCGATCAGCCCGAACTCGGCGGACACGATCGCGAACTGCACGCCGCGCGCGAGCAGGCCCTCACAGCCCGACTCGGCCTCTTCGCACGCCTCGGGCTCGATCGCGCCGAGCTCCTCGCCCTCGTCCACGAGGAGCTGATCGGACGACACGCCCGGTGCGCCGCTCCCGACGCAACCACCCGCCGCGAGCGCCGCGGCGAGGACGATTCCCCAAATGCGTTTCGATTCGATCATGGTCCCCTACTTCCCCAAGTCCCCGAGCTCGTACTCCTTCACGAGCTGCGACAGGCGCGGACGCTTCATCCCCAAGAGCGCCGCGGCACGGGTGATGTTCCCGTTGGTCTCCTCGAGCGCGCGCACGATGCACTCGCGCTCGAGCATCTTCTTCATCTCGAAGAGCGAGGTCGCGCCGCCGCGGACCCGCTCGTACACGAGCATCTCGATCGGTGCGTCCTCTCCGTCCGCGCTCGATGCGTCGTCCCGAACGGAGTCGCTTCCAAGTACCGCCATCGTCCCGGGGCTCGTGCCACCGGCGCTGGTCGTCGTCGCTGCGCGCAGCGTCGCGACCTCGGGGTCCGGCGCCTGGAACGTGTCGGCGAACGCGGCGAAGTCCTCGGGGACGAGCTCCTCGCCGTCGGCGAAGAGCGTCGCCGAGCGCAGGACGTTCTCGAGCTCGCGCACGTTGCCCGGCCAGCGGTGACCGCCGAGCAGATCGAGCGCCGCCGACGACATCCGCTTCGCCGTCTCGTCGCGCTCCTCGGCGATGCGCTGGAGCAGGCGTCCGCAGAGCTCCGGCAGGTCGTCGAGACGACGGCGCAGCGGCGGCATCTCGAGGGTGACGCCGCGCAGGCGGTAGTAGAGGTCCTCGCGGAACGTGCCCTCGCGGACCATGCGCTCGAGGTCGCGGTGCGTCGCGGCGACGATGCGCACGTCGACCCGGATCGGCTGGGTGCCGCCGACGCGCTCGAACTCGCGCTCCTGGAGCACGCGGAGCAGCGCGACCTGCGTCTTGGGCGAGATGTCGCCGATCTCGTCCAGGAAGATGGTGCCGCCGTCGGCGAGCTCGAAGCGGCCCTTCTTGCGGCTCTGCGCGCCGGTGAACGCGCCCTTCTCGTGGCCGAAGAGCTCGCTGAGCAGGAGCGTCTCGACGAGCGCCGCGCAGTTGACCTTGACGATCGGCTTCGTCGCGCGCGCCGAGTTGTTGTGGATCGCCTCGGCGATCAGCTCCTTGCCGGTGCCGCTCTCGCCGCGGATCAGCACGATCGCGTCGGAGTTCGAGACCTTGTCGAGCACCGACATCACGCTCGCGACCGCCGTCGACGAGCCCGCGATGTTCGGGTAGCGCTTGCGCCACTTCTCGAAGCGCGGGTCGCTCGCGCCGGTCTCCGCGATCACCGGGCGACCACGCGGTGCGAGCGCGCGCGGCGGCGGCACCGAGTCGTGCCGGCCGCCAGCGTTGTACGTGGCGGCCCACGCCGACGCGAGCTTCGCCTGCACCTGCATCAGCTCGATGCGCGCGGGGCGCTCCTGCCACGCGGCGAGCGCCTCCTCGGGCACGTTCGCGCCGAGCTTCTTGTCGACGTCCTGCGCGCGCTCGAGGACGCGCGCCGCGTGCGAGAGATCGCCCGCGTCACCGAGCGCGCGCGCGAAGCGCACGAGCGCCGGCAGGAGGAGCTCGTCGTCGCCCGCCTTCTCCGCGAGCTCGACGGCGCGACGCGCGGAGAGCACGGTCTCGCCACCGGCCGCGCGCTCGAGATCGGCCGCGACGATCGCGACCTCGGCGGCGCGCTGGGGCGCGTCCTCGACGGGCAGCGACGCGAGGATCTCGCGCGCCTTCGGCACGTCGCCGTCGGCGAGCGCGAGCTTCGCGACCTCGAGCTGCGCATCCGCGGCGGCGCGCGCGTCGCCGAGCGAGCGGAACGCGAGGAGCGCGCTCTCGAAGCTCTGGCGCGCGAGCCCGACGTTGCCGTCGGCCGCTTCGATGCGGCCACGCAGGCGGAGGCGCTGCGCGGTGCGGAGCGGCGGACCGCTCGTGCCGCTGACGTGCGCCGCGAGATCCGAGAGCGCACGAGCGCGCGCCCGGTCACCGAGCGAGAGGTAGAGCTCGCCGAGGTTGTTCGCGACGCGACCGAGCATCGCGCGATTGCCGAGGCGCTTCAGGAGCCCGACCGCGACGTGGTAGTGCGACAGCGCGCGGCGGTAGTCGCGCGCGAGGTGCGCGAGCACCGCGAGGTTCTCGGTCGCGATCGCGCGATCGCGGGTGTCGCTGGCGCGCGTCGCGACCTCGATCGCGCGCTTGCACGCCTGCTCCGCGGCGCCGAGCTCGCGGCGCAGCAGCATCGCGACGCCGAGGTTCGTGTGCGCCTGCGCTTCCTGGTGCCCGAGCCCCGAGCGCGCGGCGAGAACGCGGTTCTGCTCGAAGAGCTCCGCCGCGACCGCGGGGTTCTTCTGCGCGAGCGCGAGCTTGCCCAGCGTGTTGCGCGCGTGGATCTCGATGCGCAGCGCGCCGGCCTCGCGGGCGCGCTCGAGCGCCGCCTCGGACCACTCGCGCGCGGCGTCGTAGTTGCCCTGCTGGTAGCCGAGCTCGGCGAGCTGGGCCTCGACCTCGGCGACCTCGGCGCCGGTCGCGAGCCCCGCGTCGACGCGCGCGGTCGCGAGCCGGCGCGCCGCCTCGAGCGGCTCGGCGGCCGCGTCGAATTCGCCAGCAACCGTCAGCAGATAGCCCACGCGGCGTGCGGCCGCGGGATCCTCGGGCAGCGCGTCGCGCACCGCGCGCGCATGGACCAGCGCGCCACGGTAGTTGCCCGCGATGCGATAGAGATCCGCGAGCTCCTCGCGGATCACGAGCGGGAGCTCGGTCGCGCCCTTGCCGGCGCCCGAGTTCGCCTGGAGCAGCGACTCGAGCAGCGCCGCGGCCTCGGCGTGCGCGTGGCGCGCCGCGAGTGACGCCGCCGCCGCCACCGCGAGATCCGATGCGCGCGCGAAGTCGCCCGTCGCGATCGCGTGGCGAACCGCCTCCTGCAGATCGAGGCGCGCGCTGCACACGTCGATGCACCGCGCGTGGAGGTCGCGGCGCTCGCGCGGCGAGAACAGCTGGTAGCAGGTCTCGCGATCGTTCTCGCGCTCGAACGCGAAGAGCACGTGACCGTCGACGATCGATCGCGTGAGCAGATCGAACGACGGCAGCTCCGAGCGCGCCGCCGCCTCGATCGGCACACCCGCGATCGCCGCGAGCGTCTCGAGGGACGCTGGCCTCGCGTGCACGGCGAGCGCGCCCGCGAGCTCGCGCGCGATCGGCGTGAGGCGCGCGAGGCGACGCTCGATGCGCGCGCGCGGCGTCAGCGGGTCCGCCTCGAGCAGGAGCTCGATCAGCTCGGGGTTGCCGCCGGTGCGCTCGATGACGCGCGCGATGGCCTCTTCGCTCGTGAGGAACGCGCGCACGCCCTGCGCGTCCAGCGCGCCGACCGGGACCCGCTCCGCCGCGTCGTGTCCGCGCAGCGTCTCGATCGCCTCGGGATGCGCCGGCGCGACGTCGTCGCGCAGCGACGCGACCACCATCATGCGCAGCGCGGTCGGCTCGTTCTGGCCCGCGAAGCTCCCGTGATCGCCGGCGAGATCGAGCAGGAACGAGAGCAGCTCGAGCGTGCCGCGATCCGCGCGCTCGAGGTGATGCAGGATGAGCACGGGCGCGCGCACCGTCGCGACGTCGCGCAGCAGCTGGTGGATCGCGTCGAAGAAGCGCAGGCGCTTCTCGAACGCCGCGATCTCCGGCGGCGCGCCGTTGGGATCGATCGCGCTCGACGTCTCGGGCTCGGGCCCGCCGTGCTGGTGCCAGAGGCGATGACAGCCCGCACGACACGCGAGGCCGTCGAGATCCGAGCTCGGCACCACGCCGACCTCGTCGAGGAAGCGCAGCGCGCGATCGACGATCTCCGCGAACGGACCGAACGCGCGGCCGGGCTCGCAGCGACCCTCGAGCACCACGCCGCCCTCGAGGCGGATGCGCCCGCGCAGCTCGCCGAGGATGCGCGATTTCCCGATGCCGCCCGGGCCCTGCAGGAGCACGAGGCGCTCGCGGTCGCGGTGCTGCGCGATGCGGCGATAGCTCTCCATGAGCTTCGCGATCTCGCTCTCGCGGCCGGCGCACGCGTTGGGCGCGCTGCCGATCACCGGAGGTGCGTGCGAGAAGTTGCGGCGCTCGAGGAGGACGGGTCGGTCGTGTGGCGACGCGTGCGTCGCGTTCGTGGTGATCTGAGAGGATGCTGCGGACTGCGAACCGCTCGTTCCCTGCTGCATGCTCACCCCGCGGCCTTTGGAGACGAATGCCTCCCCCGGCTCACCGAAGGCGAGAGGGTAGACGTCCGCTCGGGGCGGTTCAAGCAGGCGCAGTGGGAACGACTTGCGCACGGCGCGCGCCATTCGCAACGCTCGTGCCCGCAGCGACTCCGCGGAAACGTCGCGGAAATCGAGCGCGTGCGTCGTGCGCGTCCGCCCGCACGTGCAGGAAGTGACGTCAGCCCGTGCGTGCGTGAAGCGAGAGCGGACGCACGCAGTGGTGTAGGACGACGTCAGCCGCGGTAGTCGTTGATGTCGATCGCGTAGCGCTTCAGCCAGCGGTGGACCTGCATGCGCTCCTTGCCGAGCTCGCGGCCCACCGCCGCGATGTTGCCGCGATGGCGCGCGAGGATCTCGCGGAGCTCGGCCTCGGTCGGGGTGCCGAGGCGCGAGCTCGGCGCGGCCGCGGCCGCGAAGCGCGCGCGGTCCGGCTGCGTGGTCGGGCTCGAGAGCGACGGCTGCGCGACGGGACGGCTCGCCGCGGGCGGCTGTCGCAGCGCGTGCTGCACGGTCTCGGGCAGGTGGCGCACGTCGATGTCGTGGCCGTCGGAGAGCGCGACGGCGAGCTTCACCGCGCTCTCGAGCTCGCGCACGTTGTACGGCCACGCGTACTGCGCGAGGCCGAGCATGAACGGCAGCGTGACCGTCGCCTCGGGGCGCCCCGCGCGCTTCAGGAAGTGCAGCACGAGCGGGTGCAGATCCTCGCGTCGCTCGCGCAGCGGCGGGATGCGCACCGAGAACTCGCGGAGGCGCGCCAGCAGATCACCGCGGAAGCGCCCCGCCGCGACCTCGGCCTCGAGCGTGCGGTGCGTCGCGCACACGACGCGCACGTCGACGCGCTCGGGCTGCGTCGCGCCGATCGGCAGCACCTCGCGCTCCTGGAGCACGCGCAGCAGCTTCGCCTGGGCCTCGAGCGGCATGTCGCCGATCTCGTCGAGGAAGAGCGTGCCGAGGTGCGCGGCGCGGACGAGGCCGTGCTTGTCCTGCGTCGCGCCGGTGAACGCGCCCTTGCGATAGCCGAAGAGCTCGCTCTCGATCAGGTTCGCGGGCAGCGCGGCGCAGTTGATCGCCTGGAACGGGCCGCGGCGCTCGCTCGCGTCGTGGATCGTGCGCGCGAGCAGCTCCTTGCCGGTGCCGCTCTCGCCGTGGATCACGCACGCGAGGCCGGTCTTCGCGACCTTCTCGACGCGCTCGAGCAGCAGATCGATCTGGCAGCCGCCGACGAGCTGCGAGCGGATCGCGTGGCGCACCGGGCGCATCGCGGCGATCACGCTGCCGTCGAGGCGGTACGCGCTGTACGAGAGCACGCCGCGATCGGCGAAGCGGAACACCGCGTCCCCGACGCGCACGAGATCCTGCGACGCGAGCCGCGCGCCGTGGGTGCGCGCGCCGTTGACGATCGTGCCGTTCGTCGAGCCCTTGTCGATGAGCCAGCAGCCGTCCTCGCGACGCTCGACGACCGCGTGGTAGCGCGACACCGCGGGCTCGGGGATCGACAGGTCGTTGTCCGCCTCGCGACCGATCGTCGTCAGCGGATCGACGAACGCGACCGCGGAGGGGAGCTGTCGGTGGAGACGCGAGTAGACGAGCACGAGGCCCGGCGTGGGATCCGTCGCGTCGTCGCCGAAGGTCGGGAACGTCTCGACCGAGCCGGTCGGGACGCTCTGGTGCGGGACGTTCTTCGCCATCGATCGGAGCGCTTCCGCGACGCGGGCAGGTTATCGCAGAATCGCGCCACGGTCCTGGGCGGAATCCTGCGGGGCTGGAGGAGGGAGCAATCGGATGAGACGAATCGTGACGGTGCTGGGCGCTCTCACAGTTCTCTTGGTGGCCTCGGGGTGCGGTCGTCGTCGCACCGAAGAGCGCGTGCAGGTCGACGTGTCGCAGGGCGGTGCCACGTCGGGCGGCCAGACCGTGTACGTCGTCGGTGCGCCGGCGCAGGGCGCGCCCGCGGCGCCCGACTTCGTCGCGCAGCACATGAACGTTCGCTACCAGCAGTTCGCGCCCGACATGGTGCCGGACACGCCGCTGTATCACGGCTACCTGCAGCAGGGTCAGGAGGAGAGCTTCGAGGCGGTGCTCGAGGCGGGGCGCTGCTATCGGCTGATCGGCGTGGGCGGGCCGACGATGAGCGATCTCGATCTCTTCATCGTCGACGAGAACGGGAACCCGATCGCGCAGGACACCGCGACGGACAACTTCCCGGTGCTCGGCGTCGGACAGGACACCATCTGCCCGCGCTGGACCGGCCCGTTCTTCGTGCGCGCGCTCGCGTACTCGGGCTACGGCGAGTACGGGCTGCAGCTGTTCCGCACGCCGTGATCGACGGTCACGCCCCGCGCGAGCGATCGCGCGGGGCGCGCGCGCCGGCGCGCACGACGCGATCGACGACCTCCGCGAGATCCTCGAGCGTGAACGGCTTCCGGAGCACTTCGTCGGCGTGGGTCACTTCGTCGGGCGTGACCGGCGCGCCGCTCATGAGCACCGCGCGGTGCGTGCGGTGCTGCTCGCGGAGCCACGCCAGGAGGCAGTCGCCGCGACCGTCGCGCAGCGAGAGATCGACGAGCGCGAGATCGAAGGTCTGATCGACGGCCATCGCCTCGTGCACGCCGGGCACGGCGACGACGCTCGCGCCACGGATCTCGAGCGTCGCGGTGACCATGCCGCGGAGCGACTCGTCGTCGTCGACGACGAGCACGCGGATCGGGCGCTTGAGCGGCGCGGTCGAGCGACGCCGCACCCCGCTGCCGCGCAGGTTCTGACGTCGCTCGCGCGCTTCCGCGCGCGCGTCGAGCAGCGCGGGAAGTCGCACCACGAAGCGCGCGCCTCGGCCGCGACCACTCTCCGCGCGCACGTCGCCGCCGCGCGCCTGCGCGAGGTCGCGCACCAACGCGAGCCCGAGCCCGGTGCCGCTCGCCTTGTGCGTCACGAACGGGTCGAAGATGTGCGCGAGCGTCGCGTCGTCCATGCCCGGCCCGTCGTCGACGACGGTGAGCACGACGCGATCGTCGGCTGCGTCCGCCGCGACGACGATCTCGCCGCCAGGCTCGAGCGCTTCGATCGCGTTCTTGATCAGGTTCGTCGCGATCGCGCGGAGCTCTGCGGGACGCGCTGCGGCGCGCAGCCCGGTGGGCAGCTTCGCGCGCACCACGATGTCCTTGTCGTCCGAGAGCGGGCGCAGCATCGAGATCGCGGCGCCGACCACGTCCGAGACGTCGCTGCCTTCACCGATCTCCGCGTGCCCCTGGAGCGACGCGAGCAGCGTGCGCGCAGTGTCGAGCGCGTCGTTCGTCGCGCGATCGAGCACCTCGACGGCCGAGCGTGCGCGCTCCGGCATCGGGCCCGCGGTCGTCGCGAGGCGCGTCCAGCCCGCGATGCCGGTGAGCGCGTTCGCGAGCTCGTGCACGATGCTCGCGGAGGTGCGGTCCTGCGGAACGACGATCGCGAGCAGGCGATCGCCGCGCCGGTGCAGCCCGATGCGCGCGCCCGCGAGCTCGACCATCGCGGCCCCGCTCGCGCGTGCCTGGCGGATGAGCGCGCCCAGCCGCGCGTCGCTGCCGGTGAGGTGCGTCGCACGCGCGAGCGCGACGTCGAAGCGCTCGATGATGCTCGCGCCGCCCGGGCCGATCGAGCGCGCGGAGCCGTCGAGGCGCTCCTCGATCACCACGAGGCCGAGCCCGGCGAGCCAATCGAGCGAGTCGTCCGCCACTGGATTCATCCGGCGTGCTCGTACGAGCGTACGCGATGACCGGCGTCAGCGTCAAAGCCGACCGTCTGTGACCAGGGAGGGAGGCTGCGCAATCGGGGCATCACCAACGAATCCATCCGAAGCCGGCCGCCGCGCCGAGCGCGAGCGCGATCAGCACGAAGAAGGGCCACGTCACGCGAACGAACTGACCGAGATCGCGCGCCGCTTCCCGCGCCGCGAGCTTCGCGAGCCGGCGATCGCCGTAGAGGGCGCGGAGCTCCTGGCGGGCCTCGGCGCGCTCGGCGGCGTCCATCGGATCGTGGCCCGCGAGGTGATGGAGGTGGTGCTCGAGCTCGTGATCGAGCGTCTCGCGGATCTCGGCTTCGACATCGTAGGAGCCCTCGTCCTCCCACACGCGGCGGAAGGTCCGGTAGTAGAGCGTCACGACGAATTCCAGCTGGGTGTAGCCGGCCGCGTCCACTTCTTGGCGAGGCTCGTAGCTGCCGAGCAGCGGCTCACCCGCGATGTCGGTCGCAGGCACGCCGGGCTCGACACGCGGCGGGACGGCCTCGATGCGCACGCCGCGCGCTTCGTAGATCGCCGGCGCGAGGCGCTCGACGAGCCGCTCGAATTCGTGCTCCGAGAGGAACGGCGCGCCGGTGTCGCGCTCGGTGCGCGTCGCGTCGGGATCGAGCTCGTCGGGCGTGGGCACGACGACCTCGTGCAGCGTGCCGCACGCCGGACACGCGAGGGGCGCGACGAGCGGCGGCGCCGCGTTGAGCTCGAGGTATCGCTGCTCCACCGAGGCCCACACGGCATCGCTCGCGCGACCGAGCACGCGCGCCATCAGCACCGGACGATCGAGCGTACCGAGCGCGAGAACGCCCATCGCGGTGAGCAGGCGCGGCGTTACTCGATACGGCGTGTCTCGCGCGAGCGCCTCGAGGAGCGGGCGTGCTTCGCGAAGCGTGACCGGGCGCATCGTGATCTCGTTCGCGATGCCGCCGCGCGGGAGGCGCACCGGGCTCGGGAGCGGCGCGGGATCGAGGGAAGGCGAGGGCGCGCTCGCGTGCGCGGTCTCGAGCTCGATGGGATCGAGCTCGCGCGGATCGAACGCGAGCGGCGCGTCGCAGTTGCGACAGCGGGCGTCGTCGTCGGGCTCGGGCGCGATCGCGCCGGTGCGGAGGAGCAGGTCGCGCAGCACGTGGAAGTCGCGCATCGCGAGGGCGAGCACGTCCGCGCCCTCGACGACGCCGGGCGCGAGGAGCGTCGCGATCGCACGCCCGAAGCGCAGGCGTGTGCCGTCGACGACGTCGTCGTCGCGCACCGCGCCTTCGGGCGCACGGACGTGCACCTCGAGGCCGGACGGGAGCACCACGCGTCGTCGTCGCATCGTCCTCGATCAGTCGTGTGCGACGTTCGTGTCGATCCACGCGCGGATCGCGGAGACCGTGGTCGCGGGCGCCGGGCGGAGCGGGCCGTCGCGGAGGAACGCGTCGAACGTCTGCAGGGCCTCGTCCACGCGACCGCCGCGCTCGCCGAAGCGATGCGACCAGCGATACCAGCGCAGGCCCTCGTCACACGTCTCCACCGCGTCGTACACGTTCACGTCGACTCCGTCGTTCCAACGGAAGGTGCGGTGGCGCGACAGCGATGCTGCGCGTTCGGGCGAGATGTCCGACGTACGCCGACTCATCACCGTGAAGTCTGTCGGCGACCGCGCGCAGGCGCACGGGGCGACCACGCGTCGATGTACCATCGGCGCACGTATGGAGAAGCCTCCCGCCCGCGTGCCACCGCCGCTCCCGCCGCGCGCCATCCCGAGGATGCCTCCTCCGCCGCTCGCGGGCCTGCGTGGTGGTGCGGCGCAAGCGGCGCCGGCTCCTCCGCCTCCGCAGCCGTTCGCGCAAGCGGCGTCGCAAGCGCCGCCGGGATCGACGCGCGCGATGATCCTCCAGGCCGGCGCCGCGCTGCGGCTGCGCGACGAGCAGCTGCGCGCGCGCGTGCAGTACTACAACGCCGAGCTGAAGACGAACGCGGAGCTCGACGCGATCACCGATCAGGTCGTCGCCGAGCTGCGCGCGCTCGCGAGCGCGCAGGCGGGCACGCGACCGCAGGGTGAGGTCGAGATCGAGCTGATCCAGAACCTGCGCGAGCTGCTCGAGAAGCTGTTCTCGAAGAAGCGCTCGGGGTTCCTCACGCGGAAGCTCGAAGAGGTGCAGCGCCGCATCACGCAGCTCTTCTTCAACTCCGAGCTCTACGCGCGCCTGGCCGAGGACGGGCGCGAGCTGCCAGCGGCGACGTGGCCCGAGCAGGCGCTCTACTTCGCGCTCAAGCAGCACGAGATCGACATCCTCGCAGAGCTCGAGTCGATGCCGGTGAGCGAGCCCGCGGTGCGGGACCGCGCGATCGAGAAGCTGCAGAGCTTCCAGCGCCAGCTCTGCAACGAGTTCCTCTCGAAGACGACGCCCGAGCTCGAGCGGCTGCTCGCGATCTATCGCGAGGTGCTCACGCACTTCTTCCTCGAGGTGTTCCCGAAGAACCTCGGCGAGTTCTGCTGGGAGGTCGTGCGCGAGTCGCGCGTCGCCCACGATCACGACCTCGGATACAAGATCACCGCCGAGAAGTTCCACGGCTTCCGCGCGGTGTTCGATCGGAAATTCCTCGAGCACCTCGTGCTCAACGTGCAGGAGCCGATCACGCGGCGCGCGTCGCAGTCGACCGAGCAGTTCCGCGACGCGACGCTGCTCTTCGTGCAGGACCCGCGCATCCACACCGAGATCTGCGGCGCGATCAACGACGCGCTCTACGACTACCTGCACGGCGAGGGCTATCTCGACCTGCCGCCCGACTGGCGTCGTCTGCTGATGCGCTAGTCGAGACGTCGTCGGAAGACGTGCATGCGGTAGACGCGCGCGGGGGTGCGCGTCTCGACGTGCTCGTAGTGCTCGCGCAGCCACGCGCTCTCTTCGAGGTGCTGCTCGGCGACGAAGCGCGCGCCGACGTGGACGCGTCCTTCGGCATCGCGCGTCGCGTCTCGTGCGGACGTGAGGATCACGACCTCCGGCGCGAGCGACTCGAGGTAGTCGAGATCGGCGCGTTTCGCGCCGTGCGGGCCCGGTGACGCGGCGATCGTGCGATCGACGAGCCCTCCGAGATCGACGATGCGCGCGTGCTCGGCGCGCCATCCGACGAGGCCGATGTCGAGCAGCGCGATCGAGCGCACGTCCTCGTGCGCGAGGCGATCCGCGAGCTCGATGCGCGCGGCGTCGATCGGGACGCGCGCGCGGGTGCCCATGACGAGCTCCGCGCTGCGCGCGATCTGCCACGGCACGATCGCGAGCACCGCGACGATGGCGATCACGCGCGCGCGATGCGTGCTCGTGAAGAGCGCGCGGATGGGGCGATCCGCGGCGACGAAGAGCGGCGCGAGCCAGGGCACGATCATGCGCCCACCGGGCATCCAGTCGCCGCCCTCGAGGAGCACGGCCGCGAGGAACGCGAGCGCGATCACGACGAGCACGCGATGGCGCTCGTTCGTCCGCGCGCCCACGATCGCGGCGACGACGAGCGCGATCGCGGGGAGCAGCTCGCGCGCGAGATACCGCGCGCCGCTCACCAGCCCCGGCGGCTTCGCGTGCAGCGTGTTGGGCAGGAGCGCGCCGAAGTACGCGAGCTTGAAGACGAGGTACGGCGTGACGAGCAGCACGAATGCGCCGAGCGCGAGCGCGCCGTCGCGCTTCGAGCGATGCGCCAGGAACAGCGTGCCGCCGAGCCCGAGCAGCGCGGCCTCGGGGCGCGTGAGGAACGCGAGCGTGGTCGCGATCGCGAAGGGCAGGGCGCGCCCGTCCGCGAGCATCAGCGACGCGACGAGCACGAGGAGCGCATAGAGCGGCGTCTCGAGCCCTCCGACGGCGTGGAAAGCGAGCCCGTGCATGCACGCGAGACCGAGCGCCGTGGGCACGCCCGCGAAGCGCGCGCTCGGATCGTCGCGGCGCGCGCGCAGCACGGCGATGACCAGCGTCGCGCACGCGCACGCGAGCCCGATGCCCGCCATCACGCGCTCGACGCGCATCGACGTGAACGGCGCCGCGAGCACGACCCAGAGGAAATTCGTGTAGCCCTCGACGCGCTCGCCCTCGTTGAACACGAGCCCGAGCCCGTGCGCGAGGTGACGCGCGTAGCGGAACGAGATCCACGCGTCGTCGATCACGTAGCCCGCGTAGAGCGACGCGTGCAGCGCGATCAGCACGACGCCGGCGAGCGGGACCAGGACGCGCACCGCGCGACTCTACGATCAACGCACCATCGGGTTCGAGAACTCGAGCGGCATCCGGATGCGCAGGCTCTCGCGCCCGGGCACCAGATCGTCGGGCAGCGGCGAGAAGGGAATCGTGCTCCGGATCGCGGCGATCGCCGCGCCGTCGAAGTCGTCGAACCCGCTCGAGCGCACGACGCGCGGCGCGCGCGCGAGCGTTCCGTCGCGCCGCACGACGAGCTCGACCACGCTCGTGCCCTGGTCCATCCGCATCGCGCGCTCGCGCGGGAACACCATCGCGTTCTCGATGCGCCGCCGCGTCTCGACGAACCAGCGTCGATAGCGACCGTCGCTCGTGTCGAGCGCGTCGTACGCGCCGTCGCCGGGGCCGAGCGCGCGCGCGCGTCCGCCTTCCCGACGTCCTCCGCCCGTGCCCGGCGCGCCGAGGCCGCGCGCGCCACCGCGCCCTTCGCCGTCTTCTTCGCCGCGTCGCTGCGTCGACTCGACGACCGACTGCATCATCCGCGCGGCGAGGAGCTCGGCGTCGGTGTCGTCGCGCACGCGCGCATCGCGCGACTCCGAGGGCGTGGCCGCGGCAGCCTCGTCGACGGTCGGACGCCCGAGCGCGACGCGCGCGCTCTCCGTCGCGCGCGCGCCACGCCCTCGGACGATCCCGCGCCCCGGCGAGTCGCTCGCCGCACCGCTCGGCTCGGTCGTGAGCGCGCCCTCGTTCGTGCCGCCGCGCGTCGATCCCGAGTCCGCGGTCACGACGCGCTCGCTGCCTGCGATCGGCGCGCCGCGCGTGCCTGCTTCGGGCGCGACACGCGCGCCCGGCGCGGCGTCGACGCGCGCGACGGGCCTGCGCTCCGGGTGTTCTCCGTCGCCCGACGCGAGGAACGGATCGTCGGCGGGGTGCGGCGTCGCGCGTCGATCCTCGCGCGTCGCGCGATCGCGGGCAGTCTCGATGCGCTGGGTCTGCCCGACGCCGAGCGCGTTCATCGGCGCGTCGCTCAGCGTCACCTGATCGGCGCGCGGGAGCAGGCGGATCACGCGCTGCGCGCCGGTGCGATCGCCGCCCTGACCGCGATCGCGCGCGTCGACGTTGTGCTCGGGATCGGCGCCGCCCGGCTCGAGCGGCGTCGCCGCGCCCGGCACGCGCACGGCGGTGCCGTCGCCCGCCTCGTCCGAGAAGCGCACGTCGATCGCGAGCTCTGCCGGCGCGTCCGCCGCGTCGGTGCGGGTCGCCGAGAGCGTCGGGAGCAGCCACGCGATCGCCAGGTGCGCGAGCAGCGACACCGCCGCCCCGTACGACATCGCGCGCGCGGAACGCGTCATCACCACGGAGCCTAGCGGTGTTTGACAGCGCGCGCCTCCTGGTGCTCCGCTGCGCGCGGAGGTGATTCCATGCCCACAGACATCCTCGATCGCCCCGAGCTCGATGGCGCTGTTTTGCGTGCGCCGATCCTCGATGCCCCAAGCACCGTCGCGCTGGCCGTCAAGCTCCTCGCGCGGGTCCCCGCGCCGCGTGATGCGCGCGACCGCGACGCGCTCGCGCGCGTCCGATCGAAGGCGCGCACGCTGCGCGCCGCGGTGCTCGAGCTCCAGCGCGCGTGGGCCGCGCGCGACGATGCCGAACGTCGCGAGAAGGGCCGCACGAAGGTGCGCCCGCTCGATCTCGCGAGCGACGCGGCGTGGGCCTCGCTGCTCGCGCGGCTCGAGGCGTGGAGCGGCATCGGCGCGGAGGCGCGCGCGGCGGAGCTGATGGCGCTGCTCTTGCCGACGCGCCTGGACTTCACGCGTCTGGCGCTCCCCGCGCAGTGGGCCGTGCAGCAGCAGAAGCTCGATCTCGTCGAAGCCGAGGGGCTCGCGCGCGATCTCGAACGGCTCGCGGGCGCGGCGTTCCTCCGCGCGGTGCGGGACACTCACGAGGCGCTCGGCGTCGCGCTCGGCATGCGCGGCGACGCGCCTCCCGAGCCGCCGATCGCCGACGTGCTCCAGGCGATGCGCGCCGTGCATCGAGCGATCGGCGCGTACGCGCTCCGGCTCGCGGATGTCTACGACGACGTGAGCGACGAGGCGGCGGCGGCGATCCGCATGGCGCTCGCTCCGATCGCCGAAGCACGCGCGGCTGCCGCGACGCGGCCGCCCAGCGAGGCCGGCGAAGCGGGCGGTCCCGACACGCCGGTCCCCGACGTCGACGACGCCTGAGGAGGCCGTCGAGCGAAATCAGAACAATCGGTCGAGCGCGCACGACCGAATTCGACTCGCGAGCTGGATGGGTCGAGCGCGCACGACCGAATTCGACTCGCGAGCTGGATGGGGTCGAGCGCGCACGACCGGATTCGACTCGCGAGCTGGTTCGGGTCGAGCGCCCGCGCTCCAGCTCGAGTCGGGAGTTGGATCCGGTGGAGCGCGCACTGCGGCAACCGGGGTGCGGGTCGGGTCGAGAAGCGGCGCGGGAGGTTCACATGAGGGGAACGAAGGGGCTCTCGGTCGCGCTCACGGCGCTGCTCTCCATCGGGTGCGGTGGCTACGCGTGCGGGGAGCTCCGGTGGTCGGCGGACGAAGGGCGATGCGTCTGTCCCGCCGGGACGACGCCGACGGACACCGGCACCTGCGTCAGCGCGGATGGCGGGCCGACGACGGGCGATGCGGGGGCGGACGCCGCGGCGAACGACGCCGCGGTGGGCGACGCAGGGCCGCCGAGCGCGCCCGAGTGCGAGACCGCGCTCGACTGCGATGCCCCCGGGCTCGTGGAGTGCGTCGCCCGGCGGTGCGTGTTCTGTGCCCGCTCGAGCGGCAGTGAGACGATTCGCGAGGGAGTCGTGCTCCGTCCCGCGCTGGCCGTCGACGTACGCCGCGCGGCCGGTAGCCCGCCGGTCGCGCTCGTCGCGACGATGGGGGAGGGCTCCGCGCCCGCGCTGCTCCACCGCTTCGAGGTCGAGCGGCTGGACGCGCGCACCGACGTCTCGCTCACCGACGCTGCGCGCCAGGCTTGTCCCGAATCCGGCGCGGTCGAGAGCGTCGCGTTCGACACACGCGGAGAGATGTCCGGCGTGGTGCCGATCATCGGCGTCGTGCTGGCGGAGGCGGGTGGGCTCGCACGGGCCATCACGATGCTCGAAGGCGACGGCGATCGTGCCGCCGCGCTGACCGGTGTGAGCTCGGGCTGCCGGCGGCGCACCGCGCCGGCCGCGTACCTGCCGTCGAGCGTCATGACCGACGTGGTGCACGTCGTGCGCGAGCAGCGCGCGGATGCATCGACGGGGCTCGTCGCCCTCGAACAGGACCTCTACGTCAACGTCTACCAAGACGTCGACGCCGAGGTCGGCGACGCGGACGAGGGCACGCGCCTCGCTCGGATCGGTGAGCACGTGCTCGTCGCGGGCTCGAGCTTCGGCGAGATCGTCTGGTGGCACGCTTCGGCGAGTGGCGCGTCGGCGGGGACGATGCGGACGCCCGGTCGCACCGGCGACATCGATGCGGCGTTCGTCGCACCGGGCAGCGACGCGATGCCGGCGCGTGGCTGGCTGACCTATCCCGTCGACGATCGAGTGCGCTTCGTGGAGGTCGACTGCGATCGCTGGGCCTGCCGTGCCGTCGGCGAGAGCGCCGAGCTCGTCACTGGTGCCGCGCGGGTGCTCGATGCGGACGTCGACGTCCTCGGGGGCCGCGCGGTGGTGCTCAGCGCCGAGCGTGGCGCTGACGGACGCGAGCGCGTGATGCTCCGCGTGCTCCGGGGCAATCGTGCGCCCTTCGACGCGCCCTCCGGCGGGCGCGAGATCGCGCTCGGTACGGCGCCCGACGGCGCGCGGATCGCGTCGCTGGCGCTCGACGCGAGCCCGGGGTCCACGCCATGGCTGGCGGTCGCGTGGATCGTCGAGGACGCCGGCGCACGATCGTCGGCGCACGCACAGACGTTCGCTGCGACGTGTGCACGCTGAGCGCTCCCCGTGGCTCGAGGCGCGTCCGGCCGGGTCCTCGCCTGAAGGGACGTCGAGTAGGATGCGCAGATGATCACTCGCAAACTGTGGGCGGTGCTCGCGCATGCCGCACTCGTCGTCGCGTGCGGCGACGGCGGCGGAGACGACGATCCTTCGGACGCCGGGCCGGTGTCGCAGCAGGACGCCGCGACACCCGGGACCGATGGCGGCCGCACCGATGCCGGCGCGGACGGGGGCGCTCCGGACTCCGGCGCGCCCGCGGTCGACTGCGACGCGCCGATCCCCGCGCTGACGATGGTCCCGGTGACGAGCGAGACGTTCTCGTCGCCGCTGTACGTCACGCAGCCGCCCGGCTCGACCGACCTCTACGTGGTGGAGCGCGGCGGCCGGATCCGGATCGTTCGCGACGGCGCGGTGCTGGATGCGGACTTCCTCGACGTCGCGAGTCGTCTCGGCGCGAGGGCACCCGTAGGCGGCGACGAGTGGGGGCTGCTCGGCCTCGCGTTCCACCCGCAGTACCAGACCAACGGTCGGTTCTTCATCGCGTACACGCCGAACGGTGCGCCGTGGCGGAACGTCATCGCCGAGGGATCGCGCAGCAGCGTTCCCGACGTGGCGGAGGACGAGGTCACCGAGATCGTGTCGATCCCGGACGACGCGGGGAACCACAACGGCGGCATGCTCGCGTTCGGTCCGGATGGCTACCTCTACGCCGGCATCGGCGACGGCGGGCTCCAGCGCGACCCCAACAACCGCGCGCAGGACCTCTCGAGCCTGCTCGGCAAGATCCTCCGTCTCGACGTGAGCGCCCCGGGTGAGGCGCGGGTGCCCGCCGACAACCCGTTCGCCGACAGCGAGATCTGGGCGCTCGGCCTGAGGAACCCGTGGCGCTTCTCGTTCGACCGCGAGAACGGCGACTTCTGGGTCGGCGACGTGGGCAACCAGACCTGGGAGGAGATCAGCGTGGTCACTTCGGAGACGGCACCCGGTGTGAACTTCGGCTGGCCGATCTACGAAGGCTCGCGCGAGTCGCCGAACCGCAACGGGCGTAACCTGGTGGCCGGCACGACGCACCATCCGCCGGTCGCGGAGTACACGCACGAAGACGGCATCTCGATCGTCGGCGGCTACGTCTACCGAGGCTCGGCGATCCCCGGACTGCGGGGCGTCTACTTCTACGGTGACTCGAGCGCCGACGAGTACGTGCGTGGGCTTCGCTACTGCGACGGAGAGATCACGCGCGGGCCCGAAGCCGTGCCGGGCCTCGAGCGCACGGCGCTGCCGAGCTATGGCCTCGTCTCGTTCGGCGAGGACGAGGACGGCGAGCTCTACACCGTGTACCTCGTGACGGGCGAGGTGATGCGCATCGTCGCCGCCGAGTGATCATGGGGCCTGCGCGTCGGGCAGCGGGACGCGCAGGCGCAGCGGGGCGTCGTTCACGTCGCGGCGATCGCCGACGTCGACGACGCCTCGCTCCGCGCTCGGGACGATCACGAGCTCGAGCGAGCGCACTCCGTCGATCGCGCTCACGCCGAGCAGCACGAGCTCCGGCGTCGCATCGCCGTCGACGTCGGCGAGCACGTGGCGGCGCGGGCCGAGCTCACCGGGGCCGAGCTCGAGGCGCGTGAGGGCTTCGAACGCGCCGTCCGCGTTGGTGTCGATCACGACGAGGCGCGGGTGGTCCCAGGCGACGATCTCGGCGGCGGCATCGTCGTCGAGCTGCGCGGTCGTGATCTCGCGCGCGGTCGGCGGCGCGGCGTCGATGCGCGTGACCTCGAGCTCGCCCTCGCTCGCGCGTCGCGCGCGCACCACGACGACGCCGCTCGCCTCGATCAGCGCGTCGTTCGCGCCGTCACCGTCGACGTCGCCGATCGCGACGCCCGACGCGCCGGGGATCGTGAGCGTGTGGTGGCGCGGGAAGGGGCCGGTGCCGCTCCCGAAGAAGACGTCGGCGCGGCCCTCGTCGGGCGAGGTCACGATCACGTCGAGCTTGCCGTCGCGATCGAGATCGACGAGGCCCGCGCTCTGCGCGCCGACCGCGGTGCGCAGCACCGCACGTCGTGCCGGAGACGCGCCGCCCGCGAACACCCAGACCTCGCTCGGCAGGCGCGCGAACGGGTTCGCGCGGTGCACCACCGCGAGATCGATCGCGTCGCCCTCGTCGACGAGGCCCGCGACCACGCCGACCGCCGCGATCGGCGCGAGCACGCGCGGGTTGTCGAACCCGCCGAAGCGATCGCGCGGCACGACGTAGAGCCCGCCGCCGCGCGTCGCGCTGCCAGCGCCGTAGAACGCGAGCGGGAGGATCAGATCACGCGCGCCGTCCGCGTCGAAGTCCGCGGCGAGCGCAGCGCCGGCCATCGGCGCCGACTCGGCGTCGCTCGTGGGCGCGTCGACGCGCGCGACGCGCAGCGGCACGTCGTTCGTGATCGCGATGATCTCCCAGCGATCGCCGCACCCGACCGCGAGCTCCGCGTGCGCGTCGCCGATCAGATCGATCGCGGCGAGCGAGGGCGCAATCGCCGGCTCGGGGCACACGATCCAGCGATCGCGGCGGAAGCGCGGCAGCACGGGCGCGGGCGGGCCCGCGTCGATCTCGAGCGCCCCCGCGTCCGCCTCGACGACGGCGGCATCGACCTCGCTGGCGGCGTCCACCTCGGCGACGCCCGCGTCCGCGCTCTCGATCGGCGCGTCGCTCGCCGTCTCACCCCCGAGCCCCGCGAAGGGCAGCACGCCCGCGACGAGCCCGACGATCGCCAGCACCGCCCAGAGACCGAGCAGCACCGCGAGGGTCTGCAGCGTCGCGCGCACCGCTTTCACGGCGGCCTTCGTATCGCAGGGCGCGCCGCATCGCCACGTCTCGACATCTCACCTCGGAGCCTTGTTGAACACCCTTCAACTCCTCTAGCGTGCGCGTGGGGTACGTGGAGGTGGAGCGATGACTCGGCTCAGGGTGGGATCGACCTTCGTGCTCGCGGGCGCTCTGCTCGCGCTCACCGGGTGCGGTGACGACGACGCGAGCGGTACCGACACCGACGCCGGCACCGGCGGCGTGGACGCCAGCAACGGTGGCGTCGACGGTGGCGGCGACCCGGGCGACGAGGACGCAGGCCCGATCGGCGACGTGACCTACTACGGCCACGTCCGGCCGATCCTCGCGGAGAACTGCGTCAGCTGTCACGTCGCGGCGTCGCGCCGCTCGTTCTCGACAGCTACGACAGCGCGCGCACGTTCGCGACGCGCATCGCCGAGGTCACGCGCGATCGCATCATGCCGCCGTTCCTCGCGGACAACTCTGGCGAGTGCCACACGTGGCGCGACGCGCGCTGGCTCACCGATCGCGAGATCGCGACGCTCGCCGCGTGGGACGAGCAGGGCGAGCCCGAGGGCGATCCCGCGACGCCGCCGCCCACCGTGCCTCCGCTCCCCGAGCTCACCGGCACGGTCTCGATGATCCAGACCGAGGTCTACACGCCGGACGACTCCTCGACCGACGACTACCGCTGCTTCGTGGTCGACGGGCCGGACGCGACCACGTTCCTCACGGGCTACGAGGTGCACCCCGGCAACGCGCCGATCGTGCATCACGTGATCGTCTACGCGCCCACGAACGCCGACGCGGCGAACGAAGCGCGCCAGCTCGACGCGAACGAGGCGGGCCCCGGCTACACGTGCTTCGGCGCGTCGAACGTCAACGCGTTCCCGGTCGTGCTCTGGGCGCCGGGCGGTGGCGCGACGACGTTCCCCGAAGGCACGGGCGTGGAGCTCACGGGCGGCCTGCCCCTGATCATCCAGGTCCACTACAACCTGCTCGCGGGCAACGAGCCCGATCAGACGAGCGTCGAGCTGCAGACCGCACCGAGCGCGACGCGCGCGCGCATCATCCCGCTCGGCGACTACGACATGTCGATCGGCCCGCGCATGTCGTCGGTGTCGACGTCGGAGACCGTCGACCTCTCCGACTTCACGCGCGGCATCAACCTGCCGATCACGATCTACGGGATGTTCCCGCACATGCACACGCTCGGCAGGCAGCTGCAGGTCGATCACATCGCGAACGCCGGCGCCGAGCAGTGCCTGATCGACGTGCCGCGCTGGGACTTCAACTGGCAGCTCGCGTACTTCTACGAGGAGCCGATCCGCATCTCGTCGCTCGACTCGATGCGGATCACGTGCACGTACGACACGAGCGAGCGCGACGAGACCGTCACGTGGGGCGAGGGCACGCAGGACGAGATGTGCCTGAACTTCTTCTACGCGGTGATCGCGACGGGGCTCTGATCGCTCACCGCGGTCGCGACGGCGCGAGCGCGGAGTAGCCCGGCGGCGCGGGAGGCACCGCGGGCCCACGATCGAGCGCGAAGTTGTGCGAAGCAGCGGCCCGGTGAGCGCGCATGCGCTCCCGGGCCGCGCGCTCTTCGCGGAGCTGCGTGAGCGCGCGCGCGAACGTCGCCTCGGGGTGCAGCATCAGCGCGTCGCGGATCGTGCGCTCCGCGACCTCGAGGCGCGAGTCCACGTCGGGCTCACCCGACGCGCGCGCCGCGAGCCGCCGCGCCTGACCGAGATCGAACATCACGCGCGCGCGCTGCTCGTCGCTGCGCTGCTCGAACGTGCGCCGCGAGACGACGCGCTCGAGCGTCGCGAGCGCCTCGCGCGGATGTCCCTCGCGCACCGCCTGCAGCGCCGCGCGCACCTCCGCGTCGTCGACGTCGACGAGCTCGACGTCGAGCTGTCGCTCGCCGGGATCGACCGCGCCGATCACGCGACGCCGCAGCCGCTCGACGATGCGCATGCGCATCGAGAGCGGATCCGAGCCCTCTTCGCGCTCCTCGATCGTCAGCTCCTGCAGCAGCCGATCGGTGCGCGCCTCGCTCACGCGCAGCATCACGCGCCCGACGACGACGGGCAGATCCTCGACCACCGATCGTCGCACCGTGTTGCACCCCCACGTGGTGCACACGGTGTCTGGCCGCGAGAGGAACGACGGCCGCGCGGTCTCGACCACGTGCGTGTCGACGCGGATGATCGCGCTCGCGGGACCGAACGAGCCGTTCGCGCGACGTCGCTCGAGCCCGTCCTCGTCGACGTGCTCCACGCGCAGTCCGTCGCGCGCGCTCGCGGCGAGGTGATGCGCGAGCGCGTCGGCGACGTCGAAGTCCTCGGGCGCCGTGCCGTGCACGATCGCGACCTCGGGGAACACGCGGATCGGGAGCTCTGGCGGAGTCTCGACCGTCGCGCGGACCTGCAGCGAGCCCCCACAGCCGCAGGTCAGCAGCGCGACGATCGCCACGATCACGTCGCTGTGTTTCGAGACCACGACGATCCATCGTGTGGCGCACGCCGCCTCGTTACAACTCGCTGCCCTGGGTGTGGCTCGCGTGCGATCGGATCGTCGTCGCGCGATCAGCGGTCGTCGCGTCCGCCGCGCCCGTGACCTCGGCCCGGCGGGCTCTGTCCGCGATCGCTGCGCGAGCGGCCGCGATCGTCGTCGCGCCGCGCGTGGCCGGGCGGGCTCTCACCGCGACCGCTGCGCGAGCGCGAGTCCGCGGGCACACCGAGGCGACGCGGGCTGTCTCCGCGCCGTGCGTCCACCGTCGTGTGCCCCGCGCTCCTGCCTCGGACCACCGTCGCGCTGCACGCCGACGTGAGCGCCATCCCGAGCAGCACCGCGAGCACACGAAGCGAGACTCCACGCATCCGAACCTCCTGGTGCAGAGGGAATGACCACCAGGAGCGCTCGCCTTCATCGCGGATGTCGGAGCGAGGATCACAGCCGCGCCGCGGAGAGCGCGACGACATCGTCGATGTCGCGCGCTCCGAGCAGCAGCATCACGAGCCGATCGACACCGAGCGCGTTGCCGCCGCTCGGCGGCATGCCTTCTTCGAGCGCGGCGAGGAAGCGCTCGTCGAGCGGATACACCGGCAGACCACGCGCCTCACGCGCGCGCTGATCGTGCTGCAAGCGCGCGCGCTGCTCGACCGCGTCGGTGAGCTCGCCGAACCCGTTGCAGAGCTCCATCGCGTCGACGAACGCCTCGAACCGATCGGCGCGCCCGTTCGGCAGCAGCTGCGCGAGCGATGCCATGCTCGCGGGCCACTCGATCAAGAACACCGGGCGCGCACGACCGAGCTCGGGCTCGATCGTCTCGGTGAGGATCCGGAAGAAGCGCTCTTCGTCCGGCAGCACGTCCGCGACGCGCACGCCCGCGTAGCGCTCGAACGCCTCGTCGACGGTGAGTCGCTCCCACGGAGCCGCGAGCTCGATCGCGCCGCGCTCTCCTTCGACCCGCGTCGTGCCGAGCACGGTGCGCGCGGCGTGCGCGACCATCTGCTCGGTGTCGCGCATCACGTCGTCCGAGCCCGCGAGCGCGCGATACCACTCGAGCATCGTGAACTCGGGCTGGTGTCGCGAGCCCTCCTCGCCGCGCCGATAGCAGCGACAGAGCTGGTAGATGCGCTCGAGCCCGCCGCTCAGGAGCCGCTTCATCTGGTACTCGGGGCTCGTGATCAGCCAGCGCGGCTCGCGCGCATTGCCGAGCGAGAACGCGTCGAGGTGCAGATCGAGCCCCGGGCTCGGCACCGCGCTCGGCGTCTCGACCTCGACGAACCCCGCGCCGTCGAGCCAGCCGCGCACCGCGCGCACGATCGCCGCACGCTGCGTCAGCAGCGTCATCCTGCGGCGCGCGTCCTGGTGCGTGCGCACCCACTCGCCGTGCACGCGCCAGCGCTCGCCGATGGGTGCTCTGAGCACATCGACGCTCAGAGCACGCATCTGCGATCCGTCCCACGCGCCCTCGACGCGCACCCACGCGTAGTCGGGCGGCGGGGCGCACGCGGCGAGCTCGATCCCGATCGCGCCGCTCGCGTCCTCCACGCGCACGCGATCCGGGCCCACGAACGTGACGCGGCCCGCGACGCACACCGTGCTCGGTGCCGCGACGCGGGCCAGCTCGTCGATCATCACGCGCGCGCTCGCGCGCATCGGATCACTTCTTCGCGCGCTCGACGTACTCGCCGGTGCGCGTGTCGATCTTCAGCACGTCGCCTTCGTTGATGAACAGCGGGACCATCACGGTCACGCCGGTGTGCATCTTGGCGGCCTTGAGCGTGTTCGTGCTGGTGTCGCCCTTGAAGCCGGGCTCGGTCTCGACGACCTTCAGATCGACGTGCGTCGGCGGGGTCACGCCGATCGGCTTCTCGTTCCAGAGCAGGATCTCGACCTGCATGTTGTCGACGAGATAGAAGCGGCTGTCGCCGAGCTGCTCCGCCGTCAGGAAGCTCTGCTCGTAGCTCTCGATGTCCATGAAGACGTAGCGATCGCCCTCGGGGTAGAGGAACGTCATCTGACGCACCTCGAGGTCCGCCTTGGCGAGCTTCTCACCGCTCTTGAACGTGCGCTCGAGCACGTTGCCGGTGAGCATGTTGCGCAGCTTCGTGCGCGTGAACGCCTGACCCTTGCCGGGCTTCACGAACTGGAAGTCGATCACGACGCAAGGCGCGCCGTCGAGGATGACCTTGAGGTTCTTCCGGATGTCGGACGTGTCGTACATGGCTGGCGTTCCGCGGCTGAGAGAGCGAGTCGAGAGCGAGGCCTCGCGGAGATGTAACCCCGCGAGGCCGTCGATCAGAACGTCACTGGCTGACGTTCTGCTGGAAGATCACCGTGTCGCTCGGGGTCGACGTCTCCGTCGCACGCTCGGCGGTGATCATGACGGTGAAGCGCTGGTGCGGCGTGGTCGCGGTCGCGCGGCCCGTGCGCGAGCTCGGGTCGTACGCGACGTTCGCTTCCATGCTGGCCGGCGCCGAGCCGGTGCGCACCCACAGCACGTAGCGCGTGAAGCCGGAGCCGAGGCGATCGGGCGGCGTCATGTTCGTGCCGGAGAAGGTGATGAGCTGGTTGCCGCCGTCGATGCGCTCGACCTGCACGCGACCGTCGGCTCCGGGGTCGCGCTGCGAGCCGCGGACCGTGAACGTGCGCGCGCCACCGCAGCCCGCGGCGTACGCGGCGAGCGTGGTGAAGGCGATGGCGAGGAGGGCAGAGCGAGCGATACGGAGCATGTTCGGCAGTTCTCCTTCTCTCTCGAGTCGGGCGCTTCTACGCCCGCTCCGAAAGAGCGTCAAGCGTTGGCAATGACCGCGTGGCGCCCCGCGCAGGGCGACACGCGGAGTCGGTGTCGGGCTTGCAGCGGCCGTCCAGAGACGCTAACCCGCGCTCCTCATGGCCGACGTCGACGAGGAGATCCGCGAGATCAAGCGCGAGATCATCGAGTCGCGAGGGCTCGTCATCAAGACGAGCAATCTCACGAACTCGCTCGCCGCCGACATCAAGTCGATCGCGAAGCGCCAGGCGGGGTACGAGCGCCGGTTCAACTGGAACTCGTGGGTCGCGTACGTGCTCTTCGCCGTGCTCTCGTTCAGCGGGCTGTACCTCGCGACGTCCGCACGCATCGGCGAGTACGAGACGACGTCCGCGCAGCTGCAGGAGCGCGTCGACGCGCTCCAGCGCGAGATCGACGAAGAGCGACAGCGCGCCGAGCGACGGGCGCACGCCGAGGTCCAGGCCGCGCAATTCTACCGATTGATCCGCGAGCGCCGGCGCGCCGAAGCGGTCGAGCAGTACGCGGAGATCCGCCGCGAGCAGCTCTCGCCGGCCGAGTCCGCGTTCTTCCGGGACATGATCGACCGGTTCCAAGTCGACCTCTCGGTGCAAGCGTACCAGAACGGCCTCGATCTCGTCCGCACCGGGCGATACCAGGAAGCGGCCGAGGTGTTCCAGGAAGCGATCCGTCTCGACGACGACGGCACGCACATCCCGGCGGTGCGCCTCGAGCTCGCGCGCGCGCTGCGTCACCTCGGCAACGACACGCTCGCGAAGCAGTACGCGGCCGAGGTCGCGGAGCAGACGGTCGATCGCGAGCTGCAGGACGACGGGCTGCTGCTCTTCGCGCAGTGCGCGGAGAGCCTCGGCGAGATCGACGAAGCGCGCGCCGCGATGCGCACGTACCTGCGACGCTGGCCGCGCGCCGCGTTCGCGACCGACGTGCGCCGTCATCTCTCGGATCTGAACCGCCGCGCGATGCGCGGCTCGGCGCCTCCGGACTGATGCTCGCGCGAGCGCGCGCGGCGATCGCGCTGCTCGTGATCGGGTGTGCGCCCAGCGTGCCCCCCGTGCGCGCGCCGAGCGCGCCCTCGACGCACCGCGATCCACCGGCGCACGTGCCCGCGCCCGAGAGCACGCCCAGCACCGGCGAGCTCGTCGGCGTGGTCGCCGCGGGCGGTGAGGATCAAGCGCGCGAGCTGCTCTTCGTGCTGGTGACCGCGATCATCGAGGGCGATCGCGAGACGCTCGTCGCGACGCTCGGTGAGGAGGTGTTCCACGGCAGCTCGCTGCGCGCGGGGCGCACGCGCACCCGGAGCTCGGGCAGCGCCGTCGCCGCGCAGCTGCTCACGCGCGCCCGCGTCGCGCGGCTCGCGCCCGACGCGCGCCTCGAGGACCTCATCGCGGTCGAGTCGATCCGCGTCGAGCCGGTCGCGAGCCTCATCTCCGGTGAGCCGCTCGCGTCCGAGCTCCAGCCGGGCGATCTCGTCGTGCGCTTCGCCGTGACCAGCGCCGGCCGCGAGCCGCTCGCGGAGCTCGCGCGCGACGGACACGGCGCGGTGGTCGTGCGGCCCGGAGAAGATCCGCGCGTCATCGCGCGATAGGCTGCGCGCATGAGCGACGACGCGATCGTGATCCTCTGCACCGTGCCGAGCGTCGAAGTGGGCGAGACGCTCGGGCGCTCGCTGGTCGAAGCGCGCCTCGCCGCGTGCGTGAACGTGATCCCCGGCCTGCGCTCGATCTATCGCTGGAAGGGCGAGGTGCAGATCGACGCCGAGGCGCAGTGCCTGATCAAGACGCGCGCATCGCTGTTCGAGCGCGTGCGCGATCACGTGCTCGCGAATCATCCGTACGAGACGCCGGAGATCGTCGCGCTCCCGGTCACCCGCGGATCCGACGGCTATCTCGCCTGGATCGCGAGCGAGACCGCCTAGGCCTTGCCGATCGTGCGCACGTTCGAGCGCACGTCGAACACGCCGCGCTGCTTCGCGGCCGCGAGCACCTTGAGCGCCTCGCGATAGCCGCGCTGGAGCAGGTGTCGCGCGTTGCCGCGATCGAGGAACGAATAGCGCCCGAGGTCCGCCGACACGTTCAGGATCGTGAGGTGCGGATAGAGGCGATGGATCAGGTCGATCCCGCGCTTCTCCTTCTCGCTCAGGATCACGTTCGCGGTCTGCCGGATCATCGCGCCGACGCCGCCGTGCACCAGCGAGGTCTCGCCGGGGCGCGTCACGTGCGGTCGGTACACGTTCGAGATCACGACGACGTCCGCGCCCGCCTCGACCGCGAGATCGATCGAGAGCGTGCGCACCAGCTCGCCGTCCATGTAGTAGCGATCGCCGATGCGATACGGCCGGAACAGCACCGGCACGCACGAGCTCGCCGCGACGGCCTGGCTGATCGGAACGTCGTCGAGGTAGCCCTTGCCGAACACCACGCGCCCGCGCCCGTCGACGTCGGTCGCGGTCACGAGCAGCGGGCGCGTGAGCTTGCGGAAGTCGTTGACCGGCAGCCGATCGCGCAGGAAGCGCTCGAAGCGATCGATCGAGAAGAGCCCGCTCGTGAGCCATCCCGGCGAGCGCCACTGATCCTTGTTGGGCGCGCCGAGGAAGTAGCGGCCCTTGAGCGCTCCGTCCTTGTCGTTGCGGACCCAGAACGGACGGAGCCAGTCGACCATCTGATCCGCGGTGAAGCCTTCCGCGAAGAACGCGCCCGCGATCGCGCCCGTGCTCGCGCCGACGAAGACGTCTGGCGCGAGGCCGAGCTCCTCCATCGCCTTGAGCACGCCCAGGTGGGCGATGCCCTTGGTCGCTCCTCCCGAGCCCACGAAGGCGACGCGCGGTGTCGAGCTCATGTCAGCGAGGTCCTATCACGATTCGGGGGCATCGCTCCACGAACCGGCGCGCTTTTCGGGCGCCGTGGTGAAAAGGATCGCGGCGATCAGTCCGCGAGCCAGTCCACACAGCGCTCAGAGATCGACCATCGACGTCGAGAGATCACGCCCGATCACGAGCGCCTGACCCTCCTTGAGCGCACGCCAGTCGGGCGGCGCCTCGGGCCCGTTGCTCGCGACCATCACGTACCGGAACGTGCTCGCCGGGCTACGCGCTTCGCCGAGCAGATCGCGCTCGACGAAGTGCATCGGGCCGCCGCGACGCACCGCGTACATCTGGCGGCCGTTCGTGAGCACGAAGCCGAGCGTCGCCGGCGGCGCGCCGATCTCCGAGACCAGGCGATCGACCAGCGCGATCGTCGAGCGGATCGCGCCGAGCACGATCTTCGAGTCGATGTCGGGGTTGTCGAGCTGGCCGCGGTCGTGGAGGAACGAGAGCAGCGCGTGGAAGACGTGCTCGCTGTCGGTCGTGCCGCGGATGTTCCGCTGCAGGAAGTCGGGCATCGGCTCGAGCATCGCCTCGCGCACCGCGTCGAAGCCGCTGACCGTGCCGTTGTGCGCGAAGAGCCACTGGCGCATCCGGAACGGATGCGTGTTCTCGGAGCGGTAGTCGCCGACGGTCGCGGTGCGGAAGTGGATGACGGCGCAATCGCTGCGCACGTTCCCCGCGACCTCGCTCCACGAGAGCGACTCGCGGTCACGATCCGACCGTGGCCGCTTCTTGTGCAGGACCTCGCCGCCCTGATAGAAGCCGATGCCCCACGCGTCGGCATCGATGTCGGACGCAGGGCCGACGGCGACCCTCTCCTCGGTGAGCGCGTCCGCCAGGCGGTCCGTCCGGTTCGCCATGTACCCGATCAGACGTCCCATGCGTTTCCTCCGGGGGGATGGGGTGGACGGATCCGAAGCACGCGTCCGTGCTGCGCACGCGACGCGCGTTCGGTCGCAACGAGGGCTCCAGCGCTCCGTCTCGGAGACCTCTGACGCGAGAGCCTCGTTCGAGGCCTTCGCGATCTTAGCAACCTTGGTTCCACCGGTCGTCGAACGTCAAGCATCATCGCTGCGGTGCGCTCGCGTTCGCCGACGAATCCTGCGCGCTCGTCGAGGTCTCGCTCGCACGTTCGCGATCGGCAGCACCACGACGTTCGTGCCACACCTCGTCGATGACACGGCGATGACGTGCCCTCGTGGCGCGCTCCGCCTGCGCCGCCACCACACGCACGACGATCGCTCCCGCCACCGAGAGCACGACCACCACGCCGGGCCAGACGAGATCCAGTTGGTTCATCTGCGCACGACCAGCCTCGCACCACGCACGCCGCGATGCACGTGGTTCGTCGCGATCGCGATGCTCGTGTGGAGCGCGACGATCGCCGAGGCCGCGGAACCAGAGCGCTACGAGGTGAGCGCGCGCGTCGATCGCGACGCAGGCGCGATCACGATCGAGGAGCGCGTGAGGGTGCGCGTCGAGGACGGCGAGCCCGAGGTGCGCCTCTGGGTGTACGCCGATCGCTTGTCGGTGGCGCCGCGCGCGCTCGGTGAGCGCACCTGGCGATGGCTGTATCCGGGCGACGTGGAGCACGGCGAGGTCGCGATCGATCGCGTGACGATCGACGGCGCGGAGATCGAGCCGCGATGGCATCGCGAGGAGGGCGGTGATCGCGGGCGCGACGCGCGTGGTGGTGATCTCGTCGTGCCGATCGCGAGCGGAGCGGAGCGCACGATCGAGATCGTGATCGCGATGCGGCTCCGCGTGCCCGCGCGCTTCGGTCGGCTCGGGCGCGACGGAGGCACGGTCGCGCTCGCGGGGCCGTGGTACCCGCTGGTCGTCGGCGAGGACGACGGATGGCGCTTCGTCGTCCCGCATCGCGTGTCGGTCGATCTCGACGACGGCGAGCTGTGGCTCGCGGGGCAGGTCGCGCGCACGCGAACGAGCGTCGAGCGCGAGGTGCCGTACGTGCCTGCGCTGCTCGCGTCGCGCTTGCATCGGTGGACCGGGCGCGTCGCGGGCGTCGCCGTGGCCTGGACCTCGTTCGAGCCGATCTATGTCGCGCCGGGCCGTGAGGTGCGCGGCGCCGAGGGCCTCGCGGATCTCGTCGCGGTCGATCGCGTGGCTCTGATGCGGCAAGCGCTCGAGCCCGCGATCGCGACGGCGCGCTGGCTCGGGATCGCGGTGCCGGCGCGCATCGATCTGCTCGACGTGCCCACGCGCACCGAGCTCGCCGCGACGGCACCGGGCGCGGTGATCGTGTCCGACCGCTTCGCGCAGGTGTTCCCGGTCGACGTGGTGCAAGCGTTCCATCTGCGCGCGCTGCGTCGCGCGATCCTGGCGTTGCTCGCGCAGCCGATCGCGGATGCGATCGATCCCGTCGCGGATCGCGGGTGGACCGAGGATCTGCGCGGCGTCGTGCTGCTCGAGCTCGACGAGGTGCGTCGCTCGTCGCAGGCGCGTACGCCGCAGCAGCTGCTCTCCGCGTTCGCGTTCCATCCCGCGATCGATCAGCTGCTCTACGCGCCGCAGATCGCGTTCGAGGACGTGTACTTCTCGGCGATCGACGAGCCCGATCCGTATCGCGACGAGCCGAGCCGTGCGCGCGTGCCCCACGCGCGCGGGCTGCGTCTGCTCGAGAGCGCGCGCGACGTGCTCGAGCCGCGCGCCTTCGAGCGCTTCGTCGCGATGATCGCGAACGGTCGTCGCTCGGTCCGCGCCGCGCTCGAGCGCGTCGATCCGGCGGCGCTGCTGCGCCTCCAAACGTGGCTCGACACGCCGCGCCTCGAGACGAACTACCGGCTCGGCGCGATGCGCTCGGAGCGCTTGCCCGACGGTCGATGGCGCCACGTGATCGAGGTGCTCCGCGAGGGCGCGAGCCGAGTCGAGCCGGTGGAGGTGGAGGTCGAGGACGCGACGGGCGCGCGCACGATCGGCGTGTGGGACGCGCCGGGCGAGCGCGGTGAGGTCGTGATCGAGACCGACGCCGAGCGGCGCTCGGTCACGATCGATCCGAGACAGCGCGTGCCCCAGAGCGCGGCGATCGCCGACGGACATCCGCGCGCCGACGACGCGACCGATCAACCGTGGCGTCCTCCGGTGTTCACCGGGTTCGCGTTCGAGATCCTCGCGAGCGAAGGCAACGTGACCGGCTTGATCGATGTCGTGCTGAGGCAGCGATACGATCTCGAGCACACGTTCAATCTGCGCCTGTTGCGAACGGCTGCGCGCACCGGAGGACGGATTCGATATCTGCAGGGCGTCGGGCCCAAGGTGCATACGAATCGTCGCTCGGTGACGGTCGGCGGAGGCGTCGGCTTCTACAACGTGCACCAGGGCTTCGGCGGCCCCGACGTGCCGGGCGGTTGGGCGGCGGACGCGGATCTCTCGCTCTATCTCGACACGCGCAGTTATCTCTACGACTGGCGAGAGGGCCTGTCGGTGCTGGTGCAGGGACAGGCGACTGCCACGTTCCTCGACGACGGCACGTTCGGCGCGACGGGCCGGATCAGCGCGCGATTCTCGGGCACGATCGGGATCGGCAACCTCCACGCGATCGTGCTCGTCGGGCACGCGGGCGTGTCGATCAATCCCGTCGTGGATGCCAATCGACAGTCGATCGGTGGGCGATACGGGCTGCGCGGATACGCGAACGACGAGCTGCTCGGGACGAGCGTCGTCTACGGTGTCGCGGAGCATCGGTTCACCGCGGTGACCGACCTCGCGTGGAACGTCTTCCACGGCATCTGGGCGCGCGAGCTCCAGCTCGCGTGGTGGCTCGGCGCGGGCACGGTGCTCGGAACGAGCGACGGTCGCGACGTCGTCGGTGCTGCGGAAGCGGGCGTCGGGCTGCGCGTCCACTACGAGTACGCGGGGATCCAGCCGGGCGTGCTCGCGCTCGACTTCGGCGTTCCGTTCGGGCGGTGGATCGAGGGTGATCCGCCGTGCGCGTTCGCGAACGGCGCGTGCGACGATCGTCCGCCGTTCGGCTTCTACATCTCGGTCGATCAGTACTACTGAGCGCGCCCGGCGAGCTTGCCCGTCCACGCGGGCAGCACTTCGTTTTCGAAACGCTCGCGTTGCGTTTCCGCTACGGCGTACGCGAGCTCGCGCAGCGCGCGCTTGGTCGAGCCGTACGCGTGGCGCGGCAGCTTCGCGCGCGCATCGAGCCGAGCGCGCGCGACCTCGTGGAGGCGCTCACGCGGCGCGAGCTCATCGACCAATCCGAGCCGCAGCGCGTCGGTCGGCGCGTATCGATCCGCACCGAGCAGCACGGTCTCGACGTGCGGCGGCGGCACGCGCTGCGCGAACACCGCAGGCACGAAGGGCGGGTAGGTGAGCCCGATCGCGACGCCGGTCATCCCGATGCGCACGCTCGGATCGTCGGCGCACACGCGCCAGTCGCAGCACTGCACGACGAGACATCCACCCGCGACGGCGTGTCCGTTCACCTTCGCGATCGTCGGCGCGGGGTGCAGGAAGAGCTTCCGCACCACGCGCTCCATCGTGATCAGCAGCTTCGTCACGTGCGCGGCATCGGCGACGCGCAGCTCGTCGAGATCGAGGCCTGCGGAGAACGCATCGCCCGCGCCGGTGATCATCAGCGGCTCTTCGTGCGCCTGATCCAGCGAGCGCTCGAACGACTCGAGCATCGCGAGCGACATCGTGTTCGGTCCGCGGCCGTGCAGCGTGATCTCGATCATGCGGGTCGGAAGGTACCGCCGCCGGAGCCGTGAGGCAGGAGAGAATTCACCGCAGCGGGCCGCGGAGGGCCGCGGAGGAGAACGAAATCTCTCTGCGGTCCTCTGCGGCCCTCCGTGGTTCAATTCTTCTTCTCGAGTCGGCGTGCGTGCGACGATCCGCGCGATGTCCGAGAGCGACCTGCTCGTCGACGCGTATCTCACGCATCTGAAGGTCGAGCGCGGGCTCGGCGCCGCGACGATCCAGGCGTACGCGACCGATCTCTCGCGCTACGCGCGACACCTCGAGTCCGAGTCGCTCGACGTCGCGAGCGCGGACGGCGCCGCGATCAGTGGGTTCCTCTACGCGCTCTCGAAGTCCGAGCTCTCGGCGCGCTCGCAGGCCCGATATCTCTCGTCGCTGCGCGGCCTCTACAAGTGGCTGCTCTCCGAGAAGCACGTCGCGCGCGATCCCACCGAGCTCGTCGACTCACCGCGCCTGCCGCGCAAGCTCCCCGTCGTGCTCTCGAAGGACGAGATCCTCGCGCTCCTCGGCGCGCCCGATCTCGACGACACGCCGCTCGGTATCCGCGACGCCGCGATGCTCCACACGATGTACGCCGCGGGCCTGCGCGTGAGCGAGCTCGTGCGCCTCGAGCTCGGCGACGTGAACCTCGAGACCGGCTTCGTCCAAGCGTTCGGCAAGGGGCGCAAGCGACGCATCGTCCCGCTCGGCACGCCCGCGCGCCGCCGCATCGAGCGCTGGAAGAGCGAGGTCCGCGGGCGCTGGGCCGCGGACTCGTCGCGCTTCCTCTTCGTGACCGAGCTCGGCACGCCGATGACGCGCCAGAACTTCTTCGCGCGCGTGCGTCACTGGGCGCTCGCCGCGGGCATCTCGCGCCCGATCAGCCCGCACAAGCTGCGGCACTCGTTCGCGACGCACCTGCTGCTCGGCGGCGCGGACCTGCGCGCGGTGCAGACGATGCTCGGGCACGCCGACGTGACGACCACCCAGGTCTACACGCACGTCACCGGCGAGCACCTCTCCTCGATGCACCGCCGCTACCATCCGCGAGGGTAGGCGACCACGCGAAACACTCCGGAAACGCGAGAAGAATCGTGGTCTCGCGTGACAGCGCTCACAATCGGGGCCAAGCCTCGGGGGCGCGCGCTCCGGGTCGCACGATCGGCGGCCTGGTTCGTGGTACAAGGGCGGCCCGCGCGCCGGCCCAGGCGCGCGCGCCATCACGCGCTCACGCTCGCCGCGCCGCCCTCACGCGGGCGCCGCGACGCGACGACAGCATCCCCGAGGAGGACTCCGATGACTGCGCCCACGCACGGCACTGCGATCACGATGTCGAAGGACGGCACGCTGAACGTCCCGAACGACCCGATCATCCCGTTCATCGAAGGCGACGGAACCGGTCGCGACATCTGGAAGGCGAGCGTGCGCGTCTTCGACGCGGCCGTGGAGAAGGCCTACGGCGGCAAGCGCAAGATCGTCTGGCACGAGGTCTACGCGGGCGAGAAGGCGTTCACGAAGTTCAACAACTGGCTGCCCGACCAGACCATCGAGGACTTCAAGAAGTACCTCGTCGGCATCAAGGGCCCGCTGACCACGCCGATCGGCGGCGGCATCCGCTCGCTCAACGTCGCGCTGCGCCAGCTCCTCGATCTCTACGTGTGTCTGCGCCCGGTGCGCTGGTTCGAGGGCGTGCCCTCGCCGGTGAAGCGCCCGCAGGACGTCGACATGGTGATCTTCCGCGAGAACACGGAGGACATCTACGCCGGCATCGAGTTCGAGGCGGGCACGCCGGAGAACCAGAAGTTCCTCTCGCTCCTCAAGGAGCAGTTCCCGAAGGCCTACTCGAAGATCCGCTTCCCCGAGAGCAGCGGCATCGGCATCAAGCCGGTCTCGAAGGAAGGCACCGAGCGCCTCGTGCGCGCCTCGATCAAGTACGCGGTCGAGAACAAGCGCAAGAGCGTCAATCTCGTCCACAAGGGCAACATCATGAAGTTCACGGAGGGCGCCTTCCGGAACTGGGGTTACGCCCTCGCGGAGAAGGAATTCGGCGACCAGGTCTACACCTGGGACCAGTGGGAGCGCACCAAGGAAGCGAAGGGCGAGGACGCGGCGAACGCCGAGCAGAAGGCGGCGATCGCGGCGGGCAAGATCGTCATCAAGGACTCGATCGCCGACATCACGCTGCAGCAGGTGCTGACGCGTCCGACCGAGTTCGACGTCATCGCCACGCTCAACCTGAACGGCGACTACCTGAGTGACGCGCTCGCGGCGCAGGTCGGCGGCATCGGCATCGCGCCCGGCGGCAACGCGAACTACGTGACGGGCCACGCGATCTTCGAGGCGACGCACGGCACTGCGCCGAAGTACGCCGACAAGGACATGGTCAATCCGTCGAGCGTGATCCTCAGCGGCGAGATGATGTTCCGCCACATGGGCTGGAACGAGGTCTCCGACCTGATCATCAAGGGTGTCGAGGGCGCCATCACGGCGAAGACGGTCACCTACGACTTCGCCCGTCTCATGGAGGGCGCGAAGCAGATCAAGTGCTCCGAGTTCGGAGACGCGATCATCAAGCACATGGGCTGATCCGAGAGAGTCGAGAGGAGCTTCAGAATGGCCAAGCGGAACAAGATTGCGATCATCGGTGCGGGCAACATCGGTGGCGAGCTCGCGATGCTCGTCGCGCGCCGCGAGCTCGGTGACGCCGTCCTCCTCGACATCCCGGAGAAGGAGGGCGTCGCGAAGGGCAAGGCGCTCGACATCATGCAGACGGGCGCGCTCGACGGCTTCGACTCGAAGGTCTCGGGCACCGCGGACTACAAGGACATCGCGGGCTCGGACGTCGTGATCGTCACCGCCGGCGTTCCGCGCAAGCCCGGGATGAGCCGCGACGATCTCCTCTCGATCAACCTCAAGATCATCCGCAGCGTCGCGGCCGGCATCAAGGAGCACGCGCCGCACGCGTTCGTCGTCGTCATCTCGAACCCGCTGGACGCGATGGTCTACGAGATGAAGAAGGTCACGGGCTTCCCGAAGGAGCGCGTGGTCGGCATGGCGGGCGTGCTCGACTCGGCGCGCTTCCAGTGCTTCATCGCCGAGGCGGCGGGCGCGAGCGTGAAGGAAGTGCGCACGCTCGTCCTCGGCGGCCACGGCGACACGATGGTGCCGGTGCTCAGCGCCTGCACGATCAACGGCATCCCGGTCACGCAGCTCGTCGCGAAGGACAAGCTCGACGCGATCATCGACCGCACGCGCAACGGCGGCGGCGAGATCGTGAAGCTCATGGGCACGAGCGCGTACACCGCGCCGGCGGCGGGCGCGATCGCGATGGCGGAGAGCTACCTCAAGGACCAGAAGCGCCTCCTTGCCTGCGCGACCTATCTCGACGGCGAGTACGGCTACAAGGACCTCTACATGGGCGTGCCGGTGATCGTCGGCGGCAAGGGCGTGGAGAAGGTCGTGCAGATCGCGCTCAGCGCCGAAGAGAAGGCGATGCTCGACAAGAGCGCCGAGGCGGTCCGCGGGCTCATCAACGACTCGGCGAAGCTCTGATGAACATCCACGAGTATCAGGGAAAGCAGATCTTCCAGCGCTACGGCGTCCCCACGCCGAAGGGCATTCCCGCGTTCACCGTGCCCGAGGCGGCGGCCGCGGCGAAGCAGCTCATCAGCGACACCGGCAACGAGGTCGTCGTCGTCAAGGCGCAGATCCACGCAGGTGGTCGCGGCAAGGCGGGCGGCGTGAAGGTCGTGAAGGGCGCTGCCGCGGCCGAAGAGGCGGCGAAGGCGCTCCTCGGCGCGACGCTCGTAACGCCGCAGACCGGCCCGAAGGGCAAGGTCGTGCAGCGCCTCTACGTCGAGCAGGGCCTCGCGATCGAGCGCGAGATCTACATGGCGATGCTCGTGGATCGCGAAGTGCGCCGCGTGCTCTTCATGGCGAGCACGGAAGGCGGCGTCGAGATCGAGAAGGTCGCCGAAGAGACGCCCGAGAAGATCCTCAAGGTGTGGATCGATCCGGCGACCGGCCTGATGCCCTATCAGGCGCGCAAGATCGGGTTCGCGCTCGGTCTGAGCGGCAAGACGCTCAACCAGTTCTCGGCGATGGCGGGCAAGCTCTACGAGATGTTCGTCGCCGAGGATTGCTCGATGGTCGAGGTCAATCCGTTCTGCGTGCTGAAGGACGGAACCGCGGTCGCGCTCGATGCGAAGGTGAACTTCGACGAGAACGCGAGCTTCCGGCACAAGGAGTGGGAAGACCTCCGCGACGCGAGCGAGGAGAACGCGGTCGAGACGGCGGCGAAGCAGGCCGGTCTCAGCTACGTCGCGCTCGACGGCAACATCGGCTGTCTCGTCAACGGCGCGGGCCTCGCGATGTCGACGATGGACATCATCAAGCACTTCGGCGGTCAGCCCGCGAACTTCCTCGACGTCGGCGGCGGCGCGACGAAGGAGCAGGTCACCGAGGCGTTCACGATCATCACCAAGGACCCGAGCGTCCGCGGGATCTTCGTCAACATCTTCGGCGGGATCATGAAGTGCGACGTCATCGCCGCGGGCGTCATCGCCGCGACGAAGGCGGTCGGTCTGAAGGTGCCGCTCGTCGTGCGCCTCGAGGGCACGAACGTGGAGCTCGGTCGCAAGATGCTCGAGGAGTCGGGCCTCGCGATCACGCCTGCGAACGACATGAAGGACGGCGCGCAGAAGATCGTCGCGCTCGCAGGGAAGGGCTGATTCATGGCGATTCTCGTCGGAGAGAACACGCGCGTCGTCGTTCAGGGCATCACGGGCTCGGCGGGTGGATTCCACGCCGACATGTGCATGGCCTACGGGACGAAGATCGTCGGCGGCGTGACGCCCGGGAAGGGCGGCACGACGTTCGAGGGCAAGACCAGCGGCAAGAAGGCGCCCGTCTTCGACACGATGGTCGACGCGGTCGAGAAGACCGGCGCCAACTGCTCGCTGATCTTCGTGCCGCCGCCGTTCGCGGCGGACTCGATCCTCGAGGCGATCGACGCGGGCGTCGACCTCGTCGTCTGCATCACCGAGGGCATCCCGGTCACCGACATGCTGAAGGTGCGCCGCGTCCTCGACTCGCAGACGAAGACGCGCCTGATCGGCCCGAATTGCCCGGGAATCATCACGCCGGGCGCGTGCAAGATCGGCATCATGCCGGGCCACATCCACCGCCCCGGCCACATCGGCGTCGTCTCGAAGTCGGGCACGCTGACGTACGAGGCGGTGCACCAGCTCACGTCGCTCGGGCTCGGTCAGAGCACGGCGGTGGGCATCGGCGGCGACCCGGTGAACGGCACCGACTTCGTCGACGTGCTCGAGATGTTCAACGCGGATCCCGACACGCACGGCGTGATCCTGATCGGCGAGATCGGCGGCAGCGCGGAAGAGCGCGCGGCCGAGTACATCAAGAAGCACTTCAAGAAGCCGGTCGCCGGGTTCATCGCGGGCGTGACCGCGCCGCCGGGCAAGCGCATGGGCCACGCGGGCGCCGTGATCAGCGGCGGCAAGGGCACGGCGGCGGAGAAGCAGAAGGCGCTCATCGAGGCCGGCGTGAAGATCGCGCCGACTCCGAGCGACATGGGCGCGACGCTGAAGTCGCTCCTGTGAGCTGATTCCCGATTCAGCTGCTCACACACACGAAGCGTCCCGTCGATTTACGACGGGACGCTTCGTTGCTTTTGCACGAGCCGCAGTGTTGCTTTTGCGCTATAGGCGGCGCCGAAAATCAAGGAGAACGAGCTCACCATGGCCACCGAGAAGACGTTCGCGATCGTGAAGCCCGACGCGGTCGAGAAGAATCACATCGGCGCGATCCTCGCGCTCATCGAGAAGAACGGGCTCAAGATCCGCGCGCTGCGCATGATGCACATGAGCCGTCCGATCGCGGAGGGCTTCTATCACGTGCACAAGGCGCGTCCGTTCTTCGGCGAGCTCGTCGAGTTCATGACGCGCGGGCCGTGCGTCGTGATGGTGCTCGAGGGCGAGAACGCGATCGCGAAGTGGCGCGAGCTGATGGGCGCGACCGACCCGGCGAAGGCCGCGGAGGGCACGGTGCGCAAGCTCTACGGCGCGAACGTCGGCGAGAACGCGACGCACGGCTCGGACGGCCCGGACACGGCGAAGTTCGAGATCGGCTGGTTCTTCCCCGGCTACGACGTGTGAGTGACGAGGACGCGGAGGGGCTCGCGACGGCTCCCTCCGCGTCCTACTCTGTTCGTTCGTGGTCCGCGTCGTCCGTGCCGTGCTCGGAGCCGCGCTCGCGCTCGTCGCGAGCTGCGGTGGAGCGCAGGACGACGGCGAGACCACCGCGCGCGAGGAGACTGCAACGCTGGACGAGGCCACGCGCCTCGCGATGCTGCTGCCCTCGAGCGCGGATCGCTGCTCGGTCGCGCGACCTTCGCTCGTCGCGGATCGTCGTCGCCCGCTGATCCTGCACGCGTCGCAGGGCGACGTGCTCGCGTGGTCTCGTGATCTGCGCATCGTCGCGTACGCGTCGTCGCGCCGCCTCGACGAGCGTGGTCGCGCGCAGAGCGTGACGCTGCTGAGCCTCGCGGGCGGCCAGGGCGAGCGGCGCGAGGAGCTCGAGGCCGCGCTGCCGGTGCGCGTGCGCTGGGAGGGCGAGCCGTGTCGCGCGGACCAGTGCGATCTGCCGCGCGCGTCGATGCTCGACGGGCGCACCCTGCGGATCGAGCGCGGCGCGCCGAGCGAAGCTCGCGCGGGTGGCTCGCCGTGTGTCGATCTCGCGATCGCGTGGCCCTCGGCGGTCGAGCTCGACGTGTCGCGACAGGACTGCGAGGAGGCGCGCGCCGAAGGCTGCGTGCAGCGACGCATCCTCGAGCCGACCGACGACGGACTGCGACAGCGCGTGGAGGACGCGCTCGAGAGCGAGCGCGCCGCGATGCGCGCGCTCGAGTCGCTGCGGCTCGTGCCGGGGATCGAAGGCGGCATCGACGTCGATCGTCGCGGCGCGACGGTCGTCACGCTCCGCGCGATCTCGTGGGCCGAGCTCGAGCTCTTGCTCGAGGACGAGCGCATCGAGCGCGCCGCGTACCGCCGCCGCGACGAAGCGCGTCGCACGCGCGCGCTCGACGACGTCGACGTGGAGAGCCTGCCGCTCGTGCGGCAGCAGGTGCAGCTGCGCGAAGAGCGCCTCGCGCGGTTGCACGGCGAGGGACGACGACGTGCAGCGGACGAGCTCGCGACGTTGCTCTCTGCCGCGACCACGCGTCACCTCGCGACGCGTCCGGCGGACGCCCTCGATCTCGCGCGGCGCTTGGTGCGTGTGCAGCTCGACGAGCTCGACGATCCCGCGGGCGCCGCGCAGACGATCGACGCCGCGCTCGCGACCGGCACCGCTCCGCGCGAGACGTGGCGCGGCCTCAGACGCGAGGCGCGCATCGCATCGCTCGTGCGAGCGCTCGCCACGCCCGACGAGGCGAGCGCGCTCGACGATGCCGCGAGCGCGATGCGCGAAGACGGCCTCGCGCCCGACGACACGACGGCGCGCGCTGCGGCGCGTGATCTCGCGGCGCTGCGTGCCGCCGGCGCGACCCACGAGCTCGCCGAGAGCGCGTGGACGCACGCACGCGCGGTGACCCGTCGCGCGATGCCGCTGCGCGCGATGCCGAGCGGTGCCGGCGCGCCGATCGCGGCGCTCCCCGCGACGCTCGCCTGGCTCGCCGAGCTCGGCGGTGATCCCGGGCCGTTCTCGGTGTTCGTGGTCGTGCGCGGGACGCTCGCCGAGGGTGCGCGCGCGGTCACCGGCGACGACGCGCCCGTGCTCCGCTTCGAGCACCTCGCCGATCGCGCGACGCTCGCCGGTAGTGGTGCGTCCATCGATGCGCTCCTGCGCCTCGGGGCGTCGATCGAGTCGGCCCTCGCGCCGGGACCGCTCACCATCGACGTCGTGCTCACGTCGATCTCGACGCCGTCGGTCGAGCGCACGCTCCGCTTCGAAGGCGAGCTCGGCATCGGACGGGTGCGCATCGCTCGCGGCGACGCGTGGATCGCGCGCCACGACTGGCCCGCGGTCGAGCGCTACCTCGCGGACCCGCTGCGCGCGATGGGCGCGCGCCTGTTCCCGCCGCCGGAGCTCGTGGTGCGCGCGACGAGCGAGGAAGAAGCCGCACGCCTCGCGCGCATCGGCGACGATCCGCCCCAGGCGCGCTGCGCCGCGGAGGGCCCGGAGGTGCGCTGCATCCCGCGCCCCGACTCCGACGCGCGCGGCGCGCTGAGTCGCATCGTGCGCGCGTCGCTCGGCTCCGGGCTCGCTCCTGCGACGAGCGAGTGAGCGTCACTCGCTCGCGCGCGCCTCGCCCTCGTTCTTCGGCTCGTGCTCCTTCTTCTCCTTTTCCGGCGGCGCGGGGAGGAGCTTCGAGAGCACGATCGATCCGATCAGCAGCGTCGCGACGACGGTCAGCGAGATCGACGTCGGGAAGTGATCCCATCCGATCAGATGGATCAGATCCATCGACAGGATCTTCACCGCGATGAAGAGCAGCACGAGCGCGACGCCGGTCTTCAGGAACCGGAACATCGGGAGCAGCACCGACAGCACGAAGTAGATCGAGCGCAGCCCGAGGATCGCGAACATGTTCGACGTGAACACGATGAACGGGTTCGTCGTGACCGCGAAGATCGCCGGGATCGAGTCGAGCGCGAACACCACGTCGGAGAGCTCGATCACGCAGAGCACGAGGAGCAGCGGCGTCGCGAGGCGCTTGCCGTTCTCCACCACGAAGAAGCGGTCCTTGCGATACGTGTCGGTCATCCGATCGCCGAGCACGCGCCGCACGAGCTTCACGGCGCCGCTCTGCTCGATGTCCGCCTCTTCGTCCTCGCCGCCCGCGAAGAGAAGGCGCCCGCCCGTCCAGAGCAGGATCACGCCGAAGATGTAGAGGACCCAGTGGAAGCGCGCGATGATCGCGGCGCCGAGCCCGATGAACACGCCGCGGAGGACGACCGCGCCGACGATGCCCCAGAAGAGAACGCGGTGCTCGTACGCCTTCGGCACCGCGAAGGTGCTGAAGATGACGACGAACACGAACATGTTGTCGACCGAGAGCGCGAGCTCGAGCAGGTAGCCCGTCAGGTACTCGCCGGTCGCGCGCGAGCCGAACCCGGGGAGGAAATACAGCAGCCCCGCGAAGACGGCCGAGCAGGTCATCCAGACCAGCGTCCAAGCGACGGCCTCGCGGAACGTGACCTCGCGCGTCGTCCGATGGAACACGCCGAGGTCGATCGCGACCATCGCTCCGATGAACACGAGGAAGCCCGCCCAGAGCACGGGCATCTCCAACGACTCGAACATCCGCGACGACTCCTATCCGGCCGCGCTCTCTCGCGCGACGCCGGTACCCGCCGATCCGGCTCGGCGCGTACCTTCGCACAGAAAAGTCACGCGTGCTCGTTCGCCCCGCGGGGCCAGCGAGCCCACCGATCGAGCAGGTCTACGCGGCCGCGGTCACGGTCCTTGCGCCTCGCCGCGCATCGCCCTAGCGTGCTCGCTCCGTGCTGCGTTTCTCGACCCGACACCAGCTCTTCCTCGTGCTGGTCGCGCTCTTCGTCACGTGCTTGCTCGTGGCGGACATCGTGGCCGGGAAGTACTTCCAGGTCGGCGCGCTCGAGATGTCGGTCGGGACCGTGACCTTCCCGATCGCGTTCCTACTGACCGACATCGTCAACGAGTACTACGGCCGACCTGGCGCGCGGATGATGACCGGCATCGGCATGGCGATGCTCGTGGTCGCGTTCTCGCTGATCTACATGTCGCGCACGCTGCCGGTCTCCGATGGCAGCCCGGTCGGTCAGGAGCCGTTCGACGCGGTGTTCGGGATCAGCATGCGGCTCTTCGTCGCGTCGCTCGTCGCGTACCTGATCAGCCAGATCGTCGACATCCACGCGTTCCACTTCGTGAAGGGCATCACGGAGAGCAAGCACCTCTGGCTGCGTGCCATCGGCTCCACCGCGGTCTCGCAGGTGGTCGACACGTTCGTCGTCACGTTCGGGTGCCTCGCGGGGCTGCGCTCGACGAGCGACATCCTCGTCATCTTCGGGACCAGCTATCTCTACAAGATCATCGTCGCGGTGATGCTCACGCCGCTCGTCTACGTCGCGCACGACCTGATCACGCGGCGCATGGGCATCGAGCCCGCGCCGCACGACGAGCGCGAGCTCGCCGCGATGCCGGCGGAGTAGGGCGCGCATGACGGAGCGTCGCGTCGCACGGCTCGACCCTTCGATGCGCGCGATGGTGCGCACACGGCGCGAGCTCTTCTACGACGCGGGCGCGGACCCTGCGATCGATCGACCGGCGCACGTGCGCTCGGGCTCGGGGCTCGCGTGGCTCGGCTCGCGGCTCGTGATCGCGCAGGACGATGCGAGCTTCCTCGCGCTGCTCGACGCATCGCTCGCGCACGTGTCGTCGATCACGCTCGATCACGTCGTCGACGGCGCGCGGCAGTTCGACGCCGTTCGCGGCAACAAGAAGCAGAAGCTCGACCTCGAGGCGTGCTCGGTGCTCACGTGCGATGGGCGCGAGGTGCTCGTCGCGTGGGGCTCGGGATCGCTCCCGGCGCGCGAGCGGCTCGTCGTGCTGGAGCGCGACGCGGATCGTGCGCGCGTGGTCGAGGCGCAGTCGCTCTATGCGAGCCTGCGCGCGCGCATCGAGTTCGCGGGGAGCGAGATGAACATCGAGGGCGCGGCGCCCATCGGCGGGGATCGCGTGCGTATCTTCCAGCGCGGCAACGGCGCGCCGCACGGCGACCTCGTGCCGATCGACGCGATGGGCGATCTCGATCTGCGCGCGCTGCTCGCGTGGATCGCGGATCCGACGCGCCCGGTGCCGGCGCTGCGCGACGTGGTGCAATGGGATCTCGGTCGTGTGTCCGACGTGCGCCTCACGTTCACCGATGCGTGCCCTGCGCCGGGCGGATCGATCGCGTACCTCGCGGCGGCGGAAGCGTCGCCCGATGCCATCGAGGACGGCGTGGTGGTCGGCGTCGCGATGGGCGTGATCGACGCGCGCGGAGAGGCGCGCTACGCGCTCGTCACGACGCCCGACGGCGCGCCGTTCGTGGGCAAGTGCGAGGGGCTCGCGTGGGTGCCGGGCGCCACCGGGAAGCGCGCGCTGGTCGTCGTCGATCGCGACGATCCGGGCGCGCCTTCGGAGCTCCTGGAGCTCGATCTCGAAGGCTTTCCCAACGGCTCTTGACGTTGGAATGGTTGAGGATCCAGGATCCTCGCGATATTTCCACATCGGACAAGTCGAGAATCTCTCGACGCGCAGGAGGAACGACGACGATGGGTCTCCACATCGGCAGCACCGCGCCCGACTTCGAGCAGGACTCCACCGAGGGCCGCATTCGATTCCACGAGTGGGCCGGCGACAAGTGGGTCGTGCTCTTCTCGCACCCCGCCGACTACACGCCGGTCTGCACCACCGAGCTCGGCCTCGTCGCGCGCCTCAAGGACAAGTTCGCGCAGCGCAACGCGAAGGTGATCGCGCTCAGCGTGGACCCGGTCGACTCGCACCTCGGCTGGGTGAAGGACATCGAGGACACGCAGGGCGTGAAGATGAATTATCCGATCCTCGCCGACGGGGATCAGAAGGTCAGCAAGCTCTACGACATGGTGCATCCGGAGTGCGATCCGAAGATCACCGTGCGCTCCGTCTACTTCATCGACCCGAAGAAGAAGATCCGCGCGACGTTCACGTATCCGCCGAGCGCCGGGCGCAACTTCGACGAGGTGCTGCGCGTCCTCGACTCGCTGCAGCTGACCGACAACCACTCGGTCGCGACCCCGGGCAACTGGAAGGACGGAGACGACGTCGTGATCGTCCCGTCGCTCAAGGACCCGGAGGTCATGAAGCAGAAGTTCCCCAAGGGATGGAAGGAGCTCCGCCCCTACCTGCGCATGACGCCTCAGCCCAACAAGTGAGCACCGCCGAACGGGTGCTCACGATGCGGGCGTGAACGCGTGATCACGCAGCGTCGCTCCGAGGAGGAGCGGTCTCGGTCTCCGGCGCGGAGGCGGGCCGCTCCTTCTTCGTTCCGTCGGCGGCCACAGGCGCGACGATCTGCAGCATCGCGATCTTCCCGATGGCGATCACCGCGACCGTCGCCGATGCGGCGTGGAGGAACGCATCGGACGACGCGAACGTCGCGACCGCGAGCATCACGACCGCGGCCGCCTCGACGCCGACGACGAACACGGAGTCGAGGACGCCCCCGCGCGTGCCGATGCCGATCAGCGCGATGACCAGGACGAACATCGTCGACAGATCGTGGTGGATCCAGTCCGCGATCGAGGCGACGCAGAGTGCCGCGATCAGGGCGAGCATCCCCACACGCATCGTGCGCTGTGTGATCTCGCGGTCGGTCCCCGAGCTCGTCTTCTCCGCCATCTGCCCCTCCGTACACGCGAGACGGTACCACGGTGGCCGTCTCGAACGAGGGTTGCCCACTTCTTGCTGAGCTTGCCGCGGGGCATGGTTATGCAAGCACTCTCGACCGCGACCGTGAGGCACGAGGCCACAAGAGAAGCGCCCAAGCGCGCAGGGACGCCCATCGATCCTTCGTGGATCCTCGGGATGTTGCGCCGTGGATGGCGCGTGCTCGGAGCCGCGGCGCTCGGCGGTCTCCTCGTCGGCGGCATCGTCGCGATGCTCGTCGTTCCTTCGACCTGGGAGAGCGAAGCGCTCGTCGTCGCCGACGTCGAGCCCAATCCAGCCGACCCCTGGGCGTCGCAGAACGCGCTCAGCGAGGGCGCCGAGCTGATGATGCATCCCTCGACGCTCGCCGCCGTGCGGGCGCGTGTGGGGGCGGACGGCACCGTCGAGGCGCTCGCGCGCCGCGTCGAGGCGGAGGAGGATCGCCAGGCAGGCGTGATCCGCGTGACCGCGCGTGATGGATCGCGCGAAGGGGCGGCCGCCCTCGCGAACGCGATGGTGGACTCGTTCCTCGACGTGCGGCGCGAGAGCGAGCGCGCGCGCCTCGCCGAGCGCGCGCGCCTGCGCCGGCTCGAGCTGACCGCGGCCGAGCAACAGCTCGCCGACGCACGCAGCGAGTACGACGCGTTCCGTCAGGAGCACGGGATCACCGACCTCAGCGCGCAGCAGGAGGCCGCGATCACCGAGGCCGCACGCCTGAGCGCGGAGGCGGACGAGGAGAGCGTGGCGGCGATCAGCTCGGCCGCGCGCATGGACGTGCTGCGCCGCGAGGCGCGGCGTCTCCCTGCGATGACGACGTCGAGCGCGAGCAGCACCGATCTCGTGCAGTCGGAGCTCGCCGAGGCGCGCGCCGAGCTCGCGCGCGCGAGGGCGCGTTACACGCAGGATCACCCGACGGTGCAGGGGCTCGAGGCGCGCGTCGCGACGCTCGAGCAGGAGCGGCGTCGCGGTGGGCGTGCGCTGCGCACCGACGCGACGACGTCGACGAACCCGATCCGCGACGAGCTCGAGGGCAACGTCGCGATCGCGGCGGCGGATCGCGCGACCTCGGCGCAGCGCGAGGAAGGGCTGCGCCGCCTCGCGGAGCAGGCGCGCGAGCGCGTGCGCGAGCTGACCGAGCTCGAGGGCCAGGCGAGCCTGCTGCTCGCGGCAGTGCGCATCGGCGAGCAGCAGGTCGAGGCGCTCCGTCGCGACATCGCGCAGGCGGAGGACCGTCTCGGCGATCCGCCTCCGGGCTTCCACGTCACGGCGCGCGCCGCGCTCGCGGACTCGCCGCTGCCGTCGAAGAACCGGCTGCTCGCGTGGGTGCTCCCGCCGATGCTGTCGCTGCTGGTCGCGTTCGGTCTCGTGTTCTTCCGCGAGCGCGGCGGGCCGCGCACGCAGACCGCGGCCGAGGTCGCGTGGTGGGGCCATGCGCCGGTGATCGGCACGACGACGTGGCCGCGCGAGCCCGAGGCGCTCGATCTGCTCGTCGCCGAGCTCGAGGATCTCGGCACCTACGCCGCGGGCCGCACGCTCGTCGTGCCCGCGACGCCCAACGAGAAGGACCTCGCCACCGAGTTCGCTGCGAAGCTCGCCGAGGCGCCGTGGCTCGCCGCGGGCGTGCTCGACGTCGACGAGTCGCCGCGCAGCGAGCCTCCGCGCGCGCTGCTGCCCGACGACGTGCGGGTGCCGGGCCACCGCCCGACGCTGCCCATGCCGATGATCGTGACGCCCGCGCCGGTCGACGCGGCGAGCGCGAGCGGCGAGAGCGATCCGTCGACGCGCGTGCGGCGCGCGACCGTGCAGCTGATGATGGACAACCCGACCGGGAGCGAGCCGTCGACCGAGCTGCCGGTGCTGCCCGAGGCGCCGCGCTCGCGGAAGATCTCCGGGCGCTTCACCCTGAGCGCGCCGACGGTGCTGGTCGGGCAGGACGTGCGCGTCGGCAACATCGTGCGCGTCGGCGAGGAGCCGGTGCGCACGGCGGCCGCGGTCTGGACGCGCCCGCCGGCCGAGGCGAGCGCGGAGCAGCGCACGATCCACGTCAGCGGCACCGTCGACGATGGTCGCGGCGCGCCGCAGCCGTTCGAGGTGCGCGCGGAGGCGCCGGCGAAGCAGGACGCGGTGCTCATGCTCGCGATGCGCATCCTCGGCGACGTCGATCCCGAGGCCGGGCGCGCGACGATGCTCGACGCGCGACCGCCGAAGCACCGCGCGCTCGACGCGACCGAGTCGCGCGCGCCGCACGAGCAGGCCGTCGCGCTCGCGTGGACCGGTGCGATGGAGGGGCCGACGCTGCGCCGCGCGGCGCGCCTCGCGGATCGTGTGATCGTGCTGGTGCGCGAGGGCACGCTCTCGCCGGCCGATCTCGCGAAGCTGCAGGTGCGCCTCGGGCGCGAGGACGCGATCGGCTTCCTCGTGGTCGGTGCGGACGAGGAGTCGGCGAAGGGCCCGGATCGCGTGGGCGCGGTCGCCGAGTTCTGGACGACGCGCAAGCGTCTGCCGGGCTGACTCCTTGCCGGGCGCGCGCCCGGCGCGCGGACGGTAGGGACCGGCGGGCGATGTTCGAGTGATCGACTCCGAAGCTCGAGCACGAGCGCGTCGCCTGCGGGTCAGGCGGCGCGCTCGATCGTCTTGGAGATCGCGTCGATCAGCGCGGGCCAGTGCGCCTCGGGCAGGTCGTGCGCGAGGTCGTCGATGACGCGCAGATCGGCGCCCGGGATCGCCGATGCGGTGGCGCGACCGTGTGCGATGGGCACCAGCGGATCGAGCGCGCCGTGCACGACGGTCGCGGCGATCTCCAGCGTTCGCAGCGCGGGTGAGCGCGGCGGTGACGAGAGGATCGCATCGAGCTGGCGCGCCGTGCCGAGGCGATAGCTCGAGCGGTCGTACGACTCCGCGGCGCGCGCGCGAATGCGTGCCTCGTCGAAGTGCTTCGGACTGCCGATCACGCGGAACAGCTCGACGACCTGATCGAGCGCCTGATCGCGCGTCCGAGGCACCGGGCGCAGCAGCATCGCGCGTGCGGCCTGCGTCGGAGGCGGCAGTCGGTAGTCGCCCGGGCTCGACATGATCGACGTGAGCGAGAGAGTCCGACTGCGATGCTCGATGGCGAGCGTCTGCGCGATCATCCCGCCCATCGACACTCCGACCACGTGCGCCGCGCGGATCGCGAGCCCGTCGAGCACGCCGACGGCGTCGCGCGCCATGTCGGAGAGCGTATATGCCGGCCGCGCTGCGCCCCACGTGCGGAGCAGGAGCGTGCGCGCGATCGAGGGCACGGGCGCGCCGTGGATCTTCGTCGAGAGCCCGACGTCGCGATTGTCGAATCGAATGACGTGGAGACCGAGCGACGCGAGCGACTCGCAGAACTCGGTGCGCCACGCGATCATCTGCGTCCCGAGCCCCATCACGAGGAGCACGGCGGGATCGCGCGAGTCGCCGAACGTGTCGTAGTGGAGCGTCAGTCCGTTCGAGACGATCTCGGGCATGTCACCACTCACCGACGTTCGACATCGACTTCCACGGCTCGATCGGCGCCAGCGCGCCTCCGCGCTGCAGGAGCTCGACGGAGTGGCCGTCGGGCGACTTCACGAAGGCCGTCCGACCATCGCGCGGCGGACGATGGATGACGACTCCGGAGTCGCGCAGGCGCGCGCACGTCGCGTGGATGTCGTCGACCTCGAACGCGAGATGTCCGAAGAAGCGCCCCGTCGGATAGGGCTCTTCCTGATCCCAATTGTGCGTCAGCTCGATCTGCGCGGAGTCGTGCTCCGCGCCGGTCGCGAGGAACACGAGCGTGAATCTCCCCGCTTCGTGGTCGGTGCGCCGGAGTACGTGCAGACCGAGCTTGGTGACGAAGAAATCCAATGCAACGTCGAGATCTCGAACGCGCAGCATCGTGTGCAGGAAACGCATGAGGCGAGGATAGCGTGGCCGGAACGGGCTTTCAGTCTCACACGACTCCTACGCTGGCACATTGACAAGCACTCTCGAATCGAATACTTGGGAAATCGTCGCGATTCGCTCACTCACGAACAACCCTTCGAGCAGGGCGGCCACTCTCTCCTCTCGTCGGCCGACGGACGACCGGTATCGACGGGGCGTATTGCCGAGAGCAGCCGAATCGAGCTCGGAGTCGCGACGACGGAACGGAGCGCAGATGAGCCTTACGCAAGAGATCGAAGCCCGCATCGAGAAGTTCGTATCCGAGCTGAACGAGCTCGTGCGCAAGCAGGCGCTGGACGCGGTGGCCAGCGCGCTGGGCACCGGTGGCGCTCCGGTGCGCCGTGGTCCGGGCCGTCCTCCGAAGTCGGCGGCCGGCAATGGCGCGGCAGCCGCCGTCGCGGCGCCGTCGGCGAAGGCGCGCGCGGCGAAGTCGCGCAAGAAGGGTGAGAAGCGGACTGCCGACGAGCTCGCGCAGCTCGAGGGCTCGCTCGAGAATTTCGTGCGCACGAATCCCGGTCAGGGAATCGAGGCGATCGGCAAGGCGATCGGCTTCGCGACGGCGGAGCTGGCGCGTCCGATGAAGAAGCTCGTGCAGCGCGGCGCGGTGCGCACCGAGGGCGAGAAGCGCGCGACGAAGTACTACCCGGGCGAGGGCGGCGCGTCGGCGAGCGCGAGCGAGGGCGGCGAGGCCGCTCCGAAGCGCCGTGGTCGTCCTCCGGGCAAGGCCGGCGGCAAGAAGAAGGGCAAGAAGAAGTGAGCTGATCGGAAGGCGCGTCGACGCGCGCCTCCATCGCCCGACGCAGGGCAGTCCGACCCGGTGCTGGCGCGGGACGGACTGCCCTTCCTCAATTCCCGAGGAACGAGACGTGTCGAACGTACACGACCCCGCCGGGGTCCGTTCGTGCCGTGGTGAGCGATACCCGCCCCGCTGATGCCGCGTGTGCCTGCAGCGCGAGCAGGAGCGTGCGGATTTCGTCGCCGTTCATGTGGTACTGCGCGGGGCCGCACCACTCGGGGTTGCCACCGCTGGAGCAGAGATACGCGCCCTCGACGGACGTGCCCCCGCAGTTGGGCTGCGAGTACGTCTCGACGAAGAGGCTACCAGCTTGCCCGAACGCGGGGTGCGTGTTCGAGTTCCGATAGCTGACGCGGCAGATGTAGCCGACGGCTGCGTGCACTGAACCGGGGATCGATACGAACAGCGTGAACGCCGCAATCGCAGTGACGAGTCGCGTGAGCCTTGTTTTCCGAACCATCTGAGCCTCCTAGTTGCTGACGAACGCGTCGTTGCGTGCGCCTGTCCCGACGCGAAGTCAACCAACCGCATTGGCGGCTCAGGTCAGCTCGGTCCTCCACAGTAGTCCGACGCATCCGGGCAGGTGCGGAGCATCGGGCACTGCAGGTTGTCGGCGCAGGCATACGTGCACGTGTTGGCGATCCCGGCGACGGTCCCGCAGACCGCGCCCGGAGCCGACGTGCAGTCGGTTGCGAGCCCAGAGGGACAGTCCTCGCCGAACACGAGCACTGCCTCGCAAGTCGTGACCGCCTCGTCGATTCCGCAGTACATCTCGCCGGTCTTGCCCGAGAGCGTCCTGCGGCCCGCAATCGGAACGCTGTACGGCCGCGAGCAGCCGAGCGACAGGCGACGGAGGCAATAGCCGCCGTCGCGCGGCGTTCCCATGTAGTTCATCGGGACGCAGTCGAATCCTTCGCCGCAGTGGCTGTCCGCGATGCACGCGCCGCACGCGCCCACCATGCCGCGCACGGCGGTCTCGGAGCAGCTCCCGTCTGCCGGGTCACACACGAACGCAGGCGGGCAGACCGCCTCTTCGGTCTCGGGCGTGCAGTCGACACACCCGCCTTCGTGACATTCGTGCAGCCCGAGTCGCGAGCACTGATCGTCCGTCGTGCAATCGCCGCACTCGCCGACGCTGCAGACAGGCGCGCTCGCATTCGTGCACTCGTCGTCACCGAGGCACTCGAGACAACGTCCGCTCGAGACGTCGCAGTGGTCGAGATCGCACTCACCCGCGCACGGGCCGGCGTCGGGCCCCGCGTCGATCGGTTCCTGCGCGCCGTCGTGGCCACCGTCGAGTCCGGGGACGCACTCCGCGCCGAAGTACCGCTGTCCCTCGGGGCAGCTCGTCGTCTCGGGGCAACCCGCGAGCATCGCCGCCGCGAGCACGAACCAAGCGAGATGAGAGAAGCGACTCATTCGTTCGACTCCCGTGCTCTCAGAAACGACCGGAGACCTGGATTCCCGCGCTCGTCGGCGACACCGTCACGGTGGTCGTCACCGGCTGCACGATCATCACCACCGCGCCACCGACGATCGCCGCGATGCCGACGCCCATCAGCACGCCGCTCTGCGCGCCGAAGCTGACGTACTCCGTGCCCTCGTCGCCCCACGCGTCGCCCTCGACCGCGAGCGTCCACACCGGCGAGATCAGCGCGCCGAGGCCCGCCGCGATCAGTCCGCCGCCGATCAGGAAGTTCGACCAGTGCGGCTCGTCGCGCGTCTCGACGGGCGGCAGCGTCGTCTGCTGCTCGCCACCGATGACGTCGCCCGCTGCGCTGCCACCGCCGCCGTGCGTCGGGTCCTCGCCCTCACCGGGCGTCAGCGTGATCGCGATCTCGCGCTCTTCGTGGCGGTCGATCGTGATCTCGCGCGTCACCGAGCGATATCCTTCGAGCGTCGCGCGCAGCGTGTGCACGCCCGAGCGCGTGAGCCGGCGGATCGGCGACCGACCGAGCGACGCACCGTCGAGCTCCACGAACGCGCCGGGCGGCGTCGTGGTCACGACGATGTAGCCCTGCTGCGCAGCGGCCCAGCGATCCCACGCCGCGGTGAACGCCGCGCGCGTCGCAGCCGCGACGTCACCCGCGACGACCTCTGCCTGTCCGCCCACCGACTCGCCGTCCTCGAGGCCGATCAGCGCGACGTTCACCATCGTGATCCGCCCGCCGACCCACGCGATCTCGGTGAGCACCGCGAACCCCGTCCCGAGGAAGCGATTCACCGCCGCCGCGCAGTCGATGGCCGCGCAGTCGCGCACCGACTGTCCCATCATGCGCAGCTGCGCGTCACGCGGGCCGAGCACGACGTTGCCGTGCTCGCGCAGCTCCTCGGTGACGATCGCCTGCACCTGCTCGCGCGCGCTCTCGGGCGCGGTCGTCGAGGGCGATGGGAGCATCACGCACGTCTCGGTCTGCGCGCGCGCGACGGAAGGAAAGGCAGCGGTCACGGGAACGACGCTCGACAGCGCGACGGCCGCGAGCGCGATGGAGAGGAGCAGATCACGTCTCATCGCGAGAGCACCCTCCGGGAGCCGAGCGTGCTCCCGAGCAACGCGCAGACACGCGCGCGCTGCGACCGAACCCCGAACGAAGCAGTGAGCGCAGCATAACGAAGCGAGCATCCTCTGGCGCACTTCTCTGGGTGCCTCACCGCGCTCCCGTCCCGGCCGGTAGCATCCGTGGATCACCGCAGCAAGCGGGGGAAGCCCCGTGTGTTGCGCGCTCCGAGGCGCGGGGGTAGAGCGCTCCGCCATGTCGGGAGCGACCCCAGGCACCGAGAGCGCCGGCCCACCGTCCGGTGGTGCGAGCGGGACCACGACGAGCGAGACCACGCGCGATCCGCACGTCGGGCACCACCACCACGGTGCGCTCGGGACGCTCGCGCTCGGCGCGCTCGGGGTCGTGTACGGGGACATCGGAACCTCGCCGCTCTACGCGCTGCGCGAGTGCTTCCACGAGTCCTCGGGGATCACGCCGACGCACGAGAACGTGCTCGGCGTGCTCTCGCTCTTCGTGTGGGCGATGACGCTCGTCGTCGTCGTGAAGTACATCGTGTTCGTCACGCGCGTGGACAACGGCGGCGAGGGCGGGATCCTCGCGCTGCTCGCGCTCGTGCTGCCGAAGCGCGGCGGCGCGCGCGTCGGCGCGCTCGTCCTCATGGGCCTCTTCGGCGCGTCGTTGCTCTACGCCGATGGCATGCTGACGCCCGCGATCTCCGTCGTGTCGGCGGTCGAGGGCATCGAGCAGATCGAGGGCATCGGGCACGCGCTCGATCGGTGGATCGTGCCGATCGCGATCGCGATCCTCGTCGTGCTCTTCCTCGCGCAGAAGCGCGGCACCGGCGGCGTCGGGCTGATCTTCGGCCCGGTCATGCTGCTGTGGTTCGTGGTGATCGGCGCGCTCGGCGCGGTGCAGATCGCGCAGCATCCCGAGGTGCTCGCGGCGATCTCGCCGCACCACGCGGTGATCTTCTTCGCGCGCCATCAGCTCGTCGGCTTCCTCGTGCTCGGGAGCGTCGTGCTGTGCATCACCGGCGGCGAGGCGCTCTACGCGGACATGGGCCACTTCGGCCGGCGACCGATCGTGCTCGCGTGGTTCGCGGTCGCGTTCCCCGGGCTGATCCTCAACTACCTCGGGCAGGGCGCGCTCCTGCTCGCGCATCCCGAGCACGCGCACGCGCCGTTCTTCTCGATGGCCGCGGGGTGGATGCGCATCCCGCTCGTGATCCTCGCGACGCTCGCGACGGTGATCGCGTCGCAGGCCCTCATCTCGGGCGCGTTCTCGCTCACGCGCCAGGCGATCCAGCTCGGCTATCTGCCGCGCCTCGAGATCCGCCACACGTCGAGCATGACCGAAGGGCAGGTCTATCTGCCCGAGGTCAACCGCATCCTGATGGTGGCGTGCATCGCGCTCGTGATCGCGTTCGAGAGCTCGAGCCGCATGGCCGCCGCGTACGGCATCGCGGTGACCGGCACGATGGGCATCACGACGGTGTTGTTCTACGTCGTCGTGCGTAAGTGGTGGGGCACGGCGCGCGCTCTCGCGGTGTGCGTGCCGATGCTGATCGTGGATCTCGCGTTCTTCGGAGCGAACGTCGTCAAGATCGCGAGCGGCGGATGGGTCCCGATCGTGGTCGCGTTCGGTGTGCTCGCGGTGATGACGAGCTGGAAGAAGGGACGCGAGCGCGTCGCGCGATTCCTGCAGAATCGCTCGGTGCCGCTCGACGAGTTCATCCCGCGCATCGAGCGCGAGAGCCCGTTCCGCGTGAAGGGCACCGCGGTGTTCATGACCGCATCCGCGAACGGAACGCCCCCGGTCCTGGTGCACCACTATCGGCACAACCAGGTCCTGCACGAGCAGATCATGTTGCTCAGCATCCAGGTGCAGGACGTACCCTTCGTGCCCAAGGACGAGAGCGTGACCGTCGACGATCTCGGGCACGGTATCTATCGCGTCACCGCCAAGTACGGCTTCATGCAGTCGCCGCGCGTGACCGAGATCCTGCGCGCGGCGGAAAAGCAGCACGGGCTCGCGACGCGCCCCGAGAAGACGAGCTTCTACCTCGGTCGCGAGAAGCTCGTGGTCACGAAGAACCCGGGCATGGCGCAGTGGCGCAAGGTGCTCTTCACGTTCTTGTCGAGGAACGCGCGTCCCGCGTCGGACTACTTCAAGCTGCCACCCGATCGCGTGCTCGAGATCGGCATGCAGCTCGAGCTCTGACATGGCCGACACCGCAGCCAGCAGCGCCTCGCCGTCGCACTCCGGCGCGCACTCGCACGGGAGGCATCACCACCGCACGGGCGCGCTGGCGCTGACCCTCGGCGCGCTCGGCGTGGTGTACGGAGACATCGGCACCTCCCCGCTCTACGCGCTCCGCGAGTGTTTCCACGGGCCGCACGCGGTCGCGCCGACGCAGGCGAACGTCTACGGCGTGCTCTCGCTCTTCGTGTGGACGCTGACGCTCGTCATCGTCGTGAAGTACCTCGGGTTCGTGACGCGCGCGGACAACGGCGGTGAGGGCGGCACGCTCGCGCTGCTCGCGCTCGCGCTGCCGAAGCGTGGAGCGCGCCCCACGGTGCTCGTGCTGATGGGGCTCTTCGGCACCTCGCTGCTGTGCAGCGAGGGCATGCTGACGCCGGCCATCTCGGTGCTCAGCGCGGTCGAGGGCATCGGCGGCGTCGCGCACGGGATGCAGCGCTTCGTCGTGCCGCTCGCGCTCGTGATCATCGTCGTGCTCTTCCTCGCGCAGAAGCGCGGGACCGGGCGCGTGGGCGCGGTGTTCGGGCCCGTGATGGTCGTGTGGTTCGTGACGCTCGGCGCGATGGGCATCTATTGGATCGCGCAGCACCCCGAGATCCTCGGCGCGCTCTCGCCGCACCACGCGGTCTCGTACTTCGTGCGGAACGGGCTCGAGGGGTTCTGGATCCTCGGCAGCGTCGTGCTGTGCATCACCGGTGGCGAGGCGCTCTACGCCGACCTCGGGCACTTCGGGCGCACGCCGATCCGCAACGCGTGGTTCAGCGTCGTCATGCCCGGGCTGATCCTGAACTACTTCGGGCAGGGCGCGATGTTGCTCGAGCACCCGGAGCGCGCGGAGGACTCGTTCTACGGCCTCGTCGGCGACGGGTTCCGCATCCCGCTCGTGCTGCTCGCGACGCTCGCGACCGTCATCGCATCTCAAGCGCTGATCTCCGGCACGTTCTCGCTGACGCGACAGGCGATCCAGCTCGGGTACCTGCCGCGCCTCGAGGTGCGGCACACGTCGAGCGAGACCGAAGGCCAGATCTACGTGCCCGAGATGAACCGCCTGCTGATGGTCGCGTGCATCGCGCTCGTGCTGGTGTTCCAGACGAGCTCGAGCCTCGCCGCGGCGTACGGCATGTCGGTGATGGGCACGATGACCATCACGAGCGTGCTCTTCTTCATCGTCGCGCGCCGTTGGTGGGGCGCGACGCGCGCAGGCGTGCTGTGCGCGTTGATGCTCGCGGTCGACATCCCGTTTCTGCTCGCGAACGTCGACAAGCTGCCGCACGGCGGCTGGTTCCCGATCGCGACCGCGGCGGTGATGCTGGCGATCCTGACGACGTGGAAGGCCGGGCGGGACCGCGTGGGGCGCTTCCTGCGCGAGCGCTCGCGACCGCTCGACGAGTTCCTCGACGAGGTGGACGCGAAGGATCCCTTGCGCGTGCCCGGCACCGCCGTGTTCATGACGTCGCAGCTCGGCGGCACGCCGCCGGTGCTGCTCCATCACTTCAAGCACAACAAGGTGCTGCACCACCAGGTCGTGCTGCTGAGCGTCGTGACCGACGACGTGCCGACGGTGCCGCGCAGCCAGCGCGTGAAGGTGGAGCGACTGCGCGAGAACTTCTTCCAGGTCACCGCGCACTACGGGTTCATGCAGTCGCCGCGCGTGACGGACATCCTGCGTGCCTGTCACGAGGAAGGGCTGCACACGAAGCCCGAGGACACGAGCTTCTATCTCGGTCGAGAGAAGCTGGTGATCACGAAGAACCCGGGACTGGCGCACTGGCGCAAGGTGCTCTTCTCGTTCCTGTCGAGGAACGCGCGCCCCGCGACCGATTTCTTCCGACTGCCGCCCGATCGAGTCGTCGAGATGGGCATGCAGCTCGAGCTCTGACGCGGAGACGGGGACTTCTTAGGAGAGCAGGAAAGGCCCAGGAACACCACGTACATGGGCCCGCCTGCCGACGCGATCCATCCGCGGGGGCTCGAACATGGAATTCACCACGGAGGGCCGCCGAGGGCCGCAGAGGAGAGTTGCTCGGCTCTCAGCGATCTCTGCGGTGATTTCTCCGGTCGAGCACGATGGATGCTGCACGTCGTGCGGAAGACTCATCGACGTGGGCTTCCTTCTCCTCCTGCTCTCCTCAGAGAATCCGACGACGGCGATCGATCAGCTCGCGTCGTCGTCGGCTTCGCGCGCGGGTGCGAGGCTGTTGCGCCCCAGATAGCCTGCTGCCTGCAGCTTGAAGAGGCGCGCGTAGAGCCCTTCGTTCTCCATCAGCGCGTCGTGCGGCCCCTGCTCGACCACTCGGCCCTCGTCGAGCACCACGATGCGATCGGCCATCCGCACCGAGCCGAATCGATGCGAGATGAGCAGCGCCATGCGCTGCCCGCGCGTCTGCTGCACGTGCTCGAAGATCTTCACCTCGGCGTCGGGATCGAGCGCGCTCGTCGGCTCGTCGAGCACCAGGATCGCATCGCGCTCGCGCATGAACGCGCGCGAGAGCGCGATCTTCTGCCACTGACCGCCCGAGAGCTCCTGGCCGCCCTTGAACCACTTGCCGAGCTGCGTGTGGTAGCCCTCGGGCAGCTCCGACACGAACTCGTGCGCGAGGCCGAGCTTCGCCGCGTCGATCCATCGCTGCTCGTCGTGCCAGTGCTCGACGTCGCCCGCGCCGACGTTCTCGCCCGCCTTCATCCGGAAGCGCACGAAGTCCTGGAACACCGGCGCGAAGCGATGCCGCAGCGCGTGCACGTCCCACTCGCAGACGTCGAGCCCGTCGAGGAAGATGCGCCCGCGCGGCACGTCGTAGAGGCGCGTGATCAGCTTGATCAGCGTCGTCTTGCCGGAGCCGTTCTGTCCGACGAGCGCGATGATCTCGCCAGGCGCGATCGCGAACGACACGTTCTCGAGCGCGGGCACCGTCGCGCCCGGGTACGTGAACGAGAGGTTCTTCACGACGAGCCCGGCGCTCGGATCGCGACCCTCGGTCTTCGTGCCCGTGATCGTCGTGACGGGGAGCGCGAGAAACGACTCGAGGTCGCGCAGGTAGAGGTGGTCGTCGAGCATCATCCCGAGGCTCGCGAGCCCCTGCGTCACGCCCTGCTGCGCCTGCCGGAAGATGACGAGGTACATCGTCATCTGACCGAGCGTGAGGTGCTCGTTGACGGTGCGTCGCACGATCCACGCGTACGCGAGATAGAACGCGGCCGTGCCGATCAGGTTGAGCAGCGTGCCCCACCAGTTCCGGCGCAGCGTGATCGCGCGCTCTTCCTGCTCGATGCGCAGCGCGATGGTGCGGAACCGATCGAGCAGCGGCTCGGCGAGCTCGTAGAGCTTCACCTCCTTCGCGAAGTCCTCGCGCGTGAGCACGGCCTCGAGGTACGCCTGCTCGCGCTGCTCCGGCGTGCGCTTGCGCTGCTGATCGAAGATCTGCTGCGAGAACGAGAGCTCCGCGACGAACGCCGGCAGCCCCGCGAGCACGACGAGCAGCACGGCCCACCACGAGAGCCCGAGCAGCACGACGATCGACGCCGCGAGCGTCACGAGGTTGCGCGAGACGACGAAGACGCCCGTCACGAGGTTGTACGGGCGCACGCCCGCGTCGCGCCGCGCGCGCGTGAGCCGATCGTGCACCTCGGGGTCTTCGAAGTGCGCGAGCTCGAGCGTCGTCGCCTTCGCGAGGATCATCTCGGCGACGCGGTTCGCGATGCGCGTCTTGAGGATCGCCTGCGCCGCGCTCTGCGCGCGCTGCGCCGCGACGAGCAGGCCGATCAGCGAGCCCTCGAGCGCGACGAGCATCCACAGCGTCGGCTTGTACTGGCCCCAGCCGGTCTCGCGCAGCGGCAGCGCGAGCACGACGGTGTCGACGATCCACTTGCCCACGTACGCCGCGGCCGCGGGGAGAACGCCGATCGCGATCGTGCAGATCACCATCGCGATCGTCGCGCGCGGGGCGGCGCGGAACGCGAGCCGCAGCACCCACAGGCTCGCCGCGATGCGCCCGCCGCCGTTCGAGCCGGTCGTGCTCAATCGTCGACTTCGAGGTTCGCGTGCTTCTCTGCCATGCGCTCGCTCAGCCGCTTTCCTTTGTGCGGGAACGGCTGCTCGGGCACGGGCACGCCGAGGAAGGGCGCGAGCTTCTCGTATCCGTCGCCGCGCGCGATGTCGAGCACGAGGAGATCGTCGGGCCGGTCCGCGAAGTAGCGCGTGACGTTCTCGACGTGACGGCGATACGCGCGCTCGAAGCGCGCCTCGTCGAACTCGTAGCTCGCGTACACGGCCGCGCGCAGGAAGCGGCGGATCTCCATGTGCACGCGGTGCTCCTCGGCCGCGATCGGATCACTCGTCGACGCTTCTTCGTACGCCGAGCGACCGGTCCAGTGGTTGCGACAGCTCTGGAGCCACGCGGGCGTGTCGCGCACGGTGAGCACGAACTTGCTGCCGGGGTAGAGACGGTCGAAGTCCTCGAAGTACGGCGCCGTCGTGATGTCGGTCATGCCGTCGTAGTGATCGAGCAGCGGGAAGCGCGCGTCGCCGCGCACGAGCGTGTCGAGCGTCGCGCGATCGGTCGGGTAGTGCACCGTGTCGAAGCCGAGCACGTGCAGCGCCGCGGTGAGCGAGCGCGTGCCGGTGCGCGAGAGGCCGAGCCCGAAGACCTTCGGTTTCTTGGGTGCCGGACCAAGTTTCGTCGGATCGCCGTTCACCGCTGCCTCGACCTCCTCCATCGTGACCTGTCCGCTCTGCTCGAGGCCCATGTTCCGGACCTCGACCTCCGCGATGTACGGGAGGTTGCGGATGTAGAGCTCGACGTGCTTCGCCTTCGCGTCCTCGGGCACCGTGCTCGCCGCGTGCTGCACCGCGCGTCGCGCGACGTCGTAGTCGGTGCCTTCGCCCCAGCGCGCCATCGACGCGGCGAGGCGCTTCTTCTGGAACTCGGTGCGGCTCCGCAGCTCGCGCAGCGCGTACTTCGCGAAGATGTCGGTGTAGCGCTGGAAGTGGTCGTGCAGGATGTGGAAGCTCTTCAGTTGCTTCTCGAGCGCGAGCTCGGCGAGCGCCATGTTGCGCAGGCGCGACTCGGGGCGGAGCACGTACGCGAGATCGTCGAGCGGCTCGGGAATCGCGCGCATCTTGTCGACCACGTCGATGCGCGTGACGTGCACGCCGCAGTGGATGCGGCCGCGGAAGCGATCGCGCACGTAGCAGTCGACGTACGGGAGCGTGTTCGCGTCGAGGAACGGACGCATGTCCTCGAGGATCAGGCAGTCCGCGTCCATGTGGACGACGTGATCGCAGTGGTGCTCGATCTCGAGCATCTTGCGCACCGCGAGCGCGAAGGGCTTCACGTCGCGGATCACGTGCGCGCGCGTCGGCTTCACGTGCTCGAGGGCGAGCTGCAGCGCGAGGTCGCTCGTGCGCTCTCCGACGGTGCGGAACACGAGCTCGATCGGTCGCGCGCCCGGCGGCGCGTAGGTGCCCTGGAGCGTCTCGACGACGCCTTCTTCGATGCTGGCTCTCACGTGCTCTCTTCACCCCACGCGTACGCGCGGTTCAGGTCTCCGGCGACCTCGTCGAACGCAGCGCGCGCGTCGTCGCTCAGCTCGCGCTTCCAGCGCAGGTCGAGGACGATGCCGCGCGGATGCGCGCCGTAGTGATCGCGCGTCTTGTCGGTGAGCGCGACGACGCCGCCCTCGTTGCCGCGCATCAGGAACTGCGTGCCGTTGTTGCCGCCGAGCGGGTGCTGCTCGGTGGTCCACGGCGCGCTCATCGCGGGCGCGTAGTCGACGCCGAGGAACGTCGCGACCTCGCGCATCGTGGGCTCGGGCGCGGACGCGAGCGCCTCGTAGCGCACGCGCAGCACGGTGCCCGGGAAGCGCGCGGCGAGCGCCTCGGTCGCGCGGATCTGCGCCGCCCAGTCCTCGGCGTGCTCGCGCGCGCTTCGCTCGGGGTACTTGCGAAGGCGCGAGCACACGACGGCGCGTCCATCGCGCGCGAGGAAGATCAGGTGTCGATCGACGTCGCGCCGCGACAGCGTCTCGAGCTGCTCGCCCGTCCACGAGAGGTTCTTGGTCGAGTCGACGACGATGCGGCGCCCCGTGCGGCGCACGAGCGTCGCGTAGAGGTCCTCGCCCGGCGCGCGGCCGAGCTCGCCCCAGATCGGACAGCTCGGCCCGCACAGCTTGCAGACGCGCTTCTTGAGCGGCTTGCTCTCGTCGCCGAGGAAGAGGCTCTTGCGCGCCTCGCCCGCGTAGAAGACCTCCGGGTGCGCGCCCAGCATCAGGCCCAGCAGCGTCGAGCCCGAATGGCCCGCGCCGCCGATGAACACCACCTTCTCGCGCTCGCGCATGCGCCCGTCCGACGGAACCTCCGCGCGGCGGATTCTGCCACGCGGCGACGCCGGCGGCGCGGCTCACTCGTCGAGCGAGATCGAGAGCGTGCTCGAGCCGTCGTCGGAGCCGGTCTGCGGCCGGAGCCACGCGTCGACCGAGCCGTTCGTCGCGTGCGACGCCTGGATCGTCAGGCCGATCGTGCAGTCGACCTCGCGGGACGGGCAGAGGGTCGCGAGCGATGCCGGGTCGATCTCGATCACGGCGCTCGAGCTCGTCGACTGCTCGACGAGCGCGTCGAGCGGCTCGTCGTCGGGCACGACGAGGATCGTGTGGGACGCGTCCTCGAGGCTCGCGGCGATGCGCAGCCCGGTGTCGCCGCGCGCGATTCCGGCAGCGCTCGCGAGGATGGTCACGTGGACCGCCTCGCCCGCGTCGAAGGAGAGGAGCCTCGATGCCGTCCTGGGCGCGGGGCCGTCGTACTCGGCCGGACATCCGAGCGTGAAGGGCATCGCGCTCGTGATCACGGCGAGCGCGAGCGCGCCCATCGTCGTCCTGCGGCGTGCCATTCCGTGCATCGCGAGACCCCCCGCGCCGACGAGAGCACCGCGCGTGCCGGCTCAGCGTCGCGAGGGCGGCTGGGACTCGGGACGTCGCGCCAGGAGCGCGAGCAGGCGCGCCGCGCGCCCGTTGTCGGGATCGAGCACACGCACCTGCTCGAGCGCCTGCTTCATGCCCTCGACGTTGCGTCGCTCGAAGAGCGCGTGCGCGAGCGCGAACAGCGCCTCGAGCGCAGCGCCGCGCATCTCGTGCGCCACGTAGAGCTCCGCGATGCGGCGCAGGAGGAGGAGATCGCGCGGGTACACGAGGCGCAGCGACTCGAGCTCGGCGCCGACCTGCGCTGCGTGCCCGTAGCGCAGCAGCACGTCCATGTCGGCGAGCTTCCGATCGAGCTCGCCCGCGGGGATCTGCCCGTCCTCGCTGCCCTCTTGCGGGAGCTGGGGCGGCGGGGGCACCGACGCGACGTCGGGCACGACGCGCGCGGCTTCCACGCGCTGCGTCGTCTCGGAGCGCTCCTGCACCGCGCTCCGCCATGCACGCGCGCGCTTGCGGCGCGCGCGCGGCCCAGCCGACGCGAGGATCTCCGCTTCGCTGCGCCGCACCGTCTGCTCGGGATCGCGCTCGGGCTCGGGCGGTGGCTGCGACTTCTGGTTCGTGAGGAGCACGATGCGATCGGTGCCGCGATCGCTCGTCGCGGGCTCGTGCTCGTCGGTGAGCTCGTCGAGCGCGACGACCTCGTCGCTGTCGACCTCGTGCGTCGTCGGATCGGGCTCGGTCAGCAGCGCCTCGACCGACGCGACCCACTCGGTGTTCGCGCGCCGCACGAAGTCCGCGAAGATGTCGTCGGGCGCGGGCTCGGCGTCGGGATCGCGCGGTGGATCGCGGTGACGCATGGCGCGGCGAGATGGTGCCGCGCGCGTTCGAACGAGAGCAAGCCTCGCCATCGGACGCGCGCGCGAGGTCGCGTGGGCCAATCGCGGAAATTCCGCCGGCATCATTCGTGTACCTGTTCACCGCACGAAGCGTCGGACTATCATCGCGGCGAGGGAGGCGACGACTTGCTTCGAGCGACGAACACATGGGTCGCGGCGATGGTGTGCGCGTGCGCCGTCGCGTGCATCGCGGCGGGTGCCGAGGCGCAGGACGATCAGCGCGCGAGGCTCCACTTCGAGTCGGGCGCGTCGTACTACGAGGCCGGCGAGTACGAGGACGCGCTGCGCGAGTTCCAGCGCGCGTACGACCTGAGCCACCGTCCGCAGCTCTTCTACAACCTCTCGCTCTGCTACCAGAACCTCGGCGATCTCCCGCAGGCCGCGAGCTACCTCGAGCGCTATCTCGCCGAGGTCGCGGAGATCGAGAACCGCGCGAACCTCGAGATCCGACTGCGCAACCTCCGCGAGCGCATCGCGCGCGAGCAGGCGGGCGAGCCCGAGCCGGAGCCGTCGCCCGAGACCACCGAGACCGCGGAGCCGACGACGACCACCACGACCGCCGTGGAGACGACGAGCACGACGACCACGACGGAGCCGATCGCGCCCGTGCCGCCGCGCGAAGCACCGCTCAACGTGCCCGCGATCGCCGGCTTCTCGGTCGCGGCCGCAGGGCTCCTCACCGCGGTGATCTTCGGCCCGCTCACGATCGCCGAGGACTCGTCGCTCTCGAACGGATGCGGCGCGACGCGCTCCTGCACGGACGGCGATCTGTCGACGATGCGCGCGTTCGCGGCGGTGACCGACGTCGGGCTCGGCGTCGCGCTCGCGGGCGCGGCCGTCGGCGTGATCTTCCTGATCGTCGGCCCGGGCGAGGCCGACACGAGCGAGCGCGCGGCGATCGACGTCGTGCCGATGGCATCGCGCGAGGGCGCGGGGATCGTGATCGGAGGGAGCTTCTGATGGGCCGCGCGCTGAGGACCTCCATCGCGATCGCGCTCGTGGGCATGACGCTGCCCGCGTGCTCGGTGCTCTTCGACGGCTCGGACTACACGGGCGGGGGCGGGCAGGCGGACGCCGGCGGCAGCGACGCCGCCGCCGCGGACGCGCAAGCACCGGACGACGCGGCGCCGAGGCCCTGCGAGACCAACGACGAGTGCGACGACGGCGAGTGGTGCGACGACGGCGAGTGCGACGCGTGCGACGAGGACGGCGACGGCTATCAGATCGCCGAGTGCTCGCCCGAGACGCCGATCGACTGCGACGACGACGACGCCGACATCCACCCGGGCGCCACGCCGATCTGCGCGAACGGCGTCGACGAGGCGTGCGCCTCGACCGCGCCGGTGAACCTCCAGCTCAACACCGAGGTCGACGAGCTCGGCTTCATCGAGGCGCGGCCGATCCAGGGCCCGACGCAGCGCCCGCACCGCCTGAGCGTGCGCGCGTTCGGTGGTGAGAGCCCGCGCGCGCTCGTGCTCTGGCAGATCGACGACGGCCGCGGGACCATGCTGGTGTCGCAGCCGACGATCGGCGACGAGACGCTCACGTCGCAGGCGCTGCACGAGCTCGTCGAGCAGCCGCTGCCGCCGGGCGCGAACACGATCGTCTACGACCATCAGGTCAGCGACGTGACGCAGACGAGCTTCGTCGGGACGCTCTTCACCGACGGCGAGGGCGCGCTCCACGCGCGCGGCGCCGTGTTCGCGGTCGACGGCGAGGTGGACGGCGCGCCGGACGAGGTGATCGTGCCGGATCCGACGCAGTTCCCCTCGTTCCGCATCGAGAGCCAGCCTGCGCTCGTGCATCCCGCCGAGGATCCGAACGCGACCAGCTACGACGTCGCGGTGATCGGCTCGTGGCTCGAGGCAGGCACGCGCCGGCGCGGGCTCGTCCGCATCGAGCCCGGCTCGGGGACGATCACGCGCATCTCGCCGGACGCGGGCGAGGATCGCTGGTCGCACTCCGACGGGCGCGCCGCGGTGTTCTCCGGCTATGCCGACGGCATCGTGGTGTGGAACGGCGCGTCGGAAGGCGAGCCGAACGCGACGCGCATCGTTCCGCGCGATGCGCCGCTCACCGGCGAGCCCGCGGTGCACGTGCTGCGCGGCCCGACCGCAGGGCAGGTCGCGTACACCGTGCTGGTGCCCGAGGCGAGCCAGCTCGAGATCATGCGCGGGCTCTGTGCGCCCGGCGCGGTGCTCGCGGGCTGCGCGTTCGACACCGCGCAGACGTACGCGATGCCGTGGGGCGACGGGCGCGTGACCATGAGCTCGCTGCGCTTCAGCGAGACCGCGTTCGGCCTGCTCTGGGGCGATCCCGGCGTGGGCGCGACGTCGCTGCGCTTCGCGAGCGTGGAGACCGAGCCGCTCGCCGAGGAGATCACGCCGATCGAGATCCCGGCGCCGGGCGTGGGCAACATCATCGAGACCGCCGCGCACTTCGTGTTCCAGCCGCTCGGCGCGACGGGGGCGGTGATCACGATCGTCTACGCCTACGTGCGCGGCGACGGCACGATGGGCCGCGTGCACGTCGGCGCGGCGCGGGCGTGCCTCGGCAACGGCGGCGTCTGAGCGCGATCGAGATCGTTGGAGCTCAAACGATCGGCCCTCCCCGCGCGCGTGGGGTGACATCGCGCGCGCGGGGACCATGACTGTCGGGGCACCCTCATGGACGCACGAGGCCCCAAGCTGCTGGAGACCATCGCGCGCGCGCCGCACGTCGCGCTGATCCTCGATCTCGACGGCACGCTGATCCCGTTCGCGGCGACACCGGCTCAGGCGACCGTCGACGCGCCCACGCACGAGCTGGTCTCCGGGCTCGCGCGGACACCGGGCGTCACCGTCGCGGTGGTGAGCGGGCGCAAGCGCGAGGAGCTCGAGGCGCGGCTCGGCGACGTGCCCGGCGTGCTCCTCGCGGCCGAGCACGGCGCGTGGCGGCGCGACGAGAGCGGGTGGGCGCAGCTCGAGCTCCACGGCGCGGATCCGGCGCCGATCGAGCGCGCGCTCCGCGCGCTGGCGCGACCTCGCGCGGGCGCGCTCGTCGAGCGGAAGACGTGGTCGGTCACGCTGCACTTCCGGCGTGTGGCCGAGAGCGAGCGCGAGGCGCTGATCGTCGAGGCGTCGGACGCGATCGAGACCTGGGCGCGCGAGCACCCGGAGTACGAGCTGCTCGAGGGCGATCAGGTGCTCGAGGTACGGCACCGCGGCGCGCACAAGGGCAGCGCGGTCGAGTGGGTGCGCGGGCACGTCCCCCCGGGATCGTGCTTCGTCGCGCTCGGGGACGATCGCACCGACGAGGACACGTTCGCGGCGTTGCGCGACGAGGACGTGCCGATCCTCGTGGGCGACGCCGATCGTCCGACACGCGCGAAGGCGAGGCTCGACGATCCGCGCGCGGTGCGCTCGTTCCTGCGTACGCTGCTGCGCGCCCGGCAGGAGGTCGATCCCAGCGGCGAGCTCGCGATCCCGCGGCCGCTCCCGCGCACCGCGCCCGACGCGCGCGCGTCGTTCCTGGTGATCTCGAACCGGCTGCCCGACGCGCCCAGCGCCGCTGCGGGCGAGAGCGAGCGCGCGCGCAACGTCGGCGGCCTCGTGTCGGGGCTCGCGCCCGCGCTCGCGGCGCGCGGCGGTGTGTGGCTCGGGTGGAGCGGCGGGCGGCGTCCCGGCGCGCTCGAGCTCGCCGTCGATGCGTCGTCGACGCCGGCGCGCGCGTCGTTCGACTTCCATCCCGAGTGGCACACCCGCTTCTACAACGGGTTCGCGAACCGCAGCCTCTGGCCGATCTTCCACGGCTTCCCGGGGCGCGCGCGCTACGACGAGAGCGAGTGGCGCGCGTACGTCGAGGTGAACGACGTGTTCGCCGAGATGGCGACGCGGCTCGTCGCGCCGGGCGGCACGGTGTGGGCGCACGACTATCACCTGCTGCTCGTCGCGGCCTCGATGCGCGCGCGCGGGCACTCGGGGCCGCTCGGGCTCTTCCTCCACATCCCGTTCCCGGCGCTCGATCTCTTCGAGACGATCCCGTGGTCGCGCGCGCTGCTCGACGGGATGCTCGCGTTCGATCTCGTCGGGTTCCACACGCGGCGCTACGCGCAGAGCTTCGTGCGATGCGCGGAGGAGCTCGCGCGCGCGACCGCGACGTCGTCGGGCGTGCGCGTCGACGGGCGCGAGGTGCGCGTCGGCGTGTTCCCGCTGGGGATCGACGCCGCGCCGTTCGAGGAGATCGACGCCGCGACCGAGGGCGAGATCGCGGAGCTGCAGGCCGCGCTGCGCGGCCGCAGGCTCGTGCTCGGGGTCGATCGCCTCGACTACACGAAGGGCATCGTCGAGCGGCTCGATGCGTTCGGGCGGATGCTCGAGCTGCATCCCGAGTGGCGAGGTCGCGTCTCGATGCTGCAGGTCGCAGTGCCTTCGCGCGCCGACGTGCCGGAGTACGCGGAGCAGCGGCGCGCCATCGAGACGCTCGTCGGCCGCATCAACGGCGAGCACGGCGAGGCGCACTGGATGCCGGTGCGGTACGTGTATCGCTCGTACGGGCGCGGACAGCTCGCGGCGCTCTATCGCGCGGCAGACGTCGGGTACGTCACGCCGCTGCGCGATGGGATGAACCTCGTCGCGAAGGAGTACGTCGCGGCGCAGCATCCGACGAGCCCGGGCGTGCTGTTGCTGTCGAGGTTCGCGGGTGCGGCCGACGAGCTCGAGGGCGCGATCCTGACGAACCCGCACGACCGCGACGGGATGGCGCGCGATCTCGTGCGCGCGCTGGAGATGCCCGCGGAGGAACGGATCGCGCGGCACGCGCCGATGCTCGAGCGAGTGCGCCGGAGCACGCCCGAAGTGTGGGCCGACGCGTTCCTGCACGAGCTCGAGCGGCGCTGATCGCGCGAGGGGCTTGCGCGGAGCCGGGCAATGCGCGCGAGAATGCGCGCGTGCGGCACGGGTCGCGGGCGAGCGTGAAGGAGAGGGCGCGGGAGATCCCCGCGCTGCTCTTCGCGCTCGCGTGGCTCGTCGGCTTCGAGGTCGGCCCAGCGCTGCACCTCGCGCGACACGCGTCGCTCGGCGCGCACGAGCACGGCGCGCGCGCGGCGACGCACTGCCACGACGGCGTCTGCCACGAAGACGACGGCGCGAGCGAGCGACACGAGCGACCGGCGCCCGATCACGGCGCAGGGAGCCTCGAGCACGGAGGCGTCGCAGCGCTCGCGCCGGCACCGGTGCTCGGCGCGCTGGTCGGCCCGTGCATCGCGGAGATCGTCGCGCCAGAGCGCGACGCGCAGGCGGCACCCACGGCGCGCGCCGAGCGAGCGCGCGCGAGGGGCCCGCCGCGCGCGCACGCGTGAGCCGGACGACGTGCGTGGCGCATGCGTGCTCGGGTGAGCGCGCCGCGCGGGCATCGACGTGGTCGCGCGCGCCCGCGTGACCGTCGCGCGCTGCGTCGCGACGACGGCATCGCATCGCGGTGCTTCCCCGCGGCGCGCGTGAGCGCGCGTGTGCGCATCGCATCGGAACGAATCGCGGACGAGCTCGCGAGCTGCGCGAACGCGCGGCGAGCGGCCGAGAGGAACGAGCGTGGAACGCGGAGTGGCACGAGCGCGCGCGCAGCGAGCGCGCGCCCTGACGATCCTGGGTGTCGCGACATGGCTCGCGATGCCGTGCGTCGTCGTGCGCGCGCAACCGGACGCGCCGCCGGCCTCGGACTCCGCCTCGGACTCGGAGTCGGCCTCGGACTCGGATCCCCCGCCCGTCTTCCACGCGCGCGCAGTCGCGTCCCCTGCACCACCGCTCGTCACCGATCTCCCGCTCGCGCCGTTCCGCATCGTCCCGCGTCGCACGGCCGAGTCGTTCCTCACGCTCGTGCCCGGCCTCTTCCTCCTCAACCACGCGGGCGCGTACCACGCGTCGACCGTGTTGCTCCGCGGCTTCGACGCCGGGGAAGGGCGCGATCTCGCGGTGCTCGTCCATGGCGTGCCCATCAACGAGCCGTCGAACGCGCACGGCCACGGCTACGCCGACACGCACTTCGTGATCCCCGAGCTCGTCGAGTCGCTGCGCGTCACCGAAGGCCCGTTCGCGCCCGAGCAGTCCGACTTCGCGCTCGCCGGCAGCGTCGAGCACCGGCTCGGCGTGCGCGCTCGCGGCCTGCGCGTGCAGGGCGAGCTCGGCTCGTTCGACACGCGCCGTCTCTTGCTCTCGTGGGCGCCCGTCGGCGCGGAGCGCGGGACGTTCGCCGCCGTCGATCTCCGCGACGCGCGCGGGTTCGGTCGCCATCGCGCGTCCACGTCGCTCGCGCTCAACGCGGGCTACGAGCACGTCGTCTCGTCCGACGTCCGCATCGCGCTGCTCGGCTTCGCGCACTTCGCCGACTTCGACTCCGCCGGCGTGCTCCGCGCCGACGACGTGGCCGCGCGCACGCTGCCGTGTGCACCGAGCGATCGCGCCCAGCGCCTCTGCGCGTACGACGACGCCCAGGGCGGCACGTCGTCGCGCGCGATGCTGGTCGCGACACTGTCGTGGACGCGCCCGGGCACGCGCCTCGAGCAGACGATCTGGGGCGGCTGGCGCCGCCTCCGCATGCGCGAGAATTTCACGGGTTTCCTCCTCGATCCGCGCGGCGACCTCGTCGATCAGCAGTACGAGACCGGACAGGCGGGCCTGCGCGGCAGCTATCGCGCGACGACGCGCGCGCTCGACGATCGTCCGCAGCACCTCGAGCTCGGGTGGATCGCGCGCCACGACGCGGGAACCACGCGCGCGCTGCGCCTCCGCGCGTCCGACGGCGCGCCCTACCGCGCCGACTTCGACGATGCGATCGCGATCACCCACGTCGGTGCGCACGTCGCGGCCGAGCTCGACTTCGCCGACTGGATCGCGCTCCGCGCCGCGCTGCGCGCCGATGGATTCGCGTACACCACGACCGATCACACCGAGCCCGAGCGCGATCGCGAGGGAGAGCGCCTGCCGTTCCGCACCACCGACGCGCTCGGCATCTCGCTGCAGCCGCGAGGCACGCTACGCGTTCGCTTCGCGCCGTGGCTCGAGTGGCAGAGCAGCGCCGGCGTCGGCGCGCGCTCGTCCGATGCCGTCGCGCTCTCGGACGGAGAGCGGGCGCCGTTCGCGCGCGCGATCGCGATCGAGAGCGCGCTCGCGCTGGGCCTCGCCGAGCAGGGCGCGTGGGCGCTCGATGCGCGCCTCGCCGCGTTCCACACCCACGTCGATCGCGAGCTCGTCTTCGACCCCGAGCGCGCGCGCAACGTCGACGCCGGTGCGTCGAGCCGCCTCGGCGCGCTCGCCTCGGCGCGCCTGCGCGTCGCGCGCTGGCTCGACGTGCTCGCGAGCGGCGCGTGGACCGAGGCGTTCCTCCTCGCGGAGCGCGCGGAGTGGCAGGACTTCACGAGCGACGAGCGCCTGCCGTACGTGCCGCGCTGGACGCTGCGTCTCGACGTCGCGACGCACCACGCGATCACGATCGCGGGCGAGACGATCACGATCGGCGGAGGCCTCGGCATCGGCGCGCTCGGCGAGCGCCCGCTCCCGCTCGGTCGCGTGGCGCCGGCGTTCGCGCTCGTCGACGTCGGGATCGTGGTGCGATGGCGGATCGTCGAGGTCGGCGCGCAGATCACGAACCTCTTCGACGCGGGCTGGGACCAGAACGTCTTCTTCTACCCGTCGAGCTTCGACGCGGGCGCGACGCCCTCGCGCCTGCCCGAGCTCCACGCCGCCGCGGGCGCGCCACGCGCCGCGCTGATCACGCTCGCGCTCCTGATCGACGAGAGCGATCCCCTGCGCGGGATCGCGGAGGAGATCCCATGAGACGTTCGCTCGCCGTGCTCTCGATCGCGCTCTCGGTGCTCGCGGTGCTCGCGTGCGCGGGCACCAGCGGGCGCGCCGTCGTGTTCCCGGTCGTCGCACGCGCGAGCGCGCCGGCGACGTTCACCACGAGCACGGGCTGGGACGTCGTGCTCGACGAGGCGAGCGTCACGCTTCGCGCGCTGCGCGTGCTCGCGGCCGACGACGACGCGCTGTCGCAGCTCCTCTCGTCGCCGGTCGCGCGCGCGCACGGCGGGCACGCGCTCGAGCGCGGCGTGCGCGCGGAGCTGCTCGGCCCGATCGAGCTCGACGCGCTCGCGCCCGAGCCGACCGAGATCGGCATCGCGCACGGGAGCGCCGGGCCCGCGCGCGCGATCGATCTCGAGCTCGGCGAGTCCGACGTCGTCGCGCGGGTGCGTGGTGTCGCGACGCGCGGTGACGAGCAGGTCGTGATCGCGGGAGAGCTCGTCGTGCCGGGCGGGCTGCGGCTCGAAGGTCTTCCGCTCGACGCGAGCATCGACGAGCTCGGCGCGCTCCACGTGTCGATCTCCGTCGACCGGTGGCTCGATCAGGCGCGCTTCGACGAGGCGTCGTACGCGCTCGCGTGGTCGCTCGGCATCCGCGACGCGCGGGCGTTCGTCGTGACGTGGGATCCGGAAGGAGGCATGGAGTGAAACGACTGGCGATGATGGCATGTCTGCTCGCGGCGTGCGGCGATGCGCGCGGGACGCTCGCGGTGCGGGTCGGCGGCGAAGAGGCCGCCGAGCGCGGATGGCCGCTCGAGATCGACGGAGAGACGATCGCGTTCGCCGACGGATGGTCGCTCGAATTCGATCGTGTGCTGGCCTCCGTCGTCGCGTTCTCGATCGCCGGGAGCGACGGAGAGCGCGTCGCGCTCGAGGTCGATCCCGTGGTCGCCGATCTCCACGGAGGACAGATCGAGGCATGGCGCTTCGAGGCCCTCGCCGCGCGTCGATGGGAGCGGCTCGACTGGCGCATCGCGCCGCCCACCGCGAGCGCGCGCACGATCGGCGGCGTGCAGAGCGAGCACGTGACGCGGATGAGCGACGCGGGCTGGTCGATGTTGCTCGAGGGCCGCGCGACGCACCCCGAGCACGGCGCGTACGAGCTCTCGCTCGGGCTTCCGCTCGACGTCGACAACGTGCGCTGCGAGCTCGAGGACGGAACGCTCGGCATCGTCGTGCCCGAGGGCGGCGTCGCGGACACGGAGCTCACGTTCCATCTCGATCACGTGTTCTTCGACGACCTCGGTGCCGAGCCCGAGATGCGCTTCGAGGCGTGGGCCGCGGCCGCCGGCGAGGACCGCGTGATCACGCTCGACGACCTCGCGTCGCAGTCGCTTGCGGATCTGCGCGGCATCGACGGCGAGCCCCTGGGCGTCACCTACGATCCCGGCGCGACGCCGCTCGCATCGGGTGATCTCCGCGCGTTCGTGATCGCAGCCGCGACGAGCGTCGGCCATCTGAACGGAGAAGGGCACTGCGAGTACGACGTCGCGCGCTGAGCGCGGCGTGACGGAGCGCGCGCGCGACCGCCAATCGTCTGCACTCACCGTGCAACACCTTCTCTTGCATCTGCTCGTCGCTTCTCTCTTCCTCACCGCGTGCGGCAACGAGGCCGGCGCCGGCGATCCCACGACGGACGCCGGCCCCGCCGTCGACGCCGCGACCTTCGACGCTGCCGTCGTCGACGCGTCGTCGCCCGACGACGACGACGCGGGCACACCCGCGGAGGACGCGGGTCAGCCCATCGACGCCGACGTCCCCGACTGCCGCGGCAACGCAGTGACCTGCTACGGCCGCGACGTGCCGGCGTGCGAGATCGGCATCGGCTGCGTCGTCATCCCGCGCTGCCTCGGCGTGCCGGCGCGCTGCTTCGAGCAGCCCACGCCCGACGACTGCAGCGCCGTGGCCGGCTGCACCTGGAACGACGGCCTCGGCCGCTGCGGCGGCGCTCAGCGCCAGTGCGCGACGTTCGACGAGGACACCTGCGAGACACAGCCCGGGTGCTTCTACGGCGGCGTCTGCGGCGGCCAGATCACGCGCTGCGCGCTGCTCGACGAGCAGACCTGCGACACGCAGATCGGCTGCACCTGGGACCCGAGCTGAGCGCGCGTCAGCGCTCGAAGAACGACAGCTGCTGGAACCGCAGGCCCGCGAGGATCTGATCCACGCGGGCTTGCGAGAGCGCTCCGATCCGCGCGCCCAAGCGGCTCTTCTCGACCGACGAGATCTGCGAGACGACGACCACGCTCTGCTTCGGCAGGCTCGCCTCACCCGGCTCGAGCAGCACGTTCCCCGGCTCGCTCGCGCGGTGCAGGTTCGTCGTCAGCGCGCACACCACGACCGTCGTGATGCGCGAGTGATTGAGCACGTCGTCCTGCACCACGACGTGCGGGTGCGGGTACCCATTCGCGTCGTCGGGCGCGACCCAGAACACGTCACCGCGGTCGATGCGCATGCGTCCGGATCGCGCCCCTCGCGCGCTACTTCACGACGATCGTGAGGATGCGTCCCGGGACGTACTGCTCCTTCACGAGCTGCTTGCCCTCGAGCCACTTCGCGACGGCCTCGTCGGCCTTCGCCGCCGCGACCACGACGTCGGCGCTCGCGTCGGCCGCGACCTTCACGCGGCCGCGCACCTTCCCGTTCACCTGCACGGGCACTTCGATCTCCGCATCGACGCACTTCGCAGGATCGAACTGCGGCCACGGCGCGCGCTGCACGCTCTGCGCGTGACCGACGCGCTGCCACAGCTCCTCCGCGATGTGCGGCGCGAGCGGGTGCAGCAGCTGCACGAGCACCTCGATCGCGCGCTTCGGCGGCTGCTCGATCGCGAAGAGCTCGTTGGTGAGCTGCATCAGCGTGCTGATCGCGGTGTTGAACCGCAGCCCTTCGATGTCCTCGCCGACCTTGCGGATCGTCTTGTGGAGCGTGCGCTCGAGCGCGTCGCTCGGCGGCGCCTCGTCGAGCGTGCGCGTGGACACGGTCCACACGCGATCGAGGAAGCGCTTCACGCCCGCGATGCTGCTCGTGGACCACGGCTTGGTCGCCTCGAGCGGGCCCATGAACATCTCGTAGAGGCGCAGCGAGTCCGCACCGAACTGCTGCACGATGTGATCGGGGTTGATCACGTTGCCGCGCGACTTGCTCATCTTGTGCGCCCGCGCGTCGACCGCGACGTTCGGGTGCGCCTTGAGCACGAACTCGCCGCCGCGCTTCTCGATCTCTTCTTCCTTCACGCGCACGGGCTGCACGCCGCCCCCGTTGCGCTCGTCGAGATGCTCGGTGCCGCCGACGGGATCGGCCTTCTCGACGACGTTCTCGCGGCTCACGTACACGCCGTCCGCCGCGACGTAGGTCGTGTACTCGATCTCACCGAGGATCATGCCCTGGTGCACGAGCTTCGCGAACGGCTCGGCCACGGGGACCAGCCCCGCGTCGAACAGCACCTTGTGCCAGAAGCGCGCGTACAGCAGGTGCAGCACCGCGTGCTCCGCGCCACCGACGTACAGGTCGACCGGCAGCCAGCGCTTCACCTTCTCGGGGTCGAAGATGCGCTCGCGGTTCTTCGGATCGATGAAGCGCAGGTAGTACCAGCACGAGCCCGCCCACTGCGGCATCGTGTTGGTCTCGCGCGCGTACCACTGGCCGTCCTTCTGGAAGAAGCGCCAGTCCTTCGCGCGCGCGAGCGGCCCCGCGGGATCGTCGCCCGGCTTGAAGTCCTCGAGGTCCGGCAGGCGCACCGGCAGCTCCTCGCGCGACACCGCGATCGGCTTCGAGAAGTCGATCTTCACATTCTCGCTCGGCAGCGCGCGCGGATCGCCGTCGCACTCGACCGGGAAGTAGATCGGGAACGGCTCGCCCCAATAGCGCTGACGCGAGAAGATCCAGTCGCGCAGCTTGTACTCGACGCGCTTCTTGCCGGCGCCGCGCTGCTCGAGATCCGCGGTGATGCGCTTCTTGAAATCGTTGGTGCTCAAACCATCGTACGCGCCCGAGTGGCACGCGAGGCCCTCGCCGACGAACGCCGTCTCGAGCGGCGCGTTCGGATCGCTGCCCGCCTCGTGCACCACGCGCGCGATCGGCAGACCGAGCTTCTTCGCGAACTCGAAGTCGCGCTCGTCGTGGCCCGGCACCGCCATGATCGCGCCCGTGCCGTAGCCCCAGAGCACGTAGTCGGCGATCCAGATCGGGATCGTCCGCCCGTTCACCGGGTTGATCGCGTACGCGCCGGTCGCGACGCCCGTCTTCTCCTTGTTCTCGCGGCGATCGCGCTCGCTGCGCCGCTTCGCGCGCTCGACGTACTGCTGCACCTGGACGGTGTGCTCGCGCGTCGTGATCTCCGCGACCAGCGGGTGCTCGGGCGCGAGCACCATGAACGTCGCGCCGAACAGCGTGTCCGGCCGCGTCGTGAAGATCTCGACCTTCTTGCCCGGGTGCCCGTCGATCGCGAAGTCGACCTCGGCGCCCTCGCTGCGGCCGATCCACTCGACCTGCATCACGCGCGTGCCCTCGGGCCACGTGACGTCCGCGAGATCCTCGAGCAGTCGATCGGCGTACGCCGTGATCTTCAGCATCCACTGGCGCAGCGGGACGCGGAACACCGGGTGACCGCCGCGCTCGCTGCGGCCGTCCTTCACCTCTTCGTTCGCGAGCACGGTGCCGAGCGCGGGGCACCAGTTCACCGGCAGCTCGGCCTGGTACGCGAGCCCGCGATCGAACAGCTCGAGGAAGATCCACTGCGTCCACTTCACGTACTCGGGATCGGTCGTGTCGACCTCGCGATCCCAGTCGTACGAGAAGCCCAGCGACTTCAGCTGACGCTTGAACGTCGCGATGTTCTTCTGCGTCGTCTCGGCGGGGTGCGTGCCGGTGTTGATCGCGTGCTGCTCCGCGGGCAGACCGAACGCGTCCCAGCCCATCGGGTGCAGCACCGCCGTGCCCTTCGCGCGGAGGTAGCGCGCGACGATGTCCGTCGCGGTGTAGCCCTCCGGGTGTCCGACGTGCAGGCCCGCTCCCGACGGGTACGGGAACATGTCGAGGACGTACGCCTTGGGCTTGTTGGGATCTTCGTCGGTCGCGAAGGTGCGGTCCTTCTCCCAGAAGGCCTGCCACTTCGGCTCGATCTCGGCGGGCGTGTAACGTTCGTCGCGCGACATGGGAGCGAACGACTAGCACGCGGATCGCGGCGCCGGAAAGTGCGCGCGGTGCGGGATTACGGGAGCTCTTGCGTCGTCCCGACCGCAGGGCGCAGATCCGCGCGCAGGCGCAGGTTGCGCTCGGCCGTGAACTCGAGGCGTCGATCCTCGTAGCCCGGCGCGCGGATCTCGAGCACGTGAGCCCCGCCGCGACGCACGCGGAGCGGGAGCGTCGCGCCGGGCAATCCGTCGAGCCGGAGCTGCGCGCCCGGAGGCACACCGTCGACCTCGATCAGCACCCAGTCGCGCGCGACGGGCGCATCGGGCGTCGCGGGCACCACGGGGTCGCCCGTCGCGACGTCGGCGCCCGGCGGGAGCTCCTCGCCGGGCCGCACGATGAAGCGCACCGCGGCGACGATGCCGACGAACAGCACGAGGCCGACGATGCCGAGCACGATCGCGCGGCGCGTTCCGTCCGAGAGCTCGCTCCAGCGCTCTCGCGCGCCGGGCGCGGGGGGCGCCTTCGAGGGCGGTGTGCTCGTCGCGCGCGAGGGCGGATCGGAGCGCGCCGGCACCGGCGGTGTCGGCGCGACGGCGCGCGCGACCGCGTCGCTGCTCGTGCGCGTCGCGGCCATGCGCGGCGTGCTCGTGGACGACGCGGTCGCGCGCTGCGCCGGGATCGATCGCTCCGACACCGCGCGCTCGATCGGGCGCGGATCGGCGCGCTCGACGCGGTGATCGGTGCCGCTGCGGTCGCTCGCGTTGCGCTCGATGATGATGCGCTGCTGGCCCGAGGCGGGCGCGCGCGCGGGGAGGGCGCTCTCGTCGAGCTCGAGCGAGAGCGAGCTCGATGCCGAGAGCGGATCGTCGAGCGCGTCGAGGCTCGTGCTGCCGCTCTTCGCGTCGAGGTGGAGCGGCGTGCGAGGCGCGCTCGTGGCGGCGGGCTTCGCGGGAGGCTGCAGCGCGAGCCCCTCGAGCTCGTCGCCGACCGCGAGATCGAACGAGCTCGAGCTCGGCGCCTCGCGCGGGCGCACGGCCGAGGAGACGGCTGCCGGGCGCGGCGTGGGCGTCGGCGTGCGCGGCACGTCGCTCGGCTTCGCGAAGCTCGCGGACGCCGTGCGACGCGGCGCGGGCGCCGACACGGGACGCGCGGCGGCGCGCAGCTCCTCGAGCAGCTCGCGCGCGGTCTGCGGGCGCTTGTCGCGCTCCTTCTCGATCGCGCGGAGGATCACGCGCTCCACCCGCTCGTCGACGATCGCGCCGCGCTTGCTCGGCGGGACCGGCTCTTCGTCGAGGATGACGCGCAGCAGCTTGTTGTAGTTGGGCGCGTCGAACGGCACGTCGCCCACGAGGCACTCGTAGAGCACGACGCCCGCGCCGTAGATGTCGACGCGGCGATCGAGCGTGGTCTCGCCCATCGCCTGCTCGGGCGACATGTAGTGCGGCGTCCCGAGCACCGAGCCCGTCATCGTGAGCTTGGCCTGCGCCTCGTCGTCTTTGTGCGAGATGCCGAAGTCGAGGATCTTCACGATCTCGCCGCGACGCCCCGCGGGCACGAGGTAGATGTTGTCCGGCTTGAGGTCGCGATGGACGACGCCGTGTTGGTGCGCGGCCTCGAGCGCCTCGAGCAGCATCACGCCGATGCGCACGACCTCGTCCTGCGAGAGGCGCTTCTTGCGATCGATGCGCGAGCTGATCGTCTCGCCCTCGAGGAACTCCATCACGAGGAAGGGCAGGCCCTCCTCGGTCTGATCGAGGTCGAGGACCTCGACGATGCCCTCGTGCTGGATCGCGCTCGCCGCGCGCGCCTCGCGACCGAAGCGCTGCACGACGTTCACGTTCGAGAGGAAGCGCTCGTCGAGGACCTTGATCGCGACCTTGCGCCCGGTGACGACGTGCGCGCCGCGCCACACCGTGCCCATGCCGCCCTGACCGAGCTGGCCGTCGATGCGGTACTTGCCGAGGAGAGTGCGTCCCGCGAGGTCCACGCCGCGGTCGCAGCGTATCGCACGGGCGCGACGAATCGGAAGCGAAAGGGCCGCCCGACCGAGGGTACGGTCCGCGTGCTCCGCGCGACCGCGAACGGCTCACGCAGCCGAGCTGACGCTCACACCTTCGCGGACGAGGTCACGCCTTCCACTCGACGCGATACACGTCGTGCGCGTCGCCGAGCGCCTCGCAGGACGTCAGCGTCACGTCGCACTCGCGCACGCCGCTCTGGCGAATCGCCGCGCGCAGGAGGCCCGCGACGAACCCCGAGAGCTCGAGCGAGGGCTGCGCCTGATCGCGCACCGCGAGGCGCGCCGAGCGCGCGTCGCGCTCGAGCACCATCGCGGTGCCCTGACGCGTGATGCGCGACCACACGTACGGGAACCCGTCGATCAGCGCCTCGACGACCATCGGGCTCGGCAGATCGGGGAGCAGCCGGCGCAGCCCGCGATGCGCGACCGCCTCGGTGATCTCGGTGAGCATCGAGAGATCGCCGCGCCCCGCGATCGCGTCCGCCGCGCTCACGATCTGCGCGAAGAGCGCGATCTTCACGCCCGTCGCGAGGTGCAGCTCGGTGTTGCCCGAGCCCGGCAGCAGATCGTCGACGCCCGGCACCTCGGTCGCGAGCTGCGACCACGCGTCCTCGCCGAGCCGCCGATAGATCGCCTCGATCGTGAGCAGCACCGGCAGCAGGTGGATCTTCGCGACGCCCTCGGGCGCGGTGCGCTGACCGTGGCGCGTGGTGCGCCGCATCGACAGCCAGTGCAGGTCCGCGGCGAGCGGATCCTGCGGCGTCGGCATCTCGTCGCGCGGCCTGCGGCCCTCGCTCGGCACGAGCAGCGACACCGCCTGCATCAGCACGTCGACGTCGGGGAAGCGCTCGTCGGGATCCTCCGCGGTCGCGCGCTCGATCGCGCGGCGCGCGGTGTCGGGCACCGGATGGATCGACTGGGTGCGCCCCGTGATCAGGTGCCGGAGCATCATGCCCGCGGAGTAGATGTCGACGCGCGGATCGAGCCCCGCGCTGCCCCGCCGGATCTCGGGCGCGATCCACGGCGTGTACGGGATCTCGTCGCGCGGCGCGGGCTCCGCGAGGAACGCTGCGCGCTCGAGCGCGCGCAGCTTCACGGGCTCGTCCTCGTCGTCGTCGCGCGGCGGGAGCACCACGACGTTCTCGGGGCCGAGCCCACGCACCACGACCCCGGCGCGATGCATCGCGCGCATCGCCTCGAGCGCGCCGAGCACGATTCGCCCCGCGCGCACCGCGCCGATCCCGCCGGGCGTCTGCGCGAGCAGCTCCGAGACGCGCACGCCGCGCAGCGCTTCGTAGACGACGTACGGGCGCCCATCGGGATCGGTGCCCGAGTCGACGACGCTCTGGATCGCGGCGTGCGACACCGAGCCCATCGCGCGCGCCTCGCGCAGGAGCCGCTCGGCCTCGGGGCCCGGCCAGGGCACGCCCTGCGCGAGCGTCTCGAGCTCGACCTGGCGGCGGATGCCGGTGTGCTCCGCGAGGAAACGAACGGTGTCTGTCCCACCGTCGAGGGTCTCGATGAGGCGGAACTTCCCGTCCACCACCCGCGGCATGGACGGTGGTCTCGCGGAGCTGCGGGACACGGGGGTGACGATATCACGCGGTCTCGCCATCGCACCCACCCCGCGTACGACCGTCGTCCCGCCACTCGATCGGTACACGGTCATGGCGTGCTCCCACGTCGTGCCCTCTGTTGGCGTGCATGGCCGCGTTCCGTCCGTCCTTGACCGCACCTCCGCGCGCGAGCGCGCATCGTGTACCGTCCGAGGCGCATGCATCGCCTCACATCGCCTCTCGCGCTCCTCGTCTGCGTGCTCGCGCTCGTCGCGTGCGAAGAGGGCGCGCAGCACGCGCAGCAAGAGATCATCCAGACCCACGCGCGGCGCGTGCAGGAGATCGTGCGTGACGACCTCCAGCGCGGCGTGCGCGGCGTGGAGCAGGCGGGCACGAAGCTCGCGCGCGGCTTCCTCGTCGAGGATCCCGAGCGCCGTCAGCGCGAGATGCGCACCGCGCTCCACCTGCTGCGTCAGCCGCCGCGCGGGATCCAGGAGCTGATGATCTCGCCGATCTCGTTCGTCGCCGCGGTCGACGCGAACGGGATCGTCGTCGCGCGCGACGCCGAGCCGGACCCGATGGCGGGCTTCGACGCGGGCGAGGCGTTCCCGATGGTGCGTCGCGCGCTGCAAGAAGGCTGGTCGGGCTACGAGCTCGAGGAGTTCCCCGCGCTGATCCCCGATCAGCCTCCGTCGCAGACGGTGCTCTACGTCGCCCCGGCGCGAACGCGCGACGGTCGCATCGTGGGCGCGGTGCTCGCGGGCACGCCGCTGTGGCGCACCGCGCAGCGGGTCGGCCGCCAGCTCCAGGCGGACCAGGCGAGCGAGATCAGCGAGGGCCTGATCCTCTGGGTCTACCTCTACCGCGGCGACCAGCTGCACCACCACGGCACGCCCGCGGACCTCGACACGATCGTGCCCGACGCTGCCGCCCGAAACGCCGGCTTCGCGCGCAGCCCGGGCGGCTTCACCGGCGAGGTCGCGCAGTTCGGCCGCTGGTACGCCTACGGCGTCGTGCCCCTCCCGCGCATCGCCGACGACGTGGGCGCGGTCATCTTCCGCAGCGATCCTCCGTGAGCGCTACTCGAGCTTCCCGCCGCGACCCGCGCCGCCGACGAAGCGCATCACCGAGGCGATCATCTCCGGGTCCGCGAGCGACCTCATCCCGTGCTGCAGCTCGTTCGCCAGCGCGGCGTCGATCGACATCCCGTCCTGCTCGTACGCGCTCAGCCGATCCTCGCGCATGCACGTCTGCGGGAAGCTCGCGATCAGCTTCGCGAGCGCGACCGCTTCTTCGCGCGCGCGCCCCTTCGGGACCACGCGGTTCGCGAGCCCCATCGCGAGCGCTTCCTGCGCGTCCACCGCGCGACCCGTCAGGATGAGATCGAGCGCGCGCCCGAGCCCCACGATCCGCGGCAGGCGCACCGTGCCTCCGTCGATCAGCGGCACGCCCCAGCGCCGGCAGAACACGCCCATCACCGCGTCCTCTTCGACGACGCGCAGATCGCACCAGAGCGCCAGCTCGAGCCCGCCCGCGACCGCGTGCCCCGCGATCGCCGCGACCACCGGCTTGCGCAGCAGCATGCGCGAAGGGCCCATCGGACCGTCGCCGTCGGGCGCGATCCGGTTCGGCGTCCCGCGCGAGAACGCCTTCAGATCCGCGCCCGCGCAGAACGTCCCGTGATCGCCCGCGAGCACCGCCACGCGCGCGGTCTCGTCGGCGTCGAACGCGCGGAACGCGTCGGCGAGCGCGTCCGCGGTCACGCGATCGACCGCGTTCTTCGCCTCGCGACGATCGATCACGACGATCGTGATCTCCCCGTCCTTCTCGACGCGCACGCTCATGGCTCCTCCTCGCGACCGCTAGCGACGAAGCGCGGTCCAGCGCAGCTCGACGCCGTCGCTGCCCGCGAGCTGCACCACCGGCGCGTCCACGTCGAGCTCGACCGCGCGCACCCGACGTCCCGCGAGCATCGTCCCGTTCGTCGACGCGCAGTCGTAGAGCATCACGCGCCCGTCGATCTCGATCACCACCGCGTGCACCCGCGAGACGCGGATCGTGAGCAGCGCCTTGAGCCCGGCGTCGCACTTGTCGGCGCGCCCCACGAGCACGCCCGCGCGCAGCGCGCGACGTCCGACGGTGATGCGCGCGCGCTCTCCGTCACGCGCCGCACCGAGCAGCCCGACCGCATCGGGCGTCGCGCTCCCGCTCGCGATCTCGGCGACCATCGTGATCGGCCGCGGCAGCGCGGTGATCACGGTGCGCGACCGACCGACCGCCGCCTCGCGATAGGGGCCGTGACCGTGCGAGGCGCTCGCCGGCGCCTCGCGCACCGGCGCGTCCTCCGCGCTCTCGTCCACGCGCTCCGAGCGCGGGAGATCGTGCGGCGGCGCCGGCTGTCCCGGCCCGATCGGGAACCCACCGATCACGTAGCGACCGAGCCGCACCGCGAACGGCCCCTGCGCGAGCAGCGAGCGCTGCGCCGAGTCGTCGTCGAGGTGCATCGGCATCGATCCCTGCAGATCGACGAGCCGCAGCCCCGCGCCGCCTTCGACGCGCGCCGGCACGATCAACAAGTGCCTCAGCGAGAGCTCGCCGTCGCTCGCGAGCACCACGTCGCACGCCGAGTGGCGCCCCACGATCAGGTGCGCGTCGCGCGCGAGCGCGAAGTCGCGGAACCCGTTCTCGCCGCGCCCGGTCCAGAAGAGCCGATACGCCGCGCTCGCGTCGCGCGGCGCGATCAGCGAGAGCGCGGGCACGAGCGACGACCACGCGCTCGCGAGCGCGTGGCTCGGCAAGCGCGGCTCGTCGCGTCCCATGCGCATCTCGGTCCCGACGTTCGGCGCACCGCGCACCGCGTCGATCCGAGAGCCGCGCGAGTCGTCCACTGCGCAGAGGGTAGCTATACCAGCGGGCATGAGCGAGCCCACCGCCCCTGCGAAGCGCTGGCGTCGCTGGTTGCTCGAAGCGCTCGTGGTGATCGCGATCCTCGTCGCGGTGCGCGCATGGCAGACGCGCGATCTCCCGAGCGGCCCGGCGCCCGCGCTCGACGCGCGCGACCTCGCGGGCACGCCCGTCTCGCTCGAGGACCTCGAGCGCCCGGTGATCGTGCACTTCATGGCGAGCTGGTGCGGCGTCTGCCGCGCCGAGGAGCCGAACGTCGCAGCGGTCGCACGCGATCACGACGTGATCGCGATCGCCACGACGTCCGGCTCACCCGACGAGGTGCGCGCGTGGATCGAGTCCGAGACGGAGCTCGACGCGACGCGGATCGTCGCCGATCCACGCGGCACGCTCGCGCAGCGCTGGGGCGTGCGCGCGTTCCCGACGAGCTTCTACGTCGATCGCGAGGGCGACATCCGGCACGTCGAAGTGGGCTACACCACCGAGCTCGGAATGCGCGCCCGCGTCTGGCTCGCGGGGCTGTGAGTCAGCCGGCGCGCTCGCCGGCGGAGGGCCCGCGGCTCAGGCGTGCTGGTCGGTCGTCGTCGCGGGCGCCGTGCTCGCGGTCGCCTCGGCCGCGGCCTGCTGCTCGTCGAGCTGCTTCGCGAGGCTCCCGAGCAGCTCCGACGTCGTGCGCAGCGTCTCCGCGCTCGTGCGCAGCGCCGCGCGCCCGACCTCGAGCCCGTAGACCGCCCAGAGGCGGCCGATGCGCACCACGTTCCCCACGCACTGCTCGATCGTCGCTTCGCGATCCTGGCTCTCGCTCGTCATGTTCCGTCCTCCTCTGCGAGACCGCTCGGCAGCAGCTCGCACTCCGGCCCGAGGAGGACCCTCGGGCCCGGCTCTTCGCGCACCCCGCGGCACGCCTTGGTTCCCTTGCGCAGCGTGCGACCGCACGCGGTGCAGGTCGCATCGGCGACGAGGACCAACGACTGGAACCCGATCACGCCCTCGAGCGACACGCTCGCCGAAGGGCACGCCGGCTGCGACGGATCCGCCGGCGTGCGCGCCGGTCGCGCCACCGCGGTGCTGCGCAGCGCATCACGCTGGACGCGCAGCCGCTCCGCGATCCCGTGGAGCTCGCCCTCGGCGCGCTGACCGACCGCGTCGACCGCGTCCAGCGCGTCCTCGAGGATCGCGCGCACCAGGTTCGACACCGGCATCTTCAGGTTCGTCGCGAGGCGCTTGAGCTCCTGCTCGAGCACGGCGGGCACGCGCGTGTGGAGCACGCGCTCCTTCTTCGCGCGCTCGGCGGGCTCGTCCGCCGCGTCGGCGGAGGGGGGCGGCGTCTCGTCGTCGCGCTCGGCGGTCACGAGCGGGTTCTGTGTCACGCCGTGACTCGGGTCAAGAAAAAATCGTCACACGCCGTGTTACATGAGCAGGAAAGCTCGACGAAACGCGTGTGTCACGCGGCGATCAGCACTCGTCGGCAGCGCTCCGCGCCGGCGTGACACACGACGCGCGGCGCGCTGCGTCCGACCGTCCGGCCGGCGGCGCACGACCCGCACGAACGGCCCGATCTCCGCGCGATGCGCGCGTTTCTTCGGTCTTTGCGACGGCCTCTCGCTCTGCTACACGACGAGCCGCTCGGCCGCTCCCTCCGGTCGGGCCGGAGCCACATGCGCGTCCTGTTCGTCCTGCTCGCGCTCGGCATGCTCACCATGCTGCCGGGGTGCCCCTTCTTCACGCGCGCCGATCGCGAGGCCTCGTCGCCGTCGCCGGCGGCCGCTCATCCCGAGCACCCGGGGCACTGACGTGGCGCCGACGACGACGCGCCGCTCGAACGCGCTGATCGCCGCGTGCATCGTGTCGACGATCGCGCTCGTCGCGCTCGACATCGGCACGAAGACGTGGGCCGAGGGTGCGCTCAGCACCGAGCGCACCGGCGAGCGCCCCGAGGTCTGCGCGGCCGACGACGACGGCTACATCCGCTACCAGCGCGCGCGCCGGCCCGGGCTCGTCGTCATCGAGGACGTGTTCGAGCTCGAGTACGCCGAGAACTGCGGCGCCGCGTTCGGCCTCCTGCGCAACGCGCCGACCGGCGTGCGCACCACGATCTTCGGCGTCGCGGCGACCGCGGCCACGCTCGTGCTCCTCTGGCTGTTCATCCAGGGCCGCGGCGGGCCGTGGTTCGCGTGGAGCGTGCCGTTCGTCGTGTCGGGCGCGCTCGGGAACCTGATCGACCGCATCCGCTACGGGTACGTGGTCGACTTCATCCACTGGCACTGGCGCGACGCGTTCGACTACCCGACGTTCAACGTCGCCGACATCGCCATCACCGTCGGCGTCGTGCTCCTCCTGATCGACGGCTTCCGTCGCGAGGAGCCCGCGAAGGTCGACGAGAAGGCCGCGCCGAAGGCGAAGACCGCCGACGCCGGGGCTGGCGAGCAGCGCGAAGCAGCCGGAGAATGACGGCCGCGTGATCCCCACGTTCGACGGGCGCCTGATCGCGGCGGTGTGTGCGGTGGTGCTCGTCGCCGCGCTCGCCGTCGGGCGCGCGCGGCGCGGCCTCGACGTGAAGCCGGTGCTGTGGGGCGCGCTGCTGGTGGGCGCCGGCGCGCTCGCGGCGGACGTCTTCGACGAGGCGATCCCCGCGTACTTCGCGATGCTCATGGCGGCGTTCGCCGCGTGCACGTGGTTCGCGGTGCGCTGGGCCAAGCGGGAGAAGCGCGACTACGACGTGCTGATCGACCTCGCGCTGATCTCGCTGATCACCGGGGTCGCGGGATCGCGCCTCGCGCACGTGCTCTTCGACGGGTTCTTCATGGACTACGTGCACCTCTGCACGGACCCGTCGCAGGTCGAGTGGCACATCACGCGCGAGCAGTGCGACAGCGAGTGGGTGCAGGGCGCGTGGGACGCGGCCGCGAGCGTGTGCCGTCCGACCGAGGCCGACTGCTTCGCGTGGGCGAAGTTCTGGCAGGGCGGGCTCACCTGGTACGGCGGCATGGTGCTCGGCATCGGGTACGCGATGTACTTCCTCGGGAAGGAAGGCTTTCCGCGCATCAAGACGCTGGACCTCGCGGGGATGATCCTGCCGCTCGGGCTCTTCTTCGGGCGGCTCGGGTGCTGGTTCGGCGGGTGCTGCTTCGGGCAGCCGACCGACGCGTGGTTCGGCGTGTCGTTCCCCGCGTGGTCGCCCGCGAGCGAGGCGCAGTGGCGCGCGCACCTGCTCGAGCATCCGTCGCATGCGTCGCTGCCGGTGATCCCGACGCAGCTGCTCGAGGCGGGTGGGTCGCTGGTGATCGCGTTCGTGATCATCGGGTGGTTCGAGCCGCGGAAGCGCTTCGACGGACACGTCTTCTGCGTGTCGATGATCGCGTACGCGGTGCTGCGGTTCGTCCTGGAGTTCTTCCGGGCCGACGACCGTGGCGGGGTCGGGGTGCTGTCGACTTCGCAGTGGGTCGGGATCGTGATCGTGGTGGCTGCGGCTGCGTTGTGGCCGGTGCTGCAGCGGCGGTCTCTTCGCGCGGGGTGAGGCTTCGGCGGGGGCGGGGGGCACGGGGGCCTCGCTAGTCCTCGCGGATCTCGGGCGATGAGCGCGCGGCGTCGGGTGGCGGGGGCGTCCGCGTCGCGCGCTGCGCGCGCGCTGCGGACCGGGCACGAACGTGGTCGGCGTCGGGAGGCCGCTGCGGGATCGCTCGGCCCCCGTGCCCCCCGCCCTGCGGGTGAGGTCTCGGCCGCGCGCGAGGAGGGAGGGCGCGGCTCTCTTCGTGGTGGAGGAGAGCGCGTGGTCGCTCGAGCCCGCTCCGCGTCCTCGCTCGACCCCGCGCAGACCGACTCGCCTTCGGCTTCGTGAGCCGACTCGAACCGACTCGCCTTCGGCTTCGTGAGCCGATTCGAACGGGCTCGCGCTTCGCGTCTCGCCCGAGGAGCCGTGGTGATGCGGAGCGACGGCGCGATAGCGACGGCGCGGAGCTCACGGGTGGTGCTGGCATCTCGCGCCGTGGGCCGCCGCGCTCGGGCGCTGGAGGCGCCGCAGCGCGCATCGATCGAACGCACTCCGGCGTGGAAGCTCGGCGCGCAGCTCAATCGGCCGCTGACAGGACACCGGCCGCGAACACCGCGGTCGCGATCAGGAAGCAGATCGACGCCGCGGACCACAACCGGGCACGCCATCCGCCGCGCCAGAGCGTGAAGAGCGCGAGCCCGAACATCACGCTCCCGTTCACGGCGCCGAGCGCCAGAAAGACGGCGGGGTTCTCGCGATAGAGCGTGTACACGCCCACGAGACTCGCCGAGCTCGACCGAACGTGCACGCCGAAGCCTCACGGTGAGCACCCAGAACGTTCTCGAGATCGCGCCACCGCGAGCGACGAGCGGTCACTCCATCGGCTGGGACGGCTCCTCCGGTGGCCTTCCGCGCGGGGGCTCGGGCGTGCGAGCGTCCCTCGCATGCAGATGCCCACTCCCGATCTCTCCTCCTCGCGCCTCGACCCACTGGGGCGCTTCCACCTTGCCGCTCTCCGTCGTGCGGGCGCGGCCTTCGCGGATCTCGTCGCGTCGTTCGAGCCGGTGCACGCGGCGCTGGTGGCTGCCGCCGCGGTCCGCGCCTCGGCCGAGCTCGGGATGATCGAGCCGCGCGTCCTCGTGCGCTTCGCCGAGCGCGAGGTCGAGCTCGAGCTGCGCGCCCTCCGCAGCGCCGCCGAGGCGCTCGATCGCGGCCGCGGCGGTGAGATCGCGAGCGCGCTCTTCCCGTCGGGGCTCGCCGCCGAGGTGACGCCGCGCGCCGCCGCTCAGAGCGCGGCCGCCCGGCGCGTCCTCCAGCGCCTCACCGCCTTCGGCGCCGCCGAGCCGCTGCGCACCGAGCACCTGCCCCGACTCACCAACGCCCTGGCGAGCCTCGACGCCGCGCTCGCCGCCCGCGCGACCGCCGCAGAGGCCTTCGGACAGGCCTACGCGAACGAGCTCGCGACCCGCGACGACTTCTGCCGCGCGTACGACGTGTCCGCGAGCGTCGTCCGCCAGCGCTTCCCGCGCGATCGCGAGCAGCAGGATCTCTTCTTCGATACCCTGCGCGCGCCCCGCCGCGGGCGCGACGAGGACGACGACGCGGGCGATCGCCCGCCGCCCGCCGCGGAGTGATCCCCGGGTGGTCGATCCGCGCGATCGACCACCCGCGCGCTTCCCGGCGAGTGTTTCCGTCCGCGATCACCCACCCGCGCGTTTCCCGGTGGGTGTTTCCGTCCGTGATCACTCACCCGCGCGCTTCCCGGTGGGTGTTTTCGTCCGTGATCACCGACCCGGGCGCTTCCGGGTGGGTGTTTTCGTCCGTGATCACCCATCCGCGCGCTTCCCGGCGGGTGTTTCCGTCCGTGATCACCCACCCGCGCGCTTCCCGGCGGGTGTTCTCGTCCGCGATCACCCACCCGCACGATCGCGGCGCGCGAGCTCGACTCGGTGCGCGAGACCACCGCGCACTGCGCCCGCGCGAGGTGACGTGCGTTGGTCTATCCTCGCGCGCGATGCGCGCTCGCTGGCTGTTGGTCCTCTCGCTCTCGGTGCTCGTCGCGTGTGGCGACGACGATACAGCGCCCTCCGACGCCGGCTTCGACGCGAGCGACGTCGGGCGCGCCTGCGACGACGACTCGGACTGCGACGACGGGCTCTTCTGCACCGGCGTCGATCGCTGCGTCGATCAGGTCTGCACCACCGCGCCCGCGTGCCAGGCCGACGAGACGTGCAGCGAGGACGACGACGAGTGCGCGCCCTCGTGCTCGCTCGATCCCGACGTCGACGGAGACGGCGCGCAGCGCACGGAGTGCGGCGGCGACGACTGCGACGACGAGGACCCGCGGCGCTTCCCGGGCGGCGTCGAGATCTGCGACGCGGACGGCGTCGACGAGGACTGCGACCCCGCGACCTACGGCGCGCGCGACGTCGATCGCGAGGGGCTCGACGACATGCGCTGCCGCAACGAGATCGGCGGCGAGATCACGAGCCGCGGCGAGGACTGCGACGACGCGCGGCGCTCGGTGCAGCCGGGCTCGCCCGAGGTCTGCAACGGGCTCGACGACGACTGCGACGGCGCGATCGACGAGAACGTCTCGGTCGCGGGGTTCGCCGATCTCGACGTCGACGGCCACGGCGATCCCGCGGCGCCGATGCGCGCGTGCCCGGGCACCCGGCGCTTCGCGCTCGAGGGCGACGACTGCGACGACACGAACCGCATGCGCCACGCCGCGATGCCGGAGCTCTGCGACACCGTCGACAACGACTGCGATACCCGCGTGGACGAGGCGACCGTCGAGGTGCGCTGGTACCCCGACACCGACGGCGACGGATTCGGCGTGCCCGGGGGATCGACGCTGTCGTGCACGCCGGTCGCGGGCGCGTCGATCGTCCCGCTCGACTGCGCCGGCGACGACCCGACGCGCCACCCCGCGGCCGCCGAGGTCTGCAACGGCGTCGACGACGACTGCAACGGGCTCGCGGACTTCGCGCTCGGCACGAACGACTGGGAGGACGACGACGAGGACGGCTTCGCCGACGCCGCGTGCGGCGCGTCGATCGAGGAGCCCGACTGCGACGACGGCGATCCCCAGGTGAACCCGCGTGCGGGCGAGCGCTGCGGCAACGACGGCGACGACGACTGCGACGGGATGGTCGACGACGGCTGCGCCGCGCTGCCCGACGGCGGCGTGCGGATGGACGGCGGGCCGCCCGACGCAGGCTGGTGCGGCGCGGACGTCGCGAGCGACCCCGACAACTGCGGCGAGTGCGGGCTGCGCTGCCGGGCGCGCCCCTACGCCGACGTGACGTGCGAGGACGCGCGCTGCGGGATCACGTGCGACGCCGATCGCGCGGACTGCAACCGCATCGAGACCGACGGCTGCGAGACGCCGATCGTCGACGATGCGCGCAACTGCGGCGGGTGCGGCGTGGCGTGCGCCGCGGATCAGGCGTGCGTCGGGCGCGTGTGCGTGCGCGGGGCGTTCCGCAGCTCGGGCGAGGACGGCGCGTTCGATCCCGAGGCCGACGTGGTGCTCGATCCCGGCGTCTACGACTTCACGACGATCCGGGTGCGGCCCGGCGTGACGGTGCGGGTGCGCGGCACGGGCGTGCTCGATCTGCGCGCGACCGGCGACGTGATCGTCGAGGGCGCGATCGACGCGAGCGGCGGCGCGGGCGGGTTCGGGGCGAGCGGCAACGCGACGACCGCGACGAACGGCGGCGGCGGCGCGACGGGGCACGCGGTCGCTGCCGCGAGCGGGCGCTGCGCGCCGGGGGGAGGCGGCGGGATGGGGGCGGCGGGCGCCGACGCGTCGCCGACGAGCGAGTGCGGCCTCGGCGGCGCCGCGGGCGGCGGCGCGGGCGGCTACCAGGGCGTCAGCGGCGGCGGTGGCGGGGGGCCCGCGGGCGGCGGAGGAGGATCCGGCAGCGTCAGCACCAACGGCGGCGCCGGCGGCGGGCCGGGCGGCGGCGCGGCGGGGACCACCGCCGCGTGGCCGGGGCAGGGCGGCGGGCTCGCGCTGGGCGCGCCCTACGCCGGCGGGTCGGGCGGCACCGGCGGTGTGTGCGGCGGCGGCGGCGGCGGATCGATCGGGGCCGACGCGGCCGCGGACCTCGCGGTGGCGACGACGTTCCGGCCGGGATCGGGCGGCGGTGGCGGCGGGTGGGGATTCTTCTCGGGCTCGCTCCTCGCGGGCTCCGGCGGGGGCGGCGGAGGCGGCGGCGCGGTGCGGATCGCGTCGGCGACGCGCATCGAGATCCGCGAAGGCGGCGCGGTGCGCGCCGACGGTGGGCGGGGCGGCAACCAGAACGCGTTCCAGTGCGGCGGCGGCGGCGGATCGGGCGGCGTGGTGTACCTCGCGTCGCCGGCGCTGGTGCTGCGCGGCACGGTGAGCGCGGGCGCCGGCCCCGCGGGCGCGGGCGGCGGCGGCAACCCGGCGGGCGCGCCGGGCGGCGCCGGAGGCCTCGGGCGGGTGCGCATCAGCGTGAACCCCGCGACCTGCGAGATCACCGGCACGGTGCGTCCGACCACGGCGATGCTCTGCGAGCCGAGCGGCGCGGTGCCGGGCCGCGCGTACGTCGCGCGTTATCCGGACTGAGCGCGCCGCGGAGAAAAATCGTACGCAACGCGCGCCCGGGCCGGCCCGATTGGGCGTGCATGGGACACGCTGCTCACTTCCTCCGCCGCCTCGATCGCGTCTCCGATGCTCACGTCGAGCTCGCGCTCACGCTCTACCGCGACGCCGACCTGCTCCGCGCAGTGCTCGACGCCGCGCGCATCCCCGAGGGCGCGTCGCGCGTCGCGCTCTCGCTCGAAGATCCGCACGACGGGCCCTTCGTCGTGGTGACGCGCGAGGGTCGCTTCGTGACGTGCTTGGGCAAGGGCATGCGCCCGGGCGACCTGCCCGTGGTCTCGCGCGAGCGGCTCGACGTCGGCGCGTCGCGCGTGCAGCGGATGCGCGACGAGCTCGCGCACCTGCGCTGGCTGCGCGACAACGACGGGGAGGGCGAGGCCGCGCGCGTGCTCGTGCGCATGCAGCAGCGCGGGCCGCGGGTCGGGCGCGAGGACGCCGCGGTGCTCGCGCGCGTGCAGCCGATCATCGCGGGCGAGCTGCAGCGCATCTACCTCGAGCTCGCGAGGACGGCGCGCGAGGCGTTCGGGCGCGTCGCGATGCTGCGGCTCGATCGGCTGAGCGACGACGAGGGCGAGCTCGTGCTCGCGTACGGCGATCTCGTCTGGGGCGCGACGCACCTGTCGCTCTTCGTCGACCCCGGCGACCTGCTCGAGGACGACGACCCGCTCACCGAGGCCGTGCAGCGGGGCGTGTTCGCGCAGGCGCAGCTGCAGTTCATGACCGGGACGCTCTGTCATGCGATGCGCGCGCTGTGGACGCTGAAGCGAAACCCGAGGGCGTCGCTCGCGCGCCTCAAGCGCATGAGCGGCCCGGTCGGGCGCGCCGCGCCCGTGTTCCGCGAGATGGGGCTCGGGATCGTCGCGTGCTCGTCGCAGAAGCTCCGCGCCGAGGCGACGAAGGCGCTCACGAAGCCGCTGCGCGATGCCGGAGGACACGTCCTCGAGGAGCAGGACCTCGCGCACGGGATGGGCGGCTTCGTCCGCGAGCTGGCGATCGACCGACCCGAGGCGTCCGACGCGGCGCTGATCGAGAACGGACGGCTCTTCGCGGCGCGCTGCTGGCACCGCACCCGCGACGTCAGCGACGAGCAGGTCGCGGCGGTGAGCGAGGACGTGGCGCGCATCGCGTACGGCGCGGTCCCGCACACGTGGCTGGCGCAGGGGAACGGCGAGGCCATCATGCACGTCGCGATCGCGATCCCGTTCCTCGCGCGGGCGTCGGCCGAGGAGCTCTTCCTGCCGAACGAGTGGGCGGATCGCATGCTGCCGGCGCGCAGCATCGCCGAGGTCACGACGTGGCTGGCGCCGCACCTGCGCGAGTGCGGCGTGGTGCGGCGGACCGCGAAGCGCGCAGAGCCGAAGATCCGGCGCAACGAGCTCTGTCGCTGCGGCAGTGGGCGGAAGCACAAGCGCTGCTGCGCCCTCCGGGCCGCGGCGTGATAGATCCACGCCCCCATGCCTTTCGAGCCCGTTCCGCAGAAGGTCTCGTTCCCCGATCTCGAGCGCCGCTTCCTCGATCTCTGGCAGCGCGAGCGCATCTTCGAGCGCTCGGTCGAGTCGAGCGAGGGCAAGCCTCCCTTCGTCTTCTTCGAGGGCCCGCCGACCGCCAACGGGATGCCGCACCCCGGTCACGTGCTGACGCGCGTGATGAAGGACGTGTTCCTCCGCTACCGCAGCATGACGGGCTGGCACGTCCCGCGGCGCGGCGGCTGGGACACCCACGGTCTGCCGGTCGAGGTCGAGGTCGAGAAGGCGCTCGGGATCAGCGGGCGACAGGCGATCGAGGCGTACGGCGTCGAGGCGTTCACGCATCGCTGCATCGAGAGCGTGTTCCGCTACATCGACGAGTGGCGGAAGATGACCCAGCGCATCGCGTTCTGGGTCGACCTCGACGCGGCCTACGTCACGTTCCACAAGCCGTACGTCGAGAGCGTGTGGTGGGCGCTCAAGACGCTCTTCGACAAGGGCCTGCTCTACCAGGACTACAAGATCGTCTGGTGGTGGCCGCAGGGCGGCACCGCGCTGTCGAGCGGCGAGGTCGGTCAGGGCTACAAAGAGGTCGACGACCCGTCGGTGTTCGTGCGGTTCCCGGTCCTCTCCGACAGCGGAGTCGGCGCGGAGAAGACGTCGTTCCTCGCGTGGACGACGACCCCGTGGACGCTGCCGAGCCACATCGCGCTCGCGGTGCACGAGGACTTCGACTACGCGGTCGTCGAGGTCGAGGGAGAGCGGCTGATCCTCGCGCAGGCGCTCATCGGCAAGGTGCTCGGCGACAAGGAGCATCGCGTCGTCGAGACGAAGAAGGGCAAGGACCTGCTCGGGACCAAGTACGTCCCGCCGTTCTCGTACGCCGAGCCCGAAGGAGGCTCTGCTCCTGATGGGAAGCATGCGCACCACGTGATCGCGGCGGACTTCGTCACGCTCGAGAGCGGCGCCGGCATCGTGCACGTCGCGCCCGCGTTCGGCGAAGAGGACTTCAAGGTCTGCAAGCAGCAGGGGCTGGGCTTTCTCCAGCTCGTCCGCCCGAATGGCACCTTCGACGAGCGGGTGACCGACTTCGCGGGTCGCTTCTGCAAGGAGGCGGACCGCGACATCATCCGCAATCTCCGGCAGCGTGGATTGCTGTTCAAAGAGGAAGTCTATCGCCACCAATATCCCTTCTCGTGGCGGCGCGACACCGATCCTCTGATCCAGTACGCGCGGCGCAGCTGGTTCATCCGGACGACGCAGGAGATCTCCCGCGTCATCGAGAACAACCGCACGATCCACTGGGAGCCCGAGCACATCCAGGAAGGGCGCTTCGGCGAATTCCTGCGCAGCAACGTCGACTGGGCGCTCAGCCGCGAGCGCTTCTGGGGCACGCCGCTGCCGATCTGGATCAACGACCAGACCGGGCGCATGGAGTGCATCGACTCCGTCGAGCAGATCCTCGCGAAGAACCCGCGCGCGTTCGATCACTGGCACCGTGCGAAGGAGGCCAATCCGTCGCTCAGCGATCACCTGATGGTCCACAAGCCGTGGGTCGACGAGGTGACGTGGGAGAACCCGGGCGAGCCCGGCGTCTATCGCCGCGTCCCCGAGGTGATCGACTGCTGGTTCGACTCGGGGTGCATGCCCTTCGCGCAGCACGGCTATCCGCACCAGAACAAGGCGCAGTTCGAGCGCGAGTTCCCCGCGGACTTCATCACCGAGGCGGTCGATCAGACGCGCGGCTGGTTCTATTCGCTGCTCGTGATCAGCACGATGCTGTTCGAGAAGGAGGGCTATCCGCACCCCTTCAAGAACTGCGTGGTGCTCGGCCTGATCACCGACGAGAAGGGCCAGAAGCTCAGCAAGAGCAAGAAGAACTACAAGGACCCGGGAGAGATGTTCGATCTCTACGGGGCCGACGCGGTGCGCTGGGCGCTCTACGCGCAGAGCGTCCCGGGCCAGACCAACCGCTGGTTCGAGGGCGGCGCGGTCGAGGCGATCAAGGAGTTCCTGCTCAAGGTCTGGAACGTCTATTCGTTCTTCGTGACCTACGCGTCGATCGACGGATGGACTCCGTCGATGCCGCGGCCTCCGATCTCGGAGCGCAGCGACTTCGATCGCTGGATCCTCGCGGAGCTCGATCAGACGGTGCGCGACGTGCGCGGCAGCCTCGAGGCCTATCGCACGCACCCCGCGGCGCGCTCGCTCTCCGACTTCATCGAGTCGCTGTCGAACTGGTACGTGCGGCGCAGCCGCGCGCGCTTCTGGGCCAGCGGAGATTCGTCGGACAAGCGCGCGGCGTTCGCGACGCTCTACGAGGTGCTCGTCGATCTCGCGAAGCTGATCGCGCCGTTCACGCCCTTCCTCGCGGAGTCGCTCTACCAGAACCTCGTGCGCACCGACGATCCCGAGGCGCCCGCGAGCGTGCACTTCACCGACTTCCCGAAGCCGCACGACGAGCGCCGCGACGACGCGCTGCGACGCGACATGGCCGCAGCGCGCGCCATCGTGGGGCTCGGCGCGCGGGTGCGCGCGCAGGGCAAGCTCAAGGTGCGTCAGGCGCTCGCGGAGGCGATCGTGGTCGTCACCGACGAGTCGGATCGCCGCACCGTCGAGCGCTTCCAGGACGCGATCGTCGACGAGCTCAACGTCGAGAAGCTGAGCTTCACGAGCGAGCCCGAGAAGATCGTGCAGTTCCAGCTGGTGCCGAACTTCCGCGCGCTCGGGCCGAAGCTCGGCAAGCACGTGCCCGCGTGCAAGGCGGCGCTCGGCAAGGCGGACGGCAGCGCGCTCTATCGCGAGCTCGAGTCGAACGGGAAGATCGTGCTCGCGCTCCCCGAGACGACGGTCGAGCTCGAGGCGAGCGAGGTCGAGATCCGGCTGAGCGCGAAGGAAGGCTTCGCGGCGGCGAGCGATCGCGGGCGCGTGGTGGTGCTCGACACGCACGTCGACGACGCGCTGCGCCGCAAGGGCATGGCGCGCGAGGCGGTGAGCAAGATCCAGGGTGCGCGCAAGACGATGGACCTCGCGTTCGACGCGCGCATCGCGCTCGCGTGGGAGGCGGAGGGCGAGCTCGCGACCGCGCTCGGCGAGCACGGCGCGTACGTCGCGGGCGAGGTGCTCGCGACGCGCATGGATCGCGGCATCGGCGCGGGCACGAAGCACGAGACCGACGTCGACGGTGCGCGCTTCACCTTCTGGATCGAGGTGGCGTGATGGCGGCGAAGATCATCGACGGCAAGGCGATCGCGGCGGAGGTGAAGGCCGAGGTCGCGCAGCGCGTGACGGCGTTCGTCGAGAAGCACGGGCGCGCGCCCGGGCTCGACGTGGTGCTCGTGGGCGACGACCCGGCGAGCCAGGTCTACGTCGGCAGCAAGGAGAAGCAGGCGGGCACCGTGGGCATCCGCGGCGCGGTGCACCGCATGCCGAGCGACACGACGCAGGACGCGCTCGAGGCGAAGGTGCGCGAGCTGAACGCGGCGCGCGACGTCGACGGGATCCTCGTGCAGCTGCCGCTGCCGAAGCACCTCGACTCGCAGCGCGTGATCGACGTGCTCGAGCCGGGCAAGGACGTCGACGGGCTCACGCCGATCAGCACCGGCTTGTTGTGGAGCGACCGTCCGGGTCTGCGTCCGTGCACGCCGTGGGGCTGCATGCGCCTGCTGCAGCACACCGGCGTCGCGCTCGAGGGCGCGCGCGCGGTCGTGATCGGTCGGAGCGCGCTGGTCGGCAAGCCGATCGCGGCGATGCTGGTCGCGAAGAACGCGACGGTCACGCTCGCGCACTCGCGCACGAAGGACCTCGCGGCGCGGGTGCGCGAGGCCGACATCGTGATCGCGGCGGTGGGCAAGGCCGAGCTGGTGCGCGGCGACTGGATCAAGGACGGCGCTGTGGTGATCGACGTCGGCATCAACCGCAGCGCGAGCGGGAAGCTCATCGGAGACGTGGAATACGCGGGCGCGGCGGAGCGCGCGTCGTGGATCACGCCGGTGCCGGGCGGCGTCGGGCCGATGACGATCGCGATGTTGCTCTCGAACACGGTCGACGCCGCGGAGCGCCGCGCGTCGTGGTGAACGGGTCTGGACCTATCGATCGATAGGCTCCAGACTCGCGGTCCATGAACGCTGTGTCGCTGAACGACCTGATCGCGGCGAGGTCGTACGGGGAGCTCCTCATCGCGTGCTTCGCGCTCTGCGCGTCGCTGACCGTGATCGGTCTGGTCAGCGGGTACGCCGCGGAGCGCGCGGCGTGGAAGCGCGGCCGCAAGGTCTTCGACGTGCCCCTCAAGCGCGGTCAGCTGCGGCACGAGATGATCGGCACCGCGCTGTTCCACTTGCTCTTCGTGCCGGTGCTCGCGGGCGTGCTCGCGAGCGGCGCGATGCAGTTCTCGAGCGGCTGGATCGCGGAGATCGCGGGCTTCTTCGTGCCTTGGTACACGTTCCAGCTCGGCTACTACGCGATGCATCGCGCCATGCACAGCAAGGCGCTCTTCTGGATGCACCGCTGGCACCACGAGTCGCTCGTGACGACGCCGATGACGGGCCTCTCGATGCATCCCGCGGAGGCGATCGGGTGGATCGTGATGATGCTCGTGCCGCCGGTGGTGCTCTCGCACTTCGGGGTGCTCGGCGCGGGCGGATGGCTCGTGTTCCTCGCGGTGCACTGGTCGGGGAACATCGCGGGCCACGCGAACGCGGAGATCATGCCCGCGCGCAGCACGCGCGCGACGACGCTGCTCTGGTCGAACCCGATCTCGTACCACTCGCTCCACCACGCGCGCTTCGACGGGCACTACGGGTTCGTCGCGGCGACGATGGACTTCCTCTTCGGGACCGAGTTCCCCGACTGGCTCGCGGTGCACACGCGCGTGTTCGGCGGCACGCCGATGAAGGCGCTCAAGGAGAAGCTCGCGCCGAAGGAGTGACGCGAGCACTCCGGCAACGAGTCAGCGGATGTCGATCCAGCCGCCGGGCACGTAGATGCGCACGCCGCTGCGCTCGCGGACGGTCGGTGCGATGGGACGCGCGCCCGCGCTCGGCGGGAGCTGCCACGCACCGGGCACCCAGACCCACGCGCGACCTTCGAGGCGCCACGCGCCCGCGACCCACACCACGCCGGGCACACGCGGCGGCACGGGGATGACCTCGGCGCGCGGCGGAGGAGGCGGCGGGATCGCGACGTCGATCTCGCGCGTCGCGGTCGGCTCCGGCGGCGGAGGCGGCGGCATCGGAGGCGGCGGCGGCTCGGGCGCGCGCACCACCACCTCGGGCGCGGGCTGCGGCGGCGCGGGGCGCAACACGAACGTGCCGGGCACCCAGACGTAGTCGAGCAGCGTCTGATCGAAGCGCCAGAACCCGGGCACCCAGTCGACGTCCGCCGACGGCGTGGGCGGCTGCAGCTCGACGAGCGGCGGCGGGGGCGGCTGGCCGGGGTGCTGGACGCGCCGCGCGACGCAGCGCGCTTCCTCGGGCTCGCGCTGGCAGCGCGCGACCTCGCGCTCTTCTTCGGCGCGCACGGTCGCGTGGTGCTCCGCGACCCGCACGCGCTCGCTCTCGACGCGCGCCGCGAAGCGCGCGGCGTACTCCTCGGGCGAGCCGTCGGGCACGAGATCCTGATCGCGGAACCGGAAGACGATGCCGTCGAGATCGCCCGGCGCTGAGAGCCAGATGCGCACCACGATCTCGGCGGCCGCGTCGCGCGGCGTGTCGTCGTACTGGTACGTGTGGATCCCGTCGGCGTAGCGCGTCGGGACGCCGCGCGTGAAGTACGCGTATCCCTGGCTCAGCGCGACCACGTACCCGTCGGGCTCGCCGGCGTGAGGGACGAGCTCGGGCATCGCGGAGAGCGCGAGCTCGGGCGCCGCGGGATCGCCGGGCCGCGTGACCGCGTCGGACGCGCGGAGGATCTCGCCGCCCGATGCGCTCGACGCGCTCGGCGCCGCGATGGTCGTGGTCACGTCACCGCGGCACCTCGCGTGCGCCTCGGGGCCGACGTCGTCCCACGAGCCGCTGAGCTCGCTGCGGATCGAGTCGCCGTCGCGACGCACGATCGAGTAGTGCAGCGGGATTCGCCGCGGGCCGTACGCCTCGATCGTCAGCCGCCGCGCCCACGTGATCTCGCGCGCGGGGAAGCGCACCTCGAAGGGTCCGGTCGCGCAGCGCGCAGGCGCGACGAAGCGGAGGTCCTGCACCGACTCCCAGTGATCGCCGTCCGGTGTGGCGGCCGTCGGTCGCACGCTCTCGCCACCGCCGCCGCACGCGGTGGTGACGATCGCGAGCGCCAGGACGAGCAGTCGCTCTCGCATGGGACCTCGACGGCGCGCGCTCGCGCGCGATTCAGCGATCAGAGGTGACCAGGAGCCGTCGTGCAGGGCGAGGCGTCTCCCGGGGACGCTCAGAGCAGCTTCGCGAGCAACCGATCGAGCTCGTCGTAGCTCGAGTAGTTGATCTCGATGTGCCCCTTGCCCTTGCGGTCGGAGAGCGTGACGCGCGCGCCGAGGCTCTTGCTCAGGCGGTTCTCGAGGTCGCGCACGTTCGCGCTGCTCGTCTTGGCCGTCTCTTCGCCTTCCTTCGCGGGCTCGCTCGCGCGCGCGGCCGCGCGCACCTGACGCTCGGTCTCGCGGACGCTCCAGCCCTTCTCGACGGCGAGCTTCGCGAGCTTCGACATCTGCGCCGCGCTCGGCGCGCCGAGCAGCGCGCGCCCGTGGCCTTCACTGAGCTCGCCGTTCTCGAGCCGCTCGAGCACGTTCTGCGGGAGCTTCAGGAGGCGCAGCGAGTTCGCGATCGTCGTGCGGTCCTTGCCGACCTTCTGGGCGATCGTCTCCTGCGTGTGCCCGTGCTCGTCGATCAGGCGCTGCAGCGCGCGCGCGGTCTCGACCGCGTTGAGATCCTCGCGCTGCAGGTTCTCGACGATCGCCGCCTCGAACGCGGTCTGCGTCGAGAGCTCGCGCACGACGATCGGCACCTCGCGCAGCCCCGCGCGCTGCGCCGCGCGCCAGCGACGCTCGCCCGCGATGATCTCGAACCCGCCCGCGGGCTCGCCCGCGACCTGCGGCCGCTTGCGCACGAGGATCGGCTCGAGCACGCCGAGCTCGCGGATCGACTGCGCGAGCTCGTCGAGCTTCGCCTCGTCGAAGCGCGTGCGCGGCTGCGCGCGGTTCGGGTGTACGTCCTCGATCGCCGCGCTCACCGGGTCACGCGGCGCGGGCGGCGCGGCCTTGGTGGTGCCGGGCGACGACGACGTCGCGGTCGCAGGGCCGAGCAGGCCGTCGAGACCGCGGCCGAGCCGCTTGCCCTGCTTCGGATCCGCCGGGCTCATGCCGCCTCGGACGATGCGCCGAGCAGCTCGCGCGCGAGGCTCAGATAGCCGTGCGAGCCGCGCGATCCGGCGTCGTAGAGGATGACGGGCTTGCCGTGCGACGGCGCCTCCGCGAGCCGCACGTTGCGCGGGATCACCGTCTCGAACACGCGGAAGTGCTTGCGCACCTCGTCGGCGACCTCGCGCGCGAGGTTCGAGCGCGGGTCGTACATCGTGAGGAGCACGCCGTTCACGTGGAGGCGCTCGTTGAGCACGCTCTTCACGCGCTCGATCGTGCCGCTCAGGCGCGAGAGCCCTTCGAGCGCGTAGTACTCGCACTGCATCGGCACGAGCACCGCGTCCGCCGCGACGAGCGCGTTGAGCGTGAGCAGGCCGAGCGAAGGCGGGCAGTCGACGAGGATGAAGTCGAAGTCGTCGCGCACCGTCGCGAGCGCCTCGCGAAGGCGCGTCACGCGATCCTCGACATCGGCGAGCTCGGTCTCGATCGCAGCGAGATCCGGCGTGGTCGGCGCGACCTTGAGCGTCGGGAGCTCGGCGGTCTCGAGCAGCACGTCGCGCAGCGCGGCCTCGCCGATCAGCACCTCGTACGTGCCGCGCTCGATCGACGACGGCGCGTGACCGAGGCCGCTCGTCGCGTTGGCCTGCGCGTCCATGTCGACGAGCAGCACGCGCTGCTCGGCGACGGCGAGGCTCGCGGCGAGGTTGACGGCGGTGGTCGTCTTACCGACGCCGCCTTTCTGGTTCGCGATCGCGAGCACCTCGGCCATAGGGGCGACCGGTTTATCAGGGCGTGAGATCCGCTTCAACCGCTTCGCGTTGCACCTTTTTTTGTCCTCGCGATCGTCAGTGGTAGACAAGCGCACATGTAGGACAACGTGGTCGCGCAGCGCAGATGACAGCGCTGGAGTCGCGACCGCTGCGCCGCCGAGCAGGGGAGTCGATCACGATGCGTGGACCGAAGCGTTACCACTCGATCGAGGAGTTCGAGCGCGAAGAGATCCGGACCGACATCAAGCTCGGCTGGTCGCTCGACGATCTCTACGCCGACGCGAACCTCGAGCGCCGCGTCGAAGAAGCCGAGAAGGATCCAGCCGAGCTCGACTTCGACTGAGCATCGATCGCGAGCGCGTCCCATCTGCCTCCGGGACGTGCTCGCTCCGCTCGGTACGCGTCGCCCCGCGCGCCGAGCCGGGCCTCGGAGGTCGCCCCCTCCGAGGCCCACCGTTCTCATGCGCGAGCGCGTCCCATCTGCCTCCGGGACACGCTCGTACCGCTCGATGCGCGTTCGCCCCGCGTGTCGAGCCGGGCCTCGAAGGTCGCCCCCTTCGAGGCCCATTTTCTTTTCCGTCTACTGATATGCCATCGCGCTGAGGAGGCCCTGACAGCCGCGCGCTTGCGGCGATCCCGCGAAGCGCTGATCGAGCGCGGCGCATGCGCGCTCGAGCTCCGCGCGATCGCGCGCTTGGAACGAGCAGCTCGCGCGATCCCAGAGCACCTCGCGCGTCGGCGGTGCGCCGCGCAGCGCGCGCACGCAGCCCGCCCAGTCGCCGCTCGAGATGAACGGGCGCGCGGCGACGCGCTCTGCCGCGCCCGGCGCGCTCGTGTCGAGCCCGGGCGGAACGGGGTTGCCGCTCGATGCAGGCTCGTCGTGGGTGGGCTCGGGCGCTGCGCGGCGCGTGCTGCGAGCGCGGGTGCGGGTCGTCGTCGCGACCTCGATCGGCGCGCCGGCATCGGGCTCGTCGGCGGTCGCGATCACGCCCGCGTCGTGGTCTGCGATCGTGCCGGCATCGATCACCGGGGCCGGAGCGGGCGCGCTCGCGAGCGGCTCGCTCGCCCGTGTCTCGCTCGCGCGCATCGACGTCGCGATCAGGGCGACCGCGATCGTCGCTCCCGTGCCGATCACGCCGAGGGTCACGAGCGCAGCGAGCGCGACCCACCACGCGCGCGAGGTCGGCGCACTGCTCGGCTCGCGCCCGGTGCCCGTCGTCGCGAACGCGTTGCCCATCGGCGTGATGCCCTGGGGCGTCGCGCGCGTGGCAGGCGTCGCGGCGAGAGTCGGCGGCACCAGCACGTGCGCGCCGCTGCCGACCGCGTGGAGCGCGCGGCGGAAGCTCGTCGCATCGGGGAAGCGCTCGCTCGGGCTCTTCGCGAGCGCTCGCTGGAGCAGCGACTCGAGCGCGTCGCCCACGACGACGCCACGCGCGCGCAGCGAGGGCGTGGGGTGCGTGAGGATCTGCACGAACAGCGACGCCATCGTCGCGCCCTCGAAAGGCGGGCGACCGCTCAGCATCTCGTGGAGGATGACGCCGAGCGACCAGAGATCGGTGCGGGCGTCGAGCGCGGCGCCCTGCGCCTGCTCGGGCGACATGTAGTGGGGCGTTCCCATCACGACGCCGGTCGACGTGATGGCGCCCACGGGATCCTCGGCGAGGCTCTTCGCGAGCCCGAAATCGAGCAGCACCGCGCGCTCGCCCACGCCGGCAACGCGCGCGAGGAACACGTTCGCGGGCTTCAGATCGCGATGGACGAGCCCGATCCCGTGCGCGGCCTCGAGCCCCGACGCGATCTGATCCGCGATCGAGAGCGCGACGTCGTGCGCCAGCGGACCGCGCCGCAGGCGCGCCGCGAGATCCTCGCCCTCGAGCCGATCCATCACGAGGAACGCGATGCCCTCGGGCGTCTGATCGAAGTCGTGGATCGCGACGATGTGCGCGTGTCCGAGCGCGGCGAGCGCGTGCGCCTCGCGACGGAAGCGATCGAGCGCGCTGGTGCGCGCCGCGAGCTCCGGGAGCAAGACCTTGACCGCGTAGGCCTTGCCGGTGCGGACGTGACGCGCGGCGTACACCGCGCCCATCCCGCCCGCACCGAGGCGCGCCTCGACGCGGTACGTCCCCGAGAGCACGCGCCCCACGATCGGATCGCCGGCGCCCACGCTCACGGGACGAGCCTTCCACGAGCGCGCGTGCGTGCACAAGCACGAGAGAAGCGCGCGCCCCACTGGTCACGCGAGAACCGTTGCGCTAGATGCAATCGCTGCGGAGGCAGAAGAAGACGTGGGATCGGTCGAGCTGATGACGCCCTCGATGCTGGAGCGGATGCGCGCGTCGTGTCAGCTCGCGTCGGACTGTCTGTTGATGGTCGGCGAGAAGCTGCGCGCGGGCATGACGACCGACGAGGTCAACACGCTCGTGCACGAGTTCATCGTCTCGCACGACGCCATCCCGTCGCCGCTCAACTACAAGCCCGGGGGCGCGCCGCGTCCGTTCCCGAAGAGCGTGTGCACGAGCGTCAACGAGGTCGTCTGCCACGGCATCCCGGGCAAGCGTCGCCTCGAGAACGGCGACATCGTGAACGTCGACGTCACGACGTACTTCCGCGGGTTCCACGGCGACACCAGCGCGACCTTCTACATCGGCGAGCCGAGCGCGGAAGCGAAGCTCGTGACGGAGACCGCGCGCCACTGCCTCGAGCTCGGCATCGCGCAGGTGAAGGACGGCGCGCGCATCGGCGACATCGGCGCGGCGATCCAGGAGTACGCGGAGGGCCGCGGCTGCTCGGTGGTGCGCGAGTACGTCGGGCACGGCGTCGGCCGCGAGTTCCACATGCCGCCGCAGGTGCCGCACTACGGAAAGCGCGGCGCGGGGCAGCGGATTCGCGCGGGGATGGTCTTCACCATCGAGCCGATGATCAACGTCGGGCACTTCGAGACCGAGATGCTCGACGACCAGTGGACGGTCGTGACGCGCGATCGCTCGCTGTCCGCGCAGTTCGAGCACACGGTGCTGGTCACGCGCACCGGCTGCGAGGTCCTCACGCATCGGCGCGGCGTGCTGCGCTCGAGCGAGGACAAGCCGTGGACATCGGTGGGCCCGCTCTCGACGCGCGCTGCGTTCGAGGCGCGCCATCCGTCGCCCGCGGGCACCTGAAGCGCGTCAGCGGCTGACGCGGTTCTTCCCGGACTGCTTCGCGCGGTACATCGCCTCGTCGGCGTGCTGGAAGAGCCGCTGCGTGTCGGCTGCCTCGTCGGGGAACACGGCGAGCCCGATGCTGACGCCGACGCGCAGCTCGACGTCGTCCTTCGGATAGGCCTCGTCGGCGATCACGCTGCGCAGCTGCTCCGCGAGCGCGCGCGCGCCCTCGGTGTCGAGCCGGGGCGCCGCGACGAGGTACTCGTCGCCGCCGAACCGGCACGCGATCGCGCCGACCTGACCGGCGAGCGCGCGCGCGATCCGCCGTCCTGCTTCGCCGATCACGTGCGCCCCGAAGAGGTGCCCGTGGGTGTCGTTGATGCGCTTGATGCCGTCGAGATCCATCACGAGCAGCGCGACGCGCTCGCTCGCCTGACGCCCCGCGGTGATCATCTGCGCGAGCTCGCGATCGAAGCGGCGCCGCACGAAGAGCCCCGAGAGATCGTCGATGCTGATCAGGCGCTGCAGCATCTCGTCGTAGGCCTGGTCGTCCTCGTCCTGCACCTCGAAGCGCAGCACCGTCGTCCCGACCTGGATCTTCGTCGCAGGACGCAGCACCGCCTCGCGACAAGGCAGGTCGTCGACGCGCATTCCGTTCGTGCTGCCGAGGTCGACCACGGCCCACGCATCGCCGCGATCCTCGATGCGCGCGTGCATGTACGAGACGCTGGTGTCGGCGAGGGAGAGCCCCGCGTCGGGCGCGCGGCCGATCGTCAGCGTGCGATCGAGGCGGCGCGACGTGCCGAGGTCGGGCCCCGCGATGACGACGAGCACCGGCGCCAGTCGCGTCTTGATCGCGCGCGCGACCTCCGCGCGAAAATCGGTCGGATCTTCGAGACGAACGGTCCCGCCCGGGCCCGACGCGGCACGACTGCTCATGCGGGGACGAATCGTAGCTCAACCGAGCGCCCAGATCGTCCCGCTCTCGTCGACCTCGATCTCCACGCGATCGAGCGAGCGCCCGCGGCACGGGCCCTCGATGCAGTAACCGTCCGCGCGTCGGAAGAGCGCGCCGTGCGTGCCGCACATCAGGTGTCGCCCCTCGTCGTCGAAGAACCGACGCGAGCCCCCGTCGATCGGGATGGGCAGGTGCTTGCAGCGGTTCACGTACGCGCGCAGCGCGCCGGAGTCGTCGAGCACCACGATCACCTCGCGCGGGGTGCCGTCGTGATCGTTCGAGATGCGCGCGGTGAGCGCGCGCTCGGGGGCCAGGCTCGATCGAGGTCCGACGCGGACGCGCAGAGGATCGCTCACGCTCACTTCTTCTTGGGCTTCTGGCTCTCGCTCGCGTGGCGCGCCGCGATCGCCTTGCCCGGCTCCGCGTACACGCGCTTCGCCTTCACCGACACGAGCTCGCGCGCGGGCAGCACGCACGCGGTGAGACGACCGCCGTACACGCAGCCGGTGTCGAGGCCCGTCGCGAACGGATGCTGCTGCAGGCCCGTGACGGCGTCGTGTCCGAAGTACACGTGCGGCGGCCCGACCCAGAGCCGCGCCCACGGCGTGCCTTCCTCGAGTCGCTTGCTCGCGGTGCCGTCCTCGCGGATCGCGCGCATCGTGAGCATGTCCTCGGGCTTCTGCCGCGCGAGGGAGACGCCCGGGACGAGCCCGGCGTGCACCACCAGCGCGCGATGATCCGGCAGCGCGATGGTGTAGGGCAGGGCCTCGAGCCACGCCCAGTCCGCCTCGTCGAGCTTGCGCGCGGTCTTCTTCAGCGCGTCGTTCACGTCGGCGCTCGGGTCGCGCCGGAGGCGGAGCAGGCTCGCGTCGTGGTTGCCCAGCACCGACTGCGCGCCCACCTCGCGGAGAAGCCGCACCACGCCAAGGGACTCCGGTCCCTTCGCGACGAGGTCACCGACCATCACCAGCCGATCGTCGCGCGTCAGGCCGAGCTGCGCGAGCAGTCGTTCGAGCTCGTCGAGGCAGCCGTGGACGTCGCCGACGATGACGGTGCGTGCGGACATCGATCGCCGCGAGCTTGGGCCCGCGCGCCGCAACTGCAAACCCGAAACGTGCTCCCGCGAGACGCGAAGAGGCGACGATCCGGAGATCGTCGCCTCTTCGTCTGCGATCGTTCTCTGCGATCGCGCCGACTATCGAGCGCGGCTCACTGGAGCAGCGCGCCGCACTGCGCGCGCGCCGACTCGAGCAGCCCGGGGAAGTACGGGAAGCTGCGCGCGTCGAAGCTCGGCGCGAAGCCCGCCGCCGCCATGAAGCAGAGGTCGGTGGTGCCGCAGCGACCGGCGCTCGCCGCCGTGTTCGCGCACGACACGAACATGTTCCAGCGGCCCTCGCACGCGCCGCCGGCGTCGAGCGCCGCGGTGATGCACGCGTTCTGATCCGCCGCGCTCGCGCACTCCTCCTGGAGGCAGCAGCCGATCTCGCCGAACTCGTTGTCGCAGATGCCCGTCGCCGAGCAGGTCGCGATGAGCTCGCTGCTGATGCAGCCCGCACAGTCGTCGCCGGCCGGATCGCCGTCGATGCAGGCCTCGTACGCCGCCTGCGTCATCGCGTTCTCGATGCAGGTCGCGGTCGCCGCCGCGCAGACGTTGCCGGTGGGCGCGCGGCCCGTGCCGGGCGGGCAGGTGTCGGGCGTGCCCGAGTCGGTGCGGCCCGCGTCGCTGCCACCGCCGCCGCCCGCGTCCGTGCCGCCGCCGTCGGGGAATGTGATCATCGGCGAGTCGTCGTCGCCGCACGCGACCAGGCCCACCAGCGCGACGCACACGATCGCAAGTCGAAGTGCCATCCGATCCATCCGAACATCCTCCTCAGCGGGGCTCCGCCCCCGAATCACGGCCAGCTGCTCGCCGCCCCGAACGAGCGGGCGCAATACGACAGTGCCGAAACCTGGTCAACGGGCGGGGCCGTGCGCCCCCGGCGTTCGTGAGCTTGCTCATTCGCACGCGAGCCGAGCGCGCCACTAGACTCGCGCGCATGGCCACGGCGAAGAAGACACCCGCGAAGAAAGCCCCTGCGAAGAAGGCGACGAGCGCCGCAGCGAACGTCGACGCGAAGCTGCGCGAAGGCGTGCTCGCGCCCGACTTCACGCTTCCCTCGAGCGACGGCGACGACGTCTCGCTCTCCGCGCTGCGCGGCAAGAACGTCGTCGTCTACTTCTATCCGAAGGACGACACCCCGGGCTGCACGCTCGAGGCGCACCAGTTCCGCGATGCGCGCGACGAGCTCCGCAAGCGCAACGCGATCGTGCTCGGCGTCAGCAAGGACAGCATCGAGTCGCACTGCCGCTTCCGCGACAAGCACTCGCTCGACTTCCCGCTGCTCAGCGATCGCGAAGGACGCGTGATCGAGGCCTACGGCGCGTGGGGCGAGAAGAACATGTACGGCAAGAAGTCGATGGGGATCATCCGCAGCACGGTCGTGATCGCCCCGGACGGCACGGTGAAGAAGGTGTTCCCGAAGGTGAAGGTCGACGGGCACGTCGACGCCGTCCTCGCCGCGATCGACGCCTGATCGGACGCGCGCTGGCCGGTCCGGACACGCATCTCCGTGCGACGGCTCATCGTGCAGTGAGATCGCTCAAGAACACCTCCGAGGGCGTCTTTCCGCCGCTGTGCGCGATTGCGTACGCTGCCCGAGCTCGCGTGAGCCTCGCAGCCGTGGAGATGTACGAGATGAACGTCGCTTGGATGCAACGGACTGGCTTTCTCGCAGGCTTCTTCGCGCTCGCCGCGGGGATCGCCGGCTGTTCGAACGGTGGGGGGGATCCACAGTGCGATCCCGCGTGCCCGACGTTCTACATGTGCTGTAGCGCGAGCGATGGAATCGCTTGTCGCGACATCGTGAACGACCCGAACAACTGCGGCGGATGCGGCGTGCAGTGTCCGTCGGGCATCTGCCGTGAGGCGGCGTGCGTGCCCGGCGTGCAGGGCGACGGCGGCCTGCCGAGCGACGGCGGCTCCGGCGGTGATTGCCGTCCGGCGTGCGGCTCGACCGAGCGCTGCTGCGGGACGACCTGCGTGTCGCGCGTGGGCTACGCGCTCGGCGGCGACGGGCGCAGCGATCCGTCGTTCGACTCGTGCAACGGCTGCGGCATCGCGTGTGACGAGGAGCGCGCGAGCGCGTGCTCGATCCCGGGTGGCGCCGCGATGGGTGCGCCGCGCTGCATGTGCGGTGCGATCCAGGATCAGTGCCGCGAGGGCGAGCTCTGTGTCAGCCAGGCGGGTAGCTTCACGTGCGTCAGCACGTCGAACGATCCGCGCAACTGCGGCGCGCCGGGCAATGCCTGCGCGATGAACGAGTCGTGCATCGGCGGCGCGTGCCAGTGCGCGTCGGCGGGCGTGGCGTGCACCGGCGGCACTGCGTGCTGCTCGACGGGCTGCGTCGACACGATGACGGACGCGGCGAACTGCGGCAGCTGCGGCAACGTGTGCGGCGCGGGCGAGACCTGCGTCGCCGGGCAGTGCCTCTGCGGCGGCACCGAGGCGTGCGACCGCCCGACGTCGGGCACGTTCGGCGCGTCCTGCGGTGAGATCTGCTGCGACGGCGCGTGCGTGACCGTGGACGAGGCGAACTGCGGCGGGTGCGGCACCACGTGCACGGGCGAAGAGGACATCTGCGGCGTGCCGCTCGCCATCATCCCGGGCACGCCCGCCGAGCCGCCGAGCTGCGGCCCCGAGCTGGGCGGCGGATTCCCGCCGACGTTCCGCACCGCGTGCGGCGGGGGTGGTGGCTTCCCCGGTCTCGGTGACGGCGGGCTTCCGTTCCCCTGACGCCGATCACGAGTGACCGATCACGAGCCCGCGAGGAGAGCGCTCCTCGCGGGCTCGTTCGTTTCTCAGTGCGCGAGCGCGACGAACGCGACGTCGTCGTCCCCGAGCCGCATCACCACGAACAGCATCGGACCGACCTCGGTCTCGACCGCGACGACGCTCGGCGCGCGCACGATCACGAGACCACCGCGGTGCGCGATCACCAGGCCGCGCGCCTCGTCGCCCATCCGCATGCGCAGCGCGAGCCCGTGCGCGACGCGATCCTCGGGGAGCTCGCCGTCGTGCGTCCACAGCACGAGCGCGCCGTCGTCGCGGTCGCGCACACGCGCGTCCACGGTGCAGCGACCCGCGTGGAGGCGCTCTTCGAGCTCGAGCGAGACGTCGTGGCCTGCGAGCGCGCGCAGCTCGAGCGCCGCGGGCAGCAGGTGTCGCACGCGCGCCGGGAACCCCGCGTGCTCCACGGTGAAGCCTTGCGGCCCCACGTCGCCGACGCGTCCCGCGAGGCGCGTCTGGAGCGCGATTGCGCCGTCCGCGGAGCGGCGCGTGCGCGACGCCCCCGGAGGTGCGTGCTCGACGCCCACGTACGCGACCGTCGAGTCGACCGCGTCGCGAGCGAAGGAACCGCGGTCGAAGGGGAGCACGAGACGCTCCCGGGCGCGCTCCACAGGGGTCATGCCCGAGGAATCAGCATTCGTCATGCCACGAGGGACCCTCGCGCAAACGGCGCGTGTCACCCCGATGACCGGGACGCGCGTGTCATGGCGGCTGCAGTGGGTGGAGGGGCGAACACGCGCACCCACGTGCGCCCTTTGACTCCGGGGAACGGGAAGGGTACACGGACCCGCTCGTCGTCGCGCGATCGCGTGCACGAGCCCCGCGATGTCGTCGTCCTCGTCGTCCACGCCCGAGCCGCTGGATCCGAACTTCCAGCTCAAGCTGCCGAGCTTCGAGGGGCCGCTCGATCTGCTTCTGCACCTCTGCCAGAAGCACGAGCTCGACATCGTGAACCTGCCGGTCGCGTTCGTGACCGAGCGCTACCTCGAGTACATCCGCGTGATGGAGAGGCTCGACCTCGACATCGCGAGCGAGTACCTCGTGATGGCGGCGACCCTCGCGCACATCAAGAGCAAGTCGCTGCTGCCGCCGGATCCCGCGGCCGAAGCGGAAGAGAGCGCGGACGAAGAAGAGATCGACCCGCGCCAGGAGCTCATCCGGCGGCTGCTCGAGTACCAGAAGTACAAGGCGGCTGCGGAGGACCTCGGCGCGCGCGGCGTGCAGGGCCGCGACGTGTTCTTGCGCGGGATGGAGGCGCCGGAGGCGACGGGGCCGGCGGCGCTCGCGGGCGTCGGGCTGTTCAAGCTGCTCGACGCGTTCCAGGCGGTGCTGAAGCGCGCGAAGCAGGACCTCGCGTTCCAGATCACCGCCGAGGGCGTGAGCATCCAGGACCGCATGTCGCAGCTCGCGGAGCGACTGCGGACGAAGCGGCGCTGCACGTTCGACGAGCTCTTCGACGACGTGAAGTCGATGTACGACGTCGTCGTGACGTTCCTCGCGATCCTCGAGATGGCGAAGCGACGTCTGGCGCGCGTGTATCAGAGCGAGCCGATTGCGCCGATTCACCTCGAGTATCGCGTGCTCGACGCGGACGGGAACGAGGAGAGCGCGAGCGCCGAGGAGACGAGCGCGTCGGATCCCGGGAGCGAGCGCGCGCCGGATGCCGACGAGGCTGTCGCGAGTGTCGCGGCGGCCGAGTCGGTGATCGAGAACGTTGCGGAGGCGGTCGAAGAACCCTCGGCAGTCGACGAAGCCTCGGCAGTCGAAGAAGCCTCGGCAGTCGAAGAAGCCTCGGCAGTCGACGAAGCCTCGGCAGTCGAAGAAGCCTCGGCAGTCGAAGAGGCCTCGGCGGTCGAAGAGGCCTCGGCGGTCGAAGAGGCCTCGGCGGTCGAAGAGGCCTCGGCGGTCGAAGAGGCCTCGGCGGTCGAAGAGGCCTCGGCGGTCGAAGAGGCCTCGGCGGTCGAAGAGGCCTCGGCGGTCGAACGCGCCTCGGCAGTCGACGAAGCCTCGGCGGTCGAAGAAGCCTCGGCAGTCGAAGAAGCCTCGGCAGTCGAACGCGCCTCGGCAGTCGACGAAGCCTCGGCAGTCGACGAAGCCTCGGCAGTCGAACGCGCCTCGGCAGTCGAACGCGCCTCGGCAGTCGAAGAAGCCTCGGCAGTCGAAGAAGCCTCGGCAGTCGAACGCGCCTCGGCAGTCGAACGCGCCTCGGCCGTCGAAGAAGCCTCGGCCGTCGAAGAAGCCTCGGCCGTCGAAGAAGCCTCGGCCGTCGAAGAAGCCTCGGCCGTCGAAGAAGCCTCGGCCGTCGAAGAAGCCTCGGCGGTCGAAGAAGCCTCGGCCGTCGAAGAAGCCTCGGCCGTCGAAGAAGCCTCGGCAGTCGAAGAAGCCTCGGCACTCGAAGAAGCCTCGGCCGTCGAAGAAGCCTCGGCGGTCGAAGAAGCCTCGGCGGTCGAAGAAGCCTCGGCGGTCGAAGAAGCCTCGGCGGTCGAAGAAGCCTCGGCGGTCGAAGAAGCCTCGGCCTTCGAAGAAGCCTCGGCAGTCGAGAGCCCGACGGACCTCTCGATCGGCGAGACCGGCTCGGATGCGGTGAGCGCGTCCGATGACCACACCGCGCACGCGCTCGAGCCCGAGCTCGACGCGCCCGACGACGAGCTCGCGCTCCTTGATTCCGACCGCGACGTTGCGCACGATCCGCGCCCCGCCGAGCCCGAGACCCCCGAATCATGAGCCGCCCGCGCAAGCGAAAGCCCCGCTCCGGGCAAGACGACGTGAGCACCGACGAGGGCGTCGACACGAGCGCTGCCGAAGAGACCCCGCTCTCGCCGGACGACCAGGACGTCGTGAACGCGGTCGACGAGGTCGCGGACGCGATCGTCGCGCGCGTGCTCGCGGAGGCGAGCGCAGTCGAAGACTCCGAGGGCGACGAGCTCGTGCCGGACGCGGACGCGTCGAGCCCCGACGCCGAGCCGCTCGAGACCACTTCGGACGAGGAGAGCGCGCCGGCGAGCCACGTCGAGACCGACGCGCCGACGGACACCGACGCGGATCTCGCGCCGGTCGACCCCGCGCTCGCGCGCGCGCTGGGCCTCGACGAAGCGAGCGGCGACGAGAGCGCCACGCTCCCCGGCGAAGACACCGAGGATCGACCGGGCCTCGAGAAGGCCCCGCCGCTCTCGGTGGGCGCGGATCACCTGAAGGGCGTGATCGAGAGTCTGCTCTTCGTGAGCGACAAGCCGCTTGCTGCGAACCGCATCGCGAAGATCGCGGGCTCGACGACGAAGGAAGTGCAGCGTCTGCTCGATCTGCTCATCGAGGACTATCGCGGTCGCGGCATCGAGCTGATCGAGGTCGCGGGTGGGTTCCAGTTCCGCTCCGCCGCCGCGAATGCGCCGTTCGTGCGCGAGCTCGTCGCGCGCAAGCCGGTCCGCCTCACGCGCGCACAGGTCGAGACGCTCGCGATGATCGCGTATCGGCAGCCGATCACGCGTCCCGAGGTCGACGAGATCCGCGGTGTCGACTCCGGCTCTGCGATGAAGGTCCTGCTCGAGAAGAACCTCGTGAAGATCATCGGACGCAAGGACGAGCCCGGACGGCCGCTGCTCTACGGCACGACGCCGTATTTCCTCGAGTTCTTCGGGCTCGCGTCGCTCTCGGATCTCCCGACGCTGAAGGAGTACTCGGAGCTCAACGAGGAGAGCCGCGCGCTCTTCCAGCGCCGCACGGGCGAGGCGATCGAGGGCATCGCCGACATCGCGGTGGAGAAGCGCGAGTACTCGGACGAAGAGCTCGAAGAGGCCGCGAAGGAGCTCGACGGAGAGGTCGCGGAGCGAGCGCGCGCGGAGCAGCTGGAGCTCGGGACCGACCGCGCCGCCGAGGACGAGCCCGCGGCGGAGCGCGAGGAAGAGCTCGCGTCGCGCGCGGACGCCGAGTCGGACGACGAAGAAGACGACGACTCGGACGAAGACGACGACTCGGACGAAGACGACGACTCGGACGAAGACGACGACTCGGACGAAGACGACGACTCGGACGAAGACGACGACTCGGACGAAGACGACGACTCGGACGAAGACGACGACGACGACTCGGACGAAGACGACGACTCGGACGAAGACGACGATTCGGACGAAGACGACGATTCGGACGAAGACGACGATTCGGACGACGACGACGATTCGGACGACGACGACGATTCGGACGACGACGACTCGGACGACGACGACGACGACGACGACGACGACTGATCGCTCGTCAGCCTCTGCTCGGCATTTCTCTTCTGCACTCCACGGACACCATGAAGACCTTCCAGGAGCTGATCCTCGCACTCCAGCGGTTCTGGGCGGACCGCGGCTGCCTCATCGTGCAGCCCTACAACTCCGAGGTCGGCGCCGGTACGTTCAATCCCGCGACCTTCCTGCGCGCGATCGGCCCCGAGCCGTGGAACGTCGCGTACGTCGAGCCCTCGCGCCGTCCGACCGATGGTCGCTACGGCGAGAACCCGAATCGACTGCAGCAGTTCCACCAGTTCCAGGTGATCCTCAAGCCGTCGCCGCTCGACATCCAGGAGCTCTACGTCGAGTCGCTCCGCGCGATCGGCACCGACCCGAGCAAGCACGACATCCGCTTCATCGAGGACGACTGGGAGTCTCCGACGCTCGGCGCGTGGGGCCTCGGATGGCAGGTCTGGCTCGACGGCCTCGAGATCTCGCAGTTCACGTACTTCCAGCAGGTCGGCGGCATCGACTGCAAGCCGATCAGCGGTGAGCTCACCTACGGGCTCGAGCGCATCGCGATGTACCTGCAGGACAAGGACGACATCTACTCGGTCGAGTGGGGCGGCGGCATCAAGTACGGAGAGATCGCCAAGCGCCAAGAGTGGGAGTGGTCCACCTACAACTTCGAGCGCGCCGACGTGCCGCTGCACTTCGAGCTCTTCGATCGCTTCGAGGACCAGTGCCACCAGCTCCTCGGCCTCGCGAAGAAGAAGGAGAAGGGCAATCAGCTCGTCTTCGAGATCGAGGACCCGCTGCAGCGACTCGTGCTCCCCGCCTACGACTGCGTCGTGAAGTGCAGCCACTACTTCAACGTGCTCGACGCGCGCGGCGCGATCAGCGTGACCGAGCGACAGCGCTACATCGGTCGCGTGCGACACATCGCGCGCGCAGTGTGCGAGTCGTATTACGCGCAGCGCGAGAAGCTCGGCTTCCCGCTGATCGCCAAGTGATCGGAGCAGACGAGTCATGACTGCGCATCTCCTGCTCGAGATCGGCACCGAAGAGCTCCCCGCCTCGTTCGTCGCGAAGGCGCTGAAGGAGCTACCGGGCATCCTCACGCAGCTGCTCGATCACGCGCGCATCGGGCACGGCTCCGCGTCGTCGTACGGCACGCCGCGACGGCTCGCGGTGCTGGTGAACGACGTCGCGGATCGTCAGACCGACCTCGAAGAAGAAGTGCTCGGCCCGCCGAAGGCCGCGGCCTTCGAGGCGGACGGTCGACCGAAGAAGGCGGCCGAGGGCTTCGCGAAGAAGAACGGCATCGCGGTCGATCAGATCCGCGTCGTCACGACCGACAAGGGCGAGTACGCGGCGGTCACGCGTCGCGAGACCGGCCGTGCCGCGAGCGAGGTGCTGCCCGCGATCCTCGCCGATGCGATCGCGAAGATCCCGTTCCCGAAGTCGATGCGCTGGGGGCAGGGCGACGTCGCGTTCGGACGCCCGGTGCACTGGCTCGTCGCGCTGCACGGCAAGCACGCGATCGCGACGCAGTTCGCGGGCATCGCGTCGGGCACGCGCACCCGCGGCCATCGCTTCCTCGCCGCGCGCGAGATCGAGATCCCCGAGGCCGGCGCGTACCTCGCGATCCTGCGTGATGCGCACGTGCTCGCCGACGAGCGCGAGCGTCGTCGCGTGATGATCGAGCGCCTCGAAGCGAAGGCGCGCGAGATCGGCGGCGATCTCGTGCCCGACGAGTTCCTCGTCGAGGAGAACGCATCGCTCGTCGAGGAGCCGCACGTCATCGCGGGCTCGTTCGAAGAGGCGTATCTCTCGCTGCCCGACGAGGTGATCGTCGCGGTGATGCGCGGTCACCAGCGCTACTTCGCGGTGAAGGCGAAGGGCGCGGATCGTTTGATGCCGCGCTACCTCGCGGTCGTGAACACCGCGCTCGATCCCGCGACCGTCACGAACGGCAACGATCGCGCGCTGCGCCCGCGGCTCGCGGACGCTCGCTTCTTCGTCGAGACCGATCGCCAGACGCCGCTCGCGGCTCGCGTCCCGAAGCTCGACGGCATCGTGTTCCAGGCGAAGCTCGGGAGCGTGGGCGAGAAGACGGTGCGCGTCGGCGAGCTCGCCGCCCGTCTGTCGAACGACGGTCGCGCGGTGAAGGCCGCACCGCTCGCGAAGGCGGATCTCGTCACGCTGATCGTCGGCGAGTTCCCGGAGCTGCAGGGCCTGATGGGCCGCTGGTACGCGCAGCAGCAGGGCGTCGAGCCCGACGTCGCCGACGCGATCCGCGATCACTACCTGCCGAAGTCCGCGAGCGATGCGGTGCCCTCCGCGCCGCTCTCCGCGGCGCTCTCGATCGCGGATCGCGCGGACACGCTCGTCGGCTGCTTCGGCATCGGCATCGTGCCCACCGGCGGCGCCGATCCGTTCGCGCTGCGTCGTGCCGCGCTCGCGATCGCGCGCACCGCGCTCGAGGGCCCGATCGACGTCGATCTGCGCGACGTGCTCGCCGCGGCGTGGAGGGCGTACGACGCGCAGGGCAAGAAGCTGAGCGCGAAGGACGAGGTGCTCGCGAAGCTCGACGAGTTCTTCCGCACGCGCCTGCGCGGTCTGCTCTCGGAGCAGCAGGGCCACCCGGTCGATCTCGTCGACGCGTGCCTCGGCGCGTGGGAAGGGCGCTCGATCCGCGACCTCGCCGCGCGCGTCCGCGCGCTCGCCGAGCTGCGCAAGATGCCCGCGTACGAGTCGCTCGCGGTCGCGTTCAAGCGCGCTTACAACATCGCGAAGGACGCGCCGAGCGGCGATCCCGATCCCGCGCTCTTCGATCACGAGGCGGAGCGCGCGCTCGCCGCGCGCTTCTCGGAGATTCGATCGCGCGTCGAGAGCGCGACGCAGTCGGGCGACTACGTCGCGGCGCTCACGCTCGTCGCGAAGGAGCTGCGCGAGCCGATCGATCGCTTCTTCGACCAGGTGTTCGTGATGGTCGACGACACGAAGGTGCGCGACAACCGACTGCGCCTGCTCGGCGCGATCGCGCGCACGATGACGCGCATCGCGCACTTCCATCTGCTCGGCGGGGCGTGACGTGCAGTTCCTCGTCGTGCCCGGCGCTGGTGCTCCGGCCGACGTCGCGCGCGTCGGCGCGAAGGCCGCGGGGCTGATCGACGCGTCGAACGAAGGGCTGCCCGTGCCGCCCTTCTTCGTGCTCTCGATCGATCTCTTCCGCGCCTGGCGCGCGACCGGCGCGCTCCCGGCCGAGCTCGACGCGGAGCTCGATGCGGGCCTGGAGCACCTCGCGCGCGCGACCGGGAAGCGCCTCGGAGACGCGAGCGCGCCGCTGATCGTCAGCGTGCGATCGGGCGCGCCGGTCTCGATGCCCGGCATGCTGGACACGCTGCTCGACGTGGGCGCGACGAGCGCGAGCGTCGACGGCCTCGCGGCGCAGCTCGGCGATCGGGCGGTCGCGCTCGACGTGCGCCGTCGCTTCCTCGAGTCGTGGGGCGCGGTCGTCGGTCGCCTCTCGCGCACGCGCTTCGATCCGCGCGCCGGCGTTCGTGTCGCGGCACGCGCGACCACGCCTCCGCCGCCGATCACGCCTGCCGATCTCGAGGCGAAGATCGCGCGCCACGAGCAGACGCTGCGCGAGGCCGGCGTGCTCCCGCCCGACGACGCGCGCGCGCAGCTGCGCATGGCGATCGAGGCGATCCTCGCGTCGTGGGATCGCGATCGCGCGCGCGACTTCCGCGCGACGCAGCGCATCGACGACGCGCTCGGCACGGCGGTCGTCGTGCAAGCGATGGTGTTCGGCAACGCGAGCGGCGCGTCGGGCAGCGGCGTCGCGTTCACGCGGCACCCGGTCACCGGCGAGAAGCACCTCTTCGGCGAGTACCTGCCGCGCGTGCAGGGCGACGAGGTCGTCGGCGGTCGCGCGTCGCCGGCGGGGCTCTCGGCCGCAGCGTCGGGACGTCGCGCCGCGGAGAGCCTCGAGCGGCAGAGCCCGACGGCGTTCGCCGACCTCGAGCGCATCGCGATGGCGCTCGAGGCGCGCTACGGCGACGCACAGGATCTCGAGATCACGGTCGAGCACGGCACGCTGTGGCTGCTGCAGGTGCGCACCGCGAAGCGCTCGCCGCGCGCCGCGATCCGTGTCGCGGTCGATCTCGTTCGCGAGGGGCGCATCGATCGCGAGACCGCGCTCGCGCGTCTCGATCCGCGCGCGATCGACGCGCTCGTGTCGCGCGCGCTGCCGCCCGACGATCAGCTGCCCGAGCCTCCGCTGACGATCGGCGTGCCCGCGAGCCCGGGCGCGGTCTCCGGACGTGCCGTCTACGATCCCACCGCCGCGGTCGAGCTCGCGGCGCGGGGCGAAGCTGCGATCTTGATCCGTCCCGAGTGCAGCCCCGAGGACGCGCCCGGGATCCGCGCCGCGGCGGGCGTCCTCACGTCGTCGGGTGGGCTCACCTCGCACGCGGCGGTGATCGCGCGCGCGCTCGGCCGCCCGTGCATCGTCTCGGCGAGCGAGGTGCGTGTCGACGTCGATCACGCGTACGCCGAGGTGCGCCGGCCTGCGGGCGTGGTGGTGCCGGTGCCCGAGACGATCACCCTCGACGGCGCGACGGGCCGCGTGTTCGCGGGCGCGCTCCCCCTCGCGACGACGTTCGCGCTGCCCGAAGCGCGTGAGGTGCTCGAGTGGGCGCGCGACCTCGCCACGCCGGGCTGGGAAGACGCGATCGCCCGCCTGCTGTAACGGCCCAAAGCTCGCGGCCATCCAGAGGTCGGATGCGCGGCGCCATTCGGCCGTTCCGGCGTCGCTGCAATCAGGAACCCACGCTTGACGCACCAAGCACCGTCTGGAACGCTCGTCTCGGCCGTTCGAGTCGCGTGCGCGTCGCGTGAATCGAGAATGGGGCTCGGCCGTACATCCGTCGTGTCGAGTCCCGCGTAGAGATCTCGCGCGTCGCACGCGTACATCGTTCGGGGCGCGCTTCTCCTTCGAACGCTTCATCGACACCGGGTGGCGGAATGAGCACCAACGGCAACGAGGCCAAGGCACAGCACCTCCATCTCGTCGAGGACCGCCCGCCGTCGATCCCGCCGCCCGATCCGCTCATCGGCCGCACGCTCGACGGGCGCTATCGCATCGAGGCGGTGCTGGGCGAGGGCGGCATGGGCCTCGTCTATCGCGCGCGCCACGCGATGCTGAACAAGCCGCTCGCGATCAAGGTGCTCAAGCCCGAGGTCTCGCGCGACACCGAGGTGCTCACGCGCTTCCAGCAGGAAGCCCAGAGCGCGAGCGCGATCGGCAACCAGCACATCATCGACATCAGCGATTTCGGCACGCTCCCCGACAACTCCACCTACTTCGTGATGGAGTTCCTCGACGGCGTGTCGCTGACGAAGGCGATCGAGTCGCCGCAGGACAAGGGCGGCGCGCCGATGGCGCCCGAGCGCGTGGTGCACATCGCGAAGCAGCTCTGCGACGCGCTCGGTGCCGCGCACGAGCGCAGCATCGTCCACCGCGACATGAAGCCGGACAACGTCTACCTCATCAAGCGAGGTGGCGACGTCGACTTCGTGAAGGTGCTCGACTTCGGCATCGCGAAGGTGGGCGGCGCGTCGAGCAAGCTGACGAAGGCGGGCCAGGTCTTCGGAACGCCGCACTACATGTCGCCCGAGCAGTGCGCGGGCAGCAACGTCGATCACCGGACCGACGTCTACGCGCTCGGCGTGATCCTCTACGAGATGGCGTGCGGCCGCGTGCCGTTCGACGCCGACAACCTCATGGGGATCCTGACCAAGCACATGTACGAGCAGCCGATCGCGCCGCACGAGCTGCCGCCGCCGGTGCAGGTCCCGCCGGGGCTCGAGGCGGTGATCCTCAAGTGCCTCTCGAAGTCGGCGGACGCTCGCTACCAGTCGATGGCGGAGGTGCGCGAGGACCTCGTCGCGCTCGAGCAGGGCCTCACACCGCGCGCGGTGGTCGAGGGCGTCGATCGCGCGTCGGGCGCGAACATGCCGCGTCGCGACGGGACGATGCCGCGCATGGACGGCACCGGTCGCATGCCGGTGCAGTCGATGATGCGCATGGGCGTCGGCGACGTCGCGCCCGAGCCGCCGAAGAGCAAGCTCCCGATGATCGTCGGCATCGCCACGGTGCTCATGCTGCTGGTCGGCGGTGGCACGGCTGCCTTCGTGATGTCGCAGCGGCCCGCGGTCGCGGAGACGACGACGCCGGTCGTGAGCACGCCGCCGCCGACCCCGCCGACGCCGCCCGTCACGCCGCCGCCGACGCCCGAGGAGACCGGCGCGGGCAGCATCGCCGCGGCGGAGGGCACGTCGACCGACGTCGAGGGGACGGCGCGTGAAGCCGCGCCCGCGGTCTCGCCGACGATCCACCTCGTGAGCGATCCCGAGGGCGTCGAGGTCTGGCGCGGTGACGAGCTGCTCGGCAACACGCCGTTCGATCTGCCGCGTCCCGCGGCGGGTGAGACGCTCGAGGTGTCGCTGCGCAAGCCGGGCTTCCAGAGCCAGGACGTGCGCCTCTCGTCGCTCACGGCCCCGCAGGTCCGCATCGCGCTCGTCGCGGAGCGTCGCCGCAGCGGCGGTGGGGGTCGCCGGCAGGCGGAGGCATCGTCGGCGGGCACTGCTCCGCAGCAGCACACGACGCAGCCCGCGCAGCACCACGGCGTGGGTCAGAGCGAGGTTCTGGACCCCTGGCGCTGAGTCGGTGTTCGCAGTAGGGTCCGCGCCTCATGCGGGCGGAGCGCTGCGGCATCGGAAACGCCGCGACCATCACAGTCTTCGCGATCGCGATCGCCGGGTGTGACCTCGACAACCCCGGGGTGCCGCTGCCCGCGGCGACGTTGAACTTCCCGATCGCGCTCGCGGTGGTCGACGGCGCGCCCGAGACGAACGACGACGACTACCTGCTCGTCGTCAGCTCGAACTTCGACGTGCGCTACGCGTCGGGCTCGGTGCAGTCGTGGCGCCTCGCCGAGCTCCAGACCGCGATCGACGACGCGGTGGCGGGCGTCGACGACCTCGGCGTCGACTGCGGCGAGGACGGTCGCCCCGCGTGCGAGATCCAGATCGAGGAGCGCCCCGAGGTCTTCCTCCAGGACGAAGTGCGCATCCCGTCGCACGCCGACGGGATCGCGGTCGGGCCTTCGGAGGATCGCATCTACCTCCCGGTGCGCAGCGGGCGCGGCGGGCTCACGTGGATCGATCTCGCGGACGGCCTCTTCGGCTGCGGCGAGGGCGATGCGTGCGACGACCTCCACAACACCGTCGCGGTCGCGCCGGTGTCGCGCGAGCTCTCGCTCCCGACCGATCCCGTCGCGCTCGCGGTGGTCCCGCGCGACCTCGTGGGAGGCGGCGACGCGGACGCGATCGTGATCGCGCACCGCAACGGCTCGGGCAGCCTGCTGCTCGACGACCTGCGCGGTCAGCCGACGCTGTTCGACGTGATCGACGGGCTGCCGACCGACGTGGTCAGCGCCGAGATGGATCCCGAGAGCGGCGCAGTGTGGCTGACGAGCGCGCCGCCGAGCTCGCGCCCGACGCGCGATCTCGTCGCGGTCGCACCGATCGTGTCGGACGTCGACACGCGCCTCGCGGTGGTGAACCGCATCACGCTCGCGGGGCTGGACGACGGAGGCACGGGATCGGATACGCGAGACATCGCGTTCGACGTCGGCGTCGATCGCGCGTGGGTGCTCGCGCGTCGGCCCGAGGCCGTGATCACCGTCGACTTCCGCGTGCCGCCGGTCGCGCCGAACCTCGCGCCGCTCGGTGAGATCTTCGCGGTCGCGTCCGGGCCCTCGCGGCTCGAGCGCGTCGTGGTGCCGTTCGATCCCGATGGCGACGAAGGGCCGATCCCCGCGCGCGAGCGCACGTATCTCCTCGCGAGCTGCTACGACGCGAACAACGTCTCGGTCATCGATCCCGAGCTCGGGCTGATCGCCACGGTCGCGGGGCTCGCGGGCCCGTTCGAGATGGCGTACGACGCAACGCGGGAGCTGCTGTTCGTCATCAACTTCCGCAACAACACGATCGGGGTCGTCGACCTCTCGCCGCTCCGCACCGGCGCGTCTCCGCGGCTGATCGCGTACCTCGGTGATCCCGACGCGCCCAGCCCGTTCTCTGGATGAAGCGAGCTTCCGCCGTGCGCCTCAAGGTCGTTCCCGCGCTCCTCCTCGCGCTCTGCGGCGCTTGCACGCAGGCCGTCAACGTCGCGCCGCCGCGCGCGTTCAACCGCCCGGCGCGCATCGAGCTCGTGTGCTTCGACGGCGATCGTCCGGTCGCGCAGAGCGAGTGCGCGAGCGGCAGCGGCGCCGGCGAGCGGACGCTGCTCGCGCTCGTGACGCAGCAGACGCGCGGCGAGGTCGCGGCGGTCGATCTCAGCGCCGATCCGCCAGTGGTGATCGACAGCGATCGCCGCGTGCCCGGCTTCACGTTCGTCGAGGTCGGCGAGGTGCCGGTCGGGCTCGCGGTGTCGCGTCGCAATCCGCTGTGCACGTGGGTCGCGAACCGTGGATCGAGCAGCCTCTCGGCCGTGGAGACGGCGCGCTTCCGCGAGGAGTCGCTCGGCACCGGGATGGCCACCGAGGAGCTCTCGCTCGCGGGCGAGGGGCGCACCGGTCGGCCGAACGCGCTGGTGATCCACGACGACGGCGCGACGAGCGAGCTCTACGTGACGCTCCCGGACGACGGCGTGATCGGGCGCGTGCCGGTGACGTCGGACGACACCGGTTGCCACTTCGGCGCGCTCGAGATCATCCCGCTGCCCGACGCGCTCCCGGTCGCGCCCACGGAGCCGTCGTCGGATCCGACGCTCGGCGAGACGACCGATCCCCCGCAGGACGCGGCCACGCTCGCGCTGTGCGCCGCGACGGGCCTGACGCTCCCCGAGCTCGCCACGCCGCCCCCGACGGTGGTCGTCGAGACCGATCCCGATCCGCTGCCCGCGCCGCAGCCGCTCGAGATCGAGGTCGCGCGCGACGACGACGGCGACGCGATCGCGCTGCTGATCGGCGACGCCGCGCGCTCCGTCATCTATCGCTACGACCTCGCGACGCGCGCGTTCGCCGACGGGATCCGCACCGACGGTCCGATCCTCGATCTGACGCTCACGCCGCCGGTGCCGGACCGGCTCGACACGCCGTCGGCCACGCGCCGGTACGTGTACGCGATCGACGCGCGCGACGGCTCGGTGATGGTGATCGACGAGGCGGCGCGACAGCTCGTGCCCGTCGCGGCGGAGTCGACCGGGCGCGTGCTGCGCGTGCCGTTCCGCGCGCCGGCGCGCGCGATCGCGACGATCGATCGCCGCGGCGCGGGCGGGATCTGCGACTACGACGACGCGACGATCGATCCGTCCGCGAACAACCTGCGCGGCGTGTTCGTGTCGGTTGCGCTCTCCGACGGCTCGTTGCGGTACATCGACGTTCTCGACGAGGACGCGACGTGCCGCAGCGGGACCGACTGCCAGAACTCGTTCCAGGGCGGGCAGGAGTACTCGTTCATCCGCCGTCATCGCCCGCGCATCGCGACGCGCGTGGCCGACCCGGTGTCGCTCACCGAGTCGCCGGTCGCGTCGGTCTCGGGCTCGACGCTGCGCTTCTCGGCCTCGGGCTCGGTGCCCGACGAGGATGCGGTCCCGAGCTTTCTGTCGAACCCCTGCGCCGACCCCGACGGCATCGCGCCGGTGTTCGGCGCGCCGAACCCGTTGATCTGCACGTCGACCGATCCCTGGACCGCGGCCGCCGAGTCGTGGGCGCTGACGTGGCAGGGCGTGATCCCGAGCACCGCGAGCATCGCGGGCAATTTCCGCACGCTCGACGACGGTCGGATCGCGCTCGAGACGCGCATCCCGTTGTGCGAGCGCGGCGTGCTCGGCCCCGAGGGCGCCGCAGGCCTGACCGAGGCCGATCCCGAGTTCATGTACCCCGGTGATCTCGTCGCGATCACCGCGGAGCTGCCCGACGCGACCGCCGACGATCCCGAGTGCCGCGCGCTCGCGGGCGTCGACGAGGGCGAGACGCCCGAGGCGCTCCTGGTGCGGATCGCCGAGGTGCGCGCCGGCGAGGCGGGCGGCGTGCGCTCGCCGTACGCCTCGGCGATCGTGCTCGAGCCCGACGCGGAGGTGCTCGATCGCGCGGGCGCGAACGTCGAGCTGCTGCTGCGTTGCTACCAGGACCAGCTCGTCTCGTTCGACGTGCGGGTGTTCGATCGGTACGCGGTCGTCGGCTCGCGCACCGGGTTCGCGCACCGCGTGGTCGTGAGCGACGCGGGCAACTGCGTGGTGGAGACGACGCAGGACCCCACGCTCAGCGCGCGCGCCGAGCTCGGCGTGCCGTACGAGGGGCCGAGCCTGCGCTTCACGCTCGACTTCACGCGCGCGCGTCCCGCGGTGATCGTCGATCAGGCGATCACGTTCGACGTGGGCGACGTGCCGTCGCAGCTCGCGACGGATCTCGGCGCACTGCCGCAGGGCGGTCGCACGCTCACGCTCCCGACCGAGGTGTCGTTCAGCGCGCTGACGGACCGTCTCTACGCGCTCGACGAGCTGCGCCGTGGGCTCGTGGTGATCGAGCTCGAGCCGGTGAGGCCCGAGTTCTTCATCGAGTAGCATCGCGCCCGCCGAGGAGGTCGACGTGGCGAAGGCGAAAGAGGGCGCCCACTCGCCCGCGATGCAGCAGTTCTTCCGTGCGAAGGAGCAGCACCCGGATGCGTTGCTCTTCTTCCGCATGGGGGACTTCTACGAGATGTTCTTCGACGACGCGGTGATCGCGTCGAAGGCGCTCGACCTCACGCTCACCGCGCGCAGCAAGGGCATCGACGGACGCGAGGTCCCGATGGCCGGCGTGCCGCACCACGCGGCGGCGTCGTACCTCGCGCGACTGCTCGAGAAGGGCTTCAAGGTCGCGATCTGCGAGCAGATGGCCGATCCCGCGACGGTGAAGGGCATCGTCCCGCGCGAGGTCGTCCGCGTCGTCACGCCGGGGCTGGCGCTCGATCCCGATGCGCTCGATGCGCGCACCGACAACGCGCTCGTCGCGGTCGCGTGCGAGGGTGAGACGTTCGGGATCGCGGCGCTCGAGCTCACTCGCGCCGAGCTGCGCGCGTGCACCGTGAGCGGCGGCGCGGCGATGCTCGCCGAGGTTCTGCGCCTCGACCCGCGCGAGGTGCTCGTCGTGCGCGGCGGCGAGACCCACGCCGCGCTCGCGCGCGCGCTCCCGAAGGCGCGCGTCGCCGAGCACGCGACGCCCGCGGATCGACGCGCCGCGCTCGCGATCGCGCTCGACGACGCCGCGATCGGAGATGCGTCGTCGCGGCTGTCGGGCGCCGCCCTCGAGGCGTGCGCCGTCGCGCTCGAGTACGCGCGCGTGTCGACCGGAGGTCGCGCGGCGATCGGCGTGCGCGCGATCGAGCCGTACGATCCGCGCGCGCAGCTCGCGCTCGACGACACCGCGGTGCGCAACCTCGAGCTCGTGCGCACGCTCTCGGGGGATCGTGCGGGCTCGCTGCTCGCGCTGCTCGACGAGACCTCGACGCCGATGGGCGCGCGCCTCCTGCGTCGCCGGCTGCTCGCGCCGCTCGCCGACGTCGCGGCGATCCGTCGCCGTCACGACTCGGTCGAGGCGTTCGTGCTCGATCCCGAGCGCCGTCGCGCGCTGCGCCGCGCGCTCTCGGAGATCGGTGATCTCGAGCGCCTCGCGACGCGTGCCGAGCTCGGCGTCGCCAGCCCGCGCGACCTCGGCGCGATCCGCGCGGGCCTTCGTAGCGCGATCGGCGTGGTCGACGCGCTCGGCGCGCAGCACGACGAGGTGCTCGCCGCGCTCGTGCCGCGCGACGTGTGCGAGGACGTCGAGTCGCTCCTCTCGACCGCGCTCGTCGAGGACCTCCCGCTCGTGCCCAGCGCGGGCCCGGTGATCAAGGACGGCATCGACGCGCGCGTCGACGAGCTGCGCACGCTCTCGACGTCGAGCAAGGACGTCCTGCTCGCGCTCGAGGCGCGCGAGCGCGAAACATCGGGCATCGCCTCGCTGAAGATTCGTTTCACGAAGGTCTTCGGCTACTACGTCGAGATCACGCGCTCGAACCTGCACCTCGTGCCGTCGCACTTCCGGCGCAAGCAGACCGTCGCGAACGGCGAGCGGTACACCACCGACGAGCTCGAGGAGCTGCAGTCGAAGATCCTGAACGCCGAGGATCGCCTCAAGGCGCTCGAGACCGAGATCTTCGAGGACGTGCGCCGCCGCGCGGGCGCCGAAGCACATCGCCTGCGCGCGCTCGCGTTCCGTCTCGCGGAGATCGACGTGCACGCGGGGCTCGCCGAGGTCGCGCACCGCCGCGGCTACGTGCGCCCCGAGGTCGACGAGTCGCTCTCGCTCGAGCTCGTCGAGTGCCGCCATCCGATCGTCGAGACGCTCGCCGCCGCGGGCTCTTTCGTGCCCAACGACGTCGCGATCGACGCGGAGGCGCAGCGCCTGCTCGTCATCACCGGGCCGAACATGGCGGGCAAGTCGACGACGATGCGCGAGGTCGCGCTCGCCGCGATCATGGCGCAGCTCGGATCGTTCGTGGCCGCGACGCGCGCGCGCATCGGCCTCGTCGATCGCGTGTTCACGCGCGTCGGCGCGAGCGACGATCTCGGGCGCGGCCAGAGCACGTTCATGGTCGAGATGCGCGAGACCGCGACGATCCTCCGGGAGGCGACGCGTCGCTCGCTCGTGATCCTCGACGAGATCGGCCGCGGCACGAGCACCTACGACGGGCTCGCGATCGCGTGGGCCGTCGCCGAGCACCTCCACGACGTGATCGGGTGCCGCACGCTGTTCGCGACGCACTACCACGAGCTCTGCGAGCTCGAGCGGACGCGCCCCGGCGTGCGCAACTTCAACGTCGCGGCGCGCGAGCACCAGGGCGACGTCGTGTTCCTCCACCGGCTCGTCCCGGGCGCGAGCAACAAGAGCTACGGCGTCGCGGTCGCGCGCCTCGCGGGCACGCCCGAGCGCGTGCTCGAGCGCGCGAAGACGCTGCTGCGCGGGCTCGAGAGCGGCGCGACGGATGCGGCCGCGGGCGCGAAGGCGAGCCTGCGCGAGCGGGTGCGCGCCGAGGTCCCGCAGCTCGATCTCTTCGGCGTCGCGCAGCCCGCTACGGAATCCGTAGCGCCGCCTCCGCCCGAGCCTTCCGAGGTCGAGCGCGCGCTGCGCGAGCTCGACCCCGATCGGATGACGCCGATCGAGGCGCTCGTCGCGCTCTCGAAGCTGCGATCGCTGCTCGCGAAGCGCTGATCCAGCGCAGCCTTTCGTTTGGCCCGAAAGGGCCCGGGCGCTACGATGCCCGACGATGGCTGACTCGCGGGACGAGATGGCGCAGATCCGCGCCGCGCTGGAGCAGGCCGACGCCGATCTCGTGGCTGCGCTCGATGCGAGAGCGCGAGCGGTTCGTGGATACGTCGCGCTGCGCGAGCGCGACCCCGAGGGCTACCACGTGCTCCCCAACGCGGCCGAGGTGCTCACGCGCGTGCGCGAGCTCCGGCGCGAGTTCCCCGAGAACGGTCTCGAGCCCGTGGTGCGCGAGGTGCTCGGCGTCTGCGCCGCGATGATCGCGCCGGTGCAGGTCGCGGTGCTCGGCCCCGAGGCGGGCCTCACGCACCTCGCCGCGCGTCGCTGGTTCGGCTCGCAGGCCGAGGTGCGCGCGATGGCGAACGTCACCGACGTGTTCGCGGAGATCGATCGCGGCCGCGCCGCGCACGCCGTCGTGCCGTTCGAGACCTCGACCGACGGCGCGCTCTCCGCGACGCTCTCGTGCCTCGTCGAGACGCACGCGAAGGTCATCGGCGAGGTCAGCGCGGTCAACGCGTGGCACCTCTGGTCGCGCACCGGCAACGCGGGCGACGTGGAGAAGATCTACGGCGCGGCGACGACCATCGCGGCGTGCGAGCGCACGCTGAAAGCGGAGTTCCCGCGCGCGACCCTGCTCGACGTGCGGAGCGGCGTCGTCGCGGCGCAGCTCGCGCTCGAGGATCACGGCGCGGCCGCGCTGGGCAGCGAGCTGCTCGGAGAGCTCGGCACGACGCTGCGGATCGGCTCGGAGCGACCCGCCCCGATGCGCACCGAGCGCGGCTCGGAGCGTCCGGTGGCGGACACGCTTCGTCTGGTGCGCAAGCACGTCGAGGACGATCCCGGCGCGACCACGCGCTTCGTCGTGCTCGGCCAGCAGCAGCCGCGCCGCACCGGCGCCGATCGCACGATGATCGTGCTCGCGCTCAGCGAGGATCCCGGCTCGCTCTACGCGGCGCTCCAGCCCTTCGCGGAGCGCGGGATCAACCTCACGCGCCTCGAGTCCCGCCCCGCGCGATCGAGCGCGTGGCGCCTCGTCTTCTTCGTCGAGCTCGACGGGCACGGCAGCGATCGCGCGGTGCTCACCGCGATCGACGAGGTGAAGGCGCGCGCGCGCCACCTCAAGGTCCTCGGCTCGTATCCGCGTCCTTGATCGCCTCGTCGATCCGGTAGGCCGCGTCCCCGCGACGCGTGCGACCACGGGAGCGCGCGCGCGTGATTTCTGTCACCCTCGTGCCCGCCGCGGCCTCGCCGCGACGCTCACCCCGAGACCGCGAAGAAGACATGGCGAGCACCGGTTCCGAGACGAAGCGATGGCGTGTCCGCGCGAGCGGTCCGCTGCGAGGTCAGGTCCGCGTCCCCGGCGACAAGTCGATCGGCCATCGCGCGCTGCTCTTCGGTGCGCTCGCGGAGGGAACCTCGACGGTGCGCGGTCTCTCGGGCGGTCTCGACAACGCGGCGACCGCCGAGGCCATGCGGCAGATGGGCGCGCGCATCGAGTTCTCGGGCGAGCCCGCGACGGGCGTGACCGCGAAGATCGCCGGCGTCGGTCTCGATGGTCTGAAGATGCCGAGCGGCGTGCTCGACTGCGGCAACTCGGGCACCACGATGCGCATGCTCGCGGGCGTGCTCGTCGCGCAGAAGTTCGGCACGCGCCTCATCGGCGACGCGAGCCTCACGCGCCGCCCGATGAGGCGCATCGTCGATCCGCTGCGCGCGCGCGGCGGTCACATCGCGGGCGTGAAGGGCGCGAAGGAAGGCGAGCACTATCCGCCGCTCTCGGTCGCGCCGCTGCTCCCCGACGAGAAGCTCACGGGCATCGAGTACCAGTCTCCGATCGCCAGCGCGCAGGTGAAGAGCGCGCTGCTGCTCTCCGGCCTCTGGGCCGACGGTCCGACCGCGGTCGCCGAGCCCACGCTCTCGCGCGATCACACGGAGCGCATGATGCTCGCGCTCGGCGTCCCGCTGCAGACGATGGGCCCGATGGTCGTGCTCGATCCCGAGGAGTGGGATCGCCGCTGGGACGGCTTCGAGTGGGACGTGCCGGGCGACATCAGCGGCGCGGCGTTCATCATGGCGGCGGGCCTGCTCGTGCCGGGCAGCGAGATCGTGATCGACAACGTCGGCACGAACCCGACGCGCACCGGCATCCTCGACGCGCTGCGCGCGATGCGCGCGCCGATCTTCATCACGCCGCGCGGTGACGCCGCGGGCATGGAGCCGATCGCGCAGGTCGTGGTCCGCCACGCGCCGTACAGCCCGACGCGCCTCGGCGGCGAGCTCGTCACCCGCATGATCGACGAGGTGCCGATCTTCGCCGCGATCTGCACGCGCGCCGGTGGCGCGAGCGAGATCCGCGACGCCGAGGAGCTGCGCGTGAAGGAGAGCGATCGCCTCTCGATCACCGCAAACATGCTGCGCGACGCGGGCGTCGACTGCGTCGAGCTCCGCGACGGCATGACGATCCACGGCGGCACCGGTGCGCTTCGCGCGACGCGCGTGACGAGCCACGGCGATCACCGCATCGCGATGACCGCGGCGGTGCTCGGCCTCGCGTCCGAGGGCGAGACGATCGTCCAGGACGTCGGCTGCGTCGACACGAGCTTCCCCGGGTTCGCCGACCTGCTGCGCTCGCTCGGCGCCGACATCGTCGAGGAGACGGCGTGACGCCGCGCGCGCGCGGACTGGTCGTCGCGATCGACGGCCCCGCGGGCGCGGGCAAGAGCACGGTCTCGCGCCGTCTCGCGGCACGCCTCGGGTACACGCTCGTCGACACCGGCGCGCTCTATCGCGCGATCGCGCTCGCCGCGCGCGAGATAGGGATCTCGTGGGACGACGGGCCCGGGCTGGGATCACTCGCGCGACGTCTCCCGCTCGCGCTCGAGCCGAGCGAGGAGGGATCACGCGTGATCGTCGACGGCGAGGATCGCTCGAGCGACATCCGCACGCCCGAGATCTCCCAGGGCGCGAGCATCGTCTCGCAGCACCCCGACGTGCGCGTGGCGCTGCTCGATCTGCAGCGTCGTCTCGGCGCCGAGGGTGGGGTGGTGCTCGAAGGGCGCGACATCGGCACGGTCGTGTTCCCCGACGCCGAGGTGAAGGTCTTCCTCACCGCGTCGGACGAGGAACGCGCGCGCCGTCGCACCGCCGAGCTCCAGGCACGTGGCGCCGCCCAGCCGATCGATCAGGTGCTCGCCGAGATCCGAGAGCGGGATCGCCGCGACTCCACGCGCCCGATCGCGCCGCTCAAGCCGGCGCGCGACGCGATCACGGTGGACACGACCGCGCTCGATCTCGACGCGGTCGTCGAGACGCTCGTGGGGATCGTACGTGGTGCGAGCAGCACCCGCAGCGATTGACACCCTAGGAGCGCCGCGCTACCCCTCCGGTCCCCGTGTTCGCGTCTCGTACGCGCGCGCGGGCTCCACCGCGCGAGTAGGTCGCCCCGAGGGTACGCCCCCGGGGCGAAGCGTTGTTCCGGGCCAGCAGCACTCGAGCCCGCGAACGACGCGCCGACCCCCGGGTCTTCGATTCAGGCCCGTACCGGCGTCCTCGCTCGCGTATCCCCGGTAGGCTCCCAGCACGACCCTCACCGTACCGAATCAGAAAGGTCCCCGACCCAACCAATGCCCCAGTCCGAGATCCAGACCCGTGCCCCGAACCCGAACAGCTTCGCGGCCCTCTTCGAGGCCTCCGTCGCGAAGGCCGACTCGCTCAAGGAAGGCGAGATCGTCTCGGGCACGGTGATCGCGATCGGCAAGGACAACGTCGTCGTCGACATCGGCTACAAGTCCGAGGGCGTCATCCCGATCTCCGAGTTCGTCGGCCCGAGCGGCGCGGCGGAGGTCAAGCCGGGTGATGCGGTCGACGTGTTCGTCGAGTCCAAGGAGACCGACGACGGCCTCGTGCTCCTCTCGAAGGAGAAGGCCGACAAGCTCAAGGTCTGGGACGAGATCAGCGCCGCGTGCGAGCGCGACGAGCTCATCCAGGGAACGATCACCGCGCGCGTGAAGGGTGGCCTCAGCGTCACGATCCGCGGCGGCGTGAAGGCGTTCCTTCCCGGATCGCAGGTCGATCTCCGCCCCGTCCGCAACTTGGACAAGCTGATCGGCCAGACCTACGACTTCAAGGTCATCAAGTTCAACAAGAAGCGCGGCAACATCGTCCTGTCGCGCCGCGTGCTCCTCGAGAAGGAGCGTGACGAGCTGAAGGCCCGCACGCTGCAGAACCTCGAAGAGGGCATGGTCGTCACCGGCGTCATCAAGAACATCACCGAGTACGGTGCGTTCGTGGACCTCGGCGGCATCGACGGCCTCCTCCACATCACCGACATGAGCTGGGGCCGGGTCAACCACCCGTCCGAAGTGTTCAACGTCGGCGACGAGGTCACCGTCAAGGTCCTCAAGTACAACGCGGAGACGGAGCGCGTCTCGCTCGGTCTCAAGCAGACCATCGACGATCCGTGGAACACCGCGGCGGAGCGCTACCCGGCGGGCATGCGCATCAGCGGCAAGGTGGTCTCGATCACCGACTACGGCGCGTTCGTCGAGCTCGAGCCCGGCATCGAAGGCCTCATCCACGTCAGCGAGATGTCGTGGAAGAAGCCGAAGCACCCGTCGAAGGTGCTCGAGGTCGGCCAGGAGGTGGAGTGCGCCATCCTGGACGTCGATGCGGTCAACAAGCGCATCTCGCTCGGTCTCAAGCAGCTCGAGCCCGATCCGTGGTCGATCTTCGTCCAGAAGTACAACCCGGGCGACATCATCCGCGGCAAGGTCCGCAGCGTGACCGACTACGGCGTCTTCGTGGGCATCGAAGAGGGCGTCGACGGCATGGTCCACAAGAGCGACCTCTCGTGGACGCAGCGCATCAACAACCCGGCGGACGTCTACCGCAAGGGTGACGAGGTCGAGGCGATCATCCTCTCGATCAACCACGACGAGAAGAAGGTCTCGCTCGGCATCAAGCAGCTCTACGAAGATCCGTGGACGCGCATCCCGTCGGACTACCCGGCCGGCACGATGCTCGAGGTCCGCGTCATCTCGATCGCCGACTTCGGCGTGTTCGTGGAGCTCGAGCGTGGTGTCGAGGGTCTCGTCCCGATGAGCGAGCTCTCGTACGACCGCATCGACGATCCGCGCAAGATCGTCCAGGAAGGCCAGATCGTTCGCGCCGAGATCATCGACGTGAACCCCTCGGACCGCCGCATCACGCTCTCGCTCAAGAAGATGGAGCTGGAGCAGGGCACGCCGGTCATGAAGTACGGCGAGGAGCGCTCGGCCGAGCCGGCCGCGCGTCCGACCGGTCCGTCGCGCAGCACCGGCGGCGCGAAGCTGGGCGACGTGCTCAAGCAGAAGCTCGGCGGCCTCGGCGTCGGCGGGCAGGACGAGGAGAGCTGAGCGAGCAGCTCGGCAGTGAGCTGAGCGAGCAGCTCGGCAGTGAGCTGAGCGAGCAGCTCGGCAGTGAGCTGAGCGAGCAGCTCGGCAGTGAGCTGAGCGAGCAGCTCGGCAGTGAGCTGAGCCTCTGAAGAGAGGCTCGCTCCTAGCGAAGGCGAGGGCCGGATGCGCGAGAGCGCTCCGGCCCTCGACGTTTTTCAGGCCTCGCGCTCGATGGGCGCCGTCGGCACGAGGTGCACGAGCAACACCGCCGGCAGCGCCGCGACGAAGCAGAGCGCGAAGAACGCGACCAGCGCGTCGGCGCGCGCGCTCGCGGCGTCGGCTGCGCCTGCCGCGAACGCCGCCGTGAGCGCCTCGACGACGTGCCCCGAGAGCCCGCCCGCGACGGTCGCGGTGAGCGCCGTGATCGCCGAGAAGAACGCGTAGTGCGACGCGGAGAACGCGCGCTTGCATCGCCGCATCAGGAAGACCGGCAGCGCCGTCCCCGCGAGCGCGCCCGCGAGCTGCTCGAGCGTGTACACCACGACGATCCACTCGAACGACGGACGCAGCCACGCGACGAGCAGATAGAACGGGATCGCCATCGCGTACGTGAACGGCACGAGCCAGCGCTCGAGCCCACCGCGCGCGAGCAGTCCTCCGGCGAGGAGCGATCCTCCGATGCTCGCGGTCAGCCCGATGCTGCGCAGCACGCCGCGCGCTTCGGTGCCGATCCCGAGGTCGCGCAGCAGCACCGGCGCCATCGCGAACGTGAGCACGTCGCAGAGCCGGTACGTCAGCACGAACACGATCACGCGCACGGCCTCGGGCTGCGCGAGGAACGTGCGGTACGCCGCGCCGAACCCCGACGCGCTCGGCTGCACGTGCTCGGGCCCGTCGCGATCCTCGACGCGCGGCACGAGCCACGCATTGATCGCTGCAGTCAGCGCCATCAGCGCGCCCGCCGTGGTGAACGCCGCGGTCCATCCCGCGCGCCCCGCGAGCACCACGAGCGCGCCCGAGCCCACGTACATCGCGATGCGATACGCCGCGATGCGCGTGCCCGAGTAGAGCGCCTGCTCGCGCCGATCGAGCGCGACCATGAAGAGCCCGTCGCACGCGATGTCGTGCGTCGCGTGCACGGCCGCGAGCACCGCGAGCGCGCCCCAGAAGAGCCACGGCGTCTCGAGCGCACCGCCGCCGCCCGCGACCATCGCGCCCATCAGGACCATCCCGACCGCGAGCACGAGCTGCAGCGCGATCATCCACCCGCGGCGCGTCCCGAAGAGGTCGATCAGCGGGCTCCACAGCGGCTTCGCGGTGACCGACAGGTGGAACCACGACGTGTAGCCGACGACGGATGGTGGCGCGCCGATCGCGGTGAGGTACTCGGTGACGAGCTGGTGCAGGAAGCTGAAGGGCAGCCCCTCGCCGAAATAGGCGGAGCTGGTCCAGGCGAGAGCCTTTCCGCGCTTCGTCTCGTCGCTCACTGCGGGCGAACGAGGTGTACTCGTCGTTCCGTTCCCGCGAGAAGAAAAAGCGGTCGTGGACGATTCCAGACGAACAGCGTATAGGCGGGATTGGTGGAGAGACCTGACCCGCCGTCGCTCCTGACGGGCCAGAGCGGGCCCGGCTCGCGCAGCCGGCGCATCGCATTCTTCGCGGTGACGGGTGCCCTCGTCGTGGGGATCCTCTGGGTCTTCCGCGAGGTGCTCGCGCCGTTCGCGATCGCGCTGATCGTGGCGTACGTCTTCGCGCCGCTCGTGGAGCGCATGCAGCGCGTGCGCATCGGTGGGCGGAAGACGCCGCGCTGGGCCGCGGTGCTCGTGCTCTATCTCTCGCTGCTCGGTGCGATGGCGACGACCGTGGTGATCGGCGCGCCGCTCGTGGTCTCCGAGATCCAGAAGCTCTCGCGCGAGATGCCGCGCACCGTGCGCACGCTGCGCGACGAGTGGCTGCCTCAGCTCGACCGCACGCTGCGCTCGGCGACGAGCTCGTTCGGCGCCGTCGAAGAAGAAGCACCTCCGAGCCCCGACGAGCCCGACGCGGTCAGCGCCCCCGAGCCCAACGTGCCCGAGCCGGTGCGCAGCATCCGCGTCGTGCCGCGCGACGAGGGCGGCTACGAGATCGTGCTGCCCGACACCGGCGTCGAGATCCGCCAAGAGGGCGAGGGGCACTACGTGGTCGGGCCTGCGGCCGCGACGGGCGAGGCCGCGCGCCGCGACCTCTCGGTGCAGCTCACCGAGGCGCTCCGCGGCGAGCTCGCGCACGGCGAGCAGAGCGTCGCGTCGGCGCTGCGCACCGCGCAGTCGTTCATCGCGGCGGTGGTCGGCGGCATCTTCCGCTTCTTCATCATGCTGATGCTCTCGGCGTACCTGCTGATCAGCGCCGACAGCATCCTCGCGTTCTTCCGCCAGCTGGTGCGCCCCGATCGCCGCTCGATGTTCGACGTGCTGCTGAGCCGCATCGATCGCGGGCTCGCGGGCGTGGTGCGCGGGCAGCTCGTCATCTGCCTCGTCAACGGCGTGCTCTCGGGCATCGGCTTCTACATCGCGGGCCTCGACTACTGGCCGCTGCTCACGCTGATCGCGACGGTGCTCTCGATCATCCCGATCTTCGGCGCGATCATCAGCTCGATCCCCGCGGTCGTGGTCGGGCTGCAGGACGGGTTCGGCGTCGCGCTCTTCGTGCTGGCGTGGATCATCGGCATCCACCAGGTCGAGGCGAACCTCCTCAACCCGAAGATCCTCGGCGACGCCGCGAAGGTGCACCCGGTGCTCGTCGTGTTCGCGCTGCTCGCGGGTGAGCACTTCTTCGGCATCACGGGCGCGCTGCTCGCCGTCCCGGTGCTCTCGATCGGGCAGAGCCTGTTCCTCCACTTCCGCGAGGTCGCGCTCGGTGTGCCCGCGAGCGAGAGCCGGCCCGGCATCGATCGCCCGCCGGCGAGCGCCGCGGACGCGACGGTGATCGCTCCGCCGCCGGAGACGTCCTCTCCGGGCGCGCGCACGCGCTGAGCGGCCTGCGAGCGACGCCCGGAGGGCGTACGCCGGGTCCAGCATGGAGGACTCCCTCTCCACCCGCTGGCGCGCCGGGGAGCAAGCGCGCCTCCGTCTCGCGCAGCTCCGCGTCGACGACGAAGGGAGCGCCCTCGCGCGCGCCGGGCAGATCACCCAGCGCGCGCTCGGCGTCGACCGCGTGAGCGTCTGGCTCGTCGAGGGCGAAGGGCTCATCCGCTGCGCGCACGTCGTCGATCGCGCAGCGCTCGCGGTCGACGCCGCGCCCGTGATCGCGAGCCTCGGCGCGTACGAGGCCGCGATGCGCGAGCGTCGCGTCGTCGCCGACGTCCGACGTGACGTGTGATCAGATCAGGATCGGCTCCGAGCCCGCGGGCACGATGATCACCACGTCGCGCTCGTCGAGCTCCGCCACGCCGTTGCCGAGCACGACGATGCGCGCCTCGAAGAGCTGCGTCGTCGCGCGCGGCGCGACGAAGTCGTTGCGGAACGTGACGCGGAACTCGACGACGTCGCCCGGCGCGACGCCGTAGAAGACCCAGTCGTCGCACCGCTCGGCCATCGGGCACGTCACCGTCGGCACGCCGTCCTCCAGCAGGCGCACGGGCGTGATCGCCTTGATGAAGTCGGTCGCGTCGATCGGCGGATCCTGCGCCGGGAGATCCTCGCCGTCGTACGGAACGGCGCTGATGTTCTGGGGCGTCTCCTCGGCGAGCACGCGGATCGCTTCGACGATCGACGTGTCGAGGCCCGCGCCGCTGCCCGAGATGTTGAACACGATCGGGCGCCCGTCGGCGTACACCGTGCCGGTCTCGCGCGCCCACGTCTCGAACTGCGCCTGCGGGGTCGGATTGCTGACCTCGGTGCCGCTCAGCACGCCGATCACGCGCGCGCCGATCATGCGCAGCGACGCGAGCGTCTGATCGTACGTGTGCGGCGGCGGGCCCATCGTGAAGTTCGACGGCGTGTAGGTGCCGCCCGAGACGCCCGCTGTGAGCGGCCCGTTGCGCGACGACGTGTCGGTGAGCACGACCATGATCGGCAGCGAGCCCGGGCGGAAGCACGGGTACCCGTAGCGACGACCTTCTTCGTCGGGCACCGCCGTGCAGCGCTGCATCGGCACCCACGGCGCGATGCCCTCGCCGGTCGCGGCCTGATAGAGCGCCTCGTTGCTCGAGGCCCACGTCGCGCCGCCCTGATCGGCCTCCATCATCGCGAGGTCGCTGCGCATGCGCGTCAGGTCGGTCGTGATCACGCCGTAGAGGTTGAACGGCACGTCGCCGTTGTCGCCTTCGCCGCATACCTCGCCGACGACCGGCAGCGTCATGCACGGACCGCCCGCGCGACCGCCGAACCCCGCGAACCCGCCGAACCCGACGCCGATGTCGTCGATCGTCGCGGTCATCTGCGCGACGACCGTGTCGAGCGAGCTCTTGAGCCGATCGACCTCGTCACCCATCGAGCCGGTGCGGTCCATCATGAAGAACACGTCGGCCTGACGGACCGTCGTGCCGAAGCGCAGCTCGCGCTCCTGGGGATCGCCGCGGTACGGCAGCACGACGTAGAAGTCGTCTTCGGGGATGCCGTCGTTGCGATCGTTCGGGTCGTGGCCGGTCGCGACCTCCGCGACGTCGATGTAGCCGTCGCCGTCGCTGTCGGGGTTCAGCGGATCGGTCTCGTAGCGCTCGGTCTCCTCGCGATCCGAGAGCCCGTCGTTGTCGGAGTCGTTGTCGAGGTAGTCGGCGATCGCGTCGTCGTCGCTGTTGCGCGCGCGGCACCCTCCGAGCCCGCCGGACTCCGCGGAGTCGAGCAGACCGTCGCCGTCGGAGTCGGTGTCGAGGTGGTTCGCGGTGCCGTCACCGTCCCAGTCGGACGTGCCCTCCATCGCGTCGTAGAGGCCGTCTCCGTCGCTGTCGGTGGTGCTCGAGCAGATGCCCTCGATGATCGGGCCCGGGCCGGTGCCGCCGTCGTCGACGCGCCCGGGTGGACGGTTCGTGCCCTCGGTGCATCCGGCGAGCGCGAGCAGGGTGGAGAGGAACGCGAGTCGAAGCGAGCGGGGCGGCGTCATCACCGAGCCTCCGGGAGATCGTTTGAGCTCAAACGAGCTCGCGCGAGAGTATCGAGCGCACCGCTCGCTCCCCGAATGCGCGTATGAGCGCGCTCACTCGCGGATTTCCCGGTCTCCGCGCTGGCCGCTCGGGCCAGTCAGAGGATCTCGATCACGAGCGCGGTGATGTTGTCGCGGCCGCCGCGCTTGTTCGCGAGCTCGATGAAGTGCCGCGTCGCGACCGCGGGACCGAGGTCGACGATCGCCGGGATCTCGTGGTCCTCGAGGTAGCCGTGCAGCCCGTCGGAGCAGAGCAGGAACGAGTCGCCCGGCTGGATGTCGACGACGTGCGTGTCGACCTGCACGTAGTCGCGGCTTCCCACCGCGCGCGTGATCACGTTCTTGTGCGGCGAGCGCTCGGCCTCGGCCGCCGAGATGATCCCCTGCTTCACCTGCCACGCGACGAGCGTGTGATCCTCGGTGAGGCGCGTGACCTGGCCGTGGCGCACCTGGTAGACGCGGCTGTCGCCGACCTGCCCGGTGATGCCGACGTCGCCGATCACCAGCAGGCTCGAGAGCGTCGTGCCCATGCCGCGCTGCTCGGGCTCGTTCTCCGCGATCGCGAAGACCATGTACGTCGCGGCCTGGATCGCGCTCTCCATGACGCGGAGCACGCGGCGCATCGTCTCGGGGCTGCGATCGCCCTGCTGCACGGCGGTGAGCACGTCGCGCTGCCGGCGCACCATCGCCATGACGTTGTCGACGGCCTCACGGCTCGCGATCTCGCCCGCGGCGTGACCACCCATCCCGTCGGCGACGACGTAGAGGCCGAGCTCGTCGTCGAGGCCGAAGGCGTCTTCGTTCGAGACACGCCTACGACCGACGTCGGTGAGGCCGGAGCTGACCCTTCGCACGCGTAGTTTCCTGGGGAGCAGCGTATGGGAGGCGAGGTCTGCGGAGCAAGAGACATACGCGTCGCTCGACTCCGGGCCGGAAGTGCCAATTGAAGCGTGGTTGTGCGTCCTCCTAGGATGGCCATCGCCCCGTCCTTCCTTCACGACGGGCCGCCGAGGGGAGTCGCCGTGCCGCATAGGTCGATCGCACGCTGGGCCCTGTGTCTCGCCTTCGTCTCGACGCTCGCGCTCGGGTGCGGCGATGACGACGACGTCGTCGCTCCCGACGCGGGGCCCGTCGACGGCGGTCCACCCGCGCCGCCCCCGTCGACCGATCACTGCACGTACGTGGAGATGCCCGCGACGGCGCGCGCCGGCGGAACCGTGAGCGCGGGGACGCTCAGCGCGGGCGCGGCGGAGCGCCCCATCTCGATCCCGCTCGGCGTGACGCTCGGCGCGTACACCTCGCGCTCGGCGAACTTCGGCTCGGACGGCTACGTCGACGATCGCGAGGCGGAGCTCGCGGGCTCGTTCGCGCCCTCGGTCGGCATCGAGACCTGGCCGCACGTGCGCGTCGTCGCGATCACGAGCGGCACGTACGACGAGGCGAGCCCCGCGGGCGACGAGACGATCCTGATCGTGAAGGCCGAGCTCGGCGTCGCGTACCAGGGCCTCACCCACGAGCTCGAGGCGCGCCTCGGCCCCGCGTTCAGCGGCAAGGTGCTCTTCGCGGTCAGCCACTCGCACAGCGCGTTCGCGAACTACACCGGGCACTCGGCGATGCAGGTCGGCTTCGGCGCGTTCCGCCGCACCGCCTACGACGCGATCCTCGCCGACATGGAGGCCGCGGCGCGCGAAGCGCTCGCGAACCGCCGTCCGGCACGCGTCGGGATCGCGCACCAGGGCGGGTTCGATCCCGAGGATCGCGTCAACCGCGATCGTCGCGGCGAGAACGACGATCTCGCGGGCGGTCGCCACGACGACGACGACCTCTTCGTGATCCGCGTCGACGAGACCGACGGCACGCCGATCGCGGTCATCCCGGTGTTCGGCATCCACGGCACGGTGCTCGACGCCGACAACCCGATGATCAGCGGTGACGCGCCGGGCGCGATCGAGCGCGTGCTCGAGGGCGCGTTCGAGGATCGCGTCGTCGTGATCCACCTGCAGGGCGCGGCGGGCGACGTGTCGCCGGTCGGGCTCGAGGGCGCGACGCAGTGCGATCTCGGCGCGACGTGCACGAGCGACGAGCAGTGCGAGGGCCTCGAGACCTGCCAGGACGGGCACTGCCGCGGCCCGCTGTGCCGCGACTACGCGCGTGTCGAGAGCGTCGGATGGAACGCGCGCGCCGCGATCGTCGCCGCGTGGACGAGCGCCGGTGAGTCGATGCGCGAGAGCGCGGAGCTCGAGATGGTCTCGCGCTCGGTGCCGCGCGGCCCCGGCCACGAGCGCTTCACGGTGCGCGACGGCGCGCTCTCGTACGCGGAGTTCGATCTGCGCCGCGAGGCGGACGGGCGCATCTGGGAGGATCCCGAGACGCGCACGCGCGTGATCTCGCCGATCGACGAGTTCAACGCGCCCTACGGCGCCGCGCTCTGCAGCGGCGACCTCGTGCTCTCGCTCGCGCAGATGCCGGGCGTCGCGGACCTCGACGACACGCCGTACCCGAGCTGCCTGATGCTCCAGGAGGTCGACACGATCTTCGAGAGCACGCTCGACGTGACGCTCGACGAGCCGCCGATCTGCGACACCACGCGCACCACGGTGAGCGCGGCGCGCATCGGCGACTTCGTGCTCGTCACGTTGCCCGGCGAGCCGGTGACGCTGCTCGTCGATCGCCTGCGGGAGCTCTCGAGCGTCGACGCGGATCACACGATCGTCGTCGGCTACGCGCAGGATCACGGCGGCTACATGATGACCGCCGAGGACTGGCTGCGCGGCGGCTACGAGCCGACGATCACGTTCTGGGGCCCGCTCGAGGGCGAGGCGATCATGGAGGAGGCCGCGCGCCTCATCCCGCTCGCGATGTCGACCGAGCGCGAGGACGCGACCGAGGGCGGCACCACGCGCGTGCAGGTGCCGGTGATGGACGACGCGCTCGAGCCCGACGCCGCGCCGCTCGCGGGCACGGTGCCGAGCTCGGTGCCGCCGACGCTGCTCACGCGCCGCGGTCGTCCGGTCGCGGCGCAGCCGCTCGAGGTCGCGCGGCTCGAGTCCGCGTACTTCGTGTGGATCGGGGCCGACCCGCTCGCGGGATCACCCGTGGTCACGATCGAGCGCGAGACCGCGACGGACACCTGGGAGACGGTGGCGCGCCCCAGCGGCCGCGCGGTGGGCGAGGGCGACGTGCTGCTGACGTGGACTCCGGATCCGCTCTCGGGCGACGGCGCGCGCACGCACTACTGGGCCGCAGAGTGGCAGGCGGTGGGCTGGCTCGACGACGCCGCGGGCACGTACCCGCTCGCGCCTCGTCGCGGCGCGCCGGTGGGGGCGTATCGCTTCCGCGTGGTCGGGCCGGGCTACGAGATCACGAGCGAGCCGTTCCGCGTCTCGCCGGCGACGCTGGGCGTCGTCGTGAGCGACACGTCGATCGAGGTGAGCGCGAGCGCGCCGTTCGGGTATCGACTGCTCGACCTCGAGAGCGGCGCGACGCGCCCCGCGCCGCTCCGCGGCGAGACGATCGAGGTCGCGTTCGACGGCGGCGCGCCGACCGAGATCACGCTCGATGCGTCGGGCCGCGGCACGCTCTCGCCGCCTGCGAGCTGGACCTCGCTGACCGTGACCGACACCCACGGGAACAGCGGCACCGCGACGCGCTGATTGGCTCCCCGCGACGTGTCGGGCGCGCCCTTGACACGTCGCGTCAACACGCGCACATGCACGCGCGAACGCCATGACCGACGCCGGACGGATCCTGCTCCTCGAGAACATCCACCCCGACGCGCGCGCGAACCTCGAGGCCGAGGGCTTCGAGGTCGAGCTCCTCAAGAAGGCGCTGCCCGAGGACGAGCTCTGCGAGCGCATCAAGGGCGTCGTCGCGGTCGGCCTGCGCAGCAAGACGACGATCACGCCGAAGGTGCTCGCGGCCGCCGACAGGCTGCGCGCGATCGGCGCGTTCTGCATCGGCACGAACCAGATCGCGCTCGACGAGGCGAACCGTCGCGGCATCCCGGCGTTCAACGCGCCGTTCTCGAACACGCGCAGCGTCGCCGAGATGATGATGTGCGAGATCGTGATGCTCGCGCGTCGCTTCGGCGATCGGAACAACGAGATGCACCGCGGCGTGTGGACGAAGAGCGCCGAGGGCTCGCGCGAGATCCGCGGCAAGACGCTCGGCATCGTCGGCTACGGGCACATCGGTCGTCAGGTCGGCGTGCTCGCCGAGGCGTTCGGCATGAACGTGCTCTTCTTCGACGTGTCGGCGCGCCTGCCGATGGGCAACAACCGCGCGGCGCAGAGCCTCGAGGAGCTGCTCGAGAAGTCCGATTTCGTGACGCTGCACGTCCCCGAGACGCCGTCGACGAAGGACATGATCGGGCAGAAGCAGATCGCGCTGATGAAGAAGGGCGCGTACCTGATCAACGCGAGCCGCGGCACCGTCGTCGACATCCCGGCGCTCGCGGAGGGGATCAAGACCGGTCACCTCGGCGGCGCGGCGATCGACGTGTTCCCGGTCGAGCCCGAGGGCAACGACGGTCGCTTCGTGAGCGAGCTGCAGAGCCTGCCCAACGTCGTGCTCACGCCGCACATCGGTGGCTCGACGGCGGAGGCGCAGGTCGCGATCGGTCACGAGGTCTCGAACACGCTGATCCGCTTCCTCAAGTACGGCGCGACGAACGGCGCGGTGAACTTCCCGAACGCCGAGCTGCCGAAGCGCGACGGCGTGCACCGCTTCACGCACGTGCACCGCAACGTGCCGGGCGTGCTGCGCGACGTGAACCGCATCGTGTCGGAGGCGAGCGCGAACGTGGTCGGTCAGGTGCTCGCGACCGACGCGAACATCGGCTACCTCGTGATGGACGTGTCGGAGGAGACGGCGCGTCGCGTGGGCGAGGAGCTCTGCCAGCGCATGGCGGAGCTGCCGACGACGATCAGCGCGACGCTCCTGTACTGAGCTGCCGGAGGGGTCTTGGAAGACCCCTCCCCCCGACCGGCGAAGCCGGATCGGGGCCCCCCTCCCCAAACGCTGCGCGCGGGGCCCCAGCCCCGCTTGCTCTCTTGCGGCGGCCGGATCCGATCGATTGGGCCCTCCCGGCGCACACGAGCTCGTCTGGCGGCGGTCGTCGACGATGCCGTTTTGACGAAATCGTCTGGCGGCGGGTGTCGACGCTGCCTTTTTGACGAAATCGTCTGGCGGGGGGTGTCGACGCTGCCGTTTTTGACGAAATCGTCTGGCGGCGGGTGTCGACGCTGCCGTTTTTGACGAAATGGTCTGGCGGCGGGTGTCGACGCTGCCGTTTTTGACGAAATGGTCTGGCGGCGGGTGTCGACGCTGCCGTTTTTGACGAAATGGTCTGGCGGCGGCCGTCGGCGACCACGTTTCTGACGCGCTCGTCCGGCGCGCTTCGATGTGTGCTTATCGAAGCACGAGCTCGAGGCGGGGGCGCCGACGGGGCTCGAGGTGTCGCGGCGTCGCGACCGTGAGCGCGTGATCGGCGCGCACGACGAGCTCGATCGTGCGCTGTGCCTCGATGGGGATCGTGATCGTGATCGGGCGTGCCGCGCCCGTCGTGACGCGCGCCCGCGCGAGCTCGTGACCATCGGGGCGCGTGATCGTGATCGTGCCCTCGCGCGCGCGACGCGTCGCGGGATCGGGCGCGTGCAGCACGAGCACCGCGCGCTCCGGCGCGTCGAGCAAGGGATCGAATCGCAGCCACAGCGCGCCGTGGCGCGCGCCGCCGATCGTGATCGCGTCGTCGCCGCGCTCGAGCGCGCGAGGCGCGCCGTCCTCGGTGATCGCCCAGCTCTCGGGCGCACGATGCGCCGCGTGCCCGGCGCTCGGCGGCAGGCCGCCACACGCCCCGTCGAGGCCGCACACGCGCCCCTCGCCGCACGCGAGCGACGACGCGCACGGCACGCTCGACGCGCCGCATCCGAGCGCGGTCAGGAGCGTCGCGGCGAGCAGCCATCGCATGGGTGTCACGGTACCGGTGTCGCGGCCCGGTGTGCTACGTAGCGAACAGATGGTGGAGGTCAGGATGCGCGGAGTCGTTCGTGCCGTGGGCGCTCTCTTCTGCGCGCTCGCGATGGTGGCGTGCGGTGGCGAAGAGCGCGCGGCGGAGCCCGCCCCGGCGCCCGAGGGCGCAGGCAGCGGCGCGCCGACCACCGCGCAGGCGCCCGCGCCCGGGGGAGGCTGTGGTGATCCCGCGGCGGCGCGCGAGGTCGCGGAGGATCCGTCGTTCGAGCTTCGCGCGACCGCGAGCGGGCCCTATGCACCGGGTGAGGAGGGCCGCTTCGACATCGCGCTCACGCCGCGCGGCAACTACCACGTGAACACGCAGTACCCGATGGCGATCCGCCTCCAGGGCCCCGGCGACGTCGCGTTCCAGCGCGCCGAGCTCGGGCCCGACGACGCGGCCGAGATGGTCGAGCCGCGCGCACGCTTCCAGGTGCCCTTCACCGCGCGCGCGGCGGGCGAGCACCGCGTCGTCGCGGAGGTCGACTTCGCGGTGTGCACGCCGGAGTCGTGCATGCCCGACTGCCGCACGCTCGCGCTCGTCCTGCCGGTCGGCGGCGCCGCCGCGCCCGCCGAGGGCGCGACCGCGACGCAGTGATCGCCGCGCCGTGATCGCGATCGCCTCGATGCGTCGAGGCGGCGCTCTCGGTCCCCAAAACCTTCCGACACGGAGCTCGCCGAACCGCATGGAGAACGGCCCCAAGCTGGACAGCTCGGAAGTCCTGGAGCGCATCGGCGCCTCGATTCGCGATCGCTTCGCGTCGCAGAAGCGCGTGCTCTCCTTCGAGGAGTACCTCGCGCTCTTCCGCCAGCACCCCTGGCGTCACAGCCGCGACGCGGCGCGTTACCTGCGCGACTGCTTCGATCACTTCGGCAAGGAGACGCTATCGAAGCCCGGTGGCCCGCAGACGCGGTTCAAGCTGTTCGATCTCGCGTTCCTGAAGGAGACCGACGGGCGCCGCCGCCACGACTACCTCGTCGGCCACGAGGACATCCAGCAGGCGTTCTATCGCGTGCTCGGCAACTTCGTGCGCGAGGGCCGCATCAACAAGCTCGTGATGCTGCACGGCCCGAACGGCAGCGCGAAGACGACCTTCGTGCACTGCATGATGAAGGGCCTCGAGGCGTACTCCGAGACCGACGACGGCGCGCTCTACGTCTTCTCGTGGATCTTCCCGCGCGGCCGCGACGGTCGCACCGTGGGCTTCGGCTCGAACGACGACTCGATGATGCGCGACGGATCGTTCGCGCACCTGCCCGACGCGCAGATCGATCTGCGCATGGTGAGCGAGCTGCGCGAGAGCCCGCTGCTGCTCCTGCCGCGCCCCGAGCGCCGTCGCCTGGTGCGCGACGCGTACGAAGCCGCGAACATCCAGGAGGTGCCGACCGCGCTCGTCATGGAGGGCCAGCTCGGCGCGAAGAACAAGCAGATCTTCGAGGCGCTCCTGACGGCGTATCGCGGTGACCTGCGCCGCGTGCTCGCGCACGTGCGCGTCGAGCGCTTCTACGTGTCGGAGCGCTATCGCCAGGCTGCCGTGACGGTCGGCCCGCAGATGGCCGTCGACGCGCAGGAGCGACAGATCACGATGGATCGCTCGCTCGCGGCGCTGCCCGCGTCGCTCGCGTCGCTCTCGCTGTACGAGACGCACGGCGAGCTCGTCGACGCGAGCGGTGGCCTGCTCGAGTTCAGCGATCTCCTGAAGCGTCCGCTCGACGCGTGGCGCTATTTGCTGCTCGCGGTGGAGGAGGGCGAGATCGCGCTCGCGCAGAGCGTGCTCCCGCTGAACGCGGTGTTCGTCTCGACGTCGAACGACATCCACCTCAAGGCGTTCCGCGAGCACCACGAGTACCGCTCGTTCCGCGGCCGGCTCTCGCTGGTGCGCGTCCCGTACCTCCTCGACTACAAGGCCGAGCAGGGCATCTACGACGCGCAGATCGTCCCGCAGGTGCGCACGCACGTCGCGCCGCACGCGACGTACGTCGCCGCGCTCTGGGCCACGCTCACGCGCCTCCGTCGCCCGCAGACCGAGAGCTACGAGAACAAGAAGCTCGGGCAGCTCGCGTCGTCGCTCACGCCGATCGAGAAGGCGGAGTACTACGCGGACCTCGTGATCCCGAACCGCTTCTCGAACGAAGAGTCGCAGATCCTCCGCGCGAACTTCGCCGAGGTGAAGCACGAGACCGACACCTGGCCGAACTACGAGGGCTCGACCGGCGCGTCGCCGCGCGAGATCCGCGTGCTGCTGCTCGACGCGGCGCAGGACCCGGCGTTCAAGTGCCTCTCGCCGCTCGCGGTGCTCGCGCGCATCCGCGAGCTCTGCGAGGCGGACGACTACGACTTCCTCAAGGAGACGCCGGAGGGCGGCTACCACGATCACCGCGGGTTCGTCGACGTCGTGCGCGAGCGCTGGCTCGATCGCGTCGACGACGAGTTCCGCAGGAGCACCGGCCTCGTGGAAGAGACGCAGTACCTCGATCTCTTCGACAAGTACGTCACGCACGTCTCGAACTGGGTGAAGCGCGAGCGCGTGTACAACCCGGTCACCGGGCAGTACGAGGAGCCCGATCAGAAGCTGATGGAGAACGTCGAGGGCATGCTCGGCGTGCAGCGGAACAACGACTCGTTCCGGCGCGATCTCATCAGCGCAGTGGCCGCGCACGCGCTCGATCATCCCGGCGAGAAGGTGAGCTATCCGCGCCTCTTCCCGCGCTACATCCAGCAGGTGCGCGAGGCGACGTACGGCAAGCGCAAGAAGCAGCTCGCCGAGATCGCGCGCGACGTGATCGCGACGGTGAACGCGGAGACGGCGCACCTCGACGCGGAGCGCATCGCGCGCGCGAAGGGCACCGTCGAGCGGCTCGAGAAGCAGGTCGGTTACGCCGAGCCGTCGATCCGCGACGCGATCGGCGAGCTGCTGCGGCGTCGCTACGAGCCGTAGCGAACGGCCTTTCTGTCGAGTGGAGGGGGCGATGGACGGGACGGGGCTCGCGCTCGATCGGATGCGCTACCAGCGCGTCCCTCCACAAGGTGCGCGCGTCGACGACGTCTCGACGCGCGCCCAGCAGCACTGGGACGTGGTCGACGAGGCGGGCACGACCATCGCGCGCGCCGAGGTGTTCGAGGGGCGCGAGCAGTGGGGCGTGCGACTGCTCGACCGCGCGCCGCACCTGCACGACTCGGATCTGATCCGGCTCGTCGCGCACCTGCTGGTGTGGCACGCGCAGTGTCGGACCGAGACCGTCGACGTGGTGCTCGCGCGAACGCACGAGCACCACACGCTCGTGCGCGTCAGCGGAGACTACGTCTGAAGCTCGCGATCCTCGGGTCCGGCACCGCGATCCCGCATCCGCGGCGCGGCGCGAGCGGCTACGCGCTGATCGCGCCGAGCGGCGAGGTGCTGCTGATCGAGTGCGGTCCGGGCAGCACGCGACGATGGCCCGCGTTCGGGATCACGTTCGAGCGCGTGCGCGGCATCGTGGTGACGCACCACCACGTCGATCACTGCGCGGATCTCGCGCCCGTGATGTTCGGTCGCAACGTGCCCGATCCGCCGGTGCGCACGCCGCTCGCGATGCTCGGCCCGGTCGGGCACCACGCGCTGATCGACGGGCTCGAAGGTCTCTACGGCAGCGCCGTGATGGATCCTCTCGGCATGCGCGAGGTGATCGAGCTGCGCGACGGGGATCGCCGCGTGGTCGGGCCGTTCACGATCGACGCGCGCGAGGTGCTCCACGTCGCCGGCTCGCTCGGGCTGCGCGTGACGTGCGGTGGGCGCGTGCTCGCGTTCAGCGGCGACAGCGGCAAGTGCCCCGAGCTGACGGCGCTGTGTCGCGGCGCCCACGTGGCTTTGCTCGAGTGCAGCTATCCCGCGTCGCGCGCGACGACGAAGCACCTCAACACGCGCACGGCCGCGGAGACCGCGGTGGACGCGAAGCTCTCGCGCGTGGTGCTCACGCACTTCTATCCGCAGTGCGACGACGTCGACGTCGCGGGCGAGGTGCGCGCCGCGGGCTACACGGGCGAGCTCGTGCTCGCCGAGGACGGCTTGGTCCTCGACGTGTAGCCCCAGTGGTCCACTTGGCACGCTCCGTCGTGGGAGCACGTGGGTGCTACATTCGCGCGACCCATGCGCGTTCGTCTCCACGTCAACGTCGATCACGTCGCGACCATCCGTCAGGCGCGCGGCACCGAGTACCCGGATCCCGTCGAGGCCGCGATGCTCTGCGAGTGGGCGGGCGCGCACGGCATCACGGTCCATCTGCGCGAGGATCGGCGGCACATCCAGCTGCGCGACGTCGAGGTGCTGCGCCGCACCGTGAAGACGATGCTGAACCTCGAGATGGCGGCGACCGAGGAGATGGTTCGCGTCGCGCTGCAGGTGCGGCCCGATCTCGTCACGCTGGTGCCCGAGCGCCGCGAGGAGCGCACGACCGAGGGCGGGCTCGACGTGCGCGGTCAGCTCGCCGCGCTGCGCGGCGTGCGCGAGCGCCTCGACGCGAGCGGCATCCCGACGAGCTTGTTCGTCGATCCCGACGCGGATCAGGTGCAGGCGTCGATCGAGACCGGCGCCGCGATGATCGAGCTGCACACCGGCGACTACGCCGAAGAGGCGCGCCGCGGCCACTCGACGAGCGAGCTCGAGCGCCTCGCGCGCGCCGCGAGCTACGCGCGCATCCACGCACCGTCGATGAAGGTCGCCGCGGGGCACGGGCTCACCGCGCGCAACGTGGTGTCGCTGGTGGCGCTCGTGCCCGAGCTGGTCGAGCTCAACATCGGCCACGCGCTGATCTCGGACGCGGTGCTCGTCGGTCTCGATCGCGCGGTGCAGCGCTTCCTGCGCGCGATCGAAGAGGGCGAGCAGCTGCGGTAAGCGGGCAGGGCGATGCTGCCGCTCGTCGGACGAGACGAATCGAGAGCGATCGACGCGAAGGCGATCGCGGCGGGCGTGCCCGGGCTCGTGCTGATGGAGAACGCGGGGCGCGGCGCGACCGACGTGCTGTGCGCGCGGTTCGCGGATCGGCTGCGTCGTCCGCTCGTCGTCGGGGGGCTCGGGCAGAACGGCGGCGATGCGTGGGTGGTCGCGCGGCACCTCCTCGTGCGCGGCGTGTGCGCGGAGTGCGTCGTGCTAGGCGATCCCGCGAAGGTCGCGGGGGATGCGAGGGTGAACCTCGACGCGCTGCGCGGCCTCGGCGTCGACGTGCGCGCGGTCGCGGAGAGCGATCTCGAGCACCTCGAGTCGCTCGCGGCGCGCGCGAGCGTCATCGTCGATGGCCTCTTCGGCACCGGTCTGGATCGCGTGATCGACGGGTTCCGCGCGGACGCGATCCAGCGGCTCGCGGCGACCGAGGTGCCGTCCTTCGCGCTCGATCTCCCGAGCGGGCTCGACGCGCAGACGGGCGCGGTGCTCGGTGTCGTGCTGCCCGCGCGCGTGACCGCGACGTTCGCCGCGCACAAGCGCGGGCTGCACCAGCACCCGGGCGTGGATCACGCGGGCGACGTCGTGCTCGTCGACATCGGTGTGCCCGCGCCGCGCGACGCGCGCGCGTCGCTCCTCGAGCGTTTCGATCTCGCGCGGCTCGTGCCGCGGCGCGCCGCCGACGCGCACAAGGGCAGCGCGGGGCACGTCGCGATCTTCGCGGGTTCGCCGGGTCGCACCGGCGCGGCGTTGCTCTCCGGGCTCGGCGCGATGCGCGCGGGCGCGGGGCTCGTCACGCTCGCCGCGCGCGGGGCGGCGCGCGCCGCGCTCGACACGAAGGTGATCGAGCTGATGACGAGCGAGATCCCCGAGGCGCTCGAAGCCGGTGTCGCCGCCGCGCTCCGAGAGTGCGAGCAACGCGACGCGGGCGTGCTGGGCCCCGGCGTCGGCCTCGACGCGACCGCGCGCGCCTACACGACGCGCGTCGCGATCGAAGCGACGATCCCGCTCGTGCTCGACGCCGACGCGCTCAGTGCGCTCGCCGGCGATCCCACCGTGCTCACGAAGGCGCGCGCGCCGCGCGTGCTCACGCCGCACCCCGGCGAAGCCGCGCGTCTGCTCGGCACGACGAGCGCCGAGGTCCAGGCCGCGCGTTATCACGCCGCGGAGCAGCTCGCGGCGCGCACCGGGCAGGTCGTCGTGCTCAAGGGCGCGCGCACGATCATCGCGTCACGCGAGCGTCTCGCCGTGTGCCCCGCGGGGACGCCGGCGCTCGGCGTGGCGGGCACGGGCGATGTCCTGAGCGGCGTGATCGCGGCGATGCTCGCGAGCGCGAGCGAGGGCGACGTGTTCGACGCGGCGTGTGCCGGCGTGCTCGCGCACGCGATGGCCGGGGAGCTCGCCGCGGTCGCGGATCGTGGGCTCTTCGCGCGCGAGGTCGCGGACGCCGTGCCGCACGCGCTCGCGCGGTCGCGCGCTCACGCCGCCTCGGCGACGTAGCCTTCGCGGTCCGCGTACTCCTCGAGCTTCCGCTTCATCGCGCGACGCGCGCGGTGCAGGCGCGACATCACGGTGCCGATCGGACAGCCGATCGCGTCGGCGGCGTCGCGGTACGAGCGCTCCTCGAGATCGACGAGCACCACGACGCGCCGGAAGTCCTCGGGCAGCGCGTCGAGCGCGGCCTGCACCTCGTCGCCGAGCGACTCGCCCGGCGCGTCCGCGATGTGGCCGTCCCAGCCCTGCGCGCGCAGCTCCTCGGCGTGCACCGCCTGCAGGATGTCGCGCTCGCGGCGCTTGCGGCGATACCCGTTGATGAACGTGTTGAGGAGGATGCGATGCATCCACGCGCGCCCGTTCGTGCCCGGCTCGAAGCGATGCCAGAAGGTCCATGCGCGCATGACCGCGTCCTGCACCAGGTCCTCCGCTTCGGCGCGTGAGCCGGTCAGTCGGAGACCGGCGCCGACGAGCTCGCGTCGGTGGCGAAGCACCTCGCGCTCGAAGTCGACCAGCTGGCAGGCACGCGTCTCTCGCTCGACGTTCATCGGGACCTCCCGAGCACGCCCGTCGAGCAAGGGCCGGACCACGCGCGATCCGGCCTTGTTTTCTCGATGATCGCGCGTGTTCCGCGCGAGGTGCACGAGCCGTCGAGCTGCCACGATGTCGATGGCCAGCCACGACGTCGTGTCAGCCTGTCAGCGCCGATGATCCGCTGACGGAGCGTCACGGGCACGCGCCGTTCGGCGCGCCCGGCGTGCCGTAATACGGGCCGCCTGCGGTGCTCGAGTACGTCGCGCTCATGCTCGCGGGACACCAGTTGCTCATCGACGCGTTCTCCGCGATCGGCCGCGAGTCGGGGAACTCGGTCGAGTACTTCAACACGCTCGTCGCGGACGTCCACGTGACCGAGTCGATCGTCGTCCCGCCCGCGATCAGCTCGAGCGTGTCGCCGCTGTTGTCGAGCACGATGCCCGAGCCGGTGTACGAGAGGTCGTAGACGAGCCCGCGGTTCTCGGCGGCGACGGTGCTCTGCGCGAGCACGAAGCGCGCGCCCGCCGGGAGGACGTGACCCGCCGGGATCGTGTACGTCGCAGGAGGGCTCGAGATCACGAGCCCGCCGAGATCGACGAGGCAGTCTCCGGCGTTCAGCAGCTCGATCCACTCGCCGCGATCCTCGGTGCCGGTCTCCGTCCGGATCATCACCTCGACGATCGCGAGGTTCGTCGCGGTCGGCGGGCAGGTCGGCGGCCCCGAGTCCATCCCGCCGGCGTCGGTGCCGGAGTCGATCGGCATCCCGCTGTCGCGTGGGCCCGAGTCGATCACCATCGCGTCGACGCTCGCGTCGCGTCCCGCGTCGCGACCTGCGTCCGCCACCGCGCCGTCGAGGTTGCCCCCGTCCTGGCCGCGGCCCGCGTCCTCGACGCCGCCGCTGCCGGTCGCGCAGCCGCTCCCGATCATCGCGCACGCCACGATCGCCCACAGCCACCGCATCGCCCGTCTCTCGCCGCCTCGCGCTCGCATCCGCCTCGGCCTCCGTGGATCGAAATCAGGGTGCGGGGATCGCCGGCGCACCGGCCGCCGCGGACTCCAGGAACCCGCGGATACGCGCCTGCGCGCTCGTGTCGTCGAACACTGCGAAGTGCCCCTCCGACGGATACTGCAGCAGCCCGGCCGTCGCCTGCCCGCCCGCGACGTTCGCGCTCACCGCGCCGCTCACGGCCGCGATGCCGAGCAGACGGTGCGCCGGGATGCTGCGCGCCACCGGCTCGACCTGCGGCACGCGCATCGACGTCGCGAGCGCCTCGATCGATCCCGGCGGCGAGAACTCGTCCATCAGGCCCTCGGTCGAGAGCACGCTCTTCGGCGCGAACCCCGGTCGCGGCGACGCGAACGCGAGGTGCCCGAAGTTCGAGCCGTCGCTCGCGTCGATCCACGACTGCACCAGCGTGATCACCGGATGCTCGAAGCCGAAGTGCTCCGACTCGAACGCATCCTGCACCGACACGCCCGGGAGCTGGAGCGCCACGCGCACGACGTCGGGGATCGAGATCGGCTCTTCCTTCTCGAGCAGCGCGTACGCGAGCACCGCGCTGCCCGCGCTGATCACCGCCGCGCTCACTCCGTCGTCGATGCCCAGATAGACCGGCCCGACGAGCCCGCCCTGCGAGTGCCCGAAGAAGAACACGCGCTCGGGGTCGAAGCGGATCTCGCGCCCGGCGCGATCGGCGACGCGCATCGGCACCACGAGCCCGGGCACGACGCGCGCTTGCTGCACGATGTCGAGCGCGCTCTGGCGGTTGTTGTCGCGCGCGGCGTCGGGGTTCTGGATGTTGAAGAAGAGGATCTCCGGCGAGCCCCCGGTCGGGTTGCGCGCGCCGTGGTGGATCTGATCGATGCCCATCGTCGCGATGCCCGCCGCCGCGAGTCGCGTGCCCGTGCCGTCGTCGATGAACGAGCGATAGTCGCCGCCGGTCCCGTGCGCGTAGAGCACCAGCGGATAGCCGCTCTCCGGCATTTCGCCGAGCGGCACCGTCAGCGCGAAGCGCGCGTCGTACTCGCCGTGCACGACGGGCTCGCCGTCGGCGCCGGGCTCCATCGCGCCGCCCTGGGACGCGTAGGGCAGCTCGCCCTCCTGGAAGATCGGCACCGGCCCGTACGTGCCGCGGAGCTCGGTGTACGACGCGCGATCGACGCGCATCCACGTCGCGTCGCGCGGCGTCGGCGCGGGATACTCCGCGTGCATCCAGTCGCGGAACAGCGCGAGCTCGGCGACGGGATCGTGCGTCGTGAACACCGCGAGCGAGAGCACGTCGTCGGTCGCGATCCCGGCCTCGGCGAGCGCATCGAGCGCGGGCTGGTACGTCGCGCGCGCCGTCTCGATCGTCGCGTCGCCGCCGCCCGCGATCATCGCCTCGAGATCGGTGTCGCGCGCGAGCGTCTCGCCGGTCGTGGCGCGCACGCGACGCGTGACCACCGCGGCGTAGCGGCGCCCGCCCGCGAGCGGGATGCCGTGCACCGGCCGCAGCGCGATCGAGCTCGCGGGCCAGAAGATCGTCGCGCGCTCGTTCGCGACGACGACCATCGGATGCCGCTCGAGGTACGTGTCGCTCTCGGGATCGAGATCGACGACGAACACGCTCGCGTCCTCGCGCACGCTGGCCTCGGGGCTCACGGGCAGGCTCGCGGGATCGATCGCGCGCGAGAAGCGGAAGTAGATCGCGCCGTTCGTCCCGAAGCCGCGCAGCCGCGCGGTGGCCGCGTCGACGTAGCGCTGCACGAGGCGATTGCCGCGCGGGTTCGGGAACGTGCGCACGTCGATCGTGCCCTCGCTCGTGCGACGGAGATCGCTCGGCCACGGCAGATCCAGGAGCGGCTCGTCGCCGGTGCGCGGCACCTCGAAGATCGCGCGCGGCGGTCCGGCGTCGGGCGCGCCTGCGTCGACCGCGGGCGTCGACGCGTCGGCGTCGTCGAGCGGCGCGGGCCCGCACGCGACCGAGAGCGTCGCGAGCGCGAGCGCCATCGCGAGCCGGAGCTTCGCCGCGCAGCGCTCGCTCGCGCCGTGTCGTCGCTCGTCGCGGGCTGGACGGCGATCGCACGACGAACGCCTGCACCGCGCCGCGAGCGCTCGAAAAGCCAAGGCCTCCATCCCGCGACACTGTACCGCTTGTCGCCTCCGCGACTCCACAGGGGTCCATTTCCCATTCGCGCGCGGGGGAATCCGATCCGCTCCTTGACGCTCGTGGCGCTGCGCCACCATAGTTCCCGCACTTTTCACGAGGGAATCTCCGGATGGCCAGGACGTACGCCGATCTGCTGCAGGACGTGAAGGGCTCGGTGCAGCAGGTCTCGCTCGAGGAGATGAAGCGCCGGCTCGAGGCGCGCGAAGGATACGTCTTCGTGGACGTGCGCGAGAAGGACGAGTGGCGGCAGGGCTACGTGCCCGGCGCGCTGCACGTGCCGCGCGGCTTCCTCGAGATGCAGGCGGAGTCGAAGCTCCCGGACAAGAAGGCGAAGATCGTCGTGTACTGCGCGGGCGGCGTGCGCAGCGCGTTCGCCGCGAAGACGCTCGCGGAGCTCGGCTACCAGCACGTCGAGAGCGCGAACCCCGGCTTCGTGCGCTGGAAGGATCTCGGCTATCCGCTCGAGAAGCCCGCGGAGCTCACGCCCGCGCAGCTCGATCGCTACTCGCGCCACATCCTCCTGCCCGAGGTCGGCGAGCGCGGGCAGGAGCGCCTGCTCAACGCGCGCGTGCTGCTGCTCGGCGCGGGCGGTCTCGGATCGCCGGCCGCGCTCTACCTCGCGGCGGCGGGCGTCGGCACGATCGGCATCATCGACAACGACGCGGTCGACGCGTCGAACCTGCAGCGTCAGGTGCTCCACGGCACCGATCGCGTCGGCACGCCGAAGGTCGAGAGCGCCGCGCGCACGATGCAGAACCTCAACCCCGACGTGAAGGTGATCCCCTTCCAGTCGCGGCTCACGAGCGCGAACGTCGACGAGGTGTTCGATCACGGCTGGGACGTGATCGTCGACGGCCTCGACAACTTCCCGACGCGCTACCTCGTGAACGACGCGAGCGTCTGGAAGAAGATCCCGGTCGTCCACGGATCGATCTTCCGCTTCGACGGACAGGTCACGACGTTCTGGCCCGAGAAGGGCCCGTGTTATCGCTGCCTCTATCCGGAGCCGCCGCCCGCGCACCTCGCGCCGAGCTGCGCGGAGGCGGGCGTGCTCGGGATCCTCCCCGGCGTGATCGGGACCATCCAGGCGACCGAGGCGATCAAGATCATCCTCGGCAAGGGCGAGCCGCTCGTCGGCCGCCTGCTGACGTACGACTCGATGAAGATGCAGTTCCGCACGCTGAAGCTGCGTCGCGATCCCGAGTGCCCGGTCTGCGGATCGAGCCCGACGATCCACGAGTACATCGACTACGAAGGCTTCTGCGCGCGATAGCTCCTCGGGATCGCCACGAGCGCGCCATCACGCGCGATCACGATCGCGTGCCATGAGCACACATCGTGATCGCGCGGCGATCGTCGGGCTCGTGACGATGGTCGTCGTCGCATACCTGGGCGCGTACTGCGCCGCGCGCGCCTCGCACCGACTCGTTCACGAGGTGTCGTTCGACGGCAGCGCGAGCGAGATTCACCGCGTGTGCGCGGGCGACGACGCGACGGTGCTCTGGGAGCTCCCGTTCGTGCCGCTCGCGCGCATCGAGGGCTGGCTCTGGTACCTCGACTGACGCGCTATCATTCGCCCGTGAGCCGCGACGTCGATCCCCGTGCGGAGGAGCCCCCTCGCGCGCCTCCTCAGGACGCGTGGGACGGCATGTCGAGCGCGGAGCGCGCCGCCGTCGTCGAGTCCCTGCCCGCGGCGATGACCGACGCCGAGATGTCGCCGCCCGAAGGTGACGCGCACTACGACGCGAAGAACGACGCGCGCGAGACGTTGCGCGAGTGGTTCCGCCGGCTCGGCAAGAGCGTCTACGTCGCGGCGGAGCTGACGACCTACTACCCCGACGAGCCTCGCTTCGCGCCCGACGTGCTGGTCGTGCGCGACGTCGAGGTGCGCGAGTGGATGAAGTGGGTCGTGAGCGCCGAAGGGAAGGGCCTCGACTGGGTGCTCGAGGTCCACGTCGGCGGCGACCGCAAGAAGGACGCGGAGCGCAACGTGGCGCGGTACGCGCGCCTCGGCATCCCCGAGTACTTCGTCTACGACCGCGCTCGCCAGCGGCTCGCCGGGTTCCGGCTGCCTTCGCCGAGCGCGCGCGCCTACGTGCCGATCGTGCCGCAGCTCGGGCGCTACGCGAGCGAGGTGCTCGAGCTCGACCTCGTGATCGAGGCCCAGCGGCTCCGCTTCTATCGCGCGAGCGCGGAGCTGCTGACCCCGCGCGATCTCGCGGCCAAGCTCGGCGCGCTCGCCGAGCAGATCGCGGCCGAGCGCGACGCGGAAGCCGAGCGCGCGCGCATCGAGGCCGAGCGTGCGCGCACCGAAGCGGAGCGTGCGCGCACCGAAGCGGAGCGCGCGGCTGCGGCGGAAGCGGAGCTCGCGCGACTGCGCGCCGAGATCGACGCGCTGCGCAAGCGGTCCTGACGATCACTCTGCGTCGTAGCCCTCGAGCAGCGCGGCTTCGAGCACCTCCGCGAGGCGTCGGTGCGCGTGCCACGTGAGGTGCACGTGGTCCTCGCGCGCGAACGGCGGATCCGACGCGACCCACTCGAGCATCGACATCGGGCCGCCCATGAACGCGACGAGGTCGAAGAAGCCGCAGCCGTGCTCGGCCGCGACGCGTCGCTGCACGTCGATCACGCCCTGCGTCAGCGGGCGCGGCCCCCACGTCCCGTCGGCCTGCGCGAGCGGTCGGTCGCTCGGTCCGATCAGCAGGCACGACGCCTGCGGTGCGGTGCCGCGCACCCGACGCACCACGCGCCGCAGGTCGCTCTCGTAGCGGCGCAGCGGCACGTCGACGTCCTCGCTCTCGTTGGTGCCGTACGCGAGCACGACGAGATCGGGACGCCGCCGCCGCAGGTGCTCGCGATACAGCGCGTCGTCCCAGCGCAGGTGCGAGCGCGCGCGCGACCCCGGGATGCCGAGCGTGTCCAGCACCACGCCCGATCGATCGCGCTCCATCGCGACGCCGAAGACACGCACCGGCGCGTCGTCCATCGCGCGCACCGTCACGCGATGCGCGCCGTCGCGCACCCGGAAGCGCGCGTATCCGGCGTGCGTCGCCTCGGCGTCGGTGTCGACCACCGCGGCGGGCCGATCGTCGATGCGCACCTCGAAGCGACCGCCACCCGGCTGCTCCAGGAAGAACACCTCGTAGCTGCCGACGTGGCGCGGCCCGGTCTCGGCGCGCGCGGTGTCGAGGCTCGCCCACGCGCCGCCTGCCTGCGACTCGACGGCGTACCCGGCGAGCCCGTAGCGCTCGCCGACCGGCCCGCGATCCCCGCGGAGCACGCGCCACGCGCCGCCCGAGTCGGCGTGCGCCGCGCGATGGTTCCATCCGCGGAACGGCTTCACCGGGCTCACGAACCCCGGGCCCGCATCGCCGAAGCGCTCCTGGAGCGCGCGCCGCAGCATCCCCGCGTACTCGTCGCCCGCGGTGTGCGAGGCGCCCCAGACGACGATGCGCGCCTGGCCCTCGTGGGCCTCGGCGCGACGCAGCGCCGCGTGGAAGCGCGCGAGCGCGCGGCCCGACGCATCGTCGATCGCGATCGCGCGACCGAGGCGCGGGAGCTCGCGCTCCGGCGCGGAGACGGGTCGCGCGGGCGCGCGCTCCGCCGCGGCGAAGAGCTCTCCGCGGAAGGCGAGCAGCGCGCCGACGAACACCAGGACGGCCGGCACCGCGAGGCGTCTCGCGCGCCGGAGACGAGCGCGACGGGACGCGTCGGTCGCGAGGAGCGAGCGAAGCGATCGCAAGGCCTCGAGTGTATGTGCCCGGCGCGCCGCCGAGCAAGCCAGAGCACGCGTTTTGCCCTGTATTTCTCGGCGTTCGCGATGCGACGAGCCGTCGATCGGGATGCGGCTCAGTCGGTGCGCAGCGCGTCCTCGAGCCAGTCGAGCACCGACTGGGTGTCGCGGTGCAGCTCGCTCGGGTAGACGAGCGTGTCGGTCCGCTCCACCACCGGCTGTCCCGCGGTGAGGTCGAGGCGCTGGCGGATGCGCGCGACGAGCGGATCGAGCGCCGCCGGGACGATGCGCGGCAGCAGCATCGCGACGCGACGTCGATACAGCGTGACCATGTCGGAGCGCCGCAGCTTCTCGACGACGTGCTCCACCGCGGCCGAGTACACGCCGGGCTCGGGCTCGTTCTCGAGACGCAGCACGACGAGCGCGAAGCTCTCGCCGTATCGCTCCGCGTACGCGCACTGCTCGCGCACGCGCTTGCGCAGGTAGCGACCCTCGACGATGCGCTCCTGGGCGCGGGCGCCCTGGACCGCGACCTCGAGGATGTCGCGTAGGTCTTCGACCGAGAGCGCGGCCCCGGGGAGGAGATCGCGCGCGATCGAAGCGAGCCGACGAGCGAACTGCTGCGCCAGCACCGGGTCGCGCCGGAGGTCCTCGAGCTCCGCCTTCTCGAGAGAGTGCGGGTCGAGCCCCAGACGCTTGGCCGCCTCGGTGACGGTCGTCATCGCGTGGAGCGACGGTACCAGAGCCGTCCGCGTCTTGCGAGGGTACGTCTCACCTTCGCGGCGACCCGAGCCCTTCGCGGGCCGGCGAACGCGTCTGTCCGCGGGAGACTGGCCTTTTCTGACCAAAAAACGCGTCTGGCCCCGGGCCAGACACGTTTTTTGGTGCGAAATCGAGGATCGCCGCGCGCCCGGACCGTCCTTCGCCCGGAGACGCGCGCAGGTCCCCGAGATCACGCGGTTTTCAGGAGCTGGGCGGGGGCTCTTCGGGACCGGCGAGTGTCCCGGCGCGGCGCCCCGACGGGCGCATGCGCGCCGCGAGGTCGTCGAGGCCGGCGGCGCGCGCGAGCGCTGCGAGCAGGCCCGCGAGCCGCGGGAAGCCGTGATCGTGCGCGTCCATCGCGGCGTTCTTCGCCAGCTGGGTGGCGTCGGCCTCCTTCTCCTCGCGCGTCACGTCGGCGAGCGCGGCGCCGAGCGCGTCGAGGGGCTCGCGAAGGCGGGCCGCGAGCCGTCGGCGATCGAGCGCGATCGCGTCCGACTCGGGCGCGGGGAGCACCACGTCGGCGCGGAGGAGCGCCTCCACGAGCGACTCGCCCTGCAGGCGGAGCTGGTGGGCGTCGCTCGAGGGCGGGTCCCACAGGCCGAGCGCCTGGAGGCCCGCGTCGCCGTAGTTGCCTTCGACGGTCGCGCGCAGCGCGATGACGATCCGGCGCACGGTCGCGGCCGCTTCGTCGCGGCGCGTGCGGGGCGCGGCGTCGTCCGCGAGCTCGCGCTCGTGGGTGCGATCGGCCGCGGTGAGATCGCCGGCGAGCGCGGCGACGCGGCGACCGACGAGCTCGAGCAGGAACCCGACGTCGGGCATGCGCTCGCCGCGCTCGAGGTACGGCGAGAGCGTGGCTGTGATGGCGGCCTCGACGGCGGCGCGGTGCTGGGTGATCGCGGCGACGACGGCGCGCGCGGACTTGTCTCGATCGGCGACCTGCTTGGAGCTCATGGCTGCCCTCCCGCGCGACATCGTAGCGGGTCGCGCAACCCGGCCGGCGCGCGGGAGGACGGCGCCTCAGGGCTCGCGCGGCGACGCGGCGTTCTGCGGGTCGCGTACGGTGCGCACGACGAAGTCCGAGGTGTTGTCGCCGGTGTCGTAGCCGTTGCCGGCGAGCTCGTCCTCGCCGCCCGCGCTCATCGACTCGGTGGTCGACGTGCCGCGCGCGCGGCGCTCGATCGACAGCGTGGCCGACGTGATCGTGACGGCCGCGCCCTCGGCCTCGGTGACGGCCGTCGTTCCGGTGCGCCAGCCGAGCGCGTCGATGCGCGTCGCGCGATCGGCGAGCGTGAGGAGGATGCTGCCGCTCGTCGCGAGCCCCTGGCCCCAGCGCATCGTGACGTCCGGCGCGACCGTGCCGGTGTAGTTCGCGCTCGCCATCAGGAGGTAGCCGTGGGGCAGGATCACGGTGCCGGTCGGGATCACGATGCGATCGGAGACCGAGCCGCTCGCCGACGCGTAGCGCACGACGAGGCCGCCGACGTCGACCGGCATCTCGCTGCGGTTGTAGAGCTCGACGAGCTCGTCGCTGCCGGCGTTCGCGCCGGGCGGCCCCTGCGGCGAGACCTCGGAGATCACCACGAGGCCGATGCACGCCGCGCTGGTGCACGGGACGGCCATGCCGGCGTCGATGCTGCCGCCGTCGTGGCCCGCGTCGGTCGCGCCACCGTCGACGCCGCCGTCGTCGACCGACGCGTCGATCGTGCCGGCGTCGACGTCGCCGGCGTCCGTCACGCCCGCGTCGCTGCCCGCGTCGGGCATGCCGGCGTCCGCTTCGCCGCCGCCGGCGCAGCGGCCGGCCGTGCAGTCGACGCCCTCCTCGCAGATCACGCCGAGGCAGTCGCGCGTGAACGTCACGATCACGCGCCGCGTGGCGTCGCGCTGGAACGACGTGCCGACCACGCGGCGCACGACGGGCTCGCCCGCCTTGAGGCCCGTGACCGTGATCGTCAGCGAGCCCATGCGCTCGTTCTCGGGCGGGACGATCGTCAGCGAGTGCGGCCACGTCTCCTGGATCGCGTGGCGGCTGTCGATGCGTCCGCCGTGCTCCGAGACCGCCTCGAAGCGCAGCTCGTCGACGTCCTCGGGCGCGTTGAGGTCCGCGGACGTGACCTCGACGAGGATCGCGGTGCGATCGGCGGTACACGCGGCGAGCAGCAGCGCGAGGATCGCGAAGGGAAGAGCGCGCATCGACATGCGCGCCGATGGTAGCGCGGCTCGCGTCAGCGCGCGGTGACCGCCGCGAAGTGCTCCACGGGGCCGACGCCGTGGCCGATGCCGGGCGCGCTGCGCAGGGCGTCGGTGAGCCACGCCTTCGCGCTGCGGATCGCGTCCTCGAGCGTCGCGCCCTGCGCGAGGTGCGCCGCGATCGCCGCCGAGTACGTGCAGCCGGTGCCGTGGGTGTGCGGCGTGTCGATGCGCTCGCCGCCGATCTCGATCAGCGCGCCGTCGCGCGTCGCGAGCACGTCGACGGGATCGCCCTCGACGTGGCCTCCCTTGACCAGCGCGGCGCGCGCGCCTCGTTCGACCAGCGCGCGCGCGGCGCGCCTCGCGTCGTCTCGGGTGCGCACGTCGATGCCGGTCAGCGCGCTCGCCTCGTGTGCGTTCGGCGTGAACAGCGCGGCGACGGGCATGAGCTCGCCCGCCATCGCGCCGCGCGCGTCCTCGTCGAGCAGCGGCGCGCCGTGCTTGCTGATCATCACGGGGTCGACGACGAGGGGGAACGCGAAGCGCGATGCGCGGTCCGCGACCGCGCGCACCACCGCCGCCGAGCCCAGCGCGCCCGTCTTCGCGGCGCGGGGCGCGAGGTCGTCGAGCAAGGTGTCGAGCTGTGCGAGGACGAGGTCGGGCGCGCACACGTCGACGCGCGTCACACCTCGCGTGCTCTGCGCGGTGAGCAGCGTGATCACCGCGGTGCCGTACACGCCGTGCTGGTGGAACGTCTTGAGATCCGCCTGGATCCCCGCGCCTCCCGAGGGATCGGAGCCGGCGATGGTCAGCGCGATCGGCCGCATCGACCAGGTCTACCGCATCGCGTGCTATACGGGGGCCTCCGATGCGTTGGGTTCCCTCGATCGCCGCGGTGGGCGCGGCGCTCGCGCTGATCGCGCTCGTGGCGTGTGGTGGCGCGGAAGAGACCCAGCCCGACGCGGGCCTCCGCCCGGTCGAGGCGGCGCCGGTCGAGCCGACCGTCGAGGCCGCGAGCGACGAGCCTCCCGCAGGGATCGATCACACGGTCGGCGAGGGCGAGACGCTCTGGGACATCGCGCGCGCCTACGGCGTCGGCGTCGAGGCGATCATGGCGGCGAACCGTCTGCGCGATCGCGACGTGCGGCGGCTGCGGCGCGGGATGGTGCTGCGGATCCCCGGCGCGAGCGCGCCGGTCGTGGTGGAGACCGCGGAGCAGCGCGCGGCGGCGGCGGCGGCGCCGCTGCCGGAGATCGAGGGCGCCGCGTGGCATCGCATCGCCGAGGGCGAGACGCTGTGGGACGTCGCGACGCTCTACGAGGTGTCGGCCGCGGCGATCCTCGAGCGCAACGAGCTCGACGACGACGCGGTGCGCCTGCTGCGTCCGGGTCAGCCGATCCAGGTGCCGGGCATCACGTCGCGCGACGTGGAGCGCGCGGCCGAGCGCGCCGCACGCGAGGCGCCGTCGCGTCGCGAGCCTCGCGGGTTCCGACACACGGTGCAGCGCGGCGAGACCATCTGGTCGCTCGCGGGATCGTTCGGCGTGAGCGTCGCCGAGATCATGGCGGCGAACCGCCTGTCGCCGGACGAGGCGAGCTCGCTGCGCGAGGGCGCGACGCTCTACGTGCCGGGCGTCGAGCGCGACACCCAGGGGCGCATGCGGCGCGTGCTCAGCGGCGCGCAGCAGCGGGCGCTCGCGGCGGCGCGACGGCTCGGGATGGGCTCGCACCAGGCGGGCAGCGCGCTCCTGCACGGTCGTGTGCAGCCGACGTGGCTGCGCGAGGCGAGCCGCGGGTTCGGGCGCGATCGATTGCCCGGCTCGCTGCGCTGGCCGGTCGCGAACGGGTGGTTCGTGCGCGGCTACGGCTCGGGCGAGGGTGGGTATCACCTCGCGACCGACATCATGGGTGAGATCGGCTGGAACGTGCGCGCGAGCGCGCCCGGCGTGGTCGGCTACGCGGGCGACGAGATCCCCGGCTACGGCAACACCGTGCTGATCGTGCATCCCGGCGGGTGGGTCACGATGTACGCGCACAACTCGGTGAACTTCGTCGTCGCCGGCGAGCGCGTGCCCGCGGGCGCGATCATCGCGGAGGTCGGCTCGACCGGGATCAGCCGCGGCCCGCACGTGCACTTCGAGCTGATCTTCCAGGGGCAGAACTGCGATCCCGCGGCGCTCTGGCGGCCGGGGATCCGCCATCGCAACGGCTCGCTCACGCCGATGGATCCGCTGACGTGGAACGACGTGCGGCAGCGACCGAGCGGCATCCGCTGCCACGCGCGCATGCGTCATCCGCGCTCGCGCTGGGTCATCCACGAAGAGCTGTGATCGCCGTCCCCCTCTGGTGATCGGCCGCTGCGCGGCATAGCGTCGCGCGCATGGACGCGACGGATCCGCGCTTCGGTCGAGTGGTGATGGCGTACCCAGACCCGATGTCGGTCGGGTGGGGCGGGGTGATTGGCGGCGGCGTGACGCTCGCGATCGGGCTCTTCCCGGTGATCGCGGTGCTCGCGGGCGATGCGTCGCTGGGCAGCGAGGTGAACGGCGACATGATCGCCGGGCTCGGCTGCATCGGGACGTGGAACCTGATCGGGCTCGCGATCCTGGTCGGCGGGGTGCGCGACGTGCGCGGCAAGCCGGAGTGGAGGCTCTGCGAGCACGGCGCGGTGTGGATCGTGCGCGGCGCGGTGCGCGACGCGGTGCTCTATCGCGACGTGCCGGCGCCGACGATCGTCGAGGTGCAGCGGCGCGGCACGACCGTCGGGTATCGCGTGCAGCTCGGTCAGAAGGCGGTGCCCGTGCCGGCGCGCGAGGTCGCGGAGCGACTGGTCGGGCTGTGGCGCGCGGCGCGCGGAGCGGCGGCGTGAGCACGTTCGACGTGCGCTTCGTGCGCGGCGCGATCCCGGCGCCCGAGGTCGACGCCGGGCTCGAGGGCGCGGGGACGATCGAGGCCGCGCGCGAGGGCATGACGATCCGCGCGACGCGCCGGCGCGGCGGGCTCGCGACGGTGCTCGCGTGCGTGCTTGGCGTCGTCGCGATGCTCGTCGTCGTGGTGACGGCGGTGATGATCGCGGACGCGATGTTCGCTGGGGTCGACATCACGAAGGGCGTCGCCGCGCTCGGGATCCTCGCGCTGGGCGGCGGCGGGATGGGCGCGTTCAGCGTGCTCGAGCGCGTCCTGCCGCGTGCGGCCGTGACGATCACCGTGCCCTGGGCGTACGTCGTCACCGCGCGCGTGAGCGGATCGCAGCTGCAGGTCGTGACGACCGCGCCCGCGCTGTCGGGGACGACGACGATCGACGCGCCCGACATCGGCGCCCTGCTCGAGGCACTGGAGCGGGCGCGGGCGTGACCGAAAATCGGCTCGCCCGCTCAGGGCCCTTCCGTCCGCGTGCCCGCACGCTGCCGTGCGTGCCCTGCGCGAGCGAGCACTCCGGCTGGCCTTGCCACGCCGGGCGGCGGCGCCCAAGTAGGGACCCTCGGACGAATGCTGTATCGCGACGACTACTTCGAGGTGTGGGTGGATCCGGCGCGATCCCTGGTGCGGCTCGCGCGCACCGAGCGCGCGTTCGAGTCGATCGATCACGCGCGCGCGTCGTACGCGTCGCTCGCGATCGCGCTCGCGACGGTGGAGCGTCGCTCGCACGGGGTGCTGCTCGATCTGCGCGCCGCGCGCCCACGGAGCGAGCCCGAGTTCGAGCGCTTCGCGTCGGAGTCGAGCGCGACGCTGCTACGCCCGTTCCGCAGCGTGTCGGTGCTGGTGAAGAGCGCGGTGGGGCGCCTCCAGGTGCAGCGCATCGAGAAGGAGCGCGGCACCGCGGTCTTCACCGTGTTCACCGACGAGAGCGAAGCGCTCGCGCACGCGACGCGCTGATCACGGGCAGGTCGGCGGCGGGCCCGCCGTGCACGTGCCGAGCGAGATCGTCGCGACCGTCGATCCGCCGCGCTGCGCGATCAGCGTGCGCGCCGGGACCTCGACGCTCGTGCCGTCGCCGAACGTGACGGTGCGCGTGCCCTCGCAGCCCGCGTGATAGGCGACGTGGGTGCGCGTCCCGCCGCGATCGAACACCGCGGCGGTCGCCGCGCTCGCGCCGATGGTCGCGTCGACGCGACCGAGATCGCGCAGCGTCGCGAGCGTGTGGAGCGTGTGCGCGCGGGTCTGTCCGGCTTCGACGGGATAGCTGTCGGCGCGCGCCGAGTAGCGCGCCCACGCGTCGTCGGGATCGGCGTACGCGCGCGCGAGCCAGATGACGTCGACCCAGTCGTCCGGGCCGCCGCCGGTGCCCTCGGGCCCGCCGTTCATCTCGACGAGGTGATCGAGCGTGCGACCGAGGTGCGCCGCGTGGTGACCGAGGTAGAGCGAGCCGCCGTGGAAGGGCAGCAGGTTGATCCCGTGGATCGCCTCGGGCTCCGCGGTCCACCACGTCGAGTAGCTGCCGCCCGCGCCCCACACGATGCCGACCACCGGGTGATCGAACGAGTCGGGGAACACGTCGTCGTGCACGTCGAGCCAGTACTCCGCGATCGACGTCGCCTCGACCGCGTAGAGGTACACGCCGAGGTCACGCAGCGTGCGGTTGCCGGTCGCTTCGCCGAAGAGGATCAGCGAGCTCGAGTAGTGCATCGACTCGCTGGAGCTCTCCTGGTTGTTGCCGTGCGCGAAGCCCGCGTGACCGCTCGCCCACGAGTGGCCCTCCCACGGGTCGAACGTGCGCAGGAACGGGAACATCGGATCGTCGCGCAGCGGGCTCGTCGCGTCGCGCACGAGCCAGAGCAGCGAGCCGGCCCACGCCTCGGCCCACGCGGGATCGTGCAGCGCGACGAGCGCCGCCGCGTGCAGCAGGTAGCCCCAGTGGAAGTGGTGGTCGTTGAGCTCGGTCGCCGCGCCGAAGTCGGCGGGCTCGGGGACGATCGTCGCCCACGCGTCGAGATAGCGCAGGCGCGAGGGCCCACCGTCGTTCGGCGAGAGCCACTGCTCGAGGCCCTGGCGCAGGCGCGCGAGCAGGCGATCGCGGATCGCGGTCTCGCCGAGCTGCTCCGCGACGACGAGGAGCTCGGCGTACTTCCCGAGCAGCTTGCCGGTCGCGTACGAGGGCGCGGGGTATGCGGCGTCGAGATCGACCTCGCGCAGCAGCGTGCGCAGGCGTGCGTCGTGCGCGCGATCGGCGAGCGGCAGCGCGGGCAGCACGCCGCGGAAGGGCACGCGCGTCTCGAACGCGTTGCCCTCGAGCACCTGGAGGCGACCGCGCGGGGACGCGTAGAAGAGGTCCGCGACGCGCGCGTCCGTGTGGCGCGCGTGGTGCGGCATGAGCGCCATCAGCGGCACGTCGCTCGCGCCGGGCTCGACGGCCGTCGCGTGCGCCTCGTAGCGAACGCGCACCTCGCCGCGCGCTTCGTCGTAGGCCCAGCGCACGCGCGTGTCGTCGACGAACGCGTACGCGTGCTCGGTGTAGAGCGCGAGCGTGTCGTCGCTGTGATCGGGCAGCACGGCGAGCGAGAGGTGATCACGACCGCCGAGATCCGCGAGCAGCTCGCCCTCGGCGCCGTCGCGCCACGTCGCGCCGCTCGGCGCGAAGATCGCGTAGCGCACGCCCTCGATCTCGATGACGAGACGCGGCCCTTCGCGCAGCACGATGCGCGCGCCCGCGCGGAACGCCGCGTTGATCGAGACGCGCGCCGCGCCGCCCCGCACGCGGAAATACGCGAACGGAAGGCCCGAGCCGAGCGTCGCGCGCAGCTCGCGCGTGCCGTCGCTCCAGCGCGCGGTGAACGTCCAGTCGCTGTGGTCCGCGAGGCGCGTGTCGGGCGCGTCGAGGCCCTGCACGCCGATGCGCAGCGCGTCGAGCTGCGCGGGGATCGGGAGGATGTGCTCGTAGAAGCGACCGTCGGGCGTGGTGCTCGGCGTCGGGAGGTGGCGCACGCCGAGCCCGTCGCGCTCCGCGCGCGCGCTGATCGGGTGCATGTAGAGGTTGTTCGAGTGGGGGAACGCGTTGCGGAAGTCCCAGCCGACCGAGCTCCACGCGCGGTGCGTGGGGAGCGGGCCCTCGAGCTCGGGCGCCCGGTACTGCGTGCCGACGGGGACCACGTCGGTCGGGCCGGTCGCGTACGAGCCGCAGGTGACGCCGGGCTCGAGGTCGGCGGGATCGGGATCGACGAAGTCGGGCGGCGGCGTGGTGGGCGCGTCGGGCGTCGCGCCGTCGCGCGGCATCGTCGGGGTCGCGCCGTCGTCGAGCGGTGGGAGACCGGCGTCGTTCGTCTCGCCGTCGTCCATCACGTTGCCGGTGCATGCGGTCGCGAGCAGCGAGACGAGCGCGGCGAGCATCGCGGAGCGGTTCACGGAGCACCTCCGAGCCGCTCGTTCAGCAACGCACACGCCATCACACGTTCGTCGCGAAACGCGGGGCGCGGCGCGCGATCGTAGGCTGCAGCCTACAGGGGCGGGCCCTCGGGTGCGGGCCGGAGCCGCAGGCGGAAGTGGCGGAAACGTTTGGTGATTCGGTGGCGCGACGGTTGCTCGGTGGGCGCGCATGCCGAAGTCGCTGGCGGTGCTCGTGGTGGTCGTGCTCGTCGGGTGCGAGGGCGCGCTGGTGTCGCCGGGCGATCCACCGATCGCGCGCGACGGTGGCATCGCGCCGAGCGTCGATGGAGGCTCGACGCCGACGCCGATCGATCCGCGCGATCCGATCGCGCTGCCGTACCCCGAGTCGATCCTGTGTCCTCCGGTGATCGAGTCCGAGGGGGCGCTCTCCGCGTCGTTCGGCGAGCGCTGCGCGGGGTGCCACGGCGCGCGCGGGGAGGGCGGCGCCGAGTTCCCGTCGCTGCGCGAGGTCGCGACGCTCGACGCGTTCGTCGCGGCAGTGCGCACCGGGCCCGAGGCGATGCCGAGCTTCGCGGCGAGCGAGGTGAGCGACGAGGTGCTCGCGCGCGACTACGCGGTGCTGCGTGGTGGATCGATCACGAGCAGCGGCGATCCGCGATGTGGCGCGGGCTACGACCCGACGCGCGCGCGCAGCGACGCCGAGCTCGACGCGGTGATCGCGCGCGGCATGCAGGCGTTCCGAGCCCGCGGTCCGCGCGGCAGCTGCGCGGGATGCCACGCGCCCGACGCGATCGACCTCGCGGCGATCGGGTACTCCGACGCGACGATCCTCCGCCGCGCGTCGCCGCACGTCAGCGAGGACGACGCGCGCGCGATCGTCGCGCTCGTCCACGCGCAGCGCGAGCGACACGCGATCGCGCGACCGCTGCACCCGGATCGCTTCCGCCCGCTGCAGCCCGGCTTCGAGCCGCTCGCGCCGAGCACGACGCCGACGCCGGGGCTCGATTCGGATCGCCGCGACACCGCGTTCATGGAGTCGCTGCGCGACGAGCACGAGCTCCGCATCCTCGGCGCGCCGATCACGAGCGTCGACGACGCGCGCGCCGCGGCCGAGCAGCTCGCGTCGATCGATCTGCGCACGCTGCGCGTCGGCGTGCTCGCGGATCGCTGGACCGAGGACGGCTTCCACGGAGAGGACCGTCGCGTCATCACCGAGTGGATCCCGGGCATCGCGCGCGAGCCGCGCGAGGGCATGGAGGACGAGTGGTACGCGCTGATCGATGCGTACCTCGCGGAGCCGACGCCCGCGCGCTTCTGGGCCTGGTACGACCGCGTCGACGCGCTGAGCGAGCCGTGGGACGCGGACGGCATCGTCGAGGGCACGCCGCTCGCGAACGAGCTGATGCGCCGCAAGTACCTCTCGGTGCAGCTCGTCTCGCACATGCTCCGCGCGCGAGCGACCACGCCGCTCGATCCGTGGGGAGGCGCGCGAGGCGCGGCGCGCGTGCCGCTGCGCGCACGGGCGATCGCGCGCAACCCGTTCTGGATCGTCGGGGACGCGGTCCGGCAGAACCCGCTGCACTGCGACACCCCTTCGCCCTGCATGATCCTGCCGCCCGAGGTCGACGCGACGCTGATCGAAGGCGACGGCGCGCGCATGGAGCAGAGCGAGCAGCTCGCGCGCGGCTGGTTCTGGATCGGCTGGCAGTACGACCCCGCGATCATCGCGACCGAGGACGCGCGCGCGACGATCACCGGCGACTACTTCCTCGCGCGTCTGCTGCCGCGTCACAAGGTCCACCACGCGTTCCTCGTCGCGCGGCTGATGGTCGAGAAGGCGCGCGTCGACGAGGGCGCGTGGATGCACGCCGAGGGCATCGCGCTCGCGGGGCACGGACGATGGGCGAGCCCGCGCCCGTTCGTGATCACGAAGCACGTGGAGACGAGCTTCCACCAGCCGCCCGAGAGCGATCCGCGGTCCGCGCCGCGCGCGCGCATGCTCGCGAACACCGCGCGCATGGCGCTGCTGATGGTGCGCGACGAGCTCGCGCGCACCGGGACGATCTACCGGCGCGACGAGACGCTCGCGGGCGTGCGCGACATGCGGGTGTGGCTCGACCGCGCGGAGCGGGGCGAGGACCACGCGACGTTCGACGCGGTGCTCGCGGATGTCGAGCGGCTCGCCGCGGGCGCGACCGATCTCGACGACGGCTTCTCCGACTACTGAGGTCCGCAGTTGCATGCGGAACGCGACCTCCGTAGGGTCGTGCTTCCGCGGTGCTCCAGCCGTCCGACACGCTCGGGAGCTACACGGTCCTCGCGCATCTGCGCACGGGCGGGATGGCCTCGCTCTACCTCGCGCGCCGTCGCGGTGCGGCGGGCTTCCGCAAGCTCGTCGCGATCAAGGTGGTGCGCGCGGGCCTCTCCGAGAGCTCCGCGATGATCCGGATGTTCGTGCACGAGGCGCGCATCGCGGCGCACCTCGCGCACCCGAACGTCGTGCACGTCGAGGAGCTCGGCGAGAGCGCGGGGCTCTTCTATCTCGTCATGGAGTACGTGCACGGCTGCTCGCTGTCGCAGCTGCTGCGCACGCTGAGCAAGCGCGAGCGACGCCTCTCGGTGCGCGCCGCGGTCGCGATCGCGATGCGGGCCGCGGAAGGGCTCGCCGCGGTGCACGACGCGCGCGACGAGGCGGGCCGCGCGCTCGACATCGTGCATCGCGACGTGAGCCCGCAGAACGTGCTGATCTCGGTGCAGGGCCACGTGAAGCTGATCGACTTCGGCGTGGCGAAGACGCGCCTCGGCGACGCGGAGAGCAGCGCCGGAATCAAGGGCAAGATCGCGTACATGGCGCCGGAGCAGGCGCGCGCCGAGGACGTCGATGCGCGCGCCGATCAGTACGCGCTCGGCGTGATGCTCTGGGAGATGCTGACCGGCCGGCGGATGCTCGCCTCGGCGGGCGATCTCGAGATGCTGAAGGCGGCCGCCGATCCGAAGGTCGAGTCGCCGCGCACGTACGCGACGGCGGTCTCGCCGGCGCTCGAGGCGGTCGTGATGCGCGCGCTGGCGCGGGATCGCGAGGGGCGGTTCGCATCCGTGCGCGAGATGCGGCGCGCGCTCGCGGCGGCGGTGCCCGAGGCGCTCGCAGTCGAGAGCGAAGCGATCGCAGAGCTGGTGCAGAGCGCGGTCGGCGACGACCTCGCGCGTGTGATCGCGGAGCTTCCCGACGAAGCGACGCGCGCGCTCGCGGGGGAAGGCGCGCGCGGTCCGCGCTCGGTCGACGAGGTGCTCGCGACGCTCACCGCGCCGGCGAGCGCGAGCCACGTGTCGGTGGCGAGCGAGAGCACGTCGGCGCGGCGCGTCGGCGGGCGCGTGGCGCTCGCGCTCGTCGCGGTCGCGATCGGCGCAGCGGCAGGGACGTGGTTCGCGAGCGAGCCCGAGCGCGTCGTGGAGAGCGCGCCGCCCGTCGTGAGCGCGGTCGAGGCGCCACTCCCGGACGCGATCGCGCCGCCGGTGGTGGTCGAGGCCATCACGCCCGCCGACGCTGGCGTCGCGCAGATCGTCGTCGCGCCCGACGCGATCGAGGACACGACGCCGCGCGCACGACGCACCCGCCGCCGACGCGCGACGACGCCCGCGCGCGAGCGCGAGGACGACACACCGCGCGCGCCCTCGGTCGTGCACGGCACGCCGATCCTCACCGATCTCCCGTGATCACGGCAGGCGCGAGCGCCGCACGATCCAGCCGTCCGCGCCGCCGGCGCCGAGCTGCCCGCGCTGGTTGTGGCCCCAGCACGCGACGTCGCCGCCCGCGAGGATCGCGCACGCATGGAAGCGCCCGGCGGCGACGTGGGTGGCCGTCTCTCCGGCGAGCTGCGTGACCGCGACCATCGTGCAGTCGGTCGTGCCGCCCGCGGGATCGCGCCCCGTCTGTCCGTAGAAGTCGTCGCCCGAGCAGTGCACCGCGCCGCCGAGGATCACGCAGGTGTGATCCAGCCCGAGCGCGACCTCGGACGCGCCGGTCGTCGCGCCCGGCACTGCGGTCGCGACCGCGCGGGGGCTCGTCGGGAGACACCCGCGCTCGCCGTGCGTGTTCGCGCCCCAGCAGTAGAGCTGTCCGCCCGCGACGGCGCAGGTGTGGCCTCCGCCGCCCGCGAGCGCGCCCGTGCTCGCGAGCTCGACGGGCATCGAGTCGACGTCGCGCGGCGTCGCGATCTCGGCGAACGACATCGGCCCTCCGGCGCGCAGCAGATCGTTGTCGCCCCAGCACACGACGCGGCGATCCTCGAGGTGCGCGCAGGTCTGTCCTTCGCCCGCTCCGATGCGCACCGCCGCGGCGTCGAGCGATGCGATCACCGGTGCGCTCGGCGGTGCGTCGAGCGAGAGCCCGTCGCCGAGCTGCCCTTCGGTGCCGCGACCGGCGCACGTCACGCGCCCGTCGTCGAGCAGCGCGCACGCGTGGTCGTAGCCGCACGCCATCATGCGCGCGCGCGTGCCGGCGGGCAGCATCAGCGGTCTCTTGCTCGCGCTGCGGAACACGGGCCCCGTCGCGCCGTTCATCAGTCCCACGCACCACGCCTCGCCCTCGAGCGTCCACGCGCACGTGAAGCGCATGCCCGCGCAGACGCCGGCGACGCGCGTGATGTCGAGCTCGACCGCCGCGGTGCCGTTCGCCGCGCCCGCTTGGCCTTCGTCGGAGCCGCCCCAGCACCACAGCCGCGCGTCCTTCACGGCGCACGTGTGGTCCTGGCCTGCCGCGATCGGGCCCGGGATCGGCTCGAGCGGCGGCGGGCCCGCGTCGTCCTCGGTGCGCGCGTCTGCAGTGCTCGCGTCCTCGCTGGAGGCGTCGAGCGGCATCGCAGCGTCGAAGGGCGCGCTCGCGTCGACGTCCTGGGGCGTGCCCGCGTCGTCGATCGTGCCGGTCCACGGCGGGAGCGAAGCGGGCGGGATGGCGTCGTCGACGCACGTCCCAGCGATGCACGTGCGCATCGCGTCGCACGGCTCGTCGAGGCACGCGTGCTCGAGACGCACGTGGACGGTGCGGATCTCGCCGCGCACGAACCCGGTGCGCACCCGGCGCGTGACCCTCGCGGTCGCGCCGCCGAGCGCGCGGGCTTCGACGATCACGGGCGTCAGCGCGCCTTGCGCCTCCAGCCCGATCGTGAGCGGCAGCGGGTCGATCGCCGGATCGATGCGCTCGACCGGGCGCTGCTCGGTCGAGCCACGGATCGCGACCTCGATCGCGTCGACCTCCGCGCGCAACGCGGGCTCGGCATCGATCACCACGACGAGGTACGAGCGCGGCTCGCTGCACGCCGCGAGCAGCGCGAGCATCGCGAGCGCGACGCGCCTCATCGCACCCCCAGCGGGCCGCGATCCGTGAGCGGCGCGTCGGGTCCCTGCGGCGCGCTCGTCGCGAGTCCGACGCCGACGCCGACAGCCGCGCCGACGATCACGACGCCGACGATCGTCCAGAGCACCGGCGACTCGAACCACTGCTCGCCGCGTGGCTCCTCGCGCACCGGCTCCACCACCAGCGCCTCGGGTGGCGCGACGACCACGACGATCTCGCGCCGCTCGCCCTCGCCGATCACCACGCGCTCGCTCGCGACGCGGCGCTCGCCGCGGCGCACCTCGACCTCGTGCTCGCCGGGATCGAGCGGCAGCGCCTCGTAGCGCGCGTGCGTGCCGAGCACGTCGCCGTCGAGCGCGAGACGATCGCCGGGCTGCATGCCCTCGGCGTGCACGTCGACGAACGCGAGACGCGCCTCCACCGCGCTGCGCTCACGCTCCGCGGCGGCGCGCAGCGATGGGTCCGGCGTGTCGCGCTCGAAGCGCCGATACGCGTCGGCCGCTTCGCGCAGCCGTCCGTTCTGCGCGAGCGCCCCCGCGAGGTTGAACAGCACCGCGGGCGCGGGGTGCAGCGCGTACACCTCTTCGAACGCCTCGAGCGCGGCCTCCCAGCGGCCTGCTTCCGCGGCGGCCACGCCCTCGCGGAAGCGCTCGCGCACGTGACCGACCTGCGCGCGCGCTGGGAACGACACGATCACGATCGCCGCCGCGAGCGCGAGCGGGAGCAGCCTCACGGCGCTGATGGTACCCGATCCGTCGGCTACCATCAGTTCGAGGGACACGTGTTCGAGGACGACGGCACCGTTCGTGCGCCGCGCAAGCCGCCGCGACGCGTTCGCACCCTTCGCGCCCGCGTCGTGCGCGGGCCCGACGCAGGCGCGGAGACGAGCTGCGATGCGGGCGCGACGCTCGCGATCGGCACCAGCGAGGGCAACGAGCTCCGGCTGCGCGATCCCACGGTGAGCCGCTACCACGTCGAGCTCGCGGCGCTGCCCGAGGGGATCCGGGTGCGCGATCTCGCGAGCTCGAACGGCACGATCGCGGGCGCGGTGCGCATCGAGAGCGCGATCGTCGCGTCGGGCACCGAGCTCCGCCTCGGCGACACCGTCATCGCCGTCGACGACGGCGCCGAGCGCGAGGTCGTCGCGCGCGATCTCGATCCTGCCGCGATCCCCGGCGTGGTCGCCGAGAGCGCCGCGATGAAAGCGATCGTGCGCGCGCTGCATCGCATCGCGCCGACGAGCGCGTCGGTCCTGCTGCTCGGCGAGACCGGCACCGGAAAAGAAGTGATCGCGCGCGCGATCCACGCGCTCTCTCCGCGGCGCGATCGCGAGCTCGTCGTCGTCGACTGCGGCTCGATGGCGCCGACCTTGATCGCGTCGGAGCTCTTCGGGCACGAGCGCGGCGCGTTCACCGGCGCGGACCGCCGTCACGTGGGCGCCTTCGAGCGCGCGGACGGAGGCACCGTGTTCCTCGACGAGATCGGCGAGCTACCCGCGGAGCTCCAGCCCGCGCTGCTCGGCGTGCTCGAGCGACGCCGGTTCCGCCGCGTCGGTGGAGAGCGCGAGATCGCGGTCGACGTGCGCGTCGTCGCCGCGACGCATCGCGACCTGCGCGAGGCCACGAACGCCGGATCGTTCCGCGCCGATCTCTACTTCCGCCTCGCCGCCGCGCGGCTCGTGCTGCCTCCGCTGCGCGATCGCACCGAGGACGTCGAGCCGCTCGCCCGTCACTTCGCGGCGCAGCTCACCGGCGATCCCGCCGCGGTGCCGTTCGACGCGAGGAGCCTCGACGCGCTGCGACGCCATCCGTTCGCCGGCAACGTGCGCGAGCTGCGCAACGTCGTGGAGAGCGCGCTCGCGTTCGGCGAGCTGCAGCTCGACGAGGCCGCGCCGCGCGCCGCGAGCTCGAGCCCCGCGATGCAGGTCGACGTCGACCGCAGCTACCGCGAGGCGCGCGCGGCCGCGCTCGACGCATTCGAGCGCGCGTACCTCGGCGCGCTGATCACCGCGTCGCGCAACAACGCGAGCGAGGCCGCGCGCCGCGCGAAGATGGATCGCGCGTACCTCCTCGAGCTGCTCAAGAAGCACGGCCTGCGCTGATCACTGTCCGACGACCAGCGCTGAGCTCGTGACCTGAGCGCGACTGCTGTGACGTTCGAGCATCGAAGATGCTCGATCCAAAGTCGCAGCAGACGAGCTCAGCGCGCGAGCAGCGCGCCCGCGATCACGCCCACGATCAGGCCCGCGACGACGATCGCGTAGGTCGCCCAGGGCGTGCTCGCGCGCTTCTTCTTCGCGCGCACGATCGGCGCCGGCGCGGTGCGCGAGATCGTCATCCGATCGAGCGCCTTCGTGCTCACCGGGCCCGGGCTCGTGCGCGCGTCGACCGGCAGCTCGTCGGACGCGCGCGCGAGCTCCTCGCCGACCAGCGCCTCGAGCATCGCCGCGATCTCCGGCGCGCCGATCGCCGCACATTCCGGCGTGCTCGCGCGCAGCGCGTCGCGCAGGGCGCGCGCGCTCGTGATCCGTCGCGACGGATCTTCGGCGAGCGCCTCGCGCACCACCGCGTCGAGCGTCTCGCTCACCTCGGGCGCGTGGCGGCTCGGCGGATCGATCGCGGGCCGCCCCGACGACAGCGCATCGTGACCGCCCGTGAAGAGCGCCTCGCACGTCAGCATCTCCCAGAGCAGCACGCCGAGCGCGTACACGTCCGCGCGCGCATCGACCGCATCGCGACGCAGCTGCTCGGGCGCCGCGTAGCGCAGCTTCCCGAGCACGTGGCCCATCGTCGACTCGTGCTCGCGCACGCGCGCGCTCGCGATGCCGAAGTCGATCAGCTTCACGTGCCCGCTCGCGGCGACGAGCACGTTGCTCGGGCTCACGTCGCGATGGACCAGCCCGAGCCAGCGTCCCTCCGCGTCGTGCGCCTGGTGCGCGGCCTCGAGCCCCTCCGCGATCCACGCCGCGATCGCGACCGCGACCTCGGGCCTCATCCGTCGATCGCGCGCACGCAGCCGATCCATCACGCGCCCCAGCGTCACGCCGTGCACGTGCTCCATCACGAGGTGCAGCTCGCCCTCGTGCTCGACGAGATCCTCCACGCGCACGACCGCGGGATGCGCGATCGCCGACGACAGTCGCGCCTCGTCGACGAACCGCCGGATCATCGCGGGATCGTCCGAGAGGTGCTCGTGCACGCGCTTCATCGCGACGAGCCGGGCGAAGCCCCGCGCGCCGATCCGTCGCGCGAGCACCAGGCTCGCCATGCCGCCGCTGCGCAGCGGCGCGATCACCTCGTAGGGCCCGATGCGCATTCAGATCCGCGCGATGCGCACCACCGGCCCGCGACGCACCTCGAGCCGCCGCAGCCCTTCGTAGATCTCGCCGTCGATCACCGGGCGCAGCGGCTCGTCGCCGATCACCTCGATCACCATCTCGCGCCCGCGCACGTCCTTCATCTCCGGCGCCCGGATCGCGCCGCCGCGCACGAGCTGCGGCACGTTCGCGACGATCTGCGCGGGCGAGATCGCGCCCGCCTGGAAGTGCAGCGCCCCCAGCTCGCGCGCGAGCGGGAACACGCGGAACACACCGCCGAGGTTCACGTCGAACGCGCCCGCGTGGATCGCGCCGTGGGTCGTCGTCGCGACCTCCTCGCCGTCGATCCACACCCGCGCGCGATGCGGTCGGAACACGTCCCGCGCGTACTCGCCGCCGCGCGCCAGCGACGCGATCGTGCGCGCGACCACCTTCACGATCGTCCCCGCGCCCGGCTCGCGATCCGCGTAGTACTTGTCGAAGAAGCGCTGCCCCACGCCGCCCGCCGCGAGCGCGAACCCGATGCGCTGGAACGGCGTGCCCCCGACGTGCACGCCGCGCAGCTCGAGCGAGCCCACCTCGACCGTCTCGAGCGCGCCGCGATCCATCGCGCGCACCAGCCGCGCGATCAGCGTCTCCGCGCGCCCGTGAACGCCCGCCTTGCGCGCCACGAAGTCGATCGTCCCGCCGTTCGTCGGCAGCACGATCGGCAGCGCGCGCTTGCTGCGCGCCACGATCGGCAGCGCCGCGTTGAGCGCCCAGTGCAGCGCGCCGTCGCCGCCGTCCGACACCAGGCACGCGAGGTCGTCGTCGAGGATGCGCTCGAGCAGCGGCGCGATCGCCTCGGTCGCGCTCGTGACGTGCACCTCGCCGCGCTCGCCCAGGATCTCACGCAGCCGCGCGACGCGATCACGCCCGCGGTTCTTGCGCGAATTCGGGTTCAGGACGACGTGGATGCGCCGCATCGAGCCCGCGGAGTGTAGTCGTTGATCCCGGCCGCGCGCTCGCGTACCTCACCGACATGGCAGAGCGCATCCGCTACGAGACGAAGAGCCACGTCGCCCGCATCGCCCTCGATCGCGCGAGCAAACGCAACGCGTTCGACCTGCTCATGCTGCGCGAGCTCGCCGAGGCGTACACGACGTTCGAGGACGATCCCGACGCGCGCTGCGCGATCGTGCACGCGAACGGCGATCACTTCACCGCAGGCCTCGATCTCGCCGAGGTCGGTCCCGCCGTCGCGAGCGGCGCCGCGCTCTTCCCCGACGGCTGCGTCGATCCGCTCGGCCTCCGCGGCCGAGTGCGCACCAAGCCCGTCGTGATCGCGATCCAGGGCTACTGCCTCACGATCGGCATCGAGCTCGCGCTCGCGTGCGACGTCGGCATCGCCGCGAGCGACGTGAAGTGCGGTCAGATCGAGATCAAGCGCGGCATCTTCCCGTTCGGCGGCGCGACGATTCGTCTCCCTGCGCGCGCCGGGTGGGGCAACGCGATGCGCTGGCTCCTGACCGGCGACACCTTCGACGCGAACGAAGCGCTCCGCCTCGGTCTCGTGCAGGAGGTCGTCGCGCCGGGACAGCAGACCGAGCGCGCGATCACGATCGCCGAGACCATCGCGAAGCAGGCGCCGCTCGGCGTGTACGCGACGCTCGAGAGCGCGCGCATCGCCGAGCACGAGGGCGAGCCCGCCGCGGCGCGCGCGCTGCTCGATCAGGCGCGCAAGCTGATGGCGACCGACGACGCGCGCGAAGGGCTCATGTCCTTCGTCGAGCGGCGCGAAGGCCGCTTCACTGGCCGCTGACCTTCGGCCAGTCGGGGTACACGGTCGCGAACATCCCGCCGTTCACCTCGGCGTAGACGGCCTCGCCGCACGGGCTCGCGGGGCCGTACTTCGACGCGAAGTGCGCGCCCCAGTCGGGGCGCGTGCCGTCGACGTCACGCACGTCGTACTCGCGCGCGAGCGTCCACGACGCGTACACGCGGCCCGAGCGTGCCTTCACGCTCGGATCCGCCGCGAGCGCGGCGATGCAGCGCCCCACGAACATCGGCGTCTCCGACACCGCGAAGTCCGGCTCCTTCGCGATCGCGTCGCGCCAGTTCGCCTCCGTCACCCCGAAATTCTCGAGCATCGCCTCGCTGCGCAGGAACCCCGGCGTCACCGCGACCGTCGCGATGCCGGTGCGACGCAGCTCGTACCCCATGCCCATCGCGAGCCGGACCACGCTCGTCTTCACCAGGTCGTAGACGAGGTTCCCGCGGTACGACAGCGAGTCTCCGTCGGTCACCTCGACGATCAGCCCGCGGCTCGCGCGCAGCATCAGCGGCGCGCCGTGCCGTGACGTGATCACGTGCGACCACACCGCCTGCTCGATCAGCCCCGCGCTCTTCGCGAGGTCGAGCTCCCAGAACGCCTTGCCGAAGTCGATCTTCGCGTCGCCGCCCCACACGTCGTTCACGAGCACGTCGAGCCGCCCCGACTCGCGCTCCACGCGCTCGAAGAGCGCGCGCACCTCGTCCTCGCGCGTGTGATCGACCCGCACCGCGATCCCGCGCCCGCCCGCTGCGGTCACGCGCTCCGCGGTCTCGTCGATCGTCTCGCTGCGCCCCGCCGTCGCGATCGCCCCGCGCACGCTGCGCCCCGTGCAGTAGACGGTCGCGCCGCGCTCGCCGAGCGCCACCGCGATCCCGCGCCCCGCGCCCCGCGTCGCGCCCGCGACCACCGCGATGCTTCCTTCGAGATCCCGCTGCATCGGCGTCCTCCTCGCGGGCCATGTTGCGCGTGCGCGTGACAGCGTGCCGTCAGCGAAGCGCTTCCGACGCGCCCGAAGTGCTTCCGACGCGCCCCGCCGGCCGATCCAGCCCGCGTCGGAACCTCCTGGAGCGCGTCGGAAGCTCCCGGAGCGCGTCGGAAGCTCCCGGAGCGCGTCGGAAGCTCTCGAAACACGTCATCGACGGCCCGCGGGGCGCGTCGGAAGCCTCCTGGCCGCGTCGCAACGTCCCGAGCCGGTTCCTTGCGTCGTCGCCGAAAACCCTGCTATGAGCGCCCGTCCGGGCCTGAACGCAGGTCCAGGAGCGCGTGGCTCGAATGACGCAACCGCGCAATCAGCTCTCGCTGTTCGACTCGCCGCCCGGAGCTCCACAAGCGCCCGGTCGGCCCCCGCCTCCCCCATCGAATATGCAGATCCAGGACGCATCCCTCTCCGAGGAGACCCAGAAGCGCTATCTCAATTACGCGCTCTCGGTCGTCACCTCTCGCGCGCTCCCCGACGTGCGCGACGGCCTCAAGCCCGTTCAGCGCCGCATCCTCTACGGCATGCATCGCGGCGGCGTGCGCGCCGACGGTCGCTACGTGAAGTGCGCGCGCGTCGTCGGCGAGGTGATGGGTAAGTACCACCCGCACGGCGACAGCTCGATCTACGACGCGCTCGTGCGCATGGCGCAGCCGTTCACGCTGCGCGTGCCGCTCGTCGACGGGCAGGGCAACTTCGGCAACGCCGACGGCGATGGCGCCGCCGCGATGCGCTACACGGAGTGCAAGCTCTCGCGCGCCGCGGGCGAGCTCCTGAACGAGCTCGACAAGGACACCGTCGACTTCCGGCCGAACTACGACGGCGTCGAGGAAGAGCCGGTCGTGCTCCCGGCGCGCTTCCCGAACCTGCTGGTCAACGGCAGCTCGGGCATCGCGGTCGGCATGGCGACCTCGATCCCGCCGCACAACCTCGGCGAGGTGATCGACGCGACGATCGCCGTGATCGACGAGCCCGACCTCGCGGTGAAGGGGATCCTGAAGTTCATCAAGGGCCCCGACTTCCCGACCGGCGGCCAGGTGATCTCGACCAAGCGCGAGCTCGAGGACGTCTACACGACGGGCCAGGGCTCGGTGAAGGTCCGCGGCACCTGGAAGCTCGAAGAGCCGGCGAAGGGCAACCCGCAGATCATCATCACGTCGATCCCGTACGCGGTGGAGCGCAAGACCGTCGTCGAGAAGATCGCCGAGGTCATCATCGCGAAGAAGCTGCCGGTGCTGCTCGACGTGCGCGACGAGTCGACCGACGAGACGCGCGTCGTCTGCGAGATCAAGAAGGGCACCGATCCGCAGCTCGTGATGGCGTACCTCTTCAAGCACACGCCGCTGTCGACGAACGTGCAGGTGAACCTGACGTGCCTCGTGCCGGTGAAGGGCGCGAGCGGCGAGGTGCCTGCGCCGGAGCGCCTCGATCTGAAGGCGATGCTCCGGCACTTCCTCGACTTCCGCATGCAGGTCGTGGTGCGCCGGCTCGGGTACGACCTGAAGGTCGTCCAGCGCCGCATCCACATCCTCGAGGGCTTCGTCACGATCTTCGACGCGCTCGACGAGACGATCCGCATCATCCGCAAGAGCCAGAACAAGGCGGACGCGGCCGAGAAGCTGATGAAGCGCTTCGAGCTGAGCGCGGAGCAGGTCGACGCGATCCTCGAGCTGCGCCTCTATCGACTGGCCCAGCTCGAGATCAACATCATCCGCGAGGAGCTCGAGGAGAAGCGCAAGGAGGCGAAGCGCCTCCAGCAGCTGCTCTCGAGCGAGGCCGCGCGCTGGAAGCTGATCCGCGCCGAGCTCCTCGAGCTGAAGACGACGTACGCCGATCGCCGCGCGACGAAGATCGTCGGTGACGCGAACGAGCCCGAGTACGACGCCGAGGCGTTCATCATCGAAGAGGACGCGTTCGTGCTGCTCAGCCAGCAGGGCTGGGTGAAGCGCCAGGGCAGCGTGAAGGACCTCGCGAGCACGCGCGTGCGAGAGGGCGACGCGGTGCAGGACGTCGTCTTCGGGAGCACGAAGGCGAGCGTCGCGTTCTTCTCGAACTTCGGCGCGTGTTACGTGTGCCGCATCGTCGACGTGCAGGCGACGACCGGCTACGGCAACCCGGTGCAGACGATGTTCAAGCTCGCCGACGGCGAGCGCATCGTGAAGATGCTGAGCTTCGATCCGCGCCAGCTCGACGTGCCGCCGGAGATCGAGAACGCGCCCGAGCCGCAGCCGCCGTACGCGCTCGCGGTGACGAAGGGCGGCATGTGCATGCGCTTCTCGCTGCGCGCGCATCGCGAGCCGAGCACGCGCGCGGGCCGCAAGTACGTGCGCCTCACGCCGGACTTCCCGAAGGGTGGTGACGAGGTCGTCTACGTCGACGTGTGCCGCGGCGACGAGAAGCTCGCGTGCGCGACCGCCGAGGGCCACGCGCTGGTGTGCATGGCCGACGAGGTGCCGATCCTCGCGGGCGCGGGCAAGGGCGTGAAGCTGATCAAGATCGACGATCCCAACGACGCGGTGCTCGGCGCGCGCCTGATGAAGGACTCGCACGCGCCGCTCGTGCTCGAGCACGAGAACGGCAAGACGTACGAGATCACGGTGTGGACGCACCTCGTGGCGCGCGGCAACAAGGGCAGCGAGCTCTTCAAGCGCGGCCGCGCCGTCCGCGTGCATCCCGTCGAGCCGACGGTCCCGAGCCTCGAGGAGAAGGGTTGATGGCGAGCCCGAACGTGAACGGCAAGGCCGCGAGCGTGCGCCCTCCGAAGGGCGGCGACTACACCGCGACGGACCTCGAGGTCCTCGAGGGGCTCGAGCCGGTGCGCAAGCGCCCCGCGATGTACATCGGGGACACTGCGAAGACCGGCTATCACCACCTGCTCTGGGAGATCCTCGACAACTCGGTCGACGAGGCGATCAACGGCCACGCCGATCGCATCGAGGTCGTGCTCGACGCGGATCACAAGGGCGTGTCGGTCACGGACAACGGGCGCGGCATCCCGCTCGAGGTGCACCCGAAGTTCAAGAAGACCGGCCTCGAGATCGTCCTCACGATCCTCCACGCGGGCGGCAAGTTCGAAGGCAAGAACTACCGCGTCTCGGGCGGTCTCCACGGCGTCGGCGCGAGCGTCGTGAACGCGCTCTCGGAGAACCTGATCGCCTACGTGCGCAAGGGCGGCGAGGAGTTCCAGCAGACGTTCGAGCGCGGCGCGCCGACGAGCAAGCTCAAGAAGAACGGCAAGACGAGCAAGCGCGGCACGCAGATCCACTTCCGCCCGGACCCGCAGATCTTCGGCAAGCAGACGTTCGACCTCGAGGTGATCAAGCAGCGCCTCGAGGCCAAGAGCTATCTGCACAAGGGCCTGCACGTCACGCTCAAGGACGAGAAGTCCCACGAGCGCTGGGAGTTCCACCACCCGGGCGGCATCGTCGAGTACCTCGGCAAGCTCGTCGCGGAGCGCGGCCAGAAGGCGATCCAGCCCGCGCCGTTCACGCTGGAGCGCGAGGACGAGCCGCGGCTCGAGCTCGCGCTGACGTGGACCGAGTCGCCCGACGAGAAGATCCTGACGTTCGCCAACGGCATCCCGACGGGGAACGGCGGCACGCACGAGGCGGGCACCAAGAGCGCGCTGAACAAGGCGATCCGCGCGTTCATGGCGGCGAAGAAGATCGAGCCGAAGGGCGTGACGATCACCGCCGAGGACATCCGCGAGGGCGTGGTCGCGCTCGTCAGCGTCTACGTCGCGGAGCCGCAGTTCCAGGGGCAGACCAAGGACCGCCTCAACAACCCCGAGGTCGCGGGCCAGGTCGAGGGCGTGGTGCGCACCGCGCTCGAGCAGTGGCTGCTCCACAACTCGTCGGTCGCGGAGAACATCGTCGCACGCATCGTGCTCGCGGCTCGCGCTCGCGAGGCATCGCGCGCGGCGTCGCAGCAGGTCTCGCGCAAGACCGCGGTGAGCCACCGGCTCAACCTGCCGGGCAAGCTCGCGGACTGCTCGAGCACCGACCCGGGCACGAGCGAGCTGTTCCTCGTCGAGGGCGACTCCGCAGGCGGCTCGGCGAAGGCGGGACGCGACCGCAAGACGCAGGCGATCCTCCCGCTGCGCGGCAAGGTGCTCAACGCGGAGCGCGCCAACAACGCGGCCGTGATGGGCAACAAGGAGCTGCAGGACATCGTGTCCGCGCTCGGCTGCGGGCTCGGCAAGGACTTCGACGCGGGGAAGCTCCGCTACGGCAAGATCTTCCTGCTGATGGATGCCGACAGCGACGGGCACCACATCGCGACGCTCTTGCTGACGTTCTTCTACCGGATGCTGCCGGGCCTCATCCGGGGCGGGCACGTCTACATCGCGCAGCCGCCGCTCTACAAGATCACCGCGGGCAAGGAGACGCACTGGGCGCTCGACGACGCGGACAAGGAGCGCATCCTCGCGACGCTGCCGAAGAACGTCAAACCGGTGATCAACCGGTTCAAGGGCCTCGGCGAGATGAACCCGGATCAGCTGAAGGTCACGACGCTCGATCCGAAGAAGCGCCGCGCGCTGCGCGTGATCATCGACGAAGAGCTCGAGACCGATCGCGTGCTGAACGAGCTGATGGGCCGCGACGCGTCGCAGCGCTTCCGCTTCATCATGGAGCGCGCTCCGAAGGCGGACTCGGAAGCGCTCGACGTCTGACGCACGCGCGCTCGAGATTCCACCGCAGGGGGCCACGGAGCGCCGCAGAGGTCGGGAGAGACACTCTCTCTCTTCTGCGGTTCTCTGCGATCTCTGCGGTGAATCCCCCCGCTCGGAGCGCGCGGCGCTGTTTCTAGTGTCAACGGAACGTCGCGCTGTACGCGAACTTCTTCTTCCGTCGCATCGCGCGATTCCGATACGATGAACGGGTGACTTGCCCTCCGCGGCGGCGCGCCGCGCGCTGCTCGTCTCTCGTGCTCCTCGCGATCGCGCTCGTCGCGTCGCTAGCGCGGACGGCGCGCGCCGACGAGCCCGTGTTGCTCGGCGTCGAGGGCGGCGTGACGATCCCGCTCGCGTCGCCGCAGAGCGAGCGCTTCGGGCCGGGAGGCACGCTCGCTCTCGCGCTGCACACGCCGGTGAACGAGTGGCTGATCCCCACGTTCCGGCTGCGAGGGCTGTTGCTCTCGGACGGTCCGCCGCCGGCGGACACGTCGCTCCGCGATCCCGGCGTCGGCGCTGCCTACGCGCTCACGATCGGCCTGCGGCTGCGCCCCGAAGGATGGTTCTCGTCGGACCTCCAGCGCGCGCGCGGCGCGTGGATCGAGATCGACGCGGGCGGCGTGCTCACCGGCGACATCGTGCGCCCCGGGTTCGAGGTCGGGCTCGGCTGGGACTTCGAGATCGACGACGTGCGCCTCGGCCCGCTCGCGCGCTTCCAGCACGTGATGCACTTCGACGATCCGCTCGACGATCGTCCGGCGTACCTGCTCACCGTCGGCATGGAGTGGGTCTTCTTCGATCGACGCGTGCCGCCTCCGCCGCCCGAGGTCCCGCCGCGCGGTGATCGCGATCGCGACGGTCTCTACGACGACGAGGACGGCTGCCCCGACGAGCCCGAGGACGACGACGACTTCGAGGACGAAGACGGCTGCCCCGAGCTCGACAACGATCGCGACGGCTTCCCCGACGCGAGCGACCCGTGCCCGATCGAGCCCGAGGATCTCGACGGCTTCGAGGACGAGGGCTGTCCCGAGCTCGACAACGATCGCGACGGGTTCCTCGATCCGCGCGACGCGTGCCCCAACGAGGCCGAGGTGGTCAACGGCGTCGACGACGACGACGGCTGCCCCGACGAGGGCCTCATCCAGATGATCGACGATCGCATCGTGCTCGAGGAGACGGTGCTCTTCGACTTCCAGCGCGCGCGCGTGAAGCACTCGGCGCAGCCGGTGCTCGCCGCGATCGTCGAGCTCTACAGGCAGCACCCCGAGTGGATGCGCGTGCGCGTCGAGGGCCACGCCGACACGCGCGGCGACGCCGAGTACAACCAGGAGCTCAGCGAGCGTCGCGCCGAGCACGTGCGCGACGAGCTCGTGGAGCTCGGGATGCCGAGCGAGATCATCGAGGTCGTCGGCTACGGCACGCAGCGACCGCGCGACACCCGCGACACCGAGGAAGCGCACGCGCGCAACCGTCGCGTGGAGTTCGTCGTGGTCGCGCGCAGCGGGCCGCCGGAAGGAGAGACGCCGTGATGCGTGCGGGTCTGGTCATCGCGCTGCTCGCGACGCTGATCGGGTGCGACGCGATCGTCGGCGCGGAGTGCGCGGACGGGCTCGTGCGCTGCGGCGATCGCTGCACGACCGAGCTCGAGTGCGCCGCGGGGATGGACGCGGGCGGCATGGACGCCGGCGTGCGCGATGCGGGCGACGCGGGCGACGACGAGCTCGACGCCGAGGTCCCGATCGACGGCGATGCGGGCCGCCGGATCCCGGAGGGCGGCACGCAGGAGCGCGACTCCGCGATCGACGGCGCGATGGAGGACGGCGCGGTCGAGGACGGCGCGGTCGACGACGCATCGACGGGCGACGGCTCGATGGGCGACGGCGGCGGCCCGATGGGCTGCGACCTCGGCGAGATCGAGTGCGACGGCATGTGCGTCGACGGCCGCACCGACCCGATCCACTGCGGTGGCTGCGACATCGTGTGCGAGGCCGGCGAGGTCTGCGCCGACGGCGTGTGCACCGCGACGTGCGACGCGCCGCTCGTGCGCTGCGGCGCGCGCTGCATCGACGTGTCGAGCGATCCCGACAACTGCGGCGGCTGCGGCGTCGTCTGTGCGTCGGGCATCTGCATCGACGGCGAGTGCTCCGACGCGCTCGCGGGCCACGTCGTCGCGATCGGCCACGACTACGTCTCGAGCCGCTCGGGCATGCGCCGCCTCGCCGGCAACGCCGTGTTCCTCGCGCGAGGCAGCCCGGCGCGCGTGGTCGTGTTCGAGGGCGGCTCGACGCGCGCGTCGCGCCTCGGCACCGACGCGGCGATCCAGCTCGTCGCGAACAACATCGGGCGCACGTGGGATCGCATCGTCGTCGAGCACCCCGCCGAGGTGCCGTACGAGCTCGCCGACGCCGACGCGTTCGTGATCTACGCGCAGAGCACGTCGACGGACGCGGAGCTGCGCGAGTGGGGCGCCGCTTGGAGCCGCGCGCTCGAGTCGTTCGTGCGGCGCGGTCGCGTCGTCGTGATGTTCGAGACGCAGAGCGACACGAACGCGGGCACCTGGCAGATCCTCGACGCGGCCGGGCTCTTCGCGTGCACCGGGCGCACCGCGACGACGAGCCCGACGATCATGGTCGTCGAGCCCTCCGACGCGGTCGCGCTGCGCGTGCCGCTGACCTACGCGTACGAGCGCGAGACCGTGCGCTTCGAGACGACGCAGCCGACCGTCGTGTGCAGCGACGGCACCGGGCCCGTGGTCGTCCACCGCACGATCGTTCCCTGAGCCTTCACGCGCGCGTCAGGCGACCATCGGCCTCGAGGCGCGCGACGAGCGCCTCGGGGTCGCGCACGCCCTCGAAGAACGCGTCGCGCTCCTTCGCGTCGAGCCGGTGATCGTCGTTGGCGTCGAGCGCGCGCAGCACGCGTCGCAGCGTCTCGAGCTCGGCGCGGCTCACCTGATGCGCGGGCGGGACGAGCCGCGCGAAGTGCTCGATCGCTTCCGCACAGCGCGTCATCTCGTCCTCGTCGAGGCGCCCGTTCGCATCGAGATCGAGGTAGTCGAGGATCTTGTTGAGCGTCTCGAGCGCATCCGCGTCGACGTGGCGCAGCGGCGCGAGCAGGCGACGCGCGAGCACGCGATCACCCGCGTGGAGCTCGTGGCGCGCGCCGCCGCCGAAGCGGCCGAGCACTCCTGCGAGCTGGCGCTGGCCGCGATCGTCGAGCGCCGCGATCTGCTCGGCGAGCGCCGGCGCTTCGTCCTTCGTCGCCTCGAGGAACGGCGCGACGAGCTGGAGGGGAGGGGCGTTCTTCGTGGTCATGTCCATCGCTCCTAGGCGCGCCCGTAGACCGGGATCAACGCCCCGCTCGTGGTGCGGTTGCGCGGCGACGCGAGGAACACGATCGTCTCCGCGACGTCCTCGACGCTCGGCCACTGCGTGAAGTCGGCGCTCGGCATCGCGGCGCGGTTCACGGGCGTGTCCAGCGTGGACGGAACCACGGCGTTCACCCAGATGCCCTCGGGTCGGAGCTCCTCCGCGAGCGACTGCGTGAGCGCTGCGACCGCGCCCTTCGCGGCTGCGTACGCCGACACGTTCGCGCTGGGCACGAGCGCGGGCTTCGCGGCGACGTTCACCAGGCGACCTCCGCGTCCGTCCTGCTCGCGCATGCGCTTCACCGCTTCGCGGCAGCACAGGTAGCTGCTGATCGCGTTCGAGCTCAGCAGACGGCGCAGCGTCGTGGGCGTGGTCTCGACGATGCCGCCGCCCGAGAACGACCCGGCGAGCTGGATCGACGCCCAGATCGACGGCGCGTGCGCGTAGAAGCGCTCGACCTGCACCTCGTCGCTGAGATCGAACCCGACGCGCACCGACACGCGCGGGTCCGACGCGAGCGCGAAGCGCTGCGCCTCCGCCTCGTCGAACGCAGGCACGTGCACGCGCGCGCCGAGCTCGACCAGCCGTCGCGTCACTGCGGTCCCGAGCGCGCCTGCGCCGCCCGTCACGATCACGTGGAGCCCTTCGAGCTCGAGCATCGATCCTCCTTGGGGGCGGAACCCTACCGAATTCGACCCGTCGAGGAGAGCAGGAAGAAGAGGAGCACCACGTCGCCAGCTCCGCGCTCGAGCGCGGAGAAAAGAGAGACGATCGTCTTCGTGGTCGGCGGGTCGGAAGGCGGCGGCGGTGCCGAATCAGCGGCGGATCCGGCGCTGCGGGCGTCTGCGGTGCCGAATCAGCGGCCGATCCGGGACCGCGCAGACGCGCGCGGAGCGCGTGCTGTCGCGGGGTTGGCGACGGCGTCGCGCGGTCTCACCGCGAGGGCTCGTAGACCACGGAGATCGCCCAGCCGGGCGCGAGACCGCACGGCGATGGCGCGTGTCGCACGAGCGCGATCCGACCGCCCTCGATCTCCCACTCGTAGTACGCACCGCGGCGTACGCGCGTCGGCGCGCCGTAGCTCGCTTCGAGCTCGCGTCGCGCGGTGTCGAGCGCGCCGCGCGCGTCCGCCGCATCGGAGCCGCTGCGGGTCTCGCCGATGACCGCGAGCCGTTCGGGATCTCCGCGGAGATCGAGATCGATCGACCACTCGCGCAGCGGCGGCGTGCAGAACGCGGAGCGAGCGCGCGGCAGCCCGTGCGCCGGGTCGGCGGCCATCACGTCGGTCGCGTGCCACTCGCCCGCGCACGCTGCGTGTGCCTCGTCGACATTCATGCCGAAGCGGAAGCCGTGCAGCTCGGTCGGGAAGCTCGCGGTGTGCGGCGTCGCGATCCGGGTCGACGAGGCGCCGCAGCTCGCGATGAGCGGTGCGAGGACAATCCAGAGACCGCGCATGTCGAGAGTCTCGCACGCGGGCTCGTCACTTTTTTGATTTCTCGCGCGCGTTCCGGCATCCGGGTGCGAGGCGCACGAACGGGTCGCGCGCCGCCACCTCGAGGAGAGACGCGCGTGGTCGACACACCGCTCTCGACGTGCTCCGTGTGCGAGCGCTCGTTCCAGGTCCGCTTCCGCTACCAGGTGCGCGAGGAGCACGGGACCTTCCACTACTTCTGCTCGCAGGGCTGTCAGCAGGCGAGCCTCGGCTACTCGTCCGTGGGTACCACCGCGACGAGCGCCGCTGGCGCAGGCGCCGATGCTTCAGGCTGCAAGTGCGACGTGTGCGGGAAGGGCTTCACGCTCGAGTACCCGTTCCAGGTGCAGGTGAAGGACGGCGCACCGACGCACTTCTGCACGATGGAGTGCCGCAACGCGGCGCGCGCCGGCGTGCTGCGCGTGAACCGCGCGGGCGCGCCCGTCGCGAGCGGACCGCGACGCATCGCGGTGTTCAACCACAAGGGCGGCACCGGCAAGACGACGACGGCGGTGAACCTCGCGGCCGGTCTCGCCGCCGCGGGCAACAAGGTCCTGCTCGTCGACGCCGACGGTCAGGGCAACGTCGGCGCGTCGCTCGGCATCCGCGGCGAGAAGACGCTCTATCACGTGCTCGTCCACGGCGTGAACGCGATGGACGCCGCGGTGCCCGTCGACGATCGCCTGCACGTGTTGACCTCCAACGAGCTGCTCGCGGCCGCCGAGCTCCACCTCGCGACGCGCCCCAATCGTGATCGCGTGATGCGCGAGCGCCTCGGGGATCGCGTCACGGGCTACGACGTCGTCGTGCTCGACTGCGCGCCCGCGCTCTCGCTGATGAACCAGAACGCGCTCGTCTACGCGGACAGCATCCTCGTGCCGGTCTCGTGCGACTACCTCTCGCTCGTCGGCGTGAAGCAGGTGCTGCGCACGCTCAAGCACGTGCGTGAGCTGCTCAAGCACGACGTCGCGCTGCTCGGCGTGCTCCCGACGTTCTACGACGTGCGCAACAAGATCGCGCGCGACTCGGTCTCGGCGCTCCAGGATCACTTCGGCGAGCGCTGCCTGCCGCCGATCCGCGTGAACACCAAGCTGCGCGAGGCGCCGAGCGCCAAGCAGACGATCTTCGAGTACGCGCCCGACAGCCACGGCGCGCTCGACTACTCGGTCCTCGTCGAGCACGTGCGACGCCTCCGCGGCGACACGCGCCTGCTCGACCGCCACGAGGGGCACACCGGCGAGGTCGCCCTGGCCGCCAGCTGAAGGAGTCGTGACGATGGCAGCCGATCCTCACGCGCGCGCCGTGCGCGAGCTGTTCGACGACGGAGAAGTGCGCGAGGTCCTGCGCGAGACGTTCTATCGCGCCGAGACGCCGTCCCGGACGGTCGCGAAGACCACGCCCGAGGCCGAGCCGAGCAGCGGCAAGCGCAAGCGCGTCCAGAAGCCGAAGCCCGACCACTACGAGATCATCTGCATCTCGATGTACAAGGAAGACCTCGCGCGCCTCGACGAGAAGGTCGCCGCGCTCAAGGCGCGCGGCCACCGCCGCATGACGCGCAGCGCGCTGATCCGCTGGGCGCTCGATCAGATCGAGAACCTCGAGACGGTGCCGCGCGGGATCTGATCGCGGAGCGGAGCACGCGGTGCGCCGAGGCGCGCGCCGCGCTCCGCTCGACCTCGCGGTGATCGCTCCGAGAATCCGCCGAAAACAGGGCCGGCGCCTCGCGGCACCACGCGCGCGACGAGGGCACGCGACCTGCTGAGCGCGACACGCGCGCGCTCGCGCAGGAGGCCCTTTGAACGACGTCGCCGCGTGCTTCGCCCGCTTCGCTCCGGTCTGTGCGCTCCTCCTCGCGGCATGCGTCGGTGATCTCGGAGGCGACCTCCCGCGCGCGGAGGACGCCGCGACACCCGCGCCTCCACGCGATGCCGGTGCGCCGAGCGATGCAGCGACGATCGACGCGTTCGTCCCCGACGAAGATGCCTCGACGCCGACGATCGACGCCGGCCCGCCGCCGCCGACCGTGATGGATCCCGGCACCGAGGGCGACGGCGACTTCACGATCGGCCCGAGCTACGCCGACGCGCCCGAGATGCGCGTCCCCGACGACGCGCCGCGCGGCCGCGTGTACCGCTTCTCGATGCAGTCGGAGGACAGCGAGATCTATCCCGGCGTCACCGGTCGCTACACGCGCGATCTCTGGATCTACGTCCCGCGCCAGTACGTGAACGGCACCGACGCGCCGTTCATGGTGATCCAGGACGGCGGCGGCTACGTCGCCGACGTCACCGCCGCCCTCGACACGCTGATCCATCAGGGCCGACTCCCGCACGTCGTCGGCATCTTCATCAATCCGGGCCCGGGCGACGGCCCGGGGAGCGAGCGAGGCCTCGAGTACGATCGCGTGTCCGATCACTACACGCGCTTCATCGAGACCGAGGTCCTGCCGCTGATCCCGATGCGCCCCGACATCCGCGCGGACTACCCGGATCTACGCCTCACGAGCGACCCCGAAGGTCGCGCGACGATGGGCGGCAGCTCGGGCGGCGCGTGCGCCTTCACGATGGCGTGGTTCCATCCCGAGCTCTATCGACGCGTGCTCACGTACTCGGGCACGTTCGTCGCGCAGCACCGCGACGACGAGCACCCGCGCGGCGCGTGGGAGTACCACGAGCACATGATCCGCGACGAAGCGGTGAAGCCGATCCGCGTGTTCCTGCAGGTCGGCGAGAACGATCTGCGTTTCGGGAGCGACGGACTGCACGACTGGATGGACGCGAACCGCCGCATGTCCGACGTGCTCGAGGAGCGTGGCTACCACTACCGCTTCCTCTGGTCGGAGGACGCGGGGCACGTCGATCGACGCGTGGTGCGGCAGACGCTCCCCGAGACGCTGCTCTGGCTGTGGCGCGGCTATCCGATCCCCGGCGTGCCCGCCGACTGATGTGCGCGCGCGGCGCGCCACCCATCGAGGATCAGCAGCGCGGCGCCGACCGCGACGAGCACGTCGGCGACGTTGAACGCGGGCCAGCTGCCGCCCCACGGATAGTGGATCTCGACGAAGTCGACGACGCCCGAGCGCGTGATGCGATCGAGCCCGTTGCCGATCGCTCCGCCCGCGACGAGGCCGAGCGCGAGCGCGCGCATGCGGCTCTCGGGCGAGCGGATCGCCATCACGAAGAGCGCGATCGCCACGACCAGCGCGAGCCCGCCGAGCACCGCGCGCGCCGCGCCGAGATCGCGCACGACGCTGAACGCCGTGCCCTCGTTGAAGCGCAGCGTGAGGTCGACGTGCGGCGCGATCAGCGAGAGCGTCTGCCCGGGCACGTCGCGGAGCGTCTCCTCGGCCCAGTGCTTCGTCGTCAGATCGCAGCCACTGCCGAGCGCGGCCGTGACGAGGAAGAGCGCACCGGCGATCACACGGGCGCGAACGGACTGTGTCATGCCGCGAGTATGTCGCAGCTCATTCGTCCGCGGAGCCGCCGACGTGGATCTCGGGCTCGGTCAGATCGGCGCGCAGCTCGCTGCTGCTCGTCATCGGCGAGCGCTCGCGCGACGACGGCAGATCGCGCGCGGTCGAGCGCAGCGGGTCCTCGCTCGAGGGAAGCGTGCGCTGCGTCGAGATCCGGTGATCGACCGTGGTGTCGAGGTTCGGCGCAGCGAGCTTCGGATCGCCCAGCTCACCGCGGAACATCGAGTACATGTCCGGCGCCTGGATGCCGATCCACGCGCTCGCCTCGACGAAGTCGAGCACCAGCGCGTCGCTGATGGTCGAGCCCGTCTCGAGCATGTCCTTCACCGCGCGGTGCAGCTGCACGTAGTGATCGAGCCGCCGCGGGAACTCGCCGCGCGGGAGCTTCTGGACCATGTGCTTGCCGAACTTGACGAACGCGCCCTCGGGACGTTCGCCGAAGCGCTTGGAGAAGCGATCGAGGTAACCGGAGTAAGCGGCTTCGTAGTCGATCTCGTGCAGCTCGAGGTCGGACACGAGTGCGATTCTACCAGAGGGCGCGATCGTGTCCGGTCCGATCCGCGTCTTCGATCACGCGTCCGCCGAGCGCGATCCAGCGTGCGCGGGTTCCGCCCAGCGCGTACGCGAGCGCGCGCGGATCGGACTCGTCGTAACACGCGAGATCGGCGCGCGCGCCGACCGCGATCCGGCCGCGATCCGCGAGCCCCAGCGCGCCCGCGGCCTCGACGGTGATCGCGAGGAGCGCCTCTTCGAGCGTGAGCCCTGCGTCGCGCACCGCGAGCGCCGCACAGAGCGGCAGATCGACGCACGCCGAGGTGCCCGGGTTGCAGTCCGTCGCGACGACCATCGCGACGCCGTGGGCGCGCATCCGCGCAGCGTCGGGCGCTTTCTGGCGCAGCGTCCGCCACGCACCCGGGAGCAGCACCGCGCGCACGCCGGCCGAAGCCATCGCGCGCAGCCCCGCGTCCGACACGTCCTCGAGGTGATCGCCGCTGAGCGCGCCGAGCTCCGCGAGCAGCTCCGCGCCGCCGAGATCACGGAACTGTCCGATGTGTGCCTTGAGCAACCATCCGCGCGCCTTCGCCGCCGAGAGCACGCGGCCGGCCTCGTCGCGCGTGAACGCGTTCTCGTCGAGGTACACGTCGCACGCGTCCGCGAGCTTCGCCTCGGCGATCGCGGGGATCATCACGTCGATCACGTCGCGCAGATAGCCCTCGCGATCGCCCGCGCGCTCGGGCGGGATCGCGTGCGCACCGAGGAACGTCGTCGTCGTGCTCACCACGCCTTCGCGCGCGAGGCGTCGACCCACCGCGAGCAGGCGCGTCTCGGTCGCGAGGTCGAGCCCGTACCCGCTCTTCACCTCGACCGTCGTCGTGCCGCACGCGCGCATCGCGAGGGCACGCGCCTTCGCGCGCGCGAAGAGCTCGTCCTCGCTCGCCGCGCGCGTCGCGCGCACGCTCGCCGCGATCCCACCGCCCGACGCGGCGATCGCGCGATAGTCCTCGCCCGCCATCTTCCGCGCGAGCTCGTCGATGCGCGTCCCCGCGAACACGAGGTGCGTGTGCGCGTCGACGAGCCCCGGCAGCACCACCCGCCGCCCGGCATCGATCTCGCGCGCCGCATCGCGCGGTCGATCCGCGTCCGCGCCGATCCACGCGATGCGATCTCCACGGATCGCGATCGCGCCGTCGGGCACGATCCCGAGGCGCTCCTTCGCGCTCGGGCCCGCGCCCGCGCACGTCACGACGTGCGCGTTCCGGATGACGAGATCGTGCGTCATCGCGACCGATGCGGGACGTGCACGCCCTTCTTCTCGGCGGTGTCGATCGCGATCTCGTAGCCGGCGTCCGCGTGGCGGATCACGCCCATGCCGGGATCGCTCGTGAGCACGCGCTCGAGCCGCTTCGCCGCCGCGTCGGTGCCATCGGCGACGACGACCATGCCCGCGTGCAGCGAGTACCCGATGCCCACGCCGCCGCCGTGATGGACGCTCACCCACGTCGCGCCCGACGACGTGTTCACGAGCGCGTTGAGGATCGCCCAGTCGGCGATCGCGTCGCTGCCGTCCTTCATCGCCTCGGTCTCGCGGTTCGGGCTCGCGACCGATCCGCAGTCGAGGTGATCACGACCGATGACGATCGGCGCCTTCACCTTCCCGGTGCGCACGAGCTCGTTGAACTTCAGCCCGACACGATGACGGTCGCCGTACCCGAGCCAGCAGATGCGCGCGGGCAGGCCCTGATACGCGATGCGCTCCTCGGCCATGTCGAGCCAGTGGTGCAGGTGCGGATCGTTCGGCACGACCTCCTTCACCGCCGCATCCGTCACCTCGATGTCCTCGGGATCGCCGCTCAGCGCGACCCAGCGGAACGGGCCCTTTCCTTCGCAGAAGAGCGGCCGCACGTACGCCGGCACGAAGCCCGGGATGTCGAACGCGCGCTCGACGCCGACGTCCTTCGCGTGCGCGCGGATGTTGTTCCCGTAGTCGCAGGCGAACGCGCCGCGCTCGACCATCGTGAGCATCGCGCGCACCTCGATCGCCATGCCCTGCTTCGCGCGCGCGACGTACGACTCGGGATCGTCGCGGCGCAGCGCGGCCGCTTGATCGAGCGTGAGCCCCGGCGGGACGTAGCCGACGAGCGGATCGTGCGCCGCGGTCTGCTCGGTCACGAAGTCGGGCGTGATGCCGCGCGCGACGAGCTCGGGGTAGACGTCCGCTGCGTTCGCGACGAGCGCGACGCTGAGCGCGTCACCCTTCTTGCGCGCTTCGTCGATCCACGCGAGCGCCTCGTCGAGCGAGGACGTGATGCGATCGACGTAGCGGTCCTTCTTCCGCTTCTCGGCGCGCGACGGATCGATCTCGACGCCGAGGAAGCACGCGCCCGCCATCGTCGCGGCGAGCGGCTGCGCGCCGCCCATGCCGCCGAGCCCTGCGCTCAGGATCCAGCGGCCCTTCCACGGGCCACCACTCTGCTTGCCACCACTCTGCTGGCCACCGAAGTGCTGCACGCCCGCGGCGACGAAGGTCTCGTACGTGCCCTGCAGGATCCCCTGCGTGCCGATGTAGATCCACGAGCCGGCCGTCATCTGGCCGAACATCGTCAGGCCCATCGCCTCGAGGCGGCGGAACTCCTCCCACGTCGCCCACTTCGGCACGAGCAGCGAGTTCGCGATCAGCACCCGCGGCGCGTCCGCGTGCGTGCGGAACTTCCCGACCGCCTTGCCGCTCTGCACGAGCAGCGTCTCGTCGTCGCCGAGCCGCTCGAGCTCGCGCACGATCACGTCGAACGCTTCCCAGCTGCGCGCCGCCTTGCCGGTGCCGCCGTAGACCACGAGGTCCTCGGGGCGCTCGGCCACCTCGGGATCGAGGTTGTTCATCAGCATGCGCAGCGCGGCTTCCTGCGCCCATCCCTTGCAGCGCAGCGTCGTGCCGCGCGGCGCGCGGATCGTGCGAGCGGTCGTCATATGCGCGGGGAGTTACCACGCGCCCCGTGCACGCAGGACGAGAGGACTCACGCGCGCTCGCGCGCCCGGATCGCCGTCAGGATTCGGACGGAGCGGGCGCCGAGGCCCGGGATCTCATCTCGATTCGACGGAGAAGGCGTCGGAGCCCCGGATCGTTGTCACGATTCGAACGGAGAGGGCGTCGAGGCCCGAGATCTCATCTCGTTTCGAACGGAGAAGGCGTCGGAGCCTCGGATCGTCATCTCGTTTCGAACGGAGAAGGCGTCGAGGGCCGAGATCTCGTCTCGATTCGAACGGAGAGGGCGTCGAGAGGCCGAGATCTCATCTCGACTCGAACGGAGAGGGCGCCGAGGCCCGAGATCTCATCTCGACTCGAGCGGAGAGGGCGCCGGAGCGCGAGCGCTCGTCTCGATGCGATCAGGTCCCCTCGGGGTACCCGACCATGCGGCTCTGCTCCGCGTCCCACAGCTTCGCCCGGAAGCACGCGACGATGTCGCGCGGGTGCAGCGAGGTCGTGCCCTTCGGGCTCTGCAGCTCGGGGATCGACGCCATCGCCTCGGGCAGCCGATAGAACGGGATGCCGGGGTTGAGGTGATGCACGTGGTGGTAGCCGATGTTCCCGGTGAACCACGCCATCACGGGCCCGGTCTTCATGTAGCTCGAGCTCTCGAGCGCCGCGCGCGTGTACTCCCACGTCTCGCGCGGCTGCACGTGCATCTCGGGGAAGTCGTGCTGCGCGTAGAAGAGGTACGCGCCGCTCATCGTCGCGACGAAGAGCGGGAGGAAGTACGCGACGAAGAACACCTCGAAGCCCGCGAGCGCGATCAGCGCGATCCACGCGGCGACGTGCAGCACGACCGCGAGCGCCGAGTCCCAGTTCTTCTTCGGGTTCCGCAGGAACGAGCTCACGCACATCCCGTAGAAGAACACGGTGAAGTACGCGAAGAAGATGGTCAGCGGATGACGGTACGCCTTGTAGACGAGGCGCTGCGTGGGCGTCATCTGCTTCCACATCTCGGTCGTGACCATCAGGTACGAGCCGACGTGCGAGCCGACGATCTTCGCGGTGTTCGCGTGATGATAGTTGTGGGTCTGGCGCCAGACGTTGGGCGGCGTCAGCACGTACACGCCGAACCCGTACATGATCCACTTCGCGACCTTCGAGCCGCGGAGCAGCGAGTTGTGCATGTAGTCGTGGTAGAGGATGAACGCGCGGACGATCGTCAGCCCCATCACCACGGCGGCGATCACGCGCACCACGAGCCACGGCGCGGCGATCGTCGTCGCCGAGAGCGCAGCGAGCACGCCGAACGTCTCGACGACGTGGAACCAGCTGCGCGCGCGGTCCTCCTTGCCGAACTCCTTCGCCGCGGCGAGGAGCTCCTTCGCGCTGCGACGACCAGGCGGCCAGGCATCGGGCGCGACGCGCTGCGACGCAGCGAGGGGACGCTCGGAGGGGGCGGTCTGGCTCGGTTCCATCGTGTTCTTCCGCGCGTGATCAGCGCCCCGAGGACGCCGAAGGCGGTGAGGTTGTGACGCGAGATCGCCCGATTTCAAGGCGCTCCGTGCGAAACCAGGTGCGCAGATCCTTGCGCAGAGGCGCGTCGGCGGGGACGCAGCGAGGCCGGACCGTTGTGCTAGGTTCGCGCGCGTGGAGACCGACAACGGGCTCGCGACCGAGGTGCGGCGCCTCGCCGAGCGCGCCAAGCAGGCCGGACGTGCGATCGCGATCGCGAGCACGCAGCGCAAGAACGCCACGCTCGGGCGGGCGGCGCGGCTGCTCCGCGAGTCCACGCCCGCGCTGATCGAGGCGAACCGCGCCGACGTGGAGCGCGGCAAGGCGGCCGGGCTCTCGGCCGCGATGATCGATCGGCTCACGCTCGACGGCCCGCGCATCGAGAAGATGGCGCTCGCGTGCGAGGAGATCGCGCGTGCGGCCGATCCGGTGGGCAGCATCGACGAGATGGTGCGCCGCCCGAACGGGCTGCTCGTGGGGCGCATGAAGGTGCCGCTCGGACTCGTCGGCATCGTGTACGAGTCGCGCCCCAACGTGACCGCCGAGGCCGCGGCGCTCTGCCTGAAGAGCGGCAACGCGGTGCTGCTGCGCGGCGGCTCGGAAGCGGCGCGGAGCAACGCGGCGATCGCGCAGCTCTTCGCGCGCGCCCTGGAAGAAGAAGGCCTCGACCCGGCCGCGGTGACGCTGATCCCGACGACGGATCGCGCCGCGCTCGCCGTGATGGTGAAGCTGAGCGGCGTGCTCGATCTGCTGATCCCGCGCGGAGGTGAGGGGCTCATCCGGTACGTCAGCGAGAACGCGACGGTGCCGGTCATCCAGCACTACAAGGGCGTGTGTCACGTCTACGTCGACGGCGACGCGGACCTCGAGCTCGCGGAGAAGATCGCGCTCAACGCGAAGGTGCAGCGCCCCGGCGTGTGCAACGCGATGGAGACGCTGCTCGTCGACGCCGCGTGCGCGAAGGAGTTCGTGCCGCGCGTCGCGCGCGCGATGACGGCCGCGAAGGTCGAGCTGCGCGGTGACGCGCGCGCCCGCGCGCTCGCGCCCGACATGAAGGAAGCGACGGACGAGGACTGGGACGCGGAGTACCTCGACCTCGTGCTCTCGGTCGCGGTGGTGGACGGCATCGACGGCGCGCTCGCGCACGTCGCGAAGCACGGCTCGCTGCACACCGAGGCGATCGTCACGCGGCGCTACGATCACGCGCAGCGATGGATCCGCGAGGTCGACGCGAGCTGCGTGCTCGTGAACGCGTCGACGCGGTTCAACGACGGCGGCGAGCTCGGGCTCGGCGCCGAGATGGGCATCTCGACCACGAAGCTGCACGCCTACGGCCCGATGGGCCTCGAAGAGCTCTGCACGCGGAAGTGGATCGCGTACGGTGAAGGGCAGGTCCGCGGCTGACGCGCGCGGACGAATTGGAGCAATCGAGTGGCGACGGCGCGCAAGAAGACGGGCAACGGGGCGAGCGGCACGAAGAAGACCGCGACGAAGAAGGCCGCGACGAAGACGGCGGCGACGAAGACGGCCGCGACCAAGAAGACGACGACGAAGAAGGCAGCGAGCAAGCCCGCCGCGCCGAAGACGCGCACGACGCGCACCAAGGCCGCTCCGAAGGCGGCGCCGAGCGCGAACGAAGTCGCGCGCGGCGTGGCGCTCGCGGTGGCCGAGGCGGCGCTCGACAAGAAGGCCGTGAACGTCGAGATCATCGACGTCGCGGGCAAGGTCGACTACGCGGACTACGTCGTCGTGATGAGCGGCACGAGCGATCGTCAGGTGAACGCGCTCGCGCGCGGCATCGCGGAGGACGTCGAGCAGAAGACCAAGAACAAGTGCCTCGGCGTCGAGGGTCTGCCCGGCGGCGCGTGGGTGCTCATGGATTTCGGCGACGTCGTCGTCCACATCTTCCACCACGACGTGCGTGGCTATTACGACCTCGAGTCGCTCTGGATCGACGCCGCGCGCGTGACGGTGCCCGGTCCGGCGCCCGCGTCGCGCGGATGAAGATCGCGATCATCGCCGTGGGCCGCGTGAAGGAGCGCGGCCTGCGCGACGCGATCGACGACTACGAGAAGCGCATCAAGCGCTACGCGAAGCTCGACGAGATCGAGCTCGAGGACGGCAGCACGTCCGAGGTCGAGGCGCGCTTCCGCAAGGCGATCCCGGCGCGCGCGCGCGTGGTCGCGCTCGAGGTCGAGGGCCGGCGCATGACGAGCGAGAAGTTCGCGCGCTACGTCGAGCAGTGCGAGATCGGCGCGGTGCCCGCGCTCGCGTTCGTGATCGGCGGCTCGTACGGACTGCCGAAGAGCGTGTCGGACACGGCGGATCTGAAGCTCTCGCTGAGCGACATGATCCTGCCGCACCGCCTCGCGAGGCTGTTCCTCGCGGAGCAGATCTACCGCGCGTTCACGATCCTGCGGAACGAGCCGTACTCGCACTGATCGCAACGCACGCGGCGCTCGGCCCGACGAGCGCGCCATGCTCGACGTCGCGTGGAACGGTCTGCTCGATCTGCTCGCACCGCGGACGTGCCCGGGGTGCGATCTCGATCTCCCTCCGGGCGTGAACGCGTTGTGTGGCGCGTGCGACGTGCTGATCGAGCGCCTCACGCCCGATCGCGGCGCCAACGCGGCGTACGAGTTCGGCGGCCCGATGGCCGATGCGCTGCGCCGGCTCAAGTACGCGCGGCGCACCGATCACGTCGCCGCGCTCGGCGCGCTCCTCGCGGATGCGTGCGCGCCGTTCGCGGGACGCATCGACGCCGTCGTGCCGATCCCGCTGCACCCGAAGCGCCTGCGCGAGCGCGGCTTCAACCAAGCGGCGCTCCTCGCCGCGCCGGTCGCGTCACGGCTCGGCGTCCCGCTCGACGCCGGCGCGCTCCGGAGGACGCGCGACACGCCCGCCCAAGCGGGGCTCGGCGCTGCGGATCGCGCGAACAACGTGCGCGGCTGCTTCGTCGCGCGTATTCGCGGGTCACGACGCCGCGTGCTCGTGATCGACGACGTGCGCACCACGGGCGCGACCTTCGCCGACGCGGCACGCGCGCTCCGCGAAGCGGGCGCGCTGGAGGTGCACGTCATCGCGCTCGCGGGCGCGGATCGCTGACGCGCGCCTCAACGCGTGCCGCCGAACAACAGGCGCCGCATCGCCTCGGCGACCCACGCGCGCTGCGCGCCGCGGCTCGCCTTCGCCGACGAGAGCCCCACGCTGCGCAGCACCGCGCCTCCGAAGAGCGGCTCGGTCGCGAGCGTCAGGTGCAGCCACGCGATCGCGCGCGCCGTGTCCTCGAGCTCCACGCGCACGCCGCATCGCTCGCGCGCCGCGTGCGCCGTCTCGACGAGCGCGCTCAGCGTGCCCGAGCCGCCCTCGCGCCAGCCCGCGTGGTGCAGCCACATCGCGAGCTCGGCGAGCCCTTCGTCGTCGTACGCCTGCGCCATCTTCTCGACGATCACGTCGGGATCGGCGGCGTCGATCGCTCGCAGGCTCTCCTTCAGGCGACGCCCGCTGCGACGCAGCAGCGCTTCGAGCAGGCCCTGCCTTCCCTCGAAGTGGTGGTGGATCGCGGCGTCCGTGATCCCGAGGTCGCGCGCGATCGACTGCACGCGCACTGCGTCGAGCCCGCCGTCGCGCAGGCGCTTCTCCGCCGCGTCGAGGATGCGCTCGCGCGCCTGATCGGGAGGGAGCCGTTGCCGCGTCATCGCCGCTTACCTTGACCGGTCGAGGTAGCCATGCAACTTAGACCCATCGAGGTAAGCGATGGAGGTCGAGACGCCGAGCGGTGTCGTGCTCCACGTGCGCGCGTCGGGGCCCAGCGAGGGCACGGGCGTGCTCCTCCTGCACGGAGGAGGGCAGACCGGCGCGTCGTGGGGCCGCACGGCGGACGCGCTCGCGTCGCGCGGACATCGGGTCTGGGCGCCCGATCTGCGCGGTCACGGCGAGAGCGGGCGCCCGTCCGACGGCGACTACGGCATCGACGCGTTCGTCGAGGACGGATGCGCGCTCGTCGACGCGCTCGCCGCGGAGACGTCGCGGGCCCCGGTGCTCGTCGGCGCGTCGCTCGGTGGGATCGTGTCGCTGCTCGTCGCGTCGGAGCGAGCGCGCCCGGTGCGCGCGCTCGTGCTGGTCGACATCGCGCTCCGCGCGCGAGGGGAGGGCGTCGAGCGCATCGTCGGGTTCATGCGCTCGACGCAGGACGGGTTCGACTCGCTCGACGAGGCGCGCGCCGCGATCGCGCGCTACCTGCCGCATCGCCGCGCGGCGCCGACGATCGAAGGGCTCCATCGCGTGCTCCGGCAGCGTGAGGACGGGCGCTGGATGTGGCACTGGGACCCTCGGCTGCTCGAGCGGCTCGAGGTCGACGCGATCCTCGACGGCGCGCGCTTGCACGACGCAGCGCGCGTGCTCGACGTGCCGCTGCTCCTCCTGCGCGGTGGGCACAGCGACGTGGTCTCCGAGGAGCTCGCGCGGGAGCTCGTCTCGATCGCGCCGCGCGCCCGGTGGCAGGACGTGCGCGAGGTCGGGCACATGGTCGCGGGCGACGACAACGACGCGTTCACCAGCGCGGTGCTCGCGTTCCTCGATCAGCTCGGCTGATCCCAGCTGCGCGCGATCACGTCGCGCGCGATGCGCACGTCGCGCGCGATCGCCTCGGTGAGCACCACGCGCGAGATCGCGCCGTCGAACGCGGTGATCTGCGCGTCACGGTCGCCACCGCTCACGCGCGCGAGCATCGCGAGCTCGATCGCGATCCGGTACACGCGCTCGGGATCCGCGTCCTGCAGCGCTGCCGCGAGCTCTTCGTCGCGGGCGCGGCGTTGCTCCTCGACCCACCGCACCGGGGGCGGACCGACGCGGAATCGATGGTGCTCGTCGAGCTCGAGCGGCACCTCGACCTCCGGGACGTCGCCGCGCGTCAGCGCGCGCGCGCGGAGCACGGCGATGCCCTCGATGCGCTCGTTCCCGTCGACGTCCCGGAACGACTCGATGCACACGTGCTCGTCCGCGAGCTCGCCGTAGTCGGGCGGCACCGGCGCGATCGCGCCCTCGGCATCGATCCGGAACGGCAGCATGCACGTGCGCCCCTCGATGACGCGCGCGACGACGATCTCGTCGTGGCCGTCGCCGTCGAGATCGTGGCTGGGCGCGCGCGGCGGCGGGACGAGCTCGATCTCGCCGTGTCGCACCCGCACGCGATCCGCCTCGTGCGAGTCGAGCACCAGCGCCGCGCCGCGCGACGTGACCACGCGGATCGCGCGCTCCTCGCCACGCCGGGCGTCGATCGCGACCCAGGCTTCGCCCTCGATCCGCGCGTGCGCCTCGTACCCTGCGCGTGCGAGCCCCGCCGTGATCGCGTCCGCCTCGGCGCGCGGATCGACACCGGCGTGCATCCACTCGCTGTAGTCGGGGAGCACCGAGCGCTGTCCTCCGCCGCACCCGGCGAGCATCGTCAGCGCGAGGATCAGCGGCAGGCGCACGGCGGCCGAGTATGACGCGCAGTGGTGCGTTCGCTCTTCCCGGTGCTATGTGCAGAGGCCGCTGCAGGGGCGGCGCCGTCGATATGTCCGTGAAGAACGCGAAGAAGGGTGCCGCGCCCGGCGAGAAGCTCGTCGCGCGCAACCCGAAGGCGACCCAACGCTACGAGCTCGAGGAGCGCCTCGAAGCGGGCCTCGTGCTCACCGGCTCCGAGGTGAAGAGCCTGCGTGCGGGTCGCGCCGATCTCGAGGCCGCGTTCGCGCGTATCGAGAACGGGCAGGTGTACCTGCACAACCTGTACATCCCGCCGTACGGGCCCGCGACCGCGTTCGGCCACGATCCCCGGCGCACCCGCAAGCTGCTGCTGCACGCGGGCGAGATCGAGAAGTGGTCGGGCCGGATCACGACCAAGGGCTACACGCTCGTCCCGGTGCGCCTCTACTTCAAGGGCAGCTGGGTCAAGGTCGAGCTCGGGCTCGGCAAGGGCAAGAAGCAGGGCGACGAGCGCGAGAAGCTCAAGCGCGAGGTCGACCTCAAGGAAGCGCGCGCCGCGATCAAGGGAGCGAAGGCGCGATGACGCTCGGCGCGATCACGATCGCCCAAGGAGGGCAGGGCGAGGCGCTCGCGTTCGCGGGCGAGGTCCTGCACGTCGTGATCGAGCGCGCGTACGCGCCCGGCGCGCCGCTCTCGATCACGCTCGCGCGTGAGGCGGGCGCGCTCTCGCTGAGCGGCAAGACGATCGGCTCGAAGCGCCGCGAGGACGGGCGCTTCGACGTGCGCGTGCGGCTGGTGAGCCTGCGCCGCGAGGATCGCGCGACGCTCGAGGCGCTCGCAGCCGTCCGCGGATGATGCGCGCTACCTCGACCGGTCGAGGTAGCGGCTCACGTCACTTCGCGCTGCGGTCGAGGTCGCTCAGCACCGCGCGCTTCACGGCCTCGTAGTCGGGCGGGAGCTCGACGGGCACGTTGCGCCCGCGCCCGCTCGTGCCGGGGATGCGGCCCTCGTGGTAGCGCACCTTGAAGTCGGTGAACTTCAGGCCGTTCGCGGTGGAGATCACGACTGCGCGATCGCCCTTCTTGATCTCGCGGCGCGCGACGAGCTTCTCGAGCGCGGCGAGCGCGACGCCGGTGTGCGGGCACGCGTACGTGCCGGTGCGATCCGCGGCCGCGGCCGCCTCGGAGAGCTCTTCTTCGCTCGCCTGCTCGACCACTCCGTCGAACGCCTTGAGCGTGCGGATCGCGCGACGCACCGACACCGGGTTGCCGATGCGGATCGCGCTCGCCTCGGTGGGCTCGGCGGTCATCGCCTCGAACGAGTCCCAGCCCTGCTTGTACGCGCGGTAGAGCGGGTTCGCGGCCTGCGCCTGCGCGACGCAGATGCGCGGCCGCTTCGTGATGAGCCCGAGGGTCATCATCATCTCGAACCCCGCGCCGAGCGCCGACACGTTCCCGAGGTTGCCGCCGGGGATGATCACCCAGTCCGGCACCTGCCAGTCGAACTGCTGCACCATCTCGAGCGCGACCGTCTTCTGGCCCTCGAGGCGCAGCGAGTTCATCGAGTTCGCGAGGTACACCCCGGGCTCGTCCGCGAGCTTCTGCACGAGCGCCATGCACCCGTCGAAGTCGGTGTCGAGCGCGAGCACGAGCGCGCCGTTCGCGAGCGGCTGCACGAGCTGCGCGGTCGAGATCTTCCCCTTGGGCAGCAGCACCACGGCGCGGATCCCCGCGGCTGCGCAGTACGCGGCGAGCGCGGCCGAGGTGTCGCCGGTCGACGCGCACGCGATCGCGCGGATCGGCTTTCCGTCGGTGATCATCTGCCGCACGACGCTGACGAGCACCGTCATGCCGAGGTCCTTGAACGACCCGGTGTGGCTGTTGCCGCAGAGCTTGAGCCAGAGGTCGCCGACGCCCAGCGAGCTCCCGTAGCGCTCGGCCCAGAAGAGGTTGCTGCCGCCCTCGGCCATCGAGACGACGCACTCGTCGCGCACGCCGGGCGCGACCCACTCCTTCTTGCCCCAGACGCCGCTGCCGTAGGGCCAGCGCGTGCTCATCCAGCGCTCGTCGAAGAGCCGCATCCACGCGGCCGCGCTGCGATCGCGCAGCGCCTCGAGGTCGTGCGCGACCTCGAGCAGCTCGCCGCAGCTCGGGCAGCGATAGATGACCTGATCGAGCGGATAGGTGCCCGCGCAACCGGCGACACAGCGGAACCGCGCTTCGTAGCCCATGACGCGGCGCATTATACGGGCGTGAGCGGCATCACGCCGCGCAGACGAACTCGTCTCCTTCGATCCACCCGCGCGACGTCAATTCGGCGCGGATCAGCGCCCTCGCGCCCTCCGCGCCGACCGCGACGACGATCAGCTCGCGCGCCCGATCGATCACGTCGGGACCGACGATCGGCGCGCCTCGCGCGATGCGCCCGATCTTGCGCGGATCGATGTCGACGAATCGGGAGAAGCGCACGCCCTCCTGCTCGAGCGCGCGGGCGAAGCGGCGCCCCGTGGGTCCCGCGCCCCAGCACGTGAGCGCGCGGCCGCGCGCGATGTGGGCGAGCTTCGGCGCGAGGAATCGCGCTTTGAGCGCGCGGTGCCGCTCGAGCGAATAACGAGGATCCGTGAACGTCAGGCGACCTTCGCGCTCTCTCCAGCGCAGCACGTCGCGCTCGATCTTCGCGAGCGACCAACCGGCCGCGTCGAGGCGCATCCAGAGGTCGTAGTCCTCGGCCCACTCGGTGTCGCGATACCCGCCGACCTGCTCGAGCGCGTCGCGCCGGATCATCACGGAGGGATGGCAGAGCGGGGCCTCGACGAAGAGATCGCGTGCGTGCTCCACCGGCGTGAGCAGCGCGTTCATCCACGCGATGTAGCGGCGCATCCCGTCCTGCACGACGTGCGCGGGGAACGCCTCGACGCGCCCGCCGATCACCGCGAGCCGCGCATCACGCGAGAGCGCATCGAGCTGCGCCGCGAAGCGCCCGGGCAGCGACACGTCGTCGCCGTCCATGCGCGCGAGGAACGGCGCGCGCGCATGCGCCATCCCGAGCTGCAGCGCGCGCACGATCCCGGCGCCCTCGCCGCGCACCATCACGACGCGCGGATCGCGGAACGCCGCGACCTTCGCCGCGCTCGCATCGCGCGACGCATCGTCGATCGCGATCACCTCGATCGGCACCTCGCGATCGACGAGCACGCTCGAGAGCGCCTCGTCGATGGTCTCCGCGACGTCGCGGTACGGCAGCAGCACCGAGATCCGCGGCTCCATGCGTGCGCGCTACCACGCGCGTCAGGGCGCGTCGACGAACCACTCCTCGCGCCAACGGACGCTCCCCGGCAGCCAAATCGAGAGCTCCGCGCTTCCCGGCGCGACACCGCCGAAGCCGAGCGCGCTCTCGAGGTGGATCTCCGGAGAACCTCCCGCCACGCACGCATCCAGGAGCACGCGTGCGAGCAGCACGTTCCCCGTGTCCGTGCCCGCGCAGCGCACGACGTCGCGCCGACTCCAGTCGTCGCCGATACAATCGGCTTCGTTCGTCAGGCTCAGCGCCGGCAGCATCTCGGGCCAGACGCGCTGATCGGAGACCGGATATCGCTCGCTCGCGCACGGCCACCACGACCACGACTCGATGCGAGTGCGATAGCCGAGCACGCCGCGGCCGCTGAGCGCGAGGTCGTAGTCGAGCAGCAGCGCGCGCACTTCGCTCGCGGGATGTGTCAGCTCGATGCGTGCCGGCGTGCCGCTCGGGTGGAAGAGGCGCGCGAGCAGCAGCAGGCCGAGCGCACGGCACGTCTCGCGCTCGGCGAGGAGATGGAGCGCGTCGCACTGCGACTGCGTGTAGCCGTGATACGCGTGGTGCCCGCGCAGGATCACCAGCCGTCCGAGCGCGACGCGCGACGGCGGCGGCGGAATCGCGTCACGCGTGAAGACGACCTTGCGTTCGGGCTCAGCCACGACGTGCGCGGTCGCCTCCAGGAACGCGTGCAGCGCGGCATCCGAACGAGCGTTCATCGTCCCTCGCAGACCGGCGCTACCATGCGCGTCGCATGACGGCCAAGGCGACCGAGGCGAACTTCGACGGGCTCGTGGGCCCGACTCACAACTACGCGGGCCTGTCGTACGGCAACGTCGCGTCGACCTCGAACCTCGGCGGCACGAGCTCGCCGCGCACCGCCGCGCTGCAAGGTCTCGCGAAGATGAAGGCGCTCGCGGACCTCGGGATCCCGCAGGGCATCCTTCCGCCGCAGGAGCGACCCGACGTGCACGCGCTGCGTCGCCTCGGGCTCTCGGGCGCGACCGACGCGCAGGTGATCGAGCGAGCCGCGAAGGACGCGCCGATGTTGCTCGCGCTCTGTTGCTCCGCGTCGTCCATGTGGACCGCGAACGCCGCGACGATCGCGCCCAGCGCCGATACGCGCGACGCGCGCGTGCACTTCACGCCCGCGAACCTGATCGATCGCCCGCACCGCGCGATCGAGCCCGCGCAGACCACGCGCACGCTGCGCGCGATCTTCTCCGACGAGTCGCGCTTCGTCGTGCACGAGCCGCTCGAGATGGGCCAGGCGTTCGCCGACGAGGGCGCGGCGAACCACACGCGCCTCGTCTCGGGCGATCACGCGCTGCACCTGTTCGTCTACGGCCGTCGCGGGATCGGTGCGGATCCGAGCGCGCCCAAGAAGTTCCCGGCGCGACAGACGCTCGAAGCATCACAGGCAATCGCGCGCCTCCACGGGCTCGACGACGCGCGCGCGCTCTTCGTGCAGCAGAGCCCCGACGTGATCGATCAGGGCGTGTTCCACAACGACGTGATCGCGGTCGGGCATGGACAGATGCTCTTCTTCCACGAGCTCGCGTTTCGTGATCGCGACGACGTGCTCCGCGCGATCGCCGCACGCGTTCCCGGGTTCGAGGCCGTCGAGGTGCGCGCGTCGGAGGTGAGCGTCGAGGACGCGGTGAAGAGCTACCTCTTCAACTCGCAGATCCTCACGCTGCCCGGCGGTGGTCGCATCCTCGTCGCCCCCGAGGAGTGCCGCGAGGTCGCGCCCGTCGCGAAGCTGCTCGATCGCCTCGTCGACGAGGGCGTGTTCTCCGAGGTGAAGGTGTTCGATCTGCGCCAGAGCATGCGCAACGGCGGCGGCCCGGCGTGCCTACGGCTGCGCGTCGTGCTCGAGCCGGAGGAGATCGCCGCGGTGCGCCGGACGTGCTGGATGAACGAGCCGACGTACGACGTGCTCGTCGCGTGGGCCACCAAGCACTATCGCGATCGCCTCGAGCCGCGCGATCTCGCGGACCCGTCGTTGCTCGACGAGTCGCGCCGCGCGCTCGACGAGCTGACTGGCATCCTGGCGCTCGGATCGATCTATCCGTTTCAAAGATAGGCGCTTATCCGAGCGTATCGTGCAGATCGCTGGAAACGGCGCGCTTCTGCGCGGCACACGCGCTGCTCTGCGCGTCCGCGGGCCCGTAGCTCAAACGGACAGAGCACCGGAAAACGGCAGAACCGGACTGTAAAAGGCCGCATGCGACCTGCTACCGGCGTACGCGCTGGGTGTGGGGTGTGGGCAGGGTTGCGGATGCACCGAATGGCACGGAGATCCCGGGTCGCTAGGGAAGCGCGTTTCCCAAGACGCCTGCTTCGTGTATGCGGGTGCGGGTTCGATCCCCGCCGGGCCCGATGGGGGTCAGAGCCCCGAGCTCTTCAGCGATGCGTCGGCCTCGGGCGTGCGCGGCAGGTGGATGCCGCACTCCTTCTTGCTGCCGAGGTAACGCCCGTCGCGCTCGTCCTGATCGAGCGTCGTCGGCGAGGTCGAGTGCACGTCGCCGATCGACCGGTAGCCGTAGTGGAAGAGCGGGTGGTACGGCAGGTCGTGCTCGACCATGTAGCGCTTCACGTCGTCGCGCGACCACGTGAGGATCGGATGGATCTTGTACGTGCCGTCCTGCAGCTCGACGTGACGGAGGCTCGACCGGAACTCGGTCTGCGATCGACGCAGCCCCGCGACCCACGCGCGCGCGCCGAGCTCCGAGATCGCGCGGTCCATCGGCTCGACCTTCGTGATGCGGCCGTAGCGCGCGATCTCTTCTTCGGTGCCGTCCCACAGCCGCCCGTGGAGCGCTTCCATGCGCGCGGCGGTGAGCTTCGGCGAGTAGACCTTCAGGTTCAGATCGAAGCGCTGCGCGAGCTCTTCGGCGAACTGGTAGGTCTCGGGGAACAGGTACCCGGTGTCGAGGAACACGACCGGGATGCGTGGCGCGACGCGCGTCACGAGGTGCAGCATCAGCGCGCTCTCCGCGCCGAAGCTCGAGCTCATGATCATCGACTCGCCGAACGTCTCGAGCCCCCACGCGATCACGTCCTCGGCGGACGCGCCCTCGAACCGCGCGTTGACCGCATCCAGGTCCAGCGCTGTCGCGCCTTCGGGTGAAGGCGAGGGGACCAGTCGAAGCGCTTCGCGCATGGCCGGAGTCTGGTCCCCGTGTCCGCAGATTGTCAATCGGCGAACCGTGGAATCTCCCGGATCGGCCGTGATCCCGTTGCGAATCACGGCGTTTGATTCTTGACTCGAACGCTGTAGTATCGGCCCGCGAAACGGCGCCCAGGCGCGCGCCGTACACGTCACGAGATGCCCTTCGCGCGCTACGCACGGTGGCTCCACACCCGCTGGCCCGCGGGCGGCGTCGAGCGTCTGCCGATCGTCGGCGAGGACGGCGCGACCGACGTGCCCGGACTGCGCATCGCGGGCGATCTCACGGGCGTGCCGCTGCTCAAGCTCGCGATCGACTCCGCGGTGCGGGCGGTGCGCGCATTCTCCCGCGAGCTCGATCGGGACCCCCAGCGCGATCGCGCGCAGCTCGATCTCGTGATCGTCGGCGGCGGCGTCGCCGGCATCGCGGCGGCGATCGAGGCGCGCGCGTGCGGGCTGCGTGCCGAGGTGATCGAGGCGTCGCGCGCGTTCGACACCGTGCACGAGCTCCCGGCGCGCAAGCCGATCTTCACGTACCCGACGGAGCTCCGGCCCGAGGGCGCGATGCAGGTCGCGGCCGGCGTGCGCGAGACGCTGATCGACGAGCTCGAGGCGCAGCGCATCGCGCACGCGATCGAGCCGCGCGCAGGCCGCGTGACGCACGTCGAGCGCGACGGCGCCGTGCTCGCGGTGCACCTCGAAGAAGGCGCGCCGGTGCACGCCCGCCGAGTGCTGATCGCGATCGGGCGCACCGGCGATCCCCGGCGCCTCGGAGTGCCGGGAGAGGATCTCGAGCACGTCCACCATCGCCTCTACGATCCCGCGGATCATCGCGGGGAGCGCGTGCTCGTCGTCGGCGGTGGCGACTCCGCGTGCGAGACCGCGCTCGCGCTCGCGCGCGAGGGCGCGAAGGTCACGATGGTGCATCGCGGCGCTGATCTCGCGCGCGCCAAGCACGAGAACGCCGAGGCGGTGCGCGCCGAGCGCGCGATCGATCTGCGCCTCGGGACGCGGGTGCGCGCGATCGAGCCCACGCGCGTGCATCTCGAAGACGGCACGTCGCCCGAGATCGATCGCGTCTTCGCGATGCTCGGACGCGAGGCACCGCTCGAGCTCCTGCGTCGCTCGCGCGTCCGCATCGCGCGCGAATGGAGCCCGCGCGCGATCGTCTCGATGATCGCGTTCCTCGCGCTCTGCACGTTCGTCTACACGTGGAAGTCCGGCGGTGCGCTCACGCGCACGTTCCAGGATCGCGGCTGGTTCCCGTTCGGGATCGGCGACGCGCTCGCGCCCGCGGCGGGATCGGCGCTGCACACGATCACGATCTCGCTCGAGGAGCCAGGCTTCTGGTACTCGACCGCGTACAGCGCGGCCGTGCTCGGCTTCGGCATCGCGCGCATCCGACGACGACGCACGCCCTACGTCACGAAGCAGACGATCACGCTGACGCTCGTGCAGCTGATCCCGCTCTTCGTGTTGCCGTACTTCGTGCTCCCGCTGCTCGGTCGTGCGGGCGTGTTCGACGCGGGCGCGATGGCCGCGCTCGCCGATGGCCTCTTTCCGCGCGTCGAGTACGGGCACGGTCGCGAGTACTGGCGCGCGTTCGGCCTCGTGCTCGCGTGGCCGCTGTTCATCTGGAACGTGTTCACCGAGCGGCCCATGTGGCTCTGGCTCGGCATCTCGCTGGTCCAGACGTTCGTGATCATCCCGCTGATCGTGCGGCGCTGGGGGAAGGGCGCGTACTGCGGGTGGATCTGCTCGTGCGGTGCGCTGGCCGAGACGCTCGGCGATGCGCATCGCGAGAAGATGCCGCACGGCCCGTTCTGGAACCGACTGAACATGCTCGGGCAGGTCGTGCTCGGCGCGGTGTTCGTGCTGCTCTTCCTGCGCGTGGTGAGCTGGATCCAGCCGCGATCGTGGCCCGGGTATCTGTTCGGTCGATGGTTCCGCGCCGGGCTATCGAACCTGTCGATGCTCTGGATCCCGCTCGACTACTACCACGTGGTCGACATCCTCTTCGCCGGCATCCTGGGCGTCGGCCTGTACTTCTGGATGAGCGGCCGCACGTGGTGTCGCTTCGCGTGCCCGCTCGCCGCGCTGATGCACGTCTACCAGCGCGCGTTCGGCCTGTTCCGCATCTTCGCGGACAAGAAGAAGTGCATCTCGTGCAACCGCTGCACGAGCGCGTGCCACCAGGGCATCGACGTGATGGCGTTCGCGCAGCGCGGCGCGCCGATGGAGGACCCGCAGTGCGTGCGCTGCTCCGCGTGCGTGCAGACGTGCCCGACCGGCGTGCTCACGTTCGGCCGCTACGACGGCGCGAAGAACATCGTGCTCGACGGAACGCTCGCGTCCCCGGTGCACATGCGCGAGGACGGCAAGCGCGGCCTCGCGGTCGTGCGCTGACGCTCACCGTCGTGGCGCTCGTCGCCATCCAGCGCGAACGAGCTCGGCGACGAGCTCGTCGCGCAGAGAAGCGTCGGGGCCGAAGCCCGCGACGCGACCGAAGCACGAGGTCACACTGACGACCGGCGCGTCCTCCCAGAGGTCGAGCTCGACGGCGGCTTCGCCGCGCACGACGAGCGCGCGCTCGCCGAGAGGACGCAGCGCGCCGATGCGACTCGCCAGCTCTGCTGCCTGCAGCGCATCGTCGCCCTGCATGAGCATCTCGCCGGTGCACGCAGCGAACTGCGCCCCTGGTTCGGTGTCCACCAGCCACACACACATGGTGTTTTCGATCTCGCCGATGGAGAGCCAACGCCGAGTGCTCTGCTCGCGAGTGGCGATCGCGATCTCATGGTCGGCGATCGCAGGTGCGCGTCGCCGCACGTCGGCTGCGATCAGCCCGAGATCGCGCGACGACATCGCTCCGACCCGCGCGAGCTGATCGTCCGCGACGAAGCTCGCGCTGCGACAGTCCGCCCAGAACGCGTCGAAGCCTCCCGGATACGACGCCTCGAGCGTGCCGCGCCGGACGAACAGACTCGCGTACTCGAGGACGATCGCCACGCGCTCAGCTGCACACGCGGTTGCGGCCGCCGCGCTTCGCTTCGTAGAGCTTCTCGTCGGCTTCTTTCACGAGCTCCGCGGGGTCGACGACGCCTTCGGTCCACTCCGCGACCCCGAGGCTGATCGTCACCGGGATGATCGTGCCCTCGAACCGGAACGTGCTGTCCTGCACCGCGCGCCGCAGCTTGTCGGCGAGCAGCGCCGCGCCGTCCTTGCCGACCTCGGGCAGGATCACCGCGAACTCCTCGCCACCGGTGCGCGCCGGTACGTCGTCGCGCCGCACGCGCCCGCGCACCGGCGCACCGAGCTGACGCAGCACCGCATCGCCCGCGAGGTGCCCGTACGTGTCGTTGATCTTCTTGAAGTGATCGATGTCGAAGAGCACCAGCGAGAAGCTGCGCTCGTAGCGCTTCGCGCGGGAGATCTCCTTCTCGAGCGACTCGGTGAAGAAGCGCTTGTTGTGGAGCTCGGTGAGACCGTCGACGGTCATCAGCCGATAGATCTCCTCGTGATACTGCGCTTCCATGTTGCCGCCGACGATGAACTTGAAGATCGTGCGCCCGATCTTCAGCTGATCGCCGTCGCGCAGCACGATCTCGTCGACGAGCTCGTCGTTGACGTACGTGCCGTTCGTCGAGCCGAGGTCGCGGATCGTGTAGCCGTCGCCGAGGCGCGAGATGCGCGCGTGGTTGCGCGACACGCTCTCCTGATCGACCTGCACGTCGCACTTGCTCGAGCGGCCGATCACGCAGGGCTCTTCGCCGAGCGGCACGCGGCGCCCGAGGTCCTCGCCGTAGATGATGACGAGGCAGGCCTCGCGAGACCCGCCCGCCTTCTTCGACGGGTGTGAGATGACCGTGACGACCGTCTTGTTCGGATTGGTCGTCCGCTCGTCCTCCATGAAGGCGTGATCATCGCGAAAGAACAGTTGCAGCGCAAGCGGGCGTCCAGACGGTCGCTTTGTTGACTCACGGATCGGCGAGCTGCGACGTTGACGTGCATGGTGAGGTCCCGGATCGCGCGGCTGCTCGTGGCGATCGCGATGATCGGCGCGACGGGATCGATCCACGTCTCGCCGACCCACGCGGACGATCCGATCGACGCCGCGCCGCGCCGCGCCGCGCGTGCGTCGAGCCCGGAGCGCACCACCGCGCCCGCGGCGCGCCCCCCACGCGCGCTGCGTGCCCTCGATCCCCGCGCGCATCGCGCCGTCGACGGGACCTTGGTGAGCGATCTGGCCGACGGCTCGACCGCGATCCTCACGCTCGATCCCGGGCTGCAGGGCGAGATGGAGGGGCTCTTCGAGCGCTACGAGGTGCCGTGGGGCGCGCTGGTCGCGATCGAGCCCTCGACCGGGCGCGTGCTCGCGTACGTGAGCCACTCGAGCGCGGAGGCCGATGCCGAGGATCTCGTGCTCGCCCCGAGCGCGCCGGCGGCCTCGGTGTTCAAGGTGATCACCGGCGCGGCGCTGATCGACGCGGGCGTCGGGCCCACGACGCGAGTCTGCTATCACGGCGGCGGCAGCCGCCTGCTGCGCGAGCACCTCGAGGACGATCCGCGGCGCGACACGCTCTGCGCGACGCTCGAGGACGCGATGGGCGGATCGATCAACGCGGTGTTCGCCAAGCTCTCCGATCGCCACCTCGAGCCCGCGACGATGGAGCGCTACGCGTCGGCGTTCGGGTTCGGCGAGGCGCTGCCGTTCGACGTGCCGACCACGCCGAGCCCCATCGACGTGCCCGAGGACCGCCTCGAGCGCGCGCGCGCCGCCGCGGGCTTCTGGCACTCGCGCCTGTCGCCGCTGCACGGCGCGCTGATCGCGGCGACGATCGCGAACGACGGAGCGATGCCGCGCGCGCGCATCGTGGAGTCGTTGATCGACGGGGAAGGGCACGTCGCGTACGAGCAGCGCCCCGCGGTGCATCGTCAGGTGATCGGACGGCTCAGCGCGCGCGCGCTCAACCGGATGATGCAGCGCACCGTCTCGCACGGGACCGCGCGGCGCGCGTTCCACGACGAGCGCGGCAACGCGTTCCTCCCGGGCATTCGCGTCGCGGGCAAGACCGGCACGCTGAGCGCGGAGCGCCCGTATCGCGGCTACACGTGGTTCGTCGGGTTCGCGCCCGCGGATCGCCCGCAGATCGCCGTCGCGGCGCTGGTCGTGAACAGGCCCGAGTGGCGCATCAAGGCGAGCTTCGTCGCGCGCGAGGCGCTGCGGCACTGGCTCGTCACGCGTCCGCGCCAGCAGCGTGCCGCCCGCGCGGCCGAGTAATCAGCCCAGCGCGGAGCGCGCGGTCTCGACCGTGACGAGGCCGTTCTTCACGTGCTCGCGCACGTGCATCTCGAACGTCTGCATCCCGTAGGGATGCGCGCCGCGCTCCATGATGTCCTTCAGCGGCGGGTTGCCCTCGGGCTTGCGGATCGTCTCGCGCGCGGTGCCGGTCACGACGAGCAGCTCGAGCGCGAGCACCATGCCGCGTCCGTCCGCCGCGGGCAGCAGGCGCTGCGCGAGGATCGCCTTCACGTTGTCCGCGAAGCGCTCGCGCGTCTCCTGGGGATCCGAGCTCTGCGCGAGCGAGAGCACGCGGCCCACCGTGCGCGCGACGTCCGGCGTGTGCAGCGTCGAGAGCACGAGGTGGCCCGTCTCGCTCGCCTTGAGCGCGATGTCCATCGTCTCCTCGTCGCGGATCTCGCCGACGAGGATCACGTCGGGATCCTGGCGCAGCGCAGCGCGCAGCGCGGTCGCGAAGTCGGGCGTGTCGATCCCGATCTCGCGCTGCGACACCGACGCGAGGTTGTCGGCGTGGATGAACTCGATCGGATCCTCGATCGTGACGATGTGCACGCGCTGCGTCGCGTTGAGGTGCCCGATCATCGACGCGAGCGTGCTCGACTTCCCGTTTCCCGCGGCGCCGCACACGAGGATCATCCCGCGCTCGAGCTCCGCGAGCTGCGGGAGGATCGCCGGCAGGCGCAGCTCCTCGAACGTCGGGATCTTCAGCGGGATCGAGCGCAGCGCGAGCGCGAGCGAGCCGCGCTGGCGATAGACGTTGACGCGATACCGACCGACGCCCGGGATCGAATAGGACGTGTCGTACTGCTGCAGATCGTCGACGGTGCCCTTGTAGCGCGAGCGCTTGAGCACGACCTCGGCGAGCTCGCGCGTGTGCTGCGGCTGGAGCTTGTCGCCCTGCAGGTAGTGGAGGACGCCGCTGACGCGGAAGGCGGGCGGCTGCCCGACCTTGAGCAGCACGTCGCTCGCCTTGTACTGCACGCCCTTCTTCAGCAGCCCCTGGAGGACCGACTCGTCCATTCGGGCTGCGATGGTACCGCGATCACTGCTCGCGGCGGCGGACGACGATCGTGTTCATCCGCTCGGTCTCTTCGAACTGGCGGCGGTACGTCTGCGCCTCCGCGTTCGTCTCGAAGGGACCGATCCTCACGCGGTACACGACCCCGCGACCCTCCACCTCGGCGCGCAGCACGAACGCGCGATGGCCGCGCGCGCGCAGGCCCGCGGCGAACGCCTGCGCGCCCTCGGGGCTGTCGTACGAGATGACCTGCACGGTGTACTCGCCGTCGCGTCCTTCGGGCGCGGCCTCGCCGACGCGCGCCTCGGGCAGCGCGCCCTGCAGCATCGGATCGACCGCCGCGGCGCGCGCGAGCGAGCCTCCGCTGCCGGCCGCGATCGCGGCGGGCAGCGCCGCGGGAAGGCGTTCCGCGAGCTCGGCCGCGGTGACCGGGACGATCGGCGCCGCGATCGTCGGTACGCCCGTGCCGGGGAGCGGATCGGGGTGACGCAGCTCGGCGGCCGCCGCGGCGAGCGCGGCGTGGACCTCGGGGCGATCGTCGCCCTGGAGCGTCGCGGGGAACGTCAGCGCGACGGGATCGATCTCGTCCTCGTCGTCGCGCGCGGCCTGCTCGCGCTCGTCGTCGAGGCACGGCTCCGCGGGCGCGAGGCCCGACGCGCGATCGAGGCGCGCGAGGGGATCGGAGTCGGCCGCCGCGTCCTCCGCGGTGCCGGTGCCGACCTGCAAGCACAGCGAGAGCACCACGCCGACCGTCGTGATCCCCGCGAGCCCGAGGAGCGCGATGCGCCGCCCGGCGCCTTCGCCCTCGTCGCGCTCCCGCACCCGATCGAGATCTCGCATCGCGCTGTCCATCGCCGCCTCCACGCGCCTACGTGTAAAGCGGTGTAGGCGATGTAGGACAGCGTGGTCAACAAATGGGATGCGCTATCGATCCGGAACCACGCGCGAGACGAGCTGGCTCGTATCGGAGCCGACCATCTGCCAGACGGTGATCGTCTCACCGATGCTCGCCTGGATCCGCAGCGAGTACGCGCCGTCCTCGCCCGCTTCGGCGATGACACCCGCGCGGCGGTCCTCGTTGAATCCCATCACGATCGCCAGCGGGCGCGACACGCCGCTCACCTCGACGAAGCCGTCCTCGTCGGGCGCCGAGACGAGGGCCGTCGGCGGCGGCAGGGGCAGCGTGGGAGCCGCGCAGCCCGGCGCGCCGACCGCGAGGCCGACCACGAGCACGAAGGGCGCCACGAGGCGCAGGAGGCTGCGGCGGAGGGTCTCCACGGTCGTGCGGGTGGGTCGCATTCGGCGCTTCGACTTTTCACTCGGTCGTTGGAAGTGCTCGTCGGACCAGAGTGGCGAGCCGACTCTTCATCGATGGCAACCGAGGTGCCACCCGCAGCTCGGGCCGGGATCCTACCGGATCGCGTGGGCGCCACGGTGCGACGGCGGCAACTCCGTTGGCAGGCCGACCTCTCTCTCACGCGTGCGTGCGCGCGTACGCCTACGCGCGTACGCGTGTAGGAAAAGACTGGTCGACGTGGTACCGTGCCGCCCTTCGATCGCAGCGAGAGCCGGCTCGATCCGAGCCCGGTGCGCCGTGGTCCCCGCGGAGAGATCACCCTTTCATGGCCAACGCCAGCCAGACGATCCCCCACTCGATCGACGACGAGATGCGCGCCTCGTACGTCGCGTACGCGATGAGCGTCATCGTCGGACGCGCGATCCCCGACGCGCGCGACGGGCTCAAGCCGGTGCATCGCCGAGTGCTCTACTCGATGCACGAGCAAGGCATCCGCGCCGGCAGCGCGCCGAAGAAGAGCGCGCGCGTCGTCGGCGACGTGCTCGGCAAGTACCACCCGCACGGCGACGCGTCGGTCTACGACGCCCTGGTCCGCATGGCCCAGGACTTCGCGATGCGGTACCCGCTGATCGACGGCCAGGGCAACTTCGGCAGCGTCGACGGCGATCCCGCGGCGGCGATGCGCTACACGGAGTGCCGCCTCTCGAAGATCTCGACCGACATCCTCGCCGACATCGACAAGGAGACGGTCGACTGGCGTCCGAACTACGACGACGCCGAGCTCGAGCCGAGCGTCCTGCCGTCGCGCATCCCGAACCTGCTGGTCAACGGATCGGCGGGCATCGCGGTCGGCATGGCGACCAACATCCCGCCGCACAACCTGCGGGAGATCGTCGACGCGACGATCCGCGTGATCCGCTTCCCGGAGATCACGATCGACGAGCTGATGGCGAACGACGACGCCAACGGCTTCCTCGGCGTGAAGGGCCCGGACTTTCCGACGCGCGGCTTCATCTACGGCACCTCGGGCATCCGCCAGGCGTTCCTCACGGGCCGCGGCCGCGTCGTGATGCGCGCGCGCGCCGAGATCGAGCCGATGCCGGGCAAGAACGACCGCGAGATGATCGTGGTCACCGAGATCCCGTACCAGGTGAACAAGGCCGAGCTCCTCAAGAAGATCGCGGAGCTCGTGCGCGAGAAGAAGATCGAGGGGATCAGCGATCTCCGCGACGAGAGCGATCGCGACGGCATGCGCGTCGTGATCGAGCTCAAGCGCGACGCTCCCGGGCAGATCGTGCTGAACCAGCTGTACCAGCAGACCCAGCTGCAGAGCACGTTCGGCGTCAACTGCCTCGCGATCGTGCACGGTCAGCCGCAGGTCCTGAACCTCAAGTCGGCGATCCAGATCTTCATCTCGCATCGCCGCGAGGTCGTCACGCGGCGCACGCGCTTCGATCTGCGGAAGGCGAAGGAGCAGCGCGAGCTCGTCGAAGGGCTCGGCATGGCGACCACCGAGGTCGACCTCGTCGTGCGCACCATCCGCGAGTCGCGCGATCAGGACGAGGCGCGCGATCGCCTGATGAAGCTGCCGCTCAAGGGGCTCGAGGAGTTCGTGCGTCGCGCCGGGCGCCCCGAGAACGAGATCACCGCGGCGAAGGCGCGCGGCGACTACTTCCTCAGCGAGCGCCAGGCGAAGGCGATCCTCGAGATGCGCCTCGCGCGCCTGACCGGGCTCGAGCGCGAGAAGCTCGCGGGCGAGTACGGCGAGCTCTCGGATCTCATCGCGAAGCTCGAGGCGATCCTCGGGAGCGAAGCGCTCCTGCTCGACGTGATCGTCGACGAGCTCAAGGAGGTCCGCGAGAAGCACGGCGATGATCGCCGCACCGAGATCGTCGCGGCCGAGGGCGACATCTCGATCGAGGATCTCATCGCCAACGAGCCGATGGCGGTCACCGTGACGCACGGCGGCTATCTGAAGCGCGTGCCGCTCACCGAGTACCGCGCGCAGGGCCGCGGAGGGAAGGGCACGCGCGCCGCGGAGCTCCGCGAGGAGGACTTCGTCGCGCAGCTCTTCGTCGCGAACGCGCACGCGGACCTGCTCTTCCTCAGCGACAAGGGCAAGGCCTACGCGAAGAAGGTCTACGAGATCCCGGTCGCGTCGCGCGCGTCGCGCGGACGGCACGTGAACAACATGCTCGCGGTCGATCCGCAGGGCGAGCGCATCGCGGCGATCGTGCCCGTCGAGAAGTTCGACGAGGAGCACTTCCTGCTGACGTGCACGCGCGGCGGGACGGTGAAGCGCACCGCGCTCAGCGCGTACGCGAACATGCGCTCGAGCGGCATCATCGGCGTGCAGATCGAGGACGGCGATCAGCTGCTCGCGGCGCGCATCGTCGACGTGAAGAGCGAGGTGCTGATCGGCACCGCGAAGGGCATGTCGATCCGCTTCCAGGTGGAGGACGTTCGCCCGATGGGCCGCGACACGCGCGGTGTGCGCGGCATCGATCTGCGCGAGGGGGATCGCGTGATCGGCATGGACGTGATCGACGACGAGTCGAAGCAGGTCCTCGCGATCAGCGCGAACGGCTACGGAAAGCGCACGCCGCTGAAGGACGCGGAGGGCAACTCCACGTGGCGCATGCAGAACCGCGGTGGCCTCGGGATCATCGCGATGGAGACGAGCGAGCGGAACGGTGAGCTCGTCGCGCTGCGTGTGGTGAGCCCGGACGATCAGGTGATGGTGATCACGAACGGCGGGCAGATCATCCGCACGCACGTGCACCAGATCCGCGAGGCCGGCCGCAACACGCAGGGCGTGCGCATCATCCGCGTGTCGGGCGACGAGCGCGTGGTCGACGTGGAGCGCCTCGCGGAGCCCGAGGAGGGCGAGCCGGCGCCGCTGCCGGAGCTCGGCGAGTCGATGCCGCCGCCGGGCGACGAGGGGCCGGGCGAGGACGCATGAGCGACGCGGGGCGCGCGCACCACACGGGACGCTGCCTCTGCGGCGCGGTCTCGTACGAGGTGCGCGCGCCGCTGCGCGCGCTGTCGTTCTGCCACTGCTCGATCTGTCGTCGCCAGCACTCGCACGTCGGCGCGTACGCGAGCGCGGAGCGCGACGCGTTCGTGGTGCACGATCCGCAGGGCGCGCTGCGCTGGTATCGCTCGTCGCATGACGTGCAGCGCGGGTTCTGCGGGCACTGCGGGGCAGGGTTGTTCTTCGAGCGCGCGACGGAGAGCGAGCGCGAGGTCACCGCGGGCTCGCTCGATGCGCCGACGGGCGTGCGCGTCGAGAGCCACATCTGGGTCGGGAGCAAGGGCGACTACTACGAGCTCGCCGACGACGGGCTCGCGAGATTCGAAGGAGATCCCGAATGAGCGCCTCCGGATCGAGCTCGGTGCATGGACGTGGCCGCTGTCTGTGCGGTGCGGTCTCGTACGAGGTCCGCGCGCCGATGCGCGAGATCTCGTTCTGCCACTGCGGGATGTGCCGGCGCGTGCACAGCTACGCGGGCGCGTACACCACGGCGATCGCCGACTCGATCGTGCTGCACGATCCGAGCGGCGCGCTCCGCTGGTATCGCTCGTCGGACGAGGTGCAGCGCGGGTTCTGCAGCACGTGCGGGACGATGTTGTTCTGGCAGCACGACGCCTCGAAGGTGCGCGGCGTGACCGCGGGATCGCTCGAAGCGCCGACGGGGCTGCGCGCCGGCATGCACATCCACGTCGCGGACAAGGGCGACTGGTACGAGATCCCCGACGACGGGCTCGAGCGACGCCAGGGCAGCTTCGCGTGAGCGAGCAGCTCTATCGCGCGTACGTCGAATCGCTGCAGCGCGAATTCCCGGGGCTGCGCGTGATCAGCAAGCGCGGGCACACGATGTCGATCGTGATCGATCGGCTGCTGAAGATCGTCACGCTCGGTGGGCAGTCCGCCTATCTCACGCGCTACACGACGGTGCTCGGTCGGACGATCTACACGCCGACCGAGTGGGAGCAGCGCGATCCGCGCGAGCGATACGTCACGATGCGGCACGAGGCCGTGCACCTCCGTCAGTCGCGTCGGTATGGGATGCTGCTGATGAGCGTCCTCTACGCGCTGCCGTTCTTCCCGCTCGGGCTCGCGTACGGTCGCGCGCGCATCGAGTGGGAGGCGTACGCCGAGACGTTCCGGGCGGTCGCCGAGGTGTGGGGCCCTGCGAGGGCGCGCTCACCGGAGATGCGCGCGCACGTGCTGAAGCAGTTCACGAGCCCCGCGTACGGATGGATGTGGCCCTTCCCGAAGCAGGTGAATCGCTGGATTGACGAGGTCCTGGCCACGCTGCCGGAGGCCTGATCGGGCACGAGATCTTCGGCCGGATGTTCAGGTAGACTGCTCGGTCGAAGTCTCGGCTCATGGCGTCTCCCGTTCTCGGAATCGACCTCGGCACCACCAACAGCGTCGTCGCCGTCGCGGAGGGCCAACGCGCGCAGGTGCTGATGGACGCCGAGGGGAACCGGTTGATCCCCTCCGTCGTCTCGTTCCATCCCGCGGGTGACGTGCTCGTCGGGTACCCGGCGCGCGAGCGGCGTCTCCTCGACGCGAAGAACACGATCTATTCGGTGAAGCGCCTGATCGGGCGCCCGTTCCGCGGCATCGAGGTGCAGCGCGCGCAGGAACGCTTCCCGTTCGCGCTCACCGAGGCGCCGAACCAGGGCGTGACGGTGCAGGCGCGCGGCGAGGCGTACACGCTCCCGGAGATCAGCGCGTTCGTGCTGCGCGAGGTGCGTCGCATCGCGGAGCAGGCGCTCGGCACCGAGTGCACGCGCGCGGTGATCACCGTGCCCGCGAACTTCACCGAGCTGCAGCGCAGCGCGACGAAGGCCGCGGGAAAGATCGCGGGGCTCGAGGTGCTGCGCATCCTCAACGAGCCCACCGCCGCCGCGCTCGCGTACGGCTACGGGCGCGGATCGCGCGAGCGCATCGCGATCTACGACATGGGCGGCGGCACGTTCGACGTGACGATCCTCGAGCTCGCGGGCGACGTGTTCGAGGTCATGGCGACCGCGGGCGACACGTTCCTCGGGGGCGACGACGTCGACGTGCTGATCGCGGAGAAGATGGCGGACGCGTTCCTCGCGCATCACCGCTTCGATCCGCGCCAGGATCCGCAGGCCTACGAGCGCCTCCGCGCCGCGGCGGAGTGGAGCAAGTGCCAGCTCTCGAGCGAAGAGGAAGTGCACCTTCGCGTCGAGGAGCTCGCGTACGGCGAGGGCGGTGTCTCGCTCGATCTCACGTTCGGTCTCGCGCGCGACGCGCTCGAGCAGATGGTGCGCCCGCTGATCTCGCGCACGTTCGACGTGTGCGAGGAGGCGATGCGCACGGCGGGCCTGCGGCCGACGCAGCTCGACAACGTGATCCTCGTCGGCGGCAGCACGCGCATGCCGATCGTGCGGCGCATGGTCGCGGACTACTTCGGGCGCGAGCCGCTCTCGACGATCGATCCCGACCTCGTCGTCGCGCAGGGCGCGGCGCTGCAGGGGTGGGCGCTGCGCGGGAGCAGCGCGTCGGTGCCGCCGCCCGCCGCGCTCGGCAAGGTCGCGCTCAAGCGTGTGACGCAGACCGAGCTCAAAGCGGTGCAGCGGCGCACCGAGCTCAAGGAAGAGATCGCGGCCCAGCGCCCGGTCGGTCCTGCGTTCCAGCCGCGCGAGCAACCGCCCGCGCCGCCGCGCGTGCCGGCGCCGAGCGCGCCCGCGGCGCACGACTCGTGGCTCGGACCGCGCACGAGCGACGAGGACGAGACGCTCGTGCGGCGATCCCCGTTCGAGCGCTCGTCGCCGCCGCCGCCGCTCCCCGGCAAGAACGAGCCGGCCGCGGTGCCGCCTCCGCCGCCGATGCCCGCGAAGAGCGCGCCGAAGCCGCCGCCGCCCGCCGCCGCGATCCCCGGTGTCGTCGCGGCGCGCTCGGTCGTCGTGGGCAACAAGGCCGACGGACCGCGCCCCGTGCCTCCGCCCGCGCCCGCGAGCGCCGTCGTGGCGCCGCCGGTCCCCCAGTTCCGCGACCCGCCGAGCGCGCCCCAGGTGAAGGCGCGCGAGCCCACGCATCAGTTCCGCACCGACGACACGCCCGCGGCGCTCCCGGCGGCGCAGCCGACGCAGCCGATCGCGAGCGGCTGGTCGTCGCCGCCTCCGCCGGCCTCGGTGCGCCCGCCGCTGCTGCTCGACGTCACGCCGCACTCGCTCGGCGTCGAGACCGTCGGCGGGTACTGCGAGCACGTCATCAAGCGCAACGCCGCGATCCCGGTCGAGCAGACGCGCGTGTTCTCGACCGCGACGGACATGCAGGACAGCGTGCGCGTGCGTGTGGTGCAGGGAGAGTCGCGCCGCCTCGAGGACAATCAGCCGCTCGGCGAGATCGAGCTCTCCGGGCTCCGGCAGGCGCTGCGCGGCGCGGTGAAGATCGGCGTGACGTTCCTGATGGACGCCGACGGAACGCTGGGCGTGAAGGCGAAGGATCTCGACACCGGGCGCGAGCAGTCGATCCGCATCCAGCTCGTCGGCGGGATGAGCGACGCCGAGATCCAGAAGATGGCGGCGCGTCAGCAGCAGATGGTCGGATGAGCGACGACCGGTTGGACCAATTGGACTACTACGACCTGCTGCAGGTCGAGCCGACGTCGACGATCGACGACGTCCGGCGCGCGTTCCACGCGTTCGCGGCGAAGTACCATCCCGATCGGTTCGCAGGCGCGCCGCCCGAGAAACAAGAGCGCGCGGCGCAGATCTACCGCCGCGGCGCCGAGGCGTATCGCGTGCTGCTCGACCCCGAGCAGCGCCGCATCTACGAGGCGCAGCGCGCGCGGGGCAAGCTCCGCCTCGACCCCGAGGAGAAGACCGATCGCGGCAACGGCCCAGGGACGGGCGGCCTCGCGATCCGCTCGCCGCGCGCGCGACCGTTCGCGCAGAAGGCGACGGAAGCATTCAAGAAGGGCGACTGGGCGACCGCGCGGCTCAACCTGAAGCTCGCGATGCAGCACGAGCCCGAGAACGCCCTCTTGCAGGCGCGGCTCGCCGAAGTGGAGCAGAGGCTTCGCGCGAGGTAGATTGCCGCCCTCCATGACGCGGCGCGCCATCCTCGAGCGGATCACGAAGGAGACGCGGATCGAGGTCGAGATCGACCTCGACGGCACCGGGCAGTACGACGTGCAGACGCCGCTCCCGTTCCTCTCGCACATGGTCGAGCAGCTCGCGCGTCACGGGATGATCGACCTCAAGGTGCGCGCCCAGGGCGACGTCGAGATCGACGGGCACCACACGACCGAGGACCTCGCGATCACGATCGGTCGCTGCGTCGCCGACGCGCTCGGCGACAAGCGCGGCATTCGTCGCTACGGCTCGGCGACGCTCCCGATGGACGAGGCGTGCGTCACGTGCGCGATCGATCTCTCGGGGCGCACGTTCTTCCAGTCGCGGATCGACCTGCCGAAGGCGAAGGTCGGCAGCTTCGACACCGAGCTCGCCGACGTCTTCTTCGAGGGCTTCGCGCGTGGCGCGCAGTGCAACCTGCACCTCTACAAGCACGCCGGCGACAACCTCCATCACATCATCGAGATCTCGTTCAAGGCGCTGGCGCGCGCGCTGCGCGACGCGAGCGAGATCGATCCGCGCGCCGCGAGCGTGCTCCCGTCGACGAAGGGGACGCTGACCGAATGAGCGCGGCCACGCGAGAGGTGGTCGTCGTCGACCTCGGGATGGGCAACCTGCGCAGCGTCGCGCGCGCGCTCGAGCGGGCGGGCGCGTCGGCGCGGATCAGCAGCGATGCCGAGGTGATCGCGAAGGCTCCGCGCCTCGTCGTGCCGGGGCAGGGGCAGTTCCGCGATTGTGCGAGCGCGCTCGAGGGCGAGCTCGGGAGCGCGGTGCGCGCGTTCGTCGCGAGCGGTCGGCCGTACCTCGGGATCTGCCTCGGGATGCAGGCGCTCTTCGCGTCGAGCGAGGAAGCGCCGGGCGCCGGGGGGCTCGGGATCTTCGGTGGCACGGTGGCGCGCTTCGCGCGTGATCTCCGTGATGCCAGCGGCGAGCGTCTCAAGGTCCCGCACATGGGCTGGAGCGAGCTCGCGCTTCCGCGCGCACCGCATCCGATGCTCGCGTCCGAGCCGCGCTGGTTCTACTTCGTGCACTCGTACGTGTGCGTGCCCGAGGACGCGGGGATCATCGCGGCGACGGCGGATCACGGTGGAGCGTTCTGCGCGGCGGTCGCGCGCGAGAACGTGTTCGCGTGTCAGTTCCACCCCGAGAAGAGCGGAGCGGCGGGGCACGCGCTGCTGACGCGATACGTGGAGGGCGCGTGGAGCTGATCCCGGCGATCGACCTGCTCGAGGGCAAGGTCGTGCGCCTGCACAAGGGGCGCTACGACGAGGTCACGGTCTACGCGGACGATCCGGTCGCGGAGGCGAAGCGCTTCGCGGATCAGGGCGCGAAGCGGCTGCACGTCGTGGATCTCGAGGGCGCTCGCAGTGGTGACGCGGCGCACGCGGCGCTCGTCGAGCGCATCGTGGCGAGCGTGCCCTCGATCGCGGTGCAGGTCGGCGGTGGCGTGCGTGATGCGCGCGCGGCCGAGCGATGGCTCGCCGCAGGCGCGCAGCGTGTCGTGATGGGCACGGCCGCGATCAAGAGCCCGGACGTGGTGTCGGACCTGTGCGCGAAGCACCCGGGCCGGCTGGTGATCGCGATCGACGCGCGCAACGGCGAGGTCGCGATCGAGGGCTGGGAGAAGGGCAGCGGCGTGCGCGCCGAGGAGCTCGCGGGGCGCGTCGACGCGTGGGGCGCGGCGGCGATCCTCTACACGGACATCGATCGCGACGGCACGCGCCTCGGGCCCGCGGTGGACTCGACTGCGGCGCTGCAGGCGGCGGTGAGCGCGACGGTGATCGCGTCGGGCGGCATCGGCGAGATCGCGCACCTGCTCGAGCTCGCGCGCGCCGGGGTGCGCGCCGCGGTGTGCGGGCGCGCGCTCTATGCGGGCGCGTTCACGCTGCCCGAGGCGCTCGCCGCGCTCTCGGAGGGGCGCTGATGGTCGCGCGGCGCATCATCCCGTGCCTCGACGTGAAGGACGGGCGCGTCGTGAAGGGCGTGCAGTTCGTCGGGCTGCGCGACGCGGGTGATCCCGTCGAGTGCGCGACGCGATACGACCGCGAGGGCGCGGACGAGATCACGTTCCTCGACATCACGGCATCGAGCGACGCGCGGCGCATCCTGATCGACGTCGTCGAGCGCACGGCGGAGGCGCTCGCGGTACCGCTCACGGTCGGCGGCGGGGTGCGCACGCGCGGTGACGCGCGTGATCTGCTGCACGCGGGCGCGGACAAGGTCGCGGTGAACACGGCCGCAGTGAAGACACCCGAGGTGATCGAGGCGATCTCGGGCGCGTACGGCGCGCAGGCGCTGGTCGTGGCGATCGACGCACGTCGGCGCGCCGAGGGCGGCTGGGAGGTCTTCACGCACGGCGGTCGCAACCCGACGGGGCTCGACGTGGTCGCGTGGGCGCGCGAGGTGGAGTCGCGCGGCGCGGGTGAGATCCTGTTGACGAGCATGGACCGCGACGGCACCAAGGAAGGTTTCGATCTCGCGCTCACGCGTGCGGTGGCCGAGGCGGTGTCGATCCCGGTGATCGCGTCGGGCGGTGTGGGCACGCTCGAGCACTTCCGGGCCGGCCTGGTCGAGGGCGCGGCCGACGCGGCGCTCGCCGCGAGCGTCTTCCACGACGGCGTCTTCACCGTGGGCGAGGTGAAGCAGTACCTTTCGGCGCGCGGGGTACGCGTTCGGCCGCCCGCTGCGAAGGCATGAACGATCTGCTCGGCGTCACGATCGACGATCTCGTCGCGTCCCTGAAGTCGCGGAGGATCCGGATCCCGTCGGACATCGGCGCGTTCGTCGCGCTCGAGACGGTGGAGGCGCTCTTGCGCGGTCCCGCGATCGTACGCGGTGGCGACGTGCGCATCGCCGAGGACGGAACGGTGTCGGTGTTCGCGCCGCCGAACAGCGCGTCGGCGGAGGAAGCGGCGCGCTCGGTGATCGCGCTGCTCGCGACGCTGCTCGTGGCGTCGGGCACGGGCGTGCCCCCGGTGCTGGTGGGGCTCGTGGAGCACGGCGCGGGCAGCGGGCCCGCGGCGCTCGAGCGGCTGCGCGACGAGCTCGAGGCGTCGCTGGTGCCGCTCAACCGCGGCGCGTCGCGTCGCGTGCTCTCGCGCATGATCCGCGAAGCGCGGCGCGCGGCATCGCAGGCGGAGAGCGCGCTCGACGAGGTGCCCGAGGATCAGCTCGACGACGCGCTCGACGATCTGATCGGCGCGCCCGCGAAGAAGCCCGCTGCGCCGGCGGGAGCGCGCGGAATGTCGGATCCCGATCTCGCGGCGCCCGCGTTCAGCGCGCCGCCCGCGGACCTCTCGGATCCGTTCGCCGATCCCGAGAAGGATCCGCACCCGCTCTCGGTCACGCCGCCGCCGGGCGCGGTGATCTCGCCGATCCCGCGCGTGCGTCACGAAGCGCCGAGCGATGCGATCACGCTCGACGAGCCGCGTCCCGAGCTCGCCGCGATCGCGGCACCGAAGCGCACGACGCCGAAGGAGATCGCGAAGCCCGCGCCGCGCGTGCGCGAGCCCGCGCCCGAGCCCGCACCGGCGATCGAGTCCGAGCGTCCGCCGAAGCCGCGCGCGAAGGCGCCTCCGTCGTTCGACGAGTTCGAAGCGGCCCCGAAGAGCACGGGCCGCGGCGGCGGGTTGATTTGGGGGCTCGCGTTCGTCGTCGTGATCCTCTTCGCGATCGCCGGCGTCGCGTTGATGCGCCCGGATCTCGTGGACGTCGCGCTCGGTCGCCCGCCCGCGCCCGAGGCGCCCGCGGGCCCGACGCCCGAAGAGCAAGAAGCCGCGCTGCGCGCCCATCGCGCGCGCTTCGGCACGCTCACGGTGCGCAGCACGCCGGATCGCGCGCAGGTGCTGATGTTCGTCGGGCGTGGACCCGCGATGGCGACGCAGCTCCCGACGGGCATGGCGTACGAGCTCGTCGCGATCGCCGACGGTCGCGCGCCGACGCGTGCGATCGTGCCCGCGGACGCGCAGTGGGAGCGCACCGCGGACGGCCCGCGCTACGAGCTCGCGATGCAGACCGGCGATCAGGCGATGCCGCCCGATCGCATGGTGCTCGGCGACACGCGCCTGCCGCGCGACGCGCTGGGCGCGCCCGGCCCCGAGCTCGGCTCGATCCGTGTCGTCACGAATCCGCCGGGCGCGAAGGTGTATCTGCTCGTCGGCTTCACGCCGCAGGTCACGGTGCAGAACGTTCGCACCGACGAGGTGGTCGAGCTGCTCGTCTACCGCGAGGGCCACGCGCTCGAGCGCGTCCCGGTGATGCCGAGCGACTGGCGCGAGGGCGAGGACGGCACGAAGACCGCCGACGTCGAGGTGACGCTGAGACCGCTCGCGCCGCAGCGCGGTCGCTGAGCGCTCGGTGCGGCACCGCCTTCGCCGCACGCGCCATGTTTCACGCGGAGATCGGCACCGTCACTCGTCGACGAACACCTTCTTGATGCCGTCCGCCGTCTGGACGAGCTTGAACGGTCGGAGCCCTCCCTCCCGCAGCGGGTTCTCGCGCCAGATGAGCCCCATCGCGTCGAGGAGGCGACTGTATTCGTCGCTGAAGGGAACTGGACCTTCCGCAACGGCGCGGATGAACTGGAGCGGCGGACGGTACTTGTGGTCGTTCACGTAGTGGTAGATGAGGTTCGGAGCGGCGAACACGTCGCCTTCGGGCGAGAAGACGCGGATCTCACCAGAGCCCAGCAGCAGCCCGGCGTCGCGCTTGAAGAATGTGTTTTCAGGGCGCGCGCACAGTTCGCAGTCGTGCAGGCCGCGCGTCGAGTTCACGATCACCCTGCAGTAGGCCCAGAGCTTCTCAAGGAACGCGGGGGAGGGTTCCTCCGTGGGGAAATCGTGAGCCGCGTCCAGCCATCCAACGTTCATGGTCTCCGGGCCGGGTGCGTCCGGAGGAAAGTAGGTGTACGCGGAAAGGTCCTCGAAATGGGTCATTTACCGACTCATGAGCGGTCGTAAGCAGGCGCCGCTATTGCAGAAAGCACCGATCGTTGTTCCCGGTCCTTCCAGCATCGCCGAGATCTCCGAAACAGATAGTAGCGCAATATCGTGGATATTTACCCCCTCGGTTCCGCCCCACGTCGCCAGATCTTCCGCCAGCAGTGCTGCGTCAGGTCTCATCACGCCGGCTTCGCTGCCATGAACCCCGGTAAGGATGTCGACGGGGCCTCCTCTCATCAAGCCTGTGTTGACGTGTCCTGCGAAATCGCCTCCTCGCACCCGGCCCTGAGCGGTTACGATCAGTCCGCCAGCCGGATTCTCGACGCTAGAAACGACCCCGCCCAAGTCGTTGATACCGCGTACTGCGCCTTGTACGGCACCCTGTTCCGCGATAGGGGTTGCGAGCGCAGCGATCCTTGGAACCGCGAGTGCGAACCCAGCTTCGATGATCGGGCCCGCCCACACCTGCCCCACGAGCCCGCCGAGCGCCCGGCTTGCTTCGAAATGGTACTCGAGCGGCGCGTTCGGAACGGATGCTTTCTCGAACGTCTCGAGGAAGCCGTCGTACGCCTCGTCCAAGCCTGTGAGTGTCGCGTATCCGAGGTACAACGCGCCGACTACGAACACGGGCGGAGCGAATACGAGGGTGCCTGCAGCCACCCCGAGGCCGACCACCCCCGTCACGACGGCTTCGGCGGCCCCAGCGGCGAATCCGCCCGCCGATACCATGGCCTCCTGGAGGTCGCGGCCCGCTGGCTCGCCATAGCCGGGGGGAACGTGCAGTCGTGCGCCAGCCCGGGGGCCCTCGATGTGCGTCACCAGAGGGGCGGTCGCGTCGGAATTCGATGCTTGGCCTGCGGCGCCAGCACCCGCAGTTTCTGCGGTTCCCGAGTCACTCGGGGCCGAAGTGTCGGCGGAATCGGACGACGGGTTGTACCAGCCCTCGATCTCCCGAGCGCGTCCGTCGCGCGTGGGTCGCGCTGGCATCGTCCACGCGTGGATCCATGTCTCGTCCCACCCCGTCGGATCAATCAGCGCGAACGGGCTATTTCGGACGTACGAGTACCGATTCAGACGCTGCGAATCGCCACCGCTCAGTGGATCGGGTGACAGGAACCGGCGAAGGCGCGGATGGTACCAGCGCCCACCCATGTTGATGATTCCGAGATCGGCGTCGTGCTCGTGGCCGGTGTAGCCGCTCCGCACGTCGTCGCTGGGCGCTCTTCCGGTGACGTGACCCGCTTCGTCGAGGACCCCTCCGAACGCATCGTACCGGTGGTGTTTTGGCCCTTCGCCGTCGAGCATCGAGGTCTCCACCGAGCCTTGCGCGTCAGCGAGGAGCCACCTGGTGCGCCGCTCGGTACTCCATCCATCGCTGACGGTCTCTACCTGTGCGACGACGCCCGCGGGCGTAGAGATCATCACGCGCTCGACGGTCTGCTGATCGGTCGACTCGCGCTCCCACGCACCGGAATACCAGACGGAGTGCGACTTGTCCGTCACCCGTCGGGCCCTCGCACCACTCGAATCGTAGTCGAACGTCACCTCGCCCGACGGACCCCACGCATGTCGAGGCAGGCCGAGTTGGTTGTGCTCGAGTTGAAGAGTGCCAGCCATCAGCACTTCGCCAGCGTCGTTGTACTCGAGCTCCTCCTCGGTTCCGTCGGAATAGCTGATCCTTCGCGCGCCATGGGGGCGCGGTTCACCGGGCAGCGGGTACTCGATCTCGGCGTCGTGCGTGAACTCGAGGTTCCCGGAACTGCTGTACTTGAAATAGTCGCGCTCGTTGCCCTCTTCGGAGATCGAGTGGACGCGGCCGAGCGGATCGTGAACGAACGTTTCTTCACGTCCGGTCAGCGAATCAGCACGGAACGTGAGGAGTCCCCGGGCGTCGTACTGGTAAGTGAGGTCCTGCAGCACGTCGCCAAGCACGTGGCTTTGGATGCTCTCCACCTCGCCGGTAGGCCCGTACGAGGTCGATCGCTCGATCGAACCGATCAATTCGGTTCGCGGTAGTGCACGAGCACTCTGGTCTACGAGTCTCCAGAACTGCTCACCGGAGTTGCCCGTAACCGCGGTGATTTGTCCGCTGTCGTCGTCATGATGGTACTGGACGACGACAGGGGTCCCGGAGAACAGCGTGGGGTGCTCGACGAACTCGAGTCGGCCGAGGTCGTCGTAGCGGAATCCCGTGGACAGAGTCTCCCCGTCGATGGTTCGATGAGTCCACTTGACGCGACCGAGATCGCCGTACTCGATCTCGTCGCGTACGCCGTCACCACTGAGCGTGTAGTGCAGAAGCCCGAGGGCGGGCGAGCCGTTGGGGAGAAGCGCTGTATCCCACTCCCACGTATCGACCACGCCATCTGACTCCCGCCACCGCTCCACCATCCGACCGAGCGCGTCGAACGTGAAGCTCGTCTTGCGTTGCTCGCTGTCGGTGATGAGCTGCGGCTGCCCCCACGCGTCGTACGCGAAGTGCGACGTGCCCGCGTCAGGATCGATCAGCGTGACGCGCCGTCCCAATGCGTCGTAGAGAATGTCGGCGTGATTGCCGTCGACGTCGGTCACGGACCGGAGCTCGCCCGCCGCACAGTACGTGTAGGACGTGCCGACGAGCTCGTCGGGACCGATCACGTTCGCGAGCAGTCCCCGCTCGTCCTCTACGCGTTCCCACGTGTGGCCGAGAGCATTGCGGATGATCGTGCGGCCCGGCTTGTAACTGAACTCCATTGCCCGGCCCGCAATCGGACTCTCCACCCGTCGAATCCGGTCGAGCTCATCGTAGTGGTAGGTCGTCTGCGGCGGATTGGTCTCCACCGGATCGTGTGGCTCGGTCACCCACGCGACCCTGCCGCGATGATCGTACGCAAGGTCGGTGCGCGACCACGCGTCGCGGAGTCTCGTCTCTCGGGCGATCGGCCGGCCAAGCCGATCGAACGAGATCACTTCTGCGCCGGCAACATTCGAAGTCGTCCGAACGTCGTACGCGACGCCCGAAACAGCACTTCGTTCGTAGCTCACCTCACTCGCCGGACCGAGCTCGGACCAGGTCGTACGCGGACGCGAGAACCCGTCGAACTGACGCGTCGAGGAGATGCCGTTCGGATCCACCGTCTCGTAGAGGAGTCCACGTGTTGGTTCGAAATGAACGAAGGTTTCGTGTCCGAGAGCGTTCGTGGTCGCCGTCGGGAAATAACCCGTCCCATCCCATGCCACGGTGACGGTTCGTGTTTCGCCGTCGGCTACGGTCTCGACCTGAGCGAGGTTGTGGAAGCGGTCGAAATCGAACTGGTACGTGGTGCGAACTCTCGTCGCAGGATCAGTGTCGTTGAGAATTGACGTGATGAGTCGACCGATCGCCCAGTCGTAGTCGAAGTCTTCGGTCTGGTCTCGGTCGCAGCCGGTCGCGCCCGTGCTCATCTGCGTGCGACGCCGATCGACGCGCCCGACTTGCCACGTCGCCACTGTGTCGTGCACCCAGTCGGTCCGCACCGTCCGGGTTGCTGATCCCTCTGTGGTTATCGACACGCTCGGAAAACCGAGTACGTCGAACTCATCGTATTCGATCGTCCGCGTCCGCTCCGGCGACAGGTGAGCGAACGGGTCCATCCCGGCAGACGGGAGGGTCGTACTCTCGTACCGCTCCTCCGTGATGTGTTGCGTTCGAACCTGAACGACTCCCGCGATCGGGTGTGCCGTGACTCGCTCGGTCGTCACAACGGTGCCCTCGAAGACGGTGGACGTCTCGGGGTCCGGCGTCGCGGAGCGCCACGTCCTCACGAGATGCGGTGAACGCGCTCGCGGATACGTTCCGGTGCTCGCGTCGCGCGTCTCGTTGTCGTACTTCGTCTCGACCGTCACTCCCGATGTCGAGTCTCGGACCAGCACCCGAGCGAACCCGATCCAGCCACCGCCTTCGAGGTCGACGCGACCGTCTTCGTACTGATACGCGCGCTCACGCGTCCCCAGCAAGCCGTCATCGTCGCGCGTTCCCGCGACGACGATTCGCGAACTGGTCACGCAACGCTGGGGATAAGTACACGAACGCCCAGGCGTGTAGACGGTCGGATCGGACAGGTTGCGATACAGGATCTCGCGCCGCGCGCCCAGACCGTCGACGATGCTCTCGATCAACGGCGGTTCGCTTCGTACGTTGTGGAAGAACGTCATCGGCGTCCGATACCACTCGCCGGCATCCTTATCGCGAGTGATGTACTGAAGCAGATCGAGCGCGCCGTCTCCGTCGCCGTCTAGAGCGATCGTCGAGGGGTTCCACCACGCGTGATCGTCGGTCCGTCGCAGAGCGTCGAGGACCGCTGTGGTGGGGTATTCGACGAGGTCGTGACTGGACAGCGAGTCGAGCGTCCAAATCTCCTCATCTTCCCACCGCCAGAACCAGCCGTCCCACGGATTCGCGCAGTCCTGGACGTTCGGGTCGCAGTCCTCGAAGACGTTCGTGCCGTTACGCGGCAGCGTGGACGCCAGGAGGTCGCCTCGGCCGTCGCCGTTGAGGTCGAATCCGAGCATCCGAAGCGGCACGCGATAGGTGCTGGTAGTCGACCCGTGAGTGCTTGTGCGGACGCGACGTCGCAGCGGCAGGTATGGGTCGTCCGTGTTCATTGCGAAGCGAGTACCGTCACCCATAGAGATGGCACGTTGGAGGCACGCTGCCTGAGGATCCGACAGCCCCGGCACACATCCGATCAGGCGGCGCGAGGCATCCCGATCGTGCCAGTGAGAGCTGACGAGGTCGTGGTTCCCGTCGCCATTGAGGTCGACCGGAATCCAATCTCCGCCTCTCACGTTGGTGTCTTCGACGACCGCAGTGCCAGCAGCGGAGTCCCACCTCAGCACCCGACGGAAGGAGTCGTCGACCCCACCTCCACTCTCGTAGGGCTCAGCGATGAGTAGTTCTTCGGCACCATCGCCGTCAAAGTCGGCGACGACGGGGTGACGCGCGAGAGTCGGACGATCGCGAATCGGATCGTCCCAATCGAAGTTCGACGAGAGCGCACGGCCGTACTCCCACGCGCACTCAGTGGGCGATTCCGTGTGAGTAGGCGCCTCGAAACCGGAGTCGGTCCGCAGCGCGAATGCCCAATGTCCGCGCAGTCCGTCGAAATCACTCCAGTGATGTCGTCCGAAGTCGACGGAAGTGCTGGGGTCGACTTCGCAGAACGCGACGTCCTTACGGCCGTCTCCGTTCAAGTCCAGGAATTCGACACCGAATGCCCACGGCTCGCTGTCCGACCAGAAGTTCAGCTCGAGGCCCGACCCGACTGCCTCGAAGTTCCCGGTGCCGTCGGAGATCAACGCGGCGATCTCCACGTGGTCCGGTCTAGGCGGCACCGTTTCCAGGTACGCGATTACGTCGTCGAGGCCATCGGTGTTCCAATCGATGACCTCGACCGACTCATCTACGTTCGGCAGAAAGTAGCCGCGCCCGTCGGTGTCGATCGATACGAATGTCGTCTCCTGGAACGGAACGCTGGACGCCGACAGGGACCGCGAAAGCCGAGAGCTGGGGCGCCCCCATCGAACATTGGCTCGGAACTCGTCATAATTGTTGACGGCGGCGCGATACATCAGATCGTCGGCCCCGTCGCCGTTGGCGTCCAGTGCGAAGACCGGATTGAAGTCGTGGCACCACCGCTCTTGTTCGCCCGTAGCACCGAACGGGAAGATGCCGGAGACGAACGCCAGCCAGGGAGTTGGATTGGAACCGGGTTCCGAGCACTGGAAGCGCGGTCGACCGACGAATCGGTTGAAAACCATGTCCCAGCGCTGGAACGTGGCTTCGTCGTAGCGAGGATCACGCACGCTGTCGGTGGGTGCGTTTGGCCCGCGATCGCCCACCGACCGCTCACGCCATCCGAACCTCGTGGGAGGGAGACACACTGCACCGGTCGTGTCGTGGTCCGCTGCGGTCACCGGAGGCGCGTTCGTACAGAGTTGGACGGAGTCGAGTCTGTATCGATGGGAACGCGGATCTTCTCCGCCGCGGAGTCGGTACTCGTGTACCCATTGCCCGGCGACGGAGGTAACGATTCGCTCGAGTGGGAACACGGACGGCGCCCACCAGAGAACGCCGTGACGGAAGCCGTCGGAAGGCGTCGCTGACTCGATCAGTCCGCCACCGGAGGCGGCTCCGGGGTCCAGGTCAGGTGAGAATGGCTCACCGATGCTTGCTCGACGCGGAAGCGCCGCGTACACGAAGTCGACTCGGCGGTCTCCCGCTTCGATCGTGTCCGCGTCAACGCGGAACCCGGTGTAGACAATCGACGAGATGCGAACGAGATCACCGACGACTACGTCGCTTCCGAGGCGGTGACCGGATGGCGTGACGTGCTGGTACTGGTACTCGATCAGATTGCCGATCAGGTCGTACTCGCGCTGTAGGAGCCACGTCTCTGCGACACGTCCACTCGCGAGCGGAACCTCGACGCGAGCGTTTGCGGTGGCCCCGTACTCGCGTCGTCGACCATCGGGGAGCTCGACAAGGAATCCAGCTGGGCCAGCTACTGCGGCCGAGTCTCGCGGCAGCTCACGAACACGTCGCAGCGCGTCGGTTGCAGGGCGATACCTCGCCGCGGGCGCGCCGTACGTTGATCCGGGCTCGACGACGAGCCGATCTCCATCGAGACAGAACCGGTCTTCGTCGGTGAGGGAGACGGAGCGACGCTCGCCGTCTTGTGCGAACGTGCGTGCGCACCGACTGATGGCCGACACGCCGGTGAGCGAAAAGCCAACGCCGAGGGCCGACTCCCCGCCGCTACTTGAGTACCGGAGCGCGAGGGCGGGCTGGACGCCTCCTCGCCCTGGCGGCACCTGGACCGGAATCGCGTACGTGAAGTTGCCGTCAGGATCGACATCGGCAGTCGCGGCGATCGTTCCGACGGCGGCGGTCGCGACAATCGCGTCCGCGGGCGTTAGCGTCGCCGACACTGGCGCATGTGCATCGAGTCGCTCGCCGTTGCAGGCGAAGATCGTGGACGCGACCACGAACAGAGAGAGTGACCGAATTGGCTGTCGCATGTGATGGCTCGCAACCGAACGGATACCTGCCTCGCGAGCACTGAGCAAGAGCACGATTCGAATTCGCGACCTTCGGATGCCGCAGGAAAGTTGCGTGGCACGCACACAACGCGCCCCGATCGCACCATGACGCCGTTCAGCGTTCCGGCGCTCACCAGCTCAGCGTGGCGCCGACCTGGCTCCCGCCACCATCGAACGCGAGGCGCACGCCTTCGCCGAGATCGACGTAGATCGCCTCCTCCCACTCCTGCTGGATCGCCACGCCGAGCACGGTCAGCACCGCGCCCACGCCCTGCACGATCCCGAAGAGGATGTTGAACCACGCGTAGTCGCCGAGATAGTCGGTCAGACCGTACGCGAGCCACGGGCCCGCGACCGGGATCCAGCCGAGCCCGGTCCACGTGTCGAGATCCTCCGGGCACTCGAGCGAGACGCACTGCTGCGCGACACCGAGGCTGCCGAGACCGTGGATCAGCCATCCCGCGCCGAGCGCGATCACACCCGGCACCAGCAGCGCCATCGTCGGCGACGTGTGCACGACCGTGCGGACCGGCTGCGGCTGCGCCTGCTGCTGCGCGACGTACGGCGAGCCGTACGGCTGCGGCTGAGCCTGCGGCTGCGGCTGGAGCTGCTGCGGCTGGCCCTGCGCTGGCGCGACGTACACCGTGCCCTGGCCGTACACGCCGCCCGCCTGACCTTCACCCTGGATGACCACCTGCGCGCTCGCCGCGTTCGCGCAGAGCACACCCGCGGCGAGGACAAGACCGGCGAAGAGACGATTCATCTCGGACCCCCTGGCGAAAACGCCCGCTCGATACCCCGGAACGGTCGGCTGCGCCCGCGCGTCCCGCTCACGATCGCACGGCGATCGTGAGCCCATCTCCGATGCCGATCATGGCACTGGCTACGCGAGGGTCGCGACCGACCTTCCCGTTGAGACGGCGGATGGCCCGAGTGTCTTCGTCGTCGATCGACGGATCGATCACGGAGCCGCCCCAGAGCACGTTGTCGACGAGCACCACGCCGCCCGGGCGCAGCAGCGTCATGCAGCGCTCCCAGTACGCCTCGTAGTTGCGCTTGTCGGCGTCGATGAACGCGAGATCGAGCGTCCCGCTCTCACCCGCGGCGATCAGCGCGTCGCACGTCTCGAGCGCCGGCGCGAGCCGCAGCGACACGCGATCCGCGACGCCCGCGCGCGCCCACGCCTCCCGCGCGAGCTTCGTGTGCTGCTCGCTCACGTCGCACGTGATCAGCAGCCCGCCCGGCGCCATCGCGAGCGCCATCGCGGTCGAGCTGTACCCGGTGAAGCAGCCGATCTCGAGCACCTTCCGCGCGCCGAGCATGCGCACGAAGATCTGCATCAGCTGGCCCTGATCGCTGCCGATCTGCATGCGCGAGATCCCGCCGAGCTTCGCGGTCTCCTCGCGCAGCCACGCGAGCACCGGGTGCTCGGGCGGCATGCACGCGCGCACGTAGTCGTAGAGCTCCGGCGACAGACCAATCGCGCGCGACGACATGCTCAGCCCTCCTTCGCCTGCGCGACGAGCGCTTCGACCTCGCGCTGGATCCGATCGAGCCGCTCGGGCGTGCTCGCCTCGAAGCGCAGCACGAGCACCGGCTGCGTGTTCGACGCGCGCACGAGGCCCCACGCGCCTTCGCCGAAGAGGATGCGCGCGCCGTCGACGTCGATGACGTCGTGGGTCTTGCGATAGTGATCGCGCACGCGCTCGACGATCCCGAACTTGCGATCGTCCGGGCAGTCGACGCGGATCTCCGGGGTCGCGAACGTCTTCGGCACGTCGTGCAGCAGCTCGTGCAGCGGGCGATCGCTGCGCGCCACGATCTCGAGCAGGCGCAGTGCCGCGTAGATCGCGTCGTCGTAGCCGAAGTAGCGATCGGCGAAGAACACGTGCCCGCTCATCTCGCCGGCGAGCAGCGCGTGCTCCTCCTTCATCTTCTTCTTGATGAGCGAGTGCCCGGTCTTCCAGAGGATGGGCCGGCCGCCGTGCTTCGCGACGTCGTCGTAGAGCGTCTGCGAGCACTTCACCTCGCCGAGGATCGCCGCGCCGGGCCGCCGCGCGAGCACGTCGCGCGCGAACACGATCATCAGCTTGTCGCCCCAGAGCGTGTCGCCGCGCGCGTCGATCACGCCGATGCGATCCGCGTCGCCGTCGAACGCGATGCCCAGCTCGAGCCCCAGCTCGCGCACGGTCGCGACGAGCATCTCGAGGTTTTCGGGCAGCGACGGATCCGGGTGGTGCTCGGGGAACGCGCCGTCGGGATCGCAGAGCAGCGCGATCGGCTCGAGCCCCGCCGCGCGCATCGCCGCGACCGCAGCGGGCCCACCCGCGCCGTTGCCCGCGTCGATCGCGAAGCGCAGATCGGTGCGCGCCATCTTCACGTTGCCGCGCACGAACCCCTCGTACGCCGGCAGGATGTCGAGCTCGGTGCGCGTGCCGGGGGCGCCGATCGCGCGCTCGCCGATGATCGCGAAGTCGTCCTGCTCGATGATGCGCCGCAGCTCGAGGATCTCCTCGCCGGAGAGTGTCCCCTTGCCGCTCATGATCTTGAAGCCGTTGTCCTCGGGCGGGTTGTGGCTGCCCGTGATCTGCACGCCGCCGTCGAGCCCGAGGTGGAACACGCTGAAGTAGAGCAGCGGCGTCGGGACCATGCCGACGTCGGTGATCTGCGCGCCGGTCTCGAGGATCCCGCGCACCAGCGCGGCGTGCAGGCGCGGCGAGCTCAGCCGACAGTCGCGACCGACCGCGACGCGACGCTGTCCGCGACGCGCCCAGAACGTGCCGAGCGCACGCCCGAGCGAGAGCGCGAAGTCGTCGGTGAGATCGCGATCGGCGACACCACGCACGTCGTACTCGCGGAACACGAACGGATTCGGGATCGAGGCCATCAGCGTCTCCCACGGGCTCGCGATCGGCGATCGCGGCGTCGAATCAGAGCTTGTCTTCGCGCTTGCGCGCCTTCAGCGCGTCCACGACCGCGCGCACGTCCTGGGCGCGATCGCGCGGGACCACGAGCAGCGCGTCCTCGGTGTCGACCACGACGAGATCGCGCACGCCGATCAGCGCGACGACCTTGCCCTGCGGCGCGCGCACGTACGAGCCCGCCGCGTCGACGAGCACCACGTCGTCGCTCGATCCGCCGGGCGCGACCGCGTTGTTCTGCGCGCCCTTCGACGCGAGCTCCCACGCCGTCAGCCAGCTGCCGACGTCGGACCATCCGAAGTCGCCGGGCACGACCACGACGCGATCCTCTTTCTCCATCACGCCGTGATCGATCGAGATCGAGGGCAGCGTCGCGTACTCGGCGCGCACGACGTCCTGCTCGCGCCCTTGCTTCGCCGCGTCGTCGAAGCGATCGAGCGCCGCGCCGAGCCCCGGCAGGTGGATGCGGATCGCGTCGAGCACCGAGCTCGCGCGAAAGAAGAACATCCCGCTGTTCCAGAGGAACGAGCCCGACGTGAGGAACTGCTCCGCGCGCGCGCGGTTCGGCTTCTCGACGAAGCGACGCGCGCGGTACACGCCGGGCCCGAGCTCTTCGCCGACCTCGAGGTAGCCGTAGCCGGTCTCGGGGCGCGTGGGCTTGATGCCGAGCGTGACCAGCTCGCCGTGCTCGGCCGCGCCGAGCGCGCGCTCGAGGATCGTGAGGAAGCCCGGCTCGTCGCCGATGTGATGATCGGCCGCGAGCACCGCGACGATGCCGTCCGCATCGCGACGCTTCACGTGCGCAGCGGCCCAGCCCACGCACGGCGCGGTGTTGCGACCGACCGGCTCCGCGAGGACGTTCTCCGCGGGCACGTTCGGCAGCGCCGCGCGCGTCGCCTCCGCGAGGTGCTCCGCCGTCACGACCACCACGCGCTCCGGCGGGATGATCGGCGCGATCCGGCGCACCGTCTCCGCGAGCAGCGACGCGTCGCTCCCGGCCAGTGGAAGGAGCTGCTTCGGGTGCGCCTTGCGCGAGAGCGGCCAGAACCGCGTCCCCGAGCCGCCCGCCATGATCACGGCCCACGCGTGCTGCTTCGTCGTCATCGGAGCCGGCGGAAAATAGGCTCTTGCCGCGATCGAGGCAAACGTCACTCAGACGCGAGCGACGGAGCTCACTGGACGCTGGCCGTGATCGACATCGCGGTCTGCCACGCGACCACGCGGCTCGCGCGCGGCGGCGTGAGCGCGCCCGACAGCGAGCGCGCGACGCACGGCTCGAATCCGTCCTCGGCGACCGTCGTCTTCTCCACGGTGATCGTCGGCTCGTAGCTGTCGTACGTGCCCATGTCGTGGAGGCGCGTCGCGTAGCGAACGATCAGCGACGCCGACGCGCTGCGCTCGTGGCGCAGCTCCCAGTCCTGGATGAAGCACTCCGCGATCGCGCGGCGCGCCGCTTCGCCCGCGAGCTGCTCGCGCACCTGCGCGACGCCGGGGTCCTCGCTCTCCGGGAGCTCGACGTCGATCGCGAGCGCGTCGACCGTCGGGCGGCTCGGCTCCTGGGTGAAGAAGCGCTCGGCGGGCTCGGTGCGATCGAAGAGCGCGGTGTCGAGCCCCTCGAAGCGAAGGCGCGCGACGGCGCGGCGCACTTCTTCGCGCTCGGGCGAGCCGGGGAGCGACGCACGGAAGCAAGCATCCGCGCGTCGCGCGCCGCGCTCGCGACCCTCCGCGTCCGACGCGGTGCGCAGCACGAGCGACGCCGAGCCGCAGAGGATGTCGGGCGGCACCGGCGCGTGCGCAGTGTCGTAGTGCTCGATCGCCTGATCGAACGTGCGGATCGCGCCCTCCCAGTCGCCTGCCTCGACCTGCGCGCGCGCGGCGGTCGCGAGGATCTCGCCCGCGACGCTCGTGTCGCGATAGCGGCACACGCGATCGACGCAGATCTGATCGCTGGGGCAGTCCTCGCGGCCCATGCAGCTCGTGCCCGCGGGCGGCCTCGCGCTGCCGCGTGCGCCGCCGGGAGGACGTGCGCCGGGGCGCGTCGCATCGCCGGGCGCGGCGGGAGGCTGATCGAGCAGAGAGCCGCGCCGGTTGCATCCCGCGAGCGACAAGAGCGCCGCGAGCACCAGCGGCAAGGAGCGGAGCATCGACATGATCAGAACGCAGCCTCCAGCGAGAGCGTCACGATGAGCCCGTCGACGTTGGGCACGGCGACGCGACCATAGTGGAAGCTCGGGAAATCGTGGTGCAGCCAGTCGCCCTTGAGCAGCAGATCGAAGGAGCGCAGGAATCCGAGCGCGGCGCCCTCGGCACCGGACGAGATCGTGTACGCGATCTGGGCGCCGACGAGCGTGCTCCACATCGGTGAGAGCTCGCGATCGCCGGTGAAGTACTGACCGCGCGGCGCGAGCGCGTAGTCGTCGCTGTAGAACGCGGCGCCGGTCTGGTTGTAGTAGCGGCCGCGCACGCGGATGCGCAGCGAGCCCTCGATCACCTGCTCGTACGCGAGCTCCGCGGTGATGCTCGTGACGTCCCAGGTGTCGCGATAGCCGCGCACGTTCGCCTGGAGCGCGCCCGAGAGCGGCTGGAGCCACAACCGCGCGCCGAGCGCGGCCGCGTAGCGCGCGCGGAAGTCGGGGTGGTGCTCCTGGGCCGCGGTGCGGCCGAGCCACACCGCGCGATACGGGTTGCTCTGGAAGCCGTCGACGAGCTGCGCGGTGATCGTGAGCTGCGTCGTGAAGATCGGCGCCCACGCCTGGGTCCACGAGCCCTGGAACGTCTGGAGCTCGACCGGCCGCTCGGTGAGATCCTCGCTGTCGCCGAAGCATCCTTCGGAGCTCGCGAGGCGACGTCGATCGACCGGCTCCTGGTTGCGCGGCTGGAACACGTCGCAGACCTCGTCCCAGCCGCGCGCATAGGAGAGATCGAACGCGGCCGTGCGCTCGAACGCCTCGGCGCGCGCGCCGAGCGTCATCGCGTGGCTGCGGTAGTCGTTCTCGAACCCGTACGCGTAGCCGGCGCGGATCGAGCCGTAGTCGCTGCGCACCTCCGCGCCGCCCGAGATCACGTTGCGGAAGTCGAAGAGCTGCGTCGCGGTCGAGATCACGTCGACCTCGGCGGACGGTGCGTCGACGACCGCGACGCTCGCGCCGCTCACGATGTCGGCCTCCCAGCCCGCGCGGATCGTGAGCTCTTCGATGGGATCGACGGACGCGCGCACGCCGGGCGTGACGACCGTCATGTTCAATGGACCGCCGCCCTCGTGGTAGAGCGTGCCCGCGACGCCGATCTCGCCGCTCTGCGCCGACGCGACGCTCGCGATCACCAGGACGAGCGAGCACGCGATCGCGAGCGCACGCGCCATCAGTTGCACCCGCAGCCGCCGCCGGTGACGCCGGCTGCGCCGTAGCTGCCCTCGCGGTTCGAGAGCACGTGCGCCTCGTGCGCGCCGGCTTCGCCTTCGGAGCCGAACGTCATCGCGGGATCGGCCAGGAACTCGCGCTCCTCGGGCCGCACCGTCACGCACCCGGCGATCGTGCTCGCGAGCACGACGACCAGCACGAGCCACGCGCGCTCAGAAGAAGACCGTGAAGCCTGCACTGAGCTCCTCCTGCGCGACGTAGCGGTTCTCGTCGTAGATCGCCCACGCGCGCGCCTCGAGGCGCAGCGTGATGCGATAGCGGAACGCGATGCGGAGGCCGCCGCCCGCGTAGAGCGCGCCGGTCACGCCCGACTGCAACAAGAACGAGTCGGCGTTGGGATCGCTGACCACGAACCCACCGCCCGCGCCGAGGAAAGGCACGACCGGCGAGTCGGGGAACACGTTCACGAGCCCGCCGAGCGTGCCGATCATCAGCCGCCCGCCTTCGCCGACCGCGGCCGCGAGCGTCGCCTCGATGCCGATCTCGGGCGCGAAGTAGATCGTCGGGCGGATCGTCATGAACCCGTTCGGGTCGTTCACGCCGAGCACGCCGAAGCCGAAGTGCAGCTCGCCGGTCGCCTGGAGCAGCGGCGCGGGCGCGAACACCTCGGGAAGGAAGCGTCCCTGCGACGCTTCGTCCGCGGAGAGCTCGTGCGTGTACACCGCGTCGCCGGAGATCCACGCGTGGGTCGCGTCGGGCAGCTCGACGCGGAACCAGTAGCCGCGCGTGCCGCGCTCGACGATCGGGAACACGTCGCCGCGACGCGCGCTGCGCACGCCGCGGAACGCGGCGCCGGGCCCGCTGCGCATCACGGTGCGATCGACGATCACGCGCGCGAACACGCCGACGGGCGCGTCCTCTTCGGCGCTCGTGCTCTCCGCGCTCGGCGCTGGATCCTGCGCGTGCGCGATCGATGGAGCCGCGAGCGCGATCATCAGCGCGAGCAGCGCGCGCATCAGAGCCCACCTCGCGCGATCCACGTCGCGATCAGATCCGCCTCGGGCGAGGTCTCCGGGAAGATCACGCGCGGGTGCGAGTCGAGCCCCGTCGGACGTCGATAGAACGGGCTCGAGAGCGGATCGCTCTGCACCGTGAACTGCACCGCCTGGAAGTTCTCGACGTACTCCGGCGGCACCGTGCCCTCGACGCGATCCTCCGCGCACGTCGGCGGCGCGATGCCGGTCGTGTCGACCAGGCGCAGCGCCGATCGCGCGGTGTGGCACATGCCCATCTCGCCCGCGCCACCGCCCGCGCAGCCCTGCGGCTCGATCACCTCGGGCTGGATGCGGCAGTAGAAGAAGTCCTCGTCGAGCATCAGGTCGGGCGGGACGATGTTGTCGCCGAGATCGACCGTGCCGCATCCGACGCATCCGAAGAGCGCGACGAGCGCGGCGGCACGAGCGCGGAGCGACACGAACGGGAGACTGCCAAAGCCCGCTGCGCGCGGTCAACGACGGCTTCTCGACGCCTGCTCGCATGGCTTCGTCGCAGGAAGTAGGATGCTTGGCGATGTGTCGATCGCGACTCGCTCGCGCGACACGCCCAGGGGATCACGTTCGGGAGCACACGGGAGGGGAAAGCCCATGATGCGACGACGTTGGATGGTGGGAGCGATCGGGGGCGCGCTCGCGCTCGGTGCGTGTGGTGGCGGGACCAGCGCGAGCAGCACGACGGCGCAGACGATGCCCGTCGAAGAGCGCGCGCCCGCTGCGCCGGTGCATCGCGGACCGGTGAGCGCGCGCGGCGAGCGCGAGGTGAGCGCGACCGTGGGATCGTCGGGCGGCACGCTCGAGCTCGCGAACGGCGCGCGCCTGGAGATCCCGGCGGGCGCGCTGTCGAGCGACGTCGAGATCCACTTTCACGTCGCGCCCGACGCGCGCGAGGCGTGGGACGACGAGACCAAGCGCCCGCTCGGCCCCGTGCTCGAGATCTCGCCGGCGCTGCGCGCAGCGAGCGGTCAGTTCCGCGTCTCCGCGCCCGCGATCGCGCTGCCCCCGGGGTTCCAGCCCGCGGATCTCGCGCTCGGTCACGAGGAAGAGGTCGGGGACACGCACCTCGGTGGCGCGACGCAGACGCGCTGGCAGATGTGGCCCGCGCGCGTCGACGGCAGCCGCTTCGTCGCGGAGCTCCCGGCGCTCGGCGGGCACCGCGTGCAATTCGGCGTGTCGCGATGAGCGCGGTGGTGGCGCGCGCGAGCGGTCGCGATGCGAGCGACGTGGCGCGCGCCGCGGGGGTTCCGCGCGAAGCGGTCGAGCTCGCGTGGTCGTGCGAGGTGATCGATCTGCACCTCGAGTCGTTCATCCCGCCGCGCCTCTGGGGCTACGACCTGCTCGCGCGCAATCGGCTCGGGCCGCTCGGCGGGCGCTTCTTCGGGCACCTCGACGTGCCGCGCGCGCTCGAGGGCGGGCTCACCGGCGCGATGTGGTCGATCGCGACGAACATCGCGCGCGGCGCGGGAGCGCGTCCCGCGCTGCTCGAGGCGAACCTGGCCGCGCTGCAGAGCACGCTCGAGCGCAGCGGATCGATCGCGGTGGTGCGCACGCCGAGCGAGTACCGCGCGGCGCGCGCGCACGGGAAGCACGCGGCGCTGCTCGCGGTGCAGGGCGGCAATGCGCTCGAGGGCGCCGAGGATCGCGTCGGCGCGATCGCGGGCGGCGCCATCACCCGCGTGACGCTCGTGCACCTCTCGAACTCGATCTACGGCGACACGTCGAGCCCGCTGCGCCTGCGCGGCGATCGCGGCCTGACCGACGCGGGCCGCGAGATGGTGAAGCGCCTGAACGACGCGCGTGTGCTCGTCGATCTCGCGCACGTCAGCCCGAAGGGCTTCTGGGACGCGGTCGAGGTCCACGATCGCGCGCAGCCGCTGATCGTCACGCACACCGGCGCGAGCGCCGTGCACGCGATGTGGCGCAACGTCGACGACGATCAGATCCGCGCGGTCGCCGACACCGGCGGCGTCGTCGCGGTCATCTTCCACCACGCGTTCCTCGGTCGCGGCGTGCGCGACGGGCGCCGCGTGATCGATCACCTCGAGGCCGTGATCCGGGCCGGCGGAGAAGAAGCGGCCGCGCTCGGCAGCGACTACGACGGCGCGATCATCCCGCCGCCCGATCTCCGCGACGGGGCGCACGCGTACTACCGCCTCGTCGCGTACATGCTCGAGCGCGGCTGGACGCAGGACCGCATCCGCCGCGTGCTCGGCGAGAACTTCCTCCGAAGCTGGTCGCGCCTGCGCGCATGACGCCGAATCGGTGCGCTCCGCCGCGAGTGATCGCGGCGTGGGGCGCATCGTCCCGATCGGCTCCGGGCGCCTGCACGGAATCGCTCGGGTTTTCGTCGGTTTTCCGGCATGCGCCGTGCTCTGTCGAAGGGCACGAGGAGGACGAGCGATGGCGAACAACCAGACCAACCGCGGCGAGGGTTCCGCCAAGGAGCTCGGCGGCAAGATCAAGAAGAACGTCGGCGCGCTGACCGGCAACGAGCGGATGGAAGCCGAGGGCCACGCCAAGGAGCTCGAGGGCAAGACGCAGAAGGAGGCCGCCAAGGCCGCCGAGCGCACCAAGGGCAAGGGCGAAGAGCTGATCGGCAAGGCCAAGAACCGCATCGGCCAGGTGATCGACGACGAGCAGATGGCCGCCGAGGGCAAGGCGAAGGAGCTCAAGGGCAACGCTCGCCAGAACATGAACAAGCCGAGCTGACGTCAGTCGGCTCGGGCGGCCGTGGCGACACCGGCCGCGTTCCCACGTGCGCCACCACGCGATCGTTCAGGCTGCGATCGCGTGCGTGGCGTTCGTCTTTTCCGTCGTTGGTCCGAGGGGCGGGCTTCCTCGGCTCGCGCGCGCCTGCTAGGACGAACGACATGTCGAGCCACGCACCCGATCCGACCTCGCTTCGCCCGCTGATCGAGGCCGCATTCGCCGACCGCTCACACCTGCACGACACGTCGCATCGCGTCGCGGTGCTCGACGCGATCGCGGCGCTCGACGAAGGCCGCCTGCGCGTGGCGAACCCGCCGGGCGAGGGCGGCGAGTGGACGGTCAACGCGTGGGTGAAGCAGGCGGTGCTGCTCTATTTCGCGATCCGCGCGATGGAGCGCATCGAGATCGGGCCCTTCGAGTTCCACGACAAGATCCCGCTCAAGCACGGGCTCGACGAAGCGGGCGTGCGCGTGGTGCCGCCGGGGGTCGCGCGCTACGGCGCGTTCCTCGAGAAGGGCGTCGTGCTGATGCCCGGCTACGTGAACATCGGCGCGTGGGTCGGCGCAGGCACGATGGTCGACACGTGGGCGACGGTCGGCTCGTGCGCGCAGATCGGTCGCGACGTGCACCTCTCGGGCGGCGTCGGGATCGGCGGCGTGCTCGAGCCGCCCGGTGCGCGTCCGGTGATCGTGGAGGACGGCTGCTTCGTCGGCTCGCGCGCGATCGTGGTGGAAGGCGTGCACGTCGAGCGCGAGGCGGTGATCGGCGCGAACGTGGTGCTCACCGCGTCGACGCCGATCGTCGACGTGACGGGCGACAAGCCGGTCGAGACGCGCGGTCGCATCCCGGCGCGCTCGGTGGTGATCCCGGGCACGCGCCCGAAGAAGTTCCCGGCGGGCGAGTTCGGCGTGCCGTGCGCGCTGATCATCGGGAAGCGCACCGAGAGCACGGACAAGAAGACGTCGCTCAATGCTGCTCTCAGAGATTTCGGAGTGGCCGTGTAGCGTCTCGGCGAGCGGCGCGGGGCAGTGGGTCCGCCACCCGGGTGCTCGCGGGCTGCCACGGGAAACGCAGTGAGCTTCGGGAAGCGGTGGGCGCATCGCGGCGCGCGCGTTGCGCGTTTGCCGCGATGCTTCGATCAGTCTGTGGTCGGCCTCGGCGGCCCCCGTCGCACGAGGGTGGCGGACCCACTGCCCCGCGCCCGGTACCGCGGTTCTGCCGTCTCGGTGGGTAGGGGCTGAGATGGCTCGCGCCTGGTCCGCGCTTCGCCGCGGCCCAGGCGCTCGCGATCCGGGCTCTGCTGCGCACTCGCCCTGATCGATCCGGGCGAGGGCACGCGCGGTCGCGCGGTGTGGGGCTTGCTGCGTGACGCGGCGTGCCGGCGGCGACCGCGGTCATTGGTGACGTTCTGCCCCTCGCGGTCGGGATCGGCGTGTTTCCGGTGCCGATCATCGCGACGCTGCTCACGCTCTTCTCCCGCCGCGGCCGCGCGAACGGCGCTGCGTTCGCGGCGTCGTGGATCGTCGGCATCGGGCTCCTGACGACCGTCGCCGCGCTGGTCGCCGATGGTGCGGCGAGCGCGTCGGAGGACGCGACGAGCGCCGCGGTGAGCTGGGTGAAGCTGCTGGTCGGGGTCGCGCTGCTCGGCGCGGCGCTGCGCAAGTGGCGAGCTCGCCCGGGCCCCGGCGAGACCGCCGAGATGCCGAAGTGGATGGCGTCGGTCGACGAGTACTCGCCGAGGAACGCCGTGCGAGCAGGGCTGCTCCTCTCCGCCGCGAACCCGAAGAACTGGGCCCTCGCGGGCGCGGCGGGATCCACCATCGGGCAGGTGGAGATGTCCGCCTCCGAGACGGCGGTGTGCGTGGCGGTCTTCACCGGCCTCGCGAGCCTCTCCGTCGCGGGGCCGGTGCTCTATCGGCTGGGGGGCGGCGAGCGGGCCGAGCGCGCGCTGGGCCAGGCTCAGTCGTGGCTGGTCCAGAACAACGCCGCGATCCTGACCGTGGTGCTGCTGATCTTCGGCGTGCAGCTCGTCGGCAAGGGGCTGGCGGGGCTCTCGGTGTGATCGCGCGGGTGCGCGAGTTGCCGCCGCGCGACCGGCGCCGCACAGATCGCGGCCGATGTCGACTCTCCCTCGTCCCGAGCTCGCTCCTCCCGCCCATCCCCTCGAGCGCTTGCCCGAGGAGTGGGCCGCGGTGCTCGAGTCGTGGGGCGAGCCGAAGTACCGCGGGCTCCAGGTGTTCCGCTGGCTGCATCAGCGCGGCGTCTTCGACGCCGAGCAGATGACCGATCTCCCGAAGTCGCTCCGTCGCAAGCTCGCGGACGAGTCGCTCGTGCCTCCGCTCTCGATCGCGCAGGCCCACGAGAGCGAGGACGGCACGCGCAAGCTGCTCGTCTCGCTGCCCGACGCGCGCACCGTCGAGACCGTGCTCATCCCGATGAAGAGCACGCAGCCCGGCGACGGCTACACGCCCGAGGACGACTCCGAGGACGTCGAGCCCACGAGCGCGTGGGTCACCCAGTGCATCTCCTCGCAGGTCGGCTGCGCGATGGCGTGCACCTTCTGCGCGTCGGGGATCGCGGGCTTCAAGCGCCACCTGAGCGCGGCCGAGATCGTCGGCCAGGTGCTCGCGGGTCGCGACCAGCTCGAGGCGAGCGGCGAGCGGGTGCGCAACGTCGTCTTCATGGGCATGGGCGAGCCGCTGCACAACTACGCGGCGGTCGCGCGCGCGCTCACGCTGCTCTGCCATCCCGACGGGCTCGGCCTCAGCAAGCGCCGCGTCACCGTGTCGACGAGCGGCCTCGTCCCCGAGATCGATCGCCTCGGCACCGAGTTCGGCGGTCAGGTGCAGCTCGCCATCTCGCTCCACGCGACCAGCGACGAGCGGCGCAGCGAGGTGATGCCGATCAACAAGAAGTATCCGCTCGCCGAGCTCCTCGCCGCGCTCAAGCGCTACCCGCTCCCGAAGCGCCGCCGGATCACGATCGAGTACACGCTGATCGAGGGCGTCAACGCGTCCACCGGCGACGCCAAGGCGCTCGCGAAGCTGCTCCGCGGCATCCCGGTGAAGGTCAACCTCATTCCGATGAACGCGGTCGACGACAACCCGCTGCGCGCGCCGAGCTGGGAGACCGTCGACGCGTTCCAGGAGACGCTGCGCGGGCAGGGCGTGCCCAACTTCGTGCGTCGCCGCAAGGGCGACGACATCGCGGCGGCGTGCGGACAGCTCGCGCTGCGCGGCGAGAAGAAGAAGGTCCGCGTCCCGCTCCCGACCGTGCGCTCCTGAGCCGAGGTCGCTGTCGTCGTCGCTCCGAGCGATGACGTACTGCTCTTCGCGAGCGGATCGACCGCGTCGCGGGTGGAGCTCCGGCGCCGCGAGGTGCGGCACGCAACATCGCCGGCGCGCCCGTGCGATCCGCGAGCCGTGGATCGCGATGGTCCCCCCGTCGTCGCGCGGCGTCGAGGCGCGGCCGGGAGCGTTTCCTGCCACGCCTCGCGAGCTCGCGGGGCCGGCCGGGAGCGTTTCCTGCCACGCCTCGCGACCGTGATCCCAGGGCGGCAGCGCTCCGGCCACGCCCGAGGAACGGCGAGCCGGCGCCCGCCGGGCTTCCTGCCGCGCCGCGCGTGTCGCACGAGCGGCGCGCGGCTTTCTTGCGACGCCTCGCGGACCCTGGTGGCATTCGCGCAGGCCCGAGGGGGGGCCTTCCCGATGCAGCTGCCGACTCGCAACACACCGGTCGCCCGCTGCGAGGCGCTCACCGCGTACCTCGCCGCCACGCTCCGCAACTACGCGTCCGTCTTCCAGCCGGCGCCCGAGGTCCGGGCCCACCTCGAGTCGCTCGCGACCACCGTCAGCGCGTCGCTCGCGACCCTCGTCGCCTCGCAGCGCGCCTACGAGGCCGCGATCCTCGCGCTCGTGGAGCCACGCGGCCGCGTCCGCCTGGTGGACGTGCGCGCGGACGAGATCGTCAAGAGCGTCCAGCGCGCCTGCGCCGATGCGGGCGTCGCGAGCTCGGTGTTCCCCGAGGGGGTCACGCCGATCGTCAAGCCGGTGGGCCCCTCCGAGGTGGCCGCGCTCGTGGTGCTCTCGGCGCGCATCGCCGCGACGAGCTCGTGGGCCGAGCGCGACGTGCAGCGCGCCCGCATCGACGCGATCCAAGCCGACTACCAGGCCGCGCTCGACGCGCGCGCCGCGGCGCGCGTCGCGACGGTGCAGGCCCGGGCGCTGCGCGACGACGCGAAGGAGTCGTTCCTCGACGTCTACGCGGCCGTCGCCGGGCAGATCAAGGCGGCCTTCCCGCGCGACCGCGCGCGCCAGGAGGCGTTCTTCGACCGCATCCGCGACGCCGTCGCGAGCGAGGACGCGAGCGAGGACGACGCCGACACCGACGAGCCGGCCCCCGCGGCGTGAGCGGGCGCGCGGGTGAGCGTGAGCGTGACCCGCCCACGCTCACCCGAATGAAGCGCGTCCGCTGTGATAACGTCCCTCGCCCGATGCGCTGCGCACCGTTCGGGCTCGCCGTCCTCGCCTCGATCCTCTCGCTCGCTCCCCGCGCCGACGCCCAGGTCGCGCTGCCGATCACCGAGGTGGGCGAGGGCGCCAGCCTCCGCGTCGACGGCTCGCTGCGCGAGTGGCGCGACGTGCGCTTCCTCGACGTGGGGGAGGGCAGCGACGCCTCGATGCGCGTCGCGCTCGCCTACGACGGCGGCGGTCTCTACGTCGGCGCCGAGGTGCGCGACGAGCGGCTCATCCGCACCGCGAGCCCGGGCACCGACGAGGACGCCGTCGTCGTCACCCTCGCGATGCCGCGCGGTCGCGGCTTCGACGGCGTCGAGATCTGGCTCTGGGCCGGCGAGACCGGGCGCAGCGCGGCGCGCGTCGGCGTCGGCGGGCTCGGCCGTCCCGGCAACGCGCGCGGCGCGCAGATCGTCGAGGGCCCTTCGCGCGGCGGCTACGTCGTCGAGGCATTCATCCCGTGGAACGCCATCCCCGGCAGCGCGCGCTGGCAGGAAGGGCGCGGCTCGGTGCGCCTGCGCGACGTCGACTCGGCGGCGCGTCCCGAGGTCGAGAGCGAGCCGACGTTCGCCGCGGTCGATCGCGCCCACCTCGAGCTACTGCCGACGCTCGCGCCGAGCGGCGGACAGACCGCGGCGTTCGAGTCGTTCCTCGCGAGCCGCCAGCTCGAGGGCGCGCGGCCCGCGCACGATCTCCGCGGCGACGTCGGCGGCGACGCGCAGCCCGAGCGCGTGTCGATCGTCGATCGCTTCCTCGTCGTGACCGGCCCCGGGTGGCAGGAGGGCCGCGGCTTCTCGTTCGTGCAGCTGCCGATCGCCGCAGCGGCCGACGTACGCGAGCCGCGCCTCGTCGATCTGACCGGCGACGGCAAGAGCGAGCTCGTGGTGACGCTGCGCCAGAGCGACGACCGCGGCTCGCGCGATCTCTGGCAGGTCTTCTCGTTCGCGACCGCGCAGATCGTGCCTGCGTTCGCGATCGAGACGCGCAAGGCGACCGGCGCGGGGAGCGTCGAGTCCGCGGTGCAGGTGCGCGCCGGACGTCGTGGTCAGCCCGCGACGATCGAGGCGCGCAGCGGGCGCGCGCAGGGCCTCGACGCGAGCACGCTGCAAGAGGCACCTGCCGCCGACGCGGAGCCGATCCTCGTGCCGTGGGGGCCGGTGCTCTCGCGCGAGTACCGCTGGGATGGCTCGCGCTTCGCGCGCGTCTCGGAGCGACCGAACCCGCGCTACGTCGACCCCGCGACGACGGCGCGCGCGTCCACCACGGCGACGACGACCACCAGCGCCGCGCCCGCGACGCCGCCTCCCCCCGGCGTCGAGGATCTGCTCGCCGCGTTCCGTCGCGAGCGCGGGCTGCGCGACGCGCGACCGACGTTCCGCGTGCGCGCGAACGTCGCGGCGGACGCGCAGGAGGAGGAGGTCGTCGTGTACGGGCGCGACCTCGTCGTGGTCGGTCCCGGGTTCCGCAGCGGCAGCGGCTGGTTCCACTTCCAGATCCCCGCGCAAGCGGCGGGCGACGTGCTCGACGTGCGCACCGCGGAGATCACCGGCGATCCGCGACACGAGATCCTGATGCGCGTGCGGCAGAACATCGGCGACGTGCGCCGCGAGGTCCTGCTGGTGTTCCAGTTCACGCCGGTCGGGTTCCCGGCGATCCTGCAGCGCGAGGTCGCGCGCGAGCAGTCGGGACGCCGCGTCGAGAACGAAGTGCGAGCGGGCAACGGCACGCTCGAGATCCGGCCGGGCACCGCGCGCGGGTGGGACGCGTCGAGCTGGCCGTGGGGCGACACGCCGTCGACCGACGGCATCGCGCCGCCGCTGCTCCCGTGGCGCGACCGCGCGGTGACCTACGGGTACTCGGGCGGTCGCCTCGTCGCGCGCTGAGTCACTCGGACGCGCAATTCACCGCGACGGCGCGCACCGAGCCCTGCTGCTGGAGCTGGCTGCGACGCGACGCGAACAGCACGACGACGTGATCGCCGACGCACGTCGCGTCCGCGTGCTCGAACGCGGCGCCGTGCTCGTAGATCTGCATCTCGGGGCCGCGCGCCTCGAGCTCGCGCGTGTAGCGACGCACGCTGACGAGCCGCTCGGTGCGCGAGTGGGTGCGCGGCGCGATGACGAACACGTCCCCGCCGCAGGCGATCGTCGTCGACGCGCCGGTCGCGTTGGCGTGCGCCGCGCTCTCGATGCGATCGATCGCGGTCGCGTCGCTCTGCACGCGCGCGATCTGGAAGCGCGGTCGCGACCCTCCGGGGCGTCGATCGCGGAACCCGAGCACCACGTCGCCCGCGACGCCGTCGCGCAGCATCGGGAGCGAGGCGTCGAACGCGAGATCCGCGACTGGACGCGCCGCACGCGCGCCAGCGCGCAGCATCACGCGCCCTTCGACGTCGCCGTCGCGGTCGAGCCAGGTCTCGGCCCACGTCGCGAGCACGCGATCGCCGCTCGCGAGCAGCGCAGGGCGCGACGCGCGGAAGCGCGGCGACGAGAGCCGCTCCGTCGTCGCGCCGTCGCTCGCGCGTGCGATCCACGCCTCGCTCACCGCGCCTTCGGCCTCCTGCCATCCGAGCCACGGCGCGCCCTGCGCGTCGATCGCGACCGACACGCCGCTGCCGTCGCGGCCCATCGCGCCGAGCGACGCGCGCGCGCTCACTGCGCCCTCGCGCACGACGTAGAGCTGCACGCCGCCCTCGTCGTCGCGTCCCTCGCGACCGCGCCGACCACACGCGACGTGCAACGCGCCGTCGTGCACGACCGCCGCGAGCCCGCCCTCGCACGAAGGTCCGATGCGCGTCGCCTCGCCCGACGGCGCGCCGTGCGCATCGAGCGCACGCACGAACGCGCCCGCGCGCTCCGACCACACCGCGAGCACGCGGTCGCCGTCGCTCGCGATCGCGAGATCGTCGATCACGGGACCATCGGGGATCGCGATCCGGTGCTCGTCCGCGAAGGCGCACGCGCCGTCGAGGATGCGCACCGGATCGTCGCCGCACCCCACCGCGAGGAGCAGCGCGAAGAGAAGACGAGACCTCACGCGCGGATCAGAGCACGCCGCGTGCGCGCAGCAGGGCGGTGATCTCCGCGCGGCGATGCTCGAGCTCGGGCGGATCCTTCACCGGCTGGAAGCGACCGTCCGCGCCCTGGCGCTCGACCTCGAGGAACGCGGTCGGTAGGAACGCGGTGAGCTCGCCGACGAGGCGCTCGAACTGGATCGCTTCGGCGCCCTCGACCTTCTTGCGCACGACGAACCACGTGAGCGGGAAGTCGCGATCGAGCGTGGTCGCGTCGAGCACGAACGAGTTCGTGTTGAACACCGGGATCGAGTCCTGATCGAAGCCGTCCGGGAAGCGGAACGACTCGACGATCTGCGCGACGCCGTCGACACGCGCGGGCGCGCCGCCCTTGTCGCCCTTCTCCTTGCGCACGACCTCGGCGGTGATCTGCTTGCCCGACTCGAGGTGCGCGCCGATCACCGCGGGATCGAGCGTCGCGCCGAGGTTGTCGACGTTCGACATGTAGAGGAAGCGTCCGCCCTTCTGCACGAAGTCCTGGAGCAGCCCGGCGCGGCGCAGCGCGAAGCTGAGATCGCCGTGGCCCGGCGCGTAGGGCGAGAGCGCTCCGTCGCTGGGCTCGTGGAAGAGCGAGCCGTCGGGCGCGAGGCGCAGCGAGATGTACTGCGGGAAGCAGCGCACCGGCGCGCGCGGGGTCTCGAGCGCGCGCGAGAGGCGCTCGACCTCGTCGTGCGTCGCGAAGCTCGTCATCACGTAGATCGGGATGCGCGCGTCCTCGCGCTCCGCGAGCCGCGCGACGTCGGAGAGCTTGAGGTCGAGGAACGTGCGGCCCTCGACCGCCTCGACGCCCGCCTTCACGACGCCGCCGAAGCGCGTCGCCATGCCGCCCGCGAGCACGACCGCGCCCACGAGCCCAGTGCGCAGCGCCTCGCGCCCACGGGCCTCGAGCGCCCTGCGTGCGGCACTGCCTGGCGCAGGAAGTGTGATGACGTCGCCCTGCTCGGGCGGTGCGACCCGGCCGCGGATGTGGTTGTCGGACTCCGCGGCGCCGGCGCGCAGCCGTGCGCGCAGCGCCTCGAAGCTCTGCGTGTCCCACCCGAAGCGTTGAAGCAGCTCGCGCGTCGGGGCGTCGATCGACTCGTGGGCGAGGGACTCTTGATCGCGGCTCTCGGCCATCGCGGTTCCTTCCTCCGGGGGCTCGTTCGTGGACGCCGATGATGCGCATGGCAATGGACGGCGATGCAACCCACACCGACTCCAGGGTGCCGCGTTGCGCCTCTCGGAGATTCTCGTAACGCCAGAGGGGCCACTCGCCACGTGAGGCAGGCACCCGCATTGCTTGGGGAAGATGACACCCCGTTCTCGAGCACCGAGGACGTGGACTGGAGGTCACGATGAGCTCGTTCCTGCGCCGGATCGTCACGGGAGCCGTCCTCGTGCTCGCGATGGCGAACGCCGGTTGCTACGCCACCGTCGCGCGCGGACGCGCGGGCGTGGTCGTCTACGATCCGCCGCCCCCGCCGGTCGCGACCGTGACCTACGCGCAGAGCCCCGCGCCGTACCAGGGCGCGGTGTGGGTCGAGGGCCACTACGAGTGGGACGGCTACCAGTACGCGTGGGTCGACGGCTACTGGATCGAGCCGCGCCCCGGCTACGCGTTCGTGCAGCCGCGCTGGGAGCGCCGCGGGAGCGGCTACGTGTACATCCAGGGCGGCTGGCGTGACGGGCGCGGCGTGATCGTGTCGCCTCCGCCGCCGCGCCGCGCGGTCGTCGCGACGCCGCCGTACCGAGGCGGCGTGGTGGTGCAGCAGCCGGCCTATCGCGGCGGCGTGGTGGTGCAGCCGCCGCCGCGGCAGGGCACGGTCGTGGTGACGCCCCCGCCGCGCGGAGGCGTCGTCGTGACGCCGCCGCCGCGTGGTGGAGGCGTGGTGGTGAGCCCGCCGCCGCGTGGTGGTGTGGTCGTGACGCCGCCGCCGCGTGGTGGAGGCGTCGTGGTGACGCCGCCGCCGCGTGGTGGAGGCGTGGTGGTGAGCCCGCCGCGTGGTGGGGGCGTGGTGGTGCAGCAGCCGCAGCAGCGCCGCAGCAGTGGCGTGGTCGTGACCCCGCCGCCGCAGCGTGGAGGCGGCGGTGGTGGCGGTGGCCGCGTGATCGTGCGCCCGCCTCGCTGACCGACCGTCGCAGCACGGCTCGAACGACGCCGCGGCCCGCTCCGGGTCGCGGCGTCGTCGTTCTCGGGCGTCGCGAAGCGCCTCTCTGGACGGAGCGGCTCGCGGGCCCGACGTGTGCGGTGGTGGGGCTGCTCTGCTTGCTCGCGCATCGCGCGCCCGCTACGCCGAACCACGGACTCAGCTCGTGAGCACGACGCCGCGCACTCCGGACGACGAGCGCGTCCCCAAGGGCACGCCGGCACGTCCGCGAGGCAGTGGAGCGCTGCTGGTCCCGCCTGCGATCGTGCTCGCGATCGCGCTGGTGGGCTCGGTGTCGATCCACCTGCCGATCTATGCGGGGCTCGGCGTGCTCGCGCGGCTGCTCGAGAGCGAGCCGAGCCCGGGACCGAGCCGGCCGATCGAGATCTCGCTGCTCGAGCCCAACCCGTCGGAGATCCCGAGCGAAGCGCTCCCCGACGAGACCGCCACGGCGGTCGAGGACACGCCGCCCGACGAAGAAACGCCGGTCGAGGAGGCCGCGCCCGAGCCGCCGCGCCGTCGCCGACGCGCGCCGCCGCCCGAGCCCGAGCCCGAGCCGGAGCGCGCGCCCGAGCCGGAGCCCGAGCCGCCTCCGCCGGTCCCGGTGCCTGCGGCCGAGCCTCCGCCGCCGCCTCCTCCTCCGCCGCCCGACGAGCGCACGCCGATCGTGCAGCACAACGAGGACCCGCCCGTGGAGCCCCCGCCCGACGCGCGCTTCACGGCCGAGCAGTCGCGCGACGTCGAGGAGGAGACGGTCGCGAGCGTGACCAACATGGTCCGCGACGACGCCCAGCCGAGCCCGGGCGCGCAGCAGGAGCCGGTGGAGGCCCCGACCGAGGAGCCCGGCAACGCGCAGGAAGACGAGATCGCGGACATGCGCGACGTCGAGGGCGACGACCGCCGTCGCGCGCTGCCCGAAGAGACGGAGCGACCCCCGCCGCGCGAGCGCGAGGCGTCCACCTCGCGGCGACCGACCGCCGCGGGCGCGGAGAGCATGGACCGCGGCCACGATCGCGAGGCGCGCGAGGGCGAGCGCGCGCGCAGCGAAGAGGGCGGCGCGCGCGCGATGGGCGGCGGCGCGCCGGTCGAGCAGGAGACGATCACGGTCTCGGACGGCTTCGGGTCGTTCACGATCACGCGCCCGCGCGCGACGACGCGGCCCGAGGGCAGCGGCGAGGGCGAGGCGGGCGGCGCGCGCCGCGAAGGACGCGGGCGGGGCGAGGCGGGCGAGGGGCTCGCGATCGGTCGCTCGGGACGCACGCGCGGCGGTGCGCGTCGCGGCGGCGAGACCGGCGTGCGTGGCGGTCCGGGCAGCCCGCTCTCGTGGTCGCAGTTCGAGTCGATCTACGGCGAGGAGGAGCTACGGCGTCAGCGCGAGGCGCGCCTCGAGGAGCGTCGGTCGCGATCGCGCGGTGCGAGCCGCGAGCGGCGCTGGCAGGAGTTCCGCGCGGCGATCGAGAACTTCGTGAGCGAGGTGCGCCCCGGGAACCAGACCGCGCTCGACGCGGCGGCCTCGCCGTTCGCGACGTTCCTCTCGGACATGCACCGGCGCATCCACCGCGAGTTCGCGGATCGTTACCTCGCGAGCATCGGTCCCGACGCGAGCGAGGGACTGAACGACATGTCGCTCAACACCACGCTCGAGATCTCGGTGAACCCGGACGGCACCGTGCATCGCGTCGGCATCGTCGCGACGAGCGGCAACATCCTGTTCGACTTCGGCGCGTTCAACTCGGTGATGCGCGCGCAGCCGTTCCCGCAGCCGCCCGACGCGATCCTGAGCGGCGACGGACGCGCCTGGCTGCACTGGCGCTTCGATCGCAGCCCGCGCCAGTGCCACCCGACGAACGCGAGGCCGTTCATGCTGCGCAATGGCTCCGGGACGGGCGCGCAGGTGGTCGATCGCGGGGAGCCGCCCGAAGAGATCCCGTCGGGCGAGTGACGTGACGCTCACGGACGAGGTGAAGGCGCGAGCGCGCGAGCTCGGGTTCGCGCGCATCGGGATCGCACGCGCGGAGGCGCTCGGGCCCGAGGGCGAGCGGCTGCGCGCGTGGCTCGCCGAAGGGCGTCACGCGGCGATGGCGTGGATGGAGCAGACGTGCGAGGTGCGCGTGGATCCGCGCGACGAGCGGATGCTCGCGGGCGCGCGCAGCGTGATCGTGATGGCGACGCCGTACGCGCGTCACGAGGAGCGCGTGGGGCCCGCGCCGGGTGTCGTGGCGCGGTACGCGCGCGGTCGCGACTACCACAACGTGATCGGCAAGCGCGCGAAGAAGCTCGCCGACTGGCTTCGCGCGTCGGGTCACCTCGCGCGCGGGAGCACGGACTCGACGCCGGTGTTCGAGCGCGCGTGGGCGGTGCGCGCGGGGCTCGGGTTCATCGGGAAGAACTGCTGCCTGATCATCCCGGGGCTCGGCTCGCACGTGCTGCTCGCGACGGTGGTGACGACGGCGGAGCTCGAGCCCGACGCGCCGATGGGCGAGCGCTGCGGGAGCTGCACGCGATGTCTCGACGCGTGCCCGACGCGCGCGTTCGTCGGGCCGCGCGAGCTCGATGCGCGGCGCTGCATCTCGTACCTCACGATCGAGCACGAGGGCGCGATCGACGAGGCGCTGCGCGAGGGGATCGGCGATCGGTTCCTCGGCTGCGACGTGTGCCAGGACGTGTGCCCGTTCACGCGCACTGCGCCGCCCGATCCCGCGACGACCGAGCCCTTCGCGCCCGACGCACGATGGCGCGATCACGACGCGGTGAGCGTGCTGCGGATGGACGAGGCGACGTTCGACGCGTACTCGCTGGGCTCGCCGGTGCGACGGCTCAAGCGGGCCGGCGCTGCGCGCAACGCGGCGATCGTGCTCGGCAACGTCGGAGGCAAGGTGCACCTGCCGGTGCTGCGCGACGCGCGCGAGCGCGATGCGGACGACGCGGTGCGCGACGCCGCGGCGTGGGCGATCACGCGCATCGAGTCGCGCGAGAAGTGAGTCGGGCTCACTTCGCTGCGGCGATCACCGCGCGCCGGCGCGCTGCTTCGTGACGCGCACCCAGCGCGCGGCCTCGACGTCGCTGGGGTCGAGCTTGCTCGCGATCGTGAACGCCTTGAGCGCCTGCGCGTGATCGCCTGCGGCCGCGAAGATGCGGCCCTGTGCGTAGTGCCCGAGCGCGTTGCGGCGATCGGCCTTCAGCGTCTGGGTGATCCAGTGCGTGAGCACGTCGTGCGCGGCGGCGCGGAGCACGTCGTCGTCGGCGCAGAGCCAGTCCGCGAACGCCTCGGCGAGGCGGTACTCGTTCGCGTCGGGCATGGCCTCCGCCGCGGCGCGCAGCTCGCGCTGCGCGAGCTGGGGCTTGCCCTCGCGCAGCCAGCGGCGTCCCTCGGCGTAACGCTCCTCGGCGGACAGGCGCGTGCGCGTCTCCTCGCGGCGCGCGGTGGGCGCTGCGTGGCGACGGCGCTCGACCTCGTCGCGAAGGCGCGCTGCGGCACCGCTCGCGCGCGCGGCGACGTCGTCGGTCGCGGGGCGGATCACCTCGGCGCTCGCGGGCTCGGGCGCGCGCTGCGGGCGCTGCTGCGTGACCGAGGTGATCGTGCGGAGCTCGGCGAGATCGAGGAGCAGGAGCGTCGCGAGGATCGCGGCGCGCGGCTCGAGATCCGGCGCGTCGGGGACGAGCACCGCGGCGACGCGCTGGTGGCCATCGAGCGCACGCACGATGCGCAGCTCCGCGGGGCCGACACCGAGCCGCGTCGCGATCTCGCTCGGCGGCGCGGCGAGCACGATCGCGAGCTCACCGTGCGCGGCGAGCCGCATCGCCCATCGCGCGGCTTCTTGCGGCTCGGAGAGCGCTTCGAGCAGCACCGCCGGGAGCTGCACCGCGAAGCGCGCGACCGACGCGACCGCGTCGGCGTCGTCGCGGAAGATCCATCGCGCCTGATCGAGCTGCAGGCATCGCACGACGCGCATGCGCATCTGCGCGCGCAACCCGTCGGAGACCTGATCGGGCGAGAGGATCCCGAGCTCGATCGCGACCTCACCGAAGCGCATCAGCTCGTCGTGCACGAGCGCGTCGGTCATGCGGCGCAGGATCTGTCGATACTGCGCGTCGGTGATCACACCGCGCGTCACGAGCACGCGGCCGAGCGTCTCGCCGACGGTGCCCGACTCCGCGAACACGATGGCACCTTCGCGCAGGTAGAACGTCGTGCGCAGTCCGCCTGCGTCGACGTCGAGCACGCCGGTGGCGCGCTCTGCCTCGAGCACGCGCAGCACGCGCGCGAGGTGCGTCTCGAGGAGCTCTGCGCTGCGTACGTCTCCGGCGCGCAGCGCGACCCCTTCCTCCGACACCACCATCGCGGCTCATTCTACAACGCGCTGCCGGATGCGGCCTTGCGGTCGACGCATCGCAACCCGATGCTCGCGGCGATGATCGACCTGTACTACTGGCCCACACCGAACGGCTGGAAGATCACCATCGCGCTCGAGGAGCTCGGGCTTCCGTACGCGGTGAAGCCGGTGAACATCGGGCGCGGAGAGCAATTCCGCCCCGAATTCCTGGCGATCAGCCCGAACAACCGGATGCCCGCGATCGTCGACGACGACCCGCCCGGCGGTGGTGCGCCGCTCGCGATCTTCGAGTCGGGCGCGATCCTGCAGTACCTCGCGGACAAGACGGGGCGACTCGTGCCGCGTGACGTGCGCGCGCGGTACGAGGTGCTGCAGTGGGTGGCGTGGCAGGTGGCAGGGCTCGGGCCGATGGCGGGCCAGGCGCACCACTTCCGACAGTACGCGCCGGAGAAGCTGCCGTACGCGATCGATCGCTACACGAACGAGGTGAACCGCCTCTACGGCGTGCTCGATCGGCGGCTCTCGGATCGCGAGTTCGTCGCAGGCGAGTACTCCATCGCCGACATCGCGATCTACCCGTGGGTCGTGCCGTGGCAGGCGCAGGGGCAGCAGCTCTCGGATTTCCCGCACCTCGAGCGCTGGTTCCGCACGATCGAAGCGCGCGAGGCGGTGAAGCGCGGCCTCGAGGTCGGGAAGGAGCTGCGCGTGCCGAAGATGGACGACGACGCGAAGAAGGTGCTCTTCGGGCAGACGGCGAAGAGCGTGCGCGAGCAGCGCTGACGTCAGCAGCGCACGAGCGACGAGAGCGCGAACGGCGGCGGCACGTCGAGCGGGCCCCGCACCATGAGCACGTCGGTCGCGTCGTGCGGGATCGAGTCGTGCGCGCGAGGGCAGAGGAGGTCGCAGGTGAGCGCGATCTCCACGCCCCACGGTGCGCCGCCGAGGTGCGCGACGAGCTCGCCGACGTCGGGAATGCGCGGCGCGATCACGTCGTGGATGCGCAGCGCGCGGCCGCGATCCTCGACGGCGACGATCGCGTCGAGCGCGGGCAGGTGCACGAGCGCGGGCGCGAGCGAGCCGTGCAGCGCGAGGTCGATCAGGAAGTGCCAGCCGGGCTCGCGCGTGGCGAGGCGATCGGAGACCGGCGCGCGCGATGCGAGCATGCGCTTCAGGAGCGCGAGGTCTTCGTCGAGATCGGGATCGAGGCGGCGTGAGCGGGCGTCGCGCACGGGCGTGACGTCGACGTCGAGCGTCGCGATCTGCTCGAACGCGCGGCGGAACCCGAAGCGCTCGTAGATCGCGGGCTCTTCGGTCCAGAGGATCGCGGTCTCGCCGATCTCGCGCTCCGCGAAGCGGAGGGCCTCGTCGATCGCGCTGCGGAAGAGACCCCGTCCGCGATGTGCGGCGCGCGTGCAGACGCCGTGGATGCCGGCGAGCGTCACGTCGCGGCCGTTCACGCGCATCGGCAGGCGCAGCACGCCGACGAGCGAGAGCGCGCGTGCATCCTCCCAGCGCACGAAGGGTGTCGAGACCTCGCACCAGTCCGCGCCCCACCGCGACGCGTGCTCCACCGAAGGTGGGACGTGCGGCCAGACCGAGCCGAGCAGATCGAGGATCGCGGTGCGCGCGGAGGGATCGGCGGGATAGGGCATCCGCGCGCGAGACTAGCGGAAGCAGCGCGAGACGATCGCTTCGAGCGCGGCGCGGTGTGAGCGCACCGAGCGCGCGAGCGCGAGCTGGGAGCGAGCGCGCACGCGGTTGTGCTCGACGCGCGACGCATAGCGGGCGCGATCCCATCCGAAGTAGCGATCCTCGATCGCGTCGGTCGCGAAGCGCGTCGCGAGCTCGAGCGCGATGGTCTCGAGACCGGGGACGATCGAGTCGATCTCGTCGGCGTCGAGCGCGCCGCGCATCGACGTGCTCCAGCCCTCGAGCGCGCCCTCGAAGATCGCGGGATCGACGTGCGCGTCCTCCGCGCTCTCGCCGCCGGGGTTGCACCACGAGCGCAGCGCGTCGCCAATCTCGTGGGCGACGATGCCGTGCGCCATCGTGTCGAGATCGAGGAGCGCGCGTGCGTCGGCGCCTTGCTCGTCGAACAGCACGTTCGAGATCTTGAGGTCGCCGTGGATGATGCGGGCGCGCGTGGGCGCGAGCGGTGCGAGCTCGCGCGCATGCGCGAGGATCGCTTCGGCGATCGGGCGCGCGTGTGCGGTGTGCGGGCCGTCGCTGGTGAGCGCGGCGTCGAGCTTCGCGAGGTGACGCGCGGTGTCGTGCGCGCCGGGGCGCGTGAAGTGGAAGCGGTGCTCGACGTGCTCGAGCGCGCGGTGGAAGCGACCGACGAGCGCGCCGGCGGCGCGCGCGATCGCGGGGCTGCGCAGCTCGGTGTGCACGCTCCCGTCGAGCCAGGTGAGGGCGCGCCAGACGCCTTCGTGCTCGAGCCAGAGCCCACCGTGGTTCGTCGGCACGGGGCGCGGCGTGCGCATCCCGGCGCGCTCGAGCTGCGCGGTGATCGCGTCGATGTCGAGGTTCACCTCGCCCGCGAAGATCGGATGGAGGCGCTGGAGCGCGATGGCGCCCTCGGGGCGATCGACGCGGAACGTGAGGTTGATGAGGCCGATCTCGATCGGCGTGATGCGCGCCGACTCCGCGCGCCACGCGGCGAGCACGGCGCGCGGGATCGTGATCACTCCACGTACTCCACGTCGCCGCCGACGTCGTCGCCTTCGTCGTCGAGCTCGCTGGTCGCGCGGCCGGGGCGGCCGAGCGGCTGTGCGCGCGGCGTCGGTGCGACGGGGTGCGCGTCGAGCACGCGGACGATCTCGTGGAGGAGCTCGTCGATGCCTTCGCCGGTCGCCGCGGAGAAGGCGAGCACCTTGTCGACGCCGCGCGTCTTCATGCCGCGACGGATCGCGGAGACGCGCTTCTTGACGTCGGGAATGTCGATCTTGCTCACGGCGACGATCATCGGGCGCTGGGCGAGCTCGGGGTCGAAGCGCTCGAGCTCGTTCAGGAGGACGTCGTAGTCCTGGAGCGGCTTGCGATCGGGATCGGGATCGAGCGTGAGGATGTGGAGGAGGACGCGCGTGCGCTCGACGTGCTTGAGGAAGCGATGGCCGAGGCCGGCGCCCTCGGCCGCGCCCTCGATGATGCCGGGGATGTCGGCGACGACGAAGCTGCGCTCGCCGATGGCGGCGACACCGAGGTTCGGGACGAGGGTGGTGAACGGGTAGTCCGCGATCTTCGGGCGGGCGCGCGAGATGCGCGAGATGAGCGTGCTCTTGCCGACGTTCGGGTACCCGAGGAGGCCGACGTCCGCGAGGAGCTTGAGCTCGATGCGGAGCTTCTTCTGCTCGCCGGGCTCGCCGGGCTCGGCGCGACGCGGGGCGCGATCCTGCGGGGTCGCGAAGTGGATGTTGCCGCGGCCGCCGCGGCCGCCGCGGGCGATGATGAATTCTTTGTCGTTTGCGTCGAGATCGGCGACCGGGGTTCCGGTTTCGGCGTCGAAGACCTGGGTGCCGATCGGGACTCGGACGACGAGGTCCTCGCCGGCCGCGCCGTACTGATCCTTGCCGCGGCCGCTCTCGCCGTTCTTGGCGATGAGCTTGCGGCGGTACCGGAGGTCGAGGAGCGTCGAGAGGCGCTCGTCGGCGCGGAAGACGACGTCGCCGCCGTCGCCGCCGTCGCCACCGGACGGGCCGCCGAAGGGCACGAACTTCTCGCGGCGGAACGCGACGGCGCCGTTGCCGCCGTCGCCTCCCTTCACCTCGACCGTGACCTCGTCGACGAACCTCATCGCGCGCTCTCTTCCTGCCCTGACGGATGGTAGCCGCGTCGTGTACGGCGCGAGCGGGTCGGCCGCAACTTGGCGCGGTGCGGAGTGTGGTCGAGCGCTGACCCACGTTGGCCGCGGGCGACGCGGCCCGGGGGGCCGCTGGGAGGCGGCCGAAGTCGTGCGATCGGGACTGACCCACGTTCGTTCTGCGCGCTCGCGGCCGCTCGCAGCTTGCGTGCAGGCCGTCGCGCGTTGCGCAGCTCGGCTCCCGTTGCTCGCACGCAAGAAGTGCGGTGCGACGGCAACACACGCCGCTTCGCGGAGACAGTGCCGCGACCGCGAACCACGTGCGCGCAATAGAGCGAGGCGGCGCGACGCGGACGCGTGCACCGCCGGCATGAGCGCAGGCGAGAGAATCAGGCCGCCGAGCGCGTCGGCGCGACGAGCGCGCCGTGTTGGCGCCGCAGCAACCAAGTTCCCGCTGGGAATGGCACGTCCCTGCGTCCCCGGCGCCACGACTCGAACGCATGTCGGTACGCGAGCCGGAACGCGCGAACGCGCTCCGCGGCCGCGATGAGGGCGTCGCGGTTGCCGCGTCCCGTCGCGAACGTCGGCACGAGTGAGCGCGCTGGCTCCTCCGAACGCGCGCGTCGGAACGGAGAGAGCTTCGCGCATCGATCTGCGCCGAGAAACGCGCCGCCGCGCTCGCCGACCTCGGAGCGCGCCGTCGCCTCCTGCGCCTCGAGCTCCTGCGAGACGACGGCTCGGAACTCGTCGTCGCTCATGCCGAGCTCGTGCGCCGCGCGTGGCATCTCGAGGCGCAGGACGACGTTCGGGGGCCACCTCTCGTCGTCGCGCGTGAAGTACTCCGACGGTCGGTCGATGCGCCACGCAGCGCGCCCGAGATCCTGCGGTCGCGTCGTGACGCCCGGCCACTCGTGGGCGCGCCTCACGAGCGCTGCGGCGACCGGATTCGCCATCGCATACGCGATCTTCTCGGCGACTGCTGCTGGCGTTCTAAGCTCGACGACGTTCGTCGGCTCGTGGTCCCAGACGGCGCCATCCCAGCGCCGCAGGACCTTCGTGGCGAGCGCCACGTGTCGATGGAGGTAGTGGAGGAACTCGGGCAACCGACCCTCGGGATCCGACACGACGAGGTGCTCGTGCGTGCTCATCAGCACGGCCGAATGGACGAGCACGCCAGCGCGAGCCGCTGCGACCGCGAGCGTGTAGAGGAAGATGCGGTTCATCCGCGGGTCGGGCGCGAACAAGTGATAGCGGTGCAGCACGCGCCGCGTGATGAGGTACACGGCGCCGGGCTCGATGAGACGAGGCTGGGTCACGGAACAGCCGGAGCGCACGCGGCGTGCCGGTGGGTTGCTGACGGATTCGCGAGAGAAACGCAACGTGGGTCGGCGGCCTGACGGCCGACCCCTGACGACCCCGCCACCGGCAACCCCCCAGGCACGCTCCGGATCGCGGCATCGATCGACCTACTGCTAGGATGCGCGCCTCATGGGTTCCGAGAGCTCTCGTCCGACGCCGCTGGGCGTTGCCCGCGCACGGTTCGTCGACGGTCTTCCGCGCAAGGCCGGCGAGCTGCGCGGCTCGATCGCGCTGCTCGCGGCGACGCCTGCCGAGGAGCGTCCTCGCGAGGAGCTCCGCCGTCGTCTCCACGCGCTCTACGCCTCTGCGCAGGTCTTCCAGATCGCGCCGCTCACCAACGCGCTCAAGGACGCGATCGCCCGTCTCGATCGCGCGCGCGACGAGAAGCGCGCCCTCGAGGGCGCCGATCTCGACGCGCTCGCGTCCCTCGCCGCGACGCTCCCGCTCCTCGGTCAGGCCGAGCCCACCCCCGATGTCCACGGCGACGAAGAGCCCGCCGACGTCGAGATCCCGGCGGCACCCCGCGTGCCGCGCGCCCCCGCACCGCGCCGCAACACGCTCGAGCTCGCCGGCGCGGCCACCCAGCCGCCGCCCTCCGACAGCGAGGCGCCGCCCGCGCGCGAGAGCGAGCGCCCGCGCCCCCTCCGCGAGCGCGCGACGACCCTGCGCGGCCTTCCCACGGCGACCGACGTTGAGTCTCCGACCCCCATCCTCATCACCCCGCGCTCGTCGCCGCCGCCCCCGGTCGCGGTCCCGGCGCCCCCGCCGGCGCGTGCCGTCCAGAACGTCCTCAGCATCCTCGTCGTCGACGCCGCCGAGTGGCAGGCGAGGGCGCGCGCGGTGCTCCCGGCCGAGCGCTTCGAGGTCCTCGGGGCCGCCGACCCCGAAGAGGCGCTCCGCCTCGCCCGCTCGAGCGCGCCCGACGCGGTGCTCGTCGATCACACCGTCCTCTCTCGCACCGGCGTCGACCTCGTCCGCCGTCTCCGCGACGATCCCCTCACCGACTTCGTGCCCGTCATCGCGCTCGCGCCCGCCAGCGCGACCGTCGACCCGATCGCCTTGCGCGAGCGCGGCGCCGACGAGGTCCTCCTCAAGCCCTTCGACGCGACCGCGCTCGAGACCACGCTCGCACGCCTCACCGGCGAAGGCGGGCGCGGCGTCGCCGGCCTCGCCGGCGAGCACACGATCGAAGAGGTCGCCTCCCGCATCGCCGACGAGGTCAAGCGCGGCCTCGTCGAGAGCGCCGATCGCGGCCGCGATCTCCGCGTACCGCTCGGCGACGGCGCCGAAGTCCTCGCCGCCGCCTGGTCCGCGATCGGCCGCGTCCGCGCGCACCTCGCTCAGCGGAGTGGAGGACGCCTCCACTTCCGAGACGACCGCGCGCCCGGTGGCCCCGCGTTCCTCGCGCTCGTCGACGAGGAGGACACGCCGGAGCCGAAGTCCGCGCCGGTGAGCCTCCGCGACCGCCACGCGATCGTCGTCGACGACGATCCCGCCGTCGTCTGGTTCTTCGCCGGCCTGCTCCGCGAGGAAGGCGTCGTCGTCGACGAGGCCAGCGACGGCGCGGAGGCCCTCGACATCGCGCGACGTCGCCGCCCCGACCTCGTCGTCAGCGACATCCTCATGCCGCGCCTCGACGGCTTCGCGCTCACCCGCGAGCTCAAGCGCGATCCCGCGCTCGCCGACGTGCCCGTCATCCTGCTCTCGTGGAAGGAGGACTTCCTCCAGCGCATGCGCGAGCTGCAGTCCGGCGCGAGCGGCTATCTGCGCAAGGAATCCGGCGCGCAGCAGATCCTCGAGTGCGTTCGCGACGTTCTGCGTCCCCGCGCCCGCCTGGAGGCGCAGCTCCGCGCCGGAGGCGACGTGCGCGGACGCCTCGAGCGCATCGGCATCCTCCCGCTGATCCAGACCGCGGCGCAGCATCGCCCGGACGCGCGCATCACCGTCCGCGACGCGTGGAACCTCTTCGAGATCGATCTGCGCGCCGGCAACCTCGTCGATCTCACGCGCACCGCCAGCGACGGATCGTTCAGCCGTGGGCCGCGCGTGCTCGTGCCGCTGCTCGGCGCGACCGCCGGTCGCTTCGCGATCGCCGACGCGGAGGGCCCGGTCCGCGCGAGCATCAAGGAGCCGCTCGACGCCGTGCTCCGCAAGGGCGCGGCTGCGATCGGCGCGCTCGTCGACGCGGTCTCGGGCAAGGGCCTCGCGCTCGCCGCGCACGTGGAGCTCGACGACGACGTGCTCGCGTCGCTGCTGCGCGCGTCCCCCGACGCGCTGCGCGCGATGGTCGCGAAGCTCCGCGGCCCGGGCGGTCCGCGCGCGCTCCTGACCGAGGGCAGCGTCGCGCCGCACGAGCTCGAGTCGGCGATGCTCGATCTCGCGCGTCAGGGCGCGATCCTCGCGGTGCGCGGCCCCGACGGCGAGGACCGCATCGCGGCCGCCGGAGCGGCGCGCGGCGAGATCGAGCTGCCGATGCGCACGCCGAGCCTGGTCCCGGGCGAGGGCGCGTCGACGCTCGCGCCGCCTTCGTTGCCCTCCGCGCCGCCCGACGTCGCCGCGGCGATGGTCGAGGACGAGAGCAGCGGCCCCGAGCTGAGCTGGCTCTCGAGCGAAGAGACCACCGGCGAGATCGTCGCCGAGGCGCATCGCATGGCGAGCGAGCCTCCGAAGCCGAGCGCCGGGATGCTCGAGCTGGACGCGCCGGAGATCGACCCGTTCGCGCGCAAGAAGCAGGAGGAGACGTCGCTCGAGGCGCTCTCCGCGAGCCTTCCGGAGCCCGAGCCCGAGCCGGAGCGCCCGGCCGCGACCGCTGCCCCCGAGCCTCCGCCCGAGCCGCCGCCGGCGGCGGAGCCCAAGCCGCCGGCCCCGCTGATGCCGCCGCCCAGCACGCCCGTGAAGAAGCCTGCCCCCGCGGCCGCGGCTGCGCCGTCCGAGAGCGGCGGCATGGGGTGGTTCGGCTGGGCCATCCTGCTCGCGGTGCTCGCCTTCGCGGGGTTCGTCGCCTACCGGAACCTGATCGCCGGCCCCGTCGCCGACTCCACGCCCGAGACGTCCGCCGACGCGGACGCCGAGGCCCCGCCCGAAGCAACCCCGGTCGCGCCGGCGACCGCGTCCGCGCCCACCCGGGAGCCCACGGCAGCGGAGCCCACCACGCCCGATTCCACCGCGCCGGAGCCCGCCACTCCTGCGACCCAGGTTCGCAGTTACGGCGAAGATCTCGCGGGCATCGACCCCGCGCTCGGCGTCGAGGCGACGCCCGACCAGGGCGTCGTCCTCGTCACTCCGCTCGAAGGCGGCGCGCCCCTGCGTGTGCGCATCGGCGACCGCGAGCTCTCGGTCGGCGCCGACCCGGTCGCCCTCGCGCTCCCCGAAGGCGTCCACGAGATCACGTTCCTCCGCGGCGACGGCTCGTCGTTCCGCTTCGTGCACGTCGCCCCGGGCCGCACCCGCCGCGTCGCCGCGCCCTGACCGGAATCGCGCGAGAGACCCGGGCCGTTCGCCCTTTGTTTGACGCTCGATCACGGCCCGTGCTATCCGCGGGGCCACTGCACGCGCTCACAGGGAACGCCGGTGCAGCGCCCGGCTCCGGCTGCCGGCGCGCTCCGACGTCCCGAAGGCGGGCGCCGGAGGGATGATGTCGCGCACGAAGCTGTTCTGCCTGCTCGCGATCGCGATCAGCACGGGGATCGCCGGTCTCGTCGGATGTGGACCGAGCTCCGAGGCGAGCACGGAGGGCAGCGCCGAGAGTGACACCGCCGCCGCCGCGGGCCCCCAGGGCGCCGCCCCGGCCGCCGCGGCCTCGCTGCGCATGCAGCAGGACCTGCTCGACATCGCGCACCTCGCCGACGTCGACCACCACGGCCTCTACGTCGACTTCGGCACGCCGGCGCGCATGAAGTACACGATCGGCCACTGGCGCACCGGCTGGGGCTCGGACGGCGCCGACGGCGACGAGACGTTCACCCACGCGACCGACGCGTCGCGCGTGTACTTCTCGATGCGCCAGGCCGGCCCGGTGACGATGCGCGTCCGCATGCGCCCGATCGGCTCGCGGCGCCTCCAGGTCTTCGTCAACAACCGCTCGCTCCCCGAGGGCATCCAGCTCGCCGAGGGCGCCGAGTTCCGCGACTACGACATCGCGATCCCCGCCGACATGATCCGCGCGGGCGAGAACGCGCTGCTCCTCCGCTTCGGCGGCACCACGCGCGTCGGCGACGAGAACGTCTCGGTCGCGGTCAGCTCGATCCGCTTCATCCCCGGCACGCCCACCGAGGGCGAGCGCTTCCTCGCGCCCGATCTCGCGGCGCTCGTCGCGCAGATCGACGTCGGCGGCACCGAGCGCCGCGCGATCGCGGTGCGCGCCCCCACCACCGTCACGTATCACCTCGAGGTCCCGCAGGGCGGTCGCCTCGTGCTCGGCGTCGGCGGCGAGGGCACGGTCGCCGGCGCGCGCGCGCGCATCGTCGTGCAGCCCGAGGGCGGCGAGGCCGCCGAGGTCTACTCGGCCGCCGTGGGCAACCGCTGGGACGATCAGAACGTCGACCTCACGCGCTTCGCGGGCCAGGTCGTGCGCCTCGAGCTCATCGCCGAGGGCACGGGCGAGGGCGGCCGCGTCGCGTGGTCGGTCCCCGGCATCATGGTGGCGCCCCCGCAGGTCGCGGAGCTCCGCCCGGTGCGCAACGTCGTCGTGCTCCTCATCGACACGCTGCGCGCGAGCAAGCTGCGCCCGTTCAACCCGCAGTCGCGCGTGCGCACGCCGGTCCTCGAGCGCATCGCGCAGGAGGGCACCGTCTTCGAGGCGGCGCAGTCGCAGGAGAACTGGACGAAGCCGAGCGTCGCGTCGGTGCTCACCGGCCTCACGCCTTCGACCCACGGCGCGAAGACCGACGCCGCGCGCGTCCCCGACAGCGCCGAGCTCGTCAGCGAGGTGTTCGACGGCGCGGGCTTCGCGACCGGCTCGTTCCTCGCGAACGGCTACGTCTCGGATCGCTTCGGGTTCCGCCAGGGCTGGGACCACTACGTCAACTACATCCGCGACAACCGCAGCACCGAGGCCGAGGACGTCTTCCGCGAGGCGGGTGACTTCATCGAGCAGCACAAGGACGAGCGCTTCTTCGTCTACATCCAGACGATCGATCCGCACGTCCCCTACGACCCGCCGGCCGAGTTCCTCTCGATGTACGACTCGCGTACGGACTACGCGGGCCAGGTGCGCCCCCGCATGACGGGCGAGCTGCTCGAGCGCGCGAAGCGCAACCCGCCCGAGGTCACGTTCGACGCGAGCGATCGCCGCCGCCTCGAGGCGCTCCACGACGGCGAGATCAGCTACCACGATCGCGAGCTCGGCCGCTTCCTCGAGCGCCTCCAGCAGCTCGGCGTGGGCGAGGACACGCTGCTCGTCATCACCTCCGATCACGGCGAGGAGTTCAACGAGCACAACAGCTGGGGCCACGGCCACAGCCTCTATCAGGAGCTCATCAACGTCCCGCTGATCTTCTGGCGCCCCGGCGTCGTCCCCGCGCAGCGCGTCGCGCACACCGTCAGCACCATGCAGATCTCGCCGACGGTGCTCGAGCTCGCGCAGGTCCAGGGTCTGCGCAACGCCGAGGGGCGCGCGCTCACGCCCGAGCTCCGCGGTGAGATCCCGGCGGGCCCCCAGGTCGCGTTCAGCGACTTCCTCGACGATCGCCGCGCGATCCGCGCCGGTCGCTGGAAGCTGATCCTCCGCGGCCACAACCCGACGATGTTCGACCTGCAGAGCGACCCCGGCGAGCAGCGCGAGCTCGACATGAACCGCCACCCGATCGCGGCGCGCTACCTGCGCGTGCTGATCGGCCAGTACCTCGGCGCGATCGATCGCGGGAATTGGCTCAGCGCGGATCAGCGCGCCCGCACGCAGCTCGGCACGGAGTCGATCGAGATCGATCCCGTGCTCTGCGCGCAGCTGCGCGAGCTGGGTTACGGCTGCACCGAGGGAACCGCGCCGCCTTCGGCGGTCGGCCAGACCGACTGATCAGCTGACCCGAACATCGGCTCGCCCGGAGGTCCCTCCCGTCCGCGCGCTCCGCGCGCTCCCTTGCCGAACCTCCGGGACGAGCACTCCTGTCTTCACTGACATCACGTCGTCACCCGAACGGCCCGCCCACGCGGGCCGTTCGCATTCCGTCAGCTAGTCTGCGCGCCTCATGGCCGCTGCGGTCCTCCCGCCTCCGGGCGATCCCAAGACGCTCTACGTGATGGATCTGTCGGGGTACGTCTTCCGCGCGTACCACGCCGTCCCTCCGCTCTCGAACAGCAAGGGCGAGCCCACGCACGCGGTGCACGGCGTCACCGCGATGATGAACAAGCTGATCACGCAGCGACGCCCGACGTACTTCGCGGTCGCCGTCGACTCGCGCGCGCCCTCGTTCCGCAAGGCGATCTACCCGGACTACAAGGCGACCCGCAAAGAGCGCCCCGCCGACCTCGAGCAGCAAGCGGATCGCGTGCTCGAGATCGCGCACGCCTACCAGATCCCGTGCCTCGCCGAAGAGGGCATGGAGGCCGACGACGTCATCGCGACCGTCGTGAAGCAGGCGCGCGCGATGGGCCTCACCGTCGTCATCGCGAGCGCCGACAAGGACCTCCTGCAGCTGATCCAGGACGGCGTCGTGATGCTCGACTCGATGCGCGATCGCGTCTACGGGCCCGACGAGACCGTCGAGAAGATGGGCGTGCGCCCCGAGCAGGTGCGTGACTACCTCTCGCTCACCGGCGACTCGAGCGACAACGTGCCCGGCGTGCCCGGCGTCGGACCGAAGACCGCGGTCCAGCTGCTCGGCCAGTACGAGACGCTCGACGGCATCTACGCGCAGGTCGACGCCGTCGACAAGAAGTCGATCCGCGAGAAGCTGATCGCCAACAAGGACAAGGCGTACCTCTCGCAGCAGCTCGTCACGCTGAAGGACGACGTCGCGATCGACCTCGACCTCGAGCGCCTCCGCTACGGCGGCGCCGACGTGCCCAAGCTGCGCCAGCTCTTCACCGATCTCGAGCTGCACCGCGCGAAGGACGAGCTCGAGCGCACGCTCGGCCGCGAGGTCCCGCGCGGCGCGCTCGAGACCGCGCCGAGCAAGCCCGCCGCGCGCGCCGAGATCGTCACCAAGCCCAAGGGCGCTGCGCCGCCGCGCCTCGCGGTGAAGAGCGCGCTCGCCGGGGACCTCGACGCGCTCCGCGCCGCGCTCGATGCCGCGCGCGCGAGCGGCGGCGTCGCGATCCACACGCTGATCGAGGGCGACGATCCGCTGCGCGCCCAGGTCGTCGGCGTCGCGCTCGGGTGGCGTGAGGTCGACGAGGTCGCGGAGAGCGTCGAGGCGCGCGCGGCGTACGCGCCGATCGGCCACGTCTATCTCGGCCGTCCCGATCAGCTCGCGCTCGATCGGGTGACCGAGCTGCTGCGCCCGGTGCTCGAGGACCGCGAGCTCGCGAAGCGCGCGCACGATCTCAAGCGCGAGGCCCTCGTCTGGTCGCGGCGCGGCGTGCACATCCGCATCGGCGAGGACGACTTCGACACGATGATCGCGAGCTATCTGCTCGACGCGGAGCGCCACGCGCACGGCATCGAGGAGGTCGCGCGCCTCGACCTCGGCGACGATCTCGCGTCGCTCGAGTCGATGCTCCCGAAGGTGCGCGGACAGAAGCCGCGCCTCTCCGAGCTCGAGGTCGAGCGCGCGATGGCCGCGGGCACCACGCGCGCCGCGCTGATCCTCGACCTCGAGGCGCTCCAGCGACAGCGGCTCGACGAAGAGGCGCTCGGCGAGCTGATGCGCTCGATGGAGATGCCGCTCGCGGGCGTGCTCGCCGACATGGAGCAGTGCGGCGTGCGCATCGACACCGCGCACCTCGCGCAGCTCGACGTCGGCGCCGAGGCGCGCGTGAAGGAGCTCGAGAAGCGCTGCCACGAGGCCGCCGGGCACGAGTTCAACGTGAGCTCGCCGCGCGCGCTCGAGAGCGTGCTCTTCGACGAGCTGAAGCTCCCGGTCATCAAGCGCACCAAGACCTCGCGCTCCACCGACCACGAGGTGCTCGAGGAGCTCGCGCCGATGCACCCGCTGCCCGACGCGATCCTCGAGCTGCGCATGCTGCAGAAGCTGCGCGGCACGTACCTCGAGGCGCTCCCGCGCCAGATCGATCCCGCCGACCAGCGCGTGCACACGCGCTTCAACCAGGCGGTCGCGGCGACCGGCCGTCTGAGCTCGAGCGATCCGAACCTCCAGAACATCCCGATCCGCACCGACGAAGGCCGCGCGATCCGCGACGCGTTCGTCGCCGCCGACGGCTTCGAGATCCTCAGCGCCGACTACTCGCAGATCGAGCTGCGCGTGCTCGCGCACGCGAGCGGCGACGCGGAGCTCGTCGACGCGTTCACGACGAACGCCGACGTCCACGTGCGCACCGCGACCGCGCTCTTCGGCGTGGAGCCCGAGGGAGTCACGCGCGAGATGCGCGGCCGCGCGAAGACCGTGAACTTCGCGGTGATCTACGGCCAGACCGAGTTCGCGCTGGCGCGCAACCTGCGCATCGATCGCGCGGAGGCGCGCCGCTACATCGACGCGTTCTTCGTGCGCTACGCCGGCGTCACGCGGTACCTCCAGGACCTCGTGCACGAGGCGCGCACCACCGGCGCGGTGCGCACGCTGCTCGGCCGCAAGCGCGTGGTGCCCGACATCGACAGCCGCAACCGCGCGCTGCGCTTCGCGGCGGAGCGCATCGCGAAGAACACGCCGATCCAGGGCAGCGCGGCGGACATCCTCAAGCGCGCGATGATCGGCATCCACGACGAGCTCGCCGCGCGCGCGCTGCGCAGCCGGATGATCCTCACGGTGCACGACGAGCTCGTGCTGGAGGTCGCGACCGACGAGAAGGACGCCGTCGCGAAGCTGGTCCGCGAGAAGATGGAGACCGCGTTCCCGCTGCAGGTGCCGCTCGTCGTCGAGATGGGCTTCGGCACGACGTGGGGCGCCGCGCACTGAGCGGCGCCCGCGGGCCGGTCGCGGGGGCGCGCTCGGCCGCGCGCCGCGACGCGATCCGCTGCGCCGCGAGCCGTCCTGCGGGAGGACGAGGCGTGGATCTCGCGCCCGCGAGTCGTCCTGCGAGAGGACGAGACGTGGATCGCGCTTCCGAGCCTCGTCCTGTGGGAGGACGAGACGCGGATCGCGCTTCCGAACCTCGTCCTGTGGGAGGACGAGACGCGGATCGCGCTTCCGAACCTCGTCCTGCGGGAGGACGGCACCCGGATCGCGCTTCCGAGCCTCGTCCTGCCACAGGACGGCACGCGGTGCGCGCCGCGGCATCCCGTCCTGGCACGAGTCGTCACGTCGCGGCACCGTCCGCCTCTCGACGCGGCGCGGCGGATCGCGTGCGAGCCTCAGATCACTGCACGCAGGCTCCCCGCCGGAGCCAGCGACGGCAGCTCGGGATGGAGTGCGCTCCACACGATCGCAGCGGTCTCCACGATGCGCGGCCCCGGCCGGTTGAAGTACGCGTTGCCGTCCGCGATCCACAGCGGGCGATCCGCGAGCGGGCCGAGCTTCGCCTTCACCGCGTCGAGCTCGCGCTCGGTCTGCGCGATCGGGAACCCACACGGCGCGAGCAGCACGACCTCGATCGCGTCGGCGGCCGCGTGGATCTCGCTCCACGCGATCGCGCGTGTCGGCGCGCCCTCGTGCGCGAGCACCGGCGCGCCCCCCGCGACGCGCACGAGCTCCGGCGTCCAGTGCCCGGCCACCATCGGAGGCTCGAGCCACTCGAGCACCAGCACGCCGCGCGTCGCACCGCGCGCGCTCGCGACCTCGCGCAGCCGCGCGTCCATCGAATCGATCACGCGGGTGGGGTCGGCGTCGATCGCCGTCGCGACGCGGCGAACGTCCTCTCGCACGTCGTCGAGCGTGCGCGGCGCGAGCGAGACGATCGCGACGTCGCGGCCGATCGCCCGACACGCCGCGGCGTGCACCTCGGCCGACGGGATCGCGCACACCGCGCACGCGTCCTGGGTGACGATCACGTCGGGCGCGAGCGCGCGCAGCAGCACCTCGTCGACGTCGTAGAGCGAGAGCCCCGCGACCGCGCGCTCCCGCACCGCCGCGTCGATCGCCGACGACGACGCGTGCGGATCGATCGAGGTGCGCGTGACGCGCGGCAGTGATCGCGCCGTCTCCGGGAAGTCGCACTCGTGCGAGACCCCGACGACGCGCTCGCCGGCGCCGAGCGCGAACAGGATCTCGGTCGCGGCAGGAAGGAGCGAGACGATGCGTGAGGAGGTCACGCCACGAGGATGGATCGATCTCGCTCGTCCCGTGCTCGACTCCGACTATCCTCTCGCTCGATGCTGGTCGAGACGCGACGCTGCGGGCGGCTCTACGTCGACGTGCGAGGCGAAGGATCGCCCATCGTCCTCTGGCCCTCGGTGCTCTGCAGCGGCGCGATGTGGAGCTCCATCCCCGAGGAGCTCTCGCGCGCGCATCGCGTCATCAACATCGACGGTCCGGGGCACGGTCGGAGCGCGCGGGTGCGCGAGCCGTACACGCTCGACGACAACGTCGACGCCGCGCTCGCGGTGCTGGACGCGTGCGGCGTGCGCCGCGCGGTGTGGTGCGGGCTGTCGTGGGGCGCGATGGTCGGCATGCGCCTCGCGTTGCGGGCGCCGGAGCGCATCTCGGGGCTCGTGCTGATCGACGGCAACGCGGACCGCGAGGTCCCGGAGAAGCTCCCGGCGTACCGCGCGATGGCGATGATCTCGCGTGTGCTCGGCCCGATCCCACCGCTGCTCGATCGGCTCGAGCCGATCTACTTCTCGCCGTACTCGCTGCGCGCGAACCGCCCGATCGTCGACGCGTTCCGGCGCGGCGTCGCGTCGATGGATCGCGAGTCGATCCGCCGCGCGGTCGACGCGGTGATCCTCGGACGCGAGGACCTGCGCCCGCAGCTTCCGCGCATCGAGGCGCCGACGCTCGTGGTGGTGGGCGCCGACGACGTCGCGACCCCACGCGCGCGCTCCGAGGACATCGTCTCGGGCATCCGCGGCGCGCGTCTGGTGCAGATCCCGCGCGCGGGCCATCTGAGCGCGTGGGAGCAGCCCGACGCGGTCCGCGAAGCGATCGAGGGCTTCCTCGCGACGCTCGCACCCCAGGGCGCCCGCCGCACGGCGTGATCGTCGCGGCACGCGCCGCGCGCACGCGTGACGGCGTGACCGAGCACGCGCAGGTGGCACGTGGACGAGCACGTGGAACGAGCACGTGCACGCGCACGGTGCGACGTCGGCTGCGGCGACGATGGCCGAGCGGCGAGCCCATCGCCATCGAGGCGAGGCGCGAAGCGCGAGCCCGTTCCGCGATGACGACGATCCGCGAGGACTAGCGAGGCCCCCGTGCCCCCCGCCCGGGCCGAGACCTCACCCCGCGCGGCCGATCAGCCGCCGAGCGATCCGAACCGCGAACGCCCCGTCATCGGGCCGCAGCTTCGTCTGCCACCCGAGCCGAAGTCGCGTCCCCCGCCACTCGATCGACCGCGACATCGCCGCATAAGGCCAGATCGCGAGCAGCAGCACGTCCTTCAGCGGCGCGCAGAGCAGCAGCTTCCACGGCATCGCCTCGCCGCGCGTCCGGCGCAGCAGCATCGCGTCCGTGCTCGCCTTCGCGATCACCAGCGCGAGCAGCGCCGCCACGAAGCGCACGTCGAAGCCCGACAGCACCGTCGCGATCACCGCCAGGCCCACCGGGTTCGCGAACACGTCCGCGACGAACGCGGGAGGGTGGATCACCGCGCGCATCTTCAGCCATCGCGCGTGGCGGCTCATGAACCGGTCGATCGTCACGTCGTGGTTCACGTTCTCCGCGACGGTCGTCGAGAGGATCACCTTGCGGCCCGCCTTCTCGAACGCGCGCCCGAGCAAGTAGTCCTCCGCGAGCACGTCCTTCACGCGCTCGAGCCCACCGAGCTCGTCCAGCACGCTGCGGCGGAACAGCATCGACTTGCCGATCACGCACGTCACGCCGAAGTAGCGCAGCGCGAAGCACGTCGACGGCGCGATCATCGCCGAGAGCTGCAGGTTCTCCATCGCCGCGCCCGGCGATCGCTCGCCGACGCCGACGACCATGCTCGAGAGCAGCGCGCCGTCCTCCTCGATCAGCTCGCTCACCACGCGGCGCAGGTAGTCCGGTCGCGCGCGCACGTTCGCGTCGCTCTGCAGCACGAGATCGTGCTTCGCCGCGCGCAGCGCGCCCGCGAGGTTCGCGACCTTCGGGTTGAGGCCGTACTCGGGATCCGAGAGCACGAACCGCACGCTGATCTCGGGGTACCGCGCCGCCACGCGACGCGCGACCGGGAGCGCGTCGTCGTCGGGCTCGGCGGTCGCGAACACGATCTCGATCGGCCCGCCGTAGTCCTGCGTGAAGAACGACTCGAGGTTCTGCTCGAGCGACTCCTCGATCCCCTTGAGCGGCTTGAGCAGCGAGACCGCTGGCAGTCGATCGTTCGCGATCGCGCGCGCGCGTCTCCTCGTGTGCCGCAGCGTCGCGATCGCGCCGAGCCCGAAGAAACCGTACGCGAACACCGCGCAACCGAGCACGATCCAGGGCAGCATTTCCACCATCGGGATCCCCCGGGGAGGGCACGCGCGAACGGCTCGCGTGCAGTACGGAAGAAGCTTCTAAGCGGGCGGTGTGGCGGGCGCGGGTCGAGACGGGGCCGAACGATGTCACGGAGCGTGACCGCCCCGCAAACCCTGCGCGCGGCGCGTCAATAGCACGCGCGCGCGCAGGTGCGGAGCTGGGCCCGGCACGCGCGCTCGCACGCGAAGCGATCGAACTCGTCGCAGCGCGCCGTGCACGCGAGCCACGAGGGCCGGCACGCCGCCGCGCAGTGCGCGGGCTCGACGATCGGCATCACCGCCGGGCGCGACGCACGACGCTCACGCGCGCTCGGCGTCGAGCGCGGCGCCTCGGGCGATCCGACGAGCTCGGCCTGGCGCCCATCGCTCGGCGTCACCTCGGGCGCGCGCTCGACGGGCGGCGTCGCGCCGAGGTCGACGCTCGCCGGCTCGGGCGCGCGCACCGGCTCGTCGGCGCTCGTGCTCGAGGCCTCGGCGACGTGCTGGGCCTCCGATGCGATCGCCGGGCTCGTCTCCGTGAGCGGCACCGGGTCCGCGTCGCTCCCGCCCGTCGCGAGCGCGACGACCGCAGCGCGCTCGGGATCGAGCCGGAGGAGCCGCTCGCGCACGTAGTCGATGCGCGCCGGGTCCTGACCTTCCTGCCAGTGCGCGGCCCACGCCTGCCAGCACGCGCGTCGCTCCTCGACCGGCACGCGACGATCGAGATCCGCTGCGTAGCAGCGCTCGAAGTACACCTCGCTGCGGTGCACGCGACGTAGACTCGGGCCACACCCGATCGCGGCGATCGTCATCCCGATCGCGAACAGCATGCGGACCGCGGCGAGCACGACTGCCGAGCAACCTATCACCCCGGGGTGGGGCATGCTCGATCTCGCGCACCTCGGTCGGCTGCACCTCGCGTGGAGCGCGCACGGCCTCGTGTGGATCGAGCAGCTCGCGCTCGACGTCGATCACGACGCGCGCGTGCGCTGGCTGCCCGAGGTGCCGCGCGACGCGAGCGCGAGCGACGTCCCCGCGCGCTTCGCCGATCCGCTGCGCGCGTTCGACGCGGGCGCGCCGATCGATCCCGCGACGCTCGACGTCGATCTGCGCGGCACCGAGTTCCAGAACCGCGTCTGGTCCGCGCTGCGCGCGGTGGGGCGCGGGCAGGTGCGCACGTACGCGGGGCTCGCGGCCGACGCCGGGTCGCCTCGCGCGATGCGCGCCGTCGGCATGGCGATGTCGAGGAACCCGATCCCGATCGTCGTGCCCTGTCATCGCATCATCGCGCAGGGCTCGCGCATCGGCGGCTACACCGGCGGTCTTCCGCGCAAGCGCGTGCTCCTCGCGCTCGAGGGGGTCGGCATCGACGGCGATCGCGTGATCGGATCGCAGCTCTCGCTGCTGTGACTGTGCTACGCACCGCGCGCGATGCGCCGGTACGCTCTCGCGCTGCTGCTCTGTCTGCCGGGCTGTTGCTCGTCGTGCGGGTGCGGCGCCGCGGCTCCGCTCGCGGGCGGCCCGACGCCCTACGCGCGCTGCGCGATCGCCGACCCGCCTCCCGCCCGCAGCGCTCGCGTGGGTGATCTCACGTGGCGCATCGAGGACCGCTCGCTGGCGATCGAGGGGCTCCCCGAGTCGTTCCCGATCGCGCTCGCGCGCGGCCCGGCACCGTTCCGCGATCCGCTCGCGCTCGACGCGCTCGGCCCGGCGCGGCTGCTCGTGGTGATCGGCTCGCTCGGCGACGACGAGGCCACCGCCACCGCGAACGTCGCAGCGCTCGGGCAGCTCTCGATCCCCACGTTGATCCTCGCGGGAGGGCGCGACGATCCCGCGCACCTCCGCGCCGCGCTCGACGCGCTCGAGGAGCCCGCGCGTGACCGGGTGATCGACGTCTCCGCGCTGCGCTCCGTGCGCATCGGCACACACCTCGTGCTCGTGCCCGCCGCGGGCGCTCCCGAGGGCCGGTACGCGCGCGCCGACACCGCGTGCGGCCTCGGCGCGGACGATGCCGAGGCCATCGCCGATGCGCTCGGCGATCCCGGCGAAGGAGAGCGACGCATCCTGCTCTCGTGGGCCGCTCCCGCGGCGATCGGCGCCGAGGGCGGTGACGCGGGCAGCCCCTCGATCGCGGCGCTCGCGAGCACGATCGGCGCGCGACACGCGCTCGTCGCGTGGCCGGAGTCGCACGCCGGCCGTGTGCTCTCGAGCGACGACGCCGTGACCGCGTTCGCCCCTGCGCTCGCCGGTCCGGAGCTGGTCCGCGCCGACGGGAGCCGCGCGCCGAGCCGCCCTCTGCTGCTCACGATCGGGCCCTCGGGAATCGGCACGACGCCTGCCCCGGACTCTCCTTGACTCCCCGAAGGCCTCTTCTATACCTAGCGCCCTTTTTCGGGGCCCTTTGCGGTCACCAAAGCGTCATGGCGGAATTCGAGATCAAGGTGCTCGAGCTCGAAGCGGGCGGGAAGCAGTACGACTTCCCGCTCCGCCGCGCGTGGCTCGACGCATCGCTCGGTCTGGCCGACGCGAAGCCCGGTGACGCGCTCAAGGCCGATCCCGCGCAGCCCGACGGCGTGGTGTCCGTCTGGGTCGAGAAGACCGGCGAGGACGTGGTCGTGCGCGGCCGCGTCAAGACGCACCTGATCGCCGAGTGCGCGCGCTGCCTCGGCGAGGCGCACGTCCCGGTCGACACCGCGGTCACCGCGCTGTTCACCGCGCGCGGCGAGACGATTCGTCCCGTCGCCGACGAAGAGGACCTGACGCCCGAGGAGCTCGACACCGAGTTCTATCGCGGCGACACCGTCGTCCTCGATGCGCTCGTGCGCGAGCACGTGCTGCTCGAGGTCCCGATGCAGACGCTCTGCAGCGAGACCTGCACGGGCCTCGAGGTCCCCGCCGCGATCCGCGGCCCGGCCGACCTCCACGAGGCGCCGATCCACGAAGGAAAGAAGGTCGATCCGCGCCTCGCGCCGCTGATGGACCTGATGGACAAGACGAAGAAGAAGGGCTCCTGAGCCGAGCCCACCCGAGGAGGATCCACCGTGGCCGTTCCGAAGCGCCGTACCACCCGTTCCAAGCGCAACATGCGTCGCGCGAACCACGACAAGGTCGCCGCCCCGACGATCGTCGCCTGCGCCAACTGTGGCGCGATGACGGTCCCGCACCGGGTGTGCGAGGCCTGCGGCCACTACGGCGGCCGTCAGGTGAAGGACAAGGGCCAGGCCGAGAGCGAGTCCTGATCGGATCGGATCCCGATCGCCGGGGGGGCGGTCGACCGGAGGGAACGTGTTCGATCTGAAGGACAGAGTCGCGCTGGTCACCGGTGGCTCGCGCGGGATCGGCCGCGCGTGCTGCGTCGCGCTCGCGAAGCAGGGCGCGTACGTCGCGATCAACTACTCGAGCAACGAGAGCGCCGCGGCGCAGACGCTCGACGTCGTGCGCGCGGCGGGCGGCGACGGCGAGATCATCCGCTTCGACGTGGCGGATCCCGAGGCGTGCGACCAAGCGGTCACCGACCTCGTGAAGCGGAAGGGGCGCCTCGACATCCTCGTGAACAACGCGGGGATCGCGATGGACCAGCTGCTGATCCGCATCAAGCCGGAGGAGCTCGAGAAGACGTTCTCGACGAACGTCGCGGGCTCGCTCTGGTGCGCGAAGGCGGCGATGCGCCCGATGATGAAGGCCAAGCGCGGCCGCATCATCAACCTGTCGAGCGTCGTGGCCGAGTCGGGCAACCCCGGGCAGGCCGTGTACTCGGCCAGCAAGGCCGCGCTGCTGGGGTTGACGAAGACGCTCGCGCGGGAGTACGCCTCGCGCGGCGTCACGGTCAACGCCGTGGCGCCCGGCTTCATCGAGACGGACATGACGTCGAGCCTGCCGGAGCAGGCGAAGCAGGCGATCGTCGCCCAGACCCCGCTCGGGCGTCAGGGCACGGCGGAGGAGGTGGCCGCCGCGGTCGTCTTCCTCGCGAGCGACGAGGCCTCGTACGTCACGGGTCAGACCATCCGCGTCAACGGCGGCATGTACGTGTGAGCACGCGCAGCGCTCCGAGGGCGGAGCGTCTGGCGCAAGGATTCAGGCGGTCGGAGCAAGAGAGGACCGAGCATGGAGATCGCAGACAAGGTCAAGGAGATCGTCTCGCAGCAGCTCGACGTCGACGTCGCGCAGATCAAGCCGGAGTCGCAGTTCATCGACGACCTCGGCGCCGACTCGCTCGCGATCGTGGAGCTCGTGCTCGCGTTCGAAGAGCAGTTCGAGATCGACATCCCCGACGAGGACACCGAGAAGATCCGCACGGTCGGCGACGCGATTTCCTATATCTCGACGCGTACCAAGAAGTGATCGGGTCCGACTCGCCGTACAGGTGAGTCGGCAGATCCTCCGCAGAGCGGAGCGACTCTGGAACAGGCTGGGTCTTTACCGAGACCCAGCCTGAAACCTTCGGAGAGGCGGAAGATGCGTAGGGTGGTCGTCACGGGAGTGGGCGCGGTGAGCCCGGTGGGCGCGGACGTCGAGACCACCTGGAACGCTCTGCTCGCAGGCAAGAGCGGCATCGGGCCGATCCAGCGGTTCGACGCGAGCACGTTCGCGTGCCGCATCGCCGGCGAGTGCCTCGACTTCGATCCCGAGAAGTACATCGAGAAGAAGCGGCTCCGCGAGGGCGATCGCTTCATCCACCTCGCGATGGGCGCGTCCGTGCAGGCGGTCGAGCGCTCGGGCCTGCTCGCGACGCCGCTCTCGGAGGACGACCTCGAGCGCGTCGGCACGTTCATCGGCGTCGGTCTCTGCGGTCTCGAGCTGATCGAGCGCATGAAGGAGACGCTGCTCGAGAAGGGCCCCCGCCGCATCTCGCCGTACTTCATCCCCGCGGCGATCTCGAACCTCGCGCCGGGTCACGTCTCGATGCGCTACGGGTTCAAGGGCCCGAACTACACGACGACGAGCGCGTGCTCGTCGGGCGCGCACGCGGTGGGCGAGGCGTTCCGCTGGATCCAGCGCGGCGACATCGACGTCGCGGTCGCGGGCGGCGCGGAGAGCACGATCAGCGGGCTCGGCGTGGGCGGGTTCACGGCGATGCGCGCGCTCAGCGAGCGCAACGACGAGCCGCAGCGCGCGAGCCGTCCGTTCGACCGTGACCGCGACGGCTTCGTGATGGCCGAGGGCGCGGGCGTGATGATCCTCGAGGAGCGCGAGCGCGCGATCGCGCGCGGCGCGAACATCCTCTGCGAGATCCTCGGCTACGGCGCGACGAGCGACGCGTACCACCTGACGCAGCCGGCCCCGGAGGGCGAGGGCGCGCAGCGTGCGATGAAGAACGCGCTCCGCGACGGCAAGATCGATCTCGAGCGCGTGCACTACGTCAACGCGCACGCGACGAGCACGCCGACCGGCGACAAGCAGGAGCTGCAGGCGCTCAAGAAGATCTTCGGCGAGCGCGCGCTGGGGAAGAAGGACGCGAACGGCGTCTGGATCTCGGCGACGAAGAGCATGACCGGGCACCTGCTCGGCGCGGCGGGCGGCATCGAGGCCGTGTTCGCGGTGCTCGCGCTGCGCGACGGCGCGGTTCCGCCGACGATCAACCTCGAGAACCCCGACGACGAGGCCGAGGGCATGGATCTCGTGCCGCACGAGGCGCGTCGTCGTTCGATGGACGTGGTGCTCTCGAACAGCTTCGGGTTCGGCGGGACGAACGTCACGCTCGCCTTCGGCAAGCACTGATTCTCCCGGGGGGCTCCGCCCCCCCTCGACCCCGGCCGCTTCGCGCTGCGCGCGGGGCCCCAGCCCGCTCGCGTCTCGAGCTTGCGAGCGGGTCGCGGGCGGGGAGCCAGCCGCGCGCGCGTCTCGAGCTTGCGAGGGGCGGGGCGACGGGCTCCAGCCGCGCGTCTCGAGCTTGCGAGCGGGCCGGCCGATCCCGGTCGTTCGCACCACGTGAGCCGACGGCTGCGCGCGAGCCGAACGTGGGTCAGGGTTGGGCACCCGACGACGGCGAACGCCAACCCAGGATGGCGCAACGCTCAGTCGGGTACGCTGCTTGCCAGGAGCTCGTGCATGTCGTCGTCGGACTCGATCGTCATCGCTTGTGATCACGCCGGACTGCCGCTGAAGCAAGAGATCGTCGCCGCGCTCCAGGAGCTCGGCCGCGCGTTCGAGGATCTCGGCACGCACGACACTGCCTCGGTCGACTATCCCGACTATGCCCGCCGTGCCTCATCGCTGATCGTGGAGGGCAAGCACCGGTTCGCGGTGCTGATCTGCGGGAGCGGCGTCGGGATGGCCATCGCGGCGAACAAGCTCCCGCAGATCCGCGCCGTCGTGTGCAGCGAGCCCTACAGCGCCGCGATGTCGCGCCGGCACAACGACGCGAACGTGCTCTGCATGGGCGCCCGCGTCGTCGGTCCGGGCCTGGCGCGCGAGATCCTCGAGGCGTTCCTCGGTCAACAGTTCGAAGGCGGTCGCCACCAGCGCCGCGTCGACAAGCTCGAGGCGTGCTGATCGCGTGAAGCTCCCCGTCGACCGCGTGTTCCGCGACGAGCGCGTCCGCTACGTGCTGAAGCTGCACTGCGAGGACTGCGCGCTCTGGGACGACACGCGCGACGCGTGCGCGCACGGATACCCGACCGACGAGCACCGTGCGCCGCGCGACGCGGAGAGCGATCAGCGAGTCGTGTTCTGCAAGGACTTCGAGGTGGCGTGACGCGGGCGCTTCGCACACGCTCGCGCGCATGATCCGAACCCTGCTCCCAGCGCTCGTCTTCGCCCTCGTTGGTTGTTCGAGCACGAGCCCTCCCGATCGCGTCCGCGAGCTCGTCTGCGCCGCGCAGGCGTCAGACGCGCAGTGCAGTGAAGCGTGTCGCGCGGCGACCACGACGTGCGGCGAGCTCTGGAGTCGCATCGACGAGCTCGGCAGCACGATGGGTGCGTGCCTCGACGCGTGCCCGACCATCGAGGTCTGCGACGGTGGCTCGCAGTACCACTGCGACTGCTACGCGGATTGTGTCGCCGCGCAGAGCGAGGCAGTGCAGGACGCGCTGCTCGAAGCGAACGAGTGCGAGCTCCCTCCGGAGTGCCGCTGATCGCGATCAGCCGTCGACGTAGGGCACACCGAGCACGCGCGCGAGCTGCTGCGCGCCGATGCGCATCGGCCACTTCATGCGATCCGCGCGGATCTCGCGGCGCGACGGCAGGAGCGCGATCGCGTGCGCGCCGACGCCGCGCTTGATCACGAGGTCCCACTCGAGGTCGAGCGCCTTGCGCTCCTCGACCGCGATGCGCGTCGAGACGACGGTGACTCCGGTGATCTGCGCGAGGTCCATCGACGCGCGGCCGAGGCGCAGCTTGCCCGCCGCGCGGTCGATCACGAGCGGCGACGGCGTCGTCCATGCCCACGCGGCGTACAGGACGAACGGTGCGGCAAGCGCGAGCGGGATCGCGAGCACGAAGAGGCGCTCGATCGAGAGCACGCTCGCGAGCGAGCCCATTCGCGCGAGCTCGAGCAGCATCAACGCCTCGATCGGCAGCACCACGAGCAGCGACGCGATCGCGAGCAGCGTGGGGAGCCACGGCGGCGCGATCAGCGAATCACGGATGGGTGTCATGCTCTCTTCTTGTCGACCACGCGCCGCGCCCGTCACGCGCCCGTGCCGGCGAGCAGCGCGAGGAGCGCGCTCTCGTCGAGGACCGCGACGCCCAGGCTCTGCGCCTGCTCGAGCTTCGTGCCCGCCTCGGCGCCCGCGACGACGTAGTCGGTCTTCTTGCTCACCGAGCTCGACACGCGGCCGCCCGCGGCCCGGATGCGCGCGCTCGCGGCCTCGCGAGAGAGGCCCGGCAGCGTCCCGGTGAGCACGAACGTCTTGCCCGCGACGCCCTCGACCGCGATCGCGCGCTCCTCGACCGCATCGAGCTTCACGCCGTGCGACGCGAGGCCGCGCACGATGTCGCGCATCGCGGGCGACGCGAGCACCGCGAAGATCACGTCCGCGCTCCGTCGCGCGAGCCCCGGGATCACGCCGGTCCCGCTCGTGGGCGCGACCTCCGCGATCGCGCCCTGGTCGCCCGCGACGTAGCGCTCTGCGAACGCGAGCAGCGCGTCCATCGTGCGGAAGTGAAGGGCGAGATCGCGCGCGAGCGTCTCGCCCACGTGACGGATCGCGAGCCCGTGGAGCAGGCGCGTCAGCCCGCGCTCCTTCGCGCCCGCGATGCGCTCCGCGATCTTCTGCGCGCTCTTGTCGCCCATGCGGTCCAGCTGCGCGAGATCACGCGCGCGCAGCGCGAAGAGCTGATCCGGCGTGCGCACCGCGAGCTTCGTAACGAGCTGATCGACCACCGAGTCGCCGAGCCCCTCGACGTCCATCGCCTTGCGCGACGCGAAGTGCGCGAGCCGCTCGCGCAGCTGATCGGGACAGCGCGGGCTCGTGCAGAAGAGGAAGATCTCCTCGCGCTCCAGCGCGCTGCCGCACGAGGGGCACACGCTCGGCGCAGTGAACGAGGCGGTGCCCGGCGCGCGGAGCGCGTGCTCCGCGAGCGCGACCTGCGGGATGATGTCGCCCGCCTTCTCGACCGCCACCCAGTCGCCGACGCGCACGTCCTTGCGCTCGAGCTCGACGAAGTTGTGCAGGCTCGCGCGCACCACGGTCGTCTGCGCGAGGCGCACCGGCGCGAGCTCCGCGACCGGCGTGAGCTTGCCCGACTTGCCGACCGTCACCGTGATCCCGAGCACGCGCGTGAGGCGTCGCTCGGGTGGGAACTTCCACGCGACGCCCCAGTGCGGATGGTGGCTCGTCGCACCGAGCCGCGCGTGCGCGTCGCGATCGTCGATCTTCAGCACCATGCCGTCGATCTCGAACGGCAGCGACGCGCGCTTCGCGGTCCAGGCCTCGCAGACGTCGATCGCCTCGTCGAGCGTCGTCACGTGCGTCGCGAGATCGGCGTACGTCGGCGCCCCGAGATCGCGCAGCCAAGCGAGCAGACCGCGCTGCGTGCGCGGCACCGCGACGTCGTCCGATGCGCGCGCGAGCTGGTAGAGGAAACAAGCGAGCCCGGCCTCGCGCAGCCCGCGCACGTCCTTGCGCTTCACGAGGCCGGCGCACCCGTTGCGCGGGTTCGCGAGCGGCGCCTCGCCGGCAGCGATCAGCGCGGCGTTGTGCCGCTCGAACGCATCGCGCGGCCAGTAGAGCTCGCCTCGCAGCTCGATCGTGCCGTGATCGATCGCGATGCGATCGGGCACCGCGCCCGTCGCGCGCACCTGCTTCGTCACGTCGTCGCCGCGTGTGCCGTCGCCGCGCGTGATCGCGCGCGCGAGCTCTCCGCGCTCGTAGATCAGCGCGATCGAGATGCCGTCGACCTTCGGCTCGATGGTGAGCGCGGGCATCGCGTCCTCGGGCATCGCGAGCTCGATCGCGCGACGGGCGATCCACGCCGCGAGCTGGTCGCGCATCGGAATCGGCGCGCCGCGCTCGTCGCGCCGACCATGCGAGAGCTTGTCGAGCGAGAGCATCGGCACCTCGTGCACGACGCTCGCGAACCCCTCGGTGTGATCGGCGCCGGGGCGCGCGTCGATCGCGATCCCGAGCCGCTCTGCGAGCACGCGATGGCGCTCCACGAGATCGTCGAAGACCGCGTCGGGGATCTCGGGCGCGCCCGCCCGATAGCGCGCCTCGTGGTGCCTGATCTGCGCGTCGAGCGCGTCGAGCTCGTCTCTCATCCGCGCGAGAGAGTACCGCTTGCGGCGTCGCGCGCGTTTCGAGGAAGCTGCTGCGGCGACGCTCCGTAGAGCCGCTCTGCGGGCTCGAACGGAGCGAGGGAGGGCGAGCGGATGGCCAAGGCGAAGGCGTGGAAGTTGGGGAGCCCAGGGGAGCCCTCGTTCCCCGGCGACTTCGAGATCGTGAAGCGCGCCGTCCTGCAGCTCACCGACGTCGTCAACAACAACAACAAGTACTACGGCATCGAGCTGCACCGCGCGGGCAACGCGTACCGCGTGTTCACGCACTACGGGCGCACCGACGACCTCGAGACGAACCCGAACGCAGGCGCGAAGGAGAGCCGCTACTTCGACGATCTCGCCTCGGCCGACGCGTGTTACGCGCAGATCTATCGCGAGAAGACCGCCGCCTCGAAGGGCTACAAAGAGGTGTCGCTCGCCTCGAGCAAGATCGGCTCGCACAAGGCGCGCGGCACGAGCAGCGGGCAGATCGACGAGCGCACGCTCGAGAAGATCGAGGGCGAGAAGGAGAAGCGCGCCGCGATCCCCAAGTCGACGCTGCCGCCCGGCGTGCAGTCGATGCTGCAGTACGTCTACGACGAGGCGACGAACGCGCTGACGTCGACGGTCGCCGCGAAGATCACCGCGCACGGCATCGAGACGCCGCTCGGCGTGCTGACCATCGGACAGATCGAGCGCGGCGAGGCGATCCTGAACGACGCGTTCAAGGTCTTCGAGCAGCGCGGCACGAAGGCGCAGGCGGAGCTCTCGCGTCTGTCGAGCGACTTCTACTCCGCGATCCCGCACCGCCTCGGCCGCACGCGCGCGGAGATCCAGGCCGCGGTGCTCGACTCGCTCGAGGAGTTCGCGGCGAAGCAGGAGACGCTGCAGCTCATGCGCGACATGCTCCAGGTCAACGGCGAGGGCGGCAGCGTCCTCTACGACTCGGAGATCGACGCGAAGTACAAGGCGCTCAACTGCGAGATCGGCTGGATCGAGCCGGGCACCGGGCCGTGGAAGGAGATCGCAGACTACGTCGAGCGCTCGCAGATCAAGAGCAAGAGCGTGAAGGTGCGCAACGTGATGACGCTGAAGCGCGCCGGCGAGCACGACGCGTTCACCGACGGCATCGGCAACCACCGCATGCTCTTCCACGGATCGCGCATCAAGAACTGGGTCGGCATCCTCTCGCGCGGGATCCTGCTGCCGAAGATCGTCGTCAGCATGGGCGTGAAGCGCACCGACGCAGGCTGGCTCGGCAACGGCATCTACTTCGGCGACGCGGCGTGCACGAGCGCGTTCTACACGTCGCCCGGCAAGAAGGGCACGCGCCTCATGAGCGTCGCGCGCGTCGCGCTCGGCAAGACCGCCGAGTACACGAAGATCACCTACGGGCTGAACGGCCCGCCCGAGGGCTTCGACTCGTGCCACGGCGTGCGCAACAAGCCGGGCACGTCGTCGCAGTTCGCCGACGACGAGTACGTCGTCTATCGCACGCAACAGCAGCGGCTCGAGTACCTCGTCGAGTTCACGGCGTGAGAGGAGAAGCAGCGATGCTCGTCAAAGTGGTCCTCTGCGACGTGAACCCGAAGGTCATCCAGGCGTGGCGCGCGACCTTCGAGGAGAACCCCGAGGTCGAGATCGTGCACGGCTCGATGCTCGACATGTCGACCAGCGCATGGGTCTCGCCGACGAACTCGGCGGGCCGCATGGACGGCGGGCTCGATCTCGTGATCAAGAACTACCTCGGCGTCGGCATCGAGAAGACGCTGCAGCGCACCATCAAGGATCGCTACGCGGGACGCATGCCGGTCGGCCACGCAGCGTGCACGCCGACCGAGCGCGTGCAGCCGCGCTTCCTGATCTCGACGCCGACGATGGTCTCGTCGTCGGAGGACATCAGCGCGACGATGAACGTCGCGCTCGCGTGCGCGGCCGCGTTCCAGGCGGTGCACATCCAGAACACGGTCGAGCCGGGCACGATCCGATCGGTCGCGCTGCCGGGCCTCGGTGCGAACACGGGGAGGGTGCCCGCGGAGATCTGCGCGGACCTGATGTGGACCGCGTACGACCTCTTCCGCGAGCACGCGTTCACCGACTTCGCGGCGGTGCGCCAGGCGCTCGAGAGCATCCTCGGCGACCTCGGACCGACGTCGACGCAGTACAAGCAGAAGGCCGCGCCGGGCCTCTCGCAGATGGGCATCACCCCGTCGAAGCCGACGATCGGCGGTGCGCTCGAGGACTTCGACGACTCGGAGTTCGAGGACGACGAAGACTTCAGCGACGACGAATGATCGCGACGACGATTCGGATTCGCTGAAGTGATCCCGACGAGACGATTCCGGCGTCCGACCGGGGACGATCGTTACGCGGTCGTCTCCGTCGAGCCGTCTTCGGCGCAGCCGGGCGCTGGCTCACTCCAGGGACAGTGGCTGATCCGCGTCGCGCGCGGCATCGCGCCGGGGTCGCTCTCGAGCGGGACGGTGTACGGGCCGTATCCGACGAACCTCGCGGACGCGCGCGCCGAGGACGTGGTCCGCGCGCTGCTCGGCGAGGGGTTCACGCCCTCGGTGCACGAGGAGCTGATCGAGGCGCTCTCGTCGTCGGATCCCGCGCGTCGTGCGCGCGCGGCGATCGCGCTCGGTTGGCGTCGCGAGCGCGCGGTCGTGCCGGCGCTGCTCGCGGCGGCCGCGACGAAAGGGCCCGAGCTGCCTTCGATCGTCGAGGCGCTCGGGCGCATCGGGGATCCCGCGGCGATCCCCATCACGCGCGAGCTCGCGAGCAAGAAGCTGCTCTCGCGGCGACGCGCGGGCGTGGAGGCGCTGCGGCTGCTGGGCGACGCCGAGGGGCTCGCGGAAGCGCGCGCCGCGGGACAGAAGCGCTTGCCGCCCAGCATCGCGCAGGCGATCGGCGCGCTCGACGAGAACGACCTGCGCAAGAGCAACGTGGCGCCGCTGCTCGAGGTGATCGACGCGCTCGAGAAGGCGCGCGTCGGGATCGTGGCGGATCAGCTCTACGAGGCGGGCACGCCTGCGCTGGTCGCGACCGCGCGCCGGATGCTGCGCGCGTCCGACGTGTCGGCGCCGCACGTGTGGCGCTACGCGAAGAGCGTGCTGAAGCGCGCGATGCTGCGCGAGGACGCGGCGACGTTCGCGCTGATCGCGCACGCGATCGAGCAGCGCGCACGGAGCACCAAGGGAAAGAGCGCGAGCCTCAAGTCGGGGCTCGACGGAGAGACGCGCTCGACGCGCGTCTTCGGTCGCAAGACCCAGCGCTGGGCGATGCGCGCGTGCTGGCGCTACCTGCGACGGATCGCGAAGTGGAGGCCCGAGCGCTACGCCGAGATCGCGGCCGAGGTGCTCTGCGCGTACCGGCCCGAGGATCGCGCGCCCGAGCAGGGGCTCTTCGGGCCGCTCGCGCATTCGTATGAGCTCCAACGAATTCTGTTCGCGCGCAGCACGCGCGTGGTGCTCGACGACCGCACGCTGAAGACGCGGTTCGCGAGCGCGGCCGCGAAGATGGCCGTCGCGAGCGTGCGCGAAGAGGCGTTCCCGGAGCTCTGGGACGCGCGCCCGGACGCGTACCTGCGAGCGCTCGTCGGGGGACGGCTGCGCGAGGTGCAGGACTTCGCGCTCGCAGGCGTCGCGCGTCATCCCGGCCTCGCCCAGCGCCTGCAGAACGGCGACATCGCGTCGCTGCTCGCGTCGGAGCACGAGGGTGTGGTCGCGGTCGCGCTCGCGGAGCTCGAGCGACGCTTCGACGCGACGAAGCCCGATCTCGCGCTGCTCTCGCGCTTGCTCGACTCGGAGAGCGCGTCGGTGCGCGCGCGGGGCGCCGCGCTGCTCGATCGTTCGCGGCTCGCGTGGTCCGGCGATCCCGAGGGCGTGCTGCGGCTGCTCGATCGCGAGCGCCCGGTCGCGCGCGCCGAGATCGCGAGCATCGTCGCGAGCGCGCTGCGCGACGCCGCGCGTGATGCGCGGATGGCGATCGCGAAGCGGCTCGTCGATCGGCTGCGTGAGGGCGGAGACGACGATCGGCTCGCGTCGATCGCGGAGCTGCTCGCGAGCGCGCTGCGAGACGAGGTCGCGAGCGTGCTCTCGTCGACCGAGCTCATCGCGTGGATCGATCGCGGCGGGAACGCGGCGAAGCGTGTCGCGGGGCGGCTGCTCGCGGGTCGACCCGAGGCGCTGGCGCTGATCGGGCTGCCGCGCCTCACCGCGCTCGCCGACTCGGAGGTCGCGACGGTGCGCGAGGCCGCCGTCGCGCTGCTCGATGCGGCCGAGGGCGAGCTGCGCGCCGATCCGACGCCGCTCTACACGCTCGCGGAGTCGCGCTGGGACGACGTGCGGCGTCCCGCGCTCGCGCGGCTGCGCGCGCTGATCACGGTCGAGCAGCACGGGCTCGATGCGGTGATCGCGCTCTGCGACTCCAACCACGCGGAGGTGCAGGCGCTGGGGCGCGAGCTCGTGCTCGCATCGTTCGATCGCCTCGACGCGGACGCCGTGCTCTTCCGGCTGATCGAGCACCCGCAGCGCGCGATGCGTGCCTTCGCGATGGAGCTCGCGACGCAGCACCTGCGCCCTGGGTACGTGCCGCTCGCGCGATGCGAGGCGTTCTTCCGCACGGTGCTGCTCGAAGTGCGCGCGGATGCGGCGACGAAGCGCCGCGCGATCGACTTCCTCGTCACGCGCGGGCAGCTCGACGCGCAGCAGGGCGCGCTCGCGGCATCGCTGCTCGATCGCGTGCTGCGCACGCGCACCGTGCGCGACTTCGAGCGCGTGATCGTCGGGCTCGCCGCGATCCAGACACGCTTCCCCGAGGTGCGCAGCGCGCTCTCGACGGAGGGCGCATGACTGCGACGTCCTTCGCGTACAAGTACGCGGGCCGCAGCGGTGCCGTCGCGAGCGGCGATCGCGCGCGCCTCGCGCTCGCGACGAGCACGCTGCGCGAGGCGACGTACTTCGCAGGTGAGCTCGATGACGTGCTCCCGCTGCGCGAGGGGCTCGCCGCGCTCTACGACGTCGCGGTCAGCGACTTCCGATATCACCCGCGCGATCGCACCGCGTTCCGTGCGTGGCTCGCGGAGCAGGACCGCCTGTTCCTCGCGGGGCTCGCCGCGAAGAGCACGCACGCGAAGGCGCGCCTCGGCGAGATCCAGCTGCGCATCGGCGAGCTCGATCGGGCCCGCGCCGAGCGTCGCGCGTCGTTCGAGAAGGCGCGCCGCGCGTACGTGCAGTGGGCGATCGAGGACGAGCTCGAGCGCTCACTGGTGCTCGATCCCGTGGTCACCGTGCACCCCGACGAGCTCTCGTTCGAGGCGTTCTCGCGCGATCAGAGCAGCTACGCGCGGCTCGCGGTGGGGCACGCGGCGTTCTCGCGCATCGACGCGATCGAGCACGGCACGACGAACGTCGACTTCTCGTCGCGCCTGCACGATCACTTCGATCGGATGCGCAGCTATCGCGCGACGCGGTTCGAGATCGCGCCGGGTGGCTTCGAGGCCGAGACGATCGCGGCGCTGCCCGAGACCGCGCGGTCGGTGCACGAGAAGAAGATCACGATGCCCGAGGGCTGGCTCGCGGGCTTCCTCCAGGTGCACGGCCTGATGTCGATGGGGCTCGAGCGCGTCGAGCTCGCGCCCGTCGACGTCTACAACGTGATCCGCGTGATCCGTGCTCGACGCGCGCAGGCGTCACCGCGCTCGCTGCGCTGGCAGCTCACGCCCGGCGAGCGCACGAAGATCCTGATCGAGCCCTTCGACGTGCTCGTGACCGGCTCGCCGATCAGCAGGTTCCACGGCGCGAAGGAGCGCTCGATCCGCACGTGGGGCCGCGATCGACTGCGCGTGCTCGAGCGCGTGCTGCCGCTCGCGGAGCGCGTGCAGGTATTCCTCGCGGGCTCCGGCCTGCCGAGCATCTGGGTGTGTGATCTCGGTGGACGCGTGACGTTCACGCTCGCGCTGTCGGGCTGGACCGACAACGACTGGGCCGGCGGTCAGGCGAAGTTCGATCTGCTCACGCGTCGCCTGCCGACGAACGCCGACGAGCTGACGCGTGTCTACGGCGCGCTGCGCGATGCCCGTCGCGCGACCGACGCGGAGATCGCCGCACGTTGTGATCTCGGCGTCGAGAAGGCGCGCAGCGCGCTCTCGATCCTCGCGCAGGCGGGACGCGCGATGTACGACGTCGTGAGCGGCCTGCATCGCCATCGCGATCTCTTGCTGGTGCCGTTCTCGGCGAGCGCGGCGATCGCGGAGGCGAAGGTCGCGGAGATCGAGTCGAGCCCGAAGGCGAAGACCGCGAAGGAGATGATCGACCACGGCGGCGTACGGATCATCGCGCGCCGTCCGACGTCGATGGGGTACAAGCTCTCGGGCAGCGCGCGCGGAGAGAGCGGTCCGCCGGTGCGCCCGCTGCTCGCGGTGGATCACGAAGGACAGATCCTCGAGGCCAGCTGCACGTGCGTGTTCGCGGAGAAGCACGGGCTGACCAAGGGACCCTGCGAGCACGTGCTCGCGCTGCGGCTCGCGCACATGGCGAAGCTCGAGGAGGAGGATCAGGCGAAGAAGAAAGGATCGTCGTCGTGACGCGCGCAGTGCGTCGAGGACGAGGGGTCGGGGAGCCCAGCGCGCTCATCACGCGCAACGGCCTAGCCATCGGTGCGGTGCAACGCCGCGCAGGCTCACGTGCTCTCCATTCGTCACGGGCCCGGTCGGCACCCGGGTCCCACGGCCCTGCCCGCCCGCAGCTGGTTGGGGACCTCCGGTCCCCGCGGGCATCGGCAGGGCCGCGGGACCCTATGGTGGACAGGTCCCGTCCCAGGGCTCTTCGTAGGCGCCCCGGCCCCTCGTCCTCGACGGATTGCAGGAACGCGCTCGCATGAGCGACGAGAAGGACCCGCAGAAGGCCGCGCTCGTCAAAGCGGTCCTCGCGTCGCTCGACGACGCGACCGCGCTCTCGCGCATGAAGACGCTCGGCTTCTGGCCCGTGCACGAGCCGGTGCCGGGCGATCCGCCGGGCGAGATCGTCGAGCGCGCGGAGCTCGACGCCGAGCTCGCGACGCTGGTGAAGATCGCGAGCGACGGCGAGAAGCCCGAGAAGGCGCTGCAGCGCGAGCGCATCCGGCGCTGGAAGGAGAGCCGCGAGCGTCGCAAGGCGAAGAAGGCCGAGCGCATCGCGGAGGCGAAGCAGCGCGCCGACGCATGGCGCGCGCAGCGCGCCGAGCGCCTCGTCTACGCGGGCCTCGGCGTCAGCGCGGGGCTGCACGACGTCGAGAGCGACGTCGCGACGCTCGAGGCGTGCGGACTTCCGATCTGGCGCGACGCGCGCGACGTCGCGAGCGCGCTCGGCATCTCGATCGCGAAGCTGCGCTGGCTGACGTTCCACCGTCGCGGCGCGACGCTCGTGCACTACCACCGCTACGGAATCCCCAAGAAGACCGGCGGAATTCGCGCGATCTCGGCGCCCAAGCCCGCGCTCGCCGAGGCACAGCAGAACGTGCAATCGTTGGTGCTCCAACGAATCGCGCCGAGCGACGAGGCGCACGGCTTCGTGCGCGAGCGCTCGGTCGTGAGCAACGCGCGGCCGCACGTCGGGCGCGCGGTCGTGGTGAACCTCGACTTGCGCGACTTCTTTCCGACGATCTCGTTCCGCCGCGTGAAGGGCCTGTTCGCGAAGCTCGGCTACTCCGAGCAGGTCGCGACCGTGCTCGCGCTCCTGTGCACCGAGCCGCCGCGCGTGCCCGCCGAGCTCGACGGGCAGCGCTACCACGTCGCGCTCGGCGCGCGCGTGCTGCCCCAGGGCGCGTGCACCAGCCCCGCGATCACGAACCTGATCTGCCGCCGCCTCGATGCGCGGTTGCGCGGCATCGCGCGCGCGCTGGGGTTCACGTACACGCGCTACGCCGACGACCTCACGTTCTCGGGCGACGATCCCACGAAGCTCGCGTCGCTGTTCGGCATGGTGCGCAAGGTGATCGCGAGCGAGGGGTTCGCCGAGCACGAGGGCAAGACGCGCGTCATGCGCCGCGGCGCGCGCCAGGAAGTGACGGGCGTCGTGGTGAACCGCGCAGTGCGTCTGCCGCGCGACGAGAAGCGCGCGCTCCGCGCGTTGCTGTACAACTGCGCTCGCTTCGGGATGGAGAGCCAGAACCGCGACGGTCGTCCGAGCTTCGCGTCGTACCTTCGTGGGCGCGTCGCGTGGGCGGTGATGGTCGAGCCCGCGCTCGGGCCGCGGCTCTTCCCGGCGCTCGAGCGCGCGCTCGAAGGTCGGCGCAGCGATCTCTGATCGGGGGAATCGATGGGAGAGCGAAGAGGCAGCGGGGACGGGACGATGCAGCTCGATCTGCTCGGCGCCGAGGTCGCGCGTCCGACGAAGTCGAGCCCGGGCACGGTCGTGGCCGATGCGCCCGCGAAGGTCACGTCGAGCACGCATCCGATGCGCGTCACGTGGGTCGAGCCGCGCATCGGCGTCGCGCACGCGCCCGGCGTCGTCGAGATCGCGGAGACCGGCATCGAGTGGTCGCGTGATCTCGCGAGCGATCTCGACGCGCTGCGCGCCGAGGGCGCCGACGTGCTCGTCGACCTGACGACCGACGAGGAGCGCGCGCGCGGCGGGTACGGCGCGATCGAGGATCTCGCGGACGAGCGCGAGCTCGTCGTGATCCGACTCCCGATCGTGCCCGAGGGCGCGCCCTGCGAAGACGCGCACGAGGTGCTCGAGCGCATCGAGTCGCACGTCTCCGAGGACGCGAAGGTCGTGCTCGTCTCGCGCGAAGGGATGGGGCGCGCGGGGACCATCGCAGTCGCGCTGCAGGTGCGCAGCGGGCGCGCGCTCGACGATGCGCTGCGCGCGACACGCGAGCTGCGTGGGCGCAAGGTGGCGAGCAGCGACGCGCAGCGCGAGTGGCTCGAGCAGATCGCGCAGCACGTCGCGTCGGCGAGTGCCATCGACGACGGCGAAGAGGGCGATCTCTGGAGCGCGCGCGAGCTCGACGACGACGACCTCGGTCCCGAGCTCCCCGAAGCGGCGATCCGCGAGACGATCCCGCCGGAGATCCGTCCCGCCACGCCGCGTGCGCGCGCTCTCTCTCCGCGTGCCTCCGCGGTCGGCGGCGCGGTGCTCGGCGCCGCGATCGGCGATGCGATGGGGCACCCCACCGAGTTCATGTCGCTCGAGGCGATCCGCCGGAAGTGGCCGCCTCACGGCGTGACCGCGTTCGAGCTCTACTGGGAGCGCGGCGGCAAGCGCTTCGCGCCGTACACCGACGACACGCAGATGGCGGAAGCGGTGCTGCGCTCGCTCTTGTGGTCGCGCCGCGAGGGCGCGGATCTCGACGCGACGATGCAGCACATGGCGCGTGCGTTCGTGGAGTGGGCGGAGCGCCCGCAGGGCGGACATCGCGCGCCGGGCAACGCGTGCCTCAGCGGGTCGCGCGCGCTCGCGCGCGGTGAGCACTGGTCGCGCGCCGGTGGACCGACCGCGGGCGGATGCGGATCGGTGATGCGCGCGTATCCGTTCGGCCTGCTCTACGCCCACGATCTCTCGCGCTGTGAGGAGTGGTCGGTCGCGCACAGCAAGCTCACGCATCGCGATCCGATCGCGCTCGCGGCCAGCGCGGCGATGGCGATCGGCGTGGCGCGCGTGCTGCGCGGCGATCCGACGCGCGTCGTGCTCAGCGAGATGATCGCCGCCGCTGCGCGGTACAGCGCGCGCACTGCGGTGATGATGGCCGAGGCGCTCGACGACGCGGATGGCGGCGTCGCGCCCGAGACGACGCTCGATCGACTGCGCGGCTGGGCAGCGCACGAGGCGATCGCGGCCGCGGTCTACCTCTTCGCGCGCTCGCCCGACGATCCCGAGCGCGCGATCCTCGAAGGCGCGAACAGCCCCGGCGACAGCGACAGCCTCGCGACGCTCTCGGGCGCGCTCGCCGGTGCGCGCGCCGGGCTCGGTGCGCTGCCCGACGCGTGGGTGCGCGACGTCGAGCGCAGCGACGATCTGCTCGCGCTCGCCCTCGAGATCTGAGTCCCTACCGGAGTGCTCGTCCCGCGTGTCCCGGACGGGAGCGCGCGAAGCGCGCGCGGACGGTAGGGCCGTGCGGGCGAGCCGATTTCGAGTCCCTACCGGAGTGCTCGTCCCGCGTGTCCCGGACGGGAGCGCGCGAAGCGCGCGCGGACGGTAGGGCCGTGCGGGCGAGCCGATTTCGAGTCCCTACCGGAGTGCTCGTCCCGCGTGTCCCGGACGGGAGCGCGCGAAGCGCGCGCGGACGGTAGGGACGTGCGGGCGAGCCGATTTCGACTCCCTACCGGAGTGCTCGTCGCGCGTGTCCCGGACGGGAGCGCGCGAAGCGCGCGGACGGTAGGGACACGCGGGCGAGCCGATTTTCGAGCCGCTTGCCCGGGCCGGGGCGTCTCCTAAGCTCTGGCGCTTGGTCACGCAGTCAGCACCAGCCTGGACGCGCGCGGAGCGGATCTCGTGGGCGCTCGCGGGCGTCGCGCTCGCCGCTGCGTGCATCGCGCACGCGTCGTTCGGGTACTCGCACTCCGACCTCTCGGGACACGCGCTCGGCAGCGACGACGCGTTCATCTCGTTCCGCTATGCCGAGCGGTTGCTCGCGGGCGACGGGCTCGTGTTCAACGCGGGCGAGCGCGTCGAGGGCTTCACGAACCTCGGGTATCTGCTGCTCTGCGTGCCCGGCCTCGCGCTGCTCGGTCGCGACGGAGTGATCGCGTGGGCGGTCGGGCTCAACCTGCTCGCCGCGCTCGGTGCCGCGGCGCTCGTCGCGTCGTGGCTGCGGCGCGTGTTGCCCGCGCATCTCCGCGTGATCGCGCCGTGGGTGGTCGCGATCCAGCCCGCGCTCTGGATCGCGGTGGCGTCCGGGCTCGAGACGCCGGTCGTCGTGCTCCTGCAGGTCGCGCTGTGGAGGATCGTCGACGCGATGGCCGAGCGCGATCGTGCGCGTCCCATCGAGCTCGTCGCGATGGCCTCGATCGCGATCTGCGCGGTGCTCGTGCGCGCCGATGGATTCATCGGCGTCGGGATCGCCGTCGTGTTCCTCGCGCTGCGCCGACACTTCGGCGTCGCGGGCGCGCTCGCTGCGGCAGGTGCGCTGGCGTTCGCCGCCGTGCTCGCGTTCCGTCTCTCGTACTACGGCGACGTCCTTCCCAACACCTACTACGCGAAGGTCTCGGCGCCGTTCTGGATGCGCGTGCCCGCAGGCATCGTGCAGCTCGGCATCGTCGCAACGCAGCAGGGCTTCGCGCTCGAGCTCGTCGCGATCGGCGCGGCGTGGGTGCTCGCGCGTCGCGGCGGACGCCTCGTGCCGAGCTACGCCGCGTTCCTCGGAGCGGGTGTCGTCGCGTACTGGGTGTGGGTCGGCGGCGACGTCTTCCAGGAGCGCTTCCTCGTCGGGCTCTATCTCGTCGGCAGCGCGCTCGCGCTCTCGATCGCGGCGAGCACGAGCCGCCTCGCGCGATGGACGCCCGCGATCGCCGGCGCGCTCGTCCTCGTTCACCTGCTCCCGTGCGTGTTCGATCTGCGCTTCCGCTACACGACGACGCGCACCGATCGTTGGGTCGCGCTCGGTCGTCATCTCGCGGAGCACGCGCCCGAGGGCGCGACGATCGCGGTCGACGCGGCGGGCAAGATTCCGTTCTTCTCGGGCCTGCGCGCGATCGACATGCTCGGGCTGAACGATCGCGAGCTCGCGCATCGCGAGCGCACGCGCTTCGACGTCGGTCACGACGCGTACGATCCCGACTACGTGCTCGGGCGGCGTCCCGATCTCGTCGCGTGCTGGATCGAGCCCGACCTCGACATGTTCTACGGCCTCGATCGCGCGCGCTGGCAGGGCGCGGGCTATCGCCTCCGCTGGCTCGTGTTCGCGGACGAGAACGAGCACGGTCGCACCGAGATCCTCGACGCCCGCGAGGTGCCCGGCGCGCTCGTGCCCGCGCTGATCCGCGCGGGGTTCCGCTACGCGGTGCTCGACCGCGCGCCGTGAGGGGAGGGCGCGCGCGAGGTGAGCGTACGCCCTCCCTCGCATGGATCCGATCCAGACGCTGACCCGAGCGATGGACGCGGTCGCGAAGGCAGTCGATCACCGCGATCACGAGCCCGACCCTGCGCGCGCCGACTGGCCGCGCCTGCGCAACCACGTCACCGAGCTCCGGCGTCGGATGGAGGACGAGGTGATCGCGAGCTTCGCGACGCTCGCGATCGAGCTGCCGCCGGGCGCCCGCGAGAAGGTCGCCGACAACGTCGCGTTCCTCGCGATCGAGCTCAGCGCGATCGTGCGCGCATCCGCCGACGAGAGCGGCGCGGTGCGCTTGCTGCGCGCCGCGCACAAGCTCGGTCCACGAGGCCTCGTCGCGGAGGAGCTCGAGGGCGCGATGCGCGAGCCCGCGACGCACCTCGCGCTGTGCCGTGCGCGCTGGAACCACCGGCAGGGCGACTTCGACGTGGGCGATCGCATCCTGCGCGAGGCGCGGCGCACCGCGAAGGACGCCGGTCTCCGCAAGCTGATCGAGACCGTGCTCAACGGCTCGCGGCCGCTCACGAACGGCGCGCCCGCGCTCTTCCGCGTCAACGGGTTCGGCGTGGGCATCTACGGCGAGCGCGATCGTCGCGACGACGGCTCGTACGTCACCACGCACTGCATCTCGGCGCTCTTCGTCCCCATCTTCCCGCTCGGCGCGTACCGCGTGATCGATCAGGGCCACGGCTCGTACCTCTTCTTGTCGAAGGAGCCGCTCTCCGCGTTCGCGCGCGGGTGGCGCTGGGCGCTGCTCGCCGCGGTCGTGCTCGGCGTCGTCTCGACGGCGGTCTCGAGCTACCTGAGCTCGCCGTCGCGCCTCGCCGCGATCGCGCTCGAGGACGCTCGTGCGGTCGATGCGCGCGGCGACGTGGACGCGTCGCTCGCGGCGTACGACGGACTGCTCGCGGGCGCGGGGTACGATCTCGATCTCGCGGATCGCGAAGCCGTCGGCGTGCGCTACGTCGATGTGCTCGCGAGCACCGTTCCGACGCCGCTCACCGAGGATCGGCTCGACGCGTTCGACCGCGCGATGACGCGCTGGCAGTCGGTGCCGCAGTACGCGCGCAGCGGCGCGCCCGAGCGACACCTCCAGGAGCGCGTGGCGGCGTGGGCGAGCGAGCTCGGCGAGCGCGACGAGCGCTCGCTGCGCGCCGCGCTCACCGTCGTCGAGCGCGGGATCGCGGTCACCACACCGTCGTCGCCGCTCGACGCGCGGCGGAGCGCTCTCCATCGCGCGCTCGGCGAGCGCCTCGCGCCCGAGTGGCCCTTCGAGGCGCTCGACGAGCACGTCGCGAGCGGGCTCGACGAAGCGGGCGTGCGCGCCGCGGCGCCGATCGTCGAGCGCGTGATCGCGTCGCCCTCGCTCGTCCTCGCCGCGTCGCGATCGCTCCGCGCGTGGGCGAGCGCTGCGCGCATGGACACGCTGCCGCTGCGCGATCGCGTGAGCGACGCGCTCGCCGCCGCCGACGCGATGCAGGCCGACGCCGAGCGCGCGGCCGCCCTGGCGTCGGGCGACGAAGCGCTCCTCCGCGCGTCGCTCGCGCGCTTCCCCGACGATCACGACTGCGTCGCCGCGCTCGCCGATCTCTCGCGCGCACGAGGCGACAGCGCTGCCGCCACCGCGACGCTCCGCGCGCTCGGGAGCCCGGGCGTGCTCGCGCCCACCGCGCTCGCGAGCCTCGCCGCCGCCGAGCTCGACGTGGGGCACCTCGACGATGCGCGCGCGCTCCTCGCGCGCCGCGTGATGCCGCGACTCGGCGAGCTGCGCGAGGCCCAGCAGGCGATGTCGCGCATCGAGCGCGAGCGCACCGAGTCCCTCGTCTCGCGGCTCGAGATGGGGCTCGGCCCGCCCGAGGTGCAGGCGCGCCTGCGCGTCGCGAGCGACGACGAGACCCGCGCGATCGTCTCCGAGCACCTCGCGAGCGAGCTCTCGCGCGATCCCGAGCTCGGCGCGGCGCGCGCTCGCTACGAAGCGATCGCGCCGATCGTTCCGTCGGTGCTCCAGCTCGCGATGATCGAGCTGCGCCGCGGTGGAGAGCGCAGTGGCGCCGAGCGTGATCGCGCGCTCGCCGATGCGGAGCGGCTCTTCCTCGCGATCCAGGCCGAGGCGGCGAGCGTCCCCGCGTACCACCTCGGGCTCGGTCAGGTGTACTACCGTCTCGGTCGCGAAGGGCAGGGCGAGCAGGAGCTCCAGTCGGTGCTCGCCTCGGGCGACGAGGATCTCGCGCTCCAGGTCGCGCGCGCGTATCGCGAGCTCGGTCTCGAGCCGCGCGCGAGGGAGGTCGCGACCGGCGTGTACGAGCGCGGACAGCAGCCGCAGGCAGGTCGCGCCGCGATGCTGCTCTCGATCCTCGCGGACCGCATCGAGGACACCGAGACGTGGCTCGCCCGCGCGCCGCAGGACACGCCCGAGGTGCGCACCCGGCTGACCGACGTCCGCGGGCAGCGCGCGCTGCGCGAGCGTCGCTACGACGACGCGGACCGCCTCTTCGCGGAGGTCGCGCGCGACTGGGATCGCGCGGGCGATCGCGACATGCCCGCGCTCAACAACGCCGCGGTCGCGCTCGGGGCGCGCTACGAGGCCACCGCGGATCCCTCGCACCTCGATGCCGCGCTCGATCGCCTCGAGCGCGCGGTCCGCCTCGCGCCGGATCAGAGCATCACGATCTCGAACCTCGCCGACGCGCATCGCTTCCGCGGCACGCTGCGCGTCCTCTCGCGATGGCTCGACGGGCGCGCGCTGCGCCTCGATCGCAGCCAGGCCGACGCGCTGCTCGGCATCATGACCGCGGGCGCGCACCGCGCGGAGGTGATCGCGGCGCTGCGCGACGATCCCGGCATCCGCCGCGCGATCGAGCTGACGCACCAGGAGCAGGTGCTCGCTCCGCGGCGCGCCGGCGCCTGGGAGCGCGAGCTCGCGCTGCTGCGTCGCTGCGGCGATCCGAGCGCGCTCGTCGATCTCGAGGCGCGCATCGCGCGCGTCGGCGAGCTCGAGGTGAACGAGCAGCGCGCGGCGTGGGAGCGCGGCGAGTGGGACGCCGAGATCCTCGTGCACGCGGAGCGCGCGCTCGCCGATGCCGACGATCGACTGGCGCGCGCTCGTCGAGGTCGCGATCCGCGCGCCGTCGCCGCGCTCCTGACGATCCGCGGGAACGCGCTCCTCGAGCGCGCGACCGTGAGGGCCGAGAGCCGCGACGCCGACGTCGACCTCGCGATCGCGGCGTACCGCGAGGCGGCCGCCGCGTGGCCCGAGCTCGGCGCGTCGTCGATGCTCGCGCAGGCGCACGTGACGCGCGCGTTGTTGCGCGACGCATCGCTCCGCGTGCGCTGGGAGGCCGAGCGCCGCCGCTTCTCCGTCGTCGCGATCCTCCATCACGCGTCGAACGATCCCGCGCAGGCGGCGCAGGTGCGCGCGTCGAGCGACGTCCGCGATGCCGTCGCCGCCCTGAGCGCGCTCGATCCCGTCGTGCTGCGCGTCGACGAGCTCTGGATCGCGGAGAGCGCCGCGGACGCGGCGATGATCGCGCGCCTCGCGCCGGTCCGCGCGCGCGAGGATCTGCGCGCCGCGTACGCGATCGATCGCCGTCTCGATCCCTCCGACAGCGAGAGCGACGAGCGCCTCGCCACCCTCGCGTCGCGCTGAGCCGCTCGGCTACTCCGCGGCGCCCGCCGCCGGCGTGCCCCTCGGCGCATCGAGGCACGCGCGCGCGCGCACGCCGTACTCCACACCCGCCGCGAGCCCGAGCACCGCCGCGGCGATCGCCGCGGGCAGCGCGACCTGATCGACGTCGAAGAGCAGCGCGCCGAGCACGAGGAACTGCGCCACCGTCGTCGCCTTCCCGCTCGGCCGCGCGCAGTACTCGATGCGCGAGCGGAACGTCCCCACCGAGACCGCGAGCGTGATGCCCGCGGGCACCACCAGGATCTCGCGCGTGGCGGTCAGCACCAGCAGCCACCACGGAGGCTGCCGCTCGATCCACACGCCCGCGAGCACCGCGAGCACGAACACCTTGTCGCAGACCGGGTCGAGCCACTCGCCCAGCTTCGGATCCGCGTGCGCGCGCCGCGCCATCACTCCGTCGAGCGCGTCGGAGATCCCGGCCACGACCATCAGCGCGAGCACCGCGAGCGGCTCCGCGCGCACGAGCAGCGCGACCACGGCGAGCGGCAGCCGCACCAGGCTCATGAGGTTCCACGGCCGCGCGAGCTCGCGCAGCAAGCTGGTCTCGGTCCCGTGGCTCACGCGCCCACCATACAGAGCGGCTCTCTCTCAGGTAGCCCCGGCGGCGGGCGCTGCCACGCCCTCTCGGGCTCACGTGGAGAACGCGAAGCGCGCGACGTCGTCCCACATCTCCTCGAACTCGCGCTGCCCGAAGTCACTCATCGTGCGCATCCAGTCGACGTGCAGCGGTGCACGGTGCGGCGCGTGGAAGTGCCCGATCACGTCGAGGTGATCGGCCCACGCGGCGTGCACCACTTCGCCCCAGACCTGCGAGCGCGTGGGCACCATCGCGTCGTTGCCCTTCGCGCTCGGGATGCGGCCGTACGCATCGATCAGCACCTTCGCCTGCGCGTCGTCGGGCGCCGGGAGCAGGTGCTCGGGGAGCGACGACGCGATCGCGTACAGCGCGCGGTACACGTTGTACATCGCCTGGTTCGTCGGGCTCGGGCCCACGCGCGCCTGACGCCCCAGCGTCGGCGGCTTCGCCTGCGCGACCACGCACCCGCGGCGCACTCCGTCGCGCTCGGTCGCGAGCGCGTTGAAGAGATCGAGGCCCTCGGGCGTGAGCTGCACGAGCAGCGTCTGATCGCTGCGCACCTGCGCGAACACCTGCTCGATCTGCAGCCGCCGCTCGGGGCTGAAGTCCTTGATGACGAGATCGTAGACCTGCTCGATCACACCGCCCGCGACCAGCCTGCCTGCGCCCGTCGATCCCAGCGCGCTCGCGAGGACCACGAGCGCGGGCAGCGGGATCGTGCCCACCCGGATCGCGTAGATCGTGACCAGCGAGAGCAGGAAGAGCAGCCGCTGCCCGAGCAGGCTCGTGAAGAACGCCGCGGTCGGCGCGCCGTAGTGCGGCGACGTCACCGCGACGACGGTGCGCACCCGCGACGCGACCGACTCGGGATCGACCGCGCAGTGCAGCGACGCGCGCGGCGCGACCGCGAGCCGCGCGTCGAGCCCGCCGGTCGAGTGCCCGATCAGGTGGATCGGCCCGCCGTCCCCCGAGGTCTCCGCCATGATCTCCACCAGCCGCCCCGCGCGCCGGCGCAGCGACGCCGTGGGGAACGTCGGCGCGTAGTGGATCACCGCGTCGACGCCGCGCATCCGCGTCCACGCGAGCAGGTGCTCCCGGACGTGCGCGAAGTAGCGGAAGTCGCCGAAGTTCGCGAACCCGAAGAACCCCGGCACGAGGTACACGTGGTGCCGCACTCGTTCGGTGTAGCTCACTCGAACGCGTAGATCTCGAGGAGATCCCCGCTCTCGCGCGCGTACGCGCCGTGCCACACCCGGTCGCTGCCGGGGAAGACGACGTCGGGGTGTCGCAGCACGCGCGTCGTCGCGCGATCGTGCCCGTGAGGATCGTCGTCGGTGTGGCGGAGCTCCTCGACGCGCGATGCCTCGATCGCGCGCTGCGCCTCTGCGAGCGTCGCGCCGCCCGCCGCGCGCACGTCGCCCTCGTGCACCGCGTACCACTCGATCAAGTGCGCGCGCAGATCACCGACGAAGCGCGATGGCAAGCGACACCGCGTGACGCGCCACGCGTCGCCACACACCGACGTGTCGCGCCCGGCGTCCTCGAGGCACACCAGCACGTCCGCCGCGCAGACGTCGTCGGGCCAGACCGCGTCGGGATCGTGGTGCGTGATCGCGAGCTCCGAGACCACGAGCTCGACCTCCGCGGTGCGGCGCACGATGCCGCTGCGACGACGCGCGGTGACCACCAGGCGCGCGCTGCGATCCGACGCCGCGCGCGCGACGTCGTCGTACCGCAGATCGAAGCGCAGCACCGGCATCTCGCCCACGAGCGCGATCTCTCCGCCCGACGGCGCGATCATCCGCGGCTCGGAGAGCGCTCTGCCGAGCGTGACCGCGCCTCGATACCGCGCGCCGCCGTCGATCCACACCGGCGAGAGCCCCGACGCGATCGCCACCTCGCGCTCACCGCTCCCCGCGCCGATGCGCGGCCGCACCCGGAGCCGCACCACGTAGCGCGCGTGGGGCGCACGCGCGGCGCGCAGCGCGACGCGCAGTGGCATGCCCATCACGACCTCGGACATCTCGTCCTCGTCGAGCTCGACCTCGAAGCGACGCGCCGACACGACGCGCGTCACGCCGCGCGCGCTCGTCACCTCGAGCACGTCGCGCGACGCGCGCCCCGCGATGACGAAGCGCCCGACGCCGCCCTCGACGCGCCCGTCGATCGCGGGATCGATCCACACCGTCAGCCCCTCCGCGCGCACGCGCGCTTCGCTCAGCGCGTCGAGCTTCGCGTCGTCGATCACGATCACGCCGTCCGGTCCCCCGTCGTTCGCCTCGCCCTCGTCCAACTCCGCCGCGCAGCCCGCGAGCACCACCATCGCCGCGCACACCCATGTCGTCGTTCGGTCCATGCGCGGCCCACGAGCAAGCGCACGACCGCGCTCCGCGCGACGCGTTCCAACGGTTTTCGCACCGCGATCGGGCGGGCCCGCCCGCCACCCGCCGCCACCCCGCCATGCGCCGTCGCATGCGCGATCGCGCGGCGCGCGATACGCTCGCGCCGGATGACCAGCCAGCGGTGGAGCGTGGGTCTTCTGCTCGTGGGCTCGATCTGGGTCGCGAGCGCGACGGCTCACGCGTACGGCCGCGGCATCGACGTCGCCGACTGCTCGGGCTGTCACTCCGGCGGGCGCGCGCCGATGATGCGCTTCACCTCGACGCCCGCGATGCCATCGCCGGGCTCGACGGCGCGCATCCGCATCGAGATCGAAGCGGTGAACGGCAGCGCCGGCGGGTTCCGCATCGCGACGAGCGGCCCCGGTTCGCTGCGCACCGTCGGCGAGGGCACGCGCGCGACGGGCGAGGACGTCATCGTGCACAGCACGCCGCGCACCGCGAGCGGCGGCTGGGTCACGTTCGAGGTCGACTACGTCGTCCCGAGCGGCACGGGCGACGTGCAATTCACCATCGGCGGCATGTCGGCCAACCGCGACGGCGGCTCGCGCGGCGACGGCGGCGCGACGATCCGCCGCAGCCTGGTGTGGGGCTGCGCGGGCTCGACGTTCTACGGCGATCTCGACGGCGACGGATACGGCGCGGCCTCGCGCGGATCGATCACCGCGTGCGAGGCGCGCGACGGCTGGTCCGCGCGCGACGACGACTGCGACGACAACGACGGCATGGCGCACCCCGGCGGCACCGAGGCGTGCAACCGCCGCGACGACGACTGCGACGAGACGGTCGACGAGGGCACCGCGACCGCGACGCTCTATCCCGACGCCGACGGCGACGGCTGGGGCGGGCGCGAGGGCGATCCCGTGACCGGCTGCGATCGCCCCGGCTACGGGGTCGGCAACGACGACTGCGACGATCGGGATCCCGGCACGAACCCCGGCGCGACCGAGGTCTGCGGCGGGCGCGACGAGGACTGCGACGGACGCGTCGACGAGCGCGTGCGCCCGGTCTGCGGCGTCGGCATGTGCGCGCGCGCGTCGCTCTCGTGCGACGAGCGCGACTGCATGCCCGGCGATCCCGGCGTCGAGACCTGCAACGCGTGGGACGACGACTGCGACGGCGCGACCGACGAGGAGAGCGACCTCTGCCCCGACGGTCAGATGTGCGATCTCGGCCTCTGCGTCGGCGAGGGCACGCCGCGCCGCGACGGCGGCGTGAGCCGGCTCGACGGAAGCACGACGACACCGCCGCCGCCGGTGTCGGGCGGATGCTCGATCGCAGCGCGCGCGAGCAGCTCGGTGCTGCCGTGGATCGCGGCCCTCGCGCTCGTCGTGGCCGCGCGCCGTCGTCGTCGTTAGATGGCGGCGAGGATCGCCTCGCCGTGGGTCCACAGGATCGCGCCGCCCGCGGCGTCGATCACGGTGCGGCGCGCGCTCGGGATGCGATGCGCGAGCGACGCGCCGAGGTCCGGTGAGTGCACCGGGCTCGTGTCCTCCGCGCCGTACCAGAGCGAGACCGGCATCGAGATGCGCCCGAGGTCGAACGGCCACGCGCCGAACGCGAGCACGGTGTCGCGCGCGTAGCCCTCGCCGCCCTGCGCGAAGCCCTCGTCGAGCGCGCGCCGGTACGCCGCGTCGAACGCCGGGTCGGCGTACACCGCGCGATCGGCGTCGCCGATCATCGCGAGCACCATCTGGCGCATCATCGCAGGCGTCATCCCGCGGAAGAACGCCTCGGCGCCCTCGGGATCGCGGGCGACGCGCTGCACGATGCCGCGCACGTCGGGCACCAGCAGCTCCGCGAGGTGCGGCGCCGCGAGCTCGTCGGTGCCCGACACGATCACGAGCGAGCGCCCGATCTCGTCGGCCGCGCACGCGATCCCGAACGGCGCGCCCTGCGAGAACGCGACGATCGCGGGCGAGCCCAGCGCGCGCGCGATCACGAAGTCGCGCACGTCCTCGACCCAGTCGGCGAGGGTGCGCCCCGCGAGCGGATCCGAGGCGCCGAGCCCCGGACGATCGACCGCGACGAGCCGCACGCCGGCGCGCTCGACGTCCTCGCGCCGCATCGAGAGCGCGCTGCTCGTGCCCGCGCCGCCGAAGAAGAGAACGGGCGCGCCGTGCTCCGGCCCTTGCTCCGACCAGCCCAGGAACCGCCCGCTCGGCAGGCGCGTGCGCCCGCGTCGCGCGGGCTCGAAGCTCGTGTCGTCCATCGCGCGATCTTTGGTGGTGACCGGCTCGGTCCGCCACGCGATCGAGCGTGCCTCGAGGCCAGGCGCTCCGCCGAGCCGCGACCCGACGGGCACGAGCAGCGACGCGAGCGCGCGAGAAGCGAAGCGGCCGGGGCGCGAAGCACAGCCACGACGCGAGAAGCGAAGCGGCCAACGCGCGAAGCAAAGCCACGACGCGAGAAGCGAAGCGGCCAGCGCGCGAAGCAAGCCACGACGCGAGAAGCGAAGCGGTCGGCGCGCGAAGCACAGCGGCCGGCGCGCGAAGCACAGCCACGCCGCGAGAAGCGAAGCGGACGACGCGGGAAGCGCAGCGGCCAGCGCGCGAAGCACGGCCGCGACGCGAGACGCGAAGCGACCGGCTCGGACGCGAGCCGGTCGCTCGGCGTGGGGAGCGCTTCAGGTCTTGGGCGCGGCGGGCTTCGGCTTTGCGCGCTTCGGGCGGGTGCCGATCACCTGACGCAGCGCGGTGCCCAGCGGCAGCCGCGGGATCGACGGGTGGTTCGAGCGCGCCGCCTCGAACGCGCGCCACGCCTCGCGCGCCTCCGCGAGCACGATGCCCTCGAGGACGTTGACCTCGGGAGGATCGTTCGCGCTCGCGCGCCCCGAGCCGACGCGATCGGCGCCGGCGGTGAGCAGCGCCTCGGCGGCCCGCTCCGCGCTCGTGACGTCCGCCTCGGTCAGGTGCGCGCCCGCGACGAGCGCGCGCGCCGCTTCGTCGGTGCGCGCGCGCTCGATCCAACCACGCGCGAGCTCCGCGAGCTGCCGGAGACCTCGGGCGAGCGTGTCCTCGTGATCGAAGTCGCGCTCGACCGCGTCGAGACGCGCCGCCTCGGCGCTGCCGCGCGCGATCGACGAGAGCGCGTGCGCGAGATCGCCGAACACCGCGCGCCCGCGGCGCAGCGCCGCGTTGCGCTGCGCCGACGCCGAGGTCGCGCCGTCGCGCTTGCCCGTCGCGGTAGCGAGCGCGTCGGCGAGCTCGAGCGTCGTCTGGGCGAGGAACGCGCGGCGCGGCGCGCCGTAGCGGATCGTCGTGCCGTACTTCGCGACGCTCGCGTCGATGTGCGCGATCAGCGGGCCGAGGTCGCGCAGCACGCCGTCGGCGCGGGTGCGCGCGCCCAACGCGGCGCGATCCTCGGGTGTGGTCTGCGCGAGGAACGCCGCGCGCTCGGGCTCGCGCAGCGGCGCGAGCGCGGCGAGCGAGCGCTCGGCGATCTGCACGGTGGGGGAAGGGCGCGCGGTCGTCGCCTTGCGGGTGGTCTTCTTCGAGGTGGCCATGCGCGCGACGGTATCGACGGCGCGCGCGGGCGCGCAAGTCGCCGGTCAGAACCAATAGGCGAGGTTGAGGCCCACGCGCCCGCGCCGCGTCTCGTCGGAGAACGCGAACGACGTGCTGAGGCCGACCTCGAGCTCGGGCAGCTTCGGATCGAAGTAGTAGAAGCCGAGCTCGGGCTCGACGACGACCTCGTCGGCCGGCTCGACGATCGAGAGCGCGAGGTCGTCGATCTCGTCGGCGAAGCTCCAGCTCACGCGCGAGCCGAGCAGGATCTGCAGCGGCACGCCGAGCGATCCGAAGTTGAACGACGCGCCGAGCGCGCCGCCGAGCCAGCCCTCGTCGTCCTCGACGTCGTCGAATTCGACGCGGCGCGCCTCGGCGCGGAAGCTGCCGGCGAAGCCGAGCCACTCGGTCGCCGTGAGCACCCCCGTGACGGAGCCTCCGAGGGTGCCGCGGCTGCCCGAGAAGTCGGGCGAGCGGAGGCGGCTCTCCGGCGGACGCTGTCCGGTGAGCAGCGGGATCACGGTGCGCGCGGGCGCGATGCCGGCCGCGGCGCCGGCGGTGACGTCGACGCGCAGCGACAGGAGGAACGCGTCGGTCTCGACGACGCGCACGACGCCGGAGAGCCGCCCGCCGCCGAACCCGTTCGCGCCGATGACGAGCCCGGCGTCGTAGTCGATGCCGCCGATCGCGCCGCCGTGCACGCCGACCTCGAGCCCGAGCCACTCGGTGAGCGCGATGCCGAGGACGAACCGCTGATCGAGCTGCGCGAGATCACCTTCGAGGTCGCGCCGCGGCACGCGCTCTCCGCGCAGCTCGAACTGCGAGACGCCGATGCCGGTGCGGCTCGTGACGCGCGTCGCGACGAAGGGGAGCTCGATGTTCTCGAACTCCGAGTACGCGTGGCCGCCGACGCTGCGCGCCGAGCGTGCGGTGGGGTGCGGATCCTCGGCGGGGAGCGGTGTCGTCTGCGCGAGCGCGGAGCCTGCCGCGAGGAGCACGCAGGCGCAGATGGCCGATGCAGGGACGACCGCGCTGGGGGTAGGTCGGGTCACGAGAGCGCTTCGCGCAACTCACGTGCCCGGCTCGGAGCGCGTCGATCGCGCGAACCGCGCGCGTGAGGACGCGGCGGCGGTCCTCTCCGCGCGCGGGCTCGTGCGGCGTGCGCGAGGATCGCGATCGAGGGACGTCGTGAGCGCGATGACGGGCGATCGCGCCGGGGCGCAGCTGGCTCGGCGTTCGCTCCTGTCGGACCCGACGATGCGACGTCCCGTCGAATGGGTCCTCTCCGCGGCGCTGATCGCGGCGCTCGCCGGGCGCGCTCGCGCGCAGGAGGGATCGCCCGACGCGCACGCTCCAGCCGACGCGCGTGCCGCCGCTCCGGCGACCGCCGCGCAGCCGCCGCAGCCGACGACGGTCCCCGAGCTCGCGGTGCCGGTGTTCGGGCTCGGGACGCAGGTCGTGCTGCTCGCGCCCGCGCCGACGGCGGGCGCGGGCGCGTTCGCCGCGACCTACGATCTCGGCGTGCTGCACGTCGATGCGCTGCTCGGCGTGTTCCTGTCCGACGCGTTCGAGAGCTCGGTGCGCGGGACCGTGCGCGTGTTCTTCCCGGTCCACCGCGGGCCCATCGCGGACTTCTCGCTCGGCGTGGGCGGAGGCGTCGGGTACATCGAGCCCGCGGGCGGACAGCTGCAGGTGCTCGGAGAGGCGCTCGCCGGCGCGAAGATCCGCTCGTTCATCGGGCGGAACATCGCGCTCGAGGCGACGATCGGCGCGAACCTGCTCTTCATGGACGGCGACTTCGAGAGCGTGTCGATCGGCGGACGGCTGCTCGGCGCCGCCGGGTTCATGTACTACTTCCGCTGACTCGAAGGCGGCAGAAGATCGGCTCGCCCGCCGGTCCCTACCGTCCGCGCGCTTCGCGCGCTCCCGTGCGGGACCCGCGGGACGAGCACTCCGGCAGAAAGATCGGCTCGCCCGCCGGTCCCTACCGTCCGCGCGCTCCGCGCGCTCCCGTGCGGGACCTGCGGGACGAGCACTCCGGCAGAAAGATCGGCTCGCCCGCCGGTCCCTACCGTCCGCGCGCTTCGCGCGCTCCCGTGCGGGACCCGCGGGACGAGCACTCCGGCAGAGAGATCGGCTCGCCCGCCGGTCCCTACCGTCCGCGCGCTTCGCGCGCTCCCGTGCGGGACCTGCGGGACGAGCACTCCGGCAAGCTCACTGCTGCGCCATCAGGCGATCGATGTCGCGCTGGTGGTCGCGCGTGAGCTCGCCGGAGAGGTCGATCACGACCTCGACGAGCTCGCCGGTGAACGGGAAGGGCGCGCGGTACTCGGACGGAACCACCGCGTCGTAGTGGTCGCGCCCGCAGCTCAGCCCCGCGATGCCGAAGACGTTGGGCACGGTGAACGGGAGCATGGCGCTGCCGACGAGGCGGCCATCGAGGTAGAGCTGACTGCGCCCCGGCACGCCCTTGCCCGCGGCGAGATCGGGCGCGCCGGTGGGCTCGAACTCGTAGCGCAGCGTGTGCTCGCCCGAGGGCAGCACGACGTTCGAGCTGACCTTCATCTTGTGGAGCCCGAGGTAGTTGTGGACGTGGTGCAGCCGGCCCTCGGCGACGTAGAGCGAGTACCCGCCGTGACGATTGCCGTGCGCGAGGAGGACGCCCTCGGCGCCGCCCGCGGGGATGCGCACCTTCGCCGTGATGCTGTGCGGGCGGTTGTAGATGCGCGGCGCGGCGGCGAACGGGATCGGCGCGCCGCCGGGCTGGAGCACGTAGCGGTCGCGCGGGCGCGCGACCGTCGGCCGCGGGACGTTCATGCGCGCGACGTCGCCCGCCGCGAGCGGCATCACGCCGTACCGGCCGGCCTCGACGTACCAGCGCCGGGTCATGCTGCGGAGGATCTCCGGGTGCTCGGCGGCGACGTTGCGCGTCTCCGAGGGATCCTCGTCGAGGTGGTAGAGCTCCCAGCCGCTGCGGTCGAGCTCTTCGAGCACTTCGCGCGTCAGGGACGTCCTGCCGAACAGCCAGCCTCGACTGGCGCCCTCGGTGAGGCTCGGACCGGGGAACGGACAGACCGCGCGCCAGCCGTCGTGATGGATCGCGCGGTGTCCGAACATCTCGAAGTACTGGGTGACGTGCTTGGTCGGCGCGGCCGCGTCGTGCAGCGTGTGCGCGAAGCTGACGCCTTCGATGGGCGACTGCGTGACGCCGCGGATCGTGCTCGGGGGCTCGAGGCCGAGCGTCTCGAGGATCGTCGGCACGATGTCGATCACGTGCAGGTACTGCGTGCGGATCTCGCCCGAGGCCGGGATGCCGCGCGGCCACGAGACGATGCACGGGTCGCTCGTGCCGCCGCGATAGGTCTCGCGCTTCCACCGCCGGAACGGTGTGTCGCCGGCCCACGTCCAGCCCCACGCGTAGTGCGGGAACGTGTCGGGGCCGCCCCAGTCGTCGTAGTGCCGGAGGTTGTCCTCGAGGCGCTCGGGCGCGCCGTTGAAGAAGAGCATCTCGTTGAACGTGCCGTGCACGCCGCCCTCGGCGCTGGCGCCGTTGTCGGAGATCGCGACGACGAGCGTGTTCTCGAGCTCGCCGATGCGCTCGAGGTAGTCGAGGATGCGGCCGAAGTGGTGGTCGGTCTGGCTGAGGAACGCTGCGTAGACCTCCATCTGTCGCGCGTACATCCGCTTCTCGTCGGCGGAGAGCGTGTCCCACGCGGGCACGTCGGGATCGCGCGTGGAGAGCGTGGTGCCCGCGGGGATGACGCCGAGCTCGAGCTGACGCGCGAACACCTGCTCGCGGTACGCGTCCCAGCCCATGTCGAAGCGGCCTCGATAGCGATCGATCCAGGACTTCTCGACGTGGTGCGGCGCGTGCCCGGCGCCGGTCGCGTAGTAGAGGAAGAAGGGCTTCTCGGGCGCGCTCGCGTCGGCGTCCTGGATCATCCGGATCGCGCGGTCGGCGAGATCGACGTTGAGGTGATAGCCCTCCTCGGGCGTGCGCGGAGGCGTGACCGAACGGTTGTCCTCGGTGAGATCGGGGTGCCATTGGTCGGTGTCGCCGCCGAGGAAGCCGTAGTACCGCTCGAAGCCGCGACCGAGCGGCCAGCGCGTGAACGGGCCTGCCTGCGTGGTCTCCTCGGGCGGCGCGAGGTGCCACTTGCCGACGGCGAACGTGTTGTAGCCGTGCTCGAGCAGCATCTCGGACAAGAAGCCGTGCTCGAAGCCGACCATCCCGTTGTGCGCGGGGAAGCCCATCGAGAGCTCGGTGATCGCGGAGAGGCCGAGCGTGTGGTGGTTGCGGCCGGTGAGCAGCGCGCCGCGCGTCGGCGAGCAGAGCGCGGTGGTCTGCATGTTCGTGTACCGCAGGCCACGGGATGCGAGGCGATCGAGGTTCGGCGTCTCACAGAGGCCGCCGAAGCACGAGAGCTGTCCGAAGCCGACGTCGTCGAGGACGAAGATCAGCACGTTGGGCGCGCCGTCCTTCGCGCGGCGGTACGCGGGCCAGGCGGGCGTGGACTCGTCCACCGTCATCCCGATGCGGCCCGGGAACGGCTTGCCCGGCTCGTACTCGTCGTAGTCGCTCGCCATCGTCTCTCCTCCGGTCGGCGAGACGCTCGCGTGCAACGCAGGTACCCGTGCTGCGCGTCGGGGGTGGCGGCGCGGCTCAGCGCGCGTCGCGCACCTTCGAGGGGCTCCGGCCGTGCCAGCGGCGGAACGCGCGGGCGAAGGCGCTCGCGTCGGTGAAGCCGAGCTCGATCGCGATGCGCGTGATCGCATCGTCGGTGTGCTCGACGCGGTCGAGGGCGATCGCGGCGCGCCGCGCGTCGACGAGCGCGCGGAACGAGGTGCCGGTGTCGGCGAGGCGCCGGCGGAGGGTGCGCTCGGTGACGCCGAGCTCGGCGGCGATGCGGCTCGCGCGCGCGTCGGGGCGCGCGGCGAGCGCGTCGGCGACGTGATCGACGAACGTGCGCTCGGGGGCGATGCGAGCGAGCTCGTCGCGGACGAAGCCGGTGACGAACGCGTGCATCGGCGCCGACGCGAGGCGCGGCACGGCGTCGAGGTCGGCGCGCGGGAGCACGATCGCGTTCTCGCCCGCGTCGAAGACGAGCGGCGCGCGCAGCACCTCCTCGAGCGCGCGCACGCCGCGCGGCGCGGCGTGGGCGAAGCGCACCTCGTCGACGCGGATCGGACCGTCGACGATGCTGCGCAGGCCGAGCACGAAGTGCGCGACGATCGACTCGCTCGCCGCGTCGACCCCGGCGGTGGCGGCGCCCGCGCGGGCCCAGCGCGCGACGACGCGCGAGGCGCCGAGCTCGACGCTCCACCGGCCGTCGTCGTTGATGACCGGGTAGTGCTCGGTCGCGGTGCGCAGCGCGTCGAGCGCGGTGGGCGCGGTGAGGATCGAGAAGCCGTAGGGGCCGAAGCCCTCGACGCGCGCGTGCGCGGCGACCTTCGAGGTGAGGGCGCGCCCCGCGTCGCGGGTGACGGCGTGCCAGAGCGCGTGCAGGCGCTCGACCGCGATGCGCCCGCCGCCGCCGCGCAGCACGTCGCCGGGGATGCGCGCGCGCGCGAGCAGAGCGGCGCGATCGAGGCCGGCGCGCTCGGCGATCGCGAGGATCTGCTCGACCGCGTCGGTGCGGACGGTGCTCGGCACGCGCTCCGAGGATAGCGTGTCCGCTCCGGCACGGTCGCGCGTCCGGAGCGGTCGAGTCGGTGGCGCGTGGGCTCGCTAGGTCTCGCGCATGAAGACCGATTGCTTGCTTCCGATCGCCGTCACGCTGGCGCTGTCGCTCGCGCACGGCGGGTGTGTGGATCCCGAGAGCGTGCCCCCGGCGACGCGGAGCGCGGGCGGCGAGGCGGCGGCGCGACGCGCGCTGGTCGTGGTGCCGTACGGCGCGCCCGACGCGCGGCGGGGCGACGCGGTGGTGCACCTCTTCGTCGAGGGTGCGCCGACGGCTGGAGACGCGTGCGCGGCGCCGGCGTGCGTGGCGCTGCGCTCGGGCGCGGACGGCGCGCTGGTGGCGGAGCTCGCGGCGGGGGCGCGGCTCGCGTACCGCGTGATGCCCGACGCGAGCTTCGTGCGGACGATCGCGAGCGGCGCGGTGGTCGAGCCGGGGGCGGGGCCGCTGCGCCTGCACACGGTGCCGCGCGTCGTGCTCGCGGCGATGTTCCGCGACGCCGGCGTGACGGCGCAGGACGGGCGCGGGCACGTCGCGGGCGTGGTGCGCGGGGCGGACGGCGCGCCGCTCGCGGGCGTGGTGCCGCGCATCGTCGACGACGCGGGGCGCGAGATCACGGCGGGGAGCCTGCTGGTGTCGCCGTCCGACGTGCCCGGGGCGCTCACGAGCGGAGGGACCGAGACGTCGTCGAGCGGCCGCTTCGCGATCGTGAACCTGCCGCCGAGCGGGTCGCTGCGGGTCGAGGTGTGGCGCGCGAGCGAGCGGATCGCGTCGGAGCGCATCCCGGTCGAGGCGGACGCGCTGAGCATCGTGTCGCTGCGCGCGAGCGAGGCGGCGCGGTGAGCGCGCGCGGGGTGGTCGTGGTGGCGCTGGGGATCGCGTGGGCAGCGAGCGGGTGCGTGGTGGTGCCCGCGTACCAGCGCGGGGCGTTCGTGGATCCGGCGATGGACCCGGCGTCGCGCGCGCTGGCGGTGCGCTCGCGGCGGCAGCTGTACACGTCGCGCGAGGCGGCGGCGGGCGGCGACGGAACGAGCGCGGGGGGCGGATGCGCGTGCGGGAATTAGTTGCCCAAGGGGGCTCCGCCCCCTTTCGAACCCCGGCCGCCGCCTCCGGCGGCGCTGCGCGGGGGCCCCTACGCCCCCTTGCTCGTCGTCGGCGGGCGCGTCTGGAGAACGGGTGTCGTCGGCGGCGGGCGCGTCTGGAGAACGGGTGTCGTCGGCGGCGCGCGCGTCTCGAGGACGGGTGTCGTCGGCGGCGGGCGAGTCTCGAGAACGCTGGTCGTCGGCGGGCGTGTCTGGAGAACGGGCGTCGTGCTCGGCGGGTGGTGCGCGGGTCGGTGAGCGCCGCGCTGCTCGTGGTGCTGCTCGCGGTGCCGGGGGTCGCGTCGTCGCAGGACGACGAGGGGCTGCGCTTCGAGCGCTTCGAGGCGCGGTTCGCGACGTTCGTGCAGCGCGGGGCGGGATGGCAGTCGCAGGCGAGCGACGATCCGCGGGCGCCGGGCAGCGAGGCGCTCGAGGTGTACCAGCCCGCGCTCTACGCGCGGCTGCGCGAGGGCAGGGAGACCGTCCACGAGATCACGGTGCCGATCGACGTGGTGACGAGCGCGTCGGCGGATGCGCTCGACGCGGTGTCGACGGCATCGCTCGTGAACGAAGCGGTGGGGCTCCACGTGGCGCACCGGTTCGCGCTCGACGCGGACACGCGCGTCACCGCGCGCTGGGGCGGCAACGTCGAGGAGACGCTGCGCTCGGGCACGGTGGGGCTCTCGATCGCGCGCGAGCTCGCGGAGGACAACGCGACGCTCGTGGTGTCGGCGGACGTGATCGCGGATCACCTCGATCGCATCCTGCCGAACGGGTCGACGCCCGAGGAGCGCGGGCGCGTGGCGGCGACGTTCAACGTGTCGCTCGCGCAGCTGCTCTCGCCGACGACGATGATCGAGCTCGCGGGCGGCGCGACGCTGCAGGCAGGAGAGCTCGCGACGACGTGGGGCTCGGTGCCGACGCTCGCCGGTGGGCGCGCGGCGGAGGTGCTCCCCGACACCCGCGCGCGCTACGCGGTGCGCGCGACGCTGCGCCAGGCGGTGCTCGAGACGATGACGTTCGGCGAGGCGGCGTACCGGCTCTACGCGGACGACCTCGGCGTGGTCGCGCACACGGGAGAGCTGGGGATCACGCAGTACGTGATCCCGGGGACGCTGTGGATCCGCGCGGACGCGCGGGTGCACACGCAGACGGCCCCGTGGCTCTGGACCTCGCTGCTGCAGGACGACGGGGCGCCCGGGCCGCGCACCGCGGACTCCGATCTCGCGGAGCTCGTCGCGATCGAGGGCGGCGGCGCGCTGCGCTGGATCTACGACCGCGGCAGCTGGCTGGAGCTCGAGGGGGCGCACTACGTGCGGACCAACGGGCTCGACGTGACGCGCGTCGCGCTGACGTGGGGCCAGGCGTTCTAGCGACTAGGCGCGGCCCGGGATCTCGTCGAGGAGCGTGAGCGCGGCGTCGTTCCAGCGCGCCTCGAACACGTCGCGCGGAGTCTCGAGGAGCGCGCGGAAGTGCGCGCTCTTGGTGAGCGCGTCGGAGCGCTCGTGCAGCTCGGGGCGTGCCTCGCGGATCGCGTGGAGGGCGCGCGCGTAGCCCGCGGTGGTCGGCATGCGCTCGCATCCGGCGACGAGCGCGTCGATCGTCTCGAGCAGGCTCTCGCCCTCGAGCATCGTCGCGACGCGCGCGCCCCACGCGTCGAAGAAGGGCCCGAGCGGGACGCGCAGCTCGGGGCGCGCGCGGAGCCCACGCGGCTTGCGCAGCGCGAAGTGTCGGTGGTTCTCGAGCGCCATCGACGAGCCGTCGATCACCGACTTGTAGAGCTCGCCCGCGGTCCAGAGCCGGCCCATGTGGCGGAGGTTGCGCTCGGCGTCGAAGGGCGAGGTCGTGAGCCCGTGGAAGTCGCGGCGCAGCGGGTCGGTGATCGGGAGATCCCACATGTCGATCACACGATCGAGATCGCCGAAGTTGTGCGCGATGCTCACCGACGCGAGCAGCGCGCCGACTCCGTCCTTCGCGCGCCAGAGCGAGCCGAAGATCTGCGAGTGCTGCTCGGTCTCGCGCGCGATCGCCTCGAGCAGCGATGCGCGCAGCGTCTTCGCGTCGGCGGCGCGGTACTGACCGAGCGCGGCGTACGCGCCCGCTGCGACGGTGAACCACTCGCCGGCGTGTCCGTGCAGCGGCACGTGCTCCCACTCCGTGCCCTTCGCGCCGTAGCTCGCGCGGCTCGTGAGCGGCGTGAAGTCCCAGCCGCGGCTCTCGAGGACGAGGCGCCCCATCTCGAGCGCGGTGACGAGCGGCAGGCCGGGCGCCCAGAGCTTGCGGCGGATCTGGTTGTCGACGTCGGTCGGCACCGGGGTCGCGCACGTGAGGTAGTGCGCGCTGACGCAGAGCCGGAAGTACTCGGCGTGAGAGAGCGACGCGGGCATCGCGCGATCGAGCTCGCGCACGAAGGTCGCGGGCGGCGTGTCGATCACGCCCTCGTCGAAGACGTACGGCGCGGTGTTGCGGACCTGCGAGAGGAGCAGCTCGGGCGCGATGCCGCGGGGCGCTTGGCTCGGAGCGGGGCGGGACACGAGCGAGGATATAGCGCGCGGGATCAGAGGATGCGGGACATCCACACGCTCGGGATCGCGGCGTCGAAGCCCACCTTCGCGTAGGCGCGACGCGCGGGCGCGTGGCTCGGGTCGCCGCCGGTGCCGACGGTCGCGGCGCGCATGCCGGCCTCGCGCATGCGTGCGAGCGCGAAGTCGTACATCGCGGTGCCGATGCCGTGGCCGGCGTGATCGGGATCGACGGCGTTGAGGCCGATCTCGCCGACCTTCGTGGTGGGGTCGAGGCGGACCGAGACGAACCCGACGACGATCGCGGCGCGCTGCGCGGCGTAGACCTCCCAGCCCGAGTCGGGCTGGAGCATCGACGCGAGCAGGGCAGGCTGTGCGGCGTCGTCGCGCGCCTGGACGAGCTCGTAGAGCTCGTCGCCGAGGATGGCGCGGAACGACGCGAACACCGGCGCGAACGCCGCGGCGCGGATCTGCTCGAAGCGCGGGAGATGCTCGGCGCCGGCGCGGGAGAACGAGAGGTCGTCGGCCATGCTCGACCGAGTCTGCGCGGGGCCGCGCGCGGCGTCGATCACGCGCCACCGGGTCCCCGCGCGGCGCTCAGAGGCCCCAGTGGCTCTCCAGCCATTGCGTCACGATCCCGACCTCGCTCGCGGGATCGCTACGCACCCCCGAGAGCGCCCGATCGAACATCACGATCTCGTAGACGTCGCCGTGGAGCCGCGAGTCCCTGGTGCCGATGCCGCCCCGGCCGATCCTGGCCTCGCTCGAGAGGCTCGAGAGCACCCGCACGCCTGGCGTGAACGTGCCGCCGACAGGCTGGTCGTCGGCCCAGATCGCGACGAGGTCGGTCGCACCGCCCATCGGGAGCGTGATCGTCTCGACCGATGCGCCGAGGACGTGCGGGCCGGCATCGATCTCGATCGGCGCGGTCGTCGAGACGCAGCTTCCGTCGAGCGTCACCTCGGCGCGAACACGCCAACCGAGCGCGAGCCCGGGCACGGCGCCGTTCCAGCACGACGCTGCGTGACCGTGATCGACGCCGAGCACCGCGCCGGGCCTGTCTTCGGTGCGCGCGACGACGAACATGGTGAAGCCCGCGGGTGACGCGAGCAGCGTCGCGAGCTCGAGCGCGAGCATGCCGTGATCCGCGGTCTCCTCGGACCACGCGGTGGTCGGCGTGAAGCGCACCGCCGGGCGCGGGCTGAGGAGGCCCGGCGTGATCGCGATCGGACCGGTGCCGGGTGCGGCGGCGATCGCGTCGCGGTGCGCCGACGATTGATCCCGCCAGCGCGTGATCGTGCGGCGATCGCGTGTGGTCTCGACGCCGCGATCGGCGCGCAGCCAGAGCGCGAGCCCGCCGACCCACGACGGCGTCGGCGTGCAGCTGCCGCTCGCGAGCTCCATGTGCGGCGGACAGCTCGGCAGATCCGGCGGCGGCACGACGACCAGCTCCTCGGCGCCGGGCTCGGCATCGCCGACGTCGAGCGCGCATCCGGCGAGCAGTGCCGCCACGAGCGCGGTGCATGCGAGCGCGCGCATCAGAGCCCCCAGTGACGGCGGAGCCAGCTCGTCGCGAGGCCGAGCTCGCTCGAGAGGTCGTCCGGCTCACCTTCGAGCGCGCGATCGAAGATCACGATCTCGTGCACGTCGCCGTCGAAGCGCGTGTCGGTCCCGGTGCTGCCGAAGCCGCGCCCGATGCGACCGTCGAGCAGCGGTGCCGTCGTGACGAAGGGCTCGTACGGATCGAGCACGTGCACGTGCTCGTAGGGACCGGCGTAGAGCTCGCGGAGGTGTCCGTCTCCGAAGAGCGGCACCGGCGAGGCGATCCCGGTGAGGATCCGCGGGAGCGGCTCGAACCACGCTTGAGCGACGAGCGCGCGGCAGTTCGTGTCCATCGTCGCGTGATCGGCGTCGCTGTACCCGAGGAAGAACGCGCCGCCTTCGCCCGCAGGGCAGCCCGTCGTGCCCACGCCGGCACCGAGCACGTGATCGTTCGTGGTCTCGCTCTCGCGGCTCGCGACGACCATCACGGTGACGCCGTGCGCGCCGGCGATCGGCGAGAGATCGACGGTGAGCATCCCGGTGTCCTGCGTCGCGACCGACCACGCGCCGCTCGGCACGAACCGAATCGCGTGGCGCGGCTCGATCAGCCCGGGGACGACGGCCGCCGGGCCGGTGCCGCTCACCGTGGCGACCGCGTGGCGATCGTTCGGCGACTGGTCCTGCCACTGCGTCACGCGGCGGCGATCACGGGCGGTGATCACGCCGCGATCCGCGCGCAGCCAGAGCTCGACCCCGCCGACGAACGTCGGGGTCGGCGTGCACCCGCCTGCGACCATCTCGGTGTACGGCGGGCAGAGCGCCTCGCGGGCGACGCCGAGCTCCGCGTCGCCGACGTCGGCGACGCAGCCGCTCAGCATCACACCGCACGCGACGAGCGCGCGCTCCCATCCGGTTCGAATCGCCATCGAGCCTCCCGTGATCGCGAAGACGTCTCGACGCGCGATCACGGGTGGACGGTGCTGGAGGTGCGACGCGCCGAGGAACTGAGGAGAACCCCAGGGCGCGATCAGAGCGACCAGTGCGCGCCGAGCCAGCGCGACGAGGCTCATCTCGCTCACGCCGTCGTTGGGGGTCACCTTGGAGCGCGCGGTCGGAGATGACGATCTCGTACACGTCGCCGCGGAAGCGCGTGTCACTTCGAGCACGAGGTGCACGATCACTGCGACGTGATCGCGCTCTCGACGCGCATCCCGCCGCCCTTCCGGCCCTGCGAGCCGTTCTTGCTCAGCTACGCGGCGGGCCACCACGCGACGTTCAGACCCGCGTTCCCCGAGCCGCTGCGCGTGCGCTACGAGCTCGAGCCCGACCGCGTCCGCATCTGGATCGCGCCGCGCCCGAGGGTGCGCGAGGTGGACCGACGTGCGCGTGGTGGCCGCTGCCGTGCGTCACGGATTCGAGAGCAGCAGGACGATGGCGTCGCTGCCGGCGACCATCGTGATCACGTCGTGCGCGAGGTCTCCGTTCACGTCGCCGATCAGGATCGCGCGCGGGACGCTGCCGACGCCGACGAGCGGGGGATCGGGCACGAAGAGCCCCGTGCCGTCGTTCCTGTCGATGTGGAGCGAGCTGTCCTCCCAGTGCGCGACGCGATCGACGTCGCCATCGTGATCGACGTCGCCGAGCGTCACGATGCGGACGCTGCCCGGGATCGTCTCGATCTCACCGACGTCGAGCGCACCTTCGTTCGCGCGCACGAGCTGGTAACCGGACGCACCGGAGAGCACGAGGTCGAGGTCGCCGTCGCCATCGACGTCACCGCTCGCGATCCGGTCCGCCCAGGGCAGCACGGGAGAGTCGGTCCGGGTCCACGTCGCCGCGCTGCTGGCGCCGCTGCCGCGGAAGGTCGCGAGCATGCTCGGCGTGTCGAACGAGTCCTTGAGCAACACGACGATCTCGGGCGCTCCGTCGCCCTCGAGATCCGCGACGATCAGATCGCTCGGGACGCGATCGGCGAGCACCAAGCCCGGCGCGTCCGTCAGCGTGCCTCCGTCGTTCCGGAAGAGCGCGACGTACGGCTGCGACGGGAACGGATGGACGAGCGCGGCGAGATCGTCGTCGCCGTCGTCGTCGAGATCGGCCGCGTCGAGCGCGTGCGCGTTGCCCGTCAGCCTCAGCGTCGTGATCGGCTCCGCGGGGCCGCTCGCGGCGAGCGGTCTCACCGAGATCTGCGGGGTGCGCGTGTCGATCCACGCCATCGCGGCGAGGTCCGCGGTGATGCGACCGACGGTGATGCGCGAGGGACCGAGCCCGCCCTCGAAGCGCTCCGCGGTCGGCGCGCCGTCGACGACGCGCACGAGCACGATCCTGCTCGGGTCGTACTCCGACGCGAGCAGCTCGAGCACGCCGTCGTGATCGAGGTCGGCCAGCGCGCCGTCGCCGGGATCGCGCACGTCGACGATGCTCGGCGCGCCGAGGCAGAGCTCGCCGGGATCGACGATGCCGTTGCCGCACGCGGGCAGCGTGCAGTCGGCCTCGCAGCCGTCGGCGTCGAGGTCGTTGCCGTCGTCGCACGCCTCGCCCTCGTCGATCACGCCGTCGCCGCACGCAGGGCCGGCGTCGCGACCCGCGTCGGAGGGCGCATCGGGAGCCGCGTCGCCCGGCGCATCCGTCGTCTGCGCGTCCTCGACGCGCGCGTCGACTGCGACGTCGCGACCCGCGTCGATCACGTCCGTCGCGCTCGATCCACATCCGACGAGCGCCACCACGAGCACCATCCAATTCCTGAGCATCGCGTCGCACCCTACGCGGGGCGCGCGATCTCGGGACCTGGGGACCTCCGTAGGTCGTCGCTCCCTGCGGATCTCCCCAGGTGCGCGTTCGAACCGTGCACGCATACCGTGCGCGTCATGTCGCGCTTGCTCGTGTGCTCCGTCCTGCTCCTCGCCGCGTGTGGATCGGACCCGGTCTCGCCCATCACCGACGCGGGCACCGACGCGCCCGTCGTCGACGCGTTCGTGCCGGACGACGCGCCGGTCGACGCAGCAGTCGTCGAGGACGCCTCGACGGCCGACGCGGGCAGCGAGACACCGGCCGAGCGCTGGGTGCGGCAGGTCGCGGAGGCGTGGTGCGCGCAGTGGCCGCGCTGCGGTGAGAACGCGCGGGTGTATGGCTCGCTCGCGGACTGCGTCGCGACGCAGTCGAGGCCGCTCGCGGAGCTGGCGGACGGGCTCGACCGCGGGACCGTGGAGGTCGATCCCGCGGGCGAAGCCGCGTGCCGCGAGGTCCTCGCGACGTCGTGCGATTGGCCCGCGTTCGACTTCGCGCACCCGCCCTGCCGTGACGCGCTCGTCGGCTCGGTGCCGCTCGGAGGTGCGTGCGGCACGAGCCTCGACTGCGGGCGCGACGCGGTCTGCGCGCACGCTGGCGGTGCGTGCCCGGGGGTGTGCACCGCGGCTCCCGACGTCGGCGACGAGTGCGATCCGCGCGCGCTCGCGCCTTGCACCCGCGCGCGCGAACACGGGGTCGTGTGCGATCCCGTCACCGGCGACTTCACGCGCGGCATCTGCCGCGAGATCCTGCGCGACGTCACGCGCACCCCGGGGGATCGCTGCGGCCGCATCGGCGACGCCGACGACGACGTGCACATCCTCCGCACGTGCGGCGACGGCATGGTGTGCACGCCTCTCGACGGCGAGAACCGGTGCGTCGTGCAGGTCCCCGAGGGAGGCCGCTGCTCGCGATCGAGCCTGCTCTGTGGCCCCGGTCTCGGGTGCTCCCTCGAGGAGCGCTGTGAGCGGCTCGAGGTGGTCACCGACGAAGGCGGCGCGTGCGACGGCACGATGCGGGTCTGCCAGTTCGATCTCGGCCTCCAGTGCGCGGGCGGCGTGTGCACGCGCTTCACCGAAGGGCGCGTGGGGGATTCGTGCTTCGATCCGTCGAGCGCCGAGTGCGACGAAGGCCTGCAGTGTGATCGGTCGATCGGCGAGTGTGCGGTCCCGCTGCCCGCGGGCGTGCCGTGCGGGCACGACACCCAGTGCGCGAGCTGGACCTGCCGCGACGGCCTCTGCACGGAAGCGTTGTGCCGATGAGCCGCGCAACCCGCGCGATGCTCGCGATCGTGCTTGCGGCGTGTGGTGGCGAGCCGAGCGCGGCGATCGACGCCGGGCTCGATGCTCCGGCGGACGCGTTCGTTCCTGCTGACGCGGCGGAGCCGATCGATGCTTCGCACGACGCGGCGAGCGAGGACGAGGACGCGCAGGTGCCGTCCGACGGCGGCAGCGCGTCGCCCGCCGAGCGCTGGGTGCGCGCGATCGCGCGAGCGCAGTGCGGTCGGTGGCCGCGCTGCGGAGATCTCGCGTCGTGGGTCGCGGTGTACGCGGACTGCGTGCCTGTCCTCGAGCGCTTCTATGGGTTCTACGGTGCGGCGCTGGAGCGTGGCGCGGCCGAGATCGATCCCGCGCGCGAAGCCGCGTGCATCGAGCACCTCGCCACGACGTGTGATCGCGTCGAGCTCGCGCTCGCGGGCCCTCCGTGCCGCGACGTGATCGTCGGGCGTGCTCCGATCGGCGCGGCGTGCGGGACGACGGTCGAGTGCGGTCGGGATGCGCACTGTGCGCATCCCGAGAACAGCTGTCCCGGGGTGTGCACCGTCGCGGCGGACGTCGGTGATGCGTGCTCGCTCGGTGAGCTCCATGCGTGCACGCGCGCTCGTGATCACATGGTCGAGTGCATGCCCGACGCGACGGGCACGAGCGGGACGTGCCGCGAGATCGTCGTCAGCGTCGCGAGCGTCGCCGGCGATCGCTGCGGTCGCATGGGGAATCCCGAGAGCGACGTTCAGATCGATCGGCGCTGCACGGACGGGCTCGTCTGCGCCGTCGTCGGTGACACGCAGCGCTGCGTCGAACCGCTCGAGGAGGGCGGTGCGTGCGCGCCCGGCCGTGTCTGCGGCGCAGGCCTGACGTGCTCGGCGTCGCGGTGCGTGCGCGCGATGCTCGTCGATGAGGGAGAGGCGTGCGACGGCGTGGCGCGCGTCTGTCCGATCGATCGCGGGATGCGTTGCCAAGCCGGCACGTGCGCGCGCGTGACCGACGGCGCGCCGGGCGCTCCCTGTGGTGATCCGACGAGCGCCGAGTGCGCGCCGGCGCTCGTGTGCGATCGGCGCGTGGGACGATGCGTCGCCCCGCGTGACGCCGGCGCCGCGTGCGAGCGCGACATCCAGTGCGCCAGCCGGACCTGCCAAGCCGGAACGTGCGCGGAGCTGCGCTGCCGCTGAGCGGCAGCGACGGCGACAGGAAAGCGTCCCCAGTAGGACCCGACACGTTCGTGACCCGCGCACTCTCGCTCGCAGCGTAGCTCCCGGTTCGCCGAGTCCTCGTGACCCGTCTCGTTCGACGGCGAAGAGCGCGGCTACGCGCACACGACGGTGGGCGACATCGCCGCGCGGGCGGGGCTCACCGAGCGCACGTTCTTCCGGCGCTTCACCGACGAGCGCGAGGTGCTCTTCTCGGGCTCCCAGGAGCTCGAGGGGCTCGTCGTGAGCGCGGTCGCCGCGGCGCCGTCCGGGCTCGCGCGGCGTGCCCGCGCAGACCGCGCGCCTCGCCTCGGAGATCGGCATCACGGTCTTCGTCCAGGCCTTCGAGCGCTGGATCGCGGCGCCTGCGCGCAGCCCGAAGTCGACGCTCGCCGATCAGATCCGCGCGGTGCTCGCCGAGCTGCGAGGGCTCGCAGCGCGAGCATCGCCACGCCGCGCAGGAGGTCGACGTGAGCCATCCGCGGAGCACGTCGAGGTGCTCCGGGCGCAGTCGAGGGTCCCGCGGCCTTCAAGGGCACGGCGCTTCGACGATCGCGGGCGTGCCGGTCCAGCCCGGGGCGCCGCTCGCGCGGAGGACGGTGCTCCCGCAGCGCTCATGAGCCGTGCCGGAGTTCGAGAGCCCTCCTTCCGGCGCCCAGGTCGTCAGGCTGCCGTAGATGTCGAGCGTGCCCCAGTTCCCGACGCCGACGCTCGTCTCCAGACTGCCCCCGACGGCGATGATCACCGTGCCGCCGGCGAGCATCCGGAACCGACCGCCCACCGTCAGCATGCCGTGGGTGGTGAGCGTGCCCGTGTTGGTCATGCCGATGTCGGCGGCGTGCAGGTCGAGGTCGCCCCGGTTCACGAAGGTGCCTGCGTTGTCGAGCGCGCCGTAGCTCTCGATGGCGCCGCCCACTTCGTTGGTCAGCGTTCCTTCGTTCAGCAGCCTCCCCCGATCGGCGTTGACCTGCATGCTGCCCGTGTTGGTGATCGTGCCGGCGTTGGTGAGCTGGCAGTGCAGCCGGATGCCGCCCGCGTTGACGAGCGTCGCTGCAGCGGCGTTCGTGAAGCCGCACGACACGGCGGCATCGGTGTACGTGTCGAGCGTGCCGGTGTTCGTGAGCGTGCCGCGGTTCTCGAAGCGGCGGCTGGTGTCGATGTGCCCGTGGTTCACGAGCGTGCCGGTGTTGGTGGCGCTCTCCCCCGCGGAGACGTTCGCGTCGAAGGTCGCGCCTGCCGCGAGCGTCATCGTCCCCGCGTTCAGGAACGCGCACGAGTCTCGGCTGGTGCACTCGACGGTGCCCGAGGCGACCGTCCACGTGCCCTCGTTGGTGAAGCGATGGAGCCCGAACGTCCCGTGGCTGGTGATCGTGCCGCCCGACGCGTTGACGAACGCCGAGGGGCCCTCCGCCGCGCCGGTCGTGAGCGTGTGGCGCAGGACGAGCGTGCCCTCGTTGGTGAACGTCGCCGGGGTGGCGGGGTCGGGCCCGCGCAGGACGAGCGTGCCGTCGATGATGAGCTCACCGCGGTTCACGAGCGTGCCCGTCACGGTGACGGTCGCGCATCGGAACGAGCGCACCGCCGCGCCGGCGGGGATCGTCACCGTGGTGCCTTCGGGGATGGTGACGAAGGTGCCGCTCGAGGGGACGACGCCACCCCACGTGGCCGCCGCCGTCCAGTCGCCGTCCGCGACGGCGGTGGCGCCCGTCGACGCCGTGCCGCACGCGACCGAGCAGTCGTCGGCGCCGAAGCCTTCGAGGCAATCGCACGTGTAGGCGCCGACACCATCGACGCACGTGCCGCCGTTCAGACACGGATTCACGCTCGGGCAGGGGACGTCGATGGTCTCGCAGGTCGGTCCCGAGAACCCCGCCGCGCAGGTGCAGACGTAGCCGCGCTCGTCGTCGGGGGCACAGGTGCCGCCGTTCGCGCAGGGCGTCCCCGCGCACCCGTCGACGACCTCGCAGCGCTCGCCCGCGAGCGGCGGCGTGCACGTGCAGACGAAGCCGCCTTCGTCGTCGGGCTCGCAGCCGTTGCCGACGCCGCACGGCCCCGGGTCCGTGTCGCACGGGCTCGGGGCGTCGCCGTCACTGCGAGCCCGCGATGCATCGTGGGGCGACGCGTCGAGGAACGATGCGTCACCAGGCGATGCGTCTCGCGTCGGGAGCGAGCCGGCGTCGCGATCGTCGGGAGTGACGTCGGAGTCACACCCTCCGAGCGCGACGGTGGCCACGAGCACGAGCGCAGACGCGAGGAACCGAGTCGAAGGCATGGGCCGAGGCTCTGCCTCGCAGTGCGGCGCCGCTATCCGGAAAGCGAAGCGACACGGATGGCACGCGCCGCGCGCTTCACGGACAGGGCGACTCGACCATCGCGGGATTGCCGCCCCACGACTCCCCACCGCGAGACAGGCTCACCGTGCTGCCACAGCGCTGGTGGACCGTGCCTTGGTTGTTGAGATGACCGCGGCTTCCGCCCACCACGAGTGTCCCTTCGACGTCGTACGTGCCCCAATTGCCGATCGGCTCGAAGGCCTCCAGCAGACCGCCCGCGACGATGTGCAGAGTGCCGCCCTCCTGCGCCTGGAACCGCCCCACGACGGAGATCGTGCCGTGGTTCGTGAGCGTGCCGCTCTGGATGGACACCCTCCCGTCCGGCTGCGCGCTCAGCCGTCCTCGGTTCACGAACGCGCCGAAGAGCTCCGTGAGGCCCGCGACGCGGATCACACCGCTGGCCTCGTTCGTGAACGTTCCGTGGGCACGCATCACACCGCGCGCGTCCAGGATGCCGGTGTTCGTGAACGCGCCGTGGCTCGCGAGCGGGCAGTTCGAGTCGATCGTCCCCGAGCTCGTCAGCGTGCCCGTCCCGCCGTTGGTGAAGGAACAGCCGATCTCCCCATCGAAGATGGTCTCCATCCTGCCGGTGCTCTCGAAGATGCCGCGGTTCTCGAACACGCGGCTCGTGCGGAACGTCCCGTGGTTCACGAGGCTGCCGCTGCTCACCGCGGTCTGCACGGGCGGGACGCTGACGTCGAGGACGGCGCCTGCGGCGACCGTCACGGTTCCCGAGCTGTCGAATGCGCACGACGTGTTGCTCGTGCACCCAGCAGCGCCGTCCGCGATCGTCCACGTGCCGCCGTTCGTGAGACGGTTGAACGTGACGCTGCCGCGGGTCGTGAAGGTGCCACCGGCGGCGTTGACGAACACCGAGAGCCCGGCCAGGCCCGCGGTGCTCGACAAGCCATCGTCGAGCACGAGCGTGCCCTCGTTCCGCAGCGTCGCTGCCACGGCCGGGCTCGGCCCGCGCAGGTTGAGCACCCGGTCCGCGGTGAGGTGGCCACGGTTCACGAGGGTGCCGGAGACGCTGATGCCTGCGCAGCCGACGGAGCGCACCGTCACGCCGGCGGGGATCGTCACGGTGCGTCCCGTGGGGATCACGACGAAGGTGCCACTCGAGGGAACGACCCCGCCCCACGTGGCGGGCGCGGTCCAGTCGCCGTCGACGACGGCGGTGGCCGTCGCGCCGCTGCACGAGACGGAGCAGTCATCGCCACCGAAGCTCGGCGCGCAGTCGCAGTCGTAGTCGTCCAGTCCATCGACGCACGTGCCGCCGTTCAGGCACGGGTCGGGGGTCGGGCAGTCGTCGACGTTGGTGAGGCACGTCGATCCCGAGTACCCCGGCGGGCAAGCGCACGTGAAGCCATCGACTCCGTTGGTGCACGTGCCGCCGTTCAGGCAGGGGTTCGAGAGACACTCGTCGATGCGCGCGCACGTGTCGCCGAGGAAGCCCGGGGCGCACGCGCAGCGGAAGCCCTCTTCGCCTTCCGGGGTGCACGTGCCGCCGTTCAGGCACGGGCTCGTGGTGCACAGGTCCACGCTCCCGCACGTGTCACCGACGTACGGGGCCGGGCACGTGCACGCGAAGGCGCCGTCCTCGGTGTGCGCGCACGTGCCGCCGTTCGAGCAGGGGCTCGCCTCGCAAGGGTCGGGGTGCTCGCAGAGCCGGCCGACGAAGCCCTCGACACAGTCGCAGCGAACGCTCCGCTCGTCGATGTGCGTGCAAGCGCCGCCGTTCATGCACGGGCTCGTCGTGCACCAGTCCAGCATGTCGCAGCGCGCCCCCACGAGCGGAGGCGGACAGCACGCGACGCCGCCGTCGCTGAGAGGCGTGCAGTTGGCGTCGCCGCAGGGATCGGTGCTGCATGCGTTGCCGGCGTCGCCCGTCGGGCTGGCGTCGAGCGTGGGATCGACGCCGGCGTCGAGGAGCGGGTCGAGGCCGCCGTCGCGCATCGATGAGTCGCCCTCGGGCGGCGTCCCTCCGTCGGGAGCGGCGTCCGACCCGCACCCCGAGGCGAGGGCGACGGTGAGCACCAGCAGCACGGACCCACGAAGTGCACGCGACGCAGAAAGCATGGCGGCGATGGTCAGCGCGCCCTCCGGCCGCCGCTATCCGAATTGCGAAGCAGCACGAGAGGCGCACCGCCGGCGCGCTCGGTCAGCCGACAGGCACCCAGCGCCGCGCGCGCGTCTGCATGGGGCTCTCGCCGAACCGCGCCTTGTAGCTGACGCTGAACCGACCGAGGTGCGTGAAGCCCGCATCGTGCGCGACGTCCGTCACCGAGCTCGCGACGTCGTCGGTCAGCAGCCGCACGCGGGCACGCTCGAGGCGACGCGCGCGGACGAACTCGAGCGGCGAGCAGCCTCGGTGCTTGCGGAAGCCCGCCTGCAGCGAGCGCGCGCCGACGCCGGTGAGCTGCGTGAGGTGTGCCATGGTGACCTGCCGATCGGCGTTCGCCTCGAGGAACTCCGCTGCACGTCGCACGTGCGCCGGCTCGGCCGCTTCCGTGCGCACGAACAGCCGCGCGTGGCTGTGGGGCTGGGTCAGCAGCAGCTTGAACAACAGGGCCTCTGCGAGCCGCTCTCCCATGCCCGCCCCTTCGAACGAAGGGTGTTCTTCGTCCGCTTCTCTCAGCACGTGAGAGAGCAGCGCCCGGAGCGGAGTGACCTCGGCCGCGTCGAGCTCCACACGCGGCCGGAATCGAACCTCGCCCGAGGCCACGCCGGTCAAGGTCGTCATCGCGTCGCGCACGGCGTGGTGCGGCATGTTCAGCTGGACGATCTGACTGCCGGACTCGACGCTCACGCGGCTGCACTGGCGCGGATGCGCGAGCAGGCCCGTGCGGCCGCGAACGATCGGGACGACTCCGTCACCCGTCGTCGCCTCCACCGAGGCCGCGCTCAACGCGAACGACAAGAGATAGGTGTCCGTCTCCGGACAGTCGGCGAGGGAGCGGCCCTGGGTCTCGTGGGTCGAGAGCGTCAGTGGACCGAGCGCGAGCTGGTGCGCGCGCCAACCGAAAGCCTCTCTGCTCGAGACCTTGTGGATGCGCACCGGCGCCGTCATCCGGCTGTAGACCGACGACGCCTCGTCGAGCTCGCACGTCTCGAAGCGCGAGAAACGAGAGAGCGGCAGCGCGAGCGCGGGTGAAGACGTCACGACGCCCGAGGATCGCGGATCCGCGGTCGGGGACAAGCCCGAACGGCCCCGGGGCTCTCGGCGCCCGAGACGCCGCGGCCTCGGTCGAGGAGACTCCGCCCGTCTCGTCCCGGAGAAGCCATGTCCCTACGCATCACCGCCGTCCGCGGCGACATCACGAAGGGCCGACGTGGACGCGATCGTCAACGCGGCGAACGTCGCGTGCCTGGGCGGCGGCGGGGTCGACGGCGCGATCCACCGCGCCGCGGGGAAGAAGCTGCTCGAGGGCTGCCGCGCGCTGCCCGAGGTGTCCCCCGGCGTTCGCTGTCCGGTGGGCGAGGCCCGCATCACACCGGGCTTCGAGCTCCCGGCGCGCTGGTCATCCACACCGTCGGCCCGCGATACTCCAGGTCGCCGAGCGACGCCGTGCGTCTCGCGTCGGCGTTCCGTAGCTCGCTCGTGCTCGCCGAGCAGCACGCGCTGCGCAGCATCGCGTTGCCCGCGATCTCTTGCGGCGTGTACGGCTATCCGAGCCCCGAAGCGGCGAACGTCGCCGCGTCCGTGGTGCGCGAGCGCGCGTGGGCCCTCGACGAGATCCGCGTCGTGCTCTTCGACGAGGCGACGCGGAGCGCGTTCGAGGAAGCGCTACGCTCGCCGGCGTGAAGCCGGAAGACGCCGCGGAGATCGTGGGCGCGCCGCTCGCGTGAGCGCCCTCCGCCGAGCACGAACATGCCCCCACGGAGAGCACGCTATGCAGCGCTCCTCCGCGGCGTGGCGCCGATGAACGCCTCGATGCCGGAGAGCTCGCGCGCGTTCGAGCGCGCGGGGTTCGAGCACGTGAAGACGGTGCTCGCGAGCGGGAACGTGCTGTTCGACGCGCCGGAGCTGCTGGCCTCCGCCGAGCGCGTTCTCACCGACCTCGGCGTACTGTGGACGCGGCTCGACTCCAAGGGCGCGAGCCCTTCAAGCGACCGTGTTCCCCGCGGGCGTGACCTTCGACAGCGAGGCGTTTGGAACCCCGCAAATCGCGAGTGTCTTCCTGCACTTGCGCGCCGTCGGCGCGCCCGGAAGTGGCGGAGCGTCCCCAGAGGGATTCGAACCCTCGTAGCCACCGTGAAAGGGTGGAGTCCTGGGCCTCTAGACGATGGGGACGGTGGTACTTCTGTTCGGACGGGCTCTGACGCGCTCTGGCTCGCGCGCCCGGCTCCCTATGACGAGGGCGCGGGGTGTTTGGGCCGTGCAGGGCTCGAACCTGCCACCGTCGGGTTAAAAGCCCGCTGCTCTGCCGGCTGAGCTAACGGCCCTCGGGAGAGCCGCGAGCCTTTACTCCGGCGCGCGCGATCGGTCAAGGAGAGTGGGATGTGGGTTACGCGCTGCGTCAAACACGTGACGCCACCCGTTGTGCCGCGCCTGCCAGCCGGTTGACGCAGTGGCACGCCGGACGTGAACCGCATGCCACGGTTGTCATGGTGGCTACGTCACTCGCCACCGCACACCCACGGCGCACGACGTGCGCCGCAGCGCATCCGACGTTCGGCGCCGAAGTGCGACGGAACTCCGGCGAAGCTCGGACGTCCGAAGCCGCGGTGAGCCCTGGCGCACGCGAAAAAAGGCCCCGACCGCCGCGACACAGGTGTGGCGCTCCGGCCGCGCTCGATCGGGGGCGGAATGCAGCAGACCTCGCGAGAGTTCGCTGGCACGTGCGTTGCTGACAGGGACCTCCACGAACGAGCAGGCGCTCACGAGGCGCCGAGACGGAGCGGCAGCGCGGACACCAAGAGGCGGCGGAGGAGATCATGGGCGAGACGACGACGGTGGTGCTGGTCGCAGAGCGCGACAGCGAGTGGCAGAGCTGGATGGACCAGCTGTGCTCGACCGGCGCCGACGTCCGCATCCTCGCGCAGCGTCCCGCCGAGTCCGCGAGCGCGTTCGCGGCGCGCGTCCGCGCGGAGATGCAGCACGAGACGGTCGTCGACGAGGCGGTGCTCGTCGGCGGTCTCGCGTGTGACCCCGAGGTGCTCGCGGCGCGTGCGTTGGTCGTGCGTGCGCTCACCTCGCGGATGCCGTTCGCGGGGCGCCTGCACCTCGACGGCACGCCGCGCACGCGGCTCGCGATGGAGGCGCTCGCGCAGATCGTCAGCGACCAGCTCCAGGCGAGCGGTGTCGAGGTCGTGAGCGAGCGCGCGCCGGCGGCCCGTCCGATGGCGCTTCCGCTCGCCGCCTGAGCGAGCCCGGCGCGCTTCGAGCTCGCGAACGACGACGCGAGCCGCGGACTTCCGCGGCTCGCGTTCGCGCTTGTGGCTGGAGATCCCTCGCCGCTCTTGCGTGCGCTCCTGGACCGCGGGTACGAAGGGACGTGCGCGGTCCCACCCCGAATTGTCCGATCTCCCGTGACCCGATGCGCCCGTGGCTGCGCGTCCCCGGCGACTGGCGACGTCCCGTCGAGCGCGCCGAGTACATGACCTACTGGTGCGACCGCTGCGCGTTCGGGATGGTGCACCCGAGCCCGACGCCCGACGAGGTCGCTCGCGCGTACGACGTCGACTACTACACGCACGACGCGCACTGGGGCGGCGCACGGCGGCGCACGATCGAGCAGCGCGTGCGCGAGCACCTCGCGTGGCGCGTCGATCGAAGCAAGCCCACGCACGACGCGCTCGCCGACGTGCTCGCGGGGCCCCCGCTGCGCATCTGCGAGATCGGCTGCGGCAACGGCCTCGCGGCCGGACGGATGCGCGACCTCGGGCATCACCTGACGTGCGTCGAGATCGACCCGGCGGCGCGCGCGATCGCGCGGGATCGCGGCCTCGAGGTGCACGAGGGGACGGCCGAGCAGCTCCCCGCGGCGCTCGAGGGTCAGCGCTTCGACGTCGTCGTGATGATCCACGTGCTCGAGCACTGCATCGATCCCGTCGCCGCGATGCGGAACGTCGCGCGCTTGCTCGAGCCGTCGGGGCGCTTCGTGTGCGAGGTGCCGAACAACACGTGCCGCGCGCTCGAGCGATCGGGGCCGGCGTGGGCGTGGTTCGACGTGCCGCGCCACCTCCTCTTCTTCAGCGAGAGCAGCCTGCGCGCGTTGTGCAGCGCGCAGCAGCTGCGCGTCGAAGAGGTCCGCTACACCGGCTACTACCGGCAGATCGCGGAGCCGTGGGTGAACGAGGAGCAGCGCATCCACGACGCGCTCTCCGCGCGCGGCACGAGCGTGTTCGCGCGCAACAGCGCGCGTCGCGCGTGGGGCTTGCTCGCGCGCACCGCGTTCGCGCCCGACGCGCAGAAGTACGACTCGCTGATGATCGTCGCGCGCGCGTGAGCACCGGCCGCTCGGGCAGCGCTCACCGGAGCTCGACGATCTTCTCGCCGAAGAGCCGCTCGAGCGATGCGAGCAGCGCGTCGCTCGGCTCCACGCTGAGGCCGACCTCCGGCACCGACACGCTCCAGCGCTCGACGCTCGCGAGCTCGAGGCCGACGGGGCAGGGCCCCGGGTGCTGCTTCAGCGTGTCGCGCAGCGCGCGCAGCTTCTTCGCGTCGACGCGCTCGACGAACACCTTCACGCGCACGGCCTTCGTCCGCTCGCGGAGCGCCTGCGCGAGCGGTTTCACGTTCATCAGCGTGAGCTTCGGCTCGGGCGCGCCCTGTTCCTCTTCGGGCGTGTCGCGATCGCGCTCCCAGCGGAGGCGCGCCTCGAGATAGATCGGCTCGCCCGCCTGCAGCACCTCGCGCGCGCCTTCGATCTCGCGATCGCGCACGATCACCTCGACGCGCCCGTCGGCGTCCTCGAGATGGAAGAAGCCGATCTTGCCGCCCGTCTTGGTCGGTCGCTCGCGATACCCCTCGACGACGCCGCCGAGCCGGATCTCGGTGCCGTCGTCGCGCCCGGTGAGCGTCGCGGTGCTCGCGTTGCCGAACCGCGCGAGCTCGCTGCGATAACGATCGAGCGGGTGCCCCGAGACGTAGAAGCCGAGCGCGCTGCGCTCGCGCTGCAGCAACTCGCGCATGTCCCACGCGCTCACCTGCGGGAACGCGGAGCTCGTCGCGCGATCGACGCTCGCCTTCGCCGTCGCGTCGAAGAGCCCGAAGAGCGACGTCTGGCCGCTCGCGCGATCCGCGCTGACGCGCTTGCCGCGCTCGAGCGCCGCCTCGATCGCAGCGAATGCCTGCGCGCGCGAGATCTTCATCGCGTCGTGCGGCGCGTCGAACGCGCCCGACTGCACGAGCGCCTCGAGCACGCCCTTGTTCACGCGGCGCAGATCGACGCGCCCGGTGAAGTCGAAGAGATCCGTGAAGGGCTTCTCCTTGCTCTCCTCGACGCGCGCCTCGAACAGCGCCTCGAGAGCGTTGGATCCGATGCCCTTCACGCCGCCCAGCCCGAACCGGATCTTCGGGCGCATCGGATCGCGCAGCGTGCCGCCGATCGACACCGGCCGATCCGGACGGCGCTTCGGCGCGTGCTCGGCCGGGTCGTAGACGACCGCGAAGTCGATCTGCGACTCGTTCACGTCTGGCGGCAGCACGGTGATGCCCATCGAGCGCGCTTCCGCGACCGTGCGGACGACCTTGTCGATCTTGTCCTTGTCCGCGCTGAGCGTCGCGCAGACGAACTCGACCGGGTAGTGCGCCTTCAGATAAGCAGTTTGATAAGTGATCAGCGCGTACGCCGCGGAGTGCGACTTGTTGAAGCCGTAGCCCGCGAAGTAGTCGACGAGGTCGAAGATCTTCCCGGCCTGCTCGGCGGTGTGGCCGTTCTTCTGCGCGCCCTCGATGAACGTGGCGCGCTGCTTGGCCATCTCCTCCGCCTTCTTCTTGCCCATCGCGCGGCGGAGGAGGTCGGCGCCGCCGAGCGTGTAGCCCGCCATCGTGCGGGCGATCTCCATGACCTGCTCCTGATAGACGATGACGCCGTACGTGTCTTTCAGGACGGGCTCGAGGCACGCGTCGGGGTACTCGACCTTCACGCGCCCGTGCTTTCGCTGCACGAAGTCGTCGACCATGCCGGTGCCGAGCGGGCCCGGTCGATAGAGCGCGACCGCCGCGACGATGTCTTCGAACAAGTCGGGGCGCAGCTTCTTGAACAGGTTCTGCATGCCCTGCGACTCGAGCTGGAAGACGTTCGTCGTCTCGCCCGATTGCAGCAGCGCGAACGTCGCGCGGTCGTCCATCGGGATGCGCGCGAGATCGAACGCATCGTCCTTGCGGTCCGGCCTCAGGTTGATGAGCCGCACCGCGATGTCGATCACGGTGAGCGTCTTGAGGCCGAGGAAGTCGAACTTGACGAGGCCCGCGTACTCGACGTCGTCCTTGTGGTACTGCGTGACGTAGACGTTCGGCTCGGGGCAGAAGACCGGGACGTGATCCCAGAGCGGGCCCTCGCTGATCACGATGCCCGCCGCGTGCATGCCCGCGTGGCGGTTCAGATCCTCGAGCGTCATCGCGGTGTCGAGGAGGTCCGTGATCTGCGCGTCTTCCTCGTACGCCGCCTTGAGCTTGGGCTCCTGCTCCATCGCCTTCGCGATGGGCACCGTCTTACCCTGCACCGGGTCGGGCACCATCGACGCGATGCGCGCGGTGTCCTGCGGCTGCATGCCGAGCGCGCGACCGACGTCCTTCACCACGCTCTTGCTCTTGAGCTGGTGGAACGTCGCGATCTGCCCGACCGACGTGTCGCCGTACTTGCCGCGGACGTAGTCGATGACCTTGTCGCGGTTGTCCATGCAGAAGTCGACGTCGAAGTCGGGCATGGACACGCGCTCCGGGTTCAGGAAGCGCTCGAACAGGAGGCTGTGCTGCAGCGGATCGAGATCGGTGATGCGCAGCGCGTACGCCACGAGCGAGCCTGCGCCCGAGCCACGTCCGGGCCCCACCGGGATGTCGTGATCCTTCGCCCAGTTGATGAAGTCCTGGACGATGAGGAAGTAGCCCGGGAAGCCCATCTGGATGATGGTCCCGAGCTCGAAGTCGAGGCGCTTCCGGTACTCGTCGTGGTTGATGAGGCGGTTCGTCTCCGCGATCTCGCGGAAGCGCCCCTCGAGCATCTCGTGGGCCCGATGGCGGAGGAAGTCCGCCTCGGTCATCCCGTCAGGCACCTTGAAGCGCGGCAGCTTCGGCTTGCTCTTCGGGTCGCACGCGCCGCCGCACTTCTCGGCGATCTCGAGCGTGCTCTTGATCGCGTCGGGCACGTGGCGGAAGAGCTCCACCATCTCCTCGCTCGACTTGAGGAAGAGCTCGTGGCTGCCGTGGTGCGCGCGCTCCATGTCGACGTACGCGCGGCTCGCCCCGATGCACTGCAGGACGAGCTGCGCGCGCGCGTCCTTGCGCTCGAGGTAGTGCGCGTCGTTCGTCGCGACGAGCGGCAGCGCGAGATCGCGCGCGAGCTCCACGAGCACCTCGTTGAGCGGCGCGCTCTCGGGGAAGCCGTGATCCTGCAGCTCGACGTAGAGGCTGCCGGGCTCGAGCACGTCGCGCAGCGACGCGAGCGCGCGCCGTCCCGCGTCTTCTCCCTTGAGCAGCACCTCCTGCGCGAGGAAGCCGCCCATGCACGCCGTCGTGCCGACGAGGCCCTTCGAGTACCTCGAGAGCACCTCGAGATCGACGCGCGGCGTGCCGTCGTGGTTGCCCTCGACGAACCCGAGCGAGACGATCCGCGCGAGGTTGAGGTAGCCCTCCTGGCTGCCCGCGAGCAGCACGAGGTGCTGACACGGCTTGTGCTCGCCGCGCGGCGCGGACTGGACGTTGATCTCGCAGCCGACGATCGGCTTGATGCCCTCGCCCTTGCACGCCGAGACGAACTGCAGCGTGCCGTGCATGTTGTGGTGGTCGGTGAGCGCGACCGCCTTCTGGCCCAGCTCTTTGACGCGTTTCGCGAGCGCCTTGAGGCGGATCGCGCCGTCGAGCATCGAGTACTCGGAGTGGACGTGGAGGTGGACGAACTCCGGCGTGCTCATGGGAGTCGGCGATGGTGGACCGCTCCCGGGCGGGTTACAACGAGCGTCGCGCAGCGCGTCCTCGTCGCTTGCGCGGTCGCCACGGTGCGTGCTAACCCACGCGCCCTTCGAGGTTCAGGAGTCAGTCCGTCATGAAGAGCTCGCCGCTCGCGCAGGTCAAGGAACGCTTCAACGACAAGGCCGGTCTCGTCTCCGCGGTGAAGGAGCTCGCCCAGGGGGACCTCTGGATCGACCGCGTGGACGGGGACAAGGGCCTCGACTGCGTCTCGAACAAGAAGCTCCTGCACCTCCACGCGGTGCTCACGAGCGTGAAGAGCGAGTTCGGCGGCCGCGGCGGCCTGATCTCGGCGATCCTCGAGGCGGAGAAGCGCTCGAAGGACGAGGGGTACAAGACCCGCCTCGAGCGCATGTCGACGCCGCGTCTGGTCGATCAGCTCAAGGCGGCGCGCAAGGCCGCCAAGGCCGCCCAGGCCTGAGCCCGGTTCCAGCCGCACCGGAACGAACGCCGGATTCCTCCAGGGATCCGGCGTTTCGCGTTCCGTCCGCGCTCCGAGCCGACACTCTCGACAATCACGAACCTTTCGCCTAGACCGGTGTCACAAGGCGCGTGGCACGTACCGACCAGACGCCGCTGGGCATGCCCCAGGGCCCGACGTTGACCAGCGGACGCGTTGCTGGCGGGAGCCGCGCGGGGGACGAGATCGATCCCGAGCTCCTCGCGCTGCCCGCACCACCGTCGGGCCGCCGGATCGCGACGCTCACGCTGATGGCGATGGTCGTGGTCGCGTCGATCGCGCTCGCGACCTCGCTGCGCTTCGACCTCGCGTACTTCTTCGCGACCGGGCAGGCGCGCGATCTCGGGAGCGTGACCGCGATCGATCCCGCGACGCTCGAGACGAACACGTTCGTGCGCGTCGCGGGCACGCCGATGGCGTCGACCACCGTGCGCTACCAGCGCATCGTGACCGGCGAGAGCTACGTCGTGTTCCCGCTCGCCGGGCAGCGCACGGTGTTCGTGCACATGCCGGAGTCGCTCGCGCGCAGCGGCCGCACCGAGTTCGCGGGGCGGCTCGTGACGTTCGGTCAGCTCGGCGCGCGCATGCGCGGCGTGCAGGCGCACCTGGCGGACGAGATGGGCACGCCGGCGAGCGCGGAGTCGTTCGTCGTGCTCGTCGACGAGAGCCCGCCGTCGTACGCGTGGGCGCTCGGGCTCGTGCTGCTGTGCATCGCGTTCGTCGTGATCGATCTGATCCTCGTGCTCCGCTGGTTCCGCCCGCTGCCGAACGCGCCCGCCTGAGCGGAAGACGGATCACGTCGATCGCGCTCGTGTAGGATCGATCGCGCGATGCCGCTGCCGCCGATCGATCACGTCGCGCGCGCTCTCGTCGCGGAGGGCGCGCGCGATCACGCGATGCTGCTGCTCGAGTCCGCCGCGAGACGTCCCGGGCCGGATCGCGGGCGCTGCGAGGCTCTGCTGGGCGCGATGCGCGCGCGGCCACACGACAGCCCGAGCGGGCCGATGGTGATGCTCGACGCCGGGCTCGCGGAGGCGCTCGCCGCGGCCGGGATGCTCGTCGAGGCGCGAGCGGTGGCGCGCGGCGCGCGCATCGCGGCGAAAGGCGCCGTCGAGCTCGCCGCGGCGCTCGATCAGGTGCTCGAAGCGCCCCCACCGTCGGTGGCGGGCGCGCAGCGCGCGCGGTGGGACGAGGCGATCGCGGGAGCGGTCGCGGCGATCGAGCCGCTCGAGCGCGAGCTCGCGCTCTGCGATCCGTGGCTGCGTGCCCGGGTGCCGCTCGCCGCGCGCCTCTTGCGCGGGTTCTCGGTGCACGCGCCGACGGCGGCGGGCGCGTCGGACGAGGTCGCGATCGCGCGGCTGCCCGAGCCGCTGCGTGCCGCGATCGCCGAGCGCGTGGCCGATCGCGATCTCCCCGGCGCGCTCGCGATCGCGCGCGCCGCGCCCTCCGAGGTCTCGGGGAGCGCGGAGATCGTCGCGGTGCTCGCGCGCATCGTCGCGGCGACCGAGCGCATCGGCGACGAGCCGCCCGTCGCGAGCAAGGGCACGGTGCCGCTCTCGGGGCAGGGCTTCGTCGTGTTCCAGATGCGCATGGGCAATCTCGCCGAGGCCGAGCGTGCGCTGCGGCGCATGGTGCTCGAGCAAGCGAACGATCACGTCGCGCGCGAGCGGCTGCGCGATCTGATCGCGCTGCGCGGCGTGATCGATGCGCGCGGCGAGACGGGTGCGATCGCGAGCGAGCCGCCGAAGCCAGCGGGGTGGCTCGACAAGCGCAAGGCACGACCCACCGGCGAGGGCTGGGTGCCCGGCGCGAAGACGACGCCGGTCCCGCCCCCGAAGAACGAGTGGGACGACGAGGTCGCGACCGGCGTGCTGCTGCCCGAGCAGGAAGCGGAGTTGGTGCTGCGCAGCGGCCACCTCGAGCGCGCGCTCGAGATGTACCGGACGTTGCTCGCGCTGAACCCGGCGCGCGTCGCGCTCGCAGCGAAGGTGCGCGATCTCGAGCTCATGATCGCGCGCGGAGACGCGCCGCTCGCCGGCGAGGCGACCGTGCGCCGCGACGTGAGCGACATCGCGGACGCGCGCGAGGCGCGACGCTCCTACGTGGCGGTCGATCCGCCGACCGAGGAGACGCCGCTGTTCGACGACGACGAGCCGACGCTCATGGGCCGGCGTCCGAAGGGGCTCTCGATCGCGATCGCACCGCCGCTCGATCCGCTCGCCGAGACGCAGGACCGCGTGGTCGCGCCGCGGGTGGGCGAGGGCGTCGCCGTGCATCGGATCGTGCGGATCGGCTGAGGCGAGCCGATTCGGCTCACTCGAAGAACGACAGGTACCAGTCGACGATCGCGCCTCCGAAGAAGAGGAACTCGATCGCGCCGAGCGCGAGGAACGGCCCGAACGGGATGCGACGCGACGGGGCGTCCTCCTCCTCGTCCCCTTCCTCCGCTCCCTTCGCCGCTTCACCTTCGCGCTTCGTGCTCGCGACGTCTTCTTCGTGCGAGTGATCCGCGCTCGGTCCGATCTTCGCGCCCGCCGCGCGCGCGATCGCCCACGCGACGATGCCCTGGAACGATCCCGCGACCAGCGCGAAGAGCGCCCCGCGCCACCCGAGGAACGCGCCGATGTACATCGCGAGCTTCGAGTCGCCTTCGCCCATCCCGCGCTCGCCGGTGAGGCGCTCCCAGCTCCACACGAGCAGCAGCTGCACCACGAGGAACCCCGCGCCCGCGCCGAGCACGACCTCCTCGAGCGGCACGCTCGGCCGCCACGTCGCGGTCGCGAGCGCGAGCGCAGTGCCGCCGATCGACACCTCGTCGGGGATCTCCATCCACTCGAGATCGACGAACGTCGCGATGATCAGCCCGCCCGCGAACACGAACCACAGCAGCGTCTCGATCGCGGCCTCGCCGAGCTCGGTCATCGGCGCGGCGTTCACCACGAAGCGCTCCGCGATCGCGACCGCGATCACCGCCGAGAGCAGCTCGACGAGGAAGTAACGCGGCGTCATCCGCGCGCCGCAGCACCCCGCCTTGCCGCGCTGCAAGAGGTACGCGAGCAGCGGCACGTTGCGCCATCCGGGGATCGGCTTGCCGCACGCGGGGCAGTGGCTCGGCGGGCTCACCACCGACATCTCGCGAGGCCAGCGGTAGATCGCGACGTTGAAGAAGCTGCCCCAGAGCGCGCCGAAGACGAACGCGACGAGACGTGCGATCCACGCGGGGAGCTCGGACGCGAGCATCGAGGTGCCGATGGTAGACACAACGGCGCGGGTCGTCGCGCCTCTTCCGCGAGGCTATGCTGGCGCGCGTGACGATCGAGCGAGAGAACGAGGCGAGCGTCATCGACGCCGAGGTGACCACCGAGCCGGATCTCCATGCCGCAGAGATCGTGCGCGAGACCCCGCGCGCGCTCGCGCGTCCCGCGACCGGCGGGGTCGTCGTGTACGCGGCCGTCGCGGGCGCGGCGTCGGTCGTGCCGGTGCCGTTCGTCGATGCGATCCTCGCGAAGCTCGCGCGCGGCTCGGCGATGCGTCGCGTCGCCGCGCGTCGCGGCGTGCGGCTCACGCCGGAGGGACGCGCGGTGCTCGCGCGCCCCGGGCTCTCGTCGCCGCTCGGGAGCGCGCCTGCGCGCCTCTTGCGCTCCGCGATCACGCGCGCGCTCGCGCCGATCCGGATCGCCTCGCGCATCGAGGACGCGACCGCGACGTTCCTCTCGGCGCTGCTGCTCGATCACTACCTCGCGACGTCGGATCGCCGCGTGGGCGCGCCGCTCGGCGAGCTCGAGGCGACGATCGTGCGCAGCGCGATGGAGCAGGCGTGGGCCGACTCCGGGCTCGAGGCGCTGCGCACCGTGCCGGTCGGGATCGCGGAGCTGATCGCGCGCGCCGCGAAGGCCGCGTTCCAGCTCGACACCGAGGGGCGCGGCCCGGTCGAGCGCTTCGTCGACGCGCTGCTCGACGGCGCGGCCGACGCGCCCGACGATCTCGTGCAGCGCATGCGCGATCACTTCGACGCGGCGATCGCCGCGCGCTCCGGAGAGCTGGCGCGATGAACGAGCGGACGGCGCCCGACGGGCGTCGGGTGGTCGTGAAGGTCGGCAGCAAGTCGCTCGTGGGCGACGGCAGCGGGCCTCGCTTCGAGGCGCTCGCCAAGCAGATCGCCGCGCTGCGCGCGGAGCGTCGCGCGGTGCTCGTGGTGTCGTCGGGCGCGATCGCGCTGGGGCGCAGCGCGCTCGGGTTCGACAAACGTCCGACGGAGATCGCGCAGCTCCAGGCGTGCGCCGCCGTCGGGCAGAGCCGGCTCATGCGCGCGTGGGAAGAGGCGTTCGCGCCCTACGGCGTGCCCGTCGCGCAGCTGCTGCTAACGCACGCGGATCTCGCGGATCGCGAGCGCTACCTGAACGCGCGCGCGGCGCTCGACGCGCTGTGGGAGCTCGGCGCGGTGCCGGTGATCAACGAGAACGACACCGTCGCGGTCGAGGAGATCAAGTTCGGCGACAACGACCAGCTCGCCGCGATGGTCGCGACGCTCGCGGGCGCGGATCTGCTCGTGCTCCTGAGCGACGTCGAGGGCCTGCTCGATCGCGAGGGGAAGCGCGTGCCGCTCGTGAGCGACGTGAGCGAGGCGCTCGCGCTCGTCGGCGCGAGCTCGAGCGATCTCGGGACCGGCGGGATGGCGAGCAAGCTCGAGGCGGCGCGACGCGCCGCGAAGCGCGGCGTGCCGGTGGTGATCGCGGACGCGCGCGACGGTCGCGCGCTCGAGCGCGTGGTGTCGGGCGAGGACGTGGGCACGCTGATCGCGCCGCTCGGCGCGAAGCTCGCGAGCCGCAAGCACTGGATCGCGTTCACGCTGCGCCCGCGCGGCACGCTGCTGCTCGACGAGGGCGCGGCGAAGGCGATCCGCTCGGGCGGGCGCTCGCTGCTGCCCGCGGGCGTGATCGGGGTGCGCGGCGACTTCTCGCCGGGCGACGCGGTGACGCTGTGCGACGCGGCGGGCGCGGAGATCGCGCGCGGCCTCGCGCGCTACGGCACGCGCGACGTCGCGAAGCTCGCGGGCGCGAACACGCGGGACATCGCGTCGATCCTCGGCTTCCACGGCGGCGACGAGATCGTCCACCGCGACGACCTCGTGGTGCTCTGAAGCGCGTCGTCGCGAGGCGGAAATTCTCGTCGCGACACGCTCGCGACTCGTCGCGAGACGAGATTTCCGGTCGAGAGACGCCGGAGCTCGTCGCGAGACGGAAATTCTCGTCGCGAGACGCTCGCGACTCGTCGCGAGGCGAGATTTCCGGTCGAGAGACGCCGGAGCTCGTCGCGAGACGGAAATTCTCGTCGCGACACGCTCGCGACTCGTCGCGAGGCGAGAATTCCGGTCTTGGCACGCCGGAGCTCGTCGCGAGAGCAGAATTCCCGTCGAAAGACGGATTCTCCTGGTCGCGAGACTGCCTGCACCGCCTCGAGACGCACGCTCGCCCGAGTACGTCACCGAACGTGGATGGGGTCGAGGGATCACAGCTCGGCTCGCCCGCCGGCCCTCCCGTCCGCGCGATTCGCGCGCTCCCGTCCGGGACCGTCGGACGAGCACTCCGGCAGGGGTCAACGGGTGCGGACGTCGATGCGCACGACGTCGGAGCGCGTCGCGCCGCCGCGCGTGAGCGCGAACTGCGCCGAGACCTGCTGGCCGGGGCGCAGATCGCGCACGTCGCCGGGGAAGCCGTCGATCGTGATCAGCGTCTGCGGGCTCAGCCGTCCGGTGCGCTCGCCGCTCGCGGCGCGGATCACGATCGCGTTCTGCGCGGTGTCGATGCGCTCGATCGTGCCGGTGACCGTCGCGTCCTGGGCGCGCGCGCTCGACGCGAAGACGGGCAGGGCGAGCAGGGCGACGAACGAACGGCGCAGCATCGGACGATCTGGTGCCACGGATCGCGAGGTCACGCGAGCAGCTCTCTCGCGCGCGCACCGGCCTCGTCGTCGCGCGCCGCGAGGCGCTCGAGCGCGGCGCGCGCCTCGGTGCTGTCGGTTGCGAAGCGAGCGAGCGTCTCGGCGATCGCGACCGGATCGGCGCCGCGCGGGCGATCCGCGAGCGCGACGATCTCGGGCACCAGCGCGGCGATGCGCTGCTCGCCGATCGCGACCACGGCGTAGGTGCGCCCGTCGGCGCGCAGCGCCTTGAGCACGCTGCGCAGGCCCTCGACGCCGCGCTCGTCGCCGGCGCGCGCGAGCGCCGCCGAGGCAGCGGCCTTGAGCATCAGCGGCTTGAGGAACGCGCGGGCGATGCGCGCGAGATCGTCGCGCGCCGCGCCCTTCGGCGAGAGGGAGCCCAGCGCTTCGGCAGCGGCGAGGCCGCGCTCGGGATCGTCGAGCAAGCGGCGCAGCGTCGGGATCGCGCGATCGTCGCCGAGCGTCGCGAGCGCGAGCGCCGACTCGGCGCGCACTTCGGCGCTGGGATCGTCGAGCCGCGCCGCGAGCGCGTCGCGCGACGCCGGTCGATCACCGAGCAGCGCGAGCGAGCTCGCGGCGTGGGCGCGCACCCGCGCATCGTCGTCGTCGAGGCGGCTCATCACGTGGCCGGGCGCGCGCTCCGGCGAGAGCTCGGCGATCGCCGCGACGGCCTGGAAGCGCACCTCGGGCCGCGGATCGCCGAGCGCCGCGATCACCGCCTCGAGCGCGCGCTCACCGCCGATCTCGGCGCACGCGATCAGCGCGACCTCGCGCACGACCGGGTCCTCGTCGCGCTCGAGCTTCGCGAGGATCGCGTCGATCGACGCGTCGTCGCGAAGGCGTCCGAGCGCGACGAGCGCGGCGACCCGCACCACCGCGGCCTCGTCGTCGAGCCGCGTGCGCGCGGCCTCGATCGCGCGGGCGCGGAGCTCGTCGGTCTCGACGGTCGCGAGCACCTCGAGCGCCGCCGCGCGCGCCTCGGGCGTGCGCGCCGCGACGTCGCGGAGCGCAGCTTCGACCGTGGGCGCGAGCGGCGGAGGGACGAACATCCGATCACTTCACTTTGACGCCCGGGGTGATCTCCTTGTCGGGCGAGAGCACGCTGAGGCCCGCGTCGTCGCTCACCGCGAGCACCATGCCGTGCGACATGCGGCCCATCATCGCGCGCGGCGCGAGGTTCACGACCACCGCGATGCGACGGCCGACGAGCTGCTCCGGCTCGTAGTGCTTGCCGATGCCCGCGAGGATCGTGCGCGGCTCGGGCTCGCCGATGTCGACCTTCAGCTCGAGGAGCTTGTCGCTCTTGGGCACGCGCTCGCCGCTCTTCACGAGCCCGAGCCGCATGTCGACCTTCACGAGATCGTCGATCGAGATCACGCCCTCGGGCAGGGCGGCGGCTTCCTTCTTCGGTGCTTCGGGCTTCGCTTCCATCTTCTTCTCGCTCTTGCTCTTCGCGGCGGGCGTGCCCGCCGACGTCTTCTTCAGCGCGTCCGGCAACGGCGCGCCCAGGCGCTCGTAGATCGCGCGCTGCTGGTCCTCGTCGAAGCGCGGGAAGAGCGGCGCGCCGGGGCGCACGCTGGTCCCCCCGACGAGCCCGCCCCACGCGCTCGGCCACGCGTCGAGCCCGACCGTCGGCATCAGCGCCGGCAGGCCGAGCTGCGTGCGCATCGCGTCGGCCTTCTCGGGCAGGAAGGGCCAGAGCATCACGCTCAGCCAGCGCAGCGACTCGAGCACCGCGTAGCAGACCTCCTCCAGCCTCCGGGTGTCGCCCTTCTTCGCGAGCTGCCACGGCTCGGTCTGATCGACGTACTTGTTCGCCGCCGCGACGAGCTCCCAGATCGCCTCGAGCGCGCGGTGCGGCGCGATGTCGTCGAGCAGCTGTCCCGCGCGCTTCGCGGCGCGCTCCGCGGTCTGCACGAGCTCCTTCTCGCGATCTCCGAGCGCGCTCGCGTCGATGCGCGGGATGCGGCCTTCGAGGCTCTTGGGGACGATGCTCGAGACGATGCGGTTCAGCAGGTTGCCGAGCCCGTTGCCGAGATCGCCGTGATACCGCGCGAGCAGGTTCTGGTGGCTGAAGTCGCCGTCCTGACCGAACGCGATGTCGCGCATCAGGTAGTAGCGGAGCGCGTCGGCGCCGACCGCGTCGGCGATGGGCTCGGGCGGGAGGAAGTTGCCCTCCGTCTTGCTCATCTTCGCGCCGTTCACCGTCATCCAGCCGTGCGACCAGACCTGCGACGGCGGCGGCAGCCCGGCGCTCATCAGGAACGCGGGCCAGTACACGGCGTGGAAGCGGAGGATGTCCTTGCCGACGAGGTGCACCGCGCGCGCGTTCGGCTCCCAGAACTCCGCGTAGAGCGGCGCGCGATCACCGCCGAGCGCGCTGATGTAGTTCGAGAGCGCGTCGAACCACACGTACATCACGTGGTCGGGCGCGCCGGGCACGGGGATGCCCCAGCGGAACGTGGTGCGCGAGAGCGAGAGGTCGCGCAGCCCCTCGCGCACGAACGACTTCACCTCGTTGAAGCGGCCCTCGGGGCGCACGAAGTCGGGGTGCGACTCGTAGAACGCGAGGAGCTTGTCGGTGTACTTCGAGAGCCGGAAGAAGTAGCTCGGCTCCTTCACGCGCTCGACGGGACGGCCGGTGGGCGCCTTGCCGTCGACGAGCTCCTTCTCGGTGTAGAACGTCTCGTCGGCGACCGAGTACCAGCCCTCGTACTCACCGAGGTAGATGTCGCCGGCGGCCTCGCAGCGCCGCCACATCTCCTCCGCGAACTGCATGTGCCGCGGCGACGTGGTGCGGATGAAGTCGTCGTACTCGCAGTGGAGCGCTTCCCAGCACTGCCGGAACGCCGGGATCATGCGGTCGCAGTACTCGGCCGGGGGGAGGCCCTGCTCGGCGGCGACGCGCTCGATCTTCTGCCCGTGCTCGTCGGTGCCGGTCAGGAAGCGCGCGTTGCGCCCGCGCACCCGCGCGTAGCGCGTGAGCACGTCGGCGGCGACGGTCGAGTAGGCATGCCCGATGTGGGGCTTGCCGTTGACGTAGTAGATGGGCGTCGTGACGTAGAAGGGCTTCGCTTGCATCGCTCTGCTGCTCGCGCGTCGAGGGACGCCGAGCGTACATGCGCACCGCGCGCGCGCCAGAGCCCTTCTACCTGCCGATCTCGAAGAGCACGCGACCGAGGAGGATCTCCTTGTTCGCGTTCTGCTCGAGGCGCTCCTCGGCGTCCCGGATGCGCTCGCACGCGCGCGCCGCGCGATCGGCGCCGACCGCGGCGGCACGCGCGCGGATGCGCTCGGCCTGGTGGCGGAACGCGAGCGCCTCGTCGGGCACGCCGAGCGCGGCGGCGGCGACGTCGCGGTAGTACGTGCTCAGCGCGTCGAGGACGTGCTCGACGTCGGCCTTCTTCGCGAGCTCCTCCGCGAGCCCGATCAGCTCGCCGGGCACGCCGCGCGACGTGACCTCGTCGATGCGCAGCGCGCCGTCGAGGAGCGCGTCGGCCGCGCCTTCCTTCGAGAGCGAGAGCGCACGATCGGCGCGCCCATCCGCGAGCGCGATCGCGGCGGTGCGGTGCGCGGCGTCGGCGCTCTCGCGATCGAGGATCGTCGCGAGCGCGCTCGGTGGAAGGCGCGCGAAGCGGACCTTCTGGCACCGCGAGCGGATCGTGACGAGCAGGCGATCGGGGCGCTCGGCGAGCAGCACGAAGTGCACGCCGGGGCGCGGCTCCTCGAGCGTCTTGAGCAGCGCGTTCGCGCCCTCGGGGTGGTTCTCGGGGAACGAGACGTCGGCCTCGGGCAGGACGAGGAACGCGTGCTTCGCCTCGAACGGCGCGTACTGCGCGAAGGGCAGGATCTGCTCGCGCACCGTGTCGACCTGGATGTTGCGATCGCCCTCGTCGCGCGGTCGGAAGAGGCGCACGTCGGGGTGGGTGCCCGCGGCGATGCGGCGCATCACCTCGGCGCGCGAAGGCTCGGGCACGTCGGCGGTGAGGACCGCCTGGGCGAGCGCGATCGCCGCCTTCTGCTTGCCGACGCCGCTCGGCCCTTCGAAGAGGTACGCCGACGGCAGGCGATTGCGCGTCACCGCAGCGCGCAGGATCGCGACCGCGGTGTCCTGCGCGAGGATCGGGTCGAAGGGATCGCTCATGACGAAGGAGGCGGCGCGAGCTCGAACAGCGCGCCCGCCATCGACTCGACGGCCTTCACGAGCTCGCCCGAGTCGATCGCGTGATCGTCGACGAAGTGCTGCATCACGAGCCCGTCGAGCAGCCCGACGAGGATGCGCGGCAGGAGCTCGGGCGCGACCTTCGGACGCAGCCCGACGCGCGCGAGGTTCGGCAAGAGGCGCTCGTTCACCTGCTCGGCGGCGGTGCGGTAGTACTCGGCGAGGCGAGGGCGAAGCGCGGGATCGTAGAGCGCCTGGGCGAGCAGATCGGCGATGACCGCGACCTCGTCGGTGCGCGTGCGACGCACCTCCCAGAGCTCGCGGATCGCGGTGCGCATCGCCTCGAAGAGGTCGACCTGGAACGGGTCGCTCGCCGCCTGCTCCCACGCCGAGAGCGTGCGGTCGGTGATCGTCGAGAGCGCGTTCTCGAGCACCTTCTCGACGAGCGACTCCTTCGTCGGGAAGTGATAGTGGAGCGCGCCCTTCGACATCCCGGCCTCGCGCGCGATGTCGAGCAGCGACGTGCGCGCGTAGCCCTTCTGGGCGAGCACCCGCGTCGCGGCCGCGACGATCTGCGCTGCGCTCTTCTCGGATTTCGGATAGGGCGGCACGCGCTCGGAGATTCCGTGTCCGAGAGAGCTCAGCGCAGCGGCTGGCACGCGCGCGTGGCGAACGCGCCGGTCACGCCGCGGCACTCCTGGCCTTCGGGGCAGTCGCTCTCGTCGACGCAGACCGCGCGGCAGGTGTAGGTCTCCCACACCGGATCGGCCGGGTCCCCGGTCTCCGACGCATCCGTCGCGCACACCGCGTCGTCGACGCAGTCCTCCGTGCTCCCCGGACGCTCGCACGCCTCGCCCACGGCTCCCGCTCCGCTGCAGCCGGCGAGCGCGAGGAGGGTGGCGATCACGAGCGAGCACGGGAGCCAGGACGAGCGCATGGGGGACCTCCGGAGAGCGGCAGTACTACCCGAGCCGGGCCGCGCGGTGCAAGCGTGCCCCTGGGCGTGGAGCGTTGTGGCGTGCGTGCACGCGTCGATGTGGCGGCGATCGTGCACACCACCGACTCGCTGATCGGCCAGCCTCGGGTCGCCGTGATCGACGACCGACCACCGCGGGTGAACCTCGTCCTGCGGACTCTCGCCGGAGCGCGCTTCCGCGCGCGCGGCTTCACCTCGCCACGCGAGGCCCTCGACGTCCTGGCGTCCGTCCGTTTCGACGCCGTGATCACCGACCATCGCATGGGCGAGTTCGACGCGACCACGCTCTGCGCGCGCCTCCGCGACAAGCACGGAGCCCAGGCGCCGCGCGTCGTGTTGCTCACGCGCTCCATCCACGACGTGATGATCCCCGACCGCGAGCTCTTCGCGAGCATCCTCGAGAAGCCGGTCTCGCCCGCGGGTCTGCTGGTCGCGATCGAGCGGGCGCTCGCGCCGGTCCGCGCGGCGCGCCGGCTCGCCTGAGCGCGCTACTCCTCGTCCTCGCGCTCTCCGATCTCGTCGTCGTGCAGCCACGAAGCCGGGGGGCTCGAGGGCGCGGTGATGACGGCCGCGGCGCGGTAGTGCTCGTCGATCGTTCCGTCGGGGGCGCGCGTCCACTCGAGCACGGGCTCGCCCCAGGCGTTCCGCAGGACCACCCGCGTGCCGTTCGGTCGCGAGTGGAGGAGCTCGCGCGCGAGCTTCGCGAGGTCGGCCCCCGGCGCGATCGTCGTCACCACCCGCGGAATCTCCCCCTCGAGGAGCACTGCGATCCGCGCCACACGGGACTGCGTCCTCTTGCGCATCGAGCCCCCAGGATAGCCGCGTGCTCCAGACCGTGTGCGGGAATCACGTCGGCTGCGCTCACGCCGTGCTCGACCCCGCGCGCTCGTCCGCCTGCGACGCGCGCGCGAGCTGCGCCTCGATCGCCGCGGTGATCTCGGCTTCTCCGCACGGCTTGAAGAGCACCGCGTCCACGCCCGCGTCGCGCGCGGCCTGGATCGCGTCGGGCTCGAGCTGACCGGTGATCACGATCACCGCGGGGGCGCGCCGCTGCCGATCGAGGCGCAGCCACGTCGCGACGCGCTGACCGTCGATCGTCGGCAAGCCGAGATCGAGGAGCACCACGTCGGGCCTCTCCGCGCGGATGCGCTCCCACGCGCGGCGGCCGTCGGACGCCTCGTCGACGTCGTAGCCGTGCGCGAGCAGCCAGGTGACGTAGAGCGCGCGCAGGTCGGGCGCGTCCTCGACGACGAGCACCCGCGCGGCGCGCGTGCGGATGGCGCCGTCGCTCACCGTCCCACCAGCCTGCGCACCTGCTCGACGAGCACGTCGGTGTCGAGCGGCTTCGCCTGGAACTTGTCGAACCCCGCGTCGAGCGCGAGCTGCACGCGCTCGGGATCGGCGTCGCCCGAGACCGCGAGCGCGGGGATCTCGCGCTTCTGATCGTGCCTCCGGCGCAGCTCGCGCACGAACGCGCGACCGTCGAGCCGGGGCAGGTAGATGTCGCACACCACCACGTCCACCACGTTCCGATCCAGCAACTTCAGGGCTTCCTCCGCAGACTTGGCCTCCAGCACGTGAGCACCGTCCCACTCGAGCACCATCCCGGCGAGCTCCAGCGTGTCCCTGTGATCGTCGACGACGAGCGCCGTGATGCCCTCGAGCTGCATGACCTCCGTTCCTCCGCCGCAGGGTCCTGAACGAGGCAAGCCCCGAGCCACGTGAGAGGCGTGCTGGATCCAGCGACCTGCGCCTGCGAGGCGCGCGACCCCGTGCCTCAGGTGGGGCGTCCACGTCACGAGCGGCCTGCTTGTGGGGGTCCTCGGATGCGTCTAGATGCGACGGAGATGTCCGAAGCAAGCACGGGCGCAACAGCGCTCCGGCGGGTTCTGGTCGTCGAGGACAACGACGACGTGCGAGAGATGATCCGTCTCTACTTCGAGCACGCGGGGCTCGAGGTCCTGCAGGCGGCGGACGGGCGCTCCGGGCTCGAGATCGCGCTGCGCGAGCGCCCGGATCTCGTGCTCATGGATCTCGGGCTCCCCGGGCTCGACGGATTCACGCTCGCGCGCGCCATCCGCGCCGAGGACCCGGAGTGCCGCATGCGCCTCGTCGCGATGAGCGGCTACGCGCGCGAGCAGCTCGGTGATCGCGCCGAGCCGGGGCTCGTCGATCGTTGGCTGCTCAAGCCGGTGATGCCCGACGTGCTGCTCCAGCTGGTACGGCACGGCTGACGCGAGTCAGACTCGGGCCCGGTGAGCGATCTCGAGGGCTTGGAGCACGAGGATCTGCCGCGGCCCGGCGAGCGGGTCGGAGGGCGCTACGTGATCGCGCGCGTGCTCGGCTCGGGCGCGACCGGCGTGGTGTACGAGGCGGCGCACGAGCTCACCGGCAAGCGCGTCGCGATCAAGTGGCTGCGCCCCGATCTCGCGTCGAGCGAGTCGCTGACCGCGCGCTTCTTGCGCGAGGCGCGCGCCGCCGCGGAGATCGATCATCCGAACGTCGTCGCGGTGTTCGACGCGGGGCGCGAGCGCGGGACGCTCTTCCTCGCGATGGAGCTGCTCACCGGCGAGCCGCTCAGCGCGTTCCTCGCGCGCGGGCCGCATCGGGTCGAGAGCGTGATCGCGACGCTGATGCCCGCGCTGCGGGGGGTCGCGGCGGCGCACGAGCGCGGGATCGTCCACCGCGATCTGAAGCCCGACAACGTGTTCCTCGCGGCGCCACGACGCGGATGGCCGGGCGGCGCGAAGGTGCTCGACTTCGGGATCTCGAAGCTCAAGCAGCCGGTCGACGGGCGCGAGCTCACGCACGCCGGCGTGTTCCTCGGGAGCCCGCTCTACATGGCGCCCGAGCAGATCCTCGAGCCCGGCAAGGTCGACGCGCGCGGCGACGTCTACTCGATCGGCGTGATGCTCTACGAGGGCATCGCGGGGCGCGTGCCGTTCGAGGCCGACACGCTGCCCGATCTGTTCCGCCTCGTGATGCACGAGTCGCCGGCGCCCCTGCGCGGCATGCGCCCCGACGTGCCGGTCGAGCTCGATGCGCTGATCCGTGGCGCGCTGAGCCGCGAGCGCACGTCGCGCCCGGAGTCGGTCGCGGTGCTCGCGCGTGCGCTCGAGCCGTTCGCGGGAGGCGTGCGCTTCGATCCGAGCGAGGACGAGCTCGACGTCGCACCGCTCGAAGGAGGGCGCACCGAGATCGTCAGCTCGATCGAGGTGCCGCAGGCGCGCCGCGCGACCGATCTCGACTACTCGTCGGAGGGCACGACGCAGCCCGCGATCTCGCTCCCGGAGATCCACGCCGCGATCCACGCGGGCACGACGCTCTCGAGCCGCACCAGCGCGCCACCGGGGCCGAGGCCGTGGCTCGATCGCGTCCCCGAGCCGCTGCGCACGCTGCCGATGATCGTCGCGCTCGCGCTGGTGATCTTCCTGATCGGCCTGGTGCTCGGGCTCGTCGTCTAGTCGCCGAGCTCGAGCACTTCCGCGCGCACGCGCACCACGCCGCGCTCGATCATGCCGAGCTCTTCCGCGGCGGCGCGCGAGAGATCGAGCAGACGACGGCGACGACCGAAGGGCCCGCGGTCGTTCACCCGCACGATCACGGAGCGCCCGGTGTCGATGCGCACGATGCGCAGCACGGTGCCGAAGGGCAGGGTGCGGTTCGCGGCGGTGTACTCGGTCGGATCGTACGGCTCGCCGCTCGCCGTCGACCGGCCCGCGAGCGAGTCGTGGTAGTAGCTCGCCGCGCCTTCCATCGTGCGCAGCGCGCGACGATCGACGTAGGCCGCACGCCAGTCGCTCACCGGGAGCACGACCGGTGTCGCGCTGGTCGTCGTGGTGTCGTCGCTCGCGTGCTCGCTGCGTGCTCGCTGCGCGCCGCACGCCGCGAGCATCAGCGCCGCGATGACGAGCGCGCCGCGCACGTCAGCTCCCCTCCGCGGCGGCGCCTTGCGCCGGCGCCGACGGCATTCCGTGCCCGGGCGCCATCATCATCCGTCGGTACGTCGGGTAGTGGAACCGGTCGCTGTGCTCGGTGTTGTGGCAGCGCACGCAGACCTCCTCGGGCGCGTCGAGCCGCACGTTCACCAGCGCGCCCTGCGGATCGGCGACGTGCTGCGAGCCCGGCCCGTGGCAGTTCTCGCATCCGACGTCCTGCAGCGGGCCCACGTGCGCGACCGTCGATCCGCCGGGCTGGTTGTACCCGGTGACGTGGCAGCCGACGCAGCTCAGGTTGTACTCCTTGTGACGCTCCTGGAGCGTCCGGTACGCCTGGCCGTGCATCGTCGTGCGCCACCACGCGAGCTCCTCCGCGTGACAGCTGCCGCACGCCTGGGTGCCCACGTAGCTCGGCTGACCTTCGGGCGCGGGGCGCGGCACGAGCGACGCGAAGGCCTCGCGGTTGTGCTCGTTCACGCGGCGGAAGTAGCGATCGAGCACGCCGGTGGTCGTCGCGTCGCGCTCGGCCTCGGGCGCGAGCTCGACGAAGCGCGCGGCGAACGCCGGCGTTACGACCTCGGGCGCGCGCGTGACCGCGCGGATGCGCTCCTCGAGCTCGGCGAGGCGCGCGCGCTGCTGCACGACGTCGGCCTCCGAGACGTTGGGATCGCGCTCCCACTCACCGATGCGCGCGCGCAGCGTGTCCGCCTCGGCGCGCAGCCGATCGCGCTCCGCGGTGCGCGTCCACGTGCTCGCGTCCATCCAAACGCCGCGCTCACCGCGCGCGAGATCGACGACGAGCAGGCCCTGCCCGTGGTGCGATGCGTGGAGGATCGTCGCGGCGCCGGTGTCGGCGGGCAGGTGCGGCTCCGCGGTGTCGAGCCCGCCCTGCACCACGAAGTCGATGCCCTCCACGTCGCTCGCGATGCGCCGCACGGTGCGCCGCTGCGCGCGCGCGAGCACCACCACGAGCTGCGCGCCTTCGCTCCGCACCGCCGCGACCTCGCGACGCGCGGCCTCCATGAGATCGGTCTCGCTCGCGATCACGCCCGCGACGTCGGTCATCTCGGAGAGCCCGACGATCCCGACGCGCACCCCGCCGACCTCGCGCACGACGCGCGACTGCAGCGCGCGCGGCGCGGCCGCGGGCGTGCTCGGATCCGCGGCGTCGCGCGCGATCTGCACGCCCGCTGCGAGCAACGGGAACGACGCGCGCTCGGCGAGCGCATCGAACGTCCTCGCGCCGAAGCGCAGATCGAGCGGCCCGGGCACCGCGGCCGCGAGCTGGAGCCCGCCGAGCACGTCGGCGATCGTCTCCGCCTTCCAGATCTCCTGCGTCGCCGCCTCGGCGGCCTCGACCCCGTGCGACGTCCCGTCGAAGAAGAGATCGCCCGCCGCGAGGAAGAGCGTCGGCACGTCGCCGCTGCGCTGCGCGCGGACCGCCGCCGCGAGGCGATCGATCCCGCCGAGCGGACGGCTCGTGCAGCCGCAGGGCTCGAGGTAGCCCATCATGTCGGTGACCACGAGCAGCCGCAGATCCGTGCGCGGCAGCCGGGCCTCGGCGACCTCGGGCGCGCTCGGCGTCGTCTCGCGTGCGCCGCCGGAGCAGGATGCGCCCGCGAGGGTGAGGGCGATCAGCGAGACGAGACCGACGAGCATCGCGCGGCGAGAGCCGGAGGCAATCGACATCGCGCCCCGTTCTAGCGCCTGGCCACCGCGCTGACCACCTACGCTCACGGGGCACGTCCTTGACGCTCCGAGGACCCTCCGCTAGCTTTCGCGACCCTTTCGGCGCCCGTCCTGGGCGCTTCTGCGTTCTAGACGCTCTGTTCTCGAGGCATATCGATGGTCACGATCCGGCTCGCTCGCTTCGGCACCAAGAAGCGCCCCTACTACCACGTCGTCGTCACGGACTCGGAGAACCCGCGTGACGGGCGCTTCCTCGAGCAGGTCGGCACGTACGATCCGGCCAAGCCGATCGAGAGCGCGCGCATCGACCTCAGCCGCGTGGACCACTGGGTCGGCGTGGGCGCGCAGACGTCGACGCGCGTCCGCCACGTGCTGAACGACTACCGCCGCGCGACCCAGGCGATCGCCTGAGCGCTTCGTCGTCCATGGACGAGCCGAAGCTCGAAGAGCTCCTGACGTTCATCGCGCGCAACCTCGTCGACGAGCCCGACGAGGTGCGCGTGCAAGCGGTCGACGGCGATCGCGCGACCGTCTACGAGCTCTCGGTCGCCGAGGACGACCTCGGCAAGGTGATCGGCAAGGACGGGCGCACCGCGCGTGCGATCCGGACGCTGCTCGCCGCGACCTCCGCGCGCCTGCGCAAGCGCGCGATCCTCGAGATCCTCGAGTAACGAGGCGACCACCGTGGGGCGCGACCTGCGGGCCGAGAGCGACGACCTCGTCGTCCTCGGCGCGATCACGCGACCGCACGGTGTGCGCGGCGAAGTCCGCGTCCACCGCTTCAACCCCGACTCGCCGCTCCTGCTCGAGCTGGAGCGCGTCGTGGTGCGCGCGAAGTCCGGCGACCGCGAGCACGCCGTGCTCGGCAGCAAGCGCAGCGGCGACGCCGACGTGCTGCGCCTCGAGGGCGTGACGACGGTCGAGCAGGCCGAGGCGCTACGAGGCGCCGAGATCGCGGCGCGCCGCGCGTGGATGCCCGAGCCCGACGAGGACGAGGTCTACCACGTCGATCTGATCGGCCTGCGGGTGATCGAGGACGGCGTGGAGCTCGGCGTCGTCGACGAAGTGCTCGCGTATCCGAGCGTCGACTGCCTGCGCGTCCCGACCGCGCGCGGCGTCATCGAGATCCCGCTGATCGAGCCCTACGTGATCGACGTGGACGTCGAGGGTGGCCGCATCGAGGTCGCGCACACCGCGGACTTCGAGCCCGTCGACCCCGCCGCAGGATGAAGATGCGCTTCTACGTCGTCACCGTGCTGCCCGAGATGCTCGAGTCGTTCGTGCGCACCGGGCTCGTGGGCAAGGCGGTGGAGTCGGGCGCGATCGAGATCCACCCGATCACGCCGCGCGAATTCACCAAGGATCGCCACCGCACCGTCGACGACGCGCCCTACGGCGGCGGCAGCGGCATGGTCATGATGCCGGGCCCGCTGGTCGACGCGATGGAGTCCGCCGAGGCGCGCGAAGCCACGCGCGAGGATGGCGGCGCGCGCCCGCTGCGCATCCTGCTGACGCCGCAGGGCGAGCCGTTCACGCAGCGCGTCGCGCGCGAGCTCGCGAGCACGCAGAAGGCGCTCACGCTCGTGTGCGGCCGCTACGAGGGCGTCGACGAGCGCGCGCGCACGCGCGTCGATCGCGAGATCTCGCTCGGCGACTTCGTGCTCATGGGCGGCGAGGTCGGCGCGATGGTGATCGTCGAGGCCGTCGGCCGCCTGCTCCCGGGCGTGCTCGGCAACCCCGAGTCGATCGGGGAGGAGTCGCACTCCCAGGGCCGCATCGAGTACCCGCACTACACGCGTCCCGCGGAGTTCCGCGGCGAGAAGGTGCCCGACGTGCTGCTCAGCGGGCACCACGCGCAGGTCGCGAAGTGGCGCAAGAAGGAGTCGCTGCGCCGCACGCTCGCGCGGCGTCCCGATCTGCTCGAGACGTTCCCGCCCGACGCCGAAGAGCAGAAGCTGCTCGACGCGATCCGCCGCGAAGGAGAGGGCGCGTGACGGCGCGTGTGCACTGCGCGCTGGTGCATCACCCGGTGCGCGATCGCGCGGGGCACCCGATCGCGTCGGCGATCACCAACGTCGACGTGCACGATCTCGCGCGCAGCGCGCGCACGTTCGGGCTCGCCGGCTACTGGGTCGTGTCGCCGATCGCGGCGCAGCGCCTCCTCGTCGAGCGCATCCTCGATCACTGGGCGCACGGCGCGGGCGCACGTCGCGTCCCCGAGCGCACGCGCGCGCTGTCGATCTGCGCGCCGATCGAGAGCGTCGACGCCGCGATCGCCGCGATCACCGAGCGCGAGGGCAGCGCGCCCGCGCTCTGGGTGACCGCCGCGAAGGCGCCGCCCGGCAAGACGCTCACGTCGTGGGCCGACGGCCGCGCGCTGCTCGCGTCGAGCGCGCGGCCCGTCCTGATCCTCTTCGGGACCGCGCACGGGCTGCACTCGACGCTGATGGATCGCGCCGACGTGGTGCTCGCGCCCATCCAGCCGGGCTCGGACTACAACCACCTCTCGGTGCGCGCCGCGGCCGCGATCACGTTCGATCGCCTGCTCGGCGATCGTTGATCAGCGCGCCGCCGTCGCGCTCGTGTCGCCCTGCATCCGCGTGAGCAGATCCTTCACGTCGGTCACGTGGCGCGACATCGAGATCTCGTGGTGGAACACGCCGCGGATCTTCCCGTCGCGCCCGATCACGAAGGTCACGCGCCGCGCGCCGAGCCCGAGCGGGCGCACGATCGCGTAGTCGCGCGCGAGCTTCCGATCGGGATCGGAGAGCAGCGAGAAGGGCAGCTGGTAGCGCTCGGCGAAGCGCTTGTGGCTCTCTCCGCTGTCCGCGCTGACGCCGACGATCGTCGCGCCGTGCCCCTGGAGATCTTCGAACGCGTCGCGGAACATGCACGCCTCGCGCGTGCATCCGGGCGTGAAGTCCTTCGGGTAGAAGTAGAGAACGACCGGGCCTTTCGCGAGGAGATCCTCGGAGCGCACGTCCTGGCCGTTCTGATCGCGTCCGGAGAACGCGGGGGCTTGCTGTCCGATCTCGAGCATGGTGTGGCTGTGTTTGGGCTCTCGCGATTGACTGAGCAAGGGCGCGATGCTAGTCACTGCGCCCCTTCGAGAGTCGTCCGACATGTCCAATACCGTTCCGAAGATCACCGCGATCGCGGCCGCGTTCCAGCGGCAGCTCCCGACCTTCCGCGCCGGCGACCAGGTGCGCGTCCACTACCGCATCCGCGAGGGCGAGAAGGAGCGCGTCCAGGTCTTCCAGGGCGTCGTCATCCGCAAGAACGGCGGCGGCATCGGCGCGACGTTCACCGTCCGCAAGGTCAGCTTCGGCGTCGGCGTGGAGCGCATCTTCCCGCAGCACTCGCCGCGCATCGAGAAGCTCGAGATCGTGAGCCGTGGCGCCGTCCGCCGCAGCCGCCTCTACTACCTGCGCGAGCTCGAGGGCAAGGCAGCCCGCCTCAAGCAGAGCCGCAACGTCGAGCAGGACGCGGCGCCCCAGAGCTGATCCCTTCCGAGGGGATCGCAGTCCCGCCGCAAGGCGAGATGAGCCCGCCTCCCGAAGGGAGCGCGGGCTCGATGCGTTTGGGGCGATGCGTTTGGGGCCACGCCGCGCCGCGGTCTCCCAGCGGCGCCGCGCCGCCGCCCGCACCCGTCCAGCGCAGCGCGCACGCGACGTCGGGGCGCCGAGTCGCTTCCTCGGCGCCGAGAACGCGATGTCACGCCGCCGAATCGCCTCCGGCGCGCCCCGGAGGCGATCTGCGATCCGCGACACGCAGTCGGGGCGGAATTACCGCGATTCGCGGCGCGAGAATTGGCTCTTCTGGCCACTGGAGCCAATTCCGCTGCGCGGAATCGCGTCCAGCGCGCGCTGGAGGCGATCCGGCGCCGCAGAATCGCGTTTTCCGGCCGAATTCAACGGCTCACTGCGCAGCCAGCGCCCATCCGTGCCCGACACGCCCGTCGCCGCGAGCACTCCTGTCGCGGCCCGAGCTCGCGCGGCTCAGCCGTCGATCGTGCGGATCGGCGCTTCGCGGAACTCGTTCGTCCCGGGGACGTGCACCCAGAGCTGATGGCCCTTCGGCTCGCCGTTCATCACGCTCACCACGACGAACGCGCACGGCCACATCAGCGCGCCTTCCGACGCGAACGTCGCCGCGTCCTCGGCGCTGAAGTACGAGCCCGCGTCGCAGTGCGAGTGGTAGATGACCTTGATCGGCCTGCCGCTCGCCTCGCCGCGCTCGAACGCGCGCGCCGCGCGCAGCTCGTGGATCTTGAAGTACGTGCGCGACGTGCGCGGGAAGCGCTCCGGGTCGAGGCGGTGGTACTTGTCCGCCTCGTTCACCTCGCGCACCGCCTCGTCGCAGCGCGCCGCGTCCTCCGCGGGGCCCGAGACGAACCCACAGCACTCGCTCGGATACGTCTCCTTCGCGTGCGCGTAGATCGCGTCGATCGCGCTCTTCGTGATCGCGAGGTCACCCTCGATCCACGGCTTCTCACCAGGCATAGCGCTTCTCCCATCGCATCGGCGCGAAGTAGCGATCGCCGCGATCGCACGCGACGGTGACGACGCACCCGCGCTCGACGCGCTTCGCGAGCTGGATCGCGCCCCACACGTTGCCGCCCGTCGAGTGCCCGACGTGCAGGCCCTCTTCGCGCGCGATGCGGTCCGCCATGTCCCAGCCCTCTTCGGTCGGGACCGGCAGGATCTCGTCGAAGATCGTCGGGTCGTAGATCGGCGGGATGATCGAGCTGCCCATGTGCTTGAGCCCCTCGAGGCCGTGCATCGCCTCGGCGGGCTCGAGCGCGACGCACTGGATCGCGCGCGAGCGCTCCTTCAGGCGGCGCGTCGTGCCCATCATCGTGCCGGTCGTGCCGAGCCCCGCGCAGAAGTGCGTGAGGCGATCGCCGACCTGCTCGAGGATCTCGCGCCCCGTGCCGAGGTAATGCGCGCGCGGGTTCGACGCGTTCGAGTACTGATCCGGATAGAAGTAGCGGTCCGGATTCTCGTCCACGATCTTCTTCACGAGGCGGATCGCGCCGTCCGAGCCCTCCATCGGATCGCTGTGGATCAGCTCGGTGCCGAACGCGCGCGTGATGTCCTTGCGCGCCTGCGACACGTTGCTCGGCATCACGAGCTGCACGCGGATGCCGAGCGCCGCGCCGAACAGCGAGTACGCGACGCCGGTGTTCCCGCTCGTGCTGTCGATCAGGATCTTGTCGGGGGTGAGGCGACCGCTCGCGATCGCATCGCGGATCATCTGCAGAGCAGGGCGATCCTTCACCGAGCCGCCCGGGTTGCAGTACTCGAGCTTCAGCCAGAGCTCGACGCCCGGGCACTCCTTCGCCTCGAGGTGACGCAGCCGCACGAGCGGCGTGTTGCCCACCGCCTCCGTGACGTCCGCGATGCGACGCGATCGCGCGAGCATCGACGATCACCCGCCGGCGATCGCGGGGATGATCTCGACCGAGTCGCCGGCCTTCACGGCGCTGTCGAGGCCGTCGAGGAAGCGGATGTCCTCTTCGTTGAGGAACACGTTCACGAAGCGGCGCACGCCCTTGTCGTCGCAGACGCGATCCTTGAGGCCGGGGTACTGCGCCTCGAGGTGATCGATGACCGCGCGCACCGTGGTGCCCTCGGCCTTGACCTCGTCCTGACCGCCGGTGAGCGTGCGGAGCGGGGTGGGGATGCGGACCTTGATCGTCATGGCTGTTTTCTCCATCACGTCGCGCACGCGGGCGCGGCGTAGCGTTCTCGATCGAGCGCGCGGATCGTCGCGCGCTCTCCACAGAGCGGGCAGCTCGCGCGGGACTTCACGCGGCTGGTGCGCGCGCTCGCGGTGCGCGCGTCGAAGCGATGGAGGACGCCCGCGACCTCGCGGCGTCCCTCGAGGATCTGCACGGCGAGCGCGGCCTCGAGCGCGCCCATCACGCCGACCGCGGGGCCGATCACGCCGGCCTCCGAGCACGTCTCGACCTCGCCGCTCGGCACGTCCTCGAACACGCAGCGCAAGCACGCGCTCTCGAACGGCGTGCTCGCCATCGCCCACCCCGCCCAGCGCACGACACCCGCGTGCACGACCGGCGTGCGCGCGAGCGCGGCGGCGTCGGCGGCGAGGAACTTCGACTCGTGGCGATCGGTGCCCTCGACGACGACGTCGTGCGCGCGCGCGAGCTGCTCGGCGTTCGTCACGTCGACGCGATCGATCACGCCGCGCGCGGTGATCGCGCCGCCGGACAGCGCGTGCAGCTTCTCGGCGGCGCGCTCGGCCTTCGAGTGGCCCACGTCGCGATCGTCGAAGAGCACTTGGCGGTGGAGGTTGCTGCGCTCGACGCGATCGGGATCGACGAGCGTGACGTCGAGCTCGAGCCCGCTGCGCGCGAGCGCGATCCCCGCGGCGCACCCGAGCCCGCCGGCGCCGATCACGAGCACGCTGTGTCGCTCACTCGGCATGGCTGTCGGACGAGGCGAAGTGAGCCTCGAGCGAGAAGTAGCGCTCGCCGGTGTCGCAGAGGATCGTGATCACGTTCGGCTCGCGATCGCGCACGACGCTCCGGAGCTGCTCGGCGACGTCGATCGCGACCGCGACGTTCGCGCCCGCGCTGATCCCGACGAGCAGGCCCTCTTCGCGCGCGAGCCGCAGCTTGGTGTCCCACGCGACGCGATCGTCGACGCCGCGGATCTCGTCGACGACGCGGCGATCGAAGTTGCCCGGCACGAGCCCCGCGCCGATGCCCTGGATCTTCGAGGGGCCCGCGACGCCGCCGCGCAGCACCGGGCTCGCCTCGGGCTCGACCGCGATCACGCGCACGTCGGGCCAGCGCTGCTTCAGCGCGCGCCCCACGCCGCTCACGGTGCCGCCGGTGCCGACCGCGGCGACGAGCGCGTCGATCGGCTCGTCCTCCATCGCGCGGAGGATCTCGTCGGCGGTGGTGCGCTCGTGCACCGCGGGGTTCGCGGGGTTGTCGAACTGCGAGGGCATGAACGCGCCGCGCTCGCGCGCGATGCGCTCGGCCTCGGCGATCGCGCCCTCCATCACGCGCTCGGGCTCTGTGAGGACGATCTGCGCGCCGTACGACTTGAGCAGCTGGCGACGCTCGAGCGACATGCTCGCGGGCATCGTGAGCACGAGGCGATAGCCCTTCGTCGCGCACACGAGCGCGAGCCCGATGCCCGTGTTGCCGCTCGTCGGCTCGACCACGGTGTCGCCGGGACGAAGCCGTCCTTCGCGCTCGGCGCGCTCGATCATCGCGAGGCAGATGCGGTCCTTCACCGAGCCGCCCGGGTTCAGGTGCTCGCACTTCGCCCAGACGTTCCCGCCGCGCGCGATGCGTCGCAGCCGGACCATCGGGGTCTCGCCGATCAGATCGAGCACCGAGTCGACGACCGGTGCGACCTCGCGCGCGCTCCGCCGCTCCATCTCAGATCACGTAGACGTAGCGGCTCGGCGGACGGCGGCGATACCCCAGCGCCTCGCCGCGCTCGCAGAGATCCTCGATCGTGACGTCGTCGAAGCACGCCTCGATGCGCTTGCTGACCTCGGCGAAGGCTTCTTCGGTCACCTGACGGCTCGTCGCGTCGCCTTCCTGGGCGCTCGCATCGTCCTTCGGGGCCGACACCGCGATCGGGCCCTCGAGGGCGCGCACGATGTCGCCGAGGCGGATCTCGGCGGGGGCCTTCGCGAGCTGGTACCCGCCGCGCGGACCACGGCGCGACGCGACGAGCCCCGCGCGCTTGAGGTCCTGGAAGATCTGCTCGAGGAAGCGCGGCGGGATCGCCTGGCGCTCCGCGATCTCCTTGATCTGGGTGGCGCGCCCCTCGTTGTGGAAGGCGATGTCGAAGATCGCGCGGACGCCGTAACGGCCCTTGTTCGAGAGCTTCACCGCCGCTCCTTGTGGGAATCGGAGCTCCGAACCGCGCGCTTTCGCGCGAGAAATGCGGAGCCAAGGGACCGTTTTGGATTCCCCCATCGGCGTTGTCAAGAATCTCCCGTGCAGAGATTGCCCGCGCGCTGCGGGAGAATGTACCCTGACCTCCCGGCGACGGTTTCCGGACGCAGGAGTCGCCGGGCGAGGGAGACCGCGTGAGGATCTGCGAGCTCTGCGGCGCTCGATATCGCGGCACGCCGACGACGTGCCCGCTCGACGGCGGGCGCCTCCTCGAGCTGCCCGATCCGCTGCTCGGCCGGACGATCGTCGGACGCTACCTCGTCGTCGAGAAGATCGGCGCGGGCGGGATGGGCGTGGTCTACCGCGCGCGCGACGCGTCGAGCGCGAGCGACGTGGCGCTGAAGTTCCTGCTGCCCGATCTCTCGGCGGAGGTGACGAACCGGCAGCGCTTCCTTCGCGAGGCGAAGGCCGCGAACCGGATCGATCACGAGAACATCATCGACGTGATGGACTTCGGGGAGACCGACGGGCAGGTCTTCCTGGTGATGGAGTTCCTCCAGGGCATCGCGCTCGCGGAGGAGATCGCGCGCGGTCCGCTCGGCGTCTCGCGATCGATCGACATCGCGATGCAGTGCGCGAGCGCGCTGGCGCGGGCGCACGAGCTCGACGTCGTGCACCGCGACATCAAGCCGGAGAACATCTATCTCGTCGCCGACGCGACGCGCCGCGACTTCGTGAAGCTGCTCGACTTCGGGCTCGCGCACATGAAGGGCGAGCTGCGGCTCACCGCGAGCGGCGCGGTGTTCGGCACGCCCGAGTACATGGCGCCGGAGCAAGCGCGCGGCGCGCCGCTCACCGGGCTCGCGGATCTCTACGCGCTCGGGTGCGTGCTGTTCGAGATGCTGACCGGGACGCCGCCCTTCAAGGGCACGACGCCCGATCTGATCCTGAAGCACATGCGCGAGCCCGCGCCGCTGCCGTCGACGCGCGCGCCGGGAGTGCCGCCCGAGCTCGACGCGGTCGTCGCGAAGCTGCTCGACAAGCAGCCGCAGCGCAGGCACCGCGACGCGTACCACCTGCTCGAGGATCTGCGTCGGATCGCGGATCGCCTGCCCGCGCCGCGCAGCGCGGCGCCGGGGAGCGACACGCTGATCAACCGCGAGACCGCGCCGCGCGTGCCGTCGCTCTCGCTGCCGGCGGACTCGGTCGCGTCGGTGCTGCCGGGCACGTGGGAGCAGCGCGTCACGGTGTTCCGGCAGATGGTCTCGCGCGCGTACCCGGGGCACACCGAGCCCGAGTGGATCGTGCCCTCGATCGACGCGCTGCAGTCGCGGATCGCCGAGGTGCGCACGCTCGAGCGCGAGCTGCACGGCGTGACCGAGCAGGCGAAGGAGCGCGAAGCGGCGTCGCGCGCGACGCGCCTCCGCGTGGGGCGCGCGATCGGCGAGCTGGGGCGCGACGAGTCGCGCACGCTCGGCAGGCTCGACGAGCTCGCGTCGGTGCTCTCGGACGCGCGACGTCGTCTCGTCGACAGCGAGGCGAAGCTCGCGCGGATGATGCGCGGCCTGCACACGCTCGGCGCCACGGTGTCACGCGAGAGCGCGTCCACGCTTCGAGAGGTGGGCGGGATCGCGGCGCAGTGGATCGAGATCGATGCACAGGTCACGACCGCGCTCCGCGAGATCGCGGTGTGCGAGCGAGAGCGCGACGATCTGCGGTTCCAGATCTCCCAGCTGAAAGGACGGCTCGGCACGTCGGGCGCGGAGCTGGAGATCGAGCTCGGCGCGATCCGGGAGCGCGCGGCGCAGCTCGGCGCCGAGCGCGAGGCCGCGGTCGACGATCTGCAGGAGCGCGCGCTCGTGCTGCTGCGGCACTTCTCGGCGTTCCCCGAGCTGCAGGACGCGGTGAGGTCCGCGTCGTTCGCGCCGGACGGCCGCGAACGCGTCGCTCCCGCGCGTCGGTGAATCACCCAAGGCGCGAAGGCGTCTGTGGTACCATCGCACCGGGGACGCCGCTCGAGCCGAGCGCTCGTCGATGCACCGCGTCCCGGCGATGGGGGACACGATGCTTTCGAACACGATGCTCTCGTCGCGCGAGGTGGGGTCGCGACCCATCGAGCGCCGTGGGACGCCCGGGACGTGGGCGCGGCGTCTCGTGATCGCGGCCGCGTTGTGCATGGGCGTCCCGTGCGGGGTCGCCGCGACGATCGCGATCGCACCCTCGGTCGTGCATGCGCAGAGCATGAGCGACGAGGAGTACCAGACCGCCATGACGCAGCTGCGGAACGGATCGCCCGAGGAGCGGGCGTCCGCGGCCGATCTGCTGGGGCGTCGTGCGTATCGCCAGCGCGAGCAGATCTCGCCGGTGCTCCGCGAGATGATCCGGAACGACACCGACTGGCGCGTGCGTGCGTCGGCGGGGCGCGCGCTGGGTCGGCTCGGGACGCGCGATGCGGTGCCGGATCTCGTGCGTGCGCTTCGTGATCCGGTCGTCGACGTGCGGGTCGTCGCCGCGGCGGCGATCTGGCGCCTGCCCGATCCCGCGGCGGTGCCCGCGCTGATCGAGCTGCTCGGGGACGCCGACGGCTCGGCGCGCCAGTGGGCCGCGCTCGCGCTCGGTGTGATCCGCGACACCCGGGCGACGCCGGCGCTGATCCGGCTGCTCGGCGACCCCGAGAAGAGCGTGCGGCTCGACGTGATCCGCTCGCTGGGGCGCATCCGCGACGCGTCCTCGGTGCAGCCGCTCGAGGCGTACGTGCGGAACGACGCGCACGATCTCGACGAGCGCGTCGAGGCGGTCTCGTCGCTCGCCGCGCTGCAGGGGCCGGAGAAGGTCGACGCGTTGGTGCGCCTGCTCGAGCATCCCTCGCGCGACGTGCGGCAGCGCGTGATCGAGTCGCTCGGTCAGGTCGGCGACGCGCTCGTCGTGCCCTCGCTGCGTCGTCGTCGCGGCTCCGAGGTCGGCGCGATGCGGAATTCGATCGACCAGGCGATCACGGAGATCGAGGAGCGCGGGCGAGGCGGCACCGCGGGCGGCGGCGCGCCGCTGCAGCTCCCGCCGGGCTGAGCGCTGTTCTCCCGCTGCTCTGCTGCGCGCGCATGCGTGTGCTAACCCCGTCCGCGGGATGCGCGCAGACGGGATGCTCGCGGCGATCGTGCTGGTCCTCGCCGGCTGTGGGACGAGCACGGCCGCGCCGGACGCGGGGATCGCAGCGCCGCCGCGCGCTGCGGAGTTCCGCTCTCCGCGCGTCGACACGATGCTCGAGTCCGCGTCGCGCGTGATCCGCACGCGCGGGTTCACGGCCGACGGAGATGCGACGCGCGGGTTCCTGCTCGAGCAGGCGACCGAGGTGCGCTCGACGTCGATGCGCACGGGGAGCTGCTACGTCGCGCTCGGCGTCGGATCGAGCGCGATGCGCGAGCTCGATCTGCGCGTGTTCGACGGTGATGGCGCCGAGGTCGCGCGCGATGCGGAGCAGGGGCCGATCGCGGCGCTGCGCTTCTGCCCCGCGCAGAACGGCACGTACTTCGTCGCGGTGCGCGCGTCCGCGGGGAGCGGGCTCTACGCGACGCGCACGTTCCGCGGACCGACGGGGATCGCGTTCCGGGTCGACGACGTGCTGCGCGCCGTCGCGCCCGCGGTCGCGCCGACGGAGCGGGATCCCGGGTGAGACGCGCGGGGCTCGCCGCGCTCGTGTGCGCGCTGATCGCGTGCCAGGAGCCGCAGCACGAGGACGCGCCGATCGTCGGAAGCCTTCCGCGCGCGGAAGGACCGCTCGACGCGCTCAGCCGCCGTCACGCGCGCCTTCGCGAGCGGATGGTCGCGCGTGGGTACGAGGAGCGATCCCCGACGGCGCGTGTGTTCGTCATCGAGGATCGCGGCGTGGTGCTCCCGCTCGATCTCGAGGTGGGAAGCTGCACGACGTTCGTCGCGCTCGCGAGCAGCGCGCTGCGCGATCTGCGGCTGACGCTCTACGACCGAGAGGGCGAGGAGGCCGCGCGCGACGACGTGTCGGGCGAGGGCGGTCTGGTGCACGTGTGCCCGGATCGCGAGCCCGGAGGCGGGCGCGACGCGCCGTTCTATCTGGCGATCGAGGCGCGCGACGGCACGGGCTCGGTGTCGATCGCGGAGATGCACAGCCAGGTCGGCGAGGGCGACGGGTTCGAGGGGCTCTTCGACGACGTGCTCGCGCCGCGGGTGCCGTTCCCCGACGTCGAGGCGCGGCTCGCGGAGACGCGGAGCGCGCTGCGGGCGCGCGGGCTCTCGCCGGTCGACGCGCCGCGCGTGGAGTGGGTGGGCGAGGGCGGGGCGCTGCGCATGCCGATGCGCTTCGAGGGTGGGCAGTGTTACGTCGCGACCGCGCGCGGCGGCGCCGGGACGCGCGACGTGGACCTCTTCTTGTTCGATCCCGGTGGCGTGGAGGTCGGGCGCGATCTCGGGACCGACGCCGAGCCGACCGTCGAGCACTGCCCCGAGGCATCGGGGCTCTTCATCGTCGAGGCGCGTGCGTTCGAGGGAGAAGGCGCGATCGGCGTGATGGTGCTCGCCGCGCCCGCCGCGGGGTTCGCGCGGCAGGAGCCCGAGGAGATCGCGGGCGCCCTCGACGCGGAGCGGAGCGAGGCGGCGGCGCCCGACGTCGCGCTCGGTGTGCTCGCCGCGGAGCTCGCGGCGCGCGGGTTCTCGGCGCCGGTGTTCGCGAGCCGCGACGCGTCGATCGCGCCGGGCGAGACGCGCATGCACGAGGTCGTGGCCGGGCCGGGGTGCGCGCTGATCGTCGCGTCGGCGTCGCACGCCGGCATGGACGTGGATCTCTATCTGGCGGACGCGACCGGTCGCGAGCTCGACGCGGACACCGCGATGCACGCCACCGCGCGGGTGCGCGCGTGCCGCGCGGAGGCGACGGTGCTGCGCGTCGCGGTGAAGGCGTACGGACGCGATGGGCGGTACGCGCTCGCGGTGCTCGGCGCGCCCGCTGCGATCACCGGCGTGCAGGGGCTGCGGCTCGAGGAGGCGACCGCGGGCCCGCGGGCGCGCGGCTACGTGGAGATCGAGCGCTTCGCCGCGAGCCTCGCGGACTCGACGCCGTTCTCGCGCGACGTCGTGATCCCCGCGGGGCGCTGCATCGCGATCGCGGCGGCGGGCGCGGAGGGCGTGGACGACGTCGATCTGTTCCTGCGCGATCCGACGGGCGCGCTGGTCGCGAGCGAGGCCGGGCCCTCGTCGCACGCGACGGTGTCGCGCTGCGCAGGCGAGCTCGAGACGCCGCTGCGGCTCGAGGCGATCGCGGGCGACGGCGGCGGCGAGGTGCAGTTCGCGATCCTCGAGGGCGGCGCGCCTTGAGGGTTGCGGTCGCGATCCTCGTCGCGATGTCGCTCGCGATGCAGGCGCGGGCGCAGGACGTCGAGGCGTGCGAGCGCGCGGCGCGCGAGTCGCTGCCGGTCGTCGCGAGCGGTCGCGCGTTCCTGCTCGAGCGCGAGAGCCACGTCGTCGAGCATCGGCTCGCGCGCGACGGCTGCGTCGCGTTCCTCGCCTTCGGGAGCGCGGGCGTGCGCGACGTCGATCTGCTCGCGCACACGACGAGCGGGGACGTGATCGAGGAGGACGTCGAGCCGCGCGCCTGGGGCTGGGTGCGCGCGTGCGGCGACGAGGGGCTCGTGGTCGCCGCGGTGGCGCACGTGCACGCGGGGCGCGGTGAGGTCCGCGTGCTCGCGATCGACGACGGGCCGGAGCGCGCGCCCGAGCTGGGCCGCGAGGTCGGTGCGTGCTTCGCGCGATCCGCCGGGCGTGGACGACCGCTGACCGATGCGGGCGAGGCACCCGCGATGCGCTCGCTCGAGCGCGCGATCGACGACGCGGATGCGCGCGCGATCGGCTGGCGCGCGGTGGGCGCGGCAGCGCGCGGATGGCTCGATCCCGGCGCGACCGAGCTGCATCGCGTCGCGATCGATCGCGCGGGGTGTCATCGCATCGACGCGATCGGCGGGCCCGACGTGCGCGCGCTCTCGCTCGTGGTGATCGGCGCGGATGGTCGCGAGATCGCGCGCGACGATCGGCGCAGGCGCGACGCGAGCGTCGTCCTCTGCCCCGGCGCGGCGGGCAGTGTGGTCGTGCAGGTGCAGGCGCGCGCGGGCACGGGCGCGTACGCGCTGCGGCATCGTGTGGTCGAGGGCGAGCCGCTCGACGAGGCGCGCGTGGATCCACGCGCGTCGGTGGAGAGCGTCGAGCTCGCGGCGACGCTGCGCGCGCGCGGGATGACGCCACGGGCGATCGCGTGGGGCCTCGCCGATGGTCGCGGGGCGCAGGCGTTCGAGGTCGAGGCCGGCGCCGGATGCGTCGCGATCGCGGCGTTGCGCTCGCGCGAGCTCGAGGGCGGCGATCTCGACGTGCGCGTCGCGGACGCGCAGGGGCGGCTCGTCGGATGGGACGAGGGCGCGCCTTCGGTGGATCGCGGCCCGATCCCGGTCGTGTGGTCGTGCGCGGACGACGCGCGAACGCTGCGGGTCGAGGTGCGCGCGCAGGACGCGACCGGACGTTTCCTGCTCGTGACGGGGGCTCCGTGAAGCGGGTGATCGCGATCGCCGTGATGCTGCTCGGGTGCGGCGCGCAGCCGCGCATCGAAGCGCCGACGACCCCGAGCGCCACGAGGGACGCCGAGCTCGCCGGGCCTGCGTGGTCGCGCGATCCCGACGCGCTCGCGGTACGCGCTCGGGCGCTCTCGGCGCGGCTCGAGCCCTACGACGCGACCCCCTCGACCGCGCTCGAAGCGCGGTTCTTCCTCGCCGCGCGCGGCTCACGCGCGCTCGAGCTCGAGCTGCCCGCGGGCGCGTGCGCGGTGCTCGCCACGTTCGCGTCCAGCGGCATGCGCGATCTCGATGCGCGCCTCTACACGCCCGAAGGCGCGCTGATCACCGAGGACGTCGCGCCCGATCCGCACCCCGCGATCGTCTTCTGCGCGACGGAGAGCACTCCGTCGCGCGCGTGGCTCGTGCTCGACGCGTACGACGGCTCGGGCGCGGTGCTCGTCTCGTCGCTCGCGATCCCGAGCGACGCGCTGCACGTCGTCGCGCGCGAGCTCGGGGGCACGCCGGGCGTCGCGCGTGACGGCGAGGCGCGGGGCGAGCTCGAGATCGCGCTCCTGCGTCGCGGCCTCGACATCACCGCAGCGCCGCTCGAGGTCACGCTCGCGCGCGACCAGCGCGTGCGTGTGCCGCTGCGTGCTCGCGCGGGCCGCTGCTTCGCGGTGATCGCGACGCCGCGCGCGCCGCTCGCGAGCGTCGCGATGCGCCTGCTCGATCTCGCGGGGCGGCCGCTCGCCGACGCCGACGCGTCGCAGAACGTGCTGCAGCGCTGCGAGACGGAGGACGTCGAGCGCGCGATCGAGCTCTGGAGCGGCGACGCAGAGGGCGTGGTCTCGATCACCATCGCCGAAGGCGACGACGAGCGCCTCGGTGGCGCGGCCGGGCTCTGGCTCGGCGCCGTGCCGCGCGATGTGATCGCCGCGAGCGCTGGTCGTCGCGTGGCGCGCGGGACGCTGGCGCGCGGCGAGGTCGCCGCACATCGGGTGCGCGTCCCGCGCGGATGCGTGGACGTCGTCGCGCGCCCCGAGACCGGCTCGATCGCGCGCCTCGCGCTCGAGGTGCACGACGTCTCACGCGACGAGTCACGCACGCCGAGCGTCGAGCGCTGCGGCGATCCCGCGACACTCGACGTGACGATCACCGCGCTCGGCGGTGCCGGCGACTACGCGATCGAGATCCGACCGCGCGAGTGATCACTCCGCCGCGACGACCGCCGCGCCGTCGCCGACCGCGCCGTCCTCGTCGCGCTCCGCGTCCGACGGCGCGCCGAGCGCCGCGCGCGACAGGATCGCCTCGCAGAGATCCCCGAAGTCGTAGCCCGCGCCCGCCGCGATCTTCGGAAGGAGCGACGTCGGCGTCATGCCCGGGATCGTGTTGACCTCGAGCACGTACTCGTTCTCCCCCTCGGTCACGAGGAGATCGACGCCCGTCGCGCCCTCGCAGCCGAGCGCACGGTGCGCGCGCTCCGCGAGCGTGAGCACGCCCTTGTAGCGGGTCGGCGCGAGGCGCGCGGGGAAGTGGTACTCGCTGCGGCCCTTCGAGTACTTGCTGCGGTAGTCGTAGAACTCGCCCTTCGGCACGATCTCGATCGCACCGAGCGCGCGCCCGTCGAGCACCGCGACGCGCACTTCCTTACCGGCGACGAAGCGCTCCACGAGGATCGACCGGTCGTAGCGAGCGGCATCCTCACAGCGCGCCCGCAGCTCGGCCATGTCGTTCGCCTTGCCGGCGCCCACGCTCGACCCGGAGCGACGCGGCTTCACGAACACCGGGAAGCCGAACGAGCCGTGCAGCTCCTCGAGCCGGTCGAGCTGATCCGACTCCGCGACGTAGTACGGCGGCGTCGGCACGTTGTAGAGGCGGAAGAGCTCCTTGCTCTTCAGCTTGTCCATCGCGAGCGCGCTCGCGAGCACGCCGGATCCCGTGTACGGGATGCCCATCATCTCCAGCATCCCCTGGATGCAGCCGTCCTCGCCGTACGTGCCGTGCAGCGCGAGGAACGCGACGTCGATCGGGGTCTGGCGCAGCACGCGGTCCACGTCGCGATCGACGATGACGCGCACCACGTCGTGGCCGCGCTCCTCGAGCGCTTTCGCGATCGCCTCACCGGTCGCGAGCGAGATGTCGCGCTCGGCGCCGAGGCCCCCCATCAGCACACCGACGCGCCCGAACTGCTTGCCACCGCTCTTCATACGCCGAGCTCCTCCGTGCGAGGCGCGACCGTCCGCGATGGACGAGCCGCGCCCGTTCGCGGCGCTGGGCCGCGCGGGATGGTGTCGCAGACCTCGCGCCACCCGCCGAGATCTGCAGGAATCGAAGCGAAACCGGGGTTCCGGGGGTCTCGCTCCCGCGTCCGAGGGGACACGCGATCGAAGCCCGATGCCCACCCCTTACGCGTCTCGATCACCACCGTCAAAAAACCTGCACCTGATCGACGAAGCCGGCGTTGGTATCAGACCGCCCCTCCGCCGGCAAACCCTCATTCACCGGCGAACTGGAGCACCGGGTAGTCGCTGAACCCACCGCTGCGCGAGACCACCGTCACCGGGATCACGTCGCCGCGCCCCACGTGCAGCGCCGCGCGCGCTTGCGCCGGCATGAAGACGAGGTCCGCCCATTCCTCGCCGCCGGCGTGACGGCACTTGATCGTCATGCGGTTCTGGATGCCTGCCGGATAGCTGCGACGGCGCGCGTCGCGCGCCTCGAGGATGTCGATGTCGCCGGCATGGCTCACCGCGCACTGCTGCGTGCTGCCGACGAGCGCGGGATCGCCGCCGATCTGGCGCAGATCGAAGCCCGTCGGGACCGCGGTCGGGCCGAGCATGCGCCCGCCCTCGATGGTCCGCTCCGGCGCGCGTCCCGCGATGCCGACGAAGTCGACGATCGGATAGTCGAAGAAGCCCGAGTCCGCGCTGTGGATCCGGACGCGCACGCGCGCGCCGGGCTGCACCTCCGGCGCGTGCGAGACGTTCGTCGGCGTGAACGCGAGATCGGCCCAGCTCGCTCCGGTCGGCGCGATGCACTGCACCGACATGCGCTGCGTCGCGCCGGTCGAGTACTGCTCCGGGGACTCGCCCTGCTCGTCGAGCTCGATCGGCTCGAGCCGTCCTGCCGCCGCGACGTCGCAGAGCTGCTCGGTGCCGAGGTGGATGCCGGGCTGCACGCGCACCAGTCGGATGTCGAACCCGGCGCCCGGTCCGTCTTGATCGCCGTCGCGCGGATCGGGCGCGGGCGCGTGCTCTTCGAGCGAGCCGCGCGTCTCCCGCTCCGGGCTGCCGGGCGCGTCGGGCGCGACGTGGGTGTCGGTGCCGACGAACGGGTTCACGCAGCACCCCGGCAGGACCAGGGCGAGCACGGCCGCGACGACGGGGACCCTCGTGAGCACGGCGCGCGGGGTACGGCGCTGGCCCGCGCCTGTCAATCGAAGTGGGTGGGTCCCAGGCCCTCACGTGGGTGTCCCGCCGTTGCGTCGTCCGAGCCCCTCTGTTAGCGTCGCGCCGCCCGAACGGGCGCGGATCCGCGCTCGACGCGCGCGACGATTCGCGCCTCGGGCGCTTCCAGGAACATCCTCGCGCAGCGGTTGTGCACCGAAGTCGCCCCGCCCTGCCGAGCAGCCCCGAGACTCCATGACTTTCACCGAAGCTGCGGTCGAGATCCTCCGCTTGGTCGGCCGCCCCCTGCACTACAAGAAGATCACCGAGCTCGCGATCGAGCGGAACCTGCTCTCGCACGTCGGCAAGGCGCCGGAGCTCACGATGAGCTCGCGGCTCGCGACGATGGTGAAGAAGGACCGCGGCGACGAGCCGATCCTGAAGGTGAAGCCCGGCGTCTTCGCGCTGCGCGAGTTCACCGCCGAGATGATGGCGCTGGCCGACTCCGACGAGGACATCGACCTGAGCGCGCTGCCGCCGCCCTCGCCGCAGAAGCCCGAGCCGACGTCGAGCGCGCCCGTCGTGGTCGGCACCGAAGAGGCTGCACCGCCGAGCGAAGGCGGCGAGGCCGAGCCGGTGGTCGCCGCGCCGCCGTCGGTCGCGCCGCGTCGCGCGATGCCGGGCGCCGAGGTGTTCCCCGAAGAAGAGGACGACGATCAGCCGATCCTCGCGGGGCTCGACGAAGAGGAAGAAGAAGAGGGCGAGGAGGGCCGTCGCGGCCGTCGTCGCCGTCGCCGTCGCGGCAAGGAAGAGGGCGGCGCCGAGGCCGAGGCTGGCGAGCGCGCCGAGCACCGCGGTGGCGGTGAGCGCGAGCGCGATCGGGAGCGCGATCGAGACCGCGGTGAGCGGCATCGGGAGCGGGATCGCGATCGAGACCGGCATCGCGAGCGCGATCGGGATCGTGATCGGGATCGGGATCGGGATCGGGATCGGGATCGCGACCGTGACCGGGGCGAGCGGCCGGGGCGTCTGCCGCAGGTGGATCTCGCGCGTGAGCCCGCGCAGGACGATCTGCTCGGGCGCGACCTCGCCGACGCGGTCGGGTCGGTGCTCTCGTCGGGCGAGATGCAGCCGCTGAGCTACGCGCAGATCGCGGAGCAGCTCGTGCGGCGCGGACGTCTCGTGGGTGATGCCGCCGCGCTGGCGCCGACGGTGGCGGCGGCGATCCGCGCCGACGCGAAGCGCCACGAGCGGGCTCGCTTCCGCTACGTCGAAGGGCGCGTCGCGCTGGTCGACTGGTATCTGCCGCGCGACGCGGTCCGCCAGGAGAAGGACGTGGTGCGCTTCGCGGAGCGCCAGCGCGACCAGGTGCGTCGCGCGTTCCTCCGCAAGCTGCAGGATCTCCCGACGGCCGGGTTCGTCGAGATCCTCGCGACGTGGCTCAACGCGGAAGGCGTCTCGGGGCTGCGCGCGGTGCGTCGCCCGGGCAGCTCGGCGCAGGAGATCCACCTCGCGGGCGTCATCCGTCGCGGCCCCGAGGAGACCCGCGTCGCGGTGCTGGTCCTGCGCGACGGGCGCGAGATCGCGCGCGAGAAGGTCGTCGAGATGCGCGGCTCGCTGCACCACTACGGCAGCGCGTCGACGGCGTGGATCGTGAGCACCGGCGCGGTGTCGCCGGGCGCGCGTGAAGAAGCAGCGGTCGCGGGCACCCTGCCGGTCGCGCTCTACGACGGTGGCGCGCTGGCGGAGGCGATGGAGTCGCGGCGCATCGGCCTGGTGCCGGTGTCGATCCCGATCTCCGCGATCGACCTCGATCTGCTCGACGCGCTGCGTGGCCGGCCCGAGCCGGTCGTGCGCGGCGAGCGCGATCGCGAGGAGGGTCGTCGTGATCGCGAGGAGGGTCGTCGTGATCGCGACGAGCGCCGGGATCGTGATCGAGATCGAGAGCGCGACGAACGCCGCGAGCGGGATCGAGATCGCGACCGGGATCGCGGGCGCGAGAAGGAGCGCGAGCCGAGCCCCGAGGCCGTGACCGAAGAAGCGGCCGCGCCTGCCGAGGCGGCCGAGATCACCACCGAGGTCGGCGCCACGCCCGAGACGATGCAGCCGGCGCAGCCCCAGCAGGAACAGGGCGGCGATCGCGAGCGCGGTGGGCGTCGTCGTCGTCGTCGTCGCCGCGGCCGTGGGGGCGCGGAGCAGGCCGCCGCAGGCGAGGGCGCGGCGGGCGCCGAGGGCGGCGAGGAAGAGGACGAGGAGAGCGAGGCCGAGGTCGCGGAGGCGGCGACCAGCGCCGGCGAGATCGCGGCCGAGCCCGAGGCGCCGGCCGACGAAGAGGCGCAGGCCCTCGCGGAGGAGACCGCCGAGGACGCGGACGAGCGCGTCGCGCTCGAGGACGTCGAGATCGGCGAGGACGAGCTCGAGGCGCCCGAAGAGGACGAAGAAGACGAGGACCTCGACCTCGACGAGCGCGAGGAAGAAGAGGACGATCGGGACGCGTCCGACGAGGACGAGTCGGACGAGGACGACGAGGAGCGGTGACGAGCCACGCCGATCAGGATCTCGAGCGCTGGCGCGCCCTCGTCGAACGCGGGCTGAAGGGCGCGCCGTTCGATTCGCTGGTCGGCACGACGCTCGAGGGCATCGCGATCGAGCCGCTCTACACGGAGCGCGATCGACCGAGCGAAGAGGGCGTGCCGTGGGCCCCGAGCAGCCCGCTCGTCGGGCCGGTGCTCCACCGCGCCGATGCGGCGACGCTCGACGCGCAGCGCCGTGAGGGCGCGACGTTCGTATGGCTCGACGCGCCGCTCGAGGACATCCCGGAGCTGCCGGCGATCGACGGGCTCGAGGTGCTCGCGGTCGGGACGCAGGGCGCGTCGCTCGCGCGATCGCACGTGCGCTCGGTGTCCGGTGTCGACGTGCTTCGCGCTGCCGAGATCGAGGCGGCGATTCGCGCCGGTCGTGCCGCGCTCGGCGTCAACGTCTCGTTCTACCGCGAGCTCGGCGTGGACGCGGTCGACGAGCTCGGCCTCGCCCTCGCGTCTTGGGTCCGCGCGCTGCGCGCGCTCGAGGCACGCGGGCTCGATGTCGATGCGTGCGTCCGCGCGACCACGTTCGCGGTGGGGCTCGGCACGGACTTCTTCGGTGAGATCGCGAAGTTGCGTGCGCTGCGCCGGCTCGTCGATCGCATCGCGAGCGTGTGCGGCGCGCGGAGCCGTCCGTTCATCGCCGCGCGCACGTCGGCGCGCGAGCTCGCGGAGCTCGACGCGTCGAACAACCTCCTTCGCGGCACGCTCGCGATCGCCGCTGGGCTGATCGGCGGTGCCGATGCGGTCGCGTGCGACGAGGCTGCGGCGCGCACCGGCCGGCTCGCGCGCAACCTGCCGCTCGTGCTCGCGCTCGAGTCGCACCTCGGCGCGGTCGCGGATCCCGCGCGCGGGAGCTACTTCGTCGAGTCGCTCACGGATTCGCTCACGCGCGCAGGTTGGGAGTCGTTCCGTGCCATCGAGCGCGAAGGCGGAGACACGCCGGCGGTTCGTGCATCGCGCATCGAACGCGCGAGCGCGGCGCGTCGCGCTGCGGTGGCGACGCGGCGTAAGCCTATCGTCGGCGTCAGCCGGTTCCCGACGAAGGAGCCCGCGCCGCCGCTCGAGCACGGGTCGCTGCATGACTCGGCGGCTTTCGAGGCGCTCCGAGCGCGCGCCCGACGCCATGCCGCGCGCGTGATCACTCTCGACGCGTGCCCGCCTGCGCGCGTCGATTTCGCGCGCGAGATCCTCGCCATCTCCGGGCTCCCCGACGACGTCGTCGCGTTCACCGACGATGCCCTCGGCGACGCTTCGATCGTGATCCTCGCCGCGCCCGACGCCGCGCTGCCGGTCGAGGTCCCCGCCGCCGTGCGCGCGCTCCGCGCGGCCGGTGCCAAGGCCATCGGCGTCGCCGCCAAGCCCGGCGCGCACGAGCAGGCGCTGCGCGATGCGGGTGTCGACGCGTTCGTCTTTCTCGGCGCCGACGTCGTCGCGTTCGCCGAGACGCTCCTCGCGAAGGCCTCGTCATGAGCCGCATCCCCGACTTCGCCTCGCTCTCGTGGGACGACGACGCAGCGACCGCTGCGCGCGCCGCCGACCCCGCCGTCGTGCGCACCACGCCCGAGGGCATCGCGGTCCATCGCGAGTACGGGCCCGACGACGCGCGCGATCTGCCGCACCTCGGCTCGATGCCCGGCTTCGCGCCGTTCGTCCGCGGCCCGTACCCCACGATGTACGTGCAGCGCCCGTGGACCATCCGGCAGTACGCCGGCTTCTCCACGGCCGAGGCCTCGAACGCGTTTTATCGCCGCAACCTCGCCGCCGGCCAGACCGGCCTGAGTGTCGCGTTCGATCTCGCGACGCACCGCGGATACGACAGCGATCATCCGCGCGTCAGCGGGGACGTCGGCATGGCGGGCGTCGCGATCGACTCGATCCTCGACACGCGCATCCTCTTCGACTCGATCCCGCTCGATCGCATCAGCGTCTCGATGACGATGAACGGCGCGGTGCTGCCGATCCTCGCGCTCTTCATCGTGACCGCGGAAGAGCAGGGCGTTCCGCAATCCGAGCTCCAGGGGACGATCCAGAACGACATCCTCAAGGAGTTCATGGTCCGGAACACGTACATCTATCCGCCCGGACCGAGCATGCGGATCATCGGCGACATCTTCGCGTACACCGCGAAGAACATGCCGAAATGGAACTCGATCTCCATCAGCGGCTACCACATGCAGGAGGCCGGAGCGACGGCCGATCTCGAGCTCGGCTACACGCTCGCCGACGGCCTCGAGTACCTGCGCACCGGCATCGCCGCGGGCATGAAGGTCGACGAGTTCGCGCCGCGTCTCTCGTTCTTCTTCGCGATCGGCATGGACTTCTTCGTCGAGATCGCGAAGCTGCGCGCCGCGCGCCTGCTCTGGGATCGCATCGTCGCGAAGTTCGATCCGAAGGACGTGAAGTCGCGCGCGCTGCGCACGCACTGCCAGACGAGCGGCTGGTCGCTCGCCGCGCAGGACGTGTGGAACAACGTCGTGCGCACCTGCATCGAGGCGATGGCCGCGACGCAGGGCCACACGCAGTCGCTGCACACGAACTCGCTCGACGAGGCGCTCGCGCTGCCGACCGACGCGAGCGCGCGCATCGCGCGCAACACGCAGCTCGTGCTGCAGCTCGAGAGCGGCACCACGCGCCCGATCGATCCCTGGGGCGGCAGCTACTACGTCGAGCGCCTCACGCACGAGCTCGCCGAGAAGGCGTGGGCGCACATCGAGGAGATCGAGAAGCTCGGCGGGATGACCAAGGCGATCGAGGCCGGCATCCCGAAGCTGCGCATCGAAGAGGCCGCGGCGCGGACCCAGGCGCGGATCGACTCCGGCGAGCGCCCGATCGTGGGCGTGAACGTCTTCCGCCCCGAGCAGGACGACGAGATCGAGATCCTCAAGGTCGACAACCGCGCGGTGCGCGAGGCGCAGATCGCGCGCCTGAAGAAGCTGCGCGCCGAGCGCGACGAGGCGAGGACCCAGGCCGCGCTCGAGGCGCTCACGCGTTGTGCGCGCAGCGGAGACGGCAACCTCCTCGCGCTCTCGATCGAGGCCGCGCGTGCGCACGCGACGGTCGGTGAGATCACGCTCGCGATGGAGAAGGTCTTCGGTCGCTACGAGGCGCAGATCCGCGTCGTCTCGGGCGTGTACGGAGGCGAGATGGGCGCGCAGCAGGATCGCGTGCAGGACGTCCGCGTGGCCGCCGCGCGCTTCGAGGAGAAGGAAGGTCGTCGCCCGCGCATCCTCGTCGCGAAGATGGGCCAGGACGGGCACGATCGCGGGCAGAAGGTGATCGCGACCGCGTTCGCCGATCTCGGCTTCGACGTCGACATCGGGCCGCTCTTCCAGACGCCCGACGAGACGGCGCGCCAGGCGGTCGAGAACGACGTGCACGTGGTCGGCGTCAGCTCGCTCGCCGCGGGCCACCTCACGCTGGTGCCCGAGCTGCGCGACGCGCTCGCGAAGCTCGGCCGCGCGGACATCCTGATCGTCGCGGGCGGCGTGATCCCGCCGCAGGATCACCAGTCGCTGCGCGACGCGGGCGCCGCCGCGATCTTCGGGCCCGGCACGGTGATCCCGGACGCCGCGGCGGATCTGCTCGCGCTGCTCGGCAAGCACCTCGGGCACTGATGCGCGTCGAGCTCTCGATCGACGAGCTCGTCGACGGAGTGCGCTCGTCGGATCGCGCGGTCCTCGGTCGCGCGCTCACGCTCGTCGAGAGCAACGCCGCGCGTCATCGCGCGCGCGCCGAGGCGCTGCTCACGCGGCTCTTGCCGTTCTCGGGCCGCGCGATCCGCGTCGGGATCACGGGCGTGCCCGGCGCGGGCAAGAGCACGTTCCTCGAGGCGCTCGGCACGCGGCTCACGGGCGAAGGCAAGCGCGTGGCGGTGCTCGCCGTCGATCCGACGAGCAGCAAGAGCGGCGGATCGATCCTCGGCGACAAGACTCGCATGGCGAAGCTCTCGCGCGACGAGCGCGCGTTCGTGCGACCGAGCCCGAGCGGCGGCGCGCTCGGCGGGGTCGCGCGCAAGACGCGCGAAGCGCTCCTCGTCTGCGAGGCCGCAGGGTTCGACGTGGTGATCGTCGAGACCGTCGGCGTCGGACAGAGCGAGACCGCGGTCGCGGCGATGGTCGACACGTTCGTGCTGCTCTGGCTGCCGAGCTCGGGCGACGAGCTGCAGGGCATCAAGCGCGGCATCGTCGAGCTCGCGGACGTCGTCGTCGTGAACAAGGCCGACGGCGAGCGCATCGCCGCGGCCGAGCGCGCGTCGTCGGAGCTCACGGCCGCGCTGCGCTACCTCGCGCCCGCGACGCCCGGGTGGACCACGCCCGTGCTCACCGCGAGCGCGCTCGAAGGCACGAACGTCGACGCGGTGTGGCGCGCGATCGAAGGCCATCGCGACACGCTCCAGCGCGTGGGCGAGCTCGACCGCCGCCGTCGCGATCAGGAGATCGCCGCGATGTGGAGCGCGGTCGAGAGCGAGCTGCGACACCGTCTCCACGCCGATCCCGCGGTGCGCGCGCTCGCGACGCAGCTCGAGCGCGACGTCGCATCGCGCGCGATCCCCGCGGCGGTCGCGGCCTCGCGCGTCGCCGACGCGTTCACGCAGCGTTAGTCAGCGCCCGCAGACGCACTCGCTGCCGGGCTCGTCGCGGCCGAGGCACGGCACGCACACGCGATCCGCCTCGTTCCACGCCTCGCAGCGACCGCACTGCTCGTCGCCTCCGCCGGCGGTCGACCCCGCGTGCATCGACGATCCGCATCCGACGAGCGCGCTGATCGCGAAGAGCAGCGCGGACCACACCCTACGACGACGTGCCACGAACCGACGGTACGCGCGCGACGCTCGTCCTGTCATCCGCTCGCTGCGCGCGTGCGCGAGCGCACTTTCGCGACCGACGAGACAGAGCCGTCCCTCCAATCGATCGACACCAGTCGAAGGTGGGACGAACATCGATGAAGACCGACCCGAGCAGTGCGAGGCGTTGCGCGTGCTGAGTCGGATGGACGCGATCGACAGCGAGCTCACGACGCGCCTCCTGCCGGGCCGTGATCGCCGTGTCGCTCGAGCCGAGGTCGATCGCGCACCGAAGCGACGCCGCTCGGAGCATCGCGACGATCTCGTGCGCCCCGGCATGGTCGTCGCGGCTCGCTATCTCGTAGCGGAGGTCGCAGGCCGCGGCGGGATGGGCATCGTGTTCCGCGCGCGAGACCTGCGACACGAGCGACAGGTGGCGCTCAAGGTCGCGCAGTCCCAGCGGATCCGCTCGCACGACGATCTCGTCGCGCGGCTCGTCGCCGAGGCCAGGACGATGTCGCTGATCGACGACCCGAGCGTCCCGCGCGTGTTCGACGTCGTCGAGACCGGCCGAGCCGGGCCCGCGATCGTGCTCGAGTGGGTCGACGGCAGCTCGCTCGACGAGGAGCTGCGCGATCCGACGATCGATCGCGCGCGTACGCTCGATCTCGCGATCCAGGTCCTGCGCGCCGTGCGCGCGGTGCATCGGTGCGGCTTCGTCCACGGCGATCTGAAGCCCAGCAACGTGCTGATCGAGCAGGAGCCCGACGCGCCGCGCGTGCGCCTCGTCGACTTCGGGCTCGCGAGCCCGATCCACGGCGTCGACGCGAACGATCCGTCGCGGTCCGGCGTGATCATCGGCACCCCCTGCTACATGGCGCCCGAGGCGCTCTTCGAGAGCGGGAGCACGCCTGCCGCCGACGTCTACTCGCTGGGTGTCATCCTCCACGAGATGTTCCTCGGGACGCGCCCCGATCCCGTCTCCGAGCGAGTGCGCGACGTCGCGTCCTTCGGGGACGCAGCGGTCGACCATGCGCTCGCGGGCTCGACGCTCGGCGCGCTGGGGCGCGTGATCGCCCGCTGTCTGCGCTGGGACCCCGCCGCGCGCTTCGCGGACGCGGCCGAGGCGCTCGACGCGCTGCTCCGGACCGTGCGCTCGCACGCTGCGTCGTTCTCGCTGCGCGACTCGCAGCTCGCGTGAGCCACGCGGGGCGTCGGCGTCAGCCCTTGCGCTCCACGATGATGCGCTTGAACGCTTCGCCCACCGCGTGCGCGAGCAGCTCGATCCGCTGTCGCGCGATGGGCACCGGCAGCACGTCGTCCGCGCACAGCACGCCCACGACGTGATCGCTCACGACGACCGGGTGCAGCGCGACGTCGCCGCCGCGGCTGCCGACCGCCGCGCGGAAGAGCCCGTCGGCCACCGCCGTCCCGTACGGACCGACGTACGCCTCGCGATGCTCGACGACGTCCTTGAGCATCGAGGCGCTCGTCGTCGGGATCCACAGGTTGCGCACCGCGTCGTGGGTGAGACCTCCGCCGGTGCCCTCCCAGCCCTTGAGGACGCCCTTGCGCAGCGCGAGGAAGATGGCGGTGCGCGCGACCGTCACCGCGCCCTCGCACGCGAGGCGGACCACCGAGTCGCGATCCGGCGCGCCGCGGATCGCCGCGAGCACGGTGCCGACCTCGGGAAGCGTCGAGCGCGCGCTCGGGAGCTCGCTGCGCGCCCGTGGTCCGACCTTCGGCGTGAGCTTGCGCGGCGGCGGCGCGGGGGACGACGAGCTCGATGGGCCACCGAAGTCCCAGCGCTCGTGCTCGGGCGGCACGATGCTCGTCGGGCGCGGCGTGAGCGACGAGGGCGTCGGCGGCGCAGGCGTCGAGGGCTCGGCCGCGGGCGTCGAGGGCGGAGGAGAGGGCGTCGAGGGCGGAGGAGAGGGCGTCGACGTCGGCTCGGGGTCGTCCTTCATCGCCGGGTACTCCGCGGTCCCGCGCCCCTCGTGGCGCACCGGGGCTGCGGGGATCTGCATGCGCCGCACGCCCTCCGGGCGCGCGAACGCCTTGCTCACGACCTTCGACGCGACCGGCGCCGGCACCGCCTCGACGCCGCGCGGCGGCGTGTGCTGCGGCTTCGTGCGCACCAGCGGGAGCGCGGGCTCGTCGTCCTCCACGATCAGCCGCGGACCGAGCGGCGCGGTGCCCGCGGCCGGCGTCTCCCCGGACGTCCGCCGCCGCACGAGCTCGAGCACCGGCGGCTCCGACTCGACGAGCGTCGGGCGGTCGTCCAGCGGGGGCTCCGAGCCCGCGGCATCCTGCTTCGCCTGATCGGGGTACGCGTCACCGATCGCCGCACGCAGGGCGCGCACGCACGCGACGGTGGGCAGCACGTCGCTCCCGACGACCCGCGCGATCTCCCGCACCGCGTGGCGGTCCGACGGCGCGGCCATCGCGACCACGAGACCCGCCGGGCTCGAGCGCACAGGCATCGCCAGGAGGTCCGACGCCATCGCGCCCGGGAGCCTCCTCCGCGCGCCCGGATCGGCCTTCGCGAGGTCGTCCGCCTCCATCAGCGGCCCGAATCCGTCCGCGAGGAAGAAGCCCGCGATGGCGTCCTCGGGCACCCCGCGCGCGACCAGCGCTGAGACGAGCGCGCCGCCGTGGGCTGGCGCGGTCGCAAGTGTCTCGGCGAGCTGATCCCGGGTGACCAACCCCGCGCGGAGCAGGCGCGCGCCGAGATCGTCCGCCATGCCACGCCCGTCTATCGGGGCGCGGGCGCTTTGGTCAAGAGCGCTCTGTCACCCGGTCGCGACGGAGGCGCGTCTCCTGCTCGTCGGGACAGGGAGCGCGGGAACTTGGAACGGCGTACGCTTGTCGTGTCGAGGAGCCCCGGGGCGGCCCAAGTCGGAGGCCTCGCGCGGTGTCCGTGGGGAACCATCTCCGGAGGTTTGGAATGACCGCGCCTGGCCGCCGCATCGACCATTGGAAGGCTCGCACGCTCGCTCTCGTCCTCAGCGCGTGCGCGCCCGCGGCGGCCGCCCTCACGACGTTCCTCCCCGCGCCGGCCGATGCGCAGGCGATGACCGAGGAGCGCCGCATCGCGATCGCGCGCCGCCTCCAGCAGAGCACCGTGACGGTCGTCGCGGGCCCGTCGAGCGGATCGGGCTTCGTCGTCGGGCGCGAGCGCTGGATCATCACCAACGCGCACGTCGTCGAGGCCGGCGGCGGGCGCGGCGGGCGCGTGCAGGTGCGCTTCGGCAGCGGCACGACGCTGAGCGCGTCGATCATCGAGATCGATCCCAGCCACGATCTCGCGATCCTCGAGGTGCAGGGCGGCACCGTTCCCTCGCCGCCGCTCGAGCTCACCGACTCGGATCGCGTCGAGGTCGGTCAGACCGTGCTCGCGTTCGGCTCGCCGTTCGGGCTCGACGGCACGCTCACCCAGGGCATCGTCAGCGCGCGCCGCGACGTGCCCGGCATCGGCGGCGGCATGGCGCGCCGGCTCATCCAGACCGACGCGCCGATCAACCCGGGCAATTCGGGCGGACCGCTCGTGGATCGCCGCGGCCGCGTGATCGGCGTCAACACCGCGATCCTCTCGCGAACCGGCGGCTCGCACGGCATCGGGTTCGCGGTGCCCGCGAACTACGTCTCGGAGGTGCTCGATCGCGTGCGCGAGACGCGCCGCACCGGCACCGCGACGGCGAGCACCACGACGACCACGACGACGACCACCACGACGACCGCGACCGCGGCGACCCCGACGCCGCCGGACCCCGCGCCGGCGCAGCAGATGGACCTCGGCGTCGTCGGCGAGAACTGGGATCAGGGCGGCTACGTCGGCGTGCGCGTGCAGCGCACGATGCCGGGCTCGGCCGCGCAGCGTGCCGGGCTGCTGGGCGCGGCCGAGCCGCCGCCTCCGCTCGTCGCGCGCCTCGGCGTGGCGTGGACCGGGCACATCATCACCGCCGTCGACGGCGTGCCGGTGCGTAACGTCGACGAGCTGCGCACCGCGATCGCGGCGCATCGCGCGGGCGATCAGATCCGGCTGAGCGTGACCGTCGGCCCGGGCGTGCTCAGCGGCGAGACCACCGCGACGCTCCAGCAGTGACCACGGGTGGCGGGGCCTCGGCCTCGCCCCATACTCGCGGTCCTCGATGTCCTCCAAGCCCAACGCGCTCGAGGCCGCCATGCAGCGCGCGCTCGCCGAGCGCAGCGCCGACGCCGCCTGGTCCCACCTCGAACCGTTCCGCGCCTCGCTGACGCGCGACCCCGAGGTCGCCTCCGCATGGTCGGTGCTCCTCCAGGCGTCGCCCTCGCGGCCCGGCGCGGTGGAGGACCTCACCGCGATCCTCGAGCATTTCGGCGCCGGGGATCCCGCGCTCGCGGCGGCGGCGATCACCGCGCTGGTGCGGGTCGACGAGCGACGCCCGCTCGACGAGCCGGCGATCGGCGAGGGCGCGGCGAGCGTCGCGGCGAAGCACGCGGAGCGTCTGCTCGCGACGCTCCCGCCCGAGGCCGCTGCCGACGCCGATCGCGGCGGCGCGCTCACGATCGCGTACGCGAACGCGCTGCGACGTCTCGGACCGGCGCGCGACGCCGATGCCGCCGCTGCCTTCGAGCGTGCGATCGCGCGCCACGGAGCCCGCGGCGAGTGGCTCGTCGATCTCGGGCTCTGCCACAAGTGGGCGGGGCGCTTCCGCGCGGCGCTCCTGGCGTTCCGGAAGGCGCGCGAGAAGCTCGGGGATCGCCGCCCGGTGCTGTTCCACCTCGCGGGCGCCGCGATCGGCGCCGGCGAGGGCGAGGAGGCCGCGGCCGCCCTGCGCGCGCTGGGACACGCCGCAGAGGCCGCGCCCGAGCGCCTGCCCTTCGTGCCCGACCTGGCGCCCGCGCAGCTCCGCGTGCCCACGCGCGGCCCGGGGCACGGCCTGGCGGCGTTCGTGCCCGACGCGGCCGCCTCGTTCGAGCGCGTGTGGGTCCAGCCGCTCTCGCCGCTCCACGGCGTCGTGCGCAGCCCGACGTTCCGCGAGGCGATCGCCGACTGGGGCGACGTCGTGCTCTGGGACGCCGCGCCGACCGGGACGATCCCGCACGAGGGCCGCGCGGTGCCGGTGTTCCCGATGCTCGCGGTGCTCAAGCCGGGCGACGAGCGTCGCTTCCGCTTCCTCGCCCTCGAGCAGACCGAGGAGCAGGTGAGGGCGCTCGGAGAGCAGCTCCCCGAGGGCGTCGTGCTCTACGTCCACGGCCAGCGCGTCGAGCAGGTCTGCGCGCGCTGCGCGGCGGGCGAGGTGCTCACCAAGCACGAGCACGAAGCGCCCACCGAGCATCGCGCCGTGTTCGGAAAGCTCCTGATCCCCGGCGACCGTCCGCTCCCGGAGGTGCGCGACGCGCTCGAGAAGGCGCTCCGCGCCGCGCCGGGCGTGCTCATGGCCATCCCGGCGCTCTACGAGGCGCTCGGCCTGACGCAGCTCGCGGGCAAGAACCACAAGAGCTGGGGCGTGATCGAGCGCGGCACTCTTCTCTCCGCGCGCGCGGGGGGCTGAGCGCGCAGATCGTGCAGTGAGCGGACGCGCTCTCGCGGCGCTTGACGGAGTTGATAGAGTTCCGCCCGCAATTTTCCTGCGGGCGGGACGGCGCCCGCGGGATGGTGGAGGGCGTGATGGGGAGCTTGCGTTGGGCGGGGGCGCGCATCGCGCTCGCCGCGCTGTCGATCGTGGTCGCGGCCACTCTCTTCCAGCCACGGGCGCGCGCGACCGTGATGGTCGAGGTGCCGCTCGAGGCGATGGTGCGCGACGCGGACGTGATCGTCGTCGGCGTCGTCGAGGACGTCGGCGCGCGTCTCGTGATGCTGCCCGACGGCGGCGCCGAGCCGCACACGATCACCACGCTGCGCGTGCGCGAGTGGGTGAAGGGCTCGGGCGGCGAGCTCGTGCGCATCGACGAGATCGGCGGCGTCACGTCGCAGGTCGCGATGCGCATCGCGGGCACGCCCGAGTACGCGCGCGGCGAAGAGGTCGTCGTGTTCCTGCGCCGCACGCCCGAGGGCGCGCTGCGCACGTTCGCGATGGTGCAGGGGCGCTTCGGCATCCGCCGCGGCGTGCCCGGCGCGGACGACGTCGTGGTGCGCGACACCACGTCGATCGGCTTCGCGTCGTGGGCGAGCGGCCCGATGGCGATCGAGCACGGCGGCGTGCGCGCGATGCGCCTCGCCGACTTCCTCGCGTTCGTGCGCGCGACGCTCGAGCAGATCGAGACCGACCCGACCACCGGCGATGCGCTGGGCGGAGGTGCGCGATGAACCGCCGCGCGCTCGCCGCGCTCGCGCTCGTGATCGCGCTCGGTGCGGACGTCGCGTCGGCGTGGGCGCCGATCGACTCGCGCCGCCCGGTCTGGTCCGGCGCCGCACCGTACGAGCTCCACAACGCGGGCTCGCCCGATCTCGGCGGCTTCGCGATGACCGAGTCGATCGTGCGCCAGGGCATGGACGACTGGACGCGCGTGTCGTGCACCAGCCTGACCACCGAGTATCGCGGCTCGACCACGCGCCGCCCGACGCCGGGTGATCGCAACTCGAGCATCGGCTGGCTCGAGAGCGGCTGGCCCTACGACAGCAACGCGATCGGCGTCACTCGGCCGCAGTTCTGGACGAGCATCACCGAAGCCGACATGGAGATGAACGGCGTCAACTACACGTGGACGACGAGCCCCGGCTCGGGGAACCGCGTGAACGCCTACTCGATCGTGCTCCACGAGGCGGGCCACTACTACGGCCTCGATCACTCGTCGGACTCGAGCGCGGCGATGTACTACGCGTACTCGGGCGGCACCTCGTCGCTGCGCACCGACGACCAGAACGGCATCTGCGCGCTCTATCCGCGCAGCGGCACCTCCGACTGCACCACGACGGGGTGTCCGTCGGGCCAGGTCTGCGAGGGCGGCACCTGCGTGACGATGACGGGCGACGGCGACGTCTGCTCGCCCTGCTCGAGCCAGGCGGACTGCACGAACGGCGCGTGCCTCCAGTACCCGGGCGGCGCGGGCGCGTTCTGCGGGCGCGCGTGCACGAGCAGCGCGCAGTGCGGCTCGGACACCTGCGTGAACGTCGGCGGCAGCGGGCAATGCGTGCGCCTCTCCGGCGGTCAGCCGAGCTGCACGTCGACGAGCACCGGCTGCACGTCGGACTCGCAGTGCTCCTCGACGCAGCGCTGCAACACCACGACGCGCATGTGCGAGCCCCGGCCGACGACCGGCGGACCGATCGGCGCGGACTGCAGCGCGGGCACCGACTGCCAGTCGGGCCTCTGCTTCGCGGGGCGTTGCTCCCAGTCGTGCGACTGGCTGAATCCCGCGTCGTGCCCGGGCGGCTGGTACTGCAGCGGCGAGGCGACCGGGAGCTGTGGCGGCGGCGGCGGCGTGTGCGTGCAGGGCACCGCGGGCACGCGCGCGATCGGTGAGTCGTGCAGCGCGGCGACCGAGTGCGCGTCGCTCTACTGCGCGAGCGGGCGGTGCTCGACGCCGTGCACGCCCGGTGGCGCGAGCGGCTGCACCGACGGCTTCTCGTGTCAGCTCGGCTCGGTGCCCGGCTGCGGCTCGTGTCAGCGCTCGGGCGCGCTCGGCGATCCGTGCGAGGTCGAGGTCGACTGCACGTCGCGCCTGTGCGCGGTCGTCGACGGCGACGCGTTCTGCACCGAGCGCTGCGGCGAAGGCGCGCCGTGCCCGACGGGCTTCAGCTGTCTCGCCGCGGGCGACACCTCCGTGTGCGTGCCCGACAGCGGTGGCCTCGGGAGCGAGTGCGACACCAACGCGGACTGCCTCGGCGGCATCTGCGCGGTCGAGGACGACGACACGTACTGCACGCGCATCTGCAACCTCGGCGCGCCGTGCCCGGACGGGTTCTCGTGCGTCGCGACCGACGATCCGAGCGTGTCGATCTGCCGCCCGCCCGCGAGCGGTGGGTGCGGGTGCAGCGCGCCGGGCCGTGGTCAGGGCGCGCGTGGTGGGCTGCTCGCGATCGGTCTGCTCGCGGCGCTCGCGACGTGGCGCGCGCGGCGTCGTCGCTGAGGTGATCGCGAGGGAGCCCCGCGGTGCGCGTGTGCGCGCTGCGGGGCTCCATCCTTCCGTCGAGCCAGGGATTGCCGTTTCGGATCGCCGGTGCCAAAGAGACCGCGCCCGTGGCCGGTCACGATCAATCGACGAGCGCGCGCGCGCCAACGCTGAGCGAGACCGTGAGGCCGTACGCGAAACGTCTCGCGTTCGGCTTCACGCTGCTGCTCCTCACGCAGGCTGCCGAGAAGGCCATCCCGTGGATGCTGCGCCTCGGTCTCGACGCGCTGCGCGCCGATCAGCTCGCCCAGGTGCAGGAGATGGCGCTCTGGGTCATCGGGCTCGCGGCGGTCGCGTGGGTCGTGCGCACGTCGTCGCGCATCCAGATCTTCAACGTCGGTCGCGACGTCGAGTACGACCTCCGCAACGCGCTGCTCGAGCGACTGCACGCGCTCGGTCCGTCGTTCTTCCGGCACATGTCGGTCGGCGAGATCATGAGCCGCGCGACGAACGACCTCGCGCAGGTGCGCCTGCTCGTCGGCTTCGCGGGGCTCAACGTCGTGAACTCGATCCTCGCGTTCGTCGCGGCGATCACGCTGATGTTCGCGACGTCGCCGCGGCTCACGCTCCTCGCGCTGATCCCGTATCCGTTCATCGCGCTCTCGTCGGCGGGCTTCGCGCGTGCGCTCTTCAAGCGCAGCAGCGCCGCGCAGCAGGTGATCGGCAAGCTCGCGGAGCGCGTGCAGGAGGACGTCGCGGGCGCGCGCCTCGTGCGCTCGCTCGGGCTCGAGCCGCACCAGCGCGCGCGCTTCGCGAAGGTCAACGCCGAGGCGGTCGATCGCAACATGGCGCTCGTCACGCTGCGCGGGCTGATGTGGCCGGTGCTCTTCGGGCTCTCGTCGGTCGGCACGCTCATCGTCGTGTGGCAGGGCGGCGCGATGGTGCTCGAGGGCTCGCTCACCGTCGGCGAGTTCGCGGCGTTCAACGCGTACCTCGGGCAGCTGCTCTGGCCCACGCTGGCCTTCGGCTACATCCTCTCGATCCTGCAGCGCGGCCGCGCCTCGTACGCGCGCGTGGGCGAGATCCTCGAGAGCAAGCCCGACGTGCAGGAGGCGCCGGACGCCAAGCGCGCGGGCCACGCGGGCGCGCTGCGCGTCGACGGGCTGACGTTCGCGTACCAGGAGCGCCGCGTCCTCGAGGACATCGCGTTCGAGGTGCCCGCGGGCGGTCGCCTCGCGGTCGTCGGCGCGACGGGCAGCGGCAAGAGCACGCTCGCCGCGCTGCTGCCGCGCCTCCTGCCGACGCCCGAAGGGCGCGTCTTCCTCGACGACGACGACGTCACGCACCTTCAGCTGCGCGACCTCCGCGATCGCGTCGGCTACGCGCAGCAGGAGCCGTTCTTGTTCTCGACGACGGTCGAGAAGAACCTCGCGTTCGCGCTCGACGATCCCGACGCGGCGGACGCCCAGGAGCGCATCCGTCACGCGGCGCGCGAGGCGTGCGTGCTCGACGAGATCGAGTCGATGCCCGAGGGCTTCGCGACGGTCGTCGGGGAGCGCGGCGTGCAGCTCTCCGGCGGACAGAAGCAGCGCCTCGCGCTCGCTCGCGCGCTGCTCAACGATCCGCGCGTGCTGGTGCTCGACGATCCGATGAGCGCCGTCGACGCGCGGACCGAGGCCGCGATCCTCGAGGCGCTGGAGCGGGCGGCCGAAGGGCGCACGCTGGTGCTCGTCACCCACCGCATCGCGGCGGCGTCACGCGCCGATCGCATCGTGGTGCTCGATCACGGGCGGGTGGTGGAGCACGGCACGCACGACGAGCTCGTCGCGAAGGACGGGCTCTACGCGCGGCTCGCGGCGCGACAGCGCCTCGAGCGGGAGATCTCGGCGCTCCAATGAGCAGCGACACCACGACGACGCGCGATCGTGTTCGTCCGCCGCTCGAGTCGGGCGGCGGCGAGAAGACCTACGACCTGGCGCTGCTCAAGCGTCTCGTGCCGTGGGCGCGCAAGCACTGGGTGCTCTTCGCGATCACGTTCCTGCTCGTCCCGGTGAGCGCGCTCGCTGGGCTCGTGCAGCCGCTGCTGATCCGCGACGCGATCGACTCCGCGCTCGTCGATCGCAGCGCGACGATGCTCGGACGCGTCACGCTCTTCTTCGGGATCGCGGTGGTCGTCGACTTCGTCGCGCGCTTCGCGCAGCAGTACGCGCTGCAGCTCGGGGGTCAGCGCACCATCGCGGATCTGCGCGCCGCGACGTACGAGAAGGTCCAGCGCCTCCCGCTCGCCTACCTCGACAAGACGCCGGTCGGTCGCGTCGTGACGCGCGTGACCAACGACTCCGACGCGATGGGCGAGCTCTTCGCGTCGGGCGCGGTCCTCGCGATCGCCGACGTCGTCACGCTCGTCGGCATCGTCTGCTTCATGCTCTACCTCGACGTGCGGCTCACGCTCGTCGTGTGCTGCGCGCTTCCTCCGCTCGCGCTCGCGGTGAACGCGATCCGCAAGCGCATGCGCGAGGCCTTCCGCGAGATCCGCGCGACGATCGCGCAGCTCAACGCGTACGTCGCGGAGCAGGTGCAGGGCATCGCGATCGTGCAGGCGTTCGGTCGCGAGCGCGACTGCCTCGGCGAGTACCGCGAGATCAACGCGCACCACCGCGACGCGAACTACCGCTCGATCCGCTACGACGCGCTGCTCTTCTCGATCGTCGAGTCGATCTCCGCGATCACCGTCGCGCTCGTGCTCTGGTACGCGTCGGTGCGCAGCGGCGTGCTCGATGCGACCTCGTCCGCGGCGTACGTCGGAACGGTCGTCGCGTTCTACGAGTACATCCAGCGCTTCTTCGTGCCGATCCGCGAGCTCTCGCAGAAGTACACGATCCTCCAGTCGTCGCTCGCCGCCGCCGAGCGCGTGTTCGCGCTGCTCGACATGGACGAGCGCGACGCGCCCGAGGGCCTCGACGTCGGCGAGGTCCCGAAGGTGCCCGAGGGTGTCGCCCTCGCGTTCCGGGACGTCGAGTTCGCGTATCGCGCGGGACATCCCGTCGTGCGTGACCTCGAGCTCGACGTGCATCGCGGCGAGACCATCGCGATCGTCGGCGCGACCGGCGCGGGCAAGACCACGCTCACCGCGCTCTTGCTGCGCCTCTACGACGTCACGCGCGGCCACGTGCTCGTCGACGGCGAGGACGTCCGCGCGCTGCATCCGGACACGCTGCGCAGCCGCTTCGCGGTCGTGCCGCAGGACGTGTTCTTGTTCTCGGGGACGATCCTCGAGAACGTGAGCGCGTTCGCGGAGTCCCCCGACGTCGCGCGCGTCGAGGACGCGCTCCGCCGCGTCGGCGCGTGGCCGATGGTCGAGCGCCGCGGCGGGCTCGACGTGAAGATCGACGAGCGCGGCGCGAACTTCAGCGCGGGCGAGCGACAGCTGCTCGCCTTCGCGCGCGCGCTGTACCTCGATCGCCCGTACCTGATCCTCGACGAGGCGACGGCGAACGTCGACAGCGAGACCGAAGCGCGCCTCCAGCACGCGGTCGCAGCGCTGCTCCGTGGTCGCACCTCGCTGGTCATCGCGCACCGCCTCTCGACCATCCGAAATGCTGACCGGATCGTCGTGATGCACCGCGGTCGCATCGCCGAGATCGGCACGCACGACGAGCTGATCGCGAAGGGCGGGCTCTACGCGCGCCTACATCACCTGCAGTTCCTCGACGAGACCGAGGGCACGGTGTCGGGCGAGGGCGCCGCGGTGGCCGCCAGCGCGTCCTGAAACTGCATCGCGCGCGACACGAGAACTGGCGATCCGCAGAGACGTTTGCGGTATGCTCGTTCGATCGGATTCGGGGGGGATCGCATCGAGCGAAAGCCCTCGGCCGCGCTCCCGATGCCGCCCGAGCTCGCCCCCGTCGTCTACGGCAAGTACCAGCTGCTGCAGCTGCTCGCGCGCGGCGGCATGGCCGAGGTGTTCAAAGCGAAGTCCCACGGCGTCGAGGGCTTCGAGAAGATCCTCGTCATCAAGCGCATCCTGCCGGAGCTGAGCCGCAACCCTCGCTTCGTCGAGATGTTCATCAACGAGGCGAAGATCGCGGTCACGCTCTCGCACGCGAACATCGTGCAGGTGTTCGACCTCGGGCGCGCCGACGAGACCTACTTCATCGCGATGGAGTACGTCGCGGGGTACGACCTCGCGACGGTGCTGCGCCGCGGCGCGCGCTACAAGCGCCCGCTCTCGCAGGAGCTCGCGGTGTTCGTCGTGAGCGAGCTCGCGAAGGGGCTCGACTACGCGCACCGACGTCGCGACGCGAGCCTGCGCCCGCTGCACATCGTGCATCGCGACGTCTCGCCGCAGAACGTGCTGCTCTCGTTCGAAGGCGAGGTGAAGCTCACGGACTTCGGCATCGCGAAGGCCAAGACGATCGCCGACGACGCGGCCGACGAGGGCGTGCTCAAGGGCAAGTACGCGTACATGAGCCCGGAGCAGGCGCGCGGTGAGAACGTCGACTCGCGCACCGATCTGTACGCGCTCGGCATCGTGCTGTTCGAGGCGCTGAGCGGCGAGAGCCCGTTCCAGCACGAGTCCGCCTACGAGACGCTGCGCCGGGTGCGCGAAGGCGACGCGCCGCCGCTCAAGACGGTGGTGCCCGACGTGCCCGACGAGCTCGCGGCGATCGTCGATCGCGCGCTCGCGCCGCAGCCCGAGCTGCGCCACGCCAACGCAGGCCGTCTGTACGAGGATCTCGTTCAGTTCCTCTACGCGAGCGGTCGCCGCGTCGGAGGCCACGACCTCGCGCGTTACCTGCAGGACCTGCGCGAGGTGAGCCAAGCGCACGAGCAGGAGCGCGATGCCGCGCGCCTGCGCGCGATGTTCGACGAAGAGGGCAGCAAGGGCGCGTACGCGCCCTCCGCGACGCCCGTGCAGGTGCCGTTCTCGCGCGCGACGCGCAGCGGCCCGTCGAGCAGCGGATCGGAGTCGCAGCCGCGTCGCGGGAGCACCGGCGTCGCGCGTCCGACCGCGGAGCGTCGCGACGTGACCGTGCTCGTGATGCGCTCGGAGTCGGCGTCGTTCGTCGCGGACGAGGTGGTCGAGCGGCTCGCGCGTCGTTACGGGGGCGTGCGCATCGACGAGCCTCCGCGCGCGCTCGACGTGCCCGCGGTCGCGCTGCTCTTCGGGGTGCGCGATCCCGATGGACGTGACTCGGAGTCCGCCGCGCGCTGTGCGCTGCGTCTGGTGCGCGCGGCGGCGACCGGCACGCAGACCGGGACGCCCGACGTGCCGGTGCAGGTCGCGATCGACTGCGGGCGCATCCTCGTCGATCTCGCGGGCGAGCCCATCCGCGACGAAGCGTTCGAGCGTCTGCTCGACAGCACGCGCACGCTCGCGTCGCGCGCGGCGACGCGTCAGGTGCTCGTCTCGCCCGCCGCGCAGCGCATCATCGCGGGCCTCTTCCTCACGCTGCCCCACGGCGACGGCGACGACCCGCCGCACCTGCTCGAGGAAGAGCGCGATCTGCCCGACGCGTCGGGCAAATTCGTCGGACGCCGCGAAGAGCTGCGGCAGATGGGCGAGATCCTCGCGCTCGCGAACCGCGGCAAGCTCAAGATGCTCGGGCTCGCGGGCGAAGCGGGCGTCGGCAAGACGCGCCTGCTGCTCGAGACGCGACGTCGCCTGAAGCTCGGCGGTCACGACGTCGGCATGTACATCGCGACGTGCGCGCGCCACGGCCGCACGGTTCCGCTCTCGGGCATCACCGAGATCATGCGCGTGGTGCTCGGGGTCGACGAGTTCGAGCCCGACCACGAGCGCGACGCGAAGGTCGGACGACTGCGCGAGCTCGGCCTCGTGCAGCAGGACGTCGCGGCGATCGGCGCGGCGCTCGGCGCGGGACCGCTGCCTGAAGGATCCGACCCGCTCGTGCGCGCGCTGCGTCCTGCGATCGGCCGCGTCGCGCTCAAGCTCGCGCAGGATCGCCTGACCGTGTTCGCGTTCGACTCCGCGGAGTCGCTCGACGACGAGTCGCAGATGCTGCTCGACGCGCTGATCCGCGACGGGCGCGAGGCGCGCATCGCTGTGGTGCTCGCGTATCGGCCCGGCTTCGTCCACGGCTGGCAGGGCGCGCCGACGTATCACGAGCTCACGATCGGCCCGATGAGCGACGACGACATCGCGCGGCTCACCGCGACGCGACTCGCCGCGGAAGAGGTGCCGATCGATCTGCTGCGCGAGGTCACCGGCAAGAGCGCGGGGAACCCGCTCTACGTCGAGGAGTACGTGAAGGCGCTCACCGACGCGGGCGCCGTCGAGGTGCGCTCGGGTCGTGTGATCTATCGACCGGACGTCGCGGAGGTCGAGGTCCCGAAGACGCTGCGCGGCATCGTCGGCGCGCGGCTCTCGCGCCTCGGCGTCGCGGATCGACACTTTCTGCAGATCGCCGCGGTCGCGGGCGCGCGCTTCCACGCGGAGCTCGTCGCGGACGTCGCGGGCGAAGAGGTCACGACCGTCAGCGAGGCGTTCGCGGTGCTCGAGGGACGCGGCCTGGTGGCGCGCGCGGGCGCGACGGAGCTCGCGTTCGCGCACGATCTCGTCGGCGAGGTGCTACGCGAGGGGCTGACCCTCGAGACGCGACGCGAGATCCACGGCGCGGTCGCGGCATCGCTCGAGCGCCTCCACCCGCAGCGCCTCGACGAGCTCGCGGAGCGCCTCGCGTCGCACTGGCGCGAGGCGGGCGATCGCGCGAAGGCCGTCGAGTACCTGGTGCGCGCCGGCGAGCGCATGGTCAGCGAGCTCGCGCACGAGGGCGCCGTCCAATCGTTCGAGCGCGCGATCGACCTGCTCTCGCAGATGGCCGTGCCCGATCGCGAGCGCATGCTCGCGCTCTACAAGCGCATCGGCGAGCTGTGCTGGAAGGCGCGCGCGCTCGAGCGCGGCATCACGCGGATGGCGAGCGGCGTCGAGCTCGCCGAGGCGCTCGATCGTCGCGACTGGATCGCGCGCTTGTCGCTCTTGCGAGGTCGCCTGCTGGTCGCGGCGCATCGCGTCGACGAAGGACGTCGTTGGCTCGATCGCGCCGGCGACATCGCGCGGCAGCTCGACGATCGCGCGCTCTTCCGGGACATCGTCCTCGCGACCGCGGAGTCGTGCATGCGGCTCGGCGATCACCGGGGCGGTATCCACTTCTTCGAGCAGACGCTCACGCTCTCGCGCGAGACCGGCGACGTCGAGGCGCAGGTGCGCTGCCTCGTGCCGCTCGCGCTCGCGTACTCGTCGACCGGCAACCGCCAGGCGGCGCTCGGCGCGCTCGCAGAGGCGCGGCGTCTCACCGAGGCGCGCATCGATCGCTTCACCGAGTGCGAGCTGCTCAAGATGGAGTCGCTCGTGCACTTCTTCGCGCGCGACTACGCCGCGTCGATCGAGGTGGGCGAGCGCGCGCTCGAGCTCGCGAAGGAGTACGGCTTCACGTACGAGGCCGCCGTGAACGCGCACAACGTCGGCGAGGCGCACCTCCGGCTCGGCGACTACAAGCGCGCGTTCGCGTCGCTGCGCTACTCGTACGAGCTCGCGCGCGATCACGGCTACGAGAGCCTGATGATGGGCGACATGCGCATCCTCGGCTTCATCGACGCGATGCGCTTCGGGAGCGAAGAGGGGCGACGCCACGTCGTCGACGCGAACGACTTCGCCGACGCGCGCGGGCTCGTCTGGGACCTCGTGCAGGGCCGCTACTACCTCGCGATGATCGACCAGGCGCGCGGCGAGCCCGAGGAGGCGAGGGCGGCGCTGCGCGAGGTCCTGCGCCTCGCGGCCGAGCACGGGCACGCGGACTACATGCAGGCCGCGGAGCGCGCGCTGATCGCCCTCGAGTCGTCGCGTCCGATCCCGATGCCGGACTGATCGGCTCGTTTCGAGGCCGCGAAAGCGCGAACGGCGCCGGCTCTCTCGAGCCGACGCCGTCGTGTGGATGGCCGTGCTGTGGGTCAGGGCGTCGCGGGCTGTTCCGCCGCCGGCGCCTCGGGCGCGGGCTCCGCCGCCGGGGCAGGCTCGGCGGCCGGGGCAGGGTCCGCCGCCGGAGCAGGTTCCGCCGCGGGGGCCGCTTCGGCGCTGGGCGCGATCGCCGTCGGCGACGCCGCGGCGGGATCGGAGCTGCCCTCGCTGGGCGCGGCCTCCATCGGCTGACCGGTCTGCGGATCGCCCTCGAGGCCATCCGGGTCGACCGTGTCCTCGGTCGGCACGCCCTCCGCCGCGGCCGGCGTCTCACCCGCCTCGGGCGCCGCCTCACCGGGCTCGTCCTCGGCCGTCACCGCGGCGCTCTGACGCTCCTCGATCTCGCGCGTCACGTCCTCGAGGGTCGAGTCGCTGCTCGACGACATGTACGCGAGCAGCGCGCTCAGCAGCATGAAGAGCCCCGCGCAGACCGAGGTGATCCGCGTGAGGATGTTGCCCGCGCCCGCACCGCCGAAGACGGTCTGGCTGCTGCCACCGAACGCCGAGCCCATGCCGCCGCCACGCCCCTGCTGGAGCAGCACGACGAAGATCAGGAACGCGCAGACGAGGCAGTAGACGATCGACACGAAGAGATACATCGACAGGGCTCCCAGACCGACGGACGGCCGAACATAGCAGGGTCAGGCGTGCGTTCCAGCTTCCTCACGAAGCGGGCAGGGCACCCTTCACGATCGCGAGGAACGAAGCGGCCTTCAGCGACGCGCCGCCGACCAGCGCGCCGTCCACGTCGGGCTGCGCCATCAGCTCCGCCGCGTTGTCCGGCTTCACGCTCCCGCCGTACAGAATGCGCGTCTTCTGCGCCGCGCCCGCGTCGATCCGCTCGCTCATGCGCTTGCGGATCGCCGCCTGGACCTCCTGCGCGTCCGACGACTTCGCGACCTTCCCGGTCCCGATCGCCCACACCGGCTCGTACGCGATCACGATGCCCGCGAGCGCGTCCTTCGTGATGCCCGCGAGCGCCGCGTCGATCTGCCCGAGCACGACCTCGAGCGTGCGTCCGGCCTCGCGCTCCTCGAGCGTCTCACCGACGCACACGATCGGCACGAGCCCGTGCTTCAGCGCGGCGCCGAGCTTCTTGCTCACGCGATCGTCGGTCTCGCCGAAGAGCTGACGCCGCTCGGAGTGCCCGATGATCACGTGGGTGCAGCCGACGTCCTTCAGGAGCGGGGCCGAGACCTCGCCCGTGAACGCACCCGAGTCGTCCCAGTGCAGGTCCTGCGCGCTCAGCCCGATCGACGTCCCCGCGATCGCGCCCCGGACCACGTCGAGCGACGTGAACACCGGCGCGATCACGACCTCGACCTGCGAGGACGGAAGCCCCGCCGCGATCGCCTTCGCGAGCTCGACGCTCGCCGCGCGATCGTGGTGGAGCTTCCAGTTGCCCGCGACCAGCTTCTTCCGCGCGCTCATCGCAGCGCGTCCACGCCGGGCAGCTTGCGTCCCTCGAGCAGCTCGAGCGACGCGCCACCGCCGGTCGACACGTGCCCGAACTTGTCGGCGAGACCGGTCTCCTGCACCGCCGCGACGCTGTCGCCACCGCCGACGACGGTGAACGCGCCCGACAGCTCGCTCATCGTCTTCGCGATCGCGCGCGTGCCCGCAGCGAACGCCTCGTTCTCGAACAGGCCCATCGGGCCGTTCCAGAACACCGTCTTCGCGCCGCGCAGCTTCTTCGAGAACGCCTCGACGCTCTTCGGCCCGATGTCGAGCGCCATCTCCTCGGCGCCGATCTCGTCGGGCAGCGCCGCGCGCCCCGACGTCGCGTCGAGTCCCGTGCCGACCACGAAGTCGTCCGGGAGCAGCAGGTCCACCTTGCGCTCGCCCGCGCGCGTCATGATCGTCCGCGCCAGCGCGAGCTTGTCCTGCTCGACGAGGCTCTTGCCCATCGACGCGCCCTTGGCCGCGAGGAACGTGTTCGCCATCGCGCCGCCGATGATCAGTGCGTCGACCTTCTGCAGCAGCGCCTCGAGCACCGCGAGCTTGTCGCTCACCTTCGCGCCGCCGAGCACCGCGACGTAGGGCCGCTGCACCTCGCCCTTGCTGATCTTCCCGAGCGCGTCGAGCTCGGCCTCCATCAGGAAGCCGGCGCCGCGATCACGGATCTGCTTCGGCAGCGCCGCGACCGACGCGTGCGCGCGATGCGCCGCGCCGAACGCGTCGTTCACGTACACGTCGCCGAGCTTCGCGAGCTCCGCCGCGAACTGCGCGTCGTTCTTCTCTTCCTCCGCGTGGAAGCGGAGGTTCTCGAGGCACGCGATCTGCCCCTCGCGGAGATCCTGCACGACCTTGCGCGGACCATCGCCCACGCAGTCGTCCGCGAGCAGCACCTCGACGCCCATCAGCTCCGCGAGCTTCTGCGCCGCGGGCTCCATCGAGTACTTCGGATCGGGCGCGCCCTTCGGACGGCCGAGGTGCGACGCGACTACCACGCGCGCACCGCGCTCGAGGAGATGACGCAGCGTCGGGATCGCCGCGCGGATGCGCGTGTCGTCGCCGACCTTGCCTCCCTCGAGCGGCACGTTGAAGTCGACGCGCACGAACACGCGCCGTCCTTCGACCGGAAGATCACGAACGCTGCGAATCCCCTCGAGCGACATGTTCAGACGCCCTTCTTCGCGATGAGCGCGGTGAGGTCGACCATGCGGTGCGAGAAGCCCCACTCGTTGTCGTACCAGCTGTGCACCTCGACGAGGTCGTCACCGACCACCGAGGTCTGCGCCGCGTCGACGATCGAGCTGCGCGGATCGCCGATGTAGTCGCTCGACACGAGCGGCTGCTTCTCGAAGCCGAGGATGCCCTTGAGCGCGCCGTTCGCCGCGGCCTCGAGCGCCGCGTTTACTTCTTCCTTCGTCACCTTCTTGCTCACGTGCGCGGTGAGGCAGGTGAGCGACACGTTCGGCGTGGGCACGCGGATCGACGTGCCGTCGAGCTTGCCCTTGAGCTCCGGCATCACGAGGCCGATCGCCTTCGCCGCACCGGTCGTCGACGGGATCATCGAGAGCGCGGCCGCGCGCGCGCGGCGCAGATCCTTGTGCGGGAGGTCGAGCAGGTTCTGGTCGTTCGTGTACGAGTGGACCGTCACCATGTGACCCTTGATCACCCCGAACGCCTCGTGGATGACCTTCGTGATCGGCGCGAGGCAGTTCGTCGTGCACGACGCGTTCGACACGATGCGGTGCTTGCTCGGGTCGTACTTGTCGCTGTTGATCCCGATGCAGAACGTCCCGTCGATGTCCTTCTCGCCGGGCGCGCTGATGATCACGCGCTTCGCGCCCGCGCCGATGTGCTTCTCGCCGCCCGCCTTGTCGCGGAAGCGGCCCGTGCACTCGAGCACGATGTCGACGCCGAGGTCCTTCCACGGCAGCTCGCCCGGATCCTTCTTCGCGAAGATCGGGATCTTCTTGCCGTTCACCGAGATCGAGTCGCTGCCCGCCTCGACCGACGCGTCGAAGCGGCCGTGCACCGAGTCGTACTTGAGCAGGTGCGCGAGCGTCGCGGGATCCGTCAGGTCGTTGATCGCGACCAGCTCGAGGTCCGCGTTCTTGGTGTCCACGAGGACGCGCGTGACGCAACGTCCGATTCGGCCGAAGCCGTTGATCGCGATGCGGGTCGCCATGATTCGACTCCTGTGTTCCTTCGGGATGCCTTCTCGATCCCTCGCGCGTCGCGCCCGAGAACGGCTCGATCGACGCGTGAAATGCTGGGATTGCCGAAGGGGCGCGGAATCTAGCCCTCGCCCTTCGGCGCGGTCAAGGTAGGCCCCGAGGCCGCGGAGCCCACTCCTCGCGTGCCAGCACGCCTCTCGATCGTGGCGTGCGAGCCACGAGCGAGCGCGAGGCGAGGCGCGCGCGTGACCCCCGTTCCTGGGGCTTGTGAGCGCGGACGCCGTGTCGTGTGTGCCGTGTCGTGGACGCGCGCTCGGGAGCGACGCGAGGGCCCGGCGATTGCTCAGCTGGTTGGGCGTGTCGCGCAAGAAGTCCGTGTGGCGTGGTGCGCCCGCGGGCTCCGACGGATGACTCCGGCGCGATACGTGCCCATCTGATGCGGAGGACCGGATGAGCTCGCTGCTTCGCTGCCGTCGTGACCCCTCGTTCGCGCCAAGCCACGGCGCGGCGCGGGGCACGAGCGTGGCTCGCTCGACCACCTCACGAGGGACGCGCCGCGCGAGCGGCGTGGCGCGCGAAGGACGCGAAGGAGGAGTGTGCGCGTGATTCCGTTCGAGCTGACGATCGTCGTCCTCAACTACCGGACGCCCGAGCTGACGCTCGATTGCATCGCGTCGCTCGCGCCGCAGATCGGTGCGCGCCGTCGCGTCCTGGTCGTCGACAACGCGTCGGGCGACGGCTCCGCGGATGCCATCGACCGCGCGATCGAGGAGCGCGGTTGGAGCGATTGGGCCACGGTGCTGCGCTCGCCCGTCAACGGAGGGTTTGCCGCGGGCAACAACTTCGGGCTGCGCCACGCGCGCGTGCACTGTCCCGCCGAGGCGTACGTGCTGCTCAACAGCGACACGATCGTCTCGCACGGCGCGCTCGACGCGCTCGTCGCGGGGATGCGCGCGCATCCCGAAGCGGGCCTCGTCGGACCGCGCTTCGACACCGCGGACGGCGAGCTCGACGTGAGCGCGTTCCGCGATCACACGCCCATCTCGGAGCTGGAGGTCGCGGCGAGCACCGGCATCGTGTCGCGCCTCCTTTCGAGGGTGCGCGTGCCCACGCCGGTCGCGAGCGCGGAGCGCCCGTTCCACCCGCAGTGGCTCGGCTTCGCGTGCGTGCTCGTGCGCCGCGAGGTGCTCGCCGAGATCGGCGGGCTCGACGAGGGCTTCTTCATGTACTTCGAGGACGCCGACTACTGCCGCCGCGTGCGCGCCGCGGGCTGGAAGATGCTCTACTGGCCGAGCGCGCGCGTGATCCATCTCGGCGGTGGATCGTCGGGGTTCTCGACGCGCGAGGGCATGCCGAAGCGCCTGCCTCGCTACTACTTCGAGTCGCGTGCGCGCTACTTCGCGCGGCACCACGGGCGCACCGGACCGCTGCGCGCGAACCTCGCGTGGATGACGGGCGCCGCGCTCGCGACCTCGCGCGCGCTGATCGGTCAGCGCGGCTTCACGACGCCGCTCGAGACGGTGCGCGATCTGTGGATCTCGACGTTCTCGACGACGCCGCGCGTGGTCACGTCGCTGCCGCCCACGCACGAGCCGGCACAGCTGCGCTCGTCGCTCGTCGAGCTCGACGATCCCGCGCGCTCGCCGCACGAGGCGTACTCGAGCGCGGCGCGCCTCGCGCGGGTCGGCTGAAGGACGGAACGAAGAAGGGAGCCCGTGGGCTCCCTTCGTCATGCTCGCGGGGATCGCGCGCCGAGCGTCACTCGGCGGCTGCGATCTCTTCCGACGGAGCCTCTTCGCGCAGATCGGTGGTCACCAGGGCGAGCATCTCGGTCGCGAACGCGACGATGTCGGAGCGGCTGTAGCCGCTGCTCTTCAGCTCGCGGAACACCGACTTCGCGAGGATGCGCAGCGCGCGCGGGCCCTGCTGTTGGGGGGCGCTGCTGGCGGTCGGCTGGCTCATGAAGTCTTCGTCCTCCTCGGGCCGCCCCTTGAGCACCACACGTGCCACGGGCCTTGTGGACGCGATGAACGTGTATTTTCAGGCACTTAGGCCGCAGTTTCATCCGGCCGACCGGCCGGTTTCACGTGCGCTGCGTACCAGGTTTCGCATTCGGTGCCGCGATCGCTGCGCAGCGGGCTACGCACTCGGACCGAGTGCGCAGCGTCCTGTGCAGACTCTCAGGTGATCCGCGCCGCGCGCGTGATCCGGCCTGCGCGGTGCGCGCATCCCCGGATCACGGGGTGTCGAACATCGGCTCGCCCGCCGGTCCCTGCCGTCCGCATGCTTCGCGCGCTTCCGTCCGGGACCAGCGGGACGAGCACTCCCGCCAGTGCTCACCCGCGCGTCGCGTCGTCGTGCTCGGTCTTGTCCGACTCGCCCGCCGCGTCGCTCGCGGGCGCCTCGCCCTCGGGCGCCTCGGGCGCCTCGAGGGCGTCGGCGTGCGACGACGTGAGCCGCGCTTCGACGTAGAGGCGCATGTTGTCGAGCGCCTCGCTGTACTCGCCCTGCGAGTCTCGCGAGCGCGCGAGGAAGTAGAACACCTCGGGGTGCGAGGTGACGTAGTCCTCGTCGGTGCGGATCAGATCGTCGAACTGCTCCGCGGCCGCGCGGTACTGCGCGAACGATCCGTCGGCCGCCTTGTAGAGCAGGTAGCCGTAGAGGAAGCGCATCGCCGGGCCGCTGTGCATGCGCAGCGGCGACGGGATGTCCTCCATCGCGCCGAGCGCCGCGCCCCACTGCGCGCGATCGATCGCCGAGCGCACCCGCTCGAAGCCGCGCACCAGCTGCTCCGCGCTCGCGCGATCCATCTCGGGCCCGGGCACCGGCTCCTCGATGCGCACCCGCGGCTCGTGCTCGCTCGAGAGCAAGTACGTCAGCACCTCGAGCGCGACCGCGGTCTCTCTCGCGCGTCCCGCCTGCTGCGAGAGCTCGATGAAGTGCGCCGCGACCTCGTAGCGCCCGTGGCCGATCAGCGACATCGCGAGCTCCGCGAGGTTGCGCGCGCGCGCGTCGCCCTCGCCGAAGCCGCGCACGTGATCCTCGAGGCGACCGAAGGGCCACTCCGGCGAGTAGATCGTCGCGAGGTAGCCCTCGAAGCGCTCGAAGCCGATCAGATCGCGCGGCGCCGCGAACTCGATGCGCGCGTTGTCGTCGGTGTTGAGCACCACCGGCTCGCGCACGCAGCCGGGCGCGTCGCAGGTGCCGGTGTTCGTCGACGCGTAGTCGACGTGCCACTCACCGCCGCGCTGGCGGCGCTCGATCTGCGTGTAGACCTCGATCTCGTCCTTCGACGAGAGCAGCACGCGCGCGAGCATGTCGAACGGCGAGTGCAGGTACGCGCGCTCGAGCTGGTCGTGCACCGTCATCCGGTCCGCGACCTGCGGGGTCTCCCACACGCGCTGCATGCGCTCGAGATCGAACGTGAGCGGCGCGTCCGAGCCGAGCATCACCGTGTCGCTCGAGCGATCGTCCGCCGCGAGCACCACGACGTAGCGGTACTGCGACGCGAACGTCCGGTAGATCGTCTTGATGTTCTCCGGGCTCATCTCGTAGAGCTGCACCCACTGGCAGTAGATGCCGCCCGGACGGAGCCGCCGCTTCGTGATGCGGAAGTGATCGACCGTGAACAGATCGCTGACGCCGGTGATCCAGGGGTTCGACGGCTCGCTGATGATCACGTCGTACTGGCGATCGGTCGACGCGAGGTAGTTGCGCCCGTCGTCGTTGATGATCTCGAGGCGATCCATCTCGACGTAGGGGAACGTGTCGCGCGTGTACTCGAGGAAGTTCACGTCCTGGAAGAAGCGCGCCGCCTCGGGGATCGCGCGCTCGAGCTCGATCACGTCGACGGTGCGCACCGGGAACGAGAGCGCGGTGCCGACGCTGACGCCCGAGCCGAAGCCGACCACCGCGACGTCGAGATCCTGCGGGCCGTTCTGGTGCATCAGCAGCGGGTAGGCCGCGACCGTGATCTGCGTCGGCATGTCGTCGCCGTTCGAGGCGTCGACCTTGCCGTTGTTCTTCAGCGCGTAGTGGCGTCCCCAGCGCTCGACCGAGACCGTCGTGCTCAGACCGTCGTGGTAGTAGACGAGATCGGGCTGACCCCACGACTCGGGATCGAGCATCCCTTCCGCGAGCGACACGCGGAACACGCCGAGCGTCATCTGGGTGAGGTTCCACCGCATGATCGAGTCGGGGCGGTGGGTGCCCACGTAGAGCAGCGCGAGCAGCGCGGGGATCGCGGGCGAGAGCACGTAGACCGTCACCGCGTGCCACGTCGGCAGCTCGGCCGAGGTCGGCGGCTTCACGTTCCGATCGGCGCGGTCGCGCTCGGAGACGCGCAGCAGGCCCCAGAGCCCGACGATCAAGAGCGCCGTCGCGCCCGCGCCGAGGCCGATCGCGGTGCGGATCGCGGCGTCGTCACCGACCATCCACAGGCCCACGCCGGTCGCGACCGCGAGGATCACGAGCGGCACGATCAGCGACACGATCGGCGAGATCTTCGTGCGCGGCTTCGCCTTGTCCGCCTCGGTCTCCGTGTCGGGCTCCGCCGCGCCCGCGATCAGCATGCCGAGCGCGAGCAGCATGTTCAGCGCGATGCCGACGTGCAGCGTGCGCTCCATGCCGATCAGCGGGAGCAGCACGAAGCCCGGCAGCCACGAGCCCACGATCGAGCCCAGCGTGTTGCCGGTGTAGACGGTCGCGACGTCGCGCGCGACGCCGCTGCCTCCCGCGGTCCACACGCGCAGCGTGAGCGGGAACATCGCGCCCATGCCCAGCGTCGCCGGCAGCGTGCAGAGCGCCGCGGTGAAGAACATGAAGAGCTGCACCGTGCCGACGTGATCGGGCAGGTCCCCGATCGACACGACGAGCTGCGCGAACGCGTACGGGATCTCGTCCTGCCACACGTACGAGACCGTCGTCGCGCCCGCGATCAGCAGCTGGATGATCGCGAGCAGCAGCACCGGATGACGGCGCAGCGAGATCGCGCAGCCGAGCATGATGCAGAGCGACGCGACGACCGACGCGAGGATCTTCGGCAGGTACCCGTACGAGAAGTACGCCGCGTTCAGGATCGCGCAGGTCAGCGGGACCAGCAGCATGATCACGCCGGGCGCGGCGAACGCGTCGGGACGCGTCGTGCGCACGTCCGCCATCTCGACGAGCGCCTGCTCCTGCTGCGCCTTGCGGATGCCGTACACCGCGACGAGCACGATCAGCACGAGCGGCAGCACGGACACCGCGATCCACGTCGGGATGTCGCCGCCGTGCGTGCGCCCGTCGCCGATCTGGATGTCGATCGCCCACGGCGCCATCGCGATCAGCGTGAGGAGCGACGCCGCGACACCGATGCCGCCGAGCGGCGCGCGACCGCGCGACATCAGCGCGCTCATCGCCGCCGAGCCGCTCGCGATGCCGATGAGGAACGTCTCGAGGATCAGCGCGAACGAGTAGATCGACGAGCCGATCGTCATCGCGAGCGCGCGCGACCAGACGACCTCGTAACAGAGCGCCGCCGCGCCGCTCAGCGCGAACGCGATGAACGCCATCTTGCGCGCGATCGGCGGGATCCAGACCTCGCGCTCCGCGCTCGCGACCGGCGCGTCGACCTTCGCCGCGGCCTCCGCGCTCTTCTTCTTTTTCTTCTTCGCGGGCGCGGCTTCCGCGGGCTCAAGCTCGCTCACCGCGACCGGCTCGGGCGCGGGCTCGTCAGCCACCGGCTCCTTGCCCGGCAGGAACTCGATCTTCTGACCGCTGCCCCACTTGCTGCCGATCAGCGGCTCGCGGAACGCCACGATCAGCAGCGCGAGCGTGAGGTTCAGCGAGCACGCGACCACGTTCGTGATCCCGAGGCCGACGTTCGGCATCAGCACGAACGCCGAGAGCAGCGGGCCGCACGCCGCGCCGAACGTGTTCACCGAGTAGAGCGTGCCGACGTACGCGCTGACGACCTCGGGGTCCTTCTCGGTGCGCGCGAAGTGCTGCGAGAGCAGGGGTAGCGACGTGCCCATCAGCGTCGTGGGCACGAGCAGGATCGGCACGACGCACAGGAAGCGCGCGATCATGAACGTCGTGCTCTCGGCGCCCAGTGACTGCCGGAGGAATGCGTTCACGTCGGCGAGCCAGCCGTCCGACGCGACCATGAACGGGATCAGCAAGCCCCAGATCGCCACGCCGACCTCGGCGATCGCGTACGCGAAGATCGGGTGCTTGATGCGATGCGCGAAGCGCCCCGCGATCCAGGTGCCGAGCCCCAGGCCCGCCATGAACACCGTGAGCACCGTGCTGATCGCGACCGAGGTCGCGCCGAACACGTGGTGCAGCATGCGGGTCCAGATCGTCTGGAAGATCAGGCTCGACGCGCCCGACAGGACGAACGCCACGTAGGGCGCGATGCGCTTCTGATCGATCAAGGCACGACGGTTCACGGGCGCTCCGGGCGAAAAATCGGCGCAGTATAGACAGACCCCACGCGCGTCGCGACCCGGGTTCTCGCGTGTCATGACCCCCGGGTGGCCCGCGTGATCGCAGCGCTCTTCCTGATCGCGATCGCTCCTGCTCGGATCGAGGCACAGCGCGACATGCGCGCGTCGCGCGAGGAGATCGCCGCCCAGCACCGTGCGCAAGGCGATTCGCTGCGCGCCGCGGGAGATCGAGGCTCGGCGATCGGGTGGTATCGCGACGCGATCGCTGCCGATCCCGACGACGCGCTCTCGTACGAGCGGCTGGGGCGCGTCTTCCTCGAGCGCGACGCGCTCGGCGATGCGCGCAGCGCGTTCGAGGCCGGCGTGACGCGACGCCCCGATCACGGCCCGTTGTGGGTCGGCCTCGCGGAGACGCTCGAGCGCATGGGCGCGATGGACGAGGCCGCGCGCGCGCTGCGTGAGCTGACGCGCAGGACGCCCGACGAGCTCGACGCGTGGCGGGCCCGCGCGGCGCTCGCGATGCGCCGCGGCGCGTGGAGCGAGGCGCTCGCGTGCTACCGCCGCATCGGCGACGAAGAAGCGCAGCGCAACGTGATCGCGCTGCGCTTCCTCGTCGGCACGAACGATCCGGTGCGCCGCTGCGACGCGCGCAGCGAAGTGCGCCGGGCCCTCTGCGAACGCTGATTCGTTTTTGTTAGCCTCGTCCGGAAGTCGCCGTCTCGAGACGCGACGCACCGGGGAGGCGAGCGGAATGTACGTGAGCGCGAGGGACGAGCGGCTCGGGCTGGCGGTCTGGTATCCGAGCCGCCCGACGGCGGCGGAGTGGGACCAGCACCTGAAGGACGTCGAGGACGTCATCGGGTGGTCGAAGAAGCTCGGGGCGCGCCCCGCGATCATGCTCCTCGCGAACGACTTCGAGCGCCCCGACGCGCGCACCCGCGCGCGGCTCACCGAGCTCACCGGCGCGCCCGACTACGACCCGCACGTCGCGTTCGTGAACAGCAACGCGATGCTGCGCGGCGTGCTGACGGTGTTCTCGTGGATGCACCGCAGCCCGAACTACGAGATGGGCTTCCTCGCCGACGAGGACGCGGGCGTCGCGTGGCTCGAGGAGCGCCGCAAGGCGTCGCTGCCGATGCTCCGCACGCTGCTCTACGAGGTGCGGCGCAAGTCGGGCACGGCCGCGCCGCTGCGATGACGACGAAAGGAGCGCCGATGAGCGAAGAAGGAACGAAGGGGACATCCCGCAGGCAGTTCGTGGAGCTGGCGGCCGCGACCGCCGCGATGACCGGCGCCGCGGCGCTGGGCACATCGCGCGCGCACGCGCATCGCGGTGGTGGGCACGGTCGCGGCGCGCACTTCGTGCTGGTGCACGGCGCGTGGCACGGCGCCTGGTGTTGGTACGAGGTCGTGCCCGAGCTCGAGCGCTGGGGGCACCGCGTGACGGTCGTCGATCTGCCCTCGCACGGCATCGACGCCGCGCCGCCCGGCACGGTCACGCTCGACGACTACGCGAGCCGCGTCATCTCGGTGATCGACGCGCTCGACGAGCCGGTCGTCCTCGTCGGCCACAGCATGGGCGGCGTCGTGATCTCGACGGTCGCCGAGGCGCTGCCGGAGAAGATCGACAAGCTCGTCTACCTCACGGCGTTCCTGCTGCGCGACGGACAGTCGCTCTTCGACGTCGCGTCGACCGACGCGGGCTCGCTCGCGACGCCGAACCTCCTGCCCGATCCCGGCGCCGGCACGATCGACGTCCGGCGCTCGGAGATCCGCGACATCTTCTATCACCGGTGCAGCGACGCCCACGTGCAGCTCGCGCGCTCGCTGCTGAAGGTCAACCCGCTCGCGCCGATCGTCACGCCGCTCTCGCTCACGAGCGAGGGCTTCGGCAGCGTGCGCCGGTTCTACGTCGAGTGCCTCGAGGACCAGGCGATCTCGATCGCGGCCCAGCGCGCGATGGTCGCCGCGACGCCGTGCGAGGAGGTGCTGCGCATGCGCACCGATCACTCGCCGTTCTTCTCGGAGGTGCCCACGCTGGTGCGCCACCTGACGCGCATCGCGAGCCGCTGACGCGCCAAGCGCTCTCCACGCCGCGGCGTGGAGAGCGCGCGTCAGTTCGTGATCGGGTGCAGCAGCTCGCCGGCAGGCGTCCCGGCGGGCACCTCGATCGCGCCGACGACCGCACCGATGCACTGCGCGACCGCGGGATCGCTGACGCCGCGCGCCGCGAGCTCGACGGTCGGGGACGTCGGCGCCCAGCGCGCCTGGATCGCGACCGGCCCGCCGGTGCACGTGACGATCGCGCTCGCGCGATCCTGCAGTCGCGCGCGCACGGTCGTCGCGAACGGGCTCTCGCTCTGGGTCGAGATCGACGTCGTCGCGGGAGGCGGGGCGCTCCGCGGCGGGGGCGCCGATGCCGTGGCCCGCGGCGCGCTCTCGCCGCCGGCGCTCACCGGCGTCTGATCGACCCAGACGAACCCCTGGGCTCCGCCGACGTCCTGGTACACCCGGCGCTCGCCGCAGACGTCCATCTGCACGGTGCGCGCGAAGCCGTTGCCGTTGTCGTTCAGGATCCGGATCCGCTCGGGCGGGCACGAGTGCTGGACCGACGCGGTCTCGGTCACGCCGCGCCGCCAGTCGTAACAACCGGCGATCGAGAGCGAGAGGGTGATCGCCAACGCGGCGACGGAGAACGTCCCTGGTTTCATGGCGCGCGACGTTACCAGACGCGCCCGCCGCGCTACACGCCGAACGCGCAGACCGTGACGGAGCGTGCGCGCAGCGCGAGGTGCAGCCACTCGCCCGCGACGAACGCATCGGGCGCTGCCTCGATCGTCACGAGGCAATCGGGCGCGAGCCGCAGGTAGACGAGCCCCTCGTCCTCGACTTCCTCGACCGAGCCGATCCACTCGATCGCGTCGTCGTGCTGCGTCCATCGCGGCGATCGCTCGTCGGTCCGCTGGGCGTTGCCGCCGAGCTCCAGCCGCTCGTCCACGTCGAGCTCGATCGACTGCGCGCCGAGCGCGGGCGACGCGCAGCGCGGATGGACGCGCAGCCGCGCCCGGCCGAGCGCCGTCGACATCACGGCCCAGCGCGGGCCGTCCTCGTCCTCTCGCTCGACCGCGAGCACGTCGACTCTCATCGAGAACCCCGTTTTCGGCCGCGGATCGCGATTCTGCAGCGACGAATCACGTCCAGCGCCCGCTGGAGGCGATTCTGCGGCGCGCCATCGCCTCCGGCGGTCGGCGGAGGCGATTCGGGGCCCGCGGATCGCCGAAATTACCGCCCGACTGCGTGTCGCGATTCGCGGATCGCCTCCGGCGCCCGCCGGAGGCGATTCGTCGCCGCGGAATTCACTCCTCGCCGGGATCGCCGTCGTTCGGCGTCGCGGGGTCGCCTCCCGGCGTCCCCACGAGCGTTCCGCGCTTCTTCGGGTTCACCCGGAGCTTCGCGGCGAGCACCTCTTGCTCGGCGAGCGCGTAGAGCGACGAGAGCGCGGGGACCTCGAGCCCGAAGGCGTCGTCGAACGCGTCGATCGCGCTGGTCTTCGCGGCGAGCGCGACGTCGGCTTCCTTCGTCTCGCGCTCGATGTCGGCGAGCGCCTTCGAGAGCGCGAGCGCGCTCTCGCCGAGCTCCTGCGCGTAGTCGTCGCGGTCGAGCTTGGTGCCCTTGCGGCGCGGCTTCGGCAGCTTGATCGACGCATCGAGCAGCGCCGCGCGCGTGGCGTGCGCTTGCTCGGCGAGGACGCTCGGGACGCTCGACGCGGGCTCGCGCAGGTGCAGCAGCGAGAGCGCCTCCTCGGGGTACGCCGAGAGCACGGTGTTGCGGAGATCGACGTAGACCTCGCGCACCTCGGCGGCGCGCTCGTCGCGCGCGCTGCGCGGGCCGGCGTCGTCCGCGAGCTCGACGTCGTGGGCGCGGTCGGCGCGCTGCATCGCGTCGGCGCGCGCCGCGATGTCGCGGCCCATCAGCTGCGCGAGGAGCGCGACGTCGGGCATGCGCTCACCGGGACGAAGGTGCGGGCGCAACCGCGCGGCGATGCGTGTCGCGATCGCGTCCGCGTTCTGTTCGAGGGAGCCCTGCACCGCGCGCGCCGACGCGATGCGATCCGAGACCATCTTCGATGCCATGCGCGCGAGCCTACGCGAGCGATCCGGAGTGAGGGAGACCGCGCTCGGAGACGGAGGCGCGGCGCGTGCTCTTCGTGAGCGCGATGCGAGCGTGGGCGATCGCGATGGCGCTCTGCGCGTGTGGGACGCCGTGTCAGGACGCGTGGATCGGCGAGAACGGGTGTCCCTCGGAGTGCTACGTGCTGAGCGCGCGCGCCGTCGACGTGGCGCGCGCGTGCACGGTCGAGGAGGAAGTCTCGATCTGCGCGCGCGCCGATCAGGAGCCGGTGCTCGAGCCGACGTGCGTGGTGGACGAGGAGACGGGCGCGCGATGGTGGGCCGCGTCGGGGGTGTCGCTGGGCCGGGGATGGCGCGCGTGCACCGACGAGGAAGCGGGCGAGGTCGGCGCGCACCAGGCGTGCGAAGTAGACTCGGGGTCGTGAAGCAGTCACCGGCGGACCTGCGCTTCGACCCGTTCGCGCTGGCGTTCAGCGTGGTGTTCTTCGCGTGCGCGGGCCTGGCGTACGTGTACCGCGCGGAGATCGCCGCGTGGTGGTGAGCGCGGAGGCGCTGCTCGCGCGGATCATCGCGAGCTGGAACCAGGAGGAGGACGTCGGGGCGCGATACGCGGCAAAGGTCGCGGACGTCGGCGCGATCCCGCTGATGGTCGCGGCGATGGCGACGAAGTCGACCGCGAAGCCGGTGCACGGCGCGGAGCACGCGACGGCGTTCGTGTGGACGACGCTGGCGTACGCGGATTGGATCGAGGTGACGCGGCGCGTGCTCGCGCTGCCGCACGCCTGGTACCACCTGATGTGGTTCGCGCTGCGGTACCTGCGCGTCGACTTCGTCGCGATGGCGCGCGCAGCGGGCGCGAGCGAGGTGGACATCGCCCGGTTCGAGCGAGAGCAGCCGGTGCAGGTGGTGCTGATCGCGCAGCCGGAGGAGGAGTCGCTCGAGTGGGAGGTGATCGCGGCGACGGGGCGCGATCCGCGCGAGTTGTGGCGCGGGTTGAGAGAGCAGGGGGCGCCCTCAGGGCGCGTGAAGACGCTGTGAGCGAAGAGGGCGGGCCCGAGCACGAACGTGGCGGCGGACTGCACTTCGATCCGCGTGCGCTCGTGATCGCGCTGGTCGCGGTCGCTGCCCTGCTCGCGTATGCGGTGCACCACGAGAGCGAGCTGCGAGCGGGGCGGACGCCCGCTGCGCTGCGTACCGACGAGCGGGGGCTGGATGCGCTGAGCGCGTCGATTGGCGCCGAGGTCTTGGCCTTCGAAGACGATGACGGAGTCCCGATCCGCGTCTTGGTGCGGGAGGAGGCGCCGGGCGACTACGTGCTCGTCGCGTACCGCCGGCGCGGGGACGCGTTCGAGCGGTTCGGGCAGACGTGGTTCCCGACGGGGTTCGATCGCCCGCGGATCGCGGGCGATCCTCCGCGGCTCGAGATGCGGGAGCGCGGGACGGGCGCGGTGCTCGTGATGCGGATCGAAGGCGACGAGGTCGATCTCGTCGCGCGCGACGGCGACGTCGAGATGGTCGAGCTGCCCGCGCCAGTTCCGCCGTGACCGCGCTCAGTCGAAGTGACGCAGCGCGCCGAGTAGTCGGTCGCGCGCATCGGTCTCGGCGCGCTGCCACGCGAGACCGAGCAGGCGTCGCGCCAGCGCGACGCACGGGTCGTTCCTCTCGCAAGCGCGACGGAACCAGCGACGCGTGGCGGTCTCGAGCTCGATGATCATCCCGTCGATGCACACGACATTCGGACCGTGCTCGATCACCTCGGGCAGCGCGCTGCGCGCGTGCACGTCGCGCGCGAGGGCGTCCGCTCCGCTGAGCACGAAGCGCTCGCGGAGGAGCTGCGGCGCGATCCAGTCATCGGCTCGATCCGGGCGCGTCGTGCCGAACCGGCGGGCATGGAAGCAGCCGTACGCCGAGCGGTCGAGCGTGTGCGCGGTGACCGTCGCCCGGCTCTCGTCGTCGCGCTCGATGACGAGCGCGATCTCAGTGGCGAATGTCGGTCGATAGACGAGTCGCACGATCGTGCGGGTCCCCAGTGCCGGTAGCGCCAGTGTCTCGCGCAGGAATGCGTCGAAATCGCCCAAGAAGGTGTCGCTCGAGCGCATCGCGTCGCATCGTACGCGCGTCAGTTGGCGACGGGATGCAGCAGCTGCCCGGGAGGGGTCCCCGGCGGCACGTCGATCACACCGATCGCAGCACTGATGCACTGGTCGATGGTGAGGTCCGACACGCCACGGGCGCCGAGTGCCACGCTGGTCGAGCTTGCTGCTCCCCAGCGAGCCTCGACGGCCACGGGCGCGTCCGTGCAGACGAGGATCGCACTTGCGCGCTCGGCGATTCGCGCGCGGACCGTTGCGGCGAACAGGCTCTCGGACTGAGGAGTTTGGGTTGCTACCTCGCGGCACCCTGCATCACCGCGCTCCGCGGGAGCTGCTGGCGTCTGGTCGATCCACGCGTGTCCCTCGGTTCCGCCGAGATCCTGATACACGCGCCGCTCGCCGCAGACGTCCATCTCGACGATTCGCGAGTAGCCGTTCTGCGAGTGGTCGTTGACGATCGCGATCTGCTCGCGCGGGCACGAGTGCCGGATCGACGCAGTCTGGGTAACGGCCGAGCGCCAGTCGTAGAGCGACATGACGCATCCGGCGAGCACGAGTGAGGACGCTGCGGTCAATCCCGCGACCACGTAACTGCCTGGTCTCATTTGGCCGCGAAGCTATCAGCGCCCTCGGGCGCGAACGAGTCGAAAACGACCGAGATCTTCGCGTCTCGGCGTCAGCCCTCGCGGAGCTTCGCGATCGCGTCGACCGCGTCGAGCTCGAACGTCCACTTCCCGCGTCGCGTCTCCTTCGCGAGCGAGCGGTGGAGCACGTCGAGGAACCTCTTCCGCGGCCAGTCCTCGGCGCCGAAGCGCTCGAGGTGCTCGGTGTGGACCTGGCAGTCGACGAGGTCGTAGCCCCAGTGCACCAGGTTGCCGAGCAGCGTCGCGAACGCGAGCTTCGATGCGTCGGGCGCCTCCGCGAACATCGACTCGCCGAAGAACATCCCGCCGAGCGACACGCCGTAGAGGCCGCCCGCGAGCACGCCGTTCATCCAGCACTCGATGCTGTGCGCGTAGCCGAGCTCGAAGAGGCGCTCGTAGCCGCGCACCATCTCGCGCGTGATCCACGTGCCGCGCTGACCGGGGCGATACGCGCGCTTGCACCCGGTGATCACCTGCGTGAACGCGGTGTCGCAGCGGATCTCGAAGTCTCCCTTCTTCGCGCGCTTGCGCAGCGAGCGCGGGACGTGCGCGCTCGACGGCTCGAGCACGAAGCGGGGCTCGGGCGAGAACCACAGGAGCGGCATGCCCTCGCTGGGCCAGGGGAAGATCCCCTGCGCGTATGCGAGCAGCAGCCGCTCCGGGCTCAGATCGCCGCCGATGGCTACGACGCCCTCGGGCGAAGCGCCCTCGGGCGGCGGGAACACCAGCTCTTTCGTCAGCAGATAGACCGGCACGGACGGGCCGTGACGATCATGCTTCGATGGTCGTCTTCACGTCGACGAACTTCGGCGCGACGGTCGTCTCGCCGTCCTTCTCGACCACGTCGAAGACCACCGTGCCGCCTTCCTTGAGCGGCCCGAAGAGCAGCGCCTCCGCGAGCGGCTTCTTGAGGAACTGCTCGACGGTGCGGCCCATCGGACGCGCGCCGAACGCGGGGTCGTAGCCCTTGTCGGCGAGCCACTCGCGCGCTGCGCTCGTGAGCTCGAGCTCGATCTTCTTCTCCGCGATCTGCGCGCGAAGAAGGCCGACCTCCTTGTCGACGACCTTGAGGATCACGTCGCGCGAGAGCCCGCCGAAGAGCACCCACGCGTCGAGCCGGTTGCGGAACTCGGGCGAGAACGTGCGCTCGATCGCCTGCTTCGCCTTGCTGAGATCCGCGCCTTCCACGCCCGCGCCGAAGCCGAGCGCGCGCTTCGCCATGTCCTGCGCGCCCGCGTTGGTCGTCATGATGAGCACGACGTTGCGGAAATCCGCCTTGCGACCGTTGTTGTCGGTCAGCGTCGCGTGGTCCATCACCTGGAGCAGCACGTTGAAGAGATCGGGGTGCGCCTTCTCGATCTCGTCGAGCAGCAGCACGGCGTACGGCTGCTTGCGGATCGCGTCGGTGAGCAGGCCGCCCTGATCGAACCCGACGTAGCCCGGCGGCGCGCCGATGAGGCGCGAGACGGTGTGGCGCTCCTGGTACTCGCTCATGTCGAAGCGGATGAGCTCGACGCCGAGCGTCTTCGCGAGCTGCCGCGCCAGCTCGGTCTTGCCGACGCCGGTGGGGCCGCTGAAGAGGAAGTTGCCGATCGGCTTGTCGCCGGTGCGCAGGCCCGCGCGCGACAGCTTGATCGCGCTCGCGATCTTCGCGATCGCGTCGTCCTGTCCGTACACGACGCGCTTGAGGTCCGCCTCGATGTCGCGCAGGCGCTCCTGCTCGCCCGCCGAGACGGTCTTCTCGGGGATGCGCGCCATCTTCGCGACCACGCGCTCGATGTCGCGGAGCGTGACCTCGCGGGTGCGCTCGTTGCGCATGCGATCCTGCGCGCCCGCCTCGTCGATGACGTCGATCGCCTTGTCCGGCAGGAGCCGCTCGACGATGTGCTTCGCCGAGAGCTTCACCGAGGCCTCGATCGTGCCCGGCAGGTACTTCACGCCGTGGTGCTCTTCGTAGCGAGAGCGCAGCCCCTCGAGGATGAGGATCGAGTCGTCGATGCTGGGCTCGCCGATGTCGATCTTCTGGAAGCGGCGCGCGAGCGCGCGGTCGCGCTCGAAGCTGCCCTTGTACTCCTGGAACGTCGTGCTGCCGATGCAGCGCAGCTTCCCGCTCGCGAGCGCGGGCTTGAGGATGTTCGACGCGTCCATCGACGAGCCGGTCGTCGCGCCGGCGCCGACGATCGTGTGGATCTCGTCGATGAAGAGGATCGCGTCCTCGTGCTCCTGGAGCTTCTTGATGACGCCCTTGAGGCGCTCCTCGAACTGGCCGCGGTACTTCGTGCCCGCGAGCAGCGAGCCCATGTCGAGCGAGTAGATCGTCGCGCCGCGCAGCACCTCGGGGACCTTGCCCTCGACGATGTGCAGCGCGAGGCCCTCGGCGATCGCCGTCTTGCCGACGCCCGGCTCACCGACGAACACCGGGTTGTTCTTGCGGCGCCGGCAGAGCACCTGGATGGTGCGCTCGAGCTCGAGGTCGCGACCGATCAGCGGATCGATGCGGCCCTCGCGCGCCTCGGCGTTGAGATCGACGGTGTAGGCCTTGAGCGGATCGCGCGCGGCGCCGCCGCCTTCCTCGTCCTCGTCGCCGAGGCCCGCGTCGTCGCTCTCGTCCTCTTCCCCTTCTCCGAAAGACCCAGCGCCCGACGCGTCGCCCTCGGGGCCGGCGCCGTGGCTCACGTAGCGCTTGAGATCGAACTGCGAGACGCCCTGCTGCGAGAGCAGGTAGACCGCCTGCGAGTCGCGCTCGTGGAAGAGCTGCACGAGCACGCTTCCGCCGTCGATCTGCTTCATCTCGGACGAGATCGCGTGGATCGCGGCGCGCTGGAGCACGCGCTCGACGGCGATGGTCTGGTGCGGCTGGAGCTCGTCGCCGTCCTCGTCGGGCACGGCCTCGAGGTGGTTCTCGAGCCACTCGGCGAGCGACTTGCGGAGCTTGTGTCGGTTCGCGCGACAGGCGTCCAGCGCCTTCGCGGCCTTGGGGTCATCACACAGCGCGAGCAGCAGGTGCTCGAGCGTCACGAACTCGTGCCGCATGCGACGAGCCTCTTCGTAGGCCTTGCGCAGCGTCGCCTGCAGCTCCTTCGCGATCATCGGAGTGGCCATCGTTCTCCTGAGGCTTCTTCTCTAAGGCGGCGGTCTCGTTCGTCGATGCGCGCCGACCTCTACTTCTTGTCGCCGTCGTCGTCCTCTTCGGGCTCCATCGAGAGACGCAGCGGGTACTCGCGCTCCTTGGCGAGCCGCTCGACGATCGCGATCTTGGTCTCCGCGACCTCGCGCGTGAACACTCCCGCGACGCCGACGCCGTTGTAGTGGACGTGCAGCATCACGCGGACCGCCTCCGCGTCGGTGTGGCGGAACACGGACTTGAGGACTTCGACGACGAATTCGCGCGTCGTGTAGTCGTCGTTGTGAAGCAGCACGCGGTACATGCGCGGCCGCTGCACCTTCTTCTCGGACCGCGTCTCGGTGATGACGCCGGAGTCGGGATCGAAGGGATCTGCCACGGTCTCCTCGCGAAAAAAGCGAGAGCGAGTGTAACCGGTGGCGAGCGCCGCGCACCGTCCTCGCAGCATCGTTCCCGCCGCGGCGGCTCGCCATGCCGCTGTGAGCGGGGCTTACCTGCCCGAACGGTCGGTCGCGGAGGTGGACGCGCGCCACGCCGCGCAGATCGCGTCGGCGAGATCGTAGACCGAGGCGCCGCGGAACATGGGCTCGATGCGCAGCGGATCGCCGTCGCGGCGCGTGATGCGGACGTCGAGGCGATCCTCGTCGACCGCGACGTCGGAGACGTCGGACCACGGGAGCTCGATCGTGGTCGCGCCGTCGGCGAGGCGGAGCGCGTCGGGCTCGAGCCGGAGCGAGACGGTGCCGCGCGCGCGACGCCGAGAGCGGCCCACGAGCGCGACCCAGCCGGCGCACGCCGCGAGCCCGGCGACGGAGAAGAGCAGTCCGACCCAGTTGCGCAGGGCGAGCGCGAGCCCGCCGACGGAGAGCAGCACGACCACGATGCCGACCGAGCGGAGCAGCGCGGCGCTGCGCTCGTTGTAGGTGTCGTGCTCGAACGTGCGGTACGGGGTCATGGCGGAGACGTCAGAAGACGACCACCCGCGCGAAGTAGTTCCCGTTCGTGTCGTTCCACACGACGACGTGCTCCTCGTTCGAGACCTCGATGCGCGCGAGGTCACCGGCAGCGAGCGCAGGCGTGCGCCCGTCCTCGGTGAACGAGAGATAGACGAGCACGCCGTTGGGCGCGCGACCGAGATCGTGATCGACCTGGATGCGGACGCGACCGGGGTAGGGGATCCAGCGGTCGTCCTCGGAGTCGAGCGGCGCGCTCGCCCACGAGCGCACTTCACCGGTGGTCGCGTCGACGTCGACGACCTGCTGCGCCAGCAGCGGATCGGTGAGCGGGATGAAGACGATCTCACCCGGTGGGGTGAGCCCGCATCCCGCGAGCACGAGCGTCGCGAGCGCGAAGCGAAGAAGCACGGTGCGCATCTGCGTGGAGGCTCCTAGCGGGTGAAGTGCTCGCGCAGCGCGCGCGTGAGGCCTTCGCTCGTGTAGTACGGCGCGGTCACGTCGACGCGCACGCCGAGCTTCTCCGCGGCCGCGGTGGTGACCGGACCGATCGACGCGATCGTGAACGAGGCGAGCAGCGCCGGCGCGTTCTCGCCGAGGATGCGCACGACGCTCTCGACGGTGGAGGGCGCGGTGAACGTGATCACGTCGAGCTCGTGCGCCTCGATCGCGGCGCGCAGCGCGGCCTCGTCGTCGGGCGAGGGCGGGACGTTGCGATACGCGTGCACGACGTCGACGTGCGCGCCGGCGCCGCGCAGCGTGTCGGGCAGCACCTCGCGCGCGACGGCGGCGCGCGGGAGCATCACGCGCACGCCGCGCAGATCGCCGGCGTGGTGATCGAGGAGGATCTTCGCCGCGCCTTCGCCGCGGAACTCGGTGGGCACCGCGTCGGCGCGGAGGCCGCGCGCGCGCAGCGACGACGCGGTCGCGGGCCCGATCGCGCAGAGACGCGCGCTGCCGACGACGCGCGCATCGCGCTGCTGGCGATCGACCTCGTCGAAGAACGCGTCGACGCCGCTCGCGCTGGTGAAGACGAGCCAGTCGTACGTGGAGGCCTCGCGCACGGCGCGCGCGAGCGCGTCGGGATCTTCGGGCGGCGCGATGCGGATCGCGGGGATGCACGTCGCCTCGGCGCCTTCGTCGCGCAGCAGGCGCGCGAGGCCGAGCGAGCGATCCTCGGGGCGCGTCACGAGCACGCGCTTTCCGAAGAGCGGCTGCACGTCGTACCAGCGCAGCGCGTCGCGCAGCTTGACGACCTCGCCGACGACGGTGAGCGCCGGCATGCCGACGTTCGCCTCGCGCGCGAGCTGCGCGATCGTCGCGACGGTGCCGACGATCGTGCGCTGCTTCGGCATCGACGCTTGTTGGATCACGGCGGCGGGCGTCTCGGGGGCGCGGCCGTGCTCGATCAGGCGCGCCATCATCGACTCGAGCGCGCGCACGCCCATGAAGATGACGAGCGTCTCGGTCGCCGTCGCGAGCTTGGTCCAGTCGTGGCTCGAGCGATCCTTCTCGGGCGACTCGGTCGCGGTCACGTACGCGACGCTGCTCGATGCGGCGCGATGGGTGAGCGAGATGCCGGCGTACGCGGTCGCGGCGATCGGGGAGGGCACACCGGGCACGACCTCGAACGGGATCCCCGCGGCGTGCAGCGCCTCGGCCTCTTCGGAGCCCCGGCCGAAGAGATAGGGATCGCCGCCCTTCAGGCGAGCCACCACGCGCCCGGCGCGCGCGGCGTCGATCATGCGCTCGTTGATCGCGCTCTGTCGCTCGCTGACGCGCCCGCCGCGCTTGCCGACGAACGTCTTCTCCGCGTCGTCGCGGCAGAGGTCGAGCAGCTCGGGGTGCACGAGCGCGTCGTAGAGGACGAGGTCGGCCTCGCCGAGCCGACGCGCGGCGCGTTGTGTGATCAGCTCGGGGTCGCCGGGGCCGGCGCCGAGGAGATAGACCCGGCCGAGGGGCATGGCGCGTCTATATACTCTGCGCGCCGCACGCGGGCGCGCCCGACGACCCAAAGAGAGGCATCGCGCGCGGGTCCGTGGTACGAGGGCGCGCTCTCCACTGTCGACACGCCCACCCGGATGACGAGGACGCTCGCCGTGACCGCTGCGCTCGCGATGATCGCCGCATGCTCGGGAGGCGAGGCCTCGCGCGGGGGGAGCGCGGACGAGCCGCGTCGCGCGGCGCCGGCTCCGGCGAGCGGCGACGACGAGCGCGCGCAGCGCGAGGCGCCGCCGCGTCCGCGCGTGATCCTCGCGCGCGAAGGCGCGGAGCCGGTGACCGTCGAGGTCGAGGTCGCGCGCACGCCCGCGCAGACGTCGCACGGGCTCATGTACCGGCGCGAGCTCGCGCCCGAGCGCGGCATGCTCTTCTTGTTCGCGCGGGAGCGACAGCGGAGCTTCTGGATGCGCGACACGTTCATCCCGCTCGACATGATCTTCATCACGAGCGGGATGCGCGTGCTCGGCATCGTGGAGAACGCCGAGCCGCGGACCGACGACCCGCGCGAGGTCGAGGGCGTCTCGCAGTTCGTGCTCGAGGTCAACGCGGGGTTCGCGCGCGCGCACGGCATCGAGGTCGGCGCGGAGGTGCGCTTCGAAGAGGTCGGCGAGGTGCCCGCCGCGAGCGGGCGACACGACGACGAAGCGATCGAAGACGAAGACGACGACGACCTGGTGATCGAGGAGTGGGAGTGAGCATGCGTCGAGGGAACGCGGTGATCGCAGCGGTGATCGCGCTGAGCGGCCTGTACGGCTGCGAGTGCGAGACGGGCGCGACGTCGGGCGGAGAGGTCACGGGCGAGCAGGGCGGCGGCGGCGCGAGCGCGACGAAGCAGCCGACGATCGGCGTGACCGAGGACGGCGAGCAGATCGTGTTCGCGGGGCGGACCGGCGCGCGCAGCGCGACCAAGCAGACGCCGGATCGTCTCGTGCGCGAGCCCACCGAGCCCGATCCCGAGGGCGGCGACTTCACGCTCGACGAGGCGGTCGAGGGCATGCCGATCGACGGGCAGCTCGTCGCGGAGATCTCGACCGACCTCGGCACGCTGTTCTGCGATCTCTACGCGGATCGCGCGCCGCGTACGGTCGCGAACTTCATCGGTCTCGCGCGCGGTCGGCGCGCGTGGTGGGACGCGCGCGCGGGGATCTGGCGTCGCCAGCCGTACTACCGCGACACGACGTTCCACCGTGTGATCCCCGAGTTCGTCATCCAGGGCGGCGACTATCTCGGCGATGGCAGCGGGACGATCGGCTACACGATCCCGTTCGAGCCGCACGAGACGCTCGCGCACGATCGCGCGGGGCGGCTCGCGATGGCGACGACCGAAGGACGCGACACCGGGGCCGCGCAGTTCTACGTGCTCGACGGCCCCGCGCCGCAGCTCGACGGCACGGCGACGGTGTTCGGTCAGTGCCGCCCCGAGGACGTCGTGGCGATGATCGCGCGCGTGCCGCAGAGCGGCGATCCCGACAACCGACCGCTCACGCCGGTGCGCATCGCGCGCGTGCTGATCCAGCGCGTCGAGGGTGGTGCCGCGTCGGCGCGGATCACGACGCCGCAGCTTCCGCCGGGCGAGCCCGCGGTCGGTCGCGGCGCGAGCCCCGGGCCCAGCGAGCTGCGCACGCTCGAGGGCATGCGCCGCCGTCGCGAAGAAGCGGCCGAGCAGCTGCGCCAGCAGCGCCCGGAGTGATCACGATCAGGTCTCGCCGCCGTCCTCGGGCTCCTGCGCTTCGGCAGAAGGCCGGCGCAGCCCGCGACGGCGGCCGCGCTGCTTCGTCGTGGGACCGACGCGCGCCTTCACGTCGGGCGTGACGCCGCCGGCGTCGTTCGGGATGAACCGGATCTCGGTGCGGATCTCGAACGACAGGCTGGTCAGCGCGCGCTGGAGCTCCTTCGCGAGATCGGCGGCCTCGAGGAACTCGCGGACCTCGCGCGCGACGACGCGCACCATCGCGTTCTTCGTCTCGTCGACCTGCGACAGGACGTAGCTCGCGACCTCTTTCGGCAGCTCGACCTTGCCGACGACGCCCTGCAGCGCTTCGCGGCTGTTCGTCAGCGTGCCGATGCCGGTCTCGAGGCCCTTCTCGATCGCGCGCTTGAGGATCTCGGGGAGGATGCGCTCGAGCCGCTTCCGACGGCTCTCTCCGTGCGCGCGATCGGGCGGCTCCGACTCGAGCGTGGTCTCGTTGTCGGGCTCGAGCTCGTCGTCCTCGTCGAGCGCGGCGCCTTCGTCCTCGCCCGCGGCGAGCGTCTCGTCGTCGTCCTCGGGGCCGCCGTGATAGACCACGCTGGACCTCTAGAGCAGGGGTGGGTCGGGGTCAAACGTATCCGATCCTGCGTGAGCGATGGCGACCATCCTGATGATCTCGAAGCCCATCGAGCCTCCGTGGAACGATGGCAGCAAGACCCTGGTGAGGGACCTCGCGGGCTCGATGGAGCGCCACGTCCCGATCGTGATGGCGACACGCGGCTCGTCGTTCAGCCCGCCGCGCGCGAAGGTCGAGCGCACGTTCGGCGATCACGCGCGCGGTCATGCGCTGCCGCCGCGCGAGGCGCTGCGCGTGCTCGCGCGCGTCGCGGTGGGGGAGGGCGACGTCGCGCACTTCTTCTTCCAGCCGAACCCGCGCACGTCGATCGTCGCGAAGACGCTTTCGCGCGCGCGGCGACGTCCGACGGTGCACACGGTGTCGAGCGCGCCGCGCGACGATCTCGACGCACGACGCGTGCTGTTCGCGGATCGCACGGTGGTGCTCTCGCGACACACCGAAGCGCGGGTGCGCGATGCCGGCGTGCGGGGCGTGGTGCGCATCGCGCCCGCGGTCGCGCCGATCGACGTGCCGAGCGACGACGCACGACGCGCGACGCGCGCGCACTTCGAGCTCCCGCGCGACGCGCCGCTGATCGTGTTCCCCGGTGACCTCGAGCGCGGTGATGGCGCGACGCACCTGATCGAGTCGCTCGCCTCGCTGCGCGACGTGGTGCTCGCGCTCGCGTACCGCCAGAAGAGCGAGCGCTCGCGCGAGGCCGAGCGCGCGCTGCGGGCACGCGCGGAGGAGCTCGGTGTCGCGTCCCGCGTGCGATGGATCGGCGAGACGCCGCAGATCCTCGCGCTGCTCGGCGCGGCCGACGTCGTCGCGCTGCCGACGCGCGACCTCGGCGCGAAGGTCGATCTGCCGCTCGTGCTGATCGAGGCGATGTGGCAGGCGCGCCCGGTGATCGTCGCATCGCGCTGCGCCGCGGAGGAGCTCGCGGACGACGGAGCCGCGCTCGCGATCGAGCCCACTCGCGACGCCCTCGTCGAGGCGCTGCGTCGATGGCTCGACGACGCGAGCGCGCGCGCATCGATCGGCGCCCGCGCGAGGGACGCTGCCGAGCGACGCCACCATCCGCGCGCGATGGCCGCGGCGTACGAGTCGCTCTACGACGAGCTCCTGCGATGAGCGCTCACGACGCGCGCGCGAAGCGCTACTACGACGACTTCAGCAGCACCTACGATCGCGGTCGCGACGAGGGCTATCACGCGCTCGTCGATCGCCTCGAGTCGCAGATCGTGATCGATCACGCGCGCGACGCCGACGTGCTCGAGGTCGGCTGCGGCACCGGGCTCGTGCTCGCACGCGTCGCGCCGCACGCGGCGCGCTGCGTCGGCGTCGATCTCTCCGCGGGGATGATCGCGCAGGCTCGCGCACGCGGGCTCGACGTGGCGCGTGGGAGCGCGACGGCGCTGCCGTTCCGCGACGCGTCCTTCGACGTCGTCTACTCGTTCAAGGTGCTCGCGCACGTGCCGGCGATCGAGCGCGCGCTCGAGGAGATCGCGCGCGTCACGCGGCCCGGCGGGCACATGCTGCTCGAGTTCTACAACGCGTGGAGCCTGCGCTACGTCGCGCGTCGTCTCGCGGGCGCGCGACGCATCGGTCGCGCGCACACCGAGGCCGACGTCGAGACGCGCTGGGACTCGCCGCGCGCCATCCGTCGCATGCTCCCGAGGGGCACCGAGCTCGTCGACATGCGAGGTGTTCGGGTGGTCACGCCCGCTGCGTTCGTGCATCGCGTTCCGCTCGTCTCGACGCTCTTCGCGCGCGCCGAAGAGCACGCGAGCCGATCGATGCTGCGCACGCTCGGAGGCTTCCTCGTCGCGGTCGTCCGTCGACGTTGAACGCGCGAGTGCCGTGCTTGCCCTGCGGGGGGCATCGGTCTATACGCTGATCCACATGAGCGCGAGGTCGGAGGAGAGCGCCGTGGAGCGTCTGCGCAAGCAGGCGGAGCGCGCGATCGCCGCTGCGCAGGGACGTCGTGTGGTCGAGCCGCTGCTCGAGCGCATCGTGAGCCTCGCGCCCGACGGAAGCGACGCGAGCGTGTTCGCGCATCGCCACCTCGCCGAGTACCGGATCGAAGATCATCCGTGGCGCGCGCTGCTGCATCTGCGGAAGGTCGTCGGCGCGCATCCCGACGACGACGTCGTGCACGCGCTGATGGGTCTCTCGCACGCGCTGCTCGCGAACTTCCGCTCGGCCGTGTCCGCCTACCGTCGCGCGCTCGCGCTCGCGCCGCGCAACCCCTGGTACCACCACAACCTCGGTCACCTTCTCGACGTCGCGCTCGATCAGCCGGCGACCGCGCTGCGTCATCTCGAGTTCGCGCATCGCGCCGCGAACCCGCCCGAGCACGAGATCGCGGCATCGCTCGCGCACTGCCTCGCGCGGCTCGGTCGCATCGACGACGCGCGCGAGACGGCGACCGTCGCGGTGCAAGGCGAGCCGCGCAACCGCGAGCACAAGCAGCTGCTCGCGTGGATCGAGCGCGGCGCACCGGAAGAAGAAGGCGACCCGCGCACGCGTCGCGCGCCGGTCGAGCAGCAGCAGCGCGCACGTGGAGCATCGCCGGCGCGCAGCGCGTCGTCGGGCCGTGCGGCGTCGACGTCGTCGCGTCCGCGCGAGGCCGACGCGCGTCGTGAGGTCGAGTCGCGCAGCGAAGCACGCGCGGAGCGACGCACGCCGCGCCCGACGGGCGAGCGCACGCGCGGTGGTGAATCGCGCGCGCGCACCGAGCCCGGGGTCCGTGTCCGCGGTGAAGACGAGGACGCGGTCCTTCCGATCCTCGAGCGCGTGATGCGCGATGGTGGCTTCACGCCCGAGCACGTGGCGCGCGCGCGACGTCTCTGGGTGGACTACCGCGAGACGCGTGGCTCGCGTGAAGGACGCGCATCGCGTCGCGACGAGCGCGCCCCGCGCGCGCCGAAGCCGGACGTGTGCGCCGCCGCGATCGAGTACGCGATCGCACGCCTGCACGGGCTCGACGGAGTCACGCGCGCGTCGGTCGCGCGCCGCTACGGCGTCAGCGCGCGTGCGGTCTCGGAGCGCTTCGACGACATCCAGGTCGTCCTCGCGCTGAAGCCCGACGATCCGCGCTACGCCCGCTGCTGAGCCGACGCGCGGCGTGCTCGAGGCGCGCACGCGGCTCGACGAAAACTTGTCGTCGTGATCGCGAACGTCGTATCCGACGCGCATGACCGTGTGGCCTGCCGCTGCGTCGCTCGCTCGCGCGCTCACGATGCTCGAGCGTGCCGGCGCGAGCGGTGAGCTCGAGGCGAGCGCGCGCGAGGGCCGCGCGAAGATCGTGATCCGCGAGGGCCGAGTGATCGCGATCGATGCGCCGTCGGCGTCCGCGCCGCGCCTCGGTCATCTGCTCGTCGGATCCGGCGTCGATGCGGCCGCGGTCGAACGCGCCGCCGCGACGCGCGGATCGGGCGTGCGCGTCGGGGACGCGGTCGTGCGTGCGGGGCTCGCGGGGCAGGGCGCGATCAGCCACGCGCTGCGCGTGCAGCTCCGCGCTCGAGTGCGATCGATCGCGGCGTGGGACGGAGTCGAGCTGCGTTTCGAGCGGTGCGCACCGCGCGCTCGCGCGCACGAGGAGCCGAGCCGCGCCGGCGAGCTCCTGCTCGGTGCGATGCGCGATGCGCTCGCGGGCGCGACGGTCCCCTCGGTGCGTGATCGAATCGGTGCGGGCTCGCTGGTCCTCACGCCGCTCGGTGAGGCGCTGGTCGGCGGCGCGCCGCTCTGGCCCGACGAGCAAGCGCTCGCCGCCGTGCTGCGCCGCCCGTCGACCCTCGATGCGCTCGAGCGCGCATGCCGCGGGAGCGACCGTGCGTTCCGACTCCTGCTCGCGCTGCGCGTGCTCGAGGGCGCGGCGCCGCCTCCGCCGGGGCGCGACACGCTCTCGCTGCTCGCCCGGAAGTCGCGCGAGATCCGCCGCGCGACGAGCGCCGAGGCGCTGCTCGATCTCCCGCGCGGCGCGCGCCCCGACGAAGCGCGCGCGGCGTGGCGAAAGCTCGCTGCGACGCTGCACCCGGATCGCTTCGCGCACGGCGCGCCCGAGCCGCTGATCCGCGTGTCGAACGAGGTCGCGTGCGCGATCAACGGCGCGGCTCGCGCCCTGCGCGCGGCGCGCTGATCGGGCGCCACGCGACGCGCGGCGCCCGATCCGGGTCACGTCAGCCCTCGGCGGGGGCCCACCACGGGTTCTCCTCGGCCGGAGGAGGCGTGGGCTGGGCCGGCGGCGGAGGCGCCGCAGCGGGCGGCGTGGGCTGCGCAGGGGCCGCCGGAGGCGTCGGCGCCGCCTCGGGCGCCTGCGCGCGGCCACGACGGCCACGGGCACCGCGCTGCGGCGGCGGAGGAGGCGTCGGCTCGGCGGCGGGAGGCGCTTCGGGGCCTCCTCGGGGGCCGCTTCGTCGCCACCTTCTTCCGCGCCCGCTCCGCTCCACCACGCGCCGCTGCCGCCCGACGCGCCTGCGCCGCCGGTCGTCGTCGCGGTGTTCCCGCCGCCAGCGGTCGTCGTGCCGGCGACCGGCACCTGCGGGCCGGTGGGGGGAGGCGGCGTGGGCGCGACGGGCGCCGGACGGCGCTCCCACCACGCACGCGCGACCGGCTCGGTGCTGGCCGGCGCGCTCGTCGACGCGCGACGCTGCCACCACGTCCACCACGGCGAGCCCGGCGGGATCGCGGCCATCTCGGACTGGGACGGCGCCGCCGTCTCCTCGCCCGCGCCGCCGCGCACGCGGATCACGAACGACGCGCGCATGCGGCGCTGGCGGAACCGAGGGAACTCGATCGCCGTGACGCGCTCCTGCATGCACTGCACGAGCTCCGGCGTGTTCGGCGCGACGCCGATCTCCTGCGCGTGACCGTCGTTGTTCAGGATGAACACGAGGCGCACCTGACCGAGGAGCGGGTTGCGCGCGATCTCGCCCGCGACGCACTCGCGCAGCGGGTCGACGTGCGCGGCGAACGTCTGGTCGATCTGCTCCTGCGTGAGCCGGCCGGGCAGCGCCGCCTCTTCCTGACGCGCCGCCTCCTGCGCCGCGCGCTCGGCCTCCTCGGCCTCCCGTCGCGCGAGCGCTTCCTGCTGCTGGCGCTCGGCCTCGAAGTACCCGCCGATCGACTCGCGCAGCGCGTTCACGGTGCGCGGCTCCGCGGCGAGCGCGGTCAGCATCTCGCGGCCCTCGGGGCCCCCGTGTCGGAACACGCCCTCGGCGGCCGCCGCGAGCGCCTGCGAGTGCTCCGCGAACGTCGTGTCGGCGTGATAGAGCACGAGGAACTGGCGCAGCGCGGGCACGACCGACGCGTCGCCGAGCTCGACCACCGCGCGCACCACCGTCGGCAGGACCGCCGCGGGCGTCTCGTGGTCGTTCATCTGCTGCACGAGGCCGGGCACGGCCTGCGTCGCGCGCATCTCGAGGAGCGACGGAACGATCACCTCGAGCGGAGGCGCCTGCGTGTCCTCGAGGAAGTCGTAGCGGCGCGCGAGCGCCTCGACGAGATGCTCGCTGCCCGTGCGGCGCGCACGGAGCGCGTTGCCGATCGCCTGGCGCAGCGCGCCGGGCATCGACTGCTGCGCGTAGAGATCGAGCAGGTCGCGCGTGATCTCCGGCTCCTCCATCGCCGCGAGCTGCTGGATCGCGTACGCGCGCGCCGGCACCAGGCGGTTGTCGGGGTCGACCGCGATCGCGGCGAGGCTCGCGCGCAGCGAAGGCGCCTCACCCTCGGGCGCCGCGCCCGCCGTGAAGCCCGTGACGTCGAGCGAGACCGCTGCGAGCTGCAGCTCCGCGCCGCCGGCCCAGCGGTCGAGCCCGCTCTCGCGATCGAGCACGCGCATGCGGCCCTGCTCGCCGACGACGAAGAGCCCGTCCGCGGTCGCCTGCGCGCCGATGACGTCCTGCTCGAGGATGCGCGCCCAGCGCATGTTCCCCTCGAGGTCGTACGCGAACGCGTAGCGGTAGTACACGAAGTAGACGGTGTCGCCGAGGATCGCGACCTCTTCGGGCGACGCCGTCTGACCCGGCGTGAAGTAGAGCCGGATGCGGCCGCGCGCGCTGCGCGTCCCGGGCTTCGGGAGGAAGCCGTCGTCGAAGAGCTCGACCTCGCGCGCGACCTCGCCCTCGTGGAGGACGGGGAGCTCGGGGATCGGCAGCTCGCGGTGCGTCGACTCCGCGCGCTGACCGCTCACCGAGCGGTGCGTCATGCGGTAGACGCTGCGGTGCCCGTAGTAGATGCCCGTCGGGTCGTCGAAGGTCCACGCGAGGACGTCGTCGGTCGAGCGCAGACGCGCCAGCTCGGTGCCCGTCGTCTCGTCGAGGATCGCGAGGTTCTGGCGCTCCCAGGGCACCATCACCATGCCGCCCGACGCCGCGGGCTGACCGAACACGCCCTGCACCTCGTGGCGCCAGCGCTCCGCGCCGGTCTGCGCGTCCACCGCCGCGACGTGGCCGACGCGACGCGCGCCACCGAGCGCGCCGACGGTCGCCGCGTAGTAGATCGTGTCGCCGTCGCGCGTCGCGCCGACGTACGCGAGGTCCGCGAGGCGCTGCGTCCACCGCTGCGTGCCGGTGCGCAGATCGAGCGCGACGAGCTGCTGCCGATCGCTCACCAGCACGACGTCGCCGAGGATCTCGGGGCGCGTCTGCGTGTCGATCGCCTGCGACCAGCGCTCGGTGCCGTCCGGCGCGAGCGCGACGACGCGGCGGCCCTCGCCGTGCGTCGACGCGACCACGAGCGGCTCGCCGAGCGCGTTCTCGGGGCGCTCGTGCGGGCGCGGCTCGGGCAGGCGCTCGAGCACCGCCGCGAAGTCCTCCGCCTGGTTGTCGGCGAACTGATGGCTGAACGCCGCCTGCGTGCCGCCACCGCAGCCCGAGAGCGCGGCGATCAGCGCGAGCATCGAGACCCGACGCAGCGAGATCACTGCGCACCTCCCGTCGTCGTCGAGGTGGCCGGCGCCCCGGGCCCACCGACCGTGGTGGTGCGCCGCGTGTCTCCGTCCACCGGGATGCGGCGCAGCGTGTCCTGCACCACCTGCCTGTAGCGGCTGCGATCGCGATCGCCGAGCCGCGTGAGCTCCTGCGCGAGGAACTCGCGCACCGTGCGGCCGGACACCTCGCCGAGCCGGTTCACGATCTGCACCTTCACGTCCTCGTCGATGTCGGTGCGGCGCAGGAACTGCTCGTAGCCGCTGAGCATGACCGAGAGCGGCTGCTGCCCGAGGTGCTGCGAGAAGCGCTCGACGCTGCGCCCGTCGCCGAGCTTGCCGATCGCGACCGCGGCCTCGACCACGCCGCGATCGAACGCGCGGAAGAGCACGTCGACCGAGCCGCGCGATCCGATGTTGCCGAGCGCGAGCGCGACGGCCGCGCGCACGCTTCGATCGCTGTCGCGCAGACCCTGCTCGAGCAGCGTCGTGACGCGACGGTCCTCGATCGCCGCGATCGCCTGGTACGCGCGGCGGCGCGCGCCGACGCGGCGGTGGCGCGTGAACTCGGTGAGCACGTCGAGCGACGTCGGGTCCTCGAGGCCGCGCAGCGCCTCGAGCGCGCGATCCGTGATCGCGTCGGGCTGCCCCGAGCGGAGCAGATCGGCGAGCGGCGCGACCACCTCGCGGCGATCGATGACGCTCAGCAGGTCGATCGCTTCGCGCACCTCGTCGGGGTTCGTGCTCTGCAGCCGCGGGACGATCGTGCCGAGGTCGGCGATCGTCGGCGCGGGTGCGATGGGGCCTTCGGCGGTGCCTTCGCTCGGCTGCGCGGACTGCGCGGCGCGACGCTGGCCGCGCTGTCGGGGCTGCTGCGCGGAAGCGCGATCGGGCGAGGCGATCACCGCCGAGAAGCCCAGCGTGGCCGCCAGCAGCACGGCCAGGAACGTCTGGATGCGCATTCTGAAACCTTCGAATTACGCGAGCTTTTCGGCCCGCAACACGCTCGGGGCCGGCATCTTGCCGTCATCGGAAGGAGCGATCAACCGAGAGATCCCTTGGGAACTCACGGGTCCCCTCGTCACCAAGTGTCCAGGTCGGGCCCGGATCGGCTCACCGGACCGGTGGGACGGTGCTGCCGAGCGGAATGCAGCGTGCTACCTCGCGCCCCGCCAGCCATGTCGTCGACGAGCTCTCGCAGCGCGCACGCGGCCTTCCGCGCCCGCGAGTCCGCGCCCTCCGAGCCGGCCGGCGCGCCCACCCCGCGACGTCCCTTCGCCCGCTGGATGCGCCCCCGCCGCCGCCTGCTCGGCGCGCTGCTGCTCGCTCTCGTGGTGCTCGCCGGCGTCCGCTACGCGATCTCGGGGGCGAGCTCGGGCTCGCCCGAGGCCTCGCTCGCGACGGTGCTCGCGCGCGACGGGCTCCGCGTCGATCCGGACACGGTGCTGTGGCTCGCAGAGGACGACGGGCCGTGGGCGCTCCGCCCCGCGCTCTTCCTCGCGCACGCCGAGGGCGAGCTCGACGACGTCTGGTACGCGGAGGTGCGCCCCGGTCGCGGCGGTGCGGTGCTCGACGTCACGTCGGTCGCGAACCTCACGAAGAGCGCGAGCTCCGCGGAAGAGCGCCTCTCGCGCGCCGGCGATCACGCGGTCTTCCTCTCGCGCACCGGCGATCAGATCGACGCGCTCACGGTGCTCGATCTGCGCGGCGAGGACCCTGAGGCGACGGCCTCGTTCACCGCCGTGCAGCGCGTGCAGCACGCGATCTCGAACCTGCAGGAGACGGGACGCACCGCGGGGTTCGGTCGCGTGCGCTACCAGCGCCACGAGACGGGCTCGGACGCCGATCTGCGCGCCGACGCGACGCACGTCGCGCTCATCGAGGGCGAGCACACGGTGATGGAGCTCGAGCTCGCCACGCTCGCGCTGCGCGAAGGCGCGGAGCGCGTCGACGTGCAGGAGCACGTGCCGGGTCAGCCGGGCGGGATCACGTGGGTCGTCGACACCGTGCGCAACCTGTCGTTCGTCGGCCCCGAGCCGATCGAGTGGCTCGAGAACCGCGTCTTCGCGGTGCAGGACTGGTGGGATCGCACGCGCTACGCGCTGCTCGGCGGCGAGGACACGCAGGAAGCGGTCGCGGCCGAGCTCGGCGTGACGCGCGAGGACGTGCAGGCGCAGATGAGCGAGGAGCGGCGCGCGCTGCTCACGGCCGCCGAGGCCGAGCTCGGCTGGCCGCCGCCCGCGATGCAGCCGGTGATCACGGATGATCCCGTCGCGGGCGAGGGCGAGTGGATCCCCGTCATCGACGATCCGTTCGTCAATCAGTACCCGGGTGCGCCGCCCGCGTTCGTGCAGGGCTTCGTGCGGCCCGACGTCGAGCGCCCGTACGTGCGCGTCTACGTCACGATGTGGGATCCGCGGCAGGTGCAGCTCCGCGTCGTGCCCGGCACGCGCGAGCCGCAGAGCGCGACGGGCGAGGTCGGTCAGGGCCGCATCCCGCGCGACGAGCGCACGGTCCGCACGCTCGTCGCCGCGTTCAACGGCGGCTTCCAGGCGATGCACGGCGAGTTCGGCATGATGGCCGAGCGCCGCGTCTATCTCCCGCCGAAGCCGTGGGCCGCGACCGTCGCAGTGTTCGACGACGGAACGGTCGGCATGGGCAGCTGGCCGGCACCGAGCTGGCGCGGTCAGTACTTCGACGAGAACCTCGCGAACCGGCAGATCCCCGAGGGGATGATCGAGATGCGCCAGAACCTCACCACGATGGTCGAGGACGGCGTGTGGAACCCGTGGGAGCGCTGGTGGTGGGGCGCGGCTCCGCAGGAGAGCGAGGAGCAGACCTTCACGTATCGCAGCGGGCTCTGCCTCACGCAGGAGGGCTTCCTCGCGTTCTTCTGGGGCAGCTCGCTGGGGCCCGAGGCGCTCGGCCAGGCGATGGTCTCGGCGCGCTGCGCGCGCGCGATGCACCTCGACATGAACAGCGGGCACTGCGGGTTCGAGTTCTTCCGGCCGTACCGTCAGGGCGCGACCGGCGACGACGCGCCTCCGCCGGTGCAGCGCGTCCACGCGGAGTACGAGCACGACGGCGAGCTCCCGCAGTCGCCCGGCTGGCGCGTGCGCGGGCGCAAGGCCGTGCGCTCGATGGCGATGCGATTCCCGCGCTACCTCGCGCGCGATCCGCGTGACTTCTTCTATCTCACGCTGCGCCCGACGTTGCCGGGACCGGCGCTCGCGGGCGCGACGGAGAGCGAAGGGCGCTTCTCGAGCACGGGCCTTCCGCACGCCGGTTGGCCGTACGCGTTCGCGCGCACGCGCAGCGCCGAGACGTGGATCGTGCGCATCGATCCGCGCCGCGCGGTGCCGGCGCCGCTCCATCGCGCGGTGGGCGAGGACGCGCCGCGCCTGCTCGGCGGCTTCACCGGCGCGAGCTCGGGCGCGATCTCGCTCTACGCGACCCGCGCGTCGATCGGCCACGAGATCGCGATCGGGCGCGCAGGGCCCGACGATCTCGTGCTGCTCTCCGGCGCGCCGCTCGCCGACGGTGCGGCTGCGGCCGTGGGCGTCGATCGCGACGGCTTCCTCGTCTACGCCGAGGGCGGCGACGTGCGCGCCGCGCTGACGCGCGCCGGCGTGACCGACGCGATCGCGCTCGGCGACGACGTCCGCCTCGCGCTCGCGGGGGAGGGCGGGGCCGCCGCGCCCGACGGAGAGACCGCGCGCGATCTGTCCGCCGAGCCCGCGCTCGCGCTCTATGCCGCGCAGCGCGCCGCGGCCGAGGTGATCTTCCCGGACAACGCGCCGATGCCCTATTCGCGCTGGGGATACTTGCAGGGACAACGGGTCCGCTACTTCCCCGACCATCCTCCGCGCTTCAGCCGCGAGGCCGAGGGCGAGGAAACCTCGCCGCAATAATCGCGTCTCGAACCGGAGCCAAAGGGCGCGCCCGCTCGGTGGTCCGACGTCACAGGCCGTGAGGTCCCTCTCGGACTCATGAGCCGATGACGGGGGACCCACCGTTGATTTGCGCTGCGCAGGACCAGTACTATGGGCCGCCTTTCCCGAGAGTTCCCGGGGGTGCGGCTCGCGTCGAGGTCGTCACCTACTCCGGGCGCCGCAGGCGGGGATCGAGACTGCGATGAAGAAGCCCATCCCGTTCGGCAAGTACGTGCTCCTCGAGCGGATCAACGTCGGGGGCATGGCCGAGGTCTTCAAAGCGAAGGCCTTCGGCGTCGAGGGCTTCGAGCGGCTCGTCGCCGTGAAGCGAATCCTGCCCTCCATCGCCGAGGATCAGGAATTCATCACGATGTTCATCGACGAGGCGAAGATCAGCGTCCAGCTGACGCACGCGAACATCGCGCAGATCTTCGATCTCGGGAAAGTCGGCGAGTCCTTCTTCATCGCGATGGAGTTCGTGCACGGGAAGGACCTCCGCGCGATCTTCGACCGAGCGCGCAAGCGCGGCGAGACCACGCCCGTCCCGATGTCCTGCTACATCGCGATGAAGATCTGCGAGGGCCTCGACTACGCGCACAACAAGAAGGACGCGGCGGGTCGCGACCTCCACCTCGTCCACCGCGACGTCAGCCCGCAGAACTGCCTGATCAGCTACGACGGCGAGACGAAGCTGATCGACTTCGGCATCGCGAAGGCCGCGGGCAAGGCGGGCCGCACGCAAGCCGGCATCCTCAAGGGCAAGTTCGGGTACATGTCGCCCGAGCAGGTGCGCGGGCTGCCGCTCGATCGGCGCAGCGACATCTTCGCCGTCGGCATCGTCCTCTACGAGCTCCTCACGGGTGAGCGCTTGTTCGTCGGCGAGAGCGACTTCTCGACGCTCGAGAAGGTCCGCAACGTCGAGATCATGCCGCCGTCGACCTACAACCGGCGGATCCCCGAAGAGCTCGAGCAGATCGTCCTCAAGGCGCTCGCGAAGGACGTCGACGATCGCTACCAGACCGCGATGGATCTGCATGACGACCTGCAGTCGTTCATGTACACGAGCGGCAACTTCTTCTCGCGCAAGGATCTGAGCGCGTACATGCGCAAGGCCTTCGCCGACGAGATCGCGAAGGAGAGCGCGCGCGAAGAGGAGTACCGGCGCATGGAGGCCGACGGATCGCTCGGCCGCGCGTCGTCGTCGTCGAGCGGTGGCTCGGGGCTCGAGGCGTTCGCGGATCTCGAGCCGATCGAGGCCTCGCAGCCCTCGGTGCCGGTCCCGCAGCACACGCATCCCCCGCAGCTCCAGGCACAGGCCGCGAACGTGAGCGCACATCAGCCGCCGGGCCCGCGCAACCAGCAGAAGCGCACGATGACGGGCATGCCCGCGATGCAGCCGCCGCCTCCGCCGCCGCGTCTGTCGGGTGGGCCGCCGCCTCCGCCGCCGCCGCGCTCGAGCACGAGCGGGGAGATGTCGGCGCCTCCGCCTCCGCCGCCGCGCGCGAGCACGAGCCAGGAGATGTCCGCGCCCGTGCAGAGCAAGGCCTCGCAGGGCAAGGCGCCCGGGCTCGACATGGACTGGGACGAGGAAGAGCTCTCGACCCAGATCTACGACAAGCCCGACGGCGTCCAGGGCGCGCTGATGCAGGACCTTCCGCCGGCGACCGCGCCCGCGCCGTCCTCGCCGTCGCGTCCTGCTGCAGGCGCTGCGCGCCCGTACGCTCCCGCGCACACGCCGGCGCCGATGGGCGCGCCGTCGCCCTTCGACAACCTTCCGTCGCAGCCCGCGCCTTCGCAGGGGCCGTCGATCGGTCCGGAGCCGACGGCGGTCACGCGCAAGCAGCCGGAGCGTCGCGGCGGTGTGAGCGGCGCACTGCTCGGCCTCGCGGGCATGCTCGTCGTCGGCGTGCTCGCGGCGGGCGGATGGTTCGTGTTCCTGCGCTCGCAGCCGGGCACGATCACCGTCACGACGACGCCGTCGGATCCGGTCGTCTATCTCGACGGCGAGGTCGTGCAGTCGTCGACGTCGAGCCCGTTCGTCATCGCGAACGTCGAGCCCGGTCAGCACCTCGTCGAAGTGCGCAAGCTCGGGTTCGAGACGTGGGCGACCACCGTGACGATCGAGTCGGCCGCGCAGCTGCAGCTGCCGCCGGTCGCGCTCGTGCCGGTCGCGGGCGGATCGCCGGCCACGGGCCCGGCGGTCGCGGGGATCGCCGCGCAGGGCACGACGAGCGTGCCCGCGACGGCGCCGGCGACGGCGGGCACCGGCTTCACGCTGAGCACCGTTCCGGCGGGCGCGCGCGTGTTCGTCGGCGATCGCGAGCTGGCGCAGCGCACGCCGGTGCAGGTGACCGATCTGCAGCCGGGCACCTATCAGATCCGCGTCGACAACGGCACGAGCTACGCGCCGTGGCTCACGCAGATCACGCTCGGCGAGGGCCAGGTGATGGCGCTCCCGCCGGCCGTGCTGACGCTGCGCACGGTGAGCGTCGAGATCACGTCGGAGCCTTCGGGCGCGCAGGTGACGCTCGTGCGCGGGACCGAGGAGCGTCGCGTCGGCCGCACGCCGGTGACGACCGACGTCGACGTGACGGGCGCGGGCTGGCGCGTCGAGATGGAGCTCGGCGGACATCGCGATTACGAGGCCGAACTCGTGCTGCCGCAGGGCCAGGCGAACGCGGTGCACATGGCGACGCTGGAGCGCGTCGAGCGCAGCGGTGGTGGTGGTGGCGTGCGCATCGCGACGCCGCGTCGTGACCCGGAGAGCGGCGGCGACAGCAGCGGTGGCGGCGCGGCGGCGAGCGAGGAGCGTCCCGCGGCGGGTGGCAACGGCACGCTGATGGTGAACACGCGGCCGTGGTCGCAGGTGTTCGTCGACGGGCGCCTCGTCGGCAACACGCCGCAGACGAGCATCTCGCTGCCCGCGGGTCGCCACACGCTTCTCCTGGTGAACTCGGAGTTCAACATCCGACACACCGTGCAGGTGCAGATCCGCGCCGGCGAGACCGAGCGTCAGATCCTGACGCTGCAGCCCGGCGGGTGAGGAGACGGAGCCCGCGTGCACTTCGCGCCGGCTCCGCTCATGATCGCGGCCGATGCGGGCCCGCAACCCCAGCGGCGAACGACGACGACGAGCGCGTGAGGGCGCCACGTTCCTGCAGGTCGCGGCGGTCGTCGCGGTCGTCGGCTCCCTGCTCGCCGCGTTCGTGCCGACGTACGTTCGGCAGCTGCGCCTCAGCAAGATCTCCGAGGCATCGGAGCACCTGGCCCTGATGCACATGCGCGCTGCGGCGTACTTCGCCGCGGAGCACGACACGGAGCGCGGCCCCGCGCGGCACTGCCTGCCTCCGGCCGCAGGTCCGACGCCCGCGACGCCGAGTGTGGAGCCGGTCGAGGTCGCGTGGGACGGCTCGACGCTCGACGCCGCGACTTGGACCGCGCTCGGCTTCGCTCCCGAGCGACCGGTGCGATTCAGCTACGCGTTCGAGCCGGCGACGGACGGATGCGGTCTGCGCAGCGCAGAGGGCACGTACTTGGTCACGTTCCGCGCGAACGGCGATCTCGACGGCGACGGGGTTCGCTCCGTGTTCGAGCGTCGCGCCGCCGCGGATCCGCAGACTGGCGAGCTCGTCCCGATCGGCATCCTGTACGTGCGCGATCGCGTCGAGTGAAGCGTCGCGCCGGCTGCCGCGCATCCGATACCATCCGCGGCGATGCGAACGAACACGCTCCCGCTGTACGGAGCTCTGCTCTGCTCCGGCGCGGCTGCGCTTCTGTACGAGTCGGCTTGGACGCGGATGCTCCATCGCGTCTTCGGCGTCAGTGACCTCGCCGTCGCGACCGTCCTCGCCTGCTTCTTCCTCGGGCTCGGCGTCGGCAGCGCGCTCGCGAGCCGGATCGCGGGGCGGCTCGCTCGACCCGCGGTCGCGTACGCGGCGCTCGAGGTCGCTGTCGCGGCGTACGCCCTCGCGTCCGTTCCGCTGATGCCGAGGCTGCACGACGCGTACGCGGGCCTCGGCGGGTCGCTCTCGTTCGAGATGATCTCGCTCGTGCGCTTCTCGCTCGCGTCCGCCGCGCTGCTTCCGCCGACGATCGCGATGGGCGCGACGCTCCCGGTGCTCGCCCGATTGATGCCGCAGCAGGCTTGGTCGGGGAGCGTGACGGCGCTGTACACGGCCAACACGCTGGGCGCCGTGTCGGGCGCAGCGCTCGGCGGCTTCTGGCTGATCCCACAGCTCGGCACGCGCGCGTCGGTGATCGCGGCCGCGGTGCTCGGGATCGCGGCCGCCGCGATCGCGATGCTGTGGATGCGTCGCGACGTGCCTCGTTCGGAGAGCGATGCGGGCGCGTCGGCGAAGGTGAACACGGGTCGCAGCGCGAAGCTCGGGATCGAGCTCGTGCTCACGACGCTGTCCGGCGCGATCGCGCTGGGCAGCGAGGTCGTGTGGACGCGCGTCCTCCGCATCATCGTGCACGGCACGACCGGCGCGTTCGCCGCGATGCTCGTGAACTACCTCCTCGGCATCGCGATCGGCGCGCTGCTCGCACGACGCATCGTCGCTCGCGTGCGTGCGGGCGTCGCATTCGGAGTGCTCCAGAGCCTCGCGATCCTCGTCACTGCGCTCGCCGTCATCACGGTGCCGCAGCTTCCGCGCGTGATCCCGCTCGCGCGCGGCGAGCTGGACATCGTGCCGCACGAGACCTGGGTCCTCCTCCTCGCGTCCGCGTCGATCCTCTTCCCGCTCGCGATCGTGACTGGCACCGGGCTCCCGCTCACGTGGGCGATGGCCGCGGAGCGGACCACCGACTCCGCGGGCGCGAGCGGTCGGCTCCTGGCCGCGAACACGATCGGTGGCCTCGTCGGTGCGCTCGCGACCGGGTTCTTCCTCGTCCCGACGATCGGCGTCGAGGCGACGCTCTTCACGATCGCTACGTTCTCGGCGCTCGCGAGCGCGATCGCGCTGCGCTCGTCCGTCGACGGCAGCGTGCTCGCCCGCGTCGGCGCGATGACCGGCCCGTTCGTGCTCCTCGCGCTCGTCCTCGCGGCGCGCCCCACGTTGTCGCTGCCGTACCTCCTCGGCGCTGCGCAGCAGCCACTGCAGGCCATGATCGCTGGACCGAGCGAGTCGTGGCGCGACGAGCTCGTGTTCCTCCGCGAGGGCCGGAACACGACGGTGACCGTCCGCCGGACGCGTACCGGGCTGGCGCTCTACAACGACGGTCGACCGGAGTCGGGCTTCAGCGCTGGCGATCCTGGGTTCGGTCACGAGCTCGTCCTGCTCGGGGCGCTCCCTGGCCTGTTCGCGGAGCAGCGCGAGCGCGTACTCATCGTCGGCATCGGCGCGGGCCACACGACGACGATGGCGCTCGCGTGTGGGTTCGAGCACGTCGAGGCAGTGGAGCTCGAGCAGGCAGTCGTCGATGCCGCGCGCTTGCTCCACGACGCACGCGGCAGACCGTTCCCGGTCGACGATCCGCGCGTCACGCTGCACATCGACGACGCGCGGAACCGGATCGCGCTCGCGCCGAGCGGATCGCTGGACGCCGTGATCTCGCAGCCGTCGCACCCGTGGCTCGCCGGATCGAGCGCGCTCTACACGACCGAGTTCTTCGAAGAGGTCGCGCGCGCGCTGCATCCGGGCGGCGCGTTCGCGCTGTGGCTCAACGTGTTCCGGATGGATGCGGCGAACCTGCGGAGCGTGCTCGGAACGCTGAGCGACGTGTTCCCGAACGTGCACGGATTCGTCGTCGAAGGATCGAGTCTGGTGCTCGTCGCCACGCGTTCCGATCTCGATTGGGACCGCAGCGCCGCGCGGATGCAGGAGCCGGCGTTGGCGGCGCTGCTGCGCGCTGCGGATCTCTCGTCGGTGCCGCGCCTCGGCGCGAAGTTGGAGCTGGACGCCGCGAGCGCTCGAGCCCTCGGACGCGATGCAGAGCGCATCCGAGACGACCGACCGCTCCTCGAATTCCGCCTCGCGCAGCTGAGCAACACGCGTCGTTTCGAGCTGCGCGATCTCGACGTCGCTCGTGCGCATGCGCCGTGGCTCGCGCCGGGAGCTTCGCTCGCCGCCTCGTCCGACGTCGCGCGCGTCACGAGCGAGCGCATCGGAACCGCGACGTCGCGTCCGCGCGCGCTGCGAGCGATCGCGGCATCGCTCGAGTCGCTCGCGCTCTCTTCCGGAGACCGCGCGATGCTCGAAGGGCGACTCGCAGACGCGCGTGGTGACGTCGGAGGCGCGATCGCGGCGTACGAGCGAGCGGGCACGCCGGATGCGGAGGCGCTCCTCGACCGACTCCGGCTCGCCGAAGGCATGCACGAAGCCCTGCTCGATCGCGCGATCTCGCGCGCGGTCCAACCCACCGAGGGCAGGGCGATGCTCGAGTCCGCGCTCGCGATGCGCGACTTGGCGACGCTCCGCGTGACGCTCGCCATCGCGGACGGCATCGGGTACCCGCCGGAGCGCGAGCTGCGCGACGCAGTGCGCGCGTACGTCGATCGTGGCTGTGACGGCATTCTCGAGGCGTCTGCCGTGACGCGCCTCGCCGCGACGACGCCGGAGCTCGCGCGCACCGTCGCCGAGTGCGCCCAGCGAGCAGGCGCGAGCGCGCGCGCCGAGGCTTTCGCCGAGGAGGCCGTGCGTGCGAGGTGGCGCCAGGCGAGTAACTGGACCGACCTCGGCCAGAGAGCGCTCGCGGGCGGCAACGGCGGCCTCGCGTGGGTGGCGCTGAACCGGGCGCTCACGCTTCAGCCGACGAACAGCGCCGCCGCGATCGCGCTGGCTCGTCTCCACGCGCGCGATGGCCGCCCGCAGCTCGCGCAGCAGGTGATTCTCGAAGCATGGCGACGCAACGACGGGTTCGAGGATGCGCGCGCGACGTTGGCCGCGGCAGCGAGCGACCTCCGGATCGATCTCGGGATCGCGCCGCGAGGCAGCTCGACATCGGCGTCGACCGCGCCCGACGCGCCCGACGTCACTCCGTCCCCGCGCTGATCGCCTCGACGATCTCCCGCTCGTCCGCGAACGCCGAGGCGGCGAAGCCGTCGCGGTAGCTCGTCCGCCAGTCCACGACCGGAACGGGCCCGACGAGGAAATAGAAGGTCGGCGACGCGTACGGCATCTCGCGCGCTCTGCGCTCGTCCTCGACCCGATTCGATTCGGCGAGCGCCTCGGCGTACGCCGACGAGCGGAGCTCGGCGATCGCATCTGCGAGCTGCCCCCGCGTCTGCTCGTCCTCTGTGAGCGCGAACATCTCCTCGAGGTGCGCGGCGGCCGCCTCGGCGCGCCCTGCGCGCGAGAGGAGCGATGCGCTCGTCATCGCCAACCACTCGGGCCCGGCGCCTCGTCGCGCCGCGATCATCAAGTACTCGGCCGCTTCGACGCGCGCTGCGTCGCGCTCGCGCTCGTCGTCGAGCAGTGCGGGGAGCTCGAACGCGAGCGCCGCGCCGAGCGTCCACGCCAGGTCGCCGTCGTCCGGAAAGCGTTGGTGGCCGCGACGGAGATACTCGATCGTGCGGCGTGCGTCGTCCGCGGTGATCGCCTGGGGGCGGTAGAGGCCCGCCGTCGCGACCCACGTGTAGACGGCGTCGAAGTCGGGATCGAGCTCGAGCATCGCGTCGGTGTAGTCGAACACGTGCTCGAGCGCGCCACGCTGCTGCATCTCCTCGCCGAAGTAGACCAACGCGCGAGCCCACAACAGATCGGCGAGCGCCTCGTCCCAGCCGAGCGAGAACACCGGGAGCCAGCTCGGTGGCGGCAGGTAGTAGACGTCCTCGTACGTCTGGCTCGCGACGAAGTGGTCCAGCGAGCGCGAGCGCAGCGCGGAGCCGAGCCCGGCCGCAGCGGCGAGACCCAGCGCGATCGAGAGGGTTCGTCGGACGGTGCGCATGCAGCGGAAACGCAAGAGCCCTCCTGCGATGCAGGAGGGCTCCATCGTAAGGCAGCGAGCTGCTCAGCGGATCACTCGAGCTCGTTCTCGACGTACAGACCGGGGGCGCGCATCAGCTCGTTGTCGCCCGACGAGCCGGCCGAGAGCTCGAAGAGGCTCTGGGTCATGTCGCCGTCGAGGTCGCCGATCGCACGGAACGAGTACAGGTTCTCGCCACCCATGTGCGCGCAGCTGTCCGTCGAGCCCTGGATCTGGTACTGGAAGTAGATCGGGTCGGCGATGGTGAAGCCGATGTCCGTGAACGACTCCGCTTCCATGCCCCAGTCGTCGATCTGCGTCTTGCCGGTGCCCGGCGCGTTGGTCGTCACGGCGCCGCCGGCGACGGTGCACGCGCTCGAGGCAGCCGACGTGCCGCGCACGACGCCCTGCATGTCCCAGCGCTCGTTCTGGTAGTACGACGCGGCGCCCTGGAAGAGGTTGCGGAGATTGCTGCCCGCCTCGGAGGTCTTCGAGCGCCGGACGTAGCCGACGAACGCGGGAATCGCGATGGCGGCGAGGATGCCGATGATCGCCACGACGATCATGAGCTCGATGAGGGTGAAGCCGGCCTTCCGCTTGTTCGCGATCTGAATCAGGTTGCGCATTCTCGTCCTTCCACTCCCAGGCGGCTGCCGCGCCACCCACGTCCTCCCGTTCAGCAATGGTCGTGCCGACGGAGCGGAAAAGGACGGCGTGGTCACTCCCAGCCCGTTTCGAGGTACGAGCCGCCGATGCCGCGCGAGACGAAGACGCGGTCGCTGATCGAGTAGCCCTCGAAGACCACCGTCGTTCCGTCGCCGTCGAGGTCGGCCTGCGCCTGCGTCACGAACCAGTACTCGGCGCCGCTGAACCCGGGAATCCCAGCGCCGGCGCCGGACGTCGGTGCGCCGTCGAGGGCGGGGCGCGTCCCCGGGCCACCCGTCCAGACGCGATATCGGAACCGCACCGGGCCCTCCGGATCGACGCCGAGATCCTCCCATCCGCTCGCCGCGACGTCGAAGGATCCGACCGTGTTCGGTGCGGGGATCGACGCGGGGTTCCAGCCGAGCGATCCCGCGTACTGGCTGTAGAGGCCGTAGTACGAGTCCTCGGCTTGCCGGATCGCGCCGAGCGTCTGCACCGCCTCCGTCGTCCGGGCGCGCATCATCTGCGCTCGAAACGCGGGCACCGCGACGGCGGCCAGCACGCCGATGATCGCGACCACGACCATCAGCTCGATCAGCGTGAACCCGCGACGATAGCGCGCGCGGCCCATCGGCTCACTCCCAGCCTTGCGCGAGGTACGGGCCGTCGATTCCGGCGGAGACGTAGACCCGATTCCAGCCGTTGTAGGTCTCGAACCCGACGAGGTTGCCGTCCGAGTCGAGATCGCCTTCGGCTTGGGCGACGAACCAGAACGAGTTCCCACCGACCCCCGTGACCCCGGACGCTTGCGAGGGAGTCCCGGCCCGCACGCGATAGCGGAACCGCAGCAGGCCATCGGGCGAGACGCCCAGCTGAGCCCAACCGGTTGCCGTCGGGTCCCAGGCGTGGAGCGTGCTCGCGCTGCCGTAATCCGACGGATTCCACGTCGGAACGTTCGCGTACTGCCCGAACTCGACGCGGTACGACTCCTGGCGCTGGCGGATCTCGCCGAGCATCCGGAACGCCTCTTCGGTGCGAGCCCGCTGCAGATAGCCGCTGAAGGCCGGGATCGCGACTGCTGCGAGCACACCGATGATCGCGACGACGATCATCAGCTCCAGCAGCGTGAAGCCCGCTCGGCGCTTCGTGGGGGCTCGCGTCATTCGCGGGATTCCTCCGGGAGCGGCTCGCAGCAATGCTCGCTCCACGGGGTGCGAGCCTATCATGGGGTGCAGGATTCGAGTGAGTGTCGAATCTCGTCACCTCGATGCGGAGCGGACTGACGTTTTTGGTCACTTCTCGTCGTCGCTCGAGTCGCCCTCGGCGAGGCCGAACTTGCGCAGACGGTAGCGAAAGGAGCGAAATGTGGTGCCGAGCAGGCGCGCGGCCGCCGTCTGGTTGCCTTTCGTCTGCTCGAGCGCGCGGAGCAGCAGCCCCTTCTCGAGCTCGCCCAGCCAGCGATCGATGTCGAACCCCGGCGCGATGTCGGCGGAGGGCAGGGTGGTCGCCTTGCCCACTTGGGGGCCGCCTTCGGGCAGGTCGTCGAGCGTGACCTCTTCGCCGAGCGCGAGGGTGACGGCGCGCTCGACGACGTTCTCGAGCTCGCGGACGTTGCCGGGGTAGTCGTGGGCCGCGAGCCAGCGCATCGCGGCGGGCGAGTAGCGGAGGGTCTTCCCCGCGAGCGAGGCGTGCTTCTGGAGGAAGTGCTCGGCGAGCGCGGGGACGTCCTCCGGGCGCTCGCGGAGCGGCGGCAGCTGCAGGCGGATGACGTTCAGCCGGTAGAAGAGGTCGCTGCGGAAGCGACCCTCGGCGACTTCCTTCTCGAGGTCGCGGTTCGTCGCGGCGACGACGCGCACGTCGGTCTCGATCTCGCGCTGACCGCCGACCGGGCGGACCTTTCGCTCCTGGAGGACGCGCAGGAGCTTCACCTGGAGCGCGGGCGCGAGCTCGCCGATCTCGTCGAGGAACAGCGTGCCGCTCTCCGCGGCGCGAAAGAGGCCCTCGTTGCGCTGCGTCGCGCCGGTGAACGCGCCCTTCTCGTGCCCGAAGAGCTCGCTCTCCATCAACGCCTCGGGGAGCGCGCCGCAGTTGACGACGATGAACGGGCCGCTCGCGCGCTCGCCCAGCTGGTGCAGCGCGCGCGCGACCATCTCCTTGCCGGTGCCGCTCTCGCCGGTGATCAGCACGCTCGTGCGCGCGCCGGCGACGCGCCGGACGAGGTCCATCACGCGGCGCATCGCCGGCGAGCTGCCGAGCAGGCCGGGGACGGGCTTCTCCTGCTCCGCGACGCGCGCGCGCAGGACGCGGTTCTCGGAGGCGAGCTTGCGCTTCTCGAGCGCCTTCTCGAGCAGCACCAGGAGCTCGTGGTTGCGGAACGGCTTCTGGATGTAGTCGTACGCGCCGAGCCGCATGGCCTGCACCGCGTTCTCGGTGCTGCCGAACGCGGTGATGACGACGACCTGGAGCGCGTCGTCGCGCTCGCGCGCGGCAGCGAGGACGTCCATGCCGGTGCCGTCGGGCAGCGCGAGATCCGTGATGACGAGGTCGTACGGCGTGGCGGTCGCGACCCGTGCGCGCGCGGTGGTGACGTCGGAGACGAGCTCGGTCTCGTAGCCGGCGCGACGCAGGAGGACACCCAGCATCTCGCGGAGGCTGGCCTCGTCGTCGCACACGAGGATCCGCGCGGCCATCGCGCGCACGTTATCACGCGCGCGCGATGCGCTGCGTGCGAGACTGCGGCGCGCCGTGCTCCGACGACATCGAGCGATCGTGGTGATGATCGGCGTGCTCCTCGCTGCGTGCGCGGGCGGGCCGATGCACGACGGGCGCAGCGCGATGCGGCGCGGGGAGTTCGAGGTCGCGGCGCGCCACTACCGTCGCGCTGCCGAGGAGCATCCGGACGAGCCCGGGACGTGGATGGCGCTCGGGCGCGCGGAGATGGCGGCGGAGCGATTCGAGCGCGCGCGCGATGCGTTCACGCGCGTCGCGGCGCTGCGGCCGGAGAGCGCGACGCCGCGCATCCTCGTCGGCAACACGTGGGAGCTGCAGCGCAACTACGACGAGGCGCTCGAGGCGTATCGCATGGCGTGCCGCGTCCAGCCCGACGCGGCGCGCCCGTGGCGCGTGCTCGGGACGCGGCTCTTGCGATGGGGGCGCTCGACCGACGCGATCCCGGCGCTGGAGCGCGCGCTCGAGCTCGCGCCCGATCACGCGGAGACGTGGAACGCGCTCGCGATGGCGCGCTGGCACGCCGAGGATCGCGCGGGCGCGCTCCGGCAATTCGAGACGGGGGTGGAGCGCTTCCCGGAGCACGCGGGGCTGCGCCTCGGGCTCGCGGCGGCGCTGATCAACGAGCGTCGCTACGACGAGGCGCTCGCGGCGTACGACGCGCTGCTCGAGCGCACGCCGGACGTCGCGCCGGTGCTGGTCGGCCGCGCGATCCTGCTGCACGAGCTCGGGCGTCGCGACGAGGCGCTCGCGTCGTTCGAGCGCGCGGTGCTCGCGTCGGGGGGCGCCGCGTCGTACCGCGCGCGGCTCGCGGAGTATCGCGCGCTGCTCGCGCGCGAGCCGAGGTGACGAGTACGCTCGGCGCGATGCGCTGGCTCGTCCTCTCCGTCGTCTTGGTCGCATGCGGTGGAGAGAGCGCCGCGCCGGATCCGTCGCCGCCCGTCGCGCCGGCGCCTCCTCCGCCGCCGGTCGTCGCGGCGCGCGCGATCTCGTCGCGAGCATCGTTCGATCTGGTCGCGCTGCCCGAAGGCGCCGCGCTCGCGTGGGGCGCGACGCCGGACGACGGAGGCGGCGTGCGCGCGATCGCCCTCGATCCGATCGGCGGCGTGCGTGGCCACGAGGTCGTGGTGTCGGACGTCGCGTTCGTAGGCGGCGGGGACGATCCCGGCTCGGTCGAGGAGCTCGTGGTCGCAGCCGCGGGTCTTCGCGTCGCGGTCGCGTGGGTCGCGCGCACCGGCCCGATCGTGCACGCCCACGCGACGATCGCGAGCGCGGGGGTCGACGCGTTCGCGCCCGTGCGTGACCTGGGCGCGACGGTCGCGGGCGCGTACGACCGCAGCACGCGCGGCCGGCTTGCTGCGTGGGGTCGCGACGACGGCTCCACGGCGATCGTGGTGCGCGCGCCGCCCGGGCCCTGCCAGGCGAGCGCGGGCGAGTGTGCGCGCTTCGCGCTCGCCGCGATCGGCGACGGAGAAGGCAGCGGTGGGCGCGACACGATCGTGAACGAGGTGCGCGAGCCTTGTGATCCGCTGGTCGTCGGCGGCCTCGCGCGCGGGAGCGCGTTCTTCTACGGCGCGTGCCACGTGACCGAGCAGGGCGCCCCGACGACGACGCTCTACGCGATCGATCGCGGCGGAGGCGGTGCGCTCGCATCGGCGCCCGACGTCGTCGAAGGATGCGCGCCGATCGGGATCGCGCCCGGTGCGAGCGGCGCGATCGCGATCGCGCGCTGCGAAGACGGTGTCGCGGCACAGGAGGTCGGGCCGCGCGGCGATCTGCTGGGCACGGCGCGCGCCGCGGAGCCGCGCGTGGTGTGCGCGTCGGGGCGGCCGACGATCGAGCTCGGCGCGATGCGCGTGCAGCTCGTCGAAGCGGTGTCGCGCATCGAGGGGCTCTTGCCCGCGTCGGTCGCGCCCGAGGGCTCGCGCGCGGTGTGGACCGGCGATGCGATCCTCGTCGCCGCGCCCTCGGGCCGTGAGGTCGCGCTCCGTCGCTACCAGTGCGACGTCGATTCGATCACGCGCACCGACGTACGCTGATCCGATGCGAGGATTGGCGCGGGTGGCGCTCGTCGCGCTCGTGTGCGCGGGGTGCGAGGCGAGCGATGCGATGCTCACGGACGCAGGAGCGCCCGTCGATGCGGGCCCAGCGTGCACGGAGCTGCTCTACGAGCGCGATGGAACGAGCATCACGCGCTGGCCGGAGCCCGCGCTGCTCGTCGACGACGCGACGACCGAGACCGGTCGTCGCCTGCAGTTCGACCCCGAGCGCTATCCCGATCTCGTCGCGCGCCTCGGCTCGTACCTGCCGACGCTCACGATCGATCTCGCGGAGATCGACGGCTTCGGCGTGAACGCCGAGGCGTTCTTCCAGTTCGGGCGCGCGTTCGACGTCGACGCGATCCCGCGCGACGGGCTCGGGCTCGTCGTGATCGAGCCGGGCCCCGCGCGCGTCGTGCCCGTGATCGCCACGACGACCGACGAGGGAACGACGCTGCTGCTCGCGCCGCTGACGCCGCTCCCGCCGCACGCGCGTGCCGCCGCGTTCGTCACGCGCGCGCTCACCGACGCAGCGCGCGGATGCCTCGAGCCCTCGCGCGACATGCGCGCGCTGATCGCGTCGCCCGACGACGACACGCGCGCCGCGATCGATGCGCTCGTCGCGCTCGGCGCGATCGCGAGCGCGGACGAGCTCGTGGCGATCAGTGCGTTCCCGACGCAGTCGATCGAGGAGGACTCGGTCGCGGTCGCGACCGACGTCGCGACGCACGAGCACGTGTACGCGAGCACGCCGACCTGCGTCGAAGAGACCTCGTGGACGCGCTGCGAGACCACCTTCGAGGCCTACGACTACCGCGACCCGGAAGACGGCGTGATGCGTCGCCCGCGCGGTGAGCCCGCGACACCGCGCGCGACGTACACCGTTCCGAACACGATGTGGCTCCCGCGCGAGGGCGAGGGGCCGTTCCCGGTGCTCGTCTTCGGGCACGGCCTCACGGGATCGCGCTCGCAGGCCGAGCGCCTCGGGCGCTTCGCTGCGCCGCTCGGGTACGCGACGGTCGCGATCGACGCGCTCCAGCACGGCGAGCACCCGACGACCGAGGGAGCGGAGCGCAGCGACGTCCAGACGCTGCTCGCGTTCTTCGGCGTCGGTGATCTCGACGAGCGCGCGCTCGAGGCGGCCCGCCTGCGCGAACACTTCCGACAGAGCACGTGGGACAAGCTGCAGCTCACGCAGCTCCTCGTGAGCGATCCCGATCTCGACGACGACGGCGCGCCCGAGCTCGACGTCACGCGCATCGTGTACCTCGGTGTCTCGCTCGGCGGCCTCATGGGCCCCGAGCTGCTCGCGCTCTCGAGCGACTACGGCGCGGGCCTGCTCGTCGTCCCGGGCGGGCGCGTCTCCGCGATCATCAGCGACGGAGCGCAGTTCGGGTCGCTGATCGATCTCCTGCGACCGCGAGGCGCGACGCGAGGTGACGTGCGGCGCTTCTTCCCGATCCTGCAGACCGTGCTCGATCGCGGCGATCCCGCGAGCTACGGGCCGCATCTGCTGCGCGATCGACTGCCCGTCGCGGGCGCGACCACGCCGAGCATCCTCGTCGGCGTCGTGCTCGACGACGAGATCGTGCCCAACGTCGCGAGCTACGCGCTCGCCCGCGCCATCGGCGTCCCGATCGTCGAGCCGCTTCTGCGCCCCGAGCCGGGCTTCGAGCTCGTGCGCGGCCCCATCGAGGGCAACTTCGCGGACGGTGCTGCCAGCGGAGGGCTCCTCCAGTTCGACCTCGTCGCCGAGGGCGAGCGCGCGACCCACGGCAACGTCGCGGACTCGGAGGTCGGCGTCGCCGCGTGGCTCGACTTCCTCGACACGCACTACCGCACGGGCCTCGCGCGCATCAGGGATCCCTACGAAGCGATCGGGTTGGCTCACGCGATGTGAGTGACCCGCGATCCAAATGGAGGCAGAGACTCTCGCCATGCTCTTCGACGCGCTCCCCGACTCGGTCTCGATCTACGAAGTCTCGCCGCGCGACGGCCTTCAGAACGAGGCGGTCACGGTGCCGACCACGCGCAAGCTGCGCCTGATCGAGGCGCTCGCGCAGGCGGGCCTCACGCGCATCGAGGCGACGAGCTTCGTCTCGCCGAAGTGGGTGCCGCAGCTCGCCGACGCCGACGAGGTCGCGGGCCTGCTGCCGCGCGTGCCCGACGTGACGTTCAGCGCGCTGTGCCCGAACGCCAAGGGCCTCGAGCGCGCGCTGACGACGAAGATCCCGGAGATCGCGGTGTTCATCAGCGCGAGCGAGACCCACAACCGCAAGAACGTGAACAACACCGTCGAGGGCACGCTCGCGGCGTTCGGCGAGGTGATCGCGCCCGCGGTGAAGGCGGGCCTGCGGGTGCGCGGCTACGTCTCGACGCTCTGGGGCTGTCCCTACGAGGGCGAGATCGATCCGCGCGCCGGCCTGCGCATCGCGCATCGGCTGGTCGAAATGGGCTGCTACCAGATCTCGCTCGGCGACACGATCGGCGTGGGCACGCCCAAGCAGACCCGCGACATCCTCCGGCTCTTCATGAGCGAGTTCTCGATCCCGCAGATCGCGATGCACATGCACGACACGCGCGGCACCGCGCTCGCGAACGTCGTGGTCGGGCTCGAGCTCGGCATCCGCACCTTCGACGCGTCGGTCGGCGGGCTCGGCGGATGTCCGTACGCGCCGGGCGCGGCGGGCAACGTCGCGACGGAGGATCTCGTCTTCATGCTCGACGGGATGGGCGTGAAGACCGGGGTCGATCTCGAGAAGCTCTGGACGGCCGGTCAGGTCGCGAAGGCCGTCGTCGGGCGCGACCTTCCTGGAAAGGTCCACAAGGCCGGCGTTCGTTCCCTGCGCCACTGACCTTCTTTGCGCTTGCGCATCGCATTCATGGAGTAAGCTGCGCGGCATGTCGGGACTCGCCGCGCTCCTCCTCGCGTCTCCATTCCTCGGCATGCAGCTCCAGGCGCCGACGCTCCAGAGCGGAGCGTGGTTCGCGCCCGGACAAGTCGTCGAGATCGACGCGACGCTGCCACTGCCCCAGCTGCTCCAGGCGCGCGACGCGCAGAGCGAAGAGGACGCGGAAGAAGAGGCCTACGCGAACGCGGTGCGCCAGCGCGCCGAGCTCGGCCAGGTCCACCGCGCGATGGGCATCGTCACCTGGGCCGCGATGACGGTCACCGTCGGGCTCGGGCTCGTCCAGTACTACAACCTCTACGGCTTCGGGAACGGGCGCGACGACAACCCGTGCGCGACCGGCAACGCGATCTTCGGTCAGGACCAGTGCTGGGGCACACCGTACCCGCACCTCGTGTCCGCCGTGGTCACGACCGCGCTCTATTCGACGACCCTCGCGATGTCGATCGGGCTCCTCGTGAACGATCCGAACCAGGTGCTCACGGGCCGCGGCGCGTACTCCGATCGCATCCGCATCCACTCGGTGCTCGCGCTCGTGCACCTCGCGGGCATGCTCGCGCAGACGTTCATCGGCATCGGCCTCGCGAACAACTGGTTCGGCGATCGCACCAACGACTACGACTCGATGCAGACCGTCGCCGCGGTGCACCAAGTCATCGGGTGGACGACGTGGGCCGCGCTCGGGGCGGCCGGCGCGATCATGCTGTTCTGACGCGCGCACGATCGTGTCGAACGAAAGCCCTCGGGGGACCTCTCCCGGGGGCTTTCTCGCGTCCGTCGACCACGACGCTGGTCGTTCGAGCAGGGGTGTCCGGACCGTTCGGAGCGCTGCGAAGTCCGTGCTTGCCTCGCGGAATCGAACCCCCTTACCATCGGGCTCCGCCCTGGCCCGACGTTTGTCCAGGTGCCGGGAACCTTAGCGTTTTCGCGAGCTTACCGAGCCCTGCCGTTCCGCTCGCGGCGCTCTCCGGGGAGGGGCCGCGCGCGACGCCACCTCTCGTCCGGAGAACTCCGTGCTCGACGTCTCCCACTTGCTCGGTCTCCTCCAGGAGGACCCCGATCACTCCGAAGCGCTGCGTGAGCTGCGCGAGGCGATCGAGAGCGGCGACGCCGCTCGACTGGGATCCGACCCGCTGCGCCTGATCAGCGCGGCACGACGCGGTCACCAGGAGCGCGCCGAGACGTGGACGGCCGCACAGCTGCTCGATCTGGAGGCGACGCTCAGCGCGCAGGATCCCGATCGCGAGGCGCAGCTGCGCAAGGAGCTCGCGCGGATCCACCGCGAGGAGCTGCTCGACGACGAGGCCGCGATGGCCGCGTACGAGCGCGCGAAGGCGCTGCGCCCCGGCGACGACGAGATCGCGGAGGCGATCGATGCGCTCGCGGCGTCCGAGCAGAACTGGAAGGAGATCGCGAAGCGCTTCGTCGACGAGGCGGAGACGTCGAGCGACGCGAGCCTGCGCACCTCGCTGCTCGCGAGCGCGGGCACGCTCGTCTGGAAGCACAAGAAGCGCGGCCGCGACAAGGACACCGATCGTCTCTTCCTGCAGGCGCTCGAGTCGGACGCCGGCGATCCCCGCGCGAACAAGCTCTACGAGCAGATCCTGCGCAAGCGCGAGAAGTGGGCCGAGCTCGCGCAGGTGCTGCTCGACGCCGCCGAGAAGACGCGCAGCCGCGACGATCGCATCGGGTTCTACCTGCGCGCAGCGCGCGTGCTCGGGCGTCGCCTCGAGAGCGCGGAGCGCGCGGCCGCGTGTTACGAGCGCATCCTCGACTTCGTCCCGGGCCACCCCGAGGCGATGCGCTTCCTCGTCGAGTTCTTCACGCAGCGCGAGCAGTGGGATCACCTCGTCGCGCTCTACGACGACGCGCTGCGCGGCCGTCAGAAGCTCGAGAGCGAGCAGGGCATCCTGCTGCAGATCGGCATGGTCCACTGGCGGTTCCGTGGCTCGCCCGCGGAGGCCGAGCCGTACTTCGCGCGCCTGCGCAAGGTCGAGCCCGCGCACCCGGGCATGCTCGCGTTCTATCGCGAGCACCTCCCGCAGACGGGCGATCACGCGAAGCTGCTCACCGTGCTCGGCGACGCGCAGCGCGTGACGACCGACGCGCGCCTCAAGGTCGAGCTCTCGGTCGAGCTCGCGCGCGCGGCACAGGCGAGCGGCGCGGCCGATCGCGCGATCGACGCGTGGAAGACGGTGCAGCGCCAGGATCCGCGCAACCCCGAGGCGCTGCGCGCGCTGCGCGAGCTGTATCGCCAGACCGAGAAGTGGAACGCGCTCGTCGAGGTGCTGAAGGGCGAGGTCGACTCGCTCCCTGCGGACTCGGTGAGCGAGCGCGTCGCGCTGCTGCGCGAGATGGTGGTGATCTATCGCGATCACCTCCGCCTCGACGTGATGGTGATCAACAGCTGGAACGCGATCCTCGCGCTCGCGCCGGACGACGGCGACGCGCTCGAGGCGCTGGCCGCGACGTACGAGCAGATGGGTCGCTGGAACGACCTCATCCAGGTGCTCACGCGCAAGGCCGACGCGGCGAAGGAGCCGCGCGAGCAGGTCGCGCTCTACATGCGCGTCGCGCGTCTCTGGATCGAGCGCTTCGCGAACTACAACCAGGCGACGCGCCCGCTCGAGCTCGTCATCGAGCGCGATCCGGGCAACCGCGACGCGCTCGCGCAGCTGAAGGACATCTACACGAAGAAGCGCGCGTGGAAGCAGCTCTTCGACGTGCAGCGCGCCGAGGCGGAGCTCGCGTCGGATCCCGACGCGCGCCACGCGATGCGCATCGAGCTCGCGCGCGTCGCGGGTGAGCGCCTGCACCGTCACGCGGACGCGATCTCGCTGTGGAAGGAAGTGCTCGGGCACGAGCCCTCGCACGCCGAGGCGCTCGACGCGCTCGAGAAGCTCGCGGAGCGCGAGAAGGACTGGTCGACGCTCGGCGAGGTGCTCGAGCGACGCGTGCGCGCGCTGGAGAACAACGGCGCGGCCCCGGACGACAAGGAGCGCATCAAGCTCCTCACGAAGCTCGGCATCCTCTACGGCGAGCAGGCGAAGGATCCCGCGAAGGCGGCGAGCGCGTGGAAGCGCGTGCTCGCGGCGGATCCGAAGAACGGACGCGCGCTGCGCACGCTGCGCGAGTCGTTCGTCGCGGCGGGAGACTGGGAGGGCCTCGAAGCGCTCTACGCCGAGCAGAACGACTGGGACGGACTCGCCGAGGTGCTCGGCAACGCGGCCGATCGTAGCGACTCGGCGGAGCAGAAGATCGCGCTCTCGTTCCGCGCGGCCGCGGTCTACGAGGAGCGCATCGAGGAGCCGCATCGCGCGTTCCGCAGCTACGAGCGCGTGCTCGCGGCGGACCCGGTGAACGAGCGCGCCGCGCGCAAGCTGATCGCGCTCTACGAGAAGGACGAGAAGTGGAGCCGCCTCCCCGCGCTCTACGAGGTAGTGCTCGCGGCGATCGATCCGCAGGAGATCGAGGAGCGCGTCGCGCTGCTCTCGCGGCTGCGCGTGATCGCGGGTGATCACCTCAACGACGCGCAGGCGGCGTTCCGCCATCAGCTCGAGGCGTGGACGCTCGCACCGGCCTCGAGCGAGGTGCGCGATGCGCTGTGGAGCGCGACCGAGAAGGCGAGCGCGTGGGATCGCCTCGCGAACGCGCTCGCGGCGCGGCTCGAGAAGGCGCCGAGCGAAGAGCGCCTGTGGCTGCGTCGCTCGATCGCGCGTGTCGCGGGCGAGCGGCTCGGCGACGTCGAGCGCGCGATCGCCCAGCTGCGCGACATCGTCGCCGACGATCCGCACGACGCGGAGGCGATCAAGTCGCTCGATCGCATCTATCGCAGCGGCTCGCGGTGGAGCGCGCTGCGCGGTCTGCTGCTCGCGCGCATCGAGCACGAGATGGACGAGACCGAGCGCTGGGTGCTGCTGCACGAGCTCGCGAAGCTCGAGCAGAGCGAGCTCGGGGACGAAGCGTCGGCGGCCGAGCACTGGCGCGCCGCGCTCGCGATCGATCCGAGCGATCGCGAGGCGCTGCTCGCGCTGGATCGGCTCGCCGAGCGCGCCGGGCGCTGGATCGAGGTCATCGAGCTCGCGAAGCAGCGTCGCGAGCTCGCGCAGAGCGACGACGAGAAGGTCGAGCTCACGACGCGCATCGGCGAGCTGCTCGTGGAGCGCACGCCCGACGTGGCGGCGGCGATCGACGAGCTCGCGACCGTGCTCGCGTCGCGCAAGGCGGACCGCCGCGCGATCGCGGCGCTCGAGACGCTCCTCGCGGGCGACGCGCTCGATGCCGCGCAGCGCGACGCGGTCGCGCGCCTGCTCGAGGGTGCGTACGAAGCGGCGGGCGAGTGGTCGAAGCTGCGCGCCAGCGTGCAGCGCCGCCTCGCGTCGACGACGGACGCGGAAGAGAAGCGTCAGCTGCGCCTCCGCTTCGCGGAGCTGAGCTCGAGCCGCGTCGACGATCCCGAGTCGGCGTACGCCGCGCTCGAGAGCGCGTTCCTCGACGCGCCCGCGGACCAGTCGATCTGGGAGCGCCTCTTCGCGGCGGCGGATCGCGCGCACAAGCACGAGCACCTCGCCCAAGCGATCGCGACCGCGATCGAAGCGGGCGAGATGCCTGCCGAGGATCTCACGCGGCTCGCGGAGAAGGTCGCGCAGATCTACGACGTCGTGCTCGGACGTCCGGCGGACGCCGAGCCGTTCCATCGCCGCGTGCTCGCGGGCGATCCGCAGAGCGAGCCGAGCTTCCTCGCGCTGAAGGAGCTCTACACGAACGCGGAGCGCTGGGACGACCTGCAGGTCCTCTATCGCAACCGCATCGCGCAGACCGTCGACGCGGACGCGAAGCTCGATCTGCTGCTGCAGGTCTGCTTCCTCTTCGAGGAGCTCATCGACGATCCCGAGCTCGCGATCCGCGCGTACCGCGACGTGCTCGAGCTCGAGCCGGGCCACGCCGCGAGCCGTCGCGCGCTCGAGCGCCTCTACGAGCGCACGCAGCGCTGGCGCGATCTCGCCGCGCTGCTCGAGCAGGAGATCATCGAAGGGACGGGCGACGTCACGTCGCTCACGTTCCGCCTCGGCGCGCTGCACGAGTCGAAGCTCGGCGAGCCCGCGCAGGCGGTCGATCGCTACGAGGCCGTGATCCGTCTCGACGGTGATCACGAGGGCGCGCGCAGCGCGCTCGAGCGCCTGCTGAGCGATCGCCAGCAGCGCCATCGCATCGCGCTGATCCTCGAGCCGGTGCACGAGCAGCGCCGCGCGTGGGCGGACCTCGCGCGCGTGCTCGAGGTGCAGCTCGAGCAGATCCACGATCCCGGCACGCGCCTCTCGCTGCTGACGCGCATCGCGGAGATCCACGAGAACCGTCTCGCGAACAACGAGGCCGCGCTCGGCGCGTGGTCGCGCGCGGTCGAGTGCGATCCCGCGGACGGCGGCGCGCGCGCGGAGCTCGCGCGCGTGGCGACCATGCAGAGCGCCGACGCGCGCCGCGCGGCGGTGCTCGAGCGTGCGATCGACTCGGTCGAGGGCCAGCCCTCGCTGCAGTCGGAGCTGCTGCTCGAGGTCGCGACGCTCTGGGACGACAAGCTCGCCGACGTCGAGCGCGCGGAGCGCGCGTACGAGCGCCTCGTCGAGGTCGCGTCGGACGATCCCGAGATGGTCCTTCGCGCGTCGCGCTCGCTCGAGCGCATCCACAGCTCGCGCGGCGATCACGCGAAGCTCGCTGCGGATCTGCGCCGCCAGGCGAAGCTCGAGAACGAAGCGGGCACGCGCCGCGCGCTGCTGGTGCGCCTCGCCGAGCTCCTCGAGACCAAGCAGAACGACCTCGAGGGCGCGATCGCGGTGCACAACGAGCGCCTCGAGCTCGATCCCGACGACGTGGGCGCGCTCGCCGCGCTCGAGCGTCTGTACGAGCAGCTCGCGCGCTGGCAGCCGCTGATCGGCGTCCTGCAGAGCCGCGACGCGCTCGCGTCGGGCGACACCGAGCGCAAGCAGATCGCGCTGCGCATCGGCGCGATCTGGGACGAGAAGCTCACGGATCGCGACAACGCGATCGTCGCGTACAACGAGGTGATCGAGCGCTTCGGGCCCGATCACGCGGCGCTCGCCGCGCTCACGCGCCTCTACGAGCAGGCGGAGCGCTGGAGCGATCTGCTCGAGGTCGTGCAGATGGTGCACGACCTCGTTCCCGGCGCGGCCGAGAAGGCGCAGCTGCGCTTCCACGCGGCCGAGCTCATGCGAAAGCGCACCGGCGAGCTCGAGCGCGCGATCGAGACGTACGCGGAGGTGCTCGACTCGCTGCCTTCGCACGAGGGCGCGGTCACCGCGCTCCGCGAGGTGATGAGCGATCCCGCGAGCAGCTCGCGTCTCGCGGCCGCGCGCGTGCTGCGCCCGCGCTTCGAGGCGCAGGGCTCGTACCCCGCGCTGCTCGACGCGCTCGACGTGCTCGCGGAGTCCGACGATCCGAGCGAGCGCCTCAGCGCGCTCCGTCGCGCCGCGGAGGTCGCCGACATCGGGCTGAACGAGCCGGGGCGCGCGTTCGATCTCGCGTCGCGCGCGCTCCGCGCCGGGCTCGGTGAGCCCGACGTGAACGTGCTGCTCTCCGAGGTCGAGCGGCTCGCGGCGTCGAGCGATCGCTGGGCGGACTACGTGGCGCTGCTGCGCGACGTCGCGCCCGACGTGGGCGACGGCGAACTGCAGATCGACAGCTACCGGAAGATCGCGGACACCGCGCGTCGTCGGCTGAACGACCCGGAGCTCGCGCGCGGGTACTACCAGCGCATCCTCGATCACCAGCCGGATCACGCGGGCGCGCTCGACGCGCTCGAGCAGATGACGGCGGAGGCGGGCGATCACGCCGCGCTGCTCGACGTGCTCCGCCGCAAGTCGGAGCTCGCGAGCGGGCGCGATCGCGTGACGCTGCTGATGCGTCAGGCCGAGCTCTGCGAGACGAAGACGGGCGAGCTGCCCTCCGCGATCGACGCGCTCGAGCAGGTCCTCAGCGAAGACCCGGCGCACGCGCCGGCGTACGTCGCGCTCGAGCGGCTCTATGCGAACGCGGAGCGCTGGAGCGATCTCGCCGCGCTCTTCGAACGCATGCTCGAGCAGCGCGTCGGCTTCGCCGTCGAGGTGCGCTTCAAGCTCGGCCGGCTGCACCGTGAGAAGCTCGACGACGTCTCGACCGCGATCGAGCAGTTCCGCGAGGCGCTCTCGCTCGGCGCGCCCCACGAGCCGACGGTCGAGCAGCTCCAGGATCTGATGCGCACGAACGAGGAGCACCGCGCCTCGGCGGCGGCGATCCTCGAGCCGATCTATCTCACGCGGCTCGCGTGGCCGCGCGTCGTCGAGGCGCTCGAAGCGCGCCTCTCGGGCGAGACCGAGCTCGAGGGCCGCAAGGCGCTCCTGCAGCGCCTCGGTCAGGTCCACGAGGACTACCTCGAGGATCTCGACGGCGCGATGACGGTCTACGCGCGACTCTTCCGGGAAGACCCGCGCGACGAGGGCGCGTGGGAGACGCTCTCGCGTCTCGCGAAGGTGCTCGAGCGCTGGGATCGCCTCGCCGACACCTACCGCGGCGCGATCGAGGAGAGCGGCGTCGAGGACGAGACGACGCAGCGCCTCGCGGTGATGGCCGCGCAGCTCTACGACCAGCGCACGAACGACGCGGCGAAGGCCGCGGAGCTGTATCGCAAGGCCCTGCGCTTCTCGCCGGAGGACCAGAGCACGTTCCGCGCGCTCGAGTCGCTGCTGCGCCGCACGTCGCAGTGGGACTCGCTGCTCGAGCTCTACGACGAGCAGGCGCAGGTCGCGCCGAGCGATGCCGATCGTGTGTCGCTCCTCGAGAAGACGGCGCTCGTGCTGCGCGATCAGAAGGACGAGCCCGATCGCGCGATCGAGGCGTTCCGCGAGGTGATCGCGATCGAGCCGGCGCACGCGGGCGCGACCGTCGCGCTCGACGCGCTGCTCACGTCGCGCGAGCGCTGGCACGATCTCTCGGATCACCTGCGGCACCGCATCGATCTCACGACCGACGCGAAGCAGGCCGCGGATCTGAAGCACCGCCTCGCCGTGCTGTCGGCGGAGAAGCTCGGCGACAAGACCGCCGCGATCGATCTGCTCGAGGACGTCACGCGCGACGATCCGCGTCACCTGCCCGCGGTGACCGAGCTCGAGCGGCTCGTCACCGACCCCGAGCACCAGCTGCGAATCATCCAGATCCTCGAGCCGATCTACCAGGCGACGGATCAGTGGAAGAAGCGCATCGCGGTGCACGAGGCGCAGGTCGCGCTGTCCGACGACGCGCTCGATCGCGTGCGGCTGCTCCAGGAGATCGCGCGCCTCCACGAGGAGCGCGGGCGTGATCGCTCGCTCGCGTTCCACGCGATGGCGCGCGCGATGGCGCTCGATCCGGGCAACGAGGAAGTGCGCGCCGAGGTCGATCGCCTGGGCGCGACGCTCGAGATCTGGAACGAGCTCGTCATCGCGTACGAGCAGGCGATCGCAGCGAGCACCGATCCTGCGACCACGAGCTCGCTGCTCGGCACCGTCGCGCGCCTCCACGACGAGAAGCGCGGCGACCCGCGCGCCGCGATCGTCACGTACGAGCGTCTCGCGGAGCACGACCCCGAGGACGCGAGCCCGCTCGACGCGCTCGAGGCGCTCCACACGATGGTCGGCGACTGGCGCGGCATGGTCGACGTGCTCAAGCGCAAGGTCGATCGCTCCTACGACCCGGTCGAGCGCGGCGAGCTGCTGCGTCGCGCCGGCTCGGTGATGGAGGACCTGCTCGGCGATCGCGGCGGCGCGATCGTCATCTACAAGCAGGCGGTCGCCGAGGATCCGAACGACGCGGTCGCGCTCGAGTCGCTCGATCGTCTCTTCAGCGACGCGAACGACCACGCCTCGCTCGCCGAGGTGCTCAAGCGCCGCGTCGAGCTCGAGCAGGAGCCCGAGCTGCGCGCCGAGGTCGGCCTGCGCCTCGGTCAGCTCGCGGAGGAGTTCCTCCGCGACGCCGAGACCGCGATCGAAGCGTTCGTGCGCGTGCTCGAGGATCAGCCCGGCGAGACCACGGCGGTCACGTCGCTGGCGCGCCTCTACGAGCGCCAGGCGATGTGGCCCGAGCTGCTCGAGAACCTGCGGCTGCAGGCGGGCATGGCGAGCGACGCGCCCGCGCGCGTGACGCTGCTGCACCGCGCGGCCGAGGTCCTCGAGCGCGAGCTCGACGACACGCCCGAGGCGATCGAGTCGTACCGCCAGGTGCTCGAGATCGATCCGCGGCACGAGGCGACGCTCGCCTCACTGCTTCGCATCGTGCGTCTCGAGGATCACCGCCAGGCCGCGTCGGAGATCCTGCTCCCGCTCCTGCGTGAGCAGGGCCGCTGGGACGATCTCGCGCAGGTGCTCGAGCTCACCGCCGAAGCGAGCGGTGATCCGATCGACAAGCGTGACGGTCTGCGTGCGCTCGCGGAGGTGCACGAGCAGGGTCGTCGCGATGCGAACGCCGCGTTCGAGTCGTACCGTCGCGCGCTCGCCGAGGACCCCTCGGACCTGCGCACCGCGGACGATCTCGAGCGCCTCGCGGCGCAGCTCGGCGCGTGGGATCGCGTCGCGGACGTGTTCGCCGCGCGCGGCTCGTCGGCGCTCGATCCCGAGATCGCGAAGAACCTCTACGGGCGCCTCGCGCGCATCGCGGAGGAGAAGCTCGGCGACGACGCGCGCGCCATCGAGGCGTACCGCCGCTCGCTCGAGCAGGTCGGTGACGACGAGGACGCGCTCGGCGCGCTCGATCGTCTCTACCTCAAGTCGCAGTCGTGGCCGGACCTCGCCGAGGTGCTCGAGCGCCGCGTGCAGCTCGCGAACGACGGCGCCGCGCGCATCGATCTGCTGGTGCGCCTCGGGTCGTTGCGCTGGGAGCGCCAGAACGATCGCCACGCGGCGTTCACGTCGTTCCAGGAGGTGCTCGAGGCGCAGCCCGACGAGCCGCGCGCGATCGGCGCGGTCGAGGGCCTGCTCGCCGACGAGGATCTCGCCGCGCAGGCGGTCGACGCGCTCGACGCGGCGTACCGTCGCACGAGCTCGACCCAGAAGATGGCCGCGCTCTACGACGTGCGCGTGCGCCTCGCCGAGGACGGCGGCGAGCGCGTCGCGCTGCTCCAGGAGCTCGCGCAGCTGCAGGAGAACGAGCTGCGCGACCCGAGCGCCGCGCTCGCGACGACGGTCCGCGCGTTCGAGATCGATCGCCGCGACGAGGGCCTCCTCGGCGAGCTCGAGCGCCTCGCGGCGATCGTGAGCGGCTGGGAGTCGCTGCGCGGTCTGATCGAGCGCGTGACGAGCGGCGGCGACGATCTCGACGCGGTGACGCGTCGCGACCTCGAGCTGCGTGCCGCGGGCTGGTACCGCGATCGGCTCGGCGACCCCGGCGCCGCCGAGGGCGCGCTCCGCCGCGCGATCGCCGCGGACCGTGAGACCGCCGACGCGCACGCCCAGCTGGTCGAGCTGCTGCGCGCACCGAGCCGCGAGGCCGAGCTCGTCGCCGCGCTGCGCGCGTGGTCCGAGGTCGAGTACGACGAACTCGCGAAGAAGGAGCGCCTCCGCGAGGCCGCGCGTCTCGCCGAGAGCGCGCTCGGCGACGCGACCCAGGCGATCACGCTCCACGACGCGATCCTCGAGACCGACGGCAGCGATGCCCTCGCGCTCGACGATCTGATCCGCCTGCGCATGGGCGCGGGCGCGTGGCCCGAGGTCGTCGAGCTCCTCGAGCGCCGCATCGACGTGGAGTCGGATCCCGATCGCCGCGTCGAGCTGCGCCGCCAGCTCGCGCACGCGCTCGCCGGTCCGGTCGGCGACCCGGCGCGCGCGATCGAGGCGTGGCGCGCGGTCATCGACGAGGTCGCGACCGATCTCGATGCGATCGGCGAGCTCGAGACGCTCTACGAGAGCGCCGAGCGCTGGTCGGATCTCGAGGAGCTGATCCAGCGTCGCCTCGACATCGCCGAGACGCCCGCGGACCGCATCGCGGCGCGCGTGCGCCTCGCGCGCCTGTCCGAGACCCGCTTCGGCCGCCGCGCCGAGGCGATCGAGCAGCTGCACGAGATCCTCGGCGAAGATCCGCACAACGCGGACGCGCTCGACGAGCTCGAGCGGCTCTACGCGGCCGACGGCCGCCAGGCCGAGCTCGTCGACCTGCTCGAGCGTCGCGTCGCCGACGCGCGCGACGCGGAGACCGAGCTCGACGTGCTCGGGCGTCTCGCCGAGGCGCGCGAGACGGGCGGCGAGACCGACGCCGCGGCCGAGGTGCACCAGCGCATCCTCGACCGCGATCCCTCGCGCGAGGGCTCGCTGCGCGCCCTCGCGCGCCTGCACGCGGCGGCCGGCCGTCACGCGGAAGCGGCCGACGCGATCGAGCGCCTGCTGCCCACGCTCGCGCCCGCGGAGCGCCGCGAGGAGTCGTTCCGCCTCGTCGAGCTCGCGACGTCGAAGCTGAACGACCAGGCGCGCGCCGAGCGCGCCCTCCGCGGTCTCCACGAGGACGATCCCAGCGACGCCGAGGTGCGCACGCGCCTCAAGGCGCTCTACGAGCGCACGCAGCGCTGGGCCGAGCTCGCCCACATGCTCGCGCTCGACGAAGCGTCGTTCACCAAGCCCGCGGACCGCATCGCGCTCTTCAAGCGCATCGCGGATCTGCACGCGACGAAGCTGAGCGATGCCGCGGGCGCGGCGAGCTGGCTCGAGCGCGCGGTGCAGCTCGAGCCCGACAACCGCGACGTCCTGCTCCCGCTGTGCGACCTCTACATCGCGGCCGGGCGGCAGAGCGACGCGATCCCGGTGCTCGAGAAGATCATCGCGTCGTACGGCACGCGCCGCAGCAAGGAGGTGGCGCTCTACCAGCACCGCCTCGGCCAGGCGCTCGAGGGCATGGGCAACACGACGGGCGCGCTCAACGCGTACGACGCCGCGTTCAAGGTCGATCTCACGAACGTGCAGATCCTCCGTGACCTCGGCCGCCTCTGCTACACGACCGGCGACTACGATCGCGCGCAGAAGACGTTCCGCGCGCTGCTGCTCCAGAAGCTCGACGGCCAGTCCGGCATCACCAAGGGCGACGTCTACTTCTACCTGGGCGACATCTCGGCGAAGCAGGGCGATCCGAAGAAGGCGATCTCGATGCTCGAGCGCGCGCTCGCGGAGGAGAGCGGGCACCGCCAGGCGAGCGCGCTGCTCTCGTCGCTCAAGAGCTGAGTGCCCCTCGCGATCACGATCGACGGGCGACCGAGCACCGAGGCCGACGCGACGGTCTCGGTGCTCGATCGCGGCTTCCTCTTCGGCGACTCGGTCTTCGAGGTCGTACGCACCTACGGCGGCGTGCCGTTCGCGGGGCGCGAGCACCTCGAGCGGCTCGCGCGATCGTGCGAGGGGCTCGGCATCGTCGTGCCGGTCTCGCTCGACGCGCTGGAGCGCGAGATCGCCGACACCATCGCGCGCTCCGGCGAGCCCGAGTGCTACGTGCGCATCGTGATCACGCGCGGCCGCGGGCCCCTCAACATCGATCCCGCCCCCGCGAAGCACCCGCTGCGCGTCGTCATCGCCGCGCCGCTCTCACCGTGGCCCGAGGGCCTGCACACGCGCGGCGTCGAGGTCGCGACGGTGCGCGTCGAGCGCGCGACGGATCACACGCGCGCCGCGGGCGCGAAGGTCTCGGCGTACGTCGCGAACATGCTCGCGCTCTCCACCGCGCGCGAGCGCGGCGCGTACGAGGCGATGATGGTCGGCGCCGGCGGCGAGATCTCCGAGGGCACGACGAGCAACGTGTTCGTCGTCACCGCGGGCGAGGTGCGCACGCCGCCGCTCTCGATGGGCATCCTCGGCGGGATCACCCGTCGCTACGTCTTGCGCGCCGCCGACGATCTGGGCGTGCCCTGGCGCGAGACCGTCCTCTTCCCGCGCGATCTCGAGCGCGCCGACGAGGCGTTCCTCACGAGCAGCCTGCGCGAGGTCGTCCCGATCGTCGGCGTCGACGGCGTGCGCATCGGGGAAGGGCGCCCGGGCCCGATCACCGCCCGCCTGCTCGAGCGATACCGCGAGCTCGTCCGCGCGCATTGCGACGGTTGACTGCGGCCCGAGTCTCGACTAGACCCCGCGCCTCCTGGAGGAGTACCCGCACCATGGTCTCGAATACGAAGCAGACCGAGCGTCGCCGCCGCGCCAAGCGCGCGACGGTGGGCCGCGCCCAGAAGCGCGAGCGCACCAAGGCCGGCACGCCGAAGTTCCCGATTCATCCCGAAGAGAAGAAGGGCTGACGCTCCGGGAGCCCGCACGCGCCTCACACGCTCAATGAAGCGTGTGGCTGCGGCCTTCCCAGACGATCGTCGGCACGTGCGGATCACGCGGGCCCCTCGCATCACGCGGCGGGCTCGCGTCGTCGTCTCCGTCGTCCTCGTCGTCCGCCGCTCGCGCCCCGTCCGCCGCTCGCGGCCCGTCCGCGGGCGCTCCATCCGCGGGCGCGTCGTGAGCCGGCGCATCGTCGCGCACCGGACGCGCCGTGGTGACCACCGCGATGCGCGCCACGGCCGCCGCGCGCGCGGCGCGCTCCTCCTCGGCGCCCCAGCGCTCCAGCGTGCGTCGCGCATCGCGCCGCCGGCGCCACCAAGCGAGCAGCACGAGCACGCCGATCAGCGCCCAGATGAGCCCCGTCCCGAGCAGCAGCGGCATCGCGCCGTAGCGCTCGGCGAGCCCCTCGCGCCACTCGTGCTCGAGCTGCCCGATCCCCGCGCTCCACGTCTGCGACACCGCCGTCTCGAACGGCTGATCACGCGCGATGCGCGACACGAGCTCGCGGAAGTGCGCGTCGTCCCCGCCGCGCAGCCGGAGCCACTCGACGAAGTCCGCGCTCTCCGCGTACGCGACGCTCACGCGGTGCGCCTGCGCCGGGAACCCGCGCGACAGATCGTCGAGCGGCAGCAGCGTGCCGCGCACCGTCGCCTCCCAGAGCGTCTGCACGCGCTCGAACGAGCGCTCGCGCGCCTGGTGGATCGCGAGCCCCTCCGAGAGCCAGCGCGGCACCGGACGTCCCCCCGCCGCGCGATGCAGCGCGACGTGGCTGAGCTCGTGCGTGAGCACCTGCGGCACCGAAGGGCGCTCCCACGTGCTGGGCGCGCTCAGCGTCAGCAGCACGAGCCCGGTCGCGGGGTACGCGACGCCCACCGCGTACGCGGGCGGCGGCGCGTTCGGCGGCGCGAGCGCGGCCATCTCGTCGGGATCGCGCGCGATGCGGATCACCAGCGCATCGTCGATCTCCGCCCCGAGCTCACGCTCGATGCGCGGCCACTCGCGCCCCAGCGTCGCGACGAGCTCGTCGACCAGCGGGCTCGCGGCGCGCGGATGATCCCAGCGCACGTCGCCGACCACCCGCGTCACGAACCCCTCGGGCGCGGGTGGAAGCGCGCTCGCCTCGAAGTGCGCGAGCGACACGTCGCTCGGGACCGGAGGATCGTCCGCGCGCGCGCTCGAGACGAGCGCGAAGAACGCGAGCAACGCGGTCAGCAGCGAGGACAGCAGGCGCATGCCGGTCGGCCCCGGCGCGCCGCTCAGTCCATCGGGACGCCGGGCTGAAACCGTAGCATCGGGGGAGGGTCCCCGCCGTCCGCCGCGACGACCACGACGAACACGATCGCGGCCGCGAGCAGCCCACCTGCCGCGAAGTAGGGCCAGTGCTGCTCGAACCAGTCGGGCTCGTCCTCGGGCTCGTCCGCCTGGGTGGCCGCGGCCGGCACTTCGGGCGCCGGGAGCTCGGTCGTCGTCGGCTCGGTCGGCGCCGCGGCCGCGCCCCTCGCCGCGGCGCGCGCGCGCCGCGTCACGAACGGCAGCACGCGCTCGGGATCGAGCTCGGAGAGCGGCAGTGTTCCCTCGAAGAACTGCGCGGTGCGCACGTCGAGCGCGACGGCCTCCGGCCCCTCGGCGCCCTCCCGCAGCGCGAGGACCAGCACCGCGCCGGCGCGACGTCCGAGCCGCGCGAGCACGGGCGCATCGCTCGACTCCCCGAGCCCGAGGCGACGTCGCTCGCGGCGCACCTCGTCGAGCCCGTCCTCCGGCGCGCCCGCATCGCCGCGGAGCGCGGCGCGCAGCGCGGTGTCGGACGGGAGCCGCAGATCGCCGGAGAGCGCGAGCCGCGCTTCGATCTCCACCGCGCTCGCGACGAGCACGGGATCGGGATCACCGACGACGATCACCGCGACCTTCGGCGCGACGCGCGGCTCCGCCGCCGGCGCTTCGGGCGCCGCCGCGGACGCGTCCGGCGCCGTCGCTTCCGCTGCCGGCGCTTCGGGCGCGGTCGTCTCCGAGGTCGCCGCCTCCGGCGTCGGCGCGGCCTCTTCGGCAGGCACCTCGGGCGCGTCGCCCGTCGTCTGCGCGACGGCGATCGCTGGCAGCAGCATCGACGCGAGGAGCGACACGACGACGGAACGCATCGCGCGCCTTGTAGCGGATCGTTGCTCGCTGCGCCCGCCGCCGCGTATCTTCCGCCCGTGCGCGCGCGCCTCGCTGGAAACGCGCTGATCACGTTCTCCTGGACGGGCGTGATGTGCTCGTACGCGCTCGGCTATCAAGCCGTGCATCGAGACGCGAAGGCGCTCGAGCGCCACACGCGGCTCTGGGCGCAGGGCCTCGCGCGCGGCTGGGGCATGGAGGTCGAGGCGCACGACGTCGATCGCGTCCCGCGTGATCGACCGTGCGTGCTGCTCGCGAACCACCAGAGCCACGCCGACGTCGTCGCGCTCTTCCTCGCGCTGCCGGTGCTCCCGGTGTTCCTCGCGAAGCGCGAGCTCCAGGCGGTGCCGCTCTTCGGTCGGATCATGGAGACCGGCGGGCACGTGTTCATCGATCGCGCGAAGCACGATCGCGCGATCGAGACGATCGACGACGCCGCGCGTCGCTTGCGCCCGGGCAACCCGCTGCTCGTGTTCCCCGAGGGCACGCGGGGCGCGCGCCTCGAGGTGCAGCGCTTCAAGAAGGGCGGCTTCCACCTCGCGCGGAAGGCGGGCGTCCCGATCGTGCCGGTCGGCATCCGCGGCTCGCGCGCGGTCTGGCCGCGCGAGGCCGCGGCGGCCGTGCCGGGGCGCGTCGTGATCCACGTCGGCGAGCCGATCCCGCCGGAGGTCGTCACGTCGTCGCCGCTCGACACGCTGATGGACGACGTGCGCGAGCGCATCAGCGAGCTCTCGGCGCTCCCGATCGCCGAGCGCTGATCGTCGGGACCGATTCCAGGCCGGCTCGCGCTGCCCGCGCGACCCGTTGCGTCGCGCGACGTCGGGCGCGCGCTGCTCTGCGCACCGCCGAGCCGATGGCACCCCACCTCGAGCTGGTCCGCGGAGTCGCCGAACCGAATGGACCCCGGCTCGAGCTGGGTCGAAATCGGTTCGAACCGAATGGACCCCGGCTCGAGCTGGGTCGAAATCGGTTCGAACCGAATGGACCCCGGCTCGAGCTGGGTCGAAATCGGTTTGGGTGCCCGCGGACCCGGCTCGAGCTGGGTCGAAATCGGTTTGGGTGCCCGCGGACCCGGCTCGAGCTGGGTCGAAATCGGTTTGGGTGCCCGCGGACCCGGCTCGAGCTGGGTCGAAATCGGTTCGAGTCGCGGATGAGTCAGCTGTGCGCGGTGAAGAACGCGCGCATCACCGCGATCATCTTCGCGACGTCGGCCGCGCCGCTCATCTCGCGGCACGAGTGCATCGAGAGCATCGGGTTGCCGACGTCGACCACCCGCATGCCGAGCCCTGCCGCGGTGATCGGCCCGATGGTGCTGCCGCACGCGAGATCGGTGCGGGTCACGAAGCGCTGCGGCGTCACGTCCGCCTCGGCGCACCACATCTCGAAGCGCGCCTGGCCCTCGGCGTCGGTCGCGTAGCGCTGGTTCGCGTTCGACTTGATCACCGGGCCGCCGCCGAGCTGCGGCTGGTGCTGGGGCTCGTGCTTGTCCGCGTAGTTCGGATGCAGCGCGTGCGCCATGTCGGCCGACACGAAGAACGAGCGCGCGAGCGCGCGCGGCAGCGCATCGCGCGACGACTTCGGGTGCGCCTCGCAGACGCGTGTGAGCACGTCGCGCAGGAAGGGCCCGTCCGCGCCCTGTGCGCTCATGCTCCCGACCTCCTCGTGGTCGAAGAGGAACACGCCGCGCGTGACGTGCGGCGCCGCGGGCGCGTCGAGCAGCGCGGCGAGCGACGCGTGGCACGACGCGAGGTTGTCGAGGCGCGGCGCGAACACGTACTCGCCGCGCACGCCGCCGCGCGTCGCGGGCACGACGTCGTACGCGCAGAGCTCGAACGCGAGCACGTCGCCCGCGGCGAGGCTCTCTCCGTCGCGACGCACCGCGTCCGCGAGGAGCGCCTTGAAGTCGAGCGCGCCGCCCGACTCGAGCGCGAGCAGCGGGACCATGTGGCTCTGCGCGTTGAGCACGAGCCCCTCGGTGTTCACCGCGCGATCGAGGTGGATCGCGAGGCTCGGCACGCGCAGCATCGCGCGGTCGAAGCGCACGAGGCGCGCGTCGAGCGCGTTGCCCGCGCGCACCATCACGCGACCGGCGAGCGCGAGGTCGCGATCGAGCCAGGTGTAGAGCAGCACGCCGCCGTAGATCTCGACGCCGATCTGGTGCTGCCCCGAGCGCTTGAGCTGCGCGTTCGGCTTCACGCGCAGGTTCGGCGAGTCGGTGTGCGCGCCGATCAGGCGGAACCCCGCGGTCTCGGGCGCGGCATCGCCGATCTCCAGCGCCGCGATCGACGATCCCGCGCGCACGACGTACACGCGATCGCCGGGCTTCACGCTCCAGCTCTCGGCCTCGTCGAGGCGGCGATAGCCCGCGGTCTCGAGCCGCCGGATCGTCTCGCCGACCGCGTGCCAGGGCGTCGGCGACGCGTTCACGTACGAGATCAGATCGTCGGCGGGATCGAGTGCGGCGTTCATCGTCGCGGGAGGGTAGCAAACCGTCGTGGTGGATCTCGCGTCGTGATCGCCCGTACGATGAGGCGCGTGCTCGCCCTTCGTGCTGCGCTCGTCGCGTTCCTCGGCGTGCTCGTGTGGTCCGCGCCGGTCGACGCGCAGCGACGTCGCACTCCACGCGCGCCCGCGCAGGGCACGCTCGCGCTGCAGGCGACGCAAGCGGGCGCCGAGGTGTTCGTCGACGAGCAGCCGGTCGGCACCACGCCGCTCGATCCGATCACGCTCGCGCCGGGCTCGCACACCGTGCGCGTGCGCATGGCCGGCTACACCGAGTTCACCGACGTCGTGCACGTCGCGGCCGGGCAGCGGACCGAGGTCTCGGTCGAGCTGTTCCCTCTGTCGCAGGTGCTCGCGGTCACGACCGAGCCGCCGGGCGCGCACGTCTACGTCGACGGCGACTTCATGGGCGACACGCCGGTCGAGTTCGATCTGCTCGAGGGCGCGCACTCGCTGCGCGTCGCGCATCGCGGCTACGCCGACGTGGTGCGGCAGATCGAAGCGCGCGCCGGCACGCGCGAGGAGCTGCAGCTGACGCTCGAGGCGCTGCCGCCCGAGATGCTGTCGGACACGCCGGACACGACCGAGTGGTACGAGGAGCCGGTCACGTGGATCGCGATCGGCGGCGGCGCGGTGGCGATCGCGGTGGCGATCACGGTGATCGCGGTCGTCACGACGAGCGAGCAGGGCTCCGAGCTGCAGTCGTTCTGCGAGCTGCCCGGCGGGTGCTTCCGCGTCGAGACGCCGTGGTGATCTCCAAACCTCGGCTCGGCCACGGCGGGTCCTTCCTCCGCGTGCTCCGCACGCTCCCGTGCGGCCCCTCCGCGGCCGAGCACTCCCATCGAGGTGAGCAAAATCGGCTCGGCCACGGCGGGCCCTCCCGTCCGCGTGCTCCGCACGCTCCCGTGCGGCCCCTCCGCGGCCGAGCACTCCCATCGAGGCTTGACCGGTTCGCGCCGCGCGGGGTAGGGCGCGCGGGATGACGAACCAGGTCGAGCGCGAGATCGAGACGGCGGGTGGATCGGTGGGCGTGCGCGCGGAGCGCCGTGGCGCGCTCGCGATCTGGACGATCGATCGTCCCGATCGCCGCAACGCGCTGTCGCGATCGGTGGTGCGCGAGCTCGGTCGGCTCGCGCGCGAGGGCGCGAAGGATCCGACGCTGCGCGCGGTGATCGTGACCGGCGCGGGCGATCAGGCGTTCTGCGCGGGCGCGGATCTCAAGGAGCGCCAGGGCATGGTCGAGGAAGAGGTGCGCGACTTCCTCAGCCTCTATCGCGTCTCGCTGCGCGATCTCGATCGGCTGCCGGTGCCGGTGATCGCGGCGATCGACGGAGTCGCGTTCGGCGGCGGGCTCGAGCTGGCGCTCGCGTGTGATCTGCGCATCGCGTCGCGCACGTCGCAGCTCGGGCTCACCGAGACCTCGCTCGGGATCATCCCGGGGGCCGGCGGCACGCAGCGCCTGACGCGCGAGCTCGGACCGGCGCGCGCGAAGGAGCTGATCCTCTTCGCGCGTCGCCTGAGCGCCGAGGAGGCACTCGCCTATGGGATCGTGCAGCGCCTCGCCGCGCCCGAGCAGCGCGCGCTCGACGCCGCGATCGAGTGGGCGCAGCCGCTGCTCACCGGCGCGCCGATCGCGATCTCCGCGGCGCTCACCGCGATCGACGCGGCCGCCGATCAGCCGCTCGAAGAAGGGCTCTCGATCGAGCGGCTCTGCTACGAGCGCACGCTCGCGTCGAAGGATCGCCTCGAGGCGCTCGCGGCGTTCGCGCACAAGCGCAAGCCGGTGTTCAAGGGCGAGTAGCCTCTTCGGTCTCGCTGGGAGCGCGCGCAGGCGAGGGCACGGCCTCGTCCTCGGCGCGCTCCCGGGCCCGCTCGCGCTCGACGTAGCGGATGACCTCGGGGATCACGGGGTTGCGGCCCATGCGCGAGAGATAGAAGCGCGCGAGCCACTCGTTGCCCTGCGTGAGCTGCACCTGCGCGGCGCGCTCGAGGCGCTCGTCGGAGATCGGCTCGATGTCGAGCGCGCGCGCCAGCGCGTAAGTGACTCCGTCGCGGTAGCCCAGCTGCGCCATCTCGCCCGCGAGCTCGCGCAGCGCGACGGGATCGTCCATGCGCACCATGAAGCGCTGCGCGGTGTCGGTCGCGCGCGACGGCGTGATGTCGCGGCGCGCTTCCTCGCGCAGGAGCAGCGCGGACATGAACGCGCCGTGCCCGAGGCGCAGCTGCGGCGCGATCTCGATCGCCTCCTGGTACGCGCGCAGCGCGCCGCGGTGATCGCCCGCGTCGCGGCGCACCTCACCGAGCTTCAGCCACGCGTAGAACGCGCGCGGCTGCGCCTGCACCGCGTGCTGCCAGAGCGCGAGATCGCTCGCCCACGCGCCCTCGTACGCGACCGTCCGGAGCGCGAGCGCGACGCACGCGAGCGCCGCGATCGCGACCACGACGCGGCTCGCGCGCAGCGCGTCGACGCACGCGCCGAGCACGAACGCGAGCCCGAGCAGCGGCAGCACGACGTAGCGGTCGTGCCACTGGAAGTGCAGAGGAAGGACGTTCGAGACGGGCGCGAGGAGCACCACGAACGCGATCATCCCGAAGAGCACGCGTCGCCCGATCTCGTGCTCGCGCGCGCGCCACGCGACGACGATCGTCGCGACGATCACGCCGCACCCGACGAGCGTCCGGGCGAGGCTCGGCGCCTCCTCGCGGGCGAGCGGGTAGATGGGCGAGACCGAGGCGGGCCAGAGCGCGGTCGCGAGGTGGTGCGCGTACGTCGCGAGCACGAGCGAGGGCGAGCCGCCGGTGCGGATCATCTCGTTCTCGCTCCACAGCGCGACGACGATCGCCGCGAGCCCCGCCCCGACGACGAGCGAGGGCAGCTGCGCGATCAGCGCGCTCCGCGCGTCACGCTTGCGCAGCAGCACGTCCGCGGCGAACAGCACGATCGGCAGCGGCAGCACGATCGTCTTGGTGAGCGCCGCGAGCACGTACAGGACGCGCGAGATCCACGCGTCGCGATCGCGCCAGCGCTCCGAGCGCAGATGCGCGATCGCGCTGCCCGCTGCGAGCGCGACGGCGAGCACGTCCTTGCGCCCGGTCGCCCACGTCACGGCCTCGACCTGCACCGGATGCAGCCCGAAGAAGAGCGTCGCGATCACCGCCGGCACGAGCGCGAGCCCGAGCTTCCGGAACAGCGCGAGCACGAGCAGCAGCGCGCCGCACCACAGCGCGAGCGACACGGCGTGCACGACCGGCGCGCTCGGGCCCGCCCACGGCACGTCGATCCAGTACGAGAGGAGGTGCAGCGGCTGGTACGCCTCGAAGCGCGGCCCGCTCCACATGCGCACGAGCGCGTCCCACGAGACGTGGCGCGCGTCGGCGTTCTCGACGAGGAAGCGCCCGTCGTCCCAGCTCTCCACGAGCCCGCCGCCCACGCCGCGCGCGAACGTCGCGATCGCCGCGACGACCACGACCGCGCGCGCGATCCACTCGTCGCGCGTCTTCGTCATTCGAGCGTGATCGGATAGCGCACGACCATCTCCGGCCCGTCGAAGCGGGGGAACTGGATCGCGCGCGCCGCGTCGCGGAGGCACTCGCCGCAGTCGCCGGTGGTCACGACGGCGGGCCCGCTGAGGCTCACCGCGGTCGCGCGTCCGGTGCCCGCGATCCGCAGCCCGAAGGTGAGCCGTCCGGTCACGGGATCGTCGCCGGCGGCGAGCACGAAGCAGCGGCGGATGCGTCCCATCGCGCCGTCGAACGCCGCGTCGATCTCGGCGCCGCTCAGCTGCTCTTCGCCGCCGGTGCCCTCGCCGTCGATCACGCGCATCTCGCCTTCGCGCAGATCGTCGCCGGTGACCGCGTCGCCGCGCGGCACGCTCTCGGCGCTCGAGCCTTCGGCGCCGCGCGATCCGCGCCGCCCCGAGCGCCGTCCGCCGCGTCGCTTCGTCGTCTCTTCGGGCGCGGCGGCGACCTCGGTCGCGTCCGCGATCTCGACGACCTCCTCGGGCTCGCTCGGAGGCCCCCATCCGAGCGCGAGGTGCAGCGCGGCCGCTGCGCTGCCCCAGACCACCGTCGCCGCTGCGAACCCCGCGAGGAACCTCGACACGGCCGCGGGTCTACCACGACGTTTTCGGCCCTGCGAGCACGCATAGGCCTCGCTTGACCCCATCAGGAGGCTCATCTAGGGTCCGCCACCGTGTCGAGGCTCCAGGCTTTTTCGCTTCGAAATGCAACGACCTGCGCCTACCGTGCGCTCCCACTGATGCTGGCGATCGCCTGCGTGGGTCTCGCGCCCACGATCGCTCGCGCGCAGGACGGTCCGCCCGAAGAGCACGAGGAGGCCGGCCGCTCGCGCGGCGGGCGCGCGTGGGGCGAAGAGGGCGGCGAGGGAGGCGAGGGCGCGCAGCGTCCCGCGTACCACCACTACGGTCAGGCCTTCGCGTCGCTCGGCGTCGGCGGCACGGTCCGCATCCTCGCGCACGCGGCGGTCTGCGATCCCGGCGTGCCTGGTCGCGAGGGCTGTCGCTTCTCGCCGCCGTACCTCCAGCTGCGCGGCGGCTGGTTCTTCGAAGGCGACGGTGATCTCCAGCACGGCGCCGGGCTCGGCATCGGGACGAACCTGACGCCCGACGGCACGGCGGGCCTCGGCATCGACGCGTTCGGCCAGTGGGTGCTCACGCCGAGCTACTTCCTCCGCTACTGGTTCGATCAGTGGTTCCAGCTGATGGGCCACTTCGGCGTGCCGCTCGCGCTCTCCGCGGTCACCGGCACGTCGCGTCAGGCGAGCACCGACTTCAACTGGGGCCTCGAGCTCCAGGTCGGCCTCGTCTTCAAGTTCCTCACCGGCCTCGGCGCGTACGCCGCGGTGAACGGTGCGATGTTCTTCGCAGGCGACTCGATGGTGTGGCCGACCGTGAGCGGCGAGATCGGTCTGATGTTCGAGTACGAGGTGCTTCCGTGAGCCCGCGCGCGAACTTCCTGCTGCGTGCAGCAGTGGTCCTGATCATGGCGATGTTCGTCGGCGCGCCGACGCCCGGCTACGTGTCGGGGTGCAGCAGCGGCGGGAGCAGCGTCGATCCGCAGGAGTACTGCCGCGGCTACAACGAGCGCACGTGCGCGCGCGATCGCGTCGCGGGTCGCCTCGACGAGCCGGGATACCAGGCGTGCGTCGGCCAGATCCCGTTGATGTGCTCGGGCTTCAACTTCGGCCCGGGGTGCAACCCGACGCAGTCGACGGTCGACGCGTGCTTCAGCGCGCTGGTCGATCCCATGCGCGTCGGCACCGACGACATCTCGCTCCCCGAGTGCCAAGCTGTGTGCGGTGGATCCGGCGGTGGTTTCGAACCGGAGGGGATCTGACATGCGGTTTTTCTCCGTGCGCGGTCTGACCGCCGCGAAGTCCCTGCAGCGCGGGATCTCGGTGCTCGCGATCGCGGGCGCGCTCCTCGGGGTCGTTCCGAGCGGATGCGCGACCGTCGCGACGCACGACGAGTACGCGAGCTACCGCGGCGTCCGTCAGGCGCGTGAGCGCAACGATCGGCTCGCGGCGCTCGAGCGCTACGCGACGAACTATCCGGGCGGCCTGTGGATCGAAGAGGTCCGCGCCGAGCGCGCGCAGCACGAGGAAGCGATCTGGACCGAGGGCAACTCGACGCGCGAGGGGCTCCAGTTCTATCTGTCGGTCTACCCGGACGGCTCGCACGTCGAGGCTGCGCAGCAGCGCCTCGCGGCGCTCGGCACGGTGCAAGAGCGCCGTGAGGTCGAGCAGGAGCACGTCGAAGAGGTCCAGCAGGAGCAGCGCGCGGTCGCGGCGGAAGAGCGCCGGCTGTGGGTCACGCGCGCGGTCACGTTCTGGACGCGCACCCTGCTCGGCATTCGCAACTTCGGTCAGCCGATCTCCGCGGTCGCGCGCGCGAACCCCGATTTCTCGCAAGCGTTCGGGCAGGCGCCGGCGCCGGTGTGCAACCCGCAGGGCTGCCTCAAGCACTACCATGCGAGCTACGTGATCCCGGTGCCGGGCGCGACGCGCATCGATCGCGAGATGCACGTCTTCCTGCGGCTCCACCTGGACCGCGGGCGCGTCCAGCGCGTCGAGGTGCTCCTGCCCAACAAGGGCTTCTCGCGCTGGTACGAGCTCGAGAACCGCACGCTCGTGACCGACGAGGATCCGTCGCAGCGCATGGCCGCGATCGAGTGGGCCATGCAGCGCCTCGAGCCGGTGATCGCGGAGGTCGCGACGGGCGCGCGCGCGATCGACGTGGTGCCGGAGCCGATCGCGCCGATCTCGCAGGCGGCCCAGGCGGCGAGCACGCGCGCGGAGGAGTCGGACACCGAGGTGCCCGGCCAGCCGCAGCCCGCGCAGCCGCAGCAGCAGGCGCCGCAGGCGGGCGGCGAGCAGCCGGCGGCGGATGGCAGCATCGATCAGCTGCTCGAGCAGGCGGTCGGCGGCGGCGCGCAGGGCGAGCAGCCGCAGGCGCTGCCCGAGGAGCCTCCGCCGGACACGTCGGCGCTCGTGCTGCCGATCGGTCTGCGCGGCCTGCAGCGCGGCAACGTGCGCATGGTCGTGTTCGCGGCGGGCGACGAGGACTACGCCGAGGCCTACGACGGCTTCTACATCGAGCTCGCGCGGGACTGATCCCGCGGCGGGCGAGACGACGCGTTCGACGTGAGCGACGAGGGCACACGCGACGTCTCGACGATGAGCCCCGCGGAGCGGATCGTCTCCGAAGCGGTCGGCCGCTTGATGGAGTTCTGGGGCTTCAAGCGGAACATGGGCCGGGTGTGGGTCGTGCTGCACCTCAGCGACGAGCCGCTCACGTCGCGCGACCTGCGCGAGCGGCTCGTGCTGTCGAGCGGCTCGGTGTCGATGACGCTCAACGAGCTGCAGCGCTGGGGCGTGGTGAAGCGCGTCTGGGTGCAGGGCTCGCGCGCCGAGCACTTCGCGGCGGAGAACAGCCTCTGGAAGATGGTCTCGCGGGTGCTGCGCGAGCGTGAGCTCGTGGAGATCCACGAGGCCATCCTGGCGTTCGAAGAGGGGCTGCGCGCGCTGGCGGATCAGACGCCGCGCGACGACGTGGAGCGGCGCCGGATCGCGATGCAGAAGGAGCGCGTCGAGGAGCTGCTCGAGGTCGCGCGCCTCGGTCGCGGGCTGCTCGAGGCGCTCGTCTCGACGGCGCGGGTGGACGCGACCGCGCTCGCGAAACTGCTCCTCGGCAGCAAGGAGTGAGCGCGGCGGCGTGGCGCGGATCGTCGGGCTTTTCCCGGGTCGTCGTTTGACATAATCCATCTTCTGCGAAGTTCGTTGCGTGGGCGCGGGGGAGTGGCCCACGCCGTCTCGCGACGCGCGCGCGGCGACTTGCTCGCGCGCCCCACGGAGCAACGTGCCTCGCTGATGGAACCGAGGCTCGTCGTCGTCGCCGCGCTCGTGGCGTCGGGGCTACTGCTTCCTGGCTGCGTGTCGGCGCCACGCGCGCGGATCGTCGGAGCGCCGGCGCCGACACGCTCGGGCGCGCTCCTCGCCGAGACGCTCGCGAGCGCCAGCGACCCGATCCAGCGGTGCGTCGGTGCGACGCGCGGCGGGACGCTCCGCGCGTCACTCGTCTTCGCCCCGCACGGCTTGGTCTCGTCGGTCCAGCTCCCGGACTGGCAGGCTCCGACCGACGACGTCGAGATGCGCTCGTGCGTGGCCGACGTTCTCTACGGGCTCGAGCTCCCGCCGTTCGACGGCAAGGAGCTCCACGTCGACGTCGCCTACGACCTCTGGTGACTCAGAGCAGCCGGAAGACGAAGAGCGTCCCCGAGTTCGACACCACGCCGCCGAGCCCCTCGGAGAACTCCGCAGGCGCCGCGAACCCGTGTCCGGCTTCGATGCGGCCCAGCTCGGTCCCACGCCCGAGCGAAAGCGTCAGGAGCCCGCCTTCGCTCTCACCGACGATCACCACGTCGCCGACGACACGCGGCACCGTCGGCGATCCGCGTCCGATCCGGCTGGTCCACACGCGCTCCCCGTCGGTCGCGCGCAGCGCCATCACGCCGAGGTCTCCCGAGCTCGCGATCACGAGCCCGCCGGGCGCCTCCGCGAGCCCGGTGATCCCCGTCAGCTCCTCGCGCAGCCAGCGCACCGAGCCGCTCGAGCGCTCCAGCGCGTAGAGCCCGCCCGCGAACGACGCGACGTACACGGTGTCGCCGATCACCAGCGGCGTGGTGTCGACGTCGGTGAACCGGATCGTGTCGCTCGTCGTGCGCAGATCCGCGGTGGTGTCGCGCTCCCAGAGCACGGCGCCATCACGCGGATCGAGCGCGACGACCACACCGTCGGTGAACCCCGTGATCAGCTGGCGTTCCGTGAGCGCGAGCCCGGCGTGCTCGGTCACGTAGAAGCCCTCGGGCGCCTCACGTCGGTATCGCCAGAGCGCCTCACCGGTCGACCGATCGAACGCGGTGACCACGTCCGCGTCGGTGATGATGTAGATCGCGTCGTCGCTCGCGACCGGCGGACGGCCCACGGCGCCACCGACCTCGGCGTGCCAGCGCACCTCGCCGGTCGACGCGACGAGCGCGTGCAGGCGCCCGTCGTCGCTGGCGACGTAGACCTCGTCGCGGTCGGGATCGACGAGCGGCTGCGAGCCGATCGCGCCGCCCGCTTGATACATCCAAATCTCCGTGCCGGCGCCGCTGAGCGCCCAGAGCGCCCCGGCGCTGGACCCGACGTAGATGCGATCGGCGCGCGCGTCGAGCGCGGGCACCGACCGCTCGATCGGCAGGTACGGTCCCTCGTCCTCCGGCGCGATCCGCTTGGTCCAGCGGATCGGCAGACGGCCCTCGCGCGTGCGCCCGCGCGGCGCGTCGTAGGCCTCGTCGTACGTGCCGAGTGGGATCGGCGCGCCGCCGCACGCTCCGAGCGACGCGGCGCCGACCCCGATCCCGACCAGCGCCGCGAGCGCCCGCTTCACTCGGGCACGCCCTCGCCGGGCGCGCCCTCGCCCGCGCCGCCCGCACCGAGCTGACGGCGGAGCTGCTCGAGGATCTGCGGATCGATCCCCTCGAGGCCCGGCGGAAGACCGCCCGAGCCACCCGGCGCGCCCTCGGGCCCGATCATCATCGGCGAGCTGCTCGAGGCCGAGCCCGGATCGAGCTCGCGGAGCCGTACCTCGGCCTGCGCCATCACGTACGGGAACGCCGGCTCGCCCTCGCTCGACTCCTCGCGGAGACGCTCGACGAGGCCACGCAGCGCGGTCGTCGCCTCGACGCGCTCGCCCTTCGCGATGCGCATGCGCGCGATGTGGTAGTCGGCGGGCGCTTCGTACGCGCCGTCCTCGATCGAGCGCAGCTCCTGGTACTGCTCGATCGCCTGGTCCCACTGCTGGTCCGCTTCGTACGTGAAGCCGATGCCCTCGAGCGCGCGCCACGCGACGATCGGATCGCCGCCGGCCTCGCGCAGCGCGGTCTCGTACGCGCCGCGCGCGTCCTCGTTGCGGCCGAGGTCGAAGAGCGCCCTCGCCTCGCCCAGGCGCGCCCAGCGCGCGGCGTCGGACCCGCCCGCCTCCGAGAGCACCCGGCGATACGCCTCGAGCGCTGCCTCGGCGCGCGCCTCGCGCGTCGCGAACGTGCGCTCCTCCTCGCGGCCCTCGACCGGCTCGGGGCGCTCCTCGCCTTCGCGCACGACCTCGGCGTTCGCGATCTCGACGGCCTCGGTGAGCAGCGCGCCCGCGGCGTGCGCCTGGGACGCGTGCCACCACGAGTAGCCGACCCAGCCGAGCGCGCCGACGATCAGCACGCCGACGATCCCGACCGCGATCTGGCGGTTCGCCTGCGCCCACTCGCCGGCCTTCGAGGCCGCGACGCCGATCGCGGACTCCTTCAGGACCTCCTCGGGGGCCTTCGCGGGCGCGCCGCCACCGGTCATCGCCAGCTCGTCGGTCGGGGCGCCCTCTGCGGCGAGCTGCGCCTTCTTGGCGGCCTTCTTGGCCGCCTTGGCCGCCTTCGCGGCCGCGAGGCGTGCACCCGCGCTGCCGCTGCGGGCCGCGGGCTTCTTCGCGGTCGAGACGGGGGCGACGCCGCTCGCCGTGGCGGCCTCTTCGGCCTCGCCTTCGTCCTCGTCGCCGGTGCCCGCCTCGCCGTCCTCGGTGGACGCGCTCGCCTCGCGCGTCTCCTCCGACGTGTCGTCCTCGGCTCCGTCGGAGCGCGTCTGCGGCTCGCCGCCCTCGCGCTCCTCGTTGTCCTTCTGCTGCTCGGTGGGCACGCTTCTCTCCAGGACCTGGGTCGCCGGGCGGGGCCGGCTCGGACGCTCGCGCGCCGTCGTTCGTCGGTGGGGCGCCGCGCGGGTCTCGAGCACCCCGTCGCGGAAGGCGGCGCAGCGCTCGGATCACGCGCGATCCGGGCGGGGCCCGGCGCGAGGGCGGGACATTACACGCGGCCCCAAACACCTGCAACTCGCGGCCCGAGCAGGATTCGCGGCCTCCGACGTGGACTCGACAGCACCACGGACGGGGGACATACGACGGCGGTGCGCGCCGTACCCACCTGCCTCGTCGCAGCGATCGCCGCCGCCCTGCTCTGCCCGTCCAGCGCCCGCGCCTACGAGGACCAGATCGGCCTCGCGCTCGGCGTCGGGTACGCCGCCGTCGCGAGCGACAATCCATTGCCACACCACGGTTTCGTGGCGCAGCTCGAGGGGTCGCTCGGGCTCGACGACACGTGGGAGGTGCGGGCGCTCGCCGGGTACGCGCTCCACGTGGACGACGCGCTGCTGCACCGCGCGTCGGTCGGGGTCGAGCTGGTGTACCTGATCGACATCCTCGAGCTCGTGCCGTTCTTCGGGCTCGGCGTCGACGCGCCGGTCTCGATCTGGGATCGCGAGGGCACGACCGACGCGTGGATCGACTTCGCGGGCCACGCGGTGGTCGGGCTCGACTGGCTGCTCTCGCGTGAGTGGGCGATCGGCGTCGAGGTGCGCCCGTACGTGCTCTTCACGTCGTTCGGCGATCAGCCGCCGCGCCCGGCGGACCCGGTGTGGATCACCGCGATCCTCCGAGCGCAGATGCTGTTCGAGATCTGACGATCACTCGCAGCCGTAGCGGGCCGCGCGCAGCGAGGTGTCGCCGACGACCGAGAGCACCGCGGCCGGGCTCGAGAGCGCCGCCACGACGCGCTGAGTCCCGGTGACGGGCACGCCCAGGTCGAGGTCCTGGACCGCGTACCCGTCGTCCTGCGGCGTGAGGCTGTGGAGACGCGTGCGGTTGCGACCGACGGTCGGCTGCTCGACGCGCGCGGCCCACCACTCTGCGCGGCCATCGAAGCCGGCGAGCGCGAGGCGACCCGAGCCACTCACCACGGCGCCGAGATCGAGGGCCGACTCCGGCACCGGCGGCGCTGCGTCCGTGAACGACGCGAAACGCGCGCGGTTGCTGTCGTCCGCGTACAGCACGCCGATGCGGCCGTTCGCTTCGACGACGCGAGGACGGCTGCCCGCACCGAGCGGGACGGTCGACGACAGCGCGCCCCCGCCATCGACGAAGCCCACGCGAACATGCGTGCCGTCGCCGAACGCGATGCGCGCCCGACCTGCGCCGGCCGGCGCGAGATCGACGCCTTCGAAGCCCGTCCCGAGCGGGGTGGGGAGCGGCGCGACGGTCGCCGTCGCGACGGGAGGGCTCCACGCGCTGACGAACGCGTACGTGCTGCCTTCGACGCTCAGCACGACGAGCGCGTCGCGATCGTCGAGCGGCGTGACCGCGAGCTCGCCCATCGTGCGGAGATCGGTCGTCACCGCCTCGTTGATGCGGCGGACCACACGCGACTCGTGCACGACCGAGAGGTCTTCGAGCGAACGGACACCGAGCGCGATCCGCGGCCACTCGAACTCGAAGACCGTCGCCGTGACGACCACGAGCTGACCCGCGTGCGCGAACGCGGCGACACGTACGTCGAGCATCGCGAGCGCCTCCGCCCCAAAGAGCTCGACGGGCGCGCCGAGGGGCGACCCGTCGGCTCCGACGCGCTGCAAGTAGAGGTAGTCGCGGTCGCCGGCCGTCTGCCGCTCTGCCCAGCTCCAGATCACGATGGTCTCGCCGTCGACGCCGGGGACTGCCGCGATGGGCGAGGCGAGGTACTCCAAACCGCTGTCGCGTCCTTCCATCACGGGCACGACTGCGCCGAGCCGCGCCAGGCCCTCGTCCACGCGCCCATCGCAGTCCTCGTCGTGACCCCCGCCGTCGCACGTCTCCGTGCCGGACGGGGTGCAATCACGGCACGCGTCGTCGCAGTCGCGCGCGTCGACGACGTAGCCGTCGGGCGCCTCGCACGCCGACACGGTGCGAGCGGGATCGCCGAAGCCGTCCTCGTCCTGATCGCGATGGAACGTGCGCTCGACGCAACCATCGCCGTCGACGTCGCCCGAGTCGGTCGCGGCGTCTTCGTCGGTACGCGCGGCGTCGCCGAGGACCATCCCGTCGAGGGGCGTGACGCTGCCGTCCAGGTAGCAGAGGCCGTCACGATGCGTCCCGCCGTTCGGGCACACGCACAGGTGCTGCGCGCGGTCGTACGTGAGGTTCTCGCCACAGGCGAGCGGCGTCTCGCACCCTCCGGTCGCGAGCAACAGCGAAATCACGAATGGCGTCGAACGGAATCGCACCACGAGGTCCTCCTGGTCATGGGTCGCGCGCTCATCGTCGCGCGCTGCCGAGCGTTGCCCCGAACGCGAGAACGCCCCCGAGCGTGGCTCGCTCGGGGGCGTCCTTCGAGCTCTCGCGTCGCTCGATCTCAGTCGCGCATGCCGCAGTAGGTGCTCGCGCCGCAATCGGTGCGGACCTCACAGCAGTCGCGGTCCTCGCAGTCCTCGAAGCCGTCGCGGTCGTCGTCGCACGAATTCCCGCAGGTCTCGGCGGTGTTCTCGGTGCCGGGATCCATCGTGACGTCGTCGCCCGCGCACAGGTTGACCATGCCCGGGTTGAACGTCGCGCAGTACGTCCCCGCGCCGCACGCCGAGCCGCCGGCGGAGCGGATCAGGCAGCAGCCGCGATCGCCGCAGTCCTCGAACCCGTTGCGGTCGTCGTCGCAGTCGTTGCTGCACGCGGCGAGGGTCGCCTCACGCTCGGGCGGCATCGTGACGTCGTCGCCCGGGCAGAGGTTCACGGTGCCGGGATTGAACGTGGAGCAGAAGCCGGTCGTGCAGCGCATCCCGCCTGCTTCGAGCACGAGGCAGCAGTTCCGGTCGCGACAATCGAAGAAGCCGTTGCCGTCGTTGTCGCAGCCGTCCATGCAGGCCTCGACGGTGTTCTCGGGACCGCGCGTCTCGCACGCCGTGTTGCCACCGTCGGGGCGCGGACCACCGTCGGGGCGACGGCCGCAGGCCGTCTCCGCGCCGCAGCTCACGCGCGAGCAGCAGCCGAAGTCCTCGCAGTCCGCGAAGCCGTCGCAGTCGTCGTCGACGCCGTTGTCGCAGAGCTCGGCGGTGTTCTCCACGCCGCCACCCGCGTCGCAGCGCATCCCGCCGTCACGCATGGTCGAGCGGCCGCACGCGGTCGACGCCGGGCAGTCACTGCGGAGATCGCAGCAGTCGAAATCGTTGCAGTCCGCGAACCCGTTCCCGTCGTCGTCGCAGTCGTTGCTACACGCCGCCGCCGTGTTCTCATCGCCGGGGGTCTCGCACTCCATCACCGTGCCGCCGTCCTGCTGCCGGCCGCAGTACGTCGTCGCCGGGCAGTCGCTCCGCACGCCGCAGCAGTCGCGGTCGTCGCAATCGGCGAAGCCATCGGGATCGGCTTCGTTGTCGCAGCCGTCGCTGCACGCTGCCGCCGTGTTCTCCGGCCCGGTCGTCGTGCACGCGGGCGCCGACGCGTCGGAGCGCGCCGCGTCCATGCCGGTGCCGGCGTCGTTCGAGGTCCCGTCGTCGTCGCCGCAGGCGACGGTGAAGATCGTGGTGCACGCGAGCAGCGCGGCGAAGGAAGCACGGCTCGCTGAAGTACGAATGGCGCGCATGCGGTGAAATCCCCTGGCTTCTGTGAGAAGCCGGTCGGTCTACGCTCGGCGCCGGGAGCGCGCAAGCGAGCGCGGCGCGTCATTCGGGCGACGACGTCGGGTCGCCGACCCGCACCAGCGCGCGGAGACGCTCGATCGTCGCCGGGCCGATCCCACGTACGCGATCGAGATCCTCGACGCTCGCGAACGGGCCGTTCACCTCGCGATCCTCGACGATCCGACGCGCGAGCGCGGGGCCGATCCGCGGGAGCGCCTGCAGCGCGTCGGCGTCGGCCACGTTCAGATCGAGCGGGCCCGCCTCGCGCGTCTCCTCGGGCTCGGGCGCGAGCTCGATGGCGGCGACCGGAGGGCGCGCGGAGCGATGCCGCGCGGCGAGCACACCCAGCGCGACCGCGACGAGCAGGACGCCGAGCGCGGCGATCGGAGACGACGTGGGACGACGAGCGGTCGACACGCGGGGCGCCATCGAGCGCGCCCCACGCATCGTTGCGGGCTCAGTCGCCGAGCCCGAACCCGTCGTGCAGCGCGCGCACCGCGAGCTCGTGGTACTTCGAGTGGATCAGGCACGAGACCTTGATCTCGCTCGTGCTGATCGCCTGGATGTTGATCCCCTCGTCCGCGAGGATGCGGAACATCTTCGCCGCGACGCCCGCGTGCGAGCGCATGCCGAGGCCGACGATCGACACCTTCACCACGTCGCCGTCGACGTCGATGCCCTGCGACTCGAAGAGCTTCTTCGCGATCTCGCGCGCCTTGTCGACGTCGCCCTTGGGCACCGTGAACGTCATGTCCGTGGTGCCCTTGTTCGTCCCCGCGGTCGCGCTCGGGTTCTGGATGATCATGTCGACCGAGATGCGCGCGTCCGCGAGCGCCTCGAAGAGCGACGCGGCGCGGCCCGGCTGATCGGGCACGTCGCGGATCGTCACCTTCGCCTCGTTCTTGTCGCTCGTCACACCCGCGACGACGACCGACTCCAGCGAGGCCTCCTCGCCGACGACCCACGTGCCGGGGGCGTCCGAGAAGCTCGAGCGTACGTGCACCGGGACCGCGTACTTCATCGCCAGCTCCACCGATCGGATCTGCAGGACCTTCGCGCCGAGAGAGGCCAGCTCGAGCATCTCCTCGTAGCTGATCCGCCCGACCTTCTTCGCGTTCTTGCAGACGTTGGGGTCCGCCGTGTAGACGCCCTCGACGTCCGTGTAGATCTCGCACGCGACGCCCTGTCCGAGCGCCGCCGCGATCGCGACCGCCGTGGTATCCGAGCCGCCGCGGCCGAGCGTCGTGACGTTGCCCGCGTCGTCGACGCCCTGGAACCCCGCGACGATCGGCACGCGACCATCGCGGATCGTCCCGAGCAGCACGTCGGCGTCGAGGCCCTTGATGCGCGCCTTCGTGAACCCGCTGTCGGTGCGCAGCCGGACCTGGTGCCCGAGGAACGAGCGCGCCGGCACGCCGATCGACTCGAGCGCGATCGCGAGCAGCGCGACCGACACCTGCTCGCCCGTCGCGACCAGCGCGTCGAGCTCGCGCTCGTTCGGGTGCTTGGTGATCTGCGCGCCGAGCGCGAGCAGGCGATTCGTCTCGCCCGACATCGCGCTCGCGACGACCACGACCTCGTCGCCGGCCGCACGGGCACGAGCGACACGCTGGGCGACGTTCTTGATCCGCTCGATCGAGCCGACGCTGGTGCCGCCGAACTTCTGGACGATCAGGGCCACGGGGCGCGAAGAGTACGCGCGTTCTCCGATGCGTCAACGCATTATGCGCAAAGTCACTGAGAAGGCGTTTCGCCCGGCGGATCGCTGGGCTCGGCGGGGTCTTCGGGGGGGCGCTCGCGCTCCGATCTCACCGGGCGCGCGAGCCGCGGAGGCTCTCCGAAGTCCTCGCGGAGCTTCCGCGACAGACGGTCGAGGAGCATGCGCTCGACCCACGACGGCATCGAGGGAATCTGCACGACCGCCCTCACCCGCTCGATGCCGTCACTGCCCGTCGTGCGCACGAGCTCGATGCTCCCCGCGTGCGTTCGCCCCGCGTCGGCGTAGTCGAACATCACGTAGCCGATCTCTTCGTCGCGATCGGTGATCGGACAGCCGAGATCGACGCGCACGAGGCGCACCGACGCCTGCCAGACCTGCGCCCACGCGTACGCGTAGTCGGTCTGCACGCGCGCTCGTGCGATGCGCGGCGCTGCGAGGACCGCGAGCGCTGCGGGCACGCCCGCGAGGAACGAACGACGACGCATCACGAGCTCGTCCGTTACACGAGCCGGCGCGACGCTCGCAACTTTCCGACGGTCAGGCGCGCGCGCTGAGCAGATCCGAGAACCGCAGCCGCAGCGCGTAGAGCGGGAGCACGCCGGTCAGCGTCATCACGAGCGCCTGGGTCACGTACATCAGGAACACGTAGACCGCGCCCTCCGCGCCGACGATCGACTCCGCGAAGAAGAGCTTCAGCGCCACCGAGATCGCGAGCTGGAAGTTCCCGAAGAGCCCCGGGCCCGCCGGCAGCAGGATCCCGATCGCGAGGATCCCCATGACCGCGACCGCGTGCCCGAAGCCCATGTCGAGCCCGCAGCCCCAGCCGAGCAGCCACATGCCGAGCGCGTTCACGAACCAGTACACGAGCGTCTCGATCACGAACCCGGCCGCGAGGCTCGGCACCGCGATCGAGCGCACTCCGTCGGCCACGCTCGCGACCTTCTCCGCGACCTTCGACGCGAGCCGCTTGCTCACGAGGCCGAACGTCCAGTCGACGAGCCGCACCGCGAGCGCGCGCTGCCACAGGAAGAGCACGAGCCCGACCATCGCGGCCGCGAACACGCTCACCGCGAGCCCGCCGTAATACGGAAGGCTGCGCGCGATCGGATCGTCGACGTCGCGATGCGGCAGCGCGACGAGCGCCCACACCACGCAGAGGCTCGTCACGAGCCCGTCGATCACGCGCTCCACCGCGACGGTCCCGAAGCCCGCGGAGATCGGCACACCCTGGCGGATCTTCGTGAGCGCGGGGCGCGCCATCTCGCCGAGCCGGAGCGGCAGCGCGAAGATCGCGAAGAAGCCGATCCAGTTGAGCACGATCGTCTCGCGGAACGGCACGTTCTTCACGGGCGCGATCAGGAAGCGCCAGCGGCTCGCGCGGAAGAAGTGCGTCACGAGCAGCAGCGCGACGTACGCGGGCAGCGTCAACCACCGCACCCGGGCGAACGCGTCGGCGGGCGGGATCAGCGGCATGCCGCCCCGCTCGAGCAGCCACACGAAGAGACCCGCGAGCGCGAGCGAGATGCCGAGCTTCGGCAGCACGCGACGCGCGAAGGAGGGCTCCGACGTCGGACCAGTGGCGGGCGCCGGCGGCAGGGAAGCGGTCACGGGGGTGGGCGCGCTCGAAGCGCTCTCGGTCGTCGCGGTCGAAGACATCCGGAGAAGACGGGGAGTGATACTCGGGGGGGCGGATCCGGTCGAGTGGGTGTCCCGCGCGTCGGGATCGATGCTCCAGCGTGGCCGAACGGCTCGCGCGCCGTCGTCCAATCGTCAGGGCTCGTACGAGCCGTCGAGGATCGCGCGCGGATGAGATCCGAGCAGGAGCTCGGCTTCTTCGGCGCCGACGAGCGCGCGAAGGCGCTCCACCGCGCGCTCGACGATCGCGACGTCGTCGGGGCGATGGGTGTCGGTGCACGCCGCGTCGTACGCGCCCTCCTCGAGCATGCGCTCCGCCGCGCGCCGCGGGCGCTCGCCGTAGCGCCCGACCAGCGACATCACGTCGAGCAGCGTGAGCGCGCCGACGTCGAGCAGCGGGTCGAGCGGATCGGTCTCGCGGAAGAGCGCGGCGTACCGCTCCGGGTGCGCGATCACCGGGCGCACGCCGCGCACCTGCATGTCGAAGAGCCGGCGCTCCACGTTGCGCGGCCACGCGTCGTAGTGGAACTCGATCAGCGCGGCGCGCTCGCCGGGGTACGGCAGCGCCTCGCCGCGCACGAAGAGATCCCAGAAGACGTCGTCGCAGTAGTGCTCCGCGGAGAGCGCGAGCTCGGGCATGCGCGCCGCGCCCGCGACGATGTCCTTCATCTCCTCGAACGCGCGGCGCAGACCGGGCGCGCGGTTCTCGAACATCGCGGTGCGGATGTGCGGCGTCGCGACGACCTTCGACCAGCCGAGATCCCGCAGCCCGGCGAGCATCCGGAGCCCTTCGTCGGCGGTCCGCGCTCCGTCGTCGATGCCCGGCAGGTAGTGGCAGTGGAGATCGACCCAGCCGCTCACGCGAGCTCCTTCGCGACCTCGGGCACCAGCGCGAGCAGTCGCTCGCGCGTGTTGAACGACGGGTCCTCCACCACGCGCGCCAGCAGCGCCGCGAGGATGCGCCCGACGTGGCGACCGGGGCCGCTGCCGAGCGCGCTCATCACGTCCTTCCCGCCGATCGCGAGATCCCCCGCGACCAGCGGCACGTTCGCCTCGAGCTGCGCGCGCGCCCGCGCCCAGAGCGCATCGACGAGCGCCGTCGGCGCGCCCCGCGCGATGCGATCGGCGCGCTCGATCTCGAGCAGCGCGTCCACGTGCGCCTTCGTCGCGCGCTGCACGAAGCGCCGCACGTCCGCGTCGCTCCACGCCTCCGCGCCCTCCACGCCGCGCGCCCGCAGCAGGTGCGCGGCGAGCTCGCGCACCTCGTTCGAGAACCGGAAGGCGCGCATCCACGCGTCGTGATCGCCCGGCGCGTCCCAGAGCAGCGCCGCGACGCGCAGCGCGACCGCGCGGGGCGTGGCGTCGACGCGGCGCAGCGTGCGCGCGAACGCCTCGTCGTCGAGCGCGGCGATCGCGGGCCCGCTGATCGCGAGCATCCCGGTGCGGCGCATCACGTCGAACGCGCGCGACGGCGCGCGCGCCTTCGTCAGCGCCTTCACCCACTCGTCGTGCACGCGCTCCGGGCTCACCTTGCGGAACGTCTCGAGCGTCGGCGGGATCGCCGCCTCGGTCGCGGGATCGAGCGTGAACTCGAGCGTCGCGACGAAGCGCGCCGCGCGCAGCACGCGCAGTCCGTCCTCGCCGAACCGCTCGCGCGGATCGCGCACCGCGCGCACCACGCGATGCTGGAGGTCGTGCACGCCACACCACGGATCGACGATCTCTCCGTGGCGCGGATCGAACGCGATCGCGTTCACCGTGAAGTCGCGCCGCGCGAGATCCTCCTCGATGTCCGACACGAAGTGCACGCTGTCGGGCCGGCGCCCGTCGGTGTACGCGCCCTCCCCCCGCAGCGTCGTGACCTCGTAGTGCCCGCCGCGGTGGAGCACGGTCACCGTGCCGTGCGCGATCCCGGTGGGCACCGTGCGCCGGAACACGCGCATCACGTCCTCGGGCGTCGCGTCGGTCGCGAGATCCCAGTCGGAGACCCGCTCGCCCATGAGGAGATCGCGGATGCATCCCCCGACGACCCACGCACGGTAGCCGCTGCGCGCGAGGCGCTCGCAGAGATCGATCACGGCCTCGGGGATCGCGTCGGGAGGGATCGCAGGCGCGGCGGACACAGGGGCGACGGTGTAGCGCATCTCGTGCGCGTCGGGAGGCCGGCGGAGCGTGCGTTTCCACGGCGCGCGCGCGACCGTCCTCGTTATGCTCCGCGCGATGCAACCCAGTCGTTCTTCGTCGCTCACCCGCTCGGTCCTGTCCCTCTCGCTCGTCGCGACCCTCGGCGCCTGCGGCTCCGAGGAGCCCGCCGCGCCCGAGCTCGACACCGCGGGCGTGGTGCGCGGCGGTGAGGGCCTCCTCGCGACCGCGCTCGTCTTCGACGTCGTCGACGCGCTCGGCGAGCTCGGCACGCTCGTCCCGACGAGCGCGGTCGAGACGGTCGCCGGGAACATCCACGGCAGCGCGCTGCGCGTGGTGTCGACCTGCGGGACCGTCACGCTCGACGGCACCACCGTGTCCGCGACCATCCAGGGCCAAGGCTGCGAGCTCCCGCCGCCCGAGGATCCCGAGGCGCCCCCGCCGGTCTGGATCGCGCCCGGCGGCGCGACCGCGGGCTCGATGGAGATCGTCGCGTCGCGCGACGGCGAGGACCTCGTCCTGACGCTCACGCTCGACGATCTCCTCGTCCACGACCGCACGCTCGACGGCACCACGACGCTGCGCACCGCCGACGGCTTCGAGTGGAACGTCGCGCTCGACCTCGACGTGACCGGCGGCGCCGAGGCCGTGCACGTGTCGAGCGACGCGACGCTCAGCCCGACCACGACGTCGCGCACCATCGACGGCGCGATCACCGTCGAGGGCACCACCGTCACCACGACCTACGACGCGCGCGAGGTCGAGTGGGCGCGCGACGCGTGTTACCCCGACAACGGCGCGCTCTGGTTCGACGACGTCGCGGAGCGCGAGACGCGCGTCACGTTCGACGACGAGAGCGCGACGAGCGGCGTCGTCACCGTGTCGTTCCCCGCGACCGTCGAGATGCCCGACCCGGTCGACATGAGCGCGACGCTGCCGGTCTACGGCGAGTGCCCGTGAGCCCACCACGACGGCTCGCGCCCCTCGAGGCGCGAGCCGTCGCGTCACCCTGCGAGCACGGTCCCGGGCGACGTCTCTTCCCCCTCGAGCGGCGGCAGCGCGTCGTCGCTCCCGCTCGCCGCGAGCCGCTCCTGGATCTCGACCGCGCGCGTGCGAAGACGTCGCGCCTCGTGGGCGCGCACCGGATCGTTCTTCGCGTCGGGATCGCTCTCGAGGAACGCCGCGAACGCCTCGCAGCTCCGCGCCAGCTCGACCTCGTTGCCGAGCTCCTCGAAGATCCGCACCGACTGCTCGAACGCGTGCTTCGCGCGCTGGTGCTCGCCGCCACCGAACGAGCCCGCCGCCGCGATCTCGCCCGCCGTGCGCAGCGCGACGCCGAGGAACGGCTTGCTCCGCGTCTTCTCGAAGAGCGCCACCGAGCGCGCGATGAAGTCACGCGCCGTCGTGATGTCGTGCACCAGCATGTGCGCCTTCGCGAGGCCGCGGAGGATCTCCGCCTCGAGGATGCGATCCCCGAGCGTGCTCGAGATCGCCTCCGCCTTCTGCAGCACCGCGATCGCGTCCTCGGGCTGCTCCTGGCGGTACGCGTTCTCGCCGAGGTTCGTCAGGATCACCGCCTGACGCATGCGATCGCCGACGCTCGTCGCGTACTCGAGCGCCTCGCGCCAGAGCTCGTTCGCGCGCGCGTGATCGCCGTTGTCCTGGTGGATCGTCGCGATGTTGTTCAGCGTCTGCGACATGCCCGGCAGGTCGCCGATCTCGCGGCGGATGAGCAGCGCCTCCTGGAACGCCTCCTGCGCCTCCTCGAAGCGCCCGCTGTCCTGGTAGACGAGCCCGAGGTTGTTCAGCGAGAGCGCGATCGATCTCGCATCACCGAGCTCGCGGCGGATCTCGAGCGAGCGCCGCATGAAGCGCTCCGCGGGCTCGTAGGCGCCGCGCATCCAGTGCACCTTGCCGACGTCGTCGAGCGAGCTCGCCACGCCGCGCGAGTCGTTGGCCGCGTCGAAGAGCGCGTGCCCGGTGCCGAGGTGGCGCATCGCCTCCTCGAGCTGACCGATCGCGCGGTACACGCGCCCGATCCGGTTGTGCGCCGCGCCGCCCTTGCTCTTGAAGTCGAGGCGCCACGCGATCTCGAGCATCTTGCGGAAGCTCGCGATCGCCTCCTCGTTGCGACCCGCGAGCTGCAGGACGTCGCCCTGGTGGTGGTACGCCTCGAGGCGCCCCACGACGTCTTCTTCGCCGAGAAGCTCGAGACCGCGCGCGTAGTAGTCGGCAGCCTTCGCGTTCGCGTAGCGCGCGCGCGCCCGATCCCCTGCCGCGAGGAAGTACTCCGCCGCCTTCCGCGGCGCGCCGCCGCGCTCGTAGTGCGTCGCGAGCATCTCGCAGTGCTCCTCGACACGATCCGCCTGCGCGCCCTCGAAGAGGCGCAGCTCGAGCCACTCCGCGAACTCGCGGTGGTAGCGGCGCAGCTGCGACGCGCTGGTCAGGCGATACAGCGTCTCGCGCTCGAGGTTGTGCTTGAACGCGAGCTCCTCGGGCTCGCTGCCGATCGACGAGTCCGGCAGCGCGAGCACGTAGTCGCGCTCCGCGAGCCCCGCGAGCAGATCGCGGTAGTGCGCCCCGAGATCCTCGGCGCCGCCCCAGAGCTCCGGCGCCTTCTTGCCGAGGCGCCCCAGCGCGACCAGCGCGCCGAGCCAGAACACGCCGCCCATCACCGCCGCCATCTCCAGCAGCGCGCGCTCCGCCGGCGTGAGCGACGCGATGCGCGCCGCGATCGCGTCGTCGACCGAGAGCGGCAGCTGCGCGTCGTCGAGCCGATCGAGGTCGACGTCCCAGCGCCCGCCCGCGCGCGGGATCAGCGTCCCGCTCGCGACGTACGTGCGGAGCATCTGCTCGAGCAGGTACGGATTGCCGCCCGCCATGTCGACCGCGGCGTCGACCAGCTCCTCCGGCGGATCGCCGGTCGGCTCGAGCAGGTGCAGCATCATCTGCGCGGCGTCGTCGGGCTTGAGCGGCGCGAGCTCGAGCTTCGTGTGGCTCTCGGCCCACTCGGGGCGCCGCGTGAGCAGCTCGGGGCGCGCGCTCACGATCATCAGCACCGGCGCGTCGTGCATCGACTCGAGCAGCGTGCGCACCAGCTCGAGGCTGTCGTCGTTCGAGAGGTGCAGATCCTCGAACACCAGCACCAGCGGCGAGACCGCGGCGTCGACCTCCACGAAGCGCCGCAGCACCGCGCGACCGATGCGCGCGAACTGCTCGGGGTCGTCCTCGAACGCCTTGGTGAACGGCGACTCGGGCCACGTGAGATCGAGGAACGCGCCGAGGAAGTGGAGGAACTCGGTGACTCGCTTGTCGCCGAGGATCTCCGTCACCGCGGCGCGCACCGCCTCGCGCTGCACGTCGGGATCGGCGCCCTCGACGATGCCGAAGCGCGCGCGGAGGATGCGCTGCACGACGCCGTACGCCGGCCCGCTCTCGCGCGCCGCGCCGCGGAAGGTGCGCACGCGGCGCTCGCGCGCGCGCACCTTCGCGAGGAACTCGTCGAGCAGGCGTGTCTTCCCGACGCCGGCGCCGCCGATGATCGTGATCGCCTGTGGACGACCCGTGCCGAGCGCACGCGCGAGGGCCTCGTCGAGCTCGGCGAGCTCGGCCTCGCGGCCGACGAGAGGCGCGCGGATCGCGATGGGCGTGGACATGGCCGGCGAGTATACCGAACCCGATCCACGCCCATCGCGCGCGTCACGCCGCGGGCGCGTCGGGCTCGTCGTCGTCGGCCTCGCTGCGCGGCGCGGTCACCTCGTCGAAGAACACGTCCTGGCGCTGGCGATCCCGCGGGAACAGCTCGCGCACGGCGCCCGCGACCGCCGCGTAGGTGTCGAGGAACGACTCCTTCGCGTCGTCGCGCAGCGCGCGCGCGTCGGACGACGCGGCGAGCGCGTCGCGGCGGTTCAGCAGCGCGCGATCGTAGTCGGCGCGCACCGCCTCGATGCGCGCGCGCTGCGCCTCGCGATCGCGCCACGCGGTCGCCGACGCGATGCGCCCCTCGAGCGTGCGCAGCGCCGCGACCTCGGTCGCGCCGACCGGCTTCACGATCGGCTGGATGCCCGCCGGGAACACCGCGCCGGCGGCGCCGGCCTCCTCGGCGATGCGCTTGACGCTGCGCACGACGGTGTCGGCGTGCAGGTCGATCAGCTTCACCTCGACGCGCGGCGCGATCAGCGCGAGCACCGCGGCGTGGTAGGCGGCCTGGCGCGTCGTCAGCGCGTCGGTGGCCTCGGCGAGGGTGGCCGCGAGCGACTCGAGCCGCGCCGCGACGTCCGGCGTGGGCGCGAACAACGTCGCGTAGCGGCGCAGGGCGGACTGCGCGAACGTGCTCAGGGACACGCAGCGCTGCACGGGTGTGGAGCGAACGGGGATCTGCATGACGGAGGGCCCTCCTTCCGGCCCGGCGTGATCGCGCACCAACCGAGCGCCCCGGTCAACTTCGCGCGGCGAAAAGGCCCTCCGTCGTCCGATCGTGGCCCCGGACGGGTGGCGGCAGCGGAAATCGGGTCTCGATCACGGCCCCGGACGCGTGTCCGGAGGGTCGATCGAGATCCGTGGAAGGCCCCCGCCGCGCGTCGCGAGGCGTGATCGGATCCTGTGGAGCGCTGCCGCCGGGCGTCCGGTCCCGTGCTCGGAACGCGATCGCGGCGCCCGCCACGCGTCGAGGGGCGTGATCGAGCGGCGATCGCCCTCACCGCCGCGCGTCGGGGGCCACGATCGGGACGCGATCGCCGGTCGCGCCACACGTCCGGGGCCGCCACGGAGATACGGCGCGCGGTCGCCCCGCGCGGCGGATCACAGCCCCGGGAGGCGCGCGAAGCCGACGTCGGCGAGCTCGAGCACCAGCAGGTCGCCGAGCTGGGGATCCCGCGCGGTCACGAGCACGCGCTCGCCCTCCGCGACGACCGTCGGCGGGCCGCAGAGCCCCTCGCCCACGCCGCCCGACGGCCCCGCCCAGCACGGCGCGGGCACCTCGGGCGCGCCGATCACGTCGCCGCGCACCCGCGCGACGCGGACCTGCGGGCGCTGCGCGTTGCCGGTCCACGCGACGAGCGTCGTGCCGCCGCCGTGCGCCGCGTCCATCTGGCTCGCGCCCTCGGCGACCACCTGCGGCTCGCCGCATCCCTCGGTCGTGCACGCCCAGCGCAGCACGCGACGGCGGCGATCGATCGCGAGCAGGTCCGCTCCCTCGTCGTGACAGGCGATGCGCACCGCGTCGTCCTCGCGCGACGCGCCGAGCACCGGCTCGCGCAGCGCCTGGGTGATCGGCGCGAGCGCGCGCGCGCCGTCGAGCACGACGACGCCGTCGGGCATCGCGACCGCCGTCCACGCGCCGCATCGCGCGAGCGCGACCTGGCGCGGCGCGGGTCGTTCCTCGCCCTCGCCGGGCAGCGGGACCTCCATCGCGGGCTCGATCCCCGCGCCCGCGATCCACAGCGCGCCCGCATCGCGCCACGCGCGCACCACGCCGCCCGGCACGAGCAGCGCGTCGATCGCATCGTCGAGCGCGACGCGCTCGCTCGCGACGATCGGCGTCACCTGGTCCTCGCTCGCCGGCTCGGGCGCGTCGGGATCGAGCACGAAGCGGCGCATCTCGCGCCCTTCCCCGCCCTCCCCCACCGCGATGACGCGCACCACGCCGCCCGGCTCCACGCGCACCGCACGATCGATGCGTCCCGCGGGATGCGCCGCGACCCACCAGCGCGGCGTCGGCTCGCTCACGTCGCGCATGGGCGCGATGCCGAGGAGGCGCGCGGCGCAGTGCTGCGCGTCGGTCGCGCACGTCGTCTCGCTGGTGATCCAGAGCAGGAAGCCGCTCTCGGGACCGAGCGTGATCCCGCGGACCGCGGGGGGACGGCGGACCTGGGTGAAGTCGACGCGCCCGTCGCGCACCGCGGCCTCGGAGACGCTGCGACCGTCGCTGGTGATCGCCCGGAGGCCGCCGGGCTCGGGGCGCACCTGGGTGACGCCGCTCGCGGCGGTGCGCGTCGGGATGCGCGAGGGCGCGACGATGGTGGGATCGGCGTCGAGCGCGATCGCCGGCGCGTTCGGATCGACGGTGACGTCCGACGCGGTGAAGAGGTTCGCGAGCGCGGAGCGCAGCTGGGTGAGCGCGCGCAGCGGGCGCTCGGGCACCGCGCCGACGCCGCCCTCCTCGGTGCGCGCGCGCTGGAGCGCGACGAGCTCGGCCTCGGCCTGATCGATGGCGCGCCGCAGATCCTCCTCGGCCTGCTTGGGCGAGGGGAAGAGGAAGATGACGGGCTCGGGACGCATCGCGCGCAGCTCGGCGATGCAGGGCTCCGGCCACGACGCGTCGGCGCGGGCGACGCGCGCCGCGAACGCCTCGCGATCGCCGGGCGGCAGCGCGAGGCCGGGCTCGTCGACGGCGCGCCCGCCGTACATGCACTGCGCGAGCGCGGCGTAGTGCGCGCCGGCGTCGGTCGCGCGCAGCTTGCCGCGCACGTAGGGGATCCCGAGCAACATCAGCGCGAGCGTCGCGTTGAGGCCCGCCGCGATCCAACCGGGGCGTCGTCCCGGCCGGAACGCGCGGGCGACCTCTTCCTCACCGTCGTCGCTCACACGCCTCCATCGCCCGGGTCCATCTCGCCCGAGGGGAACTTCCGGACAGCGTCACGCGTCTCCAGGTTCCGCTCTCCCGCTCCGGACCGAGCCGTTCCAATTCGCGAGCGCGCCCCGGGCTCCGCACCCACTGTCACGAAGCCTCCCCGGAAATCCAGCAGCTTGGCCGCGCTCGGGCGCGACACCTATACTCCAAACCCACGCTTCGAGCCGGAGCGCGAGTCCGAGACGACAACCGAATGAACGACCAGCGCAAGCCCCTGTGGCAGTCCCCTCAGGCACGAGCACGACTGGCGGGGGCGAGCCTCGCGGCCCTGGCGATCGGCGCCGCGGTCGGGCTCACCTACGTCTGGCCGCATCGCAACGGGCTCGATCTCGACATCGACAGCTCGGCGCGCGCCCAGGAGGTGCGCAGCCGCGAGCCCTACGACCTCACCCAGCTGACGGTCATGAACCGGGTGATCCTCCAGGTGAAGGATCATTACGTCGACCCGGAGCGCGTGAGCCCGCAGCGGATGCTGCTCGGGGGCCTGAACGCGGTGCAGCAGACGGTCGCCCCGGTGCTCGTGCACTACGAGGACGGCGGGAACGAGGTCGGGGTCACGGTGTACGGCGCGTCGCGCAATTTCCGCGTCGACGACGTCACGAGCCCGTGGGCGCTCAGCTACCGCTGGCGCGAGATCTTCGGGTTCCTGCAGGCGAACCTGCGCGACGAGGACGTCGAGCTCCGCGACATCGAGTATGCCGCGATCAACGGCATGCTCCGCACGCTCGACCCGCACTCGGTGCTGCTCGATCCCGAGACGTACACCGAGATGCAGATGAGCACGCGAGGCGAGTTCGGCGGCCTCGGCATCGTCATCTCGATCCGCGACGGACAGCTCACGATCATCCGTCCGATGCCCGAGACGCCCGCGTCGCGCGCGGGGCTGAACCGCATGGACCGCATCGTGCGCATCGGCGAGGAGAGCACGCTGAACATGCCGCTCGAGGACGCGGTGTCGCGCCTGCGCGGCCCGCCGGGCTCGAACGTGCAGGTGTGGGTGACGCGCGAGGGACAGGGCGGCTGGAGCACGCCGCGCCCGTTCACGCTGACGCGCGCGGTGATCCACATCGAGTCGGTCGAGTCGCGGATGCTCGAGGGGAACATCGGGTACATCTCGATCAACTCGTTCCAGGGCAACACGTTCGAGGACATGACGCGCGCGCTGGCGCAGCTGCACGCGCAGGGGATGCGCGGCCTGGTGCTCGACCTGCGCGACGATCCGGGCGGTCTGCTCGATCAGGCGGTGCGCGTCGCGGACGCGTTCCTCGACAACGGGATCATCGTCACGACGAGCTCGAGCGATCCGTCGCAGCGCGACGAGCGCAGCGCGCGTCGTGAGGGCACCGAGCCCGAGTACCCGATGATCGTGCTGGTCAACGGCGGCTCGGCGAGCGCGAGCGAGATCGTCGCGGGCGCGCTGAAGAACCACGATCGCGCGCTGGTCGTCGGACAGCGGACGTTCGGCAAGGGCAGCGTGCAGGTCCTCTACAACTACGACGACGGCTCGGCGCTCAAGCTGACCATCGCGCAGTACCTCACGCCGGGCGACGTCTCGATCCAGGGCGTCGGCATCGTGCCCGACATCGCGATCGATCCGATGACGGTCGACCGCACCGATCTCGATCTCGAGGTCGACCAGGGCTACGTGCGCGAGGCGGACCTCGACCAGCACCTGACGAACACGAGCGCGCGCGACGGCGAGGAGTCGGCCGTGGTGATGCGCTACTACCTGCCGGTCGAGACGCGCGAGCGTCTGCGCGAAGCGCGCCCCGAGGACCAGGAGGAGAACGAGCAGGAGGACGAGTTCCTGCTCCGCTTCGCGCGCGAGGTGCTGGTGCACTCGACGCGTGAAGGCGCGCCCCGCCGCGGCAACCGCCGCCAGATGATCGAGGACGCGACGCCGGTGATCGAGCGCCTGCGCGGGCAGGAGCTGTCGACCGCGGCGCGCGAGCTCGAGCGCCTGGGCGTGAACTGGGACGAGGGCACGGATCAGGGCGCGAGCCCGGTCCAGGTCGAGGTCACGACCAACGCGCCGGAGAACCGCATCACGGCGGGCGAGAACCTCGAGCTGCGCGTGCGCGTGACCAACACCGGCAGCGCGCCGCTGTACCGCCTGCGCGCGCAGACCCGCAGCGACTTCGCGCTGTTCAACCACCGCGAGCTGGTCTTCGGTCGCCTCGATCCGGGCCAGACGCGCGAGTGGTCGACGACGCTCGGCATCTGCACGACCGAGAACGAGCGCCGCACCTGCGTGGTGCCGCGCGAGGTTCCGGATCGCGCGGACGGCATCCGCGTGGAGTTCTCGGAAGCGCACGGCCACGCGCCGCCGAGCACCGAGATCCGCACGCAGATCCGCGCGCTGCCGCGCCCGCAGTTCGCGTATCAGGTGCAGGTCGCGGACGACGTGCGCGGCAACGGCGACGGCCTGGTGCAGCGCGGCGAGACGGCGAGCGTGTACCTCCGCGTGCGCAACACCGGTCAGGGCCGCACCTACGAGACCCAGGCGAACCTGCAGAGCCGCGCCGGTCAGGGCGTGCTGCTCCACGCGGGACGCTTCGAGCTCGAGAGCATCCCGCCGGGCGAGGAGCGCCTCATCCACTTCACGTTCGAGGTGCTGCCCGACTTCGAGCGCGACAGCGTTCGGCTCGAGGCGCGCGTCGCGGACGTGAGCCTGCGCGAGCTGATGGTCGAGCGCGTCGACGTGCCGATCGCGCCGAGCGGCGCGGCGCCGACGCCGCGTCGCGGTCGCGTGACGCTGCGCGACGGTGCGGCGGTGCGCGAGCGTCCGGCGGCGGACTCGCAGACGCTGGCGCGCGTCGAAGGCGGCGCGGCGTCGCTGCCGGCGCAGGCGGAGCTCTCGGGCTTCGTGCGCGTCGATCTCGGCGAGGGGCGCCCCGGCTGGGTCGCGTCGTCGGACGTGACGACCGATCGCGCGGCGTCGGGCGCGCGCGTGACGCCGCTGATGGACCACATGCCGCCGCGCATCGACGTCGAGGGTGTCGCGGGCATGCTCACGACCACCGCGGACCGCGTGCCGATCCGCGCGATCGTGCGCGACGATCTGCAGGTGCGTGACGCCTACGTCTTCGTGGGCACGCGCAAGGTCTTCTACGTCTCGAACCGCGACGCGACCGACCCGCGCGAGGTGCGCTTCGACACCGAGGTGCCGCTGCGTCCGGGCGTGAACGTCGTGATCGTCGTGGCGCGCGAGAACGACGAGGTGCTGTCGCGGCGGACGTTCATCGTGCGGCGCGACGCGCCGGACGGGACGCTCATGGAGACGCCGCGCACGGGCGACGACTGGTTCCACCTCGGCATCGAGGGCGAGGAAGGCGAGGAGTAGCGCCCTCCCCCGCCGACCGTTCGGTCACCCTTCAGGAGGCCGGAGCATCCGAGAGGGCGCTCCGGCCTTCTCGCGTCCGTCCAGATCCGGGCCTAGATCGCGATGGCGGGGCCCCGATCGGCAGGGGCCTCACCGCTCCCGGACGTTTTCTCGGAGTTTCATTCGCCCTCATACGATTTGGCACGGCGCGCGCTGCACACGTTCTTTACACCCTGTTTCAAGAGTGGTATGCGCGTCACGGGAGCACCCGGACTCCAGGGCCCACGCCGAGGAGGGGGAGGCGGCAGGTGGTGACGAGCGCGAAGAAGAGCACCGCAGCAGCGAAGAGCGCCGCGAGCAAGCCCGGTCGGGCGCCCGCAGCACCGGCGAAGAAGTCCGTCTCGAGCAAGGCGCCCGCAGAGAAGCCCGCGAAGAGCGTGAAGGCTGCGCCCAAGACCGCGGCGAAGCCGGCGGCGCCCGCCCCGGCCGCGAAGAAGGCGACGCCCCTGCCGAAGCAGCCGGCCAAGACAATGGCCAAGCCCGAAAAGGTCGCCAAGCCCGAGAAGGCGGAGAAGGCCGAGAAGGTCGTCGCCGCCGACAAGGCTGCCGGCAGCGAGCCCCCGCCTCCGCCTGCGCCCGCCGCGGGCCTCGCGAAGCCCACCGCGCCGCGCCTCACGGTGCGCACGCCCGTCGGGGCGGACGAGCTCAAGCAGAAGATCGGCGCGCTCGCGACGGCGACGGCGAACATCCGCAACCTCAAGCGCTCGCTGCAGCGCAGCTTCTACGACATCGGCCTGATCCTGAAGGACATCGACGAGCGGAAGCTCTACGAGGTCAAGGGTTACGGCTCGTTCGAGGCGTTCCTCGAGCGCGAGATCGATCTCGGGAAGCAGCTCGGGCTTCGCCTCGCTCGCGCGGTGCAGGTCTTCCAGCGCGAGGCGGCCACGCAGGCGGGCCTCGACCGCGTGTCGGCGGCGATCGCCGTGTTCGACGGCGAGGTGGATCCCTCGCTCGCGCCGCCGCCCGGCACCGCACCCACCTCGAGCGGCGGCGCGCGGTCGCCGATCCCGTTCCACAAGCTGTGAGCGCCGGTCCGGACCCAGCGAGCGCGGTCTTCTCGGGCCGCGCTCGCGCCACGGTCGCCATCATCACCGTGCGCCCGGTGGGGATCGCGCTGTTCCCGGTGGGTATCGACACGCGCCCGCAGGGGCGCTAGTCCGGGGGGGCCGTGCTCGCGCTGCTCGCCGCGCTCCTGTGCGTGCTCGCCAACGCGTTCTTCGTGGCGGCGGAGTTCGCGCTCGCGAAGGTGCGTCCCACCGCGCTGCAGGCGCTCGCCAACGAGGGCGATCCCTCCGCCGCGCGCGCCTACGCGATCACCCAGCGCCTCGACGCCTACCTGAGCGCGACGCAGCTCGGGATCACGCTCGCGTCGCTCGGCCTCGGATGGCTGGGTGAGCCCGCGATGGAGCGCCTGCTCGCGCCGCCGCTCCACGCGCTCGGCGTGGACGAGCAGACCGCGTCGGGCGTCGCCGTCACCGCCGGGTTCATGATCATCTCGGCGCTGCACATCGTGGTCGGCGAGCTCGTCCCGAAGTCGCTCGCCATCCAGCGCCCCGAGGACGTCGCGCGGCACAGCTCGCTGCTGATGCGCGCGTTCTTCTACGCGTCGTACCCCGCGCTCTGGGTGCTCAACGGCACGTCGAACCTCGTGCTGCGCCTCATGGGCCTGCCCGCGCCGCAGCACGCCGAGGGCAAGCTCTCGCTCGAAGAGCTGCGCCTCGTCATCCAGGCCTCGTTCGACGAGCTCGAGGGCAAGAAGCGCGACCTGCTCGAGCGCGTGCTGCGCGCGACCGATCGCCCGGTGCGCGCGATCATGGTGCCGCGCGTCGACATGGAGGTGCTCTCCGTCGGCGACGGCTACGACAAGTGGATGGCGAAGGTCCGCCGCTTCGGGTTCAGCCGGTATCCGGTGAGCCAGGACGGCGATCCCGATCACGTCATCGGCTACGTGTACGTGAAGGATCTGCTGATGGCGGGCGGGCGCGAGCGTCCGCCGAGCATCGCGAGCCTGAAGCGCGACATCCTGATCGTCCCCGAGGGTCAGACCGTCGGCGAGGTGCTCGAGCAGTTCCAGCGCACGAAGATCCCGATCGCGCTGGTCGTCGACGAGTACGGCGGCACCGCGGGCCTCGTGACGCTCGAGGACGTCGTGACCGAGATCGTCGGCGATCTGCAGGACGAGATCACGATGGGGATCGCGACGCGCATCCATCCCGCGAAGGACGGAACGCTGATCGTCGACGGGACCGTTCCGATCGACGAGCTCGAGCTCACGGATCAGCGCATCCCGGAGATCGAGGGCGGCGACACGGTGAGCGGCTACGTCGTCGCGAGCCTCGGCCGTCTCGCGAGCCCCGGTGACGTGATCGATCTCGGTCGCTGGGAGATGATCGTCGAGGACGTCCGCGCCCGGCGCGTGCACCGCGTGCGGTTGCGCCGGAAGCCGGAGCCGTCGGGCGCGGAGCGCGAGAGCGATCGCCCGAGCCAGCCCTCGTCGATCCCGCCGCCGCCGAAGGATCGCCCGGAAGACGACGACGGGGCGTGACGCCAGCGGGAGTGCTCGCTGCCGGCGGGCCCGGCCGGGAGCGTGCGGCGCACGCGTACGGAAGGGCGCGTCGGCAGCGAGCCGATCTTGATCCCTGTCCTAGCGCGCGTCGCGCTTGATGCGCGACGGAGTCGGTCCGCTCTGGTCCTGGTACTTGCTGCTGCGGCGCGCGTCGCCGTAGGGGCGCTGCGCGGGGGAGCTCAGCGTCTCGAAGCTGATCTGGCAGATGCGCATGCCGGGGCGCAGCGCGACCGGCAGGCGACCGACGTTCGAGAGCTCGAGCGTGATCGTCCCGCGGAACCCGGGATCGATGAAGCCCGCCGTCGCGTGGATCAGGATCGCGAGCCGCCCGAGGCTCGAGCGACCGTCGACCTTCGCGAGCAGATCGTCGGGGACCTCGACGCGCTCGACGGTGCTGCCGAGCACGAACTCGCCGGGGTGCAGCACGAACTGCTGGCCGTCCTCCACCTCGACGATCTCGGTGAGCGTGTCGGGATCGTCGAGCTCGGGATCGACGAACGGCGTCGCCGAGCTGCGGAACAGCGCGAAGCGCGAGCCGAGCCGCAGGTCCACCGAGCACGGCTGGATCTGCACCGCGCGGTCGACGAGCGGATCGATCACGATGCGGCGCGCGTCGAGCGCGGCCTCGATGTCGCGGTCGGAGAGGATCATCGCGGCGGCATCGTCGCGCGCACGTCCGACGCGCGCAACGAGCGACTCTCGACGATCGCGGCGCACGCGTGGTACCTACGAGCGCGTGGGGCAGACCGACGACCAGCGCTTCGTCGAAGAGCACGCACCCCTGGTGCGGAAGATCGCGCTTCGCGTGCGCGCCGAGCTCGATCTGACGTGCGAGCTCGACGACCTGATCGCGTTCGGGTACCACGGCCTGCTCGAAGCGCGCGGTCGGTTCGACGAGACGCGAGGCGTGCTCTTCAGCACGTTCGCGTACTACCGCATCCGCGGCGCGATCCTCGATGGCGTGCGCAAGATGGCGTACCTGCCACGGCGCATCCATCAGAAGCGGCGCGCGGCGGAGGCGATCGACTGGGCGATCGAGGCCGAGGGCGAAGCGCGCGCGACGACGCCCGAGGCGCGCGCCGACGTCGAGGCCACCCTCGCCGCGGTGGACGACATCCTCGGCAAGATCACCGCGACGTTCATGCTCGCGGCGGTCGGGCAGGACGAGGAAGCGACGCGCGAGAGCCCCGAGGAGCAGCTGATCGGCGCGCACGAGAAGCAGCGCGTGCGCACCGCGCTCGAGACGCTGCCCGAGCGCGAGCGGATCGTGGTCAACGGGATGTACTTCGAGGGTCGGAACCTCGACGACATCGGCGCGGAGCTCGGGATCTCGAAGAGCTGGGCGTGTCGCATCCACACGCGCGCGCTCGGGCTGCTGCGCGAAGCGCTCGAGCGCTAGCTCGCAGCACGAATTCGCGCTCGCGAGCGCGAAGTTGCGGCGCGAATGGGCCATTTCTCAAGGAGAATTGCCCCGTTTTCGCGAACGGTCACCAGTGACCGTTCGAGCGGTCGACCCCGACCGCCCCAACGGCCGCCTCGCTCACTCCGAGCGGTCGCGCGCGACCGTCCCGGTCCAGCCTCGGGGCACCGCGTCGAGCGATCGATAGCGCTCGAGCAGCAGCGTCTGGCGGGACCGAAGGGGCACGTCCTGCCCCGCGACGATCACGTGGGTCGGCGCGCTGGTCGTCTCGAACGGATCGCCGCTCCACACCACCAGGTTCGCGCGGCGCCCCGCGGCGATCACGCCGTGCTCGCGCATCCCGAAGACCTCGGCGGGCAGCGACGTGACCGCGGCGAGCGCGGCATCGGGATCCATGCCCCACGCGATCGCGTTGCCCGCTTCCTGCCGCAGGTTCCGCGCGTCCCACGCGCCCGGCGACATCAACATCACGCGCACGCCGGCGCGCGAGAGCAGCGCGGCGTTGTCGTAGCGCGCGTGGAGGCGCGAGAAGCGCTCGGGCAGGTTCGTCATCGCCTGCACGATCACGGGCACGTTCGCGGCCGCGATCTGCGGCGCGACCATCCATCCTTCTTCGACGCCCGCGAGCACGATGCGCAGCCCGTACTCGCGCGCGAGCGCGATGGTGCGGACGACGTCGATCGCGCGCGACACCCTGATCACGACGGGGATGCGGCCGGCGAGCGCCTCGCCGACGCGCTCGAGATCGAGGCGGCTGACGTCGGTGTCGCGGAAGTCACCGCGATCGAACGCGGCGCGCTGGCGGGCGTAGAGCCGCGCGTCGTCGAGCAGCTCGCGCAGCCGCGTGATCGCGCTCGAGCGCGCGCCGCCCGCGGCGTCGATGCCCTCGTCGTTCAGGCTCACGTGGAGCGCGAGCTGCGGCGTGAGCACCGCGTCGGTGCTCACCGTGGACGAGGGGCCGAGCAGATCGGCCCACGCGCTCGTGCCCGGGACGAGGCCTCCTTCGGGCACGCTGGTCACGCTCGTGATCCCGCCCAAGCGCGCGACCGGGATCAGCGTGGAGAGCGGGTTGTACCCGTCGGCGGCGGAGAACGCGGCGCGGATCGCGTCGGCGTCGTCGTCCTCGGGACCGGTGTCGCGGGCCGCGCGCTCGAGCTCGATCTCCTCGAGGCCGAGCGCGGTCATCGTCGCGACGAAGCCGGGCGTGATCACCGCGCCGGTCGCGTCGATCACCGTGGCGCCGGCCGGGGCTGCGAGGCCCGCGCCGACCGCATCGATGCGATCGCCGCGCACGATGACGGTCGCGTTCTCGATCGGCGGGCCGTTGCCGGGGCGCACGGTCGCGCCGGTGATCGCGATCGTCGTGGTCGGGCGGCGCTGCGCCGACGTGGGGGTCGTGATCGCCAACAACGCGATCACCGCGAGCGCGCGGAGCTTCATCGCGCACCTCCGTCCTGCTCGAGCTGGAGATCGAGGCCGAGCTCGAAGTCGCTGTCGCGCGACGCGCCGTCGCGCGCGCGGTCGTACTCGCGCAGGCCGTCGACGAACACGAGATCGGCGTGCGCATAGACCGAGAACGGGCTCGCCGACCACACGACGACGTCGGCCATGCGTCCGGGCTCGAGCGTGCCCGCCATCTCGTCGATGCCGAGCGTCCACGCGGCGTTCGTGGTGATCCAGCGCAGCGCTTGGTCCTCGGTGATCTCGATCCCGGCGCGACGGCCCGCCGCCATCGCCTTACCGGCTTCCTGGTTGAGCCGCTGGATCAGCATCGGCGAGTCCGAGTGCAGCACCGCGCGCGTGCCCGCCTCGGTGAGCAGCGCGAGGTTCTCGGGGATCGCGTCGAAGGCTTCCATCTTGAAGCCCCACCAGTCGGCCCACGTGGAGATCGAGATCTCCTCGGCCGTGAGCAGGTCGCGGATCTTGTAGGCCTCGACCGCGTGGTGGAAGCCGCGGATGCGGAAGCCGAACTCGCGCGCGATCTCGATCATGCGCGCCATCTCGTCGGCGCGATAGCAGTGCATCTGCACGAGAACGCGGCCCTCGATCGCGCCGAGCAGGAGCTCGTGACCGAAGTCGCGCGTGGGTGGCGCGGGCGCCGGGCCGGGATCCTCGGGGTGCTCCTCGGGCGCGCCGGGATCGTCGCCTGCGCCCTCCCCTCCGGCGCCCGGGATCTCGCTCGCGTCGCGCTCTTCGGTCTGCTCGCTCTGCCAGCGCGCCCAGCGCTCCTGGCGGATCGACCAGAGGCGGTAGGTCTCCTGCCAGTCGCTCCACGAGCGGCCGTACTCGATCGCTTCCTGGAACGCGCGTCGATAGCCCGCGACGTTGCCCATGCGCGTCGAGGGCTCTTGGTGCTGGCCGCCGTAGACGCGCTTCGGGTTCTCGCCGCACGCCATCTTCATCGTGTCGGGCGCGCCGGGCAGCTCCATCTCGCTCGAGGTGCGGCCGAGGTGCAGCTTGTACGTCTCGCCCGCGCCGCCGATCAGGTTCGCGCTGCCGGGCAGCACCTGGATCGTCGTGATGCCGGCGGCGAGCGCGCGCGCGAGCGCGGGATCCTGCGGCCAGAACGAGTCGGACGCGCGCACGTGCGGCGTGACCGGGGCGGTCGCTTCGTTGCCGTCCTCGTGCGCCTGCGCTTCGGGCACGGGGTAGACGCCCATGTGCGAGTGCGTGTCGATGATCCCGGGCGTCACGAAGCGTCCGGAGACGTCGATCACCTCGGCGCCTTCGGGGATCGTGATCTCGCTGCGCGGACCGACGGCGCGGACGAGCCCGTCCTCCATGACGACGACGCCGTCTTCGATGGTGCGGCCGGTCGCGGTGAGCACGGTGCCTCCCGCGAGCACGACGAGCGGGGACTCGATCGTGGGCACCGAGGGACGCTGCGCCTGCCACGGGAGGAGCGGCGGCGCGGGGCTCGGCTCGGGCGCCGATGGACGCGCGGCGCGGAGGCCGGCGCCGCCACACGCGCCGAGCGCGAGGAGGACGAAGATCGCGGAGAGACGTGTCGCACGCATGAGGGCGCGCGGACTATCTCACGATCGCGACGTGCCGGGTGGCGAGCCGCGGGACGCGGGCGCGTCACGTCGATCCGTTCCGCAGGATCGCGAGCGTGCCGTCGAGGCGCTCGAAGCGGAACGACCACTTCCCGATCCGCAGGCGCGTGCCGTACGGGAGGGACGTGTCCTCGCCGTCGATCGCGCGCGTGCCGAGCGCGGTGCCGTTCGTCGAGCCGGCGTCGGCGATCGTCCACGCGTCGTCGCTCTGCCGCCGAATGCGCGCGTGGAGCTTCGAGATGCTCGCGTCGTCGACGAACACGTCGCTGGTGCTCGCGCGGCCCACGAGGATCGTGTCGGCGAACGTCGAGCGCAGCTTGCGGACCGGGAACACGAACGCGCGTGAGAGCTCGAGGCCGAGGCGCGCGCCGAGCTCGGGGCGCAGGATCGCGCGCGTCTGGAACGACCACTCGTCGTCCTCGTCCACGCGCGTGGGTGGAGCGCCGATCAGCTGTGCAGGGCCGAGGAGCTCGACGAGCTTCGCGTACTCGTGGTTGCGCGCGAGGTCGATCGCACCGACGAACGCGATCCCCGAGCCGAGCTTCTGCACGGCTCGTCAGGTGAGCACCGTGGCGTCGCGCGTCAGGCTCCGCCTTCGAGGGCGCGGGCCTTGCGCCGCGCGCGCTCGAGCACCGGGATCATGGAGCGTTGCGCGTCGAGCGGCTCGATCAGCGTGAGCTCGTCGTGCTCGTGGCGGTCACGCGCCGCGGACAAGAAGAGCTCGAGCGCGCGCTCGGGGCCCACCAGCTCGAGGCTGCGTCCGGGCAGCGCGATCACCGCGGTGCGCGCGCGCATCTTCTCGAGCGTGTCGAGCACGTCGTCGACCGACGCGACGAACGCGGTCTCGTCGAACGCCGCGCGCGGCCCGAGGCCGAACAGGAAGAGCTTCTCGAACGCGAGGCGCGGGCGCGCCGGGATGAGCACGCGCTCGCCGAGCGCGCCGCGCATGCGACCGCGCACCAGCAAGCGCGAGAGTCGTCCGCAGAGGCGCCAGTCGACGAGCCCCGCGGCGCCGCGCAGGGGGCGCTCGTCCTGGAAGAACGGGAGCGCGAGCGCCTCGGAGCGGAGCCCGTCGAGCGCGCGGAGGTCGGGCGCGACGAACCGGAGCTCCACGCGCGCTCAGTCCTTGCCGAGATCGCTCGCGATGCGATCGAGGACGCCGTTCACGAACCCCGCGCTGCCGTCGCTGCCGTAGCGCTTCGCGAGCTCGACCGCCTCGTTGAGCGTCACGCGTCGCGGGATGTCCTCCATCGCGATCAGCTCGTACGTGGCGAGGCGCAGGATGTTCCGATCGACGCGCGTCATGCGCTCGAGCCGCCAGTGCTGGCTCACCTTGCGGATGATCTCGTCGATCTTGTCGCCCTCGGTCTCGCAGCCGCGGACGATCCGGTTCGCGAAGTCCTCGCCCTCGCGCGACGAGCCGAGGTTGGCCCAGAACAGGTGGATGGCCTGCTCCGCGCGCACTCCCGATGCCTCCATCTGATAGAGCATCTGGAGCGCCGCTTCGCGGCCCTTGCGCCTCGAGCCGGTGCGCGCGGTGGAGCTCATCGTCGTCGGACCCGGACCGAGCGCGTGCGCGCTCAGAAGCCGGCCTTCTCCAGAGCGCGGCGGAGGTTGATCATCTCGATGGCGCCGAGGGCCGCTTCCCAGCCCTTGTTGCCCGCCTTCGTGCCGGCGCGCTCGATCGCCTGCTCGATGGTGTCGGTCGTCAGCACGCCGAAGATCACGGGCACGCCGGTCTGCATCATCACCTGCGCGCAGCCCTTCGTGGCCTCGCCGGCGACGTAGTCGAAGTGCGGCGTCGAGCCGCGGATCACCGCGCCGAGCGCGATGACGGCGTCGACCTTCTTGCTCGACGCGATCTGCCGCACGGCGACCGGGAGCTCGAACGCGCCGGGCGTGCGCGCGACGACGACGTTCGCGTCGGGCACGCCGTGGCGGCGGAGACCGTCGAGCGCGCCCTCGAGGAGTCGATCGGTGATGAAGTGATTGAATCGCGACACGACGATCGCGAAGCGCGCGCCCTGGGGCGTCTCGAACGTCCCCTCGATCTCCAGGATGTCAGGCATCACTCCCTCGGGTCGCGTGTCTAACGCACGCCGCGCTTTCGTGCACGCCGAGGACGAGCACGAGCGCGCGCGTACGTGCGTCGACGCGCTGCGGTGCATCGGCTCGTCGCTCGAGCGCGAGCAAGCGGGGTTGGGGCCCCGCGCGCAGTGTTCAGGGTGGGGGGACCCGATCCGGCTCTGCCGGTCGGGGGGAGGGGTCTTCCAAGACCCCTCCCGCAAGCTCAGTGCTTCAGCTCGGGCGCGTCCATCTCGCCGCTGAGCGCGGCGTCCTCGCTCACCACGAGCTGCTCGGTGACCTCGAGGCCGTAGCCGTCGACGCCCGCGATGCGGCGCGGACGGTTCGTCAGCAGGCGGATGCGACGCAGGCCGATCGCGCGCAGCACCTGCGCGCCGAGGCCGTACTCGCGGAGCACCTCGCCGCTGTCCATGTGCTTCGGCTTCACCTGCTTGCCGAGGCGCTGCGCGAGATCCGACTCGAGATCGATCGGGCCCGGGATGAACACGATCACGCCGCGCCCTTCCTCTTCGATGCGCGCGACGACGTCGTCGATCGCGACGCGCCCGCGGCTGCGCACGTCGAACACGTCGCCGAGCACGCTGCCCGTGTGCATGCGCACGAGCGTCGGGCTCTCGTCGATCTCGCCGAGCGTCAGCGCGAGGAACTCGCGCTGGTCGTGCTTCTGCACGAAGAGGTGCGCGCGCCACTGCTTGCCGCTCGGCAGCGCGAGCTCGCCGTCGAGGCGCTTCTCGATCATCTGCTCGTGCTCGAGGCGGTACTGGATCAGATCCGCGATCGACAGGATGCGAAGCCCGTGCTTCTCGGCGAATTCGACGAGATCGGGCATGCGCGCCATCGTGCCGTCGTCGTTCATGATCTCGCAGATGACGCCCGCGGGGCGGAACCCCGCGAGGTGGGCGAGATCCACCGAGCCCTCGGTGTGACCGGTGCGCTGCAGCACGCCGCCCGGGCGCGCCTTGAGCGGGAAGACGTGGCCGGGGCTCACGATGTCGGAGGGACGCGCGTCCTCGGCGATCGCGACCTTGATCGTGTGCGCGCGATCCGCGGCGCTGATGCCGGTCGACACGCCGTGGCGTGCCTCGATCGAGACGGTGAACGCGGTCGAGCGCTGCGACTGGTTGTCGTCGACCATCATCGGCAGATCGAGCTGCCGCACGTGCTCGTCGGTGATCGTCAGGCAGATGAGGCCGCGGCCCCACTTCGCCATGAAGTTGATCGCCTCGGGCGTGACCTTCTCGGCGGCCATGACGAGGTCGCCCTCGTTCTCGCGGTCCTCGTCGTCGACGAGGATCACCATCCGACCGGCGCGGATGTCCTCGAGGGCACGGTGGACTCTCTCGATCGCGGTGCGACGCATCGTTGACCTCGTCTCTCGTTCGTTGCGAATCAAAGGAATCCGGTGCGACCCAGGAGATCCAGGGTGACACCTCCACCGCCCGCGCCGGGCGGGTTCTGCGGGGGCACGCCGTCGACGCCCGGGTTGCCCAGGAGGCGCGCGACGTACTTCGCGAGCACGTCGACCTCGAGGTTGATCGGCGCGCCGACGTCCTTCTGATCGAGCAGCGTCTTCTCGCGCGTGATCGGCACGAGCACGACGTCGAAGCGCGTGCCGGTCGCGCCGTTCACGGTGAGGCTCACGCCGTCGACGGTGATCGAGCCCTTCGGCGCGAGGAAGCGCGCGAGCACCTCGGGCACCTCGAATTCGACCTTCAGCGCGTCGCCGAGCGGCGTCTTCGCGGCGACCTTGCCGACGCCGTCGACGTGCCCGCTCACGACGTGGCCGCCGAAGCGATCCCCGGCGCGCAGCGCGCGCTCGAGGTGCACCTTCGTGCCGCGCGTGATCGCACCGAGCGTCGTCTTCTCGAGCGTCTCCGCCGACGCGTCGCAGGTGAACCCGCCTTCCGGCATCGTCGTCACGCTGAGGCACACGCCGTTCACCGCGATCGACTCGCCGAGCACGAGGTCGCGCCACGGGCACTCGATGCGCATCGTCGATCCGAGCGCGCCGCGCTGGACGTCCCGCACCGTGCCGATCTCTTCGACTAGACCCGTGAACATCACGCCTCCCGAGGGCCTCTGGTGACACGACCGCGGAAGCGAACGTCGCGTCCGAGCCGATCGATCTCGAGATCCGCGAGCTGGAACGCGCTCGCGATCTGCATGGGGGGATCGTGCATCGCTGCCAAGGGCCGAGCATCGGGATCCCCGAGGACCACGGGCGCGACGAAGATCTCCGCCCGATCGGCGAGGCCACGATCCAGCAGCGCCCCGTGCACGCGCCCTCCGCCCTCGGCGAGCAGGCGCATCACGTCGCGACGGCCGAGCTCGGCGAGCGTCCACGCGACGTCGACGGTCTCGCCCTCGAGCGGCGCTTCGATCAGCACGACACCATCGCGGCGGAGCGCGTCGCGTCGCTCGTTCGGTGCGTCCGGGCCATGCACGATCCACGTCGGGCGCGACGAGCCGTGCGCCACGAGCTTCGCGCTCTCGGGCGTGCGCAGGTGCGTGTCGAGCACCACGCGGATGGGGTCGCGGCCCTCGACCATGCGGACGTCGAGGCGCGGATCATCCGCGAGCACCGTGCCCACGCCGACCATCACCGCGTCGGCGCGATCGCGCAGTCGATGTGCCTCGCGGCGTGCGTCCTCGCCGGTGATCCACTTCGAGTCGCCGGTGCGTGACGCGATGCGTCCGTCGAGCGTCACGGCGGCCTTCAGGATCACCAGCGGGCGCTTCTTCACGACGAGGCACGCGAAGTCCTCGATCACCTCGCGCGCCTGCGCCTCGCGCACCCCGAGCACGACCTCGACGCCCGCTTCGCGCAGCCGCGCCGCGCCGGAGGTGGGGCCGTGCTTCGCGGGATCGACGCAGCCCACGACCACGCGCGCGATGCCCGCGGCGAGGATCGCGTCGGTGCACGGCGCGGTGCGCCCGTGGTGGTTGCACGGCTCGAGCGTGCAGTAGAGCGTCGCGCGGCGCGCGCGATCGCCGGCCGCGCGCATCGCGACGACCTCGGCGTGGGCCTCGCCTGCACGCTCGTGGTGCCCGACGCCGACGACCTCGCCGCCCTGCACGATGACCGCGCCGACGTGAGGGTTCGGAGCGGTCCGGCCCTTGCGCGCCTCGGCGAGCGCGAGGTCCATCATGCGCTCGTCGAACGACGCGACCGGTGCGCTCACGACGACGAGCTCTCGCGCTTCGGCGTGCCGTCGGGCAGGAGCTGCGCGATCTCCGCCATGAACTCGTGGAGGTCGGCGAACGAGCGATAGACGCTCGCGAAGCGCACGTACGCGACGGGATCGAGCTCGCGCAGCGCGTCCATCGCCTTCTCGCCGATCATCGACGAGGGCACTTCCTTCTCGCCGGTCTCGACGAGCTCGCGCTCGAGGCGATCCACGAGCCGCTCGAGCGACTCCTGCGAGACCGGGCGCTTCTCGCACGCGCGGCGCACGCCGCCGAGGATCTTCATGCGATCGAAGGGCTCGCGCCGGCCGTCCTTCTTCACGACGAGCGGAAGCACCTGCTCGACGCGCTCGTAGGTCGTGTAGCGGCGCGCGCAGCCCTCGCACTCACGACGCCGGCGCGTGACCTCACCGCCCTGCGAGAGGCGGGAGTCGATCACCTTGTTGTCCAGGGTGCCGCAGAAGGGGCACTTCATCGCGGCCGATCGCTAACCCCTCGGGCGCAAAAGGGCAAACAGGCATGTGCGCGAGTCCGCTCGCTGGATCGGGAGGCGCGACCCGTGGCAGCGTCGGCGCATGCGCGCGCTCGAGCCCTGCCCTGTCTGCCACCGCCACGTCGCGGTCCGCGAGCCACGCTGTCCGATGTGCGGGGTCGACCTCGCCGTCGGGTGGGCGAGGCCGCGCGCGAGCCTCGTTCCGCGCGGGCTCGGGCGCGCAGCGCGCGTCGTCGCGCTGGGGATCACGGTCAGCGCGTGCGGCGCGCGAACCGACCTCGGCAGCGAGGACGCGAGCGCGCGCGACGACGCCGCGCAGCGCGAGGACGCCGCGACGCCGGTGGCCGACGCGGGCACGCCGCGCGACGCGGGACGGGATGCGGGCGTCGACGCGGGGGACATCCCGATCCCGCTCTACGGCGCACCACCGGTGCGCGACCTCCCGGAGCAGGCGATCGCCACGATCCCGCCCGAGGCCGCGCGCCCGCGCGACGACGAGGCAGACGAGCGCGCGTGACGAACGTGGCGCGATGTCTCGCGCCATTCGTGCTCAGATGAACGTCGACGTCGCCTGCAGCGGCCGGGAGATCTCGCGCAGCAGCTCGGCGGTCTCGTGCTCGTCGCCCGCGCGCGCCACGTCGGCCTGGGACACGATGCCGCAGCAGCGTCCCTTCGAGTCCACGACCGGCACGCGCCGGATCATGTTCGACTCGAGAACCTCGCAGCACTCGTGGATGCTGTCGTCGACGTTCACCGTCACGCACGGGCTCGACATGACCTGTCCGGCGGTCATCTCGAGCGGGTTCTTGCCCTGCGCGACGGTGCGACAAGCGATGTCGCGATCGGTCACGACGCCGATGGGCGTGCCCACGTCGTCGAGCACCGGGATCTCGCCGCAGTCGTGCACGATCATCATGCGCGCGACCTCCTCGAGCGACGTCGAGGCGCTGCAGCACGCGGGCGAGCGGGTCATGATGTCTCGGACCTTCTGCATACTCGTCCTCCGGCCCGCGATCGCTGCACCCCGCATGCCCTCGATCGAGCTGAGCAAGCGCCTCGCGTGGGCGCTCCGCCATCGCCCCGGCGCGGTGGGGATCACGCTCGACGGCGCCGGATGGACCGACGTCGACGCGTTGCTCGATGCGCTCGGGATCACGCGTGAGGAGCTCGACGCGGTGCTCGCGATGCCGGGCAAGAAGCGCTTCGAGCTCGAGGGCTCGCGCATCCGCGCGCTGCACGGGCACTCGGTCGCGGTGGACGTCGACCATCCCGCGATCGCCCCGCCGGAGATCCTGTTCCACGGCACGATCCGCGCGCGGCTCGCGTCGATCCGCGCGAAGGGGCTCGTGCCGGGCGCGCGCCGTCACGTCCACCTCGCCGAGACGCGTGAGGACGCGATCGAGGTGGGCGCGCGGCGCGGACCGCCGATCGTGATCGAGGTCCGCGCCGCGGCGATGCATGCGCGCGGCGTGCGCTTCTCGCGCGCGCCGGGCTCACGCGTGTGGCTCGTCGACTACGTGCCCGCCGAGCACCTCGGGATCCCCGAGTAGGACGCGCTGCACGTCGCGCCACGTGCGCGTCGCGACGACCCAGTCGGGCGCGGGATCGCGCTGCACGCCGAACCAGCAGAGCGCGGGCACGACGCCCTCGAGGTGACGCAGCACGTCGAGGCGATCGTCGACGAAGCAGGTGAGCCCCAGCGCGAGCGCGTGCTCGCGCTTCTGCCTGCGCTCACGGCAGAAGCGCACGTGCTCGGGTGGGATCCCGGTCACGTCGTGGAAGCCCTGGTGCGCGAGCCAGCGGCGCGTGAGCGCCTGGATGCGCGGGCCGCACTTCGAGACGAGCCACACGCGCCCTTCGAGGTGCGCGTGAAGCCGCGCGATCGTCTCGAACGCGCCGGGCACGGGTGGCGTGCGGAGCGCGTCGTCCTCGCTGCCCGAGAGGAACGACGTGTCGGTGGTGCCGTCGTCGGCGGTGGCACCGATGATGACCCGACCGATGTCGACGCCGAGGCGCGCACCGGGCGGAAGCGGGAGATGTCGATTCATGTTCGCGACGTCCTTTCGTCCGCATCGAAGCTGGGCGGAACGAGGATTCGCGTCCGTTGAAGAATCCCGACGATCGATCGGAGAATCCGAACGATGGATCTCGACCTCCTCCGCGCGTTCGTCGCGTTCGCCGAGCACGGCACCTTCGCGGGCGCGTCGAGCGCGCTGCACGTCTCGCAGGCGACGCTGCACGGGCAGATCGCGCGCCTCTCCGAGCAGCTGGGCGTGCCGCTCTACCGGCGTGTGGGGCACGGCGTGGAGCTCACCGAGGACGGCGTGCGCGTGCTCGCGTTCGCCCGCGAGACCGACGCGCGGATCCGCGGATTCCGCGACGAATTGCGTGCCGGCGCGAGCTCTCAGCCGGTGGTCCTCGCGGCGGGGGAAGGCGCGTTCCTGTACTTGCTGGGGCCCGCCGTGCGCGCGTTCCACGGGAAGGCGCTCGCACCGCTGCGCCTGCTGACGCGCTCCGGGCCGACCGCGCTCGAGGCGGTGCGACGCGGCGAGGCACAGCTCGCGGTCACAGCGCTCGCGAGCGTTCCCGACGACCTCGAGGCGCAGGCGCTCGCGCACGTCGGCGCGAAGGTGCTCATCCCGAGGCGCCACCCGCTCGCGCGCAAGCGCGCGCTGCGCCTGCGTGACCTCGCGGGCGAGCGCTTGATCGTCCCTCCGATCGGCGCGCCGCACCGGGATGCGATCGCGCGCGCGATGGAGGCGGAAGGGCTCGTGTGGTCGCCCGCGGTCGAGGCGCAGGGCTGGGAGCTGATGGCGCACTTCGCGCGCATGGGCCTGGGCCTCGCGATCGTGAACGCGTTCTGTCGCGTACCGAACGGGCTCCACGCGCGGCCTCTGCGCGCGCTGCCGCCGGTCACCTATCGCGTGCTCTGGCGACGAGGCGCGGCGTTGTCGCACGCAGCCGAGGCGCTGCGCGCGATGATCACGACGAAGCGCGCGGGATCATGAGCGCGACCGTCTCGACGTGCGCGGTCTGCGGGAACATGTCGAACGCCTCGACGCGCGCGAGCACGTAGCCGTGGGTCGCGAGGCGCTCGAGATCGCGGCCGAGCGTCGCGGGATCGCACGAGACGTAGACGACGCGCGCAGCGCGCAGCGCGGCGATCGGATCGATCACCTCCTTCGCGCCGGTGCGCGGAGGATCGAGCACGACGACGTCGACGCGCTCCTTCTTGCCGGTCGGGACGCCTGCGAGCGCGTCGGCGGTGATCACCTCGGCGCGGAGATCATGCACCGCGAGGTTCTCGCGCAACGCCTCGGTCGCGCCCGAGGAGAGCTCGACGGCGCGCACGGATGCAGCGCGCGCAGCGAGCGCGAGCGTGAGGTTGCCGTGCCCGCAGTAGAGCTCGAGCACGCGCGCGCCCTGGGGCTCGGCCCACGCGATCACGCGCGCGCCGAGCGCCGCGTTGATCTCGTCGTGGGCCTGGCTGAACCCGCCGATCGCGCCGTGGATGACGCGACCTTCGACGTCGCGCCCGACCTCGCGGGGATCGCCGATTCGCGTCGCGACGCTCGCACCGCCCGCGCGCACGCTCGCGCCGGCGACGGTCCCCTCCGCGACCATCGCCTCGAGCTCCGCGAACGCCGCGCGCGGGAGCACCGCGTCGGTCTCGATCACGATCACCGCGCGTCCGCCCGCGCCGATCGCGAGCTGCATCTCGCCCGATCCCGACAGGTGCGCGCGCAGCCGAGCGCGCACGAGCGCGAGCGCCGCGTCGAGCTCGGGGCGCAGCACGAGGCAGCGCTCGACGTCGACGATGCGCTCGTCGCGCCGAGCGCGCAGGCCGAGCGCCCCACCCTTCCACGCGAGCCGCGCGCGGCCGCGATACGCGAACATCGCGGTGGGCTGCGTGATCGCGAGCGACACCGCGCTCGACGCGCGCGGCACCTTGGCGAGCGCGCGCTCGACCGTCGCGCGCTTCGCCTCGGCCTGTGCTTCCGCCGAGCCGTGCATCCACGGGCACCCGCCGCAGCGCGCGACGTGCGCGCACGCGGGCTCGACGCGCGACGCCGACGGCTCGAGCACCACCAGGCGACGCGCGCGCAGCAGCTTGCCTTCCTTGCGCACGTCCTCGACGCGCACGCGCTCGCCGGGCAGTCCGCCGGGCGCGAACACCAGCCCGCGCTCGGTCTCGACCACGGCGTCGCCGTCCTTCGCGAGCCCTCGGACGCGCCCTTCGATCGACTTCACTACGGGAAGGTCTGCGCGGGACGCCCGCGCTGGTAGAAGAACGTGAAGCTCCCGGACACGCGCGCGGTGCGCTCGCCAGGGCGCTCGGGATCGTCGAACACGACGTCGGTAAACGTCGCGCTGATCTCGGTCTGCGTCGAGTCGATGTCGGGCGCGTAGATCGCGTCGAAGGTGATCGTGCCGGAGTACGCCTGGAGGATCAGCGGGATGCGCCAGAACTCGCGCGGGAACCCCGAGTCGCACGTCTCGTTGAGGTAGAGCGTCATCTTCACCGGCGCCTCGGCGAGCGCGGTGAGCGGGATCGGCACTCCGAGTGACGTGCGCTGCAGCTCGTTCGCGTCCTGCACGAGCACCACGAGCCCGTCGCTCTCGCCCTCGCGGAAGCTGCCGCGCTGGATGCGCAGCGAGAGCCGCCGCGCGATGTCGTCGTCCGGGTCGCCGCGATCCTCGATCACGTCGGCCGAGAAGAACGTCGGGCGCAGCGAGTACGCGGGCTCGTCGAGCTCGCAGAGCGGATCGACGACCGATCCCACGAGCTCGCCGGTGCCCTGTCCTACCGAGCACGACGCGAGCAGTGTCGCGATCCCGATCCCGAGCAGCGCGCGCATGATCTCAGGCGATCGTGCCACCACCGACCACGCGCGGTCCAACGTACACCACGGCCGCCTGACCGGGCGCGACCGCGCGCTGGGGCGAGGCGAAGCGCGCCACGAACCCGTCCGCGGTCGGCTCGACGCGCGCGGGGGACGCCGCGTGGCGGTGACGGATCTGCACCTCGGCCTCGAACGCCTCGCGCGGCGCGTCGCCGATCCACGTGACGTGACGCGCGGTGAGCGCGTCCGCGCGCAGACCGTCCTCGCCGCCGACGATCACGTCGCCGGTCTCGCGCACGATCCGAAGCACGTAGCGCGGCTTGCCATCGGGCGCGGGCCCTGCGAGCCCGAGGCCCTTGCGCTGTCCGATCGTGAAGCGCTGCACGCCGTCGTGCGCGGCGAGCACGGCGCCGGTCTCGTCGACGATCCGGCCCGCCGTGCCGGCGCCCGCCTCGCGCTCGACGAACCCGCCGATGTCACCGTCGGGCACGAAGCAGAGCTCCTGCGAGTCCTTCTTCGCCCAGTTCGGCACGCCCAGGCGACGGCCCTCGTCGCGCGTTCGATCCTTCGTCATCCCGCCGAGCGGGAGCACGAGGCGCGCGAGGATCGAGCTCGGTACGCCGTAGAGGAAGTAGCTCTGATCCTTGCTCGCATCCGCGCCGCGCAGGAGCACCGGGCCCGTGGGATCGAGCTCGACGCGCGCGTAGTGCCCGGTCGCGATCTTCGTGCATCCGAGCTGATCCGCGAGCTGCGCGAGCCGGCCGAGCTTCACGTACTGGTTGCACGCGACACACGGGCTCGGCGTGGTGCCGCCGCGATACGCGTCGAGGAAGGGATCGACGACCTCGGTCCGGAACGCCTCGCGCTCGTCGATCACGTAGTGCGGGATGTCGAGCGCCTCGCAGGTGCGTCGCGCGTCGTCGCGATCCTCGGGCGCGCAGCACCGACCGACCTTGCTCTCGCCGGTCGCGTCCCAGAGGTGCAGCGTGACGCCGACGAGCGTGTGCCCCTGCTCGCGCAGCAGCGCCGCTGCCACCGACGAGTCCACACCGCCGCTCATCGCGACCAACACGCGCTCGGGACCGCTCACCGCGCTCGACCTGGCGCAACGGCGCGCGATCGTCAATGCGACCGCTGAACATCTGGATCCCTCGCGTTCCATTCGAGCGAACGCTCGATCGCGCGAGAGCACGCGATCGATTTCGATCTTCTTTCGCGCACTTGCGATCCGAATCGCGACGCGCGCTGATCCGATCGATCGAAACCTCGACGCGATCTGAAGTCTCTCAGGCGCGCGGCAGCACGCGACGCAGCGTGGCGATCGCGTGATCGATCATCGCGTCGTTCGTCTCGGGCCCGAGCGAGATCCGCAGCGCGCTGCTCGCACGCCAGGGCTCGTCCTCGTGCATCGCGGCGAGCACGGGCGAGGGCCGATCGAGCCCCGACGAGCACGCCGCGCCGCTCGCGACCTCGAGCCCTTCGAGATCGAGCGCCGCGACGAGCGCGGTGCCGCGCCACCCGGGAACGCTCGCGCTCACACACGTCGCGACCCGCTCGCCCTCGCGCGCATTGATCGACGCGCCGAGCTCCTCGAGCGCGCGCTCGATCCGATCCCGACGCGCGGCGATCGTCGGCATCGCCGCGAGCCGCTCGTCGATCGAGGCGCACGCACCGCCGAAGCCCGACAGCGAGATCACGTCGGGCGAGCCCGCGCGCCGCCCGCGCTCCTGTGCACCACCGACGATCAGCGACGCGAGCTCCGGCGCGTCGCGCGCGATCCAGAGCGCCCCCGCGCCTGCCGGACCGCCGATCTTGTGCGACGCGAACGCCATCGCGGTCGCGCCGATCGCGCGCACGTCGATCGCGATCTTCCCGAGCGCCTGCGTCGCATCGATCACGCAGGCGACTCCGTGCGCGCGGCACGACGCAGCGATCTCGGCGACGGGCAGCACGGTGCCGGTCTCGTGGTTGACCCACTGCACCGCGACGAGCGAGGTGTCGCCGGTGATCGCGCGCGAGACCTCGTCCGCGGTCGGCGCACGCCCGCGCGCGACCGCGAGCCGCGTCACGCGCGATCCCGGGATCGACTCGACGCTCATCGCGATCGCGGGGTGCTCGATCGTCGTGGTGATCACGTGCGAGCCCGGGCGCGCGAGCCCACGGACCGCGAGGTTGCACGCCTCGGTGCCGCCCGACGTGAGCACGATCTCCGCCGGCGTCGCCGCGATCGAAGCGCCGATGCGATCGCGCGCCTTCTCGAGCAGCGCGCGCGACGCGCGACCCGCGGCGTGCACGCTCGCCGGGTTCGCCCACCCTCGCTCGCGCGCTTCGTCCATCGCGCCGCGCGCGCCTTCGCAGAGCGGCGTCGCGGCGTGGTGATCGAGGTAGATGCGCACCCGATCGATCTACTCGATCGGATGCGTGCTCGCCGGGATCCGCGGGCGGACCTTCACGCGCAGCACGACCTCGGTGCCCGTGAGCCCGCGCGCCGCGAGCGCCGGGCTCGGCGGGCTGTGCACCGCCACGTCGCCGCCCATCGCCTCCGCCACGCGACGCGCGAACGCGAGGCCGAGCCCGACGCCGCCGTGCTGTCGCGTGACCGATCCGTCGACCTGATAGAACGGCTCGAGGATCTTCGCGATGCGATCGGGCGGCACGCCCGGACCGTTGTCCGCGACGACGAATTCGTACGACGCATCCTCGGGCGTCGCGCCCGCGACGCGCTGCACCGCGATCGCGACCTCGCCGCCCGGCGGCGTGAACTTCACCGCGTTGTCGAGCAGGTGCGCCATCGCGCGTCGCAGCTTGTCGGGATCGCCCGTCCCGAGCAGCGCCTCCTTGCTCCGGCCGTCGCGCAGCGTCAGGCGCCGATCGTCGAAGCGCGGCTTGCTCTCGTCGATCGCGCGGGCGGCGACCTGCGCGAAGTCGTAGTCGCGCGCGTAGAAGTGGAGGCGCCCGGTCTCGAGCGAGCTGACGTCGAGCAGCGTGTCGATCAGCGAGCGCAGGCGCGACGTCGCGGCGTCGACGCTGGTGAGCGCCTTGCGCTGCACCGGCGTGAGCGGACCGAGCTCTTCGCCGAGCAGCAGCTTCAGGTAGCCGACCACCGGCGTCATCGGAGTCGCGAGCTCGTGCGACAGGTTCCGCAGGAACTCGCGGCGCAGCCGCATCATCTCCTCGAGGCGCGTGTTCGCCTGCGAGAGCTCGACGATCTTCTTCTCGAGCCGCTCGACCATGCGATGCGACTGCTGGCGCAGGTGGATCTCGCCGGTGTTGTCCTCGGCGCGCTCGCGGTGCCCACGTAAGTACTTCTCGATCTGCTTCGGGAAGCGCCGCGCATCGATCGGCTTCTCGAGGAAGCCGTCGCAGCCGACCGCGAGGCTCATCGCGCGATCGCCCTCTGCGGTGATCGCGACGATCGGAACGCCCGCGAGGCGCGGGATCCCGCGCAAGCGCAGCGTCACCTCGTAGCCGTCGAGATCGGGCACGTTGATGTCGACGAGCACGAGCTCGGGGCTGACCTCGCCCGCCAGGCGGATGCCCTCCAGCCCGGTGCCTGCGTCGACGACCTCGTGCCCCGCGGCGACGAGGATCTTGCGGACCAGCAAGCGGCTCTTGGGGTCGTCCTCGATGTGGAGGATTCGGGCCACGGCGCGAGCCTAGACCGTCAGTCCTGATTCCAGCAATCCTGGAAGGCCAAGTGGCCACGTTCGCGCGGCGGGGCGTGCCGTCGTGCCGGGAAAGATCCAGTGATCCCGCGGACCTACTCCGTGGTTGGCGACATCGGACCACGAGTCCGTGGCGCGGCGCACTCCGCTGTGGGCGCGAAGGGCGGCGGCTCAGCGCTCGCAGACGTGCGCCTGGAGCTCGCGGCAGCGTCGCAGCGCCCAGCCGTCGGTCGTCGGGTCGTCGAGCACGCAGTGCGCTTGAGGGTTGCCGCTGGGCTCGCCGGGGCCCCAGTGGCGGTGCGAGGACGAGCTTCCGTCGACCCACGTGAAGATGTCTTCGACCGTGAGGTCGTTGAGGCCCGTCCAGTACGTCGCGCCGCCCGCGAGCGTGCGCACGAACGCCTCTTCGTCCGGGCCGCCGATGCTCACGAGGTGCCCGCGCCACGCGACGCACGCGGCCTCGGCGGTGGACCAGTCGTGGGTCGCGCTACGGAAACTGTAGCAGTGCCCCGACCACTCGGCGCCATCGCAAGCGTCGGGCGGCGCGCCGGCATCGACGCCGATCCCGCCGTCCTCCGCGCCGGCGTCCTCGGTCGTCGTGCCTCCGTCGCCGTCGGGCGGAACGCCCGCGTCCTGCATGCCTGCGTCGTGCGTCCCGGCATCGCCGGTCTCGACCGCGCCGGCGTCGCGATCGGTGCACGTGCCATCGACGCACGCGCTCGCCGCGCACGCGGCGGTGGGGAGCACGCGCTCGAGCACGAGCTCGACGCGCTCGCCCGCGCGGAGCGGGAGATCGCGCTCGACGCAGCCGCGCACCAGGGGACGGCACTCGGCATCACGCACCTCGGCGGCGAAGCCGTGGAGGCCGCGGCCGACCTGCGGTCGCGGCCCCGGGCGATCGGGCGCGATCGACTCGCGATAGACGAGCACGCCCTCACAGCCGCCGCGGCGCACCGTGGTCTCGATGACCGCGGCGCTCTCGAGCGCGCTCGGATCCGCGCTCCGGATCTCCCACGGCACTTCCTCGGTGCGCTCGCACGCGAGAAGCAGGATCGCGACGAGGAGGGCGAACGTGGCGCGCATCATTCCGCGAGCTCGACGCGCAGGCGGGCGAGCTGGCCGCCCACGATGCGAACGGCGGCGCGCCGCTCTTCGCCGCCGCCTCCCGGGCGCAGCACGAGCGTGTGCCGACCGACCGGCAGCTCGAAGCGGCCCGGCGTGTGACCCAGGCGACGTCCGTCGAGCCACACCTCGGCCCAGCCGCCCGGCGTCGCGACGTCGAGCGAGCCCACGCCGGAGCCGTCGTCGTCTCCGTCGGCGACGGCGCGTGCGGCGATCCGCGCGGCACGCGGCGCGGCCTGACGGACCGCAGTGACCGCCGTCGCGGGCGCGGCGGGGCGCTCGGCCGTGACCATCGGCGCGGCCTCGGCGGCGGGCGGTGTCGGCGCGAGCGCGGGCGTGCTCGGCACCGGCGTCACGTCGATCGGCGGCGCAGCAGCGAGCGGGAGCTCGACCGCAGGCGCCGGCGCGTGCGTCACGGGCGGTCGCTCGGTCGTCCCGACCGAGGTCGTGTCGCGGCTCGATCCGCGCGCGAGCTCCCACGCCGCGGCGCCTCCGCCGATCGACATCAGCAGCCCGACGCCGACGCCGAGCAGAATCCATCGCGCGCGCCCTCGCTGGGCGCGTCGCTGGATCATCGACTGATCGTCGAGCTCGACGCGCGCGCTCCCGGTCGCGGCGGGTGCGGGCGCGGTCAGCTCGGCCTCGCGCTGCGGCGTGAGCGTGTTCCCGCCGGTGAGCGCCTTCTGCAACCACGCGTGGTACGCGTCGCGCTCGCCGGGCATGAGCTCGTCGAGCAGCGCCGCGACGTCGCTCGCCTCGAAGCCGCCCTGCGCCGCGAGCCACGCCTCGAGCGCGTCCTGCATCACCTTCGCGGTCGGCGTACGGCGCGCGAGATCGTGCTTGAGCGCGGCACGCGCGATCTGCTCGAGCGCTTCCGGCGCCTGCGGTCGCACGCTCGCGAAGGTCGGCACCTTCTCCTTGAGCACCGCGAAGATCGTCTCGCTCTCGGTGTTGCGCCGGAACAGCGGGCGCCCCGTGAGCAGCTCCCAGAGCACCACGCCGAGCGCCCACACGTCCGCGCGTCGATCGACCTTCGCCCCCTGGAGCTGCTCCGGGGACATGTACGCGAACTTGCCCTTCACCGTGCCGGTGGTCGTGTGATGCAGCCGGTGCTTCGCGCTCGCGACGCCGAAGTCGACGACCTTCGCCGTGCCCTCCCACGTGACGAAGAGGTTGTGCGGCGAGATGTCGCGATGGACGATCAACATCGGCTCGCCTTCGTCGTCGGTCAGCTCGTGCGCCGCGTGCAGTCCCGCGCACGCGCCCGCGACGATTCGCGCGACGCAGCGATGCCAGCGCGGATCGATCAGGAGCTGCGGCTTCTTCTTGAGCCTTCGCAGCAGCGTCACGACGGGCTCGCCCGCGAGCAGCTCCATCGCGAGGTGGAACGTGCCGTCGGCCTCGCCCCACTCGAGCACCTCGCACACGTTCGGGTGCTTGATGCGCGCGCTGATGCGCGCCTCGTCCACGAACATCTCGACGAATGCGCGCTGTCGCGCGAGGTGCGGATGGACGCGCTTGATCGCGCGCACCGCGCCCGGCGAGGTCTCGCCCTCGGACACGCCGAGGTAGACGCTCGCCATGCCGCCGCTCGCGATCTCGCCGCACACGCGATAGCGGCCGACGGTCGGTGGAGGCGCGGCCGGCGCGGGTTGCGGGATCGCGATCTCGCGGAGCTCGTCCGAGGCGGCCGGCGTCATCACAGCGTCCTCACGTCACGGCACCAGGGTCGGTCCGCCGAGCGTCGTGCTCGGCTCCGTCGTCGCGACCACCGCCACCACGGCGACGATCACGCCCACGACGACCGCGGCGGAGCCACCGCCGACGAGCCACCACGCGGTGGAGTCGTCGCTGCCGCCGCTCGGCGCGGGCGGCGGCTCGGGCACGATCAGCGCGCCGGGCTCGACGCGCGAGCGCTCGCTCGCGAGCACCGCACCGCCGGGGCCGATCGCCTCCGCGTACCAGAGCACGGTCTCGCCCGGCGACGCTTCGACCGCGATCGCGCCGCCATCTCCGCGCCGCCACGCGTCCTCCCCGTCGCGATCACGACGCGCCCAGGCGCGGAGCCCGCGCACGAGATCCGCGCCGTGCTCCTCGGCGCGCGCGCGGACCTCGACGCCGGCGCCCGTCGGCACCGCATCGGCGCGGAGCGTGGGTGGCTGCACGTCACCGCGTGCGCGCTCGAGCGCTTCGTGCACCGGCGGCGGCGCGGACGCGGGCAGCGTGACGTCGGGATCGAGCGCGACGAGGCGCGCGAGATCGGCCTCCATCGCGCGCTGCTCGCCGAGCGCGAAGTGCACGGTCGCGCGATGCGCGTAGAGACGCACGAGATCGTCGCGGGTGAGGTCGGACGCCGACTCCGCCTCTTCGAACGCCGCGAGCGCGCTCGCGAAGTCGGCGTTCTCGACGTGTTCGATCGCTTGATCGAGGGCGCTGCCGTCGGCGCGCGCGGGTCTCGGATCGAGCGCCCAGACGAGGAGCGCGAGCACCAGACCGGCGCAACGGAGCGGTGGCAGCATCGCACGGTAGAACTGTCATTCCACCAGCGATCGAAGTATCCGGGAGAACCCGTACACCCCGCGCGTGTGTCCGCGCTCGAGGTGGCGCTCGCGCGACGATCAGCGATCCGGCGAGAGCAGACCCGCTTGCAGCGCGAGGCGCACGAGGTCGGCGCGGCCCTTCACGCCGAGCTTCTCACCGATGCGCGCGCGGTAGGTCTCGATGGTCTTCGTGCTCACGTCGAGCGCCTCCGCGATGTCGCGATGCGCTTCGCCGCGCGCGAGGCGCGCGAGCACCTCGCGCTCGCGAGGGCTCAGCGCCGCGAGCGGATCGGGCTCGCCCGATCCCGGTCGAGGCAGCGGTCGCGTGCCCGCGCCGAAGAGACCGGCGTCGGTCGCTTCGTCTTCGACCTCGAACTGCATCTCGACGGTGCCGACGCGGATCTTGTCGCCGTCGTGCAGCAGATGCGCGCCGCGGATCTTCTCTCCGTTCACGCGCACGCCGTTGCGGCTCGCGTCGTCGGAGAGCTTCGCGCCCTCTTCGTCGACGCGGATCGTCGCGTGTCGACGCGAGACGGACTCGTCGGTGAGCTGGATCTCGCAGAGCGAGTCGCGACCGACGCGCGAAACCCCCGGGTACAGGCGGATGCGCTGCGGACCGAGTCGGATCACGTACGCGGGCACAGCGAGCAGCATAGACCAGCCCGCGCCAGCAGTGTGCGTTCGTTGCGCGAACAGCGACATGAGCTGGATGCTTCCGCCCACGATGCGTGTTCACGTCCTACGTTCGGGGATGGGACGTTCGCGTTCGGAGGCTGAATGGCCTCAGCGGGCGCGCGCCTTCACGCGTCGCCACAGCGCGTCGAGCTCGTCCGCGCTGCGCTCCGCGAGCGGGCGCCCTTCTTCGTTCGCGATGCGCTCGGCGTCGCGGAAGCGATGCGTGAATCGATCGAGCGCGCCGCGCAGCGCGGCCTCGGGGTCGATCGTCTTCTTGCGCGACCAGCTCGCGAGCGCGAACAGCAGATCACCGAGCTCCTCCTCGGTGCGCGTCGCATCGCCCGATGCCGCGGCCTCGTCGAGCTCCGCGAGCTCTTCGTCGATCTTCGCGCGCGCGCCCTCGGCGTCGGGCCAGTCGTAGCCGACGCGCGCGGCCTTGTCGCCGACGCGCACCGCGCGCAGGAGCGCGGGCATCGCGACGGGCACTCCGTCGAGCGCGCCCTTCGGCTCGCCCGACGCGCCCTTCTCACGCGCCTTGTCGCGCTCCCAGCGCTCGAGCACCTCTGCGGGCGTCGACGCCTGCGCGTCCCCGAACACGTGCGGATGACGGCGGATCATCTTGTCGCTGATCGCGTCGACCACGTCGTCGGGGCCGAACCATCCACGCGCGCGCGCGAGCTCCGCGAGGAAGACGATCTGCATCAGCAGATCCCCGAGCTCCTCGCGCAGCGCGTCGGGCGACGCGCGATCGATCGCGTCGACGACCTCGTGCGCCTCTTCGATCACGAAGGGACGCATCGTCTCGAACGTCTGCTCGCGATCCCACGGGCACCCGCCGGGCCCGAGCAAGCGCCGCATCACCGCGACGAAGCGCGGCAGCGCGGCGCCGATCTGCGCCTCGAGCGGCGCGGCCGCGGGCACGCGCAGCGCGTCGTCGTCCTTCTTCGGATCGCTCATCCGTCGACCTTCACACCGAGCTGCGCGCCGAGCTCCGCGAACGCGCACAGCCACGCGTCGTTCTCGGGGCGCTGATCGGGCCCGAGCGCGCGACGGCGCGCGACGTACACGGTCTCGCGCATCGCGTAGAAGCGGTTCTGCGCCACGGCGGGCGCATAGCGCAGCTCGGCTTCGCCCGCGAACGCGGCGATCGCGCGGATGCGCTCGAGCAGCTCGCGATCGTCGGGGTCGCGCTGGAGATCGCAGAGCAGCTCCTCGAGCGACGCCTGCGCGGCGAGCCCGAGCTCGTCCCGCTGCACCACGATGCCCGCGTCGCGCGCCTCCTGGAGCAGCGCACGCGCGCCCTCGAGATCCACGCCGGCGCCGCGCTCGAGCTCGCGCCGCAGCCGCGCCGTCAGCGTGTACTCGGCGGCCTGATGCAGCGCCTTCGGCACCGGCTGACCGAGGCTCGCGAGGTAGCGCATCAGCGGCGCGAACTGCGCGTAGATCTGCTCGTAGTCGCGCTCCACGCCCTCGAGCGTCGACGCGAGCACCTCGTCGAGGATCTTCTTCTGCTCGTCGCGGAAGAGCGTGCGCAGCGTGTACGTCGCGTTCGGGAACGAGCGCTCCAGCGCGCGCAGCACCTCGGCGATGTCGGCGCGACCGAACGCCGCGCGCAGCGCGTTGTGCAGCGACGCGTGCGCGGCGTCGCCCTGCCACGCGCGCACGCCGCCGCTGAGGTTGTGATCGCCGAGGTGCACCACCGCGTACTCGAGATCCTCGCTCGCCTGGGTGACGCGCGAGCGCACCTCCATGCGGCCGATCGACATGCGCGCCTGACCCGCGCGCGCCTCTTCGCGATCCGTCACGTCGACGTCGAACCCGAACACGCGCTCGCGCGCCCGGTACTCTTCGAACAGCGAGCTCGCTGCGAAGTGCGCGCCGACCTTTCGCAGATCGACCATCGCGGGGCGCACGCGCTCGACGTAGATGCGCTCGCCGTCGCCGAGCTCGGGGCGATTGCTGCGCGCCCGCGCGAGCCGCGCGAGGAAGCCCGCCTCGAACTTGTCGCCGGCGATCTCCGTCGCGAGCTGCACCGCGCGCGCCGCGTAGAGGATGCACTGCACGGTCTCGAGCCCGCCGAGATCGTCGAAGAACCACGCGCAGCTCGTGTACATGAGCATCGCGTGGCGCTGCATCTCGAGGAGCTCGAGCGCGCGCACGACCTCGCGCGGCGAGAGCGCGCCCTCGGGCCGCGGCGCGCCGTGCCTCCCGAAGAAGCGGCGCAGCGCGTCGTCGCCGCGATCGAGCACGACGTCGACGTAGTCGTCGCGCGCCGCCCACGGGTCGCGCAGCAGGCCGAGCGCCTCGCGCTCGTACACCTCGACGAGCTGATCGCGCAGCCAGTCGAACGCCGCGCGCAGCGGCGCGCGCCACGCCTGGCTCCACTGCGGCGGACCGCCCGTCTTGCACCCGCAGTCGGCGCGCCATCGCTCGACGCCGTGCGCGCAGCTCCACGACGTGTTCGGGACGATCTCGGCCTGCCACTCGGGCGGGTGGCGATCGAGGAACTCCTCGTACGTCGTGAGGCGCACGTCGGGATCGCGCTCGATCGTCTGCAGCGCGTACGCGAGCGCCATCTCGCCGAAGCGGTGGTGGTGCCCGTAGCTCTCGCCGTCGGTCGCGATGTGCACGAGCTGCGGCTCGACGCGATCGTCGAGCACCGACGCGAGCCGCCGCGCGAAGGTCTTGCCGTCGTCGAGCAGTCGCTCGAACGCGACCGCGCGCGACGTCGGGCCGTCGTAGAAGAAGACCGCGATCGAGCGCCCGCTCGGCAGCGCGACCTCGTACGCGCGGCGCGTGTCGACGCGCGAGCCGCTCACGTCGAGCCACGTCGCGGAGCCCTTCGCGCGAACGCGGCGGCACTGGTTCGGCGCGAGCACGGTGAAGCGGATGCCCTGTTCCGCGAGCGCCTCGAGGCTCGCGACGTCGGCCGCGGTCTCGCTCAGCCACATGCCGCGCGGCGCGCGCCCGAAGCGACGCTCGAAGTCGCGCACGCCCCAGATCACCTGCGTGCGCTTGTCGCGCTCGTTCGCGAGCGGGAGGATCACGTGCCCGTAGACCTGCGCCATCGCGGAGCCGTGCCCGCCGCGCAGCTCGCGCGCGCGGCGATCGGCGGCGAGCACCGCGTCGTAGACCTCGGGCTGCGCCTGCTCCATCCACGAGAGCAGCGTCGGCCCGAAGTTGAACGAGATCGAGGCGTAGTTGTTGACGATGCGCTCGATGCGCCCGTGCGCGTCGAGGATGCGCGCCGCGGCGTTGGGCCCGTAGCACTCCGCGAACACGCGCTCGTTCCAGTCGTGGAAGGGGTACGCCGAGTCCTGCCGCTCGACCGCCTCGAGCCACGGGTTCTCGCGGGGCGGCTGGTAGAAGTGGCCGTGGATGCAGATGTATTTGGGGCCGCTCATACGATCACCGACGGCAGCCCTTCGGGGCGCGACGCTCGTGCACGGAGCGAGACATACGCACGCCGGTGGCGCTCGATCGGCTCATGGGTCGATCGACGCGATCAAGACGTCGGGCCTCGGAGCATCACGCACGCGAGCGGCGGCAGCGTGAGCTCGACGTGGTGCGACATCCCGTGCAGCCCGCCGGGCTGCGCCTCGACGCCCCCGAGGTTGCCCACGCCGCTGCCGCCGTAGATCTCGGCGTCCGTGTTCAGCACCTCGACCCAGCGTCCGCCGCGCGGCACGCCGAGACCGTACCCGTAACGGACCACCGGCGTGAAGTTGAACGCGCAGAGCACCTGCGCCTCGTGCTCGTCGCCCAGCCGCAGGAACGACACGACGCTGTGCTCGGCGTCGCTCCCGTCGATCCACTGGAACCCGCGGGGCTCGCAGTCGAAGCGGTACATCGCGGGCTCGCTCCGGTAGAGCCGGTTCAGATCCGCGACGAGCCGGCGCAGCCCGGCGTGCGGCGGCTCCTCGGCGAGGTGCCAGTCGAGGCTCGTGTCGTGATCCCACTCGCGCCACTGGCCGAAGTCGCCGCCCATGAAGAGCAGCTTCTTGCCGGGCTGCGCGTGCTGCCATCCGAAGAGCAGGCGCAGGTTCGCGAACTTCTGCCAGCGATCGCCCGGCATCTTGTTCAGGAGCGAGCCCTTGCCGTGCACGACCTCGTCGTGGCTCAGCGGGAGCACGAAGTTCTCGTTGAACGCGTAGAGCGCGCGGAACGTGATCTCGTTGTGGTGCCAGCGGCGGTGCACCGGGTCGTGCGAGAGGTAGCGCAGCGAGTCGTGCATCCACCCCATGTCCCACTTGAGCCCGAAGCCGAGCCCGCCGACGAACGTCGGGCGCGACACCATCGGCCACGCCGTGGACTCCTCCGCGATCGTCTGCACGCCCGGGTGCTCGCGATACGCGTGCTCGTTGAGCTGCTTGAGGAACGAGATCGCCTCGACGTTGTCGCGCCCGCCGTGCGGGTTCGGGATCCACTCGCCCTCGGACCTCGAGTAGTCGAGGTACAGCATCGACGCGACGCCATCCACGCGCAGCCCGTCGGCGTGGTAGCGGTCGAGCCAGAACATCGCGCTCGAGAGCAGGAACGAGCGCACCTCGAGGCGGCCGTAGTTGAAGATGAACGAGCGCCAGTCGGGGTGGAACCCCTTGCGCGGATCGGCGTGCTCGAAGAGGTGCGTGCCGTCGAAGTAGCCGAGCCCGTGCTCGTCGGTCGGGAAGTGCGCGGGGACCCAGTCGAGGATCACGCCGATGCCGCGCTGGTGCAGGTGATCCACGAGGTACATGAAGTCCTCGGGCTTCCCCTGGCGATGCGTGGGCGCGAAGTAGCCGGTGACCTGATAGCCCCACGAGCCGCCGAACGGGTGCTCCATCACGGGCATCAGCTCGACGTGCGTGTAGCCGTGCTCGACCACGTAGTCCGCGAGGCGCGGCGCGATCTCGCGATAGCCGAGCATGCGATCGCCCTCTTCGGGCACGCGCGCCCAGCTGCCGAGGTGCACCTCGTAGATCGACATCGGCGCGTCGAGCGCGTTGCCGCGCGGGCGCGCGTTCATCCAGTCGTGGTCCTCCCAGCGATGGTGGAGGTCCCACACGATCGACGCGGTGCTCGGGGGGCACTCGTGGAGGAACCCGAACGGGTCCGCCTTGTCGACGCGATAGCCGCCGTGGCGCGACTGGATGTGGAGCTTGTAGAGCGCGCCCTTGCCGACGCCGGGCGCGAAGGTCTCCCAGACGCCCGAGCTGCCGCGCGCGCGCATCGGGTGCGCGGCGGGGTCCCACCCGTTCCAGTCCCCGACGAGCGAGACGCGCTCGGCGTCGGGCGCCCACACCGCGAAGAACGTCCCGGACACACCGCCGACCACGCCTGGATGGGCGCCGAGCTTCTCGTAGAGGCGCGCGTGCGTGCCCTCGTTGAACCAGTGGAGATCGTCGTCGGTGAGCAACGAGGGGAAGTCCGCGGCCATGCGGGCGCCTTCATATCGCGAATCGTCCTCCACGACATCACCACCCGATCACGCACGCGCGGCGTCGAGCGGCCGCGAGCACGCGTGAAACGATCGGGCGAGCCCCGACACGCGGCGGCAGGGTCCCTGCGAACCGCAGGAGCGCTCCCGACACGTGTCCGGCCGCTCCCTGCGAATCGCCGGAGGGTCGCCGCCGCGCGTCCGGGCACGCCTCGCGGATCGCAGGAGGCTCGCCGCCGCGTGTCCGGGCGCGCCCCGCAGATCGCAGGAGGGTCGCCGCCGCGCGTCCGGGCGCTCCCTGCAGGTCGCAGGAGGGTCGCCGCCGCGTGTCCGGGCGCTCCCTGCGAATCGCAGGAGCGCTCCCGCCACGTGTCGGGGGCCCTCCGTGGGACCCGCGATCTCCGTATGCTTCGCGGCGATGGCGCGCGGAGAGCCGGGCAAGGTCGGACCACGAGGGGCGGGGCTCGCGATCGGGGCGATCTTCGGCGCGCTGTGCCTCGCGTCGTTGACGCTGGTCGCCACGTGCACGCGCTCGTGCACGTCGTGCGTGCCGAGCGCGATCGCGCCGGTCCCCGCGGCGAGCGAGCCCTTCGCGGGCGCGGCCGCGGCGATCGAGGAGCTCGCGTGGCGCGACGCGACGCGCGCGCGTCCCGGGTACGCCATGCCCGCGGTGCCCGACGCGCACGCGGCGCGGGTCGCGCTCGAGGACACGCTCGCGGCGCGCGGCTACGTGCAGGTGCAGGTCGCGGACGACGCGCGCGGACGGTCGCTTCCGTTCGAAGCGGCGATCGGCGCGCTCGAGGGCGCGTGCGGGATCGTCGCGGTGCTCGGCGTGGGCAACGCGAGCCTGCTCGCGGTGGACGGGCCGGCGGGCGCCGTCGCGGCGTCGGATCCGAGCGTGGTCGCGATCGCCGCGTGCGGCGCGACGTCGGTGCGCGCGACGGGCACCGGGATGGCGACGATCGCGGCGTGGCAGCTGCCGGGGATCACGCCGTCGGACGTGAGCGCGACCGGGCTCGGCGCGGAGATCGTCCTCGCGCACGCGGAGGCCGAAGCGCTGTGGCGCGCGCGCGGGTGGGAGCCGCGCGACGAGATCGTGCAGGAGTTCCACGCGGCGCGGAGCACCGGGTTCATCAGCCCGCCCGCGGGCGTCGCGCCGACGAGCGGCTGCGTCGCGTGGGTCGGCGTCGCGATCGGCGCGGGACGCGCCGAGACGATGTCGCGCGGGACGCTGCTCGGGCGCGACTACGCGCGCGATCGCGCGCTCTTCGGCGCGGTCTCGTGCGCCGCGTCGTCGGGCGTGCCTGCGACGTCGACGAGCCTCACCGACGAGCACGCCGACGGCTACGTCGTGCACTGGCGCGCGTGGGGCACGAGCGGCGCGGGGCCGAGCCGCTCCTCCGTCGCGGTGGCCCCGACCGCGGGCTCGCTGCGCGTCGTCGACGTACGCGGCGCGACGACGCCACCGCCCTTCCCCGCGGCCAGCGCGCCCTGACGCGCGCGTGTACTCTCTCTCCTCGATGCCCGACGAGATCGCGACCGGCACGCTCGTCGGCGGTCGTTACCGCATCGAGGCGCGCATCGGCGAGGGCACGATGGGCTCGGTGCACCGCGCGACGCGCGAGCCCGACGGGCGCGCGGTCGCGATCAAGATCATCCCCGCGAGCGCGGCGACCGAGGAGCTCACGAAGCGGCTCGAGCGCGAGGGCCGCGCGCTCGCGGCGCTGCGCCATCCCCACGTGCTCGAGGTGTTCGATCTCGGCGTCGATCCGCTCGGCACGTACCTCGTGACCGAGCTCGCGACCGGCGTGTCGCTCGACGACATGCTGCAGCGCGCGCGGCTCGCGCCCGCGCTCGCGCTGGCGATCGCGGATCAGGTGATCTCGGCGCTCGCCCACGCGCACGAGGTGGGGATCCTCCACCGAGACGTGAAGCCCGGGAACGTGATCGTCGGCGAGGGCCCGGGCGGCGCGCCGCACGCGAAGCTGCTCGACTTCGGGCTCGCGAAGTTCCACGACCGCGTCGCGTTCGGCGCGGAGACGACGCTCACGTCGCGCGGGACGTTCGTGGGCACGCCCGCGTACGTCGCGCCCGAGCAGGTGTTCGGGCCGAGCGTCGACGCGCGCAGCGACGTGTACTCCGCGGGCGTGCTGCTCTTCGAGCTGCTCACGGGGAGCTGGCCCTTCGTCGCGGAGGAGGTGGTCGACGTGCTGCGCGCGCACGCGCTGCAGGCGCCGCCGGCGCTGTCCGCGATGCGCGACGACGTGGTGTTCCGCGAGGAGCTCGAGGAGCTCGTGGCGCGCGCGCTCGCGAAGAACCCCGGCAAGCGCTTCGCCGACGCGCGCGAGCTGCTCGCCGCGTTCCGCGCGCTGCCGAGGCCCGCGTTCTGGTCGCTCGACGAGATCCGTTGATCGACGTGATCAAGGCATCTCGGCGGACGCTTCCTCGCCGTGCGAGAGCACGTCGCCCGCGGCGCGCACGGCCTCGGTGGTCCCGACGACGAAGAGCACGTCGCCGTGGTGCAGCGCGGTGGTCGCGAGCTCGCGCGCGTCGACGATGCCGCCGTCGCGCCGCAGCGCGAACGCGGTGACGCCCGAGCGACGGCGCAGATCGAGGTCGACGAGCGTGCGCCCTTCGGCGTGCGAGCCCGGGTGGATCTCGAGGCTGTCCACCTTCATCTTCGAGAGCTCGGCGGACGCGCCGAGCACGTTGCGCGGGAGCGTCGAGGAGCGCCGCGCACAGTCCTCGGGGAGCTCGCTGCGCGCCTCGCGGAGGCGCGCCTCGATGACGTTGCGCGGCACCTCGAGCCGGCGGAGCACGCGCGCGACGATCTCGACGCCGGTCTCGACCTCGTCCGAGACGACGTCGCTCGCGCCGCGCTCCTCGAGGCCGGCGCCCTCGCGCACGTAGTGGGCGCGCACGAGGATCGGGACCTTCGGCGCGATCGCGCGCGCCGCGGTGACCGCGCGCCCGACCGCGGAGGGATCGGTGCCGACCAGGACGAGCGCGCTCGCGGAGGCGAGGCCGGCGTGCGCCAGCACGATGCGGCTCGTCGGCTCGCCGTAGACGACGGCCTCGCCGCGATCACGCGCGGTGCGCGCGCTCTGCGCGTCGGAGTCGATGACGACGTGCCCGATGCCGCACCGCGCGAGCGCGTCCGCGACGAGCCGGGCGCCGAGGCCGCTGCCCGCGACGACGACGTGCCCGGAGCGCGTGGGGCAGACCTCGAGCTCGCGCAGCGGACGCGCGCGCAGCAGGCGCGCGAACGGCGCGAGCGCGCGCTCCGCGGGGATGCGCGGCGCGAGCCCGGAGAGCACGGGCGTGAGGAACATGCTGAGGATGCCGGCGCCGAGCAGGAGCTGGGTGTCGTGGGGCGCGATCACGTTGCGCTCGAGGCCCACGTTCGCGAGCACGAAGCCGAACTCGCCGAAGTTCGCGAGCCCCACGCCGGCGAGCCACGCAGCGCGCGCAGGGAACCGCATGACGAGCGCGGCGAACGTGGCGATGACGAGCTTGCCCACCACGAACGCGAGCAGGAGCAGCGCGATCACGAGCGGGTGCTCGAGCACGACCTCGACGTCGAAGAGCATCCCGAGCGAGACGAAGAAGATGCTGACGAACGCGTCGCGGAGCGGCAGCACGTCACCGAGGGCGCGATCGCCGAAGTCGGTCTCGGCGAGCATCATTCCCGCGAGGAACGCGCCGAGCGCGAGTGAGAGCCCGGCGAGCGACGTGAGCCACGCGGTGCCGAGACAGAGCCCGAGCACCGCGAGCAGGAAGACCTCGCGGCTCCCGCTCGCGTCGACCCACGCGAGCGCGCGCGGCACGAGCCAGCGCGACACGAGCAGCACCGCCGCGACCAGCACGCCGGCCTTCACGAGCGCCCACGCGATCGCGACGGTGGCGTCCATCGCCTCGCCGCCGCGCGCGAGCACCGGCACGACGAGCACCATCGGGACGACGCACAGATCCTGGAGGATCAGCGCGCCGACGACGAAGCGCCCGTGCTGCGCGTCGAGCTCGCGGCGCTCGGTGAGGGCGCGAAGCACGATGGCGGTGCTCGAGAGCGCGAACACGAACCCGAAGAGCACCGCCGCGGCTGCGTCGTGCCCGAGCGCGCGCGCGATCACGAACGTGACCGCGATCGTCAGCGTCACCTGCAGCACGCCGCCGACGGCTGCGTCGCGCAGGATCGCGCGGAGCCGCGCGAGCGAGAGCTCGAGGCCGATCGAGAAGAGCAGGAACATCACGCCGATCTCGGCGAGCGCCGCGATCGCCTCGGTCGAGGCCACGAGCGCGAGGCCGCGCGGCCCGGCGAGCGCGCCGGCGACGAGCAGCCCCGCGACCGGCGGCAGCTTCAGCTTCGCGAGGAGCACCGACACCAGGACGCCGAGGCCGGCGACGAGCGCGAGCTGATCGAGGTGAGGGATGTGCTCCATCGCACCGCCGGGCGCGTCGATCGCTCGCAGTGCGAGCTCGGTGTCGCGGCTGGAGCGTGGCAGACGGCGTGCCCGGGTTCGTGGGGCCTCGGTCCACGACGGCGGGCGCGCGAGAAGGACGATGCGCCGCACGTGCGGCGCGTCGTCGCGCCACACGCAAAGACGTCACGCTCTGCGGCGCAGCGCGGCGAGCGACGCGATGGCGGCGGCCGCGACCACCGCGAGGATCATCGCGGGCGAGAGCTCGAAGCGCGCTCCGGCGATCGCCGCGCGCGCGAGACCGAGCAGCGCGGAGCCTCCCGCGAGAGAGAGCCCGATCTGCACGCTCGCCGCGAGGCGCGCGCTCGCGTGCTGCACGGCGGGCGCGCTCGACCAGCGCGGCTGGAGCCAGCGCGCGGTGCCCACGGCGCACGCGATCGCGCCGGCGAGGCCCCCGACGATCGCGAGCGCGCGGGAGAGCGCGACGCGCGCTTCGCCCGCGCCGAGCGCACCGTCGGGCCACGAGGCGATCGCGCCGAGGAGCGCAGCCGTCGCGGCGCCACACGCGATGCACGCGACGATCGCGAGCAGCGCCGCCAGCGGTCGCGCGCGCTTCGCGTCGCGCTCGATGTGCTCGGCGCGCTCGATGGTGCCCTGGGGCAACGCCAGCGTGCTCGGGTCGTCGCGCTCGGGGCGCATCGTGCCGACGCTCGCGAGGGGCGCGTCCTCGAGCGTCGCGAGCGCGGCGAGCGCGGCCTCGAGCTCGAGCGCGCTCGCGGGGCGCTCCGCGGGGTCGCGCGCCATCGCGCGCTGGATGACGACCTCGAGCGCGACCGGCACGTCGGGCGCGATCGATCGGGGCCGCGGCGGCGGCTCGATCAGCAGGCGCGCGAGCGTCGCGCCCGGGTCGGCGCCCTCGTAGGGCATGCGCCCGGTGAGCATGCGGTAGAGCACCGCGCCCACCGCGTACACGTCGCTGCGCGGATCCGCCGACGAGCTGCCGCGCGCCTGCTCGGGCGCCATGTACGCGGGCGTCCCGAGCACCACGCCGGTGCGCGTCATCTCGTCCTCGCCGCTCAGCTTCGCGACGCCGAAGTCGAGGATCTTCACCGCGAGCCGGCCGTCGGGCGCGGCCTCGAGGAACAGGTTCGAGGGCTTCAGATCGCGATGCACCACGCTCGCCGCGTGCGCCGCCGCGAGCCCGCGACAGACCTGACGTCCGATCGCGATCGCCTCCGCGGGCGGGACACGCTGCGAGCGATCGAGGCGTCGCTGGAGATCCTCGCCCTCGAGCAAGCCGGTCACGATCGCGGTGCGCCCGTCGTTCGTGCGCAGCACGTCGACGACGTCGAGCACGAAGTCCGATCGGATGCGCGCGAGCGCGCTCGCCTCGCGCTCGAAGCGCCGCACGGCCTCGGGCTTGTCGGCGTGCGACTCGTGCAGGACCTTCACCGCGAAGCGGCGATCGAGCCGCGTGTGCTCCGCCTCGTAGAGCCGCCCCATCCCGCCGCGGCCGATGGTGCGCGCGAGACGGTACGTGCCCGCGAGCACCACGCCGACGAGCGGATCGCCGCCCTGCCCCGCCACGCCGAGCGGCGTCGCGTCCCGCGGGCACACCACGTACGAGGGCGGGAAGTCTTGCCCGCACGTCGCGCACCGGTTCCGCGGCGCGCGCATCGCGTGCACCCCGCTCCCGCCCCGACGACGCACGGCCGGAGGCGACGGATCGGGATCCTGGAGCGTGCTGTCGAGGCCGGAGGGCACCACGCCCGCGACGCTAGCCCGACCTCGCGCGACGCTCCCAATTCGCAGCAGGCCCGGGGTACGTTGCGCGCACACGGAGGATCTCGAGATGCACCGCCCGCACTACTACGACGAGCACGACCTGGGACGCTTCGGCGAGGTCGGCGAGAACGCGCCCGAGCTCGCGAAGAAATTCTTCGACTGGTACGGCGCGGTCTTCGCGGACGGCGCGCTCAGCGCGCGCGAGAAGTCGCTGATCGCGCTCGCGGTCGCGCACGCGGTGCAGTGCCCGTACTGCATCGACGCGTACAGCAAGGACGCGCTCGAGAAGGGCTCGGATCTCGATCAGATGACCGAGGCGGTGCACGTCGCGGCGGCGATCCGCGGGGGCGCGTCGCTCGTGCACGGCGTGCAGATGCGGAACAAGGCGAACGGGATCTCGATGTGAGCTCGCCCAAGTCGCTCCCGACGCTCCGCGCGCGCGGCGCTCCGCTCGCGAGCTCCGAGGCACAGCGCGCGCTGCTGCGCTCGCTCCCGATCGCGCGCGAGTTCGACGACGCGCTCGGGAGCCCGTTGCGCGCGGCGCGCATCGACGTGATGCAGATCAACGTCGGCAAGCTGTGCAACCAGACCTGCCGGCACTGCCACGTCGACGCGGGGCCCGATCGCCGCGAGGTGATGAGCCGCGAGACGATGCAGCTCTGCCTCGACGCGCTCGCGCGCACCGACATCCCGACCGTCGACATCACGGGCGGCGCGCCGGAGCTCACGCCGCACTTCCGGTGGCTCGTCGAGCAGGTGCGCGCGCTCGGGCGGCACGTGATCGATCGCTGCAACCTCACGATCCTCGAGACCCCGACGCACCGCGATCTCCCCGAGTTCTTCGCGCAGCATCGCGTCGAGGTCGTGTGCTCGCTGCCGCACTACGCGCGCCTCTCCACGGACCGACAGCGCGGCGACGGAGTGCACGAGAGATCGATCCGCGCGCTCCGCCGTCTCAACGAAGTCGGGTACGGAGACGGGCGATCCGGCCTGCGCCTCGTGCTCGTGACCAACCCGGTGGGCGCGTTCCTGCCGGGCGCGCAGGCCTCGCTCGAGGCGGAGTGGAAGCGCGAGATGAAGCAGCGCCACGACGTGTCCTTCGACGCGCTCTACACGATCACGAACATGCCGATCAGCCGCTACCTCGAGTGGCTCGAGAGCTCCGGCAACCTGAAGCGCTACCTCGATGCGCTCGTCGCCGCGTTCAACCCCGCGGCGGCGCGCGGCGTCATGTGCCGGAGCACGATCTCGATCGGCTGGGACGGCACGCTCTACGACTGCGACTTCAACCAGATGCTCGAGATGCCGGTGCACGCGTCGGCGCCGCGACACGTGCGCGACTTCGATCGCGCGGCGCTCGAGGCGCGCACCATCGAGATCGATCGGCACTGCTTCGGGTGCACCGCGGGCGCGGGATCGAGCTGCGGCGGAGCGACGACGTGACGCGGGCGCATCGCATCGCGCTCGCGCTCCTCGCGCTCGCGCCGGTCGGCATCACGGGCTGCGGCGGCTACACACCGCGAGACGCGCGCGGAGAGGAAGTCAGCGCGCGCGAGTCGGGCGGCGGTGAAGCGAGCGTCTCGGTCGAGTCCGAGGCCGCCTCCGCGCCTGCGGCGATGCCGGCGAGCGCGGACTCGTCGGGCAGCGGAAGGAGCCTCTACCTCAGCCGCGACTCCGTCGTCGCGGTCCCGCGCCCCGAGCCGTCGCCGTGGGACGCGCACGAGTGGGCGATCGCGCCGGCGTCGCCGCAGCGCGTGATGCTCGCCACGCTCGAGCTCCCGCCCGGCCACGCGTTCCGCCCGCCCGCGACGACGTGCCAGGACGTGATCCTCTTCGTGCGCGCCGGACAGCTCGAAGCGACGGGCACCGGCATCGCGACGAGCGACGCGCCTGCGACGCTCTACGCCGGCGACGCGGTGCGCTTCGGCCCCGAGGGCGACGGTCTCGCGGTGAACCCGGGCACCACGCGCGTGCGCACCGTGATGGCGGTCGCGCGTCGCGCGGGCACCGGCGCCGCGCGGGCACCCGCGCCGCGCGGTGACGCATGCGCGATCGCCGCGTCGCATCACGATCCGCTGGTGCGGCCGCTGCGCATCGGCTCGGTCGCGACGACGCCGCCGCTGCGCGCGCCCGGCGGGCGCATGGACGTGCGGATCCTGCTCGACACCGACGGTGCCGGCGCGGAGCACGGTGCGCTCTCGTGGCTCGAAGGTCCGCCGGACGTGACCGTGCCCGAGCACCGACACGGCGAGGCCGTCGAGGTGCTGTTGTTCGAAGACGGCGAGGGCACGATGCGGCTCGGAAACCAGGAGATCGCGGTGCGCCCCGGCGTCGCGATCTACGTGCCCGAGGGCACGCTCCACTCGTTCCGCAGCGCGGGCACGCGCCCGCTGCGCGCGATCCAGATCTACGCGCCCGCCGGGCCCGAGCAGCGCTTCCGCGGGATGTGATCACTCCTCGAGCTCGAGCAGCACCGAGACGGTGCGCGGGGCGCTCGGATCGTCCATCGGGAGCGTCTGGTTCGGCGACTGCGCGCCGTCGTGGTTCGCGATGCGCGCGAAGAGCGCGACGGTGCGCGGGCGCGCCGCGCCCATGCCCGCATCGAGCACGGCGCGCGGGAGGAACGTCTCGCACGCGTCCGCGCCGCACGTCGTCGGGGCGTCGTTCGCGGTGATCCAGAAGAAGTCCGACGGGCTGCTCGCGCGCACGAAGTCACGCCATCCGGTGCGCGCGTCGGAGCCCGACGCCGTGCGCGACATCGCGTTCGTGGCCCACGCGAGATCGGCGACGAACCCGCTCGGCACCACGTACGCCGACGACGGCGAGAGCGCGTCGTCGATCGCGCCGTCGGTGTCGCTCATCGCCGTGAGCGCGAGGCCCTCGGTCGTGCCGAGCGCCCGATCGACGTAGACGGTGATCGCGTTCGTCGGTGCGTTCGCGTCGATGCGCCCTTCGATCGCGAGATAGAGCCCGTCGTCGCGCAGCATCGCGCGCATGCGGCGGAGCTCGTTGCCGGCCCACACGGTGGCGACGGTGCTCGCGACCGAGCTCGCCCCGGCCCACTCGTCGTCGCCGACGACGCCGTCGATCACGGGCGGTGCCGTGACCGCGCCCGCGTCGTCGTCGTGCGATCCCGCGTCGGGACGCGTCTCGCTCGCGTCGAGCTCCGTGGCCGCGTCGAGCTCGGTGGCCGCGTCGAGCTCCGTGCCCGCGTCGACCCCGCTGCCCGCGTCGTCGTCGGATGGCTGGGCGTCGCCGGCGGACGATGCGTCGCGTCGCCGCCCCGCATCGTCGCGCTCGGGCAGCTCGCTCGCCCCCGACACGCACCCGAGCCCCGCGATCGCCCACACCGCGAACCAGCGCCACTGCATCGGCCACCCCCGGAAAGACGGCCGAAGATACAGCGACACGCGCGCATGCGTCACGGCCCCACTGCGATTCGTGTCAGCGAAGCCGCGCGACGCTCGACGCGTCGCCGCACGCGCACGGCACCACCCGCACCGCGCCCTCGAGATCGACGAGCCGCCCGACGATCCACGCCGGCGGGCGCTCCTTCGCGAGCAGATCGAGCGCGGCTGCCGCGCCGGGATCCTCGTCGCGCGCGATCGGGATCGGCTCGCCGACCGCGTCGACGAGGAACCCGTCTTCGACCCCGGTGCACCCGATCAGCTGCACCGGCTCGGCGAGCGCGGGCGACGCGGCGAGCGCCTCGCGATACACGTCGACGAGCATCGACGCGCGACGCACCGCGTGCGCGAGCGCCTTCTCGAGCTCGCTCGGCTGCACGTCGATCGCGACCGTGTACTGGAGGATGCGCACCCGCCGCGGCGCGGGGCCCTCCTCGATCTCCGCGAGCCCGACGAAGAGCGACCGCGGGCACGGCCCGAGCGACGGCGGCGTCGCGCTGCGCGCGCGCTCTTCGCAGAGCACCTCGCCGGTCGCGAGATCGAGCAGGTAGCGGCGCTCGATCGCGGCGCGCTGGATCCCGTCCAGCGACTCGCGCGCGAGCTCGATCATCGCGCGATCGACGACGCGCTCGAGCTCCGATGGGCCGTGCGCGCCGAGCCACGCGGCCGCACGCGCGCGTCCGATCGGCCCGGTGCGCGCGCCGCGGAGATCGTCGCCAGCGCGCGTCGCGCCGTCGAGCAGCCGCGCGACGGTGCGCGCGTCGCCCGCGCCCATCGCGCGCTCGAGCCGCCCGATCCACCGCGACACCGGGTTCGGCACCGGCACCATCCCACGCGCGACGCGATCGAGCGCCTCGCGCACGCTCGGCGAGTCGCGTCCCGTGATGCCCGCGCGCACGACCGCGAGCACCACGTCGTCGAGCGCGTCGGCGAGACGTCGTCCGCGGTCCACGAGCTCGTCGCCCGCGGCGCTCGGCACCGGCCGCAGCGGGCGCGCGACCTGCGGCTCCGGGCGCGCCTCCGCGAGCACCCAGCGGAGCGCCGCGCGCACCCACGGCGACGACGGCGCGCCCGAGCTCTCGCGCCCCGCGCTGCCGTCGGTGCACGACCACGCGAGCTCGCCATCGCGCAGCACGAGCGTGACCTGCTCCACGCGCCCCTCGACGCGCACGTCGAGCGAGACGCGCTCCACGCTCGACTCGCGCGTCGCCTCGGGCGGGATCGAGAACCGATCGGTGGTGCGCGCCTTCCCGCCGCGCGGCGCGTCGGGCAGCGTGATCGACGGCACCGTGATCGGATCGTCGCCGAGCGCGCGGCGCGCCGAGTCGCGCAGGCTCACGCGGCCTCCACCGACGCCGACGACGCGAGCGCCTCGCGGCGGCGTCGCAGCTCGAAGCGCACGTTGCTCGGCACGCGCCGCAGATCGAGATCGAGCACCTCGTCGAGCAGCCCGCGCGCGATGTCGAGACGACCTGCGCGCTCCATCTCCTCGGCGCGCCGCAGCACCACGCCCGCGAGCGTGCGCACCACCGGACGCTCGTGCTCCACCCACGCGCGGTTGGCCTCGATCGCGCGGCGGAACGCGCCGAGCGCGCGCGCCGGCTCGCCCTGACGCACGTGCGCGAGCGCGATCGCCGCGAGCGGCTCCGGCCACCGCGGGCGTCGCGCGGCCGCGAGCTCGAACCACGCGATCGCGCGCCCGACCGCGCCGATCGCGAGCCACAGCCGACCGAGCAGCAGATCGAAGCGGCCCTGCAGCCGCGCCCAGAACGTCTCCTCCGCGCCGCGCGCGACGACGCCGGCGCGCGCCGCGGTCGCGAGCGAGCTCGGCTCGGCGGGCACCGGAGGCTCCTCGCCGCGCAGATCCATCTGCGCGCGGATCGCCGCCGCCGCGTCCTCGACGTCGGCGAGCAGCGCGCTCGGCGGCTCGCGATCGCGCAGCGCCTCGAGCGCGCGCAGCGCGCGACCGTCACCGATGCGCCCCAGCGCGCGCACCAGCACGCCGAGCAGCGCGGCGTCGCGCCGATCGAGCATGCGGATCAGCAGCTCGACGTCCTCGCTCGTCGCGGCCCACTCCATCGCCTCGGCGGCCGCGAGCACGACGCGCGGATCGTCGCCGCGCAGCAGCGTGCGCAGATACGCGAGCCCGCGCGCATCACCGGCCAGCGCGAGCGCGCCCGCGAGCACCGCGCGCTCGAGATCGACCACGCTGCGCTCGTGTGCCGCGACGAGCGCCGGACGCGCGCGCGGATCGTCGATGCGCGCCAGCGCGCGCGCCGCATCGGGCACGAGCTCGGGCACGCGGCTCTCGAGCAACGACACCAGCGCGGGCAGCAGGCGTGGATCGCCCGCACACCGCAGCGACTCCAGCAGCGCGCGGCGCGACGCGAGATCCGACGCGCCGTCGCTCCCCTCGAGCACCGCCGACAGGTGCGCGATCACGCGATCGGGCAAGAGCCGCGCACGCAGCCCGATCCACGCGCGCTGCTCGCCGGGCAGCTCCGCGATCGGCTCGGTCGTGGTCTCGCCCTCCCAGAACCGCGCGATCTCCGGCTCGAGCTTCTTCACGAGCTCGGCCCACGGCTCGTCCTCGTCGCGCGCCTCGTCGCCGACCTCGCCCGGCAGCGCAGCACGCGCGCGCGTGACCTCGAACGCGACGTCGGGATCGCGATGCCCGATCAGCACCTGCTCGATCGCGCCGATGCGCGCGTCGTCGAGGTCCCCGCGCTCGAGCATCTCGCGAAACCGGAGCGCCGCCGCGCGCCGCTGCTGCAAGCTCCCGCCGCGCAGCACCGCGACGAGCGTGGGCACGTCGTCGAGCTCGGCGATGCACGGCCGATCCTCGCCGGGCCGCGCCGCGAGACGACCGAGGAACGACCCGTCGACGGGCGTGCTCGCGGCTGGGCGCGCGTCCTCGGGCTCGCCCACCCGCAGGTCCGAGAGCGCGCCCCGCGCGATCGTCGCGACCAGCTCGCGCGCGACCTCGCGATCGTCGGCCTCGCCGCCGACGCCGAGCGTCTTGCGCAGCGCGTCCTCGCCCGGCGCCGCGCCGCGACGCACGCGCTCGACCAGGCGCCGCCCGACGTCGCTCACGCGATCTTCACCCTCGTGCGGACGAGCCCGATGCCGCTGCCGATCCACAGCGTCGTCTCCTCGTCACGCCGCTCCACGACGAGCGCGTGCACGCGCTGATCGCCCTCGGGATCGCCGGCCCCCGTGACGTGGTGCTTCGCGCGCACCTCCTCGAGATCGACGACGATCGAAGGACGCTCGCCGGTCGCGATCGCGGCGCGCACCACGAGCCCGCGATCGGTCCCCTCCGCGAGCACGCCCGCGTAGAGCGCCGCGCCCGAGGGCTCCGCCGCGAGCGCGATCGCGCCCGCGTCGCGCAGCGCGTCGAGCACCTCCCAGCGCTGCCCGTCGTCGCGCGTGACGTACGGCGCGAGCCCCGGCACGTCGGTCGTGAGCACCACGATCGGGCCGAGCGCCGCCACGAAGATCTCGTGCTCGTCGGGGAGCCCCGCGATCGTCGGACCGGCGACGTTCCGCCACGAGCGCCCGCCGTCGCGCGTGCGGATCAACCGCATCGCGCCGCCGCGCGCGCCGAGCACGCCGACGACCCCGCCCTCGACGTCGTGCCCGACCGCGAGCACCGCGCCCGGGATCAGCGGACGCGACCACGTCGCGCCCTCGTCGTCGCTGCGCACGAGCGCGCCGCCGCGCGTGAGCCCCCAGAGGCGCACCCCGCCCGCGTGCGGCTCCGCGAGCAGGTGGAACGCGCCGACGCTCGTCGCTTCGCCGCGACGCAGCGCCTCGACGGGCTCGAAGCGCTCGCCGTCGGTCGAGCGCGCGACGCCGCCGAGCTGCAGGCCCACGAGCAGCGCGCCCGACGCGGTGCGCACGAGGCTGGTCGGCTCGTCCCCATCGAGCCCGATCGCGTCGATCTCGGAGACCTCGTCGCCTTCGATCCGGTAGAGCGTGCGTCCGCCCGCCAAGCCGCCGCCGATCGCGAGGATCGCGTCGTCGTCGGGCCCCAGCCACCGCGACGTCGCGGGCATGCGCGGCAGCGAGAGCGCGGGGTGCTCGGGGCGCTCGTCGGCGCCGGGGAGCGCGTCGATCTCGCCCTCCCCCTCGAGCTCCAGATCGTCCGCGAGCTCGTCCTCGCGGCTCGGCGTCGACGCCGGCAGACCGACCGGCGCGTCGTCGTCGTCGAGCGCGTCGAGGCGCTCCTCGACGCCCTCCTCGCCTGCGTCCCGCACCAGCGAGGGCTCGCGCTCCTCGTCGAGATCCGCGTCGTCGAGATCGGCGTCCCACCCGGGCGCCTCGGCGGCCTCCGAGCCCTCGGTCCAGCCGCCCTCCTCGCCCTCGTCGAGCTCGGGATCCTCGGTCAGCGGCTCTTCGGCCGCGTCCCAGCTCTCGTCCGCGTCGTCGTCGTCGAGCGCGTCGAGGAAGTCCTCCTCGCCCTCGACGCCGGTCGACACGTCGAGCCCCACCGTCTCGTCGCCCTCGTCGCCCTCGTCGATGTCGTCCGCGAGGCCGAGCCCGAGATCGCCCGCGGGCTCGTCGTCGCCGGCGATGTCGGGGAGCCCGGGGAGCTCGTCGTCGTCGGCGGTCTGCGGTCGGGGAGCACGGATCATCGATGGATGATGTAGCCCTCGGTCAGCCCTTTCGCGAGCCCTGCGGCGGCACCTGGCGCCCGAGGCGCTGCAGGACCTTCTGCAGATCCTCCCACACCGGCCGCTTCATCTCGGGCGAGCGCAGCAGGAACGCGGGGTGGTACGTCGGCATGACCGGCACGCCGCGCCAGGTGCCCCACATGCCGCGCCACGAGCGACCGGGCTCGGCGCACCCGAGGTTCTCGGCGGCGCAGCGCCCGAGCGCGACGATGACCTTCGGCGCGACGATCTCGAGCTGCTTCGCGAGGAACGGCTCGCACGCGCCGGCCTCGTCGGGGAGCGGCGTGCGGTTCTCGGGCGGGCGGCACTTCACGACGTTGCACACGTAGACCGCGTCGCGGTCGAAGCCCATCGCGGCGACCATGCGATCGAGCAGCTGCCCGGCGGGCCCGACGAACGGCGAGCCCTGCTGGTCCTCGTGGTAGCCCGGCCCCTCGCCGACGAACGCGATCTCGGTGATCGGCGTGCCGCGCGAGAACACGGAATTCGTCCGCCCCTCGCACAGACGACACGCGCGACAGGTCGCGGCCTCGGCGGCCAGCACCTCGAGCGCGCGATGCTTCTGCTCGGGCGCGAGCGCGGTGACGGGAGCTGCCGCCGGCTCGAATGCGGGGGTCGCGGGGTGACGCGTCGCGGCCGCCGGCTGCGGCGCGACTGCCTCGGGCTGGCGTGCGACTGCGTCGGGCTGGCGTGCGACTGCGTCGGGCTGGCGTGCGACTGCGTCGGGCTGGCGTGCGACTGCCTCGGGCTGGCGTGCGACTGCCTCGGGCTGGCGTGCGACTGCCTCGGGCTGGCGTGCGACCTCCGCCGGGTGCCGTGTGACCTCGGCCGGGTGCCGTGTAACCTCGGCCGGGTGCCGCGTAACCTCCGCCGGCGCTCCTGCGACGTCGGCCGTCGCGGCGCCCTGCGGGGGCGAGACCGGCACGGCGCTCTCCGTCGCGTCGGCCCACGGCACGGCCGCGCCGCCCATGCCCTCTTCCCACGCGAGGTGCTCGCGCACCATCGCTGCGATCGCGGCCAGCTCCTCGTCGTACGCGCTCACGGGACGTTCCCTCTACCACGACCGCGCGCCCGATCACGACGGCGTCCGGCTCTGGCCACTGCGCACGCGAGCGGCTAGCCTCGCCGCGTCCATGCCCAGCAGCGAGCCCGTCCTCTCGGTCGTGATCCCCTGCTACAACGAGCGCGGGACCATCCACTCGTGCCTGGAGCGCGTGCTGCGCTCGCCCGTCGAGTCGATCGAGGTCGTCGTCGTCGACGACGGGAGCACCGATGGAACGCGCGACCTGCTCACCCGCGGTCCCGCGCTCGACCCGCGCGTCCGCGTGGTCCTCCACGCGCAGAACGGCGGCAAGGGCGCGGCGCTCCGCACCGGGTTCCAGGAAGCGCGCGGGCGCTTCGTGCTGATCCAGGACGCCGACCTCGAGTACGACCCGAACGAGTACCCGAAGCTGCTCCAGCCGCTGCTCGAGGATCGCGCGGACGTCGTGTTCGGATCGCGCTTCGCGGGCGGCGGGTCGCACCGCGTCCTCTACTACTGGCACTCGGTCGCGAACCACATGCTCACGACGCTGAGCAACATGCTGACCGACCTGAACCTCACGGACATGGAGACTTGCTACAAGGTCTTCCGCCGCGAGGTGCTGCAGCAGCTGACGCTCGAGGAGAACCGCTTCGGCATCGAGCCCGAGCTCACCGCGAAGGTCGCGGGGCTCGGCGTGCGCGTCTACGAAGTGCCGATCAGCTACCACGGCCGCACCTACGCCGAGGGCAAGAAGATCGGGCTGAAGGACGCGTTCCGCGCGGTCTACTGCATCGTCCGCTACGGCGTGCCCGCGCGGATCAGCGCGGCCGAGGTCGCGCGCTCGCAGGCCGCGGCGGCGCGCGATGCGGAGCGCGACGACGCGCGCAGCACCGCCGAGCGCGCGGAAGCGGCGCGGCGCAATTGAGCGACCGATCGGTCATCGCGCGCTGGATCATCGATTGACTGCGTTCGTGGCGCCGCGTTAGCGTTCACGGGCTCAACGGAGGGAACCGCGAAGTGGCGTCCAGTGCTCGTGTTCTCGTCGCCGGCGAGACCAACGTCGGGATGAAGCGCACTCACAACGAGGACGCCTACGACCTCATCGACGACGAGCGTCTGTACCTCGTCGCCGACGGCATGGGCGGACACGCCTCCGGTGAGGTCGCCAGCAAGATGGCGATCGAGACGCTGCGCGAGTTCTTCTCCGCGACGTCGCAGGATCCCGAGGCGACCTGGCCGTACAAGATGGACAAGGCGCGCGGGTACGAGGAGAACCGGCTGATCACCGGGATCAAGCTCGCGAACCTGCGCATCCACGAGGCCGCGCAGCGCGAGCCGCGCCTGCGCGGCATGGGCACCACGATCGTCGCGATCCTCGTGATCGACGACGGAGTGCTCATCGCGCACGTGGGCGACTCGCGCGTCTATCGCCTTCGGCAGGGCAAGCTCGAGCAGCTCACCGACGATCACTCGCTCCTCAACGACTACATCAAGATGAAGCGTTTGACGGAGGAGGAGATCGCGAACTTCCCGCACAAGAACGTCATCGTGCGCGCGCTGGGCATGAAGGAGACCGTGAAGGTCGACACGCGCCTCGATCCGCCGCAGCCCGGTGACGTCTACCTGCTCTGCTCGGACGGGCTCTGCGGCCCGGTGAGCGATCAGGAGATCGGCGAGATCGCGCAGTCCTCGAACGATCTGAAGGGCGTCGCGTCGAAGCTGATCGAGCGCGCGAACGCGAACGGCGGACCGGACAACGTCACCGTCGTGCTCGCGAAGTGGATCGGCAAGGGCTGATCTCCGCGCTCCGTCGCCTGCGCGAGGGGGTCGGCGAGCTGCGCGCGAGACCGAGCTCGGAGCGCGCGGCGCGCGCGATCGAGCGACAGCTCGACTACCAGCGTCGCAAAGCATCGGCGATCGCGCGCGACCACGAGCGCATCGAGCGGATCATGAGCGCGCGGACGAGCGCGCTGGTCGCGACGCTCTCGCCGCACGTCGCGATCACGGCGAGCACGCGCGTGCTCGAGGTCGGCTCGGGCGCGCACGGGCACGTGTTCTTCCTCGGCGTGCGGGGCGCGATCGGTGTCGATCCGCTCGCGGACGAGTACCGCGCGCTCTTCCCGTGGCAGTCGCGCGCCGAGACGATCGCGGCGTACGGCGAGCGCCTGCCGTTCGACGATGCGCGCTTCGATCTCGTCGTCTCGGACAACGTGATCGATCACGCCGAGCGCCCTGCCGCGATCGTCGACGAGCTCGTGCGCGTGCTCGCTCCGGGCGGCGTCCTCTACTTCACGGTGCACGTGCACCACGCGATCTACGACGTGCTGTCGCGCGCGTACGGCCTCGTGACGCACGTCGGTCTGCCGCGCGATCTCGGTGGCCCGTTCGCCGATCACACGGTGCACCTCACGGCGCGCGACGCAGAGCGCCTCGTCGCGCGCGACGACCTCGAGATCCTGCACCGCGCGCTGCATCCCGAGCCCGCGCCGAAACGCAGACGGCGCGTCGACCACCTGAAGCGCGTGCTCGCGAAGAACACGACCTTCGAGGTGATCGCGCGCCGTCGCGCGTGATCACGTGACGATCAGATGGGCTCGTTGATCGACTCGAGGTCGAGGCCGCCCGGGTACATGTAGCTCGTGTACTGGCCGAACCCGTACACGACGATGCCGAACTCCTGCGAGCTCGTGATCGTGTGCGCGCCGCCGGTGATCTCGACGCGCGCCACGCCGAAGCCGGTGCCGCCGACCGGGAGGAACCCGAGCACGTTCGTGCCGTCGAGCGTCACGGTCGCGCCCATCGGCGCGGTGACGTTCACGAAGCTGCGCACGTAGGTGCTCGGCGCGAGGAACGTGTACTCGGTGCGGTACTGATCGGTCGGGATCGCGAGCGACATCGACGGATCGCCCACGTCGCCGATCGATGCGTTGATGCCCGGGTAGTTCTGGCCGACGAGGAACTGCGCGACGCTGATCGCCTCGGTGCCCGACACGCGGAAGCTCTGGCGCGCCTCGAACTCGACGGTCTGACCGCGGTTCAGCGTGACCGCCGCGTGCGTCGAAGCGGGATCGAAGGTGATCATGTTCCCGTCGCGCGCGGACATGATGCGGACGACGTTCGGCTCGTTCATCAGCGGCTGCGTGATCGAGACGATCGCCTCGCGTCCCCACGCCTCCTCGGGGAAGAGCGCTTCCTCGAGGTGATCGCACGCCCAGCGGTTCGCGGGCATGAACGCGCAGTTGTGGCCGCCGTACACCGCGACGCGGCCGCCGGTCGCGCGGATCTCGGTGCCGGTGAGATCGTACTCGGCGCCGACCGTGCAGTACTCGACGCGGCGTCCCGCGAGCACCGAGCCCTGCATGTCCGCGGCGCCGAACGGCGTGCACGACGCGGGGCGCGAGGCGACGAGCTGCAGCACGTCACCCGCGTTGAGCGTGAACATGCCGGTCTGGCCGGGCGTGAACGCCTGGACCATCCCGTCGGTCGACGCGCGCACGTGCGCGCTGAACGTGATCGACACCTCGGTCGCGGCATCCGAGGCGCCGACGATCGTGAGGAACCCGGGGCTCTGTCCTTCCTGCGGCGTGCCCTCGGTGCCGAAGTTGATCGGCGTGATCCGCATGTGACGCGTGGCGACCGAGGTCACGAGGTAGTTGCCGGTCAGCGCGTGCGTCGGCAGGAGCAGCGACGCGTCGTTGGTGAACGAGAAGCACTGCCCGTCGCCGAAGCCGTCGTCGAGCGGCGACTCGTCGGCGCAGTCGCGCGCGATGCGGTACTCGAGCGGGTTGAACTGGTAGACCGTCACCGGCAGCGACGAGCGCAGGCGGTACGCCGCGCCGCGGAGGAGCGTCGACTCCTCGATCTGATCGGTCTGCGAGAACTGCTGCTTGAGCTCGGTGACCCACGGCAGCTCGATCGTCTGCACCGCGCCGGGCGCGACGGTCACCGTGCGGACCATCGCGGTGCCGCGCGTGACCGTGACCTGTGCGGCGCTCGACTGCGGGTTCGCGACGACGACGGCGAACGGGAAGTCGGACGCGACCTGCGAGTTCAGCGTCGTGACCGGCCAGTACTCGCAGCCGATGTACGAGTTCGCGGCCTCGGCGTCGGCGCACGGTGAGCTGCACGTCACGCTGGTCGCGTTGCACACGAGGCCCGCCGAGGCGTCGCACGTCTCGACGACGTCGTAGCCCGAGCCGTCGGGCCGGCAGCGCTGCAGCGTGTCGCCGTCGCACATGCCGCGGTTGGGAAGGCAGGCGACGCAGCCCATTCCGGGCGCGCACGTGCCACCCGTCTCGCTGCAGTTGCGCCGTCCGGACTCCGTGCCGTCCGGATTGCAGCTGACCTCCTCGGCCCCGAGGCAGATCCGAGCCGGACCACCGGCGGTGCACGGCGTCGCGCCTTGGCCGTCCGGTGGCGTCATCCCGCCGTCACGTGGCCTGCCTCCGCCACCCACCGGCTCGGTGCACCCCACGGACACGATCAGCGAGCACGAGACGAACGAGAACAGAAGTGAAGAACGCATTGAGCCCCCACGCGTCGAGTCGGGGGACGCTAATGGGGACGTCCACTCCGACGCAACCACAGAGACTGCCATCGCTCACGCAATCGGCACCAGTGGGGGCATTCGTTACAGCGCGGAAACACAGTGCGCGCCGGCGAGCACCGCGTCGCGCGCGGACGCGGTCACGCGCGTGCGCGGCCACACGACGCAGCGCTCGAGCGTGACGCCCTCGGCGACGCACGCGCGGGCGCCGATGGTCGTCTCGCGCAGCACGGCGCTCGCGCCGACGGTCGCGCTCGCGTGCACGGCCTCGCGCGCAGGATCGAGGCCCGGCCAGGCGAGCGCGCCGCGGAGCACGTCGAGATGCGCGGCGAGGTACTCGCGCGGCGTGCCCAGATCACGCCACGGCGCGCGCTCCACGTGCGCCGCGATGCGCGCGCCGCGCGCGAGCCACGGCACGTACCCGCGGCGGACGATGCACCCCTCGTCCGGCAGCTCGCGCAGCGCGCGACCCGAGAGCACGTGCACGCCGGTGAACATCGTCGCGCGCAGCGTTCCGTCGGGACGCGCGAGCATGCGGCGGACCGAGTGCTCCTCGTCGATCTCGATCGCACCGAAGCGCGCCGCGTCGGGATCCTCGCGGACGATCATCGTCGCGAGCGCACCGTTCGCGCGATGGAGCGCGATGGCCGCGTGCAGATCGGGCGCGAACGAGATGTCGCCGTTGAACGCGATCACCACGTCGTCGTCCGCGACCTCGCGCCCGAGCGCGCGCGACTGCACGGCGATCGCGTGCTTCACGCCGCCGCCGGTGCCGAGCAGCGTGCCCTCGTGCGCGAACCGCACCGCGAGCCCGTCGATGCGCGGCGCGCTCGCGACCTCCTCCTCCACGCGTTGCGCGAGATGGTGCGTGTTGAGCACGACGTCCGTGACGCCGGCGCGCCGCAGATGATCGAGCGCGAACCAGCAGAGCGGGCGATGGAACAGCGGCACGACGGGCTTGGGGAGCACGTCCGTGAGCGGCCGCAGTCGCGTCCCGAGCCCCGCGGCGAACACCATCGCGCGCATTCGTCGAACGGATATCACACGTTCGAGCGTAGACTGCGCTCGCAGTGCGTTGGCTCGCTCGGAGCTCGATCCTCCTCCTGCTGGTGCTCGTCCAGCCTGGTTGCGGAGACGACGACGGCGCCGTCCCGACGGACGCCGGGCTGATGGACGCGGCGTTTCCGCGCGACGCTGCGTCGCCGACGGATGCAGCGCCCGCTGGCGATGCGAGCGATCACGACGGCGGCGCGGATCCCGCCGAGTGCACGTCGGACGAGGACTGCTCGAACGCCGACGTGTGCGACGGAATCGAGCGCTGCGTCGACGAGGCATGCGTGCCGGGCGCCCAGCTCGGATGCTTCGACGGCGCCGAGTGCAGCTTCGACCTCTGCGAACCGTCGAGCGGCTGTGCGATGGTCGCGCCCGACACCGACGCGGACGGCGCGGACGACTGCAACGACTGCGCACCTGCCGATCCCGACGTGCGCCCGGGCGCGCTCGACGTCTGCAACGACCGCGACGACGACTGCGACCTCGCGATCGACGAAGACGGCATCGACGTGTACTTCGCCGACTGCGACGACGATGGCCACGCGCCGCGCGACGCGACGACGTACACCGGCTGCGCTGCGCCCGATCCGGCGACGACCGGCTGCGGCGCTGCCGGCGCGGCGTGGATCACGAACGCGCCGAGCGACCCGTCGTACGACTGCGACGACACCGACGCGCGCGCTCACTCGGGCCAGTCGGAGCTGTTCGCGTCGCCGCTGCTCCGGCACGTGACCGGCCTCGAGTTCGACTTCGACTGCGACGGCAGGATCACGTTCGAGAGCACGGCATCCGGGGAGTGCGCGAGCGTCGGGACCGGCTGCGAGCACACGCCCGGCTGGGCCACCGGCGTGCCCGTGTGCGGCGCGGAGGGCTCGTTCGTCGTGGGCTGCGACGCGGCATGCGGCGAGCGCCTGGAGATGCGTGTGCAGCGATGTCGCTGACTTCCCTGCGACGGTGTGAGCAGATTCGTCGCTCGGCACTGGATCCGGCGTAGCTCCCGTGCTTCCCTGATGGGGAGCTCGAATCGGCGGGATTCGCGCTCGGGAGGCCGTGATGTCGGGGCGACCGGAGCAGCGTGGACGGAAGAATGGCTGGTGGCTGCGCGCGTCGAGCGCTGCGTTGCTCGTCGGATGCTTCGGCGCTCCCGACGCGGGGGACCCAACGATCGACCCGCCCGTCGCGCCGCTGCCAGTCGTCGCGCTGATCGAGGGTGAGTACGACGGTCACGAGCTCACGTTCCGCACGCTCGAGCTCGACGAAAGCGAGCAGCTCGACGGCGTGGTCACGGCGCCGCTCGTCGACATCCCTTCGCGCTCGTGCACCACCGCGACGTGCACCGGCGGAAGCTACGTCGCGTTCTCCAACGTCGCGGGTGGCCGTGCGACGGTCACTCACGGCACGGCGGTCGGCACGTGGGACCCCACGCTCTGCGGTGCCGCCCCCGTGAGCCCGACGTCCGGCGTGTGCCAGCAGGTCCGGCTCCGGAACCTCTACGCGACGCAGATCGAGCGCGCGTACGCCGAGCTGATCTCGATCACGCCGACCGGTGCGACGACCAGCGTCAGCGTGCCCGCGCAGCCGTTCGCGGCGGTCCCCGATTTCTCGCTCGCGCCTGCGGTCAGCAACGGTCTCTGGCGCTTCGGAGAGATCGGGCGCAACGGCACCGCGACCACGAGCCCGACGACGCACTGGGTCTTCCACGGTGCGACGCCGCCGGGAACGGAGCTCACGTTCCGCTTCCTCGTGCAGGTGCGCGGGCACCTGGTGTCCCCGACGCGTCGCGCGAGCGTCGTCGGGAACGACGACCCCGCGACGGACTATCCGGCGCGCACCGCTGGCGCGACGGTCGGCGCATCGTCGATCGACATGTCCGCGGACGGCCGCTACGTCGTGTACACGACCGCGTCTTCGTCGCTGCACGGCCAGACGGGCGGTCAGTACGTCGTCCGCCACGACATGACGACGGGCGAGAGCGCTGTCGTCGAGCGCATCGACGGGACCGACACGATCGCGACCGGCTGCACGTCGACGAACCCGAGCATCTCCGATGATGGGAATCGCATCGCGTTCGAGAGCTCGGGCTGCGATCTCGTCGGGCTGGGCGCGACGAGCACGACCCAGGTCTACGTGCGCGACGTCGCCGCGCGGACGACCACGCTCGCGAGCGCCGACACCGCAGGTGGGTACGCGAACCAGGCTGCGACGAGCGCGCAAATCAGCGGGAACGGCCAGGTCGTGGTATTCCAGAGCAACGCGTTCGATCTCGTGGCGGGCACGCCCGCGTTCGAGTTCTTCGGGTTCCCGCTGTTCCGTCTGTGCGTCGACGCGTATCGCCGCGACCTCGCCGGGGGGACCACGACGCACGTGAGCGGACGCGCGGGCACGGCGCCCAACGCGGTCGCCGGATTCGCCGGCTGGGATGCCGCGAACGCCGGCGAAGCGCCCGACGTGAGCGCGGATGGAAGCGCCGTGGTCTTCCGCGGCTCGTGGGCGACCCTCGTGACGGGCGACACCAACAACGCGTCGGACGTCTACGTCTACCGCCACGGCGGCGCGACGACGAACGTCCATCGCGTCAGCCTCCGCCACAACAACACGCAGCTCAGTGCAGCGTCGGATCACCCGTCGATCTCCGCGGACGGCGCGTTCATCGCGTTCTCGTCGCTCGCGACGAACGTCTCGACGGGGACGCCGACGACGAGCGGCACTCGCCACGTCTATCGCCGCTCGTCGGCGAGCGGCGCGACGGCGAGTCGGACCGTCGAGCGCGTGACGGTGAGCCCGACCGAGGTGAACGGGACGGGTCCGTCGTTCGCGTCGCCGTGGCCGTCGCTCTCCCGCAACGGCCGCTTCGTCGGGTTCTGGAGCAGCTACACGAACCTCGCGTCGACGAGCTCGTTCCTCGTGAGCGGTACGCAGTACTACGTCTGCGACATGGGCTCGGCGGCGATCGAGCTCGAGCGTTGTTTCGTCGCGAGCACGTTCCAGCCGACGGCGACGAGCGCTTTCAGCATCCTCGGCGGTGCCACGGTCGGCGCGGGGCGCACCGCGATGGCGTGCGGCGACGAGGAGGAGGCCTGCTACGTCGCGTATCAGACCAATGGTGCCGGCTGGGCCGCCGTCGCGACGAGCGACCTCCAGGTGTTCGTGAGCCCGGTGAGCGATCCCCGCGCGCAGCTGCCCGCGCCCTCGCGCTGAGCGGGCCACACGGATCACGCGGGCCCGCCCGCGTCTGCTACATCGTCGCTGCTTCGACTGACGTCGCAACGCCGAGGGAGGCCCCATGTCGATCCGCACGCCAATCGTTCTCGCCGCGCTTCTCGCTCTCATCGCCGGCTGTGGAGACGACGACGCGCCCGCCACGCCCGACGGAGGGGCGGACGCCGGCGCGGTCGACGCCGCGCTCCCCCTCGACTCGGGTCCCGTCGACGCGGGATCCGACGACGCAGGCCCCAGCGACGGCGGGGGCACGGACAGCGGCTTCGACGGCGGCCCCTTCGACGGCGGCGGCTTCTGCACGACGGACGCCGAGTGCCAGAACGCCGATCGCTGCGATGGTGAGGAGCAGTGCGTCGACGGGATGTGCGCACCGTCCGAAGCGCCTCTGACGTGCGACGACCTCATGGACTGCACGACCGACAGCTGCGACGCAGCCACGGGATGCGTCTACACGCCCGTCGACGGTGACGGCGACGGCGACGGCGCGTGCACCGACTGCAACGACGCAGACCCGCTGCGCCACTCGGGTGCGACCGAGGCGTGCGACGCCGAGGACAACGACTGTGACGACGCGATCGACGAGATGCTCACCGGCACGTTCTATCCCGACTGCGACGGCGACGGCTGGGCCGTGGAGTCCGCGCCGAGCGTCGATGGCTGCACCGCCCCGACGCCGGGTGCGACCGGCTGCACGACCGCCTCGCCCGTGTGGACGTCGCGGCCGCCGCAGTTCGACGATTTCGACTGCGCCGATGGCGACACGCGAGCGCACACGGGGGTGACCGGGTTCTTCACGACGCCGGCGGTCGACGGGATCGTCGCGTTCGACTTCGACTGCGACTACAGCGAGACGCCGCAGTACGAAGCTCAGGGCTCGTGCGTCGGCTCGGCCGGAGCGTGCACCACGACGACGGGCTGGCAGTCCGCGACCGTTCCCGCGTGCGGCGCGTCGGCGGCGTTCATCGCGAGCTGCTCGGCGGCGTGTGCGCCGGTGATCGAGACGCGCACGCAGGGCTGCCGCTGATCGCGAAGGCCGTCCGGCGCGCCCGGTGCGCAGTGCGCTACGTCGCGCTGCGCATCGAGCTCGCGCACCGCTACCGCTCGGACCCGCTCGACGCGCTGCTCACCTCGCTCGATGGCTCGTCGCGACGCGTGCCCGCGACGCGAGAAGACGTCGCAGAAGCCATCAGGCTCGGAGAGCGGGTCGCGCGCCACTGGCCGGTCGGGTCGGACACGTGCCTCTTCCGAGCGCTCGCGCGGTACGCGCTGCTCCACGAAGCGGGGCACGCGCCGCGTTTCGTGATGGGGATCGACGAGGACGACGTCGCGAAAGGCCACGCGTGGGTCGAGCTCGCAGGCGTGCCGTTCCTCGAGCCTCGATCACCGCGCTTCCGGCGCACGCTCGAGCACCCGCCGCGCGCGTGACGCGAGACCCCGCGCGAGATGCGCGCCGAGCGAGCGCATGCCTGCGGGGAGCGAACGATTGAGCGCGTGGAGCGCGGGCACGGCGAGCGGCGCGTTGCCCGCGTGCGTCGCGAGCCAGAGCTCGGCGCTGCGTGCGACCAGCGCGCCCACGCGATCTCGGGGCAGCCTGGAGAGGACGTGCGCGGCGAACTCGTCGCCGCGGCGTGATGCAAGCGTAAGCGCGTACCGCGCCGCGCGCGCGAGCCCCCGCTCGAGGAGGTGCGACGCGACGTCGTCGGGCCGCATCGGGAGCGCGCGCGCGACGACCGCGAAGTCGCGTAGATGTCGCCGGTCGTGCGCGTTCGACCGGTTCCGCGCGAAGTGCGCCACGAGATGCGCGTAGAAGTCGTGGCGCTCGAGCATCCGGACCGGCCGTCCGAAGAGCGAGGACGCATCCGCCGCGCGCTCGACGAGATCGTCCGTATCGAGACGGAAGAGCTCGGGCTCGACCAGCGCCGTGTGGAGATCGAGGTCGAGCCGGAGATCTCTCGCGCGCAGCGTGGTCGCGACGGGGGAGCGCGCGATCTCTTCGAGCCCCGCGGCCGCGAGCGCGCGCTCCGCGACTCGCCGGTCGCGAGGCCTGACGAGGATGTCGACGTCCGACATCGGGCGCGGGGGCGCGCCCGATCCTTCCGAGAGCGCGGAGAGCACGACGCCCTTCAGAGCGACCGGCACGACGCCCACGACCGAGAGCGCGTCGGCGGCGCGCGCAAGGAGCTCGCGGCCCGCGACCACGGTCATCGCCGCAGCGATTTCGCGCTCGTCCATCGAACGATTGCCTCTCTTGACACAACTACGGGGTCCATGCAGAACGGGGCGACGATGCGCGAGGGGAAGAAGGCGGAGGAGCGCCGCGCGGCGCAGGACGCCCAGGCTCAGCCGACCGGTCGCAGGGCGTACGAGTCGCCGCGGATCGAGCGCCGCATTCCGATCGCTTCGAACACGCTGCAACCGACCTCGGGCACCGAGGACATCTTCGGTCCCGGCGAGGAGTGAGCGGGTGCAGCGCGTCGGGCTGCACCTGACGGACCGCTGCCAGCTCGACTGCGATCACTGCCTGCGTGACCCGGGCGCGCAGCCGGTCGACCTTCCGTTGTCGACGATCGCGGCCGTGCTCGCCGAGGCCGCCTCCGAGTTCGGGATCCGGCACGTCTCGCTGACGGGCGGCGAGCCGACGTTGCACCCCGAGCTCCCCGCGATCCTCGATCTCGCGGTCGCGTACGGCATGCGCTGGGACATGGTCTCGAACGGCCGCCGATTCGACCGTGTCGCCTGCTGGCTCGACGAAGTGCCGGCGCGACGAGATGCGTGTCGGTGGATCGCGTTGAGCCTCGATGGCGCCAGCGACGCCACGCACGACTCTCTCCGCGGCGCCGGGCAGCGACGCGAGGTGCTGAGCGCAGCGTCCGTCGCCGTCGCGCTCGGCGTGCCGTTCGGGATCACGACCACGGTCCACGCGCGAAACGTCGACGAGCTCGAGGCGATCGCCGAAGAGGCCGAGGCGCTCGGTGCCGGATGGGTCCGATTCGGCGCGATGCAGGCGACCGGCACACCGCTCGACGACGAGCTTCGCCTCGAGCCGGACGAGTGGCGCATCGTGGACGCGCGGGTGCGAGCGCTGCGCGCGCGCCGGTCCATCCCCGTGCTGACGACCACGGGTTGGCCGTCGGCGGACGAGCCCGGCGCACTGTGCGGTCCGCTCCGCGGTGACACCCTGCACGTCGACGTGCACGGCCGGCTGACGCTCTGCTGCCTGCACTCCCAGGTCCCGCACCAGGGTGTCGATCCGAGCGTCGCCGGCGACGTCGCGAGTGGGCTGCGCCTCGTCCGTGGAGCGCTCGCCGAGATCCAACGGAAAGCGATCCTCGCTCGCGCCGCGGATGACGATGCGGGCCCTTGGCGCCACCACGCCTGCAACTCGTGCCTGCGGCGGTTCGGCCGCCCTCACTGGTCGGTCGATGGCCGTGATGGACCGTCCGCCGAGCGGCCACGTTGGCGGGGTGCGCTACACCGCGTCAGGAGCGCGAAGCGCTCGCTTCCGGTGGCGCGCTGAGCACGCGCGCAGGCCGGGAACACCCTGCATCGAATTTTCTGTGAACGTGTTATGCTGGCGTGCAACTGGGGTTGGGTACCGGAGCGCCGGAGGGAGAATCGCATGCAACGTCACTCGTCGTGTCGCGCAGTCGCCGTGATCCTCGCGCTCGTCGGGCTTCCCGCCGGGCTCGTCGCGTGTGCGCCCGACGGAGCGGAGCCGACCCTGCCAGCCCCGGTCGAGGTCGACGACCTGCCGGTCATCCAGCTCATCGAAGGTGAGTTCGACGGCGAGGAGCTCAGCTATCGCTTCCTGACGCCGGATGGCCGCGTCGACGCGGACCCCATCGTGGGCGTCGCGGCGGAGCCGCTGGTCGACATCCCGTCCCAGTCGTGCACGACCACGTCTTGCACTGGCGGCGGCTACGTCGCGTTCTCGAACGTCGCGGGCCAGCGCGCGACGGTGATCAACGGCACGGTGACGTCGGGCTCGTGGGTCGCCGCGTGCGGCAGCCCGCCGACGGGCTCGCTCTCGGGGATCTGTCAGGGTGTGCGCCTGCGGAACCTCTACCCGGGCCAGCAGATCGAGCGCGCGTACGCCGAGCTCATCGAGCTCACGCCGAACGGCACCACGACGTCGGTCGAGATCGTCCCCAACGGGGCGCAGATCGCGACGCCGGACTTCGGCTTCGGCGAGCCGACCATCCCCAACGGGCTGTTCCGTTTCGGCGAGCTCGGTCGTGGGAGCAGCTCGATCGCGAACAGCGTCACGATGCGGTGGGCGTTCCGTGGCACGACGACCGGCACGGAGTTCACGTTCCGCTTCCTGGTGCAGGTGCGCGGGCTCCTCGTGACGCCGACGGTGCGCGCGAGCCTCAGCAACGGAGTGCGCGACAATCCTGGTGCGGGCGCCTACCCCTCGAACGCCGCGATCATCCCGACCGCTGGCCGTCCGATCGCGCTCTCCGCGAACGGCCAGTACGCCGCGTACGTCGTCGGTGCGATCGTCCATCGCAAGGACCTGAGCACCGGCTCGCTGTCGACCTTCGACGCCGGCTGCAGCGTGCTGAACCTCGACCTCTCGGACGATGGCGCGGTGCTGGCGTACGAGGCGGCCGGGTGCCTCGGACTGTCGCAGATCTACCGCTACGACTACGGTGTGGGAGGTACGCCTACACTGATTTCGACCGCGACGGGCGGCGGCGCGGGCAACCAGGCAAGCCGGCTCCCGCGGCTCAACAGCGATGGCACGGTCCTCGTGTTCCAGAGCCAGGCACGCAACCTCGCGGGCCAGACCGTCCCGAACGGTCGCGGGTGCCCGGACGTCTACCGTTACGACTCGACGACCGGCGAGATCCATCACGTGAGCGCGATCCGGGGCTCGGACTTCTACGCGCCGACGACGGCGCGCTACGCGCCGTGCGCCGCGACCGGCGATAGCGTTCGCTTCGCGGACGTGAGCGACGACGGACAGCGCATCGTGTTCGTCGGTGGTGGGCGGCTCGATCCGGCCGCGGACACCGACGCGGCGCCCGACGTGTACGTCTACGACCACAGCGAGTCGCTGACCGGCTCGGTCGTCGTGTACCCGGTCACGCCGGCCGTGACCGCGCCGTCGCACACCGCGATCTCCGGCGACGGCTCGGTCGTGGCGTTCTGCACGGACAGCTGTGGGCGTGTCGTGCGCGCGAGCTCGGCCGAGGGTGTCGGCGGGCTCGAGGTCGTGACCGCGAACCCGAGCGGGACCGCGGTGACTGCGGGCCCGAACACCTACGGCATCCCGACGCTCTCGCCGAGCGGCCGCTTCGTGGCCTTCCGCGGGAACGCCACCGCGGGTCTGGTTCCGCCGCAGAGCTGGTCCGGCTTCAGCGCGCCGGGGACGCAGATCTACGTCTGCGATACCGGGGCGCCGATCGCGACGCCCGCGGCGAACGACCTTCGCCGCTGTTGGGTGGCGAGCACGATTCAGCTGATGCCCGACACCGCGTTCGTTCCGCTCGCCGGTGCGGTTCAGAGCGGCGATCAGCGCCTCGGCCTCTCGTACCCGAGCGACACCGAGGCGGGCTACGTCGCCTACTACGCGACGCCGACGAATTGGGGCCCGCTGAGCACGAGCGGCCTGTTCGTCAGCCCGGTCGGAGATCCCCGCCCCCAGCAGCCCGTCGACGCGCGCTGACGTGACCCGCCGCTGGCGCGCCTCGACGCGCGCGATCCACACGAAGCTGCCGCGAGGTGGGGTCGTCCTCGACCCTGCCTCGAAGGCGTACTTCACGCTGAACGAGACGGGCGAGGCGCTGTGGTCCGCGCTGAGCGCGCCCGCGACGCTCGAGGAGCTCGCGAGCATGCTGGCCCGCGAGTTCGAAGTGGGCTTCGAGACTGCACGCACGGATGTCGAGAGCTGGCTCGCGGAGCTGCACGAGCTCGGACTGATCGACGTCGTCGGCTCGGATGTCGCGGGGTGAAGCTCGCCTCGGCGCGCTGAGCGTCGCGTGGGACGTGCCCGACGCGCTCCCGGGCGCGACGGGCGGGCTCGAACATCTGCCCGCCACGACGCGCTCCGATGACGTCGCGACGTTTCCGTGGATCGTGGACCGAGGCCCGGTCGGCATCGCGCCCGAGCGTTACGCGGCGTTCTACGGCCCTGTCCGCCTCGTCTTCGAGCCCTTCGACGCAGTGCGCGTGTGGAGCCCGAGCGCCGATCTGCGGGTCACGCCGAAAGGACTGCGTGGCCGCGCAGAGGGACCGTGCGCGCTCGCAGCATCGATTGCACTGCACGTGGTGGCTGCACACGGCGGGCTCGCTCACGCCCACGCGGCCGTCGTGTGCCTCGACGGAGCGACGTTGCTCATGCCGGGCGGGTCGGGATCGGGGAAGACGAGCGCGGCGCTCGCGGTCGCTCGCGGAGGCGGCGTGCTGGTGTGCGACGACGCCGCGTACGTCGATGTGGACCGCGTCGTGTGGCCCGTCCGGCGCCCTCCTCACGTCAGCGACACGACGCTCGCGGCGCATCCCGATCTCGATGTCCTCGGGGCCGTCTTCGATGGGAGCGTCTCCAAGTTCCGCGCACGGCTTCCGGACCCGCGCGACGCACCGCCCGCGCGGATCGACGCGGTCGTGCTGCCGACGATCGATCGAGGCGCGAGGACTTCCATCGAGCCCGTCGAGGCAGCTGCCGTCTTCGCGACGCTGCTCGGATCGAGCGCGCTCGCGGTGGTGCCTGGGGCGCCGCATCGCGACGCGATGATCGATATCCTCGCGGACCTCGCGGCAGTCCCTGCCGCGCGACTCGTCGCCGGCCCGGACGCCCTCCTCGATCCGCTGGTGATCGCGCGCGCGCTGCGGGCGTGGCTCGCTACGCGTCCTCGCTGAGCACTCGTTCGCGCACGAGGTCGAGAACGAACGCGCGGACGTCGCGACGCACGACCTCACGGTCCGCGTCGAGCTCGCTCGCCACGACCTCGACGATCTCACCGAGCGTGCGCCCGTCGGCGAGCTCGACGACGCGCGCGCCCACCTCGTTGAGCACGCGCGTCTCGAGACCGGGCAGCGTGACGACCACCATGCGGCCAGCGACGCGGCGCGCGACGGCGCGGGCGGCAAGCCTGAGCTTCGCGTGCTCGTTCATGCGCTCGTCGCCTCGCGGCCGCGCTCGTCCAGCGTCGCTCCATCATCGCCGGGAACGACTTCGACGATGCGATCGCACGCGCCCAGGAGCGCTGCGCGATGCGTCGCGACCAGCACCGTGCATCGACCGGAAGACTCGCGCAGCAACGCCGCGATCTCACGCTCGAGCGCGACGTCGAGCGCCGACGTCGGCTCGTCGAGCACGAGCAAGCTCGGCTCGGCGGCGAGCGCGCGAGCGAGCGCGACGCGCTGACGTTCACCGCTCGAGAGCCCCTCCCCTCCCTCGCCGAGCACGCGGTCGAGGCCCCGCGTGACGACGCTCGACGCTCGGGCGCGTGCGAGCGCGTCGAGCAGCGCGTCGTCTGCGATGTCCGAGCTTCCGTACGCGACGTTCTCGCGGAGGGTCCCAGCGAACAGCAGCGGCTCGGCGGTGACGAGCCCGAGTCGTCCGCCGCGGCCAGCCCACAGCGCGGGCGCCGCACCATCGATGGACACCCGCCCTTGCGAGGGCTCGATCACACCGAGCAACGTGCGCAGCAGCGTCGTCTTGCCGATGCCGCTCGGGCCGACGAGCGCGACGACCTGTCCAGGCGCGACCTGGAGGCTGACGTCGCGCAGCACCACACGTTCGCCGATCTCGACCCGTACGGACTCCAGCGAGAGCGCGCACGGCGGGCTGCTCGCTCGGTGCGACGGTGTGGCTCCCGCCGTCTCGAGCGGCACCTCGCGAGCGATCTCCTCCAGCGCCGGGCCCGCCGCGGACAACGCGCCGATCGCGTGGCCGGCGGCGGTCAGCGACGACGCGAGCCGCACGAGCGCATACAGCATCGCGACGAGGTCCGGCAGCGCGACACCCGACACGAGCCCGAGGCTGGCGAGCACGCCGATCGCCAAGAGCGCCGGCAGCAGCGGCGACGCGCTGGCGAGCGCGCTCGCTGCCGCCACGCGCCGCTGTTCGTCCGCGTGCGCGTCGACTTCGCGTGCGAGCCGCGCGCGCTCGATCGATACGGTCCTGAGCGCCCGGATCTCCCACGCGCGTCGCGTCGCGCGCTCGAGCGTCGCCGCGATGCGGCGCTGCGCCGGCGCGAGCCCGCGCGCGATGCGGCGCACGCGGCGCGCGAGCACCGCCGCGATCGCCCCACTCGCCGCGAGGACGCCGATCATCGCGAGCCCGACCGACGGTGCCTTCGCGATGACGAGCGCACCGAGACACACGGCTTGGACCGACCACGCGACCAACCCAACGGATGCCTGCCGTGCCTGTGCCGCGCGAGGCACGCGCTCGACCCATCGCGAGAGCACGTCGGTCGCGGGCTCGAGACCGCGAGCATCGGCACGCAACGCCACGTCCAGGCCCACTCGTCGCAGCGCGCGCGACGCCTCGATCGCGCTCGTCCCGGTGAGGTGGTGGATCGCGATCCCCACGCAGGCTCTCGCCGCCGCCGCCACACCGAGCGCGAGCGCGATCGTCCAGAGCTCGGCGATCGACGCTGCGTCCTCCGAGGCGCCCCGCGCGAGCCCGGCGAATGCCAGCGCGAGCCCGATCTCCGCCGCGGCGCCGAGCGCGCCGAGCGCGCCAGCGCGCGCCCATTCGCCACGCGCCCCACCGAGCCGTCGCAGCGTCGCGAACGTCGTTCCGATGCTCACACGCGCCCTCTCGGCTCTCCGACGAACTCCCTCGACCGCATTCGCAGAGGACATATACGCTGGTTGCAGAGCCCGCCGGCAGCGTCTACGAAACCCGCTGATTCATGACCAAGCGCGCCCTCGTCACCGGCGGAGCCGGGTTCGTCGGGTCGCACCTCTGTGACCGACTCCTCGAGCTCGGTCACGAGGTCGTCGCCCTCGACAACTTCTACACCGGCACCCGCGACAACCTCACGCATCTCCGGTCGCACGCGCGCTTCTCGCTCGTCGAGCAGGACGTGATCGAGCCGCTGCCCGCGCTCGGCGGTCGCTTCGACTGGGTGTTCAACCTCGCCTGCCCGGCGTCCCCGCCGCACTACCAGCGCGATCCGATCTTCACGACGAAGACGAGCTTCCTCGGGACGCTCCACGGTCTCGAGCGCGCGAGCGCGGACGGCGCGCGCTTCTTCCAGGCCTCGACGTCCGAGGTCTACGGTGACCCCGAGGTGCACCCGCAGCCCGAGACCTACCGCGGCTCGGTCAACACGCTGGGACCGCGCGCCTGCTACGACGAGGGCAAGCGCGTCGCGGAGTCGCTCTGCATGGACTTCCATCGCACGCGCGGCCTCGAGGTGCGCATCGTGCGCATCTTCAACACGTACGGCCCGCGCATGGATCCGAATGACGGGCGCGTCGTGAGCAACTTCATCGTGCAGGCGCTGCGAGGCGAGCCGCTCACGGTCTACGGCGAGGGCAAGCAGACGCGCAGCTTCTGCTTCGTCAGCGATCTGATCGACGGCTTCCTCCTCTTGATGCAGCACCCCGACACGACGGGTCCCGTCAACATCGGCAACGACGGCGAGTTCACGATGCTCGAGCTCGCCGAGCTCGTCCGCGAGCTCACCGGCAGCCGATCGCCGATCGTCCATCGCCCGCTGCCCGCGGACGATCCGACGCAGCGCCGTCCGGATCTCACGGTCGCGCGCGAGCGCCTCGGGTTCCGTCATCGCGTGCCGCTTCGCGAAGGGCTCGCGCGCACCATCGAGTACTTCGCGCGGCACACCAGCGAGCCGCAGCGATCGGAGGCTTCGGCATGAAGGTCTGCATGGTCGGCACGGGTTACGTCGGCCTCGTCAGCGGCGCGGGGTTCGCCGAGACGGGCGCGACGGTCGTGTGCGCCGACATCGATGCGACGAAGATCGCGAAGCTCCGCGCCGGTGAGATGCCGATCTTCGAGCCGGGCCTCGACGAGCTCGTCGCGCGCAACGTCGCCGAGGGCCGTCTCGCGTTCTCCGACGACGTGCCGACGTCGATCGCGAACGCCCAGGTGATCTTCATCGGTGTCGGCACGCCGATGCGCCCCGACGGCGGCGCGGATCTGAGCGCGGTCGACGCGGTCGCGCTCGCGGTCGCACAGCACGCCACGCGCGAGTGCGTGCTCGTCTGCAAGAGCACCGTGCCCGTCGGAACGAACGTGCGCGTGAAGCGCCTCGTGCGTGAAGCGCCGCACGCGGTGCACGTCGTGTCGAACCCCGAGTTCCTCAAGGAAGGCGACGCGGTCAACGACTTCCTGCGGCCCGATCGCATCGTCGTGGGCGTCGACCCCGAGGATCAGTTCGCGCGCGATGTGATGGCGCGCCTCTATCACCCGCTGTGTCTCGATCGCGATCGCATCGTGTGGATGGATCCCGCGAGCGCCGAGCTGACGAAGTACGTCGCGAACACGATGCTCGCGATGCGCATCTCGTTCATGAACGAGATCGCCGCGCTCTGCGAGAAGGTCGGCGCGGACGTGCACCAGGTGCGCCTCGGCGTCGGCACCGACGCGCGCATCGGGCCCAAGTTCCTCTACGCGGGCCCGGGGTACGGCGGCTCGTGCTTCCCGAAGGACGTGAACGCGCTGGTGCACACCGGGCGCGAGCACGGGCTCGAGCTCGATCTCGCGGTCGCGACGGAGCTCGTGAACCAGCGCCAGAAGGGCGTGCTCTTCCGCAAGCTGCGGCACCACTTCGAAGGCGACGTGCGAGGGCGTCGCGTCGCGCTGTGGGGCATCGCGTTCAAGCCGCGCACCGACGACATCCGGGACAGCGCCGCGCTCACGCTGATCGACGCGCTGCTCGCCGACGGCGCGCACGTCGTCGCGCACGATCCCGAGGGCCTCGACAACGCGCGCGCTCGCTACGGCGATCGCGTCGAGCTCGCGACCGATCCGTACGCGGCCGCGAAAGACGCCGAGGCGCTCGTGCTGGTCACGGAGTGGGGCCAGTATCGCAACCCCGACTTCGAGCGCCTGCGCACCACCATGCGCCGGCCTCTGCTCCTCGACGGGCGCAACATCTGGTCGACGTACCAGCTCGGCCAGATGGGCTTCACTTACGAGGGGATCGGCGTCCGCGCCGGCTGACATGAGAGAGCGAGCAGGGAGCATGAAGAGCAACGAGAAGATCGTCGTCGTCGGCCTCGGCTACGTGGGCCTGCCGGTCGCGCTCGCGTTCGCCCGACAGTTCGAGGGCGTCGTCGGGTTCGACATCAGCCAGCGCCGCATCGACGAGCTGGTGAAGGGCATCGATCGCACGAACGAGGTCGATCCCGCGGAGCTCAAGCGCTCCACGATCCGCTTCACCGCGGACCCCGCGACGATCACCGACGGCACGTTCTTCGTCGTCACCGTTCCCACGCCGATCGACGAGAACCGTCAGCCCGATCTCACGCCGGTCGTGAAGGCGTCGGAGAGCGTCGGGAAGCTGCTCAAGCCGGGCGCGATCGTCGTCTACGAGTCGACGGTGTACCCCGGGGTCACCGAGGACATCTGCGCGCCGATCCTGCAGCGCGTCTCGGGCCTCTCGCGCGATCAGTTCCGGCTCGGCTATTCGCCCGAGCGCATCAACCCGGGCGACAAGCAGCACACGCTCGAGACGACGACGAAGGTCGTGTCGGGCGAGGACGCGGAGACGCTCGAGCGCGTCGCGAAGGCGTACGAGGCGATCATCCCGGCGGGCGTTCACCGCGCGCCGTCGATCAAGGTCGCGGAGGCCGCGAAGGTCATCGAGAACACGCAGCGCGATCTCAACATCGCGTTGATGAACGAGCTCGCGCTCATCTTCGATCGGCTCGGCATCCGGACGCGCGACGTGCTCGAGGCGGCGGGCACGAAGTGGAACTTCCTCAAGTTCCAGCCCGGTCTCGTCGGCGGTCACTGCATCGGCGTCGATCCGTACTACCTGACGTCGAAGGCGCAGTCGGTCGGCTACCACCCCGAGGTCATCCTCGCGGGCCGTCGCATCAACGACGGCATGGGCGCGTACATCGCGCAGCGCACCGTGAAGCTCCTGATCGGCGCGGGCGTCGCGGTGAAGGGCGCGAAGGTCGGCATCCTCGGCCTCACGTTCAAGGAGAACGTCCCCGATCTCCGCAACAGCCGCGTGCCCGACATCATCGCGGAGCTGAAGCAGTTCGGCGTCGAGCCGCTGATCCACGATCCGCGCGCCGAAGCGGAAGAGGCGCAGCACGAGTACGGTCTCGAGCTCTCGTCGCTCGAGAAGTTCCGCGACCTCGACGTGCTCATCCTCGCGGTGGCGCACCGCGAGTACCTCGAGCTCTCGGGCCCCGCGATCTCGCGTCACGTGCGCGACGGCGGCATCGTCGTCGACGTGAAGAGCGCGCTCGACGCGAGCAAGCTGCCCCGCGGTCTCACGTACTGGTGCCTGTGACCAAGTACCTCGTCACCGGCGCTGCGGGGTTCATCGGGTTCCACACGTCGTTGCGGTTGCTCGAGCGCGGCGACGAGGTCGTCGGGCTCGACAACGTCAACGACTACTACGACCCGACGCTCAAGGAAGCGCGCCTCGCGCGCCTCGAAGGGCGACCCGGGTTTCGCTTCGTCCGCGGGGACATCGCGGATCGCGAGCTCGTGCCCGCGCTCTTCGCGAAGGAGCGCTTCGACGTCGTCATCAACCTCGCGGCGCAGGCGGGCGTGCGGTACTCGCTCGTCAACCCGCACGCGTACGTCGACGCGAACGTCGTCGGGTTCGTGAACATCCTCGAGGGCTGCCGTCATCACGGCGTGAAGCACCTCGCGTATGCGTCGTCGAGCTCGGTCTACGGCGCGAACACCGAGATGCCGTTCTCGGTGCACCAGAACGTCGATCACCCGCTGAGCCTCTACGCCGCGACGAAGAAGGCGAACGAGCTCATGGCCCACACGTACAGCCATCTGTACGGGCTGCCGACGACGGGTCTGCGCTTCTTCACGGTCTACGGCCCGTGGGGTCGCCCGGACATGGCGCTCTTCCTCTTCACGAAGGCGATCCTCGAGGGGCGTCCGATCGACGTGTTCAACCACGGGCGCATGCGCCGCGACTTCACGTACGTCGACGACATCGTCGAGGGCGTGGTGCGCATCGCGGATCGCACCGCGCAGCGCAACCCCGAGTGGTCGGGCGCGCGGCCCGATCCCGGATCGAGCGCAGCGCCGTGGCGCGTCTACAACATCGGCAACCACGAGCCGGTCGAGCTCATGAAGCTGATCGAGGTGCTCGAGGAGAAGCTCGGCAAGAAGGCCGAAAAGCGCTTCCTCGACATGCAGCCCGGCGACGTGCCCGCGACGTACGCGGACGTCGAGGACCTCGAGCGCGACGTGGAGTTCAAGCCCGCGACGACCATCGAGGTGGGGATCTCGAGGTTCGTCGACTGGTACCGCGAGTTCTATCGCGCCTGATCGGTGGCGAGCAGCCCCGCCCGCAGCTCGTCGTCGAGCCGCGACAGGTCGAGCAGGACCTTTCCTTCGTGGCGCGCGGCCACCGCGTCCGCCGGGACGAACGTCGGTCCGAGGCGCTCGACGTGCGCGACGAAGCCCTCGTCGCGCACGAGCTGCACGAGCCCGAGCGAGTCGCCGCCGTCGCGCAGGAAGACACGGTCGGCGACCCGCGCGCGCACGCGCCTCGGCGCGGCGTCGTCGGGCAGGACCAGCGAGCCCAGCGTCGTCACCACGTGCTCGTACCCGCTCGGCTTCTCGATCACCGCGTCGAAGGTCTCGTCGAGGGACGCGCGCGAGAGCGAGGGCGGCGCGAGCGCCACCACGAACACGCCTTGGAGATCCGGCTGCGCGCGCAGCTCGCGAGCGAGCGCACGTCCGCCGTCGTCCGGGAGCTCGACGTCGGTGATCACGTAGTCCGGCACCGCGTCGGCGAGCACCACCCTCGCCTGCTCCGCGCCATCGCACGCGATCACCTCGGCGCCCGCGAGCTGGAGGATCTGCACGCCGAGCGCGCGGAGCGGCTCGTCGTTCTCGACGAGCATCACCGTCTTCCACGCCAGCGGGGCTGGCTCTCGATCGCCGTTCGTCATCGCTGTCCTCCTCGTGCGACGAGCGCGGGGCTCCGCGGGGTCGCGCCCCGGGAGCCGCGTCGCCGTGCCTTCCGCCGGAGCGCCCTCACTCGTCCGCCGGGGTCGCCGGCTCGCCGGGCTCGGTCGGCTCGACCACCGGCGGCTCGCTGGGAGCGCCGGCGCCGCTCTCCTTCCCGCGCATGGCGCGGTAGTCGTCGATCGGAGCCACGGCCCGGCGGAACCTCTCGATCGACGCGGCGTCCTCCTCGTCGACCTTCGCCGCGAGCAGCCGCGTGTACGCGCCTACGGCGCGCGAGAACTTCGCCAGCGTCTCCTGCAGCGCCGTCGCGCTCGGCACGTCCGACGCGCGCGTGGCCTTCCCCACGCCGATCGCCTCTCCGATCGCCGCCGTGCCGGCCTTCACCGCCGCGAACACCGCCGCGCCGGCGAGCGCCTCCACCTCGTCCGCGGTCTCCTCGTCGCTCATGCGATCGAGGCGGCGCTGCCCCTCGAACCACGCAGCGTGCGCGTCGAGCCGGGAGAACGAGACGCCGTCGGCGAAGTACGCGGCCAGGACCGCGCGCGCGCGGGCGCCCTCGTCGCCGAACGCGTCGCCGAGGCGCGCCTTCGCATCGAGCACGCCGTGGAGCGCGGCCCAGTAGTTCATGAACGAGATCCGGATGGGCTGGAGGCGCGCGCTCGAGAAGCGATCGCGCTCGGCGAACACCGACTGCACGTCATCGCCGACCGCGACGACCACGCGGAGCGCCTTGCGCTCGTCCGGCGTGATGTCGTCCGGCGCGACGTTGAACAGCTGACGCGCGACCGGCTTCGCGTACTGCGCGCCGACGCGGAGGCCGTGATAAGCGCGGAAGTCGGGCGGATTCAGGATGATGGACACGGGCGCTTCTCCTTCGCGAGCGCAGCCACCACGGCTGCGATGCTCACGAGGGGCTCCATCGGAGCGGCGGCGGACCCGTTGCGCAGAAAAGAGCATCCGCGGTCTGAATTCGAACCGCGGACGTTCTGCAGAAGGTCCGCCGTCTGAATTCGAACCGCGGACGTTCTGCAGAAGGTCCGCCGTCTGAATTCGAACCGCGGACGTTCTGCAGAAGGGTCCGCCGTCTGAATTCGAACCGCGCACGTTCTGCAGAAGGGTTCGCGGTCTGAGTTGGTTCGAACCGCGGGCGTCGTGCAGAAAAGTCGGCGGTGTGATTTCCAGCCGCGACCCTCCTGCAGAAGACCGACGGGTGGAATTCCTCCGCCGACCCTCTGCGCGCTCAAGGCGTCCACCGCGCCGGCCATCTGCGCTCGCATGCTAGGCGCTCCGCACCACCGCGGCGGCTCGAGGCACGGAGCGGGCGCGGCGCGCCGTGTCGACCCGAGGGTGCATGATCGCGGCCCACACGCGCATGAGCGCACATCGGGATCGGGCGGCGCGCGACGCGCGCGGTGTGCCCGCTCGTCGCCTGGCCGCCCGCGACCGCACCGTGGTACACCGGCCGGCCGAACGTCGGCGGGTCGACCCGCAACAGTCGTGGATCGAGGAGATCGCGTGCCCGTTCCCGCGTATGTGAAAGACAAGACCGTCCTCGTCACCGGCGCCGCCGGGACCATCGGCTCGGCCCTCTGCGCCCGGCTCGCTCCTCACGCCAAGGCGGTGCGCGCCTTCGATCACGCGGAGAGCGAGCTCTTCTTCCTCCACCAGCGGCTGCACGGTCGCGGTCACGTCGCGCCGCAGCTCGGCGACATCCGCGACCTCGATCGGCTGCGCTTCGCGATGAGCGGCGTGGACGTGGTGTTCCACACCGCCGCGCTCAAGCACGTGGGCTTGGGCGAGTACAACCCGTTCGAGGTCGTGCAGTCGAACCTCGTCGGGCTCGACAACGTGCTCCGCGCCGCCCTCGACGCGAACGTCGAGCGCGTGATCTTCACGTCGTCGGACAAGGCCGTGAACCCCACGAACGTGATGGGGGCCTCGAAGATGATGGGCGAGCGGCTCGTCACCGCCGCCAACCAGATCCGCGGCCCGCGCCGCACGCGCTTCGCGTCGGTGCGGTTCGGTAACGTGATCGGGTCGCGCGGATCGGTCCTGCCGATCTTCGCGAGCCAGCTCCTCGGGCAGGAGCCGCTCACGCTCACCGACGACGCGATGACGCGCTACGTGATGACGATCGAGGAAGCCGCGGAGCTCGTGCTCCAGGCGGGTGCGCGGATGAAGGGCGGCGAGGTCTTCGTCACCAAGATGCGCGCGCTGCGGATCGCGGATCTCGCGCACGCGATGGCGGAGCTGCTCGCGGGCGGTCGCTGCGAGATCGTTCGCACCGGCGCGCGCACCGGCGAGAAGCTGTACGAAGAGCTCCTCTCCGCCGACGAGCGCCCGCGCGCCCTGGAGCTCGACGCGCTGCTCGTGATCCTGCCGCCGCCGGACACGCGCTACGTCGACCGCCCGGAGCTGAGCGACTTCCCCGACGGTCGTCCCGTCGATCGCGAGTGGCACTCGGGGAACGACCGGTTGATGACGCGCGACGACATCGTCGCGTACTTGCGCGAGACCCGAGTGCTCGATCCGTTCGCGCCGAGGAGCTGAGATGCGCTGTCTGATCACGGGAGGAGCGGGTTTCATCGGGCGCTGGGTGGTGCAGCGCCTGCTCGACGACGGGCACGAGGTGCTCGCGCTCGACGACCTGAGCAACGGCCGCCGCGAGAACTTGCGGGAGTTCGAGGGGCGCTCGGGATTCGCGGGTCTGGTCCACGGTGATCTCGCCGATCCCGAGACCCTGGCCCGGGTGTTCCAGCGCGGGCCGTGGGACCTCGTGCTGCACCTCGGCGCGTCGATCCACGTGCAGAAGTCGATCGACGACCCCTACCCGACGTTCCGCAACGACGTCGAGGGGACGTTCCGCGTGCTCGAGGCGTGTCGCCGCGAGTACTTCGCGCGGAACGGGCTCGACGTCGATGCGCGACAGTTCGACTTCGATCGCGACGTGCCGCGCCTGCGTGATCGGCGTCCGCGCGTCGTCGTGATGTCGACGTGCATGGTGTACGCGACCTCGTCCATGCCCATCGTCGAGACGCATCCGTTCCGACCGGCGTCGCCGTACGCAGCGTCGAAGATCGCGTCGGATCACCTCGCGCTGTCGTACTTCCACGCGTACCGGCTGCCGGTCACCGTCGTCCGCCCGTTCAACACGTACGGACCGTTCCAGAAGAGCAACGGCGAGGGCGGCGTCGTGTCGATCTTCTTGCAGCGCGATCTCGCCGGGAAGCCGCTGCTCGTGAAGGGCACGGGCGAGCAGACGCGCGACCTCTTGTACGTCGAGGACTGTGCCGACTTCGTCGTGCGCGCCGCGACGAGCGACGCGGCCGAAGGCCAGGTGATCAACGCGGGCACGGGCCGCGACATCGCAGTCCGCGACCTCGCGGAGCTCTGCCGGACGGGCTCGAACGTCGTCGAGCGGGTGCCGCACGATCACCCGCAAGCCGAGATCATGCGGCTCTGCACAGACGCGTCGAAGGCGAAGCAGCTTCTCGGATGGGAGCCGACGACGAGCCTCGAAGAGGGCCTGCGCCGCACGCGCGCGTGGCTCGACTCCAACCGCTGGGCGTGGTGACGTGAGCCAGCGGCTTCTTCCCTACGGTCGGCAGCTGATCGACGACGATGACGTCGCGGCAGTCGTCGAGACGCTTCGCGGCGATTGGCTCACGCAGGGACCGACCGTCGCTCGCTTCGAAGAGGCAGTCGCGGAGCTGGCGGGCGCGCGGTACGCCGTCGCGGTCGCGTCGGGCACGGCGGCGCTCCACCTCGCATGTCTCGCCGCCGGCGTGCGGGCGGGCGTGGGCGGCGTGACGTCGGACATCACGTTCGTCGCCTCCGCGAACGCGATTCGGTACGCTGGCGGACCACCTCGCCTGGCCGATGTCGATCCCGACACCGCGCTCGTGCGAGTGGACTCGATGCGCGCCGCCGCGGACGACCTCGCGCGGGCGGGCCACCCCGCGCGCGTGCTGATCCCGGTGGATTTCTCGGGCACGGTCGCCGATCTGCCGGGGGTGCGAGCGCTCGCGGACGAGCTCGGCGCGATCGTGATCGAGGATGCCGCGCACTCGCTCGGCGCGAGCTACGAGCACGGAGGTCGCGTGCATCGCGCGGGCAGCGGATCGCACGCGCACATGGCGATCTTCTCGTTCCATCCCGTCAAGCACGTGACGACGTGCGAGGGTGGCGCGATCGTCACGAACGACGAGGGCGCGTACCGCGAGCTCCTCGAGCTGCGCACTCACGGGATCACGAAGGATCCTGCGCGCCTCACGCGCAACGAGGGGCCCTGGTACTACGAGCAGCGAACGCTCGGCTATCACTACCGCATCACCGACGTCCAGTGCGCGCTCGGCCTCTCGCAGATGCGCAAGGCCGCGCGCTTCGTCGAGCGACGTCGGGAGCTCGCGGCGCGCTACGACAGGGCTCTCGCCCCGCTCGCGGATCGCATCGTGCCACTCCGCGTTCGCGCCGGGGCGACGTCGTCGTACCACCTGTACGTGGCACGGCTGGTCGCGCGAGACGGAGAGACGCTCGAGTCGGTCGCGGCACGCCGACTCGCGCTGTACAGCGCGCTGCGAGAGGCCGCGATCCTCCCGCAGGTCCACTACATCCCGGTCCACCGCCAACCCGACTTCGTCGCGAACGGGCTCTCCGGCGGGTCGTTCGACGGGGCGGAGCGCTACTACGCCGGGTGCCTGAGCCTGCCGCTCTTTCCGGCGATGGAAGACGCCGACGTCGATCGCGTCGCGGACGTGATCGCGGCCGCGCTCGCTCGATGACCGCGCCGGTGCTCGTCGTCCGCGCGGACGCCGGACCTCGGATTGGTGTGGGGCACGTGCTGCGCTCGCTCGCCCTCGCGCAGGCGTGGCAGGAGCGCGGCGGGCGCGTCGTGTTCTTGACGTCGTCGCCACCGCGCGTGGCGGAGCGCCTCGCGCGCGAGCACGTTCAGGTCATCGGGACTCGCGGCACCGGAGACGGTGACGAACTCAAGGAAACGATGCGCAATTTGGGCGAGATCGCCCCGCGGGCCGTGGTCGTCGACGGTTACCACATCGGCTCGCCGTATGCCGACGAGCTGGCGCGCGCAGGGCACCGCACGCTCGTGATCGACGACGACGGCTCTCGCGAGGCGATCGCCAGCGACGTGCTCAACCAGAACCTGCACGGACACGAATCGCTCTACCCGCGCGCGAGCGGCGCAGTGCTCGCGGGCGCGCGCTTCGCGATGCTCCGCCGCGAGTTCCTCTCGTCGCCGCGCTCCGATCGAATCCACCCGGAGCGCGCGTCCCGCGCGCTGGTCACCTTCGGGGGCGCCGACCCCGCGCGTCTGACCACGCGCGCGATCGAGCTGCTGGCGAGCATCTCGCCCGATCTCACGATCACTGCGCTCGTCGGCGCGGCGAATCCCGACGCAACCCTGCTCGCCGCGCGCTCCACCACGGATCCCGGTGTCGAGACGCTGGTCGATCCTCCGGACGTTCCCGTGCGCCTCGCGCGGGCCGATCTCGCGATCGCCGCATCGGGAAGCACGACCTGGGAGCTCGCTTACCTCGGTACGCCGACAGCGCTCGTTTCGACGGCGCCGAACCAAGAGCCCGTGCTCCGGTCGGCCGCGCGCCTGGGAATCGCACACGCGCTCGGATCCGCAGAGCAGTTCGGGTCCTCCGAGGTCCGTGCTGCCCTCGCGCACCTCGTCGCATCGCGCGCGGCACGAGTGGAGCTCGCGCAACGCGGCCAGGAACTGATCGACGGTGAAGGCGCCGCTCGCGTTGCGATGCACCTCGACGCGGGCGAGCTGCGGTTGCGAGCCGTGCGCGCCGAAGACGGTACGCCGCTCCACGCCTGGGCGAACGACCCGGGGACGCGCGGTGGCTCCTTCCAAAGCGCGCCGATTCCGCTCGACGATCACCTGCGCTGGTTCGCCAGCAAGCGTCGAAGCGCGGACGCATGGCTGTGGATCGCCGTCGACCGCGAGGAGCGGGACATCGGCCTGGTTCGATTCGACAGGTCCGAAGCCGACGTGGTCGATATCGGGATCACGATCGCGCCAGAGCATCGTGGCCGCGGGCTGGCCGCGCGCGTGATCGAGGCCGGCGTCGCGCGAGTCGCATGGCGCTCCGGAGCGCGCCGCGTACGCGCGTTCATTCGATGCGACAATCTACGTTCGCGAGCGGCGTTCGAGCGCGCAGGGTTCGCGTACGAGGCCGACACCGTCGTCGCGGGCGTATCCGCTTGGCTCCTCGTTCGACCCCTGACCTCACCGACCTGACCCGACGCCCAGGAGATAACGCATGCGAGCCGTTACGATCGCTGGTCGCCGCATCTCGACGCAGGACCCGCCCTACGTCGTCGCCGAGCTCTCTGCGAATCACAACGGCGATATCGGCCGCGCGTTCGAGATCATGCAGGCCGCGAAGGCGGCAGGCGCGGACGCTGTGAAGCTCCAGACGTATACGCCCGACACGATGACGATCGATGCGCCGCAGGAGGACTTCCAGATCCGCGGCGGCCTGTGGGACGGATATTCGCTTTACGATCTGTACGAGGAGGCACAAACGCCGTGGGAGTGGCACGCCGCGCTGTTCGCGAAAGCTCGTGAGCTCGGCCTCGCGGTGTTCAGCACTCCGTTCGACGAGACCGCAGTCGACCTGCTCGAGGAGCTCGGTGCGCCGGCGTACAAGATCGCGTCGTTCGAGGCGATCGACCTCGCGCTGATCGCGCGCTGCGCGCGCACGCGCAAGCCGATGATCATCTCGACCGGGATGGCGAACCTGGGCGAGATCCAGGAGGCTGTCGACACGGCGCGCAGCAACGGCGCGCGTGAGCTGATCGTCCTGCACTGCATCAGCGCGTATCCGGCGCCGGCGACCGACGCGAACCTGCGGACCATCCCGCACATGGCCGACGCATTCGACGTCGTCACCGGGCTCTCGGATCACACGCTGGGCACGACGGTCGCGGCAGCAGCGGTCGCGCTCGGCGCTGCGTTCATCGAGAAGCACGTCACCATGCGGCGATCCGATGGCGGCCCCGACTCTGCGTTCTCGCTCGAGCCCGCCGAGCTCGCCGAGCTCGTACGAGGCTGCCGCACCGCCTGGGAAGCAGTCGGGAACATCACGTATGCGCGTGAGGTGAGCGAGGAGAAGAACGTCGCGTTCCGTCGCTCGCTCTATGTCGTGAAGGACGTGCGCGCGGGAGAGGCGTTCACGAGCGAGAACGTCCGCGCGATCCGCCCTGGTTACGGGCTTCCGCCCAAGTACTTGCCCGAGGTGCTCGGGCGCACCGCGCGTCGAGACCTCCCGCGCGGCACGCGGCTTACGTGGGACGCGTTGGAGTGAGCGTGTCCGATCGGATCGCCAAGCTCGCGCTCGGCACGGTGCAGTTCGGGCTCGGCTACGGCATCGCGAACCAGCGAGGCCAGGTCCTCCCGCACGAAGTTCGCGAGATCCTCGCGCGCGCCCACGACGCGGGCGTGCGCACGCTCGACACGGCCATCGCTTATGGCGACAGCGAGCGCGTGCTCGGCGAGAGCATGCCGCCCGAGCATGCATTCCGCGTCGTCACGAAGCTTCCGGCGAACACGCGGGCTGACGAGGTCGATGCGCGCCTCTCGGAGTCGTTCGCAAGGCTCCGCGTCACCCCGTATGCCGTGCTTCTCCACGACGTGGCGACGTTCCGACGAGACCCCGCCGTCTTCCAGGCGCTCGCAGAGCATCGCGCGCGAGGAGCAACGGCTCGCATCGGCGTCTCGTTCTACCGGCCCCAGGATCTCGAGGACGTGCTGCGGTCGAGCGTGCCGATCGATCTCGTGCAGATCCCCTTCAGCGTCGTCGATCGTCGGTTCGAGCCCTTGCTCCGGGAGCTGCGCGCGCGCGGCGTCGAGGTCCACGCACGATCCGTGTTCCTCCAGGGCTTGTTGACGCTGCCGGCAGAGCGGGTCCCGTCGCGACTGGAAGCGATCCTACCGACGCTGCGAGCGCTCGGGAGGATCGCCGCCGACCTCGAGGCGACGCCGATCGAGATCGCGCTGACGTTCGTGCTGTCACACCGCGGCATCGATGCCGCGGTCGTGGGTGTGGACGGAGTGGATCACCTTTGCGAGCACCTTCGGACCGCCGACCGGTCGTTCGAGGCAGGCGCGGTGGAGGACGCGACACGCGGGCTCGCCCTCGACGACGAACGAATCCTGCTGCCGACGAACTGGAGCTGACGTGACGCTTCGACTCGGGATCCTCGGGCTCTCGGACGGCAACGGTCACCCGTATTCTTGGTCGGCGATCTTCAATGGCTACGACGCCGAGCACATGGCGGAGTGTCCGTTCCCCGCCATTCCGGCGTACCTGCGGCTCCGGAGATTCCCGGAGGAGTCTCTCGGGGCGCTCGCGCGCGTGACGCATGTATGGGCGCAGGAGCGCGCGATTGCGGAGCACGTCGCGCGCGCCTCGCGCATCGCGCGGGTCGTGGACCGTCCGGAGCTGATGTTGGGCGAGATCGACGCCGTGCTGCTCGCGCGCGATGACGCTGCGCAACACGCGAGCCTCGCGCGACCGTTCCTCGATGCAGGGCTGCCCGTCTACGTCGACAAACCGATCGCGCTCACCGAGCGCGACCTCGACGCGCTGCTCGCGATGCAGCGCTACGACGGTCAGATCTACTCGTGCTCGGCCCTGCGCTACGCGTCGGAGCTCCGCTGGGACCCGGCAAAGGTCGGCGAGCCGCGCCTCGTGCACGCGGTGATCCCGAAGTACTGGGACACCTACGCGGTGCACGGGATCGAGACCGTCGTCGCCCAGCTCTCCGACGTCTCGTGGGCGGACGCGCGAGCGAGCCGCCTTCGACGTGGTCCGCTCGACCATCTCGACGTGGCGCTTCCCGACGGGCTCGACGTGCGCTTCACGACGACGTCGTCGCTGCCTTCGGCGATCCGCATTCACGTGCTCGGGAGCGCCGGCGATGCGTCGCTCGTGTTCTCCGACTCGTTCACCGCGTTCCGCGAAGCGCTCCGAGTGTTCGTGACCTCGATCGCCGAGCGCAGCGTTCCGATCGCGCGCGACGAGACACGAGCGATCGTACGGCTGATCGAAGCGGGGCGACGATGAGCGTCACGATCGGCATCGTCGGCCTGGGCTCGATCGGTCGTCGCCATGCTCGTTGTCTGAAGGACGTCGGTGTCGATCGTGTCGTCGCCCTGCGGAGCGGGCGTGGAGCAGCGCGCGAGCTGCCCTCGGATCTTTCGTTCGTGGTCGAGGAGCGAGATGCCGAGCGCTTCTGGTCGTCGTCACTCGACGGCGTCATCGTCGCCACCCCGACGGCGCTCCACGGTGAGGCCCTGACGCGCGTCGCGTCCGTACCCGGCCTTCCGGCGCTCGTCGAGAAGCCGCTCGTCGCGCACCGAAGCGAGCTGACCGACGCAGTGGTCGCGGCCGCCGATCGCATTCGTGTTGCGTACTGCCTGCGTTTCCATCCCCTCGTGCGAGCGGTGCACGCCATCCTTGCTGATGAAGGCGCGCGGCTGGGTCGAGTCGTCCGCGCGCAGTTGTCGTTCGGGCAACATCTGCCGAAGTTCCATCCGGACGCGGACTACCGGACCGAATACTCGGCCCGGCGTGATCTCGGTGGCGGAGTCCTGCGTACGATCTCGCACGAGCTGGACCTCGTGCTCCACTGGATGGGTCGCCTCGCGAGCGTGACCGGCGATGTCGCGCGTCTCTCCGATCTGGAGATCGACGTGGACGACAGTGTTGCTCTCGTGCTCCGAACGAAGTGCGGCGCGCAGGTGATGGTTGATCTCGACTATCTGTCGCCGTCCTATCGTCGACACGGTTGGATCCAGGGCACACGCGGCCGGCTCGACTATTCGTTCACCGAGGGTGTCGTGCGATTCACGCCCTACGATGGCGCGGCCATCGAGCTCCATCGCGCGGGCGAAGTGCCCTTCGATTTCTATCGAGCACAGATGAACGACTTCCTCGATTTCGTGTCGGGTCGCGCGAGCGCCGCAGCGACGCTCTCCGACTCGCTCCACCTTCTCAAGGTGATGGAGCTCGCAGAGCGTGCCGAGCGGGCAGAGGTCGTCGAATGAGCCCGCAGCGTCGGTTCGCGCTCATCCCGGCACGTGGCGGATCGAAGCGCATTCCCCGCAAGAACGTCGTCGAGCTCGAAGGCAAGCCGCTGATCACGTGGACGATCGACGCGGCACGCGAATGCGGCCTCTTCGATCGCATCATCGTCAGCACGGATGACGAGGAGATCGCCGAGATCTCGAGACGAGCGGGCGCCGAGGTCCCCTTCCTGCGCGAGGCTTACGCGGACGATCACTCACCCGTGAGCCTCGCAACCATCAGCGCGATCGAGCGACTGGCGGCCGAGGGACTGGAGTGTGATGTCGTCGTCCAACTCTTCGCCGCGTGTCCGCTGCGCAACGCAGACGACATCCGCGATGGCGTCGAGCACTTCGAGCGCTCCGGGGCTGCTTTCCAGATCTCTTGCTTCGACATGGGATGGGCGCACGCGTGGTGGGCGGTGCGGCTGGACGCGGAGGGCCGTCCCGCGCCGCTCTTCCCGTCCGAGCGCCTCAAGCGCTCTCAGGATCTCGAGCCCATCTACTGCCCGACCGGGGCGACGTGGATCGCGAGAACCGAAGCGCTCCTCGAAGCGCGCACGTTCTACGGGCCCGATCACAGATTCCACCCGATGCCGTGGCATCGCGCCGTCGACATCGACGAGCCGGAGGATCTGCGCATGGCGTCCGCGCTCTATCGCGCGTACCGCGCCGTCGCCGTTGACGGAAAGAGATAGACGCTCGATGCGACCCCCGCCCTTCTCGCCCGGGCACAGGCCGCGAGTGGTCCTGTGCTGGCCCTACTACCGACGAGGATTCGTCACCGCGTTCGAATCGCTTCGAGAGCGCTTCGATTTCGTCTTCGTCAGCTCGATCCGTCGATCGGCGGCCGAGTCGATTCATACGGACCTGCCTAGGGCGTATTTCGACGACTATTCGTCCGCGCGCGAGATGCTCTGCGCCCTCCACGCCGAGGCCGTCCTGTTCATGGCAATCGACGACGCCCGTTCGATCGCGACGAACCTCGCCGCCCAGTCACTCGGAATCCCGACCATCCTGTACCAACATGGGCTATTTCTCGATCTCGAAGGTTATCGTGCGGTGCATCGCAACTGGCGCTCTCAGCCCGTAGCACAGGTGCCTGGGGGTGGTGGCCGCGATTCGATCTCATTCTTGTTGAAATCCGGGACTCCAACGAGGTGGCCGAGCCTCGCGGCGGCGGTCGGATATCTGCTGCTCGCGCGACGCGTTGGCACGCTGGAAGCGAGCGTCAGGATGCGCGGCCGATTCCGACTACCTGACTCGTTCATCCGCTACACGGCGCGTGCGTCGCGAGTCTACGAGCAGATTCACGGCGCGACCGCGAGTTCCTCGTACTTCATTGGTAACCCGGAGTACGATGCGTATCTGTTGGAGTTCCAACGTCCGCCAGCGCGCGAGCGTAGGCACGTGCTCCTCGTCGATAGCCCCCTCACGGGCAATCGGTGGGGCAAGATCCTCCGTGAGCGCCATGAGGTGGTCGCCTGCTACGAGCGACTTCGAGCGTACGCTGCCGCTCGCGGGCAACGCCTACTGATCAAGCTTCACCCGGAGAGCTATGCAGACGATTGGCGGCCTGCGTGGCCTGACGTCGAGTGGCTTCGAGACTGCGACCTTCCCGCGATCATGCGCGACGCACAGGTCGTCTTTTCGATGCCCTCAACGTTGATGATCCCCGCAGCTCTCCTGAACAGGCTCTGCATCATCGGGGCGTTTCCACACGACGACGTTGGGCGCCTTGCAGCGCTCGGCGTCGCGGTCGTGATGCGCGACCTAGATGACGATCCCGAACACGTGGATTTCGGTTCGATCGAGAAGGAAGGCTCTGGATTCGACACCTTTGTCCGCGACTACTTCCACTCGACCGACGGCACCGCGACTTCACGTCTGGGCGACGCGATCCAGACGACGATCGCGAGTTTCGGAACGCTGCGGTCGTGAAGCCTAGATCGCGAACGCATTGACTATCTCGGTGGCAGTCAGCCGAACAGCGTCTTTGCTCTCCGGAGGAGCGGCCGTTCGAATTGTCGGTGAACGACCAGCGCAAGGGCGAACGAAACCGCAAGCACAACAACGGTAAATACGAGAGGATTCGCATCAGCAAACGTGCCAAGAATGCGACGGGAGCGGAGCAGAGCGAAGACGATCGGATGTAGCAAGTAGAGCGGATAGCTTGCTTCACCGAGCACGTCGGCAGCACGTGCCGAGGCCCCCCGGACGTCGACCTCCGCAACGCTGGCGACGAGCGCGAGCGTGCAGAGCGTCATCAGCGTTCCGCGAACGCCGACCAGCGCATCGATGGAGCTGGTTCCATGCGCGATGATTAGAGGCACCGCGGCGGAAACCGAGATCGCCACCGCGAGCCTCACGTCGGCACGATCGCTCGCGTTTCGGAGCCGTCGTCGGCCGATCCAGACTCCAACCGCAAAATACCCGGCGAACGACCCAAACTGCGTGTATCGACCCCAATTGTCCGCGAACGACGTGTCGCCCCGGAGTACGAGGTTCAAGAACCCGAGTTGGAACATCACGAGGGCGACCACGAGTACGGAGTACGCCCGTTCACGCGAGAGCGCGATCAGGGCTGGGAACAGGAGGTAGAAGATGAACTCGATTCCGAGCGACCACCCGCCGACGACGATCGACGTTTCGCCTGGGTTGGCTAGTGCGAATAGGAACGTAACGTTCAGCGCGGCTTTGCTCAGGAGGTTGCTGTCGAGAGTGCCCGTTACGAGCGCGACGAGTACAACGTACCCGCAGACCACGACATAGAGCGGACTAAGACGCGCGCACCGCAGAGCGAGAAATCTCGAGATCGAATAGCCGCGTTCGAAGCGCGCGTCGTATGCGAGCGTCATGCTCGCACCCGAGATGACGAAGAACGCGTACACGCCGTACAGGCCGAGGTTGTAGAGGTGCGCGATCTGCAACCAGCTCGTCACGTGATACACCGCGACACCGATGGCGCACAGGCCGCGCAGGAGATCGATCGAGACGAGCCGGTTCGGCGGTTCGCCCATCAGGTTCGACGCCTGCCGTACCAGGTGTGGCGGACCCAGGGGCGCTCGTCGGCTTCCCTGGTCCACAGCTCGAAGCCCGCGTCGCTCAGCAACTCACGCACGCCGTCGAACGTGCGTCGCCAGTCGTGCGGGGCGGACTCCGGCGCAAGGAAGTCGTGGCAGCTGATCGCCACCTGCCGCACGTTCGCGAGCGCCGCGCCCATGCCGCGTAGCGCGTCGAGCTCGGCGCCTTCGATGTTCATCTTCACGAGGTCGATCCGCTCGATGCCTCGCTCCCGCAGCAGCGTCGCCAGAGGCCTTCCGGGCACACGATGGGCGCCGGACGACGCGTCGGAGCGCACCTGGCTCTTGATGTGATCTTCGTCGTCGGTGATCGAGAGCTCGCACTCCTTCGCCGTCGCGGCGGCGGCGATCACCTCGACCTGACGAAGACGGTTGAGCATCACCGTGCGTTGCAGCGCGCGCGCGGTCTCTGGGTGGGCTTCGATGGCGAGCACGCGACCGCCCGGACCCGCGAGCCGTGAGAACGTCAGGACCTCGGTGCCGACGCCCGCGCCGACGTCGACGACGACATCACCCGGGCTCACGGTCAAACCGTGGAGAAAGGTGTCGCGGGCGACGTAGTCGATCGTCTCGAGAAGAGTCGTATCGATGACGCGATTGACGAGATAGCCATCGGCGAACCGATGGACCCACAGCCCATTCTCCGGCGTCACCCAGACTCCACGGCCGCGTCGGAGCAGGCTATAGACACTGACCCCGCCACCGAGAACGCCTCGGAGCCCACGGCGATCGAGGAACCGGAAAGCTGCCTTTCGGACGGGCAGCGTCTTGTCGATCATCCTCTGAAGGGACATTGCTCCTCGCTCATACTCGAGCTCCGCCGTTCTCGGCAGAGCGACTCACCGACGTCGAGCCACGCGAGACCGCTTCTCGAAGGTGCTGCTGATAGTCGGCGGCCATTCGCGCGGCAGAAAGGCGCTCGACCGCCTCACGGCGCGCTTCGGCGCCCAGCGACGTGCGCCGGTGCGGATCGCCGATCAGGCCGGCGACGACCGAGGCGAGCTCGGAAGCCCGACCCGGTGTGAACAGCACGCCGCTGCGTCCATCGTCGATCAGGAGGTCCATTCCCGTGATGCGGGTCGCGACCACGGGCAACCCTGTCGACATCGCTTGCATCACCGACGTGCTCATCGTCTCGGCCAGGGACGAATGAACGTAGATATCGGACGTGTGGAGCAGCTTCACGACGTTCGGCTCGTCGAGCACGCCTGGTGTCGTGATCACGTCGTCCAGCCCACGGCTCGTGACGAGCGCTCGAATCGAGCCGAGCGTCTCCCCGTCGCCGGCGAGCACGACTCTCAGCCGTGCGCGCAGATTGGTATCGTGCGCGACGAGCGTTTCGATGGCGGAGATGATCGTCGCGTGGTCACGCTGCGGCGTGAAGCGAGAGAGCATCGATACGACGATGCGACTCGAGTCCCCGATGGCGCGCGGAGCGGGCCGAAAACGCTCGGTGTCGATGCCGTTTGGGATGACGGTCGTTCGTGCGTGATCGACCACAACTCCAAGGCGCGCGCGAACTTCCGAGCGGAACACGGGCGTGAGGAAGACGACGGAGTCGGACGCGACGAGGCTCATCGCGAGCGCAATCCACTCTCTGCGCTCTTTCGCGGAGTTCGGAGTGTGATCCACCACGACGAAGGGAACGCCCGTCGACAGCCGATGCGCGAGCGCCGCCGGCACCGTGGTCGGCGAGTGGACCAACACGACGTCGGGTCGACGTGCGCGGAGATCGGCAAGGACGGAGCGCAACGACTGCGGGTCGAGACCGGGACGCTTCGTCACCCCCGTCCACGCGACCTGTCGAGCGCGACAGAGCTCGACGTGCTCGGAACGCGGCGCGTCGATACCGAAGAACGTGACCGAGTGCTGCAACTGCGGCGTGCTCCTGATCAACGAGAGCGCGACACTCGCGTGACCGCCCAACCCCCCGAAGAGAATCTGGTGCAGCCGGAAACCGTTCGGCAGGTTCGCGCGGGAGTCGTTCGTCACGCGGAGCCCCGGTGTACAGGAAGCGCCCCATGCGCCGCGAGGACCCGAGCCAGCACGAGCGCGGACGCGGCGGTGAGAAACGCGGCGCCGCCCCACAGGACGGCCGGTGTCGAATCCGCGGCGTAGCTCGCCGCGACGTAGGCGAGGAACAGGCAACTCAGGATCGTGCTCCTCGGCATCCCCGCTGCGCGCATCAATCCACTCCGCACGACGAAGACGTGCGCGAGCGCCTGCTGGGAGAATTTCCAAGCGATGACTCCGACCGTGATTCCGACCGGGCCAAACCATCGGAACCCGGCATAGGCCGCAGCGAGGCCCAGTCCGATCGACGCCAGCGTCATCAGCGGAAGGAAACGAGTCCGCTTGTGGAAGAAGAGCGGCATCGAGAAATAGAGATAGCGGACCCGGAAGAGGTGAGCGAACGCGAGGAACGGCAGGTATGGCAGCGATGCCGTGTACTCGCCGCTGCCGAGCCAGGTCACGACCGGGCCTGCGCACGTGAGCGCGATGCACAGCAAGATCACCTGGATCGCGAACAGACCTTCGTAGATGCGCTGTAGATCGACATCGACGCGCGCGTCCCCGGCGGACCATCCGCGGTAGATTCGCGGCACGATTGCGGGCGAGACGGCATTCGCGAGGATGTCTGCGGGCGAGATGATCGTCACCGCCAGAACGTAGACGGCGAGGGTCTCGAGATCCGTCCACCTCTCGAAGAGCAGGCGATCGCCGAGGAAGAGCACGTGATTCAAGAGCGAATACACGACGATCGGAAGGCCGTACTCGAGCAGCTCTCGCAACTGCGGCATACGGACGCGCAGCGGCAGACTCGACGCGAGGACGAGGAGCGCGGGCGAGGCGCCGGCGAGGTACCCGAGCGCGCGCCCAGAGACGGCGCCCTCCGCGCCACCGTCCAGCGAAGCGACGGCGACGTACGTGCCGATCGTGCCTCCGGCGAACGGTAGGAGACTGGCAAGCGCCGCCATGCGGAGGTTCTCGGCGTTCCGAAATGCGAGGAACGCGAGCTGCTGGAGCGTTGCTCCACCGACGGACACTGCGATCCACCACCCGTACGGCTCGAACGCAAGCGACGGCCAGGCGAGATCGTAGAGGCGCGGCCCACACACGAGCGCGATGATCGCGGCGAGCGCCGTGCTGAGGGTGACGCCCGCGAGCACGGTGCCGAGGAGCCGGCCGCCGCCTTCGCGACCTGCGTTGTGCTTCTCGAAGTAGAAGCGGCCGTACGCTTCGGGCAGCCCGAGCCCCGTCACGAGCAGCGTGAACGTGTACGCGACGTTGGCGAGTCCGACGAGGCCGTATTCCTCGACCGACAGATGCCGTAGGTAGATCGGCACGACCACGAGGTTCGTGGCGACCGGCACGAACCCGAGGAGCGTGTAGGTCCCGATCGACCTGAGGAGCGCGAGCCTGCGCATCGAGGGGCGTCGATCCGACCCGCCTCAGGCGTCCGCGCCGGACGAAGCGCCGAGCGGCTCGCCCTCGCGCGGCGCCGCGGTGACGCGCGTGGCCGCCTGCAGCGCAGGCCGGGACTCGCGGACCACCGCTCGCCACGACGTGTCGCGCGCGAGGATGTGCGCGGCGACTTCTCCCGTGAGCTGGAGGAGCGGCTCGATCTCGGTGCTGGACGCCAGGTCCGGGTCGACGAAGAAACGAAGACGCCACGTGCGCTCGTCGACGTTCCACACGTACTCGTACGAGTTCGGGTGCGCGACCTTTTCGTGCGAGTCCTGCCAGCTCCACAGGACCTGCTCGTCACGCACGAGCTCGCACCGCACGAACCCGTCCACTTCCAGAACGACCGTCGAGAGCCGGCACAGATACTCCGACGCCGTCGTGTGGCTCCCGGCGAGCGCGAGCGCGATGCGGTTGCGGACCTGGGATTTCGCGACCTCCGACGCCTCGCGCACAACGCGCAGGCGGAAATAGCCAGCGAACCGGGCGCTCGCGAGCACGACCAAGACCGCTGCGAGGAGCGCGAGACCGACCTGCCAGTCCTTGCCGAACGCCGCGGCAATCGCGGCGACGCACGTCAGCACGCTGATCCCGTAGAGCAGCAGCACCACGCGACGGTGGGTGAACCCGAGGTCGAGCAGTCGATGGTGAATGTGCCCGCGATCCGCGGAGAAGATGGGGCGGCGCTCGAGGAAGCGACGCAGCATCGTGAACAGCGTGTCCGTGAGCGGCACCCCCAGCGCGACGACGGGCACGAGCAGCGCGACGACCGTGCTCTCCTTCTGCCGCCCACTGAGCAACGCGGAGGCCCCGAGGACGTACCCGAGGAACATGCTTCCGGTGTCGCCGAGGAACACCGTCGCGGGGTTGAAATTGTAGTAGAGGAACGCGAGCACGGACGCACCGAGCGCCACGTTCAACACCGCCGCGAGATGGTTCTCCGTGGTGAGCGCGACGATCGTGTTGGTGATCGCAGCGAAGAACACCATCCCGCTCGCAAGGCCGTCGAGCCCATCGATGAGGTTGATCGCGTTCACGAACGCGAGGATCCACCCGACGCTCATCACGTAGCTCGCTACCGGCGCGAACTCGAAGCTGCCGATCCACGGCAGGTCGAAGGCCTCGATCCGCGCGCCCGCGGCCCACGCGACGCTCGCCGCGATGCTCTGGAAGGCGAGCTTCTTCTTCGCTCCGAGCGCCCGGACGTCGTCGACGGCGCCGACGCCCGCGAGCAGCAGGCCGCCAACCAGGAAGCCGAGGATCGGCGTCGGCGCGCCCGCGAACGCGCGTCCCTGGTGAACGTCCCACGCCGCGACGCACGCGAGCGCCGTCACGTACCCCGCGACGACCGCGAGGCCTCCCATGCGTGGGGTGGCCGTGGTGTGCACGCGGCGCCCGCCGGGTTGGTCGACGGCGCCGAGCCTTCGACCGAGAGCCCGAGCCGCAGGAGTCGCTATCCCGGCGACCGCGAGCCCGACGCCCGCGGCGATGGCAAGATCCGTCCACATCTCGGCGCTCTCGTTCGTTGCAGCCGGTCAGCGAGGATTCAACGAGGAGGACCGAACGGAACCATGCTGGGGTCCCATGGTCAAGCGGCAGGCGCGGCGGCTGCGTGCCGCTCGCTTCGCGCGCGTCGCGATGCGCGCTCGTAGAACGCGATCGTCTCGCGCGTCATGCGTTCCCGCGTGAAGTACGAGCGAAGTCTGTGCGCCCCACCTGCTGCCAGCCGTTCGCGCAGCGCGCCATCCGAGAGCAGCGCGCTCACTGCACGCGCATAGGCGTCGATGTCGTACGGACGCACGAGCAGCCCAGTCTCGTCGTGGTCGAGGATCTCGTTCGACGCCGGCACGTCGAACGCCACGACCGGCGTTCCGGCCGAGAACGCCTCGAGAAACACGACACCCAACCCCTCCGAGATCGACGGCACGAGCACGACGTCGGACGCGGCCATGAACGCAGCGGCATCCGGGCGATAACCCGTCATCACGACGCTCTCGGAGAGACCTCGTGCCGCGATCGACGCACGGATCTCGTCTTCGAGCGGACCCGAGCCCACGATCACCAGCTTCGCGCTCGGATGCGCGCGACGCACGTGGACCATCGCGTCGACTGCATGGCGATGGCCCTTGAAGCCGACGAGGCGCCCTACCATCGTGATCTGCGGAGCTCCGAGACGATGCTCGGCGCGCGGCTGCATCGGCGCGGCGGCGAAGTCGAACCCGTAGTGGATGACCTCCATCTCCCGCCGCGCGATGCCGGACTCGACGAAGAGCCTGCGAAGCCCACGCGAGATGGCGTAGGACGCCGTGACCTGCGACTCGGCGACCCAGCACGCAGTCCGATACGCGTTGCGTGGAACGCGTCGAGGGTCGAAGCCGTGCTCGTTGGTGAAGCGTTCCTCGTAGCCGTGCTTCGTCGAGACGCGCGCGACGCGTCGCGGCAGTGCGGGACGCGCGAGGGCGCCGACGAAGTCGGCGTGGACGAGGTGCGTGTGGAGGACGTCGAATTGCTCGTCGCGCACGAGGCGAGCGAGGCCGAGGACGTCGCTCGCGCGCGGGACCCGGCCGAGCGGGAGTACGTAGTACGGAACCTCGGCGGCGCGAAGTCGGCGGTACATCGCGTCGTTCCGCGAGCGGTCGGCAGCCGTCACCAGCGCGGCGAAGCGGGCGTCGACCCCTGCGGCGCGGAGCGCAGGCAGGATCTCGAGCAGATACCGCTCCGAACCCGCCATGCCACCGAGCTTCTGAACGTGAAGTACCTTCACTCTCCCACTCTCCCGACGGCGCGACGCTCCTGCGGCGACATGGTTGTAGCTCGCGGCCAGGCGTCGCCGAGCAGCTCTTCGTAGAGCGCAAGATGCGACGCGACGATCGCACCTCGTCCGAACCGGTCACGCGCGCGTTGCGCCGCTCGCCGCCCCATCGCTTCGAGCCTCGCTCGATCGGACAGCGCATCGGAGATCGCGTCTGCGAGCGCCGGCGCATCCCGAACGGGCACGCGCCAACCACACGCGTCGTCGACGACGTCGCGACAACCGGGCACGTTGGTCGTCACGCACGCGCGGCCGACCGCGCACGCTTCCGCGAGCGCGAGCGGGAAGCCCTCGCGATACGAAGGAAGCACGACGAGACTCGCTTCGGCGAGCACGTCCGGCATGTCGGTGCGGTGCCCCCAGGCCTCGATCAGACCTTCGTCGACCCATTCCCGGACGCGAGCCGGCGGAACACTCGCCGGGTTGGTCGAGCCGCCGCCGACCAGCGCGAACCGCGCGCGCACGCCTCGCGCGCGTAGGGAACGAGCCGCATCGACGAACTCTCCGACGCCCTTGTCCCAGAGCAATCGCGCCGGAAGGACGACGAGCGGAACCTCTGCGCGGTGCGGTGGGCGCTCGGCGAAGCGCTCGAGATCGACGCCCGAACCGGGGATCCTGATTGCGCGAGTGGCGTCGACGAGCCCTCTCGACACGAAGAGCGCCTCGTCATCGGCGTTCTGGAACACGACGCGCACACGAGGCCCCGACAGGGCCACTCGGTAGGCGACCTCGACGCCGACCCGGAGAGCGCGGGCGGAGAGGTGCTGCGACAAGAAGACGAACCCGAGCCCGCTGATCGCATTCACCACGGCGCGCACGCCGGTGAGCTTCGCCGCGATCGAGCCGTACAGAACGGGCTTGATCGTGACGTGGTGAACGAGCGTCGGACGCTCCCGCGCGTAAAGGTCGGCGAGACGCGCGAGCGTTCGAGCATCGCGTGTCGGCGAGCGCCCCCCTCGATCGAACGGAAGCTCCACGGTGCGGAGCCCGTGCGACTCGAGGGTCGCTCGCGCTCCGCCCGGACCCGCGGCGACGACGACGTCGAGCCCGACGTCTCGCGCGGCCGTTCCGATCTCGAGGCGGTGGGATACGAAGAACGCATCCTCGTTCACGACGAACAAGAGCTTCGGTCTCATGCGGCGGCCTGGCTCCCGTGATCGAACGGCGAGCTCACCGAAGAACCACCAGCGGACTCGTCGATCGCGCGCTGGCGCCGACGATCGCGCACCGCGAGCACCGAGCCGAGCATCACGATCGGAATGCGCTGTCGGAGCATCAGGCCCACGTTGGCCATCGTTGTGGCGTACGCGACGGTGAGCGGGATCAGGACGACGAGGAACATCACCAGCGTGCCTCGGTCCTCGCGCCACATCACGCGCGCCGCACGGGCGCCGCGGTAGAAGAAGAAATACCAGATCAGCGCGTCGATTTTGCCGCCCTGGAATCCGAGGGATCCCGACTGCCAGGGGAACGGTGAGAACAGCGTGTAGAGCAATCGGAGTGGGAACGAGACCCACGGATTCGAGTCGTCGAAGCGAACTCCCGAGCCGCCCTGTGCGTTGTAGTCCCGCGCGTTCGCCGACGTCGCCGTCTCGAACGTGTCGAGCCCGACTTCGAGCGCTTCGTCCGCGGCGCTCGTCAGACCGATGATCGCCACCGCAGCGGCGAACGCGAAGGCGAGCGCGATGACGGCGCGCGCGGCTGAGCCCGAACGGATCCCGAGCAGGCTCAAGACGAGTGGCGCGCTGACCAAGAACACCAGATAGAACCGCACGTACCACGTGCCGAAGAGGCACACGACGCCGATGCAGAGGTCGGAGATCGTGAACCGCTCCGCGAGCCGGAAGGCCGACACGACGGCAGTGACTACCAGCAGCGCCGAGATACCGTCCTTGAAGAGGTCGGCCGTGTGGAAGACGAAGCCGGGACTGAAGAGCATCGCGGCCCCGACGAGACGCGAGTCCGCGCTGGATCCGCCGATGGTCACGCCGAGACGAACCAGCTGCAGGCACGTCATGCACGCGACGAGCGCGTTGATCGCGACGCAGCCCATTCGCGACATCTCACCACCATTCAGGTAATGAACGAGCGCGTAGACGTTGACCGCGAGCATCGCGTTGCGCGCTTGCGGGATGTTGATCTCGTCGGCGGTGATGAACGACGGATAGCCCTGACCGAACCAGATCTGCGTGACGATCCCCGAGGCCAACTCGTAGAAGCCCGCGTCTGCGGTGTTCGAAGCGCCGTGCGAGAACAGCGGTACTTCACGGAGGAACACAGCCGCGCCCATTCGGATGAGGAATCCGAGCAGCAGCACGACGCCGAACTTCCGCGCCTCCTCCGGCGGGAGAACGGCCTGGGGCGCGAAGTAGACGGTGACCGCGAAGACGACGCTCAGCAGGACCGCGATCACGCCGAGCTCCTCGCGGACAGGTCTCGCGGCTCCGCGCGTGCGCCTCGCGTGATCTCCCGGTGCCAGGCCGCGAATGCGAGCACGTCCCAGAGGGCGAGACCCGCGTCGGCCGGGCCCTCCTGATGCGCCTTCCAGCGCGTGCGCACGAGCCGCGCATCGAGGCCCACGGACGCGAGCGACTTCGCGTCCAGCAGCGACTCGGCCCAGTCGCGCAGCGGACCTCGCAGCCACGCGCCGACGGGCACGCTGAAGCCGGTCTTCGGACGCTCGAACACGTCACGAGGAAGCCGCTTCGCGAGCAGCTCGCGGAGAGCCCACTTGCCCTTGCGGTCGCGGATCTTCATCCGCATCGGCACACGCCACGCGAGCTCGACCACACGGTGATCCAGGATCGGAACCCGCGCCTCGAGCGCGACGGCCATGCTCGCGCGGTCGACCTTCGTCAGGATGTCGTCCGGGAGGTAGCCGACCGCGTCGCGGACCATCAGCGCATGTGCCGCGTCCACCATCCGACCAGTGCGCGGGGACTCGTCGTGCGTCAGCACGTCGAGCACGGGCGACGGCCACCACTGCCTTCGCAGTGCGGCGTACATCTCGTCGAGCGAGCTCGTGCGCAGCGCTCGCGCGCCTTTGTGCAGCTTGTCGCCGACGAGCCGCACAGGCGGCAGCGGAGGACTGAGGTGCGCGTGGACGGAGTCCCACGCGCTCGTCGGCAGCAGCTCGAGCGCGGCCGCAGCGACCCGACGGGCAGTACGCGGGACCGATTGAACGCGCGCGAGGCGCGGTGCCCACAAGTACCGGTTGTACCCGCCGAAGAGCTCGTCTCCGCCGTCGCCCGAGAGCGCGACGGTGACGTCGTTGCGCGCGAGGCGCGAGACGAGGAACGTCGGGATCTGCGAGCTATCCGCGAACGGCTCGTCGTAGATCGATGCCAGCTGAGGCACGATCTCACGAGCCTCGGCGTCGCGGACCGTGAGCGCCGTGTGGCGCGTCCCGAGGCGACGCGCAACCTCCGACGCGAACCCGGATTCGTCGTACGCCGCGTCCGTGCTGCCGATCGAGTACGTGCGGAGCGGCTCGGTGGAGAGCTCTTGCGCGATCGCGACGACCAGCGACGAGTCGATGCCCCCCGAGAGGAACGCGCCGAGCGGTACGTCCGACAGAAGGCGCAGGCGCACCGCGTCCCGCAGCGTTTCCTCGATCCGCTCGAGGATCTCCGGCTCGGAATCGCGAAGCCAGTCGCGAGCTCCGTCGCGTGCGACATCCTCCACGCGCCAGTAGCGCGTCGCTCGCGGATCGCGCCGCGGCGAATGGAACGTGAGGATCGTCCCGGGCTCGAGCTTGCGCGCGGCGCGATGGATCGAGAGCGGTGCCGGGACACAGCTCGTCTCGAAGTACGCGGTGAGCGCTTCGCGATCGATCGTCGTGTCGAACTCAGGGTGCGTCCGCAGCGCGCGGAGCTCCGAGCCGAACAGAAGATCGCCGCGCGTCGTGCGACCCCAGTAAAGTGGCTTGATCCCGACGCGATCGCGCACGAGCTGGAGTGTGCGGGCTTCGCGATCCCACAGCGCGATCGCGAACATCCCCACGAAGCGCGAGAGCGCGCCTTCGAGGCCCCAGCGCTCGATGGCAGCGAGCAGCGTCTCGGTGTCGGACGTGCCGCGGAACCGGGCATCCGGGAGATCCTCGCGAATGCGCAGGTGGTTGTAGATTTCGCCGTTGAACACGACGACGTATCGGCTGGACGCTGACATCATCGGCTGATGCCCGAGCGGCGAGAGGTCGAGGATCGACAGGCGTCGCTGGCCCAGCACGAGCCCGCACGTCGCGTCTTCCCACTCGCCCGCGTCGTCAGGGCCGCGATGGGCGAGCGAGTCGCGCATCACCGCGGCACGCGCGCGGAGCGCGTCCCCGCGACCTTCGATCGACCAGATCCCCGAGATGCCGCACATCGCTCGGCTCAGGCGCGAGGACGACGCTCGTCCTCGCCGTCGGGATCGCTGGAGCGTTCCTCGGCGGGCGCCGCCTCGTCGGAGACGTAGTACCCGCCCTTCGACTGGTAGTAGTAGTTGTAGTAGCCGTTGCCGCCGCCGTAACCGCCGCCGGAGCGCGGGTCGAACCCGTTGACGATCGCGCCCACGACGTTCGCACCGACGTCGCGTAGCTGCTGCAAGACCGCGCGCACCGCATGCCTGGTCGTCTCACGAACGCGCGCGACGACCACCATCCCGTCCACCTGCGGCCCGAGCACCGCCGCGTCGATCACCGCACCGAGCGGGGGCGAGTCGCAGATCACCAGATCGTACTCACGTCGCGCTTCCTCGAGCAACTCCTTGAAGCGCTCACGATGCAGCAGCTCTGCGGGATTCGGCGGGATCGGGCCGGACGGGATGACGTGGACACCGGGGACGATCGTGCTCTGCACGATGGAACGCATGTCGTTCTGCCCGGCGATGTAGCTCGTCAACCCGACGCGGTTCGCCACGCCGAACGCGCGGTGGACGCGCGGACGCCGGAGATCGGTGTCGATCACGAGCACGCGCTTGCCGCTCTGCGCGAGCGACACTGCGAGGTTCGCCGTCACGGTCGTCTTCCCCTCGCGTGGGTTCGCGCTCGTGACCGCCAGCGTATGGAGCTTCTCGCCTTCCATGAAGACGAGGTTCGTGCGGATCGTTCGGAAGTTCTCCGCGACCGCGGAGAGCGGCTGATGATGCGCGATGAGATCTCGACTGCTCGCGCCCTGGACGACCGTCGCGCGTCGTCGCGGGCGCTGCGTCCCGTTCTTGCGCGCGTCTGGCTCGGACATCAGCGGCAGCACGCCGAGCACGGTCGCTCCGAGCTCGGCGATCTGATCGGGCGAACGCAGGCGCGTGTCGAGCTGCGCGAGGCCGAACGCGAGGGCGAGGCCGAGCGCGAGCCCCAACGCGAGGCCGATGCCGACGTTCGTCGTGGTCCGCGGGCTCACGTGGCTGGTCGGAACGAGCGCTCGGTCGACCATGCGCACGAACGTCGTGCGAAGCGCGCGCGTGATGTCCGCCTCGGTCGTCCGCTGCAGCACGACCTCGTAGAGCTTCGCGCTGTTCTCGCGCTCCCGGTTCAGACGCGAGTACTCGATTTCGCGGAGGTTCAGCTCGAGCCCGGCCGCCTGCGCTTGATCCACCGCTCCGCGCAGCCCCGCTTCGAGCGCGGTCGCCTCGCGGACGTCCGCCTCGGCGGAGCGGAGGATCGCCGCGGTCTCGCGTTGGAGCTGCTCGCGAAGCGCGCCGATCTCCGCGTCGAGCTCGGTCATGCGCGGGTGACGCGCGCCGTAACGCTCCTCGAGGCCCGTGCGCTCCGCGATCTTGGTGCGGAGCGCGCCGTGGAGCTCCTGCACCGTCGTGCTTTCGGTCAGAGCGCTCGCCTGCGCTTCGATGTCTCCGCTGGCGAGCAGCGTTCGAAGCCTCGTGACGCGCGCCTGGAGCGCGATGCGGTTCGCACGCGCCTCCGTGAGCGCCGTGTTGAAGTGCTCGATCTCCGCGGCGACGAGGTTGCGCCGGTCCTCGAGCGATACCGACAGGATGTTGTGGTCGAGCTTGAACTCGTGGAGCGCGAGCTCGGATCGATCGAGCTGCGTCCGGAGGTTGTCGAGCTGCCCTCCGAGCCATTCGAGGGAGCTCACCGTGGCCCCCATGCGGTCCTCGAGCGTCTTCTCGATGTAGACGTCGGCGATCGTGTTGGCGATCAGCGCGGCGCGGTCAGGACGCGTGTCGCGGACCTTCAGATACACGAGCCTCGTGCCCTGGACGGACTCGATCGTGAGTCGGCCCTGCAGCAGCGCGGCGGCCGTCTCGACCGACATCCCGTCCCAGTTCGCAGGAACCGAGCTCGGGTCGGTCAGGAACGTGCGGTCGCGATGCAGCTCCAGGCGCTGCACGACGCGTTCGGCGATGACCCGACTCCCGAGGATCCGCTCCTGTGTCGCGAAGAACTCCCGGCTCAGCCAGAAGTTCGTCATCGGCGTCGCGACGTCTTCGATGTCGCGGCCCAGCGGACGCGGAGGGTTCGGATCGAACTCGATCGTGCAGGACGCCTCGTAGATCCTGGGCTGCCGCACGCTCCATGCCGCTGCCATCGCCGTGACGCCCGCGCCGAGCAGCAGCACCAGCCACCAATAGCTGCGCAGCCCTCGGAGGATCTCGCCGAGATTGGCCGCAGACGCACGAGGCGCCCGCGCCGCGCTATTCGGCTTCTCGGGGGAGGCGCTCATCCGCGACCGGCGGCGAAGGTGTTCTCGTTCGAGACACGAGTCAAGCAACCCTGAGTTGCGGGAATCTCCGGGATCATTCGACTCCGGGAGGAGCACATGCGGCGCTGGTGCGTCCGTCGCGCCGACAGATCTCCATGCGCGCGCGACGGGCGCGCGCGACGTCTCCGACCTCGTCCGAGAGGCTCGCGATCTGGTCGAGCGCGCTGGAGCTCGGATCTGCGCGGTGGGCCTCCTCGAGCGCGCGGAGCGCGCGCCCGTGGTTTCCCATCCGTCGTTCGAGGCGCGCGAGCAGCATCCGCGCCGCCGCGACTCGAGCCGGCGCGCCCGATGCGCTCGCCACCAGGTCCCGCACCGCGTCGCGCATACCGTCGGCGTCACCCGCTGCCGCGCGGGCCTCCGCGAGCCGGCGTAGCCGCTCCTGCTCGGCCTCGCCGTGCGCTCGGAGTTGCTCGAGCGCCTCGGCCGCCCCCGAGGGCCGCTGGAGCGCGAGGAGCGCTTCCGCGCGGACGAACGCCACCTGCGGGCTCGGGGTCGGGGTGCCGGCCACACCGTCGAGCTCACCGAGCGCGTCCGCCGGCCGCCCAGCGGCGATCGCTCGCCGCGCGCGACGCACGCGGGGTCCCGCGAGCCCGGAGGCCACCAACGCAGCATCTAGCTGCGCCACGAACTCGTCCGGCAGACCGGGACAAGACGCGAGGGCATCGAGGAGCGCCATGTCGTGCCCGAACACGCGGATGGCGAGCGACGGGTCGGGGCTCGCGGCGAGCACGTCGCAGCCTACGCGAGGCGCGACCGTCGGAAGCCGATCGCGAACCTCGCGCACTTCGAGCCAGGCCTGCTCGAGCGCACCCCTACGCGTCAGCCAGCGCGCGGCGATCCGGTGGGGCTCGTGCCAGCCCGGTGCGAGCCGCATCGTCTGGTTCAACCAGAGCGCCACGCGCTCGTCGCCGCGCCGCGCTGCGGCGTGCGCGCCGAGGAGCGTGAACACGGGCTCGCTGGGGTGGGCGCGTACGGCATCGACGATCCGCGCATCGAAGGTCTCGAAGTCCCCACGACGAAGCGCGCTGAGGAGCTCGTTCTGCAGTCGGCGCTGATCGAGCGAGACGATGCTCGGCCCCAGCGCGACGACGGCGACGAACGCCGTGCCCGCGAGCGCAGCCAGCGTGCGAGACGAGATCGCGACCGAGTCGTCGGCCTCCTCCCGGCGCGCGGAGGGCGCGATCGCTGCCGCGAGCACGGCCGAGGCGACGATCGCGATGCCCGGCATCTCGAGCGCGAAGTCGACGAGATCGTGCGCCGCGATGGACGCGACGGCCGCGAGCGCGCCCGTCTGCGCCGGAGAGCGTGCTGCGAGCGCCCCTCGCGCCCAGGCGGTTGCGAGCGTGACGAGCAGCGCGATGCCTACGATCAAGCCCCACTCGCTCGTCCATTGGACGACGATGTTCTCGGGGTGATCGATGCGCTCGTCGGTGCCGAAGAGCCTGACGAAGGCGGCGCTGAACGCGCCGCGCCCGACGCCGAGCCAGGGGTGCGTCAGCGCGAGCTCGAGCCCTCGCGCCGCGAGTCGGAGCTTCTCGTACGACCCGCCCTCGAGCTCGTGTCGCAGCCAGTCGAGCACGAGGGCGACGCCCACCAACGCCGCCATCGAAAGAACCGCGATGCCGCCGAGCGACGCGAGGAGCACGCGCCGGGAAAGCGCTCGCCGGCGCGCGAAGATCAGCACCGCGAGCGTGAGAACGCCGATCGCGAGCGACGCGATGCCTCCGCGCGACGCGCAGACCACGACCACGCCAGCGCTGATCGCGCCCGAGACGAACCAGCCGATCCGTGCGGGGCGTGCGCGCGCGTCGAGGCCGGCGGCGAGCGAAAGCGGCACGCCCATCGCGACGAACCCCGAGAGATGGTTCGGATTGAGCAGCGGCCCAATCAACGGGGTGTTCCACCACGGCTCGGAAAGCATGCCGAACGGCGCCCTGAGATCGAGCGCGACGTGTGCGAGCGAGACGAGCGCGACGAGCAGCGTCGAGGTCGCGCCCAGCCGAACGATCCACTCCCGTTGCCCTCGACTGCAGAGGACGGTGGCCGCCGAGAACGCGCAGATGATCGCGAGTCCCACGAGGATCTGCGAACGCGTGGCGATCTCCGACGCAGAGAGCGGCCACCACGAGGGCGCGTCGATCCCAAGCGCGGCGATCGATGCGCGCGCGTCGACACCGTCGGGCGAAAAACGATCGGAGAACGCGGTCGGGAGCGGCACCGCCTGGAGGATCGTGAGCGAGAGCGCGATGGTGACCGCGAGCGCGACGCCGCGACCCACCACGAACGAGCCGCTCGAGGTCGCGGAGAGCAACCACACCGCGCTCGATGCAGCCGCGATCGCGAGCAATACGATCGCGAGCAGCGCCCCAGGCGTCGCCCCGCCCATGAGCTCGGGCGAGACGACGATCACGCCAGCGAGGGCCACGAGCGCGACGCGCTCTCGCGTTTCGCGGCCGTTCCGAGAGCGCATGCGCGGGTCCGAGGGGCGCCCCACCCGCGCCTCAGAAGATGCGCTCCGGGACGTAGATGATGTCCTGCGCTTGGACCGAGAAGTCTCCCTCGCGTCCCGAGGTGATCGCGTCGACCGGGACCGCGAATCGACGAGTCTCGCCGCTGACGCGCCTCGACACCGTGGTGCCGTCGCGATTCGCGAGGCTCGTGAAGCCGCCCGCGAGGCTGATCGCCTGCACGACCGTGAGCCCGCTCTGCATCGGGAAGCTCCCGGGATTCCGCACCGCGCCCAGCACCGAGATCCGCTTGGAGTTGTACTCCTGCACGAACACGGAGACCTGTGGGTTCACGAGGTATCCGTCATCGCGCAGCCGGCCCTCGACGAGGTCGGCGATCTCGTAGGGCTCGAGCCCCGCGACCTCCATCCGTCCGATGAACGGGTAGTCGATCGTGCCGTCCTGGGCGACGCGGTACGTCCCCGAGAGCTCTTCCTCGCCGAACACGCGCACGTCGAACACGTCGCTCGCTCCGAGCGTGGTGTCTTCTTCGCCACTGGTCGGCGGCCGCTCGATGCGGCCGGAGGGGCCGCACGAGGTCGCGAAGAAACCCAACGCGAGAAACGACAGCAACGCGGCCGGACGCATCGAGCCCGAAAGATGCATCGAAAGCGAGATCTGTTCAGCGCCAGAGCGCGAATCCGCCGAGCCGACGGATCAGTAGAAGACGCGCACGCCGAGCCAGAGCTCGATCTTGTTGTACTGCGCCGGGTCGAGGACGACCGCACCGCCGCCGACCGGGACGTCGTAGGAGAAGTCGGTGAAGCTGCCGGTGTAGCGGAACGTACCGTTCACTCCGAGCCACTCGGTGAAGCGGTACTCGGCGAAGAGCGATCCGATGAACCGCACGTCCGTGCGTTCCGTGGAGTTGCCGATCGGCGTCACGCCGTCGGGCGCGACGATCTGCCCGAAGTCGTAGTACGCGAGGCTCAGATCGGCGCCGAGCAGGAACGCGCCGCCGAACATCATCTGCGTGTTGATGTACCCGCGATCCTGCGAGTAGTAGTTGCCCACGAACGACGGGTGCACGCTGCGGTCGTACCCGAAGCTCAGGCGGAACGACTGCATCGGGCGCCATCGGAGCTCCGCACGAGCCAGGAACGTGTCGAAGTCCTGGTCGTACGTGGTCCCGATGCTCTCGAAGAAGCCGGCGCCGTAGCCACCCTGCACCATGAACGAGATCTCGTTCGTGATGGCGCCGTTCACACCGAGCATCGAGTTGAGCCGCACGCTGTCGAGCTGCGCGGGGCGATCGCTCCCCGCGCCCGGCGGCTGGTAGTAGTCGCGAATGATGACGCTCGTGGTGTGGACGAGCGCGGTCTGGGGCAGGAACCGGAACGACTCGCTCAGCGTGATCGCGTGGTTGAACGTGTTCCCGTACTGCAGCTGCTCGTCCTCGAAGAAGTCGAGCCCGAAGTCGTAGCCGACGCCCACCTGGAGGATCTGGCCGGCCGTCGAGAACATCACCTGGAGGCCCGCGTCCTCGCGGATGCGGGCGTAGGAGACATTCGACGTGTTCTCCGTGAACGGTCGGATCGAGCGGCCGAACTGGTTGTACAGCGTGAACGAGACCGGGCGTCCCTGGAGGATCGACAGGTTGAGCCCGATGTCGATCGCGACGTTGCGGCGGCGTTCGTCGGCGAAGAACTCGTAGTAGGACGCCGAGAGCCCGCCGCGGAACTGCACGACCGGCGGCTCGCTGGGAGCGCCCTCGCCTTCGGCGCGGCGCTCCGCACCCAGCGTGGAGAACAGCAGGTGCGGCGTCACCCTGAGGATCGCGCTGTCCACACGCTGCGGGAGCCCCGGCGCAGGATCGTCGCTCGTGTAGTACACGTTCGAGTCCCAGCCGACCTCGAGGCCGATGCCGGGGTGGAGCTCGAAATCACCGAGGCGGATGCCTGGACCCTCGGCGCGATCGCGATCCTCGAGCCATCCCTGCGCTGCGGCTGTCCTCGCGGTGGACGCGATCACGAGCGCTGCGATCGCGAGGGCAAAGCCAATCTGTCGAAGATTCATCCGGCGGGGCTCCGTCGGGGCAACGAAACTGCCGACCCCTCAGTGCGTGCCTCGAGTAGGCGGGTGCGTGCCTCGAATGGGCGGTATCAGATGGTGGGGCTGGCAGGCGGCGGGATGAACGGCACGTCGGCCTCCGGCACCTCGGGGATCACGGTGGGATCCTCGTCCGGCGTCGCGGGGTCGATCGTGGTCGTGATGCGGGTCGCGCCCGTCTCGTAGATGTCCTGGCCGATACACTCGCTGGCCGCGCGCTCGAGCTGGTCGAGGTTCTGCGCGAGCACCGAGATCACGGTGAACTCGTGGTTGCGGCGCCCTTCGTCGCCGACCTGGCTCGCCGTCTGGAGCGACTCGACGCGATCGGTGAGCGTGCGGCGGTGCGCGTTGATCTGCGTGAGCTTGTCGTCGAGGCAGGTGACGCGGATCACGTCGCCTTCGCGGCGCGCCTCGTCGAGCATCGAGCCGACGCGACGGCTCAGCGTTGTACCGCGCTCCTGGATGCGCTGGGCTTCGGCGATCTGCTCGGCGGGGCTGAGATCGGCGCGACGACGCGCCGCGATCTCGCCGGTCTCGTCCGTGTCGGTCTCCTCGCCTGTCGCCGCGTCCTGCGCCGCGACGAATCCGATGCCGCCGAGGGCTCCTGTCAGGATCAGCGCGAGCAGACTGCCGCGGCCAAGACGCATCCCACCCCTCCTCTGATCAGAGGTGCCGCGACTATATCGGCGACCTTCTGCTTCGTCAACGCGACGGAATCCGCGCATTTTCCGGCTCCTGGAAGGACTCGTTGCTGCGCCCGCCGCGCACGTTCAGCGGCGCTCTTCCCCGCCGCCGAGCGCCGAGGTAGTACCCGGCCGGTGCCTATCAAGATCATCACCTGGAACGTGAACTCGATCCGGGCTCGCCACGATCGTCTGCTGGCGCTGCTCGCCCGGCACGAGCCCGACGTCCTATGCCTCCAGGAGCTGAAGCTCGAGGAGGCGAAGTTCCCGTGGGACGAGGTCCGAGCCGCGGGATACCACGCCGCGGTGCTGGGACAGAAATCCTACAACGGTGTGGCGATCCTGAGCCGCACCGCGCCCGAGGATGTACGCCGCGGAATGGGCGACGGCGAGGAGGACGGGCACGCGCGGCTGATCTCGGCGCGACTGCACGGCATCCGGGTCTACTCGGCGTACTTCCCGAACGGCGGGACGCCCGACTCGGACAAGTACGCGTTCAAGCTCGCGTGGATGGCGCGGCTCGAGAAGAAGCTGCGCACCGAGCACACGCCCGACGAGGCGCTGGCGCTGTGCGGAGACTTCAACGTCGCGCCGACCGACCTCGACGTGAAGAACGTCGAGAAGTGGGCCGACACCGTGCTGTGCCGCCCCGATGCGCGCGCCGCGCTGGAGCGGATCCGCGGCGTCGGGCTGATCGACTCGCTGCGCCGGCTTCGGCCCGAGGAGGGGAACCTGTACAGCTACTGGGACTACCAGATGCTCGGGTTCCCGAAGAACGACGGGCTGCGGATCGATCACGTCGACGTGACGGCGCCGCTCGCGGAGCGGCTGCTCGAGGTGCGGATCGATCGCGAGGAGCGGAAGGGGAAGCAGCCCTCGGATCACGCGCCGGTGATCGCGACGTTCGCGTGATCAGCGCACGCGGCGGCCCACCGCACACCAGTAGGGCTCGCCCTCGTGGAACTCGATGCGGTCGAGCCCTGCGGCGCGGAGCAGGCGCTCGACGTCCGCGCGCGAGTAGCGCTTCTCGAGCCGCGTGCCGAAGCGATCGAGCGCGTCGGTCCGCATGATGTACAGGCTCTTGTCGCGGTAGTGCGAGAGCGGAACGCCCGAGACGTCGAGGCCGAGCTTCTCGGCGGCGGCCGCGCCGCGCGCGAGCGGCCAGTACACGGTGCGCGCGATCGCTTCGCTGGCGCCGAGCCGCAGCGGGAACGGCAAGCGGCTGATCGTCCGCCTCACGACGTCGCTCGCGCGCCACAGCGCGCGGAACGCGAGCGGGCGGTTGTCGAGCGCGTAGTAGAGGTACACGAGCATCGGCGCGCCCGGCTTCAGCTTCCGGACGGCGGCGCGCAGCGCGCCCTCGGTGTCCGGGATGTGATGCAGGACGCCGAGCGAGTACGCGAAGTCGAGGCTGTCCTCGGGGATCGAGGACTGCTCGATCGTGCCGTGCACCCACTCCACGTTGGGCCGGTCGCGAAGGTTTCGCTTCGCCACCGCGAGCGCATCCGCGCTCGCATCGACGCAGAGGAGACGCCCCACGCGCGGCGCGACGTAGCGCGCCCAACGACCGGTGCCGCACCCGACGTCGATCCCGACCGGCGCAGGCGGGAGCTCGTGCCACGGAAACACGGCGAAGTAGTTCGCGAAGGCGCGGCGGAGCTCCTCGGTGTCCTCCGCGTAGTCGAAGGTGCTCCACTCCTGGCCGAACCCCTCGACCGTCGCGGCGTCCGCGTTCTCGTGCGACATCGAGGGGCAATGAAGCGCGTTCGTGGCGGACGAGCAACTCGCGGGATGGCACCGTAGACCGAGCGTGTGATGGGCGAGGTGATCCCGATCGAAGAAGCGCTGGCTCGGCCGATCGGGTCGCTCGTGCTGTGCGCGCTCGTGCCGCTCTTCACGGCCTGGGTGATGTGGGTCGTGCTGGTGCGGCGGTTGCCGGACGATCGGCGCGAGGAGGCGCGGGCCGTGGCGCCGTTTCGATCGGCGGCGTTCGTCGTGGGGATCGTGCAGATCCAGCTCGCGTGGATGCTCGGCGCGACCGCGCTCGGGCCGCGCTTCGTCGATGCGCCGGGGACGATCGCGGCCGAGCTCTTCGGCGCGGTGTGCGCGATCGTGGCGTTCTGCGCGGGCGGTGTGGGGCGGCTGATCGAGGAGCGATCGCGGACGTGGCGCGACGTGCGGGAGACCATCGCGCTGCGGCTGCGGATCGTGCCGTTCGTCGGTGGGCCGATCGTCGCAGCGGGGCTCGCGTCGCGCCTGCCGGTCGTCGACGGCGACGCCGTGCGCTGGGAGGTCGTCGCGCTCGCGTTCGTGGTCGTCGCGCTCGGCGCGATGTTCGGTGGGCTCGCGCTCAGCGTCGCGACGCGCGCGATGGTGCCCGCGAGCGACAGCGTGCGCGCGATCGCGCTCGCCGCCGCGGAGGCCGAAGGCGTGCGGCTCGCGGGTGTCCTCCGGATGCCGACGACGCGGCTCGCGAACGCCGCCGCGATCCCGTGGGCGCGCACGATGATCGTCACCGATCGCATCGTCGCACTGCTGACGCCGAGCGAGCTGCGCGCGGTGCTCGCGCACGAGGCCGGGCACCTCAGCGAAGGGCCGTGGGTCGCGAGCGCGCGCCTCGGGACGGCGATCACGCTGATCTTCGTGCTCACGACCGGCGTGCGCATCGGGAGCGCGCTGCACCCGGACGGCGCGCTGATCGCGATCGCGCTCGGGATCGTGATCGCGGTGCCGGGGATCTTGCTCGTGCGGCGCCTCGCGCGGCGCATGGAGGAGCGCGCCGACGCGCGCGCTCGATCGACGTCGGGCTCCGCGGCGCTCGCGGACGCGCTCACGAAGATCCACGAGGACGCGCGCGCACCGATGACGACGGGCGCGCGTCGCGTGCATCCCGATCTCTACGACCGGCTCGTCGCGTGCGGGCGCGATCCCGGGCCCCGCCCTGCCCCGCCGCGCACGCGCGTCGGGACGATCGTGGGGCTCGCGATCGGCGCGGGGCTCGTCACGACGTTCTTGCTGGTCGAGCACGTGACCGCGATCGCGATCGACGACGCACCGCTCGCGGGCGACGCATGGACGCGGCTGCGGATCGATCCGTGGGACTCGACCGCGATGCTCGCGTCGGCGTGGGAGACGCGGCGCGACGAGGATCTGGATCGCGCAGCGCGAGAGCTCGATCTCGCCGCGTGGATGGGCGCGCCGCGCGCGAACGTGCTCGAGCTCGAGGCCGAGCTCGCCGCGGCGCGAGGTGATTGTGCGAGCGCGCGCGCGCGCTTCGACGAGGCCCTCCGCGAGCGCTCGCGCGTCGCGTACGACGACCCGTGGCGTCCGCTCGAGCTCGGGGGATGGCACCTTCCGCCGACGCTCGTGACGGAGTGCGGCTACGGCGCCGACGACCCGCCGCGCGAATGAACGCTGGTACGCTCGCGCGCGGATGACGCGCTTCGGCAAGGTCTCGCAGGCACCGACGCTCCCCACGCCCGCAGCAGGGCCGCGCGACTGGGACGTCGCGGATCTCTACTCGGCGCCGCTCGAAGGAGCGATCGCGCTCGAGCACGCGGAGATCGCGATCGACGAGAAGCTGCGGCAGGCGTACTTCTGGCTCGTCAACAGCGCGATCCTCTCGCCCTTCTACGACATCGAGTACCAGGACGGGCCGAGCGCGAGCGTGGTGCTCGGAGACGCGAAGAGCCGGCTCGTGCTGCCGAGCGGGCAGAGCTACTCGTCGTTCGTGCTGCTGCCGCTGCTCAACCTCGCGGTGCGGCGACGATGTCTGCTCGTCGGTGGGCCGGGGCGCGGGAAAACAGCGAGCGCGATCCTGATGGGCGTCATCGCGGGCTACTCGATCCGCGACGTGCAGCGCGCGATCCAGCACGGTCAGCCGCAGATGACGGTCATGGATCTGCTCGGCAACCCGCTGCCGAAGGATCTCGTGAACGCCGAGGATCCCGAGCAGATCCGCATCGCGTGGCGGAAGTGGCTCGGCATGCGCGTCAAGATCGTCGACGAGTACAACCGCATCCCGACGCGCACGCAGAGCGCGCTGCTGACCGTGATGGCCGACGGCTACGCGGAGGTGCTCGATCAGATCTACGAGTGCCCGGACAGCGCTTGGTACCTCACCGCGAACGACGACGCGGGCGGTGGCACGTACCAAGTGATCGAGGCGCTGCGCGATCGCATCGACGTCGTGGTGAAGGCGCTGCACTTCAACCCGCGGCTGCTCGGTGATCTGCTCGCGCGCATGGAGCAGGGCGTCGATCCTGCGCGCGCGGTGCCGCCCGAGATCGTGTTCACCGCGGCCGAGCTCGATCGCGCGGAGAAGGAGATCCGCGCGGTCGTGATCCCGACCGCGATCCGGCGGCGGCTCGAGTTCTTCGCGTCGCAGTTCGAGCTGTGCGAGCCCGCGGGCGCGCAGTTCGAGTACAAGACGAAGGACACGCTGAAGCTCTCGAACGTCGAGTGGCACGCGGTGATCGCGAAGGACGAGGGACGCGATCGCGTGAAGGACCTCGGCTCGCAGACGAAGAACGGGCTCAGCGTGCGCGCGCTGATGACGTCGCTCGTGTTCACGAAGGCGATGGCGTACTTCCGCGGCGCGCGCGAGGTGTCGCTCGAGGACGTGCGGCAGATCCTGCCCTTCGTGCTGCACGACAAGCTCGTGCCCGATCTCGACTCGCCGTTCTTCGAGGCCGCGGGCAACGACGTCTATCGCGTGGATCGCATCGCGTGGATCCGGCAGCTCTTCGATCTCTCTTGCGCGGAGTACGACCGGCTCGATCTCGATCGCGACGATCCCGTCGGCGCGCTCCTCGCGCAGATGCGCGCGGGGCTCGAAGGGCTCGACGAGCGCGAGGTCCGCGCGCGCCTCGTGACGATCGAGCGAACGCTCGCGGAGCAGGCGAAGGGGCGCAAGCTGTACGGGCCGCTCTTCGACGACGCGCTCGTGCTCAAGTACGTGCACCAGCGCTACACGAACTACCTGCGCTGGCTCACGTGGAGGGGCGGGGCGCGATGATGATCGCGGGGCCGTTCGCGGACGCGCTGCGCGAAGGTCGCGAGCGGCACAACGCGCGGTTCGCGACGATCAAGCGAGCGTTCCCGTCGATCGATGGCGCGCGGTTCGCGACGCTCCTCGTCGAGGTCGGCGATCCGATCGTGCGCGCGGTGCACGCGCTCGACGCGTCGCGGACGCGCGCGGCGGCGGACGCGGTGCACGACGTGCTCCTCGAGGTCGTGGCGCGCGAGCTCGACCGTACGCGGCCCGCGGTCGTCGACGTGCTGTGCGCGAACGGCGTGGGGCTCGCGCCGGTGATCGCGGACGCGCCGCGCCGGACGCTCGCGATCGTGGTGAACGCGACGTTCCGCGTGGCGAGCGTGCTCGGAACGTCGCTGGACGCGTGGCGAGGCAGCTGTGCGCGCATCGCGCGCGCGCTCGAGGATGATCGCGATGCGCTCGGCGACGCGCTCGTGGTCGCGGCATGGCAGGCCGGCGTGCCCATGCTGCGCGCGGCGGCGCTCGATGCGCTGCTGCGGCTCCCCGAGCGCGTGGCGCGCGCGGTGATCGCATCGCACGACGGTGCGCCGATCACGGAGATCGTGGCGAAGCTGCGCGCGGACGAGTGGTCGATGCCCTCGCGCTTCGCGCGGCGTGGCGCAGCCGACCCGGTGTTCGTGCGCGCCGCGATCGTCGGCGGTTTCCGCGGGCTCGGCGGCCCGTTCGTCGCCCCGCCGCGCGCCGAGGTGCGGGGCGGGCGGCTCTTCGCGACCGTGGGCGACGAGCGGTTCGTGGTGTGGGCCGATCGCTACGGCGTGTCGCTCGAAGCGAGCGCGTCGAGCGATGCGAGCGAGACCACGACGAGCGATGCGCTCGCGCTGATGCACGACGGGCGCGTCGCGGGCTTCGGCGCGCGCAGCCCCGCGCCGCTCGTGCCGGTGCCGGTCGCGTCGTGGGCGTCGATCGGGCGCACGCTGATCGCGATCCCCGAGCGCTCGCATCGCGTGTGCGTGATCGGGCTCGCGGAGTCGACGTGAGCGAGCTCGAGGCGCTGCGCGCCAAGTGGCTCGCACGATGGGAGGACGCGCTCGCGTGCTGGAGCCGCTACACGCGCCTCTCTGCGCCGCGGATCTGCGTGACGCGCGAGGAGCTCGAGCGCGAGAAGATGTCGACGGCGTTCGCGCTGATTCGGCTCGTCGATCACGCGGTGGCGATCGACCTCGCGCAGATCGTCGACAAGGGGCTCGAGTCGCACGCGCTCGCGGTGCTCGCGCACGAGATCGGGCACCACGTGTACTGTCCCGGCGATCTCTCGGATCACGCGCGGGTGATCGCGCGGGTGCGGCGCGCGCTGCCGACGCGGGAGCACCTCGCGCCGTTCGTGTCGAACCTGTGGAGCGATCTGCTCATCAACGATCGCCTGCATCGCTCGGCGGGCGTCGACATGGCGGCGGTGTATCGCGCGCTCGGGCTCGCGGAGCGCACGAACGCGGTGTGGTGGATCTACCTGCGCACGTACGAGCTCTTGTGGGGGCTCACGCGCGGATCGCTCGCGGAGCGCGTCGATTCGAGCACGCCCGAGGGGATGCAGCTCGAGGGCGACGCGCAGCTCGCCGCGCGCGTCGTGCGCGCGTACTCGAAGGACTTCGTGCGCGGCGCGGGGCGCTTCGCGTCGTTGCTGCTCGGGCACCTGCTCACCGACGATGCGGCAGGCGCGCGACAGCGGTGGGCGATCCTGAACGACACCGAGTCGATCGGCGCGGGCGGCGAGGTCGACGGGCTCAGCGAGGTCGACGAGGGCGAGGACGACGTCCTGCATCCCGCCGAGGATCCGGAGGTCACCGGCCGCGACACGCCGCGCGACGAGACTCCGAGCGCGAGCCCGCGGTCGCGCGGTGTGATGCGCACGGGCACGAAGACGCCGCGCGGGCCGCGCGAGTACGGCGATCTGCTGCGCGCGATCGGCGCGTACACCGACGAAGACGACGTCGCGATCCGCTACTACACCGAGCAGGCGCGGCCGCACCTCGTGCCCTTCCCGCGGCGCGAGAGCCCGCGCGCGACCGAGCCGCAGCCCGAGGGGCTCGAGGTGTGGGAGCCGGGATCGCCGATCGAGCGTGTGGACTGGGTCGAGAGCGTCGTGCGCAGCCCGGTCGTGATCCCCGGCGTGACGACGATGGAGCGCACGTACGGCGAGTCGCCGGGCGCCGATCCCGCGCGCGAGCCGCTCGATCTGTACGTCGGCATCGACTGCTCGGGATCGATGGGCAACCCGCGGCTCGTGCACAGCCACGCGATCGTCGCGGGCGCGGTGCTCGCGCTCTCGGCGCTGCGAGCGGGCGCGCGCGTGAAGGTCGTTCTCTCGGGCGAGCCGGGTCGGACGATCTCGACGCCGGGGTTCGAGCGTGACGCTCGCACCGTGATGAAGCTGCTGACGTCGTACCTCGGCACCGGCACCGCGTTCGGGATCCATCGCCTGCGCGACACGTTCGCCGACGACTGGCCCACGCGCCGCAGGGCGGTGCACGTGCTCGTCGTGACCGACTCCGACGTGTTCGGGCATCTCGGCGCGGAGCGCGAGGGCCGCAGCGGGTGGTCGATCGCGCGCGACGCGATCGAAAGAGCGCGCGGCGGTGGCACGTACGTGCTGCGCCTCGATCCGAGCTCGCATGCCGCCGACGTCGCGCGGATGCGGCAGGACGGCTGGGACGTGCACCACGTGCGCGCGCTCGAGGAGCTCGTCGCGTTCGCGCGTGCCTTCGCGCGTTCGCGGTACCATCGCGCGCGTCGATGAAGAGCGGGCCCGACATCGCGACGCTCGTGCGCCGGCTCGCCGAGACGCCGGAAGACTTCCTCGCGGCGCCGCGCATCGGCGCGAGCGGCGTGATCGACGTCGCGGCGATCGTCGGCGACGTGCTCTGGGAGGTGTCGGGACAGCCGATGGATCGCTCATCGCTGACACCGCTCGACGAGGCGCACGCGTCGCGCGCGAACCTGCTGCGGCTGCGCGCGATCGCCGCGTGGCTGTTCCACGAGCCCTCGCTGCGACGGCCCGAGCTCGCGAAGGCGATGCTCGCGTTCCTGCTCGCGAAGGAGCTCGAGGAGCTCGCGACGCTGGTCGATGCCTCGCTCTTCGTGCGCGATCCCGAGCGACGCGAAGAGCTCGCGCGTCGCGCGTTGCTCGCGCTCGAGATGGTGCCCGACGGCGAGACCGAGGCACAGGCGCGCGATCGTCTCTCGTCGCTCGACTCGGTCGAGCGCACGCGGGTGATCGAGGCCGCGCGGCAGGCCGAGGCGCGAGCGCGGAGAGTGCGCGTGGAGATGGCGCGCAAGGCGGCCGAAGAGGCCGCTGCGAAGGTGTCGCGCGAATGACCGAGCTCGAGCCGCCCTCGCCCGAGCTGCTGCGTCTCTCGCCGCTCGCCGATGCGCGCGCAGCAGCGCGGGTGCGACGGATCGAGCAGCATCCGAGCGCGCCGATCTGGCGATGGCGCGCGGGAGATCGCATCGACGGCGAGGATCTCCGCGCGATCGCGGCGTTCGAAGCGACGCTGCGTTCACGCCGCGAGGACCTCGCGCACGATCCGAGCGATGCGCCGCCCGAGCGCGTCATCGCGTGGCTGCGATCGATGCGTGATCGCGTGCCGATCTTTCGCGCGCGGATCCGCGAGGGGATCGATCTCGCGCGCTCGTTCTCCGAGATCGCGACGTCGTCGCGCGAGGATCTCGCGCTCCGTCCCGAGCTCCTCGTGCCCGACGACGCGCCGCTCGAGCGCATGATCGTGTACCGCACGGCGGGCACGACGGGGCACGCGCTGCTCGTGCCGCACGATGCGCGCGCCGCGTCGTGTTATCTGCCGCTGGTGCGCGTCGCGCTCGAGCGCTGGGGCGTGGACGCGCCGTGCGGCGCCGACGAGATCGGCGCATTCAACGTCGGCGCGCAGCGCAGCACGGTGACGTACGCGTGCACGCTCTCGGCGTGGGGCGGGACGGGATTCGCGAAGCTCAACGTCAGCGCGGGCGAGTGGCATCGCGAGCGCGATCCCGTCGACTTCTTCGCGGATCTCGCGCCGCGCCTGCTCACCGGGGATCCGATCTCGTTCGCGGAGGCGATGCGCGTCGGGATCACGTCGCGCCCGCGCGCGCTGCTCACGACCGCGGTCGCGATGAGCGACGCGCTGCGCGATCGTCTGCGCGCGCACTTCGGCGCCCCGGTGATCGACTGGTACTCGCTCACCGAGACCGGGCCGCTCGCGTACGCGTGTCGCGACGGTCGTGGCCATCACGTGCTCAGCCCCGACGTCCACGTCGAGATCGTCGACGAGCAGGGCGCGCCGATGCGCGATGGCGAGCGCGGCGAGGTCACGGTGACCGGCGGGCGCAATCCGTTCGTGCCGCTGCTTCGTTATCGCACCGGGGACTTCGCCCGGATCGAGCGCGCGCGGTGCACCTGCGGCGATCCCACGCCGCGCCTCTGCGATCTCGAGGGCCGCGCACCGGTGCCGCTGCGCGCGAACGACGGCGCGCTCGTGAACACGGTCGACGTCGGGCGTGCGCTGCGGCCCTTCCCGCTCGTGCAGCACGCGCTCGTGCAGCGCGCCGATCGTTCGATCGACCTCGTCGTGCGCGCCGCACCGGGCGGCGTCGATGCGCGCGCGATCCACGACGCGCTCGTCGCGCTGTTCGGCGACGTCGGCATCGAGGTGCGCTTCGATGCGGCGCTCGGAGATCGCAGCGAAGGCAAGGTCCTGCCCTACCGGAGCGAGCTCCCGTTCGACGAATGAAGCCGCTCGATCATCCGTACGAGGGCCGCCCGCATCGCGTCTACGCGACGCTCACGAACCACTGCAACCGCAGCTGTCCGTGGTGCAGCACGTGCTCGTCGCCGCGCGGATCGACGTTCTTGATGCTCGACGATCTGATCGCGGCGCTGCCCGAGCACGGCGCGTTCGAGGTGCAGCTCGAAGGCGGCGAGCCGACCACGCACCCCGAGTGGCTCTCGTTCGTCGATCGGATGCGCGCGCATCCGCGCTGCACGCGCGTCGTGCTCTGCACGAACGGCGCGGTGATCCCGCGCGATCGGGAGCGGCTGCGCGCATGGATCGCGCGGCTCGGTGCGCCGATCACGATCAAGCTCTCGGTCAACCATCACCTGCTCGAGCACGATCCCGGGCTCGTCGCGCTCGCGCGCTCGATGCGCGACCTGATCGTGGAGCTCGGTGCAGATCGACTGCTGGTGCTCAACGTGCGTCGCCGCCGCGGCGTCGACGACGACGATGCCCGCGTGGTGCGCGCGATCGAGGACGCGGGCCTGCTCCCCCACGCGAACGTGTTCTTCCTCCAGCGCTACGGCTTCGCGCGCGACGAGGCTTCGTGGGAGCCGCCACACCTCGTGGGCCACGATTTCCGCTTCGTGAGCCCCGACGGTCGCGTGCTCGGGCCCGATCTGATCGCGCGCTCCGAGGCGATGCGGGTGCTCCGATGATCGACCTACGCCATCGGCGCGCGAAGAGCGCTGCGTTCGATCTCGCGACGAACAGCACCGCGCGCGCGACGCGCACGATCGAGCTCTGGGGCCAGCCGCGCACGATCTACGCGAACGCGAACCTCTCGATCTACAGCGCGCAGCAGTGCAATGCGCGCTGCGCGTTCTGCGTCGAGGAGCTGCGCCCCGCGTCGCGCGGCACTGCGCTCGACGCGCAGAAGACGATCGAGCACGACGACGCGCGCTGGCTCGATGGCCTCGCGCGCGTGCTCGACGCGCTCGAGCCCCTCGATCCCAGCGTGTCGATCACCGGCGGCGAGCCGAGCAAGGACGCGCGCCTTCCGCGGGTGCTGCGCCTGCTCGCCGAGCGCGGCGCGCGCAAGCGCACGATCACGACGAACGGCTCCGGCCTCTTCGACGTGCGCGAAGGACGCACCGTGCTCGAGTGGATCACCTCGACCGGCGTGCGTCACCTGAACATCAGCCGCGCGCATCCCGACGACGCGCGCAACGCGAAGCTGATGGGCTTCTCCGATGCGCCGACCCCGCGCGATCTGCGCGAGATCGTCGCGAGCGCGCGCGCGGCCGGCACGCGCGTCCGCCTCTCGTGCGTCCTCGTGAGCGGCGCGATCGAGACCCTCGATCACATCGTCGAGTACCTCGACTTCGCGCGCTCGCTCGGCGTCGACAACGTCGTGTTCCGCCAGCTCATGAAGACCGATCCGCGCACCACGGCGACCAACCACGTGGTGCTCTTCTCGGATCGTCGCCGCGTCGCGCTCGAGCCGCTGCTCGATGCGATCTCGCGCGATGCGCGCTTCGAGGTCGTGAAGCAGGTCGTCGGCTACTACTACTACGTCGAGGTCCATCGCCATCGCGGCGTCGACGTCGTGTTCGAAGAAGCCGATCTCGCGCGGCTCGAGGACACCAAGCGCGACGGCGTGATCCACGAGCTCGTGTTCCACCCGAACGCGACGCTCGCGTCGACGTGGCAGCCCTGGGACGGTGTCCTCGGGCCGCCGGTCACGCCGCGCTGAGGATCACTCGGCCTTGAACGCGGCCGCGCGCTTCTCGAGGAAGGCCTGCATGCCTTCCTTCTGATCGTCGGTCTCGAAGCAGCCCGCGAAGCCGTCGATCTCGAGCGCGTTGGCGTCGCGCAGCAGACGTCCCTCGCCCTCGCGCATCACCTTCTTCGCCTCGGCGACCGCGAGCGGGCCCATCTGCGCGATCGTCGCCGCGGTCGCGCGCGCCGCGCTCAGCAGCTCGCCGTGCGGGAGCACGCGGTTCGCGAGGCCGATGCGCAGCGCCTCGTCGGCGCCGATGATCGCGCCCGTGTAGATCAGCTCGCGCGCGTGCGCGTTGCCGACGCGGCGCAGCAGGCGCTGCGTGCCGCCGAAGCCCGGGATCACGCCGAGCTTCACCTCGGGCTGCCCGAACTTCGCCTTCTCGCTCGCGTAGATGAAGTCGCACGCGAGCGCGAGCTCGGTGCCGCCCCCCAGCGCGAACCCGTTGACCGCCGCGATCACCGGGAACGGCAGCGCTTCGAGCGCGTCGAACGCCGCGTGGCCCGCCTGCGCGAAGGCGCGCGCCTGATCGAGGCGCATCTCCTTCATCTCGCTGATGTCCGCGCCCGCGACGAACGCCTTCTCGCCCGCGCCGGTCACGATCAGGCAGCGCACGTCGCGTGTGGTGCGAACCTCGCGCGCCGCGTCGTGCAGCTCCGCGATCACCTGCGCGTTCAGCGCGTTGAGCTTGTCCTGGCGGTCGATCGTGAGCGTCGCGAGCGCGCCGTCGATCTCGAGCCGAACGTACGATCGGTTGGCCACGTCGTCCCTCACTTCGACTCGTACGTGTAGAAGCCGCGGCCCGTCTTGCGGCCGAGCCAGCCCGCCGCGACGTAGTTCCGCAGCAGCGGCGCCGGGCGGTACTTGTCGTCGCCGAGCTCGCGGTGCAGCACCTCGGCGATCGCGAGGCACGTGTCGAGCCCGATCAGATCGGCGAGCGCGAGCGGGCCGAGCGGATGGTTGAGCCCGAGCTTCGCGCCCTGATCGATGTCCTCGGGCGTGCCGAGCGACTCGGCCAGGACGAAGCACGCCTCGTTGAGGAACGGGATCAGCATGCGGTTCACGATGAACCCGGGGCTGTCCTTGCTCGTGATCACCGTCTTGTTGAGCCGCTCCGCGAGCGCCTTCGTCGTCGCGTAGGTCTCGTCGCTCGTCTGCAGCGCGCGGATGATCTCGACGAGCTTCATGACCGGCACCGGGTTCATGAAGTGCATTCCGATCACGTTCGTCGGGCGCTTGGTGCGCGCCGCGAGCTTCGTGATCGAGATGCTCGACGTGTTGCTCGCGAGGATCGCGCCCGGCTTCATCGCCGCGTCCGCGCTCTCGAAGATCTTGTTCTTGAGCTCGGGGTTCTCGGTCGCGGCCTCGACCACGATGTCGCACGTCGCGAGATCGCCGTAGCCGTCCGCGACCGCGATGCGCGCGACGGCCGCGTCCGCGTCTTCCTTCGCGAGCTTGCCCTTCTCGACCGCCTTCGCGAGCTGCTTCGCGATGCCGTCGCGGCCCTTCTGGGCGAGCGCCGCGCTCGCGTCGAGGAGCTTCACCTCGTAGCCAGTCTGCGCCGCGACCTGCGCGATTCCCGCGCCCATCTGGCCCGCTCCGATCACGCCGAAGATCCGGATCTCCGCCACTGTCGCCTCCACGAGTCGGTGGGGCGTACCAGCGTGCCCGCGGGCCGGTCAAGCCGCTCGGCTGGCCGTTCGTGACTCTTGAACGGGATCGCGCGGCGCCCGCAGCATCGATCGATCCCGGAGGCCACGATGTTCCGCCTGTTCGCGGTCGCGATGCTCTGTGCCGCGCCGGTGCTGATCGCGTGCGGCGACGACGACGGCGCGATCATTCCGGACGCCGGTCCCACCGACGCCGGACCGCCGCCGCCCGATGCCTGGATGGAGCGACCGCCGGCCGAGGAGCAGCGCTGTCCCGGTGACGAGGGCTGCACCGCGGGGAGCGACGGCGAGCTCCAGGCGGGCGCGGCCGCGCTCGAGATCACGCCGGTCGGCTTCGAGACGTTCACCGACACGAACGGCGACTCGAAGTGGGATCCGGAGAGCGAGCCGTTCGACGATCGCGACGGCGACGACGTGTTCGACGCTGCGTGGATCGCGGGGTTCGGCAATGCGCGCGCCGCGCAGAGCGTCATGAACCCGCAGTGGGCGCGCGCGCTCGTGCTGCGCAACGGCGACGTCACGATCGCGTTCGTCGCGCTCGACGTGGTCGGCTGGTTCCTCGACGAGAACCTGCTGATCCGCGACGCCGTCGACGCCGCAGGGCTCGACGTCGACTACGTCGTCGTCTCCGCGACGCACGTGCACCAGGCGCGCGACACGATCGGCATCTGGGGCCCGACGCTCAACGACACCGGGATCTCCGACGACTACCAGCGCTACGTCCGCGAGCAGAGCGTCGCCGCGATCGAGCAGGCGCTCGCCGGCATGCAGCGCGCGAACGTGCAGTACGCCGACGTCCGCCTGCGCGATCGCGGCGACGTGCGCCGCTGGGTCGGGGACAACCGCGATCCGAACGTGATCGACGACGAGATCCGCATCCTGCGCTTCGTCGCGCACGGCACCGCGGACGTCGCGACACCCGGGAGCGGCACCACCATCGGGACGATGATCAACTTCGCGTCGCACCCCGAGTACCAGGGCTCGCGCAACCCGCGCCTCTCGAGCGACTGGCCGCACTGGATGCGCGAGGTCATCGAGGAAGGCGTCGAGGTCGGGCCCGAAGGCACGCCGGTCGCGGGCGTCGGCGGCGTGACGGTGTTCGTGAACGGCGCGCTCGGATCGCAGATCGGCCCGAACGGGCTGCGCATCGAGCGCTGGGACGGCACCGCGCTCGAGGGCGACGACGGCGACGAGCACGCGGCGGTGGTGGGCACGCAGCTCGGCGTGATCGCGCTCGACGCGATCCGCGGCGAGGGCACGACGCTCGAGGAGAGCGCGGACCTCGCGTTCCATCGCCTGCAGGTCTACGTGACCGTCGAGAACCTCCGCTACCAGATCGCGTACGGCGCCGGGGTGTTCGTGCGCGCGCTCTACAACTACGACGAGACGCGCCGCATCGGAGAGCGCTACGGGAACGTGCCCGACGTGCTCACCGAGCTCGCGCTGATCGACGTGGGCCGCGCGACGATGCTGACCGCGCCGGGCGAGCTCGATCCCGCGGAGCTCGTCGGCGGCTACGAAGCGCCGTGCGACTACACGCCGGGCGGCTGCGACGCGCTCATCGACGAAGACGACGAGAACCCGCCGGATCTCTCGATGGCGCCGAGCGGACCGTTCCTCCGCGATCGTCTGCTCGAGCGTCGCCCCGACGCGGAGCAGGTGTGGCTGCTCGGGCTCACGAACGACTTCCTCGGATACTTCGTGCCCGACTTCGACTACGAGCTGGGCGCCGGCGTGCCGTACGTGAACGAAGCGCCGGGTGATCACTACGAGGAGACGAACTCGGTCGGTATCCACGGTTGGCCGCGCATCCGCGCGTGGATGATCCGCCTGATCGAGGCAGAGGGCGCGCTGGGGACCTGAGCGTGCCGCTCACGCGCGCGCGGCGAGCCGGCGCGGCGCCTCGAGCGCGCGCCACCGCAGGTCGGCCTCGCGGCGCAGCCGCACGCGCGAGGCGTACGCGCCGGGCTCGCCGCCGACCGCCTCTTCGATCTCCCCGAGGCCGAGGTAGAGCGCGTCGTCGGGATCGTCGAGCATGCCGTGATCGACGAGGTGCGCGCCGACGTTCGAGGCGGACGCGCGCAGCCGCAGCAGCGCGATCGCGAGCGCCTCGCCCATGCGGCCCTTGATGTCCGCGAGCTGGGCGAGGCCCATCGAGAGCGTGCCCGCGATGCCCTCGCGCATCCGGCCGAGCGGACGACCGCGCGCCGTCGCGAGCAGACGACGAACGGCCTCGCGACGCGCGGTCTCCTCGGCGTCGGTGACCGTGCGGAGCGCGTCGATCAGCGCGGAGCGCAGCGCGGCATCGCTCGCGCCGTACGGCAGCGGGCGCACGTCGACGCCGATCGGCCGGACGTCGCGCAGCTCGAGCTTCACCTCGTCCCAGCGGCGACGAAGCGCCGCGGGGACCCGGTGCGCCTCGGGGATCTCGCCGAGCTGATCGACGAGATGACGCGCGAGACGGAGCAGCCGCTCGTCGACGCGACGACGCGCGCGGGTCCGGCGCAGCGCGGCGAGCGCGTGCACCGCCTCGCGCGGGAGCGTGCCGCACGTCGCCTCGAGCACCGAGACCGCGGTGAGCGTCGCGACGCGCGCGCTCTCGAGCAGCGAGAGCGCATCGACGACGACGCGCTGGTGCTCGCGCAGCCCGGCGAGCATCTCGACGCCGGTGCGTGCATCCGCGGCGGCACGATCGATCTCGTCGAGGCGCGCCTCGAGCGACTCCTCGAACGCGCGCACCGCGGCGACCGGACGCGTGAGGTCCGACGCGATCTGCGTGGCGCGCGCGAGCGCGGACGCACCGTCGATCGCGGGCGCGCCTGGCATGCGCGCTTCGACGCGACGGTAGGCGCGCGCGTAGATGCGCAGGACGCGCGGCGCATCGTCGTCGGCGCGGCGCAGCGCGCGATCGAGCGCGTCGATCGCGAGCGGCGCGATCGGCCCTTCGTCCGCGGTGAGCAGCGCGACGCGGCGGTACGGCGCCTCGGTGAAGCACGGCGCGAGCGCGAGCGGGCGCACGCCGAGCACGACGAGCCGTCCGCGCAGGTGACCGAACGCGAGCTCCACCGGACGACCGAGCGCGAGCTGCGCGCGATCGGCGAGATCGGCGGCGCGCTCGACGACGTCGGCGCGCAGATCGCTCGGCGCGTCGCTCAGGGGCCGCATCGTCTTGCGATCGAGCAGCGCGGGCGCGCCGCGCTCCGACCACACGGCGACGACGTCGGGGTCACCGGTGCGCGGATCGACGCTCGCCGCGACACCGCTCGCGCCCTCGTCTCGCACCGTCACGCGCACGCCGACCTCGGTGCGCGCGCCGGCGACGGTGACGCCCCCGATCGCGACGAGCATCTCGCGCGACTCGAGCACGCGGAAGAGCTCGTGCACGCGGGCGCGCACGTCGTCACCGCGGCGCAGCGCGATCGTCGCGGGCCAGAGCCTGCGGCAGCGCGATGCGAGCGCGTGGGTCCGGAAGAACGCGCCGAGCTCGACGACCGGGCGCGCGAGATCGAGCGCGAGGGCCGCGGTCACCGCCGCGAGCGTCTTGCCCTCGGCGTCGTCGGAGAGCCCGATGACCCAGATCGCGCCGAAGGGCACCCCGAGGTCGACGACGCGCGCGAGATCCGCCGTCTCCTCGCCCATCGCGACGAGCTCGTCGCGGCGCATCGAGGCGAGCTCGCGCACGCCGGCGAGAGATCCGATCGAGACGGGGACCGCGCCCATGTCGGCGCCCAGGATCACCGAAGGTCCGGGGCCGAACAAGAGCGCGATCACACGCTCAGGCGTCGTCCTCCTCGGATTCCTCGTCGAGGTCGGCGCGTGCGAAGAACGCGACGAGATCGGGCCACGTCCGCTCCGGCTCGGCGCTCGCGTCCCACCACGGATGGGTGTCGTTCCAGTCGGCGACGACGCCGAAGCGAGACGAGCCGCGATCGACGCAGATCATCCAGTCGTGCGCGTCCGACCACGAGCCGATCACGAGCCAGAGCTCGCGCCGCGCCGGCACCTCGATGCCGAGCATGTCGCAGCGCTCGTCGATCATCCGCGCGAGATCGCGCGCCGCGCCGAGCCAGACCCAGCCGTCCGGATCGCTCCACGCGGTGGCGCCCGCGAGCTCGATCCAGCTGCGGAGCGACTCCGGGAGCGCGAAGCGCGAGGCCGCGTCGCCCCCGGCGCGACGCACGAACACCTCGCGCAGCTGCGCGCAGAGCTCGTCGAGATCGACCGTGTCCTCGCGCCCGCTCGGCTCGAGCGAGCGCGACACCCGGAACTTCGCCCACGCGCCGATCACCGCGTCCACGACGATCACGAGAGCGCGAGGCTCCGCTCGCGCCCTCGCCTCCTCGCGCTCACACGCGCTCGACGATGACCGCGACCGCCTCGCCGCCGCCGATGCACAGCGTCGCGAGGCCGCGCTTCGCGCTGCGATCCTTCATCGCGTGCACGAGCGTCGTCAGCACGCGCGCGCCGCTCGCGCCGATCGGGTGCCCGAGCGCGACCGCGCCGCCGCGCACGTTCATCTTCGCGGGATCGATGCCCGCCTTCTTCGCGGTCACCATCGCGACCACCGCGAACGCCTCGTTGACCTCGAACAGATCGACGTCGCCGACCGCGAGCCCGGTGCGCGCGAGCGCGTTCTCGATCGCGCCGACGGGTGCCGTCGTGAACCACTCGGGCGCCTGCGCGTGCGCGCCGTAGCCCACCACGCGCGCGATCGGCGTGAGGCCCTTCTTCTTCACGGTCTCGCCGCTCGCGAGGATCACCGCCGACGCGCCGTCGTTGATCTTCGACGCGTTCGCCGCGGTGATCGTGCCCTCCTTGGGATCGAAGGCGGGCTTGAGCGAGCCCATCTTGTCGAGCTTCGCCCGGCGCGGCTCCTCGTCTTCCTTCACGACGACCGCGTCGCCCTTCTTGCCCTCGATGCGCACCTCGGCGATCTCGGCGGCGAACTCGCCCTTCTCCATCGCGGAGAGCGCGCGCTGGTACGACTGCATCGCGAAGTCGTCCTGCTCCTTCCGCGTGAAGCCGTTCTCCTTCACGCAGAGCTCGCCCGCGACGCCCATGTGGAAGTTCTTGTACGGGTCCCACAGGCCGTCGTGGATCATGGAGTCCACGACCTGCCCGTTGCCCATGCGGAAGCCGCCGCGCGCCTGGGGCAGGAGGTACGGCGCCTGGCTCATCGACTCCATGCCGCCTGCGACGACCACGTCGGCGTCGCCGAGCAGGATCGACTTCGTGCCGAGGATCACGGCCTGGAGGCCCGAGCCGCACACCTTGCCGACGGTGGTGGCGGGGACGCGATCGGGAATGCCCGCGAAGCGCGCGGCCTGACGCGCGGGCGCCTGGCCCTCACCCGCCGTCAGCACGTTGCCCATGTAGGTCTCCTGCACGTCGTCCGCGCTCAGGCCCGAGCGCGCGAGCGCGGCGCTGATGGCGGTCGCCCCGAGACGCACGGCGGGGACCTCCGCGAGCGCGCCCTGGAACGAGCCGATCGGCGTGCGAGCGGCGGCGACGATGAAGACCTCACGCTTCGACATGGTTCCTCCGTGCTGGAGCACGGTCTTTGGCACCCGCGTCGCGGCGGCGTCAAGGCTGTCGGGAGCGCGCGCGCACGTGGCGCGAAGTCACGCTCCCGCGTCGTCCGCGGGCGTGATCGCGGCGTCGTCGGAAGGCACGCTCGCGTCGTCGGAGATGGCCCCGTCGGGCGCGATCGACGCGTCGCCGGCGACGCCGCCGTCCTGCGTGCCCGCATCGCCGCTCGTCTGCCCCTCGCAGCTCGAGATCGGCGGCGGCGCCGGCTCGACGATGAACGTCTCGCCGCTCGAGATCGCGCGCAGGGTGCCGCCGTCGCGCACGAAGCCGCCGGTGACGAGCACGCGCCCGCCGGACAGCGGCGTGATCGCGTGTCCCCAGCGCGCTCCGATCATGCGCGCGAGCGTCTGCGCGACGTACGCGTCGGCCTCGTCGCGCGACACGAGCAGCACCGCGTCCGTCGCCCAGAGGTGCGACGGAGACGGCGCGCCCGCTGGCATCGTGCGCAGCGCGCCGCCGCTGACGATCACCGAGCCGCCGGGCAGCGCGGTCGCCGCATGGATGCTCGGCGTGGGCCACGCGGTCGCGTCGTAGCTCACCGGGACGCCGCGCAGCATTCCGTCGCCGTCCGCGGAGATCACGGTGAGCGGGCGCGTCGATGCGGTGGTGCTGACGCCGCCGGACATCCCCGCGACCGGCGCGATCTCCATTCCGCCCGCGATCAGCACGCCGCCGCGGATCGCGGTCGCGGTGTGGAACGCCGTCGGCGGCGGCAGATCCGGCGTGCTCGCGATCGCGCGTGCGCCGCTGCCGAGCACCTCGCCTGCGTTCGCCGCGACGTCCTCGACGGTCGCCTGGGTCACGTCGCCGCCCCACACCAGCACGCTCGCGTCGGAGAGGCGCGACGCGGTGTGCCCGAAGCGCGGCGCGAGCATCGGCATCGCCGTCACGGGCGAGACCTGACGCGCGAGCGAGTACCACTGGCCCGAGATCATCGGGCTCGGGCGCAGCGCAGTGCCGCCGCCATCGAGAAGCCCGAGCGCGACCACCACGAGCCCCGACGCGTCCGGCTCGCTCACGCCGTTCATCCCTGCGCGGCGCACCACGCCGGGATCGACGAGCTGCACCTCGATCGCGCGGGTGCGCGGATCGTAAAGGAGATCGACGGAGTCGCGATGCTCGGCGCGCGCGCCGGGAAGCATCGGCGAGCTGTAGTTCGTGAGGCCCTGGATCGCGTCGAAGCGCGCGCCGGGCTGATCGCGCGCGGTGAACCCGCCGATGACGCGCACGCGGTAGCGACCGTCGGCGAGCGTGTCGAGGAACAGCGCGCGATGGAACACCGCGCCGAATCCCTCGCTGCCGTCGTGATCGGTCACGTCGATCTGGACGAAGCGCGCCTCCGACGCGTCGTAGACCTCGATCGTGCGCTGCAGCAGCGCGCCCCCCTCGACCGAGAGCGCCTGCACCGACTCGCCGGTGACGCCGCCGACGAGCAGCACGTCGCCGTTGGGCACCGCCACCGCGGCGTGCAGCGCGCGTGCGACAGGTGCGCTTCCGTCGTCGCGCGGCGGCGCGCACGACCACACGCCGTAGGGCTCGAGCCGCACCCGAATCGTGTCCTGCCCCGCGCGCACTCCCTCGGCGCGACCGCGCGCGTAGGGCACTCCGTCGGCGTACGCGCGGAGCTCGATCTCGTGATCGGCGCCCTCCTCGAGCGCGAGATCGAACGCGAGATCACCGCCCGTGCCTTCGCGTGGGAAGCGCAGCTCGGTCGTGCGCGCGTCGCGCGAGTCCGACGGGCGCAGCACCTCGACGGGAAGGCAGCTCGCGCCCTCGCGCCGGCACGCGGTGACCGTCACGCAATCGACCTCGGCGGGCAACGCCGCGTCGGAGCCGGGCTCGCACTCGCGATCGCCATCGGTGCTGCCGGGCTCGGGTGTGGGCGCGAGCTCGATGCGGAGGTCGGCGTGCTCGCCACCGCCGCAGCCGCCGACCAGGCCCGAGAGCGAGAGCACGGTGAGCGCGGATCGGACGAGCGGTGCGGACGTGAGGCAGCGAACGAAGCGCACGTCGCGACCCTACCACACGCCCGAGAGCCGTCGCCCGCACGTCGCCGACGCGTCGCTTGTCGTCACGGTGAGCTGCGGCTAGTTGAGTGCGCGGCGAGCACCGGGGCGCCTGGCCAGGACACGGCGCGGTGCCACGCCACCAATCACCCTCGGCGAGGCGTGCGGCCACGGTTCCGCGCGCCTCGCCGAGCACGTTCACGTCTCTCGTTGGGCTCGCGCGATCGGCGCTCATGAGCGAGAGCGTGGAGGTCACGCGACGACGACGCGCCGCGCGAGGTGGCGCATGAAGCTGCGGCCCACCGATCTGCGCCTGCTCCTCGTGATGCTCGCGACGGTCTCGGCCCTCTGGGTGTTCGCGTGGGTCGCGGACGAGGTCGGCGAAGGCGGGACGCAGGTCTTCGACGACGCGGTGATCCGATGGGTGCGCGAGCCCGACGCGCCGCGCGAGGTCGCGGGCTCGACGACGCTCGGCGAGATCGCGCGCGACGTCACGGCGCTGGGATCGATCACGGTGCTCACCCTCGTGACCACCGCGGTGGTCGGGTTCCTCGCGCTCTCGAAGCTGCATCGCGCGGTGGTGCTGGTGCTCGTCGCGGCGCTCGGCGGCACGGCGTGGACCTTCTTGCTGAAGGAGCTCTTCGCGCGCGAGCGACCGCGTCTCGTCGCGGATGCGATCGTGAGCACGACGAGCTTTCCGAGCGGGCACTCGGCGCTCTCGGCGGTCGTCTATCTGACGCTCGCAGCGCTGCTCGCGCGGCTCGTCGAGCGACGCCGGCTGCGCGCGTACATCGTCGGCGTCGCGGCGCTCGTCACGTTCCTCGTCGGGGTGAGCCGCGTCGCGCTCGGCGTGCACTTTCCGAGCGACGTGCTCGCGGGATGGACGCTCGGGCTCGCGTGGGCGCTGTTCTGCTGGACCGCGATGACGGTGCTGCAGCGTCGCGGCACGGTCGAGACCGTCGAGGAGGCCCACGAGCACGCGCACGAAGCGCCGGGATGATCGAGCGCGCGCGGGCGTACGGCTCGACATGTGGATCATGATCTCGGGGCCGTACACGTCGGGCGCGCGGAGCGACGCGGATCGGCAGCGCAACCTCGACGTGATGAACGAAGCGGCGGTCGAGGTCTTCCGGCGCGGTCACGTGCCGATCATCGGCGTGAACATGGCGCTGCCGATGATCGCGGTCGCAGGCGCGCAGTGCTTCGACGAGCTGATGATGCCGGTCTCGCTCGCGCTCACCGAGCGCTGCGACGCGGTGCTGCGTGTCGGCGGTCCGTCGAAGGGCGCGGACGACGAGGTGGAGCGCTTCCGCGCGCGCGGCGCGCTCGTTCTCACGCGCGTCGAGGACGTGCCCGACGAAGCGGAGAGACGAACGGCTGGAGAAGCGACGGGACGGAAAGACGAAGGGCCCGTAGCGCGCTGACGCTACGAGCCCCGTTTCACTGTCTGGGCGTTGCTGGATTTGAACCAGCGACTTCCACCGTGTGAAGGTGGCACTCTACCACTGAGTTAAACGCCCGATCCTGCTCGCATCTGGTGCTGCGCGAGGGACCGGCTACTTACTGCACGGCCGGCCCTCGCGCAAGCGCGATCAGCGCTTTCCGAGCTTGCTCTTCAGCAGGTCGCCGAAGGTGCCGAAGCCCTTGCGCGCCGCGTCCTTGCGATAGTCCTGGATCGCGCGGCGCTCCTCGTCCTGCTGGAGCGCCTTGCGCGAGAGGCGCAGGCCGCCGTCGCGATCGGTGCCGATCACCTTCACGTCGAGCTCGGTGCCCGGCGGGAACTTCTTGCGGTGATCGGTGCCGCGCTCGGTCGCCATCTCGACGTTCGGGATGAACCCGCGGCCGCGACGGCCGAGCACGCCCTCGACCTGCACGTGCAGGCCGCCGGGCTCGACGCGCTCGACCTTGACCTTGAGGTTCGCGCCCGGACGCACGACCTTGCCGCCGCCGCCCGTCTCGAGCTGTCCCTCCTGGAACAGCTTCGCGTCGGCGTCGCTCATCTTCGAGAGCGAGATGCGGCGCGCGCGCTTGTCGAGACGCTCGACGACGACGAAGACCTCTTCGCCCTCCTTGATGCGCTCGTTCGCGTGCTTGAGGTCGCGCCCGAGCTCCGTCACGTGGAGCAGGCCCTCGACGCCCGGCGCGAGCTCGACGAACGCGCCGAACTCCGCGGTGCGCGTGACCTTGCCCTTGCGCGCCTGGCCCTCCTCGAGGCCCTGCAGGTGCACGTCCCACGGGTCCGCCGCGAGCGCCTTGAGCGAGAGCGCGATGCGACCGTCGCGGTCCTTGCGGCCCTGCGGCTCGGTCACGCGCAGCACCTGCACCTCGACCTCGTCGCCGGGCTTCGCGGCGTCGCTCGGACGAACCGCGCGATCCCACGAGAGCTCGCTCATGTGCACGAGGCCCTCGACGCCGCCGAGGTCGACGAACACGCCGAAGTCGCGCACCTGCGTGACGCGGCCCTTGAGGCGCTGGCCAGGCTGCAGCGAGCGGCGCAGCTCCTTCGCGCGCTTGCGCGCTTCCTTCTCGAGGATCGAGCGGCGCGAGACGACGATGCCCTGATGGCCGCTCTTCGCCTGCTGCACCGAGAACTCGAGCCGACGGCCGAGCAGCGTCTCGGGATCCTCGAGGTGCTCGGTCGTCATGCCCGAGACCGGGCAGAACGCGCGAACGCCCTCGACGAGCACGTCGAAGCCACCGCGGTTGAAGCCGTACACGAGGCCCCACACGCGGCGGTGCTCCTCGCGCGCCTTCGCGAGCTTGAGGCGCGCCTCGGCGCGGGTCGCGAGCTTGTTGTGGATCGCGACGTGGCCGCTCTCCGCGACGGCCGCGACGCGACCGCGGAAGATCGTGCCCACCTCGAGCAGCGCGGCTTCCTCCTCGGGCGCCTCGGGCGCGGCTTCTTCGGGCGCTTCCACGCCGCCGGCCTCGCTCGCGCTCGCGGGCTGACCTTCTTCCTGCGGGCCGCCGAGCGCCGAGAGCTCGTGCGCCGCCGCGGCGACGCGCGCGGCGTCGACCGACGCGGGCGCATCGTCCGCGGTGCCCCAGATGCCGTCGGGCCCGGGGCCGACGGGCTGCTCGCCCTCCGGCGCCGGCTGCTCGGGGAGCGCCTCGCTCGCCGGCATGCCGACCGCGCCCTCGAAGTGCGCCGCCGCGTCGCCGACCTGCGCGAGGTTCGCGCTCGCGGCCTCTTCGCTCTCCTCGGTCTCGACGGCCTCGGTGCCCGGCGCGGGCATCGGGACCTCGCGAGGCTCGTTCGCGAGCGCGAACGCCGTCGCCTTGCCGAAGAGGTCGATCACCGACGCGCCGTGCTCGACGCGCTGCACGCGTCCCGCGACGATCTCGCCGACCGAGAACGCGTGGCGGCGATCGCCGCGATCGCGTCCCTCGAAGAAGCGCGCGAACGGGAGGTGCGGCTCCTTCTTCGGCTCGCGGGGCTGCTGCGGCTGCGCCGCGCCACCCTCGGTCGCGCCTTCGCCGGTCGCGCCCTCGGCCGCGACCTGGCCCGCCGACGTCTCGCCCGCGCCCTTCTTGCGGCGACGACGACGACGCTTGCGCTTCGCGCCCTCGGCGCCGGGCTGGCCTTCGACAGCGGCCTCGCCCTCGCCTTCCGACTCGTCGCCTTCGCCGCCGTCGGTCTCGCCCTGCTCGTCGGCGCTCGACTGCGTGTGCTGCGCCTCGACCGCGGTCGCCTCGGTGCGCTCGCGCTCGGGCGCGTTCTCAGCCGGCGGAGCGTTGCGCTCGCCGCCGTCGGTCGTGGTCACGGTACCGTTCTCTTCCGTCATCGCTCGCGCCTGTTCCGCACGGTCTCGGCGGGGCCGGCAGACTAAGTTGCAGTCGTTTCGGAGTCAAACGGCGATCGCGCGAGATCGTGCACGCGATCACGCGCGCTCACGACGACGACGCGCGCTCGAGCGTGTGCGCGAGCGAGAGCCATCCCGCACGACGCGCCAGATCCGCGCCGCGCGTGCGCGCACGGCTCGCCGCGCCTTCGTCGCCGAGCGCGCGATGCGCGAGCGCGAGCAGCTCGACGGCGAGCGCGGCATCGCCGGTACGGCCGAGCGCTTCGAGGCGATCGATCGCGCGCACGATCGCGGGCACGAACGACGCGTCGGGATGCTCCTGCACCGCGATGGTGGCCTGCACTGCGCTCCCGAGGAGCACGATGCGCTCGAGCCTGCGCTTCCGGGCGAGGCGGATCGCCTGCTCGGCGCGCTGCGCCGCCTCGACGCCCTCGCCTGCGCGGAGCGACGCGAGCGCGGCGCGCAGCGATGCGACCGGAAGCTCCGCCTCGAGCGCGGCATGCGTCGCGACCTCGAGCGCCTCGCGCGTGCGCGCCGCGGCGCCGCGCAGATCGCCGGCGGCCTCTTCGGCCGCGCCCATCGCGGCGAGCGCGGCGTAGCGGAGATCGGCGTGCCCGAGACGCGCTGCGACCGCGAGCGCTTCCTCGGCGGTGTCGTCGGCCGCGCGTGCACGATCGGCGCGCGCCTCGGCGAGCGCGAGCACGGCGAGCGCATGGCCGCGGCCCGCTCCGTCGTTCGCTTCGCGGAACGCGGCGACCGCCTCGACCAGCGTGGCGATCGCGTCGTCCGTGCGCCCGAGCTCGATCAGCGCGCGCCCAGCGGCGAGCCGCACCGACGCGCGCGACGCGACGGGCGCCTGCACGAGCGCGGGATCGATCTCCTCGAGCGCCGCGAGCGCATCGGCTGCGTGGTCCACGCGCATCGCCGCCTCGGCGCGCGCCAGCGCGATCGCGATGCGCGTCGCAGGTCGGCCGTGCGCGCCGTGCGAGCTCGCGAGCTCGTCGAGCAGCGCGCGCGCGCGCTCGACCTGGCCGCCCTGGATCGCGAGCCTCGACGCGCGCAGCGTGAGCTCGACGGCGCGATCGCCCTCGCGATCGTCGCCCTCTTCGCGCAGGACGCGCGCGGCTTCGGCGAGCGCGTCGGCAGCCTCGCCGGGCGCACCGCGCGACTCCGCGTGCGCCGCGACCTCCTCGAGGTACTCGGGCGCGCGACGGCGATCGAACGAGCGCGCGGCGTGGAACGCGAGACGGCGCATCCCCTCGGGCGTCGACGCCGCGCCGATGCGCTCGAGGGTCGCGACCACACGCGCATGCAGGCGTCGCTGCTCCTGCGCGTCGAGCGCGTCGCGCACGGCTCGCGCGATCATCGCGCCGGGGAACGACACGCGCTCGGGCCGCGCGCCTGCGCCGTCGTCGCCGCCCCATCGGCCGGTCGGCTCGTGCTCGCTCGCGCCGTGCTCGCTCGCCACGAGCAGCCGTCGCGCGAGCAGGCGACGCAGCGCGGGCACGCCCGTGTGGCCGACCAGCCCTTCGACCGCGCACAGCAGATCGACGGGGATCGGCGGCTCGATCATCGCCGCGGTCGTGAGCATCGCGCGATCGATCGGCCGGAGCTGACCGAGCCGCGCGCCGATCCGGTTGCGCGCGGCGTTCGACACCGTCGTCGGCAGCGGCGCGACGGCGCTCACGATGCCCGCGTCGACCGCGACCGACGCCGCATCGCGCGCGTCGGACGCGAGGAGCTCGATCCACTCCGGGTTGCCGCCGGTCTCGCGCGTGATCGCGTCGAGCAGCTCGGGCTCGATCGCGCGCGCGCCGAGCGATGCCGCGAAGAGCCGCCCTGCCGCGTCGGGTGGCAGCGGCGCGAGCCGCACGATCATCCCCGGCAGGTGCGGCACCAGCGCGCCCGGCCGTCGCGTGAGCACCACCATCACGCGCGCGCGGCTCAGTCCGCGCATCAGCAGCGGCAACACCTGTCGCGTGGAGTCGTCGAGCCACTGCAGATCCTCGAGCACGACGAGCACCGTCCGCTCGTGTGCGAGCGCGTCGATCGCCTTGCGGATCGCGACCACGATCTCGAGGCTGCGAGGACGTCCCGGGCGCTCGATCGGCGCGACCGGATACGCGAGGCCCAGCAGCTCGCCGCAGAGCCGCGCCTCGCGCGGCGAGAGGCCGAGCACGCGGATGCGCTCGACCTTCGCGAAGCGCTCGCTCGGCGTGTCGTCGGGCTCGACGCCGCACAGATCGCCGACGAGCTCCGCGAGCGCGGCGAACGGGCGATCCGCGCCCGCCTCGTCGGCGCGACCGGTCACCACGTGCACGTCGCGCGGCGTCACGAGGGCGCGCATCTCCGCGAGCAGCCGCGACTTGCCCGCGCCGGGCTCCCCGACGAGATGCACGACGCGGTGCGCGCCCGCGGCGACCTCCACGATCGCCTCGGACAACCGGCGCAGCTCGTCGCGACGACCGACGAGCGGCGCACGACGTCGTAGCGCGCTCGCGTTGCGCTCGGCGCGCGCGCGATAGCCCTCGACGATCGGAATGCGCCCGGCGCCCGGCACGATCGGGCGCTCGTCCATGCGGAAGTGATGCGAGAGCTCCTCGACGAGCTCGGGCTCGACGCGGATCTCACCGCCGATCGCCCCGTCGAGCAGCGCGCGCGCACGCTCGATCAGCTCGGGCTCGGGATCCGTCGTGACGCCCTCGACGACGCGCGCCTCGCCGTCGATCACGGTCATCCCGGGGACCGGCTCGACGCCGCCCTCGGCGCGCAGCGCGCGACGAAGCTCGAGCGCCGCGCGCACCGCGTGCACCTCGCCGCGCTCCACCCCGGCCGCGAGCCCGAACAGCGCGAGCCGCATCCCGTGCTGCGTCCCGAGCACGCTCCCGCCGGCCGCGTCACACGCCGCCGCGAACGCATCGATCTCTCCGTCGCGCTCTTCCACCGCGAGCAGCGCGACACGCCGCCGCTCGACCTTCACGCGCCGCGAGCTCGGCATCGCGGCGGTGCGCTGCCCGCCCGCTTCGTCGGTGCTCGCCTCCGCGACCGGCGCAGCGAGCGACGCGCCCGCGAGGCTGATCGACGTCGCGTCCTGGTACGCGCGCATCAGCACGTCGACGCGCAGCTTGTTCGGCGACATCGCGTCTTCCGGCGGGAACATCCGCTCCATCGCGGCCGCGAGCATCGGCTGCCCGACCGGCTCGCCGCGCCGGAAGAGCCACTGCGTGAGATCCGCGTAGAGCTCGCTCGCGTATGCGTAGCGATCGTCGCGCTGCGGCGCGAGACAGCGCGCGAGCACGCGCGCGAGCGCGTCGTCGACGCCCAGCTTCGCGGCGTCGAGCTCGGGCACCTGCGCCGCGCGCACCATCGCGAGCGTCTCCTGCGAGCTGCGCCCGCGGAACATCCGCTTCCCGACGAGCAGCTCGTAGAGGACGATGCCGAGCGAGAACACGTCGCTGCGGCGATCCAGCGGCTCGCCGCGCGCCTGCTCGGGCGACATGTACGCGTACTTGCCGCGCAGGATCTTCGGGTCCTCGCCGCGCCCGAGACCTGCCTCGTCGGCGCGCGCGATGCCGAAGTCCGCGACCTTCACCTCGCCCTCGTAGCCGAGCAGGATGTTCTGCGGCGAGACGTCGCGATGCACGATCGCGAGCGGGCGTCCTTCGTCGCCGCGACGTCGATGCGCGTGGTCGAGCGCGCCCGCGACCTCCGCGACGATCCACACGCGCAGAGGCAGCGAGAGCCCTTCGCCCTGCGGGCCGCCGCGGTGCGACATCGCTTGTCCGAGATCGCGCCCGCTCACGTACTCCATCGCGATGAAGTACGAGCCGTTCTCCTCGCCGAGATCGAAGATCTGGACGATGCGCGGATGCGAGAGCCGCGCGGCGATCTTCGCCTCGCGGATCAGCAGATCCGCGAAGCCTGGCTTCGCCATCAGCGAGGGGAGCACGCGCTTGATGACGACGGTCTTCTCGAAGCCGGCGACACCGCGCGAGCGCGCGCGCCACACCTCGGCCATGCCGCCCTCGGCGATGCGATCGAGCAGCTCGTAGCTGCCGAAGAGGACGGGCTCGCCCACGGAGGAGGAAAGGTACCTGATCCGAACGCGCGACAGCGATCAGAGCTGGAAGGGGTACGTGACCTCGAAGCGCTCGCTCGCGAAGCGCGGGAATCGTGCAGTGCGCACGGCGCGCGCGACGCAGCTCCCGACCGGCGTGCCCGCGAACTGCCCGCCGACGGTCGCCGTGGTCACGCGGCCGGTGCCGGCGACCACGATGCGCACCGACGCGACACCGTGCTCGGCCTCCGCGCACGCGCGCACGGCGGGCTCGACCGCCTGGATCGCGGCGAGCACCGCGCCGCGATCGGGCGTCGCGGGCAGATCCGCGTCGAGCTCCGCTTCGGCGGGCGCAGCGGCGACCTGCGCGCGCGGGGCGCTGCGCGCAGCTGCCCCCTGATCGGCGCGCGCGGTCGCGGTGGTCGCCGGCGCCTCGCTGACGGATGCCGGCGCGCCCGCACCTCCCGCGCCGCCACGCGCGTACGCGTCGTCGCTGGCGAGCGCCCGGCGAGCGCGCGCGCGCACGGGCGCTTCGTCGGCAGGGGCGCCGCCCGACGCGAGCGCGCCGCCCAACATCCCGTGCGGCCCGTCGAGCGCGTAGCCCTCGGCCGCGGCTGCGGCGGCGCCGGGACGCGGCGGGGGCGGAGGCGCTGCCTGCGGCGCGCCGATCGGCTCGGCGCGCCGCTGCATCGGCGCGGCCGGCATCGGCGTGATCGGCGCGGGCGCCGCCTCCTCCGCGAGCGCCGCATACGCGGCCTCCTCGGGCGCGACCGTCGGCGTCGCGGCGGGCGCGACCGTCTGCGCGGGCACGGCCGCGCGCTCCGCGCCCGGTGCGTCCTGGTAGATCTGCGTGCTGGTGAAGACACCGAGGCCGACCGCGGCCGCTGCCGCGAGCCCCGCGAGCCACTGATATCGACCGCGCTTGCGCAGCGGGACCACCGGCGCCTGCTGCAGCGACGACGCGCCGGGCGCGGGAGGAATCGACGGGAACGACAGACGATCGCTCGCCTGATCCGACGCGGGCGCGAGCTTCGGGATCTCGCGCGCCACCGGCGGCGCCACCGGACGCGCGCTCGGCGGAGGCGGCGGCGCTCCGGTCGCCTTCGCGACGACCACCGGCGCCACCGGCGGGATGCTCTCGAGCTCTTCGACCTGGAACTCGCCGCTCGTGATCACCGGCCCGAGCAAGCCCGCCGTCGCGTCGCGCAGATCGTCGTCGTCGTCGAACTGCGGCGCGCCGGTCACGTCCACGCCGCGCGGGAGCGTCTCGTCGAGGCGCTGCTCGATGCGCGACGCGAGCGCTTCGAACGCGGCGTCGTCGGGCTCGGGCAGCGGCCACTCGCGCATCAGCCGACCGAGGCGCGCGACGTCGTGCGCGTACGCCGCGGCCTGCGGATCACCGTCGAGCAGCTCGCGCAGGCCGGGATCACCGTCGATCCCACCGGGCGCGTCGAGCGCCGCGGAGATGCGCCGCTGGAGATCGTCTCTCATGCGCGCCTCCCCGTCGCTGCCGCGCTCACCGCAGCGCCTTCGTCGCTGCTCTCCTCGAGATGATCACCGAGCACGAGCCGCAAGCGCCGACGCGCCTCGTGCACGCGCCACGCGATCGTCCCTTCCGAGCACCCGAGCACTTCGCTCGCTTCCTTCTGCGGCACGCCCTCGAGCAGCACGAGCACCACCGTCGCGCGCAGCGAGGGCGAGAGGTCGTCGAGCGCCTTCGCGAGGCGACCGTAGAGCTGCGCCGCCTGCGCCGAATGACGCGGATCGTTCTGTCCCTGCGTCGGATCCGCCGCCGGCTCGGGCACTCGCGGATCCGAGATGTCCGCGGCGTCCACGCGCTTCCGGCGCCGCAGCGTGTTGAGCGAGACGTTGATGCAGATGCGGTAGAGCCACGTCGAGAGCTCGGCGCGACCGTCGAACCGATCGATCGCACGCCACGCGCGCAGGAAGGTCTCCTGCACCGCGTCCTCCGCCTCGCCGCGATCGCCGAGCATGTGGATCGCGCACGCGTACACGCGCCGCTGGTGCATCCGCAGCAGACGCCCGAACGCCGCCTTCTCGCCACGCTTCGCGCGCTCGATCAGCTCGGACTCGTTGGGCTCGACCATCGGGCGCTCGACCATCGGGCGGGTGTCGCTGCCGACGCCGCGTCGGAGACGCGGTCGCGGTCGGGACGGCGACCCCTCCGCGCCGTGCCTTCCGGCAACGCGACGCATCGTAGGCCAGCCACGCGGCAGGGACAACCGAGCACCCATCGTTCTGCACGCTCCGACCACGCCCCCCGCGGTCGACCTTGGGCCGGACGATGTGCGAAACATGGCGCACGGCCTGCAACTCGATGCATCATCGGGCCCGTGGCCGAACGGCGGCAGTCCCCCCGCATGGCGATCGAGCTGAGCGTCGAATACAAGCGACTGAACGCGTTCTTCGCGGATTACACGAAGAACATCAGCCGTGGTGGGACCTTCATCCGCACCGACAAGCCGCTCGCGATCGGCACGGACTTCGTGTTCAAGCTGAACGTGCCTGGGCTCGGCGAGCCGCTCGCGCTGCGCGGTCGCGTCCAGTGGATCGTCGAGCCCGCGCAGGCGACGTCGGATCAGGAAGCGGGCATGGGCATCGGCTTCCTCTGGGAGAGCGAAGCGGAGCGCGAGCGCATCGCGAACCACGTCGAGCGCCTGATGACCGAGAGCCTCGGCCCGGTGATCTACGACAAGCTCGTCGGCCGCCGTCGCCGCGGCGACGACGACGCCTGACGCGCCCGCGCGACGATCAGAGGATCTTGCCCGGGTTCAGCAGACCCTCGGGATCGAGCGTGCGCTTGATCGCGCGCAGCATCTCGAGCTCCGCGGGGCTGCGCGAGTAGCCGAGGAAGTCCTTCTTGAGCAGCCCGACGCCGTGCTCGGCGCTGATGCTCCCGTGGTGCTTGCGCACCAGCTCGAACATCGCCGCGTCGCTCTCGTGCGCATGCGCGAGGAACTCCGCCTTCGGCATGTCGTCGGGCTTCATCACGTTCACGTGCAGGTTGCCGTCGCCGATGTGCCCGAACAGGCAGATCTCGAAGCGCGGCCACTCCTTCGTGAACACCGCGTCGAGCTCGCTCACGAACGCGTCGAGCGTCGCGATCGGCAGCGCGATGTCGTTCTTGTGCGGCATGCCCGTCGCCGAGAGGCTCTCGCTGATCCCCTCGCGCAGCTCCCAGAGCGCCCTGCCCTGCCCCGCGCTCTGCGCGAGCGTTCCGTCGAGGATCAGATCGCGCTCGAAGAGCGACTCGAGCCAGCGCTCGAGCGCGCCGCGATCGTGCGCCTCGACCTCGAGCAGCACGTAGTGCGACGACGGAGTCTCGAGCGGCATCGAGAGCGCGCGGTGCCGCGCGAGGCGCGCGAAGCAGCGATCGGTGAAGAACTCGAACGCGCTGATCACGAAGGGCCCGACGCGCGCCGCATCGAACAGACGCAGCACGCCCGCGAGGTCCGGCACCGCGAACAAGAGCACGTCGAGGTGCCCCGGCACGCGCGTCAGCTTCAGCGTCGCGCCGGTGATGATCCCGAGCGTCCCCTCGCTGCCGATGAAGAGCTGGCGCAGATCGAACCCGGTGTTGTTCTTCTCGAGCGCGCCGCCGAGCTCGAGCACGTCGCCGTTCGCGGTGACCACCTCGAGGCCGAGCACCCACTGACGCGTCAGGCCGTAGCGGATCACCTTCACGCCGCCGGCGTTCGTCGCGATGTTGCCGCCGATCTGCGAGCTGCCCTTGCTCGCGAAGTCGACGGGCCACGTCACGCCGTGCGGCTCGCAGTGCGCGTGCACCGCGGCCGTCACCGCGCCCGCCTGCGCGCGCAGCGTGAGCGCGCGCGTGTCGACCGCTCCGAGATCACGCATGCGCTCGGTCGAGACGACGAGCTCACCACGCGCCGCGACCGCGCCGCCCGCCAAGCCCGTGCGCCCGCCGCTCGGCACGATCGCGATGCCGTCGTCGGCACATCGCCGCACGATCTCGACGACGTCCTCGGTGCGCCGCGGGAACGCGATCGCCATCGGCGCGGGGTCGAACACCTTCGTCCAGTCGCGCCCGTAGGTCGCGAGATCGTCGGGCTCGGTCGAGACCGCGCTGTCCCCGATCTCCTGACGCAGCGCGGCGACGAATCGATCTCGCTCGGAGCCGGTGAGCGTGCGGGTCATGCCGGCGCGTCATCTAGCACGCGCGCGCACGACCCACTCGCGGATCGGGGGCCGATTCTGGCACTCTCCACGGACCGATGCGCAGGACGCGCCGTCTCGGTCGCTACCACCTGACCTACCGGATCGCGTTCGGTGGGATGGCCGAGCTCTTCCGGGCATTCACGTTCGACGACGTCGACGGACACCAGCTCAACGTCGCGATCAAGCGGCTGCTCCCGCACTTCCGCGAGGACAAGTCGTTCGTCGACATGCTCACCGACGAGTTCAAGCTCGTCAGCTACCTCAAGCACCCGAACATCGCCGAGGTGTACGAGCTCGTCGAGCTCGACGACGCGCTCATCATCTCGATGGAGTACGTCGACGGGAAAGACCTCCGCTCGACGGTCGAGAAGGCGAAGGAGCAAGGGCTCGCCCTCGCGCTCGACGACGTGGTCTACGTGGTCGCGCGCAGCCTCGAGGGGCTGCACCACGCGCACGTCGCGCGCGATCCGAAGAACGAGCCGCTGCGCATCGTGCACCGCGACTTCTCGCCGTCGAACGTGCTGCTCGGCTACGACGGCACCGTGAAGCTGTGCGACTTCGGGATCGCGAAGGCGACGCACAACCGCATCCAGACCAAGACCGGGATCATCAAGGGCAAGGTCAAGTACATGTCGCCCGAGCAGGCCTTCGGCCGGAAGCTCGACTGGCGCAGCGACGTGTTCAGCGCGGGCTCGGTGCTCTACGAGCTCTCGACGCACCAGGCGCCGTTCAGCGCGCCGAACGAGATCGATCTGATCTTCGCGGTGCGCGAGGCGAACCCGACGCCCGCGCGCGAGGTGAGCCCGGCGATCCCCGAGCAGCTCGCGAAGATTATCGAGAAGGCGATGGCGCGCTCGCGCTCGGCGCGCTTCCAGAGCGCGCTCGAGTTCCGCAACGCGCTGCTGACGTTCCTGCGCCGCTACAACCCGAGCTATCGCCGCAACAAGCTCGCGCAGTTCATGAAGCGCGTGTGGCGCGACGAGATCGAGCGCGAGCTGCGCGCGATGGAGGACTACGTCGTCGACGTGAGCGCGGTCGCGCCCGCGGACCTCGGCAAGAACCTCATCGCGAGCGCGCTCGGGCCCGACGCGCCGTTCAGCCGCTTCAGCCCGAGCCCGACGCGCTCGACCTCGGCGAAGGAAGGCGCGGGCGACGGCGACGACGCGGTCCACCACGCGAAGACCGAGATCCTCGACGCGCGCGCGCAGCAGCTCGCGGCCGCGATGCGCCCGCGCCCGTCGACGACGAAGGGCGCTCGACCCGTCACCGCGCCGCCGCCGCCGCCCAAGCCTCCCGGCGGCTCGCAGCGTCCGCCTCCGCCTCCGCCGCGCGTGCCGCCTCCGCCGCGCGCCGCGCGCCCCGGCACCGCGAATCGTGGCGCGCCGTCCGCGGATCCCAACGACCCGATCCACAACGAGAAGACCGTCGTCGCAGATCCGCGGCGTGGTCCGACGCGCTGATCCACGCTGCGCTCTCCGATGCAGATCCACCTCGTCGACGGGACCTACGAGCTCTTCCGCTCGTTCTTCGGCGCACCTTCTTCGAAGGACGCGCATGGCCGCGAGGTCGGCGCGACGCGCGGGATGCTGCGCACGCTGCTCGCGCTGCTCGAGCCGGGGCGCGCCGACGGAGGCGCGACGCACGTCGCGATCGCGTTCGACACCGTGATCGAGTCGTTCCGCAATCAGCTCTTCGCCGGCTACAAGACCGGCGACGGGATCGATCCCGCGCTCTGGGCGCAGTTCCCGCTCGCCGAGCGCGCGGCGCGCGCGCTCGGGATCGTCACCTGGTCGATGATCGAGTTCGAGGCCGACGACGCGCTCGCGACGGGCGCCGCGCGATGGGCGTCGCGCGCGGACGTCGAGCGCGTGGTGCTGTGCTCACCCGACAAGGATCTCGCGCAGTGCGTCGGCGCGAAGGTCGTGTGCCTCGACCGACGTCGCAAGACGACGATGGACGTCGACGGCGTGCGCGCGAAGTTCGGCGTCGAGCCCGCGTCGATCCCCGACTGGCTCGCGCTCGTGGGCGACACCGCGGACGGCATCCCGGGCGTGCCGCGCTGGGGCGAGAAGAGCGCGTCGGCGGTGCTCGCGAAGTTCCGCCGCCTCGAGGACATCCCCGACGACGCGAAGACGTGGGGCCTGTCGGTGCGCGGCGCGGACGCGCTCGCGACGAGCCTGCGCGAGCGACGCGCCGACGCGATGCTCTACCGGACGCTCGCGACCCTCCGCACCGACGCGCCGCTCGCGGAGTCGCTCGAGGATCTCGAGTGGCGGGGCGCCGATCGCGCGGCGCTCGTCGATCTCTGCGCGGAGCTCGGGGACGCGGACTTCGTCTCGCGCGTCCCGCGCTTCCGCTGAGCGTCAGAACTCGTCGTCTTCGGCTTCGCCTTCGTCGGCGCCGCTGCTCTCCGCCTCGTGCTCGTGGATGATCACGCGGCGGCGATCGTCGGGATCGACGTGGCGCCGCTCGATGAGCGTGTTCACACGACGCATCACGCGCTCCGCCGCGGGCGAGAGGTGCCAGCGCGCGATCACGCGTCCCTCTTCGTCGGCCCACTTCACGAACGCGACGAAGCGCTGGTTCAGGATGCGCGCGTCGTTGCCCTGCACGGTCGCGAAGCCCGCGTCCGCCTGGCGCACCGTCAGCGTGACCTCGTCGGGCAGATCGCCGTGGCGCTCGCGATCGACGTGCGCGACCAGGCGCAGCGTCTCGTGCCGATCGAGATCGACGTCGGTGCGGAGCGTCGTCACCGTCACCAGCGCGACCGCGTCGGCGAGCGACACGCGGCGATCGATGTCCTCCTCCCACGAGCGCAGCCACGAGCCCTCGAGGATCGACGGGTCGTCGATGTAGTCGACGGCGTTGTCGAACGCGACCGCGTGCTCGTCGGTGAACGGCCCGGTCACCTGGATCACGGGCGTGCTCGGCCCGCCGCAGCCGGTCGCGAACGAGGAGACGGTGAGCGTGGCGGCGAGGAGGGCGCGTGCGGTCTGGCGCATGGTGGTCGAGGTATGCGGTGCGCGCGACGCGGTCAAGGTTCGACGGAGGACCACAGAGCCTCGAGATCGGACGCGAGCGGCGCCGTGAACGTCATCCGCGCGCCGGTGCGCGGATGCTCGATCGTGCAGCGATACGCGTGCAGCGCGTGGCGCTCGTGGCCGAGCCGATCGCGCAGCGAGTCGGTCATGCCGGTCTCGACCCACTCGACGAATTCGCTGCTGGTGCCGGGGCCGTAGAGCTTGTCGCCCACGATCGGGTGTCCGATCGCGGCGAGGTGCACCCGGAGCTGGTGCTGGCGTCCGGTGTGCGGCTTGAGGTGCACGAGGGTGCGATCGCCGCGGCGCTCGACGACGCGCAGCTCGGTGAGCGCAGGCAGCCCCTCGTCGTGCGGCTCCATGCGCAGGTGCAGGCCCTCGCTGGCGCGGCGCAGCGGGCGATCGATGCGCATCTCGTCGGCGTCGACGCGGCCGCGCACGATCGCGAGGTACTCCTTGTCGACGACGCGCGTCTCGAACTGGCGCTTCACCGCGACCTCGTCGGGCCCCGGGATCGCGCACACGACGACGCCGCTCGTCTCGCGATCGAGGCGATGGCAGATGTGCGGTCCGCCCACGCCCCAGCGCGCGCGCAGCATGCTGGTGAGCGTGTTCTTGTGGTAGGTCGCCGACGGATGCACCGGCAGCCCGGCGGGCTTGTCGACGACGGTGATCGCGTCGTCCTGGTACAGCACGCCGAACTCCTGCGGCGTCTCGGGCTCGACGAAGCGCTCGCGCACGAGCAGCACGATCTCGCCGGCGCGCACGCGCTCGCTCGGGACGCGGCGCGAGCCGTCGTCCCGGTACGCGCAGTGGACGACGATCTCGTTCGCTCTCTCGCGCGTCAGGCGCGGGATGCGCCAGTGCACGAAGCGATCGAGCCGCTGCCCGTCGAGCTCGTTGGGCACGCGGAACGCGAGCACCACGGAGTCGGGATCGCAGCCCGGAGGCACGGCCGCGTGGGAACGCGGCACCTTGGTCACCGGGCTGCCTCTCGAGGGTCGGGTACGCATCACCCGAGAACCCTCACGATCCCCGATCACGAAGGAAACGAGGTCACGCGGCCTTGATGATCTTCCCGGAGCGGATGCAGCGCGTGCAGACGCGGACGTGCTTCGGGGTGCCGTCGATCATGACGTGCACGGACTGCAGGTTGGGCTGCTGCCACTTCCGCGACTTGCGGTTCGAGTGGCTGACGTTGTGGGCTGCCTGGGCGCCCTTTTCGCAGACGGCACAGCGGTAGGCCATGATTTCCTTCGACTCCGAGAGGGGCGGAGGGGTAGCAGAGGGAGCGACGGCCCGCAAGGGCGCGCCCCGGCGGGGGCGCGGGCGATGCGAGCCGCTCGCGGTTCGCGTCTCGGTGCGCTCCCGGAGCGGAGTCGGGTGTCCGTGACCCCAGGGACGATTCCAGGATCGATCCTTGGGTGTCCGTGACCCCAGAGGTCGATTCTAGAATCGATCTTTGGGTGCCCGTGACCCCGGTGGTCGATTCCGAAATCGATCGTTCGTTGTCCGCGACGCTGGAGATCGACTTCGAAATCGATCGTTGGGTGTCCGCGACCCCAGAAAGCGATTCTGAAACCGGTCTCCGAGGCTCACGCACGCCCGGATCGATTCTGGGATCGGCGATCGAGCTCGGCGATCGCGCGCTCCGATCGTGGACCGACGGAGGGGCCTGGCGCGTGATTGCGGCCCCCCGGGAATCTCGCCGAGAGCGCCGTCCGTTTGGGCCCGACGGAGTGGCGTGGCAGGCTTCCTCTCTCGCCTTCGATGAGCTCTTCTCCCGACGACAGCACGACGCCGCCCGAGCGTGACGCCCCGAGCCGTCCCGCCCCTCGCGCGTCGGGAAGCAGGGCGGCGCTGGCGGCGTGTGGTCTCCTCGCCGCCACCATCGCGCTCGTCCCGGGCGATCCCGTCGAGCGGCCGCAGCGCTCGGAGGCCGGCGCGCACGAGGCGACCACGCCAGCGCCGGTCGGCGCGCCCGTCGGGCCGCGGCCCGCGCGCGGTGATCAGGCGCTCTCGGGGCGGGTCGTGGATCCCGGGGGGCGCGGGATCGCCGATGCGCGCGTCCAGGCGGTGCGCGAGGACGTCGACGGCGACGTGACGCGCGAGGTGCGCAGCAGCGCCGATGGTGCGTTCGCGCTGTCCGAGCTGCCCGCGGGGCGCTGGACGCTGCGCGCGAGCGCGTCGGGGTTCGGCGCCACCGGCACCGTGCGCGACGTGCCGGGCAGCAGCGAGGCGCTCGTGCTGACGATCGCGCCCGTCGCGCGGGTCGCGGGACAGGTGATGGGCGTCGACGGAGCGCCGGTCGCGGGCGCCGAGATCGTCCTCGCCGGCAGCGGCGTGTGGCCCGCGCGGACGCTCGAGACCGGCGCCGACGGGCGCTTCGTGCTCGAGGACGTCCCGCCGGGCGTGTACGAGGTGCAAGCCCACGCGAGCACCGGCGCGGCGCCGCCACGACGCGGGCTCGTCGTCGAAGCGGGCGGGCGCGCGTACCTCACGTTCCACCTCGAGCCGGGCGCGACGATGGTCGGTCAGGTGATCGACGCCGAGACCGACGCGCCGATCGCCGGCGCCGAGATCGTCGTCGCCGAGGGCGAGCTCGCGATCGCCCCGCGCGCCCTGCGCAGCAACGGCGAGGGCGCGTTCCGCGTCGCGGGGCTCGCGAGCGGCGATCATCACGTCACCGTGCACGCCGAGGGCTACGTGCCCGTCGTGGGCGCGCGATGGACGCCCGGCGAGCCGCTCCGTCTCACGATGGAGCGCGGCGCCGTGCTGAGCGGGATCGTGCTCGATGCGCGGCGCCGGCCGGTCGAGGGCGCGCGCCTCGAGGTGCTCGGCGAGTCGGGCGATCGCCAGCCGATCGCGATGAACGGCGCGAGCGTCGCGTTCCGCGCCGAGGTCTTCCGCGCGCACGAGCAGGCGCTCGGCGCGGGGCCTCCGCCGTCGCTCGGCGCGCTCGAGGTGACGAGCGACGTGCCGCCGATCCCGCTCGCGCCCGCGGCGTACGAAGCGCCGGTGGAGCTCGCGGGCACGCCGGCACCCGCCGCCGCGCCGCGGGTGGGCGCGATCGCGTCGGGCTTCGTGACCGCGTCGGACGGGACGTTCCGCATCGAGGGCGTGCCTCCGGGCCACGTACAGCTCGTCGCGCGGAAGTCGGGCTTCGCGCCGGGGAGCTCGGAGCGCGTGTGGGTCGGCGCGGGGCGCGAGCGCGAGCGCATCGAGATCGTGCTCGAGCCCTCGGGACGGATCGAGGGTGAGGTCGTCGACGAGCGCGGCGACGAGGTCGCGAACGCGATGATCGAGCATCGCTCGGACGCCGAGCCCTGGCCGCGCGTGACGGTGTCGGACGCGAGCGGACGCTTCGCGCTCGACGACGTGGCGGGCGCGGTGACGATCCGCGCGAACGTGGCGGGACGCGCGCCGGTGCAGGTGCGCGTCGACGTGAGCGCGGGCGGGCGCGAGCGGGTGCGCGTCGTGTTGCCGGCGCCGGGGCCGCGCATCGAGGGACGCACCGTCGACGAGCGCGGGCGCGAGGTCGCGAGCGTGCAGGTGCGGCTCGAGTCGATGGCGCCGGGCGAGAGCGCGCCGCGCGTGGTGTTCAGTGACGAGCGCGGACGCTTCGCGATCGACGACGCACCGCCGGGCCCGTGGCGTGTCAGCGCGGATCACGCCGACTACGCGCAGGGTGATCCGGTGGACGTCGACGCGATCGACGGCGAGCTGCGCGTGGTCGTGCGCGCGGGCGCGAACGTGCGCGGCCGCATCGTCGACGCGATGAGCGGCGAGGCGATCGAGGGCGCGTCGATCGTGATCGAGCGCGCCGACGGGCCGCCGCTCGCGCGCGATACACGCAGCGACGGCGAAGGATCGTTCGTGATCCCGCGCGCCGTGCCGGCGACGTACGCGGCGACGGTGAGCGCGCCCGGGTTCGCGGCGTGGCGCGGCGAGCTCGCGGTGAGCGCGACGCGCGCCGGAGAGATCGAGCTCGATGCGATCGAACTGATGCCCGGCGCACGGCTCGAGGGCGAGGTCGTCGACGCGCTGGGCGCGGTGGTGCGCGGCGCGAGCGTGAGCGTCGACGGTGATCCGGCGCGCAGCGTGCGGACCGACGCGCACGGGCGCTTCGTGCTCGATGGGCTCGGCGAGGGATCGCTCGTGATCCTCGCGGCGCATCCCGCGGCGGGCGAGGTGACGCACACGATCCAGGTGCGCGCGATGCGGGATCCCGGCGCGATCCTGATGCGTCTTCCCCAGCGCTTCGATCCCGACGACGCAGCGAGCGAGCGCGCGATCCGGCGCGGCGTCGCGATCGAGGTCGACGACGCGGAGGGCGCGGTGCGCGTCGCGCGCGCGTCGGGGCGTGCGGCCGAGGCCGGACTGCGACGGGGCGACGTGCTGCTCGCGATCGACGGCGAGCTCGTCGAGCACGTCGACGACGCGGAGCGCCTGCTGCGCGGTGCCGACGGGGTGAGCGCGGTGCTCGATCTCGAGCGCGACGGCGAGCCCTTCCGGGTGCGCGTCGCGCGCGAAGCGTGGTGAGTCAGACCGCGACCCAGCCGCGCTCGGTGCGCTTCGCGCGACCGTCGTGCTCGAGCTTGATCAGGTGCGCCTCGGTGGAGAGCGCGGCGAGCGGCCACGCGGATCGCGGTGCGTCCGCGTAGGCCATCGGGAGCAGATCGCCCGGGCGCGCCGGCGTCGCGTGCGCGGTGAGCGCATCGAGCACGCGGCGCTCGCGCGCGAGCCGGTGCTCGACGTAGCGCTCGAGCACGATCCCCGGCGGTCGCATCACGCCGCCGTGCGCGGGCACGATCGCGCGCGCGTCGAGCGCTGCGAGACGACGCAGCGACTCGAGATAGAGCGCCATGTCGCCGTCGCCGGGCTCCACCAGGATCGTGCCCACGCCCGCGATCATGTCGCCCGCGATGAGCGCGCCCGATCGCTCGTCGAGGAAGCACAGATGCCCCGGCGCGTGCCCCGGCGTCAGCACCGCGCGCAGCGTGATCGGCTCGCCGCCATCGAGCACGATCCGCGAGCCGTCGGCGAGGCTCGGCTCGAACGTGATCCCGCGCGGGGTGCGGCGCGCGGTCTCGGGATGCGCGACCAGCGGCGCAGCGAGCGCGTCGCGCAGCGCACGCGCGCCCGAGACGTGATCGACGTGGTGGTGGGTCGCGGCGATCGCGCGCAGCGTGATCCCGGTGGCCTCGAGCGCGCCGACCCACTCTGCGACGCGATCGAGCTCACTGCGATCGGGCGTCGCCGGCTCGATCAGGACCGCGTCGCGCGATCCGATCACGAAGAGGTTCGTGTGCTGCGCGGGCGGGAGCGTCGGCGTGCGCACCGCGATCATCCGCAGCGACGGCGCGATCTCGATCGACGTCTCGCCTTCGATCGGCGCGAGCACGATCGCATCGCGCGCGATCCCGCGGACCACGCTCGCCGCATCAGCCGTGAGCGCGATCTCCGCCCTCCCCCACTGCGCGCGCAGCGCGTCGAGCGTGTGCCACGCGAGCGGCGGCGCCACGGGATGCTCGCTCGCGGACTCGACGCGCTCGATCACCAGCTCGTCGCGCTGCTCGACGACGCCGATCGTGTCCCCGTCGCGCGGCAGATCCCAGCGCTCGCCGAGCGGCAGATCGTCGCGGCGCGCGAGCAGGATCGCGCGCCCGTCGATCACCACCCGCGCGGGCATCACTCCTCGTCGCCGACCGCCGGCACCTTCGGCGGCGGCGGGATCGCCGGCCCCTCCTCGGTCGACGTGCGCGGGTACATCGATGCACGCCGGCCCGGGAGGATCGACGGCGAGCGCCCCTCGCGCGCCTTCGTCGGATCACCGACGAGCGCGAGGCACTGCTTCAGCACCGTCTTGAGCGTCTCGGTCACGCCCAGGCCGCGCACCGCGATCGCCTCGAACTCCGCCACGCCCGCGGGCACGCGCAGCGCTTCGCGCAGCTCGTCCACGCTCGAGACGTCCGGCAGATCGCGCTTGTTGTACTGCACGACGAGCGGCAGCCGATCGGGATCGTCGCCCTGGCGCCGCAGGTTCTGCTCGAGGTTGATGATGCTCTCGATGTTCTGCTCGAAGCGCGCGCGCTGCGAGTCCACGACGAACACGATTCCGTCGACGTGGCGCAGCACGAGCTGCCGCGTGCGATCGTGAGCGATCTGACCGGGCACCGTGCACAGGTGGAGGCGCACCTGGTAGCCCTTGAACTCTCCGAGCTCGACCGGGAGCAGATCGAAGAACAGCGTCCGCTCGCTCTCCGCGGCCAGCGAGATCAGCTTCCCGCGCCGATCGGGCCGGCTGTTCGCGTGGATGTACTCCAGGTTGGTCGTCTTCCCGCCCAGACCCGGGCCGTAGTAGACGATCTTCAAGTGGAGCTCGCGGCGAGCGTGCTGGACGAGCGGCATCGGGGATTGCGGCGCGGAGGCCGAAGTTGTACCCGTACCCGACCTCGGGCGCGTTGTAAAACGGCCTCGCACCGGACCGAATGGACCAACCGAAACGAGGCACGTCGCCGAAGTTGGATTCGCGCGTGCTCACGCTCTGCTTCGTCGTGCTCTGCGCATGTGGCGGCGCGCCGCACCGCGATCTCGACGACACGTTCGCGCGCATCCAGGTCGAAGAGGCGCGCATCGAGCACGCGGCCACGGCACGCGACGCGCACGAGGAGTGCGTGATGCGCGCGGGCGCGTGCGACGAGATCTGCGACGCGACGAGCGCGCTGTGCGAGCTCGCGCGCGAGAGTGAAGATCGCGACGCGCTCGCGCGCTGCGAGCGCGCCGAGGCGCGCTGTCGTGCGTGCGGCGCCGAGCCCGCATGCGAGGAGCCTCCGTCGTGAGCGAGTGGATCGAGACCGCGCGCGCGGTCGCGCGCGGCACGCGCGAAGCACCGGCGGGATGGCAGGTGATCCGCGGCGAGCGCCCGGCTCTGATCGACGCGGAGTCGGTGCGTGGTCTGCTCGCGACGATGGTCGCGGTGATCGCGTGGGCAGGCGCGGTGTTCCGCGAGATGGTCGCGGGCACGCCGCTCGATCCGCTCGCGCTCTTCATGCGCCTCGTCGCGCTCGCGATGACGGTGCGCGCCGCGCTCTTCCTGCGCGAGCTGTGGCAGCGCGTGCGCGTGTGGTCGCGCGCGACGTCCAGCACGCTCGTGCTCGCGCCCGAAGGCCTCTACGCGCAGTTGCCCGACGAAGAAGCGGCGGTCGACAAGCACGAGATCGTCGGCGTGAGCGAGCGCGGTGTGTGGCAGTCGCGCAGCGCGGGGCGTCGCTACAGCCCGGTCTACGTCGTCGTCGCGAGCGCGATGCGCACGCACGTCGAGCTGCCGCCGATCTTCGACGCGACGCCGGGTGTGCTCGCGGAGCGACTGATGCGGTGGCGCGGCGTGATCGAGCTCCCCGAGGAGCCGCAGTTCCCGGCGCCGGCCTCGCTCGCGAGCAAGGTCTACGACGACGCGGCGCGCGGCATCCGCGATCCCGGGACGCTCGTGATCCAGCACGGCGATGGGTGGATTCGCCGCGGCCCGTGGGCGACGGTCCTGCTCGGCATCGCGATCGTCGAGGGCTTCCTCCGGGCGAGCCCGGAGGAGCGCGATGCGCTCGGCGCAGCCGTGGTGTTCACCGCGGGCATGGCGCTCGTGCTGACGCCGGTCGTGTGGGTCTGGCTCACGCGCCGTTCGATCGCGCCGCGCCAGGGCCTCGCGATGGTCATGACGCCCGCGGAGCTGCTCATGCGCACGCGCGCCGGCGTGCTGCGCGTGCGGTGGTCGAACCTGCAGCGGCTGAGCATCGACACCCGCGGCCGTCTCTCGCCGATCGAAGGCTGGGCGATCCATCGCGCGCTCGTCATCAAGCGCAAGGACGGACCGCCGATCACCTACGACGAGGCGTTCCTCGGCGTGCCTGCCGAGGTCGCGCTCACGCTCTGCGACGCGCACGCGAGCGGCGCGCTGCTGCCCGCTTCAGGCGAGCTGTCGCGAGAGCTTCCGGAGCCCACCGCGGATCGCGGGACGGAGCGCGAGCCCGGCGACACGAGCGAGCCCGGGGATCGGTGACGCGAGCACGATGTCCCAGGTGAGCCGCGTGCTGTGCTCGCCGAGCTTCTCCACGATCATCTCGCCGCGGTGGAAGCTCACCGGGACGCCGCGGACGATGCGGTACACGAGGCGTCCGTTGCGCCCCTCGGCGGGCGCGTCCGCGTAGACGACCTCTTCGTCGATCGTGACCACGCCGCGGGCGCGGATGCGTCGCACGGTGCCCACGCCCGTGCCGTCACGACGCGCGAGCACGGTCACGCGCGCGTCCATCCAGCGCGACATGCCCTCGTGATCGTTGATCGCAGCCCAGACTTGATCAGGAGACGCGGCGATCTCCTGCGTGAACACGATGCGCTCCTGGCTCACCGCCAACGCACCTTCGTGATCTCGTACGTCTTCTTGCCGCCGGGCGCGTTGACCGTGACCTCGTCGCCCGGCTCGCGTCCGATCAGCGCGCGCGCGACGGGCGACGTGACCGAGATCGTGCCCTTCTCGAGATCGGCTTCGTCCGGGCCGACGATGCGGTACTCGACGACCTTGCCGGAGTCGACGTCCTCCATCGTGACGTGCGCGCCGAAGCGGACCTTGTCGCCGGTGAACGACGAAGGATCGATCACCTCGGCGCGCGAGAGCTTGTCCTCGATCTCGTTGATGCGCGCCTCGATCATGCCCTGCTTCTCTTTCGCCGCGTGGTACTCGGCGTTCTCGCGCAGGTCGCCGTGCTCGCGCGCGACGCCGATCTCCTTCGAGATCTTCGGGCGCTCCACGGACTTGAGGTGGTTGAGCTCCTCCGTCAGGGCCGCGTGCCCTTCGGGTGTCATCGGGACCTTTTCCATGGTGCTCACCTATCGCGACGCGAGCCTCCGACATACGACGGGCCCGCGCGCCGAGCAAGGTTTCATCCGGCCGCGATCACACTCGATCAGAGCGGCTCGTCGAGCAGCGCGCGCTCGTGGAAGAGCAGCATCTCGAGCCCACCGGGACCGCGGTTGAACGAGTAGTCGTGAGGCCCGGGAACGACGGTGAGATCGTGCGCGACGTGGCGCGCGCGCAGGCGCTCGGAGAGCTGCTCGGTGGGCGCGCGGAACGGATCCTGATCGCTCGTGAGCAGACGGATGCGCTGCGATCCGTCGGCCGATGCGATCGCGGCGATCGCGTCCTCGCGGCTGCGCACCGCGGGCTGCATCGCGCCGACCGTCGAGAACGTCTCCGGATGACGGAGCCCGACCTCGAGCGCGAGCATGCCGCCGAGCGAGACGCCGTCGATGCCGGTCGATGCACGACCGTGCGCCGCGCCCGGGAGCTGCTCGCGCACTTGCTCGAGCATCGATCCCGCGACCCAGTCGCCCCACGCGCGGATGCGCTCGCTGCCGGGCGCCTCGGGCATCAGATCGGGCGTGTACGGGCACACGACCATCAGCCCTTCGAAGCGATTGCGCGCGAGCTCCGCGTTGACGACCGCGAGGTGATCGAGGCGCACCATGCCCGCGTAGTCGCGCGGCAGGAGACGCCCGCGGAGCAGCGCAGCGAACGCGTCCGGCAGTCGGTAGTCGACCGACCAACCGAGGTAGCCGCGCTCCGGACCGCGCCGCGCCTCGCCCTGCCCGTGCAGCGCGACGAGCACCGACCACCGATGATCGCGCGGGATCTCGCGCCCTGCGCCGAGCCTCGGGAACATCACGAGCACGCGCTCGGAGCCCCATGGCGCGCTCACGCGCAGGTGGCGGTGGTGGACCGCCTCCGAGCGCGACTGCGCCTGCGAGCTCGCGCCGGGCGGCATCCCTGCGATGGCGAGCAGCGCGACGATGACGATCGCCGCGCACGCGGTGCGCGTGCGCGCGGCGATCATGACACCTTGAACGACGGCCGCTTCGTGGCGGCGTGGTACTCCTGCAGCGAGCGCACCGAGAGCGGCGCCTCGCGGCGTGCTTCGATCGCCCCCACCGCCGCGGCCGCGGCCGCGATCGTCGTGAAGTACGGCACGCCCGAGACGAGCGTCTGGCGGCGCAGCGTGTAGCTGTCGCGGATCGCCTGCGCGCCCGCGGTCGTGTTCACGACCATCGCGACGTCGCCGTTGCGGAGGCGATCGACGATGTGCGGGCGTCCCTCGCGCACCTTGTTCACGCGCTCGCACGCGACGCCCGCGCGCTCGATCGCGTCGGCGGTGCCGCCGGTCGCGATCACGACGAACCCGAGATCGACGAGGCGCGACGCGATCTCGCAGGCCGCGGGCTTGTCCTCGTCGCGCACGCTCACGAAGACGCGGCCGCGATCGGGCAGGTTCCCGCTCGACGCGAGCTGCGCCTTGAGGAACGCCATCGGGAAGCTGTCCGCGAGGCCCATGACCTCGCCGGTCGAGCGCATCTCCGGGCCGAGGATCGTGTCGACACCGGGGAACTTCGCGAACGGGAAGACCGACTCCTTCACCGCGACGTGCGTGGGCACGATCTCGCGCGTGAAGCCGAGCTCCGCGAGCGTCTTGCCCGCCATCACCATCGCGCCGATCTTCGCGAGCGGCACCGCGATCGTCTTGCTCACGAAGGGCACCGTGCGCGACGCGCGCGGGTTGACCTCGATGACGTAGACGGCGCTGCCGCGCACCGCGAACTGCACGTTCATCAGGCCGATCACGCCGAGCTCGAGCGCGAGCGCGCGCGTGCTCGACCGGATCGCGGCGAGCACCTCGGGCGGCAGCGCGTGCGCGGGGAGCACCTGCGACGAGTCGCCGCTGTGCACGCCCGCCTCTTCGATGTGCTGCAGCAGTCCGCCGATCACGACGTGCTTGCCGTCGGCGACGCAGTCGACATCGACCTCGATCGCGTCCTTGAGGAACTCGTCGACGAGGATCGTCTGCTTCTCCGCGTCCTCGACCGCTGCGAGCGCGACCGCGAAGTACTGCGCGAGATCGGTGCGCGAGTGCACGACCTCCATCGCGCGCCCGCCGAGCACGTAGCTCGGACGCACGACGACGGGGAAGCCGATCCGCTCGGCGATCGTGAACGCCTCCTGGATGCCGCGCGCGATGCCGCCCTGCGGGCGACGCAGGCCGAGCTTCGTGAGCAGCTCGTCGAAGCGCTCGCGATCCTCGGCGCGATCGATCGCGTCCGCGCTGGTGCCGATGATCGGCACGCCCGCCTTCGCGAGCGCGAGCGCGAGCTTCAGCGGCGTCTGTCCGCCGTACTGCACGATCACGCCCCAGGGCTTCTCCTCGTCGACGATCGCGAGCACGTCCTCGAGCGTCAGCGGCTCGAAGTACAGGCGATCCGACGTGTCGAAGTCGGTCGAGACCGTCTCCGGGTTGCAGTTGACCATGATGGTCTCGAACCCGAGCTCGCGGAGCGCGAACGCCGCGTGCACGCAGCAGTAGTCGAACTCGATGCCCTGGCCGATCCGGTTCGGGCCGCCGCCGAGGATCATCACCTTCTTGCGGTCCGTCGGCGCCGACTCGGTCTCGCGCCCCCACGTCGAGTAGAGGTACGGCGTCTTCGCGACGAACTCCGCGGCGCAGGTGTCGACGCGCGCGTAGATGGGACGCACGCCGTGCTGCGTGCGCGTCTCGCGCACGATGTTGCGATCGATGCCGCGCAGCTGCGCGATGCGCGCGTCGCTGAACCCGAGCGACTTCGCGCGCGCGAGCTCCTCGGTGTCGAGCGGCTTGCCCGCGTTCGCGGCGAGCGACTTCTCTTCCTCGATGATCTCGCGCATCTGCACGAGGAACCAGGGGTCGATCTTCGTCGCCTGGTGCAGCTCCTCGACGGTCGCGCCGAGGCGCAGCGCGTCCGCGAGGTACCACGCGCGATCGGCCAGCGGCGTCTCGATGATCTCGAGCAACGCCTCCTTGAGCTCCTCGCTCGTCGCGGCGGGGATCGTCGCGGGATCGCGCGCCGGCGGCGGCACGTACGCGATGCCGACCGACGCCTGCTTCATGCGGCGCACGTCCTCGAGCACCGCGCGATAGTCGACCTTCTCGATCAGCGAGCTGAGCCCGTCACGACCGATCTCGAGCGAGCGCGCGGCCTTCTGGAACGCTTCCTTGAAGGTGCGCCCGATCGACATCGCCTCGCCGACCGACTTCATCTGCGTCGTGAGGCGCGGATCGGCGCCGCGGAACTTCTCGAACGCGAAGCGCGGCCACTTCACGACGACGTAGTCGATCGTCGGCTCGAACGCGGCGCTGGTCCCGGTGATCGCGTTCTTGAGCTCGTCGAGGCGATAACCGACCGCGAGCTTCGCGGCGATGCGCGCGATCGGATAGCCCGTCGCCTTCGACGCGAGCGCGCTCGAGCGCGACACGCGCGGGTTCATCTCGATCACGATCACGCGGCCGTCGTCGGGGTTGACCGCGAACTGGATGTTCGAGCCGCCGGTCTCGACGCCGATCTCGGTGATGACCGCTCGCGCTGCGTCGCGCAGGCGCTGGTACTCCTTGTCGGTCAGCGTCATCGCGGGCGCGACGGTGATCGAGTCACCGGTGTGCACGCCCATCGGGTCGAAGTTCTCGATCGTGCAGATGACCGAGAAGTTGTCCGCGTTGTCGCGGATGACCTCGAGCTCGTACTCCTTCCAGCCGAGCACGCTCTCCTCGACGAGGCACTCGTGCGTCGGGCTCTGCTGGAAGGCCCACCGAATGGCCTGGTCGAACTCTTCCTTGTTGTAGGCGATGCCGCCGCCCGATCCGCCCATCGTGAAGCTCGGGCGAAGGATCACGGGGAACCCGATCTCCGCGACCGCCGCGTCCGCTTCCTCGATGGTGCGCGCGACGCGCGCCTTCGCGACGCCGAGGCCGATCTTCTCCATCGCGGCCTTGAAGAGCTCGCGATCCTCGGCCTTCTTGATGGCATCGACGTTCGCGCCGAGCAGCTCGACGCCGTGTCGCTCGAGCGCGCCGTTCTTGTGCAGCGCGAGCGCGAGGTTCAGCGCGGTCTGCCCTCCCAGCGTGGGCAGGATCGCGTCGGGCTTCTCGCGCGCGACGATCGCCTCGACGACCTCGGGGACGAGCGGCTCGACGTAGGTCCGATCCGCGAACTCGGGATCGGTCATGATCGTGGCAGGGTTCGAGTTGACGAGGACGACCTCGTACCCCTCTTCCTTGAGCGCCTTCGCGCCCTGGGTCCCGGAGTAGTCGAACTCGCAGGCCTGCCCGATCACGATCGGTCCGGAGCCAAGGAGCATGATCTTCCGGAGATCGTTACGACGCGGCATGTCGGGCGCGCGGATTACCAGCCGGAGGCGGTGCTGACAAGGCGAAGCGCACGTGCTCGCGATCGCGCGCGCCGAGGCGCGCGAGCATCCGGAATCACTGGGCTTCCGGAGCGCGCAGCGCGTCGATGATCGCGACGCCACGAGGGCCACGCGACGCGATCGTCACGTGCCGCCCGCGCGCGGCGTCGCGCCCCCCGATCGTGACGACGATCCCATCGGGCGCGAGATGCTCCGCGAAGCGCGCGCCCCACTCGACGATCGTGATCGATCGCGTGATCGCCTCGGGCAGACCGAGCGCGTCGAGCTCGCCGGGATCGTCGAGGCGATAGAGATCCGCGTGGGTGATCGCGACGCGCCCGCTCGTGATCTCGTGCACGAGCGTGAACGTCGGCGAGGTGATCGGCTCGCGCTCCGGCACGCGGAGCCCACGTGCGATCGCGCGCACGAGGAACGTCTTGCCCGCGCCGAGCGGCCCTTCGAGGAACACGACGTCGCCCTCGCGCAGCAGCGACGCGAGGCGCGCGCCGAAGCGGCGCATCGCACGGCGCGTGGGCAGCTCGATCTCCACGCGTGCTCGTATAGCGCGACGGAAGACGAACGGCGCGCCGCCTCACGAAGAGGCAGCGCGCCGCTCATCGAGGAATCAAGCGACCGAGAGCTGGATCCCGAGGGCCTGGCGAAGGCGGAAGTACTCCTCGCTGACCGAGAAGAGCACGAGCTCCTTCACCTTCTCCTTCGGCGGCAGGTCCACCGGGCCCGCCGGGCCGAGCGCCGTCACCATGCGCGCGGCGGTCTCCAGATCGTTGCAGATCAGGAAGCCCGCGCGGCACGCCGTGAGCTCGACGCACTGCAGCCAGCGCTTGATGTCGGTGCGCGCGCCCGCCTCGAGGAAGCGCTTGCCGAGCGAGCGCAGCGCATCGATCTGCGCGGGGTTCAGCTTCGGCGCGAGCGTCTGCACCGTCGTCTGGATCGCGGGGTCGTTCGCCGGCACGAGACCGGCGATCGCGAGGCCCGCCATCAGCACCGTCTTCAGCTCCGAGTTCGACGGGAGCATCGTCCGGATGAAGTGCTCACCGCGGTAGTCGCTGAGGTGACGACCGCAGACGAACATCAGATCCTGCGGCTGGAACCCCTGCAGCAGCGTCGATCCGCAGAGCGAGCCCTGCGGCCACACCGGCAGGTGCACGAGCCCGCCGGGCACGTCCTGGCGGAGGAAGAGACGCGGCGCCTGCATGCCGAGCACCTGCGCCACGAACCCGTAGGTGCGCGCGAGGGTCACGGTGCTGTTCGCCGGATCGACCTGGTACTTGGGCGCGAGGCCCGCGTCCTTGTCGGCCTTGCCCTTCAGGCTGAGCACCGCGGGCCAGATCACCTCGAAGATCTTCGACGTGACGAGGTCCTGCTCCGGATGCGCCAGATCCTTCAGCCAGCGCTCGTTGTCGAGGCGCGAGCTCGGACGGATCGGGCCCTTCTGGCGGTACTGCTCGAAGAACTGGTTCTGCTCGGCGTCGGCCTTCTTGAGGAAGACCAGCGTCGACGCGAGGCACCACGCCTTGTCGTACTGGCGCGCGTCGAAATAGAGCTTGTACAGCGCCTGGTACGAGTCGACGCGATACGGATCCTGACGGAGCAGCCACTGGTGCTCCGCGATCGCGTCGTCGGTGCGGCCCGGGATCACCGCGTAGAGCTCCGCGAGGATCTGGTGCTCCTGCGCGTTGTCGGGCTGGTACGCGAGGGCGATCTTGAACACGTCGACCGCCTGCTCGGGCTGCTTCATGCGGTCGCGGTAGATGACGCCGAGCGCGTGCGCGAGGTTGAACTTGAGGTCCGTGTCGGTCGAGTCCTTCAGGCGAAGGAGCATCTTCCGGTACGCACGCTCGAGCTGCTTCCAGTCCTTCTTCGCGTTGAGGATCTTGTTGATCGCCTCGAACGCCTTGAGCTGCGTCGAGTCGAGATCCAGCGACTTGTTGAAGTAGTCGATCGCCTTGTCGGCGTCCTTCACTTCATCGCGGAGGATGACCGCGATCGTGTAGGCGTACTTCGACTTCGCCGACGCGCGGTCGTCGAGATCGCTGACGCGCTGGATGATCTCGACCGCCTGATCCCACTGCTTCGTGCTCTGGTAGAGCATCAGCAGCTTGTGAAGGATCTTGTGATCCTTCGGGCGCATCTCCGACGCGTCGGCGTAGCTCTCGATCGCCTTCTGCGGGTTGCGCAGCTTCTCGTTCCAGAGGTCGCCGATCTCGTCGAGCATCGCGAAGCGCTCTTCGCCGTCGAGCTGCTCGAGGATCTTCTTCTTGAAGTGGATCACCTGCTCCCAGTCGCTGCTCGACTGGTAGAGGCCGACCACCGCCTCGAGCGTCGGACGATGCTGCGCGTCCTCCTCGAGCGCCTTGTCGAACATGTTGAGCGCCTTGCGGCGATCACCCTGCTCGCGCTTGACGACGCCGAGCTTGAAGAAGACGTCGGTGATCTCGTCCTTCGCGAGCGCATCGCGATGATGGACGAGGAGCATCTGGTAGTACTTGAACGCCTGATCCCAGTTCGACGCCTGGTAGTAGGCGCTCGAGAGCGCGAGCAGCGTGGGCAGGTGCTGCTGATCGAGCTGCGACGCCTTGCTCAGCGCCTTGATCGCGGCGTCGGTGTCGCCGGTCTTCAGCGCCGCTTCACCGAGCATGAACGCGAGGCGGTGCTGCTCCGACGCGTCGCGCTTCGCCGAGCGCTTCACGAGCGCATCGAGGAGCGGCACGGCGTCCGCCCAGCGCTGCGTCTTCGTGTACTCCTCGGCGAGCGGGAGCGCGGCGTCCTCGTTGTCCGCGTCCTGCTTGAGCGCGGCCTCCCACACGTTGATCGCGCGGTCGTGCTCGTCGAGGCGCTCGTCGTAGAGACGACCGAGCTCGACGAGCAGCTTCGCGACGAGGCGCGGCTGCTGCTGGTACTGCGACTCCTGCTCGAGCACCTTCGCGGCGGCGAGCCAGTCGCCCGAGTCGAGGTGGATCTTCCGCATCGCCTCGAGCGACGCGAGGTGACCCGGCTCGACGTCGAGCGCGCTCTGGTACTGGTCGACCGCCGCGCTCCGATCGCCGAGCTGCTCGTCGAGCAGCTTGCCCATGCGGAAGCGCAGATCGACGACCTGCTGCGGATCGTTCAGCAGCCGCGAGAGCTGCTGCATCGTGTCGAACGCCTGGCCGTGATCACCGCGGCGCTCGTAGATCTTCGAGAGCGCCTCGAGCGCGCGCGCGTTGTTCGCGTTCAGCGAGAGGATGTTCAGGTACGCGTCGACCGCGCGATCGAGATCGCTCAGCTCGACCGAGAACACGTCGCCGATCGCGAGATACAGCTCCTGCTTCTCGTTGCGATCCGGCGTCGCCGAGACGTGGCGCTCGTACGTGTCGATGAGCTGATCCCACCGCTGCATGTTGCGGTAGAGGCGCTCGAGGCCACGCAGCGCAGCGTCGTTGCCCGAGTCGATCTCGACGACCTTCTCGAGGCGCTCGGCCGCCTTGTCCGGCTTGACGAACTCCTCCTCCCACATCGACGCGACGCGCAGGAGGATGGTGATGCGCTCCTTCTCGGTCGTGACGACCTCGAACTGGCGCTCGAGGATCTGGAGCAGGTCCTGCCAGCGCTCACGCTGCGCGTAGAGGCGCTCGAGGCCCTTCAGCGCACGGAGGTTGAGCCCGTCCGCCTCGAGCACCTGGCGGTACGTCTCGATCGCCTCCTCGACGTTGCCGAGACGATCCTCGTAGGTCTCCGCGACCGCGAGCTTCGCCTCGATCAGCGCCTCGGCGTCCGAGAGCGCGCCGACCTTGCGCTGCTGGATGTCGAGGAGCGACTCCCACTCCTGACCGTTGCGATAGACCTTCTCGAGCGCCTCGAGCCCGGGCACGTAGCTCGGGTCGGCGTCGACGGCCTGCAGGTAGTAGCTGCGAGCCTGGTCCGCGATGTTGAGGTGCGTCTCGCAGAGCTCACCCATCTGCACGAAGGTCTCGGCCTTCACGCGCGGGTCGTTGGTGAGCCCGACGATGATCCCCAGCGTCTGCGCGAGCAGCTGCCACTGCTGCGTGCTGCGATAGAGATCCGCGAGCTGCTGCTGCGCCGGGACGTTGCCCGGATCGAGCTGCTGGATCTGCTGGTAGTACGGGATCGCGTACTCGGGGTGACCGAGCTCGAGCGAGTACCACTTCGCGCAGCGCAGACAGATCGCGATCTTGACGTTCGGATCGGTCGTCGCGGTGAGCGCGGTGTTCGCCGTGTTGAGGAGGTCGTTCCACTTCCGCGTCGCGGCAGTGACCTTCTCGAGATCGTCGGCGGTCTTCTTGTCGGTGTAGTCCTCCTCCCACGCGAGGAGGAGCGTGTCGAAGGCCTGCAGCTTGTCGTCGAGGCGCTGGTCCTGGACCTCGGCGATGCGGCGCAGGAGATCCACGCGCTCCGCGGTGCTCTCCGCGGTCTCGGTGCGCGTGATGTACATCTCGACGAGGTTCTCCCAGCGCCCAGCGGCGCGGTGGAGCTCGTCGAGCTTCGCGAAGGCGTACTCGTGGCGCGGATCGAGGCCGAGGATGCGGTCGTACGCGCTCGTGCCGCGGTCCGCGTCCTCCTGCTTCTCCGCCCACGTCTGCGCGATCGCGAGGAGGACGGTGATCTTCTGCTCTGCGTCGTCGAGACCGTCGACGCGGCGCTCCATCACCTGGACCTTGTCGGTCCACTGCGACTCGCTCGAGTGGATGCCCTCGAGGGCGTCCATCGCGGCGAAGTTGCGCGGGTTCAGATCGAGCGCCTTGTTGTAGGCGTCGACCGCGTCCATCGGCTGCTGCAGCGTGCGCTCGTAGAGCTCGCCGAGCTGCATGTAGACGGTCTCGAGCGTGCCGTCGTCGAGCGTCGCGGCGCCGACGTCGATCACGCGGTGCAGCGTGTCGACGAGGTCCTGGGTGTGACCCGCCGCGCGATGGATCTCCGCGAGCGCGAAGAGCGCCGTCGTGTTCGTCGGATCGATGTCGAGGACGCGCTGCCAGTTGTCGACGGCGTTCCGCTCGTTGCGGAGCTTCGCGTACCAGACGCGACCGAGGTCGCCGAAGATCTGAACGCGCTGCTCGTCCTCGAGGACGATCGCGGCCTCGCGGTCGAGGATGTCGACGAGCTCGGTCCAGCGCTCGCCCTTCGCGAAGAGCTCACCGAGCGCGTTGAGCGCCTCGTGATCCTCGCCGCGCAGCTCGAGCACGTCCTTCCAGAGCTGGATGGCCCGTGCGTCGTCGCCGAGGTGATCCTCGGCCACGCGCGCCATCTTCGCGAGCACGTCGGCGCGCCCGGTGTCGCCGAGGGCGACCTTCAGCTCGCGATCGAACGTCGAGTAGAGGCTCGTCCAGTCCTGCTTCTCGACGTAGATGTTCGCGAGGGACTTGATCGATCCCTCGTGCTCCGCGTCGAGACGATCGAGCACGTGCGTGTAGACGCCGACCGCCTCGTCGATGCGCCCGAGATCGTTCTCGAGCACCTGCGCGCGGCGGAAGTGCAGCTCGATCAGGTCGCGCGGATCTTCGGTCGCCGTGATGCGCTTCGCGAGGATCTCCTGGAGCGCCTCGCTCGCGCCGTGCTCGCTGTAGATGCGATCGAGCGCCTCGAGCGACTCGTGCTCCTTCGGCGACGCGCCGAGCACGAAGAGGTGCGCCTCGACCGCGCGCTGGATGTCGCCGACTTCCGTCTCGTACACGCGCGCGAGACGCTTGCCGACCGGCACGCGGACCTCGGCGGTCGCGCGCTGCTCGAGCACGTCCGCGAGCGTGCTCGCGAGCTGCTCCCAGTTGCCGAGCTGGCCCGCGAGACGCTCCGTCTCCGCGGTCGACTGCTCGTTGAGCGGATCCTCGAGGAGCACGCGCTGGTGCCACTCGAACGCGATCTGCGGCTCGCCTGCGCGATCCTCCGCGATCTCCGCCACGCGGTGCATCATCGCGACGCGCTCGTGCGCGTCGCTCTGGTGCTCGAGCAGCGCCTGCTGCACGCCGATGAGGCGCTCCCACGCCTCCTGCATGCGGTAGAGCGGCTCGAGGATCTCGCCGATCACGAGCGGCTGCACGCCCTCGGCGAAGAGGCCCTCGAGCGCGTCGAGCGCGGGCGCGTGCTCCGGCGCGGCGGCGAGGATCTCCTTGTACTGCTCGATCGCGCGATCGACCTGGCCGAGGTGCAGCTGGTGCACCTGACCGAGGCGGAACTGCAGATCGAGCATCGCCTCGGGGCTCGCCGCGAGCTGGATCTCCTTCGCGAGCGTCGTCGCGAGCTCACCCCAGCGCGAGGTCGCCTCGTACAGACGATCGAGCGCCTCGATCGCCTGCTGATGCGTCTCGTCTGCGGCGGCGACGACGTTGTAGCGAACGATCGCCGAGTCGACGTCGCCGAGCTGCACCTCGTAGAGCTGCGCGACGCGAAGCGCGAGCTCGACGCGGCGGTCGGACTGATCCGCCAGCTTCTCGACCTCGATGTCGTAGAGCCGCGCGACCTCACCGAACGCGTCGAGATCACCGGCGAGGCGCTCGAGGTTGCCGAGCGTGTCCGGATCGCCGTTGTCGAACGGCAGTGCGCGCGCGTACGCGTCGAACGCCGCGCGAGCGCTCTCGAGCTGGATCTCCTGCAGCTGCGCGATGCGGTGCAGGAGCTCGACCTTCTGGCGCGCGTCGTCCGCGTGCGCGGCCTGCACCTCGAGGACCGCGACGAGCTTCGCCCACTCGCCGAACTGCTGGTAGATCGGCTCGAGCACGAGCGCCGCCGCGACGGGCATCTTGCGCGCCGCGATCATCGCCTCGAGCGCGTCGAGCGTGGGCTGGTGATCCGGCGCGACGCCGAGGATCTCCTGGTAGCCCTCGACCGCGCGCGCCGCGTCGTCGAGCTTGTGGTCGTAGAGATCCGCGATGCGGAACCGATACGAGATGACCTCGTTCGGATCGCTCGCGAGCTCCGCCTCGCGCTCGAGGATCGAGCGCAGCTCCTGCCAGTTGCCGGCAGCCTGATAGAGCGCGTCGAGGCGCCCGATCGCCATCAGGTCGTCGGGATCGATCTCGAGGATGCGCTGGTAGGTGTCGATCGCCTTCGCGCCGTCGCTGAGCTCGCGCTCGTAGACCGCGCCGACCTCGAGGTAGAGGCGCTTCTTCTCGTCGGGATCGACGACGACGTCCGCCTTGCGCGTGTAGACGTCGAGCAGCTCCGACCACTTCTCGAGCTTCAGGTAGTTCTCGACGAGCTTGTCGAGCGCCTGGAGGTCCTCGGAGTCGACGTCGAGGACCTTCTTGTAGACGTCGATGGCGTCGGTCGGACGCTCGAGCAGATCCTCGTGGATCGCCGCCGCGCGGAAGAGGTGCTCCTTCTGCTCGTCGGGCGACTCGAGCATCGCCGCCTTCACGAGGAGGATGTGCGCGAGGGGCTCGTAGCGCTCCGTCTGCTGGAAGAGCCGCTCGAGCGAGCTCGCCGCGCCGAGGTGCGTCGCGTCGAGATCGAGCACGCGCTGGTGGTGCGCGATCGCGGTCTCGACGTCCGCGAGGTTGTCCTCGCGGATCTGCGCCGCCTTCGTGAGCAGGTGCGTCGCGAGGGGCACTTCCTCCTCGCTCGGACGGCCGCTCTCGTTCTCCTCGTAGAAGCGCGCGACGCGGTGCTCGTACACCGCCGCGAGCGCGTCGTAGTCGCCGGTCATCCCGGCGATGCGCTCGAGCTGCTCCTGCGTGGTCGCGTTGCTCGCGTCCTCGCCGATCGCGCGCGCGAAGCTCTCGAACGCCTTCGGCGCGTCGTCGAGCGCGATCTCGTAGAGCTCCGCGATCCGGTGCAGCAGCTCGACGCGGCGCTCCGAGGCGCTCGCGATCGTCGCCTGGATCTCGTGGATCCCGATCAGCTTCGCGAACTCGTTCGCGTCGCGATAGAGCGGCTCGAGGATCTCGGTGATCACCGGCTGGTGCGCCGGCGTCGCGAGCAGACGTTCGAGCGCCGCGAGCGCCTCCGCGTTCGTCGCGTCGCGCTCGAGCACCTCGCGGTAGATCTCGATCGCCGCCTCGACCGCGCTCATGCGGGTCTCGCGCAGCGACGCGAGGCGCAGCATCAGCCGCGTCTGCTCTTCGGGCTCCTCCGCGATCGTCAGCTGGCGGCCGATGTTGTCGGCGAGATCGCTCCAGAGCTCCTGCTTCTCGAACAGCCGATCGAGCGACGAGAGCGCGGTGCGGCTCGTCGGATCGAGCTCGAGGATCTCGCGGTAGATCGAGATCGCGCTCGCCGGCTCGCCGAGCATCTGCTCGTGGATGTCGGCGACCTGCGAGAGCAGCTGCTCCTGGTGCGCGAGCTCGCCCGAGAGCTCCGCCTTGCGGCGCAGCACGCCGACGAGATCGCGATAGCGCTCGGTGCGGCGATAGAGCTCGTCGAGCGCGTCGAGGACCTCCGCGTCGCCGGGCTCCTGATCGAGCACCTTCGCGTACGCCGCGACCGCCGCGTCGACCGCGCCGAGCTGCGCGTCGTGCATGCGCGCCGCGCGGATCCAGAGGCGACGCGCGAGCGCGGGATCACCCGCCTCGCCCGCGAGCTCCTCGACGAGCTTCACGAGCTCCGCGAACCACGTGTGCTCGAGCGCGATCGCCTCGAGACGCTCCAGCGTCTCCTCGTGCTCCGGCACCGCGCGCAGACCGCGCGAGTACGCGCCGAACGCCTGCTTCGCGTCCTCGAGCTGGACGAGCGCGACCTCACCGACCTTCGTGAGGAGCTCGAGCTTGCGTTCCGGCTCCTGCGCGCTGCCGACGAGCACCTCGAGCGCGCGGATCAGCGACGTCCAGTCGCCGCGCACTTCGTAGATCGGCTCGAGGATCTGCGCCGCCGCGCCGCCGAGCTTCGTATCGCTCAGCATCGCCTCGAGCGCGAGGCGACCGCCGTCGTGCTCGGGGACGATCGTCACGACCTCGCGCAGCAGCTCGAGCGCCTTCGCCTTGTCGTCGAGGTGCAGCTCGCTGACGCGCGCGAGTCGGAACTTGAGCGACGCGAGCTCTTCGTCGCTCGCGGGACCCAGATCGATCCGGCGCTCGAGCGTCGCTGCGAGATCGCCGTAGCGGTTCTGCTTCTCGAAGAGCGCGTCGAGCGCGCGATACGCGTCCTGCTCCTCGTCGCCCCACTCCGCGAGGATCGACTGGTACGCGTCGATCGCCTTGTCGGCGTCGGCGATCTCGGTCTCGAGCAGCGAGGCCCGCCCGTACGCCATGCGGCGGCGCGCGTCGGGATCCTGCTCGAGCTCCATGCGGCGGTCGTAGACCTCGAGGAGATCCGAGTGACGACCGGTCTGGCGATACAGGCGCTCGAGCGCCTCGATCGCGCCCATGTGATCGCTGCGCGCGTCGTAGACCGCGCGGTACTGCGCGATGCTCTCGTCGATCTGCCCGACCTGCTCGAGCACCGCACCGAGGCTGAGGCGCAGCTCGATCGTCGCGTCCTCGTCGGTGCCGTTCTCGATCGCCGTGCGGTACGTCGCGATGACCTGCGCCCAGCCGTCGACGCCGGGCGCGAGCCGCGCGACGTCCTCGCGCAGCACCTCGCGCATCGGATCGAGCGCGAACGCCTCGAGGAAGCGCGCGAACGCGTCCTGCGGACGGCGCAGCTTCTCCTCGTACAGCACCGCGACCTCGCGGAGCAGCACGATGCGCTCCTCGGGATCCTGCACGTGCCCGAGGCGCACCTCGATCACGCCCGCGAGCTTCTTCGCGTCACCGGCCGCCTCGTAGAGCGGCGCGAGCGCGACGGCCGCGTCGTGGCTCGTCGGATCGAGGTCGAGGACCTTCTCGTACGCACGCGCGGCGCGGTCGGCCTTCTCCGACTGCATCCAGAGGCGCGCGACACGGAACATCAGATCGATCTGCTCCGCCGCCGGCGCGTCCTTGTTGCCGGCCTCGCGCTCGAGCGTGCGGATGAGCTCGTCGATCTTCCCGGTGGCCTGGTAGAAGCCCTCGAGATCGTCCCACGCCTTCAGCGCGACGTAGCGACGCTTGAGCTGCTCCTGCGCGCGGCGATCGTCGGGGTCGATCGCGAGGAGACGCTGGAACGCGCTGACCGCACCGCGATCGTCGTTCAGCTTGTCCGCGTAGATCATGCCGAGCTTGGTGAGCAGCGCCTTCTGCTCCTCCGCACCCGACACCTGCGCCGACTGCTTCTCGAGCACGTCGGCGAGCGGCTGCCACTCGCGCGCACGCTCGTAGAGACCCGCGAGCGCGCCGAGCGCGTCCGCGTTCTCCCCGTCGTAGCGGAGGACTTTCTGCCAGAGATCGATGCAGATCTCCGGCTTGCGCAGACGCTCGGTCGCGAGCTGCGCCATCTCGATGTACCGGAGACCACGATCAGCGGGATCGAGGAGCTCGGCCTCGCGCTCCATCGCGCGGACGAGCTTCTCCCAATCGCGACGCTTCTCGTACATCTCCTTGAGAGACGTCAGCGCCTCGATGTTGTGCTGATCGAGCTCGATCACCTGCTCGAAGCACTTGATGGCTTCGGCCTGGTTCGAGCTCTTCTCGAGGTACATCTGACCGGCCTGCGACAGCAGTCCGATCTTGTCGCTCGGCTCGACGACGATCTCGGCCTTCGCGAGGATGCTCTTGATCACGTCGGACCATCGCTTCTGGCCCTCGAACTTCGTGATCGCCTCGTCGAGCTCGGCAAGCCGCGCCCGATCCTGATCCGTCAGCTCTCGCGTCACCTGATTCCCCGCGTCCACTCTGACCTCCCGAGACCGACCCTCATCCGCGCGCTGCGAGTCCGATGCTCATGGATTCGAGTGCTCGATTCGAGCACTCGAGTCCGAGCATCGATATTTCGAGAGCGCGCTCAGGGGCCCTCGAGCTGGCCCAGGCGATCCTGGGCGGCCTTGAGGTAGTGCGCCGGCGCCTCGGCACCGGCGAGATCGATGTACCGCTTGAGGTATCGACGAGCCTCTTCGCGGTTGTTCTGGAGTCCGTACGTCCAACCGAGCGAGAAGAGCGCTTCGCGCATCGCCGGCTGGATCTGCAGCGCGGCGCGGAACTGCTCGACGGCACCGTCGTAGTTGCGCTGCTGCTGGTAGACGGTGCCGAGGAGGTGGTGGAGCTCCGCCTCGTCCTCGGTGCCCGGGATCACGACCTGGAGGCCCGCCTGGAGCACCTGCACGGCCTCGCCCTGATAGCCGAGATCCGCGTAGAGACGGCCCAGCGCGCGATAGCCCTGGATGAAGCGCGGACCTTCACGAACGGCCTGGTCGTAGCGCTGCAGCGCGGTCTGCGGATCGTCCTGACGCTCCGCGATCTGACCGAGCTTGTAATAGGCCTTGAACAGGTGGGTATCGATCTCGATCGCGCGCTCGAACGACTCGCGCGCTTGATCCCACTGCTCGAGCTCCATGAGCACCGTGCCGAGCTTCTCGTGATAGCCGGCAGCCTGAGGATTGATGTCGATCGCGCGACGGAGATCATCCGCAGCGGCATCGAAGCGCTGCATCTCCATGTGCACGATCGCGAGGTTCCAATATGCCTGGTCGTTCGTAGGATCGATTGCCGCAGCGCTCTGCAGCTTCTCGACCGCAGCGAGGTACTGCTTCTGCGCGGCGAGCACGACACCTTCGTTCATCCGCGTCAGAGACTCCACGCGTGCGCGCGAGCACTGACCACCGACCAACGAGACCATGACGAACGCCGCGAGGGCGACCGCTCGAAGCCGACTCATTCACTCCTCCCGGACACGGAGAGGTTGCGATACTACGTGAGCGTCGCGTCGCGTCTCAAGGGCAAACGCAAGCCGAAACCCGAGCGACCGCGCTCTCGATCGAGACGACGGAACGCGAACGGGGCAGGTCCTCTCGGACCCGCCCCGCTCCTCGTCCTTGGGTAGCGTATCTACCCGATGACTCAGCTACCCGATCGAATCAGCCACCCGAGCTGTCGAGCACGAACGGGTAGTTGACGCCGACCACGCCGCCGCCGTCGGGCGCCGGGAAGGTCCAGCGACGAACTGCCTGCGTGATGCAGCCCTCGACGCGCGCGTTGCTGAGCGTGGTGTTCGACACCGTCGCGGTCTGCACCGCACCGGTCGCCGAGATGATGAAGCTGACCGTCACGCGGCCCGCGAGGTCGGGGCGGTTCGCGAGCTCCTGCTCGTAGCAGAAGCGGACCTCGTTGATGTGACGGCGGATGACGCGGCGGATGACCTCGCGCGAGAGCGAGCCGCGGACGTCTGCATCACCGGTGCGGATGCGCGGAACCGTCGAGCGACGACCGCTGAAGCCACCGGCGCCGCTGCCGTAGCCCGAGCCCGTGCCGGTGCCCGCGCCGTGGCCGATCGTGCCGAGGTTGCCGAGACCGATCGTGCCCTCGCCGGTGCCGCCGCCGCCGCGACCGGTGCCGCGGAGACCGAGGCCGCCGAAGCCGAAGTTCGAGCCGATCTGATCACCCATCAGGGCACCGAGCGCGCTCATCGGATCGCTGCCGAGCGCGGTGTCCTGGCCGTACGGCGACGTCGGCGAGTTCCACGCGCCGGTCATCGCCTGGAGGACGCCGATCGCGCCGGCCGTCGCCGCCTGCTCACGAGCCTCCTGGCGCGCCATGTGCGGGTCCGGGTTGTCCGCGGGGCCTTCGATGCCGTAGCGGTTCTTCGACTTCTGGGCGCTCTCGTCGCCCATCTGGCCCTCGTCACCCTTGTGACGCTTGCCGGTGCCGCCCTCGGCGTCGTCCTGCTGCTCCTGCTGCTCGAGCCAGTCGGGCGTCTCCTCTTCCTGCGTCTCCGGCGGCTCCATCAGGTACTGGACCAGACGCGAGTCCGCGTTGAGCAGATCGAGCGACAGCGAGGCCGGGCGCGGCGGGAGGAAGTAGAACATCAGCAGGAACGCCGCGTGGACCGCGAGCGAGACTGCCGTCCAGGTGTGATAGCCCCAGTTGACGCTCGGGCCGCCACCGACGCCGACGCGCTTGCCGGCCGACGTCGGCTTCACCATCCACGTGAAGCCCTTGTACTTCACGCTCGCGAGCGCGCCCTGCGGGAGGACGTACTGCATCGCGCCCGCCATCTCGGAGCACGGCTGCAGCTTGCCCTGCGCCTTGAGGTCGTCCCACGACATCGACATCTCGCCGACGGTCACGGCGCCCTCGGCGCCCTGCGGGACGACGACCGCGCTGTTGCCGCCGACCTCGACGACGAGCGGCATGCGATCCGCGCCGAGCACTTCGCTTCCGACGAGGTAGTCGGGCGCGGCCGTCGCGGACTTCTCACCGACGTAGAACGTGCGCGGCGGCGAGAGGTGCGCGACGTGGAGGATGCTGAGGTCGCCCCACATGAGCGTGACCTCGACCGCCGTCGCAGCGCTCTCGACGTCCGCGGGGTTCACCGGAGGACCGCTCGCGGCGATGCCGTAGCGGATGTTCTCCGAGTCCTCGTCCTCGTCGTGACCGTGGCCGTGACCACCGCCGCCGTGCGTCGCGGGCGCGGGGGTCGCCGCCGCGGGCGCCGCGAACGGGTTCGGCAGCGCAGCGCCCGCCGCGAACGGATTCGCAGTCGGAGTCGCCGGCGCCGCGAACGGATTCGCGGTCGGCGGCGGGGGCGGCTTCGCAGGCTCGGGCGCGGCCTTCGCCGCCACCACTTCGCTGCGCGCAGCCATCATCGTGATGTCGTCGTCGTCGCTGGCACCGGCGGCGCCGATCTCGACCACGACGCGCGTGCCGCCGAGGACGACTTCGTCGCCGTTCTGCAGCTTCGTCTTGTTGACCTTCTTGCCGTTGACGATCGTGCCCGCGGCCGATCCGAGATCGATGATGTAGATCTCGTCCGGACCGGTGACCTCGATCACCGCGTGCATACGAGAGACGTTCTCGTCCTCGATGCGCAGGTGGCTCGAAGGCAGCTTGCCGACCTTGATGATGTCCTGGGTCAGCGTCTCCGTGCGGACCAGCTCTTCCCCGTGGAAGATCTGGAACGTCATCGAGACCTTACCGTTCGCCTGACTCACTGCCGCCTCCTGGTAGGCACGCGGTTCCTAGAAAGGACCCAGATCGAAAGACACGCTGCGGAGAAGAAGACCCAGCACCCTCGCCCACGCCCGCCGCGCCTGCCTCGGTCACTGACACCCGCTCGTCCCGCGGGTTCCACCGATCGGAAGGCTCGATCGAAATCGTACGAGCGATGGCGAAGCGAATCAGAGGTTCTCGACCGACTTCAGCATCTCCGGGATGAAGTGCTCCCGGACTCGGATCAGCGACGCGCGGCGGCCGCGACGGCGCACGTTGAGGAGCTCGCCGTCGGGGCGAACGAGATCGCCCTGGACGAGATCGTCCTCGAAGTCATAGGTGGTCGCCTCGCCGTCCTGCGCGCTCGCCTGCGCCACGAACCCGCTCGCTCCGAAAGCGACGGAGATGGCGAAGGCAACGGACAGGGACATCAGCAGATTGCGCATGGAGATCCTCCGAGAACCCCGCGAAATCACGGGGACGCGAGACAGCGCGACACAATACAGAAGGGCTGGCGAGACGGTCAATGGCCTTCGACGCGCGAGAACGCACGTGTTTGGGTCGCGCCGCGCGATGCGCGCGTGATCGCGATGCGTGCCCCGATCTCGTGCTCACCGACGCGCGATCTCGAGCGTGATCGCGTGTGCGCAGGGCCCTTCACCGCGGCACACGCTCCAACGCGAAACGGCCGGCCCCTCGCGGGACCGGCCGTCTCGTCGGATCACCTGCGCGTGACGATCACTGCGCGGGCGGCGGCGTCTGGCCCTCGGGGGGCGGCGTCGCCTGCTGTTCCTGCTGCTGCTGCTGCTGCGCGGCCTGCGCCTCGATCTCGCGCGCCATGCGCTCGGCGTCGGCCTGCATCTGCGCGAGCTCGGCCTGCAGGCGGATGTTGCACTCGATCGCTTCGACGCGGCCCGACGTGCAAGCGCGGCGACGGCCGTAGCCACGCGCCGCGGCGCGAGCACGACGCGCGCTGCGACGCGCGCCACCCTGCTGCTGCTCGTGCTCGCAGCCGCAGGTGCGGTTCACGCTCTGCACGACGTCGGCGAGCTCGGGGCGGGTGCCCGCGCGCTGCGCGAAGTCGCGATAGTACTGCTGCGCGCGGCGGAGATCCGCCTCACCGCCACCCATGTAGTCGTTGTAGAGGAGGCCGAGATTGAAATAGGCCTCCGGGCGATTCGCATCGATCTGGATCGCGCGCTCGTACGCCGCCTGCGCCTGCTCGGTCTGACGAAGACCGCGGAGCGCCGCGCCGAGGCCGAGCCACGCGTCGTAGCTGTCGCTGCGCAGCTCGGTCGCGCGCGTGAACGCGCGGCCCGCGTCCTCGTAGCCGCGGAACGAGAGCGTCAGCTCGCCGAAGTTCATGTAGGCCTCGAAGAGGTTCGGATCGAGGTTGAACGCTCGCTCGAACTTCGCGAGGGCCGCGATGATGTTGCCCTGCTGGACGTTGATCAGGCCCCAGGTGTTGTAGATCGGGGCGTATCCGCCATCGATCAGCTGCGCCTGACGGCACACGACCTCGGCGAGATCGAGCATCTGCGAGGCCTGCGCACGACGCGCCGCCGCACGACGCGCGGCGACGGTGCTCTCGTCCTCCTGCTGCTGTTGCTGCTGCGCGCCCGACGCCGCCGCGGTGCCGCCCGCGACGGTCGCCGTGCTGGCGCCGCCGCTCTGCGCGCGGCGGATCGCGCTGTCGAGATAGAGCAGCGCCATCTGGTTGAACGCGGGCAGGTACGACGACTGGATCGCGAGCGCGCGGCGGAGGTTGTTCAGCGCCTCCGCCTGCGTGCTCGGATCACGACGCTGCAGGATCGCGAGGTTCGTGTAGCCCTCGGTGCAGCGCGAGTCGTCGCGCACCGCGCGCTCGAACTCCGAGCGCGCCTGCTGCACGCGGCCCGCGCGATAGTGCTCGACGCCGAGCGCCACGCGCGCGCCGCAGAAGCGCTCGTTCGCCTGCAGCGTGCGGTTGTAGAACTCGCGCGCCTGCTCCGCGTGGCCGCAGCGCTCGTGCGTCACGCCGATCATGTAGATCGCCTCGGTGAAGGTCCCGCCCGAGTGCTGGCGATTGACCTCGTCGAAGCGCGAGATGACGGCGGAGCACTCCTCTTCCGTCCAGCCGCCCGCGGCCGACGTGTTGAAGAGCTCCATCGCGGCCGACCAGCGCTGGCGATCGGACTCGCTCACCGCGGTGCCTGCGGGCGTCGTCACGCCCTCGCCGCCCGCAGTGCCGCCTCCGCCGCCTTCGCCACCACCGCCGCCCGCGCCGCCGCCACCGCCGCAGCCCGCGGCGATCGCGCCGAGCAGACCCGTCGCGATCGCGAGGAACATCGTGGTCCGGAGAGTACGCATCGTTCCGTTCCTTCTCGTTCTCTGTCGCCTGGGTCTCAGGTCGAGCCGCCGCCGGTGGCCGCCGCGTCACCCGATGCCGCGCCCTCGGCGTCCGCCTCTTCGGCGTCCGTCGTGAGCTCGATCGGCTCGGGCGTGGCGATCTGGTCCTGGATGAAGCTCGCCGTGCCGCGGAGCTCGGCAGCGAGCGGATAACGCTGCGCATCGAGGCGGTTCAGCTGGACCTCGCACTGCTGCGAGAACTCGTTGAACCAGCGCACGCGCGTCGCGAGCGTGAGGCAGAACTCGAACTTGCTCATCGCCTGGCGCACCGGCGCGTTCACGCACTGGGGCTCGGTCGACTCGGGCTGACACGCGATGTCGTCGGGCGTGAAAGGACGACCATCCGGGCCGGGGCCCGAGCCGTTCAGCGCGCCTTCGAGGGCGTCGACGTAGATGCCGTAGAGCTCGTCGTCACGCTCGATCTCCTCGGGGATCGGAGCGCTGCGCATGTCGTCGACGATGCGCTGGTACATCTCGCCGATGCGCGCGGCACCCGCGATCTGCCACTGCGGCACGTTGAGCTCGGCGATGAGGTTGTACGCCTGCTCCGCGGTCACGAGCGCTTCGCGCTTGCGCTGCAGCCAGGGCGCGAGGTCCTCCGTCGACCAACGCGTGACCGAGGCCAGCGTGCGGGTCGAGGGCAGACGCGGGAAGTGGATCGCGCGGAACTCGGCGAACCGGTACTCGGCGAGATAGAAGAGCGCTTCGCTCGTCGCGTCACGCGCACGCGCCAGCCAGAGCGAACGCTCCTCGTCGGTGCCCTCGGCGCGGTTGATCGCCTCGCCCGCACCACGCGTCCAGACCTGCGTCGCCGTGCGGAAGTAGCCCTCCGCCTGACCGCGCTCCTCGAGCTCCCACTGCGCGCGGCCCATCTGCACGTTCGCGCGAATCACTTCGTGCGGCAGTGCCTGACGACCGTACTGGCGCAGGAACGAGCGGTAGTGATCGAACACGCGGCCCCAGTTGCCCTGGCGCTCGTAGATCGACCCGAGCGAGAACACGACCTGCGAGGTCTCGCGCGCGCGGCTGCGGCGATAGTTGCGCTCGTAGAGACGCACGTCCTCGATGGCGCGCTCTTCCTCGCCGAGACCGAGTCGGAAGAAGACTGCGTTCTCGAGCGCGGCATGCGCGATCGCGCAGGTGCCCGCGGTGCGCTCCGCCTCGGTGCACTCCGAGCCGTCCTCACCCGGATAACGAGTGGCGAACTGCTCGTAGTAGTCCGCAGCGCGCGAGTAGATCGCGAGCGCGTGGTAGTTCGCGCCGACGAGATAGACCGCGCGCTTGGCGAGCGGGCTCTCGGGGAAGCGCTCGATCAGCGTCGTGCGCGCCTGGATCGCGCGGCCGAGCAGACGGGCCGCCTCATACTCGATGGCGAGGTTGTAGATGACCTCGTCGAGCCGGCCGCACTCGCGGTACTGACGGATGATCCGGCGGTACGCGTCCGCGGCCTCGCGGTGGCGGTTCTGGCGCGCGAGCGTCTCGGCCTGGAGGCGGACGACGTCGCAGCGCAGGTTGACGACGACCTCGCAGAGGTCGGGGTGCGCGTCACGCTGCTCGGGCGTGCCGCAGTAGAAGCCGTGCATCGGATCGAGCGACTGCTCGAGCTCCGTGATGCACTCCGGATTCCCCTGCCCGACGCGCGTGCCCATCATGTTCAGCGAGTCGAGGTAGAGGTTCGCCGCGAACTCCGCGAGCTCGCTGTCGCGATGGTTCCACGCGATGTCGCGGAACAGGATCGCGGCCTCTTCGAAGTGGTTCGTCTCGTAGTAGATGCGTGCGCGGCGGTACTTGACCGTCGGCAGCTCTTCGCTGTTCTGGACGAAGCACACGAAGCGCTGGAAGGCGCGCAGCATGCCCTCCTGCACCGGCGTGAACGGCTGCGGCTCGAACGTCGGCGCCGCCTCCGCCTGCTCCTGCTGCGCACGGCGGCCACGACGACCGCGGCGACCACCGCGGCCGCCCTCCTCTTCCTGCTGCTCGCCGCTGCGGCCACGAACGTCGCGCTCGTTGCCCGCGTACTGCTGCTGGTAGAGGTTGTTGTAACAGAGCACCGCGGCGTACGCGGCGTCGCTCGTGAACTCACCCTGCGGGTTCAGCTCGACGACCTGATCGAAGGCCGGACCGCACTGCGCCCAGTCCTCCATGCGCCAGAGGAGCTCCGCGTAGAAATACGAAACGCGGTAGTTGGTGGGCCAGTCCCGGCGATCGATGTCCGGGAACTCCATCTGGTCCATGTCGGGGAAGGTATCGAGCGTCAGCCGATAGAGCTGCGACGCCAGATTCATCGTGTTCCGGTCGTTCGTACCGGGCTGCTCGTCGGTGCCGATCGCCTCGCGGTGCCACGCGGTCGAGAGCTCGACGAGGACCGACGCCGTCGCACTGCGGCACTCGTTGAGCGCCTCCTGCGGGTGCGACTGCTGACGATAGGTGTTGTACATGTCGATCAGGCGGCGGATCTCCGTCACCTGCTCGGGCTTCGGCCGAGACGACACGATCGCGTTCGTGACGCGCGACTGCCAGTAACAGAGCCTGTCGCTACTGGCCTGCTCCGCCATCAGCTCGTGATAGATGCCGATGGTCTCGGGCCATTGACCGGTGTCGTAATAGAGCTCGCCGAGCGCCTCGAGCATCTCGTACGACTGCGCGTCGTTCTCCGCGTATCGCCGGAAGAATTGCAGCGCTTGGTTCGGCCGTCCGACACGCGCGTAGGGCAGCACCATCTCGCGGCGCGACTGGCGCGCGAGGTTCGCGGCGTCACGCGCGTCCGGGTTCTGCGTCGCGAACTCGACGGTGCGCGCGAACTGCTGCAGCGCGCCGCGGAAATCCTCGAGGTTGTAGAGCGCCCACGCCTGCTTGTAGAGCGCGTAGCCGTACACCGGGTTGCGCTCGGGCGGGAACTCCGTGACCTTCGTGTAGAACTGCTGGGCCTCGCGCATCTGGCCCTCGCCGAAGTAGTACTCGGCGAACGAGAGATACGCGTACGGGATGAAGCGCGACTCCGGATATCCCTTGATCAGCCGGAAGTAGACCTGTCGCGCGCGCTCGAACTGGCGCATCTCCTCGAGGCCGAAGGCCAGCGAGAAGAGCACTTCGTCCATGCGCGAGTAGTTCGGGTAGCTCTGGACCAGGCGCGCATACGTGCGGATCGCCGCCTGTCGCGCCTCGTCGAGGTGGCCATTGGCCTCCTGACGCTGGCGCTGCAGCTGCTGCAGCTGATCGCGATTGCCCGACTGCTCCGCCTCGAAGATCGGCTGGTCGAGCGAGCCCGCGCGCGTGCGCCAGTAGGTCTGGACCTCGAAATAGGTCTCCGCGAGACGAAGGAGGTAGTCCGCGCCGCGCGGATCGTCGTCGCGCATGCGGCCGATGATTCGCTCAGTGGTCTGCACCTCGCGGTTGAGCAGTTCGATCGCGCGCGCCGCGACCGCCTCACGGCCCGCGGCAGTCTGCGCGTCGATCTCGATCGACGGACCGGTCGGGCCCTGCTTCTTCTCCTCTTCGCGACGCTTCGTCTGCGTCAGGTGCGTCGCCGGAGCCGACGCGCCCGAACCGGCGCGCTGGCTCGGAGGCGGTGCGCCCGTCGGGCACTCGTCGACGCGCTGTCGCGCCGCGGGCGACATGCACATACCGCCGGAAGCCGCCGACGACGATCGCGCACCTTCTTGTGCGCCGACCGCGAGCGGCAGCCCGCCGGCGATCAACGACGCGACCGCGAGGAGTGCGAGCCGATGCGGCGTGGAGACCTTGCCGCGCCCCGGCGTTCGATTGCGACCCATCCTTGCCACCCTTCTTGCTCTCTCGAGGAGGGGATTCGTCTCAAGCGACCCGAACAAAAGCGTGCCGGCGATCTTAGAGGAGCCCGCCGGCCACGAGTTCCTGATTTCGACTCACGCGCACGCGCGCGCGGAGCCTTGGAACCACGAGAGGGCGGCAGGTTGGATCCCCTACCGCCCTCTTTCGTCGTTTTAGATCAGCGACCGCACTGCGACGTGACCTGCTGTCGGTAGAAGCCCAGCTCGTCGCGCCAGTACTCACCGTCGAAGGGCCACATCTGGTGCTCTTCGTCGACGTTGACCGTCAGACCCGCGCTGCGCGCGAGCTCGGTCATCTGCTGCTGCGCTTCGGCGTCGAGCTGACCGCGCTGGTAGGTCGCGATCTCGAGCTCGACCGTGTCCACCTGCGTCATGAGCTCGTTGAGCTCGTCGATGAGGCGGTTGTAGCGAGCGCGCGCGAGATCGCCCGTCTGGTCGATCGCGAACGACTTCGCCACGAAGATGTCCTGGAGGATGCGCGCGCCGAGCGAGCTGTTCTTGAACTCCGCGGGCGACTGTTCGAGGCGCTGCTCCTCGCTCTCGAGGAGACGCACGTACTCGAGGTTGCGCAGCAGCGTGCGATCCGAGAGCGCCGACGCGACGATGCCGCGGATCCGCGGGCTGAGCTGCGCCTCACCGCTCCGGACGCGCTGGAGGAACTCGAAGAACTGCTGGTTGTCCTGGAACTGCTCGAGCGTCGCGTTCAGCTCGGTCGCGACCGGGTCGTAACGCTCGTGGAACTGCGAGACCATCGCGCTCGCGTTCTCGATCTGACACGCCGAGAAGAAGACGACGGACTTCAGGACGAGCGCCTCGGGGTAGTACGCGTCGTCGAAGTACGGCGAGAACAGCGTGTGGATGTTGCCCATCGAGCGCGCGTACTCGTCCGCGAGGAAGAACGCCCAGCTCTCCTCGAAGAGCGCGTCGAGCCAGTACTCGCTGTCCTGACCGACGCGGTTCCACGCCTCGACGGCGTTGCCGAGCAGGCGGCCGTCGATCGCGCGCTCACCGGTCTCCGCGTCGGTGCGGTTCGCGGCGGTGTAGTAGACGCGCGCGAGCGAGATCCACGCGAGGTTGCGCATGCGCTGCGTGTCCTCGACGCCCTCGACGCCCGAGTCGATCGCCTCGATGATCGCGCGGAACGCCTCGACGGCCGGCGACGCGCGGCGGAGGCGGACCTGCGAGATGCCCTCGAAGAACTTCGCGTTGACGTAGAAGCGCGAGCGGCGATCGACGCGCTGGAAGAGGCCGATCGCCTCCTCGAACTCGCCCTGGTTGTACTTGAACCGGCCCATCAGGAAGAGGAGCTGGTTGTACAGATCGGCGCTCTCGGCGGTGTTGAACTGATCGAGCTGATCGGTGCCGTAGCGACCGACGCGCTCGATGATGCCCGCGGGCTCCGGCAGCTGCGACGCGAGCTGCGCGAGCCACTGCAGCGTCTGGCCGAAGTAGAGGTGTGCCTGACCCTGCTGCGTGATCTCGTCGAAGATCGCGAGGGCCGACTGGTAGTAGCGCAGGTGGTAGAGCGCCTTGCCCAGGAAGAACTGCGCCTTCTGCACGTTCGCCGGCGCGTCGTCGGTCTCACCACCGACCACGCGCTGGAACTGCACCGACGCCTCCATGTAGCGCTCCTGCTGATAGAGCCGGAGCGCGTTCGCGAGGGCTTCGGAGGGTGGCCCTTCCGCCGGCGGTGCGGCCGGAGCGCCTGTGTCCTCGACGCTGAAGACCATGTCTTGAGCGCTCACGCGTGACGACGCGAGCGTCGATGCCGCGACGAGCGGGAGCACCCACAGGAAGACTCGATCACGCCGCATGGGGCTTTCCTCTCCGAGAGTTCACGAGGCGGTCGGACGATCGATCACGATCGAACGCCGCGCTGATCGAAGGAGCATCTGATCCACGAAGCTTCCGGCTCGCCTTCGAGAGTGTCTTTCGCGGGCAAAAACCGGAGCAAAATCGAGAAGTTACAATCAGAGTGTGCGCGATGATAGAAAGCGCACGGCGTCTTTGTCAATAGGCAACGTCCACCGCGCCACGGTGCGTCGCGGCACGCTCCCGCGCGTTCCAACGTCGCGCTTGACATGCTCGCGGACGGCCACGTACGGTCCGCGCTCGACTGGAAACGTCCTCGAGTGCCATCGACAGACTCCGTCGACTTCGCGACGAGTGATGGCAGTTGGTGCTCGAACGAGGTGAACGAGAATGCAGCGAAGCGTGAGGACCGGATCGCTCCAGTTCGTGACGATCGCGGGAGTCATCCTGCTGGGGGCGATGATGTCGGGCTGCCCGGCGCGCGGCATCGGTGATCCATGCGTGCCCGAGGCCATCCCCGGCGGTGGCTTCGACGAGCGCGAGATCTACGTCGAGACGAGCTCGGTGCAGTGCCGCACGCGCACGTGCATGGTGTTCCGCCTCAACGGCGATCCGTCGAAGGTCCTGGAAGACGGCACCTGCCCGGACAACATCGATTGTGTGAGCCGAGAGCTGCCGGTGACCGTCGACACGAGCCTCGAGCGCGTGTTCTGCACCTGCCGATGCAGCGCGACCGACGGCGACAGCAATACGCCGCTCTGTGATTGCAGCGACGGATTCCACTGCGTCGACGTGCTCACGGCGGGTGGCGCGGGCGTGCGCGGTGGCTACTGCGTGCCGAACGATCTCTGCACGGCGGACGAGGACTGCGCGTCGGGACGCTGCGACCTCGACACCGGCGTGTGCCTGGTGAACGAGACCTGAGCGTCGGACTCGATTCCAGATAAGATGCTCGCGATGCGCACTCGCGCAGAGACGGGCAGCGAAGCAGAGGCCCTGGTCGCGGCGAAGCTCGCGAGCCAGGGCTTCGCAATTCTGGGTCGCAACGTGCGCGTCGGGCGTCTCGAGCTCGACGTGATCGCGCGGCGAGGATCGATGATCGTGGTCTGCGAGGTGCGAGCGCGATCGAGCGCGCGGATCGCGGAGCCCGTCGAGTCGATCGACCGCGCGAAGATCGCGCGCATCCGCCGCGCGACCGCGCAGTGGCTGACGACCGCGGGGCTCGGCGGCGTGAGCGTGCGCTTCGACGCGGCGAGCGTCGTGTTCGATCAGGATCCGCCGCGCATCGAGTACTACGAAGAGGCGTTCTAGAAGAACGACGAAGCCCCTCGGCGCAGATCGCGCGGAGGGGCTTCGTGGCAATCGAGCGCGGAGATCTCAGTCGAGCGCGCGCTGCATGCGCTCCTTGAGCGCGACGAGCTCCCGCACCGCGTCCTCGCTCGCGCCTGCGGCGCGCGCGCGCTCGATGCCGGACTCGAGCAGGCCGATCTCCTCGCGCTGACGCTCTCGCAGCGTCTCGATCATCTTCTCGTACACGAGGAAGACGTCCTGCAGCTCGTCGCCCTTGCGCAGCCGGCCCTTGAGCGAGAGGTGCCCGTCGGCGACGTGCTGGAACAGGAGCTTCATCTTGTACGCCGGGCCCACCACGCGATGCGTGATGAAGATCCCGACGATCGCGAGCGCGAGGGTCAGCACGAGCACGCCGCCGACGATCGCCGTCAGCAGGTTGCGGTCGTACTCCGCGGCCTGCTGCTCGATGAAGGCCTCGGTCTCGCCCTGCATCGCCCAGCCGATCGAGAGCATCTCGGTCTGCGCGTGCGACTGCTGGTACGCGAGGTAGCCGAGCGTGCCCGCGACCAGCACGGTCACGATCACGACGTAACCCGTGTACTTCAGCTGGAAGCCGGGATCGAGCAGGTAGTTGCGCAGGCGGCGCTTGGGCGGACCGCCACCCTGCTGTGCTCGTCCGCCAGGCGGAGCGGCGCTCTGTGCGTCGACGGCCATGTCACTGCCCTCCAGACGGCGTCGCAGCTCCGTGCGGAGTTGCAGCCGTAGACGAATCGTATGAGAGGCTCCCTCGGAGATCCATTTCTTCGGCGCGCGCTGCGGTCATCGCGGGCTCCCTGCGCCCATGGCGGTCCCGAGATTCCGTAGCGCGCCGTTGAGCGCGCCTTCGATCGCGGCCCGCTGGGCAGCGACCCCGGTCTCGCCCATCACGGTCGCGGCGCCGTTCAGCATGCTGCGCACGTTGCGATCGGGGTACGTCTGCACGACGACGGAGACCTGCGCGCGCACACCGCCGTCGGGACGCGTCTCGAGGCTCACGATCGAGCTGTCGAGATAGAAGCCCGTCAGCGAGCGCTGACGGATCACCTGCTGCGCCTGGCGCGGCGTCTCGGAGTCGGGCGCGACCACGACGCCCTCGAGCTGCTGCACGCGGCTCGCGATGAACCCGCGCGCGCTCGCGAGCACCGAGCGATCGATCGCCGCGACCTTCGTGCCCGGCATGCCGACGCCGACGTAGAAACGAGGCGTGCCGCGGGGCTCGACGGTGGCTCCCGTCGACGCGGTCGTGGTGCCCGTGCCCGTGCCCGCGCCGGATCCACTCCGCGCGACACGCTCGAGCGCTCGCACCGCGCTGCGCGCCGCCTCCGCGACGGCGCGCTCGCGATCGCTCGACGCCGCACGAAGCGCGGGCAGCGCCGAAGGATCCCCGAGACGCTCGAGCGACGAGGCCGCGGCGGCACGCACCGCGGGCTCGCTGTCGCGCAGCGCGCCGGTGAGCGCCTCGATGACCTGCGGCTCGGCCGCGACGGAGCCGAGCGAGAGCGCGGCCTGGGCGCGCACGCGGAACGCCTCCGACGTGCGCAGGAGACGCACGAGATAGTCCGTGCGTGCGTCGGCGTGCGCGAGCAGCGGCGCGATGCCCACCGAGAGCGCAGCCGAGAGGAAGGCCGACACCACCACGACGATCGCGAGCCTGCGCAGCCGCCCAGGGACCATCCGCGCGCGCCTCCCCCCGCTCCGTCAACCCACGCCGGAGCCGCCGCTCTGACGCGCAGCCCAGGTGAATCTTCACCGGGCTGCGGCACGAGAGCCGAGCGCGAGTATCGCCCGATCGCGCGACGCGGATCAACGGCTTTCCTTGCCGACGAAAGAGCGCACGTGCATCGTGCTCTCGTGCTCGTGTGGGCCGCGATTCGTGGGCGATCTCTCGCGCTCGTCGTCGGTGGGCTGATCCTGATCGCGCCCGCGACGGTCGGCGCGCAGCCGCGGGTCCAGGTGCGCGCCGAGACGCGCATCGAGCTGCGGCCGCGGCGGGATGCCGATCATCAGATCGTCGAGGGCGTGCTCCGCGACGATCTCGGTGCGCCGATGCCCGATCGCGCGGTGCGGGTCTCGGTGCACGAAGGAGGACCGACCGGCGTCCGGCGCGACGCGCGCGAGGTGCGCACCGGCCCGGACGGCTCCTTCTCGTCCGTCTTCGAGCTGCCGGTCGGGAGCTGGTGGGTGCGCGCCGAGTTCGACGGCGACGAGCACCACCGCCCTCACCCGCCGGTCGTGCGTCAGGTCGTGCTCGATCGCGCGCACGTGCGCCTCGACATCGACATCGAGGGCGGGCCGACGCTCGATCTCGATCGTGCCGAGCATCGCCTCCGTGTGATCGCGAGCTCGGACGCGGGCGGCGCCGATCTCGCGGTGACGATCACCGAGAACGAGCGCGAGCTCACGCGCGGGACGACGGGCGCCGATGGATCGCTCGACGTCGTGATCCGTACCGCGGCGCTCGGCACGACACCCTCGGCGGCGCGTCTCGTCGTTCGATCGGCCGCCGATGCGCATCGCGCGGACGCGCAGACCGAGGTGCCGGTGGTGCGCTTCCGCGGGACCACGCTGACACTCGAGGCCGATCGCTCGCAGGTCGGACGCGGCGAGAGCGTGCGGTTCGGCGGCGAGCTGCGCAGCTCCGAGGGGCCGCTCGCGCGCAAGGCGGTCGGGCTGTGGGCCGGCGGTCGCCACCTCGCGACGGTGCTCACCGACGACTCGGGCACGTACCGCGCGACGCTCGGATTCGACGAGCTCGGCGCGTTCGACGGCGCCGTGACCGCGCGTTTCGAGAGCGACGCGCCCTGGTGGGGCGCGAGCGAGGCGCCGCCGATCGCATTGCGCGTGGAGACGCCGGGCGGGACGCCGTGGACGTGGATCGTCGTGTCGATCGCCGCGAGCGCGCTCGCGTTCGTGCTCGCGGGCCGTCGTCGTCGTGCGCCCGCCGCGAGCCCGGCTGCGCTGCCGGTGGTCGCGCCTGCGCTCGAGCTCGCGGATCGCCGAGGTCTGCTGCCGGACTCGATCGACATCGCGGGCCGCGTGATCGACGCGCGACGTGAGCACGCGATCGCCGGCGCGAAGGTGCGCGCGCGGCGCGCCGACGGAGCGGTGATCGAAGTCGAGACCGAGGCGAGCGGACGCTTCGCGATGACCCTCGCGGCGGGCGCGCACGTGATCGAGATCGACGCGCCGGGATACGAGGCGTCGCGTCATCGCGCGACGCTCCCGCACCGTGGAGAGTGGTCGGCGATCGTCGTGCGCCTCCGGAGCCTGCGCGAGCTCGCGTGGGCTCCGCTCGAGCCGCTCGCCGCGCGTCTCCTTCCGTCGGCGGATCTGTACGGCGTGTGGACGGCGCGCGATCTCGAGAGCGCCGCGCGCGCGAAGCCTCCGCTCCCGCGCGCGCTGCCCTCGCTGATCGCGGCGATCGAGCGCGCCGCCTACGCGGAGGAGCCTCCTGCGGAGGCCGAGCTGGAGTCGATCCGCGACGCTGCGCGCACGATCGAAGCGGAGATGGATGCGCGCGCACCGCGCTCGACTCCGCGCGAGCTCGAACGTCGCTGACGACCACCGTTGACCGGCGTCGATTCGCCTCTCTATAGTCGGCCCCGCCATGGAACCGGGCACGATCGTCGCCATCGTCGTCGTCGCGGTCCTGATCGTCGTCGCGGTCGTCTTCGCGATGCGCCGTCAGGCTCCCGAAGCGCCGAGTGGCGAAGCCACTCCACCCTCTCCCGCGAAGCCGTCGCCGGAGAAGAAGGCGGAGCCCGCGCCGGCCAAGGCGCCCGAGCCTGCCAAGGCCGCACCGGAGAAGAAGCCGGTCAAGTCGGAGCCCTCGCGCCCCGCGGCCGAGAAGCCGATCGAGCCGAAGGCCGCAGAGGTGGAGACGCCCGCGTCGCCGAAGGTCGAAGCGCCGCGAGCGGAGGCTCCGGTCGCGAAGGCCGAGGTCGCGAAGGCCGAGGCCGCGAAGCCCGCGAAGGAGAAGGCCGACGGCAAGGAGCAGGTCGCGGCGCTGCGCCGTGGCCTCGCGTCGACGCGCGGTGGGTTCATCGCGCGCCTCGCGCAGATCTTCGGCGGGAAGAAGGAGATCGATCCCGCCCTCCTCGATCAGATCCAAGAGGTGCTGATCACCGCCGACATCGGCGTGCGCACGAGCGAGAAGATGCTCGAGACGCTGCGCGCGAAGATGGAGCGCGCGGAGCTGCGCGACGAGGACGCCGTGTGGTCGGCGATCCGCGAGGAGGCGCGCGCGATCCTCGGCGCGTCGGCCGGTGGGATCGAGGTGCGCTCCAAGCCGACGACGATCCTCGTCGTGGGCGTGAACGGCGTCGGGAAGACGACGACGATCGGCAAGCTCGCGAGCCGCTTCCACGAAGAGGGGAAGAAGGTCGTCCTCGCCGCCGGCGATACGTTCCGCGCCGCGGCCGTGCTCCAGCTCGAGGTGTGGGCGCGCCGCGTGGGATGCGAGATCGTGAAGGGCAAGGATCGCGCGGATCCCGCGTCGGTGATCTTCGAGGCGATCAAGAAGGCGCAGGGCGACGGCGCCGACGTGGTGATCGCGGACACCGCGGGCCGACTCCACACCAAGTCGAACTTGATGGAGGAGCTCAAGAAGGTCGTCCGCACCGCAGAAAAGGCGCTCGAGCGCCCTGTGGATGAAATCCTCCTCGTGCTCGACTCAACGACTGGGCAGAACGCGATCCAGCAGGCCCAGCTCTTCAAGGATGCGATTCCGGTGAGCGGAATCGTGCTCACGAAGCTCGATGGCACCGCGAAGGGCGGTGTCGTGCTCGGCATCGTCGACGAGCACCGGATTCCCGTGCGCTACGTCGGCATCGGCGAGCGCATCGAAGATCTACGCGAGTTCGATACCGACGCGTTCGTTCAGGCTCTCTTCGCGAAGCCGGACGACGAGACGGCAGCGGCGTAGTTCGGTCGCCATTGAATTCGCGAATTCGCGCGTGGTATAGTCCCGCCCAGCTTCCGCTAGACTGGCGATTTCTTCAACGATTCCAGATGTTTGCAGCACGGCACAATGCCTCTGCCAGAGACGATGTCGCGTCTCGAGAGGCTGCCTCGAATCAAGGGGTTGCGATGAGGAAGGCTTCCGTAGCGCTGCTCGCACGTGCACTCGCGGGAGCGGTGCCGCTGCCACGCGGCGCAGTGCTTCTCGCCGGTGCGGCGCTCGTCAGCGGCTCAGTGCTGCTCGCGGGTCCAGCGCACGCACAGGACATGGAGTTCAGTCTCGACGAGGCCGAGCAGCAACAGCAGCAAGAAGGCTCTGCTGAAGGCGCTGACATGAGCTTCGAAGAGGGCGAGACGCAGCCGACGCAAGAGTCGGGCAGCGGCGACGTCATCGGTGATCTCGCGACGTCCGAAGCGGGCGCTGCGGAGGGCGAGACGCGCGAGGCGCCGACTCAGGTGCAGGAAGCGCGTGAAGAGATCTTCGCGGTGCAGCAGGTCTATGCGCTGCGCATCAATCGCGTGGAGATCACGCCGACGGTCTCGTTCTCGCTGAACGATCCCTTCGTCCAGCACACCGGCGTCGGAGTCGGGCTCAACTACTGGTGGACGAACGTTCTCGCGCTCGGCGTGAACTTCATCTGGTACGAGGGCCTCGAGAACGAGTCGGACATCGGCTATTTCGTGCGTCGCGCGACCCGCCTCGCGGTGCCGGTCAACAGCTACCAGTTCGGCGCGCACCTCGCGTTCACGTACGTGCCGATCTACGGCAAGTTCGCGATGTTCAACGAGTTCATCTTCCAGTACGACATCTACGTGCTGGGCGGCGTGGGCCTGATGAACACGCGGCCGATCCCCGTGATCGACCCCGAGGTCCGCAGCTTCAACTTCGACATCCGCGTCGCGTTCAACGTGGGTATCGGTCTGCGCGTGTTCGTGACTCGCTGGCTCGCGATCGTCGCCGAGCTCCGCGACTACATGTATCTCGAGCAGCTCGAGAATCTGGAAGTCGCGCTCGGCGCGGAGCGCACGAATCCGGAGACGTGGACCCAGAACAGCCCGGCGTTCATCAACAACGTCACGGCGCATCTCGGTCTGACGATCTTCCTGCCCTTCGATTTCGAGTACCGCCTCCCGCGGTGATCAGAGGAGCGCTGGACATGCTCACTCAGAAGAATCGTCGCCTCCTCGGCGTCCTCGCAGCGCTCGCGCTCGGGACAGCGATCACCACGATCGGCAGTGCTGCGAGCGCGCAGGACGTGCAGATCACCGGCCCTCTCGCCGGTCAGCCCGCGGTGCGCCACATGCGCCAGTACCGCGTCAATCGCTTCTTCATCACTCCGTCGGTCGGCTACACGCTGCAGGACGAGTTCTCGCGCGCGCTGTTCTTCGGCGGCTCGCTCGGGTTCCACTTCACCGACTGGCTCGGAATCGGTGCGTGGGGCGGCGGCGCCCCGATCGACATCGACACCGACCTCACGTCGCAGATCGCCGACAACGGCCAGGTGAGCCCGCAGAACCGGCTCAGCCTTCCGAGCGCGGCGGGCTTCCCCGACCAGGTCGGGCGCATCCGCTGGGGCGCGTCGCTGCACGTCCTGTTCATCCCGCTTCGCGGCAAGCTCTCGCTGTTCCAGGCGGGCTTCGTCGACACCGACCTCTACATCCTCGCGGGTGTGGGCCTGTTCGGCGTCGACGAGCGCCAGGACGTGTCGCGCGAGCAGTATCGCGCCGCCTGCGTGGATCAGCCGCAGCCGCCGGGGAGCAGCGCGCCGGACTGCCTCGCGACGCAGTCGCGCACGTCGCGCATCCTGCCCGCGCCGATGCTCGGTGTCGGTCTGAGCATGTACTTCAACGAGTTCATCGGTCTGCAGATCGAGTGGCGCGCGTTCCCGTTCTCGTGGCGCGCGAGCGGCTTCGACGAGAGCGGTGAGGACGCGAACGGCGAGCCCGGCAGCGGGTTCCCCGACGAGCAGATCAACGGCTCGGACGCGCGCACGACGTTCAATCAGATGCTGAACATCGGCCTGGTGATCTACCTGCCGACGGAAGTTCAGATCACGGACTGAGACGCATCTCCGTTCGCTCGAACGCGAAAACGGCCGGTGGAGACACCGGCCGTTTTTCTTTTTTCCTAGCTGCGAGACGCAGGAGCGTGGCAGTCCGAGCTCAGCCCTTCTTGCGCGGCACTCCCGCCTTGTCGAGCGACCAGCCCGCGGGGAGCACGTTCTCGATCGCAGCGCGCCCTTCCCCGACGTCCCAGCCGCGCTCCGCGAACGCCTCGAGGAAGCGAGCACGCCCGCGCACGCTGTCCTCGCGGCTCAGCGCCTTCTGCGCGGCGGCGCGCGCCGGCGTCGGGTCCTCTTGCGCGAAGAGCGCAGCGATGGCGTGGAAGCGCGCCGTCTCGTTCACGTCCTCGAGGAAGCGCGCGACCGCAGGCGCGATGCGCTCGTCGCGACGGTCCTCGAGCGCCTGGAGCAGCTGGATCTTGCGCGTGGGGTCGCGCTCGTACTCCGTGTCCATCTTCTCGAGGACCGCGAGGAGCTCGGTGACGACGCGCTCCGCGGGCACGAGACGGTCGAGCAGCTTCAGCGGCCAACCGAGCGACTCGCTGCGGCGCAGGAACGCGACGACGGGGTCGATCGCGGGCGCGCCGGTCTCGATGATCAGGCGGAAGGTCTCGTCCTTCTCCTCCTGGTCCGTGATGCTCGGGTCCGCGTAGATCGTGAAGCGCGCGAGGAGCGCCTGGACGGCCTCCGACGACTTCAGCGCGCCGAGCGCCTGGATCGAGTCCCACCGATCCGGCGCCTGCGCGCGACGATCCGCGACGCGGCCCGCGTGCTTCTCGACCGGAGACTTCTTGCTGCCGAAGAAATCGAAAAGGCCCACCGTAGCGTTCTCCCGCTCCGGTGGGCCCCGATGCGCGTCCGGCCCCTCGCCGTCGCGCGCTCAGCGGCGCGTCACCGGATGATCACCGGCTTCAGGTTCACCTGCGTGCCGCGGGTCTGTACCTGGAAGCGAACCATCCGGCAATCGTGCTTCTTGATGAGCGACTGCTCGTTCGCGCGGAGGCGCTGCACGAACTTGTCCTGCGGGATGTTGCTGACGTCCTCGCCGACCGACTGCTTCGCCGCCACGTACTCGCGGTAGACGCGCGCGTAGTAGGCGTCCTCGGGCTCCGACGCGAGCTGCGCGGCCACGGCGGGATCGACCTCGTCCTCGCCGGCGCCCGCTCCCTGCGCGACCGGAGCCGTCGCGGGCGGCGTCGCGCCCGGCTCGGCGATCGAGCTCTGCGCGATGCTGTCGTCCTGCCAGCGCCCACCGCCGCCCGGAGGCGAGCTGACGCGGCCCTGCTCGTCCTCCTCCGGCGTGCCCGTGAAGACGTTGAGCAGCTGGTTGATGCGGTACGCGAGGCCTCCGTACTCGGCGCTCTCGAGCTCGATCCGCGTGTCGGTGCGGCCGTTGATGACCGCGAGGATCGCCTCTTCCATCTGCTCGATCGGGCGGATGAAGCTCGTCCCGATCAGGAAGCCGTACACGAGTACGACGATCGCGCCGATCACCGTGAGCAGCAGGATGACGTTCGTCGCGCCCGCCTTGCCGATCTGCGCGGTGCGGTTCGCGAGCACGACCATCGCGAGCGGCGTCTGCGAGCCGCCCGAGGGCACCGGGCCCACGACGCCGACGTACTCGTCGCCCGCGAGCTGCACCGTGAACGGCGCGCTCGGGTTGCCCTGCATCGCCCCCTGCACCGCGGCCTGACCGGGCCCGAACAGGTGCGCGCCGAGCGCCTCGCTGACCGCGCCCTCCGCGAGCGACGAGCTGTAGACGCGATCGCCGAGCAGGAACGCGACGTCACGGCCGAGCAGCTCGCCCTCTGCGCGCGCGAGGCCGTTCGAGACGTCGTAGCCGACGAGCAGCGCGCCGAGGACGCGGTGATCCTCGCCCCGGATCGGCGCGACCGCGACCTGTAGGACCTTGTTCTCGTCCTGCTTCTGCCAGATGCCCGTCGCGGTGTCGCCGCGGAGCGCGCGCTGCACGGCGGGCAGCGCGCCCGCGAGATCCTGGCCGTACATGCGGTTGCGATCGGCGTTGCGCGCGACGGCGTTGCCGCGATCGTCGACGACCACGACGATGTCCGGCGTCGCGCCGCGGCGCGACGGATCGGCGAGCCACGACGCGACACGATCCGCGGCCTCGTAGGCGCGCGTGCGGCGGCTCGCCTCGTCGAGCGCGCTCACGAAGATGTCGATCATCGCGCGCTGCTGCGACTGCTCGTCTGCGAGCTCCGAGAGCTCGCGCGCGGAGAGACGGAAGGAGCGATCGAGAAGCCGGTAGTCGGAGACGATCCGCGTGTCGACCTCGCCGACCAGCTCGGCCTCGAGGCTCGCCTTCACCATCGCATACGACACGAGCCCGACGACGAGGACAGCAGCAAGATTTCCCGCGATGATCTTGGTCCGCATGCGCTGCGTTCTCCCCCCGAGACTGCAAAGGTGGATATCACCCTGCGACTTTGAGGGTCAATAGAGCCGACTTGTCCGACGACGTGCGCGCGCGTCAGTGTTCGCGGATGATCGCGAGCAAGACGATCGCCATCGTCGACGACGAGAGCTTCGACGCGCACCGCGCGCCTCGCAAGCACGTCGAGTGTCCGGAGCGCCTCGATGCGGCGCGCAGCGGTGTGGCGCGTGCGCTGGGGAGCGCGCCGCGCACGACGATCGCGGCGCGCGAGGTGCGCGAGGACGAGATCCTCCGTGTGCACTCGCGCGAGCACCTCCGGGCGCTCGAGGGCGCGCTGCGCGGATCGTTCGGCAGCATCGACGCGGACACGTACGTCGCGCCCGGGAGTCGGACCGCGGCGTGGCGCGCCGCGGGAGGCGCGGCGGAGCTCGCGCGCGCGCTGGTCGAGGATCGTGCACGGCGCGGATTCGCGCTCCTGCGGCCGCCGGGGCATCACGCCGAGCGCGATCGCGCGATGGGGTTCTGCCTGCTCAACAACGTCGCGATCGCGGCGGCGGCGGCGCTCGACGCCGGCGCGCAGCGCGTCGCGATCGTCGACTGGGACGTGCACCACGGCAATGGCACCCAGGACGCGTTCGAGTCGGATCCGCGCGTGATGTTCGTGAGCCTGCACCAGTGGCCGCTCTACCCGGGCACCGGCGCGCCGGGCGAGATCGGGCGCGGAGCGGGGGTGGGCACGACCGCGAACCTCGCGATGCCGCCGGGCTCCGGGCCCGAGGAGTACGGCCAGGCCTTCCGGCGCGTCGTGCTGCCGCTCGTGTCCGGGTTCGCGCCGGATCTCGTGCTGGTGTCCGCCGGGTACGACGCGCACGCATCGGATCCGCTCGCGTCGATGCGGCTCGATGCCGCGAGCTACGGCGCGATGGCGACCGCGCTCGTCGACGTCGCGGAGCAGCTCGGGCACGGGCGCGTCGGGTTCGTGCTCGAGGGCGGCTACGACCTCGACGCGCTCGAGAGCTCGGTGGAAGCGACGGTGCGCGCGGCGCTGGGCGCGCGCGTGGCGCTGCCGGAGGGCCGCACGTCGGGCACGTCACAGGCCGCGCTCGATCACACGATCCGCGCGCTCGCGCCGCACCGACCCGAGCTGCGGTGACGTCGTCACTCCGTCGGCGGCGGGATCACCTCGGTCCCGACCGCGCGGCCCTCGAGGAACCACAAGATCGCGCCGAGCGCGCCGAACCCGATCGCCGCACCGAGCGCGGCGTCCGACCACGCGCTCCACTCGCGCGCGTTGTCGAGATCGGTGCCCTGCCGCGATCCCGCCTCGACACCGAGCCCGATCGCGACGCCGAGCGACGCCGCGGACAGGCCCCACGCGATCCACGTGAAGATGCGCTCGCCCTCGATCGCGCGGTAGCGCGTCTCGGGCTCCAGATCGACGTACGCGGCCGTGCGCAGCCCCGGCTCGATCGCGACCTCCGAGCGGAACGGCAGGTAGCCCTCGCGCGTGACGAGCAGCGGATGACGGCCGGGATCGAGCGGGAGCTCGTCGCCGATCGGGCTCTGGCCGACGTCGCGCTCTCCGACGCGCACCGACGCGCCCTCGACGTCCACGCGGACCGTGAGCGTGCCCGTCGTCGGCCTCGTCAGACGCGCGGCGCGCGCGGCCTCAGCGCGCTCCTCGAGCTCGCGGATGTGCCCCTCGACCTGCGCACGATCGGGCGGATCCACGCGATCACGCAGATATCGCCGGTAGTGCTCGATCGCCTGGTCCCACTCGCCGAGCTCTTCGTGGGCGCGCGCGACGTTGAACCAGAGGTCCGCGCTGGGGACGAGCTGCGCTGCGACCTGGAACTCGTGGATCGCGTCGCGATACCGGCGCGCCTCGAAGTGCGCCACGCCCGCCTCGAACGCGGCGCGCGCACGGCGCGCGACGTCGGCGTCCTGCTCGGCGACCGTCGCGTCGTGAGGTGGCTGCGGTGTCTCCTGCGCCGAGAGCGCGCTCGGGAGCGCGAGGATCACGAGGGCGACGAGCGCGGCACGCACCGCGCGACGATATCACGAGGCCCGCACGAACTTGGCGTGGGTGGCGCGAGGAAGGAACAATGAGCGCGAGGTGTCGATGCGCTCGCTCCGCTCGCTCGCTCCGGGGGTCGCGCTCGCGAGCACGATCGTGCTCGTCGCGTCGCTCGCGGTCGCCCAGGCCGTCGATCCGTTCGCGCTCCTTCGCGAGACGGGCGGCGCGCCGGTGCCCGTCCCGCCGCGCGCGCTCGCGGTGATCCCCGAGCGGCACACCGGCCGCGCGATCCGTCTGGTCGACGAGCTGGAGCGCATCGAGCCGCAGTTCGACGATCTCGCGGTGGGCGCGGGGCTGAGCAGCCGCGTCGCCATCCAGCTGCGCACGCGCGAGGCGAACGTGCCCATCTTCGTCGCGAAGAGCGACGCATCGATCGCGACGGTGCTCGCGCTGCGGCTGGGCGCGCCGGTCGAGGTCACGGGCGTGATCGTCGAGCGCGGCGGACGCTACCTGATGCTCGCGTCGGACGTGCGCAGCGCCGCCACCGGGAGCGCCCGCGGGCGCTGATCGAGCCGTGGCCGAGCGACGCGCGTCCGCCTCTCCTCCGCCGCCGATCGCGGTCGTCTGCGACGACGCCGATCTCGCGGTGGAGCTCGCGCGCCTCGGCGCGGAGATCGATCTCGCGATCGCGCCCTCCGTCTCGCGCGCGCCGGTCGAGGAGGCCGCCACGATCCTCGGCGAAGGTCGCGCGTGCGGCGTCGCGCTGTCCCGTGCGCCCGAGCCGATCGAGCTCGTCACGCTCGCGCGCGCGTGCTTCGCGTCGGGCTCGAGCTGCGCGATCGTGGGGCTCGGCGAGCGCGCCGAGGTCGAGGATCGCACGGCGATCGCGGCGGATCTCGGGCTCGTCGCCGTGGACGAGGTGCGCCCGATGGTCGCGGCGCTCGCTCTGATGCGCGCGGGCGCGACGCAGCCGTGGTCGTCTTCGGCGCGCGGTCTGCCGGCGCTCGATCGCGCGCGGGTGCAGCTGCGCGGCGGCGGCTCGACGGGGGGTCGTCTCGCGCGGCTCGACGACGGACGCATCGGCTGGGGGCGTGCCGCGCAGGGCGAGCTCGTCGCGCTCGGTGAGCCGCGCGACGTGCGCGAGGCGCTCCGTGCGATGCGCGACGCCGCGGGCGCGACGCCGCCCGGACGCGCGGTGATGGAAGGCGTCGACGAGCGCGCCGCGACCGACGTGCTCTTCGGTCCGCCGCGCGCTCTCTCGGATCCCGCGAGCAAGGCCGCGCTGCAACCGTACGGCTTGCCGCTGCCGGTCGAAGAGCTCTGCTCGAGCCCGTCGCGCGCCGCCGCCGAGGCCGCGCGCATCGGCTTCCCGGTGCGCATCGCCCTCGCCTCGCCCGACCTGCGCATCTGGGATCATCCCGATCTCGCGGTCGACGGCGTCGACAACGCCGCGCGCGTCCGGGACGTGTTCCGCCAGATCATGAGCATGGCGAGCGAGCGCAGCCCCGACGCGCGCCTGCTCGGCGTGACCGTCACCGCGACCACCACGCCGATCGCGCTGCTCGGTGTGCGCGCGATGCCGCTCGAGGGCGGCTGGGTGCTCGCCGAGATCGGCTTCGCCGATCCGCACGGGCTCGCGTCCGGCGACCGCACGCGCACCGTGCTGCCTGCGAGCGCGGAGCGGCTCGAGCGCACCCTCGCACGCCTCCGCGGCAGCGATCTCGTGCTCGCGGGAACGCCCGCGCGTCGACGCACCGTGCTCGAGGCGATCGACGACGCGATGCTGCGCCTCACGGCGTTCGTCGATCGGCGCCGCGACGAGATCGTCTCGGTCGAGATCCGACCGCTCGCGATCCTGGTCGGCGGCGGCGTCGAAGTGCGCGAGGCGTGTGTGACCGTCGGCGAGGCGTTCGTGCGCCGCCTCGACGCGCCCGCGCGAGGCTGAGCCTCTCGTTCGCGAGCCGGAATGCGACGGGGGCTGCACCCGCGCACGGCGGGCGGCCCCCGTCGTTCACGTCACTGCTGGATCCCGCGCGTCTGCTGGATCTCGTCGCCGACCTGACTGCCGTACGGCGGCAGGCCGATCGCCCACGCGGCGAGGAAGTACACGATCAGGAGACCACCGACGACGATCGCGCCCTTCACGACGGGGCTCGCATCCTGCCAGAAACCCATGAGATCACCTCCACACGGCCAACGGCCGACGAGCGGCGTTCGCGTGCCATCATCGTAGGGAAGAGGCGCTTGGATGGTCAACAGAATAAATTCTAGCGGCCGCGAAGGAATCCGTTCCGTGCGTAATCTGGTGAGCGCCACGGTCCGTCGCGTGAGGGCACCGGTCGACCTGGCTCGCGTCGCGACGAGGCTCGGCGTTCGCAGCGGGATCGCGTTCGACGTCTCGCCGCGCGGCGTGATCGCGCTCGCGCGCGCGCGGCTCTCGGGCTCGCTCGGCCTCGCGACGATCTTCCGGGTGCACGCCGCGAACACGCCCGACGCGATCGCGATCGTGTGCGAAGGACGGCGGCTGACGTACCGCGCGCTCGACGAGCGCATCGATCGGCTCGCGTCGCGCCTCCGCCACGAGCACGGGATCGGTCGCGGCGACGCGGCGATCCTGCTGATGCACAACCGCGCCGAGTTCGTGGAGGTGCAGGCGGCGATGACGCGCCTCGGCGGCGCTGCGGTCTCCGCGAGCTATCGCTCGACGCCCGAGGAGCTCGAGTTCCTCGCGTCGCACTCGGGCGCGCGCGCGATCTTCGTCGAGGCCGAGCTCGCTGCCCCCATCGTCGCCTCCCGCGCGAAGCTCACGGGCGTGCCCGACGCGAACCTGATCGCGGTGGGCGGCACGCACCCCGGCACGACGAGCTACGACGCGCTGGTCGCGCCCGGTCGCGTGCGCCCGATCGACGAGGCGAGCGGCGACGACGCCGCAGTCGTCGTCTACACGAGCGGCACGACGGGCAAGCCGAAGGGCGCCGTGCGTCGCTTCCCGAAGGACGCGCACCTCGCGTTCCTCCAGTCGATCGACGAGCTCGACATCCGCCACGACGATCGACACCTCGCGGTGTGCCCGCTCTATCACACGACCGCGTTCGGCTTCGCGTCGTTCACGTTCGTGCTCGGCGGGACCGTCGTGATCGAGCCGCGCTTCGACGCGCAGCGCGCGCTCGCGAAGATCGAGGAGCACGCGATCACCACGACCGCGATGGTCCCGACGATGCTTCACCGCATCCTCGAGCTGCCCGCCGCCGCGCGTCGCGAGCACGACACACGCAGCCTGCGCGCGGTGTTCTCGGCCGGCGCGCCGCTCTCGGGCGCGGTCGCGCGCGACTTCATGCAGGAGTTCGGGCACGTCCTCTACAACATCTACGGCGCGACCGAGACCGGGCTGAACACGATCGCGACGCCCGACGAGCTGCTGCGCGCGCCGGGGACGATCGGTCACGTCGTGCCCGGCAACGAGATCCGGATCCTCGACGAGCGCGGGCGCGACGTGCCGCGCGGCGCGACCGGCGAGCTCTTCGTGCGCAACACGATGCTCGTCGACTACCACCGCGACGACGCGGCCACGCGCGCGTCGATGCGCGACGGGTTCTTCAGCGTCGGCGACCTCGCGCACGTCGACGAGCACGGCCTCGTGCACCTCGACGGACGCAAGCGCGACATGATCATCTCGGGGGGCGTGAACGTGTATCCCGCCGAGGTGGAGGAGGTGCTCGCGCGTCATCCCGCGGTGCGCGAGGCGGCGGTCGTGGGCGTGCCCGATCGCGAGTGGGGCGAGCGCGTGCGCGCCTTCGTCGCGCTGCGCGAAGGTGCCTACGCCGACGTGCCCTCGCTGATCGCGTGGTGCCGCGATCGGCTCTCCGGGCCGAAGGTGCCGCGCGACGTGCGCGTGATGCAGGAGCTGCCGAAGAACCCCACCGGCAAGGTGCTCAAGCGCGAGCTGCGCGAGATGGCCTGACGCTCACCCGCGCGCGGGCAGGCGCAGCTCGATGCGGCGCAGCAGACGCGCGGCGGCGGGCAGCGCGAGCACGTCCACCGCGATCGCGCCGAGCGCGACGACGCCCGGCGCCGCGAGCCCGTTCGCCGCGAGCACCGCGAGCGCCAGGCCCGCCGTCGCCGCCACCGCCACCGCGCGGTTCGCCTCGCGACGCGCGGCGTTCGCCAGCCACAGCGCGGCCGCCGCGTCGCGCACGTCGTCGCCGGTCAGCGCGATCGCGCGCTCGCCCTCGGGCGACCCCGCGGCCGCGAGCACGACCGGCACGTCGGCCGCGGCGAGCACCACGTCGTCGGGCCCGGCGCGACCGATCACCGCGACCGTCCCGCCGCCCGCCTCGCGCAGCCGGCGCACCTCGGCACCGCGCTCCTCGGGCGTGAGCTCGGCCTTCACGTGATCGACGTCGAGCGGGCGCGCGAGGCTCTCCACCGTGCTGCGGTGATCGCCCGACACGAGGAGCACCTCGGCGTCGAGGTCGATCAGCCGCTGCACCGCGGCGCGCGCGCCCGGACGATCCTCGTCGCGCAGCATCACCAGCGCGCGCAGCTTGCGATCGACGCCGACGAACACGACGCTGAGGCCCCGCTTCTCCGCGCGCTCCGCGTCCACGTCGCCCACCGCGACGCTGATGCCCTCGTCGAGCAGGAGCTGGCGGCTGCCCACGACGATCGCCTCGCTCGCCGCGCCGACCGCGGTGATGCCGCGCCCGGGCACCTGCGTGACGCGACGCACCGCGCCCTTGGCCACGCGACGGCGCTCGACGTGCCGGAGGATCGCGCGCGCGATCGGGTTGCCCTCGAGCGACGCCTCGGCGGCCGCCGCGAGGCCGAGCGCCTCGTCGACGGAGCCCTCGCCGATCGGATGCACCTCGACGACCTCGGGCTCGCCCTCGGTGATCGTGCCGTGCGTGCAGAGCGCGACGACGCGCACCCGTCCCGCGCGATCGAGCGAGCGCGCGCTCTGGAACACGATCCCGCGCTCGGCCGCGGTCGCGCCCGCCGCCACGAAGGGCGCCTCGGCCGCGCGTCGCAGCGAGAGCAGCGGCACCGCGACCAGCACGCCCGCCGCCGCCGACAGCCGCATCGCGAGGCCGCCGCCCGAGTCACCCAGCCAGAGGCCGAGCACGCCGAACGCCAGCACCGCGAGCCCGCCCCACTGGATGCCGCGCGTCGTGATCCGCGTGACCCGCGCCGCGTCGTCCGCGGTGCCGTCGCCGAAGCGCGCCGGTCGCAGCAGCGCGCGGTGCTCGCCGACCCGCGTCGCGAGCACGCGGATCGCGCCGTCGATGACGCGCGCGCCCGCGATCACCGGATCGCCCGCGCGACGTCGCACCGGAGAGCGCGCGGCGGGGTGCGCGAGCACGTAGCCCTCCCCCGCGCGCACCACGCCGTCGACCGGCACGACGCCACCGTCGCTGACGATGACCTCCTCGCCGGCGCGCACGCGGTCGGCCTCGAGCACGCGCGAGCCGACCTGCAGCGGACGCGTGGCGTCGTCGACGGGCCCTTGCGCGCGCGCGGGGATGCGGCGGCGCAGCGCATCGAGGAGCCGCTCCAGCGGGCGCGCCGCGCTGGCGTCGAGCCACGCCCGCAGGATCGCCGCGGCGGCGGCCAGCGCTGCGCCGGCGAGCGCGAGCCGCGCGTCGTGTCCGCCTTCGAACGAGAGGAGCGCGGCGACGCACGCGAGCGACGCTCCGCTCGGCGCGGTCGCCCACGCGAGCCAGCCCGCGTCGCGCCGCAGCGGCAGCGGCCCGAGCACCGCGAGCGCCGCCGCGGCCCCGGTGAGCACCGCGCTGATCCCGACGAGCGTCCAGCTGGTCGCGAACGCGGCCGCGACGAGCGCCATGCCCGCCACCGCGAGCGGCAGCACCGGCAGCGGCACCGGCGGCTCGGGGGCCTCGGGCTGCGGCGCGGTCCACTCGGACGAGGAGCTCGACGCGCTCGGCGGTCGCTGCGAGCGGCGCTTGCGCACCGCGCGGAGCATCGGATCGCTGCTCGACGCCGACGCGCTGGCCGACGCCCGCGGGGGCTCGCTCCGCTCCCGATGGCGCTCGCCGCGCAGGAAGCGGTCGCGGCACTCGGGGCTGCAGAGGAAGCGCAGCCCGTCCTCGAGCGCGATCACCGCACGCGCGCGCAGCGGCTCGACGCTCGTGCCGCACACGGGGCAGGGGCGCGACGGGAGCTGCGCGCGCGACGGGGGGATCGAGGAAGCGTCCACCGGAGCCGTGGGGCGTACGCGGGGAGCGCGGGCGCGTCAAACGCGGGGCGAGCGCGATCAGCGGTAAGGCGCGAACCGCTCGGCGCTCACGCGCGAGGCGTTGAGCTGCTCGAGCTCGCCGTCGGAGTAGGCGTCGGCGGAGCCTTCGGGGAGCTCCTCGCGCACGAAGCGCTCGATCGCGTCGCGCGCGGTGCGGCCCACCTCGTCCTCGCTGGCGTCGTCCCACAGCGCGAAGAGCGCCCGCCGGCGATCGGCCGCGGGGCCCGAGCCCGCCCAGATGCGCCGCACGCGCGCGCGCAGCCGGGACAGCGCCGCGGCGCGCTCGCGCGCGGCGTGCGCGTCGGTCAGGCGATCGCGGAGCTCCTCGGTCTCCTCGAGGAACCGCAGCCGCTCCGCGAGGTTCGGGTCCTGTCCCGCGGCGCGCATCGCCGCGCCCTGCGTGTCGAACGTGCCGCCGATGCCGAACGCGGTCCCGGGAGGGGCGATCGTGGCGATCGCTCCGGCCGGCTCGGTGAGGAGCTCGGGCAGCGCGGAGGTTCCGTCGGGCGCGCGCACCTGGTTCGGATCGACCGAGATCGCGGTCAGCGGATCGAGGATCGGCGCGAGGGGCTCCACGAGCTCGGCGAGCGCGTCGGGGAGCTCCGGGTCGTGCCGCCGCTCGACCGCCGCGCCCGAGCCGTCGGTCTGCACGGCATCGCGCGCGCCCAGCTCGGCGTGGCCCCGATCCTCGAACTGCACCGACCCGTCGGGCCGGATGACGGCGGTGAACCCGACGCCGCGATGCACGTAGCTGCCGTCGGACCTGCGCACGAGCTCGATCGCGGTGCGCGTGACGTGGGCCTTCGTCATCGCGCGCGCGTGCAGGTCCGCGTCGAGCCGCTGCTCGATCGCGCGCTCTTCGCGTGCCGCGTCCGCTTCGGGCGTGCTCGGCCCGATCGACAGCCACGCGCTCGCGACGCGCTCGGGATCGAGCGACGGGAGCTCGCGCGGCGTGTCCGGCGCGGTCGGCGTCGTGTCGGTCGACGGTGCCTCCGTCGCGGGCCTCGCCGCGCCCAGCGTCGTCCGCGCGTCCGACACGCTCCGATCGACCACCGCACGCGCCGGCGCAGCCCGACGCGCGCGCACGCGCTCGGGCACGTCGGCGCCGTCCCGCGGGCGAGCGAGCGCGCCTTCCTGCGAGCGCTCGGCGACGCTCAGCTCGAGCACGACGACGTCCGCGACATCGGTGCGCGGGGCCGTTGGCTCGCCCGAGCGAGCGCTCGGCACGACCGCGATCACGACGACGTGCGCGCCCGCCGAGAGCACCCACGGCAAGAGTCGCGGCCCTGTCGCTCGTGCCTGCACGTCGGGACCTGAGCACGCCGCGCGCTCAGTCCATTCCCGCGCCTCGGGCGCGGCGGCGCGGATCAATCAGTCACGTGGATCCACGTCCCCGGCCGGCGCGGCAGCGTGATCACCCCGTGCCATCCGGGCGGCAGCGCCGGCGTCGTCCACTGGAACAGCCAGCGCGCGTCCGCGGGCGCGAGGTTCACGCAGCCGTGGCTCCGCACGTGCCCGAAGTGGTCGTGCCAGAACGCTCCGTGCAGCGCGTAGCTGCCCTCGAAGTACATGGTCCACGGCACGTCTTCGATGCTGTACGCCTCGGTGGCCGAGTCGGGGTCGTCCATCGTCGTCGACACGTGCTTGCTCTGGATGCGGAACGTGCCGACCGGCGTCTCGTAGCCCGCGCGCCCCGTCGACACGAGCGTCGCGAACACCGGCACGTCGCCCTCGTACGCGACCAGCGTCTGCTCGCCGCGATCGACGTGGATCCAGCGCTCGCCCTCCCCGACGCCCGCCGGGCGCGGGATCACCGGCACGATGCGCAGCGCGCTCTCGCGGATCACCCGCCCGTCGCGCGCGATCCGGTACCGCGAGCCGCGCCGCTCCAGCACCTCGTCCTCGAGGAGCAGCGGCGTGTGGAACTCCACCGCGTCGCTCTGCGTGAGCGCGCCGCTCACCGCATCGCGCACCAGCGCGCGCACGCCGCGGCGATAGACGAACGCGAGCGGCGGGCGCCACTCGCCGCCCAGCACGACGCCGCGCATCGCGGGCGGCTGCGCCTCCGCGAGCACCCCGGCGGGCACGTACGTGCCGCGCACCGTGCGGAAGAACGCGCGCTCGCCGTCGAGCTCCTCGCGATCGATGCTGACGTAGAACCCGCGCAGCATGCGCATGCGCAGGAACGACGGGAGCGTCGGGCCCTCGGGCACGCCGGCGTCGGCGCTCGCCTCGAGCGTCGGCGCCACCACGCCCGGCGGCGCCTCGAGATCGGGCTCGGCGCTCGGCGCACCGACCTCGGTGACCGCGGCCGCGCGCGCCGCGGCCTGCGCGCGCAGCGACTCGATCATCGTGCCGGCCTCGCGCTCCTCGGCGACGCTGGGGATGCGCCAGTACTGCGGCGCGTCCTCGCGGGCGACGTAGGCGTACGCGTAGGGCAGCGCGTCGTGCAGCGCCGCCGGCACCGGCGACGGCTCGAAGCTCTGCGGCCCCTGCCCGAGCAAGAAGCCCTCGCCGCGGCACACGAAGCCGCCTCCCACGACCTCGTGCCATCCGCGCGCGCACCCGGGACCGCGCAGCCCCTCCTTCGCGCGGAAGCGCGAGCCGCGACGGACGTAGCCGATCACCGGGCTCGTCACGTCGGGGCGCGCGCGGACCTGCGCGAGGAAGTGATACGCGATGCCGTGGAGCGGCCACTCCGCCTCGAACGCGGCGCGCGCCGCTTCCTCGCGGGCGCGCGCCTCGGCCTCGGCGTCGTGGGGTGGTGCCGGCGGCGGCGGCGCGGGGGGCGGCGGGAGCACCACGGGCGCGGGCTCGATCACGGGCTCGACGGCGACGGGCTCGGTGTCGACCACCGGAGCCGCCGTGATGGACGCGTCGACCGCGCTCCCATCGTCGAGGACCGTGTCGCACGCGCCGAGCCCCGCGATCGACGCCGCGAGCAGGAGTGTGCGAGCCATCCGCATCGTGCTCCGCGCATCGCACGGCGGAGCGAACGACGTCCAGAAAGCGACAGACGACCGGCGCGCGTGGCGCCCGGTCGGGGCGCGACGATCCGCGCCGCGCCGCGAGCCGCCGTCCGCACCGAGGGACAGGCGCGCCCTTCGGCCGTCGCGGACCGCCCGTCCCGCGAGAACGCGGCGCCGCAGACCTCGACCAGGGACGCGTCGAGGCCGGCGAGGGCCTCGTCCGGTGCCGACGGGCCGCCCGTCAGAGCTGACGGGTGCCTCTTCGACATCCGACGACCCACCCGTCAGGGCGGACGGGTGCCTCTTCGACATCCGATGACCCACCCGGTCAGGGCGGACGGGTGCCTCTTCGACATCCGACGACCCACCCGTCAGGGCGGACGGGTGCCTCTTCGACATCCGATGGCGCACCCGTCAGGGCGGACGGGTGCCTCTTCGACATGCGACGACCCACCCGTCAGGGCTGACGGGTGCATCATCGAGACAAGATGGCGCACCCGTCGGTCCCGGCGGGTGCCTCGCACGGCTCCGATGACGAGCCCGTCGGCTCGGACGGGTGCCTCAGCGCACGAAGATGCGCGGGTCGTCGGGGCGGGCGTCCACGTGGATGTGGTTCCGGTGTCCCTCGTTGTAGTTGGGCGTCAGCACCGACGAGAACAGCCGCGACTCCGCGAGCGCGCACGAGATCTCGAGAAGCGCGCGCGCACGTGGCTCCTCCGGCAGCGGCGCGTCGCAGGTGCGGTGCGCGGGCGTCTCGAGGAAGTGGTCGTACACGCTCAGCAGCGCGCCGCCCTCCTGCTCGAACGCGAAGAGGTCGAGCCCGAGGCCCATGCGGTGGAAGCTCTGCTGCGGCGAGCTGCGGTGCGCGCTCAGCACGTCGATCGCGCGCACCCCGTGGGCCCGCACGATCTCGGCGACGGCCGGCAGCCGCGACGCGAGCTCGCACGAGATCACGAGCGGCTCGTCCTCGGGGCGGATCATCCGGAAGTGCACGCCCCCGATCGGCCCGGTGATCACCACCGGCGACGGCATCGGCGTGCGCTGCGCCGGCACCGGGCGCGCCGGCACCCCCGCGGTCGGGAGCGCCGCGTAGCACTCGTCCTGCGCGCGCACCTGCCAGACCGCGCCGCGCTCCACGCGCCACTCGCCGCCCGGGATGATCGCGCGGTAGTTGAGGAACGTCGGGATCTGCGTCGCGATGCGGCGCGCGATGCGCCCCGCGGGGTCGCTCGCGGGCGCGAGGAAGCGCCGAGGGAGCGGCGGCGCCGCGGGCACCTGCGCGGGCGGCAGCACCGGCGCGGGATCCTGCGCGAGCACCGCGCTCGGGATCACGAAGTCCGCCGGCGCGCCGATCCGCGCGTTGAGCTCGAGCCTCCGCGCGCGCTCCTCGGGCGTCTCGTCGATCGGCGGCGCTGCGCTCTGCGCGCCGTCGATCTCGGCCTGCGCGTAGAGGATCTCGCCCTCGCCTCCGCCGAGCACGTCGTGGCGCGCGTCGATGCGCGCGCTCGCGCCGCTCTCCGGCAGCGCCCACTGATCGTCGAAGAAGCCCTGCGCGAGCTGTCCGTTGCGCCCGCTGATCAGGCGCTGCCGCGTGCGCGTGGTGCGTCCCTCGTAGACGACCCAGTCGGGCAGGAAGTCCGGCAGGTTGTGCCCGGCGGCGACCGCCTCGACCGTCGGCGCCGCCTGTACGATGACGTAGCGGCTCGGCGCGAGCGGGTTCGGGTACACGAAGCGCGTGCCCACGCCCTGCGCGCGATAGGTGCGCGAGCCGACCTGCACGCCCTCGCTCGTGACGCGGATCGGCAAGCGATCCTGCATGCGCTCGATCAGCGCGTTCGAGCCCGGCGTGCCGTAGAGCACGAGGTGCGAGCGCGCCATCATCGCGTCGGTCACGTCGGTGTCCGCGACCACGCGCTGCTGGTGCTGCCAGAGCCAGAGCGGCCATCCGCGCGCGCCGCGCTGCGCGGCCTCGCGCAGCGCCTCGGTGCGCTCGGGATCGCGCGTGCCGTACACGTGGATCATCCCGTCGCGATACGGATCGGTCAGCGGCCCCGAGAGCCCCGGCACCTTCTCGAGCCGCCCCTCCTCGCGCGGGAGGAACCCGAGGCGCCACGCGCCGTCGACGCGCGACAGATGGATCACGTGACCGAGCGGACCGCGCGCGCCGCGATACACCTCCGCGCCGTCGGCGCTGATGCGCAGCACGTCGCCCTCGCCCACCGGTGCGTCGCGCAGATCGAGCGCGACCTCGCGCGCGTGCTCGGTCTCGATCGTGATCGCGCCCTCCTCGGCGTGGGCGCGCACCTTCGCGAGCCGCGGGTACCCCTCGATGCGCGTGATCGTGACCCAGTGCTGGCGGTTGGCGCGGTAGTCGGCGCTCACCACGCGCACGTCGGCGGGGCGCGACTGCTGGGTGAACTGGGCCCAGTCGGGGTACGCGCGGCCGTGGCGGTGCACGAGGTAGAGCAGGTCGTGCCCGAAGTCGTACCAGCGCACGCGAGGCTCGAGCCCGAGCCCGCGCATGTGCTCCTCCATCTCGGTCACGTAGCGCGGGCGCATCGGGCCGGGATCGCGCGAGCCGTGGAAGAAGCGGAACTCGGTGTTCAGCGAGTTCTCGACGAGGTGCATGCCGCTGACCTGGTGGAGCAGGCGCATCTCGTCGCTCGTCGGCGAGCCGCCCGCGTACTGCACCCAGCTCGGCGCGCCCGCGATCGCCATGACCATCGAGAAGCGCCACGCGTGGCGCATGCCGATCGCGTACGCGCCGAGCCCGCCGTTGCTGAGCCCACCGAGCACGACGCGGCTCGCATCGACCGAGTAGTGGCGCTGCACGTCGTCGACGACGTCGAGCACGTCCTGCTCGCCCATCCATCGCCACAGCACCTGACCGAACCCGTCGGGCGCGACGACGATCCACTCGGGGGACCAGCGCGGCTCGTACTCGTCCCACAGGTGCTGCGAGTACGTGAGCCAGTCCATGTTGTTCCCCATGACGACGCCGAGGAACAGGTTCCCGTTGCTCGATCCGCCGTGCATCATGATCAGCAGCGGATAGCGGCGGCTCGGGTCGTAGTTCGGCGGCAGGTAGATCGCGTATCCCTGGCGCGTCTCCGAGACCGGCGAGACGTAACCGCGGTTCGTGATGCGATTCGCTTCGCCCACGTAGGGGTCGCGGCCCTCGCGCACCGCCGCGAGATAACGCGCGGCCGTGGCGCGCCAGCGCGCGGACTGCGGCCCTTCGCCGCGCTCGATCCGCTCCGCGACGTCGAGCAGGTACTCGATGCTCGTGAGCGTGCCCTCGGGGACGGCGGCGGGGCGCGACGTGCGCAGCCGTGCGACCTCCTCTCGCATGGAGGCGACGGTGGGCGGCGCGTCCTGCGCAGCGACCTCGGACGCAGGAACGACGAGCAGCGCAACGACCGCGAGCAACGCGAACCACAACGAGCTTCGGATCATGGCGGGCGCATGCGTAGCAGAACGGAACGGCGAGCCCCCGGAATGTGGCGTGCGCGCGACGATCACGCTCGCGACGGTCGACGTCGCGCGCGGTTTGTGACACCGTCGGCCGCGCGATCCGCAGCATCGGAAAGCGACGGCGACCCGGCACAGTAGCTGCTCATCATCCGCGTCGAGGCGGGGAGACCGGAGACGGTGGCGACGGGCGCTCCCAGGGGACCGGGGCACCTCGTCTCGTTTTGACTATGGCCAGGAAAACGGGGCTGATTCGGCCAACGGGCGGGGGGAACACGGCGGGGCTCGCGCGGCTCGCCGACACCGTCTGCATCATCGCGGGCTACGTCGCTGCGGTCTGGTTCTACGACCAGGCGGACTGGCGGACCGACGACACCGTCGCGACGCTGCTCGCGGTGCTCGCGTACCTCCTCGTCGCGGAGACCACGGGTCTCTACCAGACCTGGCGCGGCGTACCGATCCCGAAGGAGCTGATGCGGGTGTGGGGCACGTGGGTGCCCGTCATCCCGATGCTCCTCGGCGTCGCCTTCTTGCTCAAGCTGAGCGAGGAGTTCTCGCGCGTCGCGACGATCACGTGGTTCGTGCTCTCGCCGCTCGCGATGTGCAGCGTGCGCATCGTCGCGCGGCTGACGCTGCGGAGGCTGCGCGAGCAGGGCCGGAACACGCGGCAGGTCGCGATCGTCGGCGTCACCGAGATCGGCGAGATGCTCGCGCGGCGCATCTCGACGTCGCCGTGGCTCGGCATGAACATCCTCGGGTTCTTCGACGACCGCACGCCGGACCGTCTGCCCGAGCTGCCGACCGGTCGCGCGCAGCTCGTCGGCACCTTCGAGGACGTGGTCGAGCGCAGCAAGCGCGGCGAGATCGACGCGGTGTACATCGCGCTCCCGCTGCGCGCCGAGCCGCGCGTGCAGGACCTGCTGCGTCGTCTCGCGGACTCGACGGCGAGCGTGTACCTGGTGCCCGACTTCTTCGTGTTCGACCTGCTCCACGGTCGCTGGAGCAGCCTCGGGGACCTGCCGGTGATCAGCATCTTCGAGACGCCGTTCTACGGCGTCGACGGAGTGCTCAAGCGGCTCGAGGACGTCGTGCTCGGCACGATGGCGCTGCTGGTCGCGTCGCCGGTGATGATCGTCGTGTCGGTGATCATCAAGCTCACGAGCAAGGGCCCGATCTTCTTCAAGCAGCGCCGCTACGGCCTCAACGGCGAGGTCATCGAGGTGCTGAAGTTCCGCTCGATGCGCGTCGCGGAGGACGGGCCCGTCGTGAAGCAGGCGACGAAGGACGACCCGCGCATCACGCCGATCGGGAAGTTCATCCGGCGCACGTCGATCGACGAGCTGCCGCAGCTCTTCCACGTGGTCGGCGGCTCGATGAGCCTCGTCGGTCCGCGCCCCCACGCGGTCGCGCACAACGAGGAGTATCGCAAGCGGATCCAGGGCTACATGCTGCGCCACAAGGTGAAGCCGGGGCTCACCGGCTGGGCGCAGGTGAACGGCTGGCGCGGCGAGACGGACACGCTGGAGAAGATGGAGAAGCGGATCGAGCACGACCTCGAGTACATCCGCCGGTGGGGCCTCTTCTTCGACCTGTGGATCATCTTCCTGACCGTGTTCGGTCGGAAGGTCCGCCAGAACGCGTACTGAGAGCCGGCGCGGACGTCGCGACGAGACCTCGAGAGGCTCCGGCCGCTCGGGGTCTTCGTCGTCTCAGCGGTCCGCGCGGACGATCTTCTCGGTCGGCAGCTCGCTCAGACAGGCCTCGAGCGCCTGCTTCACCAGCGCGTCGTCGCGGCCGTCGAACGTGAGCTTCACGGTGTACTCGGGGTCGCCGATGCGCGGGTAGCTGCCGATCGCGACGCCCGGGAACGCGCGCTCGACGCGCTCGAGCAGCGCCGCGATCTCGCCCTCGTCGCAGCGCGTGTAGATGGCACGCGACACGAAGGGCACGTCGCGCCCGAGGCGATCGCGCACGAGCTCGAACTTGAGCCGGAAGATCTCGGGCACGCCGGGCATCACGAACACGTTGTCGACGCGCAGCACCGGCCACGTGATGCGATCGTTCGCGACGAGCTCGGCGCCCTCGGGCAGCTCGGCCATGCGCAGGTGTCCGTCGGTGGTGCGCGCGCCGAAGTGCTCGCGGATCATCCGCTCGAGCACCGGATCGCGCACGAGGGGCCGGCAGAACGCCTGCGCGATCGCGGGGATCGTGAGGTCGTCGTGGGTGGGGCCGACGCCGCCGCTCGTGAACACGAGGTCGTGGCGCGCGCGCAGCAGGTTGAGGTCCTCGGCGATGACGTCGGCCTCGTCGCTGCACATCACGACGCGACGGAGCGAGATGCCGAGCGCGAAGAGCTCCTTCGCGAGGAACGCGACGTTCGCCTCCTGGATCTTGCCGGTGAGGAGCTCGTTTCCGATCACCAGCGCCGCCGCGGTCCGGGTCATCGCGAGGCATCATAGGTGCGGCCCTCCGCTCCGTCGACGCGTGGAGATCGCGCCACCATTCGAAGGCCGACGACGAAATCGCGACGCGAAGGTAGAGTGCGCGCATGCGCCGCCGAACGTGCTGGCTCGCGCCGATCCTCGCGACGTCGATCGTCGCGCTCGCGTGCACGCGCGCCGAGCCCGCGGAGCGCGCGAGCGAGCGTCCGGCCGCGGCCCCTGCCGCGCCCGCGCCGCCGACCCCGAGCGAGCCCGAGGCGCCTCCGCCCGAGCCGCGCGACGTGCGCTTCACGACCTCCGACGGCGTGACGATCACCGGCACGCTGCGCGCCGCGGCCGCGCCCGACGCGCCCCTCGTGATCCTCGTGCACCAGCTCGGCTCGGATCGCAGCGAGTGGGCCCCGCTGCTCGAGCGGCTCGAGCGCACGCCGCGCATCGCGACGCTCGCGATCGATCTGCGCGGCCACGGCGCGAGCACCGAGGGCGACGGTGGGGCGACGCTCTCGTGGCGCGACTTCGACGACGCGACGTGGGCGCGCACCGCGGACGACGTGATCGCGGCGATCGAGTTCGTGCGCGGCGACGCGTCGGGCGTGCGCCCCGCGCGCGTCGGGCTCGTGGGATCGAGCATCGGATCGACCGCGGTGATCGCGGCGAGCGCGCGCAGCGAGGGCATCGGGCCGGTGGTCGCGATCTCGCCCGGTCGCGCGTACCGAGGGTTCGACGCGATCACACCGGCGCTCGCGCTCGCGGGGCACGACTTCCTTGCGGTCGTCGCCCGCGAGGAGCCGGACTCGGTGGAGACCGCGAGCGCGATGGGTCGCATCACGTCGACCGAGCCCATGATCGTCGAGAGCGGCGCGCACGGCGTCGCGCTGCTGCGGAATCACGTCGAGGTGCTCGATCGGGTCGAGGCGGTGCTGCGGCGCGCGCTCGGCGCGGAGCGCGAGGGATGAGCACGAACGAGCGCGTGCGAGAGCTCGGGACGTGGCTGCGCGAGAGCAAGCGCACCGTCGCGCTCACGGGCGCGGGGGTCTCGACGGACTCGGGGATCCCCGACTTCCGCAGCCCGCGCAGCGGGCTCTGGGCGAAGCACGACCCGATGCAGGTCGCTTCGATCTCGGGGTTCCGCTCGGATCCGGCGGCGTTCTACGGGTTCTGGTCGGAGCGCTTCGGCGCGCTCGGTCAGGCCGAGCCCAACGTCGCGCACCGCGTGCTCGCGAAGCTCGAGGCGCGCGGGCTCGTGCACGCGATCGTCACGCAGAACATCGACGGTCTGCACCAGCGCGCGGGCTCGCGGCGCGTGCTCGAGGTGCACGGCACCTGGCGCACGGCGCGCTGCACGACGTGCGGCGCGCGCTTCGACACGCTGCGGCTCTTCGACGACGTGCCGCCGGGCGCGAGCGCGCGGGAGCGCGTGCCGACGTGTGATCGCTGCGGCGGGCTCGTGAAGCCCGACGTGGTGCTCTTCGGCGAGGCGCTCGCGGACGACTTCGCGGAGGCGGAGCGCGCCGTGGATCGCTGCGATCTGCTGGTCGTGCTCGGGACGTCGCTCGAGGTGTGGCCGGTCGCGGGGCTCGCGCCGCGCGCACGGGCAGCAGGCGCGCGCGTCGTCGTGATCAACCGCGAGGCGACGGTCGCGGATCAGGAGGCGGATCTCGTGATCCACGCCGAGCTGCGCGAGGCGATGCAGCGCCTCGCGCGCGAGCTCGACGTCACTCGCTGAGCTCGCGCGCCCGCGCGCGGCTCGCGGCATGGAGCGCGATGCCCGCGGCGACCGATGCGTTGAGCGACGCGACGGGACCTTCCATGTCGATCCGCGCGACGACGGTGCACTGCTTGCGCACCAGCGGCCGCATGCCCTTGCCCTCGGAGCCGATCACCAGCACGCGACCGCGCTCCGCGGCGGGCAGCTCGTCGATCGCGACGTCGCCGTCCATCGCGAGACCGACGATCTGCATCTCGTGATCCTCGGCGAGCGACGCGAGGGTGCGCGCGAGGTTCGTCACCCGCGCGATGCGCGCGTGCTCGGTCGCGCCCGCGCTCGCGCGCACGACGACCGGCGTGACCGGCGCGGCGCGGTCCTTCAGCGTCAGGACGCCGTCGGCGCCGAACGCGACGGCGCTGCGCACGATCGCGCCGAAGTTGTGGGGATCCGTGATCTCGTCGAGCGCGACGAAGAGCGGGCGCTCGCGCGCCGCGACCAGCGCTTCCTCGAGCGACGCGTACGGGTACTCGCCGGTGATCGCGACGATCCCCTGGTGCCGTCCGTCGGGCGCGAGGGCCTCGAGCTCGGCGCGCGGGCGCGGCTCGACCTTCACGTTCTTCGCGCGCAGCTCGGTCTCGAGCTCGCGACTCGGCTTCGCGCCCTCTTCGACGTAGATGACGTGGATCGCGCCCGCGCGCGCCCGCAGCGCCTCGATCACCGCGCGCGGCCCTGCGACGACGCGCTTCATCGGATCGCCGCCTCGATCTCGCTCGCGATCGCGCGCGCGGCGGACTCGGGATCGCGCGCGTTGCGGATCGGTCGACCGACGACGAGCAGATCCGCGCCCGCCGCGATCGCATCCGTCGGCGTCGCGACGCGACGCTGATCACCGGCATCCGCGCCGGCGGGACGCACCCCCGGCACGACGATCACGCCGCCCTCCCCGACCACACCGCGCAGCGTCGCGACCTCGTGCGGCGAGCACACGAGGCCGAGCACGCCCGCGTCACGCGCGACCCCGGCCAGGCGCGTCGCGGCGTCGGCCGGCTCACCGCGCATGCCGATCGCGTCGAGCTCGCCGCGATCGAGGCTCGTCAGCACCGTCACCGCGAGCAACGTCGTCCCGCTGTTTGCCGCCGCGCCCGCGACCGCGCGCAGCGCCGCGGGGCCCGCTGCCGCGTGGACGGTCAGGTACCGCACGCCGAGGCGCACCGCGCTCGCGGTCGCGCCCGCCATCGTCGCGGGGATGTCGTGCAGCTTGAGATCGAGGAAGCACGCAGCGCCCGCGTCGTGGACCGCGCGCACCGCGTCGGGCCCGATCGCGGTGAACAGCTCGAGCCCGACCTTGAAGACCCCGACGTGATCGCGCAGCCGCGCGATCCACTGGCGCGCCTCCGCGAGATCTTCGACGTCGAGCGGGAACACCAGGCGCTCGCGACCCGATCGCATCATGGCGCGCTGCATACCACGGACTCCGCGCCCCGAAAGCGCGAAGGGCCGCGCGATCACTCGCGCAGCCCCTCGTCTCACCCGATCTCGCGAAGGCTCAGAGCCCCTCGAGGCCCGCCAACGGATCGTCGTCGTCCCCGCCGCGGCGACCGCCGCCCGACGAGCCCGTGCTGCCGCTGCTGCGGCTGCCCGACGACGCGCCGCTCGACGCCGCCGCGCGGCGCGGCGAGGTGGTGCGGACGCGACGCGCCTCGGCGCGCACCTGCTCCGCGGCCTGCGTGTCGCCCGACGCCTCGAGCTGCGCCGCGCGCGACTCCATCTCGGCCACGCGACGCTGCGCTTCTTCCGCCGCGCGACGCGCCTCGTCGGCCTGCGCCTGCAGCTGCTGCGCCTCGGCGGCGCGACGCTCGGCCTCGCGCTGCGCGGCCTCCTGCGCGATCCGGTTCGCCTCGAGCTGCGGCGAGACCACGCCGAACCACACCCCCGCGGCGATGCCGACCACGAGCAGACCGACCGCCGCGAACACGCCCGGGTGGACGCCCTTGCGGCGCGTCGCCTCGATGCGCTTGACCTCCTGCTCGTGCGCGAGGAGGCGCTCCTGCTCCGCGAGGCGCGCCTTCTGCTCGGCCTCGAGGCGGATGCGCAGCTCGGCCTCTTCCTTCGCGCGGACCTTGCGCTCTTCCTCTTCGCGCGCAGCGCGCTCCGCAGCGACGCGCGCCTCTTCCTCGGCGCGCTGCTTCGCCGCGATCTCCTCGCGCTTCTTGCGCTCCTCGGCCTCCCGGGCGAGCCGCGCGTCCTCTTCCGCCTTGCGCTTCGTCGCCTCTTCGTCGCTGATGCGCTGCTCCTCCAGGTTCATCAGCTCCCGAAGGTTGAAGAGGACCGAGGACTCCTTCTGCTCCGCCATCGGGTTCTCCCGCTCTCGCGCTTTCTCGGCGCCGCTCGCGGCGGGCCGCACATCCACTGGGTCAGGGTCGTCGGCGTCGGCTCGCGCCGACCATCTCGTCGCGCATGCCTGTTCGACGATATCGCCGGCGAATCTAGCAGGGCCGAATTGTGAGTGTCAACGCCGTCGGCCGCTCGGTTTCCTAGTGATTTCCGCTTCGTCGGCGCGTTTGCGCACGTCCGGCCACACACGCGCCGAGCACGCGTGCGAAGGCGGGTCGCGCGGTCATGGACACGACCCTTCGGCGCGACCTTGGGTGCCTCGCTTGGATCGATCCGACGCGCGGCGTAGGCTCGTCGCATGCGCCCAGCCCGTGTGTGGTGGAGCCTCGTCGCGACGATGCTGTTCGCCGTCGGCTGCAGCGGCGCGCCGAGCAACCTCGCGGAGGGCGCGGCGTGCGTGAGATCGACGCAGTGCTCGGCGGGGCTCGCGTGCAACATGGGCGTGTGCACGAGTGACCTGAGCGGGTTCGGCATGGGCACCGTGCCGAGCGCCGATGCGAGCGTCGGCGTGGACGCGGCGATGGAGATCGACGCGGGCGAGCAGATCGACGCGGGCACGCCGGTCGAGATGGACGCGGGGCCGCCGGGCATGGACTCGGGGCCGCCCGACGAGCCCGACGCGGGACCGCCCGACGAGCCCGACGCGGGACCGCCCGACGAGCCCGACGCCGGGCCGCCCGACGAGCCCGACGCGGGACCGCCTGAAGAGATCGACGCAGGCGGCGCGTAGCGCGCCGGCGATGCGCCTCGCGCGATTCGGGATCGTCGGAGACGTGCACGGCGAGCACCTCGCGCTCGCGCGAGCGCTCGACTCGCTCCGCGCGTGGGGCGCCGAGCGCATCCTCGTCGTGGGCGACGTGCTCGACGGTCCGGGCGACGTCGAGCGATGCCTCGACCAGCTCCGCGCGCCCGACGTCGACGTCGTCGCGGGTAACCACGAGCGCTGGTTCCTCGAGCGCACCATGCGCAAGCTCCCGCACGCGACGAGCGAGCTCTCCCCGAGCGCGCTCGCATTCGTACGCACCCTCCCCCGCACCCTGCGATACGAAACGCCCGCCGGTCCGCTGCTCCTCTGCCACGGGCTCGGCGACGACGACATGGCGGGCGTTCGCCCGTGGGACGAGGGCTACGCCCTCGCGAGCAACACCGCGCTGCAGCAGCTGCTCGACGGACGCGAGATCCGCTGGGTCGCGCGCGGGCACACGCATCAGCGCATGATCCGGCACTTCGGCGCGGCGCTCACGATCCTGAACGCCGGCACGCTCGCGCGGGACGAACAGCCGGGACTGCTGCGCGTCGATCTGCACGCTCGCGTCGCCGAGCGGCTCGACGTGATCGGCGAGCGCGTCGTCCTCGTGGACGCCGAGTCGATCTGAAGCGCGCTACTCGCGCCAGAAGAACTTCCACGGGTTGTGCTTCAGGTCGCGGATGAGCTCCTGGAGATCGTCGTAGACCTCCTCGTCCATCAGCAGCGCGCCGACCGTGCCCTCCCCGCCGCGTACGTGCGCGACGATGCGCTCCGCATCCGCAGCAGTGCGCTCGGCCGTCGCGGCGACGCGCGCTGCTGCGCGGATCGTCTCGCGCAGATCCTCGCGCTCTTCGGGGCCGATCGCGTCGAGCGTCTCGCGCGCGCTGCTCGCGACCTCGCGCACGTCGGTCACGAGCGGCCCGGTCTCGCGATCGAGCGTCGCGGTCAGACGGTCGAGGCGCGCGAGCATGCGCTGCGGGCGTGGTCCCTCGACGTACTCGCGCCGCGCGCCGCGCAGCAGCTCCACGCCCTCGCCCGCGACCGTGTCGACGTTCTCGAGGATGTGCGCGACGCGATCGCGGTTCTGCTCGAGCAGCTCGCGCACGGCGTGGATGAGCGCGACGATGTCGTCGAGCAGCGAGCCGAGCTCCTCGCGGTTGGTGCGCAGCCCGTCGACCACCGCCTCGAGCAGCTCGTACCCGAGCGCGAGCGCGAGATCGAGGCGCGGTGGATCGACTCCGTCGAGGATCGCGCCCTCCGCGATCGCCGGGCGCTCCGCGGTGCCGGGATCGATCGCGATGAACTGCTCGCCGAGCACGCCCTGCGAGGTCACGTAGAGCAGCGCGTCGTCGTGGATCGTCTCGCGTACGTCGCGATCGATCTCGAGCCGGAGGCGCACCAGCGGACGGCGTCCGGTCTCGGGGTCGAGCCGGCGGCCCATGTAGCGCACCTCTTCCACGCTCCCGACGCGCACGCCGCCGACGCGCACCGGCGCGCCCGCCTGAACCGCGCCTGGATTGTCGAAGTCCGCGTAGATCGTGAAGCCGTCGCGGAAGTCGATCCCGCCGAGCAGGAACACGAAGCCGCCGAGCAACGCCAGCGCGACGAGCACCAGCAGGCCGACCCGCGCTTCGAGCGAGAGCTTCATGTCTCGTACGGCCCCTCGGAACGGCCTTCGATGAACTGGCGCACCACGGGATCCTCGGTGCGCCGGAGCTCTTCGGGCGTCCCCACCACGCGAACGCGACCCTTGTACAGCATCGCGATTCGGTCGGCGATCGTGAAGATGGACGTGAGATCGTGCGAGACGACGATCGCGGTCACGCCGAGCCGATCGCAGAGCTCGCGGATCATCTGATCGACGCGCCGCGCCGACACCGGATCGAGCGACGTCGTGGGCTCGTCGAAGAGCACGTAGCGTGGCTCGAGCGTCAACGCGCGCGCGATCGCGACGCGCTTGCGCATGCCGTCGCCGAGCTCCGCCGGATAGCGATCGCCGAACGCCTCCATGTGGACCTGCTCGAGCCTTCGTCGCGCCTCGACGCGCGCGTCCCTCAGCGAGAGCCCGCGGTGCATGCGCAGCGGGAGCGCGACGTTCTCCTCGCACGTCATGGAGTCGAAGAGCGTCGAGCTCTGGAAGACCATCGCGCAGCGCTTCCGCACCGGATGGAAGTCGGCCTCGGACAGGCGCGAGACTTCCTGCCCGTCGAGCCAGATCTCCCCGGAATCCGGGCGCAGAAGGCCGATGAGGTGCTTGATCAGCACGCTCTTGCCGACGCCCGATCCGCCGATGACGAAGAAGCACTCTCCGTCGTTCACGTCGATCGACACGTCGTCGAGCACGACCTTCGGACCGAACGCCTTGCGTAGGTGCTTGAACTGGATCGGCACGTCAGCCCGGGAAGAGCAGGAAGCCCACGCTGCTGATCACGAAGTTCAGCACGATGACCGCGAGCGAGCTCTGCACGACCGCGTTCGTCGTCGCCCAGCCCACGCCCTCCGAGCCGCCGAACGTCGTGAGCCCACAGCGCGCGCTGACGATCGGGATCGCCGCGCCGTACGCGAGCATCTTCGTCAGCCCGACGATCACGTCGCCGGCATCGACCATCGAGAAGTTCGCGAACGTCGCGTAGTTGACCTCGAACACCACGTTCGCGGTGACCATCCCCGCGCCGAACGCGACGACCGCTGCCCAGATCAGCAGACAGAACGTCATCAGCACCGAGGCGAGGAAGCGCGGCACAACGAGGTACTCGATCGGATCGGCGGCGCACATGCGCATCGCGTCGACCTGCTCGGTGACGACCATCGATCCGATCTCCGCGGCGATGCCCGCGCCCACGCGCGTCGCGAGCATCATCGCGCCGATCGACGCAGCGAGATCGCGCACCAGCAGCTCGGCGAACGTCGCGCCCAGCATGCTGAGCTCGGGCACGAGCTTGAGCGCCTGCAGGCCCGCTTGGAACACCATGATGGTGCCGATGAAGCCCATCGTGACGCTCACGAAGAACACCGAGCGATTGCCCATCTGATAGGCCTGCTCGACGATCGTGCGGCGATCACGACGGCCGCGGATCGCGAGCACGATGATGCGAGCGAGCATCGCGAAGAGGTCGCGGAGCTCGCGCACGAGGTGCAGCACCGGGGCTCCGATCGTCTCGAGCGCGCTCATCAGCTGGAGAGCTCCGCCGGCGAGCCGATGTGGGACCAGCCGCTCATCCGAGCAGGTACGTGGAGAAGTAGTCGAGCACGAAGATGCCGCTCGCTGCCGCGACGACCGCCGCGTTCACGGCGCGTCCGACGCCCGGCGCGCCACCCTTCACGCTCAGCCCGAAGTGGCACGAGGTGAGCGCGATCATCACGCCGAACGCGACGCTCTTGATGAGCCCCGTCGCGAGATCCCACTCGTCGAGCAGCACGGTCAGGGAGCTGACGAACGAGCGCGGATCGACGTCGAGCAGCACCTTCGCTGCGCCGATCGCGCCGACGATCGCGACCGCGTCGCCGACGATCGTCAGCAAGAAGAGCATCACGATCATCGAGATCACGCGCGGCAGGATCAGGTACGAGACCGGATCGATCGCGAGCGCGCGCAGCGCGTCGATCTGATCGGTGACCACCATGGTCCCGAGCTCGGCGGTGTTGTTCGCGCCGACGCGCCCGCTGAACATCAGCGCGATCAGCAGCGGACCGACCTCGCGCAGCGTCGCGAAGCCCGCGCCCCAGCCGACGATCTCCTTCGCGTTGAAGCGCATCACGAGCGGCGCGGCCTGGATGACCATGATCGCGCCGACGAAGATCGCCGTGACCGTCACGATGCCGACCGAGCGCACGCCGGTCTTGTGCAGGTTCTTCACGAGCTCGTCGCGATCCACGCGCGGCGGCAGGAGGCGGCGCAGCAATCGCGCGGCGAGCACGATCATCCCGCCGAGCTCGCCCGAGACGTGCAGCAGCGAGCCGCCGATGCGCGACGGAACGCTCAGGTAGAAGGGTTCGTCCTCACCCGTGCTCACGCGGCGCGAGCATAACGCGGTCAGCCGAGCCGCAGCGTCTCCTCGATCGCGTCGAACGCGCGCTCGATCGCAGCCTCGCGCGCCGCGCGGCGGAACACGAGCTGACCCGCGATCATCAGCGCGACGACGGCGCCGAAGACGCCGATCGTCATCAGCGGGCGGTGGTGCCCGCGCAACAGCACGTCGCACACCGCGGCCACCACGAAGATCGGCATCGTGATCGGCACGAACCCCTGCGTCGCGCGCAGCACGATCTCGCGCCCCGTGCGCTCGAGATCGATCCGCACGAGCCACTGGTCGCGACGGTAGAAACCGTACGCGGTGCGGAGCGCGAACGAGCGCCCGTCGCCGCTCGACATCAGCACGGCGTCGTCGAGATCGACGCGCTCGGGGAACGTCGGGAGCGCGGCCTCGGTCTCGTTTCCGAACCGATAGCTCCGCGGCCCATCGTGCTCGCGCGGACGGTCCAGCGTGATCCGCCGCTCGGGCGTCAAGCGCAGGAACGCGAGCCGTGCGAGCCACTGCGGACGCGCGAAGAAGACGATCGTCTCGATCAAGAGCGGCGCCATCGCGGCGTAGAGCAGTGGGCTCATCGCGCGCAGGATGACACGTCGCGCACGGCGGGCGCCGGTCGCGTGAGCGCGCGCTCGACCGCGTCGTACGCACGCTCGATCGCGGTCGGCCGCGGCTCGGCGCGCTGCGCGATCCACGCGAGCGCCGACACCGCCGCCGCGAGCAGCGCGATCGCCGGCAGCGACGACGACGCGCGCAGCGTCACCTCGGCGATCGACACTGCGAGCACGAGCGGCGTCACGAGCGGAACGGGCAGCATCCGCGCGCGCAGGTGCACGCCGTCGTCCTCCCAGGCCAGATCGACGCGCACCGGCCACGCCCTTCGTCGTTCTCCCCAGCAGAACGATCGACCGCGACGCGTCGTCGACGTCGCGAGCACCGTGTCGGCGATCGCGACGCGCGCGGGGAGCCCTCGCGCCACGCGCACGGCCGCGCTCCGATATCCGGCGCGCACGTCGACGACGCGCACCTCGGGAGGCACGCGCACGATCCGCTCGGCCGTGAGCGGCAGGAACGCGAGGCGCGCGATCCACCTCCGCGGCAGCATCAGCGCGAGCATCTCGAGCGCGCAGAGCGCGAGCGCGATCCACGCCGCGTCCGGCAGCTCGCGCGTCGCGATCCACGCCTCCATCCGCTCAGTCTGCGACGCCGCGGCGCGAGGAACACTCGTCAGAGCGGGCCGTCGGTCAGACCGTGCACGAATTGCCGCACTTCCGGCACCTCGGACGCGAGCGCCTGCTCGCGCGTGCCCTCGAAGATCAGCTTGCCTCCGTGCAGCATGCCGACGCGATCCGCGATCGTGAGCAGGCCGCGCACGTCGCTCGAGATCACGACGTTGGTCGTGCGGTGCGTGCGCTGCTCCTCGCGGATGAGGTCGTAGATCTTCTGGCTCGTCACCGGATCGAGCCCCGCCGTCGGCTCGTCGTAGAGCAGCACGCGCGGCCGCGACACCGTCGCGCGCGCCACGCCGACGCGCTTCTTCTGACCGCCGCTGAGCCCGGCGGGCAGCCTCGGCTCGAAGCCCGGGAGCGACACCCGCGCGAGCCGCTCGGCGACGCGCTCCTGGATCTCTCGTTCTCCCAGAGAGAACAATCGGCGCAGCGGGAACGCGATGTTCTCGCCCACCGTCATGAAGTCGAAGAGCGCGTAGTTCTGGAAGAGCATGCCGACGTCGCGGCGCACCTCCATCAGCCCCGCCTCGTCGAGCTCGCCGAGCGTGCGACCGAGCAGCTCGACGCGTCCCTGCGAGGGCCGGATCAGCCCCGCGAGCGTCTTGAGCAGCACGCTCTTGCCCGCCGCCCCCGGCCCGATCAGCGCGTAGATGCAGCCCTCGGGGACCTCGAGCGAGACGCCGCGCAGCACCGGCTGGCGGAACGCGACGTGGACGTCCACGGCTCGGATCACGCGCGGAGTATGCCCGAGCAGGGGCCCTGTCGACCCCTCGTCCCTCGGTGCTAGAACCGCGGCCTACTCGAGCCCCCGAGGAGACGAGAGCCATGTCGGAGCCCACGCTCGCCCAGGTCGATCCCGAGATCGCGTCGCTCATCGCGAAGGAGGAGCGCCGTCAGCTCGACAGCATCCGCCTGATCGCGAGCGAGAACTACGCGTCGCGCGCGGTGCAGGAAGCGGCCGGCAGCGCGCTGAACAACAAGTACAGCGAGGGCTATCCGGGCAAGCGCTACTACCAGGGCCAGGAGTACGTCGACAAGGTCGAGACCCTCGCCATCGAGCGCATCAAGAAGCTCTTCGGCGTCGAGCACGTGAACGTGCAGCCCTACTCGGGCTCGCCCGCGAACCTCGCGGTCCACTACGCGTTCCTGCGCCCCGGCGACAAGACCGTCGGCCTCGGGCTGCCCGCGGGCGGTCACCTCACGCACGGCTGGAAGGTCTCGATCACCGGCGACTACTTCGAGGCGCACCAGTACGGCGTGCGCGAGAACGACCACCGGCTCGACATGGACCAGGTCGCGCGGCTCGCGCGCGAGCACAAGCCGAAGCTCATGTGGTGCGGCACCACGGCGTACCCGCGCCACGTCGACTACGCGAAGTTCGCGGAGATCGCGAACGAGGTGGGCGCGATCCTGGTCGCCGACATCGCGCACGTCTCCGGTCTGATCGCGGGCAAGGCGCACCCGAGCCCGGTGGGCCTCGCGCCGATCGTCACGAGCACCACGCACAAGACGCTGCGCGGTCCGCGCGGCGGCATGATCCTCTGCGACGCGAAGTACGCGAAGGAGATCGACAAGGCGGTGTTCCCGGGCCTCCAGGGTGGCCCGCACAACAGCGGCATCGCGGCGCTCGCGGTCGCGGCGCACGAGGCGCTGCAGCCGAGCTTCGAGACCTACGCGCGCAACGTGGTGACGAACGCGAAGGCAATGGCCGAGACGCTGATGTCGCGCGGCATCGATCTCGTCACCGGCGGCACCGACACGCACCTGATCCTCGCGGATCTCACGAGCAAGAACGTCGCGGGCAAGCCGGCGGCGATCGCGCTCGAGAAGGCGGGGATCGTCTGCAACTACAACTCGGTGCCCTTCGACAAGCGCAAGCCGTTCGATCCGAGCGGCATCCGCCTCGGCACGCCCGCGGTGACGAGCCGCGGCATGGGCCCCGACGAGATGAAGCGCATCGGCGGCTGGATCGCCGACGTGGTCGAGGCGCCGACCGACGAGAAGGTGATCGCGCGCGTGCGCGGCGAGCTGCTCGCGATGTGCCAGCAGTTCCCGGCGCCCGGCCTCGAGCGTCGCTGATCGATTTCGAGCGATACTCCGCGGCGCTTGGGGGGTGGGCACGACCGCGATCGGCGGCGCGTGCGAGCGCGATCAACAGTGCGTCGCGGGCGCGCTCTGCACGCACGTCGCCGCGCTCGGCCGTCGCGCGTGCGTCGCGCTCTGCACCGTCGGCGAGCCGTGCCCCGGCGGGACGACGTGCATCGAGGGCGCGCGCGTTCGCGATCTGATCGTCGGCACCTGCCCGCTGCCCTGATCGCGCGCCGAGAAGTTGACGCGGAGCGCGCGCTCGGCGCTCTCTCCTCGCATGCGCCCGCGCGAGAGCACGAGCGGCAACGCACGACCGCGAGCACGCGTCGTGGGCGGGCTCGCGTGTCTGCTCGTCGCGAGCGCGCTCGCCGGCCTCGCGCTCGCGCAGCACGAGCCCGTGCGCGCCGCCGTCCCCGACGCGACCGTTCGCATCGCAGGCGCGGAGATCACGGACGGCGCCGACGCCGGCACGATCGCGGCCGACGTCGCGCGCGCGTGGGGCGAGCAGCCGATCGCGCTGCGCATCGGCGAGGAGCGCGTCGAGGGGACGCGCGCATCGTTCGGCGGTCGCATCGACGCCGCCGCGCTCACCGCGCGCATCGAGCAGGCGCGCGACCCGGCGTCGCTGATGCGACGGCTGCACGCGCAGCTCTCGACCGCTGCGCCGCTCGAGCTGCCGGTCGACGTGCGCGTCGACGCGACGAGCACGCTCGCGATGCTCCTCGAGCGCAAGGATCACCTCGACGTGCGCCCGCGCGACGCGCGCATCGAGCCCCGCACCGGCGCGATCGTGCCCGAGCGCGAGGGCCTCACGCTCGACGTGCACGGCACGCTCGACGCGCTCGCGGACGCGATGCGCAGCGGCGCGCCGGAAGCGAGCGCGCGCATCCTCCGCGAGCGCCCGCGCCGCACCGCGCGCGACCTCGCGAACGTGCGGCTCGACGCGACGCTCGGCTCCTTCGAGACGCGCTACAGCACGTCGCCCGACGCCGCCGCGCGCACCCACAACCTCCGCGTCGCCGCGGCGCGCCTCGACGGCCTCGTGCTGATGCCCGGCGAGACCCTCGACTTCAACGACGTCGTCGGCGAGCGCAACGAGGCGAACGGCTTCCGCCCTGCCCCGCAGATCGCGGCCGGCGAGCTCGTCGACGGCATCGGAGGCGGCACCTGCCAGATCGCGGGCACGCTCCACGCCGCCGCGTTCTTCGCGGGCCTGCCGATCGTCGAGCGCTCGCCCCACAGCCGGCCGAGCACGTACATCTGGATGGGCCTCGACGCCGTCGTCGTGTACGCGCGGCTCAACCTCCGCTTCACGAACGATCTCCCGTTCCCGATCGCGCTCGCGATGAGCGTCGAGGGCGGCGTGGTGCGCGCGGAGATCCGCGGCGCGTCGTCGGGCCGTCTCGTCTCGTTCGCGCGACGCATCGACTCGATCGCGCCGTTCCGCGAGCGCACCGAAGAAGACGCGTCGCTGCCCGCCGGCGTCCGCGTGCTCGATCAGCGCGGCGTGCCCGGCTTCACCGTCGTGCGCGACCGCGTGATCCGCGACGTCGAGCGCAACCAGGCGCGCCGCCAGCGCATCGAGGACGTGTACCCGCCGACCGATCAGATCTGGCGCGTCGGCACCGGCCCCGCGGCGCCCGCGGGCTACGTCGCGGAGGCCGGCGACGATCACCCGGAGTACACGACCGACGAGTACCTCGTCGCGACGCAAGGCGCGGGCGTCGAGGGCACGGAGATCACCCGCCGCGGCGGCGTCAGCACGCAGGCGGGCTGGACCCAGAGCTACGTCGCGCCGCGTTGATTCGTGGTACCAACGACGCGTGATCTCCGGTCGTCGCATCGTGCTCGGCGTCGGCGGTGGCATCGCCGCGTACAAGGCCGTGGTGCTCGCGCGCGAGCTGCTCCGTCGTGGCGCGCAGCTGCGCGTCGTCATGACCGACTCGGCGACGCGCTTCGTCGGTCCGGTCACGTTCACCGGGATCACGGGCGCGCCGCCCGTGATCGATCTCTGGGACGCGAAGTACGCCGGCGAGATCCACGTCGAGCTCGCGGCGTGGGGCGAGGCGATCGTCGTCGCGCCCGCGACCGCGAACCTGCTCGCGCGCATGGCCTCGGGCATCGCCGACGACGCGCTCTCGGCGACGCTCCTCTGCAGCGACAAGCGCGTGCTGGTCGCGCCCGCGATGCACCACCGCATGTGGTCGCACGCCGCGACGCGCCGCAACGTCGCGCGACTGCGCGAGGACGGCGTGCTCTTCGCCGGCCCGGTGTCGGGCCCGCTCGCGAGCGGTGAAGAGGGCATGGGCCGCATGGCCGAGCCCGACGCGATCGCCGATGCGCTCGAGGTGCTGTTCCGCGAGACGCGCGACCTCTCGGGCCACACCGTCCTGATCTCCGCGGGCCCCACGCTCGAGCCGGTCGATCCCGTGCGCTTCCTCGGCAACCGGTCGAGCGGACGGATGGGCTACGCGATCGCCGAGCGCGCGCGACAGCGCGGCGCGCGCGTGATCCTCGTGAGCGGCCCGGTCGCGCTCGCCGCGCCGCAGGGCGTCGAGCGCGTCTCGGTGCGCACCGCGATCGAGATGCAGGAGGCGATCACGTCGCGCCTGCCCGACTGCGACGCGGTGATCATGGCGGCCGCCGTCGCCGACTTCCGCCCGCGCGAGGCCGCGGTGCACAAGCTGAAGAAGCTCGAGGGCGAAGAGACGCGCGTCATCGAGCTCGTCCGCAACCCCGACATCCTCGCGGACCTCGGCGCGTCGAGGCGCGGCGCGCGCCCGGTGCTCGTCGGCTTCGCGGTGGAGACCGAGAACCTCGTCGCGGCCGCGCGCACGAAGCTCGAGACCAAGAAGGTCGACCTCGTCGTCGCCAACCACGCGAGCGTCGCGTTCGAAGGCGACGACAACGAGGCGACGCTCGTCACGCGCGACGACGAAGAGAGCACCGGCCGCGTCAGCAAGCACGCGCTCGCCGATCGCATCCTCGATCGCGTCCACGCCCTGCTCGAGCGCTGATCGGAGCGCATCCGCGCGCCCCGACCGCGCATCGCGGGAGCGCCCGGTCGCGTCCCGGCACCTCCGGATCGTCTTCTGGCCGCCGGGACGCGATCCGGAGATCGCCGGACGCCGTGTCCGGCTGCCGGAACGCCATCCGGAGATCTCGGAACGACGCCCGGGGCGGCCCGAGCGCGCTCCCGCGATCTCCGGACGCCGTTTCGCGAGGCCGGAACGCGATCCGGAGCTCGAAGAACGGCGCTCCGGCACGTCGAACCGCGGTCCGGAGACCACCGGACGTCACTCGGCGCGCCCAGAACGCGATCCGGAGCGCGCCGCGAGCACTTCCCGGCACGTCCGAGCTCCTCCGAGCCGAGCGCGGCCGTCCGCCGCGCGAGCTCAGAGCGCGTCGACGGGGCCGGCGCCCTCGCGCACCACGACGATGTCGCGCCCGGTGAGGTCGAGCACCGTCGACGGCGTGAGCCCCCCGAACCCGCCGTCGAGGATCAGATCGATCCCCGGGAACGTCTCGTCGATCTCCGCGGGATCGATCAGCGGCTGACCTTCGATCGCCGCGGTGGTGCTCACGATCGGATTGCCGAGCGCGCGCACGAGCGCGAGCGCGACCTCGTCGTGCGGCACGCGGATGCCGACCGTCTTGCGCTTCATCTGGAGGATGCGCGGCACCTCGCGCGTCGCCTCGAGGATGAAGCAGTACGGGCCGGGCGTGAGCCGCCGCATCAGGCGATACGTGCGGTCGTCGACGATCGCGTACTTCGCGAGGTCTCCGAGATCGGGGCAGATGAACGCGAGCGGCTGATCGGGCTTCATCCGCTTCATGCGGTAGATGCGCTCGACCGCCTTCTTGCTCGTGATGCTGCACCCGAGCCCGTACACCGTGTCGGTCGGGTACGCGAGCACGCCGTCGTCGCGCAGGATCGAGACGGCGCGCTCGATCTTGCGCGGCTCGGGGTGCTGCCGGTTGATCTCGAGGCGCGGCATCAGCGCGCGTGCACGAGCTTGCGGGTCTCGCCGTCCTCGAAGAGCACGACGATGAACCCTTCGGGCGTGAGCTCGTGGACGCGACCGAAGCCGAACTTCGCGTGCACGAACCAGTCACCCGGCTGATAGCGCGTCGCGCGATCCCACGGCTTCGCCGTCGCGCGCGCATGCGCGAGCTCGTTCTCGTCGAGGCGCGGCTTCTTCGGCGTCGCCGCCGCGCGCGGCTTGCTGCTGCCACCGCCGCTCGCGGCACGACGCTCGGGCTTCGGCGGCGCGCTCGCCGCGGGGCGCGGCTCGGGAGGCGGGGCCTTCACGAGCTGCGAGACCATGCGGCGCGCCGAGGTCACGACCGAGAGGCGCGGATCGCAGATCAGCACTTCCTCGATGCCGGTCGACTTCCCGCTCGCGAAACGCTGCTCGTACCACTGGCTGCACGCACGCGCGATGATCGCGAGGCGCTCGGCGTCCTCGAGCGCGCCCGGTCCGGCGCCGAGCGCGGGGAACGCGACGCGGATGACGTGACGCTCCGCCACGAAGTCGAGCACCGCGCGCACCGCGTTCTCGATCGTCGCGCGATCCGGCGCCTGCGCCTGACGTCCCGCGTCCTCGGGCGGACGCGTCGCGATCCACACGAGGAAGTCGCAGTGCAGACGACCCGGATGCAGGCGCATCAGACCGCCGATCGGAAGCTCTTCGTCCGGCACCTTGTCGAGCTCGCGCTCGAGGTTCGACTGCAGGTCGTTGCCGTACTGCGAGAGCAGCTCGCGATCCGCGCCGGGCCCGGGCCAGAGCCGCGTGTCCGTCGCACCGTCGTGTGCGACGACGCCGACGCGGCGCGAGGTCGGGAGCTCGTAGGCGGACGCCTGGATCATCAGGATGTCCATGGGAGCGGGCCGGAGTTAGCACACGGGAGGGCGACGTCGACACATCGATGACGAGACGTGACGAGCACTCGCGTTTGGGGCACAGTCAGCGCCCGATTCATCATGCCGAGCGATCAGGCCTTCATCGTCGTCACCGCGATTCTCGATCAAACCGCGCGTCCTGCCGCGATCACGCTGAGCCACGGTGATGCGCTCGAGCGCGCCGCGAAGGCGACTGCGGCTCGAGGCATCGCAGGGCTCGACATCGTCGAGCTCCCGATTCCTCCGAAGGCGTTCTCCGCGCTGCGCGAGAGCACCGGTCGCTCGCAGGACACCGTCGCGGTCTACGACGTCTTCCCGCTGACGCCGCACCTCGACGGGGCCACGCGCCGCATCGCGGGTCAGTTCCTCGCGGCCGAGATCCTGTGGGCGCTCGAGGAGCAGGGGCTGCTCAAGGGCGTGCCGCTGAACCTGAAGCTCGACGTGCCGCCCGGCTGGGACAAGTCGCCGAAGGCCGTGCACGAGAAGCTCGTCGAGGCGGGCGCGCTCGATCTCGGCGAAAAGGCGATCGAGGACTTCAAGGCCGTGAAGGCCGCGTGGGACGCGGCCTGATCAGTTCAAGGTGAGCGGCAGCTCGAGCGCGAACGTCGCGATCTCCGCGTCGAACCCGCCGCCGTCGTCGCGCACCATCTGATAGGTGCCGCGCATCGCGCCGCGCGACGTCGCGAGCATGCAGCCGCTCGTGTACTGGAACGACTGTCCGGGCGCGAGGTGCGGCTGCTCGCCGACGACGCCCGGGCCCTTCACCTCTTCGATCTTCCCGCGCGCGTCGGTGATGATCCAGTGGCGGCTGAGGAGCTTCGCCGCGCTGCCGCCCTCGTTCGTGATCCGCACCGTGTAGGCCCACACGTAGCGATGCGCGAGCGGCGTCGACTGCTCGGCGAGATAGCGGCTCGTCACGGTGATGCGGATGCCGTCGGTGATCGCGGTCGAGGTCGTCGTCGGCTGCACGAAGGCTCCTGCGGAAGCGAGGCCGCGCGATCCTAGCGCGAACGTGCGCGCCGCAACGAATTGGCGTGCGTGACCCAGCGCGAGCCGGCGATGGCGAAGCGCTTCTTCGCGGCGCGATCGCGCGCGTTCGCGTAGTCGACGCCGACGCGAGGACCGACGAGCACGTCGCGATCGACGATCGGTGTCCCCTCGTGCGCCTCGAGCGCGCCCTCGTCGAAGAGCGACGCGCCGGAGAAGCTGCGATCGAGCGCGAGCGCCGCGCCCACCTTGCCCGGTCCGGCGAGCAGCGCCGGTGCGTCGCGATCCATCCGCCGGCGCGCGCGCACGATCTCGCCGCCCGAGACGAGCTCGCACGATCGGATCAGCACGGCTTGTCCGCGCCCTTCCTCGCCGGTCACGAGGTTGAGCATCTGGTGCAGCCCGTAGCAGACGTAGACGTACGCGTGCCCGGGCGGCCCCCACATCGGCGCGTTGCGCGCGGTGCGCCCGGCGCGGCAGTGGCTCGCGGTGTCCTCGGGCCCGCCGTACGCCTCGGTCTCGGTGATGCGCAACACGACCTCGTCGGGCGTGCCGCGATCGCGCACGAGATGACGTCCGAGGAGATCGCGCGCGACGATCTCGACCTCGCGCGCGAAGAACGCCTGCGTCAGTCGCGCGCTCACCGGCTCACCCGCGCACGGGGGCGATTCCCGCGCTCGCGACGGGAGTTTCGCGGCGGCCGTGCGCGACCCCGGAAACACGAACGCCCGGCGTCGTTTCCGACGTCGGGCGTTCCATTCTCTCGTCGAGACTCGCTCGACACGACCCCACGGGGACTTGAACCCCGGTTACCGGCGTGAGAGGCCGATGTCCTAACCACTAGACGATGGGGCCAGCTGCTGCGAACCGATTACCTAGCTTCCGTTCGTACGACGAGCAACCCGGAAGTGTAGGAAACTACTGCTCTTAGAGACGACTGCGTGTGATTCGGGGACTAGGAGTCGAACCTAGATAAACGGAGCCAGAATCCGTTGTCCTGCCATTAGACGATCCCCGAGTGTCAGGCGGCGGAACCACCGGAGTGGGCAGCGCACCGTCCGGGTTCGCCGAAGCGAGGCCGGCTTTCTAGCGCTGCCCCTGAGCACGGTCAAGAAGTTTTTCTCGCGGCGCGCGCCCTTCCCGCTCGCTTGCGCAGGGCGGTGATCCACGGTAAATGCATTCCCGCATTCCCCGGTAGGAAATGTCGGAACGCCCGACGCGAGGGAATCGGAGGCGCGGGACCGTGGCGGACAAGATCGAGCGGACCCTCTTCGTGATCACGGGCAACCGGCTCGCCGACGGGCGCGTCGTGTACCTCCGCGGCGACCAGACGTGGGGCAGCGACTTCGACGCCGCCGATCAGCTCGACGATGCCGCGCGCCGCGACGAGCTCGTCGCGTGGGCGCAGCGCGAGCACAAGCTCGTCGTCACCGGTATCTACGCGTTCGACGTCGGCGTGACCACGAGCGGCGCGCGCGTGCTGAGCGCGCGCGAGCGACTGCGCGCCGCGGGCGAGGTCAGCGTGAGGCGGCGTCTCCGCGTCGGCGTCGAGGCCTGAGGAGCTGCGATGTACCAGTACGACGAGCACGATCAGCGAATCGTCGAGGAGCGCGCGCGGCAGTTCCGCGATCAGGTGCGGCGGCGCCTGAGCGGCGAGCTCACCGAGGAGGAGTTCCGCCCGCTGCGCCTGCAGAACGGCCTCTATCTGCAGCTGCACGCGTACATGATGCGGATCGCGATCCCGTACGGGCTGCTCAGCACGAAGCAGCTGCGCAAGCTCGGCGACGTCGCGCGCCGCTTCGATCGCGGCTACGGCCACTTCACGACGCGGCAGAACCTGCAGCTCAACTGGCCGCGGCTCGTCGACGTGCCGGACATCCTCGACGAGCTCGCGAGCGTGCAGATGCACGCGATCCAGACGAGCGGGAACTGCATCCGGAACATCACGAGCGATCCGTTCGCGGGCGTCGCGAAGGACGAGCTCGAGGATCCGCGTCCGTACTGCGAGATCCTGCGTCAGTGGTCGACGTTCCACCCCGAGTTCGCGTTCCTGCCGCGCAAGTTCAAGATCGCGATCAGCGGCGCGGCGAGCGATCGCGCGGCGATCGCGATCCACGACATCGGCCTGCGGCTCGTGAAGAACGAGCAGGGCGAGATCGGCTTCGAGTACTTCGCGGGTGGCGGGCTCGGTCGCACGCCGATCCTCGCCGAGCGCATCCGCGCGTTCCTGCCGAAGCGCGATCTCCTCGCGTACACGGAGGCCGTGCTGCGCGTCTACAACGCGGACGGGCGACGCGACAACAAGTTCAAGGCGCGCATCAAGATCCTCGTCAAGGAAGTCGGCGTCGCCGAGTTCACGCGTCGCGTCGAAGAAGAGTTCGCGCGCATGAAGGCGGACGGAACCGCGATCGTGCTCGACGACGAGGAGATCGCGCGCATGAAGGCGTACTTCACGCCGCCTGCGTACGAGGCGCTCCCCGACGAGAGCCTCGAGGGCGCGAAGCTCGGCAAGGATCGCGAGTACGCGCGCTGGCTGTCCGCGAACGTCGTGCCGCACCGCGTGCCGGGGTACGCGATCGTGCAGCTCTCGACGAAGTCGGACGAGGTCCCGCCGGGCGACGTGAGCTCGGATCAGATGGACGCGATCGCGGATCTCGCGGACCGCTACGGGTTCGGGCAGGTCGTGGTGACGCACCGGCAGAACCTCGTGCTGCCCGACGTGCGCATCCGCGATCTGCGCGAGGTGCACGCGGCGCTGAAGGCGCTCGGGTTCGCGACGCCGAACCTCGATCGCGTGACCGACATCATCGCGTGCCCCGGGCTCGACTACTGCGACCTCGCGAATGCGCGCTCGATCCCGATCGCGAAGGAGATCCAGGCGACGCTCGACGACGCGGATCGCGTGCACGACCTCGGGCCGCTCACGATCAACATCTCGGGCTGCATCAACGCGTGCGGCCACCACCACGTCGGGAACATCGGGATCCTCGGGATCGACAAGCAGGGCGAGGAGTTCTACCAGGTGACCGTCGGCGGCTCGGCGCGCGAGGACGCGGCGCTGGGCAAGGTGCTCGGTCGCGCGCTCTCGTCCGAAGAGGTCGCGCCCGCGATCGCGCGGCTGGTCGATCGGTTCGCGCAAGTGCGCGAGCACGACGAGGAGACGTTCCTCGAGGCGCTCCGCCGCCTCGGCCCCAATCCGTTCAAGGAGGCCCTCTATGCGGCTGGTGCGTGATCGACGCGTGGTCGACGACTCGTTCGTGCACGTCGGCGAAGAGGGCGAGATCCCGGACGGCGCCGACGTGATCGTGCCGTGGTCGCGATGGACGAAGGAGCGCGCGCAGCTCGGCGCGCGTCGTGGTCGCATCGGCGTGCGTGTGCCCAGCGATCGCAAGGCGGAGGAGCTCGCGTCGGACGTCGCGTCGTTCGCGGTGATCGCGATCGAGTTCCCCAAGTTCGCGGACGGGCGCGGGTACTCGATCGCGCGTCATCTGCGCGATCGGTACGCGTATCGCGGCGAGCTGCGCGCTGTCGGGAACGTGCTGCGCGATCAGATCTTCTATCTCTCGCGCTGCGGGTTCGACACGTTCGAGATCGACGCGAGCAAGAGCGCCGAGGACGCGATCGCGGGCCTCGACGACTTCTCGGTGAAGTACCAGACGGCGGCCGACGAGAAGACGCCGATCTGGCGTCGTCACGCGCGCGCCTGGCCGGCGCGCTGACTTCGGCGACGGATCCAGCGCACGAACACGATCGCGAACGTGAGCATCGCGATCACGAGCAGGACCGGCACGACGAACGCGAGCACCGCGATGACGATCGCGAGCACGTCCTCGATCGTGCTGATCACCGGGTTCGCCAAGCCCGCCGTCGTGCCGCTCGAGACGACGCGCGCGCTCGCTTTCGCGGCGTGGGGCGCGAGCGCGACCGGGGCGCCGACGAGCATGCCGACGACGACCGCGATGAGCGGGTCTTCGATGCGCACCAGCACCGCAGCCGCGACGATCGCGCCTGCGACGGGGCGGATGAACGTGGAGATCGTGTCGAGCGCGTGATCGAGCGCGGGGACCTTGTCCGCGACGATCTCGACGATCGTCGCGATGCCGAAGAGCACGAGCGCGGGCGTCGACGCGAGCCAGCCGAACGCGTCACCGACCTCGGCGACGCCGACACGCGCGAGGAGCCCCGCGACGAACAGCGGCAGCCACGCGCGCAGGCCCGCGCATGCCGCGAGCGCGACGGCGAGCGCGAGCGTGCTCGTCCACGTGAGAGCGTCGCCCATCGTGATCCCGTCCATGACGGGATCGTGCGGGATCAACGACCGGCTTGCAGCTTGCGCACGAGGCGCTCGTCGGGCGGAGGCAGCGGGTAGTCACGGAGCTGCGACGGGAGCACCCACGCGTGCTCGGCGACGCCGAGGTGCTGGACCTCGCGATCGCTCGCGAGACGGCACTCGTAGAAGAGCAGCAGCACGTCCTTGCGCTCGTAGCGATGGAACGCGACCTCGATCACGTCGACGACCTCGAGATCGATCGCGCACTCCTCGCGGCACTCGCGCACGACGGCGGCCTCGGGGTCCTCGCCCTCCTCGACCTTGCCGCCCGGGAACTCCCAGAAGCCCGCGAGGTGCGTGCCCTGGAGGCGGCGCGTGAGGAGCACGCGCCCTTCCCGCTTCACCACCGCGGCCGCGACGATCACCGTCATTCGACGGCTTCTTGGTAGTTCTCGTCGGCGCCCGTCGCGCGCAGCAGCTGCGAGTACGCGACGCGCGCGTCGAGCGCCGCGCTCACGAGGTCGAGCTGCGCACGCGCGCGCTCGTTCACGGCGAGCACGAGCTCGGTGACCACCGTCGCGCCCGCGCGATACTGCTCCTGGCGCACGCGCAGCGTCTCGTCGGCCGCCTCGACACCGGCGCGCGCGGCCTCGATCGCGGCGCGCGCGGCGCGGAGGCTCTCGTACGCCTGCGTGACCTGGATGCGAATGCCGTCCTCGAGGGTGCGGAGATCGGCCTCGACCTGCGAGCGCGCGGCGCGCGCCTCCGACGCGGCGACCTCGCCGACGAAGAAGTCGTTCGGGCTCCAGCTCACGACGACGCTGACGTCCCACGTGGTCTGGAACTCCTGGGTCAGCGGGAAGATGCGCTGGTTCGGGTTCGCAGTGGTCAGGTTCCCCGCGAGCACGAGGTGCGGCCAGCGGCTGCCCTCCGCCGCGTCGACCTGCCGGCCCCGCGCGCCCGCGAGCTCGCGCAGCGCACGCACCTCGGAGCGCTGATCGTACGCCGCCGCGACGAGAGCCTCGCGCTCGCCGGTCACCGGCGGGAGCGGCGCGAGGAGGTCCTCGGCGATCGCGAGCTCCTCGTCGGGATCGACGTGCATCACCGTGCGGAGCGCGGTCGCCGACGTGAGCACCGCGGCCTCGGCGCGCAGCGCTGCGACGCGCGCCGTGGCGACCTGCGCCTGCACGCGCACGAAGTCGACCTGCGCGGACGTGCCCGCGCGCACCATCGCTTCGATGAGCTGCGCCTGGAGCTCCGCCGCGGCGACCGCGGCACGCGCGACCGCGAGCCCACCGCGCGCCCGTGCGAACGCGTAGAACGTCTCGCGCGCGTTCTGCGCGACCTCCGACGACTGCGCGTACACCTGGTGCCGCTGCGCGCGCACCGCGCCCTGCGCGGCTTCGTACGACGGCCAGATCTGCAGGAAGATGTCGGTCACCGGGACCGTCAGCGACCCGCCGAAGCTCCAGTTGTCGAGCAGCACGGGGAACGTGAAGCTCGCCTGCTCGCGCTGCGCCATGATTTGGCCCTGCCAGAGCAGGCGCGCCTCGGGATCGTCGACGCCCATCGCGAGCTGCTCCGCGGCGTCGAGCAGCTCGTCGGTGTTCTCGCCGCCGAACAAGTTCGGCTGCGAGATCGGCGAGAGGCGCGTGTAGCGACCCTCGACCGAGAGCCGCGGGAAGAACGCGATCATCGCGCGATCCGCGCCCGCGCGCGCGGCGCTCAGCTGGGCGCGCACCGACTCGATCGACGGCCCCGTCTCGACGGCGCGACGCGCGGCGTCCTCCGCCGTGATGCCGCGTCCTTCGCCTCGCAAGAACGCCTCGACGTCGATGATCTCGGCCTCGGCAGGTGTCGTCGCGGCGCTCGTCTGCAGCGTCGCGCTGTCGCTGGTCGTCGCCGGCGGCGTCGTCGCGTCCTGCGCGCTCACGAGCATCGCTGGCGCGAGCACCGACGACGCGAGCACGACCGAAGAGAGCGCCGCTCGGAAGGTCACGGCGCGGCTCGGGCTCGTCATGCGGACTCCTGGCTCCCCGCGCGGGCTTTCCGCGCGCCCCGGTTGTGGGCACAAGCTTCCGCGCGCGCAACGACGAACGTGCTGCGCGCCATGACGCGTGCGTTCGCGCGTGGTATGCCGCGCCCCCATGTCCAGGCAGCTCACGGTGGCCGTCCTCGGTGCGACGGGCGCCGTCGGTCGCGAGATGATCCGCATCCTCGAGGAGCGCTCCTTCCCGGTCGCGCGCCTCCTTCCTCTCGCCTCTCCGCGCAGCGCGGGCACGACGGTGCCGTTCCGCGGGACGCAGGTGAAGGTGGAGCCGGTGTCGGCCGATGCGTTCACGGGCGTCGACCTCGCGCTCTTCTCCGCGGGCTCGGGGCCGAGCAAGGAGTGGGGACCGATCGCCGCGAGCAAGGGCGCGCTCGTCGTCGACAATTCGTCGGCGTGGCGGATGGATCCCGAGGTGCCCCTCTGCGTGCCCGAGGTGAACCTCGACGCCGCGCGCAACCCGAAGCGCGGCATCATCGCGAACCCGAACTGCTCGACGATCCAGATGCTCGTCGCGCTCGCGCCGATCCACCGCGCGAACCGCATCCAGCGCATCGTCGTCTCGACGTACCAGGCGATCAGCGGCGCGGGGCACAGCGCGGTCGAGCACTTCCGCGCGCAGTCGCGCGCGTTCGCAGCCGGCGAGCCGATGCCCGCGGGCCCGATCACGAAGCAGCTCGCGGGCAGCCTCCTCATGGAGTGGAAGCGCGACGGCGCGACCGGGTACCAGGAGGAAGAGCTCAAGATGATCCACGAGACGCGCAAGATCTTCGGCGACCCCGACATCCGCGTCTCGCCGACGACGGTGCGCGTGCCCGTGGTCAACGGGCACTCCGAGTCGGTCGCGATCGAGTGCGAGCGCCCGATCACCGCGAAGGAAGCGCGCGCGCTGATGACGGGCGCGCCGGGCGTGCGCGTGGTCGACGACTTCGAGAAGGGCGTGTACCCGACGCCGCTCGACGCGTCCGGGATCGACGACGTCCTCGTCGGGCGCGTCCGCGACGACCTCGGCAACCCGGGCGGCGTGATGATGTGGATCGTCGGCGACAACCTCCGGAAGGGCGCGGCGACGAACGCCGTGCAGATCGCCGAAGGTCTGCTGCTCCGGTGACGCCCTCCCCCCGACCGGCGAAGCCGGATCGAGGGCCACGCTGGTCGCGGGCGACCCGTTGACGAGTTGGCGCGCGCGCTCGGACGTCCTCCCGGTGCGCGTGCCAGAATGACAGCCGCGGAGCCGGCGAGCGGCCGGCAAAACGCGCACGTTGCGCAGTTCGAGGCGCAGGAACGGAACGTGCTCAGCGGCTCCGCAGAGGATCTCGGATTCGAATGAGAACCACACACCGCCTCTGGCTCTCCGCGCTGGTCGCCACGCTCGGTGCGTCATCCGCGTTCGCGTCGCCTGCGCGGGCCCAGACGATGAGCGTCCGCTTCACCGAACAGTTCGGCGGACGCGAGCTCATGACGTTCCTCTACGAAACGCCCGAGGCGACGGGTCAGCCGCTCTCGCTGCGTGAGTGCGAGGAGAACATCGCGATCCCGCTGGAGCTCGCAAACGTCCCGACCGGCACGACGCAGATCGACGTGTGGTTCGGCAGCAGCGCCGACGCGGACTGCCCGACGGCCTCGGTCCGCGCCGACACGACGAACACGTCGTGCGAGTACGTCGCGACGTTCAGCGCGATGGTGCCGACCACCGAGATCGACGCGACGGTGCGGCAGCTGTTCGGCGCGGATGCGTGCGAGACGAGCGCGGACCGCACGTTCTTCTTCTTCGCGAGCACCACGGCGCAGAACACGTCGAAGGACTTCACCACCGCCGAGACCACGACGTTGCGCATCGCGCTCGACGTCGACCCGCCGGGCGCACCGACCATCGACGGCGGGCCGTTCGAGGGCGACGAGTCGATCGAGGTCACCTACGATCTCCCGGAAGGCACGCTCGTCGGCGCGAACGTGTACGTCGATCCGGAAGGCTGCACCGCGGACGGCGAGGTCGATCCCTCGGGCTCGCTGCAGGACGGCGCGGAGCCGCCGACCAGCGGCGGCGATCTCCAGCGCGGTGAGACCGCGACGGTCGACGCGTCGGACCTCGCCTACGACCAGTACGCGGCCGTCGGCATCACCGCCGTCGACCAGGCGCGCAACGAGAGCACGCTCGTCGTCACGTGCGTGCTGCGCGTCGAGATCGAGGGCGCGCTGAGCAGCTACTGTCGCTCGAAGGGCTACGAGGACATGGACGCGTGCCTCGCGGAGTACGAGTGCTCGGTCCTCGGAGCGGGCCTCGGGGGCGAGGCGCGCGTGACGATGATCGTGCTGCTCGGTGCTGCCCTGCTCGTCCTCGGTCGTCGGAGCCGGAGATCGTGATGCGCTCGTTCTTCCTCTGTGGCGCGGCGCTCGTGGCGCTCGCGCTCCACCCAACGTCGGTCTCCGCGCAGCAGGACGCGGCGCTCGAGGACGGCTCGATCGTGGGCTCGACGTTCGCCGTCGATCCGCTGTGGGTCCCGACGCCCGAAGGGTTCACGTTCGAGCTGCGCGTCGGCGGCTATCAGCCGAGCTTCGGCGGGCAGTTCGACACCGTGTTCCAGGGCGATCTCGGCCCGATGATCGGCGCCGAGCTCGACGTGCACATCTGGCGCGTGCCGTACCTCGGGCCGCTCGCCGCCGGCGTGTCGTTCGCGTGGGCGGAGTGGGACGGACCGGGGCGGATCGTCGGAAGCGATCAGGAGAGCGGGCGCACCGGCCTCTCGCTGATCAACTTCAACGCGCTGCTCGTCTGGCGCATCGACGGCCTCGCGCGGTACGTCGACGTCCCGCTGATCCTCACGGGCAAGGTCGGCCCCGACTTCGGCTACTGGGAGTCGGGCGAGGGGAGCACGACCGGCACCGGCTTCAGCTTCGGCGTCCGCTGGGCCGCGCAGATCGCGCTCGAGCTCGACTTCCTCGAGCCCCGCGCGGCGCGCCGTCTCGACGACGAGTGGGGCATCAACCACACCGAGATCTTCTTCGAAGCGTTCGGCTCCACGATGGGCGAGCACATGACCCAGCTGGAGCTGGGCACCTCGTTCGCGTGGGCCGTCGGCCTCGGCTTCACGTTCTGATCGCGTGCTCCCCGGCGTCCGGCTGACGATCGCCTACGACGGCGCGGCCTTCGCCGGGTGGGCGCGCCAGCCGGGCACGCGCACCGTCCAGGGCACGCTCGAGGCGGCGATCGCGTCGATGAACGGCGCGCCCGTCGAGCTGCGCGGCGCGTCGCGCACCGATGCCGGCGTGCACGCGCTGGGTCAGGTCGCGGCGTTCGATGCCGCGCGCACGATCGAGCCGCGAGGGTGGCTCCGCGGGCTCAACGCGGCGCTGCCCGACGACGCCGCGATCGTCGCGGCAGAGGCGTGCGAGGCCGGGTACACGCCGCGGTTCGACACCGTCGACAAGACCTACCGCTATCTCGTCCTGCGCGGCGACGTGCGCGATCCGCTGCTGCGCGGACGCGCGTGGTTCCTCGGCCCACGCCACGGGGGCACGTCGCTCGACGTCGCGGCGATGCGCGTGATCGCGAAGCACCTCGAGGGCACTCACGACTTCCGCGCGTTCCGATCGGCCGACGACGATCGCCAGAACACGGTCCGCACCATCCACGAGATCGCGATCCACGACGGCTGGGGCGAGGAGCCGCGGCTCGTCGCGATCGAGGTCCGCGGCAACGCGTTCATGAAGAACATGGTGCGGATCCTCGTGGGAACCCTCGTGGAAGCGGGCCGCGGACGGCTCGCGGAGCGCGATGCAGGCGCCCTCGTCGGCCCGGATGCGCGCCGCGACGACACCGGACAGACCGCGCCTGCTCACGGTCTCACGCTGGTGTCGATGCGTCTCGGTCGCGCTCGCGCTTGACGGATCGAGACCCCCGGCTATCCTCTCGCCCCCTGTCGCTCTAGCGACGGTTTTCGTCTGTTCTTCGAGGCGCCATGAACACGCATCCCGGCCTGATCGGCAAGAAGCTCGGTAATACGCAGATCTTCGAGAGCGACGGCAACGTCACGCGCGTGACGGTCGTCGAGGTCGGGCCCTGCATCGTCATCGGAAAGCGCACCGTCGAGAAGGACGGCTACAGCGCGCTCGTGCTCGGCTTCGGCGAGAAGCGCGAGAAGCACGTGAACAAGCCGACCGCCGGCCAGTTCGCGAAGATCAACCAGAAGGTCGCGAAGGTCATCCGCGAGTTCCGCCTCCCGGAGGAGATCGTCGCGGGCCACGAGATCGGCGCGGTGCTGAAGCCCTCGGAGATCTTCGAGGCCGGCCAGTTCGTCGACGTGTGCGGCCAGACGCGCGGTCGCGGCTTCACCGGCGTCATGAAGCGCTGGAACTTCCGCGGCTCGGCGACGGCGACGCACGGAACCCACGAGTACCAGCGTCACGGCGGCGCGATCGGCACGAACATGACGCCCGGCCGCACGCTCCCGAATCTCAAGATGCCCGGCCAGTACGGCAACGAGCGCGTCACGATCCAGAACCTGAAGATCGCGCGCGTGATGGACGAGCAGGGCGTGCTGCTCATCGAGGGCGCGGTGCCCGGCCCCAAGGGCGGCGTCGTGACGGTGCGCGGCGCGGTCAAGAAGAAGAACGGCGGCCGCAAGAGCGCGGCCTGATCTCGTCGCGGCGGCTCCCAGAGCAGCCGTGAGATGATCGACGAGGGCGCGGTGACCATGATGGTCCCGCGCCCTTCGTGTTTCTGCCTCGAGGAGCAATCGCGTGAGCCGGAGCCGCAGACCGCAGGATCACTGGGGACATCGCGCGAAACGCGAGGGCTACGCGGCGCGATCGGTCTACAAGCTCGAGGAGATCGATCGGCGCGTGCGGCTGCTGCGGCCCGGCGCGCGGGTGCTCGATCTGGGCGCTTATCCGGGCTCGTGGACCGCGTATGCGGCGCAGAAGGTCGGCGCGAACGGGCGCGTGCTCGGGCTCGACATCCAGGAGTTCCGAGGCGCGCTGCCGCCCAACGCCGAGATGCGCACGCAGGACGTGATGAGCCCCGAGCTCGACGCGCAGCTCGGGGGTGAGCGCTTCGACGTCGTGATGAGCGACATGGCGCCCGCGACGAGCGGGCACCGCTTCACCGATCAGGCGCGCTCCTTCAACCTCGTGATGCGCGCGCTGCAGATCGCGGAAGAGCTGCTCGTGCCGGGCGGGCACTTCGTCGCGAAGATCTTCCAGGGGCCCGACTTCGAGGAAGCGCGACGCGCGGTCGCGAGCGCGTTCGAAGAGGTGAAGATCGTGAAGCCGCCTGCGACGCGCACCGAGAGCATCGAGACGTTCCTCGTCGGGCTCCGCAAGCGCGGAGCCGCGCGGACGGGAGCGACGACGTGACGACGACGCTGATCACCGGAGCGAACCGCGGGATCGGGCTCTCGCTCGTGCAGCAGCACGTCGCGCGTGGGGATCGCGTCATCGCGATCTGCCGCGCGCGATCGCGCGAGCTCGCGGAGACCGGCGTGGAGATCCACGAGGGCGTCGACGTGACCGACGCGGCGGCGATCGCGCGCGTGGTCGCCGCGATCGGCGATGTCGTGCTCGATCGCGTGATCCTCAACGCCGGCGTGCTGCGCGACGACTCGCTCGACGACGTGTCGTTCGAGGACGTGCGCGCGCAGATCGAGGTGAACGCGATCGCGCCGCTGCAGTGGGCGAAGGCGCTGCGTCCGCGGCTCGCGCGAGGCTCGAAGCTCGCGCTGATCACGAGCCGCATGGGCTCGATGGCCGACAATGGGAGCGGCGCGTACTACGGCTACCGCATGTCGAAGGCTGCGCTCAACGCGGCGGGCGTGTCCCTCGCGCGCGACCTCGCGGGAGCGGGGATCGCGGTGCTGCTGCTCCACCCGGGCTACGTGCGCACCGGGATGACGGCCGGCGCGGGCAACGTGGACCCCGGCGAGGCTGCGCAGGGCATCGTCGCGCGCATCGACGAGCTCACGCTCGCGACGAGCGGGTCGTTCGTGCACGCGAGCGGGACGCCGATCCCGTTCTGACGATCAGCGCTGGGCGCGCACGTGCTCGAGTCGGGCGCGCGCCTGCGCGGCCTCGGGCGCGTCCGGGGCCATGCGCAAGAACGTCTGGTACTCGGTCGCGGCGTCGCGCCAGGCCTCGCGCGCGGCGAGCATGTTCGCGAGCACCCAGTGCGCATCGGGATAGCTCGGCTCGTCGCGGATGATCTCGCGGATGCGCGCTTCGGCGGCCTCGCGCTGGCCCGCGGCGTACTCCGCGAGCGCGAGCTCGGCGCGCAGCGCGGGCGGCGCGGGTGCGTCCTCGGCGGCGATCGCCTCGCCGAGCGCGCGCACCGCGAGGTCGGCATCGCCGGCGCGGCGCAGCCCGTTCCCGATCGCCGCGAGATCGGCGCGGCTTCCTTCGGCGAGCGGGAGCGCGCGGCGCAGCTCGATCAGCGCCTGATCGCGCTCGCCGCGCGAGAGCAGGATCATCGCGAGCGCGGTGCGGCTCGCAGGGTCGCGCGGCGCGAGGCGCATGACGGTGCGGTACTCGTTCTCGGCGCCGGCGTCGTCGCCCGCGTCTTCGAGCGCGAGCGCGAGGTTGAGGTGCGCCGACGCGAGCCCCGGACGCGCTTCGACCGCGCGGCGCAGCATCGCGATGCCCTCCTCGCCGCGCTCGGTGTCGCGGAGCAGCGCGCCCAGGTTGTTGAGCGCTTCCGCGAACGTCGGGTCGACCTCGATGGCGCCGCGGTACGCGCGCTCTGCGGCCGGCAGATCCTCGCGCATCTCGTGGGCGAGACCGAGGTCGAGGCGGGCGCGCACGTCGCGGGGATCGCGCTCGATCGCCGCCTCGAGCAGCGGCACCGCGCGATCGGGCTCGCCCTGCGCGATCAGCTGCTCCGCCTGCGTGACCTCTTCGCTCGCGGGTGGCGCGCGGCGCGCGGCGGCCTCGTCGTCGAACTCGATCGGCTCCTCGCCGCCGCTCGACGTCGCGCCTCCGGCGCTGCTGCCCCCGCCACACCCGAGGAGCACGAGCACGAGCGCGCCGGACCTGAGCGTTCTCCGCATGCGGCCTCTCTATCTCCTGACGCGGCTTGCTGTCGAGCCCGCGCCGGACGAGATGAGACGCGCGACGACGAAGAACGATCAGCGCGCGTCGCGCTCGGCGAGCGCGTCGATCGCGGCGCGCAGCGCGTCCTTGAGCGCCGCGACCCGCGCGCCGTCGCGCAGCTTCGCGCCGCGCTCGTCGGTCACGTAGAACACGTCGGCGACACGCTCGCCCTCGGTCGTGACCTTCGAGAGCGCGATCGAGAGCCCCTGCTCGTGCAGCGTGCGCGCGATCGCGTGGAGCAGACCGACGCGATCGCGCGTGAACACGTCGATGACGGTGAAGCGCGGCGAGACGTCGTCGTCGACGAGGATCTCGGTCTTCACGGCGGGCATGTGCTTGCGCGCCCACGCGGGCGGCGCGGCGCGGCGCGCGAGGAGATCCTTCGCGCTCACCCGACCGGTGACGAGATCCTCGAGATCCTTCTGGATGCGCGAGACCAGCTCGCGATCGACGGGCTCGCCCTCGGCCGCGCCGGTGCGGCGCACCTGGAACACGTCGAACGCCTCGTCGTGCGAGCCCGCGCGCGGCCGCGTGTGGATCTGCGCGGTCGTGATGTCGAGCCGAGACGAAGCGAGCACCGCCGCGACGTCGGCGAGCAACCCGGGACGATCGTCGGTGACGACGACGAGCTCCGCGACCTCCTCGCTCGGGCCCGGGCGCAGCGCGACGTGCACGGTGCGAGCATCGCGATCGCGCACGACGCGCGCATGCGCGCGAATGACGTCGACGGGGTTCGCGAGCACGTACCGATCGGGCATCGACGCGAGGAACGACTCGAGCTCCGCCTGCCGACCGTCCCCCACGAACCCGACGCGCACCTGATCGCGGATCGCGTCGGCGCGCTTCTCGCCCTGCTCGCCGCCCTGCCCCGCCGGCGCCTCGAGCCACGCGGCGGTCGCGAGGTAGAGGTCGTCGAGCATGCGCGCCTTCCACGAGGTCATCGCATTCGGGTTCGTCGTCGAGAGATCCGCGACGGTGAGCACGTAGAGATCGCGCAGCCGATCGAGCGTGCCGACGCGACGCACGACCTCGGCGATCGTGTCGGGATCCGTGATGTCGCGACGGAGCGCCCAGTGGTAGAGGCTGAGGTGCTCTTCGACGAGCCAGCGCACGTGGAGCACGTCGCCCGGCGTGAGCCCGAGGCGCTCGCCGATCGGCACCGAGAGCTGCGCGCCGATCGTCGCGTGGTGCCCGCCGCGTCCCTTGCCGATGTCGTGCAGCAGCACGCCGAGGAAGAGCGTCATCGGGCGCGGCACGTCCGCCGCGAGGCGCGTCGGCATCGGGAGATCGCTCGCGTGATCGCCGCGCATCAGCGCACGCAGGCGATCGACCGCAGCGACCGAGTGAACGTCGACCGTGTACACGTGGTAGACGTCGTGCTGCACGCGGCCGGTGACCGGCTCGAACTCCGGGATCATCGCGAGCAGCACGCCGACCTCGTGCAGCTCCGCGAGCATCGAGCCGCGACGCACCGGCGCATCGCCGACGTGCGTCAGGAGCTCGAGGAAGAGATCGGCCGCCTCGCGGCTCGCGCGCAGGCGCTCGCACCACACGGGATCCGCGGCCGCTCGCGCGATCGCATCGCGCGCGAACGCGTACGGCGGGAGGTTGCGGCGGACCACCTGGCGATACAGGCGCAGCGCGAGCGCGGGGTCGCGCTCGAGCGCTTCCGACTCGCGCAGCGTCACGTGCCCGTCGAACACGAGCACACCGCCGCCGAGCTCCTCGAGCGGCGCGGGGGCCTTGCGATCGTGGTGGCGAGCGCGCGAGAGCATGCGCTCGACGCCGGTCTCCACCACGCGCGCGTGGCGGTAGTACGTCTGCATGAACTGCTCGACGCCGAGCGAGACTCCGTCGTCGACGAAGCCCATCTGCGCCGAGACGTCTTCCTGATCTTCGAACGTGAGGCGGTCGTGGCGGCGACCCGATCCGCCGTTCTGCTCGCCGCGCGCGTGGAGCAGGTTGCGGACGCGCCAGAGCAGCTCGCGCGCCGCGTCGAGCTCCTGCGCCTCGCGATGGAGCAGCACGCCCTGCGCGACCGCTTCCTCGAGCGAGCGCGCGGCCCAGCGCACGTTCGCGGTCCAGAGGATCACGTCGAGATCGCGCAGGCCTCCGCAGCCGTTCTTCACCTCGGGCTCGAGGAGGAAGCGCGATCCGCCGTAGCGCTCGTGGCGCGCGTCGGTGTCGGTCGCGAGCGCGGTGAGGATGTCGCTCATCGCCGGCTCGAACACGTGACGGCGCGCGCCGCGCAGCAGCTCGTCCACGAGGCTCGCGTCGCCCGAGACGCGCCGCACGTCGAGCAGGGTCGTCGCGGTGCGCAGATCGTCGCGCGCGAGCGCGAGCGTCTCGTCCACGCCACGCACCGCGTGGCCGATCTCGAGGCCGAGATCCCACAGCGGATAGAGCAGCGCCTGCGCGACGAGCGCCGCGCCGGGATCGCCGGGATCCTCGCAGAGCACGACGACGTCGAGATCGCTGTGCAACCCGAGCAGGCCACGCCCGTAGCCGCCGACCGCGAGCAGCGCGGTGCGACCCCGAGGCCCGCGACCGTGGGTCTTCGCGGCAGCGATCGATGCGCAGTAGAGCGCGCTCAGCAGGCCGTCGAGGATGCGCGCGTGCATCGACGCGACGCGCACACCGCTCTCGCCGCGACGTACCATCTCGGCGAGGCGCTCGCGATACGTCGCGCGATACTCCTCGCACGTCTTGCCGAGCCCGGGCGCGAACGTGGCGAGGTCGAGCGAGGGAGCGGGACCTCCCGGGCCCCGCCCCGAGAGCGACGAACGCGCGCCTTCGGCCATGAGGCCGAAAGTATTCGGCGCGATTCATTCCCGTGCAAACATCGGACGGCGACGAATTCGACGGCTCGCTGCGCAGCCAGCGCCCGTCCGTGCCCGCGCCGGCTGCTTCGCGAGCTCTCTTGTCACATCCCGAGTTCGGGACTGGAATGCCTGTCCATCCGTCGAGGATCAGCGCCCTTCGACCCAGCGCACGATGCCCTCCGCGATGCCGTCCGCGAGCGCGCCTCGGTAGCGATCGTTGCGCAGCGCGTCGGCCTCGTCCTCGCGCGTCATGAACGACGCCTCGACGAGCACCGCCGGCATCGTCGCGCCGACCAGCACGTAGAACATCGCGCTGCGCACGCCGCGATCGTGGAGCCGCGGGAGCACCGTGCGACCGCCGGCGAGCGTGCCCCGGTGGATGCGCTCGGCGAGCGCGCGCGACGTGGCGACCTGCTCCTCGCGACGCAGCCCCGCGAGGATGCGCGCGAGGCCGCCGACCTCCGCGGTGGTCGTTCCGTTCTCGCGCGCGGCGAGGCGCAGCGCCTGACGATCGTTCGTGGTGTCGAGCACGAACGTGGTCACGCCGCCGTGGTCGACGGACTCGTCGGCCGCGTTCAGGTGGATCGAGACGAACGCATCGGCGGACACCGCGTTCGCCATCGCAGCGCGCTGCTCGAGCGAGACGAACACGTCGCGGTCGCGCGTGAGCACGATGCGCACGTTCGGCAGGCGACGGCGCAGCACGTCGCGCACGCGCATCGCGAGATCGAGGACGATGTCGGCCTCGCGCATCCCGAACGCGCGCGCGCCGTAGTCGTCGCCGCCGTGACCGGGATCGATCAGGATGAGATCGACGTCGCGCGCCGCGCCGGTCGTGGTCGCAGCGCCGGGCTCGCCACGCGTCACGTCGATCACGACGCGGAACGGCTGCGGCAGCAAGAACACGCGCGCGCCCGTGCCGGGCTCGAGGTCGAGCACGACTCGCGTCCGGTCGTCGCGCCGCGCGTGGCGGATGCGCGCGAGGCCGGCCGCGCCCACCGGGATCGTCGAGGGCAGCGCCGACGCGGGCGTCGTCGATGCGAGATCGATCGCGACACGCGCAGGGAGCTCGCCCGCCGCGGGCAGATCGAGACGCTCGTACGCCGCGACGCGATCGAGCGCGAGCACGACGCGCACGCTGCGTGCCTCGCGATCCTCGTGGCCGTAGACGACGATCGACTCGAGCGTCGCCGGCTCCCCCGAGATGGTCCGCTCGGCAGCCCACGCCTCGAGCGCGTCGCGCGGAGGCTCGGGATCACCAGCGAGGCCGATGCTGGGATCGTCGGCGTTCGGATCGGCGTCGATCGCGGCGAGCAGCGCGCGATCGGGACGATGCCCCTCGAGCGCGCCGAGGATGCGTCGCGCCTCGAGCGCGCACGCTTCGTCGGTCCAGCGCCGCGACGCGCGGTGCGCGACGAGATACGCCGCGGTGGGATCGACCGCGTCACGCGCCTCGAGCCGCGCGAGATCGATCGCGGCGTCGCACGCACCGGGCACGTCGCGTCGCAGCGACGCGTCGGCGAGCAGGGCACGAGCGCGCGCGAGCCCGTCACCGTCGGGCTCGCGCAGCGCACGGACGCGCGCGAGCGACGCCGCACGTCGCGCGGCACGCACGCCCTGCTCGCTCGCACCGGCGCGCGCAGCCCACGCGTCCTCGATCGCGCGGAGCCGATCGAGCGGGATGCCCATCGCGTCGAGCTCGCTCACCTCGGGCGGCGACGCGCGCCCGGAATCGCGCGGTCCGGTATCGACGTCCGTCTCCGCGGGCGCGCCGCACGCAGCGACGAGCAGCGCGAGCATCACGCTGTTCAGCCACGAGCGTCGCGAGTAGCATCGCGGGCTCACGGGGTGGACGCTGCGGGCGCGGTGCACGGGCTCGTCTCGGTGTGTGTCGCGGTCTCGCCCCGACTCCACTGCTTGATCGCGAGCCAGGATTGATCGCCAGCCAGGAGAGCGATGACGTGAGCGAGACTCCCACGTACCAGGATCGCCAGACCGGCCGGGTCTATCGCGACGCGACGGAGATGGTCAACGACTACCTCCGGCGCTTCGGGACAGCGGTGGGCGTCGAGCTCGATCCCCTCGACGGCGACGGATACACCGACGTGCGTCGCGGCTCGGCGACCGTCGGGATCAACGTGCTGCACGAGCACGGGATCCTGCTCTTCCTCTCGCGCATCATGGACATCCCACGCGAGACCGCGGGCGGGCGCGAGGCGTTCTATCGACGCCTGCTCGAGCTGAACTTCCTCGTCACGAGCGACGCCGCGTTCGCCATCGACAAGGACAAGGACGCGGTCTACCTGCGTGCGCTGCGACGTCTCAGCGGGCTCGACTACGAAGAGTTCGAGGACCTGCTCCACACGATGGCGAGCGTCGCGGACGAGTGGGACGATCGGCTCACGCAGATCTTCGGGACCGAGCGTTCCTGACGGTAGCGACGGCGGAAACGCGATGGTAGGCTGCTCCCACCCGGCTCCCCCAAGGCGCCGGGGTCGACCTCATGAGCAGCGCCGCCGAGGACCCGAGCCCGAGCACCGATCGCGCGCCGACGGCGCCTGCGAACGAGGCGAGCGGCAGCCCACCGGCGGCTGCGGACGAGGGCGGATTCTGGGGCGCCGCGAAAGGCGACTTCGACGACACCGCGGCGGAGAAGCACGCGTCGAAGGTGTTCGCGCTGTGGGAGCTCGGGCCCGACCTCGCGCAGCCGGCGAGCGGCGCCTCGCAGGCAGCGCCCGCCGCGCCCAGCGATGACGTGTGGAGCGCGGTCGGCGAGACCGAGAAGCTCGACGCCGCGGCTGCCACGATCGAGGCACATCGCGCGGCGCTCGCAGAGGCCGCCGCGGCGCACGCGGCCGCGCAGGCCGCCGAAGCTGCGAAGGCCGCCGAGGCAGCTGCGGCGGCGACCGAGGCATCGAGCGCGAGCGATGGGATCGACTTCGCGCCGCCGGCACGCGTCTCGACCGCGCCGGTCGCGCAGACGCACGGGCGCGCTCCGTCGCGCCCTCGGCAGTCGGCGCGTCCTCACGAGCCTTCGCGTCCCGCGGTCGAGACTTCACCCGACGTGACGTCGGAGCTCCCGGCGCTGCCGGCATCGAGCTCGACGCGCAACGTGCTCCTCGGTGCGGCGGCGCTCATCACGCTGCTCGTCGTGGCAGGGGGGATCGCGATGACGTCGGGCTCGAGCGCGCCCGTCGCGACGACGAGCGTCGCGGCACCGACTGCGCCGCCGACGACGACGCCGACCACGACTGCGGCAGCCGAGCCCGTCGCGGCCGCAGCCGCGGCGCCCGTCGCGCAAGTCACGCCCGAGCCGTCGATCGCTGCCGAGCCGATCGCGCCGGAACCGACGGTCGCAGAGCCGATCGCGCCCGAGCCGATCGCGCCCGCGCCCGCGCCCGTCGTGGAGCCCGCGCCGGTCGTCGCCGCGCTGCCGCCGCCTCCCGCGCCGATGCGTCGCCTGCGGGTGCGCACCGATCCCGAGCGCGCGACGCTGCTGCTCGACGGCAACCCCGTCAACAACCCGTACGACGGTCGCCTGCCCGAGGGCTCGTCGCACACGCTCGTCGCGCGCGCCGAGGGCCACGTCGACGCGACCAGCACCGTCGCGCTCACCGACGACCGCACGCTGACGCTGCGCCTCGAGCGCACGCCTCCGCCGCCGCGCGTCGCGACGACGACGGCGCGCCGCCCCGCGTCCCGTGCACCTCGCGCGACCGCCCCGCGTCCGCAGGCCGCGAGCACGATCCGTCCGCGCGCGTCGTCCCCGCGCACGGGCTCGTCGCGCGGCGCGGGGTTCGTCACCGAGAGCCCGTACTGATCGCGCGCTCGAGACGCTGGACCTCGTGGTCCCAGCGGGTACGTTGACGCTCACGCAAGGAGGACGGCGATGAGCAGCGACGACGATCGAGGAGCACCGCGTCACGGAGCGCGGCCCGAGGGCGGTGGGCCCGGCCTGCCCGAGATCGACGTGCGGGAGTGGGGCGGCAAGCGCGACGGCGAGCGCCAGGTGATGGATCGCCGCCTCTTCATGCAGCTGCTCGTGTTCGACGTGCCCGCCGATCGCGATCTGCCCTCCCCCGCCGACGTGCAGCGCGAGCTCGCGCGCGCGCTGATCGACGCGGGCGTCGCGCACGTGCTCTACGCCGACACGAACTCGCCCTCGGGGCTCGCGCTGCTCACCTGGAGCGAGGATCCCGCGCACTTCGTCGATCGCGTGCGCCCCGTGTTCCACGAAGGCACGCGCCGTCGTCTCGTGCAGCGCCACGATCACACGATGATCGGCCGCACGTACTCGCTCGGCCACGAGCCCGACCTCGAGCACGGCCTCCTGCGCCGTCCCGTCGAGTACGTGCTGCACGAGGGATGGGACTGGGCCGTGTGGTACCCGCTGCGTCGCAGCGGCGCGTTCGAGAAGCTCGAGAAGCACGACCAGTCGATCGTCCTCCGCGAGCACGCGTCGATCGGCATGGCGTACGGGCGCGCGGATCTCGCGCACGACGTGCGCCTCGCGTGTCACGGGCTCGACGCGGGCGACAACGAGTTCGTCGTCGGGCTCGTCGGCAAGGCGCTGCACCCGCTCTCGCACGTGGTGCAGTCGATGCGTCACACGAGGCAGACCTCGGAGTTCATCGTGAAGATGGGCCCCTTCTTCGTCGGCCGCGCGGTCCATCGCCACGCCGGAGGAGCCAAGCCGTGACGCAGACGCGAACGATCTTCGATCGCATCCTCGAGGGCGAGATCCCCTGCCATCGCGTGTACGAGGACGAGCACGTGCTCGCGTTCCTCGACATCGGGCCGCTCTCCGAAGGGCACACGCTCGTGATCCCGAAGGAGCGCAAGGCGTTCCTCCACGAGCTCTCGGACGAGTCGGCGGCGGCGATCGGCCGCGTGCTGCCGCGCCTCGCGCGCGCCGTGATCCAGGCGACCGGCGCGACGGCCTACAACATCCTGCAGAACAACGGCGCGGAGGCGCACCAAGCGGTGTTCCACGTGCACTTCCACATCATCCCGAAGCGCGGCGAGCGCGGGCTCGGCGTCGGCTGGCGCCCGGGGTCGCTCGACGGCGCGGCGGGCAAGGAGCTCGCGGCGCGCATCGCGGCCGCGATCTCCTGACGTGATCTTGTGACGCACCCGGGGGCGTCTACGAACTAGGCGCCCTCCGCGAGAGACATTCGTGATGCAACGAGCGAGCGCCGCGCCTGTGCTGGCCGAGCTGCGACACGCGTTCCTGGACGCGCAGCTCGCGGGCGACGCGCGCGCGGGCGTCGCGGTGATCGAGCGCGGTCTCGCGCTGGGCTACGACGCGACGACGCTGCGTCGCGAGCTCGTGCGCGCGGGCCAGGAGACGATCGGGCGGCTCTGGCAGGAGAACCGCATCAGCGTCGCGCGCGAGCACATGGGGACGTCGGTCGCGCTCGTCGCGCTCGCGCACCTCTACTGGCGCGCACCGCTCTCGGCGCCGCGCCACCGGCGCGTGCTCGTGTCGTGCGTGCCCGGCGAGCAGCACGCGTTCCCGGCGCGGCTCGCGGCGGACACGCTCGAGCTCGAGGGCTACGACGTGAAGTTCCTCGGCGCCGACGTCCCGCGCGAGTCGCTCGCCGGCATGGTCCACGACATGAAGCCCGACCTCGTCGTGCTCTCGGTGACGCTCGCGTTCCACCTGCCCGAGCTCGAGCGCACCGTGTCGCGCATCCGCGAGCTCGTGCCCGACGTGCCGATCGCGATCGGCGGCGGTGCGTGCAGCGACTGGGCGCCCGTCGCGTCGAGGCTCGGCGTGATCGGCGCAGGGCGCAGCGCCGAGGAGCTGCTCTCGATGGCCGAGGCGACGTTCCGAGGAGAGCAGGCATGATCGTGGCGATCTCGCGCTTCTCGTGCGAGGCGACCGAGGCCGACGAGATCGAGCGTCGCTTCCGCGCGCGCTCGCGGCTCGTAGACGGGCACCTCGGGTTCCGCGGGCTCGAGGTGCTGCGCTCGATCGGCGCCCGCCCCGAGTTCGTGCTGGTGACGCGCTGGGAGAGCCGCGCCGCGCTCGGCGCGTACCTCAAGTCGGAGGACTTCCGCGCAGTGCACGCGGAGGGCGAGGAGCAGGACGCGATCTTCACGCTCTACGAGCAGGTGGCGACGTGAGCGCGATCCCGGCATCGGCGCGCGCGGCGCGCATCATCGAGCGGACGCGCGCGGAGCTCGCGGAGGAGACGGTCACGCGCGAGCTCGCGAAGGACGCGGAGCGCTGGGCGCCGTGGGGCGACGTCGCGCGCGTGCGCTGTCTCGAGGACACGCAGTTCCACCTGACGTTCCTGGTCGCGGCGCTGACGATGGGCCAAACGTCGCTGTTCACCGACTACGTCGCGTGGCTCGTGCCGATGCTCGAGAGCCGCAAGGTGATGCGCGACGACGTGATCGAGAACTTCCGCGTGCTCGCGGAGGTGCTGCGCGAGCGGCTCGCGACCGACGAAGCGGACGCGGTGATCGCGCTCCTCGACGCGGGCACCGAGCGCGCGCTAGCGCTCTAGCCGCTCGACGGCGCGGCGCGCTTCGTCGGCGCGACGTCGCGCTTCGCGCGCGAGCTCCTCCGCGCGATCGGCCTCGCGCGCGAGCTCCTGCGCTTCGGCGCGGAGCTTCGCACGACGCGCGCGCGCTTCGTCCGCGGCGCGGCGGGTGGCTTCGCGTCGCGCCTCCTGCTCGGCGCGGCGCGCTCGCGCGCGACGTGCTTCTTCTTCGCGGCGTGCCTCTTCGGCCGCGGCTTCGCTTCGCGCGCGCTCTTCGTCGCGCCGCGCGCGCTCTTCGTCTCGCTGTCGCTGCGCTTCTTGGCGCGCCCGCGCGCGCTCGTCGGTCACGCGCACGTGCTCTCGCGTCTCCGCCGCGCGTCGCGCTGCCGCCTGTTTCGTGCGCAGCCGCGCGACCGGCGCTGCCGGCATCGCCACCGCGCCCAGCGCGTCGAGCCCCGGCGGCGCGAGGTCCTCTTCGAGATACCCGCGCTCCACCTGCGCGCGCCCGCCCGGCGAGAGCGCGAGCGCGCGCAGATCGTCGGACACACGCGACATCACCGCGTCGCCCGGAGCACGCCCGGTCTCGCCCTCGATGATCGCCGCGGCGCGCGTCGTGAGCGCCTCGATCCCCTCGCGCAGCGCGTCCATCCGCGCCCGCAGCGTCGCGGGATCCGCCCCACCCAGCACGTCTCCGAGCGCGCCCCGCGCGGCATCGCCCGCATCGAGCAGCGCGTCGATCCGGCGCGCTTCGCTCGCGAGGAGCTGCGTCACCGCCCAGGCCGAGATCGGCGGCTTCTTCAGCGCTTTCACGCGCGCCGCGCCCTCCGCGTCGCCCTCGTCGCGCAGCGCCCGCGCGAGCGCGTCGCGCCGCTTCGTGAGCTCGCCGAAGCTCCCGACGTAGAGCTCGCTCGTCCGGCGATCGCGCGCCATCTCGCCCATCACGTGGGCACCGCGCGCGACGCTCACACGCCCTCTTGCTCGGCTCGCGCGCGCCTCGCATCCTCCGGCCGCGTTATGGCCGGCATCACCTACAAGGACTCGGGCGTCGACGTCGATGCGGGCGACGAGCTCGTCGAGCGGATCAAGCCGTTCGCGGCGCGCACGCGCATCCCCGAGGTCCTGAGCGGCGTCGGCGGCTTCGCCGGCCTGTGCGGCCTCCCGACGGGCATGAAGGACCCCGTGCTCGTCTCGGGCACCGACGGCGTGGGCACCAAGCTCAAGCTCGCGTTCCTCGCCGATCGCCACGACACCGTCGGCATCGACCTCGTCGCGATGTGCGTGAACGACGTCGTCACCACCGGCGCGCGTCCGCTCTTCTTCCTCGACTACTTCGCGACCGGGAAGCTCGACGTCGCGCGCACCGCGTCGGTCATCCAGGGCATCGCGAAGGGCTGCGAGGACGCGGGATGCGCGCTCCTCGGCGGCGAGACCGCGGAGCTCCCCGGCTTCTACGCGCCCGGCGAGTACGACCTCGCGGGCTTCTCGGTCGGCGTGGTCGAGCGCAGCGCGATCATCGACGGCAAGCGCGTCGCGAGCGGCGACGCGGTGATCGGTGTCGCATCGAGCGGCCTGCACTCGAACGGCTACTCGCTGGTCCGCAAGGTGCTGCTCGATCACGCGAAGCTCGCGCTCGACTCGACGCCCGAGGGGCTCGGCGAGCCGCTCGTCGACGCGCTGCTCCGCCCGACGCGCATCTACGCGCGCGCAGTGCGCGCGCTGCTCGACGCGACGATCGACATCCGCGCCCTCTCGCACATCACGGGCGGCGGTCTGCCCGGCAACATCCCGCGCGTGCTCCCCGACGATCTCGGCGTCGCCATCGACGCGAGCAAGTGGGCGCGCCCCGCGATCTTCGAGCTCGTGCAGCGCCTCGGCGGCGTCAGCGAGGCGGAGATGCGCCGCGCGTTCAACCTCGGGCTCGGCCTCGTCGTCGTCGTGCCGCAGAGCGATGCGTCGCGCGCGGTCGACGCGCTGAACGGAGCCGGTGAGCGCGCGTCGATCATCGGGCGCGTCATCGAGACTCCGGGCGTCGAGTTCGAAGACCGCGTGCAGTTCGCCTCCGCGGTCTGACCAGGAACGTGATCCGATCGTTCTACGACGTGGTGGTCGTCGGGAGCCGCCTCGGCGGGCTCTCCGCCGCCGCGCTGCTCGCGAAGCGCGGCTTCCGCGTGCTGGTGCTCGGTCAGGACGATCTCGGGCCCACCTACGAGCTCGACGGCGAGGCGCTCCCACGCGCGCCCTTCTCGTTCCTCTCCGCGCACTCGCCGGTCGCGCGACGCGTCTTCGCGGAGCTCGCGATCACCCAGGCGTTCCGCCGTCAGGCCGCGGTGGTCGATCCCGCTTTCCAGGTCGCGCTGCCCGGGCATCGCCTCGATCTCGCGCTCGATCCCGTGCACCTCGATCGCGAGATCGATCGTGAATTCCCCGAGGTGAAGCGCCCCGCGCTCGACTTCCTCGCGCGCGCCCGCGCGACGTCGATCGCGCTCGATCGTGCGGTCGATCGCGATCTCGTGTGGCCGCCCGAGACGTTCTTCGAGCGGCGCGAGCACGCGCGCGCGATCTCGCACCTCGCGCCTCCTCCCGATCGGCGTGCGTCGATCGCCGACGACGATCCGCTGCGCGAGCTCCCCGACACGCACCCGTTCCGCCTCGTCGTGCACGCGCCGGTGCGCTTCGCCGACGGGATGGATCCCGATCACGGCACCGCGCTGCGCCTCCTGCGTCACTTCTCGTCGTGGCGCGAGGGCGGCGCGGTGATCGAGGGAGGCGCCGCGAGCCTCCGCGCGCTGATCGAGTCGAGCCTCCGCGCGCACGGCGGCGAGCTCCGCGCGCGCGACAAGATCGACGCGATCCTCGTGAAGCGCGGGAACGTCGAGGGCGTGCGCATCGCGGCCTCGGGCGAGGAGATCGGCGCGTCGTTCGTGCTGCTCGGGAGCGACGTCGGATCGTTCCTCCGCGTGCTGCCCGATCGCCGTCCGTTCGAAGAGCTCTTCGAGCGCGTCGGCGAGCCCGTCGTCCGCTACTACCGCTACACGCTGAACCTCCACCTGCGCGCCGATGGCGTGCCCGCGGGCATGGCGCGCGACGTGTTCTTCGTGCGCGATCCGTCGCGCCCGCTCTCCGGCGCCAACCTGCTGCACGTCGAGACGCATCCCGCCGACGCGAAGGGCCGCCGCCTCCTCTGCGTCGAGGCGCTGCTCCCGCGTCGCGGCGTCGAGGACGTCGCCGACTACCTCGAGACGATCCGCGAGCACATCGTCGCGTCGCTCGGCGAGCTGGTGCCGTTCCTCGGCTCGAACCTCGTGCGGATGGACTCGCCGCACGATGGTCGCCCCGCGCAGGACCTCGCGACCGGGACGACGATCGAGGCGACCGCGAAGTGGGCGCGCGGACGCCACACGATGGACTCGCTCTACGGCTTCCCGATCGCGAGCGCGCTCGGCGTGTGCGCGCTCCCGGTGCGCACGCCGATCAAGCGCCTCCTGCTGTGCAACGCGCAGGTGGTGCCGGGCCTCGGGCTCGAGGGGCAGCTCCTCGCGGCGTGGTCCGCGGCGCGCATCGTGTCCCGCTCCGATCGGCGCCCCGCGATCCTGCGTCGCGGCCTCTGGACCAAGCTCGAGAGCTGAGCTCGTGCGGCCGGGGACCCTCGTTCCGATGCGAGCCCCGCTCGCATCCGATGCTGCATCGCGTCATTCGAGTTGTTCCGCGCGATTCGCAGGCTCATAACCGAGGCTCGATGGCCTCTACCGACAGCGGTTCTGCGAGCAACGGCACGATCGGCGCGACGCGCCAGCAGATGTGGGAGCGCCTCGGCAGCGCTCCGGTCGATCTGCTCGTCATCGGCGGCGGCATCAACGGCGCGGGCATCGCGCGCGACGCGACGCGACGCGGGCTGAGCGTCGCGGTCGTCGACATGAACGACCTCGCGTTCGGCACCAGCTCGCGCTCGAGCAAGCTCATCCACGGCGGCCTGCGCTACCTCGAGCAGTACGAGGTCGGCCTCGTCTTCGAGTCGGTCAGCGAGCGCCGCATCCTGATGGATCTCGCGCCGCACCTCGTCAGCCCGCTCGGCTTCCTCTTCCCCGTCTACAAGGACAGCCGCCGCAACCTGTTCGTCATCCAGGCCGGCATGTGGCTCTACGACGGGCTCTCGCTGTTCCGCTCGCCCAAGCGCCACCGCATGCTCTCGCCGCGCGACCTCGAGACCGAGGAGCCCGCGCTCCGCCGCGAGGATCTGAAGGGCGCGCCGCTCTACTACGACTGCTCGACCGACGACGCGCGCCTGACGCTCGAGACCGCGATCGACGCCGCGCGCAACGGCGCGATCATCACGACGTGGGCGAAGGTCACGCAGCTGCTCGTCGAGAACGGGCGCGTGTGCGGCGCGACGGTCCGCGACGAGCTCACCGGCGCGACCAAGGACGTGCGCGCGTCCGCGGTGATCAACGCGACCGGCCCGTGGACCGATCGCACCCTCGCCCTGCCGCGCAAGGGCTCCGACGCGCCCGCGCCGCCGCGCATGCTGCGCACGACGAAGGGCGTCCACATCGTCGTCGATCGCGCGAAGCTCCCGCTGAACAACGCGGTCGTCTGCTTCCACCCCGTCGACAAGCGCGTGCTGTTCGCGATCCCGTGGGGCGATCGCTCGTACGTCGGCACGACCGACACCGACGATCCCGGCGATCCGTCGCGCGTGCACGCCACGCGCGAGGACGTCGACTACCTGATCGCGGCGAGCAACGCGTACTTCCCCGAGCACACGCTCACGCACGCCGACGTGATCGCGACGTGGGCGGGGCTTCGTCCGCTGATCGACGAAGGCGCGGGCGCGAACGAGTCGCAGGTGAGCCGCGAGCACAAGATCGTGATCGGCCAGGAGGGCCTCATCACGATCGCCGGCGGCAAGCTCACGACGTACCGCCGCATGAGCATCGAGGTCGTCGACACGGCGGTGCGCTACCTCCAGCTCTCGAACGGCCTCGCCGGGCGCGACATCGAGCCGTCGCGCACCGAGAAGGCGCCGCTGCCCGGCGCCGAGGGCTGGCCCGACGACGACGACGCGACGCAGGTCGTCGCGCAGGTCGAGCAGGCGAGCAACGGCACGATCTCGAACGCCATCGCGGCGGCCCTGACCGATCAGTACGGCACGCGAGCCATCGCGATCGCGGCGCTCTGCGCGGCGCGCCCCGCGCTCGCTTCGCCGCTGGTCCCGGGGCGCCCGGAGATCCTCGCGCAGATCGAGCACGCGGTGCGCGAGGAGATGGCAGCGACGGTGTGCGACGTGCTCGTGCGCCGCACCCAGCTCTTCTTCCGCGACGTCGATCAGGGCCTCGGCTGCGCGGAGCGCGTCGCGTCGCACATGGGCACGCTGCTCGGATGGGACGACGCGACGAGGCAGCGCGAGCTGCAGCGTTATCGCGACGAGGTCGAGCTCTCGCGCCACTGGCGCAAGGGCTGAAGCGCGCAGCCGTGGGCGCTACGTGGCGCGATCGTGACCTCGTGGTCGATCGTGTCGTGGAACGTCGACGGCCTGGCGCGCGTCGTCGACGATCTCCCCGCGCTCGTCGACGCGCTCGGTCGCCCCGAGATCCTGTGCCTGCAGGAGGTGCGGATCCGGGACGACGACGCGCCCGCGATCACGCGGATGCGGAACGCCCTGTCCGGCTACGACTGCCACGCGTCGCTGAATCGCGATCGCGTGAACGCGTCGTTCCGGGGCGGTCGCACGTACGGCGTCGCGACCTACGTCGCGCGTCGCTGCGGTCGTGTCGTCGCGCGCACGCCGGAGTGGGACCTCGAAGGCCGCGTCGTGATCACCGAGCTCCCGGCGCGCGGCATCGCGGTCGCCGACGTCTACGGCGTGAACGGGACGTCCAAGCCCTACGTCCGCGAAGGGCTCGTCGTCGGCGATCGCCACGCGTGGAAGCGCGACGTGCAGCGCCTGCTCGGCGAGGAGCTCGCGGCGCTTCAGGCGCGCGGCCTCGCGATCATCGCGATCGGCGACTGGAACGTCTCGCAGGCGCGCATCGACGTCACGCCGCGGCTCCGCACCGAGGAGCCGCACGCCACCGCGCGTCGCGAGCTCCACGAGCGCTTCGTCGATGCGCTCGGCCTCGTCGACGTGTTCCGCGCGCTCCATCCCGACGAGCGCGCATACACGTGGCGCGCGCGCGGCAGGCTCCTCGATGCGGCGCGCGTCGACTTCGCGCTCGTGTCCCGCGAGCTCGTGCCGCGCGTCACCGCTGCGTCGATCCTCGAGGACGCGCGCGGTCGCAGCGATCACGCGCCGATCGTCGTCACGCTCCGCCCGCCGGCATCCGCACGTCGAGGTCGGGGTAGTGCTTCTTCATGAACGCGAGCGCGTGCGTCGTGTGGCAGCGCGTGACGTCGGGGTTCGCGGCGCTCGGACAGCTGCACCCGAGCAGCACGTCCTCCGATCGCGCGAGCTCCGCGAGCTGATCGAAGGGCGCGCGATCCTCGCCGAAGCGCTGCTCGAGGAGCGCGCGGTAGCGCTTCGCGAACTCGCGCCAGGCCGCGGCGTCGTCCTCGCCGATCACCGACGCGACGAGCTCGGGAGTCGGACGCAGCACGTGCTTCGTGTGCTTGCGCGTGTCCTGGCGGATGCCCTTCGGCAGCTTCGAGGCCGGGACGCCCCGGGCCATGGTGTAGCGGGCGAGCACGCGCGATCGATCGCGCGCGCCGCGCGCCGTGTCGAGTCCGCACTTTCAACGGCTCGCTGCGCACCCGGCTCCCGTCCGTGCCCGAGGCGGGCACTCCCGTCCGCCGGCTGCTTCGCGAGCACTCCTGTCGAGCCCGCATTTCAACGGCTCGCTGCGCACCCGGCTCCCGTCCGTGCCCGTCACGGGCACTCCCGTCCGCCGGGTCGCTTCGCGAGCACTCCTGTCGAGCCCGCATTTCAACGGCTCGCTGCGCACCCGGCTCCCGTCCGTGCCCGGGCACTCCCGTCCGCCGAGTGCTTCGCGAGCACTCCTGTCGAGCCCGCAATCCGGACCGCGCCTCAGCGGTCGTCGATCGCGATCACCGCGCAGCGCGACTCCTGCAGCTCTCCGCCTTCGATCGGCGTGCGCGTCACGATGTCGTCCGCGAGCGCGCCGAACTGCCGATCCGCATCGGTGTACGCGAGCATCGTGCACATCTCGTCGCTCGCGAGCGGGCCCCACGTGATCGTCTCGGTGCCCTCGTTGCGATAGCCGCAGATCGTCCGCAGTCCCTCGGCGCCGGCGAGATCCACCGGCGGATCGAGCAGCGCGCCCAGCGCGTTCCCGATGCCGCCCATCGTCTCGAACACGACCTCGCCGTCGCGCGGCCCGCCGAAGATCTCGATGCGCATCCCGTCCGCGTACCCGTGGTAGTGCGGCAGCACGTAGTGCACCGAGAAGTCGAGCTCGCGACGATGCGCCTGCCGCAGGTTGCACTCCGTGCGCACGCTCGTCTCGCTGCGCGGCGCGAGCTCGATGCCGCGGTTGTCGATCGCGAGCGGGCGCAGGCGTGTCGTCACCTCGCCCGGCTCGATCGTGGTGATGCGGAACGTGAGCGCGCTCGAGAGCGCGTCGGGCGTCGGGTTGATGACGTGCACCGAGCCGACGATCCGGCTCCACGGCGGGATGCGATACGCCGCCCCCGCGGGGAACTGCTGCGTCTCCGCCGTCGACTGCGTCGACTGCGCGAAGAAGACACCACCGCCGCGCGCGCTCGCCGCGACCTCGTTGAAGCTGCGCTCGCTGCAGCGCCACGTGCCGTCGCCGCCGTCGTACGCGGGCTCCGGCACGTACATCCAGTTCGAGTGGTGCCAGCCCGGGCCCGCGCTCATCTCGACCGCGTGCACCCAGAGCTCGGTCGGATTGTTCAGCGTCCAGCTCTGACAGAGGCTGAGCACCTCGCCGTACGCCTCGAGCTCGATCGCCGGGAACGTGTGCTCGCCGACGTACGGCGGACGCGGCCCCGCGTCGTGCATCGCGCCCGCGTCGCCCTGTGCCGACGCATCGCCCGGCGCCTCGCCCGCCTCGTCGCAGCCCCCGAGCACCGCCCCCACCAGACACGCGACCGCCCATCGTCCGCGCATGCCGCACCCCCATCGCCAAGAATGGTGACCCGATGGTCATTGATTCTACCGACGGGTCAAGAGCCGATCCGAGCGGCTCCTCACGCGGCTCGCTTGCATCTCCCGAGATGGCAGAATCGCGATCGTGGACGCTGGGGAACGGGGCGCCCTCTTCAAGGGCAAGATGGGCAGCGCGGTGCGCAAGGCGCTCAAGCGCGACCTCTCGCCCGCGCAGCACGCGCGCTTGCTCGAGGAGGGATCGCCCGACGTGGCGCGCATCCTGCGCGAGCGCTTCGTCGCGACGCAGTGGTATCCGGTCGCCGGGATCGAGGAGCTCATCTCGCGCCCTGCGCAGATGCTCGGACGCGATCCGCTCGACTACGCGCGCTCGCTCGGCGGGAGCGTCGTCAGCGAGGCCGCGGGCACCGTGGGCCGGACCGTGATGAGCCTCTTCGCGACGCCGCAGCGCGTCGCGAAGCACTTCGACTCGATCTGGCAGCAGGCGTACGACTCGGGCCACGTCGAGGGCGCGTACGACGAAGCGCGCGGCGTGCTCGTGGTCGAGCGCAGCGACTGGGCGGGCCACGGCCCGCTGCTGTGCATGACGCTGCTCGGGACGATCCTCGCGATCAGCGACGGCATGAATGGCCATCGCGTCGCCGCCGCGACGCGCACTGCGTGCATCTCCGAGGGCGCGCCGCGCTGCCGGTTCGAGCTGCGCTACGCGCCCAAGTGAGAGCGCGTAGCGCAGCGGGTGATCACTTCGCGCGCACCGCTTTCGGGTAGATCGCGTACGTCCCGGTGAGCGACGCCTTCGCGAGCACGTGCCCCTTCATCGCGTCGCGCGCGTCGGCGATCGTGAACGATCCCTCGACGCCCAACGACGCGACGTCGAGCGCGAGCACCGTGAACGTGTAGACGTGGAGGCGCTCGTCGTTCCACGGCGGACAGGGCCCGTCGTAGCCGTGGTAGTCGCCCTTCATGTGCGGGTCGCCCGCGAACCACCCGGTGTAGTCGTTGAGGCCCTGCTTGCTGCCGTGCACGCCGAGCGTGCCCTTGCCGTGCACCGTCACGCCCTTGCTCAGCGCGCCCTCTCCGAGCTCGCGCACGCTCGCGGGCAGATCGACGAGCGCGAGGTGCACGAACTCCACGCGCGGCAGGTCGAGCGGCACGGTGCGACCGTCTTGGTTCACGTCGTCGCCGCGGCTCGGCACCTCGCTGTCGGTGCAGAGGATCGCGAACGACTTCGTCCCCTCGGGCACGCCGCTCCACGCGAGGTGTGGGCTCAGGTTCTCGCTGAGCTCGACGTGGGTCTCGGGGTGGAACCGACCGAACGCGTTCTTCGTCGGGATCGCCGCGCCATCGGCGAAGCTGTCGCTGCGGAGCTCCATCGTGTGTTCCTCCTGTCGCACGACCCATCACACGAACCCGGGCGTCCTCGCAACCCGTGTATGATCGCGGACGAGATGCAGCCGCCTCCGTCGGACGCGAACGCGCCGCTCCAGGTCACGTTGATCCAGCTCCTGCGCGCGATGATCGATCGCGGTGCGTCGGACCTGCACATCACGAAGGACACGCCGCCGCAGTTCCGCATCGACGGCAGCCTCGTGCCCCTCAAGATGCCGCCGCTGCGCGCCGAGGACACGAAGCAGCTCGTCTACTCGGCGCTCAGCGAAGAGCAGAAGATCAAGTTCGAGAAGACCTGGGAGCTCGACTTCTCGTTCGGCGTGCGCGGCGTGTCGCGCTTCCGCGGCAACGTCTTCATGCAGCGCGGCGCGGTCGCCGCCGCGTTCCGCGCGATCCCCCACAAGATCCGCAGCTTCGACGAGCTCGGCCTGCCGCCGGTGATCGCCGATCTCGCGTCGCTGCCGCGCGGCCTCGTGCTCGTCACCGGCCCGACCGGCTCGGGCAAGAGCACGACGCTCGCGTCGATCATCGACAAGATCAACCGCGAGACGCGCCAGCACATCATCACGGTCGAGGACCCGATCGAGTTCGAGCACTTCTCGAAGCTCTGCGTGGTGAACCAGCGCGAGGTCGGCGCGGACACCAAGGGCTTCAAGGACGCGCTCAAGTACATCCTCCGCCAGGATCCCGACGTCGTGCTCGTCGGCGAGATGCGCGACCTCGAGACGATCGAGGCGGCGCTCACGATCAGCGAGACCGGTCACTTGGTGTTCGCGACGCTGCACACGAACAGCGCGATCTCGTCGATCAACCGCATCATCGACGTGTTCCCCGCGCACCAGCAGTCGCAGATCCGCGCGCAGCTCTCGTTCGTGCTGCAGGGCGTGATGACGCAGCTGCTGCTCCCGCGCGCCGACGGGCCCGGTCGCGTCATGGCGTGCGAGGTGATGATCCCCAACGCCGCGATCCGGAACCTCATCCGCGAGGACAAGGTCCACCAGATGTACTCGCAGATGCAGATGGGCCAGGGGAAGAGCGGGATGCAGACGATGAACCAGACGCTCTACTCGCTCTACCAGCGCCGCATGATCACGATCGAGGACGCGATGGGCTACTCGAGCGAGCCCGCGGAGCTCCAGGCGATGATCGAAGGTCGCTCGCCGGTCGTGCCCGCCGGAGCGGCGCGACGCTGAGCTCGGGCGGCCTGTCCGATCGGGCTGGAATTCCAAGTCGATTTTGACGTTCTCGGGCGCGCGCCTGTAGCATCGCGACGGCATGCAGGAGTGGGTCTGGGAGGCGCGCACGCGCACCGGCGAAGTGCGCAAGGGCATCATGGAGGCGGCGACCGAAGCCGCCGTCCAGGATCGCCTCAAGACCCAGAACCTCACGCCGACGCGCGTCCGCAAGAAGCCGCGCGACATCAACATCACGCTCGGCGCGCCGGTCTCCGAGAAGGAGCTCGTCGTCTTCATCCGTCAGTTCGCGACGATGATCGACGCGGGCCTCCCGCTCGTGCAGTGCCTCGACATCCTCTCGGCGCAGGGCGACAACAAGGCGTTCAACCGGATCCTCAAGGACGTGAAGGCGAACGTCGAGCAGGGCGCGACGTTCTCCGACTCGCTGCGGCGCCACCCGAAGGTCTTCGACGAGCTCTTCGTGAACCTCGTCCAGGCCGGCGAGGTCGGCGGCATCCTCGACACGATCCTCGGCCGCCTCGCGGTCTACATCGAGAAGCGCGTCAAGCTGAAGCGCCAGGTGCGCAGCGCGCTCGTCTATCCGAGCTCCGTCATGGTGATCGCGGGCGGCGTGCTCACCGTGCTGCTCACGTGGGTGATCCCGAGCTTCCAGTCGATGTTCGCCGACTTCGGCGACGACGGAGACCTGCCGGGGCCGACGCAGCTCGTCATCGACATGTCGGAGTTCTTCGTCGGGAACTTCTTCTTCATCTTCGGCGGGCTCTTCGCGCTGATCGCGGGCATCTCGTACAGCTACCGGACGCCGGGCGGGAAGCGCTTCTGGCATCGCTTCCTGCTCGAGGTGCCGGTGCTCGGGCCCGTGATGCGCAAGATCGCGGTGTCGCGCTTCACGCGCACGCTCGGGACGCTGCTCGCGTCGGGCGTGCCGATCCTCGAGGCGCTCGACATCGTCGCGAAGGCGTCGGGCAACGTGATCGTCGAGGCGGCGATCAAGAACACCTCGGATCGCATCCGCGAGGGCCGCACGATGGCCGAGCCGCTGATGGAGACGAAGGTCTTCCCGCCGATGGTCGTGCAGATGATCGGCGTCGGCGAGCAGACCGGCGCGCTCGATCAGATGCTCAACAAGATCGCCGACTTCTACGAAGAGGAAGTCGACGTCGCGGTCGCCGCGCTCACCTCGCTGCTCGAGCCGATCATGATGGTCGTCATCGGCGGCATGGTCGGCTTCATGCTGATCGCGATGTACATGCCGATCTTCGACATCGCCGGGAAGGTGCAGGGGCACTAGTGACCGGCGTGCCGAGCGGCGCATGAGCATCGCACCGGCGCCGCCGGTCGCGACGATCGCCGACGACGACGCGATCACGCAGCGACGCATCCCGTGGCTCGTCGGAGGGCGCCTGGTCGTCGCGACGGTGCTGCTCGGGGGCACGGTCGCGCTCGGCGGCGCCGACCTCGGCGCGTCGGCGCTGACGTGGCTCGTGGTCGCCGTCTACGCGACGTCGCTCGGCTCGCTGCTGTGGATGCAGTGGCGGCGCAGCGTGCGCGGGCTCGTCACCGCGCAGCTCGCGGTCGACCTCGCGATCGCGAGCGCGCTCGTGTGGCTCACCGGCGGCGCGGTGAGCTCGTTCAGCTTCCTCTACGGCGTCGTGATCCTGCTCTCCGCGCTGGTCGCCGGGCCGAGCCAGGTCGCCGCGACGGCGGGCCTCGCGGGCGTGCTCTACGTGTCGATCGGCATCGCGCTGCCGACGGGATGGCTTCCCGATCCCAGCGGGGCGATGGCGACGCTCGCGCCCACCGAGCTCAGCATCGCGCTGCTGCGCAACGTGGTCGGGCTCTTCCTCGTGGGGCTGCTCGCGAACGTGCTGAGCGCGCGCCTGCGCCGCACCGGCGGCGAGCTGCGGATCGCGACCGCGAGCGCCGCGGAGTACGCGCGGCTCACCGAGGACATCGTGCGCTCGCTCGGCTCGGGGCTGATCACGACGGATCTCGATGGGCGCATCCGATCGATCAACGACGCGGGCGCGCGCATCCTCGGGACCAGCACGGACGCGCTGGTCGGCACGCCGGTCGCCGAGATCCTGCCGCGCATCTCCGCGACGCCGATGAGCTCGCCGGCTCGTCAGGGCGAGCGCGGCGAGTCGTTCGCGACGCGCCCCGACGGGAGCGAGCTGCCCGTGGGCTTCACGCGCACGCCGCTCGTCGGCGCCGACGGAACGCAGCACGGGACGCTCGTGCTCTTCCAGGACCTCACCGAGATCGCGCAGCTGCGCGCGAAGGCCGAGAAGGCGGAGCGTCTCGCGGTGCTCGGGCAGCTCGCGGCCGGGCTCGCGCACGAGATCCGGAACCCGCTGGGATCGATCTCGGGATCGGTCGAGCTGGTGCGCGACGCGCAGGAGCTCGGTGAGGAGGATCGCCGGCTGCTCGGCATGGTGCTCGGGGAGGTCGAGCGCCTGAACGAGCTGGTGACGACGATGCTCGACGTCGGAAGGCCGGTGACGCCGGATCGCATCGACGTCGATCTGCGCTCGCTCGCGGGCGAGGTGATCGAGGTCGCGCGGCGCGGGCCGACGCGCAGCGCGGGCGTCGAGGTGCGGCTCGAGGCGGACGAGGACGTGCACGCGCACGCGGACCCGGCGCAGCTGCGTCAGGTGCTGTGGAACCTCGTGAAGAACGCGATGCAGTACTCGCCGCGCGGCGCGGTGGTGACGGTGCGGGTGCGCGCGCTGGAGGACGGCTCGGTCTCGCTGGAGGTCGAGGACCGAGGCGCGGGGATCGCGGCGGAGGACCTCGAGAAGGTCTTCGATATGTTCTTCACGAAGCGCCGCCACGGCGTGGGGCTGGGGCTCGCGCTGGTGAAGCAGATCGTCGAGGCGCACGGCGGGCAGGTGCGCGTCGAGAGCCGACCCGGCGCGGGCGCGCGCTTCCGCGTGGTGCTGCCGCGACGTGGCGCGCGGACGAGCGGGAGCCACGGCGCGATCGAGCAGCCGAGCGCGCTCGAAGCCTGACGTGGCGACGAGCGGGAGAAGTCGGCTCAGCGCGTCAGGCCGTCGTGCACGTGCGCGAAGGCGCGCGGCTCGAAGAGCATCTCGTTGTGACCGACGTCGTCGAGCCAGTGGATGGTCGCGTCGTCGATCGACGCGGCGCTCTCGGGCGGTGTGACCATGCGATCGAGGCCGGCGACGACGGCGGTGTGGAGGACGCGCGAGGCGCGCGCGCGGCCTTCGCGGAGCATGCGGATGACGTGGCTGTCGGGGCGGATCGCCTCGAGCAGCGAGCCCGCGACGAGCGGCCCCATCGCGACGCGCGCGGCGCGGGTACCGGCGTGGGGGCTCGCGAGCGTGACGAGGCGATCGACGTGCGTCGCGCCGCCGCGCTCTTGGAGATACCAGCGCGCGACGATGCCGCCGAGCGAGTGCCCGACGATGTCGACGCGGCGTCCTTCGGCGACGCGATCGACGATGGAGGCGAGGCGATCGACGGCGCGGTCGAAGCGCTCGAGCGGGCCGTAGGTGATGTCGATCGTGCCGACGGGCGCGCGCTGCTCGACGAAGGCGCGCATGGGATCGAACACGGGCCCCGCGGCCATGAAGCCGTGGACGAAGATGACGACGCGCTCGCCGGGGATCGTGGGTGTCGCGCGGTTGCGGGCGGCGGCGATGAGCTGGCCTTGCCGCGCGACGGCGCGCACCTCGCGGCCGAGCTCGACGGCGTGGCTGAGGAGGGAGCGGGCCGCGGCGGGGGGCATTTGGAGGAAGCGTAGCGCGTGGCGGGTAGGAAGGCCGAGCACGTGCAGGTGGCACGAGGACGAGCACGCGGGACGAGCACGTGCACGAGCACGGGGCTCGCGGGGTCAGACCGCGGCGCGAGTGCCCCCAAGGACGGAGCACGCCGAGGCACGGCGCCGCTCGCGGCGCACACCACCCTCCGGGATGGTCCAACCGCAACGCTTACGGATCTACCACCCTCCGGGATGGTCCAACCGCAACGCTCACGGATCTACCACCCTCCGGGATGGTCCAACCGCAACGCTTACGGATCTCACCACCCTCCGGGATGGTCCAACCGCAACCTTACGGATCCGACCACCCTCCGGGATGGTCCAACCCGTAACCTTACGGATCCGACAGCTCCACCAAGCTCTCGATCCGCAACCTTACGGATCCAACAGCTTCACCAAGCTCTCGATCCGTAACCTTACGGATCCAACAGCTTTACCAAGCTCTCGACCCGCAACCTTACGGATCCACAGCTTCACCAAGCTCTCGACCCGCAACCTTACGGATCCGACAGCTTCACCAAGCTCCCGATCCGCAAGGCTCCACATGTGCTGCCCGCTCGCCCCGTGCGTGCGCCAGAAGCGCGACGGCTGTCCCGGCGGCGCTCAGTCGCAGTTGGGCCCGCAGAGCACGCCGCGCGACGGCACCGACGACGGGCTCTTCGCAGAATTCGACGCGCATGTTTGCTCCAGTCCGACGGAGAGCGTTCGGCGCGGCCCCGCGCTTCGCGCGTGTCCTCGCCTCCCCGCGACAGCACCGGCGCGGCCCCGCGCTTCGCGCGTGTCCTCGCCTCCCCGAACACCACCGGCGCGGCCCCGCGTTCCGCGCGTGTCCTCGCCTTCCCACGACACCACCGGCGCGGCCCCGCGCTTCGCGCGTGTCCTGCCTCCCCGAACACCACCGGCGCGAACCCGCGCTCCGCGCGTGTCCTCGCCTTCCCACGACACCACCGGCGCGGCCCCGCGCTTCGCGCGTGTCCTCGCCTCCCCGAACACCACCGGCGTGAACCCGCGCTCCGCGCGTGTCCTCGCCTCCCCGCGACACCACCGGCGCGGCCCCGCGCTTCGCGCGTGTCCTCGCCTCCCCGCGACACCACCGGCGCGGCCCCGCGCTCCGCGCGTGTCCTCGCCTGCGACTATGAAGTGGCCTGCCCGTCAACGGCACACCGCTGCCTGCGAGCTCGGTCTCCTCGAGCCGCTCTGCTTCGATCACGTTCCGGTCTCCGATCGCCGCGCGCTGCTGCATTCGACTATTCGCGCTCTGGTGGCGCAGGAGGGGATCCGCGGGCGAGCCGCATTCATAAGCAACGAGTTGCAGACAGGGTCGCCCCTGCTGGCTCATCGCACTCGTCGCGGTCATCGCCTTTGGAGCGCCGCTGCGAACCGAAGTTCGGAACGGACTCTGTTCGGAGCTCTCGGTCGAGAGCTCGAAATCGTTCTTCAGCTCTCGTCGGACGCTCTGGCCTCCGACGCTCGCGACGGGTCGTACGGCCTCTTCGCCTTCCACATCGCGTAGAGCACGTTCGTCATCTTCCTCGCGAGCGCGATGCGTTTGCCGCGCTTGTCCTCGAGCGACGCGCCCAGAGCACGATCGGGTCGTTCGGCCGCACTCGCCGGAGCGTCCACGCGCTCTGCACCATCTGCGAGCGCAGCTGCTTCGGTCCCGCTTTGATCGTCGAGGTGCGCACGACTTTGCCGCCCGTCGTCGCTTCGCCAGGCACCAGGCCCAGATAGCTCGCGAGCTGCTCGCCCGATTCGAACCGCGACACGTCGTCGACGTGCGCCGCGAACATCGTCGCTGCGATCGCGCCGATCCCCGGCATCGTCATCAGCAGCTTCGAAATCGGGTCCTGCTCCGCGAGCTGCTCGAGCTCTTCGTCGAGCTTGTGGATCTGCTCCGTCAGGCTCTCGTAACTGGTCAGCAGAACCTCGAGCTCCATCGGCAGCCCACCGACGTGGTCGAGCGCCAGACGCCTGACCGCCTCGGGGAACTTCGGCGATGACGCTCGGCTCTCGATGTTCAGGAGCTGCCCTCGCAGCCACGTCTTGATGAAGAGCGAGAGCTGCGTCCGCGATTTCACGAGCACCGCTCTGGCGGACACCAGCTGCTTGCGCGATCGCGCGACGTCGGTCCTCAGATGCACGCTCGGGAGCTCCTCGCTGCGCACCGACGCACGCGCGAGGACTTCCGCGTCGCGGTCGTCCGTCTTGATGCCGCGCGCTCCGACCCCGAGCGCACGCACGAGCTGACCGGGGACGACGACCGTCTCGTGATTCGCCGCCTGCGACGCTCGTGCAATCGCGGGGCTCTGCGTGCACGCCTCCATCACGACGCGACTGCGCGGCAGTCTCCGCAGCCAGTCCGGCAGGTCTCTCGTCGGCACTTGGAGCCGCGCGGTCACCTGACCGCTCGCTGCCATCCTCACGACGTGCGTTCGCTTCGCGCCCAGATCGAGCCCAACATGCTCCACGGCCGGTCTCCTCCTCTGCGGCCGACAGGACCGCGCACTCATTTGTGGCGAGCGAAAGCCCGACCACGCACGCGAGGAGACCGGCCCCTCTCACGACGAACCGTCGCGTGCTCATCCAGCGCCAGGGCGAGGGCAGGTGGACCGCCACTTCATCCCTTCTAAGCAGAGCCCGGATCGCGAGCGCCTGGGCCGCGGCGAAGCGCGGACCCGTCGCGAGCCATCTCACCCGAACCGAGCGAGGCGGCAGAACCGCGGTGCCGGGCGCGAGGGGGTGGGTCCGACGCCCCCGTGCGACGGGGGCTCGCCGAGGCCGACCACAGACTGATCGAAGCGTCGCGGCAGAGCGCGAAGCGCGCGCCGCGACGCGACCACGGATTCCCGACGCTCACTGCCTCTCGTACAGCAGCCCGCGAGCACCCAGGGCGTCGGACCCACCCCCTCGCGCCTCTCGCCGAAGCCTTGCCGATCAAGCGTAGCGAGGCACCCAGCGCTCCGCCTGATACCAGCGCAGCACTTGGCGCCATCCCTCGACGAACGTCGGGAACCGCGGCTTCCACCCGAGCACGCGCAGCTTCCCCGTGTCGACCGGCAGGTCGTCGTAGAGCAGCGTCAGCGCTTCGCGATCGAGCCGCGCGCGCAGCGCGGGCTTGAGGCGGTGGCGCAGCACGACGAGCTTCCACGCCGCGAGCAGCGAGCGATCGAGCCCCGTGTACGCCGCGTCACGCTGGAAGAACTGCCCGATGCGATCGAGCACCGGCCGCGGCAGCTGTCCCGCCGGCACCGTCGGCAGCCCGTACGCGCGATAGGTCTCGCTGATGCGATCGCCGAGCGTCATCCGATCGTCGTCGGCGACGTTGTAGATCTCGCCCTCGCACTCGCGCTTGCCGAGCACGAACACCCCGGCGCGCGCGACGTCCTCGGCGTGCACGAGGTTCGCGACCGGACCGCCGCGCCACCGCGGAAGCACCGGCGTCAGCAGCCGGAGCACCGGGCCGATCACGAGCAGGCTCGCGGCGTAGTGGCGCCCACGGCGCCCGTAGAGCGGCGCCGGGCGGAGGATCGTCCACGCCGGGCCGCCTCGCTCCGAGCGCTCGAGCAGCGCGCGCTCGGCCTCGTGCTTGGTGCGACCGTGCGGGCCACGCGGGAGGATGCGCGACTCCTCGGTGAGCGGACCGTCCTGGCCCTGCGCGTAGAGCATCGCCGTCGAGACGTGGACGAACCGCTTCGCGCCCGCGCGCGCCGCCGCGTCGTAGAGCGCGACGACGGCCTCGGAGTTCACCGCGGCGAGCGTCTCGAAGGGCGCGCCGACGTCGAGCATCGCGGCGGTGTGGATCACGTGGTCCACGCCCTTCACGAGCTTGTCGAGGAACGCACGGTCGCGGATGTCGCCGGGGCGCACCTCGCCGCGCACTGGAACCGCGACGCCCTTCGGGTGCAGGTCGCTCGCGATCACGCGGTAGCCCGCCGCCTCGGCGAGGCCGACCACGTAGTTGCCGACGGTGCCCGCGGCGCCCGTGACCAGCAGCGTCTCCGGCATCAGGCGCGGTCTCCCAGGATCTCACGCAGCCGCGCGCCGGGATCGGGCGCGCGCATGAGCTCCGTGCCGATGAGCACGGCGTCCGCCCTGCCCTCGGCCACGCGTGCGAAGTCCTCCTTCGTTCCCACGCCGCTCATGTACACCGCGATGCGGTCGTTGGGAACTTCCTGGAGCGCCCTCGCCGCCGCGCCCCCGTCGAGCTGGAAGCTGCGCAGATCGCGCGCGTTCACGCCGACGATCGTCGCGTTCGTGCGAAGCGCGCGAGAGAGCTCGGCCGCGTCCGCCGCCTCGACGACCGGCTCCATCCCGCGGCGACGCACCTCGTCGATCATGACGTCGAGGTCGCGCCCCGTGAGCGCCCGCACGAGGAGCAGCACCAGGCTCGCCCCCGCGGCGCGCGCGAGATCGATCTGCCGGGGGTCGATCACGAACTCCTTGAACAGCACCGGACGCGCGACGGCCCGCGCCGCGCGCCGCACGTCGAGCACGCTCCCGCCGAACCCCGGGCCGTCGGCGAGCACGCTCACCGCCGCCGCGCCGCTCGCCTCGTAGGCGCGCGCGATCGCGATCACGTCGCCGCGCTCTCGCGCGCGGATCACGCCGGCGCTCGGGCTGCGTCGCTTGATCTCCGCGATGACGCGAGGCGGCGCGCCCGCCGGACGACGCAGCGCCGCGAGCGCGTGCGATCGGCGATCCGTGGAGCCGTCGATCGCCGGCTGCGGATGTCGCGCGCGGCGCAGCACCTCGACGCGCTTGCGGTCGAGGATCGCCGAGAGGTGATCGGTCACGACGCGTGCACCCATGCGTCGAGCAGCCGCGTGGCAGCGCCCGAGTCGATCGCGGCCTCGACGCGCTCGCGCGCCGCACGCCGATCCCGCTCCGCGCCCGCGACGATCAGCGCGGCCGCCGCGTTGATCACCACCGCGCTCCGTCGCGCGCCGCGCTCGCCGCTCAGCACCGCACGCACGAGCCGCGCGTTGTCGTGCGCGTCGCCGCCGCTGAGGCCGGCGATCGGCGCGTCCTCGAGCCCGAAGTCGCGCGGGACGATCTCGTCCTCGACCACGCGCCCGTCCTCGAGACGCGCCACGCGCGTCGCGCCCTCGGGCGCGATCTCGTCGAGCCCGCCGTGGCCGTGCACGACCCACGCGGCGCGCACGCCGAGGAGGCCGAGCACCTCCGCCATCGTGCGCACCCGCGCCGCGTCGTAGACGCCGACGAGCTGGTGCGTCGCGCTCGCCGGGTTCGCGAGCGGGCCGAGCAGGTTGAAGAACGTGCGCACGCCGAGCTCGCGCCGAACGCCCGCCGCGTGCCGCAGCGCGGCGTGATAGGCGGGCGCGAAGAGGAACCCGATGCCGAGCTCGCGCACGTGACGCGCGACGACCTCGGGGCTCGCGTCGACCCGCACCCCGAGCGCCTCCAGCACGTCCGCGCTGCCGGCGCGCGAGCTCACCGCGCGATTGCCGTGCTTCGCGACGCGCACACCGCACGCCGCGACCACGACCGCGCACGTCGTGCTGACGTTGAACGTGCCCGCGCCGTCACCGCCGGTGCCGCAGGTGTCGAGCAGCACGCCGTCGATCTCGATCGACGGAGGCACGACGCGCCGGCGCATCGCGCGCGCCGCGGCGGCGAGCTCGGTCGGGCTCTCGCCGCGCATCCGGAGCGCGATCGCGAGCCCCGCGATCTGCGCCGGCGTGGCCTCGCCGGCGAGGATCGCGTCCATCGCCGACTCCATCGCGTCGGCGTCGAGCGCACGTCCCTCGAGCACGCGCGCGAGCGCGTCGCGCACCGAGGTGCTCACGCGGCCGCCTTCTTCCCGCCGCTCGGAAGACGCCGCAGGAAGCTCGCGAGCATCGCGTGCCCGTGCTCGGTCAGGAACGACTCGGGGTGGAACTGCACGCCTTCGACGTCGAGCTCGCGGTGGCGCATCCCCATGAGCTCGCCCTCCGCGGTCCACGCGGTCGGGCGGAGCACGTCGGGCAGCGTCTCGCGCTCGACGATCAGCGAGTGGTAGCGGGTCGCCTCGAACGGGCTCGGAAGACCCTCGAACACGCCCTCGCTCGCGTGGAGGATCGGCGAGGTGCGCCCGTGCATGAGGCGCGGCGCGCGGATCACGCGACCGCCGAACGCCTGTCCGATCGCCTGGTGCCCGAGGCACACGCCGAGGATCGGGCGCTCGCCCGACTGGTGCCGGATGACGTCGAGCGTGATCCCCGCCTCGTCCGGCGTGCCCGGACCGGGCGAGAGCAGGATGCCCTCGGGATCGAGCGCGCGGATCCCCGCGAGATCGATCGCGTCGTTGCGCACGACCTTCACCGCCGCGCCGAGCTCGCCGAGGTACTGCACGAGGTTGAACGTGAACGAGTCGTAGTTGTCGATCACCAGGATCACGGCGCGTTCTCCATCGTCATTCGGGCAGCGGCTCGGCGGGCTCGCCGGCGCTCGGAGCAGGACCTTCGGGCGGGAGCGTGGGGCTGGCCTCGCCTTCGTCGACCGGCTCTTCGTCGCGACGCAGCGGGGGCAGACCTCCGAGCCGCGCGTCACGCTCGTCGTCGGCGCCCGCCGCGAGCGGACGAATCGCCGCGAGATCGTCGTGCAGCGCGACGATGGCGAGCTCAGCGTCGGCGTACGCGTGCATCGCGTCGAGCAGCTCGGTGTCCTCGGTGCCGATGCCGCGCGCGAGCAGCTGGCCGTAGCGCTCGAGCGCGTTGAGCCGCTCGCGATGGACGCGGACCGCGCGCGTGCGCAGCCGGCGGCCTTCCTGGGTCGACACCGACGCGTGCTGGAGCCGCTCGATCTGACGTCGCACCGCGGGGGCCGCGGCGGACTCGATCATCTCGGCAGCCATCACCGGACGCTCTCCGTCGACCGCGTCCTCGACCTCGCGGAGCACCGTGCGCGACGGATCGCTCCCGAGCAGCTCCTGCAGCGCCGCCGCGTCGGCCTGCACCGACGCGCTCGGACCGCTCTCGCCGCCGCCCGAGCACGCGACCGCGATCGACGCGAGCGCGACGAGGAACACGACGCGCATCACCGCGCGCCTCCGAACGGCGGAGGCCGCGACGAACGACGCCGCGACTCGCCGCGCGGCGGATACCCGCGATCGCGCAGGAAGCGCTCGATGCGCAGGCTGACGAGCTCCGGGTACTCGACCGCGAGGTAGTGCGTCCCGCCCGGCACGACGAGCATCTCCGCGCCCGGCACCTCGCGCGCGATGCGCTCGGCCGCGCTGCGCGGCGTCATCAGGTCGCGCCCGCCCGCGAGCATCAGGAGCGGCACGCGCACCGTCGGCAGCACGTCGTGCGCGTCGTGCTCTCCGATCTGCTCGAGCGTGTGCACGTAGATCCCCATGTCGAGCCCGCCGAACGAGCCCGCGAGCTCCTCGAAGATCGCGACGTCGAGCGTGCGGCTCGCGAGGCCGAGGCGCATCGCCCACTGCGGCGTGCCCTTGAACGCGACGGCGCGCTGGGTGACCGACGAGACGAGGAGCGGCATGCGCCGCAGCGTCGAGAGCACGTACGGCGCGAGCAGCCCGACCTTCGGCACGTTCGCGAGCGTGCTCCACGGCTTCCCGGCGACGCCGTTGATCAGCACGATCGACGCGATGCGCTCGGGCGCGCGGCGCCAGAGCTCGAGCGCGACCTGCACGCCCATCGACCAGCCCCAGATCGCGACCTGATCGAGCCCCTCGGCGTCGAGCACCGCGAGCGCATCGCGCGCCTGCGCCGGGACGTCGAGCGCGCCGCGATCGGGCGGGGCCCCCGAGCGATAGAGCCCGCGCTGGTCCCAGGAGACGAAGCGGTACCGATCCGAGAAGTGCCGGAGCTGGTGCGTCCACGCGCGCCACGACCCGCCGAGCCCGTTCGCGAGGAGGATCGGCGGGCCCTCGCCGACCAGGTGGTACGCGATGTCGGTGCCGTCGAACGAGACGACTCGGCGTTCTTCGACGGTCAGCGGAGGCGTGAATCGAGTCGCAGGCGCGTGGATCCGCGCGCCGCCCGGCGGAGTCGCCGACATCGGCGCGCACTGTACGAGAGTGACGATCACGAGGCAACGCCGGGCCGTCCCGTACCGGGGCTGCTAGCTTGCCCAGAGCCGTGCTGCGGTTCCTGGTGCCTCCCTCGGTCGGTGTCGCGCGCGCCCAGGCCCGGGGCGAGCTGCTGGAGCGATCGCTCTCGAGCGACCTCGGGGATCGCGTCCAGGTCGAGGTCGCGCCGGACTACGCGACGTTCGAGCGCGTGGCGCGCGAGGCGGGCGCCGAGCTCCTCTGGGCACCGGCCGCGATCTGCGCGCACGTCGCCGACGATGCGCGCGCGGTCTTCAAGGTCGTGCGCGCGGGGCGCTCGACGTATCGCTCGGCGCTGATCGCGCGCGCCGATGCGCACGTCGGGATCGCGCAGCTCGCGGGCAAGCGCGCGGCGTGGGTCGATCGTCGGTCGATCGGCGGGTACCTGCTGGTCGCGCAGCACCTGCGGGAGCGCGGGATCGACCCCGATCGCACGTTCGCCTCGCAGGACTTCGTGGGCACGCACCCCGCGGCGCTCGCTGCGGTGATCGAGGATCGCGCGGACGTGGCGGCGGTCTCGGTCGCGAGCGGCGAGAGCGAGCACGTCGAGCAGGCGCTCTCGCTGCACGGAGGGCGCGCGGGCGCGACGCGGCTCGCGCCGATCCTGATCACCGACACCGCCCCGACCGACGCGCTCGTGATCACACCCGCCCTCGACGTCATCCGCGCCGAGGCGCTCATCGAACGCATCTTCCCGCCTGCGGGGGGACGCGAGCGCACGACGGCGCTGAAGCTGGCGATGGAAGCAGACGGCTTCGAGCGCGCCGCGGACGGGGAGTACGCGCGCCTCAAGAAGCTCGGCTGAGATCCGGACGTACGCTCGCTCGTCCCAGGCGGAACCCAAGCTGATCCGGGAGGTCTCGGTCAGCACCGTCATCGAGGAGGCGAGAGGTGCGACGACTCCCTGCACGTGCGCTCGCGCTGATGCTCCTGATCCTGGGCTCGTGCGCCGCGCCCGACGCGGAGGAGACTGCGGTGCTCCTCCTCGACGAGGACGCGCGCGCCGCGGGCATCGCGCTCGAGGTCGGCGGCGAGACCGTCGAGAGCGCCCTGCCCGTCCCGGTCGCGGTCGACGACGAGGCGTACTTGGTGCGGCCCGAAGGACGCGAGCGGCTGGCGCTCGCGCCCGGTGAGCTCGTCGAGATCCGTGGCCCCGACGGCGAGGTGCAGCGCGGCGCGGTCGACGCCGATCGGTTCGTGATCACCGGGACGCACGCGGGCGCGCTCTCGCTCGGCGAGATGCTCGGTGCGCGCGTCGAGCCGCTGAGCGGTGCGCGCTACGCGCTGCACGCGCCGGGCGTGACGTGGGTCGCGGCGCTGCTCCACGACGTCGAGGTGGAAGGGGTGCGCGCGAGCTCGTTCGAGCAGGGGCTCGCGGCGGGCGACCTGACGTGGCACGAGCGGAGCGCGCTCGAGCTCGACCACGTCGTCCCCGAGCCCGACGACGATGGAGCGATCCCCGACGCGGCTGCGCTCGTCGGCGCGTACGCGTACTCCGACGTGCTGTTCGTGCTCGACGCGGCGGGCGGATATCTCCTGCGCACCGCCGAGGGCACGACGCGCGGCACGTACCGCCCGGCGCCGGGCGGCATCGAGCTCGCGCCTCACGGAGGCGAGACGACGATCCGCATGCGGCTCTGGAATGACGCGCTCGTCGACGACGTCGGAGTGAGGCTCGCGCCCGCGACGCCCGAGATGTTCGCCCGCTCGCCGAGCGATCGCGGCGAGGTGTTCTTCGACACCGGAGAGATCGAATGAAGCGAAGGGATCTGTTCGGTGGTGCGGCGACCCTCGCGGGCGTGCTCGCGTGCCCGGCGTGGATGGCGCGCGCGTTCGCGCAGGACGACGACGGTGGGCTCGCCGCGCTCTCGGAGGCGTACCGCCGTGCCCAGCGTGCCGGGCGTCCGCTGCTCGTCATCGTGATCCCCGCGCAGCGCGAGGCGCGCTGGGAGCGCGCAGGCGCGTTCGGCGAGCTGCTCAACCACGGGCCCGATCAGGTGTTCGTCGATCTCGCGCTCGCGGAGGTCGTCTGCGCGACGATGTCGACGCTGCGCACGCTCGTGCCGCAAGCGCCCGCGGGCGAGCCGCTGATGGTGCTCGTCGAGCCGGAGCGCGTCCCCGCGGTCGCGCGCGCGATCGACGCGACGCTCCCCGAGACGCCGGAGTACTGGATCTTCCGCGATGACGAGCAGATGTCGTTCGAGGAGCGCACCGCGCGCGAGAACGAGGTGATCGATCGGCGCATCGCGGCGCTCGCGTCGCTGGTGCACGGCGCGATCGCGCCCGACGATGCGGCGCTCCAGCGCCGTGCCTCCGTCGCGCTCGCGGCGCTGCCCGTCGATCGACGGCAGCGCATCGAGCTCGCGCTCGGCGTGTACGACACGTCCGACCGCGTCGCGGTGGCGCTCGCGCCCGCGCTCTTCGTGAGGCATCCCGCGTTCCGCGAGGCCGTGCGCGACGTCGGGATCGAGCGGTGGCGTCGCGGTCGCGTGCCCGGCAGCCGGTGGGCGATCGGCAGCGGGTGCGGGACCACGGTCGAGATGACCGAGGAGGAGCGCCGCCGCGAGGGCGACGCGTCGCTGATGATCGCGTGCGGCATGGGCCACGTGCCCGAGCGCAGCGCGCGCTTCCTCGACTGGTATCTCACGCCGTGATCGGCGTCGGCTTCGCGCTGCCGCCCGACGACGAGACGCTCGCGCGCGTGGCGCCGATCGCGCGCCGCGCCGACTACCTCGAGGTCACGCCCGAGACGACGTGGATCGATCGCGACGACGGCGCGCTGGTCCCGAACGGGTTCCACGCGCGCTTCCTCGCCGCGGTGCGCGCGTGGAACAAGCCCGTGGTCGCGCACGGCGTGGGCTTCTCGACGTGCAGCGAGGGCGACGAGGCGCGCACCCGCGCGTGGCTCGATCGGATGCGCGAGGACGTCGCGCTCTTCGGGTACGCGTGGTGGACCGATCACCTCGGCGCGACGTCGCTGCGGTCCGCGTCAGGAGCAGGCAGCGAGACGACGGCGCTCCCGATGCCGATGCCGTACGACGCGCGCACCGCGTCCACGCTGCGCGCGCGGCTCGAGCTCATGTCGCGCGTGGTGCCCGACGTCGGCGTCGAGAACTCGGTCGTCTACTTCGTCCTCGGAGATCCGCTCGACGAGCCCCGCCTCCTGCATGACGTGCTCGCGGCGCCGCACCGTCACCTGCTGCTCGACCTGCACAACCTCCACACGATGTCGCTGCTGCACGGGCTCGATCCGCAGGCATGGCTCGCTCGCGCGCCGCTCGATCGCGTGATCGAGCTCCACGTGAGCGGCGGTCGCGAGAGTGATCCGCGCTGGCTCCCGTCGGGCCGCACGATGCGCCTCGACGGCCACGACGACGCGGTGCCCGAGCCGGTGTGGGCGCTGCTCGACGACGTGCTCCCGCGCTGCCCGCACCTCCGCGGCGTGACGCTCGAGCGGATGGAAGGCACGGTGCCGGACCACGCGACGGCGCGCCTTCTCGACGACGAGCTCACGCGCATCCGCCGCGCGATCACGAAGGCCGCGCGATGAGCCGCGCGCGCCTCGAGGAGCTCCTCGCGCGCGCGATGCGCGCCGACGATCCGGTCGCCGCGCTGCACGACGCGGCAGGCGATCCCGAGCTCGACGAGCCCACGCGGGCGGCGCTCGCGCGCGTCGATCCCGATGGCGTCCGCATGCAGGCGCTGCTCGTCGCGCGGCTGCGCTGCGAGCGACTCGTCCAGGGCAGCGACGAGGCCGCGCACCGCGCCGAGCTCGATCCGCGCGCGTTCGCCGCCCTCTTCCGCGTGTACCACCGCGAGGTCCCGATGCACGCGTCCCACCCGAGCGCCGAGGGCCGCGCGTTCGAGGCGTGGCTCAGCCGCCGAAGCCGATGACCCGGACCGGCTCGCGCACGAGCGTTCCTTCGACGACACCGTGCCCGAGCTGTCCGTCCGTGTCCCAGCCCCAGCACATCACGCCGCCGTCCTCGACGATCGCGCACACCACGCTGTCGCCGGCCGAGATCGCGCGGGGCGCCGCGATCCCGGGCACGCGCGTCGGCGTCGGGTCGCACTCCTCGGGCGCGCCGCCGCCGCACCAGACCGTGCCTCCCTCGATCGTCCACGGGCCCCAGCACGTCACGCCACCGTCGGTGTCGATGACGCAAGAGCGACGGCTGCCGATCGAGAGCGCGGTGCCCGTGGGATCGCCCGTCGGCGCGATCGGCGCGATCGCGCACGCGCCGCCGGTGTCCCCGTGCACGCAGTACGGCAGCCCCTCCTTGATGCCGAGCGCGCCGTCCCAGTTGTAGCCCCAGCACAACACGCGCGTGTCGGCGAGCAGCACGCACGCGTGCTCCGCGCCGACCTCGAGATCGATCACGTCGTCGAGATCGACGATCCCGTCGCCCCGTCCTTCGTCGCCCGCGCGCCCGAACGTGCCGTCGCCCACGCACCGCACGCGCTCGTCGGGCATCCACAGGCACGCGTGCGAGAGGCCCATCCCGAGATCCCGCACGCCGTGCACCGCGGAGCGCGAGATGGCGCGCGACGCCGCGTCGGTGCCCCAGCAGCGCAGCTCGTCGCCCTCGACGAGCTCCGCGCACGTGCCGTGGACACCGATCCACACGCGTCGCACGGGAGGCACGTCGGGCACGCGCAGCGGGATCGGGCTGCACACGGCGCGACCACAGTCGGGTCGCTCCTCCGCCCTGACGCCGAGCTGACGGTAGTGGTCGAAGCCCCAGCACCAGAGCCCGCCGTCGACGTCCACCGCGCACGTGTGGCTGGCCCCGGCGCTCACCGACGCGATCGGAGGCAGGCCATGCACGCGGAGCGGTCGCGAGGACGCGCGCCGCTCGTTCACGCCGAGCTGCCCGATGTCGTTCTGGCCCCAGCAGTAGAGCGCGCCCTCGTCGCTCACGGCGCACACGTGATCCCCGCCCACCGAGATCTGCACCACGCGCGTGCCGGGCGGCGGCTCTTCCGGCGGCGGCGGTGGGCCCGCGTCGGGACGCGCGACGCGGGCGTCGACCACGCTCGCATCGAGCGGCGCAGGACCGTCCGCGCCATCGAGCGAGTGCGCGAGGTAGCAGCCCGGCGAGAGCAGCCCGACGGCGCACACGAGCACGCCCACGACGCGGCCGGAGTCCCCCATCCGCTCGTCGTACGCGCGATCGCGGAGAATTTCCAACCCGCCCCGGTTTGACGCCTCGCGCCGGGCCCGCCACGTTCGCGCTCGCCAGCGGTGCGCGCGGTGGGACCGTGCGCCTCGAGGGAATCCGGTGCGAATCCGGAGCTGCCCCGCAGCGGTGTGCAGGAACGAACGCCGTCCCGAGCACTGGAGGAATGGTCCTCCGGGAAGCGACGGCCAGTAGAGACCGGATCGGCTCGAACGCGATCCGAGCGCCTGCGAGCCCGAAGACCTGCCGACGGTGTCGCGCGAGATCCGCGCGGCGGCACACGGCGCCTCGTGGGAGGGCGCCCCGCCTCGGAGGTCGCTCGTGTCTCGTCCGATCCTCGCCTCGCTCGTGCTGCTCGCCGCATGCGGCACCGAGCGCCCCTGCGACGTCGCCGACCTCGCCCCGATCTCGCGCGCGCCGGCGTTCGGCGTCGTGCTCTCCGACTACGCGTCGACCGCGATCGCGCTGCTCGACGAGCGCGGCGAGGCGATCACCGAGTCGTGGATCGACTCGGGCACGCGCGCGTCGGGCATCGCGGCAGGGCTCGGAGGCGACGTCGTGATCGTCGCGACGCCCGAGCCCGGCACGCTCGCGCTGCTCGAGCGCTTCAACGCCGATCGCCTCACCCTCGCCGAGTACGCGACCGGCACGGTGCGCCAGATCGATCTCCGCGGCGACGATCCCGACGCGCCGAGCGGTCACTCGCCCAACGTGCAGGACGTGCTCGCGGTCGACGGCGCGATCGCGCTCGTGAGCCGCGCGAACCCGAGCTTCCATCCCGACGCGCCCGAGCTCGCGCGCGGCAACGACGTCGTGGTCGTCGACGTCGCGCAGGGCGTCGTGCTCGCACGCATCGACGTCGCCGCCGACACCACGGCGGAGGACGGCACGCCGATCTACGCGCGCCCCACGACGCTCGTGCCGATCGCGCATCCGAGCGGCGCGCGGCGCGTGCTGGTGTCGCTCCAGCGCCTCAGCGCGGACTTCACGCTCACCGGCGACGGCGCGGTCGCGGTCGTCGATCCCGACACGCGCGCGCTGACCGAGCTCGTCGCGCTCGAGGGTCTCAGCGGGTGCCACGGCGCGCGCGCGATCCCGGGCGCGCCCGATCGCGCGATGATCCTCTGCACCGGCGATGCGTTCTCGCCGGGCCTCGAGCGCCGGCGCGAGGCGGGCATCGTGCGCGTCGCGATCGATCCCGACGGACGCATCACGATCGATCGCGCGTGGCGCGCCGCCGATCACGAGAGCGCGCCGTCGCCCACCGCGGGGCTCGTGCCGCTCGACGCGTCGCGCGCGGCCTACGTCGCCGATCCGCGCGGCGAGAGCGGCCGCGACGTCCTCGCGCTGCTCGATCTCGACGACGCATCGATCGCGATCCTGCTCGAGGCCGACGCGTCGTTCGTGCTCGGCAGCGGCGCGCTCGATCCCGAGCGCGGCCTGCTCCTCGTCCCCGACGCCGACGCGCGCGGCGTCCATCGCCTCGACGTCCACGCGGAGGGCGCGACCCTGCGTGACTTCGTACTGCTACCGACCTGTCGCACGCTGCCGCCGCGCGAGATCACGCAGCTCTGAGCGGACGCCCAGACGGCGGTACTCGGTGCTTGCAAGCCCGTCGCCGCGGGAGTAGGTGGGACTCCGATGACCACTAGCTCGCCTTTCCGTCGACACTGGAACCTCTTCTCCTGTGTCCTCGCGGCGGTGCTCGCTGGCTCGCTCGGTCCAGGCTGTACGCCGAACCTGCCACGCACGCCTACCATGCCGAGCGAGGACGCGCGCTTCCAACGCGCCGATCTGACTCCGCCGGGCATGGCCGACGACGCAGCCGCCGCGATGCAGCTCTACCCGGGCGACGTCGTGACGCTCCGGTTGATCAGCACCGAGACCGAAGAGTACGAGGGCCTGGTCGTCGACGAGCGCGGCGTGCTGCACATCCCGCTCGCGGGCGACGTCCCGGTGGGCGGCCTCGACCTCACCGACGCGGAGCGTCGCGTCGAAGAGGCGATGCGCCAGTTCGATCGCACGTCGCGCGTGTCGCTCGTCGTCAGCGAGCCGAGCGGACACTTCGCGAGCGTGCTCGGCGCGGTCGGCGAGCCCGGACGCATCGCGGTGACGCCGGGCATGCGCCTCGCGGACCTGCTCGCGGCCGCGGGCGGCGCGGCGGTCGCGGAGGAAGAAGGCTTCTCCATGCCGTCGGGCGACCTCGGCGGCGCGCGCCTCGTGCGCAACGGCGAGGCGCTGCCGATCTCGCTCGAGATCGCGCTCACGGGTGATCCTCGCCACAACATCCGCGTCCGCCCCGGCGACACGCTCTACGTCCCGGCGGACCTCGGTCGCCTCGTGAGCGTGCTCGGCCAGGTGGGCTCGCCGCGCATCATGGCGTTCCGGCCCGGCATGCGCCTCACCCACGCGCTCTCGCTCGCGGGCGGCGTGACCCGCGATGGGAACTGGGGCGACGTGCGTGTGATCCGTGGTGAGGCGTCCGATCCGATGGTCTATTCGACCAGTGTTGCGGCGATCGTCGACGGCGACGCGCACGACGTCGTGCTCGCCCCGGGCGACATCGTGTACGTTGCTTCGGCCGGTCACGCCGACCTGCGCGACGTCATGAACTCGCTCTCGTTGCTCCTCTCGATCCCGATCACCGCGGCCTCGATCACCGTGCCGTCGCTGATCATCGGCTCGGGACGCTGAGCGTGGCCGCGCGCTTCGCTTCGACCTGAACGCCACTCGACCTCGACACGCCAAGGGAGCCCCATGTCCAGTCCGTTCCGTTGCTACGTCATCGGCAACGAGTCGCTCGCGATCCAGTGCGCCGACATCCTGCGAGCGCGAGGCCACGCCGTGCTCGGCATCGTCTCGTCGGACGAGGGCATCGGGAAGTGGGCGGACCAGAACGGCGTCGCGCGCATCGCGCCGGGCAAGGGCCTCGCCGAGCGCCTGCGCGCGCACACCGAGTCGATCGGAGGAGGCGAGTTCGATTGGCTCTTCTCGATCGCGAACCTGACGATCATCCCCGACGACGTCCTCGCGATGCCGAAGCGGGGCTCGATCAACTTCCACGACGGCCCGCTGCCGCGCTACGCGGGCCTCAACGCCCCGATGTGGGCGATCCTGAACGCCGAGCCGCGCCACGGGATCACCTGGCACGTCATCGAGGGCGGCGTCGACGAGGGCGACATCCTCGCGCAGCGCACGTTCGGCATCGGCGAGCGCGACACGTCGGTGGTGCTCAACACGCGCTGCTACGAGGCGGCGATCGAGTCGTTCAGCGAGCTCGTCGATCAGCTCGGCACCGGCACCGAGCAGCGCACGAAGCAGGACCTCACGCAGCGCACGTACTTCGGGCGCTACGACCGCCCCGCGGCGATGTGCACGATCGACTGGGCGCAGCCCGCGTCGAAGATCGCGTCGCTCGTCCGCGCCCTCGACTTCGGTCCGCGCTACGCGAACCCGGTCGGCGCCGCGAAGACGCAGACCGCGACCGATCCGCTCCTGCTCCCCGAGGTGCACGAGGGCAGCGCCGAGACGAGCGACGAGCCGGGCACGATCGTCGCGGTCGAGCACGGCGCGATCGAGGTCGCGACGGGCCAGGGCACGCTGCGCTTCCCGCGCGCGACGTGCGTGAGCGGCATCCCGCAGGACGACGCCGCGCTCGCGAAGCACGGGATCGTGAAGGGCGCGCGCCTTCCCGCGCTCGAGGAGACGCGCGCGACGCGCCTCGGCGAGTCCGATCAGCAGCTCGCGAAGCACGAGACGTTCTGGTCGAAGCGCCTCGCGCAGGTCGCGCCGATCGAGCTGCCGTACGCGGATCGCACGCCGAGCAAGGCGCCGGTGTTCGTGCGCGCGCCGGTGCCGGTGCCGGCGGGGATGGACGCGCCGTCGACGCTCGCCGCGGCGATCGCGTGGCTCGCGCGCATCACGGGCAACCGCACGTTCGACGTCGGCTATCGCCACCCCGCGATCACCAGCGCGACGCAGGGCGTGGAGCGCTTCTTCGCGCAGTCGGTCCCGCTGCGCGTGGAGCTCGGCGACACGATCACGTTCGCGGAGCTGCGCGAGAAGATCGCCGCGGATCGCGATCGTCTGCGCGAGCACCTCACCTACCCGCGTGATCTCGTCGCGCGCACGCCGGGGCTCGGCAGCGCGAAGATCGAGATCGCGGTCGAGGAGACCGACGCGCTCGACACCGTGAAGCCGCGCGCCGGCGAGGTGCTCGAGATCGCGATCAGCCCCGATGGATCGCGCGCGACGCTGATCATCGACAGCACGCGCGTCGCTGCGGCGCACCTCGAGAAGATGGTCGGCCGCTTCGGCACGCTGCTCCAGGGCGCGGCGAACGACGCCGCGACGCAGGTCGCGCGCCTCCCGCTGCTGCCCGCCGACGAGCTCGATCGCGTGCTCCGCCACTGGAACGCGACGACCACCGAGTACCCGGCCGATCGCTCGGTGCACCAGCTCTTCGAGGCGCAGGTGGATCGCACGCCGGACGCGATCGCCCTCGCGTTCGAGCGCGAGCGCCTCACGTACCGCGCGCTCGACGAGCGTGCGAACCAGCTCGCGCACAAGCTGATCGCGCTCGGCGTCGGCCGAGACACGCTGGTCGCGCTGCACGTCGATCGCTCACCCGAGCTCGTGATCGGCGCGCTCGCGATCTGGAAGGCGGGCGGCGCGTACGTGCCCGTCGATCCGAGCTATCCCGCGGATCGCGTCGCGCTCTACGTCGAGGACTCGCAGGCGAAGGTGGTGCTCACGAAGGAGCACCTCGCGTACGCGCTGCCGCAGACCGGCGCGACGATCCTGCGCCTCGACGCGGACGCGTCGTCGTTCGCGAGCGAGCCGCGCACGCGCCCGGCGCGCGAGACCGACAGCGCGAGCCTCGCGTACGTCATCTACACGTCGGGCTCGACCGGCCGCCCCAAGGGCGTGATGATCGAGCACCGCCACGTCGCGAACTTCTTCACCGGCATGGACCCGGTGATCCCGCGACCGACGGATGCGCGCTGGCTCGCGGTGACGAGCCTCTCGTTCGACATCTCGGTGCTCGAGCTCTTCTGGACGCTCTGCCGCGGCTTCGAGGTCGTGCTCTCGAGCGACGAGGATCGCGCGCTCGTCTCGAGCGGTCGCGCGCCCGGCAGCGATCGGAAGATCGGCTTCTCGCTCTTCTACTTCGCGAGCGACGAGGGCGAGAAGAACGCGGGCAAGTACCGCGCGCTGCTCGAGGGCGCGAAGTTCGCGGATCGCAACGGGTTCCAGGCGGTGTGGACGCCCGAGCGGCACTTCGGCGCGTTCGGCGGCCTCTATCCGAACCCGAGCGTCGCGAGCGCCGCGATCGCCGCGGTCACGCAGCACGTGAAGATCCGCTCGGGATCGTGCGTGCTCCCGCTGCACCACCCGATCCGCGTCGCGGAGGAGTGGGCGCTCGTCGACAACCTGTCGAACGGGCGCGTCGGCATCTCGTTCGCGAGCGGCTGGCACCCGAACGACTTCGTGCTGCGCCCCGAGAACTTCGCGAACGCGAAGGGCGCGATGGTGCGTGACCTCGAGATCGTCCGGAAGCTCTGGCGCGGCGAGACGCTCGAGTTCGAGGGCCCGAAGGGCCCCGTGAAGGTGAGGACGCTGCCGCGTCCCGTGCAGCCCGAGCTGCCGATCTGGGTGACCGCCGCGGGCAACCCCGAGACGTTCGCGGCCGCGGGCCGCATGGGCGCCGGCATCCTCACGCACCTGCTCGGTCAGAGCCTCGACGAAGTGCGCGAGAAGGTCGCGGTCTATCGCAAGGCCTGGAAGGACTCGGGCCACGAGGGCGACGGCCACGTCACCCTCATGCTCCACACGTTCATCGGAGACGACGAGCGCGCCGTGAAGGAGACCGCGCGCGAGCCGATGAAGGACTACCTGCGCAGCTCGATGAACCTGATCGCGGCGCACGCGTGGGCGTTCCCCGCGTTCAAGAAGCACGCGAAGGAAGGCGCGAGCTTCGAGGACAACTTCACCTCGCTCTCGCCGGAGGACGCGGACGCGCTGCTCGATCACGCGTTCGAGCGCTACTACGAGACGAGCGGTCTCTTCGGCACGCCCGAGAGCGCGCTCCAGCGCGTCAACGAGTGCAAGTCGATCGGCGTCGACGAGATCGCGTGTCTCATCGACTACGGGATCGACAGCGACACGGTGCTCGCGCACCTCGATCACCTCAACCGCCTGCGCCTCGCCGCCGAGCCGAAGCCGCGCGTCGAGGAGGACGACTGGTCGATCGCCGCGCAGATCGTCCGTCACCGCATCACGCACCTGCAGTGCACGCCGAGCATGCTGCGCATGCTCCTCGGCAACGACGAGGCGCGCACCGCGCTCGCGCACGTGAAGCACATGTTCGTCGGCGGCGAGGCGCTGCCGGGCTCGCTCGTCGCGGAGCTCGCGACGGCGACGCGCGCGACGCTCACGAACATGTACGGCCCGACCGAGACGACGATCTGGTCGTCGACCGAGGTCGCGGCGCCCGTCGAGGGCACGGTGTCGATCGGCAAGCCGATCGCGAACACGCAGCTCTACGTGCTCGACGCCGCGCGCCAGCCGGTGCCGGTGGGCGCGCCGGGCGAGCTGTGGATCGGCGGCGCCGGCGTCGCGCGCGGCTACTGGCAGCGCCCCGATCTGACCGAGGAGCGCTTCGTCCCCGATCCCTTCGTGAAGACCGAGGGCGCGCGGATGTACCGCACCGGCGACCTCGTTCGCTGGGCGAGCGACGGCCGCGTCGAGTTCCTCGGTCGCGTGGATCACCAGGTGAAGATCCGCGGCTACCGCATCGAGCTCGGCGAGATCGAGTCGCGCCTCTCGAACCACGAGGACGTGCGCGAGGTCGTCGTCGTCGCGCGCGAGGACAACCCGGGCGACAAGCGCCTGGTCGCCTACTACACGGCGGCCCAGGGCCACACGCCCGACCCCGAGAAGCTGCGCGCGCACCTGCGGGTGACGCTGCCCGAGTTCATGGTGCCCTCGCACTTCGTGGAGCTCGCGCGCTTCCCGCTGACGCCGAACAACAAGATCGATCGCAAGCAGCTCCCCAAGCCCGACGAGAGCGCCGGGCGCGCCTCGGCCGCGGAGTTCGTGGCCGCGGAGAGCGAGATCGAGAAGCAGATCGCCGAGATCTGGATGCGCATCCTCGGCCTCTCGAAGGTCGGCACCCAGGACAACTTCTTCGAGCTCGGCGGTCACTCGCTGCTCGCCGTCCAGGCGCACCGCGAGATCAAGCAGGCGACCGGCAAGGACCTGACGATCACCGACATCTTCCGGTTCCCGACGATCGCGGCGCTCGCGAGCTACCTCGGTGGCGGCGGCGACGCGGGCGGCGGCGCGGAGGAGCTCGGCAAGACCGCCGATCGCGCGGCCCAGCGGCGCGAGATGATGAACCGCCGCAACCAGGTCCGCCGCCGGTAGTCGCTCGTCGCACGGACGCCACACGTGAGCGGGCCCGGCATCGGAAGGTGCCGGGCCCGACGTGCGTTTCGCGCCGGTACCAAACGCCCGCTGCTCGTCGGAATCACACCCGGTGCTCATGCCTCTCTGGTACCGTGCGAGAGTTCCGAGCCATCCGGGAAGAACGCGTCTCTCCACCCCTGGACCGATCCGCTGATCGGCGTAAAACTCGGCCCCCAGCTGCATTCCACATGGCCGCTCAGAACGACCAGGCCGAGGCCCCCGAGAGCGGCGAAGCGTCGAGCCGCGCCAGACCCGGCCTCCCCGTGGAGCCAGCGCGGCTCCTCCGTGCGATCCGACGCGGCCGATGGTGGCTCCTCGCCGCCGCCGTGATCGGCGTCGTCGTCGGCGTCGTGCTCGCGAAGTTCGTCATCAAGCACAACTACGACTCGAGCGCGTCCATGCGCTTCGAGGGCGTGCAGCCCCTCGCGGAGGGCGCCGAGGCGTCGCCGCAGGACGCGCGGCGCGACCTTCCCTCGCGCTTGGAGTCGCTGCGCCGAGACGAGGTCCTGCGCGAGGTGCGCCGGCGCATGGGCATGGATCCCGTGCCCCTCGCCGCCATGCAGAACCTCTTCGAGAACACGCAGGACGCCGAGGCCGGCCTCGTCACGATCACCGCGCACTCGACGTCGCCGGAAGAGGCGGCGCGCTTCGCGAACACGATCGTCGACACGTTCGTCGAGTACCAGCTCGGCGCGCGCCGCCGCGAGATCGAGACGGAGATCGCGAACCTCGACGGGCGCATCCTCGCAGCGCGACAGGAGCTCGACGTCACGCGCTCGCGCTACGACGCGTTCCGCACCGAGCACGGCGTCACGGACCTCACGACCGAGCAGGAGGCGGCGCTCGAGCAGGCCGCGGATCTGCGCGCCGAGGCGGACCTCGCGGCGGCCGAGATCGCGTCGCTCGAGGCGCGCGTCACCGAGCTGCGCGAAGAGGTGCGCCGCCAGCCGCGCATGCAGGTCGTCGCGTCGCAGACCGAGTCGGTCGACGAGACCGAGCTCGCGCGCGCCGAGGCGCACCTCGAGCAGCTGCGCGGACAGCTCTCCGAGGATCACCCGCGGTTCCAGGTCGCCGAGCGTCAGGTGCGCTCGCTGCGCGAGCGCGTGAGCTCGGGCGGCGGCAGCCGGGTCGGCTCGGTGTCGATGGGCGCGAGCTCGACGTTCGAGACCGCGGCGACCGCGCTCGCGACGGCGTCCGCCGACCTCGAGGCGGCGCGCCAGCGCTCGGTGCAGCTGCAGCGCCTCGCGCAGGAAGCGCAGCAGCGCGTCGCGGGCTTCTCGGCGATCGAGGGCGACGCGACGGCGCTCCTCGCCGACGTGCAGGTGAAGCAGACGCTGCTCAACAACCTGCAGAACCACCGCGCGCGCCTGCAGAACATGATCGAGAACCCGGACACCGGGTTCCGCGTGATCGCACGCGCGGTCGCGCCCGAGAGCGCCGCGCCGAGCAAGCGCAAGTACTACGTCGCGGCAGGCGTCCCGCTCGCGCTCGTGCTGCTCGTGCTCGTGGGGCTCGTCGGTCGCGAGCTGCGCGGCCTGAAGCTCCACACCGCGTCGGAGGTCTCGTTCTGGGGCAACGGCGCGGTGGTCGGCACCACGACGTGGCCGCGCGATCCCAGCGCCGCGGGCGATCTCGTCGCCGACATGGACGACTTCGTGCCGAAGTCGACCGGCACGATGCTCGTCGTCGGCGCCACGGAGCACGAGATGCCGCTCGCGATGGAGCTCGCGAAGCAGCTCGCCGCGGACTGGACCGACACGACGCTCATCGAGATGGGGCGCGACACGCTCGTGAGCCCGAGCCCGATGGACGCCGGTCGTCGCTCGCTCCCCGCGAGCGCGGGCCCGTCGGTCGGCGGGATGTCCTCGCAGGAGCTCGAGGCCGCGCCGACGCAGGTGCAGCGCGGCGGATCGTTCGAGCTCCTCGGCCCGCCGACGATCGTCAGCGCGGTGGCGCCCTACGGCGTGCTCACCTCGACGCCGATGAGCGACGAGACCGAGCGCCTGATCCCGACCGCGTGGGAGGGCCCGCTCAACGGGCAGCAGCTGCGCCGCGCGGCGCGCCTCGCGGATCGCGTGCTCGTCGTCGTGCCCTCGGGCGCGATCACGGTGACGCAGCTCGGCGATCTCGCGAACCGCCTCGGCCGCAAGGAAGGCGTCGGCTACGCGGTCGTCGGCATCGCGGACGAGTACGCGACGCTCCCCGACCGCAGCGGCGACGTCGAAGCGTTCTGGAGCGCGACGCGCGAGTGATCGGACGACTGCGGAAGCCGCGCCGGAGAGGTCGGAAGAAGATCCTCGCGATCTCCTCCGGCGGCGGCCACTGGATCGAGCTGATGCGCCTGCGCCCTGCGTTCGAGGGGCACGACGTCGTCTACGTCACGGTCTCGGACACTTATCGCTCGCACGTCCAGGGCGCGAAGCTGCGCGTCGTGCCCGACGTGACCCGCTGGGATCGCGTGGGCCTCGTGAAGTGCGCGGCGCGCGTGCTCGGCGTGCTGCTCGCGGAGCGCCCCGACGTCGTGATCTCGACCGGCGCCCTGCCCGGCTTCTTCGGCGTCGTGCTCGGCAAGTCGCTCGGCTGCCGCACCATCTGGGTCGACAGCATCGCGAACGTCGAGGAGCTCTCGATGTCGGGCGCGAAGGTGGGCCCCTTCGCGGACCTCTGGCTCACGCAGTGGCGGGAGCTCGAGCGCGCCGGCGGGCCCGAGTACGCGGGGGCGATCCTGTGATCTTCGTGACGGTCGGCGCGCAGATGCCGTTCGATCGCATGGTGAAGGCCGTCGACGAGTGGGCCGCGGCGCGCAAGCGCGCCGACGTGTTCGCGCAGATCGGCCCCGCCGACTACGTGCCGCAGCACGTGAAGTGGACGCGCTTCCTCGAGCCCGACGACTTCCTCGCGCGCTATCGCGAGGCGCGCGTGATCGTCGCGCACGCGGGCACGGGCTCGATCCTCCAGGCGCTCGAGCTCGGCAAGCCGATCCTCGTGATGCCGCGGCGCGCAGCGCTCCGCGAGACCCGCAACGACCACCAGGTCGCCACCGCCGAGCGCTTCCAGTCGCTCGGGCGCGTGCCGGTCGCGTGGGACGCGGGCGACCTCGCGCAGGCGCTCGACCGCATCGACGGCCTGTCCTCGGAGAAGACGCTCGGGCCCCACGCGAGCCCCGAGCTGATCGCGCGCCTTCGCCGTTTCCTCGACGAGTGACCCCCGCGCGCACGCCGCGTCGATCCGCTAAGGTCGGCGCGGGATGCAGGAGCGCAGGCTCAAGGGCGTCAACTTCCACGGCACGCTGCGCGCGCTCGAGCGGCGCTACGGCGACGACGTGCTCGCGCGCGTGCGAGCGCGCGTGGAGGGCCCCGGGGGCGTCGCGCTGCGCGACGGCGAGGTCGTGACGAACGGCTGGTACCCGGCGAGCTGGTACGACGCGCTGCTCGCGTCGATCGAGCGCGAGATCCCATCGCGCGCCAGCGACGAGGGCGTGTGCCGCGAGCTCTCGCGCGCCGCCGTCGTCGAGGACTTCTCGACGCTCTTCCGCGTCATCTCGCTCGTCGTCTCGCCGCGCAGCGCGCTGGTCAACGCGACGCGCATCGTCTCGCGCTACGTCGACGGCGGGCGCATCACCGTGATCGACGCGCGCGAGGGGCACATCCACTTCGCGTTCGACGAGTTCCACGGGTACACGCGGCGCATGTGGGACGACTTCCTCGGCGGCATCGAGGCGGTGATCGATCTGATGCGGCTCACGCGCCTCCCGAGCCGCGTGATCTCGGGCGGGCAGGACGGCGACGCGCGCTTCGAGGTCGTGATCCGCTACCAGCGATGAGCGTCAGAGCGTGATCGGACGCTCGATCACGCGCTCGCGGTGCGCGACGAGCGCAGGCGACACCGCGTCTCCCAGCGCGTCGCGCAGGGACGCGAACGCACCGCGCAGCGACGGGACCATCGCCGGGCACTCCGCGTCGTCGCGCAGCACGAGCGGCGTGAGGGACGTCGCGGCGTAGACGTCGAGCGCGCTCGGCGCGTCGCCGAGGAGCCACGCGTGGCCCGCTGCGCGTGCGCGCGCGAGCTCGGCGTCGAGCAGCGAGAGCACCGCGCGGACGCGACGCGGCGCGCGCGTGGCCGCGTCGGACGTGAGCGCGTAGCGAGACGAGAGGTACCGCGCGACGGGCAGCGGGAACCCGCGTGCTCCGCCGCTCTCGAGCCCTGCGTGGATCATCCACGCGCGTGCGTTCCACCCGAGCCCGTCCTCGCCCGCGATCTCGTGGAGGAGACCGAACGCGCGCACCCGCGCCGCGTCGTCGCTCGGCACGATCCCACGGTCCGGCGCGAGCCGCGCCGCGAGCTGCGTGATCTCGGCCCAGCCGGTGCGCGGGAGCTCGTCGTCGTAGCGCACGACGGGCACGTTCGACGCGCCCATCCACGCCGCGGTCTCGGCATCGCCCGAGCGGTAACGCACCGCGAGGACGGGCACGCGCGCGAGCCGCAGCACGCCCTTCGCCGCCTCGGACCACGGGCTCGGGAGCACCGACGCGACCACGAGCCTCACCCCGCGCGCCGCGCGCGCGACCTCCAGATCGACGTACTCGATGGTTCCCACACGGGCCTCCTGCGCCGCGCGACCCGAGCAACGCGTACGCCACCCACGATCGCGCGCAAAACGCGCGTCCCGTGCGCAGCATGCTGCGCGCCCCGGCGCATCGCGCGATGCGCACCGCGCGCCTCGCTTCGCCGCGTCGTACGCTCGCCGCGATGCGCACGCAGCACGACGTGGTGATCGCCGGCGCCGGCCCCGCCGGGCTCTCGGCGGCGCTCGTGCTCGGCCGCGCGCGGCTGCGCACGGTCGTCGTCGACGGTGGCCCCGCGCGCAACGCGAGCGCGCCCGCGACGCACGGATGGCTCGGCCACGACGGCGCGAGCCCCGACGAGCTGCGACGGCGAGGGCGCGCCGATCTCGCGAAGTACGAGCACGTCGAGCTCGTCGACGGGCGCGTCGCATCGCTCGCGCGCGAGACGAACGGCGTGCGCGTCGAGCTCGCGAGCGGCGACGTGCTGCGCGCGCGACGCGTGATCCTCGCGACCGGCATCGTCGACGTGCTGCCGAAGATCGCGGGGCTGCGCGACGTCTGGGGGCGCGACGCGTTCTCGTGCGCCCACTGCCACGGCTTCGAGCACGCGGACGCGACGTGGGCCGTGCTCGCGGTGGAGCGCGGCGTCGCGCGAACCGTGCTGCCGCTCCGCGCGTGGGCGCGCGAGCTGGTGCTCTTGCTGAACGGGCGCACCGACGTGCCGGAGAGCGAGCTCGCGCCGCTGCGCGCGGCGGGCGTGCGCGTCGAGCCTCGGGCCGTGGCGCGGGTGGTCGCGGAGGACGGCGCGCTGCGCGGCGTCGAGCTCGAGGGCGGCGAGCACGTCGCGTGCGGCGCGCTGTTCCTGCACCCTGCGGCGCGCTCGGCCGACGTCGTGCTCTACGCGGGGCTCGCGCTCGACGAGCGCGGCCTCGTGCGCAGCGACGCGGTGGGCGAGACGTCGATGGCGCGCGTGCACGTCGTCGGCGACGCAGCGGGCCGCCGCGCGAGCGCGCTGACGGCCGCCACCGACGGCGCGCAGGTCGCGATGTCGCTCGTCGAGCTGCTGACCGCCGAGCGCTTCGGCGCGCCGTAGCCGCGGCGCACCCCACTCTGCGGACATCCGAACGGCGATCGGCCGCCGCAACGACCCCGGAACGTCTGCCGACCCGGTGTTCCGTCGGCTCTACCCCCGATCCGCACTCTGCGGATCGGCTGTTCCGTCGGCGCTACCCCCGATCCGCACTCTGCGGATCGGCTGTTCCGTCGGCTCTACCCCCGATCCGCACTCTGCGGATCGGCTGTTCCGTCGGCTCTACCCCCGCTCCGCATCCTGCGGATCGGCTGTGGCGTCGGCGCTACCCCCGATCCGCACTCTGCGGATCGGCTGTGGCGTCGGCTCCACCCCCGATCCGCACTCTGCGGATCGGCTCTCGCGTCGGCTCTACCCCCGCGCCGCAGCCATCCGGACGTCTCCGATTCACCCACGCTCGCGGCGCGCAGCTTGCTCGTCTTCGCGCACCTCCGCGCGATGCCGTCCTCGCGTCCACTCCGCCGCGCTCTCCTCGCCGCGCTCTGCGCGATCGTGACCGGCTGCGCTGCCACGCCGGGGCACCCCACCGCGCCCGCCGCGAGGGGCCGCGCGATCGGCGACGAGCACGCCGAGACCCGCGCGCACGAGCGCGCCGACGCGCAGTGCGCGAGCCCCTACGCGCGCCTCTGCGGCGCCGCCGCGGAGCGCGCCGACGACCGCGCATCGCGCCACAAAGCGGTGATCCGCGACATCGAGCACGCCGTCCTCGCGATGGTCACGGCGCAGCTCGGCGTCGAGGCGACGTCGCTCGACGACTGGCGCGCGTACCTCGCGTCGCAGCCCGCGGAGCGTCGCGACGCGATCACGCGCCTCGTGCGCAAGGCGCGCGCGCTCGAGATCGACGCGCGCCTCGCGCCGCTCGAGGGCGCGGTGCGCGAAGAGATGGAGCGCCTGCGCGCGCTCGCCATCGCGCGCGTCGCCGCCGCGCGGCACGCCGATCGCGCTGCGATCGGGCGCCTGGAGCGCGCCACGCTCGACTGGACCGACCTCTCGGCGCTGCGCGGCGAGGTCCCGCGCGCGCTGCGCATGGGCTGCGGCGAGCACCTCCTCGTCGACGACGCGTGGGTCACGAAGGACGCCGAGTCGCTCACGCTCTGCCCGGGGTTCCTGCTGGTCTCGCGCGACGCGTCCGACCCGACGCCCGACGGTCCGGCGTTCCGCGAGCGCATCGCGTTCCTGCTCGCGCACGAGCTCGGCCACGTCGCGATCGGTCCGACGCTCGGCCTCGAGCGCGCGCGCGACGCCGAGGTGCGCGCCGACGCGATCGCAGCCGACATCCTCGCCGCGGATCTCGACGCGCGCGCCGGCGACGCCGAGCGCTACCTGCAGCGCACCCTCGAGCCGATCTGCGCGCCCGAGGGCGACCGCACGCATCCGCCGGGACGCGTCCGCATCGACGAGATCGTCGCGCGACACCCGCGCGTGGCGGCCGCGCTCCAGTGCCCGGTCGACGACACCGGACGTCCCGCGGGGTGAAGGAATATCGAAACGTCGGCTCGCGTGCTCCGGGCGCTTCCGTCCGCGTGCTCCGCACGCTTCCGTACGCGCCCTGCGGGGGCGAGCACTCCTGCTGACTACTCGACGTCGGCTCGCCCGCTCCGGGCCCTTCCGTCCGCGTGCTCCGCACGCTTCCGGACGTGCCCTGCGGGGGCGAGCACTCCTGCTGACTACTCGACGTCGGCTCGCCCGCTCCGGGCCCTTCCGTCCGCGTGCTCCGCACGCTTCCGTACGCGCCCTGCGGGGGCGAGCACTCCTGCTGACTACTCGACGTCGGCTCGCCCGCTCCGGGCCCTTCCGTCCGCGTGCTCCGCACGCTTCCGTACGCGCCCTCCGGGGGCGAGCACTCCTGCTGACTACTCGAGGCGCGCCATCACGCTCGCGAGGTTCTCGCGCCAGTCGGGCATCGCGCCGAGCACGCTCTCGGTCTCCGCGAGGTCGAGCACGCTGTACGCGGGGCGCTTCGCCGGGCGCGGGAACTCCGCGGTCGTGCACGGGTGCACGACGCAGCTCGATCCGCCGAGCCGGACGATCTCGCGCGCGAAGTCGAACCACGAGCACTCGCCGCCGTCGGTCACGTGCCACGTGCCGCGCTTGCCGCGCTCCGAGAGCGCGAGCGTCGTGCGCGCGAGGTGCTCGGCGCTGGTCGGGCGTCCGCGCTGATCGTCGACCACCTTGAGCTCGCTCTTCGTCTTCGCGAGCGACGCGATCGTGCGCACGAAGTTCTTCGCCCACGGCGCGTAGAGCCAGCTCGTGCGCACGTAGAGGTGCTGCGCACCGCTCTCGCGCAGCAGCGTCTCGCCGAGCGCCTTGCTGCGTCCGTACGCGCCCTGCGGCGCGAGCGGCGCGGACACCGGGTACGGCTTCGTCGCGTTGCCGTCGAACACGTAGTCGGTGCCGAAGTGGATCAGCGTCGCGCCGATCTCGCGGCAGCGCTTCGCGAGCGCCTCCACGCCGTGCCCGTTGATCGCGTTCGCGAGCGCTTCGTTCGTCTCCGCGCCGTCGACGTCGGTGTACGCCGAGCAGTTGATCACGCGCGTGACGCCGGGCGTCAGGTGCGCGGTGATCGTCTCGGGCTTCGTGAGATCGATCTGCGGATACGAGACGCCGGTGATGCCCTCACCGAGCGCCTCGACGAACGCACGACCGAGCATGCCGTCGGGCGAGATCAGCAGCGTCGTCATCCGACGTACCTCGGCAGGCGCGCGTGATCGACGTCCTTCAGCCGCGGGTGCGCGCGATCCTTCGGCGACACGACCGCTTCGATCACGGGCCACGGGATGCCGAGATCGGGATCGTTCCAGAGCACGCCGACCTCGTCCTTCGGCGCGTAGTACTCGGTGCACTTGTAGACGAAGACCGCGCTCTCGCTCGTGACCGCGAAGCCGTGCGCGAAGCCTGGCGGGATCCAGAGCTGGCGCTTGTTCTCCTCGCTCAGCTCCTCCGCGACCCACTTGCCGAACGTCGGCGAGCCCACGCGCACGTCGAGCGCCACGTCGAGCACCGAGCCCTGCACGACCCACACGAGCTTCCCCTGCGCGTTCGGGCTCTGGAGGTGCAGGCCGCGCACGATGCCCTTCGCGCTGCGGGACATGTTGTCCTGCACGAAGGGCCCGGGGATGCCCGCTTCCGCGTAGCGCTGCGCCGAGAACGTCTCGAGGAAGAAGCCGCGCGAGTCGCCGAAGACCTGCGGCTCGATCAGCAGCACGCCCGGGAGCGTGGTCTCGGTGACCTTCATCGCGCGGGGCCGTCGGTGGCGATCGCGATCAGGTACTGCCCGTACTCGGTCTTCGCGAGCGGCTCGGCGAGCTTCTCGAGATCGCCCGCCTTGATCCATCCCTTGCGGAACGCGACCTCCTCCGGGCACGCGACCTGGAGGCCCTGGCGCTGCTGGATCGTCTGGATGAAGTTCGCGGCCTGGAGCAGCGACTCCGGCGTGCCGGTGTCGAGCCACGCGACGCCGCGCCCGAACTTCTCGAGGCGCAGGTTGCCCTGCTCGAGATAGAGGCGGTTGAGGTCGGTGATCTCGAGCTCGCCGCGCTTGCTCGGCTTGAGGCTCGTCGCGAGGTCGACGACCTGCTTGTCGTAGAAGTAGAGCCCGGCGACGGCGTAGTGCGAGCGCGGGTTCTGCGGCTTCTCCTCGAGGCCGATCACCTTGCCCTCGGCGTCGAACTCCGCGACGCCGTACGCCTGCGGGTTCTTCACCCAGTAGCCGAAGACGGTCGCGCCCTGATCGCGCTTCGCGCTGTCCTCGAGCAGGCCCTGCAGACCGTGGCCGTAGAAGATGTTGTCACCGAGCACCAGCGCGCAGGGCTGGCCGCCGATGAACTCCTTGCCGATGAGGAACGCCTGCGCGAGCCCCTCGGGCTTCGGCTGCACGGCGTAGCGGATCGACATGCCCCACTGCGAGCCGTCGCCCAGCAGGTTCTTGAAGAGCGCCTGCTCGTGCGGCGTGGTGATGACGAGCACGTCGCTGATCCCCGCCAGCATGAGCGTGGTCAGCGGGTAGTAGATCATCGGCTTGTCGTAGATGGGCATCAGCTGCTTGCTGACCGACTTCGTCATCGGCCAGAGGCGCGTGCCCGATCCGCCCGCGAGGATGATGCCCTTCTGGATCGACATCTTCAGCGTCCCCCGTAGTTCGCGTCCATCCACTTGCGGTACTCGCCGCTCTTCACGGCCTCGACCCAAGCGCGGTTGTCGAGATACCAGCGCACCGTCTTGCGCATGCCGGTCTCGAAGGTCTCCTTCGGCGTCCAGCCGCACTCGCGACGGATCTTCGTCGCGTCGATCGCGTAGCGCAGGTCGTGGCCCGGACGATCGGTCACGTAGGTCTTGAGCCCGAGCAGCTCGTCGGCCTTCGTGCCCGTCTCCTCGGCGACGATCGCGCAGAGCGTGTCGACGACCTCGATGTTCTTCTTCTCCGAGTTGCCGCCGACGTTGTACGTCTCGCCGACCACGCCGCGCTCGATCACCGCCCAGATCGCCTCGCAGTGATCGTCGACGTAGAGCCAGTCACGCACGTTGAGGCCCTTGCCGTAGATCGGCAGCGGCTTCCGCTCGAGCATGTGCTGGATCATCAGCGGGATGAGCTTCTCGGGGAACTGCCGCGGACCGTAGTTGTTCGAGCAGTTCGTGATCTTCACGGGCATGCCGTACGTGCGTGAATAGGCACGCACGAGGTGATCGCTCGACGCCTTGCTCGCGGAGTACGGGCTCGACGGGTCGTAGCGCGTCTCTTCCGTGAAGAGCCCCTCGTCGCCGAGCGAGCCGTACACCTCGTCGGTCGAGACGTGGTGGAAGAGCACGTCGCTCTTCTTCGCACCGTCTTTTGTCGAACCCCACGCCTTGCGGCACGCCTCGAGGAGGTTGAACGTCCCCTCGATGTTCGTCTTCACGAAGTCGCGCGGGCCGAGGATGCTGCGATCGACGTGGCTCTCCGCCGCGAAGTGCACGACGAGGTCCGGCGTCTCCTTCGCGAAGAGGCGATCGACCGCGTCCCAGTCGGCGATGTCGACGCGCTCGAGCGCGTAGTTCGACGCGCTCGACACGCCCTCGAGCGACTGCAGGTTCGCGGCGTACGTGAGCTTGTCGACGCAGACGAAACGGTGCTGTGGGTACCGCGGCACCATCAGGTTCAGGAAATTCGAACCGATGAATCCCGCGCCGCCGGTCACGAGGACGTTCATTCGCGATCTCTTGCCCCTTCGCGCGGCAGCATAGACTCCCGCACCGGACTTGCCACCTGGGAAGATTCCTCCACCGCTTTGCGAACGACGCGTCGCGCCCGCATACTCGCGCGCCCTCGATGTCGATCGCGATCGTGCCTCATGCCGAGCGGTGGAAGGACGCCGTCGAGGCGTTCAACCGTCGCATGCGCCTCGGTGGCTCCCGCTGGGGCTGGTACGTCGAGCCAGTCCCCGCGTGGATCGCGAAGCAGCGCGCCGATCAGCCCGTGTGGATGGAGTACTGGCTCGCGGTCGAGGGCGACGATCAGGTGCGCGGTGGCTACGGCCTGAAGCCGCAGGAGTGGCGCGTCCGCGGTCGCTCGCTCGTGATCACCGACTGGCAGGGACCGGTCAGCGAAGGCGCGATCAGCCGCAAATACAACTCGCTCGGCCTGCGCCTCGTGCGCGACATGCTCAAGAAGCGGCCGCTGCTCTACTCCTGGGGGCACGGCAGCGACGAGGAGCCGATCGTGCAGATGCTGCGTCGCATGGGGTGGCTGATGCACCCGACGCCCTTCGCGCTGCACGTCGTCGACGCGTATCGGTTCCTGCGCCTCAATCGCCAGCTGCGTGGCACGCCGGAGCGACGTCTCTTCCTCGATGGCCTCGCGTTCACGGGGCTGGGCAACGCCGCGCTCTCGGCGCTGCAATGGGCCTCGTCGAGGCGCTCGGCGCCGGTCGGGCGTCCGCGTCGCAAGCCGCAGGTCGACGTCGTCGAGATCGACTCGTTCGGTTCGTGGGCCGACGAGCTCTGGCACCGCGTGAAGGACGAGTACGCGGCGCTCGCAGTGCGCGACGCGGCGTCGCTCAACCTCCTGATGCCGCCCGGATGGACCTCGCCCGAGTGGTCGCCGCAGACGCGTCTCCGCGTGGATCGCGGCGGGCGCACGATCGGATGGATCGCGGTGAGCGCGCGCCAGATGCGCGACGATCCGCGCTTCGGCGAGCTCCACGTCGGCACGCTCGTCGACTACTTCGCGCATCCCGACGACGCCGCGGACGTGGTGAGCGCGGGGCTCGATCATCTGAAGGCGCGCGGCGTCGACATCGTCATCGCCAACCAGTCGCATCCCGCGTGGCTTCGCGCGCTCGAGGAGCAGGGCTTCGTCCTCGTGCCGCATCGCCGTCTGTTCGCGGGCTCGCCCCCGCTGCGCGAAGCGCTGGCGCCGTTCGAGGAGACGCGCAACGGCCTGTTCTTGACGAACATGGACGGTCACGGCCCGATGGGCTTGTAGCGCGACGCCTCATCGAGGATCTTTTCACGACGCTCGTACGATCCCAGGAGCATCGACCATGCAGACGACGACCACGGTTCCCCAGTCCTCGATGCTCGCAGAGCAGCTGACGAAAGCATCGCGCAAGGGCTTCTGGGACGTGTACTCGTACTTCCAGTGGCCGGAGTCGCTGCCCGACGACGCCTGGTACATGAGCCCCGAGCTGATCTCGATCTACGGGACCGAGCTGTGGGAGCGCATGACCGAGGCGCAGCAGAAGAAGCTGAGCCTCTTCGAGATCGGCAACTTCTTCTCGCTGACGCTGCAGGGCGAGCGCCCGCTCGTCGCGGGCATGAGCGACCTTCTCTACTCGTCGAAGATGACGCCGCAGGCCACCGAGTACCTGCATCACTTCATCGACGAAGAGAACAAGCACATGATCATGTTCGGCATCTTCTGCCACCGGTACCTGGGCAAGGTGTATCCGGAGAAGAAGATCGCCCTTCCCCGCGAGTACGCGAAGGGCGAGGCGGAGGTCACCTTCTTCTGCAAGGTGATGGTCGTCGAGGAATTGGGCGACTACTACAACGTCGTGATGCAGCGCGACAAGCGCATCCACTCGCTCATCCAGGAGATCAACTTCGTCCATCACCGCGACGAAGCGCGTCACCTCGGGTTCGGTCGCGAATTCGCGCGCGAGATGTGGGAGAAGCACTCGCCGTCGTGGCCGCCGGAGGTGCTGACGCGCTTCCGCAGCTGGCTCGCGCAGTACCTCAAGAGCTCGTGGGCCGACTTCTACAACCCGTCGATGTACCGCGACGCGGGGATCACGCGAGACAGCGGGCTCGGTGACCCGTACGAGGTCCGGCAGATGGCGCTCGCGCACCCGAAGTGCCTCGAGCACCGCGAGAAGGCGAGCAAGAAGCTCATCACGTACTTCCTGCGCAACGGGATGCTCACGGAGGCGCCCGCGCTCTGAGCGCTGCGCGGCCGCGCACACCGCACCATTTTGCGCGCCGCGGCAGGGGACCAGACTGTTAGGCTGTCTGGCGCTCCCGACACCCGATGGGGCGCTGACGGCACCCGGTGCGGGGCGATATCTCTCGGACGACGACGATGGACGAAGCGACGATCCGCAAGAACCTCAAGCGTTGGATCCTCGACCACTCGAAGGTGGCCGTGCGTGGGGATCTGCAGGACGACACTCCGATCCTGGAGCAGGGGATCCTGAGCTCGCTCGACATCGTGGAGTTCGTTCTCTACATCGAGTCGCTGCGCGGCGAAGAGGTCGACACCGACGCGATCGAGCCCGAGGTGTTCACCAGCGTCGAGACGCTGTGGAAGGGCTTCTTCGAGCCCCTCCGCAAGTCCGCCTGACGCGCGTCGCGCGGAGCGCGCGAGCGTCGTGTGATCGCCCTCCTCGCCTGCGGGCGAGGGTCTTGCGACGCGGTCGCGGAACTGCCATTTAGCGGTCCATGCACGAACGAGCGCGCACGCTGCGCAGCGGGTTCCTGGCGTCGGCGGAGCGTCATCCCGATCGACCCGCGCTGACGGTCGACGGGCAGCCGATCACGTATCGCGAGCTCCGTGATCGCGCGGCGCGCATCGCGGCGACGCTCGATCGCGCGGTGCGCGATCACGGCGTGCGGGAGGAGCACGCGCTCACCGCGATCTACGGGCACCGTCACGTGTCGACGTTCGCGGGGATCCTCGGCGCGCTGCTGCGCGGTCACGGGTACGTGCCGCTCAACCCGGTGTTCCCGCCGGATCGCACGCGCGCGATGCTCGATCGCTCGCAGGTGCGCTGTCTGATCGTCGACGCGCACGCGCGCGCGACGCTCGGCGAGGTGCTGCACGGGATCGAGCGCGAGCTCGTCATCCTGATGCCCGACGCGAGCGAGGACGAGGTCGCGGCCGAGCGCGCGAAGTACCCGACGCATCGTGTGCTCGGAGCACACGACCTGGCGCCGGCGAGCGATTGGTCGCCTCGCGAGGTCGACGAGAATGGCATCGCGTACCTGCTCTTCACGTCGGGCTCGACGGGCGTGCCGAAGGGCGTGATGGTCGCGCACCGCAACGTCGTCGCGTTCCTCGACTCGATGATCGAGCGCTACCGCCCGACGCCCGAGGACCGCTTCTCGCACACGTTCGATCTGACGTTCGACCTCTCGGTGTTCGACCTCTTCATGGCGTGGTGGTCGGGCGCGTGCGTGTGCTGCCCCACCGCGCAGCAGAAGGCGTTCCCCGGCAAGTACGCGACGAGCAGCGACATCACGATCTGGTTCAGCGTGCCGTCGACCGCGGTGCTCATGAACAAGCTCCGCATGCTCAAGGAAGGCACCTATCCGAGGATGCGCTACGCGCTCTTCTGCGGAGAGGCGCTGCCCGTCGAGGTCACGCAGCAGTTCGCGAAGGCCGCGCCCAACGCGGTGCTCGAGAACCTCTACGGTCCGACCGAGCTCACCATCGCGTGCACGCTGTACCGTTGGGACGTCGAGAGCTCGCCGCGCGAGTGCGAGCTCGGCGTGGTGCCCATCGGCGACGCGTATCCGGGCATGGAGATCAAGGTCGTCGACGAGGAGCTGCGCGAGGTTCCGCCCGGCGAGACCGGCGAGCTCTTGATGACGGGCTCGCAGCTGACGCTCGGATACTTCCGCGACGAGGAGCGCACCGCGAAGGCGTTCGTGGTGCCGCCCGGCGAGACGCGCGTGTTCTATCGAACCGGTGATCGCGTCCGGAAGCCGAAGGACGGCTCGCCGATGGTCTACCTCGGGCGCGTCGACAACCAGATCAAGATCCAGGGGTATCGCGTCGAGCTCGGAGAGATCGAAGCGGTGCTGCGCGACGTGGCGAAGTGTGATGTCGCGATCGCGATCGGATGGCCGAAGAGCCCGAGCGGCGCGGACGGCGTCGTCGGTTTCGTCGGCCTCGACGGTGCTCTCCAGGACGGTGGAGACGCGGACGCGATCCGCGCCGCGGCGAACGAGCGACTGCCTCCGTACATGCAGCCGCGGCAGATCCGCTTCGTGCGCGAGTGGCCGCTCAACGCGAACGGCAAGGTCGATCGCAAGGTGCTCACCAGCTGGCTGCAGGAGGGGACGCAGGGATGAGCGATCTGCGCTGGTACGTGAAGAAGGCGGCGCGCGGCGGCGTGGCGCTCGGCGCGTGGGGCTCGGGCGTCGTCCGCGCGGAGCGGATGGTCTCGCCGGGGCCGCGGGTGCGCGCGCTGACGTACCACCGCTTCGGCCACGAGCCGAAAGAGGCCTTCTGCGTCGCGCCCGAGGAGTTCGAGGTGCAGATGGCGTGGCTCGCGAGCGAAGGGCTCGCGGTGTCGCAGGAGGACGTCATCGAGTTCGTGCGCGGGCGACGCGCGCTGCCCGACGGCGCGGTGCTCGTGACGATCGACGACGGGTGCATCAGCACGCTCGAGATCGCGCTCCCGATCATGCAGAAGCACCGCATCCCGGGCGTCGCGTTCATCAGCACGGAGCTCGTCGGCGCGGGCTATCTCGGGCTGCCCGAGCGCTACATGACGTGGGACGAGATCCGCTCGTGCGCGAAGGCGGGCATGACGATCGGGAGCCACTCGCACGCGCACAAGTCGCTCGGACAGATGTCGATCGACGATGCGCGCGCGCAGATCCGGCGGAGCAAGGAGACGCTCGAGCGCGAGCTCGACCAGAGCGTGAAGTCGTTCGCGTATCCCTTCGGCACGCACGGCGACTTCAGCGACGCGACCGATCGCGCGCTGCGCGATGCGGGGTTCGAGATCGCGTTCAACTCACAGCACGGCGCGATCCGCCCGGCGCCGGGTCGCGAGGACGCGCTCGTGTCGCTCCCGCGCGTGAAGGTCGAGGGCGGCGAGGCGCTCTGGATGTTCCGACTGCTCGCGCTCGGGGCGATGGACCCGTGGCGCGTCGTCGACCGGAACCTCTGGCGGCTCCAGCGAGTGCGGAAGGAGATCTCGACCGAGGCCGCGTGATCGCCTCACGCGCCCGCGTCGCGGAGCGCGTCGTTCGGGCGGTCCCAGAACTTCGCGCCCGGCGAGGACGTTCCTTCCGCGAGCTCGCGCTGCACGAGGCGTTCGATCGCGCGCGCCACCTGCGCCGAGCGCGCGGGGTCGCGGCTCAGGTGCGCCGCGATCGCGACGCACTCGCCGACCAGGCCCTTCTGCTTCGCGATCGAGTCGCCGCCGAGGAAGCGCGGCTGCGTGATCGCGCGCTCGAAGAGCGTCCCGTCGAAGTACTTGAACAGCTTCGCGTCCGGGCGCTGGCTCGCGTGGAAGCACTCGCTCTCGGGCACCGGGTAGAGCAGCGTCCACGGCTCGCTCGGAGCGCCGCGCGACGCGGCGAGGAGCGCGTCACCCAGCGCGCGCCGCTCGTTCTCGAGGCCCTGGTTGTACTCGAACAGATCGTGCGCGCGCAGGAGCAGGTAGCGAAGCAGGTCGCGCTCGCCGAACGTCGCCGAGAGGCCGATGCGGCGCCCCGGGACGTCGTAGAAGACCGTCCACGTGCCGACCGCGCTGCCCTTCGCGAGCTCGGCCTCGCGCGCCGCGCGCTTCGCGCTCGCGTCCGCCGCGAAGAGGAGCCCACCGACGAGCGCGACGATCACCACCACTCCACCGAGGATCCACCAGAGCATCGAGCACCTCCCGCGCGTGACTCCTACGGCCTCTGGTTGGCGAACGCCCCCGACGCCGCGCGTGCGTTCTCGCATCCTCGGCGATCTCGGCCTCGCGCGGAGCGCGCGTGCTACCCCTTCGGGCCGCATGCGCCACGTCCCTGCACGCCTCTCGGCGTACTACGTCGCGCACTTCACCTGCACCGGGATCCACCTTCCGTTCTGGGCGCTCTGGCTCGCGTCGCGCGACGTGCCCGCGGACTGGATCGGCGTCCTGATCGGGCTCGGCTACTGGGTTTCGATCGCGAGCTCGCCGCTCGCCGGGCGCATCTCGGATCGCGTCGGCGCGGCGCGGCCGCCGATGGCCGTGCTCGCGGTGATCGCGGTGCTCGGGTTCGTCGCGTTCTCGTTCGCGTCGGGCGTGCCCGCGCTCGCGGTGCTCGGCGTGATCACGTTCGGCGCGCACTCCGCGCTCCTGCCGCTCGCCGAGAGCATCACGCAGGCGCACGCGGCCGCGGGCAACGCGCGCTACGGGCCCGTGCGGCTCTGGGGCTCGCTCGCGTTCATCGTCGCGTCGGCGGGCGCGGGGTGGCTCGTCGAGCACGTCGGGGCCGCGGTCGTGCCGTGGCTCATGGCGAGCGGAACGCTCGCGTGCCTCGTCGCGTCGCAGCAGATGCCGAAGCGCGCGGACGCGCGCGTGCCGAGCGCGAGCGACGACGCATCGGCGACGACGCCGCGCGGGGTCGCGTGGGGCGCGCTCGTGGCGGGCATGGTGCTCGCGGGCGCGATCCAGGCGACGCACTCGGTCTACTACGGGTTCGGGAGCCTGCGGTGGAGCGCGCTCGGGCTCGACGAGACGACGATTGGCGCGCTCTGGGCCGAAGGGGTCGTCGCGGAGATCGTGCTCTTCGCGCTCGCGCCGCCGCTCGTCGCGCGCGTCGGCCCCGCGCCGATGTGGATCGCGGGCGCGCTCGCGGCGGCGCTGCGCTGGGTGCTGCTCGCGCGCGCCGACGACCTCGCGCGGATCGCGGTCGCGCAGTTGCTGCACGCGCTCTCGTTCGGCGCGACGCACCTCGGCGCGATGGACTTCGTGCGACGCGCGCTGCCGATCACGCGGCTCGGGACCGGACAGGGCATGTACACCGCGATCCTCGGGCTCGCGTACGGCGTCGCGACGCCCGCCGCCGGCGCGCTGTACGAACGCATGCAGGGCGACGCGTACCTGGTCGCAGCGGCGGTCGCGGGCGTGGCGGGCGTGATCGCGCTCGGCGCCGGCCCGTGGATCGTGCGACGCGCGACGACGGCGTGAGCGGACGCCGAGGCCGCCTCGGCGCGCTCCGCAAACCTCGTAGGCCCCGCCGAGGCCGCTTCGGCGCACTTCGCAGACCTCGTAAGCCCGCCGAGGCCGCCTCGGCGCGCTCCGCAGACCTCGTAAGCCCGCCGAGGCCGCCTCGGCGCGCTCCGCAGACCTCGTAAGCCCGCCGAGGCCGCCTCGGCGCGCTTCGCAGACCTCGCAAGCCCCCCGAGGCCGCCTCGGCGCGGTTCGCGCCTCTTTCGAAGGCCGTCGACGCGGCGTGGGCGCGCTCCACACGCCGCGAGACGCCCGCGAGCCCGCCTCGGCGCGCTCGGCGAGCCGCGCCAGGCCGACGAGGCCGCGCCGCGCGCTCGCTGCGGCGCCTCAGCCCGCGACGTGCGGCGGGACGACGCGCTCGCCCGAGCCCTCTTCGCGCGCGACGCCGTCGTCCTCGAGCTCGCCGCCTTCGAACAGCGTCTTGAGCCGCTGCGCGCTCACGCGGATGTCGTGCATCGCGCTCACGCGACGACGCCCCTCGACCGCCATCTCGTTCAGCCGCGGGATCGGCGTCGCGAGGCACTCGCGCAGCGCGGTCTCGAGCTGCTCGACGCTGCCCGCCGCGCAGAGCCATCCGCAGTCGCCGGGCGCGACGAGCTCGGGGATGCCCGCGACGTACGTGCTGATCACGGGACGCCCGAGCGCGAGCGCCTCCATGATCACGACCGGCAGTCCCTCCGCGAAGCTCGGCAGCACCATCGCGCGGCCGCCCTCGACCTCGCGGCGCACCACGTCTCCGCTCGCCCAGCCGGTGAAGCGCACGTTCTTCTCGATGCCGTGACGCGCGACCGCGGCCTTGATCTCCTCCTCGAGCTCGCCGCCGCCGACCAGCACGAGCTCGATCGGTGTGCCCGACTTCGCGACGCGCGCGACCGCCTCGACCAGGAGCGCCTGGCCCTTCTGCTCGTGCAGCCGACCGACGCACACGACGCGCGGCACGTCGGGCACCGGCGCCGGCTCCTTCGCGAGGAAGCTCGCGTCGAGCCCGCAGCGCACGACGTGCACCTTGCTCCACTCGGTCGAGGGAACGCGACGCCACAGCTGGCTGCGGCCGAAGCTCGAGATCGCGGCGACGAAGCGCGACGCGCGGATCTTCTCGCCGAGCTTGATGGTCTCGGGCTTGTCGAACTCCTCGGGGCCGTGGACGGTGAACGAGAACGGCGGGCCGCCGAGCTCGCGCGCGAGCATCGCGACGGTCGCGGAGTTCGTGCCGAAGTGCGCGTGCACGTGCTCCACGCCGTGCTTCTCGAGCTGCTCGACGAGCACGCACGCCTCGGCGAGGTACGCGCCGTGATAGAGCACGCCGCGATCGCTGTTGAGGCCGAGCTCGGTCGCGCGCTTCGCCGCCTTCGCGAGCTGCACGGGACGCGTGAGCGACCACCGCGCGAGCGCCTCCGCGAGGCCGCGCGCGCCGTGCTCGAGCAGCACGTGCGTCTTCTCGAGCTCCTTCTGGTCCTCGGGGTCCTTCAGGCCCGCGGGGTGGCGGCGCACGCTGAAGCGCACGACGTCGACACCGAGCTGCTCGAGCGCCTGGATCTCGCGGCGCACGAAGGTGTGGCTGATCGCGGGGTACTGGTTGATGAGGTAGGCGATCTTCATCCGAGGGAGCTCCGGCCGAGATGATCGAGGTCGTCGAGCACGCCGGGGTCGTCGACCTCGACGTCGAGCGCGGGGACGATCCCGAGTAACACGTCGCGCGCGCTGCGATCGAGCGGGGCCTCGCGCAGCGCGCGAATCGCGTCGCCCGCGATCGCGTACGGATGGCCGCGACGTCCTCCGAAGCGGGGACGCGCGACGAGCGCGCCCGCGTCGAGCGCGGCGATCAGCCCGCGCACCGTCGACGCGCGGACGCGCGGATGATCGATCAGCGACACGACCACGCGCTCGGCATCGCTCGCGGCGAGCGCGACCTGCAGCGAGGAGAGCATGCCGCGCGCGGGCGCGGGATTGCGGACCCACCGCACGCCCTCGGGCAGTGCGCGCGCGATGCGCGCGGCGTGGGGCTCGCCGAGCACGACGAGCACGCGCTCGACGCCCGCGTCGCGCTGGGCGCGCACGGCGCGCGCGATCCACGTCTCGCCGTCGAGCGTGTCGAGCGCCTTGACCCGCCCGGCGCGCGCGCTGCGTCCGGCGGCGAGCACGATGCCCGCGACGTCGCTCACGCGTCCTCTCCTGCCGCGCGCGCGATCGCACGACGGATGCGCGCGTACGTGCCGCAGCGACACAGGTGGCCGCGCATCGCCTCGTCGATCGCGGCGCCGTCGGGCCGTGGGTTGCGCGCGAGGAGCGCCGCCGCGCCCATGATCTGGCCGGACTGGCAGTAGCCGCACTGCGGAACGTCCTCCGCGATCCACGCGCGCTGCACCGGGTGCGATCGATCGGGCGAGAGCCCTTCGATCGTCGTCACCGCGCGACCTGCGACCGAGGAGACCGGCGTCACGCACGAGCGCACCGCCTCGCCGTCGACGTGCACGGTGCACGCGCCGCACTGCGCGATCCCGCAGCCGTACTTCGTACCGGTGAGCGCGAGCACGTCGCGCAGCACCCAGAGGAGCGGCATGTCGTCCGGCGCGTCGACCTCGAGGTCCTCGCCGTTCACTCGCAGCCGCAGCATCCGAGCCCATCGCATACGTTCCCCTCGCGCGGACCGCAAGCCAGCCCCATCCGATGCGAGCAAGCGCGATTCGCCGACGTTGCGAGCCCGTCACGGGGTGTCGATGAATCCTCGTGTGAGGGCGGTGCGCGCGGGGATGTCGCGCGATTCGCCGAGGAGCGCTCGGAGGGTCGGGGGAACCGTGTCGCGTGCTGCGCTCACAGTGCGGGCGCACTCATTCGACCGATTGCGAAACGCAGCGGGGCGGGGCACCTTGGCGCTCGCCGCGTGAGGCGGGGGCCTCGCACGTTCGCGGCTTCAGCCCGCGAGCCAGCCACAGTTTTCGCGATTGACGGACGAGACCGAGACGATGTCGGACCAGACTTCCATCGAGGACCAGAACGTCGACGACGAGGGCGAGGTCGACGGGAACGCGATCGCGATCGTCGGCATGGCGGCGCGCGTGCCCGGTGCGCGCAGCGTCGACGAGTACTGGCGGAACCTGAAGAACGGCGTCGAGTCGGTCCGTCGCTACACCGACGAAGAGCTGCTCGCGGCGGGCGAGTCCCCCGAGAACCTGCGCAAGAAGAACTACGTGCGGGCGGGCGCGCCGCTCGACGACATGGAGATGTTCGACGGCGAGTTCTTCGGGTTCAGCCCGAAGGAGTCGGCGATCATGGATCCCCAGCACCGCCAGTTCCTCGAGGCGGCCTGGGAGGCGATGGAGAACGCGGGCCATCCGCCCGAGAAGTTCGACGGTCCCGTCGGCGTGTGGAGCGGGTGCGGCCCCGGCTTCTACTTCGCGTTCAACCTCTGCACGAACCCCGAGCTGACGCGCGACGTCGGGCTCTTCCTGCTGCGCCACACCGGGAACGACAAGGACTTCCTCCCGACGCGCGTCTCGTATCTGCTGAACCTCCACGGGCCGAGCATCGCGGTGCAGACGGCGTGCTCGTCGTCGCTCACCGCGGTGCACCTCGCGGTGCAGTCGCTCCTCGCCCGCGAGGTCGACATGGCGCTCGCCGGCGGTGTCACCGTCGAGATGCCGCATCGGCGCGGCTACCTGTATCACGAGGGCGAGGTGCTCTCGCCCGACGGGCACTGCCACGCGTTCGATCATCGCGCGCAGGGCACCGTGTTCGGCAGCGGCACCGGCATCGTGGTGCTGCGCCGTCTCGACGACGCGCTCGCGGACGGCGATCACATCTACGCGGTCATCAAGGGCACCGCGGTCAACAACGACGGCTCGACGAAGGTCAACTACCTCGCGCCGAGCGTCGACGGACAGGCGCGCTGCATGGTCGAGGCGTACGGCCTGAGCGGCGTCTCGCCCGACACGATCGACTACATCGAGACCCACGGCACGGGCACGTACCTCGGTGATCCGATCGAGATCGCCGCGCTGACGCAGGCGTTCCGCAAGGAGACCAAGCGCGTCGGGTACTGCCGCATCGGCTCGGTGAAGTCGAACATCGGGCACCTCGACAACGCGGCCGGTGTCGCGAGCCTGATCAAGGCGTCGCTCGCGCTCTACCACCGGCAGATGCCGCCGAGCCTCAACTACGAGAAGCCGAACCCGACGATCGACTTCGCGACGAGCCCGTTCGTCGTGAACGATCGACTGACCGAGTGGAAGCGCGGCGATCACCCGCGGCGCGCGGCGGTCAACTCGCTCGGCGTCGGCGGCACGAACGCGCACGCGGTGCTCGAGGAAGCGCCGGAGCAGAAGGCGTCGAGCGACGCGAAGCGCCCGTGGCAGCTGCTGACGATCAGCGGGCGCAACAACGCGGCGCTCGACGACAACGCGAAGCGGCTCGCCGCGTACCTCGAAGCATGCGGTTCCTCGGAGAAGGAGCCGCAGACGAAGCTCGCGGACATCGCGTGGACGCTGCACGTCGGTCGCCGCGAGTTCGACAAGCGCCGCGTCGTGGTCGCGCGCGATCACGCCGAGGCCGCGAAGCTGCTGCGCGAGAGCGACGCGCGGCGCGTGTTCGGCGACACCAAGGCGGACAAGCCGTCGATCGTGTTCCTGCTTCCAGGCGGCGGCGCGCAGTACGCGCGCATGGGCGCGGACCTCTACCACGCCGAGCCGGTGTTCAAGCAGCACGTCGATCGCGGGCTCGACCTGCTGAAGAGCAAGCACGGGATCGATCTGCGCCCGCTCCTCTTCTGCAAGCCCGAGGAGCTCGAGAAGGCCAACGCCGAGCTCGAGCCGATGCCGCACCAGCTGCCGGCGATCTTCATCGTGGAGCACGCGCTCGCGCAGCTCTGGAAGAGCTGGGGCGTGGAGCCCGCGGCGCTGCTCGGTCACTCGCTCGGCGAGAACACCGCGGCGTGCCTCGCGGGCGTGATGAGCTTCGAGGACTGCCTCGGCCTCGTCACGCTGCGCGGCAAGCTCTTCGCGAAGGTGCCCGGCGGCGCGATGACGAGCGTCGCGATGCGCCGCGAGGACCTCGAGCCGATCGTCGGCGGCGCGGTGGACATCGCGGTGATCAACGTGCCCGACGTGACGGTCGTGTCGGGCCCGGTCGCGGCGATCGAGGCGCTCGAGGCGCAGCTCGCGGAGCGCGAGATCGAGCACAAGCGCCTCGCGATCCCGGTCGCGGCGCACTCGCGCATGCTCGAGCCGATCCTCGGCGAGTTCCGCGCGTACCTGAAGTCGATCAAGCTCAGCAAGCCGAAGACGCCGTTCCTCTCGAACCGCACCGGCACCTGGATCACCGACGCGCAGGCGACCGATCCCGAGTACTGGGTCTCGCACCTGCGCGGCTCGGTCGACTTCTCGAAGTGCCTCGCGACGCTGTTCGAGACGAAGGATCGCGTCGTCATCGAGGTCGGCCCCGGCCGCACGCTGAGCTCGCTCGCGAAGCAGCATCCGTCCGGCGGTCCGCAGACGCACGCGCTCGTCTCGCTGCGCCACAAGGACGAGGTCGTCGACGACGCGGCGTACTTCCTCACGCAGCTCGGCCGCGTGTGGGCCGCGGGCGGGACGTTCGACTGGGATCGCCTCTGGGCGGGCGAGACGCGCAAGCGCGTGCCGCTGCCGACCTACGCGTTCCAGCGCCAGTACTTCTTCATCCAGCCCGGCAAGGTGCAGGTCCTCGAGGAGGACGTGCGCGACCTGCCGAAGCTCGAGGACGTGAGCGAGTGGGGCTGGCGCCCGGTGTGGCGTCCCTCGCTCGTCCAGCCGCCGGAGTCGACGAAGCCGCAGACGTGGCTGGTCTTCATGGACTCGGCAGGGCTCGGCAAGCGGCTGCGCGAGCGGCTCGCGTCGCACGGGCACACCGTGATCTCGGTGTGGGAGGGCGATGCGTACGTGCGTCGCAGCGACACCGAGTACGCGATCGCGCCCGAGCGCGGGCGCGAGGGCTACGTCGCGCTGCTCCAGGACCTGATCAAGAGCGGGCACGCGCCGTCGCGCATCGCGCACCTGTGGATGGTCACCGCGGACGAGTCGTTCCGCCCGGGCTCGAGCTTCTTCCATCGCAACCAGGAGCGCGGCTTCTACTCGCTGCTCTTCCTCGCGCAGGCGATGCAGGAAGAGGCGCTCGCCACGCCGATCCACATCACGATCGTCGGCAACGGGCTCGCGCAGGTGGAGCACGAGGCGCTGCCCTACCCCGAGAAGTCGACGCTGCTCGGCCCGGTGAAGGTCATCCCGCGCGAGATGCCGGGCGTGACGTGCAGCGCGATCGATCTGCGCCTGCCCGAGACGAGCGCGAGGCTCTTCGGCGGCAACCTGTTCAACGCGCTCATCGATCCCTTCGCCGGTCGCAAGGCGGCGCAGGAGGAGCTCGACGACCTCGCGAAGCGGCTCGAGGCCGAGGTGCTCGCGCCCGCGCGCAACGCGGTGATCGCGCTGCGCGGCGCGGTGCGCTTCGAGGAGGCGGTCGAGCAGCAGAAGCTGCCCGCGATCGAGCGCACGACGTCCGCGCAGCACGCGCGCGTGAAGGACGGCGCGGTCGTGCTGATCACGGGCGGCCTCGGCGGGCTGGGTCTGCTCTTCGCGGAGCACCTCGCGTCGACGCGCCGCGCGAAGCTGATCCTCGTCGGCCGCACCGAGCTGCCGGAGCGCGAGCAGTGGGACGCGCACCTCCGCGCGTTCGGCCCCGAGGACAAGACGAGCCAGCGCATCCAGAAGGTGCGCGCGCTCGAGCGCATCGGCGCCGAGGTGATGGTCGCGGCGGCCGACGTGACGATCGAGAGCGAGATGCGCGACGTGGTGCGCCGCGCCGAGCAGAAGTTCGGTCGCATCGACGGCGTGCTGCACACCGCGGGCGTCGTGCGCGACGCGCTGATCTCGCAGAAGACGCAGGGCGAGTGCGAGGACGTCTTCACGCCGAAGATCCACGGCACGCTCGTCCTCGATCGCGTGCTGTCGGGCAGGCCGCTCGACTTCTTCGTGCTCTTCTCGTCGACGTCGAGCGTGATCGGCGCGGCGGGCCAGGTGGACTACGTCGCGGCGAACGCGTTCCTCAACGCCTTCGCGCAGAGCCGTCGCGAGCGCGGGCTGCCCGCGACCGCGATCGCGTGGGGCATCTGGAACGACGTCGGCATGGCGCACGAGGCGATGACCTCGAAGTCGCGCGGCTCGTCGATCGAGATCGTGGGCGAGGCGGGGCAGCCGATGCTCGACGCGATCGCGCGCGAGAGCGGCGCGACGCGCCGCGAGACGCTGGTCGCGCGATGGCACCACGCGACGTGCTGGTTCCTGGACGAGCACCGCACGGCCGCGGGCCACGCGCTCATCCCCGGCACCGGCTACCTCGAGCTCGCGCGCGAGGCGCTCGCGGCGCTCGGCGCTGCGCCGACCGGAGGCATGAGCGCGTTCGAGATCCAGGATCTCTTCTTCATCCGTCCGCTCGCGGTCGGCGAGGACGAGGCGAAGGAAGTGCGCGTGCGCCTCGAGCCGACGCAGGCCGGGTACACGATGGAGGTGCGCAGCCGCATCGAGCTCGACGGCAGGGTCGGCTGGGAGCTGCACGCGCAGGCGAGCCTCTCGCTCGCGCAGCTGAGCGAGCCGCGCAAGGTGCCCGTCGAGTCCATCGAGGCGCGCTGTGATCTGCGCCGCCAGGCGGACATCGCGGGCATCAAGACGCCGCAGGAGCAGTTTCTGCGCTTCGGGCCGCGCTGGCGCGTCCTGCACGAGGTGCGCTGGGGACGCGGCGAGGCGATCGCCGACCTCGCGCTCGATCCGCGCTTCGAGGCCGAGGTCGGCGAGTACCAGCTGCACCCGGCGCTGCTCGATCTCGCGACCGGCTACGCGATGGATCTCATCCCCGGCTACGACGCGAAGACGCTCTGGGTCCCGCTCTCGTACGAGAGCGTGAAGGTCCACGCGCCGCTCGGGTCGCGCATCCGGAGCTGGGTGCGCTACACGGGCGAGGGCAAGCCGGGCGCGGACCTCGCGAGCTTCGACGTCGTCCTCTGCGACCCGCAGGGCAACACGCTCGTCGAGGTGAAGGGCTTCTCGATCAAGCGCACGACGGGCACCGGCGAGTTCGCGCTCGCGGCGCGTCCCTCGCCGAGCGAGGTCGAGCTCGAGAAGGGGGCGGATCGCGAGCTCTCGCCCGCGGAGCAGCAGCTCGCGCGCAACCTCGAGCGCGGCATCCTCCCGCACGAGGGCGCGGCCGCGTTCGAGCGCGTGATGGAGGGCCTCTCGCAGCCGCGCGTCGTCGTCTCGTCGATGCACCTCGAGAAGCTCGTGAAGCAGGCGGACCTCGCCGCGACCGAGACGAAGGCGGAGAGCGGCGGGACCAAGTTCGCGCGCCCCAACCTCGACACCGAGTACGTCGAGGCGCGCGACGACATCGAGCGCACGCTCGTCGGCTACTTCCAGGATCTGCTCGGCGTCGAGATGGTCGGCGTGCGCGACAGCTTCTTCGATCTCGGCGGGCACTCGCTGATCGCGGTGCGCCTCTTCGCGAAGATCAAGAAGACGTTCAGCGTCGACTTCCCGATCTCGGTGCTCTTCGAGGCGCCGTCGATCGAGCGCATCGCGGACCGCATCCGCGAGCGCGTCGCGCCGAGCACGCCCGAGGCGAGCACCACCACGCCGGGCGGCGTGTCCGCGCCGCGCGAGGAGAAGCCGAAGACGCGCTACACGCACCTCGTCGCGATGCACCCCGGAGGGCGCGACGAGGACAAGACGAAGACGCCGTTCTTCATCGTCGCCGGCATGTTCGGCAACGTGCTGAACCTGCGCCACCTCGCGCACCTCATCGGCACCGATCGCCGCTTCTACGGCCTCCAGGCGCTCGGCCTCTACGGCGACAGCAAGCCGCACGAGACGTTCGAGGAGATGGCCCACGCGTACCTCACCGAGATGCGCACGGTGCAGCCGCACGGGCCGTACATGATCGGCGGCTTCTCGGGCGGCGGCATCACCGCGTACGAGATGGCGCACCAGCTCCGCAAGGCGGGCGAGGAGGTCTCGCTCCTCTTGCTGCTCGACACGCCGCTGCCGCTCCGCTCGCCGCTCTCGGCGAAGGACCGCGCCGCGATCCAGCTCGTCGAGCTCAAGCAGAAGGGCCCCGCGTACGTCGCGGAGTGGGCGCAGCGGCGCCTCGAGTGGGAAGCGACGAAGCTGCGCAAGCGCTTCGAGGAGCCCGAGGGCGACACGCGCTCCGACGAGTTCCGCAGCGAGATCATCGGGCAGGCGTTCCGCGATGCGCTGCCGCGCTACGTGATGCGGCAGTACACCGGCAAGGTGACGCTCTTCCGCCCGGCGCCGCACCCGCAGTGGGTGCTCGGCGACGGCGTGATGGTCGACAAGGACCGCCACTACATCCTCGCCGACAACGGCTGGACGCCGTGGGTCTCGCAGCTCGAGATCCACGAGGTGCCCGGCGATCACGACTCGATGGTGCTCGAGCCGAACGTGCGCGTGCTCGCGCGCCGCCTGCGCAAGTGCATCGAGGCGGTCGAGCGCACGCCGCGCCTCACGAGCGGCCGCGCGAACGGCGAGACGCATCGCGACGACGCATCGGGCACGCGTCCGAGCCCGGCGCGCATCGCGATGCGCGAGGCGCTCGAACAGCCGGCGCTGGCCGACGCGGCCGCGGGCGCGGAGGAGTGATGAAGCTCCTCGTCGTCCTCCTCAACTACCGCACGCCGGACATGACGCTGAAGGCGCTGAAGAGCGCCTATCGCGCCATCGAGAACATCCCGGACGCGCGCATCGACATCGTCGACAACGACTCGCAGGACGGCAGCTACGACAAGCTCCGCGCGGGCGTGCGCGAGGGTCGGTACGCGCCCGAGCGCGTGCAGGTGCTCGCGAGCGATCGCAACGGCGGCTTCGGCGCGGGCAACAACTTCGCGATCCGTCGCGCGCTCGCGAGCGAAGATCCGCCGGAGCTCGTCTACATCCTCAACAGCGACGCGTTCCCCGCCGCCGACGCGGTCGAGGTGCTCGTCGACTTCCTCGAGACGCACCCGCACGTCGGCATCGCGGGCAGCTACATCCACGGCACCGACGGCGTGCCGCACCACACCGCGTTCCGCTTCCCCAGCCTGTGGAGCGAGCTCGAGAGCGGGCTCGCGCTCGGCGTGGTGTCGAAGCTGCTCGACGCGCATCGCGTCGCGATCGATCCGATGCCGAGCCACACGCGCGAGGTCGACTGGCTCGCGGGCGCGAGCATGATGATGCGCGCCGAGGTGCTGCGTGAGGTCGGGCTCTTCGACGAGACGTTCTTCCTGTACTTCGAGGAGACCGACCTGTGCCGGCGCGCGAAGCTGGCGGGCTGGCCGACGTGGTACGTCGTCGAGAGCAAGGTCGCGCACGTGGGCAGCGCGTCGACCGGCATGAAGCAGTGGCGTCGGGTGCCGACCTACTGGTTCGACTCGCGCAAGCACTACTTCACGAAGAACCACGGCGCGGCGTACCGGCGCGCGGCGGACGTCGTGTTCGCGGCGACGCACGGCGTGTACAAGGTGCGCGCGCGCATCCAGCAGAAGAAGGACCCGAACCCGCACGGCTTCTTCCGCGACTTCCTGCGATACAACTTCGGCCTGCCGGTCCCGGTGAAGCCGGCGCCCGAGAAGCCCGAGGCGGCGAAGTCGACGGGCTCGACGGGCGCGGACAACGACGGCGGCGTGAAGGTCGCGTAGCGCGCTGGCGCGCCGAACCTTCCGGCGCGCCAATCGCAGCACGGAAGCGCCGCGCCGAACCATCCGGCGCACCAGCGCACCGCAGAAATGCCGCGCCGAACCATCCGGCGCACCAGCGCGCCGCGGAAACGCCGCGCCGGACCGTCCGGCGCACCAGCGCACCGCAGAAATGCCGCGCCGAACCATCCGGCGCACCAGCGCACCGCAGAAATGCCGCGCCGGACAGTCCGGCGCACCAGCGAGAGCTTCGCAAGCGACGGCGCACGAAGCTCTGTCCGCCAATGCGCGGTCGGCAACGCCCGACGGCACCTTCGCGTACCCCTCTGCCTCGCCGGCAATGCCCCACGGCACGTTCCCGTACCCCTCTGCCTCGCCGGCAACGCCCCACGGCACGTTCCCGTACCCCTCTGCCTCGCCGGCAATGCCCCACGGCACCGTCCCGTACCCCTCTGCCGCGCCGGCGATGCCCCACGGCACCTTCCCGTGCGCCGCCGTTCCCGTCGGCACGCTCGCGCGAAGCGCGGCGCCGTTCCCTCGGCACGCTCGCGCGAAGCGCGGCGCCGTTCCCTTCGGCACGCTCGCGCGAAGCGCGGCGCCGATCCCGGAACGTGCGATCCCGCTCCGCGGGATCGCGCGTTCCGCCAGCCCACCCAGAGCCCAGACCGCTGCGTCTCGCCCATCCGTGCCGAAGCCGTGCAGCAGGGCGCGTGGCATCGCTCCCGAGCGATCCCGCAGCGAGGCCGCACGACGCAACACCGAGCGTGCATGGTCCGCGACGCACGCTTCGCGTGCGACGCGGACACTCCGCCTCCCGACGTCTCACCGGCTCGTGATCGGCAGCTCGCGAGGACTAGCGAGGGAGCTGCCACGCGCCCGCACCGAAGCGCTCCCGTTCGCGTTGCCACCCCGACGCGAGGTCTGATACGACCCAGCCCCGTATGGACAAGGTCTACGAGAGCGCCCTCGCCGCGGTGCGCGACATCCCTGACGGCGCGGCCATCGCCGCCGGTGGCTTCGGTCTCTGCGGCATCCCCGAGCTCTGCATCGCGGCCCTGCGCGAGCGCGGGGTGAAGAACCTGACCTTCGTCTCGAACAACTGCGGCGTCGACGACTTCGGCCTCGGGATCCTTCTGCAGAACAAGCAGATCAAGAAGATGATCTCGAGCTACGTCGGCGAGAACAAGGAGTTCGAGCGCCAGTACCTCAGCGGCGAGCTCGAGGTCGAGCTCACGCCGCAGGGCACGCTCGCCGAGCGCCTGCGCGCCGGCGGCGCGGGCATCCCCGCGTTCTACACGCCGACCGGCTACGGCACGCTCGTCGCCGAGGGCAAGGAGACGCGCGAGTTCGACGGCAAGCACTACGTGCTCGAGCGCGGCATCACGACCGACTTCGCGATCGTGAAGGCGTGGAAGGCCGACCGCTACGGCAACCTCGTGTACCGGCTCGCCGCGAAGAACTTCAACCCGCTCGCCGCGATGGCGGGTCGAATCACGATCGCCGAGGTCGAGGAGATCGTCGAGGTCGGCGCGATCGCGCCGCACGAGATCGACACCCCCGGCGTCTACGTGCATCGCGTCGTCGCGGGCGCGCACGAGAAGCGCATCGAGCGCCGCACCGTGCAGCCGAAGAGCGGCGCGCAGAAGAAGGGAGCGTGATCCAGATGCTCAATCGTGATCAGCTCGCGATGCGCGCGGCGCAGGAGCTCCGCGACGGCTTCTTCGTGAACCTCGGCATCGGCATCCCGACGCTCGTGGCGAACTACATCCCGCCGGGCGTCGAGGTGATGCTGCAGAGCGAGAACGGCATCCTCGGCGTCGGCCCGTTCCCCTACGAGGGCGAGGAAGATCCCGACCTCATCAACGCCGGCAAGCAGACCGTCACGATGATCCCCGGCGCGTCGCTCTTCGACAGCGCGGAGAGCTTCGCGATGATCCGCGGCGGGCACATCGACCTCGCGATCCTCGGCGCGATGGAGGTGAGCGAGGAAGGCGACCTCGCGAACTGGATGATCCCCGGCAAGATGGTGAAGGGGATGGGCGGCGCGATGGATCTCGTCGCGGGCGCGAAGCGCGTCGTGGTGGTGATGGAGCACGTGGCACGTCGTTCCGGAGACGGCGGCGATGCGCCGAAGATCCTCACGAAGTGCCGGCTTCCGCTGACGGGCAAGAAGGTCGTGCACCGCATCATCACGGACCTCGCGGTGATCGACGTGACGCCCAGCGGGCTGCAGCTCATCGAGCTCGCGCCCGGCGTCAGCGCGCGCGAGGTGCAGGAGAAGACCGAGGCCAAGCTGGTCGCGGCGCCCGACCTCGCGATCATGAAGCTGCCCTCGCTCTGATCTCTCCCCGGCCGCTGCGCGGCGCGCTGCCACGCACGACCAGAGCGGCTCGTGCGTTGCAGCGCGCTCGCGCATGCGGGTCTGCGTCGCTCTGCTCGTCGCGGTTCTGTTCGGGTGCACGTCGCGCGAGCCGCTCGGCGGTGACGCCGAGGCCTCGCTGGTGGTGCGCGACGGCGCTGCGTGCGCGACCGGGTGCGCGCTCGACACGCCGGTGCTCGTGGGCGCCGAGCTCGTCGCGGACGTCGTGACGACGGTGGAGCTCGACGGCATCGAGGCGCGCGCGATCGACGGCGCGACGATGAGCGCGTGGGTCGAGCCGGTGCGCCTCTGCTGCGGCGTCGGCGAAGGTGCCAGCTGCTTCCGGATGCACGCGGCGGCGGTCACGTGCGGCGGCGAGGAGACGACGAGGCCGCGCGTCGTGATGCGCGCGCTGCGCGTCGGCGAGACGGCGATCGAGGTCGCCGATGGCGAGGACGTGATCGGCACGGTCCCGGTGCGCGTCGAGGACGCGATCGAGGTGAACGTCGTGTCGGCGCTGAGCACGACCGACGCGCCCGACGTGATGCCCGGTGCGATCGACGGGCGCATGCAGTCGATCGCGCTGCGCGCCGGGCAAGCGATGCGGGTCTCGCTCGTGGCGATCGGGCCCGACGGCGCACGGCTGCTCGCGAGCGGCGCGCCGAGCGCGCGCATCGCGGACACACGCGTGGCGAGCGTGAGCCCCGCGAGCGGCGTCTGCAGCGGTGAGGTCGCGGACGGGCCGCTCGTGCAGCTCGAGGGCGTCGCGAGCGGACAGACCGCGCTCACGGTGCGCGCAGGGAGCGCGAGCGCGACGCTGCCGGTGGTGGTGAGCGCGGGATGCGACGGCGCGCGCGTCGAGCCGAGCGACGTCGCGTGCGAGAGCGACGCCGACTGCGCGCCCGTCGCGTGCTGCCACGCGAGCGCGTGCGGCGCGGCGAGCGACGCGCCGTCGTGCCAGGGCGAGGCGTGCACGCTCGAGTGCCGCGAGGGCACGCTCGACTGCGGCGGGCGCTGCTTGTGCCTCGAGGGGCGCTGCGCGGCGTACATCGCGTCGATGGATCCCGAGTGCGAGCCCCCGGTGTTGCCGCCGATCGACGTGCCGTTCTGAGCGGCGCAGCGCGCGCGGTGACGCCGATCAGCTCGCCTTGCGCTTCGGGGGCTTCTTCTTCGCGCCGAGCTCGATGCCGGCGCGCGCGTACTCGTCGCGCAGCGCGCGGCCGGTGTGGCTGCGCTCGCACGCAGCGACCTCTTCGGGCGTGCCCTGCACGACGATCGTGCCGCCGCCCTGCCCTCCTTCGGGGCCGAGATCGATCACCCAGTCGGCCTGGAGGATCACGTCGGGGTGGTGCTCGATCACGACCACGGTGTCGCCGCGCTCGACGAACTTGCCGAGCACGCCGATCAGCCGACCGACGTCGTCGCGATGCAGGCCCGTGGTGGGCTCGTCGAGCACGTAGAGCGTCTTGCCCTGCGCCGCGGTGCCGAGCTCCGCGACCAGCTTCAGGCGCTGCGCCTCGCCGCCGCTCAGCGTGTTCGACGCCTGACCGAGCTCGAGGTAGCCGAGGCCGAGCTCGGTGAGCAGCTCGAGCGGTCGCGCGACCTTCGGCACCGCGGAGAGCACCTTCGCCGCCTCTTCGATCTCCATCTTGAGCAGCTCGCCGGCGCTGCGATCGTGGAGCCGCGCGTCGAGCGTCTCCTGGGTGAAGCGCATGCCGCGACATCCGTCGCACGGCAGGTACACGTCGGGCAGGAACGCCATCTCGACGGTGAGCGAGCCGTTGCCGTCGCACGTCGGGCACCGACCGCCGTGCGAGACGTTGAACGAGAAGCGCGACGCGTCCCATCCGCGCGCGCGCGCCTCGGGCGTCTGCGCGAGCAGGCGACGGATCTCGTCCCACACGCCGACGTAGGTCGCGGGCACCGAGCGCGGGGTGCGGCCGATCGGGCTCTGATCGACCATCGTCGCGCGCTGGAGCGCGTCGTGGCCGCGCAGCTTCGCGAAGGGCAGCCCCGGCTCGTCGTTGACGAGGCCGAGCCCGTCGCGCACCGCGGGCAGCAGCACGCGCCGCACGAGCGTGCTCTTGCCCGAGCCGCTCACGCCGGTGACGACGACGAGCCGACCGAGCGGGATCGAAACGTCGACGCTCTTCAGGTTGTGTCCGCGCGCGCCCTCGAGCTCGAGCCGCGGTGCCTTCGCACAATCACGGCGCTCGCTCGGGATGTGCGCGGCGCGCGCGATCGACGCGCCGGTGATCGACTCGCGCACCGTCTCGAGCACCGCGGGCGCGCCCTCCGCGAGCACGCGCCCGCCGCGCTTGCCGCCGCCGGGACCGACGTCGACGACGTGCTCGGCGGCGCGGATCACGTCGGTGTCGTGCTCGACGACGATCACGCTGTTGCCCTTGTCGACGAGCGCGCGCAGCGCGCCGACGAGCTTGCCGGTGTCGCGCGGATGGAGGCCGATCGTCGGCTCGTCGAGCACGTAGAGGAGCCCGGTGAGCCCGCTGCCGAGCTGCGCCGCGAGGCGGACGCGCTGGGTCTCGCCGCCGCTCAGCGTGTCCGCCGGGCGATCCAGTCCGAGGTAGCCGAGGCCGACTTCCTCGAGGAAGCGGAGGCGCGCCTCGGACTCGTGGAGACAGGGCTCGCCGATCTCCTTCTCGCGGCCCTTCAGCGTCATCCTGGAGAGCTCGCGGCGCGCCGCTTCGACGCTCTGCGAGAGCAGCGCGGTGATCGGTCGATCGTCGATCGTGACCGAGCGCGCGAGCTTCGAGAGGCGCGTGCCGCCGCAGTCCTCGCACGCCTCGCGCACCTCGCGGAGCGTCTTGCCCTTGCCGATGGTGCGGAGGTGGAAGCCCTTGCCCTCGCAGCCCTCGCACTGGCCCTGGCGCGTGTTGAACGAGAAGAAGCGCGGGTCGAGCTCGGGGTAGCCCTTGCCGCAGCTCGGACACGCGCGCTTCGTCGAGAGCAGGAGGTCCTCGCCCGCGGCGAGCACGCGCACGCTCCCTTCGCCGAGCTCGGCCGCGCGACGCAGCGCGGCCTCGAGCTTCGCGCGATCGCCGCGAGCGCGATCGACGACGACGTCGACGTCGTGCTCGACGAAGCGTGCGAGCGAGAGACCGGGCTCGAGCTTGCGCACGACTCCGTCGATGCGCGCCTCGGTGAAGCCCTTGTCGCGCATCTGGCCGAGCAGCTCGCGGTGATGGCCCTTGCGGCCGCGCACGACGGGCGCGAGGACGGTGATCTCGGCCTTCGTGCCGAAGCGCGCGAGCACGTCCTCGGTGAGCAGCCCGGGCGCGCGCGCCGCGATCGGCACCTCGCACTCGGTGCAGTGGAGCAGACCGGCGCGCGCCCAGAGCAGGCGCAGGTAGTGCGCGACCTCGGTGACCGTCGCGACCGTCGAGTTCGCGCCGCCGCGCGTGATGCGCTGCTCGACCGAGACCGTCGGCGGCACGCCGACGACGCGATCGACCGCGGGCCGCGGCAGCTGCGGCAGATACTGGCGCGCGTAGGGCGAGAGCGTCTCGAGATACCGTCGCTGCCCCTCAGCGAACACCACGTCGAACGCGAGCGTCGACTTGCCCGAGCCGCTCGGCCCGGTGACCGCGACGAGCTTCTCACGCGGGAAGCGCACCGAGACGTTGCGCAGGTTGTGCTCGTGCGCGTTCACCACCTCGATGACGCGCGCGTCCGAGCCCGTGCTCGTGCTCCTGCTCGTGCGCGTGCTCGTCGGCGTCTCCACCTCGCCGCGCCCGAGCGCGCGCGCGAGGAACTCCGCGGTGCGCGATCCCTCGACGGCCGCGACCTCCTCGGGCGTGCCCGCCGCGACGACACGACCGCCCTCGTTGCCCGCGCCGGGTCCCAGGTCGATCACACGATCGGCGCGCGCCGCGACGCGCATGTCGTGCTCGACGATCACGACCGTGTCGCCGCGCGCGACGAGACGATCGAGCACCTGCATCAGCGGCTCGACGTCCTTCGCGTGCAGGCCCGCGGTCGGCTCGTCGAGCACCACGAGCGCGCCGGGCGGCGTCTCCGCGAGCGCGAGCGCGAGCTTCAAGCGCTGCGCCTCGCCCCCGCTCAGCGTGTTGAGCGACTGACCGAGCTTCAGATATCCGAGCCCGACGTCGATGATCGGACGCAGCCGCTCGCACACCGACGCATCGCCCGCGAAGCGCTCCGCCGCTTCGTTCGCGGTGAGCTCGAGCACGTCCGCGACGGTCATGCCGCGATGCACGACGTCGAGCACCGGGCCCACGAAGCGCCGCCCGCTGCAGTCGGGGCACGAGAACGTCACGTCCGCGAGGAACTGCATCTCGACGGTCTCGGCGCCGTCGCCGCGACACGTCTCGCAGCGCCCGCCCTCGACGTTGAACGAGAAGAACCCGTCGGTGTAGCCGCGCTCCTTCGCGAGCGGCTCGCGCGCGAAGCGCTTCCGGATCACGTCCCACGCGCCGAGGTACGTCGCCGCGTTGCCGCGCGACGTGCGACCGAGCGGCGACTGATCGACGTGCACGACGCTCGACACCAGCGCCGCGCCCTCGAGCGCGTCGTGGTCGAGCGGCTGGTGCACACCGGGCACACCGAGCGCGCGCTGCACCGCGGGCACGAGCGTCTCGAGCACGAGGCTGCTCTTGCCGGATCCGCTCGGCCCGGTGACGCACGTCATCGCGCCGATCGGGATGCGCAGCTCGACGTGCTGGAGGTTGTGACCGCGCGCGCCGCGCAGCACGAGCCAGCTCGGCGTGATCCGTCGCTCGCGCACCACACGCGCGTCCTCGCGGAGCGCGTGCGCGGTCGCGGTGTCGCCCTTCGCGAGCACGTCGGGCGTTCCGTCGAACACGATGCCGCCGCCGTGCTCACCGGCGCCGGGACCGAGCTCGATGACGCGATCCGCCGCGCGGATCACGTCGGGATCGTGCTCGACCACGAGCACGAGGTTGTCGTCCTCCGCCAGCCGCTCGACGACGCGCGAGAGCTTGCGGACGTCGCTCGGATGCAGCCCGACCGTGGGCTCGTCGAGCACGAACATCGCGCCGGTGAGCGACGCCGAGAGCGCGCTCGTCAGCGACACGCGCTGCGACTCGCCGCCGCTGAGCGTGCGCGACGCGCGATCGAGCTGGAGGTACCCGAGCCCGACGTCCTCGAGCGTGCGCAGTCGATCGCGGCACTCGCGCAGCAGCAGGAGCGTCGCAGCGTCGGTCTCGATCACGGGCTCGACGCGATCGAGGAACACGCGCGCGTCCGACGCGGGCATCGCGAAGAGCTCTGCGATCGAGCGCCCGTCGATCTTCCAGAGCAGCGCGTCGGGCTTCAGGCGCGCGCCGTTGCACGCGGTGCAGTCCTCGTAGCTGCGATAGCGCGAGAGCAGCACGCGCACGTGCATCTTGTACGCGCGCGACTCGAGCCATCCGAACCAGCCGCGCAGGCCGAACCAGCCGCGCGGCCAGCCGAGCGCGTCGCCCTCCATGAGCCAGTGGCGCTGTGCTTCGGAGAGCTGCGCGATCGGCACGTCGAGGGGCACGCCGGCCGCGGCCGCGTGCTTCGCGAGGGCGCGTCGCTCCCACGCCGTCGACTTGCCGCCCCACGGGGCGATGGCGCCGCCGCCGAGCGTCTTCTTGGGATCCGGCAGCACCTTCGCCCAGTCGACGCCGATCACGCGGCCGAAGCCGCGGCACGACTCGCACGCGCCGACCGCGCTGTTGAACGAGAAGAGCCCGGGGGTCGCGTCGCGGTACGCGATGTCGCAGCGCGCGCAGTGCAGCGCGCGCGAGTAGCGGTGCACCTCGCTCCCGATCACCGCCGCGGCGCGACCATGACCGCGCGTCATCGCGGCCTCGAGCGCCTCGACGATGCGCCCGCGCTCCTCGTCGCGCAGCACCGTGCGATCCGCGACGACCTCCACGGTGCGCAGCGCGGGCTCCGGCTCGGGCGCGGCGGCCTTCTTCTTGGTCGCCTTCTTCTTCGCGACCTTCTTCTTCGGCGTGGCCGCGATCACGTCGTCGCCGAGCACGTCGCTCGGGCGCACCTCGTCGAGGTCGCGCACCGCGCCGTCGATGAGCACGCGACGATAGCCCGCGCCCGCGAGCATCTCGCGCACGCCGAGGAAGCCCTCGGCGTCGCGCACCGGCACCGGGTACGTCACGAGCAGCTTCGCACCCGCGTGCGACGCGAGCAGCGCGTCCGCGATCGCTTCGGGCTCGTCGCGCGTGACGCGCTCGCCGCACTGTCGGCAGTGGAGCTGCGCGGCGCGCGCCCAGAGGCTCTTCGCGTAGTCGGCGACCTCGGTCATCGTGCCGACGGTCGAGCGGCTGGTGCGCACCGGCGCCTGGCGATCGACGGCGATGCCCGCAGCGACCGGCTCGAGGCGATCCACCGGCGGGCGCGCGAGCCGCTCGAGGAACTGTCGCGCGTACGCGCTGAAGCTCTCGACGTAGCGGCGCTGGCCCTCGGCGTAGAGCGTGCCGAACGCGAGCGACGACTTGCCCGCGCCGGACGGGCCCGCGATGGCGACCAGCGTGCCGGGCTCGAGGTCGAGATCGATCGCGCGCAGGTTGTGGGTGCGAGCGCCGCGGAGACGTGTCGAGCGCATCGGTGACTGCTATCTCGTTTCGCGTGGCTCTGAGCCGACGGTGGGCCGGAGCGGCGCTCCGGGCGGGGGCGCTAGTTCTAGGGATGTTGCTGGGGGTGTCCAGCGCTCCCGCGGCCGCCCAGACCGCGCGCGAGCGGGCCCGCACGGCGCGCGTGGACGCGCTGCTGGCGCAGGCGGAGCGCGCAGCGGCGGCGGGGCGAGCTCCGCGCGCGTTGGCGCCGCTGCGGCGCGCGATCGCGACCGCTCCGAGTGATGCGCGCGCACCGCTCCGGCTCGCCGAGCTGCTCCTGCCCGATCGGGTGGACGCGCGCGCGGCGGCACCGACGGCCGCGATGCAGCGCGACGCGGCCGAGGCGCGACGCGTCCTCGAGACGTGGCTCGCGACGGATCCCCAGGATCCCGCGGTGCGACGGCGCGCGAGCGCGATGCGCTGGTGGGCGGCCGCCATCGCAGAGGAACACGGCGCGGCGATCGACGGGGTCACGCGCGAGGCCGGTCTCCAGGACGACGCCGCGGCGAGCGCGCTGCGACGTCTCGCAGCGCTCGCGATCGTGCGCGACGACCTCGGTGGCGCGCGGCGTGCGCTCGAGGCCGCGCGGCGTGCGATGCCGCAGGACACCGACGTCCTCGCGGAGCTCGCGACGGTCGCGCTCGCACAGGGCCGCGCGAGCGAAGCGGTCACGCTCTTCGAGGCCGTCGTCGCGCGCCGTCCCGGCGATCTCGAGGCGCTGCGCGACGTCGCGGGCGCGCGGCTCGCTGCCGGCGACGCGGCATCTGCGGCGCGCACGCTCGAGAGCGTCGCGCGTCAGCTCCCGACGAGCGGGGAGGTGCGCCTGGAGCTCGCACGTGCACGCCTCGAGGCGGGCGACCGCGAGGGCGGGATCACGGCCGCGCGCGAAGCGCTGGCGCTCGCGGCGGACGACGACGCCGAGCCCGCGATCGTCCTCGGCCAGGCGCTCGCTGCTGCGGGCCGCGACGACGAGGCGCGCCGGGCGCTCGAGGACGCGCTCCGCCGCAGGCCCGGGAGCCCGCGCGCCACCGAGGCGCTCCGAGCGCTACGGAATCCGTAGCGGTCAGTCGAGCCGCACGACCTTCGCGCCCTCGACCCAGCCCTCGTGCGCACCCGCGCGCACGCGGAGCCACGCGCCGTCCTCACCCACGATCCACGCGCGCTCGCCCTCGCGCGCCCGTCCGCGCTCCTGCGCGTCCTCGTGCGGCCCTTCGCGCAGCGCGACGCGATCCTCGATCACGACCGCCGGCGCGCCCTCGTCGAACGCGCCCGAGCGGATCGCGAGCCCGAGGGACGCCGCCCCGAGCGCGATGCCGAGCAGCGGCGCGCCGATGCCGAGCGCGAGCCGCGCGGTCTCGCGGCGCACGAAGAGGAACGCAGCGAGCACCGCGAAGAAGAGCGCGTCGAGCACCAACACCGCGCCCGCGAGCGCGTCGCGCGAGAGGCGCCCGAACACCGCGTGCGCGAGCCCGTCGTCGCTCGCCATCGTCGCCTCGCCCTCGCGATCCGCGCGACGCGACGCGAGCGCATCGCGCGCGTGCTGCAGCGCGCGCGATGCTTCGGAGTCCGAAGGACGCACGCGCAGCGCCCGTTCGTAGGCCGCGATCGCGCGGCCGTGACGTCCTTCGCGCGCGTAGGCCGTGCCGAGGTTGTAGAAGACGTCGGCATCCCGCACGCCGAGCTCCACCAGCTCCTCGTAGCGTTCCGCGGCATCGTCGTACGCGCCCCGGAAGTACGCCTCGTTGCCCGCGCGGAAGAGATCGTCGAGCGTCTCGGCGCGCGCGCTCGAGCTCGCGAGCGCGAGGCACGCGAGGGCGAACGCCGAGGTCACGAGCGCGCGCCTCATCGCTCGTCCTCCGCGGTGGGCACGAAGCGATCGAGCTCGCCGATCAGCTCCCTCGCGCGCGCGAGCGCGCTCTGCATCTCGTCGCGCTCCGCGGCGCTCGCGCTGAAGCGCGCCATCTCGTACGCCTCGAGCTCCTCGACCACGCGCTTCGCGAGCGCGTCGCTCATCCCGCGCTCGACGAGCCGACGCTCGAGCTGCCGGTGCGTGACGCTGCCCACCGACTCGCCCAGCCGCCCCTCGATCACCGAGCGCAGCGCCAGCGTGAGCGCCGCGTAGAACGCGCGCGCATCGCCCTGCGCTGCGTGCGACTCCGCGACGGCGAGGCGCTTGCGCGCCTCCTTCGTGACCTTCTGCGGCGAGCTCTGCGCGCCGCGGGCCGCCGCGCGACGGCGCGCCGCGATGCCGATCACCAGCCCCAGCCACGCGAGCGGGAACGCCGCGACGGCCCACGGATACCACGCGCGATCCGCGAGCGCGGTGTCGCCCCGCGCGAGCTCGCTGCGCGTGCGGACCGGACCGAGCTGCGCCACGTGCTCGGCGTCGGGCGGTGCCGGCCTCGCCTCGTCGCTCTGCGCGCTCGGGATCGATCCGCCGACCGGATTGCCGGCCGCCATCAGCGTGATCGGCGCGCTCTCGACGACGCGGTACGCACCGCTCGCGGGATCGAACGTCGCGACGCGGAACGGCGGGATCGTGTACGTGCCCTCGCGCTCCGGCACGACGAGCCACTCGAACGTGCGCGTGCCCGCGACGAGATCGCCCGGCGCGCTGATCTCGTCGCGCGTCTGCGGCGCGAGCACGCGGAGCCCGTCGAGCTGCGGACCTTCGATGCGCAGTGCCTGCACGTGACCGCTGCCCGTCGCGCGCAGCGTGAGGGTGACGGCGTCGCCGGTCGGCACCTGCGTGCGATCGAGCGACGCCTCGAGGCCGAGCTGACCGACGTGCACCTCGCCGGGGGGTCGGCCTTCGTCGGGCAGCGGTCGCACGCTCACGGTGAGCGGCACGCCGGTGCGCTCGACGTCGGGCTGCGGACCGCCCGCGAAGATGTCGAACACGCTGCCCATCGGGATCGTGACGGTCGGCGCGCCGATCGTGAGATCACCCTCGCGGAGCGGGAACGCCGCGAACCGGCGCAGCACGTACACGCGAAACGGCACCGACCCGACGACCTGCGTGGTCGCGTCGAGCGTGCGCGCGGGCGGCAGCAGATCGTGCACCCAGAACCCGTCGGTCGTGGGCTCACGCGTGATCGTCGGGGAGCCGCGCAGCGCGCCGCGCACGTAGAGGTAGAGCGTGACGGTGATCTGCTCGCCTGGCCGCGCCTCGGAGCGATCGACCACGGTGCGCAGGAACGCCTGATCGTCGTAGATCGCGCCGTCGAGCGTGCCGGTCGGCGGCGCCGAGGACGGCTGTTGAGGCTGCGGCTGTGGTTGCTGCTGCCCCTGCGGCGAGCCGGCGCCACCGACGACGATCGTGAGCGCGTTGCCGACGTACTCCCGGCCTTCGATCGTCACGCGCGGCGCGCGCAGATCGAAGCGCCCGGGCTGGCTCGCGCGCAGCACGAACAGGTAGACCGCCGTCGACTGCACGACCTGCGTCTGCGAGCCGAACCCGAAGCTGAACTGCATCGGGCGCGAGACCTGCTGGCTCAGCACGTCGAACGCCGAGAGGTCCGGCAGCTCGGGCTGCGGCGCCTGCGCGTTGCTGACGTCGACGCGCACTTGCAGGCGGAACGTGTCCCCGATGTTCACCTGCGTGCGATCGGCGCTCATCGTCACGTTCGCCGACTGCGCGCGCACCGCGACCGGCGCGAGCGCGAGCACGAAGCACGCGGCAGCGAACGGCGAGAGCGCGCGACGCATCGTCACCAGTCGCGCTCCACGCGCCGCTGCTCGCGCTGTCCGCGAGCGCGCGCCATCGAGCGCTCGAGGTTCTCTTCACCGTCCTGCAGCGCATCGAGCACGCGCTCCATGTCGGGCGGAAGCGAGCGCTCCTGGGTGCCCGAGGCCTCCGACTCGCTCTCGCCGCTCGGCTGATCTTCGCGCTGCCCCTCGGGGCTCTCACCGGGCTGCTGCGAGTCCTGAGAGTCCTGCTGCTGCTGATCGTCGCGCTCGCCGGAGTCGGACGAGTCGTCCTGCTGATCCTGCTGCTGCGAGTCCTGCTGGTCCTGCTGCTGGTCCTGTTGGTCCTGCTGCTGCTGGTCCTGCTGGTCCTGCTGCTGCTGGTCCTGTTGGTCCTGCTGCTGCTGGTCCTGTTGGTCCTGCTGCTGCTGGTCCTGTTGGTCCTGCTGCTGCTGGTCCTGTTGGTCCTGCTGCTCTTGCTGGTCCTGCTGCTGTTGCTGCTCCTCCTGCTCGCGGATGCGCCGCAGCGCGAGCTCGAGGTTCCAGCCAGCATCGCGGTTCCCGGGCACCTGACGCAGCGAGCTGCGGAACGCGTCCGCGGCCTCGCGGAACAGGCGCTGCGCTTCCTCGTGGTTCTCCTCGCCCGCGGCCGCGTCCGCCTGCTGGTAGAACGCGAGGCCCAGGTTGTAGTGCGCTGCCCCGCGGATCTCGCGGCTCGCGGGAGGCTCGGTCGCGAGCCGCAGCGCCTCGCGCGCCGGATCGAGCTGACCCGCCGCGAGCAGCGCGAGCCCGCGATCGAGGTGCACGCCCGCTTCGCTGGGCAGCGCGCGCGCTGCTCGGTCGTACGCCGCGAGCGCGCCCGCGTGATCGCCCGCCGCGAGGAGCTCGTTGCCCTCGCGCACGTCGCCGTTCTCGCTCCGGAACAGCTCCCACGCCGACGCGCGCGCCGGCATCGCCGCCATCATCGCGAGCCCGATCGAGAAGAGCACGGTGCGCGTCGTCATCGTCCCGCCTCCGTCCTGCGCCGTCGCCAGCGTCCCGTCCACGCGTCGGGCAGCAGCGCCTCGAGCACGAAGAGCAGGAACGCCGGGAAGAGCAGGAGCGCGTAGCGATCCTCCTGCACAGTCACCCGACGCGTCCGCTGCTCGTCCTGGTGCATCTGCCGCATCTCGGCGCGGATCTGATCCACGCCCACACCACCGCGGCCCGCCGCGAAGTAGCGACCGCCCGTCGCCTCGGCGATCTCGCGCAGCTGTCGCTCGTTGTCCTCGGTGAGCGCGGTCTGCACGAGCTGTCCCTGCTCGTCGCGCAGATAGCCCGTCCACGTCCCGTCCGGCGCGTAGGTCGGGATCGGCTCGCCCGTGCGCGATCCGATGCCGACCACGTACACGCGCACGCCGTTCTCCGCGAGGCGCTGCGCGACCTCGACCGGGTTGCCCTCGTGATCCTCGCCGTCCGTCATGAGGATCACGACGCGCGAGCGCTGCGTCCCCTCTTCGGGCGGAGCCTCCGCCGCGCCCCCACCGCGACGCCCCGCGCGCTCGAGCAGGCGCTCCGCCGCGGTCAGCGCGCGCGCGATCGCGGTGCCACCGACCGGCATGTCGTAGGGCCCGAGGTCCTGCAGGAACAACGCGAGCGCCGCGTAGTCCGTGGTCATCGGGAACTCCATCGTCTCGCCCGCGAACGCGACGACGCCCACCCGATCTCCGTCGAGCTCCTCGACGAAGCGCACGACCTCGGCCTTCGCGCGATCGATGCGGCTCGGCCGCACGTCGCGCGCGAGCATGCTCTTGCTGAAGTCGAGCGCGATCACGACGTCGATGCCGCGCTTGCGCAGCACGCGCGTTCGACTCCCCCACTGCGGCCCCGCGAGCGCGACGATCGTCAGCGCGATCGCGAGCACCCAGAGCACCGCGCGCGTCGCGCGCCACGGCCCCGAGCGCCCCGCGACGAGCGCGCGCACCGTGCCCTCGTCGCCGAAGCGCTCCATCGCGCGACGACGACGCCAGAACGCGAAGATGGGCAGCCCCGCGAGGAGCGGCACCATCGCGAGCAGCCAGAGCACGTCCGAGTCGCGCCAGCTCACGGCCACCTCCGCAGCCAGAGCGACGCGAGCAGCAGCTCGAGCACCATCAGCGCGAGCGCGGGCACCACGAGCGCCGGGAAGAGCTCCCCGTAGACGCGCCCGGTGTCCTCGATCTCGCTGCGCTCGAGGCGATCGAGGATCGAGTGGAAGCTCTGCTCGAGCCCGCGGCGGTCCGACGCGACGAACGACTCGCCACCGGTGCGCTCCGCGAGACGACGCATGAGCTCGGGGTTGATCGGGAAGTTGCCGCGATCCCAGAGCGGACGGCCGAACACGTCGGTGCCCGCCTGCACCCGCGCCGACTCGTCCTGGCCCATCAGGATCGTGTAGACGCGCACGTCCATCGTTCGTGCGAACTCGGCCGCCTGATCGGGCGAGACGTTGCCGCTGTTCGAGTCGCCGTCGGTGAGCAGGATGACGACGCGGCTCTCGGCCTCGGAGCGACGCAGTCGATTGAGCGCGGTGCCGAGCGCGTTGCCGATCGCGGTGCCGCGTCCGTCGACCATGCCGAGCTCGAGCTCCGCGATCATCCCGCGCAGCGCTTCCTTGTCGGTCGTCAGCGGCAGCAGCGTGTACGCGTCGCGCCCGAACACGACGGCGCCCATGCGGTCGTTGGGGCGACGGCGGATGAAGTCGTCGACGACGTCCTGCATCGCCTCGAAGCGGTTGGGCTGGATGTCGCCCGCCTGCATGGAGAGCGAGACGTCGAGCGTGAGCACGATGTCGATGCCCTCGATCTCCGCGGAGTCGCGCGCGTGGATCGACTGCGGGCCCATGAGCCCGAGCACGAGCAGCAGCACCGCGACCACGCGCATGCCGACGAGCGCGGGCGCGGCCCAGAGACGCAGCCCGCCGCGCGCGACCTTCGCGAGATCGCCGGTGCGCGAGAGCAGGATGCGCGGCGCGTGCTCGTGGTGGAGCCAGGCGCGCGCGAGCCACACGAGCGGCGCGGCGACGAGGAGCAGCGCGGCCCACGGTCGCTCGAACCGGAACGACCCGGCCTCGAGCGGCACCTCGTAGTGCCCTTCGATCGCCCACGCGCAGACGTACGCGACCGGGACGAGGAACGCGAAGGTCCACCCGATCGTCGCGAGGATGCGCACCCAGGGCTTCACGACGAGCCCTCCCTGCCGCCGCGATCGAACGCGTTGCCGGTGAGCGTGGCATGCGCGGGCGCGTCGTAGATCGTCTTGCGCGGCTCGCGCCCTTCGAGCGCTGCGTCGCGCGCCGACTCGTGCAGGTGCTCGATCACGAGACGCACGCGCGCACCGTTCGCCGTGCGGCGCGTCGCGAGCGTGGACGTGAGCTCGGCGTGCACGCTGCGCAGCGCCTGGCGCGCCGCGTGCTCGTCGGGCAGCGACGGACTCAGCGTGACGATCACGGTTCCGTCGAAGTCGGGATCGAGCGCGCGCGACTCGACCGCACCGAGCACCGACGCGGTGAGCACCGGCGAGAGCGCGTCGGGGGACGCGACGACGAGCGGCAGCGTGATCGGCGCACCACGCGGCGGCTCGGGCGGCGGCGACGACACCGACGTCATCGCGGGCGACTCGCGCGTGACCGGGATCGGTCGCGCGATGACCGAGGGCGCGAGGATCGAAGCGTCAGGCGCCACGATGACCGGGGCCTCGACGGCGGGCGTGGTCGTGTCGACGACGACCGGCGCGGCTTCGCTCGGAGGTTCGACGGGCACCGGCGGCTCGACCACCGCAGGCGCACTCGAAACCGCAGGCGCACTCGAAACCGCAGGCGCACTCGAAACCGGAGCCGCACCCGCACTCGCCGTCCCCGTCGCACCCGCCGTCGCCGTCGCACCCGCCGTCGCCGTCGCACCCGCACCCGCCGGCGGGCCCGGGGCGTGCGGCGCGATCGCGGGCGCGCTGGTCGCCATCGTCGTCCGCACGACGCGCACTGCGCCGTCGATCATCCGCTCGCACTCGTCCTGCGAGGGCACCGCCTTCGCGAACTTCACGAGATCGCAGTCACCGAGCAGCGCGGTCACTTCCTGCACCGTCGAGCCCGTCGGGCGCGCCGCGCGCATCCGCGCGATGACCTCATCCGTCGTGCTCTCGAGCCCGTTGAAGTCGAACCGCGCGCCGAGGTACTCGCGCAGCGCGTCGCTGATGCCGTCGACGAGCGCCACGTGCTCGCCGTTCTCGAGCATCGTCGCGCTCTTCTTCCGCAGCGCGTCGAGCTTCGCGAGCGCGCTCTCCCACGCGGGTCGCGGCGGCGGAGGCGGCGCGGCCTTCTTCGGACGACGGCTCCACCACCGCGCGATCAGCCACGTCGCGAGCGCCGTGAGCAGCATCCCGCCGAGGATCCCGAGCACCCACGCGAGCGTGTAGTCGTCCTGCATCACCGCGACGGGCGGCGACGGCGGGCGCGGCTGCGCGTCGGGCTCGTTCGCGATGAGCGATCCGATCACGATGCGCTGCGGCTCCGTGCGCACCGCGCCGACCGTTCCGTCGGCGGTCACGACGCGCAGTCGCAGCGCGGGCAGCTCGTGCTCGCCCGGCTCGAGCGCGAGCAGATCGATCTCGAACTCGTACTCGCGACGCCCACCGTCGATCGGGCGGTCACGATGATCCTGCGCGTGCAGCTCGAACGGCCCGAACGGCTGGCGCGGCACCGCGACGTCGTCGCCCTCGGGCAGACGCACCGTGATCAGCACGTGCACGACGTCGCCGGTGACGAGCCCCTCGCGCGGCTCGATCACGAGCGAGACCTCGGGGCGATGTCCCTCCGGAAGCTCGCGCTCGGCGTCGATGTCCGCTTCGATCGCGTCGTCGATCGGCGGGGCGACGCCCGCGTCGCTCGTCGCGCCCGCATCCGATGCGCGCGAGCCCGCGTCCTGCGCGCGAGCCGAGCCCGCGATCAGCAGCAACGACAGCGCGAGCAGCGAGATGCGCGCGCTCATCCGTATCCCTTCATGCGCTTCTCGCGGCGCCGGAAGAGCTCCGCCAGCGCCGGCACGTACGGACGATCGGTGCGCACCGTGACGTGGTCGACGCCGAGCCGACCGAAGAGCTGCTCGCGGATCGCGCGCTCCTTCGCGACGCGCGACGCGTACGCACGACGCACCGCCGGATCGCTCGTGTCGACCTCGAGCAGCTCGCCGCTCTCGAGATCCTCGACGAGCGCCCAGCCGACGTCGGGCAGCTCTTCCTCGCGCGGATCGACCACCTGCACCGGGATGAGATCGTGGCGCGCCGACGCGATGCGCAGGCTGCGTTCCCAGTCCTTCGCGATCAGATCGCTCACCAGGAACGCGACCGCGCGACGTCGCTGCACGCCGCCGAGCAGGTCGAGCGCGACGCGAAGATCGGTGCCCTTCCCCTTCGGCTTCGCGTTCAGGATCTCGGTGACGACGCGCATCACGTGACCCTTGCCCTTCTTGGGCGGCACGTAGCGCTCGACGCGATCGGTGAAGAGGATCAGCCCGACGCGATCGTTGTTCTTGATCGCGCTGAACGCGAGGAGCGCGGCGACCTCGGCGACGGTCTCGACCTTCGGCCGCGCGACGCTCCCGAAGCGCTCGCTCTCCGAGAGATCGACGAGGAGCATCACGGTCATCTCGCGCTCTTCGGAGAAGACCTTGACGTAGACCTCGTTCATGCGCGCGCTGACGTTCCAGTCGATGAAGCGCACGTCGTCGCCCGGCTGGTACTGGCGCACCTCGCTGAACGCCATGCCGCGTCCCTTGAAGACCGAGTGATAGCCGCCCGCGAGCTGCTCGTTCGCCAGCCGGGACGTGCGGATCTCGATCGTCCGCAGCTTCTTGATGAGCTCCCGAGGGATCATCGCGAGGAGTTCATGAACGATCGTTCAAGGAACTTCGACGGTGTCGAAGATGCGCCGCACGACCTGCTCGCTCGTGAGCTCCTCGGCCTCGGCCTCGTACGTGAGGATGATGCGGTGGCGCAGCACGTCGGGGCCGACCGCCTTCACGTCCTCGGGCGTCACGTACCCGCGGTGCCGCACGAACGCGTGCGCGCGCGCCGCGAGGTTGAGCGCGATCGACGCGCGCGGCGACGCACCGTGCGCGATCATCCCGACGAGATCCTTGAGCCCCGCCTTCTTCGGCTCGCGCGTCGCGATCACGACGTCGACGATGTAGTCGTTGATCTTCTCGTCCACGATGATGTGGCCGATCACCTCGCGCGCGCGGAGCACCTGCTCGGGCGTCGCGACTGCCGCGACCGCGAGCGGATCGTTCACGGCCGGCTCCGTCGAGCCGCGCTTGCGCTTCGGGCCGAGCGCCGCCTGCGCCATGCGCGACATGATCTTCTTCTCCTCGTCGCGCGTCGGGTAGCCGACCTTCACGTGGAGCATGAAGCGATCGACCTGCGCCTCCGGGAGCGGGTACGTGCCCTCCTGCTCCACCGGGTTCTGGGTCGCCATGACCATGAACGGCTGATCGAGCGGGAACGTCGTGTCGCCGATCGTGACCTGCTGCTCCTGCATCGCCTCGAGCAGCGCGCTCTGCACCTTCGCGGGGGCGCGGTTGATCTCGTCGGCGAGCACGAGGTTCGCGAAGATCGGGCCCCTCTTCGCGGTGAACTCGCCCTTCTGCTGGTTGTAGATGACGGTGCCGACGACGTCGGCGGGCAGCATGTCGGGCGTGAACTGGATGCGCTGGAAGTGCGCGCTGATCGTGTCGCAGACCGTCTTGACCGTCAGCGTCTTCGCGAGGCCGGGGACGCCCTCGAGCAGCACGTGACCGCCGGTGAGCAGGCCGATCAGGATCCGCTCGATCATCTCGTCCTGGCCGACGATCACCTTCCTGACCTCGTGCAGGATCGGATCGACGAACGCGCTCTCGCGCTGGACCATCTCGTTGATCGCTCGGACGTCGGTGTACATGCGCCTCGTCTGCCTTCGGCCCCGGGGGTTACACGCAGCTCGCGGCGCTTGCAACACTCGGAAACCCGGGTTCTTCCAAGGCGCTTGACCTCCCCGGGCGCGAGCCTCGATGCTGGCTCCACGTTGCGGCTCTCGAGCCAGCCCGAGCAGATCGGCCCGTACCGCGTGATCGCCCCGCTCGGCACCGGCGGGATGGCGTCGGTGTATCGCGCCGAGCGCATCGGCGAGCAGGGCTTCCGCAAGGTCGTCGCGCTCAAGCGCATGCACCCGCGCTTCCGCCAGGACTCGCGGCTCGAGGCGCGCTTCGTCGCGGAGGCGCGCACCAACGCGCGGCTGGTGCATCCGAACCTCGTGCAGGTGCTCGACTTCGGCACCGTCGCCACGCCCGAGGGCGGCGAGCGCTACCTCGCGATGGAGCTCGTCGAGGGCATCACCCTCGCGCAGCTGCTGACGCGGCTCGGCGAGCTGCGCGATCGCATGCCGGTCGCGCACGCGCTCGCGATCGTGTCGCAGTGCGCCGCGGCGCTCGACTACGTGCATCGACGCACCGACGACGCGGGTCAGCCGCTCGGCATCGTCCATCGCGACGTGTCGCCGCAGAACGTCCTGCTCTCGTGGGACGGCGAGGTGAAGGTCAGCGACTTCGGTCTCGCGAAGAGCGCCGATCACGAGATGATGACGACGATCGGCACGCGCCTCGGGAAGATCGCGTACATGTCGCCCGAGCAGCTCGACGGCGTGTGGGTCGACGCGCGCACCGACGTCTGGGCGCTCGGCACCGTGCTCTGGGAGTGCCTCGCGCAGCGGCGCATGGTGCCGGGCGACGTGCTGCAGGCGGCGATGATGATCAAGGCCGGCGTGTTCGAGGCTCCTTCGCGCATCCGGCCCGACGTGCCCGCGGAGATCGACGACGTGGTCGCGCGCGCGCTGCGGCCCAACGCGGACGCGCGGCTCGCGAGCGCGCGCGAGCTCGCGCGGGTCGCGCGCACCGCGCTGCACCGCATGGAGCCCGGGTTCGGCGCGGAGGATCTCGCCGAGCTGCTCGCCTCGTGCTTCCCCGAGCGATGACGCTCAGGGCGCGAGCTGCGCGAGGCGCTGCTCGATGATCCGCTGATCGCGCGAGCCGGGCGCGAGCTCGAGGTAGCGACGCAGCGCGCGCGACGCGGTCCCGCGATCGCCCACCGCCGCGGCCGCGAGGCCGAACCCGCGCCACGCGCTCGCGCGGTCGGGCGCGAGCTCGGTCGCGCGCTGGTACACGCCGAGCGCCTCGCGCTCGCGGCCCGCCACGAACGCCTGCAGCGCGCGGCTCTCGAGCGCGCCGACGTCGACGTCGCGATGGCGGCGCGCACGGCTGCGCTCACGATCCTGCGCGGGCGCTTCGTCGTCGACGGCGTCGGGCTCCGGCGCGAGCAGCTCCGCGACGGCCGGTGCCTCGAGCTCGATCGCCGGCGGCGCCTCCGCGACGACACTGGGCACGTGCGACGGCTTGGCGGGCGCGATCACGTCGGCGCGCGGAGCGGCGGCGGCAGCGCGGATCGCGGGCGCGCTGGTGCCATCGTCGGCGCCCCACGTCGCAGCCGCGATCCCGAGGGCGACCGGCACGGCGACGGCGCCCGCGAGGGCGCGACGCCAGCGGCGCGACGGCGTGCGCACGCGCGCGAGCCCGAGGCGCGCCCATGCCGCGGAGGTGCCGGTGACGGGCGCAGGACGCGGTTCGGCGCTCGGCGACGACGCACGCGGAGGCGGCGCCGACGCGCGCTGCACCAGCGCGATCGGCATCGTGCCGAGGAGCGGCGACGCCTCGCGGTCCACGCTGCTCCACGCGTCGATGCCGAGCGGCAGGCCGAGCTCCTGCGCCGCCGCGCGCAGCGCCTCGGACATCTCCGCGGGATGACGCCAGCGATCGGCCGCGTCGCGCGCGAGCGCGCGATCGATCACCACCGCGAGCACCGCGGGCACGTCGGGGCGCACCTCGCGCACCGGTTTCGCGCGCTCGGTGAGCACGCGCGCGAGGACACCGCCCGGCGTCTCGGCGTCGAACGGCGGATCGCCGACGAGACACTCGTAGAGCACGCACCCGACGGAGTAGAGATCCGCGCGCACGTCGAGCGGCTCCCCGCGCACCTGCTCGGGCGGCATGTACTGCGGCGTGCCGAGCACGCAGTCGTCCGCGGTGAGCGTCTCGAGCGCGATCTCGCTGCGCATCGCCTTCGAGATCCCGAAGTCGAGCAGCTTCACCTCGACGTAGCCGTCGACGCAGCGCTGCAGCATGACGTTGCTCGGCTTGATGTCGCGGTGGATCACGCCGCGCTCTCCGAGCGCGGTGAGCCCGGCGAGGAGCTGCACGCCGATCTCGATCGTCGCCGCGGCGTCGAGCCGCGAGCGGTCGATCACGCTCTCGAGGTCCGCGCCGTCGACGTGCTCCATCACGAGGAAGGGCGCGCCGTCCTCGAGCTCGCCAGCGTCGAGGATCGAGACGACGTTGCGATGCCGGAGCCGCGCGCCGAGCAGCGCCTCGCGACGAAAGCGCGCACGACGTCGCGCGTCGAGCCCGAAGCCCGCGTGCAGGACCTTCACCGCGACCGGATAGCCGAGCGACACGTGCTCCGCCTGGTACACGGTGCCGTGGCCACCGCGCCCGAGCGCGCGACCGACCCGGAAGCGACCGGCGATCACGGTGCCCGGCGCGATCGGCTCCTCGTACGACGCGCGTGGAGCCGGCGATGCCGACACTCCGCGCCACGCGGGCGATGAATCTCGATCGGGTGCGTCCGCCGTCGGGCGCTCGCCGGACGCGACGAGCGAGCTCTCGTCCGAGCGAGCCATCTCCTCCGATGCGGTCTCCGCTTGCGGCATGACTCCGAGCCTCCCGAAGCGCGACGCGCGTCCCCCCCGCGTCGTCACGCCCCGGCCGCGCACGTTGCAGTCTGCGTACCGAGCCCGAATGCCTCGTCTCGTCGCGGAAGCGAGGTCGAGCACGTGACCCGGGGCGTGGCAGGTCACCTCGTGTGCGCGAGAGCGCGCCACGCGCCGCTCACGGACACGCGCGGTTGCACACGACGAGGTCGTCGGCGCACCGCGTCTGGGTGCCATTGCACGCGAGCACGCAGTCCTCGCCCCACTCGCCGTCGCAGCGCAGCAGGCACGACGCCGATCCATCGCAGCGCAGCTCGCAATTCGAGGTGCCGGAGCAGTCGAGATCGCAGCGCGACGTGTCGCGGCACTCGAAGGGCAACACGTTGGACACGCCGACCGCGTCGATCGTGCACCGTGCGCCGTGCTCGCAGCGTCCCTTCACGTTCGACGCGCCGCGCACCTCGTAGCGGCAGTCGGCGCCGTCGCACCTCATGTCCTGACAGTCGCCGCCGCCCGGGCAGGAGAGCGTGCAGTCGCACCCCTCGCTGCACGTGCACGCCGAATCGCACGTCTGCCGGCACGCGCATCCCGCGGCGCACTGGCCCGCATCGGCCGGCGGGGCGGTCCACGCGTCGCCCGCGCCCGCGTCACCCATCGGACCGATCGGCGTCGACGCATCGGGCTCGCCCATCGTGATCGGCGTGAGCGCATCGCGGCCGGTCCACTCGGGCAGCGCGCCGTCCGCCACGTCGATCGGCGCGCATGCGCCGTCCACGCAGGTCTGCGACGCGTCGCACTGACGCATCGCGCACGACGACGAGAGCACGAGGTGCAGCGCGATCGAGCGCGACGGAGAGAACGCGAGGCGCGCCGCGCGCGAGACGATCGCGGCGGTGCCGTCGAGCGCGTGCGCTTCGATCGTGACGGGCCCGTGCGGCCCTCCGTCGTGCACGACCGGGAGCACCAGCGGCAGCGGCGTCGTGGTGAGATCGACCTCGCGCGTGACCACGTCGCCGCCGATATCGCGCGCATCGACGACGAAGCGCACGCCGTCGATCGACTCGGGCACCGGCAGGTCGGAGTCGGCGATCACGACGATGCGCGTGGGGTCGTTGCGGCACCCGACGAGGATCGCGATCGCGATCGCCCACGCGCGCCGATCAACCATCGCGACCTCGCACGATCACCGGCGGTAGATCGCTCGGCTGCGCCGTTCCCCCGCTCTGCCCGCCGAGCGCGAGCACCGCGATCGCGACGCCGATCGCGACCGCCGCCGCGATCCCCGCGCCCACGCCGACCCAGACCCACGCGTCGTCTCCACCGCTCGCCGGTTCCTGCGGGCTGGTCGCGCTCCGCTCGCGCGCGCCGTTCGCATCCGCGCGCGCCGCCGACGACGACGCGCGCGCCGACGCGACCGGGTGGAGCACCACCGCGCGGCGCTCGCCCTCGCGCAGCTCGACGTCGGTCCGCGCGAGCACCACGCCGCGATCGTCGCGCACCTCGAGCCGATGGCGCCCGGGATCGAGCGAGATCTCGCGCGCGCCCGCGCCCGGATCGGTCGCCGCGCCGTCGACGAAGAGCGCGTGCGTCGGCTGCAGGCTCGCGATGCGCAGCTGCACCGACGCGACCTGCGCGTCGACGCTCGCGAGGAGCTCGCGCGCGGCGTCGGCGACGAGGAGATCGCGCTGGCGCGCCACGACGCGACGCAGGAGGCGCTGCGCCTCGACGAAATCGCCGCGATCGACGAGCGCCGCCGCGAGGTTGTACGCAGTACGATCTCCGGGATCGAGCGCGTGCGCGCGACGCAGGCGCTCGATGGCGCCCACGCTGTCGCCCGCCTCGCGGAGCGCGACGCCCTCCTCGAAGAGACGCGTGGCCTCGCCGTCCTGCGCGCGCGCTGGAACCTCCCACACGGCGCTCGTCGCGAGGACGATCGTGCACATCGCGACGGCTCGCTTCGGGTGCGGCATGGCTCCTCGTGGCGAAGTGCCAAAGCAACGTGCATTCCGCCTCGGGAACCCGCTATTTTCCGACGTGGCGGTCGCGTGCACGTGGAGCGATTCGCCTCGCCCGCGCCGGGGTGCCACAGGCGCGACAACGCTCGCCTCACGGCACCTCGCGTGCACCGCCCGCGCGCCGTGCGAGCGACCACGCGATCCCGTTCGTCCGCTCGCCTGGCCGCGCATCGAGCGACTCACCTCGCGCTGGTCCTCGCGCTCACGACTTCGATGGCGGGCTGCGGATACCTCCTGCGGTCGCCCTCGCGACCGGTGCCCGCGCTCCACTACCACTGGGGCGGCGCCGAGGCGCGCGCGTCGTGCCTGCTCGTGCTGCTGCCCGGCTTCTTCGACGATCCCGACGCGTTCGAGCGACAGGGCGTCGTCGATCAGATCCATCGCGCGCGACCGACCTGCGACGTCGTCGCGATGTCGCTCCACCTCTACGACTACCGCGACGAGTCCGTCGTCGATCGCGTCCACGAGGACGTCGTGCTCGAGGCGCGGCGTCGCGGATACCGACAGGTGTGGCTCGTCGGGATCTCGATGGGCGCGCTCGCGGCGGTGCTCACCGCGCGCGAGCACCCCGAGGACATCGACGGGCTCGTGCTCGTCTCTCCGTACCTCGGCACGCCCGGGTTCGCGCAGCGCTTCGAGCGCGAGCTCGCGAGGCACGGTGGCCTCGTCGCATGGGCGCGTGCGACACCGGATCGCCCCTGCCGCTACTCGCGCGTGCTCCACGATCCGCGTCCGGTGTGGCGATGGCTCGCGGGCTACGGCATGCACCCCGATCGCATGCCCCCGCTCTGGCTCGCGTTCGGTCGCGACGATCGCTTCGCGGACGCGCAGCGTCTCCTCGCGGGCGAGGTCGCTGCCGATCACCAGCTCGTCGTCGAAGGGCGGCACGACTGGGCGACCTGGCGCCGCATCACGCAGGATCTCGTCGCGGAGCTCCCGCTCGAGCTCGCGAGCGACGAGAGCGCGCCGCGCGAAGCGCTGCCGCGCGGACAGCTCGCGCGCAGACCGGCCGCCAGCGACTGGTGATCGCGCCCCATCCGCGCACGGAGAGCACCGCGCGGCGAGCACACGACGAGCTCGGAGCGCGGCACATACACTGCACCCGTCCCGCCGCGGAGGTTCTGCAATGCGGTTCGGGCAGACGGCGATGGTCCTCTCGTTCGCTCGAGGTCGCGCCCGCCACGTCGCGCGACAGCTGCTGGATCTCGAGTTCCGACTCGACCTCGAAGCGCTGACGACGCCCGCAGGACTCCGGCCGCTGCGCACCTACGAGCACGAGCTGCGTCGCGAGATCGCGCGCTGCGTGCGGGACCTCGAGCGGCTCGCCGACACGCTCGACCTGAAGGACGCGCTTCGCGAGGCGATCGTGCGCACGTGTGACTGCTACGACGCTCGCATCCTCACTCGCGCCGCGCCGGGCTCCGATGCGGACGTGAGCTGGGCGCTCTCGCTGCGCGAGCTCGAGCACGCGCTCACGTCGCGACCGCCCGCTCGAGAGATCATCGCGGCGGTGCGCTGACGCGCTCTCAGCTCGCGGTCTTTCCCTTCGGGGTGCCGTGCAGCCAGCGCGCGCCGGTCGCGGGCCGAGGGCGCGAGGACTTCCGCGGCCGCGCCATCACCGACTGCTCGATCGCCGCGACGAGCTCCATCACCTGGAAGGGCTTCGCGAGGCACGCGTCGAAGAGCTCGCGCTCGCTGCCCTCGACCGACAGCAGCGACCGCGTGAGGAGCACGAAGCCGGGTCGCTCGTCACCCATCCGCTCGCGCGCGAGCGAGCTCAGCTGCGCGCCCGAGAGCTCCTTCATGCGGTGCTCGGTGATCACCACGTCGAAGCGCCGCGGGACGAGGATCTCCAGCGCCGCGAGCGGCGAGCTGAAGCCGAGCGTACGGAAGCCGACATCACGCAACACGCCGTTCACGCTCCGCACCGCCCACGGGTCCTCGTCGATCACCGCGACGAGCACGCCTCCACGATCCACATGCGGTGGTCCCCCCACTGTCGCCCCCTCGCTGCTTTGGCCCGGAAGGCCCGTACGTGGGCACGCGCGGGGGCGCCACAAGGGGCAATCGATCACTCCGCGAGGTGGCACGCGACGCGATGGCCCGAGCGCTTCTCCTCGAGCGCCGGATCGCGGACGTCGCACAGCCCCTTCTTCGCGATCGGACAGCGCGGATGGAAGCGACACCCCGACGGCGGCGCGAGCGGGCTCGGCACGTCGCCCTCGAGCACGATGCGCGCGCGGCGCGACCCGGGATCGGGCGTCGGCACTGCGCTGAGCAGCGCCTTCGTGTACGGGTGCTTCGGCGTCTCCCAGATCGCGTCGGACGACGCGACCTCGACGATGCGCCCGAGGTACATCACGGCGACGCGATGGCTCATCCAACGCACGACCGCGAGGTCGTGCGCGACGAAGAGGTACGAGAGCCCGAGCTCGTCCTGCAGGTCCTTCAGCAGGTTGACGATCTGCGCCTGGATCGAGACGTCGAGCGCGCTCACCGGCTCGTCGGCGACGACGAAGCGCGGATCGACCGCGAGCGCGCGCGCGATGACGATGCGCTGGCGCTGGCCGCCCGAGAATTCGTGGGGATAGCGGCGCATGTGATCGGCGCGCAGGCCGACCTTCTCGAGCAGCTGCGCGATGCGCTCGCGCTCCTCGTACACGCCGCGCGCGAGCCCGTGGACGCGCAGCGCCTCGCCGATCGCGCTCTGGATCGTGAGCCGCGGATCGAGCGCGCCGTAGGGATCCTGAAACACGATCTGCATGCGCCGCCGCAGCGGGCGCATCTGCTCGCGAGAGAGCGTCGTGATCTCGCGGCCCTCGAAGCGGATGTGCCCCGACGTCGGCTCGATCAGGCGCAGCACGAGCCGGCCGAGCGTGCTCTTTCCGCAGCCCGACTCGCCGACGAGACCGAGCGTCTCGCCCGGCGCGACCTCGAGATCGACCCCGTCGACGGCGCGCACCGCGCGCGACGTCCGATCGAAGAGCCCGCGTCGCTGCGCGAAGTGCTTGGTCAGACGCTCGACCGCGATCAGCGGCGCGCGCTCGGTCTCCACGGCGGGGGCGAGCTCAGACAACACCCGTCTCCTGCGACTGCGTCGCGAGCGCGCCGGACGCGAGCTCGCTCTCGCGCACGCACGCGACGCGATGACTCGAGAGCGCGTCGGGCGCAGCGCCCATCGTGAGCGCGACGAGCGCGGGATCGGCATCGCGACACGCGGGCGCAGCGTGCTCGCAGCGATCCTGGAACCGACATCCCGCGGGCAGCGCGCGCAGATCGGGCACGACGCCGCGGATCGTCGGCAGGCGCGCGGCGCGCGACACGGCCGTGCTCGAGGGCACGCTGCGCAGCAGGCCACGCGTGTACGGGTGTCGCGGCGAGGTGAAGAGCGCGCTCTTCTGCGCGCGCTCCACGACGCGCCCCGCGTACATCACGACGACCTCGTCCGCGAGCTCCGCGACCACGCCGAGATCGTGGGTGATCAGGATCACGCTCGTACCGGTCTCCCGCTGCAGTGCGCCCAGGAGCTCGAGGATCTGCGCCTGGATCGTCACGTCGAGCGCGGTGGTCGGCTCGTCGGCGATCAGGAGCTCGGGCTCGCACGCGAGCGCGATCGCGATCATCACGCGCTGCCGCATGCCGCCCGAGAGCTGGTGCGGATACGCGTCGATGCGCTCGCTGGGCGCGGGGATGCCGACCCTCGCGAGCAGCTCGATCGCGCGCGCACGCGCGGCCTTCGCGCTCATCGCGAGGTGGGCGCGCAGCGTCTCCTCGATCTGCCGGCCCACCGTGTACACGGGGTTCAGCGAGCTCGACGGATCCTGGAAGATCATCGAGATGCGCCGGCCGCGCAGCGCGCGCATCGCGCGCTCGTCCATCGTCGCGAGATCGCGCCCACCGAACAGGATGCGCCCGGCGGCGACGTGCCCGGGCTCGGGCACGAGCCCCATGATCGAGAGCGACGTGACGCTCTTGCCGCAGCCGCTCTCGCCGACGAGCGCGAGCGTGCCGCCGCGCGGCACCTCGAACGAGACTCCGTCGACCGCGCGCACCGGGCCCTCGTCGGTCTCGAACACCGTCACGAGGTCCTCGACGACGAGGAGCGGTTCCGCCATCAGGCGCGCGAATCTACCACGAGGGTCACTCGCACTGGACCGTCTCGACCTGCAAGCCCGGGCGGGCCTCCTGCACGAACGCATCGGCCGGGACCTCGGCGTTCAGATCGATCGACTCGAAGCGCACGAGCGTGTCGATCCCGCGCGAGGGCTGCTCGAACTGGATGCGGAACGGCATCGTGACCGCCGCGCCGCCGCTCGGGTCGCTCACCGCGCGGTAGTCGTCCCACGTCACGCGCCACTCGAGCGAGCCGTTCGCCGCGTTCACGCGCGACTCGCGCAGGCGCATCTGCTGCTGCTCGGGCGGCTGCTCGCGATCCTCGGGGCGCACCTCGAGCGCGAGGTGCTGCGTGCGGCCGTCGTTCCCGTGCAGCGTCACGTGGTAGGTCCCGCCGTCGCAGCGCATCTCGGATCGCGTCGACTCGATGCGCGGCGTCTGGCCCGTGAGCAGCAGCGCGACCTCATCGCCGGCGAGCGGGATCCCCAGCAGGCGCTCGATGTTCGAGGGGCACGTCGGGCCCACGTAGAACCGATCTTCGCGCAGGTCCGTGAGCGCGAACGTGGTCCCGTCGCTCGTGAGGATCGCGGCCGGTCCCATCTGCGTCATCGCGTCGAAGCGCACACGATCGGGGCGCTCGAGGAACATCATCACCGTGCCGCGGATGCGACCCTCCTCGTCGCGCCGATCGACCCGCGCCTCCGCGCGCATCACACGCAGCGTCTCGCGCGATTGCTGATACGAGGCGAGCGCCGTCGCCGGATCCTCGATGCGCACCGCCGGGCAGACGCCACCGGGACATCCCACGAGCGGGAGCGCGAGCGCGGCGCCCATCCACCGGAGCACGAAGGAGCGTGTCTTCACGCGCGAATGGTTAGGCGCGCAGCACGCGCGGAGCAAACGTGCGCGGGTAGAAGCATCCGCTCACCGCGTAGATGGCTCCGTGGAGATCGCGATGCGCGCCACGCCCTCGTTCGCCGACCCTGCCCGTCCGGCCCCCGCGTTCCTCGACGCGACCGGCGGCGCACTGCTCTTCGGTCGCGTGCTCCTGTTCCGCGGCCTCGGCGACGCGTTCCTCGCGACGTGGGATCGCTGGCAGACGATCGTCCCCGACGACCTCGCGCTCGTCCCCGCGCACGATCTCTCGCGCTTCGAGGAGTACCGCGGGTTCGACGGATGCTTCCGGGTCGCGGTGGGCGTCACCGTCGCGATCGCGAGCGCCGACGAGGGTCCGTCCGCGCCCTTCGACGACGCCGCGATCCTGCGCGCGAGGGATCGCGCCGCGCAGTGCCTCGACGCGCGCATCGTGGGCGTGCTCGCCGCGACGCTCGGCGCGCACGACGCGCTCGCGCTGCACGGCCAACACACACGCGCGCTGCTCGTCCCATACGGACCCATCGCGTCCGTGCACCTCGCGCACGGCGTGATCGCGGCGGCGCTCTCCACCCCGCCGCCCGGGCTCGCGCGCGTCCGCGGTACCGACATGCGCGAGCGGCCGCACCGCGACGTCGTGCACGGCTCGCTCGTCGCGAGCGCGTGCGACTGGGACATCGCCGAGCCCGACCTCCACGCGGTGCGGACCGCGCGCGGGCGCGCGTTCCATCTCGTCGCGCGCTACGGCTGAGCCACGAGCACGAGCTTGCCGACGGTCGCGCCCGTCTCCAGCGCACGATGCGCGCTCGCGACGTCGTCGAGCGCGAAGCACGTGATCGGCGGCGCGACGAGCTCACCTCGTTCGAACGCGACGAGCAGATCGCGCATGCCCTCGTGGAGGATCGCGCGCTGCTCGAACAAGTAGCTGAGGTTCAGCGCGAGCACGCTGCGGTTCGTGCCCGTCATCGCGAGCGGGTCGAAGCGCGGCGTCGCGAGCCACGTGCGCGCGAGCCGTGCGAGCGAAGGACGCCCACGACCTCGCGGCAGCATCGAGTGGAACCCGTAGATCACGAGGCGCCCCGGCGCGCAGAGCAGCTCGAAGCTCGCGCGCAGCGTCGACGCACCGTTCGCATCGAGCACGATCTCGTACCCGCGCGGCGAGAGCACGCGCGCCCGCGCGACCCAGTCGCCGCTCGACGCGTCGATCACTGCGTCGCACCCGAGCCCGCGTGCGACGTCGATCTTCTCGCGGCGACCGACCACGCCGATCACCCGCGCGCCCGCACGACGACCGAGCTGTGAGAGCGCACCACCGACGCCGCCGGCCGCCGAGTGCACGAGGATCGTCTCGCCCAGGCGCACCTTCGCGAGCCCGTGCAGCGCCCAGTGCGCTGTCAGGAAATTGGCAGGAATGCTCGCCGCCTCGTCGAACGAGAGCGCGCGCGGCTTCGCGAAGATCTGCGCGCGCGGCACGACGACGTGCGACGCGTATCCACCGAAGCGCGTCACCGCGATCACCTCGGTGCCGATCGCGACGTCGCGCGCGAGCGAGCCGACCGCGTCGATCGTGCCCGCGACCTCGAAGCCCGGCGTGATCGGATATCCGACGTAGTGCTTCGCGGACTCGTAGAGCCCCATGCGGATCACGCAGTCCGCGTAGTTCACGCCGCTCGCGCGCACCCGCACGCGCACCTCGTCGAGCACGGGCTCGGGGTCGCGCGCCGCCTCGACGCGTAGTCGCTCGTACCCGCCCGGGCGGTCGACGACGACGCGCTTCATCCGTTCGCCGCGAGGTGCTCGGCGATCGCGCTCCCCACGACGTCGCCGTGGGTGATCGGTCCCATGTGCCCCGCGCCCTCGATCGCGCGCACCTTCGATCGCGCGATCGCGCGCCCGAGGATCGCGACGATGCGATGCGCGACGATCGGCGACCGCGCTCCGTGCATCAGCAGCGTGGGCGCGGTGATCGCGCGATAGGCCTCGGCGCGCGTCGCGTCGCGCATCAGCGATCGCACCTCGAGGTACACCTTCGCGCCGACGCGCAGGAACGACGCGCGTCGGTCCGCCGGCAGCGCGTCCCATGCGCCCTTCCCGTTCCAGAACTCGACGAACGCGCGGTACCACGCCTCGCCGCCGCCGCGCGTGTCGTCGGTGAAGATCGGATCGCGCGCCGCACGATCGAGATCGGCGAGCGCCTCGACGTCGTTCGCCTCGCGCACGAGCTCGAACGCGACCGGGTCGTACACCGCGAGCGAGCGGATCGTCGACGGACGACGCCGCGCGACGGTGAGCGCGACGAGACCACCGTACGAGTGCCCGACGAGATGCACCGCCCCGACACGATCGATCACGCGCTCGACCGCCTCGACGTCCTGCACGTGATCGAAGGGCTCGGCGTGCGGCGGGCTCTCGCCCGATCCCAGGAAATCAGGCGTGATCACGTGGTGCGAGGGCGCGAGACGCTCCGCGATCTTGCGCCACTGGCGCGACGACATGCCGCCGCTGTGCAGGAGGACGACGGGATCGCCGGCGCCCATCGTCGAGACGTGGAGCTCGCTCATCGAGGCGACGCATGGGGCCGCGACCCCGCGCCCGCCACCGCGGCGATCACACCACGCCGTCGATCACGCGCAGCGCGAGCTCGTATCGCCCGAGCGGCGGCATGATGTACGCGCCGGCGACGCGCGACTTCACGGCGAGCAACATCTCGCGCGCGATCGCGACGCCCTCGCGGCGCGCCTCTTCACCCGCGCCCGCCTTGCGCATCCGCTCGCGGATCTCGTGCGGCACGCTCATCCCCGGCACCTCGTTGTGCAGGAACTCCGCGTTGCGATAGCTCGCGAGCGGCAGGAGGCCGACGAGCACCGGCATGTCGAGCGGCGCGACGTCGCGCAGGAAACGATCGAGCACGTCCGGGTCGTAGACCGGCTGCGTCATCACGACCTCGGCGCCGGCCTCGCGCTTCTTCTTCAGGCGCTCGAGCTCGCGCTGATAGTCCTTCGCCGCCGGCTCCGCGCCGGTCGCGAGCAGGAAGCGCGTCGCCGCGCCGAGCGGCTTGCCACCGGGATCGAAGCCGCGGTTCATGCCGTCGATCAACCGGAGCAGCCCGACCGAGTCGACGTCGTAGACCGGCGTCGCATCGGGGAAATCGCCCATCTTCGGCGGATCCCCGGTGATCACCACGAGGTTCGTGAGGCCGAGCTCGTGGCACCCGAGCAAGTGCGCGACGAGCCCGAGCAGGTTCCGGTCGCGCGTCGTCACGTGCATGATCGCCGGCATCCCGAGCTCGTCCTGGATGCGGTGACAGAGCGCGAAATTGCCCATGCGCGCGGTCGCGCGCGCACCGTCGGCGACGTTGATCACGTCGACGCCTCCGTCGCGCAGCATGCGCGCCGCGTCGAGCGCCTTCTGCGGCGAGAGCCCGGCGGGCGGGTTCACCTCGACCGAGACGACGAACTTCTTGCCGATCTTCGCGCCGAGCGGGCCCTTCTCCGCGAGCGAGATCCGCGTCACACCGGGCGCGACCTGCGGCGTCGCCTCGCGCAGCTCGTGCGCCCCCGCGAGCGAGACGATCTCGGGACCGCCCGCCTCGCCCGTCGCGCCGACCATGCGCGCCGCGGCGGCCATCTGGCGCACGTGCTCGGGCGTGGTCCCGCAACAACCGCCGATGCCGCGCACGCCGGCCTTCAGCATCCGTCGCGCGAACACGAGGAAGTAGTCGGGCGTCGCCATGTACGCGAAGCGACCCTCGACGCGCCGCGGAAGACCCGCGTTGGGCTGCGCGACGATCGGCCTGCCCGCGCCGACCATCTTGGTCGCGGTCTCGTAGACGCCCGCAGGGCCGTCGGCGCAGTTCACGCCGATCACGTCGGCGCCCCACGCGACGAGGCGCTGCGCCATCTCCTCGGGCCCGGTTCCATCGGCCATCGTGCCGAACGAGTCGAACGACACGCTCGCGATGATCGGGCCGCGCTTCGCCTCGGGGGCCGCGTCGAGCGCGAGCTTCGCGCCTTCGATCGCGAGCCGCACCTCCTCGGGCTGGCGGAACGTCTCGAGGATCAGCGCGTCGACGCCCTCGTCGAGAAGCACCGCGGCCTGATCGCGGAACGCCTCGCGGAGCTCGTCGAGCTCGCCGGCGCGCACGCTCTTCAGGATCTTCCCGCTCGGCCCGATCGAGCCCGCGACCCACGCCTGATCCCCCGCGACCTCGCGCGCGATGCGCACGCCCGCGCGGTTGATCGCGTCGAGCTGTCCCTCGAGGTTGTGCAGCGCGAGGCGGTACCGGTTCGCGCCGAACGTGTTCGTCTGGAGCACCTCGGCGCCCGCGGCGAGATACCCCGCGTGCACCGACTTCACGAGATCCGCGCGCGTGACGCAGAGCTGGTCGAAGTTCTGCGTGTAGAGCACGCCACGCTCGTAGATCTGCGTGCCCATCGCCCCGTCGAACACCACGGGACGCTGCGAGAGAGCGGTGAGGAGATCGCGTTCGCCAGCCATCGGGAGGACCGCGGTTGTCCCTCGGATGACGCGGCGCGTCCAGCCGACGGAACGCGAGCGGCCGGTGCCCCGAGGACACCGGCCGCCGCTGCGATCACGCGCCGAGCAGGCTCAGTTGTTCATCGCGCCGTCGGTGATCCACTGGCGGATGATGCCCACCTCTTCCTCCGAGAGCGGCGGCGGGCCGATCGGCATCGGCGTCTCGCACGACATCGGGTTGCCCATCTCGACCTTGTGGACGAGCAGCGACGCGTCGGGATCGCCGGGGACCACGCGCACGCGGCCCATGCACGCGCCCGCGGGCTCCGACTCGACCTCGAACAGGTTCGCGTAGCCGGTCGCGGCGTCGGGCATCGCGAGCGCGCCGCCCATCGCGCCGCCGCCGTGGCACGCCGCGCTGGTGCACGTCTGATCCGCCTGGAAGAGGCACGTGTAGATCCACGACCACGTCGCCTGGGGCTCGCCCTCGCAGTCGACGCCGCCGCCGGCCGCGGGGACGATGTCGCCGACCGCCAGACACTGGTTGCGCGGGTCGATCTCGTCCGTCGGGTCGGGATCCTCGAGCACGCAGAAGTTCGTGACCGGGCACTCGCCGGGCGCGGTGCACGGCTGCGCGAGCGGGGTGGTCCGCTCGATCACCGGAGAGCCGCAGGCGAGCCAGTTGCGCAGCACCTCCTGGCCCTCGGCGGTGCGCAGGCTGGGCAGCACGTTGCCGTCGGCGTCGGCGTACGCCGAGTCGCCCGCCGGCACGAAGCCGCGCGGCGGCATCGCTCCGTTGACGACCTGCGAGTAGATGAGGTCGCGCTGGCGGTGCACGTTCGCCTGCGCCCAGAGCAGCCGGCGACCGCCCGAGATCGCCTGCTCACCCGCGCCGCTCACGAGGCCGACCGGGAAATTCAGGCCCTCGGGCGCGCCGAGCGCGGCGTCCTCGCCGTGGCAGCTGGCGCACTGCTCGACCATGTAGGCCTGGCCCGAGTACAGCGGGGATCCATTCCGGTCGTAGTAAGGAGTCCGCGCGAGCGCGTCGTCACAGGCGTCACCGACGGTCGGCGAGCAGCCGGTCCCGATGGACAGCGCGAGGAGCGAAGCGAGCGCGAGGCGAATCCTCATTCGGGGGTTCCTCCGGACATTGCGTCGCAGCGTGCTCTGCGGGATCCGTGTCGGTCAAGCGTGGGTAGCTTCACGCGAAACTTCCCGAAGGGAGGCGGCTCGCGAAGCCATTGACAGGCGAGCCGTGCCCGCCGAGGATGCGGGCCGCTCGGAGGTTTCGCTCCCCGATGGCCGACAAGAGCAGGCAGAAGCCGACCATCCTGGTCGCTGACGACGACATCGAGATCCTCGCGCTCGTGACGCGACACCTGCGTCGCCTCGACGCGACGATCCTCGAGGCGTCGGACGGCGAAGAGGCGCTGAAGGTCGCGCGTCGCGAGAAGCCCGATCTCGTCGTGCTCGACGTGATGATGCCGGGCATGAGCGGCTGGGAAGTGTGCCGCGCGATCCGCGAGGACGCGTCGCTCGAGGGCACCGGCGTCATCATGCTCACCGGCATCGGCGAGCGGCTCAACGAGATGACGTCGCCCCTGTATGGCGCCGACGATCACCTCGACAAGCCGTTCGACTTCGACGAGCTCGACAAGCGCGTCGAGAGCGTGCTGCAGAAGAAGGGCCATCGCTGAGCGAGCGGCATCGCTCGCTCGCTTGACGGTTCCGTCGCGCTCGCGTCATGCCGAGCGCATGCAGACACGTCGTGCGTGGGAAGCGGTTGCGCTGACGTGGATCTTCGCGTGCGCCGCGTGCGACGGCCCGCACGAGCAGGTCGACGCGGGGCTCGACGCGAGCCACGCGCCGGACGGCGGCTCGGACGCGTGGGTCGCGCCGGATGCATGGGTCCCGGTCGATCCGCGGTGCGACGACCTCGACCCATGCACACGCGACGCGCTCGTGGGCGACGCTTGTGTGTCGACGCCGGCGCCCGACGGCACGCTGTGCGACGACGGCGACGGCTGTACGCTCGGTGATCGTTGCCAGTCCGGCGTGTGCAACGCGGGTGAGCGCGCGACGGCCGACGCCGCGCTGCTGTCGAGCGCGTCGGCGCCCTTCCCTGGCCCCGGGCTCGGGATCGGCGCGGACGAGCTCCTGTTCTTCCAGCCCGAGGGATCGGGGACCCGCGTGCGGCTCGTGCACGTCGTCGAGGACGGGCTGTTCGAGGTCGTCGACGAGCTGATGCTCGAGATCGCGGTCGGGACGAGCTGGTGGCTCGGAGAAGGGCTCGTCGTGTACGCCGGCGGGACCCACGTCGGGTTGCTCGAGGTGCGCGCGGACGAGCTCGTCGCGCGCGGCACGTTCGAGCTCGAGGGCGACGTGACCGGCGTCCGCCACGCCGCGGCGCTCGGCGACGCCCTGCTCCTGTGCTCGCTCGACCTCTATCTCGAGCCGTCGATCCTGCACGTCGTCGACGCGAGCGACCGCGACGTCCCCGTCGTGCAGAGCGAGGGCCTGGTCGGCCACGGAGACGATTGCGCCGCCCTCGCCGCGTCGACCGATCGCAGCCGCGCGTTCCTCGCGGGCCGCTTCAGGACCTTCGTCCTCGCGCCCGACGGGACGATCGAGCGCACGCTCGAGATCCCGTCCGAGTCGGTGCACGTCGGCGCCGGGTACGTGACGCTCGCCACGACGCGCGGCGTCCGTCTGCTCCGCGAGTCGGATCTGGTCGAAGTCGCGCGGCTCGATCTGCCCGTCATCGCGGCGCGGCACACGCGTCGCGGCCTCGAGGTCGTCGCGAACCGCGCGCGCGGCCCGGCGGAGCGCGTGTTCCTCGTGTTCGCGGTCCACCCCGGCGCGGCCGACCCGCTCGAGCTGCTCTCGGACGAGGTGCTCGGCCCCGAGCGCATCGTGTCCGCCGCAGCTCCGTGGGCGAGCCACGACGACTCGATGTACGACGACCTTCGCCTCTTCCGGATCCGCTCGAGCGCGCCCTACCTCGACGAGATCGGCGAGCCCCACCGCTTCTGGCCCGGATGGATGCGCGCGTCGGGCACGACGCTGCACCTGCGCGACGACGCCGCCGCGGTGGCGCTCGACGCGAGCGATCCGACGGCGCCCCGTGCGGTCGCAGGCGGCGCGCACGAAGGCACGCCGGGAGGCTTGACCGTGGAGGTTCCCAGCGAGGGCCCGATCGGCCTCTACGGTGCGCGATCGGCGAGCGGCAGCGTCCCGGGATCGATCGAGACGCACGGCTGGTGGCTTCGTGCGGACGTGATCGGACGCTCGTTCGACGCGGAGGAGCGACCGACGGACCTCGCGACGCACAGGCTGCCGGGGCTCGTCGTGCAGGTCGATGCGACGTACCGCAACGTCTATGCGGTCCGGCTCCACACCGCGCGGACGCGGCTCGACGTGCTGCGATGGACTGCGGAGCAATTCCTCCATCCGCAGGAGCTGGTCGCCGGCCTCGAGCAGCACGTCGAGGCGCCCGCGGGCCGCGTCGTGAGCGTCATCTCGCGTGTGCACGACGATCACGCGGTGGCGTTCGCGACGACCGACGAGAGCGACCAGCTCGCCGCGGTCCACTGGGTCGAGCTCGGCGGGAGCGAGCGCGTCGTGGGCCCGGCGCAGCTCGACGTCGGCGTCCAGGCGCTCGCGGTGCGTGGCGATCGGATCGTCGTGCTGGGATGGCATCCGAGCCCCGACGCGACGGGCGCGACGAGCACCACCGCGGACATCGTGCTCATCACGCTCGAACGACGCGGCGACGAGCTGGTCGAGGTGAGCCGCGTGAGCTGGGCGACACCGCCGACGCCGCGGCTCGACGCGTCCGCGCCCGTGGCGCTGCTCCGCTTCGATGGTCAGGTCGTGTACGCCCAGCTTCCGTTCGGCGCTCCGGACGCGCCCGGCCCCGCGATCGTCGCGATGCGGGCGGGCGACCTCTCGCAGCGCTTCGTCTATCCGCTGCCCGACGCGCGACCGATCTGGTCCGCGAGCGACAGCGACGTCGGCCTGGCGTTCAGCGGTCCGGCGCGCGTGCACGTCGTGCGGCCGTGGTGCCCGTGAGGGCGCGGTCCGCGTTGGACGAGCACGGCATCGCGTGACGGACGTGTCGCGGTCCCACCACTCAACGGGGGATGGCGAAACACGCGTGTTGGGCGTCGCTCACGCTGATGGCGTGGGCGTGCGTGGGATGCAGTCTCTCGCACACGCGAGATCGTTCCGACGAGCACACACTCGACGCACACGTGCCCCTGCTCGACGCGGGCGCCGACGGCGGATTGCCCGACGCGTGGGTGCCGCCCGATGCGTCCGAGCCTCCCGGGTGCGACGACCTCGACCCTTGCACGCGCGAGGCGATCGTGGGCGGCGTGTGCGTGTCGACGGCGGTGCGCGACGGCGCGCTGTGCGACGACGGCGACAGCTGCACGCTCGGTGATCGCTGCGTCGCGGGTCGCTGCCGAGGCGGGGCTCCTTCGACGGGCGGCGCCGGGCTCGTGTCGGTCCCGGTGCCGGCGTTCCGCGGGCGCTCGGTCGGCATCGGCGGCGACGACTTCCTGTTCTTCCGACCCGAGGGCACCGGCACCGCCGTCGTGCTGGCGCACGGCGAAGGCGGTCGGCTCGACGAGCTCGACGAGCTGCAGCTCCCGACGCCCGGGATCAGCCGTGCCTTCTCGCTCGGCGAGAAGCTCGTCGCCTACGTCGCGTTCCACGGCGGCGGGCTGCTCGAGATCTCCGGTGACGAGCTCTTCGCGCGAGGCACGTTCGACGTGGGACCGGTGCTCTCGGCGCACCACTTCGCGATGATCGAAGATCGCCTCTTCGTCTGCATGTCCGACCCGTTCGGCCCGAGCGATCTGCGCGTGCTCGACGCGAGCGCGCCCGACGTGCTCGTCGACCTCGGCACCGTGCCGATTCCCGACGGATGCCGGGCGCTCGCCGCATCGACCGATCGACGGCGCGCGTATCTGTCGACTGGTACCGACACGCTGGTCGTGACGCCCGATGGGCTGATCGAGCGTGCGCTCGGGATCGCGTCGACCTCGGTGCACGTCTCGGACGGCTTCGTCACGCTCAACACCGAGCGGCGTGTTCAGCTGCTGCGCGAGGCCGATGGCGTCGAGCTCGCGCGCGTCGACGCGCCCGTCGTCCAGATCGCGCGGCACACGCGCCGCGGGCTCGAGGTGATGACCCACGAGGCGGGCATGCGCGTGCTCTCGTTCTACGAGATCCGCGCAGGCGCGCCGGTCGTGATCTCGCGCGAGGTCGTCGGGCCGGTGGACCCCGGGACCGGCCTCGCGGTGGAGACGACCTCGGTGTGGGCGAGCCACGAGGACGCGCTGCTCGACGGGATGCGCCTCTTCCGGATGCGCGCGACGCCGCCGTTCCTCGAGGAGATCCGCGATCCGCGTCGCTTCTGGCCGTACTGGATGCGCGCCGCCGGGACGACGTTGCACCTGCGCGACGACCACGGAGCGATCGCGATCGACCTGAGCGATCCCGCAGCGCCGCGCGCGGTCGCGGGCGGCGAGTTCCTCGGCACGGACGGGATGACGATCGAGGTCCCGAACGACGGCGAGATCGGCCTCTACGGCGCGCGCTCGTGGTGGCCCACGCGCGGCCGTCATCGACCCGGATCGCTGTTCACGCAGTCGCTCTCGCACGCGAACGTGATCGGACGCTCGTTCGACGCGGCGGAGCGACCGACGGATCACGCGACGCACGCGCTCCCTGGCGGTCCGACGTACGTCCACGCGACGTACCGCCACGTGTACGCCGAGTCGCTCGACGCGTCGGGCGCGCACCTCGACGTCACGCGGTGGCGCGCCGAGCAGCTCTTCGCGCCCGAGCCGCTCGTCGCAGGGCTCGAGCAGCGCGTCGACGCGCCGCCCGGCGATCCGATCGCGCAGATCGCGCGCCTGCACGGCGACACCGCGACGGCGTTCGCCACGACGGCGGCCTGGGGGAGCGCCGACCTGCACTGGGTCGTGCTCGGCGGCGGCGAGCGCGTGGTCGGCCCGCTGCACCTCGACATCGAGGTCGAGGATCTCGCGGTCGACGGCGATCGGATCGTCGCGATGGGCTGGCACGCCGATCCCGCGAGCCCGGGGAGCGCGCTGACGATCCACGACATCGTGTTCGTCACCGTCGAGCGCCGAGGCGATGCCCTCGTCGAGGTGAGCCGCGCCGGCTGGGCGACACCGGCGACGTCGCGCGTGAGCACGTACGCGCCGATCCAGCTGCTGCGCTTCGACGGGCGCGTGGTGTACGCGCAGCTCCCGTTCGGCACGCCCGACGAGCCGCGCCCGTCGATCGTCGCGCTCCTCGCGAGCGATCTCTCCGCGCGCGTCGGCTATCCGATGCGCGACCCGCTGCCGCTCTTCTCGGCGAGCGAGACCGACATGGGGCTCGTGTTCAGCGGACCGGCCGGCGTGTACGTGGCGCGTCCGTGGTGCCCGTGAAGCGCTATTCGTCCTCGTCGACCGAGCGCGCGCGGGAGAGCGCGTCGATGCGCTGCCGCGCGCGCGAGTACGTCGCGCTGCTCGAAGGCACCATCGGAAGGATCGCGCGGTAGAGCGCGATCGCGCGGCTCGCGTCGTTGCGCTCGACACCCTGCGCTTCGCCGAGCAGCGACTGCGCGCGTTGCTCGCACTGCCGCCCCAGCGACGTCGCGCGCGCGCCATCGTCGAGGCGCAGCGCGAGCTGCACGCGGCGACACGCGTCCTGAGGGCGCGATCCGATCGAGGACTGTGCGGAGTCGAGGTACGCCGCGACGAGCTGCGGACGCAACCGCGCGCCGTAGTGACCGCCGCGCACGATCTGGTTGTCGATCGCAATGGCGCGCTCGAGCGCGGAGATCGCCTGCGCCGAGCCGCGCGACGCGTTCTGCGCAGCGCGATAGTGCGTCGCGAACTGATCGATCTGCGTGGCGAGCGCGGCTTGCCCACCGGCGCGTGCCGCGCGCGAAGCGCTCGCGAAGTCACCGCCGCGATACGCGGAGAGAACGGCATCGCCGCCGCGCGTCGGACGCGCCGGCTCCGCGCGCTCCGTGGTGCGAGTCGGCCTCGGAGCGCGCACCGGACGCACACCGCGCTCGCGCGGCGAGGGATCCGCTCCGCGCGCCGCCGGCGTCTCGCGCTCGCGCTCTTCGACGGCCGCTTCGGCGACCGGCTCGGGCGCCGCGACCGGCTGCACCGTCGCGACCGGCTGCACCGTCGCGACCGGCTGCGCAGGCGCGCCCGGCTGCACCGTCGCGACCGGCTGCGCAGGCGGCACCGGCTGCACAGGCGGGACCTGTTGCGCCGTCGGGACCACCGTGGGCTGCGCGGGCGCGACCGTCGGGATCGTCGCGACGGGCGGCACGTACGCAGGCACCGCGACCGGCGTGCTCTCCACGGGGAGCGTCGACGCGACCGGCTGCGGCTGCGTCGTGCTGCTGCGCAGCACCAGCGCCACCACGAGCGCGCCGAGCACGGCGGCACCGACCGCGATCCCCGCGGCCGCGAGCAGCAACGTCCGCCGATCCAGCACCACGTTGCCGGTCCGCTCCTGCGCACCGAGCCACGCGCTCGACGGCGCCGGCGGCGGCAGCGAGGGCCCACCGGCGGCGGGCGGAAGCGACGACCATTCGCTGTGCGTCGCGAGCGGCATCTCGAACGACGGCCCGGCGGACCGCACGTTCTCGTCCGTCGTGTGCTCGGGCGCGCGCGGCAGATCGGGCTCCGACTGCGCCGCGGCCGCGAGGTCCGCCCCCGGCACTCGCACCACCAGCACGGTCTCGCCGAGCTCGATGCGATCGCCGTCGGAGAGCGCCACCGAGCTCACGCGGCGCCCGTTGACCATCGTGCCGTTGCCGCTGCCCATGTCGCGCAGCACGAGCACGGCGGCCTCGCGCACCACCTTGAGGTGCCGCCGCGACACCGAGACGTCCGCGAGGATCACCTCGTTGTCGATGCCGCGACCGACCGTCGTCTCGCCCTCGACGAGCACGTACTCGCGGCCCTGATCGCGCCCCGACTCGACGAAGAGCACCGGCATCGGCGGGCCCTCGTCGTAGATCTGCGTGCTCTCGCTGAGCAGCGCGTCGCGATCGTCGATCGCGGTGTGCTCGTTGACGAGATCGTCCTCCTCGAACTCCGAGAAGGCGTCCGGCGGCTTCGACGGGCCGGCGGGAGGGAAGTCGATCGCGTCGTCGCGATCGTCGGGCATGCGGCGCACGTCGCTCGCCTCGACCGGGACCCGTGACCGCGGCGGGATCGTCTCGATCGCCGGCGCGTCGTCCGCCGTGGCGGGATCGAGCGGCGGTGGCGGATGCGACGCAGTGAGCCGATCGCCGAGGCGATCGACGAACGCATCCCCTCGACGAGGCCCGACAGGAGGCTCGCCGTGCGAGGCATCGCCCATCGGCGAACCGGGCGCGCGCGTGGACCCGCTCATGGAGAACGTCAACAGCCTATCATGCAGCCCTGGATCCGGGTGGTAGACTCGCGCGCCTCGTGGCCGGCCCCAGGGAAGAGCTCGGACCCTATCGCATCGTCCGCAAGATCGCGGTCGGTGGGATGGCGGAGATCTATCTCGCGCGACAGCGCGGGATCGAGGGGCTCGAGCGCACGGTCGTGCTCAAGCAGATCCTCGAGAAGCACGAGCAGAACGAGGAATTCGTCACGATGTTCCTGGACGAGGCGCGCCTGATGGCCGCGCTCTCGCACCCGAACATCGCGCAGGTGTTCGACCTCGGGAAGGTCGACGACACGCACTACCTCGTCATGGAGTACGTGCGTGGGCCGACGCTGCACCAGATCCTCGGTGCGGCCCAGCGCGCGTCGCTGCCGGGCCTGCCCGAGAAGCCCGCGCTCGGGATCGCGCTGCGCGTGGCGGAGGCGCTGCACTACGTGCACGAGCGCCGCGACGACCTGGGCCGGCCGCTCGGGATCGTGCACCGCGATCTGAACCCCGCGAACGTCGTCGTCTCGTACGACGGGTCGGTGAAGCTGATCGACTTCGGCATCGCGAAGGCCGCGACGAAGGTCTACGAGACGCGCACCGGCGTCATCAAAGGCACCTACGGGTACATCGCGCCCGAGGCGCTCACCGGCACCGCGCCCGTCGATCGTCGCGCGGACGTGTTCGCGCTCGGGATCCTCCTCTACGAGATGCTCGTCGGGAAGCATCCGTTCGACGTGAGCGACGAGCCGAACCTGCTCGATCGCATCCTCGAGGCTCGCTACAAGCGGCCGCGCGACGTGCGCCCGTCGATCCCCGGCGCGCTCGACCGACTGATCGCGCGCTGCCTCGCGCCGCACCCCGAGGGCCGCCCCGAGTCGGTGCAGAAGCTGATCGACGAGCTCGCCGCGCACATGAGCGAGCGCGGGATCGTGCCGACGCAGGTCGATCTCGCGGCGCTCGCGCGCGAGCTGGTGCCCGACGAAGAAGGCCCGCTGCCGCTGCGCCGGCCGACGTCGGTGAAGCCGCGGCCGGTCTTCCCGCGCGGCGAGGCGCGCGACGGCGGGACGCGGAAGGTGTCGAGCTCGGTCCCGCCGCCCGAGGACGAGCCCACGCGCCGCGCGATGCCGATGCTGCGCGGCGAGGTGACGCCGCCGCGCGCGCTCGACGGCACGCGCAAGGTCGGCTTGCCGCGCAGCTCGTCGGTTCCCCCCGAGCCCACGCCGCACCCGCGGATCGACGAGTCGATCTCGCACGACGCCGCGACCCGCCCGCCGCGCCGCGGCCCGTCGCCCGCGACGATCAGCTCGGAGCTCGACGAGCCCACGGTGCCCGCCGGCAAGCGCCCTCCGATCGAGCCCGAGGAGCCCACCGTCGCGGTGCCCCCGCGCGAGCCGGTCCTCGCGCTGCCGCCGCCGCCGTTCGATCGCGCGGTCGAGACCACGATGCGTCTCCGGCCCGCGGCGCGGACGATCCCGCCGCTGCTCGGCGCGTTCGGGCTGATCGCGGCGGGCACGCTCGCCTTCCTCGCGGCGCGCGTGCTCGCGGGCGGCACGCCGCCGCCCGAGGCATCGGCCGTGGTCCCGCCGGTCGGGCCCGAGGCGACGCCGACCGAGCTCACGACCGACGACGCCGGGAGCTCGTCGGCGCGTGCGCTCCACGTGATCTCGGAGCCGCCGGGCGCGCACGTCGTGGTCGACGGAGTCGACGTCCAGGCGCGCACGCCCGCGGTGCTCTCCGCGGATCCGCGGCTCCCCGCGGTGTTCCTGCACGTGTCGCTCGAGGGATACGCGCCGCAGACGCGGCAGGTATCGACGACGATCGGCGAAGCGCGCTTCGTCCTCACGCCGCTCGCGTACGACGCGGGCACGACGGAGGTCGACGCGGGCACCACGACGACGACCGCGACGCGCGCGCCCGCTGCGCCGATGCGACGCGGCGGGCGCCGTGGTCAGCTCCGGTAGTTCGCGTTCACCGCGACGTAGTCGGGCCCGAGATCGCACGTCAGATAGTGCGCGCGGCCGCGGCCCTTCCCGAGCGTCACGCGGATCGTGTACTCGGCGGCCTGCAGGATCGTCGCGGCGCGCGCCTCGGCGTCCTTCCCGACCGGCATCCCGCCGCGCACGATGGTCTCGTCGCCGATCCGGATCTCGGCGCGATCCGGATCGAACACGACACCGGCGCGACCCGCGGCCGCGAGGATGCGGCCCCAGTTCGCGTCGCGCCCGTGCAGCGCGGTCTTCACCAGCGGCGAGGTCGCGATCGTGCGCGCGACGGCGCGCGCCGCGCGATCGTTCGCGAGCCCTTCGACCTCGATGCGCGCGACGTGTCGCGCGCCTTCGCCGTCGCGCACGATGCTCTTCGCGAGCGCGCCGAGCACCTCGGTCAGCGCGGCCTGGAGCGTCGCGGCTTCCTTCGATCCCGCGCGCACCGTGCCCGCCTTGCCCGACGCCATGAGGAGCACCGTGTCGTTCGTGCTGGTGTCACCGTCGACGCTCACCGCGTTGAACGTCGGATCGATCGCCGCCTTGAGGAGCTTCCTGAGCAGCGCCGGGCTCGCGCCCGCGTCGGTGATCACGAACCCGAGCGTCGTGGCCATGTCGGGATGGATCATCCCTGCGCCCTTCGCGATCCCGAGCACGGTCGCGGTCTCACGTCCGATCCGGATCTGCGCGCACGCGACCTTCGGCCACTGATCGGTCGTCATGATCGCGCGCGCGAAGTCCGCGCCGCCTTCGCTCGAGAGCGCCTCGATCAGGCGATCGCTCCCGCGCACGATCGTCTCCGCGGGGAGCACCGCGCCGATCACGCCGGTCGAGGCGGGGAGCACCGCCTTCGCCGAGATGCCGAGGCGCTCCGCGACCGCTTCCGTCGTGCGCTTCGTCGCGTCGAGCCCCGCCTTGCCGGTGCACGCGTTCGCGTTGCCGCTGTTGACCAGCACCGCCCTCGCCTTGCCTGCCTTCGCGCGCTCCTTCGCGACGCGCACCGGCGCGGCCTGCACGCGGTTCTTCGTGAACACACCCGCGACGCTCACTGGCTCGTCGGCGACGATGAGCGCGAGGTCCGGGCGCCCGTTCGCCTTGATTCCCGCGCTGATCCCCGCGAGGCGGAACCCCGGCACGGGCAGCGGGCGGTCGGTCACGTCGATCGAGATGGGAGCTGTGCGTCGGGTGGTGGCCATGGGGCCGCGGACTCTAACGGCTCACGCTCTCGGATGCAGCGAGAACGCGACAAATCGCCACGTTTCACGCGTTGCCGACGGAGGGAAGCGTGCTACCCCACACCGCTTTTGCGCATGCCGACGAGCCCCGACGAGCTGGAGCGCCGACTCGCGTTCGTCCGCCGCCTGATGGACGAGGCGATCCCGTTCAACCGCGTCCTCGGCCTGCGCGTCCGCGAGCTCACCCGTGGGCGCGCGGTGCTCGAGGTGCCGTACAAGCCGGAGCTGATCGGCGATCCCGATCGCCCGGCGCTGCACGGCGGCGTGCTCTCCGCGGTCGCCGACACCGCGGGTGGTTGCGCGGTGTGGACGACCGTCGGCGAGAGCGATCGTGTATCGACGATCGACCTGCGCGTGGACTACCTGCGACCGGGTCGGCTCGAGCCCTTCCACGCGATCGCGAGCGTGCTCCGGGTGGGGAACAGGGTCGGCGTCGCGAACGTCCTCCTCGTCCACCCGAGCGCGCCCGACGAGCCGATCGCCGAGGCGAAGGGCGTCTACTCCGTGAAGCGCGCGGGCGATTGAGCCCGCGCGGGATTGGTTGGCATGCGCAGCACCGACTTGATCGAGCCCGGTCCCGTGGACCGGAGCGAGCCCGGCTCCGACGAGGAGAAGACCCGCATCGTCGCCGAGGAGGAGCGCGTGCTCGCGCGCGTCCACAAGCACCTCGCCGCGCGCAAGATGCGCGTCTCGACGGACGGGATCGACTACGACGCCGAGCTGCTCTCGCTGCGCGATCAGATCAACGAAGCGCGCCTCGAGGACGTGCCGCCGCTCATCGAGGAGATGGAGCGCCTCAGCGAGGTCGCGGCGCGACGCGCGAAGGTCGTCGAGGGCGCGGTCGATCCCGACTCGCCGTACTTCGGTCGCCTCGTACTCGAGGAGGGGGATCGGCGTCGCGAGGTGCTGATCGGGCGCAGCACGTACCTCGATCCGCGCACCGGCGTGCGCATCGTCGACTGGCGCGACGCGCCGGTGAGCCGCGTCTACTACCGCTACGAAGAGGGCGACGCGTACGAGGAGAACTTCGGCGGGCGCGACGTGCACGGCGAGGTCGTCACGCGCCGCAGCCTCGCGATCTCGAGCACCGTGCTGCGCCGCATCGGCTCGCCGCAGGGCGTGTTCGTGCGTGCGATGGACGGCAGCTGGCGTCGCGCCGGCGAGTCCGCGAGCCGTCTCAAGGGTGGTCAGGGCGCGGCGATGCGGCCCGAGGGGCACCACTCGCCGGCCGACGGGAACGGCGCATCGCGCGGCAAGCTCGGCATGGGGCTCGAGGGGCGCGAGGATCGTTTCCTCCCCGAGATCACCGCGCTGATCGATCCGCGCCAGTTCGAGCTGATCACGAAGAGCGACGCGGGGCTCGTCGTCATCCAGGGCGGCGCGGGCTCGGGCAAGACGACGATCGGCCTGCACCGCCTCGCGTACCTCGCGTTCCAGGATCCGAAGCGCTTCCGGCCCGACCGGATGCTCGTGATCGTCTACAACGACGCGCTCGTTCGATACATCTCGAAGGTGCTCCCTTCGCTGGGTCTCCCTCAGGCAGGCGCGACGGGCACGCCGGTCACGACGTACGAGCGCTGGGCCGCGAAGCAGCGCATCTCGCACCTGCGCGGCCTGCCCGAGGAGTACACCGAGGACACGCCGGGCGCGGTGACGCGCCTCAAGAAGCACCCGGTGATGCTGCGGATGATCGACGACATCGTCGCGCGCGCATCGGCGAAGTTCGAGAAGTGGCTCGAGCAGGCGCTCGAGAAGATCGAGGGCAAGGAGGAAGTGCTCGCGTTCTTCCGCGAGCAGGAGCGCGCACCGCTCGCCGTGCGGCTCATGCGCTTGTCGCGCTGGGTCGCGCCCGACGAGCTGAGCGAGGAGGACGCCGCGCTCGAGGCCGCGGCCGAGGCCTCGGGGGAGCCGAGCAAGCGCCCCGCGCCGAAGTCGGTCGCGATCCGTCATGCCGTCGAGCGCGTGGTGCAGCGCGCGCGTCGCGAGCTGCTCGACGTCAGCGCGGCATGGGCCGAGATGCTCACCGACGCGACCGCGCTGAGCGCGGCGTTCGAGAAGCACGCGCCGGGCGAGATCGATCCCGACGATCTGCGCACCGCGGTCAACTGGTGCATCGAGCGCTGCGGCACGATCATGGGCGAGCTCGAGATCCGCCGGGACGAGGGCGATCGCGCGAAGGAGAAGCGCGATAGCAAGGCGCCCAACGACGACGTGCAGCGCGCGATCGACGAGGAGGTCCCGCAGCCGAAGCTCGTCGCGCGCAAGCGGGGCGGCGGCGACGACGACGAGGACGACTTCGAGGACGGCGAGGACGACCGCTCGGTCGGCATCGACGGCGCGATCGAGACCGAGCCGCCGAAGCTCGATCGCGAGGACGACGCGCTCCTGCTGCGTCTGGTGCAGCGCCTGCGCGGTCCGCTCGTGAAGGGCCGCGAGCGCCTGCGCTACGAGCACATCCTGATCGACGAGGCGCAGGATCTCTCGCCGGTCGAGCTCGCGGTCGTCTTGGGCACGTCGACGAAGCAGCGCAGCGTCACGATGGCGGGCGACGTCGCGCAGCGCCTGCACATGGACAACGGCTTCAAGGGCTGGGCGGAGCTGCTCGACGCGATCCGCCCGCGCCGTGCGGGCGATGCGTCGGCGCCGGTCGAGCCGCTCACGGTCGAGCCGCTGAAGGTGCAGTACCGCTCGACGCATCAGATCATCGAGTTCGCGCAGGACGTGCTCGGGCCGCTCGCCGACCCCCAGGGCGGCCACGCGATCCGCAGCGGCGCGCCGGTCGAGCTCTTCCGGTTCGCGCACAACGGCGAGGCGGTCGCGTTCCTCGGTGAAGCGCTGCGCGAGCTGATGCAGAGCGAGCCGCGCGCCTCGGTCGCGCTGATCGCGCGCTATCCCGAGCAGGCGGACCTCTACCACCGCGGGCTCGTGAACGCCGAGGTCCCGCACCTGCGCCGCATCGCGGAGCAGGACTTCCCGTTCAAGCCCGGCATCGACGTCACCGACGTGCGCCAGGTGAAGGGCCTCGAGTTCGACTACGTGGTGCTGCTCGAGGTCTCGCGCGCGTCGTACGGCAACAGCGACGAGGCGCGGCACCTGCTGCACATCGCGGCGACGCGCGCGGCGCACCAGCTCTGGGTGACGTGCAGCGGCGAGCCCTCGCCGCTCCTGCCCCAGTCGCTTCGCGATCGCGCTTACTGAAGTGCTTCGATGAGCGTCGAGCCGCTCGATCGCGCGCTCCGAGAGCGCGTCTTCGCGTGGCTCGACCCGCGGTGGATCGTCCACGAGGACGAGGACGTCATCGCGATCGACAAGCCCTCGGGCGTGCCGACACAAGAGGCGCGCGAGGGCGCGCAGGACGATCTGCCGACCCGTCTCGCGCGGTTCCTCGAGCAGCGCGACGGCGTCGACGAGGCGTACGTCGGCGTCCACCAGCGGCTCGACAAGGACACGTCGGGCGTCCTCCTCTACGCGAAGTCGCGCGCGGCGAACGTCGAGCTCGCGCCGCAGTTCACCCACCACGCGGTCCGGAAGATCTACCTCGCGTGCGTCGACGGCTGGCGCCACGGCGCGCGCACGACGTTCCGCGATCAGCTCGGCCCGCTACGCGGCGGCCGCGTCGAGGTCGTGAAGGACGGCGGCAAGCACGCGGTCACGCACGCGAGCGTCATCGAGCGCAGGGGATCGCGCGCGCTCCTCGAGATCACGATCGAGACCGGGCGCACCCACCAGATCCGCGCGCAGCTCGCGCACCACGGAGCGCCGATCGCGGGAGATCGCATCTACGAGGGCGCGCCCGCGCCGCGACTGATGCTGCACGCGTCGGAGCTCGAGCTGGTGCATCCGCGCTGGGAGCGACCGTTCCGTGTGAACGCGCCTCCGCCGCGCGCGCTCGATGCGTGTCTCGATGGTCGAGGGATCGCGTTCGAGGACGCGCTCGACGTGGCGGTGCAGCGACGCTTCGCGCTCGGGCGCGCGGCGCTGCGCGACGCCGAGTCGCGCACCACCGCGTTCCGCTTGGTGAACGAAGCGGGCGATGGCGCGCCCGGGGTCGCCGTCGATCTCTACGCGGACTGGGCGCTGCTCCACACCTACGACGCGTCGATCGACGAGCGCGCGACCGTGCACGCGCTCGACGGGCTCGGCGTGCGCGGCGTCTACGTGAAGCGCCGGCCGCGTCAGGCGAACGTGATGGACGACGAAGCGCGCGCGGAATTCGCGCCGCGCGAGCCGGTGCTCGGTGCCGCGGCGCCCGAGGAATTCGTGGTGCGCGAGCACGGCATGCGCTTCCTCGTGCGGCTCGGTGACGGCATGTCCACCGGGCTCTTCCTCGATCAGCGCGAGCACCGCGCGCGGGTGCGCGCGACGAGCGCCGGCGCGCGCGTGCTGAACCTCTTCTCGTACACGTGCGGGTTCACGGTCGCGGCGGTCGCGGGTGGTGCGGTGTCGAGCACGAGCGTCGACGCGAGCGGCGTCGCGCTCGATCGCGGTCGCGCGAACCTCGATCTCGCGGGCGCGGATCGCGACGCGCATCGCACGGTGCGCGCCGACGTGTTCGAGTGGCTCGCGCGCGCGGCGAAGCGCGGCGAGCAGTACGACCTCGTGTGCTGCGATCCGCCGACGTACTCCACCGCGAAGGGACGCAGCGGAAAGACGCAGCGCTGGTCCTCGGGCAAGCAGTGGCGCGCCCTCGCCGCGGCGTGCCTCCGAGTGCTCGCGCCGGGCGGGACGCTCCTCGCGACGTCGAACGATCGACGCATGACGCAGCGCGCGCTGCGCGCCGAGGTGCACGAAGGCGCGCGCGACGCGGGCGTCACGCTCGCGTCGCTGCGCGATCTCGGGCCGCCCGAGGACTTCCCGTTCGCGCCGGAGGACGGGCCGCACCTCAAGGGCGTGATCGCGACGCGCTGAGCAGCGCCTATGGTCGCGTGCGAGGAGGTGCCTCGTGCTCGATCACTTCGGCTGGAACGTTCGCGACCTCGCGCGCAGCGTCGCGTTCTACGAGCGCTGTCTCGCGCCGCTCGGGCTCACGAAGATCGATGCGGGCGACGGCTTCGCGATCTTCGGGGATCGCACGAGGGACGACGCGCCGTACCTGTGGATCGGCACGCTCGTGCCGTCGTTCTGGACGGGCGAGCACCGCCCCGGCGCCGCGCCGATCCACGTCGCGTTCCGCGCGCCCGACCAGCGCGCCGTCGACGCGTTCCACCGCGAAGGCCTCGCGGCGGGAGGACGCGACAACGGCGCGCCGGGGCGGCGCGAGGACGGCCTCACGTACTACGCGGCGTTCCTGATCGATCCCGACGGCAACAACGTCGAGGCCGCGGTCCGGCTCGCGCGCTGAGATCGTTGGAGCTCAAACCATCCCGCGGCCGCGGAACCACGCGACCGCGTCGCCGATCGTCTCCTCGATCGGCCGATACCGCGCGCCCAGCTCGCGCACCGACTTCGCGTTCGAGTAGTACGACGGCTTGAGCGAGTACTCGAAGAAGTCGCGCGCGAGCAGCGGCGGCTCACCGGTGCGCGCCGCCTGGGCCTCCATCGCGATCGCGATCCCGCGCGCTGCCGCGACCGGCAGGCGCAGCAGCGGCCGCTTGCGCCCGGTCACGCGATCGATCGCGCGGATGAGCTCTTCGTTCGTGAGGTTGTGCGCGGTCGCGAGGTAACGCTCGCCCTTCTTGCCCTTCTCCGCCGCGAGCACGTGCGCCTCCGCGGCGTCGCGCACGTCGACGTACGACGCGCCGCCCTCGTACACGACCGCGGGCCCCGGCGTCTTGAGCGAGCCGAGGATGAGGCCGCCGCTCGGCGTGGGGCGGATGTCGTTGGGCCCGAGCACGATGCCCGGGCACACGACGCGCACGTCGAGATCCCACGCGGCGAAGTACTCCGCGAGCTCGCGGCTGTGGAGCTTGCTGCGCGAGTACGGGAAGTCGAGATCCCACGCTTCGTACGGCGTCGTCTCGTCGCCGAGCGTGCCCGGCTTCGGCCGCCCTACCGAGACGATCGACGCGGTGTAGATCACGCGCTGCACGCCGGCGCGCCGCGCCGCCTCGATCACGTGGAACGTGCCGCGCAGGTTCACGTCGTACATCGGCGCGGGATCGGGCGCCCAGTCCTTGTAGATCGCGGCCGCGTGGAAGACGGTGTCCATCCCTTCCACCGCGCGCTTGCACACGTCGACGCTGCGCACGTCGCCCTCGATCACGTCGACGTCGAGGCCCGTGACGTTGTCGCGTGGCTCGCCCTTCGCCGCGAGCACGCGCACCGCGACGCCGCGATCGATCAGCCGCCGCACCATCCAGCTGCCCAGGAACCCGCATCCCCCGGTGACCAGCGCGCGCTTCATCCGTGCCGCCTCCTCGTTTCGCGCGCGGACTCTACCAGCGCGCGAAACGTTCTCGCGATCACTGTAACAGCGAACGATGTCACGTGCTCGTGGCGCATCACGATTCCGTCGCCGATGCGTGTCCGAGCCGGTCTCGCCTTTCGCGCTATGGTCGCGCGGTGATGCGGAGCTTCCGGACCTGGTCCGGCTACCACACGACGATCCCCGCGCGATGGGCGACGCCGGGCTCGGAGGCCGAGATCGCCGCGCTCCTGCGCGAGGCGGATCGCGCGGGCCGGCGCGTGAAGGTGATCGGCTCGGGGCACTCGTGGTCGGACATCGCGCTGCCCGACGACGTCTGCGTCGATCTGCGGCGCATGCGTCGCGTGCTCGCGATCGACGCCGCGGCGCGCACCATCCGCGTGCAGGCCGGGATCCGGCTCGAGGAGATCACCGACGCGCTCGATCGCGTCGGCATGGCGCTGCCGATCCTCGGCTCGATCGCGAAGCAGACGATCGCCGGCGCGATCGCGACCGGCACCCACGGCAGCTCGCTGCGGCACGGCAACCTCGCGAGCCTCGTCGTCGCGATGCGGCTCGTGACGCCGCGCGGCGAGATCGTGGAGCTCGGCCCCGAGCACCCGTGGCTGCCCGCGGCGCGCGTGTCGCTCGGCGCGCTCGGGATCGTCACCGAGGTCACGCTCTCGACGACGCCCGCGTTCCGCCTCGAGGAGTCGCTCGAGACGCGCCCGATCGAGCGCGTCGCGCGCGAGCTGCGCACGATCGCGCAGAGCGCCGAGTACGTGAAGATCTGGTGGCTGCCGACCCAGGGCGATGCGCTGATCTTCCGCTATGCGCGAACGCCGCTGCGCGCCGTCGCGCGCCCGCTCGCGCGCTTCGTGGACGAGAAGATCGTCAACCAGACGCTCTTCGAGCTCGCGCTGCGCGCCGCCGGTCGTTACCCGTCGCTCACGCGACATGTGAATTCGATCGTGATGGGCGCGTACTTCCGCGCCGGGACGCGCGTCGATCGCAGCGATCGCTGCTTCAACCTCGCGATGCCGCCGATCCATCGCGAGACCGAGCTCGCGCTCGAGCTCGACGACGCGGGCGCGCTGCTCTCGGAGGTCGCGGGCGCGATCCACGAGGACGGGCTCGTCGTGAACTTCCCGTGCGAGGTGCGCTTCGTCGCGGGCGACGACGCGTGGATGAGCCCGGCGTACGGTCGCGACACCTGCCAGATCGGGTTCTATCAAGCGGAGAGCCCGCACCTCGCGAAGTACTTCGCGCGCGTCGAGGAGATCGGCGCGCGGTACGACGCGCGGCCGCACTGGGGCAAGGAGTTCTCGACGCCCGGCGAGCGCGTGCGCGCCGCGTACCCGATGGCGCCCGCGTTCCTCGCGCTGCGTCGCGAGCTCGATCCGCGCGGCACCGTGCAGAACCGCTTCCTCCTCCGCGTGCTGGGTCCGATCGACCGCGCAGAAGCGATGGCGGCGGAGTGATGCGCCGCGCGCTCGTGCTCTTCATGGTGCTCGTCGGATGCGGGAGCACACCGCCACGGACGAGCGCGCCGAGCGCGCGACCGCGCCTCGTCGTGGTCGCGGTCTACGATCAGCTCGGCAGCGACGTACTCGCCGCGCACCTGCCGCACCTCGATCCCGACGGCGCGATCCGCAGCGCGATCGCCCGCGGCCGCTACGTGCAGCGCGCGCGTTATGCGTACAGCGCGACGCTCACCGCGCCGGGCCATGCGGCGATCCACTCGGGCGCGTCGCCGCGCGACAGCGGGATCGGAAGCAATCGCGTGTTCGTGCTCGGACGTGGTCGCGTGAGCGCGATGGACGACGGAACGCACCGCGTGTGGGGCCGCGACGATGCGGGCGCGAGCCCGTTCCGGCTGCAGGCCGAGACCGTCGCCGACGTGATCCAGAGCGAACGTCCTGCGTCGCTCGTCGTGTCGCTCGCGCTGAAGGATCGCTCCGCGATCCTTCCCGGCGGGCAGCACCCCGATGTCTGCGTGTGGTTCGACGCCGAGGCCGGCGGGTTCACGAGCTCGACGTGGTACGCGCCTGCGATGCCCGAGTGGCTCGCGTCGTGGCGCGCGCGCGAGCCCTTCGAGGCGGCGATGGAGACGCCGTGGACGCCGCGCGATCCCGCTGCGCTCGAGGCGCGCTTCGGGCCCGACGTGCAGCCGGGCGAAGGCGCGTACGGGTTCGACGCGAGCTTCCCGCACGACGCGCGTGGGCTCGAGGACGCGGATGCGTTCCGCTCGTTGCCGTCGAGCACCGATCACATGCTCGCGCTCGGGCGCGAGATCGCCGCGCGCTTCGAGCTGGGCGAGGACGACGAGCCCGATCTCCTCGCGCTCTCGATCTCGACGACCGACTACGTCGGGCACGCGTTCGGCCCGTCATCGTGGGAGTACGCGGACGTGCTGCTGCGCGTCGATCGCGCGCTCGGGGACTTCGTGCGGGAGCTCGAGGCGCGCGTCGGACCGATCGCGCTCGTGATCACGTCGGACCACGGCGCGGCGGAGCTCGTCGAGCGCACGCACGCGAGCGGGCACACCGACGCAGTGCGCTTCACGAGCGAGTCGTCGCTGCCTCGCCTCGAGGCGCACCTGCGCGAGACGCTCGGCGCGCCGCCGGAGGGCGCGACCGCGTGGGCCGAGGGCTGGGTGCAACCGTACGTGTACCTCGGCATGCGCGAGCCGCGCGTGATCGAGGCAGCGCTCGCGTGGCTGCGCGCGCAGCCGGGGATCGGCGCGGCGGTGGACGCGCGCGCGGTCGCGGCGGCGCCGGTGCCCGAGGGCGAGTCGCTCGACGCGCTGATCGCGCGCGCGATCCCGCGGGATCCGCCGGGCGACATCTACGTGATGCCCGCCGAGCGCTCGGTCGCGATGGAGGACATGCCCGAGGGCGTCGGCACGTCGCACGGCTCGGCGTGGCTCTACGATCGCGACGTGCCGGTGATCGTCGTGGGACCGCAGTTCGCGCGCGAAGAGATCACCGACGTGATGCCGCAGTGCCGCGTCGCGGGGACCATCGCCGAGCTCGCCGGCGTGCGGGCGCCGCGCTTCGCGTGCGGCGCGCTCTGATCACCCGAAGCACACGCCGTCGCCGCGATACGTCGGCTCGCGCGCTTCGATCACCCCGCCACGCACCATCAGGTACTCGCGGAAGCGCTCGGCCATCTCGCCGGCCTTCGCGTGGCGGAAGATCACGGGATCGCCGACGCGCGGCCTGCGCTCCGCGCGATCGACGCGCAGCGGCGACTGCACCTCGCCCGCGCCCTCGAGCCCGATCCACGCGAGCCCGCGCGGCGACCACGGCATCGGCAGCCGATCGAGCCCCGGCGTGCCCGACGCGACGTAACCGCCGTACGCGCACGTCACGTGATCACGATCGGGCACGCGCGCGACCTCGAGCGCGAAGAACTGCGCGGGCTCGAGATCGAGCCCCGCGTACCCGTCGAACAAGTGCGAGCAGAGGAACCCCGAGCCCACCGCGACCTCGGTGACGACGGGGTCCGCCGCGGTGATCTCGATGCTGCCCGTGCCGCCGCCGTCGACGAGCGCTGCGTCGGGGCACTCGACGCGCATGGCGCTCACCGCCGCGCCGCGCAGCGCGCGCACCGCGGGGATCGCGAGCGACTTCAGCGCGCGCGCCGCCGCGTTCTTCGCCGCACCCGCGCTCGCGCTCGCATCGGGCAGCCCCGCGACGTGCGCCTCGTACGCCATGAGCCCGACCATGCGCACGCCGGGGACCGACTTCGCCGCGCGCGCCAGCGCGCCCACGTCGTCCGCGCTGCGGAGCGGGCTGCGCCGGACGCCGAGGTGCGCGCGCCCTCCGAGCGGCCGGTACGACACGTCGAGATCGAGCACCGCATCGAGCGTGATCGACGCACGACGGGCGGCGGCACCCAGCGCCTCGAGGTGATCGCTCGAGTCGACGATGCAGCGAATGTTGGCACCGAGTGCCACTTTCTGCGCGACCGCGTCGAGCGATGCGTGCTGCACCGTCGGGTACGCGATCAGCAGATCGTCGAAGCCCTGCGACGCGAGCCACGCTGCTTCGTCCGCCGAGTAGCAGAGGAGCCCGCGGAACGCGTCCCCGCCGCGCTCGAGCACGCGCCGCAGCACACCGCGGTGCCGCACCGACTTCGACGCGACGCGCACGGTGCGGCCGGTCCCCGCGATGCGCGCGCGCACCCGATCGACGTTGCGCTCCAGCGCGTCGAGGTCGACGAGCGCGCACGGGAGGCGCTCGGACGCGAGCGCGCGGCGGAAATCATCCCAGTCCATCTGCGCATCGTACCCGCGGCGAAGCGCAAGGAACGAGCACGCGAGCACGTCGTGCCTAGATCCCGGTCCGTGCACGAGCTCCCGCTCCTGACCACGACCGGCGTCGCGCTGCTCACCGCGCTGTTCGGGGGCCTCGTCGCGCGCCGCATCGGGCTGCCGCCGATCGTCGGGTACATGCTCGCGGGCATCGCGATCGCGCCGCGCACGCCGGGCTTCGTGGGCGACACGGAGACGATGGCGCAGCTCGCGGAGCTCGGCGTCGTGCTGCTGATGTTCGGGGTCGGCGCGCACTTCTCGTTCCGCGATCTCTGGCGCGTGCGCAGCGTCGCGGTGCCGGGCGCGATCGTGCAGATGCTCGCGTCGACCGCGCTCGCCTACGGCATCGTGCGCGCGTGGGGTTGGAGCCCCGGGTCGAGCATCCTGCTCGGGATCGCAGTCTCGATCGCGAGCACGGTGGTGCTGCTGCGCGCGCTGATGGAGCGGGGGCTGCTCGACACGGCGCACGGGCGCGTCGCGGTCGGATGGCTGGTGTTCGAGGATCTCGCGACCGTCGTGATCCTCGTGATGCTGCCCGCGATCTTCGGGCACCGCGACGTCGGCCTGGAGGACCTCGCATGGGCCGTCGGGAGGGCGATCGCGTTCGTCGTGCTGATGGTCACGATCGGTGGGCGGCTCGTGTCCGCGGTGCTGCGCGCGGTCGCGCGCACGCGCTCGCACGAGCTCTTCGTGCTCGCGGCGCTCACGCTCGCGCTCGGTACCGCGCTCGCGTCGGCGCACTTCTTCGGGGTCTCGCTCGCGCTCGGCGCGTTCGTCGCGGGCGTGATCGTCGGCGAGTCGCGCTTCGGTCATCAGGTGAGCGCCGATCTCGTGCCCTTCCGAGATGCGTTCGCGGTGCTCTTCTTCGTGTCGATCGGGATGCTGGTCGAGCCCGCGTACCTCGCGGCGCACGCGCTCGAGGTCGTCGCGCTCACCGCGATCGTGGTCCTCGGCAAGCTCGCGATCGCCGGCGCGATCGTGCTCGCGCTCGGCGGCCCGCTGCGCACCGCGCTCGTGGTCGGCGCGGGGCTCGCGCAGATCGGTGAATTCTCGTTCATCGTCGGCCAGGCGGGCGTGCGGCTGGGCATCCTCGAGGGCGAGCAGTACTCGCTGATCCTCGCGGTCGCGATCGTGTCGATCACCCTGAACCCGTTGGTGTTCCGCGTCGTCGAGAAGCTCGAGGGCGCGCTCGCGGGCACGCGCCTCGCTCGCGCGCGGCCGCGCGCACCGCGCGACGTGCCCCCGGAGACCACCACGCTCGACGGGCACGTGGTGATCGTCGGCTACGGGCGCGTCGGCGCGCACGTGGTGGACGTGCTCGACACGCTGCGGATCCCGATGCTCGTCGTCGAGAACGACACCGAGCGCTTCGACGCGATCACGAAGCGCGGCTGCGCGGTGACGCTCTTCGGCGACGCGTCGAGCCCCGAGCTGCTCGAGCGCTGCGGGCTCGAGCATGCGCGCGCCGTCGTCGTCGCGCTCTCGAACGACGCGACGACCGAGCTCGTGGTGACACGCGCGAGAGAGGCCGCGTCGTCGCTGAACATCCTCGCGCGCGCGTCGTCTCGCGAGCACGCGGAGAGCGTCGTCGCGCTCGGCGCGTCCGAGAGCGTCGACCCTCAGCTCGAAGGCGGGCTCGAGCTCGTGCGCCGCTTGCTCGTGTCGCTGCACGTGCCGCTCGAGGTCGCGCAGCGGCAGGCCGATGCGCTGCGCATCCGCGAGCAGCGTCACAGCAGCGAGCGCGCGCGCGTGCTCGAGCAGCTCCTCCGCGGCGCGCCGGGCCTCGAGGTCGCGTGGGTGCGCGTGCAGCCCGAGAGCGAGGTCGTCGGTCGCAGCCTCGCCGAGACGCAGCTGCGCACGCGCACCGGAGTCTCCGCGGTCGCGATCGCGCGCGACGAAGACGTCCTGCCGAACCCCAGCCCCACGACGCGCCTGCGCGCCGATGACAGCATCGCGGTCATCGGCGCGCGCGAGCAGATCGACGCCGCGATCCGCTGGTTGACCGAGCTGCGCCCGCCCGTCGGCACGAGCGAGACCTGACCGAGCACTGGACGTCGCAGGGCGCGTCCCCATGCCTGCGGTCCCACCATGCTCGCGCTCACGGCGGTGTTCCTCGCGGCGGCGGTCGTCGCCGTGCCCGTGTTCAAACGGCTCGGGCTCGGATCCGTGCTCGGATATCTCGTGGGCGGCGCGATCATCGGGCCGTCCGGGCTCGGGCTCGTCGAGGACGTGCAGTCGACGCTGCACTTCGCCGAGTTCGGCGTGGTGCTGCTGCTCTTCATCATCGGGCTCGAGCTCCAGCCCGCGCGCCTCTGGCGCATGCGCGGCGCGGTGTTCGGGCTCGGCGGCGCGCAGGTCCTCGCGACCGCCGCGATCGTGGGCGGCATCGCGATCGCGCTCGGTCTCGACTGGCGCGCCGCGCTCGTCGCGGGCTTCGCGCTCGCGATGTCGTCGACCGCGTTCGCGACGCAGATGCTCGGCGAGAAGCACGAGCTGTCGACGCCGCACGGGCGCGCGGCGTTCGGCGTCCTGCTCTTCCAGGACGTCGCGGCGATCCCGCTGCTCGCGATCGTGCCGATGCTCGGCGCGGCGCCCACCGACAGCGGCTCGCCGTGGATGCGGTTCGGCCTCGCCGCGGGCGTGATCGTCGCGCTCGTGATCGGCGGGCGCATGCTGCTGCGCCCGATGTTCCGGCTGATCGCGCAAGCGCGCAGCCACGAGCTCTCGGTCGCGTCGGCGCTGCTCGTCGTGGTCGCGACCGCGATCCTGATGGAGCACGTGGGCCTCTCGATGGCGCTCGGCGCGTTCATCGCGGGCGTGCTCCTCGCCGACTCCGAGTACCGCCACGAGCTCGAGGCGAACATCGAGCCCTTCAAGGGCCTCTTGCTCGGCCTCTTCTTCATGGCGGTCGGCATGTCAGCGAACCTCGGCGTGCTCCTCGCGCACCCGCTGCTGATCGTCGGGCTCGCGCTCGCGCTGGTCGCCGCGAAGTTCGCGGTGCTCGTGATCCTCGCGCGCCTGACCGGTCACTCGACGGAGTCGAGCGCGAGCCTCGGCGTCGCGATCTCGCAGGGCGGCGAGTTCGCGTTCGTGATCTTCGGCGTCGCGACCCAGTCGAGCGTGCTGCGCGGCGACGTCGTCGAGATCCTCGTCGTCGTCGTGACCATCTCGATGGCGGTCACGCCGCTGCTCTTCCTCGCGCGCGACCGCGTGCAGCAGCGCCTCGAGCGCGCGAGCGAGCAGCGCGCGTTCGACGAGATCGACGGCGACGAGAGCCAGGTGATCATCGCGGGGTTCGGTCGGTTCGGGCAGATCGTGGGACGCGTGCTGCGCCTGCGGCGCATCCCGTTCACCGCGCTCGACGTGAGCCCCGAGCACGTCGACTTCCTCCGCCGCTTCGGCAACAAGATCCACTACGGCGACGCGTCACGCCTCGATCTCCTGCGCGCGGCGAAGGCGGAGAGCGCGAAGGTGCTCGTGCTCGCGATCGACGACGTCGAGGCCTCGATGCGCACGCTCCACCTCGTGAAGGAGCACTTCCCGCACCTCAAGGTCGTCGCGCGCGCGCGCAACCGGCAGCACGCGTACGCGCTGCTCGGCGTAGGTGTCGACACCGTGATCCGCGAGACCTTCGCGGGCAGCGTCGAGGCCGCGCAGCGCACGCTCGAGGAGCTCGGCCTCGCGCACTCCGACGCGAAGCGCGCGGTGCGCCGCTTCGCCGAGTACGACGAGCGCATGGTGCGCGAGATGTTCGTGCACCGCGAGGACGAGAAGAAGCTGATCGAGAGCGCGAAGCTCTACGGCAAGGAGCTCGAGCGCATCTTCGACGACGACGCGCGCTCGAGCCCCGTGCGCGAGGCGAGCTGAGCTAGGGTCCGAACATCGGCTCGCCCGGTCAGCGCCCCCCGTCCACGTGCTCCGCACGCTCCCGTGCGGGCCCTGCGCCGACGAGCACTCCAGCCACGAGATCAGGACGACGACGATCGCGACACGAAGTGCCGCACGTCGTCGCCGGAGACCATGTAGATCACCATCTCCGCGATGTTCGTCGCGTGGTCCGCGATGCGCTCGAGGTACTTCGCGCAGCTCGCGATGCGCATCCCGTCCTCGACGCGCTCCGGCTGGCTCCGGATGAACTGCATGCTCATCCGCAGGAGCTCGCCGTAGAGCGCGTCGACCGCGTCGTCCTCGCGCAGGACGCGACGCGCCATGTTCGCGTCCTCCTCGACGAACGAGTCGAGCGCCATGCGCACCATCCGCGACGCCGCGTCCGCCATCTCCGCGAGCTTCGGCTGCAGGTTCGCGATCGGCGGGTGCGCGGCGAGCTCGACCGTGCGCTCGGCGACGTTCACCGCTTCGTCGCCGATGCGCTCGAGGTCGGTCACGACCTTCAGCGCGGTGACGAGGAAGCGCAGGTCGCGCCCGACGGGCTGACGGAGCGCGAGGATGCGCACCGTCATCTGGTCGATCGCCATCTCCTCGATGTTGAGGGTGCGATCGCTCTCCTCGACCTCGTGGGCGAGCGCGCTGTCGAGGTTCTCGAACGCGCGGCTCGCCATGTGGATCAGGCTCTCGCAGCGCGCTCCCATCGCGAGCAGTCGCGCCTTGAGATCGCGTAGCTCCTGCTCGTACGCGCGGCTGGTGTGAGTGCCCATGCTGGTCTCGCCGAGACCTCAGAGCTTACTCGACCGGGGCGCGGCCGCTCGTTCCGAGTCGCACGATCGCGAAGAGAACCTGTGACGAGTCAGTCCGCAGCGTCCTCGTCCGCGGCTGCGTCCATGCCCTCCGCGGCGCCGGAATCCTCCGGATTTCCCGCGTCTTCCGTGGTCTGACCGCCGTCGGGCGTGCCCGCGTCGGTCGTGCTCGCGTCCTGGCGCGGCGGCCCGGCATCGCACTCCGGGTGCGGATCCGCGCGATCGCAGAGATCGTACTCGTTCCGGAGACACCCCGCGCTCGAGCCCGCGATCGCGAGCGCCAGCAAGGCCACGAGCCCTCCGCGCGCACGCATCAGAACTGCCCTCGCAAGCCGACGTTTCCGGGCCCGAGCACGACGTCGATGCGCGCCGTGTCCGTGACGAACGCGCCGGTCACGAACCACACGACGCCGCCTCCGAGCGCGAGGATGCCCGCGACCGTGAGCGTCACGCCGACGGGCACGTTGGGGTCCTCGCCGCGCAGGCACGTGCCCGAAGGCGCGCGGTTCTCGCAGGTGCCATCGAGCAGCGCGTACACGCCGAGCCCGATGCCTGCCGCGCCGAACGCGGCGAGCATCGTCGGCCCGATGAAGTCGAACCCGGGCGTCGTATCGCCCTGCACGTCGCCGCCGGCGCGCCCGGCCGCGACGTCGACGTCGGTGGTCGCCGTCGGGCTCGTGCTCGTCTCCGGCTCGGCGCGCGACGCGCCGTCGATGCCCGCGCCCTCGATCAGCACCGCGCGCGTCTGCTGCTGCCGCACGTCGCGCGTCGCCTCGGTCGCTGCCGCTGCGAGCCCCGGCTCGCCGATCGATCGCGTCGCCGAGTAGCTGCGCGATCCCGCGAGCGCCGAGACGACGACCGAGTCCGCGACCTGCGCGTCGCCCTCGGCGCGCATCCACACCGCGACGCCGACGATCGTGCGCGCCTCGAGCTCGAACGCGAGCGCGCGCGCGTCCGCGAGCGACGTCATCGCGCGCAGCCGCGCGGGCGGGACGCGCAGCGCGATCTCCGCCTCGGGCACCACCACGACGCCGTCGCCGCTCAGCGCGGCGATCACGGCGTCGCGCGCCTCGCGCGCCGTCGCATCGGGCGCGTCACCGCCGATCGAGAGCACGATCGCGTCGGCCGCGGACGCCCGCGCTGGCAGCGCGGCCGCGCACGCGATCACGACCGCCGCGAGAACCGATCGACGCGCACCGCTCCCAGGCACGGGCGCGAAGGTCGCACGCGCACGGAGTCACGTCCACTGGCCCGATACGCTTGAGGTTCCGCACGAGCGGCGGGTGGCCTGCGACAGGTCGGTCACGGTATCTAGCCCCCATGCAGACCCCCGCCTCCGACCTCCTCTTCAACCCCACCGACGAGCACCGGATGCTGCGGCAGACCGTCGCGGAGTTCGCCCGTCGCGAGGTCGATCCGCAGGCCGCCGAGCACGACGCGAGCGGCGAGCTCAACAAGCCGCTCTTCCGCACGCTCGGCGAGCTGGGTCTGCTCGGGATCACCGTGCCCGGCGAGGACGGCGGCGCGGGCATGGACACGGTCGCGGCGGTGATCGTCCACCACGAGCTCGCGAAGTACGACCCGGGCTTCACGCTCGCGTACCTCGCGCACTCGATGCTGTTCGTGAACAACTTCTACCACTGCTCGAACGCGGAGCAGCGCAAGCGCTACCTCGCGAAGACGATCAGCGGCGAGTGGATCGCGGGCATGGGCATGACCGAGCCCGGCGCGGGCACCGACGTGCTCGGCATGAAGACCACCGCGCGCCTCGACGGCGACCACTGGGTGCTGAACGGCACGAAGACGTACATCACGAACGGCGTCGAGGGTTACTGCTTCCTCGTCTACGCGAAGGTCGATGGTCGCGTGACCGCGTTCGTCGTCGATCGCGACTGCCCCGGGTTCTCGACGTCGAACCACATCGACAAGCTCGGCATGCGCGGCTCGACGATGTCGGAGCTGATCTTCGACAACTGCCGCGTCCCGAAGACGAACCTGCTCGGCGACATCGGCGGAGGCGTCACGCACATGATGCGGAACCTCGAGATCGAGCGCCTCACGCTCGCGGCCATGAGCGTCGGCATCGCGGAGCGCTGCGTCGAGATCATGATCGACTACGCGAACGAGCGTCAGACGTTCGGCAAGCCGCTCTCGGAGTACGGCCAGATCCAGCGCTACGTCGCGGACGGCTACGCGGCGATGGAGGCCGCGAAGGCGCTCGTCTACAACGTCGCGCGCGACGTCTCGCCGGAGACGCGCAACCGCATCGGCTCGGACGCCGCGAAGCTCTTCGCCGCGCCGGTCGGGAAGATGTGCGCGGACTACGCGATCCAGGTGATGGGCGGCGCGGGCTACTGCCGCGAGTACCCGGTCGAGCGGCTGTGGCGCGACGCGAAGCTGATCGAGATCGGCGGCGGCACGCTCGAGGCGCACCAGAAGAACATGACGAAGGATCTCGTGCGCGCGCGCAGGACCGCGTGAGCGCGCCGCGCGGCCTGATCGGCGTGATCCATCTGCCCGCGATGCCCGGCGATCCCGGGCACGCGGGCGGTGGCTTCGAGGCCGTCTACGCGCACGCGATGCGCGACGCGGACGCGCTCGCCGAGGGCGGCGTCGAGCACGTCGTCGTCGAGAATTTCGGCTCGCGTCCGTTCGTGAAGGGCGATGCGCGCGATCCGCTGCCGCCGCACCAGGTCGCGGCGATCACGGTGGTCGCGCGCGCGCTGCGCGATCGGTTCGCGCGTGTCGGCGTGAATTGCCTGCGCAACGACGTCGTCGCCGCGCTCGGGATCGCGGCCGCGACGGGCGCGTCGTTCGTGCGCGTGAACGTGCACGTCGGCGCGTACGTGACCGACCAGGGCGTGATCGAGGGCGAGGCCGCGCGCTCGCTCCGCTACCGGCACGCGCTCGGCGCGCACGACGTCGCGATCTGCGCGGACGTGCTCGTGAAGCACGCGACGCCGCTCGCGCCGATCGACGCGACGCAGGCGACGAAGGACACGCTGGATCGCGGCATGGCGGATGCCGTCGTGGTCACCGGCACCGCGACCGGCGCGCCGGTCGATCTCGCGACGCTCGAGAAGGTGCGCGAGGCGGCGGGCACACGCGCGGTGCTGCTCGGGTCGGGGCTCACACCGGACGACGCGGAGCGACTGCTCCGATATGCGGACGGCGCCATCGTGGGGACGTGGGTGAAGGCCGGCGGAGACGTGCGTGCAGCGGTCGACGCGTCGCGCGTGCGTGCGCTCGTGCAGGCCTGTGCAGGACGCTTCCGCGACGCTTGACGCCGGGGAGCCCGAAGCGGGAGGGTGACCCTCTCGGCCTCCCCGCATGAGCGACGCACCCGGCAGGCGGATCACTCCCTCCGTCCACGACTCTCGTCCGCTCGATCGCGGGCTCGCGGTCCTGCTCGATCTGAGCCGTCGCATCGCCAGCTCGGGCGGCGTCGACGCGACGCTGCGCGCGGTGGTCGACACGGTCGTGCCCGCGCTCGCCGACAACGCGACGATCGATCTCCTCGATGACGACGGCACGACGACGCGCCACGCCGCGGCGATCGCGCCGCCGCACGACGCGCACACGCCCGCGCTGCGCGCGCTCGCGCTCGAAGCTGCGCTCGCGGCGACGCTCCGCACGGGCGCGCCGCTCTGGTCGTCGGCGAGCGGAGGCGCGCCGCCCGAGGAGCTCGCGAGCACCCCGGAGAGCGCGCGCCTGCACGCCGCGCTCGGCACGCGCGCCGTGCTCGCCGTGCCGCTGCGGACCCACGACGGAGTGTTCGGCGTGCTCACGCTCGGACGGCGCGCCGACCGCTCGGAGCTCTCCGACGCGCACGTCGAGATCGCGATGGCGGTCGCGATCCGCGCGGGGCTCGCGATCGGCGCGACGCGCGCGCAGCTCCAGGAGCGACGCGCGCGCGAAGCCGCCGAGCGCAACGCGTCGCGGCTCGAGTCGCTGCGCCGCCTCGCGATCGACATCGCGGGCGCGTCGACCGCGCACGACGTGCTGGAGGCCATCTCGGGCCACGCGCGCACGCTGCTCGGCGCGCAGCGCGCCGGGTTCGCCCTGCCCTCGGTGCGGCCGGGGTGGCTCGAGCTCGTCGCCTCGGACGCGCTCGCGCACGAAGCGACGCGCGCGCGCTGGGCGACGTTCCCGATCGGCGCGCCGCTCCCGCTCGCGGTCGCGTTCCGCGAAGGGCGCGCGCTGCTGCACGAGACGCAGGCCTCGATGCTCGAGGCGTACCCCGATCTCGCCGCCTACCACGACATGAAGCACGTGAGCGCGGCCGTCGCGGTCCCGCTGCGCTCCACGGATCGCGTGATCGGCGCGATGGTGCTCGGCTTCGAGGCGCCGCATCGCTTCGACGCGGACGACGTCGCGCTGGTCGAGACGATCGCGAGCCAGACCGCGACCGTGCTCGAGCGGGTCTCGCTGTACGAGCGCTCGCTGCGCGAGGCCGAGCGCCAGCGCCTGCTCGCGCGCGCGAGCGAGCTCCTCGCGAGCTCGCTCGACTACGCGCGAACGCTCCGTGCGATGGCGGAGCTGGCGATCCCGACGTTCGCCGACTGGTCCGCGGTCGACCTGTTCGACGACGACGGCACGGTCCGCCGCGTCGCGGTGCACCACGCCGATCCCGCGAAGGTCGAGCTCGTCCGCTCGATGTTCGAGCGCTGGCCCACGCCGCGCGCGCAGATCGATGCGTTCATCGCGAGCGCGCAGCCGATCCTCATCCCCGAGATGACCGACGACGTGCTCGTGCAAGGCGCGCAGGGCGACGCCGAGTACCTGCGCCTCAGCCGCGAGCTCGAGCTGCGCTCGTATCTTTCGGCGCCGATCCGGGTGCGCGGCGAGGTGCGCGGCGCGATCACGTTCGCGTGGGCCGAGTCGCCTCGCTACTACGGCGAGGACGACGTCGAGGTCGCGCTCGATCTCGCGCGCCGCGCGGGCACCGCGCTCGAGCACGCGACGCTCTACACCGAGGTGCGCGCGGCGGAGCGCCAGGCCGAGATGTCGCGCCGCCTCTTCGAGCAGATGGCGAGCGCGAGCCCCGACACGATCTTCGTCGTCGACGCGAAGACCGGGCGCAACGTCTACGTGAACCGCTTCCTCGATCACGGCGTCGAGTGGGTGCGCTCGCTCGGCCCGGCGCTGCTTCCGACGCTGGTGCACCCCGACGACCTGCCCGGCGTGCTCGATCGGATGTCGCGCATCCCCACGATGCGCGACGGCGAGGCGCTCGAGGAGTCGTACCGCATGCGCCACGCGGACGGCTCGTACCGCTGGCTCGACGTGCGCTCGGTCGTGTTCACGCGCGACGAAGAGGGACGTCCCGCGGAGCTCCTCGGCGTCGCGCGCGACGTGACGATCGAGCGCGCGCGCGACGAAGCGCTGCGGCGCAGCGAGGAGACGCATCGCCTCGCGACGCAGGCCGTGCGCGGCCTCGTGTACGAGTGGGACTTCGAGACCGCCTCGGTCCACCGGTCGCCCGGCATCCGCGACATCGTCGGGTTCGACGTCGACGAGGTCCCGACGGATCCCTCGTGGTGGCGCGACCGCATCCACCCCGACGACGTGCACCACGCCGACGCGCGGTGGCAGCAGCTGCAGCGCGAGGAGACCGAGGTCGCCGACACCGAGTACCGCGTGCTCCATCGCGACGGGTCGTACCGCCACGTGTGGGATCGCGCGTGCGTGCTGCGCGACGACGCGAGCGGGCGCGTCTTGCGCCTCGTCGGCTGCACCATCGACGTGACCGAGCGCGTGCGCGCGCGGAACGCGATCGAGGAGGCGGACCGCCGCAAGACGGAGTTCCTCGCGCTGCTGGGGCACGAGCTGCGCAACCCGCTCGCCGCGATCAGCAGCGCGGTGCAGGTGCTCGAGCTGCTCGGTCCGCCCGAGCCGCGCCTCACCCGCGCGCGCGGCGTGATCGTGCGTCAGGTGGGCCACATGGCGCGCCTGCTCGACGATCTCCTGGATCTCTCGCGCATCGCACGCGGGAAGCTCTCGCTCGAGCTGCAGCCCCTCGATCTGTGCGAGCTCGTGCGCGACTGCGTCGAGGATCATCGCAGCGAGATCGAGCGCTCCGGCGCGTCGCTCGCGCTCGAGCTCCCGAGCGAGGCGATGTCGAGCGCAGGCGATCCCACGCGTCTCGCGCAGGTGCTCGGCAACCTGCTGCACAACGCGGCGAAGTTCACGAGCCCCGGAGGGCACATCGACGTCGCGCTACGCGCCGACGACGGGCGCGCGGTGCTCTCGGTGCGCGACGACGGGATCGGCATCGCGCCCGCGGCGATCGAGCGCATCTTCGAGCCGTTCGTGCAGGACGAGCGCCGCACCGATCGCAGCCAGGGCGGGCTCGGCCTCGGGCTCGCGCTGGTGCGCGGCCTCGTCGAGCTCCACGGCGGCACCGTCCGCGCGCAGAGCGAGGGGCACGGACGCGGCGCCGAGCTCACGATCACGCTCCCGCTGCGCGAGCCCGCGCCGAGCGCGGAGCTCGCGAGCGCGCCCGCCGAGACGCGCCCGCGGCGCGTGCTGATCGTCGAGGACAACGAGGACGCCGCGGAGATGCTCCGCATGGTGCTCGAGAGCGGCGGCCATCACGTCGAGGTCGCGCACACCGGGAGCGAAGCGATCGCGCGGGCGCGCGCGCTCGCCCCCGAGGTCGTGCTCTGCGACATCGGCCTGCCGGGCGTGATGGACGGCTACGACGTCGCGCGCGCACTACGTCGCGACGCGGCCACGAAGGGCGCGCGCCTCGTCGCGCTCACCGGCTACGGGCAGGAAGAAGACCAGCGCCGCGCGATGGACGCAGGCTTCGATCGCCACGTGACGAAGCCCGTCGATCCGCGCGCGCTGGGCTCGCTCGTCGGTTCTTGATCAGTCGCTCAAGAAAAGCCGAGCGCGCGTCCGACCTGGAACACGAGCAGCGACGCCAGGTACGCCAGCGTGTTCATGTAGACGACCATGAGCACGGGCCATTTCCACGAGCCCGACTCGCGCTTCACCATCGCGAACGTGCTCATGCACTGCGCCGCGAGCACGAAGAAGACCATCAGCGAGAGCCCGACGAGCGGCGTGAACACGCGCGTCCCGTCCGCATGTCGCGCCGCGCGCAGCTCGCCGCGCAGCGTGTCGTTCTCCTCGTCCGTGTCCTCGCCCGCGCCGTACACGATGCCGAGGGTGCTCACGAGCACCTCGCGCGCCGCGAACGACGCGATCAGCCCGACGCCGATCTTCCAGTCGAACCCGAGCGGCGCGATCGCGGGCTCGATCGCGCGACCGACCTGCCCCGCGAGGCTCTGCTCCATGCGCTCCGCCGCGTTCTCGGCGTCGATGCTCGCGACGCGCACGTCGAGCGCCTCGCCCTCGAGCGTCGCTTCCGCCTCGGCGCGCATCGCGTCGTAGCGCGCCTCGAGCGCGCCATCGCGCGGATACGAGAGCAGCCCCCACAGCACGATCGTGATCGCGAGGATCAGCGTGCCCGCGTCGACGACGAACGTGCGCGCGCGATCCCACGTCGCGAGCATCACGTTGCGCAGCACCGGCACGCGATACGGCGGCAGCTCGAGCACCAGCGCGGGCTTCGGACCGCGGAGCACGGTGCGTCGCATCACCGCCGCGGCGCCGAGCGTCGTGATCACCGAGAGCGCGTACATCGCGAGCAGCGCGACGGCGCCCACCGCGATCCCGCCCGGCAGCGTCGCCGACGCGGGGAACGCGACCGCGATCACCAGCGTGTACACCGGCAGTCGCGCGCTGCACGACATCAGCGGCAGCGCGAGCATCGTGACGAGGCGGTCCTTGCGGTTCTCGATCGTGCGCGTCGCGAGGATCGCGGGCACGGCGCACGCGAACCCCGAGAGCAGCGGCACGAACGCGCGCCCATGCAGCCCGACGCCGCTCATCACACGATCGATCACGAACGCGACGCGCGCGAGGTAGCCGGAGTCCTCGAGCACCGCGATGAACAGCGAGAGCAGCGCGATCTGCGGCACGAACACGATCACGTTGCCGACGCCCGCGATCACTCCGTCGACGAGCAGATCGCGCAGCGGCCCCGCGGGCGCGTAGCTGCGCAGCACGTCCTGCGCGCCCGCGACCATCGCCTCGATCGCGCCGACCATCGGCTCCGACCACGTGAAGAGCGCCTGGAACAGCGCGCCCATCACCAGCGTGAACACGACGAGCCCGGCGAACGGATGCGTCAGCACCGCGTCGATGCGATCCGTGACGCTCCGCTTCGCAGCGCCCGGCGTCACGCGGATCGCGTCGCGCGCGAGCGCGTCGATGCGCGCATAGCGCGTCGCGATGATCTCGCGATCGATCGAGCGCCCTTCCGCATCGGCGCGCCCGCGCACTTCCGCGACGGCCTCGCGCACCGCGGCGGGCACACCGCGCAGCTCGTCGTCGCCGATCGAGAGGATCGCCCACAGCGCGCGCGCGCGCGCCATCGACGCACGGTGCGCGGGGTCGACGTCGCGGCGCACCATCGGCGCGATCGTCTTCTCGACGTGCTCCACGTCGCGCAGCGTCGCGCCCTCGAGCGCGAGCATGCTCGCGGACGCATCGCGCGCCGACGTCACCGTGAGCGCACGCGTGAGCGCAGCGCGCAGCGCGGGCAGCCCTTCCCCGCTGCGCGCGACCACCGGCACCACGTCCGCGCCGAGGTCCTGCGCGAGGTGCGCGACGTCCACGTCGATCCCCGCGCCGCGCGCCTCGTCCATCATGTTGAGCGCGATCACGACGGGCAGGCCCGTCTCGAGGATCTGCAGCGCGAGGTAGAGGTGCCGCTCGAGCGCGCTCGCGTCGCACACGACGATCACCGCGTCGGGCGGAGGCCCCGCGAGCGGGAGCAGCGCGTCGACCGCGACCTGCTCCTCCGGCGAGCGCGCGGTGAGGCTGTACGTGCCCGGCAGATCGACGAGATCGACGCGCGCGCCGTCCGCCAGCGCGACCTTGCCCACGCGGCGCTCGACGGTGACCCCCGGATAGTTGCCGGTGCGCGCGCGAGCGCCGGTCAGCGCGTTGAAGAGCGTCGTCTTGCCCGCGTTCGGATTGCCCGCGAGGACGACGGTGCGCGGTGCTTCGCTCACGACGCGTCCGCCGTCACGTACACGCCGCGCGCCTCGGCGCGACGGATCGAGAGCGAGTAGCTGCGCACGCGGATCTCGATCGGATCCCCGAGCGGCGCGACGCGCGCGATGCGCACCCTCGTCCCCGGCAGGACACCCATCTCCATGAGCCGTCGCGCGACGCCGCGGTCACCTCCCACGTCGGAGACCACTGCTTCGTCGCCAACCCGAAGATCCGCCAGCGTTTTCGCCATTCCAGCCGAGTTGACAATGGTTCTCGACTACTGGAAACGCAAGCCGCTCGGCGCGGCGTTCCGCACGCTCCGAGGCTCAGCCCGTGCGCTCGAAGCAGTCGTCGGCGATCGCGAGCCTGCGGCGCAGCAGCGCCGTCGCCTCGACGAAGCGCGCGGTGACGGGATCGTGGTACCCGCTCGCGACGGGCAGCGCGGGCTCGTGCGCGCGATAGAAGCGCCCCTGTCGCTCGACGAGCAGCTCGCGCACGTACTTGCCGAGCATCGACGCCAGCGCGACGGGCGGGTGCAGCGCGTCGCAGTCGACCTCGAAGCGCAGCTCGCCGAGCTCGGGCGCCCGGTAGATCGATCGACGACGGCTCTCCTCGATCACCTCGAGCCGCGTCGCGTCGATGCGCGCGAGGTACGGCGCGTAGCGACGGATGCCGCCGACCATCCCGCAGATCGCGAGCAGGTCGTCCTCGGAGATCGCGCGCGCGTCGATCAGCAGGCGCTCGAACAGCTCGAGGTCGACGCACAGCTTGCTGCCGCGCCGCGCGAGCTCGCGGTTGTAGACGCGCACGCACGCGATCGCGCTCCGCGCGTGCACGGGCGTCATCCCTGCGCGCTCGATCCGCGCGAGGAGCGCGCGCCCGCTCGCGATCGATCCGCCGAACGCCGGCAGCGGCATCGCCGCGCCCCAGCAGTGCGGTCGGCTCGACTCGTCACACGGTGCGCGCATGCCCTCCGGGGGCTCGAGCGCGATCGCGTCGAGCAGCGCGTCGACGTCGTCGACCACGCGCCCACACGCGCGCTCGACCAGCGCGAGCGCGATGCCCTCGGCGTGCGCCATCTCGCCGAACGCGCTCGTCGCTTTGCTGTCGCCGATCCCCGCGCGCGTCGCGATGCGGCGCACGCGCGCTGGATCGTACCCGCGCGCGTCGAGCTCGAACGTCACCGCGGTCGCCACCAGCGGGCCGAGGCGTGGCCCGAGCCCGTTCTCGTCGACACCGACCACTCGCACGCGCGCGAATCTATCCGAGCTGCCCGAATGTGCAGCATCGGATTCGCTCCCACTTCCACCCACGGAAGAGAATGCCGGTCTCGCTTGAGGCCTCGAGAGCGCGCGCCTATGATGCCCGGGTCGACCAAGGCGTGCGTGACGCGCCGTCCCGTCGCGCCCCGGGGCGCGCGCCCGGCGAGGAGACGTTCGCCCTCGATGATGTCCGCGCATCCCACACCCGACGCCCCGGTAGCCCGCGCGCTCGAGGAGGCCCTCGAGGCGGTCGCGACCGAGCCGGTCCGCATCGCGGTGATCGCGCGGGCGCTGCGCGACGCGGGGCGCGCGTCGATCCCCGAGCGCGGGCCGGAAGTCCTCGAGTTCGCCGAGGGCCCGTTCCGTCGTGCGCTCGCGACGCGCATCGGCGACGACGTCGCGGACGAGGTGCTCGATCAGCTGCGCCCCGTGCTCCAGCGCGCGGCGCGTCGCAGCTCGATGCAGCCGATCAGCAGCGCGCAGCTCCAGTCGCCCGCGCAGTCGCGCGCGGCCGAGCCGGTGCCGACCCCGACGTTCGTGCCGCTGCGCACCACGAGCCCGCCGCAGCCGCTCGAGCTCTTCCTCGACGACGAGGAGTTCCAGGCGCCCGGCGATCTCGGCGAAGAGCCAGGATCGGGCGTGTACGTATCGGCGCGCCCGCGGACCGACCCTGCGCCCGGCGGGCCTCTGCCGCTCGTGTTCTTCGCGACGCAGGACGCGTCGGCGTCGGGAGCGCTCGCGCATGCGCTCGGTGGGCGCGCGACGGTGCGCGTCGTGGAGGGACTGCTCGAGCTGCTCGACGCGCTCGAGGAGGATCCCGAGGCCGCGCGGGTGTTGATCCTCGATGGCGGCTATCCGTCGATCCAGATCCCGTCGCTGATCACCGTCGCGCCGGAGCTCGCGGGGCGCACGCGCGTCGTCGTGTGGCGCGCGTTCGAGGGCGATCGCGCGGCGCTCGCGAGCGCGCCGAGCGACGTGACCAGCGCGTGGATCCGCTGCCATTCGCGCGGGCTCGACGAGCTCGCCGAGCTCTGCGCGCGCACCCTCGCGTTGCCCTAACGCGTCGAGACCAGCGGACGTGCGCGCGGCGCGTCGCCGCCGGCGGCCGGGTCGTCGCCGTCGAGCAGCGCGGCGAGCAGCGAGGCATCGTCGAGCCCGGCTCCGTCGCGCCCCGCGATCGCCTCGACGTCGGGCCGCAGCCACGGCCAGCGCGGGCCTACGTCGCGACAGCCCGACGCGCGATCGTGCGCGCTGCAGAACACGCGCACGTGGAAGTGATCGTCGTGCGGCGCCGCGCGCTCGGGCTGCTGCACCACGTACGCCGCGCGCACCAGCGCCTCCGCGCTCGTCTCGTGCGCGAGCGCGTACTCGAGGAGGCGCGTCTTCAGCCCGCGGCTCACGAAGATCCACTGCACGTCGGCCTCGGGATCGAGCAGCAGCGTGCGGACGAAGTGCCAGTTGCGCGCGTCGTCGAAGAAGAAGAGATCGCCGCTCGACTCCTCGATCGCGTGGCCGTAGCGACCGAACGCGAGCCACCCGCGCGGCGTGGTCGCGCGCCCATCGGGGTCGGTCAGATAGAAGATGACGTCGACGTCGCGGCCGGTGCGGTGGCTGCGGTGTCGCGTGTGCCGCCCGCCGCCGGGCGCGGAGAGATCGCCGACGCGCGCCGGCACCGAGCCCGGGAACGTCCGCGCGACCGACGCGAACGCGCGCTGCAGCGCGCCGACGAGCCCCGGCGTGCCCCACCGCGTCTCCTCGCCGGGCCGCGCGCGCACGAAGCCGGGGCCGCGCTCCGGCAGCGCCACGCCGTGCGCGAGGATCCCCGAGGACGTCGTGCCGATCGACGTGGCCTCGCGGGGGCCCGGCACGGCGCCGTAGCAGCCGGCCGCGAGCAGCAGCGCGAACGCAGGCAGCGCGCGTCGCATGCTGGCCAGGATAGCAGCATTTCCGCGGAGTTGGGGCATGCTCGCTTGACCCAGGACGCGGTCCTCGTACGTTCCGGGGCCGCGCTCCACATGCCCTCCCCCGACAAAGGTCCGATGGACCAGCTCAGCGCCCACCTCGATCGTGCGTGGGACCTCGTCTCGCGCGGAGACTTCTCGGGGGCGATGCGCTCCGCCGAGAAGTCGCTCGAGATCGACCCGGACTCGCCCGAGGTGCACAACCTCATGGGCTACATCCGCGCGCAGGAGGGCCACGCCGAGGAGGCGCTCGAGCACTACGAGCGCGCGATCGAGCTCGACGAGAGCTTCGTCGAGGCGATGCTCAACGCGGCCGAGGTGTGCATCCACCCGCTGCAGGACTGGGACGGCGCGATCGCGCGCATCGAGTCCGCGCTCGACTGGATCGAGGATCCCGAGGAGCAGGCCGACGCGATGCTCCTCAAGATCGACGCGCTGCTCGGCAAGGGCGATCGCGCGGGCGCGGCCGTCGTGGTGAACGCGCTGCCCGAAGGGCCCTTCGAGAGCGCGGGGATCGCGTTCTCGATCGGGCGCGCGCGGTTCGAGACCGGCGACGTGCGCGGCGCCGAGCCGTGGCTGCGTCGTGCGATCGAGAAGGAGACGCGCCACGCGGAGGCGCACTACTACCTCGGCCTCGTGCTGCAGGAGCGCAGCGACGCGCGCGGCGCGGCCCTCGCGTTCCTGCACTCGCGGCACGCGGAGGTGCGCGGTGGCGCGCCGGCGCCGATGGTGAGCTCCGAGACGTTCGAGCGGCGCGTGCAGTCGGCGATCGGTCGCTTGCGCGAGAACGTCGCGCGCGTGATCGAGGGCGCGCTGGTGATCGTCGGTGACGTGCCGGGCGCCGAGGTGGTCGCCGAGGGCGTGGACCCGCGCATCCCGGTGCTGCTCGACGATCTGGGCGCGGAGGACGAGCCGCCGCGCGCTGGGCGTGTGTTCGTGTACCAGCGCAACGTGGAGCGCATCGCCGCGGGGCCGATGGAGCTCGAAGAGGAGATCGCGCGCTCGATCACCGAAGAGGTCGAGCACGTGTTCCCCGAGGTCGCGGGCGCGCCGGCGACCGAGAGCGAGATCCAGAACTAGATCACGAGCGCCCCGGGATCGCCGCCGAGGCCGGCCCACGTGCGCGCGAGATCGTCCGGCGCGGGCGCGACGAGCTCGAGCGATCCGCCGTGCGCGACGTCGGGCAGCACGAGCCGCGCGCAGTGCAGCATCGGACGACGCGCGCCGATCACGCGGCCGTCGTCGAGCACGACGCGCGGCGCGCCGCCGTAGGTCACGTCACCGAGGATCGGATGGCCCGCCGCCGCGCAGTGGACGCGCAGCTGGTGCGTGCGGCCGGTCTCGGGGAAGAGCGCGAGCGCGGCGTAGCCGCTCGCGATTCCGCGCCGCTCGTAGCGCGAGCTCGCGTCCTGCGCGCGCTCACCGGTCTCGCTTTCCTGGAGCGCGATGCGCCGCGTCGCGTCACGCGGATCGATCGCGATGCCCCACGTCCAGCGGCCGCGCTCCTCGGGCACCCCGCCGACCAGCGCGAGGTAGGTGCGCTCGTAGCGCCCTTCGCGACGCGCCTCGAGCAGCGCGTCGATCGCGCGATCGGTGCGCGCGAACGTGACGAGCCCGGTCACGTCGCGATCGAGGCGCGAGCTCGGATGCATCTTCGGCGCGCCGGGATCGAGCGAGCGCGCGATCGACGTGAGCGTGATCGTGCTCGCGTCGGGCGCCGTGGTCGGCAGCGCGGGCGGCTTCACCAGCACGAGCAGGTGCGCGTCGCGATGCGCGATCCGCACCTCGGGGGGCGGCGCGGGGCGGCGATCACGCCCGCGGGGTCGCATCGCGGGCGTGCTCCTCGCGATCGCGCGTCGCGTGCGCGCGCTCGACGATGCGGACCGTGCCCGCGTCTCCGTCGACCTCGACGCGATCACCGGTGCGGATCACGCGCGTGCCGTGCCGCACGTTGACGACCGCGGGCACGCCGAACTCGCGCGCGACCACGCTCGCGTGCGAGAGCGGCCCACCGAGGTCGGTCACGATCGCCGCCGCGGCGAGGAAGAGCGGCGTCCAGCCCACGTCGGCCTGCTGCACCACGAGCACCTCGCCGGGCGCGAGCGCGGTCGCGTCGCTCGCGGTCTCGACCACGCGCGCGGTGCCGATCACGCGGCCCGTCGACGCGCCGAGCCCGCGCAGCGCGCCGTCCGGCAGCGCTTCGGCTTCGACGGGCGGCGGGAACCCGACGAACGTGTCGGGCGGCGGTGGCAGCGCACGATCTCGCTCGTACTGCAGACGCCGGCGCCGGATGAGCACCGAGACCGGCCCCACGTCGCCCTTGAGCAGCGCGTGCAGCTCGTCGACGGTCAGGAAGAACCCGCCGTCGGGCCCGCAGCCGGGCTCCATCGCGGCGAGCCGCCGCGACGCGTCGAGCACGACCTCGCGATAGAGCCCGAGCACCGTCACGACGTGACCGCGGAGGTGCTCGCGCAGCCGCATGAAGTCCTGCACGAGCGTGAGCAGCTTGCGCACCGCGAGCGCGCCGCCCGAGAGGCGCACCGGCAGCGGCAAGAGGCCCTCGAGCTCCGCCTGGGCGCGCTCGCGCACTTCGAGCTGGCGCCGCTGCACCTCCTCGGGGCCTTCGTCGTGCTCGCTCATCAGGTGCAAGCGCAGCGTCGTGAAGGGCAGCGTCGGATCCTCGCGCCAGCGCGGCTCCGCGATCTCCGCCTCGCGCGCGCCCCGTCCGCCGTAGCGCGCGAAGAAGTCGAGCAGCGCGCGGCGCGTGGGGCCCTCGGGGATCGACGCGACACGGAGCTCGGCGGGCGGCGTGCGCAGGATGTGATCGCGGGCGCGCAGATCGCCCCGCGCGATGCGCGCGATGCGATAGAGCGCGAGCCCGGGCGCGGCGCTGTCGACGTCGTCGAGGCCGGTGAGCAGCTCGCGCATGAGCGAGTCCGCGCGCGGCTCGTCCGCGACGGCGCTCACGAGCGCGCGCAGCGCGACGACGCACGCGAGCAGGTTCCCGTACACGTTGAGCAGCACCTCGCCGGTCGGATCGAGCAGGCGCTCGACCTCTCCGAGCACGCGGTGCAGCGCGGTCGCGCTCAGCACGCGGAAGTCGATCGCGTCGATGCGCGCGCGCTCCGCCTCGAACCACTTCTCGAACTGCGCGACGCGCTCGCCGAGCCGCGCGTTCTCGCGCACGTAGCGCGACGCGGTCATCGGAAGGCGCGCGAGGAACGCGGCGGAACCGCGGCGCTCCACGTCGTGCTCGAGGCGATCGATCTCGCCACCGCCGCCGAGCGAGAGGAGCACGCGCGGGCGCAGGCCGGGCACCTGCGACGCGATCGCGGTGAACTCGCTCATGTTGAGGTAGATGCGGCCGCGGAAGTTGCCGACGAGCTCGGCGTCCTTCGGCACGCTGCACCCGAGCGCGCCGAACGCGCGGCGGAACCCGCGATCGCTGAAGCCGCTCAGCACCGACCACGTGAACGGCGTCGCGACCCCGGGCAGCGCCTCGCCGACGTTCACGTTCGACCAGACGATGCGCGCGCGATCGGCGCGGCGCGCACGTCGCGAGCTCGCCCGGCGCGGCGGCGTCACGATCGCGGTCACCGGCCGCGCCTGCAGCACGTAGACGTTGCGCCCGACGACCGCCCACTCGATGTCGCGCGCGTCGCCGAAGTGATCCTCGATGCGCACGCCGAGCTCGATCAGCCGATCGAGCACGTCGTCCGAGAGCGACTCCTGCGCGCGTGCCTCGGCGGGCACGTCCTCCTCGATCACGCCGCGCTCGTCGTCCCACTTGATCGCGCGCGCCTTGTCGCCGATCACGCGATCGCGCACCCAGCCGCTCGCCTTGTCGACGCGGTACGTGTCGGGCGAGACGCTGCCGTCGACGACGGTCTTGCCGAGGCCGAGCGACGCGTTGATCACCATCTCGCCGGGATCCGCGGAGAGCGGGTTCACCGTGAAGAGCACACCCGCGACGTCGGCGGGCACGAGCGCCTGCAGCACCACGCCCATTCCGAGCCCGGCCTCCGCGCTCGCGCTTCCGAGCGCGCGCAGGTAGCCGAGCACGCGCGGATCGAACGAGCTCGCCCACACCGCGCGCAGCGCGTCGTCGAGCGCGTCCTCGTGCTCCACGCCGAGCACGGTGTCGTGGAGGCCCGCGGCGGAGCGCGCCTGCTCGTCCTCTCGGAGCGACGACGAGCGCACCGCGATGGCGCGCGCGCCTTCCTTGCGCAGCGTCGCGAACGCGGCGTGGACGTCCGCGGCGATCGCACGCGTGAGCGGCGCGCGGCGCACGCGCGCGGCGATGTCCGCGAGGCGCTCGGGCGTGACGTCGCGCGAGGGCGCGGCGAGCAGCGCGGCAGGTTGCTCGTCGGGCGCGAGCGTCGCGCGCAAGAAGTCGTCGCAGACCTCGGCCGCGACCGCGAACGCTGCGGGCACCGGGAAGCCGGCGCGCGCGAGCGCCGCGAGGTTCTTCGCCTTGCCGCCGAACGCCGGTGTGCGGCGCGGGACGAGCGATTCGATCCGTCGGACGTGCGGCCCCATTCGCGAGGCGCGAGTGTAGCGCGCGTCCGGGTGTGTGCTCTCGCACGTTCGCGCGAACCGTGGGTCGATGGCTCCGGGGGCCATCGACTACCGTGCTTTCGACGTCCCGGGGGGCCGGCCATGTTCGTCGCGCGTTCGATCTCGTTCTCGTCGTGGTCGCTGATCGTGGCGACGATGCTCGCGGGCTGCGCGACGGGCGGAGGCGGCACGACGCCCGGTGGTCGGGACGGGTCGAGCCAGGCGTTCGACGGCAGCGCGCAGGGCACGGACGCGAGCACGAGCAGCGAGGACGCGAGCGTCGGGATCGATGCCGGCATGGTGCCGTGCAGCACCGCGGAGGAGTGCTCCGATGGCGCGGCGTGCAACGGCGTCGAGCGCTGCGAGCTGAACCGCTGCATGCCCGGGACGCCGCCTTCGTGCGACGACGGAGTCGCGTGCACGATGGATCGCTGCGTCGAGCCGGGGACGTGCGAGTACGTGCCGCAGGACGCGATGTGCCCGAGCGGTCAGACGTGCGGCGCGACCGGGTGCAGCGCGACGTCGACCTGCTCGGAGTCGCCGTGTCGGCTCGTCGGCCCGCAGTGCGGATGTGCGACCGGACAGGCTTGTTACCACTCGGGCGCGACGGCGCTGTGCGCGACGGCGGGCGGCGGCACGGAGGGCGCGAGCTGCACGTCGCCGACGAGCTGCGCCGCGGGCCACACCTGCATCGACTACTCGCGCGAAGCGGCGATCGATCTGCCGATGTGCACGCGCTACTGCGCGAGCGACGCGGACTGCAGCGGCATCGGCTCGTTGTGCCTCGGCGCGATCGACGACGGCAGCGGCGGCGAGCGCGCGGACGTACGGCTCTGCACGCGATCGTGCGATCCGATCGACGGCACCGGGTGCTCGCCGCAGACGACGTGTCACGTGTTCCGCGAGAGCGAGGGCGCGATGCGCTTCCTGACCGACTGCAGCGGTCCGATCGGCGGCGGGCGCTCCTACGACCTCTGCGGCGACGACGGCGACTGCGCGCGCAACTACGCGTGCGTGAGCGGCCGGTGCCGCCGGTGGTGCCTCGTCGCGACCGACGAGGGCTGCGCGTTCGACGAGATCTGCGTGTCGCCGTCGCCGACGATCATCCTCGGCGGCGTGCAGTACGGGTTCTGCGCCTAGCGGGCAGCTCGCGAGGCTCAGCGCGCCGCACGACCACGCGGGACGGCGCCGATCTCGCGCAGCGCGGACGCCATCGCCGACGCGCTCGCGTGACGATCCTGCGGTCGCTTCGAGAGCGCGACGGTGATCGCCGCGTCGAGCGCCGCGGGCACGTCCGGGACGAGCGTGCGCACCGGCGCGGGCGACTTCGCGATCACCGCGTGCAGCACCTCGAGCGCGCCGCTCGCGCGAAACGGTGCGCGCCCGACGAGCATCTCGTAGAGCAAGCCGCCGACGGCCCACACGTCGGCCCGCACGTCGATCTGCGGCACGCCGCGCGCTTGCTCCGGGCTCATGTACACGGGCGTGCCGATGCGCGCGCCCTCGCGCGTGACGCGCTGCGTGCCGTCGAGAAGGCACGCGAGGCCGAAATCGAGCAGCACCACGCGATCGCCGCGCAGCTCCTTCACGAGCATCACGTTCGACGGCTTCACGTCGCGATGCACGAGCCCGTGCGCGTGCACCGCGGAGAGCGCGTCGAGGAGCGGTACCGCGATCGCGAGCGCTTCCTCGTGGCCGAGCCGACCGACGCGCGCGAGCCGCGTCGCGAGCGTCTCGCCGTAGAACAGCTCCATCACGAGGTACGGCGCGCCGCCGTCCTCCTCGGCGAGCTCGCTCACGCGCACGACGCCGGGGTGTCGCAGCGTGACGATGGCGCGCCCTTCGCGGCGGAGCCGCGCGCGCCACTCCTCGACGCTCGCGAGCGCGGGGCGCAGGCGCTTGACCGCCACGAGATTGCCCGACGCGCTGTCGAGCGCGCGCCACACGACCGCGTTCGCGCCCTCACCGAGGACGTCGAGCAGCTGGTAGCGACCCGCGAGCATCACGTCGGTCACGCGCGCCGCACCAGCAGCGCGCGTGCCATCTCCGTTTCACCGATGGATCGCACGAGGGCAGCACAGCGCGCGTGCGCAGATCCGCACGGAGGGTGCGCATCGTGACGCGCCGCGCGGCCCGTCATCGCCGACCCTTGTACTCCATCATGCCCTGCACGGCGCGCTCGCTCGCCTCGGCGACCTCGCCCTCTTCGCGCGCGCGATCCGCGCAGTCCTCGCACATCTTCTTGGTCTTCCCGCCGACCTTCACCGCGACGAGCTCCTCGACCTCTTCGCCACACGTCTTGCAGACCGCCATGCGCGCGACCTCCTGAGAGAGTGTCCAAAATCGGCTCGCCGGCGCAGAGCCTTCCGTCCACGTGCTCCGCACGCTCCGGTGCGGGCCCTGCGCCAGCGAGCACTCCAGCCGGGCTGAGCGCGCGGAGTCTACGGTGCGGTCGCGCGCTCGACGAGCCAGACGAGCGCGAGCAGCGCGATCGCGATGGATCCGCCGCGCACGATCCACGTGCGATAGCCCGGCTTGCCCGCGAGCCACGCGAGCGGTGCGAGCATCACCGCGACGAACGCGAGCTGCGCGAGCTCGATGCCGACGTTGAACGCGAGCAACGAGAGCACGCGCGCCTGCGCAGGAAGGCCGAGCTCCGCGAGCACGCCGGAGAACCCGAAGCCGTGGACGAGGCCGAAGCCGAGCGCGAGCCACGGCATCGAGCGGCGCTCGTCGGGGCGCCACACGTTGAGGAGCGCGACCACCGCGATCGAACCGGCGATCACGCTCTCGACGAGCCTCGAAGGCAGCACGATCACGCCGAGCGCCGCAGCGATCAGCGTGACGCTGTGCCCGAGCGTGAACGCGGTGACGACGATCGCGACGTCGCGCAGCGCGACCCGCATCCCTTCGCGCCGCGCGAGCCCGCCCGCGGTGAGCACCAGCGAGAGCAAGAAGAGCAGATGGTCGTAGCCGGTGACGAGGTGCAGCACGCCTTCGACGAGGAAGCGACCCAGCAGCGACGGGATCGACGGGGGCTCGCCGAGCGCGACCTCTTGGCGTCCGGCGCGGAGCACGCGCGCGTCGGAGTCGTCGGCGAAGCGGATGCGCACGAACGCTTCGTGCTGCGCGTCGGTCGGGAAGATCGTGTCGTCGCGCAGGACGAGATCACCCGGAGGGCACGCGTAGTCGATCGACAGCGAGAGCCGCGGCGGGCCATCCTCGCCCTCGACTTCGCTCGGTGCGCCGGCGTGCGCGCTGCACGCGCTCGTTCCGTCGCCGATCGTGATCCCACGCGCGAGCAGCGCGCCCAGGTCGTCACCGCGCGCGAGCACCGCCGACGCGGGCGCGTCCTCGCCGAGCCCGAGCTCCATCGCGGCGTCGACCACCTCGAGCTCCACGTCGATCGACGCGCCCTCGCTCGTGCGCTCGACCACGACGTACTTCGCGGATCCGCGATGGGCGTGCGCCGTCGACGCGCACGCGAGGATTCCCAGGACGACGACCCGCCACATCGCGCGGAGGGTAGATCACACGGCGCGTCGATCGAGCTCGTTGCTCATCACCGCGATCGCGTCGTCCGCGTGGACGCTCACCGGACCGATCGAGATCGGCGCGCAGGGCTCGATCGCGGCGCGCGCCGCGTCGTCGAGGCCGAGGTGATCCCCGACGAAGATCGCGAGATCGTCGGTCGCGATCCCTGCGGTCCGCACGTCGGCGCCGTGCTGCTCGAGCACGTAGCGCGGCACACCTCCGAGATCCGCGAGCACCACCTCGAGCCCGCCGTCCGCGATCGACACGCCGTTGCGCAGCGCGGTGAAGCCCGGTCCTCGCGCGTCGTGCGCGAGCGCTTTCTGGATCACCGTCGCGACGTAGCGCTCGCCCGGTCGCACGTAGCGCGCGACGCGCCCGTCGATGCGCACCACGCGCGGCGCACGACGCCCTCCGAGCAGCACGAGATCGACGATCGTGTCGCGCCGCACGCCGTTCGAGACGAGCAGCGCGGCGCGCACGCAGCGCACGAGCACGTCGAGCCGCCCGCTCGATCCCGGGAGATCGATCAGCGAGAACTCGGGCGACGCCGTCGCGGTGCGCCCGATCACGACCCAGCGCCGCACGGCGCGTGGTCTATCAGATCAGGAGGCCCTCGAGCCCGCCGCTGCCGTGCCCCGAGTACCCGTACGTGTCGACCGGCACGCCGACCGCCTGCGCGATCGACACGAGAAGCTTCGAGTGCGCCTCGTTCTCGCCGCCGTGCCCACCGCGGTAGTCGATGAAGCGATTGCCGCGCAGCCGCACGCCCGCGCCGCCCGCGACGACGAACGGCACGCGCTTGTGATCGTGCGCGTTCGAGTCGCCGAGCTCGCTGCACAACATCACGACCGTCGAGTCGAGCAGCGTGCCCTCGCCGTCGGGCGTGGTCGCGAGCTTCTCGATCAGCTCTGCGAAGCGCTCCGCGAACCAGCGCTTCAGCGCGACGAACTGCCGCGCAGTGTCGCTGTCCGCGTTGCCGTAGTGCGACGCGTCGTGGTTGCCGAGCGTCGCCGTCGTGTCGCGCACGTGCGTGGGGCTCACCGGATGCGACCACATGATCGACGCGACGCGCGTGATCCCGCAGCCGAGCGAGAGCACCGCGAGGTCCTGCTGCAGGCGCCCGACGGTCAGGAAGTTGTCTTCCTTGTGATAGGTCTTCGGGTAGTAGTCGGTCTCGACGTTGCGATAGCCGCCCGCGTTGAACGCGACGTCGCTGCAGCTGCCGCCCACCGGCGCCATCAGCCTTCGCTCGAGCTCGCGCAGCGACTCGGTGTGCACGTCGAGCTTCGTGCGCTCCACCGCGCCGAGCCGCGCGCGCAGCGCGGTCAGGTCACCGCTGATCGCGTCGAGCACGCTGCGGCGACGACGGATGCGCAGCTCCTCCGCGCTCGTGTCGGTCATCTCGCGCCCGCCGAACAAGCGCGAGAACGCGTTGAGCGGATCGTCGTCGGGCTTCACCTCGGTGCCCATCAGGCGCGAGAAGCTGCCGCTGCCGTTCTCGAAGTTCGCGCCCACGCCGAGGTGCACGCTCGGGTGCGGCACGCCCTCGCGCAGCGTCTGGCCGAGGAACACGTCGAGCGACGTCGGGTCGGTGCCGGTGAGCACCTTCGCGCAGCCGCCCTCGTGCGTCGGCCCGCCCGCGTACATGTCGAGCCCGTCGAGGAACGTGAGGTGCTGCCGCACGCGCTCGAGCGGCGCGCTCATCTCCGGCAGCGTGAACGTGCTGCTCCCCGAGCTGCCGCGCGGGTGCCAGCGATCCGGGATGCAGCCGTCGGGGATGTAGACGAAGAGCGCCCTGCCCTCGCCCGCCGCGCGCGCGCTGCGCGCGAACGTGTGGATCCCGATCGGCGCGAGCGCCGCGCCCGCCGCGAGCCCCTTCAGGAACGAACGACGCTTCATCACGGCGCCACCTCCTCTGCCGCACGACGGATCCGGAACGAGGGCTGCGTCACGACCGCGACCATCAGATCGCGCAGGTCACCTCCGCTCTCCTCGAAGCGCGTCGCGAGCGCGCGCACCGAGCACGCATCGCCTGCGTCGCGCTCGATCGTGCCGCGCGCCCAGCGCCACCACTGGCGCGCCATGCAATCGCGCGCGGTGTCGCTCTCCGCGATCTGCGCCGCGAGCTCTTGCGGGCCCGCGAGCGCGAGGCGCGCGCCGTCGCTCAGCGCCTCGACGCCGATCAGCTCGCCGCTCGTGTCGATCGCGAGGCCGTTCTCCTGCTCGCGATACGCGCCGACCGCGTCGAAGCGCTCGAAGGGGAAGCCCACTCCGTCGATGAATTGGTGGCACGCCGAGCACACCGGATCGTCGGTGTGGCGGCGGAAGCGCTCGCGCGTCGTGAGCGTGGGATCGAGCCCCGGCGGCGTGGTGTCGGCGTCGGCGGGAGGCGGCGGGAGATCCTGGCAGAGCAGGCGATCGCGCACGAAGAGACCGCGCCGGATCGGCGAGCTCTCGTTCGAGTGCGCATGGCTCGCCATGACGCTGCCCATCACCAGCAGACCACCGACACGCTCGGGCGGCGCGCTCACACGATCGAACGCCGCGCTCCCCCCCGCGCCGAGCCCGTAGTAGGTGCGCAGGTTCGCGTCGACCATCACGTAGTCGGCGCTGAAGAGCTCGCTGAACCGACCCGTGCGCTCGAACATCACGTGGCGCACGAACGCGCGCTCCTCCGCGAGCATCGACTCGCGCACCGGGCCGGTGAACGCGGGGAAGAGCGTCGCGTCGCGGTTCGTGCCGAGCAGGCGCGTGGTGCCGAGCCAGCGCGACACGAACGCGGCGACCGCGTCCTCGCTGCGCGGATCGTCGAGCATGCGGCGCGCCTCGCGCTCGATGATCGCGGGGTCGCGCAGCGAGTCGCTCTCCGCGAGCGCGAAGAGCGTCTCGTCCGGCATCGTGCCCCAGAAGAGATAGGAGAGCGCGGTCGCGATCTCCCACGAGGTGAGCGCGAACGTTCCGTCCGCCTGCGCCTCACCGACCTCGCTGCGATAGAGGAACGAAGGCGACGCGAGCATCGCCTCCATCGCGAGCCGCGCGCCCACGCGCGCGTCACCGACGATCAGATCGCTCGCGAAGAGCGCGACGTAGCGATCCACTTCGTCGCTCGCGAGCGGACGGCGGAACGCGCGGCGACCGAACGCCTCGACGAGCTGGCGCTGGCAGTCGCTGCTCGAGAGGTCGCACGCCGCGAAGCGCGCCGGGTCCACGGTCGCGACGAGCGTCTCGGCCGCGCTCGCGTACGCGTCCGCGTGGCGACCGGTGACGAGCTGCGCGTTCGACTCGTTGTCGTAGCCGCGCACGGAGGTCTCGACCGGAAACGAGTCGACGTCGGGCGCCGCGATGCCGAGCAGATCGGCGACGGTCGCGCGGTACTCGTCGCGCGTCAGCAAGCGCAGCGAGCGTCGGCCCGGCGCCTCGCCCTCGCACACGATCGGCTCACCCGGCTCGACAGGATCGCTCGGGTCGATCGGGTTGCCACCGGGATCGCGCGGACCGTCGCCTGGGCCTGGGCCGACGCCGTCGGGGCCGGCGGCTGCCTCGCCGAGCAGGCCGGTGCACGCCGTCGCGAAGGCGAGCACGAGCGCGGAGAGCAGAGACGACGGTGAGCGGAAGCGCATGCGGTCCTCCGTGCGGTACGTGGCGGGACGAGGTCGGACCGGGTCACGCGAAGCACACGAAATTGTTGGAACATTCGCCGTTCCATCCGCGGAGCGCGGAGCGCTCCGCGCGCCACCCCGCACCCCTCGACATGGTCCAGGTGCGGCGCTACAAGCCGGGCCCATGTGCGGCGTCGTCGGCATCTGGGGCGCCCCGCAGGCGTCCAACCTGACCTACCTCGGGCTCCACGCGCTGCAGCATCGCGGCCAGGAGAGCGCAGGCATCGTCAGCAGCGACGGAGGGCGCCTCTTCGCGCACAAGTCGCTCGGCCTCGTGCAGGACGCGTTCTCGCAGCCGGTGCTCGAGGCGCTCCCCGGTGACCGCGCGATCGGCCACGTGCGCTACTCCACCGCCGGCGGCGGTGGGCTCAAGAACGCGCAGCCGATCGCGGTGGACTACGCGATGGGCTCGCTGGCCGTCGGGCACAACGGCAACTTCACGAACTTCGAGGAAGTGCGGACGCGCCTCGAGGCCGCGGGCTCGATCTTCAACAGCTCGAGCGACACGGAGGTGCTCGTCCACCTCATCGCGCGCAGCCGCGAGGCCACGACGGTCGGGCGCGTGAGCGACGCGCTCAAGCAGATGCAGGGCGCCTACTCGATCGTGTTCCTCACGACCGACGAGCTCATCGCGGTGCGCGATCCCCACGGCTTCCGCCCGCTCTGCCTCGGCACACTGAGCTCGTATCCCGGCCTGCCGGGCGCGACCGTCGTCGCGAGCGAGCCCTCCGCGTTCGAGCTGATCGGCGCCGAGTACGTGCGCGACCTCGAGCCCGGCGAGATGATCGTCGCGGATCGCGAGGGCGTGCGCTCGCTGCGTCCGTTCGAGACGCGCGCGCAGCGCATGTGCATCTTCGAGTACGTCTACTTCGCGCGGCCGGACTCGAAGCTGAACGGCATCAGCGTGTACGACACGCGCAAGCGGCTCGGCGCGATCCTCGCGGAGGAGTGCCCGGCCGACGTCGACGTCGTGATCCCGGTGCCCGACAGCGGCGTCGCGTCGGCGCTGGGCTACGCGGGGCGATTGGGAATTCCGTTCGAGCTCGGCCTGATCCGCAGCCACTACGTGGGCCGCACGTTCATCGAGCCGAGCCAGTCGATCCGACACTTCGGCGTGAAGCTGAAGCTCTCGCCGGTGCGCGCCGTGCTCGAGGGCAAGCGCGTCGCGGTGATCGACGACTCGATCGTGCGCGGCACGACGAGCCGCAAGATCGTGAAGATGCTGCGCGACGCGGGCGCGAAGGAAGTGCACCTGCGCATCAGCTCGCCGCCGACGCGCTGGCCTTGTTACTACGGCATCGACACGCCCTCGCGGAACGAGCTGATCGCGGCGAGCCACAGCCCCGCCGAGGTCGCGAAGTACGTGACGAGCGACACGGTCGGGTACCTCTCGATCGACGGTCTGCATCGCGCGGTGCGCGGTGAGGGCCCGGGTCGCCAGGGGTTCTGCGATGCGTGCTTCAGCGGCGACTATCCCGTCCCGTTCGCGACCGAGAACGGCACCGGGAAGCGCTCGCTGCCGCTCGCGAGCGTTTGATCAGCCGGAGCGCTCGCCCGTGCAGGCCCGCACGGAGCGGGCGGAGCGCGCGGACGGCAGGGCCCGGAGCGGGCGAGCCGATGTTGACCATCACGTTCTGCTAGAGTCGCGCGCATATGCGCGGACCGACACGCACTTTCGCCGCTGGTCTCCTCACTGCTGCGCTCGCCGCGTGTGGCGGCGGCACCCAGGCCGGTGCGGGTGGGACGACGCCGCAAGCGCGCGCGGTGGAGCCATGCCCGACGACAGGCGAGCTGCGGCTCGGTCGCGTGTGCTGGAACCCGATCGGAAGCCGCTGGCACCTCACTGCGATGGCGCCGGGCGGCGAGTACGCGTTCGACGTCGAGCTGCTCGCGGCGAACCGACTGCGCTCGACGGATCACCCGGCCGCGTCGCCCGCGACCGACGAGTGGTACGTCGACGGCAACACGATCCGGCTGTTCCTGCAGAACCGGTTCGTCGAGTACCGCGCGGACGTCTCGAACGGCACCGTGATGGTCGGCGACGCGCAGAACGTCCGCGGCGAGACGTGGCAGTGGCGCGGCGATCGGATGCAGGTCGGCGGCGGGTGTCATCCCGACGAGACCCAGCAGGGCGAGTCGTGCATCAACCTCTCGGGCACGCAGTGGACGCTGCGCACGTCGAGCGGCGAGCGCGTGATCCACTTCGAGGCGGGCGGCGCGCTGCTCACCGATCAGGGCGCGATCAGCGAGCGCAACCGCTGGTCGCAGCAGGGCGCGCAGCTGACGTTCTCGCTCGACGGCGTCGACTACACCGCGACGGTCGAGCGCGGCGACGCGCTGAGCGGAACGGCCGGCGGTGCGCAGTGGAGCGCCGCGCCGGTGCAGCTGTTCGCGCCGCCGATGCACTGACCGGCTCGAACGATTGTCTGCGACGCGCCGACACCACGCGCGTCTCCTCGGGGCGACGTGCCCGCGTCGTCGGGCGCGACGACCGCAGTGCGATCGAAGCAGGAGTCACAACCAAGTGACTTCGAGTGAGAGTGGCAGTCCGTCAGGGCCGATCTCGCCCGAGCGCCTGCAGAAACGCTCCCACTCCGTGCTCGCGGCGCGCTCCCTCAGGGGAGACCTCGTCGCCCACGAACACTTCGCGATGGGACCGACGGATACCCGAGCGCCCCGTCTGAGCTTGCGATCGCGCACCCGGCGAGTCAGCGGCTCGCAAGTGCGCGGGCGAATCTCTCGCCGGTCACCGCGCACCCGCCGTCTTCATTTCGCGCAGGATCGTTTCGATCAGCGCCGAGTCCGAGAGGTCGTCGGCGATCGCCAGCGCCGTTACGATTCGCGCAGCGCTGAAGAACACTGCGGCGTTCGACCCGATCACCGCGTGGGCGGCGTGGATGATCCGGATCGTGCTCGGGGCCATGATCCCCGACGCCACGACGCTCACTCCGTCGAGCACGGCGTCGTGGTATTCGTTCGGAAGTCCGATGTACGCCTCGTCCGGAGGCATGACGAGCGGACTCTGCCATCGTCGCTCGTCCACGCCACCTCCCGGCATTTCCACGCACACCTCGTTTCGCGCGAGCTCATCGCAGCGCACGCCGAGGAGCGCGTAGTCGATGCGGCCGCCACGAGGAATCATCAGCTCCACGCCGACGTGTCGATGTCGCGGCACGAGCGCGCCGGGCGCAAGCCGAGCGGCGATGAACGGAGGCGCGACGAGCCCGCTGCCGAGATCTTCGTCGATCCACACGCGCGCAACGCGGTGCTGCGAAAGGTCGAGACGTCGCATCAGAGCCCCCAGAAGGCGCGCCAGGCGAGATTGAAGTGCTGAGGCATCGCGGCGACCACGGACGCATGATAGACGCTGAACGCGTGCACTTGGTATTTCGCAAGCGCAGCCTCGTGCGCCACGAGCTGAGCCGTCCCGCGGGCCACCATCGTGGCTTCCGATATTTCGTGCAGATAGAACACGGCATCGGCTCCTTGCACCATTCCCCCACTACTGAGCGCTCCTCGCAGTCGGTTCACCATCGCTGCATTCGCTTCGAACGCTTCGAACGTAGCCAAGTGCCGTTCGACGATCGCTAGACCACGCTCGGTTACACGGATCGAGCGACCGGCCAACCGACCCAAGCCTTCCCCCGCGCCCCGTGCACCTTCGGCGAACGCGCCCGTAACTCGCGGCATCGACGCCGAGGCCGCACGCATCCCCGCAAGGCCTCTGAGGCCTGCCCGCCCGAGTCCGACGATGCCCCGCACGGCTCCGGGAAGCGACACGAGGACACCCGCGACTTCGCCGCGGCCGTAGGCCGCGCTCGTGGTGTCCACGACCGCGGAATCGCCCGTGAGATCCCGGAAACGTCGCGTCAGCCCGAACGAGAGGAAGTCCCCAGCGCCCGCGGCGAAGTCGTCAACGCCGTGCGAATCGAGCCAGTTCGCCGCATCCAGCCAGGGATCTCGCACCTGGCGCTCGCTGCCCGAGGCGTATCCCGCAGCAGGCGGCGCTCCCGCGGGCACGACCGTCCGCGAGGCAGATCTCGTCACAGCCGCACTGCTCGTCGCCGCGCCCTGGCCGTCCACCACTCGACTCGGCGAGCTCTGCACCGGGCGCGTGGCTCGTGACCCGCTGCCCGAGCTGAGTCCCTCGCGCTCGAACGACCCCGAGCCAGGGTCGTGGGAGCTGCCACGCGACAGGCTATCGATCGCGGCCCCGATCGCCCCGAAAGCGAGCGATCCAAAGAGGGCTACGTCACTGTCGTAGCAATTCCCGAACGGGTCACAACACGGGACCAGACCACTGGGGTCCGTCCACGTCAGCGGGCGGTTCTCGACGTAGCTGTACGCGTTGAGGCTCTGACGATTGTACGGGCTACGAATGAGCGGGTCGGGCGTGAGGAACCGGCCGCTCCTCGGGTCGTACACTCGCCCTCGAGCATTGATCAGGCCGGTGTCGTCGTGCTCGTGCCCGGTGAAGCCCGCGGAGAAGTCGGTATCATCCGCCGCTTGATCGATTCGGTGCTCTCGTGCGCCGAACGGCTCGTAGCGATATCGCTCGACGACGTTGCCCGACTCGTCCGTGACCGACTCGACGCTCCCGAGATGATCGGAGTGGACGTAGAACAGAGCATTCCCCAGCTCCTTCGTGCTGTGACGCTCCGCGATGAGCTCGCCTTCCGCGTAGATTCGGACGACCTGGCGCTCGTCTCCGTCACGGCCGTGCTGCAGTTCGTACAGCTGACCGACGTAGTCAGTTCTGCTGCCGTCGTCGTGCCAGGCCTGTGCTCTGCTTCCCGACGCCGTGTAACGATAGAACGTCTTTCCCTGGCCCCACACATCGACGTAGCGGGGGAGGTCGAAGTACGTCCAGTCGATGTAGGGATTGTCGGGGGTGCCGGTCGCGCGTCCGCGATCGTCGTACGACACTTCGCCGAGGCGGTGGAGCCCCGTCGGGTGGAACTCGCGCTGAGGCGTCTCCAGCAGATTGTCGGCGTAGTCGTAGCGATACTCGCCGACGACGTCTCCATTCGCGATCACCGCTCGTAGCCGGTCCTCGAGGTCGTACTGGAACTCGAGCTCGTCGCCGACGAGCGCATCGGTACGCGAGCGCACGCTGCCGACTTCGTCACTGCGATGGCGCCGGGCGGCGAGTACGCGTTCGACGTGGAGCTGCTCGCGGCGAACCGACTGCGCTCGACGGATCACCCGGCCGCGTCGCCCGCGACCGACGAGTGGTACGTCGACGGCAACACGATCCGGCTGTTCCTGCAGAACCGGTTCGTCGAGTACCGCGCGGACGTCTCGAACGGCACCGTGATGGTCGGCGACGCGCAGAACGTCCGCGGCGAGACGTGGCAGTGGCGCGGCGATCGGATGCAGGTCGGCGGCGGGTGTCATCCCGACGAGACCCAGCAGGGCGAGTCGTGCATCAACCTCTCGGGCACGCAGTGGACGCTGCGCACGTCGAGCGGCGAGCGCGTGATCCACTTCGAGGCGGGCGGCGCGCTGCTCACCGATCAGGGCGCGATCAGCGAGCGCAACCGCTGGTCGCAGCAGGGCGCGCAGCTGACGTTCTCGCTCGACGGCGTCGACTACACCGCGACGGTCGAGCGCGGCGACGCACTGAGCGGGACGGCCGGCGGTGCGCAGTGGAGCGCCGCGCCGGTGCAGCTGTTCGCGCCGCCGATGCACTGACGCTCAGGGCGCGGTGTTCCAGCTGCCGGGATCCCGCGCTTTCAACGTCGCGGCCGCTGTCCGAGCGAGGCTCACGACGCGGTCCCACGCGGGCAGCGCCAGGAAATACGCGTCGGGGTGCTCGGTCCCGTGCGCGACGAAGACGCGATCGATCTCGCTGATCACGTCGCGAACGAGCCGCGCTTCATCAGCGTCGACCAGATACCAACCAATCGTGCACTCCGCGTTCTGCGCGAGCGGTGTGTCGTCGAACAGGAAGTGGATGGGCTCGTCGAGCTGGATCGATCGGCCGCGTCCATCCCGGAGCTCGGGGCTCCCGAGGAGCTCGAGGTAGTCCACCAGCTCGGCACGCATCGTCGGGTACTTCAGCATCGGACCACCTCGCATGGCGCATGGGCGGATCAGGGCTCGCGCAGCCGCCCGGCCCGCCACTCTTGCAGCGTCATGCGCGCGCCGAAGCCGAGGATACCGGGCTCTCGCGTCAGCTCCTCGATCGCTCGCTCGGCTCGCAACGGATCGATCGGCAGCAGGTGGGTCGCAGCCCAGAGCCGGACCGAGAGAGCCTCGTGCCCGAGCAGCTCGACGAACTCCGCGAGCTGCTCATCGGACCTCCGGATCTGCTTCCAGAGGCGCGTCAGCTCGCGCGCAGCTCGGTTCGCCTTGCGCGGATCAGCGTCGTTCGTTCCCTGTTCGTGCCGTCGCGCCGCGTCTGCATACCGACGAACGGGCGATCGATCGCGCCGCGCACGCTCGAGCGCAGCGATCAGCTCACGGGTCGACACACGTCGGACCGCGACGCCGGGCGGCTCGAGCACATCCTCGATGACTGCCTCGTCGAGCTCGACGTCGATCGTGATCTCGAACCGATTGAGCTCGAGTCGCTTGCGCGACGGGCCCGCACCGCGCTTGGCGTCGTCGACCGCGGCCCTCACGAGCTCGAGCAGCGGTGCACCGAGCGACTCCTCGTCGACGAGCAGATCGAGCAACGTGCGCATCGGCGCGCTCACGCGGTGACGAGCGCGACGATCTTCGAGAACGCGCCGATGCGCCCGTCGAGCACGTCGCTGCTCTCGCCAGGCGTCACGTCAATTCAGGCTGCGATCCGGGCCGCCACCGCCGCCCTCGCCTTCGTCGCTGGGCTCCACGTCGCCGCGCAGCACCTGCAGGAGGCCGTGCACCTCGTTCGCGACCTCGAGCTCGGGCTTCGTCGCGAGGAAGCGGTTCAGGTACTCCGCCGCCGCCGCGCGCTCGCCGCGCGCGTAGTGCGACAGGCCGAGCAGGTAGAGCGCATCGCCGTCGTCCTTGTTCTGCGCGAGCAGCTGGCGCGCGACGCGGATCGCCTCCTGGTGCCGGCCCATCATGCGCAGCGCGTGACCGAGCTGCACCAGCGCGCCGAGGTACTGCGGCGCGATCTCGAGCGCCTTCACCGACGCCTTCATCGCCTTGTCGAACGCGCCCTTCTCGAAGTGCGCCGCGCCGAGGAAGTAGTACGCGTACTCGTTCTTCGGGTCGCGATCGATCACCGATTCGAGCTCGCGGATCGCCGCGTCGATCTCGCCCTCGGCGATCAGCTCCGCGCCTTCTTGCGCGGCGTCCCACTTCTCTCCGTCTCTCTGGCCGCTCATCGTCGATCCACCGTGCCATACTCGCGCGTCCCGAGCACCCCTGGAGCCAGCCTCGCGTGATCGTCGTCCTGCCTTGCTTCAACGAGGAGAAACGCCTCGATCCCCACGCCGTGGCGCAGCTCGTCGCGGACCCGCGCATCGACGTCATCCTCGTCGACGACGGCTCCACGGACGGCACACGCGCGCTGCTGGAGTCGATCGCGGCGCGCCATCCAGATCGCGTCACCGCGCTGTCGATGGGTCGCAACGTCGGCAAGGCGGAAGCCGTGCGCACCGGCGTGAACCTCGCGCTCGAGCGCATCGTGCGCGGCGAGGCGCGCGACGATCTCGTCGGCTACCTCGACGCGGACTTCGCGACGCCGCCCGAAGAGCTCTCGCGCATGCTCGATCGCATCGAGGACAGCCCGGCGAAGGTCGCGATGGGATCGCGCATCGCGCGGCTCGGCGCGCGCGTGCGCCGCAAGCAGACGCGCCACTATCTCGGTCGGCTCTTCGCGACGACGGCGTCGATGGTGCTCGACATGAGCATCTACGACACGCAGTGCGGCGCGAAGCTCTTCCGCGACACGCCCGCGCTGCGCGCCGCGATGAGCGTGCCGTTCCGATCGCGCTGGGTGTTCGACGTCGAGCTGCTCGGACGGCTCACCACCGGCACCGCCGACGCGCCGGGGCTCGCGGTCGACGACTTCCTCGAGATCCCGCTGGAGGTCTGGGAGGACGTGCGCGGCAGCAAGCTCGGCGTGAAGGGCGCGCTGCGCGGCGGGATGGATCTGCTGCGCCTCGGCGCTCGCGTGAAGAGCGCCGGGCGCGGCGAGTTCTTCCCGAAGAAATGACCGCGGTCAGTTCCTCGGATCGTCAGACCGGCTCGTGGAACGGGCCGGTCACCTCGAACGTCACGCCCACGCCGCCGCCGCCCTCGGCGCCGCGCTGCGAGCTGAAGTAGAGGCGCGTACCGCTCGGGTCGAACGCGGGCCCGGTGATCTCGGACCCCGTGTGGCCGACGACCTGCGCGATCGGCTTGAGCTGACCGTCGGGGAGGATCGCGACGATCTGCATCGTCCCGCCGTCCTCGGCGACCAGCACGTCGCCGCAGCACGAGACCGTGAGGTTGTCGACGCCGCGCAGCGGCGCCGGATCGCCCTGCTCGGTGATGTCGTAGATCACGTCGAGCTCGTTCGTCGCGACGTCGAGCGCCCACACGCGGTTGTCGCCCTTCGTGCTGAAGTAGACGACGCCCTCGTGGTACCAGATGCCCTCGCCGCCGCGGAACGCGGTGCTCTCCGCGACCTGCATGCGCGTCGGCACCTCGCCCTCGAAGCGCGGGTCCGGCAGCTCGGCCCACGTCACGCGTCCATCGCCGCCGACGACCGCGACCTCGAGACGTCCCGACGAGAGATCGGGATGACCGCGGCTCGTCAGGCGATCGGGCACGAAGCGATAGAAGCGTCCGTCGCTCTCGTCCTCGGTGAGGTAGACGTGCGCGCGCACCGGATCGATCGCGGCGGCCTCGTGCTTGAACACGCCGAGCGCGGGACGCGCGACCGCCTCGTGCTCGCCCCACGGATCGCACTCCCACACGCGACCCGTGCCGGTCTCCTCGCACGAGAGCCACGTGTGCCACGGCGTCTTGCCGCCCGCGCAGTTCACGCTCGTGCGATCGAGGATGCGATGCGCGGCGACGATCTCGCCGTCCGCGTCGAAGCGCACCGCGCCCACGCCGCCGATCAGCGGGACCTCGCAGTTCGACGTGTAGATCCAGCCGCCGTCTTCGGTCGCGTAGGTCGCGCCGCCGTCGGGGAAGCGATGCCACTCGTAGCTCGTGCCCGCGACGGTCTCGCCGGTGCGGCCGATGATCCGCGACGTGAAGCCGGGCGCGAGGCGCACGCCGTTCGCGTCGGGCTCGCCGAGCGCGCCGATGTCGGCGATGCGCGATCGCAGCGGCGGCGGCGCGGGGATGTCGCGATGCGGGAACTCGAACGAGCCCGCGTCGGGCATCGTCGCGTCGATGCCGCTCGCGTCCTGCCCGGAGAGGCCCGCGTCGGTCGCGCTCGCTGGTCCTCCGTCGTCGCAGCCCATCAGCGTGCGCGACATCATCGCGGCCGCGAAGCCCGCGAGCCCGCCCTTGAGCAGCTTGCGACGAGGAACGAGCAGACCGCTCCTCGTCACGCCCCAATCGACCACCCGTCCCGAAGACATGCGCGCGAGAGTGCCACGTCCGAGGGATTTTCGGATCGTGCGCGCGCCGCTCAGAGCCCGTTGAGCTCGTCGACGACGTCGAACAGGTCCGACGCGTCGTAGAAGTCGACGGTCACGAGGTTCGGAAAATCGCCCGTTTCCTCGCGACAGCGCATCACGTGCTCGCGCAGCACGTCGTAGTTCACGAGCTCCGACTGTTCGCGCGATGCGAGCGGGTTCGTCACGAAGTGGTTGAGCACGAACACCGCGTTGTCACGCGAGCCGCGCAGCACGTCGCAGTCGAAGTCCGCCGCGCTCTCCGCGCGATAGTCGTTGTCCCAGACGTAGTCGTACGCGTGGTGGTGCCAGGGCAGCGAGACGTTCGAGGTCTCGGTGAAGATCACCAAGCGACGGCCGCTCGTGATCATCTCGCGCAGCGTGGGCCACGGCGCGTCCTCGGCCTGCTGGTGCAGGTATGGAAGAAGCCCCGCTTCTTCGATGACGGCGGCGAACGGCGCCTCGTCGACGTGCGGCTCGAAGACGATCGAGATCACGTCGGCCGGATGGCAGTCCATGAACTGCCGGAGCTCGATCATCGCGTCGATCAGCGGGCGCATGCCGAGCACGCCGCAGCCGCCGTGACAGAGCATCACCTGCGTCGCGCTCGCGGGCTGGTGCGTGTCGAGCATGAACGCGCGCACGCCGTCCTCGAGCTGGTGCCAGAGGTTCCGGCCCTGGTTCGGCGCGATCCAGCCGTCCTCCTCGCTCGACATCCCGTTGTGGGTCGTGGGGAACGCGACGGCGTCGTAGGCGCGGTCGCAGAGCGCCGCGTGGCCGTTGCACACGAGCGGATCGGGGAGGCCCGTCGCGGGCGTGCACCTCGGGCCGGCGTCGATCGGCGGAGGCGCATCGAGCGGCGCGTCGAGCCCCGCGTCGACGGGATCGCTCGGCGCAGGACCACACGCGAGCACGAAGAGCAGCAGCACGGATGAAGAGAAGCGTCGCGACATCGTCGCGAGGCTCTCACATTCGTGACACCGATCGCTGTCAGGGCGCGTGCAAGGACGCACGGAGCCGGCGAAGGCCCTCGGCGGTCGAGACGGGGGCCTCGTACCCGAGGTCGCGCTTCGCGGCGCTCAAGTCGAACCAGTGCGCCGTCGCGAGCTGGTGCGCGACGAAGCGCGTGAGCGGCGGCTCGCCCGAGCGGCGCAGCGCGCGATACGTGCCCTCGAGCAGCGCGCCCGCCGCGTACGCGACGCGCGGATCGATGCTGCGCACCACCGGCGGCAGGCCCGCCGCGCCGACGATCCCGAGGATCAAGTCGCGCAGCGGCATCGGCTCGCCCTGCGCGACGAAGTACGCGCGTCCCGCGCACGCGGCGCCCGGCGCGAGGCGATCCCACGCGCAGAGGTGCGCGTGCACCGCGCTGTCGACGTAGGTCGCGTCGACGCGCTTGTGGCCGCCCCCCGGCAGCACGAGGCGACCGCGCCGCGCGCGCTCGAGCACGCGCGGCACGAGGTGCGGATCGCCGGGGCCCCACACGAGGTGCGGGCGCAGCGCGACCGTCGAGAGACCTGCGAGCGTGTTCTCGGCGAGCACCATCTTCTCGGCGATCGCCTTGGTCTCGGGGTACGCGGTCTCGTAGCGCTCGGCGTACGGCGTGCGCTCGTCCGCGCCCTCCACGTCGTCGCCCGCGTGCACCACGCTCGGCGTGCTCGTGAGGACGAGCTTGGGGATCGCGTGCTCGCGGCACGCGTGGAGGACGTTCTCGGTGCCGACGACGTTGCTGCGGTAGTAGTCGGCGTAGGGGCCCCACACGCCCGCCTTCGCGGCGACGTGGAACACGCCGCGCGTGCCCTCGGCGGCACGCGACACGGCGTCGCGATCGGCCAGATCGCCGCGGAAGATGCGCAGCTTTCCTTCGCGCTCGAGCGCGTCGAGCGCCTCGTATCGACCGCGCTGGATGGCGTGCACGAACACGCCGCGCGCGACGAGCGCACGCACGATGCCGCTGCCGACGAAGCCTCCGGCGCCTGTGACGAGAACGGGCTCGCTCATGTGCGCGGTCGCGTGCCATCCGCGGCGCGCGCACGCAAGCGATCAGCGCGCGGTCACCTCGCGCACGAAGGTCGCGATCTCGGTGGACACCTCGGGCGTGGCGACGTGCCCGCCGGTGAACGGTCGGAAGCGCACGTCGAGCCCGCCTTCGCGCATGAGCGACACGAGGCGCTCGGTGTTCGCGAAGGGGAGCACGTCGTCCTCGCGGCCGTGCGAGACGTACGCGCGCAGCCCGCGGCGCGACGCGAAGCGCGCGCCCCACTCCGCCTCGTCGACGAGCGTCCCGCTCATCAGCACGAGGCCCGCGAGCGGCCGCGGATCGTGGAGCGCGACGTCGAGCGCGAGCATCGCGCCCTGCGAGAACCCGCCGAGCACGATGCGATCGCTGCGCACGTCCATGCGTCGCTCCACGTCGTCGAGCAGCGCGCGGACGCGATCGCGCGCCGCGCGCATCGCGGGCACCGGCGTGCGCGGGAGCTCGCGGAGCGCGCACGGGAAGCGCCACCACACGAAGCCCTGCACCGCGTCGGTCGGCCGCGTCGGCTCGGGCGCATAGGGGAACACCAGGCGTGTGCCCGGCGGCAGATCGGGCCGCTCGGCGAGACCGACGAGGTGCTCGGGGCGCGAGCCGAAGCCGTGCAGCAGCACGAGCACGGGACCCTCCCCGGCCCCTCGCTCGATCGTGCGCAGCGGCGCGACGCTCGAGGCGCACGCCGCGATCGACGCGATCACGCAGAGGACGGACGCGCGCACTGCGCGAGTATGTCACCCCAGCGTGCGCGCGATGCGCTCGACGTCGCCGCGTCGCCCCAGCGCCTGCCCGGCCGCGCCGAGCGTCGCGAGCAGCCACGTCTCGGCCTCGCCCATGCTGCCGAAGATGCGCATCGGGGCGCCGTTGCGGACCACGAGCGCGATGCTGGTGATCACGCCACGCAAGAGCGCCGCGCCGAATCCGTCGCTCTCGTAGACCACCGCCGAGCCGAGGATCGGCACGCCCGGGAGCTGCATGAACTGGTGCGCCTCGCGCCGGACGTCCTCGCCGACGTGCGTCAGCTGCGTGCCGGACGGAAGCACGCTGAACAGGCCGATGCCCGACGGGTGCGCGCGCGCGAGGCCGCGCGCCTCGTTCGCGGCGTGCCGCACCTGATCGGGCGTCGACACGGCGCCCCAATGGATGACGAGCACGTTCTGCGCGTGAGCGCAGCGGACACCAGCTGGGCGGCTCATCGACCGCACCAACCCGCGCGCGCGTGGAGCATCCGGCGAGGATGCCGCGTCCGACCGCGCGCCGGAAGAGGCGTATCAACGCGACAGCTGCTCGGTCGCCCAGGGGCCGAGGTCTTCGCGGCGGATCTTCGCGTTGTGGCGCACGTCCACCGGGAACTTCTCGTGCACGAGGAAGTGTTCGATCCGCTTGGTGCGCTCGTTCGAGCGCGCGATCTCGCCGAGCTCCGTGACCAGGCGCGCGCGCTCGGCCGCGGACATCGCGCGCCACGGCTCGACGATGATCACCGGGACGGTGCGGCCCGCGAGCTTCGCCGCGACGAGCGCGCTGCGCCTCACGTCCGAGTGCGCGTTGAACGGGCCCTCGCACGGGATCGTGAAGAGCGTCGTTCCGTCGTCGAGCACGACACGGTGCGACTTGCGGCCGCAGAACCAGATGCGGCCGCTCGCATCGCGCCACCCGAGATCGCCCATGCGGTGCGCGATGCCCCCGGACGTGTCGATCTTCGCGCGCGCGGTGTGGTCCGGCGCGCCGACGTATGCGTGCGTGACCTGCGGGCCGCGCACCACGATCTCGCCGATCTCGCCGTCGGGCAGCACGCGCGCCTCGTCCCAGCGCGCGATCGGATCGTCGGTGATCGCGATCACCTCCACGCGCGCCGACGGCACCGCGCGACCGACGCAGATGCCCTCGCCGCGCTCGGTGCGCGCGCGCGTCTCGCCGAGCACCTCGTCGTGCGCGATGGTCGCCACCGGCAGCGACTCGGTCGCGCCGTACGGCGTGTGGATGCGCGCGCCCTCGGGCAGCAGCTTCGCGAACTGCTCGAGGATGCGCGGCGCCACCGGCGCGCCCGCGGAGATCACGCGGCGCAGCGAGGAGAAACGAATGCCCTTCGGGACTGCCCAGCGCGACACCGTGTCGAGCAGCGCGGGCGAGCCGAACATGTTCGTCACGCCGAAGCCCTCGATCGCCTCGACGATGTGGCGCGGATCGACCTCGGCGGGGCGCGTCGCGTCCATGTCGGGCAGGACCGTGACCATGCCGAGCGCGGGATCGAAGAGCGCGAAGAGCGGGAACGTCGGGAGATCGATCTCGCCCGGACGAATGTCGTACATCGCGCGGATCGACTCGACCTGCGCGCTGAACGTCGCGTGGCGATAGAGCGCGCCCTTCGGCGGGCCCGTCGAGCCACTGGTGAAGAGGATCGCGGCGAGGTCGTCGGGCGCGACCTCCGCCATCGATCGCTGCGAAGTGCGCTCGCCGCGCTCGCGCAGGTCGTCGATCGAGAACGCGCGGCGGCCCGCGATCGGCCGCGCCCAGCGCGGCGCGACGTTCACCGTGATCTCGACCGTGCGCTTCGCCCACCCGAGCACGGCGCGCGCGGCGTGTGCCTTCGGGATGCCGACGAACGCGCGCGGCTCCGCGCGATCGAGGCACTCGCCGAGGTGCTTCGTGCCCATGCCGGGATCGACCATCACGAGCGGCGCGCCGACCTTGAACAGCGCGAACACCATCGCGAAGAGATCGAGCGAGGGTGGGACCATCAGCACGGTGCGCACGCCGGGCCCGATGCCCACGTCGCGCAGTCCGCGCGCGAGACGATCGCTCTCCTCGTCGAGCTGGCGATAGGTCCAGTGCACGTAGCGCGGACGGCCGCGCGCATCGCGTCCCGCGGGCGCGAACACCGCCGGTGTGAACGGCTGATCGCGCGCGACGCGCGGCAGGTGCGCTGCGATGTTCGCGGAGTCGACGCTCACGCCGCGCGCTCGCGCGCGAGCGGATGATCGGCGAGGAAGCGCTTCACGAGCAGCACGATCACCTCGGGCACGTCCTCGAGGACGTAGTGCCCCGCGTCCTCGAAGCGATGCACCTCGGCGTGCGGCATCCGCTTCTCCCACTCCGCGAGGAAGTGATGATCGAACACGAAGTCGCGCATCCCCCACGCGATCAGCGTCGGCGTCTGCCGGAACTGCGCGAGCCCCGCGGCCATCTCGTCGATGCGCGCGTACGCGCGATCGCTCGGCTGGAGCGGGATGTCCTGCACGAAGCGCAGCGTCGCGATCCGCGAGCTCCAATCGGAGTAAGGCGCGAGGTACGCGCGACGCAGCTCGGGCGACATCGGCTTGCGCGTCACGCACGTGTACGCGGCGCCGCGCGCGAACGCGTTCCCGCCGCGCACCATCAGCGCGCCGAGCGGCGTGCGCGTCAGGCGCAGCGCCGCGGGGAACGTCTTGCTCTGCGGCAGGTGGAACGCCGCGGTGTTGAGCACCACGAGCCGCGCGACGCGATCCGCGTGGCGCGTCGCCCATCCGAAGCCGATGCCGCCGCCCCAGTCGTGCACGACGAGCGTGATCTCGCGGTTCACGCCGAGGTGATCGAGGAGCTTCCCGAGATCGTCGATGCGCGACGCGAGCGTGTACTCGTAGTCGACGTCGTTCGGCTTGTCGGAGAGCCCCATCCCGACGTGGTCCGGGACGATGCAGCGATGCGTCTCACGCAGCGCGAGCACGAGCGCGCGGAAGTAGATCGACCAGCTCGGGTTGCCGTGCACCATCACGATCGGCGGCGCGTCGCGCGGGCCCTCGTCGAGGTAGTGCATGCGAATCCCGCCGCCGCGGTCGAAGCGACGACCTTCGAAGGGATAGACGCGCCGATCGATCGAGACGCTCACCAGACGATCTCCGCCATCGCGCAGTTGAGGCCGCTGCCGATGCCCATGAGCGCCACGCGCATTCCGCTGCGGAGGCGCCCGATCTCCGCGGCCTTCGCGAGCACCATCGGCACCGACGCGGGCCCCACGTTGCCGTGCTCCGGGAAAATCGCGTGGATCTTCGCGGGCGCGACACCGAGCTGCGCGGCGAGCTTCTCGGTGTGCTGTCGGCTGACCTGGTGGATGACGACCTCGTCGAGCACGTCGGGGCTCCAGCCGAGCTCGGTGCGCGCGAGCTCGAACGTCTTCGACGCGAGGTCGAGCCCCTGCGTGAGGAGCTTCTGCGCGTCGGTGACCATGCGGTCCGCGTGACCGCGGCAGAGGTGGTTCCAGTCGGTCGCCGCGAGCGACACGCCGCCGCGGAACGCGTGGGCCGCGGGCGCGAGATCACGGCGGCACAGCACCATCGCGGCCGCGCCCGATCCCAGCGTGAGCGTCGCGAACTCCTCGCCGAGAGCGCGCGCATCGCCGCTCGCGTTGAGACGATCGATCGTCTTCTCGACCGCGAACCGACTGCCCTCTCCGTCGACGACGAGCGCCGCGTCGATCGCACCGCGCTCGATCATCGCCGCGACGAGCTCCATCCCGTCGAGGAACCCGAGGCACGCGTTCGCGAGATCGAAGTTGCGGCAGCGCGGCGAGAGCCCGAGATGACGATGCACGATCGACGCGGTCGAGGGCTCGACGAAGTCGCGACAGACGCTGGTGTTCACGAGCACGCCGATGCGCGCGCGATCGATGCCCGACGCGACGATGGCCTTCTCGCCCGCCTGCGCGGCGACCTCGCTCGGCTGCACGCCCTCGTCCCAGAAGCGACGTGCCTGCACGCCCGAGAGCGACGCGATGATCCCCGGCGCGAGCCCGAGCCGTTTCAAGAGCGGCGAGAGCCGATCCTCGAGCTCGCGGGAGCTCACGCGATGCGGCGCGTCGACGTACGCCACGCTCGCCACCGAGACCGAGGAGAAGAGCATGAGGAAGCGCGGGGTGTAGCTCCGTCGCGACAGCCGGGGAAGTGGCGCCGGATCACGGGCGCACGAGCGCGAAGCGCTCGGTGCCGAGCTCGTCGATCCACGCGAACGAGATCGTCGGAGGCGCGGTCGCGCCGTCGATCTCGAGCCACCCGAAGCCGCGCTGATCGCGGCCGACGAAGAGCGCATCGGGCCCGAGCGTCTCCGGCGCCGGCGCGCCGCGGAAGAACGCGGCGGTCGGCGTGCACTGCAGCTCGAGCACGGTGCCGCCGCCGGGCAGCGGGAGCTCGACCACCGCGGGCCAGTGCTGATCGCCGCTGACCACGAGAACAGTGCTCGGATCGTTCGCCTCGATCGCGCGCAGGATCACGTCGCGCTCGAACGCGAAGCCGTGCGCCCACGCGTCGAGGCCGGTGTCGGCGTAGCGATGGAGCGGCGTGGGCGATGCGATCACGCGCAGCGGCGCGTCGCTCGTCTCGAGCCACGTGATCAGCGCAGCGAGCTGTGCGTCGCCGAGCATCGTCTTGCGCGGTCCGTCGAGCGCGACGTTGGGCGAGCGGAACGTGCGTGTGTCGAGCACGAAGAGGCTCGCTGGTCCGGCGTCGAGGACCGTCCACTCTTCGTTGCTCGGAGAGCGCGAGCGCTGCATGCGCTCGTACGCGTCGCGCGCGACCTCGGTCCGCTCCGCGTCGAGCGTTCCGTCGAAGTCGTTCCACGACTCGTGGTCGTCCCACACGAGCAGCGTGGGCACGTTCGCCCAGCACGCGCGCAGCGCGTCGTCGTCCCACGTGCGGCGGTAGAGCGCCTCGTACCCGTCGCGCGTCGCGGGGATCATCCCGCTCGGATCGAGGTCCGCGTACACCTGATCCCCGAGCCCGAGGTAGAGGTGCGGCGAGAGCGCGCGGATCCGATCGAACGCGACGTAGGGCGCGCTGTCGGGATGGATGTCGGCGCCGATCGCGAAGCGCACGAGGCCATCACGCTCCGGCATCGTGCGGAACGATCCTTCGTGCGTCGCGTCGCCCGCGCGCACGACGAAGCGGTGCTCGGTGTCGGGCGTCAGGCCCTCGATGCGCGCGAGGAAGAGGCCATCCGCGATCGCCTCGAAGGGCGCGGTGCCGACGCCGACGATCTCGGCGTCCTCGGGTGCCACGTCGGTCTCGCACCAGATCGCGATCGAGCGCGCCGTGGGCATGACCGGCCATGGGCCCAGCGTGATGGTCGCGTCGCGCGGCGGTTCGTCGTCGCCGCACCCGCCGAGCATGGGCGCGACGCCGAGCGTGCGCGCCGCGAGCGTCGCGAGGCCGAGTGTCCGCAGCGTCGCGCGTCGTCGCATTCAGACCTCGTACGCGCGGCCCTGCTCGAGACACTCGATGTTCGACGCCGCGAGGTCGAACGAGTCGGGGAAGTGCACGAGCCGCATCTTCGCACGCAGCGCGGCGTCGAGGGCGGCGAGCGACTCGTACGGCGTGTGGGTCCCGAGGTTGGTCTCGTGCACCACGAGGTCGGCCTGCGCGAGCCACGCGATCAGCTTGGGATCGAACGACGTGTCCGCGGACAGACCGAGCGAGCGACCCCCGGCGCGGATCCTCAGGGCGGTGGTGGGCACGTGGTGGTGCGTGCCGCGGCACTCGATCTCGAACGGCCCGATCGAGACCACGCGCGTCGTGTCGAGCGCGACGTGCTCGAAGTAGTCGTCGAAGCGCATCGCGCGCAGCCCCGACGCGGTCTCGAGCCGCTCCATGCCCGCCGCGAGATGTCCGTCCCAGGCGCGCGCGATCACCGCGGGATGCGCGGCGACGCGCGCCTTCTTGCCGAGCGCGAAGTGCGAGAAGTAGCCGTAGCCCTCGAGGCCCGACGCGTGATCCGCGTGCAGGTGCGTCAGCACGACCGCGGACACGCGCTCGAGCCGTAGATCGAGCCCCGACGTCTCGCGCGCCTCGCGGAGCATCTTGCGGATCGGATGCGGGCAGTCGACGAGGATCAGCGCGCCCTCGCTCTCGATCGCGAACGACGTCGAGTACCAGCGCTCGGAGAACGCGTCCCCGACGCCGAGCGGCACGAGCCTCATCGCGCCTGCTCCGCGATGCGCGTGCGCAGGTGCGCCGCGATCGAAGGCGGGCACCACGGCTCGAGATCGTCGCCGCGCGCTGCGCGCGCCTTGAGCTCGGAGGACGAGACCTTCGCGAGGTGCGCCTCGGCAGGCAGCATGATCGTGCTGAGGTCCGGCGCGAGCTCGCGGTTCTGCCGCGCCAGATCGGTCTCCCACGCTGCATCCGCCGCGTCGCGCAGGCCGCGCACCAGGTGCGTCGCGCCGATCGCGCGGGCGTGCTCGATGACGAGCTTCGACGTCCACGCGACGCTCACCGTGGGCATCATCGCGAGCGCCTCCCGGATCATCGCGACGCGCTCGTCGGCGGTGAAGAGCGGCTTCTTGGTGGGATGCACCGCGACGAGCACGCGCACGTGCGCGAAGAGGCGCACGGCCTGGCGCACCACCGAGACGTGCCCCTCGGTGAGCGGATCGAACGTGCCGGCATACACCGCGATCGTCATGGCTCTCCTCTTCTTCACGCGAACGAGGGCGAGGTCGCGACCGGCACGCGCACGACGTCGGCGAGACCGATGACCGCGAGCGCGATCGCGAGCACGAAGTGACCGACGTACCCGAGGTGCTCGGCGCTGACACCGCCGAGCGCCGACGCGATGCCGGTCGCGAGCACGACGACGCTCGCCTGGAGCGCGTAGTCGGTCGCCGCGTGCGCGGGCCGGCACGCGTCCATCATCGCGGTGAAGAGCGCCGCGGTCGCCATCCCGGCGAAGACGTGCTCGATCGCGACGACCACGTGCAGCGCCACGAGTGACCGCACGCCGGTGGCGGGCACGAGCCACGTCGCGATGCCGGCGACCTGCAGCGCGCCGAAGATCGCGAGCGCGCGACGACGCCCGAGCCGCGGCACGAGCGCGCCGCCGATCAGCGCGCCGGCGAGGCCCGCGGCGAAGCCGGTGCCGCCGAGCAGCGCCGCGAGATCGCCCGCGTCGAGCCCACGATCGACGAGCATCGGGCGCGCCATCGCCGTGGCGAGCGCCTCGCCCGCCTTGAACAGCACGAGCACGCGCAGCCAGCGCAGCGCGCCCGGTCGCGATGCGGCGTCGCGCAGCGCGGTGTTCGTCGGACGCAGCGGCGCGGGCGTGCGCGCGGGCTCGTGCGTGATCAGGAGCGGGATGGTCGCGAGCGCGAGCGTCGCGCCGAGGGCGAGCATCGCGGGCGCCCATCCGATGTGCGCCATCGCGCCGAGCACCACGCCGCCGCCCGCGATCATCCCGACGCGATAACCCGCGACCTGCAGGCCGTTGCCGAGGCCGCGCTCGTCCTCGGGAAGGAGATCGACGGCGAGCGCGTCGGTCGCGATGTCCTGCGCCGCGGCCGCGAGGTTCGTCAGCGCGACGATCACGAAGAGCGCGGGCAGGCTCGCCTCGGGCGACGCGAGCGCAGCGAGTGCGAGCAGGAGCGCGCTCGTGATCTGCAGCGGGACGATCCACGCGCGGCGAGTGCGCGCACGATCGACGAGCGGCGCGACCAGCGGCTTGAGCGCCCACGGCATGGCGAGCAGCGACGAGAGCCCGATCAGCGAGAGCGACACGCCGCGCTCGCGCAGCACGACGGGCAGCGCCTGCACGAAGAAGCCGAATGGGAGCCCCTGCGCGAAGTAGAGCGCGCCGAGCACCACGAGCCGCCCCGTCCGCGTCATCGTCGTGCCTTGGGTTGAGAAGCCAGGAGCCCTTCCGCGATGCGCGTGATCGTCGGCGCGGCGAAGCCCTCGGGGAGCACGCCCGGCGCAGACGCGGCGATGCGATACGAGCCCTCGATCGCGGCGAGCAGGCCCGCGGCGATGCGGCGCGCGCCGCGCACCTCGCGACCTTCCGCGCGCAGCGTCGCGGAGACGAGGTCGTCGATCGCGTCGAGCTGCTTCGCGATGGCGCGCGCGTAGACGTCGCGGACCTCGGGCTGGTGCCCGGCCTCCGCGGCGATGGCGGCCCAGCTCGCGACCGCGGCAGGGTCGGCGTCGTCGCCCTGCGCGACGTGCGCGTCGAGCAGCGCGAAGAGCCGCGCGCGCGGATCGTCGCCGGCTCGCTCGGCGCGTCGCTCGAAGCGCGCCTCGAGCGTCGCGGTGAGCCGCTCGACGAGCGCGAGCAGGATCTCCTGCTTCGACGCGAAGTGATAGTGCAGCAGCCCCGGCGTCATGCCCGCGGCGCGCGCGATCTCGGCGGTCGTCGCCGCGGCCCAGCCGCGCTCGGCGAGCACCCGGAGGAGCGCATCGACGATCTCGGCGCGGCGCGCGCTGGTGTTCGATGGACGTGCCATGCGAGTTTCTTGGTTGGCTGACCAAACAATGAATGCAACCGAACCTGCCGTCAAGCGCGGGCCGAGATCGCGCGTCGCGCAGAAAGTTGCGTCGCGATCTCCGCGTCCGTAGCGTCCGGCGCATGTTTGCCGTCTCCACGCGCGAGCCCACGCTCGCCGAGCTGATCCGCGGTGTCCCGCTGAGCGTCGTGTTCGCCGACGGCGAGCTGATCGCGGCCGTGCGCGAGCGCGGTGAGGGGATGCTCCCGCTCGATCCGCCGTTCCACGTGTCCGACGAGGACGCGTACCTCGTGCTGCCGATCGACATCGGGCTCGAGCTGGTCGACATGTTCCGCGACGGCGACGTGGACCTGCTCGAGGAAGCGATGCGCGACGGGCTCGTCGCGATCGGGACCATCGAGAAGCAGGGCCGCGGCAAGCTCGCGCTCGCCGTCGAGCAGTGCGCGCAGCCGTCCGAGCTGATGAAGGATCTGCCGTTCGCGGAGACCGTCGGGATCGGTCGCAACGTCGATCCCCTCGAGGTCCTCAACGAGCTCGAGCACGTGCAGTGCACCGTCGCGAGCGGCTTCGTCGACGAGGAAGGGCTCGAGTCGATGCTGAGCGAGCGCGAGTTCGCCGGGCTCTCGTGGCGCGTGCCCGAGGGCGACAAGCAGCGCGCCCACGTCGACCCGACGTACGTGTGGTCGAAGCGACTGCCCGACGGACGGATCGCGATCGAGTGCGCGCTCTTCAGCGAGTACGAGGAGCTCGTCGCGGTGCTGCGCCCGGTCGCGCTCGCCCCGCTCGATCGGCCGCGGCTGAGCGCGGTCTGATCACGAGCACGCCGATCTCCTGGCGGTGCGCGGGCAGCTGGATCGCGCGCGCATCCGCCCCGGGGACGATCGCGCGCGCCTTCTCGAGCAGCGCGGGGATCGACGCGATCATCGCGGCGTCGTTCATCTTGAGCGTGAGGATCGCGCCCTCGACGCGCGTCGTGCTCGCGATGCGTGCCGCGTAGCGCAGCGCGACCGGCGGCGCGAGGTTGAGATCCGAGAGCAGCCAGCGCGCATCGTGCGGCAGCTCGTCGCGCGTCACCGCGCCGACCGGCTTCGCGAGGTGCGTGACGCGCGCGTCGCCCGGACCTCGATAGGCGAGCACGTGCGGGTCCATCTCCGCGGGATCGATCGCGACCACGCTCACGCCGCGACGCGCGAGCGCGTACGCCGCACCGCCGGGCGCGGCGCCGACCTCGATGGCAACGTCGCCGGCACGCACCGGGACGTCGCCCCACACGATCATCTCCTCGACCTTGCGGTACGCGCGGGACGGCGAGCCCGCGGGCACGTCGATCGGGATGCGCCCACCGGGCCACGCGATCGCGCCCGCGCGATGCACGTGCACGCCGACGTAGAGATCGTCCTCACCGACGATCACGTCGAGCACGCGGTCGCCGCGCTCGGCGCGCGCATCGCGCTCGATCTCGTCGGACAGCTGCGCGCGCAGCTCGCGCTCGATGCCTCGCGCGCGCTCCTCTTCCTCCGGCGCGAGCTCCTCGGCGCCCTTCTTCCCGCGCGCGAAGACGTGCAGCCGAAGGCGCCCTGCCCTCGCCTCCTCACGCGCGATCCGCACGACGTCGTCGACGCTCTTCGCGACGCCGACGCCCCGGCCCCACACCCGCGCGACCACCGTGAGCGCGTCCTCGCTGGACGCATCCTCGGTCGAAGCGGCGTCGCGCTTCCACGTGACGAGCCCGGCGCGCCCGTACGCGAAGCGCCACGCCGGCCGCGCCCGCGCGACCTCGCTCTTCGCCCACGCCTCGACGCCGGGGCGCACCACCGCGAACACGAACGACATCGGCGCTGCTTTTGTCCGCGGTCCTGCGATCCGTCCACCTCGCTTGCGCGCCTGCACACGCGTGGGCCACTCTTCCGCCGCTTTCGGGCCGTCGAGTGCTGGTGCTCATCCTCCTGACCGCGCTCGCGTTCCTCTCCGGCGTCGCCGTCGCCGACCGGCTGTATCCGGAGAGCCGCGCCGAGCGCGCGCTCGCGGCGTGCGTCGTCGCGCTCGCGATCGTCGCGGGCAGCATCCACGCGCTGGGCTGGATGAACGTGCTCACGGCCGCGAGCCTCGCGGGCTCGGTCGTGATCCTCTCGATCGTCCCGATCGTGATCACGATGCGGCGTGATCCGCGCCGGCTCGCGCACGCGACGCGCGAGATCGTGATGCTGCCGGTCGACGCGATGCGCGAGGCGTGGCGCGCGCGCAGCGTGGTCGTGGTCGCGCTGCCGTTCACGCTCGGGATCTTCGCGTGGACGGCGTGGCTCGCGTGGCTCGCGCCGAGCGGGTCGTGGGACGGCGTCTGGTACCACGAGCCGATGGTCGGGTTCGCCCTGCAGAACCGCGGCTTCGGGCTCGTCGAGGTGCCGATCCAGCTCGAGTGGGTGAACGGCTATCCGCGCACGTCCGAGCACTTCCTGCTCTGGACCACGGTGTTCGGCGATCGGCGCCTCATCGACGTCGTGCCGAGCGTGATGGGCGCGATCTCGCTGCTCGCGTTCTACGTGATCGCCGCGCGCGGATCGTCGTGGCGCATGGGCGCGCTCGGGCTCGCGTGCGTGCTGGTGACGATCCCCGCGGCGGTGCTCCAGCTGCGCAGCACGTACGTGGATCTCACGGTCCTCGCGACCTTCCTCGCGAGCGTGCACTTCGTGACCCGGCCGAGCCTCTCGGCGCGCGACGTGTGGATGGCGTCGCTCTCGCTCGGCGTGCTCGGCGGCACGAAAGCGAACGGGCTCTTCTTCGTCGGCGTGCTCGCTTCGATCGGGCTGGTCGGCGTCGTCGCGCACGCGATCCGTGCGCGCAGCGCGCGCATCGTGGGGCACGCGATCGCGGGCCTCGCGCTCACGATCGTGCTCGTCGCGCCTCCCTACTGGCGCAACTTCGAGCGACACGGGAACCCGATCTGGCCGCTGCGCTACCACAGCGCGCTGCTCGACGTGACGCTCGAGGGCCCGCACGACCTCACGAACGATCACTGGCCGCTCGCGCAGCAGCTCGAGGAGATGTTCGGCGCGCCGCGGCCCGGCGAGGACTATCACGACACCCGACGCCACGCGTACGGCTACTCGCTGACGTTCGTCGCGCTGCCGCTCTTCGTGCTCGGGCTGATGCGCATGCTCGGCGCGGCGTTCGCCGCGATCGGCCTGCGGCGCCGCCGGGAGCTGCTCGAGCTCACGCGCATCGGCGTGGTGCTCGGCGTGTGCGCGCTGACGCTGCTCACGTCGCCGGCATACCAGTGGGGTCGCTACGCGCTCCCGATGCCGGCAGGCGCGCTGCTCGTCGTGCTGTGGCTCCTCGGCGGTCGCGCGCGGCGCGGGCTCGGTGAGGGCGCGCTCGGGGCGATGGTCACGCTGAACCTGATCACGCTCTTCTGGGCCGCGCCGGGGTGGGACGTGACGGTCACGCGCGCGCTCGAGCTCGCGCAGATGAGCCCGCGCGAGCGCGCCGAGCAGCCCGCGAGCCTCAACCTGCTCCCGGCCGAGTCGAGCCGGCTGCGCACCGAGCGCATCGCCGACGGAGACGTGGTCGCGTTCTCCGACGAGGTCTCGTTCCTCGCGAACCTCTGGAACGAGCGCATGAGCAACCGCGTGGTGTTCGTTCCCGCCCCGAGCTCGACCGCGTTCCTCGATCGACTGCGCGAGATCGACGCGGAGTGGGTCGTGGTGCGACGCGGGACGTCCGAGGAGTCCGCGCTGCGACGCGAGGGCTCCGGGTACGAAATGCTCGCGCCCGGACAGCGCGACGAAGTGATCTACGAGCGAGCGCGTTGAGCCCGGGATCACGCGTTCTCGCGTGCTTGTCCCCGGCCCCGCCCTTGCACCAAACTGGCCCGCGCCCCAGACGGAGTACCTCATGGCCCGCAAGACACCCAAGGCGAAGCGCTCCGACGAGGAGAGCGAGAGCACGGACGACGTGCTCGCGGGCGAGGTCGTGGACGAGCGCGAAGAAGCACGCGACGACGACGAGGGCTCGGAGGCGTCGGAGCAGGAGCCGCGCGACGACGACGAGGCGCTCGAGGGCGACGTCGTCGTCGAGGGCGAGGTCGTCGACGAGGTCGATCTCGCGGAGCCGCTCCCCGCGCGCCCCGCCACCGGCGCCGCGCTCACGACGCAGGACCCGCTCCAGGCGTACATGCGCGACGTGCAGCGCTACTCGCTGCTCACGCCCGAGCAGACGCACGAGCTCGCGGTGAAGTACGTGGAGAGCGGCGACGTCGAGGCGGCGCGCAAGCTGGTCACGTCGAACCTGCGGCTCGTCGTGAAGATCGCGTACGACTACCGCCGCGCGTACCGCAACATCCTCGACCTGATCCAGGAGGGGAACATCGGCCTGATGCAGGCCGTGAAGAAGTACGACCCCTACCGCGGCGTGAAGCTCTCGTCGTACGCGGCGTGGTGGATCCGCGCGTACATCCTGCGGTTCATCCTGAACAACTGGCGTCTCGTGAAGCTCGGGACGACGCAGGCGCAGCGCAAGCTCTTCTTCAACCTGAAGAAGGAGAAGGCGCGCCTGTCGGCGATGGGGATCGATCCCACGCCCGAGGTGGTCGCGAAGAACCTCGACGTCACCACCGACGACGTGGTGCAGATGGATCGTCGTCTCGGCGCGGGTGAGCTCTCGCTCGACGCGCCGGTCGGCCACGGCGATGGAAAGCCGACGTCGCGGATCGACACGCTGGCGGCGCTCGACTCGCCGGCGGACGAGCTGCTCGCGAGCGCGGAGCTCGAGGACCTGCTGACCGAGAAGATCCGCGAGTTCGGGCAGACGCTGAAGGGCAAGGAAGACGTGATCTTCCGCGAGCGCCTGATGAGCGACGAGCCGAAGACGCTGCAGGAACTCGGCGAGCAATTCGGCGTGAGCCGCGAGCGCGTGCGGCAGATCGAGAAGCGCCTCCAGGGGAAGATCCGGGCGTACCTCGAGCAGCACGTCGAAGCCTCGGCGTTGCCCTCGTGAGCGCCGGCAAGCTCTCGATCGTCGCGACGCCGATCGGAAATCTCGAGGACATCACGCTGCGTGCGCTGCGCGTGATGCGCGAGGCGGACGCGATCCTCGCCGAGGACACGCGGCGCACGTCGGGGCTGTGCCGTCATCACGGCGTGGGCACGCCGCTGCGCGCGTTCCACGCGCACACGCCGAGCGCGCGCATCGACGCGATCGTCGAGGAGCTGCGCGGCGGCGCGAAGCTCGCGCTCGTGAGCGACGCAGGGACGCCGCTGGTGAGCGATCCCGGCGCCGAGCTGGTGCGCGCGTGCGCCGAGGCAGGGATCACGGTGGAGGCGATCCCCGGGCCGAGCGCGCCGATCGCGGCGCTCGTCGCGAGCGGTCTCGCCGCGCCGAGCTTCGAGTTCGTCGGGTTCCTGCCGCGCGGCGGAGGACGGAGGACGCGCGCCCTCGCGTCGATCGCGAAGGCGCGCGGGGCGGTGGTGCTCTTCGAGGCGCCGAACCGGATCGCGGCGACGCTGCGCGATCTCGCGGGCGTGCTCGGCGGCGCGCGTCAGGCCGCGGTGTGTCGCGAGCTGACGAAGCTGCACGAGGAGATCGCGCGCGGCTCGCTCGATGCGCTCGCCGAGAAATTCGCCGAAGGGACGCTCGGCGAGATCACGCTCGTGGTCGCGGCGCCGGACGTCGCGCCCGAGGACGAGAATGAGCCCGTCGACGACGAGACGGTGCGCGCGTGGCTCGACGACGAAGGGCTCGGCACGCGCGAGGCCGCCGATCGGCTCGCGGAGCGCGAGGGCATCCCGCGCAAGGACGCCTACAAGCGCGTCCTCGCGCTCGCAGGGCGCTGAGCGCGGCGCACGAGGAGCAGCGCGAGCATCGCGAGGAGCGCCCACGGAGCGTGCGCGGCGCGCGCGCCGACGCTGCAGCCCGATCCGCTCGGAAGCATCGCGGGCATCGCGCCGGCGTCGGCCTCGGTCGGCATGCCCGCGTCGGGCGCGACACCCGCATCGTCGTTCGCGGGCGTCTCGTCGAGCATCTGGATCGCCGAGAGCTCCCACCCCGCGCCCTCGGTCGCGAAGCAGCCGACGTAGTAGACGCGCCGGAGCACGTCGTCGGTGCCGAGCGCGCAGCCGACCGGGGTCTCCGTGCCGCTCGACGCAGGCACCGAGACGTCGTCGACGAGCGCGCCGTCCTCGGCCGACACCGCGATCGCGCGCCCCGGCGACGCGATCCAGATCGCGCTCCGATCCGCGCCGAACACCAGACGATTCGGGCGCGGGCCGCCCGCGACGCGACGCTCCCACACGAGCCGTCCCTCGACGTCGAACGCGTCGAGCCACGACTGATCGCGGATCACGAACGTGCGGCCGTCGCGCCCCGCGAGCGGCGATCCGAGCCCGCCGCCCTGCTCGACGCTCGTCATGCCGACGAACGCACCGCTCGAAGGAGCGGCGAAGCGCACGCGCTGGCCGACCGACGACGACACGAAGCTCGACACGAGCACCGCTCCGTCGTCGCGCACCGCGGGCCACACCTGGAGCGGCGACGCGCTGCCCGACGGCGCGAGCGTGAGCGCGACGAAGGTCTCGCGACCGTCGTCGAGCGCGAACCCGCGCAGCGCATCGCGCTGGGGATCGCCCGGCGAGGTCGAGAGCGCGCCCTGCTCGGCGAAGACGAACGCACGGTCGATCGCGCCGCCCGGCGTCGACGCGCCGAACACGATCGGCGCGCCCTCGAAGGGCACCTGCGTGATCACGGGGTCGCCGCGGGTCGCCCAGACGGTCGCGCCGTCGTCGTGACGAAGGCGCATCATCCCGCTGCTCGGCCCGGGCGGATCCGTGCTCACGACCCAGCTCGCCGAGTTCAGGACGTAGACGTCGCCCTCGGGCCCGATGCTCGGGCCCGCGCTGAGGAAGCCGCTCTCGAACGTGCGCGCCCACGCCGTCGCGCCGTCGCGATCGATCGCGAGCACGTGCTCCTCGGTGCCCGACGTGATCGCGACGTAGGCCACGTCGTCGTGGCCGACCGCGATCGGCCCACGATCCGCGGCGGCCCACTCGACGTCGAGGGCGCGCGCCGCGTCGACGATCCACCGCACGACGCCTTCGCGATCGATCGCGTACACGAAGCCCCCGCCGTCACCGACGATCACGGTGCCGTCGCGACGCACGCCCGGCGCGTGGTGCCCCGCGCCGCTGCCGTCGCCGGTCACGCGCCACGCGATGCGATCGTCGACGGGCGTGCTCGGCAGGATCGTGATCAGGCGTGCATCGGCGCCTTCGGGCGTCACGACGCGCACCGACGTCTCACCGATCCGTGCGCCGACGGGCACGTACGCGGTGATCCCGGTCGAGGTCCACCTCGCCGTCGGCGCGGGCCTGCCGCCGATCTCGACGCGCGACGTCGCGGGATCACCGAGGTCGCTCCCGACGATGCGCACGCGCGCGCCGCGCGGCGCCTCGAGCACGTCGAAGCTGTCGATCCACGGCGGCGCAGCGAGAGCGCGCGCGGGGATCGCGATGAGGAAGAGCACGAGGAACGAGAACGCAGGTCGCATCATCGGAGGTCTCCGGTGGAAGGAAGCGTCAGGGCGCCCAGTACGCGTCGACGGCGAGCGCGAGCCGCGCCTCGACGTCGGCCTCGAGGACGAACGCGCCGTTCGCGTCGAGGCGCGTGGTGAACGCGGTGGTGCTCGTCCCGTCGCGCAGCTCGAGCGTCGTGTGCGGACCGCTCGGCGCGTCGGTGGTGGGCTCGGCGCCCGCGGCGAGGCTCCCGCGGCCCGCGCTCCACGCGCTGATGCGTCCCGACGCGGCGATCGCGCCCGCTGCGAGCGACGACGCGACCTGGCGCGGCGCGACGCCGAGCTCGATCTCCGCGCCGATGCGCGACGCGAGCGGGTGATAGAGCGCGTCGCCCTCGCGGTAGGGCACGAGGTACGCGGCGACGTCGAGGTAGACGAGCGCGTCGGCGCGCTCGGCGCGCAGCACGAGCTGCTGCGACGCGCTGGCGCCGATCACGAACGCGGTGCTCGCGCGGCTGGGGAACGTCGACTCGGGCGCGCAGGTCGCGATGCGCGCGAGGCCGCGGGTGTCGCCCTCGGCGCGCGCCGGACCGAGCGAGACGAACGCGCCCTCGTCGCAGAGCCCGTCGGGCCCGACGTGCGCCACGCCGATCAGGCCGACGACGTCGCCGGGAAGCGCGCCGAGCGGCTCTTCGGCGATCTCGTTGAGCGCGAGCCGCTCGTCGACGTCGGCCGAGGTCGGGCCGTGCCACACGCCCGCCTCGTCCCATCGCGCCGTGTAGAGCCGCACCGGACGTTCGAGGAAGCGCACGCCGCGCGCGCCCGGCCCCGGCGGAGCGAGCACCGCGGTGAGCTCGACGATCACGTCGGCCGCGGCGCCGTTGCTCGACTCGATGCGGAGCGTGCGCGACGCGCCGAGCATCGTGAGCAGCCCGCTGGTCCACGCGTCGTGCGGGCCCGCGCGCATGACGGGCTGCGACGAGATGGACTGGGGCGCGCCCGCGCGCACCTCGATGGTCGCGCCGGGCTCGCGCGGGACGAGCGTGAGCGTCGCGGCGATCGCGGCCGCGCCGGGCGGGAGCTCGAGGCCGGCGCACGCGTCGAGCGAGACGTCGATGCGCGAGTGCGTCGCGTCGAGCGCCGCGTGCGCACCGCACGGCGCGGCCTCGGCGCGCGTGTCGACGATCGCGACCGGGCGCACCGGGTACACCGCGAGCCCCGGCGCCTCTTCGGGCGTCGCCGCGTCCTCGCTGCCCATCGCGGCGTCGGTCGACGGACCGCCGTCGGCGACGTCGCCCACCGCCGGCCGCGCGTCGTCGCACGCGATGATCGCGAGAGCGGCCGCGATGAAGCCGAGGGCACGACGGGCCCGTGACGAGCGCTGATCCAATCCCACCTCCACGCACGGCCGTCCCAGGCCGTCCACGCAGCCCATGCTGCGCGTGGATGCGCGTCACGCCGCTGACGAGCGCTGACGCGTTTTGACGGGAATCGCGCCGCGTTTTTCCCGTCAGCGCAGGTCAGACCCCGTCAGCGGCGTGACGCGCAAGCGCGGTCACCTTCACGTGAGCGCGGCAGCTCGGGAGCTCCCCGGCGTCGCACGGAGGAACCATGCGCTCGATCGTTCGTGCTCTGTTCGTCGGCTCGCTGATGCTCGTCGGATGTGCGCCGGAGGGCCCCGAGGGATCCGTCGCACCGCTCGCATGCGACACCCACGCGGATTGTCCCGCGCGCCACGCGTGCGAGCCCGAGGACGGCGGCCCGGTGTGCCGACCGCTCGGCGACGCGACCGGCTCGGGCGTGACGTGCGCCGTCGACACCGACTGCCCGTCCGGCGAGGAGTGCGAGATCGAGCACGGCGTCGCGTTCTGCAAGGCGCACGGCGGCGACGACGACGGCGCGCCGTCGGGCGCGGCGTGCACGAGCGACGCGGACTGCCCGTCCGGACAGGAGTGCGAGGTCGAGCACGGCGTCACGTACTGCAAGCCGCACGGTGGCGGCGGTGACGACGACGACGACGGGATCTGATCCGTTCGATCGCTGAACCGTTGCGCATCGAGCCGCAACGGTCTTCTCTCCACCCAGTGCGATGTCGGAGGTTCGGGTGCGGCGGACGAAGAAGTGGCTGTGGATGATGAGCGCCGGGCTCGCGCTCTCGGCGTGCTCCGAGAGCCGTGGCGCCACGCCGGACGCGGCGCGCGAGACGACCGGCGACGCCGGCGCGATCGTGACGCCGCCGCTGCCGCTGCCCTACTACGAGGTGCCGGTCGCGGATCCTGCGCTCGCGCCGCACGCGCTCTTCTTCGTGCCCGACGTGCACGTGATCGTCGCCGCGGGCGAGGTCACGCTCACCTACGATTTCCCGCCGGATCTGAGCGGCGTCGAGGATCAGACCGTGACGCTGCGCGGCCCCGTCGGCCCCGTGGCGGGCCGTGAGATCGAGGGCACGACGCTGAGCGACGCGGTCGGCACCGGCACGTGCACCGTCGACGCGGCGGGTGTGGCGCGATGCACCGAGATCTTCACGGCGCTCCCGATCGACTACGCCGCCGCGCTCACCGCCGTCGAGGCGGGCGCGGCGAACGCCGAGGAAGCGCTCGCGCGCCGCGCCGTGGTCGATGCGTTCGTCTCGGATCCGATCGGCATCGTCGTGTTCGATCTCGCGACCGCGCTCGAGCCGAGCGGCGGCGACGACGACGACGATCACGAAGAGCACGACTGATCACGCGAGCCTTGCGTCGCGAGCGAGGCTCGCCGAATCTTGCGCGCGTGGTCGGACGCGACTTGCGCGCGACGTTCCGCTCCGGGCTCCACCACGAAGTGCTCGCGCGCGCGTGGGACGCTCCGGATGCGGCGTTCGAGCCCGACGACGCTCCGTGCGTCGTCGGGTCGCTCGCGCTGCTCGGTCGCATCGACGAGGCGCTCGCGCTCGCCGACGACGTGCGCGCCGATCCGACGTCGACCGACGCGATCGTGGTCGAGTCGCAGTTCTTCGCGATCGTCGGGCTCTGCCACGCGGGGCGCTACGCGGACGCCGAGAGCCGCGCGCGCAGCAACCTCCGCTACGCTGGCGCGAGCGATCCCAGGACGCGCTTCTTCGTCTTCCAGGGCATCGCGCTGTTCCGCTACTTCGTCGGTCGGATCGGGCGCGCGCGGCTCGCGTCGCGGCGCGCGCTGCGCGAGGCGGTGCGCGCGCGGTTCCAGTACGGACGCCTGCTCGCGCTCGATCTCCGCGGCCACGTGCTGGTGCAGCGCGGCGAGGTGAACGCCGGGCTGCGCGTGCTCGATCAGGCGGAGAAGCTCGCGATGGCGCTCGGCTTCGAGGGGCATCGCGTGTCGATCGAGTGCGCGCGCCTCGCCTACGAGAACCGTCACGGGCGGCGCGACGCCGAGGTCGAGAGCGCGCTCACCCAGGTCGCGATCGCGAGCATGGGCAACGTGTACGCGCTGCGCTCGGCGTGGCTCGAGCTCGCGTTCCGCAGCGCGCTCTCCGGGGATGCCGAGCGCGGCCGCGAGGCGCTCGATCGCGCCGCGGAGCACACGATCCCCGAGTCGGACCATCGCGGTCGCGCGCGCTTCTCGATCACCCTCGCGCTGCTGGCGCGGCTCGATCGCTCGCTCGACGACGCGCGCGAAGCGCTCGACGATGCCCGGCGCGCGCTCGAGGCGGGACACGATCGGAGCCTCCTCGCCGAGCTGATCGCGTGGGATCGCGTGCTCGGCACCGGGCTCTTCGAGCCGGATCTCGCGCGCTCCGAGTCGCTCGCGCGGCTCACCGACGGGCTCGTCGCGCGCGCGCTCGAGGCGATGGACGGCGGGCGCACGCTCGGCAGCGCGGTCGCGAACGAGTCGCCGCTCTGGGCGCTGCTCGCGAGCGATGCGCCGCACGCGGCGCGCGTCGCGGTCGCGCTGCGACGCGGCTGGCTCGGGCTCGTGCCGCTCTTGATCGCGCGGGAGCCGGGGCGCGATCTCGTGTTCACGTCGGACGCGCTCGTCGCGGCGGATCACGGCACGGTGGTGCACGCGACGAAGCTCCCGGGCCACGCGCGCGAGCTCCTGGCCGCGCTGGGCGCGGGCGAGCGCACCAAAGAAGCGCTGATCAACGAGGTGTGGCGCGTCGCGCGTTACTCGCCGCAGCACCACGACGCGGTGATCCACACCGCGATCGCGCGCCTGCGCCGCACGCTCGGCCCGCTCGCGGAGTGGATCCGCACGACCCCGCAGGGCTACGCGCTCCAGAGCGGCGTGCGCGTCGTGCGCCTCGACGACGCAGGGCACGACGCGCCGGTCGCGAGCACGACGTCGGAGCCGGAGCAGCCCGAGCGCGAGGAGCGCGATCCGATCCTCGCGCTCCTCGCGGAGCGCCCGCTGCGCTCGACCGAGCTCGCCGAGCGGCTGCGCGTGTCCGAAGCGACCGCGCTACGACGCCTGCGCGCGCTCGTCGCGTCGGGCGCGATCACCCGCGACGGCACGGGCAAGCGAACGCGCTACGTGCTCACCGCGTCCGAGTGATCGATCACTGCGCCGCGAGGTAGATGACCTCGGGCTGCGGCAGCGACGCGTTCATCACCGACGCGTCGAAGCGCAGACCGCCCACCGTGAGCGCGCCGCCCTCGGGCAGCGCGGTGGTCGTGTGCAGCGCGCGCCCCTCGGCGAGCTGGAGCGGCGTCGGGCTCACGACCGCGGCGCCCGTCGCGTCCACCGTGCCGGTGAGCACGTCGACGGTGTTGTTCACGCTCCAGACGAGCGCGCCGATGCCGCCCGTGACGATCACCCGGCCATCGTCGAGCCGCGCGCTCGCGCCGAACGCGTGCGGGTTGTTCGTCATCCCCGGCGTGGCGAGGCCGGTCTCGACGTCGATCGTGACGCTGCGGCGTGCGCCGCCGCACCGCTCGACCGCGCCCGCGCCGCCCGCGAACACCGGGTTCATCGTGCCCGCCTCGCAGAGCGCGCCATACCAGCCGATCACGACTACGCGCTCCCCGCCGGCGACCGTCTCGACGATCGGCCGCACGAAGCTCCACTCGGGCCGCGACACCGCGACGCCCGCCATCGCCTGCGGGAAGAGCAGCGGCTCGGCGTTCGCCGGCGCGCTCGCGCCCGTCGCGTCGTCGGCCGCGCCCGACCACACCTCCGCGAGGTCCGCGTCGCTGCGCGCTTCGTTGCCGCCGAGGATCCACACCGCCGCCGACGCGCCGCTGCCGACACCCGCGCTGCCCGCCGCGACGCGCGACGCCGCGAGCTCGTCGTCCTCCTCCGCCGCGAGCACGCCGTAGCCGCCCGCGCGATCGGCATCGAACACGGCGAAGCTCGTGCTCGCCCCGGCCCCCTCGCCGCCCGCGATCAGCACGCGCTCCGTGCCCGGGATCGCCGATGCGGTCGCGAGGAAGCGCGGGACGTCGAGGCGACCCGGCGTGGTGGGCGCGTCCGCGGCGCCGACGAACGCGCCGCGACCGGGATCGCCGTCGGCATCGACGTCCTCGACCTCCGGGCTCAGCTCGGGATCGAAGATCTCGAACGACGCGAGCGACGCGTCCTCTCCGGGCACGATCGAGATCAGGTACGTGCCCGAGGTCGCCGCGCCCTGCGGCGTCATCAGCATCAGCGCGTCGCTCGCGCCGCCCGCGAGCAGCACGCGCCCGTCGGGGAGCGCCGTCGCGGTGTGCCCGCCGCGCGCCGCGAGCAGACCACCGTCGACCGCGTGGAAGCGACCCTCGGCGGGATCGAACACGTACGCGTCGTCGCTCGCTGCCAGCGCGAAGCACCGCGTGCCCTCCGGCTGACCATCGGGGCACGCCGTCGTGCTCACGCCGAAGCCGCCCGCGACGAGCACGCGCCCATCGGGAAGCGCGGTCGCGCTGTGCAGCACGCGCCCTCGCACGCCGCTCGCCGCGACCGAGGTGGACGCGCCCACGCGGTACATCGCGGGCTCGACGTAGCGCCGCTCACCCGCGCGCAGGACGATCGGACCGACGTGCCCGACGTACGCCGGCACGCCGCCGACCTCGCCGACGATGCGCATTCGGATCGGCACGTTCGTCGGGAGCCCGCCGCGGATCAGATCGAGGCGCCCGTTGTCGTCGGAGTCCTCGAGGTTCGCGACCGTGTGGATCGAGTTGTCGGGCGTCGTGTCGTCGCCGACGAACACGTCGATGCTGATCCGATCGACGTCGGACGGCAGCGCGGAGGGCTCGGTGAGGCTCCATCGCACGCGCATCCGGAGGTCGGGTGGATCGCCGGCATCGGCACACGAGACGAGGGCGAGCGACGTGAGGATCGCGAGAAGAGCAAGCCGGCGCAGCACGGCGCGAGCCTATCACGCAGCCGTCCTTCGTTGGGGCGCGGCCCTCCAGGGACTAGCTCTCGATCATGCGGCGTCGCGAGCTGCGGGTCGGCACGTCGGGCTGGGTCTACAAGGACTGGAACGGCGTGTTCTACCCGGAGGGCCTGCCGGCGCGCGATCGCCTCGCGCACTACGCGAGCCACTTCGACATGGTCGAGATCAACGCGACGCACTACCGGCTCGCGAGCGAGCGCGCCGCGGCGGCGTGGCAGGCGACGGTGCCCGAGGGGTTCGTCTTCGTCGCGAAGGGCTCGCAGTTCATCACGCACCGGCTGAAGCTCAAGAATTGCGAGGGCGCGCTGGAGCGCTTCTTCGCGCCGCTCGCGCCGCTCACCGCGATGCAGGTCGTGCTGTGGCAGCTCCCCGCGGCGGCACCGCGCGATCTCGAGCGCGTCGATCGCTTCCTCGCGCTCCTGCCGCGCGAGCACGCCGGGCACCGGCTGCGTCACGTCTTCGAGCCGCGCGATCCGTGGTGGTGGAGCGACGAGGTGCGCGCGCTGCTCTCGAAGCACCACGTCGCGTTCTGCTGCGTGAGCCATCCCGCGCTGCCCGCCGACGTCGTCGAGACGAGCGACCTCGTCTACCTCCGCTTCCACGGGCTCGGCGAGAAGCCGTACCTCTACGACTACCGCGACGACGAGCTCGCGCCGTGGGTCGAGCGCCTCGCGCCGCAGCTCGATCGTCGCGACGTGTACGTCGCGTTCAACAACGACTGGCACGGCCACGCGATCACGAACGCGCGGCGCTTCCTCGAGCTGATGCACGAGGCACGCGCCCCGGCGCGCGCCCTGACGCGCACGACGAAGGCCGCGGCGCGCACCACGCGTCAGCGATCGCGCGGATCGTGATCGCGCGGCGTCGGCGCGCGTGGCGAGCGGCGGCTCGAGCCGCGCCCCTCGCTCGATCGGCGGCGCATCGGGCGTAGCGGCGGCGTCGGGTGCTTGGGAGGGACGGGCGCGGCGACGGGCTTCGGCAGCTCGTGCGCGCGCTCGCCGCGCGCGATCGCCTGCACGTCTCGGAGCGGTCGCACCACGCCGTGCACGAGGTCGAGCACGCGCTCGTCGAGGCTGCCTCCGCCGATGCGCCAGTCGCGCTCGTGTCCGCAGCGCGCGCAGCGCGTCCACGCGCCGAGGTGCGGGTGCCGCGCGGTGGGCTCGCAGGTTCGCGCCCAGACCACGAAGCGATGGCCGGTGAGCACGCACGCGGCGTCGGCGATCGCCTGGCGGAGCGTGCCCTTGGCCATCCACCGATTCTGCCACCGATCCGCGGGAGCCGGGATCGCGTGTCTCCTCGCGGCCGTCTCCCCAGCCCTCGACCCACGCCACGGATGCCGCCAACGGAGTTGTCACACGCGGCGAATTGCACGAGAATCACGGCACCTTGGGCGCCGACACACCCGCAACGACGTTGGCAGCCGGTCCGCTGCTCGGCGGGCGCTACCGCCACGTGCGCGAGCTCGGGCGCGGCGCGATCGGACGCGTCGTCGAGGTCGAGGACACGATCGCGGGCGGCGCGCGCGCCGCGAAGATCGTCTCGGCGGCGCACGGCGAGCGGCTGCAGTGGGAGCTCGCGCTGCTCACGTCGATCTCGCACGCCGGGCTCGCGGCCGTGCACGAGCTGCTGCGCGTCGAGGGCGCGCTCGGCGAGCCGTTCGCGCTCGAGCCGGGCGCGTGGGTGCTCGTCGAGGAGCTCGCGGCGGGGCGTCCTTCGGGCGAGGTCGTGCGCGGGCTCGCGGGCGTCGCCTCGCGGGCGCGCTTCGCGTCGATCGCTGGCGCCGCGGTCGCGCGCGCGCTCGCCGCGCTGCACGCGGCGGGGCTGGTCCACGGCGACGTGAAGCCCGCGAACGTCGTCGTCGCGGGGGATCCCGGGGCGGCGCGGCTCGTCGATCTCGGGCTCGCGGGCGCGCCGGGGCTCGGGCCGGTGATGGGCACTCCCGGGTTCCTCGCGCCCGAGGCGTGGCTCGGCGCGCGCTCGCCCTCGTCGGATCTGTTCGCGCTCGGCGTGACGCTCGCGCGATGGGTCGCGGGCGACGACGACGACGCGGGCACCGGCGCGCGCAGCTCCGAGCCGCTGCGCGACGTGCACCGCGCGCCGACGCTGCCGACCGACGCGCCGGCTCCGCTGCGCGCGCTGATCGAGGAGCTCCTGCGCGATGCGCCCGAGGAGCGCCCGGCGAGCGCGCGCGAGGTCGCGCGACGGCTCGATCCCGACGGCGCGGCGAGCACGTTGCTGGACGAGCCGAGCCACGACGAGCGCGCACGACGCGCGGCGGTCGCGCGGCTGCACGGTCGAGCGCGCGAGCTCTCCGCGCTGCGCGCGGCGATCGACGCGCCCGGGGTGATCGCGGTGATCGGTCCGCCCGGCTCGGGCCGAACGCGGCTCGCGCGAGAGGCGGTCCGCGCGCTCCAAGCCGATCGGGCGCGCGAAGGCGCGGAGGTGCCGACGTGGATCGACGACGCGCTGCCTTCGCGCGTCGGCCACGCGTGCGTGGTCCACGACGGCAGCGGCGCGATCTCGATCGAGCGGGCGCGCGCGGCGGTGCGCGCGGCCGAGCTCGAGGGGGCGTCGCTCGTCGTGATCCTCGAGCGCGCCGAGGTGATCGACGCGCCGGGGATCAAGCGGGTCACGCTCGGGCCGATCGACGACGCGTCGCTCGGCGCGCTGCTGGCAGACGTGCTCGCGATCCGCGGCGCGAGCGCAGCGCTGCAGAGCGCGTCGCGCGCCGCGAGCTCGGGCCTGCCGGGACGGCTGTGTCGCATCGTCGCGAGCGCGTTCGCGCAGGGGCGCGATCCGTCGCGCCCCGACGTGATGCGCAGCCTCGGCCGCGACGAAGGCGCAGCGCTCGCCGTGCCCGAGGTCGCACGACCCCTCGCCGAGGCCCTGGCGATCGCAGGCGGTACACTGCGCGCGGACGAGGCGCGGATGGCGCTGGGGAACGATCCGGCGCGCGCGGGGGCGCTGCTGGCGGGCTCGGGGCTCGCGACCTTCGACGCGACGGGCCTCGTGCTGCGCGCGGATCGCGTCCGCTCGATCACCCGCGATCTGGGCGGCGCGCGGCGCAAGGCGATCGCGCGCACGCTCGATCGCGCGGCGGTGCGCGGGCTGGCGCGCGCGTGCGTCGACGCCGCGCTCGACCGGCCCGACGCTGCGCGCGACGCATTCCTCGGGATCGCGGCCGAGGCGCGCGCGGCCGGCGATCCGCTCGCGGCCGCCGACGTGCTGAGGATCGCGCGCGAGCGGCTGTCGTCGACGCCCGAGCCGATCACGCTCGCGCTCGCCGAAGCGCTGCGCGCCGCAGGAGAAGAGACCGCGGCGCGCGAGGCGCTCGACGACGCCGAGACGCGTGACGCGCGGGCGCTCGCGGCCGAGCTCGCGCGACTGCGCGGCGACGTCGAGGCCGCGGAGCGCGGCGCGCTCTCGCTGATCTCCGAGACCGACGCCGCGGGCCTCGCGGCGCGCTTCACCGCGGCCCGCATCGCGTGGGGCCGCGGCGAGCTCGACCGCGCGTCGGAGCTCGCGCGCTCGGTGCGCGACGTCGCAGGCGATCGCGTCGCGCCGCTCGCGCGCGCGCTCGAGGTCGAGACGCTCGTCGCGATGTCGCGTGGAGAGCGCGAGACGGCCTCGTCGCTCGCCGCCGAGCTCGAGCGCGTCGCGGCGCGCGCACCGCGCGACATCGCGCTCGCCACCCGTGCCCGCGCGGCGTCGATCGCCGGATCTGCGGCGCTCGCGAGCGGCGCGATCGAGCTCGCGATCGACGCGTACGAGCGCGCGGCCGAGCACGCGGAGCGCGCCGGCGAGCGACACGGCGCGGCGAGCGCGACCGTGAACCTCGGGCTCGCGCGCCTCGATGCAGGCCGGCTCGGCCCGGCGATCGACGCGCTGCGCGAGGGCGCGCGACGGCTCGCCACGCTGCGACGGCCGCACGAGCTCGGGCGCGCGCTGTTCAACCTGGCGAACGCCGCGTTCCTCGCGGGCGACGACGCGCTCGCGCAGCTCGCGGCCGAGCGTGCCCGCGACGCTGCGCGCGAGAGCGGCGATCGCGACGCGTCGGATCACGCGGCGATCGTCCTCGCGGATCTCGAGCTCCGCGCAGGCCGGGTGCGCGGCGCGATCCGCGCGCTCGAGGGCATCGAAGCGGACGGGGCGATGCTCCCCATCGTCGATGCACGGCTCGCGATCGCGCACGCGGCGCTGGGCGAGATCGATCACGCGCACGCGCGTGCACGCTCTGCGCGCGCGAACGCGCCGGAGGGATCGCTCGCCGAGGTCGAGGTGCTGCTCGCCGAGGCGCGGGTCGCGCTCGCAGCAGGCGAGAGCCCGATCGCCGAGGCGCGCGCGATGGAGGCGAGCGCCTCGGCGCGGACGTTCGAGACGCGGGTGCGCGCTGCGCTGGTCGGTGCCGAGGCCGCGGAGCTCGAGGGCCGTCGCGCCGAAGCCGCGGCGCGCCTCGCGACCGCGCGTGCGCTCCTCGATCGCGCAGCGGCGGGCCTCTCGCCCGAAGCGCGCGCGCGCCTGCGCGCCGTGCCCTCGTACCAGCGCGCGCTCGCGACTGCGCCGCACGCGGCGACGACCACCAGCGCACCGGCGCGCGATGCGCGCGCCGTGATCTCGCTGGCGCGCCGCGTCGCAGCGGAGCGACGTCCGGCGCGTGTGCTCGAGACGCTCGCGGGCGCCGCGCTCGAGCTCGCCGGCGCGGAGCGCGCGTTCGTGCTGAGCCGTCGCGAGAGCGGCGCGACGACGGTCCGCTGCGCGGTGGGCCTCACCGGCGCGCTCGGCCCCGAGCACCGCGCGTCGCGCTCGATCGCGGCGCGCGTGATCGACGAGCGGCGCCCGATGGTCAGCGTCGACGCCCAGGGCGACGCACGCTGGGACGGCGCGGCCAGCGTGCACGCGATGGCGCTCCGGAGCGTGCTCGCGGTCCCGCTGCCCGCGCCGGACGGGAGCACGCTCGCGCTCTGTCTCGACGATCGGCTGCGGCCGGGCGCGTTCGACGAGGGCACGGTCGCCGACGTCGCGGCGCTCGCGGAGCTCGGTGCGGCCGCGCTCGCCGCCGCGGAGCGCGCGCACGACGCACGCCGTGACGCGCGCCTCTGGGCCCGTCGCGCCCGCTCGCTCGAGCAGACGCTCGAGGCGCGCGGCGAGGAGCTGCGCACCTTCCGCGACGCGGATCGCGGCGAGGGCCCCTTCGCGTCGATCGTCTCGGTGAGCGAGCCGATGCGCCGCGTGATCGCCCTCGCCTCGCGCGTCGCGACGAGCGGCGTGCCCGTCCTCCTCGTCGGCGAGAGCGGCACCGGCAAGGAGCTCCTCGCGCGCGCCATCCACGCGGCGAGCGCGCGCGTGGGCGCGACGTTCGTCGGCGAGAGCTGCGCGGCGATCCCCGAGACGCTGCTCGAGAGCACGCTCTTCGGGCACGTGCGCGGCGCGTTCACCGGCGCCGACCGCGCGCGGCGTGGGCTCTTCGAGATCGCGCACGAGGGCACGCTCTTCCTCGACGAGATCGCGGAGACGAGCCCCGCGATGCAGGCGAAGCTGCTGCGCGTGCTGCAGGAAGGCGAGATCCGCAGCGTCGGCAGCGAGCGCGTCCGGCGCGTCGACGTGCGACTGATCGCGGCGAGCCGCGCCGATCTCGCGTCGCTGGTGCGCGACGGTCGCTTCCGCGAGGACCTCTACTACCGCATCGCGGTCGTCACGATCGAGGTGCCCGCGCTGCGCGAGCGACCCGCCGACGTCGCGCCGCTCGCCGCCGCGCTGCTCGCGCGACACGCACCGAATCGCCGGGTGCGCATCGACGACGCGGCGCTCACCGCGATGCGCGGCTACGCCTGGCCGGGCAACGTGCGCGAGCTCGAGAACGAGCTTCGCCGCGCGCTCCTCGTCGCGGGCGACACGATCGCGCTCGAGCACCTCTCACCCGCGCTGCGCGGCGACGACACGACGCACGCCGAGCTCGACCTCAAGGCGCAGACCGAGGCGCTCGAGCGACGGCTCGTCGAGCGCGCGCTCGAGGTGCACGGCGGCAACCAGACGCGCGCCGCGAAGGCGCTCGGGCTCTCGCGCTTCGGGCTGCAGAAGATGCTGAAGCGCCTCGCGCTCGATCAGCCGAAGTGATCGAACCCGGTGCGCGCCGTGGTCGCGCCCACGATCCCCGGCTCACGCGTGATCTCGCCGATCGGATGCGCGATCCGCGAGAGATCGACGCCCGGCGCTGCCGTGATCAAGAGCTCGTAGTCGTCCCCGCCCGACTCGAGCAGCGCGCGCGCGTCGACGCCGAGCCTCCGCGCCAGCGCGTCCGCTTCGCGCGTCGGTGCGAGCGCATCGAGCCGCGCGCCCACGCCGCTCGCGTCGCAGAGGTGTCCGAGGTCCTGCAGCAGTCCGTCGGACACGTCGATCATCGCGTGCGCGCTCTGGGCAGCGGCGCGACCCGCATCGATGCGCGAGGGCGGCCGCACGAAGCGCGACACGAACGCCGCTGCGTCGGGCTCGCGCGCGATCCCGGCCTCGAGCGCAGCGAGCCCGAGCGCCGCCTCGCCGAGCGCGCCCGTCGCCCACAGCACGTCGCCGGCCTGCGCACCGTCACGACGCGGCGCCCGCGCCGGCGCAGCGCCGATCACCGTGGTCGTCAGCCCGATCTCTCTCGCCCGCGCGAGGTTCCCGCCGATCACCGGCGCGCCGTAGACGTCCGCCGCGTCGCGGAACCCGCGCGCGATCTCGTCCACGACGTCGTCGCCCACGTCGCGCGGGAACGCCCACGACGTGAGCATCGCGCGCGGCTCCGCGCCCATCGCCGCGAGATCGCTCAGCGCCGCCGCGGCCGCGCGGTACGCGACGTCGCGCCACGTCACGCCCTGCCCGATCCACGCGCGCCGGAAGTGCACGTCCTCGATCGCCGCGTCCGTCGAGAGCACCGCGCCCGTCGCGAGCACATCGCCCGCGAGGATCGCCGCGTCGTCGCCGATGCCGAGGATCACACCGCGATGCGCGCCCGCGAAGATCGCGCGCAGCCTCGCGACGCGATCGAACTCGCCGCTCACGCGAGCTCGTCGGGCTCGGGGATCGCGACGCGGAACGTCGCGCCCTCGCCCGGCTTGCTCTCGACCCACACGCGACCGCCGTGCGCGTCGACGAGCCGCTTCACGATCGAGAGGCCGAGGCCGGTCCCTCCGTGCTCGCGCGTCGAGCTGCCGTCGACCTGATAGAACGCGTCGAAGATCTTCTGGTGCTCCGACGACGGGATCCCGATCCCCGAGTCGCTGATCCAGAACTCGACCGCGCGCCGCGGCGCGGCCATCAGCACGAGCCCGAGCGCGCCCTCGTCGTCGGCGCCGTCGACCATCTCGGTCGCGCGCACGCCGAAGCGCACGCTGCCGCCCTTCGGCGTGAACTTGATCGCGTTCTCCGCGAGGTTGAACAGCACCTGCTTGATGCGCACCGGGTCGAGCGGCATCGGGTCGCGTGCGCCCTGCACGTCGACCTCGACCTTCACGCCCTTCTTCTGCGCCTGCGGGAGCACCGTCTTCGCGAGATCGTCGATCAGCGCCGAGGGCGCGACCGGCTCGCGACGCAGCGGGAGGTTCCCCTGCTCGAGCTTGTTCAGATCGAGCAGGCTCGTGATCAGCGCGAGCAGGTGATCGCCCTTGCTGCGGATCGTCTCGACGAACTCCTGCTGCTCGCCGTTCAGCTCGCCTGCGATCCCCGACGCCAGCATGTCGCTGTAGCCGATGATCGACGTCAGCGGCGTGCGCAGCTCGTGGCTCACCGTCGCGAGGAAGTTCGACTTCAGGCGATCGAGCTCCTTGAGTCGATCGTAGGCCTCCTGCAGGCGCTGCGTCTTCTCGGTGAGCTCGCGGTAGCTCTCGCGCACGCTCGCGACGTGCATCTGGCTCGTGAGGTACGCGCGGTGGCCCGAGAAGAGGATCAGATCGAGCACGCGACGCAGGTGCTCGGTGATCCGCTCGATCGTCTCCTGGCGCACCCGCGGCATCTCGCCGAGGGCGTCGCGCGCGGCGCGCGGATCGATGCGATCGTCGAGCACCAGCAGCGAGCGCGGCACCTCGCGTCGCTCCGCGGGCATGTACGGACCGACGACGAAGCGGCCCAGCCGACGGCCCTGGTAGTGGATCGGCACGACGCGATAACACGCGCCGGTGAAGCACGGGTGCTCGACCGGCCCGCCCTCGGGGTCGAGCGCGCGCACCTCGCCCACGAGCGCGCTGCACGCCGCGCGACCCGGCGCGAAGCCGTTCACGTAGCGGCAGATCGCCTGCTCCTCGTGCACGTCGCTCAGCAGCGTCCCGTCGCGCGAGAACACGCGCACGGGCAGCGAGAAGAGCTCGAAGAACGAGCGACACACCTCCGCGAGCGCGGCGCGATCGACCACGTCCTCGAGGCGCGCGACGTCCGCGAGGCTCAGCTCGGTGTCCACCGCCGTGCTCACGGGGCCACCTCCCCGCGCGCCGCGTCGATGCCGAGCTTCGTGCGCACCTCGCCGAGCAGATCCGCGCCCTGCACGCCGAACTTCTCGGCGAGCTGGTGCTCGCGCTCGAGCTTGCCCCACGTGATCTCGAAGAGGCCGATCAGCGTCTCGAGCACGCCGTGCCCGCGCAGCGCGATCGCCTTGTAGACCGGCTCCTTGCCCTTCGCCGCGAGCGCGTCGATCTCGACGTCGGTGCGCACGTCGGGCATGTCGCGCTTGTTGAACTGGATCACGAGCGGCATCGACGCCGGATCGATCCCGTTCTCGACGAGGTTCTGGCGCAGGTTCACGAACGCCGCGGCGTTCGCCTTGGTCTCGGCGCGCTGCGAGTCCGCGATGAACGCGACGCCGTCGGCGCCCTGCAGCACCAGCCGTCGCGTCGCGTTGTGGATGACCTGACCGGGAACGGTGAAGAGCTTGATCCGCACCGAGAGGCCCCGCCCGGCCTGCACCGAGAGCGGCAGCAGATCGAAGAAGAGCGTGCGGTCGTCCTTCGTCTCGAGCGTCATCAGACGACCACGCGCCTGCGGCGAGACGAGCTCGTGGATCGCCTGGAGGTTCGTGGTCTTTCCGCTGAGCGCCGGCCCGTAGTAGACGAGCTTGACGGTCAGCTCGCGTGCCTTGAAATCGAGCTGCATGGCGCGGGCGACCAGGCTACGCGCACGCTGCGTCCGCGCGCAATCACGGAGATCGCGCAGGTGCGCGGTCAGCGACCGAGCAGCTGGTACAGCGCGGCCGCGATCAGCGCGGCGCTCACGCCGAACGCGACCCACTCGAGCTTGCTGCGCGAGGGCTTCTCGTCGCGCTGCTCGATCACCTTCATGCGCGCCATCGCGCGCCCGAGGATCTCGTCGATGCGCCGCTCCGCCTCGGCGCGCCGCTCGGGATCGTGCTCCTTCACCTCGCGATACCGACGCCCCGCCTCCGCGAGGCGATCGGTCGTCTCCGCGAGCACGAGGAAGCGCTTGTGCCGATCGCCGTCGTCCCACGCGGCGAGCACGTCGTTCCACGCGCGCTCGAGGTCCTCGTCCATGTGCGTCGACTCTATCCGGGTCCCGCGCGCGCCTCCGACATGAACGGACGATCAGATCGGTGGAGCGGGGTTTCGATCCACTTTCTACCACCTCGCCGACGGGAGCTGCGATCATCGACGAAATGGTGCGATCCGTGTCCGGTGCGAAGTTGACAGCGCCGGGATCGCTCCCGTAGGTTCGGCCTCGGTGGGAAGCAGTGGTAAGCGGTGCCAGCCGGCGGCACCGCGAGACTGCCCCGAGGACGACGCGGCTTGTTCCGAGGGCAATACGCGCATGCGATCGACGAGAAGGGGCGGACCTCCGTCCCCTCGCGCTTCCGCGAGATCCTCGCGGCGCAGGGCGAGTCGCGCCTCGTGATCACCGCCGGCGTCGACCCCTGCCTCGTCGCCTATCCGATGAAGGAGTGGATCGCGTTCGAGGAGCGGCTCTCGCAGCTTCCACGATTCGATCCGAGCGTCGCGATGATCCGCCGTCTCTACGTCTCGGGCGCGGTCGAGGTCGAGCTCGACAAGGTCGGTCGCCTGCTGATCCCGCAGACGCTGCGCGAGCTCGCCGAGCTCGAGCGCGAGGCGCTCTGGGCCGGCATGGGCAAGCACATCGAGCTGTGGTCGAAGGAGCGCTTCGCCGGTCTGCGCGCGCAGGTGCTCGCGGACGAGAGCGCGAAGCAGAAGATGGCCGAGCGCCTCGCGGAGCTGGGGCTGTGAGCGAGCAGGTCTACACGCACGCGCCGGTGCTCCTCGCGGAGGTGCTCGCGCAGCTCGCGCCGAAGAGCGGCGGGCTCTACGTCGACGCGACGCTCGGTCGCGGCGGGCACTCGGAGGCGATCCTCGAGGCGAGCGCGCCCGACGGCCGCCTGATCGGCATCGATCGGGATCCGCGCGCGCTCGAGGAGACCGCGCCGCGCCTCGCGCGGTTCGGCGATCGCGTGAAGCTCGTGCACGCGGCGTTCGCGGAGCTGCAGAACGTGCTCGGCGACGAGCGCGTCGACGGGCTGCTCGCGGATCTCGGCGTGAGCTCGCCGCAGCTCGACGACGCGACGCGCGGCTTCTCGTTCCGCGCCGAGGGCCCGCTCGACATGCGCATGGATCCGACGCGCGGGCTCAGCGCGCGCGAGCTGATCGCGGAGACCGACGAGCAGGAGCTCGCGAACCTGATCTTCCGGCTCGGCGAGGAGCGTCGCAGCCGTCCGATCGCGCGCGCCATCAAGCGGCTCGAGGCGAGCGGCGAGATGAACACGACGGGCGATCTGCGCCGCGCGACCGTGTCGGTGCTCGGGCCGCGTCGGACCGGTGGGATCGATCCCGCGACGCGCACGTTCCAGGCGCTGCGCCTCGCGGTGAACGGCGAGCTCGAGCAGCTCGACGCGCTGCTCGCGGCGGTGCCCGACGTGCTGGTCGACGGTGGCGTCGCCGCGATCATCAGCTTCCACTCGCTCGAGGATCGCGCGGTCAAGCGCGCGTTCCGCGGCGACGAGCGCCTCGAGCCGACGACGAAGAAGCCGATCGTCGCGACCGACGAGGAGAACGATCGCAACCCGCGCGCGCGCAGCGCGAAGCTGCGCGCAGCGAGGAGGCTGTCGCGCGGGGAGGAGGCGCGATGAACGCGATGAAGACGCGCTTCCTCGTGCTCTGGGCGGCGGCGGTGCTCGCGACCGCGGCGGCGTTCGTCGCGCACCTCTCGCTGCGGCTCGAGACCGTGCGCCTCGGCTACGACGTCGGTCAGGCGCGCCGCGAGCAGCGGCGCCTCATCGAGCAGCGGCGTCTGCTCTCGATCGAGGCGGCGACACTGCGCGAGCCCGAGCGCGTCGAGGCCGTGGCGCGCGGCACGCTCGCGATGGACGTGCCCGATCCCTCGCGCGTGGTCTCGATCGGACAGCGCAGCGGGCGCCGGCCCTCGGGGAGGATGCGATGAGGAACCTCGATCCGTCGCGCCGCCGTTGGGTGAAGGTGCGCATCGCGCTGCTCGCGCTCCTCTTGATGGTCGGCGCGAGCGCGGTGCTGCATCGCGCGTACGACCTGCAGATCTCGCAGGGAGCGGAGCTGCGCCGCGAGGCCGACGAGCAGCAGCTGCGCGACGTGCGGCTCGCGCCCAAGCGCGGGACCATCTACGACCGCCACGGCGCCGAGCTCGCGGTGAGCGTCGACGTCGAGAGCGTGTACGCGAACCCGCGCCAGATGCGGCGCGAGCACGTCGACGTCGAGAGCGCGGCGATCCGGCTCTCGGCGGCGCTCGGCGTCGACCGCGAGCGCGTGCTCTCGCGCCTGTCGAGCGATCGCTACTTCGCGTGGATCGAGCGCCAGGTCACGCCGCAAGAAGCAGCCTCGGTGCGCGCGATGGCGATCCCGGGCATCGAGCTCACGCGCGAGTCGCGCCGGTTCTATCCGAACCACGATCTCGCGGCGCACCTGCTGGGCTTCGCGAACGTCGACGGCGTCGGCATCGAGGGCCTCGAGCTCTCGATGGAGGAGCGCCTCCACGGCTCGACCGAGAGCGTGCCCGCCACGGTCGATCGCCGCGGTCGCGTCGTGTTCAGCGAGACGCTGCTCGACGATCGCGCGGCGCAGGGCGACGACCTCTACCTCACGATCGACAAGACCATCCAGCACGTCGCGGAGCGCGAGCTCGCGCTCGCCGTGCGCACGTTCGAGGCGCAGTCGGGCAGCGTCGTCGTGATGGATCCGGCGAACGGCGAGATCCTCGCGCTCGCGAACTTTCCGACGTTCGACCCCAACGACGCCGGCGCGTCGCCCGCGTCGCACCGGCGCAACCGCGCGATCACCGATCGCTTCGAGCCGGGCTCGACGATCAAGACGTTCACCGTCGCGGCGGCCCTCGCGGCAGGTGTGGTGCGGCCGAGCCAGGAGTTCGACTGCAGCGGCGACGAGCGCCACCGCCTCGTGATCGACAGCGAGGGCAACTCGATCGGCGATCACGGGCGCGACTACGGCGTGCTCACGCCCGCCGAGATCCTCGCGCACTCGAGCAACATCGGCGCGACGCTGATCGGCATGTCGCTCGGCCGCAGCGGGCTCTACCGCGGCCTGCGTCGCTTCGGGTTCGGCGAGCCGACCGGCCTGCCGCTCCCCGGCGAAACGGGCGGGATCCTGCGGCACCACCAGCGCTGGTACGACATGGATCTCGCCACGATCTCGTTCGGGCAGGGCATGTCGATCACCACCATCCAGCTCGCCACCGCGATGAGCGCGGTCGCGAACGGCGGGCGCCTGATGGAGCCCACGCTGATCCGCCGCGTCGTCGACGCGCGCAGCGAGGTCGTCGAGGAGGCGAGCCCGCGCGTGCGCCGTCAGGTCGTGCCGCGCGCCACCGCGCGTCTCGTGAGCGACATGCTCACCGGCGTCACCGGCGAAGAGGGCACGGGCCTCGAGGCCGCGATCGACGGCTACCTCGTCGCGGGCAAGACCGGCACCGCGCAGAAGGCGGACTACCGCCGCGGCGGCTACGAAGCGGGGCTCTACACCGCGTCGTTCGTGGGCTTCGCGCCCGCCGACGCGCCGCGCGTGGTGATCGCCGTCGTGATCGACGAGCCGATGATCGATCACTACGGCGGCGTGGTCGCGGGCCCGGTGTTCCGGCGCGTCGGAGACGCGACGCTGCGTCACCTCGGCGTGCCTGCGTCGGGCGGCGGCGAGGTGCTCGCGGACATCGAGCGCGAAGGTCGCCGCCGTGTGCGCGAGGAGCGCCAGCGTGCGCGTGAAGAGCGCCAGCGTGCGCGCGAGGAGCAGCCGACCGAGGAGCTCGCGGCGGCGCCCGAGGTCGAGGTCCGCGCCCCCGCCGAGGGCGAGGTGCTGGTGCCCGATCTGCGCGGCGCCGGCGCGCGGCGCGCGCTCGTGATGCTCGCCGAGGCGGGGCTCGAGGCGCAGATCGAGGGCACGGGCGTCGTCGCAGCGCAGGCGCCGGCCGCGGGCGGGATCGTGGCGCGCGGCGCGCGCGTCCGGGTCGTGCTCGAGGCCCCGGTGTGGCACGAGCCGGCGATGATCGAGGAAGAGACCGAGACCGCCGAGGCGGCGACCGACGCAGCCGCAGCGACGGGCGCGATCGTGATCAGCGCGCCGGCACGCCCGAGGGCTCGTCGATGACGACGCTCGGCGAGCTGCAGCGCGCGCTGGGCGCGGAGCTCCGTGGCGATGCGAGCATCGTCGCGCGCGGCGTGCGCCACGACTCGCGCGCGGTCGAGGCCGGTGACGTGTTCGTCGCGATCGCCGGGCAGAAGGCGCGCGGCAGCGAGTTCGCGGCGGCCGCGCTCGCCCGCGGCGCGGTCGCGGTGATCACCGAGCAGCTCGTCGACGTCGACGCGCCGCAGCTGCGCGTGTCCGATGCGCGCCGTGCGCTCGCGATCGCGTCGCACCTCGTGTACGGCGATCCGACCGCGTCGCTCGCGTGCATCGGCGTCACCGGCACGAACGGCAAGACCACGACGACGTGGCTGATCGACGAGGCGCTCACCGCGCTCGCGCAGCGCCCTGCCCTGCTCGGCACGGTCGAGACGCGCGGCCCGGGCTTCCGCGAGCAGAGCGCGTTCACCACGCCCGAGGCCGACGCGATCGCGCGCTTCGCGCGCCGCATGGTCGACGCGAGCGCGACGCACCTCGTGATGGAGGTCTCGAGCCACGCGCTCGCGCTGCACCGCGCCGACGGGATCCGCTTCGAGGTCGCGGCGTTCACGAACCTCACCCAGGATCACCTCGACTTCCACGGCTCGATGGACGCGTACTTCGAGGCGAAGGCGCGGCTCTTCACCGAGCTCGCGCCGCGCCACGCGGTCGTGCGCACCGACGATCCGATGGGCGTCGAGCTCGCGCGCCGCATCCCGTCGCGCACGCAGGTGCACACGCTCTCGCGTCATCGCGACGCGTCGATCCGCGCGACGAACGTCGCCGTCGATCGCGACGGAGCGCGCTGCGACGTGAGCACGCCGTGGGGCGCGCTGCGCATCGAGAGCGCGCTGCTCGGCGCGCACAACCTCGACAACCTGCTGGTCGCGGCGGGCTGTCTGCTCGCGGCCGGCTTCGCGCCGTCCGATGTGTCGCGCGCGCTCGGCGCCGCGAAGGGCGCCCCGGGACGCCTCGAGCGCGTCGAGGATCCGCGCGACGTCGCGGTGCTCGTCGATTACGCGCACTCGCCCGACGCGCTCGCGAACGTGCTCGACGCGCTCCGCCCGCTCACGCCGGGACGCCTCGTCTGCGTGTTCGGCTGCGGTGGCGATCGCGATCGCGGCAAGCGCCCGAAGATGGGCGAGGCCGCGGCGACGCGCGCCGATCTCGTCGTGATCACCAGCGACAACCCGCGCACCGAAGATCCGCGCGCGATCGTCGACATGATCGTGCCCGGTGTCGTCGCGCTGCCCGCGATCACGCCCGACGCGCTCGCGTCGTCGGCGCGCGGTCACGTGGTCGAGGTCGATCGCCGCCGTGCGATCGATCTCGCGCTCGCCGCGGCGCGCCCGGGAGACACCGTGCTCATCGCGGGCAAGGGCCACGAGGACTACCAGATCGTCGGCACCACCAAGATCGACTTCGACGATCGCGTCGAGGCGCGTCGCGCCATCGCGCGCGCGCTCGAGGCGGGAGGCGCGCGCTGATGGCCACGCCGATTCCCGCGAACTCCGCGCGATTCTCGATCGACGAGCTCGCCGTCGCGACGCGCGGCACCGTCGCCGCGAGCACCGATCGCCCGCTCGTCGGCGTCGTCACCGACTCTCGCGCCGTCACGCCCGGATGCATCTTCGTCGCGCTGCGCGGCGCGAAGCACGACGCGCACGACTTCGTGCCCGCCGTCATCGCCGCGGGCGCGGGCGCGCTCGTCGTCTCGCAGCCGGTGAGCGCGCCCCCCGGCGTCGCGGTGGTGATCGTCCCCGACACGCTCCGCGCGCTCGGTGATCTCGCGCATGCGCATCGCCGTCGCTTCCCCGTCGCGCTCGTGGCCGTCACCGGATCGGTCGGCAAGACGACGACCAAGGAGCTCACCGCCGCGGGCCTCGAGGCGCTCGGCCTGCGCGTGCTGCGCAGCGCGGGCAACCTCAACAACCGCATCGGCGTGCCCATGACCCTGCTGACGCTCGGCGCCGATGACGACGTCGCGGTGATCGAGATGGGCATGAACGTGCCCGGCGAGATCGCGCGGCTCACCGAGATCGCGATGCCGAGCGTCGGCGTCGTCACCGCGGTCGCCGAGGTGCACACCGAGGGCGTGGGCGGCATCGAGGGCGTCGCGCGCGAGAAGGGCGCGCTCCTGCTCGGGCTCGGCGCCGACGCGGCGGCCGTGTTCACCGCGGACGACGGGATCCTCGCGCCCTACGCCGAGCGCAGCCCCGCGCGCACGAAGCTCTCGTTCGGGCTCGCAGAGGGATCGGACGTGCGCGTCGCGGACGTCCAGATCGCGCTCGACGGAACGCGCTGCATCTACGTCGTGCAGGGCCTCAACGAGTTCGTGAACGCGAAGCTCGCGCTGATCGGCGAAGGTCCCGCGCGCTGCGGCGCGGCCGCGCTCGCCGCGATCGTCGCGCTCCGCGGCGCCGACGCGGTGCCCGCGGCGCTCGAGGGCATCCAGCGCGTCGCGCCCGGCGAAGGCCGCGCGCGTCCGATCCACGGCGTGGGCGGCACCGTCATCCTCGACGACGCCTACAACGCGAGCCCGCGCTCGACCGAGCTCGCGCTGCGCACCTGCTACGAGCTCGCGCGCGCTCGCGGCGGGCGCGCGATCGCGGTGCTCGGCGACATGCTCGAGCTCGGCGTCGAGAGCGAGCGCCTGCACGAGAGCGTCGGTGAAGCGGCGGTCGCGAGCGGCATCGCGCTGCTCGTCTGCTGCGGCCCCGAGATGCGCGCGGCCGCGCGCGGCGCGCTCACCGCGGGCATGGCGAGCGGCGTGAGCGGCATCCGCATCGAGCGCCTCGACGATCCCACCGAGGCGATCTCGCTGGTGCGCGCGTTCGTCGAGCCGAACGACGTCATCCTCGTGAAGGGATCGCGCTCGATGCGCATGGAGCGCGTGGTCGAAGGGCTGCGCGAAGTGGACGCGTTCGGAAGCACCGCGCCCGGCATCATCGCCCCCGGCAGTGAAGAGGCGCCGCGATGATCTACTACCTCCTCTACCCGTACAGCGATCGCATCGGGTTCCTGAACGTCCTGCGGTACGTCCCGTTCCGCGTCCTCGCGGCGACGATGACCGCGATGCTGCTCACGTTCGGGCTCTACCCGTGGTTCATCCGTCGCCTGCAGTCGCGACAGATCGGGCAGGTCGTCCGCAAGGAAGGCCCGCAGAGCCACCTCAGCAAGGCGGGCACGCCGACGATGGGCGGCGCGCTCATCCTGCTCGCGCTGGTCGCGTCGACGGTGCTCTGGGCCGATCCGACGAACACGCCGGTGTGGCTCACGCTCGCGGTCACCGCGGCGTACGGCGTCGTCGGCTACATCGACGACGCGCGCAAGGTCCGGAAGAACAACACCGGCGGCCTCAGCGCGCGCGGCAAGCTCGTGCTGCAGTTCTCGGTCGCGATCGCGGTGTGCGCCTACCTCTGGTACGGCGAGGCCGGGCTCGGCGAGGACTGGCTCGCGATCCGCAACCGCCTCGCGGTCCCGTTCATCGCGTTCGATCGCGTGCAGATCGCCCTGCCCCCGTGGGCGTACGTGATGTTCGGCGCGTTCGTGATCGTCGCGACCTCGAACTGCGTGAACCTCACCGACGGCCTCGACGGGCTCGCGATCGGCCCGGTGATGATCAACGCCGGCACCTACGCGATCCTCGCGTACCTCGCGGGCGTCACGTTCTTCGGCGAGGACCTCGCGGACTACCTGCAGATCCCGTCGCTCGAGAGCGCGAGCGATCTCAGCGTCTACTGCGGCGCGATGATCGGCGCGGGGTTCGGCTTCCTCTGGTTCAACACGTACCCCGCGCAGGTCTTCATGGGCGACGTGGGCTCGCTCGCGCTCGGCGGCGGCCTCGGCACGCTCGCGGTGCTCACGAAGAACGAGCTGCTCTCGGTGCTGCTCGGCGGGATCTTCGTGATCGAAGGCGTGAGCGTCATCGGTCAGGTCGCGAGCTTCAAGCTGTTCAAGAAGCGCATCTTCCTGATGGCCCCGATCCACCACCACTTCGAGAAGAAGGGGTGGCCCGAGCCGAAGGTCATCGTCCGGTTCTGGATCATCAGCATCATGCTGGCGCTCGCGAGCCTCGCGACGCTGAAGCTGAGGTGAGCGTGCTGGATCTCGCAGGCAAGCGTCTCGTGGTCGTCGGCGGCGGCAAGAGCGGTCTCGCGGCGGCGCGTCTCGCCGCGAAAGCCGGCGCGCGCGTCACGATCAACGACAAGAAGAGCGAGGCCGAGGCCTCGGCGCTCGTCGCCGACGCGCGCGCGATCGACGTCGACGTCGTGCTCGGCGGACACCCCGAGTCGCTCTTCGCGGCGGCCGACGTGATCGTGCTCTCGCCCGGCGTGCCCTCGCTGGCGGTGGTCGACGCCGCGGAGAAGCGCGGCGCGAAGGTGATCCCCGAGGTCGAGCTCGCCGCGCACTTCCTCCGTGGAACGCTGATCGGCATCACCGGCAGCAACGGCAAGAGCACGGTGACCACGCTCGTCGGCGAGATGTGCGCGGCGAGCGGCCGTCCTTCGTTCACCGGTGGCAACCTCGGCGACGCGCTCGCGCTCGCGGTCGGCACCGAGGCCGCGGAGAGCAAGAAGGGGCTCGTGGTCGCGGAGCTCTCGAGCTTCCAGCTCGAGCGCATCGAGACGATGCGCTGCCACATCGCGGCGTGCCTCAACGTCACCGAGGATCACCTCGATCGCCACGGCACGTTCGCGGCGTACGCCGCCGCGAAGGGACGCATCTTCCTCACGCAGACCACGGACGACCACGCGATCGTCCCCGCGGGCGACGAGCTCTGCATCGCGCTCGCGCGGGCCGGCGCGGCGAAGCTGCACACGTTCGGCGGCGCCGACGGCGAGGTGCGCGTCGAGGACGGCGTGCTCGTCGACACCGTCAGCGGGCTACGCTTCCCGGTCGCGAAGCTGCGCATCCGCGGCCTTCACAACCAGGCGAACGCGTGCGCCGCCGCGCTCGCCGCGCGCCTCGCAGGCGTGCCGCGCGAGGCGATCGAGGACGTGCTCGCGCGCTTCGCGGGCCTGCCCCACCGCATGGTCCACGTGCGCGATCTCGACGGCGTCGTGTACTACGACGACAGCAAGGCGACGAACGTCGGCGCGACGGTCGCCGCGCTCGACGGCCTCGCGGATCTCGAGGGCCGCGTCGTGTTGATCGCGGGCGGCGTCGACAAGGGCGGCTCCTACGCGCCGGTGCGCGAGCGCATGGAGCGCATCGGCCGCGCGCTGGTCCTCATCGGCGAGGCCGCGCCGCTGATCTCGAGCGCGTTCGAGGGCTCGCCGATCGAGCGCATCGCCGCGACGACGATCGACGACGCGGTCGCCAAGGCGCGCGCGGTCGCGCGTGCGGGTGATGCGGTGCTGCTCGCGCCCGCATGCGCGAGCTTCGACATGTTCCGCTCGTACGCGCATCGCGGTGACGAGTTCGCGCGCGCCGTGCGCGCCCTGCCGGAGGCGATCTGACATGGGCATGATCCGCAGCTGGATCGCGGCGCGATTCCGCAAGAGCGAGATGCCGCTTCGCGTGGCCGACGTGCCGCGCGCGTCGGTTCCAGCCCCCGCGCCCTCGCTGCTCGGCGGGTGGCCCAAGGCGATCGGCCCGAGCGATCCGGTACTGCTCGGCATCGTGCTCGCGCTGATCGCATTCGGCGTCGTGATGACGTTCAGCGCGAGCGCGGTGTTCGCCTCGCAGCGCTTCCACGACGGCCACTTCTTCCTGGTGCGTCAGGCGATCTTCGCGGGGATCGCGCTGCCCGTGATGATCGTCGTCTCGCGCATCGACTATCACCTGCTCCGCCCGCTCACCTATCCGATCCTCGGCGTCACGATCGCGCTGCTCGTCTACGTCGCGCTCGGCTTCGGTCACAGCGCCGGCGGCGCGGCGCGCTGGATCGCGATCGGCCCGTTCCACGTGCAGCCCGCGGAGGTCGCGAAGGTCGCGATGATCCTCTGGCTCGCCTACTCGCTCTCGAAAAAGCAGGAGGCGATCCGCACGTTCAAGGTCGGCATCCTCCCGCACCTGCTCGTGATGGGCTTCCTCGCGCTGCTCTGCCTGCGCCAGCCCGACTTCGGCAGCGCGGTGATGATCTGCGTGATCACGTTCGTGCTGCTCTTCGCCGCGGGCGCGAAGGTCGGGCCGATCCTCTCGATGGTGCTCGCGGGCGCCGGGCTCGCGGTGCTGCTCGTCATCAGCTCGCCGTACCGCATGCGGCGCGTCGAGGCGTTCCTCGATCCCTTCGGCCATCGTCAGGACGCGGGCTACCAGGTCGCGGAGTCGATCATCGCGTTCGGCTCGGGCGGCGCGACCGGCGTGGGCATCGGCGACTCGCGGCAGAAGCTCTTCTTCCTGCCCGAGGCGCACACCGACTTCGTCAGCGCGATCATCGGCGAGGAGCTCGGCTTCGTCGGCATCGCGCTGCTCGTCCTCGCGTTCGTGCTCATCGTGGTGCGCGGCGTGCGCGTCGCGTTCCGCGCGGCCGACGACTACGGCTCGTTCCTCGCCATCGGCGTGACGATGTTCGTGGGCCTCCAGGCGTTCACGAACCTCGCGGTCGCGATGGGCATGGTGCCGACGAAGGGCCTCGTGCTGCCCTTCGTGAGCTACGGCGGATCGGCGCTGCTCGTGAACGCGGCGGCGATGGGGCTCCTGCTCAACGTGTCGCGGCCCCGCGAGGGCGACGAGACCGCGACCAGCGAGTCCACCCAGACCGGCAACGCGCGGGCGAGCGCGCCGAGCGGCTTCAGGACGATCGAAGGAGGCGCAGCATGATCGAGCGCGTCGTCATCGCGGGGGGCGGTACGGGAGGGCACCTCTTCCCGGGGATCGCGGTGGTCGAGGAGCTGCGTCGTCGCAACCACGACCTCGACGTCGCGTACGTCGGGACCGAGCGCGGCATCGAGGCGCGCGTGATCCCGGCGATGCGCGAGCGCTTCGAGACGCTCGACGTGCGCCCGCTGAAGGGCACGGATCCGTCGGGCTTCATGAAGTCCTTGCTGAAGCTCCCGGGCGCGTGGGGGCACGCGATCTCGATCCTGCGCGACGTCGAGCCCGAGGTCGTGATCGGCGTCGGCGGGTACTCGTCGGGCCCGATGCTCGTCGCGGCGGCGAGCCTCGGCATCCCGTGCGCGCTGATGGAGCAGAACGCGCACGTCGGCCTCACGAACCGCATGCTCGCGCCGGTCGTCGGCCGCGCGTACCTCACGTACGACGTGACCGTGTCGCACTTCGGCGAGAAGGCGCGCGTGGTGGGCAACCCGGTGCGCCGCGCGTTCGTCGACGCGGCGCGCCTCGCGCTGAGCGATCCCGAGGCGTTCGAGCTGCGCGCGCGCCGCATCCTCGTGCTCGGCGGATCGCAGGGCGCGAAGGCGCTCAACGAGACGGTGCCCGAGGCGCTCGCCGCGGCAGGCGTGACCGAGCGCGGGATCGAGGTCGTGCACCAGACGGGCGCGGCGATGCAGGCCGAGGTCGCAGCGCGCTACGAGGCGCTCGGCGTGAAGGCCGAGGTCGTGTCGTTCATCGACGACATGGCGCGCGCGTACGCGAGCTCGACGCTCGTCATCGCGCGCGCGGGCGCGACGACGCTCGCGGAGATCTGCGCGATCGGGCGCCCGTCGATCCTGGTGCCCTACCCGCACGCGGCCGACGATCACCAGGCGCGCAACGCCGAGGCGCTCGAGCGCGCCGGCGCCGCGATCGCGATTCGTCAAGAGAGCTTGACCATCGACCACCTCGCGAGCGACGTGCGCGCGCTGCTCGACGATCCCACGCGCCGCCGCGCGATGGCCGCCGCCGCGCGCGAGGAAGGCCGCCCCGATGCAGCCGCCGCCATCGTCGACGACCTCATCTCGTGGCTCGGCCGCCCGACGATGACCCCGGCGCGCGTCCCGACGATCCCGCCGCCGCGCCACGATCCCGAGCCGGGCATGGCGTTCGCGCGCGTGGACTTCCGCGCGTCGCGCGGCGCGATCGAGGCGCGTCGCGCCACCACGCCTCCGACCGCGCGCTTCGAGCCCGCGGTGTTCCCGATGCCGCGCGGCGCAGCGCTCGCGAGCTGAGCGGGGCACACGCTCGGCGGCTGCGCCGAGCGTCGTTCGCTCCCGCGCCGAGCTCCTTACGACGCCCGCTCCGTACTAGAGCTGGAACTGCGACGTGTAGTGGTGCAGTCGCTCCGCGATCTGCGAGAGCTCGCGCACCGCTTGCAGCGTCTGGTTCGTGCCCGCCGCGCTCTGGTGCGTCGCGTCGGCGATCTCGTCCATCGCGCGCGTCACCTGCTCCGTGCTCGACTCCTGCTCCTCGGTGATCACGCCGATGCGCCGCGCGGCGTCGGTCGTGTCGCGCGCGAGCTTCGTCGCGTCCTCCGTCGCCAGCGCGGTCGCCTGCGTCGCCTTGCGGATGTCGCCGGTGAGCTCCTTCACGATCTTCACCGACTCCATCACGCTCTCCGCGAGCCGCTGCATCTGGTTCGCGACGAGCGAGAAGCCGCGCCCCGCCTCGCCCGCCTTGGCGCCCTCGAGCGCCGCGTTGAGCGCGAGCAGCTCCGACTTGTTCGCGACGTCGCGGATCAGCTCGAGCAGCTCGGTGATGCGCTGCGCGTGCTCGGTCAGCGTCCGGATGCGATCGCTGATGAGCTCGGCGTTCTGCAGCGTCGCGCTCGCGTTGTCGGTCACGCCGCGCGCCGCCCCCGCGATCGAGCGCGAGCCCTGGAGCAGCGTCCCCACCGTGCGCCGCGTCTCCTCGATCGCGCCGCCCTGCTCGATCGCGCTGCGCTCCTGCTGCTGCGCCATCGCGGCGATCTCGTTGCTCGCGTGCGTGAGCTGCGCCGCGTCCTTCTGGATCTGCTCGACCAGCCCGCGCAGCCCGCCGAGCATCGACGCGATCACGCGCGAGACGTCGCTGTCGCCCTGGATCTCGCCCGCGAGGTCGCCCTTCGCGATGCGCCGCGCGCGCTCCATCACGATGTCGATGTCGTGAAGCCGCTGGCGCAGCGACTCCTGGTGCTCCTTCGCCTGACCCACGAACGACGAGATCGAGAGCGCCGCGACGCCGAGCACCAGCGCCGAGCCCACCGCCGCGGGCACGAGGTCCGCCGGCGCGCCGCCGTCGACGACGCCGACCTTCAGGTGCGCGAGCATCCCCGCGCCCGCGTTGAACGCGACCAGCGCGATCACGCCGCTGCGCGGGAGCAGGAACGGCGAGAGCGCGACGTTGATCAGCAGCGCCTGCAGCGCGCCCGAGCCGAGCGTGCCGGTGCCGTCGAACGCGACCGCGAGCAGCGCGCCACACGACGTGCCGAAGAGCAGCACGGCCGCCGCCGAGCGGCGGTACGGCGTGAACGTGAGCCCGAACGCGCTGCTCGTCGCGATGACGATGATCCCGAGGCACGCGACGGAGACGAGCGAGGGCTGGAAGTACGAGATCGCGCTGAGCGCCGCGACCATCACCGTCGCGAGCCCCGCGCTCGCGGTGCGCAGGAAGCGGACCTCGAACGCGCGCGTGCGCGCGTCGAGCTCCGACACGATCGACCGTTCGCCGCCTTCCATCACCCGACCTCCTCCTTCGAATCCACTCGCTGCGCGCAGATCGCGCGCACCATCTCGGCGGGGCACGCCAGCGCCTCGATGTCGTCCACGCACGAGCGCCACCGGATCTCCGGGCGCCGCGCGAGCGATCGCCACGTCGCGTCGAGCGCAGCGCGCGCGCGCTCGTGCTCCCCCGCGCGATCCCACGCGCCCGCGAGCAGATAACGCGCGGGCCACAGATCGGCGTCGAGGAAGAGCGCGCGACGCAGCGCGCGCGTCGCGTCGTCCCACGCGCCACGCTTGCGATGGAGCGCGCCCCACAGGAAGCACAGCTCCGCCGAGAGCGGGTCGATCCGCTCCGCCGCGCGATACGCGTCCTCCGCGCCCGCGAGATCGTGCGTCGCGAGCCGCACGTTCCCGAGCGCGAGCCACGCCTCGACACGATCGGGCGCGCGCGCGACGAGACGCTCGAGCGCGCCCGCTGCCGCGGCGTACGCGCCGCGCGCGATGCGCTCGCGAGCCTCCGCCCAGAGCTCGTCGGCGCTCGGCTCGCGCGGCGGCGGCGTCGAGCGCGCGCGCGGCGCGGCGCGCTGCGGGATCACGATCGGCGCGCTCGGCCGCGCGTCACCGGGCCCGAAGAGCACGACGCCGTGCGACGCGATCGAGCTCGCGAGCTGATCCGCGATGCGCGACGACGAATCGTCGGTGCAGTGGAGCAGCACGTTGCGGCACACGATCGCGTCCCAACCGCCGCCTCCTGGCGCGATCAGCGGCGGGTCGAGCAGGTTGTGCACGCGGAGCGTCACGCGCGCGCGCAGCTCGACCGCGACGCGTGCGCGATCGCCGCGCATCTCGAACCACCGCGCGATCGTCGCCGGGGGCACGCGCCGTAGCGCATGCGCGCCGTACTCCGCGCGTCGCGCGATCTCGATGCGCGCCGCATCCACGTCGGTCGCCGTCACCCGCACGTCGACGCCGCGCTCCGCGCACGCGATCGCCACGCCGTACGCCTCCTCGCCGGTCGAGCACCCCGCGACCCACACGCGCGCCGGCCCGCCGACGGCGCTCGCGCGCAGCCGCTCGGCGAGCGCGACGATCGCGTCGTGATCGCGGAAGAACCACGTCCATCCGTTCGTGAACGCGGCAGCGAGGTGCGCGAGCTCGGGCTCGGGCGCGCGCGACACGTGCTCGACGTACGCGGCCGCGCTCGGCAGGCCGAGCGTGCGACGGCGCGCCTCGATGAGCGTCGCGAGCTCCGCGTCGTTCGATCGCAGCGAAGGCCGCAGACCGAGCCGCCGCGCGATCACCGGCGCGAGCCGCTCCGCGAAGCTCACGACGCGACCTCGCGCGCCGCGACCAGCGCGTCGAGCCGGGGGCCGATGCGCTCGATCGCCAGCGTCTCCGCGCCCGCGTCGCGCGCCGCACGCGGCATCCCGAACACGGTGCTCGTCGCCTCGTCCTGCGCGATGGCCACGCCGCCGGCGCGCCGCAGCGACACCAGGCCGCTCGCTCCATCGCGCCCCATGCCGCTGAGCACCACGCCTGCGGCGCGCGCGCCGGTCGACGCGAGCGACGAGAACAAGCGCGTCGCGGAGGGACGATGCCCTTCGATCGCCGCGTCGCGATCGAAGCGCACCCGCGCGCCGCGCTCGACGGCGACGTGCACGTCGTCGGGCGCGATGCGCACGTCGCCGGCGCGCAGCACCTCGCCCTCGCGCGCGAGCCGCACCCGCAGCGCGCACGCGTCGTCGAGCCACCGCGCCAGCCCCTCGGCCAACCCCGGCGCGAGGTGCTGCACGATCACGATCGGCGCGGCGAACGTCTTCGGCAGCGACGCGAGCACCGTCGCGATCGCGACCGGTCCTCCGGTCGACGCGGCGATGCCGACGATCTCCACGCGCGCGCCCGACGTCGCGACCTCGTGACGCAGCCGCGGCGGCGGCGCGCTCGGCGACGTCATCATCGGCACCTGCGCGAGCGCCACGATCCGACGCCGCAGGTCGTCGTGCTCCCCCGCGCTCCAGCCCTGCCGCGGATGCGGCCGCCGCACCACGTCGGCCGCGCCGCGCCGCATCGCCTCGAACGCGAGCCCACGCGCGTCGTCGCGGGTCACGACGAGGATGCGCGCCGCCTGCGCCGCGCGGATGCGCGCGATCGCCGCGAGCCCGTCGAGCCGCGGCATGTGCACGTCCATCGTGATCACGGTCGGACGCAGCGCCGCCGCCAGCTCGATCGCGCGCAACCCGTCGTGCGCGATCCCCACCACGCGCATCCGCGGATCCGCGTCGATCACCGTGCGCAACGCCTCCGCACAGAGCGGTGAGTCGTCGGCGACGAGCACCCGGATCGCGCGTGCCGTCACGAGCGCTCGCCCTCTCGCCGCGGCGTCGCCAGGTGCGCGCCGACCACTCGTCGGACCTCGTCGAGCTCGATCCGGTTCTTCACGAGGTACGCGTCCGCGCCGAGCTCGGATGCGCGCTGCAGGTCCGCGGGCGCCCATCGCGTCGAGAGCACGATCACGGGCAGCGACGACCAAGCGGGCTCGGCGCGCACGCGCCGCAGCAGCTCGAACCCGTCGACGACGGGCATGTCGAGATCGGTGAGCACGAGGTCGGGCTTCGACGACGCGATGAGCTCCAGCGCCGATCGTCCGTCGACCGCCTCGATCACCTCGAGCTGCATCTCGCGGAGGATGGACACCACGACATCGCGCGTGAGCTCGGAGTCGTCCGCGACCAGCACGCGCTTGCTCCGCGCTCGCGCGCGCTCGCTGTCCGCGGCGCCCGCGATCGCGCGCCCCGCGTCCGCGCGACGGAACAGCTCGCCCACGTCGAGCGCCACCGCGAGCTCGCCGTTCGCGAGCAAGGCCACGCTGCGCACCAGCGTCGCCCCCTCGAGGAACGGATCGAGCCGGTGCTGCAGCACCGGCAGCGTGCCCACGACGCGATCGACCGCGACCGCGACGCGCCGCCCGCCGTGCGCGATCACGAGCGCGCTCGATCGCTCCCGCGGATCGCGCCGCGCGCGCCCGAGGAGCGTCGCGAGATCGAAGAGCGGAACCGGCGCGCCGTCGACGCGCAGCGCGAGCCCGCGACCCACCGTCTCCACGCTCGACGCGACCATCTCCTCGAGCCGCTCGACGTCCTGCGGAGCGAGCGCGTAGCGCGCGTCGTCCGCCATCGCGCAGAGCATCGGCGCGAGCAGCGCCGACATCGGCACCTCGATCGAGAACGTCGCGCCCGCGCCCGCGATCGTGCGCAGACCGAGCCGCCCGCCCACCGACTCGACGCGCCGCTTCACCACGTCGAGGCCCACACCGCGCCCCGACACGTCGCTGACCGTGCGTCGCGTGCTGAGCCCGCGACGGCACAGCCGCTCGAGGATCTCCTCGTCGTCGAGCGTCGTCACGTCCTCGGCTGCGCCGATGCCACGCTCGCGGAGCGCGGCCTGGAGCGCGAGCACGTCGACGCCGCGCCCGTCGTCGCGCACCTCGATGCGCACCAGCGAGCCCTCGGTGCTCGCGTCGAGCTCGAGCGTGCCCTCGCGGTTCTTGCCGTGATCGCGCCGCACGTCGGGCGGCTCGAGCCCGTGATCGACCGCGTTGCGCACGAGGTGCAGCATCGGCTCCGCGATCACGTCGAGCACCTGTCGATCGACCTGCACGTCGGCGCCGCGCACCTCGACGCGCAGCTCCTTGCCGAGCTCCCTCGCGAGCTGCTGCGCCGCGCGCGGGAAGCGCTCGAACAACGTTCCGAGCGGGACCATCCGCACCTCGCGCACGTGCGAGACGAGCTGATCGATGCGCACGTGCTGATCGAACGCGAGCTGCCTCATCGCGACGACGAGCCGACGCAGATCGGCCGCGGCGCGCGCCCGCGCAGTCGCGTCGTCGCCGCGCGTCCGGATCGCATCGGCGATGTCCGAGAGCCCTTCGATCGCGCGCTGGAGATCGCTCTCGCCGATCCGCAGCTCGCCGACGGTGCGCGCGATGCGCGAGACCGCGCCGACGTCGACGCGCAGCACCGCACCGCCCGCGCTCCGCGCGAGACGCTCGGCCCAGTCGTCGCCGCCTTCGCCTCGCGGGGCGTCGTCGTCGACCGCGACCTCGATCGCGTCGAGGCGCGCGAGCAACGACGCGACCTGCTCGCCCGAGAGCGCGCCCTCGCCTGCGGCCGCGAGCGCTTCTTCCACCTCGTGCAGCGCGTTCGCGACGTCGCCCTCGCCGACGATGCGCGCCTCGCCCTTCATCGTGTGGACCTCGCGGCGCAGCTCCGCGCCACGCTCCGCGACGTCGTCTCCCCGACCGAGCGCCGCGAGGTGCGCGCGGATCACGACGAGCCTCTCGCGCGCGAGCACGCGGAAGCGCGCCTGGAACGAGCTCACGTGCTCCCTCCCGCGACGCGATCGACGTCGAGCTCGAACCCGAAGCCGTCGTCGAACGCGACCAGCGCGGCGATGCCGAGCCGCTCGTGCAGCGATCCCAACCAGCTCGGCAATGGCCGGAACGCCTCGACGCGCAGCGATCGCACGAGCACGCGCTCTGCCGCCACGAGCCACGCGCCTCCGTCGACCTGCAGCGCGCGCCGGCCGAGCTCGGCGACGCTCTGCGCGTCGAGCGCGACGCCCATCCGCGCCGCGAGATCGTGCGTCACGCCCTCCGCGCGCGATGCGTCCTCGATCGCGCTCACGCGCCGCGCGTCGACGACGAGCCGCACCGCCGCGAGCGGCACCACCACGACCGACGTCGCGAGCTCACGCACGCGCCGCCTCCAGCATCCGCTCGACGTCGAGCACCACCGCGATCGCGTCGCCGAGATCGAGCTGCGCCTGCGCGTGCTCGCGCAGCTCGGGCGGCTGCACGCTCGCTGGCGGCGCGAGGCTCTCCTCGTCGATCGCGCGGACGCCCACGACGACGTCGCAGATCAGCCCGACCCGATAGCCCGCGGCGCGCACCACGAGCACGCGCGGCTCACGATCCTCCGACCGCACCGCGTCACCGAGCCCGAGGAAGATCCGCAGATCGAGCAGCGGGACCGCATCACCGCGCACCGCGACGATCCCCGCGACGTGCGCGGGCACGCCCGGCACGATCGTCGGCGCGTCGCACGGCACGATCTCGTCGACGTGCTCCGCGGCGATCGCGAGCTGCGCGGTCGCCACCCGGAAGCGCACCACCTGCTGCCCCACGCGTCAGCCCTCGACGCCGTCGAGCGCGAGCGCCTCGACCAGTCGCTCCACACGATCCGCGCGCGTCCACCACACCACGTCGGGCGGCCACACGCGCTCCTCGCGCCCTCCTTCGTCGACGACGACGATGCGCCCGCGCAGCCGCGCGTCGACCTCGAGCGCCTTGCGCCACAACGTCGCCGCGCTGAGATCGCGCAGCGCGCTCCCGAGCACGACGCTGCGCAGCGCATCACGCGCGTAGAGCACGCGCAGCGCCTCGGTCCCCGAGTCCGTCGCCTGCACCGTCGCGCGCGTGCCGATCGCGTCACGCACCAGCGCCTGCGTCGCGCTGCTCGCCGCGACGAGCACACCGGCCGCGCGCCCGCGCGCCTTGCGCGCACCGTGCGCGAGCCAGCGCGACACCTCCGCGAGCAGCTCGCGCGGGTTGCCCGTCTTGCGCACGAAGCCGTCGGCCCCGCACTCCTTCACGAGCGTGACGAGCTCGTCCGCCGGACGATCCGAGTGCAACACGATCACGCTGTCGTGTGTCGTGCGGCTACCGCGGAGTGACTGCGATATCTCGGTGCCCGTCACGAGCGGCATCGAGACGTCCATCAGCACCAACGCGGGTCGCTCTCGTAAGATCGCGGCGCTCGCTCCGACCGCGACCGATCGCGCGACGACCTCGTACCCTGCGCCGCGCAGCACCGATCCCACGACCTCGATGATCAGCGGGCTGTCATCGACGATCATGATCTTCACCTTGCTCATCGACGTGCGATCACGGCACGAACGACGGGTCGATCACAAGGAACTCGTGATACCCCCGGCCCGGCTCACGCGTCGGTGCGACATGCGCAACATCGGACGACGATTCACGAATTCGCCCACCGTCGATCCTTGATTCGCTTGAGACCTGCGGCGCCCCAGCTGGCGATCACCAAGAGCGTCGCGGCGAGCGCGCACGCACCGATCGAGAGCCCTTCGCGCAGCCGCGAGACCTCGGCGAAGCGCCCGTAGCAGAGCGGCACGTGGAACGCGTACGCCCACAGCGACCCCTGCCCCATCACCACCACGGCCCAGCGCACACGCTCGGGCAAGCGCGGCGCGATCAGCGCACCGACCGCGAGCACCAGGATGCCGCGCGCGACGAGCTGCACCGCGTTCGCGATCACCGCGACGTGCGCGCGATCGAGCGGTCCCCCGAGCGCGTCGACGAGCGCGTGCTGCGCCCACGTCCCCGCGACGATCACGACGCTCGCGGTCACGCCCATCGCGATCACGAAGGATGTCGGCGCCCCCGCGGCGCTCCTCACGTCGCGGTTGCGCACGATCATCGCGCGCGCGACGAGGAACCCGATCGCGGCCCACGACGCGAGCGGGATCCACGGCATCCGCGTGATCCCCGGCACGTCGGCGAAGAGCCCGAGCACCCAGCCGATCGGCCCCTCGACGGTGCGCGACCACCGCGTCACCCACGGACAGATCACGATCGGCACGATCGCGATCCCGATCGCGACGCGCGTCACCACCTCCGCGCGCACCCGCTCACCGCGGATCGCGAGCGCGAGCGACGCGAGCGAGAGCCCGATGACGTGGAGCACGTCCGCGCGCAGCCACGTGACGATCCCTTCGGAGCCGTCGACGATCGCGGAGAACGCATTGAGCGCGTAGCCCACCACGACGATCTGCAGCGCGCGCGACAGCACCGCGCGACGCACGTCCGCGGCGCGCTCGCCCTTCACGGCCGCGGCCTCGACCCGCAGCGCGAGCGACGCGCCCGCGAGCACGAGGAACGCCGGGAGCGCGAGGGTCTGCAGGAAGACGCGCTCGATCGCGTACCACGTCGTCTCGCGCGCCTCGGGCGAGGTCCATGCGTCGAAAGCGTGCCCCTGCACCATCAACATCGACGCGATCCCGCGAGCGACGTCGATGCCCTGCACGCGCGCGGGCTTCGTCACCTCGGGTACAGCAGCCACGCGCGGCGCTCCTCGCCGAAGCGCGCCACCGCATCGCGCTCCGCGTCGAGGATCGCGTCGACATCGGCGCCCGCGTCGATCGCCTCGCGCACCTCGGGCCCACCGCACAGCAGATCGATCGCCGGCACGTGATCGACGAACTCGTAGCGCTCGGTGCGCCACGCGAAGTCCCCGCGATGGGCGCGCGCGATCGCGGCGAGCATCCGCACGTACGCCGCGTACGGCGCGAAGCGCGCCTCGTCGGTCACGTGCACCTGCACGCCGCCGCACACCATCTTCGCGTGCTTGTGGAACGTCGGCGAGAACGTCAGCGGGCGCAGGACCGCGCCCTCGATCACCACGTCGCGCGCGAGCGCGCGCCCGTCCACGAACGGCGCGCCGAAGATCTCGAACGGCCGCGTCGTCCCGCGCCCTTCGCTGAGGTTCGTGCCCTCGATCAGACAGCCACCGGGATACACGCGCGCGGTGTCGAGCGTCGGCATGTTCGGCGACGGCAGCACCCACGGCAGCTCCCACCCGCGCGTCGCGTCCCAGCCGTCCATCGTCACGACCTCGAGCGCGTCGATGCCGCGCAGCGACGCGACCATCGTGACGATCTCACCGATCGTCATCGCGTGCCGCACCGGCACGTCGTGGAGGCCCACGAACGAGCGATATCCCGCGCGCTGCGGCGCGCCCTCCATCACGACGCCGCCGAGCGGGTTGGGACGATCGAGGATCACCGTCGTGATCCCGAGCGCGCTCGCGGCCTCGAGACACAGCGCCGCGGTCCACACGAACGTGTAGTAGCGACTCCCGACGTCCTGCAGATCGATGACGAGCGCGTCGATGCCCGCGAGCTGCGCCGGCGTCGGCGAGAGCGACGCGAAGCTGTCCCCGTAGAGCGTGTGGATCGGCGCACCGTCCGGCGCGCGCGCATCACCCACGCCGATCATGTCCTGCGCCTCGCCGCCGAAGCCGTGCTCCGGCCCGAAGTACGCGACGATCTCCGCGCCTGCGCGCGTCAGCACGCTCGACGCATGCTCGAACGTCGACGTCACGCTCGCCGGATGCGCGACGAGCCCGACGCGCCGCCCGCGCAGCGACGTCACCTCTCCGCGCGCGACGCGCTCCAGCCCGGTGCGCGTCACCCCTGCGTGCCCGGGCCGGCGCCCGCTTCACCCGCGAGCAGATAGAGCACCGCCATGCGCACCGCGACGCCGGCCTCGACCTGATCGAGGATCGCGCTGCGCGCGTGATCCGCGACCTCCGGCGAGATCTCGACGCCGCGGTTCATCGGCCCGGGGTGCATGACGATCGCGTCCGGCTTCGCGTAGCCCAGCGTGCGCGGCGAGATGCCGAACGTGCGGCTGTACTCGCGCATGCTCGGGAGGAGCGCGCCCTCGAGCCGCTCGCGCTGGATGCGGAGCACCATCACGACGTCGGCGCCTTCGAGCGCGGGCTCGAGCCGATCGAATACTTTGACCCCCAACGATTCGACCTCGCTGGGCATCAGCGTGCGCGGCCCGACCACGCGCACCTCGCTCCCGAAGAGCCGCAGGAGGAGCGCGTTGCTGCGCGCGACGCGCGAGTGCGCGACGTCCCCGCAGATCGTCACGACCAGCTTCGACAGCGTGCCCTTCGCGCGGCGGATCGTGAACGCGTCGAGCAGCGCCTGCGTGGGGTGCTCGTGCGCGCCGTCGCCCGCGTTGACGATGCTGCACCCGACGCGCTCGCTGACGTAGTGCGGCGCGCCCGACGCGGAGTGCCGGATCACGACGACGTCGGGGTGCATCGCCTGCAGCGTCTGCACCGTGTCGAGCAGCGTCTCGCCCTTCGTCACGCTCGACGTCGACGTCGAGATGTTCACGACGTCCGCGCTGAGTCGCTTGCCCGCGAGCTCGAAGCTCGTGCGCGTCCGCGTGCTCGCCTCGAAGAACAGGTTGATGACGCTCTTGCCGCGCAGCGTCGGAACCTTGCGCACCGGGCGCCGCGACACCTCGTAGAACACCTCGGCCGCATCGAGGATCTGCGCGACGTCGCTCGCCTCGAGCCCTTCGATCCCCAGCAGATGCGTGTGCCTGAACGGCCTCGTCACGTCGTCGCGCTCCTCACGCAGATCGCACGCTCGAACCCGACGTCGTCGAGCTTCACCTCGAGGCGCGCGCCATCGGGCACCTGGACCACGCGGCCCACGAAGTCGGGCGCGATCGGCAGCTCGCGCCCGCCGCGATCGAGCAGCACCGCGAGCCACACCCGGCGCGGCCTTCCGTAGTCGAGCAGGCAGTCGATCGCCGCGCGGATCGTGCGGCCCGTCTGCATCACGTCGTCGATCAGCACGACCTCGCGTGCGTTCACGTCGAAGTCGATCCGGCTCGGACCGATCTTCGGGTCGGGCAGCGCGGTCGCGGCGTCGTCGCGATAGAGCGCGATCTCGACGCTGCCCACCGGCACCACGCGCTTCTCGGCCTCTTCGATCGCACGCGCGACGCGCTCCGCGATCGGCACGCCGCCTCGTCGCACGCCGACCAGCGCGAGCCGCTCGGTTCCCCCGGCGCGCTCGACGATCTCGTGCGCGAGCCGACGCACCGTCCGCGCGATCGACTCCGCGTCCATGACGGTCTCGCCCGGCTGCATCGGCGGCGTGTTCTACGCGCGGGGATCCCGCGTCGTCAATGCGCGGGCGTCAGCTGCGCGAGGTCTTGCCGCACATGCGCCAGCCGCCGCCGGGCTGGCGCTCGCGGTGCTCGGGGCGCAGCTCGCTGCGCGCGTCCTCGGCGAGCAGCTCACACGGATCGAACCAGTGCAGCGTGCGCGCGACCCCGAGGATCGCCGGCATCGTGCCCCGGAACTCGTCGTTCTCGGGGCACCGCCACCGCCACACGCCTTCGATCTCCGGCGCCTCGGCGGTGCACAGCACTTCCTTCACACCGCCGTTGCAGTTCGTCGAGACCACGAGGAACGCGCCGGGCAGCGCCCGCGCGTCGTGGACGCGCAGCACCACGTCGTGGTGGAACTCGCCCTGCGTGTGGTGCTGCACGAGATCGTACCCGCCGCACAGACGACGCACCGCCTCGAGCAGGTCGCCCAGCGTCATCCGCGACGCGAGCGTCTCGAGCAGATCGCTCACGACGGGGGTCGCGGCATCCCGACCGCCGACGTCTCCGGCGGCGCCGCGTGCGGCATCGCCTCACCGGCCTGCTGCCGCTGGTCCATCTCGTAGCGCGACGGGCACTTCGGGATCACCTGGCTCGCGAGGAACGAGCCGTCCTCGCGCAGGCGCCCTTCGACCGTCACCGAGATCCCCATGCCGTCGCGGAACGTGTCGGGCACCACGCACTGCGGGAACTCGACGGGCATCCGGCGCTCGCCGCTCTCGAGCACGAAGCGCCACTCGCACGGCTCCTCGCGGAACTGCACCGAGCCGTTCGTCAGGGCGCCCTCGACGCGCAGCGTGCGACCCAGGTGCTCGCTCGGCTCGGCGACGACCTCTTCGATCGTCTCCGAGTACACGAACGTGTCCTCGCCGCTCAGCAGCCACCCGACCGCGCCCGCGCCGACCGCGAACACCGTGGCGAGCGCCACGACGCGCACCCACGCGGGCGTCGGCTTCTCGCCGGGTGCGTCGCCGCGCGGAGACACCGCCACGGGCGCATCGGCGCCGGCCTTCGCACGCTCGAGCAGGTCCTCGGTCTCGTCGCGGGCGTCCATGCGAGTCCGAGTATGTGGCGGTGCTCGCGCCTCGGCCAGCTACTCCGCCGTCTTCGGCGTGCCGTCGAGGTCGTGGAGGAGCCCGCTCCAGACGTCGCGTCCCTCGCAGAACTGCACGAAACGCAGGCCCATCGCGCCGCGCCCGCGCCCCGCCTGCGCCCACACGACCTCGGCGTCGATCACCACGCGGCCGCGTCCCGGCTCCTCGAGCGAGATGCGCAGCTTCGTCCCCGGCGGTGGGGGGATCGACGTCCGCAGCTGCACGCCGCCCTCGCTCGCGTTCACCGTCTGCAGCGCGACGGTGTAGCGCTCCCCCTCGCACCAAAGGCGGCGACGGAGGTCGTAGCGACGCTGGCGACGTTGTTCGGGCATGCAGGGGCGGCTCGCGCTCGGCGCCCCCCCGAGCTCCGAAACGCTCGCGAATATATCGAGATGCGCGTCGCGACGTCAAACTTTGCAGGAGTGTTCGTCCCGCCGGTCCCGGACGGGAGAGACGGCGCGAAGCGCGCGGACGGAAGGCCCGGTGGACGAGCCGAAACATCGCGCGCGCATGCACAGTGCGGACGACGGAAGCACGACGAGCCGACGCTCCGAAGAGCGCCGGCCCGTCGTTCGAGCTTCGATGAGCGAGCTCGGGCGCCGTCACCGGCGCTCGAGGATCACCCGCCGAGCGGCCCGATGAAGCCGCCCGCGATGAGGAGGGCGTAGATCACGAGCGACTCGATGAGGGCGAGGCCGAGGATCATCGGGACGAACAGCTTGCCCGACGCGTTCGGGTTGCGCGCGATGCCCTCGAGCGCCGCCGCCGCCGCGCGGCCCTGACCGAGCGCGCCGCCGAGCGCCGCGATCGAGATCGCGAAGCCCGCCGCGATCGCCTTCCACATCTGGACGTCGTACTGGTTGGTCCCCGCGTCCTGCGCGAACGCCGTCGAGGTGATCGCGAGGATGGACAGGAACGTGGTGAGACCGAGCAGATTCTTCTTCATGACGAACGTGCCTCCTGCGAACCCCGGCGGGCACCGTGCCTCGATGACGAGGCTGCACAGCCGCGGCTAGCCGACCGGAAAACGGGTTGCCTTGCTTCTCTCCGAACGAGCCGCTCGGGAGAGCGGCCGAGCTCTTTCAGTGGTGGCCTTCGTCGTGCTGGATCGCGAGGCCGATGTAGACCGTCGAGAGGATGCAGAACACCAGCGTCTGCACGATGCAGACGAGCGTTCCGAGCACCATGACGGGCACGGGAACGAGGAACGCGAACACGGTGAGGAACGCGCCGACGACCAGGTGGTCGGCGACCATGTTCGCCATGAGACGAATCGAGAGCGAGATGGGGCGCGCGATGTGGCTGATGACCTCGATGCAGAACATCAGGAGCATCAGCGGCAGCGCGTACCACGCGACGATCGGCCCGAAGAGGTGCTTCACGTGGTTGAAGCCGTTCTCCTTGATGCCGTAGACGTGCGTCGCGAGGAAGATGACGAGCGCCATCGCGAGCGTCGTGTTCAGGTTGTCGGTCGGCGGCGTGAAGCCGGGGACGAGACCGAGCAGGTTCGAGAAGAGGATGAAGAACGCGCAGGTGCCGATCAGCGGCAGGAAGTAGCGCGCCGGCTTCGGCCCCATGATGTCCGACATCATCGAGTAGGCCGCGCCCACGAAGAGCTCGACGAAGGTGCGCGGCGTGAGCCGGTCCTCCGGCACGATGGCCGCCTTCGTGTCCTTCACCTTCGTGTTCGCGACGAACGCGATCACCGCGATGAGCAGGAGGATGAAGAGCGCGCCGAACACGTGACCGACGTGACCGGTCTCGTTCGCGAGGATCGAGTCACTCTCGCCCGTCATCAGGTTGTTGATGACCATGACGAGGTTGACGACGTTGTCCCAGAGCGTCGTCCCTCGGAACGCCAGCGTGAACCACGACTCGCCGTGCGGCATCGCTCGCTCAGTCCCTCTCGCCGGCGCCGAGGACGCCTTCGTCCTGCGCGTTCAGCGAGCCGTTGAAGTGGAGATGCAGCGCCCCACCGAACAAGCCGGTGACGAGCGCACTGACGCCGAGGATCAACCCCGTGGCGTCGAAGATGCGGAGCAGGATCGCCGCGCCCGCGAGGACGAAGCCGATCTTCGCGACGAGCACCGAGGTGAGGCCGAAGCCGCGATCACCACGACGCACGATCGCCATCACGACCCAGCGGATCACCAGCCAGTTGAGCATCGCGAGCGACGCGCCCGCGATCGCACCGAGACCACGCTCGAGCCCACCGCCCACGAACGCGATCACCACGAGAGGAAGCGTGCTCGCTCCCACCCAGCGCGTGATCGTGTCGACGATGCGGTGTTCCAAGGATGTGTTCCGGTGCTGCGAGCGTCAGAGCTCGTCGAGGTTGGTTCTCTTCGCGAGGTCGTAGAGGCCCTTGAAGCCGGCGAAGATGCCGAGGGCCAATCCGACGTAGGTGAGAATGGGGCTGGTTCCGAAGTATCCGTCGAGCCAGGTGCCTCCGAAGTACCCGAGCATCGTGGCGATCACGAGCTCGAGCCCGACGGAGCCGACACGCCCCGCCGTCTTCAGCTGCTTGCGCTGCTCGGGTCCCAACAAACTCCCTCAGGCCCGACGGCGCGCGCCATGTAGCATGGCGTTTTCGGGGGTGCAAGGATGGTCAGGCGCGCGCCAACCCGACCATTTTGCGCTGTGATAACCGCCAGTTACACCGCCGCGAACGCAGCCCGAGCGGCCGCCGCGGTGTGCCGCAGGGTGGCCTGGTCGTGGGCACTGCTCACGAACCCGGCCTCGTACTGAGCAGGGGGCCACATCACGCCCGCGTCCAGCATCGCGTGGTGCCATCGACCGAACGCCGCCGTGTCGCAGCGCGCCGCGTCCTCCCACGAGCGCACCTCGCCCTCGCAGAAGAACGGCGTGATCATCGAGCCCGTGCGCTGCACCCGCACCGGCACCTTCGACGCCTTCGACGCCTCCACCAGCACCGCTTCGAGCTCGGCGCTCGCGGCCTCGAGGCGATCGTAGAAGCCCGCGTCGCCGTCGAGGATGCGCAGCGTCGCCAGGCCCGCCGCCACCGCGAGCGGGTTCCCGCTCAGCGTGCCCGCCTGGTAGACCGGCCCGATCGGCGAGACCTTCTCCATGATCTCGCGCCGCCCGCCGTACACGCCGACCGGCAGGCCACCGCCGACGATCTTGCCCAGCGTCGTGAGGTCCGGCGTGATCCCGAAGCGCTCCTGCGCGCCGCCCTTCGCGAGGCGGAAGCCCGTCATCACCTCGTCGAACACCAGCAGCGCGCCGTGCTTCGTCGTCAGCGCGCGCAGCGCGTCGAGGAACGCGCGGTCCGGCGGCACCGTCCCCATGTTCCCGACCACCGGCTCGAGGATCACCGCCGCGATCTCGCTGCCGCGCGCCGCGAAGAGCTCGTGCAGCGCCGTCACGTCGTTGTACGGGAGCACCGTGCACGTGCTCGCGATCGCCGCCGGCACACCCGCGCTCGTCGGCACGCCGAACGTCGCGAGCCCGCTGCCCGCCTTCACCAGCAGGTAGTCCGCGCCGCCGTGGTAACAGCCCTCGAACTTCACGACGAGGTCGCGCCCCGTGAACCCGCGCGCCACCCGCAGCGCGCCCATCACCGCCTCGGTGCCGCTCGACGTGAAGCGCATCATCGAGATCGACGGGACCATCTTCGCGATCAGGTCCGCGAGGTCCGTCTCCTGCGCAGTCGGCGCGCCGTAGCTCGCGCCGCGCGTCATCGCGTGCTGCACCGCGCTCACCACGTCGGGGTGCGCGTGCCCGACGATCATCGGGCCCCACGAGCCGACGTAGTCGACGTACTTCTTGCCGTCCGCGCCCCACAGGTACGCGCCCTCGGCGCGGTCGACGAAGACGGGCGTACCACCCACCGCGCGGAACGCGCGCACGGGGGAATTCACGCCACCGGGGAAGCGCTCCTGGGCGCGGCGGAAGTGCTCGGCGGAGACGGGGTCGCTCATGGGGCGCGCAGCATAGCAGTCCGAGGATCGACGCCGCGCTCGGAGCGGGTCGCCTTCGCGAGCAGCCGACGCGCGGAGGGCACGGTGGCGATCCTCGGACTGCGATGACACCGAGGAGCACAGCAGTCCGAGGATCGACGCCGCGCTCGGAGCGGGTCGCCTTCGCGAGCAGCCGACGCGCGGAGGGCACGGTGGCGATCCTCGGACTGCGATGACACCGATGAGCACAGCAGTCCGAGGATCGACGCCGCGCTCGGAGCGGGTCGCCTTCGCGAGCAGCCGACGCGCGGAGGGCACGGTGGCGATCCTCGGACTGCGATGACACCGAGGAGCACAGCAGTCCGAGGATCGACGCCGCGCTCGGAGCGGGTCGCCTTCGCGAGCAGCCGACGCGCGGAGGGCACGGTGGCGATCCTCGGACTGCGATGACACCGATGAGCACAGCCCGGGCGGATTGACGCGCGAGGGTGCCGGAGTGACGCTCGGCGCGTGCCCGCCGACAACTCGCGCATCTCGACGAAGCTGCGGCGCGCGCCCACGCGCTACGTGCCGACGCAGCGCATCGCCGCGGGCGGCATGGCCGAGGTGTGGAAGGGGCTCGCGCACTTCGAGGGCGGCGACTCGTATCCCGTCGCGCTCAAGCGCGTCCTGCCCGAGCTCGCGGCGCAGGAGCTCTACCGCTCGATGTTCATGGACGAGGCGCGCCTCGGCATGCAGCTGCGCCACCGCAACATCGTGCGGGTCTACGACGCGCGCGAGGTGCAGGGCTCGCTGATCATGGTGATGGAGCTCGTCGAGGGGACGACGCTCAAGGCGGTGCTCGATCGCGCGCACGCACGCGGCGCGTGCATGCCGGTCGCGACCGCGCTCTGGATCACGCGCGAGCTCGCGCGGGCGCTCGCTTATGCGCACGAGGCGCAGGACGCGACGGGACGCCCGCTGCAGATCGTCCATCGCGACGTCTCGCCGCACAACCTGCTGCTCGGCAAGGACGGCGCGGTGAAGCTCGCGGACTTCGGGCTCGCCGACGCGAACGTGCACGAGACGCAGCTCGGCGGCGGGATGATGGGCGGCAAGCTCGGCTACCTCGCGCCGGAGATCATCCAGCAGCAGCCGACCACGCCGCAGATCGACGTGTTCGCCGCGGGGATCGTGCTGTGGGAGATGCTGTGCGGGCGGCGGCTCTTCCAGCGCGACGACGACGGCGCGACGGTGCGCGCGGTCGCGGCGTGCGAGGTGCCGCGGCCCTCCGCGATCAACCCGCGCATCCCGCGCGAGGTCGATCGCCTGGTGATCGGCGTGCTCGCGCGTGATCCCGCGAAGCGCACGGCGGGCGCAGGCGCGCTCGCGAGCGCGCTCGACGAGCTGATCCAGTGGCTCGACCCGAAGGTGTCGGCGCGGGACGTCGCGCTGGTGGTCGGGCTCCAGCTCGCGACCGAGCCCCCGAAGCCGACGAAGACCGTGCTGCCGCCCGCGCCGAACTTCCTCGCGGAGCTCGACACCCTCGCCGAGACCGCGAACGAGTCCGACTTCGGCGCGGCGCCGCTCGATCCGAGCCTGTTCGACGGCGGCCGCCGGCGCGGCCGCTGACCGCTCCGAGCCTGCGACCAGGCATCCCGCGTATCGGGAGTGAGCCGGCCGCGGGCCCCCGAGGGCTCCGTGCCCGTCCTGGAGCGGGCCCGACGCGGCGAACATGGGCGCCTTTCACGTCGCCGGGCGTCGCGGGGAGGCCCCCACGAGGCGTCGTGGCCGTCGCGGAGGGCGATCGAACGCCTCGAAGGTGCGGCCGTGACGTCCGCGGAGCCGGATCCGGCGCGTGGATCCGGCTCCGCGACCGTCGAGATGGGCGCTCGAACGCCCGGATCGCGCGCCCGGGGCGTCGCCGGAGCCGGCTCGAGCGCGTCGATCGGGCTCCGCGGGCCCTCGGGACGGCGGCTCGAGCGCGTGGATCGGGCGCCGCGGGCGTCACGGGCGACGACTCGAAGCGTTCGATCGCGCTCCGCGACGCGCTGGGTCAGGGCCGCGACGCGCGGACGACGCGCGCGTGATACGCGCGGGGGTCGCGCGCGCGGCGCTCCGGGCCGTCGGGCGCGAGCGTGCCGATCGAGTAGCTCACGACGAGCGCGTCGGGACGCAGCGGGTCGAACAGCTCGACGTGGATGCCGGGGCCCGCGCAGTACGCCTCGGGGTCGCCCTCGGGGAGCTCGCAGTCGATCAGCGGGCGCGGCGCGGACCACGGGCCCTCGGGGCGATCGGCGCGCTGGATCTCGAGGCGCTCGCCGAAGCCGATCGCGTAGACGTGCAGGAGGCCGGGCCCGCGGGGATCGCGCACCACCGGGCCGCGGTGCGGGCCGCTGCCGAACACCCGGCGCGGCGCGCCCTCGCCCCATCCGCGCTCACCGAGGACCTGCCACGCGTCGCGATCGTCGACGGCGTCGAGCGGCGCGCGCGCGACGAAGCAGTCCTCTTCGAGCCACTCCGGCGGGCCGGGGCAGCCGTACGCGTAGAGGTGATCCTCGAAGACGATCGCCGCGTCGCCGAAGTCCTCGGTGTCGGGGTCGAAGAGCCAGTCGGGGACGACGAAGCGCTCGCCCTCGCGGCGCGCGAGCCCGACGCCGAGCGCGCGCACGCCGAAGCCCGCGTCGGGATCGAAGGCCCAGCCGCGCACCAGCACGCGTCCGTCGACCGCGGCCTGCGCGCCGACGAGGTCGGCGCCGTCGGGCGTCGTGATCACCGGCTCGAGCGACGCCGGCAGCGCGAGCGCGTCGCAGGTCCGCGCGACGTCGACCCGCACGTGCGCGCGCGGCGCGCCGTCGTGCTCGAGCGCCGGGAGCAGCCACGCGCAGCGATCGTCGAGCGGGATCGCGATCGGCGCTTCGTGGACGATGTCGGCGTCGCCCTCGAGCGGGAGGCAGCGATCGTCGGGCCACGGCGCGACGTGCTCGCGCGCGCCCTCGGGGCAGCGCCACGCGAGCGCGTCGCAGAGCGGGGCCGCGAGCTGGAGCGGATCGCAGGGCGCGGCGCGGGTCACGCAGGTCGGGCGCGTCGCGGGATCGCAGGTGGTGGTGCCGCCGTCGCCGGCGTGCTGGTGCGACGCGTAGCAGCCGGAGAGCAGCACGAGCATGCACAACGAGGGGCGCACGGCGATGCGCTCAGCATGCCGTGTGCCCGCGCGATTTCGTGGGGATTCGCGCGGGGCGTGTGCCCGCGATTCACGGCGCGGCGCGGAGGCCCTGGGCGGTGACGAGGAAGAGCGCGGGGGTGATGCGGTGCGGTGCGCGCGCGGCTTCGTCGGCGGCGCGCGCGGCGAGCGCGGCGCGGGCGCTCGGTGTCGCGGCGTAGAGCGCGTCGCGGTGGGGGATCGCGGCCAGGAACGGCGAGCCGAGCTCGGGGGCGAGCACGTCGTGCAGCGTGGGCAGCAGCAGGCGCGCGGAGTCGAGGCCGTCGCCGGTGCGCGCGATCACCATCGCGCCCTCGGCGGTGTCGACGCGCGCGAAGCGCGCGGACGCGGAGCGCGCGGCGAGGTTCTCGAGCGCGAGGCGCACCGCGTCGTCGTCGCCGAGGCCCCAGCCGTCGATCTCGCGGGCGCGAACGAAGCGCGAGCGCCCTTCGTACGCGAGCACGAGCGAGAGGCGCACGTCGTTGGGGAGCACGCGCGAGAAGAGCGCGGCGCTCACGTCGGCGGCGAGATCGGGGGCGACGACGCGCGGCAGGAGGCGCGCGGCGGCCTCTTCGCGATCGACGGTCGTGCCCTCGCCGCCGGGCAGCATCGAGACGAGCTTCGCGACCGACTGCTCGACCGCGGCAGCGCCCTGCCCTTCGGTCGCGTCGATCGCGCGCGCGAGATCGACCTCGATGTCGTCGGAGAGGAAGAGCCGGCGATCGAAGCGATCGCGCACCCGGAGCTCGGGGCGCTTGGTCTCGAGCAGGCGCTCGAAGACGAGCGCGGCGCGGCCGACGCCGTCCTCGCCGCGGGCCTCGCGCTCGGCGCGGGCGACCTCGGCGATCAGCACGTCGCGCGCGGCGGGCGCGTCGAGCGCGGCCTCGATCGCGGCGAAGGGATCGAAGAAGCCGCGCGCGCCGACGCGCACGCGGTGGGAGCCGTCGCGCGCGACGTGGCCGCCCTCGCCGACGTGGTCGAGGAGGACGAGCGCGAGGAGCGCGCCCGCGCCCTCGACGAACGCGCTCTCGTCGCGCGCGCTCGCGTCGTCGCGCTCGGCGAAGCGATCGACGCGGCGCGCGAGCCATGCGAGCGCGGCCGCGCCGCGTGGAAGTGGCGGCTCGGCGAGGTCGCGCTCGCGCGCGAGGAAGCGCTCGGCCGCGGCGAGCAAGGGGCCCGCGTCGCGCACCGCGCGGATCCAGCTCACCGCAGGACCTCGCGCGCGACGAGCAGGCGCTGCACGTCGGAGGCGCCCTCGTAGATGCGCAGCGCGCGCACGTCCTCGTAGAGGCGCGTGACGATCGAGCCGTGCATCACGCCGCGCCCGCCGTGGAGCTGCACCGCGCGATCGATCACGCGGAACGCGGCCTCGGTCGCCGCGAGCTTCGCCATGCTGCCGGTGCGCGCGACGCGGCTGCGCTGATCCGCGTCGTCGACGCCCAGCTCGGCCTTGAGGCGCGCGGCGAGATCGGACTGGATGGCGGCGCGATAGACGAGCAGGCGCGCGGGCTCGAGGTCGCACGCCATGTCGGCGATCTGGAGCTGCACCGCCTGGAGCTCGGCGAGCGGCGCGCCGAACTGCTTGCGCGTCTTCACGTGCGCGACCGACTCGTCGAGCGCGCGCTGCGCGAAGCCGAGCGCGGCGGCGCCCACGGTGGGGCGGAACTTGTGGAGCGTCTCGAGCGCGACCGCGAGGCCGTCGCCCTCCTCGCCGATGCGGCTCGCGACGGGGATGCGCGCGCCGCGCAGCTCGAGCGCGCCGATCGGGTGGCCGCCGAGCACGTGCATGGGGCGCGTCTGCACGCCGGGGATCGCGGCGGGCACGACGAACGCGCTGAGGCGGCGCTTCGCGCCGGGCGGCGCGGTGGCGGCGAAGAGCGTGTAGAAGTCGGCGATCCCGGCGTTCGAGATGAAGACCTTCGTGCCGTCGAGCACGTACGCGTCGCCGTCGAGGCGCGCGGTGGTGGCGATGCCGCCGAGGTCCGAGCCCGCGTCTTCCTCGGTGAGCGCGAACGCGGCGATGGCCTCGCCCGCGGCGACCTTGGGGAGCCACGCGGCGCGCAGCGCGTCCGAGCCGCGCGCGACGATCGGGTAGCTGCCGAGGCCCTGCATCGCGAACGCGAGCTCGACGAGCGGCGAGGCGTGACCGAGGCGCTCGCGCGCGAGGCAGAGCGCGTCGGAGCGCACGCGCTCGTAGGTGCCGCCGAAGTCGCCGGGCACGGTGAGCCCGAGCAGGCCACGCGCGCCGAGCAGGCGCACGATCGCGACCAGCGCGGTGCTGGGATCCTTCGCACGGAGCTCGGTCGCGACCGCGTCGTCGACCAGCGAGCCCGCGCTCGACCACGCCTGCGCGATGACGTCGGCGTCGACGAACGCGCGCTCGAGGACCTCGTCACTGCAGATCGGGACGCGGACCATGTTCGTTCACCTTTCGAACCGAGGCGCGCGCTTCTCGACCCACGCGTCGTAGGCCTCGCGGAAGTCCGGGTGCTGCATGCAGATCGCCTGGGCCTGCGCCTCGGCCTCGATGCCCGTCGCGAAGTCCACGTGGGCCTCGTAGTCGAGCATCTTCTTGGTCATCGCGTGGGCGAAGGCGGGGCCGTCGGCGATGGTGCGCGCGAGCTTCTTCGCGTCGGCGAGCACGTCGGTGCTGACGCGGTTGAAGAGCCCGATGCGCTCGGCGCGCTCGGCGTCGACGAACTCGCCGGTGAGGAGCAGCTCGCTCGCGCGGCCGTAGCCGACGATGCGCGGGAGCAGCCACGACGCGCCCATGTCGGCGCCGCTGAGGCCGACCTTCGGGAAGAGGAACGCGATGCGCGCGTCGGGCGCGGCGATGCGCACGTCGGACGCGATCGCGATGACGGCGCCGGCGCCGCACACGACGCCGTGGAGCGCGGCGATCACGGGCGCGCGGCACTGGTGGATCGCGGCGACGAGCGCGCCGGTCATGCGCGTGAACTCGAGCAAGCCGCGCATGTCGCGCGAGAAGAGCTCGCCGATGATGTCGCGCACGTCGCCGCCCGAGCAGAAGCCGCGGGGGCCTTCGCCGTGGAGGAGGATCGCGCGCACCTCGCGCATCTCCGAGAACGCGCGGAACGCGTCGCGCAGCGCGGCGTAGCTCGCGAAGGTGAGCGCGTTGATGCGATCGGGACGATCGAGGGTGACGGTGAGCACTCCGTCCTCGAGCGCGAGGCGGAAGCCCTCTTGCTTCAGCTGATCGATGGTCGTCACGGGATCACCGCCGTCGCTTCGATCTCGACCTTCGCGCGATCCTCGAGCAGCGCGGCGACCTGCACGAGCGCCATCGCGGGGTAGTGCTTGCCCATGCGCGCACGGTACGACGCGCCGATCGTCTTCGCCGCTGCGATGTACTCGTGCTTGTCGGTCACGTAGATCGTGAGGCGCCCGACGTGCTCGGGCGCGCCGCCGGCTTCGCGCACCACGTCGAGCACGTTCGCGAGCGCGAGATCGAATTGGGCCGCGAGCTCGTCGCTCGGGAAGCGACCTTCGCGATCCCAGCCGATCTGCCCCGCGACGAAGAGCACGCGGCCGTTCGCGGGAAAGAGCAGGCCGTTGGAGTACCCGCGCGGCGGCGCGAGCGAAGCGGGATGGATGACGTCCGGCACGCGCGGACGGTATCGAGCCGCGATCCTGCGCTCAAGAGCGAGGGCTCACGAGCGACGAAATCGGCTCGCCCGCCGGGCCCTGCCGTCCGCGCGCTGCGCGCGCTCCCGTCCGGGACCGGCGGGACGAGCACTCCGGCAAGCACTCACTCCACGCCGATGCCCTGCACCTCGGTGAAGACGTCGCGGCGATCGGGATCGCCCACGCCGAGGCGTCCGTCGCCGTTCTCGCCGGTGCACCACACGCTGCCGTCGGTGCGCTGCGCGCACGTGTGGAACCAACCGACCGACACGCGCGCCCAGTCGGTGCGATCGTCGACGCGCGTCGGGCGGTTGCGATCGTCGATGTCGCCGAGGCCGAGCTGGCCCTCGATGCCGCGGCCCCAGCACCAGAGCGTTCCGTCGTCCTTCACGCCGCAGGTGTGGAAGACGTAGGTCGCGATCTCGCTCCATCCCGCGTCCTCGCCGACGCGCGTGGGCACGTCGAAGCGCGAGCCGCGCGTGATGCCGATCTGACCCGAGAAGTCGTCACCCCAGCACCACAGCGTGCCGTCCTGCCGGAGCCCGCAGGTGTGGCTCATGCCGCACGCGAGCGAGGCCCAGTCGACGTCGGTGCCGACGCGCATCGGCTCGCGCAGCTGCCGCGGCACGTCGGGGCCGAGCCCGAGCTGGCCCTCGGTGTTGCGGCCCCAGCACCAGAGCGATCCGTCGGTCGCGATCGCGCAGCCGTGGCCCTGGCCGGTGCACACGTCGCGGAAGCGCAGCTCCGACGCGATGCGCTGCGGCGTGAGCCCGTCGGCGCCCGGATACGCATCGGCGCGCGCGAGCTGACCCTCGATGTTCGCGCCCCAGCAGAGCAGCTCGCCGCCCTCGAGGATCGCGCAGACGAACTCGCGCGACGCGCGCACCAGCGTCGCCGCGCCGGGCAGCGTGACCTCGGCGGGCGAGCGACGCGGCTCGCGATCGCCGAGCCCGAGCTGGCCGAGCTCGTTCGTGCCCCAGCACCACACCGCGCCGTCGCGCAGCCCGCAGGTCATGCCCTGCCCGGCCTCGATCGCGCGCCAGTCGCTCGCCGTGCCGACGCGCGCGGGCACCAGGCGATCGCCGCTCGGGCCGGTGCCGAGCGCGCCTTCGGTGCCGTCGCCCCAGCACGAGAGCGCGCCCCCCACGATCGCGCACGAGTGCGCGCCGCCCGCCGAGACGTCGCTGACGCCCGGCATCGGCATGCGCCCGTCGTCGCGCGGCACCTGCGCGTCGATCTGCGCGTCGCTCTCGGGCGGGACGATGCCGGCGTCGTCGGGCCCGAGCACCTGCGCGGACTCGACGCACCCGACGAGCAGCAGCACGAGCGCGTACCACCTCACGGCAGCACCTCCAGCGCGAAGCTCAGGGCGGCGTGGATCTCGAGCCCGGTGAGCCCGACGACGACCCCGCGATCGTCGCGCGCCTCGCGACCGAGGATCGGCACGCCGAGCCCGAGCGCGACGCCGAGCTCGCTGCGATCGATCGCGAGCGCCGCGCGCAGCCCCGCGCGCGCCATCACCACCGCGCCGGCGTCGTCCCGTGCGAGCGATCCGCCGTTCGCGTCGGCCTCGAAGCTCAGCCATCCGGCGCGCGCGACGACGAACGCCTCGAGCCGCACCGGGCTCGGTGCGGACACGAGCAAGAACACCGGACCGAGCTCGCCGCCGAGCATCCAGCTGCGCACCACGCCACGCGCGCTCTCCTCGTCGAGCCCGACGCGCGCGCCGAGACCGAGCTCGAGCCCGACGCGCTCCGCGAGATAGAGCCGCACCGTGAGATCGCCGCCGACGAGCGTGAGCCCGCCGAGGTAGCCCTCGACCGCCCCGCGCGCGCCGAGCGAGAGGGCGGGACGCGGGAGCGTCGGAGAGAGCGCGGCCGCGAGGCGCTCGTCGACGATCGGCGCGACGACACGCTGCTCGACGTACGCCTCGACCGCGGGCGGCGGCTCGATCGCCGGCGGCGGCGCGTCGGCGATCGCGAGCTCGGCCCAGCTCGCGCGCAGGAGCTCGTCGGCGCCCGCCGCGATCGCGACGCTCCATCCGTCGCTCGGCACGCGCGTGAGATCGATCGCGCGCTCGACGTGCTTGCCGGTGATCACGTCGTCGATGCGCACGAGGCACGCGGGCGCGCCGTCGCTCGGCGCGGTCACGCGCACCGTCGCGACCACGCGCTCGGCGCCGTCCTCGGCGTGCACCAGCTCGAGCCCTTGCGCGCGCAGCGCCGCGTCGAGATCGGCGCGCACCGCGAGCCGCAGCGCGTCGGGCCACTCGCCCTCGAGGCCGAGCTCGACGCGCGGCGCCGGCTCCAGCGGCGCATCCTGCGCAGACGCGACCGCGCCGGCGATCGCATGGATCGCCAGCGCCGTGGCCACGATGAGCGAGCGCGCCGGCACGCTACTCGGCGCAGCGACCCTCGACCTGCGCGCGGTGCACGCCCTCGGGGTACGCGCGCAGGTAGCGCTCGCGCGCCGCGCGACAGCGCGCGTCCTGACCGGTCTCGTCGTACGCGCGGACCAGCCTCGCCATCGCGTCCTCGCGGAACACGCCCGCGGAGATCGCGCGCTCGAGCGGCTCGATCGCGCCGCGCTCGTCGCCCAGCGAGTCCATGCGGATGCGCGCGAGCTCGAACGCCGCGAGCCCGGCGTGGCCATCGCGCGGATGACGGCGGAGGAGCTGCTCGTACGCGCTCGCCGCCTCGCCGTCGCGCCCGTCACGACGCGCCGCGCGCGCCGACTCGAACAGATCGCTCGCGCTCGGGCCTTCGCGGCGCGGGCGATCACGATCCGGGCTCTCCTCGACCGCGTCCTCGCTCGGCACCGCGACGTCCTCGTCGCGCGCGACGGCATCCCCGGACCACGTCTCGCCCGCCGCGAGCTGGTGCACCGCACGCCCGGTGTGCACGTCGACGCGACCGCGCGTGACGTGCACCGCGACGCGCGAGGCTTCGCTCGCCACCGAGAACCGCGTCCCGACGACGACGACCTCGACGTCGCCCGCCGCGACCACGAAGCGACGCCCCTCGTCGCGCGCGACCTCGAACGTCGCGCGGCCGTGGCGCAGCGCGAACCGCACGTCGCGTCCCTCGGCTTCGGTCGCCTCGAGCCGCGTCGACGGATCGAGCGCGATCTGCGAGCCGTCCGCGAGCCGCACGTCGATCGGCGCGGGACCGCTCTCGATCACCGCGCCTGGGGTCGACGACACGGTCGCGCCCGCGACGCTCGGCAGCGGCGCGAGCGGCGCCTCGCGCGTCGTCACGAGCACCGCGATCGCCGCGGCGATCGCGATCACCGACGTGCCACCGATCCACCAACCCCAGAGGCCCCCGCGGCGATGTCCGCGTCGCTCGCGGATGGCGGACCACTGCTTCTCGAGCACCACGTCGTCGAGCGGTGGCTCGACCCACTTCGCCAGCGATCTCGGCGGCGGCAACGGCTCCGGCGCGCTCATCGCTCCCCTCCCACTGCGAGCCTCTCGCCGAGCTTCGTCTCCGCGGCGTCCAGTCGCCGCTTCACCGTCGCCAGCGAGAGCCCCATCTGCTCCGCGATCTCCGCGAGCTGCAGCCCCTCGACGCGCCGCAGCACCAGCGCGATGCGCGACTCGGTCGGCAGCTCGTCGAGCAATCGATACATCGCGCGCAGCTCCGACTGCACGTCGGGCGGCGCCGACGACGAGATCACCGCGTCGACGTCGACCGGCTCGCGCCGCGCGAGGCCGAGCCGCAGCTTCAAGCGCTTGCGGCGCAGCCGCTTGTGCGCGGTGCGGATCGTGATCGATCCGATCCAGCTCCCGAACGCAGCGGGCTCGGTGAGCCGGTCGAGCGCGTCGAGCGCCTGGATGAACACGTCCTGCACGAGATCCTCGACGTCGGGATCACCGGGCATGAGCCGCCACGCGAGGCCGTTCACCATGCGCGCGTACCGCCGGTAGAGGGCTTCCTGAGCCCATGCTTCGCCGGCACGCGCAGCGACCACGAGCGCGGCGTCCGAGGGGCCCGAGCCGGACTTCGTGCGGGGCGAAGACGCCCCGTCGGAAGTGTCGCGGGTCTCGCGGGCGCGCTGACGTACGTCGTCGGGCACGGCGGCATCGTAGCGGCTCTCCGGGCCGGGTTTCGTCATCGTTCGTACCGCGACGTCGAGAGAACGGCTCACGCGATGTTCCGCGGAGCAGAGAGTGCTCCGCCGCCACGTGGCGAATCACCACGCGTGATGTGCGCTTCGTTGACGTGGCCGCGTGCTGGGTGCAGGAACGTGGCCATGGCGGTCGAAGATCTGGACGACACGACGTTCGCACAGAAGCTCGCGGGCTCCGACATGGCGGTGGTGGACTTCTACGCGGGCTGGTGTGGGCCCTGCATGATGTTCAAGCCGAAGTTCGCGCGGCTGAGCGACGAGTACCCGCACGTGAAGTTCTTCGTGTGCGACGGAGAGAAGGCGCCGGAGTCGCGCAAGACGGTCGAGATCCCCGGGCTGCCGTTCTTCGGGATCTACAAGAACGGGAAGCTGATCGACGGCTTCACGACGGCGAAGGAAGCGGGCTTCCGCGAGCGCCTCGAGCAGCACTTCGGCAAGGGCCCCGAGGGCGGCGGCATCGAATGAAGCCCGCAGAGGCGCGAAGGCTCGCGGTCGAGCACACGATGGTCGACCTCGGGCACGCGGCGGAGGCGCTGGCGGAGGAGCAGGATCCACCGTTCCGCGTCGAGGGCGAGGATCACGGCGAGAAGCTCACGCACGTGCTGCTCGCCCAGCGCATCCGAGAGCGCATCGACGGCGGTGAAGACGTCAAGGACGCGTTCCGCCACGTGATGGGCTCGGTGCGCGGCGTCTTGTCGAACTCCTCCGACTGAGAAGGCTTCGGCGAGAGGCGCGTGGTGGTGGGTCCGCCGCGCGGGTGCTCGCGGGCTGCCGTTCGAGAGGGCGTGAGCGTCGGGAGTCGGTGATCGCATCGCGGCGCGCGCTTCGCGCTCTGCCGCGATGCTTCGAACACTCCGTGGTCGACGTCTGCGAGCCCCCGTCGCACGAGCGCGTCGGACCCACCACCACACGCCCGGTACCGCGGTTCTGCCGCCTCGCTGGGGGAGGCTGAGGAGGCTCGCGACCGATCCGCGCTGCTCGCGCGGCTCGGACGCTCGCGCGTAGCAGCGCGCGGCAAAGCCGCGCGACTGGAGCCGATTTGGGGCGCGCCTGGATGCCGCATCGTCTCGCACGGACGCTCCGCGGAGCGGAGGGGCCGGGCGAGAGGGTGTCGGAGGGAGGGGCGGAGCGCTGGCTCACCTCGGTGCGAACGCGGAGGCCCTCGGCCCCCGAATTCTCATCTCGATGCGAACGTGGAGGGCCTCGACCTCCGAATTCTCATCTCGATGCGAACGTGGAGGGCCTCGACCCCCGAATTCTCATCTCGATGCGAACGTGGAGGGCCTCGACACCCGAATTCTCATCTCGATGCGAACGTGGAGGGCCTCGGGCCCCGAATTCTCATCTCGATGCGAACGTGGAGGGCCTCGGGCCGCGAATTCTCATCTCGACTCGAGCGCGGAGGCCGTCCGCCCCCCGAGTTCCCATCTCGACTCGAGCCCGTAGTCCGATCCCGAGCGCTGCCCGGAGCCCGCTCCCGACAGCGACCCGGACCCCGACCCCGTCAGGCCGCAGCGTCTTCGCGCGCGGCGTCTTCGTGCTGCGGGAGCGTCATGCGGAACACGGTGCGGCCCGGCTCGCTCTCGACCTCGATCGTGCCGCCGTGGTCGTCGACCACCTTGCGCACGATCGCGAGGCCGAGGCCCGTTCCGCCTTCTTTGCCGTGCGTCGTGAAGCTCTCGAACAGGCGCTCGCGGATCTCCTCGGGGATGCCCGGGCCGTCGTCGCGGCACGAGATCAGGAGCGCGTCGTCGTCTCGGCGCTCCACGCGGATCGTGAACGTGCCCCCGCGACGCCGCGCGTTCGGCGCGCCGATCGCCTCCGCCGCGTTGCGCGCGAGGTTGTGCACCGCGCGCTGGATCTTGTGCTGGTCGAACCTCGCGACGCCGCGATCCAGCAGCTCGAGATCGATGCGGATGCCGCGCCCCTCGAGCTCGCGCGCGACCTGATCGCGCAGCTCCTCGAAGAAGCTCTTCAGGTAGACCTTCCGCACCCAGAGCGAGCGATCGCCGCGCGCGAACGCGAGCGTCTCGCGCGTCATCGCGTTCATCAGCTCGATCTGCTTCAGCACCGACTGCGCGAAGCGCTCGCGCATCGCGCGATCGTCCTCCGCGACGAGCTCGCGCACGTAGCCCGCGATCACCGTGAGCGGCGCCTTGAGGTCGTGCAGCACGCCCGAGAGCAGCTGGCCGATCGTCGACAGGCGCTCCTGCTTGTCGCGGCGCTCGCGCGCGTTCGCGAGCTGGATCGCGGTCGACACATGGCTCGCGATCACCGTGGCGAGGCGCACGTCGTCCTCGGTGAACGAGTCGCGCCCCGCGTTCTTGTTGAGCAGCTCGAGCGCGCCCTCGCCGTCCTCCCAGACGAGGGGCACCGCGAGCACCGAGCGCGGGTGGTAACCGACGCGATCCGACACGTCGCGGTAGTGACGCACTCCGTCGGGCGACGAGTGACGATCGACGTCGTTCACCACGCGCGGGAGCTTGTTCTCGACGACCCAGCCGCAGATCCCGGTGCCGCGCGGGATGCGCATGCGCGTGACCTTGTCGGGCGCGCCGCCGACCGCGCAGCGGAACTCGAGATCACCGCTGCTCTCGTTCGCGATCAGGATCGAGCCCGCCTCGGCGTCGACCGCGCGCACCGCGCGATCGAGCACCATGCGGAGGAGATCGTCGAGGCGCGTCGCACCGGCGGACGCCATCGAGATCTCCATGAGCGCCTCGAGCTCGCGGACCTTCCGCTCGAGCTGCTGCTTCGTCTCGAGCAGCTCCATGTTCTTCTGGATCGTCGAGACGAAGAACTTGTTGTTCTCGATCGTGACCGCGGCCTGCGCCGCGAGCGCGCTCGCCATCGCCTCGTCGTCCGCGTCGAACGCGTGCCCGTAGCGCTTGTTGAGCACCTGCACGACGCCGAGCGGACGCCCGAGCCGGTTCTTCATCGGCACGCAGAGCACGTTGCGCGTGCGGTAGCCGGTGATGCGATCCCACGTGGGATCGAAGCGCTTGTCCGAGTACGCGTCGACGATGTTCAGCGGCTGACCGCTGCGCGCGACCCAGCCCGCGATGCCCTCGCCGACCGCGAGCCGGATCTCGTGGCGCTCGGCGCTCGCGAGCGGATCACGCGGCGCGCCGGCGCCGCCGAAGCTCTGCGCGACACGCGAGACGAGCTGCTGTCCGTCGTCCTCGAGGAGGTAGATCGTCGAGCGATCCGCCTCGAGCACCTGCGTCATGCGATCGACGACGAGCTCGAGGATCTCGTCGAGGCTGAGCATGGCGCCCGCGGCGGCGCCGATGTCCTGGAACGCACGAAGTCGCGCGTGCTCCACGGCGAGCGCTTCCCGCAGACCCGCGATCTCTTCGGACGGGGTCGCGAGAGGGCGCCTTCGGCCGTTCTCGTCGCGCATCCGCGACAGCCTCCCACGGATGAGGCACGAGTTTCAACGGACGCGCGCGCTCGCACGCGGGTGCCAACGAGCGTGCGATCGCGCATTCGAGCGTGGACCCGAACGCGCGCGTCGAGCCCACCGTGCGCGCGATCGAGCGCGCGTTCGCAACGATAGCGGAGACGCGGAGCGTCGCGCGTCGACGCTCCGCGTCGAGAGCGCTTCGGGCGGGAGGGGGACCCGATCCGGCTCCGCCGGTCGGGGGAGGGTTCGCCGCACGAACCCTCCGGGTAGAAAGCATTGATTGCAGCGCGCTCGAGCGTCAGCGCGAGCGCGCGTTCGCAATCAATACCCGCGGCGGAGCTGCGCGCGATCGCCGATCGAGATCGGCACCGTCGCGCGGGTGACGAGGAGCCCGGCGCTGTTCGGGCGCAGCGAGACGACGCGCGCCTCGGCGATCACTTCGTCCGGGTACTCCTCGGGCTCGGCGGGCGGATCGATCGTCGCGGCCTGCCGCTGCGACTCCGCGAGCTCCTCGCGCCAGCGATCGCCGGCGCGCACGACGAAGAAGCGATGCCCCACGCGCACGCCTGCTTCCTCGCCGACGGGCACGAACACGATCTGCTGATCGCCGACGAGCTCGGTCGGGTTCAGCGTCGCGACGATCTCGGTGTCGAGATCGATCTCCGAGCGCTCGGGCGGCACGACCTCGAAGCGACGCGGGAGCGCCGCGACCTGGTAGCCACGCTCGATCGGATCGAGCGCCTCGACGATCGTCGCGCGCGCGGTGCGGCGCTCGGAGTCCCACGAGTCGATCCGGAGCGCGCCGAGGATGCGCACGAGCGTGCCCTCTTCGCCCTCGGTGCGCTGTCCCGCCTCGATCGCGCGGAAGATCGTGTACTCGCCCTGCGGCGCGCTCTGGCCGTCGGGCAGGTGATCGAAGCGCACGTACGCCTGGTCGAACGGCGACAGCATCATGTGATCGTCGGGCGAGCCGACGATCACGCCGGCGGTCTCGAGCGCGTCCTCGTCGAGCCAGCCCTGCTCGCGCAGGAACACGGTGCCGGTCTCGACGCCGCGCCGCACCACGACCCGCGAGCCGCGCGTCGGCGCCGCGATCGTCGTCGGCGTGCCCTCGGGGAGCAGGCGCACCGACTGATCGGGATAGATCCAGTGCGGGTTCGTGATCTCCGGGTTGTACGACCACACGCGCGGCCACTCGTACGGGTTGCCGTAGAAGTGCCCGGTGATGTCCCAGAGCGTGTCGCCGCGACGGACGGCGTAGCTCGGCGGGATCTCGCGGGGGGCGATCTGCCCGAGCCGCATGCCCTGCCCGCTGCGCGTCGCCTCGTCGAGCGAGCTCGGGCCCCCGCGGTCACGGCTGCGCGGTGAGCGCGAGTCGTCGCCGACGTCGACCCAGTAGTCGTCGTCCTGCGCGCGGGCGCGCTCGGGCGAGGCGACGAACGTCGCGCCGGAGAGCGCGCCGAGCAGCAGAACGCGCTCGATCGTGCGGCGCATGATCACGTTTCCTCCCGCGACGCCAAGCGCGCCGCGACGCTGTCGGGGTACTGCTCGCGCACGCGGCGGAAGTGCTCGCGCGCACGCTCGAGGTCGCCGAGGCGCTCGTAGGACACGCCGATGCGCAGGAGCGCGTCGGGCACCTTGTTGCCCTCGGGGTAACGGACGAGGAGCGCGCTCCAGAGCTCGATCGCGCGCCGGTACTCGCGGCGCGCGAAGGCGATCTCGCCCTGCCAGAAGAGCGCGTTGTCCGCGTAGGGATGCGATGGATGCGCGTCGGCGAACGCGCGCAGGCTCGCGAGCGCGTCGTCCCAGCGGCGCGCCTCGACGAGCGCGAGCGCGGCGCGGTACGTGCGCACGATCGGATCGTCCTCGCGCGGCTCGGGGTCGACGCGCGGCGCGACGATCACCGGGTGATCGGGGATCGCGGGGACCTCGGGCGTCGTCATCACGGGGAGACGTCCGAGCGCGGCGATCTCGGGAGGCGGCGGCACGATCGGGGGCGCGGCGGGCCCGGGGATCGCGGCGCGCGGAGGACCGTAGAGGCGCAGCACCAGTCGCGCGCCGGCGGACATCGCCTCGCCCTCGGGCGCGCGCTCGTCGTCGCCGCCGGGCTCGATCTCGACGTGGATCTCGGGCGAGATCGCGGCGGTGTCGAGGCGCGTGCGATCGCCGCCGATCGTCACGGTGTCGCGCGGGACGGTGCGCGTGGCCTCGAGCTCGGTGCGCAGGTCCTGGACCTCGGCGCGCTGCGACGCGAGGTCGGCCTCGAGCGCGCGGATGCGCTCCTCGTCCGCGCGCGCCTCCGCCGTCGTCGACGACGATGCAGCGGCAGGCGCGCCCCCGCACCCCACGAGGAGCGCGGCGACGGCGAGCAGACGGCGATGGCGCATCGACGCGATCGTAGAAAGCCGCCGCGACGCCGGGCAAGAAAAGCGAGCGCGGCTCAGGCGGGGCGCTGCCAGACGCCGGTCACGAGGCGCTCCGGCGGGATGCGCGCCGCGTCGCGCACCGCGGTGCCGAGCGGCTGGATCGCGAGGAAGTACGCGACTCCGAGCACGCCGCCGATCGTGCTGATCGTCCCGAGCGCCGGCGGCCAGCACGCGATGAGGCTCACCACCGCGCACGAGAGCACGGTGAGCACCGCGAAGCCCGCGAGCAGCGCGCGCTTGCGCGTGCACTCCGCGACCGGATCGAGCGCCGCGATGCGCAGGACTCCGTCGGCGCCGCGGTGCAACCAGACGCGCGCGCCGCGCTCGATGCGCTGCTCGAGGGTCGACACGCAGCCCTTGTTCGTCGACGCGCGCGACCACGCGCGCTCGAAGTCGGCGTCGCGACGCGCCGAAGGCGCGTCGTCGCGCAGCCAGATCTCGATCGACTCGCCGCGCGCGGCCTCCACGTCGAGCGTCTCGCCCGCGTCGGTGCGCACCACGCCGCCGAAGATCTCCTCGTCGACCGCGCGCTCCGTGAAGAGGATGCGATCGGGCCCCGAGATCGTCAGCGCGCGCCCCATCTGCTCGACGTGGCGCATCGCGATCGCACCCTCGGGCCCACGCCCCTCCTCGACGATGCCGCTCACCAACGTCCCGTCGTGACGCCCTGCGATCATCGTCGCGCGGATCGCGCCGAGCGCGCTCCGCTGCTGCCATGCCGCCGCCGCGATCAGCAGCGTGTTGACCCAGAGGATCCCGAGCGCGAGCAGGCCGAGCCACTCGTAGGGCAGCGCATCGAGCGGGGTCACGCGATCACTCCGCGAGGCTCGCGGCCTCGGCCTCCGCGAGACGCTCCGCGCGCGGCGCGAGCACCGCGGCGATCTCCGTCTCGCGCTGCTGGGCCGCATCGCGATCGATCGAGCGCGACATGCCGAGCACGAAGGTGCGCACGAGGTACCAAGTCATGCTCGGCTCGTCGAGCGCGGGATCGACGCGGCCCGCGCACTCCTTGCGATGCACCTCGTGCAGCACCGACCAGTGCAGCCCCGCGCGGTTGTGATGGATCGTGTGATAGCCGTTGTTGCACATGATCCAGTTGAAGAAGCGGCCGACGAAGTTGCGCGAGTGGTTCCACTCGCTCTTCGTGTCGCAGCCGTCGTGCTGGATCAGGTTGATGCGCAGGATCCCGCGCGCGCCCCAGAGCTGCGGGATCAGGATGAAGAACAGCGTCGTCCAGAAGTCGAGCGCGAAGAGCACGCCGGTGAGCCCGAACGCGAACACCTGCTCGATCAGGTACTGACGGCGGAAGTCCTTCTGGCGCGTGGTCGTGGCCCAGCGCGAGACGCCGTTGAACGTGTTGGGCCCGACGACGTTCGGGAAGTGGATCAGGTTCAGGAGCGGCCACGAGAAGCGCGCGGTGCGCTGGTAGTACTCGTAGGGATCCGCCCAGTCCGGCTGTCCGTCGTCGTCGAAGTGATGATGGACGAGGTTGTGCGACGCGATGTTCGCGCTCGCCGGATACAGGCTGCCGAAGCTCAGCACGCAGCGGAACGCGCGGTTGAGCGTCTTCGACTTGAAGATGCCTTTGTGCAGGTGGTTGTGGATCACCACCGCGTTGAGGAACGAGAAGTAACAAGCGAGCGCGAGGAAGACGACGTTGCGGCACGCGGGCACGAGCCACATCGAGAAGAGCAGCGCCCAGTAGACGACGACGATCCCGATCTGCCGTCGATCCGCGCGGTGGTGCAGGAGCCAGGTTTCTTCTGCGCGGCGCGCCGGCTTCGCCTGGGCGTGCTCCTCGGTGGCGCTCACGACCGACATCGCTCCCTCGTGACGCTCAGGCGGCTTCCGCCTCGTCGCGCTCGCCGTGCGCGGTCGACTCGCTGCGCGCGCGGACGGGCATGTGCATCGGGTTGAACAGCATCGCCATCTTGTGGTGATTGCCGTGATAGAAGATGCCGAAGAAGATCCGATTGAGGATCCAGAAGATCCCGTGATCGAGGTTCGCGGGCTCGATCGGGCCGTCCGCCTCGTGCGCGTTGTGCCCGGCCCAGTTGAAGAAGATCACGAAGAGCGCCGCGAAGAAGAACGCGGGCAGGTACAGCACGAAGAACACCGGCGCGCCGAGCAGCGTGAGCCAGCCGAAGATCAGCGCGACGCCGCTGATGAACGAGAGCGCGGAGCGGATCTTCTCGTGGCGACGCGTCTCCGGCGTGTCGCCGTAGAGATCGAAGTACTGCTGCTGGAGCTGCTTCTCGACGTTGATGAGCGTGTTGATCGCGTAGCGCCAGTAGTGCCGCTCGGCGGGGTGCGGATCGCGCTCGGGATCGTCGGAGTAGCGGTGGTGCCGGCGGTGGACGATCTCCCACGACGCGAACTTCGTCAGCACGACGACGCCGCAGATCTCACCGACGATGCGGTTGATCGACTTCGGGAAGTTCCCGTGCGACGCGTTGTGGATGAACACGTGCGCCATGATCACGACGTAGGTCGCGATCGGCAGCAGCAGCGGGAGCCACCACGCGAACTCCTGGACCGGCGAGCGCCAGCCGATCGCGTGCAGCGCCGCGACGAAGGCGAGCGCGCACACGAGGTAGGCGGCGTCGTAGACGAAGTAGAAGTTCGGAGAGCGCTTGAATTGCGCGAAGGGCAGCGTGGTGAGCGTGGTGGCGATGACGTTCACGACGAGCAGCTCCCCCTCCGATGGCGCGCACGAGCGCGCGTCCAGTGCCCGCACCCTACCCTAACGGGCAGCAAAGCGGCGACCCGACTAGCACATCCGGTTCCGCAGGTCACGCATCGGGAACGAGAGGGGTTTTCGCGAATTGTGTGCGCGCACGACCATCCGGGACGTGCACTGCCGTTCTCGCAGCGTGAGTGAGATTCACACGAATCGTGCCCAGTTGGCGCACTGGCACACACGGGTGCGTGCCAGTCAGGGTGCCAATCGGCGCAGATCACGGAGCGCCAAAACGCACGAGAGCCGAGCCGCGGAGACCGCGTGCTCGGCTCTCTTCTTCTGCGTGAGGACCGCGAGGACGATCAGTCGAGGATGCGGAGCAGCTCCACGTCGAACACGAGCGTGCCCTGGGGCCCGGGGCGTCCTTCGTACGCGAGGCTCGCGGGGATCCAGAAGCGACGCTTCTCGCCCTCGACCATCAGCTGCACGCCCTCGGTCCAGCCGGGAATGACGCGGTTCAGCGGGAACTGCGCGGGCTGACCGCGGGTGACGGAGCTGTCGAACATCTGGCCGTCGGTGGTCCAGCCGCTGTAGTGGACCTCGACCCGGCTCGTCTCGCTGGGATGACGCGTGCCGGTGCCGGGACGCAGGACGCGCGACGCGAGGCCCGACGCGGTGCGCTGCGCGGTGCGCGGCGCTTCTGCGACGTCCTCGGGGACCGCGGGCGGCTCGGGCGCGCGCTCGAACGAGAGCAGCTCGACGTCGAACACGAGCGTGCCCTGCGGGCCGGGGCGACCTTCGTACGCGAGGTTCGCGGGGATCCAGAAGCGGCGCTTCTCGCCCTGCACCATCAGCTGCACGCCCTCGGTCCAGCCGGGGATGACGCGATCGAGCGGGAACGTCGCGGGCTCGCCGCGGGTCACCGAGCTGTCGAACATGCGGCCGTCGGTGGTCCAGCCGGTGTAGTGGACGGTCACGCGATCGCGCGGGCCGGGGTGATCGCTGCCGGTGCCGCGCTGGACGACCTTCGACGCGAGGCCCGACGCGGTGCGCTCGGCATCCGCGGGCGCAGCGGCGACGTCGGCGGGCGCGGGCAGGCCCTCGGGCTCCTCGGGCTCGGGACGCGCGGCGCGCGCGTGCGGATCGGCATGCGGATCGGCGTGCGGATCGCGCGCCGCATGCGGGTCGCGCGCGGCGTGCGGATCGCCGTGCGCGGCCGCGCCTTCGCTGCTCGAGGGGCGGAACTGCGGCTCGTCGCGATCGCACGCGGAGAGCGCGGCGGTGCTCGCACCAGCGAGCGCGAGAGCGATGGAGAGGGCGCGGATCCCGTGCGTGCCGTTCATTGCGAGGCCGTCGTACCCGAGCACGTCGGGCTTGTCGAGCGTGCCCTACGCGGTGTCATACTCGCGCGGAGATGAGCGCGACCCGAGCCGAGATGGTGCTGCTGCGCGAAGCGCTCGAGGGCGTGGTCGCACCCGAGATCGCGACGGCGCTCCTCTTCGACGCGCTGGAGATCTCGGGGAGCAAGCCACCTCGGTCGCTCGAGGAGACGCGCTCGTTCGCGGAGCAGGCGCTCGCGGAGGCGGTGCGTCGCAAGGTGCGGCCCGAGGACGCGTCGCAGATCCTGCGGATCATCGACGATCTCTTCGCGCGCGCGATCGAGGGAGACGGAGTCGCGGTGGACGTCGAGGTCGATCACGAGGCGTGGGGCGAGAGCGATCCGACGGCGACGACGCAGATGGCGGTCGTGCAGAAGCCGGTGCCGGTGGTGGTGCTCGGCGCGAGCGAAGCGTTCGCGGAGCGGCTCACGGCGTGCCTCGGCGAGGATCGTGTGTACGCGGTGGCGGTGGTCGACGAAGCGGCGTTCCGCAAAGCGGTGTTCGCGTACTCACCGCTGATCGTGTTGATCGACGCGACCAGCCCCGCCGCGGTGGAGCCGCGTGCGCTGACCGCGATGCTGCGGGGTGTGCCGGTGAGCGCGATGCCGGTGGTGTGGGGCTCGGAGAGCGGCTGGGCGCGCGCGGTGCTGCCGGGCCTCGAGGACGCGGGTGTGCCGCTCGTCACGCTGCGTCGCGAGGAAGGGATCGAGCCACTGCTCGACCTCGTGCTCGCGCGCTTCCGCGGCGACGCTTGATCGCCCGAGCGGCGCGGCGCCCCCGCGCGATCACAGCGCGCTGTCGAGCTCGACGCGCTCGTCGATGACGAAGTTCGGGACGCCGTCCTCGACGAGGTAGGCTGCCTTGCGATCCGTCGTGAGGAACGCGCCCTCGAACGAGGGAACCGCGTGGCCGTCGCGGCGGCGAGCGCGACGCTCGGCGATCGCGGTGCGCAGCTTGGCGAGATCGTCGTCGCCCGCACGCGAGAGCGGACCGTGCGTCTCGGGATCGGCGAGCACGTCGAACAGGTAAGGCTGCATCGGGCTCAGCTCCGCTCGTAGGGATCGCGCGCGAGGCGCTCGGCGACCTCGAGCGCGGCGTAGGTGAGGATCGCGTCCGCGCCCGCGCGCTTGAACGAGACGAGGCTCTCGACGATCACGCGATCCCAGTCGAGCCAGCCGTTCTGCGCGGCGGCGCGCATCATCGCGTACTCGCCGCTCACCTGGTACGCGAACGTCGGCGCGCCGAATTCGTCCTTGATGCGGCGGATCACGTCGAGGTACGGCATGCCCGGCTTGACCATGACCATGTCGGCGCCCTCCTCGAGATCGAGCGCGACCTCGCGCATCGCCTCGTCGAGGTTCGCGGGATCCATCTGGTAGGTGCGCTTGTCGCCCTTGCCGAGGTTGCCCTTGCTGCCGACCGCGTCGCGGAACGGGCCGTAGAACGCGGAGGCGTACTTCGCGGCGTACGAGAGCACGCGCACTTTCTGGTGCCCCGCGCGATCGAGCGCGTCGCGCACGCGACCGATGCGGCCGTCCATCATGTCCGAGGGCGCGATCACGTCGCAGCCCGCGTCGGCCTGCACGACCGCCTGCTGCTCGAGCACCGCGACGGTCTCGTCGTTGACCACGTACCCGTCGCGCACGAGGCCGTCCTGGCCGTGCGTGGTGAAGGGATCGAGCGCGACGTCGCAGATCACGCCGAGCTCGGGGCACGCTTCCTTCACGGCACGCACCGCGCGGCACACGAGGTTCTCGGGGTTGATCGCCTCTTCGCCGTCGAGCGTCTTCTTCGCGGGGTCGATCACCGGGAACACGGCGATCGCAGGAACGCCCGCGTCGTACGCGCGACGCGAGACGCTCACGAGGTGATCGATCGAGTGACGCGCGACGCCGGGCATCGACACGATCGGCGTCTCGGCCTCGGGCGCTTCGTGCACGAACACCGGCCAGATCAGATCGCTCGCCGAGAGGTGCGACTCGCGCACGAGGCGGCGGCTCCACGCGTCGCGACGGTTGCGGCGAAGCCGGGTGCGGGGGAACGCGCCGAACGTGCTCATGCCTGTTCTCCGGGGCTGAAGGGGAGGACGCCGACGTCGTCGAGCAGGAGGCGCACGACCTCGCGCTGCATCGCGACACGGCGCGCGAGATCGAAGCCCATCCACGTCTCGACGCAGACGCCGAGACAGCCGATCGCGTCGACGATCACCTCGGTCGACGAGGTCGCGACCGGGTAGTACTGCGGCGCCCAGTGCTCGTCGTCGGAGGCGCGCGATGCGTTGAGACGATCGACGACGCGGCCGATCGTCGCGGGCATCGGATCGACGCCGTAGACGAGGGTCTGGCCGAACGAGGGCTTCACGTCGGGGTGGTAGCGCTTCTGGCTCTCGTGGAGCGTGCACACCATCGCGGGGCGCTCCTCGACCACGAGATCCATGAACGTTCGCGCGAGGCGCTTCTCGCGCTCGGGCGCGGCGCCGTCGCCGGGGAACTGTCGGTTGAGATCGAGGCCTGCCCAATCTCTTCGCGGAGGGCACGCGCGGACACGCGCGCGGTACGCAGCGGGGTTCATCACCGGCACGACGATCAGGCGGCCGCGTGCGGGGCGGATGCCGTCCTCGAGCAGCTCCTCGAGCGCGTGCACGCCGGCGATCTCGTCGCCGTGGATGCCTGCCTGCACGAGCGCGGTGGGCCCGGGGGCGTTCGCGTCGAAGACGTGGGCGTAGACGTTCGGAGCGAGCTCGTGGAGACCTGCGGAGAGCCGGGCCATCGGAGGGCGCAGCGTAGCTCGCGGTTCGACATCCGGCATGGAGCGCGGAGAGTACGAGCGATGCGACGCAACGTGGTGCGAGGCGCGATCGCGCTGTGCGTGCTCTCGGTGCTCTGGGCAGGCAGCGGGATCGGCGCGGCCGTGGCGCTGACACGGCGCGCGCGGGCGCGGTTCGAGGAGCCGACGCCGGACGGCGCGCGAGCGCTGCGGCTGCGTGCGTCGGACGGTGTCGCGATCGGTGCGTGGGAGCTCCAGGGCGGCGACGGCGCCGCGATCGTGGTGACGCACGGGAACGGCAGCGCGCGCTCCGCGATGATCGAGGAAGCACAGGCGCTCGCGTCGCGCGGGCACGACGTGCTCGCGATCAGCGTGCGCGCGCACGGCGACTCGGAGGGCGACGTCAACGACGTCGGATGGAGCGCGCGGCGCGACGTGATCGCGGCGGTGCAGCACCTCGAGCGCGAGGAGCCCTCGCGGCCGGTCGTGCTGCTCGGCGCGTCGCTCGGCGCCGCGGCGTCGGTGTTCGCGGCGGCGGAGCTCGGCGCGCGCGTGGACGGGCTCGTGCTGGTCGCGCCGTATGCCGATCTGCGCGACGCCGTCGCGCGGCGCACCGAGCGATATCTGCCGCCGCTCCTCGACGGTCTCGCGTATGGCGCGCTGCTCCTCGGTGCCCGCGTCGTCATGCCCGAGCTCGATCGCATCCGCCCGGAGGCGAGCGCGCGCGCGATCGATCGCGACGTGCCGGTGCTCGTCTTCGCGGGGGGCGCGGATCGGCGCGCGCCGATCGACGACGCGCGACGCATCACGCGCGCGCTCTCTCGCGCGCGCATCGTCGCGATCGAGGGCGCGGATCACGAGGAGATGGTCGCGCGCTCGTTCGAGCGGATCCCGGAGATCGAGGCGTTGCTCCACGACGCGCTTGCTCGTCGCGCGACGCGTTGATAGGGTCCTCGAGTCGCCAGCCCTCACGGGCTGGCGTTTTCGTTTCCCGCACGCGCCAGCCTCCGGCTGGCGTTTTCGTTCCGTCTCCATCGCGACGAGCCGGCGCGCGCATGCGCGCCTCTCCGCTCGTCGCTCTCCACGCTGCCGGGGCCCACCGCGCGCGAGACGCGCCGGTGCGTCCTCGTGCGCCCGCGAGGCCTCGATGCGCCGCTCCGATCTCGTCGCCGACTGCAGCGCGTGCGCCGCGCTGTGCTGCACTGCCCTGCCCTTCGACGCGTCCGAGGAGTTCGCGATCGACAAGGGCGCCGGCGAGCCTTGCCGGTACCTGTGCACGGATGATCGCTGCGCGATCCACGATCAGCTCGTCGTGCGCGGCTTCTCGGGGTGCGCCGCGTTCGACTGCTATGGCGCCGGGCCGCGCGTCACGCGCGCGTTCGCCGACGCGCCGCAGCGCGACGACGCGTTCCGCGTGCTGCGCGAGCTGCACGAGCTGCTCTGGCTGCTCACCGAAGCCGCGAAGCTCGTCCCGCCGACGCACGCCGAGCTCCGCGCACGGCTCGCGTCGGAGGTCGATGGGATCGAGGCGATCGCGTGCGGGCCAATCGACGCGCTGCTCGAGGTCGATCCACGCGGACACCACGAGCGTGCGCACGCGCTGCTCCGTCGCGTCGGCGACACGCTCGGCGGTCGCCGGCGTGCGCTCGTCGTGATCACTCGCAGGTGATCCAGATCACGGTCTCGGTGTCCGGCCGCACCGGCACCCGCACCGCGTTCACCGCGCCATCGCGCGCCTGCCATGCGCCGTCGGTCTGCGAGCACGTGCGTCCCGGCGCGACGAGCTCGATCTCGAGCTCGCTCCAGCCCTCCCACGGGCGCGCGACGAAGAACACGAGCTCGCTCTCGTCCTCGAGAAACGTGGCGGAGGGATCGATCCGGCCTCCGTCGTCCGCGCTGTAGAACGCGCCGTGACCGCTGCCGGATCGCAGCCGCGCGGTCAGGCCCTCGACGGCGCCGTTCGCGTCGATCGTCACGAGCGCGCTCGACCCGTCGGGGTACGTCACGCCGGTCGGCGAGAGGTATCCGGTGTTCTCGCTGTTGCGCGCGAGCAGCACCGAGAGATCCGTCGGGTCCCCGGCGACGCCGCGCCAGAGCCACACGCCGCTCGCGAAGCCGTCGGCCTCGAACGAGATCGCCGCGTCGCCGATCGGCGCGCACGCGAGGAGATAGAAGCCCGCGGCGTTCGTCGTCGCGCACGGGATCTCGGGGTGCTCGAGCACGCAGACCCGCGCGCCCGCGATCGCCGCGCGATCCGCGAGCGCCTGCACCGTGCCCGAGAACGACGCGACCCCGCCCGCCGCGCAGTCGATCGGCCCCGGCGGCGGTGGAGGCGGCGGTGGCGGTGTGGTCACCGCCGCGTCGTCGCCGACGAGCGGCACCGAGCCATCGACTGGCGGTGTCGTCCCGCCGCCGTCGCCGCACGCGGCGACGAGCAACGAGAGCGTTCCCGCGACCAGCGCCCCACCCTTGTGCATCACCAATTCCCTGGGCGTGCACGATTGCGAACCGCGCGCCGACGCGGATTCCTTCGCGCGTACGCGGACCACGTCCTCGATCGGGCGTCACACGCGCGCCACGACCGTCGCGCGCGCTCGCCACACCTCGCGCGTCAGGCGGGCGAGGCGCCCTGCGCGCGCAGCTCGCGGATCTTCGCGCGCAGCGGGAGGATGAAGTCCATCGAGAACGTCTTGTTCTGACCGCGGACCGCGCGCGCGGTGTGCCACTTCGAGAGCCCGAGGCGCGCGACCGCGCGCACGAACTCCGTGCCCTTGCCGCCCTTGCGGAACCACGCGACGAGCCCGCCGAACGCGGAGCACACGAGGTCGAGCTCCTTCTGCGAGAGGTGCCCGAGCGCGACCTCGTCGAGCAGGTGCTCGCGGATGATCCGACCGCGCCGCACCACGAGGACCATCACGATGATCACGAACGCCGCGACGAAGACGAGCCAGAGCGGCAGGAGCAGCAGGAAGATGCCCGACGCGCCCATCGCGTCGGCGAGCGTCGCCGAGCCGTTCCACAGCGCGTGGAGGAACACGGCGCCGCCGTAGCCCATCAGCGGCGCGAGCAGCTTCACCCAGGTGCGGTGGCTCTCGCGCGCGATGCCGAGCCCGATGCCCGTCATCGACGTGTAGAGCGGGTGGCCCCACGGCGCGATCACGCCGCGGATGACGAACGTGAACGCGAGCGCCTGCGGGTCCTCGCTCAGCGCGTTCGCGTAGTAGATGACGTTCTCGGTCGCGGCGAAGCCGATCGCGGTGAACGTCGCGTAGATGATCCCGTCGACGACGCCGTCGAACTCGTTGCGCAGGAAGTAGAAGACGCCGACGACGGCGATGCCCTTCCAGAACTCCTCGACGAGCGGCGCGGACACGACCGCGCCCACGGTGTTGCCCCACTCGGCGCCCGCGACCGACGCGACCGCCGCGTCGACGCCCGAGTTGATCAGCGCCGAGAAGCCGCACGCCGCGCACGCGCCCCAGAGCAGACACAGAGCGAGCGCGTAGAACGGCTCGGGGTCGTAGCGATCGAGCAGGCGCGGGAACGTCAGGTAGACGCACATCGCCGGGAACGCGAGCGACGCGCCGACCGCCATGCCGAAGAACGCCTGCCCGGGGTTCGCCGAGAGCGCGGGCAGGAGCACGAAGAGCATCACCAGCAGCGCCAAGCCGACGATCTGCCCGAGCAACCACAGGATCCCGCCGACGATCTTGCGCGTGCGGTACGGGTCCTCGATGTGCGTGCTCGGCAGCGAGCGATTCGCGTGACCGGGAGCGACCGGCGCCGGCGAGTGCTGCGGGTGCATCAGCTGTCCGTCGGCGAGAGGGAGTGCATCACGCCCATCGCGCGGAACTTGCGATAGCGCTGCTCCACGAGGGCAGCGCCGTCCATCGCGCCGAGCTCCGCGAGGTGGCGCCGCAGCGACGCGCCGAGGCGCCGCGCCGCGTCGTCGGGATCGCGGTGGGCGCCGCCGGTCGGCTCGGTGACGACCTCGTCGACGACCCCGAGCTCGCGCGCGTTGCCCGCGAGCAGCTTGAGCTGCACCGCGGCCTCGGCCGCGCGCGTTCCGTCGCGCCAGAGGATCGACGCGCAGCCCTCGGGCGTGATCACGGAATACGTCGCGAACTGCATCATCAGCACGCGGTTCGCGACGCCGAGCGCGAGCGCGCCGCCCGATCCGCCCTCGCCGATCACCGTGGCAATCACCGGCACGCGGAGGCGCGACATCACGAGGAGCGACTGTCCGATCGCCTCGCTCTGCCCGCGCTCCTCCGCGCCGATGCCGGGGTACGCGCCGGGCGTGTCGATGAACGTGAGCACCGGGCGGCGGAAGCGATCCGCCATCTCCATGATGCGCATCGCCTTCCGATAACCCTCGGGGTGCGCCATGCCGAAGTTGCGGCGCAGCTTCTCCTTCGTGGTGCGGCCCTTCTGGTGGCCGATCACCGCGACGCTCTTGCCGTCGAGGCGCGCGAACCCGGAGACGATCGCCGGATCGTCGGAGAACGCGCGATCGCCGTGGAGCTCGACGACGTCGTCGAAGAGGCGCTCGAGATAGTCGAGGAAATACGGGCGATCGGGGTGTCGGCTGAGCTGGACCTTCTGCCAGACGGAGAGCTCGTCGTAGATCTCCTTCTGCAGCGTGGTGACGCGCTCCTCGAGCTTGCGGAGCTCCGACTCGAACCCCTGCTCGCGCACGCCGTAGAGCTTGAGCTCACGGATACGATCCTCGAGCTCGACGATGGGCTTCTCGAAATCCAGATGGGCCATGCCGGAAGGCGCCGATGCTAGCAGCCCTGGATCGCGGGGCGAAGCGTCGTGCGTGCCCCCGGGCACATCGCCCGCGCGAGGATGTTGACGTCCCCGAATCTGGGCCGATAACTGGGATCGGCGCTCGTCTGCTCGTTGGTGCACCGACGCGTCGGAAAGAACGACGCCGCGCACGTGAGCATGACCGAGGGAGCACGGCCGACCGTCTGGGTCGCCGAGGACGTCACGATCGAAGCCGAGGCGGTTCGACGCACGTTGTCCGCGACCTACCACGTCGTGCTCTTCAGCGACGGCGCGGGCGTATTGGAGCGCGCGGCCACGGGCGAGCTGCCCGATCTGCTGGTGCTCGACTGGCACATGCCCGGCGTGCAGGGGATCGAGGTGTGCCGGTTCCTGCGCACGCAGGAGGCGACGCTCGGGCTGCCGATCCTCGTGTTCACGTCGACCGGTGACGAGCAGGACATGCTCGAGGCGCTCACCGCGGGCGCCGACGACTGGGTCGGCAAGCAGGCGAGCGCGGCCGAGCTGTTGGCGCGCGTGGCGACGCTCGTGCGCGCGAAGCAGCTGCGTGATCGCGCCGAGCGCGCGGAGCGCGAGATCGCCACGCTGCTCGTGCGCGAGCGAGAGGCGCGCGCCGAGGCCGAAGCCGCGAACCGCGCGAAGGACGTGTTCCTCGCGATGGTCTCGCACGAGCTGCGGACGCCGCTCAACGCGATCCTCGGATGGTCGCGCCTCTTGCGCTCGGGGACGCTCGACACGACGCGCTCCGAGCGCGCGCTCGACACGATCGAGCGCAACGCGCGCGCGCAGGCGCGCATCGTCGACGACCTGCTCGATCTCTCGCGCGTGATCGCGGGGAAGCTGCGCCTCGAGCGCGTGACGCTCGACGCCGCCGACGAGGTCGAGCAGGCGATCGAGAGCCTGCGTCCCGCGGCCGCGGCGAAGGGCGTGGTGATCGAGCAGCGCGTCGACCGCGGGCTGATGATCTGGGGCGATCCCGCGCGCGTGCAGCAGGTCGCGTGGAACCTCGTGTCGAACGCGATCAAGTTCACGCCGGCGGGCCGTCGCATCGAGGTGACGCTCGCGCAGGAGTGCAACGACGTCTGCCTGCGCGTGCGCGACGAGGGCATCGGGATCGATCCCGCGCTCGTGCCGCACGTGTTCGATCGCTTCCGCCAGGCGGACTCGACGACGACGCGCGAGCAGGGCGGGCTCGGCCTCGGGCTCGCGATCGTCCGGCAGCTCACGGAGCTGCACGGCGGCCGCGTGCAGGCGTTCAGCGCCGGTCCGGGCCACGGCGCGACGTTCGAGATCCACCTCCCTGCGCACACGATGCACGAGCGGCCGGACGCGACGGAGGTACCGCGGGTGCGCGACGACGCGCGCGGGCTGCACCTGCTCGTCGTCGACGACGATCCCGACGGGCTCGAGCTCCTGCGCGTCGCGCTCGAGCGCGCGGGCGCGTCGGTGCAGACCGCGTCGTCGGCGGCCGCGGCGCTCGCGTTGCTCGAGACATCGGTGCCCGACCTGATGGTGTCGGACGTCTCGATGCCGAACCTCGACGGTTACGGGCTGATGCGCGCGGTGCGCGCGCGGCTCGGCGCGAAGTGGGTACCGGCCATCGCGCTCACCGCGCACGCGCGCGACGAGGATCGCTGGGAAGCGCTCGCCGCGGGCTTCCAGGTGCACGTGCCGAAGCCGCTCGACATCGACGAGCTGCTCTCGGTGATCCGCAGGCTCGTTCGGCGTCCCGAGGCTCCTCCGCCGGAACGTTGACCGCGCGCGCGGGAGCGTTCGACGATCGCGCGCTCCGCGTTCGTCGCTTCCTTCCCCGGACCGGCTCGATGAGAGCCCTCGAGACCTGAGGTCAGCGTGGCCAACATCCTCGTGGTGGACGACAGCAAGGTGATGCGCGACATGGTCGTCGCGTGCCTGCGAGGTCTGCCCGGCGCCGTGTTCGCCCACGCGGGCAGCGGCCTCGAGGCGATCGAGCGGCTCTCGATGGAGCGCTTCGAGCTCGTCGTGCTCGACCTCAACATGCCGGACATCGGCGGCATCGAGGTGCTCGAGTTCGTGCGCGGGCAGGATCACCTCAAGACGCTGCCGATCATCGTGGTGACGACGCGCGGCGACGAAGGGTCGCGCGCGAGCTCGCTCGAGGCGGGCGCGTCGCGGTTCATGGTCAAGCCCTTCTCGCCGGAGGAGATCCTCGCGGAGACGCGCGCTCTGCTCGGCCCCGCCGAGGGCGTGTGAGCCGCGTCGATCTGCGCGAGTTCCTCGACGCATACCTCGACGAGGTCGACGAGCACCTCGCGAACGCGAACACGCAGCTCCTCGCGCTCGACGCCGCGCTGCGCGCGGGGGAGCCGACGCTGCGCGCGGTGCGCGAGCTGTTCCGCGCGCTGCACACGATCAAGGGGCTCTCCGCGATGGTCGGCGTGGAGCCGATCGTCGCGATCGCGCACCGGATGGAGGCGTCGCTGCGCGCGGCGGATCGCGCGGGCGGGCACGTGCCCGAGGGCGCGATCGACGTGATGCTGCAGGCGGTCGCCGCGATCCAGCAGCGCGTTCGCGCGCTCGCGAGCGATCGCCCGGTGCCCGCGCCGCCGAGCGCGCTGCTCTCGGCGCTCGACGCGCTCGACGAGGTCCGCACGCCGCTGCCGGTCGCGCGTGCGACCGGCGGGCTCGCGCTCGATCCCGTGGTGAACGCGAAGATCGCGGCGTTCGAGCGCGACACGCTGGAGCGCGGCATCGCCGGTGGCCGGCGCGCGCTGTGCGTGCGCTTCGCGCCGTCGCCCGAGCGTGCGGCGGCGGGCACGAACATCAACACCGTCCGCGAGCGGCTCGGTGTCATCTCCGAGATCGTGAAGGTCGTCCCGGTGTCGGCGCCGCGGAGCGCGGAGGCACCGGCCGGGCTCACGTTCGCGCTGCTCGTGCTCACGCACGCATCCGACGAGGAGGTCGTGCGCGCGGTCGGCGTCGATGCCGGCTCGATCGAGATCGTGGGCGAGCCCGCGGCGAGCGCGCCGGCGCCCGAGCCGCAGGTCGCGCCGATCCCGGCGATCGAGGACGACGAGCGCGACGACGTGCAGCGCCGCGGCGTGGTGCGCGTCGACGTCGCGCGGCTCGACGAGGCGCTGGAGCGGCTCGCGCAGCTCGTGATCTCGCGTGGCGTGCTCGCGCGCGAGATCGCGGCGCTCGCCTCGCGCGGCGCGGACGTGCGAGGGCTGCAGATCGTCCTGCGCGAGCAGTCGCGGCAGCTGCGCGACATGCGCGCGGCGGTGCTGCAGCTGCGCATGGTGCCCGCGAGCGAGGTGCTGGAGCGCGTGCCGCTGGTCGTCCGCGGGCTGCGGCGCGCGACGGGCAAGGCGGTGCGCCTCGAGCTCGACGCGGGGCGCACCGAGCTCGACAAGGCGGTCGCCGAGCGGCTCTTCCCGGCGCTCGTGCACCTCGTGCGCAACGCCGTCGATCACGCGATCGAGCCGGCGGAGGAGCGACGGCAGGCGGGCAAGCCGGAGGAAGGTCTTCTCCGCGTGACGTTCGAGACGCGCGGCACCGGGCAGATCGCGCTGATCGTGCAGGACGACGGACGCGGCATCGACGCGGAGCGCGTCGCCGCGCGCGCGGGCGTCGAGGTGCCGAACAACGACGCGGCGCTCCTCCAGCTGCTCTGCCGGCCCGGGCTCTCGACGCGCGATCAGGTGAGCACGACGAGCGGACGCGGCATCGGCATGGACGTGGTGCGCCGCATCGTCGTCGAGGAGCTCGGCGGCGATCTCGCGATGACGACGACGCCCGGGCGCGGCACGACGATCACCGCGCGCGTGCCGCTCACGCTGTCGATCGTCGACGTGCTCACGTTCGAGTGCGGCGCGCAGCGCTTCGTCGTCCCGATGGCGACGATCGACGAGATCATCGAGGTCGATCCGACGCACGTCTCGGCGCCGCCGCGCGTGCACGGTGCCTCGACGGTCGCGCTGATCGAGCGGCGCGGCGAGCCCGTGCCGCTGGTGCGGCTCGATCGGACGCTGGGCCTGTCGAGCTCCGATCCCGAGCGCCCCAAGGCGCTCGTCGTACGGCGTGACGGCGACGCGATCGCGTTCGCGATCGATCGCACGATCGGCCAGCAGGAGGTCGTGGTGAGGCCGCTCGAAGATCCGCTGCTGCGCGTGCCCGGCGTGACCGGCGCGACCGATCTCGGCGACGGCAGGCCCACGCTGGTCGTCGACCTCGTGGCGCTGCTCTCGCGGATGAGCGCCGAAGTGCGCTCCTTCGAGCCGAGCGAGGTGCGGACGTGAGCGTGCTGCACGTGCTCTTCCGCGTCGGCGATGCGGAGTACGCGATCGCCGCCGACGAGGTGCTCCAGATGGAGTCGTACGACGGCGCGACGCCGGTCCCGAACGCGGCGGCGCACGTCGCGGGGATCGTGCAGGTGCGCGGGCGCGTGGTGCCGGTCGTCGATCTGCGCGTGCGCTTCAACGCGCCGGTGCGCGAGCGGACGATCGATACGCGCGTGGTCGTCGCGCAGCGCGGCGAGCGCGCGGTGGCGCTGCTGGTCGACGCGGCGCGCGAGGTCGCGCGGCTGGCGCCGGAGCAGCTCAAGCCGCCGCCGCCGATGGTAGCGGCGCAGAGCGCGGGTTTCGTGCGCGCGATCGCGCAGGTCGCGGGGCGCATGGTGATGCTGATCGATCTCGACCGGGTGGTCGGCGAGGAGCGGCTCGATGGCGAATGAGCAGACGGACAACGGGACCTCGTACGCCGCGGCGGCGCTCGGGCAGCTCGGCGCGATCGCGCGCGCGCTCGCGGAGACCTCCGAGCTCGGGCGCGGCATCGAGGTCTCGGCAGAGCAGATCGCGGGCGCGGGACGCGAGCGGGCCGCGGCGGGCGACCAGGTGCGCGCCGCGATCGAGGCGGTCGCCACGGGCATCGAGAGCGCCTCGGTGTCGGCCGAGGAGCTCTCGCGCTCGCAGGCGAACGTCGGTGATCTCGCGCGCGGCCTCCAGAAGAGCGGCGAGGAGACGGCGAGCGGCCTCTCCGAGGTCGCGGCGTCGGTGCGCAAGGTCGAGGCCGACGCGGCGTCGCTCGCGCAGTCCGCGGACGCGACCGCGACGACGCTCGAGCAGACCGCACGCTCGGTGAAGAGCGTCGCGAGCGACGCGCAGGAGCTCGCGGCGGCGAGCGAGCAGCTCCTCGCGAGCGCCAGCGAGACCAGCGCGACGGTCGCGGACATCACGGCGCGCGGTCAGACGAGCGCCGCATCGGTCGAGCAGGTCGCGGCGACCGCGGCCGAGATGTCGGCGGGGATCACGCGGCTCGCGACCGACGCACGCGGCGTGGGCGCGCGGATCGGCGAGGTCAGCACGACCGTCGCGTCGGTCGGCGACGCGCTCGCCGTGGTCGCCCGCGACAGCGCCGAGATGGCGGCGGCGGTCGACCAGACGAGCACGACGACCGAAGAGCTCGCGCGCTCGATCCGCAGCACCGCCGATCACGCGCGCGCGCTGCAGGAATCGGCGGCGAACGTGGGGTCGAACACGAACGAGATCGCGTCGTCGGTCGAAGAGGTCGCGGCGACCGCGCAGAAGAACGCGAGCGTCGTCGACGCGAGCGCGACGGCGATCGAGCAGCTCGCGCGCACGGCGCAGCTGTCCGCGCGCGGCGCGGAGCAGATCGAGCAGCTCGCCGCCACGAGCGCGACGGCCGCGGGGCAGCTCGAGACGTCGACGCGCCGGATGGCGCAGGTCGCGGAGAGCGCGCGCATCACCGCCGATCGCGTGGGCGGTGCGGCGCGCGAAGGCGGCGCGACGGTCGCGAAGTCGATCGCGGGGCTCGGCCGGATCCGCAATTCGATCGCGGAGTCGGCGGGGGTCGTGAAGGAGATGGGCCGCCGCGCCGAGGAGATCGGCGACATCGTGCAGACGATCAACGTCATCGCGGATCGCACGAACCTGCTCTCGCTGAACGCGAGCATCGAGGCGGCGCGCGCCGGCGAGCACGGTCGCGGGTTCGCGGTCGTCGCCGAGGAGATCCGCGCGCTCGCGGATCGCGCGGCCGCGGCGAGCGCGGACATCGCGAAGATCGTCCGCCAGCTGCAGAGCACGGCGCGCGACGCGGTCAGCTCGTCGAGCGACGGGCTGCGCGCGGCGGACGAAGGGGCGTCGCTCGCGGGCGACGCCGAGCGCGCGCTGGCGACGATCCTCGGCGGTGTCGAGGAGCTCGGCGGCGGAGTCCGCGATCTCGCGCGCGGCGCGGCCGAGCAGACGGGCGCGGTGCAGGCGGTCGTCGGCGCGACGCAGCGCACGAGCGAGCACGCGCGCACGATCGCGAACGCGGCCGACGAGCAGGTCCAGGCGACGCAGACGCTCACGCGCGACGCGAACGAGCTGCGGAAGATGGCGCGCCAGACGTCCGAGGCGACCGCGGATCAGGCGCGCCGCCTGCGCGACGTGGTGCGCGCGAACGCGCAGCTCACGACGACGGCCGAGCAGGTCGCGGTCGCCGCGCAGGAGCAGGCCGCCGCGTCGACGCAGCTCGCGGGCGCGGCGAACCGCCTCCGCGGGCTCGCGCAGCGGACGACCTCCGCGATGGCGGAGCAGAGCAAATCGATCGGCGCGACGGCTGCCGCGGCGGCCGAGGTCGCGACCGCGACGCAGCGCACGATCGGAGGGCTCGGCGAGCAGGCCCGCGGCGCGAGCGAGATCGCGAAGGCGATGGACGCGTCGCGCAAGGACGCGGTGCAGACGGCCCGCGCCCTCGACGAGCAGTCCCGCGCGACGAAGGAGATCGAGTCGACGGCGCGCGAGGTCGCGCGGCTCGCGCAGTCGATCACGCGGGCCGCGTCGGAGCAGAGCCAGGCGACGTCGTCGCTCGCGAAGGGCGGCGACGACGTGCGGCGCATCGCGAAGCAGACGGCGCGCGCCGTCGAGGAGCAGAGCCGCGCGCTCGAAGATCTCGCCGCCGCGGCGACGCGCCAGAGCCGCGACATCACCACCGTCGCGCGCGCGACGATCGAGCAGGGCAGCGTGAGCTCGAGCATCGCGAAGGAGCTCGGCACGATGCGCGAGCGCGCGAGAGAGATCGTCGGCGTCACCGCGCAGCAGGCGACGGGGCTGCGCACGCTCGCGTCGAGCGCAGCGGAGATCGCCGAGGGCGTCTCGCGCGTCCGCGAGCTGGTCGCGGAGCAGAACGAGACGGTCTCGACGCTGGCCGCGGCCGTCTCGACGGAGAGCGGCGGTCCGGGGAGCGGCGTCCACCGCGGCACGGGGCACGCGTGACCTCTCGTCTCGCGCTCTCGGCCGCCGATCGCGCGCGCGCGGCCGAGGTCGACGAGCTCGCGTCGCAGCTGCCCGCGACGCTGGGCGAGCTCGTCGCGTGCCTCGATGCGCCGACGTGGCCGGTGCGGCGCGCGGCCGTCGCGGCGCTCGCGCGCGCCGGGGACGTCGCGGTCGCGCCGCTGGTCGAGATCCTGAAGAGCCGGCGCGATCGCGAGGCGCGCCTCGCGGCGGCGGTCGACGCGCTCGCCGCGTCGAGCGGTGACGTCGACGCCGCGATGCTCACCCTCGCCGACGCAGCGCCGCCCGCGGTGGTGTGCGACGCGCTGCAGGTCCTCGGTCGTCGGCGCAGCGCGGTCGCGATCCCCGCGATGGCCGAGCGCGTCTCCGACCCCGACGACAACGTCGCGGTCGCGGCGCTCGAGGCGCTCGGTCGCGTGGGCGGCGGCGCCGGGCTCGACGCGGTGATCGAAGCCGCGAGCAGCGGTCGCTTCTTCCGCGTGTACCCCGCGATCGACGTGCTCGCGCGCTCGGGGGACGCACGCGCGATCCCGCCGCTCGAGCGGCTCGTGGACGATCCCCTCTGCGGCCCCGAGGCTGCTCGTGCCCTGGCGCGTCACGGCGATCTCGCGGCGGTCGGCGCGCTCGCGCGGCGCCTCGTCGCACGCAGCACGTCGATGGCGCGCGTCGCTGCGATCGCGCTGGTCGAGGCGATCGATCGCCTGCACGACCGGTTCGGCGCGGCGCCCGGCGCGATCGAGGCGATCCGCGCCGAGCTCGCGGAGCACGAGGGCGCAGCAGGACAGATCGCCCAGGCGCTCGCGGGCAGCGACGCCGAGGCTCGCGTCGCGCTCGCGCGCGTGCTCGGCTGGCTCGGCGACGACGACGGTGCCCCGCCGCTGATCGATCTGCTCGCGGACGACGACCCGCGCGTCGCGCGCGCCGCCGCCGAGGGGCTCGCGAGCATCGGCCGCGCCGCGGAGCGCAGCCTCGTCGACGCACTGCCGCGGATGTCGAGCGAGCTGCGCGCCCTGGTCGTCCCGCAGATCGTCGCGCGCACCGAGTACGCGTCGGCGATCGCGTCGTGCCTCGACGATCCGCGCCCCGACGTGCGCGCGATCGCGTGCGCCGCGCTCGCGCGTGCCGGCGCGACGGAGGTCGTGCCGCGGCTCTTCGCGCTCGTCGCCGATCCCGACGCGCGCGTCGCGCAGGCCGCGCTCGCCGCGATCCAGGCGCTCGGCGACGCGTCGACCGAGCCCCTCGCGATCGCCGCCACGCGGGATGCCGATCCGCGCGTCCGGCGCGCCGCGCTGCGCCTGCTCGGGTACTTCGGCTGGCCGAGCGCCCTCGCCCCGCTGCTCGCGGCGGTCGCCGAGCCCGACGATCGCATCGCCGAGCTCGCGCTCTCGAGCCTCGCGTACGTCGAGCATCCGCAGGCGCGCTCGGCCCTCCTCGACGCGAGCCGGAGCCCGCGCCCGCGTGTCCGCGCCGCTGCGCTGCGCGCGCTCGGCGACCTGGATCGCAGCGACGAGACCGTCGAGCGCCTCGTCGAGGCGCTCGACGACGAGGCGCCGTGGCCGCGCTACTTCGCGTGTCAGGCGCTCGGTCGCCTCGGCGCGACGGCGGCGATCGACGCGCTCGTCGCGCACCTCGGCGATCCCGCCGGCCAGGTGCGCATCGCGGTGATCGACGCGCTGGCGCGCCTTCCCGGCGAGCGCGCGTCGCAGGCGCTGCTCGACGCCGCGCGCTCCGCCGATCCCGATCTGCGTCGCGCCGCGCTCGTGGGCCTCGGCATCGCGCGACCGCCCGACGCGCGCGCGGCGCTGCTCGCCGCCAGCGACGACGCCGATCCCGCCACGCGCATCATCGCGCTCTCCTCGCTCGGCTCGCTCGAGGGTGACGACGTGCTCGCCGCGCTCGTGCGCGCGGTCCGCACCGGCGACCCCGAGACGCGCGCCGCGGCGCTCGGCGTGCTCGCGACGCGCGACGGTCGCGACACCACGCGCGCGCTGATCGAGCTCGACCGCGACGAGCCGCTCGGCGAGCTCACGCTCGCCGCGCTCTCGACCCCCGCGAGAGGACGCATCCCCGCGATGCTCGAGCTGCTCGAGGACGCCGACGCCGCGACGGCGTCGCGCCTCACCGCCGCGCTCGCACGCATGAACCGCGAGGACGCGCGCGCCGCGCTCGGCGTCGCGCTCGCCACGACGTCGGTCGAGGCGCGCCGCGCGGCTGCGGCGGCGCTCGCCGCGATCGCGCCCCGCGAGGCAGCCGCGCAGCTCGAGCGCGCGCTCTCGCGAGATCCGGATGCCGAGGTGCGCCGGTTCGCGGCGCACGGGCTCGCACGACGATGACCGATCGCGCTCCGCAGCAGATCCTGACGGTGCTCGCGCGCCTCGTCGAAGAGCGCACCGGCCTCCACTACTCCGAGCGCGACCGCGATCTCTTCGAGCAGAAGCTCGCCGATCACGCGGCCGAAGAGGGCTACCCCACGCTCCTCGAGCTCTACTACGCGCTGCGCTACGACGACCCGGACGGCGAGGTGCTCGATCGCGTCATCGACGCGCTCGTCGTCGGTGAGACGTACTTCTTCCGCGAGGCGCGCGGCCTCGAGGTGCTGCTCGAGCCGCTGATCGAGCGCGCGCGGCGCGGCGAGCAGGTGCGCATCTGGTCGGCCGCATGCGCGACCGGCGAGGAGCCGATCACGATGGCGATCCTCCTCGATCGCGCCGGCGTGCTCGATCGCGTGGAGCTGGTCGCGACCGACATCAGCCCGCGCGCCCTCGAGCGCGCTCGACGCGGCGAGCACACGCGACGCGCGCATCGCGCCGTGCCGGACGGAATGCCTCCGTGGATCCAGGTCGACGGCGATCGCGCGATCGTGGACGAGCGACTGCGCGCGCGCATCGACTGGCGCCGCGTGAACCTCGTCGACGAAGCCGCGGTCGCGGCGCTCGGGCGCTTCGACGCGATCGTCTGCCGCAACGTGCTCATCTACTTCCACGACGAGCAGATCCAGCGCGTCGCGAGCTCGCTCGCGCGCGCCCTCCAGCCCGGCGGCGAGCTCCTGATCGGCGCATCGGAGTCGCTGCTGCGCTTCGGCAGCATGTTCCAGTGTGTCGAGCGCGGCGGCGTGTTCCTCTACGGCGTGACCTCATGAGCGCTCCGCACCGCAAGGTCCGCGTGCTCGTGTGCGACGACTCCGCGTTCGCGCGCAAGGTGCTGCGCGACGTGCTCTCGCGCAGCGATCGCATCGAGGTCGTCGACGCCGCGCGCGACGGCATCGACGCGCTCGAGAAGATCGCGACGCTCCGCCCCGACGTGATCACGCTCGACCTCGTGATGCCGAACCTCGACGGCCTCGGCGTCCTCGCTGCGATGCCTGCGGTGGACGCGCCGCGGGTCGTCGTCGTGAGCAGCTCGGCGTCGGAGAGCGATCTCGTGGTGAGGGCGCTCGAGCTCGGCGCGATCACGACCATCGAGAAGCCGACGGCGCTCGCCACCGAGCGCCTCTACGAGCTCGCGGGCGCGGTCGAGCGCGCCGTGCTGCTCGCCGCCGAAGCGAAGGTGCACCCCGCCGCCACGGCGACGCCGGTCACACCGATCGTCGTCGCGCCCCAGGCCGCGCGCACGAAGCTCCTCGTGCTCGGCGCGTCGACCGGTGGCCCGCGCGCGATCACGCGCGTGCTGTCCGCCCTCCCCGCGTCGTTCCCCGTGCCGATCGCGGTCGTGCTCCACATGCCGGTCGGGTACACCGAGGCATTCGCTGCGCGCGTCGACGAGGCGAGCCCGCTCGAGGTCCTCGAGGCGCGCGACGGCCTCGAGCTCGTCCCCGGCCGCGTGGTGGTCGCCCGCGCCGGCATGCACCTGTCGATCGTGCGCGAGGACGAGCGTGTGGTCTGCGCGCTCGACGTGCTCCCGCTCGAGACGCCGCACCGTCCGGCGGTCGACGTCCTCTTCCGCAGCGCCGCGAAGGTGTTCGGCGCCGACGTGCTCGGGGTCGTGCTCACCGGGATGGGCAACGACGGCCTCGCCGGCGCGCGCGACCTCGTCGCGGCCAACGCGCAGGTGATCGTCGAGGACGCGAGCACGTGCGTCGTCTACGGCATGCCCCGCAGCGTCGCCGAGGCCGGCCTCGCTGCGGCCGAGGTGCCGATCGACGCGATGGCCGCCGAGATCGTCGCGCGCGTCGCGCAGGAGCCCTGAGGCTCAGGCGGGGCGCGTGCGCTCGCTCGAGAAGGTGCCCTTCTTCTCGCCGACGACGTTGTAGATCTTGAGCGCCTGGCTCTTGCCCTTCACGTTCGTCGCGGGCAGCTCGACGCACTCGAACTGGTCGCCGATCTCCTCGAACGTGTTGTGCGAGATGATGATCTCGCCTGCCTTCGCCAGGCTGCAGAGGCGCGCGCCGGTGTTCACCGTGTCGCCGATCACCGTGTACTCGAGCGCCTTGCTGCTCCCGAGGTAGCCCGCGACGACCTCACCGGTGTTGATGCCGATGCCGATCTTGATCTCGGGCTCGCCGCGCCCGATGCGCAGCCGGTTGAGCTCGTTCAGCACGTCCATCATCTCGATCGCGGTGCGCACCGCGCGCGTCGCGTCGTCGGGATGACCGACCGGCGCGCCGAAGAGCGCCATGACCTCGTCGCCGACGAACTTGTCGAGCGTGCCTTCGTACTTGAAGATCACCTCGACCATCAGCTCGAAGTACTCGTTGAGCATGTCGACGATGAGCTGCGGCGACTCGCTCTCGCTCATCGACGTGAAGCCGCGGATGTCGCTGAAGAGCACGGTGGTCCGACGACCTTCGCCGCCCTTCTTGATCTCGACCTTGCCGTCGAGGACCTGCTGCGCGATCTGCGGCGAGAGCAGGCGCTGGAAGCGCTCGCGCGTGACGGCTTCCTGCTCGAGCTTGCGCGCGAACAGCGAGTTCTGGATTGCGATCGCCGCCTGGTTCGCGACGTTCTGGAAGAGCTGCAGGTCCTTCTCGGTGAACGCGTTCGTCGCGATCTGCGAGTCGAGCAGCATGATCCCGAAGAGCTCCGTCGAGTGGAGCAGCGGGACCGCCATGCTCGAGCGGATGCCCTGCATGATGATCGAGTGCGCGCCCTGGAAGCGCGAGTCGACGGTCGCGTCGCTCGAGAGCACCGCGGCCTTGTCGCGCTCGACCTGGTCCACGATCGTCTTCGAGATCAGGACCTGCTCGTTCGGGTCCTGGTTGCCCGCGCGGGTGCGCACGCAGCGCGGCTGCAGCACACGATCGTCGCCGTACAGCAGGATCACGCCGCGATCGGCGGGCAGCAGCTGGAACGCGGCCTCGAGGATCTTGTTGAGGACCTTCGAGATGTCGAGCTCGGCGCCGATCGCGCGCGCGAGCTCGTAGCTCACGCGCAGCTTCTCGTAGTCGCGCCGCAGGTGATCGACGTCGGGGACGAGCTTCTCCGGGAGGAACGACTGCTCGAGCAGCGGCGCGAGCTTCGTCCGGATGTGGCTCTCGACCATGCCCGGCGCGATCGTGACCTTCGACAGGTTCTGCGGCGGGACCGCCGGGAGCGCGCCAGGCACGGGCGGCGGCGCATACGGCTGGGCCCACGCGGGCTGCGGCAGACCCTGCTGCGGCAGACCCTGCTGCGGCGAACCCAGCGGAGGCATCGCGTGCTGCGGCTGCGCGACCGGCTGCTGGTGCGGCGGCGGTGACGACTGCCACGGCGCCGGCGAGCCCATCGGCGGAGGCGGCGCGGACATCGGGCCCGACCCACCGCGCGCGGCCGCGGAGTACCCACCGGCAGCGGCGCGCGTCGCGCCCTCGGCGTCGAAGATCAGCCGCGTCGAGCCGAGCATGATCTCGTCGCCCGGGCTGAGGACGCGCTCCCCGATGCGCTCGCCGTTGACGTAGCTGCCGTTCAGCGATCCGAGATCACGCAGGAGGTAGCGGCCATCGACGAGGTCGATGTGGCAGTGCTCCTTCGAGACGATGCGATCGAGGACCTGGACCGTGTTGTTGGGGTGGCGTCCGAGCGTGTTGTGCGCCTGGAGCTCCACCTCCTGCCGCCCCTCGGGGCCGATGATCGTCAGTCGAGGCATCGCGTTGAACGGCTTGGGCGAGTCGGATGCTATCGGGACGGCCGGGCCGAGTAAATAGCGACGAGCGTGCCGCCCGGGACACCGATTAGAGTGCGCGACGTGTGGCGCGCCGCGGACGAGGCCCTGCTCGCTCGGATCGAGGACGAGCACGTGCTCGAGCGTCTCTGGGCGCGCGCCGCGCCGGGCGCGACGCCGCTCCATCCGCGCGCGTCCGGCATGGTGCGTCTCCTGCGCGAGCGCGCCGACGCGCGCGACGCGATCGCGGCGGCGGAGTCGGGCAACGCCGCGCCGCTGCTCGTGCGGCTCGAGCCCTCGCGGCTCGAGGGCTGGTCGCCCGCCCTGGTGCACCACCTCGCGCTCTTCCACCGCGCGCGCGCCGAGCACGCGATCGCGCGGGACGCGGTGAGCACGAGCGCGGCGCGCCAGACGCTCGAGCACGCGCTGATGCTGATCGGCGCGACTTGGATCGCGCTCGGGCGCGAGCAGACCTACCTGCGCGAGCTCGCGCTCGACGTGATCGCGGGCGCGCTCCCCGCCGGCGAGATCGATCGCGCGGTCGACGCCGCCGCGATGCGAGGGCTCGACGTGATCGCCGCGATCGCGCGCGAGGGCATCGACGCGCGGCGCGGCGGCGCCGCGATCGCGCTGCGCGTGCTCGGTCGGGCGAGCGAGGTCGTCGCGATCGCCGGCGCGGACGGAGCGCTCGCCGATCGCGCGCAGGATCGCGCGCTCGGGCTGCGCAGCGAGCTGGTGCACACGATGCTCGCGCCGCTGTCGATCGAGATCGAGGAGCTCGCCGCGCGCGAGTGGAAGCCGATCGAGGTCGCGTCGGTGCTCGAGCGGGCGCGCGATGCGTGGCGCTGGGCGGGCGAGGAGGTCGAGGTCGAGCGCTTCGTGGTGCGCGAGCTGCCGCGCTTCGCGTGGGACCTCTATCGCGCGCGCAAATGGGACGACCTGCGGCTCGTGTTGCGGCCCCTCGAGCAGCCGAGCGACTCGCTCGCGATGCGCATCCAGCGTGACCCGATGGAGCTCGCGTGGGCGGCGCAGTGCGCGCAGGTGCTGGTCTTCCGCGCCGAGCTCGCGCCCACGCTCGACGCGCAGATCGGCCTCGCCGAGCGCGGCTACGCGCTGTGCCCGACGCTGCGCAACGCGCGGCTCGTGCTCGCGGATCTGCTCTGCGCGCGCGCCGAGCGCAGGCTCGAGGGGCCCTCCGTCCTGCGCGCCGCCGACTCCTGGCAGGACGCCAAGCGCGACATCACGCGCGCCGAGGAGATCCACCCCGAGCTGTCGCGCCTGCCCGCCGCGCGCGAGAAGCTCGCGAGGTCGCGATGACGACGATCAAGAAGAGCCCTTTCGAGCGCTTCGACATCGACCCGCGCGGAGGGCCCGTCGCGATCACCGAGCGACTGCGCGAGCTCGCGGAGGAGACGACCGACGCCGACGAGCGCGCCGCGATCCGCGCTGCCTGGGAAGAGCTCACGCTGCACCCGCTGCGTCGCCTGACGGCCGCGCTCGACAGCTTCCCCGAGTCGCGCGCCGCGATGGGCACGCCGCCGCGCCGCGCCGCGCCGATCGCGTCCGACGCGCCGCTCGATCTGCCCGATCTGATCGCCCGCCCGCGCGCCCGCGCCGCCCTCCCTCCGCCGACCGACGACGAGCGCGCGCTGCTCGCGCCGCCGTCGCCGACCGATCCGCTCGGCCGGCGCTGATCGATCACTCGTCGAAGCAGCCGCGCGCCGCCGCGTAGCTCGTCCCGCGGCAGAACCCGTCGTGATAGACGACGTCGGTGGCGCTGCTCGCCGCGCGATAGAGCCCGTGCTGGACCCAGACGCCGCTCACCCAGCCGTCGCCCCAGCGCTGCGCGTAGCCCTCGTGGATCCGCCCTTGGTCGGTCGACCACTGCAGCGTCGGCACGTCGCGCACCGCGAGCACCGACTCGAACTCCGCCTCGCCCTCGAGCCGGTGCCACACCTCGACGCTCCCGCTCGTGTCCGCGCGGAAGTCGATGCGCACGATGAAGTCGTGCCAGCGCCCCGGCGAGAGCGCGTCGAGCACGCGATGGCTCTCCTCGTACTCGGCGGGCCACCAGCTGTCGATGTTCCCCGAGCTGAACACGAGGTCGAGCTCGTTCGCGCCCGCGTCGAACGCGAGCGGCGGCGAGATGTCCGTGTGCGCGTGCCACTGCATCACGATCCCCCAGCGCTCCGGCGCTCGCCATCCCTCGGGGAACAGCGTCGACCACGCGTAGTAGAAGGTGTCGCCCTCGCGCTCGCGCCGATAGTCCCAGAGGTGCACCTCGGCGCGCTCGCCGCTCGTCGTGCGATAGCGATCGCCCGGGCGCACCTGGAAGCGCGCGGCGTAGCGCCCCTGCCGCACGACGTCGCTCACCACCTGGATCTGCGCGTCGGGATCACGGCCGAGCGGGCCGTCCCACTGCGTGCGGTCGCCGGTCTCCCAGTCCGCCACGAGATCGGGCGCGGCCTCGCACGCCGCGTCGGTGCCGCAGTCCTCGTCGGCGCAGTCGATCCGTCCGTCGCCGTCCTCGTCGTCGCCTCCGGTGCAGCGCTCGATCGGATCGGGCGCGTCCGCGTCGATGTCGCGCGCACCGCCGTCGGGATCGAGCGCCGCGTCGGACTCGCGCGCGCCCCCATCGCTGCGCTGCGCATCGGGCGCGGTCGCGGCATCGAGCGCGCGCGCGGCGTCGGGCGACACCGCCTCGCGAGCCGGCGCACAGGCGGTGGAGATCACGAGCGCGACGACGGCGACGAGCACGCGCGAGTGCCGGGTGTGCATCACCCAGCTCTAGCGAGCGCCGGCGCGCATCTCCCTTACGCTCGCTGCGCGCATCGTCGCCGCGCGCGTGCGATGCTCCGCTTCCCTCGCACAGGAGAGAGCTCGCATGTTCGTCGATCGCGCCGTCGGCATCGATCTCGGCACGACCAACTCGGAGATCGCGCTGCTCGAGCCCAGCGAGCGCGAGATCCTCGTCTACGCCGATCGCTTCGGGCGGCGCACCGTGCCCTCCGCGGTCGCGTGGGACCCGAAGGCGCAGGCGTTCGTCGTCGGTCGCGCGGCGCGCGCGCGGCGCGGTCAGACCCCGGGCCCCATCGAGTCCATCAAGCGGCGCATGGGCCAGGCGGTGAAGGTCGCGGTCGGCCCGCACGAGCTCACGCCCGAGGAGATCTCGTCGAAGATCCTCGCCGAGCTGCGCGAGCGCATGCGCGAGGATCTCCAGGCGCGCTCGGGCGACGTCGAGGTGCGGATCGCGCGCGCCGTGATCACCGTGCCCGCGTACTTCGACGCGCCGCAGGTCGAGGCCACGCGTCGCGCCGGCGAGCTCGCGGGGCTCGAGGTCGCAGCCGTGCTCCAGGAGCCGACCGCCGCCGCCATCTATCACACGTGGAAGAGCCAGCTCGGCGACGGGACGGGGGGTCGACAGGGGGGGCGCGCAGCCCCCCCGGGGGGAAACTTCCTCGTCTACGACCTCGGCGGCGGGACCTTCGACGTCTCGGTGCTGCGCTGCCTCGGCGGCGAGTACCAGGTGCTCGCGATCGACGGCGACAACTTCCTCGGCGGCGACGACTTCGATCGCCGCTTCGCGGAGCGGCTGCGCCGCATGCTCGTCGACAAGGGCTACGCGCTCGAGCTCGACGTGCGCGGCAGCGCCGAGGACGCCGCGCGCTTCGCGCGGCTCGTGCACGTCGCGCAGGAGGTCAAGGAGTCGCTCTCGACGAGCGACGTCGTGCACCTCTCGAAGACCGACGTGCTGATCGATCAGGCGGGCGAGCCCGTGTCGATCGAGATGGAGCTCGGGCGCGCCGAGCACGAAGAGGCGATCCGCGATCTCGTCGAGACCACCATCGCGTGCTGCGAGCGCGCGCTCGCGCGCAGCAAGGAGGTCGCGGGCGTCGGCCTCGCGGACGTCGATCACGTCGTGCTCGTCGGCGGCTCCACGCGGGTGCCGATGGTCGTGCGTCGCGTCACCGAGGCGCTGTGCTCCGGCAAGAGCAAGTGCGTCCAGCCGCTGCAGGACCAGGTCGACACCTGCGTCGCGCTCGGCGCGGCGGTGCACGCGGCGCAGCTCGGCGGGCTGCGCATCGGCGACGACGCGATGCAGGCGCGCTTCACGACGCCGCTGGTCGGGCGCGGCGAGCGACTCCGGGTCGGGCTCGAGCTCGAGCGCGCGCCGGAGGGCACCGCGGAGCTCGGCGTGGTGAGCGCGGATGGATCGGAGCTCGGACGCGCGGAGCTCGCGAGCGTGCCCGCCGCGGTGCGCGTCGAGTGCGCGCTCGGCGGCGAGGAGGAGAACGCCGCGCGCGTCGAGGCGCGCGACGCGTCGGGCCGCGCGCTCGCGTCGCTGCCCTTCGCGCTCTATCGCGGCGAGCTCAAGCCGCGCGCGAGCGCGCTCAGCCAGCCCTCGGTCGTCGCGAAGGACATCGCGCTCGAGGTGCTGCGCGCCGGGCGCCGCGAGCGGAAGGTGCTGATCCCGCGCGGCTCGGGCCTGCCGCTCTCGACCACGCACGAGCTCGCGACGTCGGATCGCAGCGGCGCGGTGGTGCTGCGCCTCCTCCAGAACCGGCTTCCGATCAAGACCCTGATGCTCGAGGTGCCCGCGGATCTGCCGGTGGGCACGCCGGTGACGCTCGAGCTCAAGTGCGACGAAGCGATGCGGCTCGAGGCGCGCGCCGAGGTCGCCGGGCGCGAGCTCTGGGCGCGCGTCGAGCCCGCGGCCGCGACGCCGGCGAGCGCCGAGGAGATCGAAGCGCTGCTCGCGGAGAGCGAGGAGGTCGCGCGCGGTCTGTGGGGACGCGACGCGCACGCGTTCCGCCGCGAGGCCGAGCCGCTCTCCGCCGGGCTGCGCGAGGTGGTGGGCACCGATCCCGACAAGCTCTCCGCGCTCGCGACGCAGCTGCGCCACCTGATCGACGAGTTCAAGACCGCCGGAGGTGGCGAGCTGTCGCCGCCGCTCCACCGGTTCGAGCACGTGCTCGACGCGCTGCGCCGCACCGTCTACCGCGCGCAGGGCGCGCTGCTCGGGATGGACGCGACGACGTGGGAGCGCCGGATCGAGGATCTCGACGCGCGCGGCCGCGCCGCGTGGGACACGAGCGACGCGGTCGCGTGGCGCCGCGTCTACAACGAGACGCAGGCGCTGCTCGAGACCGCGCAGACGCAGGAGCTCGGCGCGCAGCGGCTCGACGATCCGACGTACCTCGCGCGGCGGGTCGCGGGGCTGGTCGCGTGGAGCGTCGCGATCGAGCGCTCGCTGAGCGACTTCGTTCCGTCGCGCGCCGACGAGGTGCGCGGGCTGCAGCTCGCGGAGCGCGATCGGCTGATGGGCGCGCTGCGCACGAAGGTGCGCGAGCCCCTCGAGAAGCTCGGCGAGACGAAGGGCGCGCAGGACACGCGGCGCGCCCTCGACGGGATCGCGTCGGAGCTCGAGCGCATCGAGAACGCGGTCGAGCGCCTGCCGTCGATCGGGGTGGTGACCGAGCGGCGCTGAGACGCGCGCGGACGCTGCGCGCGCCGTCGCAACCACCGCCCGACCCGTCGCAAAGACCGTCCCGCTCGCGCCGACGCCGCCCGAGCTGTCGCCGACGCCGCTGTCCTGTGCCCGACGCCGCGCGAGCTGTCCCCGACACCGCTGTCCTGTGCCTGACGCCGCGCGAGCCGTCGCCGACGCCGCTGTCCTGTGCCCGACGCCGCGCGAGCTGTCGCCGACGCCGCTGTCCTGTGCCCGACGCCGCGCGAGCTGTCGCCGACGCCGCTGTCCTGTGCCCGACGCCGCGCGAGCTGTCGCCGACGCCGCCGTCCTGTGCCCGACGCCGCGCGACCTGTCGCCGACGCCGCTGTCCTGTGCCCGACGCCGCGCGAGCTGTCGCCGACGCCGCTGTCCTGTCCCCGACGCCGCGCGAGCTGTCGCCGACGCCGATTTCGTGTCCCCGACGCCGATTTCCTGTCCCCGACGCCGATTTCCTGTGCCCGACGCCGCGCGACCTGTCCGCGACACCGAACACCCTGTGCCCGGCGCCGCGCTTCCTGCGCCGCCGGGCGTCAGCGCGCGCCGGGGCGCTCGCACGCTGCCGCGTAGCCGCCGGCGCACGCGCGGCGGAACAGCTCGGTCGCGAGCCGCGCGTCGCGCGCGACGCCGGTGCCGCTCTCGTACAGCGCGCCGAGGTTGCTGCACGCGAGCGCGTGGCCCGCGTCGCACGCCTGGCGGAACAGCACCGCGCCCTGCGCCGGCGCGCGGGTGACGCCCTCCCCGCGCACGTAGAGCGCGCCGAGGCTCGTGCATCCGGGCGCGACGCCGCCGTCGCACGCGCGCTGGTAGAGGCGCGCCGCGGCGCCGACGTCGGCGGCCGTCGCGAGGCCGCGCTCGCGCAGGTACCCGAGCGCGTTGCAGCCGCGCAGATCGCCGCCGTCGCACGCGCGCGTGAAGAGCTCGAGCGCGCGCCGATCGTCCTGCGCCACCCCGGTGCCGTGGCGGTGCGCGAGGCCGAGCAGCGTGCAGCCGTAGAGCTCGTCGCCGTCGCAGGCGCGGGTGTACAGCGCGATCGCGCGCGTGAGGTCGCGGGTGACGCCGCGACCGTCCTCGTGCAGCGCGCCGAGGTTCGCGCAGCCGAGCAGATCACCGCCGTCGCACGCGCGACCGTAGAGCTCGGCGGCGCGCGCGGCGTCGGCGGGCACGCCGCGCCCGCGCTCGAGCATCCAGCCGAGGTTCGCGCAGCCGTAGAGATCGCCCTCGTCGCACGCGCGGCGGAAGAGGCGCACCGCCTCCGCGGGATCGCGCGCGACGCCGCGACCGTCGTCGTGCATGCGACCGAGGTGGATGCAGCCGAGGCGCTCGTGGCGCTGGCAGGCGTCGCGGAAGAGGCGCGCCGCGGCCTCGAGATCGCGGGTCGCGCCGCGCCCTTCTTCGCGCAGCAGGCCGAGGCTGACGCAGCCCAGGCCATCGCCGCCGCGGCACGCACGATCGTAGAGCGCGGCGGCGCGCGTCGGATCGGCGGGGATGCCGGCGCCCTCGTCGTGCAGGCGTCCGAGGTTCACGCAGCCGACGAGCTCGCCGCCCTCGCACGCGCGCTCGAAGAACGGCGCGGCCTGGGCGCCGCCGCGCGCCTCCTCGAGCAACAACCCGAGGTCGTTGCACGCAGGCGCGCGCTCCGCGTCGCAGGCGCGGCGGAGGGAGCGCTCGGCGCGGCGGGGATCGGCGGGGACGCCCTGCCCTTCGCGCAGCATCGCGCCGAGCTGCTCGCAGCCGGCGGCGTCGTCCTGATCGCACGCGAGCTCGTAGAGCTCGAGCGCGCGGGCGGCGTCGCGGGCCACGCCGCGCCCTTCGGCGTGCATCCACCCGAGCAGCGTGCACGCGGGCGCGTCGTTCAGCGCGCAGCCCATCTCGAGCAGCGCGGCGGACTCGCGCAGCTCGCGCGCGCCGCTGCTGCCCGAGAGCATGCGGCCGACGTGGGTGCACGACGCGCCGTGGCCCTGGCGACAGCCGCGCTCGTAGAACCCGCGAGCGCGCGTGAAGTCCGCCTCGCGACCGATGCCGCGCTCGATGATGCGCCCGAGATCGAAGCACGCCTGCGCGTCGCCGGCCTCGCACGCGGTCTGGAACTGCACGCGCGCCTGCGCGGGATCCTGGGGCACGCCGACGCCCAGGAGCTGCATCGCGCCGAGGCGGCGACACGACTCGGCGTGGCGGCTCGCGCAGCCGCGGCGGTAGAGATCGGCGGCGCGCGCGAGGTCGCGAGCGACGCCGGTGCCCTCCTCGTACGCGCGGCCCGCGGTGGCGCACGCGTCGGGATCCTCGGGGCTGCAGGCGTCGGGCGCCTGCGCGCGCACGAGCGATGGGACGAGAAGGAGAAGGAAGAGGACGGCGACGCGCACGCTCGAAGGGTACCGCTCACCCACGCGCGGCGCGCGCCTCGAGGAGGTGCTCGCGTGCGTCGTCGCGGCGACCTTCGCTCCACGCGCGCCATCCCGCGCGGACCAGGGCCTCGATGCGGCGCTCCTTCGCGCCGGGCTCGCGCTGCTCGTGGGCGCGCGCCATCGCGCGGAGCGCGAGCGTCTCGGCGCCGGCGTGCTCGAGGTGCGACGCGATGTGCAAGAAGCCGCGCGGCGGCGTGCCGCGCGTCGCGAGCAGCGCCTCGGCCAGCGCGATCGCGTCGGGGCGGGTCGCGGGACGCGCGAGCGCGCACCACGCGGCGGTCCACGCCGCGGGCTCACCGTCGCCGACCCCGATCGCGCGGAGCTCGCGCACCCGATCGCGCGCGTCGTCGTCACGGCCGGCGCGCAGCGATGCGATCACCGCGAGCGCGCACCACGTGCCCGCGTCGCGCGAAGGCCGCGGGCCCACCGCGCCGCCGCTCAGCACGGCGCGCGCGCGCTCGAGCTGGGCGCGCGTCGTGTCGTCGACCGCGGCGGCGCGCACCAGGGCGGCGCTGCGCGCGGCGTCGTCGGTGTCCACCGTCGCGGCGATCGCGTCGAGCGTGGCGAGCACACGGGCGCGCTCGTGTGGGTCGGGCCACTTCGCGGCCGCGCTGCGCACGCGCTCGAGCTCGACGCCGGTGAGCGCCGCGCCCGACTCGTCGGCGTGGGCGCACGCGGCGCGGATCGCGGCGCGCGCGATCGTCTCGTCGCGCTGCGACGCGAGCTCGACCAGCGCGTCGAGCCCGCGCACCCGCGCGTACCGCCCCGTCTCGCCGAGGCGCGCGATCGCGAGCACGAGGCGCTCGCGCGCGCCGGCGTCGTCCTCGGGGATCGACGAGGCCACGCGCGCCGCGTCGAGCTTGCGGCCCGACTGCCGCGCGAGGAGGCGCGCGAGCTCGACGCGCGCCGCGCGCGCACGGCGTGGATCTCCGGCGCGCTCGGCCTCGCTCGCGGCGGAGCGCCAGTCCGCCGCGGCGTCGTCGAGCGCGCCGCTCTGCTCGTGCACCACGGCGCGGAGCGCGCGGGAGAGCGGGTGATCGCGGCGGAGCACCTCGGCGTCGGCGAGCACGCGCGCGAGCGGCTTCGAGGTGCGGAGCAGCGACGCGATCACCGGGGCGACGTCGGCGGTGCGCGCGCCGACGTGCTCGACGGCCCACCACGTCGCGAGCGACTCGAGCGCGTCCGCGTCGCCGACCTCGGCCGCGCACTCGAGCGCGACGACGATCGCGGCGGCGCGCGCGGGGCTCGGATCGCTGCTCGCGATCATCGGCGAGAGCACGCGCAGCGCGCCGCGCGCGCCGAGGCGTGTGCGGAGCGAGCGCGCCGCGCCGAGGCCGAGATCCGAGAGCAGGCCCATCCGACGCGCGAAGGTACACGACCGGACGCGGTGCTATGACAGCCCTCTTCCCCACCGCCGCTCGATGCGCGCCGTCACGCACCGCTACGAGGACCCTCTCGACCGTGTCTGGATCACCTGCGCCGAGCGCATCGGCCTGCGCGTGGTGCGGCTCGAGGGCGCGTACGCGACGACCGACGGGCGCGGCACGCTGGCGATCGCGACGCCGCCCGAGCTCGATGCCGACGACTCGCTCGCGCAGATGATCTTCCACGAGCTCTGCCACTCGCTGGTGCAGGGCCCCGAGTCGTTCGAGCAGCCCGACTGGGGGCTCGACAACGAGAGCGACCGCGACGTGGTGCGCGAGCACGCGTGCCTGCGCCTGCAGGCGCTGCTCACGCGGCCGCTCGGGCTCGCGGGCGTGCTCGCGCCGACGACGGACTTCCGGCTGTTCTGGGACGCGCTGGGGCCCGACCCGCTCGCGCCCCAAGACGACCCCTCGGTGCCGCTCGCGCGGCTCGCGTCGGTGCGCAGCACGCAGCGGCCGTGGGCGCCGCACCTGCTCGAGGCGCTGCACGCGACGGCGGCGATCGCGCATGCGACCGCGGCGCACGGCGCGCACGCGCCGGGCTCGTCGTGGTCGCGGGTCGAGCCGGCGCGACCGCGGCATCCGACGACCGAGCTCCCGCTGGCAGCCGCGGGGACGCCGGGCGAGCACGAGACCTGTGGGACCTGCGCGTGGGCGGCGCGTCACGGCACCGGCAGGCGCTGTCTGCAGGCCGAGCGTCCCACGCGCGCGTCGTCATCGGCGTGCGAGCGCTGGGAGCTCGCGACGCTCGACTGCCAGGCATGCGGCGCGTGCTGCCGCGAGGCGTTCGACACGCTGCTGCTGCACGGGCGCGAGCGCGTCGCGCGACGCCACCCCGAGCTCGTGGTGGTGCGCGACGACGTGCTCGAGATCCCGCGCCCCGGCGGGCGCTGCCCGGCGCTCGAGGGCGACGGCAGCGAGCGCGCGCGCTACGCGTGTCGCGTGTACGACGATCGGCCGCGCACGTGTCGCGACTTCACGGTCGGCAGCGCGAACTGCCTGCTCGCGCGGCGGCGCGTGGGGCTCGCGCGGTAGCGCGCTAGTCGGTCTCGCCGGTCAGGCGCAGCGCGGCGTCGAAGAGCATCCGCGTCGTCGTGTGCAGCGCCTCGAGCCCGATGTGCTCGTCGGCGCCATGCCCCGCGTAGCGATGGCCGGGCAGTGAAGGACCGAAGTCGACCGCGCCGGGGAACAAGCGCGCGTAGGTCCCCCCGCGGATCGAGATCGGCATCGCGCCGGGCTCGTCGCGCGCGCTGCGCCACACCGCCAACAGCGTGGGCACGAGCTCGCCCTCGAGATCCGCGACGTGGGGATCGCCGACGTGCACGTCGTCGGTCGCACGCACGCTCGGGTGCTCGGCGCGCACGCGCTCGAGGGCGGCGTCGAGGCGCGCGCGGAATTCGTCGGCGCTCGGGCCGCGCGGGCGGCGCATGTTGACCTGGAGCGTCACGCCACCGTCCGCGCTCGTGCGGAGCAGCGTCGCGGCGGACGTGAGCGGGCCCATGAAGTCGTCCTCGTAGCCGACGCCGAGCCGCTCTCCGAAGTGATCTCCGTCGAAGTGCGCGCGCACGATCGCGAGCGCGCCGGGGATCGCGCCGGGCGCGAGGTCGAGCCGCGACGCGAGCCCGGCGAGCAGCCACAGCGCGTTGTGGCCCTCCTCGGGCACCGACGAGTGCGCGGAGCGACCGCGCGCGACGATGCGCACGACGCGCTCGCCCTCGCGCTCGATCGTGTCGACGTCGATCCGATACGCGGGCTCGCGGCGGGCCTCGAGCTCGATCCGCGCGGCCTCGCGCGCCCTCTCGATCCAGGTGTCGATCGCCACGCCGCGCGGCGGGCGCACCACGAGCTCGGCCTCGTCCGGGATCTGCGTGAGGAACAGCCCCGCGCGCGCGTCGAGCGCGACGGCGCGGCGCTCGGTGCGTCGCAGCTCGATCGCGGGCACCACGATCCCCCACGCGACGAACCCGCTCTCCGCCGCGACGACCGGGTACGACGCGTCGACCGAGACCACGTGACGCGCGCGCGGCGCGCTCGCGGCGTAGCGGCGCATCGGCTCCCAGTCGTGCTCCTCCGCGGTGCCGAGCGCGAGCACGATCGATCCGGCCTCGGGCGCGATCCCCGCGTCGCGCAGCGATGCGAGCACGATCATGCCGGCCGCGATCGGCCCCTTGTCGTCCTCGGTGCCACGGCCGTAGAGGCGCCCGTCGACGACGCGCGCTTCGAACGGCGGGACGGTCCATCCGCTCGGCACGGCATCGCTCGCGATCACGCTCGGCGGCTCGTTCACCGGCACCACGTCGGCGTGGAACACGTACGAGAGCGCGCGCTCGTCGCGCTGTCCGGCGAGCTCGATCTCCCACGCGTCGTGCTCGCCCGAGACGCGGAACGCGAGCCCCGCGTCCTCGCTCCACCGCGCGAGCCACGCCGCGAGGCGCGCGTGCTCGGGGTTGCTCGCGGGCGGCGCGATCGCCGCGACGGTCTGGAAGCGCACCAGCTCGGTGGTCAGCGCGATCGCGTCGCGCTCGCCGCAGCGCTCGATCGCGCGTCGCGCGGCATCGATCGCGACCGCGCGCGCGTCCTGATCGAGCGGCGCGATCGGCCCGCGCTCGCACCCGCGCGGGCACCACGCCTCGAGCGCGGTGACGGTGCGTACCTCACCGCGCGCTCGCGCGCGCTGGAGATCGAGCTGGCGGAAGCGCTCGAGGCGCTCGCGCACCGGGCCCGCGTCGCACGCATGCGTCCACGCGTCGTCCGCGGGATCGACGACGGCGACTGGCTGCGCGACCGGCGGCGCGCTCGAGCCGCACGACGCGAGCAGCGCCGCGAGCGCGATCACACGAGCGCGGGGCACACCAGCGCTCCTTCGCCGAACGGACAGCTCGGCGCGAAGCTCGGGCGCGCGCCGGGCACGATCCATCCGCGCGCGATCGCGTCGATCACCGCGGGGAAGACGCGATGCTCTTGCGCCTGGATGCGCGTGTGGAGCGTGCTCGCGTCGTCGCTCGGCAGCACCGGCACCGCGGCCTGCGCGAGGATCGGCCCGGTGTCGACGCCCGCGTCGACGAGATGCACGGTGCACCCGCTGAGGCGCACGCCCGCGGCGACCGCCTGCGCGGGTCCGTCGGTGCCGGGGAACGCGGGGAGCAGCGCGGGGTGCACGTTGACGATGCGGTACGGAAACCGCGCGAGCATCGCGGGCCCGACGATGCGCATGAAGCCCGCGAGCACGACGAGGCCCGGCGCGAAGGACGCGACCTCGTCGGCGAGCGCCGCGTCCCACGCCTCGCGCGACGCGTGATCCTTGGGACGACACACGCGCGTCGGGATGCCGCGCTCGGCCGCGAACGCGAGCGCGTCGGCCTGCGAGCGATCCGCGAGCACGCCGGCGATGCGCGCGTCGCAGCGCCCCGCGTCGATGGCCGCACAGATCGCGCGGAGGTTGGAGCCACGGCCGGAGACGAGCACGGCGAGGTCGAGGGTCATCGCGCGCGCATGAGAGCAGAGGAGCCCCGGGGTCGCCAGCGACGGCGACGGCGCGCGACCGGTGAACACGTCGCGCGCGGCGCGAAATATGAATCGTATAATTTGATCTTCCAACTGTTGTACGGATCATCTAGATTCCGCTTCGCAGGGGGAGGGAACGCTGATGAGCACCTCGTCGGCACAAGGGGAGCGGCCTGCGCTGTCGTGGTCGCGGCTCGCGTGGCAGAGCGCTCGCGCGGTGTGGGGCCTGGTCCGCTGCGCGCCGCACGTGCGGCTGCGCCATCTGCGCGCGGTGCGCGAAGCGACGCGTCGCGCACGCGCGAGCGATCCACGGCCGTCGCCGCTGCGACGCGTCGCGGACGGAGTGCACGAGATCGATCCGCGCTGGCTCGACGGTGCGCCCTCCGAGCCGCTCCGCTGCGTGGACTCGATGATCGTCCTGCACTTCGTGGGGACCGGCGAGACGCGGCACGGCCCGCTGCCCGGCATCGCGCGGCTCGTGCGGGCGTGCCCCGCGCTGCGCGCGCCGCGGCACTTCGTCGTCGACGGTCCGTCGGACCCGCTCGCGTACGAGGATCTCGCGACGCTGAGCCCGCGCATCTGGGCCTCGATCGAGCCGCTGATCGATGCGTCGAGCGGGCCCTTCGTGCTGGTGGGGCTCAGCCGCGGCGGCGCGCTCGCGCTCGAGGCGGCGGCGCGCATCGCCGACGAGAAGCGCAAGGCGGTGTCGTGCGTCGCGCTCTCACCGCCGCTCGCGCGGCCGCGGCGTCTGCCGCGCATCGTCGAGACGATCGCGGGGTTCGGCGCGCTCGCGACGGCGTACACGGACGCGGTGGAGCGCGGCGTCGTGCCTACGTGGCTCGTGCGCTGCGCGACGCGCGTGGTGCGCGCGCTGCAGCTCGCGATCACCGCGTACATCCTCGCCGACCTGCGCGCGGCCGACGACGAGACGCTCTCGTGGACGCTGCGCGATCTCGACGACCACGAGGGCGTCGACTCCGCGCTCAGACAGGTCGGCGAGTTCGGGCTGCTCCAGCGGACGAGCGAGGTGGAGCTCGTGCGCTTCACGCGCTTCGTGGCGCGCTCGCTCGTCCACAACGAGCTCGCGTGGGCGCTCGCGCTCTGGGGCGAGGACGACAGCTGGCTCGCGCCGAGCGCGTGCCGTGGGCAGATCGAGCGCGCGCTGGCGCGGCTGCGGAGCGCGCAGGGCGCGATCGCGACGTGCATGGTGCCCGGCCACCACAACCTCTCGCGCAGCGCGACGGACGACCTCCACGCGCTGAGCCCCCACTTCGAGCGCGCGGTGAGCGAAGCCCGCGCGCGCGCCGAGCACGAAGCACGGCGCCAGCGCTCGCGCGCACGGCTGGAGCGCCGCATGCGCGAGGGCCTGACGACGACCGACCCCGCCTCCGAGGAACGACATGTCTAGCCCCGGCGAACGCGACGATCTCACCACGCTCGAAGGCATCCGCAGGACGTTCGCGCGCCGCTTCGAGACGAGCCGTCTCGGCTACCACGCGCTCGGCGAGGCCGTGCTGCAGGCGTACTGGGCGAACGCGACGGAGCGCGGGCGCCCCGCGAGCGCGATGACGTTCCGCAACTTCCTCCAGGGCAAGACGGTGCTGCGCGATCCCACCGCGCTCGAGCTGTACTTCGCGGAGCTCGGCGCGACCGACGACGAGATGCGCACCATCCGCGGCACGCTGCAGCGCGAGCTCGCGCGACGCGTCGCCGCGCCCCGACAGCGCGCCGCGCTCTCGGCGCTCGGGGATCGCGCGATCGAGGCGATGCCGTACAGCCGCGCGATCGCGGAGTGCGAGGTGGTCACGCAGTTCGAGGAGTCGATCGCGGCGCCCGTCGCGTTCGTCACTCCGACCGACTACATGCTCGGCGCGGGCGCGCCGTCGACGCCGGATCCCGATCCCGAGAAGTGGGGTGTCGTGCCGTACCTGCGCGCGCTGCTCCGCTACCTCGACGGGATGGAGCGCGAGTTCGTGGAGTCGCTCGCGCGCATCCCGAAACGCGACGTCGCGAAGCGGCAGCTCGCGGTCGCGGCGGATCTGCGCGAGGCGCTCTCGGCGTACGCGGGGTGGCTGCTGCACTGGCCGACGTACGCGGAGCTCTTCTTCTCGCGGCGTCGCTACGTGCTGCACGGCTCGGTGCCGGAGGAGCAGCGGCAGCTCGCGATCGCGCTCGCGAAGCGCTGCTCGCGGTTCCTGCACGCGCCGCTCTCGCGCTTCGCGCTCGAGGTGATCCTCGAGGGCGAGGATCCCGAGCGACGGCTCGCGTCGTCGGAGGCGGCGATCGCGCTCGAGGCGATCGCGCAGCGCGCGGTGGCGATCCCGCACGCGTTCTACGTGACGGTCGTGCTCGGCAGCTCGGGCACCGGCGCGGCGTTCCAGGCGGCGTACCAGCTGCGCCGCGAGGAGGCGGGCAACCGCGTCGCGGGGCCGCGCTTCTGGAGCGAGTCGCACGACTCGATCGTCGATGCGTACGACGAGACCGTGCACGCCGCGAACGACGCGATCGAGCGCGACCCGATGATCACGTACGGCGAGCTGAAGCGGCTCTACGACGAGCAGGCGCGCGCGGTGCGCGGCGCGATGCACGCGGTGTGGGAGCAGGACTACGCGTCGTCGATCGTGCGCGAGATCGGGATGTTGCTGATCGGCGCGCTGCACGAGCGGCGCGTGCTCTCGGATCGCGAGATGCTCGCCGCGACCGAGGCGCTGCTGGTGTCGCGGCGCGGCGCGCGGATCCTCGACGCGACGCGCGACGTCTCGCGCTTCCGCAGCGACGAGCCGCCGCCGATCGTGCACGAAGCGTCGTAGTCGAGATCGTTGGAGCTCCAACGAATCCGAGCGCGCCTCGCGCGCGCTCGGTAGGCACTCGTGCGCGCGGATCCCGCGCGCTCGACAGGGGTCTCGTGCGCGCGGCGTCGGTCGCGCGCGCGAGGTGACGTGCGCGCATGGAGCGCGCGCGAGGGGAGCGGTCCGTCTGGAATAGGAGGCTCGATATGCTCGGCTTGCGTGGGAAGGGGTGGCACACGCTCTTGGCTTGTTCGCTGATCGCCGGCTGCGGAGGGGGCAGCGGCGGAGGCACGGAGGAGGCGCCGGGAGCGGCGCTGCACGGAGGGGACGCGGCGGTCGGCGCGCTCGATCACAACCCGGTCGTGCTGCTGCACGGCTTCTTCGGGTGGGGCCGCGACGAGCTGCTCGGCTGGAAGCACTTCGGTGGCACCCGCGACCTCGAGGCGGAGCTGCGCGCCGAGGGGTTCGACACGGTGACGGTCGCGGTCGGTCCTCTCTCGAGCAACTGGGATCGCGCGGCAGAGATGTACGCGCAGCTCGTCGGCGGCACCGTCGACTACGGCGTCGCGCACTCGCGCGAGCATCGACACGCGCGCTTCGGGCGCACCTACGACGCGCTCCTGCCGGGCCTCGGCGAGGTCGGCCCGGACGGAGACGTGCAGCGCGTGAACGTCATCGCGCACAGCCAGGGATCGCAGACCGCGCGCGTGCTGATCGCGCTCCTCGCCGACGGCGACGGGGCGGAGCGCGCGGCATGCCCCGCGGGCGAGTGCCCCGACGGCGAGCCGCCGCTCTCGCCGCTCTTCGCGGGCGGCGGGCCGCAGTGGGTGCACGGCGTCGCGACGCTCTCGGGCGCGAACGACGGATCGACGCTCGCGCACGCGCTGCAGAACGATCTGAACCCGAACGGGCTCATCGCGGGGCTCGCGGTCGCGGTGAACACGCTCGGCGCGAGCGGGCTCTACGACTTCAAGCTCGATCAGTTCGGGCTCGCGCCGCGCGCCGCGAGCGAGCCGCTCACCGCGTACTTCGAGCGCATCACGCACACGATGCTCGACGCGGACAACCTCGACACCGCGTTCTACGACCTCTCGCTCGACGGCGCGGCGGAGCTCAACCGCTGGGCGCGCGCACGGCCCGACGTCGTCTACTTCTCGTGGTCGAACCACACGTCGCTGCCGATCCCGCTCGCGGGCCATCACCGGCCGATGAGCGAGACGAACCTCTTCCTCTGGGGCTTCACCGCGTTCATGGGGAACTACCAGGTCGCCGGCGTGGACGCGCGCAGCCTCTGGGAGAACGACGGCATCGTGAACACGCTCGCGATGGACGGGCCGCACGCGGCGTCGACCGACGTCGTCGCGCGCTTCGACGGCACGATCCGCAGCGGCGTCTGGCAGCTCGTCGAGCGCCGACGCGGGTGGGATCACTGGGACATGCTCGGGCTGCTCGATCTGCGGCACGACTTCTCGCAGACGCGCGGGCTCTACGTCGACGCGGCGCGCCTCCTCCGCAGCTCGGAGTGAGCGCTACGCGTGCACGGTGACCTCGGGGGCGGGCGCGCGCAGCCGCCGGGGCAGCTCGACGACGAACGTCGAGCCCTGCCCCGGCGTGCTCGCGACGACGATGGTCCCGCCGTGCGCGCTCACGATCTGGTGCGCGATGTAGAGGCCGAGGCCGAGCCCGCCGTAGCTGCGTGCCGACGATGCGCGCACGAAGCGCTCGAAGATGCGCTCGAGGTCGGGCTCCGCGATGCCGATGCCGTGATCGCGCACCTCGATGCGCGCGGTCGAGGGCGTGCCGACGACGTGCACGTCGATCGGGCGTCCCTCGCCGTACTTGATCGCGTTCGAGAGCAGGTTCGTGAGCACCTGATCGACGCGAAGCGGATCCCACGTGCCCTCGATCGAGCGCGGCTCGATCGAGAGCGCGATCGTGGAGCCACCGGTCGTGCCCGCAGCGCGGAAGCGCTCGACGACCTCGCTCGCGATCACCGCGAGGTCGGTGTGCGCGGGCTTCATCTCGAGGCGTCCGGCGCTCGCGCGCGTGACGTCGAGCAAGGTCGAGACGAGATCCTCGAGGCGCCGGACCTGGCGCAGCGAGGAGCGCAGCATGTCCTTCGTGTTCGGGAGCCACGCGCTGCGGTCCGCGGCCGCGGCGAGGAGCTGCATCTGCAGCTTCAGCGGCGTGAGCGGGGTGCGCAGCTCGTGCGAGGCGATCGAGAGGAACTCGTCGCGCGCGTGGACGGCCTCGGTGCGCTCGACGATGCGCCGCTCGAGCTCCTCGTTCGCGCGCTGGAGCTCCTGCTCCGCGCGCACGCGCTCCGCGGCCTCGAGCGCGCGCCCCACGAAGTCGGCCATCGACGCGGCGCACTGCACGTCGTCGTGGTCCCACTGGCGGGCCGCGCCGCAGTGCTCGAAGCAGAGCACGCCCGCGAGCTGCCCGCAGAACCGCACCGGCGCGTCGAGCATCGACACGATGTCGAGCGGGCGCAGGTACTCCGGCGCGAGCTCGCGCGTCGCGATGTGCGTCTGCACGTCGTCCGCGACGATCGCGCGATCCTCCGCGAGCGCCTCGAAGTAGTCGGGGTGATCGCACGCGAAGATCTCGGCCCCCGCGGAGTGCTGCGCCTGCTCGACCTCGAAAAGATCCTGGCAGACGATCTTCGTGCGGCTCGGATCGTAGAGCCACACCGAGGTGCGCTTCACGCCCATCGCCTCCGCCGCGGCCTCGGTGACCTCGCGGATCGCGCCCGCGAGATCGCCGCGCGCCGCGAGCAGGCTCGTCGCGAGCCGCAGGTAGAGCTCGTTGCGGCGCCGCATCGTGCGCTCGTGCTCTTCCTCGGACCCGAGGCGCCCGTCGCCGGTGCGCACCATCGTCGCGGCGAAGAGCACGTCGCCGTCCGGCTCCTCGCCGACGAGCCCGCCGGTCACGCGCACCGAGATGCGCTCGCCGCTCGCGGTGATGAGCTCCTTGTCGTAGGGCTCACCGCGCCGCGCCTGCAGTCGATTGAGCTCCCACTGCTTCTGCGCGCCCGCGCTGATGCTCCAGTAGTCGAGCTCCGGCGGCGGATCGCTCGGGTGGCCCAGCATCGCGTAGAACGCGCGGTTCGCGTCGCGGACGCGACCTCGCCCGTCCCACACGACCATCGCGGCAGGGAGCTGGTCCACGATCGACGCCAGCGAGACTGCGCGAGCCATCCGACGCTCCCACGTGATCGTCACGTAGCGCCCGCAGACACCGGCTACACGGATCGCGCGTGCGATCGCCGGCGCGCCAGCGACGAGATTCGTCAGACGTAGCGCGCTGCCTCGCGCGCTCGTCGTTCGCTCCACGCGTACGTGGCCGTGACGTGGGGCACGACGCCTGCTTCGTGCCGGCTCGCAGCGATGCGCTCCGCGGAGGCGACTCGGACGACGAGGTGGGATCCCCTCGCGCGTGCGGCCGGTCTGGTCGCGCTGGGCGCGGGCGTGCTCGGGGCGCTGGGCCACGCGTTCGACCTCGACCTGCTGCTCCAGCCGTTCGATCTCGGGAGACGCCCGTCGATCGCGGCGGTCGCGTGCTTGCTGCTCCTCGGCGCGAGCAGCCTCGCGATGCTCGGTCCGGCCCGCGCGCGGCTCGCGGCGGGCATCGGCGGCGTCGCGCTCGCCAGCGTGGGCGCGCTCGCGACGTTCCGGTCGCTCGACGCGCTGCTCGAGGGCGATCGCGCCGCGATCGCCGCGCCGTACATGGAGCTCGCGCTCGGGACCGCCGCGTGCCTCGCGGCGCAGGGCGCGAGCATCGCGCTCTTCGCCGCGCGATCGCGAGCGCGCGCGGCGGTCGCGATCGCGAGCGCGCTGACGCTCGGGCTGGCGCTCGCGTCGATGCTCGCGTTCTCGATGTCGGTGCCGATGCTGGAGCGCTACGGCGTCGAGATGCCGCTGCTCGTCGCGATCGCGCTCGCGGCGCACGGCGCGGGGATGCTCGCGTGGGCGTGGTACTCGGACGTGCAGGAGCACGATCTCCCGATGCCCGCATGGAGCCCGCTCGTCGCGGCGATCTCCGCGGGCGCGCTCTTCATCGTGTTCACGATCGCGATCGAGGGCGACGCCGCGATCCTGCAGCTCGTGCTGGTGCTGGGGGCCGCGGGGAAGCTCGGACAGGCGGTCCACGGGCAGCTGAAGCAGCGCCGCGCCGACGTCGCCGCGAGGCACGCGGCGCAGGACGCGCAGGAGCGCGCGGAGGAGCGCTCCGCGGAGGCCCTCGCCGAGCAGCGGCGGCTCGAGCGCGTGCTCGATCTCGCGCCGGTCCCGCTGGTCCTCGTCGAGCCGAGCGACGCGCGCATCACGTTCGCGAACGAGGCCGCGGATCGCCTCGCCGCGGGGCGCTTCGCGCGCGAAGGCGAGAGCACGATCGTGTGCACGGACCTGCGCGGCCGCCCGCTTCCCGAGCGCGACACGCCGATCGCGCGCATCGCACGCGGCGAGCGGCTCGAGGGCGTGGAGCTCGCCGCGAGCACGGCCGCGGGGCGGCGCGAGCTCCTCGTGCACGGCGCGCTGCTGCCGGCCGCGCACGCCGAGCCCGCCGTCGCGGTGCTCGCGCTGCAGGACGTGACGCAGGTGCGGCGCGCCGAGGAGGTCACGACGCGGCTCGGCCGGATCGTCGATGACGCGCCGATCGAGGTCTACGCGTTCGACGCCGCGAGCTTCGTGCTGTTGCAGGAGAACGCGAGCGCGCTGCGGAACCTCGGGTACCGCAGCGCGGAGCTGCGGGGCGCGAAGATCACCGAGCTTTGGCGCGCGCCGAGCGCCGCCGCGCTCGAGCAGCTCCTCGAGCCGCTGCGCACGGGCGAGCGCGATCACGTGGTGCTCGAGACCGAGCACGTGCGAAAGGACGGCACGAGCTACCCGGTCGAGGCGCGCATCCGGCTCTCGCGGACCGAGACGCCGCCGGTGTTCCTCGCGATCGTGGAGAACATCACCGCGCGCAAGCGCACCGAGGAAGAGCGCGCGCGCCTGCTCGCGCTCGAGCGCCGCGCGCGCGCGGAGGCCGACGCAGCGCGCGAGCGACTCGCGTTCACCGCCGACGCGAGCCGCGCGCTCGTCGATCCCGAGGATCTCGAGGAGACGCTCCGCGCCGCCGCGCGCGCCGCGCTGCCGCGGCTCGCGTCGTGGAGCGTGCTGCACCTCGTCGCGGGTGACGGATCGGCACGGCGCGCCGCGGTCGCGACCGCCGCGGACGCGTCGGCGGGGATCGCGAGCGCGATCGCGCGCGACGTGCCGCGCGTCGTGCCGGGATCGCCGCTCGCTCGCGCGCTCGGCGAGGGCGAGACGGACGTCGCGATCGACGTCTCGCCGGAGCGCGTCGGTGAGCTGCTCGGGCTCTCGAGCGACGCCGGGGCCGATGCGGCGCGCATCCTCGGCGTGCGCGGGATCGCGACGATCGGGCTGCGCGCCCGCGGCAGGACGATCGGCGCGCTCTCGCTGATCGAGACCGGCACGCCGTCGAAGTGGCGCGCCGACGCGGAGATCGCGCTCGCGCAGGACTACGGCACGCGCGCCGCGCTCGCGATCGACGACGCGCAGCTGCACGAGGACGCGAAGGCCACGCTGCGCGCGCGCGACGACTTCCTCGTGGTCGCGTCGCACGATCTCCAGATCCCGCTCAGCCTGCTCAAGATGCAGGTCGAGAGCATGCAGCGATCGACGCTGCGCCCCGGCGGTCTCGCGCCGGAGCGGCTCGCGCGCTCGCTCGACGCGGTGCATCGCCTCGCGACGAAGCTCGCCGTGGTCGTCGAGGATCTCGTCGATCCCTCGCGCCTCACGCGAGAGCGCATCGGGCTCGCGATCGAGCGGGTCGATCTCGCGGGGATCGTGTGCACCGTGGTCGCGCGCTTCGCGGATCGACTCGCGCGCGCCGGCTCGCGCGTGCTGCTCTCGGCGCCGGTCGCGATCCCGGGCGAGTGGGACGCGTTCCGCCTCGAGCAGGTCGTGGGCAACCTGCTCTCGAACGCGATCAAGCACGGCGCGGGCAAGCCGATCGAGGTCGCGGTCGAAGGCGACGAGGACGTCGCGCGGCTCCGGGTGCGCGACCGAGGTGCGGGCATCACCGAGGATCGCCGCGCGCGCATCTTCTCGCTCGAGGCGCGCGCCGTCTCGACGCGGCAGTACGGTGGCCTCGGCCTCGGGCTCTACCTCGTGCGCCGCATCGTCGACGCGCTCGGCGGACGCATCGACGTCGAGAGCGATCCCGGCGCGGGCACGACCTTCACCGTCACGCTGCCTCGCCACGCCGCAGGTCAGGAAACGGCGGCGTGAGCGCGGACGTCGAGAGCAGCGACGCGCCGATCCTCGTCGTCGAGGACGACGCCGACGTGCGCGACACGATGGTGCAGGTGCTCGAGAGCGAGGGTCACGCGGTGCGCGGCGCGCGCGACGGGCGAGAGGCGCTCGACGCGCTGCGCGCCGGCCTCCGCCCGCGCCTCATCCTGCTCGATCTGATGATGCCCGTGATGAACGGCTGGCAGTTCCGCGAGGAGATGGAGCGCGAGCCGGCGCTCGCGTCGATCCCCGTCGTGCTCGTGTCCGCGCTCGATCCCGGCACCGAGCGCACGGCATCGATCGCGGCGGCGGGGTTCCTGCACAAGCCGTTCGAGCTCGACGAGCTGCTCGACGCGGTCCAGCGCGCGATCGCGCACCCCGCGTGAGGGCCGTGAGGTCGTCGGATTGCGCAGATCCGGCCGAGACCCCATGACAACCGACCGCCCATGAGCCCTCCCCGCGAGCATCCCTACGCTTCGTTCCTCGACCGCGTGCAGAAGCCGTCGCGCTACGTCGGCGGCGAGCACGGCGAGGTGCGGAAGGACTGGAGCGCGGTCAGCGCGCGCCTCTGTCTCGCGTTCCCCGACGTCTACGACATCGGGATGAGCCACCTCGGCTTCAAGATCCTCTACGGGATCGTCAACGAGCACCCGAAGCTGCTCGCCGAGCGCTGCTACGCGCCGTGGAGCGACATGGAGGCGGAGCTGCGCGCGCACGGTCAGCCGCTGCGCTCGCTCGAGAGCGCGCGCTCGCTGCGCGACTTCGACGTCGTCGGCTTCTCGCTGCAGTTCGAGCTCACGTTCACGAACATCCTGCTGATGCTCGAGCTCGGCGGGATCCCGCTGCGCGCGGCGGATCGCGGCGAGGACGATCCGCTGGTGATCGTCGGCGGTCCGGTCGCGACGCACTGCGAGCCGCTCGCGCCCTTCGTCGACGTCGCGGTCATCGGCGACGGCGAGGAGAAGACGCCCGAGATCATGCTCACGTGGACCGCGCTCAAGGCCGCGGGCGTGCCGCGCCGCGAGCGGCTGCGCGAGCTCGTGCGCGTGAGCACGAAGACGGGCGGTGGGCTCTACGTGCCCGCGCTCTACGAGACCGAGATCGAGCCCGAGACCGGCGTGCGCGTCGTGTCGAAGCCGAGCGATCCGACGCTGCCCTTCCCCGTGAAGCGCGCGATGGTCGCGAACCTCAACGACTATCCGTTCCCGTCGGGCGGCCCGGTCAGCGCGACGGAGAGCGTGTTCGATCGCGTCTCGGTCGAGATCGCGCGCGGATGCACCGAGGGATGTCGCTTCTGCCAGGCGGGCATGATCTACCGCCCGGTTCGCGAGCGCGACCCCGAGTCGATCCTCGACACCATCACGCGCGCGGTGAAGGACGGCGGCTACGACGAGGCGTCGCTCACGTCGCTGTCGACCGCGGACTACAGCGCGATCCACCCGCTCGTCAAAGCGGTGATGAAGAAGTTCGAGGCGGAGAAGGTCGCGCTCTCCGTCTCGTCGCTGCGCGCGTACGGGCTCGACGAGGATCTGCTCGACGAGATCAAGAAGGTGCGCGCCACCGGCCTCACGTTCGCGCCCGAAGCGGGCTCGCAGCGCATGCGCGACGTGGTGAACAAGAACATCACGGAAGAGCAGCTGATGACGACCGCCGAGCGCGTGTTCGCGCGCGGTTGGTCGAAGATGAAGCTCTACTTCATGATCGGTCTGCCGACCGAAGAAGAAGAGGACGTGCGCGGCATCGTGCAGACCGGTGCACGCGCGCGCGACGTCGGTCGCAAGGTGCAGCGCGGACGCGGGCCCGACGTGACGGTCTCGGTGTCGATCCACGTCCCGAAGCCGCACACGCCGTTCCAGTGGTGCGCGATGGATGCGAAGGACCTCGTCGAGGTGAAGCAGTCCTGGCTGCGCGAGGAAGCGCGCGCGGGCGGCGTGAAGCTCAAGACGCACGACTCGGAGGGCAGCTGGCTCGAGGGCGTCATCGCGCGCGGTGATCGCACGCTCGGCGACGTGATCGAGACCGCGTACCGCCACGGCGCGCGCTTCGACTCGTGGGAGGAGCGCCTCGATCTCGGCGCGTGGCAGCGCGCGTTCGAGCAGCACGGGATCGAGCCGGCGCGCTTCCTCGGGACGATCCCGGTGACGGCGCGCCTGCCGTGGGATCACCTCGACGTCGGGCTCGAGGACGGGTTCTTGCTGCGCGAGTACCGCAAGGCGCTCTCGAACCGGCTGAGCCCGCCGTGCGGCAAGGTCGCGGGCGCGTTCGTGCACCACACGAACCTCGTCGACGCGGAGGCCGACCGGAAGCGACTCGTCTGTTACGACTGCGGCGTCGCGTGCGACCTCGGGCAGATGCGCGAGGAGCGCCTCGTCTTCCTGCGCAAGCTCGGCGCGGACGAGCGTCCCGCGCCGCGCGAGGCGCGCGATCCCGGCGCGCCGAAGGTGCTGCCGAAGCACATGCGTCCGCCGCCGAAGCAGGTGCAGGGCGCGCCGATGCGCGTGCGTCTCGCGTATCGCAAGGTCGGGCTCGCGGCGTACCGCGGGCACCTCGACCTGGTGCGCGTGCTGCCGCGCATCCTGCGCCGCGTGGAGATGCCGCTCTGGTACACGGAGGGCTTCCATCCGCGGCCCGACATGGTGTTCGGCCCCGCGCTCTCGCTCGGCATCGCGAGCCTCGCGGAGTACGTGGACCTGAAGCTCGACGGCGACGTCGCGTTCTCGCTCGACGGGCTCGTCGAGCGGCTCAACGCGGTCAGCGAGGCGGGCCTCGAGTTCCTCGCCGTGCGCGCGCTCGGCGGACAGGACGCGGGCATCAACAAGGTGATCGACGAGGCCGAGTACGTCGCCGCGATCCCGCACGCATGGCTCGCGGAGCGCGGCCTGTCGGACCTCGATGCGCTGCGCGCGCGGACCGACACGGCGCGCGCCGGATCGCTCGTCGTGCGGCGGATCATCGAGGGCATCGGCAAGGACGTCGACGTCGCGAAGTACCTCCTCGAGCTCGCGATCGGCGCAGGCGCCGACGCGCTCGAAGCGGCGGGCCTCGGCGGTGCGCTCGTGCCGCTGCGGATGCGCATCTCGATGACGGGCCAGGGCACCGCGAAGGCGAGCGAGGTGATCGAGGCCGTGCTCGGCGAGAAGGACGTGCCCCATCGGCTCGTGCGCGTGGGCTTGTTCGCGATGCGCGACGGGCGACGCGCGGATCCGACGGACCTCGACGCGGTGCGCGTGAAGCGCACCATCCAGGCGCATGACGTGGCGAGCGAGGTCGTGGAAGCTGGCGGCGACGCCGAGTGAGCGCCCCGTGATCGCGTGTGTCGACGTCGACTATCGCGATCACGAGGCCATCGCGGCGTGCGTGGTCGCGGACGAGTGGACGTCCTCGACCACGCGCGAGGAGCACGTGGTGCGCATCGACGAGGTCGCGCCGTACGAGCCGGGCAAGTTCTACCTGCGCGAGCTGCCGTGCCTGCGCGCGGTGCTCGCGCGCGTGACGGTGCCGATCGAGGTGGTCATCGTCGACGGGCAGGTGTGGCTCGACGAGGATCGGCCAGGGCTCGGCGCGCGCTTGTACGAGGCGCTCGGCGGCACGATCCCGGTCGTCGGCGTCGCGAAGACCGAGTACCGCGGGGCGACGCGCGCGATCGAGGTGTGCCGCGGCGAGAGCAAGAGCCCGCTCTACGTGAGCGCGATCGGCATCGACGCGACCGATGCCGCGGCGAAGGTGCGCGCGATGCACGGCGCGTATCGGATGCCGACGTTGCTCGCGCGCGTGGACCGCGTCGCGCGCGACGCGTGAGGAGCGCTACTCGCCGAGGCAGTCGCAGTGGTCGTAGCAGCCCTCGGCTCGCTCCAGCGACCACGGCGTTCTGCGTTCGGCCCGACGCGGCGCGGCTCACGCGAGCGCGAGGAAAGCGAGCGCGGCGCCGGCCCCGATCGCACCGCCCGCGATCACCTCGCGGGCCGTGTGCCGCCCGAGCGCGATGCGCGACCACGCGATCGCGAGCGCCGCGACCAGGAACGCGGCGCGCGCGATCGGCGGGGCAGCGATCGCGGCGGCGAGGATCGGGAACGCGGTGTGGAGCGACGCCTTGATCACGCGGTTCGCGACGCTGCCCGCGAGGAACACCGCACAGCCACACGCGCAGCCGATCACCGCCCCGCGCGGTGCGCCGCCCGCATTGAGCGCGAGCGCCGCGCCGCCCGTCGCGAGGATCGACACGAGATAGAACGTCCCGCGCTCTTCGCGGCGGGAGACGTCGATGTGCGAGAGCCGTCCGGTGCGCACGCCGTGCGCGAGGTATGCGCCGATGACCGCCATCGCCACGAGCACGGTGCCGAGCACGGCGCCCGCCTCGGCGAGCGAGGCCTGCCCGGTCGTCGCGAGCACGATCGCGGACGGCACGACGACCACGGGGTGCCCGACGATCGACACGACGCGCGCAACGAGCTGTGTGGTCGGACCCGCCATTCGCGGCGAGCCTAGGACGAACGTCGCGCCGAGGCACTCGCACCAGGCGCGAGCACGAGCCGCATGTGCACGCGCGTCGCCCAGTCGAGGCCGTCCGCGGACTGTGCGTCGCTCACGCGCACGAGCCCCGGGCCCCACGCGTCGCGCGGGATCACCTCGAAGCCGTGCCGCGCGAAGAACGGCGCGTTCCACGGCACGTCACGCTGGGTGTTGAGGACGATCGACGGCTCACCGCGCCGGCGTGCAGCATCGATCACCGCGCGCACGAGCGCCGACCCGACGCCGACACGTCCCGCGTCGAGCGCGACGCTCACCTGGCCGATGCACAGCTCGCCCTCGATGCGCCCGAGGTAGACGAGCCCCGCGACGACCCCGCCCAGCTCCGCGACGAGGAGGCGCTGCTCGCTCGTCGCGCGCGATGCCACGTCGGGCGGGATCGTCGATCCGTCGGCGAGCTCGGGGTGCGGCGATGACGCGAAGCGCGCGTCGGCCTCGCGCACGATCTCCTGGATGCGAGCGAGATCGTCATCCGTCGCACATCGGATCGTGATCGACGCGCTCACGCGAACGAGCTCTCGATGCCCGCGACGAGCTGCTCGAGCTGGCCGCGCGCGTCGTGCGGAAGCGCTCCATCACGTCGCACCCGCGCGCGCAGCGAGCGCGCCATCTGCGCGCCCATCGCCGCGACGTCGGACACGGTCGCGAGCGGCGTGAGGAGATCGCCGATCGAGTCGAGCGTCGTCGCGTCGTCCCGTCGATCGCGGAACACGAAGGGCGCTTCGTGCCGCGCGCACTGCTCGCGCACGAAGCGCTCGATCCACGCCGCAGTCGCCTGCATGCGCGCGAAATCGAGGTATTGCGGGAGATCGTCGGGCGTGTGGTAGTGGCGCGAGCGACCGCCGGTGAGCAGCACGAAGGGACGCTCGCGCTCCCAGAACGCCGCGTAGTCGCTGAGGCGCGGGATGACCTCGGCATCGGCCGGCCGGATGATCAGACCAGGCTCGGTGCGCGCGAGCGCGTGCACGTGCGTCAGCGTGCCCTCGCTGCGCTCCGCGCCGAGCAGGAACATCGTGCGGCGCACCTCGCTGGGACGGTGCGCGTCGCCGAGCGCGTGTCCGACGAGCTCGAGGCACACCATCATGTCGATGCGCTCGAGCGGCACCGTCGGGTGCCGCGCGAAGTGCTCGGAGCCCATCGCCGCGGTCAGGAAGTACGGCGGCTCCTCCGCGTCGAACGCCGCGATGATGACGCCGCGGCCCATCGGGCGAGCCGCGGCGAGCCGGCGCGCGACGTCGACCAGAATCGCGACCGACGCCGCGTTGTCGTCGGCGCCGCGATAGACGTGTCGACCCACCGTGCCGAGGTGGTCGTAGTGCGCGGCGACCATCACGTAGCGATCGATCTCGCCCGGGATCGTCGCGAGCACGTTCGCGCCGCGCGCCTTGGGAACTGCCTGTTCGAACGGGTCGAGCCCGACCGTGCGCAGCGCGTCGATCACGACGCCGCGCGCGATGCGGCCACCCTCGGTCCCGGCCGCGCGCCCGGCGCAGCGATCGGAGCACAGCTCGTCCACGAGTTCGCGCATCGACGAAGCATGGCTCACTCGCACGCGACGCGGATCCTCCGCGACGGCGGCCCCGGCGGCCAGCGAGGGCGACGCCGGATGCACCGTGGCCGTCGAGGCCGCGGCGAACACGATCGCTGCGATGACGGCGCGCTTCACGGGCTCGGTGTGCCCCGTCCGATTCCTGACAGCGCATCGTCGAGAGTGGCGCGTCGCCCCGCTTGAAACCGCGGCTCGCGAGCCCCACACGTCGTAGTCCGCGTGCCCGAAGGCGACACCCTCCACCGCACCGCGCTCCGGCTGCGCCCGCTCCTCGCGGGACGGCTCGTGCGCGCGCTCGATCTCCCGCGTCGCGGGGAGCGCGTGACGTCGGTGATCGGCAAGCGCGTGGAGTCGGTCGAAGCGCGCGGGAAGAACCTGCTGATCAGCTTCGACGACGGGCTCGTCCTGCACACGCACATGAAGATGAACGGCGTGTGGCGCGGCTACGGGCCGGGCGAGCGCGTGCCCGGCGTCTCCGGGAACGTCGTCGTCGTGCTCGAGGTCGACGGCGCGATCGCGATGTGCTGGAGCGCGCCGATCGTGCGGCTCATCCGCGCGAGCGACGTCGATCGCGATCCGCACCTCGCAGGGCTCGGTCCCGATCCGATCGCGACGAGCTTCGATCCCGACGAGGCGATGCGACGGCTGCGTGCGCTCGATCACGCGCCGCTCGGCGTGGCGCTCATGGATCAGCGAGCGATCGCGGGGATCGGCAACGTGTGGAAGAGCGAGCTGCTCTTCGAGCATCGGCTCGATCCGTTCGCGCCGGTCGCGCGTTTCGGCGACGACGAGCTGCGCGCGCTCCTGGCGACGGCCGAGCGCCGCATGCGCGGTGGGTTCGCGCGCGGCACGCGCCCGCAGCGCGTGTACGGGCGCCAGGGCGAGCCCTGCCCGCGGTGCGCGCACGCGATCACGATGGAGCGCCAGGGCGACATGCGCCGCTCGACGTACTGGTGCGCGCGCTGTCAGCCTCCGCGCGTCGAGGCCCCCGCTTGAGCAGGAAGAAGAGCACCGACGCGCTCGCGGCGTTCCACCCCGCGACGCGCGCTTGGTTCGAGGCGTCGTTTCCGGCGCCCACCGACGCGCAGCGCGCGGGCTGGGGCGCGATCACGCGCGGCGAGTCCACGCTGCTCCTCGCGCCGACCGGCTCGGGCAAGACGCTCGCGGCGTTCCTCTTCGCGATCGATCGCGCGACGTTCGCGGACGAGCCCGCGCCGAAGCAGCGCTGCCGCGTGCTCTACGTCTCGCCGCTGAAGGCGCTCGCGGTCGACGTCGAGCGCAACCTCCGCGCGCCGCTCGCGGGCATCACCGCGACCGCCGAGCGGCTCGGCATCCCGTTCCGAAGGCTCGAGGTCGGCGTGCGTTCGGGCGACACCCCCGCGGACGAGCGCGCGCGCCTCGCGCGGCGTCCGCCCGACGTGCTGATCACCACGCCGGAGTCGCTGTATCTGCTGCTCACGTCGAACGCGCGCGAGACGCTCACGTCGATCGAGACCGTGATCGTCGACGAGATCCACGCGATCGCGGGCACCAAGCGCGGCGCGCACCTCGCGCTCACGCTCGAGCGCCTCGAGGAGGTGCGTGCGCGCGCCGGCCAGACGAAGCCGCTCCAGCGCATCGGGCTCTCCGCGACGCAGCGCCCGCTCGACGAGATCGCGCGCTTCCTCGGCGGCGGCGAGCTCGATGACGAGGGCAAGTGGAGCGCGCGCTCGGTGCGCATCGTCGACGCGAGCGCGAAGAAGGATCTCGCGCTCACGATCGAAGTGCCCGTCGACGACATGAGCCGCCTCGGGAGCGCGAACGATCGCGGCCCGCTCGAAGGCGGACCGCCGACGCCCGAAGGACGCTCGATCTGGCCGAGCATCCACCCGCGGCTCGTCGAGCTGATCCGCGCGCATCGCTCGACGATGGTCTTCGTCAATTCGCGCCGTCTGGCGGAGCGCCTCGCCACCGCGCTGAACGACGTGGCCGGCGACGAGATCGCGCTCGCGCACCACGGCTCGGTCGCGCGCGAGCAGCGCCAGCAGATCGAGGAGCGCCTCAAGTCGGGCGCCCTCCCCTGCATCGTCGCGACATCGTCGCTCGAGCTCGGCCTCGATCTCGGCGCGGTCGATCTCGTGATCCAGATCGAGACGCCGCCCACCGTGTCCGCGGGCCTGCAGCGCATCGGGCGCGCGTCGCACCACGTCGGCGGCACCAGCGAGGGCGTGGTGTTCCCGAAGCACCGCGCCGACCTGCTCGCGTCGGCGGCCGCGGTGCGCCTCATGCGTCGCGGCGAGGTGGAGCCCACCGCGTACCCGCGCTCCCCGCTCGACGTGCTCGCGCAGCAGCTCGTCGCGATCGTCGCGAGCGACGAGATCCACGAGGCTGCGCTCTTCACGATGGTGCGCCGCGCCGCGCCGTTCGCCGAGCTCTCGCGCGGTCACTTCGAGGGCGTGCTCGACATGCTCGCGGGGCGCTATCCGAGCGACGAGTTCGCCGAGCTGCGCCCGCGCATCGTGTGGGATCGCGTGACGGGTCAGATCCGCGCGCGACAAGGCGCGAAGCGGCTCGCCGTGGTGAACGCGGGCGTGATCCCGGATCGCGGCCTCTACGGCGTGTTCCTCGCGGGCAGCGGCGAAGGGAAGACGTCGCGTCGCGTCGGCGAGCTCGACGAGGAGATGGTGTTCGAGGCGCGCGAAGGAGAGGTCTTCCTCCTCGGCGCGACCTCGTGGCGCATCGTCGAGATCACGCACGACCGGGTGATGGTCGAGCCTGCGCCCGGCGAGCCCGGGAAGATGCCGTTCTGGCGCGGTGAGTCGCTCGGACGGAGCGCCGCGCTGGGCACCGCGATCGGCGCGCTGACGCGCACGCTGGCGCGCGCGAAGGAAGACGACGGCATCGCGAAGCTGATGGCGGAGCACGACCTCGAGGAGCGCGCCGCGCGCAACCTCGTGCGCTTCGTCCAGGACCAGGCGAAGGCGACCGGCGAGGTGCCCTCCGATCGCACGCTGCTCGTCGAGCGCTTCGTCGACGAGGTCGGTGATCACCGCGTGTGCCTGATGTCGCCCTTCGGCGCGCGCGTCCACGCGCCGCTCGCGACGTGCCTGATGGAGCGCTGTCGCGCCGAGCTCGGCATCGACACCGAGGCGGTCTGGTCCGACGACGGCATCGTGCTGCGCTTCCCCGAGAGCGACGCACCTCCGACGATCGATCAGCTGCTGCCCACCGCCGACGAGGTCGAGGACCTCCTGGTGCGCACGCTCGGCAGCACCGCGCTCTTCTCCTCTCGGTTCCGCGAGTGCGCGGCGCGCGCGCTGTTGCTCCCGCGACGTCATCCGGGGCGACGCTCGCCGCTCTGGGCGCAGCGCCGCCGCGCCGCGGATCTGCTGCAGGTCGCGTCGCGCTACGGCTCGTTCCCGATCCTGCTCGAGACGTACCGCGAGTGCCTGCGCGACGTGTTCGATCTCCCCGGCGTGCTCGAGCTTCTGCGCGCGATCGCCGATCGCCGAGTGCACGTCGTGACGGTCGACACCGCGCAGCCCTCGCCGTTCGCGGCGTCGCTGCTGTTCTCGTACGTCGCGAACTTCATGTACGAGGGCGACGCGCCGCTCGCCGAGCGACGCGCCCAGGCGCTCACGGTCGACGCGGCGCAGCTGCGTGAATTGCTCGGCGGCGTGGAGCTCCGCGAGCTGCTCGATCCCGATGCGATCACCGCGCTCGAGCACCAGCTCCAGCGCCTCGATCGTCGTTATGCGATCACCGGCGCCGACGGTGTGCACGATCTGCTGTTGCTCCTCGGCGATCTCGATCGCGACGAGATCGCGATGCGCGTGCACGGCCCCGACGAGGACGAAGCGAGCGCGCGCGCTCGCAGTCAGGCGCTGATCGCCGAGCTGCTGCGCGAGCGACGCGTCATCGAGGTCACGATCGGCGGCCGCGCGCGCCTCGCGGCGATCGAGGACGCAGGACGCCTGCGCGATGCGCTCGGCGTGCCTCCGCCGCCGGGAACGCCCGCCGCGTTCCTCGAGCCGGTCGCCGATCCGCTCGGTGATCTCGTCTCGCGCTGGTCGCGCACCCACGGGCCGTTCCGCGCCGGCGATCTCGCCGCGCGATGGGGCCTCGGGATCGCGCCGGTGCGCGCCGCGATCGATCGGTTGATCGCGCGCGGTCGTCTGATCGAGGGCGAGCTCGTGCCCGGCGCGCGCGGCCTCGATCTCTGCGACGCCGAGGTGCTGCGCTCGGTGAAGCGCCGCTCCCTCGCGCGCCTGCGCGCCGAGATCGAGCCGGTCGAGCCCGCGGCGTACACGCGCTTCCTGCTCGAGTGGAACGGCATCGCGCCCGCATCGGGCGGTGGTCCGCGCCGCGGCGTCGACGCGCTCTTCCGCGCGATCGAGCAGCTCGAGGGCGCGCCCGTCCCCGCCGACGTGCTCGAGCGCGAGATCCTGCCCGCGCGCGTCGACGGATATCGACAAGGCGATCTCGATCAGCTCTGCGCATCGGGCGAGGTCGTGTGGCGCGGCGTCGAGCCGCTCGCGCCGGGCGTGGGGCGCGTCGCGATCTACTTCGCGAGCTCGTACCCGCTGCTCGCACCTCCGCCGGTGCCCGCCGAGGGCGCGCTCACCGCGAAGGTGCGCGACGTGCTCTCGCGGCGCGGCGCGCTCTTCTTCGCCGAGATCGCGCGCGAGGTCGGCGGCTTCCCGCAGGACGCGCTGAGCGCGCTCTGGGATCTCGTGTGGTCCGGCGAGGTGACGAACGACACGCTCGCGCCGCTGCGCTCGCTCGGCGCGGCGAGCGCTGCGAGCAAGCGCGATCGACGTCGTCCTTCGCGCTTCCAAGCCGCGCGTCGTGTGGGCCCGCCGGGCAGCGAAGGACGCTGGTCCCTGCTCCCGTCGATCGCGGGACCGAGCGAGACCGAGCGACGCGCCGCGCTCGCGCGCACGCTGCTCGAGCGACACGGCGTGGTCACGCGCGAGGGCGTGCAGCGCGAAGGCGTGGTCGGTGGGTTCGGCGCGGTGTACCCGGTGCTGCGCACGATGGAGGAAGCTGGGCGCGTGCGGCGCGGCTTCTTCGTCGCGGGCCTCGGCGCGGCGCAATTCGCGCTGCCGGGCGCCGACGATCGACTGCGTGCGCATCGCGATCCGGCGGAGCCTGCGCGCACGTTCGTGATCGCCGCGACGGATCCCGCGCAGCCCTACGGTGCAGCGCTCCCGTGGCCCGAGACGCGCGCGACTGCGCGCCCGCAGCGCGCGAGCGGCGCCCAGGTCGTGCTCCGCGAAGGTCGGCCCATCGCGTGGATGGGACGCACCGAGCGCAGCCTGATCACGTTCCTGCCCGAGGCCGAGCCCGAGCGCGGCCACGCGATCCGCGCGATCGCGCGTGCGCTCGCGGAGCTCGTCGAGAGCGGACGTCGCAAGGCGATCCTGATCGCGAGCGTCGACGGCGAGCCCACGCACGGCTCACCGATCGTCGGCGCGCTGCGCGACGAAGGCTTCACGCACGGCCTGCACGGCTATCTCAAGCGCAGCGCGATGCCGGTGATGCCCTCGCGCGTGGTGCCGATGCCGGTCGAGCCGTTCGCGACGGCGGACGTCGACGAGGGTGACGACGCCGATCTCGACGACGATTGAAGCGGTGTTGGGCCCAGTCCCTCCCGAGCGCCGAGACCACCGGGTCTCGCTCGCACGCGCGTGCTAGGGTCCGCCGGCTCGATGGGGGACCGTCTCGATCGCTTCCGTAGCCGCGTGCGCGACGCTGCCGCCAGCGCGCGCGAGGCCCTCGGCAACACGCCCTTCGCGAAGGCGCGCGACGTGCTGCGCGAGCTCCGCGATCGACGCGCGCGCATCCCCGAGCGCCAGCTCGCGCGCGCCGTCCTGCGCGCCGGCACCGTGAGCGCCGCGAGCGTGCGGACGCGGGACGGGCGCATCGAGATCACCGCGGAGCTCGAGTCCGGCCGCGCGATCGCCGCGGCGCTGATCCCCGAGAGCGCGCGCTTCGCGCCCCGCGGCGCGAAGGAGATCGTGTTCGCCGTCGATCCGCCCGAGGCCGCGGGCGACGCGAAGCTGCGCGACGTCGCAGGCATGATCGCCGCGCTCGTCGCGCGCGCGGTGTGGGGCCCGTTCCTGCCGCCGACCGAAGGCGGCGTGGACGCGGGCGCGATGGTCGATCGCGAGGGCGAGAAGCTGCGCGTGGATCTGCGCACGTGCCCCGCGGTGCGCGCCGCGTCGCAGAGCGCGCCGGCCGCCGCGCTCGTGATGGACGCGCTGGTGATCGAGCGCTTCGAGGTCGACGAGCAGGGCCTCTCGGTGCGCCTCGGCCTGCCGAAGATGCCGGTCGGCTGAGTCGCGTGACGCTTGTCGCACAACCGTGACCAACGGGTCAGCGATCTGACGCATCATCGCGGCGGATGGCTCGCCCCGGCACCGCGTTGTTCGCGCTCGCGCTCGTCGCGTGCGGCACGCGCGCGTCCGAGGCCCCACGCGAGCACGTCGCCGCCGACGCCGACTTCGCGCACTTCGATCGCTGGCTCGCGTTCGATCGCGGTCCCGACTCGGTGCCGCCGATCCACCCCGGCGGCGTCAGCACCGTCTACCTGAGCGCACGACCGCCGCAGGGCGCGCGCGCGTTCCCGGTCGGCACGATGATCGTCCGCGTCACGCGCGGCGGCGACGACGCGCGCTGGGAAGCGCACGCGATGGTGAAGCGCGGCGCCGCGTACAACCCGACGGGTGCGCGCGGCTGGGAGTTCTTCGAGCTCCACCTCGACCTCGGCGACGACGGCGTCCGCGTGCCCACGATCTCGTGGCGCGGCGAGAGCCCGCCGATGGGCGACGGCTACACCGCGCCGCAAGGCGGCGCGCTGCTGAGCTGCAACCACTGCCACTCGACCGCCGACGCGAACGACTTCGTGCTCGGCGACGAGCTCGATCTCCGCGCCTTCTGATCCGACGACGAGGCCACCATGCGACGCACGACGCTCCTTCTCGTTCCAGCGCTCCTCTTCGCGTGCGGCGACGACGACGCCGCTGCGCCGATCGACGCCGGCGTCGACGCGTACCGCCCGCCCTACGACGCCGGTCCCTACGAGCGCATCCCCGAGAGCGAGGCCGCCGCAGGGCGCGCATCCTGCGCGTTCGCGCGCGGCGCGATGCCGTGGGAGACGATCGGCGCAGAGCACCCGATCGGCGGCGACATCCCGATCCGCCACTGGTTCCTGCTGATGCAGGAGAACCGCTCGTTCGATCACTACTTCGGCACGATGCCCGGCGTCGAAGGTCTCCCCGCGGAAGGCGCGACGAACCCCGACACGAGCGGCACGCCCGTCTCCACGTTCCACCAGACCGAGTACTGCACCGTCGACACCGGCCACAGCTGGAACGCCGGTCACACGCAGTGGAACGGCGGCGCGAACGACGGCTTCGTGCGCCAGAACGATCCCGACGGGCGCCGCGCGATGGGCTGGTACGACGGCTCCGATCTGCCGTTCTACTGGGACCTCTACGGCACGTTCGCGATGAGCGATCACCACCACTGCTCGATGCTCGGGCCGACGTGGGTCAACCGCGAGTACTACCTGAGCGGCACGTCGTTCGGCCTCGTCTCGAACGATCCGGTCCCGCGCGAGAACCTGCCCGCCGAAGGCGATCACATCATCTACCAGCAGCTCGATCGCGCCGGTGTGTCGTGGCGCATCTACTACGAGACCGTGCCCTTCGTGTACGGCGCCTATCCGCACTGGGCGCTCGCGCCGGCGCAGCGCGCGCGCATCCGCTCGTACGACCACTTCGCAGCCGATCTCGCGAGCGGCGACGTCGCCGAGGTCACGTACATCGATCCCTCGTGGGACTTCGCGCAGGGCATCGACGCGCACGACGAGCACCCGCACGCCGACGTGCAGAACGGTCAGGCGTGGATCCGCGAGATCGTCACCGCGATCATGGCGAGCCCGATCTGGCGCGAGTCCGCGATCATCCTCACCTACGACGAGTGGGGCGGCTTCTACGATCACGTGCCTCCGCCCGAGGCGTGCCCGCCCGGTGATCACGCGCCCGCGCTCGGTCCTTCGCATCAGCCCGGCGGCTTCGATCGCCTCGGGTTCCGCGTGCCGCTCGTGGTCGTGAGCCCCTACTCGCGCCCCGCGCACGTGTCCGATCGCGTCACCGATCTCTCGAGCGTCGTGCGCCTGCTGCAGGCGCGCTACCTGCTGCCCGCGATGAGCGCGCGCGACGCGAACGCGTGGCCGCTGCTCGACATGTTCGACTTCTCGAACGCCGCGTTCGAGACGCCGCCCCAGCTCGCCGAGGCACCGATCGACGAAGCGCGCCTCGCCGCGTGCCGCGCCGCATTCCCCGAGGATTGAGCGCTCAGCCGCGCATCGCGCGTGCGATCGTGTTCCTCGACACACCGAGCCGGCGCGCGGCCTCGCTGCGGTTTCCGCCGAGCGCCTGCACGGTCGCGCGCACGTACTCGCGCATCGCGTCGTCGAGCTTCTGGTTCGGCGCGAGCACGACGGCGTCGCGCGCCTCGCGCTTCGGCTCCGCGCCGCCACGCTGCGCGGGGAAGCGCGATCGCCGGATCACTCCGTCGGGCGCGAGGACGAGCGCGCTCTCGATCCAGTGCTCGAGCTCGCGCACGTTGCCGGGCCACGCGTGCGCGCGCAGCACGTCGATCGCGTCCTCCTCGAAGCGCGGCTCCGGACGTCCGTGCCGCTTCGCGTACAGATCCGCGAAGTGCCGCGCGAGCCGCTCGATCTCGTCGGGCCCGCGCGACGCGAGGCGCGGCACCTCGATCTCGAGCACGCGGATCCGATAGTAGAGGTCGCGCCGGAAGCGCCCTTCGTCGACCGCGCGCTCGAGGTCGTGATGCGTCGCGCAGAGCAAGCGCACGTCCGCGCGCAGCGTCTCGCGCCCACCGACGCGCTCGAACACGCGATCCTGCACGAAACGCAGCAGTTTTCCTTGAATTTCCGGCGGAAGATCGCCGATCTCGTCGAGGAACAGCGTGCCTCCGCTCGCCATCTCGACGCGTCCGCGCACCCGTCGATCGGCGCCGGTGAACGCGCCGCGCTCGTGCCCGAAGAGCTCGCTCTCGACGAGCTGTGGCGGCAGCGTCGTGCAGTCGACCGTCACGAACGGCCCGTCGCGCCGCGGCGAGTTCACGTGGATCGCGCGCGCGAGCAGCGTCTTGCCGGTCCCCGTCTCGCCGCGCAGCAGCACCGTCGCGTCGGTCTGCGCCGCGAGCCCGACGCGCTCGTAGACCGCCTCCATCGCGGCGCCGCGGCCGACGATGCGGTTGAACGGACCGCGCAGCACGAGCCCGGGCCCGCTCGCGTCGTCGGGCCGCAGCGTCGTCATCGCGAGCGCGCGACCGAGCTCGCGACCGAGCACCTCGAGGTACGCCGCGTCCTCCGCGTCGAACGACCCGGCGCTCGCGTTCAGCACCTGCACCACGCCGCGCACCGGCGCGCTCGCGTCCTCGCGGATCGGCGCGGCGAGGATCGATCGCGTGGTGAACCCGGTCACGCGATCGGCGCTGGGATCGAAGCGCGGATCGCGCGACGCGTCGTCGATGCGCAGCACCTCGGCGCTGCGCGCGACGGTGCCGACCACGCCCGCGCCGATGCGCTGTCGCAGCGCGGGCACCTCGGGCAGCACCGCGACGCGCGTCACGAGGTCGCCCTCCTCCGCGTCGACGAGCCAGATCGACGCGCGCTCCGCGCTCATCGCCGACGCGAGGGCGTGCGCCGCGCTCGCGAGCCACGCGTCGAGATCGATCTCGCGCGCGAGGGTGGACGCGAGCTCGACGAGGAGCGACAGCCGGGTCATCGAGCGCGGATCATACGACGCGCGCTCGTCGTACGCGCTCACGCCGCCCTCGCTTCGCGCCTCCCTCCGAGCCCGATCACCATGCCTTCACGCGCCGCGATCGTGCCGTGGCGCCGCTCCGCCGCAGCGCGCTCGATCGCCTCGACCGCCTCGTCGTCGCGCTGCGGATCGTGATGGAAGAGCACGAGCTGCCCGACCCGCGCCGCGTCCGCCACCGCCACGCCCGCGCGCCACGTCGAGTGGCCCCACCCGACGCGCGCCGCGTGCTCCGCGTCGGTGTCCATCGCGTCGTAGATGAGCACGTCGGCATCGCGCGCGAGCTCGACGAGCGTGGCGTCGGGCTCGCCGCCCGCGACGTGCTCGGTGTCGGTCGCGTACACCACGCTGCGCCCCGCGTGCTCGATGCGCCATCCGAGCACGCCGCCCGGGTGCGCGAGGCGCGCGGCGCGCACGCTCACGTCGTCGAGCGCGAGGTCGCGTCCGATCGCGATCTCCTCGAACCCGATCGTGGCGCGCATGTCCTCGAGCCGCACCGGGAAGTGCGGCGGCATCATCTGCGCGGCGATCGAGCCCTCGAGCGAGAGCCCCGGCGTCGACGTCGAAGGCGCGCCGCGCACCGTCACCCGCCGCCCCGGGATCCACGCCGGCGCGAAGAACGGCAGCCCCTGGATGTGATCCCAGTGCAGGTGCGAGAGCAGCACCTGCACGTCCTCGACGCCCTCGCGCGCGAGCCGCTCCCCGAGCGCGCGCGCGCCCGTGCCGACGTCGAGCACGAGCACGCGATCACCGCATCGCACCTCGACGCAGCTCGTGTTGCCGCCCACGCCCGCGGTGCGCGGGCCCGGCGACGCGATGCTCCCGCGCACGCCCCAGAACCGGATGTCGATGCCCATCTCCGCCGCCTTCCCGAGGGCTCGGTCACGCCTCGTGAAGCGTCGATTGCGATGCGCGTGCCGCGCGCGATCCGTTGACGAAACAACGATGATCCGCGCGCGCCGCGCCATCCTGGAGCATCGATACGGCGCACCCTGCTCTCTCACGGCGCAGGCCCGACGCGGCTCGACCGATCCCCCCGCTCGGTCGTAGTCTCGGCCGCCATGATCCTGCGTCTGCTCGGCATCCCAGAGACTCCGCTGAACCAGTTCGTCTTCCTGACTGTCGCGGGTCTCACGCTCTATTTCACGCTGTCCGGCCTCAGCTATCTGATCTTCTTCGTCTGGGGCAAAGAGCGCTTCCACCCGACGTACCTCCCGGACCAGCAGGCCAATCGCAACGCGCAGAAGTGGGGCGTGATCGGCACGATCGGCAACGTCGTGCTGATGATGCCGTTCCACATCCTCATCGCGAGCGGGCACAGCCAGATCTACTGGGACATCGGCGAGTACGGCTGGGGCTGGCTCATCGCGAGCTTCTTCCTCTATCTCGTGTTCACCGAGACGTGCATCTACTGGGCACATCGCTGGCTGCACACGGACAGGGGCTATCACTGGCTCCACAAGTACCACCACGAGTGGCGCGTCACGACGTCGTGGGTGAGCATGGCGTTCCACCCGCTCGACTCGTTCCTGCAGGCGCTCCCGCATCACCTCTTCGGCTTCATCTTCCCGCTCTACGGGCCGATCTACCTGGTGATGGTGAGCTTCGTGTCGGTGTGGTCGGTGATGATCCACGACCGCGTCTCGTTCGTGCGGTTCAAGTGGATCAACTACACGGGCCACCACACGCTGCACCACTGGTACTACGACTACAATTACGGGCAGTTCTTCACGTTCTGGGATCGTCTGATGGGCACGTGGAAGGACCCCGAGGTCGCCGAGAAGTCGGGCGAGATCCCCGACGGCGTCCTGCGCTGAGAGAATGGAGACTGGCACTCTCTCGACCTCGAGAGTGCCAGTCTCGACGTCAGCGCTCCGTGCAGAGCACGCCTTCGGCGCACGTCCCGCCGTCGCAGAACCCCGAGAAGCAGTCCGCGTCGCTGCCGCACGCCGAGCCCACGCTCTGCACCGCGCGGCACGTCCCGCTCGAGCACCACGCGTCACGCGCGCAGCGGCCGCCCGGACACGCGTCGCCCGGCCCCGGCAGCGCGACGCACGTCCCTTCGAAGTCGCCGGTCGCGAGCGTGACGCCCTCGCAGACGTGATCGAACGGGCACGGATCGGGGAACCCGAGGTTGCACGCGCCGCCCGAGCTCGACGCGGCGACGCACTCGAACACCGGCGTGGTCCCGCCGGTCACGCCGATGAGCGCGCACGACGCGCCGCTCACGCAGAGCGGACCGTCGTCGGGATTGCACGCCGTCCCGATCGCCGCGGTCTGGGTCGCGGGCAACGAGCGGCAGAGCCCGGTCACCCCGTCGGGCATCGTCGCGCTGGGATCCTGTTGGCCGAGGCACACGAGGCCGGCCGCGCACTGGATCCCGGTGCCGCCACCGCACGCAGCGCCGTCGCCCGCCGGCGCGCGACACGTGCCCCCGAGGCAGCGCAGCGCGGCCTGGCAGTCGTCGTCGCCCTCGCACGCGCTGCCGCTCGGGACGCGCGCCTGACACGTGCCCGGGCACATCAGCTCGATGCGGCAGAACGCGTCTCCGGCGCACTCTTCGTTCAGCGCGCACGCGCCGCCGGCCGCGACCGTGCCGACGAACGCGTCGTCGCATGCCGGGAGCGACGCGCGATCGATCGCCGCGCACGACGCGTCCGCGACCGCGTCGACGCACTCGCGCGCCGCCGCGCCGTCGTACTGCACCGTGCCCGCCGCGATCGCCGCTTCGATCTGCGGGAGCGACGCTTGCTCGAGCGTGCGCCGCGCGCTGCCCACGCAGTCGGGCCCTGCGAGCGCCTCGACGAGATCCGGTCCGTAGCAGCGCTCGATCGTCGCGCAGGTCGCTTCGGCCGACTCCGCGCCGTACTCGTCCAGCGTGAGGCTCCCGCCGCCGTCGCAGCCCGCCGTCCACGCGCACATCACCAGCCAGGTCGCGATCCCGATCGCCCGTCCGTCGCGCATCCCCACCCCCTCTCGCGTGACGAGGAGGATCGCACGACACGCGCCGCGCCGTCTCGATCGCGCCGCGTGTGACTCGTCAGGTGCGACGGCGCTTCGAGCGCTTCGGCGTCGCCGACGTCCCCGACGCGCGCCGTGTGATCAGCGCCTCGAGCCCGTCGAGCACGCGCTCGAGCCCGAACGCGTACGCGTGATCGGGCGAGTACGCCGCGCCGTGTGCCTCGCCGGCTGCCGCGCCGACGCGCGCCGCGACCGGGAACTTCGTCGCGTCGAGCACGCGCGCCAGGAGCGGCGCGTGCGCCGCCCACCACGTCTCGTCGGCCATCGCGCTCTCACGCTCCGCCGCGCGCTCGTCGGCCGCCGCGCTCGCGCACGACGCGACGAAACCGAGCACGAACGTCAGCGCCGCGTCCATCTCCACGTCGTCGAGCCCGGTGCCCTCGAGCGCGCGCAGCTCGTGATCGTACTTCGCCATCACCCCGGGCCCGAGCGGCGGCCGATGGGTCGCGATGCGCGCGAGCCACGGATGCCGTCGATGCAGCGCGAGGTTGTCGTCCGCGACCGCCGCGATCCGCGCGCGCCACGAGGCCTCGCGCGGCGTGCTGCGCGCCATCCGGCGGTACGCGTGGTCGACCATCAGATCGAGCAGCTCCGCCTTGCCGGGCACGTACGTGTAGAGCGCCATCGGCGCGACGCCGAAGCGCTGGGCGAGCGCGCGCATGCTGAGCGCGTCGATCCCTTCGGCGTCGGCGAGCTCGATCGCCGCGTCGATCACGGCGTCGATCGACAGCGTCGGACGCGGCCCGCGCTGCGGGGCGTCGGGCTCGCGCGCAGCGCGCCAGAGCAGCTCGAGCGTGCGCGCAGGATCGCCCGCACCGGTGCGCTCGCGCGCCATCAGCCCCCTCCTCGCGCCCTTGCCGAACATCTCCGTACACCGTATAGCGTACGGCGTACGGAGGTAGACGGCATGCAGATCACTCGCTCGGCGGTCTCGCTCAACGTCGACGACGTCCTCGCGTCGGCGGAGTTCGTGAAGAAGCACTTCGGGTTCACCGAGGACATGGCGGCGGACGGCTTCGTGTCGCTCTCGCGGCGCGATGCGGGGTTCAACCTGATCTTCCTCCGGACCGGGCTCGCTTCGTTCAAGCCCGAGTCGATGAAGGGCCGGCGCGCCGACGGACTGCTCGTCGCATTCGTCGTCGACGACGTCGATCGCGAGTACGCGCGGCTGCGCGCGGAGGGCGCCCCGATCGTCACGCCGATCGAGACCGAGGCGTGGGGCGAGCGGTACTTCCAGGTCCAGGATCCGAACGGCGTGATCCTGCAGCTCGTGCAGTGGGTCGATCCGCCGCAGGCGTGAGCACCGAGCGCGGCGCGCGTCACCGCGGGACGATCCCGCGGATCTCGAGCATCTCGACGATGCGCGCCGCGTTCACGTCCGCGCTCACTCCGTCGTGGCCCACCACGAGCTCGGGCGCGTCGGGCGGCTCGTACGGCGAGTCGATCCCGGTGAAGTCGCGGATCTCGCCACGGCGCGCCTTCGCGTAGAGGCCCTTGGGATCGCGCCGCTCGCACTCGTCGATCGACGTCGCGACGTGGACCTCGAGGAACTGCCCCGCGGGCACGATCGAGCGCACGCGCGCGCGGTCCGCGCGGAACGGCGAGATGAACGCGGTGAGCACGACGAGGCCCGCGTCGGTCATCAGCTTCGCGACCTCGCCGATGCGCCGGATGTTCTCCTCGCGATCCTTCGCGCCGAAGCCGAGGTCCGCGTTGAGCCCCATGCGCACGTTGTCGCCGTCGAGCACGTACGCGCCGACGCCGCGCTCCACGAGCGTGCGCTCCACGCGGCGGCACAGCGTGCTCTTGCCGGAGCCCGAGAGCCCGGTGAGCCACACCGTCGCCGCGCCGTGCCCCAGCGCGCGCGCACGATCCGACGCGCTCACCTCGCCCGCGTGCCACGTCAGGTTGCGATCCGATCCGCTCATCGAGCCAATCTCTCCGCGAGCGCGCGCACCGTCCACGGTGAGCTGCCCTCGACCTTGTTGTTGACGATCACGTAGAGCTCGGCGCCCGCGTCCTCGCACTCGCGCGCGAGACGGATCACGTCGTCGCGCATCTCGGGATCGGGCGCGACGAGCGTGTCGAAGGGCTCCATCGCGGCCTTCTGCTCCTCGTAGCGCGCGCCCTGCGGGAGCATGAGCCGCGCGATCGCGATCGGACCGAGCGGCGCGCCCGCGATGTCGCGCTGCACCGAGATCGGCGGCATGCGCGACCAGTGGTTCCACACGTGGCTCGCGCCGTGAGCGCGCAGCAGCTCGACGTGCCGTCGCGTGAGGAGGCGCTTGTCGCGCAGCTCGACCGCGTAGTGGAACTGCCGCGGCACCTCTTCGAAGAAGCGCGCGAGCTGGCGCTCGAACGTCGGTCGGTGCGGGAGCTTCGGCGGCGGCGGGATCTCGAGGACGAACGCGCCGAGGTGACGTCCGAACGCGCGCGCGACCGGCTCCGCGATCAGCTCGCGGAACACGCGCGCATCGAGGAAGTGCGGGTTGAGCTGCCCGGCGCGCGCGCCGTAGCGCGGGTGCGAGGGATACGAGACCGTCGTGATCTCCTCCCAGACCTTCATCGCGCAGCGGAAGCCATCCGGGAGCTGCGCCGCGTAGGACTCGAGCTCGTGCTCGGGGATCGGCGCCCAGAAGCTGCGATCGATGCCGACGGTGCGGAAGAGCGGGAAGCGCGCGTACTCCTCGAGCGAGCGCTGCGTGAACACGCGCTCGTTCGGATAACGACGCCGATAGACGTGCCCGGCCCATCCCGGGAAGGTCCAGCTCGAGGTGCCGAGCCGCACGTGGCGCGGAAGGCGCGACGCGATCGACACGAGCGTCGGATCGGGCGCGGGGATCGGATCGAGCTCGCCGCGACGAGGACGCGGCGGCGCGATCGGGCGCGGAGCGGGCGCAGGCGGCGGCGTCTCGGCCCCGAAGAGATCGAGCTGCGTGCCCTTGCGGTGCACGATCACTCGCCCTGTGCGTCGCGCACGCGCGCGGTCGTGCGGCTGTGCTCGCCGAGCGTGCGGCTGAACGCGTGCCGACCTCGGCCGCGCGCGACGAAGAACAGGTAGTCGTGGCGCGCAGGCGCGAGCACCGCGCGCAGCGCGTCGAGCCCGGGGTTGCTGATCGGCCCGGGCGGGAGCTGCTCGCGGCGATACGTGTTGTACGGGTTCGCGGGATCGTGGGTCATCGCGCGGCTGATGCGACCGCGGAACCCCGCGCACGAAGGCGCGAGATCGGGGAACGCCAGACAGCCGTACGAGACGGTGGGATCGGCGTCGAGCCGATGCGGCACGAACGTGGGATCGCGCAGGCGATTGAGGAACACGCCCGCGATGATCGGCTGCTCCTCGCGCGCGACCGCTTCGCGCTCGACGATCGACGCGAGGACGATCGCCTCGTGCGCGCTCCAGCGGAGATCGCGCTCGAGCTCGGCGAGCCCCGACGCGAGCTCGCGCAGGACCGGCGTGGTGCGACGCCGATGGTTGGTCACCATGCGACGCACGACGTCGTGCGCGGCCATGCCCTCGGAGAGCTCGTAGGTGTCGGGGAAGAGGTACCCCTCGGCGGTCGGGCCCGGGATCTCGAGCTCGTCGAGGAGCGCGCGATCCTCGGTCGCCTCGAGGAACGCGTCGCGGGAGCACACGCCCCAGCGATCGAGCCGCGCCGCGAGGTCGTAGCGATGGAAGCCCTCGGGGACGAGCACCTCGACGGACGCGGTGCCGAACCCGTGCGCGATGCGCTGGACGACCTCGCGCGGGCTCATGTCGTCGGTGAGCACGACCGTGCCCACGCGGAGGTGCTCGTCCGCGCCGACGAGGCGCGCGTAGATCGCGAAGAGCCACGGGCGCTCGACGACACCCGCGCTCGCGAGCCGCGCGTTGAGATCGCCGAAGCGCTCGCCGGAGGCGATCGTGATCTCGGTCGCGCGACCCGTGCCCGAGGCGCGCTGCTTCGGATAGACGATCAGGATCGCCGCGATCGCCGCGACCGCGACGCCGACGAGCGCGAGCAACGCGAAGGACGCGACGCGCAGCGCACGCGGCTCCGAGGAGCGCCCTGCCCGCGACCCGCGCCGCGGGCCTCGTCCTGCGGCTCGGCGCGCGCTCACGGATCCTCGTCGTCCTCGCGACGTGCGCGTGCCTCGCGCGCCGCCTTCGCGCGCTGGGCCTCGAGGTACGACTCGAGCAACAGCGCGGCGGCGATGCGATCGACCTTGCCGCGCCGATCACGGCTCGACGCGCCACCGGCCGCGAGCGCGCGATGCGCAGCCTGCGACGTCATGCGCTCGTCCCAGAGCACCACGCGACGACCGCTCGCCTTCGCGATCGCGCGTGCCAGCGATCGCGCGTGGCGTGACGACGGCCCTTCGCGACCGTCGAGCCCGAGCGGCAGGCCGACGACGATCTCGCCCGCGTCCTCCTCCTCGGCGATCTTCGCGATCGCGCGCGCGGTCGCCTCGTCCGACACGTGCTCGATCGTGTCGCGCGGGGACGCGAGCATCCCTTCGTCGTCGGCGACCGCGACGCCGACGCGCCGCGTGCCGGGATCGATGCCGAGCCGTCGCAAACGCCCTCGCGCGTCGGTGTACCAGCGACGCACGCAGCTGGCCAACGTCCGTCCCGCCCGTCCGACGAGGTCGGGTCAGCGCGCCCGGGCGCGCGCGATCGGGGCCATCGCGTCGAAGGCGCGCGCTCCGTCGGCTCTGGTATATTCGCGCGTTTCGAGCCGCGGACGGCACGGTGGTCGCACGGGAAGAGCACGAACGCTTCGAGCTGCGACAGCACGTGACGTCGACCGCGATGTCGGAGGTGTGGCGCGCGCGGGATCGCGTCACCGGTCGCGACGTCGCGCTGAAGCTGATCGCGGTCACGACGAATGCCGATCGTGATCGCTTCGTGCGCGAGCACGTGTTGCTCGCGGGCATCACGCATCCCGGGATCGTCGGATACGTCGCGCACGGGACGACCGAGCGCGGCGACGCGTGGCTCGCGATGGAGTGGGTCGAAGGCGAGACGCTCCAGGCGCGGCTCGCGCAGCGCGAGCTCACCGTGATCGAGTCGGTGCGCCTCGTCGCCGCGATCGCGCACGCGCTCGGTGTCGCGCACGCGCGCGGCATCGTGCACCGCGACGTGAAGCCCGGGAACGTGATGCTCACGGAGCACGGGCCGAAGCTGCTCGACTTCGGCATCGCGCGGCACGGGCTCGGCGATCGCGTCACCGCCACCGGCGCGCTGATCGGGACGCCGGGGTACATGGCGCCCGAGCAGGCGCGCGGCGAGCTCGTGATCGACGCGCGAGCCGACGTGTTCGCGCTGGGCTGCGTGCTCTATCGCTGTCTCGCGCATCGCCCCGCGTTCCCGGGCGACGCGATCGTGAACGTCCTCGTCGATCTCGCGGCGGGCCGCTACGAGCCGCTCGACCGTGTCCGACCGGGGCTCCCGGGACCGTTGCTCGCGCTCGTCGCGCGCATGCTCGATCGTGATCCCGCGCGCCGTCCGCTCGACGCGCGCGAGGTCGCCGCCGCGCTCGACGCGCTCGAGCCCGCGCTGCCGCGTCACGAGCTGCCGCTCGCGACGGCGGTGCTCGGCGAGGACGAGCAGCGGCTCGTCTCCGTGGTGCTGGCATCGATCACGCGCGCCGCGTCGCGCCGCGCCGTCGTCGCCGCGCTGCGTCCGCTCGGGGTCGAGCCCGAGTGGCTGTCCGATCACGTGCTCGTCACGCTGCGCGGGACCAGCACCGCGACCGATCTCGCGGCGCGCGCGGCGCGATGCGCGCTCGTGCTCCAAGCCGTGCTCCCCGAGTCGCCGATCGCGATCGCGACGGGCCGCGCGGTGTTCGCGGCGTCGACGCTCCTCGGCGAGGCGCGCGATCGCGCCGAGGCTCTGCTGCGCGACACCCGCGGCGCGACGGTCGCGATCGACGACGCCACCGCGGGCTTGCTCGATGCGCGCTTCGAGGTCGCGAAGCACGAGGCGGGGCTCGAGCTCCGCGCGATGCGCGACGTCGCGCGTCCCGACGAAGGGCGCGCGCTCGGCACGCGCCTGCCGTTCGCGGGTCGCGAGCGCGAGCTCGCGATGATCGACGCGACGCTCGACGAGTGCATCGAGGCGCGCGTCGCGCGCGTGGTGCTCGTCACCGGCCCGCCGGGCGTGGGCAAGTCGCGGCTCGCGGCGGAGCTCGTGATGCGCGTCGAGGCGCGCGGCGACGTCGCGGTGGTGCCCGCGCGCGCCGACAGCGTGGGCCGGCGATCGGCGTGGCAGCTCGCGGCGCGCATCGCGCGACGCGTGCTCGGCATCGACGCCGCGCAGGACGTGACCGCGCAGCGCGAGCGAATCGCCGAATGGGCGGCGCGCGCGATGCCCGAGCCCGATCGCGCGCGCACCGCGACGTTCCTCGCGGAGCTCGTCGGCGCGCGGATCCCGGACGACGCCGGAGACGCGCTCCTCGCCGCGGCGCGACAGGACCCGATGCGCATGGGCGATCAGCTCCGCCGCGCGTTCCAGGACCTGCTCGCCGCGTCGTGCGATCGCGGCCCGCTGATGCTCGTGCTCGAGGATCTGCACTGGGCCGATCTGCCCTCGATTCGCCTGCTCGACGGCGCGCTGCGCGCGCTCGCGGAGCGCCCGGTGCTCGTGCTCGGCCTCGCGCGCCCCGAGGTGCACGAGCAGTTCCCCGCGCTCTGGGCGGAGCGCGGCGCGTCGCAGCTGCGCCTCGGTGAGCTCGGGCGTCGCACGTGCGAGCGCCTCGCGCGCAGCGTGCTCGGCGACGACGCGCCCGCGGCGCTGGTCGCGCGCGTCGTCGAGCGCTGCGCGGGCAACGCGCTCTTCCTCGAGGAGATCCTGCGGCGCGTGGCGCAGCAGCCGGGTGAGGACGCGCTGCCCGAGTCGGTGCTCGCGATGCTCCAGGTCCGCCTCGAGTCGCTCTCGGGCCCGGCGCGCCGCCTCGCGCGCGCGGCGAGCGTGTTCGGGAGGGACGCGCCGCTCGCCGGCGTGATCGCGCTCCTCGGGACCACGGATCCGATCGACGACGCGCTCCGCGAGCTCGTCGAGCACGAGGTCCTCGAGCAGCGCGGCACCGGCTTCGCGCGCGATCGCGAGCTCTCGTTCCGCCACGAGCTCGTGCGCGAGGCCGCGTACGACATGCTCACCGACGAGGATCGCAGCCTCGGTCATCGCCTCGCGGCCGCGTGGCTCGAGCGCAGCGGCGCGCACGATGCGACGCTGCTCGCGGAGCACCTGCAGCGCGGCAGCGAGCCGACGCTCGCGATCGTGTGGCTCGAGCGCGCGGGCGAGCAGGCGCTCGAGGGCGGCGACTTCGAAGGCGCGGTCGAGCACGCACGTCGCGCCCTCGCGCTCGGTGCCGCCGAGCGCGTCGGCTCGATCGCGATGATCGAGGTGGAGGCGCTCGCGTGGAGCGGGCGCTTCGCCGAGCTTCACGACGCGGCGCGCGCGGTCATGAGCGGAGCACCGCCGGGGAGCCCGCTGTGGAGCCGCGCGGCGTCCGCGCTGCTCTTCGCGGGCAGCGCGCTCCCGATCGCGCGAGCGGCCGAGATCATCGGACAGATCATCACGGCCGAGCTCCCCGACGACGCGCGCTCGGTGCAGGTGCGCGCCCACGCGATCGCGGCGATCGTGCTCTATCGCGCGGGGCAGATCGCGATCGCCGATCCCATCCTCGCGCGGCTCGCGCGGATCGACGACCCCGAGCGCGACCCGGGCACGCTCGCGTGGATCGAGCTCGTGCGCGTCTATCGCGCGCGCTTCGGCGACGGCGATCCCGCGGCCGCGCGCGCCCATGCCGAGCGCGCCGCGCGCCACGCCGAGCGCGCCGGTGATGCGGGCGCGCTCGGGCTCGCGCGGATCGACGTCGCGTACTCGAGCCTCGGCCTCGGCCTCGTCGACGAAGCGCTCGATGCCGCGCGGCTCGCGGTCGACGCCGGCGAGACGCACGGCGCGGGCTTCCTCGTCGCGTACGCGCGCGGCGTGCTCGGGCTCGCGCTCGCGCGTCGCGGGCGCCTCGCCGAAGCGCGCGCGGAGCTCGAGGGCTGCATCGTGCGCGCCGATGCCGCGGGCGACGGAGTGAATCAGGGCTTCGCGCGCAACCTGCTCGCGACGGTCGCGCTCGCGGAGGGCGACGCGCAGCGAGCACGCCGCCTCGCCGACGAAGCGCTCGCCGCGCCCATCCCGCCCACGACGCGCGCGTACGCGGCCGCGACCGCGTCGAGCGCGGCGCTCGCGTGCGGCGACGTCGACGCCGCGTGCAACCTCGCCGACGATGCGTGGCGATCGCTCGCGCTCACCGGCGCACCGGAGATCGCGCACGGCGTCATCGCTCGCGCGCGCATCACAGCGCTCGTCGCCCGCGGAGATCACGACGCTGCGCGCGCCGCGCTCACCGAAGCACGCGCGCGCCTCGCGACGCGCGCCGCGCGCATCGACGATCCGCACTGGCGCGCTGCATTCGATGCGCTCCCCGAGCACGCGTGGCTCTCGAGCGACGACGTCGCGTGACGCATCGCGTCGCTCGCAGGCCCTGGGTTCTGCGCGAAAAGGACCTTGGAGCGCCCATCGTCGGTTGCTAGAACGCCCGTCTCCGAGGAGGCAGCGCGATGGTGGATCGGGTGGCGAAGATCTGGATGGACGGGCGTCTGGTGGACTGGGACGCCGCGCAGGTCCACGTGCTCACGCACACCCTCCACTACGGCCTCGGAACGTTCGAGGGCATCCGCGCCTACGAGACCCACGACGGGCGCACCGCGATCTTCCGGCTGCGCGAGCACGTCCGCCGCCTCTTCGACTCGGCGAAGATCTGCACGATCCCGATGCCGTACACGCAGGATCAGATCGTCGATGCGTGCATCGAGACGGTCCGCGCGAACGGCCTCAGCAGCTGCTACTTGCGCCCGCTCGTGTTCCTCGGCGACGGCGCGATGGGCCTCGGCGCGATCAACCCGACACGCGTGTCGATCGCGGTGTGGAAGTGGGGCGCGTACCTCGGCGAAGAAGGTCTCGCGAAGGGCATCCGCGCGAAGGTCAGCTCGTTCACGCGCCCCGGCATCAACATGCTGATGTCGAAGGGCAAGGTCTCGGGCCACTACGTGAACAGCGTGCTCGCGAAGCGCGAGGTGATCGCCGCGGGCTACCAGGAAGCGATCATGCTGGACGCGCAGGGCCGCGTGTCCGAGGCGACCGGCGAGAACGTGTGGCTCGTGCGCGACGGAGTCGTCGCGACCGCGCCGTACGGCGGATCGATCCTCGGCGGGATCACGCGGGACACACTGCTGACGATCCTGCGCGACGATCTCGGCCTCGAGGTGCAGGAGCGCGACATCACGCGCGACGAGCTCTGGATCGCCGACGAGGTCTTCATGTGCGGCACCGCAGCGGAGGTGACGCCGGTGCGCGAGATCGACGACCGACAGATCGGCGCCGGTGCGCGCGGCCCGCTGACGAAGAAGGTGCAGGACCGCTACTTCGAGGTCGTGCGCGGCGTTCGTCCGCCGGTCGCGGAGTGGCTCACGTACGTCTGAGCGCGTGACCCGCATCCGCCGCGCGCTCTCGCTCGTGGTCGCGCTCGCGTCGCTCGTCGCGGCGTGGGCGCTCACGCAGCCGTTCCATCACGTCGTCGTCGCGACGACCGGCGGCGACGAGCGTCTGCTGCACACCGGGATCACGCACCACTCGTGGGGCCTGATGTTCGTGCCCACTGCGATCGTGCTCGCGGCGATCGGCATCGCCGGCGCGTGGAGCGCGAGACCACGCGCGCGCACGTTCGCGATCGCGACCGGTGTCGCGTCGATCGCGTGGTCGCTCGTGGTGCTCACCGACGGCCTGCTCACGGACTACCTGATGACGCGCGAGAGCGCGCTCTTCGGCGAGCAGGTGTTCGTCGCAGCGCGCATCGCGATCGCGCTCGCGGGAGTCCCGCTGCTCGTCGTCGCGGCGCGCGAGCGAGCGTAGAAAGAAGAACGCCCGCGACCTCGCGGTCACGGGCGTTCGTTCGCTCGTCGCGCGAGACGCGCTCAGTCGCCGAGCACGTCCTTGTGGAAGACGATCCGCTGGCACATCTGGCACTGCATGATCTCGGTGCCGCGCTGTAGCTGGATGAAGCGCTGCGGCGGCATCTGCATGCGACAGCCGACGCACGTCTCGCCGACGACCTCGCAGACCGCAGGCGTCAGCTTGGTACGCAGCCGGTCGTAGAGGCGGATGTATTGCTTGTCGATCTTCTTCGCGTAGTCGTCGCGACCCGCGACCACGCGCTCGCGCTCTGCGCGGAGCTCTCCGAGCTTCGTCTCGGCGGCGGCCTCCGACGCGGCCAGCTCGGCCTTCTGCTCGTCGAGCGTCTTCGTCGGATCCGCGAGCGCCGCGGTGATCTGCGCGATCTTCTCGCGAAGCCGCTCCTTCTCGGTCTCGCCGTCCTTGATGGACTTGCGGATCGAGTCGAGCTCGCGCTCGGCCGCTTCGGCCTCGCGCATCGTGCGCGCCTTCGCGCTCTTCCCCTTCGCCTTCGAGAGCGCGTCGTTGCGCGAGGCGATGTCGTTGTCCTGCTGCGCGAGCAGGCGTTCGGCTTCGGTGATGGTCGAGCGCTGACGCTCGACCAGTGCTTCGAGGGCGCGAACCGCGGCGCGGCGCTCGTCGAGCTCGGCCGGGATGCCCTTCAGTCGATCATCGATTCCACGGGCCTGGGAATCGATCTCCGCGAGCTTGACCAGCGCCCTCAACTGTTCCCGCAAAGTCGTCCGCTCCTCGTGGCCCGGGCGTGTACCCCTCTTCGCGGTCGGAAGCAAGTCGGGCGCCGCCGACCCCGAGGTGCGGACGACGCGATCGACAGTAGGCCCACCTGGACTCGAACCAGGACACGCCCCGTTATGAGCGGGGAGCTCTGACCGATTGAGCTATGGGCCCGTCCGCTCGAGAGGTTCTCGAGCGCGTCAGGTTCTAGCGAGTCGGCGGCGGTGGAACAACCGTGCACGAGCACGTGGCACGTGCACGTGGACGAGTCACGACGCGGCTCACGCGGTCGGCGGCGCAGCGCTCCGCATCACGGGTCGATACGCGCCTCATGCTCGACTACGAGAAGCTGGACGCCTATCAGGTCTCGCTCGATCTCCTCTCCGAAGCGCTCGTCATCGCTTCGCAGGTCCCGCGCGGCTATGGCCCCGTTTCGGATCAACTCCGTCGCGCGGCGCTCTCGGTGCCGCTCAACATCGCGGAGGGAGTCGGGCGGCACGACTTCAAGGATCGACGACGCTGCTTCACCATCGCCCGCGGATCAGCGATGGAATGCGGCGCGCTCTTCGACGTCTTCGCACGCTTGCCCGACACACGCCCGGAACGCGCGCAGAGTGCCAAGCAGCTCGTCCGACGCGTCGTCGCGATGCTGACTCGAATGGGCGCGGCGCCGACCGAGACCTGACCCGCCGCGACGCCGCGTCGTGACTCGTACACGTGCACGTGCCACGTGCTCGTGCACGGCTGTTCCACCGCTCGCAGAAGCTCGAAGCCCCGGCGGTCTCTCGACCCCGGGGCTCCTTCTCGCTCGCTCAGTTGTTCTCGATGAACGACCGAAGCTGCTTGCTCCTCGAGGGATGCCTCAGCTTCCTCAGCGCCTTCGCCTCGATCTGACGGATGCGCTCGCGCGTCACCTCGAAGTCCTGACCGACCTCTTCGAGCGTGTGGTCGCTCTTCTCGCCGATGCCGAAGCGCATGCGGAGGACCTTCTCTTCGCGCGGCGTCAGCGTCTTGAGCACACGACGCGTCTGCTCCTCGAGGTTCATGTTGATGACCGCCTCGATCGGGCTGACCACCGACTTGTCCTCGATGAAGTCTCCGAGATGCGAGTCTTCCTCCTCGCCGATCGGAGTCTCGAGCGAGATGGGCTCCTTCGCGATCTTCAGGACCTTGCGGACCTTGTCGAGCGGCATCTCCATCTTCTCGGCGATCTCCTCCGGCGTCGGCTCGCGGCCGAGCTCCTGGACGAGATAACGCGAGGTCCGGATCAGCTTGTTGATCGTCTCGATCATGTGGACCGGGATGCGGATCGTGCGCGCCTGATCGGCGATCGCGCGCGTGATCGCCTGCCGGATCCACCACGTGGCGTACGTGCTGAACTTGTAGCCGCGGCGGTACTCGAACTTGTCGACCGCCTTCATCAATCCGATGTTGCCCTCCTGGATCAGATCCAGGAACTGCAGGCCGCGGTTCGTGTACTTCTTCGCGATGCTCACGACGAGGCGAAGGTTCGCCTCGACGAGCTCCGCCTTCGCCTTCTCCGCGTCGCGCTCACCCTCGTGCAGCTCGCGGTACGTCGCGCGCAGGTTGTCGACGGGGAGACCGAGCTCCTCCTCGACCTTCTTGATCCCGCGACGCGCCTCCGCGATCTCCTCGAGGATCTCCTTCAGCTGATCGGGCTCCGCGCCGATCTTCTTCGAGAGACGCTTCGCGGTCGCCGCGTTGTCCTGCATCTCGCGGAGCGCCTGGCGGATCGCCTTCTCCGTGAGCCCGCCCGCGCGACGCTCGGCCTCGTTGATCTGCGTCTCCGCGCGCTCGACGCGGCGCACGAAGCCCTTGATCGTGTTGACGAGCCGGTCGATCTGCTTCCGGTTCAGGCGCAGCTCGCGCAGCGTGTCGAAGCGCTCGCGACGGATCTTGTCCATCTGCTGCTCGGCCTGCTTCCGCGCGCGGTCGCTGACCTTCTTCGCAGCCTCGAGCTCTTCCTTGATCTTCTGGTGCTGACCCTCGAGGCGCTTGACCTTGTCGATGAGGCGGACGACGCGGTTCTTCCACTCCTCCTCGTCGACCTCCTGGCCTTCCTCGGTGGTCTCCTCTTCCTTGCAGATCTCGCGGACGCGGATCTTGCCCTTCTTGAGCTTCTCGCCGAGCTCGATGACCTCGCCGAGGCCGACCTTCGAGGAGAGGATGACCTCGAAGACCTTGTTCTCGCCCTCTTCGATGCGACGCGCGATCTCGACCTCGCCCTCGCGCGTGAGGAGCGAGACCGAGCCCATCTTCCGCAGGTACATGCGGACCGGGTCGTTGCTCTTCGTGTTCATCGCGTCGTCGACGCTCGGCGGCGCCGCCGACGTGGCCTGACGGCGCTCGGGCGCGGGGCTGTCGTCGTCGTCGTCGTCGTCCGACGCCTCGGGGCGACGCTGGACGCCCGAGACCTCGCGGTCGGGGCGCTCGCGACGCGCCTTCGCGGCGGTCGCCTTGCCCTCGTTCGCGCTGTCGACGACGTCGATCGACTCGTCGCCGAGCAGCATCATGAGGTCGTCGATCTGCTCGGAGCTGACCATCTCCGGCGGCAGCGCCTCGTTCACCTCGTCGTAGGTGAGGAAGCCCTTGCTGCGGCCCTTGTCGAGCAGCGCCTGGACCTCCTTGCGCTCGCGACCGAGGAGACGGCGACCGCCGCTGCTCGGAGGCGGAGGCAGGCTCGAAGCCCGAGGCTCGAACTCCTCGCCGTCGTCGTCCGCCTCGGCGTCCTGGGACTTCGCATCCCTCGCCTTCGCCGGCTTGCGCCCCGACGCCCCGTTCCTCTCCACCATCTTCACCTCGTGGTGCCCGCGCTCACGGGTCCCTGGTCGATCGTCCTCGCGTCCCCGTCCCTCGTCGCCGCGCTCTCTCCCCCACGGTGAGCACGGCCCCTCGAACTAACTCTTCTCGGCGCTCGGCTGCGGCTGCGCGGCCATGCGATAGAGCTCGTCGCGACGTCGCATCAGCTCGGTCGCGCGCTCCACGTCTCCACGGACCAGCGCCTGCTTGATCAGCGGCGCGAGCGCTCGCAGCTCCCGCTCGATGCGGCGCTTCCGCAAATGCGGCAATGCCGTCCGGAGGAACGACTCGGCGCCTGCTGCATCGAAGGTCTGGACCGACAAACGCTCCTCGAGCCAAGTGCGGGCCGGACTCTCCCCGATCGAGGCGAGCAGCGCCGCAGCGTCCACCACCCCACGCGAGCCCACCAGATGCGCCGCGTGGCGAAGAATGGCCCGAAGATCTTCGGACGTCAAAAGGGCGTCGAGCATTGCGGCCTCACTGGATCCCAGGAGGCCAGGGTGATCGAGCATCGCGCCGACGACATCTTTCTCTATCTCCGGGTACTCGGGAGGAGGCGACGGGGGCTTCGGAGCGGTGTCGGGGGGGGACCCTTGGGTGGGCTTTCGCGTCGGCTGACGAATTCCCTTGCGGAGTTGTCGCCGAACTGCTTCCAGGTCGTGGATCTCGAACGCCTGGGCGATCCGCTCGACCCACAGGCGCGCCTCGACCGGGTTGCGGATCGCCATCAGCACCGGGCCGAGCGACTCGATCGCGGCAGCGCGCGCCGCGGGATCGGCACCGGCGTCGGCGGCGGACGACTCGATCAGGTGCTCGACGATCGGCAGGCCGGCCGCGATCAGGTCGCGCAATGCCTCGGGGCCCTTCGCGCGCACGTAGCTGTCGGGATCCTCGCCCGGCGGGAGCGACGCGACCTTCGTCACGAGCGCCTCGCCCGAGAGCAGCGGGTGCGCCGCGGCGACTGCCTTGCGCCCTGCGCGATCGCCGTCGAACAGCAGCGTGACCTTCGCGACGTAGCGGCGCAGGAGCTTCGCCTGCATCGCGGTGAACGCGGTGCCGAGCGGCGCGACGACGTTCTTGTGGCCCGCCTGGTGGACGGCGAGCACGTCGAAGTTGCCCTCGCAGAGGATCGCGTGCGACTCGCGGCGGAGATCGACGCGCGCTTCGTGGAGGCCGAAGAGGAGCTCGCCCTTCTTGTAGAGCGGGCCCTCGGGCGAGTTGACGTACTTCGCGGGCGGGTCCTGGCCCTCGCGGGGCGGATCGTTCGGCGGGGGATCGAGGATGCGGCCGGAGAACGCGACGATGCGCCCGTGCACGTCGGCGATGGGGAACATCAGCCGATGGCGGAAGCGGTCGTAGTACCCGTCGCCGCTGCGGCGCGGGACGATGAGGCCCGCGTTCTCCGCGTCGCGTGCCGAGAAGCCGCGCTCGGCGAGGAAGCGCGCGAGGTGATCCCAGCCGTGCGGCGCGTATCCGAGCCGGTAGGTGCGCGCGGTCTCGAGCGTCACGCTGCGCTTCAGGATCGCGTCGCGCGCCATGCCGCCGAGCGGGTGCTCGTCGATCATCTTCACGAAGAAGCCCGCGGCGGCCTCGGTGCACGCGAGCAGGCGATCGCGCTCCTGGCGCGCCTGGCGGTGCGCGGCCTCTTCGCGCGCGTCCTCGGGGGCGATCTCGATCCCCGCGCGCTCCGCGAGCATCCGCGCGGCCTCGATGAAGCTGCGGCCCTCGAGCTTCATCACGAACGCGAACGCGTCGCCCGAGGCCTGACAGCCGAAGCAGTGGAAGAACTGGCGCTCCGGATGGACGTGGAACGACGGCGTCTTCTCGGAGTGGAACGGGCAGAGCCCCTTGAACTGCGCGCCCGCCCGCTTGAGGGCGACGTACTCGCCGATGAGCGCGACGACGTCGGTTCGTTCGCGGATCTCCGCGATCTTGTCGTCTGCGATCACGCGACCGGGGACTCTGGTGGATGGATGCGTGATCAGCAACGGGGACGAGGTGGGCGCGCGTGAGCGAGCGCCCGTGCGCGTGCGCGGAGCGGGGCGCGGGGCAATAGGATCGGTCGAGTGGGCGCCCACCACGATCACCACCACCACGATCACGACCACGCGCACGATCACGGGCACGACCACGCGGCGGAGATGCGCTCGGCGCCGGCGCGCGCGCTGGGGATCGCGTTCGCGCTGACCGCCACGTTCATGATCGTCGAGGCGGTCGGGGGCGTGGTCTCGAACAGCCTCGCGCTGCTCTCGGACGCAGGGCACATGCTCTCCGACGCGGGCGCGCTCGCGCTGGCGCTCGCAGCCCAGCGCATGGCGGAGCGACCGCGCACGCGAGAGCGCACGTTCGGGTTCCGTCGCGCCGAGACGCTCGCCGCGCTCGCGAACGCCGCGGCGCTCGCGGCGAGCGCGGTGCTCGTCGTCGTCGAGGCGATGCGGCGCTTCGCGACGCCGCAGCCGATCGAGGGCGGGTGGATGCTCGTCGTCGCGACCGTGGGCCTCGCGGTCAACCTCGTGTGCGCGTGGGTGCTCTCGCGCGGGCGCACGACGGCGAACGTGAACGTGCGCGCCGCGCTCGCGCACGTGCTCGCGGACGCGGCGGGCTCGGTCGCGGCGATGGCGGCCGGCGCGGCCGTGATCTGGCTCGGCTGGACGTGGGCGGACGCGGCGAGCTCGCTGCTGATCGCGATCCTGATCGCGATCGCGTCGTGGCGGCTGGTGCGCGCGGCGACGCGCGTGTTGATGGAGGCCGCGCCCGCCGGGCTGGACGTGCACGCGCTCGAGCGGACGATCCGCGAGACGCGCGGAGTCGCGGACATGCACGACCTGCATGCGTGGCGCATCGAGGAAGGCTTCGACGCGGTGACGGTGCACGTCGTGCTCGTGCCGGGCGCGCACGGCGTGGAGGTCGCGTCGGAGGTGTCGTCGCGCATCCACGAGGTGCACGGGATCCAGCACGTGACGGTGCAGCCCGAAGCGCCCTCGCGCGAGAGCGAGCTGGTGCCGGTGAGCGCGCTGACGCGGCGCGCGTCGAAACCGTAGCAGCCCGCTGGCCGGTGCCGGCATCGGAGCGGAGCCGGCATCGTCGGATGCTGGACGTCGTGCGGCTAGGTCACGCGCGCTCGATGCGACGGAAGCTCACCGCGAGCACGCGGCCGGCGCTCGACTCCACGAGCGCGCCGTAGCGGCACTTCTCGACGAGCGTGCCCTCGTGCGCGACGCCGCGGCGATCGTGGTAGCGCACGCGCGTGCCCTCGCTGAGCGCGGCGAACCGCGAGGCATCGGCCGCGACCGGCGCGAGCGCGGGATCCATCGGTCCTTCGGCGTCAACGCAGCTCGAGCGCGCGACACGACGCAAGCGCCCTTCCCCGATCCACACGTCGCGCTCCTCGGCGGACGCGAACACGATCACGCCCGACACGCGCGACGACGCCTCGATCACCTGCACGAGCGCGCCGGCCTCGGGCGACGTCGACGCTCGGCCGCCGAGCGACGCGCGCGCCTCGTCGACGGTCGGCGCGCGCGTGGGGACGTGCACGGCGCCGAAGGTGGGCAGGTGGTAGCGCGAGCGGTCGGACATCGAGCGGACCAGAGCCTGTGGCCGCGATCCAGGTTTGGCGAGGTCAGGCCGTCGCGACCGCGGGCGAGCGCGCCAGCAGCCCTTCGATCTCGGGCACCGCGCGCTCGAACTCGACCGCGATGCGCCAGCGCCACGGACCGTCCGGCTGGTTCTCCTCGACGCGCAGCACGCGCCCGCGCGCGCTCTGCTCGGGCGTGCCCTCGCGCAGGCGGAACGTGACGGTGACCTCCGCGCCGGGCTCGATGCGCCCCGGGCACGCCATCAAGAGCCCGCCCGAGCTCACGTCGTAGCTGATGGCGATGCCCGATCCGTCGGCGCTGCTCACCGAGATCGGGAACCACACCGCGTGACGCTCGTGCTCGCGTCGCTCCTGCATCGCCACCTCCCCCGAGCACCAGAGCGTATCGCAGTCGCGAGGGCATGGGATCGCGCCTCCTGGTGCCCAGGTGGTGGGCACCGCTCATGCGCGTCCCGCTCTCCACCTATCGAATCCAGCTCCGGCAAGGCGTCGATCTGCGCGCGGCGCGCGCGCTGCTCGACTACCTCGAGGCGCTCGGCGTGACCGACGTCTATCTCTCGCCGATCCTCGAGGCCGAGCCCGAGAGCACACACGGCTACGACGTCGTCTCGCACGAGCGCATCGATCCCGTGCTCGGCGGCGAGCGCGACCTCGAGGCCCTCGCGCGCGACGCGCACGCGCGCGGGATGGGCGTGATCGTCGACTTCGTGCCCAACCACGTCAGCGTCGCGAGCGATCGCAACGCGCTGTGGCAGGACCTGCTCACGTACGGGCGCGGGTCGAGCGCCGCGTCGGTCTTCGACGTCGAGTGGTCGCCGCCGCGGATCGGGCTCGAGGGCCGCATCCTGCTGCCGGTCCTCGGGGACATGTACGGACGCGTGCTCGAGAAGGGCGAGCTGCGCCTCGCGCGGCACGGCGGGCACGTGCGGCTCGACTACTGGGAGCGCGCGCTGCCGCTCGCGCCGTCGACGCTCGCGCCGGTCGTCGCGAGCGCGGTGGAGCGACTGCCCGAGATCGATCCGTCGCGCGCGCGCCTCGCGAAGATCGCGCGTGCGCTCGCGGAGCTGCCGGGGCCGCGCGAGGCGGATCCCGAGGCGGCGCGGCGCGCACGCGAGCTCGATCGCGCGCTCGCCGAGGCGATCGAGGACGATGCGCAGATCGCGGGCGCGATCGACGCTGCGGTCGCGGAGTACAACGGCTCGCCCGGCGATCCCGCGAGCTTCGACGCGCTGCACGCGATGATCGAGCAGCAGGTCTATCGCCCGAGCGCGTGGCGCCTCGCGCTCGAGTCGATCAACTACCGGCGCTTCTTCGACGTCGATCACCTCGCCGCGATCCGGATGGAGCGGCCCGAGGTGTTCGACGCCGCGCACCGCACGCTGCTGTCCTGGATCGGCCGCGGGCTCGTCGACGGAGTGCGGCTCGATCACACGGACGGGCTCGCCGATCCCGCGGGGTACTTCGTCGCGCTGCAGGAGGGCGCGGCGCGCGCGCGAGGCGAGGACGGACGCGCGATCTGGGTCGTGGCGGAGAAGATCCTCGCGCAGCACGAGAAGCTCCCGTCGGGCTGGGCGATCGACGGCACGACGGGATACGAGACCGCGCGGATCTTCACGGGGGTGCTCGTCGATCCGCGCGGCGTCGCGCGCAATCTCGCGTTCTATCGGCGCTTCACGGGCGACGGGCTCTCGTTCGAGGAGCACTCGTACGTGTCGAAGCGCATGGTGCTGCGCACGACGTTCGCGAGCGAGGTGCGCGCGCTCGCCGACGATCTCGAGCGCCTCGCCGCGGCCGATCGACAGTGGTGCGATCTCACGCCGAGCGCGCTGACGGTCGCGCTCGAAGAGACGATCGCGGCGTTCCCCACCTATCGCTCGTACGTGCGTCCGGACGGCGCGCGCGAGCGCGACGACGACGCGCTCATCAACCGCGCGCTGCGGCGCGCCCGCAAGCGGAGCCCGGAGCGCGTCGCGGATGCGTTCGACTTCCTCGAGCAGCTGCTGATGGATCCGTCGCTCGAGCCCGGCGGCACGCGCGCGCACCTCGTGATGCGCTTCCAGCAGCTCACCGGCCCGGCGACCGCGAAGGCGATCGAGGACACCGCGTTCTATCGCTACGTGCCGTTCCTCGCCGCGAACGAGGTCGGCGCGGAGCCCGGCGCGCCCGCGGTGTCCGTCGAGGACTTCCACCGCGCGAACCTCGAGCGGCTCGAGCGATGGCCGGCCTCGATGACGACGACGTCGACCCACGACGCCAAGCGCGGCGAGGACGCGCGCGCGCGGCTCGCGGTGCTCGCCGAGCGTCCCGACGTGTGGCGGCACGCGGTGACGCGCTGGTCGCGCGCGCATGCGGACAAGCGCACGCAGCTCGAGGACGGGAGCGTGGCGCCGGTGCCGCGCGACGAGATGCTCGTCTATCAGGCGCTCGTGGGCGCGTGGCCGCACGTGCGCGAGGAGCGCGCGGCGGTTCGCGACCGGATGCTCGGCTTCGTCGAGAAGGCGCTGCGCGAGGCGAAGGAGCTCTCGTCGTGGATCCGTCCCGACGCGGAGTACGAAGGCGCGACGAAGCGGTTCGTGGAGCGCCTGCTCGAGGACGCGTCGTTCGTGGCGGAGCTCGAGGGGCTGCTCGCGACGATGCGGAGCGCGGCGATCTCGAACTCGCTCGCGCAGGTCGTGCTGCGCACGGCGAGCCCCGGCGTGCCCGATCTCTATCAGGGCTCCGAGGCGTGGAACCTCTCGCTGGTGGATCCCGACAATCGGCGACCGGTCGCGTTCGACACGCTGCGCGAGGCGCTGACCGAGCTGCGCGGCGCGCGCGATCCCGAGGCGCTCGCAGAGGCGCTGCTCGGCGCGCCCGAGGACGGTCGCGTGAAGCTCTGGGTCACGCATCGCGCGCTCGACGCGCGACGTCGCGAGCGTGAGCTCTACCTGCGCGGCGCGTACGTCGCGCTCACGGGAGACGAGCACACCGTCGCGTTCGCGCGGGTGCTCGACGAGCGCGTGCACCTCGCGATCACCACGCGCCTGCCCTTCGCGCTGGCGGGCGAGAGTGCGCCGATCGGCGAGGCGTGGGGCGAGCGCCGGGTGCGCGGCGACGCGCTCGCGGACGGGATGCGCTTCGCCGACGTGCTCACCGGACGCACGCACCAGGCGCAGGACGGATTGCGCCTCGCCGACGTGCTCGCGGTGCTGCCTTGCGCCGTGCTCGAGCGCGTCGGGAGCTGATGCACCGCGCGCCACACGCGCGACATCGCGCCGCGCCCACGGCGCGCGCGCTCGCGCGTTCCGAGCCGCGTCGCGATGGCCCTGCGGTTGCTCGGTAGGCGCGCGGGGTCCTCCGCGTGATCGAGCGCGATCACGGCGCGACCGGAAGGGGTCACCACACGATGATCGTCCTCGTCCTCACGTGGATCGCGTTCGGGTTGCTCGTCGGCTTGATGGCGCGCGCGATCATGCCGGGACGGCAGTCGATGGGCCTCGTCCCGACGACGCTGCTCGGGATCGTGGGCGCGTTCATCGGAGGGCTCGTGGGCAACCTGCTGGTCGGGCAGACCGTGCTCGCGCTGCACCCCGCGAGCTTCATCGGCAGCGTCGTGGGCGCGCTGATCGTGCTCGCGATCGTCGGCATGGGCTCGCGCCGCCTCGCCACCTGATCGAACGCGCGAGCGCCGCCGTGGCCGGGGCCACGACGGCGTGCTCGGCGCAGCCCCCTTGCGCCGGTCTCGACGCAAGGGGCTCGGGCGCTCTCAGATCCGCGCGCTCTTCGCGACGCTGCGCGACGTGCGCTTCGAGCGCGAGCTCGCGCGTCCCGCCGCCGCCGACACCTTGCGCACCGCGCTCTTGACCGCGCCGCGCACGCTCTTCGCCTTGGTGCGCGTGGTCGCCGTCGCCGCGCGCTTCGTCGTCGCGCGCTTGCGCGTGCTCGTCGTGGCGCGCTTCGCGGTGCCGGTCGCGGCGCGCTTGGCGGTGCCGGTCGCGGCGCGCTTGGTCGCGCCCGCGCGCTTCGCGGTGCTCGTCGGCGCGCGCTTCGTCGCAGCGGTGCCGCGCTTCGCGGTCTTCTTCGAGGCGCTGATCGTGCGCGCGGCGCGACGTGCCGAGCCGCGTTGCTGAGAAGTCTTCTTCGCTCCGGCCATCTCACGCTCTCCTTCGTTCGATTCGTTCGTGCGCGCGCCGCCACCGCGACGGGCACGCTGCGGGGGCGCCATCGAGCAGATTCCGTACCGCGTGCGGGGCGACGCGCGTCGCGGTGCGCCCTGGCGAGGCACGACGCGCCGCGCTCTCGGTGGCACGTCCGCTGCGATGCGCCCTACGTCATGGGCGCACACCCTTCCGAGGCCGCGCAGCTCCTCGCGGACGCGGTGGAGTCCGCGCGCTCCGCCGGCCTGCACTACGTCAGCGACGAGCAGCCCGGCATTCGCCGGCTCCCCACGCGCTCGCCGCGCCGCTTCCGCTACGTCGATCCGGCAGGAAAGGACGTGAAGGACGAGGCGACGCTCGCGCGCATCGACGCGCTGCGGATCCCGCCCGCGTGGACCGACGTGTGGATCTGCCGCGACCCGCGCGGGCACATCCAGGCGACCGGCCGCGACGCGCGAAAGCGCAAGCAGTACCGCTATCACGAGCGCTGGCGCGACGTGCGCGACGCGACGAAGTTCGAGAAGATCCTCGACTTCGCGCGGGCGCTCCCGACCATCCGCGCGCGCGTCACCGCCGACCTCGCGCAGCGCGAGCTGTCCCGCGCGCGCGTGCTCGCGACCGCGGTGCGGCTGCTCGACACCACCGCCATCCGCGTGGGCAACGAGGAGTACACGCGCGAGAACCACTCGTACGGTCTGACCACGCTCACGCGCCGCCACGTGAAGCTGCAGGGCGACGAGATCGCGTTCCATTTCCGCGGAAAGAGCGGCAAGGAGCGCTTCGTGTCGGTGCGCGATCCGCGCGTCGCGCGCGTGGTGCGCAAGTGCGCCGAGCTGCCCGGACAGGTGCTCCTGAAGTACCGCGCCGAGGACGGCTCGCTGCACGCGATCCACTCGCACGACGTGAACGAGTATCTGCGCGAGGCCGCGGGTGACGCGTTCACCGCGAAGGACTTCCGCACGTGGTCCGCGACCGTGCTCGCCGGCCTCGCGCTGCGGCGGATCTGCAGCGGAGAGGCGCCTCCGCGCTCGGTCGAGAAGCAGGTCGTCGCGGCGATCAAAGCGGTCGCCGAGGTGCTCGGCAACACGCCCGCGGTCTGCCGCAAGTGCTACGTGCACCCGCTCGTCGTCGAAGCGCACAAGGACGGTGCGCTGCTCGTCGCGATGGAGCGCTCGCTCGCGCGCGTGAAGGAGCCCGTCGCGCACGGGCTGCGCCCCGAAGAGGCCGCCGTGCTCGCGTTCCTCCAGCGCCGGCTGCACGTCGACGGCACGGTGCGCGCGCGGTCGAAGAAGGTCGCGCCGGCGCTCGCCGCGGCGCGCGTGACGGCGTCGCGAACGACGCGCCCTCGCGCTCCGCGTGCGACCGATCGCGAGGCACGCCGCCTCGCACGTGGCGCTCGCCCTCGATCCACTCGTGCACACTCCGTGGATCGGTGATTGCGAATCCGCGAGGTCATGCAGACCACGAGAGCCACGCACGCGACCGCCGCGGACGTCCAGCCTCCGCCGCCCTCGCCGGTCGATCCCGCGCACTCGCCGGAGAACGATCCCGACGCGCCGAACCCGGGTGACCCCGGCCCGCCGGTCCCCTCGCCGCAGCAGCCCCGCGTCGACGATCCGCTCTGCGATCCGCGCCTGCCCACGATCGAGCCGCCCCCGCGCGGCGTCTGATCGCGAAGTTGCTTCGTCGTCCTTTCGAATCCGCTTTCCGGAGTCAGCACATGGCGACCCGACGCACCCGCAGCAGCACCACCACGAAGACCAAGCGCGCGAGCTCGAAGACCGCCGCGCGCACCGCGAAGGCGCACGACGAGCCGGCGAGCGCCGAGGGCGGCGCCAAGGGCGTGCCGCGCGCGCTGTGGACCGGCTCGATCGGGTTCGGCCTGCTGCAGATCCCGGTGAGCCTCCACACCGCGAGCGCGACGCAGGAGCTGCGCTTCCACCAGCTCGACGACCGCACGCTCGATCCGATCGGCTACAAGCGCGTGAACAAGACGACGGGCGAAGAGGTCGAGTGGGAGCACATCGTCCGCGGCTACGAGGTCGAGAAGGGCGAGTTCGTCGTCATCACCGACGAGGACATGCAGGCCGCCGACGTCGAAGCGACGCAGACGATCGACATCGTCGACTTCGTCGAGCGCGAGGCCGTGCAGCCGGTGTGGTTCGACAAGCCGTACTACCTCGCGCCGCTCAAGCGCGCCGAGCGCGCGTACGCGCTCTTCCGCGAGGCGCTGGTGCGCACGAACCGCGTCGCCATCGCGAAGGTGGTCATCCGCACGCGGCAGCACCTCGCGATGGTCTATCCGCACAAGCGCGCGCTCGTGCTCGAGATCCTGCGCTGGTCGCACGAGCTGCGATCGCCGAAGGGGCTCGACCTGCCCGAGGAGGATCTCTCGTCGCTGAAGGTCGGGGACCGCGAGCTCGAGATGGCCGAGGAGCTCGTCACGCGCATGAGCAGCGACTGGGATCCGGCGCGCTACACCGACGACTACCGCGAGGCCGTGCTCCAGATGATCGAGGAGAAGGCGCGCAGCGGGAAGGTCACCGAGGTGCGCCACCCGACCGAGCGCGAGGCGCCGGCGAAGGCCTCGGATCTCGTCGCGCTGCTGCGCAAGAGCCTCGAGAGCACGGGCGACGAGAAGACCGGTAAGAAGAAGGGTCGCGCGGCGTGACGCCGTAGAGGAACGCGATGCCGCGCGCGCTCTCGACGACGACCTCGCGACGCACGAGCAAGCGCGGCGCGCTGCCCGAGGTCGACGCGCAGCTCGCGACGCTCGTCGACGAGCCGCCCGAGGGCGACGCGTGGCTCCACGAGATCAAGTTCGACGGGTATCGCGCGCTCGCCTACCTCGATCACGGCGAGGTGCGGCTCGTGTCGCGCAACGGGCTCTCGTTCAACGAGCGCTTCGCGCCGGTGTGCGCCGCGCTCTCGCGACTGCCGATCGAGCGCGCGATCCTCGACGGCGAGCTCTGCGCGATCGACGAGGCGGGGCGCACGCGCTTCGAGTCGCTCCAGCAGGGCGGGCGCGAGGGGCTCGTGTACTTCGTGTTCGATCTGCTCTTCGAGGGCGACGAGGATCTGCGCAAGCTGCCGCTGATCGAGCGCAAGGAGCGGCTCGCGCGCGTCCTGCCCGAGACCTCGCGCGGGATGGTGCGGCGCGCCGAGCACGTGCGCGGCGGCGGTGCGTCGTTCCTCGATGCCGCAGCCGAGCTCGGGCTCGAGGGCCTGATCGCGAAGCGGCTCGATCGCCCGTACGTCTCGGGGCGATCGCTCGACTGGCAGAAGGTGAAGGTCCAGCGGCGCGAGGAGCTCGTGATCGTCGGGTTCACGCCGCCGAAGGGCGCGCGGCAGCGCTTCGGCTCGCTGCTCCTCGGCACCGTCGACGCCGAGCGCGACGGAGCGCTGCGCTACGCCGGCAAGGTCGGCACCGGGTTCGACTCGCGCACGCTCGAGGAGCTCTACGAGCGCATGATCCCGCTGCGCGTCGAGGAGCCTCCGGTGATCGATCCGCCGCGCGAGAAGGGCGCGACGTGGATCCGCCCCGAGCTCGTCGCCGAGGTCCGCTACACCGAGTGGACGCGCGACGGAAAGCTGCGCCACCCCGCGTTCCTCGGAATGCGCGAGGACAAGCGCGCGAGCGACGTGCGGAGAGAGCGCGCGACCACGACGACGGGGCGCGCGCGTCGTCGCTGAGCGACGGGACCGGCGCACGTCGGTCCGCTACGCATGGCCCGTGACCGACACACTGACCGAAACCGAGCTCGACGAGATCGAGCACCGCTGCGCAGCGGCCACCCCCGGGCCGTGGACCGCGTTCGTCGAAGGACGCGATCACTTGGCAGGCTCCAGCTTCATTCGCACTGCGAGCGATGACATCGAGATGTCGGGCGCCTCGGACGCCGACTACGACTTCATCGCCCACGCCCGTCAAGACATGCCGCGGCTGGTGGCGGAGCTCCGGGCGCTTCGAGCAGCATTGCGCGAGTCGAGTCAGCGTTGATTCGCGCTTGGGGCGCTTCGCCTCCCATCGAGGCCACGCGCCCCACTCGGTGACGCACCAGAGCACGCATGTGGCTCGTTTCTCGCGAGGCACGAGCGCTGCAATCCGCCCTCCGCCCCCCCGTTGGCGCGGGGCCCAGGATGGAGCTCACCACGTGATCGCGAAGGACCCCGGAGACGTCGTCTTTTCACCCGCTCCGCCGACCCCCGCGGAGCGCCGCGTGCGGCCCGGATCGCCCTACCCGCTCGGCGCCACGTTCGACGGCGCAGGCACCAACTTCGCGATCTACTCGGAGAACGCGGAGGCGGTCGAGCTCTGCCTCGTCGACCCCGAGGGACACGAGACGCGCGTCCCGCTGCGCTACCAGACCGCGTTCGTGTGGCACGCGTACGTCGAGGGCGTGAGCCCGTGCCAGCGCTACGCGTTCCGCGTGCACGGCCCGTACGATCCGAAGCGCGGGCTGCGCTTCAACCCGAAGGTGCGCGTGCTCGATCCGTACGCGCGCGCGATCGACGGGCTCGAGCGGCGCGACGCGGGGCTCTTCGCGTTCGATCTGCTGCACAAGGATCGCGACCTCGTGCCCTCGCAGAACGAGGCGAACGGCGCGCCGCTCGGGGTCGTGTGCGACTCGCAGTACGACTGGGAGGGCGACGCGCCGCTGCGCACGCCGTTCGCGCAGACCGTCATCTACGAGGCCCACGTGAAGGGCCTCACGTTCCGCCACCCCGAGATCCCCGACCCGGTGCGCGGCACGTACCTCGGCGTCGCGCACCCCGCGATGGTCGAGCACTACCAGAAGCTCGGCGTCACCGCGGTCGAGCTCATGCCGGTGCACGCGTTCACCGACAACGGGTTCCTCGTCGATCGCGGGCTGCGCAACTACTGGGGCTACAACACGCTGAGCTTCTTCGCGCCCGACGTCCGCTATCGCTCCGGCGACGGCCTCGCGACCGAGGTGCGGCAGTTCAAGGAGATGGTGAAGCAGCTCCACCGCGCCGGCATCGAGGTGATCCTCGACGTCGTCTACAACCACACCGCGGAGGGCAATCACCTCGGGCCGACGATGTCGTTCAAGGGCATCGACAACCCGACGTACTACCGGCTCGTGCCCGACGATCCGCGCTTCTACTTCGACTACACGGGCACGGGGAACACGCTCAACATGCGTCATCCCCAGACGCTGCAGCTCGTCATGGACTCGCTGCGCTACTGGGTGGAGGAGATGCACGTCGACGGGTTCCGCTTCGACCTCGCGAGCGCGCTCGCGCGAGGTCTGCACGAGGTCGATCAGCTCTCGAGCTTCTTCACGATCATCCACCAGGACCCGGTGCTCTCGCAGGTGAAGCTCATCGCGGAGCCGTGGGACGTCGGCGCGGGCGGCTACCAGGTCGGCCACTTCCCGGTGCGCTGGGCCGAGTGGAACGGGAAGTACCGCGACACGCTGCGCGCGTTCTGGCGCGGCGACGGCGGCATCGCCGCGGACCTCGGCTATCGCCTCACGGGATCGAGCGATCTCTACGAGCGCAACGGTCGCGCGCCCTATCAGTCGATCAACTTCGTGACCGCGCACGACGGGTTCACGCTGCGCGACCTCGTCTCGTACAACCACAAGCACAACGAGGCGAACGGCGAGGACAACCGCGACGGCAACGACAACGAGCACTCGTGGAACTGCGGCGCCGAAGGCGAGACGAACGACGCGAGCGTGAAGACGCTGCGCGCGCGCCAGATGCGCAACCTGCTCTCCACGCTCGCGTTCTCGTGCGGCACGCCGATGCTCGTCGCGGGCGACGAATTCGCGCGCACCCAGGGCGGCAACAACAACGCGTACTGCCAGGACAACGAGATCAGCTGGATCGACTGGAGCCTCGACGACGAGGGGCGCGCGCTGCTCGCGTTCACGCAGCGCGTGCTGCGCATCCGCCGCGAGCACCCGAACCTGCGCCGCGAGGACTTCTTCCGCGGCCGCCGCATCCGCGGCACCGACGTGCACGACATCATGTTCTTCCGGCACGACGGCGCGCAGATGAGCGACGAGGACTGGGCGAACCCGGTCACGTCGAGCCTCGCCGTGTTCCTCGCGGGCGAGGGCGTCGGCGCGGTCGACGAGAACGGCGATCCGCAGCTCGACGACGATCTCCTGCTCCTGCTCAACGGCAGCGGCGCGGATCTCGACTTCAGGGTCGCCGACGTCGGCACGAAGCGCTCGTGGGAGCTGCTCGTCGACACGACGAACGACGGCGCGCAGGAGCAGCGCGCGCCGGGCGAGGTCACGAAGCTCGTCGGGCGATCGCTGAAGCTCTTCCGGCGGCCGCGATCGAGCGCGTGACGCGGGCACGCGCGATGCACCGCAGCCCCGTGTCGAAACACGTCAGAAGCGAAGGAGGACGCGATGCAGAACGTGCAGGTGACGCGCACGACCGCGGGCAACGAGATCGATCAGCTGAACTCGTTCCTGCGCGGTGAGATCAGCGCGGTCGAGACCTACCGGCAGGTCATCGATCGCCTCGGCAGCCTCCCCGAAGCGGCCGAGCTACGCGACTGCATGCGCTCGCACGAGCATCGCGTGATGCGGCTGCGCGAGGAGATCCAGCGACGCGGCGGCACGGCCGCGGAGAGCTCGGGGCCGTGGGGCGCGTTCGTGAAGATGATCGAGGGCGGCGCGAAGGCGTTCGGCCCGAAGGCGGCGATCGCGGTGCTCGAGCAGGGCGAGGATCACGGGCGCAACGACTACCAGCGCGACCTCGGCGCGCTCTCGCGCGAGGGGAAGATCCTGGTCGAGCAGTACCTGCTGCCCGAGCAGCTCAGGACGCACGCGGTGATCAGCCGGCTGAAGCGGATGCTCCCCTGAGGAGGCCGCGACAGCCGTGCACGAGCACGGCTCGCGCAGCCGAGGCGAGAACGAAAAAGGCCGGACGCCTCGCGTCCGGCCCTTCTTCTTTCTGCGCCGGCTCGTCGTCACGCCTGCGCGACGAACATCGGCGACGGCTCTCGCTGGAACGCTCCGCTCTCGAGCGCGCTCCACGCGCCGGGGGCGACCACGAAGGCGTCCGGCTCGCGCGACGCCGGCGTGAGCCATCCGCGATCGACGCACCACCAGAACGCCGCGTGCACGCGCCACGGCGGCACCGGCGAGCAGCGCATGATCACGTCCACCTCGTAGACGCTCTCGCGCCCGCCCTTGCTCAGCGAGCGCAGCGCCGCCGCGAGCGCGCGTAGGACGGCCGGGTCCGGCGCGTCGTGGCGTTCGATGTCGATCCCAGGGTCGTCAGCGAGGTCGATCCTCACAGCAGTGCCTCCTTCGCCGTTCGTTCGTTCGTTCGTCGATTCCCGTCCGTGTCTCGTGGTCTCGCCCGAGTCGTCGCGGCCGCCACGGGCTCACACGTGGCGATGGTCCGCGCCGCCACGCGCGCATCACCGCGACGAGGCGCTTCGCCCCGTCACGCTTCCCGACGTGGCCGCGGCGGCGAGAGCAGCGCGATGATCGTCAGCACGACGAAGCCGACCGCCAGCGCCCCCGCGAGCGCGCCGATTCCCTCGACGATCCCCGCGAATCCGAAGAATGCGGCGATCAGCGCGGCGGCGACGAACACGGCGATCCAGGCCTTCATCCACGGCTCCTCGGCTGCCTCGAGCCGGGCGTGTGGGTGCACGGTGGATGCCACCTTCGCCCGCGTTCACGGGGCGCGAAGGCGCACGAGGCGAGCGGCACGCGACCTGCGAACGACGCGTGGCTCGGAGAACAGAGCGGATGAGGCGGTTCAGGATCGAGCACCGGACGGTGTACCGCTACGCGCGCGCGGTCTCCTTCGGGCCCCACCGACTGCTGCTGCGGCCGAAGGAGGGCCCCGACCTCCGGGTCCTGCGCGCGAGCATCCAGGCGATCCCCGGGGCGTCGCTGCGCTGGAGCGAGGACGCGCTGGGCAACATCGTCGCCCACGCGACGTTCGCGCAACGCGCGCGCACGCTGGTCATCGAGAGCACGCTCGAGGTCGAGCACGCGGGCGAGGAGTCGCCAGCCCAGCTCGCGTGCGCATCGGTGAAGCTCCCGGTGAGCTACTCGGCGATCGAGGCGCCCGATCTGCAGCGCTCGATGGCGCGTCATCACCCGGACCCCGAGGGTCGCATCGACGCGTGGGCGCGCCGCTTCGTGCGCGCGAGCGGCGACACGCCGGCGCTCGAGCTGCTCGAGGGCATGGTGCGCGCGGTCCACGACGAGCTGCGCTGGGAGCCGCGCGACGAAGAGGGCACGCAGATGCCGATCGAGACGCTCTCGCGCGGCGTCGGCGCCTGTCGGGACTTCGCGCTGCTGGTGATCGAAGCGTGTCGCAGCCTCGGTCTCGCCGCGCGCTTCGTGAGCGGGTACCTGTACGACCCGAGCCGCGACGTGGACCCCGCGCCGCGCGGTGGCGCGACGCACGCGTGGGTGCAGGTCTATCTGCCGGGCGCGGGATGGATCGAGCTCGATCCGACACACGGCCGCGTCGGCAACGCGCACCTCGTGCGGGTCGCCGTCGCGCGGGACCCCGCGTCGCTCGCGCCGATCACGGGCACGTGGATCGGCTTCCCGGGCGATGCGATCGGCATGGAGGTCGACGTGCAAGTGCGCGCGATGCGCGACGTCGACGAGTCGGGCGCGCGGCGCCTGCCCGGAAGGCGCGCGGAGGAAGAGATCGCGCCGCGGCGGGCAGGATAGAGAGCCGAGTCCGAGCCCGAGCCTCGATGTCGGACGACGTCGGTCTCGCCTGCTCGCACGAGCAGGTGCGGTCGGCTCGCCTCGACGCGTGCTGCTAGCCTGCTCGCCATGACGCGAGCCACTCTGCGTGCTTCGTTCGTGCTCTTCGCGATCCTCGTCGGCTGCGGCGGTGGCTCCGCCGAGGAGCCCGCGAGCGAAGCGACGAGCGGGAGCGAGACCGAGGTCGCGCGCGGACCGAGCGGGCCGCCGCCGAGCTTCCTGCCCGCGGGCACCAAGGTGATCGCGCGGCTCGACATGTCGCGGGTGCGGCGCTCGCCGCTCGCGCTCGACATCGCGTCCGCGATCCGCGCGACGACGACCTGGCAGCGCCTCGCGGGGAGCTCCGGCGTCGATCCCGTGCAGGACTTCGACGCGATCCTGGTCGGCGGCGACGCCGTCTACACCGATCGTCGCGTCGTCGTGCTGCGACACCCGCACACCGAGGCCGACGTGCGACAGCGCCTGCTCGCGATGGCCGTCGATCGCGGCCTCCAGCCCGCGTGGCGCGACGTCGGGGGCTTCGCGGCGATCGCGTGGCCGATGGAGCGCACCACGATCCCCTACTCGCTCGTGATCACGGCGCCGCACGAGCTGGTGCTCGCGCCCGACGACGATCTGGAGCGCATCGCGTCGGTCGCGCGCGACCACGCGATGCGCCGGCCCGCGGGCAGCGAAGAGGCGATCGAGCCGCAGCTCACGTCGATGCGCGAGGCGGAGATCGCGACGATGCTCGTCGGCGTGCCGCTCCCCGCGCGCGAGGGCTATCCGACCCCGCCGCAGCGCACGCACGTGCTCGTCGACGAGGGCGCCGACGGACGCGCCGTGATCGCGATCGACGCGCAGTTCGCGAGCGAGGCCGAGGCGAGCGCGGCGCAGGCGTGGCTCGATCAGCAGCGCGCCTACTACGCGTCGCAGATGATGGTGCGCGCGATCGGGATGCACCGACCGCTCGAGGAGGCGACCGTCGCGGTGCAGGGCACCCAGGTCGCGCTCGGGACGCACCTCACGACCGAGGAGCTGCGCCGCATGCTCGGGCTGATGGCGCTCTCGCAGGTGGCGCAGGCGGCGCCCTGAGCGGGAGTCCAGGTCTTGGACTTCCGAGTCCAGGTCCCCGGACTCGTGACGCGCGCGCTATGGTCGCGCGCGACATGACGAGCACACGACTCCTCGCGGCGTACCGGCCGCGCGCCAGCCGACACGCCCTCTTCGCGCTGCTCCTCGCGACGACCATCGCGGGCTGCGGCGCGACGTGCCCACCCTCGACGCACACCACCGCGACGACCGCCGCGGAGGACCCCGCGCCCGAGCCCACGCCCGCGGCCGAGACCGGAGGCGAGACCACGCCGACCGCCGACGCGAGCGCGATGGTCGTGCTCGACGGCACGCCCGCGATCCCGCCCGCGCTGCACACGCGCCTGCAGCAGTACCTCGAGACGCGCGCCGCGACCGCGGAGTCGATCGCGGCCGACGGCTCCTCGCTGCTGATCACCACGCGCTTCGCCGACACCGCGCAGGTGCACCAGGTGAGCGCGCCGCTCGGCGATCGACACCAGCTCACGTTCCGCGAAGAGCCCGTGCGCGCCGCGGCGTTCTATCCGAACGACGAGAGCGCGGTGCTCTACCAAGCCGACGTCGGAGGCTCGGAGAACTACCAGCTGTATCGCCTCGATCGCCGCACCGGACGCTCGACGCTGCTCACCGACGGCACGCACCGCCACCCGGGCTTCCTGTTCTCGCACGACGGAGCCCGCCTCGCGTACACGAGCAACGCGCGCAACGAGCGCGACATCGACGTGTGGATCGGCGACGGCCGCGCGCCGGGCCAGCTCCTCGTGGAGCGCACCGGCGACTGGCACCTGCTCGACTGGTCGCGCGACGGCGCGCGCATCCTGCTGCTCGAGTACGTGTCGATCACCGACTCGCGCATCCACGTGCTCGACGTGGCGACGCGCGAGGTGCGCCGCGTCTCGCCCGAGGGCGTGGTCGCGGCCGATCGCGCCGCGGTGTTCGACGCGAGCGGGCAGCGCGCCTACGTCGCGTCGGATCGCGGCAGCGAGTTCGTCGAGCTCTACGAGGTCGACCTCGCGAATCCGTCGAGCGAGTGGCGCCCGCTCTCGCGCGCGATCCCGTGGAACGTGGAGGACGTCGTGCTCTCGGCGGACGGGCGCACGCTCGTCTTCTCGACGAACGAGGACGGCATCTCCGTGCTGCGCACGATGGACACGCGCACGCGCCGCATCACGGCGATCGAGGGCACGCCGCGCGGCGTGGTCGCGTCGCTCGTCGCGGCGCGCGGCGCGCCGGTGGTCGCGGTCTCGATGGGCACGCCGACGACGCCGACCGACGCGTACGTGCTCGACCTCCGCCGCCGTCGTCTCGAGCGCTGGACCGAGAGCGAGATCGGCGGTCTCGACGCGAGCGCCTCCGTCGAGCCCTCGCTGATCCACTACGAGAGCTTCGACGGCCGCGAGATCCCCGCGTTCTACTACCGCGCGCGCGGCGTGCCCGAGGGTCAGCGCGCGCCCGTCGTCGTCTACATCCACGGCGGCCCCGAGGCGCAGTCGCGCCCGTGGTTCATCCCGATCGTGCAGTTCCTCGCGAGCGAGGCGGGCATCGCGGTGCTGGTCCCGAACGTCCGCGGCAGCGACGGGTACGGCAAGGGCTACCTCGCGCTCGACGACGGGCGTCGCCGCGAGGACTCGGTGCGCGACATCGGCTCGCTGCTCGACTGGATCGCGCAGCAGCCCGAGCTCGACGCCTCGCGCGCCGCCGTCTACGGCGGCAGCTACGGCGGGTACATGGTGCTCGCGTCGCTCGTGCACTTCGGCGATCGACTGCGCGCGGGCGTCGACATCGTGGGCATCGCGAACTTCGTCACGTTCCTGGAGAACACGGCGGCGTACCGGCGCGACCTGCGCCGCGTCGAGTACGGCGACGAGTCAGACCCCGAGATGCGCGAGTTCCTGTCGCAGATCTCGCCGATCTCGCGCGTCGATCGCATCCAGAGCGCGCTCTTCGTCGCGCACGGCGCGAACGACCCGCGCGTCCCCGCGAGCGAGGCCGAGCAGATCGTGCGCGCGGTGCGCGAGAGCGGGCACGACGTCTGGTACATGCTCGCGCGCAACGAGGGGCACGGCTTCCTGAGGAAGGAGAACCGCGACGTGTTCACGGAGCTCGCGGTGATGTTCCTCGAGCAGCACCTCGCGGCGCGCTGATCGCCGAACGGCCGAGCACGTGCACGTACGTGCACGTGCTCGGCCGTCCCTCTCACCGACTCGCGAACGCCTCGCCGCCCGACGCGCGCGCGACCTCCCACGCCTGCGGCACCTGCTTGCCGGTGAGCCACGCCTCGAGCATCGCGTTCACCGTCTCGGGCGCTTCCTGCTGCACCCAGTGCGAGACCTCCGGGATGTAGCGGACCGTCAGATCGCGGACGAGATCCTCGGTGCCGAACGTGAGCTCCTTGCCGAGCGCCTTGTCCTCCTCGCCCCAGAGCATCAGCGTCGGCGTCTCGATCACGCGCGCCGCGCCCTTCGCCGGCGACGGATGCCGCAGCGCCGCGCGGTACCAGTTCAGCATCCCGCGCAGCGCGCCCGGCTGCGCGGCGTTGTCGCGATAGACGTCGAGCACCTCCTTCGGGAAGCGCTTCCGATCGATCGCCATCGACATGAACGCGCCCTTGATCGCGCGGTAATCGCCGCGCGCGAGGTACCACTCGGGCACGAACGGCAGCTGGAACATGAACATGTACCAGCTGCGCGCGAGCTGGCGCGGGTTGCTCCGGAGCGCCCGCCGCATGAGCACCGGGTGCGGGATGTTCAGCGCGACGAAGCGGTCGACCGGACGCACCCGCCGCCGCACGAACTCCCAGCCGACCATGCCGCCCCAGTCGTGCGCGACGAGGAGCAGCTCGCGCGGCTTCGCGGCGTCGACCAGCCCCGCGACGTCGTCGAGCAGCGTCTCCATCCGATACGCGCGCACGTCCTTCGGCTTCTCGGTGCCGCCGTAGCCGCGCAGATCGGGCGCCCAGACGCGATACCCGAGCCGCGCGAGCAGCGGCATCTGATCGCGCCACGAGAACCAGCTCTCCGGGAACCCGTGCAGGAGCAGCGCGACACGATCGCCTTCGCCGGCGGTGTGCACGCGGAAGCGGAGGCCGTTCGAGGGGACGTCGATCGCGGGGAAGCGTGTCAGCGCGGGGTGCATGGTGCGCGAGCGTAGCCGCGGGGCCGCGCGCTCGCGAGAGCGCCAGGCTCGCCACGTCGAGGCCCGTGCCCATGTGAGGGCGGGTGTCGCGGCCGGCTGCGATCGGAGAGACGAGGGGCGCGCGTGGGCGGGCTCCCTCGCGCGCGAGGCGGCTCGCGCGCTACAACCCTCGCACGGTGCTCGGACGCCGCTGCTTCGCTCTCTTGCTCGCGCTCGCGACGCTGCTCCACCTCGGGTTCGAGTGGGAGGGGCGCGCGGCTCGGCTGCGGCGTGCGCTCGGGTCACCCGAGGCGGCGGAGCGCATCGAGGCGCTCCGCGCGCTCGCCCGGCTCCCCGGGGACGAGGTGCGCGACGCGCTGCTCGGAGCGCTCGACGATCGCGAGCGCGAGGTCCGCGTCGAGGCGGTGCGCGCGGTCGGCGACGCGCGCGTCGTCGCGGCGGTGCCGCGGCTGACCGAGTGGCTCGCGGATCCCGACGCCGATCTGCGCGCGGTCTCGGCCGAGGCGCTCGGCGCGATCGGCGATGCGAGCGCGGTGACCGCGCTGGTGCGCGCGCTCGGCGACGCACGCGCCGACGTGCGGCGCGCGGCGGTCGACGCGCTCGCGGCGATCGGCGGCGACGAGGCGATCGTCCCGCTGGTCGCGCGCCTCGACGACGGCGATCCCGACGTGCGCATCGCCGCGGTGCATGCGCTCGTCGCGCTGCGCGACGGGCGGGCGATCGTGCCGCTGGTCGCCCGCGCCCGCGACGACGCGCCCGAGGTCCGCGCCGCGGTCGCCTCCGCGCTGGGCGATCTCGGCGATCCGCGCGGGATCGCGCCGCTCGTGCAGGCGCTCGACGACACCAGCGCCGACGTGCAGCTCGCTGCGATCGCGGCGCTCGCGCGCATCGGCGACGAAGACGCAGCGCACGCGCTCGCGCTGCGCGTGAGCGTGCCCGACGAGCGCATCGCGCGCGCGTCGACCGCCGCGCTCGGACGACTGCCCAGCGCGCGCGCCCGCACGACGCTCGTCGAGGCGCTCGCGCGCCCTGCCCTCGCGCCGATCGCCGCGGAGGCGCTGCGCCAGCGGGCGGCGCGCGGTGACGATCAGGTGGTGCCCGCGCTCGCCGAGGCGCTCGACGCGGCGGAAGCGCGATCGAGCGTGGACGCCCTCGCGCGCACGATGCTCGAGCTCGCGCCCGACGTGTCGCTCGCGCCCGCGGCCCCCGCCCTGACGCGCGCGCTCGAGGACGGCCGCGGCGACGCGGCGCGCGTGCTCGCGGCGCTCGGCGCGACCGGGAGCGACGACGCGCTGCTGCCGATCCTCGAGCGGCTCCGCGCGCCTGCGGCCGAGCTCCGGAGCGCGGCGATCGACGCGCTCGCCCGATGGACCACGCTCCGCGGCCCCGACGGGCGCGCCGCCGATCCGCTGCTCGAGGCGTTCGATCGCACGGCGCCCGCGGCCGAGCGCGCGTCGATCGCGCGGCTGCTCGGCGCGATCGGCGCACCGCGCGCGCTGCCATCGCTCCACCGTGCGCTCGAGGGCGACGACGCGGTCCGCCTCGCCGCGGTCGAGGCGATCGGCGCGATCGGCGCGCCCGAGGGCGCGTCGTCGCTGATCCCGCTGCTCGATGCGCCCGATGCGCGCGTGCGCCACGCCGCCGCGCGCGCGATCGGCGCGTCCGCGAGCGACGACGTGATCGGCACGCTCGCGACGCGCGCGGTCGCGACGACGCCGGTCGATCGCCAGGCGCTGCTCGTGGCGATCGGCGCAGGAGCGCGGCGTCTTCGCGCGAACGATGCGCTCGGCGCGGCGTCCTCGGAGCACGTGCGCGCGACGCTCCTCGAGCTCGCGCGGTCGCCCGATCCGGAGCTCGCCTCGGCGGCGCTCGCGGCGATGCCCGCCGACGCCGCGCTCGAGCCCGCGCTGATCGCGATGCTCGAGGCCGCGGCGCCGGGCCGGCGCGCGCCGATCGTCGCCGCGCTCGCGTCGATCGACGCGCCGGGCGCGCGACGCGCCGTGATCGAAGCGGCGCGACGCGACGACGCCGCCGGCCTCGTCGCGCTCTCGCGGCTGGGCGAGCACGGCGACGCGGCGAGCCTCGCGTGGCTCGCCGGCGAGACGCCCTCGATGGCGTGGCCGCGCTCCGCGGCCGCCTCGTTCGCGATCGCGCGCTTCGCGCGCCGGGGCGTGCTCACCCGCGAGCACGAAGCCGTGCCCTGCTCGCTCGCGCGCTCGCGCGATCCGTGGATCCGCGCGAACGCCGCGATCGCGCGCGCCGCGCTCGGCGCCGGTGCGTGCGCGGACGGCGCCGATCCCATCGCGTGGCTCGCGCCCGGGCACGCCGCGGTGGTGCGCGCCGCTGCCGCGCGCTGGGCCCACGCCGCCGCCGAGCGCGGCACGATCGACGCGGACCGCGCGCGCGAGGCGCTCGCTCGTTGCGCGCGCGATCCGATCCCCAGCACCGCGCGCGACGCCTGCCGCGCGCCTGCGCTGCCCGCCCCCGACGATCGCGCCGACGTGATCGCGTGGAGCGCCGACGGGCGCGACGTGCTGCGCCGCGCGACGCTCGCGCTCCGCCTCCCCGACGGCAGCGTGATGGTCACGCGCACCGACGACCTCGGACGCATCCAGCTCGACGGCGTGCCGCGCGGCGCGCTCGCCCTCGACCGTCCCGCCAGCCTGCCGCTCGAGCCCTGACGATGCGCGCCGCCCTGCAGCGATTCGCGCTCGGCCTCGCGCTGGCGCTCCTGGCCGCGGTCCCAGTCGCGCGCGCCGACTCGTCGGAGTGGAACCTCCACCTCGATCCCGCGTTCGCGACACCGGCGATCGGCTTGCTCGCGCCCGACGACGCGGGGCTGCGCGGCGCCGGCTTGTTCGTGTGGGGCGGCGTCGACTGGCAGCTCGCGCGCCCGTTCGCGCTCGAGCTGATCGTCGGCGGCGGGCACATGTGGTCCCTCGGGCCGCCGCGCTTGCTCCCCGACGGCACGGACGAGGAAATCCCCGGCGCGACGTTCGTGCACGGCGGCATCGGCGGCCGCCTCCGCCTCGTCGACGACGAGAGCGGGTACCTCGACCAGTCGGGCGGCAGCGCCGCGGGCAGCCTCTGGATCTCGGCGCACGTCGGCGCGATGGCGTGGCACGGGCCCGAGCTCGCGATCGATCTCGCGCTCGGGTACGAGCTCTCGCTGGTGCGCCCCGTCTCCGCGGGCCTCTACGCGCGCGCGGTGCTCGGGCTCTTCGGCGAGGGCGCGCAGTCGGACGTCGATCTCCTCCTCACGCTGGGCGTGTCGCTCTCCTTCGAGGTCACGGTCGGCGTGATCCCGAACGGCCGCTACGGCGTCTCCGACGTGCACATCGAGGGCCTCGAGGATCTCGACGAAGCCGCGCTGCGCGCGTGCCTCGGGACGCGCGAGCGCGGCACGTTCGCGCTCGACATCGTGACGTCCTCCTCGCTGCAGTGCGGGCAGCCGCCCTTCGACGGCGATCGACTGCGCGTCGAGCTCTTCTCGTGGCCGTGGACCGACTGGCCCCTCTTCGACGCGAGCGTGTTCGAGCGCGACATGCTCCGCGTGCAGCGCTGGCTGCGCGCGCGCGGCTACTACGAGGGTCGCGTCGTCGCGAGCCGCGTCGAGCCCGTCGAGGCGCTCGGCGAGGGCGGCACCGTCGCGACCCGCGAGCCCTCCTCGTGCGTCGCCGACGACACGCGCGGCTGCGAGGTGCGTGTCTCGATCACCGTCGACGAGGGCGAGCCCGTGCGCGTCGCGCGCGTGACGCTCCGCGGCGAGCGCGAGATCGAGGAGTCGCTGCGCCTGCGCCTGCGCGCCGCGCTCGAGCTGCGCCGCGACATGCCCTTCGACGAGGCGCTCTACGAGCGCACCAAGCGCGCGATGGTGCGCGTGCTCGCGGACAGCGGATATCCCGACGCGCGCGTCGAGGGCGAGGTGAAGCTCAACACCGCGCGCCACGAGGCGTACCTGCTCTTCCGCATCGAGACCGGGCCGCGCGGCGTGCTCGGGCGCATCTGCGTGACGGGCTACGGCGAGCTGCCGCCCGGGCCGATCCTCGCGGCGACGTACCTCTCTCCCGGCGACGAGTTCCGGCTGAGCGAGATCGAGGAAGCGCAGCGCGCGATCTTCGCGCTCGGCACGATGGGCTCGGTCGAGATCCGCCACACGACGCTCGAGGCGATGGAGGAGGAGCGCGCCGAGGCCGAGCGCGCCGCCGAGGACCAAGCGAGGCCGCGCGACGATCAGCCGACCGGCGCCGCCGAGACCGCGCCGGCGCCGGCCCCCGAGCAGCCCGCCGAGGACGTCGCGCCGACGAGCGAGACGCCCGATCCGAACGCGCCCGCGTCCGAGGCCTCGCCCGAAGCGACCGACCCGCCGCCGCCCGACGAGCAGCCCGCCGACGACGCGCCCGACGCCGCGGTGATCTCCTCGGCCACCGAGGACACCGACACCGGCCTCAACGCGTCGCCCGACACCGCGGTCTCGCCGCCCTCCACGCCGTACTGCACCGACGCGCCGACCTCGGTGCCCGACGGCGCGCGCGCGGTCGATCTCGAGATCCGCGTGTCCGCGGGCCGCCTCGAGCGCTTCGGTCTCGGCGTGGGCATCCAGGCCGGCGACACGCTCAGCTTCGGCAACCAGTCGCAGGGCGGCGTCACCACCGTCAACCAGATCGCGCTGCAGCAGTGGGACATCCACCTCCTGCTCGTCGCGGAGTGGCGCAACCTCTTCGGCAACATGCTGCGGGTGCGCCTCGAGGAGCGCCCGCGGCTCATCTTCCCCGCGCAGTTTCCCGGCGTCACCAGCGACGCCGGCGAGGGCCCCACGCTCGGCAACCGCATCGGCGTGACCGTGCGCTGGCCCGCGTTCATCGAGGCCCGCACCGCGCTCTTCGCCGGGCTCACCCACGACTACGGCCCGATCCCGCTGTGGGGCTTCTTCCGGCACGAGCTCGACGGACGCATCGGCCTCGAGCGCACGTTCTTCGACGGGCGCCTCTACGTCTCGAGCGCGATCCGCGGGAACCTCTTCGTGCCCGACGAGGGCCAGAACCTCCAGTACGCGTCGCGCCGCGAGAGCACGCGCGTGCTCTTCCTCGAGCAGATCGCGACCCTCGATCTCCGCGACGATCCGCGCAATCCCTCGCTCGGCGCGTTCTTCTCGGTGGGCCTCCAGGAGGCGGGCTTCGGCGGCGTGTCGTCGTGGGACTACTTCCGCATCACCGCGGAGGGCCGCGGCTACGTCCCGCTCGGCCTCGGCATCGTGCTCGCCGCGCGCTTCGCGGTCGGCGCGATGTTCATCGGCGACACGTACTTCCGGAACGACGGCGTCGACGACATCTACGACCTCGACGTGCTCGGGCCGCTCTCGCAGCAGCTCCAGGGCGGCGGCTCGATCTCGAACCGCGGCTTCCCGCCCGGTCTGCTCGGCGACGTGCGCCGCGACGAGATCAAGGTGCGCGGCACCTACGTGCCGGGCGGCCCGCAGGATCGTCCCATCATCATCTCCGGCGGCACGTACCGCTGGGAGGGCTCGCTCGAGCTGCGCTTCCCGATCACCACCGAGCTCGGCCTCGTGCTCTTCACCGACGTCGGCAACGTCTCGCGCGACGCGTTCGACTTCATGGCGCTGAACCTCGCGTTCGGTCTCGGCATCCGATACCGCACCATCGTCGGCCCGCTCCGCTTCGACATCGCGTTCCGTCCCGACGCCCTGCAGTACGTCGGCGGCGAAGATCCGCGCCGGTTCTGCCAGAGCGACGATCAGAACGACGGCTGCACGCCGATCCCCGTCATCGACATCGGCGACCTCAGCTTCCCCGGCGCGATCCACCTGACGATCGGCGAGGCCTTCTGAGATGACGGAGGCGAGCCGCACCGAGCCTCCGGAGCGCTCGCTCTTCGTGCGCGCGCTCCGTCGCGCGCCGATCGTGTTCCTGCGCGGGCTCGGGTGGACGCTCGTCCTCGTCGCGTGCCTCGTCGTCAGCGCTGCGCTGCACTCGCTGACCGGCCGCACCCGCCTCGTGGCGCGCGAGCTGATCGAGCGGCTCGCGAGCGGCGCGCTGCGCGGTGATCTCGAGGTCGGCACCATCGAGCAGCTCGACACCGATCGCATCATCGCGCGCGACGTCGTGCTCCGGGATCCTCAGGGCCGCGCCGTGATCCGCGTCGATCGCCTGCAGATCTGGCCGAACTACCGCGAGATCCTGTTCGGCGGGCGCATCCACTTCCTCGCGGCGCGCGCCGATCACGTCGAGATCGAGCTCTACGTCTCGGGCGCCGAGGGCGAGACCGTGTCGCTCCTCGAGGCGTTCGAGCCCGCGAGCCCCGGCCCCGATCGCGGCGGCCCGGCGTCGGCGATCCCGATCGTGCTCGACGGCCTCCACGTCGTGGGCGCCGACATCCGCGGCGATCTCCCGAACTACGAGGACCTGCACGTCGAGGGCGCGGACGCGCGCGGCCGGCTCGAGATCGCGCGCACCGTCGTGGTGAACGTGCACCACCTCGAGGGCCGCATGACCGGCCCGTACGGCGGCGTCACCCACGTCGATCACGCGACGCTCGATCTCGACACCGATTGGCGCGTCGGGATGCGCGCGTACATGCGCGCGCACCGCGGCGAGGATCGCGCGCGCGCGCGCCTCTCGCTCACGCGCCCCGACGCGCCCGATCCCACGCTGCCCGGCCCGCAGGACACGCCGATGCACATGGACCTCGAGGTCCACGTCGATCAGCTCGGCCTCGAGACGCTGCACGAGATGGGCATCCCGGGCACCGAGCAGCTCGCGGGCACGATGCGCGGCGACGCGCGCATGCAGGGCCCGGTCGCGGATCTGCGCTTCGACGCGTGGATCACCCACGACGCCGGGCCGCTCCAGGTGCACGGCCGCATCGCGCAGGAGCAGGACTTCGCGATCGACGCCGAGACCACCGACTTCGATCTCCAGGAGCTCGTGCCGAGCGCACCACCGATCGCGATCGGCGGCACGATGCACGTCGACGTCGCGCGCGATCCCGCGGCGCCGCAGCGCGCGCGCTTCCGCGTCACCGCGCACCCGCTCGAGGTCGCGGGGATCTTCGTGCCCGCGTTCGAGACCGAGGGCGCGATCGAGCCCGACGCGGTCGTGATCGATCGCGTGGAGGCGCCGCACCTCGGCGGCGTGATCGAGGGGCACGGGCGCGTCGGCTTCGACGGAAGCCTCGACGTGCACGCGCGCATCGACGTCGAGGATCTCGGCGGCGATCCCAACGTCGCCGACTTCGTGCCCGGGTTGCACGGCGCGGCCGAGGGCACGCTCGACGTCGAGTCGGGGCCGCGCGGCACCGACCTCGCGCTCACGACGCAGCTGCGCCTCCGCGGGTTCCGCTACCGCACGGTGCGCGCGAGCAGCCTCGTGATCCGCGGCCGCGCGCACGGCGAGCTCGCGCGACCGATCGCGCACTTCGACGTCGACGGCCAAGGCGTCGCGATCGCGGGGCGCGATCTCGGCACCGTCGACGCGCGCATCGACGGAGGCCCGAGCGAGTACGTGCTCCAGTGGAGCTCGCGCGGTCGCGACGTGCGCGCGCTCGACGTCGACGCGCGCGTCCATCGCCACGGCGAGCGCTGGGAGATCCACGTGCCCGAGGCCGCGCTCGACGTCGGCCTCGGCCCGATGCGCGGCGCGATCGGCACCGTGCGCATCGATCGCGGCGCGGTGTCGATCGAGGGCGCGGAGATCGAGGGCAGCGGACAGCGGCTCGCGGGCGAGGCGCGCATCGCGACCGGTGGCGGCCCGAGCACCGCGAGCGTCGACGTCGCGGGGCTCGATCTCGAGCGCGTGGGCGCGCTGGTCGGCGGCGGCCTCGAGACCCTGCGCGGCACCGCGAGCGGGCACCTCGAGCTCGAGGGCCCGCTGCGCGATCCCGACGTGACCCTGCGCGGCCGCGTCGAGGACCTCAGCTGGGATCGCGTGCGCAACACCGACATCGCGTACGACCTCGCGTACTCGGACGGAGTGCTCACGACGAACGTGCAGGGCGACTTCGGCACCCGCGGCACGCTCGGCGTCGAGGGCCCGATCGCGGTGCCCTTCGCCGCGCTCACCGATCCCGGTCGGTTCGCGCGCGAGGCCGAGTTCGGCCTCCACGTCTACGCCGGTCACCTCAACCTCGCGTTCCTCACGCCCTTCCTCGGCGAGCAGCTCCAGGCGCTCGGCATCACCGGCCGCATCGGTGGTGACGTGCGCATCGGCGGCACCGTCGCCGAGCCGCGCATCGATCCCGGCGTCATCATCCTCGACCGCTTCGCGCTGCCCGGATGGTCGGAGCTGCGCGCGAAGATCCATCTCGCGCTCGTCGGTGATCAGCTCACGGTGCAGCGCGTGTGGCTCGCGGACACGACCGGCGAGCTCGCGATGGTCGAGGCGCAGGTGCCGATCTCGATGGACGATCCGCCCGCGGATCTCCCGGCGTTCCTGCGCACGCTGAGCGACCAGCCGTGGAGCTTCGCCGCGCGCATCGCGCCGCGGCTGCTCTCGAGCTGGCCGCGCCCGCTGCAGCGTCGCGTCCCCGCGGGCGTCGTCGGCGCGCTCGCGCTCTCCGCGGCGGGCGGAGACGGCCAGCCCGCGCGCGCCGAGCTCACGGGCACGATGGAGTGGGTCGAGGCGCCGCTCGAGGATCCCTGCGCGCGCGATCTGCGCCCGATCGTGCAGCTCCAGGGCACGCTGCACGAGGGCACGACGCGCATCGATCTCAGCGGGTTCAGCGAGGGCCGCATGATCGCCTTCGGTCGCGCGGAAGCGGAGACGCCGCTCGACGACTGGCTGGCGGACGGCGCGTTCACGCTGCCGCAGCCCGACCTCCTTGTGCAGCTGCTCGACATGCCGCTCGAGCACGTGCCGTGGACGTGCGGTCGCGCGTCGGGCATCGCGACCGCGGAGGTGATCGTGCAGGACGTGCTCGGCGACTCGCCGCAGCTCGACGCGCGGCTCGAGATCACCCAGCTGCGCGTCGCGCACGGCGAGGACGGCGGCCAGGGCACGATGCCCTATCACGTGCTCGCGGCGGCGCGGATCGGCGGCACGTCGGAGGAGGAGCGCGCCGAGGCGTGCGCGATCATCGCGGCGCAGGGCCGGCTCACGACGCCGTTCGCCGAGTGCGGCTCGACCGAGCTGCCCGAGGACACCGAGGTCGTGGTGCGCGGCTCGGTGCCGCTGCGCTTCTCGATCGGCAGCGTCGTGCCCGAGGTGCTGCTCGATCGCGATCTCGATCTCACGATGCTGATGGCGGACGCGCACCTCGAGCCGGTGCTCGCGCTGATCCCGCAGATCGCGGAGTCGGACGTGATCGCCGACGGGCGCCTCGTCGCGCACGGCCCGTGGGAGACGCTGGAGGTCGCGGGGGGCGTGTCGCTTCGCGAGGGGCGCGTGCGCGTGGTGCCGCTCGGCCAGCACCTGGTCGACGTGCGCGGCGCGCTGCGCTTCGCGGGGGATCGCGTGACGATCCCGGAGGGCGAGGCGCTCTTCGCGCGCGACGGCGAGGGCACGCTCGAGGTATCGGGCGAGATCGGGCTGCGCGGGCTGCTCCCGACGTACGCGTACCTCGACGTGCGACCCGCGCAGTTCCCGGTGCGCCGCGAGGGCGCGGTGCTCGCGACGATCAGCGGGCGCGGCGACACCCGCGTGACGATCGAGAGCGACGGGCTCGAGGGCACGGTCACGACCGAGGAGCTGACGATCCGACTGCCCGAGCAGATGGCGGGCGCGGTGCAGTCGCTCGAGGAGCACCCCGACCTGCTGGTGATCGGCACCCAGGCGCGCGAGCTGAGCATGGAAGCGGGCCCGGGATACCCGGTGCACCTCTCGGTCGACGCGAGCGATCCGTTCTGGGTACGGCGCAACGACTTCGCGGTGCAGGTGAGCGCGCACCTCGACGTGCGCTACCTCGATCCGAACCTCTACGTCGGCGGCATCGCGAACCTCGAGCGCGGCTACTTCGAGGTGTTCGGCAAGCGCTTCGAGGTGCAGGGTGGCTCGCTGGTGTTCGGCGGCACCGAGGAGCTCGATCCCCAGGTGGATCTCGTCGCGGTCTACGAGCTGCCGGGCGCGGGCGGCGCGAGCATCACGGTCACGGCGGGCGGCACGCTGAGCAACCTGAGCATCGAGTTCTCGTCGACGGAGACGAGCGATCAGGGCGAGATCATCGCGCTGCTGGTGAGCGGTCGCCGCACGCTCGGCGACGACACCGGCGCGCAGACGCAGGCGGCGACCGAGCAGGCGGCGCGCGTCGTGACCGGCATCGCGGCGGGCATCCTCACGCTCGGCCTGCGCGAGCAGTTCGGCGACGCGTTCCCGCTCATCGCGATCGAGACGGGCGCGAACCTCGGCGACACGCGCATCCGCGCGGGCTTCAACGCGGACGCGATCATCCCCGACGCGATCCGCGACGTGGTGCTCGGCGCGTACGTCGAGGGCTTCGTGACGACGAGCGCGGGCAACCAGGCGGGCGGCGGCACCGGCGGCGTCGGCGGCGGCGTGAACATCGAGCTGCAGTTCCCGTTCGACCTCGTCGGCAGCGGCACGTACGTGCCCCCGACGTCGTGGGGGCTCGATCTCGTGTGGGAGCCGTAGACAGCGAGAAGGCCTCGGCGTGAGGCGTGGGGTGGTGGGTCCGACGGCCTGAGTGCTCGCGGGCTGCCTCACGAACGCAGTGAGAGCGTCGGGCGTCGGTGGGCGCATCGCGGCGCGCGCTTCGCGCTCTGCCGCGATGCTGTCGTCACGCTGTGATCGGCCTCTGCGAGCCCCCGTCGCACGGGGCCGCCGGACCCACCACCCCACGCCCGGTACCGCGGTTCTGCCGCCTCGGCTTGTAGTGGTGGGATGGCTCGCGTCTGGTCCGCGCTTCGCCGCGGCCCAGGCGCTCGCGATCCGGGCTCTGCTGCGCATTCGCCTCGATCAGACGGGCTCCGCTTCGCGTTCGCCACGATCGGCGTCGAGGCGACGGCACGCGCGGAGCGCGGGACGGCGACGCAGCGCGGGGAGGCGATGGCACGCGCGAAGCGCGGGACGGCGACGCAGGAGGCGAGCACCACCGCGACGAGGCGGTCGCCGGCTGTCGAGACCATCGGTGGCCACCGCGGCGAGGCCGGTCGCGCGCTCCGAACCATTCGCGACCACCTCGGCGAGGCGGTCGCGAGCCTCCGAACCACTCGCGACCACCGCGACGAGGCGGTCGCCCATGGTCCAGACCATCGACGACCACCGCGACGAGGCGGTCGCCCGTGGTCTGGTGGCCCGAGACCGCCGCAACGAGGTGGTCGCCGGTGGTTGGGACCATCGCCGACCACCCCGACGCGCTGGTCGCTGGTGGTTGAGACCATCGCGCACCGCCTCGACGCGGCGTTCGCCGGTGGTCTGGTCGCCCTCAGCACCGCAACGAGGCGCTCCGGAGTGGTCCAGACCATCCACGCCCCACCGACCGCACCGGTCCGATGGTTTCTCATGGCAATTCGATGCCACGCGACCAACGACCAGCCCCGGAACGGGGACGCGGACGCGGACTCCGACACGGACACGGACCCGGACTCCGACACGGACGCGGACTCCGACTCGGACGCCGACTCCGACACGGACCCGGACTCCGACACGGACGCGGACTCCGACTCGGACGCCGACTCCGACCCGGACCCCGGACTCCGACCCGGACCCGGACCCCGACCCGAACCCGGACCCCGACCCGAACCCGGACCCCGACCCGAACCCGGACCCCGGACCCGCCCCTGGCTCCCTCTCACTCCCCGTGTCACCAGCCCCGTGCCGTGGCTCCCACCGTCGACGTCGACACCGCCGCGACGCTGCTCCGCGCGGGCAAGCTCGTCGCGATCCCCACCGAGACCGTCTACGGGCTCGGCGCCGACGCCGAGCAGCCCGACGCCGTCGCGCGCATCTTCGCCGCGAAGGGCCGCCCTTCCTCGCACCCGCTCATCGTCCACCTGCGCGCCGCCGACGCGCTCGACGAGGGCTGGGCCGCGAACGTCCCGCCCGCCGCGCGCCGCCTCGCCGACGTGCTCTGGCCCGGCCCGCTCACGCTCATCCTCCAGCGCGGCCCGCGCGCGCTCGACGCCGTCACCGGCGGCCTCTCCACCGTCGGCCTCCGCGTCCCCGCGCACCCGCTCGCCCGCGCGCTGCTCGAGCGCGTGGGCGGCATCGCCGCGCCCTCCGCGAACCGCTTCGGCTCGGTCAGCCCGACCACCGCCGCGCACGTGCAGCGCGACCTCGGCGACCGCATCGACGCCGTGCTCGACGGCGGTCCCTGCGAGGTCGGCATCGAGTCGACCATCGTCGACGTCTCGACCGGCGTGCCGCGCATCCTCCGCCCGGGCGGCATCTCGCGCGAGGTGCTCGAGGAGATCCTCGGCGCGCCCGTGCCGATGGCCGGCGACGACGCGCCGCGCGCCCCCGGGATGCTCGCCTCGCACTACGCGCCGCGCGCGAAGGTGGTCGCGGTCGCGCCGCGCGACGCGTCCCAGCGCGCCCACGAGCTCGCGCGCGAAGGGCGCATCGCGCTCCTCGCGCCGCCCACGCTCGCGCTCGATCTCCCCGACGCGCTCGAGCGCATCGACGTGCCCGCCGATCCCCGCGAGCGCGCGCGCACGCTCTACGAGAGCCTCCGCGCGATCGACGAGCGCGGCTTCGAGCGCGCGATCGTCGTGCTGCCCGACGACGAGCGCGGCCTCGGCCTCGCGATCGCCGATCGCCTCCGCAAGGCGGGCGCCCCCAAGGACTGACCCGGCTTGCGCCGGGCGGTACCCTACACGGCGATGGCCGAGCTCCAGTTCGACGAGAGCAGGTTCCCGCTCGTGGTCCTGCGCTGCCCGACGGCGTTCGACGTGCGCGGCGCCGAGGCGCTGCAGAGCGGGCTCGAGCGCCTCTTCGCGCGCCGCCAGAAGTTCGTGCTCGTCTGCGACATCCGCCCGGTGTCGCGCGTGCCCGACGCCGTCGTGCGCAAGCGGCTCGCCGACGTGATGAACCTGCCGCAGGTGCGCGAAGGACAGGCGCAGTACCAGCTCGGCTCCGCGAACGTCGTCGACTCGGCGCCGCTGCGCGCCGCGCTCACCGCGCTGCTCTGGCTGTGGACGCCGCCCACGCCGATGGCGACGTTCGCCGGGACCGACGAGGCCGTGCGCTGGTCGATCGAGCGCCTGCGCGCCGCGGGCGTCGAGATCCCGGCGTCGCTGCGCGAGCTCGAGGCACCGGTGCGCCGCGCCGCGCGCTGACCGTCACCCCTGCGGCGCGAACACGAACGGGAACGACACGCTCGCCGGCCCGTCCTCGGGCCCGCTGGGCAGCCGCACCGCGCGCACCGCGCGCTCCACGCACCCGTGGAACGCCGCGTCGCCGATCGAGCCTTCGCGCACGTGCACGTCGCTCAGCGTGCCCACGCGCTCGACCTGCACGTCGACGTCGATGCGCCCGGCGAGCGTCGGCTCGTCGCGCAGCGCGCGCTCGTAACACGCGCGCACCGCGCCCATCCGGCCGCGCATCGCGCGCGCGAGCGCGCGCGGATCGAACCCCGGTCGCGGTCCGTCGTCCTCGATGGGCTGCGCGCTCACCTGCACCGGGCGCTCCTCGCGCGGTGGACCTTCGCCCTCGCGCACCGGGCCGACGCGATGCACCGCGATGTCGCCGCACCCCTCGCAGCCACGCGCGAGCGCCTCGATGCCCGCGCCATCGCGCATCGCGGGCACGTCGCCGGCGCGCGGCGCGAGCGCGGCGTGCTCGTCGCCGCGCACGAGGCCCATCACGTCGGCCTCGGACGCGAGCGGCGCGCCGTCGCGCAGCAGGTTGCCCATCGCGCCGCCCTCTCCGATCGCGCCCAGCATCGCGTCGACGCGCGTCGCGATCTCGGCGCGCATCGCGTCGAGCGACTCGCGCGAGGGCGCGCTCGGCCGCGGCGTGCCGGGCGCACGTGGCGTCGGGATCGACGGAGCGTCGGCGTCGCCCTCGCCGACGTCGTCGCTCGGCGGCCCATCGGTCGTGCGCGCGACGATCTCGTCGGGCACCGGCGGCATCGGCTCCTCGACGAACACCACGCTCGCGATGCGCGACTCGATCGTTCCGCTCGGCGCGGGCCAGTCGCGCTCGGCGAGCACCGTCACCACCGTCGCGTGCAGCACGAGCGACGCGACCGCGATCGCGGTGAAGCGCTCGTCGAGCCCGAGCGCGCCGATCGCCGACCGCGGCAGCGGCGCGCGGCGCGGGCGCGGCGGTCTCGGTGTCATCTCGACGAGCAGCTCGCTCGCGCCACCGAGGACGAGGCGTGCGCGCGCGCCCTGCTCGAGCGACACGCGTCGCGCGTCGCCGCGGAGCTCGAGCACCTGGCCGCGCGACGACACGCGCCCGGTGATCGCCGCGTCGACGACGATCGTGTGCGCGTCCTCGTCCCACGTGATCAGCGGCGCGACGTCGTGCGGCGCGCTCGCCACCACGACGTCCGCGCGCTCGGTGCGGCCCCACGTGAGCGCGTCACCGGGCGCGATCCAGCGCTGCTCCACGATCGTCCCGTCGCGCACGATCGCGACGCGCGCCCAGGTCTCGACTGGAACCGTCGCGCGCACCGCGCGCATCGCCGCCGTCATCGCGCCGGGGCGCGGCGGAGAGAGCTCACCCATCTCGATCACCTCGCGTCGGCGGATCGACAGCGCGCGCGCCGAGAGGTTCCCGTGGGCGCCGCCAGCCATCACGCTCGCCGAGATCGCCGACGAGCCTCACGACGCGACGGCGCCTCCCGCGCTGACGCGCCCTACTCGTCGGCCGGCGGCGGCTCGGGCTCCGCGGGCGCTTCGCCTGCGTCGCGCTTCCGCTTGTCGACGAGCAGCGGCATCACGTAGGGGTAGCCGACCTGCATCGCGTCGACGTCGGGATCGAGCTGACCCACGAGCCAGAACGCGAGCACCGCCGCGCGCTCCACGTAGAACCAGCCCTCGGGGTACTCGACGCTGCGCATGAGCTCGCGCAGCTCCTCGCGCGCGACCTCGGGATCGACGAGCGTCTCGAGCTCCTTCACGTTCGCGCGCATCAGCGCGCCCGGCGTGCGCTGCTTCACGCTCAGGAGCTTCTCGAAGTACGTGTAGACCGTCTTCTCGAGCAGCTCGTGGTTCGCCTCGCGGCTCGCGAAGCCCATCTGGTAGAAGCCCTTGAGCAGCTTCGGCCCGTCGCCTTCGAGCAGACCGCCGATCACGTCGATCATCCCGTCGACGAGATCGTCCTTCACGTCGCTCACCGCGCCGAAGTCGAGCACGACGATCTTCGGGCGGCGCGGCGTGCGCCCCTTCTGCACGAGGAAGTTCCCGGGGTGCGGGTCCGCGTGGAAGAAGCGATCGACGAAGATCATCTTGTACGTGGTCTCGACGAAGCGCGTCGCCACCGCCGTCGGATCGATCCCCTCGGCGCGCAGCGCGTCGACCTGGTTGATCTTGATCCCGTCCATGAAGCTCATGGTCAGCACGTCGCGCGTCGTCAGCGCGTGCACGACCTCGGGGAACAAGATGTCCTTCTCGCGCGCGAAGTTCGCGGCCATGCGCTCCATCGCGCGCGCCTCGTGCAGGTAGTCCGTCTCGCGCGCGAGCAGATCGAGCAGCGACGCGTGCACGCGGTCGAGCCCGACCACCGGCACGAACCACTTGTAGACCTGCACCGCGAGCCAGATGACCTTCATGTCGATCCGGATCACGTCGCGGATCCCCGGATAGAGCACCTTCACGGCGACCTTCCGGCCCTCGGTCTCACCCTCCTCCGGCCTCATCCACGCGACGTGCACCTGGCCGAGCGACGCCGCCGCGAGCGGCGCCGCGTCGATGCGCGCGAAGCACTCCTCGGGCGTGCGCCCGAGGCTCTCGACGAACGCGCTCCGGATCTCCTGGAAGTCGCGCGGGGGGACCTTGTCCTGCAGCCGCTCGAGCTCCTTCGTGTACACGCGCGGCAGGAACCCGCCGGTGATCGAGAGGACCTGGCCGAGCTTGATGAAGACGCCGCGCAGCCGGACCATGCCCTCGTAGAGCCGCTTCGCGTTCCTCGCGTCGAGCCGCTTGCGGCGGCGGTGCAGCCACGCGGGCACGCGCCGCGTCTCGCGCCCGTGCTCGTCGCGCGCGTCCTCGCCGAGCAGCGACGTGAGCGCGAGCTGGCTCATGTAGCTCAGGAAGATCAGCCCGAAGACCCAGAGGGCGCGGACGAGTCGGATCGCGAGGCTCATCGCTGGTGTCGATGCCGTGAATCGAGCCCGCGCTCAGACGCCGGTGCGCCCGATCGCGTCCGAGCCCGCGCACAGCTTGCGCAGCTCGTCGTAGTGGCGGTCGGCATAATACGAGAGCACGTCGAGCGCGTCGTCGAACTCGCTGCGATCGAGCTCCGCCACCGCGTACTCGACCGAGAGCACGACGTCGAGGTCGTCGTCGATCGAGAACTTCGCCATCAAGAGGCTCTGGTTCAGCTCCAGCAGCCGCGCGTAGAGCTTGCCCGCGATCGCGGCGTCCGAGGGCGAGCGCAGGTACGGCACGATCGCGAACACGACGAACCCCGCGGGATCGATCCGCACGAAGAACGGGAAGCTCGCGTTCTTGCCCTGGAAGAGGCTGCGGAATGTGTCGTCGGCGATGCGATGACACGGCCAACCGCCCTCCTCGAGGATCGCGCGGATCGTGTCCGGGCCGAGGCGAACGCGGGCCATCCGGCTCGACCTTATGAGATGCGCGCGTCGCCCACAAGGTGGACGGAGGCGCCGTTGACACACCGAGAATTCCTGCGGTATTCGGGACCTCCGATGCAACGGACGGGAGGGGTCATGGCGCGCTCGAACCAGCTGGGAGTGATCGCGGCGCTCGTGGGAATCGCGAGCGTCGGGTGCGGCGGCGGCGGACGCACCGCGGCCTGGGAGGAGACGACGGCGCAGGGCGCGGAGCCGGTCTCGGCCGAGCAGCAATCCCAGAAGGATCAGCTCGTCGCGACGGGCGACGCGGCCTGGGAGCAGCGCCAGGACGAGGCGCAGCTGCGCGCGGCGATCGACGCATGGACGCAGGCGCTCGAGCTCGATCCCGCGGACTGGCAGCTCTGGCACCGCCTGTCGCGCGCGCAGTACTTCCTCGCGGACGGCCACCTCGCGTTCCGCGATCAGGAGGACGCGCCCGATCCCGAGGCGACCGCGATGTACCAGGCGGCGGTGACCTCGGCGGAGCGCTCGCTGCAGGTCCTCTCGCCCGCGTTCGCCGACCAGGTGCGCGCGCGCGAGCACGTCGACGAAGCGGCGCTCGCGGTGCTCGATGCGCAGGCGGTGCCCGCGCTCTACTGGCGCAGCGCGGCGCTCGGCAAGTGGGCGCGCCGCGACGGCTTCGCGACGCTGCTCGCCTACAAGGACGAGATCCGCGCGATCATGACGCGCGTGCTCGAGCTCGATCGCGACTTCTTCTTCGCGGGCCCGGACCGCTACTTCGGCGCGTTCTTCGCGGTCGCCCCGGCGTACGCGGGCGGCGACCTCGAGCGCTCGCGCCAGCACTTCGACTACACGATCTCGCGCTACCCCGGGTACTTCGGCAGCCACGTGCTCTACGCGGTCGAGTACGCGGTGAAGGCGCAGGATCGCGCCCTCTTCGAGCGCGAGCTGCGCTTGGTGATCGACGGTGATCCGAACGTGCTGCCCGACGTGCGCGCGGAGAACCTCGCGGAGCAGCGCAAGGCGCAGCAGGCGCTGGCGCGCGCGGACTCGCTCTTCGAGTGAGCCGCGCTGAATCGCCGCTCACCGTGCCGCGTCGTTCACCAATCACCGAGAGGTGCGCGCCATGAACCGCAAGAAGCTCGCGATCACGCTGACCACGCTCTCCGTCGTGCTCAGCGCGTTCCTCGTGACCCTCGCCCCCCGCGAAGAGGCCCACGCGCAGGAGGCGATCCAGATGCGGATCGGCACCGTCGCGCCCGAGGGCACACCGTGGGAGAAGCAGCTGCGCTCGCTGAAGACCCACATCGAGTCGCAGAGCGGTGGGCGGATCAAGGTGCGCCTCTTCATGGGCGGCTCGCTCGGCGGCGAGAAGGCGCTGGTGCGCCGCGTCTCGCAGGGCTCGCTCGAGGCGTTCGGCGGATCGACGGCGGCGCTCGGCTCGGTGGTGCCCGAGCTCAACGTGATCGAGGCGCCGTACCTCTTCGACACGGCAGAGCAGGCGGACCGCGCGCTCGACTCGGCGCCGGTGCGCGAGCAGGTCGGTCGGCTCGTGTCGGCGAAGGGCTTCACCTTCGCGCTGTGGGCGGAGAACGGGTTCCGCTCGTGGTTCACGCGCGAGCGGCCGATCCGTCAGCCCGCGGATCTGCGCGGGCTGCGCATGCGCTCGCAGGAGTCGCGGGTGCACATCGCGACCTACGAGGCGTTCGGCGCGACGCCGAACCCGATCGACGTGACGAACGTGCTCACGTCGCTGCAGACCGGCGTCGTCGACGGCTTCGACAACACGCCGCTCTTCGCGTTCGCGACGTCGTGGTACCAGGCCGCGCGCCACCTCAACCTCAGCGAGCAGAGCTACCAGCCGGGCATCGTCGTGTTCTCGCAGACGTGGTTCAACGGTCTGCCCGACGATCTCAAGCAGATGCTCTCGAGCTTGCCGGTGGCGCTCACGACCGACGGTCGCGCAGCGGTGCGCCGGATGGATCCGATCCTGATCCAGAACCTCCAGCGCTACGGCATCGACGTGCACCGTCCGACGCCCACCGAGCGCGAGGCGTTCGCGGCGATCGGCAGGCCCGTGCAGGACCGCGTCGCCGAGGGCGCGGCTGCGCGGACCCTGCTCAAGGCGCTGCGCACCGGTCGCGGTCAGTGAGCGCGGGCAAGCCGATCTACGAAGCGAGCTTCGTGTCGGCGGGCGCGCGCAACGTCGTCGCGATCCTCGGCGCGCTGGCGCTCACGGGCGCGGTGGGCGCGGGCGTCGTGCTGATCCGGGGCAGCGCGGAGGCGGTGCCCGAGCTGCTCGTCGGATCGATCGTCCTGCTCGTCGTGTTCGGCATCGCGGCGGCCGTCGCGCAGCTGGGCGCGTCGCGGCGCGTGATCGTGGTGCGTGACGAGCGAGTGCGGCTGCGCGTCGAGCGCGCGGGCGGCGTCGAGCTCGCGCTCGAGGGCCCGTTCGAGCTCGACGCGGCTTGGTACGAGGGCGAGATCGCGACGGGCCGCAGCACGATGTCGCACCCGGTGTTGCTGCTCGTGCTGCGCGAGCGTGGTCGCCCGGTGCTGCTGCTCGAGGAGAGCCTCGGCACGCTGCACCGTCCGCCCGCCGACTGGCCGAGGGGCTACGTGAACGCGGCGGGCGCGCGCAAGCTCGTGAATTCGATCGGGCGCGTGCACCTCGATCGGCTCCGCGAGCTCCTCGCCCCCGCCGCCTGACCTCAGCGCCGCCCGTCGCCGTTCGACGCGACGGGCTTCATGTGGCCGGGGTCGCCGAGCACCTCGGGCACGCTCGGCGGCGGCGGTCGCGATCCCGTGCGCAGGCGCGGCGCTGCGATGCGCTCGAGCTCGTCGCGATCGATCGTCTCGTTCTCGAGCAAGCGCGCGGCGATCGCCTCGAGGTCACGACGGCGCTCCTCGAGGAGCGCGAGCGCGCGCTTCTCCTCGTCCTCGATGATGCGTCGCACCTCGGCGTCGATCGCGCGCGCCGTCTCCTCGCTGTACCCGCGGCCCGAGTGCAGCCCCGGGATCTCGAGGAAGCGCCCGCCCATCGGCTCGCCGTAGGTCACCGGCCCGAGCGCGTCGCTCATGCCGAAGCGGCAGACCATGTGCCGCGCGGTCTCGGTCGCGCGCTCGAGATCGTTCTGCGCGCCGGTCGAGAGGTCGTCGAACGCGACGAGCTCCGCCGCGCGCCCACCGAGCATCACGCAGATGCGATCGCGCAGCTCGTTGCGCGTCATGAGGTAGCGCTCCTCCGCGGGCAGCTGGAGCGTCGCGCCGAGCGCGCCGATCGAGCGCGGGATGATCGTCACGCGATGCACGGGATCGGCGTGCTGCACCGAGAGCGCGACCAGCGCGTGGCCGCCCTCGTGGTACGCGACGCGCTCGCGCTCCGGCTCGGTCATCACGCGGCCCTTCTTCTTCAGGCCGAGCTGGATGCGATCGACCGCCTCCTCGAAGTCGCGTGTCTCGACCTCGGCGGCGCCGCGACGGCTCGCGGCGAGCGCGGCCTCGTTCACGACGTTCGCGAGATCGGCGCCGGCCATGCCCGGCGTGCGCTGCGCGACGACGCGCATGTCGACGTGCTTCGCGACGCGGATCTTGCGCACGTGCACCCGCAGGATCGCCTCACGTCCGCGCACGTCGGGACGATCGACCGCCACCTGCCGGTCGAACCGACCGGCGCGCAGCAGCGCGGGATCGAGCACCTCGGGGCGGTTCGTCGCGGCGAGGATCACCACGCCCTTGCCGGCCTCGAAGCCGTCCATCTCGACGAGCAGCTGGTTGAGCGTCTGCTCGCGCTCCTCGTGCACCGCGAGCCCCGAGCCCGCGCCCGATCGCGAGCGACCGATCGCGTCGAGCTCGTCGATGAACACGATGCAGGGCGCGCGCTGCTTCGCCTGCTCGAAGAGATCGCGCACGCGCGCCGCGCCGACGCCGACGAACATCTGCACGAACTCGGAGCCCGAGATCGAGAAGAACGGCACCTGCGCCTCGCCCGCGACCGCTCGCGCGAGCAGCGTCTTGCCGGTGCCCGGCGGGCCCACGAGCAGCACGCCCTTCGGCGAGCGCGCGCCGATCGCGCGATAGCGCTCGGGGTGCTTGAGGTAGCTGACGATCTCGACGAGCTCGGCCTTCGCCTCGTCGACGCCCGCGACGTCCTCGAAGTTCACCGGCTCCTGCGCGTTGCGGTCGTAGATCTTCGCCTGCGCTTTGCCGACGGAGAGCGGCCCGGCGTTCTTCGTCACGCGCCGCATCACGAGCATGTAGATGCCGAAGAGCACCGCGAAGGGCAGCACCCATCCGAAGAGCAGCGGCTGCCACCACGCGTCCTCGCGCATCTCACCCGAGAACGTCACGCCGTGCTGGCGCATGTTCGCGAGCAGCGGCGCGTCGTCGACGTCGGGGATGCGCGTCGCGTAGACGCGCTCGACCTCGGCGTCCGGCGTCCCGGCCGGCGCGGTGCGCGGCGTGCTCGGCGCGTCCTGCGCGGCCGGCGCGTCGGCGGCGGGGCGCAGCTTGGCGATGATGCGATCGGCGCGAACCGTCGCCTCTTCGACGCGGTTCTGCTCGACCAGTGAGACGAGCTCGCTGTACGGCACGCTGCGAGGCGGCGGCGGTCGCGAGGCGAAGCTCTGGATGACCCAGAGCAGCAACGTGACCAGCACGACGTACGCGACCGTGAGCGCGAGCCGGCGATTCCCCTGCGGATCCACCCGATCTCCTGATGGGGCGCCGCGACGCACCGCCACGTGTGGCAGCGAGCCCCGGCAGTCCTTCGTTCGTCTCGGCCTGATGTAGACGCTGCGATCACGTCTGCACGCGGCGGACCGGATCGGGTCACCGTGCGCGCTCGGTGTATGCCGGGGCGCGCGCGGGAGACGCGGAGGAACGAGACCGATGGGAGTGTCGCGGAACGTTGCGCGCGAGCGACGTCGTGCGCCGCATCGCCCCGACCCTCAGCCCTCGGGGGTCTCGCCGTGGATCCACAGCCACGTGCCGGGCTGCGTCTCGGTCGGATACGACCCGTGCCACGCCTCGGGCAGCGCCGGGCCCGCCCACTGGAAGATCCAGCGCGCGTCGAGCGGCGCGAGGTTCACGCACCCGTGGCTGCGCGGCCGACCGAATCCGTCGTGCCAGAACGCCGAGTGCAGCGCGTACGCGAGCTGGAAGTACATCACGTAGGGCACGTCTTCGATCGAATAGGGACCGTCGACCGCGTGGTCTCCGTCCATCGTGTGCGTGACGTGCTTCGACGTGATGCGGAAGAGCCCGGTCGGCGTGCGCATGTCGCGCAGCGGATCTTCGGGATCGCGCACGCGCCCGGTCGACACGAGCGTCGCGTAGACCGGCGTGCGGCCTTCGTACGCGACGAGCGACTGGTTGCCGAGATCGACCTCGATCCAGTGGTCCTCGGGCCCGACCTCGGGCGGCGGATCGTGCGCCTCGACGATGCGGATCTCGCTCGTCTCGTAGAGCCGCTCGTCGTGGCCCACGAGGTACTCGCGATCGCGATGCGTCTCGCGGCCCGTGATGCGGAACGCGTAGTGGTACCCGGGCGCGCGCGAGCGACGCGGGCGACCATCACGACCGCGCGTGAACGAGGTCGTCTTGCTCGACATCACGAAGCCGATCGGCAGCTCCCATCGCGGCGCCGCGGGCGCGCTCGCGGTCGCGGCCTCTCCTTCGGCCGGCGCAGCCTCGGGCGCCGCCGCGACCGCGCCCTCGACCGGCGGATCCAACCGCACGCCCTGGAACGTCGAGCCCCGCACCTCGACCTGCGAGTGATAGGGCACGAACCCGTTGCTCAGCGTGCGCCAGTAGCGCCGCGCGCCCGCGCGCATGTCGCGATCGAGCGAGACGATGAAGCCCTTCACCAGGCGTCGGTGCAGCAGCCCTCCGCGCTCGCCCTGCAGGTCGCCGAGCGTGACCATCCGCGCTTCTTCGTCGGGCGGCTCACCGCTCGCCGCCGCGGCCGCCGCCGCCGCGCTCGCCTCCGCGACCTGCGGCTCGCGCGCGACCGCGGGCTGCGCCGCGCGCTCCGGGATCGCCTCGCGGCGATCAGTCCGCGAGTCAGCCAACTCTGCGCTCGCGCTCGCGGCCGACTCCTCCGAGCCCATCTCGACCGGCGCGGCCGCGACCTCTTCGGTGAAGCGCACGCCCCCGTCGGGCAGGTGCTCGAGCTGCATGCCCGGCACGCGATAGCCCTCGTGCACCGCAGCCTCGAGATCGCTCGGAAGCCGCCGGTACATCGGCGTGTTGTCGCGCCGCGTGCGCGCGAAGCGGTACGGCAGCGGCTCTTCCCAGTCGGGCTGCGCCGGCCTGCGCTCCGGGAGCCGCCGTCCCTCGAACGCGATCACGTCGCGCCCGTTGCAGACGAAGCCCCCCGTCGTAAGCTCGAACCACCCTTCGCGGCACCCTTCGGTCGACACGGGGTCCGCCGTCGTCGCCTGGAGCACGGCGCCCGCCCGCAGGTAGCCGATGCGCGGCGACTCTCGATCGGGCCGGGCACGAACGTTGACCACGAACCGCTTGGTGAAGATGCGCTTCGGCGGCCCGCTCGGAGGCCTGGCCGCGTCGGGCCTGCCCGAGTCGACGGCCTCGCGTGGCGCCGCGCCCACGGTCGCGCCGGCGTCCGCGCCCTCCTCGCTCGAGCTGCTGCCGCATGCGATCAGGACCGACGCGACGAAGGCACCCGTCGCGAGCGCGACGAGCAGGCTGTGGTTTCGGCGTGACATCGTTCGCGAAAAGCAGCTCGCGGCCCCGAGGAGCGGAGCACGCTCGCCTCGGCGCTGCAGCAGGTGGGTGCGGCGCGACGCCACGCTCGATCACGGAGCGCGTCGCCACGCCACGGAGCGAACCCTTCTTTCACGTGCTCTGGCCGAGGTCAACCCGGCGTTCGCGGAGGCGCGATGAACGATCCGCTCGCGCGGCGCAGCGCTGCCGTCGGATGGATCGCGTCGGTCGCGCTGCACGCGGGCGTGCTCTTCGTGGCGAGCGTCGCGCTCGCGCCGCCGGACACCGGCTTCGAGCTCCAGGCGCCGATCGAGGTCGAGCTCGGCATGGTCGAAGCGACCGAGGTCGAGGTCGCGGCGCCTGCCGCCCCGCCCGAGCCTCCCTCGGAGCCCGCGGCGTCGACGAGCGAGAGCACGACCGGCGAAGGCGAGAGCGCCGCGCGCGACGCGGGAACGAGCGCCGACGCAGGCGCGCGCCGGCGTCGTCGCGATGCGGGCGTCGACGGCGCGACCACGAGCCCGGGGCTCGGCGAAGGCGCGCCGGTCGCGTTCCTCCCCGCGGGCGCGCAGCTCGCGCTTCGCATCGACATGGATCGCGTGCGCGGCTCGCCGGTCGGCGAGGACATCGCGTCGTTGCTCCGCGTGGTGCCCGACTGGCGCGCGCTGCTCGGCGAGTCCGGCGTCGACCCGGTGCGCGACCTCTCGCGCGTCCTCATCGCGACGCCGAACCTGCAGCGCTCGAGCATCGTCGTCGCGGGGCGTCTCAGCGAGGGCGCGCCCGATCCGCGCGCGCTCGCCGAGCGGTTCGCGCAGGGCCGAGGCCTCGCGATCGAGTGGCGCGACGAGGCGGGCGTGCCCTCGACGCGATGGCCGAGCCCCGACGGCATCGAGCGCGACGTCGCGCTGGTGGGCGAGCGCCACTTCGTGATCGCGCGACCCGACGATCTCCCGCGCGTGCTCGCGATCGCCGCGGCACGACGCGCGCGGCGCGCCACGGTCGAGCCCGCCGACGCGCTGCTCGCGATGGACGACGGCGAGGGCCTCTCCATCGAGGTCGAGAACGTCGCGGTGTTCGTGCGACGCAGCCTCTGCCCCGTGCCCCTGCGCTTGCGCGTCGGCGTGACCGAAGGCGACGACGGCGCGCGGCTCCGCGGCGAGGCGCGCTTCGCCACGCACGACGACGCCGAGGGCGCCAGCGAGTGCCTCGCCGAGCGCGCCCGCGCAGCTGCGTCGAACGTGATCGTCTCGCTGTACGGCCTCGACGGCCCCCTCGATCGCCTCGACTTCCGCGTCGAGGACGACGTGCTGCACGTCGAGACGCAGCTGCGCTTCACGGAGATCCGCACGATCGCGGGCCTGGTGCGCGAGCTCTTCGAGCGCCCCGCGGGCGCGCCGCCCCGACCGCGCCGCCGCCCTCGACCACGCCGCCGCCGAACCCGTTCTGAGCGACGGAAAGCAAGAAGGGGAGCCCGCGCGATCCGCGGCTCCCCTCATGCCCGACGACCGCAGTGGCGTCGTCGATGTCACTCCGCAGATGGAGCGACGATGTGTTGCTGCTCGATCAGAGGACGAGGTCCTTGAGGCCCTTCACCGGAAGCGCCTTGAGCTTGCGCGAGGCCGGCACGTCGCGGACGACCGTCTCACCCGTCGCCGGGTTGCGGAACTTCACGCCCTTGCGCGCCTCGGTCTTGCGGATCTTCAGGCGCACGATGCCCGGGATCTCGAACTGCTCGGGGCCACGCTTGCCGAGCTCGCGCTTCATCAGGCCACGGAGCGACTCGAACACCTCGCCCACCTGCTTGCGCGACAGGCCGGTCTTCTCCGCGATCTCACCGAGGACCTGAGCCTTCGTCATCTTCTTCGCAGCGGTCTCTGCCTTCGCCATGGTCTCTTCCTCCTGTGGAACCGGTTTCCCGATCGCGGGACGGACCGACCCCTTCCCCGTCGAGGTCGCACCCACATCACCCCAACTCCCCGCAAACATCAGGGGCGCCGTCTTCGACGGCGATCAAGCCGGGTGCGAGCGTGTGCGCCTCGCGAGGGATCGACCTCCCCGCGCTTGCGCGGAACCCCCCTTTTTCCTGGGCTTCCGCGCGTCGGCCCCTTCGATGCCACCGATTTTCGAGGCTGACAAGCGCAATTCGCTGCCGAGCCCCCGAAAATCACCGAATTCGTGATCACAAGAGCGAATTCGCCCCCATTCAGGGCGATCCGGAGCGATCGCGAGACCCCTTCCGGCGCGGCTTCGCCGCCGCTCGGAGCAGATCGGTGCGCGCCGTCATGCGCCTTTCTTCGGTGCGATCGCGGTGATCGAGCCCGAGGAGATGCAGCACGCCGTGCGCGAGCAGCGTCGTCACCTCCGCCTCCAGCGAGCGCGCGTGCTCGCGCGCCTGGCGCGCCGCGGTGTCGAGCGAGATCACGACGTCGCCGAGCACGCCGGGCGCGTGCCCGCTCTGCTCGCCTTCCATCATCGCGAACGCGAGCACGTCGGTCGGCTTGTCCTTGTGGCGGTAGTCGCGGTTGAGCGCGTGGATCGTCGCGTCGTCGCACAGGAGGATCGAGAGCTCGCGATCACCGAGCCGCATCGCTTGGAGCATGCGCTCGCCGCGCGCGCGCACGTCGCTCGCGCGCATCGCGGGACGCGACAGACCTTCGACCGAGATCAGCACCGCCATCGCGGCGCACCCTACTCCTCTGCCGCGCTCGCGCACGCGACGACGCGCTCGTATGCTGCGCGCGCATGTTCGAGAAGATCCTCGTGGCCAACCGAGGCGAGGTCGCAGCGCGCGTCGCGCGCACCTGCCGCCGCATCGGCGCGGACACGGTCGCGGTGCACACGGACGGTGAAGAGGAAGACGTGCACGCGCAGGCGTGCGACGAAGCGGTGCGCGTCGGCCCGCCTCGCACGAACGGCGCGGTGCCGGTGCGCGACTCGTACGCGAGCGTCGCGGCGCTGATCACCGCGGCGCGCGCGACCGGGTGCACCGCGCTGCACCCCGGCTACGGCCTGCTCGACGACGATCCGACGCTCGCGCGCGCTTGCGAGGCGGCGGGCATCGCGTTCATCGGGCCCTCTCCCGAGGAGCTCGTGCTCTACCGCGATCGCTTCTCGATCCGTCACGCCGCGTTCGACGCAGGCCTGCGCATCCTGCCCGGCAGCGAGCGTCCGATCCGCGAGCCGAGCGAGCTGCGCGCCGACGTCGAGGCGATCGGCTATCCGCTCGTCATCAAGCCCGCGTTCGGCCTCGGCGAGCCGAACGTGCTGCCCACGCTCGACTCGGCCGACGATCTCGAGCGCGCGATCGCGGGCATCGAGTGGGAAGGCGCGGCCTGCTACGTCGAGCGCCACGTCGATCGCCCGCGCCACGTCGAGGTCCAGGTCGTCGGCGACGGCCGGGGCAACTGCGTGGTGATCGGCGATCGCGAGGTCAGCGTGCGCAAGGATCACCGGCGCGTGCTGGCCGAGTCCCCCGCGCCCGCGATCGACGCGCTGCGCTCGGGCGCGGCGGTGCGCAGCGCGATCGGCGCGGCCGCGATCGATCTCGCGCTCTATCTCCGGTTCCGCGGCGTCGGGAGCGCGCACTTCCTGATCGACGCGCGCGGCAGCTTCTATTTCCTCGGCTTCCATCCGCTGCTCCAGCCCGAGCACGCGGTCATCGAGGCGTGCGCGAACATCGATCTCGTCGAGGTGCAGGTGCGCCTCGCGAACGGCGAGCCGATGCCGCCCGAGGTGCCGCGCGTCGCGCCGACCGGGCACGCGGTGCAGGCGCGCATCGAGGCCGCCACCGATCCGCGCGACGGCCGGCCGTTCCCCGGTCGCGCCGACGACGTGCGATGGCCGCCCGCGCCGGCCGGCAAGGTGCGGATCGAGACGGGCATCCAGCCGCGCTCGCGCGTGCAGCACGATCACGATCCCGTCGTCGCCACCGTCACGACCTACGCGCCGACGCGCCACGAGGCGGTGCTGGTGCTCGATCGTGTGATCGCCGAGACGCGCATCGCGCCGCTGGTCACGAACCTCCGGCTGCTCCGTCGCGCGCTCAACCACGAGAGCTTCCGCGCGTGTCAGTACGACGAGGGATTCCTCGATCGCGTGTCGGCGAATCCTTGAGCGACTTGCGACGGGGCGTGATACCGTGAACGGACAGATGAAGCCCGAGCGTCCCGAGCTCCGGATCATCCGAGAGTCGCTCGAAGCCCTGGTCGCGCCGTCGATGGTCTCCAGCGCGATCTTCGAGGCGCTCGAGGCGATCGGCGGCGACCTCGCCCAAGGCGGGGCTGCGGCGAGCGAGTTCGTGCAGGGCCCGCTGCGCGACGCGCTCGCGCGTCGCATGGGCGCGGACGCGCATCCGGTGATCGACGACGTGCTCGCGATGATCGGCGCGGTGACGCCGAGCGGCCCGGGCGCGGTGCGTCGCGGCGGCGACGTGACGCGCGAGGTGTTCGTCGACTCGCGCCCGGTGATCGTGATCGTCGTCTCGGCGGGGCACGCGTTCGCGTCGAAGCTCCAGGCCGCGCTCGGCGCGACGCGCGTGATCCCGATCCCCGCGGCGAGCCTCGAGCGCATGGACGAGCAGCTGCGCGTCGCCGCGCCGCAGATGGTGCTCGTCGACAGCGCGGACTTCGCGCCGATCGAGCCGGAGCGCCTGGCGCTCTTCCTCGAGAAGCTCCCCGCGACGACGGTCCGCGCGATCTGGGGCGCGGACCTGCCGTACGGCGGCGCAGTGCTGCGCGCGATGATCACGCGCTCGATCCCGGCGACCCCGCTCGACCGGCGCGAGGGGATCGATCCGGTGCTCGATCTGATCCGATCGCGTCAGCTCGTGCGCTGAATGCCCAAGGGGGCTCCGCCCCCTTTCGAACCCCGGCCGCCCGCCTTCGGCGGCGCTGCGCGGGCGCCCGCCTTCGCCGGCGCTGCGCATGGGCGGTGATGCGCAGCGGAGCGCCCGTGATCTCGCGGCGCCGCGTCGTGACTCGTACACGTGCACGTGCCACGTGCTCGTGCACGGCCGTCGCGGCGCCGCCCGATCTCCGAGCGCTCAGCGACGACCGATCACTTCGCGCGCAGGGTGCTGCGGCCCGCGAAGCGCGCCCCATTGCCGAGCATCTCCTCGATGCGCAGCAGCTGGTTGTACTTCGCGATGCGATCCGAGCGCGACGCCGAGCCCGTCTTGATCTGTCCCGCGCCCGTCGCGACCGCGAGGTCGGCGATGAACGTGTCCTCGGTCTCGCCCGAGCGGTGCGACACGATCGACGAGTACCCGTTCAGCGCGCCGAGGCGCATCGCGTCGAGCGTCTCGGTCACCGTGCCGATCTGGTTGACCTTGATCAGGATCGCGTTCGCGATGCCCTGATCGATGCCGCGCTGCAGGCGCGCGACGTTGGTCACGAAGAGGTCGTCGCCGACCAGCTGCACGTTCTTGCCGAGCTTGTCGGTCAGCAGCTTCCAGGTGTCCCAGTCGTCCTCGGCGCAGCCGTCCTCGATCGACACGATCGGGTACTTGCTCGCGAGCTGCGCGTACGTCTCGACGAGCTGCTTGCCGTCGATCTCCTTCTTGTCGAAGGTGTACGTGCGCTTCTTGCCGTCGAAGAACTCGCTCGCCGCGCAGTCGAGCGCGAGCGAGATGTCCTTGCCCGCCGTGTAGCCCGCCTTGCCGATCGCCTCGAGGATCACGCTCAGCGCGCCCTCGTTGTTCGGCAGGCGCGGCGCGAAGCCACCCTCGTCGCCGACGCTCGTCGCGAGGCCCTGCTTCTTCAGCAGCGACTTGAGGTGGTGGAACACCTCGGCGCCCGAGCGCAGCGCGTCGCGGAACGTCCCCGCGCCGTGCGGGACGATCATGAACTCCTGGATCTCGAGCCCGTTGTCCGCGTGCGCGCCGCCGTTGATGATGTTCATCAGCGGCACCGGGAGCACGCACGCCTGCGCGCCGCCGAGGTAGCGGAACAGCGGCAGGCCCATCGCCTCGCTCGCCGCGCGCGCGACGGCCATCGACACGCCGAGGATCGCGTTCGCGCCGAGCTTGCCCTTGTTGGGCGTGCCGTCGAGATCGAGCATGCGCTGATCGATCCCGTGCTGATCGAGCGCGTCGCGTCCGAGCACCTCGGGCGCGATCCGCTCCATCACGTTCTCGACGGCCTTGCGCACGCCCTTGCCGAGGTAGCGCGACGCGTCTCCGTCGCGCAGCTCGATCGCCTCGTGCTCGCCGGTCGATGCGCCCGAGGGAACCGCGGCGCGGCCGACCACGCCCTCCTCGATCTCCACCTCGACCTCGAGCGTCGGGTTACCGCGCGAATCGAGGATCTCGCGAGCGACGATGCCGGTGATCTCGAGCATGATCCGGTTCTCCTCTTCAGCAGAAAGGCGCGCGTCCCCCGCGCCGCCCGCGACGTAGCCGCGCGCGAGAGCGCAGTCAATGACTGAGTCACGTGGACGACGTTCGGCAGGCGCGGCGGTTCGTGCTATCCCGGCGTCTCTCTCCTGCTCCCGTAGCTCAGCTGGATAGAGCAATCGCTTCCTAAGCGAGAGGTCATAGGTTCGAATCCTATCGGGAGCGTTCGCGCGCGCGTCAGAGAGGGTCGAGCGCCACGTCGACGGTCGTGTCTCCGTCCACGAAGAACGTGCTCGAGGCCTCGTAGACGACGACGCCGTCGTGATCGATCGCGCGCACCGTGAACGGGTACGTGCCCGGAACGAGGTCGCGCACGAGCGCGCCGCGCGTGCCCGCGTCGTTGCAGGGGAGCTCGTCCAGCGCGGGCTCGCCGACGATGTCGAGCCGCATGCCGCGGATGCGCTCGTCGGGGCTCTCGCAGACGTACCCGTCGGAGAACGTCCAGAGGAACGTCACGTCGCCGGGCGCCGGCGGGCTGCCCGCATCGTCACCGCCAGAATCGCCGTCGCCACACCCCGTGCAACACGCGACGAAACACAGAGCGGCGAAGAGGCCTCGAGCGCGCATGAGGGCGGCGACCCTATCACGCGTTCAGCACCGAGCTCGAACGTCGACGCGCGAAATCGATGTCGGCGTCGCGGTCTCGAAGCGATCGACTTCGAAATCGACCCGCGGGGTCGCTGACACCCAACGATCGATTCGAAAATCGACCTCCGGGGTCGCTGACACCCAACGATCGATTTCGAAATCGACCTCCGGGGTCGCTGACACCCAACGATCGATTTCGAAATCGATCTCGCGGGTCGGTGACGGTCGACGAGCGATTCGGAGAGCGACCTCCGGGGTCGCTGACACCCCACGATCGATTCCGGAATCGGTCTCGGCGTGCCCGAGACTCCGAGCTCACGCCGGCAGCGTGAAGTGGAACGTCGCGCCCTCGCCCGGACGGCCCTCGGCCCACACGCGGCCGCCGTGGCGCGTCACGATGCGGCGTACGTTCGCGAGGCCGATGCCCGTGCCCTCGAACTCCTCGGGCGCGTGCAGCCGCTGGAAGACGCCGAAGAGCTTGTCCACGTAGCGCATGTCGAACCCGACGCCGTCGTCCGCGACCCAGACGTGCACCACCCCGGTGCCGGCCTCGCCCTGCTCGCGCGCCGCGCCGATCTCGATGTGCGCGACCTCGCGCGTGCGCGTGTACTTCACCGCGTTCGAGAGGAGGTTCTTCACCACCGAGCGGAGCAGCGTCGGGTCCGCGGTCACCGCCGGCAGCGCGCCGATGCGCCACTCGATGTTCCGCTCGCCGATCTCGGGCGCGAGATCGCTCCGCACCGCCGCGACGAGCTCCGCGAGATCGAGCTCGCGCACGCTCAGCTGCGCGCGACCCATGCGGCTGAACGCGAGCAGCTCGTCGACGAGCCGGCCGCCCTGCTGCGCGGCGTCCGCGATCGTCTCGAGGTACTCGCGCGAGGTCGCGTCCAGCGCGCTGGCGCCGCGCCGCTTGAGCATGTCTGCGAAGCCGCTGATGTGGCGCAGCGGCGCGCGGAGATCGTGGCTGACCGAGTAGCTGAAGCTCTCGAGCTCGCGGTTCGCCTCGGCGAGCGCCTCGGTGCGCGCGGCGACGCGCTGCTCGAGGCGCTCGTTCATCTCGCGGATGATCGACTCCGCCTTCTTCTGCTCGGTGATGTCGTGGCCCTGCACGAAGATGCCCTCGACCTCGCCCGCGCGGTTTCGGATCGGCTGGTAGATGAAGTCGATGTAGCGATCCTCGCGCGCGCCGCCGAAGTCGAGCTCGACGCGAACGCTGCGACCGATCCACGGCCGACCATCGCGGTAGACGCCGTCGAGCAGCCCGATGAAGCCCTGCTCGACGACCTCGGGCAGCGCCTCCGCGACCGTGCGGCCGACGACGTCGCGACCGCCGACGAGCGAGCGGTACGCGTCGTTCGCCATGTCGAACACGTGCCGCTCTCCGCGGAGGAACGCCATGAAGCTCGGCGCCTGATCGAAGAGGTGGAGGAGTCGCCGGCGCTCGTCGTCGAGCAGCTGGTTCTCGTGCTCGACGCGGCGCGCGCGCGCGAGCACGCCCGCCTCGGCGACGCCCGAGTCGTCGCGGGCCGCGCTCGATCCCGCCGCGCCCTCGGCGCGCGCCGCGACCTCGCGCAGCCGGTGCAGCTCGGTGACGTCGACCGTGTGCTGCAGGACGTACGCGACCTGTCCGCGCGCGTCCTTCAGCGGCGTGTGGGTCGCGCTCCAGAAGCGCTGCTCGACGACGGGGCCGCTCGGCGTGAGCGTGGGCACGCGGTACGGCAGGAACGCGAGCACGTCGGTCTCACCGGTGCGCACGGCCTTCTCGAGCGAGCGACGCAGGCGCTGGCGGCTCGCGTCGTTCGGATCGTCGGGGACGTTCGGGAAGAGATCGAAGACGTACTTGCCGACGAGATCCTCGAGCCGGCTCGCGGTCTCGCGCAGGTACGCGTCGTTCGCGGCGACGTAACGGAGGTCGCGGTCGAGCACCATGTACGCGTTCGGCGAGAGACGGAACGCCTCCCCGTGGACGAAATCGAGCTCGGGCCTCATGGCGTGACGCTCCTCCAGCTCACGAGCGCGCGGTCGGATCCGCGGGACGTCGCGGCAGACGCACGCAGAAGGTCGTGCCCTCGTCGGCGTTCGAGCGCACCGCGACGGTGCCGCCGTGGGCGCGCACGATGTTGTCGACGATGAAGAGCCCGAGCCCGATGCTGCGGTCGCGCCGATCGATCGGCGCGCTGCCGCGGGTCAGCGGCTCGAAGATGTGATCGAGCATCGAGGGCGGGATCGGCTCGCCGAGGTTGTGCACCTCGAGGACCGCCTCCGTCGCGTCGCCGCCGATGCGCACCGAGATCGGCGTGCCCGCCGGGGAGTACGCGATCGCGTTGCTGACGAGGTTTCCGAGCAGCTGCGCGATGCGATCGGGATCCCACTCGCCGTCGATCGGCTCCGCCGAGAGCTCGAGGCGGCGATCGGGGCGAGCGTGCTCGAGCTCCTCGAGGACGCCCGACGCGATCGCGCGGAGCTCCGCGCGACGCGGCGAGACCGGGAGCGCGCCGCGGAGCCGCACCTGCGTGAAGTCGAGCAGGTCGTGGATCATGCGGCTCGCACGCTCCGCGCTCGCGAGGATGCGCCGCACGATGCGCGTCGCTCCCTCGGCGGCGTGATCGCCGCGCAGCAGCGCGTTCGCGCCGAGGAGGATCGCGTTCAGCGGGTTGCGCAGGTCGTGGCTCACGATGCCGACGAGCTGCTGCTGGAACTCGATGCGCTGCGCGAGCTCGGTCTCCGCGCGCTTCTGCATCGTGACGTCGGTGACGAAGCCTTCGACGTGCCCGGGCTCGCCCGGCGCCTCGCTCGGCACGAGCACCGCCCGGGCCCACAGCCATCGCTCCGCGCCGTCGCGCCGGGTGATGCGATACGTCGTGGTGAAGGGCTCGCCGTCGACGTAGGCGTTGCGCGACTCCTCGCGCACGCGGCGCGCGTCGTCGGGGTGGACGATGTCGTCCCAGAGCATCGTCCCGCCGATCGCGAACGTCTCGGGCGGATAGCCGCTCAGCGCGAGGCACCCTTCGCTCGCGAAGTCGAAGCGCCACGGCCCGCCGCGCACGGTGCGGAACACCATGCCCGGCAGGTTCTGCATCAGCGTCGAGAGCGTGCGCTCGCGGTCACGGAGCTTCGCCTCGGCGGAGCGTCGATCCCGGCGCTCGCGCGCCTCCGCGAGCGCGCGCTCGACGCTCGGCCCGAGCCGCTCGAGCTGGTCCTTGAGCACGTAGTCGGTCGCGCCGCGCTTCAGCAGATCGATCGCGGCGTGCTCGCCGAGCGCGCCGGACACGAACACGAACGGCACGTCGGGGCGCTCCGCCTGCGCGATGTGCAGCGCGTCCTCGCCGTCGAAGCCCGGCACGCGGTAGTCGCAGAGGATCGCGTCGTACGAGCTCGACCGGATCGCGCGGACGAACGCGTCGCGCGCGTCGACGCGGTCGCACTCGACGGCGAGGCCCGCCCGCGCGAGCGCCGCGATCACGAGCTCCGCGTCGAGGCGACTGTCTTCGAGGTGCAGCAGGCGGAGCATCTCGATCGTCCCGCGGTGCGTCAGCGACCGTCCGCGTCGGGCTCGCGCGGCTCGGGCGGAGGCTGGTTGATCACGGCCCAGAACAGGCCGAGCTCGCGGAGCGCCGCGACGAATTCGGAGAAGCCGACGGGCTTCACCACGTACGCGTTCACGCCGAGCCCGTACGAGCGCGCGAGGTCGCGCTCCTGGTTGCTGCTGGTGAGCATCACGATCGGGAGCGCCTTCATGGCGGGATCGCCCTTCACGCGCGCGAGCACCTCGAGACCGTCGATCTTCGGCAGCTTCAGGTCGAGGAGCACGACGACCGGCAGCTCGGACGCACGGCTCGCGTGCGCCCCCTCGCAGTACAGGTAGTCGAGCGCTTCCTGGCCGTCCTTGACCCAGACGACCTCGTTCGCGAGCCCGACCTCCTCGAACGCCGCGAGCGTGAGCCGCGCGTCGTTGGGACTGTCCTCGACGAGCAGGAGCGATTTCAGCTTCATGGTGCGTTCGGTCCCACCCCCGCACGAGGGCATGGCCGGCGGCAACTAGTCGCGCCGGCGCGAGCTCGCAATGCCCGATCGTCACGCGTGCTACGCTCGGCGCGGAATTCACGGGCGGGCGGGGGTCCGGGGCATGCGCGGCATGGTGGGGGTCGCGGCGCTCTGCGCGCTGCTCGGCGGGTGCGGCGGCGAGGTGTCCGGGGACGCGCCCGCGCGCGACGGCGGGGTCGCCGACGCGCCGATCACGGTCGATGCGAGCCCAGCGATCGACGCGGCGCCGGTCGCGCCAGTGGTCGCGTTCGAGTCACCCGCCGACGGCGCGCGCTTCGTGCGCGACACCATCGAGGACGAGTCGTGGCTCGCGCGCGTCGAGCTCGTGGTGCGCGCAGAAGGCGTGGACCACGTCGACGTGATCGCCGACGACACCATCGAGCTCGCGACGCTGCGGCCGCCGATGCTCAGCGCATTCGCGTCGTTCGCGGCCGACGGCGCGCGGGTGCTCACCGCGATCGGGCGCGACGCGGGCGGCGCGGAGCTGGTGCGCGACGAGATCACGATCGAGGTCGCCGCGCCCGCCGACGAGAGCTGCCACGCGATGCTCGACGCGCTCGGGCTCGAGTGGGAGCCGATCGCGTCGCTGCGCGGCGTCGCCGACCCGGTGCGCGTGCAGCCGACGATCGCCGGCGTGCGGTATCGATCGGCGTCGCAGTCGATGCCGACCGCGATGTCGATGGACTGCGAGCTCGCGCCGCGGCTCGTGCGCCTGTCGGAATTGATCTCGACGTACGGGATCGACGAGGTGATCCACCTCGGGATCTACAACTATCGCTGCATCGGCGGCGGCGATCCCGACAGCGGCACCTGCACGCCGAGCCAGCACGCGTACGCGCGTGCGATCGATCTTCACGCGTTCGGCCTCGAGGGGTCCGACGCGACCTACAGCACCGAGGACGACTTCGTGATCACGCGGCGCGCCGACACGTGCCCGATGATGTCGTCGTCCGAGCCCGACCGCGTGCTCAAGGAGATCGCGTGCGCGCTGTGGTCGGAGCGCGTCTTCCAGATCGTGCTGACGCCGAACTACAACGACGCGCACCGGAACCACTACCACGTCGATCTCACCGAGGGCTCGATGTACCTCGGCAGCGGCGTGGAGGGCGTGGACCCGATCGTCGGCGGGCTCGGCGACTAGTAGCGGACGAGCGCGATCGTCGGGATCGGCGCGAGCTTCGCGCCGCCGTCGAGGAACGTCAGCTCGATCAGGAACGCCGCGCCCACGATCTCGCCGCCGAGGCGCTTCACGAGCTTGCACGTCGCGCGCGCGGTGCCGCCGGTCGCGATCACGTCGTCGACCACGAGGACGCGCGTGCCGTGCGAGAGCGCGTCGGAGTGCATCTCGACCGCGTCGGTGCCGTACTCGAGGTCGTACTCCTCGCGCGTCGTCGCGTGCGGGAGCTTGCCCGGCTTGCGCACCGGGACGAACCCGATGCCGAGCGCGGTCGCGAGCGGCGCACCGAAGAGGAAGCCGCGCGACTCGATGCCGACGATCACCTCGGGCGCGAGTGGGCGTGCCTGCTCCGCGAGCAGATCGATCGCCGTGCGGAACGCGACGCCGTCGGAGAGCAGCGGCGTGATGTCGCGGAAGAGGATCCCGGGCTTCGGGAAGTCCGCGACGTCGCGGATGCGCGAGCGGATGAGATCGACGCGGGGATCCATCAGCGTTCCTCCGTGGGCGGGAGCTCGCCGTCGCCCGCGAGGAACGCGGCGAGGCCGAGGTGATCGGGGAGCGTCGCGTCGAGGCGCAGCGGCGTCACCGAGACGAACCCCGCGTCGACGGCCTCGGTGTCCGAGCCCGCGACCTCCTCGTGACGCGCGTTCGGCCCGCCGATCCAGAAGTACTCGTGGCCGCGCGGATCGTGGCGCATCACGACGACGTCGTCGTAGAGGCGACGGCCGAGGCACGTCGCGCGCACCCCCGCGTGCTCGTTGCGCCCGGCGGGGAAGTTCACGTTGAGCAGCGGCGTGGGCCCGTGGGGCTCGCGCGGCGCCGCGAGGAAGCGGCGCGCCAGCTCGGCCGCCACCTTCGCCGACGTCTCCATCGAGCCGCCCTGCCCTTGCGAGAACGCGATCGCCGGGACGCCGCGGAGCGCCCCCTCGCGCGCGGCGGCGACGGTGCCCGAGTAGAACGTGTCGGTGCCGAGGTTGTAGCCGTGGTTGATCCCGCTCACGACGAGGTCGGGCCAGCGCGGCAGGAAGCGTCGCTCGAAGAGCGCGACGTAGATGCAGTCCGCGGGCGTGCCGTCGATCGCGTGCAGGCCGTCGACCTCGCGATGGCGCAGCGGGCGCGCGAGCGTGAGCGAGTGGCTGTTGGCGCTCTGCTCGAAGAGCGGCGCGACGGTGATCACGTCGGCGATCTCGAGCAGCGCCTGGCGCAGGAGGCGCAAGCCCGGGGCGTACACGCCGTCGTCGTTGGACTGCAGGATCAGCGGGCGCACGGAGCTCATCTCGGGGGCGAGTCTGCGTCAGCCTGCGCCGCGATGCCTCCGAAAAAACGAGCGGCGCGCGGCGGGCCTTCGCCGCGCGCCGCGCTCCTCACCAGCCGCCGCTGTCGACGCGATCCGAGCCGAGCCAGCCGACGATCTCGAGCGGGTCGCCGTCGCCGCGCGGCGCGAGCTCGCCGTGGAAGTGACCGCGGATCGCGGTCGCGGTGACGTCGAGCTCGACGGTGAAGTCGTCGTCGTTCGTCGCCGCGCCGAGCATGCCGAGCCCGTCGAGCCCCATCACCTCGAGGCACACGAACGTGTCCTCGCCGTCCGCCGGACCATACGTGCCCGACGCGATGTCGCGCGGCATGCAGAAGTGCGTGTCCGAGTCGCGGTCGAGGATGATCCACTCGGCGCCGCCGTTGAGGAAGAAGCGCGTGTCGAGGCGGCGCGGCGAGGTCTCGCCGGGGACGACGAGCACGGTCGTGTTCACGAGCGTCTCCATCTCGAGCGCGTAGGCGCGCTCGTCGTCGCCCGCGGTGACGATCGCGCGCGCGCCGTCGTCGAGGAACGACGCGGGATCGAGCGCCGATCCGTCGTCGGCCTCGAGCGTGGCCGCGGCGCCGGACGAGAGCGTGAGCGCCGCGATCAGCGCGCTCCCGCGCGTGCCGTAGGGGAGCGCCGTGATCGCGTCGCGCGCGGTCTCGAGCGTGCCGACGCTGGTCGCGACGATCGCGGGCTGCGACGCGGGCGCGTCGGGCGCGGCGTCGCGAGGGGCGCTGGCGTCGGAGCCGGGCGTCGCGGCATCGGTGGAGGCGTCGGCACGAGGTGTCGAGGCGTCCTGGTCGGTCGTGGTCGCGGAGGATCCATCGCAGCCCGCGAGCGCGAGCAGCGAGACGAGCAACAAGTGAGTTCGCAGCAAGTCCAAGCTCCTTCGAGCCGCGACGAGCGCGGCCCTACCTCGGACTTGGACGTCCCCCTCGTCGATCCGTCACCACGCGCCCGAGCGCGACGACATCGCGCGCGCGCAACGACGAAGCGACAGCGACGAAGCGACAGCGACGAAGCGACAGCGACGAAGCGACAGCGACGGAAAGACGAAGGCCGCGAAGCATCTGCTCCGCGGCCTCTGTCTCCGACTTCGACTCGGGGCGGCGGGATTCGAACCCACGACCCCCAGACCCCCAGTCTGGTGCGCTAACCAGGCTGCGCCACGCCCCGCCGGTGAGTCGGAGGGCGGAGGTTAGCCGCAAACGGAAAACCCGCAAGCTCGATCAGCGCTCGCTGCGCGCGCTGGTCTCGATGCGCACCACGACCTCGCTCGGGTGCGCGTCGGTCGTGCTCGTCTTCGCGCGCTCTCGTTCGTCGCGCGAGGCCACGTCGATGCGCGCGAGCAGCGACGCGAGCTCCGCGCGGACCGCGAGGAGCTCGGCGCGCAGCTCGAGCGCGCGCGTGCTCGCCTCGGCCGCCTGCCGCCCGATCGCGACCGCCTCGAGGTGCCCGAGCTCGCGCAGCTTCTTGCGCGCGCCCGCGACCGTGAACCCGTCCTCGTGCAGCAGCTTCTTGATGACGAGCGCGAGCTCGACGTCGCGGCGCCGGTACTGCCGGTGCGCGCCGCGTGTCTTCATCGGCTTGAGGATGCCGAACTCCTCTTCCCAGTAGCGCAGCACGTGCGGCCGCACGCCGACGAGCTCCGAGACCTCGCCGATGCGGAAGAAGAGCTTGTCCGGCAGGAGTGTGGGTCGCGCCATCGCTCGCGGGGGACGGTCTGGTACCCGGCCGCGCCCACCCGGTCAACGGTGCTGGGCGCGTGCCGAGTCAGGTGCCCGACGAGCTCGCGCCGGTGTTCGCGGTCGGTGCGACGAAGGTTCCCGAGCCGCTCGACTTGTGCGGGTTCAGCGTCGCCTTGAGGACCTGGCTCGGCTTGAACGTCAGCACGCGGCGGGCGCTGATCGGGATCGGCTCGCCGGTCTGCGGGTTCCGACCTACGCGCTGCTTCTTCGCCCGGACGACGAAGTTGCCGAAGCCGGAGATCTTGATCTTCTCGCCCTGGGCGAGGACTTCCTTCATCTCCTCGAACACCGCTTCCACGACCTCGGCGGCTTCCTTCTTCGAGAAGCCTCCGACGCGCTCGTAGACGCTGTCGATGATCTCGGCCTTGGTCATCAGAGCCCCCTCGATGCCGGGTATGCGATGCAACCACGGCAGGGAGTCGAATTCAAGGGCTCTGGATTCACAGTCGAATTCAGGAATCGATGGCGCGCGCACACGCCTCGATCCCCGCACCGTTGGCTGACAGCGGGATCAGTGCGCTGCTCAGGCGCGCAGCGCGCCGCCGAAGCGATCGGCGATCGCCTGGACGACCGCGGCGTGCACCTGCTCGACGCGCGCATCGGTGAGCGTCGCGTCGGGGTCGCGATAGGCGATGCGGAACGCGAGGCTCTTGCGCCCTTCGGGCACGGGCTTGCCGCGGTACACGTCGAAGAGCTCGGCGCGCTCGGCGAGCGGCGCGGCCTGCGAGATCGCGGCTATCACGTCCGCCGAGGTCGTGTCCTCGGGCACGACGACCGCGAGATCGCGGACCACGGCCGGGAAGCGCGGCAGCGGGCGCGCACGGGGCAGCCCGGCCGCCTTCGTGAGCGCGACGACCGCCTCGATGTCGAGAAGGCCGAACACCGGACGCCCCGTCGCGCCGAACGCCTCCGCGACGTCGGGGTGCACCTCGCCGAGCACGCCGACCGAGCGGCCACCCACGACGACGCGCGCGCTGCGCCGCGGGTGCAGCCACGGCGCGGTCTCCGCCAGGGACTCGTCGCGCACGGTCTCGCCGCTCAGGCCCACCGAGCGCAGGATCGCGAGCACCGCGCCCTTGCCATCCCAGAAGTCGAACGCGGTCTCGTCGCCGACCCAGAGCTCGCGCGGGCCGCTCAGGATCACCGCGAGCAGCGGGCGCTCGACCACGCGACGCGGCGTCTCCGGCGCGGGGTGGTAGGTGCGGCCGACCTCGAAGAGCAGCGCGCGCGGCGCCTGGTGCCGCTGCGCTCGAACGACGTCGGAGAGCAGCCCGGGGAGCATGGAGGTGCGCATCACCGAGCGCTCCTCGGAGAGCGGGTTGCTCAGCGCGACCACGTCGAGCGGCGCCTTCGCGAGCTCGAGATCGCGGCGCGAGCAGAACGCGAAGTTCACCGCCTCGAAGAGCCCCGCGGCCGCGGCGCCTTCGCGCAGCGCACGGACGATCGCGTAGCGGCGATCCCCCGCGTCGGCGCTCGGCGCCATCGACGCGAGCGCGCTCGGGATGTGGTCGTAGCCGCGCACGCGCGCGACCTCTTCGATGAGGTCCTCGGGGCGGCCGAGATCGGGACGGTGCGTCGGCGCGGTGACGCGCCAGCCGCCCTCTTCCGCGGGCGCGATCTCGCAGCCCACGCCCTCGAGCACGCGACGCACCTCGCTCGCGGGCACCGGCCCGCCGAGGAGCGACTCGACGTGGCCGGGGCGCAGGGAGATCGCGACGGGCGCGATGCGGCGCGCGTGCGCATCGGTCGCGCTCGGCGCGCTCGCCGCTTCGGCGACGGTGCCGAGCAGCTGTGCCGCGCGCCGCATGACGTGCTCGAGGCCGTTCGGATCGACGCCGCGCTCGAAGCGATGGCTCGCCTCGGTGTGCAGCCCGTGACGGCGGCTGGTGCGGCGCACCGACCGCGGATCGAAGTGCGCGACCTCGAGCAGCACGTTGCGCGTCTTCGCGCGCACACCGCTCGCTGCGCCGCCCATCACGCCCGCGAGCGCGACCGGGACCTCGGCGTCCGCGATCACGAGATCGTCGGTCGAGAGCGCGCGCTCGATGCCGTCGAGCGTGGTGAAGCGCTCGCCGTCGCGCGCGGTGCGCACGACGATCGCGGGCCCGCGCAGCGTGTCGAGATCGAACGCGTGGATCGGATGTCCGGTCTCGAAGAGCACCCAGTTCGTCACGTCGACGACGGCGTCGATCGAGCGCTGACCGAGCACGTGCAGCCGGTAGCGCATCCAGAACGGCGCGGGACGGACGTTCACGTGCTGGAGCACGAGGCCGAGGTAGCGCGAGCAGCGATCCGCATCGCGGATCGCGATCGGCACGTTGATCGGCGCGCCCGGCGCGGGCTGCACGAGGCTGAGCGTCTCGCCGGGGTGCTGCCGCGACGGATCGAGCACCGTGACCACCGGGCTGACGCTCTCCGCGGAGTCCACCGAGAGCAGCCGCTGCGGCGCGGGGGGCGCGCGGAGCACGAAGGGCTGCTCGAAGAGCATCGCGATCTCGCGCGCGAGCCCGAGGTGCCCGAGGCAGTCCGGCCGGTTCGGCGTGAGCGAGATCCCGAGGACGTGATCGCGCAGGTTGAGCGCGTCCACGACGGGCGCGCCCACGCGGCCCGAGCTCGCGCGCTCGAGCACGACGATCCCGTCGGAGTCCGCGCCGATCCCGAGCTCGGTCTCGCTGCACAGCATGCCGGACGAGCTCACGCCCGCGACCTCGCGCGCCGCGATCTCCATCCCGTTCGGCAGCTTCGCGCCGACCTCGGCGAGCAGCACCTTCGCGCCGGGCTCCGGCACGTTGGGCGCGCCGCAGACGACCTCGCGCTCTTCCTTGCCGTTCCAGACGCGGACGAGCGTGAGCTTGTCGCGCGAGGGATGCGGGCGCTTGCCTCGCACCTCCGCGACCACCACGCGATCGAGCCCCTCGCCGAACGCGGTGAGCGTCTCGACCTCGACGCCCGCGCGCGTCAGCCGCTCGGCCATCTCGCTCGGGCTCGCGTCCACGCCCGAGAGCTCGCGCAGCCACTGGTACGAAGCCTTCATCGATCCCTCGCGCCCTCGCGCGATCCCAGGCCGACCGGGCGAGAGCAAGCGGGGCCGGAGCCCCGCGCGCAGTGTGTTGGGGGTCCTTCGAGCTACAGCTGGCTGAGGAACCGGATGTCGTTCTCGTAGAGGAGCCGGATGTCGCCGACGTTGTGGCGGAGCATCGCGATGCGATCGATGCCCATGCCGAACGCGAAGCCCGTGACCTCCTTCGGGTCCCAGCCGCAGTGCTCGAAGACGACGGGATGGATCATCCCGCAGCCCAGCACCTCCAGCCATCCGGTGCTCTTGCACACGCGGCACGCGTCGGTGCGCGCGCGCTGCGCCTCGCTGCCCGGCTCGTCGTAGGGACGACAGATCGTGCAGCCGACGTCGAGCTCGCCGCCCGGCTCGACGAACGGGAAGTAGCTCGGGCGGAAGCGCACCGGCACCTGCTCGCCGAACATCCGCTTCACGAACGTCGTGAGCACGCCCTTGAGGTGGGCGAAGGAGATCCCGCGATCGACCCAGAACCCCTCGATCTGATGGAACATCGGGGAGTGGGTCGCGTCGTCGTCGCGGCGGAACACCTTGCCCGCCGAGATGCACGCGATCGGGATCGTCCGACGGCGCGACATCTCGTGGACCTGCGCGTTCGAGGTGTGCGTGCGCAGCAGCACCTGATCCTCGAAGCGCTTGACGCCCGGCGCGCCGATCTCTCCGCCCGCGACGAAGAAGCTGTCCTGCATGTCGGTCGCAGGGTGATCGGGCGGGAAGCCGAGCCGTGTGAAGTTGAAGTCCGCGAGCTCGATCTCGGGCGCGTCCGTGACCTCGAAGCCGATCGACGCGAACACGTCGAGCAGCGCGTCGATCGTGCGCGTGATGGGGTGCAGCGCGCCGCGCGCGAGGCCGCGACCGGGCAGGCTCGGATCGATCGGAGGCGCGTCGAGCTCCGCCTGGCGCGCTGCGCGCGCGAGCCCCTCGAGGCGCGCGTCGAACGCGGACTGCACCGCGTTCTTGAGCGCGTTCGCGCGCTGGCCGAGCTCCTTGCGGCGATCGCCGGGGAGCTGCGGCATCAGCTTCAGGAGCTGCGTCACCTCGCCGCTGCCGCCGATCAGCTTCGCTGCGGCGGCGCGCAGCGAGCTCTCGTCGGGGCACTGGGCGAAGGTGGTCTCGAAGCCCGCAGCGACGCGAGCCAGACCTTCTTCGAACTTCTGGACCGCGTCGCTCATGTGGCTCTCGAGGGGTCAGCGAGCGGCGTCGACCACCGCCTTGAACGCGCCCGGGTCACGAAGCGCGAGATCCGCGAGGATCTTGCGGTCGAGCGCGATGTTCGCCTTCTTCAGCGACGAGACGAGGCGCGAGTAGCTGAGGCCGTGGGTGCGGGCGCCCGCGTTGATGCGGACGATCCACAGGCGGCGGAAGTCGCGCTTCTTCGCGCGACGAGCGCGGAACGCGTCCTGCCAGGCATTGCGCACCTGCTCGACGGCATCGCCGAAGATGCGGCCACGGGCGCCATAGAAGCCCTTGGCGTGCTTGAAGATGCGGTTACGACGACGGCGGGCCTTGAAGCCCCTCTTCGCGCGCGGCATTGCTCTTCTCCCGTTCTTTCTTCTTCAGTCGACGAGTGCGATCAGGCCCGCCCGTAGGGGAGGAGGCGCTTGACCATCTTCTCGTGGGTGGGGGAGATGAGGCTGTTCTTGCGGAGACGGCGGAGGCGGTTCGCGCTCTTGCCACGCATCATGTGGCTGAGGCCGGCGGTGCCGCGGCGCACGTGACCGGAGCCGGTCAACCACATGCGCTTCTTCGTCCCGCTGTGGGTCTTCATCTTCGGCATGACTGCGATTCCCTGACTTTCTTGGCGGCGTGAGGCCCAGCGCGCACGCGGGCCTACGCGGGGGAGCGGAGGTGTACGAGCGTGAACCTACGCAGTCAAGCGAGGGGCACGCCCGGGACCATCAGCGCGCGCCGGGAGAGAGGAAGTCCACGAGCGAGCGAAGCGAGTCGCGGAGCGGACGGGAGATGGACGTGCGCGCGAGCAGATCGCGGAGCGCTCGCGCGTCCTCGGGCGAGGGGGCCGCTCCGGCACGCCAGCGCCGACCGAGCCACGACGCGAGCGCGTGCTCCACCGTCATGCGGATCTCGGGATCGGACGCGATCTCCAGGAGGACGAGCGGCGGCGCCCAGCCACCGAGCTGGATCGCGAGGCGCGCCGCGTGGGCGCGCACGTGGACGTGCGGTGAGCGGAGGTAGGCGCGGATCCAGCGCTCGTCCTCGGCCCAGATCTGCCCGGCGAGCGAGAGCATCGCGTCACGGCTCAGCTTCGGGCGCGGATCGTCGACGAGCATCAGGCGGATCTCGCGCGTCGCCGAGCGATCGAGGCGGCGCATCGCGCCGAGCGCGGCGCGCGCGAGCTTGGGCGAAGCGTCGAGCGCCGGGACGAGGAGCTCCCAGTCGCTCGCGACGCCGTGATCGCCGAGCACGCGGATCGCGCCGCGGGAGATCCGACCGGCGACGATCTCTCGGCGATGGATCGCTGCGAGATCGACGCGCTCACCGCGCGAGGCGAGCGCGCTCAGCGCGAGATCGCGGACGCGCCGCTCGGGATCGCGCAGCGCGGCGTGCAGCACCGGGACGACGGTGCTCGGCGACGCATCGAGCTCGAGCTCGATGCCGCGGACACGCAGCCTCGCCAGCGGATCGCGCCGGAGCAGCGCCCGCCGCGCAGCGTCGGCGGGCTCGGTGCCGACGTGCCGCGCCACCCGTGATCGGACGCCGGAGTCACGATCATGCAGCGCGAGATCGACGAGCTCACGCGACGGATGATCGAGCAGCTCCACCAACGCGCGGCGGACGGACGCGCTCCGGTGCTCGACGCCAGCCCGGAGCGCGTCCTCGGGCGACGCGCGCACCGTCGCGACGACTCCGTCGACCACCGGGCCCGCGTCGACGCGCGAGAACGCGAGGAGGCGCAGCGCGAGCGGGAGCACCCCGAGCAGCGCCGAAGCCCGCTCGCGTCGGAGGTGATCACGAACGATCCCCGCCGCGCGTGCGCGCACCGGCGCGACCCAGTCGACCGTCCGCAGCACGATCCAGGGCAGCGCCTCCTCGCGATAGGCCATGAGCTCGACGAGCGCTGCCTCGCGCACGTAGCCGCTCGCGTGCAGCGAGAGCGACGCCAGCGCGAGCAGGCTGGCGCTCGCGCGCACCGCATCGGGCGTGATCGCGAGCCAGCGCTCGCGCGCGCGATGCTCGTGCGGGGACCACCGCGTCGCGCGCACCTTTGCATCGATCGCGATCCACGCGTGGCTCGGCACGCGGTCGACCAGCGCTGCGAGCGCGCCCTCCGCGATCGCCGAGATCGCGTCGAATCGCGCACGATCCCCGGCGTCCCGCGCAGGCCACGATCGCGCCGCCGCGAACGGCACCAGAGCGACGATCGCGTCCTCCGCGCGCACACCGGCGAGGCTGGTCAATGCGCTCGCGAGCGCGCGTGGTGCGTCGCCCGACGCTGGGTCGATCCGTGAGAGGGAGAGGCCGAACGCGCTGCGTCGAGGTGACATCCTCGATGTTAACCCGAAGACCACTTGCGTCGCTCCTCGACGCCGTGGGCTTCGGGTTCCGGGCGGGATGGAGGCTCGGCGGGCTTTGCCCGACGAGGGAGGGCGCGCCGCACGCGCCCTCCGGAAAGGAAGGGGCTCATGCGGTGCCCGAGTTGAGGTTCACCTCAACTCGGCGCTGCGCTAGCTCGCGAGCAGCTGCTCCGCCGTGACGCCTGCGGGCTCGCCGCGCTCCATCCGCCGGATCGCCTCGACGACGCGACGGTTCACCGGCGTGGGCACGCCGACCTTCTCGCCGAGCTCGACGATCGCGCCCTGCAGGTACGCGATCTCCGTCTTCCGACCGCGCGCGAGATCGTCCGCCATCGAGCTGCGCGCCGCGGCGTCGATCTTCACGACGCGGCCCGCGAGCGCGCGGAAGATCACGTCGGGCACCAGCAGCATCCGCGACGCGAAGCGCGGGTCCATCGTGCCGCCCAGGCGCACCGGCGAGATGCCCGCCTCGCGCAGCGCATCGAGCCCCTCGCGCTGACACGCCGAGACCACGCGACGCCATCCGCGCTGCGCGAGCTCATCCGCGAGCGACACGCCGCTGATCGCGTTCACCGCGTTGTTCAGGTTGAAGAGCAGCTTGCTCCAGAGCACCGGCTCGATCGGGTCGGCGCCCTTCGCAGGGATCCCCGCGCGATCGAGCGCCGCGAGCACGCGCAGCACGATCGCGTCCTCGCCGCGCTGCTCGATCACCACCGGTCCGCTCGTCGAGCGACGCAGCGTGCGCTCGTCGCGCCAGACCGCGTTCCACGAGACGATGCCCGCACGCGCGCGCGGCGCACCGAGCACCTGCCGGAGGATGCGCGGCGCCTCGACGCCGTTCTGCAGGCCGATCGCGATCGAGGCGTGCCGGAGGATCGACGCGGCGGCCTCCTCGAGGTCCGCCACCTTCGTCGTGATCAGCACGACCTCGCAGTCGCGCAGGGCGCCGGGATCGCTCGCGCAGCGCGGGAGCGCCTCACGGCGCGACCCGTCGAGATCCTCGAGGACGAGACCGTCCTTCGCGATGCAGTCGAGCACGCGCGGGCGCCCGACGAGCACCACGTCGTGGCCCGCCGCCGACAGCCGCCCGCCCAGGTACGAGCCGATCGTGCCGGCGCCGAGGATGCCGATCCGCATCCTCGTCCCCCGTCACTCGTCGTCGTCGTCGTCTTCGTCGTCCTCGTCGTCGTCATCCTCGTCATCGAGGTCTTCGTCGACGGGGGCGCCCTTGCTCTGGCCGTTCGCGACCTTCGCCGGCGGGCGCTCGGCGGCCTTCTTCGCAGCCTGCGCGGCCTGGGCCGCGACGCGCGCGCGGATCTCGGGCTTCGGCGCGATCAGGATCGTCATCGTCTTGCCCTCCATGCGCGGGGGCTGCTCGATGACGCCGATGTCGCGCGTCTTCTCGATGATCTCGATGAGCTGACGCTCGGCCGTCTCGGGGTGCGTGATCTCGCGACCGCGGAAGCGGCACGTGACCTTCACCTTGTTTCCTTCTTCCAGGAAGCGGCGGACGTGACGGGTCTTCACGTCCATGTCGTGATCATCCGTCTTCGGGCGGAGCTTCACTTCCTTGAGCTCCACCTGGATCTGCCGCTTCTTGGCCTCGTTCTCCTTCTTCTTCTCCTCGTACTTGAACTTGCCGAAGTCCATGATCTTGCAGACCGGCGGCATGCCCTTCGGGTTGACCTCGACGAGGTCGAGCTCCTTCTCCTTCGCGAGACGGAGCGCCTCGTGAGTCGGAAGGACACCGAGCATCTCGCCCTCGGCGCCGATGACACGGACTTCGGGGACGCGAATGCGGTGATTCGTACGAGGGCCGGAGAAGGCGGCGCGCTGGGCGCGCGGGTCGAAGCGGGGTCGGATGACTCAATCCTCCTGTGGGAAGGGCCCCTGCCCTTCCATGAACGAACGGCGATGATGGAGCGTGCGAGGGCTCATCACAAGCCCCCGCGCCACAGTCCAGAAAGGCTGCGCGAGTGCTGCGTCACTCCCCGGCCGGCGAGGGGCGGAGCGAGGGGGGACGCGACTCGTGTCGAAGGCGCGCGATCACCTGATCGAGCGCCACGAAGCCGAGGTCCTTGTCCTCGTCGCGCGAGCGGATCGCGAGGCCGCGACCTTCGACTTCCTTCTCGCCGATCACGCCGAGGAACGGGATGCGCATCAGGCGCGCGTTGCGGATCTTCGCGCCGAGCTTGTCGCTCGAGAGATCGATCTTCACGCGGAAGCCCTCGCGCGTGAGGAGCTGCTGCACCTCGCGCGCGTACGGCTCGAACTTCTCGCTCACCGTGAGCAGCGCGATCTGCTCGGGCGCGAGCCACGTCGGGAACGCGCCCGAGACGTGCTCGATCAGCACGCCCATGAAGCGCTCGATCGAGCCGAGGATCGCGCGGTGCAGCATCACGGGACGGTGCTGCGTGTTGTCCTCGCCGACGTAGGTGAGGTCGAAGCGCTCGGGCAGGTTGAAGTCGACCTGCATGGTCCCGAGCTGCCAGCTGCGTCCGATCGCGTCCTTCAAGTGGAACTCGATCTTGGGGCCGTAGAACGCGCCTTCACCCTCGGCGATCGAGTAGTCCAGCTTCTTCGCCTGCACGCCGGCGATCAGCGCCTTCTCCGCGCGATCCCAGACCTCGTCCGAGCCGAGGCGCTCGTCGGGGCGCGTCGCGATCACCACGCGCACCTCGGCGAAGCCGAAGTCCTGGTAGACCGCGTACACGAGATCGATGAACGACTCGATCTCGCCCTGCGCCTGATCGAGCGTGCAGAAGATGTGGGCGTCGTCCTGGCAGAACGTGCGGACGCGCGTGAGGCCCTGGGTGACGCCGCTGCGCTCGAAGCGATGCAGTCGACCGAAGTCCGCGACGCGCATCGGCAGCTCGCGGTAGCTGCGGCGCTGCATGCCGTAGAGGAGGCAGTGCCCGGGGCAGTTCATCGGCTTGATGCCGAAGCGGATCTTCTCCTCGAGCGCCTTCTCGATGTCCTTCGCGTTGCCGAGCGCTTCCTTGCCGAGGTGCTCGATCACGTCCTCGATGTTCTCGCGCGTCGCGGCGAGGAACATGTTCTCCGAGTACGCGGGCAGATGGCCCGACGTGAGGAAGAGCTCGCGATCGAAGATCTGCGGCGTGACGACCTCGTCGTAGCCGAAGCGCACGTAGAGGTCGCGCACGTAGTCGACGAGCTTCGCGTAGATCGATGCGCCGCGCGGCAGGAAGAACGGCGACGCGGGCGCCCACGGGTGGAAGCCGACGAGCTCGAGCTCCTTGCCGAGCTTGCGGTGATCGCGCTTCTTCGCTTCCTCGAGCTGCTTGAGGTAGGCGCGCAGCGCCTTCTCGTTCGCGAAGGCGGTGCCGTAGATGCGCTGGAGCATCGGGTTCCGCTCGTCGCCGCGCCAGTACGCGCCCGCGACCGTCGTGAGCTGGAACGCCTTGAGGTACTTCGTGCTCGGGACGTGCGGGCCCTCGCAGAGATCGACCCAGTCGCCGTGGCGGTAGATCGAGATCTGCTCGCCCATCGCGGCGAGGCGCTCGAGGTGCTCGAGCTTGTACGTCTCGCCGAGGCGCGTGAGGATGTCGCGCGCCTGATCGACCGTGACCTCTTCGCGCTCGAACGGACGATCCTCGGCGATGATCTCCGCCATCTTCGTCTCGATGGCGCGGAGATCCTCCTCGGTGAACGAGCCGCCGGGGCGATCGTAGTCGTAGTAGAAGCCGTTCTCCGTCGCGGGACCGAACGCGACCTTGGTGCCCGGGAAGAGCCGCTGCACCGCGTCGGCCATCACGTGCGACGACGAGTGGCGGATGACCCAGAGCGCGTCGGGGTGATCGAGCGCGATCGGCTTGATCGGCGTGCCCTCGGGCAGCGGCGTGTGGAGGTCGACGATCTTCTCGCGGCCGTCGATCGTCGCGCGCGCCGCGATCACGTCGGGGCGCATCGCGTTCTGCGCCTCGAGCACGGCGCGAGCAGTCGTCGTTCCCATCGTCGTCATCTCTCCTGCCTGCGGGTTCGCAGCAGCGCGAGATGAGCGAGTGAGAGCCTCGCTGCGGGTCTCGTCGCGCTGCGACTCGAGAGGTCGCTATCGCTTGCCGAGACTCAACCGAAAACCGCGCGAGCGACGGGCATCGGAGATGCCCTTGGAGCTCGCTGCATTAGGCACGGGCAGGATTGAACTGCCGACCCCTACCGTGTCAAGGTAGTGCTCTACCACTGAGCTACGTGCCTGAGGTGCTGCGTTGTCAGCCCCGTCGAAAGGGAGGCGTTTGGTAGCGCCGTGCCCTGGCGGTGTCAAGCACGTGTGAGGTGATTGTGCGTGCTGCGTCGGACGGCGGCGCGCGGTGATAGCATCGCCGCCGTCATGAAGTCGTCGTCGCTTCGCTCGTGCTTGGTCCTCGCGCTCTCGATTCCATCGCTGCTGACGATCGGATGCTCCGAAGGAGGCGGCGGACGCATGCGCGATCCCGACGGCGGCACCGTGCAGCCGACGTTCGACGGCGGACCGCTCGAGCCCGAGTGCGGCGACGGCTTCGACGAGTGCCCGACCGGGTTCTTGTGCGCGGCGGTCGGCGGGATCCCGCGGTGCGTGCCCGATCCGGATCGCCCGCCGCCGGGTGACGGAACCGACTGTCGTCCGTGCGACGCGCCCGGCGAGTGCCGCATGGGCGTGTGCGTGCAGCCGTCGGACTCCGGCGCGTTCTGCGAGTTCGATCCCGAGTGCGGTGAGGACGAGCTCTGCATCGCCGGACGATGCACGCACGATCCGCGCATCCCGATCCCGTGCGACGCGTCGATGATGTGCCCGCCTCCGCTGACGTGCGGCGAGGACGGCGTGTGCCACTGCGCGTTCACGACCGACTGCCCGATCGGCCTCGAGTGCACCGATGGTCTCTGCGTGCCGGGGCCAGGTGGCGGCGCGTGCTTCGCCGACGACATGTGCCCGCCCGAGGATCTCTGCGAGGCCGGTCGATGCAGGCCGCGAACGGTCTGCGACATCACGAACCCGGATCTCGCGGGCACGTGGACGATGACGTCGACGCTCCACGTGGGCGAGGCGGTGCCGGCGTGGATCGCGGACGTCGAGGACATCTTCCGGTTCCTCGGGACCGACGGCACGTGCATCGACTGGGACGGGCTGCCCGACTGGGTCGACATGGAGATCTGCCGCCTCGCGCAGCCGTTCATCGCGGAGTACCTGCCGCCGTGGTCGCGCGACGTGTTCCGCGCGGTCGCGGACCTGAACGTCGTGCTCGACACGTGGGTGATCGACGAGACGATGACGCTGCGCGCGGGCGCGGTGGCGGACAGCTATCGCGGCACGCACACGTGGGATCGCGTCACGTTCATGTACCGCGCGACGCCGATCGTCGGTGACCCGCTGATGGTGCGCGACTGGCGGTTCAGCCCGAGCGAGTTCAACGCGAGCGCGGTCTGCGGCGAGTTCAACATCGAGCGCCACACGATCAACGTGAGCATCGGATCGATCGTGGCGTGGCTGCTCGACGCGCTGGTGTACGAGGGCAGCGGTCGTCGCTGGACGACGCTGCGCGAGGCGCTCACCGAGGTCGCGGGCGGGTTCTGCGACGGGCTCGCGCAGGCGGCGGAAGACGCGGTCGACTATCCGAACGTCGGCACGACGGTGGACAACGTGTGCACCGGGATCGTGTCGGCGGGCGTCGACGCGGCGATCGATGCGGTGGTGAACGCGCGGATCGGCGCGGATGCGATCACGCTGCGCGGGAACGCGACGATCTCGGGGCCGAACACGTTGAGCCCGGGGCGCTGGGACGGAACGCTCGTGGGGCGCGGGTTCTCGGGGACGTTCGACGCTCGTCGGTGAGCTGGGCGATCGCCGCGCGGGGTGAGGCTTCGATGAGAGGCGCGGGGAGGAAGCCCGTGCTCGGACAGTCCTCGCGATCCGACCGATAGCGCTCGTGACGGTCGATGGCCGGGGCTCTCGTGAGCGCGGGGCGCCTTCGGCGCTTCGCGCTCACGCGCAGTCGGGGGCCACGCGGAGACTGGATGGCGCTGCGGAACTGCGCGCGGGCCCCCTCCCCGCGCCCGCGAGTCGACCGTCGGTGGGTCGCACGCCCGCGCTGAGATGTGGTCTTCCTCCGACTCCTGCTCTCGTCAGAATCTCTCGATGCGCTGAGTCGACGAACGGCAGGCCTCATTCGCGCGCGGCGACGTGGTCTTCCTTCCACTCCTGCTCTCCTCAGAAATCTCCCTGATTGAGCGGAGTCGACGAACGGCACGCGTCATTCGCGCGCTCCGACGTGGTCTTCCTTCCACTCCTGCTCTCCTCAGAAATCTCCCTGATTGAGCTGAGTCGACGAACGGCACGCATCAGTCGCGCGCTCCGACGTGGTCTTCCTTCGATTCCTGCTCTCCTAAGAGGCCGGCACGCTCGCCGTCGTCGTCGTGGAGCGCGCCTTCCTGCGCTCCGCGCGGAGCTCTTCGAGGCCGTCCTGGTACGTCACGATCGGCGCGTAGCCGAGCTCGTCGCGGGCCTTCTTCGTGCTCACCGTGACCGTGCTCGACATCATGTCGATCGCGAACCTCGTCATCGGGGGCGTGCTGCGCAGGCCGAGCGTGCGCCACACCGACTCGACGACGCGCGCGAGCGGACGCGCGAGCGACGACGGCACGTTGCGCGTGCCCAGCTCCACACCCGCGGCGGCATCGGCGAGCTGCGAGAGGAAGTCGCGCATCGTGTGCGTCTCGGCGTCGGCCACGAAGTACGCGTTCCCTGGACGACCTCTCGTGAGCGCGAGCTCCAGCGCGTGCGCGATGTTGTGGACGTGCGTGGCCGACGTCCGCACGCGGCCTCCGTCGAGCCACGCGAACCGACCGGTCTCCGCCATGCGCAGCACCGCCGGCAGCACCGTCGTGTCGCGCGTGCCCCACACGAGGCGCGGGCGGATCGAGAGCGTCTCGAACCCGGGCGCGCTCGCCGCGAGCACGCGGCGCTCGGCCTCGGCCTTCGTGACGCCGTAGAGGTACGGGCTCGACGTCGGGTACGGCGCGCGCTCGTCGACGTCGACGAGATCGCGCCCCGCGAAGATCGCCGCCTCGGTGCCGACGTGCACGAAGCGGCGCACGCCGGCGCGGCGAGCAGCCTCGAGCACGCGCGTCGTGCCGTCGACGTTCGCGCGCTCGAACTCGTCCTTCGTGCCCCACTCCTCCGCGCGCGCGGCCGCGTGGATCACCGCGTCGCACTCCGCGAGGTGCTCGGGGCGCACGTCGTCGAGATCACAGCGCACCGGCGTCGCGCCATAGCGACGAGCCAGCTCCGCGCTGCGATCCGAACGCGCCATCGCGCGCACGTCGTGGCCCTTCCGCACGAGGTGCTCGACCAGGTGACCGCCGACGAACCCCGAAGCTCCGGTGACGAAGACGCGCATCGCCCGATCATGCCGGACGCCGACCATGCGTCCCATCGATGGCTCGCAGACATCCATGCACGACGTCGATGGATGCGCGAAGCTCGTTCGCGATGCTCACCGCCGCGCCGGAGCTCGCCGGGATCGATCTGAACCTGCTCGTCGTGCTCGACGCGCTGCTCGCCGAGCGCAACGTGACGCGCGCCGCACGACGGCTGGGGCTCACCCAGCCGAGCACGAGCCACGCGCTCTCGCGGCTGCGCGAGCTGCTCGGCGATCCGCTGCTCGTGCGCGTCGGACGCGCGATGCACACGACGCCGCGCGCCGACGCGCTCGCCCCCGCGCTGGCCCGCACGCTCGCCGACGTGCGCCGTCTGCTCCAGGTCGAGCCCGCGTTCGATCCCGCGACGTCGCAGCGCGCGTTCACCGTCGCGTGCCCCGATCTGCTCGCGCCTCAGGTGCCGGCGATCGTCGCGCGCATGCAGCGCGAGGCGCCTCACTGTGGGCTCGAGCTGCGTCCTCCGATCGCCGGCGACGACACGACGGCGCTCGGCGCGGGCGGCATCGATCTCGCGCTCGCGCCCGCGCCGCGCGAGGGAACGGGGCTGGTGCAGCGCGCGCTCGGCACCGTGCGCTGGGGCGTGCTCGCGAGGCGCGGTCACCCGGCCCTGCGGCGTCGGACGATCACGCGCGAGGCGTGGCTCGCGCATCCGCACGTCGTCGTGCGCACCGGCAGCGCGTCGCCCAGCGCGGTGGGCGTCGCGATCGAGCGGCTGGGGCTCGAGCGGCGCGTGGGCCTCGTGGTGCCGGGGTTCCTGCTCGTGCCGCGCGTCGTCGCGTCCACGGACATGCTCGCGGCGGTGCCGCGCGAGCTCGTGGTCGACGTCGCGCGCGAGATGGATCTCGTCGTCGTCGATGTGCCGATCCCGATCGGCGCGATCCCGGTCGCGGCGCTCTGGCACGAGCGCTTCCACGCGGACGCCGGGCATCGCTGGATGCGCGGCGTGATCGTCGAAGAGCTGACGCGCGCGCTGCGATCGTGATCAGCGCATCAGCGGCACGCCGAGCCACGCGATGCCGCACATCGCAGCCCCGACCGCGGCGACCACGGGATACGCCCAGTACGCGCGCTGCGGGCCCTCGCGCGTGACCGTCGGCGTGGCGAGCAGGCCGGTGAGGAAGCCCATCACGAGCCCTCCGACGTGCGCGGCCATGTCGATCCCCGGCAGCGTGAAGCCGAGCGCGAGGTTGATGAGCACGAACGTGACCAGGCTGCGCCGCAGGTGCGCCGAGACGTGCGGATCGATGCGGCCACGGTTGCGCACGAGGAACGCGAGGAACGCGCCCGCGACGCCGAACACCGCGCCCGACGCGCCGACGCTCACGCCCACCGGGTTGATGCTCACGCTCGCGAGGCTGCCGCCGATGCCCGCGACGAGATAGACGAGCGAGAACCCGAGCGCGCCGTACACGCGCTCGGTGAGGCGCCCGAGATCCCAGAGCACGTACATGTTGAACGCGAGGTGGATCAGCCCCGCGTGCACGAAGCACGCGGTGACCAGGCGCCACCACTGACCCCCGAGCGTGTAGGGCCCGAAGTTCGCGCCCCAGCCGAGCAGCGACTGCGCGGTCGGCGCCATCGCGCCCACACCGCTCGCGATCATCAGGCCCATCACGAGCACGTTGGCGATCACGACGGTGAGCGTCACCGGCGTCCGATCGCTCGCGCGACGAGCCGGAGCGCGATCGGCCGGAGCGCGATCGGTCGGAGTCTGCGGACGCGGCGTCTCGCGCGGACGCGGACCGACGCGCGGCTCGGGGGTCGGCCCACGGAACGAAGGCCCCTGCGGCGGAAGAACCATCCCAGTGACCGATGTAGGCACCGATCGCCCGAGGCCCGAGCCTGTGCGCTCGCGCACAGGCCTGTTTGGCTCTACACCTCCGCCCCATGACCGGCAGCAAGCGCGACACGACCGCCCCGAAGCCCTCCACCGCTCCGCGCGGCTGGCACCCCGATTCGTGGCGTGAGTTCCCCGTCGCGCAGGGCATCACGTACCCGGATCCGGCGAAGCTCGCGGCCGCGGTCGAGACGCTGCGCAACATGCCGCCGCTCGTGACGTCGTGGGAGATCGAGCGCCTCAAGAAGCACCTCGCCGACGCGCAGGAGGGCCGGCGCTTCATCCTGCAGGGCGGCGACTGCGCCGAGACGCTCGCGGACACGCGGCCGCGCGTCATCAGCGCGAAGCTGAAGATCCTGATGCAGATGTCGCTCGTGCTGGTGCACGGCTCGATGAAGCCGGTGGTCCGCATCGGGCGCATCGCGGGGCAGTACGCGAAGCCGCGCAGCCAGCCGACCGAGCGCGGCAAGCTCGCCGACGGGCGCGAGGTCGAGCTGCCGAACTACTTCGGGGATCTCGTCAATCGCGCGGAATTCACGCCCGAGGCGCGCGCGGCGGATCCGCAGCTCTTGCTCGCGGGCTACCAGCACGCCGCGCTCACGCTGAACTTCGTGCGCTCGCTGACCGAGGGCGGCTTCGCCGATCTGCATCACCCCGAGCAGTGGGACCTCGCGTTCTTCGAGAACGCGGTGCTGCCCGGGACGTTGCGCGAGGAGTACCAGCGCACGAGCCGTCAGCTTTCGGAGGCGCTGCGCTTCATGGAGGCGCTCGGCGAGAAGACGATCGACGACCTCACGCGCGTCGAGTTCTACACGAGCCACGAGGGCTTGAACCTCGAGTACGAGTCGGCGCAGACGCGCACCGTGCCGCGCCGTGATCAGTGGTACGACCTGACGACGCACCTTCCGTGGATCGGCGAGCGCACGCGCCAGCTCGACGGCGCGCACGTCGAGTTCTTCCGCGGCATCGCGAACCCGGTCGGCGTGAAGATCAGCGCGAGCGCGAAGCCCGACGAGGTGCTCCGGCTGATCGAGACGCTCAGCCCCGACGACGAGCCGGGCAAGATCGTGCTGATCACGCGCATGGGCGTGCGGCGCGCGGCGGACGCGCTTCCGGGGCTGCTCTCGGCGATCAAGGCGTCGGGACGTCGCGTGCTGTGGATCTGCGATCCGATGCACGGCAACACGCAGACGACGTCGAGCGGGCGCAAGACGCGCGACTTCGGCGACATCCTGCGCGAGATCGAGATCACGATGGACGCGCACGCGGCGGCGGGCACCGTGATGGGCGGCGTGCACTTCGAGCTGACCGGCGAGGACGTGACCGAGTGCGTCGGCGGCGCGGCGGGCATCACCGAGGGCGACCTCGAGATGAACTACGCGACGGCGTGCGATCCGCGGCTCAACTACCGTCAGGCGCTCGAGATGGCGTTCTCGATCGCGCGCAAGCTGCGCAACCGTTAGCGCGCCGCGGAGAAGTGGGCGCGCCGGAGCGGCGCTTGTAGCATCGCGGCCATGCGAGCGGCGTGGATCGCGTGCGTGGTGATGATGGCGACGGCGAGCGGCATCGCGGGATGCGGCGGAGGCCTCGAGTCCGCGCACGCCGATCCCACCGAGCACGAGGACGATGCGATGCTCGCGCGGCAGTGGCACGAGCGCGTGGTGCGCCTCGAGAGCGAGGCGAACGTCGCGGCGCAGCGCGAGGAAGCGTGCGCGCCGCGGTGCGAGATCGCAGGGCACGCGTGCGACCTGAGCGGGCGCATCTGCGAGCTCGCCGAGCGCGACGATCACGACGAGGGGACGCGCATGCTCTGCGAGGACGCGCGGCCTCGCTGCGATCGTGCGCGCGCTGCGGCGGGGGCGTGCGGGTGCGAGGGACGCGCGACCGAGTGAGCACGTAGACTCTCTCCGCGTTGGGCTCCGAGGCGATCGAGGCGGTTCGCGCGGTCCTGCCCTGGTGGGTCGGGATCGGCGCGCTCGTGTGGGTGCCGCTCGCGGCGCTCGTGTCGTTCGTGGGCGCGCACGTCGGCGTGTCGCTGGCGCTGCTCGCGGCGCGTGGGACGCCGGGCGACGCGCACTGGACCGAGCGCGCGCGTCGCGCGTGGCCGGCGCGCGTGGTCGCGTCGAGCGCGCCGATGCTCTGCGCGATCGTGCTCGGTGTGACGGCGGGCGTGGTCGCGGGGCCGCTCTCGTACCTGCGCGGCGGGGCGCTCGGCGTGCTCGTCGGGATCGCGGCGTTCGCGGGCGCGTACCCGCAGCTCGGTCGCGTGGAGCGCCGCATCGGGAGGCGCGTGGTGCCGCTGCGCGAGCGTCTCGCGGGACAGGTCTTCGTGTTCCTCGCGATGTACCCGCACGTGCTGATCGTGCTCGTCGGCGGCGCGCTGATGCCGGCGGAGCCGCTGCCCGCCGCGGTCGTCGCGGCGGTGATCTTCGCGATGCTCGTGGCGGTCGCGCTGGGCGCGGGGCTGCGCGTCGCGGTCGCGCTCGGGCTCGCGCGCCCTGCCGACGCGCGGATCACGACGATCGTCGACGCGTGCGCGGAGAAGGTCGGCGTGCGCGCGAAGCGCACGTGGGTGGTGCGCTGGCCGATGGTCAACGCGCTCGCGTTCCCGCGCACCGCGGAGCTCGCGTTCACCGAGCACGCGGTGCGCGAGCTCAGTGACGAGGAGATCGCCGGCGTCACCGCGCACGAGCTCGGCCACCTCGGCGAGCCGCGCAGCGTGGTGCTCGCGCGGTCGGTCGCGCTCGTGGCGCTGTACCCGCTCGCGCTGATCCGTCCGCTGATGCACGCGTTCGGGCGCGGCGACGCGATCCGCGGCTTGCTCGTGCTCCTCGGGCTCGTGCTGGTGGCGCTCGTCGTGAGCCGCGTGGTGCAGCGCATCGCGCGCCGCATGGAGGAGCGCGCCGACGCGATCGCGCACGCGCACGAGGACGACGAGGGGAGCTACGCGCGCGCGCTCGAGCGCATCTACGAGCTGAACCTCGCGCCGGCGGTGACGCGCGTGGCGAAGCCGGTGCACCCGCACCTCTACGATCGGCTCGTCGGCGCAGGGCTCACGCCGAGCTATCCGCGGCCCGCGGCGCCGCCGCGCGCGGCGCAGACGATCGGCACGCTCGCGGTGCTCTTCGTGATCACCGCGGGGAGCGTGGGGTGGACGACCGCGCTCGCGCTCGCGGAGCCCGGCCCAGGGCCACCGCCCGCGTGGATCGTCGCGCTGCGTGGCGGTCCGACCGACGATCTCGGCGAGCACGCCTACGCGCGCTGGGACGCCGGCGATCTCGAGGGCGCCCTGCCGTTCTATCGCGCGCTGATCGAGCTCGAGCCGGACATCGCGCACTGGCCGCTCGAGACGGCGCGGCTCGCGTCGTGGCTCGAGCGCTGCGACGACGCGCAGGCCGCGCTCGAGATCGCTCGGTCACGCATCGAGACCGTCGACCCCGCGGCCCAGGGGCTCGAGGTCTCGATCGCCGCCGTCGAGGCGTGCTTCGCGCGCCGCGGGCTCGCGCGGTAGCGAGAGGCGCGCCTCGGTGCCGACGGCGAGCGTGCTCCGCAGCTCGAGCGTGCCGCCGTGCGTCTGCGCGATGCCGCGCGCGATGGCGAGGCCGAGCCCGCGCCCTCCGGTGCCGCGCGCGCGCGACGGATCGACGCGGAAGAGCGGCTCACCGATGCGCGCGAGATGCTCCTCCGCGATCCCTTCGCCCTCGTCGCGCACCACGACGCTCGCGTCTCCCCGCGCGTCGCGACCGACCTCGACGAGCACGGCGCCGCCCGCGCGCGAGTGGCGGATCGCGTTGTCGAGCAGGTTGCGGATCACCTGTCCGACGCGCCGTCGATCGACGTCCGCGATGACGCCGTGTCCTTCCGCGCGCACGGTCACCGACGCGTCCTTCGCGCGCGGCGCGAGCGCGTCGATCTCGCAGCGGGCGATCGCGAGCAGATCGTGGGGCGCGCGCTCGAGCGACATGCCGTCGTGCTCGAGCCGCGAGAGGGTCTCGAGATCGTCGGCGAGCGCGTCGAGCGCGAGCGCCTGCTCGTACGCGACCTCGACGTAGCGACGGCGCGTCTCGGGATCCGCGTCGACGTCGTCCATCCGGAGCGACTCGAGGTACCCGAGCACGCTCGTGAGCGGCGTGTTGATCTCGTGGGTGAACGCGGCGAACAGCGCGCGCTTGCGCGCTTCCTCGCGACGCAGCGTGGCGACGAGATCCTCCACGCGATCCGCCATGCGGTTGAAGTCGCGCACCAGCGCACCGAGCTCGTCGTCGCCCGCGGCGGGCAGCCGGCGATCGAGCGCGCCTCCGGCGATCGCGTGCACGACGCGCTGCGTGCTCCGGATGCCGTGGCGGATGCGGTGCGCGAGCATCGCGGTCACGCCGAGCGCGAAGAGCGCGAGCATCACGACGATGATGCTCAGCGTACGCATCCGCACGGCCGTGAACGTCGCCGCCGCGCTGTGCTCGAACACGCCGAGGTACGCGGCGCGCCCCGCGCCCTCGACGCGCGCGATCATCTCGGTGGGCGCGTCGAGCCGCTGCGCGCCGATCGAGCGCGGTCGTCCCGGCGTCGCGTCGGCGAGCTCCCGCATGCGCGCGTCGAGGCGCTCGGGCACGTCGGGCTGATCGTCGCGCGAGCGCGCGAAGAGCACGCCGTCGTGATCGTAGAGCGCGATGCAGAAGCCCTCGACGTCTCCCAGCTCACGGCGCAGCGACGCGTCGTCCGCGTTCCCCGCGCGCACGATCGCGATCGAGAGCGCGAGCCCGGGCTGCACGAGCCGCGCGCGCAGCTCCTCGCCGTAGACCAGCAGCGTCAGGCGGAACACGAGCCAGAGACCGAGCGCGACGAGCACGACCAGCGTCGCGACCGCGACGCCGATCTTGAGCGACACGCGCTGGCGCAGCGCCCTCACGCGTCCTCGTGTCGATCCGAGCGCTGCGGCTCGAAGCGCTGCGGCTCGAAGCGATAGCCGACGCCGTGCACGGTCGTGATCGGATCGCCGACGAGCCCCGCGGCCGCGAGCTTCTTGCGCACCCGCGTCACGTGCGAGTCCACGGTGCGCGCATAGCCCGCGTGTCGATAGCCCCACACCTCCGCGAGGAGATCCTCGCGCTCGAGCACGCGCGACGGGTGCTGCGCGAGATGCGCGAGCAGATCGAATTCCTTGGGGGTCAAACGAACTTCGCCGCTGCGAACGCGCACCGAACGCGACGCGAGATCGATCCGCATCCCCGCGATCTCGATCGTCGACGCGGGCGCGGGCGCGCGTGGCCGTCCCGCGAGCGCGAGCAACGCACCGACACGACGCACCAGCTCCGCGACGCCGAACGGTTTGCGCACGTAGTCGTCGGCGCCCGCTTCGAAGCCGGCGACCGCGTCCTCTTCACCGCTGCGCGCAGTGAGCATGAGCACGACCGGCTGCGCGCCACCGCCGCGCCGGATCGCGCCGCAGACCTCGAGGCCGCTCCTCCGCGGGAGCATCACGTCGAGGACGAGCAGGTCCGCAGGCTCGGCCGCGTGCTTCGCGAGCGCCTCGTCTCCGTCGCGTGCGATCGCCACCCGGTGTCCCGCGCGCTGGAGATGGTCTGCCACCAACGTCGCGATCGGCCCTTCGTCCTCCACCACCAGGATGCTCGCCACCGATCGATCATCGCACGACCACGCTCGCGAGAGGTCCCGTGCACAAAACGTCCACACCGCCCCGAGGCGCGTCCTCGTATGCTCGTTCCCCTATGAAATCCGGGGGAATCATCGCGTTTGCGCTGACGCTGTCGGCGCTGGTGATCGCGTGTGGAGGAGAGTCGGACGCGCCCGACGACGCCGGTGCGCGCATCGATGCGCAGACCGAGATCGTCGATGCGGGCGCGCCCGCGGCGGATGCGGGCTGCGACGTCAGCCCGGAGCCCGACGCGGTGCCGGAGATCGCGGGAGGCTTCGACGTCGCCACGGTCGACGGAGGCTCGAACGTGCCCGTCGCGACCGGCGGTGATCCCACGGGCACGTGGGTGTTCGACGAAGCGACGTTCTACGTCTCCGAGACCGCCGCGACGATGTTCGATCGCGAGGCGTCGACGGTCGGCGGTCGCGCGTGGGCCGCGTTCGACGGCACCGAGGCGCGCCTCGACTTCGAGTTCGTCACGACGCTCAACGGCACGCCCGCGGGCACGATCGTGCGGCCGAGCTCGACGCAGATCCGCGGCACCTACGAGGTCGACGGGAGCGCGATCGTCATCACGCCCGCGTGCGCGCAGTCGAGCGCGGGAGGAGCCGGCGGCGGTGGCAGCGCGGGCGGCCTGCAGTTCTCGATGGACGGCGACGTGGGCCGGCTGATCACGAGCGTCAGCGGCACCGCCGGGATGATCACGATCGTGCTCGATGGGACGAGGAGGGGGACGCCGTGATGAGAACGAAGACGTGGATCGCTCCACTGCTCGCGATCAGCGGGCTCGCAGCGTGCGACGGCGGCGACGAGGCGCCCGAGGTGCTGCGGCTGCCCGCCCACGTGCAGGCGATCGTCGACGCGCGCTGCGGGGGATGTCACTCGGATCCGCCGCAGTTCAGCGCGCCGATGTCGGTGCTCTCGTACGAGGCGATGCACGCGATGGCGGTGACGAGCCCGTCGCGTCGCGTGTTCGAGCTCGTCGGCGATCGCATCCACGACGAAGCGCGCCCGATGCCGCCCGGCGAGCAGCTGCCCGCGGAAGAGCTCGCGGTGCTCGACGCGTGGATCGCCGCGGGCGCGCCGGCGGGTCAGGGCTCGACCGACGACGCGGGCGCTCCGATGCAGGCGCCGATCGGCCCCGAGCACCTGCCGTGCGAGGTGACCCACGAGTTCCGCGCGCACGCGCCCGGCGCGATGGACGCGCCCTACGAGCTCGCGCCCGCGGCGGGCAACACGACGATGTGCTTCGCGTTCGCGTCGCCGTTCACCGACGTCGAGCAGGGCACGGCGTTCGCGCCGATCATCGACGACCCGCGCGTGCTCCATCACTGGATCATCTTCGGCGCGACCGCGCTGCCCGAGGGGATCGAGCCGGGCGATGCGTGGGAGTGCGGCACCGCGCTGAACCAGGGCTCGCAGTTCCTGCAGGGCTGGGCGCCGGGAGGGCGGAACTCGGTGCTGCCGGACACGATGGGACGCGAGCTGCCGGGCTCGACCGGCTTCGTGGTCCTGCAGGTGCACTACTGGAACGTCGCGGGCTACGGCGACGTGCGCGACCGGAGCGGCGTCGCGATGTGCTCGACGCAGACCGCGCGCGAGCACGAGATCGGCACGTCGACGCTCGGCTCGCTCGCGATCGCGATCCCGCCGCGCGCGCGGGGGCACGAGGTGGTCGGGCGCTGCACGCCCGCGATCACGGCGCCGGTGACGGTCGTGGGGTCGGGCCTGCACATGCACACGCACGGCGTCTCGATCCGCACCGAGGTGCTGCGCGGCGGCAGCGAGGCCGACGTCGTGATGCTCGCGGACGAGCCGCACTGGGACTTCAACGCGCAGACCGGATGGATCCCGCCCGGCGGCTCGCTGGTGATCAACCCGGGCGACGTGCTGCGGACGACGTGCGTCTACGACAACCCGACGGACGCGCCGATCTACTTCGGCGAGCGAACGGAAGACGAGATGTGCTTCAACTTCGTCTCGGCCTATCCCGCAGGCGCGCTCGCGAACGCAGCGGGCGCAGCACGCAGGCTCTGCGTCGAGTGAGCACGCTGCGCCGCGCGCTCGGGATCGAATGAGCGCAGCGTGACGATGGACGGGCGCGTGAGCGGCGAGCACCGCAAACGCGCCCGCAGCCGTTCGCACCCCGCACGCGCCGTCGCACGGCCGTCCGGACCCACACCGCGCCGACGGCGCCTTGTTGCATCGGGGGGACGAGTCCCGGTGCGGCGCCGTCGGCGCGGTGTTTCCGCGAGGAAGGGGACGAGGAACGAGGAGGCGAACGAGAGAAAATCGTCTGGGTCGCGCTCGCGCCGGAACGCGAGCGCGACCGGAGGCTTCAGGACGCGAGCGCGAGCGAGTCGACGAAGCGCGCGAACGGGCGCCACGGCTCGTCGGCATCGAGCGTCTGCAGATCCTCGAGGTGCAGTGCCTGCGCGAGCGTCACCGCGATCCACGCGCGACGACCCGGCATCGCGACCAGCGGGACGAAGCGCAGCGCCACGTCCTTCGACTCGAGGAGCACGTTGAGCGCGTACACGAACGAGCGCGGCGGCAGACCGTCCATCGACACCGGGCGCGCACGACCGCTGCGCGCGTGCGTCTGCATGCGGCGCAGCGTGACGCGCGCGCGCGTCGTCGCGATCGTCTCGCGCTCGGTCGCGAGGCGAACCTCGAGGCCCTCCGCCGTGCGACGCGTCGCGATGCGGACCTCGGGCAGGATCAGCTGCGTCGCGCCCGCGAGCGCCTCGGGCGCGGTCGGCTCGTCGGCGAGCTCGAGCACGCGGTCCGACTGCGCGCGCCAAGCGCGCTCCACCGGGTCGCCCGACGCGTGGTAGTGGGCCGCGAGCACCATCGCCATCGTCGCGTCCGTCGGCGGCGCCGACATCAGCCGGGTCAGCCAGCGCGCGTCGAGCTCGCGCGCGAGGCCCGCGTCGCGCCACCCCGCGAGCACGGGGACCCAGCTTGGATGCACACCCGACGGAAGATCACGGCGTGCCGCCTTGGTGGAAGCTTCCATGCCGCGGCTTCGAGCAACCCACGTGCCGTCGAGGCGGTGCGCACCGTGGTTTCCGAAAGGCTCATGAATTCCGTGGCTCGCCGCCACTGGGTGGCGACTCCAGCAGCCGATCGTGCGGGGCGAGCGCACGCACGTGAGGCACGTGCGCGCACGCTTTGCGCTGAACGTGGAACCTAGAGCGCGGAGCGCGCCGGTTCTCACACCTCGGACCCCATCGGAGCGACGCGATCAGAGCGACGGTCGCCACGCGATCGCGGGCGGCATGATGATGCCCGCGACGTCGATTCCGCCGCCGAAGACGCCGTCGTTCGTGAGGGCCGCGCCCTCGCGGATCACCGCTGCGTCCCAGCCCGCCGGCATCACCGCGCGCTGCGAGACGACGCCGAGCGCGCTCCCCGCCGCGCGTGCGCGCACGTTCGTGAGCGACACGCTCGCGGGCGCGGCGCCGCCGAGATCGACGAGCAACCCGGCGCGCGCGTTGTCGTCGAGCGCCACGTCGGCGAGCACGATCGCGGGCATCGGCGCGGTCCCCGACGCGCGCCGCACGAGCACGCCGTCGCCGAGCTCGACCGTGCCCGAGGTGCTCGGCACCGGCGCGCGCACCTGGCGCGCGACGGTCGACCCACGCACCTCGACGCGCTCGGCATCGATCGCGACGACGCCTGCGCCGTCGCCGCCTTCGAGGTCGAGCGCGCGCGCCACGAGCGAGCCGCCCTGCACCTGCACCGCGGGCGCGCCGAGGCCCGACGCAATCACGCCATCGATCGCGACCGCGCTGCGATCGGCGAACACGCCGTACCCGGCCCCGTTCTCGACGCGCAGATCGGCGATCTCGACGCGCGGCGACGACACCGCGGACACCGCGATCGCCGGCACGCCATTGCCCGCGAAGAGGTCGGTGATGCGCACGCCGCGCACGCGCACGTCGGACTCGAACGCGGAGACGACGATGCCGCGCACGTCGTCCGCGTCGGGCTCGACGTCGGTGTCGATCACCTCGAGCACGCTGCGCTCCACCGAGAGGCCGCCGACCGCGAGCCCGCTGATGTCGAGATCCTCGACGCGCACGCCGCTCGCTCCGGGCGCCGCGAGATCGCCGACGTCGACCGCGACGACCGCCCACGTCCCGGTGCCGGCGGACGTGGTCGGCGCGCTCGCGGCCGCCGCTTCGAACATCGGCCCGTCGATCTTCACCGAGCGCATCACGACGCGCTCACGCCCACGCAGCGCGACGCCGGCGCCGCGCGCGATGTGGACCGAGACGCGCTCCATCGTCGCGTCGCCGTCGCCCGCCGCGCGCATCGCCCAGCCGCCGCCGAGCACGTTCACGCGCAGATCACGCACCGTCGCTCCGGTGCCCTCCGCGAATTCGATCGCGGCACCGGTGTCGCCGCCGTCGACCTCGGACGTCGGGCCCTCGCCCGCGAGCGTCACGCCGGGCGGCACGACGAGCGGGCCCTCGGCGCGGCATCCCTGGCGCAGCACGACCGTGGCGCCCGGCGCGGCAGCCGCGAGCGCCGCGCGCAGATCACCGATCGCACAGACCGGGAACACGCCGGCATCCGCCGGCATCGCGGCGTCGGGCCCGGCGCGCGAGGCTCCGTCGTCGTCGTCGTCCTCTCGCGAGCCATCGACCTCGACGCTCCCGTCGTGCCCCCCGTCGCTCGACGAGCCGCTCCCGTTCGCGCCCTGCCCCGCGCCGCAGCCGGCGAGCAGGAGCGCGAGCGCCACGCGCTTCCCCCACATGAGCGCTAGCACCTCTCCGGAACTTCGTTCCGGTGATTTCCCCCTCGTGCTGCCGACCGGACGTTCGATACGGAACGAGCGACCCGTCGGCAGCCGAGGTGTGACCGGAGCTGCGCTCCGCGGCACGCGCGATTCTGTCAGAGCGCGTCGACGACGCGGAGAACCTCGGCCAGACGCGCGTCGCGGCCCGCCTCGTCGTCCGCACGCACGGTCACGTGACCGACCTTCCGGCCCGGGCGCGGCTCCTTGCCGTACAGGTGCAGGTGCGCGCCGTCGATCGCGAGGATGGACGCGGGCTCGGGCAGCGCGCCGACGAGGTTCACCATCGCGGCGTGGCCGTGCAGCGCGGTCGAGCCGAGCGGCAGCCCCGCGACCGCGCGCAGGTGGCTCTCGAACTGGCTCGTCTCCGCGGCCTCGATCGTGTGGTGACCGGTGTTGTGGACGCGCGGCGCCATCTCGTTCGCGAGCAGTCGATCGCCCGCCTGGAACAGCTCGAGCGCGAGCACGCCGACGTAGTCGAGCGACTCGAGGATCGCGCGCAGGTACGCGCGCGCCGTCTCCTCGATCGCGATGGTCGCGCGCGCGGGCGCGATGCTCACGCGGAGGATCCCGTCGCGGTGCACGTTCTCGGCGAGCGGATAGAACGCGATCGATCCGTCCGCGCCGCGCACGCCGAGCTGCGAGACCTCGCGCTCGAACGCGACGAAGCCCTCGAGGATCGAGGGGCGCGCGCCGAGCGCGGTGAACGCGCCATCGACGTCCTGCATCGTCCGCAGCACGCGCTGGCCCTTGCCGTCGTAGCCCATCGTGCGCGTCTTGAGCACCGCGGGCAGGCCGATCGTCGCGACCGCGGCGCGCAGATCGTCCTCGGAGTCGATCGCCGCGAAGGGCGGCGTGTCGATGCCGAGCTCGCGGAAGAGCGTCTTCTCCTCGATGCGATCGGCCGCGACGCGCAGCGCGTCGATCGAAGGGCGCAGCGGCACCTTCGCGCCCACGCGACGCACCGCCTCGAGCGGCACGTTCTCGAACTCGTAGGTCGCGACGTCGATGCGCGACGCGAATTCGTCGAGCGCCGCGGGATCGTCCCACGCGCCGATCACGTGCTCGCCCACCGCGCACGCGGGCTCGTCGGGCTGCTGCGCGTACGCGACGCAGCGCACGCCCATCGGGTGCCCCGCGAGCGCGAGCATGCGACCGAGCTGACCAGCGCCGAGCACTCCGACGCGCATCGTGCGGCTCATTCTTCGCGAGGATCGGGCTTCGCGAGCACGTCCTCGGTCTGCTTCGCGCGGAAGCGGAGCACCGCCTCGCGGATCGGGCGGTGCTCGGCGGCGAGCATCTGCGCGGCGAAGAGCCCCGCGTTGGTCGCGCCCGCCTTGCCGATCGCGAGCGTGCCGACCGGGATCCCCGCGGGCATCTGCACGATCGAGAGCAGCGAGTCCATACCGGAGAGCGTCTTGCTCTGCACCGGCACGCCGAGCACCGGTACGTGCGTCTTCGACGAGAGCATGCCCGGCAGGTGCGCCGCGCCGCCCGCGCCCGCGATGATGACGCGCAGGCCGCGCGGCTCCGCGCTCGACGCGTACTCGAAGAGGAGGTCCGGCGTGCGATGCGCGGACACGACGCGCACCTCGTGGGGCACCCCGAGCTGCTCGAGGATCTCGACCGCGTGGCGCATCGTCTCCCAGTCGGAGCGCGAGCCCATCACCACGCCCACGAGCGGCTTCAACGAGGTCTCTGCCACGGTGTCCCCGGAAAAGAGGCCGGGATGGTAGCGGGGAAATCCGAGCCGTAAAGGGCGGCCGCCCGAAAAGTCGGGCCGTGGCCCAGCGGGCGTCAGGCGTGCGCGAACGGACCCGTGATCGCGAGGGTGAGCCCGTCGGTCTGGAGGCTCACGAACATCGCGCGCCCGTCGGGCGAGAAGCACACGCCCGCGAGCTCCGAGCGGCTCAGCGTGTTGCGCGCGAAGTCGAACACGCGTCCGTCGGTGCCGATCGCGCGCACGTAGTTGCGATCGCGGCCGTCCTCGCAGAAGAACACGACGCCGTTCGGCGCGACGACGAGGTTGTCGGGCATGTCGAAGTCCGCGCTGCCCTCGCTCTGCGCGAGGAGGAGGAGCTCGCCTCCGTCGCCCTCGGGCTCGACGCGGAAGAGCTGACCGTTCGCGTCGGGCCCGCCCGCCGAGGCGGCGAACACGACGGCGCCGCGCTGCGGATCGAACGCCATGCCCTCGCCCCGCACGAACGAGGCGGCACCGTCCTGCTGCGCGAGGTGGCGCAGCACGTCGTCGCCGGGATCGGGATCACGCACGGGCACCCACGCGATCTCGAGGCGCTCACCGGCGCGGAGACCGGTGCCGGTGCGGGCGCGCGGGCGGCCGCGGATCGCGAGCGCCTGGAGCTCGCCGTCGAACGGGCGCGCGGGATCGTGCGGCACGAAGCGATAGAGGCACGAGTCCTCGCGATCCTCGGTGAGGTACGCGATCGACGTGCGCGGATCGACGCACGCGGCCTCGTGACGGAAGCGGCCGTAGCCGCGGATCGGCTGGGGCGCTGCGATGCGCGCGGCGGTGGGATCGCACGCGAACACGAGGCCGTGGCGCGCGTCGTAGTCCTCTTCGCAGCTGAGCCAGCCCCACGGGCTCGGGCCGCCCGCGCAGTTGAGCGTGGTGCCGCCGAGCACGAGGTTCGTCGAGCGCACCTCGAGCGTCGCAGGGTCGAGCACCACGCGCGTCACGCCGCCCATGCCCTCCTGCGAGTACGACTCGGGCGCGACGCCGTCGGTCCACGGTCCGAGCAGCCCGACGTGCGCGGGGTTCTCGTGGTTGCGCAGCAGCGCGAGCGATCCGTCGGGGAGCGTGAAGCACGCCATTCCGTCGGGGCGTGCCGGGACGCGCAGTCCGTCGCTCATCGTCGTGCCGGTGCGCGAGATCACGCGGTACGAGAAGCCCTCCGGCAGATCGAGCCGGCCCTCGGGGTCGGGACGCAGCGGGCCGTAGGGCCCCGGACGCCACGGGCGCGCTTCGTCGCGCGCGCCGAACGTCTGCACCAGCGGGAACCCCGCCGCGAGCGCCGCCGCGGCGCCGCCCGCGTACAGGAAGCTGCGCCGACCGAGGAGGCCACGACGATCCGCGCCGGCGGCGTCGTCCGCTGCCGCGGTGCACGCGTCGACCGGACTGCGCTCCGCGGGACTGCTGCGAGGAGCTCGCATCGGACGGACCAGAATGGTCCCCGAGGCGTGCCCTGGCCAGTGCTCGATGGGCACCGCCGCGTGACAGGGTCGGGCCACGTGCGCTACGACGCGCGACGTTGGCGACGCACGGCAACGGGAAGAGCGCGGGGGTGTGGCTCGAGCGCGCGCGGGCGTGGGCGCGAGAGCACGGCATCGCGGCGATCGTGCTCGGCGTCGCGGCAATCGCCCTCACGATGCCGCTCGCCACGGTGCGCTGGCTGCCCTTCGTCGACTACCCGCAGCACCTCGGCACCATCGCGGCGATCCACGGTCAGGGCGACGCGATCTTCGATCGCTTCTTCGTCGTCGAGTACGCGCGCAGCCAGTACCTGCTGCTCTACGTGCTCGGCGACTGGCTCGCGTCGATCTTCGGCGTCGATGGCGCGGGGCGCGCGACGGCGATCCTCTCGATCGCGACGCTGCCGCTCGCCGTGGGCTGGTACCTGCGCGTGCACGGTCGGCCCGCGATGCTCGGCGCGCTCGCGGCGCCCATCGCGATGCACGCCTACGTGTTCTGGGGGTTCCTCAACTACGCAGCGGGCATGGTGCTCGCGATCGTCGCGCTCGGGACGCACGCGCGGCTCGTGCAGCGGCCCGATGCGCGACGCGCGATGTGGCTCGCGCTCGCGGCGCTCGCGACGTTCTACGCGCACGCGCAGCTCTACGCGTGGATGGGCCTCGCGTGCATCGTGCAGCTCGTCGCGATGGCGCCCGCGGTGGGGCGCGCGCGCGCGGTGCGGGCGCTCGTCGGATCGATCGTGGCCGCGCTGCCGAGCGTGATCGCGATGGCGTGGTGGCTGCGCCAGTCGGGCGTGATCGAGCGGGGCGAAGCGGGCTCGCGCAGCGGGCACGCGGCGGAGGTCGCGGCACAGGGCGCGGCGCCGATCTTCACGCCGGTCGCGGACACCGTGCGCGCTTGGCTCGGGCACTCGTTCGACGTCTACCGCGACGGCAGCGGCGTGACGCTCGCGGTCGCGTTCTTCGCGGGCGTTCTCGTCGTGATCGCGCTGCGCGGAGGCCGCGACGCGGTGGTGGTCCCCGCGAGCGTCGAGGGCACGACGACGAGCGGTCCGTGGTGGCGGCGGATCATCGCGTCGTCGCCCGAGTGGCCGATGCCGCGCACGGTCGCGCCCGAGCTCGTGCTGCTGCTGACGTTCGCGCTCTATCTGTTCGCGCCGTTCTCGTACCGGCTGATCGAGCCGATCAACCATCGCTTCCTTCCGCTCGCGCTCGCGCTGCTGCCAGTGCTCGGACCGCGCGGTGCGCTGCCGATGCGCGCGAGCCTCGTCGTCGCGCCCGCGCTGATGGCGCTCGCGATCGCGACCGGTCAGGTGCACGCGAAGCGCTTCGGCGAGACCGATCGCGAGATGGGCGAGCTCTCCGCGGCGCTCGAGCACACCGAGCCCGGTGGGCGCTTGCTCGGGCTGATCTTCGATCCGCAGAGCGAGGTCGTGCCGCTGCCGATCTACCTGCACGCGCACCAGTACTTCCAGGCGCGCGTCGGTGGGCTCGCGTGCTTCTCGTTCGTCGAGTTCCCGAAGTCGCCGGTGCAGTACGCGGAAGGCGCGGCGCCGCCGCCCTTCCCTCCGCGCTTCGAGTGGACGCCGCAGCGCTACGACCACGCGGTGTGGGGTGAGTCGTTCGACTACTGGCTCGTGCGTCACGAGTCGGGGCGCGACGCGCCGCGCTCGATCTTCCGTGGCGCAGCGAGCCCGCCGGAGGCGGTGTTCGAGAGCGATCGCTGGACGCTCTTCGCGCGACCGCGGTAGCTCGGCGCGCCCAGACGTGTGCTCGGACGGCGTCAGGTCCTCGTCCTGGCCGACGGGGCGAGCGGCGGCGAACTCGATCCTCCGACGGGATGGTCTGTCGCGGCGGACACGGTCCGGATCGAGCCGCGCTGATCGGCGCCGAAAAAAAGATCGCGGCGGTGTCGGGCCGGGCGCATCTCGTTCGTCGTTCCATCGAGCGCCACGCGCGCACGACCGACGAGAGGGACACACCGATGACCGCGAAGAAGCAGAAGATCTACACGCACCTCTGGTACGCGAAGGACGCGGAGGGAGCCGCGCGGCACTATGCCTCGATCTTCCCCGATTCCCGCGTCGATCGCGTCACGCCGCTGCCGGCGGAGTCGCCGAGCGGGCCTCCGGGCTCGGTCAGCATCGTCGACTTCACGCTGTTCGGGGAGCGCTTCCAGGCGATGACCGCCGGACCGCACCACGACTTCAACGACGCGATCTCGCTCGTCGTCGAGTGCGACAGCCAGGCCGAGCTCGATCGCTACTGGAACGCGCTGCTCGAGGGCGGCGGCCGGCCGCAGGCGTGCGGCTGGCTCACCGATCGCTACGGGGTCCGCTGGCAGATCGTGCCGGCCGTGCTCGACCAGCTGATGCGCGACGACGACCCGGCGCGCGCGAAGCGCGTCGCCGACGCGATGCTGAAGATGGTGAAGCTCGACATCGCGACGCTCGAGCGCGCCTACCGCGCGGAGTGAACGACACCCGACGCGCGAGGCCGTCGATCGACCTCGCGCGTCACGCACTGCGCCGCGCAATCGTCTAGCAGGCGACGCGTCTGTCACGAGCGCCACCGCCCTCAACGTGCGTGTCGCTCGCGTCGACCTATGCTCCGGCACACGTGAACGACATGACCCTGGAAGAGCTCTTGACGCGCGTCGAACGAACGCGCCTCCGAGCACACACGGAGTGGTTCCGACGCTGGCACCGGCCCGCCATCGCGATCACCACGACGACCGAGGAGATCCGATTGGGCGCGAGTCGTTTTGGAGGCGTTCCCGATCTTCCCGTCGACGTCGAATGGCCGCGACACGACAAGGGTCCCTATCGATTCCTCGCGCAGATCGATCTCGCCGACCTGCCGTCTCGCCGCGCATCGTTCGCCGAACCGTGGCGGGATGTCCTACCGAGCGACGGCGTGCTCTCGCTCTTCGTGGCTGACGACCCGACGCGTGAGATGGACCCTCGCGGTGAGATCTTCTGGGGTGATCCGCGATACGCGGTCGCGCTCCTCTCAGCAGCGCACGTCGAGAGCAGTCCGCGTCAACCGCCGCCCGAAGTCGACTTCGGTGCTCCCGCGGCGATCGCGTTCACTCCGACCATCGATATTCCTCGCGACGAATATCAGGTTCGAGACTGGCCTTTCACCACTGACGAGCACGAGACGTACGATGTCCTGCGCGCGACTCTCCATGGTCGCGACTATCTCTTCGGATATCCGCAACATTGCACGCTCGCGTACGACCCGACTCCGACAGGCCAGATTCCGCTGCTCTCGCTGGGATCCGATGACGAGCGCGCGTGGTACTGGCACGACGGTGACTGCTTGATGCTCTTTCTCGAGCCCGGGCGTGCACACCCGGGCGCGATCTCGCTCGGCTCGGATGCAGGGTGAATCTCGAGCCGGAGTGCGCCGCGCGTCGGCTCAGACCGGCGGCTCGATGCACACGTTGCCGATGCACGTCGCGCCGTCGCAGCAGTCTTCGTCGCTGCCGCACGTCATCCCGCCGCGACGGCACTCCGTCTCCGGCGGCGGCACGCACACGGGCGCGCCGTCGGGGCCCTCTTCGCACGTCTCGGAGCAGCACTCCGCGCTCGTCGCGCACGAGCTCCCGGTCACGCGGCACGGCTCCGGCGCCCAGTACGCCGCGATGTTGTGCACGCCCGTGCTCTGCCCGGGCAGCCAGTACGGCACCAACGACGGATCGCTGCCGGCGGGCGCGGTCGCGTCGATCGCCGCGACCCAGAGCTGGCGCAGACCGCGCCCCTGCGTGCCCGCGATCGTGTTGCCGTAGTCGCGACGCGAGTAGAACGCGACCCAGTAGTAGCGCGCGCCCTCACGCTCGTCGGTGACGTACGGCGCGAACGTCGGGAAGTACGAGCTCGCGCCCGTCGGTCCGCCGTTCAGCGTGTCGAGGCGCACGAGGTTCGTGCCGTCGGGCGCGATGCGATAGAGCGCGCCCGCGGGCACGTCGTGCGTGCCGGGCACGAAGCTGAACGTGCGCGGCCCGTGCTGGAAGACGAGCACCTGCGCGTCGGGCGACCACACCGGGTGCGAGTCCGCGGTGCCTCCCTCGGGCGCGCCGGCGAGCGTGCTGCCCTCGTGGATCTTCGTCGGCGCGCCGAACGCGAGGGGCGCCGTCGAGGTGCGCGGCATCACGTACACGTCGCCGTCGATCGGGTGCGAGTCGGGCGCGACCGCGACCTCGCCCATGAACGCGATGCGATCGCCTTCACCGGGCGACCACGACGGGAAGCTCGTCCCCGCGCCCGGCAGACCCGCCGCGCCGACCGACGTGCCCGTCGAGGCATCGACGATCACCATCGGGCCGCTCCAGCCCGCCGATCCGATCAGCATCGTGCCCGTCGGATCGTAGGTGCCCATCGTGATCGGAGCCGCAACCGGCGAGTTGCGCGTCGGCGCGGGGTCTGCGCCGAGCGGCGTCGTGAGATCGAACTGCATCCCGGCGTTGTCGCCCTCGCGCACGCCCCACAGCCAGCGCCCGTCGCGCGACACCGTGTGGCACGCGATGCAGCGGCCGCCGCTCGGCGCCGGCGCCGGCGCGGGCACGACGACGGCGCGCGCCGCGCTCACCGGGTCGATGGACTCGGTGCGGCCCGCGCTGAGATCCCAGAAGTACACGCGGCCGAACAAGCTGCCGCGCGCGAGGCGCATCGAGCGCGGCGCGGCACCCGCGACCACGCGCGACGTCGCGCTCTCGAGCCGATCGATCTCGATGCGCACGTCGTCGTCCGCATCGCTCTCCGCGATCGCGCGCCACGCGTCGCGATCGACGAGCCACGCATGGCGGAACGCGTCGCCGGCGTGCGCGAGGTACGCGATGATCGTCGCGTGGGGCTTGGTCAGGCGCACCCGGAACACGTCGCCCGCGGCGCCCACCGGCTGCCACTGCACGTCGGGCGGCGCGACGTTCTGGGGCATCACCGCGCCCTCGAGCGGATAGACGATCGTCGCCGCGCTCGGATCGCCCGCGACCGGCGCGCCGAAGCGGCCCGGCGTGGTCGCGGGATCGACGCCCTCGCCGAACACGCTGCGCTCGACGACGATCTCGAGGGTCGCGTTCGCGCTCAGCACGTCGCTGCCGCTCGCGAGGCGCGCGTTCACCGTGACCACGCCGCCCGCGACGCCGCTCGCGGTGAAGGTGCCGGTGCTGGCGATCGCGCCGAGCCGCATGCTGCCCGTCGACCAATACGCCGTCGCGGTCGCGTCGTGCTCGGTGCCGTCGTTGCGCGTCGCGATCAGCCGGAACGACTGCGTCGCGGGCGCGTCGTCGATCGACGTGATCGTCGCGGTAGCGGGCTCGACGCGCACCGACGCGAGCGCGCGCGGATCACTCGCGTCGCCCACGGCGCCGTCACCCCGGACGCGACAGACACCGTCGACGCACGACTCGCCGGCGCGACACTCGCCGCTGCTCGAGCACGTGCCGCTCATCGTGCCGTTGCAGCCTGCGATCGCGACGAGCGCGATCGAGATCGAAAGGAAGCGATGCATGCGCGGTCTCCTCGATCGCCGCGCACAGCAAGCTCCGATCCCAGCGCGGATCCCACACGATCCGACGTCGCGCGCGCGCATCGTGGCCGCTTCCGACACGACGCCCAGGGTCTGCCGGCCCGAGCAGCGGGCACGCGCGTCCCCGGCGACTCGCGACCGCAGCAGCCGCATCGGCGACCCCGTGTGGTACACCCGGCCGGCCCTGCTCGCGCGGGGCTCCGCGCATGCGCCGAACTCCCGCCCTCGCCCTCCTCGCTCGGCTCGCGCCGTTGCTCCTCGCCGCGGCCGCGCTGGCGTCGATCGCAGGTGCGCTGTCGATCTTCGATGCGGTCACCCGACCGACGCGCGCCAACGGCTTCGAGCGCCTCTCGAGCGGCGGCTCGCAGTGCGACTTCGACGATCCCGCGTGGGCGCGCAACGCGGTGCGCTCGTTCGACGTCGAGCCCTTCGCGCCCGAGCAGGAGCACCCCGAGCAGTGCGTGTCGTGGCGCGCGTGGTGGGCCGTCGCGCGACCGACTCGCCTGGAGCTCGAGATCGAGTCCGACGACGACGGCTTCGTGCTCCTCGACGAGCGTCGGTTCGTCGATCATCCGGGCGCCCACGCGCGCAGCACGCGCGGCGAGACCCGCGAGATCGATCCCGGCGTGCACCGCGTCGAGGTGCGCTGGATCAACCGCGGCGGCGGCGGGTACCTGCGGGTGCGCATGCAGGATCGTCGCGACCCGTACATGGCGGGCGTGCTCCCGCTCGATCGCGACGCGTTCTTCGTGAGCCGCTTCGACGCGGAGCGCGCGCTCGAGTCGGGATCGCTCACGCGGCGCGCGCCCGAGCGTGCGCGCGACTTCGCGCTGCTCCTCGCGCTCGGCGGGCTCTTCGGGTGGCTCGCGATCCGCGCGTGGCGGCGTCGTGGCGAGAGCCCGCTGCGGCGCTTCGCGGTGATCGACGTCGCGATGGGCGTGGGCGTCACGCTGCTCGCGGTGCTGGTGCGATCGACGCGCATCGCCGACACCGATCTCGCCTGGGACGAGCTCTGGTACTGGAACGCGGGCGAGCAGCAGGTGCGCAACGCGCTGCTCGGCGACTGGAGCGCGGAAGCGTTCCGCTTCAACCACGAGCACCCGCCGATCACGAAGTGGATCTACGGGCTCGGCGGGGCGCTCGGCGGGGTCGACGGAGCGCGGCACGTGGGCGCCGTGCTCAGCGCGGTGTCGGTCGGCCTCGTCTACGCGATCGGCCGCGTGCTCTTCGATCGTCGCGCGGGCATCGCGGCGGCGCTGCTGATGGTCTCGATGCCGCACGTCGTCGCGCACGGGCGGCTCGTGGGGCACGAGACGATCGTCGTGTTCTTCTGGTGCGCGACGCTGCTCGCGCTCGCGGTGTGGCTGCGCAGCGTGCGCTTCGGCGCGAGCTACCGCGATCGCCTGGTGCACGGCGACTCGCTCGCTGCGTTCGTCGGCGGGCTGCTGTTCTTCCCGGGCCTGCTCTCGCGGCTGACGTTCCTGTGGATCACGATCCCGATCACGTGGGCGCTCGTCTGGGCGCGACGTCGCGAGATCGCGCGCGGCACGTGGCCGATCCCGATCGCGGCGTTGATCGGCGGCGCGATCGGCCTCGGGATCAGCATCGCGCTCTGGCCGTGGATCCACACCGATCCCGCGGGCCATCTGCGCCAGACGTTCGGGCACTGGGGCGGTCGCCTGCCCACCGAGTACTTCCTCGGCGAGCGCATCGTCGGGCCGCCCTTCTCGTACTACCCGGTGCTCTTCGTCGTCACGACGCCGCTGCTCGTCGTGATCACCGGCGCGATCGGGATCGTGATCGGCGTGCGACGAAAGGCGTGGCGCGCGGCGAGCGTGCTCGTCCTGATCGCGCTGCTCGCGCCGTTCCTCCAGGGGCTCTCGTCGTTCCGACAGGACCTCGCGCGCTACGTCGTGCAGTGCTGGCCCATGCTCGCGCTCTTCGGCGGCGTCGCGCTCTCGCGCGCCGGGGCCGCGCTCGCGTCGCGCATCGGGCGCGCGTCGCGCGCGACCCCCGCGCTCGCGCTCGCGCCGGCCGCGGCGATGGCGCTCTACGGCTTCGTCGAGCTGCGCTCGGTCGAGCCCTTCCCGCTCGACTACTACTCCGAGCTCGTCGGCGGGCCCGGCGGCGTCGCGGAGCGCCAGCTCTTCGACGTGTCGTGGTGGGCCGAGGGCGCGGGCCACGCGGTCGCGTGGCTCAACGAGCACGCGCGCGAGGGCACGCGGGTGCGCATCGACACGTCGAACTGGGACGTGCGGCCGCGCCTGCGCGACGATCTCGTCGAGGTGCCGTTCCGCTCGCGCGTGCCCGCGGAGTACGTCGTCACGAACTATCACCTGTACGGCGATCCTCCGCCGCCGGGCTGCGAGCGCGTCCACCACGTGGACGTACGCGGCGCGCCGCTCGCGAGCGTGTGGGAGTGCGAGCTCGAGGGACGATGAGCGGACGTGTCGTGATCGTGGTGGCCCTCGCGCTGTGCGCGGGGTGCGAGGTCTCCTTCTTCGGCGGCGAGCCGGTGCGCTTCGGCGGCAGCGACACCGGCGGCATCGCCGCGGGCGCGGAGGCGCGACCGTGCGGCGAGCCCGACGATGCGCGCGCGGCGCGCACCAACGAGGACGGCTGCAGCGAGCGATGCCGCATCGAGCCGGGCGCGACCGAGATCACGTGCGACGCCGTGACGCTCGGCGCGCCGCGCGAGAACGTCGCGACGCTCGATCTCGGATCGAGCGACGGCGTCGTGATCACCCTCGAGATCTGCAATCCGACGGGCACCGTGCTGCAGATCTCCGACTCGCCGACGGCCGACGCCGACGGTGGCGATGCGGGCTCGAGCTCGCACGACGCCGACGTGATGCTGGTCGACACCACGCTCACGGTGCGCGCGAGCCAGAGCGCGCGCGTCGATCCGTCGAGCGCGCGCAACTTCGTGCCCGCGAGCGGATGCCACGAGCGCACGATCGTGATCGCGGATCAGATCGTCTATCTCGTCGAGGCGGACGCCGGGCTCTGCGGGACGGGCACGCTGCGCATCAACCCGCCGACCGACGACGAAGGCGCGCCCGACGCGAAGTGGTACCTCGCGCTCGGCGGCACGGTCGACGGCGCGCAGTCCGGCAGCGGCGTGCGCGGCGCGACGCTGTGCTTCTGGTGAGCGTGCTCCTGCTGAGCGTCACCAGCGAACGGTGATCCGCGCGCGCGCGCCGCTCGGATCGAGCTCGATGCTCGCGTCGCCGGTCGCGCCCACCGCGGCGAGGCACGCATCGCAGGTGCCGACCTGCGCCAGCAGGAACGCGGTCTCGCAGAACGCACGCGGCAGGTGCGCGTAGTCGAGGTGGATCCCGTCGTCGATCTTCGTCGCGGTGAGCTCGCCCGCGCCGCGCGTCACGAGCTCCCAGACGCGCGGCGCGCGACGGATCAGGGACTCGGGCCGACGGCCGTCGATCGAGAGCGCGGCGCTCACGATCGGCCGCATCAAGGGCGCGCGCATCGACTCGGTCGTCAGGTCCGCCCAGAACACGCGCGCGCGATCCGGACCGAGCCCGCGCACGATCGCGCGGCACACGTCCGCGTGCAGCTCGGCGGAGACCCACCCGAGGATCCCGGTCTCGCGCAGCGGCGCGCGCACCACCTCCAGCTCGCGCAGCGCTCGCTCGCGCTCGCCGCCCGTGAGCCCGCGCTTCGCGCGGGACACGGCGACCTTCGACCAGCTCGCGCGCACTTCGGCGGGCATCGAGATCGGAAAGATCGTGCGCCCGCGCGGGATCGGCAAGCGAAAGGCGGGCGCGCTATCACTCACCGCACGATGAGCGCACCGACGATCCGCACCATCGAGCCGCGCGACGACGCGCAGGTGGCGAGCGTCATCCGCAGCGTCATGCCGGAGTTCGGCGCCGACGGTCCGGGGTTCGCGATCCACGACCCCGAGGTCTCGTTCATGTCGCGCGCGTACGCGCGGCCGCGCTGCGTGTACTTCGTCGTCGAGGCGGACGGACGCGTCCTCGGCGGCGGCGGCGTCGCGCCGCTCGACGGAGGCGACGCCGACACCTGCGAGCTGCGCAAGATGTACTTCCTGCCCGAGCTGCGCGGCCGCGGGATCGGGCGCGCGGTGCTCGAGCGCTGCATCGAGGCCGCGCGCGCGATGGGCTATCGCCGGATGTACCTCGAGACACTGACCGGCATGGACGGCGCGATGCGCCTCTACGAGAAGCTCGGGTTCCGCCGCATCGGGTGCAGCCGAGGCGCGACCGGGCACCACGGCTGCGACACGTTCTACGAGCGCGAGCTGTGATGCTACGGAATCCGTAGCGCTACGGATTCCGTAGCAGACGATCAGTCGTCGTCCTGCTCGTCGTCCACCTCGCTGCGGATCACGCGTCCGTCGTTCGCGTCGATCACGAGCTCGTGCTCGCGCCCCTGCGCGTCGCGCAGCTCGACCTCGTAGACGACGCGACCGGCCTCCTCGTCCTGCTCGATCGACTCGACCTGCGCGCCCGGCACGTGCTCGACCGCGATGCGGCGCGCGCCCTCCATCGCGAGTCGCGGCGACGACTGCGCCGCCGCGGCGCCGCCGCCCAGCGCGAATGCGACCATCATCGAGAGCACCACCGCGATCTTCTTCATCCGATTCATCGCGACCTCCTGGCGCCACGATGCGCCGCACGTCCGAACGCCGTCTGAACGCGCGCGCGGATCCGAACGGCAGCTGAACGACCCGCTCGAAACGAGGCGCGGAGAGCGGTAGGACGGAGCGATGCGCGTCCTCGTCGTCGACGACGATCCCGAGCTCCTCGATCTCGTGGTGCGTGCGCTCGAGCGCGACGGTCATCGCGTGCAGGGCGCGCGGTCGTGCGCGGACGCGCGCAGCGCGCTGTCGGCGGGAGGCGCCGACGTGATCGTGCTCGACGTCGAGCTCCCCGACGGCACCGGCGTCGCGCTGTGCCGTGCGCTGCGCGACGAGGGCGAGCGCGTGCCGATCCTGCTGCTCACCGCACACGGCGAGGTCCCGCAGCGCGTCGCCGGGCTCGACGCGGGCGCCGACGACTTCGTCGCGAAGCCCTTCGCGGTCGCCGAGCTCCGTGCGCGGGTGCGCGCGCTCGGCCGGCGCGGTCCGGTCGATCGCGGCGTGGTGCATCGCGCGGGCGGCATCGAGCTCGATCTCGGCGCGCGGCGCGCGCGGCGCGACGGGGCCGAGGTGCCGCTCACCACGCGCGAGTGGGCGATCGTCGAGCTGCTCGCAGGACGTGGCGGGCGCGTCATCGCACGCGGTGAGATCCTCGACGCGGTGTGGGGCGAGATCACCGACGAAGCGAGCGCGAGCCTCGACGTCCTCATCGCGCGCATCCGCCGCAAGCTCGGCGCCGGCGTGATCCGCACGCTGCGCGGCCAGGGCTACGCGCTGGGAGAGACCTGACGTGCGTGGTCCTCGCAGCCTGCGCGCGCGGGTCGCGCTCGCGAGCGCCGGTGCGGCCGCGCTCGCGGGCGCGGTCGCTGCGATCGTCGCGGGGTGGACCGCCGAGGAGCTCGTGCGCGCGCACGACGACGACGCGCTGCTCGCCCACGCGCGGACGCTCGCCGACGAGGTGGACGACGAAGAGCGCGAGGCCGAGGAAGACGGAGAGCGAGCCGAGCTGGACGCGATCCTCGCGGACGAGCTCGACGAGCTGCCGGTGCTGGACGCGCGCGTCGTGGTGCACGACGGCGAAGGACAGGCGCTGGGCGGAGATCGCGACCTGGCCGTGCTCCCGGTCGGTTCGTGCGACGACGCGGGCGCGCTGCGCGCATGCACCGTCGCGCTCGGCGCGCGGCGGCTCACGCTCGCGGCGAGCGAGGGCGCCGCGCGCGATCATCGGTCGCTGCTCGTCATCGCGCTGCTCGCCGGCGCGCTCGTCGGCGCGCTGGCCGGCGGCGTCGCAGCGTCGCGCATCGCGCGCGTCGCGCTCGCACCGCTCGGCGCGCTGCGCGATCGGGTGCGCGCGATCGATCCCGGCGCACCGCGCGTGGATCGCATCGCGACGCCGGAGCACGACGCGGAGCTCGAGGATCTGCGCGCCGCGATCGCCGAGCTGGTGGAGCGGCTCGCGATCGCGCTCACGCAGGCGCGGAGCTTCGCGTCCAACGCGGCGCACGAGCTGCGCACGCCGCTCGCACACGTCGCGGGCGAGCTCGAGCTGCTCACCGAGCGATCCGATCGCGAGGCGCTCGAGCGAACGCGGGCCCAGGTGGCGCGCCTCGTCGAGCTCGTGCAGCGCTTGCTCGTCCTCGCGCGCGCGGAGCCGATCGATCGCGCGCACGCCGAGGCCGTCGATCTGGGTGACGTCGCGCGCGAAGTCGTCGCTCGGGCGGGCGCCCCCTCGCGGGTGCGGCTCGCGCTCGAGGACGACGTGATCGTCGCCGGTGACGCCGCGCTGCTCGAGGCGCTCGTCTCGAACGCGCTCTCGAACGCGCTGAAGTTCTCGGACGATCTCGTCGATCTCGAGGTCTCGCGGGCAGGCGACGAAGCGCGCATCGAGGTGCGAGATCGCGGGCCGGGGATCGCCGACGAGGATCGCGCGCGCGTGTTCGACGCGTTCTATCGGTCGCGCGCCGCGCGCGCGTCGGGCACGCCGGGACACGGCATCGGGCTCGCGCTGATCGCGCACGTCGCGACGGCGCACGGCGGACGCGTCGAGCTCGTGCCCAGCGAGCGCGGCGTGCACCTCCGCGTGCTCCTGCCGCGCTGGAGCCCGCGTCGTTGACGGTCGGTCAGCGCCAGATCGCGTCGAGCGCGACGGTCGCCTGGTGCCTGCGTCCGGTGCTCGGCGTGACCGCGATCTCGAGCCGCGCGGTCTGGCCCACATCGGGCGTCGGGATCACGATTTCGTGCATCGCCGCGTCATCGCGCGCGGGCACCTCGAAGCGGCCGACCTCGCGCTCGTCGACACGCACCACGACGAGCGCGTCACCGCGCAGCCCGTCCGGGACGGCCCAGCGGATCGCGAGCTCGCGCCCGGCGCGCACGTCGTTCCAGATGACGCGCCGCTCCTGTCCCGAGCGACCGGTGGGCACGACCATGAGCTCGCGCGCCTCGCCACCGACGCGCGGCGGATCCGACACTGCGAGCCCGACCATGCCGTAGAGCCCGCTGTCGAAGTGCGAGCACTCCCAGCTCATGTGCTCCCACGCGAGGAAGTCACACGGCACCTCGCCGTGCATCACGACGGCGCGGCGCACGCCCTCGGACGACGCGACGCGGAACGGCTCGCGCGCCTGCACGCCACGACGCACGCCGCCGGTCACGAGCAGCACCACGATCGTCGCGAGCACGAGCGCTCCCGCGCGACGCGCGTCGATCGCGCGCGCTCGATCGGCTGCCCACGTCGCGAACGCATCGGCGCTCACCGCGGCGGGGGCCGCGAGCGCGATCGTCGTGATCGGCGCCCATGCGCCCGCGCGCGGAAGGACCGCGAACAGCGCGAGCGCGAGCAGCGCGAGGCCCGCACGCACGTCGCGTCGCGCGGCCAGCGCGATCCCCGGGATCGCGAGCACGAGCCACGGCGCGAGCAGACGGATCGCCGAAGGCTCGTCGAACGTGCGCGCGAGCATCGTGACCGCCGACGCGCCCTCTCCTTCGCTCGCGGGCGCGACGGCCCACACGATCGCCGCGAGCGCGATCGCGACGCCGCCGATCGCGCGTCGATCCGCGCCCAGCCGCTCGAGGCCGAGCGCGAGCAGCGCGCTCACGATCAGCACCGGCCCGCCGGCGAGGCAGGCCTCGCGCACCTCGGGCACGAGCGCGCACGCACCGACCGCGAACGCGGCGATCGGCGAGGGCACCACGCGCTCGAGCATCCGCGTGACGCGCGCCGCGAGCAGCCCCGCGACGATCACGTGGACCAGCACGACCGCGATCGCCGCGCTCGTGCCCTCGAGCCCGATCGCGCGCGCGACCTCCATCGCGCCTTCGCCCCACGCGCCCGCCCCGAGCGCGCGCGCCTCGGGGCGCGGACCGAACGGAAGCGCGACCAGCGCACCGCCCGCGACCGCGATCGCCGCGACGAGCCCCGCGGTGCGCGGCGCATGCGACACCCGGCGCACCCGCATCGCGATCGTGCGCACGGCGCGCTCGACGACCTCGAGCGTCACCGCGATCGACGGCACCAGCAGCGCGAGCGCGGGCCAGTGGAAGCGATGCCCTTCGTACGCGTACTTCGCGAACACGACGAGGCTCGCGCTCACACCGAGGATCGCGCCGATCGCGTGCAGCGGGCGACGTCGCAGGAGCACGAGCAGACCGGGCACCGCGAGCACCATCGCGGTGAACGTGTGGACCAGGCCGTAGTAGCCGCTCCACATGCGCTCGAACCCCTCGGCGAAGGGCGTCGCGAACGCGTCGAGGTGATCGGCGACGACCGGCCGGCCGCCCTGCGTCACCAGCGTACGGTTGTAGCCCGACCACCAGGGCTTTCCGTACATCCACCAGTTGATCCCGGCGTACGTCAGCAGCGCGATCGTGCCGGCCGCGAGCGAGCGCCGCAGCGTCGTGCCGTCGCGTCGCTCCGCGATCGTCAGCACGAGCGCGGGCATCAGCATCAGCGCGGTGGGCTTGATGATCACGCAGAGCGCGATGCACGCGCCCGCGAGGACGCCGCGCCCCACGAGCACCGCGGCGAGCCCCTGCGCGAACGCCGCGAGCATCAGCACGTCGACGCTGAAGTCGTAGGCCGACTGCAGGATCGCGGTGCCCATCACGAAGAGCGCCACCGCGAGCGCGGCAGGCGCCGGCGGCGCGTACGCGCGCGCGAAGCGGTAGAGGCCGCTCGCGATGAGCGCGAACATCAGGAGGTTCCACGCGAGCGTGCCCGGGAGCCCGACCGCGAAGTACACCGGGCTCGCGATCAGCGGGTGGATCCACGGGTGCTTCGGCCAGTGCTCTCCGCGCGCGCCGAGCGCGACGTTGCTCCAGCCCGGATCGAGATCGCGGTTCCAGCCGAGCGTGCCGGTGTACCAGGACGACGCGAACGCGTGCTGATCGAGCGTGAGGTCCTCGACGATCGTCGTCGCGACGTTCACGTAGAAGCGCCCGTCACGGAAGATCCACGTGTTCGCGTGGAGCTGCGGCATGACGCTCGCGACCGCCGCCGCGAGCGCGAGGACACCGATCGCGATCGCGACGCGTGGGCTGGGATCGCGAGGATGAGGGCGAGCGGTCATGCGCGCAGAGCGCGCGGACCATAACGCGCCGCCCTGACCGGCGCGACCGTCTCAGGCGCCTTCGTAGCGCGCGCCGCTCGTGCAGGTCTCCATCACCTCGACGCGCGCGAGCTGCGGCAGGCGCGGCTTGGTGCGCGCCCAGATCCAGCGCGCGAGCAGCTCGCTCGTCGGGTTCGAGAGACCTTCGATCTCGTTCAGGTAGTAGTGATCGAGCTGCGCGCGCACCGGCTCGAACGCCTCGCGGATCGTGTCGAAGTCGACGACCCAGCCGAGCTGCGGATCGAGCTCGCCGCGCACGGTCAGACGCACGCGGTACGAGTGGCCGTGCAGGCGCGCGCACTTGTGCTCGGGCGGGACGTTCGGCAGTCGGTGCGCGGCCTCGAACGAGAACTCTTTCCAGATCTCCATCACGGGATCCCCAACAGCTTGTGGGTCTGGAGGCTGAGGCTCCAGCGCGGGTGCGCGAGGCAGTGCTCGATCGCGCGCTTCGTGCTCGTGCTCGTGCTCCGCGCGCCCGGTCCGACCAGCGTGCGATCGTCCATCGGCTGCAGGTAGAAGTGCTCGAAGCGCAGCGACTCGAGCGACGCCGGGTCGAGCCCTTCCTGCGGGAAGACGAGCTTCAGCTCGTGCCCCTCGCGCACCACGAGCTCCGAGCCCGCCTTCGGGCTCACGCAGATCCAGTCGATGCCGGGCGGCACCTCGATCGTGCCGTTCGTCTCGATCGCGATCTCGAACCCGCGCGCGTGCAGCGCGCCGATCGCCGCCGCGTCGAGCTGCAGCAGCGGCTCGCCTCCGGTGCACACGACGTACGGCGCGCCGCCGCCCGGCCACTTGGACGCGACCGCGTCGGCGAGCGCATCGGCATCCGCGAAGCGCCCACCGCCGACGCCGTCGATGCCCACGAAGTCGGTGTCGCAGAACTGGCAGACGGCGCGCGCGCGATCCTGCTCGCGGCCCGTCCACAGGTTGCAGCCCGCGAAGCGGCAGAACACGGCGGGACGACCGGCGCGCGCGCCCTCGCCCTGCAGCGTGTAGAAGATCTCCTTGACCGAGTAGGCCATCGCGGGGCGGAGGGTGTAGCGCCGCGCGCCACCGGGCGCGAGGGGCCTGCTCACGGCGAGCACACGGTCGGATTCGCCGCTCCGCGAGCCTTCACCGCGCGACGTTGTGGGGCATCGAGGAGCGTCGATGAGGTCGTGTGCGCACTCGCGCGACGTAGCGCAGGGCCACGCGGCGAGTCGGACGATCACTTCTTCCTTCGACGGGGAGCTCGAAACGAGTGGAGGGCTACAGATGGACAAGCGAAGGGGGAGGCGGGCGCGCTCGATGGCGCTCGCGGGGTGCATGCTCGCGCTCGCCGCGTGCAGCGCGGCCGAGCCGGCACCGGTCGGTGTCGCCGTCGAGTCGGTGCACGACGAGGGGCTCTTCGAGCTCGATCGCAACGCCGTCGGCGGCGCGGAGGACGGCGACGACTGGGACGACGTCAACCTCCCGCTGCCCGGCGGCGACGGGGGCGACGCGTTCGATCACACGGGCGTGCTCCCCGACGGCAGCGGTCAGACGATCTTCCGCGGCGGCGGGAGCAAGGACGACCTCGACATCACGGGATGGCGTCATCGCGCGAGCGGTCCGGTGCCCGACAAGGACGACATCACGAACGCCTACGCCGCGGCTTACATCGACGAGGACTCGGGCGACACGATCCTCTACTTCGGCATGGACCGCGTCGACACCGCGGGCGACGCGAACATGGGCTTCTGGTTCTTCCAGCAGAGCGTGACCGCGAACGCCGACGGCACGTTCGACGGCGAGCACACGGTGGGCGACCTGCTCGTGCAGATCGACTACTCGAACGGCGGCACGGTGCCCAACGTGCGCGTGCTCGTGTGGGTCGGCACCGGAGGCGAGATCAACGGCACGCTCGACGTGTTCTTCGAGGGCAGCGCCGACTGCCTGAGCCCGTCGCAGGACACCGTCTGCGCCACCACGAACGTCGTGGAGGCCGCCTCGCCGTGGACGTACGTCCAGAAGGGCGAGACCGCCGACGGCCCGTTCCCGCCGCTCTCGTTCGTCGAAGGCGGCGTCAACATCAGCGAGGTGTTCGCGGGCGCGGAGAACGGCGCGCCCTGCTTCTCGTCGTTCATGGCGACGACGCGCGCGTCGACCAGCGTCGACGCGGTGCTCAAGGACTGGGTCCTCGGCGCGTTCGAGGCGTGCGGCATCGAGATCACGAAGACGTGCGATCAGGGCCGCCTCAACGAGGCGGGCACCGGGTTCGTCTTCGACTACCACATCACCGTCACGAACATCGGCGGCGGCCTGCTGCACGACGTGACGATCACGGACGACCTCGCGGGCACCACCACGACGCTCGAAGATCCGCTCGGCGCGACCCCGGTCACGATCGACGGCTCGTTCGAGAGCGCGGAGAACGGCCCCTTCACGAACACGGCGAGCGTGACGGCCGCGGCGGTGCCGGGAGGTGAGGTCGTCGCGGAGGACGAGACGAGCGACGTCTGCGAAGCGGCGGACACCAACCCCGCGGTCACCGTGAGCAAGGTGTGCGAGCCGCGGCTCGCGGAGATCGGCGGTCAGGTGGTCGTGCTGATCGATGGCTCGGGTCAGGTCTGCAACACGGGCGACGTCCCGCTCGCGGGCATCACGGTCACGGACGACTGCGGGAGCGGGCCTTCGCAGACCGACACGATCGCGTCGCTCGCCGTCGGTGCGTGCGCCGACTGGGAGGTCACCTGCACGCCGAGCGAGTCGAACGCCGACCCCGAGCTGGCGGAGTTCTCGGACACCGCGAGCGTGACCGCGACGCCGACCGTCGGCGACACGACGCCGGTCACCGACTCGAGCGACCTCGCGACGTGCGCGCTCTGCCCGGAGCCGACGACGCCGGGCTGAGGACGCGGTGATGCGATCGGAGGGCGGGAGTGCTCGCGCGCTCCGGCCCTTCGTCGTTCCGTCAGTGCCCGGTCTGCTGCCGGAGCAGCGTGCGCGAGCCTTCGTACTCGAGCGCCTGCGGCAGCAGGTAGAAGTTCTGCGGGTCCACCGCGCGCGGCCACAGCGTCGTGCCGAGCTGCACCCGCGTGCTGTCGATCGCGCTCGTCTGCATGAGCGTCGCGATCTGCTGGCAGCTCAGCGTCACGCCGCCGCTCGCGAGATCCCGCGCGAGCGCCGTCTGCGCGTACGTGCGCGTGTCGCGGCGGAAGCGCTGCACGAGATCCTGGAACTGCGGCTCGGGCATGCCGACGACGATCACCGGCGCACCGCCCTGCCCTGCCTGCGCGCCGCCGCTGCCGCTCGTCCCGGTGCCCTCTTCCGCGTCGGCGCGCGTCGCCGCGCCCACGGGATCGACCATCTCCTGGCATGCCGTGCTGTTGCCGAGATCGCACGCCTGACGCAGCAGCGCGGCCATGCGCTGGTAGTCGCGCGCGACGCCCATCGCGCGCCCGTAGATGTACGCGACCTCGCGGCACGCATCGGCGTGGCGCATGCCGCACGCACGCTCGTAGTACGACTGGCCCGTCGGCCAGCTCACGGGCACGCCCTGCCCCGTCCAGTACAGCGTGCCGAGGTCGTAGCAGCCGAGCGCATACCCGCCGGTGCACGCCATCGCGTAGAAGCGGTGCGACTCCGAGAGGCTCGTGGGCACGCCGTGCCCGGGGCTCTGCTGGTGGATCCACCCCATCGCGCGGCACGAGCGCATGTCGCCGCCGTTGCACCCGTAGCGATAGAGCTGCGCGGCCATCTCGAAGCTCACCGCGACGCTCGTGCCCTCGTGGTACGCGTCGCCCGCGAACGCGCAGCGATCGAAGCGGCCCGCGTAACAGGCCTGCGCGTCGGCGAGCGCCTCCTGCGCGGAGGCAGGCGAGACCGACGCCGTCGCGAGCGCGATCACGAGCGCCGAGATCCCGAGGGCCACCTTCGCGCCCGTCGCCTGCGTTGCCGTCACCGCGCGTCCTCCTGCTCCGGGGCGCGAAATTCTCACAACGGCGCGACCGCGCCAAGTGTGCACTCGCGATGCAGCCCTGGCGGAATGCCCATTTCTTCGGGCGTTTCACGGATTCGCGCGCACCGTCGCCCACGAGGTGCGCGACCGAGCACGCGTGCTCCGAACGCCTGGTACATTGCGCCGCGTGCGCGTCCGACTCGCGTTCCGAAGCGGCACGATCGAGGTGCACGGGCTGCCCGAGGGCACACCCGCGCTGCCGGCGACGTGCGTGTGGGACGCGCGGACGCGATCACACCGCGCGCCCGGCATCGCGTACGCCGACGTCGTGCTCGCGCTCAAGGCCGCGGAGATCGAGGTCGACGACGACGCGCGCGCGTACGAGGAGATCGACGCGGCCCCCGTGATCCAGCGCGAGCCGCGGCCCTACCAGCGCGAGGCGATCGCGGCGTGGAAGCGGGCGCGCGGGCGCGGCGTGGTCGTGCTCCCGACCGGCGCGGGCAAGACGCACGTCGCGGTGATGGGCATCGAGCTGTGGAAGCGATCGACGCTCGTGATCGCGCCGACGCTCGACCTCGTGCGCCAGTGGTACGACCTGCTGCGCTCGACGTTCGATCGCGAGATCGGCCTCGTCGGCGGCGGCGAGCACGACGTGCAGCCGATCACGGTGACGACCTACGACTCGGCGTACATGCACGTCGAGCACATCGGGAACCGCTTCGGGCTCGTGGTGTTCGACGAGTGCCACCACCTGCCGGGCCCGACCTACGCGCTCGCGGCGCAGCTCGCGATCGCGCCGTTCCGCCTCGGGCTCACCGCGACGCCGGAGCGCGCGGACGGACGCGAGACGCTGCTCGACGAGCTGATCGGCAAGACCGTCTATCGACGCGACATCGTCGAGCTCTCGGGCGAGTTCCTCGCGGACTACGACGTGGTGCGCATCCCGGTGCACCTCACGCCCGAGGAGCGCGACGAGTACGAGGCCGAGCGCAGCGTCTACCGCGCGTTCCTCGCGAAGAGCGGCATCCGCATGAGCCAGCCCGACGGCTGGGGGAAGTTCATCATGCTCTCCGCGCGCAGCGCCGAGGGCCACCGCGCGATGCAGGCGTACCGACGCCAGCGCGAGCTCGCGCTCACCGCGCCCGCGAAGCTCGACTGGGTCGAGCGCCTCCTGCACCTGCACCGCAACGACCGCGCGATCCTCTTCACGCAGGACAACGCGACCTGCTACGCGCTGTCGCGACGGTTCCTAATCCCCGCGATCACGCACCAGACGAAGGTGAAGGAGCGCAGCGCGATCCTCGCCGGACTGTCCGACGGCACGTACTCCGCGGTCGCGACGAGCAAGGTGCTCAACGAGGGCGTCGACGTGCCGGACGCGAACGTCGCGATCGTCGTGTCGGGATCGGGCTCGGTGCGCGAGCACGTGCAGCGCCTCGGCCGCGTGCTGCGCAAGAAAGAAGGCAAGCTCGCGACGCTCTACGAGCTCGTCACCGCCGACACCGGCGAGGCGTACACGAGCGAGCGCCGTCGCGATCACAGCGCGTACTCGCAGAGCGGTCGCGTGCGCTCGTTCCGAGGCTGAGATGCTCACGCCCGACTTGGTCCATGCCCGCAGGCAGAAGGACGAGCTCAAGCTCGTGGGGCTCGGCGCGCGACGCGAGCAGGCGATGGAGCTCGCGGAGATGGTCGTCGAGCTCGCGAAGGAGCACGTCGGTCGCCCGCGCGAGGAGCTCGAGCAGGCGTGGCAGGCGATCGAGGTCGAGCCGCGCGATCGCAAGCTGCTCGACGGGATGACGAAGCTCGTCGAGGACGCGCTCGTCTTCGACAGCGAGGTGGGCGACGACGCGCCCGCGCTGCGCGCCGAGGTGTTCCGTCGCGCGACCGAGGCGCGTCGTGCGCTCGGCGACGACGCGCTGCTCGATCGCTCCTCGGTGCTCGCCGACGTCGCGACGAAGCACGGCATGGACCCGGAGACGCTCGACCGCGCGCTCTATGGCGATCTCCGCAGCGCGCACCTCTTGCGCGAAGTGCGCGCGCCCGGCCCGCGCGCGCTCGTCGAGGGCTACGACCTCGCGCAGGCGCAGGCCGTGCTGCTGCGCGCGACGAAGGTCGTCGCGATCCTCGAGGACATCGAGCCCGCCGCGATGCGCGCGCTCTTCCGCAAGCTGAAGTTCTTGCGGCTGCTCTACTCGATCCGCGCCGAGGGCCCGGGCAAGTGGCGGCTCGACATCGACGGGCCGTTCAGCCTGTTCGAGTCGGTCACGAAGTACGGCCTCGCGCTCGCGCTCGCGCTGCCCGCGATCGCATCGAGCGGCACGCATCGCGTCGTCGCGGACGTGCGCTGGGGCAAGGAGCGCCTGCCGCTGCGCTTCGTGATGGAAGGATCGGCGCTGGGCTCGCCGAAGGAGCGAGGCCGCGACGAGATCCCCGCGCGCCTGAGCGACGAGGCCGAGGCGCTGCGCGCGCGCATCGAGGAGAAAGGCGGCGCGTGGCGCGCCGAGGTCGCGGACGTGATCCTCGATCTTCCGGGCGTCGGCGCGTGCGTGCCCGACCTCGTGTGCACGCACCGCGCGAGCGGCGCGCGCGTGCTCGTCGAGGTGATGGGCTACTGGAGCCGCGACGCGGTGTGGAAGCGCGTGGAGCTCGCCGAGAAGGGCCTGTCCGAGCCGGTGCTCTTCTGCGTCAGCGAGCGCCTCCGCGTGAGCGAGGCCGTGCTCCCCGACGACGCGCCCGCCGCGCTCCTGGTGTTCAAGGGCGTGATCCCGATCGGCGCGCTGCTCGAGAAGCTCGAAGCGCTGCGCCGCCGCTGAGCGTCCGGGGGAGGGATTGACGGCGGACCGCGATCTGGCGCCCTCTCTACGGGAGAGGTGCCGATGTCCGACCGTTCGTCCCGTGCGCTCGCCGCTCTCGTGCTCGCCGCGCCACTCGTGCTCTTCGGTTGCGGCGAGAGCCATGCTCCAGAGGACGACGCCGGCGCCGCGGCCCACGATGCGAGCAGCGACGAGCGCGACGCGTCGGCGCCGCCGAGCGACACCGGCGTCGAGCCCTCGTCGTGCCTGCCGGGCACGATCGAGACCACGTCGTGCGGTCGCTGCGGGACCACCGATCGCTTCTGCGATGTCTCGGGCACCTGGACGCAGGGCGAGTGCCGCGACGAAGGCGTGTGCGTGCCCGGCGATGCGCGCGAGACGCCCTGCGGCAACTGCGGCACGCAGACCGAGCGGTGCAGCGACGCGTGCGAGTGGACGCCGCCGAGCGCGTGCACCGGCGAGGGCGAGTGCGCGCCGGGCGCGACGACGCGCACCGACGAAGGCTGCGAGCCCGGCGGGATGCGCGACGCGGTGTGCAACGCCGCATGCACGTTCGAGCCGATCGGCGAGTGCGAAGGCCGCTGCGACACGCCGGGCACGATCGAGCACGTCCCGTGCGGCACGATGTGCGGGACGGTCGAGCGCTTCTGCACGACGGATCACCGCTGGATGTACGAGGAGTGCGTCGAGGCCGGCGTGTGCGTGCCCGGCACGACCGAGACCGCGCCGTGCGGCCGCTGCGGCACCCAGACGCAGCGCTGCAACAGCACGTGCGAGTGGGTGCCCTCGAGCGAGTGCACGGGACAGGGCGAGTGCCTCCCGGGCAGCACGACGTACTCGAGCACCGGCTGCGGCGCGGACGAGGCGCGCCTGCTCACGTGCGACGACGCGTGCGGCTACCAGGCGGGACCGTGCGTCGTGACGCGCACGGGTCTGCTCGAGGGGCTCGGCGCGCCCGAGGGCGTCGTCGCGGTGGGCGACGACGGCTCGTCGCCCGCGATCGATCTGAGCGCGGCGTTCCCGAGCGGGCTGACGCTCTACGGGACGACGTACACGACGCTCTTCGTGAACAACAACGGCAACCTCTCGTTCGGCGGCGCGCTCTCGACGTTCACGCCGGAGTTCCCGCGGGCGACGGCGCCGAGCCCGCGCACCGCGCTGATCGCGCCGTTCTGGGGCGACGTCGACACGCGCGGCGGAGGCCGCCCCGCGTCGAACGACGTGCACTGGGACATCGACGGATCGCGCTTCGTCGCGACGTGGCGGCTCGTCGGCTACTACAACTCGCACGTCGATCGGCTGAACAGCTTCCAGGTCGTGCTCACGAACCGCAGCGACGTCGCCCCCGGCGACTTCGACGTCGAGTTCCGATACGCCCAGTGCCAGTGGACGAGCGGCGACGCGAGCGGCGGCACCGGAGGGCTCGGTGGCGACGAGGCGAGCGCGGGGTTCGAGGCCGGCAACACGATCGACTACCTCGCGCTGCCCGGCTCGGGCACGCCCACCGTGCTCGACCTCTGCACGACGTCGAACGTCGGACCGCCCGGGCTCTGGCGCTTCCAGGTGCGCGGAGGCGTCCCGCGCTGAGCTGCTGCCTCCGGCGCGCACCGTCCACTTCGTGGTCGGCTCGCGCGCTCGGTCGCGACACCCTGGCGCGCGAACGTCGCGTCGCGGAAGCGATCCGCGGCCTCCATGCGCCGCGCGTATGGGCACGCCGCTTGTTATGCGCGGAACGCATGGTTCGGACCGCGATCCTCTCGTGCCTCGTGCTCGCGCTCGCCGCGTGCAGCCGCCCCGATGCGCCGGCTGCGCACGAGGCCGCGCCCCTGCTCGACGAAGGCGAGGTCCTCCTCGATCGGCGCGAGGACGGCGCGACGCTGATCGGCCGCCTCGCGCCGGTGCCCGAAGACTCCGACGCCGATCGCGTGCTCACGCTCGGCACCAGCGGGCTCGACGGATCGCTCGACGGCGCATCGGTGCTCGACGCGCGCTTCGTCGCGGGTGGGCTCGTCGTGCTGCGCGCCGACCACGTGCTCGTCGCGCATCGCGACGGCGCGACCATCGAGCTCGACACGCAGGTCGAGGGCCCGCTCTCGATCGCCGGGACGCGCGTCGCCTACGTCCGCGGCGAGTTCCCCGAGCTCGAGCTCGCGATCGCCGATGCGCGCAGCGGCCAGGCGCGCGCGCTGACGCAGGGCATGGCGCCGGCGTGGTCGCCGGCGCTCTCGCCCGATGCGACCGAGATCGTGTTCGTTTCGGGCGTGCGCGGATCGCCGCTGCTCTACCGCGTGGACACCCGCGGCGGCGCGCCGCGCGCGCTCCCGCCGAGCGAGCGCTTCCCCACCGCGCCCGTCGCGCCGCGCTGGACCGCGGACGGCACGCTGCACTTCGAGGACGAGCGCGGCCCCGCGACGCTGCTGATCGGCGAAGGCGACGGCGTGCTCGAAGGAGCGCGGTGATGCGCTTCGCGCTCGCCACGATCGCGGTGCTCGCGCTCGCGATCCCAGCGTCCGCGCAGGTCCGCCATCGCCGGCCTTACGCCGAGTCCTACCGGCTCAACTACGGCTTCGACAACAACGGCGGTGGCTCCGGCTGCTCCGACTACACGTGCGGCGGCGCCTGTTACGACGGGCACACCGGCTCGGACTTCGGCACGCCGTTCGGCACCACCGTGCTCGCGTCGCAGTCGGGCCGCGTGATCGCGACCCACAACGGCTGCGCGAACTACGGCGCGGTGGGCAACACCTGCGGCGGTCGCTGCGGCAACTACGTGCAGATCGAGCACAGCGACGGATCGCGCTCGATCTACTGCCACATGCGCCTCGACTCGCTGCGTGTGAGCACCGGGCAGAGCGTCTCGTGCGGTCAGGTGCTCGGTCAGACCGCGTCGAGCGGCAGCAGCTCGGGCCCGCACCTGCACTACGGCTACCGGCGCACCGCGAGCGCTGCGCAGCGTGATCCCTACTCCGGTCGCTGCGCGAGCGCGGCGACGATCTGGGTCTCGACCGGCGCGTACCGCGAGGCGCCCGGCACGAGCTGCGGCTGCACCCCGAGCGCCGAGTCGTGCAACGGGCGCGACGACGACTGCGACGGGCGCGCCGACGAGTCGCTCTCGCGCGCGTGCTCGACCGAGTGCGGCGCGGGCACCGAGACGTGCTCCGGCGGCGCGTGGGGCGCGTGCAGCGCGCCGCGTCCTTCGGCCGAGGTCTGCAACACGCGCGACGACGACTGCAACGGCACGCCCGACGACGCCGACGTCTGCGAGATCGATCTGCTGCACGCGCAGCCGAGCGTGTACGCGCCGCCGCGCACGACCGACGTGAACGCCGACGGGCGCGCCGATCTCTGCGCGCGCGGCTACGGCGGCGTGCGGTGCTGGCGCGCGAACGGGAGCGGCTGGGACGCACCGACTGCGGCGATCCCGTGGAGCGATCCCAGCGGCTGGACCGACGTGACGAACTACACGACGTTGCGCATGGGCGACGTCGACGGCGACGGTCGCGCCGACGTCTGTGCGCGCGCCAACGCGGGCTTCCTCTGCGCGCTCGCCACCGCCGACGGCTTCGCCACCCACACCACCTGGCGCGACGGGATCAGCGACGAGAACGGCTGGGCCAACCCGCGCTTCTACACGACGATCCGCCTCGCCGACGTGAACGGCGATCGCCGCGACGATCTCTGCGCGCGCGACAACGCCGGCTTCGGCTGCTGGCTCTCGAACGGGACGAGCTTCGACATGCGCGTCGAGGGCCCGCGCTGGTCCGACGCGAGCGGCTGGGGCGCGGCGCGCCACTACGGGTCCATCCGCATGGGCGACGTGAACGGCGATCGCCTGGCCGACGTGTGCGCGCGCGCCGGCGCGGGGGTCGAGTGCTGGCTCTCGGACGGCAACGGCTTCCCCACGCGCGTCGCCGGCCCCGAGTGGAGCGACGCGCTGGGATGGGGCGCGATGCGCTTCTGGAGCACGATGCGCCTCGCCGACTTCGACGGAGACGGTCGCGCCGATCTCTGCGCGCGGAGCAGCACCGATCTCCGCTGCGCGCGCTCCACCGGCACGTCGTTCGAGCCCGCGACCATCGTCGCGCCGCTCGCCGACGAGAGCGGCTGGGACGACCTCACGAACTACGCGACGCTGCGCGTCGGCGACATCGACGCGGACGGCGCGGACGATCTCTGCGTGCGCTCGAACGTGGGCATCGAGTGCTACGCGTGGAACCGCACCGAGTTCGTGCGCGTCGCGGGCCCCGCGTGGTCCGACGAGAGCGGCTGGAGCCCGGCCAAGCACCACCAGACGATCCGCCTCGCCGACGTGAACGGCGACGGGCTCGAGGACGTGTGCGGGCGCGCGATCGCGGGATGGCGCTGCCATCCGTCGCGGGGCGACGGCTTCGGCGACGCGATCGTGCTCGACGAGCTGCGCGACGACGGGAGCTGGAGCGAGCCTCGCTACTGGGCGACGATCCTCTCCGCGGGCCACGCGTGCCGCGCCGAGATGGAGTCGTGCAACGGGCGCGACGACGACTGCGACGGCGAGATCGACGAGGACGCGCGCGCGGAGATCTGCAACGAGGTCGACGACGACTGCGACGGCGAGATCGACGAGAACGACGTGTGCCTCGTGGTCGCGCCCGACGCCGGTCTCGACGCGGACGGCGGCGTGCCGCGCGCCGACGCGGGCACGAGCAGCGGCGGCGGCAGCATGGTCGTGGGGGGATGTGGCTGTCGCGCGGGCGGTGGACGCGCCGGCGCGGGCGCGTGGGCGGCGCTGGTCGCGCTGGCGCTCGTGATCGCGCGACGGAGGCGTTGAGCCAAAGAGACCTCGCGCGTGCACGTTCGGCTATGCTCGGCCGACGTCGGGCACGAGCCCGCCCGGGGGAGCTCCCAGCCTTTCATGAGCAGCGATCGCGAGCGTGAGAGCCGTCGTCGTCGGCGGCGCAGTGGTGGTCCAGGTCTCTCGCGCGCCTTCGGGCGCCTCTCGGCGAGCGCGCGCAACGCGGTGGAGGTGATGCGCCTCGGGCGGCTCGGCGCGCCCTACGCCGCCGCGTTCGAGGTGGCGTACGAGGATCGCGTCTCGAAGCTGCGCCACTACCTCGCGCCCGCGCCGGTGCCGGGCGCGCTCGACGAGCTCCCCGACGACACCGAGTCGCTGCGTCCGGTGCTCCTCGTCCCGCCGCTGATGGTCACGAGCGAGGTCTACGACATCTCGCCCGAGCTCAGCGCGGTCACGCAGCTCGGTCGTGCCGGGCTCGACGTGTGGCTCGTCGACTTCGGCGCGCCCGAGCGCACGCCCGGCGGCATGGAGCGCACGCTCGACGATCACGTGCGCGCCGTCGATCGCGCGATCGACGAGGTCATCAAGCGCACCGGCAAGGACGTGCACCTCGCGGGGTACTCGCAGGGCGGCATGTTCTGCTACCAGGTCGCGGCGCTGCGCCGGAGCGCGGGCATCCGCTCGATCGTCACGTTCGGATCGCCGGTCGACATCCGCCGCAACCTCCCGGGCATCGGCGTGCAGGCCGCGGAGCGCGTGATCGCCGCGGCGCGACGCGCGGTCGAGATCCCGCTGCGCCAGATGGAGGGCCTGCCCGGCTTCCTCACGAGCACCGGCTTCAAGCTGCTCAGCGTCCGCAAGGAAGTGCAGCAGGTCTTCGAGTTCGTGCAGAAGCTCCACGACCGCAACGCGCTCGAGAAGCGCGAGAGCCGCCGCCGCTTCCTCGCGGGCGAGGGCTTCGTCGCGTGGCCCGGCCCGGCGTTCCGCACGTTCGTCGACGAGTTCATCGTGCACAACCGGCTCGCGTCGGGCGGCTTCGTGATCGACGGGCGCACGGTCACGCTCGCCGACGTCACCTGCCCGATCCTCTTCTTCGTCGGCGAGACCGACGAGATCGCGCGCGCCGCGTCGGTGCGCGCGATCCGCGAGGCCGCGCCCGCGTCGGAGATCCACGAGATCCCGGTGCGCGCCGGGCACTTCGGGCTCGTCGTCGGCAGCCGCGCGGTGACCGTGACCTGGCCCTCGGTGATCGAGTGGGTGCGCTGGCGCGACGCGGACGGCGCCATCCCCGAGCGCCTGCGTGACGAGCCCTCGCGCCCCTCGCCGATCGACATCGACGACGAGGAGTTCGACGAAGCGCCGATCGACGTCGAGGCGTTCTACGACGTCGCGACCGGCGCGGTCGACGCGATGTGGACGCGCGTGAGCGACGTCGGCCGCGAGGTCGGCGAGGTGATCGACTCGCTGCGCTGGCAGGTCCCGCGCCTCCAGAAGCTGCGCCGCATCGAGGCCCACACGCGCATCTCGATGGGCAAGGCGCTCGCCGATCAGGCCGCCGCGATCCCCGAGAGCACGTTCTTCCTCTGGAAGGGCCGCGCGTTCACCTACCGCGACGCGGATCGCCGCGTCGACAACGTCGTGCGCGGCCTCGTGCACTGCGGCGTCCGCAAGGGCACGCGCGTCGGCGTGCTGATGACGACGCGTCCTTCGTACCTGTCGATCGTCTGCGCGCTGAACCGCATGGGCGCGGTCGCTGTGCTGCTGAGCCCCGACAGCACGCGCATCTCGCTCGAGCACGCGCTGCGGCTGCTCGGCGAGACCGGCGCGCCGATGGAGCTGCTCGTCACCGACCCCGACCACGCGGAGCGGGCGCGCGAGGCGTTCACGGGCCCGGTGCTCTCGCTCGGCGGCGGTCCTCCTGGCCGGGGCCCCGCCGCCCCCGGCCCTGGCGAGAAGCCCACGCTGCCCGAGGGCGTGCTCGACATGGAGTCGATCGATCCCGACGCCGTCGTGCTGCCGCCCTGGTACGAGCCCGACGCGGGCCGCGCGTCGGACCTCGCGTGCATCATCTTCACCGCGGGGCGTCACGAGGTCCCGAAGGCCGCGCGCATCACGAACCGACGCTGGGCGTTCTCCGCGCTCGGCGCGGCGGCCGGGTGCACGCTGACCTCGAACGACACCGTCTACTGCTGCCTGCCCCTGCACCACGCGGCGGGCATGCTCGTCGCGGTCGGCGGCGCGCTGGTCGGCGGCGCGCGCCTCGCGCTCGCGAAGCGCTTCGATCCCGAGACGATGTGGCCCGAGGTCCGTCGCTACGGCGCGACCGTCGTCTTCTACGCCGGCGACATGCTGCGCGCGGTCGTCGAGGCGCCGGCATCGCCGCTCGACGCGCACTCGCCCGTGCGCCTCTTCGCGGGCAGCGGGATGCGCGCCGACGTCTGGGAGCGCCTGGTGCAGCGCTTCGGTCGCGCGTCCGTGCTCGAGTTCTACGGATCGACCGAGGGCAACGCGGTGCTCGCGAACGCGTCGGGCACGAAGATCGGCGCGCTCGGTCGTCCGCTGCCGGGCAGCACGGATCTCGCGCTGCTCGGGTGGGACTTCGACAAGGAAGACCTCGCGCGCGACGAGTCGGGCCGCTTGCTCACGAGCGGCATCGACGAGCCGGGCGTGCTGATCGCGCGCATCGATCCGGTGCATCCGATGGCGACGTTCGACGGCTACGTCGCGCGCCCCGAGGGACGTCGCGAGGGCGACGAGGAGAGCGAGGCCGCGGGGCGCGTGCTGCGCGGCGTGTTCGAGGCGGGCGACGCGTGGTTCGTCACCGGCGACCTGCTGCGTCGCGACGCCGACGGCGACTACTGGTTCGTCGATCGCCTCGCCGACGTCGTGCGCAGCGCGGGCGGGCCGATCCCGACGATCGCGATCGAGGACTCGCTCGCGCGCATGCCGGGCGTGCGTCGCGCGGCGGCGTACGGCGTGAGCCTGCCCGGCATCGCGGGCGAGGTGCTCGTCGCGTCGATGGTGCCGAGCCGCGGCGTCGATCTCGACGGCGACACGCTCTCGCGCGAGATCGCGCTCGCGCTGGTGCCGGCGCGCAGGCCGCGCTTCGTCCGGCTCGTCGAGGCGATCCCGCTGACGGACGGCTACCGCACGATGAAGGCGCCGCTGCGCGAGGCGGGCGTGTCGCTCGACGACGGCGCGGGCACGTTCGTCTACGACGCGACGACCGAGCGCTACGCGCTGCTCGACGTCGCGCAGTGGGAGCAGGTCGTCGGCGAGCTGCGCACGAAGGGCAGCTCGAAGCGCCCGGCGGCGCGTCGTCGCTGACGCGGCGCAGAAGAGAATTCACCGCAGAGGGCCGCAGAGAGCCGCAGAGAAATCCTCTCTGCGGCCCTCCGTGGCCCTCCGTGGTCGATCTCTCCTTCATCCCGCGAGGAGCGCGCGCTGCGCCGCGCGTGGCGCAGAGCGGGCGCCGCTCCGTGGCGCGCTGCGCTGACGCGCGAATTCCCGCGATCTCGCGCGGTACGGATCCTGCGAAATCCAGCGCTGTCCGCCCGCGCGAGCAGTTCGTGTGGGTCGCCGACGTTCGCGAGAGGATCTGCATGACGTCGTCTGGTGCACGCAGCTCGCATCCGGCCTCGCGCGACGCCGTGCCATCCGAGGAGATCATCGAGATCTCGCTCGCGAGCAGCAGCATCGTCGAGGTCGCGCCCGAAGCTGCGCGCGCGCTCGCGCCGGACGCGACGATGCCCGAGCGCATCGGGCGCTATCGACTGCTCCACGAGCTCGGCCGCGGCGCGATGGCGCGCGTGCACGTCGCGGTGACGCACGGGCCCGCGGGCTTCGAGCACCTCGCCGCGATCAAGACGCTGCTCGACTGCTACACGCACCTCGACGAGTTCAACACGATGCTGCTCGACGAGGCGCGCCTCGGCGCCGCGATCCGGCACCCGAACGTCGTCGAGACGCTCTCGGTCGGCATCGATCCGATCGCGGGCCCCTTCCTCGTCATGCAGTACGTCGAGGGCGTCACGCTCGCGACGCTGCTCAAGCGCGCGCGCGAGCAAGGGCGCGTGATGCCCACGCGCGTGATCGTCCGCATCCTCGCCGACATGCTCGAGGGCCTCGCGGCGGCGCACGCGGTGCGCGGTCCGGACGGCGAGCCGATGCGCATCGTGCATCGCGACGTGAGCCCGCAGAACGTGCTCGTCGGCGTCGACGGCGTCGCGAAGGTCTCGGACTTCGGCGTCGCGAAGGCGAAGGCGCGCCTCACCACGACGCAGGCCGGACAGTTCAAGGGCAAGGCGTCGTACTCGTCGCCCGAGCACGTCGCGGGCGAGCAGGTCGACGAGCGCGCCGACGTGTTCTCGGCGGGCGTGATGCTCTGGGAAGGGCTCACGGCGCAGCGGCTCTTCAAGGGCGACATGGTCACGTCGATGCGCCGCGTGCTCACCGAGCCGATCCCGTGGGTCTCGCGCATCGCGCCGCAGCACGAGGCGTTCGACGAGATCGCGGCGCGCGCGCTCGAGCGCACCCGCGAGCGACGCTTCCAGTCCGCCGACGCGATGCTCGAGGCGCTGATGCGCGTCGCGGAGGAGACGGGCGTGGTGGGCACGCACCGCGAGGTCGCGGCGTTCGTGTCGCTCACGTGCGGCGACGGCATCGAGTCCGATCGACGCGTCATCGCGCACCACCGCACGCTCGCGAGAGACGCGCCCAAGCGCGACGCGTCCTCGGACGCGATCGACATCACGATCCCGACGCCGCCTCCGGCGTCGATGGCGCAGGACGCGCACGACGCGCGGAAGCGCCGCGCGTCGGCGCGGCTCGACACCATCAAGGTGCGCGTCGCGCAGCGGAAGCAGCGCTCGGCCGCGCGCGTCGTGGGGCTCGCCGCGGTCACGCTCGCGGCGCTGACGCTCGCGTTCGTGGTCGCGCGCGTGGTGCGGCCGCACGTGGTCGCGACGCCGATCGCGGCGACGACGCTGCCGGTCGAGACCGAGGCCGAGACCGAGGCCGTGGCCGAGGCCGTGACCGAGGCCGTGACCGAGGCCGAGGCCGAGGCCGTGATCGAGCCCGTCATCGTGACGCTGCCTGCGGCTGCCGCGGAGCCCGACGCCGAGGCACCGCCGCCGCCGGTGCAGGTGCGGCGCGAGCCTCGACGTGCACGGCCGGTCGCGCCGGCTCCGCCTGCCGACGACGACGCGCCGATCGCGCCGACGCCCGAGACCGAAGCGGCGCCGGAGCTCTCGACGAGCGCGACCGCGGTGGTGCTCGCCGCGCGTGACGCCGTGCGCGCGATGGAGACCGACGACGAGAGCGAGAGCGAGCCCGACGCGCTCACGCGCGAACCGCCCGACCTCGATCACCAGCCGATCGCGGCGGTCCAGCCCCCTGCGCCGTGATCAGCGGCCGCGGCGCGCAAGGTCCTGATCGAGGCGCTCGGCCGCGCGCGTCGCGTGCTCCGCGTACCGGCCTTCGTTGCCGCCGCCCGTCAGGTACGTCGCCCACGAAGCGCGCGCGCGACGCAGGAGCTCCTCGCGCGAGGCCGCCGCATCCGCTTCGAGCGCCAGCGCTTCCCAGCCGACGCCGTCGTACGCGTGGACTTCGTACGCCGGCTCGAAGAACACGAGGCGGCTGTGGAGCACCGCCATCGGTCCGTGCGCGCGCCGATCGACGCCGAGCCGCGCGTCGGTCGGCGACGGTGCCGCGAAGGGATCGGCCTGGATCGCGCGACGCGCGGTCGCGAGCGCCTCGCGATGCTCGCCGCTGCGGTCGAGCGCGAGCGCGAGGCCCCACAGCGAGAGCACGCGACCGAGCGAGTCGTTGCCCGCGAGCTCGCTCGCGCGGCGGTAGGAGGCGATCGCGCTCTCGAGGTCGCCGATCATCATCGTGTTCTCGGCGAGGTTGAGGTGCACCGTCGCGAGCGGCACCGGCGTGAAGAGCCGCGCCAGCGAGAGCTCACGATCGGTCATCGCCTGCGGCATCGGCGCGGCGGGCAGCAGCGACGCGTCGAGCGCGCGCCGGTACTCGGAGACCGCCGCGCGGTGATCGCCGCGTCGCGAGTGCAGGATCGCGAGCTCGAACGCGACGCGATCGGCGTGGTAGTCGGGATCGGCGCGACGCAGATCCTCGAACGCCGCGACCGCTTCTTCGGTGCGACGCTCCTCGCGCCCGTCGGGCTCCCGCCGGAACCAACCCGCGAGCGCGAGGCCGGTGAAGTAGAGGAGATCGGGGTCGTCGGGGAGGTCGCGCCGCGCGCGCTCGAAGCGCACGAGCGCTTGCTCGAAGAGCACCTCGGGCGGCGGGCCCAGCGAGTCGGGATCGGACTCCTGCGCGTCGAGGAGCTTCACGAGCCCTTGGCGCCGCAGCTGTCGCGCGCGGCGTCGCTCGGGGTGCGCGTGGTCGCCCCACGAAGGCTCACCCGCGCGCTGGACGCCGCCCTCGAGCTCCTGCGCGCGCGCGACCGCGGCCGCGCCCAGGAGCGCGGCGAGGAGCGTGACGAGCACGTGGCGCGAGAGCACGACGAGCCCGGTGTAGACAAAGCGCGCGGGCGCGTCGAGAGGACGGGGGCGAGACCGAGACCGAGGGCGGACGCGAGACGGAGCCGACGCGGCATCGATGTCGCCGGGGCGTCACCGGCTTGGTGTCGCGGCGGCGTGATAAGCTCGATCGGTGCACTTGCCGTATGGTCGTGTCGCGGCGCTCCTCGCCCTCACCCTTCCCTTCGTCCTGCCTGCGTGCACCGAGCGCGCAGAGGGCTTCGACGCCTCGGGGCTGCTCGTCGACGCATCAGTCGACGGCGCCGCGGACGCCGGCGGCTTCGACGCCGGCCCCGACGACGCGTCGACGCCGACCGATGCGCCGATCGACGCGCCGATCGTGCTCGATCCCGACGCGGGCTGCGCGATGGGCAGCTCGCTCGTCGAGGTGACGCGAAGGCCGGTCGACATCATCTGGGTCGTCGACAACTCGACCTCGATGGAGCCGGCGATCCGGCAGGTGCAGGAAGGCATCAACGACTTCGTCGACCTGATCACCGACCGTGAGCTCGACGACTACCGCGTCATCATGCTGAGCCTGCGCGGTCGCGGGCTGAGCGGGAGCCGCTACCGCGTGTGCATCCCGCCGCCGCTCTCGGGCGACTCGGACTGCGGCGACGGCGAGCGCTTCTTCCAGGTCGAGGTCGACATCCGGAGCACCCAGCCGATCGAGCAGATCCTCGGCACGCTGGGGCAGTCCACGGGCTACACGGACGGCAGCGGCGTCGGGTCGGCGCCGTGGCGGCACCTGCTGCGCGAGGACGCGACGAAGACGATCGTCGTCGTGACCGACGACAACGCGAGGACGTGCGCCCGGCCGCATCAGATGGACGCGGAGTGCATCGCGGGGCGGCCGCCGCTCACCGAGACGTCGCTCGAGGACTACCCCGGCGGGCTCCATCCGTTCGGGGGCGGCACCTCGGGCGCGCCCCGCGCGCTCGGGCCCGGGCTGCTCACGGCGACGTACGGCACGCTCTTCGAGGGCTACACGTTCAACGCGATCTACGGCTACGGGTCCGAGACCGATCCGGACGTCGCGTGCAGGTTCTCGGCGACCGACGAGGCGAGCCCGGGCTGGACGTACACGACGCTGGTGCAGCGCACCGGCGGCGTGCGCGCGAAGATCTGCGACGGCGCCCCGGCGTGGGGTCCCTTCCTCGACCGCGTCGCGAGCACGGTCGCGGAGACGTCGCGCATCGAGTGCGAGGTCGCGATGCCGGAGCCGCCCGAGGGCACGGTGCTCGATCCGCGGCGCGTGAACGTGCAGATCCGCGGCGCGTCGGGCTCGACCACGATCCCGTACGCGGGCGCGGCGGCGTCGTGTGATCCGACGCGCGGTGGATGGCACTACGACGACGCGGCGAGCCCGACGCGCGTGATCCTGTGCCCGAGCTCGTGCGAGTTCGCGCGCGAGGAGACGGCGGAGACGAGCGGGGGGCTCGACGTGATCTTCGGGTGCCAGTCGATTCCGATCTGAGCGCTCCGCTCGCTCTGACACTCAACGCGCGTCGACGATCGGCGTCGGTGCGGTCGGGCCGCTCGACGGATCCGCTGGCGCGGGCTGCTCGCGCTTCCGGCGCGATCGGAACGTGTCGATCGGGGTCATCACCGCGTGCCGGAACCGCTCGACGGAGCTCGGGTCGGTGGTGTCGACGTCGGCCGCGAGCATCCGCGCGTAGCGGCTGACCTCGCGCGAGAACGCTTGCATCGCCTCCTGGAGCGCCTTCGAGCGCGGCGTCTCGCGCGGCGCGCCTCCGATCCCGAGCGCCTCGCGCAGCGCGTCGCACGACGTCCTCGCCGTGGCGCGGGGCTCGGGACCGATCATCGCGTCGAGCTCGGCCTCGAGACCGAGCTGCGCGATCACCCGCAGGATGCGATCGGCCTCGGACCACGCGGCGTGCGCGTCCCAGCGGGTGAACCCGAGGCCGTTCGGGAACAGCCACGCGTGGAGCGCTGCGGCGCGCGCACCGACACCGTCGCTCGGCCCGGGAGTCGGCTCTTCGCGAGCAGCGTGTCGTGCGTCGCGCCGAACGCGGCGCCGAGGAGGTCGAACGCCGGCTTCACGGCGGCCGATCCCTGGCGTGCGGTGCGAATGTCGTCGATCGCGATTGCGATGTCGTCGATCGTGTCGAGCTGCGCCCGCGCGCGCCGCGAGAGGTCGCCGGGGGCGGCGACGCGCAGCGAGCCCGCGAGCGGCTTGACGTGGCTCGCGCACAGGCGGACGCCGTCGCAGTAGTTTCCGAACGTGATCGGCTCGGGGCGGAGCGGGATCGCAAGGGAACGTCCAGGACGGGGCATCGCTCTGCTCGTCGGTGAGGGGGAGCGCGGCAGCGACGTCCGTGACGCGCGCGCCGCACGATCCCGGGTTTCGGCGCGAAGCGAGCTGCGTTGCGCGCGAAGACGCGCGCACGGCGCCCGAGTGGGTCGGTGCGAGCGCAGATCGGAGCGATCGGCAGGCTCGCTGGTGGCGGGATCGTCGAGGTCGGCCTTCGGGCGTCGCGACGGTCGGCGGGACCGCTGAGATCAGCGTTCGGCCGCTTCGAGGGTCGAGCGGATCGCTGAGATCAGCGTTGGGCCGCTTCGAGGGTCGACCGGAACGCTGAGATCAGCGTTGGGCCGCTTCGAGGGTCGACCGGAACGCTGAGATCGACGACGGGAGCGCTTCGAGGGTCGGGCGGGACGCTGAGATCGACGACGCCAGCGCCTCGAGGGTCGAGCGAAACGCTGAGATCGACGACGGCAGCGCTTCGAGGGTCGAGCGGACCGCTCAGGTCGACGACGACGGCCACGCCAGGGTCGGTCACATCGTCGCGGTGAACGGTGGACGAGGATCGCGGGTCGCGTGATCGTAGAGGTCAGCTCGGGCGGCGCATCGAGGTCGGCGTGACCGCCGAGATCGGCGCTGCGGGCGAGAAGCCGCTGCTCATCGGGGAGCCGGTCGGGCGGTGCACCGCGTGTGCTCGCGCGATGCAGATCGCGCAGCGGCCATTGGACCTCGTGCTGCGGCCACTCGCGTGGTTGCTGTCGTCGTGCGTGCTCGGATGCGGGACCCGGTCGTCGCCCGCGCTCGGCGACGCCGGGCTCGCGCGAGCGGACGACGCCTCGCCGGGTGACGCCGGGCCCGCCACGCCGGACGATGCGGGGCCCGCCGTGCCGGGCGCGATCGAGCTGCCGCCCGGGTTCACCGTGTGGGACCTCGTGGCCACGGCCGACGGAGACGCGTGCCTCGGCGGGAGCCGCACGGGTCGCGAGGCGTCCGACGAGCTGCCCGAGGTGATGCAGGGCGATGCGTTCATCGCCTGTTTCACACCCGAGGGCCGCACCCGCGCCGTTGCGATCGACTGCTCGCGCGGGTCCTTCGGGGTGCACCGCCTCGCCGCGCATCCCGGCGGAGATCTCTACGCGCTCATGGAGGCCGGCTGCGTGACCGAGGCCTTCGGCGTCGTGCGCTTCGACCGCGCGCTCACGGTGCTCGCGAGCACGGCGATCACGAGCGACGAGTCGCCACCTCCCTACGTGCGCGCGATCGCGGCGTCGCACGACGCGGTGGTCGTCGGCGGATCGATGCGCCGCCCCGGGCGCGTCGGAGCGAGCGACGTGCGGCACGGTCCGTTCGCCGCGATCCTCGCGCCCGACGACCTCGCGACCCGGCACCTCGTGGCGCCCGCGCCAGCCGGCGGCGAGTCGTACTCGGACGTCGGAGTGGACTTCGTCGCGGCCCACGGGGACCGCGCGCTCGTATTCGGTCGGGACGTCGAGGGCGGGAGCTTCGCGCGAAGCGCGGGATCGTTCGTGTCGTGGTCGCGACCCGGGCCGTGTTCGACGCCGAAGACCCGGGCGCCGTGCTCACCTTCCATCGCTGACCACCGCTCGCGAGTCGCTCTGCTCGCGTGAGCGCTCTGCCGTCGTGAGCGACGCCAACTCGTGCTCGCGGAAGAGCTCTGCGACGCGCGTAGAATTCGGCTCCACGATGCCCGAAGGGCGAGTCGGTCCGCGTGAATGACGCGAGCGCGCGAAGCGCTCTCGCGTCATCACGCGTTCCCCCTACTCCACCGAGCTGCGACCATCCCTCCGCGCGCGGCCGAAGCCCTACCAGCCGGGGCGCGGGGAGGGGGCCCGCGCGCAGTTCCGCAGCGCCAACCAGCCTCCTGTACGCAGCCGAATGCGAGTCAGCGCGACGCGCTGAAGGCGCATCGCGCTGACGAGAGCCCCGGCCATCGTCCACCGAAACCGGAGCAGGTCGGATCGCGAGGACCGTCCGAGCACGGGCCCGCTTCCCGCGCCCCTCGCCGAAGCCCTACCCCGCGCGGCCGATCCTCAGACCTCGAGCTCGCCGATCTCTTCACCCGACAAGACGAAGAACGCCTCGCCGTACGTCTTCAGCAGGTCGAGGCACTTGTCCATGTCCTCGCGCGAGTGCCCGCGCGTCACGTTCAGGCGCAGCCGCTCCTCGCCGTGCTTCACGCCCGGATACGTGATCGGGACCATCATCACGCCGTTCTCCATCAGCGCGACGTGCATGAAGAGCGCCTTGCGCTCCTCGCGGCACATCACCGGCATGATGTGCGTGTCGCTGTGCCCGAGATCGAACCCGATCTCCTTCAGCGACTTCCGCATGTAGCCCGCCTTCTCGCGCAGCTCGCCGACCAGCTGCGGGCCGCTCTCCTCGAGCATGTCGAGGATCGTGCTCGCCGCCGCGACGATCGGCACCGGCAGCGTCGCGCTGAACAGGAACGAGCGCGCGCGGTGCTTGATGTGATCGACCACTTCCTCGTCGCCGAGGATGATCCCGCCGATGCCGCCGAACGTCTTGCTGAACGTCGAGACGACGACGAGCTTCTCGCTCGGGAACTTCCCCTCGAGCCCGTGCTCCTCGAGAATGCCGCGGCCGTGCACGCCGAGCGTGCCGGTGCCGTGCGCGTCGTCGAGCACGAGACACGCGTCGTGTTTCGCGCAGACCTCGATCAGCTCCGCGATCTTCGCCTGATCACCGTCGAGCGAGTACACGCCCTCGATGCACACGAGCGCGTTCTTGCGCTCCTTCGTGCGCAGCACGCGGTCGAGCGACTTCGCGCTGTTGTGGTTGAAGAAGCGGATCTCCGCGCCGCTCTTCGGCACGCCCGCCGCGAGGAACGAGCCGTCGAGGATGCACGCGTGCGAGAGCTGATCGAGCACCAGCGTGGTGTCGATGTCGGCGAGCGACATGATCGTGCCGACCATCGCCTGGTAGCCCGTCGTCGTGACCAGGCACTTCGGGAACTTGAACCAGTTGGCGAGGCGCTCCTCGAGCTCGACGTGCGCCACCGTCGTCGCCTGGACGCGCGAGCTCGAGAGGCCGCACGCGTAGCGATCGACCGCGGCCTTCGCCGCCTCCTTCACCTTCGGGTGGGTGGTGAGGCCGAGGTAGTCGTTCGAGCTGAAGTTGACGAGCGGCTGACCCGCGATCGTCGTGTGCAGGCCCCCCGTCTCGAACGGGCGGAAGAACGGATAGACCTGCTTCTCCTTGGCCTCACGGATGCGCGCGAGCTCGGCGTGGGCCTTGTCCTTGATCCAGCTCATTCGGTTCTTCCCCGGCGAAAACGGCCGGTCTTCGTACCCTTCGAGAGCAGCCGTTTCAAGTGCGCGACCTCTACGCACCGGTGCGTCGGGCCCTACGCGGCGAGGGCCTCGCTCCCCGCCCGCGCAGCCCCCGCCGCTCGTTCGGGGAGCTGTCGAACATCGGCTCGTCCTGCCGGTCTCTACCGTCCGCGCGCGTCGCGCGCTCCCGTCCGGGACCCGCGGGACGAGCACTCCCGCAGGGGCTCAGGCCCGGAACAGCATCGGCAGGAGCTGGATCCCGAGCCCGGTCGCGACGAAGCGCATCTTCCGGTTCGAGGTCAGCTTCGTCATCCAGTCGAAGCGACCGGCGTCGGCGAGCGGCGGCTGCGCGCCGGTCGCGGTGCGCGCGCCGAAGAGCACGCGCAGGCCGTCGTAGTACGCGTGCTCGAGCGGCTCGCGCACGATCTCGACGTGCGGCAGCGCGCGCTGGAGGCGCTCGATCACGCGCGTCGCCATCACCTCGCGCTCCGGCGTCGCGCGCACGATCGCGCGCCGTCCGGGCATCGCGCAGCCGAGCGCGGACGACGCGTCGAAGACGCGATCGATGGTGCGCACCGAGCGCTCGAACGCATCGACCTCGAAGCCGTCGTCGGCGCGCGCGGCGCCCGCCTCGACCATCGCGAACATCCGGAAGTGCGGCGAGAAGCCCGGCTGCTTGGGGTGCGGCTGGGCACGAACGGTCTGGTGCACGGTGCAGAGGCGCACGTCGGCGCGCGGATCCTTCGCGAGCCGACGCGCGCACTCGAGCGCGAGCACGTTCGTCGGGTCGCTCACCACCTCGGTCCCGCGCGACGCGCTGATGGTGCGGTCCTGCGAGGTCGGCGCGAGGACCGAGCAGGCGCCGAGCGGCGCGACGGGCGAGAGCAGCAGCGCCTCGTACTCGTGCGCGACGTCGAGCGCGAGCGCATCGAGCCGGTTCGCGAGCCGCAGGTCGAGCGCGGAGGGCTGCACGAAGCCGTCGCGCTCGCGCTGCGCGAGGAGATCGCGGGGCGTGCGCCGTGACGCCTGGGCGCGCGCGAGCTCGAGGAGGAACGGCGTCGTCTCGCTGCTTGATGCTGCGAGGAGATCACGAGGTGCGCGCGGCCCGGACATATGCCCGGAGCATCTCGGCCTCGTCCCCCTCGGCGCAAGCCGCTCGCTCGCATGCGCGCGCTCGGTGGCGAGGACGCCCGGTGCACGATGCCGAGACGGATCGCCCGCGCGTCCCCAACTCAGATGCACCCCGCATGCGATCCCAGCGCCTCGTCGTCGGACTCCTCGCCGTCGTGCTCGCCGCCTGCGTAGAGGCTCGCGGCGCCGCGCCGGATGCAGGCTCGACGCCCGCGGTCGACGCGGCCTCGCCGATCGACGCCGCGCCCCACACCGACGCCGGCAATCTGGACGACGCCGGCAATCTGGACGACGCCGGCAATCTGGACGACGCCGGCGCGCCCGATCACGACGGCGGCCGCTCCGACGGCGACGCCGGCGCGATGAGCGACGCCGCGCCGCCGCCGGCGCCCGAGCTCGTCATCGCGTTCCCCCCGCCGCGCTCGCTGTTCACCGAGGCGACCCTCCGGGTGCTCGGGCGCGCGGGCGGCGTGGTCGCGGTGCGCGTGAACGGCGTGCTCGCGGAGACGGATGATGCGTTCGCGTCGTGGACCGCGATGGTCACCCTCGCCCCGGGCGAGAACGACGTCGAGGTGATCGCCGAGGCGGCGGACGGCGCCGTCGTCGCTCGACGGCTCGAGATCGAGCGCCGCGACGGCTCGCTGTTCGAGCTCGGCGATCTCGCGGGCCCGATCGGCGGCGAGCTCTTCGCGATCTCCGGACACGCGCTCGCCGCGATCGATCCGGTGCGCGGCACGCGCCGCGTCGTCGCGCGCTGGGACGATGCCTACCTCGACGGGCTCGTGTCCGACGGAACGTCGCTCTACGCGGTCGACTCCGACGCGAACCGCGTCGTCGCGCTCGATCCGGCGAGCGGCGCGCGGCGCGTGGTGTCGGACGGTGGCGCGCGCCTGTGGTGGGCGCGGGACCTCGCGTTCGATCCCGAGCGCGCGCGGCTCCTCGTGACCGACTACTCGCGGCGGCAGGTCCTCGCGATCTCACTGGTCGACGGCGCGCGGAGCGTGCTCGCGCCGCTCGACCCGGCCGGTCCGATCGACGTGCTGCGCGGCCGTGGAGAAGCGGTCGTCGGCCACGGGGCCGCCGTGTCGACGCTCGATCTCGAGACCGGCGCGGTCACGATCCTGAGCGACGCGACGCACGGCGAGGGTCCGGCGCTCTCCTGGGTGTACGACCTCGTGCTGCGCGCCGACGACACGCTCGCGCTCACCGGACCGTCGCTCCTGCGCATCGAGACGACGGGCGAGCGTCGCGGTGACCGCACGTTGATCTCGGGCGCCGGGCGAGGCACCGGGCCGGCGCTCGGCCACGCGGTCTCGGTGCGCGTCGATCCGGCGCGCCCCGGTGTCGTGTGGGCGCTCGACATCGAGAACGACGCGGTCGTCGAGATCGATCTCGCGACCGGGGATCGGCGGTGGGTGTCGCGCGAGGGGTTCGGTGCCGGTCCGCCGCTCGGCAGCTACGAGGGCTCGCTGGAGATCGAGGACGGCCGTGCGTTCGTGGTCGAGCCACGACGTGTGATCTCCATCGATCTCGCGACGGGCGAGCGCCACGAAGTGGCGGTCGCCGACGCCGCGCTCGCGGGGCTGACGGGCGGGGTCCACGTCGACGCAGCGGGCGCCCGGGCGTGGGCGAGCGCCTCGCTGGGCGAGGCGGGCGCGCTGGTCGACGTCGATCTCGCGAGCGGTGCGCTTCGCGTGGTGTCCGATGGGACGCGGCCCGAGCAGGGCGTCGCGCTCGGTCATCCCAGGGCGCTGGCGCTCGACCCGACGAGACGCCGCGCGGTGATCTCGAGCGGCAGCGCGCTCGTCGCGGCCGACGTCACGACGGGCGCGCGCACGCTGGTCTCGAGCGGCGAGCGCGGCGACGGGCCGACGTTCACGACGGCCGCCGACATCGAGATCGCGCGCGACGGCTCGCGGGCGTGGGTCGTCTCGCAGCTCGAGGAGGCGGTGTTCGAGGTCGATCTCGAGAGCGGGCGACGCCGGGTGATCTCGGGGCCGGACGTCGGCGCGGGTCCGCCGCTCGTGTGGCCGACGGGGCTCGTCCGCGCGGCGACCGACGACGCGCTCTGGGTCGTGGTGCCGACGTTGCTCGGCGATGCGTGGGGGCTCTATCGCGTGGACCTCGCGACGGGCGAGCGCACGCAGATCTCGGGCATGGCGGCGGGTGCGGGGCCGAGCGAGTACCGCGCGTCGCGCGTCGCGCACGACGGCGTGGCCGGGCGCGTGTTCGTGACGACGCCGGGCGCGCTGAACGCGCTGCTGGCGATCGACACGACGTTCGGGCAGCGGGTGATCGTGTCGAAGTAGAGAGGCCGAGTCCGAGGCCGAGGCCGAGGCCGACGCCGACGCCGACGCCGAGGCCGAGTCCGACGCCGAGTCCGACGCCGAGTCCGACGCCGAGTCCGACGCCGAGGCCGAGTCCGACGCCGAGTCCGACGCCGAGTCCGACGCCGAGTCCGACGCCGAGGCCGAGGCCGAGTCCTCGCTGCACGTGAATGAGGGCTCGGATGCGCCGCCGGCGCGCATCGCTCGCGCCGCCGAACTGCGGGCGTCACGAGCGGTGCGCGCTTCGTCGGCGGAACGTGCGGCCAGGGAGAGAGGGCGCGACTGTGACCCTTCCTCCTCGCCGTCTCTCTCCGGAGCACCGGGCTTCGCCCTCGCGATGCGTGCTCCGGAGAGCGCCAGCGAGGAGGGCGAGGATGAGCGGGAACGAAGGTGTGCTCGACGTCGAGGTGGTGGCCGAACGCGCGGTCGCACGACTGGGCGAGAACGCTGCGCGATTGAGAGCCCGAAGTCGGTGGCTCGCGGATCAGGTGGAGCGCGCAGCGGGGAGTCTGCTGCTCAATCTCGGAGAGCAACGACACAACACGCGCGGCAATCGACGGCTGCGTCTCGAGACTGCCGCGGGGAGCGCGAGCGAGCTGCGCCGTGCGCTGCGATTCGCGCGTCTGTATCGCCATCTCGATGCGGCGGTCTGCGAGGAGATCGATGGAGATCTCGACCGCGTGCTCGCAATGCTCTGGCGAATGCGTCAGCGCTGCAGCACGTGACAGTCGACTCGAGCCCCGGTGGCGTTCGCGCTCGCGGTCGGACCGGAGTCGGACTCGGTCTCGAACCCCGACGCGGTCGCGGACGCGGACTCGGCCTCGGCCTCGGCCTCGGCCTCGGTCTCGGCCTCGGTCTCGGACTCGGTCCCGGTCTCGGCCCCAACGCTCGCGCTCGATTCAGGGCGAGGCGCTCGATTCAGGGCGAGGCGCGAAGCGCGAGCCCGATCCATTCGGCTCCACGATGCCGAAGGCGAGTCGGTCCGCGTGATGGCGCGAGCGCGCGAAGCGCTCTCGCGTCATCACGCGTTCCCCCACCACACCGCGCTGCGTCGATTCCCCCGCGCGCGGCCGAAGCCTTACCAGCCGGGGCGCGGGGAGGGGGCCCGCGCGCAGTTCCGCAGCGCCATCCAGCCTCCGCGACACACGCGAATGCGAGCGAGCAAAGCGCGAAGCGCTGCGCGAGCGAGAGCCCCGGCCGTCGACGGTCACGCCCGAAGCAGGTCGGATCGCGAGGACTGTCCGAGCACGGGCCCCCTCCCCGCGGCCCTCACCGAAGCCCTCCCCCGCGCGGCCCCATCAAGCTCGCTTGAGAACCACCGCGCTGACGTTCCCGTAGTACCCCACGGCCGTCACGACGACGACGTCACACGAGCCGTCCACGTGCCCGCTCAGCAGAGGCCCCACCGGCGCGTCCGACGAGATCCATGCGACCGCCGACGCCATCCCGAGCGCACCCGCCCCCGCGAAGCACTCGCCCCACATCGCCTTCGGCGCCGCGACCGCGACGTCCGGCCCGAGCACCTGCTCGATCGCGTAGAGCTCCGCGACGTCCCACTTGCGCAGGCCCGAGCAGCTCGCGCACACCGCGTCGACGCTCGAGGGCGGAAGGCCGGCGTCGTCCAGCGCGAGACGGATCGCGCGCGCCACCGCGACCGGCGACGCGTTCAAGAGGAACGCGCCCTCCGTCGGCGACTCGAACGCCGTGCCGTAGCCCGCGATCAGCGCGCGCACCTTCGCGCCGCGCGCCTCCGCCTCGGTGCGGCGCTCGACGCACAGGTACGCCGCGCCCTCGCCGAGGTGCATGCCCGCGCTCTCCGCCTGGCCCGGCGCCCAGTCCTCGTCGCCCTCCGCGAGCGCGTCGAGCTTCTGCATCGCGACGTAGAGCGGCTCGCTCAGGACGTCGCCGCCGCCGACGAGGAACGCGTCCGCGCGACGATGCGCGAGGTGCGTCTCGCACGTCAGCACCGCGTCGAGCGCGCCGCAATTGCCGTCGACGATCGTGACGTTCGGCGCGCGCAGATCCTCCCAGATGCTCACGTAGCCCGCGGCCGCGTTGATCACGGTGTTCGGGAAGCGCGCCGGGTTGATGTAGCGAGGATCCTCGAGCTCCGCGACGAGGTTCAGCTCGGTGATCGAGTCGAGCGATCCGTACGCGGTCGAGCTGCAGATGCCGATCTGATCGGGGCCGAGCTTGCCGACGAACTGGCCGTTCTGCTTGAGCCCCGCGCTCTCGAGCGCCTGCTTCGCCGCGACGATCAGGTACTTCGTGAGCTTGTCGAAGTTGCGGTGGCCCTTGTCGCCGAGGAACGCGTTCGCGTCGAAGCCGCGCACCTCCGCCGCTCGGGCGCCCGGGAGCTTCTCCGCGGGCAGCGCGGCGCACGGGCCGCCGAAGGCACGCGCGCGCGCCGCGAGCGGGTCGCCGAGCGCCGCGAGGAACCCGGCGTGATCGAGCGCGACCGGGGAGACGGTGCCGAGACCCGTGATGGCGAGCGGCTTCATGGAGTGCGCGGATACCCGATCGCCCCCGGCGACGCCACCCTGTACTTGCGGACGCTCGTACTGCGAGGGCAGCATCGATGGGATGCGCCGAGTCGTACCTCCGGGCGCGGTCGCGTTCTGCGTCACCGCGCTCGTCGCGTGCAGCACGCCACCCACCCAGCTCGTCGTCGTGGTCGACACCGACCTCTCGCCAGGGGTCGACCTCGACGAAGTGACGGTGACCGTGACCGGTCCCTCCGGGATGGCCGAGGTCGAGCGCGCGTCGATGGAGGCCGCGACCGACGCGGCGATGCTGCCGCTGACGCTCGGGGTCGCGCCGCACGGCGACGCGCTCGGGCCGGTGACCGTGCTCGCGGCGGCGCTGCGCGACGGCTCGCCGGTGCTGTCGCGCGAGCATCGGGTGACGCTGGTGCGCGGCGAGACGCGCGTGCTGACGCTGCACCTCGCGCGCGCGTGCCTCGGACGCGCCGCGTGCCAGGACGGCGAGACCTGCGGCGAGGCGGGCTGCGTCGCGATCGACGTCGAGGGCGACGCGCTCCCGAGCTGGCAGGGCGCCGCGCCGCGCCTCGACGACGACGCGGGCGTGCCCGACGCGGGCACCGAGACGTGCACCCGCCCGAGCGACTGCGACGACGACGACCCCTGCACGACCGACGGCTGCGAGGGCGGCTCGTGCGTGCACGCGCCGGCGGAGGGCGCGTGCGACGACGGCATCTTCTGCAACGGCCTCGACCGCTGCGAGGACGGGCGCTGCAGCGCGCACGACGGGCCGCCCTGCGTCGGCGCGACGACGTGCGACGAGTCGAGCGATCGCTGCACCGGCTGCAGCGGCGACACGGACTGCCCGGCGCCCACCGAGGGCGCGTGGAGCGCGTGCGCGTTCGAGACCGACTGCGAGGAGAGCGGCACGCAGACCCGCACGGCGCGCACGTTCGCGTGCGTCGAGGGCGCGTGCGAGCCCACCGACCGCGACGAGACGCAGGCGTGCTCGCGCACGACGACCGGCCTCGAGTGCGCGGCGGCGACGTGCGCGGAGTGGAGCGCGTGCGGCGGCTTCGAAGCCACGTGCGACGAGAGCGGCACGCGGTCGCGCGCGTGCAGCGTGGGCGAGTGCGCGGGCGGCGCGTGCACGGCGCGCGCGATCACGGAGACCGAGGCCTGCACGCGCGACACCGACGGCAGTGGATGCGGCGACCCGCAGTGCGGCGCGTGGAGCGGGTGCGGCGACTTCGCGGACACCTGCGACACGAGCGGGACCGAGACGCGCACGTGCCGTCCCGCGCTGTGCGTCGACGGGGCGTGCGGGCTCGGCGCGGAGTACGTCGAGTCGCGTCCCTGCTCGCGCGCGACCGACGGCGTGTCGTGCGGCGCGCGCGAGTGCCCGCCGCTGTGGGGCGTGTGCAACGGCGCGGGCTGCTCGACGAGCGGCACGCAGACGCGCACCTGCGACGATCGCGTGTGCGGCGGCGGGGTGTGCGGCCGCGTGCCGGCGGTGGAGAGCCAGGGCTGCTCGCGCGTGACCGACGGCCAGGCGTGCGACGACGGGCGCTGGTGCACGGCGGGCGATCGCTGCAGCGCGGGCGTGTGCCGGTCCGGCGCCGACGAGTGCTACGGGAGCTGCACGTGCACGGTGGGCGGATGCCGGCCGCCGCCGGGCAGCACGATCATCTGCGACGTGTGAGGGCGACGATGCGGACGCTGGCAGCGATCCTCGGAGCACTGATCATCGCGCTCGCGGCGCCGGTCGACGCGCAGGGCGGCGGCGACATGGAGCAGGCGCGCGCGCTCTTCCAGGCGGGCCTCGCGGCGGCGCGCGAGGCGCGATGGGACGAGGCGCGCGAGGCGTTCGAGCGATCGCTGGCGATCGCGGAGCGGCCGAACACGCTGCTGAACCTGGCGGGCGCGCAGGCGCAGACGGGGCGGCTGGTGGCGGCGGTGGCGAGCTATCGGCGCTTCCTCGAGCTCGCGACCAGCGGGCGCGAGGCGCGGTATCGATCGCAGGCGGGGGACGCGCTCGCGGCGCTGGAGCCGCGGATCGCGCGCCTGACGATCGCGACGGCGGGGCTCGAAGACGACGACGAGGTGCAGCTCGACGGCACGACGGTCACGTCGCTCGCCGCGTCGATCCCGGTCGATCCGGGCGCGCACGTCGCGCGCATCGTGCGCGACGGAGAAGAAGTCGCGCGCCAGTCGATCGCGCTCGGCGAGGGCGAGGTGCGCACGGTCGCGCTCGAAGCGCCGCGCGTGGTCGCGCGCGCCGAGCCGGTGGCCGTGGCGGCTCCGTTCGTCGTCGAGCGAGAGGACGAGCGCGACCAGGGCGACGGCGACACGTGGCTCTGGGTCGGCATCGGCGTCGGCGCCGCGGTCGTGGTGGGCGTGGCGATCGGCGTCGCGGTCGCGGTGACGAGCAGCGAGAGCGGCCCGCTCTACAGCGGGAACCTCGGCGACGGCATGGCGCGCTTCTGAGTCACGGCGCGCGCCCGAGCGCGTGCCCGCACACGTAGCAGTGCTCGCGCCATCCCGCGACGGGATAGCCGCACTCGGGGCACCGCCGCGTCGCGCGAACGTCGCCCGCGATCGCTTCGCGGATGCCGCGCTCGCGCCCGCTCCACGACTGCGCTGCGCTCTGGCGCGCAGTCATCACCAAGGGCCTCGCCGGACGGCCGAGCACGATGGCGGGCTTCTCCGACGCGTCGGGCTCCTCGCGTGCGATGCACTGCCCCGCGAGCGCGCGCTCGACCGTCTCGGCGTCGTCGCGACAGAAGTACACGCGCTCCGAGCACGCGGTGCAGTGACGCACGTCGGGATCGTCGGTGCGCTCGAGCGCGTCCCACTGCAGCGGACAGCGCACGCGAAAGCTGATCCCACAGCGACGAACGGTTCGTCTGACGCGAAGCGGATCGGCGTCGTTCATCTCAGAACTCGTCTGCCAGCGGCACCGGCGCGCGGCGCGCCGGGCGCTCGCGCGTCGCGCGGCGCGGCGCGCTCTCGCTCGTCGGTCGCGCCGTGGTCTCGCGCGGTGGCACGGCCTCGGGCTCGGCGGACGGGCGCTCCTGCTCGGCCACCGCGTCGGCGGGCGGCGCCGCGGGCTCCACGGCGGACGGCGCCCCGGGCTCCACGGCGTCGGCGGGCGGCGCCGTGGGCGCGGTGGGCACGGCGATCGCGGGCGGGGGCGCGACCACCGGCGCGACCGCAGGCGTGGGGCTCGCCGGCGCGAGCGGCGTGACGGTCATCTCGGGATCGCTCGCCGGGCGCATCACCACCGCCGCGCCGATCCCGATCGCGACGAGCACCGCGAGCACGACCGCCGCGATCGCGATCCACGGCGCGCGCGGCGTCGGCTTCGCCTCCGGCGCCACGAACGTCGGCGCTGCCGGCGTCGGGCTCGTGCGCACGATCGTCGGCGGGATCGAGACGCGCTCGCTCGCTTCCTCCTCCGGCGCGTAGTCGATCCCGGCCGCGCTGATCGTCATCGTCTTCAGCGCCTCGTCGCCGCGGGCACCGAGCGCGTCGCGACGCTCGACGTTCTCGATCACCGCGGAGACGCTCGGCGGCAGCTGCCGCAGGTCGCGCTCGATCGCCGCGTCCATCACCGCCGCGAGCAGCTCGGCGAGGTTCGCCGCGTCGATCATCACCGCGCCCGGGAGCGCCTCCGCGATCGCGCGGCGCATGTCGTGCGCGGTCGCGAAGCGGTCCTCCACGTTCGGCGCGAGCGCCTTCATCACCACCGCGTCGAGCGCGGGCGAGATCTCCGGCGCGTAGGTGCTCGGCGGATCGACCTTCGGGTGCCGCACGAGCTCGAGCAGCGCGAGGTCCTCTTCCGCTTGGAAGAGCTTGCGCATCGTCAGCATCTCCCAGAGCACGATGCCGATCGCGTAGACGTCGCAGCGCCGATCCACCGGGCGCCCGAACGCCTGCTCGGGCGCCATGTAGCGCAGCTTGCCCTTGAGCGACCCGCCGACGGTCGACTGTCGGTTCTTCGCCTTGGCGACGCCGAAGTCGATGAGCTTCACGTGCCCTTCGTACGCGAGCAGCACGTTCTGAGGGCTCACGTCGCGATGCACGACGCCGAGCAGCGCGCTCTGCTCGTCGCGCAGCTCGTGCGCGGCGTGGAGCCCCGCGAGGACCTGCGCCGCGACGTTGCACGCCATCTCGGGCGTCAGCCTGCGCCCTCGCCGCGCGAGCCCGTCCATCAGCTGCGCGAGCGAGCAGCCGTGCACGTACTCCATGACGAGGAAGTGCTGTCCGTCCTGCTCGCCCAGCTCCTCGACGTGCACGACGTTCGGGTGGTGGATGCGCGCCTGCAGCAGCGCCTCGTCGACGAACATCCGCACGAACGAGCGATCGCTCGCGAGGTGCTCGTGCACGACCTTGATCGCGACGTGCCTCCGGAACCCCGCAGCGCCCGAGCGACGCGCGAGGAACAGCGTCGCCATCCCACCGGCCTTCAGCTTCGCGAGGATGTCGTAGGCGCCGAGCCGTGTGCCGACAGCGAGCACACGCGCATCATAGCCCGCCTCGGGTGGCTCGCCGTCGACGAGAATTCGCACGGCGCGCGCGCTTGAACGCGAGGAGGCCGGGCGCCAATATCGCGCCTCCCTATGGGTCGCGTCTACGTCACGGGCATGGGCGTCGTCAGCTCGCTCGGCTTCGGCCGCCGGGCGTACTGGCAGGCGCTCGTCGAAGGTCGCTCGGGCATCAGCGACGTGACGCTGTTCGACACCGCGTCGATCGGGCGCAGCCTCGCGGGCGAGGTGAAGGGGTTCCGCGCGCGCGACTACATGAGCGCCGCGGAGTCGCGCCGCGCCGGTCGCTGCTCGGCGTTCGCGATCGCCGCCGCGCGCATGGCCGCGGAGGACGCGGGGCTCAAGGGACAGGCGCTCGCGGGCGAGCGCACCGCCGTCGTCATCGGCACCACGATGGGCGAGGCGAACGTGCTCGGCGAGCTGCAGAAGGCGTGGATCCACGAGGGCAACGAGGCCGTCCCCTCGGCGAAGCTCCCGCGCTACGGCACGACGCTGCTGCCGATCCACGTCGCGCGCGCGTTCGGCAGCAAGGGCATGGTGCAGACGCTCCCCGCCGCGTGCGCCGCGGGCAACTACGCGATCGGGTTCGCCGCGGATCAGATCCGCGCGGGGCGCGCCGACGTGGCGATCACCGGCGCGGTCGAGATCATCGAGAAGCTCGAGTACGCGGGGTTCGCGCGGCTCGGCGCGATGTCGCCGGACAAGTGCATGCCCTTCGACAAGAACCGCAAGGGCCTGATCCTCGGCGAGGGCGCGGCGATGCTCGTGCTCGAGAGCGAGGGGAGCGTGGTGCGCCGCGGCGCGGTGCCGCTCGCGGAGGTCGGCGGCTACGGCCTCGCCTGCGACGCGCACCACATCACGCGCCCGCACCCCGACGGCGCGGGATCGATCACCGCGATGCGCCAGGCGATCGAGTCGAGCGGGCTCACGATCGACGACGTCGATCACATCAACGCGCACGGCACCGCGACGCCCAACAACGACTCGGTCGAGGCGCTCGTCATCCGCAAGGTGTTCGGCGACAAGCGCGTCCCGGTCACGAGCATCAAGAGCATGATCGGGCACTGCATGGGCGCCTCGAGCGCGATGGAGTCCATCGCGTGCGTGATGACGCTGCAGACCGGCATCATCCCGCCGACGACGAACTACGAGACGCCGGACCCCGAGTGCCCCGTCGACGTCGTCGCGAACGTCGCGCAGGACCACGAGGTCGACGTCGTGCTCAACAACGCGCTCGCGTTCGGCGGCTACGACGCCGTGGTGTGCTTCGCGAAGCCGGGCCGCCTCCCGCGCGGCGCCGGGATGCCCTGACGCACGACGGACACGCTGGACATCCGTCCCGCCCATCGTGATAGCCTCGCCCCCGCCAACCAAACTGATGGGGGTGTGACGATGGGATCGTTCTTCCGCGTGTTCGGCTTCATGGGCCAGGTGCTCGGGATGGTGAAGGACAACCCGAAGCTCCTGACGCCCGTCGCGCTGAACCTCGCGATCGCCGTCCCGGTGAACATCCTCTTCGCGCTCGTCCTCGCGTTCACGCCGGTCGAGTGGCAGTACACCGTCGGCTACCTGTTCACCGTCGTCGGGCTCACGGCGCTCTACTTCATCGACTACTTCTGCGGCGGCCTGACCGCGTCGATGGTGTACGACCAGGTCACGACGGGCACCGCGGGCATCGGGCCCGCGTTCAGCCGCACGCTCCGCGCGAGCCCCGGCATCCTGGTGTTCGCCGTCGTGTCGGCGATCTTCGACTTCCTCTCGAACCTGGCGTCGCAGCGCCAGGGGATCATGCGCCTCGTCGGCCCGATGATCCTCGGGGTCATCCGGATGATCTGGACGACCGCGACCTACGTGATCATGCCGGCGCTCGTGGTCGAGCAGCAGGGCTTCTTCGCGGCGCTCAAGCGGAGCAAGGCGCTGATGGAGAACGACCCGACGCAGGTCGGCGTGGGCGTCGTCGGCATGGGCCTCGTGTCGTGGCTGCTGAGCGCGGTGACGATCGTCCCCGCGTACGCGGCGTACTCGTGGCTCGCGATGAACGTGCACCCGGCGGCCGGCATCCTCGTGTTCTTCACGCTGACGAACACGTTCTGGGCGGTCTCGGGCTACCTCAAGGGCGTCTACTACACGTGCTTCTATCTCTGGGCCGTGGAGTGCGAGCGCAACCGCAGCGCGAGCCCGCAGCTCGCGCCCGCGCCGCTGCGCAACGTCATCGGCGGGCTCGAGGCCGGCGCGTACTGAACGCGCGACAGCTCGAACGACGAAGGCCGCGCGGGTGACCGCGCGGCCTTCGTGCGTTTCGGGCGCTCAGCCCTCGCCGGAGGTCCGGACCATCTGCGCGATGATCATCGCGTCGCGCACCGCGTCGAGCTCGCGCGCTCGCACCGCGACGATCGGAGGCGCGCCGTCGCGCATCGCGCACCCCGACGCGAGCGCGTCGTGCAGCGCGTCGTCGCCGCACACGATCGCGTCGACGAAGAGCGCGTCGAGCAGCACGTGCACGTCGGCGATCGCCGATGCCGTCGACGCCCTCGCGCCGGCTCTCTCGACGTGGATCGCGAGCGCATCGCGCACCGACGCGTCCGCGGAGATCACGACGACGTGCGCCGCTCGCGCCGGGCGCCGCCGCGCACGAGGGCGAACGCCCGCGCGCGCCCGCCACCACACGAGCTCGCGCACCAGCGCGCCGGCCAGCACGGTGTCGACGCGTCGCTCCGCGATCACCGGCAGCTCGAGCGCGCGCACCACCGCGCGCGCCACCGATCGCCTCGCGAGCGACACCGCCGCCGAGCCCGCGCCCTCGGCCGCGCCGATCGCCATGAGCTCGACGCACGCGGTGTCGATGCGCGCGCGCGTCGCGCGCAGGCTCGCGACGGCGGCCCGCTCCGGCGGGACGCCGAGCTGTCCGCCCCAGACGAGCGCGCACGCGAGCGACGCGAGCGCATCGCTCGACGCGCGGCGCCGCATCGTTCGACGGACTCGCTCCACGAGCGCGAGCGCGTGCACGCGCTCCGACTCCGCGAGCAGCTCGCCGAGCTCGCACGCGCGCGCGACGACCTCCGCCACGCCCGCCGAGAGCGCGATCCGCTGGCCCATCAGGCGCCCTCTTCCGACGAGGCGCGTGGTCCGCCGCCGTCGCCGCTTCGCGCGTCGGGCACGCGCCGCACCGACGAGCCCCGACCCGTCGTGCGCGTATCGCCGACGCGTGCGTAGGCGAGCGGTGAGACGCCGATCAGCTTGCGGAACGAGCGACTGAAGTGGCTCTGATCGGCGAAGCCCGTCGCGACCGCCGCGTCCGAGCCGCGCGCGCCGCTCGCGATCAGCGTGCGCGCGACGGCGAGCCGGTAGTAGTTGAGGTACGTGTGCGGCGGCACGCCGTGGTACGCGCGGAACGAGCGCGCGAGGTGGAACTTGCTCGCCCCGCTCTCGGCCACGAGATCGTCGAGCGTCGGCGTCGTGCGGAACCGGCTCTCGAGGTACAGCCGCGCGCGACGCACCGCGCCCGGCTCGAGCACCGAGCGACGCGGTCGCTCCGCCGCGATCGTGCGCGCGCTCGGGAGGAGCGCGAGCATCTCGGTGAGCGCGTCGTCGATGCCGTCACGCGCATCGCGCTGCCAGCGCGAGGCCACGTCGGAGGCGAGCGCGGCGAGCGTGGGGCTCACCTCGAAGCGCTCCGCACGCTCCGCCGCGCTCCGCAAGAGCGCGCGCGGGACCTGGAACAACGCGAGCGCGATCGGAGTGCGCTCGGTCTCCACGACCGCGACCTCGTGCGGCATGCATAGTCGTGCGAGGCCCTCGTGCAGCACGATGCGCTCGCCGCGGCAGCGCGCCGTGCCCTCCCCTCGCACGACGAGGAGCAGCACGAGCCCCTCCGCCATGCTCACCCACCAGCTCGGCGCTCCGAGCTCGACTCGCGCGAGCTCGACGCCGCGCCCGTCCCTCACGTACTCGACGCGTACACTGCCGATCGGTCGCATCTGCCCCCCGCGTCCTTCAGCACCTATGCGCGCGGAGCGCGGCGAAAGGCCCGAGAGCGGCGGACTTCATCGAGGGACCCGCGCTCCCGACACGAGCGATGCGACGGCCGCGACGAGCGCGTGCGACGCGACGGGCTTCACGACGTGCTCGTCGAACCCCGCATCGAGCGCGCGCTGACGATCGACCGCGCGCGCGTACACCGACGCGCAGAGCGCGGGCAGGTGCGGCGCGCCCGTCTCGCGCTCGCGCAGACGCCACCGATGCACGAGCGATCGGCCGCGCTCGTCGGGCGCGCCGAGCTCCGCGACGAGCACGTCCCACGGGCCGCCGCTCTCGAGCTCGCGCCACGCATCGTCCTCGGACGACGTCGCCACGACCTCCGCGTGCGACGCGCGCAGCGCGCGCGACGCGAGCTCGACCGCGTCGCGATCCTCGTCGACGAGGAGCACGCGGCGACCCGCGAGCGCGGTGCTCGCCTCCATCGGCGCGAGCACGGCGTCCGGTCTCTCGGTCACCCCGACGAGCGGGAGCTCGACGACGAACGTGCTCCCGCGCCCGACTCCCTCGCTCGTCGCGCTGACGCGCCCCTCGTGCAGCTCCACGAGCTGCTTCACGATCGAGAGCCCGAGCCCGAGCCCGCCGCGCTTCGAGTCGCTCCGCCGCACCTGACGCCACCGCACGAAGAGCACCGGCAGCACCTCGGCGTCGAGCCCGCGCCCGGTGTCCTCCACGACGATGCGCGCGACCTCCGTGGTGCGCTCGACCGACACCCGCACGCGCCCGCCGGGCGGCGTGAACTTCAGCGCGTTCGAGACGAGGTTCGAGACGATCTGCTCGACGCGCGACACGTCCGCGAGCACGAACGCATCCCGCGCGATCGGCCCGAACGAGAGCTCCACCTGCGCGCGCTCGGCCGCGGCGCGGAGCCCCTCGACGACCACGCGCACCGGATCCGCGACGCGCAGGCGCCCGCGATCGAGCAGCAGCTTGCCCGCGAGCGCGCGCGCGACGTCGAGCAGGTCCGAGACGATGCGCTCCTGCGCCCGCGCGTTGCGCTCGATCACCTCGATCGCCTTCGCGAGCGTCGGCTGATCGCACGCCCCCGAGCGAAGGATCTGCGCCCAGCCGAGGACCGCCGAGAGCGGCCCGCGCAGCTCGTGCGAGAGCATCGCGACGAACTCCTCGTGCGCGCGGTTCACGCGCTCGGCCTCGTGCCGCGACGCGCGCTCGGCCTCGAGCGCCTGCGCGAGCGCTTCGCTGCGCCGCTTCGCGTCGGTGACGTCGACGAGCGCGCCGATCACGTGAGGCGTCGGCTCCGCGCGCCCCTCACCGCGCAGCAGCAGCCACTCGTCGCGACCGTGCACGCGCAGCTCCATCTCGATGCGCTGCTGCGAGCGCGCGGCGTCCTCGAGCGCGCGCGCCAGCGCCGCGCGCTGCGCGGGATCGAAGCACGACACGAGCGCGTCGCGGCACGTCGCGCCCTCGACGCCCTCGTGCAGCGCGCCTTCGACGTGGAGGCGGTCGCCGTTCGGGCTCCACTCGAACACGGCGATGCCTGCGCTCGCCATCGCCTGCACGCGCCGTCGCTCGCTGCGCGGCGGGCACGAGGGCGCGGGGCACACCGGGTGAACGGCGGTCTTCTCGATCCGGACGTCGATCTCGATCTCGCTGCTGCGCGTGAGCGCCGCGCCGCGGCTCCTCCGTACCGACGCGAACGACGACTCGGTCCACGGCATCCGGCTCAGCGATCGCGCGCGATCGTGCGGCGCGCGCTCGATCCTCACGGCGTCCGACACCAGCTGCGCGAGCGCCGCGCTCGGTGCGGTCGACTGCGCCTCTTCGCGCGCGACGACGCGCAGCGACGAGCTCGACGCGGTTCGGGATCGATGCACGTGTGTCTCCTGTCCAATCCGCCGCGCACGGGCGCGGGAGCCAGCGCTCCCGCGCCCGTGGCGGAGGTCCCCCTGGTACGTGTCTCCGCGCTCGCGATGCCGGCCGGTTCCCCCCCAGGCCCCGGCCGGCATCGCGACCCGACGATCCTCGCGAGGCCCCACCTCGCTCGCATCGCCGGACGTTCGCTGCGGACGCGCCCCCACGCCCCCGCAGCGTTCGCCGTACGCGCGGTGATCCCCCGATCACCCGCGTACGCGCATCCTCGTCGTTCTCTCCCTCGACCCTCGCGAAGACCGCGGCGCCCCCCGACGCGCGCCCTTCGCTCGGCGCATCATGCCCTGGTCCCGACCTCGCGCACCACTCCCTCTTCGTGAAGGGCCCCGAGCAGGGCATCCGGCGTGAACGGCTTGCGCAGCACACGCCTGACCAACGGCGTGAGCTCGGCGATGCGCGCCTCGTCGCTCGAGCTCGTCATCAGGAACCGCTTCGTCGACGGCGCGACGCGGCAGAGGTCGCGCAGCACGCGCGCACCGTCGACGTCGGGCATCTCGAGATCGACCAGCACGACGTCGAACGAGACGCGCGACGCGAGCTCGAGCGCGACGCGCGCATCGCTCAGCGGCACCACCGTGAGCCCCGCACGCGCGAGCACGTCCGCGATGGTCCGCAGCAGCCAGGCGTTGTCGTCGACGATCATCACGCGCGCGCGACGCGCGGTCGCGCGCGTCAGACCGCGCGGCGCCGACGATGCCTCGCTCGGCGCGGCGTCGCTCGGCGAGAGCGCGACGCTCAGTCCACGTGCGTTCCGCTGGCTCATGTCACCCCCCAACTGCTCGCGCAGACGGGTCTCCTCCTCGCGTCCCGCGAGAGGCGCCCACCGCGTCGTCCAGGACGGCAAGTCGCCACGCGCTCGTCGCATCGCTTGTTCGATCTTGTGCTCGCGCATCGCCCCCCGGCGGATGCGCATCCCACGGGTGCCACGAGCCCGGTCGCGGTGCTTGTCCGTTCTTGCGATCGACTGCACGCGTCCGCTCTTGTTGCAGCGGCGCGACCATTCGAGGCTCTTCGCGTGCGAGCACGCGTGTCGTGGGACCCTCCGCTCGCGCTCTTCGAGCGGCTACGATGAGGCGTTCGGCCTGCGCTGGCGCGGTTCGCGCAAGACGGCTCGCGCCTCCGGGGACCGCTTGCCATGTTGGGAGAGGACCGGCGATGACGCGCGCTTGACGCACCGCGTCGTCGGGTCCATTTACGGGCCGGAAACCGAGGAGAAACCATGCTGCGCAAGGAAGAACCTCACGTCGTCGTCCTCGGTGGAGGCTTCGGCGGGCTCGCGACGGCGCGCGCGCTCCGGCGCGCTCCGGTGCGCGTGACCTTGGTCGACCGCAGCAACCACCACCTCTTCCAGCCGCTCCTCTATCAAGTCGCCACCGCGGCGCTCGCGGCGCCCGACATCGCGTCGCCGATCCGCCGCCTGCTCGCGCACCAGCGCAACGCGACCGTGCTCATGGGGGAGGTCGCGCGCATCGATCCCGCGGCGCACGAGGTCTGGCTCGAGGACGGCTCGAAGCTCGCGTACGACTACCTCGTCGTCGCGACCGGCATGACGCACGCGTACTTCGGCCACGACGAGTGGGCCGCGCACGCGCCCGGTCTCAAGTCGCTCGGCGAGGCGATCGAGGTCCGCAACGACATCCTCCGCTCGTTCGAGCGCGCGGAGCGCGAGCCCGATCCCGCGCGTCGCCGCGAGCTGACGACGTTCGTCGTGATCGGCGCGGGCCCGACCGGGGTCGAGCTCGCGGGCGCGCTCGCGGAGATCGCGGGGCGCACGCTCGCGAAGGACTTCCGCCACTTCGATCCCACCACGACGCGCGTCGTGCTGGTCGAGGCGGGCCCGCGCATCCTGCCGACCTTCGCGCCCGAGCTGTCCGACAAGGCGCTCGCCGAGCTGAAGCGGCTCGGCGTGGAGGTCCGCCTCTCGACGAAGGTCACGAAGATCGAAGAGGGCTGCGTGCACATGGGCGACGAGGTCGTGCGCAGCAACACGATCCTCTGGGCCGCAGGCGTGCGCGCGAGCCCGCTGACGAAGGACCTCGGCACCGAGCTCGATCGCGCCGGACGCGTGAAGGTCGCGGACGACTGCACCGTGCCCGCGCGCCCCGAGATCTTCATGCTCGGCGACCTGATCTCGAAGGAGCAGGACGGCAAGATGCTCCCCGGCGTCGCGCAGCTCGCGCTGCAGACCGGACGCCACGCGGCGAAGAACATCGTGCGCTCGGTGAAGGGCCAGGAGCGGCTGCCCTTCCGGTATCGCGACAAGGGCTCGATGGCGACGATCGGACGCGCGAAGGCGATCGCCGAGATCGGACGCGTGAAGCTCGCCGGCTTCGTCGCGTGGGTCCTCTGGCTCTTCATCCACGTCATGTTCCTCGTCGAGTTCCGCAATCGGCTCGCGGTGCTCTTCGAGTGGGCGTGGGCGTACCTCACGTGGCAGCGCAGCTCGCGCGTGATCCTCGAGACCCCCTCGGCGCCGAGCACGCGCGCGGTCGCGCAAGAGGCGTCGCAGGCGCGCACCGAGATCCCGGCGCAGCCCGCGGCGAAGCTGCCTGGCGGTGCCGCGCCGACGCCCGCGGTGCCGAGCACGCGAATGCCGACCCCCGCGCCCGCCGAGTGATCACCGCAGCGCGCGCAGCACCCGCGGAGGCAGGTGCGCGCGCAGCCGCATCTCGCCGCGCTTGGGCTCGCCCTCGAGCCACACGACGCCGCCCTTCTTCAGATCGATCGTGCCGCCGTGCTTCGTGTCGCCGAGCACGAGCCACGCGATCGCCTCGCCGAGCCAGGGCTGGTGCCCGACGACCGCGATCGGGCCCTCCTCGGTGTGTCGCGAGAGCGCTTCGTAGAGCGCGGGCGACGGCGCCTTCGCGAGCAGCGGCGTCTCTTCGAGGGGGCCGCTGACGACGGGCGCGAGCAGCTCGGCGGTCTCGACCGCGCGCTTCCACGGGCTGTGAAGCACGCGCTCGAACGTGACGTCGAGCGCGCGGAGCCCCTTCACCGCGCGCTCGAAGCGCCGGCGACCATCACGCGTCAGCGCGCGCTGCGCGTCGTCCTGCCCTGGCGCCGCGTCCTCCGCGATCGCGTGACGCACCACGAACACGTCCATGCGCGCGATCTAGTCGCGCGCCGCGCACATCTCCAGCACGAGATAGTTCGGAGTCCGAAGCAATTCGATTGACGTACTTCGGACTCCGAAGCATCTTCACGACGCATGGAGCAAGCGCCGCCGCCCGGGTCGTTCTTCGACGACCACACCGAGCCGCTCGATCAGCGCATCGCGAGCGGCCTCGCGAAGATCGGGCTCGCGCTCAAGCACCAGTCCTCGCAGGCCGCGGGCGAGCGCGGTCTCTCGCCCACGCAGGGGCAGATCCTCGCGACGCTGCTCACCGCCGGTCCGATGCGCCCGTCGGCGCTCGCGGCGCGCCTCGCGCTGCGGCTCCCGGGCGTGAGCGAGTCGGCGCGCACGCTGGTCGAGAAGGACCTCGTCGAGAAGCTCGTCGACCCCGACGACGCGCGCGCCACGCTGCTCGCGCTCACTGCGCGTGGGCGCCGCGAGGCGAAGCGCGCCGCCGGCTGGCCCGACTTCCTCGCGACCGCGGTGGAAGCGCTCGAGCCCGACGAGCAGGCCGCGTTCTATCGCGGGCTGCTCAAGATGATCCGCACGCTGCAGGAGCGAGAGCAGATCCCGGTGAGCCGCATGTGCCTCGGGTGCACGCACTTCCGCGCGAACGCGCACCCGGGCGAAGGCAAGCCGCACCACTGCGCGCTCGTCGACGCGCCGCTCGCGAACGACCAGCTGCGTCTCGACTGCGTCGATCAGGTCCCCGCCTCGGCCGAGCTCGCGGCGAGCAACTGGGACGCGCTCACGCGCTCGCGCTGAGCACCTCGCCACCACGCACGCGTTCCCGCGAGCCGCTCGCTCGCGGACGAAGGGCGGGCTCCGTCCCGCGGAGGAGAAAGCACGTCATGACGATCCCCGGCTACACGTACGGCAGCAGCTCGCTCGCGCGCTCTCCGATCACGCTCGACGACTTCGAGCGCATGAAGCGCTCGGTGCTCTTCGGCGACGACGACGTCGCGGCGCTGCGCGCGTCGGAGCGCGTGCTCGCCGATCAGACCGACGCGATCCTGGACGTCTGGTACGGCTTCGTCGGCAGCCAACCGCACCTGCTGGCGTCGTTCTCCGACGCGACGACGCGCGCGCCGCTCCCCGGCTACCTCGACGCGGTGCGCAAGCGCTTCGGCCAGTGGATCCTCGACACCGCGCGCGCCGAGCACGACCAGAAGTGGCTCGACTACCAGCACGAGATCGCGCTGCGCCACCACCGCGTGAAGAAGAACCGCACCGACGGCGCGAGCGCGGCGCCGATCGTGCCGTTCCGCGATCTCTTCCTGCTCGTGTTCCCGGTGACGCACACGCTGCGCCCGTTCCTCGCGAGGAAGGGCGACGCGCCCGAGCAGGTCGAGCGCATGCACCAGGCGTGGGTGAAGTCGTGCCTGCTCCAGGTGACGCTCTGGAGCCACCCGTACGTGCACCCGACCGACTACTGAGATCAGCGCGAGAGCCAGTCGTCGAAGCGCGTCGCGAAGACGAGCGCGCCCTCGCCGGGCACGAGCGTCGTCTCCTCCACGTGCGCGCCGAAGTAGCCGGCGTCTTCGTCGCGCGCGACACGACGCGCGTCGCCTCGCGCGACCAGCGCCTTGCTGACGAGGTCGTCGAGGCCGTACTGCTCGGGGCCCGCGACCTCGAGCACGCCGTTCTTCGGCGCGCCGAGCGCGGCGCTCGCCATCGCTTCCGCGACGTCGTCCGCGGCGATCGGCTGCACCCGCGCGTGCGTGAGGCGCACGGTGTCGCCGACGGTCGCCGCGTCCGCGATGCCCTTCACGAACTCGAAGAACTGCGTCGAGTGCACGATCGTGTAGGGCACGCCCGACGCGCTGATGATGTCCTCCTGCGCGCGCTTCGCGCGGAAGTAGCCGCTCTCCGTGAGCCGCTCGGTGCCCACCACCGAGAGCACGACGTGATGCCGCACGCCCGCGGCCTTCTCGGCGTCGAGGACGTTGCGGGTCGAGGTCGTGAAGAACGACATCGCCGCGTCCGCCTCGAACGAGGGCGAGTTCGACACGTCGACGACGACCTGCGCGCCCTCGAGCGCGCCCGCGAGCCCCTCGCCCGTCATCGTGTTCACGCCGGTGTTCGGCGCGGCCGCGACCGCCTCGTGGCCGCGCGCCTCCAGCCGCGCGACCAGCTTCGATCCGATGAGACCCGTGCCTCCGATCACGACGATCTTCACGACGACCTCCGTTCGAGCGGGCGTGATGGATCGGAGGCGGCGTGGTCGATCGCGTGCGCCGGCTCCATGCACGAAACGCGATGCGATGGACGCGCCAGCGCGCTCGATCACGTTCTCGAGAGGCGGTCCGCCCCACGAGCCGCGACTCGAGCGCGCACGGGCGACGACGGATCACATCGGCGCGCGCACGACGTGCTCGCCCTCGATGCGCCACGCTTCGTTCGCGATCTTCGCCGCGAAGCGCGCGTCGTGCGTCACCACGAGCAGCGCGCCCGGGTAGCGCTCGAGCGCCTCCTCGAGCCGCTCGATCGACGGCAGATCGAGGTGGTTCGTGGGCTCGTCGAGCACCACCGCGTGCACCTCCGTCGCGAGACCCAGCGCGATCGCGAGCTTGCGCGCCTCGCCCGGCGAGGGCTCGGGTGACGCGAGCACGCGCGCGGGATCGGCGCCCAGCGCCGCGAGCAACGACATCGCGCGACCGCGCGCATCGCCGGGTAGAGCACGCAGCGACGCGACGGTGCGCGCCGTCTCCTCGCGCGCGATCTCCTGCGGCACGAAGAGCACGCGCGCGCTCGCGTTCGCCATCAGCGCGTGGAGCAGCGTCGTCTTGCCCGCGCCGTTCGGTCCCTCGAGGCGCACGCGATCGTGCCTCCCGAGCGAGAGGCGCACGTCGCGCAAGATCACGCGCTCGCCCGCGCGCACCTCCTCCGCGTCGATCGCGAGCACGACGCTCTTCGCCGAGCTCTCGTACGCGAAGAGCACCGAGCGCCCCTTCGCCTTCGTGACGGGGCCGAGCGCCTCGACGCGCTCTTCCGCGCGCTCGACCGCGCCCCGCCGCACGGCCGCGCTGCGCGCGAGGCGCGCCTCCGCCCAGTCGGCGCGCGTCTGCGCGAGGATCCCGCGCGAGTCGGAGTCGCCCGGGTTGCGCATCCGCTTCGACGTCGAACGCATCGACTCCGCGCGCGCCCTCTCCTGCCGCACGTGCTCGAGCTTCCGCGCCTCCTTCTTCGCGCGATCGCGCAGCAGCTCGCGCTCCGTGCGGCGTGCGTCCTCCTCCGCGATCCACGCCTCGCGCGCGTCCGAGTACGCGCCCTCCCAGACTCGCGCGCGTCGCGCGTCGAGGCGGATCGTGCGCGCGGTGATCGCATCGAGCAGCGCGCGATCGTGCGAGACGATCACACCCGCGCCGCGGAAGCGCGAGAGCGCACGCGCGAGCGCGCGCTGCGCATCGGCGTCGAGGTGATTGCTCGGCTCGTCGAGCAGCAGCACGTCCGGCTCGCGCGCGAGCGCGCCCGCGACCTGCCAACGCTTGCGCTCGCCGGGCGAGAGCGTCGCCCAGCGCGCGAGCGAGCCGACGTCGAGCGCGAGCGTCGCGCGCAGCCGCTGCGCGTCCCCGTCGTCGCGCGACGCGAGCTCGCGCACGTGCGCGTCGATCTCGTCGACGCGCTGCGGGCAGAGCACGACGAGCGCGTGATCGACCACGATCACACGGCCCGCGTCGGGCGCGAGCTCACCGGCGATCAGACGCAGCAGCGTCGTCTTGCCTGCGCCGTTCTCACCGACGAGCCCGTGCCAGCCGGGCGCGAGCGAGAGATCCAACGACTCGAAGAGCGGCGCTCCGTCGCCGAACGCGAACGAGAGCCCGCGCGCCTCCACGAGGCGCGACGACATCGAACCAGACATGAACACCACCGTTCCGAGGCCCGGCACGCGCCGATCGCGCGGATCGCCGGGGCGGGAGAGAAGCTCGAGCGCTCGGTTCAGGCGGTGGTGGTCATCGTCGCGCACCCGGCGGCGCGCGATTTCGACTTAGCGCGGTTTCGATCCCGTTTCCACCGGCTCTCCGATCGAGTATCGTCCGCGCCGTGCGCAACGTAGTCTCCCTGGTCTGCGTCACGCTTCTGACGCTCGTTTTGCCAGCCTTTTCGGCCCGAGCGCAGGACGCGCCGCCGCCCGGAGAGCCGCTCGAGCCGGCCGAGCCGAGCGGCTTGGAGACCCAGCCGAGCGAGGAAGCCGCCGCCGCCGACGCGGTGATCGACGCCGCCGAGGACGCCGAGGCGCCGCCCGAGGGCGCGCTCGCCGAGGCGCGCTCGACCGAGTCCGACGCCGGCGATGCGGACGACGACGACGAAGACGGCGACGAAGAAGACGGCGACGACTTCTGGAGCGGCTTCCAGTTCGGCTCGTACGGCCGCGTGGTCGCCGCGTCGGATCTGCAGGGCCGCACCGGTCGCCAGTCGCGCATCGTCTCGTTCGCGCCGCGCGTCGACGAGGACGACACCTACGCCGAGATCGAGCTGCGCCGCGAGGACCGCATGTTCGGCATCGACACGCGCATCGTCGCGACCGTCGCGTACGCCGGGCCGCTCTTCCACTACGACGGCGAGTTCGACGAGCGCATCGCGATCCGCAACCTCTTCGCCGAGGCGAGCAACATCCTGGTGAGCGGCCTGTCGATCTGGGGCGGCTCGCGGATGGTCCGCGGCGACGACGTCTACCTCATGAACTTCTGGCCGCTCGACAACCTCAACATGGTCGGCGGCGGTCTTCGTTATGCGTTCGAGGACGACCTCGAGTTCGCGCTCTCGGTCGGCATGTCGCAGCCGAACAATCCCTTCCAGCGGCAGGTCGATCTCTTCCCAGCGCGCGCGGGCTTCCTGCCCGACGAAGTGTTCGTGCTCGATCGCCCGCGCATCGTCGTCGCGGGCCGCGCGACGTGGTGGCCCTTCGGGCGCTTCGCCGACATGGGCCTCAAGGCCGTGCTCTACGGCGAGCAGCACTTCCTCGCGGCGGGTGAGCGTCGCCGTCCCGACGGAACGCTCGAGGGGCTTCCCGAGGACTCGGGATATGTGCTCGGAGCACAGGTCGGCGGGTACATCGGGAGCCAGCGCACGTTCGCGAACTTGTTCTTCCGCTACGGGCGCGGGCTCGGCGCGTACGACCCGCTCGGCGTCCCGTTCCGCACCGGCACCGTGATCTCGACGGGGCGTGCCGAGGAGATCCGGCTCGCGCTCTCGGCGAACTGGGAGTGGAACGAGTCGAACGACATCGGCATCGGCGTGATGCTCGGCGCGTGGTGGCGCCTCTTCCGCGACGCGGATCCGTCGGTCTTCGATCGCAGCGCGATCTCCGAGGGCGCGATCTCGGTGCGCCCGATCGTGTGGCTCGGACGCTTCGCGGGCCTCCAGGCGGACCTGAGCTTCCAGGGCATGCAGACGACCGCGCTCAACGAGATCAGCGGCGACCCCGAGGGCGGCGCGGTGTTCAAGTTCGGGTTCATCCCGTTCGTCTCGCCGTGGGGCCGCGGCAGCTACACGCGCCCGCACATCCGGCTGCACTACGTGCTCACGGCGCGCGACGAGGGCGCGCAGCGCCTGTACAACGACGCCGATCCGCGCTCGCGCGAGGACCTCGAGCACTTCCTCGGAGTGTCCGTCGAGTGGTGGTTCTCGAGCTCCAGCTACGCGCCTTGAGATCAGGGAGAACGATCATGAACGCAGCACACAAGATCTTCCTGACTGCCACTGCGCTCACCGCCTCGCTCTGCGCGAGCTCGTGCGTGCAAGGCGAGCTCGACGGCGTGCGCGACGTCGTGGTTCGCACGAACACGACGGAGTGGCGCGATCAGATCATCTATCAGCTCCTCACCGATCGATTCGCCAACGGCGACGCGTCGACGGACTACCGCCTCGAGCCCGGCGCGCTCGCGCGCTATCAGGGCGGCGACTGGCAGGGCATCGTCGATCAGCTCGACTACCTCGAGGAGCTCGGCGTCACCGCGCTGTGGATCAGCCCGATCGTGCTCAACGTCGACTACGACGCTGGGTTCGACGCCTATCACGGCTATTGGGCGGTCGATCTCGAGCGCCTCAACCCGCACTTCGGCGATCTGGCCAGCCTGCGCGGGTTCGTGAACGCGGCGCACGAGCGCGGGATGCTCGTGATCCTCGACATCGTCACGAACCACATGGGCCAGATCTTCTACTACGACATCAATGGCAACGGTCAGCCGGACGAGACCGTCGCGGGCTCGGGCGGCGGCAGCCCGGTGACGCGCATCAGCGAGTACGATCCCGACTACGATCCTCGCGGCATCCAGGGCTGGACCTCGCTCGGCGAGAGCGGCCCCGCGACGATTCGCTTCTTCGACATGCCCGAGATCTTCCGAGTGCGCCCCAACCCGGCCGTGCTCGCGGATCCGTCGATGTACAACCGGCGCGGGCGAGTGACGCACTGGGACTGCCCCGGCGGCGACGCAGCGTGCCAGTCGCTGGTGCGCGAGATGACGCTGCTCGGAGATTTCCCGGGCGGGCTCAAGGATCTCGACACCACGCGCCAGGAAGTGCGCGACGTGATGGTCGACTCCTACGTGCGCTGGGTGCTGATGACGGACATCGACGGGTTCCGCATCGACACGCTCAAGCACGTCGAATACGAGTTCTGGGACGACTTCGCGCCGCGCGTGCGCGAGCGTCTCGCCGCCGCGGGCAAAGAGAATTTCTTCATGTTCGGCGAGGCGTTCGACGGAGACGACGCGCTCATCGGGAGCTACACGCGCCCCGGACGTCTCGATTCCGTCTTCTACTTCTCGCAGAAGTTCCAGGTCTTCGGCGACGTGTTCCAGCGCGGTGGACCGACCGATCGCATCCGCTCGCTCTACGAGCAGCGCGGCGTGAACTACGGCACCGAGCCGCAGCCCGGCGGCGTCGGCGTCGCGCCGCGCGACCTGCTCGTGAACTTCATGGACAACCACGACGTGCCGCGCTTCCTCTACGACCGCCCCGACGAGCAGGGCCCGGCCGCGATGCGCGCCGCGCTCGCCTATCTGCTCACCGAGGACGGCATCCCCTGCATCTACTACGGGACCGAGCAGGAGTATGCGGGCGGCAACGATCCGATGAACCGAGAGCCGCTCTGGTGGAGCGGATATCGGACCGACGGAGAGACCTTCCAGTGGATCGCGCGACTGACGCGCATCCGCCGCGGATATCGCGCGCTCACCCACGGTGACTTCGAGCTCGTCTACACGACCGAGGCGACCGGAGACGCGGGCGACGCGGGTGTCGTCGCGTTCGAGCGCGAGACGAGCGAGGGCGACTACGCGCTCGTCGTGATCAACGCGCAGGGCGGCCACGCGAGCTCGATGACCGACGCGGCGCGCCGCAACGCGCTCGACGCATCGGAGGGCACCGTGCTGGTCGACCTCCTCGAGCCCGAGACGACGTTCACCGTGGGCGCGGGCGGCGCGATCGACGTGAGCGTCGGGCCGTACCAGGCGCGCATCCTGGTTCCGCAGGACCAGCGCACCGAGTGAATCACGCGATCTGCGCGAGCGGTCCGCTCGCCGACACGCCCTGCGCGAGCGTGTCGAGCGAGCGCATCGCCGCGCCGATCACGCTCGCGTCGACGATCGCGCCGTGCATCACGACGCGCGCGTCCTTCGCGCCGAGGAACACGCGCGTGCCGGCGGGCAGCCGCGTGAGCTCGGCGAGCGTCGCGAGCGCGGGGATGCGCGAGAGCTCGTGCAGCTCGAGCTTCAGCGGGACGGCGTCCGGCGAGGGCAGGATCGCGGTGGTGCCGCGCGGATCGAACGCGACGCGCGCCTCGGTGAACGTGCCGCCGTCCGGGTAGTACGGCGTCGACGCGGCCTGCATCACCGACACGAGCTTCGTGTCGAGCGTGAGCTGATACGCGCCGCGGTCCACGAAGATGCGGCCGCCCTCGAAGCGCCCGCCGAGCTGCTGCGCGAGCGCGCTCCACGGGCCTTCTTGCGCGGCGCGCCGCGCCTTCGCGCGGAGCTGCACGAACGCGACGACCAGCGCGATCGGAACGGCGACGAACGCCCCGAGGAACAAGAGCGGGATCAGCTCACGCATCGACAGGCCTCCAGCGGCTCGATGTACTTCGGTGAGCGCGCGTCCCTCCCTCTCGGCCTCCGAGTTGCTCTCCGCTCAGGGCATGGACACGGCGGCTCCTTCGAGTCTCGCGCGCACCGTGCTGCGCGCGACCCTGCTCGGCGCGCTCTCCGGCGGGCGCGCTGCAGCGCCGATCGCGCAGCTCGCGAAGCACGCGGAAAACGCCGGGATCGCGCAGGAGAGCGCGGCGTGGCGGGCGCTCCAGCGGCCCGCGCTGCGCCGCGCGCTGCGGCTCTCGATGTGGGCCGAGCTGGTCGGCGACATGCTGCCGGGCGTGCCGAGCCGCCTCGCGCCCCCGTCGCTCGCGGGGCGCTGCGTCTCGGGCGCGCTCTCCGGCGCCGCCGTGTTCGCCGCGGGGCGCCGGCCGGTGCTCGCGGGCGCGCTCCTCGGCGGCGTCGCCGCGTACTTCGGCGCGCTCCTCACGCATCGCTTCCGCGTGGGCGGCGACGCGAGCGATCGTCCCCATCGCCTTCGCGGGCTGGTCGAGGACGCGCTCGTCGTGGGCACGTCCTCGCGCGTCGCGCGCGCGACCGTGCACGCCGCGAGCGCGACCTGATCATCACGCGCGGCGCCGTCGCCACCGGATCCACGGGCCGACGCCGGCGACGATCGCGACGGCGAGGCCCATCACGCCCCACGCGACGCGCGTCGGCGTGCCGCCGAGCTCGCCGAAGTGCAGCGGATCGGCGGCGTGCGCCCAGCGCTCGGCGACGCCCATCGCGTCCGGCCTCCACACGCCGAGCACGCGTCCCTCGTACGGCTCGACCAACACCTGACACGCCTGATCGCGCGCCAGCACGCTGCCGTCGTGCCCGAGCAGCGAGAGCACGGGACGGCGGGCGGTCGGCAGCGCGATCGAGTCGACGACGAGCTCGGGGTACGCGGCCTCGCCGAGCTCGACGAGCTCGTCGAGCTCGCGCGGCTGCGCGCCGGCGCGCGCCTCGACCTGCGGCAGCCCGGGGATCACGGAGACGTGCGCCCAGCCGAGCATCAGCTCGGCCCAGTACCACGCGCCGGTCGCGCCCCAGAGCAGCGCCATCACCGCGAGCGCGAGCCCGACGACACGATGGGCGTCGCGCAGCGCGCGCTCGCGACCGGCGCGCCAGCGGACGCGCCAGCGCTGCTTGGTGCGCAGCCCGAGCACGAGGCCGCTCAGCGTCGAGACGAGGAGCGGCGCCGCGAGCGCGCCCACGACGAAGATGCCGACGTTCTCGCCGAGGAAGAGCGAGCGGTGCAGATCGCGCGCGAAGCGCTGCACGTTCCACCAGGCGCCGCGCCCGCGCACGCGCGCGTCGCGCGGATCGAGGTAGAGCCGCTCGAAGTGTCGCGGCCCGTGACGAACGATCGCCTCGGCCGCGACGCCCGGGACGTGCGGCGCCGAGAGCACGATCACCTGCCCGCCGTGCGCGTGCGCCTCCGCCGACGCGAGGAGCGCGCTCCAACGCGCGCGACGATCCCCAGCGCGCGCGTCGTCGATGCGCGACGCGGGCACCAGCGCGCGATCGATCGAGGGCGCGAGCGCGGCGAGCGCGCCCGTCGCGCACACGAACGCGATCGCGACGCCGACCACCTTGCCGAGCGACGAGTGCAGCGAGAACGCGCGCTTCGGATCGATCGAGCGCATGGCGCGCTCGCATCGTGCACCGCGCTCGCGGCAGCTGCACGACCCGCGCGGAGTACGATGGGCGCCATGCCGTTCCCGCCGCTCGTCACGCCTCCTTCGCGCCCGATCGACGTCGACGAGCGCGACACCTTCGTCGTCCCCGCGACGTTCGGGACGATGGCGGGCCACGGGCGCGCGCGCGACGCGGTGACGCGCGGATGGGCGCGGCCCGCGGACGTCGACCGCGCGGAGATCGGGCCCGTCGAGCGCGTGTTCGTGCCGCTCTGGCGCTTCGAGGGATCGGCCGACGGCTTCCACGTCGGGCTCACCACGATGCCGACTGGACGCGGTCGCCCGGCGGTGCTCCCGACCGGCGGGTTCCGCCATCACGACGGCGAGATCCTCGTGCTCGCGCGCGCGCACCTCGCGATCGATCCGAGCGCGAAGGTGCGCATCGCGCGCTCCGACATGGTCGCGCTGCGCTCGGAGGATGGCGCGCAGAACGCGATCGACGATCACGAGCGCGTGCTGCCCGACGTCCCGCGCGAGGAGGCCGAGGAGACGGCGCGCGCGAGCCTTCGACGTCGCGGCGAGCCGCACGCGGCGCTCTACGCGAAGGTCGACGTGCGCATCCGCGCGGCCGCGCTCGTCTACTACCCGCTCTACGTCGTTCGTTATCGCTACGCGGGCGAGGCGACCGGGGGCGTCGAAGGGCTGTTCCACGCCGCGATCTCCGCGCGCACCGGCGAGCTCGCGAGCGCGGAGCACCCGTCGGCGCTCAAGTCGCTCGCGGGCAGAGTGCGGCGCTGGCTCGAGTGAGATCGCCGCCGAGGCGGGGGCGTCACCGTTCGCGGAGGTCGCAGTCGCTGCCGAGGCCGCCTCGGCGGGCTCCGCACCCGCGGGAACTCGCCGGCAAGGCCGCCTCGGCGGGCTCCGCATCGCGGGAATTCGCTGGCAAGGCCGCCTCGAAGCCCTTCGCATCCCGCGAATTCGCTGCCGAGGCCGCCTCGGACGCATGTCGCGACGCGAAAGCGTGCCAAAGGCGCCTCGACGGCCCCGACGCGCGCAGAAATCGCTCCCGAGGCGGCCCAGTCGCGGCTCGCACGCGGGGAAATGCCGCCGAGGCCGCCCAGTCGCGGCTCGCACGCGGGGAAGCGCCGCCGAGGCCGCCCAGTCGCGGCTCGCACGCGGGGAAACGCCGCCGAGGCCGCCCAGTCGCGGCTCGCGCGGCTCGAGCCGTCCGCCGAGGCGGCCCAGGGACGGAACTTGCGGAGCGATCGCGCGTCGTAGCGCTCTCGGAGGTCCACGTGCACGCACGCTCGTCCGCTCCGTCGATCGTCTGCGCGGTGCTCGCGCTCGCGCTCGCGCTCGTCTCGCTCGCGCGCGCCGACGTCCCGCCGCCGCGTCCGTGGTACGCGCTCGTGGTGCGCGAGGTGCGCGTCGTCGAGGCGCACGCGCCGACCGAGGATCGCGACCGCGCCGTCCTCGACGTGCATCGCGCGATGGCGGGGTTCGTCGAGCGCGTCGAGCGATGCGCGCGCGACCACGGCGCGGGCGCGGAGCAAGGGATCGTGCGAGCGCGCGTCCGCTTCGACCGCAGCGAGCTCCCGACGCGCACGAGCGTCGTCGAGAGCACGCTGGGGAGCGCGCATCGCGCATGTGTCGCGGAGGTGCTGCCCTCGCTCGCGATGCGCCCGGCGCCGCGCGGCGACGTCACGCTCGACGTCGTGATCGCGAGCGAGCGGCGCTTCGCGTGGTGAGGGCTACTCCTCGTCGACCTCGACCTCGGTGCCGTCGCCGTCGCTGCCGAAGAGCGTGCGCAGCGGATCGCGCGCCGAGACGTTCGAGCCGTCGAGCCCGTTCGCGTCGGCTTGGCTGAGGTCGATGCGCGGCGCGAACGCCGCCGCGTGGAACGCGGTCGCGAGCCGCGCGCCGTAGTCGTCGTCGCTCTCGGACCCGCGGCGCGCTTCCTCGGCGCACGCGAGCACCGAGCCGCTCGCGCCGATCAGACACGCACGCGCGCTGCTCGGGCTCGCCTCGATCTCGACGCGCAGCGCCGACTCCGAGCTCACGAACCGCGGGCTCGACGCGACGAGATCGCCGGCGTGCTCCGCGACCGCGCCGCCGCGCATCGTGATGCGCACCGGCACCGCGAGCTCGAGGCGCGGGAAGATGCCGGGGTCGGTCTGGAACGCCTCGTCGTAGCTCTCGAGCGCGCGCTGGATCTCGCCGCTGCGCCGCGCCGACTCCGCCGCGATGGCGTGCATGCGCGCGCGCAGCAGCGTCTCCGCGGGCTGCAGCGCCGAGAGCGCGCGCAGGGCGAGCTCGCGCGCGCGCTGCGAGTCGCCGCTCTCGAGCGCGGCCTCGGCCTCGAACGCGTCGTAGTACGCGCCCGCGCCCTCGCGGCGATCCTCGGCGCGCGCGCGTCGCACGGCCTCGCTCGCGACGCCGGGGCCGAGCACCTGCACGAGCTCGCCGGCGAGCCACGGCGGGAGCACCGCGCTGCGCGACGTGCCGATCATGAACGTCCCGACGAGGCGGGTGTCGTCGGCGAGCGCGCGCGCCGCCTGGCGCCCCGACTTCCACGCGTCGAGCCGCAGGCTCCACGACTGCATGGTCGCCCAGACGCGCTCGTAGAACGGCGCGCCGAGCGACTCGACCACGAGCCGCTGCGCCTCCATCACGCGCGCGCGCCGATCGAGCAGCGCCGCGATCGCCTCGTCCTGCGCGGGATCGCGGCTGTTGTGCCCGCGCCGATCGGGCGCGACCACGGCGCGATGCGCGATGCGCGCGGCGTCCTGGCTGCGGCCGATGACGAGGAAGAACTCGGCGAGCGCGCGCCGCGCCTCGTTGCGGTCGCTGTCCTGCACGTGCGGCGGACGGCGCGCGCGATACCGCGGGACCTGCTTGAGCTGATCGAGCGCCTCGACGAAGCGTCCCTCGCGGACGTAGAGCTCGCCGAGCTCGACGTGCGGGTTGCCGTACCAGCTCACCTGCGCCTGCGTGGCGAGCTGATCGACGCGCTCCGCCTCGTCGAGCCGGAACACGGCGCGCGCGGCCTCGGCGAAGTTCGTGAAGTCGACCGCGCTCTGCGAGCGCGGATCACCGCCGCGCAGCTCCATCGCGGCCCGGCACGCGTCGTAGCTCGCGCGATCGTCGCCTGCCTCGAACTCGACCGCGCAGAGCGCGTTCAGCGCGACCTCGACCTGCCACGGCGAGTCGCTCGCCTGCGCGGCGCGCGCGACCTGCCGCGCCTCGTCGAAGCGGCGCAGCTTCATCAGCGGCCACGCCATCTCGCCGATCATGTCGGGGTCGTAGACCTCGTTGAACCGGCGCATCCACGCGATCTGCTCCTCGTAGTGCTCGAGGTCGGCGTGCGCGTAGACGAGGAAGCGCAGCATCATCGAGTGCCAGCGCCACGGCGCGGACGGGTTCGGCGGCTCGCCCCAGCGCGCGCTGTAGAGGCGGTACGCGCGATCGAGATGGAAGAGCGCGCGCGGGAAGTTCGCCTCGCCCTGGTGGTGCACGTAGCCGAGCACGAAGTGCCCGACGTACGAGCTCGGGTTGCGCGCGACGATGCGCTCCGCGAGCTCGCGCGCTTTGATGTGGTGGCCCTGATCGGCCTCTTGCCACGCCGCGAGCTCCTCGGGCGAGGCCTCCATCCCGGGCGGGACGAAGCGCTCGATCGCACCTAGCGCCTCGGGCCCGAGCAGCTCGCCGAGATCGTCGTCGCCGCCCTCGTCGTCCTGCGCGTGCACCACACCGCTCGCGACGAGCGCGCTCAGCGAGACGAGCAGGATCAGACGACGTGCGCGCATCGAGGTGCTCAACGCTTGAGGCTGCGGCGCGCGAGCTTCTCGACCTGCGCCTTCGCGTGCTCGCGCACGACCGAGGCGGCATCGTCGACGCCGGGCGCGCACTCGAGGCGATGCGTGAAGACGTACGGCGCGAGCACCTCGAGGTCGTGCGGGGTGACGTGGTCGCGCCCCGCGACGAGCGCGCGCGCCTGGAGCGCGGGCATCATCAGCACGAGCGAGCGCGTCGACGCGCCCTGGAGCACGCGCTTGTCGTCGCGCAGCGAGCGCGCGAGGTCGACGAGCGCTTCGCGGAACGCGGCGTCGAGCGCGACGTTGGCGCGCAGCGCGCGGCGCGCGGCGAGGAGATCGTGGCGCGTGACGCCAGGCACCTCGTCGGCCAGCGACAGGTGCGGCGCGGGATACGCCGCGAGCACCTCGAGCTCCGCGTCGCGCGAGATGTGCTCCATCTTGATCTTGAAGAGGAAGCGATCGAGCTGCGGCGTGGGCAGCGGGTACGTGCCCGCGAGGTCGAGCGGGTTCTGCGTCGCGATGACGAAGAAGAGATCGTCGAGCGCGTGGGTGTCGTTGTCGACCGTGACCTGCTTCTCGGCCATCGCCTCGAGCATCGCGGCCTGCACCTTCGGCGACGTGCGGTTGATCTCGTCTGCGAGCACGACGTGCGCGAAGATCGGGCCGCGGCGGAACACGAAATTCGAGCGCTCGAGCTCGAACACGTTCGTGCCCGTGATGTCGCTCGGGAGCAGATCGGGCGTGAACTGGATGCGGCGGAACGGCGCGATGCCGACGACGCCCTGATCCTCGCGGATCGATCCGCCGAGCGCGCGCGCGAGCGTCGTCTTGCCCGAGCCGGGATAGTCCTCGAGCAGCACGTGGCCGTCGGCGAGGAGCGCGGTGAGGACGAGCTCGATCACGTCCTCGCGCCCGCGCACCACCGCGCCGAGCCGCGCCTTCAGGCGGCTCGCCACCTCGTGCGCGCTCTCGAGGCCTCCACTTCCGTTCGTCGACGGAAGGTTCTCGCTGCTGCTGGTCGTCGCGTCCATCTCAGTTCCTCATTCCTGCGGCGCCGATCATCGAGACAGCAGCCACGAGTACGGGTTCAGCGCGCCGAGCGCGCGCCTCCACCACGGGATCGTCTTCGCGAGCTCGCGCCCGAGCTCGCTCTTCGTCGCGAGCAGCGCGCGCGCGTCGTCGCTCCTGCGCTTGCTCCCCCACGCGACCGCGGCGTGCGAGGTCGTGAGCTTCGCGAGGCTCGGGAGCTCGCGGCGCACGCGCCACGCGAACGCCTCGCGCGACTCGCCCCACTCGCGCACCACGCCGCTCGACGCGAGCTGATCGAGCGCCGCGCGATAGACGGTGTGCGGCGACGGCGAGACGCTGCCCGCGAGCCGACGCCACGCCTTGATCGCGTAGCCGAGCAGCACGAGCGAGCCGAGGAGCGCGGCGAGGCCGATCGCCAGCGGACCGCGCACGTCGTCGAGGATCTGATCGAAGGCGCGCGGCGCCTCGCTTCCGTCTTCGGGGAGCGGACGCAGCCCGCGCAGCATCTCGGCGAGCAGCTGCTGCAGCGCTTCGTCGGCGGGACCAGGCGGCGGGTCGAGCGAGCGCTCCGGCACGACGTCGACGACGACCCATCCGACGCCGTCGAGATAGACCTCGGGCCACGCGTGCGAGTTGCCGCCCGCGATCAGGATCGCCGAGCCGCCGCGACGCGACGACTCGGGCACCATGTACCCGGTCGAGACGCGCGCCGGCAGGCCCGCCGCGCGCATCAGGTACACGGCCGCGTGCGCGAAGTGCACGCAGTACCCCGTGAGATCGCCGAACAAGAAGTGCGCGGTCGGATCCTCCGCGCTCGCGTGGCGGCTGCGCAGCGAGTACGTGCCCTCGCGGCCGAGCCACTGCGTGATCGCGAACGCCCGCACGATGGGATCGACGCGCAGGTCCTCGGGGACCTCGCCGAGGATGCGCTGCGCGAGCTCGCCGTAGCGCGGATCGCTCGGACCGCGCGTGTAGTGCGCGCGGATCTCCTCGCTCCACGCGGGGCTCCCCGCGGTGCGCCCGAGCAGGCCCCACTCGTCCGACGTGAGCACCGCCGAGCGCACGCGATAGGTGCGCCGGAAGCGCCCGCGATCCGGGTTCTCCACGGGCACCAGCTGGATCGGCGACTCGAGCCCGAACGGGCGCGGATGCTCCGCGAGCAGCCCGACGGTGGTCTCGACGGTCGTGCGCCACGCGCCGGTGTCGGGCGCGCCGGGGATGTCGATGGTGCGCGTCGGGAAGCCGGACGCGACGTCGTCGTCGACGCCGGAGATGCCCGCGGCGATCAGCCGTCGCCCGTTGTACTGGCTGAACGACTCCTGGCGGAAGTAGTAGACGCCGCTCGGCGGCGAGTAGTCGTCGTGCAAGAGCGCGATCGCGAGCGGCGTCTGCGAGCCCGACTGATCGTACTCGTCCTGGAAGTCGGGCCCGCCCGCGCCGCCTTGGCTCTGCCCTTGGCCCTGCGCCTCGCGCTCCGCGCGGCCGGTGTCGTTGCGCAGGTTGAGCCCGTCGCCGCCCGACTGCGGCGGAGGGAGCCCGGCGATCGCCGTGGTGCCGAGGATGAGCGCGAGCAGGCACGCCGCGACCCCGAGGTGCACCGCGGAGCGCAGGAAGCTGCGCTCGCTGAGCAGGAGCAGCCCGATGACGAGCCCGGCGAGCGCGCCGATGCCGAGCATGCCGTACTCGGGGTTTCCACCGCGCACGAGGAACCAGTCGGCGATCTCGAACGGGCGGTGGATCGCGTAGTTGCGATGCGCGACGACGAGCGCCGCGAACGAGGTCGCGATGAGCGCGATCTCGATCACCGCGAGCGAGCGGCGCCGCGCCGAGAGCAAGCGCACCGCGCTGCCGACCACGAGCGCACCGACTCCGAACGCCGCGGCCTCACCGGCGCGCAGCGCGAGCGAGGGCCCGAGCAGCGAGGCTGCCGCTGCGCTCCCGACCACGAAGTCGGCGAACGCGATCGACACGCCGAGCGCGACGAACGCGCCGATCATGACGACCGGCGTGCGCACCCGCGTGCTCGCCACGCGACGGCCGACCAGCGACCCGAGCCCGGCGCCGACGGCCGCGGCGATGACGCCCTCGGCGACCGAGAGCGGCCACGCGAACACGCCCGCGGTGAGCGCGTAGACGAGCATGCGCAGCATCGTCGAGAGCGCCGGCTCGCGCACGTCACGCGCCTCGTTCACGCCGCCACCTGCTTGCCGTCCGCGGCGAGCGCGCGCGCCGCGCCACGGTGCGCGCTGCCGAGCCGGCGTCCGCTGCGTCGATCGATCACCACGACCTCGCAGCGCGTGGCCGCGAGCGCGCCGAGCACCGCGTCGAGCTCGTCGATCGGCGTGCCGACGCGCGGCGCTTCACGCGCGATCACCCGCTGCCACCACGTCGGCTTCGCGGACGAGTCGATCCCGTCGACGCCGATGACCACCCTCGCCCGCCCCGCGCGGCCGCGCAGCACCGCGAGCACGCGCGCGAGCCACGGCCCGGGCCGCGGCGGCGCGAAGAGCACCAGCGACGCGGGTCCCGTGCGCTCGGCGCGATCGACGAACGACCGCAGCCCGCTGCCGCCGCGCTCTCCGACGCCCGCCGACGTCACGACGCGCTGCACCGCGTCGCCGATCGCGCTGGCCTCACCGTCCGATCCGTCGGCGCCGAAGATCCACTCCGCGCCGAACGCGCCGCCCTCGATCGCGACGCGCGCCGCGGCCGCGCTCGCCTCGTCGTCGGGCCCGCCGACCAGATACGAGACCGTGCGCCGTGCGCGCGAGAGCGCGCGCTCGGGCATCTTCACCATCAGCTTCCGGGTGCGGCCGAAGACCTTCCAGTGGATGTGCCGCGCGGGATCGCCGGGCGCGTAGCGACGCAGCTCGACGCGATCCCCGTCGTCGAGGCCCATCGGGTGCGGCACGTCGTCCCCGCCGGCCATCGAGACGAGCAGCGGCAGATCGCGCATCGCGCCCGCGTGCGGGAGCACGGTCAGGCGCACCGGCTCGCGCTGCCGCACCGCGACGCGCGCGAGGCCGAACGCGTCCTGGATCACGATGCGCCGCTCGACGCCCGGCACGATCCCGCGCGCGCGCACCGACGCGTCCTCGTGCAGGCGGAGCCCACGACGCGACAGCTCGAGATCCGCGCCCGGCGACTCCCACGCCCAGCGCACCTGCAGCATCGGGACGATCAGCAGGCCGGGCAGCGAGAACCCGGTCGGCAGCGAGCGCGACGTCTCGAGCGTCCGCTCCTCGCCCGCGCGATGCGCGCGCGCAGCGAGCTTGATCCGGATCGCACCGAGCACGACGAGCACGAGCGCCAGCGCCAGGAGCCCGAGCGCGCCACCGGCGGCGACGACGATCACGAGGTCGCGCTCCGCGAGCCCGACGTGCTGCAGCGCAGCCCACCCGACGACCGCGACGATCAGCCCGAGCGGCGTGATCGGTACCAGATCGGTGACGCGTCGCACACCGCGCGACACCCCCCCGAAGGCACGCCTCCACCGCTCGATTCCGCGCTCGCTCGTCATGCCTCCGGTCGGACCCCTTCGCGCTCGTCACCGTCTCCGAGAACCCCACTCGGATCCGAGTGGACTGCGTACCTGGGGCCCGCGCGCGGGACCGTCAGGGTGCCATCGCGATCCGGCCCGCGCCACCGCGGCCGGAGCCGCCAGACCTCGCGAACCTCTCGGGGTTCCCGGCTCTTCCGGCAGGTCTGCATCGCTTGACACCCGTCGCTCGCCCTGGATACCTTCCGGCCTCCTTGCGACCCCCGCGTGCTCGTGTTTCCTCGAAGAAACACGAGCTTCGTCCGGGGGAGAGGCCCAAGGACGCGGAGGGAAGTTTCCTTCCCAAACGAGGAGCCACTCAGGGTTCGATCAGGAGGGCGAGGCCCGCACATGTCCGACGACAAGAAGCCGAAGAAGGATCTGCGAGCCCGGCTCGGTCGCACGATCTCCCCGAACACCCCTGGAGCCGCTCCGATCGCGACGCCGAACGTCGCAGGCGCCGCCGGCGCCGCTCCCGCTGCTGCTCCTGCCGCGGCCGCTGCTGCCGCCGCCGTCCCGCCGCCCGCGATCGCGCCGGTGGTCGCGCCGCCGGTCGTCGCGCCGCCGGCCGCCATCGCGCCGAAGATGCCGTTCGGCGGGCCCGACGTCGCGCCGCCGCCGTTCGCGCAGCCGAAGGCCGCGGAGTCGGTGCGTCCGAAGGCGCCGGTGGATCCGTTCGCGGCCGGTCCCGCGGTCGCGGCGGGCCCTCAGGAGGTCCGTCTCGTCATCGACGACAAGCCGGTCGACGACTCGGAGGTCGGTCGCAAGCAGCGCGGCCGCAACTTCCTGCTGCTCGGCATCGGCCTCGTCGTGGGCGCTCTGCTCGGCGGCGGCTTCGGCTCGATGAACGGCCGCAACGTGCTCTACAACGTGACCGTTCGCGACGGCCACGAGATCTACCAGACGGTCACCGACGCGTCGGCGCGCGTGCTCGACGCGCAGACGAAGATCGACCGTCTCGTCGAGCGCGCGGCAGGTCACGGCGGTCAGCCGGCGGGCGTCGACTACGACACGATCACCGAGCTGCGCGGCATGGAAGTGCCGATCACGGCCGGCGCGTTCGCGCGGAAGAACTACGGCGCGTTCCAGCCCGGGACCGTCGACGATCTCTTCGCGTACTACAACAACGTCCAGCTGATCTGGGAGCGCATCGGGCGCCTCGCGGCGACGACGCTGAACGAGACGCGTCGCGCCGAGCTCGATCGCACCGCGGCCGCGGCGGCGGAGTCGGCGACCGCGCTGTACGGCGTCGTGCCGGTCGCGAGCGAGGAAGCCGGCATCGTCGGCAGCCTCGTGCTCCTCGAGCCCATCGAGGGCCAGACGAAGCTGATGGCGCGTGCGCGTCGCGGCGGTCCGGGCCGCGAGCTCGAGCGCTTCGTGGCGGACACCGAGATCGGCACCACGCCGAGCACCGTGCTCGTCGTCGACGGTGCGCAGAGCGCGGGCGTGCTCTCGGAGCAGCTCGGCGCGTTCCGCCAGTACGTGCAGGACATCACCGAGCTCAAGCGGATGATGGACCAGACGGTCGAGATCCAGGGACGCCTGACCACGTCGCTGGGCGAGATCGCGCGGCTCCAGGAAGTCTTCGCGATGTGATCCCGCGGGGAGCCGATGCTCCCCGTCCCCCACGAGCAACGGGCGCCCCGGACGACGGGAGCGCCCGTTTCTCTTCCGTCGGCGCGCGCGCTCTGGCACGATCCGACGCGCTTGCCTCGCTACCGGATCCGGTACCAGGGCTCGGACCTGGAGATGCCTCCCGGCGAGTTCGTCGTCGGGCGTAGCTCGGCCTGCCACCTCGCGCTCGACGACGCGCTCGTCTCGCGTCGGCACGCCGCGATCCACGTCCAGCCCGACGGCGTGTTCGTCGACGATCTCGGCAGCCGCAACGGCGTGCTGGTGAACGGCGAGCGCATCCCGGGGCGACGCAAGATCGTGCACCTCGATCGCGTGACGATCGGGTCGCACGAGCTCGTGCTCGTGGAGATCCCGGATCGCCCTCTGCTCGAGGCCGCGTGCGAGACGTGCGGCGCCTCGGTCACGATGGACATGGCGTTCTGCCAGAAGTGCGGGCACCTGCTGCACAAGGGCAGCCCGACGCTCGCGGGGATGACGCTCGAGATCCCCGCGGTGCGCCCCGACTCGATGCAGACCGCGAAGCACGACGCGCTGCGGCTCGACGGAGTGCGCGTCGACGGCGCGCGTCCGCCCTCGGCGTCGGGGGTCGGCTCGGAGGAGAGCACCGGGCGCGCGCTGCTCGCGGGCATCGCCGACAAGGCGCTCGCGCTCGGACGCTTCGACGAGGCGGAGCGCGTGCTGGGCAAGTCGCTCCACGAGATCCTGGCGCGCGCGAAGACCGGCTCGGTCCCGCCCCCGAGCCGCATCGCGGAAGCGACGAAGTACGCGCTGCGGCTCGCCGAAGGGACGAAGCGCACGGCGTGGCTCGACTGGGTCTTCGAGCTCCACGAGGCGGCGGGGCGCCTCCTCGGCGCCGACGACATCGAGCGCGTGCACGAGCTCGTGCGCAAGCTGCGCTACACGGGCGCGGGCCCGGTGCGTCGCTACGTGGTCGCGATGCGCGCGCGCGCCGAGGGCTTCTCGGCGTCGGAGCGGTTCCTGCTCTCGCGGCTCGAGGGCATCGAGCGCATGGTCTCGGCCTGACGTGCGCGGGATCGCGATCGTCTTCCTGACCGCGCTGTTCCCGGCGATCGCGAGCGCGCAGTGGACACGCGAGATCGACGTGGCGCACGGCGCGTTCGATCACGAGGGCGCGCCCGACGCGATCGTGCACGCGCCATCCGGGTTCGACGCACGCGCGCCGCTGCACCTCGTCGTGTTCCTCCACGGCTATCGCGGGTGCGCGCAGGTGCTGATCTCCGACGCGCGCGACGCGCGGTGTCGTGCCGGCGCACCGACGCATCCCGGATGGGGCCTCGCGGCGCGTCACGACGAGGCGGGCACGCAGACGCTCTTCGTCGTGGTGCAGCTCGCGCTCTGGCAGCGCGAAGGGAGCCCGGGGCGCTTCGCGCGCGAGGGCGCGTTCCGCACGTTCCTCGACGAGATCCTCGCCGCGCTCGAGCCCGATCTCGGCGCGCGCCGTCGCGTGGACGATCTCGCGGGCATCACGATCCTCGCGCACAGCGCAGCGTTCGAGACGAGCCTCGCGATCCTGCGCGCGGGGCGCGTCGACGATCGCCTGCGGCACCTCGTGCTGTTCGACGCGCTCTACAGCGGCGGTCCTGCGTTCCTCGCGTGGGCCGCGGCGGACGCGTCGCGCAGGTTGCTCTCGTTCCACGGCGGACGCGGCACGACGCGCGAGCGCAACCGCGACCTCGCGCGACGAGCGCGTCGTGCGCTCGGCGCGCGCGCATCGGTCGGGCGCGACGCGCGCCTCGAGCACGCGCGCGATCGCCGCGTCGTGATCGTCGAGAGCGACGCGCCGCACGCCGACATCCCCGCGCGGCACATGGCCGAGACGCTGCGCGCGCTCGGCCTACCGCTGCGTCGCTGACACGCGATCACCGTCGCGCCATCGGAGCACGACGCCTTCCGGCAGGTGATCGCTGACCGGGCACCCGGGCGGGCCACCCGCGTCGCACGCGAGCGGCATCACGATCGCCGCGGCCGGCCGGATCCGCTCGTACGACGCGCGTCGATCGAGCGAGCGCACGGTCTCGAACGCATCGCCGACCGCCACGTGATCGATCGTCCACCCGAAGTAATGCGTCGCGGGCGCGCCGGGCACCGCGTCGCGCAGCGGAGGCGCGACGATGCGATCGTATCCCTCGGTCCCCGGCCACGCGTTGAGATCACCGAGCAGGATCGTGCGCGGCCCGAGCGCATCGCGCTCCACCAGCTCCTGCCTCAGCCACGCTGCCATCGCGCCGTTCGACGGATGCCACGCGAGGTGCACCACCACGAGCACGATCGAGCGCCCCGCGGGATCGTCGACGCGCGCGAGCAGCGCGCACCGACGCTGATCCGGGAAGAGCCGCTCGAGCGAGACGCACTCGTGACCGCGCACGACGTACGGTTCGCTCACCGCGGCCGCGACCGCGCTGCGCAGCGATCCGTCGGTGCGGATCGAGCACTCGCACGCCGCGAAGAACCCGTCGTCCTCGAGCTCGCGCGAGAGCGCCTGGATCGCATCGCGCGATTGGATCTCCTGGATGCCGACGAGCGCCGGACGGCCGCCGCCGAGCGCCGTGCCCTCGCGGTCGATCGCGTCGACGAGCGCCGGGACGCGCGCGGGCTGCGAGAGCCGCCACGCGTTGATCGTCATCACCGCGAGCTCGTCGTCCGACAGCGGTGGCGCGCTCGCCTCGATCGACACCGGCGCCGGCCCCAGCGAGTCCGGCTGCCATCGCACGAAGTACACGCCTGCGAAGACGACCAGCGCGACGAACGCGAGGGCTTTGAGGGCTCGGTCTCTCCAGCTCCGCACGAGGTCGCTCGCTCGTGACGACCCGCGCGTCGCCACGACGAACGATCTAGGCCCCGTCCACCTCGAGCACGATGTCGAGCGCGCGCTGCGGCGCTTCCGCGCCGAGCAGCTTCGCGCGCACCGAGTCGTCGCGCAGCGCGCGCGAGATCCGCGCGAGGCACTTGAGGTGCTCTCCCGCAGCGCGATCGGGCCCGATCAGCGCGAACAGGATCGACGCAGGGCGCCCGTCGATCGCGTCGAACGCGACGCCGTCCTTCTGGATCCCGAGCGCGCCCACGAAGCGCGTCAGGCCGGGCAAGCGTCCGTGCGGGATCGCGACGCCGTCGCCGACGCCGGTGCTCGCGACGGCCTCGCGCTCGCGCAGCACGCGCTCCACTTCCTCGACGCTTGGAGCGCTTCCGCCGGCGCTCGGATAGAGCCCGGACGCGAGGAGCTTCGCCATCGCGCGGATCGCGTCGCCTTTGTCGCGAGCGTCGAGGTCGGTGTCGATGCGGTCGACGGTGAGGAGCTCGGCCAGGCGCATCGTCGTCTTGCTCTCTCGGAGCTGCTGCGCAGCGGTCTCGACGTCGGTCGCGCGCCCTAGCCCCCGCGCGACCCACGTCGAGACATCGCGCTTCGCTACTTCTCGGTCTTCCCGCTCATCTGCGAGATGCCGCCCGAGTGCTTGCGTCGGTCGGCGCTCGCGTCCTTGTCGTCGCGGATCTGACGATCGATCTTGTCGATCACCAGGTCGATCGACGCGTACATGTCTTCCGACTGGTGCGTTCCGGCGAAGCGATGACCGTCGCCGTGCACCATCACCTCGACCGTCTGCAGATGCCTCTCGACCGAGAGGATCACGTCCGCCGTCAGCGGCGCGCGAAGGTACTTCTGGAGCTTCGCGATCTTCTCGCGAGCGTAGTTCTTCACGCCCTCCGAGGGCTCCACCTGACGGAACGTGAACGAGACCTCCATGCGTCTCTCCTCCCGTGGCGCCCTCTGTTGAAGCCGAGGTGCGCCTCTCGAGGTCTACGCTACCGCACTCCGGGTCGACTCGGCGACGGCGGAGTGACGTCCCCCATCAGAAGTACTTCTTGCGCTTGCTCGAGCTGAGGATGCCCAGCATCTCGCGGTACTTCGCGACCGTACGACGCGCGATCACGACGCCGTCCTGCGCGAGGATCTCCACGATCTTCTGATCGCTGTGCGGGTTCCGCTCGTCTTCCTCGGCGATGATCTTCTTGATCGCCTGCTTGACCGACTCGCTCGCGATGTCGTCCGCGTTGTCGCGACGGATCGCGCTGTTGAAGAAGTACTTCAGCTCGAACACGCCGCGGGGCGTCGCCACGTACTTGTTGCTCGTGACGCGCGAGATGGTGCTCTCGTGCATCCCGACCGTCTCCGCGACGTCACGCAGGATCATCGGCTTGAGGTACTCGATGCCCTTGTCGAAGAAGTCGCGCTGCTTCTCGACGATGCACTCGGTGACCTTGACGATCGTCTTGCGGCGCTGGTCGATCGAGCGGATGAGCCACTGCGCGCTGCGCAGCTTGCCCTGGATGTACTCCTTCGCCTTCGGATCGCCGGCCATCGCAGCGCGATAGAAGCCGCTGATCTTCAGGCGCGGCATGCCATCGTCGTTCGCCTGGACGTAGTACTTGTCGCCGACCTTCGTGACGTAGACGTCCGGCACGATGTAGCGCGGCTCTTCGCTGACGTAGTCGCGCCCCGGGCGCGGCTCGAGCTCGGCGATCACCTGCGCGACGTCGTAGATCTCCTCGACGGTCACCTTCAGGTCGCGCGCGATCGCCGCGTAGTTCTTCTTCTCGAGGTTCGTGAGGTGATCGCGCAGGACGCTGATCACCAGCTCGTCCATGCCGTGGTGCTCGGCCTGCACGAGCAAGCACTCGCGCAGATCGCGCGACGCCGCGCCGACCGGGTCGAGCTTCTGGATCATCTTGAGGACTTCTTCGGCGTCCTCGGGGTCGATCTCCGCTTCGGCGGCGAGACGCGGCACGACCTCTTCGGGCGGCGTGTCCTCGAGCTTCAGGTAGCCGTTCTCGTCGAGGTTGCCGACCACGAGCGCGACGAAGCGCATCTCGTCGTCGGTGAAGTCGGTCAGTCGGATCTGCCACGCGAGGTGATCGGCGAGGTCCTCGCTCTTCGTGAGCGTCGCCTCGACGCCGGGCATCTCCTCGTCGCTCATGCGACCGGAGCTCGGCATCGGCGCCTGCATCGCGTGGTTCTCGAGGTAGCGCTCCCAGTCGATCTCGTCGGTCTTCTTCTCTTCGCCCTTCACCGACGCTTCGGACGCGCGATCGTCGGCCTCGACGGCGCGATCGATCGACGTCGCGGCCTCGGGCGGCGCCTGCACCTCGACGCCCTGGGCGTTCACCTCGCCGGTCTCGACCTGGTCCTCGAGGACCGGGTTCTCGAGCATCTCCTCGCGAACGAGGTCGACCAGCTCCATGCGCGACATCTGCAGCAGCTTGATCGCCTGCTGGAGCTGCGGCGTCATCACGAGCTGCTGCGTCTGGCGGAGTTGCTGCTTGATCTCCATCGGGCTCCGGCTCCTCACGATCTCGCAGCGGCCGACGGGTGCGTCCCGGGACCGGGAAACGAGGGCGGGGGGAAGTGCCCCACGCGCGCCCAGTCTCCGCCAATCGTGAAGTTGGTTTCGACTATAGCCCCCGTGATGCCGAGAGGGAACCGCTTTTGCATCTTGTGAGCTAGCTCGTGGCGGTCGTTCGCGTCCGCGATTATCCGACGCACCCCCGAGACGGCCCGCGACGCCTTCATCCAACGAGCTCTTCGAGCACCTCGTGCAGCGCACGCAGAGGCTCGTACGTTCGGGCGCGCAGGCGCTCCCACTCGCGGCGTGCGGCCTCACCCGTGGCGGTCACGTCCCGCTCCAGCTCGCGCAGGAGCTCCGCCGTCGCGTGCTCGAGCGCGGGTCGCAGCGACTCGCGCGGGAACGCGCGCGCCTGACCGAGCGCATCGGCGATCGGCTTCACGCTGAGCGTCGCGGTGGGGAGTACCTCGTCGAAGAAGCGACGCAGGGCACCGCCGCTCAGCAGGCCGGCTTGGAAGCCACCGAACGCTGCGACCGGCGGTGCGATCGCGGCCTCGACGCGCACCGCGATCGCGGCCTCGAGCTCGGTGCCCGCCAACGAAGGAGCGAGCGCCGCGACCAGCGCCTCGCCGAGACGCGCGGCGGTGGACTCGCTCGCTTGGTCGAGCCGGTTCTGGATGACCTCGGCGAGGAACGCGCGGTCCTCGGGATCCGCGCCGTGCGACGCGAAGCGGTTGGTGCGCGGTCGGACGAACGAGAGCACCTCGGCCGCAGCGTCGTCGAAGGCGCGCGACTGCGCAGCCTCGAGCTCCTCGATCGCGCGCTCGATCGCGGCCTGCACCGGGCCGCCGACGCTCGCGAGCGTCGTCGCGGCGCGATCGAGCTTCGCGCGGCGCGCCTCGAACCCGCCCTCGACCTCGGCCTCCGTGGCGAGCGCGTCGCGGAGCAGCTCGAGCAGACGTCCCGCGCACGCGCGTCGCTTGAGCAGGCGCGACTGCGAGAACACGTCGCTCTCGAGCCGCCGAACGAGCGCGGGGAAGCCGCTCGCCTCGTACGCCGCGTCGTCGTTCGCGACGCGCGCGCGCAGCGCCGCGCGTGCCGAGAGCGCGACCGGCTCGGGTCCGATCTCGGGCATCTCGCGCGCGAGCGACGCCTTCACCTGCGCGAGCTGCTCGGGCTTGAGACGATCGACCTTGTTGAGCGCGGCGATCACGGTGCGCTTGCTCGCGCGCACGCTCGCGAGGATGCGCCCCTCGCTCGCCTTGCCCGCCTGGCCCGCGTCGAACACCCAGAGCGCGGCATCGGCGCGGCGCATCGCTTCCTTCGCGAGCGCCTCGTGCTCGGGGTTCGGCGCGTTGCTGCCCGGCGTGTCGAGGATCCACACGCGCTCGAGCAGCTCGGACGGGAGCACGATCTCGACGTGATCGACGACCGCGCCCTCGCGCTCGGCATCGCCGAGGAGGCGCTTGAGATCGTCCCAGTCGCCCTCGCGGGTCGTGCCGTCCTTGCGGACGACGCGCACGCGCCGCTCCGCGCCGCCGCGCAGCACGTTGAGCGTCGCGGTCGTCGGGAGGATCCCGGTGGGCGCGACGTCGGCGCCGACGAACGCGTTCACGAGCGTGCTCTTGCCCGCGTTGAATTCGCCGAGGATCGTCAGCAAGAGCGGGCGATCGAGCTCGTCGCGCAGCGCGCGGGCGCGCGCGACCGCGTCGGTGAGGCGACGCTCTTCCGCGAACGCGAGCACGCCGTCGATCGCGGCGGCGAGATCGACCTCCTCGCGCGGTCCGCGCCAGAGCGTGCGCAGCGCGTCGCGGCGGATCGTGCGTGCGAGCTGCGCATCGCCGTTGCGCGGCCGGAGCTGCTCGCTCGCTTCACCACGATCCATGACGGCGAGCGCGTCCTGCGGGCGGCGCTCGTCGAGCGCGAGCCGTGCGTGCGCGAGCACCTCGCGCGGCTCGACCATCTCGCCCGCGAGCAGCGTGCGGCACGCGTCGCGCTCTCCTCGGAGCAGCATCGCGTGGGCGCGCAGCGCGCGCGCGGCGGGATCCTCGGGCGACGTCGCTTCGAGCGCGTCGGCCACACGCACCAGCTCGCGCGCATCGCGGAGCGGCACCACACGCGCAGCGCGGCGCAGCAGATCGCGATCGCCGCCCTGACGCGTCTCGGACGCCGCGAGCAGCGCCTGCGCGGCCTCGCCGTCGCGCCCCGCAGCGACGAGCACGTCGGCGAGCGTGGAGAGCGCAGCCGCGCCGCCGCCGCGCGCGACCGCCATGCGCGCGTGCCCCTCCGCAGCGGCGTGATCGCCGCGCGCGAGCGACTGCCGCGCGAGCGCCTCGAGCGCCTGCGTGTTGCCGATCTGCGCCGCACGCTCGAGCAACGGGCGCGCGCTCGCAGCATCCCCAGCGCGATGCAGCGCGAGCCCGAGCCGCGTGGTGCGCGCATCGTCGAGCCCTGCGCCTTCGAGCCCGCGCGCGGCACGTCGCGCCGCGAGCCGCTCGTCGGAGTCGACCAGCGCCTCGACGAGCGCGATGCGCGCGTCGACGTCCTCGGGGCGCGCCGCGATCGCCTTGCGCAGCTCGCGCGCCGCGCGATCGGGGCGACCGCGCATCCACTCGGCGCGCGCGCGGATCACACATGCCTCGGCGAACGCCGGACCGCCCTGCGCCGCGAGCCGCCGTGCCGCCTCGCGCGCCGCGGTCACCGCTGCGCCGGGGTCGTGCGACGCGAGCGCGAGCTTCGCCGCGAGCAGCGAGAGCTGCGGATCGTCGGGCTCCTGCTGGCGCGCCTCGGCGAGCGCGAGCCGCGCGCCCGACACGTCGCCGGTCATCTCGAGGGCGCGCGCCCATCCGATCAGCGCGCGCAGCAGCCCGGGACGCTCCTCGAGCACCCCACGGAGCAGCTTCTCCGCCTCCGCGCCGCGCCCCGCATCGAGCAGCTGCTCGGCGCGCTCGATCCGATCGCGCACCTCCTCGGGCAAGAGGAGCACGTCGTCGATGAAGCGGGCCGCCCGCCCCACGGCGCGGTCGAAAATGCTCATCCGAGGCGCAGCGTAGCGGATCTCGAGAGCGTCGACGGGGACGCCCCAGAGCTGTACCATCAGTCCTGTGGAGACCGCCCGCGGGAGCGCCCCGCCGCCGCCGGCGCGCATCGCCGTCGTCGACGACGATCGCGTCACGCGCGAGTACGTCGCTGGCCTTCTGAGGGGCCACGGGTACCGCGTGATCGCGGTCGACGGCGCGCAGAAGCTGCTCGACCTGCATCGTCAGGGGCAGGTCGATCTCGTGCTGCTCGACGTGATGATGGAGGGCCTGAGCGGCGTCGACTGCTGCCGGATCCTGAAGTCCACGACGCCGCCCGAGATCTTCGTGCCGGTGATCCTCGTCACCGGGCGCACCGATCCCGAGAGCCGCATCGAGGGCCTGCGCATCGGCGCGGACGACTACGTGACGAAGCCCTTCGACGAGCGCGAGCTGCTCGCGCGCGTCGAAGCGATGCTGCGCATCAAGCGCTCGCACGACGACCTCGGCGCGGCGCGCGAGCGCCTCCAGCGGCTCGCGGTGCAGGACGAGCTCACCGGGCTGTACAACGTTCGCTACCTGAACTCGCGCTTGACCGAGGAGTACAAGCGCGCCGAGCGCCACCGCGATCCGCTCGCGCTCGCGATGATCGACGTCGATCACTTCAAGCAGGTGAACGATCGCTTCGGGCACGAAGCGGGCGACGCCGTGCTCCGCGAGGTCGGCGTGCGCCTCAAGAAGTCGGTGCGCGAGATCGACGTGGTCACGCGCTACGGCGGCGAGGAGTTCGTGGTGCTGCTGCCGAGCACGCACCTCGCGGGCGCGCTCGTCGTCGCGGATCGCGTCGCGCGCACGCTGCGCGAGGAGCCGTTCGACGTCGCGGGCACGAAGATGCCGGTGACCGCGTCGATCGGGCTCGCGCTCTTCCCGAGCCGCGGCGTGCACTCGAAGGAAGAGCTGCTCCGCTCTGCGGATCGCGCGCTCTATCGCGCGAAGGACGAAGGACGCGATCGCATCTGCGTCTTCCAGGAGCAGGGCTACCTGTTCGCTCCCGGAAAGACGGGCTGACTAGGCGCTCGCGCCCTCCGCGGCGGCGGCGCCCGCCTTCTCGAGCGTCTGGATGAACGCGCGCTCGAGCGTCTTCGTGAGCGGCGCGACGTGGCGAACCTGCTGCCCGGACGTGATGGCGAGCTCCAGGATGAACCGCGCGTCCTTGCCCGAAGGAACGCGCACCTCGAGCGTGCTCCCGTCGCGCGTCACCACGCAGCCGCCGACTTCGAGCGCGGTCTTGAGCGAGTCGGGCTCGCCCTTCCCTCGCACCTCGAACACGCCCTCTTCGCTCGCGACGAGCGGCGCGAGCGCGCCCGCGTAGAGCACCTCGCCGCCCGCGATCACCATCACCTGATCGCACGTCTTCTCGACGTCCGGGAGGATGTGCGTCGAGAGGATGACGCTCGCCCCGGTGCGCTGCGGGATGTCGACGATCAGCGCGAGCATCTCGTCGCGACCGCGCGGATCGAGTCCGCTCGTAGGCTCGTCGAGGAGCAGCAGCTTGGGATCGCCGACGAGCGCCTGCGCGAGCCGTGCGCGCTGGCGCATGCCGGTCGAGAACGAGCCGAGCTTGCGATAGCGCGCCTCGCCGAGGCCGACGTAGTGCAGCACCTGGTGCGCGCGTCCGATCGCTTCGCGCTTCGGGAGCCCGCAGAGCTCGCCCGCGAGCGACGTGAACTGCAGCGCGGTGAGCTCGGGGATCACCGAGTCGCCCTCGGGCATGTACCCGATGCGCGCGCGCACCTCGAACGGGCTCCGCGCCACGTCGAGGTCGAGCACCTTCACGCTGCCGTGATCGGGCGTGAGCAGCCCGAGCAGTGTCTTCAGCAGCGTCGACTTGCCCGCGCCGTTCGGCCCGAGGAGCCCGATGCGCCCTGGCTCGAGCTTCAGCGTCACGCCCTTGAGCGCGCGCAGCTCGCCGTAGCGTTTCTCGACCCCTTCGAGCTCGATGAGCGCCATCGCGCCGCGAACGTAGACGGCCCCGACGACGCGGGCAAATCGAGATCAGCGCTTCGTCTTCGGCTGCTCGCTCGCCGGCTCGGGGCTCGAGGGGCCACCGCGCGGGATCGGGATCACGCCCAGCCGCGCGCTGCCCGCGAGCAGCAGGAGCGCCGCGATCGCGAGCACGCCAGCGCCGTACTCCACGCCGACCTCCAGCAGCCGCCCGGTCTGCGCCGACTGCTCCTCGGCGCTCTTCGTGACCTTGAGCACCGTGTAGACGAGCGAGACCAGCGGCGCGAGCGCGAACACGACGCCGACCAGACGCGCGCCGAGCATCTCGAGCGGCGTGCGACGGCGCGCGAGGATCCACACGAACATCGCGGCGACGAACGGGATCGTCCACACGCTCGGCGCAGGCCCGGTCGCGGTCTCGAAGCCGCTGAACGTGCGCGTCTGCGTCGCCGTCGTGATCGTGAGCAGCGGGAGCGCGAACCCGATCGCGGAGAGCGCGACGCCGGCCATCACGAGCCCGCGCCCGAAGCGCGGCTCGAACATCGACACCGGCTCGTCGTGCGACGGAAGGTCGCTCCCCTCGAGCTCGGGATCGCGCGGCAGCTGATCGAAGGGCACCAGCGCGAGCTCGTGCTCCGGGCACTCGCGCTCGCCTTCGAAGCACTCGCGGCAGAACGGGCAGAAGAGCAGCGGCTGCTGCTTGCCGGGATCGGGCGGCGCGTCGCGTTCGGGCATCGAGAGAGGCGGTGCTGCCGGTGCGGTGGAGGCGCTCATCGCCGTGCTGGACACCGCCCCGGCGACGCGGTTCCCACACTGCCTGTTATAGTCGCGCGCTGCGCTCGACGAGCAGCTGGAGAGCACGATGGATCAGCAGAATCCGCCCAACGCACCGCCCGCGGACATCACGATCAAGGCCGAGGACGAGGTCGCGAAGGGTCGCTTCTCGAACCTCGCGCAGGTCGGCTCGAGCTTCGACAGCTTCGTGCTCGACTTCGCGTTCGTGCAGGGCCGCGCTGGTTGGCTGCTCAGCCGCATCCTCCTCTCGCCCGCGCACGCGAAGCGCTTCCACGCGGCGCTCGGCGAGACGCTCGCGCGGCACGAGGCACGCTTCGGCCCGATCGAGCCGCCGCCCACGATCCAGTGATCACGGCGTGACGAGGATGCGCTCCGACGTCGTGCCCTCGGCGAGGCGCACGCGCCGGATCACGGGCGCGCGTCCCGCGATCGCCGCGCGCACCTCGACCTCCTGACCGACCTGCAGGCCCGTCACCTCGATCGGCGCGGCGCCGCGCACGACGCCGTTGACCATCACCTCGGCGCCCGGCGGCTCGGTCTCGACGCGCAGCGTCGCCGGCAGCGGCGCGAGGACGACGAACTGCCGGAGCGCGCCCTCCGTCGGCGAGAGCTGCGCCGTCCACGGTTGATAGCCCGCCATCACGACGTCGACGCGGTAGCTGCGTCCGCTCTCGATCCCATCGGTGATCACGATCGGCGTGACGCCGTCGACCGGCCGGCCGTCGATCGCGACGCTCGCTCCGGTGGGCGACGAGATCACCTCGATCGCCGGTGGAGGCGCCGCGCCGAGCACCGCGGCGATGGCGAGCACGCCGAGCACGACCACCGCGACCGCGGCGATCGCGAGCATCGCCGAGCGACGACGCGAGTCGGCCGGCTCGAACCCACCGGTCGCGCCGGGAGGGCTCGGCGGCGGCGACGCGAACGGATCGACGCCCGGCGTCGGCGCCGTGAACACGAGCGCGGTCGGCGGCGCGATGACGCTCGGCGGCTCCCAGGGCGCGCGTGGCGCCGGCGCGACCGGAGCCGCGCGCGGAGGAGGCGGCGGCTCGACCCACACGCTCGGTGGCGGCGCAGCTCGTTGCGCGCTCGCGGCCTGCGGCGGCGCGGCGTGCTGCGGGACCTTGCCTGCCCACTGCACGTTGACCCTGCCGCGCTCGCTCTGCGCCTGCTGCGCGCCCTCGATCTTCGGCGCGGCGGCGAGCAACGCCGCAGCGAGATCCCCCGCGTCGACGAGCGTCGCGTCCTGCTCGCTCCACTCCTCGTCCTTGAGGCGCGTGGGGTCGTCCCACTCGGGCGCGGAGTGCGTGTCGTCGGTCGGCTCGTCGGGCGCGCGACGAGGCGACGTCGTGCTCACCGGAGACACCCACGCGCCGCTCGGGCCCACCACCGGCGCCGTGACCTGATCGCTCCCGCCGTTCGCCGCGCGCGGCGACGCAGCGCGCGTCGGCTCGCCTTCGACGTTGCGGCGCGGCGGGCGCAGCGTCGGCCTCCCGGTCGCCTCCTCGGCCGGGCTCGTCGCGGGCTTGGTCACGCGCTGCGCCTTGCGGAACGGCAGCACGTCGTTGCGCGTCGCGTCCTCGTCCTCCTCTGCGCCGAGCTCGAAGAGCACGCTCTTCGACTGCGCCGCGGGAGCGAGCGAGTCGCGTCCGATCGGCTCCTCGACCGACGGCAGCTTCATGATCGCGCTGTGGCGCTGCACTTCGTTCGGGAAGAGCGTGCCCATCAGCTCGGCGAGCCGCGCCGCGGTGAACGTCGGGCTCGTCTGATACAGGAACTGCGTGAGCGCCTGCGCCATCTCCTGCGCGGACTGATAGCGATCCTGCGGCTCCTTCGAGAGCGCCTTCATCACGATCGCGGAGAGCGCCTTCGGGATGCTCGGACGGCGCGTCTCGGGCGGCGCGACCTCGACCTTGCGCACCTTGTCGAGGAGCAGCGGGACGTTGTCCTCCTGGTAGAGCATCCGTCCCGTGAGCAGCTCGTAGAGGACGACGCCCGTCGAGAAGATGTCGGAGCGGTGATCCATCGGATCGCCCCACGCCTGCTCCGGGGACATGTAGTAGTACTTGCCCTTGATCACGCCGGCTTCGGTCTGACCACTGCGCAGCGCGGCCTTCGCGATCCCGAAGTCGACGATCTTCACCTCGCCCGCGTACGAGATCAGGACGTTTTGCGGGGAGATGTCGCGGTGCACGATGCCGAGCGACGCGCCCTCCGCGTCGCGCTTGCGATGCGCGTAGTCGAGCCCGTTGCACATCTCCGCCGCGATGTGCGCGCAGAGATCGATCGGCATCGCGCGCTTCATCTCGGTCGTCCGGCGCATCACGCGATACGCATCGGCGCCCTCGATGAGCTCCATCACGATGTAGTACGTGTCGTCGATGCAGCCGAGGTCGAACGTCTGCGCGATGTTCACGTGCGTGAGGAGGACGGAGATCTTCGCCTCCTCGACGAGCATCTGCACGAAGTGCTCGTCCTCCGAGTAGCGCGGATGGATGACCTTGATCGCGACGACCTTCTCGAAGCCACCGAGGCCCTTGGTCTTCGCGACGTACACCTCGGCCATTCCACCGACGGCGAGTCGACGCGTCAGCGTGTACGGCCCGAATGGGCGAGGCAGGTCGAGCTCTTCGTCGATCGCCAAAGGAACGCACCGAGTCTACCGGGAGCGAGAGGTCCGGCGGAAGCGCGATGCTTGCCGCTCCTCTTTGCCGGTGAGAGGATGCCGACCATGAGCGACACGCGCGCCTCGATGGATCGGGTGGACCCCGCGATGCTCCGAGAGGTCGGTCTGTTCGGCGGGCTCGACGACGAGACGCTGGGCGTGCTGTGCCGCGAGCTCCCGGTCGAGCGCGTCCACGTCGGAACGCGTGTGGTTTCCGAGGGCGACCCTGCTCGCGAGATGTTCGTGGTGCTCGACGGCGAGCTCGAGGTGCTGAAGCGCACCAGAACGGGCAGCGAGATCCGCGTGGCGATGCTCGGCCCCGGCGGATGGTTCGGCGAGATGTCGATCCTCGACGTGCAGCCGCGCAGCGCCAGCGTGCGCGCGCTGGCGCCGAGCCGCGTGATGCGGCTCAGCGCCGAGAGCGTCGATCGACTGCTCTATCGCCGCGACCTGAAGGCGTACTCGCTGTTCGTGATGAACATCGCGAGAGAGCTCAGCCGAAGGCTCCGCGTCGCGGACGGCATCCTCGCCCAGTTCGTCGGCACGATGGCGGACGAGTACGTGACGAAGACGAAGTCCGGCGGCTGACCGTCAGCGGCAACGTTGGGCGACCGCGCGCGGGCCGAGCCCCGCACACGACGAGCCCGAGATGGGGGGCAGACACTCGAGGTGCTGGGCCTCTGCACCGCATGCCGGCGTCGTGCTTCCGCTCCAGCCACTCCGGCTGCGACACTGCGACTCCGTACCGCCGCCACAGGCCGTCACGTTCGTGAGCGTGTAGCGCCGCGTCTCGACGTTGTCGCAGTCGTAGTCGAAGTCGCGCGACGCCGGTGCGCCCGCGATGGGCGAGCCGAAGTACTGCGTCTGTCCGGGGAACGCGCTGCTGTTCGAGTCCGCGCAGTCCGTCTGCCCGGTCGTGGGCGCCCGGTCGGTCCACGATCCTCCGGCGCCGCACGCCGCCGGCGCGGCGCTGGGGGGCTCGCAGGCGCTCGTGGTGACGGCGCCGCTCGCCGCGAACGTGTCACCGTCACAGTCCGCGTAGAACGTCGTTCGGACGCCGTTGTCGACGCCACCCGCGCAGTCGTTGTCCAGGCCGTCGCAGACCTCGGTGCCGCCCGGCCGACACGATCCACACGAGTCGTTGCAGTCGTCGTCGTTCGCGACGTATCCGGCCGGAGCAGCGCACGCCGTCATCGGGCTGGTCGCGCTGCCGAACGTGTCGCCGTCCAGATCGCGGTAGAAGGTCTGGAGCACACCTTCGTCCGTCGCCGTGTCGCAGTCGTTGTTCTCGCCGTCACACGTCTCGGCGCGCCCGGGGTGACACGCCGAGCACGAGTCGTTGCAGTCCATCGCGCGCGCGACGTAGCCGCTCGGTGCCGCACACGCCTGCATCGTCATCGCAGCGTTGCCGTACGTGTCGCCGTCGGCATCGCGATAGAACGTCGTGGTCACCGACTCGTCGACGCGCTCGTCGCAGTCGTCGTCGACACCGTTGCAGATCTCGTCGACCGGCGATACGACGCCCTCGCACTCACCGTACGTTCCGTCGACGCATCGCTGCGTCCCGTAGCTGCACTCGCCGACGTCCGTCGTGCCGCACTGCACCGGCGCGCTGCCAGGAATGCACGTGCATCCAGCGTCGGCCTCGTTGCTCGCGCCGTCGCAGTCTTCGTCCTTCAGGTCCGCGTCACAGACCTCGGTGCCCTCGGGCCCGCACGCCTCGCAGTCGTCGTCGCAGTCGCGATCGTCTTCGACGTAGCCCTCGGGCGCGTCGCAGGACCTGATCGAGCTCGCGCGATCACCGAAGCCGTCGCCGTCGGCATCGCGATGAAAGGTTCGCTCTTCGCACGCGGGCCCCGAGTCGATCCCCGAGTCCTCGGTCGTTTCCACGCCTGCGTCGTCCCACGTCATGCCGTCGAGCGGCACGACGCTGCCGTCGCGATGGCAGAGACCGTCGCGGTACTCACCGCCATTGGGGCACACGCAGATCCGCCGGTCGGGTGCTTGGCGGAGCAGCTCTCCGCACTCGAGCGGTGTCTCGCAACCGGCGGCCAAGGCGCTCGCCGCGAGCACGAGGAGAGGAGAGATCCGAACGAGACGTCGACGCATGACCAGGCTCCGTGAGGGCTGTGTGAGATCGTGAGGTGATGCGGGCAACCGCAACCACGCTCATCGACTCGAGCTCGTCGGCGTTGCGTCTTGCGTCGCGACGCACCGCGCGATACACCGCTCGTCCTCGGGCTCTTAGCTCAGCTGGATAGAGCGTCGGCCTCCGGAGCCGAAGGTCACAGGTTCGAATCCTGTAGAGCCCGCTTCGCTGGCGCGTGCGACCGGCGAGATACGCAGCGCGAACACACGGACGGAGCGCGAGGGGGAGCGTTGGACGTCCTGGATCTCCTGGCGCGCGAGGGAGTGATCGCGCCGAGCGACGTCGCGATGCTGCGGAAGCGCGGTGGATCCGCGATCGCAGCGGTGATCGACGCCGGGCTCGCAGGCGACGACGTGGTCGCGGACCTGCTCGCACGCGAGGCGGGAGCGGTCGTGATCGATCTCGATCGCGGCACGCTCGAGCACGAGGCCGTGCGGCTCGTTCCCGAGGAGATCTCGCGACGCCATCTCGCGATCGTCGTTGCGCTCGAGCCCAGCGGACGATCGGTGCGTGCGGCGTTCGCGAACCCGCTCGACGAGCGCGCGATCGCCGACATCGCCGCCGCGGCCGGCCGCGGTGTGCGCGCGATGGTCGCGACGGTGTCGTCGATCCGACGCGCGCTCGATCGCGAGTACGGGCCCGACGCGACGCGCGTCATCGAAGCGCCCGCGGGCACCGACGACGAGATCGCCCCCGAGTCGACTCGTCGAGTCGCGACCGGGCGCCGCCGCGCGACCGAGCCACCCGAAGAAGTACCGCGTACGATGCCCGTGCATCGCCTCGAGCAGGAAGCGACGATCGAGCAGCGGCACGAAGCGCTGCTCCTCGCGCTGATCGAGAAGGGCGTGATCACGCGCGCGGAGTACGGCGACGCGCTGAAGCGCCTCCTCAGTCGGCGCTGACGATCGCCGTCAGCATCTTTACGCAACGACGCGAGCGTCGCGTTCGCAAGCTGCCGTCGAGCGAAAATCCCAGCGTTTCCGCGTGGCGTGTGTGCTGCATGCATCCCGGTCCGGCGAGGTCCGACCGGCCGGTGCGCTCGCAATGGTTTGCTCACGACGAGGCGAAGCTCCGGTGCCGGTACCGGAGCAGAGTGGCTTGACTCTGCAGTACGCCCAGCGATATGCCGCGCGTTCTTCGACGAGAGGCGGGAGGGCCTCGTCGTCCAGATCTGCGGGGCCGAGCTCGGGCGCGGCCAGCGTCGATTCGGGAGGATTCGTGATGAGGAGAAGTGCTTGGTTCGCGCTGCTGAGCGCAGTCGCCATCGCCGGATCAGTCGGCTGCGGTGACGACGACGGTACGGTGATCGACGTGGACGCACAGCTTCCCGACGCCGGTCCGATGACCGGCGACTCGGGGACCGACGGCGGTGGAGCGTCTGCGTGCGGCACGACGGGGCGCGTGGGCGGCCTGTGCCGCGCCGGTGCCTGCATGGAAGGCCTGGAGTGCATCCAGGAATTCGCGGTGTCCGGTGCGCAGCTGACGCTCCGCAACGCGTTCGGCTACCCGCAGGCCGAGGCGACCGACGCGACGAACGAGACGTTCCGCGAGGTCGAGACGCCGAACCCCGCGAACGACATCCCGATCACGTTCGCGAACGGCTCGCTCTGCACCGAGCAGTGCGACGTCAGCGCCGACACGGACATGTGCGGGTCGTGCGCCCGCTGCTCGCAGAACATCGGCGAGGACAACCTCGGCGTGCCCGTCTGGCTGTTCTTCCAGACCGCGGACCGTGCGTACGGTGAGGACACCGGCATCTGCCGCGGCACCTGCACGTTCGACCCCGCGACGAACGGCGGCTGCCCGACGGGCTACAGCTGCGATCCGCTGACGAACCTGTGCTTCGAGTCGTGCCGCAACAGCGCGCAGTGCAACGGCACGATCGTCATCACCGAGGAGAACAACTTCGCTGGCTGGGTCGTCCCGGACACCGGCGTGAGCTGCAGCACCACGACCGGCCGCTGCGAGTGGGAGAACGCGGCGACGGCGACCGTCGGCGAGGCGTGTGACGCGACGACGGATTGCGCCGCCGACATCGGCCTCTGCCTCCGCGGCGGCACGTGCGCGGAAGCGCAGTGCGCGACGGCCAGCGACACGACGGCGGAAGGCGTGTGCGACGGCGGCCGCGGCATCTGCCTGCCGTTCGGCGGCAACGACGGCTCGCTCTGCGTCGACGGCTGCGCGGCGACCACGGACTGCCAGCCCGGCAACACCTGCGTGCCGCTGCAGGACACCTCGGGCAATCCGATCAACGTCGGTGGCTTCATGGGCTACTGCTTCCCGCTCTGCGGCGGCGAGGACAACCTCACGTGCCGCGCCGGCGAGGCGTGCGAGCTCGAGCCCGCGACGGGCGGCGAGGTTCCGACGGGAACGTGCCGTCCGACGTGCGATCCGGCGGCGACGCCCGGCACCTGCGAGACGGGCGAGACCTGCGTCGCGGTCGAGGGCGAGACCTACGGGTTCTGCGAGACGCTCGGCGGGACCTGCGGCGACAGCACCGACTGCTTCCTCGACCAGGTCTGCACCGCCGACATCGTGAGCAGCGACCTCGGCCGCTGCGTCGACCCCTGCGAGGACGGGATGTGCACGCCGGACACCGACGTGTGCCAGCCCAACGTCGCGGCGTCGGGCACGCTCGCGGGCCTGTGCACCACGCCCTGCACGATGGCCACCCAGGCCACCGACTGCGGCGCCGATCGCGTCTGCCGCGTCGCGGCCGGCGCGGACACGGGCTCGTGCGTCCGCCGTCCGCCCGCGTGATCGCGTTCGCGATGTGACCTGAGACGAGCCCGGCGCCTTGCGGCGTCGGGCTCTCTCGTCTAGACCTTCGGCCCCTACGTTTTCGAGGAGCGAACGATGTTCCTGATGATCTCGCGGAAGCCCCGCAAGCGCGACCGCTCGCGGTCCAAGCGCGCGAAGTCGAAGCTCAAGGCCAAGAACCGCCGCCGTGTGAACCGCATGGCCGGACGTCCGCTCGGCCGCGGCGGGCACCCCAGCAACAGCTGAGCGCGCTCCGCTCGAAATTCGTGCGACGACGCGAGCCCGGGTGCTTCCTCTCACGAGGGCGCCCGGGCTTCGTCGTTCCGTCACGCTGCGGCGAGTGTCGCGAACCGTCCGGGCGTGGTAGACAAAAGAGCACGATGGACGGCCACCAGATCTTCGTCGTCAGCGACTCCACCGGCGAGACCGCCGAGCGCGTGGTGCGCGCTGCGCTCCTGCAGTTCCCTCATCACCGCGTGCGCGTGCGCCTGTTCACGCGCGTGCGAGATCGCGACGCGGTCGCGGAGGTGCTGCGCAAGGCTGGCGAGGCCGGCGCGATGGTCGTGTTCACGCTCGTGTCGCCCGAGCTGCGCGAGTCGTTCCACGAGATCGCGCAGCAGGAGAAGGTCGAGACGGTCGACGTCATCGGCCAGCTCATCCACAAGGTCGCGACGTACGTCGAGGCGTCGCCGCTGAACCAGCCGTCCGCGACGATGCCGCTCTCCGAGGAGTACTTCCGGCGCGTCGAGGCGATCGAGTTCGCCGTGAAGAGCGACGACGGCAAGGAGCCCCGCAACCTGCGCAAGGCCGATCTGGTGCTCGTCGGCGTCAGCCGCACCAGCAAGACGCCGCTCTCGACGTACCTCGCGGGGCGCGGCCTGCGCGTCGCGAACGTGCCGCTGGTGCTCGGGGTGTCGACGCCCGCGGAGCTCGAGGACATCCCGTCCGAGCGCGTCGTGGGGCTCACGATCGGCATCGATCAGCTGCTCGAGATCCGCAAGGCGCGCCTGGTCCAGCTCGGCATGCCCGCGGACACCGCGTACGGCCTGCGCGAGCACGTGCGCAGCGAGCTCGAGTACGCCGAGAGCATCTTCTCGCGCCATCCCGACTGGATGGTGATCGACGTCAGTGGTCGCGCGATCGAAGAGACCGCGACGATCATCCTCGAGTCGATCAAGGACCGCGAGGAGAAGCGGTTCCAGCAAGAGATGTCGCTCTGAGCTTCCCGGGGAGGCTGCGCGCCTCCCCTCCTCAGCGCTCCCTGAGCTTCTTCGCGGCGGCCTTCTCGTCCGGGTGCTCGTCGAGGAACGCCTGGAAGCTCTCGTCGCTGATCTCGACCGCGACGTCGCCCTGGATCTTCGCCTGGCATCCGAGCCGCGACGACGGGCGTACGTCGAATGCCTTGTCGAGGATGTCGAACTCCTCGTCCTCCATCTCCGACGTCGCGTCGAAGCCCTTCACGACGTAGACGTGGCAGGTCGAGCACGCGCACACGCCGCCACAGCGATCGCCCTCGGGCGCGCCGATCTTCTTCGCGGCCTCGAGGATCGACGTGCCCTGGGGGACTTCGACCTCGAGGTTCTCCTTCACGAACCGGACCTTCGGCATCAGTCGTCTCTCGCCTCGGGAGGCATGTGCGCGTCGATGCCCTTCGCCGACGCGGTGTCCTTCTCGATCGTCTCGAGCTCGCGGCCCGCGAGCGCGTTCTTGATCGAACGATCCATACGGCGCCCGGCGAACGCGTGGGTCGCGTCGTCGAGCTCTTCGATGCGCGCCGCGATGATGCGGTGCTCGTCCTTCGCGGCCGCATCACGAAGACGCTGCATCGCGCGATCGATGACGGTGCGCTCGCTCGACTCGAGGAGATCGCCGTCCTCGGTGAGCGCCTTCTCGGTCGCGTGCAGGACGCGCTCCGCCTCGACCTTCTGCTCGCGGAGCGTGCGCGCGGCGATGTCGTCCTCGCCGTGCTCGTACGCGTCCATCAGCATCTTCTCGATCGCGGCGTCGTCGAGCCCGTAGCTCGGCTTCACCTCGACGTCCTGCGTGAGGCCCGTCGTGCGCTCCTGCGCGCTCACGTGGAGGATGCCGTCGGCGTCGACGCGGAAGCGCACCTCGAGGCGCGGCAGGCCCGCAGGCATCGGCGGGATGCCTTTCAGCGTGAAGCGCGCGAGCGAGCGACAGTCCTCCGCGAGCTCACGCTCACCCTGCACCACGTGGATCTCGAAGCCGGTCTGGTTCTCGGCGTAGGTCGTGAAGACCTGCGCCGCCTCGCACGGGATCGCCGTGTTGCGCGGGAGGATGCGCTCCACCACGCCGCCCATCGCCTCGATGCCGAGCGAGAGCGGGAGCACGTCGAGCAGCAGCACGTCCTCGCGCGGTCCGCTCCCACCGAGCATGTCGGCCTGCGCGGCCGCGCCCATCGCGACGACGAGGTCGGGATCGATGTCGGCGAGAGGCTCCTTGCCGAACATCGAGGCGACGTACGCACGGACCGCGGGCACGCGCGTCGCGCCACCGACGAGGATCACTCCGTCGATCCGATCCGGCGTGGTCTGCGCATCGCGCAGCGCGCGACGGCACGCGATGCCGGTGCGCTCGAGCAGCGGCTTGATCACCGCGTCGAAGTCCGCGCGCGTGATGCGGAACGTCGTCTTCGCGCCGTCGTGCTCCAGCTCGGTCTCGACGGTGTCGTGATCGGTGAGCGCGTGCTTGATCGAGCGCGCGGCGTGCAGCGCGTAGCGGACCGCGTGAGGGCTCGTGTCGTCGCGACCGAGCGCCACGAGCACCTTCTCCGCGAGCGCGCGATCCATGTCGTCGCCGCCGAGCTGGCTGTCGCCGCCGGTCGAGCGCACCTGGAACACGCCGTCGTCGAGATCGAGGATCGTCACGTCGAACGTGCCGCCGCCGAGATCGTAGACCGCGAAGCGCCCGTTCTGCTTCTTGTCGAGGCCGTACGCGAGCGCCGCCGCGGTGGGCTCGTTGAGGAGCCGCAGCACCTCGAGCCCCGCGAGCTTCGCGGCGTCCTTCGTCGCCTGTCGCTGTGCGTCGTCGAAGTACGCGGGCACGGTGATCACGGCGCCACCGACGCTACCGAGATCGTCTTCCGCGCGCTCCTTCAGCTCGCGCAGGATCTCGGCGCTCACCTCGATCGGCGTGACCACCCTGCCCTCGCCGACCTCGAAGCGCACCACCGGGCCGCTCTCGCTCGCGAAGCGGTACGGGCCCATGCGCCGCGTCTCGGGATCGTCGGCGCCGCGCCCCATGAAGCGCTTCACGCTGACGATCGTGTCGCGCGGATGATCGAGCGCGAGCTCCTGCGCGCGATGACCGACGACCACGACGCGCTCGCCCGTGTAGTGCACGACGCTCGGCACGAGCGCGTGACCGTCGCAGTCGCGGATCACCACCGGCGCGCCGGTCGGCGACACGTACGCGACGAGCGAGTTCGTCGTCCCGAGGTCGATCCCGATCGCAGTGGGCTTCGCGGCCGGGTCGTGGATCTGCAGCAGGCTCACGAGAGCGCCTCTTCTTCGATGACCTCGACCTCGTCGAGGAAGCGGCGGTAGTAGCGCATCTTCGAGAGCACGTCGGCGATGCGCGCGGGCTCCGCCTCGCGCTCGAAGAGCGTGGTGATCTCCTGGCGCGCGCGATCGTTCTCGCGACGCACCTTCTCCGCGAGCGCGCGTGCCTTCCCGACGTCGCGCGCGCTGCGCGCCTCGGAGAGCGCCTCGCGTCGCTCCATCACGTCCATCAGGAACTCGGGGTCGGCGGGCTGGCCGTCCTTCACGTCGTGGCCGCGGAGCGCGAGCAGCGCGCGAGCGCGCGCGAGATCGTCGCGCAACGTGCGGTACGCCTCGTTCACCTCGACGGCCTTGCTCAGCGAGAGGCGGCGCTCCTGCGCGCTCGCGCCGACGAAGCGGTCGGGGTGCAGGGCCTTCTGCAGCTCGCGATATCGACGCTCGATCTCCTGCGCGTCGAGATCGAAGCGCGCCGGAAGGCCCAGCGTGCGGAACGGGTCGGTGCTCATCGTTCGACTCGGGCGCGACCCGTCGCGGCGCTCCTCAGATCGAGAAGCTCTCGCCGCAGCCGCAGCCCTTCTTCTCGTTCGGGTTCTGGAACTTGAAGCCGTGGCTCATCAGCTTCACCTCGTAGTCGAGCACCGAGCCGCGCAGGTACACGAGGCTCTTCGGGTCGACCACGACCTTCAGCGCGCCACCCTCGAACTCGAACACGTGATCGCGATCACGGATCCGATCCGCGAACTCGATCACGTAGCTCGCGCCCGAGCAGCCGCCGCCACGAACGCCGAGGCGCAGCGCGGCCGTGGGCGTGCCGCGGCGCTCGATGGCCTTCTTCGCCATCTCGACCGCCTTCGGCGTGAGATCGATGTCCTTCGCCGGCGTGCTCACCGGCTCGGTCGTCTCGGGCGTGCTGCTCTCGTGCGCTTCCATGATTCGCTTACTTCTGCTCGGCCTTCTTCGCGGCCTGCTTGCGACGGTAGTCCTCGATCGCGCTCTTGATCGCGTCCTCGGCGAGCACCGAGCAGTGGATCTTCACCGGCGGGAGGTTGAGCTCCTTCACGATCTCGGTGTTCTTGAGCGACATCGCCTCGTCGACGGTCTTGCCCTTGACCCACTCGGTCGCGAGCGAGCTCGACGCGATCGCGCTGCCGCAGCCGAACGTCTTGAACTTCGCGTCCTCGATGACGTTCGTCTCGGGGTTCACCTTGAGCTGCAGGCGCATCACGTCGCCGCACGCCGGCGCGCCGACGAGCCCGGTGCCGACCGTGTCGTCTTCCTTGTCGAGCGTCCCGACGTTCCGCGGGTTCTCGTAGTGATCGATGACCTTGTTCGAATACGCCATCTGCAGCTCCTCAGTGGGCCGTCCACTGGATCGTCTTGAGGTCGACGCCGTCCTTCCACATCTCGTAGAGCGGCGACATCTCGCGCAGGCGCTTCACCTGGCGAATCACGAGGTCGGCGACGTAGTCGACTTCCTCTTCCGTGTTGAACCGGCCGAGGCCGAAGCGGATCGACGAGTGCGCGAGCTCTTCGTCGACGCCCAGCGCGCGCAGCACGTAGCTCGGCTCGAGGCTCGCGCTCGTGCACGCGCTGCCCGAGCTCACGGCGACGTCCTTGATCGCCATCAGCATCGCCTCGCCCTCGACGAACGAGAACGAGACGTTGAGGTTGCCCGGGTGGCGCCACGGATCGTCGGCGCCGTTCAGGTGGATCTGCTCGATGTTGTCGAAGAGCTTCTTGCGAAGCCGCTCGCGCAGACCGAACGAGTGCGCGCGGTCCTTCTCGTACTCCTTCACGAGGATCTCGGAAGCCTTGCCCATGCCGACGATCCCCGGGACGTTGAGCGTGCCCGAGCGCATGCCGCGCTCGTGACCGCCGCCGTCCATCTCCGCGACGATGCGCACCCGCGGCTTGCTGCGGCGCACGTAGAGCGCGCCCACGCCCTTCGGGCCGTACATCTTGTGCGCCGAGAGGCTCGCGAGATCGACGTTCATCTTCTCGACGTCGAACTCCATGCGACCCGCGCCCTGCACCGCGTCGGTGTGGAACAGGATGCCGCGCTCGCGCGTGAGCTTGCCGATCTCGGCGATCGGCTGGACCGTCCCGATCTCGTTGTTGCAGAGCATGATCGAGACGAGGATCGTCTTGTCGGTCAGCGCCTTCTTCACGTCGTCGGGCGAGACCTGGCCCTTCTGATCGACGTCGAGGTACGTGACGCGGAAGCCCTCGCGCTCGAGGCGCTTGCACGTGTCGAGCACCGCTTTGTGCTCGGTGCGCGACGTGATGATGTGATCGCCCTTCTCCTTGTAGAAGTGGGCGACGCCCTTGATCGCGAGGTTGTCGCTCTCGGTGGCGCCCGAGGTGAAGACGATCTCCTTCGAGCTGCCCGCGCCGATCAGCTTCGCGACCTGATCGCGCGCGTACTCGACGGCCTCCTCCGCGGCCCAGCCGAACGCGTGGTTGCGCGATGCGGCGTTGCCGAAGTGCGAGGTGAAGAACGGCATCATCGCCTCGAGCACCCGCGGGTCGACGGGCGTCGTGGCGTGGTTGTCCATGTAGATCGGAAGCTTGAGCGTCATCTCGGGATCACTCCGCGCCGTCGGAGGCGGTCGGATGGAAGCCGGCGACGAGCACCGGCGGATGCGTTCCTTCGTCGTGGCGATCGCAGCTCGGGCACTCGTGCACGACGCGCTGCGGCTGGCAGCTGTCGCACGTCGCGAGGTACTCGAGGCTGCGCACGAGCTCGCGCTCGAGCTCGTGCAGGCGCGCGATCTGCGCGCGGGTCTCGTCGAGCTTCTGCTCGAAGACCTCGGTGACCTTCTTCATCGCGCCGGGCGCGGAGCCGCTCGAGCCCCAGCTCGCGAGGAGATCGCGGATCTCGGGGAGCGAGAGACCGGCGTCCTGCAGGCGCGTGATCCACTCGACGCGAGTGACCGAGTCCGACGAGTAGAGCCGATAGCCGGCGTCGGTGCGGCGCGCGGGCTCGAGCAGGCCGATCTCTTCGTAGAGGTGCAGCGCGCGGACGGTCTTGCCGGTGCGCTTGGCGAGCTCGCCGACCCGGAGCGGCTCGACGTCGTGCGTCGTGCACGTCTCGACGCGCGGCGACGCCACGTCCGCCGCGATGGGCAGGCGGCGCACGGTCTTGCCGGGCGGGAGCTCGAATCGAGTGGTCACGGGGTTCGGAGGTTGGAGTCAAACCCTCACGTACGGGTAAGGGTTGAGCCGAGCTGAGGCATAGGGGGCGGCGGAATCGGTGTCAAGGCGCGCACCGGCCCAGCGGCCGGGATGGCGGACGTGGCGGCGGGTGGCGGGCGGACCGTCAGGACGCCCTGGCGAAATCATTGATGATTTCGGCGTACTAGCGACGGTACGGCGTGTGACCTGGCGGGCGCGGATGGGCGCGCTCGGGTGGACGGCAGGAGGGCTGGTGCTCGGCGTGGTGCTGAGCGCGGCGGCAGGTGGGGTCGACGCGGGCTGGGTAGGCGCGGTCCTCGCGCTGGCCGTGGGCACTGGACTGGCGCTCCTGGCGAGGCGCTCGGACGCGCGGCCGCGAGCGTGGGTCGGCGTGGCGCTGGGCGTGCTCGCGTGCGCGGCGGGTGTGGGCGTCTCGCAGGGCGCCGGCGACGAGCTGGTGAGCGTCGGCACGGCCGAGGTGCGCGGGGTCGTCGAAGAGCTGCGGGCGCGCGACGATCGTGCGGACGCGATCGTGCGAGTCGACGACGCGCGCGGCGACGTCGAGCTGCGCCGCGGTGATCGCATCCGGGTGCGCGACCGCGCGTGGAGCGAGGGCACGCGCGTCGAGGGCTCGTTCGCGATCGCGCCGACCGCGGGCTTCCGCAATCCGAGCCCGCATCCGCGCTGGCCGATGATCGATCCGGTGCGCGCCGACGCGCGGGCGATCACCGTGAGCACGGCGCGCGAGCTCGGCGTTCGTGCGTGGATCGGCGCGGCGCGAGCGCACGTGAGGAGCGCGCTCGCACGCACGCTGGACGAGCCGGCGTGTGGCGTCGCGCGGGCGCTGATCCTCGGGGATCTCGCGCTCGGTGACGACGACGAAGCAGCGGTGCGCGGCGCCGGCCTCGCGCACGTGCTCGCGGTGTCGGGCATGCACGTGACGCTCTTGATCGGCGCGCTCGTGTGGCTGCTCGGACGCGCGCTCTCGTGGGTGCCGGCGATCGCGATGCGCGTGGAGGTCGCGCGGATCGCGGCCGGGATCGGCGTGCCGCTCGCGCTCATCTACGCGCCGCTCGCGGGCGGCGCGCCGAGCGCGTGGCGCGCCGCGATCACGGGTGCGATCGCGTACGCGCTGCGCGCGTCGGGACGTCGGGCCGATGCGGTCGCGGTCACGGCGGCGGCGGTGCTGGTGTTCGGGATCGTCGATCCTGCGACGCTCGCGCGCCCTGGGTTCCTGCTGTCGATCGCCGCGACGGCGGCGATCCTCGCGCCGATCGGCGACGCGGAGGAGCGACCGCTGCGCGCGCTGGTGGTCGCGAGCGTGCGCGCGAGCCTCGCGACCGCGCCGCTGGTGATCTGGTGCTTCGAAGGGCTGCCGCTGATGGGCGTGATCGCGAACGTGATCGTGGTGCCCATCGCGAGCGCGGTGCTGCTGCCGATCGCGGCGGTGCACGCGGCGATCGCATCGATCGCGCCGGTGCTCGCCGCGCCGACGGGGGCCGCGATGGATCTCGTCGCGCGTGGGTTCCTCGCGTCGTGCGAGGCGTTCGCCGCGTTCCCGCTCGGTCGCGCGCTACCGCCGCTCGACATCGCGCAGGGTGTGGTGCTCGCGGTTGCGTGCGGCGCGCTGCTCGTCGTGCGGAGCGTGCGCGCAGGCGTGATCGTGATCGTGCTGGGTCTCGTCGCGATGGCAGGCGCCGAGGTCCGGCTGCGCGCGAACGAGCAGCCGCACGGCGTGCTGCGCGCGACGTTCCTCGACGTCGGTCAAGGCGACGGCGCGCTCATCGACATGCCCGACGGCTCGCTCGTGCTCGTCGATGCGGGCGGCGTCGTGGGCCCGGGGATCGATCCGGGCGAAGCGGCGATCGCGCCGACCCTGCGTGCGCGGCGTCGCGATCGGATCGACGTCGCGGTGATCACGCATCCGCATCCCGATCACTACGGCGGGCTCGCTGCGCTGATGGAGCACGTCGAGATCGGAGAGCTCTGGGACACCGGGCAGAGCGAGGACGAGCTGCCCGACGGCGAGCTGTCGGCGATGCTCGCGACGGCGCGCGAGAGAGGGATCCCGGTGCGCAGGCCCGATGCGCTCTGCGCGCGGCCTCGCGCGTTCGGGGCGGCACGCGTGCGTGTGGTCTGGCCCTGCCCTGCGTTCGATCCGGGGTGGGACCCGAACGAGAACTCGTTCGTGATCGAGATCGCGATCGGCGCGCGACGGCTCCTGCTCGCGGGCGACGCCGAGCAACACAGCGAAGGCGTGCTCGCGCGCAGCGGGCTCCTGTCGCGCGTCGATCTGCTCAAGGTCGCGCACCATGGATCGCGCACGTCGAGCACCGCGCCGTTCCTCGACGTGCTGCGCCCGCGCGTGGCCGTCGTGAGCGCGGGGCGAGGCAATCAGTTCGGGCATCCCCACGCCGACGTGGTCGAGCGGCTCGAGGGGAGCGCGCAGCACGTCGTGCGCACCGATCGCGACGGGGGCGCGATCATCACGACGGATGGGCGCGCGATGGACGTTCGGACCTGGTCGGGGAGAACGATCCGCGTCGAGTGATCACTGAACCACGGCGCAGCCGTCGAGCTCGAGGTGCGCATCGAGCGTCGCGACGCTCGTGCCCGACGTCAGCGTGCACGCCTCGACGTCGACGACCACTTCGTCGCCATCGACGTCGGTCAGCTCGACCACGCACGACGCGTCGCCGCTGTACGTGCCCGACGCGACGCGCGCCTCGACGCTGCTGCTCGACCCGTCGCTCTGCGCGCGGAGCGTCAGCGAGCGGAGGCCCTCGTCGCCGCCGCCGCCGAAGAGGTCGATGATGACCGCGTAATCCTCGTCACCGACGGGCTCGATCTCGCACGAGCCGGTGACGCCACCCGCGGCAGCGTCGCCGTCGATCCGGACGTTCATCGGGAGCTCGAAGCCCGTCCGCAGATCGTCGCTCTCGAAGCGCGCGAAGCCGCTCGCGGTCAGTCGGTGATCACCGCAGCCCACGGCGAAGCTCGCGCAGACGAGGGCGAGGAGGAGGACGCGTCGCATCATGATCGCCTCGCGGTCAGCAGCTAGCGTGCCACGATGCCGCGCTCCGGGAAACGCGCGTGTCCGACCGCGCATCCGGGGCACCAGGTTCACGATCGCGCCGCGTCGACCGTGAACGCTCGCTCACGATCCCGGGCGAAAGATCACCAGCGCGACGACCACGGCCGCGAGCACGACGATGGTCATCGCGACGCCCCCGAAGAAGCCCTGCGAGACCTCGCGCTCCCCGCTCGCGCCCTTGCGCACCCGGGCGACGAGCACGCCGTGCAGCGCCGCGACGACGATGCCGATCGTGAGCTTGCCGTGCATCCACCCGGCGCGCGAGTACACGTCGAGCGCGGTGAAGAACATCGTGAGGCCGCCCGCCCACGCGAGCAGGAGCCCCGGCGTCACGATCGCGAGCAGCGCGCGACGGACCGCGAGCAGCCCTTCCTTGCGCTGCTCCGCGGACGACACGAGCGCGAGCTGCGCCGCGGTCCAGGCCGCGCTGGCGCTGCCGCCGATCCACAGCAGCACGCCGACGATGTGCAGGACGAGCGAGATCTCGCGGAGCATCGATCAGCCTCCCTGCACGGCCTTCTCGTAGACGCGGTACTTCTTGTAGATGCGCGCGCCCATCGACTTGATGCCGAGGTTGATGGGTCGGTTGTCCTCGAGCGTCCAGGAGAGCTCGCCCCACTCGTAGCCGAGCTTCTCGCCGCGCTTCGCGACCTCGACGTAGAGCGCGTGCGACAGGCCCGCGTAGCGGCGCTGGTGGCGCATCTCGCTCCGGATGCCGAGCATCACGAGGCGCGCGCTCTTCGGGCGCTTGATCTTCAGCCGCCAGATCAGCTTCCCGAGCGTGACCGGGTTCAGCTTGCCGTCGAAGTCGCGGATGACCTCGTTGAGGTTCGGCAGCGCGATGCACATCGCGACCGCCTTGCCGTCGACCTCGGCGATGAACGCGAGCTCTTTGTCGAGGATCAGCTTCAGATCCTCGCCCATCTTCTTCGCCTCTTCTTCGGTCGCCGGGACGAAGCCCCAGTTGTCCTTCCAGGCGTCGTTGAAGATGTCGAGGATGATCCGCAGCTCGCGGTCCATCTTGCTCGGCTCGACCGAGCGCAGGCGCACCTCGGGCAGCGCCTTCGTCTCCTCCCACGCCTTCAGCGCGCGCGGCGGGATCTCGCCGACGTCGAAGCGCCACGCGTAGAAGTCCTTCGCCTTCTCGAGGCCCGACGCGAGCGCCACGCGATCCTGCCAGGGCCGGTGGTGGTTCATCATCAGCACCGGCGGCGTGTCGAAGCCCTCGATCAGCACGCCGAGCTCTTCGTTGATCGTCAGCGAGAAGGGCCCGCGCATGCGGTGCATGCCGCGGCGCGCGACCCACTTCGACGCCGCGTCGACGAGCGCCTTGCCGACCTCCTCGTCGTCGACGGTGTCGAAGAACCCGAAGAAGCCGGTGCGATCCTCGTACTTGCGCAGGTGCTCGTGATCGAGCTGCGCCGAGATGCGACCGACGAGGCGACCGTCCTTCCACGCCGTGAACAGCGCGAGCTCGCCGCGGTGGAAGAACGGGTTCTTCCCGGGCGTGAGGCGCTGCTTCATCTCGAAGTCGAGGGGCTGCACCCAATTCGGATCGCCGGCGTAGACGATGCGTGGAACGCGCAGGAAGTCGCTCAGGTCCTGACCGGGGACGTGCTCGCGGATCTCGATCGCCATCGCGCTCCCTCGTGCGGCGTCGGCCTGTGCGACGCGCGGCGCGCACGTACCACGCGACGGGCGCATCGCAAGAGGGCGTTCACGCGTCGCGAGTGTGTCTTGCCGAAGCGCTTGCGCGTGTGTGTATCCTTCGGCCCATGCGCTATCCGTTACTTTCCGGTCACATTTTCGCCACAGTCCTCGTCGTCTCGCTCGGCGCGTGCGGCGACGACGACGGGATGACCGGTGACGCGGGCGCGGACTCGGGCCCGCCGCCGACCTGCGGTCAGGTCGATCCGTTCGAGACCGGCGATGCCGACGGGCACGCCGAGCCGCTCGCGACCGCGGGCCAGGCGCGCGCGGGGCGCATCGAGGAGAGCGAGCTGCCCGAGGATCGCCACGGGCTCGCGACGTGGTCGGCGGGCGACTTCGTCCTCGCGAACGATCGCGTCGCGGTGATCATCGAGGACGTCGGGCCCTCGGATCTCTACGACCCGTTCGGCGGGCGCATCGTCGGTGTCGCGAGCCGCGAGACGGACGGCGCGCTCGTGCCCGCCGACTTCAACGAGGTGCTCTTCGGGCTCGGCGCGTACCTCGTGCGCACCGAAGCCGTCACCGTGATGAACGACGGCAGCGACGGCCAGCCCGCGGTGGTGCGCGCCACGGGTCCGCTCGCGCCGATCGACTTCGCGGGTGACCTGCTGAACATCGTGCGCGGCGACGTGAACGGCTTCCCCGCGGCGATCGAGTACGAGCTCGCGCCCGACAGTGATCGGGTGCGCATCACGATCCACGCGGCGGAGTCGTCGGCGGCCGCGGCCAACGTGTCGAACGTCCTCCAGGGATTCTTCCAGAGCTCGCGCATGCCGCCGTGGACGCCGAGCGGCGGGTTCGACGACTTCACGGGAACCACGCCGTTCATCGCGTTCGACGACCCGAACGGCGGCGCGTCGTACGCCTACGAGCCGCCCGAGGGGCGCATGCTGAACAAGATCATCGAGCAGAGCGGCGTGCTGGTGGCGCACATCGGCCCGCAGCGGATCGAGGCTTGCGCGCGCGTCTCGGTGCCGCTCGGATCGATCGCGATCGGACGCTCGCTCGATCGCACGCAGGCGATCGCGCGCGAGGCGCTCGGCGAGGCGTCGCGCACGGTCCGCGGCACGGTGCTCGAGGCCGATGGGTCGCCGGCGACCGACGTGCGCGTGCACGTGACGAGCGGCGACACGCACCACACGCGCGGGCGCGTCGACGAGACGGGCGCGTTCGAGCTCGCGGTGCCCGACGAGGACGTGCAGGTCTGGGCGTATCGACGCGGCACGCCGATCGCGGGGCCGTTCGCGGCGCCGCGCGGGACCGACGACGTGACGCTCACGATGGCGGCGATGGGCACCATCGAAGTGCACGCGCGCGACGAGGCAGGCGGCGGTCTTCCAGCGCGTGTCCAGCTGTTCCCGGTGGGCACCGAGATCGCGCGGCCCGCGGGCAGCTGGGGCGAGCAGCAGGTGCCGGGCGGCCGCGCCGACGTGCTCTTCGCGGGCGCGACCGGCGACCTGACGGTGCGCGTGCCGGCGGGTCCGTGGCGCGTCGTGGTGTCCCGCGGCTACGAGTACGAGCTCGTCGACAGCACGGTCACCGTCGCCGCCGACGCGACGCAGACGATCGACGCGACGCTGGTGCGCAGCGTCGACACGACGGGCGTGCTCTGCGCCGACTACCACGTCCACACGACGCGCTCGCCGGACTCCGACGACGACGCCGCCGCGAAGGTGAGCGCGCTCGTCGCGGACGGGCTCGAGCTCGCGGTGCGCAGCGATCACGAGTTCATCGCCGCGTTCGATCCGGTCGTGCAGGAGCTCGGGCTCGGCGCGTTCGCGCTCGGTCTCGCCGGCGAGGAGCTCACGACGTTCGAGTGGGGGCACTTCGGCGTGTTCCCGGTCGAGCCCGACGACACGCGTCCGAACGGCGGCGCGCCGCGCTGGCCGGGGCGCCTGCCGCCCGACGTGTTCGCGGAAGCGCGCGCGCTGCCGGGCGCGCCGACGCTGATCATCAACCACCCGCGCTCGGGCGGGGCGTCGCAGGGCTACTTCAACGCGGCGGGCTACGACCCCGACACCGGCATGGTCGATCGTCCGACCCACTGGGACGAGGACTTCTCGATCGTCGAGGTGCTCAACGACTCGAGCTTCGAGCAGAACCGCGACAACACGGTGCGCGACTGGTTCTCCATGCTGCGCTTCGGACGTCGCGTGTTCGCGGTCGGCTCGTCGGACAGCCACCACATGTACTCGGCGCCGATCGGCTATCCGCGCACGTGCCTCGCGATGGGCACCGACGATCCGCGCGGCGTCACGCCGACCGAGGTGCGCGACGCGACGCGCGACGGACGCTCGTACGTGAGCGGCGGCATCTACCTCGACGTGACCGCGGCGGGCGGCGTCGGCCCCGGCGGCGAGGTGACGAGCGCGGGCGCGCGCACCGCGATCGACGTGGTGGTTCGCGCGGCGACGTGGATCGACGTCGACTCGCTCGAGGTGATCGTCGACGGCGTGACGACCGAGACGATCCCGATCACGCCGCCCGCGGATCGCACCGACACCGTGGTGCTCGACGAGACGATCGAGGTGGACGTCGCCGCAGCGGGCTCGTGGGTCGTGATCGTCGCCGCGGGTGACGAGGAGCTCGAGCCGGTGCACCCGGGGCGGCTCCCGTTCGCGATGTCGAACCCGATCTTCCTGACGCGCTGATCGCGACGGTGGTGCGCCTCACCCTCGCGTGGGGCGCACCATCTCTTCCGCCTTCACGAGCTCGTCGAAGCGCTCGCCGCTGAGCGCGCCGAGCTCGATCGCCGCGTCGCGCAGCGTGGTGCCCGTCGCGTGCGCGTGCTTCGCGACCTTCGCCGCGAGGTCGTAGCCGATCGTCGGCGCGAGCGCGGTCACGAGCATCAGCGAGCGCGCGACGTACGCCGCGATCATGTCGCGGTCGGGCTCGATGCCCCGCGCACAGCGCTCGTCGAAGCTCGCGCACGCGTCGCCGAGCAGGCGCGCCGACTGGAGGAACGCGCTCGCGATCACGGGCTTGAACACGTTGAGCTCGAAGTTGCCCTGGCTCGCCGCGAAGCCGAGCGTCGCGTCGTTACCCATCACCTGCGCCGCGACCATCGTGAGCGCCTCCGACTGCGTCGGGTTCACCTTGCCCGGCATGATCGACGAGCCGGGCTCGTTGTCGGGGATGCGGATCTCGCCGAGCCCCGCGCGCGGCCCGCTCGCGAGCCAGCGCACGTCGTTCGCGATCTTCATGCACGCGGTCGCGAGCTGCTTGATCGCGCCGTGAGCGCCGACGAACGCGTCGTGCCCCGCGAGCGCGGCGAACTTGTTGGGCGCCGACGTGAACGCGCGACCGGTGAGCGCGGCGATGCGCGCGGCGACCCGCTCGGCGTACTCGGGGTGCGCGTTGATCCCGGTGCCCACCGCGGTGCCCCCTGCCGCGAGCTGACGCAGCTGCGGCAGCGCGCGCTCGATCGCCTCGACGCCGAGATCGAGCTGCGCGACCCACCCCGAGATCTCCTGCCCGAGCGTGAGCGGCGTCGCGTCCATCAGGTGCGTGCGACCGATCTTCACGACGTCGGCGAAGTCGCTCGACTTCCTCGCGAGGGTCTCGCGCAGCCCGCGCACCTTCGGCAGCAGCTGCGCCTCGACGATCTCGGTCGCGGCGATCGACATCGCGGTCGGGAACGCGTCGTTCGACGACTGCGAGAGGTTCACGTGATCGTTCGGGTGCACCGGGGACTTCCCGCCGCGCTGGCCCGTCGCGAGCTCGTTCGCGCGGCCCGCGATCACCTCGTTCACGTTCATGTTCGACTGGGTGCCCGAGCCGGTCTGCCACACGACCAGCGGGAACTGATCGTCGAGCGCGCCCGAGAGCACGTCGTCCGCGGCGCGCACGATCAGATCGCGCAGCCTCGGATCGAGCAGCCCGAGCTCCGCGTTCACCTCGGCGCTCGCCTTCTTGAGGATCGCGAGCCCCCGCACGATCTCGCGCGGCATGCGCTGATCGCCGATCGGGAAGTTCTTCAGCGAGCGCGCGGTCTGCGCGCCGTAGTACGCGTCGGCCGGCACCTCGAGGGTGCCCATCGTGTCGCTCTCGGTGCGTGTCGCGCGGGTCATGCAGCCTCGATGTGGTCCCTCGGCGCGCCGATGTCACGAGCCGCGCTTGACTCTCCTGCAGGGGAAGACCTCAGGCTCTGCGTCGCGATGTCGGAACGCATGTCGATCGGACGCTTCGCGCGCGCCACGCGCCTCACGGTGAAGGCGCTGCGTCACTACGACGAGATCGGGCTCCTGCGTCCGGCGTCGATCGATCGCCGCACCGGATACCGGAGCTACGCACCGGAGCAGGTGCGCGACGCGGTCACGATCGCGACGCTGCGCGCGCTCGACGTGCCGCTCGCGACCATCGCGAAGGTGCTGCGCGATCCGCGCTCGATGCAGGCGGCGCTCGAGGCGGAGAAGGCGCGCATCGAGCGCGAGATCGCCGACAGGCAGCGCGCGGTGCGCGGGCTCGATCGCGTGATGCGCGGCGCGGCGCCGATCACGTACGAGGTCTCGCTTCGGACCGAGCCCGCGCGCTGCGTCGCGATCGTGCGCGCGACGACGAGCGCCGAGGATCTCGAGGCCGACACCACGCGCCTCGTCCGCGAGTCGCTCGCGACCGTTCCCGGCGCGCGCGATCCGGTGATGGCGATCCTCCACGCGTCGATCGACGACGAGACGATCCCGATCGAGATCGCGGTCACGGTCGACGACGGGATCACCATGCCCGCGACGCGCTGCGCGCTCGTGCGGCACGTCGGGCCCTACTCGGAGCTCGCGCACGCGCACCACGCGCTCTGGGCGTGGGCCGACGCGAACGACGTCCCAGCCGGCCCGATCCGCGAGATCTACGTGAACGATCCCGACGAGGTCGCGCCCGACGCGCTCGTCACCGACGTGCTCCTCCCGCTCGCGTGAAGCGCGCTCGTGCGCGGCTGCGCTCGGAGGGAGTCGTCCGTCCACCACCCGAAGGAGAGGATCGATGTCCCAGCCCACCCGTGGTCTCTATCCCGTCATCGCATCGCGCGACGTCGCCGCGTCCGCGACGTTCTTCGCGTCGCTGCTCGACCTGCGGCGCACGTTCGAGAACGACTGGTACGCGAGCCTCGCGTCGCACGACGAGCCGACGCTGCAGCTCGGCTTCGTCGCGTTCGATCACGCGTCGATCCCCGAGCCCGCGCGCGGCGCCCTCCCCTCCGGCTTCTTCGTCACGGTCGAGGTGCCCGACGTCGACGCGATCCACGCGCGCGCGCTCGACATGCGCCTGCCGATGCTGGTCCCGCTGCGCGACGAGCCGTGGGGGCAGCGCCACTTCATCACGCGCGGGCCCGACGACGTGCTGATCGACGTGGTCACCGTCATCCCTCCCAGCGCCGAATTCGCGAGCGGGTACCTGGGCTGAGGACGCGCGCTATGCTCGCGCCGCCATGCCCGAATTCCAGTACCAGGAGCTGCTCCCGATCGACCACCACCACCCCGGCACGGCGTGGCGGAAGCTCGACGGCGACCACGTGCGCACCTTCGACGCGGGCGGTCGCTCGTTCGTCGAGGTCGCGCCCGAGGGGCTCACGCTGCTGACGCGCGAGGCGATGCGCGAGATCGCGCACTACCTCCGTCCGAGCCACCTCGCGCAGCTGCGCCGCATCCTCGACGATCCCGAGTCGAGCGCGAACGATCGCTTCGTCGCGCTCGACCTGCTCAAGAACGCGTGCATCAGCGCGGGTGGCGTGCTGCCGATGTGCCAGGACACCGGCACGGCGATCGTGATGGGCAAGAAGGGTCAGTACGTGCTGACCGGCGGCGGCGACGAGGCCGCGATCGCGCGCGGCGTGTTCGACACGTACCTCACGAGCAACCTGCGCTACTCGCAGCTCGCGCCGCTCGACATGTACCGGGAGAAGAACACCGGGAACAACCTGCCCGCGCAGATCGAGCTCTACGCGACCGACGGCGACGAGTACGAATTCCTCTTCATGGCGAAGGGCGGGGGCTCGGCGAACAAGAGCTACCTGTACCAGGAGACGAAGGCGCTCCTGAACCCCGACTCGCTGATGAAGTTCGTCGAGAAGGCGATCCGCTCGCTCGGCACGGCGGCGTGCCCGCCCTACCACCTCGCGCTCGTCGTCGGCGGCACCAGCGCGGAGCACGCGCTCAAGACCGCGAAGCTCGCGTCGGCGCGCTACCTCGACACGCTGCCGACCAGCGGGAACGATCTCGGCCGCGGCTTCCGCGACGTCGAGACCGAGGCGAAGGTGCTCGCGATCGCGCAGCGCACCGGCATCGGCGCGCAGTTCGGCGGGAAGTACTTCTGCCACGACGTCCGCGTCATCCGCTTGCCGCGCCACGGCGCGAGCTGTCCCGTCGCGATCGCGGTGAGCTGCAGCGCGGATCGTCAGGCCCTCGCGAAGATCACGCGCGAGGGGATCTTCCTCGAGCAGCTCGAGCACGATCCCGCGAAGTACTTGCCCGAGACGACCGACGCGGATCTCTCGGGCGAGGTCGTGAAGATCGATCTCAGCCGTCCGATGAGCGACATCCGCGCGGAGCTCTCGCGCCATCCGATCAAGACGCGCCTCTCGCTGAGCGGTCCGATGATCGTCGCGCGCGACATCGCGCACGCGAAGATCAAGGAGCGCCTCGATGCGGGCCAGGGCATGCCGCAGTACCTGAAGGATCACTGCGTGTACTACGCGGGCCCCGCGAAGACGCCGGAGGGCTACGCGTCGGGCAGCTTCGGTCCGACCACCGCGGGCCGCATGGACGCGTACGTCGATCTCTTCCAGGCCAACGGCGGGAGCATGGTGATGCTCGCGAAGGGCAACCGCAGCCCCGCGGTCACCGCGGCGTGCAAGGCGCACGGCGGCTTCTATCTCGGCTCGATCGGTGGTCCCGCGGCGCGCCTCGCGAAGGACTGCATCAAGAAGGTCGAGGTGCTCGAGTACCCCGAGCTCGGCATGGAAGCGGTGTGGAAGATCGAGGTCGTCGACTTCCCCGCGTTCATCGTCGTCGACGACAAGGGCAACGACTTCTTCGCGGGAATCTCGGGCGGCTCGAGCGTCGCGCCGGAGAAGAAGCTGCCGGTCGCGGGCTGACGAAGAAACGAGAGAGAGGGCGACGTATCCTCGCGCGTGATGTCGATGCGCGCGCTCGCGTCCTCTCTCTCGCTGTGGCTCGTCGTCGCGTGCTCGTCGGGCGCGCGCGACCCCGAGCCGGCTGCGCCGGTCGCGCCGCCCCCCGCACCTCCCGCGCCGACGTCGATCGCCACGCCCGCGCCTCCGCAGCTCGACGAGCGCGCGGCGCGCGCGCTGCTCGACGAGTGGGCGCGCGCGCAGAACGAGGGCGACTTCGACGCATACGCGCGGCTCTACGCGACGCGCTTCGAGGGCAGCAAGCGCTCGGGGCCGCGGCTGCGCACCTACGCGCGCGAGGGCTGGCTCGAGGATCGCCGCCGCATGTTCACGCGCCCGATGCGCGTCGAGATCTCCGAGCTGCGCCTCGCGGCGAGCGCGACGACGGTGATCGCGACGTTCGTGCAGCGCTGGTCGGCCGCGACGTACGAGGACGTCGGCACCAAGTCCATCCTGCTCGTGCCCGAGGGAGACGCGCTGCGCATCGCGCGCGAGGAGATGCTCGACTCGTCGATCGTGTCGGAGCAGGCCGAGGCGGGCGCGCGCGATCCGCTCGCCCTCGCGCCGGTGATCGACGCCGGCGGGCTGTACGTGGTGCTCGCGACGCGCGTCGATCCCGCTTGGTCCGAGGGCGAGCCCCGCCTCCTCGTCGACGCGCCGCCGATGGTCGCGGCGCGCTCGATCGTCGACGAGCGCGTGCCCGACGCGCTGCGCCGGCTCCGCGGTCGCGCGCTGCAGCTCCACGGCGCGACGGGCCCGACGTGCACCGCGACGATCGGCGCGCTCCACGAGCTGCGGCGCGTGCGCCCGCACTTCGGCTCGGTGCAGCACTGGAACGGCTTCGAGACCGGCGTGGCCCAGCCGCGCGACGTGATCGCGCGCGAGCTGTGGCCGATGGGCGAAGGCGGCGCGCTCCTCGTCGGCACGCTCACGACGAGCGGAGACTGCCGTGGCTCGAGCTGGGCGCGCGCGAGCGACGCGCCGCCGCCGGCGATCCTCGCCGAGGTCGCGACCGATCCCGCGCACGCCGCCGAGGCCTTGCGGCTGCTCCGCGAGACCGACGTGCACCGCGCGCTGCAGCGCGACCACGACGAGCTCGAAGACGTCGCGCGCGGCGTTCCCTGGGACGAGGGCGGCACGCGAACGGTGCGCACGTTCGTCGACCCGACGGGCGCGCGCGCGATCGTCACCGTCACCGTCGTCGTGAACGAAGGGTGCGAGAGCTTCGGCGGGCGCGCCTGGGCAGCGTTCGAGGTGCGCGACGGAGCGCTCCAGCTGCGCACCGCGAGCGCCGACGTCGCGCACGAGCCGCTCGCGGCCGTCGACGCCGACGGCGACGGAACGATCGAGCTCGTCACCGCCGACGGCGTGCTCCGCTGGACCGACGACCGCTACGCGCTGACGCCCGTGATCACCCCGCGTGATCTCGACTGCGGTTGCTGACGCCAGCTGCGCCACCGCGGCGCGCGCACGGACGTGCGGTGTGCCACCGCGGGCGCCGCGGGAGCGCGAGATCGCGTCCAGCGCGCCCCGGAGCACGCTGCGCGAGCACGAGATCGCGTCCAGCGCGCCCCGAACGACGCCGCGCGAGCGCAGGAGCGTGATCCGGGCCGCCAGAACGCCGCTGGGCGATCCCACGGACGTCATCCGAGCCGCCAGAACGCCGCTTTGCGATCGCCCGGACGTGATCCCAGCCGCCAGAACGCCGTCTTGCGATCGCGAAAGTCACGTCGTGGCACACCGGATCGCCGCCGCGCGGTCGGGGGTCAGGGCCGGGCGCGGTCGGCGGCGATCCGCTCGCGCAGCCACGACCTCGCGTCGTGGGTGCTGGTGAACACGCGCATGTCGGTGGGCGCGGGGCGGATCCAGAGCAGCGCCGTGATCGCGCCGCGCTGCAGCTCGCCGCTGACGATCGCGGCGTGCGCGATGAGGAGCTTCTTCATCTGCGCCTCGCGCGCCTTCACCCACTCCGCGAAGCGCTTCCGGCGCAGGGCGTCGATCTTCCCGGCGCGCCGCACGTCGTGCATCGTCGCGAAGCGCTCGCCCTTCTCGAGCAGCGCGTCGACCTCCTCGAAGATGCTCGCTTGCACGAGCTGCTCGGGATCGGCGCCCGGAGGCACGTCGAGGGCGACGAGCGGCCACTCCGACGTGTCGCAAAGCCAGCGTACCGACAGGGCCCACCTCCCTTCGTACGGAGAGCGTATCGTGAATCCGATCGCGCCGATCACGAGGGGTTGTGGAGCGCCCGGTGGCTCGCAGATAGCCGACGTGCGTCTCTCGATACCTCTCGTGCTCTGCGTGACGATCGTCCCCGCGATGCCGATCGCGGCGCAGGACGTCCCGCGTGATCCGGCGCCGCAGCCCGCGACGGAGACCCAGGTGCGGACGCCGATCTCGCCGGTCGCGCCGTACGCGGCAGGGCTCGCGGTGTGGGCGACCGCGCTCGGGATCGGGCTCTACGAAGCGCCGTGGAGCAACGGCAGGGTCGACGCGGGCTGGGCCGACGCCGCCCTCGTCGAGCCGGTGATCCCGCCGCTCGACGAGCTCGACGACATCGATCGGGACGAGGCGACGCTCCGCACGATCTCCGACGGCACGCTCGTCGGGACGATGCTCTACACGCAGCTGATCGACATCGTGCTGGTGCCGCTGATCCAAGGCGACGTGCACCTCGTGTGGCAGGCGACCTCGGCGCACTTCCTCGCGCTCGGCACGTCGCTCTCGATCGACGCGATCGCGAAGCACGCGACGTCGCGCGAGCGCCCGTACGGCCAGCGGCTGTGCCCCGACCACCCCGACTTGCCCCAGTGCAACAACGACGATCTCTACGCGAGCTTCTTCAGCGGGCACACCGCGCTCTCGTTCACGTCGGCGGGCACGTCGTGCGCGCTGCACCTGTCGCGCGGGCTCTACGGGAACCTCGCGGCCGACATCATCGGCTGCGCGATCCCGGTGGCGGGCGCGGCGACGACCGGCGCGCTGCGCGTCGCATCCGACAGCCACTACGTCACCGACGTGCTGGTGGGCATGACGGTGGGCTTCGTGAGCGGCTACCTGATCACGCTCGGCGTGGTGCCGTCGCGGGTGCGCGTGCCGGTCGGAGAGGTGGCGCAGGCGAGCTCCGACTTCACGTGGGCGGTGGTGCCGACCGCGTCGGTCTCGCACGAGCAGGAGGTGGTCCGCACGACGGTCGGCGCGGCAGCGACGGGCACCTTCTAACCCCCCGAGAGCTTCGTCATCGCGCGTACTTCCGGGCGCGTCGCCGCTGCGCTACGGTGCCGCCCTCATGAGCCCAGGGCCCATCTTCCGTCGCCTCTTCGTGGCGAACCGAGGCGAGGTCGCGGTGCGCGTCGCGCGAGCGTGCGACGCGCTCGGCATCACGCCGGTGTTCGGCGTGTCCGAAGCGGATCTCGACGCGCCGTACCTGAGCGGGCGCGAGCGCGTCGTGCTCGGTCCGGGGCGCGCCGCGCTCAGCTACCTCGACATGACGCGCGTGGTGCAGGCCGCGAAGCAGTCGCGGTGCAGCGCGCTCCATCCGGGCTGGGGCTTCCTCAGCGAGAACCCGACGTTCGCGGCGCTGTGCGAGCAGCACGGGATCACGTTCGTCGGTCCGCCGGCGCGCGCGATGGCGCTGATGGGCCGCAAGACGCCCGCGAAGGACGCGATGCGGCGCGCGGGGCTCACGCTCATCCCGGGCAGCGACGGCGTGCTGCGTGATGCGGACGCGGCGCTCGAGGCCGCGGAGCGCACGGGCTATCCGGTGCTCTTCAAGGCGGAGAGCGGCGGCGGCGGGCGCGGCATGCGCATCGCGCGGTCGCGCGACGAGGTGAAGAGCGCGTTCGACGACGCGCGCGCCGAGGCGACCGCCGCGTTCGGCGATCCGCGCGTGTACATGGAGAAGCTGCTCGAGGGCGGCCGTCACGTGGAGATCCAGCTCATGGCGGATCGCTACGGCGACGTGATCCACGTCGGTGAGCGCGACTGCACGGTGCAGCGCAACCACCAGAAGCTGATCGAGGAGTCGCCCTCGCCCGTGCTCTCGGAGAGCGAGCGCGCGCGGACGCTCGCGGCGGCGGTGCACGCGACGCGCAGCATCGGCTACGTCGGCGCGGGCACGATGGAGTTCCTCATGGACGAGCAGGGAACGCTGCGGTTCATGGAGATGAACACGCGCCTCCAGGTCGAGCACCCGGTGAGCGAGATGCGCAGCGGGCTCGACCTGATGCGCGAGATGATCCTCGTCGCGGCGGGCCACCGGCTGAGCGTGGAGCAGGAGCAGGTCACGCTGCGCGGCCACGCGATCGAGTGCCGCATCAACGCGGAAGATCCGCACGAGGGGTTCCGCCCGAGCCCCGGCGCGATCACGCGCTTCGTGCCGCCGGCGGGCGAAGGCGTGCGCGTCGACACGCACGTCGCGAGCGGGTACGTGGTGCCGCCCTTCTACGACTCGCTGATCGCGAAGCTGATCGTGCACGGGCGCGACCGGAGCGAGGCGATCGAGCGCGCGGTGAGCGCGCTCGAGTCGTTCGTGGTCGACGGCGTGAAGACGACGATCCCGATGCACCTCGCGGTGCTCCGTTCCGAAGAGTTCCGCACCAGTCGCTACGACACTCGGAGGATCCCCGGATGGCCCACGTCCCGCTGATCCCGATCGGTGCGCCGCGCGCGCAGGTGATCGACGACCGCGCGTTCGACGAGCACCGTCGCGCGCTCGCCGCGAAGGAAGAGGTGCTGCGCGCGCGACGTCGCGAGGTCGAGGCCGGCTGGGGCCCGAAGTACGTCGAGCGCGTGCACGCGAAGGGCAAGCTCACCGCGCGCGAGCGCGTGGCGCAGCTGATCGATCCCGGCACGCGCACGTTCGAGGTCGGCACCTTCGTCAACGAAGGGCTGAAGTTCGGCGACCTCAGCTCGCCCGCGGCGGGCGTGGTGACGTGCTTCGCGCGCATCGAAGGCCGCTGGTGCATCGTCATCGCGAACGACAACACCGTCGCGAGCGGATCGTGGTGGCCGCGCACGCCCGAGAAGATCCAGCGCGCGCAGCAGATGGCGCTGAAGCTCCGGCTGCCGACGATCTACCTCGTCGACTGCAGCGGGCTCTTCCTGCCGGAGCAGAGCAACTCGTTCCCGGGCGCGCGCGGCGCGGGGCACATCTTCAAGATGAACTCGCTGCTCAGCGCGAACGGCGTGCCGCAGATCGCGGGCGTGTTCGGCGACTGCATCGCGGGCGGCGGCTACATGCCGATCATCAGCGACCGCGTGTACATGACCGAGCAGGCGTACATGGTCATCGCGGGCGCGGCGCTGATCAAAGGCGCGAAGAGCCAGAAGCTCACGTCGCTCGACATCGGCGGGCCCGAAGTGCACGTGCACGCGAGCGGCTGCGCCGACGTGCGCGTGCCCGACGACGAGACGCTGCTCGCGAGCGTGCGCGCGGAAGTGCGTCGACTGCCCTCGAGCGCGGCGGACTACTACCGCGGCGGCATGGGCGCGACGGATCCCGCGCTGCCGGCGCACGAGCTCGCGGGGATCCTCCCGGTCGATCATCGCGAGGGCTACGACGCGATGCAGGTGCTCGCGCGCCTCTGCGATCAGAGCCTCTTCTGGGAGTGCATGCCCGACGTCGGCGAGGAGATCGTCTGCGGCGTCGGTCGCGTCGGCGGCTTGTACGCAGGCTTCGTGATCAACCGCCAGGGGCTCGTCGGTGATCCCGATCATCCCGACGATCCGCGCCCCGCGGCGATCCTCTATCGCGGCGGCATCGCGAAGGTCGCGGCGTTCTCGCGCGCCTGCAACGCGGACGGCATCCCGCTGATCTGGCTGCAGGACATCTCGGGCTTCGACATCGGCACCGAGGCCGAGCGTCAGGGCCTGCTCGCGTACGGCTCGAGCCTCATCTACACGAACAGCACGAACGACGTGCCGATGTTCACGGTGCTGCTGCGCAAGGCGAGCGGCGCCGGGTACTACGCGATGACGGGCCTTCCGTACGACCCGGTCGTGCAGCTCTCGACGACGCTCTCGCGGCTCAGCGTGATGGAAGGACGCACGCTCGCGATCGCGACCTACAACACGAAGCTCGACGACGACTTCCGCATCGTGGCGAAGGACGAAGGCGAGCGACGCGCGATCGAAGAGGGGATGAAGCAGGTCGAGCAGCGCATCGAGAAGGACATGGATCCCTTCGTCGCGGCGCGGCAGATGGACACCGACGAGATCATCGAGATCGGCGAGCTGCGCGCGTGGCTCGAGACGCTCGTCGAGGCGGCGTACCAGTCGACCGGGCATCGTCGCGTGAAGAACTCGCGCATCTGGAGCCTGCACGACCTCGCGGAGCTCTCGGGAGGCGTGCGATGAGCGGCGCGATCGATGGACGTCGCTTCGTCGGCGAGCTCGCGCTGATCGCGCGCGCCGGGGAGAACGGACGCACCGAGCTGCTCGCGCCGCGACCGGGTCTCTTCCGCGCGGCGCCGCAGGAAGGCGCGCTGTTCGCGCCGGGGATGGTGCTGGGCGAGCTCGAGGTGCTCGGGGCGCGCTACCGGCTGATCGTGCCCGCGAGCGCGCAGGGCGCGGTGGTCGCGCTGCCGGAAGGACGTCGCGTCGCGCGGCGTCCGGTGCAGCACGGCGAGCGTCTGGTCACGCTCGATCCCGCAGCGGTCGTGGGCGCGTCGGCGAGCGCGGCCGAGCAGCGCGGCGCGGCGGGCGCGGGCCTCGCGTTCCGCGCGCCGATGAGCGGGCGCTACTACGCGAAGCCGGGCCCCGACGCCGAGCCGTTCGTGAAGGTCGGCGACGTGATCGAGACGGGGCGCACGATCGCGCTGCTCGAGGTGATGAAGACGTTCAACCGCGTGCAGTACGGCGGCGCGAGCGTGCCCGAGCGCGCGAAGGTCGTCGCGATCGTCCCGAAGGACGGCGACGACGTGAACGGCGGCGATCCGATCCTCGCGCTCGAGCCGGCCTGAACGGCGTCGAACATCGGCTCGCCCCCGCCCAGGTCCCTCCGTCCGCGTGCTCCGCACGCTCCCATGCGGGCCCTGCGCACTCCACATCGGCTCGCCCGCCCAGGTCCCTCCCGTCCGCGTGCTCCGCACGCTCCCGTGCGGCCCTGCGCAGGCGAGCACTGCACATCGGCTCGCCCGCCCAGTCCCTCCCGTCCGCGTGCTCCGCACGCTCCCGTGCGGGCCCTGCGCAGGCGAGCACTCCCGCTGGGGCTCCAAATCGGCTCGCCCGCTCAGGTCCCTCCCGTCCGCGTGCTCCGCACGCTCCCGTGCGGGCCCTGCGCAGGCGAGCACTCCCGCCTGGGCTAACACCAGCTGGCGGGCCAGCGATCGAGCCGCGCGACGAGGCGTTCCTCGGTGCGGCGGTGCTCGAGATCGCGCGCGTCGGCCGAGCCGACCTCGGTCCACGCGACCCCGCGATCCTCGCTGACGAAGAAGCGCTCGCGGCGCGAGCCTTCGTCGGTGTCGTTCGCGCGCCAGCCCTCGGCGACGCGCGCGAGCAGTCGATCGCCGACGTCCCAGACGTCGACCCCGAACCCGTGCGTCACCGCGAGCCCTCCGACGTGACCCGCGCCGACCGCGAGATCCTCCGCGATCAGCGCGCGAGACGCGCCTCGCACGCACCACACGTCCTCGCGCGCCGGCTCACCCGCGACCGCGTCGCGGGCCTCGGTCACGACGAAGACGGCCATCTCGTCGTCGTCCCCCATGTGTCGACGATCGCACCAAACTGGCGCGAATACCGCAAGAAACTGCGCAGCGCGCGATGGGTCGCGGGCGATCAGCGCCGCACGAGGTGCAGCAGCGAGCCGGGCGCGCCGCTCGGAGCGCGCAGATCGGCGAGCGCGGCGCGGACGCAGCCTTCCTCCGCCGAGCCCCCGAGCTCACCGCCGAGCCCGAGGGTGATCGCGCCCGTCGCGTCCCACTCGACGCGCACGACGACGCGCTCGCTCGAGGCGCACGCGAGCACGTCCTCGCGTCGTGCATCGAGCGATGCGCGCACCGCGCTCGTCGCGGCGTCGTCGCCGCTCGGCGCGCTCTCGCCGCCGCTCGTCTCGACCGGCGCCGTGGTCGCGCTCTCCGCGCCCGACGCGTCCGCGAAGCGCACGCGGATGCACTCGGGCTCGTTGTCCGACGTGGTGCACGCGACGTCGACGTGACGGCCGCATCCGCTCGCGCGCCATGCGCTCTCCGCGCGCTGCACCAGGTCGACGTCGTCGCAGTCGATCCAGTCGCGCGCCCGATCGCGCGCACGCGACTCGGCGTCCCACGCGCCGCATCCCGCGCACGCGGCGACGAGCGCGACGACGAGCGCCCTCACGAGCCTTCGCTCGTGCGACGCGTCTTCATCATGTGGCGCACGACCGGCACCACGACGCGGTTCGGGATCACGCTCGCGAGCACCGCGCCCGCGCGGTTCACCGCGCCCGGCACCACGATCACCCGGCCCGCCGCGTACCCCGCGAGCGCGCGCTCGACGGTCTCCTGCGGCGTGAGGACCGCGGCACGCTGCGCCGGCGGGATCTCGATCTTCGCGCGCGTCTGGAACCCGGTCGGCACGGGCCCCGGGCAGAGCACGCTCACGCGCACGCCGGTCCCACGCAGCTCCTCCGCGAGCGCCTCGCCGAAGCTGCGCACGAACGTCTTCGTCGCGCCGTACACCGCGAACATCGGCGTCGGCTGGAACGCGGCGGTCGACGCGACGAGCAGCACGCCACCGCGACGGCGCGCCACCATGCCGGGCAGCACGTGGTGCACCACGCCGACGACCGCCTCGCAGTTGAGCCGCACCATCTCGGTCTGCGAGCGCGTGGTCTCCTCGACGAAGGGGCCCCACGTGCCGTAGCCCGCGTTCGCGACGACGTGATCGATCGCGACGCCGAGCGCGTCGAGCTCGCGCAGCAGCGTGTCGAGCCCTGCTGCATCGGCGAGATCCGCGGCGATCACGCGCGCTTGGACGCCGTGCGCGGCGCCGAGCTGCGCGGCCAGCGCGCCGAGCTTCTCGCGCGAGCGCGCCGTGAGCACGACGTTGCACCCGCGCTCCGCGAGCTGCCGCGCGAGCTCCTCGCCGAGCCCCGAGCTCGCGCCGGTGATCAGCGCCCATCGACCGCCGAAGAGTCCGTCCATGCGGCGCCCTTCGTAGCGCGGCGCGCGCTCCGCGACCATGCTCGCCCCCCGCACGCGCATGAGCTGGCTCGGCGACGACACGCCCCTCGGCTGGGCGATCACCCTCGCCTACGCGATCGCGGCGGGCGTGACGCTCCATGCGGCGCGCGGCGTGCGCGCCGTCGCAGTGCGCCGCTTCGTGGTGCTGAGCGGGCTCGCGCTCGCGGCGCTCGCGGTCAACAAGCAGCTCGATCTCCAGACCGCGGTGTTCCGCGCCGGACGCAGCGCGACGTTCGCGCTCGGGCTCTACGAGCATCGCGATCGACTGCACGTGTTCTTCCCGGTGCTCGTAGGAGCGGTGCTGCTCGTCGTGCTCGTGGTGCTCGCGGTCGCGCTGCGGAGGCACGTGCGCGCGCTCGCGACGATGCTCGCGGGATGGGCGCTCCTCGCCGTCTTCGTGGTGGTGCGCGTCGCGCTGTTCAGCCACCTCGTGCGCGTGCTCGGATGGACGTGGCTCGAGAGCGCGTGGCCCGCGCTGCTCGAGCTCGGCGCGATCACGCTGATCGCGATCGGCGCGCGACGCGCCCGGTGATCACGGCCCGTTCGGCGGCGCGCACGGCGGCACGACGAAGCTGACGACGTCCTGGCACCAGCTCGGATCCTGCCCGTTGGACAAGCATTGCTGGGCCTGCGCGCCCCCCGCGAAACGACCGGAGAGCACGACGGTCTCGCCGCAGTTGCGCACGGTGATGCGGTAGTCGACGGGCCGGCCCTGGATGCAGCTCTCGTAGTGCGCGACGCGCACCGAGTACGTGCCGCGCGGCGCGCGACCGGTCGGCCAGTACACGTGCTCGTTGTCCACGCCGAGGTTGCCGCTGCACGCGGCGTTGGCGTCGAGATCGAGGTGCCCGCCGCTCACGCCCGTCGTGTTCCCGAAGTACACGGTGTTGCCGGTGGGATCGGTCACGTAGAGATCGAGATCGGTCGCTTCGCTCATCGTGAGCGCGACCTCGACGTCGCCGGTGCCCACCGGGAGCACCGAGAGCTCGCGCGTGACCCACGGCGACATGCGGCCCTGATCGTCGATCGCCGCGATGCGCGCCACGACGCGGAACGCCTGGCCCGACGACGCGAGCGTTCCGTCCTGACGGATCGGCGCGCCGATCGTGAAGCGCACCGTCGCTCCGTCGGAGCCGCTCGCCGAGACCACGCCGAGCTCCGTCGGCACCGTCGCGGGCAGGACGAAATGACCGCGGTATCCGTCGAACGCGATCGTGTACGCGGTCACGCCCGGACCGCCGCTCGCGTCGGCCGCGCGCACGCGCGCCTCGGCGGGCACGCCCGCGAGGATCGTGAGCGGCCGATCGGGCTGCTCGCCGACGTCGTGTCCGATGCGCGGCGCGGGCTGTCCGGACGCGCTCGGTGCGGAGCCCGGCTGATAGCGCGCACCGTGCACGATCCACGGCGTGTCCGCGCTGCGCCCGGATTGCCACGGCTGCGGCAGCGGAGTGCGACCGAGCGCGCGATCGGAGGGGATCATGCCCTCGACGCGAACGTGCGGGCTCGGCACGTAGCGACGGCGCATCTCGGCGAGGGGATCGCCGGTGGGACGCGGCCCGGTCGGATCGCCCGGCGCGCTCGCCGTGGGATCGCCGGCGGCCGGAGCGTCCTCGTGGTCGCGCGTGTCGAGCGCCGGCTGCGCGAAGCGCGTCCACGCCCCGGCGACGAGCCCCAATCCTCCCGCGAGCAGCGCGACCGCGAGCAACGCGACGACGCACCCGATCGCGACGCGCCGGCCGCCCCCGGTCGGCTCGGGAGGGTCGGTCAGGCGATCGTCGATCCGCGCGCGGCGCTCGGAGGAGGTGCGAGCCACGCGGCGATCCTACGCCGGGCGTGGCGCGTTCCTCCGCGGTTTCAGCGCGCCGCGCGTGCTGCCGCGAGCATCGGCTCGTACGCCGCGCGCAGCGCCGGTGCGTCCTCGCGCGCGACCGTCGCGTGCCGTCGCCCGAGGTCGTCGCCGGTGAGCAGCACGAGCTCCTGGAACGCACGCGAGCGCAGCGCCGGCGAGTCCTGGTCGAGCGCCTCGAGCAGCCACGCGGCGCGTCCTCGCGTGCGCTGCGCGCGCCACCAGAACCGCCAGGGAAGACGATACGCGCCGTGATCGCGCGCAGTCAGGATGCGCAGCGCATCGCGCGCCGCGGTGGCGATCGGCTCGGCGTCCGCGAGCGCCTCGACGAGGAGCGGCACGCTCGCGGCCTCGCGCATGCGGCCGAACGTGCGCGCGGCGGTGCGCCGCCAGAACGGAGGCGCGCTGCGATCGACGAGCGCGACGCGCAGCCGGCCGAGCATCGCGGCGAGCGCGGGCTGGCCCTGGTGCGCGCAGAGCGCGAGCGCGGCGAAGTCCGCGATCGTCGCGTCGTCGTCGGCGAGCGCGCGAACCAGCGGCTCGACGAGCTCGGCCGAGGGCGCCTGCGCCGCGACGCGCGCCGCGCACACTCGCACGTGCCACGCGTGCCCGGGCGCGAGGAGCGCGGCGAGGTGCGGCCCCGACGCCGTGCCGAACGCCGCGAGCACCGCGCACGCGGCCGAGATCTGATCGGCGCGCGTGCGCGGCCGCAGGTGCGCGAGATCGAGCCACAGCAGGCCCGGGAACTCGCGGGCGATGCGCGGCAGCAGCGGCAGCCCCTCGCGCAGCGCGCGCGGGCCGAGCGCCGCGAGGTGATCGGGCCCCGAGCGCGCGATCTCCGACGCGAGCTGTGCGAGGCGATCGGGCGGCTCTTCCGGCACGATCGCGGGCGGGCTCGACGCGCGTGCGGTGCGGACGATCGCGGTGGTGGGATCGTCCCGCCTGCGCGGCTTCGGCGCGCTCGCGCTCTCGGGGCGCACCGCTGCGCGGAACGTGCTGCGCGTGGCCGGCGCAGGCGCCTCGAGATCGGGCGCGCCCAGGTCCGGCGGGCCCAGATCGGGCCGCAGCGCATCGAGCACCGGGTCGAGCTCGTCGTCGCGCGCGACCTCGAGCGCCAGCCGCGGCGGCTCGAGGCTCACCCGCGCGATCGCGCGCCGCTCGATGACGCTCTCGTCCTCGGCCTCGCGCACCTGGATCTCGTGCACCTCGATGTCGTGCACCTCGACGTCGCGCACCTCGGCCTCGCGCGCCGCGGCCGGCGTGTTCGCGCGTGAACGTGGATGCCCGCCCTCGCCGTCCCCCGAGCTCATGGCGGCGCGAGAAATGCCCGTTCTGCGCGGCGCACGCAAGGACCGCAATCGGCGATCGCCGGGCGCGATCGGGGACGTCCGACCTCAGCCGGAGAGCTCGTGGCGGAACACGCAGGCGTGATCGCCCTTCGAGAGCAGGCGCGTCAGCGGCACCAGGCGATACCGCGGGTTCAACGCGCGGAACGTCTCCGTTTCGAGCGAGTGCACCAGCTCCGTGCAGATGCGCGGCTCGTGCGTCGCGAGATCGGCGAACGGACATGCGGTCTCGTGCTTCTCCGCGACCTCGCGCTCGCGCAGCACCCAGTGCCCGGTGACGCACGTGACGCGGTCCTCCCAGTCCTGGATGCGCCCGAGATCGCCCATGTCCTGCACGTCGATGGAGAGCGCCCGCGCGAGTCGCGGCGCGCGCCAGCGAGCCCAGCGGTTCGCGGTCGCGGTGAGCTCGCGGAGGACGCGATCGCGCCCGAGCGTCTTCTGCTCGGTGATCGCGACGCGCATCGCGAGCCGCACGCCGCGCACGATGCGCGCGCGCAGCACGGGATCGTGCTCGGCGCGCTCGGCGAGACGGAACAGGATCTCCTCGACGTCCTCCCGCAGATGCTCCACGGTGCGGAGCTTTGCACGGTGGGCGCGAGCGCGGCCAGTTGCGACTCGTCGAGCGCGTCGAGGCGAGCGCGAGAGAGCGTGATGCGACGCTCGATCGCGAGACCGCGCGGACCCGCGGCGTCGTCCACACCCCGGCGGCGATCGCGCGCTTCGTGGCGCACGCGGCCGATCTCGCGCTGCGCGAGCACCTCGCGAGGCCCGACGGGATCGCGAGCGACGACGTGGTGCTGGTCGATCCCGCGACCGGGCCCGGTGTGTTCCTCGCGGCGCTGATCGAGCACGGCATCGCGTCCCGCGCGCGACCCCGCGCGTGCGTCGGGCTCGACGTCGACGGCGACGCGATCTCGCGCGCCGATGCGATCGTCGGTGCAGCGGCGCGCGACCTGGAATGGCCGCTGCGTCTCGCGCAGGGCGACGCGCTCGCGTCGCTCGCGCCGGTGCGCGAGCTCGAGGACGACGACGTGGTGCGCGTCGTCGTGGGCAACCCACCGTGGGCCGCGCGCAGCGCGAACCGCGACGCGCGCCTCACGGAAGCGCTGCTCGACGACTTCCGTCGCGACGACACGGGCGCGCCGCTCGCGGAGCGAAAGATCGGCGTGCTCTCCGACGACTACGTGCGCTTCGTGCGCTGGAGCGTGGAGCTCGTGCGACGCGCGCGACGCGGTGGCGTGATCGCGCTCGTCACGAACGCCTCGTTCCTCGACGGTCCGGTGCACCGCGCGATGCGCGCCGCGCTCGCGCGCTGGCTCGATCGGATCGACGTGATCGATCTCGGCGGGTCGAGCCTGATCGCGCGCGCCCGCGGGATCGACGACGAGAACGTGTTCGGAGTGCGGCCTTCCGTCGCGATCACGATCGGTGTGCGCGCGCCCGTTCGTCGCGGAGCGACCGCGCTGCGCATCGCGCGCGTCGAGGGCACGCGCGACGAGAAGCTCGACGCGCTCTCGCGGCGCGCGCTGCGCTGGGAGAGCCACGATCCCACGGGAACGTGGCGCCTCGCGCGCGGCGGTCCCGCGCCTGCGACCTACCGCACGTGGCCGAGCCTCGACGCGTGGATGCCGTTCCATCGCGAGGGCCTGCAGACGAACCGCGACGAGCTCGTGATCGCGCGCGATCGCGACGCGCTGCTCGCGTCGCTCGAGACGTTCGCGCGCGGCGGCGCACGTCGCGCCACGCCGCACTGGGATCCCGAGCGCGCGCGGCTCGTCGCGCGCGAGCTGTTGCGCGATCCCGATCCGCACGTGCGGCGCATCGCGTACCGACCGTTCGACGAGCGCGTCGCGCTGGTGCACCCCGCGCTGTGCCATCGCCCGCGCCCCGAGCTCGCCCGCGCGCTCGACGCGTCCGGCCTCGCGCTGATCAGCGCACGCAAGGATCGCGGACAGCTCCCTTGGGCGTGCTTCGGCGCAGCCCGCGTGCTGCCCGACAATTGCTGGCTCTCGACGCGCTCCTCGTGCCGCGCGCGCGCGTTTCCGCTCTGCGATCCCGAGGGCGCGCCGAACCTCGATCGCGATCTCGCGCGACGCGCCGAGGACGCGAGCGGCGCCGCGCTCGACGCGCGCACCTTCGCGACGTGGGCGCTCGCGTGGATGGCGTCGCAGCCCTATCGCGATCGCTGCGACGACGCGCTCCGCACCGACTATCCGCGCATCCCCGCCCCGCGCGACGGGACCGAGCTCGCCCGAATCGCGCGCCTCGGCGAGGCGATCGTGCGCGCGCTGATCGAGCCCGCGACGCCGCTCGCGATCACCGTCCACGAGGCCCCGCCGGGACGTGCGCGCGTCCTCGAGGACGAGGGCACGATCGAGCGCGGCGGCGCGCGCTGGATCGAGGGCGTGCCCCCGCGCGCGCTGCGGCTCGTCATCGGCCACCACGGCGCGCTCGCGTGCATCGGCGACGACCCGGCGGCGATCCTCGGCGCGCTCGACGCCGCCGCGCGCGCCGTCGACGAGGCGAGCCGCGCGATCGCGGAGCTCGACGTGCTCCACGATGCGTGACCGCTTCCCGCCTGGTGTACGATGCGCGCCCATGAGGCTCTGCTTCGTCTGCCTCGCGCTCGTCGCGCTCACGACCGCCTGCACCGCCGAGACCGCCCCCGGTCGTGGTGTGGCCCTGCGCGACCCGCTGGGGCTGATCGACGACGTGTACGGCGCGGGCAATTCGCTGCGCCTCTACGTGCTCCCCGCCGGCTCGTTCGCGTGCACGCCCGCGAGCGGCACGGTCCTGCCCGATCCGCCCGACGTGCAGGAGACCTTCTCCGACGCGGTCGTCGACGTGACGCTCACGCGCGACGATCTCGCGAGCTACTCGGTCGAGCTGCCGCCGGGCGACTACGTCGTGCTCGCGCGCGGCAAGGGCACCGACCCGGTGAGCGGCCGCATGAACGTCTTCATCGCGACCGGGTGCGCGACGTCGACGGTCGCGGACGGCGAGACCGTCGGCGTCACGGTGGTGCTCGCGCCGATCGTCGGCATGGGCGAGTGCGGCGATGGCATCCTCAGCCCCGACGAGCAGTGCGAGACCGGCGCGCCCACGTGCACCGACTGCCGCACGGTCGCCGAGACGCTCAACACGTCGACCGACGCCGATCAGACCGCGCCGCGCGTCGCGGCGCGCAGCGGCCAGCGCGTGGCGGTCGCGTGGGAGGACGACGCGACGAACGTTCGCTTCCGCCTCTTCGACCCGAACGGGCGCCCGCTGACCGGCGGGCTCGCCGTGGACACCGAAGCGACGCTCGCGGGTGTGCAGAACGGCGGCGGCATCGCGGTCGCGCCCGACGGTCGCGTCGCGCTCTCCCTGGTCGACTTCCCGGCCGGCGACGTCAACGCGCGCGTCGTCTTCTACAGCCCGTCGCTGATGCAGCAGGCCACGCCCGAGCTGCGCGCCGATCGCACCGGCATCCAGAACGGCCCGGCGATCGCCTATCACTCGAGCGGCGCCGCGATGGCGGTGTTCCAGGACGCGTCCTCGCCGACCGGGCTCTCGGGCCGCGCGTTCGCGACCGGCACGACGGCGCCGAGCGGCGCCGAGGCCTTCGAGGTCGGCACCGGTCAGGCGGGCGGCACCACGCCGGCGATCGCCGCGACGTCGAGCGGGTTCGTCGTTGCGTTCGCGGCGCTCGGTCAGATCTACGTGCAGCGCTTCGGCACCGACGGCGCGCCCGTCGACGCGGCCGCACAGCCCGTCGCCGACGCCGGCGGCATGCGCACCGCGCCCGCGCTCGCGGCGCTCGCCGACGGGACGTTCCTCGTCGCGTGGGCGGAGGCGAACGGCGACGGCATGGGATCGGGCATCCGCGCGCGCGTCTTCTCCGACGCCGGCGTCGCGGCCGATGCGCCGTTCACGGTCAACTCCACGCTGGCCGGCGATCAGCTCGAGCCCGCCGTCGGGGCCGCGGGCGATCGCTTCCTCGTCGCGTTCCGCAGCGGCAACGCGGTGCGCGCGGCCGTGCGATCGCCGTCCGGCGATCCGTCGCTCAACCGCGAGCAGCCCCCGACGCTCGGCGACTTCGAGGTCGCCGGCACCGGCGCGCGCCCCGCGGTCGCGGTCATCGGCGCCGGCGCCGATCAGGCGTGGTGGGTCGTGTACCAGGCGCCCGGCGCGGGTGGGCTCGACATCTTCGGGCGGCGCTTCCCGCTGTGACCCGCGCGGGCCTGCACGGCCTTCCAGCGTTGTTTCACGGATCGGTCTGAGCTACGACTGCCGGGAAATTCTGCTGGTTCGCGGACTGATCGCCGCGAGCTTCGCCCAGGATCGTGCCGAGCCCTCCGGAGCCCACTCCCCCGTCGACCGCACCCGCGCCTCGTCCGCCGAGATCGCGCGATGCGAGCCGCATCGGACGCCGGATCGCGAGCGCGCTCTACGTCGTGCTCGTGATCTACGTGATCGGTGCCGGCCTGATCTCGGCCGTGCCCCAGATCTTCTGGCCCGCGGAAGCGCTCGGGATCACGCCCGACTCCGACGCGCACTGCCCGACCGAGCTCGACGCCCTGCGCGCGGATCTGCTCTCCGAGGCCGGAGCCCGCGTCCGCGAGCCGGGCGCCCAACCGGTCGGCCTCTTCCTCGAACCCTGGGACGAGCGCTATCGTGCGCTCGCCGCGTCGTGCGGCGCCCTTCCCTCTTACGCCCTCCTCGCTCGCCTGCGGTATCGCGTCGAGGAGCATCTCCTCCGTTACGAGGCCGACGTGGCCTCGCTCGACGAAGACACCCGGCGCGCGCTCGACGAGGACGCGCGCCCCTGAGCCTCGCCTGCGTGACACTGATGACCGAAGCTTCGAGCCAGCCCACGCCGCCCACCTTCGACGCGCTCGATCTCACGCCCGAGGTCCGCAAGGCCGTCGACGAGATGGGCTTCACCTCGCCCACGCCCGTGCAGCACGCGGTGTTCGAGCCCGCGATCGGCGGCTCGGATCTGATCGTCCAGGCGCGCACCGGCACCGGGAAGACCGCTGCGTTCGGTCTCCCGATGGTCGATCGCCGAGTGCGCCCCGAGGGCGGACAGCAGGCGTTGATCCTCGCACCGACCCGCGAGCTCGCGCTCCAGAGCGCGCGCGAGATCGAGAAGCTCGGCAAACACAAGGGGATTCGCGTCGTCGCGGTCTACGGCGGCGCGCCGATGGAGCGCCAGGTCCGCGAGATCGAAGAGGGCGCGCAGATCGTCTCGGGCACGCCCGGACGCGTGCTCGATCACCTGCGCCGCGGGACGCTCCGCGGCGAGGACCTGCGGATCCTCGTGCTCGACGAGGCGGACGAGATGCTCTCGATGGGCTTCGCGAAGGAGCTCAACGCGATCGTCGATCTGCTCCCGAAGTCGCGCCAGACGATGCTCTTCTCGGCGACGCTCGACGAAGCCGTCCAGCGCCTCGCGCAGCGGTTCCTGAAGGATCCGGTGCCGATCACGCTGTCGAGCGACGCGGTCGGCGCGCTGACGATCTCGCACTACGTCTACCTGCTCTCGGGCCTCGGCAAGAGCCGCGATCTGATGCGCATCCTCGAGGTCGAGGATCCCGAGAGCGCGATCGTCTTCTGCAACACGAAGGCGACCACCGAGCAGGTCGCGGCGGAGCTGCAGCAGGCGGGCTTCCAGGCCGACTGGCTCAACGGCGATCTGCCCCAGAGCGAGCGCGAGAAGGTGCTCGAGCGCACCCGCCGCGGCGAGCTGCGTTACCTGGTCGCGACCGACGTCGCGGCGCGCGGCATCGACATCTCGCACCTCACGCACGTCATCAACTACGACTTCCCGGAGCAGATCGAGTCGTACGTCCACCGCACCGGGCGAACCGGTCGCGCGGGGCGCACGGGCACCGCGATCGCGCTCGTCACCCCGCAGGATCTCGGGGCGCTCTACTACGTGCGCCTCGCGTACAAGATCTTCCCGATCGAGCGCACGCTGCCGAGCGCGGGCGAGCTCAAGGCGCGCGCGGAGCTCGATCGCATCGAGATGCTGAGCGAGGCGTTCGCCGACGGCGCGGTCGAGGCCGATCGCGCGATCGCGCGCCGACTCCTCGTGCACGACGACGCGGAGCGCATCGTCGGCGGCCTCTTGCGCGCGTTCTTCGGATCGAAGGGGACCGCGCCCGGCGAGGTCGACGAGCAGGCGGCCGCCGCGCGCCGTGCCCGCGCGCCGCGCGCGGTGGTGAGCGCGCCCGACGCGAGCGACGCGACCACGCCGGGCGTCGAGATCGCCGCGACGAGCGAGAGCGACGCCGACGAGGGCCGCCGTCGCCGTCGTCGGCGCGAGCGCACCGGCGAGGTGGAGCGCGTCCCGCCCGCGCAGGACGTGTCGGTCGCGCAGCTCGTCGCGGCGCCGGCGCCCGCCGAGGGACCGCCCGAGCGCATCGAGGAGCCGCTCGCGCAGCCCGAGGGCGTCGGCGAGGACCCGTCGATGAGCACGCTCTTCGTGAACCTCGGCCGTCGCGACGGCGTGCGGGTGGGCGACATCATCCGTCTGTTCGAGACGCACGCGAGCCTCGGCAAGGACGACCTCGGGCGCATCCGCATCCGCGATCGCCACACGTTCGTCGGCGTGCCGCGCGAGCGCGTCGACGCGGTGCTCGGCGCGCTCAACGGGCAGAGCTCGCACGACAAGGAGCTCGTGGTCGAGGTCTCGCGCGCCGAGACCCAGGCGCGCAGCGCGCCCGACGCGGCGCAGAGCTGACCGTGCGGCGCGCGATCGCAGCGCTCGTCCTCGGCACCGCGCTCGTCGCGTGCGGCGGGGACGACGACGGCGAGAGCGCGCCGAGCGTGACGCGAGGACCGCAGCGCGGCGGCGGCGTCACCACCGAGAGCGCAGTCGCGGGCGGTGCGAGCGAGCCCGCGCGCGTGATGCCCGATCGCGAAGCCGCGGCGATCCGCGCGCAGACGCGCACGCCGCAGGCGTGGGGCGCGGGCCCGCAGGAGGTCACCGAGACCCGCACCGAGACGACGCCGGGCGCGACGCCCGCGCGCGATCTCGGCGCGGAGCTGCGGAGCGCGATCGGCACGCCGACGCAGTGCTTCGACGCGCAGACCGCCCGCGCGATGAGCGGCACGGTGCGCATCCCGGTGCGCGCGTACGTGACGACGACGGGGCGGATCACCCGCTCCGAAGTGGGCGGCAGCGCGCCCGAGCGCGTGCGCGCGTGCATCGTCGACTCGGTCGAGGCGCTCGCGATGCGCGGACCGGTGGAGGGCGCGCCACGCGAGGTCTCGACCGAGATCGTGCTCGACGTGCGCGCGGACAGCGCACCGACGGCGGTGCCCTCGCAGGCGCCCGAGGTCCCGCTGCAGCCCGGCGCAGTCGCGCCCGGGATCACCCTGCCCGCGCGCGGCGGCGACGATCCCGCGCCCGGCTTCGTCCCGCCCTCGAGCACGCTCCCCGCGGTCGGCCCCGACGAGCCCGCGCCCGGCTTCGTCCCGCCCTCGAGCACGCTCCCCGCGCGCGTCTACTAGAGCGCCGACCGCGGATCGAGCGCGACGCCCAAGAGGTGCAGCCGCCAGTCGAGGTGCGCGCCCGTCACGCGACCGGTGCGTCCCACACGCGCGATCACGTCACCGCGCCGCACCACCGCGCCGATCTCCACGTCGACGCGCGCGAGGTGCAGCAGGCTCGACGTCAGCCCGTGCCCGTGATCGATCACCAGGATCCGCCCGTAGAGCGGCGCGCTCGCGTCCAGCACCACCACGCCCGCGGCGGGCGCCCGCACCGCCGCGCCTTCCGCGGCCGCGAGATCGACGCCCCAGTGACGATCGCGCGCGCCTCCGTCGAGCACCCGATGCACCGCGAACGGGCTCGTCACGCGCCCCTCCGCGGGCATCACGAACCCCGACGCGAAGTGCGCGACCGCGCCGTCGCGCGCACGGAGCACACGAAGGCGCGCATCGATCGCGTCCTGCGCCGAGCGCAGCGCGCCCCGCAGCACGACCAGCTCGCGCCGCACGCCGGTCAAGCGCTCGATCGGATCGCGACGCGCCGCGATCGACACTGCGCGCAGTGCGCGACGCCCGTCCACCCCGCGCACGTCGATCCGCAGTGGGCGCATCCGATCGACCGCGGCGCCGAGCAGCACCTCGCCGCGCGCCGAGACGCGCACTGCGCGGCCGTCGATCCGCACCGTGCTGCCCGGCTCGACGCGCGCGCGCACGAGCGTCCCCGCGAGCGCCGTGCTCGCCACCTCGATCTGCGCGCGCGCCGGGAGCGCGATCGCGAGCGAGAGCGCGAGGACCGCGATCGCGACCCTCACCGCAGCTCGAACACGGTGCGCACGACCACCATCACGTCCTTCTCGACCGACGAGCGGTCGTAGACGCCCTCCCACGACACGCTCGTCTCGTTCGCCGCGTTCACCTGCACCACGCCGACGTTCGCCGACATCAGCGGGCCGAGCGTCGCGCCGCTGTGCTGCGCGACCTGCTCCGCGCGGGCGCGCGCGTCCGCGGTCGCCTCGCCGACCAGGCGGATCTTGATCTCGCCGAGATCGCTGTGGATGTACTCGGGCGCGCCCGACACCACGAGCGCGCCGCTCTGGATCAGCTGCGTCACGTCGCGCGCGACGCGGCCCACGAGCTCCACGTCGCTCGACGTCACCCGCACCGACTGCGTCAGGGCGTAGCCGACGATCTGCTCGGTCCTCACGTTCCCGTCGTCGTCGTAGGCGTAGAGCTCCTCGGTCGCGACCGCGTCGACGTGCACGTCCGCCTCGGCGACGTGGTTGTCGAGCAGGAACTGCCGCACCCGCGGGACGTCGCGCTCGAGGACCGCGTAGGCCTCGGCGACCGTCGCGCCACGCGCGTGCACCGATGCCGACCAGATCGCGCGATCGCTCGTGATGCGCTGGGTCGCGGAGCCCGAGACCACGATCCCCTCGCGCCGGTAGCGCGCGTCGACCCAGTGCCGCAGCCCGAGCACCGCCACCGCCACCGCCGCCACCAGGGCCGCGCTCCACGCGAGCCGTCCGATGAGCTCGCCCCTGCCGCGAGGCTCCGCCGCGTTCGCCATCTCGACCTCCATCCCGCCGGTCCCATCCGGCGCCGCGCAACGTCGGCCGCGCGCGAGCATGTTCCGCGACGACGACGAGAAGCTTCCGCGAGCCGCGTCCCGCCCGCCGTCCCCGAACGGCAGCCCCCCGCGCCATCCACCGAAGCTCTTCCGTCCGCCCCCCCACCGCGGTAGCTTCGACCCCCGCATGTCCACGTCGACGGCTTCCGCCCGCACGCCTTCCGGCAACCACGGGCTCTCGCCGGGCACTGTCGTCGGGGGCCGCTTCGAGATCGAGCGCGCCGTCGGCGACGACGCCCTCGGCACGATCCTCGCGGCCCGCGACCAGAAGACCCAGCGTCCCATCGCGCTCCGCGTGCTCGGCCCCGGCCTGATCGCGACGCCCGACGCGGTCGAGATCCTCCGCGCCGAGATCAAGACCGCCGCCGCGCTCACGCACCGCAACGTCGTCGCGACCTACGGAATGGGCGCCGAGAAGAGCGGCGCCCGCTTCGTCGCGTGCGAGTGGCTCCAGGGCCAGCCCCTCACCCTCGTCGTCGCGCGCAAGAAGGCCGAGGGCCAGCCGCTCTCGCTGCGCGGCGCGTACAACGTCATCGCGAACGTCGCCAAGGCGCTCGCCGCCGCGCACGAGAAGGGCACCTCGCACGGCGCGCTGCGCCCGGCGGTCGTCTGGGTCTCGAAGAACGGCCGCGTGAAGGTGAGCGAGCTCGGCATCGCGCGCGCGATCCTCCGCACCGCCGGTCCCGCCGCGCTCGGTCCGACCGAGCAGGCGTTCCTCGCCCCCGAGGTCCGCGGCGGCGGCGCGCCCGCGGAGTCGATCGACGCGGCGAGCCGCACCGATGTCTTCGGCCTCGGCGGCCTGCTCTACACGATGCTCACCGGCCGCAGCGCGGGCGACGACTTCGTCGCGCCCTCGCAGGCGCACCCGGAGGCGAGCGCCGAGATCGACGCGATCCTCCTGCGCTGTCTCGCGACCGATCCCGCCGCGCGCTTCGCGACGCCCGAGGACGTGCGCGCCGCGCTCGCGCCGCACGTCGGCGGCGCCGAGGCGGCCGAGGGCGACGCGGGGGGCCTCGGCATGGACATCGACGTCGACGTCGACAGCGCGATGTCCGAGGCGCCGCCGCCGGGCTCGGGCGCGAAGGTCGTCACCCCGCCCGCCGCTGCGCTCAAGGCCCCCGCGCCTCCGAAGCCCGCCGCACCGCCGAAGCCGGCCACCGCCGCGGCGTCCGGCTCGGCACCGCGCCCGATCCCCGCGCTCGCGCCCGCCGGCGCGCCGAAGGTCGGCCAGCGCGTCTCGATCCACGAGGAGTTCCGCCCCTCGTTCGTCGACGGCATCCCCGGCGCCGCGCCGGCGCCCGCGGCCGCCGCTGCGCCGGTGCGCGCGGCCGACGTCGACCTCGGCTCGGTGCTCAACAAGATCACCGAGAACGACGCGGCGCGCTGGATGGTCCAGAAGGACAAGCTCGACCACGGTCCGTTCTCGGGCCGCGAGCTCGTCCAGCTGATCGCGAAGGGCGAGGTCCTCGGCGATCACGGCCTGCTCAACATGGACACCGGGGAGCGCCGCAAGGTCGCCGATCACCCGGACTTCGTGGAGTTCGTCGAGCAGTACCGCCTCAAGAAGGCCGCCGCCGACGAGAAGCAGGCGATCGTCACCGCGGCGAAGGTCGAGAAGACCTCGAACGCGGTGAAGTTCATGGTCGCGGGCGGCGTGCTCGTGCTGATCCTCGCGGGCGTCGGCATCTTCTTCCTCACGCGCCAGGCCGAGCAGGACACCCAGATCGCCGACGCGAACCTCGCCGATCTCTACGAGCGCGGTCAGGTCGAGATCGAAGGCACCGCGGGCATCCTCCCCGATCCTCCGCGCGGCTCGGGCCGGCGCGGCGGCGGCCGTGGTGGTCGCGCCGGCGCGCCCGGGACGTCGTACGAGGACGCGATGAGCCAGGTCGTCGACATCGGCGACGCGACCGGCAGCGGCGGCGAAGGACGCCTCTCGCCCTCGCAGGTGGCGGGCGTGATGAACGGCCGCATCAACTCGTTCTTCCCGTGCGTCGGCGAGGAGCTGCGCGCCGGTCGCTCGCTCGGTCGCGTGCGCATCGACATGGCGATCGCGGGCAGCGGCGCCGTGCTCGGCTCGAGCGTCCGCGCGGGCAGCCCCGAGTTCCAGCGCTGCGTGCAGGGACGCGTCGCCGCGATCCGCTTCCCGGGCTTCGGCGCGCCGCGCATGGGCGCGAGCTACTCGTTCGACGCGAGCCAATGAGCCGCGCGCGCCTCTGCTTCGCGCTCGCGGCGCTGCTCGCGGGGTGCCGCGCCGAGATCGAGCGCGGCCTGCCCGAGGCGCAAGCCAACGAGGTGCTCGTCGCCCTCGACGAGCACGGCATCCACGCGGTGAAGGAGCCGGAGCGCGGCGAGGGCTCGTTCGCGATCCTCGTCTCCGGCGACGACGTCGCATCCGCGCTCGCGGTGCTGCGCGCCGAGGAGCTCCCGCGCGCGCCCGATCCCGGCCTCCACGACCTGTTCGGCACCGCGAGCCTCGTGCCCACCGCGACCGAGGAGCGCGCCCGCCTCACCGCCGCGCTCGGCGGCGAGCTCGCGCGGACCATCGAGGCGATCGACGGCGTGCTCGACGCCCGCGTCCACGTCGCGCTGCCCGACGCGAGCGAGCTCCCGCTCGACGCGCCGCCGCCGCGCCCGCGCGCATCGGTGCTGATCCGCCACCGCGGCGCGCGCGCGCCCTACGACGACGCCGCGATCCAGCGCCTCGTCGCCGGCGCGATCCAGGGCATGGACCCCGGCGACGTCGCGGTCGTCGGCGTCGCCGCGCCCGAGCCCGCCACGCCCGCGGGCGCGCACCTCGCGAGCCTCGGTCCGATCGCGGTCGCGCGCGGATCGATCGGCACGCTCAAGCTGGTGCTCGGCGTGCTGCTGGGCACCAACGGCGTGCTCGCGCTGCTCCTCGCGCTCGCGGTGGTTCGCCATCGCCGCGCCGCTCGAACTCACGACGCAGGGGGAACCACATGAGCTCGGACGCGCTCGAGAACGCCAACCGGTACTTCGAACAGGCGGCGAAGGTGCTCGACCTCGGGCGCGACGTCGCGGTGCAGCTCCGCACACCTTTCCGCGAGGTGCGCGTCGAGCTCAACGTGCGCATGGACGACGGCTCGATCGGCACGTTCGTCGGCTATCGCGTGCAGCACGACAACGCGCGCGGGCCCTTCAAGGGCGGCCTCCGCTACCACCACGAGGTCGACGCGCAGGAGGTCACCGCGCTCGCCCAGCTGATGACGTGGAAGACCGCCGTCGCCGGCGTCCCGTTCGGCGGCGGCAAGGGCGGCATCCACGTCGACGCGAGCAAGCTCAGCGTCGGCGAGAAGGAGCGCATCACCCGCGCCTTCGTCGACAAGATCAACGACATCGTCGGCGATCACACCGACATCCCCGCCCCCGACATGTACACGGGCCCGCAGGAGATGGGCTGGTTCCTCGACCAGTACACGAAGTACCACGGCTACAAGCCCGGCGTGGTCACCGGCAAGCCCATCGAGCTCGGCGGATCGCACGGGCGCGCGGCGGCGACCGGGCGCGGCTGTCTCTACGTCACCGAGGAGCTGATGGCGCGCCTCGGCGAGCCCCTCGTGGGCAAGACCGTCGTGGTGCAGGGCTTCGGCAACGTCGGGGGCTGGGCGGCGCGGCTCTTCGCGGAGCAGGGCGCGCTCGTCGTCGCGATCTCCGACATCTCGGGCGGCTACTACGACCCGAAGGGCATCGACGTCGCGGCGGCGCTCGCGTGGGTCGCGAAGCACCGCACGCTCGCGGGCTTCCACGCCGCGAAGAAGGTCGACAACGACGAGCTGCTCACGCTGCCGTGCGACATCCTCGTGCCCGCCGCGCTCGGCGGCGTGATCACCGAGGAGGTCGCGCGCGGCATCCGCGCGCGCGTGATCGTCGAGGGCGCGAACGGCCCGACCACGCCGGGCGCCGACGAGATCCTGTTCGCCAAGGGCGTGCACGTGATCCCCGACATCCTCGCGAACGCCGGCGGCGTGACCGTCAGCTACTTCGAGTGGGTGCAGAACCTCCAGCACTACTACTGGGACGAAGCGCGCGTGAACGAGGAGCTGCGCCGCGTGATGCGCGCCGCGTTCGACGCGACCTGGGAGCAGAGCCGCAGCCGCTCGCTCCCGATGCGCATGGGCGCGTACGTCGTCGGCATCGGCCGCGTCTACACCGCGACCCGCATGCGCGGCCTCTAGAGACCGTGGCGACCGAGCCCGTACTTTTGCGGTGCTCGGTCCGAATCGAAGCGACCCGCGAGTGACGCGTCGCGCGGCGTCGAGTAGCCCTGCGCCCATGATTTTCTACAACGGCGTCGGGCTGCTCCTCAGCGTCCTGGCCGCGGCGGTCGCCTGGGGCGCGGTCGGGCCGGAGGACGGTGCGACGATGGCTGCGGTGTGGGCCGCGATCGTGTGCGTCGCGGGCGCGCTCTACGACCGCCTCGCGCCCGAAGAGGGGCTCCGCGCGTACTACCGCTGGGTGAGCGCGGGCGCGTCGCGCATCGCGCTGATGGGCGTCCCGGTCGTCCTCTGGCCCGCGCTCGTCGCGGTCTTCGGCGCCGCGTTCCCGCTGTTCAACGGCCACGCGTTCCCCTCGCCGTGGTTCTTCACGGTCGCCGTGCTGACGCCGCTCGCCCTCGCGCTCAAGACGCGCCGCGCCTGACGCCACGGAGGCTCGAGCCCCCGACCGACCCCCGACTCGCACACCGCAGGGTGTCTTCCCGATCGACGAGACCCCCGACTCGCACCGCGCAGGGTGTCTTCCCGACCGACGAGACCCCCGACTCGCACCGCGCAGGGCCTCTTCCCGATCGGCGAGACCCCCGACTCGCACCGCGCAGGGTGTCTTCCGCACCGGCGAGACCCCCGACTCGCACCGCGCAGGGTCTCTTCCGCACCGGCGAGACCCCCGACTCGCACCGCGCAGGTGCTCTTCCCGATCCCGCAGGTGCTCTTTCCGATCTCGCAGCCCCTCTTCTCGACCTCTTCGGGTGTGCGGAATCGCTATCGAATTCGCCGAACATCCCCAACCGCGGAGACCGACGACGTGCCTCGTGCGCCGGCACGATCGTGCCCCCTCCACCCACACCGACACCCTTCGCAGCCCCGCGTCCGGCGTCCATGCTACGGGTCGCGAACATGGCTCGTACTCTCTTCGGAACCGACGGCATCCGCGGCATGGCGAACGAAGGCGCGATGACGCCCGAGATCGCCTTCAAGATCGGCGCGGGGATCACCTACCAGCTGCGCCAGCGCGTGAAGCACCCGCCGCGCGTCATCATCGGCAAGGACACGCGCGTGTCGGGCTACCTGCTCGAGACCGCGCTCGCCGCCGGTGTCTGCACCTGGGGCGGCCGCGTGATGCTCTCGGGACCGATGCCGACCCCCGCCATCGCGCACCTCACGACGAGCATGCGCGCCGACGCCGGCATCGTGCTCAGCGCGTCGCACAACCCGTTCGCCGACAACGGGATCAAGATCTTCGGCGGCGACGGATTCAAGCTGCCCGACGACGCCGAGGCCCAGCTCGAGCGGCTCATCGAGGACGGCGCGCTCGAGAAGGGGCGCCCGACCGGCAAGGACGTCGGACGCGCCGAGCGCCTCGACGACGCGCGCGGTCGCTACGTCGCGTTCGTGAAGCAGACGTTCCCGCGCGACCTGACGCTCGAGGGGCTCAAGGTCGTCGTCGACGCCGCGAACGGCGCGGCGTACCGCGTCGCGCCCGCGGTGTTCGCCGAGCTCGGCGCGACGGTGATCCCGATCGGCGTCGAGCCCGACGGCTACAACATCAACGAGGAGTGCGGCGCCGTGCACCCCGAGTGCTGCGCGCGCGCGGTGCGCGAGCATCGCGCCGACCTCGGCATCGCGCTCGACGGCGACGCGGACCGCGTGATCGTCGTCGACTCCGAGGGCAAGGAGGTCGACGGCGACGTCGTCATGGCGCTGTGCGCGACGCGGATGCTGCGCGAGGGCACGCTGCGCAAGGGCACGCTGGTGTCGACGGTCATGTCGAACCTCGGCCTCGAGCGCGCGATCGAGAGCGCGGGCGGCCGCATGGTGCGCACCGCGGTCGGCGATCGCTACGTCGTCGAGGAGATGCGCAAGAACGACTACAACTTCGGCGGCGAGCAGTCGGGGCACATGATCTTCCTCGACCACGCGTCGACGGGAGACGGGCTCGTCGCGGCGCTGCAGCTCCTCGCGATGGTGCTGCGCGAGCAGCACCCGCTCGCCGATCTCGCGTCGAAGGTGATGACGCGCGTCCCGCAGATCCTGGTGAACGCGAAGCTGCCGGCGCGCCGCCCGCTCGAGGAGATGCCCGCGACGCTCAAGGCGATCCGCAGCGCCGAGGTCGAGCTCGGCAAGAGCGGCCGCGTGGTCGTGCGCTGGAGCGGCACCGAGCCGAAGCTGCGCGTGATGATCGAGGGCGAGGACGAGACGCGCATCGAGCAGCTCGCGAACGACATCGCCGACGAAGCGAAGCGCGAGCTCGCGAGCGCGTGACGCGACGCGAGGCGCGAGCGTGACCCGCTCGCGCCTCGAGATCGGCGATGCTCGGGCGCGATGAGCGAACGCCTCGCCACGATCGGCGCGCTCGTGCTCGTCGCGGTGCTCGCGACGAGCGAGTCCGCGGATCCCGATCTCGGCTTCCACCTCGCGACGGGGCGCGCGGTGCTCACGACGGGCGCGATCCCCGCGACGAACGTGCTCACGTTCGCCGAGCCCGATCACCCGTGGATCAACCAGCAGTGGCTGCCCGCGACGGCGTTCACGCTCGCGTACGAGGCGGCCGGGTTCGCGGGGACGTTGCTGCTGCGGATCGCGCTGGTGGTCGCGACCGCCGCGTTCGTGCTCGCCGCCGCGCGACGGCTCGACGCGAAGCCCGAGATCGCCGCCGCCGCGTGCGCGCTCGGCGCGTGGGCCGCGGCGTTCCGCTTCGTCGAGCGACCGCTGCTCGCGTCGAACCTCGCGCTCGCGATCGTGCTCTGGTCGTGCGCCGGTGCGCTGCGATCACCGCGCCCGCTGCGGCACGTCGCGGTCGCGGGGCTCGCTGCGTCGGTGGCGGTGCACCTCCACGCGGGCGCGCTCTTCTCGCTGATCGCGATGATCGTGCTCGCGGTCGCGCTCGCGCTGGAGCCGCTCGCCGCGCGCGTCGTCGGTCGCGACGCGCTGCCGCGTGCACGGGAGGGCGCGATCGCGCTGGTCGCCGCGACCGTGGGCGCGGTCGCGCTCGCCGCGATCACGCTCGCGCTCTATCACCCGCACGGCCTCGCGGTGCTCGGCGTGCCGCTGCAGATGGCGTCGGATCCGTACCTCGGCGAGCACCTGGTCGAGTTCCGACCGCCGTGGGATCAGCCGCTGCGCGTGCTCTGGCCGTACTGGGCGCTGGTGATCACGAGCGCGCTCGTGGTGCTCGCGACGTGGCGACGCGCGCCCCTGCCGTACGTCGCGATGATCGCGCTCGGCATCGCGATCTCGCTGCGCCACGCGCGCTTCGCCGACCTCGCGTGGATCTTCGTCGCGCCGCCGCTCGCCGCGCTCGCATCGACGCTCCGCATGCCGAGGGCGCTCCCCGTCGTGATCGCGATCGTCGCGCTCGTCGACCGCGCGGCGATCGCGCCTCCCGCGATCGGCCCGGCCGCGGCGGTGTGGCCGGCGCCGCTCTTCGACGCGATCGACGCGCACCGCATCGTCGGCCCGGCGTACGTGCAGGACGGCTGGGCGGGGCCGTTCCTCGCGCGCTTCTGGCCGCGCGAGCGCGTGTACTTCCACCCTTCGTTCGAGGCGTACTCGGACGCGCACTTCCGCCGCTACCAGTCGATCCGCTACGGCGAGCCGGGCTGGGATGACGCGCTCGACGACGCGGGGGTGCAGCTCGTCGTCATGAAGCACACGTCGCCGCGCGAGCGCGCGTTCCAGGAGGGCAGGCCGAACCTGCGCCAGCACCTCGCAGCGAGCGACGCGTGGGCGTTCGTGGCGTTCGACGAGCTCGGCATGGTGCTGGTGCGCCGCCACGGACCGAACGCGCCGATCGCGGCGCGCTCACCGAGCTTCGTCGACGCCGATCGCATGGGGTTCACCCGACGTCCGCGCGACTCGCGCGCAGGGCTCGAGGAGCTCGCGCAGCGAGGCCCGTGGAGCGTGCGCCTCGCGCTGCTCCTCGCGATCGCGCGCGCCGACGACGGCGACGACGAAGGCGCACGCGCCCTGCTCGAGGCGGCTGCGAGCAGCGCGCGAGGCGATCCACGCATCGACGCCGCGCGACGCGTCATCGAGGCGACGAGACGGCGCTGACCCACGATCGCGTCGAACGCCGCTCCCGACCATGCTCACGTCGACGACCACCCTCACGTCGACGACCACCCTCACGTCGTCGTGGTCGTGGTCGTGGTCGTGGGTCGTCGTCGCGGCGGTCGTGAGCGCTCAGCGGCTCGGCATCGCGAGCACGTCGGGCGGCTCCACGTCGACCAGCTCCACGCCCTCGGGGATCCCGCGCACCCGCACCGGCACGCTCTGGCCGCCGGCAGTGGGCTCGAGCTCGCTCACGTCGACGTACGGCACGACGCCGAGCGCGTCCATTCCGTCGAGCACCTGCGGCGCGCCGCGCACCCGCACGCGCACGCGCGCCGGACGCAGCTCGCGGACCTCGCCGCCGACCACCGCGACCTCGAGCCGCGGCAGCGATCGCTCCGCGACCTGCGGCGCGATCTCCACCACGACCGTCACCATCGCCTCGCCCTCGTACTCGGCGTGCGGCGGCAGGTGCATCAGCGTGACGCGACGCTCGTGACGTCCCGCCTCGAGCCCTGCGAGGTTGATCGGATCCGTCGTGACGTGATCGAGCGGCGAGATCTCCGGCGCCGGCCCCGTGATCACCGCGCTCGGCGGTCGCACCTCGGGCGGGCCCGCGAGCATCAGCCCGGGCGCCGGGCGGCCGTCGATCGTCGGGTGCACGGGCAGTCGGCGCTCGGCGCGATCCGCCCACTGCAGCGCGATCGTCGCGGGCGCGATCTGCGTGATCTCGAGGCCCGCCGGCACCTCGAGGCGCTCGGGATCGAAGTAGTAGAGGCGCGCCCGCGTGTCATCGAGCGTCACCTGGATCGGCGGGATGTCGTCGCGCCGGATCGAGTTCAGCAGCGACCGCGAGCCGCGCAGCGTGACGCGCACGCGATCCGGGATGTCGGAGAGCAGGATGCGGCCCGTCGACGCGTCGGGCAGCACCGCCACGACGTCGACGAAGAGCGAGCGCTGTGCGTCCTCGGCGCCGCGCACGAGCGAGAAGAGCGCGAGCGACGCGACGAGCGAGAAGACCTTCAGCGGGAAATTCTCGAAGATCAGGTTGCGGACGAACCCGCCTTCGCGCGCGCGAGCCGTGCTCGCGGTCACGGTGCGCTCTCTTCCTTGCGCGCGGTCGCGGTCGGCACCGACGGCGGCGCGAGCGACGGGCGCTCACTCTGCGAGGGCGACGCGCGGCGCGTGGACGCGGTCGCGTCGGTGCGCGTCTTCTTCCGCACCGGCGTCGAGAACAGACCGAGCAGCGCCTGGCGCAGCGATCCCGCGTCGAGCCCGCGCGCCATGTTGCCGTTGAAGCAGAGCGAGATGCTCCCGCGCTCCTCGCTGACCACCACGACGACCGCGTCCGTCTCCTCGGAGATGCCGATCGCCGCGCGATGGCGCGTGCCGAGCGAGCGATCGAGCTTCGCGCTCGACGAGAGCGGCAGGTGCCCGCCCGCCTGCCAGATGCGCCCCTCGCGAATGATCACGGCGCCGTCGTGCAACGGGTTGTCCGCGTGCGGCACGAAGAGCGAGTAGAGGACCTCCTTCGTGACGCCGGAGTCGATCGGCGTGCCGTGCTCGACGAACTCGTCGAGCGCCGCGTCGCGCTCGAACACGATGATCGCGCCGATGTGCCGCTGCCCCATGTGCACCGCGGCCTTCACGACCTCTTCGATCGCCTGCACCTCGCGCACGTTGCGCGCGCCGCGGAACCACGGTCTCTGCCCGACGCGCGCGAGGACGCGACGGATGTCGTTCTGGAAGATGACGACGATCAGCAACACGATGTACGTGAGCAGCGCGTCGAGGATCGTGTAGAGCGTGACGAGCCCGAGCCGTCGCGCGAGGTGGTACACGAGGAAGACGAGGCCGAGGCCGATCGCCATCTGCATCGCCCGCGTGCCCTTCACGAGCAGCGTCAGGCGATAGAACAGGTAGGCGACGACGAGGACGTCGGCGACGTCGACGATGATGCGCAGCCGACCCCAGTCGACCATGCCGGTCAGGAGATCGCCGAGCTCAGGCATCGGCGCGCGTCTCCTTCCCGCGTGAGGCGCTGCGCGGCGGGCGCATCGCGAGCGCGACGAGCGCCGCCTGCCGCGAGACCGCGACGTCGTGCACGCGCACCGCGTGTGCGCCGCCGAGCACCGCGGCCGTGACCGCGGCGAGCGATCCACCGAGCCGTGCGTCCGGCGCGGGCGCGGCGCCCGACGCGTCCGGCGCGAGCTGACCGATGAACGACTTGCGCGACGCACCGACGAGGACGCGATGTCCGCTCGCGACGAAGCGCGACGTCGCGCCGATCAGCGCCGCCGACTGCGCGGGCGTCTTCGCGAAGCCGACGCCGGGATCGATCCAGATCCGCTCCGCGCGCACGCCGCGCGACAGCGCGCGCGCGATCGCGGCGCGCAGCTCCGCGAGCACGTCCTCGACGACGTCGCGGTACGCGGTGGTCGTCGCATCGACGCGCCCTCCGCCGCGCGAGTGCATCAGCACGAGCTCGGCGCCGCGTCGCGCGACCGCGTCGAGGAGCGCGTCGTCCGCGCCCATCGTCACGTCGTTGACGATCGACGCGCCGCGCGCGAGCGCTGCGTCCGCGACCTCGCCGCGCGCGGTGTCGATGCTCACCCGCATCCCGCGCGCGACGAGCGCGTCGATCACCGGCGCGACGCGCGCGATCTCCTCGCTCGGCGCGATGTCGGGCGCGCCCGCGCCGTACGTCTTGCCCGCGGGCCGCGACGACGCGCCGCCCACGTCGATCACGTCCGCGCCGTCGGCACGCATCCGCTCCGCGTGCTCGATCGCCGCACCGAGCGCGACGAACCGCCCGCCGTCGCTGAACGAGTCGGGCGTCACGTTGAGCACGCCCCAGATCTCGACGGGCGCGCTCATGGGGCCTCCGGACGGAACACGAACGGGCCGCCACGCTCCATTCGCGTAGCGGCCCTCGTTCGCGGGCTCTTCGTCGTCTCGGAGACCCCCACCCTACTCCCGGCGCGGCCCTTCACACCGCGCTGCGATCCACCGACGTCAGCTCGAGGGAACCTCGCGCGGGCGCGGCTGGAAGATGCTCGTCTTGCGCTGCTGCTTGGCCTTCTGCGCCTTCTCGGAGTAGCGCGGGATCACGATCTTCTGGCGCGGCGGCAGCGGCTGGCCGGCCATGATCGCCTCGATCTCCGTGCTGTCGATCGTCTCGCGCTCGAGCAGCGCGTCGGAGATCAGATCGAGCTTGTCGATGTTCTCCTGCACGAGGCGCTTCGCGCGATCGTACTGCTCGGTGATGATCCGACGAACTTCCGCGTCGATCTCCTGCGCGGTCTGCTCCGAGTAGTCCTTGTTCCGGAAGCTCGGGCCCATGTGGAACATGGCGTCCTCGCGCTCACCGTACGCCAGCGGGCCGAGGCGCTCGCTCATGCCCCACTCGGTCACCATCGCGCGCGCGAGCTGCGTGGCCTTCTGGAAGTCGTTGCTCGCGCCGGTCGTGATCTGGCCGAACTTCACTTCCTCCGCGATGCGCCCGCCGAGGATCATCGCGATGCGATCGAGCACCCACTCCTTGCTGGTGCTCAGGCGATCTTCCTTCGGCAGCGACATCGTGATGCCGAGCGCCTGACCGCGCGGGATGATCGAGACCTTCGTGATCGGGTCGTGGTTCGGGACCAGCAGACCGACGAGCGTGTGACCCGCCTCGTGCCACGCGGTGGTCTTCTTCTCCTTCTCGGAGATGACCATCGAGCGGCGCTCGCTGCCCATCAGGACCTTGTCCTTCGCCATCTCGAAGTCGCTCATCGAGACGAAGTCCTTGTCCTGACGCGCCGCGAGGAGCGCGGCCTCGTTCACGAGGTTCTCGAGGTCCGCACCGCTGAAGCCGGGCGTGCCGCGCGCGATGAGGTCGAGGTCGACGTCGTCGGCGACGGGCGTCTTCTTCGTGTGGACCTGGAGGATGCCGAGGCGACCGTTGAGGTCGGGGCGCGGCACCGTGATGCGGCGGTCGAAACGACCCGGGCGCAGGATCGCGGGGTCGAGCACGTCGGGGCGGTTCGTCGCCGCGACGATGATCACGCCCTCGCTCGCCTCGAAGCCGTCCATCTCGACGAGGAGCTGGTTGAGCGTCTGCTCGCGCTCGTCGTGGCCGCCGCCCATGCCGCTGCCGCGGTGGCGACCGACCGCGTCGATCTCGTCGATGAAGATGATGCAGGGCGCGTGCTTCTTGCCCTGCTCGAAGAGGTCGCGGACGCGGCTCGCGCCGACGCCGACGAACATCTCGACGAAGTCCGAGCCCGAGATGCTGAAGAACGGAACGCCGGCCTCACCCGCGATCGCGCGCGCGAGCAGCGTCTTGCCGGTGCCCGGCGGGCCCGCGAGGAGCACGCCCTTCGGGATGCGTCCGCCGAGGCGCTGGAACTTCTTCGGGTCCTTGAGGAACGCGATGATCTCTTCGCAGTCGTCCTTCGCCTCGTCGATGCCCGCGACGTCGGCGAACGTGACCTTGTTCTGCGACTCGTTGAGCAGGCGAGCGCGCGACTTGCCGAAGCTCATCGCCTTGCCGCCGGAGGCCTGCACCTGCCGCATGAAGAAGAAGAACAGCGCGAGCACGAAGAGCGTCGGGAGCCACGCGTAGAGCAGCGACGTGAGGAACGCGTTCTGCTCGGCCGGGACGTAGTTGACGCGGACGTTGTGCTCGAGGAGCTCCTGGTTGAGCTCTTCGCCCGTGTAGCCCACGGTGCTGCGCTGCTCGCGCCGCTCACCCTGGACGTGGACGTACGTGTACTCTGCGTTCGGCCCTCTCGCCTCGATCTCGACCTGCTCGACCCTCCCGGCCCGAACGTCCGCGATGAACTCGCTGAACGCGACCTGCCGCGGCGCGGGGTCGTTGGTGACCAGCTGGTAGATCGCGTACATCATCACGATCAAGAGCAGCCAGAGGAGGAGGGTCTTGTGGCTCTGCTTCACGTGCACCTCGTTCACGCGACTCGCGCACGCCGTCGCCACCGGACGACGACGTGACGATCACGTGGATCCCGGAGAGCGGGCCTGCTCCGGGTCACGTGACTAGGGTGGCACACACTCTCCAGGCCGACAATCATTCGAGCTTCAGCTTTCCTCGGGTTCACGCTTCTTCATCGACCCGCTGAACGCACGTTCGAAGAGGAGCCGAAGGGGGTCGGATCGTGCGTCGCGCGCAGCGCGCCACCGACGACCGAAGCGGTCCAGCCAGCGGGGAGCCGAGCGTTCCCTCTTCCCTGGAGCGCGACCTCCATGGCGTCCAGGTGTGCACGGCGAATCGTGCCGCCAGTGCGCGCGTGAGCCCAGATGCGCAGCGCCTCGCGACGCGCCGCGAGCGGCGCGCGAGAGAGCAGCTCCGCGTCGAGCGAATCGCCGTCTTTCGCGGCTCTCGCGAGCAGATGTCGCGCGTGCTTGCGCGCGAGCGCGTCGAGAGCGCGCGTGTCGTCGGCGATGTGCGCGAGGTGCCGCGCGATCGCCGGGCTCTCGATCGCGAGCGCCGGGAGGATCGCGTGACGCACTCGCGCGCGCTGGAACCTCGGATCGACGTTGCTGGGATCGTCGACGATCGTGAGGCGATGCGCCTCGATCCACGCGCGGACCTCGGCGCGCGTCGAGTCGATCAGAGGTCGCACGACTCCGTCGGCGCGACGGGGCGCGATGCCCGCGAGCCCGCGCGCGCCGCTGCCTCGCATCATGCGCGCGAGCACCGTCTCCGCTTGATCGTCGAGCGTGTGACCGACCGCGATGCGCGAGGCGCCGAGCTCGCTCGCGAGCGCATGGAGGAGCGCGTAGCGCGCGGCGCGCGCGCGGTCCTGGAGCGAGCCGCGCTTCGTGGGCAGCGTCGCGCGCAGCGGATGGAACGGCAGACCGAGCGCGCTCGCGTGCGCCGCGACGAGCTCGACCTCGCGCTGCGCTTCGGCGCGCAGCCCGTGATCGACCGATGCGACGTGCAGCTCGAGCGCGAGCTCGGGCGCGATGCGCGCGAGCACGTCGAGCATCGCGGTGGAGTCGGGCCCGCCGCTGACCGCGACGACGACGCGCTCGCCGCGCCGGAGCAGACGTCGCTCTCGGATCGTGCGTCGCACGCGCGCGAGGAGCATCGGATCGCACACTAGCAGCCGCGCCCGGCGATGCTCGGCACGATGGGACGAGCGCCACGGCTCGGACGACCCACGCTATGCTCAGGCCCGTGCTCCGCCGCGCCACCGTTCTGATCGCTCCGCTCCTCTTCGTCGTGCTCGGCGCCGCCGGGCCGTTCGAGGGCTGCGACGAGCGCGACGGGGACGACCCACGCCCGCTGCCACGCGACGTCGGCGGGACGTGCTTCTTCGACGAGGACTGCGTCCCCGCGGGGTGCGAGGCGTTGCGTTGCCTCGCCGGCGCGTGCGTCGAGGTCGCGCCGATCCGCGATGCCGACGGCGATGGTCATGCGCCGCCCCCGTGCGGCACGGACTGCGACGATCGCGTGGTGACGGTCTCGCCCGACGCGACCGAGGTCTGCGATCTCGTCGATCAGGACTGCGACGGAGCGGTCGACGAGGACGCCGCGCCCACCGCGATCCGCTTCGACCTCACGACGCTCGATCCGACGATGAGCGCGACGAGCTGGGGCGATCGCGTGATCGTGAGCGACGGCGAGTTCACGGCGCGCGGCGTGCGCACGCGGCGCCTCGGGCTCGACGGAGCGCTCGGCACGGTCGAGCCGCTCTACGACACCGAGCGCGCGCCGATCGCGATCGACGCCGCGCCCACCGAGGAGGGCGCGTGGTTCGTGATCGCGCTCGAGCCCGCGACCGATGCGAGCGCGACGATCGTGCTGGTCGAGCTGGAGCGCGACGACGAGGGCGCGGTGATGCCGGTCGGAGCGCCCGTGACGCGCGACGTCGACGGCGTGACCGCGATGGTCGCGATCACGATCGACGACGTGCCCTACGTCGCGTGGGACGCGGAGGACACGTCGCGCTTCGTGTGGACGCCGGCGTGGGCCGCGCCGGTGCGCGTGGGCGACGGGCTCGTCGCGGGCATCGGTGCGCTCGATCTCGCGAGCGACGGCGCGAACGTCGTGGTCCCGAGCGGCGCGCGCGAGCTCACGTTCCTCGCGACGGCGGACGGCTCGGTGGTCGGCACCGTCGTGCCCGACGGCGAGCTCTCGCCGGGGCATCCGCTCGCGTCCGACGAGGGACACGTCTGGGCGCTGGTGCGCGACGCGTTCGATCACTCGCTGCAGCCGATCACGTCGAGCGGCACGAGCCCGGTCACGACGCTGCCGACGGGCGGGGGCAGCGTGCAGCTCGGGATCGATCGCACGTCGGACGGTCTCGTGATCACGCGCGGCGACACGAGCAGCCTGCGCGCGTGGGTGCTCGACGCGGAGATGCCGTCGACGATCCGCCGCACCTTCGGTCCCGACGAGATCAGCGGGACGGGCCGGGCCATCGTGGGCGTCGACGTCGCGGCGACGACGCAGGGCACGGCGATCATCACGAATTTCGGCGCCGGGGGCAGCAGCCTCGCGGTGCTCGCGTGCGGCGCGGGGAGCTGATCGATGCCGGTCGAGAGCGATTTGTTGGTGTGGATGGACCTCGAGATGAGCGGGCTCGCGATCGAGCGCGAGCGCATCCTCGAGATCGCGGTGATCGTCACCGACGGGCAGCTGGAGATCCTCGCGGAGGGCCCGGAGATCGTGGTGCACCAACCCGACTCGCTGCTCGACGCGATGGACGACTGGAACAAGCAGCACCACGGCGCGTCGGGGCTCGTCGATCGCGTGCGCGCGTCGACGATCTCGGAGGCCGAGGCCGAGCGTCAGGTGCTCGAGTTCGTCGCGGCGCACGTGCCGGCGCGCGCGGCGCCGCTCGCGGGCAACAGCGTCCACCAGGATCGCCTCTTCCTCGCGAAGTACATGCCGCAGGTCGAGAAGTACCTGCACTACCGCAACGTCGACGTCTCGACGCTCAAGGAGCTCGTGCGTCGCTGGCACCCGCAGGCCTACGCGGGCCGTCCGACGAAGCGCGGCTCGCACCGCGCGCTCGGCGACATCCGCGAGTCGATCGACGAGCTGCGCTACTACCGTCGCGCGGTGTTCGTTCCGTCGACCTGACGGAACGAGAACGAGCGGCGCAGCCAGTCGGGGCCGCGCCGCTCGTCGTCGGGACGACTCAGAACGAGCCGCTGATCACGGGCACGTTCACGTCGGTGCTCGGCGCGAGGCGGAGCGCCTCGCTCTCCGCGACCGTGAACGACGAGCGCGTCTGGACCATCGGCAGGCCGAGCAGCACCTGACGGCCCATCCCATCGAAGCGCAGGATGCCGGGCCCACCCGCGAGCAGACCGCGGACCTGGCGCTGCACCGCGCTGCTGCCGCCCTCGGTGGCGTCGCCGGCGTCGTCACCCGCGGGCTCGGGCGGCGGCGTGTCGCCGTTGCCGCCCTCGACCGGCTCGTCGCCGAACTCGCCCTCGACCTGCACCGCGTCGGTCGTCGTGCCGTCCTCGTAGGTCGGCTCTTCCTCGGCCTGACCGCCGTCGTCGCGCGCGACCGCGTCCTGGCCGGGGTCGTACGCGGTCAGCGCGAGGGTCGCGACGAGCGTCGGCACCACGAGCGCGAGTCCGACCGCGAGGAACGCGACGTCGACTTCCGGCGAATTCTGCGTCTCCTGCTCCATGAAGTAGCCGCCGATCGCGCCCGCGGCCGCGCCGACCACCGGGAACACGAGGTAGGGCCACCACTCGTTCGTGCCCGCCGCTTCCTGGACGAGCGCCGGGATCACGAACCCGAGCTCCGCGCCGATCAGACCGAGACCGACGATGCCCTTGCCGTCGGGCGAGACGCGCGAGCAGGTCGGGCTGGGCATGCACTGCGCTTCGGCGCGCGATGGACCGACCGAGACGGAACCGACGACGATCGCGCTGGCGAGCGCGGCGGTGATCATCGCTCGCGCGAAGAACTGACCCTTGGAGCTCAAGCTCGCCTCCCCTGCCGGCGGGCGCGACACGCGCGCGCGGCGATCGGAATCAATCGGCGCGCAGACTGACATATGGCCCACGCCGCGGGCAACCGCGGGACGGGGCCCACACGGCCATGCCTCTTGACCGTCATCCGCGACCCGAATATTACGCATGCGAAACATCTCGCTCGTGGGCCACGAGCGGGAACGAGTGAACCGTGGCGCAATCCGAGCAGGGCGTTCAACGAGGCAGCGACATCGACCGCATCGTCGAGACGATCCTCTATCTCTACACGGAGAGCCGCAGGGTCACGAAGACGGTCGCGCGCGGGATGGGGCTCACCGGTCCGCAGGTCACCGCGCTGAAGATCCTCGAGGCGGTCGGCGAGATCTCGCTCTCCGAGCTCAGCGAGCGGATGAGCGCGCGCAACTCGACGATCACCGGCATCGTCGATCGCATGGAGCGCGACGGGCTCGTGGTGCGCGAGCGCAGCGAGACCGATCGGCGCGTCGTGAAGATCCGCGCGACCGAGCGCGGGTCGCAGATCGCGCGCGGCGTTCCGGTCACGGCGATGGAGCTCTTCGGCAGCGCGCTCAGGTCGCTCTCGGCGAGCGATCGCGCGGAGCTGCGGCGCATCCTCGCGAGGCTCGCGGACCGCGTGCGCATCGAGATCGAGGAGCGCGAGAAGATGGGTGGCGCGGACACCGCCGCGCGCGACGGGGATTGAGACCGAGGAGGATCGACATGGGCTTCGAGGACAAGGTCGTCGTCACCTGCGCGCTCACCGGCGTGCTCGCGAATCGCAAGCAGTGCCCGGGCATCCCGTACACGCCGGTCGAGATCGCCGAGGACGCGAAGCGCGCGTACGACGCGGGCGCGAGCGTGGTGCACATCCACGCGCGCAACGACGACGGCACGCCGACGTTCGAGCCGAGCGTGTTCGCGCGCATCAAGGACGAGGTGCGCAAGCGCTGCCCGATCATCCTGAACTTCTCGACGGGCGTGCTCGGCGACGACGTCTCGCAGCCGGTCGAGATCATCAAGACGGTCCGGCCCGAGATCGCGGCGCTCAACATGGGCACGATGAACTACGCGAAGTACTCGGAGTCGCGGAAGCAGTTCATGTTCGACATGATCTTCCCGAACCCGTACTCGAAGATCCTCACGCTGCTCGAGGCGATGAACGAGGCGGGCGTGAAGCCCGAGCTCGAGTGCTTCGACACCGGGCACAACGCGGGCATCAAGCCGCTGCTGCACATGGGCGCGCTGCGCGAGCCGTATCAGTTCTCGTTCATCGTCGGCGTGCTCGGCGGCATCCCGCAGAGCGTCGAGTCGCTGCAGCTGCAGACGAAGATCATGCCCGCGGGGAGCGAGTGGGAGGTCATCGCGATCTCGCACGGCCACTGGCGCATGCTCGCGACGGCGCTGGTGCTCGGCGGGAACATCCGCACCGGGCTCGAGGATCATCTCTATCTGCCGAACGGACAGATGGCGAAGAACAACGGCGAGCTCGTCGAGGTCGCGGTGCGCATGACGCGCGACGTCGGGCGCGAGCCGGCGACGGTCGAGGAGGCGCGCGAGATCCTGCGCCTGAACGAGCTCGCCGCGGGCCGCGAAGCGGCGCGCGACGTGGGCCACACGATCGCCAGCCACAGCGCCGCGAGCTGAGCGTCATGGAGGCGCGCGCGTATCGGACCTTGCTCGTCGCGCAGACGGGCGCGGTGGCGACGATCACGATGAACAAGCCCGAGCGGAAGAACCCGCTCGGGCCCGAGATGGTGAACGAGCTCTGCTGGGCGCTCGACGACGCGAAGGACGACGCGTCGGTGCGTGCGATCGTGCTGACGGGCGCAGGCGGCGCGTTCAGCGCGGGCGGCGATCTCAAGCAGATGTCGGGTGGCGCGGACGGCGGGGCCGAGCCGCTCGCGCCGCGCGGCGACTACGTCGATCTGCTCTTGCGCTTCACGACGGTCGGGAAGCCGACGATCGCGCGCGTGCCGGGGATCGCGATGGGGGGTGGGCTCGGGCTCGTCGCGTCGTGCGACTTCGCGATCGGGTGCGAGAGCGCGACGTTCGGGACGCCCGAGATCAAGCGCGGGCTCTTCCCGATGATGATCATGGCGGTGCTGCGTCGCGTCGTGAGCCGGCGACGGCTCATGGAGATGATGCTGCTCGGCGAGAAGCTCGATGCGCGCGAGGCCGAGCGCATCGAGCTGATCTCGAAGTGCGTGCCCGACGCGGAGCTCGACGCGTCGGTGAGCGCGCTCGCCGAGAAGCTCGCGGCACAGTCGCCGACCGCGATGCGCATGGGGCTCGCCGCGTTCCACGCGCAGGCGGATCGTGATCTCGCGAGCGCCCTGCCCTACTTGCGTGATCAGCTCGTCGCGATCCTCGGCACCGAGGACGCGCGCGAGGGCCTCATGGCGTTCATGGAGAAGCGCACGCCGCAGTGGACCGGTCGCTGATCGCAGCCGCGCTGATGGTGATGGGCTGCGGGGGTGCGCCACCTCCGCCGCCCGCGCCTGCGCCCGAGCCCGTCGTCGAGCGTGCACCGCCTCCACCGCGCGTGCACACGATCGTGCTCTCCGCCGCGCTGCCTCGCGCGACGCGAACGAACAGCGGGCTCGCGCCGGACGGGACGCTCTATTGCCGGCAGACGTACTTCGCGACGCCGCCGAGCGACGAGCGGGCGTGTGTCGCGGACGGGTACGGGATCACCGCGCCCGTGATGCACGCGATCGATCCGACCGGCGCCGCGCTGCGTTACGTCGATGGGCCGCTCTCGATCGTGCGCATCGACGACTGCGGGAACGGCGAGCGACCGGTGCGGAGGCCGCCGGCGTCGCTCGTGCGGAGGCTCGCGCCCGAGCTCGCCGCGGCGCCGCGCTCCGAGACGATCGATCTGCGCGCGGTGCAGTTCGCGTCGTGCCCGCTCGCGGATCTCGCGCTGCGCGTGCCCGACGGCGTCGAGCTCACGGCGCGCGGCGCCGTGCTGCGGATGCACGCGAGCGAGCCTGCCGACATCGAGCTGGCGGTCGCGGGCGAGACGCGTCACGCGTGGTCGCTCGACGCCGCAGGCGACCTCGAGCTCGAGGTGCTCTGCAACGAGCGGTTCGTGGTGGTCGCGGCGGGGATCGTCGCGGACGACGAAGCGTCGCGCGCGACGACGCGCGAGCAGACGCTGGCATGCACGCCGACGGTGCGCGCGTGGCGCTCGTTCGAGCGCATCCGGATCGATCGTGAGCGCGGCGTGGTGACGCCGGTGGAGATCGTCGCGCCGACCTTCTCGACCGCGCTGCGCTGACGCGCGCCTCTTGCCTCTTGCGCGCCGCGGCGCACGGACCCACCACCGAGGCGCACGACGCACCTCCGCTGGCCCACCCGCACGCACTGCACATCGGTGCTGGGTCGCACCCGCACGTCCGGGGAGCCCCGGGACCGCACAGTGGACGACGCGGGCGGGACGGCATACGGTGCGCGCCCCGATGTTCGCCCGCTGGTTGGACGCTCTCGCGGCCGTGGTGACGGCGCGGCGCCGAACGGTGCTGCTCGTCGTCGCGATGTTCGTGACGTTCGCGGCGATCCAGCTGCCGCGCCTGCAGACCGACTCGTCGCCCGAGAACCTGCTGATTTCGTACGGCGGGTACGCAGATCGCGCGCGCGTGTTCCGCGAGTCGTTCGGCGACACCGACAGCGTCGTCGCGATCCTCGTCGAGGCCGAGGACGCGACGCAGCTCGAGCCGCTGCGCTACGTGCACAGGCTTTCGAAGCACCTCGCGTCGCAGGACTACACGGTGCGCGTCGAGAGCCTCACCGTCACGCCGCTGCCGGGCGCGCGCGTCGAGGCCGAGGCCACGCTCGACGATCTCGAAGGGCTCGACGATCTCGAGCAGCCCGAGGACGGCGCGGATGCGCGCGCCGAGGCCGCGCTGCAGGTGCTCGTCGCGGCGGAGCCCGAGCGGTTCCCGATGGGCCTCTACAGCGTCGCGGAGCGCGTGGGTGATGGCGAGGCCGACACCCGCGCGGTCGTGCAGGGCGACGAGGTCACCGAGGACGAGGCCGCCGCGATCCGCGCTGCGATCGAGGATCTTCCGCTGGTCGACGGTCGCCTCGTGTCGCGCGATCGCACGCTCGCGTCGGTCGTCGCGTTCCTGGATCCCGCGCTCGGCACCGGTCAGCACCGCCTCGAGGCCGTGCACCGCATCGACGCGTGGCTCGCCGCGAACCCGCCGCCCGCGGGGATCACCGTGCATCCCGCGGGCATCCCGCACCTGCGCGCGAAGATCAGCGACGCGATGATCGAGGATCAGACGATCCTCGTCCCGCTCTCGCTGCTCGTCTGCATCGCGCTGCTCTACGCGTCGTTCCGGTGGTGGCCGGGCACGCTGCTCACGCTCGCGACCGTCGGTGCATCCGTCGTGTCGGTGCTCGGGATGATGGCGCTGCTCGGCGAGCCGCTGACCATCCTGATGAACACGCTCCCGACGCTGCTCATCATCATGGGCATATCGGAAGCGGTGCACGTCGTCGCGCGCTACGTCGAGGAGACGCGGCGCTCGCCCGATCGTGTGGCCGCCGCACGTCGCGCGATCCGTCAGCTCGCGGTCGCGTGCTTCCTGACGTCGTTCACGACCAGCGTCGGCTTCGCGTCGCTGCTGGTCGCGCAGACCGAGATGCTGCGTCGCTTCGGGCTCGTCGCGTCGCTCGGCGTGATGGTCTCGTACGCCATCCTCGTGACGTTCGTGCCCGCGGCGCTGACGTTCTTCCCGACGCCCACCGAGGGCCAGGTGAAGGGCGACGACCCGCTGCCGCGCGGCAAGCTCGAGGGGCTGCTGGTGCGCATCACGGCGTTCGTCGTGCGCCACGCGAAGGCGGTGCTCGTCGTCGCGGTGCTGATCACGATCCCGTGCGCGTGGGCGTACAGCGCGATCCAGGTCGACACGTCGCTGCGCGACACCTTCGATCCGAGCGATCCGATCGTGCGCGCGACGCAGCTCGTCGACGAGCGCCTCGACGGGATCCGCCCGCTCGAGGTGATGATCGAAGCGCACGAGGAGGGCGCGCTGCGCGATCCGCGCGCGCTCGAGACGTTCGATCGCATCGCGCGCTGGGCCGCGACGCAAGACGGCGTGCTGCGCACCACGACGCCCGGTGACTTCCTGTGGGAGACGTGGCGTCGCATCGCGGGCATCGAGCGCGACGACGCGCGCACGCCCTTCCGCTCGAGCGAGCAGGTGGACGCGCTGCTCGCGCTGCTCGATCGCCTCGAGCGGAGCCCGGTCGACGCGTACCTGACGGACGACGGACGGCGCGCGCGCATCGAGATCCGCCTCGGCGACATCGGCGCGCAGCGCAGCATCCGGCTGATCCGCGCGATCGAGCAGAAGCTCCAGGAGGAGCTCGCGCCGCTGCACGTGACCTATTCGACGTTCGGCGAGGCGTACATCGGCTCGCACGGCGCGGACGCGGTCGTGCAGGACATGTTCGGGAGCCTCTCGCTCTCGGCGCTCGTGATCTTCGCGACGATCGCCCTGCTCTTCCGCAGCGTGAAGCTCGGTCTGCTCGCGATCCCCCCGAACGTGATCCCGCAGATCGCGACGGTCGCGTGGATGGTCGTGCGCGGCATCCCGCTCAACGCGAGCACCGCGATCGTGTTCTCGGTCGCGATCGGCGTGAGCGTCGATCTCACGATCCACGCGTTCGCGCGGCTCGTCGAAGAAGAAGAGCGCGGCTTGTGGCGGCGCGCGGCGCTGGTGCGCGCGGCGCGCGGGACCGGTCGCGCGATCGTCGTCTCGTGCGCGACGCTCGTGATGGGCTTCGGTGTCCTGCTGCTGAGCGGCTTCGTGCCGGTGCGCCAGTTCGGTGAGCTCATCGCGGTCGCGCTCTCGACGTCGCTCGTCGCGACGCTGATCTTCCAGCCCGCGCTCATGATGCTGGTCGGTCGGCTCCGTCGCGCGAAGGCGTGACGCGGTCGTCGCACAGTCGCGCGTTGCCGCTGGGGGCGCGCAGTGATAGCCGGGGTGCACGATGGATGCGCTGATTGGTCTGTTCCACTCCCTGATCGAGATCATCCGGAACCCGGGGCACCTCATCGAGTGGGGCGGCTACCCGGGCATGGCGCTCATCGTCTTCCTCGAGACGGGCGCGCTCGTGTTCTTCCTGCCCGGCGACTCGCTGCTCGTCATGGCCGGGCTCTACGCGGCGCAGGGCTCGCTCGATCTCGGATTGCTGAACCTGATCCTGATCCCGTGCGCGATCATCGGTGACGCGACGTCGTACTGGATGGGCGCGAAGACCGGGCCGCGCATCTTCAGCCGACCGAAGTCGTTCTTCTTCGATCCGAAGCACGCGCTCGCGGCGCGCGACTTCTACGAGAAGCACGGCGGCAAGGCGATCATCATCTCGCGCTTCATGCCGCTGGTCCGCACGTTCGTGCCGGTGATCGCGGGGGTCGCGCAGATGCCCTATCGCCGCTTCGCCATGTACAACGTGATCGGCGCCGTCTCGTGGGTCGCGTCGATGACGATCATCGGGTACGCGCTCGGTCAGGTGCCGGGCGTCATCCAGCACATCGAGAAGATCATCATCCTCGTCGTGCTCATCTCGGTCGCGCCCGGCGTGGTGCAGTGGCTGCGCACGCGCATGGCCGCGAAGCGCGCGGCGACCGAGTCGACGCCGAGCTGAATCGCGGCTCAGAGGACGGCGGCGAGGCGGAGCTCGACGGCTTCGCCGCCCGTCCAGTCGTCGGGGCGGAGCGTGCCGATCACGTCGACCTGGCGGCCGATGCGCTCGAGCGACGCGCCCATCTCCCAGCCGAAGCAGCGCAGCTTCGTGCCGCCGAAGCGCACGACCATCTTGAGGTGCCCGTCCCCGACCGGCTGCGCATCCTCGACGCGCGCGCCGTGCACCGCGACGACGGGCTCCTGGTTCGATGCGCCGAGCGGCTCGAGCAGCGCGAGCTCCGACGCGCGCGGCAGCGGGTAGCTCGCCGCGTCGAGCACGACGTCGATGCGCTTCGACGTGTCCACGTCCCCGCGCTGCGCGCGGAGCGTGCGGCACGTGTCGTCGAACGCAGCGCGCAGCGCGTCCACGCGCGGCGCACGCACGCTGAGCCCTGCTGCGGCCTGGTGCCCGCCGAACGTGACGAGCTCGCCGCGGCACGCCTTGATCGCGTCGTAGAGCGGGAAGCCCGCGGGCGTGCGCCCGCTGCCGTGCCCGACGCCGTCTTCGATCGCGATCGCGAGCACCGGGGCGTCGAACAGGTCGACGAGGCGCGCCGCGACGATGCCGACCACGCCGCGGTGCCACCCTTCGGACGCGACCACGATTCCGCCGTCGTGACGGCCGTCGTAGATCTCGCGCACCTGCGCGACCGCTTCCTCGGTGATGCGCCGGGTGATCGCCTTGCGCTCTTCGTTGAGCGCCTCGATCGCGATCGCGTGGGCGCGCGCGTCGACCATCGTGCGCGCGCGCAGGAGCGCGACGGTGATCGCGGGATCGCCGAGCCTGCCCGCTGCGTTGAGGCGCGGCGCGAGACGGAACGCGACGTCGATGCCGCCGAGCGAGCCACCCGCGCGCATCTTCGCCTGCTCGCGCAGCGCGACGAGGCCCGGCCGCGTCGGCTGTGCGAGACGCACCAGGCCCGCGCGCACCAGGCGTCGGTTGTCGCCGTCGAGCGGCGCGACGTCGGCGATCGTGCCGAGCGCGACGAGATCGAGCAGCTCGCGCAGATCGAGCTTCGCGCCGAGCACCGCACGCACCGCGGCGGCGAGCGAGAGCGCGAGGCCCGCGCTCGACAGGCCCTTGTAGGGGAACGCGCAGTCGGGCCGGTGCGGGTTGAGGAACGCGTTCGCGGGCAGCGGCTCGGCCGGAACGAGGTGGTGATCGACGACGATCACGTCGATGCCCGCGGCGCGCGCCGCGGCGACGCGCGCGTGGTCGCTCGAGCCGCAGTCGCACGTGACGAGCAGCGTCGCACCGGTCGCGCGCACCCGCTCGAGCGCCGGCGCGCTCAGGCCGTAGCCACCCGCGAAGCGGCTCGCGACGAGCGCGACGACGTCGCCGCCCATCTGCTCGAGCGCGTCGCACAGGATCGCGGTGCTGGTCGTGCCGTCGACGTCGTAGTCGCCGAACACCGCGATGCGCTCGCGCGCCCGGATCGCCCGCGCCAGACGATCGGCGGCCGCGCTGCGATCGATCATGCCGTCGGGGATCGTCAGGCCCGAGAGGCGCGGCTCGAGGTACTCGCGCGCGACCGCGGGATCCTGCAGGCCGCGGTGGATCAGGATCTGCGCGATCGTCGGCGAGATCCCCAGCGCGCGCCCGAGCTCCAGCGCCGCCGGCGGATCGTTCTCGGCCTCGCGCCACGCAGCTTTTGCTGTGTTTTCTGGGCTTTTCGGCGCTGGAACGGAAGAAGGGCGAGAGAGGGCGACGCTGTCGCCCATGCTCTCGCCCCTCGCGGCCATTCAGAAGCCTTGTACCAGCGTTCGGCGTCGGACGGATCAGGTTCCCGACGCAGCGGCGCGCCCGCGCGCTGCCGCGGCCGCGCGCTCACGCGCCTTCGCGAACACGACCTTGTCGAACCACTCGGTCACCGGCGCCGCGATGTAGATCGTCGAGTAGACGCCCGCGACGAAGCCGATGAAGAGCGCGAACGCGATGTCCTGGATGACCTGGGTGCCCCAGACGAAGAACGGGATGATCGCGAGCAGCGTCACGCCCGACGTCACGATGGTGCGCGAGAGCATCTCCGACGTGGAGATGTTGATCAGCTCCGCCATCGTCTTCCCGCGGTGGCGCGCCGTGTTCTCGCGGATGCGGTCGTAGATGACGATCGTGTCGTTGATCGAGTAGCCGATGATCGTCAGCAGCGACGCGATCGTCGTCAGGTTGAACTCGCGCTGGACCAGCACGAACACGCCGACCGTGATCACCGCGTCGTGGATGAGGGCGATGATGCCGCCCGGCGCGAACCGCAGATCGAAGCGGAACGCGACGTACACCATGATGAACGCGATCGCGTAGAGCAGCGCCTTGAGCGCCGAGTTGCGCAGCTGTTCGCCGGCGCGCGGGCCGACCCACTCGATGCGCAGCGGCTCCTCGGGACCACGCTCGCCGAGCTGCTCCTCGAGCTGCGCGACCAGGCGGTCCGCGACGCCCACGAGGTTCGCCTCGTAGCGGAAGTCGCTCTCGGGACCGAAGCGCACGACGTCGCCACGGAGGCTCACGCCCGACGCCTCGAGCGCGCTGCGGATCTGCGCCGGGTCACCCGACGCGCCGAGGCGCACCGACACCTTGTCGCCACCGGGCGAGACACGCAGCGCGATCACCTCTGTGTCGCCCAGCGCGTTGCCGAGCTCGGTGCGGATCCGCTCTTCGATGTCCGCGGGGAGCGCCGAGACCTCGCGCACGCGAACGATGTACTCGTTCGCAGCGCCCTGGACCGCGATCACGTCGGGGCTCTCGTACTCGAGGCCCTCGAGCGTCTCGCGCAGCTCGGCGGTCGAGATGTCGCCGCGGAAGCGCAGCTGGACCTCGGTGCCACCGGTGAAGTCGATGCCGAAGTTGGGCCCCGGCCAGAAGAGCGAGAGCACGCTGAGGAGGACGAGGATCGACGACGTGGCCACCGCGGCGGTGCGGTAGCGCATGAAGTCGAACACACGACCGGGCTTGATGAACTCCATCTCTCTGTCACCCCACCGGAAGCCGGCGGACCTTCAGCCCGCGAACGACCCAGTCGAACACGACCTTCGAGCAGAACACGCCGGTGAAGAGCGACGTGACGATGCCGATCATCAGAGTCACGGCGAAGCCGCGGATCGGGCCGGTGCCGTACTGATAGAGGACGACGCCCGCGATGAACGTCGTGAGCTGGCTGTCGAAGATCGACGTGAACGCGCGCTGATAGCCGAGCTCGACCGCGGAGCGCGGCGACTTGCCGAGGCGCATCTCGTCGCGGATGCGCTCGTTGATCAGCACGTTCGCGTCGACGGCCATACCGATCGTGAGCGCGATGCCCGCGATGCCGGGCATCGTCAACGTGGCCTCGAACGCGGCGAGCACCGCGAGCAGGAAGAGCACGTTGAGGAACACCGCGACGTCCGCGACCAGGCCGCCGACCTGGTAGTAGAACGCCATGAAGAGCAGGACGAGGAGCACGCCGAGGCCGGCTCCGATCGCGCCCTGCACGATCGAGTCGGCGCCGAGCGTCGGGCCGATCAGCTGCTCGTTCGCGGGGCGGATCGGCGCGGGGAGCGCGCCGGCGCGCAGCACGATCGTGAGCTGGTTCGCCTCGTTGAGGATCTGGTTGTAGTCGCGGAACCCGCCGAGCGTGATCTGCGCGCGGCCACCGCCGATGCGCTGCTGGATCACCGGCGCCGAAGCGACGCGGTCGTCGAGCACGATCGCCATGCGGCGCTTCACGTTCGCGCCGGTGAGGCGCTCGAACGCACGCGCGCCCGCGCCGTTGAAGACGATCGAGACGTACGGCTGGTTGTCCTGGGGATCGACGGCGACCGACGCGTCGTCGATCGCGTCACCCGTCAGCTCGGCGCGGTCGTAGAGGTAGTACGTGCGCCACGCCTCCTGGACCTCTTCGCCCTCTTCGACCTCGCCCTGATCGGCCTGGCCGATCGCGAGCTGGTGGTCCTCGGGGATCTGCCCCGAGTCGCGCAGCGAGAGGACGTACTGCTGGAGGCGGTCGCGCGAGCCCTCGCCCGACGCGGTGAGGTAGTAGACGATCTCCTGCGGGTTCTCTTCGCCCGCGGAGACGACCTCGCTCGCGCGCTCGATGCCCTCCGGGAGATCCTGCAGGCCCTGCACGAAGTCCGCGAGGTCGTCGACGACCTTGAACTCGAGGCGGGCGGTGCGCGCGATGATCTCGCGCATCTGCTGGAACTGCGCTTCGCTCGCGCCCGGCAGCTCGACGATGATGTCGGTGTCGCGCGTCATCACCGACGCCTCGCGCAGACCCATCTCGTCGATGCGGTTGCCGATCGTCTCGCGCGCCTGCTCGACCGCGGTCTCGCGAAGGCGCTCGAGGCTGTCGTCGCGCAGCTCGAGCGTGACGTTCGTCTCGGTGCGCTGCGCCTCGCGGAGATCGCCGAAGCTCGTGATCAGATCGCGATCGAGCTCCGCGACGTCCTCGGGGTTCGTGAACGTGACGCGGAAGCCCTGCTCGCCCGACGTCTGGACGCGCACGCGCTCCGCCGTCTCGTCGAGCTGCTCGCGCGTCGGCGGCTCGTTCTCCTCGCAGATCTCGAACTGCTGGCAGAGGCGTTCCACCACCTGCTGCGCGCGGAAGTCACGTCGATCCGCGACCGCCTCGTCGACCTCGACCTCGTACTGCAGGCGCAAGCCGCCGCGGATGTCGAGACCAGGCGCGATCTGGTGGGTGAACGTGCTCTTCACCCACTCCGGCGCAGGAATCCATGCGTCCACGCTCGGCCAGAGCGCGAGCCAAGCCGCCACGACGCACGTGACGACGAACCCCAAACGAAGGTACCAGCCCCTGTCCATGCCGCCTTCTTGCTGACTCGAAACGAGCCCTCGCTGCGATCGCCGACGCGCGGCGGATCAGCCGCGCGCCTCGTCGGGCTTCTTCGCGCCCTTGTCCTCGGTGGTCTTCGCGTCCTTCGTCTCCGTGCTCTCGCGCTTCTCGGGCTCGGGGCCGGCGATGTGCGAGCGGAGCACGTTGATGCGGACCTTGTCGGCGACCGCGAGGATCACCGTGTGCTCGTCGATGCTGATGATCTCGCCGAGGATGCCGCCCGTCGTGCGGACCTTCATCCCCTTGCGGAGCGACTTGAGCAGCGCCTCGGCCTCGTCGCGGCGCTTCTGCTCAGGCCGGATCATGAAGAAATAGGTGAAGAGCAGTACGGCGACCATGATGCCCGCCTGCATCATGCAGTACTGCGAGCCGCCACCGCCGCTACCGCCACCGGATCCACCCCCGGAGCCCGTCGCCGCAGGCTGGAGCCACAGGAGGAGCTGTACGAAGGAGAGGATCACCCGGACACCTCGACGACAGACCCACGTTGGGCCGCGTGTCTTCCCAGGAGGGCCACGGCATCTGCGCCGCGCCGGGCGCACGGACGCGCACGGGCCACCCCGGAGAGCGCGGGTTTGTACTGCGATGGGTGGAAACCGTCAACCACGTCCCTTCCGCGCCCATCGCGCTTGAAATCAGAGCCTGCCTGAGCCCACGCTCCGCCGCTCGATCGCGGGCCGGACGCGGTCTCGGGAGCCGGCGGACAGAGGTATGTCGAGCGAGCGCACTCCTTCTTCTCTCGAGCGAGGCCTCGCGCGGCTCGGTCGCGTCACGCACCGGCACCCGTGGGCGATCGTGCTCGTGCTCCTTGCATCGATGGTGCCCGCCGGTTGGCTGGCGTCGGGGCTGTCGATCCGATCGTCGTTCCTCGATCTCCTGCCCGAGGATCGGCCCGCCGTGCGCCAGCTGCACGACGTCCTCGATCGCGCGCAGGTCACGTCGAACGTCCTCGTCGCGATCGACAACGAGGACCCCGAGGCCGCGCGCCGCTTCGCGCAGGCGATGGCGGCGCGCCTCGCGAGCGAGCCGCTGGTGCGCGCCGTCGACGCGCGCTTCGACGTCGAGTTCTTCGAGGAGCGCCAGCTGCTGTTCGTAGAGGAGTCGGAGCTGCGCTCGATGGTCGATCGCGCGCAGGAGGCGATCGACGACGAGGTGATGCGCGAGTCGGGCTTCGATCTCGGGCTCGACGAGGACGAGGGCGAGCGAGAGGACGTCGCGTCGCCGACCGAGCTGCTCGAAGAGGCGGCGCGCCGCGCGCCCTCGCTGCAGTCGTGGGCGGTCACGCGCGACGGACGCTGGCTCTGCATGTGGGTCGTCTTCTCGGGCGCGAGCGGCGATCTCGACTTCGCGCGCGAGGCGCACGGCGTGGTGGCGCGCGCCGAGCAGGACGTGCGGCGCGACGGCGGGTTCGATCGCGGCCTCGAGGTGCGCCTCGTCGGAGGCATCGCGCAGCGCCTCGACGATCACGAGCGCATCGTGGGCGATCTCGCGCTCGCGGGGCCGATCGGGTTCCTCGCGGTGGTGCTGCTGATCGTCGGCACGCTGCGCTCGCCGCGCGCGCTCGCGCTGCTCGCGCTGCCGCTCTTCGTCGGGCTCGTGTGGACGTTCGCGTTCGCGCGCGTCTCGGTGGGAAGCCTCAACATCATCAGCGGCTTCCTGTTCTCGATCCTCTCGGGGCTGGGGATCGAGTACGGCATCCATCTCCACCACCGCTTCGTCGAGATGCGGCGCGAGGGGCTCACGCTCGAGCAGGCGACCGAGCGTTTGCTCGGCACGACCGGTCGCGCGCTCGTCGCGATCGGGATCACGAACGCGAGCGTGTTCCTGGTGAGCGCGCTCGCCGACTTCTCGGGGTTCAACGAGTTCGGGCGCATCGCCGCGGCGGGCATGATCCTCACGCTGATCGCCACCCTGCTCGGGTTCCCCGCGCTCAACGTGATCTCGGAGCGCTGGCGGCCCACGCCGATCCCGCCCGAGGACCAGCGCGAGGTGCGCGCGATCGTCGTTCCGCGCGCGGTGCGCCGCGGGATCCTCGCGGCGGTGCCCGCGTTCGCGATCGGATCGCTGATCGTGATCGCGACCGGCGGCGTCCGCTTCGAGGGCAACTGGCGCGTGCTGCAGGGCGACAGCGAGACGACGCGCTTCGACGAGTACGTGCGCGAGCAGCTCGAGGGCACGTTCACCAACGCGGTGATCTGGGTGCGCGATCGCCGCGAGGCCGCGGTCGTGGTGGAGGCGGTGCGCGAGCTCGGGGCGGCGCGCCCTGCGGATCGCTGGGACGTGGCGGAGATCCGCGGGCTCGACGACGTGGTGCCGCCCGCCGAGGCACAACGCACGCGCGCCGCGCTCGCCGCGGAGCTGCGCGTGCAGCTCGAGCGAGTGCGCCCGGAGCGCCTCGACGAGCGCGGTCGCGAGCGGCTCGCCGAGGCGCTGCGGCTCACGCACGTCGAGCCCTTCGGCGTCGACGACGTGCCCGAGTCGTTCGTGCGCGCGTTCCGCACCATCGGCGACGACGGAACGCTGCTCGTGGTCCGCACCGCGCGGACCTACCGCGAGACCGACGAGATCGTGGGCTGGGCCGAGCAGGTGCGCGCGATCTCGGACGAGCTCGCGCGGCGCGGGCTCACGGTGTCGATCCTCAGCGAGAACTGGATCGCGGGGGAGATCTTCACGACGATCTTCGCGGACGGGCCCTTCCTGCTGATCGGCACGCTGCTCGTCGTGTTCGTCGTGCTGCTGTTCGATCTGCGCGGCTTCCGCGCGGCGGCGGTCGTGCTCGGGTCGGTGCTGATCGGGCTCGCGGGGCTCGGCGGCGCGATGGCGCTCTCGGGCGTCGACCTGAACTTCATGAACGCCGGGATCCTGCCGATCTGCGTGGGGATCAGCCTCGACAACGCGCTGCACATCTACCACCGCTATCGCGCCGAGGGACGCGACGCGATCCCGGTCGTGCTGCGCCGTACCTCGAGCGCGAACCTGCTCTCGTCGATGACGAACCTCGTCGGGTTCGGCGCGCTCGCGCTGGCGCGTCACGAGGGGCTGCGCTCGGTCGCGTTCCTCGCGGTGCTCGGCGTGGCGCTCACGTACGTGTCGACGAGCGTGTTCTTCCCGCTCGCGCTGCAGGCGTTCGGACGCATCGATCGCCCGTCGGGCGAGCCGCTCGTCGACTGATCGCGACATCGCGCCTCGCGCGGGCTGCGCGCGTGGGACGGGCGGCGCCGCGCGGCCGCGATCCACGTCGCGCACGCTGGTGCGAAGGGCCGCGCACGGGCGCAGTCGCGCACGGTATGTCCGTTGCTGAGCACGTGGCGCATGTCGCTCGTGCACCTGCTGTTCGGACGACGGCTCGCCACCGAAGAAGACGAGGGTGAGCGCGTCGGTCCGATCGCCGGCGTGCCGATCCTCGGGCTCGACGCGCTCGCGTCCGCGTCGTACGGCCCCGAGGCGCTGCTCACGGTGCTGATCGGGCTGGGCACGCTCGCGACGCAGTACGTGCCGTGGATCACGCTGCTGATCGTCGGGCTGCTCGGGATCCTCTACGTCTCGTATCGCCAGACGATCGCGGCCTATCCGAGCGGCGGGGGCGCGTACAGCGTCGCGAAGGAGAACATGGGGACGAACGCGTCGCTGCTCGCCGCGGCGGCGCTCGCGATCGACTACGTGCTCAACGTCGCGGTCGCGGTGTCGGCCGGCATCGGCGCCTTGGTCTCGGCGGTCCCGACGCTGCTGTCGTACACGGTCGAGCTCTGCCTGGGCGTCGTCGCGCTCCTCACGATCGTGAACCTGCGCGGCGTGCGCGCGTCGGGCGCGGCGTTCGCGATCCCGACGTACGTGTTCGTGGCATCGCTCTTCGCGGTGATCGCGATCGGCGTGGCGCGCACGGTCGCATCGGGTGGCGCTCCCGTGCCGGTCGATCCGCCGCACCTCGCCACTCCGCACGCGACGACGTCGCTCGTGTCGCTCTGGCTCCTGGTGCACGCGTTCTCGAGCGGCTGCACCGCGATGACCGGCGTCGAAGCGGTGAGCAACGGCGTGCCGATCTTCCACCCGCCCGCGTGGGTGGGCGCCCGGCGCACGCTCACGCTGATCGTCGGGATCCTCGTCGTGCTCCTGCTCGGCGTCGCGTTCCTCTCGCGCGCGTACGGGATCACGGCGACCCCGCCCGGCACCGCACAGTACGAGAGCGTGCTCTCGCAGATGGTCGCCGCGGTCGTGGGGCGCGGGCCCTTCTACTACGTCGCGATCGGGAGCGTGGTCGCGGTGCTGTGTCTCTCGGCGAACACGAGCTTCGCGGACTTCCCGCGCCTGTGCCGCATCATCGCGGTCGATCGTTTCCTGCCGGAGATGTTCGTGCATCGCGGGCGGCGGCTCGCGTACTCGTTCGGCATCCTCGCGCTCGCGACGACGTCCGCCGTGCTGCTCGTGGTCTTCGAGGGGATCACCGATCACTTGATCCCGCTCTTCGCGATCGGCGCGTTCCTCGCGTTCACGACGTCGCAAGCGGCGATGGTCGCGCACTGGTGGCGGGTGCGCGGTCCTTCGTGGTGGAGGCACCTCGCGGTCAACGCGCTCGGCGCGGTCGCGACGGCCACGACGCTGATCGTGATCGCGATCTCGAAGCTCGAGGACGGCGCGTGGATCAGCGTGGTGCTCGTCGCGGGATCGATCCTGCTCTTCAAGCGCGTGCGCGCGCACTACGACTTCGTCGCGCACGCGACCGCAGCGCGCGACGTGACGCTCGACTTCCGCAAGAGCGAGCCTCCGATCGTCGTCGTGCCGATGCTGCGCTGGGATGCGGTCACCGTGAAGGCGCTGCGCTTCGCGATCGGTTTCTCGCCCGAGGTGATGGCCGTGCAGGTGCTCACCGGCGATCGCGACGCCGACGACCTCACGTCGCGATGGCGTCACCTCGTCGTCGAGCCGGCGGACCGGCTCGGCGTGCCGGCACCGCGGCTCGTCGTGATCCACTCGCGCTATCGCGAGCTGCTGCGCACGCTCGTGCGCTTCGTGCGGCACGTCTCGTCGCGGCACCCGGATCGCGAGATCGCAGTCGTGGTGCCGCAGCTCGTCGAGCCGCGCTGGTACCAGTGGCTGCTCCACACACCGATCGCGTCGCTGCTCAAGACGGCGCTCCTGCTGCGCGGCGGACCGCAGATCGTCGTGATCAACACCCCCTGGTACCTCGACGCGTGGATCCCCGAGCAGCGCCGGCTCGCGGCGCCCCCGATGCGAGGGGGCCTCGGCGACGCTGCGCCCACGTGATTCGCGCCGCCGCGCCCACGGCGCGCGCGGTACGCTGCGCGCGTGCCCATGCTCCCGCTCGCTCGTGAGATCGACACGCCCGCCGCGCGCGCGGCGATCGACGCGTTCGCCGCGGCGGGAGGAGACGCGTCGCACGAGGGCGCGCGCGCGCTGGTCGGGGTGCTCGGCGAGCACGCGCCCGCGCTCCTGCCGCTCGCGCTCGGCGATCCGACGCTGCCCGGCGACGTGCTGCGGATCGGGCTCGCGCGGCGCGCGCGCGTCGCCGCGCTGATCCGGCAGTTCGGCGCGGCGACGCAGGGCATGGAGGACGGGCCCGAGCTGCGGCGCGCGATGCGCCGGCTGCGGCACCGTCACATCGTGCGCATCGCGCTGCAGGAGATCCTGCGGCTCGCGGACATCGACTCGACGAGCGCGGAGATGGCGGCCCTCGCGGCGGCCGCGTGCGACAGCGCGCTCGAGGCGGCGAAGCGCACCGTCGAGAAGCGCTTCGGCGTGCCGGTCGGCGAAGGTGGCGCGCCGATCGGCCTCACGTGCCTCGGCATGGGCAAGCTCGGCGGCTGGGAGCTCAACCTCGGCAGCGACGTCGATCTCTGCTTCTTCTACGAGACCGACGACGGCGAGGTGCCGGGCGACGCGATCTCGGTGCACGAGCACCACGCGCGCACGACGGCGCGCTGCGTCGCCGCGATCTCCGACGTGACCGAGGACGGGTTCTGCTTCCGCGTCGATCTGCGGCTGCGCCCCGAGGGCACGCGCGGCCCGCTGGTGAACTCGCTCGCGAGCGCGGAGCGCTACTACGAGAGCTGGGGGCGGACCTGGGAGCGCGCGGCGCTGCTGCGCGCGCGGCCGATCGCGGGGGATCGCGCGCTGGGGCGCCGACTGCTCGATGCGCTGCGTCCGTTCGTGTTCCGTCGCACCGTCGATCCCGGGATCGCGCGCGAGATGGCGCAGATGCTCGAGCGCTCGCGTCGCGAGCTCGCGGTCGACGAGGCGCGCGACGTGAAGCTCGGGCGCGGCGGCATCCGCGAGGCCGAGTTCTTCGTGCAGACGCTGCAGCTCGTGTGGGGCGGGCGGAACCCGCAGCTCCAGGTGCCGGGCACGATCCAGGCGCTCACGCGGCTCGAGGCCGCCGGGTTGGTGCGCGAGCGCGAGGCGCGCGCGCTCGCGGCGGCATGGGCGCGGCTGCGCCGCATCGAGCACCGCATCCACGCGTGGTCGGGCTACCAGACGCACCAGCTGCCGCCCGAAGGCGCCGAGCGCGCGCGCTTCGCACGCTCGCTGGGCTACGACGACGATCACGCGCTCGAGCGCGTGATGCGCGAGGATCGCGCGCGCATCGCCGAGCTCTTCGACTCGCTGATGCCCGAGGGCACGAGCGGCCGGCGCGAGCGCACGGCGCGCGAGGAGCAGCTCGAGGCGCTCTGTGATCGCATCGCGTCGGGGGCCGACGTCGACACCGTCGCGGAGCTCGTCGCGCCGCTGCTCCCGGTGGGCGATCCCCACGAGGCCGCGGAGCACCTCTGTCGCCTCGCCCGGCGCGCCGACGCACCGCTCGGCCCGGTGATGCGCGAGACCGATCCCGAGCTCGGCCCGCGCCTGCTCGAGGAGGTCTCGAGCGTCGCCGATCCGATGGCGAGCCTGCGCCACCTCGCGGAGTTCTTCGCGCGCCTGCGCGGGCTGTCGCACGAGCGGAGGCTCTTCGAAGATCCGCTGCTGCTCCGGCGCCTCGTCGCGCTCTTCGGCACGTCGGTCACGCTCTCGAGCGGGCTCATCGGGCACCCGGAGGAGCTCGATCTCCTCCTCGCGCCGGGTGTCGTCGACGCGCGCGAGGTCGACGCGCTGCACGCCGAGGTCGACGCGCTGATCGCGCGCGACGACGAGGTCGACGCGGAGGCCGTGGTCGCGGCGATGCGGCGCGCCAAGCGCGGCGCGACGCTGCGCGCGGGGCTCGCGCTCGCGGCCGGCGAGCTCGCGCTCGACGACTGCATGCGCGTGCTGACGCTCACCGCGGAGCGACAGATCCGCGCCGCGGTCGCGCTCGCGACGCGCGAGTCGATCGCGCGCTTCGGACCGCCGGCGATCGGCGCGAACGGCGAGCGCGCATCGCTCGTCGTGGTCGCGATGGGGAAGCTCGGCGCGCGCGAGCTCGGCTTCGGCGGCGACCTCGATCTGATCTTCCTCTACGACGAGGACGGCGACACCGAAGGCGCGCGCTCGATCGGCCACGCCGAGCTCTTCTCGCGCATCGCGCAGCGCACCGTCCGCGTGCTCTCGCAGCCCGACGGCGAGGGCCCCGGCTACGCGACCGACACCCGCCTCCGCCCCAGCGGCGCGCAAGGCACGCTCGTCGTCTCGCTCGCGTCGTTCGATCGCTACCACCACGAGAACGCGGCGCCGTGGGAGCGACAGGCGCTGCTCCGCGCGCGCCCGATCGCGGGCGAGCCCGCGCTCTGCGAGGCCGTCCGCGCGCGCATCGCCGCGATCACGGTCGGCGGCGAGCCGCCTCCGCCGCCCGAAGCGCTCGCGGAGATGCGCGCGCGCATCCAGACCGAGCTTGCTGGCGAGAGCCGCGATCGATACCATCCCAAGCTCGGCTTCGGGGGTCTGGTGGACGTCGAGTTCCTCGCCCAATGGCTTCAGATGGAGCAGCGACTCCGGACGGAGCCCGAGGCGGTCCCCACCACGCCGGGCCTCGTCGCCGCGCTCGCGAGCGCGGGGCGCATCTCGCGCGCCGACGCGGACGCGCTGATCGAGGGCTTCGCGTTCCTGCGCGCGATCGAGCAGACGCTGAAGCTCCTCGACGAGACGCGCGAGCCCGTCCTGCGACCGGGATCGCGCACCGCGGAGCAGCTCGCGCGACGGCTCGGCATCCGAGAGCGCGACGGGCACGATCCCGCGCGCGTGCTGACCTCGTCGTACCAGCGCACCGTCGAGGAGATCCGCGCCGTGTTCGAGCGCGTCATCGCGCCGGTGCCGGCGCCCTCGCCGTGGTCTGCGGAGGCGAGCGCGTGATCCCGCTCTCCGTGTTCGTCGTGCATCCCGACGCCGCGATCGCGGCGCGCATCGCGAGAGCGGTCGCGGTCGCGGGCCACGCGCCCGTCATGCTCGCGGACGGCGAGCGCGCGATCGACCGCTTCGTGCAGGAGCCGGCCGACGTGGTCGTCGTCGACTTCTTCCTGCCGGGGCGCGACGGCGTGGCGACGATCGAGTCGATCCGCTGGGCGCCCGGCGGCCGCGACGCGCACGTGGTGCTGCTCGGGGAGCGCAACCCCGAGAGCGCGACGCTCTACGAGCTCGGTCGGCGCGTGGGCGCGACCGCGACGCTGCTCGGACCGCTCGACGACGACGCGATCGAGCGCCTCGTCGACGTGCTCGCCCGCCCGCCCGGCGAGAGCACGCGCGTCGCGAGCGCCGACGAGATCGGCGGACAGCTCGAGCGCCTGCTGCTCCCGACCGACGCGTTCGCGCAGCGCCCGACGATCACCGACGCGAAGCGCGAGGACGCGGGCGACACCGACGAGCCGCCCGCCGGCGACGACGCGGCCGCGGCGTGGCCCGTGGTCGAGACCGTGATGGCGAACGCGTCGCGCGCGCCGACGCGCGAGGCGCACCACGACCTCGAGGACGGCGGCTCCGGCGTGCTGCGTCGTCCCACGTCGGGCCGCCTCACGACGCCGCCGCCCGCGATGCGCACCCCGGAGATCACGCCCGCTCGCGAGATCCCGCCCGAGGCGGATGCCGCGCACGCCGGTGCTCGCGAGGTGTTCGCCGATGCCGCCGCGCTCGAAGAAGGCCGTCACGTCGGCGCCGACGCGCGCGCGAGCGAAGAAGGCTCGCAGCGCATCATGGGCACCTTCGAGGAGGCGAGCTTCGCCGCGCTCCTGCGGCGCCTCGCCGATCAGCGCGCGAGCGGCGCGCTCGTGTGCGTCGCCGAGGGGCTGCGGCGCGAGACGACGACGGGCGATCCACCCACGAAGGTCGTCTACTTCCGCGCCGGGGTGCCGACCCACGTGCGCTCGAACCTGCTCGACGAGTGCCTCGGTCAGATCCTCCTGCGCCGCCGCCGCATCGGCGCGGCGACGCTCGAGGAGTCGATCCGCCGCATGCGCCTCGGGCACGGCCTCCAGGGCGAGATCCTGATCGACATGGGCGCGCTCGCGCCGCTCGAGCTCGGCGAGGCGCTCGCCGATCAGGCGCGCGACAAGCTCTTCGACGTGTTCGGCTGGATGCGCGGGACCTATCGGTTCTCGACCAAGCTCGAGCCGCCCGCGGGCTCGGTCGGCATCGAGCTCGGGCTCGCGGAGATCGTCTACGAGGGCGTGTGCGCGGCGATGCCCGCGACGCGCCTCTTCGAGCTTCTCTCGCCGCACCTCGCGCGGTACCTCGTGCCCGATCCGGTCCAGCTCGCGCGCTTCGTGCGCGTGCGCCTCGTGCCCGAAGCGCGGCAGGTGCTCGGGCGCGTCGACGGCAAGCTCACGCTGCGCGAGGTGCTCTCGATGGGCACGCGCCCCGGCGCGGTCGCGCAGCTCGTCTACGCGATGGAGTGCCTCGGCGCGGTGCACTACGCCGAGACGCCCGGGCGCGCGCTGCGCTCGAGCGAGACACGCGGGCTGCCCTCGAGCCGCAGCGTGCCGACGCCGCTCTCCGCCGAGGACGCCACCGGCGACGACGCGATGGAGCAGATCGCCGACGAGGCGACCGAGCCGCCGCACGGCGTCCTGCTCCCGCCCCGGCATGCGGGCGGCGAAGGCGCGGGCGAAGCGTGGGACGACGCGACCTCGCCGGCGCGCGGGCGCGTGGTGCCCGACGCCCGCCCCGGGATGGCGCGCGGTGACGCCTCGGGCATGCTCGCGACGCCCGAGCACGACGAGCGTCGCGAGCCCGCGCCCATCGCCGACGAGGACGACGAGACGGCGCCGCCGACCGGTCTCGACGCGCGCGTCGACGAGCTCTTCGAGGCCGAGCGCCACTTCCGGCGCGGCAACCGCGCGCTCGATCGCGGCAAGGTCGCGGAGGCGCTCGGCGCGTTCTCGAAGGCGTACGAGATCTGTCCGGACCAGGGCGAGTTCCTCGCGTACGTCGGCTGGGCGCGGCACTGCCTCGCGCCGGAGGACCGCCGCTCGAACGACGCCGCGCTCGCCGAGCTCGCGCAGGCGCGCGATCTCTCGCCCGAGCTCCACGTGACGCACCTGCTCCACGCGCGCGTGCTCGCGAGCGCGGGCCGCACTGCCGAGGCGCACGGGGCGTACCTGCGCGTGCTGCAGATCGATCCCGGCTGCGCGGAGGCCCGCGCCGCGATCGACGCGCTCGTGTGAGCGGCGCGCGCTTGAAAGAACGGCGTCGCGGCCGATAGATAGGCGCGATGGTGACGATCGGAACGCGGGTGCTCGCCGGGGACGTGGGCGGCACCAAGACCGCTCTCTCGCTCTGCGAGCGGCACGAGCGGGGCTGGATCGAGGTCGCGACGACCACCTTCCCCAGCGCGGACCACGCCGGGCTCGAGGCCCCGGCGCGAGCGTTCCTCCAGACCGTCGGCGGCGCGCCGATCTCCGCGGCCGCCTTCGGGGTCGCGGGGCCGGTGAAGGACCACCGTGTCTACACCACCAACCTGCCCTGGCTCGTCGACGGGCCCTCGCTCGCCGTCGCGCTGGGCGCGCAGCGCGTCGCGGTGATCAACGACTTCGAGGCGACGGCGCGCGGGCTCCTCGAGCTCGGCCCCGAGCACGTCGCGGTGATCCAGGAGGGCGTCATCGACCCGATGGGCCCGATCGCGCTGCTCGGCGCCGGGACCGGCCTCGGCGAGGCCACCGTGGTGCGCACGCCCGCGGGAGTGCGCGTGCTGCCGAGCGAGGGCGGGCACACCGACTTCGCGCCGCGCGACGAGGTGGAGGACGGGCTCCTGCGCTTCCTGCGCCGCCGCCATCCCGATCACGTCTCGTACGAGCGCGTCGTCTCCGGCATGGGCCTCGCGGCGATCCACGCGTACGTCGTCGAGAGCGGCCTCGCGACGTGCCATCCGTCGACGCTCGCGCGTCTGGTCGACGAAGACCCCGGCGCGGTGATCGGCGAGCTCGGTGCCTCCGGCAGCGACCCCGCATGCGCGCACGCGGTGGCGATGTTCGTGTCGCTCTATGGCGCCGAGGCCGGCAATCTCGCGCTCAAGACGCTCCCGACGGGCGGGCTCTTCGTCGCGGGCGGGATCGCGCCCAAGCTGCTCGGCGCGATCCGCGGCGGCGCGTTCCTCTCGTCGTTCCTCGCGAAGGGACGGATGCGCCCGGTGCTCGAGACGATCCGCATCTCGATCGTCGTCGAGCCGCGCGTCGGGCTGCACGGCGCGCGCGCGCTCGCGGCCTCGCTCGTGGAGTGATCACGCGACGTTCGACACGCTCGGACGCGGCGGGTACCCTCGCGCGTCACCCACCGGAACACGCTTCGATGGACGTCACCTGCGAGCGCTGCGGGACCGAGTACGAGTTCGACGAGACGCTCGTCGCGGCGCGCGGGACCACGGTCAAGTGCACGAACTGCGGGCACCTCTTCAAGGTGTTCCGCCCGGGCGCCGCGGCAGCGTCGAGCGCGCCCGGCGACGCGCGCGTGTGGACCATTCGCCGCGCCGGCGGCGGGCCGAGCGAGAGCATCGCGTCGCTGAAGGAGCTGCAGCGCCGGATCACGCTCGGTCAGCTCACGCCGGACGACGAGATCTCGCGCAGCGGCGAGGGCTGGAAGCGCCTCGGCGACATCGCCGAGCTCCAGACGTTCTTCGCGGCGGCGCACGCCGGCCGCGGCGAGCGTCGCGACGCGACGGGCACCCAGCGCCGCGAGCCGACCGGCGCGAGCGCGACGCGGCGCGAGCCTGCGGGCCGCGAGCCTGCGGGCCGCGAGCCGACCGGCCGCGAGCCGACCGGGCGCGAGCCGACCGGCCGCGAGCCGACCGGCCGCCAGCCCACGGGGCGCGGCGACGATCGCCGGGCGTACGCGCCGACGATGGAGATGGCGGGCCCGGCACCGAGCGCGCCCCCCGCGGGCCGCGGCCAGGGCGCCGGCAAGTCGACGATGCTGGGCATGGGCGGCGCGAGCGCGCCGCCGCCGCGGCCGTCGTCGCAGCCGCTGCCCGCGGTCGACGAGATCAAGGGGCGCACCCTCGAGATGGCGGTGCCCCCGCCCGCCGGCGCACCGACGCCCTCGCAGGCGCCTCGGAGCGGCTCTGCGTCCGCGCCGCGCCCGGTGTCCGACGCCCACGCGACCACGCCCGGCGGCGCGCGCGCGCCCTCGGCGCGACCGCCCGCCCCGCCGCGCGCCGCGCCCCCGACGTCACGCCCGCCCGCGCCCACGCTCGGCGCGACGACGCCGGCGCCCCTGCCGCCTCCGCCGCACGCGCCGGCGAGCCCGTCCACGCCGGCGCCCCGCACGGCGACGCCGACGCCCTCGGGCGAGAAGCGCCCGTCGTTCCGCCCGCTCCACGTCGACGAGGACGACGATCAGCCGGCACGCCCCCGCGCGCGCAGCCGCAGCGGGCTCTGGGTCGCGCTGGTCGTGCTGCTCGCGATCGGCGGCGGCGTGGCGGCGGGATGGGACGGGATCGCGGCGCTGCTCGGCGGCGGCGAGGAGGCCGATCGCGCCGCGCCGTTCGTGGCCGCGGGCGACGAGGCGCTCCGGCTCGATCACGAGGACGCGTACGACGACGCGATCGCGCACTACACGAAGGCGCTCGCGTTCCGCGAGCACGACGCGCGCGCGCTCACCGGTCTGTCGCGCGCCCACGCGCTGATCGCGCAGCAGCACACGTTCGACGCGATCGATCTCGAGGCGCGCGCCGAGGCCGACGCGACGCTGCGCGGCGAGGCCGCGACGCTGAGGCGCGACGCGCGCGAGCACGCCGAGGATGCGCGCGAGCACGCCGAGGCGGCCGCGCGACACGGCGCGGGCGACGCCGACGCCGAGATCGCCCTGAGCGACGCGCTGCGGCTCGCCGGAGACCCGACGCTCTCGCGCTCGCGGCTCGATCGTGCGCGCACGCTGCGCAGCGCGCCGTCGGCCGAGGGCCTGCGCGTCGAGGCGCTGCTGGTCGCCGATCAGGCGGGCGCGATCGCGGCGGCGCGTCCGCTCGCCGAGCGCGCGATCGCGGAGGACCCGGGGCTCGTGCGCGCGCGCCTGCTGCTCGCGCGGGCCCACCTCGCGGCGGGCGACGTGAGCGCGGCGCAGCTCCAGCTGCAAGCCGTGCTCGATCGCGTCCCCGAGCACCCGATCGCCACCGCGATGCGCGCCGCGATCGACGCAGGACGTCCGCCCGCCGCGCCCGTGGTGGCGAGCGCCGACGCCGGCACGCCCGTCGCGGTGGCGCCGCCTCCCACGCCGACGCCTCCGCCGCCGACGACCACGACCAGCACCCCGCCGCCGACCCCGACGGTCGCGTCCCCGCCCACGACGCCGGCCGAGCCCGCGATGCCGCGCGGCTACGACGCGCTGGTGCGCGAGGCCGAGCAGCGCCTCGAGAACGGCGACACGCGGCGCGCCCGCGCGCTCTACGAGCAGGCGCTCCGCGAGCGCGCCGGGCCCGAGGCGAGCGCGGGGCTCGGCTTCGTGATGCTCGCCGAGGGCAACGTCCGCGGCGCGCTGACGCAGCTCGAGACCGCGGCGGATCGCGGGTACGCCGACGCGCTGATCGGCGTGGGCGACGCGCACCGGCGGCTCAACCAGCGCGAGCAAGCGCTCTCGGCGTACGAGCGCTACCTCGAGCGCGCGCCGAACGGCAGCCGCGCGTCGATCGCGCGCCGCCAGGCGGACCGACTGCGCACCGAGCTCGGCGCCAGCAGCGCTCCCGAGCCCACGCCGACGCCGCAGCCGACGCCCGAGCCGAGCGAGCCGGCGCCGGACACGACGCCGACCACCGCGCCCGACGAGCTCCCGGGACCGCGGGGCAGCACCGCGCCGCCGCCGAGCGACGTCCCCGCGATCGACTCCGAGCCCTGAAACGACGGCGAGACCGGGCACGCCATCGCCAGGGCGGCACCGGACACGCGGCCGAGGGCTCCCACACATTCTCCGCGCGGCCCCGGACACGCCGCCGGCGCCTCCGACACGTTCTCGCGGGGCCCCCGGACGCGCGGCGGAGGCCGCCCTGCGAATCCCCGGAACGCACCGGACACGCGGCGGGGGCCGCCCTGCGAATTCCAGGAACGCACCGGACACGCGGCGGAGGCCGCCCTGCGAGTCCCAGGAACGCACCGGACACGCGGCGGGGGCCGCCCTGCGAATCCCAGGACGCGTCCCGCCGAGCGTCCGGTGCCACCTCGTCGATCGATCGGGCCCGCGAGCGCTCGGGACGCGCTGGCCCTACCATCGCGTTCGCATGCGTCGCGCGCCCACCCCGCTCACCGCTCTCTTCGTCCTCGCCGCCTGCGGCGGCGATCCCGCCGCCGTCGACACCGAGACCGACGCGAACCCCGCGCGCCGCGAGCTCCGCGAGATCGTCCTGCTCGCGCCGCCCTCCGAGTCGGCGCAGCCCACGTTCTTCGAGCCGCCGCAGCCCGCCCTGCGCGACGTCGTGCAGCGCATCGACGACGCGCGCACCGACGAGCACGTCGTGTCGCTCTTCCTGCGCCTCGGCCCGATGGGCGGCGCGTGGGGCCGCATCGACGACGTCCGCGAGTCGCTCCAAGCGGTGCGCGACGCGGGCAAGCCCGTCCACTGTCACTTCGAGACGATCGACAACGCGGGCTACCTGCTCGCCGCGTCGGCGTGCGACCGGATCACCGTCACGCCCGCGGGCATGCTCGACACGGTCGGCGTCGCCGCGCAGGTCTTCTACGCGCGCTCGCTGCTCGACTCGATCGGCGTGAGCGCGGACCTGCTCCAGGTCGGCACGTTCAAGGGCGCGGCCGAGCCCTTCACGCGCCAGGACATGTCGCCCGAGATGCGCGAGTCGCTCGGCACGCTGCTCGACGATCTCCAGGCCGGCCTCGTGCAGGCGATGGTGACCGGCCGCGGCATGGACGCCGCGCACGCGCAGCAGGTGCTCGACGGCGGCCCGTACGACAGCGCGGGCGCGCTCGAGGCGCACCTCGTCGACGCGATCGAGTACGACGACGAGGCGCGCACCCGCGCCCGCGAGGCGGGCGGCGCGACGCGCAACGTCCGCGTCCGCCTCACGCCGGAGCAGGAGGACGTCACGATCGGCGACCTCATCGGCGCGCTCACGTCGGGCGAGCCCCCGGAGGGCGAGCCGGTCGGCCCGCACATCGTGCTCGCGTACCTCGACGGCGAGATCACCGACGCCGAGGAGAGCGGCACCGGCACCGGTCAGTCGGGGCCCTTCGTGCGCCGCATGCGCGAGCTCGCGGAGGACGAGGACGTGAAGGCGGTCGTGCTGCGCATCGACTCGCCCGGCGGGTCGGCGCTCGCGAGTGATCGCATGTGGCACGCGGTGCGGCGCATCGCGGGGCGCAAGCCGGTGATCGTCTCGGTCGGCGACATGGCGGCGAGCGGCGGCTACTACATCGCGTCGGCGGGCCACGACATCGTCGCGCACCCCGGCAGCATCGTCGGCTCGATCGGCGTGGTCGGCGGCAAGGTCGACGCGTCCGCGCTGATGTCGCGCCTCGGGATCCACGCCGAGACGATCACGCGCGGCGCGCACGCGGGCTGGTCGTCGCCCTCGGCGCCGTTCACCGACGAGGAGCGCGCGGTGCTGCGGCGGATGATGGAGGGCACGTACCAGCGCTTCGTGCAGCGCGTCTCGGAGGGCCGCGAGATGCCGGCGGAGCGCGTCCTCGCGTCGGCGGAGGGCCGCATCTGGAGCGGCCGTCAGGGCCTCGAGCGCGGCCTGGTCGATCGGCTCGGCGGGCTCGGCACCGCGGTCGCGATGGCGCGCGAGCGGGCGAGCCTCCCGGAGGACACCCAGATCGTCGAGTGGCCGGCGCGGCGCACGATGATCGAGACGCTGATGCACACGATGCAGGGCGGCGATCCCGCGGAGGACGCGGCCGCGGCGCTGATGCACGCCGAGCTCGGCCCGGCGGCGGGCGCGCTGCGCTGGGCGCGCCTGCTGCGCGAGGGCCAGCCGGTCGTGCTCGCGCTGCCGATCGGGCTCGACGTGCGGTGACGGACGCGCCGGGCGCGGCGGAGGCCGGGCGCGAAAGCCCCTTCTCCCCTGGCGCTCGGTGATAGAGTCGCGCGCGTGACGGAGGTCTGGGCGCCATCGCCGAGCCCCATCGCGCGCTTCCTCCTCGAGCTCGACGAGCGGGGCGCCGAGGGCGCGGTCGAGGTCGGAGAGCGCACGGTGGTGCTGCGGCGCGGCCGCGTGGTCGACGTGCGACGTGCGCCCGGCGATCCCTCGCTCCACGAGTTCCTGGCGAAGACGGGGCGCATCCGCGAGGAGGAGCGCGCCGCGCTCGGACGCCTCTCGGCGGACCCCGATCGCCTGCCCGAGGGCTCGACGCTGCTCTCGCACGACGCGCTCGCGGAGACGCTGCGCGCGCTCTGGCTCGACCGCCTGGTGCGCGGCATGGCGAAGGCGGAGAGCGAAGGTCGCGCGGTCCCGCCGCTGCGCCCCGAGGCGCCTCCGCCCCACGTCGCCGCCGAGGCATCGCTCGTCCCGCTGGTGCTCGACGCGCTCGAGCGGCGCGCCGCCGAGGGCGACGCCGAGCAGGTCGGCGCGCGCGCGACGCATCGCCTCGAGTGGCTCCAGGGCCCGCACACGGCGCGCGCGCGCCGCTGGGCAGGGCTCGACGCGGCCGAGAAGAGCGCGAAGGAGCCGCGCATCGCCGCGTTCCTGATGAGCGCGCCCGCGGCCGCGTCGCGCATCGCCGCGCTGGTCCGCGCCGGGCTCGCGCGCGTCGTCACGCCGGGCGCGAGCGCGCCTGCGCCCGCCCGCCGACTCCCCTCGCTGCCCGCGCCTGCGCCCGCGCCCGAGGCCGTTTCGATCCGCCCCGGCAACCTGTCGATCCCGCCGGCGCGCAGCGCGTCGATCCCGCCGCCGCGCCCCGCCGCGGTGCAGCTCTCGCCGGGCGCGGCCCAGGCGTTCGCGCAGATCGAGACGTTCGACCTCACGCTGCCCGAGCTCCCGCCCGCGACGCGCGCGCTCGACGACGCGCTCGATCCACTGGAGCGCGAGATCGCGGTGCTCGAGGAGTCGGGCGCGCCGGCCGTCGAGCGCGCCGCGGCGTGGCGCGCGGCCGCCGAGACCTGGCTCGAGCGCTACGCGAGCGTCGAGGAGCGCGAGCGCGCGCTGCGCGAGGCCGCCGCCGCGCTCGCCGAGGATCCCGAGACGCTGCTCGCCGCGGCCGACGCGTGCGCCGCGTGCGCGCACACCGACCTCGCGCTCGCGTACGGACGCGCCGCGGTCGGCGCCGCCGGCGAGGGGCCGCGCCGCGACGACGTGCTGATCGCGTACGCGCTCCTCGCGCGCCGCATCGGTCGCACCCAGGTCGCGCTCTCCGCGCTGCGCGCCGCGTCGGGCGGGGCACGCGCCGCGGATGCGCGCGCGATCACCGCGTCGATCGTGATCGCCCAGGGACGTCCCGCCGACGCCGCGGACGAGCTGCTCGGCGCGGCGACGCAGCTCGGCGAGAGCGACCCCGAGGGCGCCGCGTACCTCGTCGGGTGGGCGTGGTCGATCACGCCCGGCCACGAGCGCGCCGCCGACGCGATGGCGGCGTGGCACGCCGCGGCCCAGCGCGGTCCCGCGATCATCGCGCTGCGCGCGGACGCCGCCCGTCGCGCGAGCGAGCCCGACGTGCGGAGGCGCCTCCGCCTCGAGGCCGCGGAGCGCGCCGAGATGGACGAGCGCCCGCTGCTCGCCGCCGAGATGCTGCTGCGCGCGCTCGACGACGAGCCCGAGCTCGAGGTGCTCTACGAGCCGCTCGACGTCGACCTCGAGGCCGCGGGCGCGCTGGTCGAGCGCGCGGTCGTGCTCGAAGAGCTCGCGACGGTGTGCCCGCCCGAGGCGCGCCTCTCCTGGCTCACGCGCGCGGCCGACGCGCGCCTCGAGATCCCGGGCGACGGCAGCTGGGAGCTCGAGCTGCGCATCCGCTGCCTCGAGGTCGAGCCGACCGACGAGGGCGCCCGCGCCGCGATCCGACAGCAAGCCGAGGCCGCCGCCGATCCGATGCTGCTCGCCGACGCGCTGGAGCGGGCGATCCGCGCGTCGGGCTGGACGTCGGACGCCGCGCGCGCCGCGGCGCTCGAGGACCTCGCGCGCATCGCGGACGACGTGACCCACGAGCCGCTGCGCGCGGCGTGGGCGCGCTCGGTGGCGGCGGCGCTCGGCGGCGAGCCGATGTCGAAGGCGCGCGCGCGATTCGAGAGCACGATGCGCCCCGCGATGGCGCGCGCCGCGGAGCTCGATCGCCTCTCGCGCCAGGGCGAGCGCGCCGAGCGGCGCGACGCGACCCGCGGGCTCGCCGCGATCCTCGCGCAGGACCCGGAGCGTCGCGAGCGCGCGATCTCGCTGCTCGCGGGCATGATCGACGAGGGCTGGGACGACGGCGCGGGAGATCTCCTGGAGCGCATCCTCACGCTGCGCGGCGACGTCCCGGGGCGCATCCAGGTGCTCGAGCAGCGCGTCGAGCACGAGGGCCGGCGCATCGAGCGCGTGCGGCGCCTCCTCCGCATCGCGGGGCTCGAGGCGGTGCGCGGCGATCACCGCGCCGCCGCGCGCGCCTGCCTGCGCGTGCTGAACGAGGTGCCCGGGCACCGCGAGGCGATCGTCCGGCTGCGCCGCGCCGCGTCGCGCCTGGGCGACGACGCCTTGGTGCGCGATGCGCTCGCCCGCGAGTCGCGCCTCGCGCTCGCTCCGCCCGAGCGCGCTCGGGCTCTCACCGCGCTCGCCGCGCGCTGCGAGTCGGCCGGCGATCGCGAGGGCGCGCGCGTCGCCGCGATCGACGCGCTGCTCGCCGATCCCGAGGCCGCGGAGGCCGCGCTGATCCTCGCGCGCCGGCTCGCGACCGATCGTGGCAGCGCGCCGCCCGACGCGATCGCCCGCGCGCGCGCGCTCGTCGGCGACCTGCCGCCGCTGCTCGCCGCCGCGGTCCGCGCCGCGCCGCGCGAGCACGATCGCCTCGACGCGATCGAGCGATGGGCGCGCCTCGCGACGTACCAGGCCGAGCCCTGGCGCGACGCGCTGCAGGTCGCGCTCGAGCAGGGCGAGATCGATCTCGTGGTGCGCGCCGTCGAGGCCCTCACGCGCGATCCGCGCTGCGAGCCTGCGAGCATCGGCCCGATCGCGGACGCGCTCTCCGCGCTCGACGCGCGCGGCGCCGTCGAGCGCGCCGCGGCCCTCGCCGTCAGCAGCGCCGATCGCTTCGGCGAGGCCGGCGTCCCGCTCCGCGAGATCGCGAGCGCGCTCGCGCAGCGCGCCGGCTCGCCGATCTTCGTGATCGCCGCGCTGGAGCGGCGCCTCGCCGCGTCGAGCGACGAGGACGCGATCGCGACGCTGCGCGAGATCGCGGCCCAGCACGCGCGCGGCGGCGACGTGGCGGGCGAGGCGCGCGCGCTCCTCCGCGTGCTGGCGCGCGTGCCGCGCGACGAGCCGTCGATCACCCGCCTCGCCGAGATCTACGCGAGCACCGGCGAGCACGACCGGCTGATGGCGGCGCTCGCGCTGCGCGTCGCCGAGGGCGCGACCGACGACGAGCGCTTCGAGGGGCGCCTCGCGCTCGCCGCCGCGAGCATGCAGGTGCTCGGTGATCCCTCGGCCGCGGAGTCGTTCGCGCGCGCCGCGCTCGAGGAGCTGCCGCCGGTCGCCGACGAGCCTGCGCTGCAGCGCGTCGCGAAGACCGCGGGCGTGCTGGTCGCGATCGACTGCCCCGAGGCTGGCGTCGCGGTGATGCGCGACGAGGCGCGCCGCGCCGAGGGCGCGTGGGCGGGACGCCTCTGGGAGCGCGCCGCCGCGCGCGCCGCCCGCCACGCGGGCGACGTCGCGCTCGCGATCCAGCTGATCCACGAGGGCCTGCGCGCGGTGCCGGGCCACGGCGCGCTGCTCGTCGCGTTCGAGCAGCTCGCGCTCGAACGCCAGGACGTCGAGGACGCCAAGCGCACGTACGACGAGCTGATCACCCACGCGATGGGCGCGAGCGGACGGCGCGCCCTGCTCTATCGCCGCGCGCGCTGGCTCGAGCGCGCGGGCGCGGAGCGCGACGCGCTCGAGGCGTACCTCGAGGCCGCGCGTCACGCCGCGAGCAGCGGCGTCATCCTCACCGCGGTCGAGCGCCTGGCGCGCGCCACCGGTGACCTCGACGCGCTCGCGCGCGGCCTGCTCGTGCTCGCGGAGAACGCGCCGCACCCGATGGTGCGCCTCTCCATGATCCGACGCGCCGCGACGCTGCTGGACCAGGAGATCGGCCGTCCCGAGCACGCCTGGGAGGTGCTCTTCCCGGTGTGGAAGGAGACCGGCCTCAGCGAGCTCGAGGAGGAGCTCGGGCGGCTCGGCGCGCGCATGGGCGAGGCCTCGGCCGAGCTCGGTGAGCGCGCGTTCGGCGAGCTCTTCGGCGAGCTCGCGCGGCGCGCCGACGAGGCGTGGATGGCCGACGAGAAGGCCCGCCTCACGATGAAGGCCGCGCGCCTGCACGCCCTCGCGCGCGGCGATCTCGCGCGCGCCGAGCAGCTCGCGGACGAGGCCCTCGCCGCGCTGCGCGCCGAGGAGCCCGAGCCTTCGAAGATCGCGGGGGTGCTCGCCGAGCTCGCGAGCTGGCTGCGCCGCGATCCCCGCCGTCGCGAGGACGCCCGCGCGAAGGTGCGCGAGGCGCTCGAGGCCGACCCGACCAGCGACGACGCCAAGCGCGTCGCCGCCGAGCTCGGCGTCGCGGCGCCTTCGGGCCCGGCGTCGCTCGCCTCCGCGGTGTCGGTGATCGCGCATCCCGCGCCGTCCGAGCTGCCCGCGCCGGTGCCGAGCTACGCGACCTCGCCGTCGTACGCGCCGAGCCCGTCGCCCCCGTCGCGCGCGTCGACGCCCGAGCGCGCGCGCCCGGTCTCCAGCGCGAACGGCCACGCCGCGCCCTCGCCTTCGCTGCGCCCGTCGCGCCCGCCGGTCGCGCTGCCCGAGCCCGACGAGGAGGAGCCCGCCGAGCCCGGCGATCGCCCGTCGCGCATGGATCTCTGGCTCCCCGCGCCGCCCTCGCTGCCGCCCGCGCCCGGCGGGCCCTCGCCGATCGCGATGCCGGTCTCCGAGGACGAGCCGCTCGACGACGACGCGCTCGACGATCTCGAGGCGCGCGCCCGCGCGCTCGCCGCGAGCGACGACGATCTCCTCGAGGCCGCCGCGCTCTTGCGCGCCGCGCTCGTGATCGATCCCGGTCGTGCCGCCGCGATCGAGCTGCTCGGCGAGATCGCGACGCGCGCCGGCGCGCGCGGCGCGGCGTACGTCGCGCACGCCGTCCTCTCGGCGTTCGATCCGCGCCGCAGCGCGCCCGCGATCCAGGCGCTCGATGCGCGCTCGCTCGCCGACGCGCGCGGCACGCTGCTGCGCAACCCCGCGCACGAGAGCGCACGGCGGCTGCTCGCGCTCGTGTGGGAGTCGGCGCTGCCGCTCTTCCGGGTGTCGCTCCAGCAGCTCGGGATCCTCGGCACCGATCGCGTCGGGCCGCACACCGGCTCGGGCATCGGGCGCGCGCTCGCCGCGACGCTCGATGCGCTGCCCGAGGGCGACGACGTGACGCTCTTCGCGACGCGCGGCGCGGGAACCGGCGTGGTGCCGATCCGCACCCATCCTCCGGCCGTCCTCGTCGGCGCCGACGCGCCGGGCGACGATCGCTCGCTGCGCTTCCTGCTCGGCCGCGCGATCGAGCTCGCGCGCCCCGAGCACGTGCTGCTCGCGACGCTCTCCGACGACGAGGGCCGGACGCTCTACGCCGCGCTGCGCGCCGCGTTCGGTCCCGCCGAGGGCGCGCAGGTCGCGCGCGAAGCGGCGGCGCTCGCGTCGCAGCTCTGGCGCACGATCCCGACGCGCAACCAGCGCGACGTGCGCGAGCTGCTGCTCGACTCGGAGAGCACGCTCGACTGGGACGCGCAGCGCGCGTCGGTGCTCGGCGGCGCGGCGCGCGCCGGGCTCGTCGCGTCGGGCGACGTGCGCGCGTCGATCGCGGCGCTGCGCGCGCTCGAGGCTCAGCAGAGCGGGACGCGCCCGCCGAGCGCGCTCGAGGACGCGGTCGCCGAGTCGGGCGCGCTCGCGGACCTGCTGCGCTTCGCGTTCGGCGACGCGTTCATCGGCGCGCTGCGTTGATCGCTGCAGCGCCGCGCTGCGCGTTCAGGGCCCGCACGCCGCCGCGGCGGCGCTGACCGCGTCCTGCCCCGGACGGCACGACGGCACGTTGATCGGCATGCTCATCTCGTCGAGCTGGCACTGGAAGAGGCAGCCGTCGCACAGCGAGACGACCATCTGGAACTCGGCGGTCGTCTGCGTCGAGTCGCCGGACGTCGTCCCCGTCAGCTGGACCTGCGCGACGATCGTCCCGGTCCGGCCCTGGAGCGCGTCGCCGTAGATGCTCGGGATCACCTCGACCGTCACCGCGCCACGACCGTACTCGGTCGCGTCGGCCGCGGACGGCACGTAGCCGCTCGCCGGCACCCGGAAGCGCGTCGGCAGGTCGCCGAGATCCAGCGGCGAGCCGTCGATCGCCTCGAGCGAGACCTCCGCTTCCTCGACGAAGAACGAGTTCGGGTCCGCCATGATCGGGAAGTCCGAGCGGCCGAGGTTCAAGAACCGGTTCACGACCTGGAAGCTCGCGGCGTAGCGGATCCCGCCGGGCCGAATCGCGTTGAACAGCGGCGACGTGTCGAGGGTCGGGCTCGCCAGGAACGTCGGGTCGGTGCCCGGGTCGAGCGTGCACATCGCGGCGTCGCTGAACGCGAGCACGCCCTCGATCTCGATCCCCGGGTTCGATTCGGCGCAGCCGGCGAGCGCGAGCAGAAGAGCGAGGAACGACCCAACCCTGGCGTGCATGGATCCAGCGTACGCCCGGCGCCGCGGCGCAGCCAAATTGCAGTCGAAGGCGGGTCCCTACATCGGCTCGCCCGCTGGTCCCTACCGTCCGCGCGCTTCGCGCGCTCCCGTCCGCGACCTGCGGTCCGAGCACTCCGGCAAGGTCATCGGCTCGCCCGCTGGTCCCTACCGTCCGCGCGCTTCGCGCGCTCCCGTCCGAGACCTGCGGTCCGAGCACTCCGGCAAGGTCATCGGCTCGCCCGCTGGTCCCTACCGTCCGCGCGCTTCGCGCGCTCCCGTCCGCGACCTGCGGTCCGAGCACTCCGGCAAGGTCATCGGCTCGCCCGCTGGTCCCTACCGTCCGCGCGCTTCGCGCGCTCCCGTCCGCGACCTGCGGTCCGAGCACTCCGGCAAGGTCATCGGCTCGCCCGCTGGTCCCTACCGTCCGCGCGCTTCGCGCGCTCCCGTCCGCGACCTGCGGTCCGAGCACTCCGGCAAGGTTCAGCCGCGCGTGGCGATGCGCTGGAGCTCCTCGATCGCGATCATCCGCAGCCCGACCGTGCCCGCCGCCCCCGGGGACACGAAGCGCACGTCGCGGCCCTTGCGCTTCTTGTCCGCGCCCACGAACGCCAGCGCGGTGTCGTCGAGGTAGCGCTCGGGATCGGTCGGCAGCCCGAGGCGCGCCAGCAGCGCGATCATCCGTCGCTCGTCGTCCTGCCGCGCGTCGCCGAGCGCGCGCGCCACCCGCACCGCCGCGACCATCCCGCGCGCGACGGCCTCGCCGTGGCGCATCGTGTACCCGCTCGCGGCCTCGATCGCGTGCCCGAGCGTGTGCCCGAGGTTCAGGAGCGCGCGCGGGCCGCGCTCGTGCTCGTCCTCGGCGACGATGCGCGCCTTCAGCGCGACCGACATCCGGACCGCGCGCATCGTCGCCTCGCCGTCGCCCGCGAGCAGCGCGTCGGCGTCGCGCTCGAGCGTCGCGATCGCGTCCTCGGAGTCGATCCACGCCGACTTCACGACCTCGGCGAGCCCGGCGATGCGCTCGGCGCGATCGAGCGTCGAGAGCGCGTCCACGTCGCACAGCACGGTGCGCGGCTGGTGGAACGATCCGATCAGGTTCTTGCCCTGCGCGCGATCGAAGCCGGTCTTCCCGCCGACCGAGCTGTCGACCATCGCGAGCAGCGACGTCGGGATCTGCGCGAGCACGATGCCGCGCAGGATCGTCGACGCAGCGAACGCAGCGAGGTCCCCCACCACCCCGCCGCCGACCGCGACGACCGCGCCGTGGCGATCGATGCCCGCCTCGAGCGCCGCGTCCCAGATGCGCTCGACCGACGCGATCGTCTTGTGCTGCTCGCCGGGCGGGAGCGTCACCGACGCCGCGCGCAGCCCTGCGCCCTCGACGTAGCGGCGCGCGCTCGCGGCCCACGGCGACTCGACGTTCGCGTCGCCGGCGACCACCGCGATGCCCGAGACGCCCGCCTCGCGCAGCCGCGCGCCGACGCGCGACGCGATGCCCGATCCGATCTCGACGCGGTAGCTGCGCTCGCCGAGCGCGACCGCGACCGGGCGCTCGCGCGCGACGCGCAGCACGTCCTCGGCGATCGTGCTCGCGTCGCGACCGCGGGTGTCGATGCGCGCGTGGCACTCCGCGTACGCGGAGGCGCGCTCCTCGAGGAGGCTCGTGAGCACGCGCGTGGTGTCGCTCGCGGTCGCGAGCAGCGGCCGATCGTCGGCGCCCGCGACGCGCCGGGCGAGCTCGTCGGGCGGCGCGTGGAGCGTCACGAGGGTGCCGCGCGCGAGGAGCATCCGGCGCGTCGCGGTGTCGGTCACGGTGCCGCCGCCGAGCGCGACGACGCGCGCGCCGGGCTCGCTGGCGACGCGCGCCGCGGCCTCGCGCTCGATGGCGCGGAAGACGGGCTCCCCGCGATCGCGGAAGATCGCGCGCACCGACGCGCCCTGCTCGGCCTCGATGCGCGCGTCGAGATCGACGAAGGGCACGCCGAGCCGATCCGCGAGGACGCGCCCCACGGTGGACTTCCCGCTGCCCATCGGGCCGGAGAGGAAGACCGGGGCGGGCGCGGAGTCGAGGGTCATGGTGCCCGGCAGACTGTCCGCGGGCGCGGCCGAGTGCACGCGCCAATCCGAGGCGGCCGGCGGGACCGGCCGGCGGGGGCCAGGGCGACGGCGACGGCGGGGGCGAGGGCGACGGCGACGGCGGGGGCGAGGGCGACGGCGACGGCGGGGGCGACGGCGGGGGCGACGGCGGGGCGACGGCCGGCGCGAGGGCGAGGGCGACGGCCGGCGCGAGGGCGAGGGGCGCGAGGGGCGAGCTCGCGGGCGAATGGCGCGGGAGCCGCTGGATCGGACGTGACGGGCCAGATCCGGCGTGGGGTCGCGTCCGTTCGCCATTTCGCGCGACCGGAGGCGGCATCTCGGGCGAAATGGCCAAAACACGCGAGTTTTGGTCCCCAGACGCCCGAATTGGTCATTTCGCGCGTCTGGGGACCTTCTCGTGCAGTCCTACGGTCGCGCCGGGGGTGCCCAGACGCTTCCAACGGCCAATTCGCGCGAGTTGACCAGCAGAATCATTGAGGAATGCCCGACCTGCGAATCGTTCCCGGCACGACCGCGCGCAGCCGGGGATCGTCGACTTCGCGCTCAACCTGCCGATCTCACGACGAAATCGCGCGATCGCGCGCACCGACGGCGCAGCCGGGCATGGCGCGGCCCGTGTCGGTTCGGCGCGCTCGAACGGCGTCCATCACGCCGATCGCGCCAGAGTGCCCGTCCGTTCTCGTCGCGCTCCTGCGCTCGAGCGCACGCTGCCCGCGACAACCGTGATGCTCTCGAGGCGAACGGCCCCCGCACGCGATTCGAGCGGCTCCGCCGCACGCCGGGATCCGGAGCCCGCGCAGTCCCGAGCCGCAGCGGTTCCCCGCCAGCGACGCGGACCCGGCCCCCGACCCCGTCAGCGCAGGTTGTGCTTCTTCGCCAGCCGCGCGAGGTGGTTGCGGTCGAGCCCGGCCTCCGCCGCCGCGCGGCTGAGGTTTCCGCCCGCGCGCTCCAGCAGCTGCGCGACGTAGCCGCGCTCGAACGCGTCGAGCAGGCGATCCTTCGCCTCCTTGAACGGCATCCGCGCGAGCTCGTCCGTCACCTGCTCGCCCGGGGGCGACGAAGGACGCGCCGGCACCGCGCTCCGCAGCAGCGTCTCTTCGATCGTGCGGCGCAGCTCGCGCACATTGCCGTCGAAGCGCTGGACGCGCAGCTGCCCCAGCTCCGCCGCGCCGAGGCGCAGCTCCGGATAGCCGAGCTCCTCGAGCAGCGCGTGCACGAGGCGCGGCAGATCCTCGAGCCGCTCACGCAGCGGCGGCACCTCGACGCGCACCGACGCGAGGTGGAACCAGAGATCGCGACGCAGCGCGCCGCGCTCCACGAGCGCGCGCGGATCGCCCCGGCTCGTCGCGAGCACGCGCACGTCGATGCCCTCGCGCTCGCGGCGATCGAGCGCCGCGGAGAGCGCGTCCTGCACCGCGCCGCTCGCCTCGTCGATGCGCTCGAGCAGCAGCGTGCCGCCGAGCGCCGAGCTCATCGCGGGGCCCACCGCCGCCGCCGGCACGCCGCCGAGCTCGATCACCACGAAGGGCCCGCGCGCGCGGCTCGAGGCGTCGTGGATCGCGCGCGCCGCTTCCGTCTTCCCCGTGCCGGGCTCGCCGTGGATGAGCACTGCGACCTCGGTCGCGGCGACGCGCTCGAGCTGCCCGAAGAGCCTCCGCATCGCCGGGCTCGATCCCACGAGCCGACCGAAGCGCGTCGCCTCCGACGGCGCGTCGGGGAGCGGCACGTCCGACGGCAACAGCTCGACGCGCGTCCGCCCGAGCCGCACCTCCGAGCCCACCGGCACGAGCACGCTCTCGATGCGCGACTCGCCGACGAACGTGCCGTTCGTCGACCGCAGATCCTTCACCCGCACGCCCGCCGGCAGGAGCGCGAGCTCCGCGTGGTAGCGCGACACCGTGGTGTCGGTGAGCACGAGGTCCGCCTGCGGGTGGCTGCCGACCACCATCGTGCCCTGATCGAGCTCGCGCTCGATCCCGCGATCCGGGCCCGACGCCACGCGCACCCGCACGCGGCGCAGCACCAGCGTCCCGCCCGCGTCCGTCGCGAGCACGCCCGTGCCCGGGCCGATCCGGCTCGTCGCGCTCACGCGCGCCTCCCTCGTCGCATCCACACCACCACGGCCGCGAGCATCGCGAGGATCGCGGCCGCGCGCCAATCCGTGCGCGCGCCGTTCACGACGCACCCGCAGCCGCCGCCGATGCTGGTGCGGCTGCCCTCGCCTGCGTCGACGCCTCCGGCGTCCGGCTCACCGGCGTCGACGATCGGGAAGACCCCGGCGTCGATCCCGCGGGGCGGCGCGGCGCACTCCGCCGTCCCGCTCCCCGGCGTCATCTGGAAGCTGCACCACTCCTCGTACCCCGGCGGGACCGTGCAGACCTTGCATTCGTCGCGATAGCCGGCGAGCGAGGCGTGGACGATGTACGTGCGCGCCGCGATGTCGAGCTGCCAGTACGCGCTCGAGTTCGGGCGGGGCATGGCGACGAGGCGACCGTCGGTGCTCTCCACGCGGTACGTCCCGCCGGGCAGGCGCGTGTGATCGGGGAGCTCCATGACGCTGCGCAGCAGGCCGGTCGCACCGTCGGCGCGGTCCACGATGCCGAGGAACGGGCCCGCAGCGCGCAGCGCGCCGTCGCTCGAGGGGATCTCCGCGACCGCGCCCGCGGTCGTGAGCGCGCTGGTCGCTCCCTCGCCGATGCGGATCGCGTCGTGCGCGCCGGCCTCGCTCGCGAGCGCGCCGAGCTCGGGATCGGTCACGCCCTCGCTCGTCGCGGTCCAGCCCTCCACGACGACGATCACGAGGGTGCGCCCGTCGCTCGAGATGCCCACCGCGGTGCGCGGCCGTCGCTCGCACCCGTCGCCCTCGCACGCGGTGATCGGCGCGCCCGCGCGCACGACCTCGACGCCCGACACGGCCGAGCGCATCCACGCCTCGACGGGGACCGTCTGCACCGCGGGAACGACGAGGCCGGCGCCCTGCGCGTCGAGCGCGAGCACCGCGCGGGTGCCGTCGTCGGCGGTGCCGGGCCATGGCTCGCCCTCGGCGATCGTGAGGCCCTCGGGATCCCAGCCCGGGAAGCGGAACGCGCCGCCCTGCACCGCGAGCACCGCGCCCGGCACCGACGCGCGCCACGCGCTCGCGGTCTGTCCGCGCTCGCCGCTGCGCGCGACGCGCACCCCGACGTCGCTGGCCGCCAGGTCGGCGTGGGCCACCGACCAGCGCCGCCCGTCCTCGGTGCAGCGTTGCACGGTCACGCCGGTCGAGAGCGTGGCCTCGGCCTCGCATTCCGCGCGCGCCGACGACGCCGCCAGCGTCACCGCGATCACCAGGACCGCGGTGGGCGCCGAGGCGGAGTGTCCCGTGAGGTCGGGGCGGCGGCCGGAAAGCACGTCGCGACGAGCATAGCAGCCACACCCGCGGGCGTGCGTGCGCTCCTGCCCGCGGGCGGCCCGGCTCCTATACTCCGCCGATGCTGCTCCCGCGGATCGACACCGCCGCGCTCGTCGCGCGCAGAGCGCGCCTCTCGAAGGCGCTCGAAGGCGCGCCCGCGCTGATCGCGGCCGGTGCGCCGAGCCCTCGCAACTACCGCGCGAACCCCTGGCCGTACCGCGCGGCGAGCCACTTCCTGTACCTCGCGGGCGCTCCGATCCCGGGCGCGTTCCTGCTGCTCGAGGGCGATGCGGCGACGCTCTTCGTCGAGACGCCCGACGACGACGACGAGCTCTGGCACGGACCGAGCGCGTCCCTCGCCGATCTCGCGGCCGCCGTCGGATGCGCAGTGCGCGACGCGAGCGATCTGCCGCGCGTGCTCGCGGGCCGCCGCGTCGCGACGCTGCCCGCGATCGACGCGCCGACCCGCGAGCGGCAGAGCGATCTGCTGGGACGGCCGGTGCGCTACGGCGCGCTCGCCGAGGACGACGCCGCGCTCGCCGACGCGATGATCGCGCTGCGCCTGGTGCACGACGAGGCCGCGATCCGAGGGCTGCGCGAGGCGGCGGACGGCACGGCCGCGGCGCACCTCGCGGGCATGCGCGCGACGCGCGTCGGGCTGCGCGAGCACGCGATCCGCGGCGCGATGGAGAGCGCGCTCCTGACGCGCGGGATGGGCACCTCGTACCAGTCGATCGTGACGGTGCACGGCGAGGTGCTGCACAACCACGGGTACGGCCACGAGCTGCGCGAGGGCGATCTGCTGCTCGCCGACGTCGGCGCGGAGACCGAGGGCGGCTGGGCCGGAGACGTGACGCGCACCTGGCCGGTGAGCGGTCGGTTCAGCGAGACGCAGCGCTCGATGTACGAGCTCGTGCTCACCGCGAACCGCGCCGCGATCGAGAAGGTCGCGCCGGGCGTTCGTTATCGGGACGTGCACCTCGCGTCGTGCCACGTGATCGCGCGCGGGCTCGTCGATCTCGGCGTGCTGCGCGGCGATCCCGAGGAGCTCGTCGCGGACGGAGTGCACGCGCTCTTCTTCCCGCACGGCGTGGGGCACCTGATCGGGCTCGACGTGCACGACATGGAGGACCTCGGCGATCGCGCGGGGTACGCGCCGGGGCGCACGCGCTCGTCGCAGTTCGGGCTCTCGTACCTGCGCCTCGATCGCGATCTCGCGCCGGGGATGGCGGTGACGATCGAGCCCGGCTTCTACGTCGTGCCCGCGATCCTGCGCGATCCGAAGCTGAAGGCGATCGCGCGCGATCGCATCGATCACGCGACGCTCGAGCGGTTCGCGGACGTGCGCGGCATCCGCGTCGAGGACGACGTGCTCGTGACCGCGACGGGCGCCGAGGTGCTCACGAGCGCGATCCCGAAGACGGTGCGCGACGTCGAGCACGCGGTGGGCGGAGGCTGATGCGCTTCGGCTGGTTCCAGGTCGTGCTCGGCCTCGTGCTGATCGGGTGCGCGGGGTGGATCGGCGGGCCCGCGTGGGCGCTCACGTGGCCCGCGCTCGCGGTGATCGCGGTGGGGCTCGGCTATCTCGGGCTCGGGCCGGGCGTGTTCGGCAAGCGCGAGGACGGATCGCTGCGCACGCCGCACTTCGTGCTGCTCTTCCCGTATCACGTGGTCGCGTGGCTGCGCGTGCGCTGGGACGCGTGGCGGCATCGCGAGGACGCGTGGAACGAGGTCGCGCCGGGGCTCTACCTCGGGCGCATCGTCGGCGCGGAGGCGCTGCCCCCCGGGACGCGCGTCGTCGTGGATCTGACGAGCGAGTTCGCGTGCGGCGCGGCGATGCGCGACGGGCGCGACTATCACTGCTTGCCGGCGCTCGACACGTCGGTGCCGCGCTACGCGGACTTCGCGCGGCTGGCGCGCGCGATCGCGGCGCACGAAGGGCCCGTCTACGTGCACTGCGCGGCGGGGCACGGTCGCAGCGCGACGTTCGCGGCGGCGCTGCTCATCGCGCGCGGTCAGGCGGGCGACGTCGACGAGGCCGAGGCGAAGCTGCGCGCGGCGCGACCGACGGTGCACCTGCATCGCGGGCAGCGCGCGATGGTGCAGCGCTTCGCCGAGGAGCTGCGCGCGCGCGCGACGCCGTCGCTCGCGACGGCGTGAGCGCGGGGCCTGGACGCGCGCGGCGCGCGTCAGCAGGATCGCCGGGCATGACCATCCGGAAGATCGCGCAGATCGGCCATCCCATCCTCCGCGAGCGCGCCCGCGAGCTGACGCTCGACGAAGTGAAGAGCCCCGAGATCCAGCGCTTCGTCGACGATCTCGTCGAGACGATGCGCGACGCGAACGGCGCGGGGCTCGCGGCGACGCAGGTCTACGAGCCGCTGCGCATCTGCGTGATCGAGGTCGGCGAGAACCCGCGCTATCCGTACAAGCCGCGCATCCCGCTGACGATCCTGATCAACCCGGTGATCGAGCCGCTCTCGGACGAGACGTTCCTCAACTACGAGGGATGCCTCAGCGTCCCCAACCTCCGTGGTCGTGTGCGTCGCGCCGCGCACGTTCGAGTGCGCGCGTGGGATCGCCACGGGCAGCCCTGGGAGCGCGAGGTGAAGGGCATCTCGGCGGGCACGTTCCAGCACGAGGTCGATCACCTCGACGGCAAGATCTTCGTGGACCGCGTCGAGGACCCGTCGAGCTTCAGCACGTGGGACAACTTCGATCGGCATCACAAGGACCCCTTCATCGCGTACGTGAAGGAGATCGTCGCGAAGTACGGCGAGTGACCTAAGACCCTGGAAAACACAGGCGATTCGCACACGAGAGAATCAGCGGTAAGCGAAACGGTAAGGGAAGCACCCAATATCGGCTTATTTCTGGTCGTTTCCTGGTCGACAGGTAAGTTATCCACGCGGAAGCCCTTGGAACCCTTGCGGTTCCAGGGGTTTTCGCTTTTGGGGTTCTGGTCTTCCAGGCGCTCCCAGGAGCCCCGATCGAGCTCTCCCGCTACCCGCGTTCGTCCCAGCGCCTCCTGACGTCCTAGACAGGCGCCAGACGTTCGGCGAGGGTCGCCCTACCGGTTCTGCCGGATCGAATTCGACCGTCTGCCGGTCTTCACCCTGAAGCGACCGCCCTGTTTTCAGGGTCATGGGACCAGGGGGAAGTCGAGCGACCGGATGCAGGATGCGCGATCCGTCTCGCTCGTGTCGAGACAGCGGAGGCGCGCGTAGCGCGCCGACGTACGCCGCGTCAGCGGCGCTTTCCGATCAGCGTCTTCTTCTCGACCGGCGAGGACGGCGGAGGGTCGTCGTCGCTGACCTTCGGCTTGAGCCTCGCGCGATAGGATTCGCCCTCGACGACCAGGTCGAAGGCGTTGTGGATGAAGCGATCGACCGCGCTCTGCGCGAGCAGCACCTCGTCGAATGCTGCGAGCCACTCCGAGGTGTCTCGGTTGCTCGTGACGATCGTCGATGCGCGGCCCGAGCGCTCGACGAAGAGCTGATAAACGTCTCGGCTCTCGTCGCGCGTCATGGGCTCGAGCGCGAAGTCGTCGACGACGAGCAGATCGATCGTCGACAGCTCCGTCATCACCGCGTCGCGCGAGTTGTCGAGACGGCTCTGCTTGAGCCGCCTGAGCATCGCGTCGGCGCGCGTGAAGATCACGTTGTAGCCGTGCCGGCACGCGATGTGGCCGAGCGCGCTCGCGAGAAACGTCTTGCCGACCCCGACCGGCCCGAGGATCACCGCGTTCTTGCTCGCCTCGATGAAGCGAAGGCTCGTCAGCTCCGCGAGCACGCGCTTGTCGTATCGGACCTTTGCGCTCGAGTCCCAGCGCTCGAGAGTCATGTCCGGATCGAGGCCCGCCTTCGCAGCGCGTCGCGCGCACGCGCTGCTCTCACGACGAGCGATCTCGTCCGAGAGCACGAGCAGCAGAGTCTCTTCGAGCGAGAGCTTCTGCATCTCCGCGAGCGCCATGCGATCGGGCAGCGTCGCGATGATCGGACCGAGCTTCAGCTTCTTGAGCACCTTCTTCAGCTCGGGCGAGATCGACGGCAGCGTCTTCATCGCTCGCCCTCCTTCTTCGTCGCGAAGAGATCGGCGCCTCGCGCGAAGCGGGGCGCGCCACCGCTCGAGAGACGATGCAGCTTGCCTTCGTCGTGCGCGCGCTCCTCGCCGGCGATCGCGAGCTTCAGCATTCGCGCGATGCGAGGTACGTCGATCACATCGAACTCGAGCGCACGCGCGCACACCGCGTCGACACGCGCCTCGCCGTAGCGATCGCAGAGCCGCACGAGCTCGTAGCCCTGCCTCATCGTCGTCCACGGCAGCGGCCCGCCGAGCAGTCGCTCCGCGTAGCGACCGACGTTCGCGCCGCGCTGCTTCGCGCGCGCGAGCAGCGCATCGACGCTCCTCATCGCGAGCTCGCCGACGCCCTGCGGATAGTCGTTCGGGTCGGTCGACCGCTTGCCCGCCGCGACGCGCGGGTGCGTCTTGATGAGCTCGGTGCCGAGATAGATCCGCACCATGCGACTGTCGGCGCGCACGCGGACCTTCTTGCCGATGAAGCGCGTCGGCACGGAGTAGAGCGACTTGAGCACCTGCACGTGATGGTCGGGATGCACCTTCGCGTCGGACCAGTGCGGCACGTCGAATCGCTCGGTAGGCGCAGGGCCGAGGAGTGATCGCTCCTCACGCTCGAAGAGGTCGCGCGGCACCTCGCGCGTCGTGCCGTGCACACGCGCGCCGGCGACGTCGCGGCACCACGCTGCCGCATCTCGACGCGCGTGCTCGAGATCGTCGAACTGCTCACCGGCGAACCAGCTCTCGCGCACGTACGCGATCTGATTCTCGACGCGGCCCTTGTCCTTCGGCTGACGCACGCGCGCCGCGTCGACGAAGAGTCCGCGCGCCTGCGCATAGTCGGCGAACGCGTCGACGATCGTGGGCCCGATCGCGTCGGCCTTGGAGACCATCGACGATGCGTTGTCCGGCACGATGCGCTGCACGACGCCGCCGAAGAACTGCCACGCCGCGTCGAGCCCTTCGCAGACCGTCGCCGTCGTCTGATCCCACGTCGGCCACACGAACTGGTAGCGGCTGAAGCAGAGCGTCACGACGAGCACGTAGAGCGCGCGCACGCGACCCGCTGCCGGGTCGTAGACGTCGCCCATCTTGCCGAAGTCGACCTGGGCTTCTTCTGCAGGCGGCGCGTCGACCACACGCACCGTCGGCTTCTTCATCCGCCAGCTCAGCTCGTCGATCGCGAAGCGGCGCAGCGTCGCGTAGCTCACGTCGACGCCGTGGTCGCGCGCGAGCAGCACGTGCACCTTCGTCAGTCGCAGCGGCTTCGTCTGCGTGAGCCACGCGGCGATGCGATCGCGATGCTCCATCAGCATCTCGCGCTCGACGCTCGGCTCAGGAAGCGCGCGCGTCTGCACTCGCGACGCGACCTGGTGCACGAGCGCATCGTCGAGCTCGGTGTCGCGCGACACGCCCAGCGCATCGAGCACCGCGAAGTAGCGGCGCACCGTCTTCCGATCCAGTCCCGTCTCGCGTGCGACCTCGCGCACACGCTGTGCGGCCTGCCAGCGGCGCACGATCTCTCGTACTTCGATCATCGTCAGCTCCCGGAAGCTCACCGGCACCCCCTGCGCGCTGCCCCACGTCGGCGCGCAGGAGGGTCGGTCGTTTCACGCTCCGGTCGCTCGGCTCGAACCGCTCGGTCTCGAGGTCATGAAGGCGGTCCCATGACCCTGAAAATCGGGTGGTCCCATGACCCTGAAAATCAGGGGCACGCCCCTCGCGGGTCGGTCCCATGACCCTGAAAACCAGGTGGTCCCTTCAGGCTGGAAATCGCGCCCGAAGGTGGTCCCTTCAGGCTGAACACCGGCAACCGTCCAGCCTTGTGACTCGCTCTCCGGTCGCGCAGAGTGCGCTTGCCCGGTCGGCGAGGGTGCCGGCTTGAATGAGAAGGGCTCGGTTCCTCGCTCTAAAGCTCAGAAAAGCTCAAAAAGCTTTGGTTTCTGACGCCCTGGACTACGGCGACCAGGGAAGTTCTGATCGACCCCATCGGCGATCCGTCGCCTCGTTGGTCGTACACGTGCCGCAAACGGAGCGGCGCCGTGGCTCACCCGATGTGATTTCGGGGCAATTGTGGGATGTTATCCCGCATGTGCGTTTGCGACACCTGGCGATCTAGCGATTGACGGAGCGCGCACATGGCGGACGGTAGCGGGAGCCCCCTTTGCGGGGCGTATCTGGTTTCGTATTGGTTCGCGTCGCTTAAGGAAGCGCGGCGGTTTCTCCACGAGGAAATCGGCGCTTTCTGGGCGATCGATGGTCGTTGGGTGATCGCTGGTCTGTCGATCTCCGTGCACCGGTACGAAGATGATGGAAGCGTGATCGTCTGGATCTCTCCGCAGGACCACGAATCGATCCAGGAGCGCGAGCGGAAGCGCTGAAAAGGCGAATGCCGGACCCCCTCACGAGAATCCGGCATCCGGGTTGGTGTGGACCTGGTCGGACGCTACCCAACCCCGGAAAAATCCCACGAATATCGGGGAAAAGACTTCGAACGAAGTCAGGACGACCCGAAAGGCGAGGTAAGCCGGAAGGTAAGTTCTTCCGTGTCGCTTACCTGACCTGTCAATCCGATTTTTCCTGTGTTCTTCCGGATTTATAGCGCTTGCAGCCCCGTACTTGACCAGCGCTCCCGCGGAGGTTGGCGCGCACGGGCCCGGAGCGCATCACTACCTGGCGCCCCACGCTGGCCGGGCGAACCTCTAAAGCGTGGAACCCCTCGGAATCACAAGCGGTTTTATCTTCAATTAGGTTTCGTCGCGAAGTACCGCGAGTGATCGCTCAGAACGAGGCGCGCAGCGCGAGCGAGCCGGGCCCCACGCCGACGTCGACGCGCGCGGCGGCGCCGCGATCGAAGTCGCCGTGGGACGGCGTAGCGAGCAGCAGGATGGTCCCGCTCAGCGCGAGCGCGCCGCCGAGGGCGATGCCGCCGATCGCGAGCGCGTCGATCGTCGCGTACTCCTGACGGCGCCGGTTGATGTCCGCCTGGTAGTCCTCGAAGCGAGCGAACTGCGGGTGCAGCGCGCGGCACTCGGGCGCGCTGAGGTTCGTGCAGTTCGCCTGCACCAGCGCGACCTCGGCGTCGATGTCTCGCCACTGATCCTGGTTGAGCACGTAGCCCGCGGTCCCCGCGCCGACGAGCAACACGCCGAGCACGATCGTGCTCACGCCCGCCGCGTGTCGCGCGTCGATCTCGGCGTGGCCCGACTGCTGCGCCTCGGGCGTCCACGCGAGCGCGGGGCGCACGGTCTCGATCGACGCGATCGGGACCTCGACGCGCGTCTGCACCGGGCGGCGCTGCGCGACCTCGAGGTGCAGATCGTGCGGCCCGATGGGCACCTCGATGCGGCGCTGGCGCGCGGGGATGCGCACCCCGTCGATCGTGCCGGCCCACTCGGCGTCCGGCAGCTGCAGCTCGATCTCGCCGAGCACGCCCGCGGGCGCGTGGGGATCGCGCTCCATGAGCACGTCGATCGGGACCTCGGATCCGAGCGGCGCGGCGAAGCTCTGCTCGAACGTGCGATAGCCCGGCCGGCGCGCGACGAGCCGGTGGGGGCCCGCCTCGATCTGTACGCTCGAGTCGAACGGCGTGAGGCCGAGCGGGCGATCGTCGAGGAGGATCTCGACGCCCGGGAGCGTCGTGCGCACGCGCAGCGACGCGCGCGGCGACGCGGACTCGATCAGCTCGATCCGCACCGTCTCGTGCGCACCGCCCGCGATGCGGACGCGTCGCGTCACCGTCTCGTGCCCGGGCGCGCGCACCGCGATCACGCGCTCGCCCGCGCTGACGCGCACGCGCTCGCCGAGCGGCGTGGTGCCGACGTCGACGTCGTCGATCGCGACGATCGCGCCGAGCACGTTCGCCTCGATCACGAGCGTCGAGATGCGCGCGCGCTGCCGCGCGAGCTCGGCCTCCGCGTCGGCGCGTCGCTCGGGCGAGATCGTCGCGCCGCCCTCGCGCAGGTAGCGCTCGAACGCGTCGACGGACTCGACCGCGTGGCCGAGCGCGGCGTGCACCTGCGCGATGTTGAAGAGCACCGCGACGGCGGGCGCGAGATCGTACGCGCGCTGGAACTCGGCGAGCGCCGCGTCGTAGCGCCCCTCGTCGTAGAGCTCGACGCCGCGCGCGAAGCGGGTGCGCGCCTCGTCGCGCCCGCCCTGCGCGAAGGAGCGACCGGGAGCGAGGAGCACGAGCGTGGAGAGCGCGACCAGGACGAGGACGAGCGCGCGACGTGGGATCCGGATCATGAGCCTCGGGCGCGTCGAGCCGCGCGCGTCAGTAGGGGTTGTCGCGCTCGATCGCGCGCCCTGCACCGCGCGGTCGAGGCGACGTCGTCGTGCTCGCGGGCTCGCTCGTCGCGCGCGGCGCGCGGCCGGTGCGACCGGTGCGCGGCGTCGTCTCCGCACGCGCGGGCGGATCGGGAGGCGGCGGCGCGACCGGCGCGACCACGGGCACGTCGGGCACCGCGGGGACGGTGACGGTCGCGCTCACGGCCGGCGCGGCGGGCGGATCTTCGGGCGGCACCGCGGCCGGCGCAGGCACCGCAGCAGGCGCAGGCGACGCGGGCGCGGGCACTCCGACGGGCGTGGGCTCGGCGGCGGTCACCGCGTCGTCAGCGCCGCCACCGCTCGTCAGCGCCCAGACCACGACGCCTCCGACCAGCAGCATCACGAGCGCGGTCGCGACGAGGATGCCGCGAGAGCGCGCGACCATCGCGTCGCGACGTCGCTCGGCGTCGGCGACCGCGTCGAGCGTGACCGCCGCGGGATCCGCGCTGCGATCGGCGTGGATGCGCGTCGGCGTGATCACCGGCTGCCGCGGCGTGGACGCGGGCGCCTTCAACGTCGCGCTGTCCGCGACCGCGTCGCGCAGCGTGTCGAGCGACGCGACGTACGTGCCCTCGGCGTACGGCAGCATCGCGCGCAGCATCGCGCGCGCGCTGGGGAAGCGCTTCTCGCGATCGGGGCTCATCGCGCGCATGATCGTGTCGATCAGCCCCTGCGGCAGCTGCGGCGCGAGGACGCGGAGCGGCTCGCACTCGCCCTTGTGGATGCGGATCACGAGCGCCGCGAGCGTGCGCCCGTCGAACGGTCGCGTGCCCGCGAGCGCTTCGTAGAGGATCACGCCGAGCGAGTAGAGATCGGTGCGCGCGTCGACGTCCTTCGCGCCCGACGCCTGCTCGGGCGACATGTAATAGGGCGTGCCGAGCATCGTGCCCTCGCCCGTCAGCGTGCCCGCGTAGTCGTGCGGCGCGCCGTGCACGAACTTCGAGATGCCGAAGTCGAGGATCTTCACGCGCTCGCGGCCGTGCTCGTCGCGCACGAGGAAGAGGTTGTCGGGCTTCACGTCGCGATGGACGATGCCCGCTTCGTGCGCGACCGCGAGGCCCTCGAGGACCTGGCACGCGATGCCGCACACGCGCCCCGTCGTGAGCTCGTGGCGATCCTCGAGCAGCGCGGCGAGCGACTGGCCGCGCAGCAGCTCCATGAGCACGTAGGCCGCGCCGCCGCCCTCGATCGTGCCCGCGTCGTACGTCTCGACGACGTAGGGCGTGCGCAGCGTGCCCGCGACGCCCGCCTCGCGGATGAAGCGCGCGACCGTCTCGTGCGACTGGCCGTGCTGCGCGTGCAGCACCTTGAGCGCGCGGCGGTGGCGCGTGATCAGGTGCTCCACCTCGTACACGGTGCCCATGCCGCCGGCCCCGAGCACGCGGTCGACGCGGAGCTTGCCCATCAACGTCTGACCGACGAGATCGGAGGGCGAGCCGGGCGTCACGCGGGCGATGGTAGCGCGAGTACAGTCCCGGTCGAAGCCAGGATTGAGCCAATCTACGGCGACGATGGCTTACCGCGAGGATCCCGGCGCGCTCGAGCGACGGCGCGTGGCGCTGGTCGCGCGGATGCGCGAGCTCGAAGCCCGCTGGACCGAGGCGTTCTGGGCCGAGGTGGCCCCGAGCCGGGGGCTCCCGCACCCCGGGCCCGAGCCGTCGATCGATCGGATCGCGGAGCTCGCGGCGCGGGTGTCGGCGCTCGAAGCGCTGGAGGCACGGCACGGGGCGGTGGTGCTCGAGTGGAGCACGCCGGGAGAGGTCCGGCGCACCGCGCACTCGGTGCGCAGCACCGCGCCTCGCGCGGTGCGATGGCTGGAGGGCGTCCTGCCGGACGCGTACCGCGCTCGCGCCGAGTCCGTCGCGGACATGCTGGTCGCGCGCGCCGCGCCGATCCCGATCGACGTGCGGACCGCGATCGACGACTCCGCGCTGCTGGTCGAGATCGCGGCGCCGGTCGCGCCCGGGGTCGCGACGCTCTCGCTCGGCCCCGAGACGCTGTGGCACTCGCTCGGGAAGATGCTCGGCTCGCGCGAGATCGAGCTCGGAGACTCGACGTTCGACGGCGCGTTCCTGGTCGCCGGCGACGAGGAGACCGTGCGCGCGGTGCTCGACGCGCCGACGCGCGCCGCGCTCCTCGCGCTGGGGACCAACCACCGCGCCGAGCTCCGGATCGCGCCGGGCGAGGCGCGCGTCGGGACGGCGCGCCTCGATCCGCTCCACGGCGGCGACGAAGCGCTCGACGCGCTCGTCGCCGTCATCCGCAGCGCGGTGCGCGCGCCGATCCGTCGCCTCCGCGCGACGTGATCAGAGGTTGCGGCGGTACTCGCCGCCGACGTCGTAGAGCGCGTGGGTGATCTGTCCGAGCGAGCAGTGCTCGGTCGCGTCGAGCAGCGCCGCGAAGAGGTTCTCGCCCTTCACGGCCGCGCGCTTGAGGCGCTCGAGCGCGCCGCCCGAGTCGCTCGCGTGGTCCGCGTGGAAGCGCTCGAGGCGCGCGATGCAGCCGCGCTTCTCGTCCTCGCTCGCGCGCGAGAGCTGCACGTCGCGCGGGATCGACGCCTGCGCCGCGTTCTTCGGCAGGAACGTGTTCACGCCGATGATCGGCAGCTCGCCCGAGTGCTTGAGGCGCTCGTACTTCATCGAGTCGTCCTGGATGCGCCCGCGCTGGTACTGGCGCTCCATCGCGCCGAGCACGCCGCCGCGCTCGGTGAGGCGATCGAACTCCTGCAGCACCGCCTCTTCGACGAGGTCCGTGAGCTCCTCGACGACGAACGAGCCCTGCGTCGCGTTCTCGCAGCCGACGAGCCCGAACTCCTTGTTGATGATCAGCTGGATCGCCATCGCGCGGCGCACGCTCTGCTCGGTCGGCGTGGTGATCGCCTCGTCGTACGCGTTGGTGTGCAGCGACTGCGCGTTGTCGTACGTCGCGAGCAGCGCCTGCAGCGTCGTGCGCACGTCGTTGAACTCGATCTCCATCGCGTGCAGCGAGCGGCCGCTCGTCTGGATGTGGTACTTGAGCATCTGCGAGCGCGCGTCGGCGCCGTAGAGACGCTTCAGCGCGACCGCCCAGATGCGACGCGCGACGCGGCCGATCACCGTGTACTCGGGATCCATGCCGTTCGAGAAGAAGAACGACAGGTTCGGCGCGAACGCGTTCACGTCCATGCCGCGCGATCGGTAGTACTCGACGTACGTGAAGCCGTTCGCGAGCGTGTACGCGAGCTGATGGATCGGGTTCGCGCCCGCTTCGGCGATGTGATAGCCGCTGATCGAGACCGAATAGAAGTTGCGCACCGCGTGGTCGACGAAGAACTGCTGCACGTCGCCCATCGCCTTGAGCGCGAACTCGGTCGAGAAGATGCACGTGTTCTGACCCTGATCCTCCTTGAGGATGTCGGCCTGCACGGTGCCGCGGACCTGCTGGAACGTCTTCTCGCGGAGCTGCGCGTGCTCGGCGTCGCTCAGCAGCGAGCGCACCTGCGCCCAGCTCGAGCCGCGCTTCGCGTCGGGCTGCAGCTCCTGCTCCTTCGTGATCGCGAGGCGTCCGTTCTCGCGCAGCCAACGGCGGCACTGCTGGCGGATCGCGGTGTTGAAGAAGAACGCGAGCACGGTCGGCGCGGGGCCGTTGATCGTCATGCTCACGCTGGTCGACGGGTCGCAGAGATCGAAGCCCGCGTAGAGCTGCTCCGCTTCCTCGACGGTCGCGATCGAGACGCCGCTCTCGCCGATCTTCCCGTAGATGTCGGGGCGGATCGCCGGGTCCTCGCCGTAGAGCGTGATCGAGTCGAACGCCGTCGAGAGGCGCGCGGCGGGCTGGCCGTCCGCGAGGTAGTGGAAGCGCTTGTTGGTGCGCTCGCTCGGGCCCTCGCCCGCGAACATGCGCGTCGGGTCCTCGCCGGTGCGCTTGAACGGGAACGTGCCCGCCGTGTACGGGAACTCGCCCGGGACGTTCTCGGTCAGGCGCCAGTAGAGGCGATCACCCGCGCTCCGGAAGCGCGGCAGCGCGACCTTGCGCAGCTGCAGCTCGGAGAGCGTCTCGCGGTAGTTCGCGACGCGGATCGTCTTGCCGCGCACCTGGTACTCGAACTCGGGGCGCTGATAGTTGGAGCTCCAACCATTCCACTCGGCGAGCAGCGCGCGGCAGCGCGCGTCGAGCCGCGCGAGCGCGCGATCGTGCTCGGCCATCAGATCCTGCGCACGCGGCGGCGCCGACGCGATCTCGCCGTACGGCGCCCAATCCGGCTCGTCCTTCGGTCCGCCCACGAGCGCGACGGCGCGCGCCAGGGCCTCGACGTCGCGCGCCACGTCGCTCTGCTCGCGCGCCCACTGGTGGTGCTCGCGGCACGCCTCGGCGATCTCGCTGAGGTAGCGCTCGCGTCCCGCGGGGATGATCGCCTGCGAGGCCTCGGTGGTGCGCTGCGGGCCCGCCTCGTACGACGTGCGCAGCTTCGCGTCGAACCGCTCGTTCAGCGCCGCGACGAGGTGCGCGTAGAGCGCGTTCACGCCCGCGTCGTGGAAGTGTGCGGCGCTCGTGCCGAACACCGGGAGGGACTCGAGCTTGCGCTCGAACCAGCCGCGCGAGCGCTGGATCTGCCGGCGCACGTCGCGCAGCGCGTCCTCCGAGCCGCGGCGCGTGAACTTGTTGATCGCGACGAGGTCGGCGTGATCGAGCATCTCGATCTTCTCGAGCTGCGAGGGCGCGCCGTACTCGGCGGTCATCACGTAGAGCGTGAGATCCGCGAGCTCGGTGATCGCGCTGTCGCCCTGCCCGATGCCCGCGGTCTCGACGAAGATCACGTCGAACGCGCCGCTCGCGCGAAGCAGCGCGAGCGCGCTCTTCGCCTGCGCGCTGACCTCGGAGCCCGAGCCGCGCGTCGCCATCGAGCGCATGAACACGCGCTCGTTCTTGAGCGAGTTCATGCGGATGCGATCGCCGAGGAGCGCGCCGCCGGTCTTCTTCTTCGTGGGATCGATGCAGAGCACCGCGACGCGGCGGTTCGGATCGTCCTGCACGAAGCGGCGCACGAGCTCGTCGGTGAGGCTGCTCTTGCCCGCGCCGCCGGTGCCGGTGAGGCCGACGACCGGGACGCGCTTGCTCGGCTGCGGGAGCGCGCTCGCGTCGAGCCGCCCGTTCTCCACGAGCGTCAGCTTGCGCGCGAGGGGCATCCATCCCGGCGCCTGGTCGAGCGGCTCGCTCGACGGGAAGTCGCACCCGCGGATCACGAGGTCGATCATTCCCTGGAGCCCGAGGTTGCGGCCGTCTTCGGGGCTGAAGATGCGATCGATGCCGCGGCGGTGGAGCTCCTCGATCTCCGCGGGCACGATCACGCCGCCGCCGCCGCCGTAGATGCGCGTGTGCTTCGCGCCGAGCGCGTCGAGCCGCTCACGCAGGTACGTGAGGTACTCCATGTGGCCGCCCTGATAGGACGTGAGGGCGACGCCCTGCGCGTCCTCCTGCACCGCGGCCGTCGCGACCTCCTCGACGCTGCGGTTGTGACCGAGGTGGATCACCTCGGCGCCCGACGCCTGGAGGATGCGGCGCATCACGTTGATCGCGGCATCGTGGCCATCGAAGAGCGCGGCCGCGCTGACGATGCGGATCGGGTTCTGCGGACGGTAGTGGGGAGCCTCGGACATGAGGCTGGGCAGTCTTCCACAGCGCGCTTTCTGCGCACAGCGAGACGGCTCACGTGCGGGGACGGGCCTTCTCGGGCGCGCCGTGTTCCGCGATGCTCGCGAGCATGACGCGCACGATCGTCGTGGTGCTCGCGGTGGGGCTCGCCATCGGTTGCGGCGACGACGACGGGGTCGACCGTCGCGACGCGAGCAGCGGGATCGACGCGGGGAGCGGGTCGGACGCCGGCGCGTCCGACGACGCGAGCACCACGATCGACGCCGCGACGAGCGCGGACGCGAGCGGTGGCGACGCGAGCACGAGCGCGGATGGCGGGACGAGCGGCGACGCGACGATCGACGGCGGCCTCGTGTCGATGCCGTGCACCGCGAGCGGTGCGTGTGATCCCTTCGATCCGACCTCGTGCGGTGAGAGCGCATGCCGCCGCGGCGCGAGTGGGACCGAGTGCCGCGCGATCACGACGCCGGTGCGCGGCGCCGGCGAGACGTGCACGCGGAACGACGAGTGCGCGGCCGGCACGCTGTGCCTGAACTTCGGGGACGGCTTCCACTGCGAGCGCATGTGCCCCGAAGGCTCGATCGGCTTCTGCGGCGACGGGCACGCGTGCAGCGGGACGATCGGCGACGCCTGCATCCGCGTGTGCCGCCCGATCCCCGCGCCTTGCGACATCTACGCGCAGGACTGCGCGGACGCGGCCGACACGTGCACGCTCGCGACGCACCCCGAGACGCGCGCGCCGTACACCGCGTGTCGGACGGCCGGGACGCGAGCGCGCGGCGAGACGTGCGGCGGCGAAGCGGGCACGTGCGGGCACGATCTGATCTGCATCCGCACCGGCGACACGACGGCGTGCCGCCAGCCGTGCGACCCCGAGGCCGCCGTCGACGAGTGCACGACGGGCGAGTCATGCACCGGCATGGCGCGCACGTGGATGGTCGGTTTCTGCGCGCCGGTCACGCCGTGACGATCACGGCGTGACGACCTCGACGCGCAGCGAGTAGTCGGAGGGATGCGCTTGGGTGCTCGTGGCCGCAGTAAAGTGCCGCAATGACCTCGCAGTCGCGGCCCGACCTCGTCATCCCTCTCGTCGACTCGATCCGGGTCTCGCTGCGTCCGCCCGTGCACGGCTGGCTCGACGTCGACATCGATCTCGACGAGTTCCGGCTCGATGCGGCTGCTTCGTGGGTACTCAACGACCCGCTCGAAGAGCTGGTCGACCTGGGCTCGTTCCTCGCTCGCGGCGGCAGCGGATCACGGCGTGTGTGCCTCTGGGGTGAACCCGCGGGCTACGCGATCGACGCCTGGAACCTCAACGACACACTCGCCCAAGTCCTCCTTAGTTACGCGCCTCACTTCATTCCGCCGATGGCCGGACGCGCGATGCGGCGGAAATACGTGTGCACGGTCGAGCGAGTTGGTCTCGCGCGTGCCATTCGCGCTGCGGTCGATGAGCTCTTCGCCAAGGCCGGGGCAGCGGTCGCTCCGCCGCACTGGCATGCTCCCGATCGGTACGCGCAAACGCTCGTCACGCTGCGCGAGGCGAGCCCGTGATCGCCGACTACGGCGTGACGACCTCGACGCGCAGCGAGTAGTCGAACGGGCGATCGATCGCCTCGTTCACTGCGTACACGCGCAGGTGATAGCGGCCCGCGGCGAGGCCGTTCGCGAACGAGTCCGTCTCGTCGATCGACGGGCACGAGCTCGCGCCGCGCGCGGTGCCGGTGCCGAGCACGACGATGCCGTCCGCGCCGACGAGCTGCAGCTCGGTCGAGGGCGTGTTGCTCGGGCAGTCCGCACCGCCCGCGGTGCGCAGGCTCGCGCGGATCGAGCCGCCGCCCTCGGGCACGTCGACCGCGTAGACGTCGAGCTCGCAGAGCGCGCCGACGCGGCCGCCGACGCTCATCGCGCCGCCCGTGACGTCGAGCTCGTTCGCCATGAACGCGTCGTCGTTGACCTCGTGCTCCGAGGCACCGCCCGCGAGCACCACGCGACACTGATCGCTGCACGTGAGCGACGGGTTCACGCCGGGCTCGCAGCTCTCGCCGTGCTCCTGCACGCCGTTGCCGCACTCGGGCCGGAACACCTCGACGCTGCCCGCGAAGCCCTCGCTGTTCGACGAGTCGATCCCGACGAAGTAGCGCCCCGTCTGTCCGGCGACGAGCGAGAGGTGCTCGTCCGAGTCGGTGCGGCACGCGTCGAGCCCGTTGGGTCGATCGCAGTTCCGCTCGTCGCAGATCTGGCGCAACAGGTAGAGCACCGGATCGGCGCCGCTGCTGCGACGTCGCACGTGGATGTGCCAGCGCTCGCCCGCGGTCATGTCGATCGCGAAGAAGCCCTCGGGCCCGGGCGAAGGGCGGCCGGTGCAGCTCAGGTTCGAGTGATCGTCGGACAGACCGCGCGTGTCGAACGAGCGCAGCCACGACGTCGCGCCGTCCTCGAACGTCACGACCGGGAGCTCGCCGGTGCACACGTCGGCGAGCGCGAGCAGCGGAGGGCCGCCGTCGGTGCCCGGCGTGCTCGCGTCGCGGTTCATGTAGAGCGACTCGTCGAACACGAAGCAGCCGGGCGTCGCGATCGCGAGGAGGATCGCGAGCAGCATCGGAAACGAACGCGCGCGGAGCATGGGGGATCTCAGTGGGTGAGGTACGGGTTCGTCTCGAGCTGCGGCGCGCTCGGCGTCGACGGAGACGCGGGCTCGATCGTGGCGCGACGCGTGCGCGGAGCACGCGGCGCGGCGGGCGCCTCGACCACCGGAGCGACGGCCTCGACCGCGGGGGCGACGGCCTCGACGACCGGCGCGGGCACCGGCGCTTCGACCTGCACCGGCGCGGGCTCGACCACCGGCGCAGGCGGCGGCTCGACGGCCGGCGCGGCAGCCGCCGCGGGCGCGACGACCGGCGCGGGCGCTGCGGCCTCTTCGCCGCCCGAGAGCGCGACCGCGATCGCACCGCCGATCGCGAGGACGGTCACCGCGATCGCCGCGCCGATGAGCGCGCGCGATCGCGTCGCATCCGGCGCCGACTGCAGCGGCACCGGCGACGTCGCGTCCGGACGATCGCTCAGGCGCGTGCTCGCGTGCGCGTCGACGTCCGAGTGCATCCCGCTCACCGGCGTGCGCGGCACCGCGCTCTGACGAACGCCCGAGCGCGCCTCGACGCCCGGCCGGCTCGCGCGCGTCGCGGGCAGATCGGCGTCGCTCCGCGATCCGCCGCTCGACTCGACCACGCTCACGTCATCGCGCCGCGGCCGCGGGATCAGCCGCGAGATCGACGCGAGCCCCACGCGATCGAGCGGCTGCTCCGGCCCCGTCGACTCCGCGAGGCGCTTGGTCACCGCGTCCTGTCGTGTCGCGATCTCGCTCTCGAAGAGCCGCGCGATGACCTCTTCGACCTCGTGCGCGCTCGCGAGCAGCCCCGCGCTCTCCGCCGCGCGCTCGAGCGCGATCGCCATGTCGCGCGCCGTCGCGTAGCGATCCTTCGCGTCGCGCTGCAGCGCCTTCATCACCATCGCGGACAGCGAGTCCGGCAGCTCGGGCACGTGCTTGGTCGGCGGCTCGACCACGCACTCCATCACCTTCACGAGCGTCGCGATGTCCATGTCGGCGTAGAAGAGCCGCGCGCCCGTGAGCGCCTCCCACAGCACGATCCCGAGCGCGAACACGTCCGCGCGCGGATCGCACGCCTCGCCGCGCGCCTGCTCGGGCGCCATGTACGAGGGCTTGCCCTTCAGCATCCCGGGGCGCGACGCCGCGACGCGCGACGCGGCGAGCGCGATGCCGAAGTCGACGATGCGCCCCATCCCGTCGGTGCCGACGAGGATGTTCTGCGGGCTCACGTCGCGATGGACGATGCCGAGCTTCTCGCCCTTCGCGCTCTTCGCGGTGTGCGCCGCGTGCAGGCCGTGGGCGGCGTCCGCGACGAGGCGCGTCGCGATGCGGATGCGCTCCTCGCGCTGCAGCGCGGGATGATCGAGCAACTGCGCCAACGAGAAGCCGTCGACGTAGTTCATCACGAGGTAGTAGCCGACCGGGCTCTCCCTCACGTCGATGATGCCGACCGCGTTCGGATGGTGGATGTGCGCCGCGGTCCTCGCTTCATCGAGGAGCATCGTGACGAACGTCTCCTCCTGCGCGAGGTGCTCGTGCATGAGCTTCACCGCGAAGAGGCGCTCGAACCCGCCCGCGCCGCCGAGCCGCGCGAGATAGACGGTGCCCATCCCGCCCTGCGCGATCTCCGCGAGGATCTCGTAGCGATCGAGCATGCGACGCGGATGGGCCTCCGCTCGCGCCCGCACCACCGGCTCCGCCGCGCTCTTCACGTCCCGCCTCCGAAGCTCTGCTCGATCCCGATCATCGCGCCCTCGGGGCTCGCGACGAGCCAGGGCCGCGTCGTCTCCGCGCGCTGCTCTTCGGGCTCGCCGTCCCAGTCGGTGAAGAACGCGAGGACCACGGTCGCGATCCCCAGCGCCGCCGCGCCGATGAAGAGCCCGTTCGTGCGCCACTGGCGATCCACGCCGTCCTCGTAACGCTCGCGCGTGGGATCGTTCTCGTACGCGTCGCGCGCCGAGAGCGTGTCGACGCCCGACGCGATGCCCGCGCCGAGCGCGATCGCGGTGAGCCCCGCGCCGATCCCGAAGACCCACGGCGTGATCCCACCGTCGTCGGCCGGCGGCGCGGGCTGGACGATCACCTCGTCCATCGGCGCCGGCTCCGTCTCCACGACCGGCTCGGGCTCCGGCGCGACCACCGGCTCGGGCGTCGGCTCCGGCGCGCGCATCTCGAGCGTGCGCTCCGCGCCCGCCTCGATCGCCACCGACTCGCTCACCGCCTCGCGCCCCGGCCACGACGCGACGACGCGACGCTCGCCGGGATCGACGAAGAGATCGATCTCGGTCGCGCTCGTCTCCGTCGCGGCGCGCCCGTCGATCGCGAGCGAGCACGCGGGCTCGCACGTCACGCGCATCCGCGCGAGCGAGCTCGAGGACGCGGCGATCACCTCGTCCGCGACCGCGCGCGTGTCGGCATCGTCCGGGTAGAGGCGCTGCGCGCGCAGCGCGAGCGTCGCGGCGCGCGAGAGGTGACCCGCCGCGCGGTGGTTGCGGATGGCGCTGCGCAGCGCGGCCGCGCTCGGCGCGCTGCGATCCGCGAGCTCGAAGAGATCGGCCGCCTGCGCGTAGCTGCCGCGCAGCTGCGCGCGCTGTCCTTCCGCGAACGCCGCGGCCGCGGCCTGGACGTCCTCGGGGCGCGGCTGCGCGCGCGCGATCACCGGCGCGACGAGCGATGTCACGAGGACCAAGCAAGCGAGGAACGAGCGCACGGGGCCCATCCTATCCGATTCGCTGTCGCGGGAAAGATCGCGATCGCACGGAAGTGCGCGCGGCACGCCCCCGTCACGGGACCAGGCCCTCTTCGTGGCCGTTCCGGCCACGGTTCGCACGCGAATTGCCCGATCTCCGGGGTGACGAACTCGTGTAGTCTGCGCGGCGATGCGTCGGATCACGACGGCGCTCGCGGCGCTCCTCGCGCTCCTGTTCGGGAGCGCGGGCACGGCGAGCGCGACCCCACAGGACCTCTTCGGGCTCGGCGCGCGCACCCAGGGGCTCGCGCTCACCGGCGTCTCGTACGCCGAGGACTACGAGGCGACGTTCGCGAACCCGGCCGGGCTCGGTCGCGCGCGTCGCCGCGGCATCCACGTCGGGCTCTCGGCGGGCGCGTACGACCTGCACATCGACGACGAGCGGTTCCCGATCGACGCCGCGCGCGGGATGACGATCGGCGCGACGCTGCCCCTGCCCTTCCACGACGTGCTGCAGGACCGGCTCGTGCTCGGGCTCGGCGTGTACACGCCGCAGCAGGTGCTGCTCCGCGGCAACGTGCGCTTCCCCGACGTGCCGCAGTGGCCGGTGATCGAGCGCGCGCAGTCGCTCGGCATCGTGATCGGGCTCGGCATCGATCTGCACTCGACGGTGCTCGAGGGGCTGCGGCTCGGCATCGGCGTGTCGGCGATCGCCGACGTGATCGGCGAGCTCGACGTGCGGCTCGACGAGACCGCGTCGTTCTCGTCGACGGTCGAGACGCAGCTGCTCGCGACCTTCGCGCCGCTCGTCGGCGCCTCGTACGACGTCGGCGAGTGGTCGTTCGGGCTCGTCTACCGGCACGAGCTGCGCGCGAAGATGGACCTCGAGATCCGCACCGCGGATCTGCCGGTCACGCTCCCGGTGCTGACGGTCGGCGGCATCGTGCAGTACGACCCGGGACAGCTCGCGGGCGAGGTCTCGTGGCGGCCCGATCCCGGGCTGCGCGTCATCGCGAACCTCACGTGGCGCATGTGGAGCCAGTACCCGGGCGCGCAGACCGCGACGAGCCTCTCGTCGCTCTCGGCGCCCGATCCCGAGTTCTCCGACACGGTGTCGCCGCGCCTCGCGGTCGAGGGCACGCTGCGCGATCGCCGCGCGACGCTGCACCTGCGCGGCGGCTACGCGCTCGAGCTGAGCCCCGCGCCGGATGCGCGCCTCGCGCCGCGCCGCAACCCCGATGGCTCCGCCGTGATGAACGACGCGGTGCCGGTGCGTTATCTCGACGGCGATCGCCACGTCGTCACCGCAGGCCTCGGGCTCACGTGGGACCTCTCGGCGCGCGAGCGGGTCCGCTTCGATCTCTTCGGTCAGGCGCACTTCGTCGTCGACCGCGTGCATCAGATCCTGCGGACCGGCGCGATGGAGGCGCCGGAGGGCATGGGGATGCGCACGGGCGGCGTGATCCTGGTGGGTGGATGGACCATCGCGTTGGAATTCTGACCGCGGTCATTCTCGCGGCGGCGATCCCATCGCGCGCGCTCGCGCAGCCGATGGACACGTACGGCATGACGTCGCGCTCGATCGCGCTCGGCGGCGCGGTCACCGCGGACGTCGCGGACATCAGCGCGAACTACTACAACCCCGCGGGCCTCGTGCGCGGCGAGCACGTGCGCGTCGGCATCGGCTGGCTCGGTGTGCACCACGAGCTCGGGATCGACGACCACGACAGCAACGTCGACTCGGTGCACGGCCTCACCGCGGGCCTCGTGGTCCCCGGCAACATCGACGGCTTCCGCTTCGCGTTCGGCGTCGGCGTGCACCTCAACGACGAGCGCATCTCGCGCACGCGATCGCTGCCGCGGAGCCGCCCGCGCTGGGAGTTCTACGACAACCGGCCGCACCGCACGTACCTCGCGACGCACCTCGCGGTCCGTCCGGTGGACTGGCTGCTGATCGGCGGCGGCATCTCGTTCCTCTCGTACGCGCGCAACGAGCTCTCGATCCGCGGCGACATCGACGTGCTGCGGCCGGACGTCGGCTCGCGCGTCGAGCACGAGGTGTCGGCGGATCTCACGACGATCCGGTACCCGCAGGTCGGTATCCAGATCGTCCCGATGCCCGAGCTCAGCTTCGGCATCGTCTACCGCGGCGAGTTCGCGCTCTCGAACGAGCTGATCGCGGAGGTCGGATCGCCGGGCGAGACGAGCAGCACGCGGCTGCTCGTCGGTGACGTGAGCATCCCCGGGTACTTCCATCTCGTCAGCGAGTCGGTGAACGCGTTCGTGCCGCAGCAGATCTCGCTCGCGGGCAGCTGGACGCCGATCCCCGAGCTGCGCATCTCGGCGGAGCTCACGTGGGTGAACTGGTCGGCGTACGTCAGCCCGATCGGGCGCGCGGACATCCTCCTCTCGATCCGCGTCCCGCCCGAGCTGCAGGACACGATCTTCGTGCCGGACATGATCAGCGGCTCGACGCCGGTCGCCGCGAGCTTCTCGGACCGCTTCGTGCCGCGCATCGGCGTCGAGGGCATCGCAGCGCGCGAGCACGGGCTCGAGGTCACGGTGCGCGGCGGCGCGTTCTACGAGGCGAGCCCGGTGCCCGAGCAGCGCGGCGTCTCGAACCTCGTCGACACCGATCGCCTCGCGCTCTCGCTCGGCAGCGGGCTGCGGCTCGATCAGCTGCGCCCGCTGATCGACGGATGGATCGCGTTCGACCTCCACCTGCAGTGGTCGATCCTGCCGGAGCGAACGACGCGGAAGTCGAGCCCGGTGGACCCGGTGGGCGACTGGCGCGCGGGCGGCTGGTTCTTCTCGGGAGGCCTCTCGATGGAGATCGCGTTCCGATGAGACGTGTCCGGAGCATCGCGCTGGTTCTCGCGCTCGGGGCGTCGAGCGCGTGCAGCACGCTCGGGAGTGCGCCGGGGCAGCCCGAAGGGCTGCCGCACGGAGGCACCGGGCCGTTCCGGCTCGCGCAGGCCGAGGAGGTCGATGTGCCGCCGACGCCGCCGGGATCGACGCTCTTCGAGCGCACGCGGGCGGTCGAGAACGGCATGGTCGCCGAGGGCTTCCTGTTCTATGCCGGCGCGGATCCGCTCGAGATCGAGATGCCGGATGCCGGCATGCCCGACGATGCCGGCGCGATCGACGACGCCGGCACGATCGACGATGCGGGGACCGACGCGGGCACGGCGGACGCAGGGCCGCCGCCGCCGGAGGGCCCGCTCGAGATCGACTGGAGCGTGTTCGAGCCGCGCGTGATCGTCCGCAGCGCGCCGCGTGACGAGGGCCTCGGGTTCGACGCCGGGAGCGAGGTCCTCGCCGCGACGCACGAGTGGGAAGGCGGGTTCGTGCGCGATCCCTGGGCCGTGGCGCTCGAGGACAGCCGCGCCCTGCTCTACTACGCCGCCGAAGGCGGCATCGGCGTCGCGCAGGCCGCGTCGATCGACGGGTCGTTCGTCAAGGTCGGCACCGCGCCGGTGATCGCCGGTGACGTGCGACGCCCGACGGTGATCGAGACGCGCGGCACCGAGGCCGAGCACGCGTTCCTCATGTACTTCGAGCGCGACGGCACGTTGGTCGGTGCGTCGTCGGGCGACGGGCTCGCGTGGGTCGAGATCGGCACGCTCGATCTCCCCGCGCTCGCGGCCCGCGACTCGCGCGATGCGGAGGAGATCGCGATCGGCGGCCCGGGCGTCGTCGCGGCGCGCACCGAGGCGGGCCGTGCGGTCATCCGGCTCTACTACGAGTCGCGGCGCTCCGACGGTCAGGTGCTGATCACGATGGCCGGCAGCTTCGACGGCGTGACGTTCGAGCCGCTGCGCATCCCGGTCGTGCAGGATCGCGCGCTGCGCTGGCCTGCGCCGCGACAGATCGATCCGCGCGTCACCCTGCTCTACATGCAGGGCGAGCGCGGCGGACGCGGCGCCGAACGCGGCGCGCTGCTCGTCGGGATCGCGCCCGCGGGCGTGACGCTGCCCTGATCGTTCGCGCGCGGCGACACACACGCGCGAAGCACTCGTCAGGGATCGAGCGGGCCGAGCGCGGAGTGAGCGCGAGAGCACGACGCGCGGTCGTGCTCTCGCGCGCGGCTCAGATGTCGAACGCGTAGCCGACCGCCAGCCCGACGTAGGTGCGCGTCGGCTGGAACGTCGTCGTGCCGCACGCGCCGACGATCTCGCCGTCGATGCGCTCCTCGCACGCGCTCGGGCCCGTGAGCGCGTGCTCCACGCCGAAGAGCAGGCGCGCGTAGATGCCGAGATCGAAGCGCCACTCGAGCGACAGCGACGCGTCGACGAAGCCCGCGAACTCCCAGATCTGGTGCTGCACTCCGTCGCGCGTGTGCACCTCGTCGCCCGGCACGTTGTGCCCGGGGACCGCGCTCTCCCACGTGAGGGGCCCGCCTGCGAAGCCGACGCGCAGCCCGAGCGCGCCGTTCGCGTGCGGCAGCACCAGGCGCGCGCCGCCCGCGACGCGACCGCCGTCGCGGCTCACGCCGCCGCCCACGTCGAGCGCGAGGTGGCGGATCGGCGAGATCACGATCGCGCCACCGAACACGCCGTAGGGCGTGTCGAGACCGCCGATCAGCTCGACGGCGATCATGCGATCCCAGATGTCGCGGGTCGCGGCCGCGGGCTCGGACGAGACCTCGGGATCGGGCTCGTCGGCGCGCGCGATCGCGCTTGGAAGGATCGCGAGAGCGAGGGCGAGACAGGCGACGCGGAGATCGATCCGCGAAGGAGCAGAGAGATTCATGCGATGACCATCCGCGTTGCTTCGGGAGCGATGGTGATAGGTCGACTTCGCGGCGCGAAGCAAGCCCGAAGGGTTCGCGGACGCACGGTCCGAGCGCTGGCGCCGCGCTGCGTCACGCGTCAAGAACGAAGCCGATGAGCCGCCGCAGCCTGCCGCTCGCGCCGTCCGGCGAATCGCGCATCGCGGTCGCCGAGCAGGCGCCGCGGAGGCCCGAGGGCTGGGGCGAGCAGGGCATCGCGCTCACGGACGCGCACGGTCGGCGCATCACCTACCTGCGCGCATCGATCACCGACCGCTGCAACATGGCGTGCGTCTACTGCATGCCCCCGGGCGGCGAGGACGAGCACGCGATGCGCAGCGACGTGCTCGCGTTCGAGGAGCTCGTCGCGATCACCCGCGCGCTCGCGACCGGGGGCGTGCGCCGCGTGAGGCTCACGGGCGGGGAGCCGCTCGCGAGACGGGACGTGGTCCGTCTCGTCGCGATGCTGCGCGCGGGCACGCCGATCGAAGCGCTCGCGATGACGACGAACGGCGCGCGCCTCACGACGCTCGCGCGCCCGCTGCGCGAGGCGGGCCTCGACGAGGTGAACGTGTCGATCGACAGCCTCGATCGTGATCGCTTCCGCGCGATCACGCGCGGCGGGGATCTCGACGAGGTGCTCGCCGGCGTGCACGCAGCGCTCGACGCGGGAATGGTCGTGAAGATCAACTGCGTCGCGCTCGGCGGGCTCAACGACGACGAGCTCGGCGCGATCGTCGACTGGGCGTGGTCGATCGGCATCGTGCCGCGCTTCATCGAGCTGATGCCGATCGGCGAGGCCGCCGCGCTGCCGCGCGAGCGGTTCGTCGCGGCGCGCGAGATCGTCTCGCGGCTCGGGGCGCGCGTGGCGCCCGACGCGAGCGCGACGAAGCCCGACGGCAAGGGCCCCGCGCGGTACCTGGCGGCGGCCGACGGATCGGGGCGCGAGGTCGGCTTCATCACCGCGGTGAGCGACGAGTTCTGCGGTGGATGCAACCGAGTGCGGATCACGAGCCGCGGCGAGCTGCGCGCGTGCCTGGCGTCGCGCCGCGCGGTGTCGCTGCGTGATCTCGTGCGCGAGGGCGCGAGCGATCTCGACGTGCTGTGGGCGACCGCGTGGTCGCTCGGCGTGAAGGACACCGGGCACCACTTCGCCGACGTGCATGCGGACGAGCACGAGCGCGTCGGCATGAGCCTGATCGGCGGCTGACGCGCAGCGCGTGCGCGTGCCTCGCGCATCGTTTGCGCGCTGCGCGCGCGCTGGCCCGGAATTCCCACGTGGCACGTGCGCTGCTCAGCGCGTCGTCGGCTTCACACGATCCGAGGGAGCACGACGATGACGACCGCCGCCGCCCGCACTGCCACGCCTGCCGTCGAGATCCGCGCCGAGCGCGCCACGAAGGAGCTCGCCCGGCCCGCGCTGCCGAACCCGCACGACACGCTCGGCGCGTGGGTGCTCACCGCGATGGTGGCCGGGTTCTTCGCGACGATCGCGCTCGTCTTCTGGTTGGCTCGCACCATCCACGTCTGATCGCGGGCGCGCCGGCGCGATGCCTCGTAGGCTTGGGGCATGCGACCGGCGCCGCCGATCTCGCTCGCCGACCACCGGGCCCAGCGCCTCGTCGCGCGGCTTCTCGCCGTGCAGGAGGATCTCGAGGCCGCCGCGGTGCACCCCGAGAAGGCCGATGCGCTCTTCGACGAGCTCGAGCGCGTGCTCGAGGAGCTCGGGCGCAACGCGCAGCACGTGAAGAGCGCGCGGCTCCGCGGTGCGATCCAGCGCGCGTGCGACGCGCACGATCGCTGGTGGGGCGCGGTGTCGACCAGCGCGGAGCGCGCGGCGGTGCTGCGGTATCTGCGCAGCATCGACGCGCTCGCGCGCGCGGCGGCGAAGGTCACGCCGCGCCGCTGATCATTCGACGGTGTCGCTGATCACTCGACGGTGATGCGCGCTTCGTCGCTGCGGAGCCCCCGGGCACGCGCGACGAAGCGATGCTCGCCAGGGCGCAGCGGCCACGTGGGCTCGCGCCAGACCGCGCCGTCGATCTCCCACTCGACGTCGTCGGCGAGCGCGCCCGCGATGGTCGCGCGCAGCGGGATGCGGGTCTCGCCACGGCGTGGATCGGCGAGCATTCGCGCGCCCGCGCGCGGATGAACGACCACCGGCGCCGTCACGAGCGTGGAGCCCTCGCTCGTTCGGACGCGGACGTCGGCGGGACGCACGCGCGCGATCCACTCGGCGTAGCGCGGCGGGAGCAGGAGCGCGCCGTCCTCCGCGTGCGCATCGCAGGTGCGCGTGGGCGTGGTGCCCGCGGTGAAGCGCTCGGTCACGACGGCGTGGCACCGCGCGCCCGCGAGGAGCCCGGTGTGCGCGCAGATCGACGCGTGCTGGAGCGCGACGTCCTCGCGCACGCTCGTCTCGACCGTCGCGCCGAGCGACGCGACGCGCGCGTGCGCGGCCGCGAAGAGACGCGCCGCGACCGGAGCCGCGCCTTCGAAGCCCGACACCGCGCGCGTGGCGCCGCCGTCGGGATCGCCGAGCCACACGAGCACGGTCACGCGATCGTCGAACACGGCGGCCCACGCGTCGCGGAAGCCCGTCGAGGTGCCGGTCTTCAGCGCGATCTCGAGGCCCTCCGACTCGACGTGCAGATCGGAGCCGAACGCCTGCGCGCGGGCGCGGCCGTCGGCGAGGATGTCGCGCACGATCGCGGCTGCGTCCGCGGGCATGACCTCGGTGCCCTCTTCGATCGCACCGGGGACGCAGCGCAGCGGGACGCGCGTGCCGCCACGCGCGAGCGCCACGTACGCCTCCGCGAGCTCGACCGCGCGCACGTCGACACCGCCGAGCACCGCCGCCGCGCCCACCTCCTCGACGCTCGGCACGTCACGCACGCCGAGCGCCTCGAGCCGCGCGAGCACGCGATCGGGGCCCACGCGCCGCGCGGCATCGAGCGCCGCGAGGTTGAGCGACGACGAGAGCGCGACCCGCGCGCGCACCGGGCCGCGCTCGGTCCCGTCGTAGTCGCGCGGCGCGTAGAGCACGCCGGCGCGTCCGGTCATCGGCGTCGCGACGTCGTCGAGCACGCTCGCCGCGGTGCCGCCGCGCTCGAAGAGCAAGCCGTAGACGAACGGCTTCAGGGTCGAGCCGGGCTGACGCGGCGCGCGCAGGAGATCGAGCGCTCCGCCGGGCGCGTCGTGGCCGCGGCGCGCCGCGCCGACGTAGGCGAGCACCTCGCCGCTCGCGTTCGCGATCACGATCGCGGCGCCGTTCTCCACGCCGCGCGGGGCGAGCTCGCGCACCCGGGCCTCGAGCAGCTGCTCCGCACGATCCTGGAGCGCGAGATCGAGCGACGTGCGCAGCGATCCTCCGCGCGCGATCAGCGCGCCGCGCGCGCGCTCGCGCTGCACGACGTCGACGAACCGCGCAGCGCGCCAGGGCCGCGGTGGCGTCGGCACGACCCGCACTTCGTCGGCGCGCGCAGCCGCGATCTCCTCGGCGCTCCGCAGCCCGAGCGCCTCGAGCCGCGAGAGCACGAGCGCGCGGCGTCGCATCGCGCGCGGCAGATGACGGCGCGGCTCGGTCGCGCTCGGCGCCTGCGGGATCCCCGCGAGCAGCGCCGCCTCGGACAGCGTGAGCTCCGACGCCGAGTGCCCGAAGTACGCCTGGCTCGCGCGCTCCACGCCCTCGATGCCGTTCCCGTAAGGCAGACGGTTCAGGTACTGCTCGAGGATCTCGTCCTTCGAGAACGTGCGCTCGAGCGCGAGCGCCCGCGCGATCTCGACGCCCTTCGACGCGACGCCGTGCGGCCTTCCGTACACGAGCTTCACGAGCTGCTGCGTGATCGTCGACGCGCCGCTCCAGCGGTAGCCAGGCACGAAGTTGAAGACGAGCGCGCGGAACGTGCCCCGCACGTCGACGCCCTCGTGCTCCCAGAAGCGCTGATCCTCGACGGCGACGACCGCGTCGATCAGGTCGCGCGACATCGACGCGAGCGGGACCCAGCGGCGATCGGACGCGCCGCTGCGCGCGAAGCGCAGCGGCGCGCCGTGACGATCCGCGATCTCGACCGAGTCCTCGTAGTGCAGGAAGCGCGAGGTCTCGATCAGCGGATCGGGCAGTCCGATCCACGCGGCGAGCGCGAGCCCGACGGCGAGCGCGAGCCCACGCCGCGCGATGCGCCACCGTGCTGCCTTCATTCGACGATCACGCGAAGCGCGGTGCTCCGCCCCACGAACGCATCGTCGCGCAGGGCCTCGACCGACGCGGGCGGCACGACGAACTCGCCCGGCGTGGTCGCGCGCACCGCGTACGTCAGCTCGTGCAGCCCCGGCGGCAGCGACGACAGATAGAAGGTCGTCGCGTGCACGTCGAAGCGCCGGTGCTCGACGTACGAGAGCGTGCGCATCGCGTGGAACCCGCGCGCGTCGGTCGCGTCGTCGTCGGGGCTCGCGCCGAGCAGCGCCATGAGCGACGCGTGCGGCGTCGTGCGCAGCCCCGCGTCGACGCTCTCGAGCCCGGCGCCGAGCGGATCGCGCACCGCGACGCGATCCGACGTTCCGTTCTCCACGTGCACGAAGAGCCGCACCCGGATCATCGTGCCGAGCGGGATGCGCGCGCCCGGCTCGATCGGCGTGCCCGCCGCGGTCTCGAGCACACGATGGAGCGCGACCGCGCGACCGCGCGCGACGTCGTCCGCCTCGCCGATCGGCACCGCCCACCGCGCATCGAGCGCGACGAAGATCGGATCCTCCGCGCCCCCACCGCGCGCGAGCAGCCGGCGCGCGCCCTGCACCCGCGACCACGGCACGTCGAAGAGAGCGCCCTCGTCGCCGCGCACGCGCGCCTCGATCGCGCCATCGCCGATCACGAGCGATGCGTCGAGCGGATCACCCTCGCGCCCGAAGCGCTGCGCGCACGCGGAGAGCGCGGCCATCGCGGCCGCGACGTCCGTCGGCGCGCCGAGCCCGTCCTGTCGCGCGCCGCCGATCCGCAGCAGCTCCGTCGCGAGCTCGCGGATCCACTGCTCTCCGCCGTCGACGATCGACGCGGCCTCGAGCACCGCGGCGATCGCCGCGACGTCGTGCTCGACGTACACCGCGCGCGGCGCGCCCGCGTTCGACCGTGCGCTCGACTCGAGCCCTGCGATCTCGAGCTCCGGGAAGAGCCGGTGCACGGCGAGCGCGAGCGCCGTCTCGCGACGACGATTGCCCTCGGGCAGCGCGAGCGCGAGCCACGCGAGCGACGCCGGCGACGCGAATTCGCGCTGCTCGTAGAGCGCGTCGAGCGGCCCACCGCGCGTGCCCGCTTCGCCCAGCAGGCGCAGCGCGAGCGCCCAGCTCTCCTGGCCCGCTCGCCCGTACGTCTCACCGAACGCGCCCATCTCGACGAGCTGCTCGACACGGCGCAGCCCGGCCTCGCGCACGCCCTCGGGGACGCGCAGCCCCGCGCGCTGCGCCTCGATCAGCGCGCGCAGCGCGAGCACCGTCTCGTGCGGCTGAGTGCCCTCGTCGGCGCTCCATCGCGCGAACCCTCCGTCGATGGTGCGCGTGCGCATGATCGCGTCGATCGCGCGCGCCGCCCGCGATCGCAGCTCCGCCTCGTCCCGACCGCCGCGACGCAGCCCCTCCGACATGCGCAGGTAGCTCGCGATCGCGAGCAAGCGCGACGCCTCGACCTCGGTGCCGCCCCACCCGCTCTCGTCCAGCGCGTCGAGCGCGCCGTCGAGCCCGACGAACGGATGCGACGCGACCGCGACGCGCAGCTCGCCGCGCGGGCTCTGCCCGAACGCGAGATCGAGCGCGCGCTCGCCGCTGCCACCGACGACCGCGCGACGACGCACCCATCGCGCAGCGGGCACGACCGGGACGCGCGCGCCGTCCTCGTGCGCGACGGGCTCGCGGTCGACGCTCGCGCTCGCCTCGACCCGGAGCGGCATCACGCCGACGCTCGTCGCCGCGATCGGCTCGCTCACCCGCGCCTCGCCGCCCGCGGCGATCGTGATCGTGCGCGCCTCGCGCGCCTCCCCGCCGACGTGGAACCGTACCTGCGCGGTGATCTCGCGCTCCCCCGCGTTGTGCACGAACGCGACCGCCTCGAAGCGATCGCCCTCGGTCGCGAAGCGCGGGAACGCGGCGCGCACGACGAGCGGCTGCTCCGCGACGACCCACGCCGACGCACGCCCGCGACGCAAGCCGTCGTCGATCGCGATCGCCATCACGCGGTACTCGGTCGGGCGCGCCGGCAGCTCGAGCTCGGCGCGCGCGACTCCATCCGCACCGGTGACGAGCCGCGGCGCCCAGAGCGGCGTCGGATCGAAGCGCTCGCGCTCCTCGAGATCCATCGCGCCCTCCGCGTACCCACCGTCGCCGCTCGCCTCCGCTTCGATCGACGGATCGATCCGCGAGACCAGCGCGCGACGCAGATCCTCGAGCGCGAACGCCGCGCCGCGCTCGACGAAGAGCCCGCCCGTCGCGTCGGGCGTCTGGTACCCGGTGAGGCGCAGCGTGCCCTCGTCGACGGCCCACAGCGCGACGCGCGCGCCGCGCACGTCGTGTCCCTCTTCGTCGCGCACGTGCACCGCGATCGGCATGCGCGTGCCGGGGCGCGCCGCGCCCTCGGTCTCGATCGCGACCTCGAGCCGCGACGTGCGCGGACGAACGCGCACGCTCGCGCTCCCGAACCGCAGATCGGGCGCGTTGAGATCGATGCGTTCGCCCGGCTCACCCGTGCGCGGACGAACGAGCGCGACCGTCACGAACACGTTCGGCACCATCGCGTCGGTGAGCGCCACGCGCACCACCTGACCACCCGCGCCGACGCGACGACGCTCCAACGAGAGCAGCGAGCCGTGGTGCACCGCGATCAGCGCCTCCGCGCCCTCCCAGGGCGACTCGAACGCGAGCTCCGCCTCCTCGCCGACGCTCCACTCCTCGCGCGCCGGCGTGAGCGCGATCGGCGCGCCCGGCGGATCACGATCCGGGTGCTCGTCGGGCCCCGCGACGTACACGCGCGTCTGCGCGAGCGTCGTGCGCCCGGCCTCGTCGCGTCCCTCGACCTCGAGCACGTACGTACCGGCGCGCGCCGGCGTGAACGCGCAGCGCACCGGCTCGAGCGCGCTCTCGAGATCGCACGTGTGCGCGACGTCGCGACGCTGACCGCGGCGCAGCTGGTACGCGCCCTCGTCCTCCTGCTCCGCGCCGTCGTGCCACTCCCACCAGCCGTGCCAGCCCTCGCGCACGAAGCGCGCCTCGATCGCGCGCGCCGCGACCGGCTCGCCCGCGTGATCGATCGCGATCGCGTCGATCGCGAGCTCGCTCCCGAGGCCGACCCACGAGCGCGGCCGCCGCACGCCGACCTCGAAGCTCGCCGGGTACGCGACGATCGAGCGCGACGCGCTCGTGGTCTGTCCCGTCGCGTCCGTGACCTCGGCCTCGACGCGCAAGCGCGTGCGCACCGGCGACGCGAGCGAGACCTCCGCGCCGAGCGTCGCCGCGCCCTCGCGATCGAGCGTCGCTTCGCCCTCCGCCAGCGTGCCCGCCCGCGCCGCGCCCGACGCCGGACCGAACGCGTACTCGCTCCACCGCACCGGCACCGGCGCCACGCCCTCGCGCGCGATCGACCACCGCATCGTCGCGCCCTCGAGCGGCGCGCCGAAGAGGTAGCGCGCGGTCGCCGCGATCGAGAGCGCGTCACCGCCGTGCACGTCGCCGCTCGGCGCCGCGAGATCGACACTGAAGCGCGGCTGGCGGAACTCGGCGATCGTGACGTTCGTCGATCCGAGCGATGCCCCCTGGGTATCGATCAGCTCGAGTCGATGCGTTCCGAGCATCACGCCCTCGGGCAGCGTCCAGCTCGCGTCGGCCTGGCCACGCTCGAGCCGCGTGCTCGCCTCGGCGATCGGCGTCTCGCTGCCGCCCATCAGCCGGAACCGAACCGGGCGATCGCTCGGCGGGGTCGCGCTCGCACCCTCCATGCGGCGCGCGATCGCGAGCACCGACATCGGCTCGCCCGGGCGGTACGCACCGCGATCCGCGATCACCGTCGCGCGCACCACGCCCTCGTCCTCGTCGGGCGCGCCACCGCTCTGCGGAACCCCGAGCGCGCCAGGCCCCACGCCGCGCCGCGGATCGAGCTGCAGCACCGCGCGATCACCGGCCGCGCGCACCACGATCATCGTGGTCTCCGCGAGCGGGCTCCACTGGATCGTCGATCCGCGCCGCCCATCGCTGCGCACCCACGCCGCGCCGTTCGCGTCGGTCGTCGCCTCCGCGACGAGCCCGCCCGAGACGTTCCGCAGCTCGACGCGCGCGCCCTCGATCGCCGTCGCGCGCGCGATCGAGCTCACCCACACGAGCACGCCGCGATCGAGCGCCTCCGCGGTGACGCCGAGATCGGTCGACTGCACGAACGCCGCCTGCAGATCCGACGCCGTCCCGCGCGCGCCAGGCTGGAACGCGACCACCATCATGTGCGCGCCGCCGCTCGCGTCGCGCGCGTCGAGCGTGCCGCGCCCCCAGCGGTTCGCGCGTGCGTCCGGGAGGATCGTCGGGAGCGCGATCTCGATCGGCTCCGCCGCGACGAACGACGCGGGGGACACGAGCGCGTCGACCTCGCGCCCCTCGGGCACGGTGCGCACGAGCGCGCGTCCCTCGTCGACGTGGATGCCGCGCACGTGCAGCGCGATCGGCGCGTCCTGCTCGTACACGAGCGTGCCGCCCGGCGCCTGCACGGTGGGCGGGTGACCCGCGCTCCGCACCGCGAGCGGCGCGAGCGGCACCACGCGATCTCCGCCCTCGGTCTGCACCGCGCCGAGGCGCACCTCGTAGACCTGATCGGGCTCCCACTCGCCGCGGATCGCGACGACGCGCCCCTGCTCCGCGCCCTGCCCCTCGACGCGCACGTCGACGTCGCGCAGCGCGGGCGCCACGCGCACGTCGCTCGGCGAGAGCGCGGCGAGACGCTCGCTCGCGAGCAGCCGCAGCGCCGGCCCGATGTCGACGATCTGCCCGGGATCCTCGGTGAACGTGCAGCGCGCGGTGCCCCAGCGGCTCTCCTCGCAGCCGATCCCGGTGAAGCGCGGGCGCGGCGCGAGGGCGAACTGCACGACGCGCGGGTACGACCCTCCGTAGCCGCTCCAGCGCGGCGCGAGCGCGACCGCGATCTGCGCGCCCGCCTCGAGCGGACGACCGAGCGCGAGATCGACGCGGAAGCGCTGCGGCGCGTCCTCGGCCGTCGTGGGCTCGAAGCCGCCCGCGGTGATGCGCAGCGGGATCGGACGTCGGCCTTCGACCTCCCACGCGAAGATCTCCTGCGCGAGCTCCGCGGCCGAGACCTGCGCGTCGAACGTGAGCGCGAGCGGCTCGCCCTCCGCGACGCTCGGCTGGTGCCCGACGAGGCGCGGCGATCCGTCGAACACGATGACGCGCGGCGTGTCGTCGTAGAGCGCGTCGCCGTCGAGCGAGGCGAGCTCCTCCTCGACGACGAGCGAGGCCTCGACGTTGCGATCGAACGCCGTCACCGCGGGCGTGAACAGCAGGCTGCTGCGCGTCGCCCATCGCCAGCTGCCCGCGACCGCGGGCTCGAACGAGACGGGCGCATGCTCGAGCGCACGACCGACCTCGGAGCCGCGCACCATCGGGCGGTTGAAGCGCACGAGCAGCGTCTCGCCGCGCTCCACGCGCGTCGCGCCTTCACGCGGCGAGAGGATCGCGAGCGCGTCGGGCGCGTCGGCGACCAAGAGCGGCGCCAGCGGCGTCGCGGGCGGGACCTCCGGCTCGGGCGGCGGGAACTGCGAGATGCCGTCGAGCGCCTGCCACGGCGCGTCCCGGAGCGTCGCGGAGCGCCGGCTGCCGCTCGGGATCAGCGCGATGATCACGCCGAGCACGAGGAGCACACCCGCGACCAGGACCACGACGGGGACGCGTCGCGGGCTCGGCGCAGTGGGTCCCGCGGGCGTGCGGTACGGGCCTGGGGACGGAGGAGGCTCGGACGAGGGCGCGGAGGTCGCCATGAGCGAGGCTACGATGGCAACCGGCGCGCCTGCGCCCTCCGGCCGGGAACATCGTGGACGGCGCGCGGCGCGCGTGGCTGCCCGGCCACGACGCGGTCGCCGGGCGGACACGCCTCGGCTCCTCCCCACACCGACGTGTGGGCTCGACGCGAGCGGACTTCGCCCTTAGGCTCGCGCCCGCTCTTCCACGGAGGCGAAGGTCGAGATGGCGCAGCAGCAGAAGAACGACGACGCGGGCTTCATGATCGGGATGGTGCTCTTCTCGGTGCTGATCCCGGCGCTCTTCGGGATCGCGGTCTACCTCTCGCCCGGCTGATCCTCGCTCGCTCCCGCGATCGGTGCGCGCGCCTCGGCAGCGAGGCCGCGCACGCGGCGGAAGCCGAGCATCTCCAGCGACAACAGCGTCGCGTCGTCGAGCGTGCGCAGCGTGGTGATCGCGCCCTCGTGATCACCTCTCGCATCCAGCGCCGCCGCACGCAGCACGCGCGCCTCCGCCTTGACCGAGGCGTCCTCGAGCCGCGCCTCGACGTCGGTCGCGATCTTCAGGGCATCGTCGAGCTCGCCGCGCTCGACCGCGATCATCCCGCCGAGCAGATCGAGACGCGCCTCCATGTCGGGCTCGTCGCTCGCCTTGCCGCGCACCGCGAGCGCGGCCTGCGCGTCGTCGATCATGCCCGCCGAGAGGTACGACGCGATCTTCGTGTGCCGCACCACGACCGCCTGCGACGGCGAGAGCGCGTCGAGGTCCACGCGCGCGAGGACACGCGCGCCCTCTTCGGGGCGACCGCTCGCGTCGAGCAGCTCCGCGAGCACCACCGAGAGGTGCGCCTGCTCCTGACGCAGTCGCGGCCCGAGGCGCTGCGAGCGCGCGAGCGCCTGCTTCACCTCGATGATCGCGCGCGGGCGCAGCGACGCATCGACCACCGCGCTCTCCCAGCGATCCCAGTCCGCTTCCTTCTTCTTGCGCGTCCACGCGCGGCGCGCCTGCTCCGCGAGCCAGAGCGCGAGCACGCCGATCGCGATCGGCACGAAGAGCCACGCGCGATCGTAGTGATCGAGCACCTGGTAGAGGAGCCAGGCGACGATCGCCATGAACGTCGCGCGGAGGATGCGGAAGCCCCAGGTGCGCATGGTGCGCGAGCGTACTCCGACGCGATCCCAGCGCCACACGTGGCGCCGGTCGAGCCTCAGATCTTCACGCCCGCGGCGCGCAGCGCGTCGCGCACCGGCGCGTAGTCGTCGCTCGTCGCGCGCACCAGCCGCGCGGCCTGGAACAACGAGCGCATCGCGGTCGCGCCGTCGGGCTCGCGGTCGAGCGACTCGAGCACGTCGACGATGCGTGCGCGCCACCGCTCGTCGAGCACGCGCGTGGCCGCGATCACGTCGCCGGGGATCGGATCGCTCGTGAGCACCGCGCGCATCGGGACGTCCGCCCCGCTCCACCCGGCGCGCGCGATCGGCGTGGTGGGATCGTCGGGCGAGGCGTGCTCGACGAACGTCGCGCCGGCGTCGACCTGCCGCGAGGCGACCGCCGCGACCACCGCGCCGTGGCTGCCGAGGATGCGCATGTCGGCGAAGAGCCGATCGGGATCGAGACCGCGCTGCGCGAGCGCGATCCGCGGGAAGAGGAACCCCGCGCACGAGTCGGGATCGACCCACGCCACCCGCTTGCCCGCGAGCTGCTCGGGCGTCGTGATGCCGGCGTCTTCGCGTACGAAGAGCGCGCCGCGGAACGACGCGCGCCCCTCGCGCTCCATGCGCACCAGCGGCTCGACGCCGAAGCGCGCATGGGCCTGCACGAAGAGCGCAGGACCGAGCCAGGCGAGCTGCACCTCGCGGCGACCGACCCACCCGAGGAGCTCGCGATACGTGAGCGCGGGGCGGACCTCGACCTCGATCTGGAGCGCGCGACCGAGCGCGGCGGCGAGGCCCGCACGGACGCGTTCTCCTTCCGCGTCGAGCGCGATCGGACCGACGGCGAGGACGAGCGTCGTCAACGACCCGAGCCTAACCCAGCTTGCCCGCGCCGAGGGCGCCGCCTATGCCTCGGGCGTGCGCGCCCATCCGCTCGTCCTGGCCCTCGTGCTCGTCGCCGCGTGCGGTGAGCCGGAGCGCGAGCTGCGCGAGTGGCAGCCCTCGGATCACCAGGTGCCGTCGGGACGCGAGGGCGCGGACGGCGACACGCGCGCGGCGCCGCCGGAAGAGGCGGAGCAGCAGGATCCCGAGCAGGCGGAGCGACGCGCCGCGACGGCGCTGTTCAGCTCGCTCTGCGCGAGCTGCCACGGCGAGGCAGGTCACGGCGACGGCCCCGGACGTCCTCCGGTCGCGCAGATCCCCGATCTCGCGAGCGCGTCGTGGCAGGAGCAGCGCACCGACGGCGAGATCGCGCAGGCCATCCTGCTCGGTCGCGGTGGGTTCATGCCGGCGTTCGGCGATCGCTTGACGCCGGCGGGTGTGCAGGCGCTGGTGCGTCACGTGCGCCGGCTCGGCGGGCGCGAGCCCGGTGGCGGTGGTGGAGCGGCCGCGCCGGCCGAGGGCGAGACGCCGGAAGGCACGCCCGCCGAAGGCACGGCGCCCGCGGAGGGCACGGCGCCCGCGGAGGGCACGGCGCCCGCGGAGGGCACTCCTGCGGCGCCGGGTGCGAGCGGGGAGAGCGGCGCGGCAGCGCCGTAGGATCGGCTCGATGCGACGTGCGACCGCAGGGCTCGCGCTCTTCGTGCTCGCGGCGTGCGGCGGCGCGTCGAGCACGACGAGCACGTCGACCACGCCGTCCGGCTCGAGCTCGCTCGCGCCGGTCGCGACGGGCCCCATCGTGCCGTCGGAGGGCGCGCTCAACGGACCGCCTCCGAGCGCCGGCGCGACCGCGCCCGACGTCTCCGCGACCTCGACGCCGACGCCGGCCGCGGAGGGCGAGATCCTCACGATCGCGCCCGGCTTCCGCCCCGATCCGATCATCCGACGCGGGCAGGCAGGAGGACCGCTGCCCGCGGAGTCGATCTCGCCCGACTGCCGCGGCTACGTGTCGAGCGCGCCGAGCTTCTTGCTCAAGGTCGACGCGCCCGTGCCGAGCCTGCGCGTGCTCGTCCACATGCAGGGCGACGCGACGCTCGTCGTGCAGCTCGCCGAGGGTCGCGTGCTCTGCAACGACGACACCGAGGGCCTCGACCCGATCGTCGAGGGCGCGTTCCCGGCGGGCCGCCATCGCGTGTTCGTCGGCACGTACGGCGAGGACGCGGCGGGCACGCCGTACACGCTCGCGGTGACGACGCAGTCGTCGCTGAGCACGGTCGCGATCGAGAGCCTGCCCGAGACGCGCTGAAGCTCGTCCGCACCGCGATCTCTCGCGCAGCGCGTCGTTTCGGCCTGCGCTCGACGCGGAAAAAACCTGCGCGAGATCCGCGAGCGGTTGGCGTACTCTCAGCACGCTTCGCAGGTGGACGCGCGGAGCGGGGGATCCGGACGAGTGAACCGAGAAGAAGGAGCGAAGCACATGCTCAAGCGATCGATCGTGCAGGCCATGCTCGCGCTGGGCCTCGCGGGGTGCTGCTTCGGCGGCAGCGGAATCCCCGGCCTGCCGGGCGCCGGCACGGGCACGGCCCCGCCGGGCGTGGGCACGACCGGCACGGCTCCGCCGACGCCGCCGCCTGGCGTGGGCGGAGGCCTGGTGACGATCGGACCGGGCTTCATGCCCGATCCCTCGACCGCGACCGGCATGGCGGGCGGCCCCGTCGCCGCGAGCACGATGAGCCCCGACTGCCGCGGCTTCATCGCCGCGCAGCCGAACCACATCGTCAACGCGACCGGCCAGTTCGCGAACCTGCGCATCGTCGTGAGCTCGTCCAGCGACACCACGCTCGTCGTGCAGCGCGCCGACGGCAGCTTCGCGTGCAACGACGACAGCGACGGGCTCAACCCGGTCGTCGCCGGACCGTTCGGCCCCGGTCAGCACCGCGTCTGGGTCGGCACGTACAGCGCGAGCGCGGGCGGCGCGGCGTACACGATCGGCTTCACCGAGCTCGCGACCGTCACGGCGGCGTCGCTCGGCGGCGGCGGCGTGATCCCGGGCATCGGCGCGATCCCCGGCGTCGCGGGCGCGATGGGCGCGCTGGTCCCGCAGGACTGCGGCATGGCAGTGCCGGTCTACGGGCCGGTCGCGGTCGGCTCGAGCGTCGTGCTCGGCATGCACACGCCGTGGACCGGCAGCGACGGTCAGGGCGGCATGGTGACGGCGGACACGAACTGGGCGGCGGACATGGCCCAGTACGTCGGCCAGCGCACCACGGTCACCCAGCTGAGCGGTCTCGACACCGCGGGCTGCCCCGGCATCCGCGTCCAGGCCGACAACGGCACGTTCTTCTGGCGCCTCCGCAACGTCTCGTTCTGATTCGAGGCGATCGCGCCTCGTGACACGACGACGGCAGCCTCCGGGCTGCCGTTCGCGTTCGTGGGGCTCGCGATCGCTGCCATGATCCAGCCACGATTTCTCCGCGGCCGTGCGTCTCATCGGTCGTGGAATCGCTGTCCGTACCGAGGAGGTTCGAGCTCGCGCCCATGAGCCGGTTGCCCCAGCTGCTCGCGGAGGTCCGCCGCGCGCTCGTGCTACGCGCGATGCTCGCGGAGCTCGTGCTGTGGTCCGCGGTGCTCGGCACCGGCGCGCTCGCGATCGCGCTGGTCGCGCCGGCGCTGCCGCGCTGGCCGCTGCTCGCGCTGCTGGGGCTCGCGCCGATCGTCGGGCTCGTGCGCGCGCGCCGCGCGCGGCCGAGCGATGCCGACGTCGTCACGTGGATCGATCGCAAGCTCGACGCGGACGCCGCCGTGATCACGGCGTGGGAGATCGGCGCGGACGCGCCGCCCGCGCTCGCGCCGACGGTGGTGAAGGGGAGCGAGACGCTCGCGCGCGCGTCGCGTCGCGACGTGCGGCCGCGCATCGCGCGAGGGGACGCGTGGGCGCTGCCGATGGCGTGCGCGACGTTCCTCGCGGCGTTCATGGTGCCCCCGCCGCGCACGCCGGTGCGCGCGCCGGGCACCGACGTCGTGCAGACCGACGAGACGGAGACGCTGCGGCGCATCGAGCGACTGCCGGAGCAGGCGCGCGAGCCCGAGCAGCGTCGTCAGCTCGACGAGGCCGCGCGTCGTGCGCGCGAGCTGCGTCGCGATCTCGAGCAGGGGCTGGAGCGGCGCGAGGCGCTCGATCGGCTCGAGGGCGTGCGTCTCGCGGTCGAAGCGGCGCGACCGCGCCCGACCGCGGAGCAACGACGCGCGCAGGACGCCGCGTCGGAGGCCATGCAGGGCGAGGACGAGATGCAGCGCGCGGTGCAGGAGCGCGATCTCGAGGCGCTCGATCGCGCGGTGGAGCGCGCCGCGTCGCGGCGCGAGGCGGAGGATCGTGAGCGCGCGAGAGAGGCGCTGCGCGAAGCGGCCGACGCGGCGCGGCGCGCCGGTGACGAGGAGCTCGCGGGGTCGCTGCTCGAGCGCGAGGATCTCCTGCAGCGGCGCGCGGAGCAGGCACAGCTGGCGCGCGAGCTGATGGAGGCGATGCCGGAGCTCGAGGGGCTCGGTCGCGCGCTCGAGCGGCTGGAGCGCGACGGCGAAGGGAGCGAGCTGAACCGCGAGATGGTCGACGCGATGCGCGACGCGTGGAGCCGGCTCAGCGCCGAGGAGCGACAGCGTCTCGCGGATGCGATGCGGCGCGCGCCGGTCGCGCCGAGCCAGGCGCGCAGCGGACAGCAGGGCGAGCAGAGCGGGCAGCCGATGACCGCCGAGGAGATGGAGCGCGCGCTGCGCGACGCGCTCGAGCACCTCGACGAGCTGCAGATGCAGCTCGGTGAGAGCGGGATGCCGACGGGGGCCGGATCCGGGTCCGGGGCGGGACAGGGGAGCGGGAACGGCTCGGGGGCGGGACAGGGCAGCGGGAGCGGCTCCGGAGGATCCGGGAGCGGGTCGGGGAGCGGGAGCGGCTCGGGGAGCGGGAGCGGCTCGGGGAGCGGGTCGGGGAGCGGGAGCGGGAGCGGCTCGGGGTCGGGGACCGCCGGGGGGAACGGGACGGGCGGTGGTGGGCCCGGAGCGGGCGGCGGACATGCCGGCTCGAGCGGCTCGACGCGCGATCTCGGCGCCGAAGGCGGGCCGCTCGCGCGCGTCCGACCTCGCGTCGGGGCCGGCGCGCCTTCGCGCAGCACGGTCGAGTGGATCGACCCCGAGGGCATGGACGCGCCCGCTTCGAGCGAGGGGAGCGCGACCGGCCGCGACGTGGCGACCGGCGAGCAAGGCGCGATCGAGCGCCTCCCGATCCCCGAGGACTATCGCGATCACGTGCGCGAGTACTTCGACGGAGAGCGTTGAATGACGGACACGAGGCTCGAACAGTTCGCGACGGTCGTGGCGCGCCTCAAGGACGCGGTCGCGCAGGTCGTCGTCGGTCAGGCCGAGGTCGTCGACGAGGTGCTCGTCTGCCTCTTCGCCGGCGGCCACGCGCTGCTCGAAGGCGCGCCCGGGCTCGGCAAGACGCTGCTCGTCCGCACGCTCTCCGAGGCGATGGACCTGCGCTTCTCGCGCATCCAGTTCACGCCCGATCTCATGCCCGGCGACATCGTCGGGACCAACGTCGTCGTCGAGGACGAGCGAGGCCGCAAGCGCTTCGAGCTCTCGCGCGGGCCGATCTTCGGACAGCTCGTCCTCGCCGACGAGATCAACCGCGCGACGCCCAAGACGCAGAGCGCGCTGCTCGAGGCGATGGCCGAGCGCAGCGTGACGATCGCGGGCACGCGACACGCGCTCGAAGAGCCCTTCGTCGTGCTCGCCACCGAGAACCCGATCGAGATGGAGGGCACCTACCCGCTCCCCGAAGCGCAGCTCGATCGCTTCCTCTTCAAGATCTACGTGCCCGCGCCCGACGAGGACACGCTCGTCGGCATCCTCGATCGCACCACCGGCACGATCGAAGGCGCGGTGCCGCGTGTGATCGACGGGCCCGGCATCCTCGCGATGCGCAAGCTCGTGCGCGAGGTGCACGTCGCCGAGCCGATCACGCGCTGGGTCGCGCGGCTGCTCCGCGCTACGGATCCCTCGCTGCCCGTCGCCGCACCGAGCGCGCGCAAGCTCCTCCGGTACGGCGGCGGCGTGCGCGGCGGACAGGCGCTGCTGCTCGCCGCGAAGGTGCGCGCGCTGATGGAGGGCCGCGCGCACGTCGCGTTCAGCGACCTCCGCCGCGTGATCCTCCCCGCGCTGCGCCACCGCATCATCCCCGGCTTCGAGGCCGAAGCGGAGGGCCTCGGCGCCGACGCGATCCTCGGCAAGATCCTCGAAGAGGTCCCCGAGATGCCCGCCGCCGTGCAGCGGATCGAGGGCTGATGACGATCGTTTCGAGATCGTTCTCGATCCCTTCGAACCACGCGACGCAGCTCGTCGCCGCGCTCCTGGCGATCGTCGCGTCGCTCGCGACGCCGGCGCGCGCGCAGGAGCCGCCGCCGCCCGTCGAGGTGCGCGTCGAGGGCGTGCTCGGCAACGAAGCGCTGATCGGCGACGGCTACGCGACCGTCGCGGTGACGGTGCGCAACCTGACGCGCGAGACGTTCCGCGGTCGCGTGCTCGTCCGCACCAGCCAGTGGAACCAGTCTCCGGATCGCCACGTCGTGCCGCTCGATCTGCCGCCCGCCGAGCAACGCCGCACGCTCGTGACGTTCTTCGTGAACGGCTCGGGCACGCAGATCGAAGCGCGCTACGAGGTCGGTGACGCGCTGCTCGGGAGCACGTCGATGAGCTCTGCCTACGCGCCCTCGGGGCGCAGCCTGGTGGTGCTCGCCGATCCTCCGCGCCTGCGCGCGACGCTGCTCGATCTCCAAGCCTCGGTGCCCGACGAGAACCCCGGCTACTACGGCGCTGCGACCGGCGCCGAGCGCGCCGTGCAGGTGCCGATCGGCACGATCACGATCGACGCCACGACGGGCGATCCCATCGTGCCCGACGACGCGCTCGGCTACTCGACGGTCGCGGTGCTCGCCGCGCAGGCGCCGATGCTGACGCGCCTCTCGGATCGCGAGCTCGACGCGGTCCGCCGCTGGGTGCACGCCGGCGGGCACCTCGTGATCTTCCCGCGCAGCGAGGGCGATCTCGCGACGCCGCTCGTCCGCGAGACCTTCGGCGCGGTGCGATTCTCCGAGACGCAGCGCCTCGCCCCGGGCGACTTCACGCCGGGCTCGCTCCCCGCGCTCGAGTGCGCGCGCGGCGTCACCGAGCGCTTCGGGTGCGCCGATCGCGTGGGCGCCGGCGCGGTGTACCTCACGGCGTACGACGCGAGCGCGCCGCCGCACGTGGATCGCCCCGAGCTGCGCGAGCTCCTGCGCTCGATCGCGCAGCGCGCGCTGCGTGATCCCGCGTCGACGCGCTTCACGCTCGGTCGCGGCGTCGACTCGCTCGAGCAGACGTGGTGGGACGGTCGTCCCAGCCTCGCGCGACTGCGCGCCGCGCTCGATCCCAACGAGGGCTACCGCCCCGCGCTCGGCCTCGTCGGCATCGTGCTCTTCCTCTACGTGATCGTCGTCGGTCCGCTGAACTTCCGCTTCGTGCTGCAGCGCAACCGACCGACGCTCGCGCTCGTGAGCACGCCGATCCTCGCGATCGGCTGCGCCACGGTGATGCTCGTCGTCGGCTATCTCGGAAAGGGCGTCACGATGCGCTACCGGCGCGTCGAGATCGTCGAGGCCGTCGAGGGCGACGCGCTCGCGCCGACGCGCGCCTACGCGGGCTACTTCCTCACTGCGCCGTCGACCATCGAGGTCGCGACGCGCGAGGGAGGCCGCACGATGCGCCTCGCGTCGGGCGGCGGTGACGACGGGCTCGTCTACGACCACTCCGGCGAGCGCCCTCGCCTCACGTCGATGCGCGGCGGGCTCTGGGAGACGATCTTCCTCCGCGACGATCGCGTCGTCGATCTCGGCGGGCCGATCCGCTTCGCGTACGAGGGCGATCGGCTCGTCTCGATCACGAACGAGTCGCAGCAGCCGCTGCGCGCCGCGTTCATCGTCGACGAGTCGCGCGTCTACGCGATCGGCGACGTCGAAGCCGGCACGACGCGCCCGATCCCCGCGAGCGCGGCGACGGTGCTCTCGAGCGGCTTCGGCTTCGACGAAGAGGACAACCCCACGCCGCGCGACATCGCGCGACAGCTCGGCCTCGAGGAGGACGACGCGCGCTACGTGCGTGGCGTGCTGCGCCTCATCGGCGGGCCGAGCCCGTCGCCGAGCGAGCCTCTGCTCTGGGCGCGCCTCGATCCCGAGCCCACGGTCGAGAGCGAGCCCTCGTTCGGCGCGGAGCGCGATCTGCGCTTCGTGCTCCTGCACCCGAGGCCGCGCTACGACCTGCTCGGCCGCGCCGCGCCGCCGACCACCGACGGCTCGGTGTGGGGCGAGCCGACCGGAGAGACGCCGACCGAGCTGCTCCCACCGCCGACCAACGCCGCGAGCCCCGACGGAGGTGTGCCGTGATCCGCGTCGAGCACGTGAGCCACTGGTTCGGATCGATGCAGGTCCTGCGCGACCTCTCGATGCACGTGCCCGCGGGCGAGATCTTCGGGTTCATCGGGCCCAACGGCGCCGGCAAGACCACGACGATCCGGATGATGGCGACGCTGCTCGAGCCCGACGACGGGCGCGTGCTCGTCGACGGCATCGACGTGGTCGAGGCGCCCGCCGAGGTGCGCAAGGTGCTCGGCTTCATGCCCGACGCGTTCGGCGTCTACGACCGCATCACGGTCGTCGAGTACCTCGAGTTCTTCGCGGCCGCGCACGGCATCGGGCTCGGCGCGCGCGAGCGCACCGTGAGCGCGGTGATGGAGCTGACCGACCTCGGCCCGCTGCGCGATCGCCTCGTGCAGACGATGAGCAAGGGCATGCGCCAGCGCCTCGGCATCGCGCGCATGCTGCTGCACGACCCGAAGGTGCTGATCCTCGACGAGCCCGCGAACGGGCTCGATCCGCGCGCGCGCATCGAGATGCGCGAGCTGATCGAGGAGCTGCGCTCGCTCGGCAAGACGATCCTGCTCTCGAGCCACATCCTCACGGAGCTCTCCGACATGTGCACGTCGGTGGCGATCCTCGAGAAGGGCCGGCTCCTCGCGGGTGGCTCGGTCGACGCGATCGGTCGCACGCTCAAGCCCGAGCGCGCCGTGAAGATCCGCGTGCTCGCACCGCCCGCCGACGTCGAGGCGATCCTCGCGCGCGGCCCCGAGGTGCTCTCGGTCGAGCGCGATCCCGACGGCGCGTACAAGGTGCAGTACCGAGGCAGCGACGAGACGCTCGCCGATCTCGTCGATCACTGTGTCTCCCAGAAGCTGCGCCTGCTCCGAGTCGAGCCCGATCAGAACGATCTCGAGCGCATCTTCCTCGAGGTCACGAAGGGAGAGCTGCAGTGAGCGCCGCTGCAGAGACGCACGAGCGCACGAGCGGCGCGTTCGGTCACGCGCCCGGCGCGCAGCCGCCTCCGCGCTCGCCGCGCGACCGCATCAAGGCGTGGCTCGCGAAGCCCTTCGAGGATCCCAACCCGATCCTCCTCAAGGAGCTGCGCGCGACGTTCCGCACCGCGATGTTCATCCGCTTCCTCTACCTGACCGCGGGGCTCGTCGCGCTGCTCGTGCTGACGTGGGGCGCGGTCAACGCGGGCGAGCGCGCGCCCGCCGAGGTGGGACAAGAGGTCTTCCACGTCTTCTTCTCGCTGCTGAGCGTCGTGCTCTCGATGGTCGCGCCCGCCTACGCGGCGACCACGATCACCGGCGAGAAGCGCTCGGGCACGTTCGAGTCGCTGATCCTCAGCGGGATGAGCCCCTCGCGCATCGTGTGGGGCAAGTTCCTCGCGTCGTACGCGGCGGTCGTGCTCTGCGTGATCGCCGCGTCGCCGGTGGTCGGCCTCGCGTTCCTCTTCGGCGGCATCTCGCCGCTCTCCGTGCTCGCCGGGTTCGCGTACGTGCTGATCGCGCTCGCGCCCGCGGTCGCGTTCGGCATCGCGATCAGCGCGCGCGTCGAGTCGCTGTGGCTCGCGATCGTCCTCGCGTTCTTCGTCTACGTGGGCGCGCACTCGTTCTTCGTGTGGCCGCTGACCGTCGCGCTCGGCGAGATCGCGCACGGCGCGTGGAGCACGCCGTTCGACGGCCCGTTCTGGTTCGCGGAAGCGCTGCCCGAGCGCTTCGCCACGTGGGACGGGTTCGCGTTCCTCGTGATGGGCCCTCTCTACGCGCTCGGCATGCCGCTGTGGTTCTTCCTCGCGTCGGCGGTCGCCGGGGTGCAGCCCGCGGCCGAGGATCGCTCGACGCCGCTCAAGATCTGGTGCGTGCCCGCGATCGGCGGCGCGGGCGTGCTCGCCGCGTGCATCGTCGCGGGCCCGAGCACGACGCGCGACTGCGCGGAGGCCGGCATCGCGCTCGCGCTCGTCTCGGGGCTGCTCGTGACGTTCGTCGCGCTCCTCTTCGCGAACGAGCCGCCGCTCCCGCCGCGCGCGACCGGCACGCCCTCGCTCCTGCGGCGCGTCCTCGCGCCGATCGGACCGGGCGCGGGCCCCACGTTGCGCTTCACGTTCCTCGCGGTGATCGCGAGCGCCGCGGTCGTGCCGGTGGTCGTCTCGGGCGTGCGCTGGCTGCGCGATCCGGCGTGGGGCGAGCACGCCGTGGCGGACGCGGCGCTGCTCGCGCTGGCGGTCGGCAACGCGGCGGTCGGCATGTTCGCGGCGGCGGTCTCGGCGTGGCTGCGCCTCGTGCTGCGCAACGGGCTCGCGGCGCGCGTGCTCACGCTCGCGCTGCTCTCGGCCGCGGTGCTGCTGCCGTTCCTGATGACGCTCGTGATCGACGACGACGCGCTCTCGCGCCTCAACCGCGAGATCCCCGCGCCGCTGATGCTCTCGCCGCTCCTCCCGACGATCCTCGCGTTCGACATCGGGCTCGAGCACGACATGCCGCTCTGGGAGGCCACGCGCGCGCTCGTGCCCGCCGTCGGCTACGGGCTGCTCGCGATCGCGGCGTGGATCGCGGTCGAGGCGCGCGGGGTCGCGGCACGCAAGGCGATGCAGGAGCGCAAGCAGCGCCTCGTCGCGCGCAGCGAAGCGGAGCGCGCGGCACGCGCGAGCACGCCCCCGCTCGCGCCGCCCAGCGCGCCCGCCGACGCGACCGCCCCGGACGCGTTCGCGCCGACGGCCGAGACCACGACGGTCGATCCCGATCGTGGAGACGCCGCGTGAGCAGCTCGCTGCTCGAGCCCGAGTTCCTGCGCCGCCTCGCGCGCCTGCGCCTCGCGGTGCGGCGTCGCTTCGCGGGCGCGACCTCGGGCGCGCGCCGCTCGAGGAACCGCGGATCGTCCGCGGAGTTCGCCGAGCACCGCCCGTACTTCCCCGGCGACGACGTGCGTCGCATCGACTGGAACGCGTACGCGCGCCTCGAGGAGCTCGTGCTGCGCCTCTTCGTGGCCGAAGAGGACCTCTCGCTCTACCTGCTCGTCGACACGAGCGCGTCGATGGGGCTCGGCGCGCCCCGCAAGATCGACGTCGCGAAGCGCCTCGCCGCGGGCCTCGGCTACGTCGGGCTCTCGGGCAGCGAGCGCGTCGCGGTCATGCCGTTCGCCGCGCGCCTGTCGCGCCCGTTGCCCGCGTCGCGCGGCCGCAAGCGCGTCGGCCCGCTGCTGCGCTTCCTCGACGAGCTCGAGCCCTCGGGCGACACCGATCTCGCGCGCGGCGTCGACGAATTCCTCGCGCGCTCGCCGCGCCCCGGGCTCGTCGTCGTGCTCAGCGACTTCCTCGATCCGCGCGGCTTCACGCGCCCGCTCGATCGCCTGATCGCCGAGAAGCACGAGCCCGTGCTCTTCCACGTGCTCGATCGCGAGGAGCTCGATCCCACGCCGGGCGGCGACCTCGAGCTCGTCGACAGCGAGACCGGTCGCAAGGTCGAGGTCTCGCTCGACGCGCGCGCGGTGCGCGCCTATCGCCAGCGGCTCGCGACGTTCCTCGTCGAGCTCGAGTCCTACGCGAAGAAGCGAGGTCTCTTCTACGGTCGCGTCGGAGAGGGCGCCTTCGAGGACGTGCTCGTCGAGTACCTCGCGCGCGGCACACCGGGCGCCGCCAGAGCGGTGTGATGGAGCTGCTCTCCCCGGCGTCGCTCGCGTGGCTCGGCCTGCTCGGCCCGCTGGTGCTGCTCTACGTGCTCAAGCGGCGCCGCGAGGCCCGCGTCGTGGGCTCGACGCTGCTCTGGGAGCAGGCGCTGCGCGATCTGCGCGCGGAGCGCCCGTGGAAGAAGCTGATCCCGCACCTCTCGCTCCTGCTCCAGGCGCTCGTGCTGATCGCCGGCGCCGTCGCGCTCGCGCGTCCCGCGGGCGCGGGACAGATCCCGCAGGGCGCGCGGCTCGCGGTGATCGTCGACACCTCCGCCTCGATGGCCGCGCGCGAAGCAGACGGACGCTCGCGCCTCGATCACGCGAAGAGCGCGGCGCGCGCCCTCGCGCGCTCGCTGCCGCCGGGCGGCACGATGATGCTCGTCGAGGCCGGCGCCGAGGCCGCGGTGCTCGCGCCCGCCACCAGCGACGGCTCTATCCTCGAGCGCGCGATCGATCGACTCCGCACCCGCGGCAGCGGCGCCGGCATCGAGGGTGCGGTCGCGCTCGCCGCCGAGCGTCTCCGCGATGCGAGCGCGGGCTCGCGCATCGTGGTGCTCACCGACGCCGCGATCGACGGCGACGTCGTCCTGGCCGGGGGCGTACCGGTCGAGGTGCAGCGCGTCGGCGCAGCCGGCGAGAACACCGCGATCGTCGCGATCGACGTGCGCGCGAGGCCGAGCGAGGAGTCGCCCGATCGCGCCGAGATCTTCGCGCGCCTCGTGCGCTTCGGGACGACCGACGCCGAGGTCTGGGTGAGCGCGATCGTCGAAGGCCGCGGCGTCGTCGCCTCGCGCCGCGTGCGCGTCGCGCCCGATCGCGCCGAGGGCGTCGTGATGCTCGCGGATCTCCCGCCCGACGCGTCCGGTCGCGCGGCCGTGGTGCGCGTCGAGCTCGCCTCGGACGAAGAAGGCACCCACGGCACCGGCGACGCGCTCTCGCTCGACGACGTGGCCGTCGCGCCGAGCCCGGGCGCGCGTCGTCTGCCCGTCTTCCTCGTCGGCGACGCGCCCGAGTCGATCCGTCGCGTGCTGCTCGCCGACCGCGACGTCGAGCTCTTCGCGACGAGCCCCGAGGCGCTCGCGCAGCGCCGCGCCGACGATCCCGACGCGCCCGACCTCGATGGGCTCCTCGTCTTCGCGGGCGCGACCCCCGACGCGCCGCCGAGCGGCGCTCGGCTCGCGGCCGACGCGCTCGCGATCGCGCCCACCGGCGACGCCGCGCTCGGCGTGACGCTCGGCCCCGAGGCGACCGGCCCGGCGATCGTCAGCTGGGACGAGGGCGATCCCCGCCTGCGCTTCGTCTCGTTCCGCGACGTGCGCGTCGCCTCCGCGCGCCCGATCACCGGCGCCTCCGCGCGCCCGATCGTCACCAGCGAAGCGGGCCCGATCGTCGCCGTGCTCGAGCGCCCCGACGGCGAGGCCACGATCGTCGCCTTCGATCCCGATCGCAGCGACTGGCCGCGCGGTCCCGGGTTCGTCGTGTTCGTGCGCAACCTGCTCGAGCGCGTGCGCGCGCGTCGCGCGGCCGGCGGCATCGCGCCCGGCGCGATCGGCGAGCCGTTGCGCGTGCCCGCGGCCGACGGCGAGACCGTCGTCGTGCGCGCGCCCGACGGCAGCTCGTCGTCCGCCACCGCGCGCGGCGGCGTCGCGATCGTCGACGTGCCCGCGGTGCCCGGCACGTACCAGGCGGAGGTCGGCCGGCGTCGCGTGCACGCGCTGCGCAACCTGCTCTCGAGCGAGGAGAGCGACGTGCGGCCCCGCGCGCGATTCGTGTCGCGCGAGGGCGGCGCGGAGGTGAGCGCGAGCGAGCGCCGCGAGCCGCGCGAGGCGTGGCCGTGGCTCGCCGCGGCGCTGCTCGTGATCCTCGCGATCGAGGTGGTCTGGGCCACGCGCAAAGGTGCCGCGTGAGCCTGCGTCTCGCCGCGCCGCTGCTCCTCGCGCTCGGGCTCCCGCTCGTGCTGCTCGTCGCGTGGCGCGTGCGCTCGCTCCCCTCGTCGCACGCCGGGCCACGCCGCCGCGCGATCCAGATCGCCCTCGTGCTCGCCGCCCTCTGCGCCGCGCTCGCGCTCGCACGGCTCGAGCTCGGCTCGCGGCTCGATCAGGTCGCGGTCGTGTTCGCGATCGATCGCTCGCGCAGCGTCGATCGCCCGGGCGACGAGGGCGCGGCGCACGCGTTCGACGCCGCACGTCGCGCCACCGAGTCGATGCGCGCCGACGACCTCGCCGGCGTCGTCGTGTTCGGCGCCGAGGCCGCGACCGAGGTCGTGCCCTCCCCGCGCCCTCCCCTCGCCCGCTCCACCGCGTCGATCCCGCGCGACGCGACCGATCTCGGGGCCGCGATCCGCCGCGCGCTCGCCGATCTCCCCGCCGAGCACTCGGGGCGGATCGTGCTCGTCAGCGACGGCGTCGAGACCCAGGGCGACGCGCTCGCCGCCGCGCAGATCGCCGCCGGCCGCGGCATCGCGATCGACGTGCTCCCGATCGAGCGCGCGCCCCGCCCCGAGATCGCCGTCGAGCGCGTGCAGCTCCCGCGCGCCGCCGATCCCGGCCAGCCCATCGAGCTGCGCATCGTCACCCGCGCGACCCACGACGCCGAGGTCCGCGTGCGCGTCTCGCGCGACGGCGCGCCGATCGCCGAGGGCACCACCCACGTGCGCGCCGGCGGCGACGTGCTGACGATGCGCGACGTCGCGAGCGACCCCGGCGTGCACCGCTACGACGTGCTCATCGAGCCCGTCGAAGCGAGCACCGACGGCGCGCCCGAGAACAACGAGGGCGGCGCGTTCCTCCGCGTCTCGGGCGCGTCGCGCGCGCTCGTGCTCTCCGATCGCCCCGAGGAAGCGGGCGCGCTCGCGGAGGCGATCCGCCGCGCCGGCCTCCAGGTCGAGGTGCGCGGCCGTGAGGGCGTGCCGGTCGATCTCGGCGAGCTCGCGTCCTTCGATCTCCTCGTCCTCTCCGACCTCAACGCGCGCGCCTTCACCCAGGAGCAGATGCAGGCCGTGCGCGCGTACGTGCGCGACATGGGCGGCGGCCTCCTGATGACCGGCGTGCGCGACGCGTTCGGCCTCGGCGGCTACGCGTACACGCCGATCGAAGAGGTGCTCCCCGCGACGTTCGACCTGCGCCGCCGTCGCGATCGCGCGTCGCTCGCGATGGTGATCGCGATCGACAAGAGCGGCTCGATGACGGTCGAGGTCGCGCCCGGCGTGATGAAGCTCGACCTCGCGAACGAGGCGGCCGCGCGCTCCGCCGAGCTCCTCTCGCCGATGGATCGCGTCGCGGTCACCCACGTCGACACCGAGGTCACGTGGACGCTTCCGATGACGTCGGTGACGAATCCGGCGGCGCTCGCCGGCCCCATCCGCGCCGCGCAGCCTGGCGGCGGCGGCATCTACGTCGACGTCGCGCTCGAGGCGAGCTACTCGCTGCTGCGCGAGCAGCAGACCCAGCTGAAGCACCTCCTGCTCTTCAGCGACGGCTCGGACTCCGAGGAGATGAACCGCGCCCGCGCGCTCGTGACCGAGGCCGCGCGCGCCGGGATCACGACGTCGATCGTCTCGATGGGCGCGGGCCCCGACTCGCCCGAGCTCGAGGTGCTGTCGCGCCTCGGCAACGGTCGCTTCTACATCGTCGACGACATGACCGAGCTCCCGCGCATCTTCACGCAGGAGACGATCGCCGCGAGCCGCTCCGCCGTCGTCGAAGAGGCGTTCCGCCCGACGCCCGGCGCCGCATCGCAGGCCACCGAGGGCGTCGACTTCGCGTCGGCGCCGGCGCTCGACGGCTTCGTCGTCGTCAACGCGCGACCGCGCTCGAGCACGCTCGCGATCGCGCGCGGCGAGGACCCGCTGCTGCTCGAGTGGCAGGCGGGCGTCGGGCGCAGCGCGGTGTTCGCCACCGACGCCGGCGCGCGCTTCGCGCGGAGCTGGCTCTCGTGGCCCGGCTACGCGCGGATGTTCGGCCAGCTCGCGCGCACCCTCGCGCGCTCGCCCGAGCGACGCGACGCCGGCGTGCACCTCGCGATGCGCGGCGGCGAGGGCGAGATCCGCGTCGAGGCGATCGACGAGGACGGCCGCTACCGCAACTACCTCGAGCTCGTCGCGACGGTCGCGGCGCCGGGCGGACGCTCGATCGAGGTCCCGCTCGCGCAGACCGGGCCCGGTCGCTACGAGTCGCGCTTCGACGCGAGCGCGCCCGGCTCGTACCTCGTCACCGTGCGCGAGGTCGCGGACGACGAGGGCAGCGGTGGCCTCGTCGGCACCGCGGGCCTGGTGCGCGCGCGCGGCGACGAGCTGCGCGGCGAGGGCACCGATCGCGCGCGGCTCGCGCAGATCGCCGCGCTCACCGGCGGGCAGGTCCTCGGGGATCTCGATCGTGTGTTCGTCGATCGCCCCGCGCCCGCGTGGGCGTACGCGCCGCTGTGGCAGGAGCTCTTGCTCGCGGCGATGTGGCTGATGCTGATCTCGGTCGCGCTGCGCCGGCTCGTGCTGCCGCGCGCGTGGCTCGAGCGCCTGGTGCCCGCGCGCTTCCGTGCGCCGGCGCGGAGGCCGGTCGCGCCCACGCCGCTTGCGACCCTCGAGGCACTGCGCGGCGCGAAGCAGCGCGCCCATCCCGAGGTCGCCCCCGAGATCGCCCGCGCCCAGACGTCCATGAGTGCGGACATCACGCCACCGATCGTCGCCCCTCCGCCCTCCGGCCCCGCCGAGAAGGCTCCCGACGTGCCCCGTAGCCCCACGCCGCCGTCCTCGCTCGCGGAGAGCCTGCTCGAGCGCAAGAAGAAGCGCCGCTGAGGCTTCCGACGGGCCCGAAACGCTTCCGACGCCCTCCTCCGGCCCGATCGGCGCGCGTCGGAAGCCGCCGGAGCGCGTCGGAAGCTCCCGGAGCGCGTCGGAAGCTCCCGGAGCGCGTCGGAAGCTCGCGAGAACGCGCCATCTGGCCCGCTGGCGCCCGTCGGAAGCCTCCGGCGCGCGTCGGAAGCCTCGGAAGCGCGGCATCCGGCCCGGCGGCGCCCGTCACGCACCGCGGCGCGCGCGCAACGCCGGGTCTGGCTTCGGCCGAGCCCACGTGGTACCCGTCCCCACGCTTCGCCCATGCATCGGCGCCTTCTCATCCTCCTCGCCCTCTCGGCCCTCGGCTCCATCGCGCTCGCGTGCGGCGACGACGGCGACACCCCCGCGGCCACCACCCAGACGGGCACCTCCGCGGAGCCGACGCTGCGCCACGGCCTGACCGAGGCCCAGGCCGCCGAGGCGCTCGCGAAGATCGGCGACCGCACGATCACCGTCGGCGAGTTCGCCGACGAGATCGCGTCGAAGGGCCCGTTCCTCCGCGCTCGCTACAACAGCCCGGAGCGCCGCCGCGAGCTCATCGACCAGATGGTGCGCTTCGAGCTCCTCGCGCAGGAGGCGGACCGCGAGGGCTTCGACGAGCTCCCCGACGTGCAGCGCACGCGGAAGCAGATCCTCATCCGCCGCTTCCTCAAGCAGCAGTACGAGGATCGCATCCAGCTCTCGGACGTCAGCGACGAGGACGTGCGGCGCTACTACGAGTCGCACCGCAGCGAGTTCAACAAGCCCGAGCAGGTGCGCGCGAGCCACATCTTCATCCGGAGCCGGGCGACGGCAGAGCGCGTGCTTCGCCAGGTGCTCGAGGACCCGACGAACGTGCGTGCGTTCCGCGAGCTCGCCGAGCGGCACAACGAGGACGCGGAGACGCGCGATCGGTTCGGCGATCTGCGCTTCTTCTCGCGCCCCGAGGAGCGCCAGCCCGAGGATCCGGCGGTGCCCGACGAGGTCGCGCGCGCCGCGTTCTCGATCCCGACGATCGGCGGCGTGCACCCCGAGCTGGTGCAGACCGAGCGCGGGTTCCACATCGTGAAGCTCACGGGGCGTCGCGCCGCGCTGAGCCGCAGCCTCGAGGAGGCGACGCGTCCCATCCGCCACCGGCTGTGGCGCGAGCGCCGCGAGCAGGCCGTCGAGGAGCTGGTGACGCGGCTGCGCGGCGAGGCCGACGTCGAGGAGAACCTCGACCTCCTGTCGCAGGTGCACATCGACGCGCCCGCCGACGCGACGCCGACCCAGCCCACGACCCCCGAGCCGACGACGCCGCCCGCGACCACGCCGACGCCGCGCCGCCCGCGCCCGCAGTCGCCCGCAGCGCCGTCGCCGGCGCCGCAGTGAGCACGCCGATGACGACGCGCCGCACATCCCTTCGTCGACTCGTCGGGCTCGTCCTCGCGTCGTCGCTGCTCTCGCTCTCGGTCGCCGCGACCACACACGCCGAGGTGATCGAGCGCGTCGTCGCGGTGGTGAACGACGAGGCGATCTTCCTCTCGGACCTCCGCCAGAAGGCCGCGCCGTTCCTGCGCCGCGCGATGCAGGCGCCGACCGAAGCGCAGCGCATGCAGGCGGTGCAGCAGATCTACACGCAGCTGCTCGATCGAATGATCGACGAGCGCCTGATCCTGCAGGCCGCGGACGAAGAGGACGTGACGGTCTCGACGTCCGAGGTGTCGACCGCGATCGACAACGTGCGGACCCAGAGCGGCCTCGAGGAGCGCGAGTTCTGGGAGGCGGTGCGCGCGCAGGGCTTCACGCCGCAGCAGTACCGTCGCGACGTCCGCCAGCAGCTGCTGCGCCTCAAGGTGCTCAACCAGCGGGTGCGCGGCCGCGTGAACATCACCGAAGACGACGTCCGCGCGCGCTACGACGAGATGGCGGTGCGGGCGCGTCGCGAGGCGACGTTCGAGGCGGAGTACATCCGCCTGCCGCTGCCCGCGGACGCGAGCGCGACCGACATCCACCAGGCGATGCGCGACGCCGAGGACATCCGCGCGGGCATCGAGAGCGAAGACGACTTCGCGAGCGCGATGGACGAGCACGGCGGCGGCTCGACGGGCCGCATCTCGGAGCGCGACCTCGCGCCCGAGCTCTCCGAGGTCCTGCTGACGCTCGAGGAGGGCGAGGTCTCGGCGCCGGTGCGCAGCGAGGCGTCGAACGCGGTGTTCATCCTGCACCTCGTGAACCGCGATCTCGCGAGCGACGCGCTGCCGGCGTACGACGACGTCCGCATGGACGTGTACCGCGAGATGATGCAGGAGGCGATGACGCGGCAGGAGGAGCTCTTCCTCGAAGAGCTGCGCCGCCGCGCGATCATCGAGCGTCGCCTCGAGCAGTAGAGAACGTCCCTCTCGGCTCCTTGCGGGAGGGGTCTTCGGAAGCCCCCTCCCCCCGACCGGCGGAGCCGGCTCGGGCCCCCCGCCCCGAACGCTGCGCGCGGGGCCCCAACCCCGCTTGCTCTCGCTCGGTGCGCATCGCGCGGTCTGGGCTCTCGACGTGCGAGGCGGCACGCGGTACGGCTCTTCGAGCACCGCATGCCTCTCCCCGAGTTCAGCGCCTACGCCCCGAGCACGCTCCGCGCGCGGAGCCCGGTCGCCGCGGACCAGATGACGCTCGAGCTCGACGCGCCGGAGGGCGCGCTCGAGCGCTTCGAGCGCGCCGGACAGTTCTGCAGGGTGCGCGTGGGCACCGAGGGCGGCCCGCTGCACGAGGGCATCTTCGCGATGCTCTCGGCGCCCCACGAGCGCGCGCTGCGCTTCCTGATCCGCACGCCGAACCCGGAGGGCGGCGAGGCCGCGGATCGTCTCGCGGCGATGGCGGTCGGGAGCCCGCTCGAGGTCACGATGCCTGCCGGCGAAGGCTTCGCGCTCGACCGCGCGGCGGGCCGGGACCTGTACTTCGTCGCGACCGGCACCGCGATCGCCCCAGTGCGATCGGCGCTGGAGAGCGTGCTGCGCGAGCGCGGCCGTTGGGGCGCGCTGTCGCTCGATCACGGCCTGCGCAGCGAGGCGCACCTCGCGATCCCCGAGGACGTCGAGCGCTGGCGCGATCGCGGCGTCGACGTGCGCCTCCACTACTCGTTCCCGCGCCCCGACGGCACGCTGAGCGGGGTGCGCGCGCAGGACGCGGTGCTCGAGCGCGTGCGCGACTTCGGGCGCGCGGCGTTCGTCGCGGTGGGCCAGAGCGCGATGGTGAAGGAGCTCCGCGCGATGGTCGCCGAGCGCGGCGGCGACCCGTCGCTGGTCCTGCACAACTACTAGCCGGCGCGGGGCGCGTCTGCGCGCGCGTGGTGCCCGGTCGCGTCTCGGCGTCCGTGATGCCGCCGCGATCGATGTGGCGCGTGCGCGGCGGCTACCACTCGCAGAGGAAGTCCGCGGCGTCCGCGGCGCGCATCCGGATCTTCACGGTCCCGCGCACGCCCGCGTAGCTCATCGCGCCCTCGAGCACGCCGACGTGGTGCGAGTCGAGGAGGAACGGCACGCGCTCGAGGCGCACGACCGCCGCCTGGGGCGCCGACTCGACGATCTCCGCGTGCGCCGGCTTGATGTTCGTGTTGTACGTCTTCGCGATCGCGTCGAGCGACTGCAGGACGCCCTCCGCCGTGCCGAGCACGATCTTCCCGAGCGTCGTCTGCACCAGCGCCCTCGGCGCGCCGCGACCCAGCTTGCGCAGCGCCTCGCGCATCGAGAGCTCCGGGAAGAGCGCCTGCGTGCCCTCGACGAGCACCGTCACGTGCTCGCGCAGCGGATAGAACTGGAACGCGACGTAGCGCTGCCGCGCGGACGGCAGCGCGCGCCCGAGACGTCGCGCCTCGCGCACCAGCGGCTCGAGGTACATCCCGGCGATGGTCGAGCTCTCGGGGATCGCGCGGATCGCGGCCTGTGCGTCGAGCGGCGCGTTCCACGGAGGATCGGCGAATCCGCTCGGGTCCGAAGGGAACGCGCTGCGTGCCACGCGCCCGAGTGTGCGCTGGTCGCGGCGAGCGCGTCGAGAGACCACGCGCGCGGGCCCGTGCTCGGGACCGCGCGCGAGGACCTCGAAGACTTCGACACATCGGCTCGCCCGCCGGTCCCTACGTCCGCGCGCGACGCGCGCTCCGTCCGGGACCCGCGGGACGCGCGCTCACTCTTCTTCGGCCGACGCCTCGAGATCGCGCGGACGCTCGTCGTGCGCCGGGTGTGCGGCGTGCGCGGGCGCGTGCGTCTCCTTCTTCGACACGAGGCGATCCACCAGCTGGAACGGGGCCAACATCACGCGCCCGCCGAACTTGACCACGCGCGAGTGCGAGAGGTCGTCGAGCCACGAGAAGATGACCGGCGTCGCGATCAGCGTGAGCAGCAGCGAGAGCGTCTGACCGCCCGCGATGACCGAGCCCATCGCGCGGTTCGTGCCCGAGCCCGCGCCGCTCGACACGAGCAGCGGCACCATGCCCGCGACGAACGCGATGGTCGTCATGAGGATGGGTCGCAGTCGATCGCGGTTGCCGAGCATGACGGCGTCCGCGCGCGACAGGCCCTTCCGGCGCAGCCCGCGGATGTGATCGATCTGGAGGATCGAGTTCTTCTTCACGACGCCGAAGAGCACGAGCACGCCGAGCATCGAGTAGATGTTCAGCGACTGCCCGAGCGCGAGCACCGAGAAGATCGCGAACGGCAGCGTGAGCGGCAGCGACGCGAGGATCGTCACCGGGTGGATCCAGCTCTCGAACTGCGCCGCGAGCACGAGGTACATGAACGTGAACGAGAGGAAGACGGCGATCAGGAAGCTCTGGAGCGCGCGTCCCATCTCTCGCGAGCGGCCGGAGAGCGCGGAGCCGTAGCCCGGCTCCATGTCGAGGCCGGCGCGGATTTGCTCGAGGCCCTGCACGATCGCCTGCTCCGACGCGCCGGGGCGCGTGGAGATGAAGATCGTCGCCTGGCGCTGTCGGCCGAGGTGCTGGATGGACGCCGGACCGGTGGTGGGCACGATCTCGGCGACGTCGCTGAGGCGCACCGCCTGGCCGGTCGCGCTCGGCACCGTGATCTGCGCGATGTCCTCGGGGCGGCTGCGGAAGTCCGCGTCCGCGCGCACGCGGACCTCGTACTGCTCGCCCGCCTCGCTGTAGTCGGTGACCTCGACGCCGCCGACCATGAGCTGCATCGCGCTCGCGATGTCGACGACGCTCACGCCGAGATCGGCGGCGCGGCGACGGTCGACCTGGATCTCGTACGCAGGACGGCCGGTGACGAGCGACGTGCTCGCCTCGGCGACGCCGGGCAGCTGGCGCGCCTCGGTGAGCATCCGCTGCACGTACTGATCGAGCTGGTTCAGGTCCGGGCCCGAGAGGACGTACTGGATCGGCGCGGCCTGCTGGCCCGAGCCACCGAACGCGGCGACCGGGTTCACGAGCACGTCGACGCCCTCCGGCGTGACGCGCGGCAGCACGTCGGAGCGCACCGCCTCGATGGTCTCGTCCTGCGAGCGCTCGCGGCGATCCGCGGGCACGAGCCGGACGTAGAGCGACGACTGGTTCGCACCGCGGCCGCTGGGATCACCGGCCGGCGCGCCGACGGTGAGCACGGTCTGGTCGACCTCGGGGAGCTCGCGCACCGCGCGTGCGATGCGCTCGCTGACGATCTGCGTCTGCGCGAGCGACGTGCCCTCGGGCGCGCGCACCGTGATCTCGAAGCGCGACTCGTCCTCGTTGGGCAGGAAGTTCTTCGGCACGGCCGCGGTCATCGGCCCGAGCGAGACGAGCGAGATCACGAGCACGATGCCGACCGCCCAGCGGTGCCGCATCGAGAGCGCGAGGAGCCACATGTACGCGCGCTCCATGCGCTGGTAGAGCCATCCACCGCTCTCGTGCGCACCGCCCGCGACCTCCGAGAGGTCCTCGACGTTGCGCTGGCCCTTCTGCCACGCGAGGTACGTCTCGCGCTCCGCGCGGCGATCGCCGGGCGCGGGGTCGGGGATCTCGAGGTCGTCCTCCTCCGGCGTCTCGGGCTCGAGCGAGGGACGCGAGGGACGGCCCGCGCGCACGGGGCCCTTCAGCCAGCGCGACGAGAGCATCGGCGTCAGCGTGAAGGACACGAAGAGCGACACGATGATCGCGAACGACATCGTGTAGCCGAAGCTCGACATGAAGCGGCCGATGATGCCGCCCATGAACGCGATCGGGAGGAAGACCGCGACGAGCGAGAGCGAGGTCGCGAGGACGGCGAGGCCGATCTCCTTGGTCGCGACGACGGCGGCGCGCCTCGGGTCGTAGCCCTTCTCCTCGATGTACCTGACGATGTTCTCGAGGACGACGATCGCGTCGTCGATGACGATGCCGACCGAGAGCGTCAGGCCGAGCAGCGTGATGACGTTCAGCGTGAGACCGAGCGCGGCGATCAGCGCGAACGTCGCGATGATCGACGTCGGGATCGCGAGCGCGGTGATCACGGTCGAGCGACCGTTGCGCAGGAAGAGGAGCACGACGAGCGCGGCGAGGAAGCCGCCGACGATGAGGTGCTCCTGCACCGCGTGGATCGAGTTGCGGATGAACTCGCTCTCGTCGCGGACGATCTCGAGCCGGTAGCTCGGCGGGATGTCGCGCTGGATCTCCGCGATGCGCCCGCGGAGCGCGTCGATCACCGCGACGGTGTTCGCGCCCGACTGCTTGCGGATCGAGAGGACGACGACGCTCTCGCCGTCGATGGTCGCGCTCGACTCGGGCTGCTCACCCGCGTCGAGCACCTGGGCGACGTCGCCGACGCGGATGACGCGCCCTTCGCGCTCGCGGATCGGCACCAGCGCGAAGTCCTGCGGGTTCTCGATGCGCCCGGCGACGCGCAGCTGGAACGTGCGCGTGCCCTGCTCGACGTTGCCGCCCGGGATCTCGACGTTCTCGCGCGCGAGCGCGACCTGCACGTCGCGCGCGGTCAGACCGAACGACGCGAGGCGCGTGGGATCCGTGACGATCTGGATCTCGCGCTCGCGCGCGCCGCTGATCGCGATGCCGCCGACGCCGTTCATCGACTCGATGCGGCGGCGCAGCACGCGATCCGCGAAGTCGGTCGCCTCGCGCGCGCTGCGGTTCGTGCGGACCGCGACGTACATGATCGGCGCGGCGTCGGGATCGACGCGCTCGACGCGCGGCTGCTCGACGCCCTCGGGCAGCTCGGAGACGACGCGACCGACGCGGTCACGCACCTCTTCCGACGCCTCGCCGACGTCCTTCTCGAGATCGAAGCGCGCGACGACGACGCTGAAGCCCTCGTACGAGCTCGAGGTGAGCTCGTCGAGGCCGCTGATCGAGTTCAGCTGCTCCTCGATCGGCTCGGTGACCTCGGTCTCGATCTGCTCGGGCGATGCGCCCGGCAGGACCGTCGTCACGATGATCGCGGGGAAGTCGATCTTCGGGAAGCGATCGACGCCGAGACCGAAGAAGCTCGCGCCGCCGACGACGACGAGCGAGAGCACGAGCACCCACGTGAACACGGGGCGACGTACGCAGACCTGGGCCAGCCACTGCATCGCTGAGCTTCTCCTTCTCGAACGTCAGGGCTGGGGCGTCGGCGCGCTGGGCGCCGTCGCCGTGGCCGCGCCCGCGGGCGCGACGCGCACACCGTCACCGAGCTGATCGAGCGAGTCGGTCGCGACCTCTTCGCCCGGGCGCAGGCCCTCGGCGATGACGATCTCCTCGGAGGTTCGCTCCGCGATCGACACGACGCGCTCCTCGATCGCTCCGTCGACGACGACGAACACACGATCGACGCCCGCTTCCGTCATCACCGCGGACGCCGGGACCACCGCGACGTCCTGCTGCGAGCCGGTCTCGATGCGCGCGGTCGCGAAGAGGCCCGGGCGCAGCAGGCGCTCGGGGTTCGGCACCACGGCCTCGACGGTCAGGCCGCGCGTCTCGCGCTGCACCGCGGCGCTCACGTAGCGCACCGTGCCCTCGAACGTGCGGTCCGGCACCGCGTCGACGGCGATGCGCACGGTCTGCCCGGGACGCACGGCCATCAGGTGCTGCTGCGGCACCTGCACCTCGATCCGAAGCGGATCGGTGCGCACGAGGCTGACGATCGGCGACTGCGGCGTGACGTACTCGCCGACCGAGACGTTGCGGCTCGCGATCTCGCCCGAGAAGGGCGCACGCACCGTCGCCTCCGACGCGGACGTCGCGGCCTGCGCGAGCGTCGTGCGCGCCGCCGAGAGCGAGGAGATCGACGCGCGCGCGTTGTTGAGCGTCGTCTGGTATTGCTCGCGCGCCTGCGCGGCGCGGGTGCGCGTCTCGTCGAGCGCCTGCTGCGCGAGCACGCCGCGCTGCGCGAGCTCTTCCGCGCGCTGCAGGTTCGCCTGCGCGAGCTCGAGCGCCGACTGCGCGGCGCGCACGTCGGGCATGTCCTCGGCGCGCGGCACCGGGCCGTTCTCTTCCATGCCGAGGCGAGCGCGCGCCTGCTCGACCTGCGCGCGCGCCGACTGCGCCTGCAGGCGGTAGTCGACGTCGCGGAGCCGCACGATGGGCTGCCCCTCCTCGACGACCGCGCCGCGCTCGACGAGGACCTCCACGACGCGACCCGCGACGACCGACGTCAGCTGCGACTCCTCGTCCGCGACGAGGGTGCCGTCGAGCGTGAGCGTCACGGGCTGCTGTCGACCTTGGGCGGTCGTGGTGCGCACCGCGACCGCGGGCGTCTCGGCCTCGGAGCGCTGCGAGGCCTGCGCGTGGTCTCCGCCGCCGCCGCCGCACGCCGCGAGGCTCGACGCGAGGAGGAGGGTGATCGCGAGTCTTCTGTACCTATCTGCGACGTGCATTCGGTCCTCGTGCCGCGCGGGGGGTTGCACGGCGCGTGTCTTGTGGGGCTGACGACGGACGGAGCAAACGAAGAATCGTGTCCGTCCGGGGGATGGGGAACGGGAGGTGCGGCATGTCGGGCGCGCGCATCGACAGACCACGCATGAGGCAGACGAGCGCCGAGGCGAGCTCGACGGGGTCCGCATCCGGCTCGATGTCGCCGTCCCGCTGGGCTTCTTCGATGCGCTCGGCGATGCGGCGATGAAGGCGACCGAAGTGCTCGTGGATGCGACCACGCAGGTGATCGGGGATGACCCCCTGCATCATCGCCTGCGCCACGACACGGCCCGGCTCGAGGCCGCCCGCACAGACACGGTCGCGCGAGCGCTCGATGCCCGCGACGAGCCGCTGGTACGCCGTGAGCTCGCCGTCCGACGCGAGATCCGCGTCGATCTTCGCGATCATCTGGTCGACGATCGCCCCGAAGATCGAGTCCTTGCTGTCGAAGTAGTGATACACGAGGCCGTGCGAGAGGTTCGCGGCCGCCGCGATGTCGGAGATCTTCGACTGCGACAGGCCCTTCGCCGCGAAGACCCGGGCCGCCGCCGCGAGGATCTCCTCTCGGCGGGCATCACGAATCTCCTGGTTGTCTTTCGGCGAGCGCGGCATCAGAAACTCGACGCGTTGATTGACTGGTCGGTCAGTCATTGGATCCGGGCGCTCTCGACGTCAAGCAGCTCGGACCCCACGGAGGCCCTCGACATGGATCGTGTTGTTCCCGTCCTCTCGCTCGTCGCGCTCGTGACGGCGCTCGTCGCCTCGCCAACCGGGGCCCACGCGCAGCAGCCGCTGCGCGAGTTCCTCGCCGCGCGCGGCACCGGCTCGCTCGACGTCCGCGAGGCGCGCGCGGCGCTGCGCCAGGCGCAGTCGCAGGTCGACGAAGCGCGCGCGCGGCTGCTGCCGAGCTTCACCGCGCAGGGTGGCTACCAGCGCAACGAGTTCGAGGCTGGGTTCACGAACCCGGTGACCGGCGGACAGGTGGTCATCCAGCCCTTCGACTCGCTCACCGCGCAGTTCACCGCGACGGTGCCGCTGATCGACATCGGCAGCTGGTCGGTCTTCTTCCAGACCGAGGCCATCGCGGACTCGCAGTCGGCGCGGCTCGAGCTCGCCGACCAGAACGTCGCCGTCGCGATCGTGCAGATCTGGCATCAGCTGGTGGGCTCGCGCGCGGTGGTCGAGGCCTCGGAGCGCAACCTCGAGGCGCTCGAGCGCAACCGCGAAGCGGCGGCCGCGCGCGTCGAGGTCGGTGTCGCGGCGCAGCTCGAGCTCTCGCGCGCGGAGACCGAGGTGACGCGCGCGCAGCAGTCGCTCGCCGAGGCGCGGCTCGCGGTGGTGCTCGCGGCGCGCAACCTCGAGAACCTCACGGGCCTCACGCCGATCGACGAGCGCCCGTCGCTCGAGGAGGTGCCGCCGCACCTCGAGCCGTTCGACGCCTACATGGCGAACTCGAGCGACCTCCCGGCGGTGCGCGCGGCGCGCGCGGCGTCGCGCGCGGCGGACATCGCGGCCGACACGGCGTGGACGTCGCTGCTGCCGATCATCAGCGGCTACGCGCGCGAGAGCGGCTCGAACGCCGCGGGTTTCCAGGGCGCGAACTGGTCGTACGCGCTCGGCGTGCAGGCCGTGTGGACGCTCGACTTCCTGCGTCCGGCGCAGATCGGAACACGCCAGGCGGCGGCCGAGGTGACCGAGGTGCAGCTCGAGCGCGCGGTGCAGCAGACCGAGACGTCGATCTTCGACGCGTACCAGCGCGTCGGCGCGGCGCGCGCACGGACGGACGCGGCGACCGCGGGCGTGGCGTCGGCGCAGCGCGCGGCCGAGGACGCGCGCGTGCGCTTCGAGGCGGGCGCGGCGACGCAGCTCGATCTGATCCAGGCCGAGCGCGATCTCTTCCAGGCCGAGGTGCTGCGCATCCAGGCGCTCGCGGATCTCCACGTCGCGCACGCCACGCTGCGCATCCGCGCCGGGATGGAGCTCTAGCGTCTGGTATCCTCCTCGACTGAATCGCCGTTCAGCCGAGGAGGCGCGCCGTGGATCGCACTCTGTTCTCCGAGGAGCACGAGCTCTTCCGTAAGTCCTTCCGCAAGTTCCTCGAGAAGGAAGTGATCCCGCACCAGGAGCGCTGGCGCGCGAGCGGGATCGTCGATCGCGATGCGTGGCGGAAGGCCGGTGCCGAGGGCTTCCTCTGCCCGTGGATGGAAGAGCAGTACGGTGGTGCGGGCGGCGACTTCCTGCACTCCGTCGTGATCATGGAAGAGATGGCGAAGACCTACGAGTCGGGCTTCGCCATCCCGCTCCACAGCGACGTGATCGTCCCGTACCTCCACGCGTTCGGGAACGACGCGCAGAAGAAGAAGTGGCTGCCCGGCTGCGCCTCGGGCGAGCTCGTCACCGCGATCGCGATGACCGAGCCCGGCACCGGCTCCGACCTCGCGGCGGTCGCGACGACGGCGAAGCGCGTCGGCGACGAGTACGTGCTGAACGGCAGCAAGACGTTCATCTCGAACGGGATCCTCTGCGACCTGTGCATCGTCGTCGCGAAGACCGAGAACGCGCCCGGCGATCCGCACCGCTCGATGTCGCTCTTCGTCGTCGAGGCGGGTCGGCCCGGCTTCGTGAAGGGCAAGAAGCTCGCGAAGATGGGCATGGCCTCGCAGGACACGAGCGAGCTGCACTTCGAGGACTGCCGCATCCCCGCCGAGAATCGGCTCGGCGACGAAGGCGCGGGCTTCCTCATGCTGATGCAGAAGCTCCAGCAGGAGCGCCTCGTCGTCGCGATCGGCGCGCAGGCGGCGGCCGAGCAGGTGCTCGCGGACACGGTGCGCTACACGCAGGAGCGCACCGCGTTCGGCAAGCCGATCAGCAAGTTCCAGAACACGCAGTTCAAGCTCGTCGAGTGCGCGACCGAGTGCGAGGTCGGCCGCGCGTTCCTCGACAAGGTCGTCGCCGAGCACGTGCGCGGGAAGTACCTCGTCAAAGAGTGCTCGATGGCGAAGCTCTGGCAGACCGAGATGAGCCAGCGCGTGATCGACACGTGCCTGCAGTTCTTCGGCGGCTACGGCTACATGCTCGAGTACCCGGTGACGCGCGCCTTCATGGACTCGCGCGTGCAACGCATCTTCGCGGGCACCAACGAGATCATGAAGATCATCGTCGCGAAGCAGATGGGGCTGTGACCGCGTCTGCTCCGCGGGTTCGTGATACACACGGGCCCGCGGAGGAAGCGCACGGATGCTGGTCCCGTCGAAGGTCTCGTGGTGGCGTCTCGTCTTCGCGTACAAGGGAAGCGAGCTCCCGCGGACCAAGTACCGCATCGCCGGCGTGCTCATCGTCTCGATCTTCGTGACGATCCTCGAGGAGCTGCACGACTGGCACCCGAACCTGAAGCCACTGCCGTTCACGCTCGTCGGCGTCGCGCTCGGCATCTTCCTCGGCTTCCGGAACAACGCGAGCTACGACCGCTGGTGGGAGGGCCGCAAGCTCTGGGGCGCGCTCGTGAACACGACGCGCACGTTCACGCGGCAGGTGCTGACGATCATCGGCACGCAGCCCGACGGCGCGCGCGTCGACGAGGGCGAGCTGCGCGCGTTCCAGCGCGAGATCGTGCTGCGGATCGCGGCGTTCGCGCACGCGCTGCGGCTCGCGCTGCGCGACGAGGACGACCTCGCGCAGCTCGCGCCGTTCCTGCCGGCCGAGGAGATCGAGCAGCTGCGCAAGGAGAGCAACCGCCCGTTCGCGATCACGCAGGGCACCGCGGAGCGCATCCGCGCGGCGTGGCAGCGCGGGTGGATCCACACGATGCATCTCCCGGTGCTCGAGCAGTCGATGACGTCGCTCACCGACATCCAGGGCGGCTGCGAGCGCATCAAGGCGACGCCGATCCCGTTCTCGTACACCACGCTGATCCACCGGATCACGGCGGTGTACTGCTACGTGCTCCCGTTCGGGCTCGTCGACGAGATCGGCATCTACACGCCGTTCGCGGTGGGCATCGTCGCGTACGCGTTCTTCGGGCTCGACGTGGTCGGCGACGAGATCGAGATGCCGTTCGGCACCGACCCGAACGACCTCCCGCTGCGCGCGATCTCGCGGATGATCGAGGTCAACCTGAGGCAGCGCATCGACGACCCCGAGCCGCCGCCGCTCCTGCGCCCGGTGGACGAGATCCTCGACTAACTAGAACACCAGCGAGCCGCACTGGCGCGTGACCGTGAGCGAGGTGAGGCGCGGCGAGATGATCTCCGTCGCGCTCGAGCGCATCGCCTCGAGCTGCACCTCGACCTCGATCCATCGCTGCGGCTCGACCGACGCCGCCACGAGCGCATCGTCGATCGACAGCGGCGACGTCGCAGGAGGCGCCTCGCCGACGAGGATCCACATCGCGCTCGCGAGCGCTTCGCGCGTCGCCGCGGTGCGCACGCGGAAGCGCATCAGCGTGCCGGGCGGGATCGATCCCTCGAAGCGCAGCTCGCGCCACTCGGTCTCGACGTCGGCGCCCTCCGGGCATCCCTCGAAGGGCCGCCGATACCAGCCGCGCGGATCGGTCGCGAGGCGCAGCTGCTGCCCCGTCATGTCGGAGTACGTGTAGCGCTCGATGCCCGCGGGCACGACGCTCGTCGTCACCGTCGCATCGCCGAGCGTCGCGCCCGGCTCGATCACGGTCGCGTCGTCGGTGCCCTGGTTGATCGACCAGACCTGGCCGTCGAAGTCGATCGCCATGCCCTTGCTGCCGCGACCGTCGGTGCCCGGGACGATCGAGAACATCGTCGGATCGTCGGCGTCGAGCCGCACCACGCCCGCGCCGTATCCCGCCGCCCAGACCCAGCCCGCGCCGTCGGCCGCGATCCCGTGGCAGTCGACGCCGACGTTCACGAACGTCCACCGCGCGCCCGCCGCGTCGTGATCGTAGCGGCCGATCGTGCTGGTGCCGTGCATCGCGACCCACACGCGCTGATCCGCGTCGACCGTGATCCCGTACGGGTTGTGGCCCTCGGGGATCGAGACCTGCTGTTTGATGCACGAGTCTCCGTCGTCGCCGCACGGCGCGACGTCGCAGCTCGCGGTGTCGAGGCAGCGGCGCGTGTCGATGCGCCCGAGCACGCGCGCGCTGCGCCCCGCGATCCAGAGGTTCCCCGCGCCGTCGAGCGCGAACCCGTAGTTGTTCGTCGGCGACGCGGTGCGCACGACGATCGCGCCGTTCTCGCCGTCGAGCTTCCACGCGAGCCCTTCCCAACCGCCGACCCACACCGCGGTGATGATCTCGCCGTCGGGTCCGAGCGTGTCCTGCGCAGCGAGCGCGCGGAGGATGCCGCCATCGGGCAGCGACACGTTCCACAGCACGCAGTCGTCCTGGCCCCACGGCAGCACGTCGGTCGGCCCGGTCGAGGTGCGCACCACGCCGTCGCCGTCGGTGTCGGTGCAGTCCGCGCCGAGCACCGAGATCTTCGTGACGCTGCGGCCCGCGCGGTTCGCGACGTACACGTCGCCGAGCGAGTTCACCGAGGTCCGCGAGGGATCGTCGGCGCCGCCCGCGGGACCGGTGCGATACCGCGCAACCTCGACGCGAGTGCGCGTGTCGACCTTCGAGACGGTCCCGTCGCCGGTGTTCGCGATCCAGATGAACGCGGTCTCGATGCGCCGCGAGTCGAGGACGATCGCGCCGTCGTCGTCGAGCCCCACGCCCTCGCTCTCGCTCCCGTCGGTGTGGCCTTCGGGATCGAACGGCGTGCCGGTGCCCGGCCCGAGGTGCTCTCCTTCGCACGACGGATCGCAGTCGCCGCAGCTCGAGAGCACGCCATCGTCGATCTGTCCGTCGCAGTCGTCGTCGCGGCCGTTGCACGCCTCGGCGACCGGCACGGGGGGATCCGACGTGCACGACCCGATCGCGCCTCCGTCGGTCGTGCCGGTGCCGTCGCACACGCCGTCGACGCACGCGCTCCCGGTCGGACACTCGGCGCTCGTCACGCACGGTGTGCCCCCGCCGTCGATGCGACCGCTGCAGTCGCAGCCGGCGAGGAGCATCGCGGGGACGACGAGCCCCAGGACGAGCGCGAGAGCGGGGACGCGAGTCTCCGGCGCGCGGAGGACGTGCGCCGGACGAGCGGATCTCATGAGCACCTCGGTGATCGAGAAGAGGACGACCGCGCCCCATCGCACGATGCGAGCCACCTTCCGCGCGCCGTGCCACCCGCGCTACGCTGCTCTGGTGCCCCGGCAGTTCGAGAGCGCGAAGGCCCTCGCGCAGGTGCGCCGCATCCTCGACTACGCCGCGGCCGGCGTCGGCGGGATCGCGTGCATCGCGACCTGCCACGGCGACGTCGTCGAGCACGTCGCGCACGCGGACTGGGTCGACGCGGCGGACGTCGCGCGCTGGGGCGCGGTCGCGTGCGCCGGGATCCACGCGGATCCGACGCAAGAGCGCGATCACGTCTCGCGCGTGCTCGGCCCCGCGACCGCGCACGCCGCGCCGCTCGGTCGCGGGTACGTCCTCGCGCTGCTCGCCCCCGAGACGGTGCCCGGCAGCATCGCGCTGCACCGCCTGCTGCGCGCTCGGCCGCTCCTCGAGCGCATGCTCCGCCGCCCGAGCACACCCGCGCCGCGACGCAACCTCGCCTAGCGCGCGTGACCCGATCGAGCGCGGCCCTCCCACTTCGGATCCGGAGGGCAGCCGATGTCGCGCTCCACATCGATCCGGGGCCAGGCAGACGCACGCGAGAGCGGCGTCAGGTTCGGCGACTACGAGCTGGTCGCACGCATCGCGAACGGAGGCATGGGCGCGGTGTGGGCGGCGCGCGCACCGGGCCCGCGCGGCCTCGCGCGCTGCGTCGCGATGAAGGTGCCGTATCGCGCGAGCGAGGACGCGGACGCGATCCTCGACGAGGCGCACATCGCGCGTGCGATCGATCATCCGCACGTCGTCCGCGTGCTCGACGTGGCGACCGACACGACGGGCAACCGCGCGCTCGTGATGGAGTTCGTGGACGGCGCGTCGCTGCGCGAGCTCTTCGAGGCCGAGGCGGTCCCTCCGCGCATCGCGATGCGCGTGGTGCACGACGCGCTGCTCGGGCTCGAGGCTACGCACGAGGCGCGCGACGAGAGCGGACGTCTGCTCGAGATCGTGCACTGCGACGTCTCGCCCGCGAACATCCTCGTGCGCACCGACGGGCACGCGCTCCTGACCGATTTCGGCGTCGCGCGCACCGCGGATCACGCGCCGCGCACGCCGCCCGGACGCGTGAAGGGCAAGGTCGGCTACCTCGCGCCCGAGCAGATCCGGAGCCAGCGCGTCGACCGGCGCACCGACGTCTACGCGATGGGCGTGGTGCTCTGGGAGATGCTCGCGGGCCGTCGTCTGTTCGAGGGCGGGCTCGCTGCGCTCCTGCGCGAGCCCGAGCGCGAGGCGCCGCCGATCGCGACCATCGCGCCCACCGCGATCGCGCTGCAGGGGACGCTCACGGGCGCCCTCGCGCGGGATCGCGCAGCGCGCTTCTCGAGCGCACGGGACTTCGCCCACGCGCTCGAGCGCGCCGCGCCCGCGCTCGGGGGGCTCGCGACGCGCGACGAGGTCGCGCGCCACGTGCGACGCGTCATGGGCGACCGCATCGAAGGGGCGCGCGGCGCGATCATCGCGGCGCTCGAGCAGCACGCGGACGTGATCACGCGCGACGTCGCGCCGATGCGGCGGCGCGAGCGGACCGGCGCGTACGCGAAGCGGCGCGATCAGGACGCGACGCGGGGCGCGCGGCCGTCTGCGGTGGCGGAGATGGCGGCGAGCGGTGTGCGACGCCGCGTGCGCCTCGAGGAAGCGTCGACCGAGCTCGCGATGGCCGTTGCCGATCCCACGCTGATCGACGCGCCGCTCGCCGTCGCGCCGATCGGCCCCGCGGCGCGCGCTCGCCTCGCGCTCGCGATGATGCGGACGCGCGGTCTCGCGCTCGCCCACGAAGCGCTGCGCTGGGTCGCCGCGCTGATCGCGCGCTGGCGCTGATCAGGCCGCGGCGCGCAGCTCCGACGCCGTCGGCTGCTCGGGACCGACGAGCGACTCGATCGTCTCGTCGACCAGATCGACGTCGAGCGCGAGCTCTCGGCGCACCTCGGCGAGCGGACGCTCCCAGCGCTCCGCCCAGCGGTACCCGAAGAGCGAGCGCGCGCGCTTGCCGAGCAACCAGCCGCGCGAGATCGCGCGCATGCGCGCGTCGCGATCGTCCATCGCGTAGAAGAGCGTGTTCAGCATGCCGACGGTCAGCAGCATCGACGCGAGCGGCGCGCGGAACTGCGCGAGATAGAACGCCTGCAGGCCGAGCTCGCCCGCGACGTCGGTCGGGAAGCCGGTCGCGACGTGCCAGACGTCGTGCGTCTCGCGCAGGTGCGCGCGGACGAAGTCGAAGTCGCTGTGCACCGCGTTGACCTCGATGTCCTCGGGGTCGAGCTGGTTGTCGATCAGGAAGTCCGCGAACGCGCGGCCGAGCGAGCCCTCGGGCATCGCCGCGAGCTTCGCGACCTCGATGCGCCCGATGCGCGGCCGATCACGGAGCGCGTCGAGGTGCTCGGGGTGGCGCCGGAACTCCTCTTCGACGCGCGCGGCGAGCTCCGCGGACTCCATCGCGTCGGCGATGCGGAACACCTCGTCGAGACGACGCGGGTCGCGCACCAGACGCAGCACCGCACGCACGAGCAAGAGCGAGTTGAGCGGCTTCCACATCGCGATGTGCCTCCTAGCGCGGGTCGAGATAGAATGTGAGCCACAGCTCACGTTCTTCCACTCGCATTCCCGCATGGCACGGCGCGCCGACACCACCCCGAGAAAGCGGCCTTCGCAGCGACGTGCGCAGGACACGGTCGACGCGATCCTCGACGCGACCGCTCACATTCTCGTGCGCGACGGGTACGACGCGCTCTCGACGAACCGCGTCGCGGAGCGCGCGGGCGTGAGCATCGGATCGCTCTACCAGTACTTCCCCAACAAGGAGTCGCTGGTGGGCGAGCTCGTCGATCGCCACTCCGCGTTCCTCTTCCAGATGGTCGTCGACACGTTCGCCGCGATGAGCGACCACGCGCCGCGCACCGTCGCGGGCGCGCTCGTGAGCGCGATGATCGCGAGCAAGCGCGAGCGCCCGAAGCTCGCGAAGGTGCTGCGCGAGCAGATCCCGCGCACCGGGCGGCTCGCGCGCTACGAGCAGGAGCTCGATCGCGTCATCGACATCGCGAAGGCGTACCTCGACGCGCACTGCGCGCTGCTGCGCGTCGAGGACACGCGACTCGCGGCGTTCGTCGCGGTGCACATGGTCGACGCGCTCACGCACGCAGTGACGACGCAGCGCCGCGAGACCGACGACGAGGAGATGGTCCGCACGATCACCGACGTGGTGACGCGCTACTTGCTGAAGGACTGATCAGCGGCGCGTGACGTAGTACGTGCCGTCGACGTGCCCCGTCTGATCGAAGCCGACGACGAGCGTCGGGCCGGCGGGGAGCTGCGGATCGTTGGGGTCGCGGCCGACGTCGTAGACCCAGTCGCTCGGGCGGAACCCGTGCTCCGAGCAGAGCGCGCGCACGCCGCACTCCTCGCCGCGGCCGATGCGCTCCTGCACCTCGTGCTGGCGCAGCCCGTCGAGCGCGCCGCTCCGGACCACGTTCTCGACGAGCTGGTTGTGATCCTCGAGCTGCGTGGGCGTCGCGATCGGTGCGTCGATCGCGTCGCGCAGGCGCGCGAGCGTGGCGGTGTGATCGGTCGCCGCGCCGCATCCGGCGGAGAGCGCGCCCGCGGCGAGCGCGAGCAGCACGAGGTCCTTCGTCGTCATGGGCGGCGAGCCTATCACGCGCGCTCGGCACGCCGCGGCACACGCATTCCGGCTAGAATTGCCGCATTTCGTGCGGCACGAGCACTGCAACGCGGCACCGCGATCTGGAGGGGAACCGTCATGACTTCGCGCTTCGTTCGCTCGCTGCTCGTCGCTCTCGCGCTCACTGCGCCCACGCTCCAAGGATGTGCCGCGAGCCACTCCACCGAGTCGCTCGAGGTCGAGGCGTCGATCGCGTCGGTGACGCTCGCGGAGGACTGTCCCGACGCGCAGCCGGCCGCACCGCGCGAGCCCGGGCTCATCGGTGACTGCGCCGAGGACGGGCCGTGTGGTTGGTGCACGCAGAGCAGCGTGCAGCTCGCGATCCGCGCCGGTGAGGGCGACGCGGCGGTGCCCTTCGAGGTCGTCTCGATCCGCCTGCGCACGCTCGACGGCGAGCTCGTCGACGAGCTCGAGCCGCGCGGCGCGCAGGTCTTCCTGGGCGAGACGTTCGGCGCGTGGGACGAGCGCATCGAGCCCGGCGCGGAGCTCGACGTCCGCTACGACACGAGCGCGCCCGACTGGAGCGCGATCGGCAGCGGTGAGGCGTACCGCTCGTACGGCGTGCAGCTCCGGATCGAGATGCGCGTGCGCATCGACGGCGTCGAGCGGACGCTCGAGCTCGCGCCGGTGAGCCGGGAGCCCGAGATCGTCACCTGATGCGCGCATGGCTCGCGATCGCGCTCCTGATCGCCGCGTGTGACGCGCCGCGGGAGCCGATCGCGCCCTCCACGCCTCCGATCGATCCCTCGCTCGAGCCGTGGAGCGATGCGTGGCTCGACGCGCACGCGACGCGATACCTCGACGACGCGCGCGCGCGGCGCGATGCGCTCGAGGCCTCGCTCACGAACCCCGAGAACCTCTACTCGCAGACGCGGCTCGCGGCGTACGGACGCGAGCGCAGCGGGTGGGACGTGCTGCCGGTGTGGAGCCCGCGCGTCCGTCGCATCGACGCCGAGGTCGCGGTGGCGATGGCGCGCGGCGAGACGCCGGCGATCGACGAGCGCGTCGCGCCGCTCTGGGCCGGCACGCGGCCGACGACGCACGACGCGTGGATCGCGCTCGGAGAGCGCGTGTTCTTCGAGCTGCCGCTGCGCACCGAGCCGTTCTGGGATCGCGCGATCCGCGATGCCGAGCACGGCGCGAGCGTGGGCGTCGAGCGCGCGCCCGACGGCAGCGTGCCCGGGCTCGTGCTCACGCGCGACGTCGAGGGGCGCACGGGAGTCGGGATCACGTGCGCCCTCTGCCACAGCGCGCGCGACGCGAGCGGCGCGATCGTCGCAGGGCGCGCGCGGCGCACGCTGGACTACGGACGCGTGCGCATCGACTTCTACGAGGCGCGCGGCGCGGCGATCGATCCGCACACGCGAGCGCGCTGGGAGAGCTGGGGCCCGGGTCGCGCCGACGTGCTCGAGGACGTCGCGGATCTGCCGATCGCGATCCCGGACCTCTGGGGCTTGCGTCATCAGCGGCTGCTCACGCAAGCGGGCACGCTGCGTCACGCGACGCCGCTCGCGCTCGCGATCCGTCAGGAGACGCAGTACGTGCAGGCGAACCACCATCGGACGCGCCCGCCGCGCGAGCTGATGTGGGCGCTCGTGGCGTACCTCGAGTCGCTCGAAGCGCCCGCCGCGCCGGCGTACGTGGGAGCGACGCGCGATCGCGAGCGCGGCGCGCTGGTGTTCGCGCGCGAGTGCGGTCGCTGCCACGCCAACGCGGTGGGCAGCGGAGACCTCGTGCCGATCGACGAGATCGGAACCGACGCGGAGCTCGCGACGGGCCGCGCGCGAGGAACGGGTGGGTACCGCCCTGCCCCGCTGGTGCGCGTCGCCGACGCCGCGCCGTACCTCCACCACGGCGTGGTGCCGACGCTCGAGTCGCTGCTCGATCCCGCGCGCGAGGAGCCCGGACATCGCTTCGGGATGGAGCTCGACGACGACGAGCTCGGGCTGCTGATCGCGTACCTGCGTTCGCGCTGAGCGCGGAGCTCTCGGGTTCGAGAAGCGGGCGGAGCCCCCTCGGGGAATCAGTCGTCGCGGTGCAGCGCCCAGAGATCGTGCTGCATGCCGCCGTGCATCACGCGGCCCTCGATGCGCATCCCGAGCCGCTGCGCGACCGCGATCGAGCGCTCGTTGGTCGGCACGATCGCCGCGACGACGCGCGCGAGCCGAAGCCGATCGAACGCGTGACGCACGAGCAAGCGCGCCGAGCGCACCGCGTAGCCGCGACCCCAGCACCCGCGCCGCAGGTGCCAGCCGATCTCGAGATCGCCGCGCGCGAACGGCGCCGGTTGGAGCACGACGTCGCCGACGATGCGCGTGCCCGGATCGTCGATCGACTCGTCCACGATCGCCCAGAAGCCGATGCCCTGACCGCGACGCGCGCGCGAAGCGATGACGCGCTCGAGCCGCGCTCGGCTCGCTTCGCGATCGGGATCGTGGCCCCACCAGATCACCTCGGGATCGCCCCAGATCGCGTGGAACGCGTCGTGATCCTCGAGCGAGAAGCCGCGCAGCCGCAGCGTGCCCTCGGGCTCGTTCAGCTCCACTTCGCCAGCCATCGCTTCATCCGCAGCTTCCGCTTCGCGCTCTCGCTCGTCATGTAGCGCACGCTGCCGTAGATGGGCCGCTTCGGCGCCCACGGGCGATCATACGCGCCGAAGACCCATCCGACGTTGAGCCAGGAAGCCGGGTCGCGCCCGTCGATCGAGTAGCGGTCGTTCAGCTCGACGAGGAGGTCGAACGCCTCGCGCGGATGCGCGGTCCACGCGAGGACGCGCTTGCCCCAGAGCATGCGCAGATAGTTCTGGATGCGGCCTTCCGCGAGGAGCTGGCGCTGCGCCGCGTTCCACACGGGATCGTCGGTCTCCGCGCGCACCAGGCGCGCGCGGTCGTAGAGCGCGGGGCGCGGATCACGCGCGTGCTGCTCGAGCGTCTCGCGCGCCCATGCGGGCAGTCCTTCCCATCGCATGAAGTCGTCCGTGTGCGCGCAGCGCACCGCGCCGAGCTCGCGCCACGTCACGAGCTCGTCGAGGAACGCGTCGCCCGCATCGCTCACGTTCCACCAGCCCTCGCGCGTGCCGGTGGGCTTCTTGGCGATCTTCGCGGGCGTCCAGCGCTCGCGCGCGCCGAGCGCGCCGAGCACCTCGTGCGACGAGACGTGCCCGAAGTGCAGCCACGACGAGAGCCGGCTCGACGCGTCGTCGTCGGGGTGACTGCGATTGGGATAGCGATCGATCCCGTCCTCGAGGAACGCGGCGAGCCGTGCGCGCGCGGCGGTGTGGCCTCCCCGATCCTCGATCGCACCGATCGTGTGATCGATCGGAAGTCGCGCGATCAGCGCCGCGGGATCGCGCAGCTCGTCGCGATCGAGCGCGGGCCATCGCTCGGTGATCTCGCGCGGAAGCGCGCGCAGGCGCGGCAGCACGAGGTGCGCGAAGGGATCGTCGTTCGGCCACGCCGCGAGGTGCGCGGGCAGCTCCTTCTGGAGAAAGCGGCGGAACGCATGCGCGACCGGGAACGCGCGCGGCGTCGCGCGGAGCGGCATCAGCCCGTGGTGATCGACGCGCTCGACGCGGATCGGCACGCGCTCCGCGGCGGCGCGCACCATCCCGCGCAGCCACGGGATCGGCGAGTCGTCGGCGACGATCACCGACGCGTGCGAGGCGAGCGCCTCGATCAGGCCGCGCCCTTCGCCGCGACGGCGCTCGACCCACGGGTGATGGAGCACGGGCGCGCCCGCGAAGGCGCGCGCGTTGTCGGCCATGCCGTCGACGACGAAGCGATGGAAACGATCGCTCGCGAACGGGTAGTCGCAGCGCAGCGGCTCGAGGATCACGAGCGGCCGATCGAGCTCCTTCGCCCACGCGATCGCGCGCTCGAGAGGGAACGACGAGCGCGCGCGGCGGTTCGCGATCATCCAGTAGAGGACGAACGCGCCGTCGCGGCGCACGGGACGTGCGTTCACCTCCGCGACGCGGATCGCGGGCGCTCCATCGATCATCTCGAGACCTCCGCGGCTTCAGCGCTTGGGCTTGCGCACCAGCGAGCCCGCCGCGACGTCGGGCTTCGCCGCGGGCGGCGCGGCGCGACGACCGAGCACCAGCCGCTGCACGAGGAACGCGATCGCGGCGAGCTCGATCAGCAGCACCAGCGCGGTCTGCCAGTCCATCCGGTCAACGTTAGGGCACGCCTGGAGCCGAGGAAAGGCCTGCTCGTGCGTGCCACCACGCCTCACCGCGCATGGCATCTCCGCTGCAGCGTGCGACCGCATGCGGACGCGCTCTTCTTCGCAGCACCGGGTCGCGCTCACCCTCGCCGCGGCGGTCGGCATCGGCGGCCTCGTGCTCGCCACGCGCGCGGCGCGACGACGTGCGCAGCGCGAGTCGCTGCGCGGTCAGGTCGTGGTGATCGTCGGTGGGACGCGCGGGCTGGGGCTCGCCATGGCGCGCCGCTTCGTCGCGCTCGGATGTCCCGTCGCGGTCTGTGGCCGCGACGAGGAGACCGCCGAGCGCGCGCGCCTCGATCTGATGGAGCGTGGCGGCACGGTCGTCGCGGCATCCTGCGACGCGACCGACGAGGCAGAGGTGGCGCGTTTCCTCGATCTGGTGCTCGCGAACCTCGGGCGCGTCGACGTGCTGATCACGTGCGCGGCGACGATCGGCGTGGGTCCGGTCGAGTCGATGACGACGCGCGACTTCCAGGAAGCGATGGAGTCGATCTTCTGGTCGTCGGTGCACCCGACGCTCGCCGTGCTGCCGATCATGCGCGGGCACGGCGGCGGACGGATCGCGCACGTCACGTCGATCGGCGGTCGCGTCCCGATCCCGCACCTGCTCGCCTACAGCGCCGCGAAGTTCGCGGAGGTCGGCTTCAGCGAGGGCCTGCGCGCCGAGGTCGCGAAGGACGACATCGCGGTGACGACGATCGTGCCCGGCCTGATGCGGACGGGCTCGTACGTGCGCGCCTACTACCACGGAGACGTCGTGAAGGAGCAGGCGTGGTTCGGCACCGCGTCGATCGCGCCCGCGCTCTCGATGGACGCGGATCGTGCTGCATCTCAGATGATCGACGCGATCGCGGCGAGGCGTGGGCGCGTGGTCGTGGGCATGCCCGCGCGCGCGGCGATCGCGGCGTACGAGATGTTCCCGCGCTCCACGAGCCGCGCGCTCGCCGTGACCGATCGCGTGCTGCCCGCGCCGCCGGTGGATCCGACCTACGAGCACCGCGTGGTGTTCGAGGAGACCGAGGACGAGCGGACCTCCGTGCGCGCCGTGCAGGACGCGGGGCGCGCCTACCAGGAGCGCTTCCAGCACATGTCGCGCTAGCGCGTATAGCGGGCGGCGGGCGTCGCGAGCGACAGGTGCGGGCGCATGGCGACGCGCGCGCGCTCGTACGCGTCCCACTGCGCGACGTCGGGCAGCGCAGGGATCGTCACGACCTCGCCCTGATCGAGTGCAGCGAGCGCGGTGTCGACCATGTCCTCCGCGGACATGACGATCTCCTTCGGCAGGTGCTCGATCGGGCGGCCCGAGCGCGCCCACAGATCGGTCGCGGTCGCGCCGGGGAGCACGACCTGCACGCGCACGCCGCGCGGCGCGAGCTCGTGGTGCAGCGACTGGCTGAACGCGAGCACGAACGCCTTGCTGCCGCCGTACACGCCGTTGAGCACCTCGGGCGCGATCGCGGTGATCGACGAGATGTTCACGAGCGTGCCGCGGCGCGCGACGAGGCCCGGCGCGGCCGCGTGGGTCAGGCGCACGAGCGCGCCGACGTTGAGCGTGACGATCTCCGACATCGCGCGCGGATCGGCGTCGACGATCGACGACACGGCCGCGACGCCGGCGTTGTTGACGAGCATCGTCAGCGTCGTGCTCGCGCGCACCTCGTCCTCGACGCGCGCGAGGTCGCGCTCGTCGGTGAGGTCGGCCGCGATCGTGCGCACGCTCCTGCCGGTCTCCGCGACGATCTGCGCCGCGAGCGCGTCGAGGAGCTCACGACGCCGCGCGACGAGCACGAGGTCGTAGCCGCGACGCGCGAGGCGGTCTGCGTAGATCGCGCCGATGCCCGTCGACGCGCCGGTGATCAGGGCCGTTCCCTTGCCGTTCTGCATGATCTCTCTCGCTCCCGTTTTGTACCTGCCGGTACACTACAGCGCGAGACGCCAGGCGCAAGCGTTATTTGTACCGCGTGGTACATTATCCACGTCATGCCGCGACCCCGTGCATTCGACGTCGACGAGGCGACCGATCGCGCGCTCGAGCTCTTCTGGACGAGGGGCTTCGAGGGCGCGACGCTCGATCAGCTCACGACCGCGATGGGCATCAACCGCCCGAGCCTCTACGCGACGTTCGGCAGCAAAGAAGGGCTCTTCCAGCGCGCGCTCGAGCGCTACGTGGCGGGGCCCGCCGCGCCGGTGCTCGCCGCGATCGAGGCCGAGACGGCGCGAGATGCCGCGTTCCGCATGATGCGCTTCTACTCGGACGCGGTCGGCATCGCCGGGCGTCCTCGCGGATGCTTGCTCGTGCAGGGCGCGCTGGTGTGCAACGACGCGAACGTCGGCATCCGTGACGTGCTCTCCGCGAAGCGGCAAGCGACGCTCGCGCTGCTCACGAAGCGCTTCGAGCGCGCGAAGCGCGAGGGCGAGCTCCCGAAGGACGCGTCGGCCGCGGACCTCGCGCGCTACGTGTGGTCGGTCTGCCAGGGGCTCGCGGTTCAGTCGATGGACGGCGCGACGCGCGAGCAGCTGCGTCGCGTCGTCGACCTCGCGATGCAGGCGTTCCCCTGCTGACTCCTTGCCGGAGTGGTCGTCCCCCGGTCCCGGACGGGAGCGCGAAGCGCGGACGGTAGGGACCGGCGGGCGAGCCGATTTCTCGAAAGTCTCGACTCAGCGGTACTCGGTCGTGCTCGCCTCGGGCGCGACCACGAGCGTCGTCTGCTGCCACGGGTCCGAGTAGCCCTCGCTCAGCACGCGGCACGCGAGCAGGCGCCCGACGACGCGCTCCGCGACCTCGAGGTCGTCGCGCACGCTCATCGCGACGGGCGCGTTCCAGCGGATCGCCTGCTCGTCCTGGAAGTGCCACGAGCGCCCGTACACGACCCCGGTCTCGAGATCGCGCACGAGCGGCTCGTCGATCTGCGGCACCTTCGCGACGCTGAACACGCCCTCTTCGCGCGCGAAGATCGTGACCTCGACGCGACGGCCGACGGGCAGCGCGATCACGCCTCCGATGACGAACGTGCGATCCGCGGCGCCCATCACGCCTTGCTCGGGTCGTAGCCGAGCTGCGGCGCGAGCCAGCGCTCGACCTCGCTCACGCTCATCTGCTTGCGGCGCGCGTAGTCCTCGGCCTGCTCGCGATCGATCTTGCCGACCGAGAAGTAACGAGCCTCGGGGTGCGCCAGGTAGATGCCGCTCACGCTCGCGGGCGGCGTCATCGCGAAGTGCTCGGTGAGATCGATGCCGACGTCCTTCGCGCGCAGCAGATCGAACAGCTTCCGCTTCTCGGTGTGATCGGGGCACGCGGGGTAGCCGAACGCCGGGCGGATGCCGCGGTACTCCTCGCGGATGCGCTGCTCGTTCGTGAGCGGCGTCGCCTCGCCGTGGCCCCACTCGCGGCGAACGCGCTCGTGCAGCATCTCGGCGAACGCCTCGGCGAGCCGGTCCGCGAGCGCCTGCGTCATGATCGCGTGGTAGTCGTCGTGCTGCTTCTTGAAGCCCATGACGATCTCCTCGGCGCCGATGCCCGCGGTGACCGCGAACGCGCCGACGTGATCCGCGATGCCGGAGCCGATCGGCGCGACGAAGTCCGAGAGCGCGCGCTGGGCCTCGCCGTCCTGCTCGCGCTGCTGGCGCAGCATCGGGAAGCGCACGAGCTCCTTCGCGCGCGACTCGTCGGTGAACAGCACGATGTCGTTGCCGTCGCTGTTCGCGGCCCAGATGCCGTACGTCGCGCGCGCGCGCAGCCTGCGGTCCGCGACGAGCTTCGCGAGGAGCTTCTGCGCGGCCTCGTAGAGATCGCGCGCCGCGCTGCCGTACTTCGGGTGATCGAGGATCTCGGGGAAGCGGCCCGAGAGCTCCCACGCCGTGAAGAAGAACGTCCAGTCGATGTACGGGACGAGCTCCGCGAGCGGCTGATCGTCGATCACGCGGCGCCCGACGAAGGTCGGCTTCGCGATGTCCGCGTCCTTCCACTCGATCGGCGTGCGGCGCGCGTTCGCGTCGGCGAAGGGCACGAGCGGCTTGATCGGGCCGCTCGCGAACGCCGAGCGGATGCGCTCCTGCTCCTCGACGTTCTTCTTCGCGAGCTCCTTCTTCTGCTCGGGCGCGAGCAGCGCGCTCACCACGTTCACCGCGCGCGACGCGTCGAGCACGTGCACCACGGGCTCGTGGTACGCGGGCGCGATCTTCACGGCGGTGTGCTGGCGGCTCGTCGTCGCGCCGCCGATCAGCAGCGGGAGCGACATTCCGCGGCGCTTCATCTCGCTCGCGACGTGCACCATCTCGTCGAGCGACGGAGTGATCAGCCCCGACAGACCGACGACGTCGACGTCTTCCTTCACCGCGGCGTCGAGGATCTTGTCGGCGGGCACCATCACGCCGAGATCGACGACCTCGTAGTTGTTGCAGCCGAGCACGACGCCGACGATGTTCTTGCCGATGTCGTGCACGTCGCCCTTCACGGTGGCGAGCAGCACCTTGCCGTTGCCGCGCCCCGTGACGCCGGTGCGGCGCTTCTCCTCTTCCATGAACGGCGTGAGGTACGCGACCGACTTCTTCATCGCGCGCGCGCTCTTCACGACCTGCGGCAGGAACATCTTGCCCGCGCCGAAGAGGTCGCCGACGACGCTCATGCCCGCCATCAGCGGGCCCTCGATCACCGAGAGCGGCTTGCCGTACTTCGCGCGCGCTTCTTCGGTGTCCGCGTCGATGTAGTCGTCGATGCCGTGCACGAGCGCGTGCTCGAGGCGCTTCTCGACCGGCCACTCGCGCCACGCGAGATCCTGCTCGCGCTTCTTGCCGCCGCCCTTCACGCGCTCGGCGAGCGCGACGAGGCGCTCGGTCGCGTCGGGGCGACGATCGAAGAGCACGTCCTCGACGTGCTCGAGCAGCTCGGCGTCGATGTCCGAGTACACCGCGAGCTGGCCCGCGTTGACGATGCCCATGTCGAGGCCGGCCTTCGTCGCGTGATAGAGGAAGACCGCGTGCATGGCCTCGCGCACGTGGTCGTTGCCGCGGAACGAGAAGCTCAGGTTGGAGATGCCGCCCGAGGTCTTCGCGCCGGGGCACTCCTGCTTGATGCGCTTGACCGCCTCGATGAACTCGATCGCGTAGCGATTGTGCGCCTCGATGCCGGTCGCGACCGCGAACACGTTCGGGTCGAAGATGATGTCCTCGGGCGCGAAGCCGATCTCCTCGACGAGGATGCGGTACGCGCGCGTCGCGATCGCGACGCGGTGGTCCGCGGTCTCCGCCTGCCCGTTCTCGTCGAAGCCCATCACGACGACCGCCGCGCCGTAGCGACGGCAGGTGCGCGCCTGCTCGCGGAACTTGTCCTCGCCCTCCTTGAGCGAGATCGAGTTCACGATCGCCTTGCCCTGCACGCACTTGAGGCCCGCCTCGATCACCTCGAACTTCGAGGAGTCGATCATGATCGGGAGCTTCGCGATCTCGGGCTCGGCCGCGACGAGGTTGAGGAACTTCGTCATCGCCGCGACCGCGTCGAGCATCCCCTCGTCCATGTTGACGTCGAGGATGTTCGCGCCGCCGCGCACCTGATCGAGCGCGACCTCGAGCGCCTTGGTGTAGTCGCCCGACTTGATCAGGTTCATGAACTTGCGCGAGCCGGTGACGTTCGTGCGCTCACCGATCATCGTGAAGTTCGACTCGGGCCGGATCGTGTACGTCTCGAGGCCCGAGTAGTGCGAGAGCTGATCGCTGGGCGGAGGCGTGCGCGGCTTCAGCTTCGCGACCTGCTTCGCGATCGACGCGATGTGATCGGGCGTCGTGCCGCAGCAGCCACCGACGATGTTCACGAAGCCCGCCTCCGCGAACTCCGCGAGCAGGCGGCCGGTCGTGTCGGGCTGCTCGTCGTAGCCGCCGAACGCGTTCGGCAGACCCGCGTTCGGGTAACAGCTGATGCGCGTCGGCGCGACGCGCGCGAGCTCCGCGAGGAAGGGCCGCATCTCGGTCGCGCCGAGCGCGCAGTTGATGCCGACGCTGACCGGATTCGCGTGCTCGATCGACGCCCAGAACGCGTCGACGGTCTGGCCGGAGAGCGTGCGCCCCGAGCGATCCGTGATCGTCATCGAGATCATGATCGGGAGGCGCTTCTTCTTCTCGGCGAAGACCTCCTCGATCGCGACGAGCGCCGCCTTGGTGTTGAGCGTGTCGGTGATCGTCTCGAGCAGCAGCAGGTCGACGCCGCCGTCGATCAGGCCGCGCACCTGGTCCGCGAAGGCGCTCTTCACCTGATCGAACGTGACCGCGCGCAGGCCGGGATCGTTCACGTCGGGCGAGATCGAGAGCAGCTTCGTCGTCGGGCCCATCGCGCCCGCGACGAAGCGCGGGCGATCCGGGGTCTTCTTCGTCCAGGCGTGCGCCTCTTCGACCGCGAGCTCCGCGCCCGCGCGGTTCAGCTCGTACGCGAGGTGCGCGAGGTGGTAGTCGTCCTGCGCGATCGAGGTCGCGCCGAACGTGTTGGTCTCGACGATGTCCGCGCCCGCCGCGAAGTACTCGCCGTGCACCGCGCGGATGAGGTCGGGGCGCGTGACGTTGAGCAGCTCGTTGTCGCCCTTGAGATCGACCTTGGAGTCGAGGAAGCGCTTGCCGCGGTAGTCGGCCTCGGTCGGCTTGTGGCGCTGGATCATCGTGCCCATCGCGCCGTCGAGGACGACGATGCGCTCGCGGAGGAGCGACTCGAGGCGGGGCGTGACGAAGGGCTGGGTCATCGGGGCGATCTCCGTGCAGCTCGAGAAGGACGGGAAACGGGCGACGACGTGGCCGGCGCGGGCTTGCGCGCGGACGCCGTGACGACCTGGAAGAAGGGCTCGCGTCGCTCGCGCGACGTGACGTCGCACGCGTCGACCTCGAGGCCGGCGGCGGCGATCATGGACTCGAGGCGGCGCGGGCGGAACCCCGCGTGGACGTGGCCGTAGGAGGCGGTGAGCTCGGCGTGATCGTGCGCGTCGAGCACCAGCACCGAGAGCGTGCCGCAGGGGCGCAGGACGCGCGCGGCCTCCGCGAGCGCGCGCTTGGGGTCCTCCGCGCAGGTGAGCACGTGGAAGAAGAGGACGGCGTCGAACGAGGCGTCGTCGAAGGGCATCGTGTGCACGTCGCCGAGGACCGTGCGCACGTTCGCGAGCGACGCGAGGCGCGACGACGCAGCCTCGATCATGCGCGGGGATCGATCGAGGCACGTGACGCTCGCGGCGCGGGGCGCGACGAGCGACGCGACGGTGCCGTCTCCGCAGCCCGCGTCGAGCACGTCGCCCGCCTGTAGCATCGTCAGCACGCCGTGCGCCATCGACTCCCACGTGCGGCCCGGCGAGTAGTGGCGCTCCATGTGGCCCGCGACCGACTCGAGCCACGTGACGCCGCTCTTGCGACGCTTCACGACCGAGTCGGCGCGGCGCGCGTCGGCCTCGAGCGTCGCGTCCTTCAGCTCGCCGCGCACGAGCGAGAGCACCTTGCGCGTGGGCTCGCTCATCCCGGCGTCGTTGAGCGAGTAGAACGCCGAGCTGCCCTCGCGACGGTCGCGCACGACGCCCGCTTCGCGGAGACGACCGAGGTGCGTGGAGACGCGCGACTGGGTGACGCCGGTGATCTCGACGAGCTCGGCGACGGAGAGCTCCTGCGCGGCGCCGGTGGCGGCATCGCCGTCCGTGAGGTGGGCGAGGATCGACACCAGGCGCACCCGCGTGGGGTCGCCCAGGAGGCCGAGCAGGTTCGTCGCCGCGCCGAGGTCCATCCGCCTATCCGGATGAACGGATTACCCCGTCGCGGCGCGTTCGGCAACTCGGCTCGCCGGCCTCCGCCGGCGCGACGCGCGGACGTCAGGGCACCGGTCCGACTTCGACCACGCGCAGGCCGCCGACCGAGAGGAGCCCGACCGCGCTCCACACGCTCGCGGGCACGTAGCCGCTCGAGACGTGCACGTTGCCGTTGGTGGGATCGACCTCGCGGAAGCCGCGTCCGTCGTGGAACGCGACCCACGCGTGCGCGACCGCCTCCTGGCCGTCGATCGCGAAGCCCTCGCGGAGCTCCGCGGGGACACCGGCGGCGCGGAGCAGCGCGACCGAGAGGCGGCTCAGCTCGCTGCAGTCGCCGCGACCGCGCGCGAGCACGCTCGCCGCGTCGAGCTCCTCGGCGGTGAGCTCGTAGCGGATGTTCTCGTGCACCCACGCGACGACCGCGCGCGCCGCCTCCTCGGGGCGTGCGCCCGCGGGAACGATCTGCGCCGCGAGCGCGCGCACCCGCGGCGCGTCGCTCCCGTATCCACGCGTCAGCCGCGCGCGAGCGGCGTCGTCGATCGCGACGTCGCTGCCCTCGCTGGGCATCGGCGTGATCACGACCTCGAGGTGCCGTGGATCGATCACGCGGGTGCGCGAGCGCGCGCCGCGGACGAACACGCGCGCGGCGACCGCCTCGGGCTCGTCGCTCTCGAGCACGAGGCGCAGCGGTGCGCGCAGCTCGATGGGCTCGATCACGCGCGGCAGGCGCACGGCGTTGCGCGGGTTGCGCAGCACCTCGTCGATGATGTGCTCGCTGCCCTCGGCGCGGAGCGTCGGCTCGACGTGCGCGACGACGACGAGCTGACGGCGCCGCGTGTCGACGTGGCCGTCGAACGAGAGCTCGCGTCCGGCGCCGAGCAGCGCCGCGAACATCTGGAGCTGCGTGCGGCGCGGATCGCCCTCGGGCAGCGCACCGACGAGCCCGATCAGCGCGCGCGCGGCGCCGAGGCCGTCGAGGTGCCCGCTGCCGACCTGCACCTCGCCTCCGTGCGCCGGGAGCGGTCTCGCGAGCGCCGCGCGCACGTCGGCCTCGAGCGGACCGAGGACCCAGCGCGCGCCGCGACGCGCGAAGCGCACGCCCGCGTGCTCGAGCAGCGCGCCCTCCGCGGGCGGCGTGATCCCGCGCGCGGCCAGCGCACGATCGAGGCTCGCGCCCTCGGCGACGATCACCCAGCGATCCCAGAGCTCGCCGCCCGCGCGGGGCATCCACGCGAACGCGAGGCGCTCCGCGGCGTCGCTCGCGAGGCGCGCGGCTTCACCCGCGTCGCGCAGCGGAGGCCGCGGCTCGATCGGCGCGTCGACCTCACGGGCACGACGGCGCGGCGCGTCGTCCTCGGCGCCTGCGATCGCGAAGCGCGCGGTCGCGTCGGCGGGCAGCATCGCGACGAGCGCGCCGACGTCGCCCGGCGTGCCTGCGAACGGCGCGCGCATGCGCAGCACGAGACCGGTGCCCTCGACCGCGATCTCGAAGCTCGCGTCGGCGCGCTCGACGAGCGGCATCTCGCCGTCCGACTCGCCGCGCCATCCGACGCTCGCCATCTGCAGCGCGGCGCCGTCGGCCCAGTCCTCGGTGAGGCGCCGGAACGTGGGATCGCCCGCGAGCGTGCGCGCGATCGGCAGCGGGCCCGTGACGACGGCGCGCGCCATCTCCTCGAGGCCGAACACGATCATGCGATCGCCGGTGAAGAGGTAGTGCTCGGTGTCGACGCCCGAGCCCTCGTGCTCGCGGCGCACGAACGTCGCGAAGCGATCGAAGCGGACCCCGTCGAGCGAGACCTCGACGCGTGCGCGCTCCGCGAAGAGCAGCGCGCCTCCGTCGCGGCGGCCTCCGCCGCCTTCGCTCGAGTCCGCGGCGTCGGGATCGACGCGCAGCATGCGATCGAGCGCGAACGGCGTGGCGCCCGCGACCATCGGCAGCGTGCGCGCGAGGTTCGCCGCGTCGACCGCGAGCCACGGCGCGCTGTTCGTGCCCATGCGACGGCGCGCGAGGATCGCGCGGGCACGATCCGCGTCGCGCACGTGCACCGAGCACACCCAGGAGCGCGGCCAGCGATCGGCCATCGCGCACTCGATCGGACGATCGAGATCGAGGCCGCCCTCGGGGCCGAGCAGCTCCGCCCCCGCGCGCTCCGCCATCCACGCGAAGGCAGCGCGCGCGACCGCGGCGTCGGTCGAGCCCGCGCTGTCGAGGCGCTCGTACGCGGACGTGAGCGTCGCGATCAGCAGCGACGGCTGGGGCACGCGCACGTAGCGCCAGTGCGTGCCGGGGAGGAAGCGCGCGAGCGGCTGGGTCGCGAGCAAGCGCGCGGCCTCGGGCGACACGCGCGAGCGCGCGCGCTGGGCGCGCAGCCACTCGGCGCGCGCGGCGAAGCGCTCGTCGAGCGACTCGATCGGAGCGCGCTCGAGCGCGGCGGCGTGGGACTCCGCGTGCCACTCGACGTTGCGCGCGGCCGCCTCGCCGTACGGCGCGTCCTCGGCGGAGAGGCCCTCGCGCGCGAGCGCGGCAATGCGCGTGAAGCGCTCGCGATCGCGCGGATCGAGGCCGCGCGAGAGCACCCACGCGGCGGTGCGCAGCAGCGCTCGCTGCTCGTCGTCGAGCGGCGCGCGCATCGCGTCGAGGCGCGTGCGGATCGCCTCGAGCTCGGCCGCGCTCGGGGCGTTCCAGTGCGCGTGCACGGCTTCGATCGCGAGCCCGGGATCGCCCGTCGTGACGATGCGCGCGAGCGCGTCGGGCGCGATCCCGCCGGGCAGCACCTGCTCCGCGACGAGCGCGAGCAACGCGAGCCGGCGATCCGTTCCGCCGACGAGCTCGGTCGTCAGCGTGCGTCGCTCTTCGGTCGGCAGCGCGGCGAGCACCTCGACCGCGCCCAGCGGCGGCAGCGCGGTGTCGGCGCGCGACGCGAGGCCCGACGCGGCGACCGTCACCGGCGCGCGCACCACGGCGCATGCCGCGGCGAGAGCGCCCGCACGATCGGCGCTCATGAGAGCGCGGCCGCGCGCGTGAATGGCCGGATCGGGATCGAGCACCGCGGCGACGCCGAGCGCGCCGTGATCACCGGCTCCCTCGGGCACGCATGCGAGGAGGCGACGGCGTGCGCTCGGCTCGGGCGTCGCGAGGAGCAGGTCGCGCAGCAGCGCCGGCGCGAGCGCGGCGTCGATGCGACGTACTTCGTCGAGCTCGGCCGTGATCGTGCAGCCCTCGCCCGGCGCGAGCGCTGCGCGCAGCGCCCGGGCTCGCACACCGGGCGGCGCGGCGCCGCTCACCGCGCGCAGCGCCTCCGCCCATGCGGCGCCGACGAGCCCGTCCAGCGGCCGCATCGACGCCTCGGCGAGCGCGAACGTCGGCAGCAGCTGCGAGATCGTCGTGGTCGGGCCCGCGGCGATCGACACGACGAGCCGCGCGCCGCGGGGGACCACGCCGAGCACCATCACGTGCGTGCCGTTCGTCATCAGCGCTCGCGCGCCCGCGCCGATCGGCAGCGTGAGCGGCGCCGACCAAACGTGGCGGAACCCCGTCCGCTCGATCGCGGGCACGAGCGCGTCGAGGCACGTCTGCGGGGTGCAGTCGGACTGGCGCGGCTCGCTCACGACGACGATCCGCGCGCCGCCCTCGAGCGCGCCGCCCGCACCGCCGAGCGGCGCGAGCCACGACGGCAGCGTGACCTCGACGGCGTGCTGCACCGAGACGCGCCGCTCGAGACCGCGGAGGCGCGCGACCATCCGATCGACGTCGACGTCCGCGAGCGCGGCGTCGAAGGCCTCGGCGCTCGCGAGCATCGGCGGTAGCGCGGCCTCGGCCTCGGCGTCGCCCGAGAGCCGCGGATCGTCGGGGAATGCCTGGCGGCCGCGCGCACGCAGCGCGTCGAGCTCCGCGCGCCCGCGCATCGCGATCAGCGCCGGCGTGATCGTGACGACGTAGGTGCCGCGCACGCCTTCGCGCTCGACGATGCCGCCCCATCGCAGCGCGGCTTCGTGATCGCCGCGCCGCAGCGCGCGCACCATCGCCGCGTACGCGACGAGGATCGACTCGGGGTACGCGCCGACGAGCGCGTCGGTTCGATCGTCGAAGTCGTCGATGCGCGTCGCGTCGAACGCCATCAGTCCGTCGGGCGTCAAGCGGCCCGCGTCGAGATCGGCGTGGGCCCACGCGATCACGTCGCCCGCGGCGAACGCGCGCACCGCGCCCTCGTCCTGCGGGCGCGCGCGTGCGAACGCGGTCGCGGCATCGGCGTAGATCGAAGCCGCAGCCAGGCGCGCATCCCCGAGCGCCTGGAACGCGAGCTCGCTCCAGCTCGCCTCGCCGCTCGCGACGTACGACGCGCGCACGCTGGGCCCGCGCCACCGCAGCTGCGCGAGATCGTCGCGCGAGGTCTCGTCGACCACCCACCCGCGCGCCTGCGCCGCGAGCTCGACCGCGGCCGCGCGCTCGTGCTCGCCGCTTCGCGAGAGCCAGACCGAGTTGTTGTGGAGCAGCACGCTCGACGCGCGATCGCCCAGCGCGCGCGTCGCGGTGTCGAAGAACGCAGCAGGCGCGAGGCCCCGGGCCCGTGCGTGCTCCGTCGCTTCGAGCACCGCCCACGAGAGCGCCTGCGCGACGATCGGCTGACCGGGATCGGCGCGGAACGCGGGCCCGCACTCGTCGATGACGCGCGGCGCGAGCTCGCTCGTCGTCGTGAGCTCGTGGCAGAAGAGCGCGCGCACCGCGGAGCTCGTGCCCGCTCGCGCGGCGAGCGCATCGAAGACGTCGGGCGCCGTCTCGTCTCGCGCGTCGGCGACGATCAGGCGCCACGTCGTGGTGTCGTCGAGCGCACGACGCGCCGACGCGAGCAGCCGCAGCCGATCGTCGGCGAGCAGCGGTGCCTCCGTCTCGGTGTCGATCTCGGGATCGACCGGGCGATCCGCGATCTCGAGGGCGCGCTCGGTCTCACCGAGCAGGACGTGCAAGCGCACCCGCGTCCGTCGCCACGCGCCAGGCCCGTCGGCCGCGCTCGTCGCGAACGGGAGCAGCTCGCGCGCCGACGCGATCGCGCTCGCCGCGTCCGGCGCGTCGACGATCGCACCGCGGATCAGCGCGCGCAGCCGATACGAGACGGCGAAGGTGCGCGTCAGCGCCGGGCCGCGCGCCCGCAGCGCCGCGACGTCGAGCTCGCCCGCGAGCGGTGGCTCGAGCACCGCTCTCAGCTGGTCGACGTCCGCGAGCGGACCGTCGAACGCGAGATCGATCGCGCTCGGATCGACGCTCTCGAGCGCGGCGCGCGCGGCATCGAGCGGCACCGTGGGCTCACCGGCGCGCCATGCCGCGAGCCAGCGCCGCACGAGATCGCGCGACTCCGGCCACGTGACGAGCGCGCCCGCGTAGGCATCGCGCGCCTCCCCGGCGAGCGCCTCGAGCAGGCGACCGAGCGCGCTCCCGGGCAGTGCCGCGCGCACGCGCTCCACGATGCGCGCGAGATCCTCCGCGCGCCCCGCGCGCTCGAGCACGATCGCGGACAGCGCGGCCGCGTAGAGCGCGCTCGTATCACCGCGCTCGATCAGCGGCGCCAGCGCGTCGAGCACCTGCGCCTCGCGACCGGGCTCGTCGAAGTGCGTCTCGGCGATCGCCAGGCGCGACACGTTCGACGCGCCGAGCGCGACCTCCTCGCGCTCGTCGTCGATCGCGATCCGCTCGATGCGCTCGGCGGGCGACCCGAGGAGCAGCGCGCGCTCGAGCACGTCGCTGCCGACCTCGCGCCCCGCCGCGAGATCGTCGAGCCAGAGCGCGAGCACCGCGCGACGCGACCACGCCAGCACGCGCCCCGCGTCCTCGAGCACGCTCCGCGCGCCGGCGACGTCGCCTCCGCGCGCGAGCACGCGCACCCGCGCCTCCACGACGGCGGGATGCAGCGCGTGCCGCGACGACTCGAGCTCCGCGAGCCACGCCTGCACGAGCTCGCCGGCCTCGTCGTGATCGAAGAGCTCCGGGAGCGGCAGCAGCACCTCGTCGAGATCGCGCGGGCGGCGCGCGAGCTCCTCGTCGTCCGCCCAGCCGTCTCCGTCGACCCAGCGCTGTCGCTCGCTGCACTCGCCCCACGCGAGCCCGTCGCGCGCGCACTCGGCGAGCACGCGCGCAGCCGCGCGATCGAGCGCCCACATGCGACCGAGCGCGAGCGCGCGCAGCGACTCGTCGCCCGTCGAGTCCGCCGCGATCGACGCGGTGGCGTCGTAGTCGCCGACGCCGAGCTCGACCAACGTGCGCTGGGCGCGCGCCGCGCGCGCGAGGAGCGGCGGCGACGCGATCTCCGATCCTGCCCACTCCGCGATGCGGCGCTCGATCCACGGCGAGCGCGACACGCCCGCGTCGCGCTCCCACGCCTCGAGGCGCTCCGCGCTCGCCGTCACCACCGTCGCGAGCGCGGCGATCTCGTCGGCGAGCCGTCGCGCATCGTCGTCCCGCGCGAGCGTCCGCGCCTCGAGCGCGCGATCGTACGCGTCGCCCGCGAGGCCCTGCTCGAGGCAGCGCGCGGCGAGCGCGAGCTGGTGCGCGGCCGAGCTCGGCCTCGCGAGCGCGGCCTGCAGCAAGCGCGCGATCGCCACGCCGCGATGCCCCGGCGCCGCCGTGCCGACCACGTCGATGGCCGCCTCGCGATCGCCCTCGCGCGCGACGAGCAGCGCCGCGGATGCCAGCGGATGCGCGCGATCGATCGACACCAGCGCGCGCGCGATCGCGAGCACCGCCTCGCCGTCCTCGCGCTCTCCCGCTTCATGCCAGCGTCGCTCGAGGACGACGAGCGCTCGCGCGCCCTCCCCCGCGATGCGATCGAGCGACGGCCGCGTCGCGCCGCGCGGGACCGCACCGAGCCGCTCCACGTCGACGCGCGCGCTCTCGTCGAGCCCGTTCCACAGCGCGATCGGCACCGGGCGCACGAGAGCCCCGCCCGCATCGGCGCGCAGCCGCAGCAGCCGCGCGACGACGTCGCGCGCGTCACCCGGCGCGTCTCGACCCACCACCGCGAGCGCGAGCCCGACGTCACCGAGACGCTCGGCGCGCGCGAGCGCTTCGGCGCGCACCACGCTCCACACCCGACGCGCCTCCTCACGCGACGCCTCGGGCGCGAGCACCGTGCGCGCGCGCGCCACCGTGACCGCGCGCGTGGTCGCCTCGACCGCCGACGTCGCGTTCCCGGCGCGCTCCTCGAGCGCCGCGATCGCCCGCAGGCGCTCCACCTCGCGCGCGGGATCGCCCGCGGGATCTCCCTCGACGTGACCGAGCGCGACGCGCGCCCGACGATCCGCCTCCGACCATCCGTGCGCGTCGAGCGGCGGCCTCCACGTCGCCGCCGCGCCGCAGCCGGACAGCAGCACGATGCACGAGAGCCACCAACCCGCGGCGCACGACACGCCTGGGCGCGACGACGAACCGATCGACACGCGACACCTCCCCGAGGAACGGCGCGCGAGCATGACCCCGCGCGCGCGTCCGCGCATCGAGGATCAGATCACGACGCAGACCCGGTTCCGGCCCTGGTGCTTCGCCTGGTAGAGCGCGCGATCCGCGAGCACGACGAGCTCGCTCGGATCCTCGACCTTCGCCTGCGGCACCGCGGTCACACCGACGCTGACCGTCACGGTGATGCGCACGCCGTCGTGCATGATCGGATAGCCCTCGATCGCCGTGCGCAATCGCTCCGCGAAGCGCGACGCACCGTCGAGTGGGATCCCGCGAGAGAGGATCCCGAACTCCTCGCCGCCGTAGCGCGAGAACACGTCCTCGGTGCGGATGATCCGCAGCACGTGGCGCGAGAGGCCCACGAGCACCGCGTCGCCCGCAGGATGTCCGTACGTGTCGTTGATCCGCTTGAAGTGGTCGACGTCGAAGAGCAGCAGCGAGAGCGGCGAGGCGTGGCGCTGCGCGTACGCGAGCTCGCTCTGCAGGCGATCGAGCAGGTACTTCCGGTTGTACGCGCGCGTCAGCGGATCGCGGAGCGCGGACTCGTACATGTGCCGCTGGAAGCTCTCCTCCAGGCGGTCGTGCACCGAGAAGCGCAGCACCGTCGTCGCGCCGACCTGGATCTTGTCGCCGTCCTGCAGCGCCTTGCGGCGCACCGCGGTGCCGTTGAGGAACGTGCCGTTCTTCGAGCCGAGATCCTCGACGAGGATGTCCTTGCCGAGCACCGCGATGCGCGCGTGCCGACGCGAGATCTCGTCGTCCATCACGCGGATGTCCGCGTCGGCGCCGCGCCCGATCACGAGCCCGCCGCCGACCGGGTACATCTCGCCGACGTTCGCGCCCGCGATCACCACGAGGTACGCGCGGTCGCGCTGCAGCGTCGCCTCGCTCACGAGCGCGCGCTGCCCGATGATCGTCACCTCGCCGGTCTCGTCGTCCTCGCGAGCCACTGACGCGCCGAGCGTACAGCGGATGACCCGCGGTCGAGAAGACGCTCGTTCGAGCCGCGGCGAGGCGTGACGGTACGCACCACGTCCGCGCACCGTCCCGCGAGCCGCGCGACCTCACTCCGTCGGCGCGCTCGCGGCGGCAGTCGTGAGCCCGAGCGCGTGCTCCACGAAGGCGTAGAGGCGCGTGTACCGGCTCACGAGATCCGACAGGCGCGTGCCCGCCCCGTGCCCCACGAGCTGCTCTCGGTAGAACCACACGCGCGGATCCGCCTCGCCGGTCGACTCCTGCAGGCGCGCCGCGAACTTCGTCGAGTGGCCCCAGTGGACGCGCGTGTCGTGATCCGCGGTCTCGATCAGGATCGCGGGCAGTCGCACGCCCTCGCGCACGCGGTGGTACGGCGAGTACGCCACCAGCCACTGGAGCTGCGTCGCGTCGTCGCTCGAGCCGTACTCGCTGATCCAGAGCTCGGCCGGCGGGAAGCGGTGGTAGCGGACCATGTCGTACAGACCGACGTACGACGCCGCCGCCGCGAACGCGTCGGGCGCGCGCGTGATCATCGCGCCCATCAGCAGTCCGCCGTTCGATCCGCCGGTGATCGCGATGCGATCGGGGCGCGAGATCCCCGAGCTCGAGAGCCAGCGGATCACCGACTCCATGTCCTCGAAGACGCGCTCTTTGTTCGCGAGGTTGCCGGCACGGTGCCAGTCCTCGCCGAACTCGCCGCCACCCCGCAGGTTCGCGACCGCGAACACGCCGCCGCGCGAGGCCCAGTAGAGCGGGCTGCGCTGGAAGCCGGGCAGCAGCGACACGTTGAACCCGCCATAGCCGTTGAGCAGCACGGGGCTCTCACCGTTGCGCTCGAGCCCACGACGGTGCAGCAGGTGCACGTTGATCGGCGTGCCGTCGCGCGAGGGCACGCGCTCCTGCGTGAGCTCGAGCTCCGAGAGATCGACCGGCACGTCGACCGCCGCGAGCTGCGTGAGCTGACGACCACGCGCGTTCCAGAGGTGCATCGCTGGCGCATGCACGAAGCTCGAGAACCCGAGCACGAGACGTCCGGTCCGCGGATCGCCGTCGAGGCTCCCCACCTCACCGCGCCCCGGCAGCTCGATCTCGCCATCGGCGCGACCATCGAGGCGGAACACGCGCACCCGCGAGCGCACGTCGTCGATCACGTGCACCGCGATGCGATCGCCGGCGATCGTCCAGCTCTCGATCGCGCTGTCGCCCTGCGGGATCACGTCGCTCCACGCCGCGCGATCCGTCGCGCGCGCCGGATCGGCCACCACGATGCGGTAACGCGGCGCGTCCACGTTCGTCGTCAGGTAGAGCCGCCCGCCGTGCACGCGCCCCGACGTGAGGTGATCCTCCCCCGCGATCACCGTCACGAGCGCGTGCGCCTCGTCGGGACGGACGACTCGATTGGCACGCTGCGCGCCGCGATCGAGCAGATACACGTCCGACTGCGACCATCCGCGGAAATTGCCGATCACGACCCAGCGGTCGTCGTCGCTCACGGTCGCGTCCGGGAAGTCCGTGCCGTTCGGCGGCGAATAGACGAGCACGTCGTTCGCCGGGTCGTCGCCGAGACGATGGAAGAACAGGCGCGGGTGATAGCTGTCGGGCTGCGCTGCGTCGTAGTCGGGCTCGCCCTCACGCGGATATCGACGGTAATAGAAGCCGTCCTCGGAGTGCAGCCACGCGACGGTCGACCACTTCGCGTGCGCGATGACGTCGGGCTGCACCGTGCCCGTCGCGACCTCGACGACGCGCAGCGTGCTGCGCTCGTCGCCGTTCTCCGAGATGCCGAACGCGAGATGACGACCGTTCGGCGAGAGGTAGTACCAATCGAGCGCCGCGCGCTCTCCGTACGTCTGCGGATCGACGAGGATGCGCGCCTGCCCGACCGGCGCGCCGGTGCGCGAGAGCGACTGCACGAAGAGCGCAGGCTGCTCGCGATCCGCGTCGCGCCGCGCGTAGATCGCGACATCGCCGGCGATCGCGCCGCCCGAGATCGTCCCGATCGCGAGCACCTCGCGGATGCGCTCCGCCATGTCGGCGCGCGACCAAGACGCGAGCGCCTCGCGCGAGCGCGCCGTCTGACGCTCGATCCACTCGCGCGTGATGTCGGAGTCCGACTCCAGCGCTCGATACGGATCCTGGATCGCGACGCCGTGGAGCGTGTCGGTGGTCTCGCCCGCTGCGCGCGCCCGCGCGTTGAGATCCTGCAGCCAGCTCATCGCGGGACGGCTCTCTTCTCCCGCGCTCGGCGCCGGCGCGGGTGTGCTCATGGACATCGACTCGCCGCCCCCGCACGCCGTGAAGGCGCCGAGGGCGACGGCGACGCTCGTGACACGAATCGATCGAGACGGGCAACGCGACATGCGGCGTTCGTCGCATTGTCGCGTTGCGAATTCAAGCGATCACGGCCCGGTTCCGTCGAGGAGGTGTCGGACGTGCTCCTCCGCGTCCGCCGCGGCCTGGGCGAGCACCCAGGGCAACGAGCGCTTCGGGAACATCGTGTTCTGGAAGTACTCGTAGAAGAAGAACGCTTCGCTCGCGAGCTCGAACGGATAGGTGAACTGCGGACAGAGCTTGTTCGCGATTACCATCGCCGAGATCAGCGCGCCTTCTTCGGAGTCGACGGTCGTGTTGTTCCCCGCGAACCAGATGTGGCCGAGGCCCTGCACGCGGTGGAGCTCCTTCTTCGCCTTGTCGAAGAAGCTCGCGACCCAGCGCCCGTGTCGCCACGTCTTCACGTGGATCGTCTTCGCGGGATCGGGCAGCCGCGCGCCCGAGTGCTCGGCATACATCGACACGTGGCAGTCGACCGGCGTGCCGAGGATGTTCTTCATCAGGTAGGTCTGGAAGGACGTCTGGAGGTTGTACGGCAGGCTGTACGCATTGCCGCCCAGCGCAGTCTCACCCCACGAGTACGCGCCGACGAACTGACCATCTTCGAGCTTGTCGCGCAGGTGCGGAGAGAGGCACTCGTCGTCCTGGTGGATGTAACAAATCCCCGGGATCAGCGCGAAACGGTCGCCCGCGATGTAGTCGCGCTGCGTCGCATACAGCCCGTTGTCCGCGTTGTTCAGCAGCGCCCGGTTGGTCGTCATGTCGGTGGTGAGGACGACGTCGTCGAACTCCGCTTCGTCCACCGGCACCGGGTGCGTGGGATCGACTCGGTTGCGCTCGACGTCCTCGGTCGGCGCGAAGCGGATCCGCACCGTGCCGTCTGCGCGCGGCCACACCGCGAGCACCGTCGTGCCGAGCTTCAGCGATGCGCCCTTCGTCGTGCCGTAGTTCGCCATCGCGAGGCACCACGAGGTCGATCCGTCGGTGAATCGATCCCAGCCCTTGCCCGGCTCGGTGAACGAGCCATACGGGCCGAGCTTCTGCAGCCCGGGGATCTTCGTGAAGATCGGGAAGAGATCCTCGAACGTCGTCTCGAGGAGATCGCCAGTCCCGTACCCGTTGATGATGCAGAGATAGGGAATCAGTAGATATCGAAAGAAATTAGACGACCAGGGCACGCCCTCGAGCTGGAGATATCGCTCCATCGTCGTCGAGAACGTGATTCCGTCGAGCGGCGTGAACGGCGCGTACTTGAGGTCCTTCTGGAACTCGACCGCGAGCTCGCGCGTCGCCCCGTCGTAACAGCCGTCGAACCGTGGGCCCGACTGGTACGCTGGGAAATTGCCCCAATTGAGCGTCGGCGAGAACGAGCCCGAGATGCGCAGCGCCGGGTGGTTGGTCAGTCGGACGCTGTTCTGGAACTCGGGTCGCTCGAGCTGCTGATAGAGGTTCGGATAGAGCGTCGGACAGACGAACTGCACGCCGATGTCGACGGGGTACGTCTGCTTGCCCGCGGGCGCGGGGCTCGACGCGGTCGCGACGTGGCCCTTCCCGGCGTCGTCGAACCACACCGGGATCGTCTTGCTGTGCCCGCCGACCTCGTCTTCGTCGTGGAAGAGCGTGACCTCCACCTGATCGTCGCACTGCGGCTGCAAGAGCGACCACACGAGCGCGCACCCGGACGCGCCTCCACCGATCACCGCGACTCTCTTCTTCGCCATCAGCTCCCTCCTGCTGGGCCCGATCGACTGCCTCGGTGCGCGAGGATGCTCGCCCGCGATGTGTGCTCTGCGCAACGAATCGCGGTGCTAAGGTCGCGCGCCATGCAGATCCGTCTGGGCTCTCTCGTCGTCTTCGTGTGTCTGTCGGCGTGCGCGAGCGCGCCGTCGCGTCAGGGCGCGCCGGCGCGCAACGCCTCGTCGCTCTCGGCGCAGGCGTGTCTCGCCGACGCGCTCCCGGTCGCACCAGCGCCTCAGAGCTTCGTTTGGCGCGATCACGAGTGCGGCTTCGGCGGACCGGCGTGTGTCGGCGCGTGCGAAGCAGGGGATGCCGATGCGTGCCTGGCGCACGCATACGCGATCGAAGCCGCGGGGCACGACGCGCTCCGCACGCGACGCTGGTACGAGCGGGCGTGTCGTCTCGGGAGCCTGAACGGCTGCACGAACTGGGGCGCGGGGTTCGGAACGACCGACGCGACGCCCGGCGAGCTCGTGTGCGCGACGCGTGTGTTCGAGCGGACGTGCGCGGGTCGAGAGCCGTGGGGCTGCGGCATGTGGGGCATGGCGCTCGTCTACGGCCGAGGCATCGCGGCGGACGCGCAGCGGGGGCTCGCCGTGCTCGATCGCGCGTGCCGCGAGCTCGGTCACTTCCCGTGCGTCGTGCTCGCGACGGCGATCGAGGAGCGCGACCCGGAGGCCGCCAGCGCGCTGTACGAGCGCGCGTGCGCCACCGGGTATGCCGACGCGTGCGAGCCCTGACCACGCGCGACGTGCGCTCGCTCTGCGCGCGAGTTCGCGTCACGCTTCCCGCGCATGTCCTTCACTTGGTGGTCGCGGGCTGACGCCTCGCGCGTGCTCCTGGTGCTGGCTTCGGTCGCGACGATCTCCGGGTGCCCAGGGCCCGACCGCGACGACCCCGACGCGTCGATGCGCGACGCGATGCAGGATCCGCCCGACGATGCCGCGGTCGACGCGACCACGCCGGTCGACGCGAATGCGCCGCTCGACGCGCCGTTCGACGGTGGTTGCGAGGGCGGTCCGTGCGGGCTGCGCGAGCTCGGCGCCGCGTGCGACGCGCACGCCCAGTGCCTCTCGGCGTTCTGCGAGAACGACGTCTGCGCGACCGCGCCCGGCATGCCGCCCGTGCTGCTCTCGGAGACCGATCTCACCACCGGCCACGACGCGGGGATCGTGCTGCTCGCGGATCGGCTCCGGTTCGAGCAGCGTGGCGGCATGTACGGCGGCGTTCGTTCGGACGCCGCGATCGCACCGCGCTCGGGCGTCTTCTACTTCGAAGCGAAGCGCCTGATCGCGCGCACCGGCGCGTGGGGCTTCGGCATCGCGTCCGCGAGCGCGCCGCTCGACGCGATCCCGGGCGCGAACGGCCTGAGCGCAGGCATCGCGACCGCAGGGCAGATCCAGGCCGAGGGCCGCGGGACCTGCACCGGTCCGGTGTGGTTCCCGAGCGAAAACGAGGTCTACGGCTTCGTCGTCGACTACCGAGCAGCGAATCCGATCCTGCACGTCGTGCTCGACGTCTTCGGCACGCTCGAGGTGCGTCGCAGCTGTGCGCTCGCGGTGGTCGACGAGCCCGTGCACGCGATCTACGGCGGCTGGCGGCACGACGTGCCGGCGATGGGCGCGTTCAACTTCGGCAACGACACGACGAACCATCCGTTCTTCTACACGCGCGCGCAGATCGAGGCCGCGCTCACGGCCGCGAGCTTCGACGACGTCGCGAGCGCGCTCGTCATGGGCTTCGGTCGCGAGCGCTGGCTCCCGCGCTCCGAGGCGCCCGAGCTCGACGTCGACGCTGCTGCCACGGTCGCGCTGGGCGCCGCGATCACGCTGAGCGCGAGCGCCACCGATCTCGAGGACGGTGATCTCTCGACGACCATCCACTGGCACGATCGCGCCGCGACGCACCACCCCGCGACCGAGCACGACGGCGCGACCTGGACGTACACCCCGGTCGAGCTCGGACGCCACGCGATCGACCTCAGCGTCACCGACTCCGCGGGACTGACCACGACTCGCACGCTGACGCTCACCGTGACTGGCACGCTGCCGCAGTCCAATCCGGTGCGGCTCGTGCCCGACGCGATCGCAGGCAGTCAGGTGATGCTGTCGAGCGATGGGCTCTCCGTGTCGTTCCACGGTCCGGGCAAGTACGGGATCCGCGCGAATCAGCCGATCTACGGGCAATTTTGGTATTTCGAGGTCACGCGCCTGGTCGGCCCGGTGAACATGGGCTTCGGGCTCGTGACCGCCACGGGCGTGCTCGATCCCTACGACTCCGAGGACGTGCCGTGGTCGATGTCGATCAACACGACGGGCGCGATGTGGCGAGAGCTCGTGTGGCAGCACGACGTGCCGACGACGAGCACCACGTACGGCTTCGCCGTCGACTACCGCGGTGCGAGCCCGATCGTCTACGTGATCATCGGCGGCGCGCTCGTCTCGACGCTGGAGATGCACGAGGTCACCGTGCCGCTCCATCCGATGCTCTACGGCAACCCCACCGGGAGCACGCCGCCCGCGTTCGATCAGCGCGCGAACTTCGGCGCGAGCGCGTTCGTCTACGACCCGGTCGCGATCCTGGCCGCGCAAGGAGTGACCGGCGTCGAGGTCGGCTGGGGCGACGCGAACACGCCCTGAGCTAGAACGCGCTGATGGACCGCGTCCTCGTCATCCTCTCCGGTGTGTTCGGCTTCCTCGGCGTCGGTCTCGGCGCGTTCGGCGCGCACGGGCTGCGCCGCTCGCTCGAAGGCCTCGAGGACGCGGCGCGACGGCTCGAGTGGTGGGAGACCGCAGCGCGATATCACCTGATCCACGCGCTCGCGATCGCGTTCTGCGCGTGGCTCGCGTCGCGCGGCGAGGGGCTCGGCGCGCGCGCGGCCGGGCTCTGCTTCGCGGCGGGCATCGTGGTGTTCTCGGGCTCGCTCTACACGATGACGATCACCGGCGTGCGGTGGCTCGGCGCGGTGACCCCGTTCGGCGGGCTCTTCCTGATGGCCGGCTGGGCGTGCGTGATCTGGGCCGCGCTGCGCCCGTGATCCTGGTCTACGCTGCGCGCCATGAGCCTCGCTCTCGTCGTCGGCACAGCGAACCCCAGCCTCGGTGGCGCGATCGCGAACGCGCTCGGGGTCGAGCGGCATCCCTGCATCGCGGAGCGCTTTCCCGACGGCGAGATCCGCGTCGAGCTCGGCGGGACACTCCGCGGATGCGACGTGTTCGTGGTGCAGCCGACGGCGCCGCCGGTGGGCGACTCGCTGCTCGAGCTCGTGCTGCTCGGAGACGCCGCGCGCCGCGCGGGCGCCGCGCGCACCGTCGCGGTGCTGCCGTACTTCGGCTATGCGCGCGCGGATCGCCGCACCGGAGAAGGCCAGCCGCTCGCCGCGCGCCTCGTCGGCGATCTGATCGGATGCGCGCGCTTCGATCGCGCGATCACCGTCGACCTGCACACCCCCGGCGTCGAAGGCCTGCTGCCGATGCCCGTCGATCACCTCAGCGCGATCCCGACCGTCGTCTCGGCGCTCGCGGCCCACGCGCCCGAGGACGCGGTGATCGTCGCGCCCGATCTCGGCGGCGCGAAGCGCGCCGACGCCTTCGCGCGAAGGCTCCACCGGCCGGTCGCGGTCGTGCACAAGACGCGCATCAGCGGGCGCCAGGTCGAGGCGCACGGCATCACCGGAGAGGTCGCGGGACGAACGCCGATCCTCGTCGACGACATGATCTCGACGGGCAGCACGATCGTCGCGTCGATCGAGGCCCTGCGCGCGCACGGATGCACCGCGCCCGCGATCGTCGCCGCGACGCACGGACTGCTCGTCGGGCCCGCGCGCGAGCGCCTCACGAGCCTCGCGCCCGCGCACGTCGTGCTCACCGACAGCGTCGCGCACGACGCGAGCGGACTGCCCGAGCACGTCGCGAGCATCGCGCCGCTGCTCGCGGACGCGATCCGTCGCATCCACGAGCGACGCTCGCTCGCAGACCTGCTGCACGCGTCGTGATCAGATCGCGAGCGGCGCGATCGCGACGCCGTCGATCGACGCGTGCACCGCGCCGGGGAGCACCTCGCGCATCGTGATCGTCTCGAGCAGGCCGCCCTCGAGATCGAGCGCGAACACCGCCGACGCGACCGCGTCCGCCACGTAGACGCGGCCTTCCGGCGTGATCGCGATCGATCGAGGCACGCGCATCGCGCCGCCCGCGTCGTAGTCGGCGATCACCTCGCCGCTGCGCGCGAAGATGCGCACGCGCGCGTTCCCGCCGTCGACGACGTGGAGGTGATCGAGCGCGTCCACGGCGAGATCCGCGGGCCCGTTGAGCGGGCGCTCGTGCCCGCGTGGTGCGCCGTACGAGGCGGTCACCGCGCCTGCGAGCGAGAGCCCGATCACGCGGTGGGCGTACCCGTCGGCGACCAAGAGGCCGCGCGCTCCGTCGGCCACCAGCGCGGCCGGGCGATGCAGCCCGTCGCGCTCGCCTGCCGCGCGCACGACGCGCCGCTCGTGCATCGCCGCATCGAGCTCGACGATGCCGCGCACCGTGTCGGCGACCACGATCGCGCCGTCGTCCAGCCCGACCGCATCGACGGGATCGACGAAGGTGCCCTCTGCGGAGACCGCGAGCTCACCACCGCGATCGTCGCGAACGCGCACGAGGCGTGCGTGGCGATCGACCTCGAGCACGCGCCCGAGCACGTCGACGCGCCCCGCCGGCCCGCTCGCGACGACGCGCGCCGAAGGCTCGCCCGCGCATCCCAGCGACGAGAGAAGGAGCGGCGCAGCGCCGCTCGACCACACGGCTCGGAAGAACGTCCTGCGGATCACGGCGTCTCCTGCTCTAGTTGAAGATCACTTCGTATCGCATGCGCGCGCCGGGCCCCGGCCCGATCGGGACGACGAGCAACACCTGCTCGCCCAGCTCGGAGCACGTCAGTCGATGCGTGCCCTGAGGCGCGTACGACTGGCCCTCTCGCTGCGCGAACACGAGCGAATAACAAGACAGTCCATCACGCGTACCGAGATCGCGCACCGACTCGAGCACGAGAGAGAGCGTCCAGCGCTCGTCGTCCGACGTCGGTGCGAGCGTGAACTCGCGCCCTTCGAGCGCGCGATATCGCGACACGTCGAGCCGCTCGCTCATGCGCGCCCCGCCGAATGCGCGAGGAAGAGATACACGCCGCGATCCTCCTCGACGCGGAACCCGAGCCGCTCGTAGAGCCGCAGCGCGGGGTTGTTGCGCTCGACGTGGATCGTCACGCTCGCGCCTTCTTTGCGGGCGCGCGCGATCACGCGCTCGATCAGCGACGCTCCGATGCCGCGGCCGCGGTGCGAGGGGATCAGGGCGATGTCGACGATGCGGATCTCCCGCTCTCCGCGCGAGAGATAGAGTCGCCCGATCGGCGCGCCGTCCTCCTCGATGACGTCGAATCGCGCGCCGTCGTAGTGCTGCTGATAGTGCGCGTGCTGGAGCGCGTACTGCGACGCGAGGAACGCCGTCTTCTGGGCGTCGCTCCACGGCACCGGGCGCAGCTCTTCCTCGCGCGTCGACGCGTAGAGCCGCTCGAGGAACGGACGGTCCGCGTCCGTCATCGGCCGGAGCGTCACGCGGGACATCGGATCGAGCGCGAGCTCGACGTAGCGCTCGGCGCTCATGGACGCGGCGGGAAGACGCCCTGCAGTGCGATGCAGAACGTGATCGCGAGGTACGGCATCAGGTTGTTGTGCGGCTGCGAGCTACCGCTCACGCCCAGCGCCAGCGGGCTCATCGCGGTCGTCGGCGACGATGCGCCGGGAGGCGCGTACAGCGCGAGCCCACCCTGCGTCATCGCGGGCTGACCGGCGCCTGGATGGCCTTCGTAGCTCTCCGCGCGAGAGAACGACACGCCGTGGCCGTGCGCCGGAATCTCCGTCGTCAGGAGCGTCACGGTCGCGCTGCCGCCCACCGCGCCGAGGGGACGCGGCGTGAGCCCCGGCCCGTGCCCCGCGCCCATGGCCGCGGCGCCCTGCAGGTTCGGCAGTCCGAACGTGCTGCGCCCGTCGCCGCCGTACGTCGTGCCGAGCAGCGAGAAGAGCGCGGTGTTCTGGGCGATCGCCATGATCTGCCCGTTGCACAGCGCCCATCCGCGCGGCGCGAAATTGAGGCCGAACATGCGCACTTCGGCGACGAACGGATCTGCCATGGTCTCGCTCCGCTCAGGGACGTGAGGGGTAGAGGCCGTAGAGCGCGATGATGTAATTCAGCGCGACGTACGGCTGCATGTTGTCGTGCGGCTGCGAGCCACCGACGACGCCGACCTGTGGGGACGACGTCACGTGGGGTGCGTCGACACCGTACGCCGTGACCGCGGCGCTCGGCATCGCGGCGAGGAACGCGTTCGTCGGGCTCGTGGTGCTCGCGTTCGCGTCGCTCGCGTGCAGCGCGTGCGTGTGCGCGGGGATCTGGCTCGTCGTCAGCGTGACCGTCTCGGCTCCGCCGCCCTCGCCGAGCACGTGCCCGGTGCCGACGTGCACGGGCACGCGCCCGCGGAGATCGGGCAGCGCGAACGTGCTCACGCCGTCGCCGCCGTGGGTCGTGCCGACCACCACGAAGAGGAGCTCGTTCTCCGCGATCGACACGAGGCTGCCGTCGCAGATCGCCCATCCCACGGGCGCGAAGTTGCCGGCGAAGAGCCGGATCTCACCGACGTACGGTTCCGACATCGCATCTCCTCCCGACGACTCAGCTGCGGCTCGGATAGATGCCCTGCAGCGCGATGCAGAACGTCAGCACGCGATAGGGCTGTCGATTCTCGTGCGGCTGCGAGCTGCCCGTGGTCGTGATGGCGCCCAGCGCCATCGGCACGAGCGCGCTCGTCGACGTCGAGTACGCGGGCTGTCCGCGGCTCGTCGCGAGGGTCGCGCCGGCGCTCGGCACGATCTCCGTCGCGACCTCGCTGCGCGCGACGAGCGCGTGCGTGTGCGCGGGGATCTCGTGGTTCGTCAGCGTGTGCGCCGCTTCGCCGCCGCGCTGCCCCTGCACGAACCCGGGCCCGACGTGCACCGGGACGCGCCCGCGCAGATCGGGCAGCGCGAACGTGGTGCGCCCGTCACCGCCGTACATCGTGCCGAGCAGCGAAAAGAGCGCCTGGTTCTGGTTGATCGCGAGGATCTGCCCGTTGCACTGCGCCCATCCGCGAGGTGCGTAGTCGAACGCCATGATCCGAATCTCGGACAGGAACGGCTCGGCCATCGATCTCCCTCTCGTCGGTGCTCAGGGGGCCACGCAGGACGTGAAATTCGACGTCGCGCCGGAGAGCGCGACGGTGCCGCCGAGCGGATTCTGCGACTGGACGTACGACACCACGCTGCTCGGCGTCGTGGAGCCGAGCCCCACGATCCCGAAGCGGTCGCCCGCCTCGAGGCGCAGCGAGAAGCCGGTGCCGCCGCGGTTCCCCGACATCTGCGCGCACACCGTGCTGAGCCCGCTCGCGGCGGTGCCCGATTGCACACGCACGCCCGCGACACCGCTGCTCGGCATCGTGAGCGTGTTGTCGCGCAGCACGAGCGCGAGCGTGCCGTCGACCTCGACCGAGCGCAGCCACACCGCGTAGCCGCTCGTGCCCGAGATCGAGTTGTTCTCGATCACGACGCGCGCATACGGCATCTCGATCGCCGGATCGAGATCGTCGCCGAGCGCGATCGTGAGCCCGTTCGCGCCGAGGTCGGTGCCGACCGTCGTCATCGTGTTGGCGCGCACGACGACGTCGTCGGCGCGCGCGGTGCCGAGGAGCTCGACGCGCACCGCGGTGAACGTGACGTTCGAGACCGTGTTGCCCTCGAACGTGAGGCTCGAGATGGTCCCGGCCGCGTTCACGATCGCGAGCGCGCTCGTGCTCGCGTTGCGCAGCTCGCAGCCTCGCACGACGACCGCGCCGCTCAGCATCGTCGGGCTCGCGACGGTCGCGTCGTCGAAGTCGAGCGCGGTCGCGGTGCCGGTCACGCGCATGCCCTCGAGCGTGATCCCGTCGACGACCACGCCGCGCACGCCGCTGGCGGTGGGAGCGTTCGCGATCGCGAGCGACCGGAGCGTCACGTTGCGCGCGTTGGTGAGGAGCACGCCGTCGGACGTGGTGCTCTGGATCGTGCCGCCCGATCCGTTGTTCGCGCCGGTCCCGTCGCCGACGATCGAGAACGAGCCCGTGTTGTTGGTGACGACGATGCCGTTCGGTCCGCCGGTCGCGCTCACCGCGCGCAGCGCGATCGTGCCGCCGACGTTCGTGAGGTGCACCGCCTCCGCGCCGCTCGCGGTCACCGACACGAGCGCGACGTCGACGCCACTGGCGCCGCTCGCGACGAGACCGCGCGACGACGACGAGACCACGACGTCGATGCCGCGCACGTACACGCTCGTCCCGAGCGTCAGCGTGCCCATCCGCGGCGCGACCGCCGACACCGCCGGGAACGCGCGCGCGTAGGTCGCGGGCGCGAACCCGAGGTGCGCCGTCGTGACGGCGATACCCTGGCCCAGCAGGCGGACGCCTGCGCCGAGCGTGTACGCCGAGTACGCCGCACCGCTGCCCGCGACGTGCACGACGTCGCCGCTCGACGTCGCGGGGAGCTCGCCGAAGTTGCGCACCGGCCGCACGCGCGTCCCGCTGCCGCCCGCCGCCGCGCTCGCGTCGACGAACCACACGCGGTTCTGGATGCCGAGCGAGACCGTCGCGACCACCGACGCCGCGGCGTTGGTGATCGTGTACGCGAACGCGTCGTTCGCGATCGCGCCCGCGGGCGGCTCGTACACGAACGTTCCGTCGGACTGCAGCACGACACGGCCGCCGAGCATCGTCGTGAGCGGCGCGCCGACCGCGGTGGTCGAGGCCGCGACCGAGCTCGGGCCGTAGCCCGTGATCGTCGCGCCGTTCAGCGTGTCGTTCGCGAGCACGCTGCCCGCGAGCGGCACGTCGATCGGCACGTTGCCGGTCACCCCGTACGCGTCGTTCGTCACCGTCGGCGGCGAGACCGGCGCGACGACCGTCATCGAGAACGTGATCGTCGCGGCGGTGCCGACGCCGTTCTGCGCGCGCACCACGACGTTCGCGTAGGTGCCCGCCGTGGTCGGCGTGCCCGAGATGCGGCGCGTCGCCGAGTCGAGCGCGAGCCCGGGCGGGAGCGTGCCGGAGATGACGGCGAGCGTCGGCGCGGGGTGGCCCGAGACCGTGAACGTGTGCGAGTACGCGGTGCCGACGGTGAGCGATCCCGGCGGCGTGCCGGCGATCGACGCCGCTTCGTTCACGGTGAGCGTGAAGCTCTGCGCCGCGACGTTGCCGAGACCGTCGCTCGCGGTGAACGTCAGCGGGTACGTGCCGCCGGTGCCCGCCGCCGGCGTGCCGCTCAGCGTGCGCGTCGCCGCGTCGTAGACGACTCCCGTCGGCAGCGTGCCGGCGAGCGCGACCGTGGGCGCGGGGAAGCCCGTCGCGGTGGCGGTGAACGTGCCGGCGGTGCCGACCGTGAAGGTCGTCGCGCTCGCCGACGTGATCGCCGGCGGCTGTCGCACCGTGACCGTGACCGAGAGCGTCGCGTCCGCGCCGACGCCGTTCGTCGCGGTGACCGTGACCGGATACGTGCCTCCGGTGCCCGCCGCGGGCGTGCCCTGGATCCGGCGCGCCGCCGCGTCCAGCGCGAGGCCGCTCGGAAGCGAGCCAGTCAGCGCGAGCGTGGGAATCGGATATCCCGCGCCCGTGAACGCATACGTGCCATTCGTGCCGACGGTGAACGTCGCAGTCGCCGCGCCGCTCAGCGCGGGTGCTTCGCGGATCGTCAGCGTGAACGACTGCGTGGCGACGGTGCCGACTCCGTTGCTCGCGGTGAACGTGAGCGCGTAGGTCCCGCCGGTGCCGGGCGCGGGCGTGCCGCCGAGCGTGCGCGTCGCGGGATCGAACACGACGCCGGTGGGCAGCGCGCCCGCGATCGAGACCGTCGGCCTCGGCGTGCCGATCACGGCGACCGCGAACGACCCCGGCGTGCCGACGGTGAACGTCGTCGCGTCGGGCGAGCCGATCACGGGCGACTCGCGCACGTCGATCGTGACGTCGAGCGCCACGTCGGGACCCACGCCGTTGCTCGCGATGATCGAGACGGGATAGGTGCCGGCCGAGCCCTCGGCGGGCGTGCCCGAGATCGTCCGGGCGGTCGCGTCGAACACGAGGCCGATCGGGAGCACATTCGAGAGCATCGCAGTCGGCGCGGGATATCCGGACATCGAGAACGAATAGGACTGCGCCTGTCCGACTCGGAACGTGGCAGTCGCCGCACCGGTGATCACGGGCGCCTGCTCGACCGTCAGCGAGAACGTCTGCGTCGCCTCGGGCGCGACGCCGTTCCGGGCACGGACCGTGAACGAGTACGCGCCGCCCGAGGTCGCGCTCGGCGCGCCGACGAGCGACGACGTCGCGGTGTCGAACGTCACGCCGCTCGGCAGCGTCCCCTCCACCGTGATCGACGGCGTCGGGTGCCCGGTCGCGACGAACGCGAACGGAAGGCCCGAGGAGTCGCCCGCGCGCAGCGTGAGCGACGACCCGCTCGTGATCGCGGGCGCGCGCTCGACGGTCACGCGCACCGTGCCGCGATCCTCGCCCTCGGCGTTCGCGATGACGTAGTCGAACGTCACCTCCCCGCCCGAGCTCGCGCCGGCGACGAACGTGAGGCTCCCGTCCGCGCGCACCGTGATCGCGTCACTGCCGACGGTGACCGTCGCGCCCGCGGCATGATCGGTGTCGCTGCCGCCGAGCGATCCGCCGCCGAACGAGACCAGCTCCGGCGCGGGCGCGCCGACGTCGTCGGCGAGCAGCGACGTGGGGTCGCTCGCCGGGATCTCGAGCGTCTCGCCCGCGCGCACGGTGAACGCGTCGTCGGTCGCGAGCGGCGCGTCGCGCACGTCGATGCGCACGACGCCGATCGACGTGCCCGTCGCGTTCGCGAGCTGGTACTCGAGCTCGAACGGCCCGACGAACGCAGGCGCGGGTGCGAAGGTGAGCGTTCCGTCGGCCTCGACCGTGACGCTGCTGCCCGCGACCGTCGCGGTGCTGCCCGCGGCGTGATCGGTCACGTCGCCGCCGAGCGAGCGCGCGCCGAACGACGTGATCACCGCGAGCGGCGCACCGAGCGCGTCGTTCGCGAGGAGCGTCGGGTGCGTGGTGCCGTCGGCGACGAGCGTCGCGCCGCGCGCGACGGCGTACGCGAGATCGTCGACGGCGGTGGGACGCGCGCTCACGTCGATCGTGACCGTCGCGGTCACCATGCCCGCGACGTTCGCGAGCCGGTACGTGAACGTGTCGTCGCCCTGGAAGCCAGTCGCAGGCGTGAAGACGAGCCCACCGTCGGGCGCGAGCGCGACCGTGCCGCCTTGCGTCGAGGTGGTGTCGAACGCGTCGATGCGCGCGCCGTTCGGCGCGTCGTTCGCGAGCACACCGGGCGCGTCGATCGTGAGCGCGGTGTCGGGCAGCGTGCCGTAGCGATCGTCGGTCGCGACCGGCACGTCGACGAGCGTGAGCGTGACCGTCGCGGCGGTGGTGCCCAGCGTGTACGTGAAGTCGTCGTCGATCGGCGGCGTGTCGGTGATCGACGGCGGCGTGTAGACGAAGCTGCCGTCCGCGGAGAGCGCGACGACGCCGCCGAGGCGCGAGGTGGCGTCGAACGCGGTGATCGTCGCGCCCGCGATCGTGTCGTTCGCGAGCACCCCGGGCGCGTCGACCGTGTGGGCCGCGCCGATCGCGATCTCGAACGCGTCGTCGACCGCGAGCGTCGTGTCGACCTGCGCGTCGAGGTCGCCGGCGTCGTCGTCCGGGATCGCGCCGTCGTCGGGGACGCTGGCCGCGTCGTGTCGCGACGCGTCCGCGCCGCTCGCGTCCGCAGCGCTCGCGTCGACGACGCCGGCGTCGTCGATCGAGCCGTCGTCACCGCCGCACCCCGCGGCGAACGGAGGCAGCGCGGCGAGCGCAGCGAGGACCAGGATTGGCGTGGAACGCGACGTCGACCGCATCGAGGCCAGGCTTGCTCCAGGATCCGTCGGCGACAGAATCGTCCGCCTGAACGGGATCCGAGCCGCCGATTAGCAGCGAACGCGGCCGCCGTGTCAAGCGGGTCGACGCGACCGACCTCGCGAGCGTCCTCGAGCCACCGCGATCACCCCGTTGCGCGCGGCTGCTATCGTCGCGCCGATGCGTGCGCTCGTGTTGATCGTCGCCCTGCTCGTCGCGCCGAGCGTCGTCCGTGCCCAGGACGACGACGAAGCGCTGCCGATCGATCCTCCGGCGGACGCCCAGCCACCCGCGGACACCTCGCGCGACGAGGAGGCACGCGCGCTCTTCGCGGCCGGTCGCACGGCGTTCGAGGCGGGACGCTTCTCGGACGCGCTGTCGTACTTCCAGCGCTCGTACGAGCTGAGCGGGCGCTCGATGTTGCTCTTCAACATCGGGAGCGCGCACGACCGCATGCGCCAGGACGTGGAGGCGCTCGCCGCGTTCGAGGCCTACCTGCGCGCGGTGCCGAACGCGCCGAACGCCCGCGAGGTCGAGGCGCGTGTCGAGGTCCTGCGCCGCGCGATCGCGCAGCGCGAGCCAGCGCCGGAGACGACGGTCGAAGCGCCCGCGCCCGAGCCGGAGATCGCGATCGCGCCCGAGGTCGACCCCGCTCCGGTCGCGCCGCAGCCCGCACCGGAGCGCGCGTTCGCGCCGATCGGCTCGTCGATCCTCGGAGGGCTCGCGCTGATCACCGGGGGCGTGGCCGTGTGGTCGTGGGTCGACGCGAACGCGCGCTACGAAGGTCTCGAGACCGGGTGCTTCGCGATGCGCGGCGCATGCACCGACGCCGAGATCGACGCGAGCGGCGTGGACACGCAGGTCACGGTGACGAACGTGCTCCTCGCGTCGTCGCTCGCGCTCGCGGCGGCGGCGGTCGTGGTGCTCGTGCTCGAGATCCCGATGGGTGGCGACGACGACGAGGGCGCGCCTGCCGTCGCGCTGCGCGCAGGCCCGACGTCGGTCGCGGTGGAGGGGCGATTCTGATGCGCAAGCTGCTCTGGCTGGGCTGCGTCCTCGCGCTGGTCGCGACGGGCTGCTCGCTCGATCTCGATCGGCTGCGCGGCACCCCCGACGCGGGCGACGAGATGGACTCCGGGATCGCCGATGCGTCGATGCCGATCGACGCGCCGATGCAGCGCGAGGACGCGGGCCTCGATGCCTCGACCGACGCGTCGACCGACGATGCCGGAAGCGACGGCGGCGTGCGCTGCACGGCGACGTGCGCGGCGAGCGCGACGTTCGGCGCGCCGCGCGACGTGAGCCTCGCGAGCGCGCCCGTCGACGTGGAGCTCGGGGACATCACGGGCGACGGCTTCCTCGACGTCGTGGTGCTCACGATGGACGGCTCCGTCCTCGTGCTCTCCGCCGAGCCGGATGGCGCGGGGTGCGGGTCGCGCGCGCTCAGGGCGACGGACACCGTCGCGTCGACGTCGGGCGCCGCCGACCTCGCGCTCGGCGACGCCGACGACGACGGCCGCCTCGACGCCGCGGTGGTCGGGACCGGCGGCGCCCTCGCGCTGCACACGACGGACGCGGCCGGCAAGCTCGGCGCGGCGCAGACGCTCGACTTCGAAGGGAACGCGTTCGGCGTGACGTTCTCGGGCCGGCGCATCCACGTCGCGGGCGGCGGCACGTCGGGCGCCGTTCGCGCGTTCGAGCTCGCGGGCGGCGCGCTCGTCGAGCTCGAGAGCGCGAGCGCGCCGCCCCTCGTCGAGATCGCGTCGATGACGCTCGCGGACGGAACGCCCGGGCTCGCCTCGAGCAGCCTGATCGGCGCCGCAGTGCTGGTCGATCGCGTCCAGGAAGCGGGCGCGCCCACGCGCGTCGCGACGGTCCCGGTGAGCGCGGGCAGCCACATCGCGTCCGGGGATCTCGACGGCGACGGCGACGACGACCTCGCGATGAACGCGATCGGGACGAGCCGCGTGACGATGATCCTCGCCGACGGAGACACGTTCACGCTCGCGCCGCGCGCCGATGCGTCGGGCGTCGTCGATGCGCTCGCGATCGGCGCGCTCGACGACGACGAGCAGGTCGACGTCGCGGTGATCGTCGGCACCGCGGTGTACCCCTACGTGCTCGGCGATCCGCGCGTGCCGGGCGGGGCGCTGATCGGACGGCCGGGCGTCGCGCTGGACGGCGAAGGACGCGACGTCGTGATCGGTGATCTCGACGGAGACGCGCTTCCGGACCTCGTCGTGATCGGCGAAGCGAGCGGCGGACACGAAGTGCGCGTCGTGCCCGGCGCGTGCCCGTGACGAGGAAAACGCGAACGGCGCGCCGACTCTCGTCGTGCGCGCCGTTCGTCGGGCGATCGATGACGTGGCCCGGTCAGGGCCCGGCACCGCCTCCGAGGCCCTGCTGCTCGAGCTGGCGACGGATCTGCTCCATCACCTCGGGCGGGAGCTGCGCGCCGCCACCTTCACCGCCCGGCATCGGCATCGGCATGCCCTCGCCGGGCGCGCCCTCGCCTTCGCCCGGCGGGGTCGCGGGCGCGCTCTCCGTGAACGACGTCGCAGTCGGGCTCACGCGCTCGCCGAGGAACCGGCTGATCACGTAGATCGTCGGCTCGCCCTCGCGCTGCGCGTAGAAGTCGTGCCGCTCCGCGTTCGCCTCGTTGCCGAGGATCACGGTGAACGTCTGCGGGCCCTCGTCGCCCTCGCCGCGCGTCGTGAGCGTCACGCGCGCCGCATCGGGGCCGAGCCCCGCGCTCTCGGGCGTCACGTCGGGCCCTGCGAAGTCGGCCGCGCGCATGCGCGCGAGGCTCGCGACCATGCTGCGCACCTTGCTCGCCTGGAAGCCCTCGATCGCCGTGAGCGGCGCCGGCGCGGCGGGCTCGGGCGGAGGACGACGTCCGGCCGGCGGCGTCTCGGGCGCCGCGGGCGCCGGCGGGACGTACGAGATCTCCGCCTGCCGCCACTCGCCGAGCGTGGGCTGCGCGGGGGCCTCACCCTCGCCCTCCGGCGCGGCGGGCGCCGCGGCGGGCGCGCGATCGAAGCGGAACGTGCCGTTCGGCCCGCGCCACGCGACCTCGGTCACGTCGTCGGCCTCGACGTTCAGGATCGCGCGGTCACGCCAGTCGCGCAGCTCCTTGTTGAACGCGAACTTGATCGAGCCGCGCACCGAGACGACGCGCTCCTCGCCCTCGAGCCGCACCATCGTGTTGCCCGAGCGGTACGCGCCGATCCAGAGGTCCGCGAGCGCGTTCCCGTCCGCGCCGCGCGCGACCACGCGCACGCCGTGCGCGGGATCGACCTCGAGGCGCTCGTGGAACTCGGGGTTCGACGCCGCGACGCCCGCGACCTCCATCTCGTCGAGCTTGTCGAGCGCCGTCGAGACCGCGCTCTGATCCGCGATGACCTCGATCGGCTGCGTGACGAACCACTGCTCTTCGCGGCGCTCGAGGCGGATCGTCTGACCCTCCGCCTCGGGCCGCGTGATCTCGATCACCGAGATCTGATCGCGCGACAGATCCGGGAACCCGCGCGCCTGCTGCGTCTCGCGCACCGGCGTGTCCCCGGTGCGCACGCCCCACGCCCAGATCGCGAGACCGCCGACTGCGATCAGCAGAAGGCCCGCGATGGGCAGCCTGTTCTTGTGCCAGTCCATCGTGTCTGCGCCTCAGAGCTTCAGGGTGGCCTTCTTGCGCTGGCGCATCTGCCAGCGGATCAGACCGAACGCCGCGACCGCGAGCGGGATCGCGAACGTGTTGCCCCACTTGAAGAGGTTCTTGCGCTGATCCCACGCGCGCACCGCGGCCTGACGACGCTCGAGCGCGTCCTGCGCGCCCGCCTCGTCTTGCCCCTCGAACGCCGTCATCGCGTCCTCGGTCGCCTCGGTCACGCCGCGCGGAACGTCGAGCGCGGGCTCCTCGATCGACTTCGCGCGCACCGCGATCAGATCGCTGTCCTGCGCGAGCCAGTCGATCGCGTTCAGCGGCAGCGCCATCGCGCCCGCGAGCTGCGCGTCCTCGACGCGCTCCGCCGGCGGCAAGAACTCGTCGCGGAGGATCGTCGAGGTGCCGATCACGAAGAGACGCACCTCGCTCTCGCTGCGCTCCGGCGACTCGATCGAGGCAGCCTCGCCCTCGCCCGCGCTGCCCGCGAACGCGCTCGGGAGGGTCGCGGTGACCGCGACGGAGAGCGTGTGCGGTCCGTCGAAGCCCGAGACCTCCCACTCGCGCGGCTGGCGAATGCGGAGATTGACGTCGTCGCCCGAGAGCGACCACGACTCCTCGCTCGAGCGCAACAGCGTCGTGCCCTCCGCCTCGCGGAAGCGATCGAGCGTCTCGATCCCCGACGTGAAGAAGAGCTGCGCCTGGTCGAGGCGGAAGAGCACCGGGTGGCTCGCCTGCTCCTCGGTGATCGGCACCGTCGGCGCGGGCGGGTACGGCACCGGGATCGCGAAGCCGAGCGGCGTGCGCAGCGGGACCGTGCCGCAGCGCGCGTCGGCGATGATGTTCTCCTGCATGCGCACGCCGTACGCCTCGAGCAGGCGGTTGATCCCGCTGTTCGTCGGCTGCGCCTGGATGTCGGGGCCCGCGTCGGTCGCGACCTTCATCGAGCCGCCGAACACGCCGAGGCTGCCGCCGCGCATCACGAACTGATCGATGCGGCGGAGCTCGACGTCGCTGAGCTCGCTCTGCGGATCGACGATCAGCAGCGCCTTGATGTTGCGGTCGATCTCCTGCGACGCGTCGACCTCGCGGATCGTGTACGTCGGGAGCATTCGCTGCAGCGTCGCGAGGCCCTTCGTCGGCGTCGGGCTCTCGTGGCCCGAGAGCACGCCGATCGCGATGTCCTCGCCGGTCAGCTGCTTGATCGCCATCGTGATGGCGTACTCGAGGCCCGTCGTGTCCTGCGGGAGCGACGCGATGACGTGGCGGTCACCGACGTACTCGAACACGAGGCCGCGGTAGCCCTCCATGACCGCGACGCGGTCCGACTCGAGGCGCTGGTGCTGCATGAGGCGCACGCCCGCGCGCTCCGCCTCCTCGCGCTCCTCTTCGTCGTCCGGATGCACCACGCGCACTTGCACGTGCCCGTTCGACGCGGCCTCGTACTCCGCGAGGATGTCGCGGACGTAGCGCTCCTGCGCGTTGAACGGAGGCGGCAGATCCGGCGTGAAGTACGCGGTGATCGTCAGCGTGTCGTCGAGCTCGCGCGCGACGCGGCGCGATCCCTCGGACAGCGTGAACACGCGATCGCGCGTCGCGTCGACGCGCGCGAAGAAGGAGAGGAACCCCAGCAGGTTCAGCGCGATCAGGATGCCCGCGACGATCGCGAGGAAGCCGAGCGACTCGGCGCGCTGGCGGCTCGCCTGGCTGCGCGCCGGCGTGCGCTTGGCGGCTTCGCTCTTCTCGGGAGCCTTCTTGGTCTCGTTCTCGTTGGCCATGGCTCAGCTCCAGCGGCGGCTCTCGAGCGCCCGGAACGCGAGCATCAAGAAGATGGTCGCGAAGGAGACGAAGTAGATGACGTCGCGCGTGTCGATCACGCCGCGGCCCATGCTCTCGCGGTGGAAGTCGAACGTGATCCATTCGAGGAACGACGCGAAGCTCCCCGACCAGAGCGGCAGGTAGAAGCCGAGCACCGTCATGAAGAGGAACACGAACGTCGCGACGAAGAACGCGACGAGCTGGTTCTCGGTGAAGCTCGACGCGGCGATGCCGAGCGCGATCATCGCGCAGCCCTGCAGGAAGAGCCCGAGGTAGCCGGTCGCGACCTGACCCCAGTCGAGCGAGCCGAGCTGCGCGACGCTGATCGGATAGGGCAGCGAGCAGAGCAGGAGCACCGCGAGCAGCCCGACCGCGCCGAGGAACTTGCCGAGGATCACCTCGGACTCGCGCACCGGCATCGTGATGAGCAGCTCGAGCGTGCCGCTGCGACGCTCGTCGGCGAGCAGGCCCATCGTGATCGCGGGCGCTCCGACGATGAGCATCCAGCTCATGAACCGGAACATCTCGCGCACCGACGCGCGGTTCATCAGGAAGAACGGCTCCCAGAAGAGGAAGCCGACGATGAGCAGCGAGAGCGCGATCACGATGTACGCGACCGGCCCGTTGAAATACGCGCGGAACTGACGGCCCGCGATGGTGAGCGTGTTCTGCATCACGCGTTCTCCTTCGACTCGGCGCGGTCCGAGGGCTCTTCGTCCTCGTCCTCCTCCTCGTCGTCTTCGTCTTCGTCGCCGGCAGCGAGCGCGCTGTCCTCGCCGAGCGTGAGGTCGCGGAAGACCTGCTCGAGGTTCTCGCCGCGCGTGCGCAGCTCGAGGAGCACGAGGCCCTTCTCGACCGCGGCGCGGAACAGCTCGGCGCGCAGATCCTCGGAGGTGCGCGACACGATCTCGAGCGCGGTGGCCTTCGTGTCGTCGGTCTTCGTCTCGCGCACCGTCTCGACGCCCGGCAGCGAGCGGAACGCGCCGATGACGTCACCCGCGTCGCGATAGCCCTTCGCCGCGTTCGCGCTCGCCTTGTCCACGTGGACGACGTAGCGGTTGCGGCCACGGCTCGTGAGCGCGGCGGGCGTGTCGTCCGCGACGATCTTGCCCTTCGCGATGATCAGCACGCGCTGGCAGGTGACCTGCACCTCCGCGAGGTTGTGCGTGCTGAGGATGACCGTGCGCTCCTTGCCGATCTCGCGGATGAGATCGCGGATCTCGAGCGCCTGGTTCGGGTCGAGGCCCGACATCGGCTCGTCGAGGATCAGGATCGGCGGCTCGTGCACGAGCGACTGCGCGATACCGACGCGCTGGCGGTAGCCCTTCGAGAGCTGGCGGATCTCCTTGGCGATGACGTCGCCGAGGTGCGTCTGCTCGACGGCCTTCTTGATGCGCTTGCGGGCCGCGTCGCCCTTGAGGCCGCGCATCTGCGCCATGAACTCGAGGTACTCGAGCACGAGCATCTCGGTGTAGAGAGGCGTGCTCTCGGGCAGGTATCCGATGGACGCGCGCACACCGAGCGGGTCCTCCCAGATGTCGTGCCCGTTGATCGACGCCGTGCCTTCGGTCGGCGCGATGAAGCACGTCAGGATCTTCATCGTCGTCGACTTCCCGGCGCCGTTCGGGCCGAGGAAGCCGAGGACCTCTCCCTTGCGCACTTCGAAGCTCGCGTTGTCGAGCGCGCGCTGCGGCCCGTAGCGCTTCGTCAGGTTCCGGGCCTCGATCATCACGTCCATGCTCTGCCGCCTCGTTGGGGTGGGCTGGGGCTCGCAGGGTTCTCGCTGGGAAACCGGGGGCTCCGGCGGGCGCGGACGATAGCCGCTGCCCTTGACGTGTCAATTCCCGAGCCGAGCGCGCGCGGGAACGCGGTGGCCGCGGGATTATTCCGGGTCGGGGGCGAGGGCCGGGTCGCTTTCCGGACCCGGACCCGTCAGTGCACGAAGCTCCAGTCGACGCCGGGTCTCACCTCGAGGTGGACGTGGTTCGCGTGCGCGTCGTCGTGGTGCGGGGTGAGCACGACCTGAAACAGATCGTGCTGCACCGCCGCGCACACCGCGGCGCGCATGCGCGCCGTGCCGTCGTCGTCGCCCTCGTGGCTCGTGCAGGGATCGACGCCGCGCGCGCGATCGAGCCACGCGTCGAGCACCGGCAGGCGTCGCCCGTCCTCGAGCACGAACGCGAGCGCGTCGATCGCGAGCGCATGCGCGTGGCCCGACACGCGACCTCTCCCTCCGACGCGCGCGCCGGGTCGGTAGATCGACACGTGCTCGATCCGCGCGACACCCTGCGCGCGCAGGTCGGGCGCCCACGCGAGCAGCGCGACCGCGAGGCGACAGTCGATCACCGAGTGCACGCCCTCGTCGGGCGTGATGCGCACTCCGTCGAGCGGCCCCGCGAGACGGATCGGATGCTCGACCCCGCTCGCGTCGCTCGCCGCGACCGACTCGAACGCGACGCCGGCCCCGCGCAGCGCCGACTCGCACGCCGAGCGATCCAGCGCTCCGATCGCGCGCCCCCGTCCCGCGATCGCCGCGGCGCGGCGCGCGCCGCTCGGCGGCAGCAGCACGGTGCCGCAGTCCTCGTCGATGCCGTCGGCCTCGAGCTCGCGCGGCAACGGCACGTCGTCGGTCACCCAGCCGGCCAGGAGGAGCAGCGCGAGCAGCGAGGCGGTCAGACGGCGCGTCATCTCGGAGCGAATGGTCGGATCGCCGAACGACGATGGCGAAGAAAACGGCGGCGCGCTTCGCGAACCGCTTATCGAAGCGCGACGGAACCCACGGGACGCGGCCACTCCGCAGACCGGGCGTCGGTGCGCGCAGACGACGCTCACGGTCCGGCGGGCGTCCCCGGTAGAATCGTCGCGGGTCCAGGGAGGTCGCAGATGTCCGTTCGCAGTGCTCGTCTTCACTTCGTCGCGTCGATCGCATCGATGCTCGTCGTCGCGGGATGTGGGCGGAGCGAGCTCGATCTGTTCCGTGATGGCGGCGGCATCGCTCCGAACGACGGGGGCGGCATGGACGCGGCCGTCGACGCGGGCGACGCCGGCGAGGACCCCGGCGACGCGGGCGACGGCGGCCACGTGATCGACGACGGAGGCGACGCCGGAGACGCGGCGCCCGACGGGGGCGACGGCGGCGTCTGCAACTTCGACGAGGACTGCGACGACGACCTCTTCTGCAACGGTCAGGAGCGCTGCCGCAGCGGCGTGTGCGTGCGCGGCGCGGCGCCGGCCTGCGCGGACAGCGTCAGCTGCACGAACGACCGCTGCGTCGAAGCGACGCGCAGCTGCGAGTCGATCCCCGATCCGTCGCGCTGCGACGCCGGAGAGATCTGCAATCCGATGGCCGGCTGCATCGTGATGCCGTGCGCGACGGACGCGAACTGTCAGGACGGCTCGTTCTGCAACGGCGCGGAGCGCTGCGTCGGCGGACGCTGCGCGCCGGGCGCGCGCGTCGCGTGCGACGACGGCGTCGACTGCACGCTCGACGAGTGCAGCGAGATGCTCGACCGCTGCACCACGACGCCGCGTGACGTGCTCTGCGACGACTCGCGCTTCTGCAACGGCGCGGAGACCTGCTCGCCGATGGGCTGCGTGCGCAGCCCGGCTCCGCGCTGCGACGACGGCAACGCGTGCACGATCGACCGCTGCGACGAGTCGGTGCGCGCGTGCACGACGACGCCGCGCGACGACGACGGCGACGGCGTGCCCGCCGTGAGCTGCGGCGGCGGCGACTGCGACGACCGCAACCCGCGCGTGCGCCCCGGCGTGCCCGAGCTCTGCCGCGACCGGATCGACAACGACTGCGACGGCGCGCTCGACTGCGACGACGCGACGTGCGCGATGACCGCGGAGTGCCTCACCTGCGTCCCGCGCGGCCCGCGCGAGGTCGCGTGTCGCGACATGGTCGACGACGACTGCGACGGCCGGGTGGACTGCCTCGATCCGGAGTGCGCGGCTCGCCCCGAGTGCCGCATGTGCACGCGCCGCGAGGCGCGCTGCGACGACGGTCTCGACGAGGACTGCGACATGCGCATCGACTGCGACGACGCCGACTGCGCGCGCAGCCCCGACTGCGTGTGCGCGTCGCGCGAGAGCGCCTGCGCCGACGGCCTCGACGACGACTGCGACGGTCGCGTCGACTGCGACGACAGCGAGTGCGCCGCCGATCCGGCGTGCCGCATGTGCACTCCGCGCGAGGTCTTCTGCGACGACGGGAACGACGACGACTGCGACGCTCGCCTCGACTGCGCCGACACCGACTGCGCGCGCTCGCCGCTCTGCTGCACGCCGCGTCCCGAGCAGTGCACCGGCGCGACGGACGACGACTGCGACGGTCGCGTCGACTGCGACGATCCGGACTGCACGACGAGCCCGAGCTGCTGCCGGCCGCGCGCCGAGATCTGCACCAACGCGGTCGACGACGACTGCGACGGTCTCGCCGACTGCAGCGACTCGGTCTCGTGCGGTCGCGATCCCGCGTGCCGCATGTGCTTCCCCGAGCTCTGCCGCGGCGGCGCCGACGAGGACTGCGACAACCGCTTCGACTGCGACGATCCCGACTGCTTCGCAGATCCGATCTGCGCGGTGTGCACGCCCCGCCCCGAGCGCTGCACCGGCGGCGTCGACGACGACTGCGATGGTCGCACCGACTGCGCCGACACCGACTGCGCGCGCGACCCCGCGTGCAGCACGTGCATCCCGCGGCCCGAGATCTGCGGCGACGGCGCCGATCAGGACTGCGACCTGCGCGTCGACTGCGACGACTCCGACTGCGCGCTCGACCCCGCGTGCCGCGTCTGCGTGCCCGAGGTGTGCACGAACGGCGGTGACGACGACTGCGATGGTCGCGCCGACTGCTCGGACTCCGACTGCCGCGCCGCGCCGACCTGCGTGAGCTGCACGCGCGAGGCGTGCGAGAACGGCGCGGACGACGACTGCGACATGCGCGTCGACTGCGACGACTCGGACTGCGCGCGCAGCCCCGCCTGCCTGACGTGCGCGCCGAGCGAGACCTGCCGAAACGGGCGCGACGACGACTGCGACGGTGACGCCGACTGCGACGACAGCGAGTGCTCGGGACAGCCGATCTGCTCGTTCTGTCTGCCGATCGAGATCTGCGGGACCGGCGTCGACGAGGACTGCGATCGTCTCGTCGACTGCGACGACCCGCAGTGCGCGCGTGATCCTTCGTGTCAGCCGGGCTGCGTCGCGGAGGCGTGTCGCAACGGGCGCGACGACGACTGCGACGGATCGTTCGACTGCGACGATCCCGACTGCGCGGGACAGCCGCTCTGCCTCGTGTGCCTGCCCTTCGAGATCTGCAACAGCGGCTTCGACGAGGACTGCGACGCGCTGAGGGACTGCGACGATCCCGACTGCGAGTTCGAGCCGGGATGCGGCGCGTGCACCGGCTTCGAGGACCAGTGCACGAACCGCTTCGACGAGGACTGCGACGGGCGCACCGACTGCGCGGATCCCGACTGCCAGATCGATCCGTCGTGCTGCGTGCCCACCGGCGCCGAGCAGTGCGGCAACGGTGTCGACGACGACTGCAACGGCGCGCCCGACTGCGCGGACCTCGCGTGCTCGAGCGATCCGGCGTGCTGCGTGTTCCAGGGCCCGGAGCAGTGCGGCACCGGGATCGACGAGGACTGCAACGGTCGCATCGACTGCGACGATCCCCTCTGCGCCGGCACGCCGATGTGCTGCGTGCCCACCGGGCGCGAGCGCTGCACGGGCGGCGTCGACGAAGACTGCGACGGCCTCGTCGACTGCGGCGATCGCGAGTGCGCGACGTCGCCGGTCTGCGCGCTGCGCGACGCCGGGATCCCGCCGCCGCCGCGCGATGCCGGAGCGCGCGATGCCGGTGCGGTGTGCACGCCGGTCGAGGGCACGATCGCGATGTGCACCAACGGGCGCGACGACGACTGCGACGGCGCGGCGGACTGCGCGGACGGCGACTGCTCGCCCTTCCCCGACCTCGGCGAGTGCTGCAACGGCGCCGATGACAACGGCAACGGCCTGTCCGACGAGTTCGCGTGCGGCTGCTCGTCGAACGCGGAGTGCAGCGGCATCAACGTGTGCTGGGCGGACACGCTGGGGCTCTGCGGGCCGCGCTGCTCGCTGATCGGCGGAGACGAGTTCTGCGCGCAGATCGATCCGGGGCTGCGCTGCTCGGCTGCGACCGGGACGTGCACGTTCTGAAGACGTGACCTCGCGCACGCGCGCCGCGCGTGAATGGGTATTCAGCGCGGGATCGCTCCAGTAGCGTCCGACGCCCGGAGGCTTCTCATGAACCGTCCGGGCTTGATCTTGCTGCTCGTCGCGTCGATCTCCGGATGCGAGTCGACGCCGCTCTCGAGGAGCGTCGGCGCGCCGATCGTCGACGGCGAACGCGAGACCGGCGAGCGCGCCGTCGTGCTGATCCAGGCGGTGATCGGCGCGTGCACGGGCACGCTGATCACCGATCGCGTGGTGCTCACCGCGAAGCACTGCGTGCAGCAGCAGAGCGCGATGAGCCCCGCGCCTCCGTCGTTCTTCTCGGTCGGGGTCGGCGATCGCGCGGGCGCGACGACGAACCACCGCGTGCAGCAGGTCGTGACGACGCCGGGCCGCTTCTTCATCGGCGACGGCACCGACATCGCGCTGCTGATCCTGCGCGAGCCCGTCGAGGGCGTGGAGCCGATCACGGTGCGTCGCGAGGTGCCCACGGATCTCGTCGGCAGCACGGTCACCGCGATCGGGTTCGGCACGACGCGCGAGCGCGAGGTCGGGATCAAGTACCGCACGACCGCGACGATCGAGAACGTGACCGCGACGGTGCTCGAGGCGCGCGACACCATCTGTCAGGGCGACTCGGGCGGCCCGATCATCCTCGAGGGTGACGGCACGCGGCCGCGCCAGATCGTCGGCGTCGCTTCGTACGGTCTCGCGGCGAACCAGGGCGACTGCCCCGCGATGCTCGACGCGTGGAACCGCGTGGACACGTACCTCGGCCTGATCGACGCCGCGATCGTGCGGAGCGGTGCGTGCGTCGCGACCGGCGAGGAGCTGTGCAACTCGATCGACGACGACTGCGACGGCGAGACCGACGAGGGCTGCCTCGCGCTCGGCGAGGCGTGCGAGCGCGACGATCAGTGCGCGTTCGGCCGAGGCGCTCCGCGACGGCGCGCCTCCGAGCGCGCTGTGCGCCGACGTGGCGGGGATGCGCCGATGCACGCGCCCGTGCGATCCGCTCTCGCCCGCCGCGAGCTGCAGCGAGATCGTGCCGCCCTTCGGCGGCGATGCGATCGCGGTCGATGGCTTCTACTGCGCCACGAGCGCGGGCTGCGAGGGCCTCTGCGCCCCGGGGTCGGAGGGCTCGGGCTCGCCGGGTGATCCGTGCAGCGCCGACACCGAGTGCGCGTCGTTGCGGTGCGAGGGCGGCGTGTGCGCGACGCCGTGCCGCGGGGACTCGGTCGCGTGCCCCGCGGTCGAGGTGTGCAGCGCGGATGCGGGGAGCTGCGGCGTGTGCGTGGCGCCGAGCGCGCGTCCCAGCGGGCGCGGGCGCGGCGAGCCGTGCGAGCTCGCGAGCGAGTGCTCGACGTTCGGCTGCGGTGAGGTCGACGGCGCCGATCAGTGCACCGCGATCTGCGTCGGCGACGGGGACTGCGGGCGCGGCATGCGCTGCGTCGAGGGCTACTGCGCGCGCGGCGAGCGCGCCGGGCCCTTCGGCACGTGCCGCGGCGACGCCGACTGCAACGACGCCCGCTGCCTCGCGCGCGACACCGGCGAGCGCTTCTGCGCGCGGCGCTGCACCGACGCGGTGTCGTGCCCGGGCGGCACCTGCGCCGACGTCGACGGCGAGATGCGCTGCATCCCGAGCGCGCCGGTCCTCGGCGAAGCGTGCGACGGGAGCGTCGCGTGCGCGCAGGGCCAGTGCATCGACGGCGCGTGCACCGCGACGTGCGGCGGCGCGAGCACGTGCCCGGTCGGGCACGACTGCGTGCGCGAGGGCGACGCGACCTTGTGTCGTCCGCGCCCGAGCAGCTCCGGCGGGTGCAGCGTCGCGAGCGCGGGCTCGCCCGGCGTGCTCGTGCTGCTCGCGATGGTGGCGGTGGTGACGATCGCGCGCCGAAGGCGCGCGTGATCACTCGACGCGCATCACGACGGCGCCCGCGCCGACGCCCGCCTGTCCCGCGGGATCCGTCAGCACGCTCGCGATCACCGCGGGCGCGGTGCGCGGATCCGCCTGCAGCACCGAGACGACCTGCGAGATCGCGCGCATCGAGAACGCGCTCACCGAGCCCATCATCAAGAGATCGCCCGGCTCGAGCACGACGTGGCAGTGGCTCACCGCGGAGCGAAGCACGCCGCCCGAGGGCTCCTCGCGCGGCGTGAGGCGCTGCGGCTTGCCGCGTCGATGCAGGTACGCGCGCGTCGGGCCCGCGCTCACGACGTGGAGATCGCCGTGCTCGACCACCAGCGCGACGAACGACGCGTCGGGGAGCGAGCGCTCGACCAGCTGCTCGCAAAGCTCGGCGAGCGACGCGCGCGCGCGCTCCGCGCAGTGCAGCGCGCGCCCCGCGCCGGTGAGCCCGGCCGGGGGCGGGCCCTGCTTCGTGCGCGTCTCGTCGAGCCCGCGCTCGAAGCCCACGAGGATCGCGCTCGTCGCCATCGGCCAGCTCCGCGGGAGCCCGAGACCGGTCGCGACCGCATACGCGCGGCCGCCCTCGAACCGCGTCCCGGCGTGGCGCGAGATCTCGCCCTCGCGCACCGTCGTCCGCGTGATGCTGATGTGCGACTCGGTCCTCATCGAGACGCGCGCGATCCTACACGATCACGCCTTCCCGAACCCGAGCTCCGACGTGCGCACGACGACCGACGCGACCGCGAGGTAGAGCAGCGTCACGACCGCGATGACCGTCGCGCAGATCCACGTGTCGACGTCGGGCACGCTCTCCGCGCCCCACCCGCTTCGCTCGAAGCCCGCGAGCTCCGAGGCGAAGTGGTTCATCGAGACGAGCCGCGCGAGGCCGGGCAGCCACGAGAAGCCGTACTCGATGACGGCGAGGTGCAGGGTCGCGAGCAAGCCGCCGGCCTCGACGACGAGCGAGCCCCAGAGGAGACACAGCGCCGAGTAACAGAGCGCGAGCAGCGAGAGCGCACCGATCATGCGCAGCGTGTCGGGCAGCTCGTCGATCATCGGCGTGGGATCGGTCGCGAAGGACGCGACGTGGATCACGAGCACGCCACCCGCGAGCAGCAGGATGCTCAGCCCGGCGCCGGTGAAGAACTTGCCGAGCGTGATCGCGATGCGTCCCGCAGGGCGCAGCGTGAGGTACGGCAGCGTGCGGTTCTCGACCTCTTCCGCGATCGCGCCCGCCGTGAACAGGAACGGCAGGAGGAACACGAGCATGTTGAGGAAACCCACGCGCACCGCGGCCTCGACGACGCGCTCCGGCTCCTCGGGCTCGAGCAGGTAGCGCACGGCGACTGCGGCGACGACGACGAGCACCACCGCGGCAGCGCCGAGGCGCACCTTGCGACCGCGCAGGAGGCGCTTCCACGAGAGGCGCAGCGACGCCGCGAGCGCGCTCGCGAAGTCGGGGACCGGCGGAGCGCTCACGCGCGTGCTCCCTTCTTCTTCGTGTCGCGCGCGCCGGGCGACAGCGCGGCTTGGTAGGGCTTCGCCGATCCGCTCGCCGCGTCGGAGCCGGTGCCCGCCATGCGGCCGCTGCGCTCGACGAGATAGTGGAACAGCGCCTCGAGCGACGCGTCGGGGCTCGTCAGCGAGCGCACCGTGAACCCGCCCTCGACGATCATCTTCGCGATCACCGAGTACGTCTCGTCGGGCTTGCGCGTCTCGAGCTCGACCTCGGTCGACGAGGGGAACGAGATGCCGAGCACGCCTTCTCCTTCCGGCGATGCGAGCACCGCGGCCGCGAGATCGCGCGGACGATCGCAGTCGACGCGCACGTGGTGCGGGTGCTCCTCGAGGAGGTCGCGGATCTCGTGCACCTTGCCCTGCGCGACGAGCTGACCGCGCGCGATGAGCAACACCTGCTCGGTGAGCGCCTCGACCTCGACCAGCACGTGCGTCGAGAAGAGCACCACGGCGCCCGCGTTCGCGCGGATGCGGACCTGATCGAGGATGACGTGGCGCGACGTCGGATCGGTGCCGGTGAGCGGCTCGTCGAGGAGCAGCACGTCGGGGTCGTGCACCACCGACTGCGCGAGCTTCGCGCGCTGGCGCATGCCGCGGCTGTAGCCGCCCATCTTGCGCTCCATCGCCTTGTCGAGGCCGAAGTCGGTGAGCGCCTTCACCGCGCGATCGCGCGCGTCCTTGCGCGAGTAGCCGGACAGCTCGGCCATCGCGGTGACGAACTCGAGCGCGGTGAGCTCGTCGTAGAGCGCGTCGGCCTCGGGGCAGAGCCCGATGCGGCGCAGCACCTCGGGGTTCGCGAACGGCGCGTCACCGCAGACGCGGATCTGACCGAGGCTCGGCTTCGAGAGCCCGGCGCACAGGCGCATGAACGTGGTCTTGCCCGAGCCGTTCGGGCCGAGCAGGCCCCACACGCCGGGCTTCAGCTGGAGGCTGACGTCCTGCAGCGCGGTGACCTTGCCGTACCACTTCGAGACGCCGATCGCCTGGATGCTGGCCTGCGACGAGGCTGCAGCGGCGGTCACGTGATCACCTCCTGCGCGCGCAGGCGATGCAGCGCGAGCGCACCGAGCCCGACGACCATCACGGCGAGCGCGCCCGCGGCGTGGAACCACTCGAGCGCGCTGGGATCGTCGATCTTGAAGAGCGCGTCGCGCACCGTGCCGAGCATCGCGGTGAACGAGCCGAGGTAGAGCCAGGGGAAGCCCTCCTCGCGACCGCTCGCGCGCGAGACGACGTCGACCACGCCCGCGATCACGTGGGGCACGACGAACACCGTGAGCCACGTCGAGATCGTGAGCGCGCGGCTCGCGCTGAGCGACGAGACCGCGACCGACGCGATCGACATCACGATCGCGAGCAGGAGCGAGAACACCAGCGCCGGGAGCAGGAGCGCCACCGTGTCGAGCGCCTCTTCGCGCGGCCCGAACGCGGCGAGCGCGACGCAGTAGAGGAAGGCGGGCACGAACGCGATGGCGAACACCCAGGTCGCGATCGCGGAGACGCGACCCGCGAGGTACGTCTCGGGCGTGACCGGCTTCGCGAAGTAGAACTGGAACGCGCGATGGGTGCGGTCGTGCGCGATCGCGCCGGCGCCGGCGCCGACGGTCACGAGGCTGACGAAGAACCAGGTCTCGAGCCCGAAGAGGCTGCTCAGCGCGCGCGACTCGTCGGCGAAGAGGTGCACGATCGGCGGGAGCTGATCGCGCGCCTCGGGCGGGACCGCCTCCATCGCGGAGTTCGCGGCCCACGAGCCGATCACGAAGCCGATGACCGGCAGCCACGCGGTGAACGCGGCGAGCTTCACGAGCCACGACGCCCACGCGCGACCGAGGCCGTATCGGAACAGGACCCAGACCGCGTTCGACGGTGGCAGTCGTGGACCGTCGTACGGGCGGTAACCGAGGTCCCGGATCGTCATGCGCGGCGCACATTACCCGCTCGCCCCACGCGAGCAAGATCAGTTGCTGCCGACGTCGTAGTCGTCCCAGTCGTCGCGCGGCTGCTCTTCGACGACCTGGAGGTGCACCTCGAGGCGCCCGCCGACCTCGAGCGCGAACATGATCCAGTTGCCGATGCCCGCGAGGATCGGGCGGCCGAAGGTGAGCGGTCGGTTGCGCTCCACGACCCAGTGGCCTGCGAACGCCAGCCCGTAGCCGACGAGGAGACCGAGCAGCACCGGCCACCACGCCCCGAGCGCGATCGCGAGCCCTGCGCCGGCGATGCACGACCACGAGCCCGCGTGATGCAGGCGTCGCGTCCACGGGCGCCGGTGGTGCCACAGGTAGATCGGCCAGAACGCCGGCAGCTCGCGGAGGATCGGCAGGCGCGCGACGAGCGGCGGCAGCGTGAGCAGCTCCTCGGCACGACGCGGCGGCGCGACGGTCGTGATGGCGTGCGCGCTCATCGCGACCTCGTGATCGCGCGCGCGACGGCGCGCCCGTGGCGCAGGCCCATACGATCGCACTCCGTGTGCGCGCCCGCGAAGAGCTCGCTGCCGAACACGCCCTCGCGGATCCAACGCATCGCGATCGGACCGAGATAGAACGCGGCGCCGAGCGCGCGCGGCGCGACACGACCGTGGAGCGCCGCGTGGAACCCGACCACGAAGTTCGCCCAGTAGTGATAGGTGTCGCCGGGCGCATCTCCGTCGCCCGCGACCGACGGCGCGAACGGTGCGATCCACGACGCGTCGCGCAGCCGCTCGTCCCACTCGAGGCTCCCGAGCGCGCGCGCGTCACGATCACGCGCGACGAGGCGCATCACCGCGTGCAGCAGGATCGCCGCTGCGAACGTGCGCCCTGCGGTGTGCTCCAGCGCGATCGCGAGCTGCTCGTCGATCGTGAGCGCGCGGCCTTGCGCGCACAGTGCGCGCCGGAGCGCGTGCACCTCGTCACGCGGGAAGAGCTCCGCGGGGAACGGGCCCTCGTAGTCGTCGACGAACGAGACGAGCGCGCTGTAGAGGCGGCGCGAGGGCGGCCCCTCGGACGCGTCGAGCCACGGGAGCGCGTCGTACGGCGCGCTACCCGGCGCACGCGTCACCAGCGCGACGAGCGCTCGCTCGAGCGCGATCTCGCCGGCGTTGAAGCGCTCCGCATCCGCGCGGCGCGCCTCGATCCACGCCATGTACTCGCGCCATCGTGGCATCGGCGGTGAGGACGCGACGCCCCAGGTCGCGCGCGCGGCGGTGATCGTGTCGTGAGCGAGCGTGGTCTGCATCGGTCTCCAGTGTTGCGTCGGGGATCGCGACGACCTCGCGCGATCCGGTGAGCCGTCGAGCGCCCGCGACGAGCGGGCCCGATCGCGGCACGAACGGGAGGCACGTGCGCGCGCATTCCCGCGTACGATGCGACCACCGTGAGCGAGGGATCGAACGACGTCCGAGGCGCGCGAGAGCTCGACTCCCTCGCGTTGGTGCAGGCGCTCCCAGGAGGACGCGCGTTGGTGCGCTCGCCGGTCGAGCCCGGCGCGATCGCGTTCGAGCGCGAGAGCGAAGCGATCGAGGAGCTGCGCCTCTTCCTCGCCGCGACGCTCGCGCGGGCACGCAGCGCGGAGCACGTGGCCCGTCACGCGCTGCCGATCGCGACCACACTGCACGCGGTCCGCGCGGAGCTGCGCGATCCGTCGCTCCCGCGCCGCATCCAGCGTGCGATCCCGATCGACGTGCCGTGCGTCGTCGTGCCGACCGGCCCCGACCGCGAGGGCGCGCGTGATGCGTGGCTGCTCTTCCCGACGCTCGCCGCCGCAGGCTGGGTCGCCGCGCACGAGGACGTGGAGGTCGTCGCGAAGCGCGAGGCCGCGCGGCTGCTCGCCGCGCTCGCCCCGACGCCGGATGCGCGACGCGCGCTGATCGGCGTCGCGGGGCACGCGCTCGAGCCGATGCGCGTGCCGCTCGAGGCGAGCAGCGACGCGACGAGCGCCGCCGAGCGCAAGCGCCGCGCGCAGAACGAAGCGCGCAAGCGCGCCGACGATCTGCTGCGCACCGTCGCGCGACCGCTCCATCGCGAGCTCCCCGAGGACGCACCGCCCGTGCTCGGTCGCGATCGCGAGATCGCGATGCTGACCGCGCTCTGCGCGACGCCGGAGACCGCGCGCGTGGCGATCGTCGGCGCGCCGCTCGTCGGCAAGAGCGCGGTGGTGCATGCGTGGATCCGCCGCGAGCGCGCGGCGGGGCGGGCGCCGCGCGTGTACCAGACGTCGGCGGCGCAGCTCGTCGCGGGGATGAGCTTCCTCGGGCAGTGGCAGGAGCGACTGCGCCGTGTGATCGACGCGGCGGAGACGCTCTCCGCGTTCCTCTACTTCGACGATCTCGGTGACCTCCTCGCCGATCGCGCCGAGGGCAGCGTCGACCTCGTGTCGTCGCTCAAGAGCTGGATCGAGCAGGGGCGACTGCGCTTGCTCGGTGAGCTCTCGGACGACGCAGCCGATCGGCTGGAGACGCGACAGCCGGGCTTCGCGTCGCTGCTCCACCGCGTGCGCGTCGCCCCGCTCGAGCGTGCGAGCACCGAGCGCGCGCTCGACGCCGCGGTCGCATGGTCGCGCGCGCACGCCCCGGGCCGCGCCGTGCCCGACGACGCAGGACGCGTCGCGATCCTCGATCTCGCGGAGCGCTTCCTCCCGTACCAGCCCTTCCCGGGCAAGGCGCTGCGGCTGCTCGATGAGATCCGCGCCGCCGAGGAGTCCGAGGCGCGCGCCGATCGTGCTGCGCCGATCGACGCGGCGCGGGTGTTCCGCGCGTTCTCGCTCGCGAGCGGCGTGCCCGAGGCGCTGCTGCGCCCGGACCGACGACTCGACGCGAGCGAGCTCCGCGCGTCGTTCGCAGCGCGCATCGCCGGGCAGGACGAGGCGGTGCGCCGGGTCGTCGACACGCTCTGCGTCGTGAAGGCGGATCTCGCGCCGGGCGACAAGCCGCTCGCGACGTTCCTCTTCGTCGGACCGACCGGCGTGGGCAAGACCGAGCTCGCGCGCACGCTCGCGGCGCACCTGTTCGGATCGCCGGATCGCCTGCTGCGGCTCGACATGAGCGAGTACGCCGATCCGAGCGCGGCGATGCGACTGATCGGCGCGGAAGGCGGCGACGGACTGCTCACGCGCGCGGTGCGACAGCAGCCGTTCTGCGTCGTCCTGCTCGACGAGATCGAGAAGGCGCATCCGTCGGTGTTCGATCTCCTGCTGCAGGTCACGGGCGAGGGTCGGCTCACCGATGGGCGCGGTCGCATCGCGTACTTCCACGACGCGATCGTCGTGATGACGAGCAACCTCGGCGCGACGCATCGCGCGGCGTCGATCGGCATCGGTGCGCGCGACGTGCCCGACGACGAGCACTACCTGCGCGCCGTCGAGCGCGCGTTCCGGCCCGAGCTCGTGAACCGCATCGATCGCATCGTGCCGCTGCACCCGCTCGGAACGATCGAGATGCGCCAGGTCGTGCGGCTGCTCCTCGCGCGCATCGAGCAGCGGCGCGGCCTCGTCGAGCACGGGATCGCGCTCGTGGTGAGCGACGCCGCCGCCGATCGTCTCGCGGTCGCGGGGACGAGCGAGCACTACGGCGCGCGCGCGCTGCGACGTCACGTCGAGGACACGCTCGTCGCGCCCGCCGCGCATCTGCTCGCGCGGCTCGGGGACCGCGCGCGCAACGCGGTGGTGCGCGTGCGGAACGAGGACGAGCCGGCGACGAAGGCGCCACCGCTGGTGCGCGTCGCGATCGACGATCTCGTGATCGAGATCGAGCGCGGCGAGGGCCGAACCGGCCGTCGCGACGTCGTCGAGCTCGAGGCGATCACCGAGGTGCGTCGCCGCGCTCAGGCATGGCTCGCGGCGCCGGCGTTCACCGACGTGCGCGCGCGCGTCGAGCTGCTCGTCTCCGAGATGTCGTGGGGCGACGTCGACGAGCGCGACCGTCGTCGCGGGGACGTCCCGGCGCGCGAGATCGGGACGCTGCGCACCGAGCACCATCGCCTCGCCGATCCCAGCGATCGGGTGATCACGCAGATGCGCGAGCTCGAGTCGATCGAGGAGCTCGCGCTCACGTCGGTGCTCGCCGGGCGCGGCGCGGAGAGCTTGCTCGCGGACGCGCGAGCGAGCGAGTGGGCGCTGCGGCGCGCGCTGGGACGCGTGTTCGTCGCGCCGCTCCGCGCGGACTCGATCGTGCTGCTCGTCGAGGAGCGCGGCGGGCGCACGCTCGATCGCTGGCTGCTCCCGCTGCTCGACCGCGAGAGCGAGCTCGGATGGGTGGCGCGGCTGCACCTCGAGGGCGATCGCGGCGACGAGTGGCCGGTCACGCGACGCTGGGGGCCGCCGCGCACCATCGATCACGCGCGCGAGCGCCTCGCGCGCGACGACCGCGCATCGACGTCGGTGATCCTCGCGGTGCGCGGGCGCGATGCGGGATCGCTCCTCGCGGCCGAAGCGGGGCTGCACCGCTGGAAGCACGGCGAGCGGCGCGAGCACCTCGCGATCACGGTGCTGCGCACCGAAGGCTCGCTCGACGACGCACACTGGCGCTCGACGACGCTCGTGGAGCCGCGTCCTCGCGGTGAGATCCCGGCGCGCGTCGCGACGGTGCGTGACTGGGACCTCCCGACGCGCTCGCTCGCGATCGTCGACGGGCGCGAGCGGCTCGCGATCGATGCCGCGCACGGCGCGCGCGAGCTCGAGGCGATCGTCTTCGAGCACCTCTGGCGCACGGGTGGAGGTCAGCCTGCCTCCGCCGTGCGCGGTGTGCTCGACGCGCCGAGCGACGCCGAGACGCTCGACGAGGAGGAGGCGTCGTGAGCCATCGCCTCTCGTTCCGCGTCGCGGTGTACGAAGTGCGCCACGGCGCGCACTGGGAGTGGACGACGCTGGGCGCTTCGCCGCACGTCGTGACGCGATCGGGCGCGTCCGCGCTCCGCGCGCAGCAGGCGCTCGTCGAGCGTCTTCGCGCGGTGCTCGAGGGCCTGCCCCCGGTCGAGCTCGCGCGGTTCGAGCCGGCGCGCGGCCTCGAGCTTCGACGCGTTCGCCTCGAGCTCTCGCTGAACGGCGCGCGCCTCGGTCGTCGCGCGCACGTCGGCGTGCACCCGATCGTGCTCGAGCCGCGATGGGCCACGCCCGCGGATCGCGTGACGCTCGTCTATCACCCGCTGCGTCAGCACGAGTGGTTCGCGCTCGATCCCGAGCGGCCGCTCGAGGACCAGGCGAGGCTCTTCTTCGCGTCGCGCTGGGCCGATCTGCGCGACGAGGAGCTCGAGGCGCTCACGACCGACGGCAAGGACTCGATCACCTCGATGTCGTTCTCGACGAAGGTGACGTCGCTGCTCGACGGCATCCCGGAGCGCGAGCGCGATCCCTTCGCCGATCTCGACCTCGACTCGATGGTCGATCGGCGCGGCACGAAGAAGCGCGGCGGGCTACGCGTGCTGCCGCGCATCGGCACGAACCTCACGGTGCGCGCGGCGGAGGGCACCCTCGCGATCGGCATGCCGCGCTCGCCGCACCGCGAGCAGCTGCAGCGCCTGATCTGCGCGCCGCGCAAGCAGTCGACGCTCGTCGTCGGAGCGCCCGGCGTGGGCAAGAGCACGCTCGTCGATCGCGCGATCGTCGATCTCCTCGACGCGGAGGGCTGGTCCGCGCACCGCAACCTCGATCGCGTCACCGAGGTCTGGTCGATCTCCGCGCGCCGCACGATCGCGGGCATGTCGCACCTCGGCGAGTGGGAGAAGCGCTGCATGGAGGTGCTCGCGGACTGTCGCGCGCGCCCGGTGGTGCTGCGCGTCGAGGACCTGCACACGTTCGGTCGCGCAGGGCGTCACACGGGCAGCGATCGCAGCTTCGCCGACGTGTTCCGCGGGCCGCTCGCGCGCGGCGAGATCGTGATGGTCGGCGAGGTGACGCCCGAGCAGCTCCAGCGCCTCGAGGACGACGCGCCGGGGTTCGCGGAGCTCTTCCAGCGCGTGCTGGTGCACGAGCCGCCGGTCGACGTCGTGCTGCGCATGATGTTCCACGAGGCGCGCCGCCTCGAGCACGAGCGCCGCGTGCGCTTCGCGCCCCTCGCGTACCGCGCGGTCCTCGATCTCGGCGGAGGGCTCTCGCCGGGACGCGCGTTCCCCGGCAAGGCGCTCGATCTGCTGCGCGCGGTCGGTCGCGCGCCGGAGCGCCCCGACGATCCGCCGCGCGCGGTCGGTCCGGCCGACGTCGTCGCGGAGCTCGCGCGCCGCACGGGGCTCCCCGCGTCGTTGGTCCAGCCGGATGTGCCGCTCGAGCCCGAGAGCGTCGAGGCGTTCTTCGCGCGCGACGTGATCGGCCAGCCCGCCGCGGTGCGCGCGGCGGTCGATCTCGCGATGCGCATCCGTGCCGGGCTCGTCGACCCGCGTCGTCCGTACGGCGTCTACCTCCTCACCGGTCCGACCGGCACCGGCAAGACCGAGCTCGCGCGCGCGATCGCGCGCTGGCTCTACGGCGGCGAGCAGCGCCTCGTGCGCATCGACATGGGCGAGCTCGGCCATCCCGGCGCGGTCGCACGCCTCATCGGCAACGCGTGGGACCCCGAGGGCCTGCTCACGCGGCGCGTGCGCGAGCAGCCGTTCTGCGTGGTGCTGCTCGACGAGATCGAGAAAGCGCACCCCGCGGTGCTGCAGCTCCTGCTGCAGCTGCTCGACGAAGGTCGCCTCACCGATGCCGCGGGCGTCACCGCCGACTTCACGCACACCGTCGTGGTGATGACGTCGAACCTCGGCGGTCGCACGGGCTCGGCGATCGGGTTCGATCCTTCGATGCAGGGACAGCGGCTCGACGTGCTGCGCGCGGTGCGCGAGTTCTTCCCGCCCGAGCTCTTCAACCGCATCGATCGCGTCGTGCCGTTCGATCCGCTCTCGCTCGAGGTCGCGGAGCGCGTCGCGGAGAAGGAGCTCTCGAAGCTGCTCGCGCGGCGTGGGCTCGCCGAGCGCGGCATCTACGTGTTCGCGAACGAGCGCGCCGTGACGCGGATCGCGCACGAGGCGTTCGACGTGAAGGGCGGCGCGCGCTCGGTGAAGCGCTGGCTCGAGGATCGCGTCGGCTCGTTGCTCGCGGAGGAGATCGCCGGAGGGCCGCGCGGGCGCATGCGGATCGTGCGCCTCGCCTCGGACGCGAGCGGGTTCAGCGCTCGCACCGATGCGCTGGTCGAGGCGGACCCCGTGCTCGCCGAGCACCCGATGGCCGCGCTCCTCGATCGTCCCGCGATCGAGCTCGAGCCGCTGCTGCCCGACGTGCTCGACGAGGTGCACGCGCTCGAAGAGCGCGGCGTCCTCGAGGAGCGCACGGGGACGCTGATGCAGCGACGACGCGCGCTCTCGGGCGAGGCGCGCGCGGATCTCGACGAGGTCCTTCATGCGGTCGAGCGCGTGCGTGATCGGCTCGCGGCGCTGCGCATCCGACTCGAGGGCTCGACCGAGTCCGAAGAGGACCGCTGGGAGCGATACGAGGACGAGCACGACCTCGCGGCGCCGAGCGTGCGCGCGACGAAGGCGCGACGTCGTCATCACGGTGAGCCGGGCAAGAGCGGCGACGCGCGGGTGCGCGAGCGCCCGATCGAGCGCGCCCTCGATCGCGCCGGGATGCTCGAGGTGATCACCGAGCGCGACCTGCTGCGTCGCGCGGTCGTACGCGCCGACGATCCGCGCCAGCACACCGTCGCGATCGAGCTCCTGCGCGTCGGTCGCGCGCGACGTGAGCGCAGCGCGAGCCTGCTCTCCGCGCTGCTCGGCGTGTACCTCGCGCCGCCGACCGATCACACCGTGATCGCGGCGCTCGTGCAGGAAGACGCGCGCATCGTGCAGCCGAGCGAGGCGCAGGGCGCGGATCACGTCGTCGTCGTCGCGAGCGGCCTGTGCATCCTCGATCGCCTCGAAGAAGAGACCGGCTGCCACGTGTGGCACTCGCTCGGCGGACACTCCGAGGTCGTGCGCGTGGCGATCACGCCGGTGCGCGCGGGCACCGATCCGCGCACGCTGCTCCGCGATCACCTCCACGCGCGACGCGCGTTCGAGCACGCGCTCGAGTCCGGCGCGTCACCGGTGCCACCGGATCCGACGGCGCTGCTCCCGGTCGTGCGGGTCCTGCGCTTCGATCCCCCGGTGCGCAGCGGTGAGAGCGCGCTCGCGGAGATCGAGGATCTGCGCCTCGCGTGGGCCGCGGCGTTCGAGGCCCGCGACATGATCACCGCGCTCTCGCGCGCGCTGCCGATCCGCGCGAGCCGCGAGGAGGCGCAACGATGAGCCGCAAGACGATGCGCCTCTGGCTCGTGTCGCACGAGGACGGCCGCAAGAGCGGCTACGCGATGCGCAGCTGGGACAGCCTCTTCGATCAGCCCGTCCCGAGCGCATACGGCGCGACCGAGGCGGAGGTGCGCGCAGCGATCGAGCGCACGCTCGCAGCCCGCATCGCGTCGGGCGAGGACACGATCGATCGTTACCTGTGGGACGAGACATTCCACGTGAGCTCGGTGCTCGTCGACGTCGCGCCGCTCTCGTTCGTCGAGAAGCAGCCCGTCGTCGGCTCGCGCACGATCCCGCTGCGCGTCCGCTACGCGTGGAGCCGCGTCGAGAGCGGCGCGATCCGCGTGATGCTGCCGCGCCTCGGGATGTGGCTCCTGCTCGAGGATCTCGAAGGCGCGCGCGCCGCGATCCAGCACGTCGTCGCGGGGGGTCTGCTCGGCGCGGCGGGACGCGCGCTCTACGAGCTGCGCGAAGAGCCCGACGAGGTCGTGCGCGAGTGGGACCCGGAGCTCACGACGCACACCACGACCGCCGAGGACGCCGAGGTGCACCATGCGCCGCCCACGCTGCGCGCGATCGCCGAGGATCTCACCGCGCGCGCCACCGCGGGCCGCTTGCCCCAGCTCGTCGGCGACGACCCCACGTTCGACGCGACCGTCCCCGAGCTCGATCGCGATCGTCCGCCGTCGCTGCTGCTCGTCGGCGGCGAGGGCGTCGGCAAGACGTCGTTCGTGCAGCGCTTCGCGAAGCGTCTCGCGTCGCAGCGCCGCGGCGGCAACAAGCGCGGTCGACCGCGCCTCTGGTCCACGTCGCGCGACCGCATCCTCGCCGGCATGACGTATCTCGGCATGTGGCAGGAGCGCTGTCTCTCGCTCGTGGAGGAGCTCGCGAGCAGCGGCGATCTGCTGCACGTGGATCGCCTGCTCGCGCTGCTCGAGCGACAGCACGACGGCTCGAGCATCGCCGAGGTGCTCGGCCCCGCGATCGTCGCCGGCGAGATCCGCGTCGTCGCGGAGTGCACCGAGAGCGAGCTCGAGGAGTGCCGGCGTCGCGCCGGCGCGCTCGTCGACGCGTTCCGCGTGGTGCGCATCGACGAGCCCTCGCGGGACGCGATGCCTGCGTTCCTCTCGCTCTACCAGCAGCGCGTCCGCGGGCCCGCGTTCCATCCCGAGGCGTGGAAGCGCCTCGTGCGTCACCTCGACGCGTACCAGCGTCACCAGCGCTTTCCGGGCAAGGGCGTGCGCTTCCTCGACTGGATGGCGCGCCACACCGCGTCGACCGAGAGCACCGCGACGCGCGTGTACCCCAGCGACGTCTCGCGCGCGTTCGCGCGCTTCTCCGGGCTTCCGCTCGAGCTGCTCGACGACGACGTCGCGTTCGGCTCCGCGAAGATCGCCGGCGCGCTGCGCGCGCGCGTGATCGGTCAGGACGACGCGTGCGCGACCGCGGCGCGCGTCCTCGCGCGCTTCAAGGCCGGGATGAACGATCCCGAGCGCCCGCTCGGATCACTCCTGTTCGTCGGATCCACCGGCGTCGGCAAGACCGAGCTCGCGAAGCAGATCGCGCGGTTCCTCTTCGGATCCGAGGAACGGATGATCCGCGTCGACATGAGCGAGTACCTCGCGCCCGGATCGGCGCCGCGCCTGCTCGCGTCGACGCCCGGCGCGAGCAGCCTCGCCGATCGCGTGCGCAAGGAGCCGCTCTCGCTCGTGCTGCTCGACGAGATCGAGAAGGCGCACCCCGAGGTGTTCGATCTGCTGCTCGGCGTGCTCGGGGAAGGCCGTCTCACCGACTCGCTCGGGCGGCTCGTCGACTTCCGCATGAGCCTCGTCGTGATGACGTCGAACCTCGGCGCGTCCGAGCCCGTCGCGCCCGGCTTCGGCGCCGCGCTCGAGCCCGACTTCGAGCGCGCGGTGCGCAGCGCGTTCCGCCCCGAGCTCTTCAACCGCATCGATCGCGTCGTGCGCTTCCGGAACCTCGCGCACGACGACCTGCTGCGCATCGTCGATCTCGAGCTCGCGTCGGCGGCGAAGCGCACGGGGCTGGTGCGGCGCGCGATCACGCTCGACGTCGACGCTGACGCTCGCACACGCCTCGCCGAGCTCGGCTGGCATCGCGCGCGCGGCGCGCGCCCGCTCCGGCGCGTGATCGAGGAGCGCGTGGTCACGCCCATCGCGGTGCTGCTCGCGGGGGCGCCCGAGCTCCGCGATCGCACGATGCGCGTGCGCGCCGAGCGCGGCGAGATCACCGTCGCGCTCGGCGCGTCCTGAAGCTCAGCGATCAGCCTGGAGCACGTCGAGCTGCGCGAACAGATCGCGCGCGGTGCTCGGGTCGTCGCTGGTCACGGTGACGCGGTACACCGGTCCCCGCGGGTGCACCGCGACCTGGGTGCGTCCGTCGGTCGCGCCGATGCGGCACGTCACGACGCGGTGCAGGTACGGCTGGTCCATGCCGGGCTCGGCGCGGACGTCGACGGCGATGCCGCGCGGATCTCGCATGAACGGCTTCGGATTGTCCGTGTAGACACGCTCCGCCGAGACCACGGTGAGCGGCGCATCGAACACCGCCGCGCTGCGCACGCTCGGCTCGAGCTCGTCGCACGCGTTGGCGACCGTGGTCGCGCGCGACGTCTGAGCGCCGCCGCATCCGGCGGACACGAGGAGGAGCGATCCGACCAAGAGGTTTCGCAGGCGCATGGCGCCGACCCTGGGGCTGCGACCAGCTCGCGACATGAGCAAGAACACCCAGGCCATCCCGGGAGGGACGCCCTAGGATTGGGGAGAGACCGTGCCCGGACGCGCGACCACGAAGCTGCTGATCGTCGACGACCAGACGATCTTCCGCGACATGCTCGTCGAATGGCTCGCCGCGCGCGACGGCATCGAGATCGTCGGCGCGTTCTCCACGACGAACGAGGCGAGCCAGACGCTCGCGACGCGCGACGTCGACGTGCTGCTGCTCGACGTCGGTCTGCCGGGCGAGAGCGGGCTCGCGTTCCTGCGGCGGCTCGCCCCGGGTCGGCCGAAGCGCGTCGTGCTGGTCACCGCGCACGAGGAGCCGTGGGTGCTCGAGCAAGCCGTCTCGTCGCGCGCCCACGCGATCGTGATGAAGGGCGCGCCGCTCAGCGATCTCGCCACCGCGATCGATCGCGTCGTCGCGGGCGAGACCTTCTACTGTCGCCGCACGGCGGAGCTGCTGCGCCGTCACGCGGCGCGCCGCGAGCCCGCGGCCGAGCTCACCTCGCGCGAGCGCGAGATCCTCGCGCTCGTCGCCCGCGGTGCCACGTCGCGCGAGATCGCGGACGCGCTCGGCATCCGCGAGAAGACCGTGCAGAACCACCGCGCGAACCTGATGCAGAAGCTCGACATCCACGACGTCGCGAGCCTCACGCGCTTCGCGCTCGCGCACGGCCTCGTGACCGCGACCGGCAGCTGAATGCGCGACGACGAGCCGCCCTACCGTGCGATCGCGGACTCGACGTACGACTGGGAGACGTGGATCGACGAGCACGATCGCGTGCGATGGGTGAACCCGGCGGTGCAGCGGCTCACCGGGTACGAGCCCGACGAGTGCCTCGCGATGCCCGGGTTCCCGCTCGCGATCGTGCATCCCGACGATCGCGCGCGCGCCGCGGAGGTGCTTCGCAGCGCACGCGAGGGGCGCACCGGCAACGACGTCGAGCTGCGCATCGTGCGGAAGGACGGCAGCACGCGCTTCGTCGCGATCTCGTGGCAGCCGCTGATCGTCCCGGCGGACGGTGCGCGCCGCGGGCTCCGGACGAGCGTGCGCGACATCCAGGAGCGAAAGATCGCGGAGGAGCGCTTGCGCGAAGCGGAGCGGCAGGCCTCGCGATCCGCACACGAGCGCGCGGAGCTGCTCGCGACGCTGAGCCACGAGCTGCGCTCGCCGCTGCAGTGCATCGCCGGGTTCGCGGAGCTCCTCGCGCGCGAGCCCCTCGACGGCGAGCGACGACGATGGCTCGAGCTGGTCTCGGTGCAGAGCGACACGCTGCTCCGCCTCGTCGAAGATCTCCTCGAGCACGCATCACCCGGGGGCCCTCCCGTGCTGCGGCGCATGAGCTTCGACCTCGCGGCGCTCGTCGAGCACGAGGTCGACGCGATGCGACCGCGCGTGCACGACGGCGTGGTGCTCGGCGCGGCGATCGACGAGCGCGCGCGCGGCACGTTCGAAGGCGATCCCGATCAGCTCCGTCGCGTCCTCGCGAACCTGCTCTCGAACGCGACGCGCTTCACGAAGCGCGGGCGCATCGACGTGCGGCTCGCGGTCGACGAGGACGAGCTCGTGCTCGAGGTGCGCGACACCGGCGTCGGCATGAGCGACGCGCTGCTCGAGCACGCGCGGGAGCCGTTCGTCCAGGGCGCGCCGGGCGCTTCGTCGCGCAGTGGCGTCGGGCTGGGCCTCGCGATCGTCGATCGGCTGCTCGACGCGATGGGCGGCACGCTCGCGCTCGAGAGCCACGAGGGCCAGGGCACGCGCGCCGTCGTGCGCTTCCGACTGTCGCGCACGAGCGCCGCGGCGCAGCCGGGCACACCCGCGGTGGAGCACGACCCGCGCGTCGCCGACGTGCGCGTGCTCGTCGTCGACGACTCCGATCCCGCGCGCGAGCTGCTCGGCGCGATGTTCCGCACGCTCGGCGTGCACGTGGACACCGTCGAGGACGGCCGCAGCGCGCTCGAGCGCGCGCGCAGCGAGCGCTACGACCTCGTCGTCATCGACTACCACATGCCCGAGCTCGACGGCCTCGAGACCGCGCGCCTCGTGCGCGCCGAGACACACCTCGCGTCGACGCGCCCGGTGCTCGCGCTGCTCACCGCGAACGTGCTCGCGGAGCCGCGCCACGATCCGGTCGGCGCGGGGCTCGACGTCGTGCTCGTGAAGCCGCTCCGCCTCGATCACGCGCGCGGCCTGGTACGGCTCGCGATCGACGGAGCGGATCGCGCGCGCACCGTGGTCGCGCCTCCGCGGCGCGCGGGCATCGACGAGATCGATCGCGAGGTGGTGCACGATCTCGCGTCGGTGCGCGGCGCCGATGGCACCACGCTCCTCGTGCGCACCGTCGCGCGTGTCCGCGCCCACGCCGCCGACGCGATCGCGAAGATGCGCGCGTCCGAGCCGCGCGCTGGAGACGCTCACGCGCTCAAGGGCCTCGTCGCGAGCATCGGCGCGAGACGTGCCGCGGAGCGCGCCGGCGCGCTCGAGACCGCGCTGCGCGAAGGCCTCGCGCGCGAGGTGATCGAGGCGCGCATCGACGCGCTCGAGCGCGATCTCGATCGCGCGCTCACCACGCTCGACGCGATGTGAGCGCGCGACCGGAGCGTCAGCCGGTCATCATCTTCCCGAACTTCGCGTTCAGCATCGGGTCGCTCGCGAGCTTGATCCCCCACGCCTGCGACGCCTGCATGTAGCTGCCCATGTCGAGCCCGTACTTCTTCAGCGCGCCGTTGAAGTCGCCGCCCTGCATCTGTTTCATGAGGCCGACGTAGTCCGACAGCTTCGCGAGCTTCTGGCCGGGGAACACGGTGGGATCGGCATCGCCGCCCTCCCCCGCCGCCATCGCCTGCGCCGCCGCCATCTGGTTCTGCTTCGCGCTCTCCACGTCGAACGCGCCGCCGCGGATCTGCTGCGCGACGCGCCCTTCGTGGCTGTTCGCGTCCACGCCCGACTGCTTCAGCTGGAAGCGCGCGGTCAGATCGAAGAACCGCTTCTGCAGCGCGCCGTCCGCGTTGATCCGCTGATCCCACCCCGGCACACGCGCCGCGGCCGCGCTCATCGGCGCCGGAATCCCGAAGCGCTTGCACAACGCGGCGAGCTCCGGCTGCGCACCGCCGCCCATCGCGGCCATGATCGCGCTGCCCGCGCCGCCGCCCTGCTTCATCAGGATCGCGTCACGCAGCGCGCTCAGCTCGGCGTACTGCTCGAGCGTCAGCCCGCCGTGCTTCTCCTCCGCGAACTCGACCTTCTGCGACTCGCACCGCAGCTTCCACTGCGCGAGCTTCTCCACCATCTCGCGCGGGTGCCCGCCGAGGTTCTTCCACACGTTGACGAGCGGGTACTCCCAGCACGTGAAGCCCTGCTGCGGGATGATCTTCTCGAGCTGCGCGAACACGCCCTCGACGTCCTCGCGCACGCTCGCGTCGTGCGCCGCGAGCCAGCCCATCGCGACGATCGCGGCATCGCACACCCAGTCCGTCGGACCGAACGCGATCGACCACAACGTGCGCCGACGCTGGCTGCTCTCCCAGGGCGTCGCGTCGAGGTACGCGATCACCAGCGCCGCCGCGACCTGACACTTCTGCACCCAGATCAGCGGGTCGTGCCGCGGCGACGGCAGCGGCGGCGGATGCACCATCGCGCAGAGCAGCTGGTTCATCCACGCCGGCCCCATCTGCGCCGCGAGCGCCTGCGCGAGCGGCTGCCACATCGGCAGGCAGTACGGCGTCTTCGCGATCTCCGCGATCGCCGCGTGCACGCGCGGATCGGGCGCCGGCGTGTTGGGCCGCGGCACCTTGTCGTCGAACGCCCAGAGCTGGAAGTCGACCTGCGCTTTCGGCGAGCGCGGGTCGGGCTGCTGCACGCCCTCGACCTTCGCCGCGATGCCGACCTGCATCCAGCCCTGCGCCTTCGTCCACAGCTGGAACGCCGCGAGCGCGCTCGGCGCCTCCATGTACGTCAGCGGGATGTCGATCCCGAGCCCGGTGGGCGGCGGCGGCTTCCGCGTGAGCTGCGCGATGATGTCGCGCGCGGCGTGCGCGGTGGAGTCTCCCGCGCCGGGCAGCCACGTGAAGTACGGCTTGTCGCCGAACAGATCCATCAAGAGGTCGGACGCACGCCCGTTGCCGTCGGCCATGCGCCACAGCTGCTCGCGCACGTCGGGCGCGCCGGTCTTCTTGTGCTCGGCGTACAGGATCGACGCGCTCGCCCACGCCTGCTTGCCGTCCTTCGCGAGCACGTCGCGATACGCCGCGATCGCCTCGTCCCAGCGCGACGCGCCGAGGTACGTGTCGCCGACGTCGAGCAGCGCCGCGATCTCGTCGGGCCGCATCGAGTACGCGTGGCGGTAGTACTGCACCGCCTCGTCGACGCGCTTCGCATCGCGGAGCGCGCTCGCGAGACCGATGCACGTGTTCCAGTCGTTCTTCAGCTGGAACGCGTAGCCCGCGTACTGGATCGCCTGGTCGAAGCGCGCGACGCGCCGGAGCGCGACGCCGATCGCGAAGATGACGAACGCCTCCTGCGGGTGCGCGCCGTAGAGCGCACCGAGCAGATCGACCGCGGCCTCGCAGTTCTTCCGGCGCGGATCGCTCTCGGAGCACGGCGCGCTCACGCTCGTCACGGCGCGCAGCACCGAGGGCACGATGCGCCCGGTGATCACGTCGAGCGGGATCGACTGCACCACGCCCGGCTGCTGCGCCCAGTCGCGCGCCCACGCGAGGTACGCGCAGTCGGGCCGCACCGCCGCGACCTCCGCGACCGTCGCGATCGCCTCCGCGTGCTGCTTCTTCCACGCGAGCACGTAGCCGCGCGTCGCGGCGGTGATGAAGTCCGCCTTCGCCTCGTCGGGCCGCACGAACACCATCGGATCGGGCGCCTTCGACAGCACCTGATCGATCAGCGCGCGCCACTCGCGGTTCGTCGGATCGGTCGCGAGCGCCGAGCTCACGTGGAAGAGCGCCTGCGCGAGATCGCTCCGCGCCAGCGCCTGCCTCGCATGCTCGATGTTGTCGAGCGCGACGTTGCCCCCGAGCTGTCCCTCGATCGCCACGGCCCCTCCCTCGTTCTCGCGCGACGAGTCTACCTGCGCGCGGTCGCGAGCACGTTGAGCTTTTCGCGACCGACCCGTACGCTTTTCGCCGATGGCGCGCACCGGACGTACGCTCGCGATCTTCGCCTCCGCGCTGCTCGCGTCGTGCTTCGAGGACACCTCGACGCCGATCGTCACGGACGTCGATCGCGAGGTGTTCATGGACTTCGCGTCGAGCGATCTCTACGGCGCGCCGTTCCCCGGCGAGCACCTCGTCGGCGACGACGGTGCGATCGATCTCTCGCGCGCGACGAACCCCGTCGGCAGCACGATCGTCGATCAGATCCACGACGCGCTCGCGACCGTCGACGGCTTCGGCACGACGTCGCCGATCCACTTCCGTCTCGACGGCCCGATCGACACGTCGCTCCTGCCGGACGCGCGCGCGAGCGTGACGTCGAGCTCGCCGATCCTGCTCCTCGACGTCGATCCCGAGTCGCCCTTCCACGGCGCGTTGCACCCGTTCCGCGCGTCGTTCGACGTCGACGCCGGTCCGTATGCGGGCCCGAACCTCCTCACGCTCCTGCCGGTGCAGGGACGCCCGCTCCGGCCGCGCACGCGCTACGCCGCCATCCTCACGCGCGCGCTGCGCGGCGACGACGATCAGCCGTTCGTCCGCGCGCCCGCGCTCGACGCGCTGCTCGCGGGCGAGACCCCGGATGGCCTCTCCGAGCGCGCGGCGAGCGCGTTCCGCGACGCGCTCGATCGGCTCCGCGAGCTCGAGACGGTCGCGCTCGACGACGTCGTCGCGCTCACCGTGTTCCGCACCGGCGATCCGCTCGAGGTGCTGCGCCGCGCGGTCGCCGCGACCGAAGGCGCGCATGCGCCCGCGCTCGAGACCGCGTTCGAGGCGCGCGAGACCTTCGACGACTACTGCGTCTTCGAGGGCGCGATGCGCGTGCCCGTGTTCCAGCAGGGCGAGCCGCCCTTCCAGCGCGAAGGCGGCGCGTGGGCGCTCGACGACGACGGCGCGCCGGTCCGCCAGCGCGAAGAGACGGCGCGCGTGTGGATCACGATCCCGCGCACCACGATGCCCGCGGCGGGCTTCCCGACCACGATGCTGATCCGCACCGGCGCGGGCGGAGATCGTCCGCTGGTCGATCGCGGCGCGCGCGCCGAGGAAGGCGGCCCCGCGCTCGCGCCGGGCACCGGTCCCGCGCTCGAATTCGCGCGCGCAGGGTTCGCGGGGATCAGCATCGAGGGGCCGCACGGTGGCTCGCGCAACGTGAGCGGCGGCGACGAGCAGTTCCTCGTCTTCAACATCCAGAACCCGATCGCGCTGCGCGACAACCTGCGTCAGTCGGCGCTCGAGCTGGTGCTGCTCGCGCGCGCGCTCGACACGCTCACGATCGACGCGTCGTCGTGCGAGGGCTTCGCCTCCGAGGACGGCAGCGCGCGCTTCGACACCGCGCACCTCGCGCTCTTCGGTCACTCGATGGGCGCGTCGATCGCACCGCTCGCCGCGGCGTTCGAGCCGCGCTTCGCCGCGCTCGTGCTGAGCGGCGCAGGCGCGAGCTGGATCGAGAACGTCGTGTACAAGGAGCGCCCGATCGCGACGCGCCCGCTCGCCGAGGCGCTCCTCCGCTACACGGGGCGTCGCCAGCTCACCGAGCACGACGTGATGCTCGGCCTCCTGCAGTGGGCGGGCGAGGCCGCGGACGCGCAGGTCTACGCGCCGCTGCTCGTGCACGCGCCGGAGGTCGGCGCGCCGCGACACGTGCTGATGTTCCAGGGCATCGTGGATCGCTACATCCTGCCGCCGATCGCGAACCCGCTGTCGCTCGCGCTCGGGGTCGATCGTGCGGGCCCCGCGCTCGACGCGGACGATCCGCGCCTCGATGCGTACGACACGCTCGAGCACCTCCTGTGGCTCAGCACGCGCGGCCTCGTCGATCTCCCGGCTGCCGGCAACGTGGAGATCGACGATGCGATCGTCACCGCGGTCGTCGCGCAGCACGCCGAGGACGGCATCGAGGACGGCCACGAGACGGCGTTCCAGACCGAGGCACCGAAGGCGCAGTACCGATGCTTCCTCCGCACGTTCGCGCGCGACGAAGCGCCGCGCGTGCCCGATCCCGGCGTGTCCGATCCTTCGTGCGAATGAGAGCGACCGAGTGAACGACATCGTGATGATCGAGACCCTCCCCGCGCGCACCGTGCGCGAAGATCCGCTGACCTGGTCCGGCACCCGCATCGCGCAGGCGATCCGCACCGGCGAGCGCACCAGCGAGGAGATCGTCGGCCTGCACCTCGCGCACATGCAGCGCGTCAACCCGCGCCTCAACGCGGTCGTGCGCGCGCGCGCCGACGACGCGCTCGCGGAGGCACGCCGCGCGGACGAGGCGCCGAAGAGCGCCGCGCTGCCGCGCTTCCACGGCGTGCCGTGCACGATCAAGGAGACGTTCGCGCTCACCGGCATGCCGCTCACGGCGGGGCTGGTCGCGCGCCGCGAGATCGTCAGCGAGACCGACGCGGTCGCGGTGCGTCGCATGCGCGCGATGGGCGCGATCCCGCTCGGCGTGACGAACGTGTCCGAGCTCTGCATGTGGATGGAGAGCCACAACACGGTCTACGGGCGCTGCCACAACCCGTACGACGCGTCGCGTACCGTCGGCGGCAGCTCGGGCGGCGAAGGCGCGGCGATCGGCGCGGGCATCGCGCCGTTCGGCCTCGGCGCCGACGTCGGCGGATCGATCCGCATGCCCGCGTTCTTCAACGGCGTGTTCGGCCACAAGCCGACCGGCGGGCTCGTGCCGAACGCGGGGCAGTGGCCGATCGCGCACGGTCCCGCGCTCCGCTACCTGTGCAGCGGACCGATCGCACGTCGCGCGGAGGATCTCTGGCCGCTGCTCTGCGATCTCGCGGGCCCCGATGCCGCGAGCCCGGAGTGCGTCGAGTGCGTCGCCGGCGATCCGAGCGAGGTGTCGCTCGAGGGGCTGCGGGTGCTGCACGTCGCCGACAACGGCCTCAACCGCGTGCATCGCGAGCTCGCCGCGGCACAGGAACGCGCGGCGCGTCACCTCGAGGCGCGCGGCGCGCGCGTCGAGCGCATGCGCATCCCGGCGCTCGCCGAGTCCGTCCTGATCTGGGCCGCGATGATGAGCGACGCGGGCGGCGAGGAGTTCGCGGACATGCTCTTCGGCGCGCGTCGCCCGCTCCTGCCGGAGCTCGCGCGCTTCGTCGTCGGTCGCAGCCCTCACACGCTCCCGGCGCTCGCGCTCGCGGCGCTCGAGCAGATCCCGAAGCGACTGCCGGGCGACACCTCGAAGACCGTCGCGAAGGGCCACGCGCTCAAGCGCGAGCTCGTCGAGCGCATCGGCGACGGAGTGATGCTGTATCCGTCGTACACGCGCCCCGCGCCGCGCCACAACATGCCGCTGCTCACGCCGATCGACTGGGCGTACTGCGCGGTGATCAACGTGATGGAGCTGCCGAGCACGCAGGTCCCGCTGGGCCTCGGCAGCGAGGGCCTTCCGCTCGGCTGTCAGGTCATCGGGCGTCATCGCAACGACCACGTGACCATCGCCGTGGCGCTGGAGCTCGAGCGCGCGTTCGGCGGATGGGTCCCTCCGGCGCTGCTGCGCCGCTGAGCGTCGATCTCGATGGGCGCCGGAGCAGCGCGCGCGCCGTACATCGGGCGCGCCGCAGCGCGTTTTTCCCGCGGATCTGCGCGGCACGGCGCTTGAGATGCGCGTCTTTCCGCTGGGGGAGATCGCACATGACGCGCGACGGACTCGCGGTGATCGGGATGCTCGCGGCGCTCGCCTCGGGATGCGATGGAGCGAGCGCGACGTACGAGCCATGCGGTGCCTACGGACAGTGCAGCGGCGGGCGCACGTGCGTCGACGGTCGATGCACGATGCCGCCCACGCCTCGCGCGGACCTCGACGGTGGCGGGGCGCGCCCCGATGCCGGGCCGTGTCGCGCGATCACCGCGGAGTCGACGGCGCGCCCGGTGCCCGTCGACATCGTCGTCGCGATCGACAACTCGGGCAGCATGTCCGAGGAAGCGGCGCAGGTGCGCACGAACATCAACACGTTCGCGTCCATCCTCGGCGCGAGCGGTCTCGACTACCGCGTCGTGCTGATCAGCCGTCCCGACGGCGAGCGCGGCGTCTGCGTGCCGGTGCCGCTCGGCTCGGGCGAGCCCGACTGCACGAGCGGCCCCGAAGGACGCCTGCTCGCGATCCACGACGCCGTCGGATCCGACGACGCGATCGATCTCGTGATCGAGCACTACCCCGACTACCGCGACTTCCTCCGCCCGAACGCCGCGAAGGCGTTCCTCTGGATCACCGACGACGAGGCCGGGACGTTCAGCGCCGACGCCGCGCGCGACGCGCTCGCGGCGCTCGAGCCCGACGGCATGTTCGCGCGCACCATCCACAACTCGATCGTCGGCCACTACGGCGAGACGCCCGCGACGTGGGCCGACGACGCCGCCGGCGACTGCGAGTCGCTCGCCGATCCCGGCGAGACGTACATGCGCCTCACGCAGTGCCTCGACGATCGCAACGAGCCGATCGCCGACTGCATCGCGGGCCGCAGCGGCCGCGTGTGCGAGACGGACTGGAGCGCGATCTTCGACTCGATCGCGCGCGGCGTGATCGAAGGCGTGCCCGTGCCGTGCGAGTTCGCGCTTCCCGACGCACCGCCCGGCGCGGTGCTCGATCACGACGCGATCCGCGTCACCTACACCGCGGGCGATGGATCGCGACGCGAGCTCGCGCGCGCTCCGAGCGCGAGCGCGTGCGCCGCGGACGCGTGGCACTTCGACGACGCGGCGTCGCCGCGCGCGATCACGCTCTGCAGCGAGCTCTGTCGCACCGTGCAGTCCGACGCCGACGCGCGGCTCGACATCGGCTTCGGCTGCTTCCCCGCCCTGGAGTGACTCAGGGCTCGGTCTCCGCGGCGAGCGCGGCGAACGGATCGGGCCCCGGCTCGAGCTCGGACAGATGCGCCGCGCCCTCGACGTCGCTGAGCTCCAGCGTGAACGGCCCGGCCTCGTGCCGCGTCGCGATGCGCGCGCCCGTCGGCAGCGTGATCCAGCCGTCCCAGCTCGCCTCGACGCCGCCGATCGGCAGCACGCTGACCCACATGCGCCACGCGCGCGGCGTCCCGTCCTCGCCGAGCAGCCACAGGTACGCATCGCCCGGCGTCACGCCGCCCGACGCATACTCCACGAGCAGCGCGCTGCGCCCCTCGACGCGCACGATCGATCGCGTCGTCCCGCGATCCCGCACCTTGTACGGCGCGATCAGCCAGAACGAGTCGTTGATCCACTGGGCCCACGCGTCGCGGATCGCACGCCGTGCCTCGTCGCCGGCCAGGCGCACGCCGCCACGCGTCGCGACCCCGTGCGACGGGTCGTCGAGATCGACGAGCACCTCGAGATCGCCCGCGCGCACACGCGCCCAGTCGCGCTCGCGATCCCACAGATGACGCGTGCCCGACGGCCCGAACGTCCACCGGATCGCGCCGGTGCGCTCCCACGCGTCGGACCGGAGCGCGCCGAGCATCTCGTCCGCGAGCAGCTCCGCCTCGTCTCCCGGGACGCCGTGGGGACGCGGCCTATCGAGCGCGATGAACGCGCCCGTCAGCACGAGCGCGACGGTCGCGATCGCGCCGCCACACCCGAGCGCCCAGTGCCGCTTCCGACGCCCCGCCCCGACCTTCGCCGTGTCGCCCACGAGCGCGTTCTCGCGCGCCCGCGAGCGCGCGCAAGCCGCCCGCTACTCGAGCGCGCCTCCGTTGATCCACCGCGCGACCTGCGCGATCGACGCCGCGTCGAGCTGCCGCGACATCCGCGGCATGACGTCGCCGCAGAGATCGACGCCCGCGAGCTTGCGCCACAGCAAGCTGCGCGTCGCGTCGCGCGGGATCACGAGCACGTTCCCGGTCTCGCAGATGCTCGGCACGTTCACGAGCTCGAGGTAGGCCTGCGTCTGCGTCGCGAGATCGAGCTGACCCGCGCGCGTTCCCGCGCTCACGTGGCACGGTCCGCAGCGCGAGCCGAACACGGTCGTGTAGATGCTCGTGAACGTCGGCGCGACCGTGCATCCGCCGGTGGGATCGCAGTACGAGCCGAGCTCGCACGCGGTGTGGACCGGCGTGACGCGACAGCCCGCGATCGCGTCGCACGCGTCGGTCGTGCATGCGTTGCCGTCGTCGCACGCCGCCGCGTCGGGCGTGCTCGAGCACCCGGTGATCGGATCGCACACGTCGGTCGTGCACGCGACGCCGTCGTCGCACACCGCGGCCGCGGGCGTGTTCACGCACGTTCCGTCGGTGCACGCGTCCTCGGTGCACGGGACGCCGTCGTCGCACTCCGTCGCGTTCCGGCACTCGGGCGGCGGTCCGCCGTCGAGCGGGCTCGCGTCGATCGGCTCGTCGCCCGCGTCGATCGGTCCGGCGTCGTGGGGCGCGCTTGCATCGTCGGTGCCGGCGTCGTCCTGCGCGATCGAGCCATCGAGGCGCGGCGCGCTCCCGTCCCACGCGAGCAGCTCTCCGGGCGCGACCTCGATCGAGCGGCATCCCGACTCCGCACACGTCTCGCCCGCTTCGCACGTCACCGCGCGACACGACGCGAGCAGGTCGAGCCGCAGCGCGCGCGTCTGGTCCTCCACGAACACGACGCGTGCGCTCCGGCGCAGCACTTCCGTGCTCCCGCGCAGGCCGATCACGTCGACGTCGATCGGCCCGAGCGTCGTCCGGCTCACGAGGCCGAGCGTCACCGGCAGCGGCGCGCCCGCCGCGACATCCGCGCTCGCCTCGCGCATCGCGCCCTGCCCGTCGCGCATCTCGATCCGGATCGTCTCGAGCTCGTCGGGCACGCGCAGATCCGTGTCGACGACGATCATCAGCTCGGTCACCGGCGTCGGCGCCGCACACGACGCGAGCGCGAGCCCCAGCGCGAGGCGCATCACGCCGCGCGTCACCACTCGATCACCCCCGGCATCGCGTTCCCGATCGACGGCGCTTCTTCCCCCGACGGTGTCGTCATCACGATCGCGAGCGTCACGCCCACGCCGATCGCGACCACCGCGCCCCCCACGATCCCGACCCACATCCACGTGTCGTCGCCGCCGCCCCGATCCGACGGCTCCGTCGTCTCGACGGGCGTCACCGCGAGCGCGGCGCGCGGCGCCTCGACGCGCTCCGCGCGCGCGGGCACGTCGAGCACGACCTCCGCTGCCTGTCCCTCTCCGACCTCGACCTGCGCGCGCGCCACGTCTTCGCCGTCGCGGATGGCGACCGCCTCGTGCGAGCCCGGATCGAAGGGGACCGCGACCCCGATCGCCTCCGACGGCAGATCGCGCGTTCCGACACGCACCCGCACGTCGCTCGCGTCGCCCTCGACGCGCACCGTGAGCCGTCCCAGCCGCCGCGCGATGTCGGCGTGCTGCGCCTCCGCGGAGCTGCGCAGCTCGGCCGGCGTCGTGGGATCGCGCAGCACGCGCTGGAGCGCCTCCGAGCCCTCCACGAGCAGCCCTCGATGCACGAGCGCCGACGCGAGGTTGAACGCGATCGCGGGCGCGGGACGGATCGCGTACGCGCGACGGAAGCGATCCGTCGCCTCCTCGTACGACTCGCGCCGCGCGAGCTCCACCCCTTCCTGGAAGAGCGAGCGCGCCATCGCCATGCGCTCGGGATCTTCGTCCTGCGCCCACGCGCGCGGCGTGATGGCGAGCGTCGCGATCCCGATCGCGACCGCCATCCACCGCGCGCCCGAGCGTCCCGTCGCGAACGCGCGTCGTCTCATCTAGAACCCCGGATCCTCCACGAAGCCCCCCGGCGTCGTCGGGACCGACGCGCGACGGCGCGCCCGCTCCGCACGACGCCGCTCTCGCGCGGCCGACACCGACTCGGTCTCCGCCTGCGCCGCGGGCGGCTCGACGTGCGCTGGCGCTGCGGGCGCGACCTCCACGGGCGCGGGCTCCACCACCTCCGGCGCGACGGCCGCCGGCTCCTCCACCACGATCGGCTCGCTCGGCGGCGCCGCGACCGGCGCCACCTCCACCGCACGCGGCTCGACGCTCCCCGCGCGCATCGTCGTCACCACGCCCATCGCGACGAGCGCGATCACCGCGAGCGCAGCGATCACCCACGCCACGCGCGATCCGCGCGCCGGTGCCCTTTCGCGCACCAGCGGGAACGGCAGTGCCGTCGCGTCAGCGCGCGGCTCCGGGAGCGCTGCGACGACCTCCGGCCGCGCATCGAGCTCCGGCGGGCGCCCGTACGCATCGCCGACGATCTGCTGCAGCGCGGTCGCGATCTTCGCGGACGTCACGACCATCCGCTCGTCCGCGAGGTAGCGCTCGAGATCCTCCTGCATCTCCGCGGCGCTCGCGTAGCGATGACGCGGAGAGCGCGCGAGCGCCTTCACCAGCACGCGCGCGAGGCCCGCGGGGATCCCTGCGAACGCGTCGTCCTTCAGCGGCTCGACCGCGATCGCGCGCATCGTCGCCGCGGGCCCGTCGCGCCGGAAGATGCGCTCTCCCGTGAGCATCTCGTGCAGCACGATGCCGAGCGAGAACACGTCGGAGCGCGCGTCGATCTTCGCGCCCGTGCACTGCTCGGGCGAGAGATACGCGAGCTTGCCGCGCACGATCGTGTGCCCGTCGGTGTCGCTCGCCGTGTCCTTCGCAGGATCGTCGCGCGTGGTCTCCAGCGACGACTGCGCGACCCCGAAGTCGAGCAGCTTCACCGTGCCGTCCCACGCGACCATCACGTTGTGCGGCGAAACGTCCTGATGGACGACCTCGAGCGCGCGCCCTCGCTCGTCGCGCGCGACGTGCGCCGAGTGCAGCGCCTCCGCGACGCTCGACGCGATCTTCGCCGCGACGTGCGGCGGGATCCTCGTGCGCGTCTTGCGCGCGTACACGATCAGCTCGCGCACGCTCGTGCCCGCCACGAGCTCCATCGCGAGGTACGCGTGCCCGCTCTCCACGCCGAACCGGTACACGTGGCAGACGTTCGGATGCCGCAGCCCGAGCGCGACCGCGCCCTCGCGCATGAACATCTCGGCGAAGCCCGCGTCGCGCTCGAGCGACGCGCGGATCACCTTGAGCGCGAGCAGTCGCGCCGCGCCCTCCGATCGCTCGCGCGCGAGGAACACCTCGGCCATCCCGCCGACGGCGATCCGCCCGAGCAGCTCGTACCCCGCGAAGCGTCGCAGCGTCGGAAGCTCCGGCGCGTGCTCCTCGCGCGCGCGCTCCGGCACGTCGGTCTCGATCAGGACCTCGAGCGAGTCCCGCATCCGCGGCCCCGAGCTCTCCCCATCGGCGCTCTCTGGAGAGATCGCCGCGCGTTCGGGGCTCGACCGGCGGATCACCGGTTCCTCACGACGCGCGCTCGCTGCGATCGGCTCCACACGTCGTGCCTCCTCTCGGCAAAGTTACCGGGGACCTGACCTTCGGTCGTCCAGGTTTTCCCCTACGTGGCGCCCGCGAAGAGGCCGAAAATCTCACCAAGCTCGTGCTGCGACCCTCCCCCCGCCGCGCGTACACGACGGAACGAGAAAGGGCCCGGCGTCACCGCCGAGCCCCTTCATGTCACCAGCCCGCGATCCCCTTCACACGGTCGCGAACGCCTCGTCCGGAATCTCCAGCGCGCTCTTGTCGCCGTTGCCGAGCATCTTCGCCTTCGCGACGACCTCGGGCAGCACGTTCTGCGCGTAGAAGATCGCGGCCTGCTTCTTCCCCTCGTAGAAGAACCAGTCCTTCTGGTCCTTCGTCAGCTTGCTCTGCGCGTCGGACGCGATCGCCGCGCCCTCGAGCAGCAGCCAGCCGACCGCGAGCTCGCTCATCATCTCGAGGAAGCGGTTCGCGTTGAGCGGCACCTTCGCCATCTCGCCGCCCTTGAACCAGCCGAGGAACTGGAACGCCGCGCTGCCCACGGCCTCCTGCGCCTTCGCGAGGTTCTTCACCGACGCGCCGAGGACCGCGTCCTCCTGCTTCGCCGAGACGAACTTGCCGATGTCCGCGAAGAACTCCTGCGTGTGCTTGCCGCCCGCCTGGCCGAGCTTGCGGCCCACGAGGTCGAGCGCCTGGATGTGGTTCGTGCCCTCGTAGATCGAGAAGATCTTCGAGTCGCGGAGGTACTGCTCGACGGGGTAGTCCTGGCAGTAGCCCGCGCCGCCGTAGACCTGGATCGCGTCCTCGCAGACGCGGAACGCCTGATCGCTCGCGTACGCCTTCACGATCGGCGTGAGCAGCTCGACCTGGCCCTGGTGGTAAGCGGCCTGCTCGTCGTTCTTGCCGCCGAGCGCGGTCGCGCGGTCCTGGTGCATCGAGAGCTTCACGATCAGCGCGCGGATGCCCTCGACCTTCGCCTTCATGCCGAGGAGCATGCGGCGCACGTCGGGGTGATCGATGATCGCGACGCGCGGCGCGGTCGGGTCCTTCCACGCCGTGATGCTCGAGCCCTGCTTGCGATCCTTCGCGTACTCGAGCGCCGAGAGGTACGCCGCGCCCGCGATCGCGAGGCCCTGGATGCCCACGCCGATGCGCGCGTAGTTCATCATCTGGAACATCTGCTTCATGCCCTGGTGCGGCACGCCGCCGACCAGGACGCCGACGCAGCTGTCCTCCTCGCCGAACTGCATCACGCAGGTCGCCGAGCCGTTGATGCCCATCTTGTGCTCGATGCTCGCGACCTTGACGTCGTTCGGCTGACCGAGGTTGCCGCTCGCGTCGACGCGGTACTTCGGCACGATGAAGAGCGAGAGGCCCTTCGTGCCCGCCTCCGCGCCGTCGATGCGCGCGAGGACGAGGTGCACGATGTTGTCGGCGCAGTCGTGATCGCCGCCCGAGATGAAGATCTTCGTGCCCTGGATCTTGTACGTGCCGTCGGGCAGCGCCTTCGCCGTCGTGCGCGCCGCGCCGACGTCCGAGCCCGCGTGCGGCTCCGTGAGGCACATCGTGCCGCCCCACTTGCCGCCGTACATGCGCGACGCGAACAGCTTGCGCTGCTCGTCGGTGCCGCAGTGATCGATGAGCTCCGCCGCGCCGAGCGACAGGCCGGGGTACATCATGAACGCGACGTTCGCGCCGCTGAACATCTCCTCGACGAGGACCTGCAGCGTGCGCGGCGCGCCCTGTCCGCCGAACTCCTCGCTGCCCGAGAGCTGTCGCCAGCCCGCCTCGTACAGCTTCTTCCACGCCTCGGGGAAGCCCGTCGGGGTCTTCACCTTGCCGTCGATCAGCTTGCACTTCTCGCGGTCGCCGACGCCGTTCAGCGGGCCCAGCACCTCGGTCGCGAACTTGTAGGTCTCGTCGAGGACCATGCGGACCTCGTCCTCGCCCCACGCCGCGAACGGCTCCTTCGAGAGTAGGTCACGGAGGCCGAACTGCTCGAAGACCAGGAACTGGAGCTCGCGAAGGTCCGCCTTGTACCGATTCTGGGCCTGCGACATCTGCACCTCACTCCTAGGAAGCGTCGGCTGCCGTTCGATGCGTTCGGGATCGGGCCGCTGGCGCGTCTCTCACGAAACTGAACCGCGGCTCAGTCAACAGGAGTATGGGGTGCGACGCAGTGCGTCAAGCCGAAATGGGCGGGAAACGCGATGTTTTTCCGCTGTTTGCCGAGGCCCGCGGATCGCTGCGTGACGCAGGCATGAGTTGCTGACGGAGTCAGCTCGGCTCGGCGGCCATTCCCGCGAGCAGCACGCGCAGCAGATCGGCCCCGAGCCGTCGATATCCCTGCTCGGTGAAGTGCATGCGATCGTCGCGCTCGAGCGGCGGATCGGCCGCGAGCCAGCGCTCCACCGCGCCCGGTCCGCCCTGCCACGCGAGCACGTCGACGAACGCGCAGCCGTTCGCGTGCGCGACCCGCCGCTGCATCGCGACGAAGAGCGGCAGCGCGCCCGGGCGCTTCCACTCGCCGCGCTCACCGCGCACCTGCCGCTCCGAGGGCCCGATCACGAGGCACGACGCGCCCGGCGAGTGCCTGCGCAGCCGCTCGAGCACGTCGACGAAGTGCTGCTCGTGCTGCGCGAACGCGAGGTGGTGATCGTCGAGCTCGTTGTTGCCGTACGAGAGCGCGATCAGGTCGGGCGGGCGCGGCGCCCACAGCGCGCTCCACGTCCCCTCGTCCCAGAGCAGCTGATGGCGCGCCTTCGCGCCGGCGATCGCGAGCTGATCGACGATCACGCCCGGCCGATCGCGCTCGAGCACCACGCCGAAGACGCGCACCGGCGCGCTGCCGCGCGTGCGCAGCGAGACGCGATGCGATCCCAACGGCACCTCGATGCGCTCGATCGCAGGCGCGATCGTGTCGCTCGCAGTGTCGAGCGCGCGCGAGGGCTCACCGTCGATCTCCACCTCGAGCGCGCCGCCGCCGGGCTGGCGCAGGTACATGATCTCGATGCGCGACGCGCTCGCGCCGTGCTCGGTCTCGACGTCGGCCCACGCGGGCTCGGTCGCCTCGAACGCCATGCCCGCGAGCCCGTAGTGCTCGACGCCCATGCGCTTGCTCGAGGGCTGCAGCATCGTCCAGCCCTCGGCGTCGGCGATGCGCACGCCCTGCTGCCAGTAGCGATCGATCGGCGGCATCGCGAGCACGAAGCCGTGGCCCGCATCGCCGAAGTGCTGCTGCAGCCGGGCGCGGATCACGCCGGTGTAGAGATCGCTCGCGGTGTGCGAGCCGCCGTAGAACGAGAGCCGCGCGGTGTGCTCGCCGCGCGCGGCGCGCGCGAGCGCGGCATGGAGCGCGTCGAGCGCGTGACCGCTCGGGTCCTCGAGCACGAGATCGCCGGTGAGCCCGTCCGTCGGCCGATCGGGGAGATCGTCGAGCGCGGCGCGCGCGAGCTCACCCGGCGACGTGGGCGCGAGCGGCATGCTCGACCCGCGCTCGTCGGCGTCCGCGGCGCCACATCCGATCGCGAGCGCGATCAGCGGAACGACACAGCGCGCGATCACGTCGACGACGACACCCGCCGGGAGCCGGTCCAGCGCAGCCAGTGATCCGCGAGCACGATCGCGACCATCGCCTCGCCGATCGGAGGAAAGCGCGGGAGCAGACACGGGTCGTGTCGTCCCTTCGTGCGCAGCGTCGCGGCGCGTCCGTGCACGTCCGCGGTGTCCTGCTCGCGCGCGAGCGAGCTCGTCGGCTTGATCGCGGCGCGCATCACGATCGGCATCCCGCTCGAGATGCCACCGAGCATCCCGCCGTGACGGTTGCTCGCGGTGCGCAGCGTCGGCACGTCGGGCGGCGAGGTCTCGCGCGCCGCCGCGAGGAACACGTCGTTGTGCGCGCTGCCGCGCATGCGGGCGCTCGCGAACCCGCTGCCGAACTCCACGCCGAGCACCGCGGGCAACGAGAAGAGCGCCTTGCCGAGATCGGCGCGCAGCTTGTCGAAGACCGGCTCGCCGAGCCCCGCGGGCACGTTCGTCGCGACGATCTCCGACACGCCGCCGATCGAGTCGAGATCGCGGCGCACCTCGTCGATGAGCGAGACCATGCGCGCCGCCGCGTCGGGATCGGGGCAGCGCACGAGGTTCGGCGATCCATCGGGCAGCGTCTCGACCTGGGCCAGCGTGACGCTCGCCGGATCGTCGATCTTCGCGACGACGTCGCCGACCTGCTTCACGTACGCGATCACGCGACCGCCGAACGCTTCGTGGATCAGCTTCTTCGCGATCGCGCCCGCAGCGACGCGCGCCACCGTCTCGCGCGCGCTCGAGCGACCACCGCCGCGCGGATCGCGGAAGCCGTACTTCGCGTCGTAGGTGTAGTCGGCGTGGCCGGGGCGATAGACCTCGGCGATCGACGCGTAGTCCTTGCTGCGCTGATCGGTGTTGCGCACGAGGATCGCGATCGGCGTGCCGGTGGTGCGCCCCTCGTAGACGCCGCTCAGGATCTCCGGCTCGTCGCTCTCCATGCGCTGCGTGGTCAGCACGCTCTGGCCGGGCTTGCGGCGCGCGAGATCGGGGCGGAGATCCTCCTCGCTCAGCGCGAGACCGGGGGGACATCCGTCGACGATCACGACGTTCCCCGGTCCGTGCGACTCGCCCGCGGTGGTGACGCGGAACGCCTGTCCGAAGCTCGAGCCCGGCATCGGCGGCGAGTCTAGAACGCGCGGCGCCTCAGGGCCCGCCATCCTGCGCGAGCGTCTCGAGCTCGCGCGCCGCGGTGCGCCCGCCGATCTCCACGACGAGCGTGAGCGGCACGTCCGAGATGGACGGCGCCGTGGGCGGGAAGAGCAGGATGGGCGCGCTCGTCGCGTCGGTGTCGCTCCCGCGCAGCGGCACGTTCGACGCGTTCGTCTCCACGACGCCCGAAGGTCCGCGCAGCTCGGTGCGCTGCGCGATGCAGGCACCGAGCGCGCTCCCGACCACGCGCACGTCGACCTCGAGGTGCGTGCCGCCCTGCGTCCCGTGGATCTCCTCGACGCGCTGGATCTCGATCGCGCTCACCGCGCCCGCCGACGCGCGATCGCACGACGACATCACCGGCGGCGACGGGTTGTCGCACGAGCACGCCGCGAGCGACGTCACGACCACCGAAGCCACTCCGAGCCCCACGCCGACGGCGCACACGATCCCGCGCACCGCGCGACGATATCGCGTCCGGCGCCCGGGATCATGCAGTCCGACGCGCTCGGTGGTAAGAACGCGCGCCTATGCGGATCGAACGCTTCCTCGATGCTCTCGCCGGAAAGGCGATCGAGGACACCCTGGGCGTGAAGGCGCCCGCGATCCTGCGCCCCACGCAGGACCCGAAGCACGGCGACTACCAGGTGAACGGCGTGATGCCGCTCGCCAAGCAGCAGAAGCGTCCGCCGCGCGAGCTCGCCGAGAAGGTCGCGGAAGCACTGCGCTCGCACGAAGCGATCGCGGAGGCGACCGTCGCGGGCCCCGGGTTCCTCAACATCCGCCTCGCCGACGCGTGGATCGCGGCGCGCCTCGCGGAGTCGCTGAAGGACGCGCGCGACGGCGTGCCCGAGAGCGAGACGAAGCAGAAGATCGTCGTCGACTACTCGAGCCCGAACATCGCGAAGCAGATGCACGTCGGCCACCTGCGCTCGACGATCATCGGCCACGCGCTGGTGCAGCTCCTTCGCTTCCAGGGCCACGAGGTCATCGGCGACAACCACCTCGGCGACTGGGGCACGCAGTACGGCTTGCTCATCGCGGGCCTGCGCGCGTTCGGCGGCGGTGACGCCGCGGTCGCGTCGCTCTCGCTCGCGCAGCTCGAGGGCATCTACGTGGAGGCGAAGAAGCGCGCGAAGGACGACGAGTCGTTCGCGGACGAGGCGCGCCGCGAGCTCGCGAAGCTGCAGTCGGGCGACGCCGCGAACCGCGCGCTCTGGGAGCGCTTCGTCGCGATCACGCGCGCCGAGAACGACAAGGTCTACGAGCGCCTCGGCGTCTCGTTCGACTGGTGGAAGGGCGAGAGCTTCTACGAGCCGATGCTCCCGGGCGTCGTCGACGAGCTGCTCGCGAAGGGCCTCGCGCGCGAGGACCAGGGCGCGATCTGCATCTTCTTCAACGAGCTCGAGAACGTCCCGAACAAGCTCGCGAAGCAGAAGACGCCGTTCCTCATCCGCAAGAAGGACGGCGCGTTCCTCTACTCGACCAGCGACATCGCGACGGTCGAGCACCGCAAGTCGCTCGGCGTCGAACGCTCGATTTACGTCGTCGACTCGCGCCAGTCGCAGCACTTCGAGCAGCTCTTCGGCGTCGTGCAGATGCTCGGCATCCAGATGCAGCTCGAGCACGTCGGCTTCGGCATGGTGCTCGGCAGCAGCGGCACCGCGCTCGCGACGCGCGAGGGCAACGCGCTCACGCTCGCGTCGCTGCTCGACGAGGCAGAAGCGCGCGCGGCGGTCGGTGTGCGCGAGCAGGGCATCGACATCAGCGAACAAGACATGCCGAAGGTCGCGAGGGCGGTCGGCATCGGCGCGGTGAAGTACAGCGATCTGCGCCAGAACCGGCTCAGCGACTACCAGTTCGACTTCGACAAGCTCATCGAGTTCAAGGGCAACGCCGGGCCCTATCTCCAGTACGCGGCGACGCGCGGCGGCTCGATCTTCCGCACCGGCGGGATCGATCTCGCGAGCTTCGCGCCCGCTTCGATCACGCTCACCGAGCCCGCCGAGCTCGCGCTCGCGCGCCAGCTCGCGAAGTTCGCGGACGTCGTGCACGCGGCGGCCGACACCTGCCAGCCGCACTTGCTCTGCGATCACCTCTATGCGGTCGCGAGCGACTTCAGCCGCTTCTACGAGGCGTGCCAGGTCCTGAAGAGCGAGGGCGCCACGCGCGAGTCGCGCCTCGCGCTCACCGCGATCACGTCGCGTCAGCTCCGCCGCGGCCTCACGCTGCTCGGCATCGAAGTCCTCGAGCGCATGTGAGCGAGGCTGTCGAGGGCACGGCGCGCGAAGACCGCTTCCAGCCGTTCTTCGTCACCTGCGCCGCGGGGACCGAGCTCGCGCTGAAGGACGAGCTGCGCGAGCTGCGCCTCCACAAGGTGCGCGCCGATCGCGGCGGCGCGCGCTTCGAGGGCACGATCGATCACGCGTTCCGCGCGTGCCTTCATTCGCGCATCGGCGTGCGCGTGCTGATGCCGATCGCGCGCTTCCCCGCGCCCGACGGCGAGGCGCTCTACGCCGGCACGCGCGACGTCGAATGGGAGCGCTGGCTCACGCCGCGCCACACGCTCGCGGTCAGCGCGATCAGCAAGCAGAGCGCGCTGACCCACACCGCGTTCGTCGCGCAGAAGACGAAGGACGCGATCGTCGATCGTCTGCGCGATCACACCGGCGCGCGGCCCAACGTCGATCGCGAGGATCCCGACGTCGCGATCTTCGTGCACATCGCGAAGGACGAAGCGTCGGTGCACCTCGACGTCTCGGGCGAGTCGCTGCACCGACGTGGATGGCGCCGCGCGATCGGCGAAGCGCCGCTCAAGGAGACGCTCGCCGCCGCGGTGCTGCGCCTCTCGGGCTGGGATCGCGAGCGCCCGCTGATCGATCCCACCTGCGGCTCGGGCACGATCCCCATCGAGGCCGACCTATGGGCGCGCGACGTCGCGCCCGGCATCGCGCGTGATCGCTTCGGCGTCGAGCGCTGGGCCAGCCACGACGCGCGCGAGCGCGCCGCGTTCCGCGCGATGCGCGACGAGGCACGCGCGAACGAGCGCCCGAGCGGCCCCGAGATCCTCGGTCTCGACGTCGATCCGCGCGCGGTCTCGCTCGCCGAGTCGAACGCGAAGCGCGCTGCGTCTCGCGCGCGTTTCCGGCGTGCTTCGCTCCGCGATCTCGCGCTCCCGCGCACGCCCACCGAGCTCGTCGCGAACCCGCCCTACGGCGTGCGCCTCGACGTGCGCGCCTTCTGGGACGAGCTCGCCGCGATCCGTCCCGCGCTCCGCGGCCACCGACTGAGCCTCTTGCTCCAGGCGCCGCCGCCCGAAGGTCTTCTCCCGGAGCCCGTCGCGTCCCACCGGCTCTTCAATGGCGCCATCGAGTGTCGCCTACTGACCTGGGAGTGCTGACCCCGGACCCCACGAAACCCCACCGTTTCGACGGCCCGTGTACGCCAGGGCTGGAAACAACGTGTCTATAGACGAACAGTGCATTTGGGGTACACTCGGCTGGACGACATCATCGGGGTCGGGGAACCCAATGACCCGTCGTCAGAGGGGGTCCTTTCCCGCATGAGCGTCCCGAGCCCGAAGGACAACGCCGTCGCTCCGGAGGAGATCAGCGCTCCGCCGGCACGCACGGGGAAGACGGGCGAGACCGACCCTCTCATCGGCAAGGTCGTCTCCGATCGCTTCCGGATCCTCTCGCCCATCGCGCGCGGCGGCATGGGCGTCGTGTACAAGGCCGAGCAGGCGCCGCTCGGTCGCCTCGTCGCGATCAAGATCCTCTCGCTCAAGCACGACGAGGAGAAGGATCCCGAGTTCCGGAAGCGCTTCTTCCTCGAGGCCGCCACGGTCGCGAAGCTGACGCACCCGAACACCGTCACGGTGTTCGACTACGGTCAGGGCGACGGCGGCATCTACTACATCGCGATGGAGCTGGTGAACGGGCGCACCCTGAAGCGCGCGCTCACCCAAGAAGGCCCGTTCGCGGGCGACCGCGCGATCAACATCGCGAAGCAGATCTGTCGCTCGCTCCGCGAAGCGCATCGCCTCGGCGTCATCCATCGCGACATGAAGCCGGGCAACGTGATGCTGGTCGACCGCGACGGCGAGGACTACGTCAAGGTGCTCGACTTCGGTCTCGTCAAGGAGATCGACGGTCAGAACCCCGACGAGGATCTCACGCAGGCCGGCGTGTTCATGGGCTCGCCCAAGTACATGTCGCCCGAGCAGATCCAGGGCGAGCACGTCGACGGCCGCACGGACATCTACGCCATCGGCGTGATGCTCTACGAGATGTTGACCGGCCGCGTGCCGTTCAACCGCGAGAACCAGATGCAGATCCTGATGGATCACGTGCGCGAGCCGGTGCCGCCGATGACGGTGCCCTCCGGCAAGCCGCCGATCCCGCCGGAGCTGCAGGCGGTCGTCTTCAAGTGCCTCGAGAAGAAGGCCACCGATCGCTATCCGGACATGGAAGCGCTGCTCGTCGCGCTGAAGCAGGGCGGCGGCGATGGCCTCCACCTCACGGCGTCGCACAGCCGCGAGGTCGATCTCTCGATGTCGACCGGTGGGACGCCGATCAGCGGCGTGCACACGGTCGGTCCGCAGTCGCCGCCCGCCGGGATGCCCTCGGGCGCGCTCCCGCCCGCGCCGACGAGCGCGGCGCCCGAGGAGAAGAAGTCGAACGCGCCGATGGCGCTCGCGATCGTCGCGGTGCTCGCGGCCGTCGGCGGCATCGGAGCGTACGCGACCGGCATGATCGGTGGCGGCGCGACAGTGGACACGACGGTGCTCCCGACGCCGACGACGGGATCGCCGCCGCAGCCCGAAGCGCCGCCGACCGACGCGCTCGGCGCGGTGACGGCGCCGACGCCCCAGACCACGACGACCACGCCGCAGCCCGCGGAGCCGGTGCACACGCTGATGGTCTCGCTGCGCTCGACCCCGCCGGGTGCGACGGTCGAGATCGCGGGCCGCGAGTACGGCCCGACGCCCGCGCAGGTCGAGCTCGTCGGTGAGCTCGCGACCGAGGGCCGCGAGCTCGAGCTCGTGTTCTCGCGGCCCGGCTTCCGACCGACGACCGTCACGCAGGTCGTGCACGGGACGTCGATGGAGGTCGAGGCGCGCCTCACGCTGATCCGTCGCCCGGGCGGCGGTGGCGGTGGTGGCGGCGGCGACGAGAGCGGCAGCGGCGACACCCGCGTCGAAGGCTACCGCGACAGCCCGTACTGACCGGGCGACGCGCTCGGCGCGCTTCCGCGGCGGTGCTCGGTCGGGTTAGATCCCGCGCATGGATCTGCACGGTTCGGTCGCACTGGTCACGGGCGGCGCGTCGGGGCTCGGACGCGCCACGGTGGAGGCGCTCGCAGCGCGCGGCGCGACGGTCGCGATCGTCGATCGCGACGCCGATCGCGCGAAGGCGCTCGCCACGTCGATCGGCGGTGATCGCGCGTTCGCCGCGCCCGCCGACGTCGCAGACGGCGCCGCGATGAGCGCGGTGATCGACGGCGCCGCGTCGCGCGGTCCGCTCCGCGTCGCGGTCGCGTGCGCCGGTGTCGGCTGGGCCGCGCGCACCGTCGACAAGGACGGCAAGCCGCACGACCTCGACCTCTTCCGCAAGGTCATCGACGTGAACCTCGTCGGCACGTTCAACGTGCTGCGCCTCGCCGCCGCCGCGATGGCGAAGGCCACGCCGCTGCCCGACGGACAACGCGGCGTCATCATCGGCACCGCGTCGGTCGCGGCGTTCGAAGGACAGATCGGTCAGGTCGCGTACAGCGCGAGCAAGGGCGCGGTCGTCGCGATGACTCTGCCGGCCGCGCGCGACCTCGCGAAGGTCGGCGTGCGCGTGATGACCATCGCGCCCGGCACGTTCGACACGCCGATGCTCGCGGCGCTGCCCGAAGAAGCGCGCAAGTCGCTCGCCGCAGCGATCCCGAACCCCTCGCGCCTCGGCGATCCCACCGAGTACGCGCGCCTCGCGCTGAGCATCGTCGACAACGCGTACCTCAACGGCACGGTCATCCGCATCGACGGCGCGCTGCGCATGGCACCCAAGTGAGCCAGTCCCGCCTGCTCGCCGAGAAGCGCTTCGCGCCCTTCTTCTGGACCCAGTTCCTCGGCGCGTTCAACGACAACGTCTTCAAGAACGCGCTCGTCATCCTCTTCACGCTCACGCCACCGAGCGACGTCTCGCTCTCGCGCGACGCCCTCGTGAACCTCGCGAGCGGCCTGCTCATCCTGCCCTTCTTCATCTTCTCCGCGACGGCCGGTCAGCTCGCCGAGAAGATGGAGAAGTCGCGCCTCGTGCGCTGGACGAAGCTCATGGAGATCGCGGTGATGATCGTCGCCGCGTTCGCGCTCTTCTCGGGCAGCGCGATCCTCCTGCTCGCCCTGCTCTTCATGCTCGGGCTGCAGAGCGCGATCTTCGGGCCGGTGAAGTTCGCGATCCTGCCCTCCGTGCTGCGCGAGGACGAGCTCGTCGGCGGCAACGGCCTCGTCGAGATGGGCACGTACGTCGCGATCCTCGGCGGCACGATGCTCGGCGGCGTGCTCGTCGCGCAGGCGGGCTGGGGCGTGCACGCCGTCGCGATCACGATCGTCGTCGTCGCGGTCGCGGGCTACGTCGCGAGCCGTGGCGTGCCCCAGGTCCCGTCGGCGATGCCGGGCCTGCGCATCGATCCGAACGTGCTCGTCCAGACCTGGCGCGTCATCGGGTACGCGCGCGAGAACCGCGCGGTCTGGCTCTCGGTGCTCGGCAACTCGTGGTTCTGGTTCGTCGGCGCGCTCTTCCTCGCGCAGCTCCCGGGCTTCGTCGAGGACGTGCTCCATGGCTCGCCCGAGGTCGTCACGCTCCTGCTCATCGTCTTCTCGCTCGGCGTCGGCATCGGCTCGCTGCTCTGCGAGCGCCTCAGCGGGCGCGTGATCGAGCTCGGCCTCGTCCCCTTCGGATCGATCGGCATCACGTTCTTCGCGATCGATCTCTTCCTCGCGAGCGAGTGGCACGTCGCGCCCGCCGTCGTCGAAGGCCCCTTCGCCGTGCTCGCCGACTCGAGCAACTGGCGCATCCTCATGGACCTCGCGCTGCTCGGCGTGTTCGGCGGCTTCTACAGCGTGCCGCTCAACGCGATGATCCAGCACCGCAGCGACCCGACGAAGCGCTCGCGCATCATCGCCGCGAACAACATCGTCAACGCGATCTTCATCGTCGGCGCGGCCGGCGTCGCGATCGTGCTGCTCGGCCTCGGCCTCACGATCCCCCAGCTCTTCCTCGCCGCGGGCGTGATGAACGCGCTCGTCGCGCTCTACATCTACACGCTGCTGCCGGAGTTCCTCTTCCGGTTCCTCGTCTGGCTGCTGATGCACACGATGTATCGGCTCCGCGTGAAGGGCGTCGAGAAGCTCCCGAGCGAAGGCCCCGCGCTGCTCGTGTGCAACCACGTCGCGTACGTCGATGCGCTCATCCTCGCGGCCGCGTCGTCGCGCCCGATCCGCTTCGTGATGTGGTGGAAGATCTTCGAGATCCCCCTGCTCAAGTGGATGTTCGGCATCGCGCGCGCGATCCCGATCGCGGGCCGCAAAGAGAAGCCCGAGCTCGTCGAAAAGGCGTTCGCCGAGATCGATCGCGCGCTCGCCGAGGGCGAGCTCGTCTGCATCTTCCCCGAGGGCGCGCTCACGTACACGGGCGAGCTCTCGCCGTTCCGCCCGGGCGTCGAGCGCATCGTCGCGAGCACGCCCGTGCCCGTCTTCCCGATGGCGCTCAAGGGCCTCTGGGGCAGCTGGTTCAGCCGCCGCGGCGGTCCTGCGATGGCGAAGCGCCCGCGCCGCTTCCGCTCGCAGATCGAGCTCGAGGTCGGCGACGCGATCGCGCCCGCCGACGCGACCGCGGAGCGCCTGCAGCACGCGGTGCAGACCCTCCGCGGCGACGCGCGGTAGACCGGCGGGCGAGCTGATCGTTCGACGGTCTCGAGCCGCTCAGAAGCCCGGCGGCATCGGGCCCGGATCGGGCGGATCGAACGGTCCGCCCCCTCCGCTGCCCGGCTCCCGCGGCTCGTCGCCGCGCGGCTCGCGCCCCGGCACCGGGAAGCCCTGGTCCTCGAGCTCGTCGTTCATCTGATCGGGGTCGCCGTCCGGCGCGTCGCGCGGGCCGCACTGCAGCGTCGCGCAGATCCACCGCTCCTCGCACACCGCCAGGCACTCCGCCGCGCACGCGGTGTCCTCGTCGTACACGCCGAACACGCCCGCTTCGCCGACGTCTTCGGGTCCGACCGCGACCACGTACACGCGCGCATGCGCCGCGAAGAACGCGTCGACCTCGGCCTCCGGCGCGATCAGCTCGCACGTCAGATCCGCGCGCGAGCGCGCCGAGCCGCGCCGCGAGAGATCGATCGGCACCGGGTCCCCCGCCGGAAGATCCGCGCCGACGGCGTCCGCGCCCGTGCCCTGACACGCCGCGAGGAGCAGCGCGCCGACGATCATCCCTCTCCGTGTCTTCCGCATGCTCGTGACGGTGCCACGCCCGATGCGCCAAAGACCTCGTGGAGACCGCGAAAGACCAGCGCCTGCGCGCCAAAGACCGCCGCGCGCACGAACGCGTGAGAGGATGGGAGGCGAGACGATGCGCTCACGACGAACCCCCGATCGCGCCGGTGAAGGCGTCGAGAGCGCGCGCCCCTCGCGCCCCGGCGGTCCGAGCCAGCTCCTCGAGCTCTTCTTCGCGACCTGCGCCGAGCTCGGCGTCGAGAGCGATCGCGACGTCGCCGCGCTCGCCGGCGTCAGCGTCGAGAACGTCGCGAACTGGCGCTCCGGCGCGGTGCGCGAGCTCAAGCCCTACAAGCTCGCCGGCGTGAAGCGCGCCCTGGCGGGACGCATCGCGCAGCTCAAGGATCGCGCGAGCCTCATGGACTCCACGGTCCACCTGAAGCTGCGCCCGCTCGAGATCGAAGAAGGCTCGAGCCCCGCAGAGCAGCAACGCAAGCTGCGCGACCGCGTCCACTACGACTACGTCGGGCACCAGTTCCTCTACGCCGAGGCGCAGGGCGCGCTCGCGTGGGAGAGCATCATCCGCTCGGGCTACGAGCAGGACTCGTGGCTGCGCGGCGTGCGCGATCAAGCGCGCCTCTGGTTCGACTCGGCGCGCGACGCGCGCGGTGGATGCCGCGGTCCGATCGCCGAGGCGCTCGGGCTCGACTCGCGTCGCCTCCGCGGGCTCGACGTGATCAGCCTCGGCCCCGGCGAGGGCAGCAAGGAGTGCGTGCTGATCGAGGCGCTCCACGCGCTCGAGGGCAGCATCGGCCAGCCACTCCCCTGGCAGACGATGGCGCTCGTCGACGTGTCCATCTCCTTGCTGGTGCGCGCCGCGACCTCGGCGCGGAAGCTCGTCGGCGAGCGCGAGGACCTGCCCCGCACCCACGTGCTCGCGTTCTGCGCCGACTTCGAGGAGGGCCCGCTCGGCTTCGTCAATCGCCTGCCGACCGAGCGCTACGACGCCGACGCCGGGCGGCGCCTCGTCTGCGTCCTCGGCAACGTCTTCGGCAACGTGCGCGACGAGGAGCACTTCCTCCGCGAGAAGCTCGCGCGCCTCGTGCGTCCCGGCGATCTCCTCTGGCTCGAGGTCGGCCTGCGCGCCGATCCGCTCTCGAGCGATCCCCTCTACGCGCTCCTCGCGCGCACCGATCGCCAGGAGACCGCGGCCGAGACCAACCGCCGCCTGCTCCTCGAGGGCCCGTATCGCGCGTGGGAGAGCGCGCTCGGCCGCAGCCACGCGCGCGTCGAGATGCGCCTCACGCTGCGCGAGGACGACGACGCGTCGCGCATCCCCGGCTCGTGCAACTTCTGCCACGACCTCTGGCTCGTCGAAGAGCGGCGCGCGCTCACGATGCTCTACAGCCGCCGCTACGAGCTCGCCGCGCTCACCCGCTGGCTCGAGGCGCGCGGCTACCAGCTCCTGCGCCAACAGAGCGTGGCCGACAGCAAGGGACGCCCGCGCGTCGCGCACCTGCTGCTCCGCCGCACCAGCGAGCCCGAGAAGCGCTGACGTCACGCGAGGAGCGACACCACGCGCGCGATCGTCGCGAGCCCGCGCTGCGAGCGCCTCTCTTCCCCGCGCAGCGATACGACGATACCGCGGTCGCGCAGCGCGCGAGCCTTCCCTCTGGACCCTCGCTCCGCTATCCCTTCGCGGCCATGACCGTGAAGAAGCCCTTCGATCCCGTCGCTGCTCTCGATGATCTCGATCGACGTGCGCTCGAAGGAGGCGGCGCCGCGCGCATCGCGAAGCAGCACGAGGCGGGCAAGCTCACCGCGCGCGAGCGCATCGATCTGCTCCTCGACCCCGGCTCGTTCGTCGAGATGGATCGCCTCGTCGTCCATCGCTGCAACGACTTCGGCATGGCCGAGCAGAAGATCCCCGGCGACGGCGTGGTCACCGGCTACGGCAGCATCGAGGGCCGCAAGGTCTTCGTGTTCGCCCAGGACTTCACCGTGTTCGGCGGCTCGCTCTCCGCGGCCTACGCCCGGAAGATCACGAAGATCATGGACCTCGCGATGCGCGTCGGGGCCCCGGTGATCGGCCTCAACGACTCGGGCGGCGCGCGCATCCAGGAAGGCGTCGAGTCGCTCGCGGGCTACGCCGAGATCTTCCAGGCGAACGTGCTCGCCTCGGGCGTCGTCCCGCAGATCAGCGCGATCCTCGGGCCCTGCGCCGGCGGCGCGGTGTACTCGCCCGCGCTCACCGACTTCATCTTCATGGTCGAGAAGACCTCCTACATGTTCATCACCGGCCCCGACGTGATCAGAACGGTCACGCACGAGGAGGTGAGCAAGGAAGAGCTCGGCGGCGCGCGCACCCACAACGAGACGAGCGGCGTCGCGCACTTCGCCTCGGCCGACGACGCGTCGTGCCTCGCCGCGATCCGCGAGCTGATGGGGTTCCTCCCGCTCAACAACCACGAGGACCCGCCGCACCGCCCCACGACCGACTCGGTGGATCGCGAGGACGCGGAGCTCGACACGCTGGTCCCGCGCGACTCCGCGAAGCCCTACGACATCAAGCAGGTCATCGCGAAGGTCGTCGACGACGGCGTGTTCTTCGAGGTGCAGGAGCGCTTCGCCGAGAACATCGTCGTCGGCTTCGCGCGCATCGGCGGCTCGCCGATCGGCGTGGTCGCGAACCAGCCGCAGATCCTCGCGGGGTGCCTCGACATCGACGCGAGCGTGAAGGCCGCGCGCTTCGTGCGCTTCTGCGACGCGTTCAACGTGCCGATCGTCACCTTCGTCGACGTGCCCGGGTTCCTCCCCGGCACCGCGCAGGAGTACGGCGGCATCATCAAGCACGGCGCGAAGCTGCTCTACGCGTACGCCGAGGCGACGGTCCCGAAGATCACGGTCATCACCCGCAAGGCGTACGGCGGCGCGTACGACGTGATGGCGAGCAAGCACCTGCGCGGCGACATGAACTTCGCGTGGCCGAGCGCGGAGATCGCGGTGATGGGCCCCGACGGCGCGGTGAACATCGTCTACCGCCGCGAGATCGAGAAGGCGACGGACGCGGTCGCGGCGAAGGCGCACTTCGTCGACGAGTACCGCTCGAAGTTCGCGAACCCGTTCAAGGCCGCGGAGCTCGGCTTCGTCGACGAGGTGATCCACCCGCGCACGACGCGCGCGCGCCTGGCGCGCGCGCTCTGGCTGCTGCGCGACAAGCGCCTCGAGAACCCGCCGAAGAAGCACGACAACCTTCCTCTTTGATCGGCCGCAGTCGCGGCGTTTCGTCTGGGTCTCGGCGAGGCCCGCGAGCGCACGGGCTCGCTGCGCTCGAGCGATGCGCGTGCGCTCTCTCGCGGGTCTCGCGCACGGCACATGCGTCCACCGTCGGCTCCGGAAGGAGCATCGACGATGAAGTCTCCCGGGCATCGGAAGTGGCCCGACCACGTGGTCGCGGAGCGAACGCTGGACCAGCACCTGCGCGTCGAGATCGACGGCGAGGTGCTCGCCGACTCGCGCGACGTGATCGAGGTCGACGAGGACGGAGCCCCGCCTCGCTTCTACTTCCCGCGATCCGACGTCGTCATGGACAAGCTCGAGCGCACCGCGACGACGACCACCTGTCCCTTCAAGGGCACCGCGCACTACTTCCGCGTGCGCACCGGCGGCAAGACGCTCGACGACGCGGTCTGGACCTACGAGGAGCCCTACGACGAGCACGCGGCGCTGAAGGACCGCGTCGCGTTCTACGAAGGCGAGATGCCGCAGATCCGCATCGAGCTCGCCCCGTAGCGGCGGCGCGAGCGCGCGCCCCCCGGCTCGCGTCTCTCGCGCGGTGCTCGTCGACCGGCGCCTCCGGTTCGCGTTTCTCGCGCGGTTTTCGTCGACCGGCGCCTCCGGTTCGCGTTTCTCGCGCGGTTTTCGTCGACCGGCGCCTCCGGTTCGCGTTGCTCGCGGTCCGCTCCGGCGACCGGAGCTCCCGGTCGGCGTTCCTCGCGTGATCCCGAGGCGACCCGAGCCCCCGGTCGGCGTTTCGCGGTGCTCTGCTCGTCGACCGGAGCCTCCGGTCGGCGCTCGTCTCCGCAGACGTCGCGGACCGGAGGCGGATGACCCGCGCTCAGGAGCCGCTCTTCTCCTCCTCGGGCTCGCCGGGGACCGGGCGCGCGGGCGGCATCTTGCGCTGGCGGGGGCGCGGCGCCGCGATGGGCTCGGGCGGCGCGACCAGCGCGTCGTACGCGCCCGGACGATCGATGAGCGACGCCTTCGCGAGGACGCGCAGGCGCGACAGCGACTTCTGCCACTCGGGGAGCAGCGCGTCGCGCTCGGCGATCGCGACCTTCCACGCCTTGTGCGCGCGGTCGTAGGCGGGGAGCTGCGACTTCACCTTCGCGGCCAGCCGATCGACCGCGTCACACGCCACGATCACCTCACGCGGCGGCTTCTTCTTGCGAACGGCCTTGGTCAGCGCGATCGCCTCGCGCACCTCGTTGCCGTACCCGAGCTCGACGAGCTCCGACGGCGAGTGCCTCGAGAGCCCGGCGAACGGCGCGTTGCGCTTCGTGATCCCTTCGCCGACGAGCTTGTCGGCGAGCCTGGAGACCGCGGCGTCGAGCGCCTCGTCGATCGCGCCCAGCGTCGTGAGCGCGGCGCTGCGCGCGCTCGCCTTCGCGTCGCTCACGTCCTCCGCGGCGGCGAAGCGCTTGTGCTGCGCGGTGAACGCGCGCGCCGCGCCCTTCGCGCGCGCATCGAGCGGCACGCCCCCGAGCCGCTCCACGATCGCATCGCCCAGTGTCTTCTCTGCGCTCATCTGCCCTCCCCTTGGTGCGCGCGACTATCGCACGGCGGAGAGCGCGATCGAACGGCCGACCACGACCACGACCACGACGACGTGGGCCCGGCCGATCGCACGACGGCGCACCACGCCGCGCCCCCGACGTGGACGTGGACGTCGTCGTGGTCGTGGTCGTGGGCGGCCGTTCGTCCGCGCCTCAGTGCACGTGCGGCGCGACCAGGTGCCACGCGCGCCCGAGCATGCTCTCGCTCGGATCGATCGGGTCGGGCAGCCCACCGAGCAGCCCGCCGAGCCGCGCGACGTACAGGCCGAAGAACATCACGAGCAGCGTGCCCCACACGACGTTGGGCACGCGCACGAACACGCGGTGCTTCGGGATCCAGCCGAGCTCTTCGAGGATCGGCTTCGAGAGGAACCACGCGACGATCGGCGTCATCACCGGCGCCATCGGGTGCAGGCGCCACATCGCGGCGAAGTCGAGCTGCAGGATCGCGAGCGTCGCGCGCGTCAGGCCGCAGCCGGGGCACGGCACGCCGAACATCAGGCGCGTCGGGCAGAGCGGGAATTCGATCGCGGCGAGCAGCAAGAGCGCGAGCAGCGGCATCGCGGCGTCGAGCACGCGGCGCCACTGCGGCCTCGGAGGCAGCGGGCGCGGAACGACGACGCCCGAAGCCTCGTTCGAGGCCTCGGGCGTCTTGGTCGTGATCGCGCGATCGCTCACGCGACCAGTCTGATCAGAACGTGGCCGGCGCGCCGCCGCCGCCCTGCCAGATCGAGTTCATGTCCTCCTGGATCTTCGCCCAGCCGAAGCCGCACGCGAACAGGAAGAGCAGGTAGTTCACCCAGTTGTTCTCGGCGTTCGCGACGCCCGAGCGCTGGCGCGCCTCCTGGATGTACCCGCCGAGCCGCATCAGCGCGTAGGGCGCGCAGACCCAGGCGATGAGGAGCTCGACGATCGGGTTGATGTCGTCACGGCCGAGGTAGTTCTTCAGCTCGGTGAACATCGTATAGAAGTAGTAGAGCGGCCCGAGCCCGCAGGTGAAGATCGCCACGAGCCAGACCGTCGTCGGATTCCGAACCTCGCCCTTCATCGACACTCCTCCCGCGCGCGCCTCGCGCTTCTGGATCGACGCACTCTCCCCCGATGGAGCGGCGCCCACGATATCCGGGGCGCGACGAGAGGGTCAATCGCTCTATCCACACTGCCGAGCACGAGAACGTGTCAGGGCACGCGCCCCGACCGACAGGCCCGCGGTCGAGACGGCGCCCGTACGCGTTCTCGTGCACGTCCGACGTGCTCGTCCGACGTGCTCGTGCACGTGCTCGGCCGTGCGCTCCTACTCCGCCGGGGCGACCTCGGGTCTTCCCTCGCGCCACGTCGCGAAGAAGTGCCGCATCTGCGCCTGCGCGTCGTCGATCGGGTTCTCGAGCTCGATCGGCGGCGACTGCGCGACGAAGGGCGGCAGCGCCGGCTGCATCCAGCGCTGCGCGTCGCTGCGCGAGGTGAGCAGGCCGTGGTTCGCGTCCTCGTAGGTCACGAGCACGCGCGTGACGTCGGTGTCGCCGATCATCACGTTCTGCGAGACGGGCAGCATGCCGACGTCGAGGTCGGTGAACGCGGGCGGCGCGCCGACGATCGGCGCGCCGACGACGCGCGCGAGGGACTCGGTCGCGACGTTCGGCACGGTCTCGTCGCCGTGCGCCATGTGCATCAGCACGTGCACCGGACGGCGCGCGAGGACCGCGGCGTGCGCCATCGAGTCGCCGCGGTCGAGCAGCGTCTGGAAGATGGCGATGCCCGGCAGGCTGCTGACGGTCTCGGTCTGCCAGTCGATCGCGTCGAGCGAGTAGCCGTAGCGCGGCAGCAGGATCGAGAGGAACGTCGGCGCGAACGACGGGCTCATCTCGACGAGGCGCGCGAGGTGACCGCCGGTGACCGCGAGGACCGACGCGCCGATCTCCGGCTCGTTCGCGACGAACACGGTGCCGAGGATCCCGCCGAGCGAGACGCCGACGAACCCGAAGGGCGCGCTCGCGACGGTGAACGCGGGGCCGCCGGCGGTCGCGACCGCCTCGGCGACGCCCTCGCGCAGCACGCGCACGAGGCCCATCAGGTCGACGACCGACTGCCGGAACACGTCGCGCGTGTAGAACGGATGGAACGGGACGAGCTCGCCCGCGTCGTCGCCGATGCCGAGGAAGTCGACGTACACGGCCTGCCCGCCGAGGTCGCCGTAGAGGTCGGCGCCCTCGCTCGCGCCGTACGCGTGGCGCGCGTCGATCGCGCCGCCGGTGGTGCGCATGCCGTGGTACGGGATGTCGATCGCGGCCACGGCGAAGCCCGCGGCGCAGAGCGTGTTGGCGACCGCGAACGCGTTGCCGCGCTGGCCGCCGAGCCCGTGCTGGAACACGACGACGGGCACCGACATCGTCGCGAGGTCGACGCCGCTCGGGAGCACGAGCGTGAACCACACGCGATCGGTGCGCTTCACGACGAGCGCGCCCGACGCGTCGCGCGTCCAGCGGCCGTGCTGCCCGGGCGCGGGTGAGGCGAGCTCGGGGGACTCGAAGGTGCCGTCGATCACCCAGCCGATCGCGTCGTGCGCGACGCCGCCCGGCACGTCGCCGCCGGGCAGCGGGGCGGAGGGCGCGCCGAGCAGCGCGTCGACGGCCTCGCCGGTCACGGCGCGCTCGATCTGGATCGCGGGCGCGTCGCCGCCGCGGACGACGTCGCGCGCGTCGACGAGGTCGTCGGCGACGGTCTGCACGGTGAACACCGCGAGCGCGACGATCTCCTCGCGCGGCGTGCCCGCCATCGCGAGGCTGGCGATCACGGGCGCGTACTGATCGTAGGCCTCGGCCTCGAGCGCGTCGGTCGGGCGCGCGGTGGCGTCGCGGATGATCGCGAACTGCTCGGCCGCCTCGATCGCGGCGCCCTCGCTCGAGCGCACGCGGGTCGTCACGACCGCCGCGTAGCGCGTGCCTTCGATCAGCGGGTGGCCGTCGAGCGGCTGGAGCGAGAGGCGCTGCTCGGTCGCGTCCCAGCGGGCGACGACGGGCACGCGCTCCGACGCGGTGGGCGAGGCGGGGTCGGCGTCGACGAGGAAGACCGACGCGTCCTCGAGCAGGCTCGCGCGCGCGTCGGCGGGGAGCGATGCCGGGTCGAGCGCGCCGTCGAAGTAGAAGAAGACCGGCGAGCTGACGCCGAAGCCGTCGATCTCGTGGAGCGAGCCGCGGAGCGAGGCGATGGTCGCGGGATCGGCGCGCTCTTCGCGCGGGAACGCGCCGAGCTCGACGTGGCCGTCGCGGAGATAGAGGTCGTCCGGGAACGGCACGGCCCCGAAGTCGATCGGGTCGCCGGCGAGCTCGAACACGGCGCGAACGCTCACGGTGCCCGGCGGGCCGGAGTCGTCACCACACGCTGCGAGAAGGATCGAGGGAGCGACGACCAAGAGGAGGCAAGCGACGAACAGCCGAAGACGAGACATTCGGCCTCAGGCTCCCACGCCCCACGCGCCCCATCAATCGTGAGCACGAGCAGGGTCTTCGTGCGTCCTACCCGTTTTCTCGGTGCGCCCTTCTCGCTCGCTCTCGCCCAAACCCGCCTATACACTCGCGGTCGAAACGACCGCCGCACGCCTGGGGAGGCCACGTGGCTCGTATTTGTCAGCGCTGTCAGCACCACAACGAAGACCACGCCAAGTTCTGCCTCAGCTGCGGCGCGATGCTGGAGGTCGAGGTCGTGGACGCGGGGGACGCGCTCATCGGCAAGGTGCTGATGGGCCGCTATCGCCCGACGAAGCTCCTCGGCGAGGGCGGCATGGGCCGCGTGTACCTCGCCGAGCAGAAAATGGGCGCAGCGGTCCGCAAGGTCGCGATCAAGACGCTGCACCCGGAGCTCTCGCAGGACCCTCAGCTCGTCGCGCGCTTCCACCGCGAGTCCGAGACGGTCATCGAGCTCTCGCACCCGAACACGATCCAGTTCTACGACTTCGGCGAGCTCGAGGACGGGACGCTCTTCATCGTCATGGAGTTCATCGAGGGGCGCTCGCTCGCCTCCGAGATGGAGAAGACGCGCCTCGACGTCGCGAGGATCGACAAGATCCTGATCCAGATCTGCGGCTCGCTGCACGAAGCGCACGGGCGCGGGATCGTCCACCGCGACCTCAAGCCCGACAACGTGCTGCTCACGGATCGTGGCGGTCAGACCGACTTCGTGAAGGTGCTGGACTTCGGCATCGCGAAGAAGGGCGAGGCGGACGACCCGGCGAAGCAGAAGCTGACGAAGCAGGGCATGGTGCTCGGCACGCCGCCCTACATGTCCCCCGAGCAGTTCAGCGGGAAGCTGCTCGACGCGCGCTCCGACATCTACTCGCTCGGGGTGATGGTCTACGAGATGCTCGTGGGCGTCCTCCCGTTCGATGCGAAGACGCCCTGGGAGTGGGCGACGAAGCACCTGACGGCGCAGCCCGCGCCGTTCGAGGCGCACCCGGGCGGCGTGGCGATCGCGCAGAACAAGAAGAACGCGGTGATGCGCGCGCTCGCGAAGGATCGCGAGCAGCGTCAGGCGACGGTGCTCGAGTTCCTGCAGGAGTTCACCGGGTACCAGGACGCGCAGGCCGCGTGGACGATGGCGACGTCGTCGGCGGGATCGGGGCCGGGCAATCCGCGTCCGCCGGCGCCGACGCCGGGCCCGATGCAGCAGTTCGGGCACGCGGCGACGCCGCCTCCGAGCGTGCCCGGGATGGTCGCGCCGGGTGGGCACGTGCCGTCGGCGCCGGGGGTGCCGATCCCCGGGGTGACGCCGGGCTTCGGTCAGACGTCGCCGCTGCCGGTGCAGGGCACGTATCCGGGCGCGTATCCGAGCAACCCGGGCATGCAGCCGATGCCCGGCGCGACGGGCTACGGCTACGCGGCGCCGCAGAAGTCGGGCGGCGGCGCGGGGAAGATCATCGTCGCGCTGGTGATGCTGCTGTTCGTCGTGGGCGGCGTGATCGGCGGCGTGATCCTGTTCTTCGCGTCGCAGACGACGACCACGGGTGTCGTCGGCACCCAGGCGGGCGTCGTGGGGCAGGACCCGGTCGCGCAGCCTCCGCAGCAGCCGATGCAGCCGGTGATGCAGCCGATGCAGCCGGTGATGCAGCCGACGACGACGCCGACCGTCACCACGACGCCGACGACGACGCCGACCACCACGCCCACCACGACCCCGACCGTCACGACGACGCCGGACGCCGGGACGCGCGTGGCCTCGACCGAGACGCCGCGCGAGGACGACGGCCCGTCGAAGCGCGGGCCCTCGCCCGCCGACGAAGCGCGCGCCCGCTCGCTGATCGGCGCGGGCATCGCCGCGGTGCAGCGCAACGACTTCCGCGCGGCGATCGCCTCGCTGCAGCAGGCGCAGCGCCTGGTCGGGCGTCGCTCGCCGATCACGCGGCAGCTCCAGGACGAGCTCGATCGCCGCGGAGGCAACCAGATCCTCTCGCTGCTGCAGCAGGGCCGCTGCCCGCAGGCGCAGCAGCTGTTCCGCGATCTCCGCGGCGTCGGCGCCAACGGCGGAGCGCGCTACTTCGACCCGTCGTGGTGCCCGAGGCCGTGATCTCGCGGGTTCGTCACGTTTCCGGCGCGTTCCTTGCCGCGCCACCGGCCAGTGACTTGGGAGCAGCCCACGCGTGACGGGGTGTGCACTGAGCACTTGCACGGGGCCCGACCCTCGTGGAGACTCCGGCCATCGACCTCGGGGGTGAACCCCGGGTCCTCGAGCGCAGAGTCGGTCGCTTTCGCGACGATGCGCGGTTCGTGAAGCGGCTTCGGCCGCGGGCTTGGATCGGGGGGGTGCTTTCGAGAGTCATCGAGCTGCCGGATGGATGACGGTTCGGTGAACGAAAGGGTTCCTACTTCGGAGACAGCCAGTCCCCCACGGGAACGGGGGAGCCCGACGAAGCGAGCAGACACGAGCGGCCATGATGGAACGGGGGCCGCACACGCGACGAAGGCGAACGTCGCGTCGTGATCAGCACCGCACTGCACGCGTCCACGCGTGCGGTCCTGCCGAGGAGCGGACGACCTCGGGGGCTCGTCGGGATGAGGGAGGCGGGAGAACCGCATGGGTCTACTGTCGAGCTGGAAGCTGGTCCTGGACGGGCGCTCGCCCGACGGTTCGAACGCGGGAGGCGCGCCGGGAGACGCGCCACTAGGCGACCCGGACGGGGACGACGACATGGGCGCCCAGAGGATGAGCTGGGATGCGATCTGCCAGTCGGACGAGTTCCGCGGGCGCTGGGTCGCCCTGGACGAGTGCCGCTACTGCGAAGAGACGGGTCGCGCGACCGAGGGATCGGTCGTGGACGTCGACGACGATCTCGTCGAGCTCTGTGCGCGCATGCGCGAGTCGCCGCGGAAGAACTGCGCGATCCTGTTCTGCAGCGAGGACGGCGAGCAGAGCGCGCAGCGGCACTGAGCTCGCCCCGCCCCGTCGCGGCGAATGACGGCCGGCTCCGAGACGATGTCTCGGGCGCCGGTCGTTTCGCATTCCGGGCTCGTCAGCCGTCCACGAGGATCGCGGTCAGGTTCAGCACGAAGCGCTCGGCCGAGAGGTACGCCGGGCGGTCCATCCCGAGTCGTGCCTCGAGGTGCTCGGCCAGACGCGCGAAGAGCGCGTGGCGCACCCCGAGCGGGAGCTGATCGCGTCGCAGCCCGAGCGCGATCATGGCGTCGCGCTCGGACGCGCTGATGCGGCGCACCGCGAGCCGGACGGCCGGATCGTCGGCGAACGGCTGGCGCTCGGCGGGCGGGACCAGCGCCGAGGGCGCGGGGCGCGGACGCTCGCGCACGACGATCGTGCCCGCCGCGAGATCGCCGAGGCGACGACCGCGCACGTCGACGAGCGCGGAGACGCCGCCGACCAGGTAGAGCCCGGGCAGCAGATCCGCGACGCGCACCAGGTTGCGCACGACGGCCTGCACGAACCCGATCCGGAACCCGCGCTCGTCGAGGACACGAAGACCGACGGCGCGCTTGCCGATCGTCTGCCCGCCGAGCCACCACTCGCACAGCGCGCCGTACCACCACTGGACCAGGAACACGGCGAGGAGCGCGACCGCGCTCGCGAACCCACCCGCGGCGCCGAACGCCTCGGCGATGCGCGCGGTGACCGCGATCGCGACGCCCATCACGACGACGTCGATCGCCCACGCGACGGCGCGCGACGGGACGCCTGCGAGCTCGTGCTCGAACGGGACGTTCTCGGGCGTCGTGATGCGGACGATCGACCGCACGCGGGCGCAGCGTACCATCGCGTCGTGAGCGACGCGTTTCGCTTCGTCCGCGAGCGGACGCCGGCGTGGGAAGAGCTCGAGCGGCTCCTCGTCACGATCGAGTCGCGCGGTGCGCGCGCGCTCGACGTCGCGGGCGCGCGCCGGTTCGGGAAGCTGTATCGCGCGGTCTCGGCGGATCTCGTCCGAGCGCGCGCGGAGGGGGTCGATCCCGCGGTGGTCGATCACCTGAACGAGTTGGTCGCGCGCTCGTACGCGCAGGTGCACTCGGGGAGCGGTGCGCCGAGGACGTCGATGTTCGCGTTCTTCGCGCTCGAGCTGCCGCGGCTCGTGCGCGCGGAGTGGCGCGCGATGGCGCTGTCGGCGGCGCTGCTCTTCGGCGGCGTGCTGATGGGCGCGGGCGCGGTGCTGATCGACCCGAGCGTGACGGGCGTGCTGATCCCCGAAGCGCACGCGGAGACGACGCCCGACGAGCGCGTCGCGCGCGACGAAGGACGGGCACCGCGTCGAGGCGACGAGGCCGCGCAATTCTCGACGTTCCTCTTCACGCACAACATCCAGGTCACGTTCCTGGTGTTCGCGCTCGGGATCACGCTCGGCGTGGGGACGGCGGCGGTGCTCGTGACGAACGGCATCCCGCTCGGCGCGCTCGCGGTGCAGTACCACCTCGCGGGCCACGGGCTGTTCTTCTGGGCGTGGATCCTCCCGCACGGGATCCCGGAGCTCACGCAGATCGTCGTCGCGGGCGCGGCGGGCCTCGTGATCGCGCGCGGTGTGGTGCTGCCCGGTCGTCGCACGCGCGGCGACGCGCTGCGGAGCGAGGCACGTCGCGCGGCGCGCCTCGTGATCGGAGGCATGCCGATCCTCGTGCTCGCCGGTGTGATCGAAGGGACGATCAGCCAGATGCACGAGCCGGCGATGCCCTACGCGGCGAAGCTCGTCTTCGCCGCGGTCGTGGGCATCGCGCTCTTCGCGTGGCTGCTGCGCGCGGGACGTGATCGCGCGTGATGCGTCCGACGGCCCAGGGGGCGAACCCCTGAAGAATCAGAGGCCGCCGAGGTCGTCGCCGCCGCCGCTGTCGCTCGAGCTCGAGTCGAACGAGTCGCCGCCACCGCTCGACTCGAACGAGTCACCCTGCGGCTGCTCGTCGCCGGTCGTCGCGGCGCCACACGTGTCGGGGTCGGGGCGGCGCGTGCGACGGCGATCGCGCACCGCGTTCCACTCGCCGCCGCCGGTCTCGTCGGCGTCGTGGCCCCACTCGCCCGTCGCGTACGAGTCGCCGTCGTCGCCCACGCGGTACTGGAAGTAGCCGTGGCCGCGCGTCGTGACCGGACGGCCCGAGACGAGCTCGCGGCGCTCCGACCACTCGAAGCGCATCAGGTTGCCCTGCACCGTTCCCTGGACGCGCCCGCGGCGCTCGTCCTTCGTGTAGCAGCCGACGACCTGCGTGCCGGTCTGCGAGAAGTGCATCTCGCCGTACTGCGGCGAGTGCCAGATCCCGGTGAAGGTGCCGCCTTCCGGCATCGGCCCCGGCGACACGTTCGCGCGGCGACCACCGCCGCCGCAGCCTGCCGCTGCGATCGCGAGCGAGACCGAGAGACCGACGATCAGGGACGAGCGAAGCATTCTTCTTCCTCCGCGCGCGACCATAGACGACGTGCGCGGAGCGACGCAACGCCGGGCGGTCAATCGATGCGCGGAAGGCCCGTCGCGTAGAAGAGCACGCGCTCGCGGCCGCTCACGAGCGAGAGGATCTCGGCGACCGACGGATCGAGGCGCTCGAGCAGCGTGCTCGCCGGGGAACCGAGCATCGCGCCCGCCGCGGCGAGCGGGATCGGCGGCGCATCGCCGGGGCGCGGCCACACCACGCGCGGCTCGATGATCCCGCGAAGGGCGCTCGGCAGGAACGTGATGCGCGAGCGGACCTCGTCGATCGCGACGTCGAGCCCGCCGAGCTTGTCGACGAGCCCACGCGCATGCGCGTCGGCGCCCGACCACACGCGACCGCGCGCGAGCGGCTCCACGTCGGCGTCCGACTTGTTGCGGCCCTTCGCGACGATGCCGACGAACGTGCGGTAGAAGTTGTCGATCTCGCGCTCGAAGATCGCGTGCTCGTCGGCGTCCATCGGGCGCGGGTTCGCGAGCAGATCGGCGTGCGGCGCGCGACGCACGACCTCGGTGTGCACGCCCATGCCCTCGAGCAGATCGCGCGCGACGAGGCGCGCCGACACGACGCCGATCGATCCGGTGATCGCCAGCGGCTGCGCGATGATCGCGTGGGCGGGCGCCGCGATGTAGTAGCCGCCGCTCGCCGCGACCTCGCCGAAGCACGCGATGACGGGCTTCTTCTCGCGCAGCAGCTCGACCTCGCGGTGGATCAGATCGCTCGCGTGCGCCGAGCCGCCCGGCGAGTTCACGTGGAGCACCGCGCCGAGGCAGCGCGGATCGCGACCGACCATGCGGATCGCGCCGATCACCGCCTCCTGCGTCGCCGGCGGTCCGCCCACCGCGGGGCCTCCGCCGCCCGACGTGATCGCGCCGTGCACCGGGACGATCGCGATGTACGGGCGCGGCCCGACCGGACGGAAGAAGCGCGAGCGATGGAAGCTGAAGTACCGCGACGCGCGCACCACCTTCGGCGGCTTGCCCTCGCCCTCGGCGAGCGCTTGCGGCAGGCCGTCCTCGTAGCAGAGGCCGTCGATCAGCCCCGCGTCGAGCGCCGCGCGCGCGGAGACGAGCGCGTCGTCGAAGAGCGTGCGGACCTTCGCCTCGCGCGCCTCGGGCGTCGGGCCGAGCTTGACGCGCGACGCGAGCGCGGAGACCAGCGCGCGATCGATGGTGTCGAGGAGCGCGCCGAGCTGCTCGCGCTGCGCCTCGCTCATCGTCTCGCTGACGGTGGTCTCGGCGGCGGTCTTGAACTCCGCGCGGCGATGCACCTCGACCTGCACGCCGAAGCGATCGAGCAGGCCCTTCACGTAGCTGCTCGACGCGGCGATGCCGAGCGGCGAGAGCGTCGCGTTCGGCGAGGTGAGCACGCGCGTCGCGGCGGACGCGAGGAACAGCTCGCGGTTGCCTCCCCCGTCGGGCAGCCATGCGACGACCTTCTTGCCGCCCGCGCAGAGCTTCTGCACCAGCTCGCGCACCGCGTCGACCGAGCTCCATCCTGCGTGCAGCGACGGGATCTCGAGGACCACGCCCTCGACGTTCGCGTCGCGCAGGATGTGGTCGGTCAGCTCACGCAGCGCGAGCAGCGAGGTCGGCCGGCGCGTCGCGAGCCCCGGCACGAACCGAGCGAGCGTGTGCAGCGGACGATCGACCTCGACGAGGCGGCTCCGCAGCTTGACGTGCACCCAGCGCTCACGCGGCATCCTCACCCTCCGGAGCAGCCACCAGACCGGCAGGAATGGTAGCCGCAGGAGATTGAGCGCGACGTCGACGATCAGGCGCCCCACGCGATCGTTCTTGGGGCCCGTGCAGTGTGCGTGCAAGCGGCACAGAGCACGTCCGCGTCCAGGGCGCGAAGCCCTTTACGCTCGCTCGCGATCTCTGTTACCTACGGGTCTGCGCTGGCGGCCCCGGGAAACCGAGGCCCCGCCGAGGAGCTCTTCATGACGAACCCGCAGATGGTCATGTACGAGGAGGAGTTCAACCAGATCCAGGCGATCGTCACGCGCCTGGTGAAGGAAGCGAACGCCCGCGTCGTGTTCATCATCGACAAGAACGGCCAGCTGATCGCGGCGGCCGGTGAGACCGAGCAGCTCGATACGACCTCTCTCGCCTCGCTCACAGCCGGCAACATCGCCGCGACGGGCGGTATGGCGAAGCTCCTCCGCGAGAACGAGTTCACGACTCAGTTCCACGAGGGCGAGAAGCAGAACATCCACATCCAGCTCGTCGGCAACCGAGTCATCCTCGTCGTCATCTTCGACAACAAGACGAGCCTCGGGCTGGTGCGGCTCCGCGTGAAGAAGGCGAGCGAAGAGCTCAACGGCATCTTCGAGGCACTGCTCCGCAAAGTGCAGGATCCGTCGCGCGAGACTCCGTTCGCAGAGATCACGGACGACGACATCGACAATCTGTTCAACGACTGATTCGCGCGGAGGGAACAGAGCTCATGTCGTTCATCAACTACCTGTCGCGCGAGATCAACTGCAAGATCGTCTATTACGGACCTGGTCTCTGCGGAAAGACCACGAATCTCCAGTACATCTACAACAAGACGAATCCCGAGGCGAAGGGCAAGATGATCAGCCTCGCCACGGAGACCGAGCGGACTCTGTTCTTCGATTTCCTCCCGCTGGCGCTCGGTGAGATTCGCGGATTCAAGACTCGATTCCACCTCTACACGGTCCCCGGTCAGGTCTTCTACGACGCGAGCCGGAAGTTGATCCTGAAGGGCGTGGACGGAGTGGTGTTCGTCGCCGACTCGCAGATCGCGCGTATGGAGGCGAACCTCGAGTCGATGGAGAACCTGCGAACGAACCTCGCGGAGCAGGGCTATTCGCTCGATAAGCTTCCGTACGTCGTCCAGTACAACAAGCGCGACATGCCGAGCGTCGCGCCGGTCGACGAGCTGCGCAGGCTGCTCAACCCGGGCGCGGTGCCGGACTTCGAGGCGGTCGCGTCGACGGGCGTGGGCGTGTTCGAGACGCTGAAGTCGGTCGCGAAGCTCGTGCTCACCGAGCTCAAGCGCTCCGGCGGGTGAGATCGCGATCGGGAACGTCGACGGCGCCGCTTGCTCAGCGGCGCTTTTTCTTTTCCGTCTTCGTGGGTGATGTGGAGAGCGCGGACTCGACGTCGTCGCGCAGCGTCGCGTCGCCGCCCTCAATCTCGCGCAGCGCGGTGCGCGCGGCGCTCGTCCTGCCCTTGCGCGCGTCGACGTAGGCGCGCAGGAGCGCGAGCTCGGTGCGCTCGGCGTCGCTCGTCGGACGCAGGGCGTCGAGGAGCTCGTGCGCGTCGGCCGCGTCGGCGGGTGCGCCGCGACGCAGCAGCGAGTGCGCGAGGCGCGCGCGCACGCGCGGGAGGCTCTCGTCGGTCGCGAGCACGCGACGGTATGCGCCGATCGCCTCGGCGTCCTCGCGCGCGGCGTACGCGGCGTGTGCGAGGCCGAGGAACATCGGCAGCGTCGGGGTCGCGCCCGCGGTCTCGATCGCACGCTGGTACGCGCGACGCGCGCCTTGATGATCTCCGGTCTCGCGGAGCACGCCGCCGAGCCGCTCGGCGCTGCTCGACGGAGCCGCGAAGAGGCGCATGCCGATCGCACGATCGAAGCGCGCACGGAGCTCGCTCGCGCGGCCCGCAGCACGCAGGCGCAGCGCGTCGCGATCGAACGCGCGCATCGACGACGAGGCCCACGACGGCGCGAGCACGAAGAGCGCGATCAGCGGGCTCACCGCGAGCACGGCGAGCGCGAGCGGGATGCGCACCCAGTAGACGAGCGCGAACGTCGTCACCAGCGAGATGGGCACGAGCACGTTGCGCAGGATCGGCGGAGCGGGCTCGGCGGGGCGCGGTGCCATCGGGGGCCGCGGATCGTACTCGTGCGGGCTGCGCACCACCAGAGACGCCGCGGGGTCGGGCTTGATATCCTGCACGGGCATGATCGGACAGCTCCGCCCTGCACTGGTTCCCGCGCTCTTCGTGTTGCTCGCGGCGAGCGCGTGCGCCGAGGAGACGAACGCGAGCGCGTACGATCTCTCGGGGATCGTCACCGTCGAGCGCGACGACGGGTCGTCGGCGGGCGTCGGCGGCGCGCGCGTGACGTTCACCTCGGACACCGGGCTCGTCGCCGAGACCACGACCAGCGACGACGGGCGCTACGAGATGCAGGTGCTGAGCGACGTCGACTTCGGTCAGGTGCGCGCGGAGAAGAGCGGGTTCACGAGCTCGGAGCGCACGGTCTACTTCGATCGCGCCGAGCGCCGGATCGATCTCGAGCTGCGCGAAGCGAGTGAGTGAACGCAAATCGAGCGAGCGGGCGCGCGTTCGCGCGTGATGTCGCGAGGATCGCCGATGACGCGTGCGTTCCGGGCGGTTGATCCCGCGGGTACCCTGGGCGCCATGCGTCGCCTCGCTTCGCTCTTCGTCGTGTGCTCGCTCGTGCTCGTCGCGCCCTCGGCAGAGGCGCAGCGCGTCGATCCCGGTCGTGATCCCTCGGGCACCGGCGAGGACGCGCTGCTCGCGCTCGCGGGGCCACGGGCGCGGGTGCGTCGCGACGACGAGGGCCGGGTGCGCTTGCTGTTCGGCGCTCGCGTGCGGCCGTGGTCGGGCGATCCCGCGCGCGATGCGCTCGCGCTGACGCAGCGTTTCGGTGATGCGTTCGGCATCCCGCAGGGCGAGGAGCTGCGCGTGGAGAGCACGCAGCGCCATCACGGCTTCACGATCGTGCGGCTGCGCCGCTACGCCGACGGACGCCCGGTGCTCGGCGCGATGGTCGTGGTGCGCTCGCTCGCCGACGGCGCGATCGACATGGTGCTCGCCGACGCGGGCCCGGCGCGCGTCGAGCGCGGCGCCTCGATCGACGCGACGCGCGCGACCGAGATCGCGCGCGCGCTCGACGTCGGCTGGGGCATCGCGCGCACGACGTCGCCGGCGGCGATCGCCATCGATCTCGTCGACACGATCGTGCCGGCGTGGGCGGTCGATCTGCACGGTGCGGCCCCTTCGCAGCGGATGCGCGCGCTCTTGGACGCGCGCGACGGGACGGTGCTCGCGATCGTGCCGCTGCTCACGCACGCGATGGCGCGCGTCTACGAGACGAACCCGACGACGAGCGATGGCGCGACGAGCGACGTCGAGCTCGCCGATCTCGCCGCGGGCGCGCAGCGCCTCACGAGCGACTCGTTCCACGTCGCGCAGTGCGACGTGCAGGCGGGAGGCGGATGCGCCGGCACGCAGCGCGCGATGGCGGACGCGGAGGGCAACTTCCTCTACGACGCGGCCCCGGGCTCGCACGACGACGAGTTCGCCGAGGTGAACGCCTTCTATCACCTGAGCCGCGCGGCCGCGTGGCACCGCGAGCGCCACGGGTTCACGTGGGCGTGCTCGGGCGCGAGCGCGATGCGCGTGTTCGTGAACTACGGCGAGGTGCCGGACATCGCGTACGACAACGCGGCGTTCAGCCCCGCGTCCGGAGGTCAGTGCGGATATCTCCTGTTCGGACAGGGCCGCAGCGGCGACTACGCGTACGACGCGGACGTCGTCTATCACGAGTTCGGACACGCGGTGACCGATCAGGTCGCGACGATGACGGGCTTCGCGGTCGATCCGCTCGGCGTGTCGTACGAGCCGCTCGCGGTGAACGAGGGCACGAGCGACTACTACGCGGGCACGCTCCAGGGCAACGCGGAGATCGCGGAGTCGTTCGCCGGCGTCGGCGGTGATCTCGGGGCGCACGGCAGCCTGCGCGTCATCGACAACGACCTCACGTGCCCGTCCGGGCTGTTCGGAGAAGGGCACTTCGACGGGACGATCTGGGCGGCGGCCGCGTGGGATCTCCGCGAGCGGATTGGCGTCGAGGCCGCGGACGCGCTCGTCTTCACGACGGTGTCGAGCATCACCGAGGATCCGTCGCTCGCGGACGCGGGCGATCTGATGATCGCGACCGCCGAGGGGATGCTCGCGAGCGGCACGCTGAGCGCCGAGCAGGCGAGCGCGGTCGAGGAGGTCGTGAACGCGCGCGGGCTGCCCGGATGTCAGCGCATCGTCGCGCTCGACGACGGCGCGGAGCGTCGCGGCTGGAGCGGCAACGAGTTCCTCACGGGCGGCGTGGGGCGCGGCGTCGCGCCGGTGCACTACCGGATCGACGTGCCGGTGGACGCGACGTCGCTGCGCATCGAGATGACATCGTTGACCCGCAACGGGCAGTACACGCTGCACCTGCTCGAGGGGAGCCCGGTGCGCGTGAACGCGGTGCGCGTGAGCGCGCAGGCCGCGGTGGCGGTCGAGGGTGGCGCGGTGGTGCTCGACGAGCGCAGCGAGTACGCGCTGCCGCGCTGCAAGACGCTGTACTTCGCGATCGAGTCGGTCGATCTGCGACGGCGCGGACAGAACCTCTACACCGTGCGCGCGACGCTCGAGCGGAGCGGCGATCCGAGCGCGGAGTGCCCCGTCGTCGAGATGCCGGACGCGAGCGTCGTCGCCGCGGACGCCGGCGCGGACGCGGGAACGACGCCGTCGAGCGGCGGGAGCGGCTGTGGGTGTCGCGTCGCCGCGCGCGGCAGCGCGTCGGGCGCGATGATCGCGATCGCGGGCGTGGCGATCGGGCTCGTCGCGCGTCGCCGGCGACGCTGATCAGAGGCCGAGCCAGGTGCGCGCGTCGAGCGGTCTCGTCCCGCGGCGCACCTGGAAGAAGAGCGGCTCGGTGTCGACCGCGCCGAGCGTCGCGCCACGCGTCACGGGCGCGCCGACCTGCACGTCGCTGCGCGCGAGGCCGCCGTAGATCGTGAAGTGCCCCTCGCCGTGATCGACGATGATCATGCGGCCGTACGAGGGATGACGATCGCTGAACGCGACACGACCGTCCGCGGCGCAGCGCACCGGCGCGCCGCGCACTCCGTCGAGCTCGATGCCCGCACCCTGCTCGCGCGTGGCCTCGCGGATGGCGCGCGGCGCAGCGAGTGGGAGCGCGAGCTCGCCGCGGTGCGACTCGAAGCCCAGCGCCGAGGTCGCGGGAGCATCGACGGCGCGCAGGCCGTACGCGCTGGTCGACGTCGAGGTGCCGAACGTCGCATCGGAGAACGCGCTGCCGTAGAGCATCGCGCGGCGCACGTCCTCTTCGAGCGCGCCCTTCTGCGCCTCGAGCTGCGCGACGCGCGCGCGCGTCGTGTCCATCCGCTCGGCGAGGCGCCCCGCTTCGGCGCGCAGGGCGGCGGCGCGGGCGCGCAGATCCGAGAGCGCCTCGAGATCGTGGCGCAGCATGCGCTCGAGGCGCTCCACGCGCGCGACGTGCGCGAGCATCGAGTCGAGCCCGCCGGCGAGCGGCAACACGCCTGCGCGGGTCATGCGGTACAGCGCCCGGGTCCGCTCGCGCACGCGACGATTGGCCGCGGCGCGTCCCTCCGTGAGACCTGCGATCTCGGTCTCGACGCGCGCGTGGTCGGTGCTGGCGTGCTCCGCCTCGGAGAGCGCGCTCGCGATGCGTTCCTCGAGCGCCGCGAGGCGCTGCACCGGATCGAGCGGAAGCGGCGCTTCCTCCGACGTGTCGTCCTGGCCGCGCGCGTCGCGCGGAGCGCTCCCGACCGCGAGGCCGAGCGCGAGCAGCAGCGTGAGGGCGCGTCTCCGCATCGTCAGACCGCCAGGTAGCGGCGCAGCGAGAGCACGCTGCCGGTCGCGCCGAGCAGCGCGCCTCCGAGCACGAGCGCGAGCGCGACGCCGGGATGGAGGAAGACGCTCTGCGTGCCCACGATGCTCGCGAGCGTGCCGTCGACGTGACCGCGCAGCGCGACGTACGCGACGAGCAGGATGAGCAGCGCGACGAGCGCGGAGACCGAGCCCTGCACCGCGCCCTCGACGATGAACGGGCCGCGCACGAAGCCGTTCGTCGCGCCGCAGAGCTTCATCACCTCGATCTCGTCGCGACGACCCGCGACCGCGAGGCGGATGGTGTTGCCGACGACGAACACCACGCACAGCACGACGAGGAGCGCGAGGCCGCTCGCGACGCCGCGCCCCGCGACGACCAGGCTCTCGACGCGCGCGAACCAGCCGCGATAGGTCTCGACGTCCTCGACCGATCCGAAGCGCCGCACGCGGTCGGTGATCGCGTCGACGCGCGCGCCGGTGACGCCCGCGGCGAGCTCGATCTCCAGCGACGCGGGGAACGCGTCCGCGGGCAGCGCGGAGAGGTCGGCGCCGATCTCCGCGTCCCGCAGGAACTGCTCGCGCGCGGCCGACGACGTGAGGTGCTCGATCGCGCGCACCTCGGGCAGCCCCTCGAGCGCGATGCGCAGCTCTTCGACGTCCTGTGCCTCCGCGCCGTCGCGCAGGTACACGCTGAGGCGCGCGGTGCGCCCCCACGAGTCCGCGAGCGCGCCGAGATTCGTGATCGCGAGCAGCGACGTCGCGAGACACAGGAACGCGATCGTGAGGCTCGAGATCGCGACGAGGTGGAGGCCCGCCTCTTCTCGCATCGCACGCGTCGCGCGCGCGAAAGCCGACTTGAGATCCATGAGAGCGTCCCTTCCCTGCCGAGATCAGCGTGCGCGCGCGCGCACGGCGTTCATCGAGACCACGCCCGAGCCCGCCTGGTGCCGGTCGCGGTCGTCCTGGGTCGCTTCGGTCGCGCGCAGATCACGCAGCCCGGAGCGCGCCTCGCGCACGCGGCCTTCGTCGATGTAGACGATGCGGTGCGGCCGCTGCTCGAGCAGCGTGTGGTCGTGCGTCGCGAAGAGGACCGTCGTTCCGGTCGCGTGGATCTCTTCGAAGAGCGTGAGGATGTCGAGCGCGAGGTGCGGGTCGAGGTTCCCCGTCGGCTCGTCGGCGAGGAGCAGCGCGGGCTCGGTCACGATCGCGCGCGCGACCGCGACGCGCTGTTGCTCACCGCCCGAGAGCGCGCCCGTGAGATCCTCGCCGCGCCCCGCGAGCCCCACGCGCTCGAGCGCCTCGGACACGCGCGAGCGGATCAGGCGCTTGCTCATCGCGAGGATCTCGAGCGCCACCGCGACGTTCTCGAAGACCGTCCAGTGCGGGATGATCTTGAAGTCCTGGAACACGATCCCGAGGTTGCGGCGCAGGTACGGGATCGAGTCGCCGGTGAGGCGCGCGATGTCGCGGCCGCAGAACAGGATTCGTCCCTCGTCGGGCGTCTGCTTGCGATAGACGAGCTGCAGGAGCGTGCTCTTGCCCGCTCCGCTCGGGCCCGTGACGAACACGAACTCGCCGCGCTCGACGGTCAGATTGACGTCGCGCAGCGTCGGCTGGTCGGGCCGGAAGAACTTGAAGACATCCTCGAAGACGAGGATCGGGCGCTGGCTCGCCGCGGCGCTCGGGTGCGCGCCGGCGCGGAAGAACGCGAAGGGGCGCACGACCTTGCGGTCGCGCGGCTCGCCATCGCGAGGGGGCTCACCCAGCGAGAATCGCATGTCTCGCCGCGTACCCGAGGAGCGCGCGCGCGGGCAAGAAAACGACGACCGATCGAGAGGCGCGCCGCCACGTTGGATGCGCTCGCGTGCGGCGCCATGAGCGAACTCGAAGGAGGACGCCATGGCGCAGAACGAGCCGCAGAACGGCAGGAACCAGAGCGCGCGCGGAGGTGGCGCGCAGCAGCCGCAGGGACGTGAGCAGGAGCGCGAGCAGCGTGGCCTCGCGCGCGGCGGTGGCGGCGGAACGGGGCTCGGGCGTGGCGGACCGGCGATGCAGACGCCGTTCTCGTTCGTCCGCCGCATGTTCGAGGACATGGATCGGCTCTTCGGCGAGTTCGGCATGGGCGGCGGGCTCGCACCGGCGGGCGGCTACGGCCTCGCGCCGGCGATCAGCGAGTGGACGCCGCAGCTCGAGGTGTTCGAGCAGGGCGATCAGCTCGTCGTGCGCGCCGACCTGCCGGGCATGAAGAAGGAGGACGTGAAGCTCGAGCTGAAGGACGACCTGCTCGTCATCTCGGGCGAGCGGCGCGAGGAGAAGCGCGACGAGCGCGAGGGGTTCTTCCGCACCGAGCGCAGCTACGGCTGCTTCGAGCGCGCGATCCGCGTGCCCGAGGGCACCGATCCCGCGAGCTGCGAGGCGCGCTTCGACGACGGCGTGCTCGAGGTGAAGCTCAAGATGCCGGAGCAGCCGTCGCGCGCTCGCCAGATCCCGATCCAGACGAGCGGCGAGACCGTCTCCGAGAAGACGAAGAAGAGCTGATCAGTCCACGACCGTCGAGCGCACGATCCCGAGCGGATCGCGCAGCACGCGCGGCACCGGAACGATCGTGTCGGCGTCGGCGCCGAACGCCGCGGCGAACGTCGCGCGAAGCACGTGCTCGGCGCGCTTGCCGTGCGGCGAGAACCCCCAGATCGCCTCCTGGCTCACGTCGTCGAGGTACGCGTAGTAGCGCCACACCAGGAACCCCGAGAACCACTCGTGCGGCACGAACGCGCGGAAGCTCGCCTCGAGCGCCCTCGCCTGCTCGTGCTCCGAGATCGCGACGTCGGTCATGTCGTCGGGCCAGAGCCAAGGCTCGACGGCGGCGTCGCGTCGCGTCGTGTAGCCGACCTCGACGAAGAGCACGGGCATGTCGAGCACGCTCGCGACGCGCTCGACGCCCTCGGCCGCGCGGCGTGCGCCCTCCTCGTACTCCGCGAACGTCGCGTTCGCGTGCGAGGCGAGCGGATAGAACGCGTTGATGCCGACGAGGTCGAGGCGATCCCAGAAGAGCACGTCCTCGGCTTCGTCCCAGTTCGCGCTGTACGTGAGCAGCCCCGGGAAGACCTCGCGCACGTCGTCGATGAAGTCCCACCAGAACCCGCCGAAGCGCCCCGACCAGCTCTTGCACTCGACGCCGATCGAGAACGCGTCCGCGCCCGCCGCCGCCGCGTCGCGCGCCCACGCGAGCACGAACGCGCGGTAGTTGCGCTGGTACTCGGCCCACGCCTGAGGCGAGCCGGGATCGATCTCGCCGCGCCAACCGCCGGTCTCGACCCAGAGGTGCGGGATCACCAGCACGCGGATGCCGCGCGCGTGCGCCTGCGCGACGATGCGGCGCACGGCCTCGCGGTTCTCCTCGTAGGGCGCCTCGAAGTCCATGAGGATCTCGGTGCTCTGGAGGCTCCAGATGCGACCGAACGGCGTGATCGAGACCCAGTTCACGCCCATCGACGCGAGGTGATCGAGCAGCGCCGCGGTCGACTCCGTGCCGTACCCGCGACCGGGCTGCTGCGAGCTCTCGATCGGACCGATCGTGACCCCGCGCACCGCCTCGTACCCGGCCTCGCGGAAGCCGTCGCGACCGGGCGGGAGGCGATGCCATGCGTGCGCACCGGTCGCGGGGAACAGGAGCGAGAGCGCGACGAGCGCGCGAACGAACGTCTTCATCGAGAACGGCTCACGGCGTGACGAGCACTTCCAGCGTGTACTGGCCGCGCGACACCATCCCGCGGCCATCGACGACGAGGAAGTACGTACCGGGATCGAGGCGACGATCGATCAGGCTCGACGAGCCGTCGCCGCTGTCGTCGTCGCACGCGAGCTCGCCCGTGTTGGCGCAGCTGTCGCGGTGCACGTGGAGCACGGTGTCGAACGTCGAGCCGCCGGTGTTCGCGACGACGCGGCGCGCCTCGGTGAGCTCGAGCCGGAACATCGCGTCGGTCGAGCGCGCTCCGTCGCCGCACGAGGTGCGCGTCTGGAGATCGTCGAGCATCGCGGTGGTGTCGCCGGTGAAGACGCCGCCCGTCGCGGGGATCTCGAACGCGCTCGCGCACGTCTCGTTGCCGCTGACCGCGACCGGCGTGACCGGGTCGGAGTCCGTCACCGTGATCGCGTACGGCGCCGCGTTGAACGACTCGACGACGACGTAGTACGTGCCCGCCGCGAGATCACGGAGGCGCATCCGCACCGGCGTGCCGCGCGCGCAGCGCAGCTGCGTCGCGCCGTCAGCGCACGTGCCGCGCACCGACGCGTTGAACGACGCGGTGCCGCCGTCGATCTCGATCGTCACGTCGCGGCGCGCGCCGAGCGTGAACGAGTGCACCGCGTCGCGGAAGTCGAAGCCGCAGCTCGTGACCAGGTCGTCCTCCTTGTCGGCGAGCGTTCCCTCGGTGCGCTCGCCGAGCACGAGCGGGATCGCGTTGCGACAGAGGTCGCCCGCGGGCGGCGGCGTCGGAGGCAGGAGCTCCACCTCGAGCGTGTAGTCGATCTCGGCCGACGAGGTGCCCTCGAGCACGATGAAGTACGTGCCTCCCGGGAGCTCGTGCACGAGCCCGTTCGCCGGCGAGTCGTTCGCGCAGCGCAGCGCGCTCGCGCTGCTCTCGCACGTCGAGCGCAGATCCCACGCGAGCCGATCGCCGCTGGGGCTCACTGCCGAGATGCGCACGTCGTGGTCGGCCGTCGTCGTGAACGAGTAGACGACGTCGGGCGCGCCGATGCTGCCGCACTCGGTCGAGAGGTCGTCGGCGACGTCGACGAGGCTACCGGTGAACGTACCGCCGCCCGACACGTCGATCGCGCTGTCGCACGCCTCGTTCGGCGCGGGCTCGGTCGGCTCCGTGAACTCGACCGTGACCGCGACGTCGCCCGGCGCGTTCGACGACACCACGACGAAGTACGTGCCGATCCCGAGCCGCCGCGCGCGCACCTCCGCGGGGAACCCGTAGCTGCACTCGGTCGCGCTCTCGGCGACGCCGCACTCGGTGCCCAGCGCGAGCCCGGTGAGCGTCGCGGGCCCGTCGGCGCGGATGCGCACGCCGCGCGCTTCGCCGAGCGTGAACGTCAGGATCGCGTCGCGACGCACGGTGCCCGAGGGCGGCGTGCCGGCGCACGGGATCGTGTAGTCGCCGCCGAGGCTCGACGCGTCGACGACGAACACACCACCCGCCGAGACGTCGAGCGGGTCTTCGCAGGTGTCGTTCGGCGCGCGCCCGCAGTCGGGCTCGTCGATCGCGTCGTCGCAGTCGTTGTCGACGCGATCGCCGCACACCTCGGGGAACTCCGAGTGACGCACCGGGTCCATGTCGTCGCAGTCGGAGCCGCCGGGGCAGAACCAGTCGGTGTCGCCGTCCTGATCGAGATCGCGCGGGAAGTGCTCGCACGTCTTGCCCGGCTCGTCGCAGCGATCGAGCGTGCACACGTCGCCGTCGTTGCACGTCTCGCGCGGGCCCGGCACGCAGCCGCGGCGCGGATCGCACTGCTCGACGCCGTTGCAGAAGATCTCGTCGTCGCAGACCGCGGGATCGACGGGGTTCCGGCAGTAACCCATCGGGTCGCACACGTCGCGCGTGCACGTGACCTCGTCGACGCACTCCTCGTCGCTCGTGCAGTCGCGCGCTCCGTCGGGGCGTCGCGGGCCGGCGTCGAACTGCCCGGCGTCCATCGTCTGACCGCCGTCGGATTCGTCCGGTCCGTCGTCGTCACCGCATCCCGCGATGGACATCGCGACGAAGAGAGCGAACGAGGTGGCGCGCAGTCGCGACGCGAAGCAAGCGGCGGTCATCGACAAGGGCAGACTCCCCTCGAGGTCCCGAGCCTCGAGACCTCACGAATCGGGCGAGTATGACACGTGCTCGCACGCGGTCGCGGGGCGCGCGAAGTGGTACGTTCGGGCGATGAGCGAACCCACCCCGGGCAAACCCGGCCCGAAGTACGCCTCGTACGACGGATTCCTGAAGACCGCGATCGAGACCTACTGGGCTCAGCGGAAGAACCAGGTGCACTTCGTCGCGCTGCTGCTCGCGTCGCGCGAGGCGTGGGAGGTCGCGTGGGGCGGAGTGACCGCGCCGGGCACCGGGAAGAAGGTGCTCACCGGCGCGGCGGGCGCGACGGCGGTCGTGGTCGCGCTGCGTCTGCTCGTCGGCGGGCCGATCGGGCTCGTGCTCACGGGCGTGTCGATCGCGTCGCTCGGCGCGGTCTACGCGCGCAACCACCGCCGCATCTGGGCGCAGCAGGAGCGCTATCGGAAGCTGCTCGGCGAGTACCGCGTGAAGTACGAGCAGATCCGCGGGAATTGGATCGAGGGGCGCATCGAGGAGCACCAGCGCGATCTGATGATCGACGGGCTCATGAACCGCCTGCTCGACGACATCGACGAAGAGCCCGCGGGCCTCGAGGGCGACAAGAAGACGTCGCGCGAAGAGCGAGACGAGCGCTGATGCGTCGCGTCGGCATCCTGACGTCCGGCGGCGACGCGCCCGGCATGAACATGGCGGTGCGCGCGGCGACGTTGATCGCGGCGCAGCGCGGCATCGAGGTCGTCGGGATCGAGCGCGGGTACGAAGGGCTGCTCGATCGCAGCTGGCGCGCGCTGACGCGCAAGGCCGAGGGCGGGCTCGCGCCCACGCACGAGGTCGACGTGTGCGGCCACCTCGGCGGCAGCATCCTCGGATCGGCGCGCTGCAAGGCGTTCTACACGGCCGAGGGTCGCGCGCGCGGCGCGGAGGCGCTGCGCGAGCTCGACGGGCTCGTGGTGATCGGCGGCAACGGATCGCTCACCGGCGCGCACGCGCTCGCGACCGAGCACGGCGCGAAGGTGGTCGGGATCCCCGCGTCGATCGACAACGACATCGGGTGCACCGCGAGCGCGATCGGCGTGGACTCGGCGCTCAACACGATCGTGGAGGCGTGTGATCGCATCAGCGACACGGCGCGCGCGCATCGTCGCGCGTTCGTCGTCGAGGTGATGGGCCGGCAGTCGGGCTATCTGTGCATGGCGAGCGCGATCGCGGCGGGCGCGGACGCGGCGCTCTACCGCGAGGACGGCCGCGACGAGGACGCGATCGTCGGGTCGGTCGCGGATCTGATCCGCCGCTCGTTCGAGGCCGATCGCGGCAAGCAGCGCGTCCTCGTGATCAAGGCCGAGGGCGTCGAGGTCCCGTGCACGCGGCTCGTGCGACGGCTGACCGAGGTGCTCGAGCCGGAGCTCGGCGAGGTGTCGATCCGCGCGACGGTGCTCGGGCATCTCGTGCGCGGCGGGAACCCGAGCTTCCTCGATCGCATGATCGCGGGCCGCTTCGCGCTCGCGGCGATCGACGCGCTCGCGGCCGGCGCGACCGACGAGATGGTCGCGTGGCAGTCGCCGCTCCCCGGCGGGATCGCGACGCCGGATCGCAGCGTGACGCGCTGGCCGCTCGCGGCGGTGCTCGAAGAGACCGAGAAGCTGCTCGACGGCCGCAGCCCGGTGACCCAGGCGCGCGTCGCGATGATGCAGCGCGTGTCGGGCGTGCTGTCGATCTGACCGACCGCGCGACCGCCGCGTGGAGGCTCACCGATCGCGTAGGTGCGGCGCCGAGCGAACCCGGCGCACGGGCCGTATGATCGTGAGATCGATGCCTCGCACGCGACGCGCGCTCTCGGCCCTCCTCGTCCTCGTCGCGATCTCGCTCGCGCCCCTCGGCGCCGCACAGGAGCGCCCCGCGACCCCGCTCGCGGATGCGCTCCGCGCGCTCGATCGCGGGGAGTACGGCACCGCGGAGACGGCGCTGCGCGCGATCGCGAGCCCCGAGGCCCAGCTCGCGCTCGCGCGCGTGCTCCTCGAGACCGGACGTCACGACGAAGCGCAGCGCAGCGCGGAGACCGCGGCGCGGAGCGCGTCGTCGAGGATCGCGGCGCGCACGCTCGCGGGCGAGGCGCACATGGCGCGCGGCCGTCTCGACGAGGCGCAGCGCGTGCTCGAGGAGGTCGCGAGCGAGCCCATCGCGCATCGCGCGCGCGTGATGCTCGGACGTCTCCTCCTGCGGCGCGGCCGCGAGAGCGAGGCGCGCACGGTGCTGATGCGCTTGGTGCGCGCGTACAACGACGGAACGATCACCTCGCGCGACGGCGAAGGTCTCACGTACGTCGGCATGGCCGCGGCGATGCTCGAGAGCCCGCACGACGCGAACGACGCGTTCCGCGAGGCCACGCGCGTCGCGCGCGATCGCGTCGAGACCCAGCTCGAGTGGGCGACGCTCTTCCTCTCGAAGTTCGATCTCGGCCACGCCGACGAGTGCGTGAGCGACGCGCTGCGCGTGAGCCCGAATCATCCACGCGCGCACCTGCTCCGCGCGCGCATCCTGCTCGAGCAGTCGTTCGACTTCGCGGGCGCCGAGCGCGAGCTGAGCGCGGCGCTCGCGGTCGATCCGAACCTCGTCGCGGCGCACGTCACCCGCGCGGGCATGGCGCTGCGCGACGTCGACATCGCGCGCGCCGACGCGCACCTCGACGCGGCGCTCGCGATCGACCCGAACGATCTCGAGGCGCTCTCCGTGCGCGCCGCGGTGCGCTTCGTCGAAGGCAACCAGAGCGCGTTCGACGCGGCCGTGCGTGCGGTGCTCGATCGCAACCCGCGCTACGCCGAGCTCTACAGCATCGTCGCGGATCACGCGGACTGGGAGCATCGTTATCCCGACGTCGTCGAGCTCGCGCGCCGCGCGCTACGCATCGATCCCGAGGACGCGCGCGCCCACGCGACGCTCGGCCTCAACCTGCTGCGCATGGGCGAGGAAGAAGACGGCCTCGCCGCGCTGCGCGAGGCATGGCGCAGGGATCGCTTCGACGCGCGCGTGTTCAACACGCTGAACCTCTGGGACGACGTGATCACGCCGCACTACGAGCGCTTCGACGCGCGCCCGTTCGTGCTGCGCATGCATCGCGAGGAGCGCCCGCTGATCGAAGGCGCCGTGACGACGACGCTCCGCGGCGCGTGGGACGACATGCGCCGCCGGTATCGCTTCACGCCGCGACAGCCGGTGCACATCGAGATGTTCGCGAGCTCGCAGCACTTCAGCGTGCGCACCTCGGGGCTGCCGAACGCGGGCGTGCAGGGCGTGTGCTTCGGTCAGGTCGTCACCGCGCTGAGCCCGCGCGGCGGCGCGTTCGACTGGGGTCAGATCACGACGCACGAGCTCGCGCACGTCTTCCACATCCAGCTCTCGCGCAACCGCGTGCCGCGCTGGTTCACCGAGGGCCTCGCGGAGCACGAGACGGTGATGGCGCGCCCCGAGTGGCGTCGCGAGGAAGACCATCGCCTCTGGCTCGCGCTCGATCGCCTGCCGCCGGTGCGCGATCTGAACTCCGCGTTCACCCACGCGCGCAGCGCCGAGGACGTGATGACCGCGTACTACGCGAGCTCGCGGCTCGTCGGGTACATGGTCGATCGCTTCGGGTTCGATCGCGTCGTCGCGATGCTGCGCGGCTGGGGCGAGGGACGCAGCAGCGCCGACGTGGTGCAGCGCGCGCTCGGTGTGTCGATCGACGAGCTCGATCGCGAGTGGCGCGTCCACGAGCGCACCCGGCTCGCGGCGCGGGCGCGCGATTTCGCCGTCGACTTCGGGCGTTATCTCGACGTCGAGGGCCTCCGCGCGCGCGTCCGCAGCGCGCCGCGCGACGCGATCGCGCACGCCGAGCTCGCGGCCGGTCTCGCTGCGCACGGCGACGTCGCCGGCGCGACGCAGTCGGCAATCGAGGCGATCCGGATCGATCCCCACCAGCCGATCGCGCGCTTCGTGCTCGCACGCACGTCGCTCGCGCGTCGCGACGCGGCGGAGCTCGACACGCACATCGCGGATCTGATCGCGAGCGGCCACGACGGATACGAAGTGCGCCTGCTCGCCGCGCAGTCCGCGCTCGCGCGCCGCGACACCACCGCCGCCCGCGCTGCGCTCGACGCCGCGGCGAGCATCGATCCCGAGCGGCTCGATGCATGGCACGGCCTCGCGCAGCTCGCGGAGTCGAGCCAGGACGCCGCGCTCCGCCGGCGCGCGCTCGAGCGCATCGTCGCGCTCGATCAGCACGATCGCGGCGCGCTCGCCGCGCTGATGCAGACGCTGCACGAGGCGGGCGCATGGGACGCGCTCCTCGCCGTCGGGCCGCGCGTCGTGTTCGTCGATCCCGAGAACGGGCGCGGGCGCTGGCTGCACGGCGAGGCGCTGCTGCACGCGGGGCGCGCGCGCGACGCGCTCGCGGAGCTCGATCTCGCCCTCGCCGCGGAGGTCGAGACGCCCGGCCCGGTGCACCTCGCGAGGGCGCGCGCGCTCGTCGCGCTGCGGCGTGCGCGCGAGGCGCGCGAGTCCCTCGCCGCGGCGATCGCCGCCGAGCCCGCGCTCGCCGCGCAGGCCGCCGCCGTGCTGCCCCCGTGAACGCGTCGCGCGATGAGGCTAGAACGGCCGTGCGGATGAAGCGCGCGCGCCTGACGATCCCGACCCGGATCTTCCTCGCCTTCGCGAGCGTGCTCGTCGCGTTCGGCGTCGTCTCGGGGACCAGCCTGGTGCAGCACCAGCGCACCTCCGAGAACCTGCGCCTCCTGCACGAGGCGTACGTCCCGCTCGTCATGCGCATCGCGGAGGCGCAGGCGAACGGCGCCGTCGTCAACAACATGCTCGAGTACGTGCTCGACGAGCGCGAGTCGCGACGCACGCGCAGCTGGATCAGCGCCGCGCGTCAGGTCGGCCCGCGTCGCCTCTCGCAAGCGCTCACCGCGGTCGAGCGCGTCGAGCGCCTCGAGGGCCCCGAGCCCGATCGCGCGACGCTCGCTTCGGTGCGCGAGACGCTCGAGCAGATCCAGCAGGCGTACGAGCGCAGCGACTCGCTCTACGGCGAGTTCTTCGCCGCGCTCGATCGCGGGGATCGCGCGCGCGCCGTCGAGCTGCACGCGGAGATCGTCCGTCGCGAGGCGCAGATCGCGCGGCAGCTGCTCGTCACGCGCAACCGCGTCGAGTCGCGCTTCGAGGAGACGAGCCGCAGCGCCGCCGAGCAGGAGCGCCGCTCCGTGATCGAGATCGCGGTGCTCGCGCTGCTCGCGCTGCTCGCGGGGCTCGGCGTCACGTGGTGGTCGCAGCGACTCCTCGCGCCCCTTCCGAAGCTGCAGGCGCGTGTCGTCGCCGTCGCGCGCGGTGATCTCTCGAACCGCCTCGACACCCGGCGCGACGACGAGATCGGCCGTCTCGCCCAGGAATTCGAGCGAATGGTCGACGCGGTCGCCGCGCGCGATCGCGAGGTGCGCGAGCTGCAGCGCATCCAGGAGCGCATCGTCGCGAGCCTGCGCTCCGCGGTCGTCGTGGTGGACGCGGAGGGTCGCGTGCGCGCCGCGAACCAGTCCGCGGATCCCGTGCTCGGGATCGGTCGCAGCGCGATCGATCGTCCGCTCGACGACACCGGCCTCGTCGAGCGGCTCGCCGGCCTCGACGACGCGATCGATCGCGTCGCGATCGGCGGCGAGCCCGTCGCGCTCCACGGCGCGACGCTCGCAGGCGAGCCCCCGCGCCACGTCGACGTGCGCGTGAGCCCCTTCGGCACCGACGCGCTCGACGGGCGCATCCCGGTGCTCGTCGTCGCCGACGACGTCACCGAGGAGCTCGCGACGAAGGCGCGCCTCATCCAGACCGAGCGCCTCGCCGCGATGGGCAAGATGGCCGCGCACGTCACACACGAGGTGCGCAACCCGCTCTCGAGCATCGGCCTGAACGTCGAGGTGCTCGCCGACGAGCTCTCGGGCGCGGGCCCCGAGGTCGCCGCTCCGCTGCGCGCGATCCAGCGCGAGATCGATCGGCTCACCGGGATCACCGAGGAGTACCTGCGGCTCGCGCGCCTGCCTGCCCCGCTGCTCACGCACGAAGATCTCGGCGCCGTCGCGACCGAGGTCGCGCGCTTCGTCGAGCGCGAGCTCGTCGCCGCGCAGTGCCGCATCGACGTGCGCGTCGAGCCCGATCTCCCGCTCGTCGCCGCCGACGAGGCGCAGATCCGCCAGGCGCTGCTCAACCTGATCCGCAACGCGCGCGAGGCGATGCCTCAAGGCGGGCCGGTGACGCTCGGCGTGCGACGCGCCGACGATCGCGCGACCCTCGAGCACGGCGTCGAGATCACGATCGCCGATCGCGGCGAGGGCATCCCGCCCGAGCGGCGCGGCCGCGTGTTCGATCTCTTCTTCTCGACGAAGGAGCGCGGCACCGGGCTCGGTCTCTCGCTCACGCAACAGATCGTCGTCGCGCACCGCGGGCACATCCGGTGCGAGGACGGCGCCGAAGGTGGCACGACGTTCGTCATGTGGTTCCCGGAAGTGCACGCGCCCGCGAACGAGCGACCCGTGCAGCCTGCGGTGATCGACGATCACGCGTGACGCGAAGGGTCCATTCGTGGTACCTCGCTCGACCGTTTCGCACGGAGCTCCCCGAAGATGACGAGCCGCACCGACGGACGCAGCGCCGACGCGCTCCGGCCCGTGACCATCGAGACCGGCGTGCAGCGCAACCCCGAGGGTTCGGTGCTCTACGCGTGCGGCGGCACGCGCGTGCTGATCGCGGCGTCGATCGACGAGGGCGTCGCGGGCTGGCTGCGCGGCAGCGGCAAGGGCTGGGTCACCGCGGAGTACGCGATGCATCCGCGCGCGAACCCGCAGCGCCAGGATCGCGATGGCCGCAAGGGCCGCATCGACGGGCGCACCCAGGAGATCCAGCGCCTGATCGGCCGCTCGCTGCGCGCCGCGGTGAACCTCGAGAAGCTCGGCGAGCGCACGATCACCGTCGACTGCGACGTGCTCGACGCCGACGGCGGCACGCGCACCGCGTCGATCACCGGGGGCTTCGTCGCGCTCGCGCTCGCGCTCGATCGGCTGCGCAGCAAGGGCGTGATCGGCGCGGGCGTGCTGCGCGGTCCGGTCGCCGCGATCAGCGCGGGCATCGTGGGACCGAGCGCGCTGCTCGATCTCGCGTACGTCGAGGACAGCAAGGCCGACGTCGACCTCAACGTCGTCGCGATGGGCGACGGCGGCATCGTCGAGGTGCAGGGCACGGCCGAGGGCGCACCGGTGCCGCGCGATCGCTGGACCGCGCTGGTCGACCTCGCGATGTCGTCGATGCCCTCGCTGTTCGCGTCGCAGAGCGAAGCGCTCGCGCGCGCCGGCACCTCGCTCGACAAGCTCGTGCGGTGATGACGACGAAGCTCCTCATCGCGACGAAGAACCGCGGCAAGCTCGAAGAGTTTCGCCGCATCTTCGGCGATCTCGGCGTGGAGCTCGTCTCCGCCGACGAGCTCGGTCTCCCCGACGTCGAAGAGACGGGCGACACGTTCGAGGCGAACGCGATCCTGAAGGCGGAGGCCCAGGCCGCCGCGTCGGGATGCATGACGATCGCCGACGACAGCGGGCTCGAGGTCGACGCGCTCGACGGTGCACCCGGGGTCTATTCGGCCCGCTACGCGGGCGCGGGCGGCTCCGAGGCGAACGTGCGCAAGCTGCTCGCGGCGCTCGCCGACGTGCCCGACGAGCGTCGCACCGCGCGCTTCCGCTGCGTGCTCGCCCTCGCCGATCCCCGCGGCGCGCTCGGCGCGCGCGTCGAGCTCACCGAAGGCCGCTGCGAGGGTCGCATCGCGCACCAGCCGAGCGGCAGCGGCGGGTTCGGCTACGACCCGGTGTTCGTGCCCGCGGACGGAGACGCGACGATGGCCGAGCTCTCGGCGACCGCGAAGGACGCGATCAGCCACCGTGGACGCGCGTGTGCGCGCATGCGCGAGCGCCTCGCGGCCTACCTCGGAGCAGGTCGATGATCGTTGGAAGCGCCGCTCGTAGCACGCGACAAGATCCATGGGAGCGGCTATCCTCCGCGACCATTCCGGGGTGTCGCACAGCCTGGTAGTGCACGAGCTTTGGGTGCTCGTCGTCGGGGGTTCGAATCCCTCCACCCCGAGTCCTCCGGAATGGTGCCGAGTGGCGCCGGCCCGGAATCGAGAACTCGCGACCCGATCCGCCACGCGGTACAGAGAGAAGACCAGAGCGCCCGTAGCTCAGCTGGATAGAGCAGCGGCCTTCTAAGCCGACGGTCGGAGGTTCGAGCCCTCCCGGGCGCGTCCGTAGTTCTCCTGCGATTCGGTCGTCGCGGGCCCGGCCCTGCACGAGATGCGATGCGCAGGGGAGGAGGACGCGATGACGGGATTCCGCGCCATCGATCTCGGCACGTGGAATCGCGCCGAGCACTTCGAGCACTACATCGATCGCGTGCCGTGCACGTACAGCTTCACGGTGCACGTCGACATCACGTCGCTCCGCAGCGCGCTCACGGGTCGCGGCCGCAAGGCCTATCCGGCGCAGCTCTGGATGCTCGCGACGACGGTGCAGCGCTTTCGCGAATTCCGGATGGGCTTCGACGCCGACGGAGCGCTCGGCGTGTGGGACGAGCTGCACCCCGCGTACACGGTGTTCAACGCGGAGGCGGAGACGTTCTCCGGCATCTGGACCCGCTACGACGCGGACTTCGGCGCCTTCGAGGACGCGGCGACGAAGGACATCGCCGAGCACGCTCGCGCGACGCGCTTCTTCCCGAAGGAGGGCCGACCGCCGAACAGCTTCGACGTGTCGAGCATCCCGTGGCTCGAGTTCTCCGCGTTCACGCTCGACATCCCGCGAGCCATCCGTCACGTCGCGCCGATCTTCACGCTCGGCCGCTACGTCGAGCGCGACGGGCGCACGCTGCTGCCGGTCGCCATCCAGGTGCACCACGCGGTCTGCGACGGCTTCCATGCGAGCCGGTTCGTCGCCGCGCTCCAGGAGCTCGCCGCCGAGCACGAGGCGTGGCTGTAGCGCGCCCCGTCAGCCGGGCTCGAGCTCGATCTCGATCGCCGCGCTCTCCTCGCCCTCCGGGGAGATGTTCGTCATCACGATCCGCAGCGACGCGGGCGCGCGCTCGTCGTGGACCTCGGTGCGCCAGCCCCAGCGCGGATGGCCCTCGCCCGCGAAGTACGTCCCGCTCGCGCGGATCGCCTCGTCGTCGCGCGCGCCCTCCGACGCGAGGATCGCGGGGCTCGTGTGGAAGCTGTCGATCCACGACATCAGCCAGCGGCGCTCACCGATCTCGCGCGCGATCGTGAGCTCGCCCGCGATCGGCTTGCCCATCACCCGCGACACGTAGCGCATGCGCAGGAAGCGTCCGCCGAGCAGGAGCTCGATCGTCGCGTCCCACGGCGCGACCTCGGGCGCGCTGCTGGGCTCGAAGAACGTGCGCGCGACCCCGCGCCAGCGGCCGACGAGCCGAGCGAGGCGCTGGTGGTGCGGCGTGGCGTCGAAGGGTGCGGTCTCCATCCGACGCGCTCTAGACGACGAACCGCGCGGAGGCGAGCGCGGCCTCTGGTCAGCGCAGCGCGACCTGCTACCCATCCGCGCGAAACTCCTCGGGTTCCCCAGCGATGCGCATCACCATCCGACCCGCGGGGCCCGGCGACGCCGCAGACGCCGCCGAGCTCCTGCTCCGGGCGCGCCGCGGCGCCGGCGACGCGATCCCGCCCCCTGCGCACACCGACGACGAGGTCCGCGCGTGGATGCGCACGGTCGTGATCCCGACGCGCGAGGTGTGGCTCGCGACGGCGCTCGACGGGCGCTCGCTCGGGCTCCTCGTGCTCGACGGCGCGTGGATCGATCAGCTCTACGTCGACGCGGATCACACGCGCAGCGGGATCGGCTCGCAGCTCGTCGCGCTCGCGAAGTCGCGACGGCCTCGAGGGCTGCAGCTCTGGACGTTCGAGAGCAACGTGCGCGCGCAGCGCTTCTACGAGCAGCACGGCTTCGTCGTCGCCGAGCGCACCGATGGCGCCGGCAACGAAGAGCGCGCGCCCGACGTGCGCTACGTGTGGCCCGCGCTCCGCTGAGCGGGCGCTCCGTGCTCGAGCCCGAGCGCGGTGCACAGCGCGTACAACGCGGCGCGCGGCGTCTGGAAGCGCTCCTCGGGCGAGATCGCGAGCGCTTGCTGCACCCACGCGTCGACGTCGCGCGGCAGATCGGGACGCAGCGCGTGGAGGCTCGGTCGCGGCGCGCTCGTCGCTGCGCGAACGACGGCCATGAGCCCTTCGCCCGAGAACGGCGGCTGACCCGCGAGCGTGCGGTACATGAGCGCGCCGAGCGCGTAGACGTCGACGCTCGGCGCGGGCGTGCGCTCGAGCCACGTCTCGGGCGCGATGTAGCTCGGCGAGCCCGCGACGAAGCCGTCGAGCGTGAGGCGCTTGAGGCGCTGGAACTTCGCGAACCCGAAGTCCATCAGGCGCACGCGGATGCGCCCGTCGCGCTCGTCGAGGAACACGTTCGCGGGCTTCAGATCGCGATGCACGATGTGCGCGGCGTGCGCGCGCTCGAGCGTCGTCACGAGCGGCTCGAAGAGCCACACGAGATCGCTCGCGGGAAAGGAGCGCCCCTGCTCCTCGATGCGAAGCAGCGAGTCCTCGAGGTCGCATCCCTCGAGCAGCTCGGTGACCAGGCAGAGGCGCCCATCGCTCGAGAAGCCCTGATCGAGCACCTGCACCGCGGCGGTCCCGCGCGTGACCATCAGCGCCTCGGCCTCGCGCAAGAGACGCTCGCGCGCGACGGGGTCTCGCTCGCTCTCCTCGTGCAGCACCTTCACCGCGACCTCGTCTCCCTCGAAGAGGTCGGTCGCGCGATACACCGCGCCCTGTCCGCCCGCGCCGATGAGGGCGCTGAGGCGATAGCGACGCTTCACGAGATCTCCGATGCGGCGCTCGAGGACGGGCGTGGGAGGCACCTTCGAGAGCACGCGCGGGACGACTCCAATCCGTCGCCCGAGAAGGACGGCGACGGCACCAACCTTCGACGCGGAGTGGGCGAGCGCAAGCGCGCGTAGCGGAAGCGGAATTTCTGAGGAGCGCAGAAGCGCAGAGGAGGAAGGGAGGCGATCGTTCGAGTCCGCCAGCTGCGCTGATCGCCGCAGTGATGGGGGCGATGCTCGAAGGCGAGCCGAACAATCGGCCGCGATGCCCGAAGGGCGAGCCGTCCAATTCGGCCGCGATGCCCGAAGGGCGAGCCGTCCAATCGGCCGCGATGCCCGAAGGGCAAGCCGTCCAATCGGCCGCGATGCCCGAAGGGCGAGCCGTCCAACTCGGCCGCGATGCCCGAAGGGCGAGCCGTCCAATGCGGCCGCGATGCCCGAAGGGCGAGCCGGTCCGCGTTCTCGCGCGAGCCCGCGAAGCGGACTCGCGCGAGAACGCGTCCATCCATCACACCGAGCGGCGTCCACCTCCGCGCGCGGCCGAAGCGCTACCAGCCGGGGCGCGGGGAGGGGTCCCGCGCGCAGTTCCGCAGCGCCACCCAGCCTCCGCGACGTTCCCCGAATGCGAGTCAGCGCGCGCGCAAAGCGCACGCGCTGACGAGATCCCGCTCGCCAGCCGCGACACCCGCAGCAGGTCGGATCGCGAGGACTGTCCGAGCACGGGACCCCTCCCCGCGCCCCACACCGAAGCCTCGCCCCGCGCGGAGATCGGAGATCCTACGCAGCCGGCCGATCAGCGAGCCGCCGCACGTGCGCCACCAGCGCCTCCGGCGCGATCGGCTTCGTCGCGTGCGCGTCGAACCCGGCCGTGATCGCCCGTCCCGCGTCGTGCACGCCGCTCCCCGACACCGCGATCGCGGGCAACGACCGCTTCTCGTCCTTGCGCGCGCGCACCGCCCGCACGACGTCGAATCCGTCCACGCGTGGCATCGACAGGTCGCAGACGAGGACGTCGATCGCTTGTGTATCGAGGAAGCGCAGCCCCGCTTCCGCGCTCGGCGCGGCGAGCACGCGCGCGCCCGCGCGCTCCAGGACGATCTCGGCGACCTCGAGGCTGTCCAGGTGATCGTCGATCACCAGGACGGTCACACCGTCGAGCTCCCGTCGTTCCACGCTGGATGCACGTAAACGCCACGTTTCGCGCCACAACGCCCCATTGCGCTTTCTTTCGACGTCCGTCACGCGCCGACTCTTGTGACGCAGTGCGGCGGGGTCGATGCTGCGCCCGCACGGGAGGGGCCTCGAGGATGAACGGGACTGGGGAGGGACCGGCGCGGCTCGCGCTGGTGGACGACGACGCGCGCGTGCTCCGCGCGATGCTCGGGCTGCTCGGTGGGCTGGGCTTCGAGATCCGCAGCTTCACGTCGCCCGAGGCCGCGCTGCAGCGCATCTGCGAAGACGGCGCCGACGTGGTGATCACCGACCTGCTCATGCCGGGCATCGACGGCATCGAGCTCTGTCGACGCGTGCGCGCGCTCCTCGGCGACGACGCGCCGCCCTTCGTGCTGCACACCGGGGATCTCGAGGCGCTCTCGCCGACCGATCGCGCGCTCTTCGCGGCGACCCTCCGCAAGCCCTGCAGCGCCGAGCAGATCCTCGGCGCGCTGGTCGCGATCTCGCGTCAGAAGAGCGTGCAGTACTCGTCCGCGAGCAGCTCGGTGATCGACGCCGCCATGTCGAGCGAGCCGCTCCGCACCGCGCGCAGATCGTAGGCGCGCCCCCGCGTCTGCATCGGGAGCGACGGCATCGCGCCGAACGGCGCGTGGAAGCCGCGACCGACGTCGGGGCTCGAGCCCGCGCCGCACGGCTCGCCCGCGCCCGGCACCGCGAACGCGCCGACGCGCAGCTCGCGCGTGACGAGCTCGCTCGCGACCTCCGCGTACGTGTGCTGCACGGTGACGGCGTCGCTGAGCCGTTGCGGGCGCTCGGCGAACGTGTCGTCGGTGACGTGCACGATCACGCGCGTCGCGCCGGCGCGCCACGGGCACGTCGTCGCCGCGAGGTGGAGCGCGTCGAGCGAGTTCTCGGTGCAGTCGGTGTTCTGCAGATCGCTCGAGGGCGAGCGATTCGACGCGCAGAAGTCGCGCCACCGCATCAGCTCGCTCTGCAGGCTCGCGATCGACGCGAACGGGCTGCACCCGTTCACCGCGACCGCGTCGTCGACGAACACCACGAGCCCGAACTGCGTGTTGCTCGTGAGGTCCTGCGCCGCGTTCCAGATCGACTCGACGCCGGTGCGCAGGCGCTCCGCCTCCTCGCGCATCGACGTGCTCACGTCGATCACGAACACGACGTCGAGCGGCGCGTCGCACGTGATGCGCGCGTCGACGCGCGGCCCCGAGTCGCGCGGCACGCTCGCGTCGCCGCCTCCGTTGCCGCCCTCGCAGTGCGCGCCGCACGTCGTGTCGGCGCAGTCGAGGAGGCCGTCGTCGTCGTCGTCGACGCCGTTCGTGCACTCGGCGAACGTCGCCTCGCGACCCGGTGTGCCGCGCGACGTGCACGCACCGAGGATCGACGCGACGACTGTGATCACGAGGGCGCTGCGCTTCGACATGGTGCCCGCGATGCTACGCCGCCTCGCGGGCCCTGGGCGCGGGCCCCGCCCGGGCGCATGATCGATCGCACATGTGCGGGCGCTACACGGTCGCGATCCAGGCCCAGGAAGCTGCCGACGAGCTGCGCGCGGTGCTCACGATCGACGCGATCGAGCCGCGCTTCAACCTCGCGCCGACCGAGGACGCGCCCATCGCGATCGAGCGCGAGGAGCGGCGCATCGGGCTCGCGCGGTTCGGGCTCGTGCCGGCGGAGAGCGAGAGCCCGAAGGCCGCGGGCGCGCGCTGGATCAACCTGCGCGCCGAGGGCGTCGCGACGCAGCGTGCGTTCGCGGAGAGCGCGTCGCGCCGTCGCTGCCTCGTGATCGCCGACGGGTTCTACGAGTGGAAGCGCGAGGGCACGAAGAAGCAGCCCTACCACTTCCGCCCGGTGGGCGGCGGGCTCATCACGTTCGCCGGCATCTGGGACATCTGGCAGGGCGGGGTCGGCGACGAGACGAAGCGCATCCCGAGCTTCGCGATCCTCACGACGAAGCCGATCGCGCCGGTCGCGGACATCCACGATCGCATGCCGATGATCGTGCCCCCTGCCCTGCGCGACCGCTGGCTGTCGCCCGACGAGCAGGACGCGCGCGAGGTCATCCGCGCGATCCAGCGCGCCGAGCCGGTCGCGCTCGAGGCGTTCAAGGTGAGCACGAAGGTCGGCAGCGTCGCGAACGACGATCCGTCGCTGATCGTGCCGCTCGACGACGAGCGCCTGCGCTGAGCGCCCGACGAGCTCCAGCTCGGCCCGCCATACCTCGACCCATCGCCGATCGAGCTCCAGCTCGGTCGTCGATACCGCGACCCATCGCCGATCGAGCCCCCAGCTCGGTCCCGCGATACCTCGACCCACCGCCGATCGAGCTCCAGCTCGGCCCGCGATACCTCGACCCATGCCCGATCGAGCTCCAGCTCGGTCCGACATACCTCGACCCATCGCCCGCTCGAGCTCCAGCTCGGCCCGCGATACCTCGACCCATGCCCGATCGAGCTCCAGCTCGGTCCGACATACCTCGACCCATGCCCGACCGAGCGCCAGCTCGATCGGGCACATCTCGACGCAGCCGGCGCTCAATCCTCGGGCGGCGCCTGGGGGCGCGACGCGCCGGCGTAGCCGAGCGCTTCGAGCTGGGCGCGCGTGGTCGCGTCGATCTCGATACGCTCCTGGCGCACCGGCGCGCTGCGACGGCGCTCGGGCGGACGCGTCGCGCCCGAGAGACCGAGCCCCAGCAGGCCGCGCGCGTAGCGCACCGCGATCGGATGGTCCGCCGCGAGGTCGCGCGTCTCGTCGGGGTCGGCGACGAGATCGTAGAGCATGATCCGCCGCTCGGTGCGGTGGATCAGCTTGAGGCGACCGACGTTGATCGCGCGCCAGCCGTCCATGAAGCCCGTCACCGTGAAGCGCGGCGCGTCCGCGCTGGCGCCGAGCAGCTGGGGCAGGAACGACTCGCCCGAGAGATCGCTCGGGATCGGCATGCCCAGCGCGTCGAAGATCGTCGGCAGCACGTCGACGAGACCGACCGAGTCCTCGATCGTCACCGCGCCGTCGGTCACGCCGGGGATGCGCAGGATCAGCGGCACGTTGATCAGCTCCTCGAACACGCTGTGCCCGTGGCCGACCGAGTCGTGATCCCAGAACTCCTCGCCGTGATCCGCGGTGAACACGACGATGGTCTCGTCGGCGATCCCGCGCGCCTCGAGCGCCTGGATGATCGAGCCGAAGTGGGTGTCGTGGTACGTGATCTCGCCGTCGTAGAGCGCCTCGAGGCGCTCGCGGTCGCGCGCGTTGAGGCGGATGCGGCCGATCTTGATCCCCTCGAGCAGCTCGCGATCGCGACCGAAGTCGACGATGCCCGAGTACGGGTTCGGGTCGTACATCGCGAGCGCCTCGGCGGGCGGCATGTACGGCACGTGCGGATCGATCGTGTGCACGTACAGGAAGAACGGCTGGTCCTGCGGGCGACGATCGAGCCACTGCAGCACGTCGGCCGCGACGAACTGCGACTGCGAGCGCAGCCCCTCGCGGATGTAGTTGCGGAACGTGTTCCATCCCTGCTCGAAGCCGAAGCGATCCGAGCAGAACCCGTTCGCGACGAACGCGCCGCTGTAGTACTCGCTCTCGCGCAGGCGCTCGCTCAGCAGCTGCACGCTGCTCGGGATGATCGCGTCCTCGGTCGTCGCGTTGTGCTCCCACGGATAGAGCCCCGAGAGCAGCGTCGCGACGCTCGGCTTGGTCCAGTTCTCCTGCGAGTGACCGCGCAGCATCAGCGCCGCGTTCTGCACCCAGGCGTCGAGCGCCGGCGTGCGCACGCGCGTCTGCGCGCGATAGGGGCGCAGCTTGTCGGCGCGCAGCGTGTCCGTGAGATAGACGAGCACGTTGCGCAGCCGCGGGCGCCGCTCGTCGGAAGCAGAGCGCAGCGGGCGCGCGTCGAGCGTGACGACCGCGGGGCGCGTGAGCGTGACGTCGCCGGTCGCGCGCAGATCGAGCCGCGCGATGTTCGCGCCGACCGCGGCGAGATCGAGATCGAACGGACGACCGTCGGCGCTCGCCTCGACCGTGCCCATCGTGCGCGGCGCCTCGCCGTCGCGGTGCGCGATCACCTCGATGCGCCCGGTGCCGCGCGCGATCCCGCGCAGGCGCGCGGCCTCGGGCACCTCCATCGTCCAGCCCGCGGTCCAGCCGTCGGGGATCGCGAGCGCGCGCGCCTCGCCCTCGCCTCGCGCGAGCTGCACGGGAGGTCCTTCGCTCGCGTGCGCATCGTCGGCGGGCCCGAGGCGCATCCAGTCGAGCAGGAGGCCCGCGCTCGGGACCCCGGGGAGCGATCCCGTGCGCGACACGCGCAGCTGCACGCTGTTCTCGCCGACGCGGAGGCGCTCCGCGGGCAGCGCGACCTCGATCATCCCCCACGTGCCGTCGGTCGGCAGCGTCGCGTAGCCGATCGTCTCGCCGTCGACGTACACGGTCACGCGTCCGTCGCGCACCGCGCGCGCCCGGATGCGCAGCGTGCGCGGCCCCGCGACGTCGGAGGGCACGAGCACGAAGCCGGTCACGTTCTCGATCACGCTCGCGGTGACGTCGCCCTCGACGCGATCACGCCCGACGCGCGTGCGCCATCCGCCGAGCGTGTACATCGAGCCCGCTGGCACGCCGAAGTCGACGACCTGCGCGTCGCCCTGCCTGAGCTCGACGCGCTCGAGGTGCGCCGCGAGGTCGTAGCGGACGCGCACCCGCTCGGGCGCCGCGGCGGCGCTCGGCGCGGTCGCGGCGGGCGCGGCGCCGGGCTCGGCCGGTGTCGCCTCGGTCTCGGCGGCGGCGGTCGGTGCGCTCGGCGTCGCCGACGACGACGAGCCTGCGCTCGACGATCCACACGAGACCACGATGGACGACACGATCGCGGTCGAGCTCGCGATCACCAGCGCGCGCAGCGTTCGATTCGACACGCGCGCGAGACTACCCCACGAGCGCGCCCGGGCCACGCCCGACGGGGCGCTCGCCGTGCTACCGATCGCGCGTGGCGCTCATCGAGATCCGCGGGGTCCGCAAGGCGTTCGGCGAGCACGAGGTGCTGCGCGGGATCGATCTCGACGTGAACGCGGGCGAGCTGCTGACGATCATCGGCGGCTCGGCGACCGGCAAGAGCCTGCTGCTCAAGATCATGATGGGCCTCGTGCCGGTCGACGCGGGCACGATCACGTTCGACGGTCGCGAGGTGACGCACCTCCACGAGCGCGACTGGATCGAGGTGCGGCGGCGCATCGGGATCCAGTTCCAGGCGTCGGCGCTCTTCGACTCGCTCACCGTGTTCGACAACGTCGCGTACGGGCTGCGCGAGCAGCGCCTCCTGCCGGAGCCGGAGATCGCGCAGCGCGTGTCGGAATCGCTCGCACAGGTGAGCCTTCCCGGCATCGAGCAGATGGCGCCGGGCGATCTCAGCGGCGGCATGCGCAAGCGCGTGGGCCTGGCGCGCGCGATCGCGATGCGGCCCGACGTGCTGCTCTACGACGACCCGACCGAGGGCCTCGATCCGATCAACGTCACGCGCGTGAACCGGCTGATCCTCGCGCTGCGGGACACGCTGAAGATCACGACGGTGATGGTCACGCACAACATGGCGAGCGCGTTCACGATCAGCGATCGGCTCGCCCTGCTGCACGAAGGGCGCATCACCGATGCCGCGCCGCCGGACGTGCTGCGCGCGAAGCACGAGGAGCGGCTCGCGCCGTTCGTTCGCGCGGCGGAGCACGCGATGAGGAACCGGCGCGAGAGCATGGCTCCGTGAGCCCGCTGCGGACGTGAAGGAGGTCACGTCCGCCGGTCATGGAGCCCGCATGCGGAAGATCGGACTGGTCGCGATGGCGGCGCTGCTGGGGCTCGCGTCGGTCGCGCCAGGGTGCTCGAACGAAGACGGGAACGGGGACGACGGCGACGCCGGTGGTAGCGGCATCGACGCCGGCGGCGACGGAACGGACGGCGGTGGCGGCGGCGGGATGGACGCCACCGTCGACGGCGATGGCGGCACGGGGCTCGACGGCGCGATCTTCGGCGAAGCCGGGTTCGTCGAGGTCGACGGCGGGATCCTGCTGCCCGACGGCGCGATCGTCGCGTGCGTCCAGGCCGAGTGCCAGGGCCGGCTCTACCTCTGCGGCAACTGCCTCGACGACGACGGCGACGGCCTGTCGGACAGCGAAGATCCCGACTGCCTCGGGCCCTGCGACAACAGCGAGGACCGGCTCGATCCCGCGATCCCCGGCATCGGCGAGCAGTGCACGCGCGACTGCTACTTCGATCAGGACTCGGGCGACGGCAACGACGACTGCAGCTACGACCTGCCGTGCGATCCGCTGAGCCCGGGCTCGCGTCCCGCGAACCCGACGTGCCCGTACGACGACCGCCGGACCTGCGAGACCGAGCAGTCGGCGGCGTGCCTCGACTTCTGCGGGCCGCTCGTGCCGAACGGCTGTGACTGCTTCGGCTGCTGCGACATCGGCGGCACCGGCGACAACTGGGTGTTCATCGGCTCGGTGCCCGAGACCGGCCAGCCTGCGTGCACCGTCGAGGAAGCGCTCGACCACAACTACGGGTCGTGCCGCCGCTGCACGCCCAACATGGACTGCTTCAACGACTGCGGTCGCTGCGAGCTCTGCCTCGGCCGTGATCCCGCGACGATCCCGGCGGACTGCTTCCCGCCGCCGCCGCCGAGCGACGCGGGCGTCCCGCGCGACGACGCAGGCAACCCGATCGACGCCGGCCCGCGCGACGCGGGGACGCCGACCGACGCGGGCCCGCCGCCCCCGCCGCGCTGCGAGGACGATCGCCAGCCCTGCGGCCTGCCCACCGATCCCGCGTGCCCCGGCGGCTACTACTGCCTGACCGGCTGCTGCATCTACTTCGGCTGAGCGGCGCGATCGCGAGCTCGCACATCGTTCTGCGAGCTCGCAGCTCGGCCCGTCGGGCAAGAAGCAAGCGGGGCTGGGGCCCCGCGCGCAGTGTTCGGGGATGGGGGACCCGATCCGGCTTTGCCGGTCGGGGGAACGGGTCATCCATGACCCCTTCCGAAGGCTCAGTCCCGGAGCTCGGGCAGACAGTACGGCGCGGTGCTGCGATCTGTGCAGACGACCTCGCGCGCTTCGTCGCAGAACGCGAGCGTGCCTCCGATGAGCCGCACCACGCCGCCGCTGCGCTCCCAGCGCGCCGTGTCGTCCGCGTCGTCGCACACCGGCGTCTCGCTCCCTTGGCGACACAGCGCGATGCCGCGCCCGGTCGGGTCGTCGACCGAGCTGCAGTACGGATCGACGCCGCCGCCGCACGCCGCGAGGCCGAGCACGAGCAGGCACCCGAGCGCGCGCATCAGCCCTCGAGGAACGCGATCGGATCGACGATGCGGCCCGCGACCGCGCTCGCCGCGACCGTCAGCGGGCTCGCGAGGTAGACCTTCCCCGGCCCGCTCCGGCCCGGGAAGTTGCGGTTGATCGCGCTGACCGTGACCTGCTCCTTCTTCGCCGAGGAGCCCGGCCCCGCGTTGATGCACGCGCCGCACGACGGGTTGATGAGCTCGACGCCCGCCTCGCGGAACACGTCGACGTAGCCCTGCTGCTCCGCGTAGCGACGGATGTGCTGCGAGCCGAACTGGATGTAGCAGTGCACGCCGCTCGCGATCTTCTGGCCGCGCGCGAGCGCCTTGCGCAGCACGAGCGCGTACATGTCCATGTCGACCTTCTTGCCGCCGGTGCACGAGCCGCCGTACGCGATGTCGATCGCGACGTCGCCCTCGAGCTGCTGCATCGGCACGCCGTTGCGGGGATCGCCCGGCGTCGCGACCATCACCGGCACGTCGGCGAGATCGATGTCGAACGTGTCGAGGTACTCGGCGCCGGGATCGCTCGTCACGATGCGCGCGCGGATCGCGTCCTTCGAGAGGCCGCGCATCGACGCGAGGTAGTCGACCACGACCTCGCCCGGCTCGAGGATGCCGGTGAAGCCGCCGGCCTCGACCGCCATGTTCGTGAGCGTGGCCTGCTCGTCCATCGGCAGCGCCTGCAGGCCCTCGCCCGCGAACTCGAGCACCTTCCCGATGCCGCGCGACGTGCGGAAGAACGGCTGCGCGAGGATGTGCAGCATCACGTCCTTCGCGCTCACGCCGGGACGCAGCGAGCCGCGCAGCACGAAGCGCACGGTCTCGGGCACCTTCACGCGCACGTCGCGCGTGTACCAGGCGTTGGCCATGTCGGTGCTGCCGACGCCGAACGCGAAGCAGCCGAGCGCGCCCGCCATGCAGGTGTGCGAGTCGGTGCCGGTGACGATCTGACCGGGGAGCGCGATGTCCTCGATCACCGCGTTGTGGCAGATGGCCTCCGAGCCGCCCGCGGGGACCTCGCCGTAGAGCTTGAGCGCGTGCTTCTTCGCGAAGCGCTCCTGGGTGTCGGCGAGGCCGCTCGCGCGATCGAGCAGGCCCATCGACTTCTTCTTCTCGTCCATCACGTCGCCGAGGAACGTGAGGTGATCGCGGAACGTGAAGACGCTCTCGCGCTCCGCGACCTTCGCGTCCTTGCCGAGCGCGGCGACGAAGAGCGCGTCGGCCATCGGCGTGACGTACTCGTGCGAGAAGCGCACGTCGGTGCGCACGAAGAGCGCGTCGCCGGGCTTCACCGCGGGCACGCCGAGCGTGCCGGTCTTCGCGTCGACGACCGCGTGCGCGGCGATGATCTTCTCGACCATCGTCATCGGGCGCGGCGCGGTCGTGATCGCGGGCGGCGTGCGCTCGCCGGCCATGCGGAGCTTGTTGTACTCGAAGAGCCCGCCCGCCCGGACGATGTCGGCGCTGATCGGATCGAGCCCGCTCGTGAACTCGTCGATCGCGATCTCCTCGCCGCGCGCGAGCCGCGGGATCAGCGAGAAGTCGGTCGAGGTGAGCAGCCCGATGTTCTGGCAGTTCTGCCCGTAGATCTTCTCGATGCTGCGCGCGATGACGAGCTTCACGCCCGCCGCGAGCTCGCTGTACGGCGCCTGCTCGCGCGAGCTGCCGCAGCCCTTGCTCTCGCCGCTGACGATGACGTCGAACCGGCCGCTCTTCAGCGTGCTGCGATCGAAGAGCCCACCGCGGAGGCCGACGAGCGAGTACTCGCCGAGCGTCTCGTCGTAGTGGAAGCACACCCAGCCCGGCGTGATCTCGTCGGTCGAGATGTTGTCGATCAGCTTCGCCGCGAGCAGCGTGTCGAGCGGCACCGTCTCGCCCGCGAGTTGTCGTCGGAGCAGCTCGGCGTCTTCGGTGAGGAAGAGGACGCGGCCGTTGGAGCGAAAGCGGTCGGGGCGTGCCATCGAGGCGGAATTCGTAGAGCGTTCGCGGGTCTGGCCACAAGCGAGCGCGTGCGCGGACGCACGAGGAGCGGAGCGCGCCGCCGCGCTCGGAGGGAGCGCGGCGGCGCCGAATCCTCGCTCACTGCGGCGCGACGACCTGGACCGGGGCGCGCCCGCAGTGACCGGGCCCGGTCACGCCCTCGTTGTAGTCCGCGAGCGCGTCGGCGATGTCGGTCGCGTCCTCGTGCGCGTCGCTGCCCGACGCGGTGCCGAACGGCAGCCGGCCGTCGCCGTCGGCGTTGTCCGCGAGCCACGCGTGCGCGTCGGCGACCTCGTCGGCGATCGACGCGTCGACGCCGTTGAGCAGCGTCGCGATGAGCTGGTGCGCGAGGATCAGGCTCGCATCGCCACGCGGCGCCGTGCGCAGCAGCGTGAGCAGCTGCGCTTGCGTGTACACCTCGCCGCCGAGCACCAGCGAGCTCACCGGCCAGTCTTCCGCGTGGTTCTTCCAGTAGCCCTGCGTCAGCGTGCACACGACCGGCGGCGGGCCCGCATCGTCGTCGACGCGACCGGCGTCGACCGCGAGGTGCGCGGCGCCGACGCGCCCGACCGCTTCGCCGGTGCAGCCGAAGAGCGCGCACACCGCGGCCATCACGAGAGCGACTTTCGTCGTTCGATTCATCCCCGAGCTCCTTGTGTCGGCGACGCCCCCGCGCCGCTGAGAGCGCATGATTGCAACGTAAGTGCCCGCTGGAGCACTCGCCGAACGTGCTCCCGCGTAGGTGGATCGCGGGCGCGCGCCCCAGGTCGGCGCGCGGCGCGATGTCTCGGTCCACTGTGCGCACGAGGCGCCGCGTGTCGTCGCGAGGTGCGGCGTTCCTCGCGGTGGTAGCCTGGCGCGCGTGAACGCCGCCGATCTCGCGCGCCTGACCGCGGAGACGCTCTACCTCGTGCTCCTCGTGTCCGGTCCCGCGCTCGCGGTGAGCGTCGTCGTGGGGCTCGCGATCGCGCTCCTGCAGGCGGTGACGCAGGTGCAGGAGCCGACGCTCTCGTTCGTGCCGAAGCTCGTCGCGGTCGCGCTGACGCTCGCGCTCGTCGGCGCGTGGATGAGCGGCGAGGTGGTGCGCTTCACGTCCGAGCTCTGGCTCGCGATCCCGCGCCTGGTCCACTGAGGCGAGGTGCGGTGATGCCCGAGCTTTTCGACGCGCGGGTGATCGGTGTCGCGATCCTGGTCGCGTCGCGGGTCGCGCCGCTGACGGTGGTGGTGCCGTGGCTCGCGCTGCGCGACACGCCGCCCGCGCTGCGCGCGGCGCTGCTGCTCGTGCTCACCGTCGCGCTCACGCCGCTCGGGCTCTCGGTCGCGCCGGCGCTGCCCGAGAGCACGTTCGCGCTCGCCGCGCTCGCGCTTCGCGAAGGCGCGATCGGCCTCGTGTTCGCGATCGCGACCGCGATCCCGCTGATCGCGCTCGATCATGCAGGGCGCGTGATCGACGCGATGCGCGCGCCGGCGATGGGCTCGGAGATCACGGGCGCGCAGGGCGAGGCGACGAGCCCGCTCGGGCAGCTCCACCTCTTGCTCGGCACCGTGATCTTCCTCGGGCTCGGCGGGCACCGGCTGGTGATCGCCGCGCTCGGCGAGGGCCTCGTCGCGGTGCCTCCGGGCGCGGCGATCGCGTCGGTCGAGCTCGCCGAGGTCGCGCTCGGCGCGGCGCGCATCGTCACCCACGCGCTCACGCTCGCCGTCGCGTTGGCGGCGCCGGCCGCGATCGCGCTGATCGCGCTCGAGGTGCTGCTCGGCGTCGCGAGCCGGCTCGCGCCCGCGGTCTCCGCGCCGATCGCGTTCATCCCGCTGCGCGCCGCCGCGGGTCTCGCCGCGGTGCTCCTCGGGCTCGCGGTGCTCGTGCCGCACCTGCCCGAGCCGATGCGGCGCGCCATCGACGGAGCCGAGATCCTGGTGCGCGATCTCGCTCCGTGAGGGATCGGCGCGCGCGCATCTTCGGTATGCTGCGCCACCTCGATGTCACGCCGCGTCCTCGTCGTCGATGACAGCAGCACCGTGCGCCGCGTGGTCGAGCGGACCCTCGTGCAGGCGGGCTTCGAGGTCGTGCTCGCGGCGGACGGACGCGAAGGGCTCGAGCGCGCGAGCGCGATGGTGCCCGACCTCGTGCTCGTCGACTTCGTGATGCCGCACATGAACGGCTTCCAGCTCTGCCAGGCGCTGCGCGGCATCGACAACCTCGCGCGCGTGCCGGTCGTGCTGATGAGCGCGAAGGCGGATCGCATCGGCGACGGCTTCCTCGCGCAGACCGGCGCGCTCGACGCGATCACCAAGCCGTTCTCGCCCGAGGCGCTGCTCGCGGTGACCACGCACGCGATGGCGCGCGCCGCCGCGCAGAGCTCGCCACCACCACCGCTCGCCGACGACTCCGGCGAGCGCTCCACGTTGTCGCGCGAGGCGCGCGCGATCGACGACGACGAGCGCGACGCGGAGGCCGCGCGCGAGGCCGAGGATCGGCGGCGCGAGCTCGATGCCCAGGCGCGTCGCGTGGCGGCGCGCGTCGCGGAGCTCGCGATCGACGCGATCACCGCGTCGCCGGCGAGCGAGCCGCTCGCGCAGGAGGCGCTCGCCGCGCGCATCGAGGCGACCGCCTCGCCCGAGGCGCTGCTCGGCTTCGCGGGCGAGATCGCCGAGATGGTGCCGGCGCTGCGCGGCGAGGTCGGGCTCGAGGGGCGCATCGAGCACGTGCCGCTCGGCGAGGTCCTGCAGATGCTCCAGCACCTGCGGCAGACCGGCGTGCTCGAGGTGCGCCGGAGCGGCGCCGACGAAGCGCGCACCATCTCGGTGTGCATGAGCCACGGCACGATCGATCTCGCGCTCGGGCGCGACCAGGACCAGGAGTTCCTCCTCGGCCGCTACTTGCTCGAAGAGGAGCTCCTCGATCGCGACGACCTCGAGCGACTGCTGAGCGCGCGCGCGCCCGGTCCGCGCACGTTGCTCGGCACGCGCCTCGTGAAGCTCGGCTATCTGTCGCACGAAGAGCTGCAGCGCGCGCTCGTGCGCCAGACGAGCGAGCTCGTGTACGAGTCGCTGCGCTGGAAGAAGGGCAGCTATCGCTTCGTGCGGTTCGCGACGCGCCCCGAGGCGCTCGAAGCGCGGCTCGGACTGCCGATCGGCGCGATCCTCATGGAGGGCCTGCGGCGCGTCGACGAGTGGCGCCTCATCGAGGAGCAGATCCGCTCGTGGGACGACGTGCTCCGCCCCGATCGCGACGCGATCGCGGCGATCGATCTCGATCGGCTCGCGCCCGAGGAGCGCTCGGTGCTCGACGCGATCGACGGCGAGAAGAGCGTGCGCGCGATCGCGAGCCAGCTCGGCATGGGCAGCTTCGAGCTCGGAAAGATCCTGTTCCAGCTGCTCACGGCGCGCCTCGTGCGCGCAGCGTGATCAGAGGCGCGCGACGAGCGCGCGCGCGAGCCCGGGGCGCGGCTCGGGGATCACGAGCTCGAAGCGATCGCGCATCGCGCGCAGCTGCGGATCCCACTGCACCGGCGTGCTGCCCGACGTGATCAGGACCGAGAGATCCGCGCGCGCGAGCGCGACGAAGGGCGCGCCGATCACCACTCGCAGCGCGTCGTCCGCGCCGTGCGCGATCAGCGCATCGAGCGCTCCGGGCAGCGCATCGGACGACGCGCGGAGCACACCATCGATCGTCTCCGCGCCCGCCTTCGCGCGCACTGCCGCGCGCTGCTCGATCACGGCGCGCCCGCTCGCGGCCTCGGCGATCATCGTCGCGAACGCATCCGCGTCGGCCGCGCGCACCGCCGCGACGATGGCGATCGAGGGCGCGCGCACGCGCACCCTCGCCTCGCCTTCGCGCACCGGGAGCGTCAGCGCCTCGGGCTCACCCTGCAGCCGGAGCCGGACGCGGCCCTCGCTCACGCGGGCTTGCCTCGCTCGACCGGGAGCCCGTCGGCCTCCCAGTGCAGGAAGCCGCCCGAGAGCCAGCCCACCTGCAGGCCCTGCTTGCCGAGCGAGTCCGCGAGATCGCGCGCCTCGTCGCCGCTCCGCGCGTAGAGCACGCGCAGCCGGCCGTCGCGCGGCTGCAGCTCGGCCGCGCGCGTCGGCAGGTCCGCCGCCGGGATGTTCACCGCGCCCGGGATGCGGTAGCGCGCGTACGCCGCGGCCTCGCGCAGATCGACCGGCACCACGCGCCGCTGCTGCATCAGCATCGCGAGATCGGTGGGCTTGAGCTCGTTGCCCTGCGTCGGCAGGAAGGGCCGCACCATCTGCAGGATCTGCTGCTTGTTCGCGACCCCGCGATCGTGGTGCGCGGCGACCTGGCCCTGATCGATGACGAACAGCTGCGGGATCGACTGGACGCGGAAGCTCGCCGCGATCCTCGGGTTCTTGTCGACGTCGATCTTGACGACCTTGAGCTTGCCTTCGAGCTCGCGCGAGACCTCGTCGACGATCGGCGACTGGACCTTGCACGGCTGGCACCAATCGGCGTGGAAATCGATCAGAACGGGGATCTCGGAGCGCAGGACCTCGCGCTCGAAGGTGGCCTCGGTGACGGCGATCGCGGGCATCCAGATCCTCGGGAGAAGAGGGCCTCGGGCGAAGAGGGCAGACGAAGCCCTCGGGCGAAAGGCCGGGACGCGCAAGCCTTAGCCATCCACGATGCCGGCGACAAGGGCGCGTCTTCGGTCCGCGAGCGATGGCGAGCTTTCCTCGGGTCGTGACCTGCTCCAGCGGGTCGGCCTCGTCGTTCGATGCGCTGCTATCCTCCGCCGCCGTGCGCCGACACGTCGTGGTCATCGTGGGGATCGCCCTCGCCTGCATCGGGCTCGCGTTCGGGCTCTCGCGGCTCGCGGGGCGCGGTCGTCCCGCCACCGCGCTCGCCGCCGCACCGCAAGGCGCGACCGCGGTCGTGCACGTCGACGTCCCTGCGCTGCGCGCTTCGCCGATCTGGCGCGCGCTCGCGGACGACGACGCCGGGCTCGAGCGCATCGTCGAGGCGTGCGGCTTCGATCCGCTCTCGCGCGTCCAGAGCGTCGCGGCGTTCGTGCTCGGCACCGAGGCGCAGCCCTTCGAGCACCTCGGGTTCGTCGCGCGCGGCGATCTCCCGCGCGAGCAGCTCGTGGAGTGCGTCCAGCGCGTCGTCGAGGCGGACGGCGGCGCGATCCGACGCGTGTCGATCGAGGGCGTTCCCGCGATCGCGAGCGCGCACGGCCCGAGCCGCGCCGCGTTCCTCGGCGGCGATGGGATCGTCGGCGGCGACGAGCTCGTCGTGCGCGAGCTGATCCGCGTCGATCAGGGCGACGCGCCCGGGGCCGACACCGATGCCGCGCTCTCGAGGCTCTGGAACCGCGTGTCGGGCCGGCGCGAGCTGATCGCGGCCGCGCACGTGCCGGCGAATTGGCGCGAGTGGCTGGGGCGCATCGGCGCGGACGTCGATCTCGACGCGCTGGAGTCGGTGCGCACCATCGCGATCGGAGCGCGCATCGAGCGCGGCCTCGGGCTCACGATCGCGGTCGAGGGTGCATCCCCCGCGGACGCCGGTGCGCTCGTCGACGAGGCGCGCGCGCGCGTCGACGCGCTCCGGGGCGACCCGCTGATCGGGCTGAGCGCGGTCGGCGCCGCGCTGCGTCGCATCGAGCTCGAAGCGCACGAGGGGATCGCGCTCGCGACCCTCGATCTCGACGAAGGTCAGCTCTCGTCGCTGGTGCAGCTCGTGCGCGATCTGCTCGATCGGCGTCGCATGGCCGCGCAGCGCGCGCACGAAGAGCGCGTGATCCGGGCTCCGAGCGCGGACGAGTCGCTGCGCGCGAGCGACGAGGGCGCGCCGACGAGCGACGCGCCCTGATCTCGGCTCAGAACGTGAGCCGCGCCGACAGCCCGCCGCTCGACTCGCTCGCGAAGGGCGTCACCGCGAGGCGCGGCGCGTCGGGCGCATCGCCCAGCGCGTACTCGTACGTGACCTCTTCCTCGGTGAGCACGGTGCCGAGGATGCAGAGCAGCAGCCCCGAGGTCTGCATGATGCCCCAGAGCAGGTGCACGCCGAAGTAGCCGTCGTACGACGTGCCCGCCCAGTACCCGGCGCCGACGAAAGGCCCGATCCACGGCACCCACTGCCAGCCGAAGTAGCGGCCCGCGTCGGGGTTCACGTCGTCGAGATCCATCTCGATCGCGCCGGGGATCGCGGTGATCCAGTTCGCGACCCAGCCGACGACCGTGAGGATGATGCCCGGCACGATCATCCCCCACCGCATGCGCGAATGACGCACCTCGCGCGGCTGCGGCTGCGGCGCGCCGTACGCAGTGACACCCGGCTGTGGCGCCGGCTGCACCGTCACGTACGCGCTCGACGGCTGGGGCTGCTGCACGATCACCTGGCCCTGCGCGGGCGGCGGCTGTGGGACGACGACGACGCACGGCTGCCCGGGCGGGCACTGATCCGCCGTGGCCTGGGCCTCGGCGCGCGACGCGAAAGAACAGAGCGCTGCAGCGGCGAGCACGAACGCGAAGGTGACCTGACGTTGCATGAGTCCTCCGGGAGAGGGCCACGCGCCGCGCGATCGAGCGAGCTCCGAGGGAGCACACCCACGCACGCGCAGCGCAGAGCGCGCGGGTTTCCCGTGCCCGCGAGCAGCGTCCCCCGAGCATGCCGCATGCCGCCCCACGCGGAAAAGAACTGTCGCGTCGATCGTGAACGCGCGTCGACGTGAAGCGAGGCCAATCCTTCACGCGTGCGCGCTGCGCACGCGTTCCGGTGGGCGATCAGGCGCGGCGATCGCGGAGCGCGCCGAGGAAGCGATCCGCTTCGTCGAGCGGCACGCGGCCGAGGCGAAGCACGCGGCCGCGATGCACCGCGACGTCGACGGTCACGCGCCCGCGACGGCCGGGCACCAGCACGTCGAGCGCGAGGTCGAGGCCCGCGCCGCCGAGCGCGAGCGCCGCGCCGGCGAGCATGAGCGTGAGCTCGCCGCTGCGCGCGCCGTCGAAGAGCACGAGCCCGCCGAAGAGCAGCCCGAACGAGAGCGCGATCGCGCCGACCAGCAGGTGCAGCGAGGGATATCGCACCTCGCGTCCTGCCTCGAGGATCGACTGCGGCGCCACGGTGCTGCGCGTCTCGCCGACCTTGCGACCGAGCACGAAGCGCTCTTCGCGCAGCTCGATCCCGCGCGCGCCGAGCGCGAGCTCGGCCTCGCGGCGGAACCCGAGCAGCGCTCCGATCGCGCGCACCGTCCACGACGCGAGCGCCCATCCGCTCACCCAGCGCAGCACCGCGAGCGCGCCCGAGCGCCGCGGCTGCACCACGCGCCCGCGGATGCGCGCGTCGCCGCTCGTCACCGGGCCGCCGTGCAGCGTCGTCGCGAGCGCGCGCGTCGCGCCGTCGATCCCCGACGTGGACGCGACGGCCGCGAGCCCCTCGCGCGCCGCGCTCGCGCTGGAGGCCGCGAGCGCCGTGAGCCGCGCTGCGTTGCGCGCGCGCATCGACGCGCTCGATCCCGAGGGCCCGCTCGCGTCGTCGACCACCGCCTGCGCGACCTCGGCCCACACGCGCGCGGCGAGCTCGCTCGCGAGCACCGCGTCGACGAAGGGCAGCACCGAGTACGACGTCGCGAGCTCGAGCCAGTCCGCGTGCCGCACGAAGCGCGCGACGAGGGAGCTCGCGTCCTCCGTCGACGCGCGCGCCAGGCGCTCGCCGAGCCCGTGCACCGCGAACGCGGTGACCGTCGCGCGCTCCACGTCCGACTCGGGGCCACGCTCGAGCACGCCGAGCAGGTTGCCCGCGCCGGTCTGCGCCTGGTCGCGCACCACGCCGTGCTCCGTCGCGCGCTTCTCGACGAATTCGCGCCCCGCGAACAGCACGCGTCCTTTGGCCTGGCGCGAGAGCACGTCGAGCGCGAGCGCGCCGAGCGCATCCCGCGCCGCGTGCGCGCGCACCTCGTCGGCGATGCGACGCACCGGATCCGCGGGCGCGGGCGGAGCGGGCATCGAGGGCGTGGGCGTGGCCTTCCTGGGCATGAGGGCGCGCGAGGATAGCAGCCGCTCGGCGGGGGGCTATCGGGATACCTGGCCGGGTGAGCAGCGCCCGCCGGCGCCTCCGCGGTCACGCGACGAGCTCGAGCGTCGCGACGCGCTGTCGCGCCTCGTCGGGGTGCGCGACGTCGCGCAGTGCGCTCGCCATGCCTCGGGCCGCGAGCCTCGCGACGTGCGCCACCCGCAGCAACGTCTCGCGGCTGCGCGTCGGGGCGACCAGCAGCACCAACACCGAGAGCGGCTCGGCGTCGGGCGCGTCGGTCGCGAGCGGCGGCGCGAGCAGCACGAGCGCGGCACGCGGCTGCGCGCCGGCGACCGCCGCGCAGAGCACGCCGACGCCCGCGCCGACGCCCGCTCCGACCTCTTCCTCGCGCGCGCGGAACGCCTCCGCGAGCACCGACGCGTCGGGCATGCGCGGCAGCGCCGCGAGGCGCGCGCTCGCGATCTGGTAAGCGTCCTCGAGCGCGTCGCAGTGAAGCGCGAGCACCACGCGCTCCGTGTCGAGCAGCGGAGAGAGCCGATGTGCGCCCGCGCCGTCCTCCAGCGCGGCGCGCTTCGGGAACCGCCGCGCGACGTAGCGCTGCACCTCCGCGAGCTCTTCCGCGCCGAGGCCGCGCGCTGCGATCTCGAGGAACAGCGGCGCCGCCTGCGGCTCGTGCTCGAGGTAGCGCTCGACGAACGGGCTCACGCGATGTCCCACCTCGAGCAACAAGCTCGCGGGCAGGCCGAGCTCGCTCGCGATCGCCTCGAGGCGCTCGGGCGTGGGCGCGGCATCGAGACCGTGCTCCACGCGGCTCAGGTACGCGCTCGACACGCCCAGGCGGCGCGCGAGATCGCGCAGGCTCACGCCCGACTCGAGCCGCAGTCGCCGCAGCGTCGTCCCCACGTGGCTCACGCTCTCACCTCCGCCGGCCCTTCGCGCACGGCGCCTTCGTCCTCGCCGACACCGCGAGCGCGCGCGCGTCGTGCACCACCAGCACGGGCGCGCCCACGCGCGCAGAGAGCTCGCGCTCGGCGCGCAGTCGCCAGTGCGGCGCGAGCCCGAGCACGACCAGATCGAACGCGCGTGACGCGGTGATCGCGAGCAGCGCATCGCGCGGTGAGCTCTGCGACGCGCGCTCGCGCGACCAGCCGTCGGGGAGCGCACGAGCCGCGGCATCCGCGCCGACCGCGAGACACGTGACGCGCGTGCCCGCGCGCGCGCCGAGCCGCCGCGCGACCTCGACCGCCACGCGGTCCTCCTTCGCGCCCGCGTCGGCGACGAGGATGCGCCCGAAGCCGCCGTCCGGGACGCCGCGCTCGGTGCCGACGAGCACCGCGACCGTCGCACGCGCGCGGCGCACCACCTGCGCGACCACGCCGTCGAGGCGCCCCTCGAAGAGCCAGGGCTCGTGGCCGCCCAGGACGATCGTCGACGCACGCTTGGCGTCCGCGATGCGCACGATGTCGTCGGCGGGCGCGCTCGAGACGAACGCGAGCGGGCGCGCATCGACCGCGAGGGCGCGCGCCGTCGCGAGGAACGCGCTGAGCACGGGCGGCTCGTCGCGCGTCTCGCGGCGCAGCTCGGACGACGCGCGATCGCTCGGCTCGGCGAGGTGGAGCCCGAAGACGCGCGCGCCGTCGGCGCGCTCACCGACGAGCGCGTGCGCGGCGGCGGCGAGCGCGGGGCCCGAGCGCGGATCGGACACGCACGCGAGCACGACCTCCGGCGCCCTCGCGCTCGGCGCCGCGGTGCGCGCCGGCGCGTCGACGAAGCGCTCCTCGATCGCCGCGCGGTCGGGGAACACCCGGCGCAGGAGCGGCGTCGTCGCGAGCGTCGTCACCAGCGCCGTGATGACGAGCATCGTGAACACCGTCGTCGAGATCACGCCGAGGTCGAGGCCGACGTTGAGCACGATGAGGCCCATGAGGCCGCGCGTGTTGAGGAGGATTCCGACCGCGCCCGCGTCGCGCCACGACCAGCCGCTGGCGCGCGCGACGAGCGCGCTGCCGCCGAGCTTCGAGACCGTGGCGAGGACGACGATGCCCGCGGTGACGAGCCAGTCGGCGCGCGAGTCGAGCAGCGCGAGCTCCGTGCGCAGGCCGCTGTGCGCGAAGAAGAGCGGAAGGAGGAGCCCGACCGTGATCGTCTCGAGCTTCTCGGCGAGCACCTCGGCGAGCGGGCCGTCCTTCGGGAGCACCGCGCCGAAGAGGAACGCGCCGAACAGCGCGTGCACGCCGAGCAGCTCGGAGACCGCGGCGACGAGCAGCAGCGGGAAGAGCACGGCGGTGACCGAGCCCGCGCCGATCGCGCCCGTGCGCTCGACGCGCCGGACCACGCGCACGAGCACCGGGCGCAGCACGAAGAGCATCACCGCGACGAGCACGATGGCCACGCCGGCCACGCGGAGCCCGTCGAGCCACGCGGGGGCACGTCCGGCAGCGAGCAGGAGCGTGACGAGACACCACGCGCCGATGTCGTCGACCGCAGCGCACGCGATCGCGATCGCGCCGACGCGAGTCGTGAGCAGGTGACGCTCCGAGAGGATGCGCGCGAGCACCGGGAAGGCGCTGACGCTCGCAGCGGCGGAGAGGAACAGCGCGAACGGCGCGAAGGGCGAGCCCGCGCCGTAGCGCGCGTGCAGCCAGGGCGCGCAGGCGATACCGAGCACCAGCGGGACGACGAGGCTCGCCGTGCCCACCGCGATCGAGGTGCGACCACGACCGTGCAGGAGCTTCGGATCGAGCTCGAGCCCGACGAGGAACATGAAGAGCACGAGCCCGAGCTGGCTGAGCAGGCGCAGGCCGGAGAGCGACGCGGGCGGGAAGAGCCACGCCGAGACCGGAGGCGCGATCCACCCGAGCAGCGACGGGCCGAGCAGGATGCCCGCGACGATCTCGGCGACGACCACCGGCTGACCGAGCCGGCGCGCGATCGGCGCGAGCGCGCGCGACGCCGCCAGGATCACGACGACCTGGAACAACACGCGCGCGAGCTCGAGGCTGGTGGGAGCGCCCATCCGCATGGAGAAGGTGCCGCCCCCCGCGCACGAACGGAAGCGCTACTCGGCCGCCGCCTCGCGCAGCGCCGGCCGCGCGGCGGCGGCGGCTTGCTGCGCGGCGACGTCGTGGGTGCGCAGGATGAGCAACGACGCGTCGGTCTCCTCCGCGAGCCGCTCGTGGCGCACACCGAAGATCGCGGGCTCGATTCCCCACGCCTTCGAGACGCCCACGACGACGAGATCGTGATCGGCGCGCCGCACCGCGGACACGACGGCGCCGACGGGATCGTCGCTGCGCGCCTGCTCGATCGAGACCTCGGCGCGCTGGCTGTCGCTCGCGGACGACGAGACCGCGGCGCGCAGCTCGGCGTCCGTGGCCGCGCCGTCGCCGCTCGGCGGGACGATGTGCAGCACGGTCACCGGCACACCGACCGTCGCGCCGATGCGCCCCGCGGCGCGCAGCGCCGGGAGGTCGCGCGCGACGTCGCGGCACGGCACGAGGATGCGCGTCCACGGGTCGAAGCGACGCTCGAGGTAGACCGCGACGTCGGCAGGCGCGTTCGTCATCACGTCGTAGACGGCGCCGCCGAGGATGCGCCGCGAGATCACCGGCTTGTGCCAGCCGAGCAGCACCATGTCGGCGCCCTTCACGCGCGCGAGGTCCGCGATGTCCCGCCCCGGCCGCTCCGACGCGAACACGAGCGGCCGCACCTCGATCGACTGCTCCTGCGCGGCGCGCAGCATCGGCTGCAGCGCGAACTCCTGCGCGGGCAGCTCGGGCGTGCCGTCGAGATCGGTCATCGCGTGCTCGTCGCCGCGGCGCAGGTGCAGCCCGTACACGCGAGGACGACGGCCGCTCGGCACGAGCGCGCGCGCGAGGCGCAGCAGGCCGGGGCCCGATGCCGGAAGGCTCACCGGCACGAGCACGGTGAACTCGTCGGGCTCGCTCTCGTCGCGCGCCGCCTCGCGCATCTGTCGCAGCGGGTAGAGCCACTGCAGGAACGGCGTCGTCATGAACGTCGTGGCGAGCGCCATCATCACCATCATCGCGAACAGCGCGGGCGAGATGACGCCGAGGTCGAGGCCGATCGTCAGGATGACGAGCTCCATCAGACCGCGCGTGTTCATCAGGATCCCGAGCGCGCTCGACTCGCGCCACGAGAGCCCGGTCATGCGCGCCGCGAGGGTCGATCCCCCGAACTTGCCGCCGACCGCGACGAGCATGATCAGGCCGAAGAAGATCCACATCTCGGCGCCGCTCACGAGGCCGATCTGGGTGCGGAGGCCCGCGTTCGCGAAGAAGATCGGGAGCAGGAAGACGACGGTCACGTGCTCGAGCTTCTCGGCGAGCTCGTGCACGAGGCCTTTGTCCTTCGGCATCACCGCGCCGATGCAGAACGCGCCGAAGAGCGCGTGGATGCCGAGGTACTCGGTGGTCCACGCCGACGCGAGCGCGATGAGCAGGACGACCGCGAGCAGGTCCTGCGTGACTCGCCCGGTGTTGTGGTAGCGCTTCTCGATCAGCCCGAGCGCGGGGCGCACGAGGAAGAGCATCGCCAGCATGTACGCGACGGTGCCGGCGAGGGTGATCCAGAGCGGCGTGTGCAGCGACTCGGCGCGCACGATCGCGATGACGACCGCGAGGATCGCCCACGCGGTCACGTCATCCACCGCGGCGCACGCGATCGTCACCGCGCCGACCTTGGTGCGGACGAGGTTGCGCTCCTGGAGGATGCGCGCGAGCACCGGGAACGCGGTCACGCTCATCGCCGCGCCCATGAAGAGCGCGAAGCCGTCGAACGACACCGACGCGTCCGAGAGCTGCGGATAGAGGTGCAACGCGAGCAGCGCGCCGAGGAAGAACGGCGCGATGATGCTGACGTGGCTCGTGACGAGCGCGGCGTGGCCGCGGCCGCGCATGAGCTTCGGATCGAATTCGAGCCCGACGAGGAACATGAACAGCACGAGCCCGACCTGGCTCAGCGTGTTCAGGTGCACGAGGCTCTCGCGCGGGAAGACGAACGCGGACACGTCGGGCGCGAGCCATCCGAGGAGCGAGGGGCCGAGCAGGATGCCCGCGAACATCTCGCCGACGACCTGCGGCTGCTGGATGCGTCGGAACGCGAGCGAGACGATCCGCGAGACCACGAGGATCACGCCGATCTGGAGGATCAAGGTCAGGAGGAAGTGCATCGATGCCTCCGGATCACTCGGTGGGCGGCGTGGTCTCGAAGGTCACGTCGCGGCACGGCTCGCAGGACGCGGCGCGGAGCGCGCCGCGGATCCCCTCGCCGTCGATCCGCGCGTCGATGGCGAGCTCGCGGCCCGCGCAGGGACCCGACGAAGGCAGCCACGACACCTGCAGCCGCGAGCCCACGATCCGGCCGTCGGCGACGGTCGTGCCCGCACGCAGGTGGAGGAAGCGGCCCGACTGCTGGACCGCGATCGCATCCTCGCTGCCGATGCCGAGGCACGCGCGCGCTTCGTGATCGGGGAGCGGCCACGTGCCCGCGACGACCGGCGGTGCCTCGAGCGACGCACCGGCGCGCATCACGACGAAGAGGCCTGCGAACGGCAGACCGACCAGCACCAGGTACGCGGCGGCGGAGCGCCACGCCGCGGCGCGCGTGGGTGGTGTCGAAGCTCCCTTCGACGAAGTCGTGTGCTCGGGCGGGCGCTGAGGTTCGCTCATGTCCGTAGCCTCGCAAGATTGATAAGGTCTCGCTTATCAGCGTGCAGACGGGGGGTCAAGGAAGGAAATCCCCCTGCGGCCGTGGCGCGCGTCGCGTCGGCGTGGCGAGCTCCCGCAGCGCGGCGATCACGTCGTCACGATCGTGCTGGTGCAGTGCTGACGAGCGCGAGCGCAGCGAGCGCGATGCCGAGCGGGAGCGGGACGCTCGATGCGACATCCGCCGCGGCGAGCGCGAGCGCGAAGCGCGCCGGCCACGCGAGCTCCGCGCGCAGGACGTCGCCCGCGCGACCGCGCGACGCTGCGAGACCGGCGAGCAGCGCGACGAGGAGCGGGTCGACGAACCATCGGCCGCGACGAGGAGCGCGCTCGCGAGCGCCGCGACGCCTCCCACGACGCGAGCCACGCCGCGGCGCCGAGCGTGAGCGGGAGCGCGACGTCGGCCGACGCGCGCTGCGCACCGACCGCGAGCACGACCGCGGCGAGCGCGCCCGCTCTGCGCGACCACGGTCCCACGTCCCCTCCCGCGGAAGCGCCAAGTGAACGCTTATCGCAAAGCTAGAGACGGCGTCAACGTCAGGTCTTCTCGCCGCGGATGCGCGCGCGCAGGGCCTCGAGCTCGCGCTCGATCTGCTCGTCTCGCGACGGCGCCTTCGGCGACGTGCTCGCTGCCTCGCGGCGCTCCGGGCCGATCGCCTCGAGCCCTTCGGGGAGCCCGGCGATCGCACGGCGCGACGCAGGATCGCGCACGATGCGCTGCACGCTCGCGGCGACGCGCTCGGCGGCTCGGTCGATCTCCAGCGCGGCGAGCGCGGCGCGCGCGCGATCGATCGAGGCGCGCGAGCACGCGTCGTCGATCGCCACCGCGAGCGTCGCATCGTTCACGACCGTCGTCGCGAGCCCCTCGCTCGCGAGGGCGCGCGCGGTGAAGAGATCCGCAGGGCGCGGCGGCGCGAGGATCGGCGCGGCGCCGTGCGCGAAGGCGCGCGCGAGCTCGGGGCCGTCGAGCCGCGCGAGGACGCGATCGGCGGCAGTCCACGCGAGGGGCGCGGTCTCGCCATCGGCGAACATGTGCGCAGGGAACGAGACGCGACGGCGCAGCGCGCGCGCAGCCTCGACGTCCTCGCCGACGTCGAACGCGACGCGCACACCTTCGCGGACGAGCGCGAGCTGCAGGAGCAGCGCGGTGAGATCGTCCCCGATCACCTGCGTCGGCACGATGACGAGCGGCGCGTCCGCATCGATCCCGAGCGCGGTGCGCGCCGCGTCACGATCGCGCTCGCCACGCGGCGCGATCCACGACGCGACCTCGACCCGCGCGCGCGGAGCGCCGAGCGCGATCACCGGATCGACGAGCGACGCGTGCGCGACCAGCACGTGATGCGCGCTCGCGATCGCGTCCTCCCAGCGCGGATCGAGCCAGCCGATCCATGCGAGGCGCAGCGGGACGTTCGCCTCGTGCGCGCGCGCCAGCGACTCGGGGTCGAGCGCGATCGCGGCGCTCGCTCCGTCGACGTCGCGGCGCGGCTCGAGCGCGGGCAGCGCGATCGGCGCGGCGCTCGGCTGCGGCGTGTCCGCCTCGGAGAGCGCATCCGCGAGCGCGTCCGCGATCGCACGCAGGAACGGTCCACGCCCCGACTCGAGCACGGCGATCATCGTGGGCTCTCCTCGTCGTCGTCGTCTTCTTCGTCTTCGTCGCGCTCGGGAGGCACCGGCGCGTCCGGCGACGTCGGCAGCGTCGGGCCCGCGTCCTCCGCGATCGGCGCGGCGTCCGAGGGCGTCGCCGCCGCGACCGGGATCACCGGCGCGATCTCCTGCGCGATGTCGGGCACGGACGCGATCGGCGCGGGAGGCTCGCCGATCGGCGCCTCGGTGCGCTGCACGACCTCGGCGACGCGCTCCACGCCCGCGCCCTCGAGGTAGAGCGGCGACTGCTTGTACCAACGCAGCCCGCGCACGACGAAGATCTTCACGACCGCCGCGGCGGGCACCGCGAGCAGCACGCCGAGGAAGCCGAAGAGCTCGCCGCCGACCATCAACGCGACGAGCACCCACACCGCGGGCAGCCCGACCTTGTCGCCGACGACGCGCGGCACGATCACGAAGCCCTCGAGGCCCTGGCACACGAGGTACGCGACCACGACGAGCGCGGGCTTCGTCCAGTCGGTCCAGTCGACGAGGCACATCAGGAGCGCCATGCCGAGCGCCGAGCCGCCGCCGACGTACGGGATGAACGCGAGCAGGCCCGCGACGAGCCCGATCGGCACCGCGAGCCGCACCCCGACGAGCGAGTACGCGCCCGCGTAGAGCACGCCCATCGCGAGCATCACGAGGAGCTGACCGCGCACGAACTGCCCGAGCACCGCGTCGATCTCGCTCGCGACCTCGACGACCCACGGACGGATGCGCGGCGGCACGAGCTCGCGCGCGCCGACCGTCATGCGATCGAAGTCGTAGAGCAGATAGAACGCGAGCACGGGCACGATGAGCGCGCTCGCGAGCGCGCCGAGCGCCGATGCCGTGCCCCCGAGCACGAAGCGGAGCGCGGCCTGCGCGGGCGCGGCGGCGTGGCTCGCGAGCTCGCTCGGATCGAGCTCGAACTGCGTGAGCGCCTCGTCGACGTCGTGCGGCACCGGGATGCCGCGCGCCGTGAGCCAGGGCTCGATGCGCGCGAGCAGCTCCTGCATCTCGCCCGGGAGCTCCGTCACGAAGTGGATGACCTCGCGCACCATTCCGGGCAGCACGAGCAGCGTGAACACGACCATCACCGCGGCGACGATCGCGAGCACCAGCGTGATCGCGGCGCCGCGCGGCACGCCGCGCGACTCGAAGCGATCGACGAGCGGATCGAGCAGGTACGCGATGCCGAACGAGAGCGCGATCGGCGTGAGCACGCCGCGCAGCAGGTACACCGTGCCGCCGACCGCGAGCAGACCGAGCAGCACCACGAGCCACCGCGGGAACATCGCGGTCCTCGCCGCGCGCCCGCTCCCGTCCGTCCCCGCCATCGCGTCTGCTTCTACCAAATCCGCGCTCGCAAGGCGCGTGCGGGCTCGTTTACGCTCTCCACCAACACCGGAACGTTGCAGCGGAGACTGCAACGCAGAGAGGCTCGATGCTGCGTCTCGATTTCTACGTCCAGCACCTCGTCCGTCACAACGCGCGCGAGGTGATGCTCGCGTCGGGCGAGCCTGTGCGCTTCCGGTTCGCGGAGGGCGAGCGCGCGTCGAACACCGCGATCGAGCACGCGCAGGTCGTGCAGCTGGTGCAGGAAGCGGCGCCGCCCGCATCGATCGACGAGCTGCGACGCACGCGGAGGACGTCGTTCCAGCACGCCGCGACCGGTGGGATCCTCGTGCGCGTCGAGGTCGACGCCGCGCAGGCGGCGGAGTGGCGCGTCGTGGTGCGCCCCGAGGACGACGGGGGCGCGATCGAGCTCGACGGAGTGGGTGTGCGACCGCCGCCGCGAGGAGGCGTGGAGCGCATCACGGCGGAGCGCCCGGTCGTGGAGAAGGCGGCCGTCGTGGAGAAGGCGACGATGGCGCAGTCGCCCGCCGCGCGGATGGGCGCGCCGCGTCCGGCGCCCGTCGCGAGCGAGCCCAAGAGCGATCCGAAGAGCGGCGAGATCCGCATCGAGCCGGGGCACTCGAGGAACGCGATGAACGCGTCGGGCAAGCGCGTCGACGCGGTGCTCGGCGAGCCGAAGATCAATCACTTGCTGCGCATGATGGTCGCGTGCGGCGCGAGCGATCTGCACCTCTCGAGCGAGGTGGTGCCGATGGTGCGACGCCACGGCGAGATGACGCCGCTCTTCGATCGCGCGCCGATCGAGGACCGCGAGATGCGCGAGCTCCTGCTCGAGATCGCACCGGCGCGGAACAAGGAGGAGTTCGGCGCGAAGAACGACACCGACTTCGCGCACACGATCGAAGAGGTCGCGCGCTTCCGCGCGAACTACTTCATGGATCGCAAGGGGATGGGCGCGGTGTTCCGCCAGATCCCGTTCGACATCCTGCCGCCCGAGAAGCTCGGCCTGCCGCCGAAGGTGCTCGAGCTCTGTCATCTGTCGAAGGGCCTCGTGCTCGTCACCGGGCCGACCGGGAGCGGCAAGTCGACGACGCTCGCGACGCTGATCGACGTGATCAACAGCACGCGCAGCGATCACATCATCACGATCGAGGATCCGATCGAGTTCGTGCACCCGAACAAGATGTGCCTCGTGAACCAGCGCGAGGTCGGCGTGCACACGGGGAGCTTCAAGAACGCGCTGCGCGCGGCGCTGCGCGAGGATCCCGACATCGTGCTGGTGGGCGAGCTGCGCGACCTCGAGACGATCTCGATCGCGATCGAGACGGCCGAGACGGGGCACCTCGTGTTCGGCACGCTGCACACGACGAGCGCGCCGAGCACGGTGGACCGCATCATCGATCAGTTCCCCGCGGACCGTCAGGCGCAGATCCGCACGATGCTCAGCGAGTCGCTGCGCGGCGTGATCGCGCAGATGCTGTGCAAGAAGAAGGGCGGCGGGCGCGTCGCGGCGTACGAGGTGATGATCGCGAACCCCGCGGTGTCGAACCTCATCCGCGAGGGCAAGACGTTCCAGCTGAAGAGCGTCATGCAGACGGGGCGCAACCTCGGCATGCAGACGATGAACGATCACCTGATCGAGCTCGTGAAGGCCGAAAAGGTCGAGCCGCTCGAGGCCTACATGAAGAGCAACGACAAGCAGGTCATCAAGGACATGCTCCTCAAGGCCGGCTTCAAGCTCGACCTCGGCGGCGTCCAGGAGCATTGAGTTTCGGGAGGGGTCTTGGAAGACCCCTCCCTGAACGCTGCGCGCGGGGCCCCAGCCCCGCTTGCTCTCGTTCGCAACGCGGCGACTCGTGACGGAGCCGGCGGCGTCGGCGCGTCGGCGGCGACGCGCACGCCGTCGGCGCCTGCCGTCAGGGCACCTCGAACGTGACGCCGAGCGTGCCGCCGTAGGGCGCGGGCGCGCTCGCGACGTGCACGCCGACGCCGATCGCGACGCCGGCGATTAGCGCGGCGCCGCCGCCGAGGATCGCCCAGAAGACGGGATCCTCGAGCAAGCTCGTGTCGTCGTCGCGCGTCGGGGGCTCGACGTGCATCGTGGTCGCGAGCGGCGTGGTCGGTGCGGGGGGCTCGACGGGCGCGAGCTCGATCACGCGCTCCACGTCGGCGCCCGGTCGCACCGCGATCTCGTGACGCTGATCGACGTACCCCGGCGCGCTCACGACGACGACGTGATCACCGGGATCCGCGATCGTCGTGCGCTCGGAGCCACCCGCGAGCGGAGCGCCATCGAGCGCGACGCTCGCGTCGTCGGGCTCGACGCGCAGCGTGATGCGCGCGAGGCGCGCCTCGGCGTCGACACGCAGGCGCATCGCCTCGCGCCGATCGACCTCGTCGGCGACGGGATCGCTCGTCGCGAGGTACTCGTCGATCGCGCCGATCGCCGCGCGCAGACGCCCGAGGCGATCGAGCGCGATCGCGATGTTGAAGAGCGTGCTCGGCCGCTCGACGAGCGCGCGAGAGCGGCGGAACGCGTCGAGCGCCTCCGCCCAGCGCTCCTCTCGGCTCGCGCGGACACCCTGCTCGAACAGCGTGCGCGCCTCGAGGGCGCGCAGCTCGTCCGTCGACGGCGCGGTCTCGACCGTCTGCGCGCGCGCCGACGACGCCACGGCGAGCACGAGCGCGACGGTGAGCGCGCGGATCACCACTCGGTCCTCACCGAAGGCCGCTCGGTCTCCTCCTGCGACGGCGCTGCGGGCTCGCTCGGCGTCGGATCGCTGGGCGTAGGACGGCCGCGTGCGCCGCGGGGCGGCCGCGGGGTGCTCGCGCTCTGCGGCGTCGTCGCGATCGTCGGCGTCGTCACGGCGGGCGTGACCACGGTGGGCGTGGTGACGACCGACGCGTCGCTCACGATCGCGGCGCTCGCCGCGTCGATCGCCTCGTGATCACGCGCGGACGCCGTCGCGGTGCTCGGCGCCGTCGGCTCGGTGCGCGCGGTGCGCGACGACGATGCGCCGAGCGCGTACGCGACCACCGCGAGCGCCACCACGGCCACCACGATCGCGGCGTTGAAGTAGAAGCGACGGCGCGGCGGGAGCTGCACGCTCGGCGCGGGCGTGACCGACTCGTCGTCGCGTCGCGCCGCGGGCTGCGACTCGATCGTGGGCGCGCTCTCGATCGCGGATCGATCGCCGGTGCGCTCCGACGACGCGACCTGCACCTCGATCGGCGCGAGATCGCCCGTGCGCGCCGGCGGCGGCGCGCTGGGCTCGTCGGGGACCTCGTCGGGGATCGCGATGCCGAGCTGCGTCGCGGCGTCGCGCAGCGCGTCGCGCATGACGCGCGCATCGAGGAAGCGCGCCGCGGCGTCGTTCTGCATCGCGTGCTCGATGACGCGCACGAGCGGACGCGGCACGTCCGGCGCGACGCGCGAGAGCGAGGGCGGCGTGCTCGTCATGATCTTCACGAGCACGCCGGTCGCGGTCTCCGCGTCGTACGGCAGCTTCCCGCTGAGGCACTCGAAGAGCAGCACGCCGAACGACCACACGTCGCTCGCGGGACCGATCTCGCCGGAGCCCGACGCCTGCTCCGGGGACATGTAGTGCGGCGTGCCGACGATCGCGCCGGTGCGCGTGCCCGGGGTGCCGCTCGTGTCCTCGAGGATCTTCGCGATCCCGAAGTCGAGGAGCTTCGGCACCGAACGATCCCCGCGACCACGCGCCACGAACACGTTGTCGGGCTTCAGATCGCGGTGCACGAGACCTTTCGCGTGCACGTCGACGAGCGCATCGGCGACCGGCAGCACGATCGGCAGGAGCTCCTCGGGCGTCATCCGCTTGCGCCGCCGCAGCAGCGCGCCGAGCGACTCGCCCTCGAGCAGCTCGAGCACCATGTAGACGGCGCCGTCGTCCTCCTGGCCCATGTCGAGCACGTCGACGACGTGCGGATGACGCAGCGCGGCCGCGGCGCGCGCCTCGCGCAGGAAGCGGCGCACGATGTTCGGGTCCTCTGCGAGCGCGGGCCGGAGCAGCTTCACCGCGACCTGGCGCCCCGTCCACGCGTGCACGCCGGCGTAGACGGTGCCCATCCCGCCGCGACCGAGGATCGCGGACAGGTCGTACTTGCCCGCGAGGCGCGTCCCGAGGCGCTCGCGCTCGGTCAGGATCGGCATCGCGTCCGCCGCGCCAGCCACGTCGCGAGGGCGACGAAGACGAGCGCCGACGCGACCGGCGTCGGGCCCTTCCCTCGACCCGGCATCGCGCACGCGCATCCACCGTCGCTGCCCGCCTCGACCGTGCCGCCGGCGCCTGCATCGACGGCCGCGCCCGCGTCGCTCTCCGGCGCGCCCGCGTCCTCGTCGGTGCCTGCGTCGACGCCGCACCCGGCGATCGCGACGTGCTCGCAGCGCGACGCGGCGCACGCATCGGCGGTGCACACATCCCCGTCGTCGCAGGCCGCATCGCTCGCGCAGCAGCCCTCGATCGGCGTGTGCGTGCACCCGCCGTCGTCGGCGCACGCGTCCGCAGTGCACGCGTCCTCGTCGTCGCACTCGTCGGTCGGCGCGACCGGCGCGCACACGCCCGACGCGCACGCGTCGGCGCCGTTGCAGCTCGCTCCGTCGTCGCACGAGGTGCCGTCGTCGGCGTGCAGATCCAGCGGGCACGTCGTGGACGTTCCGCTGCATCGCTCCTCGACGTCGCACACGCCGACCGCCGCACGGCACACCGTCCCCGCGCTCGCGCGCGCGTCGCTCGGGCACACGCTCGACGTCCCGTCGCACGTCTCGGCGGCGTCGCACCCGCCGACCGCCGCGCGGCACGTACGCCCGCTCGCGACCGCCGCGCACACGCCGTCGGTCGCCGCGCCGGCCGCGACGCTGCACGCCTGACAATCGCTCGGACCGCCGCCGCAGAGGTTGTTGCAGCACACGCCGTCGACGCAGAACGTGCTCGTGCACTGCGATCCCGCGGTGCACGCCTCGCCATCGGCGCGCGGCTCGACGAGCTCGTACACGTACACCGCGCCCTGATCGACGGCCGTCGCGCTCGCGTCCTCCTCGGGCGCGCCGATCGCGAGCGTCGTTCCGTCGAGCGCGACGGACTGCCCGAAGCTCTCGGTGCGGACCACGCCGGTCAGGTCCGCGATCGCCGACCACGTCGTGCCCGCGCGCGTGTACGCATAGACGAAGCCCGGCGAGCGACCGAGCGACGGTCGCGTGAGCCCCGGCGCGCCGACGACCGCGATCGTTCCTTCGAGCGCGACCGACGTGCCGAGCTCCGCGTACGTCGTCCAGTCGGTCGCGGGCACCGGCAGCAGGCGCGCCTCGGCCCTCCACGCACCGCCGCTCAGCGCGAACACGTAGGCGACACCGCGGCTCGCGATCGTGCCCTCGTCGTCGTCCGCGCCCGGCGCGCCGACGATGACACGATCGCCGTCGATCGCGACCGACTGCCCGACGTGCTCCCACGTGCGCTCGGGATCGCTGGCGAGGCGCGCTTCCTGGACCCACGTCGCCGGTCCGCTGCGCACGAAGACGAACGCCGCGCCGACGTTCTCGCGGAGATAACCTTCGTCGTCGCGCGTGAACCCGTCGTCGTAGGGCGCGCCCACGACGATGCGCGTTCCATCGGTCGCGACCGACGTGCCGAACGAGTCGTTGCTCGACGCCGTGTCCCACTGGAGCGTCGCCTCCGGGGCCCACGTCGTGCCGGTGCGCACGTACGTGTACGCGCCGCCGCCGCCGGTGAAGAAGCTCTGGTCGTTGTACGCACCGACGACCAGCAGATCGCCGACGATCGCGACCGAGGAGCCGAAGCGCTCGCCGTAGGTCGTGGGCGCCGGGTTCACGATGCGCTGCTCGTGCGCCCACGTGCCCGCGCCGTTGCGGCGGAACACGTCGACCGCGCCGGCGTACTCGTACATCGGATGATCGTCGTTGGGCGACGCGATCACGATCGTGTCGCCCGAGATCGCGACGGCGCGCCCCGCCTCGTCTTCCGCGCTGAGCAGGGGCGGCGTGAGGATCGTGCGCTGCAGCCACGCGCCCGCCGCGTCGCGCTCGAACACGTACGCCGCGCCACGGCCCATGCGGTACGGCGCGCCGACGACCATCACGTCGCCGTCGATCGCCACGCTGCGGCCGAGCTCGTCCTCGGGCATCGCATCGCTCGCGGTGAGCACGCCGCGCGGCGCGGCGATCACCGGATCGATCACGATCGGCAGCGTCGCGCCCGCATCGTCGATCAGGAGGCGCACGCCGCGATCCTCGCGCTCCATCCGCGCGACGAGCTCGACGCCGCGCGCGTCCCAGGCGCGCAGCCCTTCGTACACGAGCGACTCGCGGCCCGCGCCGTCGCGCACGCGCGCGCCACGATCGTGCACGTCGAGCGCGCTCGCTCCGTCGAGCGCGACGATCACCTCCAGCGCGCCCTCGCCCTCCGGCACCTCGTGCACCGCGATCGCGTGCTCGATGCCCGGCGCGCCGTGCACGAAGAGCTCGTCGGCAGCGCCCCGCCGCGCGTGGATGCGCGCCCCCTCGACCGCGACCAGCGCGACGGGATCGAGCGCGACGCGCGCAGCGCCGCGCGCGATCTCCACGACCCCGACCGACACCGCGACATCACCCCAGCGCACCGCGAGGCGATCGCCCGACCAGGTCGCGTGCGCGCCCTCGCGGTCGAAGCGCCACGACGAGCCGATCGTGCGCGCGGCGAAGCGTGGCTCGGGCGACACGAACGCGGCCGCGAGGTGCGCCTCGATGACGTCGAGCGCGTCGAGGCTTCGCATCGCCGCGCCATCTCCGGTGCTGCACGCGCCGGCCGCCAGCACCACGAGCACTGCCACCGCGGCGCTCGCACGCCCCCCGGCGACGACGCCCCTGACTCCCCCTCGGCTCGCGAACATCGAACGTCTCCCTCGCGCGCTCGCGCGGCTTGGCCACCGACCGCGCGCGCGAGTATAGAGGTCTCTCGCTCGCATGCGATCCGCGCGCCGCTCTTCGTCCCGATCCGTGCTGGCCGCGTCGCTGATCGCGCTCGTCGCGAGCGCCTGCCACTCGCCGGTCACGCAGCTGATCGTGGTGGTCGAGTCCGATCTCGACGCGTCGCGGATCGCCCGCGTTCGCCTGGAGATCGACGACGAACGGCGCGACGTGGACGTCACCGCCGCGGGCCTGCCCTTCTCGTTCGGGGTGCGCGCGCGCGACGAGCATGCTGACCAATCGGTCACGATTGCCGCGGCGGCGCTCGACGACGCCGACGCGATCGTGGTCGGCGCGCGCGCGATCGTGCCCTTCGTCCGCGGCGAGACGCGCCGCGTCGTGGTGCGCCTCGAAGCGTCGTGCGTCGGGCGCGCGTGCGGCGATGCGATGACGTGCCGCGCCGGCACGTGCGTGGCGCTGGCGATCCCGGTCGCGGAGCTCGATCGCGTCGCGCCCGGCGACGAGCTCGACGACCTGCCGCCCTTCCCCGACGCCGGTGTCGACGCCGGTCCGACGTGCACACCGGCGTGCACGCACGACGAGACGTGCACGCACGAGGGCTGTCGATGCGGCGAGCGCGCGACGTGCGGCGAGGCCGCGCTCTGCGATCGCGGCGAGTGCGCGCCCTGGCCGCGGAGCTGTGACGCGATCGGGCGCGGTCGCGGGTGCGAGCTCGTGGCGATGCCCGGCGGCACGTTCGCGATGGGCGACGAAGAAGCGGCGTCGTCGGGCGGCACCGGTGCGTTCCCGGTGCAGCCCGGCGTCCGCGTGAGCCCGTTCGTGATCGATGCGTACGAGGTCACCGTCGCGCGCTTCCGCGCGTTCTGGGACGCGGGACATCCCGCTCCGAGCGCCCCGGTCGCGTACCCCGGCGGCCGCAGCCTCGCGCTCGACGGTCCCGTGGTCGATCCCCTGGATCGCGACTTCGAGCCGCAGTGCAACTGGTCGGCGACGCCGGGCGCGCTCGAGGCGCATCCGATGAACTGCGTGACGTGGTCGACCGCGCTCGCGTTCTGCGCGTGGGACGGCGGACGCTTGCCCACCGAGGCGGAGTGGGAATTCGCGGCGCGTGGGCACGCGCTCGGCGGGCTCGCACCCGGTCGCGACTTCGCGTGGGGCGACGAGCCGCCGGACGGCGCGGCCGGCGGCCGCTGCGATCGCGCGCAGGCGTTCGAGTGCGCCGGCGACGACGACGCGTGGACGCGCGAGGTCGGCGCGTTCGCGCCCGTCGCGGGTGTGTTCGATCAGATCGGCAACGTCACCGAGTTCACCGCGGATCACTACGACTTCTACGGCGTCGGCGAGGGCGGCTGCTGGCGCGGCACGATGCCGCTCGATCCGCTGTGCCGCCGCACCGGCGAGGATCTCGAGGTCACGGTGCGCGGCGGTGGGTATCCGGCGCTGTTCGTCAGCTCGCTGATGGGCGCGGCGCGCGGCGCGCTCGAGAGCGACGGCGCGTACCCCGCGATCGGCTTCCGCTGCGTGCGCTGATCAGCGCGCGCCGACGACGAGCTGAAGTCGCTCGCGCGCGACGCCGAGCCGCGCGCGGAGGCCCCAGCCGAACGCGACGCGATCATCCTCGATCCCGTCGCCGAAGAGCACGCCGCCTTCGTTCATCTCGCTCGTGATCTCGAGGCGCGCCGAGCCCTCGACGAGCCCTTCCGTGATCGACGTTCCCGTCGCGGGGCTGGGCCACGCCTCGCGCACGAAGAACGCGAGGCACGCCTCGGTCGGCGCCGGCAGCGCGAGCTTCGTCGCGCGCTCGCGCGCGATCGATCGTGCCCACCCGGTCGAGCCCGTGCCGGTCGCGACGATCAGCCCCGAGCTCGAGTGACGCTCCGTCGCGCGCTCGCGCACGATGCGGTAGCGCGCGGACTGGTGCGTGCGGTGTCCGACGTAGATCTCGTTGAGCGCGAGCAGGCGCTGACCATCGTCGAGGCGCGCCTCGACCATCGTGCGCGCCTCGATCACCGCGCGCTGCTCGACCGTGCGCCGCAGCACGAGCTCGAGCGCGTCCACCTCGTGCCGCACGAGCACGCCCGCGACGCGCGCCGGCTCGGGGTTCACGCCGATCACGCGCTGCCCGTCGAGGTACTTCGCGACGTTCGGCACGAGCCCGTCCTGCCCCACCGCGACGACGAGATCCTCGGGCTCCCACACGAACCGCGAGAGCTCGGCCCGCGGAACGCGAGCGCGCCGCCAGCGCAGCGGGATCTGCTGCGACACGCGCGTCAGCACCTGCTCGAGCGCGCGGTGGCGCGCCTCGACCTCGTCGATCTTCTGATCGCGCTGCTCGAGGAAGAAGCGCGCCTGCTCGCGCGTGCCGTGACGCGCCATCAGCTCCTCGAAGTCGGTGGGCCGCGTGACCACGACCACCCGCGGGGTGCTGCCCATGTCAGCGCGCCTGGTTCTTCGCCTCGAGCGCGCGCGTCCCCGCCGTCGCGAGCTCGGTGAGCATCGGGCCGAGCGCGTCGGCGCCGACGTGCAGGTGGTCGATGCGCTGCAGCTTCGTCGCGAGCTCGCGCGCGGCGAGCGCGGCGAGCACCGCCGGCGGGACCTCCTTCTGGATCGCCATGCGCTCGCGCTCCATCTCGACCTTCGCGCCGTCGACCGCGCGGATCGACGCGGCCTGCGCGTCCGAGCTCGTGCGCAGGCGCGCGGCCTCGGCGTCGCTCGCGATGCGCTTCGCCTCGGCCTCTTCGGTCGCCTGGCGCTTGCCGTTCGCGCCGCGCTGCGAGATCAGCTGCTCCTCGCGACGCGCGAGCTCGATCTGGTTCTGCAGCTCGTTCTCCTGGATGGCGCGCTCCTTCTCGACCGCGAGCGCGCGTCGCGCGAACGCCGCCTCGTCGGCCTCCTGCTGGATCCGCTCGCGCATCGGCGCCTCGAGCGCGCGCTCGAGATCGGGCGTCGGCGCGATCGACGAGATGCGCACGCTCGCGACGCCGAGCCCCATCTGCGCGATGCCTTCGTCGGACGCGAGCGCAGCGTGCACCCGCTCGCGCACCGTCGCCGGCCCCTCGCGCAACACCTCGCGCAGCGGCGTGCGCCCGATCCACTCCGACGCGTGCTGCTGCGCGAGCTGCGCGACGTGCAGCGCGATCTTCTCGAGCGGCTGCTCGAGGTGCACGCCGCGCTGCGTGTCGATCGAGAAGTCGACGTGCTCCGCGAGCGCCGCGGGATCGATCACGCGGTACGTGAGGACGCCCTGCACCGTGACGTCCTGGAAGTCCGACGAGCGCGCGCGCATCGCGAGGGGCAGCTCGCGATCGTCGACCGGCACCTCGGCGATGGACGCCGTCATCGGGAAGAACCAGAACGCGAGGCCACGACCGCTCTTCACGAGCGAGCCGCGCTTGTAGAGCAGCACGTGCGAGCTGCTCTCGGCGCGCAGGTGACGCACGAGCACGAAGCTGCGGATGTCGGCCACGGGAACCTCCTTCGCGAGCGAGAGAGCGCGCCGATCACACGGCGGAGCGACGCGCGAACCGATAGAGCTCGGCAGGCCGGTGATCGACGCCGGTCTGCAGATCGCCGGTCGCCTCGAGCTGCCCCGAGGCGAGCATCCGGCGGCGGAACGAGTCCTTGTTGAGCGGGCGACCGAGCACGGTCTCGTGCACGCGCTGCAGCCCCGCGAGCGTGAAGCGCTCGGGCAGCAGCTGGAACCCGATCGGCGTGTAGTCGAGCTTCCCGCGCACGCGCTTCACGGCCATCCCGAGGATGTCGGCGTGATCGAACGCGAGCGGGAGCGCGCGACCGTCCGCGCCGATCGCGTCGACGGGCCCTCCGGTCTCGCCCTCCCAGGGCACTTCCAGCGTCGCGACGCGCGTCTCCTCGCGCGCTTCGGCGAGGCGCGCGGGATCGACGAGCGCGTAGTGCGCGACGGTGATCACGCGGGTGCGCGGATCGCGCTTCGGCGCGCCGAACGTGTAGAGCTGCTCGAGGAACACCCGGCGGATCCCGGTCTTCTGCTCGATCACGCGCGCCGCCGCGTCGTCGAGCGCCTCGTCCATGCCGACGAACCCACCGGGCAGCGCCCAGCGTCCGCGGTACGGCGCCGCGTCACGACGAAGCAGGAGCGTGCGCAGCGCGCCCTCGTCGACCGTGAGCAGCGCGACGTCGACCGCGACCGAGGGCCGCTCGAAGCGCGAGACGTCGTAGCCCTCGGGGACCTCGCCGTCGTCTTCCTGATCGGAGCGTGCTCGCTTCGTCATCGCGGCCGCGACCTTCGCTGCATCATGCATCGAACCTTGGATGCAAGACGCATCTTAGTCAATGACCTGCGACGAGATGAGCTCCGAGCGGAGGCGGACACGAGCACGCGTCCGCCTTTCGTCCCGCTCGGTGCTCCGGCGACCCGGCGTCAGTCCGCGACGAGGAGAAGACCGCGCTCGTGCCGCAGCAGGATCCGATCCTCGCCGACCGCGACGAGCCCGCTGAACACGGCGCCGGTCGCGAGACGGACCGGCTCGTCGAGGGTCCAGACACCATCGGTGTGCCGCAGCGTGCGGGCCTCGAGGCCCACGAGGTTCCACGACTCGTCGCGCGCCTCGCTCGCGAGCCGCATGCCCCCGATCGCCGTGAACGTGCTCGGCGCGGCGAATTGCGCGAGGGAGCCGGTGGCCGCCGAGATCGGATCCGTCGCCGCGAGCAACGCCGCGAGGTCCAGCACGTACACGCGATTGCCGCTGCCCGCCGATCCCGCTCCGGCGACGACGACGTCGCCGATGCGCGCGACGCTTCCGCTCCAGTCGCCCATCTCGCCGACCGCGCGGCGCGCCGTGGTCGCGCTCACGTCGCGGAGGTAGAGCCCCTGCGAGCTCCCGTCCGATCCCGCGATCGCCAGGCCGTTGATCACGAAGCGCGTCGCATCGAGCCACTCGCCGTCGTAGTTCCCGTTCGCAGCGACCTCGCTCGTGCCGCCCGCGGAGACGTCGATCTCGAACACTCCGCCGACGAAGCCCGCGTCGCCCGTCGTGTACCCGAAGATCGCGCGCGCCTCGTCCGGGCTCACCGCGACGTAGCCGCCCGGATAGAGCGCGTCCGCCGCGTGCCCTTCGTGCGTCGTCGTCGCGACGGTCTCGGGCGCCGGCGCGCTCCCGCTCGGATCGAGCGTCCAGCGCGACAGCGTGAACGTCGTCGTCGTGCCCACCGTCTCCGCCGTGACCTCGTACACGCGCGGCATCGCGCCCCCCTCGGGCACGACCACTTCGATCGGCCCGCTCACCGCGCGGCACACGTTCGCGACCGGCACGAGGCCGTCCGCGAGCGCCGCGTCCATCGCCGCGACGTCCCCGCCGCACGTCGCGACGCACACGCCGCGCAGGCACGCCTCGCCCTCGGCGCACGCCGGATCACACGGCGCGACCCACGCATCGGGCGCGACCCACGCGTCCGGCGCGACGTACGCGTCGACCGGCGCCTGCGCGTCGCCTTGCACGACCTGCGCGTCCGTGCCCGCGTCCGACGCAGGCGTCACGCCGTCGTCGTCGCCGCACCCCGTCGCGATCACGAGGGCCGCGAAGAGCCCACTCCAACCACTCAGCCTCGCTCGATCCATCACGCGCTCCGTCCGGAGCCCGTCCCCGCGGGCCCGTTCGCACACGCGTGCGCCGATCACGATCGCGATCGAGCGAACCGTCGCCCGATCCACCCCGATCGAGCGCACGCGCCGCGCACACGGCAGGTCTCCTGGCTCCCGGATCGTCCGTCGCGGACCACCTTCCCGCCGCGCCCCGCCGCTCACACGACGAGCACGCGCAGTGGTGACTCGGTGCGCTCGCACCGCGTCCGCGCCGTCCCCGGTCACAGTGGCGGGGGCCGCGCCGGCTTCTCACCGGCTTCCCTCTTCCGCGACGAGCAGGTGCCCGTCGCTTCCACGCGGCGCGCCCTGACCGAGCGTGCCGCGACCGTGCGCGCGAAGGATTTGTCAATGACGAACGCGGTCGCCGTGCGGCGACCGAGGGCCGCGTCCTACCCGAGCACCACCCCCCACGCAAGACGTGCTGGCGTCGCGCGCCCGCGGAGGCGACACTCGGGCCCATGCGTTGGACCCGCACGTGGGTCGCGGTCCTGGCGACCGCGCTCGCGCTGCTCGCGACCGGCTGCCCGAGGATCTGCGAGACGAGCGATCGTGCCCCCGTTCCCGATGGCGTCACGCCTCGTTTCGGTGTGCTCGCGTACGACGAGACGCGCACCGAGATCACGTTGCTCGACGAGGTCGGCACGCCGATCGAATTCCCCGAGGCCGACGACCCCGCCGAGCTCACCGACATCTGGCTCGACGCGACGTACGAGTGGGAGGATCAGCTCGCGACGATCGGCATCGGGCTCGACGGGCGCATGCCCTGGACGCAGCTGCCCGGCGGCGGCCTGACGATCGCGACGGCGCGTTACGGCCGCGAGCTCGTGCGCTTCCCGTTCGACACCTCGCCGCCCCAAGAGCTGCGGACCACGCCGATGCTCCTCGCGCGCCCCGAGGCGAGCGGCGGTCAGGTGCTCGATCTGTTCGTGTCGTTCGCGAGCGAGACCCCGGACGACGAGGACGTCGACACGCTCTATGCGCTGCGCGCGCCGGGCGTCGATGGCGAGACCGCGTTCGGCCAGGACGTGCTCGTCTTCGAGCTCGATCCCGAGAACGACGAGGGCGGCGCGGTCGTCGACTCGATCTCGCTGATCGGCACCGTCGAGGGCGCGCCGCCGCGCCCCGAGCGCATGGTGCCGCGCTTCGATCGCCTCTACGTCGGGCTCGACGGTTACCAGGCGCAGGGCTCGGCCGAGGGCAACGATCTCGTCGCGCCCGCCGCGCTCGCGATCGTCGATCCCGCAGGGCGTCGCGTGGTGGGCACGTTCCGCTACGACGCGACCGATCAGGAGCTCTTCCGCTGCGCCGAGGTCGCGCCGAGCCTCGATCCCACGAGCGATCCGACGAACGTCGTGCGCCTCGTCGTCGCGTGCCGCGGCGTCGGCGGCGACGTGACGACGCGCGCGGAGAGCGCAGGCATCGTGGAGCTCCTCGTCGAGCGCGATCCCGACGACGCCGAGCGCGAGCCAGTGGTGACGCTCGAGAACGTGTGGTCCTCGCAGTCGTTCTTCGCGACGTTGCCCTCGCGCGGGCTCGTGCCGCTGCCAGGTCGTGCGGCCGCGTTCGTGAGCGCGGGGAGCATCGAGGAGACGCTCGACGACGCGCTCTACGTGGTCGATCTCGACTCCGAGGAGGCGATCCGCATCCGCGTGGCGTCGGCGCCGCTCTTCCCCGACGAGCTCTCGGGCATGGGCACCGGCGCGTTCCTGCCCGAGGGCCCCGAGAGCGGCCTGCTCGTGTGGCCGCTCGCGCGCCGCGGCGTGCTGCGCCGCCGCATCCGCACCGTGACCGCCGCGGATGGCGAAGGCCGCGACGTCGTGGTGTGCCCGAGCGACCACTCGGCGTGTCTGCCCGAGGACGAAGCGCTCGAAGATCCCGTCGACCTCTGCAACAGCCTGCTCGTGGATCAGGTCCGGTTGCTCGACGCTCCTCCTCCCGCCCCGGTGCCCTGATCGAGATGCCGCAGGTCGAAGGCGCAATCATCGGAGATCGCTACCGTCTCGTCCGCAAGATCGGCGAGGGCGGCATGGCGAGCGTGTGGGAGGCCGAGCACGTCGCGCTCGGCAGCATGCTCGCGGTGAAGTTCCTGCATCGCACGGCGCCGAAGGACAGCGAGGTCGCGCAGCGGTTCCTGCGCGAGGCGCGCGTCGCGGCGTCGGTGAAGCACCGCAACGTCGTCGACATCAACGACTTCGGGTTCACCGACGACGACGTGCCCTACATGGTCATGGAGCGTCTCGTCGGCGAGTCGCTCGCGGACTATCTCGCGAACATCGGACCGCTCGACTTCGACGAGGCCGCACGCCTCGCGTCGCTCACGCTGCGCGGCCTGAGCGCGGTGCACGACGCCGGGATCGTCCATCGCGATCTCAAGCCCGACAACATCTTCCTCATCGACGACGAGGACGGGCGCTTCCCGAAGCTGCTCGACTTCGGTCTCTCGCGTCGCGCGGGCCGCACCGACATGACGATCGAGGGCACCCTGATGGGCACGCCCGATTACATGTCGCCCGAGCAGGCGCGCGGTCAGACCGATCTCGACGCGCGCACCGACATCTACTCGATGGGCGTGATCCTCTACGAGATGATCGCGGCGCGCATGCCGTACGAGTCGGAGCTCGTCGGCGATCTGATCGCGATGATCGCGCGCGATCCTCCGACGCCGGTCCGCGCGCACCGCCCCGATGCGCCCGACGAGCTCGTCGAGGTCATCGAGCGCGCGATGTCGAAGAACCGCGAGGAGCGCTTCCCGAACGCGCGCGAGATGCGCAGCGCGCTCGTCGATCTCTGGGGCGGCGCGTTCCACGATCCCGGCTCGGGGCTCACCAGCCTCTCCGAGATGCCGCTGCCCAACACCGACGGGCCGGGCTCGTCGGGCAGCGCCCCCTACCCGCGCCTGTCGACGCCGACCGGCAACCTTCGTCGTCCGCGTCCGCGCTCGACCGCGAGCGGCGCGCGCGTGAACCCCGCGCTGCCGCCCCGCCCCAGCACGAACACGCGCCCGAGCCAGCGCGAGTCGCGCGACGACTCGACCGCGCGCCGCGCCGCGGTGGTCGCGAGCGATCCCGCGCTGAGCTCGCAGGAGCGCGTCGCGCTCGCCGACGCGCCGACGCTCGCGGCGATGCCCGCGCAGAGCCCGTACTCGAGCACGCGCCCGCCGCCGCCCGCGCCGACGGGCTCGCCGTCGCGCTTCACGTCGCTCCTCGCGCTCGCGCTCGCGGCCGCGACCGGCGCGACGTTCGCGTGGGTGTGGCTCGCGAACGCCGGCACCGACGAGGAGCCGAGCGCGATCGGCGCGACCGCGGCCTCGGCGATGATCGACGCGGGGATCGGCGCGCGGGCGAGCGCGCTCGACGCCGGCGTGGCGCTCGGCACGACGCAGGTGCCGAGCACGTCGGGGCTCGACGCCGGCTACGACGCCGGCCCCGCGAGCGAAGAGGACGAGGTCGACGAGCCGCGCCGCGGCACGAAGCAGCGCGCGACGAAGCGCCGCGGCACCCGGCGTCCGGCCAAACGTCGCGGCGGCCGACGCCGCTGAGGGTCGGCTCTCGGAGGCCGCGGGAGCGGCCTCCTCGCGCGCTCACGTCCCGCCGATCACCAGCACCAGCACGAACGTGAGGACCAGCGCGATCGCGACCGACGCGCCGACGATCCACGCGTTCGACGTGCCCTTCAGCACGTCCTTGCGCGTCTCCGCGATCTGCTCGCCGAGCGGCTCGGTCGGCAGATCGATCTGCGCGAGCGCGGCCTGGAAGCGATCCGCGTCCTCCGGGCGCTCCGCGCGATCGCGCGACGTCGCGCGCTGCAGCAGCGTCACGAGCGACGACGGGGTCTTCGCGTGCATCGCGGGCGGGAGCGCCGGGAGCTGCTCGGGCGGATCGCTCGAGAGCTCGTTGGTGCTCACGCGCGTCCCGGTGAGCGCCTCGTAGATCATCGCCGCGATCGCGTACACGTCCGTGCGCGCGTCGAGCACGCGGCGCGCCTCGTCGGGCTTCACCGCGTCCGCTTCGGCGCTCGCGACGGGACGAACCAGCTCCGCGAGCCCGAGATCGATCACGTGCACGCGCCCCGCGTCGTCGAGCAGCACGCGCTCGTCGGAGAGCACGCCGTGCACGAGCCCCTCGCGGTGCACCGCGCCGAGCGCGCTCGTCAGCTCCTGCGCGATGCGCAGCGTCTCCGCGAGATCGACCTGCTTCGCGTCCTCGACGAACGCGCGCAGCGTGCGCCCCTTCACCGGCGCCGAGACGAGATAGAGGCCGCGCGGATCGTCGCCGACGTCGTAGATCGCGGCGAGCCCCGGATGATCGATCGCCATCGCGCGCTGCGCGTCGGCGATCAGCCGAGCACGACGATCGGGCTCGAGGTGCACGCTCTCGGGCAGCACGCGGATGCGCAGCGGGCCGCGCTCGCGATCGTTCTCGTCGTCGCCGAGATAGATCGCGCCGAACGCGTCCTCGCCGAGCTTCTCGCGAACGCGGAAGTGCGCGATGCGGTCGGGGATGGGTTGCGTCGTGTGAGTGGGCTCCACGCTCGGATCACATAAGCGCGGGGTGCCCACCCACCACGATCGAAGGCCTCAGTCGGTGGCGGCCGAGCCCGCTCCGATCGGCGCGGTCTCGAGGAACTTCCACTGCTCGTTGTCGCGCTGCATGCGCAGCAGCTCCCACTCGTCGCGGAGCAGCGCGACGGGCTTGCCGTCGATGTCGGTCACCGCGAGCGGGATGCGGCGCGCTTCGAGCTCCTTCGTGTCCTTCGCGCCGTCGACCCAGCGCGCGAACGAGTACGGCAGGCGATCGAGCGTCACCTTCGCGCCGTACTCGTGCTGGAGCCGGTACGCGAGCACCTCGAACTGCAGCACGCCGACCACGCCGAGGATCGGATCCTTCTCGCGCCCGGGCTGGAAGAAGAGCTGCAGCGTGCCTTCCTCCGCGAGCTCGTCGATGCCCTTCTGCATCTGCTTGCGCTTGAGCGGATCGAGCAGCGTCGCGCGCGCGAAGAACTCCGGCGAGAAGCGCGGCACCGCGTCGATCGCGACCGGAGGCGAGCCGGTCGAGAGCGTGTCGCCGATGCGGAAGATCCCGGGGTCGTGAAGGCCGACGACGTCGCCGGCCCACGCCTCGTGCACGGTCTGGCGCTCCTGCGCGAAGAGCTGCTCGGCGCGCGCGAGCCGGATCTGCTTTCCGAGCCGGTAGTGGTTGACCCACATGCCGCTCTCGAACTTGCCCGAGACGATGCGCACGAACGCGATCCGATCGCGATGGTTCGGGTCCATGTTCGCCTGGACCTTGAAGACGAACGCCGCGAAGCGATCCTCGCCGGGCTCGACCTTCCCCACGTTCGTCACGCGCGCGCCGGGCTGCGGGCAGATGTCCTGGAACGCCTCGAGGAACGGCTCGACGCCGAAGTTCGTGAGCGCGCTGCCGAAGAACACCGGCGAGATCTCGCCCTTCAGGAAGCGCTCCTGATCGAACGAGTCGCCCGCGCCGGTGACGAGCTCGACCTCGTCGCGGAAGTTCTTCGCGAGCTGCTCGCCCACGAGCTGATCGATCTTCGGATCGTCGATGCCGCTCGTCTGCATCGGCACGCGCGACGCGTTCTTCGCGGTGCGATCGAACGTGAGCACACCCTTGCTGTCGACGTCGTAGACGCCCTTGAAGTCCTCGCCCGAGCCGATCGGCCAGGTGCGCGGCACGGTGCGCATGCCGAGCACTTCCTCGATCTCGCTCATCAGCGCGAAGGGATCGCGCGCCGGGCGATCGAGCTTGTTCACGAACGTGACGATGGGCGTGCCGCGCTGGCGGCACACGTGGAAGAGCTTCTTCGTCTGCTCCTCGACGCCCTTCGCCGCGTCGATGAGCATGATCGCGCAGTCGGCCGCGGTCAGCGTGCGGTACGTGTCCTCGCTGAAGTCCTGGTGGCCCGGCGTGTCGAGCAGGTTGTAGCGGATGCCGCCGTACTCGAACTGCAGCACCGAGCTGGTGATCGAGATGCCGCGCTTGCGCTCGAGCTCCATCCAGTCGGACGTCGCGGCGCGCTGCGCCTTGCGCGCGTGGACCGCGCCCGCGGTGTGGATCGCGCCTCCGTAGAGCAGCAGCTTCTCGGTGAGCGTGGTCTTGCCCGCGTCGGGGTGGGCGATGATGGCGAACGTGCGTCGCCGCTCGAACTCGTGGGGCATCGGCTGCAGCTCGGTTGGAAGCGGGCGAATCTAGGGCAAGAACCCGCGAGACGCACGAGGGCGACGGTCACGCATCGAGCTGGACGTCGACCAGGAGGTGCGACGCACGCGCACCGGCGAGGAACGTGAGGAGCTCGGCGTGGACGCGCGGGAGCGCGTCTGCGAACGGGCCGTCGGCGAGCGCCTCGGGCGGGATCGCGCTCAGCGCGCGCTCGAATGCCGCGACGTCGCGAGCCTCGAGCATCGAGACAAGGTCAGTCCGAGCGAGCTCTTCGAGGCGCGAGAGGAACCCGTGCCACACCCGGACCGCGTGCGTCGCCGTGCGCATCTGGACATCGCCCCCTTCGAACAACCAGCCGTACCACTCCTCGCCGAAATCGCGCTGCTGCGGGGTGCCGGCGCTGCGAGGTGGGTGGTGACCGCCGAGCGCGCGAAGCACGTCCTGCGCGAGAGGAAGCGGGCCGCTGCGATGCATGTCGGCGTGCAGCACCCACTCGCCGCCGCGCTGCTCCACGAGCACGAATCCCTCCGCGTCGCGAATGCGGAACGTCGGGCTCGCGCCGTGCCGCGCCCCCGGCTCCACGTGCGTGAGGCCCCGGCCGATCTCGGCCCGGAACGCTCGCTCCACGTCGTCGAACGACGGCGCCTCGAGCTCGAACGCGAATCGAAGGACGAACACGCCCATCGCTGACGAGCTTGCGTGCGAGCACGTGCCCGCGCATCTTCCGGCGCTCTCACCGGAAAGGAGGCTCGCCGTGCTTCTTGCGTCACACCGCTCCGCGTCGCGCCTCGCCGGCACGTCGAACCGCCGCGCTCGCTCCTGAGGAGCTCGAGCCGCGCTCGACAGGACCCGCGGGCCTCGCGCGGAGCTGCGCGCCTCTGCGCTCGTCGTGGATGGTCCACGCCGATGCGTACGACGCGCGACGTGACCCATCCGTGCCCACGGTGATCCTCCATGAGCAAGCGTTCTCCGCGCCGCGCCCGCGGCGCCGGTCCTGCGTTCCCGTCCGAGTCCGATCCTCGTTCCAAGAAGATGCATGCAGCGGCCTTCGAGGCCCTCTCGCTCGCCCTCGCGAGCGCCGACGACGCGCGCCTCGACGACGCGCGTCTGATGGAGGTCGTCCCCAACCCGGACGACGCCCACCTGCTCGCGGTGATCTCCGCGCCCGCCGACGCCTGCGAGTCGGTGCGCGAGGCGCTCTCCGAAGCACGCGCCTACCTGCGGCGCGAGATCGCGACCGAGGTGAACCGCAAGCGAGCGCCCGAGCTCGGCTTCGTGGTCCTCGCCACGGTCGACGCCGACGCGATCACGAAGACCGAAGACGAGGTGCGATGACGCTCGCGCCCATCGCGATCTGGTCCGCGGGGCCGCTCGCGGCGGACGTCCGCCGCTTCCTCGAGCGCGCCGCGCGCGCGCCCGACGTCGTGCGCATCGCCGTGATGCCCGACGTGCACCTCGCCGGCGATGCATGCGTCGGCACTGCGATCGCGACGCGCCGCACGCTGAGGCCGGAGCTGCTCGGCTCCGACCTCGGCTGCGGCGTGGCCGCGATGTCCCTCGGTACGTCCGCCGAGCGCGTGCGTGATCCTCGGATCGCGGCGCGCGTGCTCGCGGATCTCTCGCGCGCGGTGCCGACCCACCGCGGGCCCACGCGAGCTCTCGAGGGCCCGCCGCTCTCGACGAGCGCGCTCGAGCGCATCCGCGCGCGCGACGGCGCGGTGCAGCTCGGCACGCTCGGGCGCGGCAACCACTTCGTCGAGCTCCAGGAAGACGAAGCCGACGGCGCGCTCTGGCTGATGGTGCACTCTGGCTCGCGCGCGCTCGGGCCCGCCATCCAGGAGGCGCACGTCGCGCGCGCGCCGCGCGATCTCGAGCGCTTCGCGTGCCTCGACGCGGACAGCGACGAAGGACGCGCGTACCTGCACGACCTCGACGTCGCGCTCGCCTATGCGCGAGCGAGCCGTCGCATCATCGCGGATCGCGTCGCCGAGATCGTCGCGACGCACACCCACGCGACGCCGGACTCGGCGTCGTGGATCGAGTGCCACCACGACGCCGTCGCGCGCGAGACACACGACGGCGAGCCGCTCTGGGTCCATCGCAAGGGCGCGGTGCCGGCGCACGAAGGTGCGCCGGTGCTCGTCCCGGGCTCTATGGGCACGTCGAGCCACCACGCGGAAGGGCGCGGCCACGCGCCCGCGCTGGCGAGCAGCGCGCACGGCGCAGGTCGCGCGCTGACGCGCGGCGAAGCGCGACGTCGAGTGTCTGCGCGCGAGCTCGCGCGACAGATGGACGGCGTGGCGTACGACACGCGCATGGCCGCGCAGCTCGTCGAAGAAGCGCCGTCCGCCTACCACGACGTGAAGCGCGTGATGCGGGCCCAGCGCGAGCTGGTGCGCGTGCTGCGCACGATGCGCCCCGTGCTCGTGCACAAGGGCGCCTGAGTCCCTGCCGGAGTGCTCGTCCGCCGGTTCCCGGACGGGAGCACGCGAAGCGGGCTGACGGCAGGGACCGGCGGGCGAGCCGAATTTTCTCGGATGGAGCGCGGTCAGCGCCGCGGACGCTCGTCGCGTTCGCGGCGCTCGCGCCGCCGCTCCGCGCGTCGCTCTTCGACGCTCGGGTGCATCGCGTCGGTCACGCGCAGCAGCGACACGCTCGTGCGCATCACGCCCCGCCCGAGCGCCGCGCCCTGCATCCCCTCGCCGGTCGGGCCCTCGACGCCGCCGACCACGTTCCAGTGCGGCGCGACGTCGCCCACCTCGAACGCCCACTCGCTCACGAAATTCGGGCGCTCCCCGTGCACGCGCGGCGGCGGGCGCGGCGCGCTCGTCGCGCCGGCGCGCACCGCCTCCACCGCGGCGCGATCCATCGACGGCATCCCCGACGTGCGCACCACGTGCAGCGCGAGGATCGTCCCGTCGGGCGCGTGCGTCACCCGCAGCTCGACGCGGTGCCACGTGATCGGCGCGTGCAGCGGGCTGCGCTGATCGAAGCTGTCCTGCACCGCTTCGTCCTCGCGCGACCGCGCGAAGAGCGTGCTCGGCGAGACCCCGCCCGGGTCGATCGGACGCTGCGGGCGCTGCGCGTAGCGTCCCAGCTCGTCGGCCACGCGCTGCAGCGTGTCCATGCCCGCCCGGCGCTCGCGCGTCATCGCGTCGAGGTCCGGGCGGAACTCGCGTCGCATCGACTGCCCGAGCGCGTGGTACCAGCCGTCGGTCGCGCCCGCGCTCACCGCGTCGTCGCGCAGCTCGCGGTCCATCCAGCGGTCGAGGTCCTCCTCCGACTGCTCCTCGAGCGTGCTCGGCGCCGGCTCGGGCCGCAGCTCCCAGCCCGCCGACGCGCCCAGCGTGTCCTCGGGGAACAGCGCGACCTCGGGCGGCTCCCCCTCGTCGCGCGGTCCCGGCTCGATGCGCGCGTCGCTGCGCGGCGGCGTCGTCTCGCCCTGCGCGTCGGGCGTGCGGTCCGTGCCCGTCGCGTCGGGCTCGGTCGCGTGCGCCGTGAACGGTCCCGACGCCGCGCCGACGACGGCGAGCGCCGCGCCGACGAGCGCTGCTCGTACCTCCGACCCACCCGTACCGACTGAGCGAGGCCGCACGATCGTCGAGCATACGCGCGATCGCGCGCAGGTTCTGCTCGCGGTCCGCGGAATCCCTACGCGCGAGCGCCGCGCAGCAGCTCCGCCGCCGCGTCCCGCGTCTTCTTGGTGATGTTCAGGCCGCCGAGCATGCGCGCGACCTCCTCGAGCCGCTCGCCCTCGTCGAGCGCGAGGATCGCGCTCCGGGTGCGCTCGCCGACCACGTCCTTGCGCACCAGGAAGTGCCGATCCGCGTACACCGCGATCGGCGCCAGGTGCGTCACGCAGAGCACCTGATGGTGCCGCGCGACCTCCTTCAGCTTGCGCCCGATCACCTCCGCGACCGCGCCGCCCACGCCGGTGTCGACCTCGTCGAACACGTAGAGCCCCGCCGGTCCGAGCCCCGCGAGCACACGCTTGATCGCGAGCATCGCCCGCGAGAGCTCGCCGCCGCTCGCCACCTTGCGCAGCGGGCGCGCTTCCTCGCCCTTGTTCGGCGAGATCAGGAACTCCGCGCGATCGATCCCGCCCGCCGACAGCCGCGAGCCGTCGACCGAGAGCTCGCCTCGGGCTCCATCGACACGGCCGCCCTCGAGCCGCGCGACGTGGATGCTCACCTTCGCGCCGCCCATGCCCAGCGAGGCGAGCTCCGTCGAGATCGCCGTGCCCAGCTTGCTCGCTGCGTCGTGGCGCTTCTTCGAGAGCGCTTTCGCGAGCTCGCCCGCCTTCGCGAGCGCCTTCGCGCGCGCGGCCTCGAGCTCCGCGATGCGCTCCTCCGCCGAGTCCAGCTCCGCGAGCTCGGTCGCGAGGTGGTCGCGCTGCGCGAGGATCGCCTCCTCCGCGCCCTCCCCCGCGTTGCCCGCGTACTTCTTCGCGAGGCGCGTGAGCCGGTGCAGCCGCTCGTCCGCTTCGGCGAGGCGCTCCGGATCCATCGTCACGTCGCGCGCGTACTGCCCGAGATCGCGCGCCGCCTCCTCCAGCTGCGCGCGCGCCGCCTCGATCCCGGCGAGCATGGGCGCGAGCCGCGCGTCGATGTCCGCCGCCTCCGAGAGGCGCGCCGCGAGCGACGAGAGCTCCTCGCAGATCGCTCCGTCGCGCGCGTAGATCGCGTCCTCCGCCGCGCCCGCCGATGTCACGAGCTTCTCCGCGTAGCGCAGCCGCTCCCGCTCCTCCGCCAGCGCGGCGAGCTCACCCGGCCGCGGCGACAGATCGTCGATCTCCTTGATCTGGAAGCGCAGCACGTCCTCGCGCTCCCCTCGCCCCTTCACCCGCGCCTGCGCCTCGGCGAGCGCGCGATCCGCGGCCTCGAGCGCGCGAAACGCCTCGCCGACCTCGCCGCGCAGCCCTTCGAGCCGACCGAACGCGTCGAGGTACCCGAGGTGCGTGGCGGGATCGACGAGCGTGTGGTGCTCGTGCTGCGACGAGATGTCCGCCATCCCCGCGGCCAGCTCCGCGAGCTGCGCCTGGGTCGCCATCGTCCCGTTCACGTACGCGCGGGTGCGCCCCTGGGCCGAGACCACGCGCCGCACGATCAGCTCGCCGCCCTCGGTCTCGATCCCCGCCGCGCGGAGCCGATCGATCGCGACGGGATCGTCGCCGACGTCGAAGAGCGCCTCGACCTCGGCCTGCGGCGCGCCGGTGCGCACCATCTCGGGCCGACCGCGCCCGCCGAGCACGAGCTGCAGCGCGTCGACGAGGATCGACTTGCCGGCCCCGGTCTCGCCGGTGAGGACGTTCAGCCCTGGGCCGAACACGACCTCGAGCTCGTCGATGATCGCGAGCTGACGCACGCGCAGGACGCTCAGCATGGCGCTCCACTACCTCGCAGGTGGCGGCCGACGTGTACCACGGCGAACGACTGACGCCCGTCGCCGGCGGCGAACGGGCGTTCACGACGGCGGGCGGCGTCTACGACGACGACCACGTCGGACGACCACGACCACGACCACGACCACGTCGGACGACCACGACCACGACCACGTCCACGTCCACGTCCACGATCGTGTCGAGGACACGACATGGGTGACAGGTCGCGCGCTGCGTGGGCGTCGAGGACACGACATGGGTGACAGGTCGTCTGCTGCGTGGGCGTCGAGGACACGACATGGGTGATGGGTCACGCGCTGCGTCGTCGTGGTCGTGGTCGGCCGCGGCTTCGGGGCCGAGGAAAACGGCCGCTCACGACCACGTTCACGTCCACGACCACGCGCCTGCCGAGGACAGGACAGGGGTGACAGGTGGCCCGCCGCGTGGCCGTCCCGACAGGACATGGGTGACAGGCGACCGCCCCACGTGGTCGTGGTCTTGGTCGTCGTCGTGGTCGGTCGTTTTCTCGCGCTCTCCGAGTCCCACCACCCCCGCTCGGAAGCGCCCGCTCTGGTACGCTCCGCCGAGACGATGGTGCGGCTCTTCCTGCGGCGCGCGCTCGCGTGCCTCGTCTCCTCGGCGATCGCGTTCGCTGCGTGCTCGGTGGCGTCCGCCCAGGCGGCCGACGGGTCGCGGCGCATCGTCGTCGAGCGCTTCCGCGGTCCACGCGCGAGCCGCTTGCGCAGCGCGCTCGTCGCGAACCTCGAGGCCGCGGGGTGGATCGTCGTCGACGAGACGATCGTCTGGCGCACCACGCGCGAGCTCGGCATGTCGCAGCCCGAGACGCGCGAGGACTACGTGCGCCTCGCCGCCGCGCTCGACGCGCGCGCGTTCGTCGCCGGCACCGTGTCGCGATCGCGGCGCACCTGGCGCCTCGTGGTGCGCGTGCGCAACGCGACGAACGGCGAGCACCTCGCGAGCGAGGGCTGGAGCGGCCGCACCACCAGCGCGATGGACGGCGTCGGCCGCGGCGGCGCGACCCGGCTGCGGCCCCACCTCGAGCGCACGAGCGTCCCGGGCACCGCACCGCCGCCGTCGAGCGTCGTGCCGCGTCAGGGCGACGACGACGAGGAGCCGCCCCCGCTCGACGACGAGACGCCCATCGACGACGAGGACGCAGACCCGGAGGAGCCCGCCCCGCCGAGCACCGTCGGCCGCTACGACTCGTTCCGCCTCTCGCTCTCCGCGGGCTCGCTGTGGCGCTCGATGTCGGCGAACGCCACGGTCTACGCGGTGCGGCGCGGACAGCCCGCCGCCGATCCCGCGACCGCGCTCTACGACGAGTCGCGCGGCTACACGTCGAGCGGCATCGGGCACGCGGAGCTCGGCGTCGAGGCGGAGCTCTACCCGGGCGCGCTCGGCGATCAGGTGTTCCCGTGGCTCGGCGTGCTCGTCTCGTTCCGCCACTCGGTGCTCGTCTCGTCGTTCGGCTGTCGCCGCAGCGCGGCGGAGTGCGCGGGCGACGGGCGCATCGAGATCGGGACCGAGCAGCTCGACGCGCAGGCGGGCCTGCGCGGTCGCTATCGCGTGGGCGATCGACGCGGCGACTTCCAGCTGATGCTCGAGGTGCTCTGGGGCGTGTCGACGTTCGCGCTCGACCCCACGACGCTGCAGCTCATCGATCTCGACGCGATCATCCCGCCGGTCGAGCACCAGTACCTCTCGCTCGGCGGCGGCTTCGAGGTCGCGCTGGTGCCCGACGCGCTCGTGGTCGCGCTGCGCGCCGACTACCGCGTGGGCCTGCAGATCGGCGCGAGGACGCGCGAGGTCTGGGGCATCGACACCGGCCCCGCGACCGGCCTGCTCACCGGCGCGGAGCTGCGGCACGAAGCGACGTGGCTCGCGGAGGGCGCGTTCGTCGCGCTGCGCTTCGAGTACTTCATGTTCCAGACCACGTACCGCGGTCAGGTCGGCTGCGCGACGCCGGGCGGCTGCCCCGAGCTCCCGCCGGATCAGCAGTACATGGACGACAACCTGTGGGAGCCGTGGCCCGTCGACGCATCGGGCAACGTCGTCGGCGGCATCCGCGACACCGTGACCGACCACTACGTCCGCTGGGGCGTGTACCTCGGCTACGCGTTCCGCTGACGCGCGCCCCGCCATCGCCGCGAGCCGAGCCGTCGTGGTTCGTGGTCGTGAGCGTGGTCGTGGTCGGCCGGGCGACGACGACGTGAGCCGCTTCGACACCGAGCCCCGAACGCGCCCGCGGTGGTCTCGTGCAGGCGTGCAGTGGGCTCGTGCACGCGCGCCAGACCGTCGACGCCGTCCCCGCAAGCTCCGGAGACACTCCGTTTTCCGCGCACCCGCGCCACCGCCACCGGCGCGCGACCGAGACGCGCCTCAGCGCGCGATCCGGCTCACCACCAGCGCGATCACCCCCGAGAGCGCCAGCAGCGCCAGCACGATCGCCACCACCCAGCGCGCGTCGAGCTCGAGCGTCGGCCGCGCGGGCGGCGGGATCGGCGCGCTCGCCGGCACCGGTGTCTTCGCGGCGGCCTGCGGGCTCGAGCACGCCTGCTCGACCTCGGCGCGCGCGTGCTCCGCGAGCTCCTTCGCGACCGCGCCGCGCGTGAGGAACGCGGTCGGATCGTCCTCGCCCGCCTCGCGACGCAGCGCCGCGAGCGCCTCCGCGATCGGCTCGAAGTGCGTCGGATCTTCGTCGTCGAACGGGGTCGAGCTCGAGAGCGCGAGATCCGCGCGCTCGAACTCCTCGGTGTCGGGCGGCGCCGCGGCCTTCGGCGCGCCGCCGATGGTCTCGGCGAGCCGGCCGAGCGAGATCGCGGTGTCGGTCACCGAGATGTCGCGCCGGCAGCGATCCACCGCGTCGCGCATCCGCACCGCGTCGGCGAAGCGCGCGTCGCGCTCGTACGCGGTCGCCGTCGCGACGAGCTTCGCGAGCGCCTCGGGCGCGTCGGGCACCACGTCGCGCAGATCGGGCAGCGGCTCCTGCGACGCGGCGATCAGCGCGCGCACGTCGTCGCCGCGACGCGGCGCGCGCCCCGCGATCATCGCGAACAGCGTCGCGCCGACCGCCCAGAGATCGGTGCGCGCGTCGACGCGATGCCACTGACCGAGCGCCTGCTCGGGCGACATGTACGCGGGCGTCCCGAGCAGCGCGCCCTGGCGGGTCTCCCCGCCCTCGCCCGCGATCTCGCGCAGGCGCGCGATCCCGAAGTCGAGCAGGCGCAGCCGCCCGCGCGGCTGGGCGCGCTCGAGGAACACGTTGTCGGGCTTCACGTCGCGGTGCACGACGCTCGCGGCGTGCGCTGCCGCGAGCACGTCGAGCAGATCGCGCGCGACGAGCAGCGCCTCCGAGAACGCCATCGGCCCGAGCCGCGCGACGCGATCCTCGAGGCTCTCGCCGTGCAGCAGCTCCATCACGAGGAAGGGCGCGCCGTCCTCCGCCTCGTCGTCGTCGGCGACCGGCACGACGCCGGGGTGCGCGATCGAGTTCGCGACGTAGCTCTCGCGCAGGAAGCGCTCGCGCGCGTCGGGCCACGCGAGCAGCCACGGGTGCAGCATCTTCAGCGCGACGCGGTGCCCGTTGCGGTGCGTCGCCGCGTACACCGCCGCCATCCCGCCGATCCCGAGCAACGCGTCGAGCCGCCACTTGCGCCGCACGATGCGCCCCACCCGCCCGAGCGCGTGCGCGATGCGCGGATCTTCGGCACCGGAACGTCGAACCCCCGAGCGGAGCCCTCCTGGCTCGCTCTCCGAATCATCGATCGACGGTCGCATCGAGCCCCCCGGCCCCCGACCACGGAGCCACGACGGCCCCCCGCCGCCGACGCGATCACTTAGAGTGCGGCGCGCCCGCATCCAGCTCCACGAGCGCGGAAGGCCGAAGCTCGAGACCACCCACGTTGCCGGCCAGTTTCACCGGCTTCACAACTGGCGACCGACCCGAAGAGCCGACGAATGAAGACCTCTCGAGAGATCCGCGAAGCGTTCCTGCGTCACTTCGAGCAGCGCGGCCACACCCGCCTCGCGAGCGGACCGCTGGTCCCGCCGAACGACCCGACGCTGTACTTCGCGAACGCCGGGATGGTGCAGTTCAAGGACGTCTTCACCGGCAAGGATCAGCGCCCGTACAAGCGCGCGACCACGTCGCAGAAGTGCATGCGCGTGAAGGGCAAGCACAACGACCTCGACAACGTGGGCGTGACCGCGCGTCACCACACGTTCTTCGAGATGCTCGGGAACTTCTCGTTCGGCGACTACTTCAAGCGCGACGCGATCGCGTGGGCGTGGGAGTTCGTCGTCGGCACGTGCGCGCTGCCGAAGGAGAAGCTCGTCGTCACGGTCTTCGAGGGCGAGCCGGGGCTGCCCGCGGACGACGAGGCCGCACAGATCTGGGCGGAGGTCACGGGCTTCGGGCCCGAGCGGATCATCCGGCTCGGCAAGGCCGACAACTTCTGGTCGATGGGCGACACCGGCCCCTGCGGGCCGTGCACCGAGATCCACTTCTGGATGGGCGCGGGCGAGCCCGACCTCGCGAAGTTCGGCCAGGAGCCGGGCGAGGACGGCGCGGGCTGGGTCGAGATCTGGAACAACGTGTTCATGCAGTTCGAGCGCTTCGCGGACGGCACGCTGACGCCGCTCCCCGCGCAGAGCGTCGACACCGGCATGGGCCTCGAGCGCATCACCGCCGCGGTGCAGGGCGTCGTGTCGAACTACGACACCGATCTGCTGCGCCCGCTGGTCGAGCTCGCGTCGCAGATCAGCGGCAAGCCGTACGGCGGCACGATGTCGCGCGACGACGTCGCGATGCGCGTCATCGCGGACCACGCACGCGCGACCGCGTTCTGCATCGCGGAGGGCGTGCAGCCCGACAAGGACGGGCGCGAGAGCGTGCTGCGCTCGATCATGCGCCGCGCGATCCGCTTCGGGCACATGCTCGGCATCGAGCGGCTCTTCCTGCACGAGGTGGCGCTGCGCGTCGTCGACCTGATGGGCGAGCAGTACCCGGAGCTGCGCGAGACGCGCGAGCTCATCTCCGCGGTCACGCAGAACGAGGAGCGCGGCTTCCGCCAGACGCTCAAGCGCGGCCTCGAGATCCTGCAGGAAGAGACGAACGGCCAGGCGACGCTCGGCGGCGCGGCGGCGTTCAAGCTGCACGACACGTTCGGCTTCCCGCTCGACCTGCAGCAGCAGATCGGTCGCGAGCAGGGCTTCACCGTCGACGAGGACGGCTACAAGGCGGAGCGCGAGGAAGCGCGCAAGCGCAGCCGCGGCGGCGGCGGACCGATCCGTCAGGGCGAGGGCGTCGCGGCGGTGCACTACGCCATCGCGCAGCGCGTCGGCGCGACGACGTTCACCGGCTACGAGCGCGAGCGCGACGGCTCGACGATCACGGCGCTGCTCTCGGGCGGCGCCGAGGTGAAGGTGCTGCGCGAGGGCGACGAGGGCGAGATCGTCACCAAGAGCACGCCGTTCTACGGCGAGGGCGGCGGTCAGGTCGGCGATCGCGGCGTGATCCGCGCGGGCGACGCGACGTTCGAGGTGAGCGACACGCAGAAGCCCGTCGAGGGCCTCTTCGTGCACAAGGGCAAGCTCACGAAGGGCACGCTCGAGGTCGGCGCGAAGGTCGAGCTCGAGGTCGATCACACCCGCCGCAGCGCGACGCGCCGCAACCACAGCGCGACGCACCTGCTGCACTACGCGCTGCGCACCGTGCTCGGCCCGGCGGCGCTCCAGAAGGGCTCGCTCGTCTCGCCCGATCGCCTGCGCTTCGACTACTCGGGCTCGCGCCCGCTGACGCTCGACGAGGTGCAGCGCATCGAGGACCTCGTGAACGAGAAGGTGCTGCTGAACGCGCCGATCGAGACCGAGGTGCTCCCGATGGCCGAGGCGAAGGCGAAGGGCGCGATCGGCATCTTCGAGGAGAAGTACGGCGAGGTCGTGCGCATGCTGCGCATGACGAGCGACTCGATCGAGCTCTGCGGCGGCACCCACGCGTCGCGCACCGGCGACATCGGCCTCTTCAAGATCGTGAGCGAGGGCGGTGTCGCCGCGGGCGTGCGGCGCATCGAGGCGGTCACGGGCAAGGGCGCGCTCACCTGGGCGCGCGGCCTCGAGCGCGATCTCGGCGAGACCGCGGCGCTGCTCAAGGGCACTCCGTCGCAGACGAAGGAGAAGGTCGAGAAGCTCCTCGCGACGCAGAAGGAGCTGCAGCGCGAGATCGAGCGGCTGCAGCACAAGCTGGTGAGCGGCGGCGCGGGCGGCGGCGATCTCACGACGCAGGCGCGCGAGCAGGCGGGCGTGAAGGTGCTCGGCGCGACCGTCGATCTCGGCGACGCGAAGGCGCTGCGCGAGCTCGCGGATCAGCTGCGCGACAAGCTCGCGCCGGCGGTGGTGCTGCTCGGCTCGGCGACCAAGGACGGCAAGGCGATCCTCGCGTGCAGCGTGAGCAAGGACGTCACGAGCCGCTTCAAGGCGGGCGACATCGTGAAGGACGCGGCCGCGGTGGTCGGCGGGGGCGGCGGTGGCCGCCCCGACTTCGCGCAGGCGGGCGGCACCGATCCGAGCAAGCTCGGCGACGCGGTGCAGCGCGTCTACGCGCTCGTGGTCTGATCGACGAAGGGCGCGGGGGCGGTGCGCCGGAAGCGCATCGGCACGCCGCCCCGGGCGCGCAGCGTGACGCTCGGCTCGGGGCGCACGTGCGCGCCGGGCTCGAGCTCGAAGCGCACCTCGCGCGCCATCATCGCGAGCAGGAGCTTCGACTCCATCATCGCGAACGCCTTGCCGATGCAGACGCGCGGTCCGTCGCCGAAGGGCAGGTACGCGTAGCGCGGTCGACCGGCCGAGCGCTCGGGCAGGAAGCGATCGGGATCGAAGCGCGCGGGCTCGTCCCAGAAGCGCGGCGAGCGATGCAGCGTCCACGGCGCGATCATCACGACCGTGCCCTTCGGGATGCGCCATCCCGCGGCGACGTCGTCGACCAGCGCCTCGCGCTCGAACTCCCACGCTGGCGGATAGAGGCGCATCGACTCGCTCACCACGCGATCGCAGAGCTCGAGCTTCGAGAGGTCGTCGACGCTCGGGGTGCGATCACCGAGCACCGCGCTCGCCTCGCGCTCGACGCGCGCGCCGATCTCGGGATGGCGCGCGAGCAACATGCCGGTCCACGCGAGCGCGTTCGCGGTGGTCTCGTGCCCCGCGAGCACGGCGGTGAGGATCTCGTCGCGCAGCTGGCGATCGCTCATGCCCCCGCCGCCCTCGTCGTCGGTCGCGGCCATGAGCATCGAGAGCAGGTCGTCGCGCTGGTGCTCGGGATCGCTGCGGCGGCGCTCCTCGACGATGCGATAGACGAGGCGATCGAGCGTCGCGAGCGCCTCGCGGAGCGCGCGGTTCTCGCGCGTCGGGATCCACAGCGGCGGGCGGAACGGCTCCTGGATGATCCCGTTGACCCACGGGAGGATCACGCCGAGCGCCGCGCCGATCTCGCGCGACTCGCCGTCGAGATCCGCGCCGAAGAGCGAGAGCCCCGCGATGCGCAGCGTGACGCGCATCATCTCCTCGTGGAGATCGAAGGGCCGCCCGTCCTCCCACGTGCGCCAGCGCGCGAGCATGTCCTCGGTGGCAGAGGCCATCGTGCGCGTGATGCCGCGCAGCTTCGCGTGGTGGAACGCGGGCTGCGCGAGCTTGCGCTGGCGCTTCCAGAAGTCGCCCTCGCTCGTGAGCAGCCCCTCGCCGACGACCTTCTTCATGCCCGCGTAGTTGCGGCTCTTGGCGTAGAGGCGCGGGCTCTGCTGGAGCACGTGCTGGATCATCGCGGGGTCGTGGGTGATGACGGCGCGCTCGTGGACGAAGCGCACGCGCACCACGTCGGCGCGCTCGGCGGCGCGCTCGAGGAACCCGAAGACGTCGTGGATGATCTCGGGCCAGTGCCCGAGCAGCGGCAGCCCGCCCGGGAGTGTCGGCATCGACTCGTAGGGCCTCGCGTCCATCTCGCACCTCCCGGAGCAGAACGTGAGGCGGTCCTCACGTTCGACGAAACGTGAGGGGTGCCTCACATTCGCGCAACCCCCGCGTGGCGAGACCGAGCGACAGCGAGAAGGAACGGCGCGTCCCGGTGCAGGCGCGCAGCCGCCGGCGCTACGACGCGATCCTCGACGCGGCCGCGACGCTCTTCGCGGAGGCGGGCTTCGAGGCGACGACGGTCGAGGGCATCGCGGAGCACGCGCAGACGTCGATCGGGTCGGTCTACCAGTTCTTCCCGAACAAGACCGCGCTCTTCGAGGCGGTCGCGGAGCGCACGCTCGAGCGCTCGCGCGAGGCGTTCGACGCGCTCTTCGCGGCGGTGCCCGACGAGACCCCGTGGCCCGCGCTGATCGACGGCGCGGTGGACGCGTTCGCGGCGCTCCACGCGAGCGATCCGGCGTTCCGCGCGGTGGTCGTGAACTTCGCGCTGTACCCGCTCTACGAGGAGCGCGACGACGCGCTCACCCGCGAGATCATCGAGCGCCTCGCGCAGCTGCTCGCGAAGCGCGCGCCGCACCTCCCGGAGCGCCGCCCGCGCCTGCTCGCGACGGTGATCGTGCAGACGTTCGCGTCGGCGATGTTCGTGTCCGAGCGCAGCGCGCCCTCGCTGCGCGGCGCGATGCGGGAAGAGCTGAAGACGCTGGTGCGGCGGTACCTCGAGCCCGAGCTCGGGCCCCCGGCGGCGACGCGACGTCGGCCTTTACGGCGCGCCTAGTTCCGGGGCACCATCGACGCCCGCATGGGTACCCCGGAGCGGCTCGCCGACGTCGACCGCGAGCTCGCGTCGTTCGGCAAGGGCGACGACGTGCTCGGAGCCGTGATCCGGCGCGCGCGCGACGCCGCGCCGAGCTCGCTGGACGCGATCGACGCGGTGCTCGACGGCCTCTCCGAGAGGCGCTCCGAGCCTCCGCAGCCCGAGCGCACCGAGGCCGCCGCGCCCGAGCCCGCGCGAGCTCGTCCGCCCACGCCGCCTCCGCCGCCGCGGCCCCTCACCGCGAGGCCGCCGCCGCCGCCCGCGCGCCCGGCGTCGAGCTTCCCGCGCCCGGCGAGCATCCCCGCAGCGCCGCGCGTCGAGACGGTCCCGCCGCCGGGCATGATCGCGAAGCCGGCGACGTGGGAGCGCCCCGCCCCGATCGAGCCGCCTCCCGAAGACGGCTCCGGCCTGGTCCAGCTGCCCGACGAGCTCCTCCGCGGCGCGGCGCTGCCGCCGGTGCTCGAGCTCGACGCCGACGATCCGCCGACGGCGACCCGCAACGCGCCGCCGGTCGAGGAAGAGCCGACCGACGCGTCGCCCGCGATCGCCGCGCGCGTGGCCGCGATCCGAGCCGCGGCGGCGCAGGCCCGCGACATCCCGCCGCCCCCGCGCCGCGCGGCTTCGGTACGCCCTGCGCGCGCTCCGTCCGAGGCGCCCGCGCCCGACACCACGCCGCCCGGCGCGGCCGCCGAGGCGTTCGAGGACACGACCGACATCCGCGATCCGAACAGCCTCGAGAACGCGCTGCTCTCGAGCGACGAGGTCATCGGCGAGGAGCCGACCGGCGAGGTGGCGCTGCCTCCGCTGACGCGCGACGATCGACCGCTCGCGAACCTCTTCGACGACGCGTCGATCGCGCCGCCGCCCGGCAGCGTCGCGCCGGGCGCGCTCGCGGACCTGTTCGACGATGCGCGCCCCGAGGCCGAGCCGGCCGCGCACCAGGACCTCGCGGATCTCCTCGGCGCGGATCTGCAGGAGGCGCTCGCGGCGGGCGGTCACGGCCTCGATGGCAGCCGTCCGCTCGACGACGACGACGCGACCGCGCTCTTCGGCGATCCGCTCGCGCCGCGCAGCTCGCTCCCGCCGCGCCCGCCGGGCGACGTGCTCGACGCGCAGCTCGACTCCATCGTGGGCGAGCCGATGTCGAATGCGGTCGAGCCCTCGGACATGCCGCCGTCCGGCGAGTTCGAGCTGATGATCGACGAGGACGTGCTGGTGCTCGACGACGTCGAGCTCGGCGAGGGCGAGTCCAGCGTCGGCTCGAGCGACGACGGCGAGGGCCGCATCCCGCGCTCCCAGATCCCGCCGGCGATGCCCTCGTCGGCGCCGCCCCCGCCGCCTCCGGGCACGCAGCCCAAGGGCCTGATCAGCCGGCTGCTGAACCGGAAGTGAAACGCACGACGCCCCGACCTCCGCGAGGAGATCGGGGCGTCCGGCGTTCGGGCTCGGCGACGAGAGGCTCAGCCGCCGAAGTAGAACGTCATGCCGACGGTGCCGTAGAAGCCGCCCGAGAGGTTCGTGCCCTCGAGCTCGCCGTCCTCGCCGCGGCGCACGAACTCGTACCCGTCGCCGACGTGCTGGCGCAGGAACCCACGCGCATCGAGGTTCAGCGCGAAGTGGCGGCCGATGCGCCACTCGAAGCCGAGGCCGGCCTCGCCGCCCACGTACTCGAGCTCACGCTCGCCGAGGCGCGTCTCCTGCCCGGCGATCGACACGCCCGCACCGACGAGCGCGTAGACCTGGAACCGGTGCTGCGGGTTGAAGAAGAAGAGCAGGTTCGCGGTGAACGGGACCTCCCAGCGGCCGCCGCTGTCGGCGCCGTAGTTGAGGCTCTCACCGCCGAAGATGCCCGCGCCGATGTCGATCGCGAGGTGGCGGATGGGGCGTAGGCGGAACGCGCCCTGGAAGCCGCCCATCCCCACGTTCTCGGTCATCAGACCGGCGAGCGCGATGTGCACGCCGATGTCGAACTCGGGCACGAGCTCGTAGCGCACCACGCGGCGGCGCTCGACCTGCACCTGCACGACCGGCGGCGGCGGAGGCTGCGCGGGGCGCACGACGACCACGCGCGGCGGCGGGGGCGGCGGCTGCGCCGGCTGCACGATCACCACCGGCGGCTGCGGCGGAGGCGGCTGCACGACCACCGGCGGGGGCGGCGGCTGCACGACCACCGGCGGCGGCTGTACGACGACCGGCGGCGGAGGAGGCGGCTGCGCGGGGCCGATGCGGAGCTCCGCGCAGAAGATGTCGTCGGGCCGGCACTGAGCCTCGGCGCGCATCGAAGGCGCGAGGAGCGCGGCGGCGACGCCGAGGACGGACAGAGCACAAAGGATGCGGTTGGTCATCGCGAGTCGAACCCCCGGTGGAGGCGGGCCAGCGGCACTGGCGTCGCGGTCGAGCAACTCTGGTGCCACGCGATGCTAGCTGCCGTGCCTCGCGTTTTCGATGGGGATCCCGCTCGATTCGCCCGCGATCGACAACCGCGGTGCGCTCGACGTGACCCGGCGTTCACAACGCGACCCGCCCGACGGTCTTCACGGTGACGGCGGGATCGAGCTCCGTGTACGCGAGGACGGCGACGTCCGGCAGCTCCACCTCGAGCAGGCGCCGCAGCGCGCGGCGCACGTCGGGCTGCGTGAGCAGCGGCGGGACGCGGCCCTCGCGCGACGAGACCGCACGTCGCACGACGGCGACGACGTCGCGCGCGGTCGAGGGCGGCAGCGCGAGCGCGCCGCTGCGCTGCAGGCCATCGCGCAGGGTCTCCTCGATCTCGGGGTCGAGCACGAGCACCTCGAGCACGCCGCCGTCGGCGTGCGCGTGCGTGAGGTGTCGGCGCAGCGCGACGCGAAGCGAGTCCGCGAGCGCGGCCGGATCCGTCGCGGTCGCGGTCGCGAGCGCCTCGAGGATCTCGCGGAGCGGGCGGATCGAGACGCCCTCGTCGACCAGCCGCCGCAGCACGTCGGCGAGCAGCGGCAGCGCGATCGGCTTGGGCACGACGTGGCGGACCAGCGCGGGGTGCGTGCGCTCGAGCTGGTCGAGCATCGACTGCACCTCTTGCAGGCCTACGAGGTCCGCCGCGCGGCGCCGCACCGCGCGCTCGAGGATCGCGACGAGCTCGTCGTCCGCGAGCTCTCCGCGCGCGACCGGGATCTCGTGCAGGTGGATGGCGTAGTCGCGCGGCGCGAGCGTGCTGCTCGCGTGGGCGCGCACCTCGGGCAGCACCACCCCGAGCGACGCAAAGAGGCGATCACGCAGCGCGGGGACGTCGCGCTCGAGGAGCCCGTCGAGCCCCGCAGCGAGCGCGGCGCCGAGCTCGATCGTGATCGGCACGAGGCGCGGTGAGCGCTCGACGTCGCGCACGTCGACGCGCGGCGCGCGCCGCGAGAGCCGCCACGCGACACCCCCGAACACCGCCGCGAGCACCACGAACGGCGCGGGAGGCAGCCCGGGCACGATCGCGAGCAGCACGAGGAACCCCGACGCGATCGCGAGGGCGCGAGGGTTGCCGAAGATCTGCCGCCCCACGTCGCCGCCGAGCGAGCTCTGCTCGTCCTCGGACGCGACGCGCGTGACCACGAGGCCCGCCGCGGTCGAGATCAGCAGCGACGGGATCTGCGAGACGAGCCCGTCGCCGATCGTCAGCAGCCCGTAGCGCTGCAGGCTCTCGAGCGCGCCCATGTCGTGCATCGCGACGCCGATCACGACGCCGAACACGATGTTCACGCCGGTGATGACGATCCCGGCGATCGCATCGCCCTTCACGAACTTCATGGCGCCGTCCATCGCGCCGTAGAACTGGCTCTCGCGCTGCAGCAAGCGACGCCGCCGCCGCGCTTCGTCGTGACCGAGCGCGCCGCTGCGCAGATCGGCGTCGATCGCCATCTGCTTGCCGGGCATCGCGTCGAGCGCGAAGCGCGCGCCCACCTCGGCCACGCGCTCGCTGCCGCGCGCGATCACCATGAACTGGATCAGCGTGAGGATCAGGAACACGACCGCGCCGACGACGTAGTTGCCCTGCACCACGAAGTCGCCGAACGCGCGGATCACCTCGCCCGCGTCGGCCTGCAGCAGGATGAGGCGCGTCGAGCTCACGTTGAGCGCGAGCCGGAAGAGCGTCGTGATCAGCAGGATCGTCGGGAACGACGTGAACGCGAGCGCGTCGGGCACGTACATCGCGACGAGCAGGATCACGATCGCGAGCGACACGTTCCCCGCGAGCAGCACGTCGAGGAGCGGTGTCGGCAGCGGGACGATCATCATCCCGACGATCAGCACGACGAGGAGCGCGAGCCCGGCGTCGGCGTAGCGCCGCACGGTCGCGGGATCGCTCGAGCTCGTCGTGGGCGCCGGCATGTCTCGGGTCAGAGAGACTGCCGAGAAATCGCGGCGAGCGCGAGCGTCAAAGCTCGCGTCGGCCGTCGAGCGCGCGGCCGAGCGTGATCTGATCGGCGAACTCGAGCTCGCCCCCGTGCGGCAGGCCGCTCGCGATGCGCGACACGCGCGCGCCGAACGGCTTGAGCGACTGCGCGAGGTAGAGCGCGGTCGCCTCGCCCTCGACGCTGAGCGGCGTCGCGACGACGACCTCGCGCACGCCCTCTTCGCGCACGCGCGTGATCAGGCGATCGACGTCGATCGCGTCGGGGCCGATGCCGTCGAGCGGCGCGAGCAGCGCGTGGAGCACGTGGTAGCGGCCGCGGAACGTGCCGCTCTTCTCGATCGCGGCGAGGTCGGGCACGCGCGCGACGACGCACAGCACGCCGGGGTCGCGCCGCGGGTCCGCGCACACGCGACAGAGCGGATCGAGCGCCCAGTTGCCGCAGCGCTCGCAGTGCCGGACGCGCTCGTGGATCTGCGCGATCGAGGCGCCGAGCGCGGCGGCGTACTGGGGATCCGCGCCGAGCACGTAGTGCGCGAGGCGCGTCGCGGTGCGCTCCCCGATGCCGGGAAGGCGCGCGAGCAGCATCACGAGCTCGGCGAGCGGATCGTCCATGTTCGATCGAGCACCTGCGGGCGACGTGCGCGGCCGCAAGCCGCGCGCGCCCGCCGACCGTCGCAAGGGGGTGTAGGGGACCCCGCGCAGCGCGGAGCGGCCGGGAGTCGACGGGGGGCGGAGCCCCCCGGGGAAGTCAGAAGAGGCCGGGGGTCGACAGGGGGGCGGAGCCCCCCGGGATCAGGAGCGGCCGGGGGTCGACAGGGGGGCGGAGCCCCCCGGGGAATCAGAACAGGCCGGGGATCTTCAGGCCGCCGGTGACCTTCTCGAGCTCGGCGTCGACGACCTCGTTCGCCTTCTTCATGCCGGCGTTCACCGCCGCGACGACGAGGTCCTGGACCATCGAGAGGTCCTCGCCCTTGAGGAGCTCGGGCGCGATCTCGATCGAGACGAGCTCCTTCGCGCCGTTGACCTTCACCTTGACCTGGTCGTTGCCGGCGCCGGCCTCGACGACCTCGCTCTGGAGCTCCTGCTTGCGCTTCTCGATCTTGCGCTGCAGGCGGCTGGCCTGGCGCATCAGCTCGCTCATGCCGCCGCGGAAATGCGTGCTCATCGGATCTGCTTCGCTCCGGGGTTGGAAGGGGGGCGATTGTTACTCAGAGGGCCGAGCGGCACAACGCGCTCAATCGCCCTCGAGGCGCACCTCGGCGGCCTCGGGGCGCGCTTCGAACACAGAGAGCGCCTCGACGACCATCGGGTGGTTCAGCGCCTTCTTCTTCGTCGCTTCCCAGCGCGCGCGCTGACGCTCGGCCTCGAGCTCGGCGATGGTCTGGCCGCCGGGGTCGTTGCCCGCGCGCTCGATGACGGTCACGGAGGGGCGCGCGCCGAGGACGCGCTCGGCGATCTCGGCGATCGCGGCTCGGGCGTCGGGGGCGTCGGCCTGGCGCCGATAGAACGAGCCGGCGGGGAACGCGATCACGATCTCGTCGCGGCCGACCCGCGACGGCGACGCGTGGAGGAGCACCGAGCCGAGCGCAGGGCGCGTCTCCATGAGGACGGCGACGACGGTCTCCCAGCGGGTGGTCGCGTCGGGGTCGGCGGGGCGGGCGGGGGCACGGGCGGGGGCGACGGCGGGAGCGACGGCGGGTGCGACGGCGACGGCGGGTGCGACGGCGACGGCGGGTGCGACGGCGACGGCGGGTGCGGGCGCGAACGCCGCCGCAGGGGCGAACGCGGGCGCCGCCGGAGCGGGCGCGGGGCGGGACGCGGGCGCAGGGCGCGTCGCGGAGAGGGCCTGGAACAGCGCGTCGACCGAGGCGAGCGCCGGATCGACCGGCGCCGCCGAACGCGGAGACGGCGCAGGGTGTGCCGAAGTGGGGCCAGGACGAGCCACTTCGGGTCGGAGATCGGTCGCTACCGGTCCGACGGGGCTCCTCACCGGTCCGACGGGGCTGCCTACCGGTCCGACGACACTGCCTACCGGTCCAACTGCGCTGCCTACCGGTCCGACTTCGCTCGCGACCGGTCCAACCGGGCCGCCTACCGGTCCGACGACGCTGCCTACCGGTCCGACAGCGCTCGCTACCGGTCCGACAGCGCTCGCTACCGGTCCGACAGCGCTCGCTACCGGTCCGACAGCGCTCGCTACCGGTCCGACAGCGCTCGCTACCGGTCCGACAGCGCTCGCTACCGGTCCTACAGCGCTCGCTACCGGTCCTACAGCGCTCGCTACCGGTCCGACAGCGCTCGCTACCGGTCCGACCGCGTTCACTCCGACGCTGGCGCGGGTCGGCTCGGGCGCCGCCGCTGCGCGCGCGTCGCCCTCGTCCTCCGCGCGCAGCCCACCCGACGACGATGCGCTCGCCGCAGGGGCAGGTTCTTCTTCCGCGTCGTCGGCCGCGGGCATCACCGCGCGGCGCTCCGCCGTCTCGATGCGCGCGCCCGGGCCACGCAGCCGCTCGATCAGCGCGCTCGCGTCGTCGGGCGCGGCCGTCGCGCGCGGCGTGCGCGTCCCACCGCCGCCGCCACCACGACCGCCGCCGCCTCCGCCGCGCGGACCGGTCGGCGCCGGGCCCGCCGGGCGCCCCGACTGCAGCGCGTCGAGCCGCGCAACGATCTCCGCGATCGCGCGCAGCGGCGGGCGCGTCGCGAGGCGCACCAGGCCCATCTCGAGCGTCAGGCGCGGCATCGACGCCTTCGCGATCTCGTCGACGAGCAGCGAGAGCGACGCGAACGCGCGCTGCATCTCGAGCTCCTCGACGCGCTCCACGAGGTCGAGCGCCTTGCGCCGCTCTTCCTCGACGAGCGCGACCAGCTCGGTGCCCGGCCCCGCGACCTTCAGCACCACGAGGTCGCGCATCAGCTCGGTGAGCGCCTTCGAGAAGTGCAGCATGTCGAGGCCGCGCGTCGCGAGCGCGTCGACCACGCCGAGCGCGCCCGCGCCGTCGCCCTCGAGCACCGCCGCCGACGCGCGATGCAGCAGATCGCGATCCGCGATGCCGAGCACGCGCGCGACCTCTTCGCCCACCAGCGTCGTGCCCGCGAACGCGACGATCTGATCGAGCAAGGTCAGCGCGTCGCGCATCGAGCCCGCGGCCTCGCGCGCCACGATCGCGACCGCCGCGTCGTCCGCCTGGATGCCCTCGCGCCCGAGGATGTCGCGCACCCGCGACGCGACGACGCTCTGCGGGATCAGGCGGAAGTCGTAGCGCTGGCAGCGCGAGCGGATCGTGATCGGGACCTTGTGCGACTCCGTCGTCGCGAAGATGAACTTCACGTGCGGCGGCGGCTCCTCCAGCGTCTTGAGGAACGCGTTGAACGCGCCCGTCGAGAGCATGTGGACCTCGTCGACGATCACGATCTTGAAGCGGTCGCGCGCAGGACGGAACGGGATCGTCTCCTGCAGCCGGCGCACGTCCTCGACGCTGTTGTTCGAGGCGCCGTCGATCTCGAGCACGTCGAGGTCGACGCCGGTCGTGATCTCGCGGCACGGATCGCAGACGCCGCAGGGCTCGCTCGTGGGCCCGCGCGTGCCGCTGCCGTCGGGGCCCGCGCAGTTGAGCGCCTTCGCGAGGATGCGCGCGGTGGTCGTCTTGCCCACGCCGCGCACGCCGGTGAACAGGAACGCGTGCGCGACGCGGCCCGAGGCGATCGCGTTCCCGAGCGTGCGCGTGACGTGCTCCTGGCCGACGAGGTCGGAGAACGTCTGCGGTCGATACTTCCGCGCGAGGACCGTGTACGCCATGAGCGCGCGAAGATAGCAAATCCCCGCGCGAGGGGATCTCGACCGCGTGCTATCGCACGGCGTGGCTCTCGCTCACGACATCGTGCGCGCGCCGGATGGCACGCCGACGCGCAGCCTCTTGCTCCTGCACGGCATCCTCGGCAGCGGCGCGAACCTGCGCACCATCGCGCGGCGCTTCGTGCAGGCACGTCCCGACTGGGCCGCGGTGCTCGTCGATCTGCGGCGTCACGGCGCGTCGCTCGAGGCGTCCGGGCCCGACACGCTCGCGCAGGCCGCGGAGGACGTCGCGTCGCTCGCGCGCTCGCTCGAGGCGCCGGCGCGCGCGGTGCTCGCGCACAGCTTCGGCGGGAAGGTCGCGCTGCAGTGGCTCGCGACGGAGCGCGCCGGGCTCGAGCACGCGTTCGTCGTCGACAGCACGCCGGGCGCGCGCGTGGATGCGCGTGGCTCGGAGAGCACGGTGCGCGTGGTCGAGATGCTCGACGCGCTGCCCTACCCGTTCGCGTCGCGCGAGGCGTTCGTGAAGGCCGTGCAGGAGCAGGACCCGAGGCCCGCTATCGCGCCCTGGCTCGCGATGAGCCTGCGCCGCGGCGACGACGGCTTCCGGTTCGGGCCGCCGATCCCGTCGATCCGCGCGCTGCTCGCGTCGTACTTCGCGTCGGACCTGTGGGGCGTCGTCGAGGCGCCGCCCGAGGGCACGTCGCTGCACTTCGTGATCGGCGAGCGCTCGGGTGTGCTCGACGAGGCGGATCGCGCGCGTCTCGACGCGCTCGCGTCGCGCCAGCCGGGGCGCGTCACCGTCGATCGCCTGCCCACCGATCATTGGGTGCACGCCGAGGATCCCGAGGGCCTCGTGCGCGTGATGCTCGCGCGGATGGGCTGACTCAGGGCGCGTGCTGCTCGAGCACCGCGTCGCTCGTCGCGGGCGCCTGCGAGTCGCGCGCGACGCGATCACCGCCGCGCCCCTTCGCGTCGTACGACGCGCGATCCGCGCGCTGCAGCAGCGTGCGCGCGTCGTCGGCGGTGCGCGCCTGCGCGAGGCCGACGCTCGCGGTCACCGGGCGATCGGCATCGAAGGTGGACCCGACCTCGCGGATGCCCTCCACGACGCGGTTCGCGACGTTCGTCCCCTGCGTCTCGTCGGTGTCGGGGAGGATCACGACGAACTCGTCGCCGCCGTAGCGGCCGACGACGTCGGTCTCGCGCACCGAGCGCGCGAGGCCGCGCGCGAGCTCCTGGAGGAGCAGATCGCCGCGCTGGTGACCGGTGTCGTCGTTCACGCGCTTGAAGCGATCGAGGTCGACCATGATCACCGCAAGCGACTTGCCGCGCCGCACGCGCGCGAGCTCGGCGTCGATGCGCTCCATCAGGTAGCGGCGGTTGTAGAGCTGCGTGAGCGGGTCGCGCAGGCTGAGCTCCTGCAGCTTCTTGTTCGCCGCGATCAGCTCCTGCTCGCGCCGCGCGTTCTGGTGCACGAGCGCGCCGACGAGCGCGGTGAGCGCGAGCGACATGACGGTCATCATCAGTCCCGAGCCGACCGCCTCGATCGGGTCGGGCGCCGACGCGATCCACGCCGGACCGTCGGGCGCGTAGGGCAGATGGCCGGTGCTCTCCGCGACGAGCAGGACGTCGTACGCGAGCGCGCCGATCGCCGCGAGCACGAGCCCTTCGCGCCGGCCGACGACGAGCGTGTTCATCATGCCCGCGAAGAAGTAGAGGGCGACCATCATGGTCGAGCCGCTGCCGACGCGATGCACGATGAACGTGATCATCGCGACGTCGACGAGGCCCGAGATCATCGCGCGCGCGAGGCCGCCGATCTTCTTCCAGATCATCCACTGGAAGACGCACGCCGCGAGCATGTACGCGACGAACACCGAGAGGTGCGCCGACATCGCGGGCAGCGCGCTCGGGAGGCCGACGAGCGAGAACACCGCGAGGACGAACCGCATCGCCGCCGCGGACAAGGTGATGCGCTCGCGATCGACGAACACGACGGCTTCGTGGCCCCCAGCGCCCGAGATCGTGACACAGAAGCGCGCGCGACGGGTGCCTCGATCGACACCTGGCGGGTTGCGGCGATTCCCGCGCGGCACCAGTGCTGCGGCTCGCTGCAGACGGAGATGGAGCGACGATGAGCGACACGCGGGCGGTGGTGGTGATCGGTGGGGGACCGGCGGCGGTGTCGGCCGCGGTGGAAGCGGCGCGACACGGCGCGGGCGTGACGCTGGTCGCGGAGGAAGCCATCGGTGGGCGCTCGACGCACGCCTCGCTCGTGCCCTCGAAGGTGCTGCTCCACCTCGTCGGCGAGCGGCGGGTGCGCAAGGTCTCGGGGCGCATCGACGCGGAGGACCTCGCGCACGTGATCGCGGAGATGGGGCGCGTCGCCGAGCACGAGGGCGCGCGGCTCTCGAAGCGGCTCGAGGACGCGGGCGTGGCGATCGTGCGCGGGCTCGCGCGCTTCGTCGCGCCCGATGCCATCGAGATCGCGCGCGAGGGCAAGGCGACGCGGCGCGAGCGCTTCGACGCGGCGGTGATCGCGACGGGGTCGGTGCCGTGGTTCCCGGCCGGGTTCTTCGGCGACGCTGCGGCGGCCGGCGGAGGGCGGCCCGACGGCGAGCGCGTCCTCGCGCCCCGGCACTTGCGCGCGCTGCGTGATCTGCCGCGCACGATGATGGTGATCGGCGGCGGCGCGACGGGCGCCGAGGCGACCCACGCGTTCCGCGAGCTCGGCGTCGAGGTGACGTGGATCGTCGACGACCTCGGCTTGTTGCCGGGGTTCGATCGCGAGCTCGCGGACTCGCTGGGCGACGTGCTGATGGAGCGCGGCGTGAAGATCGTGCACGGCAAGCGCGTGACGAAGGTCGCGCGCAGCGGCGAGAGCGTGACGGCGACGCTCGACGGTGGTCGCACCTACTCGGCGGAGCGTGCGTTCGTCGCGGTGGGACGTCGCGCCGACACGGCGCGGCTCGGGCTCGATGCGATCGGCGTGGCGGTCGACGCGCGGAGCGGCGCGGTGGTGGTCGACGACGCGCTGCGGTCGACGAGCGTTCCGAGCGTGCTCGCGTGCGGCGACGCGGCGGGCGGCGCGTTCGTCGCGAGCAAGGCGCACGTCGAGGGATGGATCGCGGGACGTCGCGCGGCCGGGCTCGATGCGCCGCGCGTGGTCGCGAACGGCTGGGTCGAGACGGTGTACAGCGAGCCGGAGCTCGCGCTCGTGGGGCTCTCGCCGCAGCGCGCGCGGTTCGCGAAGCGCGACGTCGACGTGCGCACGGTGTCGTTCGACGAGAGCGTGAAGGGCACGCTGCACGGCGTGGGCGTGGATCGGCACGCGCGCGGAATGCTGCGCGTGGTGTGCGATCCCGAGACGCGCGTGGTGCTCGGGGCGAGCGCGATCGGACCGCACGCGGCGGAGGTGCTCGGTCCGATCGCGGTCGCGGTGCGGGCGAAGATGACGATCGAAGAGCTCGGCGCGGCCGGAATGGCCGCGCCGACGTTCGGTGAGCTGGCAGGCGTGGGCGGGCGGAGCTGACGCGGCCGAGCTCAGGGGCCGCCGGTGGCGGGAGCGCCTCGAGCTCATCATCGAACACGGGGCGCGATCTCGGCACGGGATGGGTCGGACCCATCGAGATCGAGTTTGGCGGCGGTCGCGATGGGTCGGACCTATCGAGATCGAGGTTGGCGGCGGTCGCGATGGGTCGGACCCATCGAGATCGAGTTTCGAGTCGATGAGGGATGGGTCCGACCCATCGAAATCGAGTTTCGCGTCGATGAGGGATGGGTCCGACCCATCGGGTGCCGAGTTTCGCGTCGATGAGGGATGGGTCCGACCCATCGAAATCGAGTTTCGAGTCGATGAGGGATGGGTCGGACCCATCGGGTGCGGAGCTGAAAGTCGACATGGGATGGGTCGGACCCATCGGTCGCCGACTTTCGAGTCGATGAGGGATGGGTCGGACCCATCGAGATCGAGTTTGGCGGCGGTCGCGATGGGTCGGACCCATCGAGATCGAGGTTGGCGGCGGTCGGGATGGGTCGGACCCATCGAGATCGAGCTTCGAGTCGGTCGCGATGGGTCGGACCCATCGAGATCGAGCTTCGAGTCGGTCGGGATGGGTCGGACCCATCGAGATCGAGCTTCGAGTCGGTCGGGATGCGTCGGACCCGCTGCGGGTGATCGCGGCCGTTACAGCGCATCGCGTCGCCGTGGCCGTCACCGGCACGCGCGGCATGTTGGTGTGGTGTGCGATCCCGAGACGCTCGCGTGAGCGCGATCGGGCCGCACGCGGCGGAGGGGCTGGGGCCGATCGCGGTCGCGGTGCGCGCGGGGATCACGATCGAGGAGCTCGGCGCGACCGGGGTGGCCGCGCCGACGTTCGGGAGCTGGCAGGCGTGGGCGGGCCGAGCCGAAGCTCACTCGAGAGCGTCGAGCTCGGTCACCAGGTCCGCGGCGAAACGATCCGGCTGCGCGACGATCACTCGCTGCTCGCCGGGAACCGGGAACACCGCGACGAATCGCTGGTCCCGAGTGAGGCCGGGTGTCCATCGCTCCAGCCACGCGTCGAGATCGATGCGGACGGCCTCACAGCCCGCCCACGCGTCGACCGCGCACGCGGCTGCGTAACGGGGGTGCGGCCAGACGGCGACGTACACGGCTCCATCGGGCGCGTCACCGCTCACGTAGCCATCGTCCGAGCGCAGGCTCCACAGAGCAGCCTCGTCCGCGATGTGCTTGACCGCGTACGCGTAGCGGTCGTCGCGGTTCAGACGGAGCACCGACGCGATCTCGCGATCGCTCGGGTGCCACCCGGTCGAGCTCGCCACGTCGTCTCGCTCAGCCCGGGCCTGCGACGCAGACGCGGTTGATGCAGGTCAGGCCCATGTCGGGGCAGCAGTCGGCGGTGGTGCTGCAGGTCTCGCCCGACTCGCGGCAGTTCTCGGGCGGAGGCGGCGAGCACACCGGCGCGCCACCGCCCGCCGGCGGACGGCAGTCGCCGCCACAGCACTCGCTGCCGACGCTGCAGCCCTCGCCGTCCTCGCGGCACGGGCGCGGCGCCCAGTACGCGCTGATGTTCGCGCTGAGCGGGTTCTGGCCCGGGAGCCAGTAGGGCACGGCGCTCGGGTCCTCGCCGGGGGCGGCGCCGACGCGGATCGCGGCGACCCAGATCTGCTGGCGACGCGTCAGCGGGCGCGTGACGTTTCCGCGCGGCGCGTTCCCGTAGTCGCGACGCGAGAGGAAGCTCATCCAGTAGTACTCCGGCGGATCGCCGGAGGTGAACGGCGAGAACCGCGGCTGGTAGTCGAGCCGCGCGGCGCTCGATGCGCGCGCGAGGTGGGTCACGCCCGTCCCGTCGCCGCTCATGACGTAGAGCGAGGAGAGATCACGCTCGCTGCGCGAGCCGCCGCCGTTCGCGAACGCGATGCGCTGAGAGTCGGGCGACCACGTCGGATAGCTGTCGGCGGTCGAGCCCGGGATCGTCGAGGCGACGTGGATCGTGACCGGCGAGCCGACGGTGTCCGCCGCGGGCACCGGCAGGATCGCGATGTTGCCCGTCGTGAACTCGCCGCCCCAGCTGTTCGCGCCCTCGACGTACGCGATGCGCGTGCCGTCGGGCGACCACGCCGGGTGCGTTCCGCTCGGCGCCGTACCGCTGATCGGCACCTGCGTTCCGGCGAACGGGTCGTAGAACCGGAGCTGGCGCGTGGCGGCGTCGTGGTCGTTGTAGGCGACCACGAGACGCGTGTCGTCAGGGCTCCACGACGAGAACCACCAGGTCAGCGAGCTTGCCGTCAGCGGGTAGACGGTGGGAGCAGGGTTGGCCGACAGGTCCGTCGTGAGATCGAAGAGGCCCCCGATGTTGTTGCCTCCGCCGAGCCGGCCGGCCATGAAGCGACCGCTGTTCGAGACGCTGTGGCAGCCGACGCAGTTCTCGCCGGTCCACGGCGACGCCGGCGGGGTCGGCATGAACGACGTGGCGCTGCCCGCGCCATCGTCGATGCGCACGATCCGCCCGGCCTCGATGTCCCAGTAGTAGACGCTGCCGGTGAGCGCGGCGCGCGCGAAGGTCATGTGGATCGTCGCGCTGCGAACGAGCTGGCCGCTCGCCGCCTCGAGACGATCGACGACGAGCTGCGCGGGCGCGTCGGGATCGGTCTGCGCGAGCGAGCGCCACGCGGTCTCGTCGACGAGCCAGTGCATCGCGGGGTCGTACGCGAGGTACGCGCGCACGGTCGCGCTCGGCTTGGTGATCGTGACGCGGAAGAGGTCACCGGGCGCCGAGGTCGTCCACTGCACGTCGGCCGGGTAGACGTTCTGCGGCATCACCACGCCGTCGAGCGGGTACACGACCGCGCTGCGCGCCGCGTCGTCGACCGGCGTGAGCGCGTCGATGCGCGTGACGTCCTCGTCGGTGACTCCGTCGCCGCGCAACGTGCGGCGGATGCTGACCGTGAGGGGCGCGGTCGCGGTGAGCACGGTGCCGCCCGGGCCGGGCACGCTCAGCGTCACGGTCGCGGCGCCGCCGATCACGCCGTTCGCGGCGAACTCGCCGCTCGGCTCGTCGAGGTCGCCGAGCGAGACGTTGTCGATCGTGAACGACGGCCCGTTCGACGGGCGCTCCACGCCGTCGTCGAAGACCGAGATCGCCATGAAGTCGACGGTCGGGCGCGAGCCGTCGATCGACTCGAGGGTCGCGGTCGCGGGCTCGATGCGCACCGAGACGATGCGGCTCGTCGGCGCGTCGATCGGCATCGCGTCGAGCCCCGGCACCGCGCCGTCCTGGCCGCGGGTGCACGCGTTGTCGATGCACATCTCGCCGGTGCGGCAGTCTCGACTGGTGTCGCAGCTGCGGCCGCCCGGCGGGTCACCACCACAGTCGCAGCCGAGCGCGAAGACGAAAGCGAAGGCGAAGAGGACGGCGGAAACGACCGGAGCGCGCGTCATTGCGACACGGTACGCGTCCTCTCGGGGCGGATCACTAGCCAAATCGGCCACGATCGAGCGACATCTCACTCGCACGGCGCGAGATAGCCCATCGCGCGCTGGCCCACGATCAGCTCGCGGGCGTCTTCGCCGAGCTCGACCACGACCTCGAGCACCTTGGTGTCGATGCGCTCGGTCGGCTCGTCCGAGCGCACGTTCTTCCGGCCCATGCGCCTTCCGATCGCGACGACGCGACCGTCGAAGAAGCGATCGGGGAACGCGTCGACCGAGATGCGCGCCGCCGCCCCTTCGCGCACGCGCGCCACGTCGCGCTCGTCGACGTCGATGCGCGCGCGCAGACGAGAGGTGTCGCCCATCACGATCAGCGGCTCCGCGCCGCCGGGCTGCGCGTACTCGCCGACGCGGAAGTGCACCTCGAGGACCTCTCCGTCGACCGGCGCGACGATGCGCAGTCGATCGAGCGCGGCGCGCGCCTGATCGCGGCGCGCGATCGCGGCCTGCAGCTGTGCGTGCGCGACGAGCACGTCCTCGCGACGGCCGCTCTGGCCCGCGCGCTGCCGCGCCGACGCAGTGAGCGCGCTCAGGCGATCCGCATCGGCTTGTCGTCGGGCGCGCTCGAGCTCGTCGACGGTCACGCCGCCGCCGCGCGACGCCGCCTCGAGGCGCGCGAGCACGCCGGCGGAGAGCTCTGCGCGCGCGCTCGCGGCCTGCGCGTCACTGGTCAGCGCTTCGAGATCCTCGGCGCGCACCCCACGACGGCTGCGCACGAGCGTCGCCTCGGCCACCGCGACCTCCGCCTCGGCGGCGGCGAGCGCGGCTTGCTCGGGGCCGCTCTCGAGCTCGACGAGCAGCGTGCCCGCGGCGACGCGCTGCCCTTCTTCGACGTGCACCGCCGCGATGCGGCCCGCGACCGCCGGCGCGAGGCGCGACTCGGGGCGCGCGGGCTCGATCAGGCCGAGCCCGCCGACCCACTCGCCGTCGGGCGTGCGCAGCGTGAGGTCGTGCTGTTGGCCCGGTGTCGGCTCGGTGCGCGCGGCGATGTCGCGATCGACGTCGCGCGGCGCGGTGTCGGTGCCCGCGAGGGCGGTGCGCACGACGACGACGGTGAGCAGCGCGACCAGGGCGATCAGCAGGACGGGGCGGAGGTATCGACGAACGACGTGCATGTCAGTGTCCCTCGCTCACGATGCGGCCGTCCTCGATGTTCACGATGCGGTCCGCGAGGTGGAAGATCCGGTTGTCGTGGGTGACGACGACGACGGTGTGCCCGCCCTCGCTCGCCATCTGCTTGAGGAGCTGCGTGATGCTCATGCCGGTCTCGGCATCGAGGCTCGCGGTGGGCTCGTCGGCGAGGATGATCGGCGGCGCGCCCGCGACCGCGCGCGCGATCGCGACGCGCTGGCGCTGACCGCCGGAGAGCTCGCTCGGCAGGCGATCGGCCTTGTCGCCGAGGCCCACGCGACGCAGCAGGTGCTCGGCCTCGCGGTTCGCCTCGCGCACCGACCAGCCGCGCATGCGCATCGGGAGCGCGACGTTGTCGCGGCAGTCGAGCGACGCGACGAGGTTGTGCCCCTGGAAGATGAACCCGATGTACGAGAGGCGGAGGCGCGGCAGGTCCTTCTCGCGCTTGCCCGCGAGCGACTCCTCGAAGAGCCGCACGTCGCCGCCGCTCGGCGTGAGCACGCAGCCGAGGATCGAGAGCAGCGTGGTCTTACCGCTGCCCGAGGGGCCGTTGAGCATCACGAACTCGCCCTCGCGCGCGTGGAAGTCGACGCCGCGCAGCGCGTGCACCGCGACGCTGCCGGTGCCGTACGTCTTCGTGACGTTCGTCGCTTCGATCGTGATCATCGGAAGACCATCCCCGGCTCGACGTTGCGCACGCGCACCAGCGCGAGCGTCGACGCGAGCACGCAGAGCACCGCCATCCCGACGTACGAGCCGAGCCACATCCACGTCGGCAGCACGAGCGAGAGCTGCGGCGAGCGCATCCCCTCGGCCATGCGCGTGACGAGGAAGAGCCCGAACGTCGTGCCGAGGAACGCGTAGAGCAGCGACTGCGCCCAGAGCAACGACGCGAGGTCCCACGTCGTGCAGCCCATCGCCTTGAGCGTCCCGAACTCGCGCACGTTGTCGACGACCGCGGAGAACATCGAGAGCGCGACGATGACGAAGCCGACGATCACCGCGAACGTCGTCGACGTGCCGAAGCTGATCCCGAGCTGCTCGGCGAGCAGGTACGCGACGATGCCCGTCGAGAACTCGCGCGCCGTGACGACGCGGAGATCGGGAAGGCGCGCGGCGAGCGCGTCGCGCAATCGCTCCGGAGACACCCCGTCGCGCGCGCCGACGAGCACGAAGCTCGTCTGATCGGTGGCGATGCCGAGGACGTCGCGCGCGGTGTCGTGCTCGGCGAACGCGTAGGGCGGCGCGAACGGCGAGAGGCCCCAGGTGAAGCCGCCCGCGACGACGCGGCGCCCCGACATCTCGCGCACGCTGCGGAGGTTCATCCCGCCGAGCTTCGTGCGCTGCGAGTCCTCGAAGAACACGACGTCGGGATCCGCGAGGTCGCGCGGATCGCCGGCGACGACGTTCCACGGTCCGCCGGCGAGGCGCGGCAGGCGCGTGCCGACGAGCGAGACGGGCTCGTTTCCGCCGTCGGGACGGCGCACCGTCGCGGTGCCGAACGCGAGCGGCTCGGCCCACTCCGCGCCCGCGGTGGTGCGCGCGAGGGAGAGCGTGGAGAGCGCGATCGGCGCGCCGCCCTGCAGCGTCTCGGTCTGCGGCGGGAGGATCCAGACGTCGGCGCCCGCGTGATCGACGAACATCGTGTTCTTGTCGAGGAGCGCGAAGAGCACGCCCAGCTGCTGGTTCACGAGCACGACCGCGAACACGACGCCGAGCAGCGTGCCGACGAGCTTGAAGCGGTCGTGGAACATCATGCGGACGGCGAGCAGCGCCATCAGGCGGAGGCGCCCTCCCCGGCCGCGCACCGCGCTGCGCCGCGGTCGCGCGATCACGTCGTTCACGGCGTGCCTCCCGCGTCGATCGAGAGGCCGCTGCGGAGACGGAGCGCGAGCCGCGAGACCTCGAGATCCGCGTCGGCTTGGATGCGCTGCACCGACGCGCTGAAGAGATCGCGCTCGGCCTGGCTGAGCTCGAGCTGGGTGCCCGTGCCCGCCTCGGCACGGGCGCGCGCGACCACGGCGGCGCGCTCGCTCGCGGCCTCGGCGGCGCGTGCGGAGCGGGCCCGCGCGACGAGCGAGCGGACGCGATGCCACGCCTCGTAGATCGACGTCTCGGCGCTGCGCTGCGCACGATCGAGGCGGACCTCGGCGAGCGCGATCTGTCGCTCGCGCGTGCCCAGCGACGCGGGACGCCCGAAGTCGAGCACCCAGCTCGCGCTCACGCCGACGGCCCAGAGCGCCTCGGGGCCGAACCCCGCGGCGTTCGTGATGCGCTCGCTCGCGGACGCGGAGATCGTCGGGAGCATCGACTGCCACGCGGCATCGCGCGCGAGCTCGGCGGCGCGCACGTCGTGCACCGCGGCGCGCACCGCGGGGAGATCGCTCGCGGCGCGCATCCACGTGGCGAGGGGCGCTTCGTCCTCGAGCGACGCGTCGAGCGAGGCGCGCGTGCCGTCGGGCTCGAGGCTCGTCGCGACGTACAGCTGTCGCGACGCGAGCGCCTCCTGGAGGTCCGCTTCGGCGACGCTCTGGTGCGCGCGCTCGACGTCGGCGATCGCGCGTTGTCGATCGAGCTCCGACGCGAGGCCCGCGTCGGCGCGCGACGAGACGACCGCGAGGTTCTCCTCCGCAGCAGACAGCGTGCGCGCCGCGGCGTCCTGGACCGCACGCGCGGCGACGAGCGCGTGGTACGCGGTGACGACCGAGACGCGCACGTCGATCGCGCGCGCGTCGGCGCGCATGGTCTCGGCGTCCGCGCTCGCCTCGGCGCCGAAGAAGCTCGACCACGCGCCGACGTCGATCAGCGGCACGGTGAGCGCGACGCGCGCCTCGAGCTGATCGTAGGGCGTGATCACCGCGCGCTGCGTCTGCAGCATGCCGGTGTCGTCGGGCGCGGGGAACTCCGCGACGACCTCGGCCTGGTTGCGCGTGTAGCCCGCGCTCGCGCTCAGCGACGGCAAGAGGCGCGCGCGCGCCTCGTCCACCTGCGAGCGCGCTTGATCGCGCGTGAGCTCGGCCTCGCGCACGTCGAGCGCGCCGCCCTCCTCCGCGGCGCGGAGGAACACGTAGAGCGGCTGCTGCGCGCTCGCCGCCGATGGGAGCGCGAGCAGCGCGACGAGCAGTGGGACGCGAATAATGAGTGATTGCATACTCAATAACTCCGCAGACGAGGACGACCCGGATGACGGGGGATCCGGACGACGACTACCTGCGCTTCGGCTTGGTCGGAGCGCCTTCGGGCACCGCGCCCGAGACGAGGATCTCGACGAGGCCGCGCACGAACGTCTCGGCCGCGATGGGCGCGGGATCCTGCCCCGCGAGCGAGACCTCGAGGTGCACGAAGCTGAAGAGGGACCCGAGGATCGTGCGCGACATGACGTCGACGTCGATCGCGCGGAGGCGGCCGAGCTTGCGCTCCGCGTCGAGGTACGCCGCGAGCTTCTTGCGCGAAACGATCGGGGGCGACGTGTCGAAGTCGCCGAGCCGGCGATGATGCTCGCCCACCGACTGCGCCATCAGGATCGAGGGCATGATCAGGCGGAACAGCGCGACGATCTCGAGCGCGATCTCCTCGAGGTTCTCGCGGATGGTGCGCGTGCCGACGCGCGACGGGAGCTTCGCGATCCAGCCCATGTCGGCGATCGGGATGGGCGCCATGCACGCGAAGAAGAGCGCCTCCTTCGTCTTCCAGCGCTTGAAGATGCTGCCCTCCGACACGCCCGCGCGCGCCGCGACCTCGGCGGTGGTCGCGCTCGGGCCGCGCTCGAGGAACACCTCGCGCGCGGCGTCGAGGATTGCGTCGTCGGAGATCGTGGTCGGGCGGGCCATGGGAAGGACGAGGAGGCTCGCAGGAGCGCGGGGCCGGGGGCTAGCGCCGCGGTTCGTGAGTGAGTGCTCAGTTATTGATGGCAGTGGGCGCGGGCGTCAAGGGGGAGCTGCGTCGGGGTTGACGTCAGCGTCCGCGTCGGCGTCGGCGTCGGCGTCTGCGTCTGCGTCTGCGTCGGCGTCGGCGTCGGCGTCTGCGTCCGCGTCGGCGTCAGCGTCAGCGTCGGCGTCTGCGTCGGCGTCGGCGTCTGCGTCTGCGTCGGCGTCTGCGTCAGCGTCTGCGTCTGCGTCTGCGTCAGCGTCTGCGTCAGCGTCAGCGTCCGCGTCGGCGTCGTCAGCGTCGGCGTCGGCGTCTGCGTCTGCGTCTGCGTCCGCGTCCGCGTCCGCGTCCGCGTCCGCGTCGGCGTCAGCGTCCGCGTTTTGCGCGCGAGGACCGCTGTCTCGATCGCAGGGCGGGGGGGCCGCTCGGGCTTCTCGAGCGTGCCGACGTGCTCGACCGCCTCAACGATGACCGCTTCGCGGTCACCCGTGCTCGCCTCCTCCGCTTCGCTCCGTGCGGCTCCGCGCGGGCGCTTCGCGTCGTTGACCCGGTCTGCGCGCGACGGCGGGAGGCGGGTGCCCGGAGGCGGGCGAAACGGAGGACGAGATGCTGAAGATCACGGAGAACGCAATCGAGTGCTGTCGCGACGTGAGCCGGATCGCGAAGCAGGTCGCGAAGCACGACCGATCACTCGCGGATCAGCTTCGACGCGCGATGGCATCGGTCGCGCTGAACGCAGCCGAGGGCAGCGGCGCACACGACGGCAATGGACGAATGCGGCTCCGAACCGCGCTCGGAAGCGCACGCGAGGTCGACGTCGCGCTGCGCGTCGCAGAGGCGTTCGGATACGTCGACACGCTCGACGCGAAGCTGATGAACCGACTCGATGCGCTCTGCGCAGTGCTCTGGAAGCTGACGCGGTGAACCGTACGTGCGGCGGCTGTGCAGCACGCAGCCGCCGCACCGCGTCCGACGAGCGCGAGCGTGAACGCGCCGAGCGGCCGCGCTGCGCGCGACACTCCTCCGCACACGTCATGCGACGCTGCGGCGACGTCCACACGCACCGCGAGGCCGACGCGCACGCCGACACCGACGCCGACGCCGACGCCGACGCCGACGCCGACGCCGATGCGGACGCCGACGCTGACGCGGACGCCGACGCCGACGCCGACGCCGACGCGGACGCTGACGCCGACGCGGACGCCGACGCCGACGCTGACGCCGACGCTGACGCCGACACCGACGCGGACGCCGACGCTGACACCGACGCGGACGCCGACGCCGACGCGGACGCCGACACCGACGCTGACGCCGACGCCGACGCCAGCTCCGACGCGAGCGCGCCTCCTCCCCGGCGCGCGCGCGGCGCAGCGCGCCGACAGCACTCGAAAAAGCGCTATCGTCCGCGTCCCATGACGCTCGACGCCGCGCACGCTCCGCTCGCTCAGCACGTGAAGGGCGCGCGCGATCCCGACGCGCTGCTCGAAGGGTTCCTCGCGTACGCCGAGGAGAAGAAGCTCTCGCTCTACCCCGCGCAGGAGGAGGCGATCCTCGAGCTCTTCGCGGGCAAGCACGTCATCCTCGCGACGCCGACCGGCTCGGGAAAGTCGCTCGTCGCCAGCGCGCTCCACGCGAAGTCGATCGCCGACGGGACGCGCTCCTTCTACACCGCGCCCATCAAGGCGCTCGTCGGCGAGAAGTTCTTCGCGCTGTGCCGCGAGCTCGGGCCCGAGAACGTCGGGCTCATGACCGGCGATGCGAGCGTGAACCGCGACGCGCCGATCGTGTGCTGCACCGCGGAGATCCTCTCGAACCTCGCGCTCCGCCGCGGCGACGACACCGGCATCGCGTCGGTGGTGATGGACGAGTTCCACTACTACGGCGATCGCGATCGCGGCGTCGCGTGGCAGATCCCGCTGCTGCGCATGCCGCGCGCGCAGTTCCTGCTGATGAGCGCGACGCTCGGCGACACGAAGGTCTTCGAGCAGGACCTGAAGGAGCGCACCGGGCGCGACGTCGTGACCATCCGCTCGATGCAGCGTCCCGTCCCGCTCGAGTGGGAGTACCGCGAGACGCCGCTGCACGAGACGCTCGCCGAGCTCATCGCGAAGAACCGCGCGCCCGTCTACGTCGTGCACTTCACGCAGCGCGGCGCGGCCGAGCACGCGCAGGATCTGATGAGCGTCGAGATCGCGAACAAGGAGCGCAAGCACGAGATCAAAGAAGCGCTCCACGGCTTCCGCTGGGACACGCCGTTCGGCAAGGACCTCGCGCGCTGGGTGAAGCACGGCGTCGGCGTGCACCACGCAGGGCTCCTTCCGAAATACAGGCTGCTCGTCGAGAAGCTCGCGCAGAAGGGATTGCTCCCCGTGATCTGCGGGACCGACACGCTCGGCGTCGGCGTGAACGTGCCGATCCGCAGCGTGCTCTTCACGCAGCTCTGCAAGTTCGACGGACAGAAGACGTCGGTGCTCAGCGTGCGCGACTTCCAGCAGATCGCAGGCCGCGCCGGGCGCAAGGGCTACGACGATCGCGGCTGGGTCGTCGCGCAGGCGCCCGAGCACGTCATCGAGAACAAGATCGCGCGCGAGAAGGCGCAGGGCGATCCCAAGAAGACGAAGAAGCTCGTCACCAAGAAGCCGCCCGAGAAGGGCTACGCGCACTTCGACGAGCAGACGTTCGACCGACTGCGCAACGGCGAGCCCGAGCGCCTCGAGTCGCGCTTCAAGGTCTCGCACGGGATGATGCTCGCCGTCCTCCAGGGCGCGTGGGATCGCCACGGCGACGGGTGCCGCGAGATGCGCGCGCTGATCCGCGGCTCGCACGAGTCGCGCACCCGCAAGTTCCACCACGCGCGCCACGCGATCGCGCTCTATCGATCGCTGAAGGAAGCGGACGTGATCGAGATCGATCGCGGCGAGATCGCGGTGCACGGCGAGCTCCAGGAGGACGTGTCGCTGCACCAGACGCTCTCGCTGTTCGTGCTCGATACCGTCCCGAAGCTCGATCGCGACGATCCGCTCTACGCGCTGAACGTGCTGAGCGTCGTCGAGTCGATCCTCGAGGACCCCGAGATCGTCCTGATGCGTCAGCTCGACAAGCTGAAGGAGCAGAAGGTCAACGAGCTCAAGGCGCAGGGCGTCGAGTACGAGGAGCGGATGGCGGAGCTCGAGAAGATCGACGTGCCGCGCCCCAACCGCGAGATGCTCGAGGCGGCGCTCGAGGCGTTCTCGAAGGTGCACCCGTGGGTGCCCAAGGACGGCCTCCGCCCGAAGTCGGTCGCGCGCGACATGTACGAGCGCGGCGCGAGCTTCAACGAGTACGTGAAGGAGTACGGCCTCGCGCGCTCCGAGGGCGTGCTGCTGCGGTACCTGTCCGACGCGTACAAGGCGCTCGTGCAGAACGTGCCCGAGGCCGCGAAGACCGACGAGGTCTACGACCTCACCGACTGGCTCCGCGCGGTCGTGCGCCAGGTCGACTCCAGCCTGCTCGACGAGTGGGAGTCGCTGAAGGATCCCGACCGCGTCGTCGATCGCGCCGAGCACCCCGAGCGCTCGATCGAGACCGCGGACATCACCGCCGATCCGAAGGCGCTCACCGTGCTCGTGCGCAACGCGATGTTCCGCTTCGTGCGCGCGCTCTCGCGCCGCGCGTTCGGCGAGGCCGCGGCGATGGTGGTCGCGCCCGATGGCGATCCCGCGTGGACGGCGGAGGCGATCGCGCAGGAGCTCGTCGACTTCGAGGTCGAGCACGGCGCGGTGCGCATCGATCCCGCGGCGCGCGCGCCGCGCCACACGCGCATCGAGAAGGATCGCGACGTGTGGCGCGTCGAGCAGACGCTGCTCGACCCCGAGGACGCGGGCGACTTCTTCGTCGATGCGCGCATCGATCTGCCGCGTAGCCGCGACGAGGGTGATCTCGTCATCGAGCTGCGCGGGATCCGGCGCGCGTGATCCGGGACGCGACGGCGTGTCCCTTGCGACGCGCTAACCATTAGGAATTGCCCACGAATCAGCGAACGAATCGGGGCTGGGATCGGCGCTCTCCGTGCATATGGGACGCGCATCACCATGCGCTCCCTCGCCCTCGCCTCCGCCGCCCTCGCGCTCGTCGCGTGCGGGGCGCGATCTCCCGCGGCCGACCCGGTCGCGACCTCGGCGCCCGAGCGCGGCTGGCTGGTGTGGAGCGAGCCGGCCGAGGGCGAGGTGCGCACGACCTGGATCGATGCGAGCGGCGAGGCGCGCGCCGAGCGCCCGGGGCTCGTCATGGCATCGGGGAGCTCGCTGGTCGTGATCCAGCGCGAGCGCGAGACGATGGTGCTCCCGACGTGCGACCAGCTCGAGCAGGACGACGCCGGCGCGCCCGGCGGTGACGAGGGCACGCGCACGAGGCTCGTCGCGGCCTCGCTCGCGACCGGAGAGCAGCGCGTGCTGCTCGAGGCGCTCGACGCGGAAGGGCTCGCGTCGCTCGACCACGATCTCGTGCCGATCGCGAGCCTCGGTCCGTGGCTCTTCGTGCGCGAGCGCGCGGAGCGCTTCGCGTGCGGCGCGCACGGCGACGCGGAGGTCGCGGTGCGCGTGATCGACGTGCGCACGGGCTCGCGCGCCGAGCTCGAGCTGGGCCCCGCGAACGACCTCCGGGCGCGCGCGCGCGACGCGCTGCTCGCCGAGGGCGAGGGCGCGATCGAGGCGCCGCTCGAGCTGGAGGCCGTCGAGGCCGTCGCGAGCGTGCCCGCGCTCGAGGCGGGCCGCGTGGTCATGGATCACGTGTTCGCGACCGAGGCCTGCTACGCGTGCGGCGACGGCGAGTGGTCGTCGTACACACGCGCGACGACGATCCGCGACGCCCGCGTGCCCGGGGCGATCGCACAGGACGCCGCGCTGCCGGAGCCGGTCGCGCGATGGATCGCGGCGCACCAAGGCGTGCGCGGCGTGTCGGACGCGCCGGCGTCGCAGCTCGCGCTCTTCGCGGGTCAGGGCGCGCGCGCCGAGGGCGGTTCCGCCGAAGCCAGCGCGGAGGCGCGCGTGGAGGACGCGGCCTCGAGCGCCGAGGCGACCGGCGATCCCGGCGTCGCGAGCGCGAGCAGCTGGTAGTCGGGCAGGAACTCGAAGCGCGCGACCTGGGCCATGCCGCGCGCATGCGCGCCGTCCCAGAGCGCTTGCTCGTGCTCGAAGTGAGGAGCGAACCGATCGGCGCGCGAGGAGACGACGATCACGACCGAGGGTGACTCCGCGAGCACGGGCTCGGCGTCGCGACGACCGGTGCGCGCGACGCGCGGCTCGTTGAGCCCCCAGGTGTCGATCACCGTCCACTGCGAGAAGTACGCGATGGCGCCGACGTCGAGCGCGGCGATCACGGGGCGATCGATCGCGCCCCCGAGCTCGTGGAGCGCGCGACCGATGCGCGCGTGCGCGCGCTCGATGCCCGCGCCGTAGTCGCGCTTCTCCGCGAGGCTCCCTGCGAGGTGCGGTGCGCTCGACGCGAACGCGGAGACCGCGACGATCGAGGCCATCGCGGCGGGGCTCCACGCACGCCCGGAGGGCGCTCGGAGCCAGCCGGCGATGCGCGCGACACCGACGCCCGCGCACGCCGCGAGGACCGGGACGATCGGGAACGGATAGCGATGATCGAAGCCCATCTCGTGCGCGGGCACGAAGAAGAAGAGCCACACCGCGAGCGCCGCGAGGGCGAGCGGCGCGAGCGAGCGGCGGGCACCGACCACGCCGACCGCGACGGCGATGCCGACGTCGATGCGCTCGACGAGCAGCGCGCGCGCGAAGCCGAGCGCTTCGTCGACGCCGGCGAACGTCGTGCCCGGGAGCGCGGCCTTCACGTAGAAGGGCAGCGGCAGCCAGAGCCCGTAGTAGCGCACGCGCCACGCGAAGTAGATCGCGCCAGGGATCACGTGGAGCGCGAGCACCGAGAGCGCGAAGCGCGCGCGACCGGGACCATCGAGCCGCGTGAGCGCGAGCAGCGACGCGAGCGCGACGAACAGGTTGAGCTCGGGCCGCGCGAGCGAGGCGGCGAGCCCGAGCGCCGCGGCGGTCGCCGCGCGCGCGGCGGTGCGCGTCTCGAGCGTCTCGACCAGCGCGAGCGCGTACGCGGCGACGAGGCACGTCGCGAGCGCGGTCTCCATGCCCGACACCGAGTGGATCGCGGTCGCCGGCCATGCGGCCATCACGAACGCCGCGCAGCCGCTCGCGAGCGCGGGCTGCACTTCGATGGCGACGGCGCCTCGCTCGGTGCGCTCCGCGACGCGCCACGCGAGGCGCGCGACGAGCGCGATCGCCGCGCCCATCGCGAGCACGCCGAGCACCTTGGGCGCGAGCACGCTCGTCGCGCCGAAGCCGCGCGCGATCGCGAGCACCGCGACCCAGAGCGGGCTCGTGTAGCCCTCGGCGGGCGGACCATCGACGTTCCACGTCGGGCCGATGCCGCGCGCCACGTGATCGGCGTAGCGCAGCAGGATGAACGTGTCGTCGACGGTGAAGGTCCAGTACGCGGCGACGAGCGCGAGCCACGTGATGGTCGCGGCGCTCGCGAGCACCGCGCCGATCACGACCGTCGGCGTGGACGTGTCGCGCATCGCGTGTGCGCGTCACCTACGTCCGGTCGGGTCCGTTCCCAACGGGGCACCGCGCGACGGGGATCACAGCCGCGCCGCGATCGCGAGCGCGACGCCGCCGAGCATCACCGCCGCGAGGAGCGCGACGAGCGACGCGCCGCGAGCCGCGCGCTCGAGGAGCTGCTCGGCGGCCTCGTCGCGATCGGCGAGGACGAGCTTCGCGCCGTCGGGCCACGCGGCCGCGCCCTGACGGAAGCTGGTCGGCGAGAGCGCGCCCGCCCGCGCGACGACCGTGACCTCCGCGCCGTCGTCGGGCTTCGCGTCGCTCGGGACGAGCAGCGGCACGTGCGCGGGGAGCACGATCACCACCGCGCCGTCGAGCGACACCACGCGCGCGGCGCCGGTGACCGACGCCGAGGTGCCCTTCCCTTCGACGTACGAGCCCTCGTCGTAGCGCAGGCGCCCGACGAGCTGCACCAGGGTCGCGGGATCGGGCGCGGCATCGCCGAACGAGCGCGGCGCATCGAGCGCGCGAGCGCGGGCCATCGCGCGCGCGAGTCGCAGGCTCCACCACGCGAGCGCGACGAGCGCGATCAGAACGAGGGCGAGCGACTGCACGTCGAGCCGCGCGGCGAGACGGTCGGTGAAGGAGTCGTCGAGCCGTACGCCCTCGTCGTCGATGAACGTGGCGTCGTCGCCGAACACCAGCGCCCACGCGTCGACGTCGCGGAACCGCGTGCGCACGACGAGGAGCGACAGCCGGACGTCGTAGTCGTTCGCGCCCTTCCACGCCACGTGCCCCGCGCCTCCGCCGTCCGCGGTGCGCACGAGCACGCCGTCCTCGCCAGGCGCGACCACCAGCCCGTGATCGCCGGGGAGCACGAGCTCGTCGCCGGGCTCGACGGTCGCCACCGCGGCGCTCGCGAGCGCACGCGCGTGATCGACCCGGCGCATCGGGGAGGGCGTGAGCATCGCGGCGACGAGCGCGATCGCGAGCATCCACGCCGCGGGGGTCACGAGCACGGCGACGCGCCGCAGCCCGCGCGACACCTGCGCATCGGTCGCTCCGTCGAACGCCGCGCGCGCGGAGCCGTCGACGTACGCGCGGGCCAACACGCTCGCGCCGATGGGCGCGCCGATCGCGATCGAGGCCCACACCGCGACCAGGATCGCCGCGCCGTCGAGCTGGAGGAACGCCACGCCGAGCGACGCCGCGATGCCGACCAGCGCACCGAGCGACGCGCCGTCGCGCAACGTCGGGAGCGCGCCGCGGCGCACCGCGAGCTCGAACGCACGCACCAGCGCTGCGACGACGCCCTCTTCGCGATCGAGCCACGCCACCGGCGCGAGCACGAACGGTGCGAGCACCACGCCGAGCGCGCTCGGGAGCACGATCGCCAGCGCGATCGCGAGCGGCGCCGAGTGCGACACGGCCCTCGCGGCGCCGAGCCCCACGAGGGACGCGATCACGAGCGCGATCGTGAGCCCGATCGCGAGCGCGCCCGGACCGAGCCCTCCACGCCGCGCATCGCGCGACCCGCCCGCGAGCGCGAGCGCCGAGCCGAGCAACAGCGAGGTGCGCTGCGGCGTCAGCACGATCGCGAACGGGCACGTCACGAGCGAGAGCGCCAGCGCGAGCGCGTCCTTCGCGAACGCGCGGCGCAGGTGGGATCGCTCGGTCATTCGCCTGGGATCATGCGCGATCTGGGGCATCCGGGCCCGATTCGTCCTCACGCGACGATTGCGCCCACGACGGGACCGCGACTACGTTCTTCCGAGGGGGGCGGATGCACAGGGAGTCGCTCGCGCGCGGGTTCCGCGTCACGACCAAGGTCGGGACGCTCACGCTCGAGGACGAGGGCTCGGGTGTCGCGCTGCTGCGCGTCGAGCGCGCGGCGATCGGCGAGATGATGATCCCCGTGTTCGACGCGCTCGAGCCCATGCTCGCGAAGCACGGCTCGCTCGTCGTGTTCATCGATGGCGAGACGCTCGAGTCGTACGACACCGACTGTCGTCGCCGCTGGACGGCGTGGCTCGATCAGCACCGCGGCAAGGTCGCGGTGCACATCCTCGTGCGCTCGCGCTTGCTGCAGATGGGCGTGAACCTCGTGAACCCGCTCATCGGCGGGTTCATCACGTCGCACGCCGATCGCGGCTCGTTCGAGGCTGCGCTGCGCAGAGCGCGCGCGGCTTGATCACTCCGCGGCTTCGCGCGTCGGGGCGGGCTCGATCACCGCGACCTGCGCGGGCTCGCTCGGCTTCGCGCGGCGCGCCTTGCGGCGATCGATCCAGCCCGCGAGCAGCACGTAGAGCACGGGCACGACGAAGAGCGTCAGCAGCGTCGAGACGGTGAGACCGCCGACGACCGCGCGCCCGAGCGGCGCCCAGATCTCCGCGCCGTCGCCGGTGCCGAGCGCGGGCGGGACCATGCCGACGATCGTCGTCAGCGCGGTCATCAGGATCGGCCGCAGGCGCGTGCGCCCGGCCTCGAGCGTGGCCTCGACGAGATCCACGCCCTCGGCGCGACGCCGCTTGAGCACGTCGATCAGCACGATGCCGTTCGCGACCACGATGCCCCCGAGGAGGATGACGCCGACGAGCGCGGTCACCTGCAGCGAGGTCCCGGTGATGGCGAGCGCGAGCACCACGCCGATGATCGCGAGCGGCACCGTCGCCATGATCACGAGCGGCTCGAGCAGCGACTCGAACTCCGCCGCCATGACCATGTAGACGAGCGCGAGCGCCGCCGCGAGCGCGAGCGCGAGCTTGAAGAACGCGTCGCGCAGATCCGCCGCCGCACCGCCGATCTCGGTGCGGATGCCGCTGGGCACGCCGACCGCCGCGATGCGCTCCTCGATGCGCGTGGTGAGCGTCCCCAGGTCGGCCTCGCCCATCGCGACGAACACCGTCGCGTAGCGGCGCTGGTTCTCGCGCTCGATGTCGGTGGTGCCGAGCCGATCGCCGACGCGCGCGACCGAGCCGAGCGGGATCGTCGCGTCGGTCGCCAGCGGGATCGGCAGGTAGCGCAGCGCGTCGAGATCCTCGCGGTGCTCGCGCGCGGCGCGCACGCGGATCGTGTGCTCGTCGCCGCCCTCGCGGAACACCGTCGCGGGCACGCCCTGGTAGTACGCGGCGATCGCGCCCGCGACCTGCGCCGGCGCGAGGCCGAGCACGCGCATGCGCTCGCGATCGAACTCGACCTGCAGCTCGGGGCTGCCCTGCCCCATCGAGAAGCGCGCGTCGCGCACGCCCTCGACCGCCGAGAGCTCGTCGCGCAGCACCTCGCCGAAGCGGCGCACGTCGCCGAGGTCGTCGCCGAAGATCTTCACCTCGACGTCACCGCCCGCGCCGCCGCCGATCGCGAGCGTCTGGATCTCGATGTCGAGCCCGGGGATCTCGGCGAAGCGCTCGGTCAGCGCGCGCTCGATCTCCTGCTGGCTGCGCGCGCGCTGATCGCGCGGCGGAAGGCGCACGCGCATCGTTCCGGTGTTCGCGGTCGCGCCGAAGATCGCGGAGACGCCCTGCGCAGTGCCGAAGTCCGCGGTCACGACCTGCAGCTCCGGGACCTCGTCGCGGATCACCTGCTCGACGTGCTCGACGCGGCGCCGCATCTCGGTGAGCGAGATCCCCGGCGCGGCCGTGACCTCGACGCGGATGTCGGCAACGTCGGAGTGCGGGAGGAAGTCGCGGCCGAGGAAGGGCACCACGCAGCACGACGCGACGAACGCGACGCTCGCCATCACGACGACCTTCCACGGGTTGCGCGTGCACCACACGAGCCCGCGCTCGTAGGCCGGGCCCATCGCGTCGATCCACGAGGTCGCGCGCGTCAGCGCCTTCGCGAAGCGCGTCGTGTGATCGGTGCCGAGCATCTTCGCGCTCATCAGCGGCACGAGCGTCACCGCGACGACGAGCGACGCGAGCATCGACGCGCAGATGGTCAGCACCATGTCGCGGAAGAGCTCGCCCGCGATGCCCTCCACCAAGAGGATCGGGAGGAACACGACGACCGTCGTCAGCGTCGCGGCGACGATCGGCATCGTCATCTCCTCGACCGCCATCGTCGCGGCAGTCGCGGGATCGATGCCCTTCTCGATGTTCTGGAACGTCGACTCGAGGACGACCGTCGCGTTGTCGACGATCATGCCGATCGCGAGCACGAGCCCCGCCATGCTGACGAGGTTCAGCGTCACGCCGAGCGCCGACATCGCGACGAACGCGACGAAGATCGACGCCGGCACCGCGATCACGTTGATCAGCGACGCGCGCCAGCTGCGAAGGAAGAGCAGCAGCACGATCGCGGTCAGCCAAAACGCTTCGTTCGCGGAGTCGCCGAGGTTGCCGATCGCGCGGAGGATCGACTCCGCCTCGTCGAAGAGCGGCGTGACCTCGACGCCCTCCGGGAGCTGCGCGCGCAGCGCGGGCAACGCGTCGCGCACCGCGCGCGAGACCTGCACCGTGTTCGCGTCGCTCTGCTTGCGCACCGCGAGCAGCACCGCGGGATGACCGTCGGCGGTCACGACGCGCGTCTGCTCCTCGAACGTGTCGACGACCTCCGCGACCTCGCGCAGCAGCACCGGCCGCCCGCCGCGCGCGCCCACGATCACGTCCTCGATCTCCGCGACGCTGCGGAACGTCGAGGTCGGCTGGATGAAGAGCAGCTGCGTCCCGTCGTCGACGCCGCCCGCGGGCACGATCGCGTTCGCGGCGCGCAGCGCGTCGACGACCTGCGAGGGCGAGATTCCGTTCGCCTGCAGCCAGATCGGATGGAGGCGCACCTGGATCTCGCGATCGAGCCCGCCGATCACCTCGGCGGCGGCGACACCTGGCTGGCGCGCGAGGAACGGCTGGATCTCGTCGCTCGAGATCTCGCGCAGCCGGTGCGCGTCCATCGGCCCCTCGACCGCCATGAACACGACCGGCGCGAGCGAGGGATCGAACGCGAACGTGAGCGGCCGCGTGGCCTCTTCGGGGAGGAAATCACCGGCGAAGAGCTCGATGTTCTTGCGGACTTCGACCTCCGCGAAGTCCATGTCGGTGCCCCACGTGAAGCTCACGATCACGATCGAGGTGCCGGGGCGCGAGATCGATCGGACGCGCTCGACGTTCTCGACCGAGGCCACCGCGCGCTCGATCGGCGCGGTGACGAGCGTCTCCATGTCCTCGGGGCTCGCGCCGACGTAGTTCGTGACGATCGCGACGACCGGGAACTCGACGTCGGGGAGGCGATTGACCGGAAGGTTGTAGAGCGTGAAGAGCCCGAAGCCCGTGAGGCACAGGTAGACCATCGCGGTCGTCACACCGCGACGGATCGACAGCGCCCCCCAGTTCATCCGGGCCCCGCCGCCGCGCGCTCGCCGGCGACGCGGATCGGCGCGCCGTCGCGGAGCAGGTGCTGGCCCTCGATCACGACGCGCTCGCCCGCCGCGAGCCCTTCCGCGATCTCGATGCGCTCGCCGTAGCGCACGCCGATGCGCACGTCGCGGCGGCGCGCGGTCTCACCGTCGGCGACGAACACGACCGCGCGGTGATCGCTGTCGGTGTCGGGCGTCATCACGACCGCGCGACCGGCGACCATCGTCACGTCCTCGCGCCGCGCGAGCACCACGCCGGCGCGCGCGACCATGCCGGGACGCAGCACGCCGTCGGCGTTCTCGACCACGACCTCGACCATCGCGGTGCGCGTCATCCGATCGATCACCGGCGACACCCGCGAGACCGTGCCGCGTCGCACCACGTTCTCCAGCGCGGGAGGCGCGATCTCGACCTCCATGCCCTCGCGGATGCGCACCCAGTCCTGCTCGGTCACCCGCAGCGCGACCTTCACGCGCTCGGTGCGCACCACGCTGCAGATCGGCAACGTCGGCGCGACCATGTCGCCGTCCTGCACCGCGAGCAGCGCGACCGTGCCCGTGACCGGCGCGCGGATCACGGTGCGCGCGCGCTGCGCGCCGGCGCTGCGATGCGCTGCCGAGACCTGCGCGACCTGGGCCTCCGATGCGCGGAGCTGCGCCGCGAGCGCATCGACCTGCGCGCGTGGGATCGCACCGGTCGCGGCGAGACGCGTCGCGCGCTCGAGATCGGCGCGCAGCTGATCGCGCGCCGACGCAGCAGCCTCGACCGCAGCGCCCGCCTGCGCGACGCCGGTGGCCTGGAGGTCGGCCTCGAGCGTCGCGATCGGATCGCCGGCCTCGACGTGATCGCCTTCGTGCACGTGCAGCACGCGGATGCGCTCGGGCACCTGCGCGAACACGCGGACCTCGACCTCGCCCTGCACGTCGCCGAGCATCGTGACGCGCTCCTCGGCGACGCCCGACACCGAGGGCTCGACCACGACGAGGCGACCACGCTCCGCGACCGCCGGCGCGGCGGCCTCGCTCGCGCCGCACGCCGACGCGAGCATGCCCAAGAGAACGACGACCCCCGCGCGCATGACCGGCGAGCGTAAGCGCTGGAGTCGAGAGCGGTCCACCCGACCTTCGGGCGGGATCATGAAGAATTGCGAAGAACGTTCACTCGCTCAGCGCGTCGATCCACGCGGCGACGCGCTCGGCGCCCGCGGCGTCGACGCGCTGCGTGCCGAGCGGAGGCATGCGCCACGTCGGGTCGTCGCTCGTGATGCGCTGGTACAGCACCGAGCGCTCGGGCGCGCCGGGCGCGACGAGGATGCCCGCTTCGCCCTCGGGATCGCCGCGCTCCGGGCGCTGATCGATCACGTTCATCCATCGCTCCTCGATCTCGAAGCGCAGATCGAGCGCGACGGTCGCGCTCCCGCCCGGGCGATGACAGTGCGCGCACTGCACGTGGAGGTACGCGCGTGCGTCGTCGGGCTCGTACGGCGCGTGGTCGTGCTCGAGCGCGTCGCGCGCGAGCGCGCCGATCGCGACGAGCGTGTCGAGCTGCGGCGCGCTGCGACCGGTCGCGACGTACACGACGTCGGTGTCGAGCTGCGCGAGCTCGAGGCCCAGGCTCGTGCCTGCCGCGTCGACGTGGCAGTCGAAGCACTCGTCCTCGCGCGGAACGTCCCACGTGAGCCCGCCGCGCTCGACGGTGCCGCCCTCGAAGCGACGCGCTTCGGCGCCGGCCTCGTCCCAGAGGTACGTCGCCGCGTGCCACGTGCCCTGCTCGTCGCGCACGAGCAGGCGCGTCTCGATCGGCTGCGCACCGGCGCGGAACGTCTTCACGAGCACGCCGCCGGGCGGGAGGATCACGTGCCCGTCGTCGACCTCGAGCGACCCGCCGTCGGGCAGCGCGACGAAGCGCTCCTTCGCGGCACCGTCGGACCACAGCGGCACGCGCACCTCGTACGGCAACATCGCTGCGATCGGCGTCGAGGATCCCGGCTCGAAGCAGCCGGTGTCGGCGAGCGCGTCCGGGAACGTCGCGCGACCGAGGCACGTCGGGTTGGGCTCGCGTCGATCGAGCCCGGCGCGCGGAGAGGCGCACGCGCCGAGGCCGAGCAGCGCGAGGACGAGCGCGCGCCTCACGGCTCCACCAGGTGCACGAGCAGACAGATCGAGAGCTCGGTCGCGCTCATCGTCCAGCCTTCGAGATCGTCGATGTGGTCCTCGAGCAGGTCGCCGGTGACGAGCTGCGCGATGCGCGCGCGCAGCGCGTCGATCGGCTCGTCGGTGTCGAGCAGCGCGACCGTGGGCTCGACGAGCGCGGCCGCGCTCGCTTCGTCTCCGTCGGGCAGGAGGGCCGCGCGACGGACGCCGCCGATCACGTCGGCCGCGCCACGATCGACGAGCTTCTCCGCGCGTCGCGCCGCGCGCGTCGTGCGCTCGTCGCGCAGCACGATCGGCCGCGCGATGCCCTCGCATCCGGCGCCGAGCGCCATCACGATCGCGGCGAGCACGCTGGTCCGCGCGAACCCGCGCCGCGTGATCACGACGCACCTCCCGCGAGGTGATCCGCGAGCCGCGCAGCGAGCGCGACGATCGTCAGCGTCGGGTTCGCGCTGCCGCCGGTCGTGAACACCGACGAGCCCGCGACGTAGAGATCCTCCACCTCGTGGCAGCGGCAGTCCGCGTCCACCACGCCCTTCGCGGAATCCGCGGACATCCGCGTGGTGCCCATGTGATGCCCGCCGGGCGCGATCTCGTCGGCGAAGCGTCCCTCGGCATCGCGCGGCGTCCACACGCGCCCGAGCCCCGCCGCGCCGAGCTCGCGGCCGAGGACCTCCATCGCGCGCCGATACGCGCGGAGATCGTCGTCGCGCACCTGCCACCGGAGATCGAGCCGAGGAACGCCGAGCGCGTCGACGTCGTCGCGCAGCGTCACGCGGCTCTCCTCGTAGGGTGATTGCTCCGCGCGCAGCGTCATGCGGAAGAGCCGCGCGTCACCCGAGCCGCGCCAGAGCCGCGCGACGTCGGGGGCGATCACCTCCCCCGTCTCGGCGCCGACGTCCTGCTCGCGCAGCGTGATCGTGAAGTCGAGCAAACCTTCGGCTTCGCGCACCTCGCGCGAGAGCGCGAGCGCGCCGCGCACCTCGTCGCCGGCCTCGGTGCCGTGGGTGTCCGCGTAGAAGCCGACGTCCGCGTGGCCGAGCTCCAGCCACGCCGCGGAGTCGTAGAGGTGCGGGTGCTCCATGAAGCAGCGACCCACCCAGTCGCTCCCGTTCGCGACGTCCGACGCGAGCAGCATGCGCGCGTTCTCGAGCCCGCCCATCGCGAGCACGTACGCGCCCGCCTCGACCGAGAAGCGCGGGCCCCCGAGCGCAGCGCACGCGAGGCGCGACACGCGCGCGCCGTCGACCTCGATGCCGACGAGGTTCGCGTGCATGAGCACGTCGGTCTGCGCCGAGTCTTCGAGCAGAGGCCGGTACGTCCGACCGAAGCGCGTCGGTGGGCTGTAGCGGAACACGCGCGTCGCGAGGTGCCCGCCGGGTGCGGGCAGGAGCGCGCGTCCTGCGGCGCCGGCGAGGCGCTCGGCGTCCCATCGATCGCCGATCTGCGCGAGCTCTTGCGCGCGCTCGTAGTACGGAGCGAGATCTTCGAGCGCGATCGGCCAGCCGCTCAGCGGCACGTGATCGCGCGGCGTGAAGTCCTCGGCGAGCAGCGGCATGCACCAGCCCGCCCAACGGTTCGTCGACCCGCCGAAGTGACGCCATCGGTGATCGTCGAGGCGGAACGTGCGGATGCCGCTCATCGTCCCGTCGTAGAGCGCTTGGATCGACGGCTCGAGATCCATCGCGCCGCTCTCGAGCAGCAGCACCGAGCGGCCGCGCCCGAGCAGTTCGAGCGCGATCGTGATCCCCGCGGCACCGGCGCCGACGATGCAGACGTCGGCGGACAGAGCGGTGCCTTCTTCGAGCGAGCGAGCGTCTCGGATCGACATGGTCCTCCTCGGACGACGCGTGATGCCGCGCGCTGTCGCGCCGGCATCGACCGCTGTCACCGAAGAGGGCCGCGAGCGGCCTCGAACCTCTCACGCACGCGCTACTGCGCGCGCAGCCACGCGACGACCTCGGGCTCGACGCCGAGATCGCCCTCGCGACGGGGGGCGAGCCCGAGCGACACGTCGTCGGGGAACCCCACGTGCCCGCCGCGGCCGGTCCACACCACGCGCACGTGCTCGCTGATGCGCGCGAGCGCGGGGCGCACCGTCGTCTCGGGGATCATCGGATCGGCGTCCGCCGCGACGAAGAGCGCGGGCTTGCCGATCGCGCGCAGGTGCGGGCCGACCGCCGCCTGCTCGTAGTAGTGATCGGCGCTCCGGAATCCGTAGCGCGGCGCGATCACCCAGTCGTCCCACTCGACGATGGTGCGAATCCGGCGCACCTGCTCGACGCGGATCGGCGCGATGCGCGTGCGCTCGCCGTGTCGCGCGGCGACCGCGGCGTACTGCTCCTTGAGCCCGCGCAGCACGTGGAACTGGTACGGGCGGCGATCGATGCGCTGGATCGCGCGCACGCCCGCGGCGAGATCGACCGGCGGGCAGATCGCGGCGACGGCGCGCACGCGCGGATGCTCGAGCGCGTGCCCTGCGGCCCAGCGCAGCGTCACGTGACCGCCGAGCGAGTACCCGATCACGTAGAGACGCTCGTAGCCCGCGAGCGCTTCGCTGCGCAGCGCCGCGTCGAGATCGTCGGTGAGCCCGGCGTGGTAGACGTCCGCGCCGCGACGATCGGCGCCGCGCATGTGGAGGCGCAGGCACGCCATGCCTGCGTCGAGCGCCGCGCGCGCGGCGAGCAACATGTAGCGGCTCGTGACGTCACCACCGAGCCCGTGGAGCACCACGACCGCGTCGCGCGCGCCGCCCGCGGGCACTGCGAGCCGACCGCTCAGCTCGACCGGCCCCGAGATCGCGTCGACGAGCGTCGTCGAGAACGGCACGTCGATCAGGGGCGCCTCGGGGCGGACCATGCCGCGCACGAAGCTGCCCAACGTCCAGTAGTGCCCGTGGAGCTCGCGCCGGACGCCCGTGGTGTCGATCGTGCGCGGGTCGAACGCGAAGCGCGCGCGCGGCGTCACGCGTCACCTCGCGGCGCTTCGGTCGGCGACGAAGCGGGATCCTGTCCGAAGGTGTCGCGCAGCAGCGCGTAGAGCTCGGGGTGCTTGTCTCGCATCGCCCTCGGTCGTTCGAAGAACGCTTCGGTCGCGACCGCGAAGAACTCCGCTTCGTTGGTGGTCGCGTATCCCCGAAGGATGGATCGGCGTCGCTCGATGCGCTGCGCCTCGTCGTGCATCACCGAGAGCCAGGGCGTGACGCTGTTCCAGGGCATGAAGCTCGGGACTCCGTCCGCTTGCCCGGTGTCGAAGTCGAGGACGTGCGCGAACTCGTGCACACCGACGTTCAGTCCGTCGCGCGTGTTCGCGAAGCCGTGCTCGAGCGCGCGCGCCGAGAAGAGGATCGGCCCCTGCCCGTGCACCATGCCGAGGATGTGCTTGGCGTGCCCCTCCCGGTACTCCTCGTCGAAGGCCTCGTCGTAGACGACGACGTCGCGCAGCTTCGGATAGCGGAAGCCGCGACGACCGAACACGACCATCACCGCGGAGGCCGCGACGAGCACGCGCAGGCGCTCGTCGAGCGCGGCGCCGCGCGGTCCGGTGATCGTCTGCTCGTCGAGGAAGAAGCGCACCTCGTCCTCGAAACGGCGTCGCTCGTCCGGCGAGAGACGCTGGTAGTACTCGACGCGCTCCTCGAGCACCGCGCGCATCGACGCGGGGAACGGCGCGCGCGCGAGCGCGCGACGGCGTCGCGTGCGGCGCGTCTTGAGCAGGTAGAGCGCGATCGCGACCACGAGCGCGATCACGATCCCGACGGGTGGGCCGAAGCGCAGGCCGAGGAGCAGCCCGAGCGCGGCGCCGACGAGCAGCGCGCCGATCGCAGCGCCGAGATCGATCGCGGAGTCGCTCATTCGAGGCACGCCTCCGGCATCTCGCACGCGCCCTCGCCGGGGCATGCGTTCGTCGCGAGCGCGGTGCGATCGATCGTCGCCGCGTCCTCGTCCTGCAGCGCGCAGGTCGTGGCGCGCGGCACGCCGCGGAGGCACGCGGCGCGGACGTCGAGCACGTCGAGGTCGAAGCGCTCGGTCGTGCACACACCGCCGTCGCAGCCGTAGACGAGATCTTCCCACTGCGGGCAGTCGAGCTCGTCGTCGCACGCGAGCGGGCGGCACGTCGCCTCGTGCACCGTGAGCTCGCCGTCGTCGCTCTCGGTCGCGGCGCAGAGGATCGCGATCGCACCGGCGCCGACGACCCACTGATCGCGCTCGCCGCACGCGGGGGGATCGACGGTCGCGGTGCGCGGCTCGACCTCGCAGTCGCCGCGCTCGCACGTCCATCCGACGAGCACGCCCTGCGTGTCGGTGAGCGCGGCAGGCGACTCGGTGAGGCAACCCGGGAGCACGAGGAGCGCGGGGAGCAGCGCCAGGAGGCGAGAGATCACGCGAACAGTCTGACCGATCACGGGCGTCCCGCGATCGATCACGGCGCGCCCGTGATCGATCGCGGCGACGCGTGGATCCGCGCGCCCCGCGCGCGTGGAACACCGCGTGCTCAGCGGCGCGCACCCGATGGAGGTCTTCGACATGGCTCGTGCTCGTTCGTCTGCGCTGCGCTCTCTCTCGGTCGTCCTCGCGCTCGCGTGCGGCGCGTGTGGAGGCGACGACGACGTGAACGAAGGAGATCACGACGCCTCGACCGCGATCGACGCAGGGCACGACGCGGCCCTCGCGATCGAGGAGGACGCGGGCGAGATCGAGATCGACGCAGCGGTCGAGGCGATCGACGCGGGCACGGACGCGTCGATCGCCGGCGACGTGCAGGTCGCGACCGCGGCCGATCTCGCGCGCGAGTCCGCGGACGACTACGCGACGAACACCTACGGCCTGATCACCGGCGCGACGCTCGGACGCTGGGTGCGCGACTGGAGCGCGGCGCGCCCCGCCGCGATCACGGGTGATCTCGTGGTGCTGCAGATCGTCCCGACCGGCGCCACCTCGCGCGTGCACGTGTCGCCGGTGTCGACCGGCGTTCGCGTGTACGACGTGCCGCAGGCCTCGTTGCTCGAGGAGCGCGACAGCGGGCTCTCGTCGATCGAAGCGGAGATCCCGCGCGGCGAGAGCACCGACGCGTTCCTCCAGCGCTACCGCATCGACCCGCGACGCGACCTCGTCGTGTGGGTGTTCGAGCAGCTCCCCGGCACCACCGGCGCCGCGGTGCAGCAGCTCGGGCGCGGCTGGCTCTGGCTGGCGTACTGGGGCGCCGAGCCGGAGCACCTCGCGGTGCTGAACGGCAGCCTCGACTGGAACGGCGCGAACGAAGGCCTGCCCGTCGCCGAGATCGCCGCCGCTACGCCGCCCGGCGACGGCGCGACGCGCGTGAGCGATCTGCGCCGCGATCACACGACGCTGGTCGTGCACGTGGGAGAGCTCATCCCGATCGTGCGCGATGCGGATCCCGCGTATCGCGTCGTCGATGCGCGCGGCGGCGCCGAAGCGCTCGGCCTGCCGAAGGCGACGAACAGCGGGCGTCGCGACTGCGCGAGCTACACCGGCAGTGGCACCACCGCGCGTTGCTCGCCGCTCTTCGAGGGGCGCATCCGCGGCGCGCACACCGTGCCGTGGACGCAGCTGCTCACGAGCGCCGACGATGGCCTCCGGTTCCTCCCGAAGTCGCAGCTGCGCGCGATCTTCGATGCACGGGCCGCGACCGCGCCGGGCCTCACGTACATCCACTATTGCCGCACGAACGTGCGCTCGATGGTGACGGGCCTCGCGTCGATCCTCGTGCTCGGTCTGCCCACCCGCTGGTACGACGCGTCGTTCATCGAGTGGTCGCACCTCGCGCACGGGCCGACGGCCGCGACGCAGCTGCTCCCGGCCGACTCGCCGTGGCGCACCGATCTGCCCGCGCTCACCGAGCACAACCTCGCGACCGGCTACACGCCGGGCGGCAGCACCAGTGATCCCGCGATCACGCCCGGCGAGTGGGTCGCCGGCCCGCGCTACAACGCCGACGACGACATCAGCCCGACGCGCCCGGTGATCCGCCCCGAGGCGACGAGCAGCGCGGGCACGATCGAGACGGACCGCGCGTACCTCCGCGCGCGGTGATCGGAGCGCGACACGCTTGACCTCCCCGCGTGCGCGCCGCAGGTAGGCGCGACCCACGCGGGGAGGACACGATGGAATATCGCCGTCTCGGTTCGAGCGGGCTGGAGGTCTCGGAGCTCTGCCTCGGTGCGATGACGTTCGGCGAGCCGGACGAGAAGTCGTTCATGCACGGCGTCGGCGCGAGCGAGGAGACCAGCTTCGCCATCATGGACGCCGCGCTCGACGCGGGCGTCAACTTCGTCGACACCGCCGACGTGTACGGCCAGGACGGGCTCAGCGAGCGCATCGTCGGTCGGTGGATGAAGGAGCGCGGCACGCGCGATCGCACCGTGCTCGCGACGAAGTTTCGGTTCCGCATGGGCGACGGCCCGAACGGCACCGGCGCGTCGCGGCTGCGCATCGTGCGCACGGTCGAGGACAGCCTGCGTCGCCTGCAGACCGATCGCATCGACCTCTACCAGATCCACATGCAGGACGTGGAGGTGCCCGAGGAAGAGACGCTGCGCGCGCTCGACGACCTCGTGCGCGCGGGCAAGGTGCTCTACCTCGGCTGCAGCAACTACGCGGCGTATCGCCTCGTCGAGAGCCTGTGGACGAGCGACGCGCGGCGGCTCGAGCGCTTCGTGTCGCTGCAGGCGCAGTACTCGCTCCTCGTGCGTGATCTCGAGCGCGAGCACGTGCCGCTCTGCGAGAAGTTCGGCCTCGGGATCCTGCCGTGGTCGCCGCTCGCCGGAGGGTTCCTGAGCGGCAAGTACGAGCGCGGTCAGGGCGCCGGCGAGGGCTCGCGGTTCGCGTCGTCGCGCTGGACCTCGAACCTCGCGCGCTACGACAACGATCGAGGGTGGCGCACCGTCGACGCGGTGAAGCAGATCGCGCGCGAGCTCGGCACGACGCCGACCGCGGTGTCGCTCGCGTGGCTCCTCGCGAAGCCCGCGGTCACGTCGGTGATCTTCGGCGCGCGCACGATCGATCAGCTGAAGGGCAACCTCGCTGCGAGCGGGCTCCGGCTGCCCGCCGACGCGATCAAGACGCTCGACGACGCGAGCGCGTTCGAGCTCGGCTACCCGTACGACTTCGCGCAGCGCATCCAGGGTCGCTGGTGAGCCGGCGCCCGCTCGACGGCGTGCGCGTGCTCGAGCTCGGGCAGCTCCTCGCGGGGCCCTGGGCCGCGACGATGCTCGCGTACTTCGGCGCCGACGTGATCAAGGTCGAGCCGCCGGGCGGCGATCCGATCCGCACCTGGCGCGTGGTCGAGGACGGCACGTCGCTCTGGTGGCGCAGCCTCGCGCGCAACAAGCGCAGCGTGGTGATCGATCTGCGCCACGACGAAGGTCGCGCGCTCGTGAAGCAGCTCGCCGCGACGAGCGACGTGCTGATCGAGAACTTCCGGCCCGGCACGATGGAGCAGTGGGGGCTCGGCCCCGACGATCTGCGCGCGTCGAGTCCGCGCCTCGTCTACGCGCGCGTCTCGGGCTTCGGGCAGACGGGCCCGCACGCGCATCGGCCCGGGTACGCGTCGGTCGCCGAGGCCGTCGGCGGGCTGCGCTCGGTGACCGGATTCCCCGATCGTCCGCCGGCGCGCGCGAACGTGAGCCTGGGCGACTCGCTCGCGGGCATCCACGCGGCGCTCGGGATCGTGATGGCGCTCTACGAGCGGGATGCGCAGGGCGGCACCGGTCAGACGATCGACGTCGCGCTCACCGAGTCCATCGTGAGCGTGCTCGAGTCGATGATCCCCGAGGCCGATCGCGGCGTGGTGCGCGAGCGCGCGGGCACGACGGTGACCGGCATCGTCCCGTCGAACACGTACCCGACGCGCGACGGCAAGTGGGTCGTGATCGGCGCGAACAGCGAGTCGAACTTCCAGCGCCTGATGCGCGCGATCGAGCGCCCGGATCTCGAAGGGCTGCGCGGCAACCCTGCGCGCGTCGCGCGACAGGCGGAGCTCGACGAGGCGATCGCGACGTGGACGCGCACGCGGAGCGCCGACGAGATCGTGCGCGTGCTCGAGGACGCCGCCGTGCCAGCCGGTCCGATCCAGGACGCGCGCGACCTGCTGCACGATCCGCAGCTGCAAGCGCGCGGCATGCTCGAGCACGTGGAGGTCGACGGTCGCTCGCTCACGATCCCCGCGATCGCGCCGAAGCTCGATGGAACGCCGGGGCGCACGGAGTGGCCCGGCGGCGCGCTCGGCGCGCACACGCGCGAGGTGCTGCGCGAGCGCCTCGCGATGCACGACGACGCGATCGACGCGCTCGTCGCCCGCGGTGTGATCGCCGAGTAGCCTCAGCGCATCGCGAGCACGCGCGCGACGGCGCGCATCACGCGCTCGATCCACGTCCTTCGCGGGCGCGTGATCCTGGATGTCGACGCGCGCGAGCGGACGCCCGTCTCGGGCAGCGGCTCGAAGACCTCGATCGGCACGACGATGCCGTCGTCCGAGAGCGAGACCGCGCGGATGGGCGCGTTCGACGGCACCGCGCGCGTCGGCAGATCCTCGAGCTCGAGACCGCTCACGTCGACGCTGCGCTCCGCGGTGCCCTCGAAGATCGCGCGCACCTCGTGCTCCTCGAGCTTGTGCACGCGCGTCGGGATCTCCTCGGTGTCGAGATCCTCGAAGCTCGGATGCTCGGGTGGTCGCGGCGCATCCGGCTCCGCCGGCGCCGGAGCGCGCGTGATGGGGTGCTCGCCGGAGTCCTCGGGGGACGCGCCATGCACTGCAGAGCTCATGTGGCCGGAGGTGCGAAGACAACGCGCGTGCCATGCAAAAAGGCACGTATTCGCGCACGGACGCGGGAGCCGGGCGCGCTCCCGGCTCCACCTCGCGAGCCGCGCGTGCGCGCGAATGAATGGGCCTCCGGGTTGCTTCGTCGAGCGCGAAGCGCTCGACTCTCGGTCTCGTCCCTCGCTTCGCTCTCGGAGGAACCCATGGCCCGCTGGCTCTCGCTCCTCGCCCTCGTCGCATCACCGTTCCTGTTCGACGGCACCGCCCACGCGCTCCGTTGCGGAACGCGGCTCGTCGTGACCGGCGACCCCATCCACTACGTGCGCTCGATCTGCGGCGACCCGGCGTCGATCACGACGAGCACGGTCTCGCGCACCCGCACCGTCGGGAGCCGCATCGTCGCGGGCACGGTCATCGCCGACAGCGTGACCGTCACCGTCGCGATCGAGACGTGGATCTACGACTTCGGCCCGCGGCGCTTCATGGAGGAGCTGACGTTCGAGGACGGCACGCTCGTCCGCCAGCGTCCGCTCAGCTACGGGACGCGCACCGCGATCGATCCGCCCGTGCGCCGCATGCACGAGCGCGTCGCGATCGTCGATCGACGTCGCACGATCGTCTGATCACGCGCGCGCGCCGAAGATCGCGGTGCCGACGCGCACGATGGTCGCGCCCTCTTCGATCGCGACCTCGAGGTCCGCGCTCATGCCCATCGAGAGCTCGCGCAGCCCGTGCTGCTGCGCGAGCTCGCGCAGCGCGCGGAAGTGCGGGCGCGACGCCTCCGGCTCCTGGCCGAGCGGCGGCACCGTCATCAGCCCGCGCAGCACCAGCGGCGTCGCGCGCACCGCGTCGATGAGCGCGGGCAGCTCGGCGGGCGTGCAGCCCGACTTCTGCGCCTCGCCGCCGACGTTGACCTGGAGCATCACCTCGAGCGGCGTGCTCGCGTCGACGCGCTTCGCGATCGCCTCGACGAGGCGCACCGAGTCCACGGTCTCGACGCATCGCGCGACCGACGCGACGTCCTTCGCCTTGTTGCGCTGGAGGTGCCCGATGAAGTGCCAGCGCAGCTCGGTGAGATCCTCGAGCGCCCTCGCCTTCTCGACGAGCTCCTGTACGTAGTTCTCGCCGAACACGCGCTGGCCCGCGTCGTACGCCGCGCGCACCGCATCCGCGCCCTGCGTCTTGCTGACCGCGACGAGCGCGACGCTCGCAGGATCGCGCCCGCATCGCGCGCACGCCGCGTCGATCCGCGCGCGCACGGCCGCGAGCCGCGCCGCGACGTCGCTCATCGCGCGGTCCCCGGCCACGGCGCGATCACGCCGTGCTTCTCGAGCAGCTCGATCGTCTCCGCCGCGGGCAGCCCGATCACGTTCGAGTGCGAGCCCTCGATGCCGCGCACGAACCCCGACGCGATGCCCTGCGCCCCGTACGCCCCCGCTTTGTCGCGCCCCTCGCCCGTCGCGACGTAGCGCTCGACCATGTCGACGGTGAGCGGCCGGAACGCGACGCGCGTGGTCACCGCGATCGTCTCCACGATCGCGCCATCACGCGCGAGCGCGACCCCGGTGATCACCTCGTGCCAGCGCCCCGCGAGCATGCGCAGCATCCCGCGCGCCGCCGCGTCGCTCTCCGGCTTACCGAGCAGCTCGCCGTCGACGACCACGATCGTGTCCGCGCCGAGCACCCAGCGACCAGCCTCGCACGCGCTCGCGATCTCGAGCGCCTTCGCCGCGGCGACACGCTGCACGTACGCCCGCGCCGGCTCGCCCTCGTGCTGCGTCTCGTCGGCGTTGCTCGGGCGAACCTCGAACGCGACGCCGAGCGTCGTCAGGATCTCGCGGCGCCGCGGCGACGCCGACGCGAGCACCAGCGTCATGCGCTCTTCCCTCGCTCCTCGAGGTGACGTCGATAGCGCCGGACGTACGTGCGCGCGACCTGCGCCGCGTCGAGCTTCAGTGCCTTCGCGATCTCGGTGACGAAGCCGCGCACGTAGACCGGCGCGGGCAGCGCGTCGAACGCGTCGCCCTCGATCGCCTCGAGGTACGGGAGCCCGACCTTCGTGCGCGCGCTGACGTCGCGCAGCGAGATGCCCTGCGACTCGCGCACGGCGCGCAGCAGCGCGCCCGTGTAGTCGGTGTCGGGCGTCAGCTCGGGCGGAGGCGGGAGCGGCTCGTTGTGCGACATGCGCGCGGGGACCGGCTCCTCGTGCTCCTCGGACGGCGGGAACACCGAGAGCTCGTAGGGCTTCCGGCGCACCGGATCGAGCAGCACGTCGTACGCCTCTTCGAGGCGCGCGCGCAGCACCTCGAGCTCGTGCGGCTCGAACAGCGAGTAACACGCGAGCGCGTCCTCGGCGTAGATGTCGCGCACCCGCTTGAACGCGCGGCGCACCTCTTCGTCGGTCGCGCCGCGATCGACCTCGAGCAGGTCGTGGTGGCTCTCGGGCGGCACCGTGCGCGCCGGAGGCTTGCGCTTGCCGGTCTGCAGCGCGAGCAGTCGACGCGCGATCTTCTCGACGTTCTTGCTCGCCTTCGTGCCCGGGCTCTCGATGAGCAACAGACGCCGCGCGCGCACGCAGCTCCACACCGTGTCGTCGTACTCGACGTGCCCGAGGTACTCGATGCCGATGCCGAGGCGGCGACGCGCGGCGCTGCGCACCTGATCGCCGAGCTCGAGATCGGCGCGCAGACGCGTCTGGCTGATCACGAGGTTCGGATGGAAGCGCTCCATCGCGTCGCGCACGACCTCCGCGAGCGGATCGCCGTCGTCCTCGAGCGTGCGCCAGAGATCGAGCGGCGCGGGCGCGCCTCCGAGCTCACGCGCCTTCTGCATCAGCGCGAGGCGCGTGGGCTGATCGATCACGCTGCGGTGCAGGTAGCGCAGGAATGCGCGGCGCACGAAGCGATACGCGCTCTCGAGCGCGGTCGGCTCGGGCAGCGTGAGGATCAGCGAGAGGTCCGCGCTCAGCAGCGCATCGATGCCGCCGCGGCTCGTGCACTTGCCGAGGTCGAGCACGACGTAGTCGGCCTCGGCGCTCTCGACGGCGCGCGCGAGCTTGCGACGACCACCACCGCGACGACCGCGCAGGCCCTCGTCGAGCGCGCCCCAGAGCAAGCGCAGCCCCTGGATCTGCGTGTCGACGGGACGACCGACCGCACGATTGTCGGCGCGCGGGCGCGTCGGGCTCGGCGCTCCGACGAGCGTGTGGAGGTTCGCGCCGCCGGGATCGGCGTCGACGAGCAACACGCGGCGCCCGATGCTCGCGAGGTAGAGCGCGAGGTTCGCGGCGACGACGCTCGTGCCGACGCCTCCCTTGCTGCCGCCGACCGCGATGGTGCACGCCGGACGCACGCGCGGCGTGGTGCGCTCGCCCTCTGCTTCGTGACGTGCGTCGCGGCGATCGCGCGGCGCGTCGTCGTCGTCGCCCGGCTCGCGGAAGAGGTCGACCTCGGGAGGTGCGCTGGGGAGCGTCGCGTCGCCGCGCTCGCGCCCACCGCGCGAGTCCGCGTTCTGGCCCGCCATGGCGGGCGGTGCTTACCAGCGCCCCCCCGCGCACGCAACGAGGGAGGCGCCTGCGCGTTCGGTCAGGAACCCGAGGGGTGCGTTGTGCTAAGGTCCTCGCCGTGGAGTCCCGTGCTCGCCGTGGTCTGCGTGACCCGCGCGATGCCAGCTCGAAGGAGCAGGCCGGCTCGGCCGACAGGCACGAGCGAGGCGCGCTGCACGCCGACGAAACTGCCGGTTCGCGGGCTGACCGCCGCGAAGGGCCGAACCCCAGCACCATCGAGGCCGTGCCCAAGCCGGGTCGCGCCGCGAAGACCGGCCTCGCCGCGCCGGTGCTCGTGCTCAACCGCAGCTTCCAGCCGGTGCGCATCACGACCGCGCGCCACGGCTTCACGCTGCTCTATCTCGGTCGCGCGCGCGCGCTCGATCGTGCGTACGAGCCCCACGACTTCTCGCAGTGGGCCTCGCTGTCGTCCTCGCACGAGGTGCACGACGGCGACGAGTTCGTCGGGACGCCGCGCGGCCGCATCCGCGTCCCGCGCGTGCTCCTGCTCTCGGGCTACAACCGCGTGCCGCACGCGCCGCTGCGCCTCTCGCGCCGCAACATCTTCCTGCGCGACTCGTTCACGTGTCAGTACTGCGGGCGCCGGCCGGGCACGCGCGAGCTCAACCTCGATCACGTGATGCCGCGATCGCGCGGTGGTCGCTCGACGTGGGAGAACCTCGTGACGTCGTGCCGCGACTGCAACCTGCGCAAGGGCTGGGCGACGCCCGACGAGGCCGGGATGCTGCTGCGCTCGCGACCGGTGCGACCGGGCTGGAGCACCGCGCTCGTGATGGCCGCGCCGACGCGTCGCTACGTCGAGTGGGAGCCCTTCCTCGCGGGGATCGAGACGCCGGTGTTCCCGGAGGACGACGACATCGAGGCCGCCGAGGAGTAGCGGGCTCGGCGCGACGCGCGCCGATCGAGAGCAAGCGGGGCTGGGCGCCGCGCGCAGCGTTGGGGAGGGGGGCCCCGATCCGGCTTCGCCGGTCGGGGGAGGGGTCTTCCAAGACCCCTCCGGAGACTCAGCTCGACCAGGTCGCTTCGTAGACGTCGGCGGGATCGCCGAGCGCTGCCGCCGATGCGAGCCGGACGTCGACGTCGCGCGCGCCCGCGGTCGTCAGCGCCTCGTCGAGGAAGCCCATCATCGCCACCGCGCGAACGAGCCCGCCATTCGTGCCGCCGCGGATCTCGAGGCGACCGAGGCCGCGCGATGCCGTCGTCACCTTCGGCTCGCCGCCCGCGAAGAAGCGTCGCCACAGGTCCGCGGTCATCGCGAAGAGCAGCTCGGGCGTCACGGTGCGCACCAGCGCGCCGGGATCGCGCCCGATCGAGCGCCGCGCGAGCGAGCGGCCCGCGTCCGCGATCAGCCGACGATCACCGCCCGCGTAGCTGCGATCCGCGATCTCGAGCACGCACAGCGCGCTGCCCGGGTACCACGCGACGGGATCGAGCCGCGCGCGCAGCACGCCGCGCACGCTGGGCTCGGTGTCGTCGATCAGCCGCTCGAAGCGCGGGCCACCGAGGCGGTCGCGCAAGAAGTCGAGCAGCGCTCCGAGCACCTCGCCGCGCACGGCCGCCGAGCCCTCGACGCCGCCCGGCGGGTCGCTCGCGGGACGCGTGCCCGCGCTCTGCAGCACGGCCTCGCGCGCGCGCAGCTCGCGCATGTCCCACGTGAACGTGTCGGTCGGCTCGGGCTCGTCGGTGAGCGGCACCGCGCCGAACGGGACGAGCGCCGCGGCCATCGCGCTCGCGCTCTGGAAGCGCTGCGCAGGATCCTTCTCGAGCGCGCGCATCACCACCGCGTCGAGCGCCTCGGGCAGCTCGGGGCGGATCGCGCCCGGATGCACGGGCGTGCTCTCGAGGATCGCACGGCACAGCTCCGGGAAATTGCGGCCCTCGAAGGGCTTCTTCCCGACGAGCATCTGGTAGAGCAGCACGCCGACCGCCCAGATGTCGACGCGCGCATCGCGCCCGCGCTCCCCCGAGATCTGCTCGGGGCTCGCGTAGAACGGCGTGCCCATCGTGCGGCCGCTCGGCGTGAGATCGAGCGGGCCCGAGGGATCGAGCGCGGCCTCGACGAACGTCGAGATGCCGAAGTCGAAGAGCTTCACGAAGTCGCTCTGCCCGCCCTTCGTCGTGAGCATCACGTTCTCGGGCTTGAGGTCGCGATGCACGATGCCGCGCGTGTGCACCGCGCTGAGCGCCGCGAGAATGCCGCCCGCGACACGCGCCGCGCGCTCGACCTCGAAGGGCGGCTCGCTCGCGAGCAGCTTCCCGAGGCTCTGCCCGCGCACGTACTCCATCACGATGTACGGCGCGCCCGAGGGCTCGACGCCCATGTCGAGGATCTCGACGATGTGGTCGTGCCCCGCGCTCGCCGCGAGGCGCGCCTCACGCTGGAAGCGCGCGAGCGTGACGCCGTCGTCCGCGAGGTGCGTGTGCAGCACCTTGAGCGCGACCGTGCGCCCGATCGCGACGTTCTCGGCCTTGTAGACGCTCCCCATCCCGCCGTGACCGAGCAGCCGCTTCACGCGGTACTTGCCGGCGACGAGGCTGCCCACCAGCCGCGAGATCGCGCTCTGCATCTCGGATGAAGGACCGGGCTCGCCGCCCCTGCCTGGAGGGGTCAGCATCGCAAGGGAGCATATCCCCGCGAGCGCAGGTCGCGAAGGGCCAGATCGGGCGGCGCGCGCAACGAAAGAGCGCAACCACACACATCGTGCGTCGATGAGCGGCGCGTCATGCGCACGTCAGCTCTTCTCCACACGCTCTCGCTCGCTCTCTCGCTGTCCGGCTGCTTCGAGCTGCCACCACCACCGCCGCCACGCGACGCGGCGCTCGACGCGCCACTCGATGCCGCCGAGCCCTTGCGCATCGTCTCGGTGGCCGTGCTCGACGCGCTCGGCAACGAGCGCTCGATGGACGCGATCCCTCGCTCCGCGCGCATCGTGATCGACGCGAGCGCGACGCTCGAAGGCGAGCCCGATCCGCTCGTTCTCGTCGCGCAGCTGGACCCCGAGGTGCTGCGCGAGGACCTCGAGAGCGCGCCGCTGCGTAGCGAGACGCTCGCGCGCGTCGTCGCGTGCGAGCGCATCACGCGGGGCGCGACGATCGAGCTGCGACCGCGCGTCCCGCTCGCGCCCGGCACGACGCTGCACCTCGGGATCGCGTCGTGGGCGCGCGACGAGGCAGGACGTCGCCTCGGCACGGCGTTCGTGCAGACGATGCACGTCGACCCGAGCGAGCTCGGCGGCGCGCGCGTGGTGAGCACCTGGCCGCCCGAAGGCGCCTCGGCGGTCTCGGCGGACCTGCCGCTCGCGGCGGTGCGCTTCGACGGTGCGGTGTCGGGCATCGCCGAGGGCGTGTGGATCGAAGGTCCGAGCGGCGAGCGCGTGCCCGGTGATGCGCGCGCCGCGCGCTGCGACGAGATCGGCTGGGAAGGCGCGCACTGCGCGGTGATCGTGCCGTCGCGTCCGCTGGCGCCGAGCGCGATCCACGCGCTGCGCACCGATGAGCGTCTCCTCGACGCGACCGGCGCGAGCGTGCCCGCGACGAGGGCGCCCTTCGAGACCGGGCGCGAGCCCGACCTCGATCCGCCCGAGTGGCTCGCGACGGCGTGCGCGCTCGACGAGCGACCGAGCGACGCGGGGTGCGTGCTCGCCGACGATCGCCGGATCGTGCTGCGCCTCCGCGGGAGCGAGCCCGTGCGCGTGCGGATGACGATCGGCGATCGCATCCTCACCGCGGTCGCGCCGCGCGGCGAGACCGAGCTCGCGATCGACGACCTCGGACCGAGCGCGACCATTCACGCGACGCTCGACGCGATCGATCTCGCGGGGACGATCATGCGCACCCAGCTCGAGCTCTCGACCACCGACGCCCTCGCGCCGATCTCGATCGTCGAGGTGCGCGCCGATCCCTGGAGCGTCGAGCCGCGCCAGGAGTACGTCGAGATCGCGAACCTCGGCGCGGTGACGATCGATCTCGCCGGCTTCTCGCTCTCCGACGCGCCGGGCTCGATGGGCGACGTGATCGTCGGTCCCGCGCGCGTCGCGCCCGGCGCGCGCGCCCTGATCGTCGCGGACGCGTTCGATCCCGACGATCGCGGCGAGGACGATCGCGACGTCGCGATCCCGCCGGGCGTCGCGCTGATCCGCGTCGACCGATCGCTCGCGTCGGGGGGCCTCGCGAACTCCGGCGAGCCGCTCTTCCTGCGGGATCCCGACGGCCGTCGCGTCTCGGCGATGCCCGCCGAGCCCACCCCGCGCGCCGGCGTGTGCACCGTGCGCGTCGCGGACGATCCCCGCACGGGCGCGCGCGGCAGCTTCGACTACGATGCCGCTGGCGGCTGCACACCGGGCCGGTGATGCCGCTCCCCTCCATGCGCCCTCGCGAACCGCAGCAGACCGCGCTCCCCTCCGACGGCGCGCGCGCGCGCGACGAGGTCGTGCTCGTCGGCGTCGTCGAGGAGGAGCGCTGGCGCAGCGCCGACGGCAGCTTCGCGGTGCTGCGCGTGAAGCGCGAGAGCGACGACGAGATCCTCTTCGTCGTCGGCGACGTCGGAGGGCTCGCGCCGGGCGAGGTCGCGCGCTTCCGAGGTCGCTACGAGGACCACGCGTCGTACGGCCGTCGCTTCCGCGCGGTCGCGTACACGCCGGTGATGCCGACGACGAAGAAGGGCCTCACGCGCTTCCTCGGCTCGGGGCTCGTGCCCGGCGTGGGCCCGGCGATCGCGAAGAAGCTCGTCGCGAAGTTCGGTGATCGCACGCTCGACGTGATCACGACCCAGAGCGCGCGCCTCCACGAGGAGATCCCGGGCATCGGGAAGAAGAAGGCGAGCGCGATCGCCGAGGCGGTGAAGGCGCGCCGCGCCGACGCGGAGGGCCTCGCGTTCTTGCACGGGCTCGGGCTCGGGCCCGCGATGGCGAAGAAGGTCCTCATGAAGTACGGGCCGCGCACCGCGCAGCAGCTTCGCGACGATCCCTACCGCGCGGCCGAGGAGATCCCGGGCATCGGGTTCGCGACCGCGGATCGCATCGGGCGCGAGGTCGGCATCGCGATCGACGATCCGCGCCGTGCGGCGGGCGCGGTGCTGCACGTCGTGGGGCGCGCGGCGGACCAAGGGCACGTCTACCTGCCCGACGAGGTGCTGCGCGCGCAGACGCGCGAGCTGAACGTGCCCGAGGATCTCGTCGCGCCTGCGATCGACGAGCTCGCGTCGCGCGGGATGCTCGTGCTCGACGAAGGCGACGTCTACGCGCCGCCGATGCACGAGGCCGAGGTCGAGGCCGCGCGCGCGCTCGCGCGGCTGGTTCGCGAGCGGAAGCCGCCGGCGAAGATGCCCGAGGCGCTCGCCGCGATCACCGATCTCGGGCTCGCGGAGCAGCAAGAAGAAGCCGTGCGTCGCTCGCTCACGAGCGGGCTCATGGTGCTCACCGGCGGGCCCGGCACCGGCAAGACGACGACGGTGAAGGCCATCGTGCGGGCGCACGAGCGCATCGGGCATCGCATCGTGCTGTGCGCGCCGACTGGTCGCGCCGCGAAGCGCATGAGCGAGGCCGCGGGGCGCGACGCGCGCACCATCCATCGCCTGCTCGAGTGGAACCCCGCGACCGGCTCGTTCCGTCTCTGCGCGGACGAGCCGATCAACGCGGATCTCGTGCTCGTCGACGAGGCGTCGATGCTCGACGTGCAGCTCGCCGCGAGCCTGCTCGACGCGGTGCCGCCCGAGAGCACGCTCGTGCTCGTCGGCGACGTCGATCAGCTGCCGCCCGTCGGCGCGGGCCAGGTGCTGCGCGAGCTCATCGCGAGCGAGGTGTGCCCGGTGGTGCGCCTCGATCGCGTGTTCCGCCAGGCCCAGGCGAGCGCGATCGTCCGCGGCGCGCACGAGATCCTCGCGGGTCGCGCGCCCACGCCGACGCCCACCGGACAGAAGGGCGCGGGCGATCTGTTCGTGGTGCGCGCCCAGGAGCCCGAGGCGATCCAGCAGCGGCTCGTCGACGTGCTGCGCCGCATCCCCGCCGCGTACGGGCTCGATCCCAAGCGCGACGTGCAGGTGCTGACCCCGATGCGCAAGGGACCGCTGGGCACCGAGAAGCTCAACGAGCTCCTGCAGACCGAGCTCAACCCGCCGCGCACCACCTCGTCGCTCGCGGGCGTCATGCGCGCCGGCGACAAGATCATGCAGCTGCGCAACGACTACGAGCGCGAGGTGTGGAACGGCGATCTCGGCTGGGTCACGAAGGTCGAGGACGGCGTGACGTACGTCGAGATCGACGGTCGCGCGGTGAGCTACACGCAGGACGACGTCGACTCGATCGCCCTCGCCTACGCGTCGACGGTGCACAAGGCGCAGGGCTCGGAGATCGCGGCGGTCGTGATCGTGCTGCACGCGTCCCATCACGTGCTGCTCTCGCGCCCGCTGCTCTACACCGCGCTCACGCGCGCGAAGAAGCTCGCCGTGATCGTCGGCGACCCGCGCGCCATCGCGCGCGCCGCCCGCACCGCGGAGATCGCGAAGACCTACTGCAAGCTCGGCGCGCGCCTGCGCGCATGGAAGACGGGGGCGTCGAGCACTCGCTCACGCGCCGCGAACGATCACGGCTCGTCGTAGGCGTCGACGCCGCAAGGTCAGCACCCAGTGCGTCCTCGCGATCACGCCGTCGCGGGCGAACGCCCTCAGCCGTCGATCACCGCGACCACGCCGTCGTGGAACGCGGGGCGGAAGCCTTTGATCTTCTCGTTCGCGCGGCTCGGGCACACGCGGTTCGTCAGCAGCACGATCACGAGATCGCGCGTCGGGTCGCAGTAGATGCTCGTCCCCGTGAACCCGAGGTGACCGAACGTCTCTGCGCTCATCCGCTTGCCGGCCGCGCTGTTCTCCGGGCTCTTGCCGTCCCAGCCGAGCCGGTGCGTCCCGCCCGGGCGCACCTGCAGCGCGCGCCCGACGATCTCCTGCGGCAGGAACTCCGCTTTGCCGTTGCGGCTGTCGAGGTACGCGCGACCGAACGTCGCCATCGCGCGCGCCGACGCGAACATGCCCGCGTGCCCCGCGACCCCGCCGAGTGCCGCGCAGTTCTCGTCGTGCACCTCGCCGCGCACCATCACGCCGCGCCAGTCGTCGCGCTCCGTCGCCGCGCATCGCCGCGCGAGGTCCGCGCGCCGGTCCGGCGCGAGCGCGCCCGCGTACATCATCTGATCCTCGGCGATGCCGAGCGGGCGCACGATCTCCTGCTTCAGCAGATCGTCGAGATCGCGACCCGCGGCGCGCGCGAGCATCTCGCCCGCGAGCATGTAGCCGAGGTCGCTGTACACCGCGCGACCGGGCGCGCCCTCGTCCGGACGGCGGCACGCCTCGGCGAGGATCCACCGCCGCGCCGCGCTCGTCCCGGGATCGTGCGGCACGTCGAGGTAGAGCCCGCCCCACGGCGCGAGGCCCGAGCGATGCGTCAGCAGCTGCTCGAGGGTCGCCGCGCCGCCCGGCGTGCCGCGCGCGTCGGGCATCAGCGCGTCCGCGCGCGTGTCGAACGAGATCGCCCCGCGCGCGACCAGGCGCAGCGCGATGCTGGAGACGATCGGCTTCGTCAGCGAAGCGAGATCGAAGGGCGTGTCGTCCGCGACGGGTTTGGCGCCTGGGCCACCTGTCGTGCCCGCGCTGGCCTCGGCCCACTCGAGCTCGCCGTCCCTCGACCGCCACGACAGGCACGCCGTCGCGCCTGGGAAGACGGTTCCGGTGACTCCCGCCGCCAACAGCCGACGGGCTTCGGCCCGGACTCGTTCTCGGCGCGAACCGCCTACTGCGCCTGCGTGACGCACCGCCCCTCCCTCACGCACCGATCGGGGTGCCGGCTCACGAGAATATGCGAGCCGCTCCCGATGGGAAATGAGAGATTTCGCTCCGTGGAAGATCGTCTCCCGTTCCTGACCCGTCTCGAGCGCCCGATCGCCGGAATCCTCAAGGATCGTCCACAGGATTTCCGGGTCGACGAGATCCCCGCCTACGAGCCCTCGGGCGCCGGAGAGCACCTCTACGTGCGCTTCGAGAAGACCAGCGTCGACACCCGCGACGCCGTGCGGCGCATCGCGGAGGCGCTCGGCTGCGACCCGCGCGACGCCGGTTTCGCGGGGCTCAAGGACCGCCACGCGATCACGACGCAGTGGGCGAGCTTCCATCGCGGCGACGCGAGCAAGCTCGAGGGCGTGGAGCTCGAGGGCGTGCGCGTGCTCGAAGCGAAGCTGCACGTGAACAAGCTGCGCACCGGGCACCTGCGCGGGAACCGCTTCCGCGTGCGGCTCCGCGACGCGCCGCGCGACGCCGAGCCCGACGCGCGCGCGGTGATCGCGGAGCTCGAGCGCCAGGGCGTGCCCAACTACTTCGGTGATCAGCGCTTCGGGCGCGATCGCGCGAACCTGCCGCGGGCGCGCGCGTGGCTCGTCGAGGGCGGCAAGCCGCCGCGCGACTCGTTCGAGCGGAAGCTCTTCGTGTCGGTGCTGCAGTCGGAGCTCTTCAACGCGATGTGCGCGGCGCGCGTCCAAGAGGGCACGCTCGGCGCGATCGTCGAGGGCGATCTCTGCCGCAAGGAGGAGACGGGCGGGCTCTTCGTCGCGAGCGATCTCGCGGTCGAGAGCGAGCGCGCCGCGCGCTTCGAGATCAGCGCGACGGGCCCGATGTTCGGCGCGAAGATGCGCTGGCCCGAAGGCGAGGCGAAGCGACGCGAGGAAGAGGCGCTCGCGGCGGCAGGGCTCGATCACGAGATGCTCGCGCGCTTCGCGAAGTACGGCGAAGGCACGCGCCGCCCCTACCGCATCCGGCTCGGCGCCCCGACCGTCGAGGTCGACGACGAAGGGCTCGTCCTCGCGTTCGATCTGCCGTCGGGCGGCTACGCGACGGTGGTGATCCGCGAGCTCACGCGCGAAGGCTGAGCCCGCCCGGATCGCTACGCGACGCCGTCGCGCGGTCGGGGGGTCCTCGGCGGCGGCTCGATCGGCTCGAGGTCGGGCCCGCTGCCCGCGAACGCGATCGGCTCGCGCGCGCTCGCCTCTCGATACGCGCCGCCCTCGCCGCCGCGCTCCCGCACCAGCACGGCGTCGCGCGTCGCGTCGGGCGAGAACCGCAGCAGATCGGGCGAGTGCTCGATCTCGACGGCGGGCACGATGACGAACCCCGGGATCTCGCCGCGCCGCACGCGCGCGAGCCACTGCTGCTGCGAGCGGATGCGCGCGTAGGAGCGCGCCGCGACCACGATCCCGGCCAGCATCGCCGCGACCGCGAGCACCGACGTGCCCTCCGAGACGATCTCGCGATGCAGCGCGAGCAGCACGATGATCCCCGCGCTCCACGCGCCGAGCGTCGCGCCGATCATCGACGTCGTGCACGCGGTCGGGCGGAGCGTCTCGCGCACCAACGCCACGCTCGGCACCGCCACCGCGATGCCGGCGGGCGCGCCGAGGAGCGCGCCGATCAACGGCCCGGCGAGGAACGCGAACGCCGCGTCGCCGGTCGATCGATCGGCGAGCGTCCGCGCCACCAGCCACACCACCGGCGCGGTGATCGCGCAGGCCGCCATCGTGCCGAGCGCCGCCCGCGTGGACGCGCTCTGCAACGTCTCGGCGCGCGACGCGTGGTGCACCGCGGCCGCGATCGCGCTCCCCGTGATCACCCAGCCGACGACGAGCGCTCCGTCGTCGACGATCCCGACCGCGAAGCACCCGGCGTGCAGCCCCGTGACGAGCGCGACCACCGCCGTCGTCGCGAGCCGTGCCTTCCGGATCATCGCGGTCGCGGAAGGCGGCACGGCCTCGGCTCAGCGCATCAAGAAGAACATCGCGACGGCGCCGACCAGACCGAGGAACACCATCGCGCCCACGCCGAGGCCGATCATCAGGCCCAGGTTGTTGCTGGGCGGCGCCGGCGTGGAGAGCGCGTCGTGCGATGGCGTGGGCGTCATCGGGATCGACGTCGGTGCGGGCGCCTGCGGCGCGACCGCGGGCTCCGGCGCGCCGTACGGCTTCGGCGCCGGCGGCGTCGCGCTCGCGAGCGCCTGCTCGAGCTGCGCGATCGGCGCGTGCGCCCACTGCTCGATCCCCGCGCGACCCGGCTGCACCGGCAGGCCGAACGCGCCGAGCGCCGCCGCCGCGAGCTCGACCGTGCTGCCGTAGCGAGCGCGCTTGTCCTTCGCGAGGCCCTTCTCGATCACGTCGTCGATCGCGCCCGGGAGCCCCGCCTTCTGCGTGCTCGCGGGCGCGGGCATCTCGTTGACGATCTTCATCAGGATCTGCGCGACGGCCTGGCCGTCGAACGCGATCTTGCCCGTGAGCATCTCGTAGAGGATCGCGGCGAGCGCGAAGACGTCGGTGCGCTGATCGACGTCCTGTTTCCCCATCGCCTGTTCGGGCGACATGTAATAGGGCGAGCCGAGCGTCGTCCCGAACGCGGTCAGCTTCGGCCCGGTCTCCATCTGCAGCTTCACCGAGCCGAAGTCGAGGATGCGAACGTCGTCGCCGCCCTCGCCCTCGCAGAGGAAGAGATTGTCCGGCTTGAGGTCGCGATGGATGACGCCGAACGAGTGCGCGTCCTCGAGGCCGAGCGCGACCTGACACATCACGCGCAGCGCGCGCGCGAGCGGCAGCGCACCGGCGCCGCGGAGCACGCCGCCGAGCTCGATGCCCTGCAGGTACTCCATCGTCATGAACCACGAGCGCACGCCGCCCGACGACCCAGGGGCGCCGGGGACCTCGGGCGCCTCGCCGAAGTCGATCACCCGCACGACGTGCTTTGAGTCGAGGTCCTTCGCGGTCTCGAACTCGCGCTTGAAGCGCTCGACCGCGACGCGATCCTTCGCGACGTCGTCGTGCAGCACCTTCACGGCGACGCGCTGCTTCGTCTGCGCGTGGCGCCCTTCGTACACGCGGCCCATCGCGCCGTCGGCGACGCGCGCGACCGCGACGTAGTCGCCGAAGCGCGTCCCGAGCCGGCGATCGGGCGTCTCTCCCGCGGGCTGCACCTGGATCGTGATCGACCCGTCGTTCCCGCAGAACGCGATCTGATCCGCGTATTCGGTCCCGCACTGCGGGCAGCGACGACTCACGGGGCCCGATGCTACCGGACCGATCTGGTGCGAGCAACGAAGACGAACGTTGCTCGCACCACCGGAACGGGAGATCAGCGCGAAGAAGAGGCAGCGCCGTCAGCGCGCCGACGCCGACGCCGACGCCGATGCCGAGATCGACACCGACACCTCGACCGACACCGACACGCTCGCCATCGAGTCCGCCACCGCGCCCGCCGCCGCCGTCGCGCACGCGACCGCGCCGATGCCGACCGTCGCCGCGGCGTTCGGAAGGTCCGGCGCGAGGCGCGCGATCTCCCGGCCCGAGCGCTGGAGGCGCTCGACGCGCGTGCGCAGCGCCAGGATCGCCGAGAGGCCCTCGCGCACCGCGTTCTGCACCGCGTCGACGCGCGGCTGCATCGCCGGATCGATGCCGCCCGACACGTTCATGCGCGTCTCGCCCGGATCACAGCGGGCGTGCGCCTCGACGCGCGCCTCGCACGACGCGCGGCAGCGCGCGCTGACCGACGCCGGGCGCACCTGACCGGTGCAGTACGGCTCCTCGTACTCGATCGAGCAGCCGCCGCGGCACTCGCCCTGACAGCTCGCCTGCGCGCGCGCCACGCACTGGCCCTGGCAGGTGCCCTCGCAGCGCCCCGCGCACGACCCGTCGGGCCCGGTCTGCGAGCACCGTCCGTCGCAGATGCCGTCGCAGGTGCCGGTGCACTCGCCTTGGACGTCGACCGCGCACGAGCCCGTGCACTGCGCGTTGCATCGCCCGCGGATCTCACCGCCCTCGCACTGGATCTCGATCGATCCCGGATCGACGCGGGCCTCGCACTCGGCCGCGCACGACGCGTACGCGTCCATCGAGACCTCGCAGTGCGGCGGGCGCGACTCGATCGTCACCTGCACTCGGCTCGCACCGCGGATCGCCTGCATCTCGGCGCGGAAGCGCTCGTTCACCGTCGTGCACACCGCGCGCACGCCCTCGGGCCCGTCGCCCGCGAGGTCCGCCTCCGCGACGCCGAGCGCGCGGCCCATCCGCTGACACGCCGCGAGCAGATCGTTCTGCACCGAGATCGCCGCGTCGCTGAAGTCGCCCGCGGCGATCAGGAACGCCTCGATCTTCTGCGCGGCGTTGTTGGTCCCGAAGTCGCCACGGCACTGTCCACCGACCGCGCCGCCCCCTCCGCCGCCCCCGCCGGCCGAGCCCCGTCGGCCGGGACGAAGCGCACCGCAGCCTGTCAGGAGCGTGGGGATCGCGAGCAGCGCGACGAGGGCGAGCAAGGGGCGATGGCTTCGCATCCGGGTCCTCCGTGCGCGACGAAGCGTCGCGCGCGGCGCGACTCTATCACCGAGATCGATCGCGCCGGAAACGGCACGAAACGCTCGCCGCGGAGTATCTTCTCGCCGATGGGACGGACGCTGCGCGACGGCTCGGGCGCGCTCCTCGTCGGAGTGGCGATGGCGGCGCTCTTCTTCGGCGTCGTGCAGCTGCGCGCGCACGACTACGTCGCGGCGGTGCTGCTCGTGATCGTCGCGCTCTCGGTGCTGCGCGCCGGCGTCGAGCTCCTGCGGCCCACGCTGGGGGAGTGACGTTTGCGTCGCGCGCGGAGCGTCGTCGTCGCGTGCCTCGTGTCGCTCGCGCTCGCGTGCGGCGGCGAGACCGCAGCGCCCGACGCGGGGGCTCGTCGCGCCGTCGCGCCGAGCGCGCGCGTGAGCGGCACCGTCGTGTCCACGGTCGACGGCGCGCCGATCACGCTCGAGGAGGTCGAGGAGGTCGCGCGCGAGACCGGGCTCGCGCCGCAGGACGCGCTGCGGCGGCTGCAGGAAGAGCGCGTGCTCGCCGCGCACGCCGAGGCGGCCGGGCTCGGCGACGACGACGAGGTGCAGGACGCGGTGCGGCGCGCGTCGGTGCAGGCGCTGCTCGAGGCGCGCGTCGAGGCGGAGATCACGCCCGCGTCGATCCCCGCCGAGCAGGTCGCGGCGCGGATGGAGGCGCAGCGCGCGCGGTGGGCGCGCCCCGAGCGGCGGCGGAGCACGCACGTGGTCGCGAGGCTCGCGCCCGACGCACCGCCCGAGGCCGACGCGGCGGCAGAGCGCTTCGCGCGGCGGGCGATCGAGCGGATGAGCGCAGCCGAGGACGCGCGCGCCGAGGCACACGTGATCGGCGAGGAGGATCACGCCGGGCGCACGTACGAGGTGCTCGTCGAGGATCTGCCGCCGGTCACGCGCGAGGGACAGCTGGTGCCCGAGTACCTCGACGCGCTGTTCTCGCGCGCCGAGCCCGGCGTGGTGGCGCAGCCGCTGCGGACGACCTTCGGATGGCACGCGATCGTGCTGACCGAGGTGATGCCGCCGTGGGAGGCGCCGCGCGACGAGGTCGTGTCCGCGATGCGCCAGGAGCTCGCGGTCGAGGCGCGCGCGGCGCGGCTCGAGGAGCTGGCGCGCGAGCTCGCGTCGCGCACGCCGGTGGAGCGCGACGAGGCGGCGATCGATCGTGCGATCACGATCGACCTCGAGGCGATGGAGCGCGGAGGCGCGAGCCCATGAGCCATCCGTCGAGCGTCCCGGTCGAGTCGCGTCGGGATCTCGACGAGAGCAGCTTCACGCCGATCCTCCGCAGCGTGCTGCACTCCGTCCCTGGCGTGCTCGCGGTGGTGTTCGTCGACGCCGAGGGTGAGTGCATCGACTACTGCTCGTCGCTTCCACCCTTCGACGCGAAGGTGATCGCGGCGCACATGCTCGTCGTCACGAGCGAGGTGCGCGAGACGACGAAGCGACGCGCCGGCGAGCCCTGGGCGATTCACGTGCAAGGCAGCGAGCGCGACATCGTCGTGCGGCGCGTGACGGACGAGTACCTGCTGGTCGTGGTGACGCTCTCGATGGGCATCCCGAGCTTGCTCACCGAGACGATCGAGCTCGCGGTGCGGAAGCTGCGCGTCGAGAGCGGCGAGGTCACGCCGCGCTGGGAGCCCGCGATCGACGCGCGGGTGCGCGTGGAGGTGCGCGTGGCGAAGGGCTGGCCGTACGCGCCGAGCGCGTTCTGGATGGGCACCGAGCGCACGAAGGTGGGCGACGTGCTGGGCCGGTGGATCGAAGACGACGACGGGGCGCGCCTGGTGTGCTTCATGGTGCGGAGCGAGAGCGGCCAAGAGCTGACCCTGGTGCACCACGTGGAAGAGGACCGCTGGGAGCGCAGGTGATTCGGTGCGAGCGCTGACCGCGACGCTTCGGTGTGCACGTTCGCGCAAGGGCGCGCTGGCGCGCGCTCGCGCTCACAGCTGGTTCGTTTGGGTCTCGGCCAGCGGGCCGCTCGTGGTGGGGTTGCTTCGCGGGTCGCGCGATCTCGAGTCCCCGCGGATCGTGCTCGGGAGCGTGATCTCGAGGACACGCTCGTCGCTTTCGAAAGCGTCATCTCGAGGACGATCTCGGTACTGACCGTGAGGCTTCGGTGTGCACGCTCGCGCAAGGGCGCGCTGGCGCGCGCTCGCGCTCGCAGCTGGTTCGTTTGGGTCTCGGCCAGCGGGCCGCTCGTGGTGGGGTTGCTTCGCGGTATGGCGATCTCGAGTCCCCGCGGATCGTGCTCGGGGGCGTGATCTCGAGAACACGCTCGTCGCTTGCGAGAGCGTCATCTCGAGATCGCGCTCGTCGCTTGCGAGAGCGTCATCTCGAGGACGATCTCGGTACTGACCGTGAGGCTTCGGTGTGCACGCTCGCGCAAGGGCGCGCTGGCGCGCGCTCGCGCTCGCAGCTGGTTCGTCTGGGTCTCGGCGAGCGGGCCGCTCGTGGTGGGGTTGCTTCGCGGTCGGCGCGATCTCGAGTCCCCGCAGATCTCGCACGGCCATGCCTTCGAGCGCGTGGGGACTCGAAGCGCTCACTCGATAGGGCCTCTCGATTCGCTGGCGCTCGAAGCTCCGATCGAGAAGCTTTCTCGATTGGGTGACCTCGAGCGTGTGATCGAGAGCTCCTATCGATGGATGATCCTCGAACCCGCCCGATCCGGACCCTTACGGTTTGCACCAACCTCCGGGGTGGTCGGATCCGGAACCCTTACCGTCCGACCAACCTCCGGGGTGGTCGGATCCGGAACCCTTACGGTCCGACCAACCTCCGGGGTGGTCGGGGCCGCACGCTTGCGGCCTCGACCATCACTCCGGGTGGTCGGCTGACGAATGGCGCCGACAATCCGTCCATGAAGCGCGCGCGCTCCGGACAGGATGTCCGAGGCGCCGACCGCGATCCGTTGCCCATCGAGCATCCCTGCGCTGGCATCGCTGGTGCTCCACCGTCCGGCGATGTCCAAGCGATCCAGCGACTGGGCCTGGATGACGGCGCCGGAGGGGGTCACGTGGCCGAGCCGCCCGCGCGGCGCCGACGATCGAGCCAGCTCGTTCGTGCTCTTCGCGGTGCTCGGCACGCTCGCGCTCGGCGCGGCATCGTTCGCGTGCGTGATGCTCTGGCCGCCGTACCACGGATGTGAGCTGGGACCCGCGCACGTCGCGAGGCGAGACGCGCAGCGCGTCCAGTCCGCGGCTGTCCTCTTTCTCTCCGGAGCGCCCGACGCTCGCTGCGCGGACATCGAGTCGCTCGTCGAGAGCGGGCTGCTCGACCCAGAGCTCGCGCTCGATCCCTGGGGCACGCGCTATCTCGTGACGTGCGACGGCTACGAGGTCCACGTCCGCTCCGCAGGGCGCGACACGAAGGCCGGGACCGACGACGACGTCGACGGGTGGTGAAGTGCCCGCCCCTCGGGCCCCTCGTTCGAGCCGAGCGCTCAGTTCGGCAGCGTCCGCGTCCGCTCGGCGCGCTGACGCACCGCGCGCAGCGTCGTCTTCGGCGTCGCGTCGCGCGGGATCGACGCGAAGAGCTGCACGTCGCGCCAGCCGAGCGCGCCCTGCACCTCGGGGACTCCGCGCGCGAGATCGTCGAGCAGTCCGGTCCCCATCCGCTCGCGCAAGCGGTCGTGCCACGTCGCCGCGCGCGCGATCGCGGTGACGATCAGCGCGATCACCAGCACCGCCGACACGATCGGTGCCGCCGCGCCGAACGCGCCCGACGCGAGGCCCGCGATCGGCGCGAAGAGCATCGCCGCGAGCACCGTGACTGCGATCGCCTGCAGCCTTCGCGCGCGCCGCACGCGGAAGTAGACGTCGCATGCATCGCAGTGCGTCGCCTGCACGTCGACCTTCCCTCCCGGCACGCGCACCCGCACCAGGAACGCATTGCGCTCGCCGGGCGCGCCGCAGATGTCGCACCGCACCGAGCCACCGGGCGCATCGAAGCCGTCGTGCTCCTGGAGCATCACCACGTCACGCACCCAGGCTCAGCTCGAGCGCGACCCGACCGCGTCGTGACGCGACACGCGTCTCCGCGATCCCATGCAGCGAGCTCCAAGAGGTCACGACGGAGCGCGTAGCACGGACCGCACGCCCAGCCCGACCGCGGCCGGAGATCACCGCCTCCAGCACAATCCGCAGGGACTCGAGATCCGCTCACCGCGAAGCAACCCCACCACGAGCGGCCCGCGCGACGAGACTCAAACGAAACAGCGGTGAGCGCGAGCGCGCGCCAGCGCGCCCTTGCGCGAACGTGCACACCGAAGCCTCACGGTCAGTACCCAGCTCGTTCTCGAGATCACGCGCGCGCAAGCGACGAGCGCGTCCTCGAGATCCACTGCGAGCCGACGCGCGCGTTCTCGAGGCCACCGCCCCGAGCACGATCCGCGGGGACTCGAGATCCGCTCACCGCAACGCAACCCCACCACGAGCGGCTCGCGCGCCAGCGCGCCCTTGCGCGAACGTGCACACCGAAGCCGCACGGTCAGCAAGTCACGAGATGCCGAAGTGCTTCAGCTTCTTGTGCAGGCCTTCGCGCGTGATGCCGAGGGTCTTCGCGGTCTGGCTCTTGTTGTTGCCGTGCTCTTTGAGCGCTTCGAGCAGGATCCACTTCTCGACCTGCTCGACCATCTCCTTCAGCGTGCCCTTCGTCGGGTGCACGCGGTCGAGGATGTTCTCGACCTGGCGGATCTTCGGCGAGAGGTGCTCGGGCTGCACGAACGCTTCGTCGTCCACCTGGATCACGAGGCGCTGCACCTCGTTCTCGAGCTCGCGCACGTTGCCCGGCCACTTGTAGGCCTGGAGCATCTCCATCGCCTGCTGCGAGAAGCCGCTGATGCTGCGGCCGAACTCTTGGCAGTACTTGCGGAGGAAGTGCGCGCTGATCAGCGGGATGTCCTCGTGGCGCTCGCGCAGCGGCGGCACGCGGATCGGGAACACCTTCAGTCGATAGAAGAGGTCCTCGCGGAAGCGGCCCTCCGCGACCTCTTTCTCGAGATCGCGGTTCGTCGCCGCGACGATGCGCGTGTCGACCTTGATCGTCTTCGCCGCGCCGACCGGCCGGATCTCGCCCTCCTGCAGCGCGCGCAGGAGCTTCGCCTGCAGGTTGAGCGGCATCTCGCCGACCTCGTCGAGGAAGAGCGTGCCGCCGTCGGCGAGCTCGAAGAGGCCCTTCTTGTCGTCGGTCGCGCCGGTGAAGGAGCCCTTCTTGTGCCCGAAGAGCTCGCTCTCGAGCAGGTTCTCGGGCATCGCCGCGCAGTTCTGCGCGACGAAGAGGCGCTCGCGGCGATCGCTCCAGTAGTGCACCGCGCTCGCGATGAGCTCCTTGCCGGTGCCGGTCTCGCCCTCGATCAGCACGGTGACGCGCGTGTTGACGACCTTGCGCAGCTGCTCGAAGAGGCGACGCATCGAGCCCGCCTCGCCGATGATCGCGCCCTCGCGCCGGCTCTGCTCGCGCTTCTTGAGGTAGAGGTTCTCCTTGCGCTCTTTCTCTTCGGCGATCTGCAGGCGCTGGTACACGCGCGCGTGGCGGAACGCCTGGCTCGCGCTCTGCGCGAGGAGCGCGAGCACGTCGAGATCGCGCTCGCGGAAGATGCCCGCCTGATCGCGGTTGTCGACCTGCAGCACGCCGATGATGTCGTCGCCCGCCCAGAGCGGGACGCCGATCGTCGACTGGATCTGCGCGCCCATGATCGACGCCGTCTCGCCGACGTCGCGGCGCGCGTCCGCCGCGAGCACCGCGGCGCGCTCGGCGACGACCTTGCGGAACACGCTGCGCGTGATCGGCACCGCGTCGCGCCCTGCCCCGCCGCGCACCTTCGTGCCGATCGGGACGTAACGTCCGGCGCCGCGGCGCGTGCCCGGGTCGTCCTCTTCGCGGAGCGCCACGGTCACGTGCGTCGCGCGCGGAAGGAACCGGAACACCTGCTGCGCGACCACGTCGAGCAGCCCGCCGAGCTCGAGCGTCGCGCCGATCTCCTTCTGCGCGACGTAGAGCGTCTTCAGCACCTCGGAGTCGGCGCCGATGTCCTTCTCGACCTCGCCGAGCTCCGCGACCTTGCGCACCGAGACGATGCGCGCGTCATCGGGATCCTCGTCGATCGTGACGAGCACCTTCACCGGGCGCTCGTCGTCGCCGAGCAAGAGCACGTCGCCGCTCGCCAGCGCTGACTCGCGGCCCTCGACCGCCGCGAGATCGAGCCTCTCCTCGCCGCGGAGGATGCGGGTGCCGTTCGTGCTCTGGAGATCGCGCACCACCCAGCGATCGCCCGCGAGCAGGAGCTGCGCGTGCTCGCCGGAGACGTGCCAGTCGGGCAGGACGAGCTCGTTCTCTTCGGCGCGACCGATGCGCACCAGGTCGGCGCGCGTCTCGAGCGCGCGTCCCTTGTCCTGACCGTCGACGACCTCGAGATGGATCACGTGATGAACCCGTCGGGAGCATCACCGCCCCGCGGCCGGCGACGCAAGTAGGCGTCCGGAGGCGGGGCGGCCTGGAAAATGAGGAGGACCGCGCCGGTTCGACGCGGGACCCCCTCGATAGCATCACCGCGACGTGCGTGCCTGGAGCCTGGCCTGGATCGCGCGGGCGAGCGACTCGGTGTGCGACCAGATCGCGCGGCCCTGCTCCTGCTGCGCGAGCTCGTCGATGCGCGCGATCGCCTCGGGGCTGCCGTTGCTCGCCGCGTAGTCGAGCGCGTAGAGCACCTCGCCGCGCACCTCTTCGTCGGCGTGGCCGAGCTGGCCGACGAGCGCGTTGATCGCCTCGGGGTTCCCGCGGCCGTAACGCGCGACCATGTACGCCGCCTTGCGCGCGACGAGCGCGTTGCTGTCGCCGAGCTTGCGGATCCAGCACGCGAGCTCCGCGTTGCACTCGGTCGTCGACGCGAGGATCGGATCGAAGTCCGCCCACGCGTCGCGGGTGATGCCCTCGGGCTCCGCGCCCTGGAGCTGGCGCAGCGCCGCGACCTCGTCGCCGTTCGCGAGGAACGCGTACGCGCGGTACGCGAGGATGCGCTGATCCGGGATCTCGTCCTCGGCGCTGCGCGGGCGACCCGCCTTCTGCAGGAAGAACGGCAGCAGGCCGGGATCCATGAAGTGCTGCATGCCGACCAGCAGCTGCATCTGGCTCGGCAGCTCGACGCGGTTGTACGCGGCGAGCAGCGCCTCGCGGATCTTCTGGGTGTCCGCCTCGTCGCGGTTGATCGAGACGAGCGCGATTGCGGCGCCCATCACGCGGCCCGCGTCCTGCGGGCTGAGCTCGCCGGTCGCGCCGACGCGGGTCTCCGCGATCAGCGGATCGATCGACTCGCGGAAGCCGAGCTGGCCGAGCGCGAACGCCGCCTCGTTCGAGACGATCGACTGCTGCGACATCTGGCCCGCCGCGTTCGCGTCGCGCTGCCGGACCGCCGCGATGTACTGCGCCGCGATCTGGTTCGCCTCGGCGTTCTCACCGCGGAGCGTCGCGAGCAGCGGCTCGAGCGCGGGCCGACCGATGCGCACGAGCGCCTGGCCCGCGACGTCGTTCATGCGCATGCCCGGGTTGTTCGGCGCGAACAGATAGAGCGCCTGGATCAACGACGGCACCGACTCCGGATCCGCGATGCGGCCCATCTGCTCGGCGGCGAGGCGGTTGATCAGGAAGTCCTGGGTCTCGCTCTGCGTGAGCAGCACGCGCGTGAGCGCGGGCGTCGCGCGGCGATCGCCGATCGTGCCGAGCGCGCGGATGAACTCGATGCGCATCCGGTTGTCGACGCCGCGGTTCTGGCGCACCTGCTCGAGGGCGCGCGAGATCGCCGCGACGACCTCGCCCTTCTGCGCGTCGTCGAGCTCGATCTGCTGCAGCACGCGCGCCGAGCGGATCGCGTGCTCCTCGGTGACCTCGGGGCGCCAGTCGAGCGCCTTCGTCAGCGCGGGCAGCGAGCGCGGATCGCGCATCTCGACGAGCAGATCGAGGATGCGCAGACCGTTCTGCATGTCCTCGGGGTGCTCGACGTAGGTCGACGTGAGCTGCTGGATCGACGCGTCCGCGACGGCGCGCGGCCCCGCGGCGCTGCGATCTCCATCCGCGCGCGAGAGCGCGTCGGTGTAGAGGCGATGCAGGTTCGCGATCGCGTTCTCGCGTCGCACCGCATCGGAGAGCTCACCCGCTTGACCGGCGGGATCGTTGGCGTCGGCGTGACAGCCGATCGCGAGCGCGAGCAGTGTGGCGATCGCGCACGCAGCGATCAGGCGATACTGCGTGAGCGCGAATTGATGCCTCTTCATGGCGTCCTCCCGGCGTACGAAGGGCGACCGTAGCCAGCGAGAGAACGCAGTGTCAACGCCGTTTCACGTGGATTTCCCGACGTTCGGGCGCGGAAGGTGAGTACGCTGCGCGCGAAATGCAGTACGCCGCTCACGTCGTCCGCTGTGCGCTCCTCGTCGCTCTCTGCAGCTGCGCGAACGATCCCGACCCCTACGTCGTGCCCGAGGGATGCAACCCGCTCGCGGCGGACTGGGACTGCATGCTGCCCTTCCCGAGCGATCGTTTCCTCGTCGACGATCCGTCGCTGCCGAGCGGGCACCGCGTCGATCTCCCGCTCGCGGCGCGCGTCCCGTTCGGCGCCGAGCCGCTCGACGCGTTCGCCGATCGCGCGATCGACGGGTTCAGCCCGGCGACGCCGATCCTCGCGTACTTCCCGGTCGCGCTCGACGCGGAGCCGCTGGTGCGCTGGGACGAGGACGTGACCGCGACGCAGCGCGGTGAGGGCCCGACCGTGATCGTCGACGCGGCGAGCGGCGAGCTCGTCCCGCACTTCGCGGAGCTCGACGCGTCGAGCGCCGATCCGCTGCGCCGCGTGCTGATCCTGCGGCCGCTGGTGCGGCTCGCGGCGGAGACGCGCTACGTCGTCGGGCTGCGCGATCTCGTCGACGAGGACGGCGCGCCCGCGCCGGCGCCCGAGGGCTTCCGCCGGCTGCGCGACGGTGACGAGAACGAGGGCGAGCTCGCGCGCTACGAGGACGCGATCTTCCCGGTGCTCGAGGACGCCGGCTTCGCGCGCGACACGCTGCAGCTCGCGTGGGACTTCACGACCGCGAGCGAAGAGCGGCTCACGGGCGACATGCTCGCGGCGCGCGCGATCGCGATCGACGCGCTCGCGGCGGCGCCGCCCGCGGTGCGCGTGCTCCGGGTGATCGAGGGCGACGCGCTCGCGGAGAACCTGCGCGGCTCGACGGCGCGCCAGATCGAGATCGAGGTCGACGCGCCGCGGATCGTGACCAGCGCGACGGCGGGCGAAGGCTACCTGCTGCGCGACGACGAAGGTCGGGTGCGCACCGAGGGCACCGTGACGTTCGCGGCGACGATCCTCGTGCCGCAGAGCGTCGCGGACGCGGGCACGCCCGCGCGCCTGCTGCAGTACGGGCACGGCTTCTTCGGATCGCGCGGCGAGATGACCGGCGGGTACGTCGACGACTTCGCGAACGAGCACGGGTTCGTCGCGATGGCGGCCGACTGGTGGGGGATGATGTTCGAGGACCGCAACGAGGTCGCGGGCGATCTCGCGGCCGGGCGCGCTCGCGAGCTGCTCGCGTTCATCGAGCGCACGCACCAGGGCATGGTGAACTTCATCGTGCTCGCGGGCGCGGCCGAGGTGATCGCGGCGCTGCCCGAGCTCGCGGCGACGGAGGGCGGGAGCTCGCTCGTCGATCCGAGCGACGTGTTCTTCTGGGGCAACTCGCAGGGGCACATCCTGGGCGGCGTCTACACCGCGATCAGCCCGCACGTGCGGCGCTCGGTGCTGGGTGTCGGCGGCGCGAATTTCTCGCTGATCATGTTCCGCAGCCGCGCGTTCGCGGCGCTGCGCGCGCTGCTCGAGCTGAACATCGAGGGGCCGCTCGAGACGCAGCAGGTCGCGCTCCTTCTCCAGCACTGGCTCGATCGCATCGACCCGGTGAACTACGCGCGCTTCGTGTCGCGCGAGCCGCTCGAGGGCGCGCCCGAGAAGCAGGTGCTGCTGCACACCGGGCCCGGCGACGAGGCGGTGACCCACCTCGCCGCGGAGCTGCACGCCCGCGAGCTCGGCATCCCGCTGCTCACGCCCTCCCCGTTCACGCCGCCGCTGCTCCAGACGGCGACCGCACCGGTGCCCTCGGCGCTCGTCGAGCTCGACTACCTCGACGAGCTCGGGATCGAGATCGTGCCGACCGCGCAGATCCCCGACGAGGCGAACGCGATCCACGAGTCGATCCGTCGCAACCCGCGGGTGCAGGAGCAGGTCGATGCGTTCCTGCGAGCCGACGGCGTGGTGACGCACACCTGCGACGGTCCCTGCGACCCGGAGTGATCGTCGCTGCGGCCGGCGACGCCTCTTCACACGGGCGCGTCGGATGCGGAACCATGCTCGCCGCATGTCGCTCTACGGAATGTTCGCGGGCAAGGGCCCGAGCGGGTTCGGCTACGGCTCGAGCGCGGAGGACGTGACCGAGGGCGTCTCGCTCGCGGGCAAGACCATCCTCGTCACCGGCTGCAACTCCGGGCTCGGGCTCGAGACGACGCGCGTGCTCGCGAAGCGCGGCGCGCACGTGATCGGCACCGCGCGCACCGCGGACAAGGCGCGCGACGCGGGCAAGAGCGTGCAGGGCGACACGTCGGGGCTCGCGTGCGAGCTCTCCGATCCGCGCTCGGTGCGCGCCTGCGTCGACGCGGTGAAGGCGAGCGGCCGCGAGCTCGACGTGATCATCGCGAACGCGGGGATCATGGCGCTGCCGAAGCGCGAGACCGCGCACGGCATCGAGCTGCAGCTGTTCACGAACCACGTCGGGCACTTCATGCTCGTGACCGGCTTGCTCGACGTGCTCGCGGACGACGGGCGCGTGGTGATCGTGTCGTCGGAAGCGCACCGCAGCGCGCCGAAGGAGACGATCCGCTTCGACGACCTCGGCGCCGAGAAGAGCTACTCGCCGTGGGTCGCGTACGGGCAGAGCAAGATCGCGAACATCCTGTTCGCGAAGGAGCTCGCGCAGCGCTTCGCGGCGTCGGGATCGAAGCGCACCGCGAACGCGCTGCATCCGGGCATCATCCGCACGAACCTGGCGCGGCACATCAACCCGATCTCCGCGACGGTCGCGCTCGCGCTGGCGGGACCGATCGCGCTGAAGAGCGTCGGCGAGGGCGCGGCGACGCAGTGTCATCTCGCGGCGCATCCGGGGGTCGCGGGCGTGTCGGGCGAGTACTTCTCGCACTGCAACGTCGCGAAGCCGCGAGCCGACGCGCGCGACCCCGAGATCGCGAAGAAGCTGTGGGCGCGCACCGAGGAGATCGTCGCCGCGCTCCCGAGATGAGCGCACATGATCGAGGCGAATCTTCACATTCGGGCTTGAACGATGCGCGTCGCAGCCCGTCCAATGCACGCAGGAGGTTCGAGCATGACCATGTCGAAGCTGCGCGCCGTCATCGTGGCGCTCCTCGGAGCGACGTTGCTCCTTGCGATGCCCGATGCGGCGAGCGCACAGCGTGGGGGGCGCGAGCGGCGAGAGGATCGTCGCGAGCGGCGCGAGGACCGTCGAGAGCGTCGTGAGGATCGACGCGAGGCGCGAGAGGATCGTCGTGACCGCCGCGATGATCGACGCGATCGCCGTGACGGGCGCGTCGTCGTCGTGGCGCCGACGCCGCCGCGCGCCGGTGTGGTGGTGACCGCGCCGACGCCGCCGCGCGCGTCGATCGTGGTGGCGCCCCCGACGCCGCCGCGCGCGTCGATCGTGGTGACGCCGCCGCGCGCGCCCCGCATCGTCGTGCGCCAGGCGCCGCCGCGCCCGCGCGTCGTCGTGCGCCCGCCCCCGCCGCGCACCGAGGCGGTGTGGGTCGAGGGCTACTGGCAGTGGAACGGCGCGCAGTACGTGTGGGTCGACGGCCACTGGGACCAGCCGCGCGTGGGCTACGTGTGGGTCGACGCGCGCTGGGAGGTGCAGAACGGTCAGTGGGTCTTCTACGAGGGCCACTGGCAGGCCGTCGCGCGCTGACGCTCGGCGCGGCGTGATCGCGTCGTCGAGGGGCCTCGGACACGTCCGAGGCCCCTCTCGCGTTTCACGACGCCGTCGGCGACGGCGGCGGCGGAGGGGCCGGCGGCGGCGCCTCGAGGTCGGTGAGGAAGCTGTCCTTCGAGACGCGCAGGTAGTTCGCCGGCGAGTGATCGTCGAACGAGAAGCGCAGGAGCCGATCGGCGAGCCAGCGCGACGCCGCGAGCTTGAACGGCAGTCGCCGCCGCACGAAGTCGACGCCCGCCGTCGCGAGCGCCGCCGCGAACCAGCGCGCGACCGGGAACGTCGACGTGTGGTTCGGCCCGATCCACAGCGCCGACTCGTGGCGCGGCGCGGTCCACACGCCCGACACGAAGTGCTCGAAGTTGCCCGCGACGTCCGACGTCGGCAGGTACGGCACGACGTCCGCGCCGTACGCGTGGCGGAACACGATCTGGCCGAGCCTCTTCTCGTCCATCCAGCGCGCGAACCCCGCGTCGCCGACCGCCGGCTGTCCGAACGTGTACACGCCGCGCAGCGACGCGCGCACGTCGCGGAAGCGGCGGTCGCGATCCTGCTCGGCCTCCTTCACGATCTGCGCGGCGGTGAGCACCGCCATCGCGGCACCGAGGCTGTGACCCGCGATGATCAGCTCACCGACGCGCTCGTGCACGAGCATGCTGTAGACGCGCTTCCACACGGCCTCCATGCCGAAGTAGAAGCCGCCGTGCACGTTGCCGACGCGGAAGTTGCGCGCGGGGAACGGCACCGTCTCGACGAACGCGTCGGCGAGCACGTCTCCGACGCTCGTGAGCTCGGTGCCGCGATAGACGAGGATGCCGAGGCGCTTGCTCGGATCCTGCTCGGTCGTGCGCAGGAAGAACGCGTTGGTGTCGAGGTACATCGGCGCGTTCGTCGCGGGGAACACCGCGCCGGTGATCGGCACCTCGAGCAGGTCTTCCATCTGCGCGCGCAGTGTCTCGGGATCGGAGTACGCCCACGCCGACGCGGTCGCGGCGACGTACGCCGCGGCCGGGCTGTACGCCCATCCGTCCGCGGTCTGCGCGAAGCGCAGCACCGGGATGCGCCGGTCGAGCACCTGCGCGCGATCGCGCGCGCTGTCGCCGTGGATCCGTCGGTACTCGGGATCGTCGATGATCGATCGCTGGAACACCAAGCTGCCACTGCCGTTCAGCATGTCTTTCCCCCATCGCTCGACTCGATGGCGTCGAGCGCGCGCAGCATGGCGACCGGCATCGCGCGTCGCGCCCCGCGAACGTGGGCACGTCGCGCGAAGTTCCCGGGCCGACACCTGCTCGCAATGATCACGCGACCTCACGCGAGCGCTCCGGAGCCGATTGCGGTGGGCGGAGGCGTCCCTCATATCCGCGCGCGTGGAACAGGACCCCGAGGAGCTCGAGCCCACGCCGGGCCTCGCCGTGTTGTCAGGCCTCTCTCGCGCGAACGCGCGGGTGCCGCAGGCCGTCGACGCGGTCCTCACGCGCGCGCGCACCGACCTCGCGGGGCTCCCGCCGTCGGCTGCCGCGATGTTGCTCGCGCGCGCCGCGAAGCGCGCGAAGGCGCCCTTCCTCGTGATCGTCGCCGACGTGGACGCGGCGCGACGCACCGCCGCGGACCTGACGTTCTTCCTCGGCAGCGAGAGCGAGACCGACGGAGACGCGACCGACGGCGAGGGCGTGAGCGATCGCGGCGGCGCGCGCGTGCTCGTCTATCCGGGCGGCGACGTGACGCCGTTCGCCGACGTCGCGCCCGATCGACGCGCGGCGATGGAGCGGCTCGCTGCGCTGTTCCACCTCGCGCAGGGGCTGCCCTTCGAATTCGTCGTCGCGCCGATCGCGGCGCTCGCGCGGCGGGTGCCGCCGAAGGCCAGCCTCGTCGAGCGCTCGATGGTGGTCCGCGCGGAGGACGAGCTCGATCGCGAGCGGCTGATCCGCGTGATGACCGAGGGCGGCTACCTGCGCGTCCCGGTGGTCGAGGATCCCGGCACGTTCGCGGTCCGCGGATCGATCATCGACGTGTTCCCGCCGCACTCGCGGCACCCCGCGCGCATCGAGCTCGACGACTGGCTCGTCACGTCGATCAAGCTCTTCGAGCCCGAGGATCAGCGCACCGTCGGGACGATCGATCGCATCTTCGTGCACCCCGCGCGGCAGGAGCTGATGGGGCCCGAGGAGATGGCGCTCGCGCGCACCCGGGTGCGCGACCTCTGCGACGCGATCGACATGCCGACGCGCAACACGCGCCAGCTGATCGACGACCTCGAGAGCGGCCGCACGTTCCTCGGGATCGAGGGCTTCCTGCCCGCGTTCTACGAGAAGCTCGACACGCTCTTCGACTATCTGCCCGCGGGCACGTCGAGCGTGGTCGTCGATCCGAGCGCGGTGACGCGCGCGATGCGCGAGGAGATGGAGGCCGCGGACGCGGATCGATCGGCGAAGGTCGCGTCGCGCGCGCCCGCCTTCCCGATGGACGCGCTCTACGCCGGCGAGGCCGAGCTCGCGTCGTGCATCACGAGCACGCGCGTCGCGATCGTGCATCGCGTGGCGGCGCTCGGCGCGCCGGAGGAAGGCGAGTCACCGCTCGCCGCGCTCGAGAGCGTGAAGAGCGCGGACGAGGTGCTCGATCTCGGCGCCGAGGATCAGACGCCGCTCACCACCGAGCTCTCGCAGCGACGTCAGGGACAAGGACGCGACGACGCGCTGCGTCCGCTCGCGACCCGCACTCGCGCGTGGCTCGACGCGGGCATGCGCGTGCTGATGGCCGCGCGGACGCGCACCCAAGCGGACCGCCTCGCGTCGCTGCTGCGCGGCTACGAGATCCCGATCGCGGGAAAGCCCGCGCCGTTCGCGCCGTCGATGCTCGAAGGCAAGACGCCGCGCGCGACGGAGATCGTGATCGGCGGCGTCGGTGGCGGGTTCGTGGTCGCGACCGAGGCGCTCGCGCTGGTCACCGAAGAAGAGATCTTCGGCACGCGCGCGCATCGCCGTCGCGAGGTCGCGGGCAAGAAGAAGCGGCGCAGCAGCGACGCGTTCGTCGAGGACCTGCGGCAGCTGCAGCCGGGCGACTACGTCGTCCACGTCGATCACGGCGTCGGCAAGTACCTCGGGCTCGAGAAGAAGACGCTCGGGCTGACGAAGGGCGAGGAGCTGCGCGGCGTGTCCGCGACGAGCGTCGAGGTGCTCGTCGTCGAGTACGCGGGCGGCGATCGGCTCTTCCTGCCGGTCACGCGCCTGCACCAGATCCAGAAGTTCGCGGGCGGCGAAGGCGCCACGCCGAAGATGGATCGGCTGGGCGGACAGACGTTCGCGAAGACCAAGGCGAAGGTCAAGAAGCACGTCCAGGAGATGGCGGACGAGCTGCTCCGTCTCTACGCGCAGCGCGCGGCGACGAAGCGCAACGCGCTCGCGCCCGCGGACCGGACGTATGCGGAGTTCGAGGCGACGTTCCCGTTCGACGAGACCGCCGATCAGATGAAGGCGATCGAGGACGTGCTCTCGGATCTCGAGCGCGGCCATCCGATGGATCGCATCGTCTGCGGCGACGTCGGGTTCGGGAAGACCGAGGTCGCGATCCGCGCGGCGTTCCGCGTGGCGCTCACGGGACGACAGGTCGCGGTGCTCTGCCCGACGACCGTGCTCGCGCAGCAGCACTACCAGACGTTCGCGGCGCGCATGCGGCAGTACCCGGTGCGCATCGAGGTGCTCTCGCGCTTCGTGGACAGCAAGGATCAGGCGAAGATCCTCGCGGACATCAAGGAGGGGAAGGTCGACATCGTCGTCGGCACCCATCGCCTCCTCAGCAAGGACATCCACTTCAAGGATCTCGGGCTGCTCGTCGTCGACGAGGAGCAGCGCTTCGGCGTGACGCACAAGGAGCGCATCAAGAAGCTGCGCACCGAGGTCGACGTGCTGACGCTGACCGCGACCCCGATCCCCCGCACGCTGCAGCTCGCGGTGGGTGGCCTCCGGGATCTGTCGCTGATCACGACGCCGCCCGCGGATCGACGCGCGGTGCGCACGTTCGTGACGCGCTGGGACGATCACCTGCTGAAAGAAGCGATCCAGCGCGAGCTCGCGCGCGGCGGTCAGTGCTTCTTCGTCTACAACCGCATCGAGGGTCTCTACGAGCGCGCGCAGAAGCTGCAGCAGCTCGTGCCCGACGCGCGCTTCGCGGTGGCGCACGGACAGATGGGCGAGGCCGCGCTCGAGCAGACGATGACCGACTTCGTCGCGGGTCGCTTCGACATCCTGTGCGCGACGGCGATCATCGAGAGCGGCCTCGACATCCCCCGCGCGAACACGATCCTGATCGATCGCGCCGACACGTTCGGGCTCGCGCAGCTCTATCAGCTGCGAGGGCGCGTCGGTCGGTCGCGCGAGCGCGCGTACTGCTACCTCGTGACGCCGCCGCCGAACGCGATGACCGACGAGGCGCGCGCGCGCATCGAGGCGCTCGAGCGCTTCAGCGAGCTCGGATCGGGCTTCCAGGTCGCGTCGCTCGACATGGAGCTGCGCGGCGCGGGCGACGTGCTCGGCGCGGAGCAGAGCGGCAACCTCGCGGCGGTCGGGTTCGACCTCTTCCTGCACATGCTCGAGGACGCGGTGGCGCAGCTGCGCGGCGAGCCGATCGTCCACGAGGTCGACACCGAGATCACGCTCGACGAGCCGCTCTACCTGCCGGACGACTACGTGAGCGACGTCGGGCTGCGGCTCTCGTTCTACAAGCGCTTCGCGAACGCGGAGAGCGAGAGCGAGGTGTCGGAGCTGGCGAGCGAGATGGAGGATCGCTTCGGTCCGCCGCCGCCCGCGGCGCTGACGTTCGTGCGCGCGATGGGGCTGCGCACGGTGCTGCGCGCGCTGCGCGTGCTCGGGTGCGAGGCGAACCGCGAGCGCGTGACGCTGCACTTGAGGGAGGACACGCCGCTCGATCCCGCGAAGGTGATGGCGAAGGTCGGGCTGCCGCGGTCGCCGTGGCGGCTGTCGCCGGACATGAAGCTGACGAAGCGGTTCGGCGTGGAGCTCGCGGGCGATGCGCTCGATCGCGTGGAGCAGGTGCTTCGGGATGTCGAGGAGATGAAGAAGGCCTCGTAGGGCCGCGCCGCACGCGGAGGTCTCGCCAGCTGCGGTCGTGTTCGGGGGCCACCTGCGCGTGCTCGGCCGTCAGCCGATCCCCGCCTACGAGCGCGGCCCCGGCCCGGCGCCACCGACCTCGCCGTTCGGGTAGCGGACTGCCGGAACGGAGCGTGATCCGTTCGCCCGGGTGGCCGGGCGAGTTGCCAGTCGATCGAGAAACCTGGTTCACACGATGTCGGAGATCCCGACACCGATGTCGGCGCAACTCGGTCGGATCGACGCGGCCTGGAGGAATTTTCGTGCAGGTTCGCGCGTGTGGCGCGTCGGCACGGAAACTGATAGGCGCGCGGGCGAGATGTCGGGTCTGCTTCTCCTCCTCGCCATCGGCGGCGTGCTCCCCGTGCCGGCGCTGCTCCTTCCGAGCAGCGTGCTCGAGCGCGCGCGCGAGGTGTCGATCGACGCAGGCTCGCTCCACCTCGAGCTCGATCTCGCCGCCCCAGCGCCGTCCGGGCTCGACGATCTCGGGCGCACCCTCGGCGACGGCATCGCGCTCGGCGATCTCCACGTCGGGCTCGACGGCGTTCCCGGACAGCCGTTCCTCAGCAACTTCCTCAGTCAGCACGAGATCCGGTTCACGCACATCGATCCCGAGACCGTCGTGAGTCAGGTGATGGTCCGCGTGCGCATGACCCTCGACTGAGCCGCGCTTCACGCGTCGAGCAGCGCCGAGAGATCCTCGATCACCACGTCCGCGCCGTGGCTCCGCAGCGCCGCCGCCCGACCGGCGCGATCGACGGCGACCACGTAGCCGAAGTGCCCGGCGCGCGCCGCTTCGACGCCGGCGAGCCCGTCCTCGAACACCGCGGTGCGTGACGGATCGACCGCGAGCGCACGCGCCGCCGCGAGCAACGCGTCCGGGGCGGGCTTGCTCGAGAGGCGCTGCTCCGCTGCGTCGATGCACACGTCGAAGAGCTCCTCGATGCCTGCCGACGCCAGGACCTCGCGGCAGCGCTCGCTCGACGAGACGAGCGCGGTCGCGAGGCGCGCTTCGCGCGCCGCGCGGAGGTAGCGCACCGAGCCTTCGTACGTCGCGATCGCTCCGTCGAGATCGAAGACCAGCGCGCGCACCGACGACGGCACGCCGAGCTCGACCGTGCTCGGCACCACGTAGCGCTCGATCGCGCGCGCGAAGCCTTCGTCGTCGTTCGAGCTCGTGACGAAGTGCGCGCATCGCTGCACCTCGGGCGTCGCGTTGCCCATCGCGATGCTCGTGCCGGTCACGGCGAACATGAGCACGTCGGTCGGCATGTCGCCGATCGCCGCCATGCGCGAGAGCGGGACGTGGAGCCGGCGCGCGAGGTCGCGCGCGACCATGCCCTTGTTGGCGTCGGGATGCGTGACGTCGAGGTAGTACGGCTGCGAGCGCGCGGCCGACGCGTGCCCCGCGACGTGCTCGCGCAGCGCCGCCTCGCAGCGCGCGAGGTGCGCGTGATCGTCGCCGACGCCGACGATCTTCACCGCGCCCTCGAGCACCGCGCCCGGATCCGCGATCACCGTCGGCGCGAACCGCACCGTCGCCTCTTCGTGCGCGACGTGCGGCGCGGAGCGGTCACGCACGAACCACTCGTCGCCGCGATAGATCCAGACGTCGAGGCCGGCGCGGAGGAGCAGCTCGACGACCTCGACCGAGACCGCGAGCGGGATCGTGCGCTGCTCGATCACCGTGCGCAGATCCGGCTCGACGATCAGCCCGCCGTTGAACCCGGCGATCGGCGCGACGAGCCCGAGCGGCTCGACGAGCATCGCCAGGCCACGCGGCGGGCGGCCGCTCGTGATCGCGAGCTCGATGCCGCGCTCGCGCAGCCGGCGCGCGGCGTCCAGCGTGCGCGACGTGAGCTCCTTCGACGACGTCACGAGCGTTCCGTCGACGTCGGCGAGCACGAGCGCGATGTCGCCGGCCATGCGTGTCCCCGACCTCAGCGCGCGAGCACCGCGAGCGCGCGCGCGACGACGTGATCGGCGGTGAGCCCGTACTGCGTCATCACGACGTCGCCCTTCGCCGACGCGCCGAAACGATCGACCGAGAGCACGTCGCCCGACGATCCGACCCAGCGCTCCCATCCGATCGCGCGCCCTGCCTCGACGGCCAGACGCGCGCGCACCGACGCGGGCAGCACGCTCTCGCGATACGCAGCGCTCTCGGCGGCGAACAGCTCCCACGAAGGCATCGAGACGAGACGCGCGCGCACGCCGCGCTCGCGCAGCACGCGCTCGGCCGCGACGACGAGCGATACCTCGGAGCCCGTGCCGATCAGGATCATCTGCGGATCGGCGAGCTCCGGGTTCAGCACGTACGCGCCGCGTCGCAGACCTTCGGCGGGCGCGTACACGGTGCGATCGAGCGTCGGCACGTGCTGTCGCGTGAGCGCGAGCGCGGTCGGTCCCTCGGTGCGCGCGAGCGCGACCTGCCACGCGCAGCGCGTCTCGTTCGCGTCCGCGGGACGCAGCACGACGAGGCCCGGGATCGCGCGCAGCGCGAGCAGCTGCTCGACGGGCTGGTGCGTCGGGCCGTCCTCGCCGACCGCGATGCTGTCGTGGGTGAACACCCAGATCGTGTGGAGCCGCGCGATCGCGGAGAGGCGGATCGACGCGCGCATGTAGTCCGAGAACACGAGGAACGTCGCGCCGAACGGGATGACGCCGCCGTGATAGGCGAGCCCGTTCACCGCGGCGCCCATCGCGTGCTCGCGCACGCCGAAGTGGATGTTGCGCCCGGCGTAGCTCCAGCCGCCTCCGACCGTCCCCTGCGCGCTCGCGTCGAAGCGCTGCGGCGGCTCGAAGTCCCCGTCCTGCTTCAGCCAGGTGAACGTGGACGGATCGAGATCGCCAGAGCCTCCGACGAGCTCGGGCACCCGATGCGCGAGCGACTGCAGGATCGTCTCCGAGGCCTTGCGCGTCGCCATGCCCTTCGCGTCCGCCGGCAGCTGCGGCAGGCCCTCGTCCCAGCCCGCCGGGAGCGCGCCGCGGAAGCGTCGCTCGATCTCGGCAGCGAGCTCGGGGAACGCCTCGCGATAGTCGGCGAAGCGCCGGCTCCATCCCTCGCGCGCCGTCTTCCCGCGCTCGAGCGCGGCGCGGAGATGAACGAGCACCTCGCGCGGCACGAAGAAGGGCGGCTCCTCGGGCCATCCGAGGTGCTCCTTCGTCCGCTTCACCTCGTCGGGTCCGAGCGGGTTGCCGTGCGCCTCGAAGCTGCCTGCCTTGTTCGGCGCGCCGAAGCCGAGCACGGTGCGCACGCAGATCAGCGAGGGCTGGCTCGTCGCGTCGCGCGCGGCGCGGATCGCGCGCGACAGCGCGTCGACGTCGTTGCCGTCGTCGACCGTCTGCACGTGCCAGCCGTACGCCTGGTAGCGGGCCGCGACGTCCTCGGTGAACGTGATCGACGTCGTGCCCGAGAGCGTCACGCGGTTCGAGTCGTAGAGGACGATCAGCTTGCCGAGCGCGAGGTGTCCGGCGAGCGACGCAGCCTCGGCCTGCACGCCCTCCATCATGTCGCCGTCGCTCGCGATGACGTACGTGCGGTGATCGAAGATCGTGTGGCCGGGGCGGTTGTATCGCGCCGCGAGGTGCGCCTCCGCGATCGCCATCCCGAGCGCGTTGCCGATGCCTTGTCCGAGCGGGCCGGTCGACGCTTCGACGCAACCCGTCAGGTGCGACTCGGGATGCCCCGGCGTGAGGCTGCCCCACTGACGAAAGCGCTCGAGCTGCTCGAGCGTCATCTCCTCGTAGCCGGTGAGGTGCAGGAGCGCGTAGAGCAGCGCGGAGCCGTGCCCGGCGGAGAGCACGAAGCGGTCGCGATCGATCCAGCGCGGGTCCGCGGGATCGTGCTTCAGGAAGCGAGACCACAGCACGTACGCCATCGGCGCGGCGTCGAGCGGCATCCCCGGGTGCCCCGAGCCCGCCTTCTGCACGGCGTCGACCGCGAGGAAGCGGATCGTGTCGATCGCGCGCCGATCGAGCTCGCGCTCGTTCGTCACGGCATCCTCGAGAGCGTGTTCGGGTCGATGCAGCCCGACGGCGCGAGCTGCTGCGCCTCGGGCGGTCCCCACGTGCCCGGCTCGTAGATGCGGAGCGGCACGACGTCGCCGAGCACCGGCTCGACCACGCGCCACTGCGCCTCGATCGCGTCCTGCCGCGCGAAGAGGCTCGGATCGCCGCGCATCGCGTCGCCGAGGAGGCGCTCGTAAGGCAGCGTCTCGGTGGCGGGATCTTCCGACGCGAGCAGCTCGCGCGCGCGCCCGACCATCGTCTCGCCCGACGTGATCCCCGGGCGCTTCACGCGCATGCCGAGCGCGATCACGACCTCCGGCGCGAGCCGGAAGCGGAAGTAGTCGGCGCAGCGGACGTGCTCGCCGAAGATGTCGCGCGGCGGTCGCTTCAGCTCGACGAGCACCTCGGTGAGCGTGGCCGGCAGGTGCTTGCCGGTGAGCACGAAGAACGGCACGTCGGCCCAGCGCCACGTGTCGACGCGCAGCGTCACCGCGGCGAACGTCTCGACCGTCGAGCCCGGCGCGACGCCGCGCTCCTCGCGATAGCCGCGGTACTGTCCGCGCACGGCCTGCGCGGGATCGATCGGCGCGATCGCCTTGAGCACGCGCGCCTTCTCGTCGCGGATCGCTTCGACGTCCTGGCCGACGGGCCCGTCCATCGCGAGGATCGCGACGACCTGCAGCAAGTGGTTCTGGACGACGTCGCGGATCGCGCCCGCCTCCTCGTAGAAGCCGCCGCGCCCCTCGACGCCGAAGCGCTCCGCCATCGTGACGTGCACGCTGCTGACGAAGTCGCGGTTCCACAGCGGCTCGAGGAGCGTGTTCGCGAAGCGGAAGTAGAGCAGGTTCTGCACCGGCTCCTTCCCGAGGTAGTGGTCGATGCGGAAGATCGACGACTCGTCGAACACCTCGTGGAGGATCACGTCGAGCGCACGGGCCGACGCGAGGTCGCGACCGAACGGCTTCTCGAGCGCGACGCGCGCGCCCTCGGTGCAGCCCGCGCGATGAAGGCCCGCGACGGCCGTCGCGAAGACGCTCGGCGGGATCGCGAGATAGAGCAGCGGCCGCTCGATGCCCGCGAGCGCACGCTGGAGCCCGCCGAATCCTTGGGGATCGGTGAAGTCGACCGGCGCATAACGCAGCAGCGCGCCGAGCTTCTCGAACGCAGCGCGATCGAGCCCGCCGGACTTCTCGAGGCTCTCGCGCACGCGCGCACGCAGGTCGTCGATCGAGCGCTCGGCGCGTCCGACGGCGATGACGGGCACGTCGAGCGTGCCGTGACGCACCATCGCCTGGAGCGCCGGGAAGATCTTCTTGTACGCGAGGTCGCCCGTCGCGCCGAACACGACCAACGCGTCGGAGCGCAGCGGCGCGCTCACGGCTGCTTCTCCTGGTGCCCGCCGAACTCGAAGCGCATCGCGGACAGCAGCCGGTTCGCGAACTCGGCCTCTCCGCGCGATGCGAAGCGCTCGCCGAGCGCCGTCGACAGGATCGGCGCGGGCACGCTCTCGTCGATCGCGGCTTTGAGCGTCCAGCGTCCTTCTCCCGAGTCCGACACGCGGCCGTGGAAGTCGGCCAGATCCGGGTCGCGCACGAGCGCCGACGCGACGAGATCGAGCAGCCACGACGCGACGACGCTGCCTCGACGCCAGACCTCGGCGATCGCGGGGAGATCGAAGTCGTAGCGATAGAGCTCGGGGCTCTCGAGCGGCGTCGTCTCCGCGTCCACGCTGCGCGGCGCGTTGCCCACGTTCGCGTGGCGCAGGATGTTCATGCCCTCGGCGTACGCGCCCATGAGCCCGTACTCGATGCCGTTGTGCACCATCTTCACGAAGTGCCCGGCGCCGTGGGGCCCGCAGTGCAGGTAGCCGTGCTCCGCGGGCGACGGCGTTCCCGCGCGACCCGGCGTGCGCGCTGCCGCGTCGATCGGCGGCGCGAGCGCGGCGAAGATCGGATCGAGGCGCTGCACGATCTCGCGCTCGCCGCCGATCATCTGGCAGTAGCCGCGGTGTCGGCCCCACACGCCGCCCGAGGTGCCGACGTCGACGAAGTGGATGCCGTCTTCGGCGAGCGCGCTCGCGCGACGGAGATCCTCGCGGTAGTGCGAGTTCCCGCCGTCGACGATCACGTCGTCGCGCGCGAGGAGACGGCGCAGCGTCGCGATCATCTCGTCGACGACGCCGGCGGGCAGCATCAGCCAGATCGCGCGCGGCGGGTGGAGCTTCGCGACGAGATCCTCGATGGTCCTCGCGCCGATCGCGCCCTGCTTCGCGAGCGCTTCGACCGGCGCGGGCGAGCGGTTCCACGCGACGATCTCGTGGCCCGCGTCGAGGAGCCTGGCGGCCATGTTCGCGCCCATCCGACCCAGTCCCACGATGCCGATCCTCATGTCCGTGCTCCTTCGTCAGCGCGCGTGAGATGGCGAACTCCGTCCGCGCCGGCGATGACGAGGTCCGTCGCGAGATCGAGGAACAGCCCGTGCTCCACGATGCCGGCGCGCTCGGCGAGCCGGCGCGAGAGCTCGTGCGCGGCGCGGATCGGTCCGAGCTCGCAGTCGAGGATCAGGTTGTCCTCGTCGGTGCGGAACGGCGCGCCGGAGGCCCCCGATCGGACGCGCACGCGCGCGCCGAGCGACTCGAGGTAGAGCGCCTCCGCGCGCCAACCGAACGGCACGACCTCGACGGGGAGCGCGCAGCGCGTCCCGATGCACGGCGACGGCTTCGACGCGTCGACGACGATCACCTCGCGGCGGCTCGCCTGCGCGACGATCTTCTCGTGCAGCAGCGCGCCGCCTGCGCCCTTCAGCAGCGCGAACGTCGGGTCGACCTCGTCGGCGCCGTCGATCGTGAGATCGACGACGGGATGCGCCTCCAGCGTCGTGAGCGGCACGCCGAGCCGCGCGGCGGCGTCGCCCACCGCGCGCGAGCACGGAACGCCGAGCACGTCGAAGAGCGCGCCGCTCGCGAGGCGCGACGCGATCGATCGCAGCGCGAAGTCCGCCGTCGAGCCCGCGCCGAGCCCGACCACCATGCCCGAGCGCACCCACTCGGCCGCGTGCTCCGCGGCGTCGCGCTTCCAGCGCGCGTGCTCGTCCGAAGGCGCGCGCGACGTCACGACCGTCCTCGCAGCTGCGACGCCGCCTCGGCGTCGATCATCCAGCGGAGCGCGCCGTGGGTGGGAGCGATGCGCGCGGCGGGAAGGCGCTCGGCGCCATCGCGCCCCTCGAGCACGTGTGCGAGCCGCTCTGCCTTGCTCGCGCCGTCGACGAGGAACGTGACCGCAGCGGCCGCGTCGATCACGACCGGCGTGAGCGTGATGCGCCACATCGGGTGCGGGCGCGCGATCTCGCTCGGCACGACCCAGCGACGCGCTTCGTTCATCGCCGGCGCGCCGGGGAAGAGCGAGGCGGTGTGCCCGTCGTCGCCCATCCCGAGCAGCACGAGATCGAAGCTGCGCGCAGGCGGCCCCTCGACGTCGCCGAAGCACGCGCGCAGCGTGCGCTCGTACGCGCGCGCTGCGTGCTCGGGCTCGTCCTCGCCCGCGATGCGGTGCACGTTCGCCGCAGGGATCGGCACGCGATCGAGCAGCGCTTCGCGCGCCATCCGATAGTTCGACTCCGGATGATCGGGCGGCACGCAGCGCTCGTCGCCGAAGAAGATGCGCGCGCGCGACCAGTCGATGCGCCCGACGAACGAGGGCTGCGCGAGGCGCTCGTACACGGGCCGCGGGGTCGCGCCGCCTGCGAGCGCGATCGTGAACACACCGCGCGCGGCCACCGCGGCGCGCGCGAGCGCCACGACGTGCTCCGCCGCGGCGTGCACGAGCGCGTCGCGATCGGGGTGGATCTCGACCTCGCGCGCGGCACCGTAGACGAGCCGCTCCGGCGCGCGCGGGACGTGCATCTCGAGCGGGAGTCGACGTGCGATCCCACGCAGCTCGTCGGGCGTCCGTCGGGGCGAGCCGGTCACGTGCACCTCGGCGACCCGACGCGGCATCGTGCGTGCCACGGCGATTCGCCGCGCTCGGTCCCGCCGCTGCGCGGACGGGGTGCACGACGTCGCGCCGACGCCGTGCGCATGGGGCACGAGCGGACACGCCCCGGCTCGCACGCACCGCTCGGTGCGTGGCGGAGCACGCGCAGCGCGCGTACCGTGCGCGCGATGATCGTCGAGTACGTTCGTTATCGCGTCGCGCCCGAGCGTGGCGCGCTCCTCGAGCAGGCCTGGCGCGAGGCGTCTGCGCTGCTCCGCGCATCACCGCATTGTCTCGCGTACGAGCTCACACGCTGCGCGAAGGACCCTGCCCGCTACGTCGTGCGGCTCGAGTGGGACAGCCCCGAGGGCCACCTCGAGGGCTTCCGCAAGAGCGCGGCGTTCGCGGAATTCGTCGCGCACGTGCGGCCGTTCATCGCCGACATCGAGGAGATGGAGCACTACGCGCCGACCGGCGTCGGCTCGCGATCCACGATCTTCGACGCAGCCGGCGGCGTGGCGACGTTCTTCCGGCTCGCGCACGAGATGCACGCGCGCATGAAGGCGGACGCGCTGCTCGGGCCGCACTTCGCGCGCGCGGCGGAGAGCCACGTGCCGCACCTCGCGATGTGGCTCGTCGAGGTGTTCGGCGGACCGAAGCTCTACAGCGAGACCCTCGGCGACATCGCGCCGATCCTCCGGCGCCACGCGGGGCTGCGCATCGACGACGCGCAGCGCGAGCGCTTCGTGCGCGTCGCGGCGGACGCGGCCGCGCACGTCGTGGCGGACGTGCGCGCGCGGGAGGCGATCGTCCGCTACGTCGCGTGGGGCGCGCGGGTCGCGCAGGAGAACTCCGCGCCCGAGCGCGTCCCGAACGCGCAGGCCGGCGTGCCCACGTGGGGCTGGGACGACCGGTGATCACTCGACGCTCGCGCCCACCTCGGGCGCGAGCGCGACACCGCACGCGTAGAGCGCGTCGAGCGCGGGGCGGAGGCGCTCCGCGCGCGCGGTCGTGCGATACGTCGACGTGCCCGCCCGGCGCGTGACCTCGACGAGGCCGAGCTCCTCCATGTCGCGCAGCCGCTGGGTGAGCACCTTGTCGCTCAACCCGGGCACGAGCGCGCGCAGCTCGGCGTAGCGCAGCGGGCCGTCCTTGAGGCGCGCGAGGAGCACCGTCTTCCACTTGCCCCCGAGCACCTCCATCGAGAGCTCGACCGGGCATCCGAACCGCCGCTGGAGATCGTGCGCCATCGCGCGAGCATCCGCGGGTCACGCGCGCGACGCCAGCGCGGCGCTGGTGCCGATCCACGCACCCAGCAGCGCGCCCACGAGCGCACCGGTCACCGCGCCGCACCCGAGCACGCCGAGCTGGAGCACCAGCAGCCGGAGCGCGTCGTAGTCGAGCTCGCGCGCGCCGAGCGAGATCGCGACGCCGATGATGGGCGCGAAGATCGGGAGCGGCGCGAGCGCGAAGAGCCACGCCCGCAGCGGCGAGAGCGCCGGCACCACCACGCGCACCAGCGCGGTGCCCATCACCACGGCCGCGAGCGCCGCGGCGATCGCGATGCCGTGCCCGCCGAACCACGGCGCGTCCATGCGCCCGAAGTGCCACGCCGCGAACGCGCCCGGCGCGACGCCGCCGAGCGCACCACCGAGCGCACCGAGCACGATCCGCGAGAGCGCGCGTCGCGCCAGCGCCACGCCGCCCGCGATCGTCGCGGCGTACGACGCGCCCGTCAGCGCGACGAACGTCGCGAACTGCGGGATCAGCGCGAGCCACGGCAGCGGCTCGGTGGCGTGGAAGCGCGCGAGATAGAGCAGCGCCGCGGGCGCGCTCACGATCGGCGCGACGAGCGCGCCCGTCCACGCGCCCTGCTCGATCGCGCCGAGCACGGTGCGCGGCTCGGCGACGACGAGACGCTCCACGTCGATCGGTACGCCGTGCGTCGCGTCGCTCTACCCCGGCGAGCCGGCGGAGCGACGCCGTCCGCGCGCTCGGATCAGAGCTCGAGGCGCACGCGCGTGGTCTCGTTCGCTCGGATCGTCACCGTCGTGCGCTGCGGCGAGCGGCCCGGCGCGCGCAGCGTGATCACGTGCGTGCCCGCCGGCAGCGCGACGTTCGCGAGCGGCGTGGTCCCGAGGTGACGACCACCGAGGTACACCTCGGACCACGGCGTCGTCGCGATGGTCAGCGCACCGCTCGCGGTCGCGCGCGCGCTGGCCGCACCGCCGCCCCGACGCGGCGGATCGCGGCGCGGCTCCTCGCGACGCGCAGGCGTCAGCGCGAAGCTGAGCGTCGCGTGCTCTCCGGCGCGCGCGAGCTCGACCTCGTTCTCCGCGGGCAGGTACCCGTCGTGCTCGAGCACCACGCGATGGCGCGCCGGCAGCACCTCGGCGATCAGCGGCGTCGTCCCGATGCGCGTGCCGTCGATGCGCACCGACGCGCCCGGCGGCGTCGAGTCCACGCGCAGGCTCGCGGTCGCCGCGGCTGCGGGCAGCTGCATCGTCAGCTCTCGGATCTCGCCGGGCTCGACCGTGATCTGCTCGCTCGCGACGAGCCCGCCGCTCGCGTCGCGGATCTCGATGCGGTGCGCGCCCGGCTCGAGCGCGACGATCGCGGGCGTCGGGCCGAGCGGCCGCGCGTCGACGAAGAGCGGATGTCCCGCGGGCACGCTCGAGACGCGCAGCTCCGCAGGCGCGCGCGGCGTCGCCGCCGCGGCGGGAGGCAACGGCGGCGGCGCGCTCGGCGCGGTCGTCGGCGGATCGGGCGGCGCCTCGGGCGCGCCGAGCACCATCGCGCCGCCGGCGAGGGCCGCGAGCGTCACGACGAGCGCGCCGGCGACGAGCGCGATGCGCGTGCGCGACGACCGCTGTGGCTCGACGTCGGGGGCGCGCGCGAACGAAGGAGGCGTGCCGCGCGGCGGCGTCGGTGGCGCGAGCGGCACCGCGGCAGGAGCGCGCGCGACCACCGTCGCGTCGAGCTCGTCTCCCGTCGGCACGTCGAGGATCCGCCGCGTCGCGCGCGGAGGCTCGCTGCCCGACACGATCGGCTGCGTGCCCGGCGGCGGGCGCTCCGAGGACTTCGCGGCGACCGTGCCCGCCGCGCGCGGCGCGCGCGCGTCCTCCTCCAGCGCGTCGGGGAAGAGGTGCCGCACGTATCGACCGAGCTCGACCGTGCCCGTCGGCTCGACGCCGCTGCGCAGGTACGCCTCGAGATCGGCGCGCAGCGCGAGCGCGTCGGCGTACCGATCCGCGGGCCGCGGCGCGAGCGCGCGCCGGACCACGGTCGCGAGCGCGCTCGGCATGCGGTCGACCCGCTCGAGCGCCGGGATCGTGCCCTTCGCGCTCATCGTCTTCGCAGCGCGGAAGTCGTCGTGCGGGAAGAGCGGCTCACCGAGCACCGACTCGAAGAGCAGGATCCCGACGTTGAAGAGATCGCTGCGCGCGTCGAGCGTGTCGCCGCGCGCCTGCTCGGGCGAGAGGTACGCGAGCTTGCCCTTCACCACGCCGTGCTCGGTCGCCTCGCGCGACTTGCCGCCGGTGCGCGCCTTCGCGATGCCGAAGTCCGCGAGCTTCACCGCGCCGTCGAACGACACCAGCACGTTCGACGGAGTCACGTCGCGATGCACCACGCCGGCGGGGCGCCCGTCGACCCGCAGTGCGTGCGCGTGGGCGAGCGCCTCGCACACGAAGGACACGATCTTGGCCGCGTGGTGCGGCGGCAGACCGCCGCTGCGCCCGAACGCCCTGCCCTGCTCCACCGCGCGCACGATCAGCGCGCGCAGATCGACGCCGCGCACCAGCTCCATCGCGAGCCAGAGCACCTCGCCCTCGACGTCGGGCTCGCTGCCGAAGTCGTACACGTGCACGACGTTCGGGTGCGAGAGCAGCGCCGCGAGGCGCGCCTCGTCGCGGAACATGCGCGTGAACTCGGGATCGGCCGCGAGGTGCGGCAGGATGCGCTTCACGACGAGGTCGCGCGCGAACCCGTCCTTGCCCTCCTGCCTCGCGAGGAAGATCTCCGCCATGCCGCCGGCGGCCAGCCGGCGTACGAGCCGGTAGGGGCCGAGCGGGATCCCGACTGCCATCGGGGCGAGCGTACCGCGATCCCGCCCGTCCGAGGCGCTTGCGTCGCGATGCGGTCCCCGCGTAACACAACGACCGGATTGCCCACGCGACGCGAGCCCCGATCGCTCTCGTCCGAGTCGGACGCGATGCTCGAGGCGCTCTTCACGAGCCCCTCGGTCGGCCTCGCCTTGCTCGACGCGGATCTCCGCTTCGTGCGGGTCAACGCGCTGGTCGCCGCGCTCGACGGCGCGCCGATCGAGGCGCACGTCGGGCGCACCGTCGAGGACGTGATGCCGTCGCTCGCGCCCGTGCTCGTCCCGCTGCTGAAGGGCGTGCTCGAGCGTGGCGAGCCGCGGCTCGACGTCGCGCTGCCGACCGAGCGCGCGCAGGTGCTCGCGAGCTTCTTCCCGATGCGCCTGCGGGACGGCTCCCGCGGCGTCACGGTGGTCTGCGTCGATCGCAGCGGCTCGGGCGACGCGTCACTGCTCGGGCGCCTCCGCTTCGACGATCTCGTCGCGCGCCTCTCGGCGGAGCTCGCGGAGGTCTCGCCCGAGCGCCTCGACCGCACGCTCGAGCAGTCGCTCGAAGCCGTCGCGACGACGTTCGACGCCGATCGCGCGCTGGTGATGCTCCTCGACGCGCAGAGCGCGACGATCCGGCGCACGCACGAGTGGCATCGCGCCGACCTCGAGGCCCTGCCCGGGCTCGAGGTGCCGATGCCGGTCGCCGCGTTCCCGTGGGCGTCGGAGAAGCTCTTCGCGGGCCAGCCGGTGCTCTCCAGCAACTTCGAGGGCCTGCCCGAGCACGCCGAGGCGGAGCGGCTGCTCCTGCACCTCGACGGGCCCGGCTCGACGGCGATCGAGCCGCTGCGCGTCGGTCCGCGCACGCTCGGCATCGTCGTGTTCTCGTGGCGCGAGCGGGCGCGCGACTGGACGCCGCTGCTGCGCGCTCGCCTGCGCACCGTCGCAGAGCTGATCGCGACCGCGCTCGATCGCCGCGAGCTCGAGCGCACCGCGCACGATCGGCTGCGCTTCGAGCAGCTGCTCTCGCGCATCTCGACGAGCCTGATCGAGGCGAGCGCGGCCCGCCTCGACGACGCGATCGGCTCCGCGCTGCGCATGCTCGCCCAGGCGATGGAGGTCGATCGCGCGTACGTCTACGAGATCGACGAGGAGACCGCGACCGCGCGCTCGGTGTACCAGCACGCCGAGCCGGGCGTGCCCGAGATCAAGACGCGCGTGTGGTCGTTCGCGAAAGACGCGGCGTGGGGCCTCGCCGAGCTCCGCGCCGGTCGTGCGCTCGTGGTCCCGCGCGTCGAGGAGCTGCCCGAGCGCGCGGCCGCCGAGCGCGACGTCCTGCTCGCGGGTGGCGTGCGCTCGCTGCTGATCGCGCCGATGCGCGTCGGCGATCGTCTGATCGGCATCGTCGGGACCGACACGCGCCGCGAGATCGCCTGGTCCGACGTCGTCGTCTCGCGCGCACAGCTCGTCGGCGAGATCTTCGCGAGCGCCGTCGATCGACGCCGCCTCGAGCGCCTCGCCGCGGAGCGCCAGCGGATCGACGCGCTGCTCGCGACGATCTCGACCGCGCTGATCGACGCGCCCGCGGAGCGCATCGACGAGGAGCTCGGCGGCGCGCTCGCGCGCATCTGCGTGGAGCTGGGCCTCGTGCGCGCCCTCGTCATGCGCTTCGATCGCGCGGCGAGCACGTTCCGCGTGACCCACCACGCGGGCGCGCCGGCCGCGTTCGACGTCGGCGTCGATCAGCCGCGGAGCGAGCTCGAGGGCGCGCTCGCGCCGACGCTCTCGCGCGGCGTCCACCTCGTGCGCACCGCCGCGCTCCCTCCCGGGCGCCTGCGCGAGACGTGGGAGCGCCAAGGGATCGTGGGCGCGGCCGCCGCGGCGCTGCGCCGGCACGACGACGTCGTCGGCGCGCTCGTGTTCCTCTCTCGCGAGGAGCGCGCCTTCGAGGGCACGTTCCGCGCGCGCATCCTGCTGATGGAGGACGTCGTCGCGCACGCGCTCGCACGCCGCGACGCCGAGCTCGCACGGCGCGCCGCGTTCGACGAGCTCGAGCGCATGAAGGCGCAGCTCGAGCGCGAGCGCGACTACCTCCGCGAGGAGATCCGCGGCGAGCACGACGTGCACGCGATCGTCGCGCAGAGCGCGGCGCAGCAGCGCGTCATGACCAGCGTCGAGGCGGTCGCGTCGACCAGCGCGAGCGTGCTGGTGCGCGGCGAGACCGGCGTGGGCAAGGAGCTCATCGCGCGCGCCATCCACGCCCGCAGCCCGCGCGCCGAGCGCCCGCTCGTGAAGGTCGACTGCGCGTCGATCCCGCACGAGCTGTTCGAGCGCGAGTTCTTCGGACAGGTGCGCGGCGCGATCGCGGGCGCGCTCGAGGATCGCGTCGGGCGCTTCGAGCTCGCCGATCGCGGGACGCTCTTCCTCGACGAGGTCGGCGAGATTCCCCTCGAGATGCAGTCGAAGCTGCTCCGCGTCCTGCAGGACGGCGCGCTCGAGCGCATCGGCGATCCGCGCACCCGGCGCGTCGACGTGCGCGTGATCGCCGCGACGAACCGCGACCTCGAGGCCGACGTCGCGGCGGGCCGCTTCCGGCGCGACCTCTACTACCGGCTCGGCGTGTTCCCGCTCGAGGTGCCTCCGCTCCGCGAGCGCGCCGAGGACGTGCTCCCGCTCGCGCGCTACTACCTGCGGCGCTCCGTGAAGGCCCTCGGTCGTGGCCCCCTGGAGCTCACCCGCGTCCACGAGCGCCTGCTGATCGATCACGACTGGCCGGGCAACGTCCGCGAGCTCGCGAACGTGATCGAGCGCGCGGTGATCCTCTCCTCGGGCTCCGAGCTGCGGCTCGATCTCGCGATGCCCAAGCGCGCGCGCACCACGCCCGTCGCGACGCCGCCCGCGGTGGTCCCCAGCGCAGCGCGCGACGAGCCCGAGAAGCCCGCGCCGGCACCGATCCGCACCGAGAGCGAGCTGCGGGAGCTCGAGCGCGCGAACCTCCTCGCCGCCCTCGAGCGCGCAGGTGGGCGCATCGCGGGCCGTGGCGGTGCCGCCGAGGTGCTCGGCGTCCGTCCGTCCACACTTCGCGATCGCATGCGCGCCTTCGGGATCGAAGCGCGGCATTACCGACGTTCGTAGCGCTCGCGACACTTCGTTCCTGCGCACGGGAATCCGTGCCTGCGCGCGAGATTCCGCGAGCGCGTGCGAGGTACGTGCAAATTTTCCGTGAATCCACGATCCGTCCCCCTTGCGGCGAACGGCACGAGACCTGCTCAAGGGGGGCGCGCATGAGCAGTCCTCCTCACGAGTCCCCCGACGCTCGCGCGGCGCACACGACCCGCCACGAGCACCCGACGAGGCGCGCTCGCCCCGCGTCGCGCGCCCCGCTCGGCGCGACGCCGCTCCGTCCTCCGACCCGCAGCGAGCGCGCGGCGCTCGACGTCTCCCCTCGCGCCCGCCTGCCGCAGCGCGAGCCCCTGGATCCATGAACGAAGAGCTCGCACGCCTGCGCGACACGCTCGTACAGGTGGTGGAACGGCTGACCCGCGACGTCAGGGCGCTGGAGCGCGAGGTGGAGAGCGATCACGCGCTCGCCACGACGCTCGCTGCGCTCGCGGGCGGCACCCCGGACCTGCCGCCACTCCGCGCGCGGCTGGTGATCGTCCAGCCCGTGCGAGGCACGCGCATCGAGGACGAGATCGCGGAGCTCGACGCCGTGTCGGCCGAGCTCGACGCGCGCCTCGAGTCGCTGCGACGCGAGAGCCGCCGGATCGATCACGCGCTCGAGCCGCTGCTCTGGAACAGCGACGACGCGATCCTCACGCGCACGCCGGGCGGACGAACGCTCGCGAATTCGCGCGGCGCGCCGATCCTCGACGCGCTCGCCACGCGCGCGCCCGGCGCCGGTCTGTTCACGCTCGCGACCGGCGAGCGCCTCGCGGGCGACGCGCTCCCGCACGAACGCGCCGCGCGCGGCGAGGCGATCGATCAGCTGGCCGTGCACCTGCGCGCGCCCGGTGAGCTCGTGCCGACGGCGCTCGTCGCCGTGGCGCGTCCGCTGCCACACGGCGCGGGCGTCGCGGTCTTCCGCGCGCGCCGCGCCGCTCGTTGAGAGAGACGACAGGGGAGGAACGATGGAGAGCACCGCGACGACGACCGACATCCACGCAGAGCTCCAGGCGCTGCGCGCCGAGCTCGCGCAGAAGCGCACGCTGGTCGAGCTCCTGCTCGACAACAACCCCGACGGGATCGCGATCCTCGGGGCGGACGGCACGATGAACACGAACGAGGTGGGCAGCCGCGTCCTCGGGGCCGTGCCGGCGAACACCGCGCCGGGCGACTGGTCCGAGGGCTTCGGCTACTTCGCGGCGGATCGCGTGACTCGCAAGTCGTTCGACGAGCTCCCGGCGGTGCGCGCCGCGCGCGGCGAGACGATCGTGGACGAGCTGCTCTACTGCGTGGGCGCGACGGCGCCGGACGGCGTGATGCTCTCGTGCTCGGCGCGCCCGCTCCCGGGCGGCGGATCGATCACGGTCTTCCGTGACGTGACCGAGCGCGTGAAGCTCGAGTCGGAGCTCGCGACGCGGAACGACGCGCTCGCGAAGCGCGAGGAGGAGAACCGCGAGCTGATCGAGCGCCTGCGCGTCGCGCTCGACGAGCTCTCGACGCCGGTGCTCGAGGTCGCGGAGGACGTGCTCGTGCTCCCGGTGATCGGCCTCGTCGACACCCAGCGCAGCGCCGCGATGTCGGAGCGCCTGCTCGCAGAGGTGGTGCGCACGCGCTCGAAGCACGTGATCGTCGACCTCACCGGCGTCGAGCTGATCGACACCGGCACCGCGGATCGTTTCGCGAAGCTCGCGCGCGCGGTCGAGCTGCTCGGCGCGAGCTGCGTGCTGAGCGGCCTGCAGCCCGCGGTCGCGCAGACGCTCGTCGAGCTGGGCGTGGAGTTCTCCGGGCTCGACACGCAGCGCAACCTGCGCCACGCGCTCGAGCACACGATGCGCGCGCGGCGCGCGTTGAAGACGCGCGACCGTGAGCGCGAGCGCGGCACGGCCCGCGAGGGGCGCTGAGCCGGTGCGGACGGGCGCTCGTACGAACGACGTCGAGCACGCGGTCGCGATCACGCTGCGCCGTTATCTCTCGGAGATCCTCGCCGACTCGGTGCGGCGTCGCGCCCAGGCGGCGCTCGGGATCGCCGAAGGATCGCTCGCCGTCGCGGATCTCTCGCGGCTCGTGCCCCGCCTCGAGCAGGGCGTGAAGCTCTTCGTCGACCCTGCGCTGCAGCCCGCGCTCATGCGCGAGCTCGCCGCGCTCGAAGGCCCGCGGCCGGTGCCGGCGCGCGAGTCGCACGCGATCACGACGGAGGAGGACATCTCGCGCGTGCGCATCCGGGCGCGCGAGCTCGCGCTCGAGCTCGGCGCGACGAGCCTCGGCGCGCAGCGCGCGGCGACGGTCACGAGCGAGCTCGCGCGCAACATCGTCGCGTACGCGCCGCCGGGCAGCGTCGATCTCGAGCCGGGACGCGGGGAGCGAACGCTCGCGATCCGCGCCGTCGATCGAGGCCCCGGGATCGCGATGCTCGACGAGGTGCTCGGCGGCGCGTACCGCAGCCGCACCGGGCTCGGGAAGGGCCTGCTCGGCGTGAAGCGGATCGCGCTGCGGTTCGAGGTGAAGACGGGTCCGAACGGGACGACCGTGGAGACGGAGGTGGCGCTGTGAGGGCGAGGACGACGACGACCTACGATCGGTCCGCGACGACGACGATCCCGATCCTCGAGCTCTGGGGCAACCTCGTGGTGCCGCTCCAGGGCGAGATCCGCGACTCGCAGATGGACGAGCTCCGCGATCGTCTGCTCGCGCGGCTGCGCGATCGCGGCGCGCGCGGGCTCGTGATCGACGCCTCGGGCGTGTGGCTGCTCGACAGCCATCTCTGCTCGATGGTCGGTCGCATCGCGCGCGCGGCGCGCCTCATGGGCGCGGAGACGTTGCTCTGCGGGCTCGGCCCCGACGTGGTCACGACGCTGCTCGACATGGGCATCGAGCTCGAGGGCATCCGCACCGCGCTCGGCCTCGAGGAGGCGCTGGAGCAGCTCGGCGTGCACGCCGAGAGCCCCGACGAGGAGGACGACGTCTGGGACGAGCTCTTGGACGGGCGCGACGACGAGGACGAGGGTGAAGGCGAGCGCGACGCGCGCGATGCCTGACGGCGAGGCGCGCCGCGTCGTGTGCAGCGACGCGCGCGATCGCCTCGTCGCGTCGATCGTGGTGCGCGCGTTCGCGGGCTCCCTCGGGTTCCCGCCGCGCGCGTGCCTCGAGCTCGCGATCGCGGCCGCCGAGCTCGCGTCGAACGCGGTGCGGCACGGTGGTGGCGGCGTGCTCGAGGTGCGTGTGCTGCGCGACGGTGCGCGTGTGGGCGTCGAGCTCGCCTGCTCCGACGAGGGTCAGGGCATCCCCGACCCCGACGCGGCGGTGCGCGACGGCTGGTCGCGCGGTCGCGCGCTCGGCCCCGACGACCCGTGGCACGAGGGCCTGGGACGCGGGCTCGGCGCGGTGTCGCGCGCGGTCGACGAGCTGATGTTCGTGCCTGCGCGCGAGGGCCGTCACGTGGTGCGCGCGCGCCGCTGGATCCCGCGTTCGCGCGCTTGACGCCAGCCGATGCCCAGCGTCACGCTCACCCGCGTGGAGAACGCAGTCCCGACGCCGATCGCTCGTCCGATGCCGGCCCCCACGGGGCTCGGGATCGAGCCCGGGACGTGGGTCTCCCGGCTGACCTGGGCGATCCTCTTCGCGCTGCCGACGGCGGTGTTCATCACGGCCGCGTGGCTCACGCCGAACCCCGAGGGGCACGGCACGCACACGCAGCTCGGCCTTCCGCCGTGCGGCTTCCTCGTGTTCACCGGGTACCCGTGCCCGGGCTGCGGCCTCACGACCGCGTTCTCGTACATGATCCGCCTCGACGTGCTCGGGGCGTGGCACGCGAACCCGTTCGGCATCGCGCTCTTCCTCGCGGTCGCGCTGTTCATCCCGTTCGCGGCGCTCGGCTTCGTGCGCGGCTGGTCGGTGGTGTCGGCGCTCGATCGCGTGCACGCCGAGAAAGTCGCGATCGTGCTCGCGCTGCTCTCCGTGATCTCGTGGGTCACGCGCATCGCGCTGATCTCGCTCGCCTGAGCGCGCCCGCGCTCGACGCGCTGCCGGCGTCGCTCGCATCGCGTCACCTCGCGCGCCCCGACGATCCCGACACGCGCGCCTGGCTCGATGCGAACGCATCGCGTCCCCACGGCGCGCTCGCGACCGCGCTGCATCGCGCGCTGCGCCGCGTCGCGTCGGACTACGACGTCGACGCGTGGCTCGGGATGCACCCGATGCACCTGCTCGGCACGACGTCGTGGCGCGCGCTGCTCGGCGCCGAGCACGTCGGCGGGGCGCTGCTCGACGTCGGTGCGGGCAACGGCGACGTCACCGCGACGCTCGCGCCGCTCTTCGATCGCGTCGTCGCGACCGAGACGTCGCGCCCGATGGTGCGTCGCTTGCGCGCGAAGGGCTTCGACGCGCACCCGATCGATCTCGCGACCGAGCGGCTGCCCGATGCGACGACGCGCTTCCGCGCCGTCGCGCTGCTCGACGTGCTCGATCGCTGCGCGCGCCCGCGCTCGCTGCTCGACGCCGCGCTCTCGGCGCTCGAGCCGCGCGGCGCGCTGATCATCGCGTCACCGCTGCCGATGCGACCGCACGTCGACGTGGGCGGGCACACCGTCGATCCCGACGAGCCGCTCGGCGTCGAGGGTGATGGCTTCGAGGACGCGCTGGTGTCGCTGGTCGACACGCTGCTCGCGCCGCGCGGCCTCGAGGTCGAGCGGTGGACCCGCGCGCCCTATCTCGCGCGGGGCGATCGCGACGCGCCGCTCCACGTGCTCGACGACGTGGTGCTCGTCGCGCGTCGTCGCTGAGTGCCGCGGTGGCACTGGCAGTGCCACGGTGGCACTGGCAATCAGGCGTCCTGCGCGACCGACTCGATGCGCGACGCGTCGTCCGCACGACCGAGCGCGCGCAGACACGCCGCGAGCATGCGCATGGCGGTCGTCTCGCCCTTGCGATCCCCGGCACGCCGCGCGAGCGCCAGCGCGCGCAGCGCGAGCCGCACCGCGCCCGTCGCGTCCCCACCGCGCAGCGCGACGGCGCCCTCCGCCAGCGGCTGCCGCGGATCCGCGTCCTTCGCCGCCCCGCGATACCCCCGCGCCTTCGCGAGCGAGAGCCGCGCCGCGCCGAGATCGCCGCGCATCAGATCCGCGAGCGCACGGAAGCGCGACACCGCGGCCATGTCGCTGCCCGACGCGACCGCGCGCTGCAGCAGCTGATCGAGCGCGACGAGATCGTGCGAGCGCACCGCCTCCTCCGCGGCCGCCGCGAACGACGAGCGACGATCGTCCTCCTCGCCGCGCGAGTCGATCACGCCCGACTGCGTCGACGCGAGATCGTGGGCCGCGAGCGAGACCTGCTCCGTCGGCGGCTCGGTGTCGCGCACCGGGTGCTTGCCCGTGCCCTCGAGCTCGTCGAGCGCGATCTCGGCAGAGGGCGGCGCCGCGTCCTCCTCGTCCCAGTCGGACTTGGGCGGCACGGTCGCCGACGCGCGCGAGAGCGCATCGACGTCGTGCGACGCGCCCGTGCCGAGCCGGCCGAGCAGCATCGCGATCCGCGACGCCGCGCGCCGGTAGCCCGTCTCCAGCGCGGCGCGACCGATCTCCATCAGCCGCGCGCTGCCGCGTTCCTCGAGCCCGCCTTCGATCTCGTAGTACGCGAGCTCGGCGCGCAGCGAAGGCAGCGCGACGTCGTCGGCACCTCGCTCGAGCAGTGCCTCCGCGACGAAGCGATGCAGCTCGGCCGCGCGCGCGGGAGGCATGCCCTGCACGACGAACCGGCGCAGGAACGACGAGCTCGGGTGCGGCCGCATCACGCCGTGCGGCGCCGCGCCGGCGGGCCATCCACCGTCGGGCGAGAGCCACGCCTCGCGCGCGAGCCGATCGAGCGCGCGCGCCCTCGCCTTCTCGCTCACTCCGTCGCGCGACGCGACCGCCTCGATCAGCTCGCGCGTCGCGCCCTCGGGCGACACGCAGACCGCCTCGAGCAGACGGCGCGGCTCGTCCTCGAGCCGCGACATCCGCTCGTCGACGACCTCCTCGAGCGGGATCGCGCTCATCCCGCCGCGCGGCGCGCCGCGCCACACGAACCCGTCGCCCTCGACGACGAGGTCCCCCGACGCGATCAGCGCGCGCGCGACCTCGACCACGCCGAGCGGGGTCTCGCCGCCGAGCACCGCGATGCGGCGCGCGAGCTCGGGATCCGTCGCGTCACCGAGCACCGTCTGCGCGACCGCGCGCGCGTCCGACGTGCGCAGCGGCGGCAGCACGAGCTCGCGCACCGGCTCCGCGAGACCGGTCGGGAGCTTCACGTCGACGGGATACCGCGCGATCAGCGCGATCGGCGCGCCGATCGCGCGCGCACCGAGCAGCACGTCGAGGCTCGCCGCGTCGACCATCGCGAGCGGCGTGAGGAACACCCAGCTGCGCGCGTCGCGCCCGCCATCACCGACGCGCGAGAGCAGCGTCGCGAGCGCGTCCGCGACGGCATCGCACGGAGGCAGACCGCCGCGCAGCGTCACGCGCAGCACGCGTCCCGCGCTGCGCCCCGCCGCGTCGTCTCCGCACGCCGCGATCACCGCGTCGTCCGCGCCGAGCGTCCGCCCGAGCGCGTAGCGCAGGCTCGCGAGCGGCGCGATGCCGCCCGCCGCGCTCCCGACCGGCAGCAACAAGCGCGGCCGGAGGCGCGCCATCGCCGCGCTCACCAGCTCGATCGCGCCCGCACCGACCGGCCCGCGCAGCACCACCGCGGGCGCCTCGCGCGAGCCCAGCATCGACACGAGCGACTCGAGGTGCTCCGCGGTGATCGGCGCGATCGGCGGGCGCGTGAGCTTGCCGATCGCCTCGCCCACGGTGTCGAGCCGGTGCGCGCGATCGACGACCGAGCCGCGCGGCCCACCGACGCCGGTCGAGACCTGGCGTCCGAACAGGAAGAGCCCCTCCGCGCGTTCCCGCGCCGCGGGATCGAGCACGACCTCGCCCGACTGCGCGCGTGCGGCGAGCGCCTCCGCGATCTCGACCGCGCGTCCCGCTCCGTCCTGCAGCGTCCCGAGCGCGACGCCGATCACGATCGCGAGCTGCTGTCGCTCCGCCTCGTCGACCAGATCCATCGCGACGTCGAGCACGTCGGACGTGTCGCCGGGATCGAACGCGCCGACCACGGTGCCCGAGATCGTCGCGAGGATCTCTCCGCCCGCCGCGAGCAAGCGCGCGCGCACGGTCCGCGCCCACCCCACGATCACGCCGGGTTGGCTGAGATCGTCCCGCCCGCGCGTCGCGAGGCGATGCCAGACGATCAGTCGCTCGACCGTGCCCAGCGGCCGCTCCGCGACGCGTCAGGAGCCTTCGAGCTTGCGCTTGAGGGCCGCGAGATCGTCCTCGACGGCCGCGCCACCGCTCTTCTTCTCGAGATCGCGGAAGCGACGCTCGACCGCCGCGCGCTCGGGATCGTCGAGCAGGTTCGATGCTTCGACCTCGGCCTCGAGCTGATCGATGCGGCCCGAGAGCTGATCGAGCCCGTCGAGCGTCTCCGCGCCGAAGCGGCCGCCACCGGCGCCGCCCGCGCTGCTGCTCTCTCGCGCGCGGCGCACCTGCGCGGCGAGCGTCGTCTTGCGCGCCTTGAGGTCCTCGATCTTTGCTTCGATCTGCTCGAGCGTGCTCTGCAGATCGCGCGCGCTCCCGAACGCGGCGTCGGCCTGCTTCTGGACGTTGTCCTGCGTGGACTTCGCCTTCTGCTTCATCTTCAGCGCTTCGCGCGCGAGCTGCTCGTCACCCGAGCGGAGCGCGAGGACCGCCTTGTCCTCCCAGCTCTTCACCTCGTCGCCGTGCTCCGCGACCTTCTTCTCGAGGCGCTTCGCGGTGCCGAGCTGCGTGACCAGCTCCTTCTTCGCGCGCTTCAGCTCGTTCTCCATATCGAGAACGGTCTGATCGAGGAGCTTCGCGGGATCCTCGGCGCGGTCGACCAACGAGTTGAGGTTCGACTTCAGGACCCGGTTGAAACGATCGAAGATGCCCATCGCCTTCTCCGCTCCGCGAGATCGCAGGTTGCCACGGCGCTCGCGCTTTAGGAAGCGAACGCGTCGGTGCGCGCGCGGTCGTCGACTCGACGCGCACGAAAGAGCAAGCGGGGCTGGGGCCCCGCGCGCAGTGTTCGGGGAGAGGGGTCTTCCAAGACCCCTCTCGGAATGCTAGCGCTCGGCCATGGTTCGCGATTCCACGCTCCTGCTCACCGGCGGCGCCGGGTTCATCGGCACCGCGCTCACGCGCCGCCTGCTCGAAGCGGGCAACCGCGTGCGCGTGTTCGACACGCTGCGCCGCAACGCGCTCGCCGAGGCGGGCCTCGACAAGGCGCCGGGCGTCGAGCTCGTCGTCGGCGACGTGCGTGATCTCGGCGCGCTCGAGCACGCGGCGCAGGGCGTCGACTACGTGGTGCACATGGCGTCGATCGCCGGCGTCGACACCGTGCTGAAGAACCCCGTGCTCACGATGGAGATCAGCCTCGAGGGCACGATGAACGCGCTGCGCGCGTCGCTGAAGGTGCCGGGGCTCAAGCGCTTCGTGGACTTCTCGACGAGCGAGGTGTTCGGCAGCTACGCGTTCCGCGTGCGCGAGGCCGACGTGACGAGCCTCGGCGCGGTCGGCGAGGCGCGCTGGACGTACGCGGTGTCGAAGCTCGCGACCGAGCACCTCGCGCACAACTACTGGAAGCAGCACGGTCTTCCCACGTGCTCGATCCGCCCGTTCAACATCTACGGGCCCGGCCAGGTCGGCGAAGGCGCGATCCACGCGTTCGTCGTGCGCGCGCTCCAGGGCAAGCCGATCACGATCCACAACGAAGGCGATCAGATCCGATCGTGGTGCTACATCGACGACATCGTCGACGCGATCCTGCTCTCGCTCACGCGCGACGAGGCGATCGGTCAGTCGTTCAACGTCGGCAACCCGCGCAGCACGATCACGATCTACCAGCTCGCGCGGCTCGTCGTTCAGCTCTGCGGGAGCCAGTCGCCGATCGAATTCGTCGAGTGGAATTTCCCCGACGTCGAGCTGCGCATCCCCGACGTGAAGAAGGCGGAGAAGCTCCTCGGCTTCCGCGCGCACGTCGATCTCGAGGACGGCCTCGCGCGGACGATCGCGTGGTATCGCGAGAAGCTCGCGCGTGCCGGCGCTTGACGGCGGCTTCGCATCGAAGAGAGCATCGGGATCGGTTGTCCCTTGAGCGGTGAAGCGCGCGCATTCCGGCTCGACGACGTGCGAGCGGACGGTTGGTTCGAGCGCCTCGGCGAAGGCTCGCCGACCTTCGCACAGCTGTGCGACGTCGTCGGCCCACGTTTCGTGGCGTTCGCGGTGGTCGCGGGAGTCCGCATCACGTCCGTGAGCGTCGATGCGCGCGTGCAGGACGCGTCGCAGATCGAGTTCACGCTCGGCGAAGGTGGGCCCGCGCAGCGGCTGCAGCTCGGTGAGTTCCGGCGGCGCCTCGCGTCCGCGCTGCTCGCCGATGACGAGCCGCAGCGCCCGCTCCCGGCGAAGCCGAAGAGCGACGACCTCACCGCGTTCATCGGGTTCCGCTGGGTGCTGCTCAGCGCGATCTTCGGGATCAAGCTGCGCGAGCTGCGGATGCACCCCGACGGGCGCAACGGAGTCGTCGTCGATCTCGGCGGTGCGATCGACGAGATCCCGGTGCGCGAGCTGCGCGACGTGATCAAGGACCGCATCCGCGCGGAGTCGCAGAAGGCGCGCCCGCCCTCGCCGTTCGCGATCGATCTCAACGTCGTGCCCGCGGTGCTGTCCGCGGCGAACGCGAACGATCACGAGCGCGTGATCGATCTGATCGGCGCGTGGCCGGGCCCGCTCTCGCTGCTCCTGCGCACCGCGGAGGGCCAGTCGCTCTCGCCCGAGGTGCGCGCGACGCTCGCGCGCGCGCTCGGCGTGCTCGGCAGCGCGTACGTCGCGGTCGATCGTGTGGACTGGGCGCAGGAGGTCCTGCGGCTCGGCATCCAGTGGGGCCAGGACGGGCCCGCGGCGGGCGATCTGTTCCGCCGGCTCGGCGAGGCGCACGCGTCGCGCGATCGGCACGGCGAGGCGATCGGCCTGTTCCGCCGCGCGATCCAGCTCGGTGCGCCGAAGAAGGACGTGCTGCCGCTGCTCGCGTCGTCGTTCGCGGCGCGACAGCGCCACCTCGCGGTGATGGCGTGCGTCGACGAGGCGTCGGAAGAGGGCGTGAGCGACGCGCGGGTGCGCGAGCTGCGCGAAGAGGCGATCGGCGCGCTCGGCGAGGCCTGGATGCGCTACCGCCAGTACGTCGGGTGATCACTCCCTCGTTGCCGAGTCCGCCCTCGATGTAAGATGCGGCCGTGAGCACTCGCGACGCGCTCGCGCCCGTGCGGGCGCGTGGAGCTCCTCCGGGCGATGCGCCCGGTGATGCGCGCGGCCGCCCGCGGTTCGCGCTGCGCTTCGAGGCGGGGCGCGGCGTGCTCGCGCTCGCGCGTCCGCTCGCGTTCGGCGCGGGCGAGATCGAGCAGCTCGAGATCGATCTCGGGCGCCTGGGCGGCGCGATCGATCTGCGCGCCGGCGCAGCGCGGTTCCGCCATCGTCGCGGCGACGTCACGCGGCTCGACGTGCGGATCGATCTCGACGCGCTCGCGGGCGCGCTGAGCACCGACGCGATCGAGGTGCGCACGATCGCGACGACGCGCGAGTCGCTGACCGTCGCGCTCCGCGACGCGACGCGAACGCTCGTCGTCGAGCTCGTGCCGGCGTGGGACGGAGACGATCTGGTGCTCGCGCTGCGCGGCGCACGCGCCGCGATCGACGGGCCACGCACCACGTTCGGCGACGCGCTCGCGCTGCTCGCCTCGATGCGCGCGCCGTTCGATCCCACGCGCGGCCTGGCGCGCATCGACGATCCGTTGCGTCGCGCGCTCACCGAGGCGCTCGTCCCGCACGGACAGCGCGTCCCCCTGGTGCGCGGCGCGCGACGCGAGGCGCCGCGCTTCGAAGCGCGTCACCTGCGGCTGCGGCTCGGCGAGCGCGGCGAGGTGAGCGCGGCCGTGCGCGCGGCGCTCGAGGACGCGCGGGTGATCGCGCCGGTGCTCGCGGCGCTGGCGATCGATCGCGAGGATGTCGCGCGGCGGGAGCTGCACGCGGTCCAGGGCTGCGACGCCGCCGAGGCGCTGCGCGCAGAGCTCGAGCGAGCGCGCGATGCGCGCGATCCGAGCGTGGCGCTGCGCGAGGCGCTCGCGTCCCACGACGTCGAGGGCGCCGCGAGCCACGCCCGCGCGCTCGCGGCGGTCGAGCGCTGCGACGATCTCGCGATCGAGGGGCTGACCGCGGCGTCGCGGCTCGCGCGCGACGACGATCCGGGCACCGCGGCCGATCTCGCGGCACGTGCGCTGGCGCGTCGTCCGCGCGACCCCGAGCTCGCGCTCGCGTGGCTGGAGCGCGTCGCGCACGCGCCGGAGAGCGACGCGCTGGTCGGCGGCGTGCGCGCGCTCGCGGCGACGATCGCGGGCCCGCGGCGCGGCGAGGTGCTGCGCGCGGCGGCGGCGTTGCTCGATCGCGCGGGTGAGATCGACGAGGGCGCGCGCGCGTGGGACGAGGCCGCGCGGATCGATCCCGGCGACGTGGTCGCGATCGAAGGGCTCGCGGCATCGCTCGCGCGGCGCGACCGGAACGACGAGGCGCTCGCAGCGTGGGATCGCGCGGCGGCGCTGCACGAGGATCGCGACGCCGCGGCGCGCGCGCTGATGCACGCCGCGGAGCGCGCGCGGGCCGCGGGTCACCTGCGCGGCGCGGCGGCGCGGCTCGAGGACGCGGCGGCGCAGGCCGAGTCCGAGGCGCTGCAGCTCGAGGCGCTCGCGACGCTGTCCGCGATCCGTCGCGCGAGCGGCGCGCGCGAAGCAGCCGCCGAGGCCGACGCGCGCATCCTGGAGCTCGCGGAGCGCGGCGCCGGGACCACGCTCGTGCGCGCGCTGCACGCGATGGCGCGCGCCGCGATCGACGAGCGCGCCGAGGTGCGCGCGCGTGCCGCGATCGACGCGCTGCGCCGGGCGGGCGAGGACGTCACGTCGCTCGAGCACGCGCTCGACGCCGGGGCGCTCGACGCGCTGGAGCGCGACGCACCGGAGCGCGGCGACGGCGATCCCAATGCGCGTGCCCTCGCGGCCCGCAGCATCGCGGAGCGGCTGCGCGCGAGCGGGCGCCTCGGCGACGCGGCCCGCGCGCTCGCTCGCGCCGGCGCGATCACCCACGACGCGGCCACGCTGCGCGCCGCGCTCGAGCTCGCCGAGAAGGCAGAGGCCTGGGACGCGGCGCGCGAGGTGATCGAGCGCGCGATCGAGGTCGTCGGCGACGGCCCGGCGCGCGCGCAGCTCGAAGCGCGGCGGGCCCTGGTGATGGCGAAGCTGCTACGGAATCCGTAGCGCTACGGATTCCGTAGCGCTGGACGACTGTCGAAATCCGGCTCGCCCGCGGGTCCCAACGCGCTCCGCGCGCTCCCGTCCGGGACCGCCGGACGAGCACTCCCGCAAGGCTCGCTCAGCCCCGCCACTCGCTGACGATGCTCTCGACGCTCGGGCGCGCGCCGTCGGGCGGAACCATCGTCGGGGTCCCGACGTAGAGCACGCCGACGATGTGCTCGCTCTCGCCGAGGCCGAGCCGCTCGTGCACGGCGCGATCGTAGACCGCGTCGCCGGTCTTCCAGATCGCGCCGAAGCCCTCGGCCTGCGCCGCGATCTCGAGCCCGTACGCGACGCACCCCGCGCTCAGCAGCTGCTCGACCTCGGGGATGTTCTTCCCACCCGTCTTGTACGACGCCGCGACGATCACGAGCAGCGGCGCGCGCAGCGCCTTGTCGCGCTCGCGCGCGAGGTCCTCGTCGCTCACCGACGGCTTCCGCCGCTTCAGCGAGTCCGCCATCACCTCGCCGAAGCGCGCGCGCGCCTCGCCGCGGATCAGCAGCACGCGCCACGGGCGCAGCGCGCCATGATCGGGCGCGCGCAGCGCCACGCGCAGGATGCGATCGAGCGCCGCGCCCTCGGGCGCAGGCTCACCGAGCTTGCCGAGCGATCGCCGTGAGAGGAGCAGCTCCATCGCGTCCATCATCCGTCTCCTTCACCCGGAAAGCGGGGCTTCTCGCGCGCGCCCTTCCCGACCTCGTCGCCCTCGCGCATCTTCGCCGCGGCCTCGGCGGCCCACGCATGGTAGCCGCCGGCCTCGATCTTCTCGCGCGCGCGCCGCGTGAGCGCGCCGTAGAACCACAGGTTGTGCTGCGTGAGCAGCCGCGCGCCGAGCATCTCCTCGGCGCGGATCAGGTGGTGCAGATAAGCGCGCGAGTGACGTGCACACACCGGGCAGTCGCACTCGCGATCGATCGGCGACTCGTCGCGCTTGTGCCGCGCCTGCTTCATGTTCACGCGGCCCGACCACGTGAGCGCCTGCGCGTTGCGCGCGTTGCGCGTCGGCAGCACGCAGTCGAACAGATCGATGCCGCACCCGATCGCGTGCAGCAGGTCGTAGGGCGTGCCGACGCCCATCAGGTAGCGCGGCTTGTCGGTCGGCATCTTCGGCGTGATCTCGGAGAGCGCGCGGTACATCTCGGGGATCGGCTCGCCCACCGAGAACCCGCCGAGCGCGATGCCGTCGAACTCGCGCCCGCCGGCCTCCATGCCCGCGATCTCGTCGAGGTGCGAGAGCCGCAGATCCACGTGCGTCGCGCCCTGCACGATGCCGAAGCGCGCCTGTCCTTCGCGCCACGGCGAGAGCAAGCAGCGACGCGCCCACGCGCTGGTGCGGCGCAGCGCCTTCTCGATGATCGGTCGCTCCGCGCCGCCGGGCGGGCACTCGTCGAACGCCATCGCGACGTCGGAGCCGAGCAGCGCCTGGATGCGCATCGACTCCTCGGGCGTGAGGCGCAGCGGACGGCCGTCGAGGTGCGACTTGAACGAGACGCCCTCGTCGTCGATCGTGCGCAGATCCGCGAGCGAGAAGACCTGGAAGCCGCCGCTGTCGGTGAGCACGGCGTGCGGCCAGCTCTGGAACTTCTGCACGCCGCCCATCGCGTCGACGATCTCGGCGCCGGGTCGCAGCCACAGGTGATAGGTGTTCGCGAGGATCAGGCGCGCGCCCGTCGCCTCGATCTCGTCGGGCGACTGCGACTTCACCGTCGCGAGCGTGCCGACCGGCATGAACACCGGCGTCTGCACCACCGCGCGCGGCGTCGTGAACACACCGCGTCGCGCGTCGCCGTCGCGCGCGATCTCGCGGTACGAAAAGCCTTCGGTCCTCACTTCTTGCCTCGGATCAGCATCGCGTCGCCGTAGCTGAAGAATCGATAGCGCTGATCGACCGCCTCGCGATAGGCGCGTCGCGTGGGCTCGATGCCCGCGAACGCCATCACGAGCGCGAGCAAGGTCGAGCGCGGCAGGTGGAAGTTCGTGAAGAGCGCGTCGATCGCGCGGAACGGATACGGCGGACGAATGAAGATGCGGGTGCGACCCGCGCCCGCGCGCACGATGCCGTGCTCGTCGCACGCCGACTCGAGCGTGCGCACGACCGTGGTGCCGATCGCGACCACCGGACGTCCTTCGGCGCGCGCCTCCGCGATCGCACGCGCGGTCTCGTCCGCGATCTCCCAGCGCTCCTCGTGCATCACGTGCTCGTCGAGCGTCTCGGTGCGCAGCGGCGCGAACGTGCCCGGGCCGACGTGCAGCGTGACGCGCGCGATGCGATGTCCCGCCGCGTCGAGCGCAGCGAGCAAACGATCCGAGAAGTGGAGCCCTGCGGTGGGCGCGGCGACCGAGCCCTCGTCCTTCGCGAAGACCGTCTGGTAGCGCTCGAGATCGCTCGCGTCGTCGGCGCGGCGGATGTAGGGCGGGAGCGGCACGTGGCCGTGCGCCGCGAGCGCGTCGCGCACCGAAGGAGACGCGGAGAGCGCGACGTCGAGCTCGCCTCCTTCGTGCAGCGCGATCACCTCGGCGTCGAAGCCGCTCGCGATCGACAGGCGCATCCCGGCGCGCAGCGACTTCGTCCCGCGCGCGATCGCATTCCAGGACTCGCGCGTGCCGGGCGCGCTGGTGCGCTCGAGCAGCAGGATCTCGACGCGCCCTCCAGTGGGCTTGGTCGCGAAGAGCCGCGCCGGGAGCACGCGCGTGTCGTTCACGACGAGCAACGAAGGCGCGAGCAGCTCGGGCAGATCGAGCACGCGACGATGCTCGATCGCGCCGGTGTCGCACGAGAGCACGAGGAGCCGCGCTGCATCGCGCTCCGCGGGCGGGGTCTGCGCGATCAGGTCCTCGGGGAGATCGAAGTCGAGCTCACGTGCGTCCACGGGAGCCGGCAGATGTGAAGCGTTCCGCCACGCGTGGCAAGGCCTGCGCTCTCAGCGGCTCTGCGGGTGCTGCTCGTCGAACCACCGCACGAACTGCGCGAGCACGTCGTCGACGAAGCCCGTCTCGAGCTCGACTTCCAGCGGCTGCGCATCGATGCCGCAATACACGAGCCGGGCGTCCGCGTCGTTCTCGACGAGGAACAGCCGCCCGATGCGGTCGAACGACTCCACGCCCTGCGGATGCAGGTTGTGGCGCCAGTAGATGCGCGTGTCCCTCCGGATCTCGGAGCGCGAACGCTCGAGCCCTCCGTAGAGCTTCTCATCGAGAAACGCGACGAGCTCCGCTGGCTCGCAACTCGCGAGCTCCCGCGCCTCTCGGTCGTCACGATGGCGAAGGAGGGAGTCGCAAGCGCCTTGCATGACGCGCAAGGACTCGATCTCCGCCAGCCGCCCGACCTGCGTTCCGCCTACCCAGAAGCAGCAGTGCCCGTACACGAAGCGATCGTGCTCGGCCAGGTGCTCCGGCCCGGTGTGCTCGGCAGGAACGATGACTCGAGCTTCGACCGCGAAGCGCTGCGGATCTCCGAAGAGCACGCTCACTCCGGCAGCGGGATGCGCTCGATCTCGTCGCCCGGCACCTTCGGGAACTTCTCGCTCTTCCAGTCCGCCTTCGCGCGCTCCATGCGCTCTGCGGACGTCGAGACGAAGTTCCAGAACATGATGCGCTCGCCCGGCAGGTGGGCGCCGCCGAGCAACATCACGCGCGAGCCCGGCGTCACCTCGATCGGCACGTCGCGCTTGCCGTCGATCACGACCATCTCGCCCTGACCGATGCGCATGCCGTCGTCCTCGCCCCACGCGGCCTCGCCGCGCACGACGTAGATCGCGCGCTCCTCGTGCTCGCTGGTCAGGCGCAGCGTGCCGCCGCGCGGCGCGTCGGCCGCGACGTAGAACGTGTCGGAGTACGTGCTCACCGGCGATCGATGCCCGTACGCGTGCCCGGTGATCAGCGTCATCTCGATCGCGTCGTCGCCGTGCGTGAAGCGCGGCAGCGCGCCCGCGGCGTGGTGCTCGAACGAGGGATCGATCTCCTCGTGCTCGCGAGGCAGCGCGATCCACACCTGGATCCCGTGCAGCGACGCGCCGCGCGCGCGGACCTCGGGCGAGATGCGCTCGCTGTGCACCACGCCGTGGCCCGCGGTCATCCAGTTCACCTCGCCGGGCAGGATCACCTGCGTCGTCCCGAGGCTGTCGCGGTGCGTGACCTCGCCCTCGAAGAGATAGGTGAGCGTCGAGAGACCGATGTGCGGGTGCGGGCGCACGTCCATGCCCTGCCCGACCTCGAACTCCGCGGGCCCCATCTCGTCGAAGAAGATGAAGGGCCCGACCAAGCGCCGCTTCGCCGCGGGCAACACCCTGCGCACCGCGAAGCCACCGAGATCGCGCGGGCGGCTCGCGATCACGAGCGGCGCGTGATCGCGCTCGATGCAGGCCGGCTCGTTCTCGTTCATCGTGCTCACGACTCCACCTCCGGCCGCAGCGCGGCCTCCGGGCCACGGTACCGCACCAGCTCGCTGCGCGCGTCGCCCATCGCGAGCGCGACGAACGCATCGCCGGCGACCCGCGAAGGCACGACGCCGGGGCGTGCGTGCCGCTCGATGCGCGCGTGGATCCGCAGCTCGTTCACGCGCACCGCGTCGCCCGCGTGCTCGGCGCGCAGCATGCGCGAGAGGCCGAACTGCGCCTCCACCGCGGTCACGAGCAGCCCCGCGCCGCGGATCGTGCCCTCGCCCGCGGCGCCGGTGACGATCGTGTAGCTCGTGCCGCGCACGTCGCGCTGCAGCGGGAGCAGCGTCCTCGCGAGGAGGAAGTGGCTCTCGACGAACGTCGTCATGACCTCGCGGAGCTCCTCGAGCGACTGCGCGATCACCGGGCCCTTCTGCCACCACGGGCCGATCGACGCGACCACGTGATCGGGGCGTCCGAAGCGCTGCTTCACGAACGACGCGAGCGCGGCGTTGCCTTGCTCCGTCGACACGTCTGCGCTCACCGCGTGCACGCGCGGGCCCGCGAGCTCGAGCCGCGCGCGCGCAGACTCCGATCGCACGGGCGCGATCACCTCCGCACCGGCGTCGAGGAACGCCCGCGCCGCGCCCCACCCCACGTTGCCGGTCGCGCCCGTGACGACGGCGACCTTGCCCTGCAGCGCCTCGCTCATGCGGGCGCGTTCATGGGGCAGCCCGGGCCGGATGCCCAGGGGCGCTCAGCGGGTCGGACCGAGGAGCGGCGCCTCGACGTCGCGCGGCTCGGTCTCTCCCTCCATCGACACCCGCACTCGCATGCGCTCGCCCGCGGCGAAGTCGGCGCGACGCTCTCGGGCGATCAGCGAGATCCGTCGATCGCCGAGCGCCTCGATGATCACCTCCGAGAGCGCGAGCACGACCTCCGCGCCGCTGCCGTCGATCACCTCGAGGCGGAACGTGCGCGGCTGGTCCTGCTTGTTCACCAGGTGGATCTGGAACTGGTTGCGGATCACGTCGTCGGCCGCGACCTCCGCGCGCTCGACGACGTAGGGCGCGCCCTGCATGCGGACCAGGTTCGCCTCGAACGGTGCGTGCGCGCGCAGCGCGAGCGACGCCGCGACGATCCCGAGCACGCCGAGCACGCCGTAGAACGCGAGCCGCGGGCGCCAGAGCTTGCGCGTCTCGCCGCGCAGCCCACGCAGCGAGTCGTAGCGAATCAGCCCGCGCGGCTTGCCGACCTTGTCCATCACGTCGTCGCACGCGTCGATGCACTGCGTGCACGCGATGCAGTCGACCTGGAGGCCGTTGCGGATGTCGATGCCGGTCGGGCAGACCACCACGCAGCGATGGCAGTCGACGCAGTCACCGCGCGAGTCGCCGTCCTTGCGCTTGCCCTTCCCGCGCGGCTCGCCGCGGCCGACGTCGTACCCGACGACCAGCGAGTCGTCGTCGATCAGCGCTCCTTGCAGGCGGCCATACGGACAGACGACGAGACACAGCTGCTCGCGGAACCAGCCGAAGTCGAGCCAGAAGATCGCGCTCGTCGCGAGCATCCACCCGAACGCCTCGGGGTGCTCGGCCGGGCTGCGCGTGATCATCTCGAACAGCGAAGGAATCGAGACGAAATAGGCGAGGAACACGTGCGCGACGAACAGGCTCACGAACACGTAGAGGAGATGCTTGAGCCCCTTGCGCCACAGCTTGTCGAAGTCCCAGGGCGCCTGATCGCGCCTCATGCGCTCGTTGCGCGGCCCCTCGAGCCAGCGCTCGATCGGGCGATAGAGCGCCTCGAGGAACACGGTCTGCGGGCACGTCCATCCGCACCACGCGCGCCCGAGCACGGTCGTCACGACCACGAGCGCGAAGAGCAGCGCGGTGGTGACGAAGAACACGAGCCAGAAGTCCTGCGCGTTGAACGAAGCGCCGAAGAGGAAGAATCGGCGCGACGCCACGTCGAGGAACATCGCCGGACGCCCGTTCACGTGGATCCACGGCAGCGCCGCCCAGATCGCGATCAGCACCGCGAAGGTCACGCGGCGCGCCCACGTGAATCGCCCGCCCACGTCGGCCGGGTACGGATAGGCGCGCGAGCCGTCGTTCCGCAGCGAGCTCACGACGGGCAGATGGAGCTTGCCAGTCGGCGGTTGCGCGGAGGAGCTGCGAATCGGCGTGCTCATGACTCTGACCCTCTGCGCCCCCGTTCTCGATTCAGATCCTCGGCGCGGCTGCCGAAGGAGCAGCGGCGCTCGGGGCGTCGCTCGGCGCGGCGGGCTCGCTCGGCGCCGCGGGCTCGCTCTCGCTCGGCGCCGCGCCCGGCACCCAGACTTCGCCCTGCGGCTCGCGTCCCGGGACGTTGGTGTCGCGGATGCTCATCAGATACGCGACGACCGACTGCACCGACCGCTCGCCGAGCACCGGTCCCCACGCCGGCATTCCCGCGCTCGGCACACCATTGCGCACCGTCGCGTAGAGGCTCGTGGGCGCGCCGCCGTGGATCCAATTCGCGTCCGTCAGATTCGGACCGATCTGCCCCTCTCCGCGCTGCCCGTGACAAGCGGCGCAGTTCGACGCGAACGCATTCCGCCCATCCGACACCCGCTGATCGTTGTCGGCGATCAGCGCGAGCATCTCGTCGGTGACCTCGCCGCCGGCCTCGGCCGCGGCCTCCATCGCGGCGGCGTACTCCTCACGCGGGCTCTGCGCGAAGTGCCACGACTCGTACGCGAACCAATAGAGCGCTCCGAACGCGATCGCGCCGAAGAACGTCGCGAGCCACCAGTTCGGCAGTCGATTGTCCGCCTCGAGGATGCCGTCGTACTCGTGGACGATCTCGCCCTGGATCGGATCCCTCTGCCGCGACTCACTCATGACGGCTCTCCTTCTCGTCCTCGAGCGGCAGTCGCGCTGCTGCGTCCCACTGCCTCGCTCCACCGCGCGCGATCCGCACCGCGACGAGCACGAAGATCGCGAGGAAGATGAGCATCGCGATCTGCGGCCCCGCCATCAGCGGGCTCGTCGCGAAGAAGTCCGACGCAATCGCTCTCATCGCGCACCTCCCGCCCGACTGACCTCCACACCGCCCTCGCCGTCCGGCGCGCGGGTGGGCTCGAATTCACTGCGCACTCGACCGAGCCGCTGCAGGTACGCGACCAGCGCGACCAGCTCCGAGTCCGAGTCGACCTCGACGTCGCGCGACAAGCGCTCTGCGATCCCGCGCGCCTGCTCTCGCGCGTCGTCGGCCGCGTGCGCGACCTGCTCGTGCGAGTACGGCACGCCCAGGTTCTGCAGCGCGAGCAGCTTTCCGCGGGTGCGATCGAAGTCGACGTGATTGCGCCCGAGGTGCGCGTACGCGGGCATGATCGATCCCGGCGACGTCGAGCGCGGATCGAGCATGTGATTCACGTGCCAGAGATCCGGATAACGACCGCCCTCGCGCGCCAGATCAGGGCCAGTCCGCTTGCTTCCCCACTGGAAGGGGTAGTCCCACAGACTGTCGTCGTCGTCCGAGATGGCGCCGAATCGCGCGCTCTCCCAGGTGAACGGACGAATCATCTGCGAGTGGCACGTGTAACAGCCCTCGGCGACGTAGACGTCGCGGCCCTCGAGCTCGAGCGCGGTATACGGCTGCTGCGGAGTCGTGCTCCGGTCGTGCACGCCGATCGCGACCGAAGGCAGGATCTCCGCGACGCCGCCGATCAGCACCGCGACGACGGTGAGCACGGTGAAGAGCAGGCCGCGCCCTTCGAGCATGCCGTGCCACGTCTTCTCGCCGTGCTTCGCCTTGCCGAAGCCGATGGCGATGGTGCCGAGCAGCGCGACCGCGAGCGCCACGACCGCGATCACCGTCGACGCGAGCTCGTTGACCACCGCCATCGCGACGAGCAGCACGCCGAGGACGAAGGTGAGCATCACCGGCTTGCCGAACACGATCTCCTGCCAGGGCGCCTTGGGCTCCTCGGGCTCGACCGGCACGTCGACCGCGGTCTCGACGGGCTTCCCGTGCCGCGCGGTCATCAGGAGGTTCCACCCCAGCACGACGAAGCCGAGCAGGTACACGGTGCCGCCGATCAGGCGCATCCAGTACATCGGAACGACGGCAGTCACCGTCTCGACGAAGTTCGGATAGAGGAGACCGCCGCCGTCCGCCTCCGCGCGCCACATCAGGCCCTGCGTGACGCCGCTGATGTACATCGCGACGATGTAGAGGAGGATTCCGAACGTGCCGATCCAGAAGTGCCAGTTCGCCGCCGTCTTCGAGTACAGCTCTCGGCCGTAGAGACGGGGAACGAGCCAATAGAACATGCCGGCGGCCATGAAGCCGTTCCAGCCCAGCGCGCCCGCGTGGACGTGCCCGATGATCCAGTCGGTGTAGTGCGCGAGCGAGCTGACCGAGCGAATCGAGAGCATCGGACCCTCGAACGTCGCCATGCCGTAGAACGTCACGGCCGCCGCGAAGAACTTCAGGACCGGATCGTCACGGAGCTTGTCCCACGCGCCGCGCAGCGTGAGCAGGCCGTTGAGCATGCCGCCCCAGCTCGGCGCCCAGAGCATGACCGAGAAGATCATGCCGAGCGTCTGCGCCCAGTCCGGGAGCGCGGTGTTCAGCAGGTGGTGCGGGCCCGCCCAGATGTAGATGAAGACCAGCGACCAGAAGTGGATGATCGAGAGTCGATACGAATAGACCGGTCGCTCTGCCGCCTTCGGCAGGTAGTAGTACATGATCCCGAGGATCGGAGTCGTCAGGAAGAACGCGACTGCGTTGTGGCCGTACCACCACTGCACCAGCGCGTCCTGGACACCCGCGAAGACACCGTAGCTGTGCCCCAGCGACGTCGGCAGCTGCAGGTTGTTGACGACGTAGAGGACGGTGATCGTGACGATGGTCGCGATGTAGAACCAGATCGCGACGTAGAGGTGCTTCTCGTTCCGCTCCTTGAGCGTCATGAAGAAGTTCGTCGCGAAGACGAGCCATACGACCGCGACGGCGACGTCGATCGGCCAGATGAGCTCCGCGTACTCCTTGCCCTGCGTGAGCCCGAGCGGGAGCGTGATCGCGGCCGCGACGATGATCGCCTGCCAGCCCCAGAAATGCGCCCACGTGAGCTTGTCACTCCAGGTGCGCGCTTTGAGCAGGCGCTGCGTGGAGTGATAGACACCCGCGAAGATCATGTTGCCGACGAACGCGAAGATCACCGCGTTCGTGTGCAGCGGGCGCAGTCGACCGAACGAGAGCATCTCGTGCACGTTCGCCGGCCACCACGCGAGCTGGAGCGCGACGATCACGCCCACCAGCATGCCGACGATGCCCCAGACGACCGACGCGAGGACGAACGCGCGGACGACCTGGTCGTCGTAGACGATCCTCTTCGTTTCCATTCTCTTTCACTCCACCTTCGAAGCGCGCCGAGCGGACTTCGTCGTCGCACCGGGGCGCGCGTCTTCTTCGATCGCGAGCAGCGCGAGGCGGTCGGCGTGCTGGAACGTGCGTTGCCGAACGAGCCACGCGAAGAAGCCCACCGCTGAGGCAGCGAGCGTCAGGCTCACGAACACGAGCAGGATGAGGACGTCCATCCGCGTCTCCTCAGGTACACACCACTCGAGTCGCGTCTCGCGATTCGGACTCCGACGCTGCGCCGCGCGACTGCCACGCTGCACCGCGCGACTGCCACGCTGCACCGCGGGAGAGCGAGAGCGCGGTCGCGCCGATCACGACCAGCGAGCTCGCCGGCATCATCACCGCCGCGAGCCACGGCTGCATGAGCCCGGCGACGCAGAGCGAGACCGCGAGCCCGTTGTAGGCGACCGCGATCACGAGGTTGCGGCGCGCGATGCGCCGCATCCGCGAGCCGACGTGCAGCAGCGCGCGGATCGGCCCGAGGCCCGGCGTGGTGAACCAGAAGTCGGCGCGCGACGGGAGGAACGGGCGATCGACGGCGGGCGTGCCCGAGGTGAACGCGATCTCCGCCGCCGGTCCGTCGTTGATCCCGTCGCCCACGAAGAGCGTGTCGCCGCGATCGTGCTCGCGGATCCACGCCGCCTTTCCCTCCGGCGAGCACCCACCGATCGCCCGCTCGCTCGCGATCCCGAGCTGCGCCGCGAGCGCCCGGACCCGCGCCGGCTCGTCGCCGCTGAGGATCCAGACCTCGTGCCCCTCGGCCGCGAGCGCTGCGACCTCCTCGCGCGCGTCGGGTCGGATCGCCTCGCGCGTGCGCAGCGCCGCGACGACCACGCCGTCGCGCGAGAGCAGCATCTCGGCGTCGGCCTCGCCCGCCCAGCCCGCGCGGCCGAGCCGCCACGTCGCGCCGTCGATGCGCGCTTCGAGGCCGCAGCCCGGGTGCTCGTCGACGATCACGTCCTCGCGCAGCGTGACCGACCCGCCCAGCGCGCGTCGCACGGCGAGGCTCTTCGGGTGCGTGCTGCGCGCGACCAGATCCGCGAGCGCGGCGCGCGCGTCGCTCGGCAGCGCCGCGAGCGCGGCGACGTCGACGAGCTCGGGCGCGCCGGTCGTCAGCGTGCCGGTCTTGTCGAACACCACGCGGCGGATCGCGGGCACGCGATCGAGCAGTCGCTCGCGCCGCACGTAGAGACCGAGGCGGCGCAGCCCCGAGCCCGCGAGCTCGTACGCGAGCGGCGTCGCGATGCCGATCCCGCACGGGCACGTCACGACGAGCACCGCGGTCGTCACCTCGAGCGCGCGCGAGAGATCGCCGGTCGCGAGGCACCACGCCGCGAGCGAGAGCGACGCGACGACCAGGACCGCGACGACGTACACGCGCGAGACGAGATCCCACCACGGGCTCGCGGTGCGCGCGTCGGTCTCGGGCACCGGGCGCCCGAGCAGCGACACCAGCGGCGAGTCGGCGAACGCGCTCTCGCTGCGCACCGTGAAGGCGCGCATCCCGGCCGAGAACGCGCCCGCGGCGATGACCGCGCCCGGCTCGACGCGCCGCGGCGCGCTCTCGCCGTGGATCCAGTCGAGCGACACGCTCACCGACTCCGCGCCCTCGAGCCGCGCGTCGACGGGCACGAGCTCGCCCGGCGCGATCAGCAGCACGTCGCCGCGACGCACCTCGGAGCAGCGCACCATCGTCATGCGCCCGTCCTCGACGCGGCGCGTGAAGAGCCCGTCCGCGCCCTCGCTCTCGAGCAGTCGATCGCGGTTGCGCGCGACGACGCGCTGCTGGAGCCAGCGCCCGAGCAGCATCAGCGCGACGAAGATCGCGACGGTGTCGCCGTACGACGCGTGCGGCCGCGCGAAGTACGCCCAGATCGTGCCCGCGAGCGCGAGGAACATGCCGAGCGCGATCGGCAGATCGAGGTGCAGCACGCCGCGGCGCAGCCCTTCGATCGCACCGCGCGCGAAGATCGGCGCGCCCACCGCGACCGTCGCGGCCGCGAGCACCACCTCGAGCGTGCGCATCAGCTCGAAGAGCGGCCCTTCGCGCAGCCCGAGATAGATCGCGAGCGCGAACATCATCGCGTTCGCGGCGAGCGCGACCGCGACCCCGGTGCGCACCAGCAGCGCGTCCTCGCGCGGCGCGCCCTTCTTCAGCGCGGGGCCGAGCAGGTACCCGAAGCGCTCGACCTCGCGCACGAACGCGCCGAGATCGAAGCGCGGACCGACCCAGAGCTCGATGCGCCCGAGCGATGGATTCGCGATCACGCGGAGGGCGTCGTCGTGCTGCTCGAAGAGCCGATCGACGAGCCACACGCAGCCCGCGCAGTGCATGCCCTGCGCGTCGAGCGCGACGCGGCACGCGCCGCTCGTCTCCGCGCGCTGCGCGTCGATCGGCGCGAGCCACCCGAGGTCGCGACGCGCCGGATCGGCGAGCGCGACCGGCGCGCCCGCGCCCCCGCGCAGATCGTAGAAGCGCTCCATCCCGCTCGCGCGCAGGAGCTCGGCGACCGCGCGACATCCCGCGCAGCAGTACGCGTCGATCGCGCCGGGGCCGAGCGCAGAGCCGCAGTGCGCGCAGGTCGTGTCCGCCGCGCTCGCGTGCGGCGTCGAGAGTGCGCGACGGTCGTCCGGCGAGCCGGCGAGCGATGCTTCGGCGAGGGCCACGCGGCGCCGCTGTGCATCGCGTGGGCCATCGTGCTCTCGCCTGGTTTTCTCGAACGAATCGCCGACGCGCGCATCGTTTTCGCGCGGGCGACGGCGCCGCGCGCAACGGATGCGCGCGACGCTGCGAACGCGTCCGATCCCACGCGGCACCTCGCTTGCGAGAGCGCGTCCGACATGATCGCCGCGCTGCTCGCTGGCCTCGCTCTCGGCGCCGTCTCGGCGCCGCACTGCCTCGGGATGTGCGGGCCTCTCGCGGCCTTCGCGGCGATGCCGCCGCGCGGTGCGACGACGAGCGCGCGCGCGTCGCGGCCGCTGCGATGGCAGCTCGGTCGTCTCGCCGCGTACGCGACGCTCGGCGCAGGCGCCGGCGCGATGGGGGCGCAAGCGTTGCGCGCGCTCGCGCCGTCGTCGTGGGCGGGCGCGGCGCTCTCGTTCACGCTCGCCGCGGCGCTCTTGCTGAGCGCGGTGCGACTGTGGGCGCCGCGGTGGTGGGCGCGCACCGCGGACGTCGGCGCGGCGCGCCTCACGCGCGGTCGCGCGAACCCTTCGCTCACCTCGCGGCTCGTGGCGCGCGCCCCGCGCGAGCCCTTCGTGCTCGGCGCGATCACGGCGCTGCTGCCGTGCGGCGCGTCGTGGTCGGCGCTGATCGTCGCGGCGGGCGCGGGATCGATCGCGGCGGGCGCCATCGCGATGATCGGGTTCGCGTCCGCGAGCGGCGCCGCGCTCGCGTTCGCCGGCGCGATCGGCGCGCGCACGGCATCGTCGGTGACGTTCCGCCGCTCGCTCGCGGCGGTGCTCGCGGTCGGCGCATTGATCACGGTGCTGCGGCCGCTGCCGAGCCTGCGCGCCGACGTCGGCGAGCCGCCGAGCTGCCACGCGCACTGAGGACGCCCGCTCGCGACGTATCAAGGGGGCTCCGCTACGGCCGACGGAACGCGCGCGAACGGGGGTGGAGCCGGCGCTACCCCCGATCCGCACTCTTCGGATCGCCCGTTGGGCCGGCTCTACCCCCACCCGCAACACTGCGGATCGCGCGTGGAGCCGGCTCTACCCCCGATCCTCACCCTGCGGATCGCCCCGTGGGCCGGCGCGACCCCCCATCGCGACTCTGCGGATCGCCCGTGGAGCCGGCTCCACCCCCGATCCCCACGCTGCGGATCGCCCCGTGGGCCGGCTCTACCCCCTCCCCGCATCGTGGGGATCGCCCCGTGGGCCGGCCCACCACGCGCCCGGCAGGTCGCGATCACCGCATCGCGAACACCGAGCCCTCCATGCCGACGCACACGATCGCGCCCTCGCGGGTGACGATCGCGCCGCTCATCACGTGCATCGGGAGGCGCGCGCGCCATCGCACCGTTCCGTCGCGCTCGATCGCGACGAGGCGCGGCCCGCGATCGGCGACCAGCGTCACGCCGTGTCGATCGACGCGCGCCGGGAAGTCGAACGCGAGCTCCGCCGCGAGCGACCACGTGTCCGCGCCGCTCGCTCCGATCGCGACGAGCCCCTGCTGGCGCTTCGGGACGCGCAGCGATCCGTCGGGCGCGATCGCGATGCGCTCCGCGGTGCCCATCCGCGCGCCGAGCGCGATGCGCTGCGCGATGCGACGGCGCTCGTCGATCGCGACGAGCTCGCCCGGGACGAGCGGCACCCACAGCCGTCCCGAGCCCGCGCGCGACGCGGACGCGTGAGCGCGACCGCCGAGCGGGATCACGCGCTCGATCTCGCCGTCGAGCGTGACGACGACGAGGTCCTCGCCCGCGACGACGATCGCCCGATCGCCATCACGGGTGGGCGCCTTGCCGATGCCGTTCGGGAGCTCGAGTCGCCAGCGCTCGGAGAGCGAAGGATCGATGCGCCGCAGCGAGCGATCGGTGCCCACGACGATCATCGATCCGTCGTCGAGCACCAGCGGTGACTCGGACACGCCGAAGCCGAGCTCGGCCTGCGCGCGCACCGTGCCCGCGCGCGAGACGACCACCGCGCGCCCGGCGCGCGAGATCGCGACGATGCCGTCGCCCGGCATCAGCGCGGGCGCGCCGTCGACCGGGCCGAGCGCGATCGCGAAGCGCTCCGCGCCGTCCATGCCGATCACCGACAGGCCTTGCCCCGTCGCGACCGCGATCGTTCCGTCGGCCGCGACGATCGGCTCGCGCGAGCGCGCACGCGCCGCGGGATCGCTGTCGCGCGTCCACACGATGCGCGGCTCCTGCATCGGCACGTCGCCGATCAGCTGCCCCGCGCGCGACGCGCCGCCGTGCTCGCCGGGCTCGGGGTGCGCGGGGTCGATCCCGTGCGCGAGCTCCGCGTAGCGACCGGTGCGCACCGGCCACGCGTGCGCGCGGCTCGATGCCGCGATCACGCCGAGCGCGACGAGCGCATCACGGCGTCGCACGCGAGCCCTGCATCACGCGCAGCGACCAGCGCTCGCGCGGATCGCTCGACGCCGCGCCCTCGCCGTCGCGCGCCGAGATCACGAGGCACGTCGAGCCGCGACGCACGTCCGAGAGCGCGACCTGCTCGCCCCCGCTCGCACCGCTCGCGTCGATCGTGCGCGAGGTGCCGAGGTGTCGCTCCTCGACGCGCAGCACGAGATCGAGGCGCGGCACCGGCTCGAGGATCGCGAGCGCCTCGGGCGCGTCCGCGCCGACGCAGAACACGTCGGCATCGCCGCTCCAGCCGACGAAGCCCTGGCGCGCGCTGCCGAGCGGGAGCTCCTCGGCGAGCGAGATCGTGTCGTTCACCTCGCGCTCGTCGCCCGGCGCGGGCTCGACGTAGCTCCAGCGCAGGCGATACGCGTCGGACACGTTCTCGGTGGGATGACGCCCGGGCAGCCACTGCTCGCGCACCCGGACGAAGTAGCGCGGATCGACCAGCACGAGGTTCGGCACGCGCTCCGCGCCGCCGATGCCCGCGCCGTCGACGACGAGCAGCGGCTCGCTCTGTCCCGCGCGGAACACCTCGAGCACCGTGTCCATGTTGGGCAGGCCCGAGAAGTCGATCGCGACGGCGCGACCGCGTCCTGCCGCGTTGTCGAGCGACCACACGTCCGCGTCGCTGTGCTCGGCGTCCATGCGGCGACCGAGCTGTCCCGCGAGCTCGCGCCCCTCGGGGAGCTCGCTCGCCTGCGCCGGTCCGTCGTTGGGCTCGAGCTCGCTCGTGGCGCGCGAGGTGGTCGCGACCGTCGCCGACGCGGATCGATACGCGAACGCGGCGCCGGCGATCACCGCCGCGATCGCCGCGACGCCGATCGCCTGGAGCGCCCAGCTCTGCGCGCGCAGCGAGCGCTCGTAGCGATCGACGTCCGAGCGCGTCGCGACCTGCACCCTGCGCCCCGAGTCGGTCTCGATCGCGGGCAGCGTCGCGCGCTCCGCGAACGCGCCGGTGTCCTCGCCCTCCGCGCGCAGCCACGCGAGCAGCTCGTCGCGCAGCGCCTCCATGCTCGCCGGTCGATCGCCGGGCTCCTTCGCGAGCGCGCGGAGGACGATCGCGTCGGCCTCGGGCGGGAGATCACGACGGGGGCCGCGCGCGCTCGGCGGCACCACGGGCTCGGTGAGGTGCTTGGTGAGCACCCCGACGGGCGTCGGCGCGTAGAACGGCGGCACGCCGGTGAGGCACTTGTACATGAGCGCGCCGAGCGCGTAGACGTCGCTGCGCGGCTCCGCTCCGTCGCCTCGGATCTGCTCGGGCGCCATGTAGTACGGCGTGCCGACGATGAGCCCCGCGCGCGTGATGCTCGCGCCCGCCGCGTCGTCGTGCTCGCGCAGCTTCGCGAGGCCGAAGTCCATCACCTTCACGAGCTCGCCCTCGCCCGCTTCGTGGTGCAGCACGCGAACGTTCTCGGGCTTGAGGTCGCGATGCACGATGCCGCGCGCGTGGGCCTGCGCGACCGAGCCCGCGATCTGCGCGGCGATGCGCGCGACGCGCGCGAAGGGGAGCGGCCCCTCGTGCTCGACGATCGCGCCGAGATCCTTCCCGCCGAGCAGCTCCATCACGAGGTACGTGAGCCCGTCGGCGTGGCCGAAGTCGAACACCTGGACGGTGCTCGGATGATCGAGCTTGCTCGCCGCCTCGGCCTCGCGGCGGAAGCGACGCATCACGTCCTTCTCGCGCGAGAGCTCGCCGTGCAGGAGCTTCATCGCCATGAGCTTGCCGATGCGCACGTGCTCGACGCGGTAGACGACGCCCATGCCGCCGCGACCGATCATCTGCTCGATGCGATAGCGATCCGCGAGCGTGCGACCGACGAGCGGATCGGCCATCGGCTCGGGCTCGGCGTCGTCCCCGAGGAAGCGGTGCCCGCAGCCGGCGCAGTAGCGCGCGTCGTGCGGGTTCGGGCGCGCGCAGCGCGGGCATGCGCGCTCGATCACGTCGGGCTCGGCCGCAGCGTCCACGTGCCGAGAGGATCACCGACGAGCGCGCCCGCGCGCAATCAGGGGCTCGCGGGCAGGACGTACGTCGCGTCGACGCGCGGCACGGTGCGGACCTGGCCCGACTCGCTGCGGAACTGCTGCTCGCCCGCGACGGTGCCGAGCACGCGCACCCAGCTCTCGACGGTCACCTCGGTCGCCGCGGGGTACGTGACCCAGAGCGGGCAGCGCTGCCCCGCGGGGCAGTCGCGCACGAGCATCTGGAGCACGCTGCGCCCGCTCTGCACGTCGACGTTGTAGACGCGGCCCTCGAGCGCGACGCGCTGGCCCTGGAAGTGCGCGGGCGCCTGCGCGATGCGCGCGTAGGTGAGCGCGCGATCGACCTCGAAGCTCGCGGCCTCGCGCGCGAGATCCGCGACGCGACGGATCGTGATCGTCCGCGTGGCCGGCGCGCGACCGGGCGCGCGCGCGACGATGCGCGGCGTCGCGTCACCGACCTGCGCGAGCGGGTACACGTGGAGGAAGCGTCCGTCGTTCACCGGGACCGACTGGCCGTCGATCGTCACGGTCGCCTGGGGCGGCACCGCGCCGGCGATCTCGATGCGGTCGCGATCGGTCACGACCTGATCGCCGGGGCGATCGATCTGGATCGTCGTGAGCGGCACGCGCGTGTCGAGCGTGCCCTGCGCGGCCTCGCCGCTCGGCGGCTGCACGGTCCAGCGCGCTTGGTGCGCGAGCGACCCATCGGCGCCGGGCGTGATCGCGGCGATCGGATACGCGCGCGAGCCGCGTCCCTGCGCGTCGAGCGCGAGGGGCTGTGCGTCGAGCGTCGCGGTCGAGCCGGGGAGCGCTTCGACGACGACGGTGATCGCGGGCTCGGCGGCGTCGAGCGTCGAGAGATCGGCGCGGACGCGGAGCTCGAGCGTGAGGGTCACGCGATGCGTGGTGACCGCGCCGTCCGGCGCGACGACGTCGATCGAGAGCGGGTTGTCGCCGACGTGCAGCGCCTCGGCGGAGAGCGGCAGGCGCGCGCGGCCGGACGCGAGCGGCTGCTCGGCGCCGCCGAAGCGGACGCGCGATCCCTCGGGCGCGCCGGGGACCTCGACGTCGAGCACCTCGCCCTGCTCGCCTTGCGCGACGGTCGCGCGGATCGGCGTGTCGCGCGGACCGAAGCGCCACCACGCGAGCCCACCGACGACGCCGAGCATCACCAGCACGCCGATCGCGAGCATCGCGAGGAGGAGCCCGCGACCGCGCTTCGCGGGCGAGGGCAGACCGGCGATCGACATGTCGCCGGTGGCGTCGAGCGGATCGGGCGCCGCGTAGGCGGGCGCGGGAGGCGCAGCGGGCGCGGGTGCGGGCGCCTGGGGAAGCGAGGCGCGCGCGGGGTCGGCGGTCGGCACGACGACGCCGAGCATCGTGCGGTTGGAAGGGCCGAGCGCAGCGCGCTTGGACGCCGCGGGCGCAGGCTCGGCGGCGACGGGCGCGATCGGAGCGGGAGCAGGCGGCATCGGTGCGGCCGCGGGCGGCATCGGTGCGGCCGCGGGCGGCATCGGCGCGGCCGCGGAGGGCATCGGTGCGGCCGCGGAGGGCATCGGTGCGGCCGCGGGAGGCATCGGTGCGGCCGCGGGCGGCATCGGTGCGGCCGCGGGAGGCATCGGTGCGGCCGGGGCGGCGGCCGGGGGTGCGAGCGCGGCGGGCGCGGCGGTCGATGCGGGCTGCGCGGGTGGTGCGCTCGCGCGCTGCGCGGCGGCGGCGATCGCAGCGGCGTCGATCGCCGGCATCCCGAGCATCGTGCGGTTCTGTGGCGCGCGCGCGGCGGGCTCGGGCTGCTGCGGCAGATCGGGAAGCGTGTCGGGACGCTCGCCGGGAGGCGGCTGGAGCGACACGCCGAGCATCGTCTTGTTCAGCGGCGTGGGCGCGAACGGCGAGCTGGGCAGGGGCGCAGCGCCGGGCGGGGGCGGGAGCGGCGCGTCGATCAGCGTGCGCGCGGGCTCCTTCTGCGGTGCACCGGGGAGCTCGTCGAGCGACGCGCCGATCATCGTCGCGTGACCGCCGCGCGAGGCCGGAGGCGGCGCCGCGATCTCGACGTTCACCGGCGCGCCGCAGCGTCCACAGAACCGCGCGTCCGTCGAGATCGTGTGCCCGCAGGCGGCGCAGACCGTGGGAGCGACGCTCATGTCGCGCGCACTCTATAGCGGGCGGCGCTGCGATTCCAACGAGCCCGATGGATCCAGCGAGGTTGGATTACTCGCCGGGGTCTTGTCACTCCCCGATCGGGTTGGTGTACGCTGGACGAAGTGCGCGCGTGGGGGCGCACGACGCTTGGATCGGCCGAACGGCTCGCCTCGCTTCTGCGGCGAACCGAGGGGTGAGACCGGCCGGGCGTAACTTCAGGAGGAATGGAATGATCGGAACCACGAAGAGGGTCGCGATCTGCGCGGCGCTGCTCGCTCTGGGCGGCATGACCGCAGCCTGTGGAGACGATGACGACGGCGGTGGCAGCGACGCGGGCCGCGCGGACGCCGGCCGCGACTCGGGCACGACGGGAGACATGGACTCGGGCACCGACGGCGGTGGCGACACCGGCGACGCCGGCAGCGATGCGGGCACGCCGCGTCCTTACATCCGCCTCGCGCACCTGATCCCCGGCGGACCGCCGGTCCACGTCTGCATCCACGCGGATGGCGTCCCCGGCACGCTCGCCCTCATCACGCGGAACACGATGATGAGCCCGCCGCCTCCGCAGGCCGTCCCGTATCCCGGCGTCTCGAACTACACGAACGCCCTGCCGCTGCTCTCGCTGCCGTACACCGTGCGCGTCTACAACGCGGCGGATATCAACGAAGCCGCCGCGCAGCCGTGTCCGGCGGAGACCGCGACGACGCCGACGCCGCTGATCACGACGGAGATCGACGTCAGCACCGACCTCACCCCCGGCGCGTATCACACCGTGGCGGCGATCGGCCTGCCCGGCGGCGCGGGCGCGCAGGCGCCGCAGCTGATCATCTCCGTAGACGACCTCTCGGATCCCGCGGCGGGCAAGGCCCGCGTGCGCCTCTTCCACGCGGTGCCGAACCTCCCCGGCAACGTGGACGTCTGCTACGACGCGGACGGCGCGGGCGCGGGCGAGCCGACGCGAATCTTCGACGACGTCGCGTTCAGCGACGTCGAGGACTACATCGAGATCGACCCGACCCCGGCGGGCGCCACCTTCGCGGTGCACATCCACAACGCGGCCGCGCCGGCGTGCGCCGAAGCGACCCGCGCGCTGGGCCCGATTCCGGTCCCGCTCCCGGTGCCGGCGACGCCCGCGAATCTCCAGTCGAGCTTCGACGAGGGCGAGGTCATCACCGTGTTCGCCGCTGGGCGCGCGGCGCCGCTCGTTCAGCCGGCGGATGGCAGCTGCGCGGACGCGGACGAGTGCGCGGGGCTGAACCCCACCCTCCCGGCAGCGGCCCTCGTGTGCAACGCGGCGATGCGCTGTCAGGATCGCCTCGGACCGACGGTGATCCCCTGGCAGGACAACCTCGGGATCTGAGCTCAAGCGTCAGTCGTCGCGAAGGGGCAGCGGGTGACCGCTGCCCCTTCGTGTTCCGTCACGGACGTCCTCTCAGCGCCCCCGATAGATGGCGACGACCGCGTCACGTCCCGTCGCGCTCAACGGAGCACCGCCGAACGATGCGTCGCCCTCGAAGTTCGCGGCGAGCGTCACGAGGCCTTCCGGGCTTACCGCGATCGCACCGGTGTCCCATCCCGCTCCTCCGTATCGAGCGGACCAGCGATGCGCGAGATCCACGGAGTACGACGCCATGACGACATCGCTGTAGCCCCCGAGCGCACCGAGCGATGCGCCGCCGAACGTCGCCGCGTCGCTGCTCTCTGCGATGCCGTAGAGCAGCCCCGCACCGTCGATCGCGATGCTCGTGAACTGCTCCGTGCCGCTGCCGCCGAAGCGCGCCGCTCGGACGAAGGACCCGTCGGTCGGCGAGAGCATCGCGACGAACGCGTCCTGGCCTATCGCGACCAGGTTCGTCGCGCCGAACGCAACGCTCCCGTCGAACGCTCCGGCAGCGAAGAGCGAGCCGCTCGGGTGGATCACGAGCCCGCGCACGTTGTCGGACTGAGCGCCTCCGAACGTGGTCGTCCAGCGGTGTTCGAGCGTGCTCGTCAGCGCAACGACGAAACCGTCTGCGCCGCCGGCAGTGCGCGAGGGGCCGCCGAATGAGGAAGTGCCGGTGAAGTTCCCTGCGACGTACACAGAGCTCCCGTCGACAGCGAGCGTAGAGGCGCGCTCGCCGCCACTCGCCCCGAGCACACGGCCGCGCACCATCGCTCCGGTACCGGGCGCGAGGGCGATGACGAACGCGTCGTTGGTGCCCGACGACGTGTGCGTCGTCGCCCCGATGGTGAGCGACCGTCCGAACGTTCCGATGACGTAGATCGTGCCGTCACCGGCGACCGCGATGTCGGTGGCACCCGTGTAGTACGCCGACGCGGCGGCGAAGCGCTGCGTCCAACGGAGCGTGCCCGCCGCAGTGAACGAAGCGACGAGCACACGGTTCTCGGTGTAGGGGTCAGAGGAAATCGGCGCACCCTCGCTGCCCGCGACGATCGGATTGCCCGAGGCGTCGAGCGCCACCGCCCCAAGCGCATCGGCGCCAGTCCCGCCGGTCTGCACCGCCCAGAGCGGTGCCCCAGCCGATGAGAACTTCGCGAGGAAGCCGTTCGCAATTCCGGTGCGCGTCAGGAGCGTCGATCCGATGGCGAGCGGCTGACTGAATCCGCCGACGACATAGATGTCGCCGTTCGCGTCGACCGCGACATCGTTGAAGAACGCGCTCGGCGCGCCGGACGGAAGATCGACGTGCCGCTGCATTTGCTGGCGCGGGAGCACGACACAGGTCGAGGCCTCGCACACACTGCCGACTCCGCACTGGTTGCGGCAGCTACCGCAGTGCGCGTTGGAAACCGTCAGCGACTCCTCGCAACCGTTCGAATAGACGCCGTCGCAGTCGTCGTATCCGGCCGCGCACGCGCTCACGATGCACTCGCCTGCCGAGCACGCGCGGGCAGTCGAGCGCGACACGGCCGGACAGGCGGCCGAGGCAGACGGGCCGTCGATTGCAGAATCGCAATCGTCATCTCGCCCGTTGCACACCTCCGCGACCGGTCCGACCGCGCCGACACAATCACTCCACGCGCCGTCGACACACGACTGCGTGCCTGCGGCGCACTCGCCCTCCTCCGTTCCTCCGGCGCAGGCGCGCGCCCCGGTGCCCGCGCACGCGCAGCCCTCGTTCGCGCCGCCCTCGCAATCCTCGTTGCGCTCTTCGGCGTCGCAGACTTCGGTGCCGCCCGGCCGACACGACTCGCACTCATCGTCGCAATCGCTCGCGTCGATGACGTAGCCAGTCGGCCTGTCGCACGCTCCGATCGTCTGCGCGGGATTGCCGAATCCGTCGCCGTCGGCGTCGCGATGGAAGATCTGCGTCTCGCAGGGCATCCCGCCGTCGCCCATGCCGCCATCGTCGAACGGGACGACTGCGCCGTCCGGCAACAGGCACGTGCGATCTTCGGCGCGCCATTCGCCGCCGTTCGGACATGCGCAGATGCCCCGGTCGCGATCGAAACGAAGGTCGGGGCCACACGCGACCTCGCACTCGCATCCAGCGAGCAGGGCGACGAGCACACACGACGACAACACCAGGACTGGTCTCACGGTCTCCTCCGGAGTGAAAGCCGCCCCATCGACGCGCGGCGCGCGGCGTTGCTCAGCGCCTCTTGCGCAGCCTCGCGATCGCCACGTCGGGCGGCGGCTCGCTCTGCGCGGGGGTGAGCTCGTCCTCGACGACCAGCGGAGAGAAGAAGTTGTCCTTCTTGATGTACTCGTCGACACGGAACGCGAACTTGTAGCTCGGTGCCGCGCGCTGGTTGCAGTCGGTGCGCTCGCAGAAGCGACACGTCGTGCCCACCGGCACGACCATCTTCTGCGGGTCGACGAACGGCATCTCGTCGGCGTACGCGAGGTGCTTCGCGTTGTCGGCGTGGGTGCCGAGCCCGATCGCGTAACACGTGCCCTTCGCGAGCGAGCCACCGATCGGCTCCGCGATCACCTTCGCGAAGCAGAAGTAGATCGAGCCGTCGGGGAAGAGCGAGTACTGCTTCGCGATCGCGTGCGGCGTGAGGAACGCGGTGTGGACGATCCACTTCGGACAGCTGCCCGTGCCGTGCGGGAACTTCAGGCCCGTCGCGCTGTAGCGCTTCGAGATGTTCCCGGCGACGTCGACGCGCTGGAAGTGGAACGGCACCGCGCGCCGCTTGGGGTCGCTCAGGTTGCAGAGCCGATGCGCGACGGTCTCGTACGACGCGTCGAACACGTGCGCGAGGCGCTCGACGTCGTAGCGAAGTCGCTGCGCCTCGCGGAAGAACGTCTCGTACGGGAGCAGCACCGCGCCCGCGAAGTAGTTCGCGAGGTGGATCTTGAGGAGGCGCGCGGTCTGCGAGTGACCCGCGGTCGTCTCGGCGATGATCGGCTCGTGCAGCTTCTCGTCGTCGAGCAGGCGCAGCCCGATCGCGTGCGCGAGCTGGAAGAGACGACGATGCTCGGGCACGTCGCGCGAGATGCGCAGCACACCGCCCTCGCGATCGAGCCGCCGGATGACGGAGCTCGTCTCGCCACGCACCAGCTGCACGTGCACGTCCTGCTCGCGCAGCGCGCGCGTCAGCGCGTCGGCGGTCACGCGCTCGACCTCGGCGAGGCCGTGATCGCGACGCCACTGATCCGCGCGCTCCTCGAGCGACGGGAACCAGTTGCCGACCTCCTCGAGGAAGTCGGTCACCTCGTCGAACGGCGAGTAGTCGAAGCCGTAGGGCTCGTCGCGCTCGCCGCTCACCGGCACCGCGGCGACGCCCGCATCGCGCTCCTGCTTCGCGAGATCGCGCAGCAGGTGATCGAGCTGCGAGCGCGTGTTCTTGTAGAGGTTGAAGAGCGCGGTGATCGTCGTCGCGACCTTCGGCTCGGCACCGAGCGTCGCGAGATCCTCGCGCGACAGATTGAGCGTGCGGAAGAGCGGCTCGTCGAGCAGACGCGCGAGCCCGTCGTCGACGCGCGGCTCGCCGAGCGACGACATGAAGTCCTCCATGCCGACGCCGTAGAGCTCGAGCGCCTGGAAGAGCAGCGGGAGCTGCACTGCGCGCTTGCCCTTCTCGATCAGCGAGAGGTACGCGGGCGACACCCCGAGACGTCGCGCGACGTCCGCCTGCTGCAGATCACGCTCGAGCCGCAGCTCGCGCAGCCGTCGCCCCATCGCCTCGTGCGCGTCGCGCATGGGCAGCGGGATGCCACGCCTGTAAACGCGCGGCAATGAGATTGGTCAACGTGTAAATCGCGCGATTCTCACTGCATTCGCATGCGCGCGAGCACCTCGGGTCGCTCCCCGGCGCCGCCATCGCCCAGCGGATCTCGCGAGAGCGCGATCACGGCGTCGCGATCGCGCTCGCCGCGGACGCGCTCGCCGCGCGCGAGCATCGCCTCCACCTCGGGCGTCGACGCGAGATCGATCACGAGGTGCAGTCGATCGGGCCCGGTGTTGATCGCGCCGTGCGGGCGGCTGTTGTTGAACGCCCAGACGCTCCCCGCGGGCATGTGCACGAAGCCACCCGAGACCATCAGGCGCGCGCCCGGGGTGGTCACGAGCGGCACGTGGATGCGGTGGTGCTCGTCCCAGTGCTGCGTGTTGTCGACGTGCATCCGGATCTGCGAGCGCGCGGGGGAGAGACCGATCCACGCGAGCGGCGCGCGCACCGGGAACGCCTCGTCGAGCAGCGCGCATACGCGCGGGAGCGTCGCGAGGATCGGCGCGTCGACGTCCTTGCCGGTGATGAGCTCGTCGCCCGGGAGCGCGCCCGGCGGGCCCGCCCGCAGCACGCAGAACCTCGTACCGCGATGCCACTTCCACAGGCTCGACACGTACGGCAGCGCGCCCGCGCGCTCGAGCTCGTCCACGAGCGGCGCGACGTCGACCTGCATCGGAAGACGGATGAAGTCGTAGTCCTTCGGGGCGGCGTTCGGGCTGCGGACGTGCTTGCGCTGGTACATGGCGGCTCGCATCGGAGGCTCCTCTCTGCAGGTGATCGCGGCGACGAGCGCGCCGACGTCGGGCACGCCGAGGCCGGTCGCGGGGCTCCACGCGCTGGTCGCGACGTAGCCGGGCACGCGCTTCCAGGTGCGACGCCCACGCGCATCGAGCGCGGGAAGATCGAGATCGGTCGCGCCCTCGGTGATCGGGTGGAGAGAGCGCATCGCGTAGAGCAACGGCGCGACGTGGCCGACGCGCGGTCGATCGACGCGACGTCGCGCTTCGTTCGCGCACGCGAGGATCGCGGCCCAGATCGGGGCGGCGAGGCTCGTCCCGCCTGCGTCGTCGCGCCACGCGTCGTCGAGCAGCGCGCGGTACGCGTGCGCGGGGCCCCACGCAGCGAGCGCGACGTCGGGCTGCGCGCGTCCGTGCGGAACGACCGCGGTTCCGTCGCTGCGTGCGTACGACGCAGCGAGCACGTCGCGCTGCCACGCGGGGATCGCGACGGTCTCGCTGAACCCGCCGCTGCTCGCCAGATGCGGCAGATGCACCGCGTCGCGGATCGCGTCCGAGACCGGTGCGCTCCACGCGCGCTCGCGCCAGCGCTCGACGTCGATGACCTGGGTGCCACCGACGCTGAGCACGCGGGCCTCGCAGCCCGGGAACGTCGCGTGAGGCGCGAGCGACGCGCACACCGGTCCAGCGGGCGTGAGCACCCGCGGGAACCCGCCGCACGCGCCCCAGTCGCCGCTCGCCGCGATCACGCTCACGCCGAGCACTGCGGCTTGATCGAGCAGCGCCGCGAAGCCCTCGCGGCCGTGCACCCGTCGATGCTGTCGCTCGGGCGTGCTCCAGCTGGTGACCGCGATCGTCGGGGCGCGCGCGGCATCGTCCAGCACCGCCTCGAGGAACGTGCTCCACGGATCCGCGACCAGCGCGGGATCGATCACGTACACGACGACACGCGCGGCCGGCGCGAGCGCGCCGATCCACTGCACGCTCATGGTGGTCTCGAAGCGCGCGCTCGGATCGCTCGCGCACGCGCCGAGCGCGGTGAGGGGCACGAGATCGATCTCGGGAAGCGGTACGTCGTGCGCGCGCCAGAACCCGTCCAGATCCTCGGCGCGCGGCACCCCGCCGAGCGCCATCACCGCGATGGTCTCGCCGCGTCCTCGCAGCATCGGATCGAAGCGATACCCGCGCCGCACGTCCGCGGGCGCGATACCGCGCTCGGGCGGCGCGACGACGCGCTCGGTCGCGCGCACTCGAGACACCGGAGGGGCGACGTGATCGTGGGCGAGCGCGAGCGCACGCACGCGACCGCGCAGTGGCTCGGGCAGCGAGAGCGCGAGCTCGGGCCCGAGGCGTCGCTCCGCGATCAGCGTGCGCACGATGGCCGCGCCGAACATCGACGTGAGCGCTGCCGCGTCGGTCGAGACCGAGATCGATCGCGGCCCGTCGACCGCGCGCGCCGCACGCGACGCGCCGTGACGACCGAGCCATGCGCGCATCGCTGCGCGCTCTCTCGCGTCGATCACGACGCGCTGCTCGAGCGCAGCGCGGTCGAGGTACGCGCCATACTGCGGGCTCTTCGGATCCGACACCGCGTCGGCGAGCTCGCGCAGCGCGATCGGATCACGCGGCGCGAGCTCGATCGTCAGCCGCACGCCCCGCCCTCGATCACCGACGCGCGAGGCTCCACGACACGCACGAACCCCTTCAGCGCGGCGATGCGCACGAGGTCGAGCGCGGCCTTGCGCACCACGCGCGGATCGGTGCCCGCGGGCATCACGCTCGGCGCGCGCTCGAGCAGCTCGCTCACCGTGCGACAGCGCTGCAGCACCTCGGCGATCGGCGCGAGCGCGGCATCGATGCGCGCCGGGACGGCCGCGAGACGGTGCGTCATGTCGGGCTCTTCGGTGACGAGGTCGTGATAGACCTCGAGCGATCCGATCACGCCGCGCTCGAGGTTCGGCTCGGTGCGCAGATCGACGCGGAACGGCGCGACCAGCTCGAGCGCGCAGGCAGGCAGCACGTCGTGCGAGGGCACGCCGGGCACGTGGTAGATGCGCTCGAGGCCGCGCCCTCCGCCCGTGATGCCCTGGAGCAGCGGCACCACGACCTCGGCCGCGGCACCGAGCGCGCGCGGCACCGGGAAGAAGCCCGCGGTCGCCATCGTGAACGCCTGGCGATCGCTCAGCGAGAGGCGCCCCGACGCGTTCACGAGCTGCTGCGCCTCCCACCACCACGAGGGCGCCGCCTTGTTGTTGCCGTAGAAGTAGCGCGCGAGGCGCAGGAACGCGCCGTACTCGCCGCGCAGGTAGTCCGCGTACGCGCGCCACAACGAGCTCGCCGGGAGATCGGCACGACGACGCGCGGTCAGCCAGGTGTACGCCGCGCGATGCCCGGTCTGCAGCGCGAGCGTCACGCCCGTCGAGAGGATCGGATCGACGAACATCGCGGCGTCACCCGCGGCCGCCCAGCCCTCGCCGACCGGCTCGCGCGCCCACGACGACCAGTCTCGGCACGCGCCGACGCGCGCGTTGCCCGGCAGGACGTCGTCGCGAAGCGTCGCGTTCTCGACGAGCCCCGCGACCTCGGGGCACGAGCGCAGCATCTCCCAGAAGAACGTCTCGAGATCGACGTCCTTCAAGCGATCCTTGAAGTGGCGCGTGTTCGTCACCGCGCCGACCGTCATCAGGTCCTCGCCGAGCGGGAAGTACCAGATCCATCCCTTCTCGACCGCGGCGATGAAGACCGTCGAGCGATCCTTCGTGCCGCTGTACGTGACCTTCCACTCCGCGTTCCGCAGATATCCGTAGACCGCGAAGTTGTTGAGCGAGTCGTCATGAATTCGCTGACCTCGCGTGAGCAGGCTCGACAGACCGCTCGCGTCCATCACGAAGCCCGCGCGGATCGTCCCGCGCGCGCCCTGATCGTCCTCCCACGCGATCACGTGCGCACTCGTTCCCGGCACGCGCGTCACCGCGGTCGCGCGCGTGCCCTCGCGCACCTCGGCGCCGAAGCGCTCCGCGTTGCGCAGCAGGATGTCGTCGAACTTCGAGCGCTCGACGTTGAACGCGGAATACGGCGTGTCGCGCTTGTTGCCGTCGCCGAGCAGCGCCTCGAAGTCCTGTCCCGTGACCTCGATGATCTCCGCGCCGTCGTGCTTCGTCGTGGTGCGCAGCGTGAGGTAGTCCGCGTTCCACGGCTGACGATCGCGACCCCACACGAAGGTCACGCCCATCTTCTTCACGAAGGGCGACGCGAGCAGCGTCTCGTAGACGCCGAGATCCTTGAACACGCCGTTCGCAGCGGGGATCGTCGACTCGCCGATGCGCCAGCGCGGGAAGCGCTCCTTCTCGAGCACCAGGACGCGCGCCTCGGGTGCGTACTTCTTCGCGATCGCCGCGAACGTGCTGCCCGCGGGCCCTCCCCCGAGCACGACGCAGTCCACCATCTCCACGCTCGTCGCCATCGTCTCTCTCTCCTGGTGATCGAAAAGGGCAAGCGCCCTCGGGCTCGTGCGCGACGAGCCCGAGGGCAGCGCGTCTCAGAAGCCGAAGTTCACGTCGGTGAGCGGCGCGCTCTCGAGCTCGACGACCTCGAGCGTCTCCGCGCTCTCCTTCACCTCGAAGCGCTCGCGCGCCTCGCGGGTCTCCATGTCGATCGTCGCGTCGTGCTGCTGCTGGCTGTCGTTGCGCTCCATGTGCTCTCTCTCCTGCGGTGGTTGGTTTGGGGGGTCGTGGACACACGTCGTCCGTTCGCGCGTCGAGCCCTCGGGCCCGCGCGTGCTCTTCTCGTCGGGTGGTGATCGCGCTCAGCGCGTCAGCAGCGCTGCGATCTCTTCGTCCGGCGGATGTCCGTCGGGCGGCGGCGCGAAGCAGAGGCGCGCGGTCTCGTGCACCGCGATCGCGACCTCTCGTCGCTCGCTCCCGCTGGAGCGCGCCACCACGCGGACCGTCTCCGCGACGTGATCTCCGTCGCTGCCGATCGCGCTGTGCACGCGCAGGCAGCGCGTCGCGCGCACGCCGGGCGCGAGGACGGCCTCGATGCGACTCACGTCCTCGGCGCGCACGGTCGTCGCGAGGCGCTCGAGCGCGTACGCGTACCCGACGCAGCGGATCGGATCGGGCGCGGTCGCGTAGCGCGTGAAGATCTCGACGAGGCGCGCTGCGATCGGCGGCATGATCGACGCGACCACGCGCTCGGCGTCGTAGCCCATCGCCGCGAGATCACGCAGCGCGAGCCGATCGTGGGACGTCTCTTCGCGCGCTCGGTCGCGCGCCCACGTCGCGAGCGCGTGGCGCCCGCGCGCCTCGAAGCGCGTCGCGGCCTCCTCGAGCAAGCGCGGCGTCGAGTGCGTCAGGTGATAGAGGCCCACGAGGCGCCACGCCCAACGGACCGGCGTGATCGCGGGCACGAGCTCTTCGCGCGCCGCGGAGAACGCCGCGCGGATCGCGCCGTCGAGCAGCCATCGCGTCGCGCGCTCGTGTTCGTCGTCGCTCGCGAAGCGCAGCGTCGGCGCGTCCTGCTGCACGTCCGCGCGCACGATCAGCGCGCGCTCCTCGCTCGCCATCACGCGCAGCTGCGGTGTGAGCTGCGCCCATTCGATCGTCGCGTTCATCGTGGGCCACCGCTAGAGCAACCGAGGTGCCACGCCGTGCTCTTGAGCGATCGTTCATGATCTCCGGGATCTCGTGCGCCGCGAGCGCGTGCGCGAACGGTGCGCGCCGCGTGCGCGCACGACGCCAATGGGTTGGCATCGCGCCAGCGCACGGGAGCGGGCCTTTACTCCCGCGGTGCGTTCCTCCTAGGCTCCCGTCTCCCGCACGTGCGGGCTCTCGCGCGCGCCCTCGGCGCGGTGGTCGCGAGGGCCTCTTTCGATGCGAGCCTCGGGTCCTAGAGAGCCCCGACGCCGCATCCCAGCAGAGACCCCGGAGGAAGATCATGGCCTTCACGCTCCCCGAGCTCCCCTACGCGAAGGACGCGCTCGCGCCGCACATCTCGGCCGAGACGCTCGAGTTCCACCACGGAAAGCACCACGCGACCTACGTCACGAACCTGAACAAGTTCGTGGACCAGGATCCCTCGCTCCAGGGCAAGAGCCTCGAGGACATCATCCGCACGTCGAAGGGCCCCGTGTTCAACAACGCGGCGCAGGTGTGGAACCACACGTTCTACTGGCACTCGATGCGGCCGGGCGGCGGTGGTGAGCCGACGGGCGCGATCAAGGGCGCGATCGACAAGAGCTTCGGCTCGTTCGCGACGTTCAAGGAGCAGTTCAGCGCGAAGGCCGTCGGTCACTTCGCGAGCGGCTGGGCGTGGCTCGTGAAGAACGGCGACAAGCTCGAGATCGTCGACACGCACGACGCGGGCACGCCGCTCACGATGGATCGCAAGCCGATCCTCACGTGCGACGTCTGGGAGCACGCGTACTACGTCGACTACCGCAACGCGCGCGCGAAGTACGTCGAGTCGTGGTGGAACCTGGTGAACTGGGACCACGCGAACAGCCAGCTCTGATCGCTGCCGCCGACCAAGCGAAGAGGCCGCCTCCGGGCGGCCTTCTTCGTTCCGTCAGCCGCAGACGTCCTGGAACAGATCGGTGCTGAAGTAGCGCTCCATGCGATCGCACAGCACCGTCGCGATGGTGTGCCCGGGCCCGAGGCGACGCGCGAGCGCGCGCGCCGCCGCGTAGTTGAGCCCGCTCGAAGGGCCCACCGGGAAGCCGCGACGACAGAGCGAGCGCGCCGCGTCGATCGCGTCGCGCTCGAGCACGCGCACGTCGTCGTCGAGCCCGATGCGCGCGGGATCGAGGATCGCGGAGAGCCCGTCGACCACGCCGGGGATCCCGCCGCAGATCTCGGGCTGGCCCGAGAAACACGGGCTGTTCTTCTCGGGCATCGCGCGCGCGACGCGCGCCGGATGACCTGCGTCGCGAAGCGCGCTCGCGATCCCCATCAGCGTCCCGCCCGTGCCGACACCCGCGACGAAGCCGTGGATCGTCGTGCCCACCTGCGCGATGAGCTCGGGCCCGGTGTGCCGCTCGTGCGCGCGCGCGTTGAGCGGGTTCTCGAACTGACGCGCGAGGAACACGCGCGCATCGCGCGCCGCCATCGCGCGCGTCTCCTCGATCGCGCCGACGAGACCGCCGGCCTGCGGCGTGAGCACGCACTCGCCGCCGTAGCGCTTGATGATCAGCATGCGCTCGCGGCTGACGTTCTCGGGCATCACCGCGCAGAAGCGAACGCCGAGCGCGGCGCACGCCATCGCGAACGCGATCGACGTCGAGCCGCTCGACGCCTCGACGACGATCGAGTCCTCGCGGATGACGCCGGTCTCGACGCCGTGCGACAGGATGAACGCTGCGACACGATCCTTCGTCGAGCCGCTCGGCAGCAGGTACTCGAGCTTCAGCCAGATGGTGCAGCCGGTCTCGGGGTCGTCGATCGGCACGCTCGGCGTGCTGCCGGCGAGCCGTGAGAGCCACGCCTTTCGTTCGACGATCGAGCGCTGTGCGAGCGACATGCGGCGCAGTCTAGACGCGAACCAGCGCGCGCGGGGCTCCGGTATGCTCACGCTTCGATGCGCCGGTTGCTCGCGCTCCTGACGTGCCTGGGCGCGTGCGCGCCGGATGCGGCCGTGCACGAGACGGAGCTCGTCGCGTCGCAGATCGACCCGAGCGCGGGCACCGACGAGCGCCCGAGCGTCGACGTCGTGCTCCACGGGCGCGTCGTGGCTCGTCGCGCGAGCGCGGCGGTGCGCCTCGGCGAAGGCGCCGCGTACCTCGCGCGCGACGGGCGCCTCGTCGTGATCGACGGCGCGGGGCGCGAGCGCTCGCTCGGCGACGACGTGCTCGCACCGCCGATCACCGACGGATCGCGGCTCGTGTGGTCGGACGCCCAGGCGACGATATTCGAGCTGCGCGACGCCGAGCCGGTGGAGCTCGCGCGCGCGCCCGGCACGATGGCGCCGCTCGCGATCCTCGAGGACGGCTCGATCGCGCTCGTCGGCAGCACGAACGGCGGCGTCGCAGGGCTCTGGATCCTCGACGACGAGCTTCGCTGCCTGACGAACTGCGCGCTTCGCACCGGACGCGCGTGGGGCGACGACTACGTGCCTCCTCCGTCGGGCGCGTCGATCCATCGCGACGGAGAGCACGTCGTGTTCGTCGCAGCCGACGGCGTGACGCACCGGGTGCCCCGATGAAGCGCGTGCTGCTCGCGGCGCTCGTGCTCTTCGCGCCGGCGCGCGCCGAGGCGCAGACGTTCCGTCGCCCCTTCGCGTGCGACGAGTGCATCGCGAACTGGTTCTACTTCGATCACACCGGCGAGACCGCGGGCACCCAGGACTGGAGCTGCGAGGGCTCGACCTACGAAGGGCATCGCGGCACCGACTTCTCGCTGCGCGGAGGGCTCGCCGCGATCGACGTCGGGCACGACGTGGTCGCCGCCGCCGACGGCGAGGTCGTGCGCGCACAGGACGGCTTCTTCGATCGCTGCACCGCGTGCGGCGGCGACAACTGCGGCACCGCGTTCGGGTTCGGATACGGGAACCACGTCGTGATCGATCACGGCGACACCCGCGTCGTCTACGCGCACCTCCGCAACGGCAGCGTGCGCGTCGCGCCCGGCGATCGCGTGACGTGCGGGCAAGTGCTCGGACAGATCGCCAGCTCGGGCTGCAGCACCGGCGCGCACCTGCACTTCGAGACGCGACCACCGGGGGGTGCCTCGGCGAGCGCGTTCGATCCATTCGCCGGCGCGTGCTCGCCGACGTCGCCGTCACGATGGAGCGAGCAGGGCGCGCACCGCGGCATCCCGAGCGCGACGTGCGGCGCAGCGCCGACGTGCCCCGACGGCACGTTCCCGATCTGGACGTGCGACGAAGCGCGCACCGCCCGACGTCGCTGCGTCGACGGCGTCGACACCACGGAGCCCTGCGCGTGGGGCTGCATCTCGATGCCGTCCGGTACCGACGACGCGTGCGCCCCCGCGCCCGACGCCGACGCCGACGGTGCGAGCGCGGACCTCGACTGCGACGACACCGATCCCGACGTCCACCCCGGCGCGATCGACACGTGCGGCGACGCGATCGATCAGGACTGCGCGGGAGGCGATCTCCTCTGCCGCGGCGATGACGGCGGCGCTGCGCTCGACGCGGGAGCGCGCGACCCGGCGAGCATCTCGGGCAGCTGCGGATGCCGCGTCGGCGCGCGGACGCACACGACGGCCGTCACGTCGTTCCTCGTCGCCGCCACGATCGCGCTGCGGATCCGCCAGCGACGATCCAAGCCCTCCCCGCGCGTTTGCGACTAAGCTCGACTCACGTGCCCGCCCTGGCCCAGCTCGTCCCCGGACACGTCTTCGCGCGGGACTTCCGCATCCTGCATCTGCTCGCCGAAGGCGGCATGGGCGCGGTGTACGTCGTCGAACAGCTCTCGACCGGCAAGCGACGCGCGCTGAAGGCGATGCTCCCGCAGCTCGTCGTCGATGCGCGCGCGCGCGAGCGCTTCGCGCAAGAAGCGCGCATCGCGGCGCACATCGAGAGCGAGCACGTCGTCGAGACGGTCGCCGCGGGCATCGACGAGCCCACGGGCTTGCCCTGGCTCGCGATGGAGCTGCTCGAAGGGCGCGATCTCTCGCACGCGCTGCGCGAGCGCGGCGCGCTGCCGCCGAGCGAGGTGTTCGAGATCCTCCAGCAGCTCGGCGACGGCCTCGGTGCGGCGCACGCGAAGGGCATCGTCCATCGTGATCTCAAGCCCGAGAACCTGTTCATCGCGGTGAGCCGCCGCCGCGGCGTGCCCTTCACGCTGAAGATCCTCGACTTCGGCATCGCGAAGCTCACGCAGGAGTCGCGCGCCACCGCGTCGACCACCGCGGCCGTCGGCTCGCCGATGTGGATGGCGCCCGAGCAGACCGAGCAGCACGCGCGCATCCGTCCCGCGACCGACGTCTGGGCGCTCGGTCTCGTCGCGTTCTACCTGCTCACCGGGCGCTCCTACTGGCGCGTCGCCAACCACCCCGAGGTGCGCCTCACCGCGCTGTTCACCGAGGTGCTCGTCACGCCGCTCGAGCCCGCGTCGGTGCGCGCCGCGCAGCTCGGCGTCGGTCATCTCGTGCCCGCGGGCTTCGACGCGTGGCTCGCTCGATGCCTCGACCGCGATCCCGAGCGTCGCTTCCCCGACGCGCGCGTCGCGCTCGCGTCGCTCTCGCCCGGCCTCTCGCTGCGCGACGATGCGCCGCACGTCCCGATGACGCACGAGCATCGTCGCGTGGTGCCGCCGACCGTCGCGATGACGCCCTCGCCCGTGCACCCGCACGCGCCGACGCCGTACGCGCCGCAGGGTTGGGCGCCACACCCGCACGCGAGCACGCCGTACGCGGTGCACTCCCCTTCGACGGCGACCGGGTCGCTGCCCGCGTCGCGATCGACCACCACGCGCAGCATCGCGCTCGCGCTCGGGCTCGTCGCGACGCTCGTCGGCGCGGGGCTCAGCGCGTTCGGTGGGCTGGTGCTGTGGCAGCGCTTCGCCCAGCGCGAGGCGCCGCCCCCGCCGCGCCTCGTCGCGCACGCGCAGATCGACGCGGGCGCGCAGGCGCAGATCGACGCGGGCGCGCACGCCGACGCGGCGCTCGCGATCGCCGACTCCGGCCCGGTGATCGTCGCGCCGACCGCGCACGATGCAGGGACCCACGCGTCGCGCGCGCGCAGCGAGGTGCAGCGCGATCCCACGCCGCCGGGCGACGACGTCACGCGCTTCGTCTGGTCCGAGGGCGCGCGACGTCGATGGCGCGGCACGTGGAGCGGCCAGGGCTGGCGCTACGCGATCACCATCGCGCTCCGCCGCGACGGCCGCGACGCGTCGGGCACGATCGAGTGGCGCCTGCTCGAGACGCCCCGGCCCGACTTCCAGTCGCGCATCGGCCACCAGGCCGAGGAGCTCGTCGAAGGCCACTACGACGAGGCCACCGGCGCGCTCGACCTCGCGGGATACCAGAGCTCCGATCCCACGCTCGTCTCGACCGATCACTACGATCTCCGTGTGGCCGCGAGCGGCGCGATCAGCGGTCGATCCCAGAGCGACGGCGGCCGCGTCTCCGCGCGCCCCGCGGACTGATTTTCCGAGATCATTGCGACGATCGGGCCGTACGGGTACACCCCCGGCGCATGGCCCTCGTCCTCTACAACACGCTCACGTCGAAGAAGGAGCCCTTCGCTCCCCAGGATCCGTCGAACGCGCGGATCTACGTGTGCGGCCCGACCGTCTACGATCTGTCGCACCTGGGCCACGCTCGCTGTTACGTCGTCTACGACGTGCTCGTGCGTCACCTGCGCGCGCGCGGACAGACGCTCACGTACGTCCGCAACGTCACCGACATCGACGACAAGATCCTCGCGCGCAGCCGCCAGAGCGGCGAGACGCCGGATGCGCTCACCGCGCGCATGACCGACGCGTTCCTCGAGGACATGGACGCGCTGCGCAACGTGCGCCCCGACATCGAGCCGCGCGTGAGCGAGCACCTCGCGGAGATCGTCGCGCTCATCGAGACGCTCATCGAGAAGGGCGCCGCGTACGCGAAGGACGGCGACGTCTACTTCCGCGTCCACGCGTTCCCCGAGTACGGCAAGCTCTCGCACCGCACGCTCGAAGCGCTCGCGTCGGGCGCGAGCGGCCGCGTCGACGAGAGCGAGACGCGCAAGAAGGAAGACCCCGCGGACTTCGCGCTCTGGAAGGGCGCGCCCGCGGACGAGTGGGGCTGGCCGAGCCCGTGGGGCCACGGACGTCCCGGGTGGCACATCGAGTGCTCGGCGATGTCGATGAAGCACCTCGGCGAGACGCTCGATCTGCACGGCGGCGGGCTCGATCTCGTCTTCCCGCACCACGAGAACGAGATCGCGCAGAGCGAGGCCGCGACCCACAAGCCGTTCGCGAAGCACTGGATGCACAACGGGTTCGTCGAGGTCGAGAAGACCAAGATGAGCAAGAGCCTCGGCAACTTCTTCACGGCGCGCGCGCTGTTCGAGCGGCACGAGCCCGAGGCGATCCGCTTCGCGATGCTGACGGTGCACTACCGGAGCCCGCTGAACCTCGACTGGACGCTCGACGACGCGGGGAACGTCACGGGCTTCCCGCTCTTCGAGGACGCGGAGAAGCGCGTCGAGTACGTCTACACGACGCGCCAGCGGCTCGCGTCGATCGACCCCGCGCGCATCGTCGCGACCGGCGAGATCCCCGAGGCAATCGCGCGCTTCCCGCAGGAGCTCGCGGGCGCGCTCGACGACGATCTCAACAGCGCGATCGCGATCGCGACCGCGAGCGAGATGCTCAAGCAGGTCAACGAGCTCGTCGAGCAGAGCAAGCGCAAGAAGGGCACCGTCGCGCGCGGCGCGATCGAGGCCGCGGAGCGCGCGCTCGCGGCGCTCGACACCGAGCTCGGGATCGGCGGACAGGACGCGAACGCGGTGCTGATGCGCATCCGCGAGCGTCGCGCGAAGGCGCGCGGGATCACCGAGGCACAGGTCGAGGACAAGATCCGCGAGCGCCGCGCGGCGCGCGACGCCAAGGACTTCGCGCGCGCGGACGCGCTCCGCGACGAGCTCGTGGCGATGGGCGTCGAGCTCATGGACGGCCCGACGGGGACGACCTGGCGCATCCCCTGATCGCGCCGACGCGAGTATGCTCGGAAGCTCGATGAGCGAGCTGCCGGCACCGATGGCTCAGGGCGATCTCGCGAAGACGCCCTTCGCGCACGCGCTCCTCTACTGCCATCAGCGCGAGCTCACCGGGACGCTCGTGGTGTGGCCCGAGCGCAACGAGTCGCCGCCGGGCCAGGAGCGCATCCGCTTCGAGAAGGGCGCGCTCGTCGCGGCACGTCTCACGCAGCGCGCGGGCGCGCTCGATCGCGGGCTCCTGCCGCTCTTCGCGCGCGCGTCGGGGCCGTACGCGTTCTACGCGGACGTCGATCTCGTGGGCAGTGGTGACGCGGTCCGCAGCGGGCGCGTCGATCCGATGGTGCTGCTCGCGGCATCGCTGCGCGGCCCCTCGCGCGACGACGTGGTCGAGTCGGTGCTCGCGGGCTTCGGCGACGTGCCGGTGCGCATGAAGCCCGGCGCGGATCTCCGGCGCTTCGAGCTGCTGCCGAAGGAGAGCGCGTTCGTCGAGGTGATCCGCGCCGCGCCCGCGTCGGTGCGCGAGCTCGCGCCGCAGTGCGAGCTCGGCGAGACGATCGGCAAGCGCTTGCTCTACCTCTTCGCGGTCACGAAAAGCCTCGAGGCGTACGGAGGCTCGGTCGCGAGCACGTCGTCGTCGTCGGGCACGTCGCTGCGCCCCTCGATGCCGAGCGCGCCCGCCGCACCGCCGACGAGCGAGCGCCCGCCCGCCGCCGCGAGCTCCGCCGCAGCGCGCGCCCGGAGGATGCTGGAGCTCGAGCTCCCGCCCGAGCCGCCCGCGGGCCTGAGCGCCGATCACCTCGCGTTCTGGCGCGACGTCACGCGCGTGCTGCGCGAGATCGATCGGCAGAGCTACTTCGAGATGCTCGGGATCCCCAAGGACGCGGGCGCCGATGCAGTGCGAAAGGCCTACTTCGGGCTCGTGAAAAAGTGGCACCCCGACCGCGTGCCCGCGGAGCTCGCGACGCTGAAGCCGTTCGTCGAGCGCATCTTCCACCAGCTCACATCGGCGCAGGACGCGCTCTGCGACGAGAAGAAGCGCGGCAACTACATGCGCGTGCTCTCCGACGGCGGCGGCACGCCCGAGTCCGAGCGCAAGCTCGGGGCGGTGCTCCAGGCCGCGATGGATCATCAGAAGGCGGAGGTGCTGATCCGCCGTCGCGACTTCGCGGGCGCGATCGAGCTCATGCGCGGCGCGATCGTGATGAGCCCGGAGGACGCGGACGCGCACGCCACGCTCGGGTGGGCGATGTTCCAGCTCGATCCTGGCGTCGAGCGCGCGTCCGAGATGCTCGCGTCGGTCGACACCGCGCTCACGCTGAACCCGAAGAGCGATCGCGCGCACTTCTATCGCGCGATGATCCTCCGTCGCCTCGGCCGCGAGAGCGACGCGGTCGCGGCGTTCGGGCAGGCCGCGGCGCTGAACCCGAAGAACCTCGACGCGGTGCGCGAGGTCCGGCTCGCGCAGATGCGCGGCGGCGGCAAGATGCCCGACGCGCAGAAGAGCGGCGCCGCAGTGCGCCCGGACGCGACGAAGCGCCCGGACGCGACGAAGCCCGCGACGCAAGGCGGCGCGGGCCTCTTCTCGAAGATCTTCGGCGGAAAGAAGGACTAGCTCAGCGGAGGTCGACGTCGACCGTGCGCGTCACGGTCACGCGCGCGTACGCGTCGTCGAGCCCGGGCACGTCCACCGGCGTCACGCGCACCCGACGCACGCGGAGGGTCGCACCCCCGTCGGGCGCGAGGATCGCGAGGGACTCCGCGTCCACCCGGAACGCGCCGTCGTCGTTCGCCGCGCACGCGAGCACGTCGCCGTGGGCGCGCACCTCGATCTCGATGGTGTCGCGGGGATCACCCGCGGCCCAGACCACGTCGAACCCGCCGTCGCGCGAGAGCGAGCCGACCTCGCCCGCCATCGTTCCGTCGATGCGTAGCTCCGCGGGCTCGGCGGGCGCCGGGACGACCGCGTCGAACGCCGCGATCTCGTCGCTGCCCGCGGCGCGGAACGCGTACTCGTCGAGATCGGCGCGCGGCACCGCCAGCTCCGCATCGCCCGCGTAGAACACGCCGGCGAGCACGCTCGCGAGGTCCGGGAACGCGCGCGGCGAGAGGCGCGCCTCGGTGCCCGCCACGCGGACCTGGATCGTCCCGACGTCGAGCAGCTCGACCTCGGCGCTCCCGACCCCCAACGGATCGGCCCCGAGCGCATCGTCCGCGCCGACGAACGCGCAGCTCTCGGGGGACGCCGCGGCGCCGCTGCCCAGGAGCCCGAGCACCGATGGGCCGTCGAGCCCGCGGTATCGCGCGAAGGCCGCGCTCAGCACCGTCGGGCCCGCCTCGAGCTCACCCTCGCCCGCGAAGCGCTCGACGTGCAGCACGCCCACGGACCCTTCGGTCGCCGACGCCGGGGTCACGCCGACCGGGTCGGCACCGCAGCCGACTCCCGCCAGCGCGAGGATCAGCGCAAGCGTCGAACGAAAAGGTGAGCGCACGACCGGCAGTGTAGCGGCGCGCCCCGACCACGGGCAAGCCGGCGGCGAGGCCGCGGGACGCCCTTCCCCTTCGGTCCGCTGCACTTCAGTCTCCTCCCGCTGCTGCACCATGCCTTCTCCTGCGCTCGAACAGCTCATCGCCCAACTCCGCGCCCTGCGACCGCCGGATCTGGAGACGCGTGGCCTCGACCCGCTGCAGGTCCGACGCGCCCTCGAGACGTTCTCGGCCGCGGTCACGCCCGGCCTCGACGTGCGCGAGGTCGATCTCATGCGCGACCTCGCGCCCGACGATCCGCGCTACGACGACGAGGACGCGGTGTTCATGCCCGCGGAGTGGGTCGTGCCCCGCGGCGCGGACGTGACGCAGCGGCTCGTCTATCTGCACGGCGGCGGATACGTCGCCGGCTCGCCGCGCACCCATCGCGGCCTCGTCACCCGCATCGCGCGCGCGGCGAACATGGTCGCGCTGGTGCCCGACTACCGGCTCGCGCCCGAGCATCGGTTCCCCGCGGCGCTCGAGGACGCGCGCGTCGCGCTCGCGCACGCGTTCGATCACGGGCCGGACGGAGAGCAGCCCGCGACGCGCGTCGTGCTCGCGGGAGACTCCGCCGGCGGCGGGCTCGTCATCTCCACGCTCGTCGCGGCACGTGACGCAGGCGAGCGCCTGCCGGCGCGCGCGGCGACGCTCTCCGCGTGGGCCGACCTCGAAGCATGCGGCGAGTCGGTGGTGTCGCGCGCGGGCGTCGATCCGATGCTCCCCGCGTCGCTGCTGAAGGGCTGGTGCCGCCACTATCTCGGCGACATCGATCCGCGGCATCCGCTCGCCTCGCCGATCCACGCGGACCTCCGCGGGCTGCCTCCGCTGCTGCTGCAGGTCGGCGACGCCGAGGTGCTGCTCGACGACTCGGTGCGCCTCGCCGCGCGCGCGAAGGAGGCCGGCGTCGAGGTCACGCTCGAGGTGTTCGACGACCTCTTCCACGTGTTCCAGGCGTTCGCCGGCGCGCTGCCCGAAGGGCGCGCTGCGATCGCGACGATCGGCGCGTTCCTGCGCGCGTGACGTCGTCACCGCTTCTTCCGCCGCTTCACGACGGGATCGCCCATCGCCGCGAGCACCGCGCGAGGATCGACGCGCTGCGCGAAGCGCACGATCGGTGCGCCCTCGGGGACCTCGTCGCCCGCGCACGCGAGCCGATCGCTCACGCAGAGCACGAGCTGCTCGATGCCCGCGTCGCGCAGTCGATCGACCTTCGCGCGCAGGTACGCGGGAGTCCAGTAGCCCACGATCTCGACGAGCCAGCGTCGTCGTGCGTCGTGGCGATGCACGAGCGCGAAGTCGGGCACCACCAGCACGTCGCCCGCGCGCACCGGCTCGGGATCGCGCACGAGATCCCAGTCGTGCGTGAGCCGCGCGAAGCGCTTCGCGAACGCATCTCCGACCTCGCCGTCGAGGGCGGGCGCTCGCATCCCCTCGACGAACACGGGATCGCGCTCGCGGACGATCCAGCTCCGCGGCCCCGAGTCGCCCGCCACGAGCGCGCGCAGTCGGAACCGGCGCACGCCGGCCAGCGCGGGGAGCAGCGACGCGAGCGCGCGACCGTACACGCGCGTCGCGCGGAACAGCGAGAGCGGCCCGGAGATCTCGAGGCGCGCGCCGTGCTCCTCGGGATGGACGACGCACACGAGCCCGCGCCGCTTGCACGCGCGCACGACGTCGTGCGGGTCTCCTTCCACGTCCAGCCGCACGCTCGATGCACGCGCGAGGAGCGCCCTCGCGAGCGCGTGGTTGCAGCGGATCGCGAGATCGGCGGGGCTCGGCACGGTGCGCGGCGCGGCGACGAGGCGCTCGCTCGGCAGATCGGCGAACAGCGCCTCTTCGATCGCGGCGACCGGCAGCGCGAGCGCGCGCGACGCAGCGAGCATCGCGGCCTCGCGAGAGGCCTCGGACGTCGCGGCTCGGAACACGATCGAGCGTACGTGCTCGGGGTCGTGCGCACCGCCGACGCGATCGGACCAGAGGTCGTCGAGCACGCTGCGCGCGAGCTTCACGCGCCGCGGCGGCGCGAGCGGTGACACGAGCATCTCGTCGAGCTCGCGGATCGGACGTCCTTCGGCGCGCTGGTACGTCGCGATCAACGCCGCGAGCCAGCGATGATCGCGCGCGTCCAGCCAGCGCGGAGACGCTTCGACATCGCTCATGGCCGTGCCTCCACCAGGCCGAGCGCCGCGATCCGCCGCGCGGCGCGACGGCGCTCCGACGTGCCCACGACGACGAGTTCGTAGACGATCGCGACCTTGCCGGGCGCGGGACGCAGCACGCGCCCGACCCGCTGCACGTGCTCGCGCGCGCCGAGCGCGCCGCCCGCGATGATCGCGATCTCCGCCCCGGGCACGTCGACGCCTTCGTTGAGCACGCGCGCCGAGACGAGCGCGCGCAGCCGTCCTTCGCGGAGATCCGTGATCGCACGCTCTCGCTCACGACGCCCGATGTCGCACGTGATCGGCATGATCAAGTGCGTGCGCGCGACGTCGTACGCGGATGCGTTGTCCTCGGTGAACACCAGCGTGCGCTCGCCACGGTGCCGCTCGATCAGCGTCGCCAGCGCGTGTCGTTTCGCCTCCGCGTGCGTCGTGATCCGGCGCGCGGCGCGCAGCGCGGCGAGCGCCCGGACGCCCGCTTCGGTCTGCGTCGCGAGCGCGACGATCTCGGGCCAGCTCGCGCCGGGGCGCGCCTGGAGGATCGGATCGACGACGGCGTGGAACGTCTGCTTCTCCGCGTCGTACGCGCGCTGCTCGTCGCGCGTCAGCCGCAGATGGAGCACGACGTGCTGGAGCTCGGCGAGCCAGCGCCCCGTCAGCTCGGCGGTGGTCGAGCGCGCGACGACCGAGCCGACGCGCTCCTCGATGCGCACGCGCGCACGATCGTCCTCGTTCATCGTCGCGGTGAGCCCGAGGCGCGCGGGCGCGATCGACATCTCGAGCAGGTCGTCGCGCGCGCCGTGCCCGAAGTGGTGCACCTCGTCGATCACGAGGAGCTCGAAGCAAGCCCCGAGATCCGGTGCGGCGCGCAGCGCGCCCTCGTAGGTCGCGACCGTGATCGGCGCGAGCTCGTGCTTGCCATCGCCCCACTGGCCCAGCGGCCCGAGGCCGAGCTCGGAGAGCGTCCGCAGCCACTGCTCCACGAGCACGCGGGTGGGTGCGAGCACCAGCGTGCGCGCCGAGGTCCGCGCGATCGCGGCGGCGCCGACGCGCGTCTTCCCGGCGCCCGTCGGGAGCACGACGATGCCGCGGCGATTCGCGGCCTCCCACGCGTCGAGCGCGGCCTGCTGGTACGGGCGCAGCTCCGGCGACGCGAGGTCGGGCGGTGGCGCTGGCGAGGGCGCGCGCACGCGATCGTCGAAGCGCACGTCGCGCAGCGCCGCGACGATCTCGGCGTACGCCGATGCCGGCGCGCGATGGCGACCGACACGAGGATCCCATCGGACGTGAGGGAGCGCCGCGGCCCGTTCGGGCTCGGCAGTGAGCAGCAAGGTTCCGCGGTCGTAGTCGATGCGCACGGCGCCCGCATCGACGCGTCGTGCGCGCGGTTGCGCGCGTCAGTGCTCGGCGACCGCGGGGCGAGTGCGCGGGAAGAACGCGAGCGGGCCCGGGAAGTCGCCCGGCAGCGAGATCGCCGCGCGCTCGCCGAACATGCGTCGCTCGGCGGCGCGCGCGCGTGCGTAGAGCGCGAGCCCAGGATCGTCACCGCACCCGCCGGGCGTCACCGCGCGCACCGCGAGCTCGACCGCGCGCGCGTGATCACCGCGCGTGTGATCGGGCGTCGCGCACGCGTGGAGCGTCGCGAGGTATCCGACTCCCGGCGTCGCCATCGCCGCGATGTAGGCCGAGAGCTCCGCGCGCACGGTCCGCGTCGTGAGCGGCTCGCAGCCCGCGCACGCGACGTCCTCGCTCGGCCCGTCGAGCACGTGACGCGCCTCGTGCACCGCCACGCTCCGCGCGACCCAGCCGAGCATCGACTCGAGCGCCGGATCGAGCTCCTCGGTGGTCCTCAACCGCTCCGATGCGCCGACGAGCAGCGCGGCCTCGGCCACCGTGATGTCGGGACAGCGCGAGAACCGGCTCGCGAAGAGCGCGCGCCGCAGCGCCTGATGGCTCGAGATCGAGAGCCCCTTGTACGGCAGATCGAACACCTCGAAACGGCTGCCGCACGCGTGCCGCGATCGGATCGCGTGCGCGATCTCGATCAGCACCTGTTCGTCCTCCGCGGTCTCGCGGAGGAGCGCGAGGTGCTCGGGCGGGATCGCGTCCTCGGCCTCGTCGCGCACCCACGGAAGGAGCCCGCGCTCCGCGGCCGGCCTTCGCCCATCGAGCGCCGGATTGAGCGCCGGCCACACGTGGCGCACCGCGAAGTGCAGCACTCGATCCGCGACCACCAGCGCGCCGTCGTCCTCTCGCGGCGTGTGGCCGAGCCATCCCTCCACCACGCGGCTGCGGTCGATCCGGCGCATCACGCGCACGCGCGCGCCGTCGGGGCTGCGCGTCTCCGCCAGCACGCGATACCCGAGCGCCACGACGTGCGCGTGGCGCCCGCGCACGTGCATCGAGGCCTCGATCCGATACGGCGCGCCGATCTGGTCGACGTAGCGATCGTGTGCCCAGAGCAACCAATCGATCCGGCGCGCGCTCGCCATCGGAGAGAGCGTCAGTCGCTCGTGCAGCTCGCCCCAGATGCGCGCGAGGTTGCGATCCGGCGCGACCGCGTCGCGCAGCTCGAGCCACGCGAGCTCCGCGCGCCGGCGATCCTCGCGCGTCCTCGCCTCGCTCGTTCGCTCGATCCACTCGGGGATCGCGATCGCGTGCACGCGCTCGAGATCGATCCTCGAGATCGCGTCGCGATCGATCGGGTACCACGGCTCGAAGCGCGGGCGTCCGCTCAGATCGATCTCGCCTCGGTACCACGCGTCGATCCACTCGAACCGCGACCCGAAGAGGCACGCCATCGCGAGGAGCATCGATGCGATCGACACCCCGCGCCGCATCCGGCCGCGCTCGTCCGCACGCCACGACTCGATCTCGCGATCGATCTCCTCGTCGAATGGCTGCCCTCGCGCCAACGCGTCCTCCGCGGCGAACGGGCTCGGACACCCGCAGAGCCCCGAAGTTCCAGGGAGCGCAGCGAATGCGCGCTGGACGGTCGTTTCGCGCTAGGGTCGTCCCGTGACCGACCGCTTCGACGATGCGCCGAACATGGCGATCTTCTGCGATTTCGAGAACGTCGCGATCGGCGTTCGCGACGCCAAGTACGACGAGTTCGACATCGACCTCGTGCTCGAGCGCCTTCTCGACAAGGGCAAGATCGTCGTCAAGAAGGCCTACGCGGACTGGGATCGATACAAGTCCGCGAAGCGCGCCATGCACGAGGCGTCCTTCGAGATGATCGAGATCCCGCACGTCTCGTACTCGGGGAAGAACTCGGCCGACATCCGGCTCGTCGTGGACGCGCTCGACCTCTGTTACGTCAAGCAGCACGTCGACGTGTTCGTGATCGTGTCGGGCGACAGCGACTTCTCGCCGCTCGTCAGCAAGCTCCGCGAGAACAACAAGCGCGTGATCGGGCTCGGCGTGAAGAACTCGTCGAGCGATCTGCTGATCGAGAACTGCGACGAGTTCATCTACTACGACGATCTCGTGCGCGCGCGGCGCGACGCGAAGGCGAAGCACAAGGCCGCGCGCCCCGCGAAGCCCGCGCAGCAGGCACCGGCACCGCGCGTGTCGGCGCCGCCTGCCCAGCCCGCCGCCACACCGAGCGCGACGACGCCGGCGTCGAGCACGACGACGTCGGATCACGGCGAGAAGACGCCGGAGCAGCGGCAGCTCGAGGCGATGGAGATGGTCCTCGAGATCGTCGAGGCGCTCTTCCAGGACCGCGAGGGCGCGCTCTGGGGCTCGATGGTGAAGCAGACGATGAAGCGGAAGCGCCCGAATTTCTCCGAGCGCTTCCACGGGTACCGCACGTTCAACGATCTGCTCGAGGACGCGGTGCGCCGCGGGCTCCTCGACGCGCACTTCGACGAGAAGTCCGGCGGCTACCTGATCACCGCGTTCGGCCCGAACGCGTGACTCACGTCGCGACGATCTGATCGATCAGGCCGCCGGTCAGGCTCGAGTCGCCGAAGTCGTCGACCAGCGAGCCGTCGTCCTTCCGCACGCCGACCGCGCTGATGATCGTGTTCAGCACGCGGTTGATCGTGACGCGGCCCACGTCGAGGTACTGGCCGGTCCGGAGGAAGCCGCCCGCGCTCCCCGCGAGCAGCCACGGCACCTTGTCGCCGCTGTGCGGCGGGCCGTTGCCGAGATCGTTCAGCCACACCGCGACCGAGTCGTCGAGCAGCGTGCCGCCGTACGCCGACGGATACGAGTCGAGCCGGTCGAGCAGGTACTTGAACATCTGCAGGTGCAGGCGGTCGACCTGGTGGTGGAGCGTGACCGCGTTCGGGATCGCCTCGCCGTCCGACCCGTCCGAGTAGATGCGGTGCGAGATCCAGTGGAAGCGCGGCAGGCGCGATCCGCCGATCTCGTACTGCGTCTGATCGTTGCCCTCGCCGACCTGGATCGTCGCGGCGCGGTTGATGTCGCAGCTGAACGCGAACGCGACGAGGTCCATGTGCCGGCGCACGACGTCGGGTCGCACGTCGTTCGCCTGCGGGTTGTCGATCGCGCTGATCGCGTCGACGAGCGACTCGTCGAGATCGCAGCTCATGCGGATCTCGGTGTCGCGGATGGCGTCGAAGTGCTGCTGCAGGCGGCGGCGATCACGCGCGCTGATGTCGGTGCGCCCGAGCAGCGACTGCATCTGGTCGCGCACGAGGTCGTTGACGCTCATGCGGCGCTCGGCGATGCGCACCTGGATCTCCGGCGGCGCCGACGAGAGGCCCATCATGCGCATGTACGCGTTGAGCGGCGAGCGCTCGGCGGACGTGCGCACGCCCGCGGCGCTCCACGAGAGGCCTTCCGCGATGTACGCCGAGCCCGGGCCGGCCATCAGCGTCAGCGGCTCGCGACCGCTCGGGTTCATCGCCCGCGCGATGCGCCAGTCCGCCGACTCGCCGCGTGCCTGCGCCGCGTTGCCCGCGCCCGCGTTGATCTGCGCGGCCGTGAGGCACTGCACGATCGAGTCGGAGTGGCCGCAGGTCGGCGTGCTGAACGGGCGCTGGATGCCCTTCAGGAGGTTGAGGCGCGGCGCGTAGTCGGCGAGCTCCGTCGTCGCGCGATCCGCGTTCTGCTCGCGCATCGCCGCCGTCGTGAGCGCGCCGGTCGCGCGCGGCCAGAACTGCTCGGGCTCGTCGTTCCACTGCTGCGCGACGCCGTTGCCGGCGCGCACGAACACCGCGAAGCGCGCGCGGTCCTCACCGCCCGCCCTCGCGCGGCTGCCGCCGAGCGAAGGGCCGAGCCACGACTCGAGCGCGGGGAGCGCGACGGTCACGCCCGCCGCGCCGATCAGGAACTTTCTGCGATTGATGCGCATCGTGCTCAGTCCTCGAGCTCGGTGGTGGAACGGGTGCGGAAGCCCTGGCTCGCGACGAGCTCGATCAGGATCTCCTGCACCGAGAGATCGTCGTCGATCGACGCGTCGCCGACGCGCGCGAGCACCGCGGCGTCGCGCGCCGACGGCGGACGGCCGTACGTGTACTCGAGCCAGTGCCGCACGTAACAGCGGTGCGCCATCGGCTGCTCGGCGATGACGCCCGAGAGCGCGACCGCGTCCTCGTAGTCGACGATCGTGCCGTCGAACGCGTACTCGGCGCTGGCGTCGACGGGCTGACCGCGATCCTCCTCGCGCCAGCGGCCGAGCGCGTCGTAGTGCTCGAACGCGAAGCCGATCGGGTTGATCATCGTGCCGTGACAGCCCGCGCCGCACGTGCCCGGGCCGGTGTGCGCGTCGATGCGCTCGCGCATCGTGAGCGCACCGCTCTCGTCGGCGGGGAGCGGCGGGACCATCATCGGCGGCGGCGGCAGCGGCGCGCAGAGGATGCGGTGGTTCACGAACACGCCGCGGTGGATCGCGTCGGGATCGGTCGACGACGAGTGCGACGCGAGGAAGCCGATCTGCGTCAGCAGGCCGCCGCGCTGCCCGGGGTCGAGATCGACGCGCTCCATCGTGTCGTCGTAGGTGCCGTCGAGGCCGTAGACCGTCGCGAGCTCCGCGTCGACGAACGTGTACGGCGCCGTCATCAGGCGCGAGAAGCCCGCGTTCTCCTCGAAGATGACGTGGCGCACGAACGACTGCGTCTCGTTCACCATCGACGCGCGCATCGACTCGGTGAACTCGGGGAAGAGCATCGTCGAGCGCGACACGTCCTCGTACTTCGGCATGTCGAGGAGCTGGTAGTGGAACGCCGCGACGGTGTCGGTCGCGTTCTCGTCCGCGAGCATGCGCGCGGCCTGCGCGCGGATGCCCTCTTCACCGCGGAGCGAGTCTCCGCGCGCGGCCTCGAACAGCGCGTCGTCGGGCATCGTGTCCCAGAGCGCATAGGAGAGGCGCGACGCGATCTCCCACGAGCTCAGCGGGACGACGTCGCCGGCGCGCTCCGTCGAGAGCTCCACGCGATAGAGGAAGTGCGGCGACTGCAGCATCGCCTCGAGCACCACGCGCACGCCGCCCGCGAAGGTGTCCATCTCCGGATAAGCCGTCGCGCCACGCGCGAAGAGCGCGACGTACGCGTCGACCTCGCCCGACGTCAGCGGGCGACGGTGCGCGCGCAGACCGAACCCCTCGACGAACGCGCGGGGATCGGTGCCCGCGCCCTCGGGGACGATGCGCGCGAGCGCGGTCGCGTCGGTCGTCACCTGCTGCGCGAGCGCTTCCGCGCCGCGTTGGTAATCGCCCCAGAGCGCCTCTCCGACGTACAGCTCGTTGCCGTTGTTGTCGAAGGTCGTCGAGGTCGCGTCGCCGAGGTACGCGTCGGTGATGCCGTTCGTCGAGTCGAGCCGCAGGAGGTCGCGGACGGTGTTCTCGTACTGATGGTGGCTGAGCCGTGGGAACCGCGAGGACGGAGACGGCAGCTCTTCCGCCGGAGCGCAGCCCTCCGCCTGTCGACAGATCGGGTTGTCGCGTCCACCGGGGCCGGCCGGGCCGTCGAAGAGCTCGCCCTGACAGCCCGTGAGGACGACAGGTAGGGCGAGCGCGGCGAGCAGCGGCGATGGTGAGAGCGTGCGTCGCGCAGGCGCGTTCATGCGCGCGTCGCTTCGCAAGTGATGGGCCGCGACGCTCGCGGACATGGAGCCAACTGGGATCGCCTGTCTCCAGCGCGCGTCGTGAGCAAACGCGGAGCGCGGAGCGCTCCATGCGCCGCGGGGCTGGAGCCCCCGATGCTCCGCGAGGCCGTGGTCGCCGGCCCCCGCGCTACGAGCACGGCGGAAACGAGAGGTGCGACCTCGGCACCGTCTATGCTCACGGCGCTCCCGCCCTGGGGGACGGGGAGCGGAGGGATCGAATGAGGAACTGGCGCTTGGTGCTGGGTGCGATCGTGTGCGCCTCGGCGATGATGGGATGCGCGGGAGACGACGACGGCGATCCGATGAACGACGCCGGGACAGGCGGAAGCGATTCCGGCATGCAGTCGATGACCGACGCCGGCGGCGACACGGAGGACTCGGGCACGGCTCCGGTCGACGCAGGTCGTGCGGACTCGGGCGGCGGCGGATCGGATGCCGGCGTGGACGGTGGCGGTGGTGACGACGGACCGACGTTCGCGGAGCTCCGCGCCGAGCTCTCGTCCTGCACGTCGTGCCACAGCGGCGGCGGGCGAGCGGGGCTGACCCTCAGCGGCTCGGACGAGGACGTCTACGCCGAGCTCGTGGATGAAGAGCGCACGCACGACAGCTGCAACGAGCACGACGTCCGCGTGGTGCCGAACGACCCCGAGTCGTCGGTGCTCTACCTGCGCACGCACGGAACCGATTGCGGTTCGACGATGCCGGCGAACGCGACGCAGCGGCAGCTCATCGAGGACTGGATCAACGCGGGCGCGCCGGGCCCGACCTGATCCGAACGAGGCAGACGGACGGATGAACGGCGGCTCGATCCTTCGAGCCGCCGTTCGCGTTCCGTCTCGCCCCAGGATTCTTTGACCGGATTCGCGTCCGACGCCGTCAGCGGTACTTCGGGACCCAGCCCTTGCGGTCCTGGAACAGGCGGACCGCGCGCACCGTGCGCGTCGCGCCGAGCTCGAAGCGGTGGTGGCGCTGCTTCGGGACCACGATGAGGTCCCCCTCGCTCACCACCACGCGCATCCAGCGATCGTCGCGCGAGCGGATGTCGAAGATCGCTTCGCCCTCGAGCACGTAGCGGACCTCGTCCTCGTCGTGCGTGTGCTCGCGATCGAACTTCGCGAGCAGCGCGTCGAGGTCGGGCGTCGTCGGGCGCAGCTCGACCTGGTCGCGCTCGACGTAGCGGTGCTCGCGCATGAGCGCGGCGAGCGGCGCGTCGTGCGCGCCGACGTCGTGGTGATCGTGGTGCACGCCCTCGGCGCGCAGCGTGTCGCCGTCGATCGCGCCGTGGTCGTCGAGCCAGAACGCCTTCATCGCGACACCCCGAGCTCGCGCATGCGCACGTACACGTCGAACAGGTAGTCGTAGACCTCGGCGTGCGCCTTCGCCTGGCGCCAGTCGCGGCCCCACACGTACACGCCGTGCGCGCGCACCAGCACGGCGTGCGTGCGCGGGTGCGCGCGGATCGCAGCCTCGAGCGTGTCCGCGAGCTCCTCTTCGCGATCGGTGTTCTCGAGGATCGGCACCACGACCTCGTCGCGATAGCCGTGCCCCGCGAGGCCCTTGATCATCTCGAGCCGCGAGATGCGGAGCGCGTCGCCCCCGAGCAGCGTCGCGAGCATCGCGCTCTTGCCGTGCGAGTGGATCACCGCGCCCGCCTCGCGCAGCCGGTACGCGTGGAGGAACAGCGGCGTGCACGCGCTCGGGCGTAGCGCGGGATCGCGCGGCGGCACTACGAGCGCGCCGTCGAGATCGATCGCGAAGAGATCCTCCTCGGCGACCAGTTCCTTGTGCACGCCGCTCGGCGCGACCCACACGCGCTCGCCCTCGCGGATGCTGATCCCGCCGCCGGTGCCCGACGCCCAGCCGAGCGCGTGGAAGCGGCGGCACAGCTCGCAGAGCACGGCGCGCACGTCGGTGCCGGCGCGCAGGATCTCGTCGCCCGATCGCATCGGAGAGGACCTTGGCGCATTGGCGCGATGCGCGGAAGCCGCGCGCGTGTCGATCGAGCGACGTCCGTGCGACCGCTGCTATGCTCGCCGCCCTTCGGAATGAGACGTCCGCTCGACTCGACGCTGAGCCCGCACGTGCGCGGGATGATGACCTCGCCCGCGGTGCGCATCGCGGATCGCTGCGACGCGATGCGCGCGCGCGGCGACAACGTGTACAAGCTCGTGCTCGGGCAGTCGCCGTTTCCGATCCCGGATCGCATGGTCGATGCGCTGCGCGTCGCAGCAGCGGAGAAGGAATACCTGCCCGCGCAGGGCCTGCCCGCGCTGCGTCGCGCGATCGCGGCGCACGTCGAGCGCAGGCTCGGCGTCGATCGCACCGGCGAGGACGTGCTGGTCGGACCGGGCAGCAAGGAGCTCGTCTTCCTCCTACAGATCGCGTTCAACGGCGACCTGCTGATCCCGACGCCCGCGTGGGTCTCGTACGTGCCGCAGGCGCGCGTGCTCGGACGCGAGGTCGTGATGCTCCCGACGCGGCGCGAGGATCAGTACCTGCTGCGCCCGGACGATCTCGCGGCGGTGTGCGAGCGCGGCGGCGATCGACCGCGCCTGCTGGTGCTCAACTATCCGAGCAACCCGACGGGCCTCACGTACCGCGCCGACGAGCTGCGCGAGCTCGCGCGCGTCGCGCAGAAGCACGGTGTGCTGCTGCTCGCCGACGAGATCTACGCGGAGCTGCACCACAAGGGGCAGCACGCGTCCATCGCGCGCTGGTATCCCGAGGGCACGATCCTCTCGACCGGGATCTCGAAGTGGCTCGGCGCAGGTGGCTGGCGGCTCGGCGCGTTCGTGTTCCCGCAGGAGCTGCGCGGTCTGCTCGACGCGATGGCGTGCGTCGCGAGCGAGACGTACACGTCGACGTCGGCGCCGGTGCAGCACGCGGCGGTCGTCGCGTTCGAGGGCGGCGAGGACATCGATCGCTACCTGCAGCAGGTGCGGCGCGTGCTCGCGGCGCTCGGTCGATGGAGCGCGCGACGGCTGGTCGCGGCGGGCATCGACTGCGCGCAGCCCGTCGGCGCGTTCTACGTGTTCCCGGACTTCGGTGGCGTGGGCGGCGCGATGCGCGCGCGAGGGATCACGACGAGCACCGGGTTGTGCGAGGCGCTGCTCGACGAGACGGGCGTCGCGCTGCTGCCGGGATCGGTGTTCGGTCGTCCCGAGGAGGAGCTGACGGCGCGCCTCGCGTACGTCGACTTCGACGGAGCGCGCGCGCTGTCGGCGGTGAGCGTGATCCCGCGCGAGCAGCCGCTGGACGAGACGTTCCTGCGGCGCCACTGCGCGCGGGTGGTCGAAGCGGTCGAACGGATCGTGGGGTGGGTTCGCAGGTGAGGCTTCGGCGTCCGGGGATCGCGATGCGCTCAGGCGAAGATCTCGAGGCCGTCGAGCACGTCGGCGATCGCGATCCGCGCGCCGAGCGTCGGTAGCCGGCTCACGAGCGAACGAGCGCAGCGCTCGCGGCGAGACCTCACCAGCGCATGACGATCTTTCCGAACGTCTCGTCGCGCTCCATCGCGCGATGCGCATCGGCGATCCGTTCCATCGGCATCACGTCGCCGACGACCGGCTTCAGCACGCCGCGCTCGAAGAGCGGCACCGCCTCGCGCGCGAAGATGCGCGCGAGCGTCGCCTTCTCCTCGAGCGCACGCGCGCGCAGCACGGTCCCGATCACCCGCGCGCGACGCGCGAGGAGCACCGCCATCGGCAGCGAGCCGTTCACGCCGCCGAGCATGCCGATCACGACGATCGTGCCCTTCGTCGCGAGCGCGCGGACGTTCTCGTCGAGGTACGACGCGCCCACCGAGTCGAGGATCACGTCGGCGCCGCGACCGACCTCGCGCTCCAGCGCAGCCGCGAATGCCGGCTCGGTCTTCGGCGGCACCTCGATCGCGTGGGCGAGGCCGAGCGCCTTGCAGCGCTCGAGCTTCTCGCGCGTGCGCGACGTGCCCACCGGGATCGCGCTCACCGCGCGCGCGAGCTGGATCGCCGCAGTGCCGATCCCGCTGCCCGCCGCGTGCACCAGGACGACCTGACCTGCGCGCATCTCGGCCTGCAGGAAGAGCGCGTCCCACGTCGTGAGGAACACCTCGGGGATCGCGGCCGCGTCCTCGATCGACATCCCCCTCGGCACCGGGATCGCCTCGCGCGCGTGCACCACGACGTGCGTGCTCATGCCGCCGCCCGCGACGATGCCCATCACGCGATCGCCGATCTTCCAGTCGATCACGCCGTCGCCCAGCGCCTCGACGTGGCCCGCGTACTCGAGCCCCGGCACGTCGGCGGGCGCACCGGGCGGCGCGGGATAGAGCCCACGTCGCTGCAGGAGGTCGGCGCGGTTGACCCCTGCGGCGCTGACGCGCACCAGGATCTCGCCGGGCCCGGGCCCGTGCATCGCGCGCTCCGCGATCGTGAGGACGTCGACGTCGCCCGCGCCCGTGATGACGACCGCGCGTGTCTGGATCGTGGTGCTCGTCATGTCACGGGCAGTTGTACTGCACGACGAGATCCTCGATCGACGGAGCACGCGAGCCTCCGTCGCTGAAGAGCTGGAGCTCGAGCTCGAGGTGACGTCCGGTGCCCACCGGACCGGGCATCGCGACGAGGTCGGTCGGTCGCGCGGTGAAGGGCCCGACCCACGTCGCGCTGGCGAGATCGACGACGTCGTCCGCGGTGCGCGCGCGCAGCTCGAGCCGCGTGCCCGCGGGCACGCTCGCGTCCCACGTCACGTGCTCCCACTCGGTCGGGCCCACCGCGCAGCCCGCGAGGATCGTCCGGTAGTAGCCGTTCGGCGCGGTGAACGTGCGCAGCGCGTAGCCCGTGAAGTCGCTGTACGTGTACGGCGCGATGCCGGTGGGGAACTCGCGCGACGCACCGGTGCGAGGATCGACGCGCGTCGCGGTCGCCGATTCTTGGTTGACCAACCAAACCATCCCCGCGGAGTCGAGGCCCACGCCCGTCGTGCCTCGCCCCGGGAGCGGATCCAGCGTCGTGCCCCAGACGCGCTGCACGGCGCCGCGGTTCGCGTCGAGGATCGTCACGCGCGAGATCGGCGGGCTCGCCTCGACGCCGCCGCCCGGCAGCACGCGGTAGTACTCGTGCGACGACGCGACGTACACGCGCCCGCCCGCGTCCGCCGCGATACCGCGTGTCACGCCGGAGTCGGGCAGCGCGAACTCGCTCCACGCGCGCGAGGTCTGATCGAAGCGGAACACCGCGCCGCACGTGAAGCCCGCGAGCCACACGCGATCGTCCGCGTCGACCGCGATGCCGTACGAGCCGGTGCACCCCGCGACGCGACCGGGCGCGGTGTCCATGCGCGCGACGCGTCCGGTCGCGGTGTCGATCGCGACGATGGTCGCAGTCGAGATCTCGACGAACCACACCTGGCCGCGACCGTCCGCGGCCGCGCCGTACGGGTAGAACCCACCGATCGTGGTGCGCGGGAGATCGACGGTGCGGATCACGTGACCGTCGTCGGGATCGAGCTGCACCGCACGACGCTCGTTGAAGAGCCCGACCCACACCGTGCCCGCGGCGTCGACCGCGATCGCGCGCGGCACGCCGTCGACCCCACCGACGTCGACGGTCCAGAGCAGGCACTCGTCGCGCTGTCCGAGGAACTCACCCGGGACCGTGCGCTCGACGACGCCGTCGCCGTCGAGATCGCGCGAGGTGTCGATCACGCCGTTGCCGTTGCGATCGATGCAGTCGCTCTCGACGCCCGCGATCTTCGTGACCGTGCCCTGCGCGAAGAACGCGCGGTTCGCGACGTACACCGCGCCGCGCAGATCGACCGCGGTGCGCGAAGGACAGTTGCCGCCACGTCGCTGGGTCTCGCACTCCTCGCCGGTGGGCGACGCGTGGTTGCTGCCGTCGCGCAGCACGGAGTCGTACTCGGCGGCCTGGCGTCCATCGCGCGTGTCGACGCGTGTGATCGTCGCGAACGCGGTGTTCGCGATCCATGCGAAATAGGTCTCGGTGCGCGAGGTGCTCAGCGTGAGCTCGCCCGACGGATCGACCGTCACGCCGGCCGCGTCACCGTCGGGATCCCATCCGGTCTCGCCCGGCACCGGCACGCGTCGACATCCGGGACGACAGTCGAGGCACTCCGAGAGCGCGCCCTCGTCGATGCGCGCGTCGCAGTCCTGATCGGCGCCGTCGCAGCGCTCGGGGCGGCCCGGCGCGACGTTCGCGTCGCGGTCGTCGCAGTCGCCGGCGCACGAGGAGGCTCCGTCGCCGTCGAGGTCGCGATCCTCGGCGACGTGCGAGCACGCGTCGGCCGCGGGATCGCAGCGATCGATCGTGCACTCGTCGCCGTCGTCGCAGGTCGGAGGCGGCGCGACGATGCAGGTGCCGTCGGGCGCGCAGCCTTCCGCGCCGTTGCAGAAGACGCCGTCGTCGCACGCGGGGCACGGAGGGATCGCCGCGTCGACGCGACCCGCGTCGATGCGTGTGCCGGCATCGACGCCGCGCCGCGGCGGGAAGTCGACGCCGGTGCTCGATCCGCACGCGACGAGCGAGAGCGAGAGCGCGACCACCCATGAGCGCGCGTGCATGCCTTCGAGGCTCGCATGCACGCGCTGCATGCGTCGAGCGCTACACCCGCGCGATCGCGCGCCGGCTCAGCCTGACGAAGCGCACCGTCATCGCAATCGCGACGCAAGTGAGCCCCGCGGACAGCCCCCACCACAGGCCCGCCGCGCCGAGATCGAGCACGCCCCACGCGAGCGCGATCCCGAGCGGGAGACCGACCGCGTAGTGCCCGCTCAGGTTGATCACGAGCGGCCAGAACGTGTCGCCGGCACCGCGCAGCGCGCCCTGCGCGATCGTCTGCGCGCCGTCGCTCAGCTGGAAGCACGCGGCCACGAAGAGCAGCGGCACCGCGGTGCGGATCACGGCGGGCTCGAGCGTGAAGAGCGACGCGAGGTGCTCGGGGATCGCGAGCAGCACGAGCGCGCCCACCGTCATGATCGCGGTGCCCGACGCGACTCCGACGAGGCCCGCGCGCCGGGTCGCGACGGCGTCGTCGCGCCCGATCGCGTGGCCGACTCTCACGCTCGTCGCCGCGCCCACGCCGAGCGCGATCTGGAACGTCGTCGACACGAGCGAGAGCGCGACCTGATGCCCGCCCATCACCTCGGTGCCGAAGCGCGTCATCAGCATCGTCACCAGCGAGAACGAGCCCGCCTCGATCAGGAACTGCACCGCGATCGCGCCGCCGATGCGCACCGCGCGCGCGAGCAGCACGCGATCGGGCGCACGCAGCGAGCCGTCGCCCGGGGGCACGTCGAGCACGGTGATCGGCGCCGCGGCGATCACGAGCTGCACGATCGTCGCGACCGCGGTCGCGTACCCCGCGCCCGCGATGCCGAACGCCGGCACCCCGAGCGGCGCGTAGCCGAACGAGAGGCCCATCGCGACGGGCACGTTCACGACGTTCGCGACCACCACTGCGATCAAGAGCGAGCGCGTGCGGCCGAGCGCCTGGAGGTACGCGCGCGACGCGGCGAGCACGAGGAACGGCAGCAGGCTCGGCAAGCGCGCGTGCAGATAGGTGCGCGTGAGCGAGAGCACCTCGGGCGTCGCGTCGAATCGATGCAGCTGCTCGCCGATCGCGATGACGATCGCGGAGAGCGGCACCGTCACCGCGACCGCGAGCCACACGCCTTGCCACAGGATGCGTCGCGCCGTGCGGTGCTCTCCCGCGCCGACCGCCTGCGCGATCAGCGGATCGAGGCCGAACATCAGGCCCATCCCGAACACCGCGAGCAGGAAGAAGATCGCGTTGCCGAGCCCCGCGGCGGCGAGCTCGGACGCGCCGAGGCGCCCGACGATCGCGATGTCGACGAGGCTCAGCGCCATGTTGCCGAGGTTCGTGAGCACCAGCGGGGTCGCGAGGCGCGCGAGCTCCGCGAGCTCCTGTTCGATCGCACGGCGCACGGGGGCGGGAGGCGTAGCACCCTTTTTCGATCGGCTATGCTCCGCGACCCATGTTCAGAAGGCCCTGGGCGAGCGCGGCGGTGGCAGCGATGGTGATCGGCTGCGGTTCGAATGCGAGCGAAGAAGAGACCGGCGCGGATCCGACGACCGCACCTCCGATCGAAGCGGCGCCGAGCGCGCCCGCTTCGATCGCCGACCCCGATTTCCTGGAGCAGTACGCAGTGACCTACCGCTTCAACCACGGTCACCCCGGCGGCTTCCGGCTCACGCCCGAGGGCGACGCGGTGCTCTTCCTGCGATCGGGCCCGCGCTCGTTCGTGAACGACCTGTGGACGTTCGACGTCGCGGGCGGCACCGAGCGCGTGCTGCTCACCGCGGATCAGGTGCTCGGCGGCGCCGAGGAAGAGCTCTCCGCGGAAGAGCGCGCGCGCCGCGAGCGCATGCGCATGACGTCGCGCGGGATCGCGGGGTTCGATCTCTCGCCCGACGGACGCACGCTGCTCGTGCCGCTCTCGGGTCGTCTCTTCCTCGTGGATCGCGCGCGCGCCGGGCAGGAGGGCTCGGTGCGCGAGCTGATCTCGAGCGCGGGCTTCCCGGTCGACGCGCGCTTCTCGCCCGACGGCTCGAAGATCGCGGTGGTGCGCGAGGGCGACCTCTACGTGATCGACGTCGCGAGCGGGCGCGAGCGACGCATCACGACGCGCCCGAACGAGCACGTCGAGTACGGCAGCGCGGAGTTCGTCGCGCAGGAGGAGATGAGCCGCTACGAGGGCTACTGGTGGTCGCCCGACTCGCGCTCGCTGCTCGTGCAGGAGACCGACACGAGCGGCGTCGAGCGGATGCACATCCTCGATCCCTCGCACCCCGAGCAGTCCGCGCACGAGTCGCCCTACCCGCGCCCCGGCATGCCCAACGCGAGCGTGCGCCTCGCGCTCGTCTCGGCGAACGGCGGCGCGCTGCGCTACGTCGACTGGGACCGCGAGCGCTACCCGTACCTCGCCACGGTGCGCTGGGCGCAGAACGCGCCGATCACGCTCCTCGTGCAGGATCGCGCTCAGCAGGAGGAACTGCTGCTCGCGATCGATCCGACCTCGCTCGAGCAGCGCACGCTCCTCACCGAGCGCGACGACGCGTGGCTCAACCTCGATCAGGACGTGCCGCGATTCATCGCGAACGGCACGCAATTCCTCTGGGCGAGCGAGCGCTCGGGCGAGTGGCGCCTCGAGCTGCGCAACACCGCGGACGGCGCGCTGATCCGCGAGCTCACGCCGCAGGAATTCGGGTACCACGGCATCGTCGCGGTCGACGAAGCGAGCGGCAAGGTCTGGGTCGGCGCGTCGAACGAGCCCAGCGAGATGCACGTGTATCGCGTCTCGCTCGACGGCACCGGCGAGCCCGAGCAGATGACCTCGGGGCGCGCGATGCACGAGGCGGTGGTCGCGCGGAACGGCAGCGCGTGGGTCCACACTTCGCGCACGCTCGAGGGCCCGCGCACCAGCACGGTGAAGCGCGCCGACGGCACCGAGGCCGGCGTGGTGCGCTCGTACGCCGAGGAAGCGCCGTTCGCGCCGAACGTGACGATCGAGAACGTCGGCGCGCGCGCGTGGCGCGCGGCGATCGTGCGTCCGCGCAACTTCGAGGAAGGCCGCCGCTATCCGGTGCTCGTGCACGTCTACGCGGGCCCCGGCGTGCGCTACGTGAGCGCGGATCGCGACCGCTGGATGCTCAACCAGTGGTTCGCGGATCACGGCTTCATCGTCGTGACGTTCGACGGTCGCGGCACGCCGGGGCGCGGCCGCGAGTGGGAGCGAGCGATCCGCGGGGACTTCATCACCGTGCCGCTCGAGGATCAGGTCGCAGCGCTGCAGGCCGCGGGCGCGGCGCATCCCGAGATGGATCTCGAGCGCGTCGGCATCTACGGGTGGTCGTTCGGCGGCTACTTCTCGGCGATGGCGGTGCTGCGTCGCCCCGACGTGTTCCGCGCGGGCATCGCCGGCGCGCCGGTGAGCGAGTGGCGCGACTACGACACGCACTACACCGAGCGGTACCTCGGGCTGCCCGAGGCCGAGGGCCAGGAGGGCGCGTACGCGCAGAGCTCGGTGCTCACCTACGCCGCGCGCACCGAGGGCGATCAGCGCCCGCTGCTCATCGTCCACGGCACGGCGGACGACAACGTCTACTTCAGCCACGCGATCAAGCTGAGCGACGCGATGTTCCGCGCCGGGCGCGACCACGAATTCCTGCCGCTCGCCGGGCTCACGCACATGGTCCCGGAGCCGCTCGTCACGCGTCGACTCCAGACGCGCATGATCGAGTTCTTCCGTCGCAGCCTGGCGCGCTGAGCGCGACTGCTACGGAATGTGTAGCGCTACGCATTCCGTAGCACCGCGTCGAGCTATCCTGCGCGCGTGCTCTCGTACTGCGCTCGCATCTCGACCCCAGTCGTCGTTTCCGTCGCGCTGGCGGCGTGCGACGGCCGAGCCGCTCCGAGCGACGGCGGCAGCGAGCTGCCCGACGCCGTCGCGCAGGACGACGCGCCCGATGCGCCGGCCGACGCCGGGCCGCCCGACGTGCTCTTCGTCGGCAACAGCTACGTCTTCGTGAACGACGTCGCGGGCCACTACCGCGCGATCGTGCCCGGCGGCCGCGTCGAAGAGGTGACGGAGGGCGGCTACACGTTCGCGCAGCACGCAGCCGACGCGCGCACCGAAGGCACCGCGCTCGCGCGCGCGCTCGACGAGGACGGCGCGTTCGACGTCGTCGTGCTCCAGGAGCAGAGCCAGATCGGTGGCTTCTATCCCGTCGACGCCGATCGCATCGCGTCGATCGCGGGAGCCTCCGAGCTCGGTGCGCTCGCGCGCGCACGCGGCGCGCGCGTCGTGCTCTACGCGACGTGGGGACGCGAGCGCGGCGACACGAGCGGGTTCCCGCCCTACACGACGTATCGATCGATGCAGGCGATGCTCGACGCCGGGTATCTCGGGCTCGCGGCGCTCCTGCGCGACGAGGGCGTCGACGTGCGCATCGCGCCCGTCGGCGGCGCGTTCCACGCCGTGCACGACGACGTCGTGCGCGCGGGCGGCGACCCGTACGCGGAGGGCAGCGACTTCGACGCGCTCTACGAGCCCGACGAGTCGCACCCCTCGCTGCGCGGCGCGTACCTCGCCGCATGCGTGATCGCGGCGACGATCACCGGCGACGATCCGCGCACGTTCGTCGACGAGCCGACGCTCGGCGCGGACACGTCGAGCGCGCTGCGCGACGCGTGTGCTCGTGCGATCGACGACCCGCGCTGGACCGTGCCCGCGATCGTGCGGACCGAGCCGCTGATGCTCGACGAGCCGACGACCTACGGGCGCGTCGGGATCACGATCGCGATGTCGTCCGATGGGTCGCGTGTGATCGCGGGCGCGAGCGCGATGGGCAGCGCGCGTGTCTTCGCGCGCGGCGCGACCGCGTGGGCCGAGGAGATCGCGTGGGCCGACGCCCGCGACGTGATCGCGCTGAGCGGCGACGGAGTGCGCGCCATCGCGGGCGATCGCATCGTGCGGCGCGAAAACGAGGTGTGGACCGACGAGGCCACGGTCCCGCCCGGCCCGGGAACGTTCGTGGGACGAGGCGGCAGCGCGGCGCTGAGCGCGGACGGAACGCGCGCCGTCGTCGGTGGGCTCTGGGACGAGACCGGCGAGGGCGCGACGGTGAGCGCGCGCGTGCTCGTGCGAAGCGGCGAGACGTGGGCCGAGGAAGCGCCGATCCCCGCGAGCGAGGCGTCGCTCTTCACCGCGGTGACGGTGGCGATGGACGCGACCGGCGAGCGCATCGTGGTGTCGGACGGCGCGGTCCGCGTGTTCGTGCGCGACGGGACGACGTGGAACCTCGAGGGCACGCTCGGGACGGGCCGCTTGCCGGTCGCGATCTCGGGCGACGGCACGCGCGCGTTGGTGGGTGACTCCGACGCGCTGCGCGCGATCGCGTACCTGCGAAGCGGCACGACGTGGGCCGAGGAACAAACGCTGATCGGATCGCCCGCGAGCCGCTTCGGGAGCGCCGTCGCGCTCAGCGCGGACGGCACGCGCGCGATCGTCGGCGCGCCCGGTGACATGCCCGTCGTCATGCGCGCGGGCACCGGCAGCGCGCGCGTGTTCGTCCATCGCGACGGCGCGTTCCACGAGGACTTCGTCGTCGTGCCGCGCGAGCCCGCGACCGTCACGCCGAACCTCGGCTGGTCGGTCGCGCTCGACGCGACGGGCACGCGCGCCGCGCTCGGCGAGCCCGACCACGACGCAGGCGCAGAGCTCCCGAGCACCGGGCGAGCGCACGTCGCCGAGCTCCCGTGACGAGCGCGCTACGGAAATCGTAGCGCTCGTCACGGCGAGCGCTCAGCTCGCGCGTCGACCGTTCTCGTGCCCCTCGGGCACGCGCGGCGCGACCTCCGCGGTCGTCTCGCGTCGCACGCGGATGCGGTTCACCACCGAGCGCACGCCGAGCACGTGCTCTGCGATCTCCTCCGCGAGCCACTTCTGCTCGCGGTCCGCGACCGTGCCCTCGATCGTCACGCGCTGCTGCTCGACGCGCACCTCGAGATCGCTCGCGTCGAGCCATCCCTCGTGCGTCATCGCCTCGCACACGTCGTCGTGAATGCGCGCATCGCTGCGCGTCGCGCGGAACGCGGGCACCCCTTCGCGCGGCGGCAGCTGCCGCATCACCCGCGGCTGCATGATCCGCGCGTCGCGCGAAGGCCCGAGCCACGGCGGACGGTGCTCCGCGAACGCGCCGTAGTCGCGCTCGTCGAGGTGCCCGAGCCCGCCGTACGAGTGGGAGTGCGCGTCCATGCCGTACAGCAGCCCACGACGATCGAGATCGTGATGCGCCTCGTCATCGAGATCGCTCGGCATCCGGAGCCGACGCTTGAACGCCTCCCACCTGCGATCACGCCGCATGTGACTGGTCGTAGGCGCGCGCCGACGCGCTTCCAACTCAGCGCGCCGCCGCGAACCGCCCTTCGGCGCGCAGATCGCGCGCCCGCCGTCGCCCTCGCGCGCGCTCCGCGTCGAGGTGCAGCAAGTAGTCGTCGAAGTCGACCTGCATCGTGTGGCGCGGTGACGCGACGTACCGATCGAACATCGCCTCGCGCTCGTGCGCGACGTCGCGCTCCATCTCGGATCGCGACGGAAGCGCGTACTCGCCCAGCAGGTAGTCGGCGATCCACGCCGACTGCACCTCGGCGAGCGGCATGATCGCGCCGAGCGGCTGCAGCAGTCCGACGAAGAACAGGTTCGGGTACGCCGGGTGGAACACGCGCCGGAAGAGCGGCAGGTCGTTGTCGCGCGCCGACACGAACGACGGATCGAAGAACGGGAACGTCACCTTGTAGCCGGTGCAGTAGACGATCACGTCGACGTCCTCGACGCGTCCGTCGACGAAGCGCACCCGCTCGCCCTCGAGCCGCTCGATGTTCGGCCGGTACTCGATCGCGCCGTGCGCGAGCCGATCGAGGATGCGCCCGCTGATCGTCGGATGGGCCGATCCGAACCGGTGATCGGGCATCGGGAGCCCGTAATTCGTGGGCGATCCCGCGGTCATCGCGAGCAGCGTCTCGCCGATGCGGCGCCGGATCCGGAACGGCACGCGCGCGTCGGTGATGATCGTGTCGAGCGGCCTGCCGAACATGTGCTTCGGCACGATCCACGCGCCGCGGCGCGACGCGAGGAACGTCTTCTTCGCGACGTACGAGGCCTCCACCGCGATGTCCATCGCGCTGTTGCCCATGCCGAGCACCAGCACGTTCTGGCCCTTCCACGCGTCGGGCTCGTCGTACTCGTGCGCGTGCATCTGCACTCCGTCGAAGTGCCCGGGGAACGCGGGCTCGGGCCAGCGCGGATCCCAGTGGTGCCCGTTCGCGACCGCGAGCGCGTCGTACGTCTTCGTCTCTCCGCTCGAGAGCGTCACGTCGAAGCGCCCGTCGGCGCGCCGCACCGCGCGCTCGACCGCGGTCTCGAAGCGGATCGAGCCACGGAACCCGAAGTGATCGACGTAGCGATCGAAGTACGCGGCGATCTGCGAGTGATGGGGAAAGTCCGGATAGTCGGCGGGCATCGGGAAGTCCGAGTACGCCATCCGGCCCTTGCTCGTGTTGATGTAGAGCCCGCGATAGCAGGCGCTCATCCCGTTCTTGTTGTGATGGACCCAGTTGCCGCCGACGCGGTCGCTCTTCTCGTAGCAGTCGAAGGGAAGACCACGCTGGTGCAGCACCTTCGCGGTCGCGATGCCGGAGGACCCGGCGCCGATGATGCAGGTACGGGGCAGGCTCATCGCTCTCGAATGCCTCGATTCGTGGGCGTTTAAGGTACACGAGACCCCCACCTCGCGACGAGGCCGCTTGCGACGCGCGGTCGCCGGGTCCAGCATCGTGATCGTGGAGTGGGTGCTGCTGTTCGTGCTCTGGGCTCCCGTCGTCGGCGCGCTCATGCTGCGCGCCGCGATCCACGACCCCGACCGGAGCGCGCAGGCTCTCGCCGCGTACGTGCGCGCGGCGATCTTCCTGCACGCGCTCGCGCTGCCGCCGATGCTCGTCTCGTACGGCGTCGCGCTGCTGGTGCTCGCGGGGTTCGACGCGGCGCTCTTGTTGATGGTCTGGGCCGCACGTCGTGACGAGCAGCGGCTCGAGCACGTGCTCGACGCGATGCGCGATCCCGCGCGGCGCGACGACGGCGTGCGCGACGCGCGCGAGTGGCTCGGCGTGCTGGAAGCACGTCGCGGCGCGAGCGCGCTGCGCGTCGATCACACGCTCGCGATCGCGCGCGCGCTCGACGCGATGGGCCGCACGCGCGAGGCGGAGCAGGCGCTCGAGCGACTGCCGCGCACGCTGCTCGCGCCTCGCGAGGCCGCGCGCATCTCGCTGGCCCTCGCACTGCTCGCGATCGAGCGCGGCGAGATGGCGCGCGCACGAGAGTTCACGGCCCGTGCCCTCGGCCGTGCACCGCTCGGCGCGCCCGAGGTCTCGACGGCGCGCGCGGTCTGGGCGCTGCTCGACGCGGTCGACGGCCACACGCGACGTGCGCTGATCGGCATCAGCCGGATCACCGGCGTGCTCGCGAGCCCGCTCGATCGCGCGATGATCGCGCTCGCCCGCGCGCACGTCCTCGCGGGCCGAGGCGAGCCCCACGGCGCGAGGGCGCTGCTGCGCGAGCTCGACGCCGAGGCGCGCGCGCGCGCCGAGCGTCTCGCCGCGTCGTGTCCGGGCCCCGCATCGCCGCTCGTGCACGGCCTCGAGCATCCGCTCGAGTCACCCTACCGCTGACGCGCGAGAGAGCGAAGACGAGGAAGCCCCGTCGATCGGCGATCGACGGGGCTCTTTCGAGTGGCCGTGTCGCGAGAAGCGCAAGCGGGTGGGGGCCCGCGCGCAGCTCGGCGGTCGACAGGGGGGCGCGCAGCCCCCCGGGGAAGCTCAGTCCACCGCGCCGATCGTGTTCAGGTACGCGATGACCGCTTCCATGTCGTCGGCGCTCAGGCGGTGCTCGGGGATCGCGGCCATCTGGCCCGAGCCCTCGCGGATCTGACGCCGCATGCGCTCCGGCGTCCAGTGGATGTTCTCGAGCCGCGGCGCCTCGCCCTCGTGGCAGCCGGCGCAGCGCGACTGGTACTTCTCCTGACCGAGCGCGACGTCGGTCGATGTGACGCCGCCGGCGTACTCGCCGCCCGCCGTCGCCTCGCCACCGCCCGCTTCCTCGCCGCCGGCCGCAGCGCCACCGCCGCCACCGCCGCAGCCCACCGCGAGCACGAGTCCCATCACCGTCATCAGTCTGCGCATTCGCCCTCCGTGGATCGCGGCCAGCGTAGACGATCCGCACGCTCGGATCCAAAGGCGAACCACGGGTTTTTCGGAGCATCGACGAAGAGCGCGGAGCGCTCCGTGCGCCTCGTCAGCGAGGGCGCGTCGCATCGCGCAGGAAGCGATCGCTCAGCACCTCGTCGCCGTCCTCCTCGAGGCCGAGGTCGTGCGAGAGATCGCGCGGCTCCTCCCGCACCCGATCGCGATCACGATCCCGCCGCCGACGGACCGGCTGCGCGACCTCGACGGCAGGCGACGGCGCGGCCTCGACGATCTCCGCCGCGGCGCTCGGCTCGACCTGCGGCTCGGGCTCCGGCGCCGCGACCACGACGCGCTCCACGATCGTCGGCGGCGCGCTCGGCGGTGGCGCGCTCGCCTGGACGACGAGCACGCCCGCGAGCGCCGCGGCGACGACGCTCGAGAGCCCGAACGCGAGCGCCCACGGTCCGCGGCGCGAGGCCGGCGACGACTCCGCGCTCGCGATGCGCGCCTCGAGCTCGCCGCGCATCGCCTCGCGCTCCGACTGCACCGCCGCGATCTGCGCGCGCAGCGTGTCGAGCGATCGATCACGCGCGGCCTCGGCCTCGACGCGCAGCCGCGCCTCGACCTCGATGCGCACCCGCTCGCGCGCTCGCTCCGCCTCCGCGGCCTCGCGCGCCTCGATCTCGCGGCGCGCGGCAGCGGCAGCGTTCGCCTCCTCGGCGCGACGTCGCTCGTCCGCCTCGCGACGCTGCGCCTCGAGGCGCTCCGACTCGAGCTGTCGGAGCTCCGAGAGGGCCACCATCACGCTGTTCTCGCTCGTCGCCATCGCCGCCTCCCGCGCCGTGCCGCAGCACGCGCTCTGGCGGACCTCTTCAGCAGCCTCCGAGCCATCGCGACAACCGCGAGATTTCCTGCGATTCGCGCCCGACCGAGCCAACGACTCTATGAATCGCAGAGCGATGATTCTACGATTTGCGACCGCGCCCGACGGGCTTCCGCGCCCGGAGCCCGAGCTGGTTGAAGCGCAGCCGCACCCGCCGCGCGCCGCTCGGATCGCGACCCGCGAGCAGCCGCTTGGCCATCGCGTCGAAGTCGCCCTTCGTCTCCACGAAGAGCCGCTCGTAGAGCTGCGCCTCGAGGCTCCGCGCGACCTCGTGCAGCGTCGCGCCGGGGCGCACGTCGAAGGCCGCGGCCACGCGAGGTCCCTTCCCGCTCGGCGTCTCGTCGGGCGCGAGCGCGCCGAGCAGCTCGCGGATCAGCTTCGCGGGGATCGGGATCGTGCGCGCCGGCTCGCCGCTCGCGCCGCGTCCTTCGCGCGCGGCCTCGAGCGCGTCGGAGAGCGCGAACACGACCGCGCTCGCGACCAGCAGCTCGAGCTCGCGCACGTTCCCCGGCCACGCATGCCGCATCAGCTCGTCGAGGCTCGAGCGCGCGAGCACGAACCCCACGCCGCGCGACGGCGGCCTCGGCGCCGCGCGACGCGCGATCTGGAGCTCGGCGTGCGGCGCCCCGCGGATCCCGGCGACCTCCATGTACTCCGCGAGCAGCGCGCGATCGGCGCCCGCCGCGAGCTTGCGACGCACGAAGACGTGCGCGAGCTCCTCGAGATCCTCGAGCCGCTCGCGCAGCGGCGGCACCACGAGGCGCGCCGCGGGGTTCAGGCGCGCGTAGAGATCGGCGCGGAACGCGCCGCTCGTCACCTTCGCGCGCAGGTCCGCGTTCGTCGCCGCGATCAGCTTCACGTCGACCGCGCGTGGCGCGGTCTCACCGAGCCGCGTGATGCGTCCGTCCTGCAGCGCGAGGAGCAACATGCGCTGCGCCTCGGGCGGCAGGTTCCCGATCTCGTCGAGGAAGAGCGTGCCGCCGCTCGCCTCCTCGAAGCGACCGCGACGATCGACCGCGCCGCTGAACGCACCGCGTGTCGTGCCGAAGAGCTCCGACGCGATCAGCGTCTCGGGGATCGCCGCGAGGTCGACCGCGACGAAGGGCCCCGTGCGCCGCGTCGCAGGATGGATGACGCGCTCCGCGAGCGCGCTCTTGCCGGTGCCGGTCTCGCCGAGGATCAACATCGGCAGCGACGTGCGCGCGAGGGCGAGCGCATCGCGGCGCAGGCGCGCCATCGTCGCGGCGCCGCCCCACGTGTACCCGCCCGCTTCCGGCGAGTCGCGACGTCGCGCGAGCACGCGCTCCACGAGCAGCGAGAGAGCGCGCGCGTCGTACGCCGCTTCTCCCGCGAGCGTCGCGAACTCGTCGACCGAGAGCGCCTCCGCCGCGTCCTCGAACGCGATCTCCTCCTCCGACGTCATCAGCACGACGGGCAGCTCGCCGCGCGCGCGCCGCAGGTGCGCGAGGATGTCGATGCCCTGGAGGCGCCGCCGACGCTCGAGGTCCGGCTCGTCGGACGGGAGCAAGCGTTCCTCGGGCACGTCGAACGCGACGTCGAGCAGCACGACGTCGACGTCGCGGTGTCGCGCGAGCGCTTCCTCGGCCTCGCGCGCGTCGTGCGCGTGCGTCAGCGTGCACCCGGTGCGACGCGCGCAGTCCCAGCAAGGCCCGGGCTGATCGCAGCGCGTCGCGTAGTCGTAGTCGCGCAAGAGCGCGTGGGCGAGCTCGACGTAACGATCCCCGTCGTCGATGACGAGCAGCTTGGGGCGGGTGGCGCTCATGACGTCCGTTCGCGCGCGATCGCGCGCAGCGTCTCCTCGATCGCGCGCGCGTCGCGGGCGATCGCGCTCAGCGCAGCCGCGTCCCCGGCGCGCGCGTCGGCCTCGCGCGCGTCGATCGCACGAAGGCGCGTGCGCACGTCGTCGAGCCGCGCGTCGGGCGCGATCGCCGCGAGCGGCCGCGCGAGCTCCTCGAAGCGCGCCGATGCACGCGCCCCGCGGTACGTCTCGTACACGTCGCGCAACAACATCGACGCGAAGAGCCCGTCGATCATCTGCCCGTCGCGAAGGTTGCGCGCGGTGCGCGCGACGTACTTGCCGACGTCGTGCAGCAGCGTCGCGGCGAGCCGTCGCGCCTCGCTCATCGCGCGACTCCGAGCGCCTCGCGGATCGCCGCCGCGTCGAAGCCGGGCACCGCGCGCACGTCGCCGTAGAGACGACGCAGGTTCGCGAGCCGCTGCGCCGGGAAGTCGTGCACGAAGAGCGCGGGCTGCGCGTGACCGGCGCGTCGCAGCTCCGCGAGCACCAGCGTGCCCTGCTGATCCTTCAGCCACCGCAGCGCACGCGCGCGATCACCGCCGAACAGGCGGCGCGCCGTGTCCTCGAGATCGCCGACGAGCGCCTCCTGCGGCGCGCGCTCGAACCGCAGATCGACGAGGAACGCGTCGAAGCGCGTCTCCGCCGCGCGCGACAGCGCTTCGGACGCGGAGTGCGCCGCCGCGATATCGCACGCATCGGCCAGGAAGAGCCGCGCGAACTCCTCGTACTCCTGCCCGTCTTCGATCAGCAGGATCTTCACGCGGCCTCCGCGCGCGACGAGGGCTCGTCGTACACACGAAAGAAGCGCAGCGCGACCGCCTTCGACCAGCCCGTCTCACCCGGCTCGACCACGATCGCGCCATCGTATCGGCTCAGCGCCGCGGTCACGAGCCCGAGCCCGCTGCCCACGCGTCGCTCGTAGATCGCCTCGGTCGTCAGCGCGTCGGGGCTCGTGTCGTGCACCCGCACCACGACGTTCTCCTCGCCCGTCGGCTCGAGCTCGGTGCGCACGTCGAGCCGGATGCGACGCGGCGCATCGCTCCGACCCACCGCGAGGATCGCGTTGCGCACCACGTTCTTCAGCACGAGCACGAGATCGACCCGGAACACCTCGATCGCCGGCGCGGGATCGGGCGCTTCGATCGCGAGTGCGTCGAGCGCCACGCGCGACGGCGCGTACTCCTTGCGCACCTCGTCGACGACGTCTCGCAACAACCCTGCGTCGACCTTCGTGCGCACCAGCTTCGCGACGAGCGTGGCGAGCCGCCGATCGAGCGCGCGCAGCTCCTCGTGCGCGCGGCGCAGCTTCGCCATCGCCCTCGCATCGCCCGCGCGCAGCGCGCCCTCCAGCTTCGCGATCGCGACGATCGCCTTACCGGCGCGCGCGAATTCGCGATCGCGCCGATGCAGATCGAGCTCCGGCCCGAGCGCTCGCTCGAACGCGCGCAGGTGCCCGTCCCACGCATCGCGCAGCGGCTCGCCGCCGAAGAGCCGACCGCTCACGAACTCGCGCTGCGGCACGCTCGCGCGCCCCTCCGCGAGCGCCTCCACCGCGCTCGCGACCGCGCCGATGCGATGCTTGAGCAGCTCGTGCCGCAGGCCCGACACGAGGTACGCGATCGCCGGATGCAGCTCGGGGCGCGACGACGCGAGCTCTTCGAGCGACCGCATCCGACGGCTCGGCCGCAGCACCAGGAGCACGAGCGCGATCAGCGCGAGCACCAGCGACGTGAGCGCGAGCCACGACGCGGCATCCGCGCCGCTCGTCGTGCTCGTCGCTTGCGGCTCGGGCCCCAGCGCGTCGAGCCAGGCCGCGGCCTCTGGGTCGAGCTGCTCGAGCTCGCGGCGCGCGATCGCCGCGTCGGGATCGTCGGGCACGAGCAGCAAGAACTTCCGGTACGTGAACGCCGCGCGGATGAAGAGGTGCGGGTTCTCGGGGTCCAGATCGGCGCGCCGCCGGAACGCGCGCGCGAGCGGAAGGTTCAGCCGCGGATCCATCGGCGCGAGCAAGAGCGCGTCCTCGAACGATCGCCGCGCGTCGGGATCGCCCTCGTCGACGCGCGCGATCCCCTCGCGATAGAGCGCGTCCGCCTCGGCGAGCAGTCGGTGCGCCTCGCGTCCCTCGGGCGTCGCCCGATCGATCGCGTCCCACGCGCGCCACGCGTCGGGATCGCGCTGCGTGTGCCATCGCTCTTGCGCGTCGGACCACGCGCGCGGGGCGTCACGCCACGTCTGTCGATCGCACGCGACCATCCCCATGATGGCGACGAGCACGAGAGACGCGGCGCGCGAGCGCATCGCCGATCGAGAGTGCATCAGCGTGTGATCGCTTGGGAAGCGATCGAGCGTGAGCGAAGGGCGATTGAATTTTGCGCCCTCATGTTGCTAGGCTGCCCCTCTGCCCGGGGGGGCGGGAGTGGGGGGTAAAATGGACATGGCGAGCATCTCGACCGAGAAGCCCGCTCGGCAGGGGCGCCGTCGGCGTCTCCTGATCGTCGACGACGAGCCGCACCTCGCGCGGACGCTTCAGATCCTGCTCGGCGACGAGCACGACGTGGACGTGGTCACGTCGGGATCCGCAGCACGCGAGCGGCTCGAGCGCGACGCGAGCTTCGATGCGATCCTCTGCGACCTCGCGATGCGCGACGTCTCGGGGATGGACCTTCACGACTGGCTCTCGGGCACCCTGCCCGACGTCGCCGCCCGCATGATCTTCATGACGGGCGGGGCGTACACGCCGGAGGCGCGCGCGTTCCTCGATCGCGTGCCCAACCCGCGCGTGGAGAAGCCGTTCCGCCTCGAGGAGCTGCAAGCGCTCGTGCGAGACGTCGCCGAGAGCTGAGCTCCGATGCGGCTCGATCGGTAGCGCGCCCGGCCGACGTCGCCGGGCGCGCGCTCGGGTCAGGCGATCTGCACCACGGTCACGCGATCGCCGCCCTCGTCGCTCTCCCCCGGGCGCCATCGCTTCACGTAGCGCGTCGCGCCGCGCAGGTAGTCGCGCACCGCATCGCGCAGCGCGCCAGTGCCGACGCCGTGCACCAGGAAGCCGATCTTCTCGCCGCTCCCGTAGAGGCGATCGAGGAACGACTCCGCCAGCCCGAGCGCCTCGTCGACGCGCAGACCACGGAGATCGAGCGTGTTCGAGTCGGTGCGCACCGCGATCGGCTCCGCCGCGGGCGGCGGTGCGTGCGCAGGGGTCGGCGTCTCGCGACGCTTCTCGGTCTTCGCCGGCTCGGCGGCCTTGCTCGCCGCGCCCTCGCCGCCGCCGTCCGCGCCCAGCACGCGCACTTCGTCGACGTTCGCCCAGAGCTTCACCGCGCCCGACGCGACGCGCACGCGGCCGCGGGTCGGCCCCTCGACGATCTCGAGCTCCGCGCGAAGCCGCGGGACCCACACGCGCACGCCGGGCCCGAGCGCGCCCGCCGTCGCGGGCGCTCCGCGCTCCTCGGGCGCGGCCTCGGGCGCGATCGCCCCCGCGAGATCGCCCTCGCGCGTGCGCAGCGCCGCGCGCTCGACCGCCTTGCGCGCCTCCTCGACGAGCGCCTGATCGCCTTCCTTCTTGCGCATCGCCGTGCGCGCGGAGCGCACCTCGTCACGCGTCTCGCGGATCATCTTGAGCAGGCGCTGGCCCTCGTCGGTCAGCTTCCGCTCCTCGCGCTCCTTCAGCTTGCGCAGCTCGTCCTGCACGCGCGTCCGCTCGCTCTCGAGCGCGCGACGCTCGAGCGCGAGCGCCTCGCGCTCCCTCGAGACCTCGTCGTGCTGCTGCTCGAGCCGCCGCACCAGCGCGTCGAACGTGCGCGCCTGCTCGGGGAGCATCTCCTTCGCGCGCTCGATCACCACACGATCGAGCCCGAAGCGCTGCGCCACCGCGAGCGCGCTCGACGCGCCCGGCACGTCCATCCGCACGTGGAACGTCGGCGCCATGCGCGCCACGTCGAAGCCCACCGACGCGTTGCGCAGCCGCGCATCGCTCAGCGCCATCGCCTTGAGCGGCTCGTAGTGCGTCGTCACCGCGAGCGCCGCGCCGCGCCGGCACAGTGAGTCCACCACCGCGCACGCGAGCGCCGCGCCCTCGCCGGGATCGGTGCCCGTCGCGACCTCGTCGAGCAGCACCAGCGCGTGCGGTCCCGCCTCGTCGAGGATCGTCGCGAGGCGCCGCACGTGCGCCGAGAACGTGCTGAGGTTCTTCTCGATCGACTGCTCGTCGCCGACGTCGCTGAGCACCGGATCGAAGAACCCGACGACCGCGCCCTCCTGCGCCGGCACCGGCAGTCCCGCGCGCACCATCAGCGCGAACACGCCCATCAGCTTGAGCGCGACCGTCTTGCCGCCCGCGTTCGGCCCCGAGAGCACCAGCGCGTTCCCCGCGGCGAGCGCGAGATCGTTCGGCACCACGTCGATCCCCTCGAGGATCAAGAGCGGATGCCGCGCGTCCTTCACGTCGATGCGCGCCTCGGGCACCAGGTCCGGCACCCGCGCCTTCAGGTCCTCCGCGAGCCGCGCCGACGCGCTCCGCAGATCCGCGCGATCGAGCGCGTCCACCGCCGCGCGCAGCTCGGGCAGGCGCTCTCGCACCAGCTCGCTCAGCTGCGCGAGGATGCGCGCCTCCTCGGCCTCCATCTCGCCGAGCGCGAGCGTCAGCCGGTTCTGCTGCTCGATCAGCGAGCGCGGCTCGATGAACACCGTCGCGCCGCTGCCGCTCGTGCCGTGCACGATGCCTGGGATCTTGTCGTGCGCGTCGGTGCGCATCGGCAGCACGTAGCGGCCGTCGCGGATCGTGTGGAAGCGATCCTGCACGACGTCGCCGTGCTCGATCAGCATCTGCTCGAGGCGCGCGATGATCTTCGCGCGGAGGTTCGCGACCTCCTGACGCAGCCGGCGCAGCTCGGGCGACGCGTGATCGCTCACCGTCCCGTCGGCCTCGATCGCCGCGCCGATCTCCTCCTCGAGCGAGTCGAGCGTCGGATCGATCGGGCACGCCGCGACCAGCGCGGGCGCGCGATCCCGCCGCCGCGCCAGGAAGAGCCGCAGCGTGCGCGCCGCGCCCAGCGTCACCCGCAGATCGCGCAGCGCGATCCCCTCGAGCGAGCCCGCGCGCGCCACCCGATCGAGGCTCGACCGCACGTCGCGGATCCCGCTCAGCGGCAGCGGCTCGCCGTCGTTGCGCAGCGCGAGCGCCTCGCGCGTCTCCTCCATCGACACCCGCGCGGTCGCGAGATCGGGCGCGAGCGCGAGCGAGGTCAGCCGGGCGCCGAGCGGCCCCGCGCAGCGCGCCGCGACCGCCTCCACCACGCGCGACCACTGCAGGTCGCGCAACGTCTTCGCGAGGCCGAGATCGCCGGCCTCCGCACTCGATCGCGTCGAGTGCGTCTCGATCGTCTCCATGGTCACCGCGTGGCGTTCGAGGGAGGATTGGAAGAATCGTCGCGTCCGGAGAGCGAGCGCACCACGGTGCGAGGACCGCGGCGCTCCGCGCGCTTGCCGATCACATAGAGCCCGATGCCGATCGCCGAGAGGAACAGCACGACCGACGCGCAGCCCAGGATGGCCCAGACGTATCCGACGTAACCGAACGTCACCGCGGCGAATCTGTCATGGGCGCAGAGCTGCGGCCACCGTGCGCGAGAGCCGGTTCTGATACGATGCTCGCGTGTCGCCAGGTCGCGCGCGCGCGCTCTTCGCTTCGATCCTCGTCTGCACCGCCGCAACACTGCCGGGCTGCGCCCAGCCCGAGCACGCGGTGCTGATCGAGGCCCGCTCCCAGGGCGACGTCGAGACGCTGCAGGTCACGGTCATCGATCTCTCGGGCGAGCGCCCGCCCACGCGCACCAGCCCGCGCCCGGTGCGCCGCAGCGCCGAGGACATCCAGACCGGCGAGCCGGTGCGCATCGCAGTGCCGCTGCCGGGCCCGATGCGCGCGCTCGTGCACGTCGTCGCGACCGGGCGAGACGCGACCCAGCGCTTCGTCGCCACGCGCTGCTACGACGCGGGCGGCGTCGTGCGCGACACCGTGCTGCTCGTCGGTCCGATCGGCGCGGACCTCGACGCCGACGGCGACGCGTTCCCCGTCGATCCCGGCGCGACCTGCCGCGACCCCGGCGAAGAAGGCCGCACCACGTCGTGCGACTTCGCGTGCGACGCCTCCGAGGGCGCCGACTGCGACGACGCGGACGCCACGATCCACCCCGGCGCGCCCGAGCTCTGCCGCGACGACGTCGATCAGGACTGCGACGGCCGCGACGCCGAGTGCGAGGACCGCGACCGCGACGACTGGCGCTCCTGCAGCGCGGCCGACGCGCCCGGCACCTGCGACTGCGAGGACGGCGTCCGCGAGATCAACCCGGGCGCGACCGAGATCTGTCGCGACGGCGTCGACCAGGACTGCGACGGCCGCGACGGCATCTGCGATCAGGACGGCGACGGCTTCGAGGCCGATCGCGAGACCGGCGGCTCGCCCGACTGCGACGACACCGACCCCGAGATCTTCCCGGGCGCGGTCGAGGTGTGCACCCCGCGCGACGATCCGGACGCCGTCGCGCGCGACGAGGACTGCAACGGGTTCGTCGACGACGCGCCCGACTGCACCGACGACGATCTCGACCGCGACGGCTCGCCCGCGTGCACCGACGTCGCCCCCGGCGCGGGCTGCGCGCGCACCGACTGCGACTGCGACGACTGCGACGCCGGCATCCACCCCGGCGCGATCGACTTCTGCGGCAACGGGCTCGACGAGGACCAGAACGGCACCGACTCCGCGTGCCCCTCGGGCGACGCCGATCTCGACGGCTTCGCGTCGCTCGCCGCCGGCGGCGCCGACTGCGACGACACCAGCGCGAGCATCTACCCCGGCGCGCCCGAGCGCTGCGGCGACGGCATCGCGCAGAGCTGCATCGCCGACGTCGACTGCGCGGGCGGCGACACCGACGCCGATCAGTACGTCCCGCCCGCCGACTGCGGCCCGGACGACGCAGCGCAGGCGCCGGGCCAGGCCGAGGTCTGCAACACGCTCGACGACGACTGCGACGGCACCACCAACGAGGTGCTCGGCACCCCGGTCGCGGGCCTGCCCTACGGCCCGAGCGGCTGCGTGCTCGGCGACGCGCGCCTCGGCCCGACGTGCGCGGGCACCGGCGCGTGCGTCACCGACTTCCTCACGAGCGTCTTCCACTGCGGCGGCTGCCGCGTCGCGTGCAACGTGCCCGGCGGCGACGTCGTCGCGGACGTGTGCATCGGCGGCGTGTGCGACTGCAGCTCGCAGGGCGGCGCGCTCGGCGCGTGCACCAGCGGCACCACGTGCTGCAGCGGCGCGGGCTGCCGCGATCTCCAGACCGACGTCGACAACTGCGGCTTCTGCGGCCTCGCCTGCGACGACGCGTCCGATCGCTGCGTCGACGGGTCGTGCTCGTGCGGCACGCTCGGCCGCCCCTGCGACAGCGGCGCGACGTGCTGCGGCGCGGGCTGCGTCGACACCCAGACCGACGAGAACAACTGCGGCGTCTGCGGCAACGTCTGCGGCGTGAGCTCGAGCTGCGTCGCCGGCCGCTGCACCTGCGACGCCGGCTTCGCCGACTGCGACGCGAACCCCGCGACCGGCTGCGAGGTCGACACCCGCACCGACTCGAGCCACTGCGGCGCGTGCCGCAACGTCTGCATGCGCGCCGGCGCGAGCGCGGTGTGCGTCGACAGCACCTGCCAGACCGGCAGCTGCACCGCGGCCCGCGCCAACTGCGACGGCGTCGACAGCAACGGATGCGAGGTCGACACCCGCAGCGACGAGCTCCACTGCGGCGGGTGCGGCAACGAGTGCGGCACCAACGCGACGTGCTCGAGCGGCGGGTGCGCGTGCGACACCAACTTCGGCGACTGCAGCGCCGCGACGCTCGGGTGCGAGACCGACCTCCGCACCTCGGTCTCGAACTGCGGCGGCTGCGGCATCGCGTGCAGCGCCAACCAGACGTGCAGCGCGCGCAGCTGCGTCTGCCTCCCCAGCTTCGGCGACTGCAACGCGAGCGCGGGCTGCGAGACCGATCTCCGCACCACCGCCGCGCACTGCGGCCGCTGCGGCAACGACTGCGGCCCCAACGCGACGTGCGCCGGCGGCGCGTGCATGTGCGCGCCGAGCTTCGGCGACTGCAGCGCGGTCGCGGGGTGCGAGACCGACCTCCGCACCACCGCCGCGCACTGCGGCATGTGCGGCAACAACTGCGGCCCGAACGCGAGCTGCGTCGGCAGCGGCTGCGTGTGCGCGCCGAGCTTCGGCAACTGCACCGCGGCCGCAGGGTGCGAGACCGACCTGCGCATCACCCCGACGAGCTGCGGCGGCTGCGGCAACGACTGCGGTCCGAACTCCACGTGCGCCGGCAGCGCGTGCGGCTGCGCCGCCAACTTCGGCGACTGCACCGCGGCGGCAGGGTGCGAGACCGATCTCCGCACCAACGACGCGCACTGCGGCATGTGCGGCAACGCGTGCGGACCGGGCTCCGACTGCGTCGGCAGCAACTGCAGCTGCACGCCGAGCTTCGGCGACTGCACCGCGACCGCGGGCTGCGAGACCGACCTCCGCACCACCGACGCGCACTGCGGCATGTGCGGCAACGACTGCGGCCCGAACGCGGGCTGCAGCGGCAGCACGTGCAGCTGCGACGCGGACTTCGACGACTGCACGACGGCCGCGGGCTGCGAGACCGACACCTCGTCGTCGCTCGCGCACTGCGGCGCGTGCAACAGCCCCTGCGACGCGATGCGCGCCGACTCGTGCGTCGACGGCGACTGCCAGTGCGGCGACGGCCCGCCCTGCAACGCCGGTCAGACCTGCACCGGCGGCGCCTGCACGATGATGTGATCACGCGGCCCGGATCTCACCGCACCGCGACGTCGATCCCGTGGGCTCACCAGGTCGATCCGGACCACGCACCAGGTCGACCTGGACCACGCACCGGCTCGACCTGGACCACCCACCAGCTCGACCTGGACCACGCACCAGGTCCGACCCCTCGCGCGACCACCGCCGACGTCACCATCGTTGGGAACGGCGCTGGTCGGACGACCACCGAGGACGTCACCATCGTTGGGATCGGACCCCATCGGATCACCACCGAGGACCCCACCCGATCACCACCGCGAACCCCAAGAATGGTGACGTCCCTCGAGATCGGCCGGTTTGCCCGAGAAAACTGCGATCTCCGGAGGTCCGCCGACGTCGATCTCGTCGACTCTCGATCGAGATCGCACGAACGTGACGTCGATCCGCGTCGAGATCGCGATCGATCACTGCGGCTCCGGGGCGTTCGCGCACCTCGCGAGCCCGATCCGGCTCGGAGTCTCGGCACGACGCCGTGCGATCTCGACGACGATCGCAGCGCGCGACGGCCGGATCGCTCCCGGATCGTGCTCGCGCTCGTGATCCGCTAGAACGCGGCTGCGATGCACGGTCTCGGCGCGTCCACTCCGCTCTGGTCGGTGATCCCGTTCGCGCTGATGCTCGGCGGGATCGCGGTGCTGCCCCTCGCGCTCTCGCACTGGTGGGAGTCGAACCGCAACCGCGCGATCTACACGGCCGCGGTGTCGCTGCCGATCGCGCTGTGGCTGCTGTTCGTCGACTCGCACGCGCTCGCGCACAGCATGCTCGAGTACGTCTCGTTCCTCGTGCTGCTGGGATCGCTCTACGTGATCGCGGGCGGCATCCACGTGAGCGGCGATCTCGAGGGCACGCCGGGCCGCAACGCGGGGCTGCTCGCGCTCGGCGCGGTGCTCGCGAACTTCGTCGGCACGACCGGCGCGAGCATGCTGCTGATCCGCACGCTGCTGCGCACCAACAAGCAGCGGAAGAACAACACGCACGTCCCCTTCTTCTTCATCCTGATCGTGTCGAACTGCGGCGGGCTGCTCACGCCGCTCGGCGATCCGCCGCTCTTCCTCGGCTACCTGCGCGGCGTGCCGTTCACCTGGACGCTGGGGCTCGCGCCGTACTGGGTGCTCGCGGTCGGGTACCTCGTCGCGCTCTTCTGGGTCGTCGATCGCCGCGCGTACGCGCTCGAGACGCGCGACACCCTCGCGCGAGATCGCGCCGAGGCGGTGCCGGTGCGGGTGGGCGGCGCGATCAACGTCGTGTACCTCGCGGGCGTGATCGCGGCGGTGTTCCTGCCGTCGCCGTGGCGCGAGATCGTGATGGTCGGGATGGCGCTGCTGAGCCTGCGCGCCGCGCCGCGCGAGGCGCGCACCGCGAACGGCTTCACGTGGGCGCCGATCCTCGAGGTCGCGATCCTCTTCGCGGGGATCTTCGTGACGATGGTGCCGGCGCTCGCGCTGCTCGAGGCGCGCGGCGACGAGCTCGGCCTCGGGGCGCCGTGGCAATTCTTCGTGGTCACCGGCGCGCTGTCGTCGGTGCTCGACAACGCGCCGACGTACCTGACGTTCCTCAGCGCCGCGCAGGCGCTTCAGCTCCCGGCGGACGTGGTCGGCGTGCCCGCGACGTTCCTGACCGCGATCTCGCTGGGCGCGGTCTTCATGGGCGCGAACACGTACATCGGGAACGGCCCGAACTTCATGGTGAAGGCGATCGCCGAGGAGTCGGGCTACCGGATGCCGCTCTTCTTCGGGTATGCGCTGCAGGCGATCGCGGTGCTGGTTCCGTTGTACGTGCTGATCGCGATGTGGCTGGCCTGGTGAGGGCGCTCGGAAGAGCGGTGAGCTCTCGGTGGATGGCGTGAGGGGATGGGTCCGGCAGCCGGGTGCTCGCGGGCTGCCTCACGCGCGGCCGTGAGCGTCGGGACGCGGTGGGCGCATCGCGGCGCGCGCTTCGCGCTCTGCCGCGATGCTGTCGTCAGTCCGTGGTCGGCCTCGGAGGCCCCCGTCGCACGAGGCCGCCGGACCCATCCCCTCACGCCCGGTACGCGGGGTCTGCCGCCTCGCTGGCTGAGGTGTCGATGGCTCGCGGCCGGTCCGCGCTTCGCCGCGGCCCGGACGCTCGCGCGTAGCACCGCGCTACGCGCGTGTGCGCGCTTCGCGCGGGATTGGAGAGCGCGGTCGACCTGATGTCGTGGTGTTCGGGAACGACGCGCGCGTCGTCGCTCGAGCGTGATCCGCGCAGGCGGGCGGAACGGTCAGCGCGGGCGGCGGAAGACGTCGGGGATCTTCAGGTCGCCGTGGCCGCCGCTGCCGGCGCCGTCGTCTTGCTTCGTGCGGCCGCCGCCGCCGGCGGCGCGGGCCGCGCGGAGCGGGATCGTGAGCTCGGTCGCGCCCTCCGGCGTGAGCTCGATCTCGCCCTCGCTGCGGCCCTGGCGCGCGCGCACCGTGATCGTCTCGCCGGGCGCCGTCTCGAAGGTGCACGGCGTCTCCTGGCAGACGTCGCCGCGGCCCACCACCCACACCCGCGCGCCCTCGGGGCGCGTCACGACGCGCACCGCGATCGCCGAGGGTCCCGCGTCGGGCTCGCTCGGCGTCGTCGCGACCTCGCTCGCGCCTGCGTCGATCGTCGCCTCCGCGTGGCCCGCGTCGGTCGCGCTCGGGACGACCTCGGGCGATCCGCGCGGCGGCTCGGCGACCGGCGTCGTCGCGCCGTTCGCCTCCGCGCCGCCGCCCATCAGCCACAGCCCGACGCCCGCGACCGTCGCGATGCCGATGCCCGCGCCGATCCCGATCGCCAAGCCGAGCCCGCCGCGCTTGCCGCCCGCGGCGGGGAGCTCCTGCGTGACGGCCTGGGGCGACACCGCGCGCGCGCCCTTCGGCTTGTACTTCACCGGCTCGCCGTAGCCGACGAACGTGCCGCCCCGCACGTCCTCGCCGCCGAGCGCGCGCGAGAGCGCGTCGCGCATCTCCTCGCACGTCTGGAAGCGATGCGCGGGATCCTTCGCGAGCGCGCGATCGATGAAGCCCTCGACCGACGGGTCGACGCTCACGCTCGGGTTCACCGCCGTCATGCGCGGCGGCTCTTCGAACATGTGCTGCGTCAGGATGCCCATGAACGTGTCGCCCACGAAGGGCACGCGTCCCGTCAGCATCTCGAAGAAGATCACGCCGAGCGCGTAGACGTCGACGCGGTGATCGAGCTCTTTCCCCGCGGCCTGCTCGGGCGACATGTACTCGGGCGTGCCGAAGATCATGCCGGTCTTCGTGAGCTTCCGACCCGGCGCGCCCTGGGTCTCGATGTCGCTCATCTTCGCGATGCCGAAGTCGACGATCTTCACGAAGTCGGGGCGGCCGTCGCGGGTGACGAGGAAGACGTTCTCGGGCTTCATGTCGCGGTGGACGATGCCCTTCGCGTGCGCGGCGCCGAGCGCGACGCAGCACTGCGAGAGGATGTCCGCCGCGCGATGGAGCGGGATGGTCGAGTCGCGCTGGAGCACGTTCGCGAGGTCTTCGCCCTCGAGCAGCTCCATCACGAAGTAGATCGCGCCGGCGGGCGTCTCGCCGAAGTCCGAGATGTCGACGATGTGCGCGTTGCCGATCTTCGAGGCGCTCTTGGCCTCCTGCCGGAAGCGCTGCACGACCTCGGGGCGCGAGCTGAAGTCGTCGCGCAGCACCTTGAGCGCGACGCGCTTCTCGATGATGACGTGCTCGGCCTCGTAGACGATGCCCATGCCGCCCTCGCCGATGCGGCGCAGGATGCGGTAGCGATCGTCGAGGATCTGTCCGACCATCACGTCGCTCGCGTCGAGCGGCGGCACGGCGAGCTGCGAGGGCGTCTGGAGCCGCGCTCCGTCGTTCGGGCAGAAGACCTCGCCCCCCTGGAACTCGGTCTTGCAGGCGGGGCAGATCTTCATCACGGCCACGAGCGGATCCCTCGGTGAGCGAGGCGACGCTACACCCGTTCCGCGCGGCGGGTCAATCGAGACACCTGGGTCGATCGTGTGAAAGCGCGTGTGATTTCCAGCTCTTTGGGCGCAGATCCGCGAGGCTGGTAGAGTCGCCCGCCATGCGACCGGTGCGCATCCTGCCCGACGACCTCGCCGATCAGATCGCGGCGGGCGAAGTCGTCGAGCGACCGGCGAGCGTCGTGAAGGAGCTCGTCGAGAACGCGATCGACGCGGGCGCGCGCACGATCAAGGTCGAGATCGAGGGCGGCGGGATCGCGCTCGTGCGCGTGAGCGACGACGGGCACGGGATGCGCGAGGACGACGCGCGCCTCGCGGTGCGGCGCCACGCGACGAGCAAGATCGCGGCGCGCGAGGACCTCGAGCGCATCGCGACGCTCGGGTTCCGCGGCGAGGCGCTGCCGTCGATCGCGTCGGTGTCGCGCTTCTCGCTGGCGACGCGCACCCGCGACGCGGTCGCGGGCACCGAGGTGCGCATCGAGGGCGGCGCCGAGCCCGACGTGCGCGACATCGGATGCGCGCCGGGCACGACGGTCACGGTGCGCGATCTGTTCTTCAACGTGCCCGCGCGACGGAAGTTCTTGAAGGCGGTCGGCACCGAGAGCGCGCACGTGCGCGAGGCGCTGGTGCGCGCGGCGCTCGCGGACGCGTCGCTGCGACTGACGCTGGTGCGCGATGGGCGCGTGGCGCTCGAGCTCCTGCCGACGAGCGAGCTCGGCAAGCGCGCGGCGCTGCTCTTCCCCGAAGAGTCGCTGGCGCGCATCGAGGGCGTGCGCGACGCGATCGAGATCGAGGCGTTCCTCTCGGCGCCGGAGCGCGCGAGGAACGGCGCGGCGCAGCTGCACCTGTACGTGAACGGTCGTCCGGTGCGCGATCGTGCGCTCGCTCGCGCGGTGGCGTTCGCGTACGGGAGCGTGCTGCCCGCGGGGCGCTATCCGGTCGGCGTGGTGTACGTGCGGATCGCGCCCGAGCGCGTCGACGTGAACGTGCACCCGCAGAAGGCCGAGGTGCGCTTCGACGATGCGCGCGCGGTGCTCGACGCGATCACGCGCGTGCTCGCGCAGGGGCTCGGCACGTCGCCGTTCCGCGGGCCGTCGTCGCGCGGCGCGGACTTCTGGGCGCAGCGCCTCGGGGTGGGCCCGAAGGAGGAGAGCACGCCCGAGAGCGACCCGTGGGGGCTCGCGGTCGACTCGCCCGCGCCGGCGAGGACCATCGAGCCCGCGGCTGCGCCGAGCACGCCGCTGCCCTACTCCGCGCTGAGCGCGCTGACGTCGCGCGCCGCGGAAGGTCCGTCGCTGCTCCCGAAGCCGGGGTTCTTCGGCGCGCTGCGCGTCGTGGGGCAGGTCGCGCGCACGTACGTCGTGTGCGAGGCGCACGACGGGCTGTACGTGCTCGATCAGCACGCGGCCGACGAGCGCGTGCGGTTCGATCGCCTGAGGCAGCAGCACGAGTCGCGCGAGATCGCGATGCAGCGCCTCCTGATCCCGGAGCGCGTCGAGGTCGCGCCGTCGGAGGCGACGCTCGTCGAGGAGCGCGCGGAGACGTTGCTCGCGCTGGGCCTCGAGCTCGCGCGCATCGGCGACACGACGCTCGCGGTGCACGCGGTGCCCGCGCTGGTGAAGCGCGCGTCGCCCGAGCGCCTCGTGCACGACGTGCTCGCGCAGCTCGCGATGAGCGGCGAGCGCGCGTTCGGCGACGCGATCGACACCGCGATCGCGACGATGGCGTGCCACGGCGCGATCCGCGCGGGCGACACGCTCTCGCCGCGCGAGTGCGAGGAGCTGCTGCGCGCGCTCGATCGCGTGGGCGACTTCGCGCGGCACTGCCCGCACGGTCGCCCGGTGGCCTACGAGATCTCGTTCCTCGAGCTCGCGCGTCGTGTGGGACGTTAGACCTCCGGTGCTCGTGGTCGCGGGCACGACCGCGTCGGGCAAGACCGGCGCGGCGATCGAGCTCGCGCGGACGCTCGGCGGCGAGCTGATCGGCTGCGACAGCGTGCAGGTCTATCGCGGGTTCGACATCGGCTCGGCGAAGGCGACGCCCGAGGAGCTCGGCGGCATCGCGCACCACCTCGTCGACGTGATCGATCCCGACGAGGAGATCGACGCCGCGCGGTACGCCGCGCTCGCCGACGCGGCGATCGCGGATCTCGACGCGCGCGGGAAGATCGCGATCGTCGTCGGAGGCACCGGGCTCTGGCAGCGCGCGCTCTTGCGTGGGCTCGTCGACCTGCCGGCGCCCAATCCCGCGATCCGCGCGCGGCTGGAGGCCGACGCGCGCACGCTCGGCACCGCGGCGCTCCACGCGCGACTGCGCGAGATCGATCCGCGCGCGGCGTCCGCGATCCACGAGAACGACGAGCTGCGCATCGTGCGCGCGCTCGAGGTCTTCGAGCAGACGGGACGCCCGCTCGGCGAGCTGCGCGCGGAGCACGCGCTCGGTGCGCCGCGCTATCCGTACCTGCACGTCGCCCTCGACCTCCCGCGTGACGAGCTCTATGCCCGGATCGACGCGAGGATCGACGCGATGATCGCCGCAGGCTGGCTCGACGAGGCGCGCGCGCTGCTCGCGCGATGGGGCGCGGACGTTCGTCCGTTCGGCAGCGTCGGGTATCGCGAGCTGCGCGATCACCTCGTGCACGGCGTGCCGTGGGACGAGACCGTGCAGCACGTGCGCAAGTCGACGCGCGTCTACACGAGGCGCCAGCGCACGTGGCTGGGCAACGAGCCCGACGTCGCGTGGCGCACCGACGCGAAGACGCTGCTCTCGCCCGAGGGCGAGGCGCGCATCCGCGCGTTCTTCGCGGAGCACGGGCGATGAACTTCGTGGGCCACGCGCACGTCGCGCTCGATCACGGCGACGCGCCGGCGTTCGTGCTGGGCTCGATGCTGCCGGACTTCGCGTCGATGTCGCGCGCGCGCCTCGAGACGCCGTCGCACCACGAGCTCGCGGCGGGCGTCGCGCTGCATCACCGCACCGACGACGCGTTCCACTCGGCGCCGGCGTTCGTGCGCATCTGCGCGACGTGGGGCGCGGAGCTCGAGCAGCGCGGCATCGGATGGGGCGCGGCGCGCGCGGTCGCGCACGTCGGCACCGAGATGCTGCTCGACGGGCTGCTCCTCGATCACGACGCGACGCGACGCGCGTACCTCGACGCGGTCGCGACGCTGCACGACGCGCAGATCGTCGCCGCGCTGCGGGTGTCGGGCCCGGGCGCGGAGCGGTGGCCCGGCGTGCTCGAGCGGGTGCGCGGGCACGGCACGCCGGACTTCTATCGGGAGCCCGAGGTGGTCGCGGATCGGCTGATCCAGATCCTCGCGGCCCGCCCGCGCCTCGCGATCGACACCGCGCACCGTGAGACGCTGCGCGCGGCGATGCACGCGCTGCGCGGAGACGTGGAGGGCGCGGCCGCCGAGCTCGTCGGCACCACGCGCGCGGCGCTCGTGACGCTCTGATCTTCGAAGCATTCCGCGGTTTGCGCACATCCGACCACCCATTCGGGGAAAATTTCCCCGAATCGTCTGGAACCGATGCCGGCCGTCCATTAGGTTCGCGACGCCGATGAGTGCTTCGTCCAATTCCGCCGAGAGCTCGTCCTCGTCCACCACGTCGGGCCGCAGCAGCCGTCCCCCCGCGCGCCCCTCGGTCGGCCCGCACGTCGAGCCGCCGAGGCCGCTGTCGCAGCTGAAGCACGACCTGCCGGCGTCGGTCGTCGTGTTCCTGGTCGCGCTGCCGCTCTGCCTCGGTATCGCGCTCGCGTCCGGTGCCCCGCTGCTCGCCGGCATGATCACCGGCATCGTGGGCGGCATGGTGGTCTCGCTCGTGAGCGGGTCCGCGCTCGCGGTGAGCGGACCGGCCGCGGGCCTCGCCGTGATCGTGATGAGCGGCATCGAGTCGCTCGGGAGCTACGAGTCGTTCCTGCTCGCCGTGGTGCTCGCGGGCGCGTTCCAGATCGGGCTCGGCGCGCTGCGCGCGGGGATCATCGGCTGGTACTTCCCGGCGACCGTGATCCGCGGCCTGCTCGCGGCGATCGGCGCGCTGCTGATCCTCAAGCAGTTCCCCCACGCGATCGGGCTCGACACCGACTACATGGGCGACGAGTCGTTCGTCGGCTCGGACTCGCGCAACACGATCGAGGAGATCTGGTACGCGATCACGAACCTGCGCTTCGGCGCGCTGATCGTCGCGGCGATCGGCCTGGCGATCCTGTTCGGGTGGGAGCGCATCCCGGCCGCGAAGAGGCCGAAGTGGCTGCCCGCGCCGCTGCTCGTCGTGACCCTCGGCGCGGTCGCGAACTTCGTGTTCGGGGCGATCGCGCCCGGCCTCGTGATCACGGCCGAGCACTCGGTGCAGCTCCCGACCGGCGGGCCCGGCGCGCTGCTCGAGTCGCTGCGCTTCCCCGACTTCTCGCGCATCGGCGACATCGCGATCTGGACGACGGGCGCGACGCTCGCGGTGGTCGCGAGCATCGAGACGCTGCTGAGCATCGAGGCGATCGACAAGATCGATCCCTACAAGCGCACGACGCCGACCAACCGCGAGCTGGTCGCGCAGGGCCTCGGCAACATGATCGCCGGCCTGATCGGCGGCCTGCCGATGACCGCGGTGATCGTGCGCGGCTCGGCGAACGTGCAGTCGGGCGCGCGCACGAAGGCGAGCGCGTTCGCCCACGGCGCGCTGCTGCTGCTCGCAGTGCTCGCGCTGCCCGCGGTGCTGAACCTGATCCCGCTCGCGGCGCTCGCCGCGGTGCTGCTGCACGTCGGCTACAAGCTCTCGCCGGTCAGCCTGTTCCGGCAGATGTTCCGGCGCGGGTGGAGCGAGTTCCTGCCCTTCCTCGCGACGTTCCTCGGGATCCTGCTGACGGACCTGCTGAAGGGCGTCGCGATCGGCATGGCGGTCGCGATCTTCTTCATCCTGAAGCGCAACTTCGAGATGCCCTTCTACATCACGAAGGAGAAGCACACGGACGCGGGCATGCCCTACGTGCGCATCGAGCTCTCGGAGAACGTCACGTTCCTGAACAAGGCGGCGGTGATCAAGGCGCTGCAGGAGATCCCGACGGGCGCGGTGGTCGAGATCGACGGGACGCGCTCGCGCTTCATCCACCCCGACGTGATCGACGCGATCCACGACTACCGCACGGAAGCGAAGCTGAAGAACGTGGACGTCGTGCTGATCCGGGTGCCGCATCCGGCCGGCCCGGCGATGGGGCACTGAGTTTGCGGGAGGGGTCTTGGAAGACCCCTCCCCCCGACCGGCGGAGCCGGATCGGGGCCCCCCACCCCAAACGCTGCGCGCGGGGCCCCAGCCCCGCTTGCTCTCGCTCGGGTAGGGCTCCTCGGCTGGGCCGGCGGCGGCGCCGCCGAGGGGCCGACCGCGCGCCCGGGGCCGACCGCGCGCCCGGGGCCGACCGCGCGCCCGGGGCCGACCGCGCACGACGGGCCGACGGCGCGCGTGGGGCCGACGGCGCGCGTGGGGCCGACGGCGCGCATGGGGGCCAAGCCCAAGCGTTTCGGCCCGATTTCGGGGCGCGGGGGTCCTCACATGACCTACTGGCGCGGACGCGTGCACGATTGACACGTGCTCGATTCGGCGTGCCATACTGCGGGCCGTCCCCGAGGTTCGTCGTGACCACTGCTCGCGCGTCCGTCCCGAACCCGCCTCCCGTCCCGCCCGGCGCGGCAGGCAGCGGCGGCGCCAGCGACATCGACGGGATGCCGCGGCGCTTCGGCAAATACACGCTGATGCGCAAGCTCGCGACCGGCGGCATGGCGGAGCTCTTCCTCGCTCTGCAGCGCAGCGTCGCCGGCTTCGAGAAGCTGATCGTCGTCAAGCGCGTGCTTCCGAACCTCGCGCAGGATCGCTCGTTCATCGAGCTCCTGCTCACCGAGGCGCGCATCGCCGCGACGCTCAACCACCCGAACGTCGCGCACATCTACGACGTCGGCGAGGTCGAGGGGCAGTTCTACATCGCCATGGAGCACATCCACGGCGAGGACCTGCGCTCGATCGTGCGCCAGATGAAGAAGGTCGGGGTCACCGCCTTCCCGCTCGAGCACGCGCTCGCGATCGTGCTCGGGTGCTGCGCCGGTCTCGCCTACGCGCACGAGAAGCGCGACCTCGACGGCGAGCCGATGAACATCGTCCATCGCGACGTCTCGCCGCAGAACATCCTCGTCACGTTCACCGGCGACGTGAAGCTCGTCGACTTCGGCATCGCGAAGGCGGGCCGCAGTCACATGGAGGACACCGGCTCGGGGCAGCTCAAGGGCAAGGTGCCCTACATGAGCCCGGAGCAGGCGCAGGGCCTCCCGCTCGACGGGCGCAGCGACATCTTCTCGCTCGGGATCATGCTGTTCGAGCTCTGCACCGGGAAGCGGCTGTTCCGCGGTGCGAGCGAGATGGACACGCTGAAGATGATCGTGGAGGGCCAGTATCCTCGCCCTCGCGCGCTCAACCCGAACCTCCATCCGAAGCTCGAGCAGATCATCCTTCGATCGCTCGAGAAGGACCCGGGGCGCCGCTACCAGAGCGCGCGCGACATGCAGGCGGAGCTCGAGGACTACATCCGCGAGAACCAGCTGAAGGTGTCGCCGCTCTCGCTGGCCGCGTGGATGCAGCAGCTCTTCGGCGAGAAGCTGCAGCAGCAGCGCCAGATGCTGCAGGAGGGCCGCCAGCTCGCCGAGGTGATCGCGGCGCAGGCAGCGGCCGAGGAAGAAGCGCGCCACTCGCACGAGGGCACGAGCTCGGGCGTGCGCACCAAGCAGCCGAGCCGCGCGCCGTGGATCGTGATGGCGATGATGGGCCTGGTCGCGGCCGTGGGCGCGGTGTGGTTCGCGATGACGCAAGGCGCGTCGTCGGCGCCGACCGGGCCGGGCGTGCTCGCGCTCTCGAGCACGCCGCCGGGCGCGGCGATCCTGATCGACGGATCGCGACGCGAGGAGCGCACGCCCGCGACGATCGAGCACCTGCCGCTCGGGCGCTACGCGGTGACGATCACCGCGGACGGGTTCGCGCCGTTCCGCCAGGAGGTCGAGCTCACGGAGAGCGCGGCGCGCGCGGAGATCGCGGCGACGCTCGAGCGGCCGAGCGCGAGCGCGATGGGTGTGGCGCGCATCGAGACGACGCCGCCCGGCGCGCGCATCCTGCTCGACGGCGCGGACACCGACCTCGTCTCGCCCGCGACGGTCTCGGGCATCGAGCCCGGCGTGCAGCACACGATCGTCGTGTCGCTCGACGGGTGGGTCACCCAGACGGCGCCGGTGATGGTCTCGGCGGGCGCCGTGCAAGAGGTGCGGCTCACGCTCGAGCGCACGCCGCTCGCGGCGACCGAGCACCTCGTGACGATCACGACCGATCCGCCCGAGGCGCGGGTGCAGCTCGACACCGAGTGGCACTCCGGGGGCAGCCCGTACGTGCTGCGCGTGCCGGCGCGTCGTTATCGACTGCGCGTCGCGCGTGACGGGTTCCGCACGCACGAGCGCGAGATCGCGCTCGCTGGCGGCGAGCAGAGCGAGCTCCGCATCGATCTCGAGCGCGAGCGTCGCGCGGCGGGCGGCGGTGGTGGGGGTGGCGGCGGCGGAGAGGCCGCGGCGGCGGGCGGGCCCGGCAACGTGACGATCGACGCGCGTCCGTGGTGCAACGTGACGCTCGATGGTCGCCCGCTCGGTCAGACGCCGATCGTCAACCGGAGCGTCGCGTCGGGCCGTCACACCGTCGTGTGCACGAACCCCGACTCGGGCCAGAGCCGCACGATGCAGATCGACGTGCACCCCGGCCAGACCACGCGCACGCGCATCACGCTTTGAGCTCGACCCGCGGGCTCGAAGCAGCGCTGCTCGTCGTCGCGGGGATCGCGCTCACGTGGGGCGCGGCCGCGAGCCCGCACGTCTTCGACGCGGGCGAGCTCGTCGCGGCAGCCGCGCAGCTGGGCGCGGGGCATCCGCCCGGGCAGCCGCTGCACGCGCTGCTCGGATACGCCGCGACCCTCGTGCCGCTCGGTCCGCTCGCGTGGCGCATCGCGCTGCTGAGCGCGGCGATGGGGCTCTGGGCGGCGCACGAGGCCGCCGGGATCGTGCGGGACGCGATCGAGCGCGACGATCGCGGCGCGCGCGTGCTCCCGGCGGTGACCGCGCTCGCGGTGCTCGTCGCGCCTGCGATCGCGCCGCAGCTCGCGCGTCCCGAGGTGTACACGCTCGCGCTCGCGCTGGCGCTCGCGGGCGCGCGACGGCTGATCGCTTGGGCGTGCGGAGATCGTCGGGCGCTTCGGATCGCGGCGATGCTCGCGGGGCTCGCGGTCGCGGTGCATCCGCCGCACGCGCTCGCGCTGGTCGCGATCGGCGCGGTGGCGTTGATCGGGTGGCGGCGCGACGCGTGGCGTGGGGTCGGGTGGGCCGCGCTCGCGTGCGTGATCGGGCTCGGCGCGATCGCGTATTTGCCGGTCCGCGCGATCGCAGGCGCGCGCACGTGGGGCGATCCCACGACGCTCGACGGCATCGTCGCGTACCTCTCGGGACGCGCGTACGGCGCGAACCTCGGCGCGCGCAGCGGGTCGTGGGCCGCGGTGATCGTCGAGCCGATCGTGTACGTGCTGATCGGCGCGGGCGTTGGGGTCGCGATCGCGGTGCTCGCGCGCGCGCGCTCGAAGCGCGTCGTGGTGATCGGTGCGGCCGCGTGCGCTGCGATCGTCGGTGCGTGCCTCCAGCCGCACGAGCCCGCGAACCCCGACAACGTCGCGTACGCCGCGCCCGCGATGGCGCTCCTGCTCGCGCTCGGCGGGGCCGCGCTCGCGACGTCGCGCGCGCATCGCGGGGCGCTCTCGGTCGGTGCCCTCGCGCTCGTGATCGCACCGCTCGCGACGAGCGACGTCGCGAGCGCGCTGCGCGCGGAGCAGACGCACCTCGAGACGCTCGCGTTCTCGCTGGTCGACGCGCCTCCGCCGCGCGCGCTCGTCGTGACGCGCAGCGACTTCGTCGCGGCCGCGTGGATGCAGGCGCGCGACGTCGAAGGTGCGCGCCCCGACGTCGCGGTGATGGTCGAAGGGCTCGCGACGTCGTCGTGGCACTGGCGGTCGCTCGCCGGTCATCCGCGCTTCGACGGAACGCCCGCGCGCGGCGCGGGCAGCGGGCGCGCGGCGTGGGTGCGGGGCGCGATCGATCGCGCGCTCGGGCACGTCGCGATCGTGTCGGAGCACGACGAGCCGGTGTCGGGCCGCGGGACCGTGCTCGGCGCGTACCTCGTGCTCCCCACCGACGCGACCGGCGTCGAGCGCGCGTTCGCGGAGCGCACCGCGGGCGCGTCGGCGCGCGCGATGCGCGACGTGCCCGCGTGGTACGGCGGTCTCGGGCACGGCGTGGTGCGCGACGTCGAGCTCGCCCGCGCCAGCCGATGGCTGGTGCGGGATCACGCGCCGCTCGCGATCGCCGCGCTGCGACGCGCGTCGGCGCCGCTGCCGCCCGACGTGACCGCGATCGCCGAGGGCATCACCGCCTCGCCGCGACGCGCGCCTCCGCCCCGCGTCGACGATCCCACCGCGATCTTCGCGACCGCGGAGGACGCGGTGCGCGCCCTCGCCACGGTCCTCGTCGCGCTGGGCGAGCCCGAGCGCGCGATGCAGCTCCTCGAAGCACAAGCGACGCGCGGGGACGATCGCGCGCTGCTGCAGCTCGCGTGGATCCAGCTCGGAGACGGGCTCGTCGAGCCCGCGCGCGCCGCCGTCTCGCGATACCGCGCGCTCCATCCGGATCGCGAGCACGAGCTCGAGGCGCTCGGAGCGCGTCTCCGATGACCCGTGCTACAAGCCCGGCGCGATGAGCGAGACCCCGACGCCCAAGGCGACGTCGCGCCAGTGGATCTGGCGAATCGTGCGCGTCGTCGTGACGGTGCTCGCGTTCGCGTGGGTGCTCTCGCGCGTCAGCCTCGACGCGCTCGGCGCTGCGTTCCTGCGCGTCTCGTGGCTCGCGTTCGTGCTCGCGATCGCGGTCACGATGGTGAACATGGGCGTCGGCACGCTGCGATGGCGCGCGCTGCTCGCGGCGTACGGGGCGCCGAAGCTGCCCTCGTTCGCGCTGCTCTATCGCCTCTATCTCATCGGCTTCTTCTACAACGTCTGGCTCCCCGGCGGCGTCGGTGGTGACGTGGTGCGCGGCGTCGCGTCGCGCGCCGCGTTCGGTCCCGCGGGCGCGACGAGCGGTGTCGCGGTGGTGTTCGTCGAGCGCGTGCTCGGCCTCGTCGGTCTGCTCCTGATCGTCGGCACGGCGTCGATCGTCCATCCGATCCGAGGCGTCGACGGAGTGCTGATGTGGAGCGCGATCGGCATCGCGGCGGGCGCCGGCGCGGTGCTCGCGATCGCGCTCGGCCGTCAGCTCGCGGCGCGCGCGCCGGGGCCGATCGCGCGCATCCTCGCGGGACTGCCGGTGATCTCGCGCCCGTGGCCGTTCGTCTTCGCGCTCGCGCTCTCGCTGGTGACGCAGTCATTCGTCGCGCTCACCGGACACGTGTTCGTCGCGGCGCTGCACCCGGAGCTGCCGCTCGTCACGTCGTTCGCGATCGTGCCGCTCGCGATGTCGACCTCGTACCTACCGATCACGGCGGGCGGCGCAGGCGCGCGCGAAGCCGCGTTCCAGGAGCTCTACTCGCACGTCGGCGTGTCGTTCGAGGACGCGACCGCCGCGTCGCTGATGCTCGCCGCGACCTACTATCTGATCGGCGCGCTCGGAGGGCTCTTGCGCATCCCGCCGAGCGACGAGACGACGCCGCCCAGCGCCTGAGACATGCCTCCTCGCAGCCACGGCACCGGTCGCTTCCGCATCGAGGATCTCGCGTCGTGCGGCGAGGGCTGCGTGCTCGAGGAGGGCTGCCTCGTCTTCCATCCCGAGCGCGTGCACCTCGGTCGCGACGTCTACGTCGGGCACCTCGCGATGCTGAAGGGCTACTACAAGAACGACCTGCGCATCGGCGACGGGACGTGGATCGGACAGGGCGTGTTCCTGCACGCCGCGGGTGGGCTCACGATCGGCGCGAACGTCGGCATCGGCCCGGGCGTGCACGTGATCACGTCGTCGCACCGCGAGGCCGGCCGCGCGATCCCGATCCTCCACGCGCCGATCGACTTCGCGCCGGTGGTGATCGAGGACGACGTCGATCTCGGTGTCGGCGCGATCGTGCTCCCCGGCGTGCGCATCGGCCGCGGCGTGCAAGTCGGCGCGGGCGCGGTGGTCACGCGCGACGTCGCGCCCTACTCCGTCGTCGCGGGCAACCCCGCGCGCGTGCTCCGAGAGCGCCCCGAATGAACGAAGAAGTCCCGCTCAGCATCATCGTCTTCGCGTTCGACGAGGAAGAGAACATCGGGCCCGTGCTCGGCGAGCTGCGGGCGTGGCTCGAGCAGCACGAGCCGGGCGCGGAGATCGTGTTCGTCGACGACGGCTCGCGCGACCGCACCGCCGACGCCGCGGGTCGCGCGCTGCGTGGCATGCCGCACGCGGTGCTCCGTCACGAACGAAACCGAGGGATCGGCGCGGCGCTCAAGACCGGGGTGATGGCGGCGCGCGGTGAGCTCGTCACGTTCCTCCCCGCCGACGGTCAGATCGCGCCCGACGCGGTCGCGACGTTGCGCGAAGCGCAGGCGCGAAGCGGCGCGGACGTCGTGCTCTCCGTCTACGACCGCCGCGACGACGGAGTCGATCGCAAGGTGTTCTCGTTCGGCGTGCGCGCGCTGATCGCCGCGGTGCACGGCGTGTGGCTCAAGAGCGACGGTCCGTATCTCTTCCGGCGTCGCCTCTTCGATCCCGATCAGCTGCGCCCCGACACGTTCTTCCTGAACTTCGAGTTCCCGATCCGCGCGCTCTCGGCGGGACTGCGCATCGACACCGTCGTCATCGCGTGTCGTCCGCGACGCGCGGGGCACAGCAAGAGCACGCAGTGGCACCGCATCGTCGGCGTCGCGCGCGATCTCGTCGATCTCCGCGTGCGCCGCTTCCGCGGGCTCTGATCGTCAGCGCGCCTTGAGCAGCAGCTCGGCCGTGGGCGCGAGACGCCACCGGCGATGACGTTCGGCGAGCGCGATGCCGAGCACCGCGGCCTTCGCGCGATCGAGATCGTCGTTCACGACGAGGTAGTCGAAGAAGCCGTAGTGCTCGATCTCGTGCCACGCGTTCGCGAAGCGACGCTCGACCGCCGCCGCGTCCTCGGTGCCGCGCCCTTCGAGCCGACGGCGCAGCTCGTCCATCGAGGGCGGCAGCACGAACACGCCGATCGCATCACGCAGCTTCGCCTTGATCTGGCGCGCGCCCTGGTAGTCGACGTCGAACACGATCCCGCGCTTGCCCTCGGCGCGCGCGCGCTCGATCTCGCGCACGCTCGTCCCGTAGAGGTTGCCGTGGACCTCGGCCCACTCCGCGAACTCGCCTTCCGCGATCAACGTCTGGAACCGCACGCGATCGACGAAGTGATACTCGCGCCCGTCCTGCTCGCCCGCGCGCGGCCTGCGCGTCGTGTGTGAGACCGAGAACGTGAAGTCCTTCAGGTTGTCGAGCAGGTGGCGCGTCAGCGTGGTCTTCCCGGCGCCTGACGGAGAGCAGAGGATCAGCAGGACCAGGTCGTCCATCGCAGGGCGCATGGTACGAGATCCCCGTGCTGCGCGCTCTTCTCCAGGCGACTCGTCCGCTCGCGCACGCCAACGTCGCGCCGCCGATCCTCTACGGACAGGCGCTCGCGTACGCGATGACCGGTGCGTTCTCGTGGCGCGCGCTCGCGCTCGCGCAGATCTTCGGGCTCGTCGATCACCTCTTCATCGTGTTCGCGAACGACTTCGCCGACCGTGAGGCCGATGCGCGCAACGACGGGTTCAACGCGTTCTCCGGCGGCTCACGCGTGCTCCCGGAGGGTCGCCTCGCGCCGCGCGTGATCCTCGGCCTCGCGATCGCGTGCTCGATCGTGCTCGTCGCAGGCACGATCCCCTTCGCGCTCGAGCGACCGCTCCTGCCGGTGCTCGCGTGCGCCGCGATCGCGCTGATGGTGATGTACAGCTATCCGCCGCTCGCGCTCTCGTATCGCGGCGGCGGCGAGTGGCTGCAGGCGATCGGCGTCGGGCTCGTGCTCCCGCTCGTCGGGTTCCACGCGCAGGAGCCCTCACTGCGCGCGATCCCGTGGCTCGCGCTCGTGCCCACGATCGTGCTCGGGCTCGCGGGCAACGTGCTCACCGCGCTGCCCGACGAGCCCGCCGATCGCGCGACGTCGAAGCGAACCTGGGCGGTGCGCCGCGGCGTGCCGCGTGCGGCGCGGGATCTCGTCGCGCTCGTCGCGCTCGCGATCGTGCTCGGCGGGATCGTGCTGCCCTTCCCCACGCATCTCGCGCGCGTCGTCGCGACCGCGCTCCCGCTCGGCGTGCTCGGCGCGTCACTCCCGCTCCTGCCGCGCGAGGTCATGCGCCGGAGCGAGCTCCTGGTGTTCATGATCGTCGCCGGCGCCGCGAGCACCGGCGCGCTCGTCGCGTGGACGATCGCGCTCGCCTGCGGGTGACTCGCGCTTCAGCCGATCGTCAGCCCGAGCTCGCGCGCCCGTCGCTCGCGCTCGTACGTGTAGTCGCGATCCCAGCGGGGCGCGGCATCGCGCTTCCACGCCTCGACGGGGACCCATCCACGCACCGCGAGATCCGAGAGCAGCCGCGTCTCCGACGCGGGGTCGCGCTGGAACGCGAACGGGTTGCGATCCCGTCCGCGCGGGATGCGGTGGTACTTGTCGTCGTCCTGCGCGATCAGCTCGACGAGCTCTGCGCCGCGCCTCCGCGCGTACGCGAGGAACCCGGGATCGAACGGCCCGATCACGCGCCGCGTCTCGGGATCGCGGCGCACCCAGCGTGCCCAGTCGAACCCGTAGAGGAAGTCGTGCACGTAGCGGAACTGGATCGACGTCCCGTGACCGAACAGATCGTGGAGGTCGACGACGGTCGACACCGTCGCATCGACCCACGCGACGCCGTGGGTCGCGCCGCCGCGCTCGAGCCGCGCGAGCACGAGCTCGAGATCGCAGAACAGGTTGTCCGGGAAGTTGCGGTGCACCGCCTCCGCGATCGTCGCGATGCCGCGCGCCGCCGCGAGCCGCAGGTCGCTCGGCAGCGCGCGATCCGGGATCAGCTCGCGGAGCGGACGCGCGAGCTCGCGCCCAGGACAGAGCGATCGCCAGCGCACGCCGAGCGCCGCGTCGCGCTCCGCGAGCAGCGCCTCGATGTCTTCGTGCGCGTGGGTCTGGGTCGTCGTCATTCAGAAGCCGAGCAGGGGTCCGATCGCCATCCCGACAGCGAGCACGATGCTCGATTCCCAGACGAGCCGGTGCAACGACGACTTGTAGCTGCGCTGCGCGTCGAACGCATCGGTCACCGCGGCCGCGCTCGCGCGCCGCACTCCGTCCCACGCGAGCAACGCGCTCGCCGCCGCCGCGACGAGCGGGATCGTCGGCGTCCCGCGCGCACCGATCCACGCCGTGAGCGCCCACACGAGCCCGCCCGCGAGCGCGAGGAGGTTCGTCAGCCGACGCGCGAGCGTGTTGCCGAGCACCGTCGTGAACGTCCGCTTGCCGCCGATGCGATCACTGCGCTCGTCGGCGAGACCGCTCGCCACCGCCGACGACAGCGCGAACGCGGCGAACCCCGGCAGCACGATCAGCGCCGGCGGCAACGCGCGACCGCTCTGCGCGTACGCGTTGATCCACGGCAGCGCGATCCCGACGCCGAACGCCTCGAGCAGCTCGCCGCCGCCGCGATAGTTGAGGCGGAGCGGAGGCAACGTGTACGCGACGAAGAGCCCGAGCGACGCGACCGCCGCGACGGTGAGCCACGGACGGTCGAGCGCGATCTCGCCCGCGAGCGCGACCATCGCCGCGCCGAAGCCCGCGAGCCCGCCGACGAAGAGCAACGTCGGAGCGGGCAGGACCCCGTCGGGGATCGTCTTCTTCGACGAGTGGGGGAACATCGATCGCTTCACGCGATCGACCTCCTGATCACCCCAGTCGTTCAGCAGCACGACGAACACGAGATCGAGCACCGTGAACAGCGCGCCGATCACCAGGCCCGCGATCGAAACCTCGCCGTTCGCGTCGATCCCGATGGCCTGTCCGAGCGCCATCGGCACGAGCAGCTTCGGCCAGCTCGCAGGCTTGAGGGCGAACGCCCAGCGCGCGCGTGTGGTCATCGAGCTCGCAGCGGACACCGAGGGCATATAGTCCCGCGTCTCGCCACGCGCGACCCGTCATCCCGTCCGGTTCTTCTTGCGCGACGTCTCCGCGCGCATGCGATCGCGAAGCGTGCTGCGCGGGATGCGCAGCGCGCGCGCCGCCTCGGCCTGCGACCCGTAGCGCGCGACCGCGTCCGCGATCGACGCACGGTCGTCGTCGCACCGCATCGAGGGCCCGGAGATCTCCTCGATCGCCTCCTCGACCTCGCGCACGTCGACGATCCCCGACGACGCCGTCGCCGCGCTCTGGATCACGTTGCGCAGCTCGCGCACGTTGCCCGGCCAGTCGTGCGCGAGCAGCCGCTGGAGCGCGGCCTCGCTCAGGCTGCGCGGACCGGTCATCCCGCGCTCGGTCGCGAGGAAGTGCATCGCGAGCACGCGCACGTCGTCGGGGCGCTGCCGCAGCGGCGGGACCTCGAGCATGAAGGTGACGATGCGGTAGTAGAGGTCCTGCCGGAACGAGCCCTCCTTCACCTTCGCCTGCAGGTCGCGATGCGTCGCGCACACGAGCCGCACGTCGACGTGGAACGCGTGCTCGGCCCCGACGCGGCGCACCTCGCCGGTCTCGAGCACGCGGAGGAGGCGCGCCTGCATCTCCGCGGGGAGCTCGCCGATCTCGTCGAGGAAGAGCGTCCCGCCGTGTGCCTGCTCGAACACGCCGCGCCGCTGCCCCATCGCGCCGGTGAACGCGCCCTTCTCGTGTCCGAAGAGCTCGCTCTCGATCAGGCTCGGCGCGAGCCCGCCCGCGTTCACCGTCACGAAAGGTCCGTCGGGCCTTCGTCCGTGCAGGTGCAGCGCGCGCGCGATGCCCTCCTTGCCCGCGCCGCTCTCGCCGCGGATGAGCACCGGGAACGGCGTGGGCGCGTAGCGCTCGACCTTCTCGAGCACCTTCAGCATCTGCGGCGACGACGCGACCAGTCCGTCCTCGCGCGCCTCGCTGCGATCCCGCGCGACGATGCGCAGCTCGGTGCGCCCGACGCGCAGGCGCGTGCCCGGCCCGATGCGCGCGATGTACGTGCGCGTCCCGTTCACGTACGTGCCGTTGCGGCTGTCGAGATCACGCACCACGAAGCCGTCGGCGCACGGCTCGATGCGGCAGTGACGCGCGCTCACCGATCGATCGTGCAGCGGGACGTCGCAGCCCTTCGCGCTGCCGATCGTCACACCACGCGCGGCGAGCACGTGACGTCGCGCGTCCGCGTGGTGACCGACGACGAGCGTCAGCCTTCCGAGCTCGGGCTCGCGCACCGCGATCGGCTCGGTGCGGAGCGCGCCCGTCGCGCGCGGCCCCGTCGCGTCGACGATGCGCAGCAGCGCGTGACGCGGCGACAGCGCGAAGGCCTCGTTCGGTCGCAGCGTCGTCGGCGCGCGCGCTCCGTCGTCGCGCAGATCGAGCACCGCGATCTCTCCGTCGCGCAGGTAGAGCAGACAATGTCGCTCCGCGACCGCTGGGTCGTAGACCGCGATGTCGACGCCGGGCCGATTCCCGACCTCGAGACCGCGCCCCACGAGGTCGAACGTCTGCAGCGGCTCCCCATCTCTCAGCAGGACGATCCGTTCCATAGGCGTGGCCGCGCTATCGGCGTCGATCTCCCACCGTTGCGCACCCGCGTGAGCAGTGCGCGTCACGCCTGCAGGAGGCGCCTCGGAGCGCCTTGAACGCGCCCGATCACGCCGCTAATGTCCGGCGCCTTCGATGACCGACCTTCGCCGTACTCCCCTCTTCGACGAGCACAAGGCGCTCGGCGCCCGCATCGTCCCCTTCGCCGGCTGGAGCATGCCGGTCCAGTACGCCGGGCTCGTCAAGGAGCACCACGCGGTGCGCACCGCGGCGGGTCTCTTCGACGTCTCGCACATGGGCGAGCTGCTGCTCGAAGGGCCGGAGAGCGAGGCGGTGATCGACGAGCTCGTCACCGCGGATCTCACGAAGCTGCCCGACGGCAAGGCCGTGTACTGCGTCGCGTGCAACGAGCAGGGCACGATCCTCGACGACCTGATCGTCTATCGCCGCGGCCGCGAGAAGTTCCTCGTCGTGTGCAACGCGTCGAACCGCGACAAGATCGCGGCGCACTTCGCGAAGCACGCGCAGGGTCGCCAGACGAGCTTCGAGGACGCGTCGGATCGCTTCTCCCTCATCGCGCTCCAGGGCCCGAAGGCGATCGACGTCGCGCGCGCGGCGGGCGCGGACGACGCGATCACCTCGCTCGCGTCGTTCTCGCTGACCGACGGCAAGATCGCGGGCGTGCCCGTGATCGCCGCGCGCACCGGCTACACCGCCGAGGACGGCTTCGAGCTCTTCTGCGCGAACGAGCACGCGGCGACGCTGTGGCGCGCGCTGATCGAAGCGGGCAAGCCGCTCGGCCTCGAGCCCGCGGGCCTCGGCGCGCGCGACACGCTGCGCCTCGAGGGTCGTCTCTCGCTCTACGGCAACGAGATCGACGAGACGACGAACCCGCTCGAGGCGGGCCTCGCGTGGGTCGTGAAGCTCGACAAGCCGCGCGACTTCCTGGGCAAGGCCGCGCTCCAGAAGATCAAGGCGGCGGGCAACGACCGCCGCATGGTCGGCTTCGAGATGCTCGGCCGCGGCATCGCGCGCCACGGTCACGCGATCGTCGAGTGGACCGGCAGCGAGACCCCGGGCAAGACGATCGGCCTCGTGACGAGCGGTTCGCCCGCGCCGACGCTCGACAAGAACATCGGCCTCGGGTACGTCCCGGCCGCGCTGGCGGAGATCGGCTCGCGGATCGGGATCGAAGTGCGTCCCGGTCGCTCGATCGAAGCCGTCGTGGTGAAGACGCCGTTCTACAAGCGCCCTCGCTGAGCGAGCGCGCGTCCGTCCGTTTCCGATCGCGAGTCGCTCGAGTCGGCTCGCGAGTCGCACGCATCGACCCTCGAGGAGAAGAGCCATGGCGAGCTACCCGAGCGATCTGAAGTACACGAAGGACCACGAGTGGGCGCGTCTCGAGGCGGACGGCACCGTTCGCGTCGGCGTCACCGCGTACGCGGTCGAGCAGCTCGGCGACGTGACGCTCGTCGATCTGCCGAAGGTGGGCACGAAGCTCGAGGAGCACGGGCGCTTCGGCGACATCGAGTCGGTGAAGACCGTGAGCGAGCTCTTCTCGCCGATCGCCGGTGAGGTCGTCGCGGTGAACGACGCGCTCGACGGCAAGCCCGAGCTCGTCAACGAGGGCCCGTACGACAAGGGCTGGATGATCGCGATCAAGCCCGCCGGTGGCCTCGACGGCCTGATGGACGCGGCGGCGTACGAAGCGTTCCTGGGAACTCTCGATCACTGACGCTTCGCGGCGTCCGCGAACCAGCTAACACAGCGGGCCGTTGCCGATCGTCGGCAGCGGCTCCAGCAAAGGCGACGGCACATGCGGTACCTGCCCCATACCGACGACGAGATCCGCGCGATGCTGGCCACGATCGGCGTGCAGTCGATCGACGACCTCTTCGCCGACATCCCGAAGGCGCACCGCCTCGGGCGTCCGCTCGCGGTCGAGCCCGCGCTCGACGAGCCCACGCTGATGGCGCACCTCGAGGCGCTCGCGTCGAAGAACGAGGCGGCGCGCGCGCTCTCGTTCCTCGGCGCCGGCATCTACGACCACCACGTGCCGCCGGCCGTCGACCAGCTCCTGCTCCGCAGCGAGTTCTACACGGCGTACACGCCGTACCAGGCCGAGGTCTCGCAGGGCACGCTGCAGTCGATCTTCGAGTTCCAGACGACGGTCTGCGAGCTGCTCGGGATGGAGGTCTCGAACGCGTCGATGTACGACGCGGCGAGCGCCGTCGCCGAGGCGGCGCTGATGGCGCGCCGCGTGACCGGCAAGAAGCACGTGATCCTCTCGGGCGCGCTCCACCCCGAGTACGTGCACACCGTGCAGACCTACGTGCGCGGCTTCGACTCCGGCGAGATCGAGGTCCGCATCGCGAAGGTCGCGGACGACGGACGCACGGACGTGGCGTCGGTCGTCGAGCTGCTGGACGGGAACGTGGCCGCGGTGATCGTCGGCTATCCGAACTTCTTCGGCGCGGTCGAGGATCTCGCGACGCTGCGCGAGAAGACGCGCGCCGCGGGCGCGCTGCTCGTGACCGCGACGGCCGAGCCCTACGCGCTCTCGGTGATCAAGCCGCCGGGCGCGTACGGCGTCGACATCGCGGTGGGCGAGGGCCAGCCGCTCGCGTGCCCGCCGCAGCTCGGCGGACCGGGCGTCGGCCTCTTCGCGACGAAGATGGAGTTCATCCGCGAGATGCCGGGCCGCATCTGCGGCGAGACCGTCGACCAGGCGGGCGAGCGCGGCTTCGTGCTCACGCTGAGCACGCGCGAGCAGCACATCCGCCGCGAGCGCGCGACCTCGAACATCTGCACGAACCACGGGCTCATCGCGCTCGCGATGACGATCCGCTGCTCGATGCTCGGCAAGAAGGGCTTCGAGCAGGTCGGCCGCGCGTGCCTCGCGAAGGCCGAGTACCTGAAGAAGAAGATCGCGGAGACCGGGCGCTTCACGATCGCGACGACGGCGCCGACGTTCAACGAGTTCGTCGTGCGTCGCAACGACGGCGCGGCGGCCCCGCTGCTCGCGGCGCTCGCGGCGAAGCACATCCTCGCGGGCGTGGATCTCGGGAAGTCGTTCCCGGGCCGCGAGCGCGAGCTCCTCGTCGCGGTGACCGAGCGTCACTCGAAGGAAGACCTCGATCGCTTCGTGGCCGCGCTCTCGGCGGTCTGAAGAATTCACCACGGAGGGCCGCAGAGGACCTCAGAGAAGACTCTTCTCTGTGGCTCTCTGCGGCCCTCTGCGTTTCATGCTGCTCTTCAGTACGACTTCGGCAGCCCCAGCGAGTGCTGCGACACGAAGTTGAGCACCATCTCGCGGCTCACCGGCGCGATGCGCTGCAATCGCGCGAAGCCCCAGAGATCCGCGAGCCCGTACTCCGACGCGAGACCGTTCCCGCCGTGCGTCTGGATCGCCGCGTCGAGCGACTCGATCGCCGCGTCGGCCGCCGACAGGCGCGCCATGTTCGACGCCTCGCCCGCGTCCTTGCCGGCGTCGTGCAGCCACGCCGCCTTCTGCGTCATCAGCTTCGCGAGCTCCATCTGGATGCACGCGCGCGCGAGAGGATGCGCGATGCCCTGGTGCGCGCCGATCGGCGTCGACCACACCTTGCGCTCGCGCGCGTACGCCGCGCCCTTGTCGAGCGCGTAGCGCGCGAGCCCCACGCAGTACGCCGCCGACGTGATGCGCTCGGGGTTGAGCCCGTGGAACAGCGCCTTGAGGCCGTTGCCCTCGCCGCCGATCAGCCGATCCGCGGGCACGCGCACGTCGTCGAAGAACAGCGTGAACTGCTTCTCGGGCGAGACGATCTCCATCGGGATCGCATCGCGCTTCAGCCCCGGCGCGTCGGTGTCGACGACGAAGAGCGAGAGCTGCCCGCGCCCGGTGCGCGCGTCGGTCCCGGTGCGCGCGACGAGCAGCATCTGCTCGGCCTCGTCGACGCCCGAGATGTAGTACTTCTGGCCGGAGATCCGCCATCCGTCGCCGTCGCGCACCGCGGTGGTCGACACCTGGTGCGAGTTCGAGCCCGCGTCGGGCTCGGTGAGCGCGAACACCATCGTCGCGCTCCCCTTCGCGAGGCCGGGCAGCCATCGCGCGCGCTGCGCGTCGTCGCCGAAGCGCGCGATCACCGTCCCGCAGATCGCGGGTGACACGACGAGCAGCAGCAGCGGGCAGCCCTGCGTGCTGAGCTCCTCGCACACGATGCAGAGCTCGGTGATCCCGAGCCCTCCGCCGCCGTACTGCTCGGGCAGGCTCACGCCGAGGTAGCCCTCGCGCGCGAGCGCGTCCCAGAGCTCTTTCGTCTTCTCGCCGCGCCGCGCGCGCTCGACGTACCAGCGATGTCCGAACGACGTCGCGATGCGACGCACGCCCTCGCGCAACATCCGCTGCTCTTCTCGTTCTTCGAAGTCCATGCGGACGGAGGAGACCGCGTCGCGCGCCGGACCTCAAGCGTCAGCGCGCGTTCACACTGTCGCGCGCGCCGCACACGCGATGGATCGATGTCTCTTCGATCCCGCGGACGAAATCGCGGCGGCACTCGTGTTGCTCTGCGCGAGACCGCCATGAGCCCACGCCTGCTCGCCTCGCTCGCCCTGGTCCTCGCGCTCGCGCCCTCGCCGCGCGCCGCCGCGCAGCTGCTCGATCGTGCGTCGGACACCGTGCGCTCCGACGAGCCGAGCCGCTCGAGCTCGAGCGACGACGACTCCGGATCGAGCAGCGGCAGCAGCAGCTCCGACGACGACTCGACGCTCGGCCGCGCGTCGTCGACGGTGCGCGGCGACGGTGGTGGTCGCCCCCGCGCGCGCTACGCGCCGCGACGCTGGTACGTCGAGGAGCAGTACGCGCCGAGCTACGGCGTGTACGCGTCGGGCTCGGTGTACGTCGCGAGCGACGAGCCCGAGCCGCTGCTCGAGACGATGGTGGTGGCGCAGCTCGAGGGCTCGTACGTGATCGACGACGTTGGTCGCGGCACCGCGAGCGTGCGCGTGCTCTTGCCGTGGCCCGCCGAGATCTTCGCGGGGTACTCGCTCTACCTCGAGCCGCGCGAGCGCGGAGAGACCGACTTCGTCGCGCTCGGTCGCCTCGGCGCTGCCTGGCGCGCGGTCGACGACGAGGCGATCCAGGTGCGCATCGGCGGCTCGCTGCGTCACTGGCAGGACGCGGAGGGCGCGCGCTTCGGCGGCGAGGCGCTCGCCGGCGTCGACATGTTCCCGGGCGAGCCGCTCGTGCTGAGCTTCGAGGGCGCGGCCGGCATCGTGGGCGACGCGTGGGTGTTCGAGGCGCGCGGCACGATCGGCGTGCTCATGGGCCCGGTCGAGCTCTACGCAGGCTGGCACCACGTCGCGCTCGAAGCGACGAACGGGAGCGGCGGCGTCGAGCTCACGGGCCCGGTCGGCGGCCTGCGCCTCTGGCTGTGATCGACGTCGCGCTCGGGTCGAGACGCGGCGGGTGAGCGAGGCGACGCGCGGGAGGCCGCGGGGCCCGCGGAGGAGATCGACGCGACGGCGGACGAGGTCGCGGCGCGCGCGCAGCAGGCCACGGGGACGGCGCAGCAACTCGCGGCGGCGGCGCAGGAGGTCGCGGCGACGGCGCAGCAACTCGCGGCGCCGCCGCAGGAGGTCACGGCGACGGCGCAGGAGCTCGCGGCGACGGCGCAGGAGCTCGCTTCCCGCCCGGAGGAAGTCCCGGTCTCGACGGAGGAGGTCGCCGGCTCGGCGAACGAAGTCGGGGAACGGGCGGAGGAGGTGCCGGGACTGACGAAGGAAGTTCCGGAAACGACGATCAATCTCGAAGGTATCGGAACGACGTCGGTTTTCGCTGGTGTCAGCGCCGAGACATTCCGCTCACTCGCAGCTGCAGCCGACCACGCCGGCGCTCACCCGCACCGCGCACGGGGCCTCGCACGTCTCCATCAGGGAGTAGTCGAGCACACGCTCGGCGCGGCAGTCGCTCTCCGGCGCGGCGGGCATGCGGTCGCGCGCCGCGTCGCATCCCGCGAGGCCCGTCCACTCCTCGGTCATCGCGAGCCCGAAGCCCGACGACGTCGTCTCCAGCAGCGTCCACGCGCGGCGCACGCTCGCGCCGTCGCACCCTTCGATCGCGGTGATCGCCTCGCTGTGGAAGCCCGCGGTCGCCGCGAGCGACACGCGCGACATCGCGAGCGACGTCACGTCGGGCACGCCGACGTTCACCACGCCCGAGCCCGACACGATCCCGACGAGGCCCATCTCGCCGGTGGCGCGCGAGGGCGAGCACGCATCGACCTCGCCGCGCACGCGCAGATCGTAGATGCCGGTCGCGACGTCGCGCGGCTCGTGCGCCGCCGAGCAGCCGATGCCGAGGAGCGCGGAGATCACGAGCGTCACGAGCGATCGGTGCATGGCGATGCCTCCGGAGACGCCGGTACTACGCCGCGCGATCGCGGGTCAAAAAAGCGACGCGTGCGCCATACTCGCGCCGTGCGTCACGCCTTGCTCGCGCTCCTCGCGCTCTCGCTCGCCGCATGCGGCGAGGATCGTCCCGCGCCCACGACGACCGAAGCCCCCACGCCCGCGCCGCTGAGCGACGTCGAGGTGATCCCCGGGCTCGCCGTGCACGAGTGGGGCGTGATCGACGTGCGCGCGGATCGCGGTCCGCTCGGAGCGCTCGCGCTCTCGGGCGTGCCGGGGCGCGGCGTGCCGCGCGACGAGCTGATGCGCGACGTGCCGGTGCCGCTCGGTCTCACGCCGACGCCGACGCCCACGCCGCCGCATCCTCCGGTGGGTCGTCCGCGCGCGCCGCTGCTCTACGTGCACCTGCCGCCTGGTCACGCGCCGATCGATCTCAGCGTGCGCGTCGAGCTCCCCGGCGGGACGATCGAAGAGCACTGGCCGCTCACCTCCGATCACGACGAGCGCCCGCAGTGGGTGCGCTGGCGCGCGACCGCGCGCACCGAATCGTGCACCGGCTCGTCGTATCCCGCGCCCGGAGAAGCACCGTGCGACGAAGCGCTGCGCTTCTACTGCGAAGCGTCGGAGCTGCGTCGCTACGAAGCGTCCGACGCGGCGTGCCTCGAGGTCGACGGTCGCGACTTCAACCACCTCTTCTATCGCGGCGCGCTCCCCGCGCGGCTGCCGATCCAGATCACGCGCGGCGAGGACGGAACGCTGCGCGTGCACCACGCGGGCGAGAGCGCGCTGCCGGGGCGGCTCGTGCTCGTGCATCGCGAGGACGATCCGAGCGCGACGCGCGCGCGTGTCGTCGACGTGCCCGCGCCGGGCGCGACCGTCTCGATCGCCGCGCCCGACGTGGCGATCGATCCCGCGCGCGACGCGATCTACGGCGCGCTGCGCGAGACGTTCGCGCTCACCGACGCCGAGGTCGCGGCGTTCCGCGCGGCGTGGGACGTGTCGTTCTTCGGCGGCGCGCGCGCCGAGATCGAAGGGCTGCGGCGACAGGCGTTCGTGCCGCCCGTCGACTCGCTCTTCTACTGGCTCCCCGAGCGCGAGGTGGAGCGCATCGCGCCGCTCACGATCGAGCCGCGCCCCGAGCACGTGCGACGCGCGATGTTGATCCGCGTCGACCTCGACGAGCGCCCGCGCTCGTACCTCGAAGCACCCACGTCGGCGACCCCTTGATCGCCCACGCGCGTCATCTCTTCTCACGCCGCGGTGCGTCGATCCGGTGAGCATGCTCACCGGCGCGGATCGCCGTCGAAGCTCGCTGCGAAGCGAGGAGTAGACTGCCCCGCCCATGAAGCTCGCCACGCTGAGGAACGGCACGCGCGACGGAGCTCTCGTCGTCGTTCGTCGCGACGGAACGCGCTACGCGCCCGCCACCGAGATCGCGCCGACGCTGCAGCGCGCGCTCGACGAGTGGGACGCGGTCGAGCCCGCGCTCCGCGCCGTCGCCGATCGGCTCGAGCACGATCAGATCGAGTCGCGCCCGCTCGACGTCGCGCAGCTGCGCGCGCCGCTGCCGCGCGCGTACGAGTGGGTCGACGGCTCGGCGTACATCAATCACATCGTGCTCGTCCGGAAGGCGCGCGGCGCGCAGCCGCCGGCGACGCTCGAGACCGATCCCCTCGTGTACCAGGGCGGCTCGAGCGACTTCCTCGGACCGACCGACGACATCCCGCTCGCCGACGTCGCGTGGGGCTGCGACTTCGAGTCCGAGGTCTGCGTGATCCTCGGCGACACGCCGCAGGGCACGACGATGGAGGAGGCTGCGCGCCACGTGCGCCTCCTCATGCTCGCGAACGACGTCACGCTGCGGAACCTGGTGCCCGACGAGCTCGCGAAGGGCTTCGGCTTCTTCGGCAGCAAGCCCGCGACCGCGTTCTCGCCCTTCGCGATCACGCCCGACGAGCTCGGCGACGCGTGGAAGGACGGCCGCGTGCACCTGCGCCTGCGCACCTGGCTCGACGGTCGCCTCGTCGGTGATCCCGAGGCGGGCCCGGAGATGCACTTCTCCTTCTACGATCTGATCGCGCACGTCACGAAGACGCGCGCGTTCGGCGCGGGCACGATCCTCGGCAGCGGCACGGTGAGCAACGCCGATCCCGCGCGCGGGATCTCGTGCCTCGCCGAGCGCCGGATGCGCGAGATCCTCGACACGGGCGCGCCGAGCACGCCGTTCCTCACGTACGGCAACCGCGTCGAGATCGAGATGAGCGACGCGTCGGGACGGAGCCTCTTCGGCCGAATCGCACAGACCGTCGTGCCTTTCGAGAAGCGCAGCGACACGCGTCGCACGAAAGTCTGAGCATGAAGCTCTACAACTACTGGCGTTCGTCCGCGTCGTGGCGTGTGCGCACCGCGCTCGCGCTCAAGGGCCTCTCGTACGAGTACGTGCCCGTGCACATCGCGCAGGGCGAGCAGCGCAGCGCGGAGCACCACGCGCGCAACCCGATGGACCAGGTGCCCGCGCTCGAGCTCGAGGTGAACGGCGAGCGCGTCGTCGTCTCGCAGTCGATCGCGATCATCGAGCTGCTCGACGAGCTGCACCCCGAGCCCGCGCTGCTCCCGCGTGATCCGTACCTGCGCTGCCGCGCGCGCGAGCTCGCGGAGATCGTCAACTCGGGCATCCAGCCGCACCAGAACCTCGCCCCGATGGCGCGCATGGACGCGCTCCAGGCGGGCGCGGGGCGCGCGCACGCGCGGCACTTCAACGAGCTCGGCCTGGCCGCGTACGAAGCGCGCGCGAAGGACGTCGCGGGCCGCTTCTCGGTGGGTGACTCGCCGACGATCGCGGACCTCTGCCTGGTGCCCCAGCTCAACGCGGCGCGCCGCTTCGAGGTGCCCGATCTCGAGGCGCGCTTCCCGCTGCTCATCCGCGTCGAGGCCGCGTGCCTCGCGCTCCCCGCGTTCCAGCAAGCGCACCCCGATGCGCAGCAGGACGCCGTCAAGCCCGTTTGAGCTCCAACGATTTTTCCGGAGACCCAATGACCTCGCGTGAGCCCGTCGGAATTCGTCGCCTCGAAGCGATCCACTACTACGTCCACGATCTCGATCGCAGCCGCCGCTTCTACACGGGCGCGCTCGACTTCGCGGAGACGGCGGTGTCCGACGACGCGCTCGCCGCGCGCGGCAAGCAGAAGAGCGTGATCTTCGAGGCAGGCGCGGTGCGCGTGCTCGTCAGCCAGCCGGTCGGCGAAGGCGGGCGCGCGTGGCGCTGGCTGCAGAAGCACCCGGACGGCGTCGGCACGCTGATCTTCGAGGTCGAGGACGCGGCGCACACGCTGCGCGTGCTCGAGTCGCGCGGCGCGACGCCGATCTCCGACGTGATCGAGACGAAGGACGATCTCGGCACGTTCAAGACGTTCTCGATCACCACGCCGTTCGGCGGCAGCACGTTCCGCTTCGTGCAGCGCGATCGCTACGACGGCACGTACCCCGGCATGAAGAAGCACGCGACGCCGCAGGGCGGGAAGAACGCGTTCGGCTTCCTCGGCATCGATCACATCACGTCGAACTTCGAGACGATGTCGCCCGCGCTGCTCTGGATGGAGCACGTGATGGGCTTCGAGCGCTTCTGGGACATCCAGTTCCACACGAATGACGTCGCGGGAGAGCGCGAGAGCGGCTCGGGCCTCAAGTCGACGGTCATGTGGGATCGCAAGAGCGGCGCGAAGTTCGCGAACAACGAGCCCAAGCGCCCGTTCTTCCGCGCGTCGCAGATCAACCTCTTCCACGAGGACCAGAAGGGCGACGGCATCCAGCACGCGGCGCTCGGCGTGAAGGACATCATCCCGGCGGTGCGCGGCCTGCGCGAGCGCGGCGTGCGCTTCATGCCGACGCCCGGGACCTACTACGACATGCTCCCGCAGCGCCTCGAAGAGACCGGCGTGAAGGAGATCGACGAGAAAAGCGACATCCTCCGCGAGCTCGAGATCCTCGTCGACGGCGAGGGCCTCAAGAAGTACCTGCTGCAGATCTTCCTGCAGGACTCGGCGGGTCTCTACGGCGAGCGCGAGGCGGGTCCGTTCTTCTACGAGATCATCCAGCGCAAGGGCTCGCAGGGCTTCGGCGGCGGCAACTTCCGCGCGCTGTTCGAGAGCATCGAGCGCCAGCACAAGATGGAAGGTCGTATTTGATCGAGGTGCGCTTCCTCAGCGCGCCTCGGAGCTCCACGCGCAGTTACGAGCGCCGGAGGCACCGATGATCGAGCGTCTCGCGTTCGGCGACATCCCTGCGAAGCACCACATCGCGCTCACCGGCTCGGACGGTGAGCTGCGATGGGAGGAGTGCATCACGCAGCAGGGCTTCGAGGGCCCGTACACGATCGCGTACCACCTGCATCGCCCGCACGAGCAGCGGCTCGTCGCAACGACGCACGGGTGGACGATCCCGACGAACGCGAGCGCGTCCGAGGATCACCGCCTGCTCAAGCGTCACTACAAGACGAACGAGCTGAAGGTGAAGGGCACCGCGCCGATCGATGCGCGCGAGCCGCTGCTCTTCAACGCCGACGTCACGATCTCGATCGCGAAGCCGAGCACGCCCGATCCCGTCTACTTCGTCGACGGCGACGCGGACACGCTCGTCTACGTGTTCGAGGGGCGCGGCACGCTGCGCACGATGCTCGGCGACGTGCGCTACGAGCAGGACGACTACGTGTTCGTGCCGCGCGGGCTCCTGCACCGGTGGATCCCCGAGGGCGCGCAGAGCTGGCTGATCTTCGAGTGCCACGGCGGGCTGCACCTGCCGCGTCAGTGGCGCAACGAGGTCGGGCAGCTCCGGATGGACGCGCCCTACTCGCACCGTGACTTCCGCCGCCCCGACTTCGTCGGACCGGTCGACGAGAGCATCCGCACCCAGGTCGTGCGCAAGAACGGCCGCTTCCACGCGTTCGCGCTCACGCACTCGCCGCTCGACGTCGTCGGCTGGGACGGCTCGATCTATCCGTGGGCGTTCCCGATCCTCAACTTCCAGCCGCGCGCCGGGCTCGTGCACCTTCCGCCGACGTGGCACGGCACGTTCGCGATCCGCGGCGGGCTCATCTGCTCGTTCGTGCCGCGCGTCGTCGACTTCCATCCCGACGCGATCGCCTGCCCCTACCCGCACTCGAGCGTCGACGTCGACGAGTTCCTCTTCTACGTGCGCGGCAACTTCACGTCGCGTCGCGGCGTCGGGCCTGGAAGCGTCTCGTTCCACCCCGCCGGCATCCCGCACGGCCCGCACCCCGGCGCGTACGAGAAGAGCCGCGGCGCGCACCGCACCGACGAGCTCGCGGTGATGCTCGACTGCTTCCTCCCGCTGCGCCCGACGAACGCCGCGCGCGGCGTGGAGGACGCGGCGTACCAGGACAGCTTCGTCGAGTGAGGGACTGTCGCGTCGTGGCGTGAGGCCGCATAGCCTCGCGCCATGACGAAGACGGGACTGGTCACCGGCGGGACCGACGGCATGCCGCCCGACAATCGTTGGAGCTCCAACGATCTCGGTGGCGCGCGGGTCACGTCGATGCGGGCGCGGCCCAAGCGCCCTCGACGAGCTCGCCGCCCGCGAACGTCGCGCGCACCGAGCCGCCGCCGCCGCTCGTGAGAACGACCTCGCCCGAGATCGCGCACTCGTAGCCCGGCTCGCACTCGTCGCCTCGGACGTCGGTCACGTGCATGCGGCAGAAACGGGCGCGGCCGCGATCGCGCGCGTCGCTCTCGAGCCGATAGAACCAACCGAACAGGCGCGGTGGAGTGGTCGCGACCACGTCGGCATGACCGCCCGACCATCGATGCGTCGCGTCGAGCGCGACCGCCTCGTTGCACGCGTCGGACGGGACCGCGAACCCGTCGCACGCGAAGAAAGGTGGCGCGTCCGGTGCGTCGCTCGACTGCACCACGAGCGGTGCGTCGCAGCCCGAGTCGCACTGCGCGAGCGGCTCGGGCCGGGTCTCGGGGCAACCGCACGCGCTCGTCACGAGCGCCGCGATGAGCAGGAGTGGTCGGGCGCGCATCGGTCGCAGCGTCTGCGATCGAACGACACGTGTCGAGTGCTCGCATGAATGAGCGCATCGCACATGTGACCTCGTAGAATTTGACGAGGCCGCTCCGTCTCTACATTTTCTTTCGGTGGGCTTCTCTCGTCGCTCGGCGCGCGATGCGCTGTCGGCGCTCCTGATCGCGGGCACCCTGATCGGGTGTGGCGCGGAAGCGGAGGCGCAGCCGCAGGTGCGGAGGGGCGCGCCCCTCGAAGGCGACGTGACCGCGGCCCTCGATCCCCGCACCGATCGCCTCGCCGATGCGATCGCCGAAGAGAGCGGCCCCGAGGGATCGATCGAGGGTGAAGCGCCGGTGCTCGACGAGAACGGCGAGATCGTCCTCGGCCTGCAGACGCCGCTCTTCGATCCGAGCGGCACCGCGATGCGCTCGTTCCACGCGGCGCTGCGTCGCGCGGCGATGGGCGAAGGACAAGCGCGCGTCGTGGTGTACGGCGCCTCGCACGTCGCGGGAGACTTCGCGACGGGCACGCTGCGCCGGATGCTGCAGCAGGAGTTCGGGGACGCGGGCCACGGCTTCGTGATGCCCGCGCATCCGTGGCCGCACTATCGCCACCTCGACATCACCGTCGAGAGCAACCACCGCCTCTGGGAAGCGTCGCGCGTGCGCGTCGGCGAGAGCGTCGCGGGGCTGTACGGGCTCGCGGGCGTCGCGCTGACGTCGAGCTCGTCGCGCGCGTTCGGTCGCGTGGTCACGGGCGAGCGCCACGCGAGCCGCTTCGAGCTCTTCTATCTGCGCCAGCCCGAGGGCGGCACGCTCGAGGTGCGCATCGACGATCGCGTCGTCGGTCGGGTGCGCACGCGCGGCGCGGACACCGGCGGCGACTACGCGCTCTTCACGGTGCCGGACGGCCCGCACAGCTTCGAGATCCGTCCGCGCGGCGACGGGCCCGTCACGGTCTACGGCGTCGCCGTCGAGCGCGAGGTGCCCGGGGTGGTGATCGACACGCTCGGGATCAACGGTGCGCGCGCCGCGGCGCAGCTGCTCTGGGACGAGACGCTGTGGGCCGAGCACGTGCGTCGCCGCAATCCCGATCTCGTGGTGCTCGCGTACGGGACGAACGAGAGCGGTGACGACGATCAGCCGATCGAGATCTACGAGCGCGATCTGCGTCGCGTGGTGGCGCGCGCGCGCGCGACGACGCCGAACGCGTCGTGCTTGTTGATCGGTCCGAGCGATCGTCCGATCGCGAACCGCGACGGCACCTTCTCGGAGCGTCCGCGCACCGCGATGGTGATCGACACGCAGCGTCGCGTCGCGTCGGAGATGGGCTGCGCGTTCTTCGATCTCGTCGGCTTCGGCGGAGGCCCGATGCACATGGTGCAGTGGGCCGCGCAGGACCCGGCGTGGGCGCAGCGCGATCACGTGCACTACACGCTCCGTGGGTACCAGCGCCTCGGCGAGGTGCTCCACGGCGCGCTGCTCGACGGCTACGACGGCCCGACCGCGATGATCGCGGCGACCGAGCGCCCCGCGGCGCCGACTGCGACGCCCTGAGCTCCCGGGCTCGCGCGGAGCTCTCGACTTCGTCGATCGTGCGCGCGGCGCGTATGCTCCACGGAAGTCGTGGAGGTGCCGCCATGGACGTCGCTCGGATGCTCGAGATGTGCCGTCGCGATCAGTGGCGGATCGAGGACCTCGACTGGTCGGTCACGCCGCGCGCGCTCTCGCGCGAGGACGAGATCGCGGTCTGCCAGTACTTCACCGACATGAGCGGCATCGAGCTGCTCGCGGGCGCGCTCTTCGAGGTGCAGCGCGATCAGGCGCGCGACGCCACGCTGCGCAAGATCTTCTCGACGTTCGTGGTCGACGAGGAGCGTCACTCGCGCGTCGCGACGCTGCTCGCGCGTCACTACGACGTGCATCGCTACCAGCGCTACGAGCTGAACCCGCACCTCGTGCGCTTCCAGAAGCACTTCGTGAACGCGGTCCAGCACCTCGCGCCGGACATCGCGAACGCGTACATCACGACGGGCGAGCTGCTCCTCGACGTCGCGCTGCTGCGCTCTCTCGACGACTACGTCGACGACGAGATGAGCCACCAGGCGATGAAGCTCATCAACCGCGACGAGTCGCGGCACATCGCGGTCGACTACCACATGAGCGAGTACTACGCGTCGCCCGAGTACGAGGCGTGGCTCGCGTCGCGACCGAAGAAGTCGGTGCTCGAGGAAGCGCGCGCGGCGTGGGCGCTCGTGGGCTTCATGTACCACGCGCAGCCCTTCTTCCGTGACGTGTTCTTCCGGCCGATGGAGCTCGTCGATCCGACGAACAGGCGATTGATCGAGGCGTTCAAGCGCATCCAGCTGCTCGGTCGGAAGACCGATCACGTGAACCGCCCGTTCACGCGCTTCCTCCGCGCGCTGCAGGACCTCTTCAACCACCCGGTGAGCGGTCCGATCCTCGGGCCTGCGATCAGTCGGATCATGGGCGTCGATCCCAAGGTGATCCGCGTGCTCTACGACGAGGAAGAAGAGCGACGCGCGCGCGCCGCGAGCTTCGACGCGCTCGCGCAGGAAGCGCTCGAGGCGAAGACGCTGAGTTGACCCGCTCGCTCGTGCCTATGGCATCCTCGCGCTCCATCCGAGCCAACGAGGAGACCTAGAGCGATGGCTGCCAATCCCGACACTCCTGCTCCGCCGATCGAGACACTCGTCCCCGGCACCGGCGAGCTCCGCGCGACGTTCAAGACGTCGATGGGCGACATCACCGTGAAGCTCTTCGAGGCGGAGGCGCCGCGCACCGTCGCGAACTTCGTCGCGCTCGCGACCGGTCAGGTCGAGTGGACGGATCCGAAGACGAACCAGAAGACGAAGCGCCCGCTCTACTCGGGCACGATCTTCCACCGCGTGATCCCCGAGTTCATGATCCAGGGCGGCGATCCCACGGGCACCGGGCGTGGCGGTCCGGGCTGGCGCTTCGGCGACGAGATCCACCCGAAGCTGCGCCACGATCGTCCGGGCGTGCTCTCGATGGCGAACGCCGGCCCGAACACGAACGGCTCGCAGTTCTTCCTCTGCGAGGTGCCGACGCCGTGGCTCGACGGCAAGCACGCCGTGTTCGGTCACGTGATCTCGGGGCAGGAGCTGATCAGCAAGATCACGCACTCGCCGCGCGACGCGCAGGACCGTCCGCGCACGCCGATCACGCTGAACGAGATCGTCATCTCGCGCGCCTGATCACGACGACGACGAGCGCGCTCCTCGCGAGAGGGCGCGCTCGTTCGCGTTCCGTCAGCGCGTGATCTCGAACGTGACGGGGATGACGAGGTCGCGGTTGCTGTCCCACGCCACGAGCGACGGCGGCGCCGGTACCTGGCGCAGCTCGTTCGCTGCCTCGAGCGCGGCGTCGTCGAGCAGCGCATAGCCGCACGACGTCCTCACGCGCGCCGACAGGAGCCGACCGTCGTTCGCGATGCGCAGCGCGACCACCACGCGGCCCTCGATGCCACTACGACTCGCGGGCACCGGGTACCGCACGATGCGAGCGAGCAGGTCGCGCACGCGCTCCTTGTAGGCGTTGAGCGCGCGCCGCACGTCCTCCGCGCTCGGGCCCGACGTGCCCGCGCCCGTCCCGTTGCCGCTGCCGACGCCCGACGCACCGACCGCGCGACCGCGACCGCCCGGCACGCCACCCGCGGCACCATCGGGCGAGCCCGCGGCCACGGTGAAGGCTCCGGCCTCACCACCCGCTGCGGTCAGCGACGGCAGCGGCGGGGGCGGCTCGCCGAACACCTCGTCGAGCGACGGCGGCGCGCTCGAGGGCGGCTCCGGCGCGGGCGGAGGAGGCTCGGCAGCCGCCGGCTCGGGCTCGCGCTCCGGGCGCGGGGCAGCGGCCACGCGCGGCTGCTCGCGGACCGGCTCGGGCACTGCCTCGGGCTCGGGCTCGGGGACGATCTCGGGCTCGGGCTCGGGCGGCGCGATCGTGGGCTCCGGCATGGAGACCTCGATCTCGATCATCGGCGCGCCGAGCGAGAGGCTCGCGGACGCGGGCAGCGCGGTGAGCACCACCGCGAGGAGCGCGTGCGCGCCGAGCGAGGCCATCAGGACGAGCGGGATGCTCGCGCCGGCCTCGCCGTGCTCACGACGCTCGCGGGGCGTCGGCGCAGGCGGCGTGACGCGCGGCCCGTGTGGGCGTCGCGATCGCGGCTCCGCGTCGATGTCGGGCATCTCGCCGACGCGCTCGACGCGCTCGTTCGCGAGATCCGGGGCCGCGTCCAACCGGGGGCTTGCTGCGTCCATGCTGGGTGCTGCGTCGATGGCTGCGGGAGCCTAGAGAACGAATCCGAGAATCGTTCTCACGCCTGGTATGTGCGATCCCGACCCGGTCCGTCAAGTGCGAACGACGCGCTCACTCGAGCGGCGCTTCGTCACGGCGGTAGACCCACGCGTATCCGCCGAGCCCGTCGTCCTGCGACGCGAGGTCGACCTCGGGGTCGACCAGGCGCCGGCTGCGACGTCCGTTGAGCGAGACGAACACGTCCGCGTGCACGCGCACGTGCTCGCCGCGCCGCGCGTGCTCGTCGCGCACGTGGTGCGCGTAGCGGAGCAAGAGGTCGGGCTCGATCGCCATCATCCGCACCTGCAGCGGCGTGAGCTCGCGTGACGGATCGATCGTGTAGCTGCGGCCCTCGTCGTCGATCGCGCGCAGCTCGGCGAGCCCCGCTCGCTCCGAGATCATCACGTGCCACGCCCAGCGCATGCCCTCGCCGGTCCAGAGGCGATCGCCCGCGTACACGTCGCGGTCGTACGCGAGGTGACGCAGCGGCAGCGCGATCTGCACGAGCATCCACGCGCCGAGCGCGGCGAGCACGAGCGGCGAGATCACGATCCGCTCGCGGGCGCGCTCGATCGGTGCGGCGCGACGCAGACGTCGCGGCCAGTCGGGCGCGAAGAAGATCGGCGTCAGCGCGATCATCACCCACGGGAACATCCCGATGCGGAAGAGCGCGGCGGTCGTGAGGTGGAACGCGACGACCGCCACGTACGCGAGCGCGCGCGTGCGACGCGACGAGAGCAGGAACGGGATCGAGAGATCGAAGAGCGCGCCCGCCCAGCTCATCGCGAGCGCGACTTCGTGGTGCACGAAGAGCGGGCCGAGGATCGGCACGTCGGTGCGCGCGAGGAGCCACGTGCGGAGCGGCTCGCCGTGCACGAGCCAGTCGGCGTTCAGCTTCGCGAGCCCGGCGAACACGTAGACGATGCCGAGCTGCGCGCGCAGCGCGAGGATCGCGGCGAAGGGCACGTCGTGATCGCGACGGCCGCGCGCGTCCCACGCGAAGACGCGATCACAGGGCGTCGCCGCGAGCAGCGCGCCGAAGAGCACGATCGCGTAGTAGTGGTTCAGGTAGTACGTCGCGTCGCAGAGCTCGACGTACGCGAAGCCGATCGTGAAGAGCAGCGCGGCGACGCGCGCGCGCACGCCGAGCGCGATCATCGCGGCGAGCACGCCGAGGGCCGCGAAGTGGACGTGCATGCCGATGCCCGGCCAGGGGCGCACCCACTCGAAGCCCCAGAACGCGAAGTGGAACGTGGGGCGGACGTAGAGCTCGTCGATCCAGCCCATCGCGGCGAAGCGCACGATCGCGATCAGCATCACGACGCCGAACGCGATGCGGAACATCGCGAGCGACGCGCCGTCGACGGGCCTCTCGAGCGTCGCGCGCACTCAGTCTCCGTCGTTGTCGGTGAACATCACCGAGAGCGCGATCGCGCCCGAGACGTCGGTGGCGAGCGTGCGCTCGAGCGCGCGCAGCGCGGTGAACGCGGTCTCGCCGGCGGTGAGATCGCCGGACTCCACGTACGTCGACAGCGGCTCGGGGATCGCGCGCAGCGCGGTGATCACGGCGTCGATCTCCACGAGCACACGATCGGCGAGCGCGAGGTCGCGCTCGCGCACCCACTCGTCGAGCCCCTCGCCTCCTTCGACGAGCCAGAGCGCGCGTAGCCCTTCGAGCGTCGCGATCATCGCGTCGATCGAGACGTGCGCGTACGGGAGCTCGACCGCGCTCGGCTGGGGCACGCCGCCGGTGTCCTTTCCCAGCGGCGCGCCGATCTTCATCAGCTTCGCGGTCTGCACCGCGGCGATCATCTCGGTGAGCATCGCGGAGAGCGCGTCGAGCTGGGTCCGCCACGCGGTGCTGCCGCGCCCCGCGGTCGCGAACGACTCGGTGTAGCCGCCCTCCCACGCGTCCACGAGGCGCTGGGTGGTGCGCGCGAGGTGCGCGCCGAGCGCGGCGGCGTACGCGCAGCGTCGCGCGTCCTCGAGGACCGCGTCGCGCTCGAAGAGCAGGTACTCGAGCGCCGGCAGGCCCTTCGCGGTCGCGCCGAGGCCGTCGACCCACGCGTCGTCGATCGTCGTCGCCGATGCGAGGCTCGACTCGATCGTCGTCGGGCGCGTGGGCCAGAACGCGATGTCGCCCTCGATGCGCTCGTCCACGATCGGGCCGATCGCCCACGGCAGCGTGCGCTCCCACGCGCGTGAGGTCGCGCGGAACGCGGTGCGCGCGCCCTCGAGCGACTCGGCGTCGGGCGCGGCGCAGAGCGTGTCGAGCGACTCGCGCAGCGTGACCGCCTCGGCCGCGAGCGCGCGATAGCCGGGCACGATCACGAGCTCCGCGGAGTCGCGCAGCACCGGCGCGCGATCGACGCCGCCACCGTTGCTGCTGATGATCACGCACGCCGTCGCGACGATCGCCGTCGCGCCCGCGATCACGGCCGGACGAAGCTTCTTCACAACGACTCCAGGAAACGCAGGAGCGCCTCGCGCTCGTCGCGCGACATCGCGCGGAACGCCTCGCGCGACGCCTCGGCCTCGCCGCCGTGCCAGAGGATCGCCTCGGCGAGCCCGCGCGCGCGTCCGTCGTGCATCAGCAGCTGGTGGCGGTTCACGGTCTGCAGCAGTCCGATCCCCCAGAGCGGCGGCGTGCGCCACTCGCGGCCGTCGGCCTCGAAGTCGGGGCGATGATCGGCGAGGCCTTCGCCGACGTCGTGCAGCAGCATGTCGGTGTACGGGTAGATGATCTGATCGGCGAGCGCGGTGATCTCGTGCTCGCCGGTCTCGAGGCGCGGCACGTGGCACGACGCGCAGCCCGCGTCGCGGAAGAGGCGCTTGCCGTGCAGCACGTCGGGATCGTCGGCGTCGCGTCGCGCAGGCACCGCGAGCGTCTGGCCGTAGAACACGACGAAGTCGAGGATGTCGTCCTCGCACTCGGGCTCTCCGCCGGTCGTCGCGGCGCGACACTCGGCCTCGCGTTCGCTGCACTCCTGCGACGGGAAGAGCGACGTCGTGATGCCGAGATCGCCGAGGAACGCGCCCGCGGTCTGTTGGTGGATCGAGGGCTGCGTCGCCTTCCACCCAAAGCGTCCGATCGCCGTCTCGCCGCGCGCCGCGTCCCACACGTGGTTGATGCGGCCCGAGATCCCGTCGCCATCGGCGTCGTTCGGATCGGCGAGCGCGAGCAGCGTCGCGTCGGGCACCGCTTCGAGCAGGCCGAGCCCGTAGACCGGCGGCGCCACGCGCGCGCTGGTCATCACGTCGTCGTGCATCGGGCCGTACGCGAGCGTGTCGATCGTGAGGATCGGACGGCGCAGCGAGTACGCCTCGCCGTCCTCGTACGCGCCGGGGACCTCTTCCCACGCGAGGTGCGTCGCGCCCTCGGCGGGCACACCGGGGATCGCGCGCGGCTGCAGCTGACCGCCGTACGTCGGCTCGCCGAGCGGCCCTCCGTGCGCGTCCTGGCCGGGCACGCTGAGGCGCACGAGCATCGACACCATCTCCTCGCCTTCGCCCGGTGGCTCACCGCGACCGTCGAAGAGATGGCACGAGCCGCACGAGAGCGCGTTGTGCAGCGGGCCGAGGCCGTCGCGCGCCGAGGTCGACGAGGGCGCGACGACCCAGTTGTCGCCGAAGAAGTTGTTGCCGACGAGGAAGCGCGAGCGCTCGTCGAAGGTGAGGTTGCGCGCGGAGATGGAGTACGCGGCGCGCGACGTGTCGAAGACCGTCGTGTCCCCGCCCGAGCGCTCCTCACCGGGCTCGTAGCCGGAGGGATCCGCGGGCGCGCACGCGAGCACGAGCATCGACACGATCAGCGCCGCGCGTTCCATCACTCCTCGAGGTTGATGGTCACACCGAGGAGCGCCGCGATCTCCGCGATCGTGCGCGTCTGCGCGCGCAGCGCGTCGACCGCAGCGGCGATCGCGACACGGCCCGAAGCCTCGTCGTTGCCGAGGATCGCCTGATCGAAGGGCCCCGGGATCGCCTCGATCGCGGCGATCGACGCGTCGAGCTGCTCGCGCATGCGCGTGTCGAGCGCGGCGTCACGCGACGCGACGAGATCCGAGAGGCTCGCGCCCTCGACCACGCTGCCGTCGGTGCGCGTGTAGCGACCGAGGTAGACGTTGCGGATGCCGATCGCGTCGTGGAGCTGGTCCTGGAGCGTCGTGTCGCTGAAGCACGAGTGCTCGTCCTCCTGCTCCTTCGTCATGTACGCGACGTTCATCCGCTCGCCCGCGAGCTCGGCGCCGCTGAGGCTGCCCATGCCCACGAGGATGCGGCGCAGCGGCTCGCGCGGGTCTTCGTCGGCGGCGGCGATCATCTCGGCGCGGTAGTTCCCGGCGGACTCGCTCCACGCGTCGCGCACCTCCTCGAGGTGCGTGACGAGCAGCGACGAGGTCGCCACGAGGTACGCACGACGGCGCGCGACGCCAGTCGCCTCGCCGCCCTCGACGTAGTCCGTGTGCGCGCGCGCGCCCGCGCCCGTGGTGCTGAGGTCCTGGCCCCAGAGGAGGAACTCGATCGCGTGATAGCCGGTCGAGACGTTCTCCTCCGAGCCCACCTGGTTGCGCTCCGCGAGCGAGGCTGCGTCGATCGTGGGCAGCTCCGTGTCGTCGTAGATCAAGCCGCCCTCCACGGGCGCGCCCGACGCGTCGACGACGTAGTCGATGTACGCCTCGTCGAGCGGCCACGCGTTCACGAGACCCTCGGGGCCGGTCTCGGGGTCGTCGATCGGGCCGTCGTAGAAGCGCGCGACCTCGGTCTCGAGGTACGCGGGACGGCTCTCGGTCCACGCGGTGCGCGCGGCGGCGAGCGTGGTCTCGGAGGGCGACGCGAGCATCGCGTCGATCGCGCCGTCGAGCGTCTGCGCGCCCGTGACCGCGTCGGAGTACGCGGCGTGGAGGATGCTCGCGTAGGTCTCGGTGACCTCGAGCGACTCTTCGGCGGTGACCGATGGAGTGCTCTCACCGTCGCAGGCGCCCAGCGCGAGCGCGATCAGAGGAGCACGAAATAGCTGACCCTTGGTCGGAAAACCCATGATAACGACTCTCATTTGCGCGCAGCACGTTGTCAAGTCGAACGGCAGATTGTCATCCTGGCGCGATGCTCCGAGGGGTCGTCGCGCTCGTGATCGCGTGCTCGGTGAGCGCGTGCGCAGCGCCCGATGCGGGCGGTGGGTTCGTCGCGCGCGACGAGGACTTCGACGGGTTCCTCGAGTGGCCTTCGTTCGAGCTCCCGCCGGGCAGCCTGACGATGGCGCACGACGACGGTGCGACGCGTCGCCTGTACTTCACGCACGTGCCCGAGAGCGCGAGCGCGCCCTTCCCGGTCGGGACGATCCTCGTGAAGACGGCCGAGCTCGGCGCGCCATCGACGTGGGAGATCCACGCGATGGTGAAGCGTGGGGGCGACTTCAACGCCGAGGGCGCGCGAGGATGGGAGTTCTTCGATCTCGCGATCGACGAGAACGGCCGCGTCGTGATCGTCTGGCGCGGCGAGAGCCCGCCTCCGGGCGCGGGATATCCGGGCGCATCCGACGGAGCGTGCAACTCGTGCCACACGCTCGTTGCCGATCGCGACTACGTATTCGATCGATCGCTGTTCGATTGAAGGATCGGAGCCCGATGCATCGAGAGAGGATCGAAGTCCGGACGCGCGGTCGCGGCACGCACGAGATCACGCGCGAGCTGCAGAGCGCGGTCGCTCGCTCCGGCGTGCGCGAGGGGCTCTGTCACGTGTTCGTGCACCACACGAGCGCGAGCCTGATCGTGTGCGAGAACGCCGATGCCGCGGTTCGACGCGATCTCGAGCGCTTCTTCGCGCGGCTCGTGCCCGACGGCGACGCGCTCTTCGAGCACGACGACGAGGGCCCCGACGACATGCCCGCGCACGTCCGCACGATCCTCACGCAGGTCTCGGTCACGCTGCCGGTGAGCGACGGACACTGCGATCTCGGCACGTGGCAGGGCGTGTACCTGTGGGAGCACCGCACCGCGCAGCACGTGCGGCGCGTGACGATCACGATCGTGTGATCGTCACGGCGAGCAGTAGCCGCGACTGCCGTCCCACGCGAGCGGCTGACACACCTGTCCTTCGTCGCACACCGACGCGGGATCGAACTCGGGGACGTCGTCGGGATCGAGGTAGGCCGGAGGCGTGAGCTGACACGACTGGGTGCACACGCCGTCCTGACAGATCCCGCCCGGCTCGCAGTCGAGCTCGGCGGCGCACTCGGCGTCGAATGGCAGCGGCCCTCCGAACCAGCACACGCGGCCGTTCGACGGAGACGCGAGGCACACGCTGCCGTCCGCGCACACCCACGTCGCGTCGTCGCACGGCGCCATGCACGCGGATCGCATCTCGTCGACGACGACGCAGATCATGCGCCCGCCGCAGTCTCCGTCGACGCTGCACGCGGCGCCGGGATCGACACCACCACACGCAGCGAGCACGATCGCGATCACGAGCGAGCCGAGCGCGCGACACATCGGCGCGAACCTAGCAGGTCTCGCGGCATGGTAAGTAGCGGCGCGCGCGGTCTCGACGTCGCGCAGCAGCGTGCCCATGTCCTCGGGCTCTCGCGAAAGGGTGCGGATGACGACGAGGGGTCCAGGAGCCGAGCGCGCGCACGTCGTGATCGTGGGCGGTGGGCTCGCAGGGTGCGCGGCAGCGACGGTGCTCGCGGAGCGCGGCGTGCGCGTGACCGTGATCGAGAAGGAGCGCTACCTCGGCGGGCGCGTCGGCGCGTGGGAGGACCAGCTCGCGGACGGAACGCGCTTCGAGATGGAGCGCGGGTTCCACGCGTTCTTCAGGCAGTACTACAACGTCCGCGCGCTGCTGCGGCGGATCGATCCGTCGCTCTCGTGCCTGCGCCCGCTCGAGGACTATCCGCTGCTCGGCCCGCGCGGATGGAGCGAGTCGTTCTCGGGTCTGCCGCGGCGCGTGCCGCTCAACCTCCTCGCGCTCGTGTGGCGCACTCCGTCGCTGCGCCTCCGCGATCTGCCGCGCATCGACGTGCGCCCGGCGACGGAGATGGTCGCGTTCGATCCGAGCGCGACGTATGCGAAGTGGGATCACGTCACGGCGCGCGAGTACCTCGACTCGCTCGGGTTCCCCACGCGCGCACGGCAGATGTTGTTCGATGTCTTCGCGCACTCGTTCTTCAATCCGGAGCACGAGTACTCGGCGGCCGAGCTGCTCGCGATGTTCCACTTCTACTTCCTCGGGAACCCCGAGGGCCTCGTGTTCGACGTGCTGCGCGAGCCGTTCTCCACCGCGCTGTGGAAGCCGCTGCGCGCGTACCTCGAAGCGCGCGGCGTGCGCTTCGTGATGGAGAGCGAGGTGTCGCGCATCGTGCGTCGCGGCGCGCGCCTCTCGGTCGAGCACTCGAGCGGTCGCGAGGAGGGCGACTCGCTGGTGCTCGCGGTGACGGTGCCGGCGCTGCGCGCGCTCGTCGATGCGTCGCCGTCGCTGCGCGACGAAGCGAACGGCTCGTCGTCGCGCGTCGATGCGTGGACGCGCGAGGTCGCGTCGCTCGACGTGACGCTGCCGTTCGTCGTGTGGAGGCTCTGGATCGATCGACCGCTGCGCGCCGATCGCGCGCCGTTCGCGGGCACGACCGGGCTCGGCATCCTCGACAACGTGTCGATCTACGAGAAGCTCGAGGGCGAGAGCGCGGAGTGGGCGCGGCGCACCGGCGGCTCGATCGTCGAGCTGCACGCGTACGCGGTCGACGAGTGGATGGACGAGGCGGAGATCCGTCGCGCGCTGATGGACGGGCTCTACGAGATCTATCCGGAGGCGCGCGACGTGAAGGTGCTCGACGAGCGGTATCTCGTGCGTCGCGACTGCCCTTCGTTCGCGCCGGGATCGCACGCGACGCGGCCGGGTGTGGAGACGCCGGTGCCGGGGCTGTGGCTCGCGGGCGACTTCGTGAAGCTGCCGTTCCCCAGCGCGTTGATGGAGCGCGCGGTCGCGTCGGGGTTCCGCGCGGCGAGCGGCATCGCGGCGTCGCTGGGCGTCGCGGAAGAGCCGATCCGCACGGTGCCGCCGCGCGGCGTGCTCGCGCCGTGGGTGCCGCGCGCGTGACGCTCGACGCGGAGCACGTGATCGTCGGCGCGGGCTGCGCCGGGCTCTCGCTCGCGGTGCGGCTCGCGATGCGCACGCCGCGCGAGCGCGGGCGTGTGCTCGTGATCGATCCGCGCGAAGAGCTCGGCGGCGATCGCACGTGGTGCATGTTCCGCGGCGCGCCGCACCCGTTCGAGCGCGCGATCACGCATCGCTGGGATCGGTGGCGCGTGATCGCCGGCGGGCGCGTGATCGAGCGCAGCGTGCCGGGGCGGCCCTACGAGCACGTGGACTCGACGCGCTTCTTCGAGGAAGCGATCGCGCGCGTCGAAACGAGCGAGGGCGTGCGGCTCGAGCGCGGGGTGCGCGCGGACGCGATCGTCGACGAGGGCGCGCAGGTGCGCATCGAGACCGGTGGCGGGACGCTGCGCGCGCGCATCGCGTGGGACGCGCGCGGAGGCGGGCCCGACGAGCGGCCGCGCGAGGACGACGTGCGCTGGATCCAGCACTTCGTCGGCTGGGTCGTGCGCACCGAGCGGGCGATCTTCGAGCCCGGGATCGCGACGCTGATGGACTTCTCGGTGTCGCAGTCGCGTGGGCCGCACTTCGTGTACGTGCTCCCGTACGCGGCGAACGAAGCGCTGGTCGAGGACACGTACTTCGGCGACGTGCCGCTCGCGGTGGCCGAGTACGAGCGCGGGATCCGCGAGTGGCTCGACGCGCACCACGCGGGCGGCGTCGAGATCGTGCGGCGCGAGCGCGGGCAGATCCCGATGAGCACGGCGCAGATCACGCCGCGTCGCGATCCGCGCATCGTGCCGATCGGCCTGCGCGCGGGGAGCGCGAAGCCGTCGAGCGGCTACGCGTTCGCGTTCATCCAGCGTCACGTGGAAGCGCTGGCAGCGCGCGTCGATCGCGGCGAGACGGTGCCGCCCGAGGTCGCGGTGCGCTCGCCGATCACGACGTTCTACGATCGCGTGTTCCTCGCGTACTTGCGGCGCCATCCGACGAGCGCGCCCGAGGTGTTCGGCTCGCTGTTCGCGCGCACGAGCCCGGAGCGCCTCGTGCGCTTCTTGTCGGAGGAGGGCGGCGTCGGCGATCACCTCGCGGTGATGAACGCCGTGCCGCGCCTCGCGGTGATGGCGGAGATCGCGCGCTCGCGCGGGCTGTGGATGGGGCGCTGACTACGCGCGGGCGGCGTCGCGCCACGCCGCGAGCTTCTCGCGCTTGATCGCGAGCTCGGACGCGACGCGCTTGATCGCGTCGTCGTCGAGCGCGGCGAGCGCCGCGCGATGCGCGATGCCGAGCGCGTGCAGCTTCGCTTCGATCTTGGGGCCGATGCCGGCGATCGTGCGAAGGCTCGCGGCGTCCGGCGATGCGGCAGGCACGGGCGCCGCGTCGAGCCGAGCGCGCAGCGACTCGAGCTCCTTCTCGAGCCGCGCGTCGTTGCGACCGTTCTCGATCACCAGCGACTCGAGATCCGCCATCCGCGGCAGCAGCGCGTCGACGCTCGACGCCGTGCGCAGCTCGTCCTGCGCCTCCGCGAGCTCCTCGATGCGCGCGAACGCCTTCTCGGCGCTCTCGATCGCGCTCGACATCCTCGCGCGCTCGCTGCGCACCTCGTCGAGCAGCGCATCGACGCGCGTCCGCATCGCGGCCTGCTCGCGCTCGATGCCGAGCATGCGCGTCTCGATGCGATCGATCGCGAGGCGCAGCTCGTCGGGGCGCGGATCGCCTTCGATGCGCGCGACGCGATCCTCGATGCTCGCGAGACGCACGGCGCGCGCTTCGTCGAGCCGGCGGTTCTCCGCGAGCTCGGAGCGGAACGCGCTGACGCCCGCGCGGGCTGTGTGCGCGAGCGTCTCGACCTCGCTCGTGCGCGCGTCGAGCGCCTCGAGCGGGAGCGGTCGCTCCGCGCGCGCCATCGCGTCGCGCGCGGTGGACACGGCGCGCTCGAGCTCGGCACCGAGCTCGCTCTCGATGCGATCGAGCCGCGCGCTCAGCGCGTCCGCGCGCTCGCGGCTCGCGATCGCGTCCTGCTGCGCGCGGCTGGCGGCGGCGCGCGCGGCGGAGAGCTGGATCTCGAGCTGCGCGATGCGCTCGCGCCAGGGATCGAGCGACACGTCGGGCGCCGTCGACGCGCGCGCCGCGGTCGCGATCGAAGGCGCGCTCGGCGGGCGCGGGATCAGGAAGTCGGGCGAGCTGCCGGGCGGCGGCGTCGACGCGCGGGCGAGCGCGGGCGGGAGGCTCGACGAGCGCTTGGGCGGCGGCGGCGCGGTCGGTCGCACGAGCGACTGCGGAGGGCGCGCCGAGGGGCTCGTGCCGGTGCGCGCGATCGCGCTCGACGGGAGCGCGGTGGGCGCGATCGACGGGCTCGCGCTCGACCCGGTGCGCGCCGACGACGCGAGCGGAGGCAGCGCGGATCGCAGCGGCGGGAGCGCAGCGCGGAGCGTGCCGGACGAGCTCGGTGCGCGCGGAGGCGTCGACCCGCGCGCCTCGGGCAGGCGCACTTCGGAGTCGGTCTTGGTGTCGTCGGGAGAATCGGACACGCGCAGCGATGATACTCGACGTGACGCTCTCGGGAACTACGCTCGCGCGCATGCGTCAACCCATGATGATCTCGGTCCTCTCGCTCGTGATCGCGCTGCAGGCGTGCGGACCTCACGAAGAGCAGAGCGCGCCGAGCGACGAGACGAGCGGCTCCGAGACGAGCACCGGCAACGATCAGGGCGGCGAGAGCGGCGGCGGCGAGACCAGCGGCGAGACCAGCGGCGGGCAGATCGTCGTCGGCACCGACGCGTGCACGACCGACGCGGACTGCGTGCCCGCGGACTGCTGCCACGCCGCGGCGTGCGTCGCGCGCGCGAACGGGCCGAGCTGCGGCGACGCGATGTGCACGATGGACTGCCGCTCCGGCACGATGGACTGCGGCGGTGGATGCCTCTGTCAGGAAGGTCGCTGCGCCGCGCGGCTCATGGTGATGGAGCAGCCGCAGGTGCAGGGCGACGCGCCGCAGTGATCACTTCCATCGCGTGAGGATCGCTTCGCGCGAGAAGAGGCGCACCGCGATCCACAGGGCGAGCGCGTCGATGCCGAGCAGTACCGCGGCACCCCAGAGCAGGAGCCGCACGTCGAGGAAGAGCTCGCCCATCACCGTGGAGATCCCCATGACGATGACGGGGATCACCAGGAATCCGACGAGCCCCTGCGCGGTTCGCGGATCGTTGACCCGCGACGACGCGACGATCGCGGCGAGCGCGCTCAGCAGCGCGAGCACCGGCGTCACCGCGAGGAACGCCGCGGGCCACACCGCGCGCACCGCGAGCGCGAACACCGCGGGCGGGCACGTCTGGTGGAAGCCGGCGAGCGTGATGACGTACGCGAGCTGCGTCATCAGCGTCGCGGGCACGACCGCGGCGAGGCACTTGCCGAGCAGCAGATCGCCCGTCGCGATCGGCGTCGCGAGGAGCGGCTCGAGCGTGCGCTCGACCTTCTCGCCGACGATCGCGTGCGCCGCGATCGTCGAGGGCAGCGCGAGCGCGATCAGGAGCAGCATCGAGAGGTACTGATCGGCGACGAGCGCGAGCAGCGCGTCGCGACCGCGGCCGAGCGCCTGGAGCTGCGGCGCGAGCCCGGCGGGGACGTCGCCGCGGAACTCCGCGTCGGGGACGCGCGAGAGGAACGCAGTCGTCGAGATCGCGGCGCCGACCAGCGCCATCGGGAGGATCGCCATCGTGAGCATCACGAGGCGGTTGCGGCGCAGCTCGATCCACTCGCGACGCATCACCGCGCGGACGTGGTGCACGTTCATGCGCGCGCCTCCTTCGCGGCACCGACGAGCTCGAGGTAGACCTGCTCGAGCGTGCGCACCTCTTCGCTGACGGTGCGGATCTCCGCGCCCGCCTCGACGAGCGCGCGCACCAGCGCGGGGTTCTGCGACTCGGGATCGTCCAGCGCGATGCGCAGCGTGTCGCCCGCGAGCTCGACGTCACGCACGAAGGGCAGCGCGCGCGCGACGTCGGCGATCGCGCCGTGCGCGGTCGCGAGCCGCACGATGGTGCACGCGCGCTCGAGGTCGCGGCACAGCCCCGCTGGCGTGTCGACGCGCAGCAGTCGCGTGCGCAGCACACCGATGCGATCGCAGAGACGCTCGGCCTCGTCGAGGTTGTGCGTGCAGAGGATGATCGTGCGCCCTTCCCTGCGCAGCTCCGTCACGAGCTCGCGCACGGTGCGCGCGGCCGCGGGATCGAGCGCGCTCGTCGGCTCGTCGAGGAACACGACCTTCGGCTCGTGCAGCACCGCGCGCGCGATCGCGAGGCGCTGCCGCATGCCCTTGCTCCAACCCCCGACCGGCTCCTTGCGGCGCGCCCAGAGGTCGAGCCGCTCGAGCACCGCGCGGATGCGGGCGTCGGTGTCGCGCAGGCCGTGGATGTCGGCGAAGAAGCGCAGGTTCTCGACGGCGTCGAGGCGCACGTAGATGCCCGGCGTCTCGGTGAGGATGCCGACGTGCGCGCGCACCTGCTCGGCCTGGGTCGCGACGTCGAAGCCCGCGACGGTGGCGCGACCCGTGGTGGGAGAAATGACCGCGGTCAGAAGTCGCACCGTGGTCGTCTTGCCCGCGCCGTTCGGTCCGAGCAGGCCGAAGACCTCGCCCTCCGCGATCTCCAGATCGAGCCCCTCGAGCGCGACGAAGTCGCCGAAGCGACGACCGAGGTTCTCCGCGCGGATCACTCTGCTGCTCCTCCTCGGGGCTGCAGCTTCTCCGGCGACTGCAGCCGCCCCGACGCGCACTCGGCGCTCCAGCGCGAGACGCACGCCTCGATCGACTCGACGCCGCACGCCTCGGCGTAGATGCCCTCCACCTCGCTGCAGCAGCCGAGCGCGATCATCGCGGCGCGATCGCTGACGTGGTGCGGCGTGCTCGTGGGGTCGTCGATGCACGCGCGATGCTGTCGCCCGAGCTCGTCGCGCGCACCCTCGCACTCGAGCGCGCATCGGACGCGCACCTCGCGACCACCGCGACGGGTCGCGATCGGCTCCGTCGGCTCGTCGCGACGCTCGGTCGTCACGGGCTGCGGGGCGCGCTCGCTGCACGCGGTGAGCACGATCATCGCCATCATCACGCGCTTCATCCCACGCGCTTGTCCTTGAGGCGCAGGAGCAACATCGTGAGCACCACGCAGCCGAACGTGAGCGTGCCGATGCCGGTCGCCGCATAGACGATCGGCATGTGGAGCGAGGGGATGAACCCCGGGAAATTCTCCATGTAGCGCTCGATCTGACAGACGTGCAGGTGACCGCGCGCGCGCAGATCGACGTTGCTCAGCGCCTCGAGCGCGTAGCGCGTCGTGGTGAACCAGCTCACGAGCCAGGTGAACCCGGTGAGGCGCGTGATCGATCCCGCGAAGAGCAGCTGCGGGATGACCAGGAAGTTGATGCCCCAGAGCGCCGAGACCGGGTTGCGCACAGCAGCGGAGAGCGCGAGGCCCATCGCGCTCGCGGAGCTCGTCACCATCACGCCGACGAGCCAATACCAGAACGGATTGCCGCGCAGCTCGAGCAGCGGCAGCGCGACCGTGAGGTTGAGCGTCGCGACGATCGCGCCGAGGCCCGCGAGCACGAGGAACCGCGCGAGCACGTACGGGATGATGTTGAGCCCCGCGAGCCGCTCTCGCTCGTAGATCGTGCGCTCCGCGACGAGCACGTTCGAGCTCGCGATGATCATCGGTAAGAAGAGCGCCATGAGGATCGCGAGCAGGCCGGTGCGGGGATCGCGGATCCGCGCGTCGCGCCATCGCTGCATCGTGTCGCTGAACGGCGGCTCACCACGCATCACGCGCGCCTGCACCGCGCTCTGCACGGTCTCGGGATCGCACGCGATCGTCTCGTGCTCCGAGGCGCACTCGTCGACGGTGTCGGGGCCCGTCGTGTCGCGACATCCGAACGAGCCCGCGGCGAACGTCGTCGAGCCCGCGGTGGTGAGGCCGATGAGCAGTCCGAGCAGCGGCGCTTGTAGCAAGAGGAGCAACAATGCGGTCTTGTTGCGCAGCGTGAGCTTGAGCGAGCGCGCGAGCAGCACCGGGAACTGCCGGAGCGACGAGCGACTGCGCGGCTTGGGCGGCGGGCCCTGGGTCGATGCGTCCGCGCCGGGCGCGCGCTGCGTGACGAAGCGCTGGAACGTCTGGGTCTTCTGGAACCGACCGCGCCACTCGTCGGCGGGCATCTGCTCGACGTGGTCGAACATCTCGCGCGGCTTGCCCGGCGCCGCGCCGAAGAACTCGTACGAGTCGGGCGAAGGCGGACCGTAGAAGAGCAGCTTGCCGCCGCGACCGAGGATCGCGACGGTGTCGAACTTCTCGTACTCCTGGTAGTCGGGCTGGTGGATCGTGAGGACGATCGTGCGGCCGCCATCCGCGAGGCGTCGCAGCGTGGCGACGACGTCGGCGGCGTCGGTCCACGAGAGGCCGCTCGTCGGCTCGTCGAGGATCAAGAGCGAGGGATCGGTGACGAGCTCGACCGCGAGGTTCACGCGGCGCCGCTGACCGCCGGAGAGCACCTTCTCCTCGGCGCTGCCGATCTGCAGATCGCGCTGCTCCCAGAGGCCGACCTGCTTGAGCGTCTGCTCGATCGCGGCGTCGAGATCCTTCTTGCTGGTGCCGCTCGGCAAGCGGAGCTTGCACGCGTACCAGAGCGCCTCGCGCACGGTGAGCTGCGGATGGACGATGTCGTCCTGCGGCACGTAGCCGACGTTCGTGCGGAACGACTCGTACTGCTGGAAGAGCGGGCGACCGTTGAGCAGCACGCCGCCGTGCGTCGGGCGATAGAGGCCGAGCACGCTCATCAGCAGCGTGCTCTTCCCTGCGCCGCTCGGGCCGAGCATGCCCACGAGCTCGCCCGGGAAGATCGACATCGAGACGTGATCGAGCAGCGTGCGCGGCTTGCCGCTGCCGCGATCGGGCACCGTGAGCCCGACCTGCACGAGATCGAGCCGCACCTTCGCGCGCTGTGCGCCCGCGATGCGGCCACCCTGGCCGATCATCAGCGCGACCGCGCCGACCATCACGCGCTGTCCGGGGCGTGCGATCGCGCCGCGCGAGGAGACGCGCTCGCCGTCGACGTAGGTGCCGTTCGTCGAGCCGAGATCCTCGACGCGCACCGTGCCGTCGCTGCCGCGCGTGAGCCGCGCGTGGCGCGTGCTCACGGTCGGGTGCGGGAGCACGAGATCGTTCTCGGCGCCGCGCCCGACGTGCAGCACCGGGCGGTCGAGGTTGACGTTCTGCGTGACCGCGGCGGCGAGCGCGGACGCGCCCGACTCCGCCTCGCTGAGCAGTCGATCGAGCAGCGGCACGGGCAGCGGGAACCCGCCGAGCAAGAGCAGCGAGTTCGGCTGCAGGCGCGCCTCGGTCACGCGGAAGTGCGGCCCGTCGATGAACGTGCCCGCGGGCGCGCCGAGGTCGCGCACGACCATCACGCCCTCGGGCGTCTCGACGATCTGCGCGTGCTGCGGCGCCACGTCGGGGTACTCGATCGTGACGTCGCTCGGTGCCGCGCTGCCGAGCACGATCGGCTGGCCCTTCGCGGGACGTCGCACGACGCGCACGAGCAGGTTCGCGATGCGCGGATCCGACAGCGGCACCGGCGCCGAGCCGAGGCGTACGTCGTCGCGGAACGTGATCGCCTGGCGCACGACGCGCACGCCGTTGACGTACGTGCCGTTGGTCGATCCGAGGTCGTCGATCTGCAGCCCCGCGGGCTGCGTCTTCGTGATGCGCGCGTGGCGCGCGGAGACGACGGAGTTGTCGATCACGATCGAGCACGCCGGATCGCGACCGAGCGTGATCTCGGTGGCGGGCGGCGGCGTGCCCACGAGCCCGAGCGCGCTCACCTGATCGAGCGCCATCGTGCGCGGCGGTGCGGCTTGCTGCGGCGGTGAGACGGCGGACGGACGCGGCGCGGCGACGCCGGGCGACGATGCGAGCGGTGCGCCCGGCGCGGACATGCGCGGCGCGGGCGAAGGCACCGTGACGGGCGCGGGCATCGGCACCGACTCGCCGACGCGCGTCATCGGCGCGCCCTCTGCGCCGGTGGAGAATCGGAGCCCGCACGACGCGCAGAACTGAGCGTTGGGTGGGTTCTGCGCTCGGCAGCGCGGGCAAGTGATCATGCGAGCGCGCGGAGGATACCGGAACCCGGTGTCCAAGGGAGAGATGGCGTCGGAGCTGCTGCGCCCACGCGCGGACCTCGGTGTGCGCGCGCTCTCGCCGGAGTGGCGCGCGCTGTTCGCGCCGAGAGGGCTCGCCGAGGACGTCGAGCAGGGCGCGCGCTCGCGGCGCAGAAGCCGCACGACGACGCGCTCTTCGCGCACCTCCCGACGGACAGCACCCGCACACGATGTTCGTCACGTGCGCGGACAGCCGCATCTCGCCGGGGCTGCTGATGAACGCGCACCCGGGCGACTCTTCATCGTGCGCTGCATCGGCGCGCTCGTGCCGCCGTCGACGAGCGAGCTTCGTGGGGACCTCGCCCCTCTCCAGCGCGCTCACCGTGCCGCACTTGCTGTGGCCGCACACGACGATGTGCCGCACGCCGAGCACGCCCACGCCGTGCTCGACTGCGGCGCCCTCCTGGGGCATCGCCTCGAGCTCACGGTGCCCGGCCCCGCGCCCGTGCCGCCCGACGCGGAGTGATCGCGACGCGCGGTTGTGCCGCCGTGCTGCGTCCTGCATGCTGCGCCCGCTTTTCCGGACGGAGGACGCACCGAGATGTTCCGCAAGGTCCTGGTGGCGAACCGCGGCGAGATCGCCGTGCGAGTGATGCGCACGCTGCGCGAGATGGGCATCGCGTCGGTCGCGGTGTACAGCGACGCCGATCGCGATGCGCTGCACGTGCGCGTCGCCGACGAAGCGGTGCACATCGGGCCGTCGCCGAGCCGCGAGAGCTACCTGCTCGTCGATCGCATCGTCGACGCGTGCAAGAAGACCGGCGCGGAAGCGGTGCACCCGGGCTACGGCTTCCTCAGCGAGAAGGCGGAGCTCCCGCGCGCGCTCGCCGCGGCGGGGATCACGTTCATCGGCCCGGACGCGTCGGCGATGGACGCGATGGGCTACAAGACCTCGGCGCGCGCGCGGATGATCGAGGCGGGCGTCCCCGTCGTGCCGGGCGCCGACGCGAAGGACTTCGAGACGCTCGCGCGCGAGGCCGATCGCATCGGCTATCCGCTCATGCTCAAGGCCGCGGGCGGCGGCGGCGGCAAGGGCATGCGCGCCGTGCACTCGAAGAACGATCTGAAGGGCGCGTGGGAGCGCGCGCGCTCCGAAGCCGCGAGCGCGTTCGGCGACGATCACGTCTACGTCGAGAAGCTGATCGTCGAGCCGCGCCACGTCGAGATCCAGGTGCTCGGCGACAAGCACGGCAACGTCGTGCACCTGTTCGAGCGCGACTGCTCGATCCAGCGCCGCAACCAGAAGGTCGTCGAGGAGACGCCGACGCCGTCGCCGGTGCGCACGCCCGAGCTCATCGGGAAGATGGGCGAGGTCGCGGTCCGTGCCGCGAAGGCGGTGGGTTACCACAGCGCGGGCACCGTCGAGTTCCTGCTCGCGCCCGACGGCTCGTTCTACTTCCTCGAGATGAACACGCGCCTGCAGGTCGAGCACCCGATCACCGAGCTGATCACGGGGATCGATCTGGTGCGCGAGATGGTGCGCATCGCGGCGGGCGAGCCGCTCGGGTACACGCAGGCCGACGTGCAGCAGCGCGGCCACGCGATCCAGTGCCGCGTGTACGCCGAGGATCCCGCGACGGGATTCCTCCCGAGCCCCGGGAAGATCGAAGTGCTGCGCACGCCGAGCGGCCCCGGCGTGCGCGACGACGGCGGCGCGTACGAGGGGTTCGAGATCCCGAGCTTCTACGATCCGCTCGTCAGCAAGCTCTGCGTGTGGGCGCCGACGCGCGAGCTCGCGATGGCGCGCATGAAGCGCGCGTTGAGCGAGTACGTCGTCGGCGGCATCCGCACCAACATCCCGTTCCACCTCGCGCTGCTCGAGCACCCCGAGTTCGTGCGCGGCCGCTACGACACGGGCTTCATTCCGCGCAACGAGGCGACGCTGCTCACGAGCGGCTCCACGCGCGACACCGGCGACGCGATGGCGATCGCGGCCGCGGTGCACCGCGCGCTCTCAGACGATCGCGCCGCGAAGCAGTCAGCGCGCGAGGCGATGGGCGGTGGCGGCGCAGGCGCGCCGGGCATGAGCCCGTGGCGCCTCGGCGCGATCGCGAAGCTGCGCTGAGCGCACGACGGAACGAAGAGAGGCCGCACCGGGCTCGAGCCGGTGCGGCCTCTTCGCCGTTCACGCGAGCGCGATCACTCGGTCGCGGCCGCGATGTTCACCACGAAGCGACCCGCATCGACGTCGGAGTAGCCGTCGACGACCACGATCACTTCCTGGCCCTCGGTCGCCGTCAGCATCACGCGCGAGCGCGTGTTGCCCGCCTCGACGTCGACGTCGTCGTTGCACGCGAGGTTCTCGGTCGCGTCGCACGCCGCGCGCAGATACAGCAGCGTGTCGAACGTCGAGCCGATCGTGTCGAACACGTAAGTGCCCGCGGCCGGCGCGGTCCAACGGAACGCGCGATCGGGCGCGTCCGCGCCGTCGCACTCCTCGGTGCCGCCCGCGAGATCGGCGCCCGCGAGGGTCGTGGTGCCCGAGAAGACCGCCTCGCCCAGCGCGCTCGACGTCTCGCCCTCCGGGCACGTGCTCGCGGTCGTCCCGACGATCGTCGACTCGACGCACTCCGCCACCGCGCCGAGGAACGCGGTCGCGATCGCCTCGGGCGGATTCGCGCACTCCGCGCCTCCGCACTCCTCGAGCGCCTCCGCGTCGCACTCCGCGTCGGCCGCGCACTGCGACAGCGCACGGGCTCCGTGGGCCTGGCACGCGAAGTACGTCTCCGCCGCCGCCTCGTCGCTCACCGCTTCCCAGCCCGCGCGGTCACACGCGCGCGCCTCGGTCGAGCCCGCGTTCCCGAGCACGCAGTCCTCGGCGCTCGCGAAGCCCTGCGCCTCGTAGTCGCAACCGCAGAGCGTCGTCGCGAGCGAGACCTGCGCCATCTGCACCGCGTCGAAGGGATCGCCCTCGATCCCCGCGTCGCTGCCGCCGCCTCCGCCCGCATCGCCGGTGCCGCCGCCCGCGTCCGCGCCACCGCCGTCCGCGCCACCCGCGTCGTTCATCGGGGTCGTGCCGCCGTCGTCGTCACCACACGCCACGAGCGCGAGCGCGAGAAGAACCACTGCTGAAATCCGAGCCACGTCTCCATCCTCCACGCGAACGAACGAGCTCCCTCCAGCCCGATCGCGAAAAAGCGGCGACCGTACCGCCCGACACTCGCGACGCAACTGGCACTGTGAGGATCGGACGACTGGCACGCTGACTGGCACGCTCCGCGACGGACGTGAAGAGGCCGCCACCGGACTTCGAATCCGGCGGCGGCCTCTCGATTCCCTCGCTCGACCCGAGCACGGCCCGGATCTCGCGGTGGAGAGCTCTAGATCACGAGGGCGGCGTCTCTTCGCAGCGCCCCAGCTCCGGATTGCACGTCCAGCCTTCCTGACACGGGTGCTCCGCATCGCAGTCGCGATAACAGAGGCCGTATGCGTCGACGCCGGTGCCCATGCGGAAGCATCGATATCCGCTGGGGCACGTCTGCGCGTCGATCAGCGCCTCCGGCGGAGCGCAGGTGTTGACACACCAGCCCATCCCGCTGCCCGTGAGGTCACCCATGCAGATCGACATCTCGGTCGAGCAGGTGCCCGCCGGCATCTCGTCGGTGCCCGGCGTGCAGCGCCCGCCCGGCTCGTTCTCCGCGGGCTCGCCCTGGAATCCGCCGTTGCAGCCGACGGTCGACGCGGCGTTCGCCATCTCCGCGGTGCACGAGACGGGGCCCGAGTCGCTCTCGCTCCCCAGACCACCACCGTCGGCCGCTGGAACGTCGCCACCGCCGCTGTCACCACAAGCCACCGCGAAGAGCGCGGCGACGACCGCGAGCCACGCTCGCGCGCCCATCCCACTCGACATCGATTTCTCCTCCCCGTATCGGCGGCAAAAGGGCCGCGCGAAGGAAGTCCGTTGATGACGAGAGAGCTAGGTACCGCCGTGGCGCCGACAAGAACGCGACCCGATTCACGGGGCGCACTGCGCCGTGGCGCATCATCGAATGGTCCCTCGTCGGGGTCATCCGTCAGAGTCGGAGTCGCGGTGTGCGCGCGCGAATCGCGCGAGCGATCGTGGTGCGTGCTCGCCGTGCCGCGAGCGCGGGAGTCGCGCGAAGAGCGCAGCGAGCGAGTCAGCGCGAAGCGGGCGCGACGTCGTACGCGCATCGGAAGCCGACGAGCCACGAGCGGCGCTCCGCCGCGGACGGCACGTCGCTCGTGTCCGCAGGCATTTCCGCCGGAACGAACGCGCCGGCGAACTGGAGCCCGGGATGACCGATCGGCTCGCTCGCACCGACGTTGCTGAGCTCGTGGACGTCGCGAGGCAGCGGAGAGAGCTGGACCACGCCGAACGAGAGCGCGCCGACGGTCGTCGACGCCCAGTTGCTGCCCGCGAGCAGGATCGTTCCGCGCGCGAGATCCGACGGAGGACACTCGGCGCGCCACGCCGGGCGCGTGATCTCGATGACGGCGGTCGACGCGCCGCCATACGAGGTCTCGAGGTCGACCACGCAATCGAACAGGTGCTCGCTCACGTTGCCGCTGAGATCGAGCACGCCGTACGGGCTCGCGCCGAGCGGCGCGGATCCCACGGCGCGGGTCTCCAGCGCCACCGGCTCGCCCCACCAGAGCCCGACGGTCGCATGCTCGATCCACCACTGCTCTTCGCCGCCGCTCGCGGGGAGCGCCCAGCCACGCTCGCGCGTCGGCGGCGCGTCTCCCCAAGGGAAACGCCGCGATCCGGGACCAACCCCGCGCGCCGCTTTCATGAGCTCGGGCGCGAGCGGCAGGCGTCCTCCGTGGCTCTCGCAGAACGCCTCTGCCTCTTCGCGCGTGACGCACACGACCGGGTGCTCGCCGCGCGCGTCGTCGGGCACCCCGCCATGCCAGCCGGACGTCTCGGGCACGCTGTCGATCACGGCGGTGTCCGGATCGACGCCGAGCACGAAGCGCACCCCGCAGTCGTCCGGCGGCGCAGGCACGACGCCGGTGCGCACCGCCGCGGCGTACGCGTCCACGGTGACCTCGGTGCGATCGAGCCAGAACGTCGGAAGGATCGCCGGCGCGACCGGCGACGGCTCGATCTCCAGCGGAGCGGGCTGCTCGCCGTACCACCAGTAGCGCGCGAGCTCGAACGCTCCGCCGGGCACACACGCGACGTCGGGGTGCTCGCGCCCGCACGGGGCCGCCGCCGCGTCGACCAAGAACGCATCGGGGGGCGCCGCGTCGGGACCGATGAGCCCGGTGCGCGCGCCGCACTCGCATCCCGCGAGCGTCAGCGACCCGACGAGCAACGTCCTCGCGAGCGACGCGACCCCACGCGACGACGGATCCAACGCGATGCGGGCGACGGCTGGTTTCACGCGTCGATCATGGACGAACACGACGCATCTCGACAGTGGCGGGTCGGGCGCGAACGCGAAGCTCGACCGTGCGCGCGGAGATCGCGCCGGGCGACGAGCTACTTCTTCTTCACGAGCGGCAGCGGCTCCGCGACGCTGCGATCGTCGCTCTGCCACAGGCCCCTCGGCGCCGGCGACAGCACCGCCGGCGAGCCCGGCACCGTCTTGTTCGGCGCCTTCTCGACCGACATGCTCGCGCTCTCCGCGGGCAGCACGGCCGGCGTCTCCACCGCCTCGAGCTCCGTCAGCGAGATCTCCTGCGCGCTGGGCTCCGAGACCGGCGTGAGCGCGGGCGCGCCGAGCTTCGGCGTCGGCACCTCGAGCACCGGCTGCGGCGCGCCCTCCGGCGCGTCCTTGCCGAGCCTCACGCGCGCTGCGCGCACGCTCGCGCCGAGCGGCTCCGCGTCCGCGTGCTCCGCCTCGGCGCGCAGCACCGCGGCGAGCGCGCGCGCCATCGACTTCGCGTTCTCGAAGCGCGCGTCGGGGTGCGTCTCGAGCGCGGTGTGCACCGCGAGCGCGAGCGAGTACGGCACGTCCGGGCGCAGCTCCGAGAGCTTCGGCACGTCGCCCTTGCGCACCGCGAGCAAGACCTCGAGGTCGTTCTTGCCCGTGAAGAGACGCTTCTGCGCGAGCGCCTCCCAGAGCACCACGCCGAGCGCGAAGAGGTCCGACTGCGAGCTCGGCTTCGCGCCGCTGATCAGCTCGGGCGCGCAGTACGCGAGCTTGCCCTTGATGACGTTCGGTCGCGTCATGCTCGCGCGATCCATCGCGCGCGCGAGGCCGAAGTCCGTGAGCTTCACGACGCCGCTCACGCCGAGCAGCACGTTCGAGGGCGACACGTCGCGGTGGTAGACCGGCACGATCTGCCCGCGCGCGTCGACGCGCTCGTGCGCGGCCGCGAGCGCGCGGCACACCTCGATGCCGATCGCGGCGACGAGCGGCCACGGCGTCTCCCGCAGGCCCTTGGGGAACGAGCGGACCCACTGGAACATGTCCAGCCCCTCGATCCACTCCATCACGAGGTAGTAGCCGCCCTCCTCGTCCATGCCGAAGTCGAGGATCTGCACGACGTTCGGGTGATGGAGCTCGGAGCCGACGCGGGCTTCCTCCTCGAACATCCTCACGAAGCTCGGATCCGCGTGCTTCGCGTGCTGGATGCGTTTGATCGCGACGGGGCGCTGGAAGCTCCCGGCGCCGCGCGCCAGCGCCTTCCACACGACGGCCATGCCGCCTTCGCCTGCGGGAGAGACGAGCTCGTACTTCCCCGCGATGATCCTGCCCGGCGCGTCGACCGCCATCCGCTCCAGCCTGCGAGCGCCAGCGTACCTGATCCGCGGCGGCATTTCAGCGATGAACGAAATGGCCCGGGCGCCTCGACTCCGCGGAGACGCGAGGCTGGTATCCTCGCGGCCCGTGGGGCGGGACCAACCGGGGCGGCGGATCGCCGGGAAATACGAGCTCGTCGAGCGCGCCGGCGAGGGCGGGATGGCGACGGTCTGGCGTGCGATCACGCTCGGTGCGGAGGGCTTCGAGCGCCCCGTGGCGCTCAAGCGCGCACATCCCGCGCTGGCGATCGACCCCCAGTTCGTCGCGATGTTCGTCGAAGAAGCGCGCGTGAACGCGACGCTCGACCACCCGAACATCGTGCACATCCACGACTTCGGGAGCGACGAGCACGGCGAGCACTACCTCGTGATGGAGTGGGTCGAGGGGCTCGATCTGCGTCGGCTCGTCCACGCGCACGCGCTCGTCGAGGAGCAGGTCGCGTGGCCGATCGCGGTGGCGATCGTCGTCGAGGTGCTGCGCGGGATTTACGCGGCCCACACCCGCGAGACGCCCGACGGCGATGCGGCGCCGATCTTCCACCGCGACGTGACGCCGCAGAACGTGATGCTCGCGGTCAGCGGCGCGGTGAAGATCACGGACTTCGGGCTCGCGCGCGCCACCGATCGCGCGCGCGTGACGAACCCCGGCACGGTGAAGGGCAAGCTCGGCTATCTCGCGCCCGAGCTCACGCTCGATCATCCGCCGTCGGCGCTCACCGATCTCTTCGGGGTCGGCATCGTGCTCTGGGAGACGCTCGCGGGAGAGCGGCTCTTCGACGGCGCGAGCGACGTCGAGATCCTGCAGAAGGTGGCCCGCGCGAGCGTGCCGCCGATCATGGCGATCCGCCCCGACGTGCCGCCCGCGCTCGCCGAGGCCGTGCACACCGCGCTCGCGCGCGATCCTGCGCATCGCTTCCCGGACGTGCGCGCGATGGGGCTCGCGCTGCGCCGCGTGCTGCGCGACCACCTCGACGAGGCGCCGGACATGCACGCGATCGCGATGGAGGTGCGCGACGCGCGCGAGCAGCTCGGGCTCGGCACCGGTCGCCGCAGCGTGTCGTCGCTCGACGTCGAGCATGCGAGGCGGGTGCGCGCGGCGCTCTTCGGGACGTCCTCGGACGAGCGCGACGCGAGCGGTGCGATCCCGCTCGAGCTCAGCCGCAAGAAGCACTGACGCGCCGCATCCGCTCCGATCGAACCGTTGCAGAGAGACACCACGTCACGTTTCCGCGGCGCGGGTCGCGCTAGACTGGAGACGTGCCTGACATCGGTGCTCGGAGGCTCCCGCGTGGTGAGGCGCGCGTGACGTCGAAGGCAGGCGATCGGCGCCTACATCGCCGCGTGTGCGAGGAGGCGCTGCAGTGACCGCCACGGGTGCGTCGAACGACGCCACGGTGCTGGCGAAGCCGAACGCGCTCGGGAGCGCGAGCACCTCGCCGGGGGAGCTGCGCTGCGCGACGTGCGGCGCGACGCATCCGACGAGCTATCGCGTGTGCCCCAGCGACGGCACACCGCTCGGGAGCATGCCACCGGGCGCCGAGGATCCGATGCTCGGCGCGGTGCTCGCCGGGACGTTCCGTCTGCGGTCGCGCCTCGGCGAGGGCGGCATGGGGCTCGTGTACGAGGCCGAGCACCTGCGCCTCGAGCGACGCTACGCGGTGAAGGTGATTCACCACGGCTTCGCGTGGCGCGAGGATCTGCTCGCGCGCTTCGATCGCGAGGCGCGCGCGATGAGCCAGGTGCGCAGCGATCACGTGGTCGACGTGGTCGACGTGCTGCGCACGCCCGACGGTCGTCCGTGCATCGTCGCGGAGAAGCTCGAGGGCGAGGATCTCGAGCAGCACCTCGCGCGCGAGACGAAGCTGCCGGTGGCGAAGGCGATCCGGCTCTTCCGGCAGGTGTGCCGCGGGCTCGCCGCGGCCCACGCGCGCGGCGTGGTGCATCGCGATCTGAAGCCGTCGAACCTCTTCCTCGCGCGCGATCCCGCGGGCGGCGTGACGCTCAAGATCCTCGACTTCGGCGTCGCGAAGATCGGCGGCGACGCCGAGCTCACCGGCACCGGCGCGATCGTCGGCACGCCCGCGTACATGGCGCCCGAGCAGGCGCGCGGCGCGGCGAACGTCGACGCGCGCAGCGACGTGTACTCGGCGGGCGCCCTGCTCTACCGGATGCTCACCGGGCGCGCGCCCTACGGCTCGGCGGACGCGAGCGTCACGCTGGTGAAGCTGCTCGAGGAGTCGCCGGAGCGCGCGCGCACGATCGAGCCCGCGATCCCCGAGGGCGTCGAGGCCGTGATCGAGCGCGCGATGGCGCGCGATCCCGAGGCGCGCTTCGCGACGATCGACGAGATGGAGCACGCGATCGCGGTGTTCGATGCGGGCGGCACCAGCACGGTGATCACCGACGACGCGCGCCCGGTGAGCGCGTCCCGCGCGAAGTCGATCAACCGTCGCGCGAAGTGGGCGCGGCCGCTCGCGATCGGCGGCGCGCTGACCGCGTCGCTCGGCGCGGCGCTCGGCGTGGGCACGTTCCTCGCGCTGCTCGTCGACGGCCTGCGCGAGGGCGTGTCGATCCACGACGCGGAGCTCGTGCTGGTCCTGCTCGGGGCGGTCGTCGCGCTCGCGGCGGCGCTCGCGGGGAGCGTTCGCGCGCTGCGCGGCGCGTGGCGCAGCGGCCCCGCGATCGAAGCTGTGGGCACGCGCGCGTGGACCGCGCTCGGCGCGGGCGTCTTCACGTTCGGCGCGATGGAGATCACGTCGCGCGTGTGGTCGGTCGTCGCGCTGCTGCGGCCCGGTCACTGGGATCCGCTGTGGTCCGCGGCGCGCGTGGTGATCGCGCTCGGCGTGGGCGCGGTGGTCGCGGTGATGGCGCGGAAGCGCGCGTGAGCGAGCGGATCTTCGTCTCCGAGGATCCGAGCGCGGCGTCGCCTCCGCCGAGCGAGAGCGCACCCTACTCCGCGTGGGCGCCCTCGCTCGCGCTGCGCGCGCACGTGACGCGCATCCACCTCTGCCTCGAGCCGATCGCGGCAGGCGAGGAGATCGTCGAACGCGTGCTGCCCGACGGCACGGTGCACCTCGCGTTCACGCTGGGCGATCCGGTGCCGGGGCCGCGCGGTGACGATGCGCTCGACGCGGAGGTGCACGGCGCGAGCACCGCGCCCGTGATCATCCGGATGGCGGGGCGCGTCGAGCAGGTGGGCGTGCACCTGCGCGCGGGCGCGATCGGCCACGTGCTCGGCGTGCCCGCGGGTGAGCTCGCAGGCGAGCGCGTGTCGCTCGACGCGCTGTGGGGACGCGCGGCCGACGAAGCGCGCGAGCGGCTCGCTGCGGTGCCGCACGGACGCGCGCGGGTCGCGGTGATGGAGGCGATCCTCGGCGAGCGATTGCGCGGCGTGGATGCGAGCCCGCATCGCGCGGCGCTCGCGGCGTTGCAGCGCATCGTGGAGCACGGCGGTCGAGAGAAGGTGCGCGACGTCGCGGCGCACGTCGGCGTCGGCGAGCGGCGGCTCGAGCAGCTCTTCCACCAGCACGTCGGGCTCTCGCCGAAGGCCGCGTGTCGGCTCGCCAGGTTCCGCGCGGCGCTCGCGCTGATTCGACGAGGGCACGCGTGGTCCGACGTGGTGATCGCGTGCGGCTACGTCGATCAGTCGCACCTCGTGCACGACGTCCGCGCGTTCACGGGCCTCACGCCGGGCGCGCTGCGCCGCGAGTTCGGGTTTCTCCAATCCGCGGCCGGCGCGTGATCGTACGAGCACGTCCATGACGAACGAGAAGGTGCTCCGGGGTCGGGTGGCGATCGTGACGGGCGGGAGCCGCGGCGCAGGGCGCGGCATCGCGCTGGAGCTGGGCGCGGCGGGCGCGACGGTCTACGTGACCGGTCGGAGCACGCGCGAGTCCGTGCCCGACGTGTACCGCGGCATCGTCGAGCTGAGCGGCATGTCGCGCATGCCGGGCTCGGTCGAGGAGACCGCGGACGACGTCACGCGCGAGGGCGGGCGCGGCATCGCGGTGCGCTGCGATCATCGCGACGTGGACGACGTGCGCGCGCTCTTCGCGCGTGTGATGCGCGAGCAGGGACGGCTCGATCTCCTCGTGAACAACGCGTGGGGCGGGCACGAGACGTTCACGAAGGAGTCGCTCTCCGCGCCGTTCTGGGAGCAGCCGCTCGCGCACTGGAACGGGATGTTCGACGGCGGTCTGCGCTGTCACGTGATCGCGAGCCACGTCGCAGCGCCGATCTTCCTCGAGCAGAAGCGCGGCCTGATCGTCACCACGACGTTCTGGGATCGCGATCGGTACCTGCGCGGCAACCTCTTCTACGACCTCGCGAAGGCGTCGTTCAATCGGCTCGCGTTCGATCTCGCGGAGGAGCTGCGCCCGCACGGCGTCGCCTCGGTCGCGGTGTCGCCGGGATGGATGCGCACCGAGCTCGTGCTCGCGGGGCACCACACGACCGAGGAGCGATGGCGCGAGCGCCCGGAGCTCGCGTCGACGGAGTCGCCGCGTTACCTGGGACGCGGGGTCGCGGCGCTCGCGGCGGACGACGACGTGATGCGGAAGAGCGGGCGCGTGCTGTGCGTCGGCGATCTCGCGCGCGAGTACGGCTTCACCGACGTCGACGGTCGCGTGATCCCGCCCTTCGAGATCAAGTGAGCTCGGGGAGCGGGCCCTCGTGCACCGCGTGCTCGCTCCCGAAGTGCGCGTCCTCGCCGCCGAACGCGTGGAGGATCGACGTGAAGAGGTTGTGCGTCGACTCGCGCGACGTGTACTCGAGCGCGCCGGGCGCGGTGTCGTAGTCGATGTTGCGCCCGGTGCGGAAGTATCCGCCCGCGCTCCCCGCGAGGAGGATCGGCACGTTGTACGCGACGTGGACCGCGCCGTTCGAGAACTCGCTCGTGCAGAGCACGAGGCTGTTGTCGAGCAGCGTCGCGTCGCCCTCGAGGAACGTCGGATCGTCGAGGCCTTCGAGCAGATCGCGCACGAGGCTCATGCGCCAGCGACGGTTGGCGAGCATCTCCGAGACCCACTGGTCGTGCTGCCCCGCCGAGGGTCCGTCGGGGCCGATCTCGCGCGCGTAGTGGTGCAGCGAGTGGCCGATCTCGTAGCCCCAGTCGGTCCCGCCGACCCACGGCGTGATGATGTCGGCGATCTCGAGGTTCGCGACGTTCGTGAGGCCGCAGCGCAGCGCCGCGACGATGATGCGCACGTGCAGCGGGCCGATCACGTCGGCGCGCGTCGCTTCCGCGATCTCGTCGGGCGGCGCGCACATCGGCGGGGTCTCGAGCGCGTCGAGCTCGCGCTCCAGCGCGCGGAGGTGCTCGAGGTGCGCGTCGATCGCGGCGCGATCGCTCGCGGTCACGCGCGTGCGGAAGCGCGCGAGCTGATCGAGCGCTCCGTCGAGCACGCTGCGGCGGCGACGGATGCGGCGGAGGAGCGCGGGATCGGGCTCGCCGTCGCCGGTGACGCCCTCGAAGATCGAGTCGAACGCGGCGCGCGGATCGGGCTCGCCGTGGACGCGCTCGCCGGCGGCGCGGAAGTACGGCGATCCGTACTGATGGCCCGAGACGTCGAGGTGGATGCGCGAGAAGCGCGCGGGCTGCATCGCGGCGAGGCGCTCGGCGAGGACGTGATCGATCGAAGGACCGAGCGAGCTCGCCTCGTCGCCGGGGTTCGTGATGCTCGCGGCCGTGAGCGCCGTGACGTTCGCGGTGCCGTGCCCGCCGTCGGCGTACTGGCTCTGGAGGATGCCCGCGCGGTTGTCGATGCCCTGGAGCACGAGGAGCTTCGACGCCCACGGCGCGAGGTCCTGGTGGATCGGGCCGAGCTCGAGCGCTTCGCTCGTGCTCGCGGGCGCCCAGTAGTCGAGCCCGTGGCCCTCGCCGCGTCCGTCGGCGCGCCAGCCGCCGTCTCCGTTGGGCCAGCCGCGGTACATGTTCGAGATCGTCCCGCCGTGCTCGAACACGGTGAGGAAGCGCTTCGGCGCGTCGCCCTGCGCGAACGCGCGACCGTGCGTGTGCTCGAGCAGCGGGAGCGAGATGATCGCGCCGCCGAGCCCGACGAGGAACGCGCGACGGCCCGAGTGAAGACGATGGCTCACGGGGTCACCTCTCCGACGTTCACGTAGCGGAACGCGTCGCTCTCGACGATCGCGAGCACGAGCTCGCGCATGCTGCCGGACTCGCGGAAGCGCTCGGAAATGCGCTCCATCGAGCAGGTGTCGAGGCGCGCGGGCACACGACCGAGCGCGCGCTCGAGCCATCGATTCGAGAAGCACGCACGCGCCCGTGCGCTCGTCGCGATGCGCGTGCTGAGCTCGACCGCGTCGCGCACCGCGCCGTCCACGTCGGTGCCCGCGACGACGCCGCTCGCGTCGAGCGGCAGGCCCGTCGTGAGCTCTTCCGTTCGATGGCGCCCGATGCCGTCGTAGTGCTCGAACGCGAAGCCGACCGGGTTGATCAGCGAGTGGCAGCTCGAGCAGGTGCCGCTCGTGGTGCGCGCGGTCACGTCCTGTCGCACCGTGCGCAGGCCGTCGCCGTCGTCGCCGCCGTCGACGACGACGTCGCTCGCGTTCGGCGGCGGCGTGCCGAGCTCGACGCAGAACACCTCTTCGACGACGAACACGCCGCGGCGGATCGGCGACTGCACCGTCGCGCTCGAGAACACGGTGAGGAACGCGGCGCGCGTGAGCAGACCGGCGCGCTGCGTCGGGTCGAGCTCGACCCACTGCCAGTCGTCCGCCGAGGTCGGTCCGTCGACGCCGTAGACCGCGGCGAGCGGGCCGTTCACGTACGCGCGGCGCGTGGTGAGCAGATCCTCGAAGCTGCCGCCGCGCGCGAAGGTGTCGCGCACGAGCGCCTCGAGCTCGGTGCGCATCGCGGCCTGGAGCTCCGCGTCGTACTCGGGGTAGAGCGTCTCGTCCTTCGACGTCGACTCGAGCGCGTGGTGCAGGCGACCGCCGCCGAGCTGGAGCCACTCCCAGAAGAACGACTGCAGCGTCTCTTCGGCGCGCGGATCGTCGAGCAGTCGCTCGGCCTGCGCGCGCAGCCCCGCGGCGTCGAGCGATCCATCGCGCGCCGCGCCGAGGAGCGTGTCGTCGGGCGTCGTGTTCCACAGGAAGTACGAGAGCCGCGACGCCACCTCGTACTGCGAGAGCGGGCGGGTCGCGTCGGTCGCACCGGGCGCGCCGTGCTCCTCGAAGTACACGACCTCGGGCGACTGCAGGATCACCTCGAGCACGATCTCCATCGCCTCGCCGAACGTCAGATCGTTCGCGAGCGCGTTGCGATACGCATCCAGCAGCGCCGAGCGATCGTCGTCGTCGAGCGGACGGCGGAACGCACGGGCGCCGAACGTGTCGATGAATTCCGACGCGCACGCGTCGTTCGCCGCGCCGCTCGTGTCGCACGGGAAGATCTCGCGCGACCAGCTCGAGCGACGCGCGATCGCGAGCTCGGCCGCGTCGCGCAGCTGTCGCACACCGCGCTCCGTGATCACCGGCGCCTCGTCGTCGACGTTCGGCGTGTAGCCGGGATCGCCGAGCAGATCGCGCACGGTGTTGCGGTACTGCAGCGGCGTGAGGCGGCGCAGCGGCGCGGGTGCGACCTGCGGGATGCCGGTGTCGCACGCGACGGGCTCGCCGGGACCGCCGGGGCCGGGCCGCGGGCTCGAGCCGCTGGGACCCGCGGGGCCCCCGCCGAGATCGCCGGTGCACGCGCTCGCGAGCACGGCCGCGAGCAAGAGCGATGGACGTGGAAGCGCGGCGCTCATGAGGACAGCGTGCGCGAACTGCGCGGCGCGATCACTTACGGTTCGATCGCGCTGACACCGCCGAGGACTGCGACCGTGGTAGACAAGGTGCGATGCGCGCGTGGCTCCTCGCCGGCCTCGCAGGTCTGGCGCTCGGCTGTCGCACCGTGCCGGCGACGCAGGTGCTCGTCTTCTTCCACGCGGAGGACGAGCTCGCCGCCGAGGCGACCTCGATCCGCGTGCGCGTCGACACCGACGAGGGCAACGCGCTCGATCGCACCGATCCGCTGTCGCGAGACGGCGTGACGCACCTCGCGCGCGTTCCGCTCGTGCCGCGCGACGGAGATGCGAGCCGCCGCTTCCGCGTCTCGGGCGCGCTCCTCGACGCGCGCGGCGAGGTGCTCGTCGAGGTCTCCGCGGTCGGCGGGTACGTCAGCCACGAGCGACGCGAGCTGCACCTGTGGCTCGATCGCGAGTGCGTCGGGATCGAGCCGTGCGGCGACGGGCGCACCTGTCAGCTCGGCGTGTGCACCGGCGAGTGCTTCGAGCCGGGCCCGCTCGGCGACACCGCGCGCTCGCAGCCGCTCTGCGGCGAGTGCGAGACGTGCACGAGCGGCGCGTGCGCGCCGCGACGCGACGGCACGTCGTGCGGATGCGAGGGCGACACCTGTCAGGACGGGACGTGTCGCGCCGCGGTGCGCGTGCACAACGTGTTCGCGGGCGAGCTCCACACGTGCGCGACGACCGCGGGCGACGGGCTCTATTGCTGGGGCAGCGATCGCGCGGGGCAGACGTCGATCGGCGAGCAGCGCGCGGTGCCGACGCGCCTCGCCGCGAACCTCTGGTCGGTCGGTTCGTGCGGCACCGACTTCACGTGCGTGCTCGGCGTGTTCGGCGAGCGGCAGTGCTGGGGATGGAACGACGCCGGGCAGATCGGCGACGGCACGATGCGCGAGGAAGTGGTGGGGCCGACGGAAGTGACCGAGCCCGCGCTCGATCTGATCGACTCGGGGTGGAACCACACGTGCGGCATCGGCGAGGACGGGCGTCTCTACTGCTGGGGTGGCAACCGCAACGGCGAGGTGGGTGAGCAGGACATCGGTGGCGGCGTCGCGACACCGCGCCTGCTCGCGCCCGACGATCGCTTCCTGCAGATCGCGACCGGCGGGTTCCACGACTGCGCGCTGCGCACCGACGGTCGCGTCCTGTGCTGGGGCCTCAACGAGTCGGGCGAGGTCGGCACGGGGGACTTCGTCGATCGCACCGCGCCCACCGAGGTCGGCTGCATCGAAGGCGAGTGCGTCGACGACTGGATCTCCGTCGCAGCGGGTGATTTCCACACCTGCGCGATCCGCGGCGAAGGCGAGCTCTGGTGCTGGGGTGGCGGGCAGAACGGACAGCTCGGCACCGGGCCGATGTTGCTCGCGAACGTGGCGAGCCCGGTCGGGCCGATCGAAGGAGGCCCGTACGCGCTCGCGGCGGGAGGCGGCTCGCACACGTGCGCGATCACGTCGGAGGGCGCGCTCGCGTGCTGGGGCCGCAACGACTTCGGACAGGTCGGCATCGGCACCACCGATCAGAACAGTCGGCCGGCGGACGTCGTCGCGCCGGGGCGCGCAGCGTTCCGCGCGCTCGGGCTCGGGCGCGATCACACGTGCGCGATCCGCACCGACGAGACGCTGTGGTGCTGGGGCAGGAACACCGAGGACCAGCTCGGGCTCGGCGACGGCGCGGGCGATCGCGTGACGACGCCGCGACGCGTATGCTTCCCGCCGCCCGTGATCAGCGCACGTACGTCGGCTCGCTGAAGGTCGTGTCTTCGAGGTGGTACTCGAGCACGCGCCCGGCGCGTCGCGCCTCGCACGCGCCGTCCTCGACGAGCGCGGCGAGCGCTGCCTGGGCCGCGCGGAGCGGCGCGCCGACGGCCTCGGCGAGCTCCTTCGCGCTGCGCCCGCGATCCTCGGCGAGCGCCGCGAGGATCTTGTCGGCCAGCGAGCGACCCGCGCGCGGATCGGGGCACACCAGGCCGCGCTCGGCCTCGAGCCGCACGTGGCTTCCCTGTCGCTCGAGGTGCGCGATCCCGCCGAGCCACTCGCGCGCGCGGTGCAGCGCGACGTCGAGCGCGCCGCGATGGATCTCGGGCACGAACTCGAAGCCGTAGACGGCGCGGAAGCACTCTGCCTCGTCGAGCCCTCGAGGCCCGGCGAGGAGGAGCGTGGCGATGACGGTCTCCGCGCGCCCTTGATGTCGTCGCGACTGCTGCAGCGCGGGCACGCCGTCGAGGACGAGCGCGCGACCGAGGCGCACGACGCGGCGCGGCGCCGATGCACGATGCTGGAGCGCGTAGAGGATCGCGGACTCGGACGCGATGCCACGCGTCGTCGCGATGCCGTGGAGCGCGGGTGGGATCTCGGACGTCGCGCCGAGCAGGAACGACTCGAGCGGCGAGCCGTGCGGATCGCGCTGCGGATCGCAGGCGAGCACCAGCGCGTCGACGTCGTCGCGGAGGAACGGCGGGGCGCTCGCCGCGCGCGCCTGCAGCACACGCGTCGCGTCGTCGAAGCGCGCGCGGTCGCCCGACTCCGCCGCGTCGCACCACGCGTGGAGCGCGGCGGCGAGCTCGTCGCGCGCGAGCGAGGACGCGCTGCCTCCCGCGAGCGCGTGCTCGAACGCGAGCCACGCCCCGTGCGAAGTGACCGGCAGCGCGCCGAGCGCGCGCGTGATCCGGAGCGCGAGGTGCGCGTGCCCGCTCGCGCGGCGTGCTCGCGCGAGCACCAGGTGCGCGAGCGCCTCGCACAGCGGGATGCTCTCGGTGCGCGCCATGCGCGACGCGCGGCGCGCCGCCTTCACGCCCGACGCGACGTCGCCCGACGCGAGGCGCGCGAGCCCCGCGAGCGATGCCGCGTCGACCACGAGATCGGGCTGGCGTCGCTCCGACGCACGTGCGCCGCACGTCGTCGCGAGATCGAGCGCGAGCGCGTGGGCGCCCGAGAGCAAGGCGCGCCACGCGCCGATCAGCTCGGCAGCGACGTCGGGCGCGCCTTCGGTCGCGGCGGGTCGCGCGTCGGCGATCCGGTCGTCGAGCTCCGACACGCGCGCGGCGTCGAGCGCGAGCGCCGCGTGACGCGCGCTCGCCGCGAGCACCCGCACCGCGGATCCGCGATCGGCGTCGTCGGCGCTGCGGAGCCGGGATGGCGACATCGCGGCGACGCGCGCGTCACAGGTCACGCGATCACCGGCGAGCGCCGCGGCGATCGCGGCGCGATCGGCCTCGATGTGGGCGTCCGAGGGCATTGGTCGCGACCGCGGGCGAGGATACAATGGCGCGCGATGCGCTGGCTCCGTTCACGCCGCGCGAGCGCGTACGAGCCGCTCTCGGAGATCGCCAGCGGGGGCGTCGGGCGAGTCGAGCTGGTGCGTCGTCGCGAGGGATCCTTCGAGCGTCTCTACGCGCGCAAACGACTGCACGACGCGCACCGCGACGACGCGGAGTTCCGCACGATGTTCTTCGACGAGGCGCGCATCGCGGGCCTCGTGCGCCACGCGAACGTCGTCAGCGTGCTCGACGTCGGCGAGGACGACGAGGGGCCCTACCTCGTCATGGAGTACGTCGAGGGCGTGCCGGCCTCGGCGATCGTCCAGCACGCGATCGCGCGTCGCGCGGAGGTCCCGCTCCAGCTCGCGCTGCGCATCGGCATCGAAGCGGCGCGCGGCCTCCACGCCGCGCACGAGCTCACGGCGCCGAGCGGCGAGCCGCTCGCGCTCGTGCATCGCGACGTGTCGCCGCAGAACATCCTCGTCGGCTTCGACGGGGTCACGCGCGTGACCGACTTCGGCGTCGCGAAGGCGTTCGGTCGCACGACGCGCACCGCGACCGGCGTGCTCAAGGGCAAGCTCGGCTACATGGCGCCCGAGCAGCTGCGCTTCGAGGAGGTCGATCGCCGCGCCGATCTGTTCTCGCTCGGCATCGTGCTCTACGAGCTGCTCGCGGGACGACGCCTCTATCGCAACGTCGACGGACACGACGGAGTGCGACGCATCCTGCACGAGCCGCCGCCCGATCTCGGCGAGGTGCGCGCCGATGCGGCGCCGGAGCTCGTGGAGCTCGTGTTCTCGATGCTCGCGAAAGATCCGGCGCACCGGCCGCGCACTGCGCTGGAGGTCTCGCGCGTGCTCGACGACGTGCTCGCGGACGTCGTCGGGTCGGAGGGCAGGCTCGACGTCGGCGAGCACCTCCGCGAGGCGTTCGCGGGCGAGCTCCAGCGACAGCGGGAGCGATCGCGCGCACCGGCGCGCGCTGCGCTCTCGCGGGGGCCGCGCGCAGCGCTCACGGCGAGCGTCGTCGCGGGTGTGATCGCAGCCGCGATCTCGGTGTGGGCGAGCCTCACGCCCGACGACGAGCAGCGCGCGGAGACGACGCCTATCGTGCCCGCCGCGGCGGCGCCGGTCGCTGCGCCCGCGCCGGTGCCGGTGATCGAGGCGGCACCGCCCGCGGTGCACGACTCGGCGCAAGCGGACGTCGCGGAGGAGGCGCCCGCCGCGCCCACGACGCGATCCCGGCGCGCAGCGCGCACGCCGCGGCGCACGGCGAGCGGCGCAGGCAGCAGCAAGATCCCGATGTGGGAGTGGGAGTGACGCGGCTCCGCACGTTCGTCGTGGTGCTCGTGCTCGCGCTGCTCGCGCCCGCATCGATGGTGCATGCGCAGCGCGACGAGGCGCGCGCGCTCTTCGAGCAAGCGCGCGAGGCGCTCGGCTCGGGTGACTTCGCGACCGCGCGCGATCTGCTCGCGCGCTCGCTCGCGCTCGCGTCGAACGTCGGATCCGCATTCAACCTCGCGATAGCGCTGCGCGGCACCGGCGAGCTGCAGCGCGCGATCGAGACGTTCGACGCGCTGCTCGCGGACCGCTACGGCGCGCTCTCGCCCGAGCAGCGGCGCGAGGTCGAGTCGTTCCTCGTGCGCTCGCGGCGCGAGCTCGGGCACCTCTCGGTGCGCGTGACCGGCGCCGATGCGATCGAGCTGCGCATCGACGGCGTGCTGGTCGCGACCGCGCCCGACGGCGACGTCGTCGAGACCGCCGTCGATCCCGGTGAGCACGTCGTCACCGCGTCCGCGCCGCGCCGCACGAGCTACGAGGAGCGCATCGTCGTCGAGCGCGGCGCACGCCGAACGATCCGCGCCGAGCTCGGCTCGACGCTCCCCGGCACGCTCGTCGTCGAGAGCCCGACGCCCGAGGCGATCGTCGAGATCCTCGGCGTGGTGCGCGGCGCCGGATCGATCCGCCGCGACCTCCCGCCGGGCGAGTACCGCATCTCGGTCGCCGACAGCGCAGGACGACGCGAGACCACCGCGCGCGTCGACAGCGGCGAGCTGATGCGCGTCGTGCTCTCGGGCCCGAGCGCGGGCACGCCGATCGTCGAGAGCCCGTGGCTGTGGTCGGGCGTCGCGCTGGCGCTCGCTGCGGCGGCCATCGGCATCGCGGTGCCGCTCACGGTCACGCAGGAAGAAGCGCCCGTCTCCGATCCGATCTACGGCGTCGTCGTCACGCTGACGACGCCGTAGACGTCCCGTCCCTACCGTCCGCGGGACGAGCACTCCGGTCGGGACTCACTTCTTCTCGGCATCCGGGTAGCGCGGGTAGCTGCCCAGCACCGTCAGCGCCTGCACGCGCGTCTCGAGCGCCGCGAGCGCGGCCGCGACGTTCTCGTCCTCGCGGTGCCCTTCGACGTCGATCACGAACACGTAGCGCCACGCGCGATCGCGGCTCGGCCGCGACTCGATGCGCGTCATGTTCACGCCGTTGTCCTCGAGCACGCCGAGCGTGCGGCGCAGCGCGCCGCGTTCGGTCTCGTCGGCGATGATGAACGTGAACGTCGTGCGGTCACGGCCGGTCGGCTTCGCGTCGTCCTTGCCGATCATCACGAAGCGCGTCGCGTTGAACGCGATGTCCTGGATGCCCTCGCGCAGCACCGGCACGCCCATGATCTCGCCGGCGAGCGAGCTGCCGATCGCCGCGCCGCTCGCGTCACCGCCCGCCTCGCGCACCGCCAGCGCGGTCGACGCGGTGTGGACGATCTGCGCCTGGGGCAGGTTGTTCGCGAGGTACTTGCGGCACTGCGCGAGCGCCTGCGGGTGCGAGTACACGCGGCGCACCTCGGAGAGCGACTCGACGTTCGACAGCAGGCAGTGCTTGATCGGCAGCACGAGCTCGCGCCGGATGCGACAGCCGCCCTCGATCAGCGCGTCGATCGCGCCGGCGACCGAGCCCTCGGTCGAGTTCTCGATCGGCACCACGCCGTACACTGCGCGGCCGCGACGCACCGACTCGAACACGCCGTCGATCGTCGCTTCCTCGATGTACTGCGGGGCGTAGCCGAAGAGCGCGCGCGCCGCCGCGTGCGAGTACGTGCCCTGCGGTCCGAGGTACGCGACGGTCACGCGCGCCTGGAGCGACACGCAGCCGCTCAGGATCTCGCGGAACACCGCGAGGATCGCGGGCTTCGGGAAGCGACCCGCGCCGCGCTCGAGCAGGCGCTCGAGCAGCGCCTTCTCGCGCTCGGGATCGAGCGCGGGCGCACCGCTCGCCTGCTTCGCGCGACGCACCGCACCGACGACCTCCGCGCGCTCGGCGAGGAGATCGAGGATGCGATCGTCGATCGAGTCGATGCGCTGCCGCGCCAGCGCGAGATCGGGCACGGGCACGCCGTTCTCCGGCGTCGGAAGCGGCGTGATGATCGACTCGATCGAGGCGCGGGGATCGTCGCTCACGCCGGCCTCACGGGCAGGTGCCGCGGGGTCCACGAGCGCGCGCGCACGAACGCGACGGGATCGGGATCCGCGCCCTCGGGCCACGTGCCGACTCCGTCGTCGACCGCGCGACGCATCACGCGCGCTGCGACGTGCGCCGAGACCTCGCGGAGCTCACGGATCGGCGGGTACATCGCGCCGCTCGCGAGGTGGCGCTCCTGCACGTACTCGGCGAGCGCGTACGCGGCCTCGAGCACCATCTGATCGGTGATCTCGGACGCGCCCGAGAGCATCGCGCCGAGGCCGATCCCGGGGAACACGAACGCGTTGTTGCCCTGGCCGATCACGAAGCGCTTGCCGCCGAGCTCGACCGGCGCGAACGGCGATCCCGTCGCGACGATCGCGCGCCCCTCGGTCCACGCCAGCACGTCGGCGGGGCGTGCCTCGCACGACGTGATCGGGTTCGAGAGCGCGAGCACGATCGGACGCGCGCACTGCGAGCCGAGCTGCTTCACGATCGTCTCGTCGAACGCGCCCGCCTGACCGCTCAGGCCGATCAGCACGGTGGCGCGCCCCTCGCGCACCGTCTCGAGCAGATCGGGGCGCTCGCCCGTGATCTTCCAGCTCTCGATCGCTGCGCGACGCTGCGCGAGAGGCGCCTTGTACGCCTCCATCTTCGCGCCTTCGATCAGCAGGCCGCGCGAGTCGAGGACGAGCACGCGCGCCCGCGCCTCTTCGTCGCTCAGCCCCTCGCGGCGCATGCCCGCCTGGATCGCCATCGCGACGCCCGCGCCACCCGCGCCCGCGCCGTGGATCACCACGCGCTGATCGCGGAGTCGCTCGCCCTTGCCCGCGCACGCCGCGAGCAGGCCCGCGAGCGCGACCGCGCCCGTGCCCTGCACGTCGTCGTTGAACGACGGCATCGAGCGGCGATGACGGTGCAGCACGTCGATCGCGGCGTCCTTCGCGAGGTCCTCCCACTGCAGCAGCGCGCGCGGATAACGCCGCGCGAGCGCGCCGACGAACGCGTCGACGAGCGAGAGATACGCCTGGCCACGCGCGCGCTCACGACGCACGCCCTGGTAGAGCGGGTCCTCGCGCAGCGAGTCGCGATCGGTGCCCGCGTCGAGCAGCACCGGCATCGTGCGCGCGGGATCGACGCCCGCCGCGCCGTAGAGCGAGAGCTTGCCGATCGAAATCCCGATGCCGCCGTGGCCGCGATCGCCGATCCCGAGGATCGCCGACGCATCGGTCGCGACGACGACGCGCACGTCGTCCGCGGGCCACGCCGCGAGCAGCGCGTCGATGCGCTCGATGTCGTCGTACGTGATCACGAGGCCCTTGGGCTCCTGATGCACGTGATCGAAGCGCTCGATCGCCTCGGCGACGGTCGGCGTGTAGACGTACGGCAGCAGCTCTTCGAGGTGCGCGGCGAGCAGCGCCTGGAAGATCACGTCGCTGCGATCCTGGATACCGCGCAGATAGAGATGACGACCGAGCGCCGTCGTCTGCAGCCCGAAGCCGGCGTACGCACGCTCGACCTGCTGCTCGAGTGTCGTGATCGCGGGCGGCAGCAGGCCCTCGAGCCCGAGCGCGCGACGCTCCTCACGGTCGAACGCCGCGCCCTTGTTCGTCAGCGGATGTCGCAGCAGCTGCGCGCCCCGCAGCGTCGTCGCGAGGTACGGCGCGCCTTGCGCGTCGTATCGGACCTCCACCTCGCGCGCCGCGCCCGAAGCCCTGGAGACGACGCCGGTCACCCGGCCCCCACGCTCCGTATCCGTCGTCGTCCCCTGGCTCACGCTCCGCCTCCCTGCCCTGCCGCCTGCGACATCGCATCCACGACCGCGTTGGTCATCTCGCGGGTCCCGAGCGTGCCACCGAGATCGCGCGTGCGCGCGCCCTTTGCGATCGCGACGTCCACACCGCGCTCGATCGCGGCCGCTTCGTCGGTCCAGCCGAGCGAGTGACGCGCGAGCATCGCGGCGCTCAGGATCGCGCCGACCGGGTTCGCGAGGCCCTTCCCTGCGATGTCGGGCGCCGAGCCGTGGATCGGCTCGTAGAGCCCGCGCGGGCCCTCCCCGAGCGACGCGCTCGGGAGCAGCCCGAGCGATCCCGCGAGCGCCGCCGCTTCGTCGGTGAGGATGTCCCCGAACATGTTCTCGGTGACGATCACGTCGAAGTCCTTGGCGTGCGTCAGCAGCTTCATCGCGCAGGAGTCCACCAGCTGGTGCTCGAGCGAGATGCCACCGTGACGCGCCCCGACCTTCACCGCGATCTCGCGCCACAGCCGCGAGCTCTCGAGCACGTTCGCCTTGTCGACGCTCGTGACCTTCTTCTTGCGCGGCGCCGCGAGGCGGAACGCGAGCTCGACCACGCGCTCGATCTCGTTCTGGTCGTACACGAGCGTGTCGAATGCACGCTCGACGCCGTTCTCGACCGCACGGCCCTTCGGCGTGCCGAAGTAGAGACCACCGGTCAGCTCGCGCACGAAGACCATGTCCGCGCCCTCGATGCGATCGCGGCGCAGCGGCGACGCGTCCGCGAGCGCGGCGTGGAGGCGCACCGGGCGCAGGTTCGCGAACACGCCCATCGCCTTGCGCAGCCCGAGCAGGCCCGCCTCGGGGCGCGTCTTCGCGCGCGGATCGTCCCACTTCGGACCGCCGACCGCGCCGAGCAGCACCGCGTCCGCGGCCACGCACGCCTCGCGCGTGCGCTCGGGCATCGCCTCCCCGGTCGCGTCGATCGCGATGCCGCCGAGCAGCTCGTCGCGCGTCTCGAACGACTTGCCGCCGCGCTTCGCCGCGACACCGAGCACGTGCAGCGCGGCCTCGGTCACCTCGGGCCCGATGCCGTCTCCGCCCAACACCACGATCCGCGCGCTCGTCATCCGACCTTCTCCTGCGGGGGCACGCTCGCGCGCGCGTGACGCGCGAGGCCGTGCTCGATTCCGTCCACCAGCGCTTCGAGGCTCGCCTCGACGACGCTCGACGACGCGCCGACGGTGCTCCACGTGTCGTCGCCGTCGCTCGTGTCGACGAGCACGCGCGTGACCGCGTCGGTCGCGAGGCGCCCGTCGAGGATGCGCACCTTGAAGTCGACCAGACGCAGCGCCGCGACCCGCGGCAGCGAGGGCTCGAGCGCCGCGCGCAGCGCTCGATCGAGCGCCGCGACCGGGCCCTGGTGCTCGCCCGCGGTGTGGACGACCTGATCGCCGATCGCGACCTTCACCGTCGCCTCCGCGGTCGGCTGCCCGTCGCGATCACGGCCCACGATCACGCGGTAGTCGAGCACACGGAAGGGCGCGACGTAGCCGGGACGCGCGCGCTCGATGCGCATCGCGACGCTCGCTTCCGCGGCGTCGAACGAGTAGCCGCGCGCTTCGTCGGCCTTGATCGCACGCACGACGCTACGCGCCTCTTCGTCCTCGAGCGAGAGACCAATCTGCTCGGCGTGCGCGTGCACGTTGCCCTGCCCCGCGAGCTCGCTGACGACCACGCGCGACTTGTTGCCGACGCGCTCGGGATCGACGTGCTCGTAGCTGCGCTTGCTGCGGCGCACCGCCGCGACGTGGACGCCGCCCTTGTGCGCGAACGCGCTGCGCCCGACGTAGGGCTTGTGCGGATCGGGCGTGAGGTTCGCGAGCTCCACGAGCTCGCGCGCGGTCTCGGTGAGCTCCGCGAGCTTGCCCTCGGGCAGACAGCGCGCGCCGAGCTTCAGCTCGAGGTCCGGGATGATCGTGCAGAGATCCGCGTTGCCGCAGCGCTCGCCCCACCCGTTGAACGTGCCCTGCACGTGCCGCGCGCCCGCGCGCACCGCGGCGAGCGAGTTCGCGACCGCGAGACCGCCGTCGTCGTGCGCGTGGATGCCCACCGGGCACGAGAACGCGCGGACCATGCGGCCCACGATCGCCTCGACGTCCCACGGCAAGCTGCCGCCGTTCGTGTCGCAGAGGACGAGCTCGCTCGCGCCGCCGTTGCGCGCGGCGGTGAGCGACTCGAGCGCGTACGACGGGTCCTCGCGCCAGCCGTCGAAGAAGTGCTCCGCGTCGTAGACGACGGTGCGCCCTTCCTTCACGAGCAGCGCGACCGTCTGCTCGATCATCTTGAGGTTCTCGTCGAGCGTGACGCGCAGCACCTCGGTCACGTGCAGGCGCGAGCTCTTCCCGAAGATCGTGACGACGTCGGTGCCCGCCTCGAGCAGCGCCTCGACCTGAGGGTCGTGCTCGGGACGCACGTGCGCGCGGCGCGTCGCACCGAACGCGGCCCACTTCGCGTGCGTGAGCTGGTGGTCGCGCGCCCGCGCGAAGAGCTCCGCGTCCTTCGGGTTCGAGCCCGGCCAGCCCGCCTCGATCCAGCTCACGCCCAGCCGATCGAGGCGATCGGCGATGCGCAGCTTGTCCTCGCAGGTGAGGCTCAGCCCCTCGCGCTGCGTGCCGTCGCGCAGCGTCGTGTCGTAGATCCGGACGCGAAGCGCGTCGACGACCTCGCTCATGACGTCGCCTCCTCACCGCTCGCGAGGCTCTCGAGATCGTGGCGACGCTCGAACGCGCGGATGCGATCGGCGTACGCGACGAGGTACCCGAGCTCGTCGATGCCCTGCACCAGGCAGTGCTTCGCGAACTCGTCGATCGGGAACGTCGCGGTGCAGCCGTTCCACTTCACGCGCTCGTTCTCGAGATCGATCTCGATCTCGATCTTCGGATTGGCCTGCACCGCGCTCACCAGCGCGGCGTGCGGCTCGGGCGCGAGCGCGACCGGGAGCACGCCGTTGCGCGTCGCGTTGCCGCGGAAGATGTCGGCGAAGCCCAGCGCGATCACCGCGCGGAAGCCGCCCGCCTCGAGCGCCCACGGCGCGTGCTCGCGCGAGCTGCCGCACCCGAAGTTGCGCCCCGCGATCAGGATCTGCGCGCCCGCGTGCTCGGGCTTGTGCAGCACGAACTTCGGGTCCTTGCGCCACTCCGCGAAGAGACCCTCGGCGAGGCCCGCCTTGTCGATCGTCTTCAGGAAGCGCGCAGGGATGATCTGATCGGTGTCGACGTCGTCCGCGAGCAGCGGCAGCGCGTGCGACTCGAGATGCGCGAAGGGCTTCATGCCGCCACCTCCGGAACGAACGGGAGCTTCCGCGGATCGACCACCACGCCCGCGATCGCACACGCCGCGGCGGTGCGCGGCGACGCGAGGAACGTGCGGCTTCCCGGGCCCTGACGGCCCTCGAAGTTGCGGTTCGACGTCGACACCGCGTACTGGCCGGGCGTCAGTCGATCCTCGTTCATCGCGATGCACATCGAGCAGCCGGGCTCGCGCCACTCCGCGCCCGCGGCCTTGAAGATCTCGTGCAGACCTTCCGCCTCCGCGGCCTTCTTCACGTCGTGCGAGCCCGGCACGACCATCGCGCGCACGCCTTCCTTCACCTTGCGGCCCGCGAGCACGGCCGCGGCCTCGCGCAGATCGCTGAGGCGCGAGTTCGTGCACGACCCGATGAAGACGACGTCGATCTTCTTGCCGAGCAGCGGCTTGCCCGGCTCGAGCCCCGTGTACTCGATCGCGCGCTGTCGCGCGGCGCGCTCGGCGCCGTCGGGCGCGTCCTCGGGGCGCGGCACCGGCGCGTCGATCGGGATCGCCATCGCGGGGTTCGTGCCCCACGTGATCATCGGCGCCAGGCGCGAGACGTCGATCGTGATCGTCTTCGCGAAGCGCGCGCCCTCGTCGGTCGGCAGCGCGCGCCAGCGCGCGAGCGCGCGATCCCAGCCCTCGCCCTTCGGCACCGCGGGACGACCGTGCAGGTACTGGTACGTCGTGTCGTCCGGCGCGACGAGACCGGCGCGCGCGCCCGCCTCGATCGACATGTTGCAGAGCGTCATGCGCCCTTCCATCGAGAGCTGGCGCACCGCCTCACCGCGGTACTCGAAGACGCATCCGGTGCCGCCGTCGACGCCGATCTGCGCGATCAGCGCGAGCACGAGATCCTTCGCGGTCACGCCCTCGGGCGCGCGCCCGCCGAAGAGCACCTCGACCGGCTCGGGGCGGCGCTGCAGCAGACACTGCGTCGCGAGCACGTGCGCGACCTCGCTCGTGCCGATGCCGAACGCGAGCGCGCCGAACGCACCGTGCGTCGACGTGTGGCTGTCGCCGCAGACGATCGTCATGCCCGGCTGGGTGCGCCCCATCTCCGGACCGACGACGTGCACGATGCCGTTGCGCGGCGTGCCGAGCGAATAGAGCTCGATGTTGTTCTCCGCGCAGTTGCGCATCAGCTGCTCGAGCTGACGACGCCCCTCGGAGTCGACGACCGCGAGACCACCGGGACGCGTCGGCGTCGAGTGATCCATCGTCGCGAGCGTCCGATCGGGGCGGCGCACCTTCATGTTGCGCTCGCGCAGCGTCGAGAACGCCTGGGGCGAGGTCACCTCGTGGACGAGGTGGAGATCGACGTAGAGCACCGCGGGCCGCTTCGGGTGCTCCGCGACCACGTGCGACTCCCAGATCTTGTCGAACATCGTCCGAGGACGATCCGCCGTCGCGCTCATCACGCACTCTCCTTCAAGCGAGCCTGTTCGCTGGCCTTCGCCACCACGCGTTCCTTGCGCGCGCGATCGAGCGCCGCGAGGTACGCCTTCGCGCTCGCGACGAGCACGTCGGTGTCCGCGCCGTACCCGGCGTGCAGACCGCCCGACGCATCGCGCACCCGCACGCTGACCTCGCCGAGCGCGTCGATGCCCTCGGTCACCGCGTGCACCGTGTACTCGAGCAGCTCGACCGGCAGATCGACCACCGCGTCGATCGCGCGGAAGCACGCGTGCACGGGGCCCGTGCCCACGGCGGCCTGCGTCACGTCGCGTCCGTCCTCGCCGCGAAGACGAACCGTCGCGGTCGGCATGCCCTGCGTGCCCGCCGAGATCTGCAGCGCCTCGAGGCGCCAGCCGCCGAGCTCTTCGCGACGCTCCGACGAGACCAGCGCGAGCAGGTCCGCGTCGGTCACGTGCTTCTTGCGATCCGCGAGCGCCTTCATCGCGCTGAACGCCTGATCGAGCGCGGGCTGATCCATCGTCACGCCGAGCTCGGCGAGACGCTTCTCCAGCGCGTGACGCCCCGAGTGCTTGCCGAGCACGAGCCGCGTGCCGCTCGCGCCGACGTCCTCGGCCTTCAGGATCTCGTACGTCTTCTCGTGCTTGAGCAGGCCGTCCTGGTGGATGCCCGACTCGTGCGCGAATGCGTTCGCGCCGACGATCGCCTTGTTCGGCGGCACCAGCATGCCGGTGTGCGCGCTGACGAGGCGGCTCGTGCGCGTGATCTGCGTCGGGTCGATCCCGGTGCGCAGGTTCATGCGATCACGACGGACCGCCAGCGCCATCACGACCTCCTCGAGCGCCGCGTTGCCCGCGCGCTCGCCGATGCCGTTGATGGTCAACTCCGCTTGACGAGCTCCGGCCTCGAGCCCGGCGAGCGTGTTCGCGACGCCGAGCCCGAGATCGTCGTGGCAGTGCACGCTCAGGATCACGCGGTCGACGCCGACCGCGTTCTTCTTCACGCCCGCGATCATCGCGTGCAGCTCGAACGGCGTCAGATAGCCGACCGTGTCCGGCAGGTTGATCGTCGTCGCGCCCGCGGCGATCGCGACCGACGCGACCTCCCAGAGGTACTCGGGCTCGGTGCGCCCCGCGTCCTCCGCGCTGAACTCGACATCCTCGCAGAGCTCGCGCGCGCGCGCGACCATCTCGCGCACGCGCTCGATCACCTGCTCCTTCGTCATCCGGAGCTTGTGCTCGCGGTGGATCGGGCTGGTGGAGAGGAAGGTGTGGATGCGCGGGCGCATCGCGACCTTCACGGCTTCGTACGCACGCTCGATGTCGTTCTTCGTCGCGCGCGCGAGGCCGCACACGATCGGCGGCTCCGCCTGCGGGCGGCCCGGCACCGGATCGCGACCGATCCGCTCCGCGATCGCGCGCACCGCGGCGAAGTCGTCGGGCGACGACGCGGGGAAGCCCGCCTCGATGACGTCGACTCCGAGGCGCGAGAGCGCACGCGCGATCTCGAGCTTCTCCTCGCTCGTCATCGACGCGCCCGGCGACTGCTCGCCGTCACGCAGCGTCGTGTCGAAGATGCGAACGTAGTCCTGGCTCTCCACCGTGGACATCACTCGTTCTCCTCGACCGTGACCGGCTGGACGAAGGGCATCATCTTGCGCAGCCCCGCGCCGACCTCTTCGATCTGGTGGTTCCGCTCGGAGCGCTTGATCGACTTGTACTGACCGCGGCCCGACTCGTTCTCCGCGATCCAGCGGCGCGCGAAGGTGCCGTCCTGGATCTCGCCCAGCAGCTTCTTCATCTCGCCGCGCACGCGCTCGTCGACGATGCGCGGGCCCGCCTGGTAGTCGCCCCACTCCGCCGTGTCGCTGATCGAGTGGCGCATGTAGCGGAGGCCACCGCGGTACATCAGGTCGACGATGAGCTTGAGCTCGTGGAGACACTCGAAGTACGCGAGCTCGGGCTGGTAGCCCGCGTCGACCAGCGTCTCGAAGCCCGCCTTCACCAGCGCGCTCACGCCGCCGCAGAGCACCGCCTGCTCGCCGAAGAGATCCGTCTCGGTCTCCTCGGTGAACGTCGTGGTCAGCACGCCCGCGCGGCCACCGCCGATCGCCGACGCGTAGCTCATCGCCAGCGCGTCCGCCGAACCGCTCGCGTCCTGGTGCACCGCGAGCAGCGCGGGCACGCCGCCGCCCTCCGCGAACGTCTCGCGCACGCGGTGACCGGGGCCCTTCGGCGCGACCATCGACACGTCGATGTCCGGCGGCGGCGTCACGGTGCCGTACCGGATGTTGAACCCGTGCGCGAACATCAGGGTCTTGCCCTTGCGCATCGCGGGCGCGACCGACTCGCGCCAGATCGCCGGCTGCGACGTGTCGGGCGCGAGCATCATCACGACGTCGGCCCACTCCGCCGCCTGCGCGGGCGACTTCACGTCGAAGCCGTCGGCCTTCGCCTTCTTCGCGCTGCCGCTGCCGTCCCGTAGCGCGATCACCACCTGGACCCCGCTGTCGCGCAGGTTTTGCGCGTGGGCGTGGCCCTGCGAGCCATAGCCCACGATCGCCACCTTCTTGCTGCGGATGAGGCTCAGGTCGGCGTCACGGTCGTAGCGGATCTGCATTGTGGTCTCTCCTCGATTCCTGTCTTCGGTCGAAAATCGTCTGTTCGCGACTGGCACGCTCCGATGCGTGGCAGTCGCTCTGGCTCGTGGGCAGTCGGCTCAGGCTGCTTCGTCGGTCAGATCGACGTCGTCGTCGTCCTCGGACGCGACGACCTCGGTCTCCGGGCGCGCTTCACCGGACGCGCTCGCGCTCTGCGCAGAGGCACCGCGCGTCATCGCGATCGATCCGGCCTGCACCATCTCGAGCACGCCGAACGGCTCGAGCAGCGTCACGAGCCCGCGGATCTTGTCCTCGGTGCCGGTGCACTCGATCATCATCGAGTCGAGGGCGACGTCGACGACGCGCGCGCGGAACACGCTGCAGACCTGCAGGATCGCCGCGCGATCCGCGGGCGTCGCGCGCACGCGCACCAGCGCGATGTCGCGCGTCACGCTCGGCCGGTGCGTGATGTCGTCGACGCGCACGACGTCGACGAGCTTGTAGAGGTTCGCCTCGACGAGGCGGCCCATCCGGTCGTCACCGCGCACCACGATCGTCATGCGCGAGATGCCGGGCTCGTGCGTGCGCCCGACGCTGAGCGACTCGATGTTGAAGTTGCGGCGGCGGAACAGCGACGCGACGCGATTGAGCACGCCCGGCACGTCCTCGACCAACACCACGAACGTCCGCAGGGACACACGATCGCTCACTTCGCGCCTCCATTGTTCTTGCTGGGACGGCGGATCATGTCGTGCAGATCCGCGCCCGCCGGGACCATCGGGTAGACCGCGTCCTCGGCCTCCACGCGGAACTCGACGACGAACGTCTTGTCGGTCGCGCGCGCCGCGGCGACGGCCGCCGGGATCTCCTCGCGCTTCGTCACGCGCATGCCGGGAAGACCGTGCGCGTCGGCGAGCTTCACGAAGTCCGGGCTCACGATCGGCGTCGCGACGTAGCGCCCGCCGTAGAAGAGCTCCTGCCACTGTCGGACCATGCCGAGGTAGCCGTTGTTGATGATCGCGACGTTGACCTTGATGCCGTCCTGCACGCAGGTGCTGAGCTCGGCCGCGGTCATCTGGAACCCGCCGTCACCGGCGATGATCCAGACTTCCTTCTCCTTCGCCGCGAACGCAGCGCCGATGCCGGCGGGCAGCGCGAAGCCCATCGTGCCGAGGCCGCCCGACGTCACGAGCCCGCGCGGGTGATCGTGCTTGTAGTACTGCGCCTCCCACATCTGATGCTGACCGACGTCGGTCACGACCACGGCCTTGCCTTCGGTGAGGCGATAGAGGTCGTGCATCACGTGCGCGGCGAAGAGGCGCCCGTCGTGCGGCGTGTTCACGATGTCGATCGGCGCGACCTCGGCGCGCTTCGCGTCGAGCGCCGCGTTCCACGCGACGTGCTTCTTGTCCGCGACGCGCGGCAGCAGGCGCTCGAGCACCTTCTTGAGATCGCCGATCAGCGCGACGTCGACGCGCACGTTCTTGTCGACCTCGGCGGGATCGATCTCGACGTGGATCTTCTTCGCGTTCTTCGCGTACGTCGCGAGGTTGCCGGTCACGCGATCGTCGAAGCGCATGCCCAGCGCGATCAGGAGATCCGCCTCCTGGATCGCCTGGTTCACCCACGCCTCGCCGTGCATGCCCATCATCCCGAGCGCGCGCGGGTGCGTCGCGGGGAAGCCACCGAGCCCGAGCAGCGTGAGCCCGACCGGGATGTCGCACTTCTCGACGAGCTGCGTGACGAGCTCGGTCGAGCCCGAGCGCACGATGCCGTGGCCCGCGAGGATCACCGGGCGCTGCGCGCTCGCGATCAGCGCCGCGGCCGCGTCGAGATCGTGCTCCGAGATCGGCTTGCTCGGCGCGAGGCCGCGCTTGGCGCGCGACACACGCGTGCTCGCCGTCTTCTTCGGCGCGACGGGCGCGCACACGTTCTGCAGCGCGTCCTTCGTGATGTCGACGACGACCGGACCAGGCCGACCCGAGCGCGCGAGCTCGAACGCTTCGCGGAGGATCGGATAGACCTCCTCCGCGCGCGTGACGAGGTAGTTGTGCTTCGTGATCGGGATCGTCACGCCCGTGATGTCGGTCTCCTGGAACGCGTCGGTCCCGATGAACTTCGAGGGGACCTGACCCGTGATGAACACGACGGGGATCGAGTCGAGCATCGCGGTCGCGATCCCGGTGACGAGGTTCGTCGCGCCCGGGCCCGACGTCGCGATCGCGACGCCGACCTTGCCGCTGACGCGCGCGTAGCCGTCGGCCATGTGCGCCGCGCCCTGCTCGTGACGGCAGAGGATGTGGCGCACCGGGTAGCGCGGCATCACGTCGTACGCCGGCATGATGCAGCCGCCCGGATAGCCGAAGACGACCTCGACGCCTTCCGCGACGAGCGCCTCCCACATCGCCTCGGCGCCGCGCTTCACTTCGCTCGTCGTGCTGGGATCGGAACCGTCCATCGCGCTCTCCCTCCGCCTCAATCGCCCATCACGGCGCCGCGGCTCGCGCTCTGCACGAGCTTCGCGTAGCGACGCAGCCAGCGACTGCTCACGTTCTTCTCGCGCGGCGCGAGCGCGCGCAGGCGCGCCGCGATCTCCGCCGCATCCACCTTCAGCTCGATCGTCCGCGCCTCGACGTCGATCGCGATGCGATCACCGTCGCGCACGGCCGCGATCGGGCCCCCCGCCGCGGCCTCGGGCGCGACGTGACCGATGCACGCGCCGCGCGTCGCGCCGCTGAAGCGACCATCGGTGATCAGCGCGACCGAGCCACCGAGGCCACGACCGCTGATCGCGCTCGTCGGCTCGAGCTGCTCGCGCATCCCCGGCCCTCCCGCAGGGCCCTCGTAGCGGATCACGACGACGTCGCCCGCGACGATCTCGCCCGCGTGGATCGCGGCGATCGCTTCGTCGTGCCCGTCGAACACGCGCGCCGGGCCCTCGTGCTTGCGCATCGAGGGCTCGATGCCGCCGGTCTTCACGACGCTGCCCTCGGGCGCGAGATTGCCGTAGAGCACGGCGAGCCCGCCCTGCTTCGTGTACGGGTTCTCCAGCGGCCGGATGACCTCGGTGTCGAGGATCTTCGCGCTCTCGATCGTCGCGCCGAAGCTCGACGCGCCGACCACCGGACGATCGAGGTGCAGCACGCCGAGGCGACGCAGCTCCGACAGGATCGCCGGCACGCCCCCCGCGCGGTGCACGTCTTCCATGTGGAACTTGCCCGAGGGCGCGACCTTGCACAGGTACGGCACGCGCTTCGAGATCGCGTCGATGCGCGCGAGGTCGAAGTCGACGTCGGCCTCGCGCGCGATCGCGAGCCCGTGCAGCACCGTGTTCGTGCTGCCGCCCATCGCGACGTCGAGCGCGAACGCATCGTCGAACGCCTCGAGCGTCAGCACCTTCCGCGCCGTCAGCCCGCGCTCGATCGCGTCCTTCAGCGCGAACGCCGCGCGCTTCGCGATGTCGTTGCGCTCGTCGGTGCCCGCGAGCGCCGAGCCGTTGAACGGCAGCGCGAGACCGAGCGCCTCGCTCATGCAGTTCATCGAGTTCGCGGTGAACATCCCGCTGCACGAGCCGCACGACGGGCACGCGCTCTCCTCGAGCATCTGCAGGCGCTGCAGCGACGTCTTGCCCGCCTTCAGCTGCGCGACGCCCTCGAACACCGTCGCGAGGTTGATCGCCTCGCCGTCCGGCGTGCGTCCCGCGCGCATCGCGCCGCCGCTGACGAACACGGTCGGCACGTCGAGGCGCGCCGCCGCCATCAGCATCCCCGGCGTGATCTTGTCGCAGTTGGGGATGCAGATCATGCCGTCGAGCTGGTGCGCCTCGATCATCGTCTCGACGCAGTCGGCGATCAGCTCGCGGCTCGGCAGCGAGTAGCGCATGCCCGAGTGGCCCATCGCGATCCCGTCGTCGACGCCGATGGTGTTGAACTCGAAGGGCACCATGCCGGCGGCGCGGATCGCCTCCTTCACCACGCGACCGAACTGCTGCAGGTGCACGTGGCCCGGCACGATGTCGACGTACGAGTTGACGACGGCGACGAACGGCTTGCCCCAGTCCTCTTCCTTCACGCCGGTCGCGCGCAGCAGCGCGCGGTGCGGCGCGCGCTCGGTGCCGCGCTTGATCGCGTCCGAGCGGTGCTTCGTCTTCGTCGTCTCGTCGTCGTGGCTCATGGTCGTGCTCGTTCGTGCTCGGAATGCGCGCGCGCAGAAGCGCAACGGCCCCCGCTGCCTCGTGGCTGCGGGGGCCGTCTTCCCTCGATTTGCCTATCGCTAGGCCGGCCTCCCGCAGTCGTCGCCGATGAGAACGAGGACGACGAGGACGAGAATGAGGAGGACGAGCCCGCCGAGGAGCCCGATGCCGCCGATCCCGCCCGCGAAGAAGCCGCCGATGCCCGCAAAGAAGAACGGCGTGGGAGCCAGAGCGCCCACGCCGTTCATCACCATCACCGTCGCCGCCGCCGTCATCGCCGCCGCCGAGGCCGTGCCCATCGACTTGGGCATCCAGCTCGGCGCGCGCTCGGCACGCGCGCGGTCGTTCTTCATGGCCTCTTCACGCACTGCGCAGACGTCGGTCCGGCTCAGCCGGCGCGCGCGCATCGAGTGCGAGTGAGTGCCCATGACGCGACGCGTTATCCCTCGTTTTCTGGAGGGTGTCAAGCTGCGTGTTCTTCCTCACGGTCAATTCGGTCGGATACGGTGAGCCGATGTCGGCACGCGAAGAATCCCGCGAACTGGGGCCTCCGAGGCGCAGCGCGCCAGTCCGGCTAACACGTTCGTCAGCGATTTCGCGGTCGAGCGTGGCAATCGACCCCGAGATGCGGAGTCGCGCGGACCTGCCCCATCGGGTGGGAGTCGCTTGATGCGATCGAGTGGGCGGCCCAGCCTCTCGGCGGTGGAGATCCGAGTGATCGAGCGCGTCGCGGAGGTCGAGGCCGCCGCGTGGAACGCGCTCGTCGGAGACGACGATCCGTTCGTCGAGCACGCGTTCCTCGATGCGCTCGAGGTGAGCGGCAGCGTCGGCGAGGGAACGGGCTGGCTGCCGATGCACCTCACCGCGTGGGAGGGCGAGCGCCTCGTCGGCGCGCTGCCGCTCTACGCGAAGGACGACAGCTGGGGCGAGTTCATCTTCGACTTCCAGTGGGCGCGCGCCGCGCAGCAGTCGCGCATCGCGTACTACCCGAAGCTCACGTCGATGGTGCCGTTCACGCCCGCCACGGGACGGCGGCTGTTGATCGCGGAGGGCGTCGATCGCGCGGCGGTGATCCGCGCGCTCTTCACGGCGGCGCGCGGCGCGGCGGAGGAGCTCGGCGCGTCGTCGGTGCACGTGCTCTTCGTGAGCGAGGACGAGCGACGCGAGCTGATCGAGCTCGCGCAGCTGCGCCCGCGTCTCTCGATCCAATTCCACTGGCACAACGAGGGCTGGTCGAGCTTCGACGAGTACCTCGACGCGTTCCGCGCGCCCGCGCGCAAGCAGGTGCGCCGAGAGCGACGCGAGGTCGCGGAGAGCGGCGTCGACGTGCGCGTGAAGGTCGGCCCCGAGCTCGACGACGACGACTGGCGCGCGCTCGGCACGTTCTATCGGATGAACTGCGCGCGGCACGGCTCGTATCCGTACCTCACGCCGAAGTTCTTCGAGCGCATCCGCGCGACGAGCGCCGAGCGCCTCGTCGCGGTGCTCGCGTATCGCGAGGGCGCGCCGATCGCGGGGTCGATCAACTTCGAGAAGGGCGCGCACCTCTACGGCCGCTACTGGGGCTGCGTGGAGGACACCGAGTTCCTCCACTTCGAGGTCTGTTACTACCGGCTCATCGAGCGCGCGATCGCGAAGAAGATGCGGCGCTTCGAGGCGGGCGCGCAGGGCACGCACAAGCTGAAGCGAGGGTTGATGCCCTCGCCGATCCACAGCGTGCACTGGCTGCGGCACCCGCGGCTCGCCGCGGCGATCGAGGACTACCTGCCGCGCGAGGCGTTCGCGGTGCAGCAAGAGATCGAAGAGCTCGCGGCGAGCGGTCCGTTCAAGCGCGGCTGATCACTCGGCGGGCATCGAGAGGACGCCGGGCCCCGCGAGCCCCTCGCGCGCGGCGCGCTGCATCTCTCCGAGCGTCTCCACGATCTGCTCGATCTCGAGCTCGACGAGCTGCGGCGCGCGCTCGCGCCACTGCACCGCGAGCGCGTCGAGGTCGTCGACGCGCGCCAGCGCCGCGAGGAACGGCGCGTTGATGCGCAGCACGAGCGATCCGTCGGTGCGCACCGGCGCGGGCTGGTACGGCGCATCGAGGAGCTCGCCGAGCTCGATCAGCTCGAGCTCGGCGATGCCGTCGAGGTATGCGGGCTCGGGCTCGCCGACGCCCTCGAGCAAGACGTCGACGAGCTCGTCGCTCGCTGCGTACCAGGTCGTGAACATCACTCACTCGCCCGGAAGGAACTCGACCTCGACGTCGAGGCGCGCACCGGACTCGGGCGTGCGCGGCGAGCTCTCGAGCGCGCGCTCGAGACAGACCGGCGCGCGCTCGTCGCGCACCGTGCTGCGGCCGGGCGTCATCTCGGGCGCGTGCCGCGCGCGCATCTGCATCGTCAGCGCGACGGTGCCGGTCGGATCCATCCCGCGGCGCGACGCGCGGCGACGGCAGTCGAGCATGCCCGCGATCTGCGAGCGCACGACGCGCAGGCCTTCGGCGACCTGCGCGTCCTCGCGACCGCGCACGAGGAAGCGGATGCCCGGCGCCTCGCCGCGTGCGACCGCGCGCTCGCCTTCGCGCGTGACCGCGACCTCGTCCGCTTCGTCGGCGCGGCGCGCGGTCTCGGCAGCGCCGGCAGCTGCGGTGTTCTGGAACTCGAGCACGACGATCGCCGCGGCGGGGCGCTCGATGCCGTCCATCGACTGGCGCGTGAGCACGCCGCGCACGCAGTCGACGAGCGCGCGGTCGCGCGCGCCGTCCTGCTCGACGTTCACGTCGGGCCGGCCGCGCTCGGGGAGCGACACGCGCAGACGCACGGTGCCGGTGACGGTCGGACGCTCTTCGACGACGCGCCCGTAGCACTCGCGGATCGCGCCCATGCCCGCGCCCGCGGCGCGTCCGAGCGCGGCCAGGCGCGCGGCGCCGGTGCCAGGAACGCTCTCGAGGGACATGCGCACGTCGGAGCGGGTCGTGATGTGCGCGTGGCCCTGCCCCATCTCCTGCGCGTCGGCGCGCGAGGCCACGAGTCCGGTCGCGAGCGACGTCGCGAGCGTGAAGACGACGAAGCGGTTCATGGCCCCATGATGACCCGCGTTCCGTGTGGGCGGATATCGGGATCGCGCGGGAGCGCCGGCCGGGAGCCACGTCCGGGGGTGGACCGGGCCCGCGCGCCGGATTCGCCCAGGAAACGGCAGGAGGAGCGCACGCGGCCGGGCGGAGTTCTCGCGACGCTGGAACGCGATTCGGTGGTGCAAGGCAGGATCTCCCGAGTTATCCTCGCCGCCGCCATGCAGAGGCGCCGTCCTGCGAAGGCCGCTTGTGATGCCTGTTCCGCGCCGATCGAAGGCGAGCCTGCCGCGCGCGGGCTCCTGCTCTTCCCGCGTGGAGAGCACGTCGAGCGCGAGGAGCCGCCGCTCTGCGAGCGCTGTGCGCACGCGATCGGCATGACCGCTCTCTACCGCTTCATCGAAGAAGAAGAAGAGGGCTGACCCTCCCGCGCGCTACGGATTTCGTAGCGCCGATGGACGCCGGCCCCGCAGCACCAGAAGAGAGGGCGACATCCGTCGTCCTCTCTTCTGCATTGTTGTCCTCCTGTCCGCCGAGACGGCTCGCTACGGAATCCGTAGCGCTATGGATTTCGTAGCAGCGCGCGATCACCGGCGAGCGTCGTCTCCCACCGCGCCCAGCGACGGGCGCCCGTACGGGACGCGCGATGTGGCGCGCTCTCCTCCTCCTCCGAGAGCGCCCAATCGTGCACGCCTCGCCGCGCATCGCGCGGCCCGCGGGGGTCGACAGGGGGCGAAGCCCCCGGGGAAACGACGAGCTGAGATCCCGTACGGGACGGGCGCGTGGCGCCGATCTCGTCGTTCGAGATCGGCGTCACGCGCCCTTCCCGTACGGGATCTCAGCGCCAGCGCAGAGCCACGGCCGTGCGATCGTCACCGCGACCGCGGCAGCTCACGACCGCCGCGCGCACTTCACGCGCGCCGGTGAGCTCGAGCATGCGCTGCCAGAAGCCCGCGAGCGCCCACGCGTACGACAGCGACTCCGGCGCGCCGATCTCGATCTCCACGCGCACGCCGCCGCCCGGCGTCGGCAGCACCTTCGCGTCACCGCGCGAGTGATAGAGCCTGAACAGCTGCGGGATCCGCTCCGTCGCGGCCGAAGGGCTCGCCGTCTGCATGAACAAGCGATGCGTCGTCGGCAGCTCGCGATCCGCGATCGCGCGTCCGATTCCCGTCGACGTCGCGCCGTCACCTCCGCCGAGCACTCGCTCCGCGCCGCGCACGAGCTGATCGAAGAGCGCCATCGGCAGCCACGCCATCGGCAGGATCACGCCCGAGAGGCGCGCGAGCGACTCGCGATCGAGGTGCTCGCGGATCTGCGCGACCGCCGCCGCGCCGTGCGCGGCCTCGAGGTGATCGAGCGTCGCGATCACCAGCGAGCCCTTGATCTCGACGTCCGCGCTGCTCGAGCCGCTGCGTGACGGAGTCAGCACCGACCACGGATCGACCGGCAGCGGCGTCGCGGAGGCGAACGACGACTCGCGCGACACCGGAGGCTCGGGGTCGATCGGCGCGAGCAAGCGCGGCCCTTCGCGTGCCGGGCCGGTCGCCTCACGATACGAGAGCGAGTCGCGGCCGATCGGCGTCGCGCCCGAGGGCTCGCGCACCGCCGCCGCGCTCACCACGCCGCTCACCGGCTCGCGCGGGAACGGCGCCGACGGCTCGCGCACCGCGACGGGCATCTCGCGCGACGGCGTCGCTCGATGCGCGCTCTCGATCGCCGCGCGCGCGCGCGCCTCGTCCCAGTCGTCCGACGCCGCGAAGAAGTAACGCGCACCGCCGCTCGGCACCGGCGTCGCGGCGATCGTCGGCGTGCTCGTCGCGATCGTCGGCTGCGAGAGCGCGCTCGCCGCAGCGGCGCGGCGCGCCGGATCGAGCGAAGGACGCGACGCGGGCTCGAGCGAAGGGCGCGACGGCGGCGAGCGCAGCACCGGCGGCGGCTCGATCGGCGAGGGCGGCCCATCGCGCATGACCGCGATGCGATCCGCGTGGCCCGCGGGCGACACCGGCGTCGTCGCCTGCATCATCGTGGGGATCGGCAGCGCCGAGCCCTCCATGCTGTCGAGGCCGTGCGGCGACGGCGCCTCTGCGCCGAACGGGATCAGCGCCGCGAGCATCGCCTCCGCGCTCTCGAAGCGCGACTTCGGATCCTTCGCGATCGCGCGCAGCACGACGGCCTCGAGCGCGGGATCGAGATCGGGCCGCATCAGGCTCGGGCGCGGCGGCTCCGAGCGCAGGATCGACTGCAGGAGCTGGTGGTAGTTCTCGCCCTCGAAGGGAACGCGCCCCGTGATGCACTCGTAGAGGATCACGCCCACCGCGTAGAGGTCGACGCGATGATCGAGGTTCTTCATCCCGCGCGCCTGCTCGGGGCTCATGTAGAACGGCGTGCCCATCATCACGCCGGTGCGCGTGAGATCGAGCCCGTCGCCCTCCTCGCGACGCACCTTCGAGATGCCGAAGTCGAGGATCTTCACCCAGTCGGAGTTGTTCGCGCGACGCGTGAGGAAGACGTTGTCGGGCTTCAGATCGCGATGGACGATCTGCTGTCGGTGCACCGCGTCGAGGCCCGCGAGCGCCTGACCGACGACGTCGCACGCGCGGCGCGGCTCGAGCCGATGCTCCTTGCGCAGCAGCGCGGCGAGCGACTGTCCGCGCAGGTACTCCATCACGAGGTACGGCGCGTTGTCCTCGGCGAACCCGAGGTCGAGGATCTCGACGATGTGCTCGTGGCCCGTCGCCGCAGCGGCGCGCGCCTCGCGCTGGAAGCGCTGCACGGCCTTCTCGTCCTGCGCGAGCTCGGGATGGAGCCGCTTGATCGCGACCTTGCGCCCGATGAGCGTGTGCTCGGCGACGTACACCGCGCCCATGCCGCCCTCGCCGAGCAGCCCGATCACGCGGTACTTGCCCGCGATCAGACGGCCGATGAGCGCCCGCCCGACCGTGAGCGCCTTGCCGGTCTTCGGGCAGTGCGTGTACGACGTCGGGTGCGGCTCGCCGCAATGCGGGCAGGGCGTGCCGGAGGAGTCCGGCGCGCTCGGAGGCGGGATCGCCATCGGCTCGGTCGAGCGAGTGTCCTCGCTCGCGACGCCTTGCGTCAAGCCGTTCCGTAGGGTTCCCGCCGGCCTGGACGGGGCCACCGTCGTTTCGAGCGGGCATCGCGCGCACGTCGTCGCAGGACGTGCGTGCACGCTCTTGCGATTCGCGCGCGAGGCGCGCTAAAGCGCGCTCGATGTCGCACCGATTCTGCGCGTGTCACGGCTCCGAAGCGATGTTCAGCGCGAGCGCGAGCGCGGCCGACGGCGGTCGTCCCTTCGCGCTCCCCGGCGATGCGCCGCAGTGGGGCCGCCCGCGCCCCTTCGCGATCGAGTCGCTCGTCGTGCGTGTCGCGCTCGACCTCGACGCGCGCGCGGTCGACGGCGACTGCGAGATCGGCGTGAAGCGGATCGATCCCGAGGCGCGCGAGGTCGCGCTCGACGCGATCGACTTCGAGCTCTCGAGCGTGGAGATCGCGCGCGGCGAAGGACAGTGGGCCGCGATCGCGCACCACTACGACGGGCGCGAGATCCGCATCGACGCGAGCGCGATCGGCGCGCACGGCGCGACGTTCCGCGTGCGCTATCGATGCACGCCGCGCCGCGGGCTCTACTTCGTCACGCGCCGCGCGCTGCGCGCGCGCACCGCGCCCGACGCGAAGCCGAGCGAGGTGTGGTCGCAGGGCCAGGACCAGGACAACCGCCACTGGTTCCCGTGCGCCGATCATCCGAACCAGCGCATGCGCACCGAGATGATCGCGACGGTGCCGAAGGGCTGGTTCGCGCTCTCGAACGGCGAGCTCGTGTCGCGTCGCGCCGCGGGCGACGTCGAGACCTTCCACTGGCGACAGAGCGACCCGCATCCGTCGTACCTCGTGACGCTCGCATGTGGCGCGTTCGACGAGGCGCACACGAAGGAAGGCGCGCTGCCGATCGACTACTACGTGCCGCGCGGAGACGGCGCGCACATCGAGCGCTCGCTCGGTCGCACGCCCGAGATGATCCGCGTGTTCGCGGAGAAGCTGCGCACGCCCTTCCCGTGGGTGAAGTACGCGCAGGTCGTCGTCAGCGACTTCATCTTCGGCGGGATGGAGAACACGAGCGCGACGACGCTCTTCGATCGCGCGCTGCTCGACGAGCGCGCCGCGCTCGACGTCGACATGGAGTCGCTCGTGTCGCACGAGCTCGCGCACCAGTGGTTCGGCGATCTCGTCACGTGCCGCGACTGGAGCCACGCGTGGCTGAACGAGGGCTTCGCGACGTACCTCGAGCACGTCTGGCGCGAGCACGCGGAGGGCGCCGACGCGTACCTCTACGGCATCGAGCAGGACCTCGACACGTACCTCGACGAGGATCGCGATCGCTATCGCCGTCCGATCGTCACGAACATCTGGTCCGCGCCGATCGACGTGTTCGATCGTCACCTCTACCAGAAGGGCGGGCTCACGCTGCACGCGCTGCGCTCGCACCTCGGCGACGACGCGTTCTGGCGCGGCATCGCGCACTACCTCGAGCGCATGCGCGGCAAGGGCGCCGAGACGCGCGATCTGATGCGCGCGATCGAGGACGCGACGGGTCGCTCGCTCGAGGCGTTCTTCGATCAGTGGGTGATGAAGCCCGGCCACCCGCAGCTCGAGATCTCGGGCGAGCACGAGTCCGGCGTCTTCAAGCTCACGGTGACGCAGGCGCAGGCGAAGGGACACGAGCCCCACCCGATGTTCACGTTCGATCTGCCGGTGATCGTCGTGACCGACGAGGGCAGCGAAGAGCACCGCGTGCCGGTGAGCAAGCAGCGCGAGACGTTCGCGCTCAAGTGCACGAGCGCGCCGAAGATGGTGATCGTCGATCCGCGCTCGAGCGTGCACGGCACGGTCGACAATCGCCTCTCGACCGCGCTGCTCGCGGAGCAGCTCGTGAAGTCGACGAGCGCGCAGCCGCGCTGGCGCGCCGCGCGCGCGCTCGGCAAGCGCAACGAGCCGCGCGCGGTCACGGCGCTCGCGAAGGGCCTCGCGGCGGCGGACGCGTTCTGGGCGGTCCGCGCGGAGTGCGCGAGCGCGCTCGGAGAGCAGCGCACCGAGGACGCGCTGCGCGCGCTGCTCGCGGGCGTCGTCGACGCGAACCCGAAGGTGCGGCGCGCCGTCGCGGCGGCGCTCGGTCGCTTCCGCGCGATCACGCCGGGCGATCTCGGATCGCGCGCCGCGGACGCGCTGCTCGCGTGGATCGAGCGCGGCGATCGCAGCTACCTCGTCGAGAGCGAGACGCGCCGTGCGCTCGGTCGCACCCGCGATCCGCGCGCGTTCGACGTGCTCTCGAAGCGCCTCGCGGAAGACGGCGTGTCGTGGGCCGACGTGGTGCGCCAGGGCACGGTCGACGGGCTCGCCGCGACGCGCGATCCGCGCTCGCTCGCGCTGCTCATGGAGGTGCTCGGCGACGAGCAGGCCCCCGGTGTGCGTCGCTCCGCGCTCGGCGCGCTCGGCCGCGCGCGCGAGATCGTCGACGAGGGCCCGATCACCGTGAAGGTGCGCGAGGCGATCGAGCAGACGATGACCGCGTTCGATCCCGGCGTGCGCATCGCCGCGTGCCGCGCGCTGGTCGCGCTGCGTGACGGCGCGGGCACCGGCGCGATCGCGCGCCTCGTCGATCGTGATCTCGATGGTCGCGTGCGGCGCCAGGCGCGCGAGTCGCTGCGCGACCTCCGCGATCGCAGCGCGCGCGGCAAGGAGGTCTCCGCGCTGCGCGACGAGCTCGAGCGCGTGCGCGGTGAGCTCCGCGAGCTGCGCGACAAGGTCGGCGTGATCGACGTGCGGGTGCGCGACGCGAACGGCGCCGCGAAGACGACCTCGTCGGACAAGGCCGAGAAGCCCGCGAGCTGAAGCGATCCGGCTCCGCTCGTCGGGCGGAGCCGCCGGCTCAACGCGCGGGTGGCAGCACGCTCGCCCGCGAGACCGCGCCCGCGAGCACGTCGAGCGTGATGCGCTCGCGCGTCGCTTCGAGACAGCGCTGCCGGCCGACGTGCGCCTCGGTCCCGAACGCGCGCACCGCGTGCTCGACGGCCTGCGCCGCGTAGGCGCGCTGCGCGTAGTACGCGTCGTCCGCGCGCGGATCGCAGGCGAAGCACGCGGCCGCGGCGGCGAGCGCCGCCTCGGACTCGAGCACCGAGTCCCTCGCGATCTCCTCCGCGGCCTGCGTCGCAGCGAACGCCGCGGCCCACGCGTCGGCGGGTCCGCACTCGCCGCGTGCCCACTTCGTCGCGGTCAACACCGCGCGTCCCGGCCGGAGATCGGCGGGACGTGTCCGCTTGATCGCGAGGCTCGCCGCGTCGGCGGCCGCGATCACGACGAGTGGGCGCGACACGCCGACGCTCATCGCGATGCGCACGAGCCAGTCGCCCCGGCGGCACTCCTCGAACGCGCGGCGGACGTCGCGGTCGTAGGTGTCGAGCCACCGACCGACCTCGCCGTCGAGCTGACCGAGCGACTGCATCGCACCTCCCCTGATCGCCCGGCCCGCTCTGCTGCAGTGCCCGTGCCTCGCGATTTTACTGTGGATTTCGCGATCCGGCCTGGGGTCGCGAGCCCTCGCCCCGGGCGCCCATCCCCCACGCGACATCTCGCCCCGGTTGAGCATCGCGCACTCGTTCCTACACCCCCAGAGCAGGAGGCGCTTCGATCATGCGGAAGACGATCCTGATGCTCGCGATGCTGGCGATCGCGTGCGGCGGGCACGACGGCGCGAACGCAGGCGTGGCGGCGGGCAAGCCCGACGAGCCCTCGGCCGGAGCGGAGGCGCTGGTCTTCCCGGCGTCGGCCGCGGTCGGCGAAGAAGGTGCGCGTCGTCCGGGTGACGGCGTCGCGCTGCGCGTCTGGTCGCCGACGCCGATCGGCGTGCTGAGCGCGGACGCGCTCGAGGCGTACCGCGTCGTGCTCGAGGCGGAGAACACCGGCGGGCAGGACCTGTCGGTCGCGTCGTCGTGGGCGCGCACGCGCATCCAGCGCGCGAACGGCGATGCGATCGAGGGCTGCCTCGGCGCGCCCGTCGCGGTGCCCGACACCGCGGCGATCGCGCCCGGCGGCTCGCTGTTCGTCTCGCTGCCCGCGCCGTGCGCGCTCGAGAGCGGTGGGCGCTACCAGGTGCTCGTCGATCTCTCGATCGGCGCGCGCTTCGGCGAGAACGCGGAGAGCGTGCGCAGCGCGCGCCACGAGATCGTGGTGAACACCGAGCTCCCGCCGTTCCGCGGCGACGAGCTGCCGCCGATCCCGCAGCGTTGATCGCGCCGCCGGGGGTACCCTCGGCGCGCCGATGAGCGACGACGAGCGAACGCGCGCCGCCAAGCGCGCGCCCGAGGAGACCATCGCGGCGCGCCCGCGCGCGCGAGCTCCGGAGCACGCGCCCTCCCCGCGCGCCGAGCTGCCGATCGTGTCGCTGCACGGGCCCGCGACGCTCGGCGCGTTCGGGAGCGACGAAGCAGGCGCCGAGCTCGCGGTCACGAGCGTGCTCGGCGTCGGCGGCATGGGCCGCGTGCTGCTCGGGCGCCAGCGATCGCTGAAGCGCGACGTCGCGATCAAGATGGTGCACGACCCGAGCGCGATGCAGGACGACCTCGTCCGCGAGGCGCGCATCATCGGGATGCTCGAGCACCCGAACGTCGTGCCGGTGCACCTGCTCGCGCGCTCGGAGCGCGAGGGCGCGCCCTTCCTCGTCATGAAGCGCATCGAGGGCGTGCGCTGGCTCGATCTGATCCGCGCGTCCGATCATCCGCACTGGGCGCGCGTGCCGGGCAGCGAGGATCGGCTCGCCGCGCACCTCGAGATCTTCGGCGCGGTGTGCAACGCCGTCGCGGTCGCGCACGAGCGCGGGATCGTCCATCGCGACATCAAGCCTGCCAACGTGATGGTGGGCCGCCTCGGCGAGGTCTACCTGACCGACTGGGGCGTCGCGCTCGATCGACACGGACCGCTGCGCGACGACGCGCCGTTCGCGGGCACCCCGACGTACGCGGCCCCCGAGATGGTGCGCGGCGACGAGCGCGAGATCGACGAGCGCACCGACGTGTTCCTGCTCGGCGCGACGCTCCACCACGCGCTCGTGGGATCGCCGCGGCACAGCACGGTGAGCGTCGAGGCCGCGCTCGGAGGCGCCGCGATGGTCGAGCCCTTCGCGTACGGGCCCGACGTGCCCGGGGAGCTCGCGTCGCTGTGCAACCGCGCGACGAGCGCGCGTCCCGAGGAGCGCCCCGCGAGCGCGCTCGAGATGCGCGACGCGGTGCGCGAGTGGCTCCGTCATCGCGACTCGTACGCGCTGCTCGCGCGTGCCCGCGCGCACGTCGCGGCGATCGAAGACGCCGGCGACGGCGTCGACCGCGCGATGCTCGAGGCGCGCATCGCGCTCGACGAGGCCGAGCGCCTCTGGGCGCGCAATCCCGACGTCGCCGCGCTGCGCGTGCGCGCGCTGCGGGCGATCGTGCGCGTCGAGGTCACGCGCGAGCAGCCCGCGACCGCGCGGGTCGCGCTGCAGGAGCTGCGCGAGCTCGGCGCGACGACGAGCGACGAGGACGCGCTGGTGCGCGCGCTCGAGGCGAAGCTCGCGGAGCGCCGCGCGATCGAGCACGAGCTCGATCTCGACGCCGACGCGATCGCGCGCAGCCGTCTGCTGCTCGCGGTCGGCGTGCTCGGCGCGATCACCGCGACGACCGCGATCGTGATGCGCCTCTCGCTCGACTCCGCGAGCGCGCGCTGGCAGGTGCTGGTCACGCCCGGCGTGCTCGCGGTCGGGTACGCCGCGATCGTCGCTTACTTCCGGCGCGCGCTGCTGACGAACACCGCGAACACGCGCGCGGTCGCGACGCTCGGCGGCATCTTCGCGAGCTCGCTCTTCGTGCGCGCGCTCGGGCTCGCGCAGGACGTCGCGCTCCCCGCGATCTTCGTGTTCGATCTCGCCGCGCTCGCGATCCTCATGGCGAGCGCGACGTTGCTCGCGTTCCGACGGCTCGCGCTGTTCGCGGGGTTCGCGGCGTGCGCCGCGATCGTGGGCGCGATCTGGCCCGAGCGCGCGCAGCACGCCTACGTCGCGACCGTGCTCGCCGCGCTGGTGCACGCCTACCGCGAGTGGGTGCGTGCCCGCCGCGTGACCGGCGCGCGATGAGCGCTCAGCGACCGAGCACGCGCCGCAGCCGCGCGAGCGCGTCGCGCAGATCGTCGGGCGGCACCGACGTGAAGCACACGCGCGCCCAGCCCTCGTAGTCGGTGCCAGACGCGCTGCCCGGCGTCAGCAGCACGCCCTCGTCGAGGCAGCGCTCGAGGAAGCCCATCGTGTCCTCGCCCTCGCGGCGGTACGGGCGCACGTCGGCGAAGAGGAACGTGCCGCCCATCGGGGCCGGCAGGTCGAACGTCGCGGCCGTGCGCTCGGCGGCGTCGCGATAGAGCCGGCGTGCGTTCTCGAGCCACGCCGCGCCCTCGTCGAGCGCGCGCGCCGCGCCGAGCTGCATCGGACGCGGCGCGCAGTACGTCGAGAACGTCTGCACGCCGCGGATCGCCTGCATCGCCTCCGCCGGCCCGTGCGCGAACCCGACGCGCGCGCCCGCGAGCCCGAACGCCTTGGAGAGCGAGTGCACCACGATCGTGCGACCGCGGAAGTCCTCGCGCGCCCACGCGGGCTCGGGGGGCGCGCTCGTGAAGTAGAGATCCTCGTAGACCTCGTCGCTGAGGATCCAGAGGTCGTGCCGCTTCGCGAGCCGCGCGATCGCGGCGAGCGCGCGCTCGGGCAGCATCGCGCCGGTCGGGTTGTGCGGCGTGTTCACGTAGATCGCGACGGTGCGCGGCGTCACGCGCGCCTCGAGCACCGCCTCCGGATCGAACGCGGGATCGCTCAGCCGATCGAAGAACGGGACCTCGATCGCGCGCCCACCGCGACGCCGCACCGTCCCGCGGATCAGCGGCCAGAACGGCGCGGGGATCAGCACCTCCTCGCCGGGCTCGATCAGCGCGTCCGCGATCACCGAGAGCGCCGCGGTCGCTCCGCTCATCACCTGCACGAGCTCGCGATCGAGCCGCACCCCCGCGCGCCGATCGACGTGCCGCAGGATCGCGTCGATCAGCGCGGGCTCGCCCTGCACCGGCGCGTAGTTGTGGAGGCGCGGGAAGCTCTCGGTGCGCTGCGCCTCCGCGCGCGCGACGTCGAGCGGCTCGAGCCACGTGTCGCCCACGTGCAGCGGATGGACGAGCCCGCCGCGCTCCTTGGCGCGCGCGGCGAGGCGGGAGAAGACGCGATCGGTGAGCCCGTCGGAGCTGGATGCGACCTGCGGGAAGCGCGGCATGGCGCGCGCAGCGTACGTCAGCGGATGCCGAGAGATCGAGCCGAGCGCCCGGAGCGGGCAAGCAGGGCTGGGGCCCCGCGTGCAGCGTTCGGGGAGAGGGGCCCCGATCCGGCTCTGCCGGTGGGGGGAGTGGTCTTCCAAGACCCCTCCCGAGAACACAGCTCACGGGAACGTGACGGCCAGCGTGCGCTGCACCGCGGGGCGCTGCTCGAGCTGCGCGACCCATCGCTGCACGTTCGGCCACTCGGCGAGCGTGAGCCCGAAGTACGACGGGCTCCGCGTCCAGAACAGCGTGAGCATGTCGGCGATCGTGTACTCGTCGCCCGCGAGGTGCGCGTGCTGCCCCAGCTGGGTGTCCAGCACGCCGAGGATGCGCTTCGTCTCGTTCACGTAGCGCTCGATCGCGCCCTCGTTGCGCTCGCGCTGGCGCAGGAAGAACCCGGCCTGCCCGAACATCGGGCCCACCGCGCTCATCTGGAACATCACCCACTGCATCGTGCGCGCGCGCGCCGCGGGCTTGGTCGGCAGGAAGCGACCCTCGCGCTCCGCGAGGTGGATCAGGATCGCGGCGGACTCCGCGATCGACACGCGCGAGCCGTCGATCGTCGTGTCGAGGACGGGGATCCGAGCGTTGAGGTTCCGCGCGAGGAACTCCGGCGTCTTCTGCTCGCCCTTGCCGATGTGGACCTTCACGAGCTCGTAGTCCGCGCCGAGCTCTTCGAGCATCAGGATGGGCTTGAGGCCGTTCGGTGTGCCCCAGGTGTAGAGCGTGTCTCGCATGGGCCCGTTGAATACGGCCGCGGCGTCGAGAACGGAAGCGCTGACGCGCTGCGTCGCGTCTTCGTGATGACCATTCCGTGACGGATCGCGGGTCGCTGCTCTCGTAAATTCGTCTCTCGATGAAGTTGCGTCGTCGGGTGCGGAACGCGTGCGGACGAGCGTGGCTGCGCGCGTTCGGGTGGGAGATCGACGGCGGTGCGCCGCCGGTCGAGAAAGCGGTCGTCGTCGCGGCGCCGCACACGTCGAACTGGGATCTCCCGTTCACGCTCGCGATCGCGTGGTCGCTCGACCTCGACATGAAGTGGGTCGGCAAGCACACGCTCTTCGAGCTGCCGGTGTGGGGCCCGTTCCTGCGCTCGCTCGGCGGCATCGGCGTCGATCGCCGCACGAAGAACGACGCCGTGAAGGCGATCGCCGACGTGGTGAAGGACAGCGAGCGCATCCTGCTCATCGTGCCGCCCGAGGGCACGCGCGGCGTCGCGAAGCGCTGGAAGACGGGCTTCTACTGGATCGCGGTCGAGGCCGAGGTGCCGATCGTCCTGGGCTTCCTCGACTTCGCGAAGAAGCGCGGCGGGCTCGGCGAGCTCCTGCATCCGACGGGCGACATCGCGCACGACTTCGAGCTGCTGCGCGAGTTCTACCGAGACAAGAAGGGCAAGCACCCCGAGCGTCAGGGCGACGTCTCGCTCGGCGAGGTCGGCGTGCCGACGCCGATGGCGACCGCCTAGAGACGCGCGCGGCGCGCCTCGATCAGGAACGCGTCGAGCTCGGCCTCGTTCTGCGGCGCTTCGGGGAGCGGCGAGCGCGCGAGCGCATCGTCGAGCGCGGTGAAGAGCGCGTCGACGCGCGCGCGCCATCGCGTGCGCTCGGCATCCTCGAGCGGCGTGCGCTCGCCGGCGCGCTTGCGCTCGATGAGCACCGCGGCGTCGCGCTGATCGTGCGCGTCGAGCAGCGTCGGGAGATCGGTGATCAGCGTGCCGGTCTCGAGCAGGTGCGTGCCCGTCAGCGCGGTGCGCATCACGTAGAGCAAGCGCTTCACCGTCGGTCGTTTGTCGAGCTCGCGCAGCTGGCTCTCGGCGAACCCGCGGTAGTGTCGATGCACGCGCCGCGAGAGAGAGCGCGCGCCGATCTCGCGCAGGCGCTCGAGCATCGACGACGGCGCGAGCACCGCGCTGCCGAGCACGCGCTCGAGGAAGTTGCCGTTGCCGCGCAGGATGCCGGTGAGCGCGTGCCCGAGCTCGTTCGACGTGTAGTCGATCTCGACTCCGTCGAGGATCTCCGCGCGATCGAACGTCGGCACCGGAGGCGCGAGCCCGAGCAGCGCGCGCGTCGGCGCGACGTGGATGCACTTCAGATCGAGATCGCTGTCCGGCGAAGGAAAGCCGTACGCGTGCGCGCCCGAGAGGTACACGACCACGTGCTCGCGCCGGGCGGACTCCTCGGCGATCACACGGCGCGCGACGTCGCGCGCGTGGGCATCGAGCAGCGTCTCGATCATGCGTCCTCCCGCCATTCGAGCTCGGGCGGCTCCGGCGCATCCGCGCCGAACGGGCCCGGCGCGCGCTCGATCCAACGGCGCGCGAGCTCCTCGCCGATGCGTCGCGAGAGCGCGTCCACGCGTCGCACGTCGGGGCGCATCGGGAGCGGCGACACGTCGCGCGCGGCCTCGAGCGCAGGCGCGAGCGCCTCGGCCTCGGCCAGCACGAGATGGAGCGCGACCTCGCCGTTCTTGATCGCGAGCAGGCGATCGCGCGCCGCGTCGGGCACCACGAACGAAGGCTCGCCGGTGCGCAGCCACGCCTCGGCCGTGATCAGGAGGCGCAGCAGGTTGTACGCGTTCTTCGGGCGCAGCTCGCGCGGCAGCGCCAGCGCCGCGGCACGATCGCGCGCGAAGCGTCGCAGCGCATCGAGCTCCGACGCATCGATCAGCCCCTGGTCGTGCATCGATCGATAGAGCTGCTTCACCCACTGCCGCGCGGTCGCGAGCGCGCTCGCCTCGTCGGGCGCGGCGCGCGGTGAGCGCGCAGCGAGGCGCGCCGCGAGCGCGTCGAGATCCAGCGCCGGCTCGTCGCGCAGCCACTCGATCACGAGGTGACGATGCTCCGCGAGCCGCATCCCCTGCTCGAGCCGGCGCAGCTGCGCGAGCGCGTAGCGCGCGAACGTCCCGTAGATCTCGCGCGACACGAACGCGCCCTTCGCCTCGAGCAGCCACGCGCCGATCGGATCGCGCGCGGTCGCCGACTCCACGAAGAGCATCTCGAGCGTGTTCGGATCGGCGCGGAGGGCCTGTCGGATCGTCTTGTCGATCGACCAGTACGCCTCGGTCGAGTCCGCGCTGACGAGATCCTCCGGCGGCGCGAGCAGCCCGGTGCGCCACGGCAGCGGCAGCGCGAACGCGCCGCGGCGATCGGTGTCGGAGCCCTCGCCGGCGAGCCCCCACGCGCGCGAGCCCACGACCGTCTCGATCACCACGCACCCGCGCAGCGCGCTCCAGCTCGCCTCGCGACGCCGCGCGAACACCGCCTGTCCGACGCGCCGCGGCGTCAGCTCGTGGCGCGCGAAGCGCAGCGTGCCGACCCCGACGATCGCGACGTCGATCGCGTCGTCCGCGCCGCCGACCACACGCCCCACCGTGCCCTGCGGCACGCAACGCTCGCCGTGCTCGCGCGCGACCCGCGTGACGACCTCGGTGCCGTGCGGCAGCGGCGTCGACTGCGGATCGAGGTGCGCGAGCGCGTCGATCTTGAGGTGCATCGCGCGACAGGCATAGCGCACGCGGGCGCTCGACGTCGCGCGCGATCGTCGACACGTTCTCGCCCGATGCGACGGCTCGCCCTGCTCGCGCTCGTGCTCGTCGCGTGTGTTCCCGACGCGCCGCCATGCGCGCCGGATCCCGGCGCTGCCGTCGTGCGCGCGACCACGCTCGAGATCGATCTGACGCGCGACCACGTGCGCGCCACGCACGCGCTGCGCACCGACGGCGCGTGCTGCGCGTCGCTCGCGTGCGAGCCGGAGATCGAGCGCGCGCGATGGAACGGCGCGCCCGTCGAGGTCACTCGCGACGGCGCGTCGATCGAGGCCTGCGGCGCGTGCGCCTGCGCGGGCGGCGCGACGCTCGAGCTCGAGTCGGCGCTCCGCGAGCACGTCGTCCCGGGCACCGACGCGGGCTTCCAGCGCCTCACCGACGCAGCGGGGCGGCGCTACACCCGCCTCGCCGCGTGGCTCGGCACCTGCGGCGCGACCGTGCCCTGCGACGCGACGATCGGCGCGCTCCAGCACGTCACGCTCGACGTCCGCCACGCGCGCGAGCAGCTCGTGCTCTGCCCCGGTGCGCGCACGATCGTCGCGGACGATCACACCCGATGCACCCTCGCGGACACGCCCGCGCCGCCCTACGTCGCCCTCGCGCTCGCCGCGAGCGATGCATGGGTCCCCCGGCCCTTCGCCGAGATCGACGGAGCGCGCGTGACGTTCTTCGAGCCGAGCGATGGCCGCGTCGCGCAGAGCATCGACGCCGGCGCCGTGACCGAGCTCGTGCGGTGGCTGGTCGGCGAGCTCGGCCCCCTGCCCTACGGCGACGAGCTGCGCGTCGCCACGATGCCGTCGACCTGGCTCGGCTACGAGCACCCCGCGAACATCGTGCTGAACGACGCGCTCGCCACGCGCACCGACACCGGCTACGCGCGTCCGGCGCTCCACACGCTGCTGCACGAGATCGCGCACCAGTGGGCCGGCGATCGCACCACGCCCGCGAGCATGGCGGACTTCGCGTGGAAAGAAGCGATCGCGGAGTACCTCGTCTACGTCTTCGAGGACGAGCGCCGTCCGCCCGGTGAGGCCGACGCGACGCGCGCGACCTGGCACCGCAACGCGCGCTTCCCGCCGGCGTACCCGCGCCCGATCGACCATCCCGACCCCGCGGTCATCCGCGCGGTCGCGTACGGGCTCGCGCCGATGGCGACGTTCCTCCAGCTCGAGCCGCTCGTCGGCCGCGACGCGCTGCTGCGCGCCATCTTCGCGTTCCTCCGCGACGGCGGCGCGCGCGACACCGACGCGCTGATCGCCGAGATCGAGCGCGCGTCCGGGCGCGACCTCGACGCCTACACGAGTGCGTGGATCGTCGGCGCGGGTGAGCCTCCGCTGCCCCACCTCGAGGCGAGCGTCGTCGCGCTCGGCGAAGGGCGCGCCGAGGTCACGGTCACCCAGAGCGGCCCGGGCGAGCGCGCGTTCCCGATGCTCGTCGAGGTGCGGGTCGCGAGCGCGACGCGCGACGTGATCGCGCGCGTCGACTTCGGCCTCGCGCCCGCCTCGCGGATGGCACGCGCGACGATCGAGCTCGAGGACGCGGCGGTCGAGGTCGAGATCGATCCCGAGGATCGGCTCGCCGACTCGCCGGTGCCGTGGGAGGCGCGACCGGCCGTCCCGCCGCGTCCGACGCCGCTCGAGCTCTGATCAGCGACGCCGCGCCGCCGCGCGCATCGGACGCGCGCGACGCTGGGGCGCACGGCGCGCACCGGTGCGCAGGCCGCGCGTGGTGCCGCGCACTCCGTCCTCGAAGCGCGCCGCGAGCGCGTCGCCGATGCGCTCGAGGGTCGCGTCGTCGATCGCGTGGTGGAGCAGGTCGTCATACGCGTCGTACGCGCCGTCGAGGCGCGCCTCGGCGAGCTCCATCACCCGCGAAAGCTTCGCGTGGTCCGCGCCCGGCGCGCTCATCCGGCGCAGCACTTCGGCGGACACGGTGCGGTCCTCGAGGTCGCCGCTCGTGCGCGCCAGCGGGAAGAGGATCTCCTCTTCGACGCGCAGGTGCGCCGCGAGACGGCTCGCGAGATCGCGGAGACGAAGTTGATCGTCGGTGGACTCGACGGCGTCGAGCAGTGCGCGGACATCGCGGGCACGATCGGACAAGAGCTCGGTCGCGTTCATGGTGTTCCGTGGCCTCCCCGTGGGCCTCGCTGCTGAGCAAGGTGCAGGCCACGCCCGAAGACGCGTGCTCTCGCGCTTTCTCGCCACGCTTCCGTGTCAGCTCACCACGCCCGTGTGCGCGGCGAGGCGTTTTTGCCGGGAGGCCGGCCCCGCTCGCGCGCGCGGAGCGCGTCACTCGGTGCGCGCGACGATGCGCTCGCCGTCGAGCTGCAGCGCGAACGGCGCATCGGGCGCGATGCGCGCGACCTCGATCGCCGGCGCCGGCTCCGCGCCCCAGCGACCGGGCGCGCTCGAGACGTGCGCCATCACCGCGAGCGCGTCCCCGCGACGCCACACGAGCACCATCGCGCCGTCGTCGCGCCGCGCGAGCTGCACGTCGGAGAGCGCGTCGAACGTGCTCGCCCACCACGGATGCTCCTGCGGGGCGCCCTGCTCGGAGAGCGTCACGAGGCAGACGCGCGCGGTGCCCGCATGCTCGGTGCCCCAGCCGCCCCAGAGCACCGCGAGGTGATACCCGCGCCCGTTCCACGCGAGCGCACCGAGCGCCCACGGGATCGCGACGACGCGCGGCGCTTCGATCAGCGCGCCGTCGTGCGCGATGCGGGTCATCGTCGTCACGACGTCGGCGTCGGGGCTGCGCGTGTCCTGCTCCTGCACGAGCACGGTGAACCCGTCGGGCGTCGTCGCGACGAGCGCGGCCGCCGGACGGAGCGTCGGACGTCGCGCCGCGTGCTCGCGAGAGAGCTCGAGCGTGGGCCCCGCGCTCAGCGCACCGCCCTCGACGACGCGCGCGAGGCGAGCGCGCACGAAGGCGTGCTCGCCACCGTGGAACGCGACGACGAGCAGCGCGTCACGCTCACCACCGATCGCAGTGCGCACGGTCGCGCCGTCGTGGAGCACGAGAGGTCGCGCCGCGCCCAGCGAGGCCGTGACGCGCGCGGCGCGTCGTCCGCGCGCCTCGCTCCAGGTCGTCGTGACCGAGACGAGCCCGGCATCGAGCGCGCGCACCTCGCGCGTCGGCCCCATCGGGACTGGCTGCGCGAGCACGACCGTCGGAACGGCGAGCGCGAGCGACACGAGGAAGGCGAAGATCCGCACGATGGACGAGTGCCGACGACGCGCCCGGATGTGACGACGAACGCGGCGGAGCCGTCGCGCGAAGCGCGAACGTCCGGCGTGGACCCCCGGACCCGAACCCTCCCGCGCGCCGATCCCACCTCCTCCCGAGGACCCGGAACGTCCCGCGCGTCGTTCCCACGTCCTCGGCAGGACCGAGATCGTCCCGCGCCTCGATCCCACCTCCTCCCGAGGACCGAAATCGACGCGCGCGTCGATCCCACCTCCTCCCGAGGACCGAGATCGTCCCGCGCGCCGGGTCCCACCTCCTCCGGAGGACCGAGATCGTCCCGCGCGTCGATCCCACCTCCTCCCGAGGACCGAGATCGTCCCGCGCGTCGATCCCACGTCCTCTCGAGGACCCAGATCGTCCCGCGCGTCGATCCCACCTCCTCCGGAGGACCCGAATCGTCGCGCCCGTCGATCCAAGTCCTCTCGACGCACGGAAATCGTTCAGCAATTCGCCCACGACTTCACTCTGCGCCCCAAAGACCCGCGCCACCGGGCGCGCAGTCGGGCGCCGCAGGCGCGCGCTGCGACCCGCGAGCGACCGAGCCGCGCGAACAGCGCGGATCGGTCGCGAGCCATCCCACCGCCACAAAACCGAGACGGCAGACTCCGCGTCACGGCGCGGGGGGTGGGGGTCCGGCGCGCCCACGCAGCGGGTCGGGTCGACGGCAACGCGAGCTCGTCGGCGAGCGAGCGCTGCGCGTGCAGCGCGCGAGCGAGCGAAGCGCCGCCTCCCGAAGCTCGCGCCCTCGCTGAACGGCAGCCGCGAGCACCGGCGCGCCGGACCCCCACCCCCGCGCCCCCGCCGACACGTCGCCGATCTCGAGACAGATCCCCATCCTGAACACTTGCCCCGTCCCCCGGCACATTCGTACAGTGCCGACCACGATGCTCGCGGACGACCCGCCCTTCGCTCGCCCCCAAGCGCCTTGGACGTCCGCCCGCGGCCTCCCATCCGTCCTCGAGCGCTGGCAGGACGACGGCGGGCTCTGGCGCAACGTCGCGCTCCATCACGTCGTCCCACCGCGCGATGCGCACCACGCCGAGGTCCCCGACGCGCTGCACCCGCTGCTCCGTGATGCGCTCGCGCGCCGCGGCATCGAGCGCCTCTACTCCCACCAGGCGCGCGCGTTCGATCTCGCGCGCGAGGGCCAGTCGATCGTCGTCGCGACGCCCACCGCGTCCGGCAAGTCGCTTTGCTACCACCTGCCCGTCCTCGATCGCCTCGCCCGCGAGCCCGACGCGCGCGCGCTCTATCTCTTCCCGACGAAGGCGCTCTCGCGCGATCAGGAAGCGTCGCTCCGCACGCTCATGAAGGACGTGGGCCTCACCCACGGCGCGATCACCTACGACGGCGACACGCCCGGCGACGCACGCAGAGCCGCGCGAGAGCGCAGCGGCATCCTGCTGACGAACCCCGACATGCTCCACGCGGGCATCCTCCCGCACCACGCGAGCTGGGCGCGCTTCTTCGCGTGCCTGCGCTACGTCGTCGTCGACGAGCTCCACACGTATCGCGGCGTCTTCGGCTCGCACCTCGCGAACGTGCTTCGTCGCCTCCAGCGCATCGCGCGCTTCCACGGCGCGGATCCCACGTTCGTGTTCGCGTCCGCGACGATCGGGAACCCGCGCGAGCACGCGCAGCGGATGATCGGCCGCGACGTCACGCTGATCGACGAGAGCGGCGCGCCGACCGGTCCCCGCCACGTCGTCGTCTACAACCCGCCGGTCCTCAACCCCGAGCTCGGCGTGCGCGCGAGCTACCTGAAGACGGCGGTCTCGCTCACCGCGGATCTGCTGCGCGCGGAGGTGCCGACCATCGTCTTCGGCCAGTCGCGCAACTCGGTCGAGGTCATGCTCAAGTACCTCCGCGATCGCCTCGCCGCCGATCGCATCGATCCCGAGTGCATCCAGGCCTATCGAAGCGGTTATCTCCCCGAGACGCGACGCCGCATCGAAGAGGGCCTGCGCGCCGGCTCGATCCGCGGCGTCGTCGCGACCAACGCGCTCGAGCTCGGCATCGACATCGGATCACTCCAAGCGGTCGTGTGCGCGGGGTATCCGGGCTCGATCGCCGCGCTGTGGCAGCGCTTCGGTCGCGCCGGTCGCCGCAGCGATCCCTCGCTCGCGCTGATGGTCGCGTCGAGCCAGCCGCTCGATCAGTTCTTCGCGCTCCAGGCGCACACGGTGATCGGCGCGCCCGTCGAGCACGCGCGGATCGATCCCGACAACGTCGAGATCCTCGTGCAGCACCTCAAGTGCGCAGCGTTCGAGCTGCCCTTCGAAGAAGGCGAGGCGCTCGGTGACGTGCCGCCCGCCGCGGTGAAGGACGCGCTCGACTACCTCGCGCAGCACCAGGTCGTGCACGCCGGCGCCGGCGCGGGCGGCAAGACCGTCTACCACTGGGCGACCGACGCGTACCCCGCGACCCACGTCAGCCTGCGCAGCGTCGGCTGGGACAACTTCGTCGTCATCGACCTCGACACCGACAAGACCATCGCCGAGATGGACTGGCGCGCGACGCACACGATGCTGCACGTGCAGGCGATCTACCAGCACGAGGGCGAGCAGTACCAGGTCGAGCGCCTCGACTTCGAGAACCACAAGGCCTTCGTCCGCAAGGTCGAGCCCGACTACTACACGACCGCGATGACGTACACGCGCGTCGCGATCACGCAGGAGGACGACGGCGCGGTCATGAGCGCCGGCCTCTCGAGCGGGATGGGCGAGGTCTCGGTCATCGAGAAGGTCGTCGGATACAAGAAGATCAAGTTCCACACGCACGAGAACGTCGGCTACGGCGACGTGCGCCTGCCCGAGATGCAGATGCACACGAGCGCGTGCTGGATGACGATCGACGAGGACGTCGTGCGCGCGATGCCCCAGCCGCGCGCGATCGTGCTCGACGCGATCCGCGGCGTCATGAACGCGATGCACCTCGTCGCGTCGGTCGGGCTGATGTGCGATCCGCGCGACCTCGGGCACACGCTGGGCGATCGCGGCGGAGAGGGCGAGCTGCCGAGCAAGGGCGAGCCGCTGTCTTCCCTCGCTGCAGGGCCCGGGTTCGATCCGACGATCTTCCTCTACGACGCGGTGCCCGGCGGGGTCGGGCTCGCGCCGCGTCTGTTCGAGGACCGCGAGTCGCTGATGCGCCGCACCCGCGCGCTGATCGACGGCTGCGAGTGCACGGGTGGATGCCCCGCGTGCATCGGCGCGCTGGTCTCGCCTCCGCCCGCGAGCGCCGCACGCGCCGAGATCGTCACCAGCGCATCGAGCGACCTCAAGCACCTCGCGCTCACGCTGCTCGACGCCCTCGGCGTCGGCGCCACCCACTGAGGGCGAACCGTTGGACCTCAAACGAAAGCTCGCCCGCCTCGGCGCGCCGGGGCCCGCGCCGCAGCCAGCGCCTCCACCGCCCGAGCCCGTCCTCTCCGCGGTCGACCTCGAGCGCCGAGAGCGCATCGCGCGGCTGCGCGCGACGATCGATCGGCTCGAGTCGCGCGACCGCGTCGCGATGCGCACCGCGCCCCGCCCCGCGGCGGTGAAGACACCGCTCCCGGGCACGCTCGACGACACGCCGCACGGCCCGCTGCATCGCGTGGTGCAGTACCTCCCGCCCGCGCACCACCACGGGCGCATCGCGATCGCGCGCGCGCTCGAAGTGCGCAGCGAGATCGCCGCGGCGCTCGCGCTCGATCCCGCGCTCGACGGAGTCGATCTCCGGAAGATGCTGCTGCTCGACACCGAGACCACGGGCCTCTCGGGCGGAACCGGGACGCTGCCGTTCCTGATCGGGATGGCGTGGTTCGAGGACGAGAGCCTGCGCGTGGAGCAGCTCTTCCTGCGACGCCCGGGCGAGGAGCGCCCGCTGCTCGCGCGGCTCGCGGAGCGCATCGCCGAGAGCTCGTGCATCGTCACCTACAACGGGAAGAGCTTCGACTGGCCGCTGCTGCGTACGCGCGCCGTGCTCAACCGCGTGCCGGTGCCCACGCCGCGCGCGCACCTCGATCTGCTGCACTGCGCGCGTCGTGTGTTCGCGCGACGGCTGGGCCAGGTGCGGCTCGTCCAGATCGAGACCGAGGTGCTCGGCATGCGCCGCGAGCGCGACGTCGACGGCGCGGAGATCCCGCACCTCTACTGGGACTTCGTGCGCGGCGCGGAGGGCTCGGTGATCAGCCCGGTGATCGAGCACAACGCGAACGATCTCGTCGCGCTCGCGGCGCTGCTCGCGACGCTCGGCGAGCGCTGGCAGGACGTGCTGCCCGCCCACGAGCCCGAGGATCGCCTCGGCATCGCGCGGGTCGCGCTGCGGCACGGTGATCTCGATCGCGCGGCGCGCTTCGCGGAAGCGGCTGCGAGCGGCGGTGGTGATGCGGAGCTGACGGTCGACGCGCTGCTCGTCGCGAGCTCCGCGGCGCGCGCTCGTGCTCGGCACGACGAGGTGCTGCGCCTGTTGCGCGACGCGCTCGACGCCGCGCCCGACGACGCGCGACGTGCGCCTCTGCACCTCGCGCTCGCGAAGCACCTCGAGCACCGCACGCGCGATCCCGCGGCCGCGCTGGCGCACGCCGGGCGCACCGCCGCGGTCGAAGGAGAAGACGCGTGCGCGAAGCGCGTCGCGCGCCTCGCGAAGAAGCGCGAGCGCGACGAGCAGCGCGAGGCGAAGCGTGCCGCGCGCGAGGCGAAGCGCGCCGCACGCGCGCTGGCGCTCCCCCTCGAGCGGACGACTCCGAAGTCGGAGAGGAACTAGTTAGCGCGTGAAGTACTTCGACATCGGCGCGAAGTAGAGCTGCTTCCAGTCCTCGCGATACTTGTGCGCGCCACCCTTCGGCAGCTCGGTGTGCTTGAGGACGAGGCGCGTGCCGTCGCCCTCGGGCACGAAGCGCAGCTCGAGCCGCGAGTCCGCGTCGTCGTCCTCGAAGTCGCTCGTGCGCCACGCCTGCACGATGCGCTCGCCCGCGTGGAGCTCGAGCGTCTCGCCCTCGATGTATCCGTCCCACGCGGTGAAGCGCCCGCCGACGCGCGGCTCGCAGCTCGCTTGGCCGCCGGTGAACGCGCCGTGCTCGCGCGCATCGAGCCACGCCGCGTAGAGCGCGCTCGGATCGATCGGGAGCGTCACGGAGAGCTCGAGCCTCTCGCGCGCCGGGACGCTGGTGTCGTGCCCGCGCGCGTCGCGCGCGAGCCTCGCTGCGGGTCTCGACAAGAGCTTCGACTTCGGCTTCGCCATCGGACCACCTCGCGCGGGGAAGCATCGACGAGCGCGAGAACGCGCGGAAGCTCCCGGCGCGGAGACGTGGGCGCGCGCACCACCTCACGCGCACGCGCAAGCGTCGCGCGCGATTGCCTTCCAGAGCGCGCGGCGCGGGACTACGTGCTCGTTCAGGTCGCAATGCCGCTCGAGCTTCACTCCACCTCCGGGGCCCTGACGAGCGCGCGCGCCGCCAAGAGCTCGTCCACCTCGCGACGCGCCTCGGCGTCCGATCGCGACGGCTGGGAGCGCATGCGGTACGTGCTCTGTCATCCGCTGCACCTCTCGATCGGCACCACGCTGCTCGCGACCACGCTCCTCGTGGGGAGCGCGTGGATGCTGATCGCGCTCGCGGTGCTCGAGACGATCACGCTCGGCGTGCTCCCTCGGTCGAACGCGGTCGCGCGCCGCGCGCAGCGACATCGACGCGAGCATCGTCGCCTCGTCGCCGCGCAGGCGCGCGTCGCGATGCATCCGTCGATGGAGCCGATGCACGTGCAGGAGCTCGCGGAGCTCGAGCGGCGCATCTCGACGGCGCGCTCGCACGCGGCGAGCGTATCGGAGAGCGTCGAGATCCTCTTCGACGAGTGGCTCGCGCCCGATCGTCTCCTCGACGGCTACGTGCGGCTCTCGGTCGCGCACCGCACGGCGCGCGAGTCGTCGATGCTCGCGGACGCGGCGCAGCTGCACGCGGAGATCGCGGCGCTCGAGCTCGAGCGCGACACCGCGCGCTCGTCGCGCCTGCGACGTCTCGCCGAGCGCCGCATCGAGCTCACGCGCCGTCGCCTGACGTGCCTGCGCGAGGCGGAAGAAGAGCGCGACGCGCTCGCGAGCGAGATCGCGTCGGTCGCCGCGCTGTGTCGGCTCGTGCAGGAGCGCACCACCGCGGTCGTCGGACAGGGCGATCTGCACGCGGAGATCGAGCGCCTCGTCGGCGACGTCGAGCTCTGCGACGACGCGATGAGCGAGGTGCACGCGACCGCGACCGCGCGCGCGGCGGAGCCGATGCTGGTGCGCGTCGCGGAGGAGATCACGGCGCTCCAGGCGCAGCCTCCGATGCTCGCCGACGTGGCGCGCGGGGAGCCGAGGAGCGGAACGGAGAGCGCCGAGCTCGAGGTCGAGCCCACGCCCGCGCACGCACGTCGCCGCATGCACGTCGGCTGAGCGGCGAGATCGCGACGCCGCGAAAACACGAACGCCGCGAGCGCTGTGTGCGCCCGCGGCGTTCTTCAGTGGGTCATCTCGGACTTGAACCGAGAGCCAACGGATTAAGAGTCCGCTGCTCTACCAATTGAGCTAATGACCCGTGATTTTCGATCCGACTCTATCACTCAGCTCGAGTCGAGCACTCGATTCGAGAGCTGAGCACCAGTGGAGTAGCGCGCCCGGGGTGATTCGAACACCCGACCTGCGGATTCGAAGTCCGACGCTCTATCCAGCTGAGCTACGGGCGCCCGGAGGACCCGTGAGATACTCGACTTTCGTTCCTTGTCAACGACTTTCGAGCACTGCCATTCGTGCTCGATTTGCGCTCCGAACGAGAGCGCAGGCGCCGAGCGATCGAGACCAGAACAGTCTCGCATCGCCCGCCCCTCTCGAGAGCGGCAGCCCGTGCGGGCCGCGTTCTCTGCTCGCCGACCCGCGGTCGGACGAGAGGGCTCTATCGAACGTCGAATCCCAAGCGCACAGGGACCCGCACCAGAAACACAGGGTGACCGACGGGAATCGAACCCGCGACACTCGGAGCCACAATCCGATGCTCTACCAACTGAGCTACGGCCACCACGAACGAGGGCCGGCAGTCTAGCGAAGAGCGCTCACCCTGCAAGTGCGATCATCACTCTTTCGGAGTCACGATCACACGGCCCGCGCCCGCATATCGACGCCGCGCCCACTCTGCCATCGCGATCCCGGCCGCGACCGTCATCGGGTAGCTGTGGTTGATCCCGAACATCGGGATCCCGATCACCTCGTCGGACGCCGCGAGGATCTCCGCGCCGACGCCCTCTTCCTCGTTGCCCACGACGATCACGCAGTGCTCGGGCATCTTCGCGTCCCAGAGCCCGACCGACGCGTCGTCCTTCTCGAGCGAGCACAAGAACCAGCCGCGCTCCTTCGCCATCGCGACGAACGCGGCCTCGCTCTCGACCTCGACCACGTTCTCGTAGCGCTGCATGCCCATCGCCGCGCGCTCGTACCAGGGCTCGATCCCGATGAGCACGATCTCGCGCACCAGGAACGAGTGCGCGGTGCGGATGATCGCGCCGACGTTGAACGGGTTCTTCGAGCGACGGATCGCGATGCGCACCGGATGACGGATGCGATCGAGCTCGCGACGCACCTCGTCGATCGGCATCCCGAGCGGCGGAACGTAGGCCATTCACCAAAACGACGAAGGGCCGGTCCGGAGACCAGCCCTTCGTTCTCAGCTCTCGGCCGTCGGCGCTGCGTGTCGCCCGGCCTGCCGCGCCATCTTGTTCAGCGGCAGGTACGTGCCGAAGACGAAGTCCCACAGCGGCGAGGTGATGCCGTAGCGATGGTTCGGCGAGTCGTGGTGGTGGAGCATGTGGTAGCGCTTCAGCCACCGGCCCACGCCACCCTTCGGGTTGAAGTAGTGCGTGTAGTAGTGGACCCAGTCGTACGCGATGTAGCCCGCCGCGGTGCCCGCGAAGATCGGGAACCAGTACGCGCCGAACACGAGGTACCAGATGCCCGCGACGATCGCCGCGAACGGCCAGATCCCGATCGGCGGGAGCACGAGCCGCATCGGGTCGTTCATGAACTCGTGGTGGTACCCGTGCAGCAGGAAGTGCTGCAGGCGCTGCTTCTCGTTCTTCGGGACGAAGTGGAAGATCCAGCGGTGCAGGCAGTACTCGATGAACGTCGTGATCAGGAAGCCCGCCGCGAAGAGCGGGATCACGCCGAGCCCGAACGCCTGGGCGCCCGACCAGAGCCCCCACACGACGAACGGCCCGAACCAGATGCCGGGCGTGATCGGGTGGGCCTGGGCGAACCACTTCTCGAGGAACTGGTTCTTGAACACCTGGATCCGGTTGGGCGGCTTGCCGCGCTTCCCGTTCGGACCGGGCGTCGGCTCGGGCATCTTGCCCTCCGCCGCATCGAGGCACTCTTGCGTGAGATCCAGCAGGCCCATGTTGCTCCGACGTCGACGTTCAGGTCGGCGGAGGGGTAGCATGCGCGCGACTTCCGTCGCAAACGCGCGATGGGGCCCGTGTCGCGGCATCGGCCTCGGTCGATGCGTGGCCTCACTCGATGGCGAGCCGCGCACGACGCCGAAGCTCACTCCATTCTCACCTCCGACCTCCCGCTACTACCCTTTTCGCTAGGAAGAACTCTTGGAGACCACGAGCGAGACGTCCATCGCCGCCGGCATCCTCACCGATCCGACGACGCGCTACGTGATCCGCGAGATCGCTTGGCGGTTCGCGTATCTCCGCCGCGTCGTCATCAACGAGATGAGCCGCGTGCTGACACCCCTCGGCGCGACCGTGCCGCAGTACCACGTGCTCTTCCGCCTCGCGACGGCGGAGGGCCCGCTCTCGCAGCAGGAGCTGACGCTGGACGCCGGCCTCGACGCCGCGGGGGTGAGCCGCCTCGTCGCGCGCATGGCGAAGGACAAGCAGGTCACGATCAAGGTCGACGCGCGCGATCGCCGTCGTCGCCTGGTGCGCCTGACCGCGAAGGGGCGCGCGCTCGAGGAGTCGCTCTCGCCGCTCGTCGACTCCGCGGTGCGGAACATGGTGACGGGCTTCACCGACGAGGAGGCGATGTTCCTCGTGCAGCTCCTCGACAAGGCCGTGCGCTCGACGATGGATCGCGAGACCGACCGCAAGCGCCGCTCCCGCCGTCGCGCCGCGAACGGCCACGCCGAGGCCGAGGCGAGCGAGCCTCCTCGGGCGTGACCGGCGCGGCAGGCCCGTATAGGATCGCGGGGCTCGGATGTCCGACGACTCCCTCGATCCCGCGCGCCCGCTCCGCGAGGACGATCGCGACCGCACGCGGCTCGAGGACACGCGCGACGGGATGGATCTCGATCCGGCGGAAGGCCATCCGGGCTTCGCGACCACGGCGCTCGGCGCCGGCGACGTGCGCGACACCCCGCGGATGCCGACGCTCGTCGACGAGGAGCGCGCGGTGGATCCGTGGATCGGCCGCGTGCTCTCGAACGTGTATCGCGTCGAGGGCAAGATCGGCGAGGGCGGGATGGGCGCGGTGTACGCCGTGCGCCACGTGCACCTCGGCAAGCAGTACGCGGTGAAGGTGCTCTCGGCGGGCGTCGCGCAGAACGCGACGGCGGTCGAGCGGCTCAAGCAGGAAGCGATCGCGGCGAGCTCGATCGAGCACGACAACATCGTCGAGGTCATCAGCTTCGATCGCTACGCCGACGGCGCGGTCTTCATCGTGATGGAGTACCTGCGGGGCGAGAGCCTCGCCGAGCGCGTCGCGCGCGGGCCGCTCCCGCTGCACGAAGCGCTCGCGATCGCGCATCAGATCGCGGCAGCGCTCGCGAAGGCGCACCAGCACGACATCGTGCACCGCGACCTGAAGCCCGAGAACGTCTACCTCGCGAAGAAGGGCGACGCGGAGCGCGCGAAGGTGCTCGACTTCGGCATCTCGAAGGTGAAGAGCGCGGACGCCGAGCAAGTGAAGATGACGCGCACCGGCCAGCTGGTCGGGACGCCGCTCTACATGTCGCCCGAGCAGGCGCGCGGAGAGGCGGAGATCGATCGGCGCGTCGACGTCTACGCGCTCGGCGTGATGCTGTACGAGATGCTGACGGGCTCGCCGCCGTTCGAGGGGCGGAACTACTTCGAGCTCCTCTGGAAGCACGGCAACGAGCCGGCGCAGCCGCCGAAGCAGCGGAACCCGAACGTCTTCATCCCCGACGAGGTCGAGGCGGTGGTGCTGCGCGCGCTCGCGAAGAAGCGCGAGGAGCGCTTCCAGACGATGGAGGAGCTCGCGGAGGCGCTGCGGATGGCGGCGCCGGACGTGGCGGTGCCGACCACGGCGTCGTTGCCTCCGCGGAGCGTGAACATCGACGTCGCGCGCGAGGTGAGGCCGAGCCCCGCCGTGACGCTCGACGCGCCGCCGCCGGCGCGCGAGCAGCGCTCCACGGAGTCGATCCCGGCGCCGCCCACGACGCGCGTGCCGATGGCGGCGTGGGTCGGTGGAGCGCTCGTCGCGCTCGCGGCGATCGCGCTCGTCGCGAGCGCGATGGCGGGCGAGCCCGAGGCGCCCCCGCCGACGATCGCGAGCGCGCCGCAGCCCGCGATCACCGAGCCGGAGATCCGCGCGCCCGAGGTCGCCGAGCCGGAGGTCCGCGAGCCCGAGACCGATCCCGCGCGCGTCGCGGAGGTCGCGCTCGACTCGACGCCGACCGGCGCGGAAGTGCGCGTCGGCGAGCGCGTGCTCGGGACGACGCCGCTCTTCGCGGATCTGCCGATCGGTGCACCGCTCACGCTCGTCTTCCACCACGACGGGTACGTCGACGAGGAAGAGGTGCTCGTGCCCGCGGCGGGCGCGCGGGTGTCGGTGAGGCTTCGCCGTCGCGCGATCCGCGGCGGCTCGGGATCGTCGGTCTCTTCGCTTCCCATGAAGACGGAGCTCTGAATGCGTTGGGGGGTTCGGCGGGCGCGCGCGCTCGCCTTCGTCGTCGCGCTCGCGCTGATGGCCGGCGCGCCACGCGCGGTGCACGCCGACGACACGGCCGAGGCGGGGGCGCTCTTCGCGAGCGGCAACCAGCACCTCCAGGCCGCGACGCGATTGCGCGGGGAGCGACGCACGCGCGAGCTCGAAGCCGCGCTCGCCGACTACGTCGCGAGCCTCCGCATCGTGCGGAGCCGCAACGTGCTGTTCAACGCGTCGCTGGCCGCCGAGCTGCTCGAGCGGCGCGAGGACGCGTTCAACTATCTGTTCGAGTACGTCGGCGTCGCGGGGCTGAGCGAGAGTGATCGCGCCGAGGGCACGCGCCGGCTCGACGCGCTGCGGCCGCACGTCGCGGTGCTCGCGATCACGAGCGCGCCGAGCGGCGCCGAGGTGTGGATCGATCGACGCGATCTCGCGGCGCGCGGGCGCACGCCGCTCGAGTACGCGGTGAGCGCGGGCGACCATCGCGTGTGGCTGCGCGCGAGCGGATATCGCGACGCGGAGGTGCAGGTCGCCGCGACCGTGGGCACCACGACGCCGGTGAGCGCGACGCTCGAGGGCGCGCCGGCCTCGGTGCAGGTGCTCGCGCCGCCCGACGTGCGCCTCACGCTCGACGGAGAGCCGATCGCCGCGGGCGCGCACGTCGAGATCGCGCCGGGCACGCACGTCGCGCGGCTCGAGCCGGAGGGCGCGGCGCCGATCGAGCGGCGCTTCGAGGTGCTGCCGGGCGCGGCGCCGATGGTGATCGATCTCGCGACCGCGGCGGCGGGCCTCGCGCGGCGCGAGGGCGCGCTGCTCGTGGTCACCAGCGAGCCCGCGGCGCGCGTGATGGTCGACGGCCTCGTCGTCGGGGGCGGCACGGCGGTGCGCGCGCCGGTGACGAGCGGCGCGCACGAGATCGTCGTCGAGGCCGACGGGCACCTGCCGTACACGACGCGCCACACGTTCGCGACCGGCGATCGCCGCGCGCTCCGGGTGTCGCTCGCGCCGCAACGCGGGGACTCGCTGCTCGCGCCGCGCATCGTGATGGGCGTCGCGGGAGGGCTCTCGACGATCGCGGTGGCGACGACGGCGATCGGCTGGTTCGTCGCGGACGAGCGCTGGGACTCGGCGCACACCGAGGAGAACGCCGACGAGGTCGAGGCGTGGGCGTACGCCGCGTACACCGCGTGGGGCGTCGCGGCGGCGGTGATCGCGACCGAGATCGTGCTGCTGATCGCCGACGGACGGAGCGACGAGGAGTCGGTCGGTGAGCTCGTCGTCGCGCCGGTCCCGGTCGAGGGCGGCGCGGTGTTGAGCGTCGGAGGTCGGCTGTGACGCGCGCCGGGCTCGCGTGCGCCGCGCTCGCGCTCGTCGGGTGCTTGATGCCCGATCGATCGCTGATCGAGCGCGACGCCGGCATGGACGCGCCGGACACGAGCCAGTGGGAGGACGCGGGCGACGCGGGCGAGGATGCCGGCGACGGCGGGTGCCGCACCGACCAGCAGTTCGAGCGCACGTGCGACAACGGCGAGGACGACGACTGCGACGGGCTCGTCGACTGCAACGACTTCGACTGCGGCCGCGAGCTCGAGTGCTGCGGCTCGGGCGGTGAGAGCGTCGTCTCGGAGTTCGCGACCGACTCGCTCGACTGGGTGTCCCTGCCGATCGGCGTGCCTCCGGCGATCCAGCGCGAGACCACCGACGACGTGGTCTCGAGCTTCGGCACCGGCGATCCGCGCGGCCTCCGCTACGTCGAGTGCCTGCCGGTCGATCTCGGGATGTCGATCACCGCGACGCTGCGCGCACCGCGCGGCACCGCGTGCGCCACGCGCGAGGGCTGCGAGTACGCGAGCATCGTGCTCACCGCCGTGCCCGACATGGCGCGCGGCGCGTCGCTGCCCGACGAGCTCTCGGTGCGGGTGTACCGTGATCGCATCGTCGAGGTGCGCCGCGCGGGGCGCGTGATCGACACCGCGCCGCAGTCGTTCGGCATCGACGACGTGAACGTCACGATCGAGCTCTCGCCGGGCGTGTCGGGCGGCGCCGCGTGGATCTTCGCGCGCGTGCTCGTCGCGCAGACCGGCGTCGACACCTGGGACGTGTTCGCCGACAGCGACGACGGTGGACGTCGTGCGCTCATCCCGCGCGAGCACCTCGCCGGCGAGGGCTTCGGATGCGCGGCGGTGCGCGGGCTCTACGTCGCGCTCGAAGGGCGGGGCAACTACGTCGACGTCGACGCGGTGGGCAGCGATCCGTACGAGTGCGCAAACCCGAGTAATTTCCGCACGATCGAAGGCGCGAGCACCGGGCTCGATCACACCGCGCTGCGCGCGGCGGACGCGTGGGCGGCAGGCGGCGTCGGGGCGCCGACGCTCGGCAGCTACTTCGTCGGTGTCGACGACGCGTGGGACGTGTACTTCGACGCGACGAACGTGCCGCGCACGAACGAGCTCTCGGCGCCGGTGCGCTTCGCGATCGGCGGCGCGACGACGAGCGACGACGAGGGCCTCGCGGCGTGGACCTCGCGCGACGCGCTCGGCGCGCCGGTGCTCGGCGTGAGCCCTCCGCAGTGCGTGGGCGCCGCGTGCCCGCCGCTCTCGAGCGTGCGCGAGCCGGCGCTGTACGTGCCGCTCGACGAAGAGACGCGCTCGATCGAGCGCTCGACGCAAGGCTGGCTCGCGGCGGCGCGCGAGCTCGACGGCTCGAACGGGCGGCGCTTCGGCATCGATCTGCACCCGATGGGCCTCAGCCCGTTCTTCGTCGCCGACGATGCGATGCCCGTGCTCCGCCCCGACACCGAGGGCGGCGGATGCACCTCGCTGCGCGACCCGCTGCTGCTCCCCGCGGGGCCGCACCCGACGACGACGTTCTGGCTGCTCTACGGGTGCGAGCGCACCGGCACGCTCCGCGAGATCCGCATGGCGCGCGTCGACGTCGACGGCGGCGTGCGCGCGACGCTGCCGAGCGAGGTCGTGCTCGACGCCGACGACTTCGGCGACATCGCCGCGATCACGCTGCGCGGCGCGGACGGCGCGTCGTGGTTCCCCAACGACGACGAGGACCTCGCGATCCATCGGCTCTGGGTCGTCGCGCGCGATCTCGCGGGACGCACCAGCGTCGCGTTCGCGGAGTCCGCCGCGCCGCGCGACGAGCCGCCGCGCTTCGTGCCCTACGCCGCGAACCCGGTGCTGCGCGCGAGCGATCCCGTGCTCGGTGCGTGCCCCGGGCGCTGCGACATCGAGTCGATCGCCGCCGCGCGCATCGCGAACTCGCCGCAGCGCGTGCGGCTCCTGGTCGGACGAACGATCACCACCGCGACCGAGGTACGACACACGCTCCTGCCGCTCGATCAGGTCTGGCCGCAGTGAGCGAGTCGCTGGCACACAATCTGATGAGCGAGCTCGGGGCGCGTTGCGTGTGCCAGAGTGAGATCGGCGCGCTCCGCTCCCGGGTGATCCGCGATGCAGCACCGCTCCCGTAGCGCCACGATCCTCGGGTTCGCGCTCGCCACCTCGGCGCTGGCGATGCCGCTCGCGCTCGGCTGCGACGACGACACCGACGGCTCGGCGATCGACGTGCCCGACGGCGGTGCAGGTGCCACCGACGCGGGCGGGTGGCCACGGGCGGACGCCGGGGCCGGCACCGACGACGCGGGAGCCCCGGCCTACCCCGGCGAAGACAGCCCGCCCAGCGGCGCGGGGTGCTTCGACTTCGTCGACGGTGACGGCGACGCCGAGCTCGACTGCGACGACCCCGACTGCGCGTCCACGCCCGTGTGTTGCGTCGGTCGATCGTCGGAGTCCTGCTGCCGTCCCGCGACGCCGCGCGTCGTCGCGTTCTCCGAGTGCAGCGGCACGGGGAGCGACGCGCTGCTCGCGTGCGCGCCCGGCGCGACGCTCTTCGGGAGCCCGTCGCCCGAGCTGCGCGACTTCGCGTTCTACCCGAACGGCGGCGATCGCTACGACAGCGGGCTCGTGCTCGGCGGCAGCGTCGACCCGCGGGTGTCACGCCTCTCGATCCTCGCGAGCGTCGAGGCGGAGGACGCGTGCGACGGCTGCCTCGACTCGGTCGCGGTGGGGCTGACGTCGAGCGCGGCGACGCTCGGCACCACGTCGCTGGTCGACGCCGACGTCGCGTTCCTCGTGAGCGCCGCGAGCGGCGAGCTGCGGCTGGTCGTCGGTGGCGCGGTGTCGCGCGCGGTGCCCCTCGCCGACGTGCGGGCGATGCTGGGGGCCGGGCCGCGTGACGCGATCACCTACGAGCTCGCGACGAGCACGAGCGGGCGCGTCGACGTGAGCGCGTCGACGAGCGGTCCGACCGGCCCGTGGACGTCGATCTTCGGCGGCGTGCGCTACGCGCCGCGCGGCCCGGCGCGCGTGATCGCGTGGGGGCGCGCGTCGAACCGCGGGCCGAGCGATCCGCCCCCTGCGCACCTGCGTCGGCTCGAGGTGAGCGAGGGCACCTGCGACGCGCCTGCGTCGCTCGAGCGCGGCAACGACGTGATCCTGCCCGACGCGATCGATCCGTGGTGGTCGAGCGGCGAGCGCACGCGCGCGCCCTCGGTCGTGACCTACGACGATCAGGGCGGCGAGCGTCGCGCGCGGATGGCGTTCCTCTACCAGGGCCGCATCCACGCCGCGGCGGGCATCGACGGCGGCCGGTTCCGCGCGCTCGCGGATCCCGGCGATCCCGAGAGCGCGATGATCGCGCCCGGTGATGCGCCGTGGCTCGCAGCCGTGGCGGATCCCGCGCTCCTGCGCGGCGCCGATCGCCGCTGGCAGCTCTGGTTCACCGCGATCGCCGACGACGGCACGACGTCGATCGCGCGCGCCGTCGGCGGCACGGCGGACTCGCTCGCGATGGGCGCGCCGGAGCGCGTGCTCGCGCCGACGAGCGAGCTCGACACGACTGTCGCGTGGGACTCGCCGTCCGTGATCCGCACCGCGAGCGGTCGCACGCTGCTCGCCGCGCGCCGGCGCGATGCGGACGGCACGAGCGAGGTCGCGCTGTTCGCGGTCGACGAGAGCGGGGCGCCCTTCCCCGCCGACACGACGATCTACGACCCGAGCGCGGGCGAGGTCCGCGAGGACGGCCACGTGGTGCGTCGGGCGACCGGCATCGCGACCGACTTCGACTGCGACGAGGTCGCGGCCCCCGCGCTGATCGAGTACGGCGGCGTGCTGCGCCTCTACTACGCAGGGCGTCGCGGCACGCGCTGGTCGATCGGCGTGATGCTCTCGCAGGACGGCGTGCACTGGCGCGAGGGCAACGACGGGCGCGCGATCCTCGCGGGCTCGGGCGCGGGCTTCGACGCCCTCTCGACCAACGATCCCGCGCCGGTCGTCGACGGCGCGGAGCTGCGCCTCTACTACACGGGGAGCGACGGAGTGCGCGACGCGATCGGGCTCGCACGCCACGCGATCCCCCAGGGAGCCGTGCCGTGAGCGCGCGCGCTGCATCGCTGCTCGTGATCGCGTCGCTCGTGGGATGCACGGCGGCGGGCGCCGACCGCGATCCTCACGGCCCGACCGATGCCAGCGTGATGGCGGGGAACGACGCCGGGCCGGCGCCACCCGAGCACGATGGAGGCTCGGGCACCGACGCGGGGGGTGCGTCTCCCGGTCGTGAAGGCCTCGACAACGCGGCCGAGTGCTTCGACGGCCTCGACAACGACGCGGTCGGCGGGCTCGACTGCGCCGATCCCGGCTGCGGCGCGACCGCCGTGTGCTGCGTCGGAGTCGCGAGCGACGCGTGCTGCAACGCGAGGCTCCCGGGCACCGCGCTCCCGAGCCTCGCTGCGTGCGCGGGCGGTGCCGCATCGGCATGCAGCGCGCTCGCGAGCGCGCGTGTCTTCGGCGGCCCCGAGCCGATCGTCGACGCGGAGGGCGCGCTCGTACCGAACGGCGGTGAGTCGAGCGACAGCGGCATCGTGCTCGAGGGCGAGGTGCACCCGCGCACCGCGCGCGTGACGGTGCGCGCGCGCATCGCCGCGCCGACGAGCTGCGACGGATGCATCGACGCGGTCGCGGTCTCCCTCGCGAACGACGACGCGATCGGGCCCAGCGTGCGCGGCGTGACCGGCCTGCTCGTGAGCGGCTCGCGCGGCGACGTGTCGCTGCTCGTCGGCGGCGCGGTCGCGTGGACGACGCCGCTCCCCGACGACGCGCCGCACGACTACGTGCTCACCGTCGACCCGTCGGGCGTCGTCTCACTGAGCAGCGACATGCCCGGGATCCTCGAAGCGCGCGTCGCCGCTGCGCTGCCCGACGCCGCGCTCCGCGTGGTCGTGCACGGGCGCACCACCAACCGCGGCGCGTCGAGCGAAGCGCCCGCGCGCCTCGTGTCGCTCGCGATCGAGTCGAGCGGCTGCGACATCCCCGACGCGCTCGCGCGCGCGACGAGCCCGCTCGCGCCGAGCGGCAGCGTGCCGTGGGTCTCGGGCAGCGAGCGCGCACCATCGATCGCACGCCCCGAGGACGCGCCGGAGAGCGCGACGCGCCTCGCGTTCGCGGCGGGCGGTGCGATCTGGCTCGCACGTCCCGACGGCGCGGGCGGGTTCGTCCCGCTCGACGGCGGCGCGGTGCTGAGCCCCGACGATCAGCTCCCGTTCGGCCTGCGCGATCCGCACCTCGTCCCGCTGGAGGACCGCTGGCTCCTCCTCGCGACCGCGCTCGACGCGGAGGGACGGCGTCGCGTCGTGCGCATCGAGGGCGGCGCGGACTGGGCGGACACGTTCGATCTCGAGACGATGCGGAACCTCGTCACGCTCCCGATCGTCGATCCGGAGGGCGACGTGGTGGAGCTCGACGGCGCGAGCGCGGTGCGCGCCGGCAGCGCGCTGTACGTCGCGGCGCGCGCGATCCGCGCGAGCGGCGAGAGCGCGATCGTCCTGCTGCGCGCGGGGTCGGAGGCGGACGGCGCGTTCGAGCTCGGCGACGTGTGCGGCACCGGCTGCGGATCGATCGCGGAGGGCGGCACCATCGCGGTGCACTCGGCGCGCGAGGACGATCCGCGCGCGTTCGATCACGACGAGGTCGCGGCGCCGGCGCTCGTGCACCAGGGCGGCGTCTACCGCCTCTACTACGCGGGTCGTCGCGGCACGCGATGGTCGATCGGGCTGCTCGTCTCGATCGACCTGCGCTTCTTCCGCGAGGGCAACGAGGGCGCGCCGGTGCTCACGCCCTCGGGCCAGGGCGCGGATGCGCTGGGCGTGCTCGATCCCGAGCCCTGGATCGACGGCGACACGTTCGTGCTGCTCCACACCGCGAGCGACGGCGTGCGCACCGCGCTGCGCCGCGCGACCCAGCCCGCGCCCGTACGCTGAGCGGATACTTCTCCGCCTGGAGCACAACGCGACGCGACGAAACTGCGCCCGAATCGTTGCTGTACGCAACGTGCACAGCATTCCCGAATCGCTCAGAGTTCGCGAGGATCGAGCGGAGGAGCCATGCGCAAGAAGTACCTGTCGGCCTGCCTGGCCCTCGCGACGCTCGCGGGCTGCGACTGCAGCGGCGACATCGATGGCGATCTCCACGACGGGTCGATCCCCGGGGACACGAGCGAGGACCCGGGGCTCGCAGGCCTCCAGACGCTGCGCCTCGAGCCCGAGGACGCGACGATCACGATCGAGGGCGCCACCCCGGCGACCCAGGCGTACCGCGCGTTCGGCACCTTCGAGGGCGAGACCGGCGAGCGCGAGATCACCGAGCGCGTGACGTTCCGCGCGAGCGGCGTTCCCTACGTCGGCGCGTTCACCGGCGCGACGTTCACGTCGGTCACGACGAACGGCGGGCGCGCGCGCGTCGAGGCGCTCGCGAACGGGCGCCTCGCGGTCGGCGCGCTCCGCGTCGTGCTGCGCACCACGCTCGACGTCCCTCCGAGCAGCGGCGGCCCAGCGCTCCCGACCGATCCCGGCTCGCTCTTCGACGGGCCCGAGGACGCATCGCGCGCGCCGACGCTCGTCTACCCGAACGACGGAGTCGTGCTTCCGCCGAACCTCGGTCGCGTCGAGGTGCACTGGCTGCGCGGCCCCGCGAGCAACACGCTCTTCGAGGTCGCGTTCGCGAACGACGTGACCGACGTGCGCGCGTACGTGCGCTGCGAGCGACCCGCGGGCGTGCGCGACGACGGCTGCATCTGGGAGCCCACCGGCGCGGCGTGGACGCACATCGCGGAGACGAACCGCGGCGGTCTCCCGCTCACTGTGCGGGTGCGCGCGACCGACGACACGGGCAGCGCCGTCGCGGTCTCGAGCGACATCGACCTGCGCTTCGCGCGCGATCCGCTCGCGGGCACCATCTACTACTGGACCACGTCCCCGGGCGCGATCGTCCGCTACGACTTCGGCGCCGCGGCCGGCGAAGCCGAGCTCGTGATGGGCCCCGGCCAGACCGAGAGCGGCAGCTGCGTCGGCTGCCACGCGATCTCGCGCGACGGCACGAAGATCGTCGGCTCGGTCGGCGGTCAGAACCGCGGCGGCGTGCTGATGTACGACCTCGAGACGTACACGCCGCTCTGGAACGAGAGCGCGGGCGACGATCGCGTGCTGCAGTTCTCGTCGTTCTCGCCCGACGGCGCGCAGCTCGCGGCGGTCTACGGCGACGACGATCGCGGCACGATGGGGATGTTCCTCTTCGACGTGCGCTGCGACGGCGCGGGCGGGTGCGGGACGCAGCTCGCGACGATCCCGAACGAGGGCCGCGAGGTGAGCCACCCCGCGTGGTCGCCCGAGAGCGGCAACTGGATCGCGTTCACCGACGTCGGGCAGAGCGGGAGCACGTCGCAGCGCCCGATGCGCGGCGCGATCGCGATGGTCGAGCGCGACGGCACCGGCTGGAGCGCGCCGCGCGTGCTCGTGCCGCGCGTCGACGGGCTCAACCGCTACAACCCGGACTGGTCGCCCGACGAGCTCTTCCTCACGTTCAACGAGAGCACGTGCCCGAGCGGCACCACCGAGCACCGCGACTGCAACGCCGACAGCGATCCGACCGCGAAGGTGTGGGCGGTGCCGCGCGAAGGTGGCTCCCCGGTGCGCATGGATCAGCTGAGCGCGCCGGGCGTGATGGACACGGGCCGCGTCGATCTCAACGACACGTTCCCGCGCATGGCGCCCTTCGCGTTCGTGCTCGACAGCGGCGATCTCGGCGATCGCGAGCTGATGTACGTGAGCTTCGCGTCGACGCGCGCGTACGGCCTGCGCACCGCGCCCGGCGGCAACGACGAGAGCGGCAACCGCGGCACGTACGTGTGGATGGCGGGCGTGCTGCCCGACGCGGTCGCGCGCGGCGACGATCCGAGCTTCCCGGCGTTCGCGCTGCCCTTCCAGGATCTCACGACGTCGAACCACATCGCGGTGTGGACGACCGAGTCGGTGGGCAACCCCGGTCCCGACTGAGACTCCAGCTGCCCTGATCTGCGAAAGCGCAGCGCGGCGCCGTGGATCGCGGTGGTAGTCTCCGCGCCGCCATGGCGAAGAGCACGCTCCGTCCGATCACCGACGTCGCGAAGGATCTCGGCCTCCACGACGACGACGTCATCCCCTACGGGCGCGACAAGGCGAAGATCGATCTCGCCGCGCTCTCGCGCCCGAAGCGCGGCAAGGGCAAGGTCGTGCTCGTCTCGGCGATCACGCCGACGCCCGCCGGCGAAGGCAAGACCACGACGTCGATCGGCCTGACGATGGGCCTGGTGCGCATGGGCCGGAGCGCGGTGTGCGCGCTGCGCGAGCCCTCGCTCGGCCCGGTGTTCGGCGTGAAGGGCGGAGGCACCGGGGGCGGCAAGGCGCAGGTCGTCCCGGCGAACGAGATCAACCTGCACTTCACGGGCGATCTCCACGCGATCACGAGCGCGAACAACCTGCTCGCGGCGCTCGTGGACAACGAGCTCCACTTCGGCGGCAAGCTCGGGATCGATCCGCGGCGCGTCACGTGGCGTCGCGCGATGGACATGAACGATCGCGCGCTGCGCGACGTCGTGATCGGGCTTGGCGGGCGCAACGGCGGCGTGCCGCGCGAGAGCGGGTTCGACATCACCGCGGCGAGCGAGATCATGGCGGTGCTCTGCCTCTCCGAGTCGATGGAGGATCTCCAGCGTCGCCTCGGGCGCATCGTGATCGGGCGCACCTTCGATCAGCGTCCGGTGACGGTCGACGATCTCGAGGCCGCGCCCGCGCTGACCGCGCTGCTCAAGGACGCGCTGCTGCCGAACCTCGCGCAGACGATGGAGGGCAGCCCCGCGCTGGTGCACGGCGGTCCGTTCGCGAACATCGCGCACGGTTGCTCGAGCGTGCTCGCGACGAAGATGGCGATGCACCAGGCGGACATCGTCGTGACCGAGGGCGGCTTCGGCTTCGATCTCGGCGCCGAGAAGTTCCTCGACATCAAGTGCCGCAGCGCGGGCATCTGGCCGAGCGCGGTGGTCGTCGTCGCGACGCTGCGCGCGCTCAAGTTCCACGGCGGCGTCGACCCCAAGGACGCGGGAAAGCCCGACCCGGACGCGCTCGCGCGCGGCATCGCGAACCTCGAGCGCCACCTCGAGACGGCGCGTTTCTTCGGGCTCAAGTCGGTCGTGGCGATCAACGCGTTCGACAACGACTCGGAGAGCGAGATCGCGATGGTCGCGGAGCGCGCGGCCGCGCTCGGCGCGCCGGTCGCGCTGTCGCGCGGGTACACCCAGGGCGGCGCGGGCTCGATGGATCTCGCGGAGAAGGTCGCGGCGGTCGTCGAGCGTGACGAGCCGCTCACGCCGAAGTTCGCGTACGAGCTCGACCTGCCCTACGCGAAGAAGATCGATCTGATCGCGAAGAACGTGTACGGCGCGGACGGCGCGGACCTCGACGCGAGCGCGAAGGCGACGCTCGAGAAGCTCGAGCAGGACGGCTACGGCGGGTTGCCGGTGTGCATCGCGAAGACGCAGCTCTCGGTCTCCGACGATCCCAAGAAGCAGGGCCGCCCCACCGGGTTCCGCGTGACCGTGCGCGAGGTGCGGCTTTCGGCGGGCGCCGGCTTCGTGGTCGCGCTGCTCGGCGACGTGATGACGATGCCGGGCCTGCCCAAGGTGCCGGCTGCGCGCAACGTGCGCATCGAGCCCGACGGCACCGTCCGCGGCCTCATGCAGAACGATTGACCAGGCTCCCTCGCACGAGGGCCTCTTGCACCGCGCTACCGGCGCGACCAGTCTCGAACGACATATGCCGAACGATCAGGACCAGACGCCGCGCAACGACATCAACCCGCGCATCGAGGACCGGCTGCTCGAGAGCCGCACGATCCTGGTGGGCGAGGAGGTCAGCGACCTGCTCTACCGCAAGCTCGCCGCGGCGCTGCTGGTGCTCGAGGAGAAGGATCCGAAGGCGCCGATCAACGTGCTGATCAACTCGCCCGGCGGGTCGGCGGACTCGGGCTTCGCGATGTACGACCTGCTCAAGTTCACGAGCTGCCCGGTGCGCACGATCGCGAACGGGCTCGTCGCGTCGGCGGCGGTGCTCGTGTTCCTCGCGGCGCCGAAGGGCCAGCGCCTCTCGCTCCCGAGCTCGCGCTTCCTGCTGCACCAGCCCTCGACCGTCGCGCGCGGTCAGTCGACCGACATCGACATCGCGGCGCGCCAGATCATCGAGCTGCGCCGTCGCTACAACACGATCGTGAGCGAGTGCACGGGCAAGCCGCTCGACACGGTCGAGCGCGACAGCGAGCGCGACTTCTGGCTCACCGCGCCGAGCGCCAAGGAGTACGGGCTCGTCGACAAGATCATCACGCGTCGCAACGAGCTCGGTTGAGCACCGTCTCGATCGTCGTCGACGCGGCGCACGACGGCGCGACCCTCGCGGCCGTCGTGCGCGAGTCGCTCGGCGCCGCGAGCGGTGAAGCGGTCCCGTGGTCACGCGCACGCGACCTGTGTCGCACGGGGCGCGTGACCGTCGACGGCGCGCTCGCACGCGACGACGCGATGCGCGTGAAGGCCGGCGCGAAGATCGACGTCACGCCGACCGCACCGAAGCGCACCGAGGGCGTGCTCCCGCGCGACGCGGTGCTGCACCTCGACGCCGACGTGATCGTCGTGAACAAGCCCGCGGGCGTGGTGACCGTGCCCTTCGAGCCGGGCGAGCGCGACACGCTCGTCGATCGGGTGCGCGCGCTCGTGACGCGCATCGAGAAGGCGCGGCGCCAGGAGCGCGGCGGAGGCGCGCGCGATCCGATGGTCGGCGTGGTGCAGCGGCTCGACAAGGACACGACGGGCGTGCTCGTGTTCGCGCGCAACATGAGCGCGAAGCGCGCGCTCGAGGACCAGCTGCGCGAGCACAGCGTCGAGCGCCGCTACGTCGCGATCGCGCACGGTGACGTGCCGAGCGCGAAGCACGAGACGATGCTGGTGCAGGATCGCGGCGACGGACTGCGCGGCTCGTGGGGCCGCTTCCGTCGTCACGCGGGTCCGCCGCCCGAGAGCGCGAAGCGCGCGGTCACGTACGTGCGCCGCATCGAAGCGCTCCGGGGCGCGACGCTCGTCGAGTGCCGCCTCGAGACCGGCAAGCAGCACCAGATCCGCATCCACCTGAGCGAGGCGGGCCATCCGCTCGTCGGCGAGCCCGTGTACGTGCGCGATCACGCGGGCCCGCGCATCACCGCGCCGCGCCCGATGCTGCACGCGGCGACGCTCGGCTTCGTGCACCCGCGCAGCGGCGAGACCGTTCGCTTCGAGGCCGCACCGCCGCCCGACTTCGAGGCGTGCCTCACCTCGCTCCGCCAGCGTTGACGGCGCGCGCGTTTCGCTCGATCGTGCGCGACCGGATCGCATGAGCGAAGAGCGTCGAGATCGCGACATCGTCGTCCCCGAGCCGACCGGCACCGCGCGCGCGATCATCCCCGCGGTCTGCTTCCTCTGGCTGCTCGTGATGATCGCGATCCCGCTGCGCTACTACCGAGGCGGCGATCGCTACGACGAGCGCTTCTCGTGGCGCATGTTCTCCGCCGTGCGCGTCGCGCGCTGCCAGATGCGCGTGAGCGAGACGCAGGGCGGGAGCGAGCGTCCGATCCCGCTCGGCGAGGTGCTCCCCGCGCCGTGGATGGCGCTGCTCGAGCGCAACCGCATGCCGGTCGTCGAGTCGTTCCTGCGCTGGCGGTGCGAGACGCGCGAAGGCCTGAGCGCGGTGCGCTTCCACAACGAGTGCACGGATCCCGCGGGCGGCGCGCTGCCGAGCGTCGATCGCACGATCGACTGCGCGAGCGGCGAGCTCGGCGAGGGCGCGCAGTGATGCGTCGCTGGCTCGAGGACTACTGGCTCGCGCCGGTGCCCGCGGTGCGCGGCTGGATCGTGCTGCGCACGTTCATGCTCCTCTTCGCGTTCGACGCGATCGCCGATCACCTGCGCCCTGCGTGGCGCTACGGCACCGCGGGCTTCAACGTCGCGCACGCGCGCGCGCTCGAGCTCCTGCCCGCGCCGACCACCGAGCTCTACGTCGGCGCGATGTTCGTGCTCGCGATCGCGTCGTTCGTCGTCGCGCTCGCACCGCGCGCGCCGCGCGTGCTCATGGGCGTGATCGCGGTCGTGTACTTCTGGAGCTGGTCGTCGTCGATGCACGACAGCTACCAGCACCACTACCTGCTCTCGCTCTTGTTCCTGGCGTTCACGTTCCTGCCGCCGCTCTCGTCGTGGGATCTCTTCGGCGCGCCCGGCGCGCTCGCCGCGACGCCGGTCGACGCCAAGCGCGGCAAGACGAAGCCCGCCGCGACGACGCCGATCCCCGGCCTCCGCGAGCTGACGATCGCCTTCGTCGTCGTGGTGATCGGCGCGGCCGTCCTCTACGCGGCGTGGGCCTCGGGCACGAGCCTCGCGCTCGGCGCGCTCGTGCTCACCGCCGGCATCGGCGCCATGACGTGGACCTGCCATCGCGCGCAGCGCGAAGGCGCGCTCGACGCGGCCCTGCCCCACTCGCTCGTGCCGCGCGCGTCCGCGTGGTCGATGCCGCTCGTGTGGGTCACCGCGGCCGTGGTCTACGCGTACACCGCGGTGTCGAAGACCGAGCCCGAGTGGCGCGACGGCGCCGCGCTCCGCGACATCACCCGCAACGGCGCGCGCATCCCCGAGGCGGTCGACTTCTTCGCGATGTTCGGCATCGAGGGCGACGCGCTCTGGACGTTCCTCGGTCACTCGGTGATCGCGCTCCAGATCGCGTGCGCGCTGGGCTACGCGACGGCCGCGCTGCGCGATCGTGCGAGGGGCCCGCTGCGCGTCGTGCTCGACGCAATCGCCCTCGTCGCGCTCCTGCTCGCGCTGAGCTTCCACCTCGGCGCCGAGTACATGGGCCTGCAAATCGGCTGGTTCAGCTGGTACATGATCCTGCTCGCGATCGCGACGTTCGCGCCGGCTTCGATGCTCTCCGCGGGCGTGATGCTCTTCACGTGGCCGCTGCGCGAGCTGCGCGAGCGACGCGCCGAGGACGCGAGCCCACCCATGGCCGCGGTGCTCGCGCTGATCGCGGGCGCGCTGCTGCTCCCGGTCGGGATGGACGCCGATCTCCCCGGGGCGCTCGGCGCGTGCGTGCTCGTCGGCGTCGCGCTGCTCGGCGCAGGGCTCTACGTCACGCTCCGTCGCGAGCACGCGGCAGAGGTTCGCAACGCCGCGATCGCGGTCGCGCTCGCCGCGCTGATGATCCCGTTCTCGCTGCGCGTGCTCGGCGGTGACGACGAGATCGGGCGCGATGGTCGTCCCGCGCCGCATCACGACGTCCGCTACGACTACTGGCGCTTCGCGGGCGGCGACTTCCGCCGGCGCGGCGAGTGGGCCCTCGCGCTCGACGCGTACGTGCACGCGAACCGCCACGCACCGGCGCGCGAGAACCGCGAGGAGCAAGAGCGCGAGATGCGCGAGCGGGTGCGCACCGAAGGCCCGCGCCGCGAGGAACGATGACGCCCACTCGGCTCGAAGGAGATCGACTCGTCCTGCCCGGCCTCGCGAGCGCGCACTCGCACGCGTTCCAGCGCGCCCTGCGCGCGCGCACCCAGCGACGCGCCGCGACGAGCGGCTCGTTCTGGAGCTGGCGCGGCCTGATGTACGAGCTCGCCGCGCGCGTCACGCCCGACGACGTCTTCGATCTCTCGCGCTTCGCGTTCGTCGAGCTCGCGCGCGCGGGCGTCACCGCGGTCGGCGAGTTCCACTACCTGCACCACGACACGAGCGGCGCGCCGTACGCCGATCGCCTCGCGCTCTCCCACGCGGTGATCCGCGCGGCGCACGAGGCCGGCGTCCGCATCACGCTGCTGCGCGTCGTCTACCAGCGCGCCGGCACGAACCGTCCGCCCGAGGGCGCACAGCACCGCTTCTGCGACGCGCGCCTCGACGACGCGCTCGCCGACGTCGACGCGCTCGCCGCCCACTACGCGAACGATCCGAGGGTGCGCGTCGGCATCGCGCCCCACAGCGTGCGCGCCGTCCCGCGCGAGACCCTGCGCGAGTGCGCCTCGTTCGCCCGCGCTCGCTCGATGCCGCTCCACGCGCACGTCGCGGAGCAGCGCCGCGAGATCCGCGAGTGCCTCGCCGAGCACCGCCGTCGTCCGATCGAGCTCCTCGCCGACGAAGGCGTGCTCGACGCCCGCTTCGTCGCGGTCCACGCGACGCACCTCCGCCCCCACGAGGCGCGCCTGCTCGGCGCGGCGCGCTCGTTCGCGTGCGTGTGCCGCACGACCGAGCGCGATCTCGGCGATGGCCTCGCCGACGTCGCCGCGATGCGCGCGGCCGGCGTGCGCCTGTGCACCGGCGCCGACAGCCACGCGATCAGCGATCCCTTCGAGGAGGCGCGCGCCGTCGAGCTCGACGATCGCACCCGCGCCGAGGCGCGCCACGTCGCGGCCGACGCCGACGATCTGCTCGCCTCGCTGACGAGCGAGGGATACGCGTCGATCGGGTGGGACGGCGCGGAGCGCGACGACGAGGTCCAGCTCGACCTGACCGACCCCGCGCTCGTCGGCGCGGGCACCAGCGCCGACGCGGTGATCTGGGGCGCATCGCCGCGCTGCGTGCGCGAGGTCCGGGTCGCGGGCCGAACGATCGTCGCGGACGGCCGGCACGTCGCGGAAGCGGAGGCGCGCGCCGGCTACGTGCGTGCCCTCGCGCGGCTGGGGCTTTCGTGATCCCTCGAAGGGGTTGACCGCGAAACCGATACGACTATGCTCTGCGCCCTTCTGGAGTCGTCATGCGGGACCTGATCAAGCTCACCTGCGAACAGTGCGGTCGCGCGAACTACCACACGTCCAAGAACAAGCGGACGATGCCGGAGAAGTTCGTCATCAAGAAGTTCTGCGCCGCGTGCCGCACCCACAAGCCGCACAAGGAAGGCAAGATCTCGAAGGGCTGAGCGCCCCGAGATCGCCTGTCCGTGCCTCGAGCGGGCTCCATCACGGAGCTCGCTCGTTTGCGTTCCGTCAGCCTTCGTTGTCGTGCTCGCTCGCGCTCTCTTCGGTCGCCGGCGCGACCTCGCCTTCGACGTTCTCCGCGTCCGCCGGACGCTCGATGTCCCAGCGGAGATCGACCGTCCCTCGCGCGCTCGCGAAGCGCAGCAGCACGTGATCTGCGTCCGGCGGGATCGTCGGCGTGCCGTCGGTGTGCTGCGCCGGGAACGCCACCCGGTACGTGTGGCGCTGCCGCGAGATCGACGGGAAGTACACGCGCTGATCCGCCGAAGGCCGCGCGATCGGCGTGAGCTCGACCGGCTCCACCTGACGCCCGGTCGGGTCGACGAGCAGCACGCGCCAGTCGCTCTCGCGCCCCTGCAGCTCGGTCTCGCGCCACCGCGGCGATGCGATCGTGAAGAAGAACCGATGGCGCAGCCGCGCGTCCTCGAGCGACTCCTCGAGCAGACGCGTGCGCTCCTCGGTCGAGAACGAGTGATCGGCCGCGTAGCGCACCACGTACGCCCAGCGGAACTCCCACGACTCGAAGGTCGCGGTGATGTGCGCGATCTCCGAGAGCCGACCGAACTCGAACTCGTCGGACGCGCGGGTCCAGCGCCCGTACACGCCGCCGTAGTCGCTCGCCGTGTACGCACGCGTCGACTCGCGCATCGGCACGCGCGCGCTGCCGCACCCTGCGAGGACGAGCGCGATCAGCGCCGAGGCGAGGAGAACGCGCATCCCGCCGGATCTTACCGCGTCACGCGGGGATGAAGTCGTGGCGCGTGAAGAGCGACGTGAGGTGCACGCCCGCCGCGCGCACGTTCTCGGCGCCGCCCTCGAGACGATCGACGATCGCCACCACGCCCGCGACGGTGAGGCCACGCTCGCGCAGCCGCTCGATCGCGCGCAGCGTCGATCCACCGGTCGTCACCACGTCCTCGACGACCACGACCGGATCGTTCGGCTGCATCCCGACGTCGCCCTCGAGCTGACGCTGGCTGCCGTGATCCTTCGCCTGCTTGCGCACGTAGATCGCGTCGAGACCCACGCCGCGCTCGGTGCGCACGTCGCGCTGGAACGACACGAGCGCCACCGCCGACGCGAGCGGACATCCGCCGAGCTCCACGCCCGCGACCGCGACCGGATGCGTCGGCAGCGCGAGCGCCGCCTCGAGCATCAGCTCGCCGATCAGCACGTGCCCCTCCGCGAGCAGCACCGCCTGCTTGCAGTCGATGAAGAAGTCGCTCTCGCGACCCGACGCGAGCACGACCTTCTTCCGAGCGAAGCAGCGCGTGCGCAGCAGCTCGAGCAAGCGCTCGCGCGTCCCCGTGGGGGCCAGGTGCTTCGCGGTCACGACGCCATCCCTCCGTCCTTGCGGCGCGCGCGCTGACGACCGACACCCGGGATGACCGGCTCGGGCGGGCGGCGCTCGCGCGGGCGCGTGATCGTCGCGTCCGCGTCCGGCGCAGGCGGCGCGGCGGACTCGGTGCGACGCACGAAACGACCCGTCGTGCGCGTCTCGAGCTCCTCGTCGCGCGACGCGCGCGGCTCGACGAGCACGCCCGTCGGCGCCCGCGGCGCGATGCCCGCAGCCGCCGCGATCGAGGGCGCAGCGGTCGGCGCGCTCACCGCGCCCGGCGTCGAGCGACGCTCGATCGCCGGCACCTGCCCCGCGCTCGAGCGACGCGCCGCCTGCGCGCCCGTCATCGTGATGCGACCACGGAGCAGCGCGCCCTCGACCACCGACACGCGCTCGGCGCGCGCATCACCGATCATCCGCGCGCCCGACTCCAGCCGGATCGTCTCCTCCGCGACGGCCGGCCCGGTGAGCGTTCCGCGCAGCACGACCGCGCGCGCCTTCACCTCGCCGCGCACCACGCCGGTCGCTTCGATCGTCAGGTGACCGTCGATCGCGATCGGGCCCTCGATCGTCCCGGCGACCACCAGATCGCCCTGCCCGCGGATCTCGCCCGCGAGCCTCATCCCTTCGGGCAGCACCGAGCCTCGGCTCATCGACGCGCCTCTTCGTCTTCTTCGAGGTCGAAGTCCATCTCGATCCCACCGTGGAGCGCCGCGCCGTCGTCGATCGCGATCCGTCGCGCCCGCACGTCGCCCTGCACGCGTCCTCCGGCGCGGATCGCCACGGTGTCGCCAGCGAGCACGTCGCCGTGCACCTCGCCCGCCACCTCGATGCTGCGCGCGCGCAGCGGACCGACGAGCGTGCCGTCGGGACCGACTGCGACGTCGCCCTCCAGATCGAGCTCGCCCTCCAGGACACCCTCGACCCGCAGGTCACCCTTGCCATCGAGACGGCCCCGCACCACGAGTTGGGGGCCGATCACGCCCTCGGCGGAACGGCTGCTCATTGCGACGCGGCAGACTACTCGACGACGTCGCGTTCCGCGAGGCGGATCCGGAGCTCCGGTCCGCCGTGCTACGACCACGGCCTGCTCCGTGCAGTCACGACGACTGCGGACCTGAACGGCGCCTCCACGGCGCGCGAAACGAGCGACACGCATGGCGGTCTCCTCCGACTCCGAGCAGCGTCCGATCCGGTCGCTGGACGACCTGCTCGAGCCCTTCCACCACGCGTGCAAACCCCGCGAGGCCTGGCGCATCGGCACCGAGGCCGAGAAGCACGGAGTCGTCCTCCCCGATCTCACACCGATCCCGTTCGAGGGCGATCGCGGCATCGCCGAGGTGCTGCGGCGCCTCGCGAACGACGCGGGCTGGGAGCTCGTCTGCGAGGGCGCGACCTGCATCCAGCTCCAGCGCGGCGACGCGTCGATCACGCTCGAGCCGGGCGCGCAGCTCGAGCTCTCGGGCGCGCCGCTGGCGACGATCCACGAGACCGCGCGCGAGCACGACGAGCACCTGCGCGAGGTGCACGCGATCGGCGAGGCGCTCGGCCTCTCGTGGATGGGCCTCGGGTTCCATCCGTTCGCGCGCCGCGAGGACCTGCCGTGGGTCCCGAAGCTCCGTTACCCGATCATGCGCGAGTACCTGCCGACGCGCGGTCGCCTCGCGCTCGACATGATGCTGCGCACCTGCACCGTGCAGGCGAACATGGACTACGCGAGCGAGGCGGACGCGATGCGCAAGCTGCGCGCGTCGCTTCGCGTGCAGCCGATCGCGTCGGCGATGTTCGCGAACAGCCCGTTCCTCGAGGGCCGCATCACCGGCGAGCGCAGCCGTCGCGTCGCGGTGTGGCTCGAGGTCGATCCCGATCGCTCGGGGCTCCTGCCGTTCGCGTGGGACGAGGGCGCGACGTTCCGCGACTACGTCGAGTGGGCGCTCGACGTCCCGATGTTCCTCGTGAAGCACGAGGGCCGTCTGATCCGCAACACCGGGCAGACGTTCCGCGCGTTCTGGCAGGACGGGTTCGAGGGCGCGCGCCCGAACATGGGCGACTGGCTCACGCACCTGAACACGCTGTTCCCCGAGGTGCGGCTCAAGAAGACGATCGAGACGCGCGGCGCGGACTCGCAGCGCGCCGAGCTCGTCCCCGCCCTCGCGGCGCTCTGGAAGGGCCTGCTCTACGACGACGGCGCGCTCGCTGCGACGGAGTCGCTCGGCGGACGCTGGACGCACGACGAGATCGAAGCGGTGCGCCCGGCGATCGCGCGCGACGGACTGCGCGCGAAGGTCGCGGGCCGCGAGGTCGGCGAGTGGGCGTCGGAGCTCCTGGGCATCGCGGAGCGCGGCCTGCGCGCGCAGCGCGCGCTCGACGAGCAGGGACGCGACGAGACGATCCACCTCGCGCCGCTGCGCGCGCTCATCGAGCGCGGCATGACGCCCGCGGACGCGCTGCTCGCGCAGATCGATCCGAAGGCGCCGCTCGCACCGCAGGTCGTCGCGCTGACGAAGCTCTGAGCGCGTCAGCGCACGCGCAGGAGCGAGACGCCGCCGCGGTCGTGGCGCGCGTGGATCAGACGCGCATCGCGCACCGGGACGTCGAGCGTGAGCTCGACGCGCTCGCCCTCCGCGACCTGCACGACCTCGTCGGGCGCGCGCCACGCGCCCGCGGTGCGCCGTCCGACCCAGAGCAGCGCGTGCGATCGTCCATCGCCATCGACGACACGCAGCTCGGGATCGAGCACGCCGGGAACCGCGGGCAGGGTCCATCCGCCGCGTCCCGCGACGACCTCGACGATCGCGACGCACGGCACGCGCGCGGCCCACGCCGGCAGCGCCGCGATCTCGCGGTGGGCGCGCCCCGCGTCCACGCCGCAGCGCAGCGCGAGGACGCGCGCCTGCCGTCCTTCGCCGAGCTCGACCGGCGTGGCCGGGTCCGGCAGCGTGCTCGTCGCGCGGTCCATCTCGGCGTGCGCCGCATCGCTCCACGCGCGCTCGAAGCGCTCGGCATGATCGATCCGGTCGCGCAGCCTCGCGTCGCTCCAGTCGAGCCACGCCGCGGCCTCGCTCGCAGCGGCGAGCACCTCCATCGCCTCGCGCTCCGGATAGCCCAGGTCGTGCAGGCTCACGTCGGGTCGCACGTCTTCCGCGCGCGACAACATGCGATCGAAGCGCGCGAGCGCGGCGCGGGGCTCGGGCGCGCTCACCGCGCGACACTCGAGCGTCGCGCGCCGCATCGAGACCACGAACGGCGTGATGCCCGCGAACTGCGTCGAGCCCTCGCCGATCACGTCGTCGTCGAGGACGTCCTCGTCGATGAGCCGCATCCACACGCGATCGCGGGGCGCGAGGCGCGCCACCGGGAACGAGAACACGCCCGCAGGGCGTCCTTCCGGGGTCGCGCGCATCGCACCGCCCGCGATGCGCACACGCAGCTGGATCTCGGGCCCGCCGAAGATGCCGTCCCAGTCGTCGTGACCGGGCGTCATCATGGTCCGGCAGATCACGAGCGCTCCTTCGAGCGCGCCGGACTCGTGCGGCGGCGCGGACTCGAACCACGAGAGCGCGTCACGCACCTGCGGCACCGGCCCGCGAGCCAGCACGTCCCAGGTCTCGCGCGAGAGCCGTGGCTCGAGGATCCCGGGAGCCGGCTCGGGGACGAAGTCGATCGGCGCGTCGCTCACGACGACGGGCGCCGGGGCCGGCTCGACCGGCGCGACCGCCACCACTGGACCTGCGTCCTGCCCTTCGACCGCGGGCGTCGCGCCGAAGCAGCAGCCCCCGAGGATCACGAGCATCAGCCAGAGCGCGTACACGACGTTCACGAACGAGCGGAGCACCAGGCGGAGCATGCCCGCCTCCAGCGCAACGGACGCGCCATGACGCGCACGGCACGCAACTCCGCGGAACCACACGACTGACGCGCCACGACGCGAACCGCGCGACGCGCCCTCGGCCGTGAACCGCAGGCACGCATCCGACAGCGATGTCATCACGCACGCGTACCGCGTGGTCGAGGTCGGAACCTGCCCGCGGCGCTGACGCAGACGATCGCGTGACCAGGACACCTGGTCACATCGCTCGCGCGGCGGCTCAGCGCACCGTGATCGCCGCGTAGTGGCGGCCCGCGCGCAGCACGTGCCGTCCCGCCTCGAGCACGGCCTTCGTGTCCTTCACGCGCTGCTCGTCGACGTCGACGGCGCCCTGCTCGATCTTCCGCCGCGCGTCGCTGTTGCTGCTCGCGAGCTTCGCGATCACCAGCGCCTGCACCAGCGCGAGCGGCGCGCCCGCGCTCTCGTGCTCCGGCATCGAGTCCGGCACCTGGCGCTGGCTGAACTGCTTGTCCCACGCGGCGTGCACGCGCTCCGCGTCCGCCTGCGAGTGGAACCGCGCGACGAGCTCCTTCGCGAGCGTCATCTTCGCGTCGCGCGGGTTCATCCGGCCGCTCGCGCAGTCGCTCCGGCGCGCCGCGATCGTCTCCGTCGACTCCGCCGAGAGCAGCTCGTAGTAGCGCCACATCAGCTCGTCGCCGACGCTCATGAGCTTGCCGAGCATCTCCTCGGGCGCCTCGCTCACGCCGACGTAGTTGTCGAGCGACTTGCTCATCTTGTCGCCGACGATGCGCCCGTCCTCGAAGCGCGCGTTGATGCCCTCGAGGATCGGCGTCGTCATGACGATCTGCGGGCGCTGGCCGTACTCCTTCATCAGGTCGCGACCGACCATCAGGTTGAAGAGCTGATCGGTCCCGCCGAGCTCGACGTCCGCCTGGAGGTGCACCGAGTCGTACGCCTGCGCGAGCGGGTACAGCAGCTCGTGGAGCGAGATGCTCGACTCGTTCTCCCAGCGCGTCTTGAAGTCCTGGCGCTCCATCATCCGCGCGAGCGTGTACTTGCCCGCGAGGCGGATGACGTCGGCGAACGTCATGGGCCCGAGCCAGCTCGAGTTGTACTCGATGCGCGTCTTGGCCTGGTCGAGCACCTTGAACGCCTGCTCGGCGTAGGTCTTCGCGCCGTGCTCGATCTCCTCGCGCGTGAGCGGCGGGCGCGTCTTGTTCTTCCCGCTCGGGTCGCCGATCGCCGCGGTGAAGTCGCCGACGACGAAGATGACCTCGTGCCCCAGCTCCTGGAACTGGCGCATCTTCGTCATCAGGACCGTGTGCCCGAGGTGCAGGTCGGGGCGCGTGGGATCGAAGCCCGCCTTGATCTTCAGCGGCCGCCCGGTGCGCACCGACTCCTCGAGGCGCGCCTTCAGGTCGGCTTCGGAGACGAGATCGACGCTGCCGCGCACGAGCACGCGCAGCTGTTCTTCCGCGGAGAGGGTCGCCACGGCGCGTGGCTTACGTGAGGGTGCGCCGCCCGTCGAGTTGTTCGCGGCGGGAACAGCCGTCCACGTTCGCGTCGACGCCCGACGTGATCGTGGTCGTCGACGTGGTCGTGGTCGTGGTCGGCTGTTTCGCTCGCGACCACGACCACGTTCACGACCACGACCACGTTCGCGTCGACGCCCACGTGATCGTGGTCGTCGACGTGGTCGTGGTCGTGGTCGGCTGTTTCGCTCGCGACCACGACCGCGCTCACGACCACGACCACGTTCGCGTCGACGCCCACGTGATCGTGGTCGTGGTCGTGGTCGGCTCTTCGCTGCGCGAGCGTCAGCGACGAAGTCGCGCGAGCAGCGCCTCGACGTCGCCGCGCCACTCGTCCGTCTCGGCGTCCGCCCACAGCTCCGCGAGCTCGGAGCCTGCCGCGTCGAGCACCCGCTCCACGGCGCGGATCGCGAGCGCGACGTCGGCCTTCGCCGCGGCGCCGTTCGCATCGACCCACGCGCGCGCGCCGTCCGGAAGCGCGGTGCGCTCACCGTCCTTGGCCGCGGCGACGAGGGTCGCCGCCGCGATCGCCATCGATGCCTCGGGCGCCTCGAGCAGGTCGTCGGACTCCGCGACCGCGGCCTCGAGCGCGTCGCGGACCGTCATGCGTCCCGCCTCGAGCTCCGCGAGCCAGTCGAGCGAGTCGTCGTTCTCGAACGCGCCGTGGCCCCAGGCGCCCACGTCTCAGCCCTCCGAGTCGTCGTCCTCCGACGTGACGTCGTCGTCATCGTCGTCGTCGTCGTCCTCGGAGATCGGGCCCGTTCCCTGGTTGACGAGCTCCTTGAGCTCCTTGCCGACCTTGAAGAACGGCAGCCGCTTCTCGGGCACCGGCACCGGCTTCCCCGTGCGCGGGTTCCGCCCGTTGTAGGGCTTGTAGTCGCGGACGGTGAAGCTGCCGAAGCCTCGGATCTCGATGCCTTCCCCGCGCTCCAGCGAGGTCGTCATCGTCTCGAAGATGCAGTTCACCACGAGCTCGGCGCGGCTCTTGGTGATCTTGGTCCGCTTGGCGACCGCATCGATCAGCTCGGACTTCGTCATCGCCTCTCCCCGCCGAAGCGACCGCTACAGTACCGGGGGGGATCCGGGGGGTCAACAGTGTTTCCGGGCACTTGCGGGATCGGTGCCCAAGGGCTGCGCGTGCCGAGGGTCCTCCTCCGTCGGCATTGAAACGCAGCGGGCGGTTTCGCTACTGTTGCGGGCCCGAGAGACCAGCGGAGCCCAACGCGTCCCCGGACGCCGTCGGGCAGGGTGAGCACGATGGAGAACCAGCTCGAACCGAACGACGACCTGCCGGCGCTTCCGAATGTCCCTGCGACGGACGACGCGCTGGACAAGGCGAACCGGCAGGTCGCCGGTCTGGACGACGACCAGGTCGTCAAGAAGATCGGAACGCGTACCTCGATGTTCGGCCGCGTCGTCACGCTGCTGCTGATCGTCGGCGTGCTCGGCCTCGGGGGCGCTTGGTACGTGCGCGACCAGGCGTATCAGGCGCGCTGGGCCGCGTACGACGCCGCGCAGGACACCGGCGACCAGGCGCAGTTCCTCCGGCTGATCCGCGAAGAGCTGCCGCGCGCGCAGTTCGACGACGTGCGCATGCGGATCATGCAGAAGATGGGTCAGTACCGCGACGCCGAGTCGGTGCCGGTGCTGATCCCCTTCCTCGACCAGGAAGGACGCATGCGCGCCCACGCCGCGCGCGCCCTCGCCGAGATCGGCTCGCCCGCCGCGGACAGCGCGAAGCCGCACCTGCTGCGCGTGCTCCCGCAGACCGACGACCGCGACCGCGCCCCGGTGGTGTGGGCGCTCGCGGTGCTCAACGAGCCCGCGGCCGCCGACGCGATCATCGCGGAGTTCGAGAACGGCCGCCTCCAGCACCAGCGCCACCCCGCGTTCGACCCGCGCATCGTGGTGAACGCGGTCGGCGTGCAGCGCCTCTCGGCGCCCGAGCTCACCGGCCACGAGTCGGTCGCGGTGCGCACGCTCGTCGCGCAGGCGCTCTCCGAGGCGGGCACGCCCGACGTCATCGACCCGCTCTCGCGCATGATCCTCGACGCGCAGAACACCGGCGAAGAGGGCCACAACGTGCTGCGCATCGCGGCCGCGGGCCTCGGGCGCATCGGTGATCCGCGCGCCGCGACGCCGCTCTTCCAGCTGATGCAGCGCGACCCCGCGATGCGCGTCGCGGTGCTCGAGGCGCTCCGTCGCTCGACCGGCGCGCGCGGCCTGACCGTGCTCCTCGGCTCGGCGGGTGACGCGGCGACCAAGCGCGACCTCGTGGTGATGCTGCGCGCGACCCACGATCCGGCCGCGGCCGACGCGCTCGCGGGCATGCTCGCGAGCGAGGACGAGATGACGCGCACCGAGGCGGCCCACGGCCTCGCCGAGCTCGGCGACGTGCGCGCGGCCCCGGCGCTCCTGGCGATCGCCCAGGCCACCCCGGCCGACGCGGGCCGCAACGCGCTCGACGCGATGCTGAGCCTCGAGATCCCCGCGGAGATCGCGTCGCAGCTCGTCCCGATGCTCTCGAACGACGCGTTCCTCAACCGCCGCTCGTCGGTGATGCGCGTCCTCGGCCGCGCGCGCTCGCGCGACGCGGAGACCGCGCTGGTGCGCAACCTCGAGGGCGACGACATCGCGTCGGCCGCGCTCGCGCTCGCCGACATGGGCTCGGACGCCGGCTACACGGCGCTCATGCGGATCGTCCCGCGCGGTCGCGATCAGGACTTCGCGCAGTACATGGGCATGGCGGGCGTGCCGCTCCAGCGCGAGTACGACAACCGCACCGCGGCGGTGCGCGCGATCGGCCGCTACGGCCGCGTCGACGCGGCCGAGGCGATGATGACGATCATCGAGGACCCGCAGGACGACATCCGCCTCCGCAACGACGCGGGCCTCGCGCTCGGCGCGATCGCGGACGACGCGGTGCTCCAGCAGGTGCTCGCGAAGGTGCAGCAGACCGACCTCGACGAGGCGGCGCGCCGCTACTACCTCGGCGCGCTCTGGCAGCGCCCGAGCCGTGCGATGTCGAGCGCGCTGCTCGATCTCATCGCGAGCCCGGCGACCCCGCCGGACGTCCGCAGCCCGGCCGCGGTCGCGGTGGGCTACGCGGCGGATCCCGCGAACGACGCGCGCCTCGTCCAGATGCTCGAGTCGGATCAGACGCGCGTCGCCGCGGCGCTCGCGATCGCGCTCGGCGGCAGCGACGAGGCGGCGAACGCGCTCGTCACGCGCCTCCAGGGCGACGCGGATCTGCGCCAGGTCCTGCAGGACGCGCTGATGAACGAGACGAACGACTGGTTCAATCTCATCACCAGCGACCTCTGGGACTCGGGCCAGGTCATGCGCCGCATCCGCGTCGCGCGGATCCTCAACGAGGGCGGCCAGGGCTTCGCGTGGGTGCCGCTCATGTCGCGCCTGCGCAGCGGCTGGGAGGGCACGCACGGCCTGAGCGGGCGTGACGTGCGCAACCGCTTCTTCGCGATGCTGCGCGGCGACGACGCGGACCAGCGCCTGCTCGCGGCGCGCCTGCTCGGCGACATGCAGGAGACCGGTCTGCTCATGGCGGCGCGCGACCAGGGCGGCAACGGCGCCGAGGAAGCGCGCAACGTGCTCTTCGAGCTGAACCGCCCGCAGACCGAGGGCGACGAGGGCGCGGAGGACGACGAGATCGAGGGGTAAGAGACTCTTCGATCGGCACCCGCGACGGGGCGAGCGCGAGAGCGTTCGCCCCGTTTGCGTTCCGTCGTCGTGCCCCCCGGGTCCGAGGTCGCCCCACCCGGCCTCGAGCGCTCGCGCCCCCGGCTCGAGCACCTGCGCCCCCCGGCTCGGCGGGTATCACCCCCCGGCTCCGAGATATCACCCCCTACCCTCGGCGAGAGGCGCCCCCGCGTCCGACGACGTGTCGACCACCCCCCGACGCGGTCGGTCCCCGCGGGACCGTGATCGATCGAGCCGGGGCACGGAGCATCGGAGCGAGGGCGCCGATCCTCCGACGCGATTCGCGCAGCGCGCGACGCGGGACGACGAGCGCGCGAGCCGCGCCGCGCGATCCGAGACGCGGGGGAGCGAGCTCGGCAGGCCCTCAGGCGGTCTGATCGAGGGCCCTCAGCACGTCCGCGACGAGCTCGTCGGTGTCCTCGATGCCGACGGCGTAGCGCACGAGGTCGTCGCTGATGCCCACGGCCTCGCGCTGCTCGGTCGAGAGCTCGAAGTAGCTCATCAGCGCGGGCTGCTCGATCAGCGACTCCACGCCGCCGAGGCTCGGCGCGATGCGCGGGATGCGGCACGCGTCGACGAAGCGCCCGACGCTCGCGAGATCGCCCTTCACCGCGAACGTCACCACGCCGCCGAAGCCCGTCATGAGCTCTTTCGCGACCGCGTGGTGCGGATGCGACGCGAGCCCCGGATACCAGACGCGCCGCACCCGCGGGTGACCCTCGAGCGCCTGCGCCAGCGCGAGCGCGCTCGCGTTCTGCTGCTTCACGCGCACCGCGAGCGTCTTGATGCCGCGATGCACGAGGTACGCGGCGTGGGGATCGAGCACGCCGCCGAGCACGTGCCGCAGATCGCGCACCAGCGACACGAGCCCGTTCGGCCCCGCGACGACGCCCGCGAGCACGTCGTTGTGCCCGCTCAGGTACTTGGTCGCGCTGTGCACGACGAGATCGATCCCGTGCTCCGCGGGGCGCAGGTTCACCGGCGTCGCGAAGGTCGCGTCGATCATCGTGCGGATGCGTCGCTCGCGGCAGATCGCGGCGACGCGGCGCAGGTCGACCACGTTGTTGTACGGGTTCGTCGGCGCTTCGCTGATGACGAGGCGCGTCTGCGGGGTGAGCGCGGCCTGCATCGCGTCGACGTCGGCGGGTGGGACGAGCGTGCTCGTGACGCCGAAGCGATCGAGGAACGACGTCACGAACTGGCGCGTGCGGCGGTAGCAGTCCGAGAAGAGCACGACGTGCGAGCCGCTCTTCACGAGCGCGAGGATCGCCGTGGTGACCGCGGACATGCCGCTCGAGAACGCGACCGCGTCGTCGGTGCCCTCGAGCGCCGCCATCTTCTGCTCGAGCGTGCGGACCGTCGGGTTCCCGTAGCGCCCGTACTCCTCGCGCTCGACCTTGCCCTCCATGTACTCGACGAGCGCGCTCGTGCTCGCGAACGTGTACGTGGCGGTCTGGACGATCGGCTCGGCGAGCGAGTCGCTCGCGCGATCGCGGGGCTCGCCGCCGTGCACGGCGCGCGTCTCCGGCGTCCGCCCGGGCTCCTGCTTCTTGGACTGCTGGTCGGAAGACATGATGGGGGCGCAGTGTAGCGCTCGCGTTGCTGCACTGCGTCGAGGTTCTCGGGGAACGACGCGTGACGGATTCGTCGTATACCGGGCCCGTGCTCGACCCGATCGTGATCCTCGTCGTGCTCCTCGTCGCGGTCGGCGCGTACGTGCTCTGGCGCGCGAACGAGATCTTCTGCCTGTCGGTGCGCGATGGACGCGTGCTAGTGGTGCGCGGACGCATCCCGCCCGCGCTGCTCCACGGCATCGAGGACGTCGTGCGTCGCACCGGAACGCGCCGCGCGACGATCCGCGCGGTCGCGGGCCAGCACCACGCGCGGCTCGTGTTGAGCGGCACCGACGACGGCACCGCGCAGCGCCTGCGCAACGTGTTCGGGACGCACCCGATCCAGAAGCTCCGCGGCGCGAAGCTCCCCGAGGCGCGCAACCTCGGTCAGGTCCTCGGCATCGCGTGGCTCGCGTGGCTGCTGGTGGATCGCGGCCGCGGCTGACTAGACACCGAGGTGCAGGAGGTAGCCGGGCGCGCGCGTCGCCCAGAGGCAGTCCTCCGCGAGCCGCTCGAACGCGGCGATCAAGTCCGCGCGCGCCACGCGCTCGACGTGGTCTCCGAGCGAGTGCTCGCGGCCGTCGTCGTCGATCCAGTGCTCCTCGCCGAGGCGAACATCGAGCACGGGCGGACCGTCGTCGTCGCGGTAGCGCCGCGCGAGCGACCTGAACACGTCGTGCGCGACCCGCGCGCCATCGCCGCGGATGACCGACCATCCGGTCCACGCGAGGCCGCGGTGGATCTCCCGGGTCGGCCACACACACGGGATGGCGGAGAGCTCCGCGGACCACGCGTGGAGCAGGTCGTCCTCGATCGAGACCCGCGCGCGCTGAGAGGCGCCGACGAGCTCTCGCACCGCGAGCTCGTACGGCCGCTCGCGGTCGACCCGATGGAAGTCGTGCCACGCGCTGCCGTGCCCGAGGGCGATGCGCTGCGCGCTCACGAGCGGGATTGGGCCAGCGCGAAGCGCCACCCGCAAGCGGGTGGGGACCCGCGCGCAGCTCGAGGGGTCGAGAGGGGAGGCGCGCAGCCTCCCCCGGGAGAATCAGTGCGCCTTTTCGCGGTCCAGGCCCGGGTGCGTCGGGTCGCCGGGCTCGTGGCGCGGGTTCGCGGTGACGTACGTCCCGTCCTTGCCCGGGATGCTCATCAGCGTCTCTTTGTCGAAGATGAAGTGCTCGCGCTTCCACGACGCCGGCACGTGCGTGCCGGTGTCCATGCGGATCGCGTCGCACGGGCACGCCTCGACGCAGAACCCGCAGAAGATGCAGCGCAGCTCGTCGATCACGAACACGCGCGGGTAGCGCTCGTAGCCGTGGCGCGGATCGTCCGCCTCGTACTCGGCGGGCTCGATGTAGATGCACTGCGCCGGGCACGCCGTGCTGCAGCACAGGCACGCGACGCAGCGCGGCGAGCCGTCCGCGCGGTGGGTGAGCCGGTGCACGCCGCGGAAGCGCTCCGGGTAGTCGCGGCTCTCCTCGGGGTAGCGGATCGTCGCGGTCTTCCGGTTCTCGGCGGGGCCGATCGTGTTCTGGAAGAAGCGCTTGAAGGTGACGCCGAGGCCCTTCACCGCCTCGACGACGTAGCTCTGGTCCGCGACGGTGCGTCCGGGCTTCTTGATCGCGTAGGCCATCGAATCACCAACCCATCTGCTGGAACAGCAGCACGAAGATGCCGGTCACGAGGATGTTCAGCAGCGAGAGCGGCAGGATGAGCTTCCAGCAGAGGCTCATGATCTGGTCGTAGCGGAAGCGCGGCAGCGTCCAGCGCACCTGGATGCTGATCAGCGCGAGCACCATGACCTTCGTCAGGAACGCGACGACCTGCAGGATGATGATGAACAGGTGCGAGTTCGCGACGTTGCTGACGACCGCGAAGTCCGTCCCGCTCAGATCGAAGCGGTAGCCGAACGCCTCCCAGCCCGCGCGGGTCAGGAACGGCACGTCCCAGCCGCCGAGGAAGACGACCGCGATGATCGCCGAGCTCACCGCGACCTCGATGAACTCGCCCATCATGTACATCAGCCACTTGCCCGACGAGTACTCGAGGAAGTAGCCGGCGACGATCTCGCTCTCACCTTCGGGCGCGTCGAACGGAACGCGCTTGTACTCCGCGATCGTCGCGGTGAAGAAGAGGACGAACGCGAGCGGGTTCACCAGCACGCCCCACACGTGCTCGCTCTGCCAGCGGATCATGTCCGGCAGCATCAGCGAGTCGTAGAGCATGAACATCGGGACCAGCGAGAGGCCGAGCGTGACCTCGTAGCTGACCATCTGGCTCGCAGCGCGGAGGCCGCCGAGCAGCGCGTACTTGTTGTCGCTCGCGTAGCCCGCGATCGCCGCGCCGATGATGCCGGTGCCCGCGATCGCGAAGATGTAGAGGATGCCGATGTTGAGGTTCGCGACCTGGATGTCGATCGCGGTCCCGCCGATCGCGCCCTCCGCGGGCAGCTGATCGAGCAGGTAGTCGACGTAGATCGTCGGACCGAACGGGATCACCGCCGCGGTCGCGAACGCCGGGACCATCGCGATGATCGGCGCGATCGAGTGGAGGAACTTGTCGCCGCGGGGCGGGACGATGTCCTCCTTGGTGAACGCCTTGATCGCGTCGAAGAGCGCGTGCAGGCCGCCGAAGATCGTCAGGCGCCCATCGAAGAAGAGGAACGGGAGGATCTTCGCCGCGACGAGGTGGATGACCGCGAGCGGGAAGAAGACGAGCATCAGCCCGCCCCACGTGTGCTCGATGCCGAACACCGGCTCGGTGAAGAGCACGTCCTGACCGTTGCCGGTCGCGACCATCGCCAGGCTGATCGCGAACATCACGCCGCAGAGCGCCGCGACGACGTACGCGCCGAGCACCAGGTACGGGATCGCGTCGAGCAGCGCGCGCGGCATCGGGAAGCCGCCCATGTACGGGCCGAGGCGATCCTGGAAGAACGCGCTCTGACGACGCTCCGCGAGCACCAGCACCGGCGCGAACAGCAGCAGCAGCACGCCGATGACGAACGCGATCTTCAGGATCGAAACGAGAACGAGCCAGCCGAGATCCATCGTCGTCCCCTCAGCTCGCAGCCGCCACGGCGGCCGTCGTCGCGGGCATCGCCGCGCGCACCTCGGGAAGCTTCGCGAACGCGATCTCGCGTCCCACGCGCTTGCCGATCTCGATCAGCGTCTCCCAGGCGCTCTTGATCCCGAGCGGCGCGTTCACCGCGCGCTGGAACTGCTGCGCCATGCCCTTCGCGTTCACGAAGGTTCCGCTCGCCTCGGCCGTCGTCGCGACCGGGACCACGACCGTCGCGACCTGCGTGAGCGGGCCGATGTTCGACGAGAGGTTCACGTGCGGGACGTTCGCGAGGCTCGCGAGCTGCTCGACGCTCTCGCCCGCCGCCCAGCCGAGCGAGAGGATCGCGTCGACCCTGCCCGCCGCGACGTCGGCCGCGAGATCCGCGGTGCTGCGCAGCTCGCCGCCGGCGACCGCCGTCGCGCCCGCGCGGTTCGGGTTCGGGTCGGGGTGCCGCAGGATCGCGTCGCCCTTCCACCCGCCGGGCACGCTCTCGGGCGAGAGCGCCGCGAGGTAGAGCGCGGTGCCGCCGAGGTGCTCGCGCCCGAGCTTGCCCAGCACGAAGTTGTCCTCGTTGGTGTGCTGCGCGCTGAACACCACCGCGAGGCGCTGCGACTTCTCGAGCACCTTCGCCGAGGCCTCGATCGCGACGTCGCGCGGCACCTCGACGACGCGGCCTTCCTGACGAACGCGCCCGGTGAGGATGCGATCCTCGTGGAAGCGCTTGTACGTCATCATGCCCGCGTCGCACATCCAGAACTTGTTCACCTGCTCGTTGTCGCGCGGGCGCAGGCGATACACGCGCTGGTAACGAGGATCGTAGTCGACCCACGTGTTGCAGCCGGTCGCGCAGCCGTTGCAGACGCCGGGCGCGCTTCGCAGGAACCAGACGCGCGCCTTGAAGCGGAAGTCCTTGCTCGTCAGCGCGCCGACCGGACAGACGTGCTCGGTCATCAGCGTGTACGCGTGATCGAGCTCGCGGCCCGGCGAGACGGTGATCTCGTTCTTGTTGCCGCGCTCGCGCATGTCGAGCACGTGGTCGCCCACGACCTCGTCGCAGAAGCGGATGCAGCGCGTGCACATGATGCAGCGCTCGGCGTCGTAGACGATCGTCGGACCGAAGCGCACCGCCTTCGGCTTGTGCACCGGCTCGGTGTCCTTGCGCTTCAGCTTCTTCTGGTGCGCGAGCCAGTAGTCCTGGAGCTTGCACTCACCGGCCTGATCGCAGATCGGGCAGTCGACCGGGTGATTGAGCAGGAGGAACTCCTGCACTGCGCCCTGCGCCTTCTCGACCGCCGCGCCCTTGCTCGCGACCTCCATGCCCTCCGTCACCTCGATCTGACAGGCGGGCTGGAGCTTGTTCTTCGTCGTCTCGACGTAGTCCTTCTTCTTCTCGTCCCACGCGAGGATCGGCAGCGCCATCGGGCGCGCGCTCTTGATCTCGACGAGGCACATGCGGCAGTTGGCCGCGATCGAGAGACCGGGGTGCCAGCAGTAGTGCGGGATCTCGACTCCCTTCTTCCACGCCGCCCGGATGATCGTGTCTCCGGGCTCGAAGGGAATCTCCTGGCCATCGAGCTTGAACGTCGGCATCACCGCTCCCGAAGGGAAGGAAATCGTCTGTCAGCGACTCGCGTGCTTCAGCGGTCGCACTCGCCGCCGATCATGTTGATCGAGCCGAAGGTGGGCACGATGTCCGCCACCATGTCGCCGATCAGCATCTCGCGGCACGCCTGCAGGTTGTAGAAGCACGGCGGGCGGCAGCGCACGCGATAGGGCGTGCCCGAGCCGTCGCTCACGATGAAGAAGCCGAGCTCGCCGTTGCCGCCCTCGGTGAACGAGTAGCACTCACCGGCGGGCACCTTGATGCCCTCCATCACGATCTTGAAGTGCGCGATGGTCGCCTCGATCGTGTTGTACACGTCGAGCTTCTCGGGCAGCACGAAGCGCGGGTCGTCGGCGTTGATCGGACCCTTGTCCGGCATCTTGTCGAGACACTGCTCGATGATCTTCATCGACTGACGCACTTCCTCGAAGCGCACCATGAATCGATCGTAGTTGTCGCCGTCGTGGCCGACCGGAACGTCGAAGTCGACGGCGTCGTAGAACATGTACGGGTGCGCCTTGCGCACGTCGTAGTCGACGCCGGTCGAGCGCAGCACCGGGCCGGTCACGCCCCACGCGAGCGCGCGCTCCTTGCTCAGCTTCCCGATGCCCTGGGTGCGGTCGAGGAAGATGCGGTTCTTGAGCAGCAGCGACTCGGTCTCGAGGAGCACCTCGTCGACCTGCGGCAGCACCGCACGGACGCTCTCCTTGAAGTGCGGCGTGGGCTCCTTCGCCATGCCGCCGATGCGGCCGAAGGAGTGGGTCATGCGCGCGCCGGTCTCCTGCTCGAGCACGTCCCACAGCCAGTCGCGCACCTTGATGCACCACAGGAAGGGCGTGAACGCTCCGAGCTCCATCGCCGTCGCGCTGTTGCACGTGAGGTGATCGGTGATGCGCGAGATCTCGCCGAGGATCATCCGGTACCAGGTGCAGCGCTCCGGCACCTTGAGCCCGGCGAGCTTCTCCACCGCGAGCGAGAAGCCCACGTTGCAGAGCATCGGCGAGACGTAGTTGAGGCGATCCGCGTAGGGGAAGACCTGCGTCCAGTTGCCACGCTCGCAGCTCTTCTCGAAGCCGCGGTGCAGGTAGCCCGGCTGGATGTCGAGATCCATCACCGTCTCGCCGTCGAGCTCGAGCACCATGCGGATGGTGCCGTGCATCGCGGGGTGCGACGGGCCCATGTTGATCCGCATGGGCTCGGCGGGCAGCTCGAGCGTGCCCTCGTGCTCCTCGTCTTCGTAGAAGGGCTCCATCTACATCACTCTTTCGCCGGGTTACTCGGTCGCGGTACGAGCCGCTTCGTCGTCGAGCTCGGTGTACTCGATGCCCTTGCTGAGCGCGGGGCGCTGGCCCTGCTGCTCGCCGATGGCGGGCGAGACCTGGAAGTCGCTGCCCTCGATGCGCGCCTGCCAGTCGATGCGCGACCACGGCTGGCCCTCGTCGGGGCCGAAGGGCGGCAGCTTGTCGATGTCCTCCACGTCGCGGTAGGGCACCAGCGGCTGCGTCTTCTCGATCGGGTAGTCCTTGCGGAGCGGGTGCCCGACGAACTCGTCGTACATCAGGATGCGGCGCGGATCGGGGTGGCCCTCGAAGACCACGCCGAACATGTCCCACGCCTCGCGCTCGCCCCAGTTCGCGCCGATCCACACCGGCACGAGCGACGCGACGCTGCCGCCCTCGTCGACGCGCGTCTTGATGCGCACGCGGTGCTTCTTCGCGAGCGAGCGCACGAAGAGCAGCACGTCGAAGCGCGGGAGGTCCTCACGCATCGGGTAGTCGACGCACGTGACGTCGACGAAGTGGTTCATGTCGCACTCGGGGTCGTCGCGCAGGAAGCGCGCGACCTCGAGCCAGTCCTTCGGCGCGACCACGGCCTCGTCGTCGCCGAAGTGGCTGCTCGTCGCGAGGATGCGGTCACCGAACTGCGCCGTGAGGCGCTCGAGCACCTTCTTGCTCATGGCGACTCAGCCCTTCTTCTCGCGCTCGATGCGCACGGCCTCGCCGGGGCGATCCTCGAGCAGCTCCGCGCTCAGCTGCGCGAGCGGGTTGGCGCCGGCGCGCTCGGCCTCGAGCTTCCGCTGGCCGTAGTAGACCGCGGTGCCCTTCTTGCGCAGCTGCACCATCTCGGGCACCTCGCGCGTCGGCACGACGAGCGGCCCGCGCGTGCCCGACTGGATCTTCTGCTGGAGCAGCATGAGACCGTCGAGCACGGCCTCCGGGCGCGGCGGGCAGCCGGGCACGTACACGTCGACCGGGATGAGCTTGTCGATGCCCGGAACCGTCGTGTAGTTGTCGTAGAAGCCGCCGCACGACGCGCACGTGCCGAAGGCGATCACGTACTTCGGATCGGCCATCTGCTCGTAGATGCGCTTCAGCGCCGGAGCCTGGCGCTGCACGATCGTGCCGACGACCCAGAGCAGGTCCGCCTGGCGCGGCGAGAAGCGCGGCGCCTCGGCGCCGAAGCGCGCGAGGCCGTCGTAGCGCGGGCCGTTCAGCGACATGAACTCCATGCCGCAGCACGCGGTGACGAACGGATACTGGAACAGCGACCACTTCCTCGCCCACGCGAGGAGATCGTCCAGCTTCGTCGTGACGAAGCCGGCGTCGCCGCCTCCCATCACTACCTTTCCCATTCGAGCGCTCCCTTCTTCCACGCGTAGACGAGGGTCACGCCGAGGACGAGGAGGAAGAGCAGCATCTCCACGAGCCCGAACCAGCCGAGCTCGCGGAACTGAGCCGCCCACGGATACAGGAACACCGCCTCGATGTCGAAGACGACGAAGAGGATGGCGGTGAGATAGAACTTGACGCTCAGGCGTACGTGCTGAGCGCCGGTGGTCGCCGAGCCCGACTCGTACGGGATCAGCTTCTCGGGCGTGGGGTTCTTCCTGCCGAGCGTCGATGCCAGGATGAACAGCAACGACGGGATCGCGACTGCGATCGCGAGCATCAGGAAGACGGGAAAATAGACCTCGAACATGGGGCTCGGTGCCTTTTCCTGGGAAGGGGGCGAGGTCGGAGGCCGCCTGTTTGCGCAGGCCCCTGCAGCCGTGGGGGACGGCCGAGCGGTCTCAGCCGGCGAAAGGCGGACGACGCCCTTCGGGATGGGAGGCCGGCGCCGGTTCTAGGCTACCGGCAACGTGGTGTCAACGCTGGGAAAGCCAGCGAAAACGGGAGCGCCTCGGCGACGCGCGCCCTCCCCCTTCTCGGGAGGCGAGCGGGCGCTCGCGGAGCGCGCCCAGCGGGCGATCTCGCGCGCGATCACGCACCGGGACGACGCCGGGTGCATGTTCTCGCGCGTGATCGCGCACCCGGAAGGTTCCGGGTGGCTGTTTCCGTCCGCGAACACCCACCGGGAAGCGCGCGGGTGGCTGTTTCCGTCCGCGAACACCCGCCGGGAAGCGCGCGGGTGGCTGTTTTCGTCCGCGAACACCCACCCGGAAGCGCGCGGGTGGCTGTTTCCGTCCGCGAACACTCACCGGGGAGCGCGCGGGTGGCTGTCGCCGTCCGCGAGCACGGTCCCGCGCGCGCTGCGCTTCGCGCTCGATACTACTCGTCGAGCCCGGCGAGCTTGCGGGCGGCGCGCATCTTCTCGTCCCAGTCGGTGCGCCGCTCGATCACGACGCGCTGGGCCTGGGGCGACCCCGCGCCGTGCATGCACTCGATGCGCAGCGGGACCGCGCCCGAGCCGTAGCTCATCCACTCGACGAGGCGGAGCAGCTTCGCGCGCTCGCGATCGCCCATCACGTGCCGGAGCTTCGGGCCGAGCTCGGGGTGATCGAGATCGGCGACCGAGGGCATCGTCGCGAGCAGCCCGCCCGCGAGGTCCTCGGCGAGCCGGACGATCTCGTAGGGCAGCTCGGTCACGTGGTGCTTGCACACGTTCGCGAGCACCGCGTCGACCTGGTGGATCCCGGAGCGGTGCTTCGTCGTCTTCGTCGAGGCCGCGAGGCCGAGCGCGTGGATGGTCTCGGTGAGGTGGACCATCTGGGTGAGCTTGTCGCGCACGTGCGAGGCGTCGCGCACGCCGTTCTTCTTCGCGAGGAGCGCGGTCGCGCCGACGAGCGCGTCGAGGTTGCCCGGCTTGCACCCGCCGTAGCTGGCGCGGTGGAACCCGGCGAACGCCTCGAGCAGCTCGTTGCACGCCTCGAGATCGCCGTCGATGAAGACGCGGTCGCGCGGGACGAACACGTCCTCGAAGATCACGACGCACTCCTGGCCGCCGTAGCGCGCGTTGCCCGCGTCGGGGCCGCCGCGTCGCTCGTCGCTGGGCTGACGGCCGAGCACCATCGACACGCCCGGCGCGTCCACCGGGATCGCGCACGCGATCGCGAAGTCCTCTTCGCCCGCGCGCAGCGACTGGCCGGGCATCACGAGGATCTCGTGCGCGTTCGCCGCGCCGGTCTGGTGGATCTTCGCGCCGCGGATCACGAGGCCGACCGCGCTGCGCCCGACGACGCGCACGAACGAGTCGGGCTGCTCGCTCGGGCGCTTGCTGCGATCGCCCTTCGGGTCGGTCATCGCGCCGTTCAGCGTGAGGTCCTCGCGCTGCACGTTCGCGAGCCAGCGCACGAAGCGGTCGTGCCCCTGGCGGCCGTGGGTCGCGATGTACGTCGCGTTGAGGCCGTCCATGCCGACGCAGCGCTGGAAGCAGGTGCCGGTGAGGCGACCGAGGATTCGTTGGAGCTCCAACTTCTTCCGGAGGTCGTCGTCGCTCGTGAAGAGGTGCGTGAAGCGGTTCACGCGCGCGTCGACGAGCTTCGAGTGCGGCGTCGCGAGATCGCGGATCGTCGGGTCGGGATCGTGCGCGAGCGCGTAGGTCGCGGCGACGGTGTCGATCGAGGGGCGCACCTTCGGGTGGCGCGTGGGATCCGGAACGCGCTGCCCGTCCACCCAGAGGACGAGCTTCCGTGCGCGCAGCGACTCGACGTACTCCGCGGCGGTCTTCATGGCGCGACAGTGTTCACTGTCAGCCTCTGCCGCTCAATCGAGTTTCGCGCGTGCGCCCCTCGAGCATCGAAGATGCTCGACCAGAAAAAGAGCTGAAGTGGACCGGACGACGACGGCTGCGACGCCGAGCATCGAAGATGCTCGATCCGCGTCGCAGCACGGACGTCGTTCACCGTCGAGCATCGAAGATGCTCGACCAGAAAAAAGAGCTGAAGTGGACCGGACGACGACGGCTGCGACGCCGAGCATCGAAGATGCTCGATCCGCGTCGCAGCCGGCGACGTCTGGTCCACTTCAGCGACAGAAGCGCTTCCACGCGTCGGGGATCGGGCCGCCCAGCATCCGCTCGGCGCCGCCCTGGTCGAGGACCACGAAGCGGAAGCTGCCGGTGAACGCGTCGGCGCCGTCCTGGACGATGCGCACCGCGACGTCGACGATGCGGCGCGCGTCGCGGGTGATGACCGAGCGGCCCTCGAGCGGGACGCCGATGCGCACGGCCTTGTGCAGCTTCGCGTCGAACGACGCGGTGAAGCCGAACTTGCCGAGCAGCCCGATCAGCGCCCACGCGGCGACCTCGTCGGCGAGCGTCGAGACGAGCCCGCCGTGCATGATGCCGGGCGGGCCCTGGTAGCGATCCCCGGGCGTGAAGCGCGTGACGATCTCGTCGCCCTCGCGCGCGAACGTGAGGTGGAACCCGTACGGGTGATCGGGCCCGCAGCCGAAGCAGGGCTGACCGGGCCCGAAGAGATGTCCGTCGAGGGGCGGAAGAGGAGTGCTCATCGCGCGCGCAGCATGACGCGCTCAGAGCGGGTCGGGCACGCTGGCCTGGCCGAACGTGTCGTCGCCCCAGCAGTGCACCTCGTCGGCCTCGTCGAGCGCGCACGAGTGACGCCCGCCGCTCACGACCTCCACGAAGCGTCCCGGCGGGACCACGTGCTGGCCCTCGGCATCGCGGCCCCAGCACACCAGCGAGGCGTCGCTCGCGCGGATCCCGCACGCGTGCAGCTGGCCCGCGCTGATCGCGCCGAGCGCCTCGGCAGGCGCGCCCGACGCGAGGGCGCCCGAGCACGCGACGGTGCCGTCGGCGCGGCGCCCGCAGACGTCGAAGAGGCTCCCGACGATCGACACGAACGCCCCCGTGGGCGGCGTCGGGACGTCGTCCGGATCGGGGCCGCCCCAGCAGCGGATCGTCCCGTCGCTCGCGCGGACGCCGCAGCCCCACTCGAAGCCGAACGCATAGTCGACGAACGCCTCGTCGGTGGGCGGCCCGTCGATCGGGCCGAACGCGCCCCAGCAGCGCAACGTGCCGTCGGCGCGCATGCCGCACATGCCGCGATCGTGCCCGTAGAGGCGCGTGAAGGTCTCGCCGAGCGGGGTCGAGAGCGGATCGGGGTTGCCCCAGCACGCGACGGTGTGGTCGGGGCGGCGCGCGCAGAAGCGGTGGTCGTTGTGGAACCCGCGAACCTCGACGAACCGCCCCGGCGGAACGCTGAGGATGCCTGCCGAGCCCCAGCAGCGCAGCGTGCCGTCGGCGCGCGTCGCGCACGATCCGTTCGAGCCGGCGCCGAGGTGCAGCGGGCCGTCGATCGGGAGCGTCACGCTCGTGCCGTCGTCGCACGTGAGCGTCGCCGAGCCGTCGCCGTGGTCGGTGAGCGTGCAGCCCGAGCCGTCGACGCCGCGAGGAACGGTCACGCTCGTGCCGTCGTCGCAGGTCACGACCGCGCCGGCCTCGGTCTCCTCGACGGTGCAGCCGCTCGACGTGCCGTCCATGCCGTCCATCCCGGCATGCCCGCGGGACCGGGACGAACCGTGGCGCTGCTCCCGTCGGGGCAGCTGATCACCGCGGTACCGTCGGGCTCGTTCACGACGGTGCACGAGCCCGAGTCGCCGGAGCAGGACGAGATCACGAGCGCAAGGAGCAGGAGTGTCGCGTGTCGCATCGCGCCGGAACGTATCCGGTGCGCGGGTCACACGTCTAGGATCGCAGCAACGATCCGCCAATCCTGGAACAGGTCACGGCGCGCGACCGAGCGCGCGGTAGCCGAGATATCGCGGGAACGCGCGGCCCGACTGGTTCCACTGCTTCGGGCGTCCGACGTACATCGCGTCGACGCCGTGGTCGGCGAACGCGTCGCCGACGTCGAGCCACGCGGCGTCGCCGGTGAGCACGTACGCCGCGCCGAAGACGTGCACGATCAGCAGGTTGAGATCGGCCGTGCTCGAGTCGTCGTAGTCGTCGGACGCGCAGCCCCACAGATAGCGGAACGCGGCTCCGTCGCTCGTGACCGCGTCGTCGCGCAGCCACTCCGCGGCGCGACGCACCACGTCCGCGATGCGCGCGTCGCCGGTGAGCGCGTGCGCGTCCATGAGCCCATCGACGAGCAGCGACGTCATGAACGGCGAGCCACCGGCGGGCCCGTCGCTGCACTCCTCGGGATCGGGGCGCACGAGGTCGTGCTCGAACGCGCCGCTCGTTCCGTCGCTCTGCCAGTCGACGGCTTCGTCGATCAGCGACACGAGCGCGGCGCGCACCTCGTCGCGCGGGTCGAGCGCGTAGTACGAGGCCACGCCCATGATCGTCCACGCGAGGTTGCGCTCGGTGACGCGCAGGCTGTTCTCGCGCCCGCCGCGCTGTGCCGGCAGGCTGCGCACGAACGCCTCGCCCATCGCGATCACCGCTTCGCGCGCCGCGGGATCGCCGGTGAGCAGGTAGTCGTCGAGCATGCCCTGCCCGGTCATGCGCCGCATGACGCCCCAGTCGAGCTTCTGCGACGGCGTCCAGCCGTCGGCCTGACAGACCTGCACCGCCATCGCGCGCCCCGCGATCCACTCGAGCTCGTTGTCGCGGTACCACGTGCTCTCGAGGCGCGCGCGTCGATAGCGCGCCGCGTCCGCGCCACGCACGAAGCGCTGCCAGAGCGCGTGCGGTCCGTCGTAGTACGTGCGGTGCGCGTTCGTGCCCGCGCAGCTCACGCCGTAGGTCTCGTAGGCGGGCGACATCGAGCCGAGGCACGACTCGAGCTCGTCGTCGAACGACTCGAAGCGATCGTTCGCGGCGATCGTCAGGTGCGGGCCGCTCACGCGCGATCGCGCGTAGTGCTCGGGGTCGAGCGTCGCGGCGACGGGCCCGTCGGGCGCGGGCGCGATCGCGGCGGGCGCGGTGCGGGTGCGCGGCGCGCCGTGCTCGATCGTCCAGCGCTCTTCGGCGTTCGCGGCGAGCGTCGCGCGGAACGCGACCAGCACGCTGCGGATCGATCCGTCGAGCGGCCAGCGCGCGAGCTCCGCGACGTGGATCTCGCGCTCGGTCCCGCTCGCATCGAGCACACGCACGTGCGACGCGTCGCGCAGCACGCCGGGCGCGAACGGCACGCCCAGCGAGACCACTGCGTCCGACGCGGCACCGCGATCCGCGCGCAGCGTGAGCGCGATCTCGCCGGCGGTCGCCACCGGGCCGCCGTCGATCGGCGACGTGCTCGCGTCGTGCTCGCTCGGTCGCGCGCCGTCGATCGACGAGATGCCTCCGTCGCGCGGCGTGCTCGCGTCGCCGTCGATCGCGGCGTCGCCGGTGCATCCGCTCGCGAGCGCGATCAGCACCAGCGCCCAGCGCGCCCTGCCCTTCCCTCGTGTGCCCATCGGGCCGCGCGTCGTGCACTCGGCGTACCGCGCGCGCGCTGCGTGGATCGGCGCGCGATCGCGGCAGGACGCAGCCCTCATGGCGGTTGGAACCGACACACCGCGCCCCCGCGGGATGGTCAAGCAGGCTTGACGGTCTTCGGGATCGCCGTCTTCGCGGCGCGGTACTGATCGGGCCAGCGCACGCCGTCGTGGCCCTGGGTCGCCGCCGCGTGCAGCGTCCAGTACGGGTCGTAGAGGTGCGGCCTCGCGAGCGCGCAGAGATCGGCGCGCCCTGCGAGCAGGATCGAGTTCACCTGATCGAAGTCCTGGATGTTGCCCACCGCGATCGTCGGGATCCCGAGCTCGTTGCGGATGCGATCGCTGAACGGCGTCTGGTACGCGCGACCGTAGACCGGCTTCGCGAGCGTCGACGTCTGTCCGGTGCTCACGTCGATGACGTCGCAGCCGCGCTGCTTCAGCGCGCGAGAGAGCGCGACCGCGTCGTCGCCGTCGAACGCGCCGGGCACCCAGTCGGTCGCGGACACGCGCACCGACATCGGCTTGTCGCTGGGCCACGCGGCGCGCACGGCGTCGAACACCTCGAGCGGGAAGCGCATGCGGTTCTCGAGCGAGCCGCCGTACGCGTCGGTGCGCTGGTTCGAGAGCGGCGAGAGGAACGACGAGAGCAGGTAGCCGTGCGCCATGTGGAGCTCGAGCAGATCGAAGCCCGCGGCGTCTGCGTTCTTCGCGCCGCGCACGTGCGCGTCGATCACCGCGTCCATGTCGGCGCGCGTCATCGGGCGCGGCGTCTGGCTCTTCGTCTCGTCGTAGGGGAGCGGCGAGGGCGCGATGAGCTCCCAGTTGCCGTCGTCGAGCGGCTCGTCCTCGCCGAGCCAGAGCAGCTTCGTCGAGCCCTTTCGTCCGGCGTGCGCGAGCTGCAGGCCGATCTTCGCGTCGCTGAAGCGATGCACGAAGTCGACGACGCGCTTCCATCGCGCGACGTGCTCGTCGCTCCAGATGCCGGTGCATCCGGGCGTGATGCGGCCCTCGGGCGACACGTCGGTCATCTCGGTCATCACGAGCCCCGCGCCGCCGATCGCGCGCGAGCCGAGGTGCACGAGGTGCCAGTCGTCGGGGAGCCCGTCCTCCGCGCTGTACTGGCACATCGGCGAGACCACGATGCGATTCGGCAGCGTCAGGCCGCGCAGCGTGAACGGCGTGAACATCGGCGGCGGCGTCTTCGCGTCGACGTCGATGCCGGCGCGCCGCGCGAACCAACGATCGGCCTCGGCGACCCACGCGGGATCGCGCATCGCGAGGTTCGAGTGCGTGATGCGTCGCGAGCGCGTGAGCAGCGAGAACGCGAGCTGCATCGGCTCGAGCGCCGCGTGATGGCGCTTCGCCTGCTCGAACCACTCGAGGCTCTGCTGCGCCGCGGTCTGGATGCGACCGACGATCGGACGCTGCTCGTCCTCGTAGCTCGAGAGCGCCGTCGCGAGATCGCCGGGATGCGCCGCGATCGCGCGCGCGAGGACGATCGCGTCCTCCAGCGCCATCTTCGTGCCCGAGCCGATCGAGAAGTGCGCGGTGTGCGCGGCGTCGCCGAGGATCGCGACGTTCTCGTGCACCCAGCGCTCGTTCTTGATCGTCGTGAACTGGATCCACTGCGAGCGATTCGGGAGCAGCGGATGCCCGCCGAGGTCGTCGGCGAACACGCGCTCGCAGTACGCGATCGTCTGCTCCTCGCTCGCGCCCTCGAGCCCGGCGCGCCGCCAGCTCTCCTCGTCGGTCTCGACGATCACCGTCGAGTGCGCCGCCTCCGAGCCGCAGCCGTCGAACTGGTACGCGTGGATCTGGAAGAGCCCGTGCTCGTTCTCGCGGAAGCTGAACGTGAACGCCGGGAACCGCTGCGTGCTCCCGAGCCAGACGTAGCGCGCTCTGCGCACGTCGAACGTCGGACGGAACGCGTCCTCGAAGCGTGTGCGCACGATCGAGCGGAGCCCGTCGGCGCCGACGAGCAGATCGCAGTCGCGACGGAGCGCGTCCACGTCGCTCACCTCGGTCTTGAACGAGAGCTCCACGCCGAGCGCGCGCGCGCGCTCCTGGAGGCGCATGAGGAGACGCTTGCGCGCGATGCCGACGAAGCCGTGCCCGTGGCTGCGGATCGTCTCGCCCTTCACGCGGATGTCGAGCGCGTCCCAGCGCGCGAAGTCGCGCGCGAACGATGCGAACGTCTCGGGCTCCGCCTCCTCGATGTTCGAGAGCGTCTCGTCGGAGAAGACGACGCCCCATCCGAAGGTGTCGTCGGGCGCGTTGCGCTCGATCACCTGCACGTCATGCGAAGCGTCGTGCTTCTTGAGCAGGATCGAGAGATAGAGGCCGGCCGGACCACCGCCGAGGATTCGAACGCGCACGAAGGGACGATATCCGCGCGCGTCTCGTTTGCTCCACTCGTGCTGTGAGCGAAAGCGAGCGCGCCCGCGCGATCTCACACGAGATCACGCGGGCGCACGAGGCTCGCGAATTCGATCACTCGAAGTGGTACGTCGCGCCGACCGAGAGGACGTTGTACTCGGCCGAGTACGTGCCGTTGTTCGTCACCGCGCCGTAGCCCTGCGGGTAGCACCCGGCGTCGACGACCGGGTTGTTCGGGTCGTAGCCGCCACCGCCCGCGCACATGCCCTCGGAGCTGTTCGCGCTCACCGCGCGGAAGTTCCCGTCGGTGATCGTCGTGTCGAGCTGGAAGATGTGCGCGTACGCGATCGAGATGTCGAAGCGCTCGATGCGGAACGTCGCGCCGACGTGCAGGCCGAAGCGATAGCCGTTGATGAAGTCCTGGATCTGATAGCGCGACTGCGCGAGCGGGATCTCGGTGTGGAAGCCGGCGCGCGCCGCGATCTGTCCGGGGATGATGTTCCAGTCACCGCCGAGACGGATGCCGAGCACGTCGCCCCATCCGTGCGGGATCGGCTGCACCGCAGGCACCGGCACCGCGGTCCCGCCGGCGATGACCGACGCGCCGGTCGGGAGGCGCACGACGAAGTCACCGACCTGCGAGTTGAGCTCGTAGACGACGTCGAGCTCGATGTCGAAATTCTCCGAGTACATCGAGTCGTTCACGACGTTCTGCACGGCCGCCTCGAACCCGCGCTCCCAGCTGCGAGGACGGATGCGATCCGCGTAGCGCATCGCGAGCTGGAACTGCCACGGCTGACCCGCGCGGAGCGTGACGCCGTCGATGCGGTTCGGCGTGCTCTGCCACTGCTCGTCGCGCGAGAAGTAGCTCGTGTTGAGATCGAGGTGGCCCTCCGCGGCGGTCGCGCCGCCGATCGCGTCGGAGATCCGCCCGCCGACCATGATGTCGAAGTTCGGATGCGGCTGGACGTGCACCGAGAGGATCCCGGCGGGCACGAACCAGTCGAACGCGTGGAGCTCGGTGCGGATGTCGCCGAAGGGATCCTCGGGCGCGCCGAGCACGCCGGCGCTCGTGAAGTTCATGAACCGCACGTTCGCGATGCCCCACTGGAACGTGAAGCCGATGCGGATGAAGTCCGCGGGACGCCAGCCCACGCCGATGCTCGGATGCGCCAGCAGCACGTCCTGCTGCGCGAGGCCGTAGCGCACCGGGCTCGGGCGCAGGCCGTTCGCGGTGTCCACGGTGCCGAAGCGACCTTCACCGGTGTTGCCCCACGTCGCGTTGCCGATGCCGCTCGGCGCGGTGATGCCGAACGCGATGCCGAGCTCCGGCAGGAGCCGGATGCTCCCGAGCACCCACGGGATCGGCTGCGGGTAGCCGCTGTTGCACACGCTCGGCATCTCGTCGCCGAGCCACGCGTCGGGATTGCCTCCCTCGCTGTCGAAGATGTTGTCGCTCGCGGTGCCCCCGGGGATCACGCTGCCGTACGTGCCCTGGCGGTCGACGCACGCGTCCCAGAACCCGACGTGCACGTTCGCGAGCACCTGCGAGTCCGGCAGGTCCGCGAGCATCGCGGGGTTGTAGTAGAGCGCGAGCGGGTCGTCGGCGCGCGCGGCCCACGCGCCACCGCGCCCGAGCTGACGCGTGCCGTGCGCCGCGAACTCGAACCCACCCGCCGATGCGCCCGCTGGGACCGACAGCACGAGCGCGCACAGCAGAACCGAATACGACGCGCGAAGAAAAGACATCCCGCTCTCCCCTTCCGAGCTTCCCCGAGGCGCGAGAGCATAACCGCGCGACTCACTCGCATTGAAGGGGGTGATTGTCGCGATCGCGACATTCGTGTTCGCGGGAGCTCCCTTATTCGTCGCCGCCGCCGTCGTAGTCCTCGAACTCACCCTCGGCGAGGTTCTCGAAGCGGGTGAACTCGTGGAAGAAGCGACAGCGCACGATGCCCGTCGGGCCCGCGCGCTGCTTGCCGACGATGATCTCCGCGAGGCCGCGCAGCTGCGCGCGCTCTTCGTCCTTCGCGTACACCTCGGGCCGGTACACGAACATGATCACGTCCGCGTCCTGCTCGATGGCGCCCGACTCGCGCAGATCCGCGAGCTGAGGGCGCTTGTCCTTGCCGGGGCGCGTCTCGACGCCGCGGTTGAGCTGCGAGAGCGCGATCACCGGGCAGTCGAGCTCCTTGCTGAGGCCCTTCAGCGATCGACTGATCTCGCTGATCTCCTGCTCGCGCGAGTCGTTCTTCACGCCCGAGCGCATGAGCTGGAGGTAGTCGATGACGATCATGCCGAGCTTGCCGTGGTTCTCGGACTTCAGACGACGCGCCTTGCCGCGCAGCTGCATCAGCGTGATCGCCGGCGTGTCGTCGATGAAGAACGGCATCTCCGTGAGCGGGCCCGCGGAGCTCGCGAGGCGCGCCCAGTCCTCGCGGCTCAGCATGCCCGTGCGCATGCGACCACCGTCGACCTTCGCCTCGCTGCAGAGGAGTCGTCGGACGAGCTCCTCTTTGCGCATCTCGAGCGAGAACACCGCGATCGGCACGCCGCGCTGCTGACACGCGGCGATCGCGACGTTCAGCGCGAACGCGGTCTTGCCCATGCCGGGGCGGCCCGCGATGATGATCAGCTCGCCGCCCTTGAGGCCCGCGGTCATCTCGTCGAGCTTGTGCAGCCCGGTGGGGAGGCCCGTGATCGCCTCCTTGCGGCGCGCGGCCTCCTGCACCTGCTCGAAGGTGCGGAGCACGACGTCCTTGATGTGCTCGTAGGGCGCCGAGCCGTGCTGCTTGCCGACCTCGAAGACGCGCTTCTCGGCCTGATCGAGGTACTCCGCGGGCTCGCCGTAGTCGCCGTACCCGGTGGCCGCGATCTCGTGGCACGCGGTGATCAGCCGGCGCACCGTGGCCTTCTCGCGGACGATCTGCGAGTAGTGCTCGATGTTCGCGACGGTCGGGATCGTGTTCGTGAGCCCGAGCAGGTGCTCGTCGCCGCCCGCCTTCTGGTGCTGACCGCGATCGACCAGCCACGCGCGCAGCGTGACGGTGTCGACCGGCTGACCGCGCCGGAAGAGCTCGCACATCGCGTCGAACACGAGCCCGTTCGCGCGCGAGTAGAAGTCGTCGCCGCTCAGGATCTGCGTGACGGTGTTGAGCGCGCTGTTCTCGAGCAGCACGCCGCCGAGCACCGCGCGTTCGGCCTCGAGCGAGTGTGGAGGAACGCGCCCTCCGGCTGCGCCCGAGTCACCTCGCGAGAAGCTGCGCTCCCCGCTGCCCGCCTCGTCGAACATCGCCGTCATGCAGGACCGTCGAGATTCGCGGCGGTGAGACCGCGAAGCAGCAAACACTAAGCGACGAAGCCGACGACCGCATCCGCGATCGTCGGCTTCCTCATTTTCGCGCGCGCTTCACGCGCGCGTGCGGCTCACGCCTTGACGACGCTGACCTTGATGGTCGCGGTCACGTCGTAGCCGAGCTTGATCGCCACGTCGTGGTCGCCCACGGTCTTGATGTTCTCGGCGAGGACGATCTTCTTGCGATCGACCTTCTGGCCCTTCTTCTCGAGCGCCTCGGCGATGTCCTTGGTGCCGACCGAGCCGAAGAGCTTGTCGCCCTCGCCCGCCTGCACCGCGATCTCGACCTTGATGCCCGAGAGCGTCTTCGAGACGGCCTCCGCGTCGCCCTTCAGCTTCGCGGCGCGCGCCGTCGCGACGGCCTTCTCGTGCTCGATCTGCGCGATGTTGCCGCGCGTGGCGAGCGCGGCGAGGCCACGCGGGAGCAGGTAGTTGCGCGCGTAGCCGGGGCGCACGCGCACCAGCTCACCGCTCTTGCCCAGGTTCTCGACGTCGTCCTTCAGGACGACCTGGATGTGCGCGGCCATGGCTCACTTCACTCCGGTGTACGGGAGCAGCGAGATCTTGCGCGCGAGCTTGATCGCGCGCGTGAGGTCGCGCTGCTGCTTGGCCGAGAGACCGCTGATGCGACGGGGCACGATCTTGCCGCGCTCAGTGATGAAGTGCTTCAGCGTCTGCGGGTCCTTGTAGTCGAACGAGAAGTCGGGATCCGCGGTGAACGCGGGCGCGCGCTTGCGGCCCGCGCGACGGCGCAGCCCGAGCGGATCGTCCGCCCCACCGCGCCCCGGCGGCGGCTGGCTGCCGCCGTCGTCACGACCACCACGACGATCGTCGTCCATCATCGGACGTGCATAGAACTTCATGTCTCAGTGCTCCTTTCGTCCGATGCGGTTCACTTCTCGGTGGTCTCGTCCTCGGGCTTCTCCGCCCCAGGGACCACGTCGTCCTCGTCGCCCATGTCGAGGAAGTCCTCCTCTTCGCGCTCACGCGGCTTCTGCGTGAGGCCGAGGCGCTCCTCGAAGCTCGGCTCCGGCTCTTCCTCGAGCGGCGCCGCCTCGATGCGCGAGAACTTCGCCTCTTCCGGATCGACCGTCACCTCGGCGAGGTCGAACACGCCCTCGCGGCGCACGGTCTGGAAGCGGATGACCGCGTCGGCGTTGCGCAGGTTGCGCTCGAGCTCCGCGACGAGGTCGTTGAAGCCGATGTAGCGCACGTACACGAAGACGCCGCGCGAGCTCTTCTTGATCGGGTACGCGAGGCGACGGCGGCCCCACGAGTCGACCTTCGTGATCTTGCCGCCGAGGCGCGCGACGACCTCCTGGATACGGGTCGCGACCTTGTCGGCGTCGTCGGGGTCGACGTTCGGCGTGAGGATGTAGACGAGCTCGTACTCGCGGGCGAGACGCTTGCTCGTCGCTGCTGCGGACTGCTGCATTCGGTGTGGATTCCTCTCGGTCTGAGGCCCCGGGTCGTCTGCGATGCATCCGCCCGGAGCGAGGAAGACGGCGGGCGCACCATGCGCTCGCCGTCTCTTCACCGCGTTCCCTTCAGGCCTTCTCGGAAGGCGCCTTCGGGCGCGCGTTGAACTTGTTCTGGGCCGCTTGGGCCCCGTCCTTCACGACCGCTTCGGCCGCGAGGGCCGCTGCCTGTAGCACGTCGGGAAGCTCGGCGCTCTCCATCGTGTCGAATTCGCCGAGCACCCACGATTCAGTGGATCCCTTGGGGGGTCGGCCGATCCCGATGCGCACCCGCGCGAAGTCGGGCCCGCCGCAGTGCTGCACGATCGACTTGAGGCCGTTGTGCCCCGCCGCTCCACCGCCGACCTTCACGCGCACGTCGCGGTACGCGAGGTCGAGCTCGTCGTGGATCACGAGCACCTCGGAGAGCGGCGTTTTGAAGAACGCCATCGCTTGCTGGAGCGACTCTCCGGACAGGTTCATGAACGTCAGGGGCTTGAGCAGCACGACGTCGCGCCCCGCGATCGTCGCCTTGCACCACTCGCCCTTGAACTTCTCCTTGAAGGGCCCCGCCGACGCGCGATCGGCGAGCCGATCGACGACCATGAAGCCGACGTTGTGCCGGGTGTTCCGGTACTTCGGCCCGGGGTTCCCGAGCCCGACGATCAGCCACATCGGCGGAGCCTTCGAGGAGGTGAAGGATCAGGCAGCGCGCCCGATCACTTCTTCTTCTTGTCGTCCTTCGCAGGAGCAGCCTTCGCCGCCGCCGCAGGAGCCGCGGCCGCCGCCGCAGGCGCGCCACCCTCGGCGCCCTCCTCCGGGGCTTCCTTCTCCTTGCTCTCGATCGACGCGACGACGCGCTCGGCCGGGAAGTCGATGCGCACGCCCGCGGGCATCGCGACTTCCTTCACGCGGTACGACTGCGCGGTGTCGAGCGCCGAGACGTCGATCTCGATGCTCGCCGGGATCTTGTCCGGCGTGCCCACGACCGGAAGGTCGCGGTAGACGACGCGGAGCTTGCCGCCCTTCTGGACGCCGAGCGCGCGGCCCTTCGTCGTGAAGGGAACGCGGGCGCGGACCTCACGCTCCTTCGACACCGAGTAGAAGTCGGCGTGCAGCAGCTCGCGCGTGACGGGCTCGACCTCGAGATCCCGGACGAGCGCCAGCTCCTTCGTGCCCGCGATGTCCAGCTCGACGAGCTGGTTCCGGCCGTACGCGCCGCTCAGCACCTTGGCGAGCGACTCGGGCGACACCGCGAGGTTCGTGGGGCTCTTGCCCGGCCCGTAGAACACCGCCGGAATCAGCCCCTTCATACGGAGCTGACGCGCCGGCCCCTTTCCGCTCGAATTGCGGACCTCAGCCTTCAGCGTCTGGGAATCCATGTCTCTTTCCTCGATCCGATGCGGCGGTTCGTGTCAGTCGTCGATCCCGCCTCGCGCCGTCGCGCCACGAAGCGAATCGTTGGAGCTCAAACGAAGAGAGAGCTCACGGAGTCGCTGTTGTGGATGCGCTTGATCGCCTCGCCGAGCAGGCGCGCGACCGAGAGCTGGGTGAACTTGCCCGACGCCTTCGCCTCGTCGCGGAGCGGGATCGTGTCGGTGACGACGACTTCTTCGATCGCCGACTCGGCGATGCGCTTCACCGCGGGGCCGGAGAGCACGGGATGCGTCGCGGTCGCGAAGATGCGCTTCGCGCCGCGCTCCTTGAGCGCCGCCGCCGCGTTCGTCAGCGTGCCCGCGGTGTCGATCATGTCGTCGACGAGCACGCAGTCGTGTCCTTCGACGTCGCCGACGATGTTCATCACCTCGCTGACGTTCGCCTTCGCGCGACGCTTGTCGATGATCGCGAGGTCGCCCTTGAGGCGCTTCGCGTAGGCGCGTGCGCGCTCGACGCCGCCGGCGTCCGGCGAGACGAACACCGTGCCCTCGGTGAGCCGCGGACGCAGGTAGTCGAGGAACACCGGCATCGAGTAGAGGTGATCGAAGGGCACGTTGAAGAAGCCCTGGATCTGGCCGGCGTGGAGGTCCATCGAGACCACGCGCGAGACGCCCGCGCTCGTGAGCAGGTCCGCGACGAGCTTCGCGGTGATCGGCGTGCGCGGCGCGACCTTCCGGTCCTGGCGCCCGTAGCCGTAATAAGGAATGACGGCGGTGATCGAGCCCGCGGACGCGCGCTTCAGCGCGTCGACGGTGACGAGCAGCTCCATGAGGTTGTCGTTCACCGGCGCGCAGGTCGGCTGCACGACGTAGACGTCGACGCCGCGCACGTTCTCCTGGATCTCGGAGAAGACCTCACCGTCGGAGAAGTTCGAGATCTTCACCCGACCGACGGGGATCTGGAGGTAGTCGGCGATCGACTCGGCCAGCTTGGGGTTCGCATGACCGGAGAAGATGCAGATCGACTTGAACACCACCCGCCTCCACTGTCACGTTCCGCCGCGCTCGCGCGCCCCCGAACGACGAGGGAGAGCACGCGAGCTCGGCCGCGAGAACCAGGCCGCAATGCGATTGCCGTGCGGTCGGGGGCCCCGAAGGGTGGCGTGGGGTAGCAGAGGGCAAAACGAGTGTCAACGATCGCCCGAGCGCCGCTCCCGTGTCACGAAACGACGAGATTTCGATGAGTTCCGCGCCTGTTTCGGATGCGCCGAGGAGAGCGCCGCGGATCGGTGTGGTCGACGCGGTGCGGGGCCTCGCGGTGCTCGCGATGATCGAGTGGCACACCGCGCACGCGTGGCTCGCCGGCGCTGCGCGCGAGAGCGGTGGGTTCGTCGCGGCCGAGCTGATCGGAGGTCTCGCCGCGCCTTCGTTCTTGCTGCTGGCCGGCGTGTCGAGCGCGCTCGCGTCACCGCTCCAGCCGACCGCAGCGCAGACGTGGGCGGGCGTGCGGCGCGGGATGCGCATCGCGCTCGCGGGGTACGCGCTCTCGCTCTACGCGTGGACCGTCGATCGCGCGGCCGTGCTGCAGATGCGCAACGTGCCGACCGCGATCGCGATGGCGCTCGCGCTCGGGCTCTTCGCGCTCGCGATCGACGATCGGAAGCGCAGCGCACAGGTGCGCGTCGGGCTCGCGGTCGCCGGGCTCGTCGCGGCGCGCTTCGTCGCGGCGCAGCTCGATCACGTCACACGCGACGGTGCGTCGCTCCTGCCGCGCATCGACGTGCTGCACGGGATCGGCGCCGCGCTCGTGGTCACGTCGCTCGCGCTCCACGCGGTGCGCGCGCTCCCGCTGCGCACGCGCGCGTGGATCTTCGGTGTCGGCGCGATCACCGTCGCATCGCTCGCGTGGGACGTGGCGGGCGTGCCGCAGCGCGTGCTGCCCGATGCCATCGCCGATTGGATCGCGCGCGACGCAGTGCGTCCGCACGGGTTCCCGCTCTTCCCGTGGCTCGCGTACTCGCTGCTCGGCGCCTCGGTGGCGCTGCGGCTGCGCGCGAGCGAGCTGCGCCTCGATCACGCGTGGGCGCTGCCGAACGTCTCGCGTCCGCTGATCGTCGCGCTCGCCGCGCTCGTGATCGCCGCGCTCGCGTGGGAGCCGTGGCCCGTCTCGCGCGCGGTGCTCGCCCTCGCGCCGTCGCTGCGCAGCCTGGGTCGTCTCGTGTTCAACGCGTCGGTGATCACGGCGAGCGCAGCGCTGATCGCGACGTTCGCGCCGCGCGCGCTGCGTGCGACGCGCGCGCTCGCGCTCCTCGGACGACACTCGCTGGTCGTGTACGCGGTGCACCTCGAATTCGCGTACGGCCTCGCCGGAATCCCGCTGCAGCGCAAGCTCGGATTCGGCGCGTGGGCAGTCGGATTCGTGCTGCTCGTCGGCGCGATGCTCGCGCTCTCGTATGCGATCGAGCGCGCGCCGCGTCGTGATCCCGCGCGTGTGCGCGCGGTGGCCTGAGCATCGCTCGACGGCTCGCAGAATGATCACCGCGAGGTCCGAGCGATGGTGCATCGCGCGACTTGCGGAGAGCCGCATCGTGTGGCTCCATCGTGACCCGCGCCATGGCCCCGACGGTCGAACGCACCACGCGGATCAGCCCGCGAACGACGCAGCGATCCCCGTCGGATCGGCATGACTCACGACGCACACGTGTCGTCGGTTCGCGCGTGCGCGCCACGGGGGATCGTCCCGTGTGCGCGCGCGGATGAAGGACGGCCCGAGCGAACCTCGGGTCCTGGAGGAGTAGAAGCACCGATGTCGGCGAGCGTCACGCTGTTCACCGATCGTTCTTCGTTCGAGACCGCATGGAAGCCGGTGCTGGAGAGCCTCGGCCTCGGCGTCTCGACGGCGCGACCGGAGCAGCTCCCAGAACGCCTCGAGCGCGACTCCGCGATCGTCGTGGATGCCGCGGCGGGCGTGTACGACGAGGACGAGCTGCTCGCGCATCTCGGCCTCGCGCGCGCCGTGGGCGCGATGCCGGCGGTGATGCTGCCCCCGAACGACGCGATGTCTTCGGTGGACGATCTCGTCGACGATCTCTGCGTGGGCCTCGTCGCGCGCAGCGCGGACGACGTGCCGCGCGTGTCTGCAGTGCTCGCGCGTCGTGCGGGCGCGCGTCGCTCGCGCCGCTTCGAGTACCTCACGGTCTCGCCGCGCGGTGGTGAGCTGCTCGCGATCCTCGCGGATGGCTCCGCGATGCTCGTGCCGCGCCCCGCGCATCCGTCGGACGATCGCAGCGACGTCGCGTCGATCACGCTGACGGACGACGCGCATCGCGCGGCGCTCGAGCTCGTGAGCGGCGCGCAGTTCGAGCTCGCGGCCGACGACATCGTCGTGCGCGTGAACGGCGCTGCTGCGCACGCGAGCAACGGCCACGGATCGAGCAACGGCGCGGTCGTCGCGGTCGCGGTGAACGGCGGTGGGCTCGGCGAGATCGACGGGCAGCGCCTCGGCGCGCGCATCCGCGCGCTGCGCCTCGCGGCGGGGCTCACGCAGGCGGAGCTCGCGCGCCGCACCGGCATCCACCGTCCGAACATCGCGCGCGTCGAAGCGGGACGGCACACGCCGTCGCTCGAGACGCTCGCGCGGCTCGCGGCAGCGATCGGCGTGCCGACGACGCGCGTGCTCACCGGAGACTGATCGCTCGATCATCGAGCGCACGAACCGAGGCCGGCCGCGAGAGCGCGCCGGCCTCGCGCGTTTTCGTTGCGCGACGCGCGCCGCGCACGCGTAAATAGCGCGATGCTCGACATCGATCCGCTCCGCGAAGGCCCGCCCCCTCGCGCCGCCGCGACCGTGATCCTCCTGCGCGATGGCGACGCAGGGCTCGAGGTCTTCCTCGTTCGCCGCACGAAGGGCGCGGCGTTCATGGGCGGCGCGTACGTCTTTCCGGGCGGCAAGCTCGACGACGCGGATGGCGCGCCCGCGCTGCTCGCGCGTGTGCGCGGGCTCGATCCCGAAGGTGCTGCGCGCGCGCTCGACGAGCCGATCGATCCGACGCTCGCGCTCTCGCTCTTCGTCGCCGCGATGCGCGAGACGTTCGAAGAGTCCGGCGTGCTCCTCGCGACGAGCCCGCGCGCGATCGATCTGCCCGAGGCACGCGCGCGCATCGCGTCGGGCGGTGCGTTCGGCGCGCTCTGCGACGACCTCGACCTCACGCTCGACGCGAGCGCGATGGTGCCTTTCGCGCGCTGGGTCACGCCGGTCGTCGAGCAGCGTCGCTTCGACGCGCGCTTCTTCCTCGCGATCGCCCCGCCCGATCACGACGCGCGTCACGACGACGCGGAGACGATCACCTCGACGTGGATGACGCCGCGCGCAGCGATCGACGCGCACCTCGCAGCGCGCATCGATCTGCCTCCGCCCACGCTGCGCACGCTCGAAGAGCTCGCATCGCATCGCGACGCGCAGAGCGCGCTCGCCGCGGCGCGGGCGCGCAAGCCGCCGCTCGTGCGCCCGGTGTTCCGTGACCTCGGTGACGGGACGTGGATCCTCGCGCTCCCCGGTGATCCGGAGCACCCCGAGCCCCACGCCGCGCTGCCGGGCCCGACGCGCTTCACGCTGCGCGACGGCCGCTTCGTCTCCGGCTGAGCGGGCACGAATCGGCTACGTCGACTCGCGCCCTGCTCTCTCCACCGTTCAGCCTGCGATCTTCTCGCCACCGTCGACGCGGATGACGTTGCCCGTCATCCAGCGCGTCGCCGGCATCGAGAGCGCGACGATGCACTGCGCGACGTCCTGCACGGTCGTGAGCCGCTTGTTCGGGTTCCGCGCGATCGCCTGCTGCTTCATCACGTCGCTGCCCGGGATCTTCGAGAGCGCCGGCGTGTCGGTCACGCCCGCCTCGATCGCGTTCGCACTGATGCCGTGCGGCGCGAGCTCGATCGCGAGCTGACGAAGGTGCGACTCCAGCGCGCACTTCGCCGCGCTCACCGCCCCGTAGCCGCTCCACACCGTCGTGTTGCCGGCCGACGTCATGCCGTAGATGCGCGCGTCGTCGCCGAAGAGCCCGCGACGCAGCGTGTCCTGCGTCCAGTACACGAGGCTGTGAGCCATGACGTCGAGCGTCATGTCCATGTTCGCCTTGTTGATGTTCGACGCGGGATCCTCGGCGCCCGACCAGTACGGCTTCAGCGTCCCGAACGCGAGCGAGTGGAGCAGCACGCGGATCTTGCCGCCCTTCGCGTCGAGCTGACGCTTCACCTCGTCGAGCGTCTCGTTGCGCTTCGTCTCGTCGGCCGCGTTGACGTTGAAGAAGAGCGCCTCGCGCCCCGCGTCCTGGATCGCGCGCTTGATCTCCTCGACGTGCGCCATGCCCGCGCGACGATCGAGGTGCACGCCGATGATGTTCATGCCCGCGCGCGCGAGCGCGATGCTCGTCGCCTCGCCGAACCCGCTCGAGGCGCCGAGCACGAGTGCCCATCCGTCGAGCGTGTAGAGGTGCGCGTCTTTCATGTTCGAGAGTCTCCTCGTGAAACGGGGCGGGCACCCTACTGCCGCGCCGGACGGAGGGTCAAGCCGAGCCCGTGCGGCTCGCCTTCTCGTCGTGGCCCGACGTGCCGAAGCGCTTCGCGAGCTCCGCGAGCACCGCGCGCAGCGGGACGCGCCGATGAAGCAGACCGACCATCACGTGATAGAGCACGTCGGCCGCTTCGCTGACGACGCGCTCGTCGCTCTCGCTCTCGATCGCGCGCGAGAGCTCGTCGGCTTCTTCGCGGATCTTCGCGACGATCTTCGGCGCGCCCTTCTCGAGCAGCGACTTCGTGTAGCTCTTCTCGGCGCTCGAATTCGCGCGCGCCTCGAGCGCGTCCTCGAGGCGCACGAGCATCGGAAGCGCGCGCCCTTCGACGCCGCCCATCGCGCGCTCGAAGAAGCAGCTCTGCGCGCCGGTATGGCAGCTCGGGCCCTCGGGATCGACGAGGTACACGACCGCGTCGCGATCGCAGTCGGCCCACACCTCGTGCACGCGCAGCACGTGCCCGCTCGTCTCGCCCTTCTTCCACGGCGCGCCGCGCGAGCGCGACCAGAAGTGCCCCTCGCCGCTCGTCATCGTCGCGCGGATCGCGTCCTCGTTCGCGTGCGCGAGCATCCTCACTTCGCCGGTGAGTCGATCCTGCACGACGACGGTGACGAGCCCTTTCGCGTCGTACGCGAGCGCGCTTGCATCCATGCGCCGCACGTAGCGCGCGCACGTGGCAGCGCAAGCGCGCGCGGCCGTCCGCGATGAAGGTCGGACGGCATTTGGCCATGCATGCGCGGTCGGCCTAGTCTCCGGGCCGAAGGAGGAGACGACGCATGACATCTCGCAGGAACGCGTGGCTCGTCGCGCTGGCGCTCGGCGTCGCGACGCTGACGTCCGCGGCGCCCGCTGCCCGCGCCGATCATCGCATCGACCAGCCGTTCACGGGCACGCGCCCGTTCCAGCTCGAGTTCCACGGTGGGCTCGCGTGGTACGGGTTCGGCTTCGCAGGCGGCGCGCGCTTCGGCATCCCCATCCTGCACAACGGCTTCGTTCCGTCGATCGACAACGCCGTCTACATCAACTTCGGCGGCGACTTCTATTTCGTCGACGACTGGGGCTGCTATCGCAACGATCCGGGCGATCCCTGCGCGGGGCACGAGTACCGCTTCGCGATGGGCTTCCCGGTCGCGCTGCACTGGGAGTTCTACTTCTCCGACACGTGGAGCGCGTTCGCCGAGCTCGGCTTCCAGGTGTACCTGCCGCCGTCGCTCTTCTACCGAGGGTACGTCGACTACGGCGATCACGTCGGCGCGTGGGTCATCGCGGCGGTCGGAGGCAGCCTGCACCTCGGAGACGTCGTCTCGCTCACGCTGCGCGTCGGGAATCCGTACATCTCGTTCGGCGTGACGCTGAACCTCGGCTGATTGACCCGACGACAACAGAAACGCCCACGGACCGCATGGTCCGTGGGCGTTTCGCGTTCGACGCGGCGTCGCGATCAGCTCGCGAGGATCCCCTGGATCTCCGCTTCGACGCGGTCTTCCTTGCAGCGCCGCGCGAGCGCGAGCTCGGTGACGAGGAGGCTGCGCGCCTGATCGAGCAGGCGACGCTCGCCGAACGAGAGATCCTTGTCCGACTTCAGCCGCGTCAGGTCGCGAAGCACCTTCGCGACCTCGACCGGCGATCCGCTCTTCAGCATCTCGACGTACTCGCGCTGACGGCGGTTCCACGGCTGCGCGGTGACGGCGAACTTCGTGTCCTTGAGGACGGCGAGGACCTTGTCCGCCTCCTTCTTCGAGATCACGGCGCGGAGGCCGATGCGCTGCGCGGCGTCGGTGGGGACCATCACCTTCATGCCGCTCTCGACGATCCGGAGGATGTAGAAGGTCTTCTTGTGACCGGCGATCTCCTTGGTCTCGACGGCCGTCACCTCACCGACGCCGTGATAGGGATGGACCGCCTTCTCGCCGACCTTGAAATCCATTCGCTGACCTCCTCGGCACCCATCCCGAGCCACGACCGAGCTCGGCCGTGTGGCCCATCAACCGGGCGCCTGCGCGTCAGCCGGGTGGCGTAGGCGCAGGTCGGGCATTCCCGGGTGCGGCCCCGCGGAGAGCCTCACGGTACGTGAGGGCAGACCGCGAGAGGCGCCATGTATAGCAGAATCCGGCTCTCCGGTCAATCGGCCAGTCTCGCAAAACATCTTGCGATTTCGCGCACTTACGGAGCTGTGAGAGCACTCGTCGGGGCGCCGCCGTGCTCCGGCGTCCCCTCGACCAGCTCCGTGATCTCCGCCTCGAACAGGACCCGCAGCGCCGCGGCCAGGGTCCCCGCGGGGATCGTCGCGCGGAGCACGACGTGCTCGGCGTCCGCGTCGACCGTGAACGTCTCGAGGGCTGCGGGCATTCCGATCGCGACACCGAGATCGCTCGACGCGAGCGACGCGAACAGCGCGCGGAAGTTCTCGTCCGCGCCCGGCGGGAACTCGCCCCGCAGCTCGGCGACGAGCCCGATATCGCGCTCGCCTCGCGGCGTGCCCGCGACGAGCATCGCCCTCTCGCGCGCCAGCAGGAGCGCGACGCCCGAGCCGGGCGGCAGCCCGAGGGGCTGCGGTGCGACGACGACGAGCGGTGAGCTCCGGTGCGCCATCAGCAGCGACGCGGCAGGCTCCGCGCCGAGCGCTCCACCCGCCTCGCCATGCCGCGCACGCCCGAGCACGTCCTCGGCGAGCTCGGGCGACCCGCTGATCACCGCGAGCACGTGATCCGCGAGCGCGACCAGATCCCGACGCGCGCCCTGGTAGTGCCCGGCTCGCCGCACGAAGGGCGCCTCCGAGCTCGACTCGATCGGCAGCATCCGATGGCCCATCTCGGCCACCGCGAGCGGCGCGGAGAACGGACCGCGCACGAGCAACAGCGAGCCTGCGCGGCTCTCCGCCCAGACCAGCTCCTCGATGCGCCGCGGATCGATCCCGGTGTGCTGGCGATATCGCTCGAGGTGCTCGTCCGGCGCGATCGCCTCGAGCACGGCGCGCGCGGCGCCCTCGCGCAGCATCTCCTCGGGCCGCGCGATCACGACGACGGTCGCATCGCGCGGCACGAGATCGACGAGCGCGCCGCCCCAGCGCACGCGCTCGGCCGCGCCGACGGCTGGACGTGCCGACGAAGCCGAAGACCCGCCGCACGCGCTCGCGATCATCATCGCGAGCGCGGCGACGATCACGCTCAGTTGCGCGCGCGCGAGCGACGATCCGAGGCGCCGTTCGGCTTCTCCTCGGAGGCCTCGGGCGCCGTCGCGGCTGCGCCGCCGCGGCTGAGCCCGTGCTTCTCGAGGATCTGGTTCTCGACCCACGCCATCGTCTCCGGGTGCTGCTCCAGGTAGAGGCGCGCGTTGTCGCGTCCCTGCCCGATGCGCTCGCCCTGGCAGCTGTACCACGCGCCCGACTTCTCGATGATGCCCATCTCGGCACCGAGATCGAGCACGTCACCCGAGCGGCTCATGCCCTTGCCGAACATCACGTCGAACTCGCACTCGACGAACGGCGGCGCGAGCTTGTTCTTCACGACCTTCACGCGGACCCGGTTGCCGACCGCCTGATCGCCCGTCTTGATCGTGCCGACGCGCCGGATGTCGAGGCGCTGCGACGCGTAGAACTTGAGCGCGTTGCCGCCCGTCGTGGTCTCCGGCGAGCCGAACATCACGCCGATCTTCATCCGGATCTGGTTGATGAAGAACATCGTGCAGTTCGACTTGTGGACCGTCGCGGTCAGCTTGCGCAGCGCCTGGCTCATCAGGCGCGCGTGGAGGCCGACGTGCTGGTCGCCCATCTCGCCCTCGATCTCGGCCTTGGGCACGAGCGCGGCGACCGAGTCGACGACGATCAGATCGACCGCGCCGCTGCGCACCAGCGTGTCGGCGATCTCGAGCGCCTGCTCACCGTGATCGGGCTGCGAGACGAGCAGCTCCTCGGTGTTCACGCCGAGCTTCTTCGCGTACGAGACGTCGAGCGCGTGCTCCGCGTCGATGAACGCCGCCACGCCGCCCTGCTTCTGCACCTCGGCGATCGCATGGAGAGTCAGCGTCGTCTTGCCGCTCGACTCCGGGCCGAAGATCTCGATGATGCGCCCGCGCGGATACCCACCGACGCCCAGCGCGATGTCGAGGGCCACCGAGCCCGACGGGATGATCGCGACGTCCTTGGTTTGCTCGGCGTCTCCGAGGCGCATGATCGCGCCCTTGCCGAACGTCTTCTCGATGGTGCCGAGCGCGAGGCTCAGCGCCTTCTCCTTGTTCTCCTTGTTCGAGTCGGTCGCCATCTCGTCGTGCCTTCCCTTGCGTGCCGCCTGATTGGGCGGCGTCGCGGCATCCTCTGCGATGCCGCTGGCCATGCGATGCCGGTGCGCGCGATCCGCCGTTCGGGCGGGGCCGCGCGCCCATGCTGATATCTTGTTCAGTATGGATTGTCCAGAGGCCGACACCGCTCCGGCCTCGAACGGAACGCCTGACGTCGCGGATGGGCCGCGACTGACGCGCTCAGGCCCGTCCGCGCGAGATCGCCGCGTCGGCGACCATCTTCAGCGCGACGTACGACGCGAGCGTCCGGATGCGCTCGCGATCGCCCGGGAGGTTCATCGTGCGCGTCACCGTCGGCGCGCCGCGCTGCGCGAGCGCGAACCACACGGTGCCGACCGGCTTCGCGTCGGTGCCGCCACCGGGGCCCGCGATGCCCGTCACCGCCACGCCGAGGTGCGCATCGGCGCGCGCGAGCGCGCCTTCCGCCATCGCGCCTGCGACCTCGCCGCTCACCGCGCCGTGGTGCCGCATCAGCTCGACGTCGACGCCCAGCAGATCGTGCTTCGCCGCGTTCGAGTACGTGACCGCGTCGAGCAACAGGTACTCGGAGCTTCCGGGCACGCTCGTCACCATCGCGCCGATCATCCCGCCGGTGCACGACTCCGCGATCGCCAGCGTGAGCCCGCGATCGCGCAGCATCTGCCCGACGTAGCCCGCGAACGTGTCGTCGGTCTCGCCGAACACCGCGTCACCGAGGCGATCGCGCACGGTCTGCGCGATGCGACGCGCGATCCCCTCGGCCTCCGCGTGATTGCTCGCGCGCGCGAGCACCTTCACCTCGATCTCGGGGAACGACGCGCGATAGCCGAGCGTCACCGCGGGCTCGCTCTCCTCGATGCCCGAGAGCTTCTCGCCGACGACCGACTCGGGGAGCCCGAACGTGCGCAGCCGGATCTGGTGCGTCGTGCGCTCGGCGAGCGACGCGATCGCGGGCTCGACGTGATCCTCGACGATGCGGCGCATCTCGAAGGGCACACCGGGCAGGAAGAAGACGCGCGCGCCGTCGAGCTCGATCGCGAAGCCCGGCGCGGTGCCCACCGCGTTGGGCAGGATCGTCGCGCCGATCGGGAAGTCCGCCTGCTTCTCGTTCGTCTTCGACATCTCGCGACCGAGCTTCGCGAAGCGACGACGGATCGCGTCGAGCGAAGGCTCGTGGCGCTCGAGCCCGACACCCAGCGCCTGGGCCGCGGCGATCGTCGTGAGGTCGTCCGTGGTCGGGCCGAGACCTCCGGTCGCGACGATCACGCGGTGCTTCGAGGCGAGCGCTCTCAGCGTCTCGACGATGCGCCCGACGTCGTCGTCGACGACGCGCAGCTCCTGCACTTCGAAGCCGAGCAACGTGAGGCGTTCCGCGAGCCAGCTCGCGTTGGTGTTCACCAGCTCGCCGCGGGTGAGCTCGGTCCCGATCGAGAGGACGGCTGCGGTCATTTGGGTGGACCGGGAAGACTCCAGCGTTCGAGCGGTTGGGTCAAGCCTCGTGGGCGATCGTGCGCGCGGGTGTTAGGTAGGCCGCGAAGAGGAGGAGCCTTGATGACCGAACGACCGAAGCGCGCCGCGATGGCGGTCGCGTTCCTCGGCGCGACGGCCGCGCTGGTGGGAACGGCGTCGCATCTGACCCACGTCGATGCGCAGGATCGCCCGACGAGCGCGCAGGCCGGCGCCGCCCCCGCGGAGGCGGCGAGCTCTCCGCTGTCGCGTCTCGCGATCCGCCGCGAGCGTCTCGACAACGGGCTGCGCGTGGTGCTGAACCCCGACCCGACGGTGCCCACCGTCGCGATCGCCGTCTACTACGACGTGGGCTCGCGCAACGAGGTCCGAGGGCGCTCGGGGTTCGCGCACCTGTTCGAGCACATGATGTTCCAGGGCTCGGCGAACGTGCAGCGCGGCGAGCACTTCTCGCTGATCATGAACCGCGGCGGATCGCTCAACGGCACGACGAGCGAGGACCGCACGAACTACTTCGAGACGCTGCCCGCGAACGAGCTCGAGCTCGGGCTGTTCCTCGAGTCGGATCGCATGCGCTCGCTCGCCGTCAACGAGTTCAACTTCGACAACCAGACGCAGGTCGTCATCCAGGAGCGCCAGCAGAGCTACGAGAACCGCCCGTACGCGCTCTCGTTCCTGCGCATCAACGAGCTCGCGTACGGCGACTACTGGCCCTACGCGCACTCGACGATCGGCGACACGCAGGACCTCGTCGACGCGCCGCTCTCGGCGGTGCAGGAGTTCTGGCAGACGTACTACTCGCCGAGCAACGCGGTGCTCTCGATCGCCGGTGACTTCGATCCCGATCAGGCGATGGAGCTCGTGCGGCGCTACTTCGGGAACATCCCGTCGCGCGAGGTGCCGCCCTACGCGCCCGGCGACATCGCGCCGCAGACGGCGGAGCGCACCGACACGATGCAGGACATGCTCGCGGACCTTCCCGCGTTCCACGTCGCGTACCACATCCCGCAGTCGCGCGAGGCCGATCACTATCCGCTCGAGATGCTCGCCCTCGCGCTCGGCGACGGCGAGTCGTCGCGCCTCTACCAGGAGCTCGTGAAGCAGCGCGAGCTCGTCTCGGAGATCTACGTCGCGACCGACGATCGACGCGGCCCCGATCTGCTGTCGATCTTCGCGCTCGTCGCCGAAGGGCACACCGGCGCAGAAGTGCGGCCGTTCATCTACGCGGCGATCGAGCGCATCGCGCGCGAGGGCATCCCGGAGCGCGAGCTCGAGAAGCTGCGCAATCGCGTGCGCGCGTCGTTCGTGTTCGGCCTCCAGAGCAACCTCGATCGCGCGAAGAACCTCGCGGAGTTCGAGATGTACTGGGGTGACGCGGAGCTGATCCGCGCCGAGCTCGATCGCTATCTCGCGGTGACGAGCGACGACATCGAGCGCGTCGCCGGCCGGTACTTCGCGGAGACGAACCGCACCGTGCTCGACGTGGTGCCCGCGCCGCGCGCCGAAGAGAGCGCGGAAGGAGGTGCGCGATGACGAAGCGAATCTCGTCGCTGCTGATCGCGCTCTCGCTCGTCGCGTGCGGCGGGCCGAGCACGACCACGACGACCGAAGCCGAGAACACCGGCGGCGGTGGCGAGCAGGCGCAGGCCGAGGCTCCGCGCGTGCCGCCTCCTGCGTCGGGCCCCGCGCGTGACGTGCACCTTCCGCCGATCGCGCGCACCACGCTCGCGAACGGCCTCGAGGTGAACACCGTGCGCACCAACGCGCTGCCGCTCGTGTACGTGCGGCTCGTGGTGCGCAGCGGTCTCGCGTCGTCGCCCGAGCAGCTCCCGGGCCTGTCGCGCCTCGTCGCGAAGATGCTCAAGGAGGGCACGCGCCGTCGCACCAGCGCGCAGCTCGCGGAGCAGATCGAGTACCTCGGCGCCGACCTCTTCGTGGGCGACGATCAGGCGCAGGTGGTGCTCCAGATGCGCGCGCTGTCGGAGCACCTCGACACCGTCATGGATCTGCTCGCGGACATCGCGCAGAGCCCGCGCTTCGACGAGCAGGAGCTGCGTCGCCTCAAGGCGCGCGAGGCCGATCGCCTCCGCGTCGAGTACGCGGACGCGGCGACGCTCGCGCGGCGCGCGTTCTATCAGGCGGCCTACGGCTCGCATCCGTACGCGCAGGTCGACCTGACGCCGCAGACGCTCGAGCGCGCGCGTCGCACCGACCTCGCGAATTGGCACCGCGATCACTTCGTGCCGAACAACGCGTTCCTGGTCGTCGCGGGCGACGTGACGCCGGAGCAGGTGCAGGCAGCCGCGGAGCGCGCGTTCGGTCGCTGGCGTCGTCGCGAGGTCGCGCAGGCGCAGCTGCCCGACGTGCCGCAGCGCACGCAACGCGAAGTGCTCATCGTGCATCGCCCGGGCTCGGCGCAGTCGGTGATCGCGGTGGGCAACCTCGCGATCCCGCGCTCGCACCCGGACTGGGTGCCGCTCGAGGTCGCGAACCAGGTGCTTGGTGGCTCGGCGGCGTCGCGTCTCTTCAGCGATCTGCGCGAGCGGCGCAGCCTCACGTACGGCGCGTACTCGAGCGTCGACGAGCTGCCGATCGCCGGGCCGTTCCGCGCGCGTGGCTCGGTGGGTCGCGACCCCGAGCACCCCGACGTCGATCGCACGCCGGCCGCGATGGACGCGTTCATGGAGCACCTGCAGCGCATCGTCACCGAGGCACCGCCGCAGGACGAGGTGAACAACGCGCAGCGGTATCTGTCGGACTCGTTCCCGCTCCAGATCGACACCGCGGGACGCATCGCGGGCATGGTCTCGGACCTTCGCCTCTACGGGCTGCCCGACGACTACTTCGACACGTACCGTTCGGACGTCCGCAACGTCACGCCGGACCAGGCGCTGACGGCCGCGCGCACCCATATCCGCCCCGATCAGGCGCTCGTCGTGATCGTCGGCGACGCCGAGGTGATCGCCCAGCCGATGCGACGCTGGGGCCCGGTGCGGGTCGTCGACGCCGATGGCCGCGAGATCTCGTCGTTCCCCGCGGAAGGTGCGACGCCCGCGGCGGCCGCCGAATAACGCAGACACCGCAGGAATCCGCCGCGATCGGCGTGATCGCGTCGCGCGTGCTACACGGGCCGGGGGTGCGGAATCGCATCTCCCGGCTCGTTCGTCTCGCGGGGGCCTATCTGTTCTCTCGCCGTCCCGGAGCACAGGACGGCCAACGGAGGAACGACGTTCATGTGCGGCATCGTGGGTTACGTCGGTGACGACGACACGGCTCCCATTCTCCTCGACGGCCTGCGCCGTCTCGAATACCGCGGCTACGACTCGGCCGGCGTCGCGATCCACAGCAGCGGCGAGATCAAGATCGCGCGCGCGGTCGGAAAGCTGCGCAACCTCGAGAAAGCGCTCGAGGAGAAGCCGCTCGCGGGCACGACGGGCATCGGTCACACGCGCTGGGCGACGCATGGGCGCCCGACGGAGGTGAACGCGCACCCGCACCAGTCGGGCCCGATCGCGCTCGTGCACAACGGCATCATCGAGAACCACCTCTCGCTGCGCACGCGCCTGGTCGAGCGCGGCGCGAAGATCGTCAGCGACACCGACACCGAGATCGCCGCGCACCTCGTGCACGAGAAGCTGCGCGAGAACGGCAAGGGGCTCGAGGACGCGGTGCGCAGCGCGCTCCGCGAGATCCACGGCGCGTACGCGCTCGCGGTGCTCAGCAAGGACGAGCCGGGGCGCATCGTCGTCGCGAAGGCGAGCTCGCCGCTCGTGATCGGCATCGCGGACGACGCGAGCTATGCGGGCAGCGACATTCCCGCGCTCCTGCCCTACACGCGCAAGATGATCTTCCTCGAGGACGGCGACATGGCCGTGCTCGAGAAGGGCTCGGTCCGCATCACGCGCCTCGACGGCACCGTCGTCGAGCGCGCCATCAAGGTGATCGACTGGTCGCCCGTGATGGCCGAGAAGGCGGGCTTCAAGCACTTCATGCTCAAGGAGATCCACGAGCAGCCGCGCGCCATCGAGGACACGCTGCGCGGCCGCCTGGATCGCGAGCACGGCGACGTGCACGGCCACGAGATCGGCCTGAGCGACGACGATGCGCGCAGCATCAAGCGCGTGTTCCTGCTCGCGTGCGGCACGAGCCACCACGCGGCGATGACGGGTCGCTATTACCTCGAGTCGATCGCGCGCATCCCGACCTCGGTCGAGCTCGCGAGCGAGTTCCGCGGCCGCGAGCCGATGATCGGCGAGGGCGATCTCGTCGTCGCGGTGAGCCAGAGCGGCGAGACGATCGACACGCTGATCGCGGCGCGCGAGGCGAAGGAGCGCGGCGCGAAGATCCTCGCGATCGCGAACGTGATCGGCAGCGCGATCCCGCGCATGGCGGACGCCGCGTTCTACACGCACGCGGGCCCGGAGATCGGCGTCGCGTCGACGAAGTGCTTCTCGACGCAGCTCGCGAACCTGATGATGCTCTCGATCTGGCTCGGCAAGCGCCGCGGCTCGCTCGACGAGGCGAAGGCGCGTGAGCTGGTCGAGGCGATGGCGCGCCTGCCGCTGCTGATGCGCGACGTCATCACCGGCACGCGCCAGCTCGTGTGCAACCTCGCGAAGCGCTATCGCGACGCGCGCGACGTGCTCTTCCTCGGCCGCGGCCTCAACTACCCGATCGCGCTCGAGGCCGCGCTCAAGCTGAAGGAGATCTCGTACGTGCACGCCGAGGGGTACGCGGCGGGCGAGATGAAGCACGGCCCGATCGCGCTGATCGACAGCGCGGTGCCGGTGTTCGTGCTGATGCCGAAGGATCGCTGGTACGAGCGCACCCACGGCAACCTGCAGGAAGCGAAGGCGCGCGAGGGTCAGGTCATCGCGATCGCGACCGAGGGCGACGAGTCGGCGCACTCGCTCTCGCAGGACGTGATCGAGGTGCCCGACGTGCCCGAGGCGATCACCCCGTTCCTCACGGTGCTGCCGATGCAGCTCTACTCGTACTACGTCGCCGACTTCAAGGGCACCGACGTCGACCAGCCGCGCAACCTGGCGAAGACGGTGACCGTCGAGTAATTCGCGCTCCGCAGTGCTGGAGAGCGCAAAGGTCGCGGTCGTCGTCCCGGCGTACAACGAGGCGCGCCTCATCGCGCGAGCGCTCTCCGGGATCCCGTCGTTCGTCGATCGCGTCGTCGTGGTGGACGACGCATCGACGGACGACACCGCGCGCGAAGCGGCGCGCGCGGGCGACGCGCGCGTCGAGGTCGTTCGTCACGCGCGCAATCGCGGCGTCGGCGCGGCGATCGCGACCGGAACGCGCGTCGCGTTCGATCGCGGCGCCGACGTGGCCGCAGTGATGGCGGGCGACGCGCAGATGGATCCCTCGGATCTCGAGCGCGTCGTCGCGCCGGTCGCGCGCGGCGAATTCGACTACTGCAAAGGCGATCGCCTCTCGCACCCGAGCGTGCGCCGCACGATGCCGCCGCATCGTTGGATCGCGAACCACGTGCTCTCGCGGCTCACGCACCTGGCGACCGGCATCCCCGTGCGCGACTCGCAGTGCGGCTATGCCGCGATCTCGCGAAGCGCGGCGCGACGCGTCGAGCTCGAGCGCATGTGGCCGGGCTACGGCTATCCGAACGATCTGTTGGGACGCGCGGCGGCCGCAGGCCTGCGCGTCGGCGAGGTCACGGTGCGTCCGATCTACGCCGACGAAGAGAGCGGCATCGGCATCCGTCATGGGCTCGTCGTGATCCCGCTGCTCCTCGCGCGCACCGCGATCACCCGGCACCTCTCGTGATCGTCGCGATGCCCGCGACGAGCTTCCCGACGTCGCCGCGCGACGTCTCGGGGCTCTTCGTGCTCGGCATGGCACGCGCGCTCGCGTCGCTGGGTCACGAGGTCGAAGTGCTCGCGCCCGCGCCCGATCACCGCGATGCGTGGACCGATCCGGCGCCCGGCGTGCGCGTGCGATGGATCGACTACGCGCGACCGCGCGCGCTCCAGCGCACGTTCCATCGCGCGGGCGCGCCCGACAACCTCGCGCGCGATCCGCTCGCGTGGCTCGGCGCAGCATCGTTCCCGCTCGCGCTCGCCGCGGCGATGAGAGACCGACGATGGGACGCGATCGCGAGCCACTGGGGCGTCCCCTGCGGACTCGTCGCGGGCGCGATGCGCGGATCGGCGCGGCACGTCGCGATCTTCCACTCGGCGGACGTCCACGTGCTCTCGCGCGCGCCGCGCGCGCTCGCTCGTGCGATCGCGGAGCGCAGCGACTCGCTCGTGTTCGTGAGCGCGCGGCTGCGCGACGGATTCCTCGCGCTCGCCCCCGAGGCACGCCCTCGCTCGCACGTGATCGCGATGGGCGTCGATGCCCCGCCGTCCGTCGCGCGCGCACGCCGCGAGCGGTTCACGTTGCTCGCGCTCGCACGTCTGGTCCCCGTGAAGGGCCTCGATCGCGCGATCCGCGCGCTCCCGCCCGACGTCGAGCTCGTGATCGGCGGTGACGGTCCCGAGCGTACGCGCCTCGAGCAGCTCGCGCGCACGTGCGGCGCGCGCGTGTGCTTCCTCGGGACGATCACGGGCGACGACAAGGCGCGCTGGCTCGCGACCGCCGACGCGCTGATCGCGCCCTCGATCGTGCTCCCGAGCGGCCGCACCGAGGGCGCGCCCACCGCGCTGATCGAGGCGATGAGCGCCGCGCTTCCCGTCGTCGCGACCGACGTCGGCGGCGTGCGCGAGATCGTCACCCACGAGCACGACGGCTTGCTCGTGCCGCCCGACGACGTCGGCGCGCTGCGCGACGCGATCGCGCGCCTACGCGACGACGCCACGCTCCGCGCGCGACTCTCCGATCACGCATCGCACACCGCGTCCTCGCGCACCTGGCCCGCGCTCGCGCCGCGCTTCGAGGCGCTGCTCGCTCAGGGCTCGATGCGCCGCGCCGACGCAGGCGGACGAAACACGAACGTCGACTCCGCGAGCCGCGGGTTCTCGACCTGATCGATCAGATCGAACCGGTTGGTGTTCCCCGCGTGGTCGATGATCATCACGCGATGCACGCGCCCGCGCCGCTCCTCGGCGCGATCGACGTAGAGCCACACGCGCTCGTACTGCGCGACCGGCTCGCTCGGCCGCAGCTCGATCACGCTCCCCGCGAACCCCGTCTGCCGCGCGTCGACGAGCCGCGCGATCACCGCGCCCTCGGGGAGCTCGACGCCCATCAGGAGCCCGAGCGCGATCGGCATCGCGTCCTCCGACGCAGCCTGCTCGTAGTACTGCCCCGGCGCGGGCTCGGGCTCGTACGAGACGATCCGCGTCCCGTCGCTCGCGAGCACGCGCCCCCGCGGCACGTCGTAGTCGATGCGCAAGCGTCCGGGACGCTGGAGCGCGATGCGCCCGCGCCAGCGATCGTCGCGCTCGTGGAGCCGATGGTGGAACCGCTGCTCGAAGCGCGCGCGCAGCCCGCGCAGCGCGCCGTAACGAGCACGCACCTCGGCGAGCACCGTGCTCGCGTCGTCGGTCTGCGCGTGCGCGATCACGCCCGTCGCGACCAGCGAAGCGAGCGCGAAGCAGGCGAGGATCGTGGGCGCGGGCCGTGTCGACACGATGACGCGATTGTTTCCGTGAAGATGCGCGAGAAACGTCGGAGGGGCTTGTTGATCCAGCGCGTGACGGCCGGTAGGATGTTCGATTGGTTCCCCTGTTCTTTGTGCGCCGGTCCTAGTGTCGCTGCCAGCCCGGTTCCGCTGCTCGCTCGTGTGCTCGAAGCTCTTTCTTAGAGGTTCGTGATCACCGTTACATGGAGGTCCCATGGCGAGGTCGCAGTCGCGTCAGGTCGATCCCCTCAAGGAGCTGGACCGCCTCGAGAGGCGCCACAAGAAGCTCAAGGAGCGCGTCGCTGAGTACGAGGCTCGGATGTTCCTCACCAACACCGAGCAGCTCGACCTGGCGAAGCTGAAGAAGCAGAAGCTGGCGACCAAGGACGCGATCGAGAACCTACGGGTCCCGTCGAGCTGAGTGACGCGACCGAGCCCTCCGGACGAAGGGCTCGGAGCCGACGAGACAGACGCGTTCGCGAGGAGAATCGGGCCCGCCGCATCCTGCAGATGCCGCGGGCCCTTCCGTTTCCGTCAGTCCGCAGCCGCGGGCGGGGGGCGATGGCTCAGCGGGTCGACGGGCTCCAGCTCCGCGCGGGTGCGCGCGAGCAGGTCTCGCTGTTCCTCCCGCAATCCGCGGCCGTTCTCGCCCGCGATCTCGTGCGCGACCTCGAGGTAGTGCAGCGCCTCGAGCCGGTGCCCGAGCCGGTACTCCGCCATGCCGCGGAGGTAGAAGTACCGAGCACGCATCGGCTCGTCCATCGAGGGCGCGATGTCCTCGAGGTCGACCAGCCAGGTGCGCGCCGCGTCGAAGCGCGCCTGGTCGTAGGCCTCCTCGGCGCGCCGCATCTCGGAGGAAGTCGCGGCGCACGCGCCGAGGGCCAGCGCGAAGATCACGGCGAGAGGGCGTCGCATCGCGCGCGGAGCATACCCGAGCGGGGGCGGAATGCGCGATCCCGAGCCCACGTTGCAGCCAACGACGGTCTTGGCACCGGAGCAGCCAAGACATACAATCTCAAGCACAGTGCAATCCGCAGATCGGTTCGATGCGGATGCGCAAAAAGAAAGAGCGCGGAGCCGCTGCCACGGCCCCGCGCTCGGAAGAAGAGACGCGAGCGAAGAGGAAGAAGAGCGAATCAGCGAAGGAAAAAGGCGCGTCGGACATCGACGCGAAGCAAGACGAAGCCGGTTCCAAGCAAGCGCGAGACGAACGACAAGCGAAGAGCGAGCGCAGAAGAGAAGGCGAAGCGAAGCGAGCCACCGGGCGCGACCCCGCCGGCCAGAGCAGCGGTCGCGAACGGAACGTGAAGCGGACGTCGAGGAGCTCGGCGCGAGAGGCTCGAACCGCGAACCCGAACGCCCAGCGAAAATCGAAGGAGTCGTCTCGCTCGAGACAGCCGAGGAGCCGAGAGGCGGACGAAGCTGGAAGCCGCGAAGCTCGAGACCGGAACGAGGTCGAGAGCGGGAACGAGATCGAGAGCCGGAACGAGTCGAAGCAGCGGCAGTCGAGTCGAAGGAACGGCAGTCGAGTCGAAGGAACGAAGCGCGGCGAACGTGAAGTAGAGGGCGGGAGCGAGTCTTCGGGCTCGCTCCCGTCGTCGTTTCGAGTCGTGCTAGCAGAGAGCCTGCCAGCGCGCGGACGCTTCGAGGCCGCGCCGGACACTCCGGGTTTTCCTCGACGAAATGCACGAGCCCCGGTGACGCCGAAGGGTCACCGGGGCTCGATGCATGACATCCCTGTCGCGGTCGGCCCGGCCTCGCACAGGGCGTGGCCGGGCTTGACACCAATGTCAGCGGGACTGGCGCGCCACCTGACGACCGAGCCAGAGCGCGACACCGGCGTTGAGCACGAGCCAGGGGCCCACGAGCCAGCCGGGGAGCAGCGCGACCGCGGTCGTCGGCGCGAGCGCCTCGACGAGCAGGAACGCAGCCGTGCCGAGGCACAGGCCGACGAGCAGCGGCTGCATCTTGCGGAAGTGCAGCATCAGCGCGACGGCGGCGAGCGGCACCAGCGCGCTCATCGCGAACAGCGCCGTCCAGCGGCCGCCGATGTGCGCAGCAGCGCCGGGGCCGCCCCCCGCGAGCAGCGACTCGAGCCCGCCGAGGCCCGGCACGAGGTGCCACGGCAGCGCGCCGAGGCCGCCCGCGACGACGACCGCGAGCATCGTCGCCCCCGCGAGCCCGACGCCGAGCTTGCCGCGACGGCGCAGCCCGACGAGCACGCCGAGCCCGAGCAGCGCCGCGAGCGCACCACGCGCCGCGCCGCTCTCCTGCGATGCGCGCGCGAGCGCCGCGTTCGCCTGGACCAGACCCGCCGCGTAGCGGGTGCGATCACCGAGATCGACCGCCGTGGAGGTCAGCACGCGCTCGACCGCGTCGGGGTCGGTCACGCCGGCGCCGACGATCAGCGCGGCGACGCCCGCGACGTGCGGCGCGGCCATCGACGTGCCCTGGTATGCGACGTAGTCGAACCGCCGCGGATCGCGGCCGACGAGCGTGTTCTGGAGCACGCCGTCGGGCATGCCGTCGCCGTTCTGGTCGACGCGGGTGTCGCCGCCCGGCGCGACCACGTCGAGGCCGCGCCCGTACGACGAGTAGAACGAGAGCGTCCGGTCGAAGCGCACCGCGCCGACCGCGATGACGTGATCGTGGCGCGCGGGGTACTCCACCGTGCTGCGCGACGCGTTGCCGGCCGCCGCGACGACCACGACGCCCTTCTCGTGCGCGTACTCGATCGCGCGCTCGACGGTGCGCGAGCGCATCCCGCCACCGAGCGACATGTTGATGACGTTCGCGCCGTGATCGGCGGCCCAGCGGATCGACGCCGCGATCGCGCCCCAGCCGCCCGCGCCGTTCCGGTCGAGCACGCGCAGCGGCATGATCGCGGCCTCGGGCGCGACGCCCGCGACGCCGAGCGCGTTGTGCGTGCTCTGCGCGATCGTGCCCGCCACGTGCGTGCCGTGGCCGTGCTCGTCGTCGGGCTGCGCGTCGTCGTCGACGAAGTCCCAGCCCTCGACGAAGCGGGTGCGCGCGAGGTCGGGCGCGCGGAGGAAGCGGTCGCCGTCGCGGTACGCGACGCCGGTGTCGATGACCGCGACGACCACGCCCGCGCCGCGCGCGCGGGCCCACGCCTCGGGCATCCCGATCTGATCGAGGTGCCATTGGAAGCGGTAGTACGGATCGTCGGGCGTGAAGCGGCGCTCACCGTCGGTCGCGGCGGGCGGCTGGCTGCTGGGGACGAAGCCCAGCTCCGTCTCGGGGAGCGACCACGTGCGCTCCACCTCGATGCCCTCGACGAGCTCGTTGCGGCCGAGGCGCGCGAGCACGTCGCTCACCTCGCTCTCGGGCGCGCGTACCCGGAAGAGCTCGGCCTCGTCGCTCAGCATCTCGCCGAGCCCGCTGCTCCAGGCGAACGGCGCGATCGCGCCCGCGAGCTCGCGGGCGACGGCCTCGCGATCCTCGGGCGACGCGTCGTCGTCGAGGTCGACCAGCAGCGCGCCCGTCGCGGGGTCCGCGACGAAGGGATGCGGCATCGAGAGCGCGGCGCGCGACGGCGGGCATCCAGCCCCGCATGCGGTCGCCGGGCAGCGGAATCCGGACCGCGCGAGCACCGACGCGAGCAGCAGCGCGACGACGGCGATCCCGAAGATCACCTTGGCCCAAGGGAGCGATCGGGTGGACGGCATGATGATCTCCAGTATGGGCGCCGCCGAGCGACGCTCGCTACACGACGACTGGGACCTTCATACTGTTTCACGCATTGGCGAGTGGGCGCTCGCCCTACCGTGGCGCTACGCCACGCGCGTCACACGAGGACGAGGTCCTCGAGGTCGAGCTCTTCGGTGCCGTCGCTGGTCTCGAGCAGCAGGCGGGTGTCGAGCTGGCGCTCCTCGCCGAGCTGGCTGACGTACTCGCGGATCTCCGGGAACGCCGCGACGAGGCGCTGGAAGATGTCGCGTCCGAGGAAGAGCACCGTGCTCTGGCGCGCCGCCGTGACGGTCGCGCTCGCGGGCTCGTCGTGGAGCAGCGAGATCTCGCCGAACACGTCGCCGGGCTTGAGCGTGGCGAGCAGGATCTTGCTGTCGCCGTCGATCTTCGAGACGTCGACCTCGCCCGAGAGCAGCACGAAGAGCCCGCGGCCGGGCTGGCCCTCGGTGATGATCTGCACGCCGGGCACGACGTCGTGCGCGGTGAAGCGGCGCACGAGATCCATGCGCTGCTTGCGATCGAGCGGGCGGAAGAGCGGCGACGTCTGCAGGAGGTTCTGGAGCAGGCGCTCGCGCGTGAACTTGTCGAGCGCGACCGCGAGCGTCGCGACGTCGCGCGAGAGCGCGGACAGCGCGTCGCGATCGAACTCGAGCAGGTCGGCGTCGGTCGAAGCGCGCACCGTCGCCGAGCGTGGCGCCGCGGAGACGAGCGCCATCTCGCCGAACACCGCGCCTTCGTGGAGCGTCGCGAGCACGGTGTCGCCTCCGCCCGCCTCGGGGTGCTGCGCGAGCTGCTTCGTGACCTGCACCTCGCCGCGCGCGATGACGAAGAAGCTCTGGCCGGGCTCTCCCTCCGCGAGCACGACCTCGCCCGGGCGGACGCGGCGCAGCTTGAGCGCGGGGAGCAGCGCGCGGAACACATCGGCGCGCAGCTCGCTGAACAGCGGGATCGGCGGCAGGCGCTCGGGGAACGCAGCGCCCGTGGTGTCCGCGGCCACGCGCTCGGCGTGCGGCGCGAGCTGCTCGAGCGGGATCTCGCGCGCGAGGTCGAGCGTCTCGGGAACGAGCTGGTCGGGATCGCCGGGCGCGATGCGCACGCCGCGACCGAGGCGCGGCGAGCCCACCGAGTAGAGCTCGGCGAGCGGTGCGAGCAGCGCCTCGAGCTGCGGCTCGAGCGCGGTGAGCACCTTGAGCGCGACGAGCGCGCGCAGCGGGTACCCGGCGTGCGTCGCGTAGCGGGCGAGCGCCGTGTAGACGACGGCCGCGCGCTGCACCTCGCCGAGCGCGAGGAGGCTGTCGGCGACGCGCAGGCGCGCGTCGAGATCGACGGGCTGGAGCTGCACCAGCGCGCAGTAGGCGTGGAGCGCGGCGTGGGCCTCGCCGGCGAGGAGGCGCGCGTCGGCGTGGGCGCGGAGATCGCGGAGCGTTCGCATGCGGCGGCGATGGTAACGCGCCGCGCGCCGCGCCAGGTGGGCCGTCGCACGTCCGCGTTCGCGGGCGTCGACGGGACCGCTGGGAGCGCGACGCGGAAGCGGGTAACATGAGCGACCCGAGAGAGGGCACCGCGACCCGATGGAGACGTGCACGCAGTGCCGCGCCTCGCTGAGCGTGGGGGACGAGCGATGTCCCTCCTGCGGGGCCGTGCGCGTGCCGCTCGCGTCGGAGCCGCCGCCGCGCGACGCCGCCGACTCCGACGAGCCCCCGCCGGTGCCCGCCGGAACCTGGGCGAGCACCAGCGAGATCGAAAGCGAGCCGCCGCCCTCCCCGCTCCGCGCCACCGCGGATCCCGACACCCGTCGCATCCGGAAGATCTCGCGCGAGCAGGAGGCCGGCACCGAGCCCGAGCCGACGCGCGAGCCCTCGCGCCCGGTCCGGCGGGTGCGCGGAGAAGCGGCCGCGCGCGGTCGCGCCCGCGGGCTCGCGATCGCGGCAGCGGCCGAGGAGGAGCAGGACCGCAGCGACGAGCCCGCACGGCCTGCCGCGCGGGTGGTGGCGTTCCCCACCACGGCGCGCGCCGCGGACGCGACCCCGGTCCAGAGCGCGAGCGCGTCGAGCTCGGGGATGCGCGCGCAGACCGCGCCGGTGGGCCCGCCGCAGTGGCTCGCGTCGGAGCTGCTGCGCGAGCGGCCGGCGGCCGAGCCGATGGCGTGGACGTCGCGAGGGCTCGCGCTGTTCGCCGGGGCAGGCGTGGTCACGGCGGCGATGACGCTCGCGGCGGGCGAGGCGATCCACCTCGGGATCGCCGGGCTCGGCGCGGCGATCGCGCTCGTCGCGATTGCGCCGCTCCGCTTCGCGATGCGGGCGGGCGCGTTCGCCGTGCTCGCGTCGCTCGGGCTCGTCGTGGCCACGATGGCGCGCAGCAGCCCCGGTGGCGCCGAGGGCCTCGCCGCGATGGGCACGACGCTGCTCGCGGCCGCGCAGCTGCTGCGCTGGCAGAACCGCGCATCGCGGTTCGCGCGCGCGGCGATGGGCGTCGGCGTCGCGGTGAGCGCGTCGTGGCTGATCCTCGACGGCGGGCTCGACGCGATGGTCGTGCACGCCGGGGGCGTCGACGCCTGGCTCGGGCCGGCGATGCGCGCGCTGCTGCTGGTCGTGCTCGCGCTGTCGCTGCTCGCGTTCATCGACGACTCGAGCGACAGCGGGTGCCGCGTGTGGCCGTGGCTCGTGCTCGGGTGGGGCGCGCTCGACGGGATGGTCGCGAGCGCGATCGGGCCGGCGTGGAACGCAGCGGGCGCGGCGACGACGCCGCTCTTCGCGGCGGTCGCGGCCGTGGGCTGGATGCAGGTGTGGGCGACCACGCCGGGCCTCGGCCGCGAGAGCGCGCGCGCGAAGGGCGACGGGTGAGCTCGCCGGAGGGGTTCTCGGAAGACCCCTCCCCGAACGCTCCGCGCGCCGGCTGCGTCTCGGCCGAGAACTGGCGTCGGCGATCCGTGGCGCCGAACATCGGGCGATGCGCGCTGCTCTCGCTTGGGTGATCGTCGCGGTGCTCGCGGCTCCTGGCCTCGCTCGCGCCCAGCGCTGCGAGGACGACGTGCTCGCCGAGGCGGCCGCGGCGGTGCTCATGCACGGCGGGGATCCGACGGGCGCCGAGCTGCTCGCGGCGGCGCGCCACGCGGGCTCCGACGCGCCGACCGTGCACGCGCTCGCGATCCACGACGGCGACGAGGGCCGCATCGGGCCGTGGCTGGAGCGGCTCGGCGAGCGGCTGCGCGCGCCCGTCGTCTGCGGCGAGGCGCGTCGGGACGAGCGCTGGCTCGTGATCGCCGCGCCGCGCGCGGGCCGGCTCGTCGACGAGGGGAACGAGCGCTTCCGGATCGAGCTCGGCCCGGGGTTCGCCGATCCGATGGTGTTCGTCGAAGATCCGCACGGGAACGTCGAGCGTGTGGAGCCCTTCGAGGGACGCGCCGACGTGCCCTCGGATCTCGAGCGCCCGGTGCGGGTGCAGCTCGTCGCGCGCGGGCCCGACGGACCGCGGCCGGTCGCGGAGCGGCGCATCGGCGGCGACGAGGACCCCGCGCGCCGCACGTCGGCCGACGACGAGCCGCTCGACGCGCGCATCGAGGCGCTCCGCTCGCAAGCGCACGTCTCGCCGCTGCGGCCGCATCGCGTGCTCGCGTCGGTCGCGCAAGCGCACGCCGACGCCGTGTGTCGCGTGGGACGCGCGGCCCACGAGCTCGAGCCGGGCCGCGACCCCCGCGCGCGAGCCCGCGAGCGAGGGATCGAAGCGCGCCACGTCGGCGAGGTGATCGCGCGCGGCGCGGACGTGGCGGGCGCGTTCCTCGCGCTGACGCGCAGCCCCTCGCACCGCAGCGCGCTGGTCGACCGCCGGTTCACCGACGCGGGCGCGGGCATCGCGACCGACGACGCCGGGCGTGCCTGCGTCGTGGTGGTCCTCGCCGCCTGGCCGCGCCTGGTCGTGGGCGCGAGCCGCTGAGCGCGCTGGCGAGCGCGCCATCTTGTCACGAAGATGCACCCGTCAGCGCTGACGGACGCCTCTTCGAGCCCCGAAGATCCACCCGTCAGAGCGGACGGATGGGTCATCGCAATGCGACGAGGCACCCGTCCGAGCTGACGGATGGCCCATCGAGCCGCATGGAGGCACCCGCCACCGCGGACGGGTGCACCTTCGAGAGTCGAAGAGGCACCCGTCCGAGCTGACGGATGCCTCTTCGCAACGCGACGATGCCCCCGTCAGAGCTGACGGGGGCATCGTGGGGTCGCAATCGCCAGTCTCCCCGCGCTGGCGCACGGTGCGTCGCTGCGCGACGCCCGAGCCGTCGGCGCTGACGGGCGCCTCGCGTCGAAGCGAGGCCCGGGCGGGCAGCGCGGACGAGTGCCGCGCGATCAGCCCTGGGCTTCGTCGACGCTCTTGGCCTCGGGGGCGACGGAGTCGAGCGCGGGCTCGCTCTGCTGGTCCGTGCGCATGTGGCAGTTCTTGTACTTCTTGCCGCTGCCGCAGTAGCAGGGGTCGTTGCGGCCGACCTTCGGCTTGTCGCGGCGCACCGTCTCGACCTTCGGCGCTGCCGCCGCCGCCGCCTGCTGCGCCGGCACGATCGTGCGACCACCACGCGCCGCCGCTGCCGGCACACCCGCCGCCGCCGCACGCGCGCCGCCGCGCGCCGCGCCGATCCCGCTCGAGCTCGCCACCGGCTGCGTGCCGGGCCCCGCGTTCGTGGTCGCCGCAGCGATGTGCTGCTGCATGATGCGCTGCTGCTGCGCCTCGACCTCGCGGCGGCGCTGCTCCTCGAGGCGCCGCACGTCCTCCTCGCGCATGACCTGGATGCGGAACATCGAGAACGCGACCTGCGCCTTGATGCTCTCGGTCATGCCCACGAAGAGGTCGTAGCCCTCCTTCTTGTACTCCTTCTTCGGATCGCGCTGGCCGTAGCCGCGCAGGCCGATGCCGTCGCGCAGCTGGTCCATGTTCGTCAGGTGGTCGAGCCACTGACGGTCGATCTCGCGGAGGTAGAAGTTGCGGAACGCCGCGAGCAGGTTCTCGGGGCCGATCTCCTTCTCCTTCTTGAGGAGCACGGCCTCGCCGTCCTTGTAGAGACGCTCCGCCAGGTCCTCGACGTCGTGGAACTTCTCGACCGCGCCGGCCTTGAGCCCGAACGTCTCCTCGTACGACTTGCGCAGCCCGTCGAAGTCCCAGTCCTCCGCGTGCTTGTTCGGCGGGCAGGTGCGCTCGACGAGCTTGCCCACGATGTCGTCGACGAGGTCGAGCATGCGCTCGCGCTGCTCGCTCAGCGACATGCCGACTTCCTTCTCGATCGTCTCGAGCACGAGCTTCGGCTTCTTCGCGATCTTCTCGATGTGAACGCGGCAGCCGAAGACGTCGTAGATGTTCCGCTCGAGCGCCTGCCAGCGCACCTCGTCGAGGTCGGCGACGTTCGCGGCGAGCGCGGTCTCCTGCCACGCGCGCATCGACTCCTGCCACTCGCGCGCTGCCACGTCGTACGCACGCACGACGTCGTTGAACGCGCTCAGCTGCTCGGGCGTCGCGTTGCGCGGCGGAGGCTGGGGACGCGCCGGGGGCTGCGGCGGGATCGCCTTCGCGCCGTGCACCTTCACCATGCGCTCGAGCGTCGGCTTCGCGCGCTTGCGGAGCTCCTCGTCGATCTCCTTGACGATGGGCTCGGGCTTCACGCCCTTCTTGATCTCGTCCTCGGTCGGGACGGTGCGGTACTGACCTTCGAGGACCTGACGGCGCAGCGCGTAGATGCTCTTGCGCTGCTGGTTCATCACGTCGTCGTACTCGAGGAGGTTCTTGCGGATGTCGAAGTTCCGCTCCTCGACCTTCTTCTGCGCGTTGGCGACGGCGTTCGTCACCCACTTGTGCTCGATCGGGACGCCCTCCTCCATCCCGAGCGTCGTCATCATCGCCTGGATGCGCTCACCGGCGAAGATGCGCATGAGGTCGTCTTCGAGGCTCAGGTAGAAGCGGCTGGCGCCGGGATCGCCCTGACGGCCCGCACGACCGCGCAGCTGGTTGTCGATGCGGCGCGACTCGTGGCGCTCGGTGCCGACGATCTGGAGGCCACCCGCGGCGAGCACCTCTTTGCGCTCCTGCGCGCACTCGGCCTCGAGCCGCGTCTGCTCTTCCTTCACCGCGGCCTCGAAGAGCTCGCGGCTCTGGAGCAGCTCGACGTTCCCCTCGGCGTTCGCGCGATCCATCACGCGGTACTTCGCGAGCATCTCGGGGTTGCCGCCCAGCAAGATGTCGGTGCCGCGGCCGGCCATGTTCGTCGCGATGGTGATGGCGCCCTTCCGGCCCGCCTGCGCGACGACGTACGCCTCGCGCTCGTGCTGCTTCGCGTTCAGCACGTTGTGGGGGATCTCGGCCTTCGCGAGCATGCGGTGGAGCGCTTCGCTCTTCTCGACGCTCGTGGTGCCGACGAGCACCGGCTGGCCCGCCTTGTGGCACTCGACGATGTCCTCGTAGACCGCCTTGAACTTCTCGCGCTCGGTCTTGAAGACGAGGTCGTCCTGATCGCTTCGCTGGATCGGCTTGTTCGTCGGGATGACGGTGACGTCCAGCTTGTAGATCTTGTGGAACTCCTCGGCCTCGGTGTCGGCGGTGCCGGTCATGCCGGCGATCTTCTTGTAGAGGCGGAAGTAGTTCTGGAACGAGATGGTCGCGAGCGTCCGGTTCTCGGCCTGGATCGGCACGCCCTCCTTCGCCTCGACCGCCTGGTGCAGGCCGTCGGACCAGCGGCGTCCCGCGAGCACGCGTCCCGTGAACTCGTCGACGATCACGACCTTCTGATCGGCCGTGACCATGTAGTGCTGGTCGCGCTTGTAGAGCGTGTGCGCGATGAGCGACTTGTTCAGGATGTGCAGCGTCTCGAGGTTGACCGGATCGAAGAGGTTCTCGCTCTTCATGATCCCGGCCTCGACGAGCAGCTGCTGCGCGCGCTCGATGCCTTCCTCGGTGAACGTCGCGTTGTGGAACTTCTCGTCGACGACGTAGTGCTCGTCCTTGCGGAGGCGCGGCATGATGCGCGCGATACGCAGGTACTTGTCGCTCGCGACCTCGCCCTGCCCGCTGATGATCAGCGGCGTGCGCGCCTCGTCCACGAGGATGGAGTCGACCTCGTCGACGATCGCGAAGTTCAGCTCGCGCTGCGCGTAGTCGTAGATGCTGAACTTCATGTTGTCGCGCAGATAGTCGAAGCCGAACTCGTTGTTCTGGCCGTACGTGATGTCTGCGCGATACGCGTTCTTCTTCGCCTGATCGCTCTGCGAAGGAATGACGACGCCGTACGACAGGCCGAGCCAGTTGTAGAGGCGGCCCATCCACTCGGCGTCGCGCTTGGCGAGGTAGTCGTTGACCGTGACGACGTGGACGCCCTTGCCCGAGAGCGCGTTGAGGTAGCAAGGAAGCGTCGCGACCAGCGTCTTGCCTTCGCCGGTCTTCATCTCGGCGATCTTGCCGTCGTGCAGGACCATGCCGCCGATCAGCTGCACGTCGTAGTGACGCATCCCGAGGACGCGGCGGCCCGCTTCACGCGCGGTCGCGAACGCTTCGAACAGGACGTCGTCGAGGGTCGCGCCGTTGTCGAGCTTCTGCTTGAGCTCGGCGGTCCTGGCCTTCAGCTGCGCGTCCGAGAGCTTCTTGATCTCCGGCTCGAGCGCGTTGATCGCGGCCACGCGCGGCTGGATCTTGCGGATCTGCCGCTCGTGGTTGGTGCCGAAGAGCTTCTTGAGGATGTCCTGCAGCATTCGAGAGAGGCCTCGGGCGCGGAGGGAAGAGGCGGTAGTGGGCGACTGCGGCGCCGAGAAGGCGGCGCGCAGCCTCGCCGAGAAGACAGGCGGGGCAGACTAAGGCGGCGATCGTGGGGGCGCAACGCGGGGAACCCCCGTGCTATTCGGGCGGATCTCAGCCCGTGACGAGCGCCGCGCGAGCGAGGATCAGCGCCGCGCCCGCGAGCAGCGCGACGGCGACCGCGCCCACGATCGCGATGACCGCGAGGGTGGTGCGGGCGCGCGCGCGGACGCTCCGCGCCTCGGGGTCGCCCGCCTCGTGCATGACGTCCCGCGCCTCGGCCGCGGCGAAGAGGCCACGTCTCAGGAGCGACATCGCGAGCACCGCGATGCCGAGCCCGAGCGCGAGCCCCGCGACGAAGTGCAGGCGGCGGCGGCGCTCCGCGACCATGCGGCGATCGTCCTCGAGGCCCGAGATCGCGCTGGGCAGCGTCCGCACTTCTTCTTCGGCGCCCGCGAGGAGGAGGCGCGGCTCGGTGCCTTCGCGATCGGTGAGCTCGACGTCCTCGCGGCGCAGCAGCTCGCGGGTGTCGTGGAGCGCGAGGTCCGAGCCGGCGGGCGCGACCAGGACGTATCGCGCGGCAGCGCGCTCACCCCCGAACGGATCGGCGCGCACTTCCACGCGATACAGCCCGGGCCCGACGTCGAAGGGGAGCTCGGGGCGAGCGGGGTCGAGCGTCGCGGTCGCGATCCAGCGTCCCTCGTAGAAGAGATCGGCCGTCAGCACCTCGCGGCCGACCGGGGGGTGCGCCTCGAGCGGGATCGGCATCGAGGAGACGACGCGCGGGGCGTCGATCCACGGCGTCGCGAGCGCGATCGGCAGGCGCACGGTGCGACGCGCGAGCGGCTGGCCGAGGCGCGATGCGACGAGCTCGACCGACGCCTCGGGCCCGTGCGGGACGACGACCAGCCTCACGAGCGCTCCGTCGCGCGTGCTGCGCTCACCGACGGACGCGGCGGGCGTCTCCTCGATCGTGATCGTGTCGGCGTCGCCCGCGTCGATCCACAGCGCGCAGCGCTCCTCGGGCACGCACGCGCCGCCCGCGACGCGCACCTCGAGCGGCGGGAGCGGGACGCCCGTCGCCTCGGCGATCACCGGCCCCACGTCGATCTGCTGCAGCGGCAGGCCGACGCGACCGCGAAGCGGCGCGGGCGGCGCGTCGGGCTCGATCGTGAGCGCGCGCGTGACCGTCGCGAGCAGAGCACCGTCGTCGTCCCGCGCCGACGCGACGAGGTCGAGGCGCGCGTCGGTCGCGTCGTCCGGGGGAGCGAGCGCGCCTTCGGAGGAGCGCGCGCGAGACGTGTCGAGCGTGGTGCGCGCGAGCACGCGCTCTCCGTCGCGGAGCTCGACGTCCACCTGCGCCGCGACGAGCTCGCCGCCGTCGGGGTCGTCGATGCCGTCGAACACGAACGCGCGGAGCGGGATCGGATCTCCGGGCCGCACGCGATCGGGCGCGACGAGCTGCAGCTCGTGGTCGACCTCCCAGCGCTCCGAGATCAGCACCGCGTACCCGACCACGCCGAGCGCGATGGGGACGAGGATGCGCGCGAGCACGACGGCGCGGGACGAGGCGGGCTCGGGCGGATCGGCGTCACGCGCGCGGTGCGACACCCTGGTAGCATGCACCGGCGGGACGGCGCCGGCTCTGGCGCGTTCGAGGATGAACGCGCGGTCGTCCCGCGTATGAGCCGCAGCGCGCGATGGGATATTTCTCGTACTACCTCGGCTGGATCCTGCTGACGTACCTCGTGCAGTACCCGCCGCTGCTCGTGGGCCTCGTGGTGCTCTTCGTGCTGCGGCGCTTCGTACCGGATCCGTGGGTGCTCTTCCGCACGATGGGGCGCATCCAGGCGCTGCGGCGGCAGATCGACGCGAACCCCGCGAACGTGACGGCGCGCCGCGATCTCGCGATGGTCTACGTCGAGCGGCTGCGTCCCGGGCGCGCGCTCGAGCTGCTGGACGAGGCGCGCAAGCGCTTCCCCGACGACGCGGAGCTGCTCTATCTGTCGGGCCTCGCGCAGTTCAAGCGACGCGACTACGAGAAGGCGCTCGAGCCGCTCGTGAAGTCGGTGCAGATGGACCCGCGCGTGCGCTTCGGCGAGCCGTATCTCGTCGCCGGGGATGCGCTGCGGAAGCTCGGGCGCGACGAGGAGGCGATCGACGCGTACGAGCGCTTCGTGTCGACGAACTCGAGCTCGATCGAGGGGCACGTGAAGCTCGCGCTCGCGTTCCGCGCGACCAAGGACGAGGCCGCCGCGAAGAAGGCGCTCGACGAGGCGTTCGCGACGTGGGGGCAGATCCCCGGCTACAAGCGACGCAAGGAGCTGCAGTGGTGGCTCTACGCGTGGATCTGCCGGCTCTTCGTGTGATCCGCTGCCTCGCGTGACGTCGGGGGCGTGCCGATTGCAGCCCCGCGCGCGTGGAGGTCGAGATGGACACTCGGAGGCTCGGGACGCGGCGTGATCCGGTCGCGCTCACGCTGCTGCGCGTCGTCGCCGGCGTGACGATGGCGGCGCACGGCTGGCAGAAGGTCGAGGGGTTCGACGGATGGCGGGACACCGTCGCGTCGATGGGCGTGCCCGCGGCGGACGTGCTCGCGGCGCTCGCCGTCGCCGGTGAGCTCGGCGGCGGGATCGGCCTCGCGCTCGGGCTGCTGACGCCGCTGTCGGCGCTGGGCGTGCTCGCGGTGATGATCGTCGCGACCACCGCGGTGCACCTGCCGAACGGGTTCTTCGCGCAGGACGGCGGGTTCGAGTACCCGCTCCTGATGGCGACGGTCGCGCTCTTCTTCCTCCTGCGCGGGCCCGGGCCGTACAGCGTGGACGCGATGGTGCGCGGTCGTGCGCGACACCGGCGCGAGCCCGAGCGGGGCGCGCCGTACCGCGAGCCGATCGGGCGCCCGGCGTAACGAGATCGGCTTGTGTGATGACGCACTGCGCCATATAGCGTCGCCCGCGCGGAGACCCGCCGCGGGTCGCGGGCTCCGAGCGGGAGGCGTGCGCGCGTGTCCACTTCGCTGGCGACCAGGCGACCGAGACCGATCACCAAGCTCCTCTGCGCCAACCGGGGCGAGATCGCGATCCGCGTGTTCCGCGCCGCGACCGAGCTCGGCATCCCGACGGTCGCGGTCTATTCGCACCAGGATCGCGTCCACCTCCATCGCTACAAGGCGGACGAGGCGTACCTCGTCGGCAAGGGCAAGAGCGCGGTCGCGGCGTACCTCGGCATCGAGGAGATCATCGACGTCGCGCTCGCGTGCGGCGCCGACGGCATCCACCCGGGCTACGGGTTCCTGTCCGAGAACGCGGGGCTCAGCGAGGCGTGCCGCGAGGTGGGCATCGCGTTCGTCGGGCCCTCGCCCGAGGTGCTCCGGCGCTTCGGCGACAAGACCGCGGCGCGCACGCTCGCGAAGGAGATCGGCGTCTCGATGGTGCCGGGCACCGACGGCCCGGTGAGCACGATCGAGCAGGCGCGCGAGTTCTGCGCGCACGCCGGGTTCCCGGTGATCGTGAAGGCCGCGATGGGCGGCGGCGGTCGCGGCATGCGCGTGGTGCGCCGCGAGGAGGATCTCGCGGAGTCGTTCTCGCGCGCGCAGAGCGAAGCGCTCGCGGCGTTCGGCGACGGCACGGTCTTCATCGAGCGCTACGTCGATAAGCCGCGCCACGTCGAGGTGCAGATCCTCGCGGATGCCGCGGGCGAGGTGATCCACCTCTACGAGCGCGACTGCAGCGTGCAGCGACGGCACCAGAAGGTCGTCGAGATGGCGCCCGCGCAGAACCTGCCGGCGGGTGTGCGCGAGGCGCTGTGCCGTGATGCCGTCGCGCTGGCGCGCGCGACCGGATACCGCAACGCGGGCACCGTCGAGTTCCTCGTCGACCGCGAGGGGCGTCACTACTTCATCGAGGTCAATCCGCGCATCCAGGTCGAGCACACGGTCACGGAGGAAGTGACCGGCATCGACCTCGTGCAGTCGCAGATCCGCATCGCGGGCGGCGCGACGTTCGCGGACCTCGGGCTCTCGCAGGACGCGGTGTCGATCCGCGGCGTCGCGATCCAGTGCCGCGTCACGACCGAAGACCCGCGGAAGAATTTCCAGCCCGACACCGGGCGCATCGAGGTCTTCCGCGCCGGCGAGGGCATGGGCATCCGGCTCGACGCGGGCAGCGGCTACGCGGGCGCACAGATCAGCCCCGACTACGACTCGATGCTCGTGAAGTGCACGGCGCACGCGCTCACCTTCGAGGGCGCGGTGCACAAGCTCTCGCGCGCGCTCGCCGAGTTCCGGGTGCGCGGCGTGAGCACGAACATCCCGTTCCTCTCGAACGTGCTGCGCCACCCCGACTTCGAGTCGGCGAACGTGTGGACCTCGTGGGTCGACGACACGCGCGCGCTCTTCGACTTCCCGCTGCGCAAGAACCGCGGTCAGCGCTTGCTGCACTACCTCGGCGACGTCGTGGTGAACGGGCCCGGCATCCCGGGCATGGGCGCGCAGCCGCCCGCGCGCATCGAGCCGGTGGTCCCGGCTCTGTCGCCGGAGGGCAGCGCGCTGAAGTCGCCGCCGCCGCAGGGGTGGCGCGACATCCTCGTGCACCTCGGGCCCGCGGCGTTCGCGAAGGCAGTGCGCAAGCACCGCGGTCTGCTCGTCACCGACACGACGTGGCGCGACGCGCACCAGTCGCTGCTCGCCACCCGCGTGAGGACGCGGGATCTGCTCGCGATCGCGCCCACGACCGCGCGCCTGATGGCGCCGCTCTTCTCGCTCGAGTGCTGGGGCGGCGCGACGTTCGACGTGTCGCTGCGCTTCCTCCACGAGTGCCCGTGGGATCGCCTCGAGCGGCTGCGCGACGCGGTGCCGAACATCCCGTTCCAGATGCTCTTCCGCGGCGCGAACGCGGTCGGCTACACGAGCTATCCCGACAACGTCGTGTTCGCCTTCGCGAAGATGGCGAAGGACAAGGGCGTCGACGTCTTCCGCATCTTCGACTCGCTCAACTACGTCGAGAACATGAAGCTCGGCATCGACGCGGTCGGCAACGCGGGCGGCGTGGTCGAGGCCGCGATCTGCTACACGGGCGACGTCAGCGATCCCACGCGCAAGAAGTACTCGCTGCAGTACTACGTGGACCTCGCGGGCGAGCTCGTGAAGCTCGGCATCCACGTCCTCGCCATCAAGGACATGGCGGGGCTGCTGAAGCCGCGCGCCGCGTCGATGCTCGTCGGCGCGCTGCGCCGCGCGTATCCGGATCTGCCGATCCACGTGCACACGCACGACACCGCGGGCACCGGCGTCGCGTCGATGCTCGCGTGCGCCGAGGCCGATGCGGACGTGGTCGATCTCGCGCTGCCCGCGATGGCGGGCCTCACGTCGCAGCCGACGATGAGCGCGGTGGTCGCGGCGCTCGCGGGCACGACGCGCGACACGTCGCTCACCACCGACTCGATCCGCAAGCTCAACGGGTACTGGGAGCAGACGCGCGCGCTCTACGCGCCGTTCGAGAGCGGGCAGACGGGCTACGCGCCCGACCTCTACGAGCACGAGATGCCGGGCGGGCAGTACACGAACCTGCTCTTCCAAGCGCAGCAGAACGGGCTCGGTGACCGCTGGGCCTCGATCAAGCGCGCGTACCGCGAGGCGAACCAGCTGCTCGGCGACATCATCAAGGTCACGCCGAGCAGCAAGGTCGTCGGCGACCTCGCGCAGTTCATGGTGCAGAACGATCTCGACGCGAAGATGGTCGAGGAGCAGGCGGACACGCTCTCGTTCCCGACCAGCGTCGTCGAGTTCCTCGAGGGTCGCCTCGGTCAGCCCCACGGCGGCTTCCCCGAGCCGCTGCGCACGAAGGTGCTGCGCGGCCGCAAGCCGATCGACGAGCGCCCGGGCGCGACGCTCCCGCCGCTCGATCTCGACGCGCTGAAGAAGTCGCTCGTCGAGGAGCACGGCGACGTCGCGATCCGCGATCACGACGTGATGAGCGCCGCGATGTACCCGCAGGTCTTCCGCGAGTACCGTCGCTTCCGCACGAAGAACGGCGACGTGTCGGTGCTGCCGACGCGTCACTTCCTCGCGCCGCTGCAGAAGGGCGAGGAGCTGCTCTTCGACATCGAGCGCGGCAAGACGCTCGTCGTGGTGCTGCGCGCGGTGGGCGAGCTCGACGACGAGGGCAACCGCCGCGTGTTCTTCGAGCTCAACGGTCAGCCGCGCGCGGTGAGCGTGGTCGATCGCTCGGCGAAGGCGGCGACGAAGCAGCGCGAGCGCGCGAGCACGAGCGAGCCGGGATCGGTCGGCGCGCCGATGCCGGGCTCGGTGGTCGACGTGCGCGTGAGCGTCGGCGCGAAGATCACGAAGGGCGATCCGCTCGTCGTGCTCTCGGCGATGAAGATGGAGACCGTCGTCGCGTCGCCGGTGAGCGGCGTGGTGAAGCGCGTCGCGGTCGCGAAGGACGACGCGCTCAAGGCGGGCGATCTGCTGGTCGAGGTGCAGGTCGTGGAAGCGGCGGTCGCGCAGGCCTGATCAGGGACACGGAGGCGGGCCGGCACCGGGGGCGCAGTAGAGCTCCTCGATGCCGGCTCGATCCGCGTCGCTCAGCGCGGGCGGATCGAAGAGCGACCACGTCGCGCCGCAGTCCGGGTAGTTCATGATCGACGCGGGATCGTACGGCGCGAGCGCGAGGAACGACGTCGAGCTCGCGCACTCGCACGCACCGACGTAGTCCGCGGTGTTCCACGCGTGCACGAGGCCGAGCACGTGACCGAGCTCGTGCAGCAGCGTGCGAGTGAGCGCGTCGTCGCTCGCGACGACGGCGTCGTGATCCCAGTAGCAGACGTTGATCGCGAGCTCCTGCCCTCGCCGGCCCGAGCGCCACGGGAGCATCGCGTTCGCGACGACGCGCGACGCGCCGCACTCCGGGATGATCACGAGGTGCGCGTCGACGCCGCGCTCCGCGCAGCGCGGCGGCGTGACGAAGCGGAAGCGCACGTCCGCGACCGACGACCACATCGCGGCGGCCCGCTCGGTCGCCGCGATCACCGCGTCGCGCGACGCGCCGAGCTCGTCGCTCACGCAGTACGTGAGGTCACCGCGGACCTCGAGCGGCAGGGTCGCGATCGAGGGCCCGTCGGTCGCGACGATCAGGTGCTCGCGCGGCGTCTCGCTCGAGCCGTGCTCGAGGTACTCGCGCGCCTCGTCGGCGTTCGCGAAGCGCAGATCGAGATCGACCAACGTCGGCGCCTCGTCGAGCATCGCGCACGTCAGCCCGATCGCCGCGGGCGCTGGACCGTGATCGCACGCGACGAGCGCGAGCAGCATCGGAGCGAGCGCGCGGAGTCGGCTCATGGTGAGCGGACTATGGATCGCGCGCGCCGACGTGAAAAAACGGAGCTCCGCCGCCGCGCCCGGAAGGGGTTGCGGGCGCGGCGACGGAGCTCACTCACGGAGCACTGCGTTGGGATGGCACGTTGGGAGAGAGACCTACGACAATCCGTGGGGCGACCCCTCGCGCGTGTAAAGGGGTCCCGATCGGCGTCGACGCCGTGTCCACGTTTTCTTCTGATGGCGATCGAAATACCTTCGCTCCGTGCCCCCTCGACGAGACTGCCGGAGCGACCCCAGTGTCGCGCGCATGCGCGAGGCCTGGCTGGTCGAGGTCTTCTTCGATGGCGCGTGTCCGCTGTGTCGCCGCGAGATCGAGCTCCTGCGACGTCTGGACCGGCGCGGTCGCGTCCGCTTCACCGACATCGCCGCGCCCGGCTTCGACGCGCACGCGCTCGGTCGACGCTACGGCGAGATGATGGACCGCATCCACGCGCGCACGGCCGACGGCGAGTGGGTCGTCGGCGTCGAGGTCTTCCGGCGCTTCTACGAGGCGATCGGGCTCGGCGCGCTGGTGCGGATCACGCGCGCGCGGCCGATCGACGCGCTGCTCCAGCGCGCGTACGAGACGTTCGCGCGCAACCGCTTGAAGTGGACCGGACGCTGCGAGGAGGGCACGTGTCGAGCGGCAACGGACGTCGCCTGAAGCCGGTGAGCGCCGACGATCGCGAGGGCACCGCGACGTACCCGATGCGCGTGGTGACGCGTCTCACCGGGCTGACCGCGGACACGATCCGGGTGTGGGAACGACGCTACGGCGCGGTGCGCCCCGAGCGCACGCAGGGCAACGTGCGCCGCTACTCGAGCGGCGAGATCCGGCGCCTCACGCTGCTGCGCGAGGCGGTCTCGCGCGGGCACGCGATCGGCGAGATCGGCGCGCTCCCCGACGACGAGCTCGAGAAGCTCTCGAGCACGCCGCGCCAGGACGAGCCGAGCGAGAGCGCGACGCATCGCGGGCGGTGGTGGCCGATCATCGAGTCGTACCTCGACGCGGTCGAGCGCTACGACCTGCGGCGCGCCGACGAGATCCTCACGCGCACTGCCGTGCTGACGAGCCCGCGCGAGCTCGCGCTCGAGGTCGTCGCGCCGCTGCTGCGCGAGGTGGGCGAGCGATGGGAGCACGGCGCGATGTCGATCGCGCAGGAGCACGTGATCTCGGGGCAGGCGAAGAGCCTGCTCGGCACGTTGCTGCGCGCGGGCGCGACCGACGCGGGCGCACCGCGCATCGTCACCGCGGCGGCGGAGGCGCACCAGCACGAGCTCGGCGCGTTGATCGCGGGCGTGCTCGCGTCGACGCGCGGTGTGGTGCCGATCCACCTCGGTCCCGACGTGCCGTGGTCGGAGCTGCGCGGCGCCGTGCGGCGTGCGGGCGCGGACGTCGTGCTGCTCGGGTTCGCGCGAGACCTCGAGCGCACGGAGGCGCGTCGCTGCGCCGAGGAGCTGCGGCGGCTCGCGGACGACGTCGAGGTATGGGTCGGCGCGCCCGAAGGACATCCGAGCACGAGCGCGGATCGGCGAGTGCGCGTCTTCCACGACTTCGACGAGGTCGACGCGGAGCTAGCGCACCGGTTCTCGCGCGCGCAGCCGTAGCGTTCTGCCGGAGTGCTCGTCCCGCGGGTCCCGCACGGGAGCGTGCGAAGCGCGCGGACGGTAGGGACCGGCGGGCGAGCCGATTTTCTGCCGGAGTGCTCGTCCCGCAGGTTCCGCACGGGAGCGCGCGAAGCGCGCGGACGGTAGGGCCGGCGGGCGAGCCGACGTGGGGCTCTTTGCGGCTACTCTCGCCGCCGTGGAGCGGTGGCGGCGGTGGGCGCGCGAGCCCTTGGTGTGGTTCGTCGCGGCGGGCGCGGTGATCTTCGCGATCGATCGCGCGCTCTTGCAGGACGAGCGCGCAGCGCGCGCGATCGTCGTCGACGATGCGTTCGTCGCGGGGCTGCGCGCGCGCTTCGTGGAGCGTCACGGGCGGGCACCCGATGCGCGCGAGGAGGACGCGCTGGTGCGCGACTTCGTGCGCGAGGAGGCGCTCTCGCGCGAGGCGCGCGCGGCCGGGCTCGACGAGGGCGACGCGATCGTTCGGCGCCGTCTGGTGCAGAAGCTCGAGCTGATGCTCGCGGGCTCGGTGCACGTGCCCGAGCCCGACGACGAAGCGCTCGAGACATGGATGCGCGCGCACGAGGACGAGCTGCGCGTGCCGGCGCGGGTGACCCTCGAGCACGTGCTCTTCGCGCGCGACCTGCGCGGCGCGCGCGCCGAAGAGGATGCGCGCACCGCGCTCGACACCGGCGCGATCGAGAGCGGTGACCCGTTCGTGCGTGGTCGCGCGATCGGACCGAGCAGCGAGGCGCGCATCGCCGCGGAGATGGGCGCGGCCTTCGCGCGCGCGGTGATCGACATGACGCCCGAGCAGGGATGGACGGGCCCGATCGCGAGCACGTACGGCGCGCACCTCGTGCGGGTGATCGCGCGCGAGGAAGCGCGGATGCCCGCGCTCGACGACGTGCGGGCGCGCGTGGCCGCGGCGTGGATCGAGGAGCGACGCGCCGCGCTCGTGGACGCGGAGATCGCACGCATCGTCGCCAGCTACGACGTGGTGATCGAGTGAGGGTCGCGCTCGTGATCGCGATCGTCCTGATCGCATCGACGGCGCACGCGCACCCGCTCGCGTTCGGCGCGCTCGACGTGCGCGAGGACGCGCGCGGGGACGTCGACGTGTCGTTCCGGTTCTCGGGCACCGAGACGCGCGTGACGGGCGCAGAGGTCGTGATGCCGTCGCGCTGCGTCGCGCGCGGCGAGCTCGTGTCGGCGATCACCGGGGGCGAGAGCCGCGTGATGCGCTTCGCGTGCGGCGGGCTCGGGGGCGAGACGATCGCGGTGCGCGGGATGGAGGGCACCGGCGTGCAGATCGCGGTGCGCGTCGAGCGCGCCGACGGATCGATCGTGCGCGCGCGGCTCGACGACGGCACACGCGAGGTGCGCCTCGACGCGCGCGACACCGGCATCACCGCGTACCTGCGGCTCGGCGTCGAGCACATCGCGGGCGGCATCGATCACCTCCTCTTCGTGCTCGGGCTGCTGCTCGTCGTGCGCTCGCGCGCTGCGATGATCGCGGGGGTCACGAGCTTCACGATCGGGCACAGCATCACGCTCGCGCTCGCGGCGCTCGACGTGGTCACCGTGCGCGCGGCGCCGGTCGAGGCGTGCATCGCGCTCTCGATCGTGCTGCTCGCGCGCGAGGTCGCGCGGCCCGAGAGCGCATCGCTCGTGCGGCGTGCGCCGTGGATCGCGGCCGGTGGGCTCGGGCTGCTGCACGGGCTCGGGTTCGCGGGCGCGCTCGCCGAGGTCGGTCTGCCGAGCGATGCGATCGTGCCGGCGCTGCTCGGGTTCAACGTCGGCGTCGAGCTCGGTCAGCTCGCGTTCGTCGCGATCGTGGTCGCGATCGGTCTCGTCGTGCGCGTGGAGCGCGCGCGCCTCGCGTGTGCGCTCGGGATGGGCGCGCTCGCCTCGTTCTTCTTCTTCGAGCGGCTCGCCGCGCTGGGGACGTGATGCGCACATGGATCTCGACGCTGCTCGTGCTCGCGCTCGCCGCGTGCGGTGACGACGACGATGCCGTCGGCGAGCTCGACGCAGGGCCGCCCGACGCGGGCCCGACGCTGATCGCGCTCCCCGACGAGCGCGCGCCCTGCGCGCTGCGCGACCCGCTGCGCCGCCCGCTCTTCGGCGATCTGCACGTGCACACCGCGCGCTCGTTCGACGCCGCCGCGTACGACGTGCGCACCGGGCCGCGCGACGCGTACGACTTCGCGCGCGGCCTCCCGATCGGTCTGCCTCCGTACGATGCGGAAGGACGGCCGATGCGCACGCTCCAGCTCGCGCGCCCGCTCGACTTCGCGGCGATCACCGATCACTCCGAGTTCCTCGGCGAGATCGCGATCTGCACCGATCCGAGCTCGCCCGGCTTCACGTCGCGCACCTGCGAGACCTGGCGCGAAGGGCGCGGGCGCGGCGGGCACTACGGGGAGCTCACCGCGTCGCTCGCGTTCGCGCCGCCGCGACGCCCGAGCGTGTGCGGGACCGATCCGACGCTCTGCGCGAGCGAGCTCGGCGACGTGTGGCAGGAGATGAACGACGCCGCCGAGGACGCGTACGACCGCAGCGACGCGTGCTCGTTCACGACGTTCGTCGCGTACGAATGGACCGGCTCGGCGGGCGGCGACAACATCCATCGCAACGTCCTCTTCCGCACGCGCTCGGTGCCGCGCCTGCCGGTGAGCTACGTCGAGGCGTGGACGCCCGAGCGCCTCTGGGACGCGCTCGAGGCGGGCTGTCTCGAGCAGTCGACGCCGGAGGGCACCGCGCCGTGCGACGTGCTCGCGATCCCGCACAACGGGAACCTCGGCGCGGGCTCGATGTTCGTGCCGGTGCGCGACGACGGCACGCCCTACGACCGCGCCGACGCGGAGCGACGCGCGCGCCTCGAGCCGCTGATGGAGCTCTACCAGCACAAGGGCAGCTCGGAGTGCCTCGACACGCGCGGCGATCCGCTCGGCAGCGAGGACGAGCTCTGTCGCTTCGAGGAGCTGCATCCGTCGGTGTGCCGCGGGCTGCCCGACGATCCCGAGGCGTGCGTCGAGAGCTGCAGCGAGGGCGGCGGCATCGGGTTCCTCGGCGGCTGCGTCTCGGGCGGTGACTTCGCGCGCGGCGCGCTGCGCACCGGTCTGATCGAGCGCGCGCGCGTCGGCGCGAACCCGTTCGAGGTGGGCTTCGTCGGCAGCACCGACACGCACCAGTCGCTCGCGGGAGGCGTCGACGAGTCGAGCTTCCGCGGGCACCTCGGTGACTCGGAGGACGAAGCGAGCGAGCAGCTCGACGTCGATCCCGGCGTGCTCATCCGCGGGCTCACGGTGTCGCCCGGCGGGCTCGCGGTGGTGTGGGCCGAGGAGAACTCGCGCGACTCGATCTTCGCGGCGCTGCGGCGTCGCGAGACCTACGCGACGAGCGGCACGCGCATCGTGGTGCGCGCGTTCGCGGGCGCGCAGATCCCGGACGACGCGTGCGCGAGCGCGGAGCTCGCGCGCATCGGGTACGAGCGCGGCGTGCCGATGGGCGGCGACGTCGACACGAGCGCGGGCACACCGCGCATCGTGATCGCGGCGCAGCGTGATCCGATGGGCGCGCCGCTCGAGCGGATCCAGCTCGTGATCGGCACGCTCGAGGCGGACGGCACGACGCGCGAGCGCGTGATCGACGTCGCGGGCAGCGAGATCACCGAGGGCCCCGACGCGACGACGTGCGCGCCGCCCGCGGGCGGATCGGATCAGCTGTGCGCGGTGCACACGCTGAGCGAGCTCGATGCGTCGCGCCCGGCGTTCGTCTACGCGCGCGTGCTCGAGGTGCCGACGTGCCGATGGAGCCACTACGTCTGCGCGGAGTCGGGCGTCGACTGCGCGACGATCGACGCGGACGATCCGCGCGCGGTGTGCTGCGGCGATCGCGCGCGCCACGTGATCCGCGAGCGCGCGTGGACGTCGCCGGTGTGGTGGACCCCGCGCTGAGGAGGAGAGGAGATTCCGCTAAGGAGAGCAGGAGGTTCAGGAGGGGAGAGAGAGAGCGCGCGCGCGTGCTCTGTCGTCTCCTGCGGCGTGATCGAACCACCTCGCTCCGTCTCTCCCTCCTGCATTCCTGCTCTCCTCAGAGGAATTTCCGATTCCGAGCGCGAATTCGCGCGCGAGATCCTGCAAATCCTCGGACAATTCGGCATGTTTTCACGAACGGTCGGATCCGACCGTTCGAGCGGTCACCCTCGACCGCTCGAGCGGCGTGCCCCGACCACACCAGCGATGCTCGCGACTGCTCGAGCGATGCGCGCGACCGTCGCGACGCGACGTGAGGCTCGCTCGTGTGGTCGCGACGACCGCGTCAGCGGTCGTTGCGCCAGAGCTCTTGGGTCGCGCGCACCGCGCCGCGGTCGACGACGAGCTGCTGGTAGCCCATGCCCATCCGCACGTCGCTCGCGTGGCGGCCGTACTGCTGCCACACGTAGTGCGTCAGCTCGCCGACCGTCATCACGCGGTCGCGCGGATCGTGATCCGCTTCGCCCTGGATGCCGAGCCGCAGGAAGTGCGACAGGTATCCGCCCGCCTGGAACTGCGAGGCGACCGCGCTCGTCACGTCCTCCTCCGACGAGAAGAGACCGACCACGCCCGGGCGCGTGATGACGTCCTTGGCGAACCCGCCCGCGAAGCACGCGTCGATCGCGACGAGCGCGGTGCGCGCGCGCACCGCGTCCATCATGCGGCCGAGCTCGTCGTCCAGGAGCGGCCCGTCGTGCACGAAGAGGTACTCGTCGATCGCGTCGAGCTCGCGCGCGTCGCTGCTGCGCGACTCGTTCTGTCCGCCGTGGCCCGAGTAGAAGAAGACGAACGTGTCGTCGGGCCGGATCTGCGACGTGATGCGCTGCATCGCGTCGCGGATCGCGGCGGTCGTCGCGCGCCCGTCGGTGAGGAGGAACTCGCGATCCGGCGCGGTGAGGCCCTGGTTGCGAAGCGCTTCGGCGATCTTCACCGCGTCGTTCGCGCACTCCGGGAGATCGTTCGCGCCGCCCGGGTAGTCGCTGATGCCGACGCTGAGCACCCACACGCGCGAGCCCGAGCCGACGCCGGGCGCTGCGGGCGGCGTGCCCGGGCCGGGCTGCGGCGTCGTGGTGGTGCCCGCCGACGTGGTGAGCACGTACGCGCCGGTCTCGCCGGGGCGATAGCTCGTGACGAGCACCTGGTACTCGCCGGCCTCCGCCGCGGGGATGTCGATGCCGCTGTTCAGCACGCCGGGCTGGAGGTCGTCGTTGTCCTGCTGGCGACCGCTCGGCGAGCGGACGATCAGGTACGTGTCGAACGCGCTCGACTCGACGCGGATGCTCACCGGCTGGCCCGCGGTGAACGTCATGCGGTGCGTGTCCGCGAACTCACCGCTCGAGAGCGTCGCGTCGCCGGCGGCGAGCGCGCCGCGGATCGGCTGGCCCGCGGTGGGCTGCGACGCGACGGTCGTCGGCGGCGGCGCGCTGGGCGCGGTCGGGGCCGCGCCACCGCCACGCACGACGAGCTCGTAGCGTCCGGTCTCGCCGGGGCGATAGCTCGTCACGAGCACGCGGTGCTCACCGGGCTCCTGCACCACGAAGTCCATCGCCGCGTTCAGCACGCCGGGCGACTGATCGTCGTTGTCGCGCTGCTGCCCGCCGGGCGTGTGGAGGATCAGATAGGTGTCGAACGCGCTCGAGCGCGCCTCGAGGTGCACCGCGGTGCCGACCGGCCACGTGAAGCGATGCTCGTCGGAGAGCTCGCCGCTGACCAGCGCGCGATCACCGGCGGCGAGCTCGCCCGCGATCACCTGCTCGGCGGCGGTCGTCGTCGTCGCGCCCGTGCTCGCGCCGTCGCGCGTGCTCAGCGCCTTGAGCTCGTACGCGCCGGTCATGCCCGCGCGGAACGTCGTCGCGAAGACGCGGTACTGGCCGGGCGCGGCCTGCGGGATCGACACCGACGCGTCGCGCGTGCCGCCGCTGTCGTCGTTCTCCCACTCGCGCGCGCTCGGACCAACATCGCCGGGGCCGCGGACGACGAGGTACGCGTCGAGCGCCGTCGACTGCATCTGGATCGTGAGGTCGGTCGGCGCGCTCACGTCGAGCACGTAGACGTCGGCGAGCTCACCGCTGTCGAGCGTCGTGTCGCCCGGGGCGAGCGTGCCGCTCGCGCGATCGCCGACGCGCAGCGGCATCGGCGTCTGCGCCGCGCTTTGCGGCGGACGCGCGAGCGACGAGAGCACACCGGCGAGCACGTGATGGCGGCGCGCGGGCTCGGCGGCGGCGACCTGCGGCGCGCTCGGCGTGCTGGGCACGCGCACGCGCTCGACGTGCACGTGGTAGGCGCCCTGCGCGCTCGGCGCGAAGCTCGTGACCTGCACCTTGAGCGCACCAGCCTGGGTCGCGACGAGCTCGATCTCGGAGCGCGCGCGATCACCGCGCAGGTCGTCGTTCGTCAGCGGCGCGCCGCGGGGCGGCGTGACCTCGAGCACGGGATCGAACGCGCTCGACGTGAGCGTGACGCGCACGTGCTCGCCTGCGGCGACGGGCACGTCGAAGCGATCGACGAACGAGCTCACACCGCGCGGGTCGGTGGGCTCGAGCGTGCCGTCACGGTCGAGCAGCACGTCGCCCACGGGCGCGGTCGCGACGGCCGGCGTCGGCGGCGGTGGCGCGCTCCCGGCATCGCCGCGGCTCCCGCACGCGACCAGCAAGAAGACCGACGCGAGGGCCGAGCCGCGCCCGACGAGGCTGTGCATGCCGCATCGTACGCGCGGGGGAGCGAAACTTTCATCCACGCTCGTCGCGCCCCCTGCCCGTTCGGTTGGTCACAGGAAGGCTTGTGAAACGCGGGGCGCCGCGATACTTCCGGTGCTTCTTCCGGAGGATCCATGAGCGTGCAGGCAACTGGAGCGGAGGCGGTCGAGACGCCGATCAGCCCGTTCGAGAAGCGAGTCGGCCATCACCCCGCGCTGTTCGTCCTGTTCTTCGCGGAGATGTGGGAGCGCTTCTCCTACTACGGCATGCGCGCGCTGCTCGTGCTGTACATGTTGTCGGGCTTCCTCCGGTACGACGACAACCGCGCGTTCGGCGTCTACGGCGCGTACACCGCGCTCGTCTACATGACGCCGTTCGTCGGCGGGATCGTCGCGGACAAGCTGATCGGCCAGCGCGCAGCGGTGATCATCGGCGGCTCGCTGATGGCGCTCGGTCACCTCGTGATGGCGATCGAGGACCAGTACGCGTTCTTCTGCGCGCTCGCGCTGCTGATCGTCGGCAACGGCTTCTTCAAGCCGAACATCGGCACGATCCTCGGCTCGCTCTACTCGGTGCCGCGCCTCGATCCCAACCGCGACGGCGCGTTCACGATCTTCTACATGGGCGTGAACCTCGGCGCGGCGATGGCGCCGCTGCTCTGCGGCTACATCGGGCAGACGTACGGCTGGCACTACGGGTTCGGCCTCGCGACGATCGGCATGATGGTGGGCCTCGCGATCTTCGTCGCGCCCACGATCGTGACGCAGGTGATGATCGGGCTCGGCTCGATCGCCTCGGCGGGCGCGCTGCTCTTCGTCGGATCGCAGCAGACGATCTGGGTGCTCGGGCCGAACGTGTTCGTCGCGATCGCGCTGCTCGTCGCGATGGGCCTCGCGCTGTGGGCGCTCGCGAACGGCGCGCTGCCGAAGCACGTGGGCGCGCCGCGCTCGAAGGCCGCGTACGGGCGCAACGTGTCGATGGTGCTCGGCGTGATCACGGTGGTCGTGCCCGTGTTCGCGTGGCTCTGCTCGAACCCGACGGTCGCGGGCTACGTGCTCTTCGTCGTGGGCGCGCTCGCGCTGGCGTACGTGCTCTTCGAGGCGTTCCGCGTGACGAAGATCGAGCGCGAGCGGCTCTTCGTCATCCTGATCATGTGCGTGTTCTCGATGCTGTTCTGGGCGTTCTTCGAGCAGGCCGGGAGCTCGATCAACCTCTTCACCGATCGGAACATCGATCGCGTGAGCGAGGAGCGCGTCATCACGCAGGAGGACGTCGGCGAGTCGATGGAGCTCGTGCTCACGCAGGAACAGGTCGGGTATCCGCAGGGCGGGCGCGTGTTCACGCTCGATCAGCTCGCGACGGCGCGCCAGGAAGCGCAGGAGCGCGGCGAGACCGAGGTGCGCGCGACGTGGACGATCACCGAGGAGCACGTCGGGATGGGCGTCGACGGCGGCGAGGTGCCGGCGTCGGTGTTCCAGGCGGCGAACCCGATCTTCATCCTGCTCTTCGGGCTCGTGTTCACGGCGCTGTGGGGCTTCCTCGCGAAGCGCCAGATCGAGCCGTCGACGCCCGCGAAGTTCGTGCTCGGGCTCGTGCAGCTCGGCGCGGGTTTCGCGGTGCTGTGGTTCGGCACGCAGAGCGCGGACGGGCGCGGCATGGTCGGCATGACGTGGCTGGTGCTCGCGTACCTGCTGCACACCACGGGCGAGCTGTGCCTGTCGCCGGTCGGGCTCTCGATGGTGAGCAAGATGGCGCCGGCGCGCATGGTCGCGACGATGATGGGCGCGTGGTACCTCGCGACCGCGTTCTCGCAGTACCTCGCGGGCCTGATCGCGATGCTGACGGGCGTGAGCCACGAAGAGGGCGCGGAGGGCGCGCAGGTGATCCCGCCGCCCAGCGAGACGCTGCACGTCTACGGCGACGTGTTCGTGAAGATCGCGATCGCGTCGTTCGTGGCCGCGGCGATCCTCGCCGCGCTGACGCCGCTCGTGAAGAAGTGGATGCACGAGCACGAGCCGGTGCCCGAGAAGAAGAGCTGACGCGCGCGACGACGCGGACGAACGAAGAGCCCACGGCGCATGCGCCGCGGGCTCTTCGCGTTTCGTCACCCGAGGAGCTCGACCTTCGCGTAGACGTCGTCCCACGCGAGCGCGACGTCGATGCTCGCGAGCTCGATGCGCGGCGCGCTCGCAGGATCGAGCGGCGACGAGATCCACTGACCGCCTTCGATCCGCCGATGCGTCTCGACGCGACGCTCTTCGGGCACGACGAGCAGGACCTCCTGCACGGAGTCGAGCCGTCGATAGTGCGCGAGCTTCGCGCCGCGATCGTGGGTCTCGGTCCCGCTGCTGAGCACCTCGACGATCAGCGTCGGGTTGATCAGCGTATTCGCGTCCTTGTCGTGGAAGCGCGAGGTGCCGCACACGACGGTCACGTCGGGGTACGTGTACATCCCGGTCGAGCGCACGGCGACGCGCTGGTCGCTCGAGAGCACGACGCACGGGCGATCGCGGAGCGCGTTGCTCAGCGCGGTCGCCACGTTGACGGAGACGAGAGCATGGCGGGGCGTGCCGCCCGCCGTCGCGTAGATCTCGCCGTCGATCAGCTCGTGCTTCTGCTCGCTCGCGCGCTCGATCGCGAGGTACTCGTCCTCGGTGAACCGCGTCTTGCGAGCAGGCTCCATGCTCGCGATCGTAGCACCGCGCTCAGCGCCGCGAGATCACCAGGTACATCGCGAACATCGCGACGATCATTCGGGCTTCGCCTGCTCGAACATCTTGTCGATCAGCGCGCGGTCGGCCTGGATCGAGGTGCGCTGCATGTAGAACCGCAGCCCGCGCTCGCCGCCGAGCTCCTCGCCGCCGCCCGCGCGACCGGGGCCGCCGTGCACGCACGACGGCAGCACCATGCCCGGCGCGATCGACTGATCCGCGACCTTGCTCGACGCGATCACGACGCGGCCGTGCCACGGCGCGATGCCGAGCACGAGCTCGCGCAGCAGCGCGCGATCGTCGCCGTACACGCTCGCGACGAGACCACCCTCGCCCATCGCGACGAGCTTCACGCACTCGGCGATCTCCGCGTAGGGCATCAGGGTCGCGCAAGGGCCGAACACCTCGTGCGCGTGCACCGCGGTCGCGCTCGCGGGCGCATCCGCGCGCAGGAGCGTCGGCGCGACGAAGTAGCCCTTCGGCTCGCTCACCTCGCGCGTGTGCACCACGCGCGCGCCCGACGCGACGAGCTTCGCGACGCCGCTGCGGAAGTCCTCGTGCTGCTGCTTCGTCGCGAGCGGGCCCATGCGCACTTCATCGCGCGCGGGGTCGCCGATCTTGATCGCGCCGAGCTGCTCGGCGAGGTCCTCCTGCACGCGATCGATCACCGCGGCGGGCACGAAGATCCGGCGCGTCGCGGTGCACTTCTGCCCCGTCTTCTGCGTCATCTCGCGCACGACGTCGCGCAGGAACGTCGCGTACACGTCGCTGCCGGGCTCGATGTCGGGCCCGAGCACCGCGCTGTTCAGGCTGTCGGCCTCGACGTTCACGCGAACCGAGCGCTCCACCGGGCCCTTGCCGCCGCGCAGCTTCGCACCGGTGTCCGCGGAGCCGGTGAACGCGAGCACGTCCTGCGGGCCGAGCTTGTCGAGCAGATCACCGGTGCTGCCCGCGACGAATTGGAACGCGCCGGGCGGGAGCACGTTCGCGTCGACGATCGCCTCGGCGACGCGCATCGCGAGCAGCGCGGTCGAGGTCGCGGGCTTGCTGATCACCGGCACGCCCGCGAGCAGCGCGACGGCGAGCTTCTCGCCGAGGCCCCACGCCGGGAAATTGAACGCGTTGACGTGCACCGCGACGCCCTCGCGCGGCGTCCACACGTGCGCGCCGAAGAAGCGCGCGCTCTTCGTGAGCTGCTCGGCGGGCTCGAGGATCGTCGTGGTCTCGCCGAGCTTCTTGCCGAGCCCCGCGTAGTACGCGAGCGTGCCGATCGCGCCGTCGACGTCGAACTTCGCATCGGAGCGCGTCGTGCCGCAGCTCGCGATCGACTCGTCGAGCAGCGCGTCGCGGCGCGCGTGCAGCGCCTTGGAGATCGCGTCGAGCCACGCGCCACGCTGGGCGAAGGTCGCAGCGCGGAGCGCGGGGCCGCCCTTGGTGCGCGCGAACTCGAGCGCGGCGCCGAGATCGAGGCCCTGCGTGCTCGCCTCCGCGATCGGCTCCTCGGTCGTGGGGTTCACGAGCGTGGTGGCGCGCCCGGTGCCCGCGACCCACTCGCCGCGCAGATAGCTCTTCAGCGTGATCATCTCGTCCTCCGCCGCTCGATGAGGGCCGTGGAGCCTGCCGCCCGCGATGGAGCGACGGCCATGCAAAAACTCACGCGCGAAGCGCGTAGAATGCCGCGATGCGCCCGCTGCTGAACGTCGACGCCGGTGAGATGGAGAGCGAGCCCGAGGCGCTCTGGGCGATCGCGCACGCGCTGAACGTCGCATGTGGCGGCCACGCGGGCGACGCGCGCTCGATGGAGCGCGTGCTGCGCGCGTGTCGCGAGCACCACGTGCGTGCGGGCGCGCATCCGTCGTACCCCGACCGCGAGGGCTTCGGGCGTCGTCGCATCGCGCTCGCGACCGAGGCGCTCGAGACCTCGATCGCAGCGCAGTGCCGCGCGCTGCGTGTCGTCGCGGAGCGCGTCGGGATCGCGATCGAGCACGCGAAGCTGCACGGCGCGCTGTATCACGATGCAGCGAAGGATCCGTCGATCGCCGCGGCGTGCGTGCGTGCGATCCGCGCCGAGCTCGGGCCGGTGGCGATCCTCGGGCCGGGCGACAGCGCCCTCGAGCACGCGGCGCGCGGGGCTGGGGGCAGCTACGAGCGCGAGGGGTTCGCCGATCGCGGCATGCGCGCGGATGGATCGCTGATCCCGCGCGGACAGCCGGGCGCGCTGATCGAAGATCCCGTGCGCGCCGCGGGCCAGGCACGCGCGCTCGCGACGTCCGGTGACGTCGACACGATCTGCGTGCACGGCGACACCCCGGGCGCGCTCGCGATCGCACGCGCGGTGCGCGAGACGCTCGACGCGCTCGGGACGTCGTGAGGATCGAGCCGCTCGGCGAGCGCGCCGTGCGCATCGAGGTGCCCGCGGCGCTCGATCGACGGGCGATGCTCGACGCGCTCGTCTCGATGCCCGGCGTGCTCGACGCGCACGCGAGCGAGTCTCACGTGTGCGTGCTCTTCGAGGGTGCGCCGCCGGAGCTCGACGATCTCGCATCGCGGATCGCGCACGTCGCGCCTCGCACGACGCGCGAGCACGTGATCGACGTGATCTACGACGGCGAGGATCTCGAAGAGATCGCGTCGCTCGCGCGGCTCGATCGCGACGAGGTGATCGAGCGCCATGCGCGCGTCGTGTACGAGGTGAGCTTCGTCGGGTTCCTGCCCGGCTTCGCGTACCTGCGCGGGCTCGATCCGGCGCTCGCGGCGATCCCGCGGCGCGACTCGCCGCGGCCGCGCGTGCCCGCTGGCGCGCTCGCGCTCGCAGGCGGGTTCACCGGCGTCTATCCGTGGAGCTCACCGGGAGGATGGCGCCTCGTCGGGCGCGCGCCGTGCTTCGCGCCGCTCGACGGCGATCACGTTCGCCTCGCGATCGGCGATCGCGTCCGCTTCGAGCGCGTCGGATGATCGAGATCGAGCGCGTGGTGGGCCTCGCGTTCGTGCAGGACGGAGGACGCCCGGGCCGGCTGCGCGAAGGTGTGCCGCGCGGCGGCGCGCTGATCGCGAGCGCGCTCTCCGCTGCGAACCGCGCGCTCGGCAATCCCGGCGACGCCGCGGGCATCGAGCGCTACGGGGCGATGACGCTCGTGGCGCGCGGCGACGTGATGCTCGCGGACGACGACGCGCGCGTGTGGACGCTGCGTGACGGGGAGCGCGTCGAGCTCGCGTGGGACGGCGCGCGCCGCGCGCGCTTCGTCGCGCTGCGTGGCGGGATCGACGTGCCGCGCGTGCTCGGAGGTCGAGGGACGCTCGTCGCCGCGCGCATCGGCGGTCTCGAAGGTCGTTCACTGCGGCGCGGCGACGTGCTGCGCGCGGAAAGCGAGCCGATGACGAACGTGCGCGCGCGTCCCTGGCTCGCGCACGAAGGTCCGATCCGGATCGTCGCGGGGCCCGATCTCGCCGCGTACGCGCCGCGCGCGATCGACGTCCTCACGTCGCGCGCGTGGCGGCTCTCGACGCGCAGCGATCGCACCGGCACGAGGCTCGAGGGCGCGACAGTCCCGTGGCGCGAAGGCGCGCCCAGCGCGCGCACCACGCCGATGATCGCCGGCGCGATCGAGCTCCCACCGGGCGGCGAGCCCATCGTGCTCGGCGTCGATCATCCGACGACCGGCGGCTATCCCGTCGTCGCGGTGATCGCGCGCGTGGATCTCGATCGCTTCCACGCGATCCCGCTCGGTCGCGACGTGCGCTTCGCCGCGATCACGATCGACCATGCGCGCGTGTTGCTGGGTCAGAGCGGCGGCACGACGTAGAGCCCACCGCCGATCGCCTCGACGTAGTCGAGCATCGCGTCGGTGATCCCATCGCGGGCACCGAGCATCGCGTCGAGCGTCTGCTCGAAGATCTCCGGTGCGCGCGCGATCGCGACGTAGACGAGCCCCTCATCGCCCCACGCGCGATACGGGAACCCGCGACGCACCATCGCGTGCTGGTGCACACGACGCACGTGCGCGCGCTGCGGCGCGTCGGAGATCGCAACGCCCTCGGTGGTACGCCCGACCACGCGCTCGCGATCGGCCTCGCGGCGCGCGAAGAAGCGCGCGCGATGCTGGACGTAGCGCTGGTGCAGCAGGAACGTCGCGCCCTCGAGCGGGCCCTCGTGCACCAGCGCCGCGCGCACGTCGTCGTGCGTCGGCACGCGCGGCTCGCGGAACCCGAAGGGCTCGCGGCGATCGTGCGGCCAGCCTCCTTCGATCTCTTCGTCGCGATCCGCGATCGTCCCGAGCAGCGCGTCGGCGCGTCGGAGCGCCTCGATCAACCCGTCGCGCTCGTCGCTCGCGATCTGCACGAGCACGGAGCCCCGCGTCGAAGGCATCGTGCGCCCCGCGTGCGCGCGCGGCAGCACGCGCTCCGCCGGCAGCGCCTCGCGCTCGTGCGCGTCGAGGAGCGGCGGCGCGATCGCGACGAGCACGCTGCGATCGATCAACGCCGTCGCGCGCATGCGCAGGAACGCGGTGGACACGCCGTCACGCGCGCGCCACACGACGACCGCCGCGTGCGCGCCAGGACCGTGGAACAGCGCGGGCTGCGGACGTGGATCGCGCACTCGATGGCTGTGCCCTCCGCAGCGATCGGCCGGCAATCACCCCGCAGGGCGATACCAATCGACTACCGTCGTGATGTTCGATCACGTCTTCTCTGAAAGCCGGAGGGAGCCCTCATGTCGTACGGAGATCCCGCGAATCCAGGCTCGCCCACGAGCGGTGGACCGCAGCTCGTCAACTATCCACTCACGCACTCGACGTTCGACTACCTGCGTCGGCTGATGTCGCTCGGCGTGATGGAGGGCCCGCTCGGGAAGATGGCGGTCGCCGAGGCGCTGCGGCCCGTCTTCGACGCGATGCACGTCGTGCTCGCGGGCGGAGAGGTGAAGATCGACGTGGTCCGACGCGGTCACCCCGACACGATGCGCGAGCTGCAGGCGCGCTACGAGCAAGCCGCCGCGGACGCGAACGCGATCAACGAGAAGAGCGGCTGGTACGTGACGATCACCTGACCATGCTCCGTCGACTCGACGACTGGTCGAAGCAGCTCGACCCCGAGCTCCTGCGCGCGGCGTTCTCGCCGGGACAGGTCGCGATCATCGCGGTGTGGGTGCTCGGCCTCGTCGCGGTCGACGCGCTCTCGCCCGGCGTGCGCGCGTTCCTCGAGCTGCGCGGCGGCGCGCTCCTCGCCGCGACGGGCCCGGTGATGCTGCTCCTGCTCGCGCTCTCGTTCGCGTGGGTGCGCGGCACGCTCGCGCGACGCGCGGCACCGATCGCGCTGCTCGTCGGCACGTGGTGCGTCGCGTTCGTCGCGGCCGCGCTCGTCGTGTTCGCGTCGGATCGTGCGGCGCCCGTGTTCGGCGCGATGATCGTGACGACCGCGATGGTGCACGGATACCAGGCGCGCTCGACGCTGCAGCATCCGTTCGTCGCGATCGCGGACGCGCTCGCGTTCGCGATCGCCGCGACGCTCGCGACGAGCAGCACCCAGCTCGTCGTGCTCTCGATCACCGGCCCCGCGGGCGTGGTGGGCGGGATGATGCTCGGCTGGGCGACGGTGCGGAGCGAGCGGCTGCGCGCGCAGCGCGAGCACCTGAGGGAAGCGCTCGAGGCACAGCTCGCGCGCGAGCGCGCGCGTCGCGCCGACGAGGTGCGCGGCATCCTCGTCGACGCCCAGGCCCGCGCTCACGACGTCCGCAACGCACTGATGGGCGCGCTCTCCGCGCTCGAGAGCGCGGCGGCGGGATATCGCGTGTCGGCCGACACCGAGCGCGAGCTCGATCGCGCTCGCGTCGCGCTGCGCTCGGCGATCGACATCACGCGCCCCACGCTCTCGTCGTCGCCGAGCCGCGAGCCGGTCGCGCTGGAGCCGGTGCTGCAGCGCACGCTCGAGCTCGTCGGCGGACGCTTCCGCCACGTCGATCTCGCGATCGTGCCGAACGGCCGCGAGCACGTGTCGGTGGAGGTCGACGGCGGCGCGACGTCGCTCGAGCGCATGCTCTCGAACCTCCTCGTCAACGCGTGCGAGGGCGACGGCGCGAGGAGCGCGGCGCGCGTGCGCGTGATCGTCGAGGAGATGGTCGATCCCGCGATGTCGATCGTGTGCGTCGAGGACGACGGGCCGGGCTTCGCGAAGGATCACCTCGACGCGCCGATCACCGGGTTCCGCTCGACGAAGCCGGAGGGCACCGGGCTCGGTCTCTTCACCGTCGATCGTCTCGCGGGCGCGAGCGGCGGTTGGATCGAGCGACACAACGCACGCACCGGCGGCGCGGTCGTGCGGCTCGTGCTGCCTCGCGCGAGCGGAGCGAGCGCATGAGCGAAGGCGCGGTGTACCGCGAGGCGCTCGCGTGGATCGTCGCGCTCGAGCTCGAGCCGGCGACGGAGCGCGATCTCGTGCGCTGCCTCGACGCGGCGCGCACCGGGCCGCTCGGGTTCGTCTACGCGGCGTGCGTCGAGTCGGGCGTGGACGCGGCGCGCGCGCGAGCGCGTGCCGCAGGGGCGTTCTTCTCGTTCGCCGCGGGCAATCTCGCCGACGATCTCGCGGACGGAGACTGCACGTACCTCGAGCCCGCGCACCGCGTCGGGCCGTGCGCGCAGTTCGCGCTCCAGAACGCCGCGTGGTCGACGTGGTCGGGCGCGGGTGACGTCGATCGCGAGACGCTGCGCGCGATCGGTCGCGATCTCGTGCGCGCCGCATCGCTGCAGCACGTCGAGGTGCGGACGCAGCGCTTCGATCTCGTGACGACGCAGCGCATCGCCGAGGCGATGGGCGGCCTCCAGTACGGCGCGTACCTGCGCGCGGCGTGGTGCGGCACCGAGCTCGCGGAGCACGCCGCGGAGGTCGGCACCGCGCTCGGCACGGCGGGCTTCGTCGCCGAGGACCTCCGCAGCGACGACCCGCGCGTCACCACGCTGCCGGACGACGATCGCCGCGCGCTCGCACGATGGGCCGACGCGCTCCTCGATCGCGCGCGCGCGATCGACCTCCCCTCGCTCGCCGGCGCGTGCGCGCCGATCACCGCGCGCTTGAGGTCCGTCTCGTGAGCGCCGCGGCGCGCAGCGCTCCTCCGCCTCCACCGCAGCCGACCGCTCGTCCGCGCGCGCTGCGACCCGCGCGACCGCGCGATCCCGTCGCTGCGTACTACCGCGACAAGACCGAGAGCATCCTGCGCAAGTACGGTCCCGGCCCGCGCGTACACTTCCACACCGGGCTCGTCGACGACGACCACGACGGCGCGCACGACCTCCGCCTCGCGATGACGCGCGCGCAGGAGCGCTTGCTCGATCACGTCCGCGACACACTCGCGCTGCCCGCAGGCGCGCGGATCCTCGACGTCGGCTGCGGCCTCGGAGGCAGCGCGCTCTACTTCGCGAGCGCGGGGCACGACGTCGTCGCGATCACCAACGAGCGCTCGCACGTCGCGATCGCAGCTCGCTTCGCGCGCGAGGCCGGCGTCGCCCAACGCGTCCGGTTCGAGCACCGCGACGCTCACGCGCCGCCCGACGAGCGCTTCGATGCCGCGATCGCGATCGAGTCGTCCTGCTACTTCGATCGCGCGCGATGGATGCGCGCGACCAGCGCATGCCTGCGCCCGGGCGGCGTGCTGTACGTCGTCGACTGCTTCGTCGGTGACGACGACGAGCGCGCGTGGTTCGACGCGCGATGGCGCACGCGCATCGGCCCCGAGCCGGAGTACGCCCGAGCGGCCTCGCGCGCCGGGCTCGATCGCGTGCACGACGACGATCTCGCGCCGCGCGCGCTGCGCTTCTGGGATCTCAGCATCGCGTGGATCCGCACGACCACCGCGGATCACGAGGGCGTCGAGCGACACGCGCGACTTCGTGATGCACTCGCGCGTGGAGCGATCCGCTATCGCTCGATGGCGTGGCGTCGAAAGGGATGACGACAGCGCGCGCGCATCGTCTACTCTCGAACCGACATCATGAAACGCGTCTTGGTGGTCGAGGACGATCCACACGGGGCCGAAGCCGTCGCGCGCGTCGTGCGCAGACACGCCGAGGTCGTCATACGAAGCACACGCGCGGATGCGCTCGCCGAGCTCGATGGGGTCGGCCGCGAGGGTTGGATCGCCGTGATCATCGACGTCGGGCTCGCGGACGGCTCGGGGCTCGAGCTGCTCGCGGACATTCGCCAGCGCTGGGACGATCTTCCGGCGCTCGTCGTCACGGGCCAGGACAGCCGCGCGCTCGCGAACCGCGCGCAGGCGCTGCGCGCGGAGTTCGCGTTCAAGCCCTTCGGCCCCGACAACGTGCTGCGCTTCGTCGAGAGCGCGATCGCGCGCGATCCCGACGCGCGCGTCGCGCAGGTGATCGACGAGCTCGCGACCGCGTGGGGGCTCACGCCGCGCGAGCGCGAGATCGTGACGCTCGTGGTCGCGGGCCACTCGCGCGACGGCGTGATGGTGATCCTCGGCGTCACCGAGAACACGCTGAAGAGCCAGACGCGCAGCTTGCTGCACAAGGCCCGCGCGGCATCGCTCGAGGCGGTCGCGCGCGCCGTGCTCGAGCGCGCGGTGGGCCTTCCGCTCGCGCCGGGCACGGTGCCGGAACGGCGGTAGGATGCGCGCGTGAGCGCGTCGAGCGAAGACGACGACGAGAAGAAGCCCGCCGGCCCGGTGTACACGACGCCCGAGGGGTTCGCGCGGCTGAAGAACGAGTACGAGCACCTCGGCGGCGTCGAGCGCCCGCGCGTCGTGCAAGGCGTGTCCGACGCTGCGGCGGAGGGCGATCGCTCGGAGAACGCGGAGTACATCTACGGCAAAAAGCGGCTGCGCGAGATCGATCGCCGCATGCGCTTCCTGCGCAAGATCCTGGAGGCCGTGATGGTCGTCGATCCGGCGGTCGATCGCGGCGACACCGTGTTCTTCGGCGCGACGGTCGTGCTCGAGGACGACGCGGGCGAGACGTTCACGTACCAGCTCGTCGGCGAGCACGAGACGGACGCGCAGCGCGGCCGCATCTCGTATCGCTCCCCGATCGGCGCGGCGCTGCTGCGCAAGAGCGTCGACGACGAGGTCGTGGTAGACACCCCGCGCGGCCGCCGGAAGCTCACGATCGTCGAAGTGATCTACCGCTGACGCATGTGCTACTTCGCGTACCTCGCCGTCGAGATCCGCGACGACATGCGCGCCGGCGACGTGCACGCCGACGTCGCACGGGTCGTCGCCGCGTCCACGGGCGTCGTGCTCGACGCCATCGCTCCGACGAAGCGGAGCACGCTCGCAGCGTTCTCGAAGGGCGCCGACGCATTGTTCGTCTTTCGCGTGGGCCACTGCGCGTGCGACTGGGGCGAGGCCGAGCACGCGAGGACGCGCGAGGTCGTGCGCGTCGTGCTCGCAGCGCGCGATGTGCGGCGTGTGCGCGTGGGCCGCTGGATGATCGGTGCGGACGTCGCGTCGGCGGATCCCGGACGTGGGACCGCCGCGCCGGAGTTGCACGAGATCGACTCGATCGAGCTCGACGGCGTCGAGTGGTCGAGGGGCGTGCAGCTCGTCGTGCGGCGCGCGCCGGTGCCGCCCTTCCCCACGCAGACCCTCGCGCGTCTCGCGCGCTGAGCACGCGCGTCAGCGGTCGTACACCACGCGCCGCGCGATCCACGCCGAGCCGACCACGAGCTGCGCCCACAGCACGACGCACGCTGCGTCGAGCTCGACGATCGGCCCGCGGCTGCGGATCGCGAGGAGCGCGATGTCGCGCCCCCAGAGCACGAATCCCGTCGCGTCGCCGGCGAGCCACGCGAAGAACCAGATCCACGCGACCGCCATCCACGCCGCGCGCGTCGCGCCGCGTGTCCGATCGCGCAGCCGGCCCAGCGCGATGGGCACGAGCGGCGCGCCCATCACGGGCACCAGCAACACGCACACGAGCTGGTCGCGTGGGCTCATCACCGCGGAGCCTATCGCTTGCGCAACATCGCGGAAACCTGCAGCATCGCCACCGTCACGATGACCTGAGTCACCAGCGCCGTCCCGTTCGTGAGGTGAGCCCATGATGCTGTCGAGCGCGCGCGTCCTCCCATCGATCGCCCTCCTGGCGCTGCTCGCCGCTTGCGGCGACGACGACGCCCCGTCGCGCGATGCCGGCGCGCCCGACGCGCGCGTGCCACGCGACGCACAGGTCGACGCGCCGCTCGAGGTGCTCGACGCCGGCACCGACGCCGGCCCGCTCGACGCAGGGCCCCCGGGGTGTCTCACGCCGGAGCTCGAGAGCGACGAGACCGTCACGATGCTCACCGACGCGCTCGGCACGGCGCGCGTGACGATCGAAGACCGCAACGCCTGCCAGCGCACCTACTACCTCTCGTCGACCGCGGTACGCCGCGACAACTCGCCCGCGGCGCCGCCGATCCCGAGCCCGCGCACGATCGTCGAGCGCGAAGGCGCGCCCTCGGTCCGCACCGGCAACGATCTCTTCGACGCGCTGCACGCGCTCGCGATCGACGAGGCGCGCGAGAACGCGGTGGACTCGATCCGCGACTACGCGTTCGACGACGGCGCGTCCGTGCCCTGCGGCACCGAGGGCTGCTTCGAGACCGGACGCATCTGGAACTACGTGTGGACGCGCGACACCGCGTACTCGGTCGACCTCGGGCTCGCCGCGCTGGACCCGCTGCGCGCGTGCAACTCGTTGCTGTTCAAAGTATCGGACCGCCGCACCGGCGGCGGCACCGAGATCGTCCAGGACACCGGCACCGGCGGGTCGTGGCCGATGTCGACCGATCGAGTCGCGTGGGCGCTCGGCGCCGAGGAGCTGCTCCGCTGGATCGCGCCCGCCGATCACGATGCCTTCGCGGAGACGACGCTGCGCGCGCTGCGGAACACCATCGAGCGCGACCGCGAGACGATCTTCGACCCCGAGGACGGGCTCTACCGCGGCGAGCAGTCGTTCCTCGACTGGCGCGAGCAGACCTATCCCGCGTGGGTCAACGCGCCGGGCGCGCCCGCGCTCGCGCACATCGGGATGAGCAAGACGCTCTCGACGAACGTGCTGCACCTGCGCGCGATCGAGCTCGCGGCCGCGCTCGCCGAGGAGGCCGGGGACACGACGAGCGCCTCGCGCTGGCGCGACTGGGCGGGCGATCTGCGCACCGCGATCCACGCGCGCTTCTGGCTCGAGGACGAGAGCTTGTTCTCGACGTACGTCACCACCGCGCTCGATCCCTCGCCGGTGCGTCGCTTCGATCTGCTCGGCGAGTCGCTCGCGATCCTCAGCGACGTCGCGACGAACGACGAGGCGGACCGCATCCTCTCGACGTACCCGCACCTCGGCCCGGGTGCCGCGCCCGTCGTGCACCCGCAGCAGCAGCACACGCGCATCTATCACAACCGTGCGGAGTGGCCGTTCGTGACCGCGTACTGGCTCCGCGCGGCGCGCCACGCCGACCACGACGCGGCCGGTGATCGCGCGGTGCGCTCGCTGATGCGCGCGGCGGCACTGAACCTCTCGAACATGGAGAACCTCGAGATCGCGACCGGCTCGCCGTTCGTCTCCGAGGGCGACATGAGCGGCCCCGTCGTGAACTCGCAGCGCCAGCTGTGGTCGGTCGCGGGCTACCTCGCGATGGTCCACCACGTGATCTTCGGTCTCGAGGCGAGCGACGAGGGACTGCGCGTGCGCCCGTGGATCACGCGCGTGATGCGCGAGACGCTCTTCGACAGCGCGCGAACGCTCGTGCTGCGCAACGTCGTGTGGCGCGGTCACGTGCTCGACGTCGTCGTGCGACTGCCCGAGGAGCGCACCGTGGGCAACTACACCATCGCGCGCGTGCTGCTCGATGGCGCCGCGATCGGCGAGCGCGCGATCACCGAGGACGAGCTCGGCGCGCGCGCGCGGGTCGAGGTGGAGCTCCGCGCGGCATCGAGCGGCGGCGGCCACGAGATCACGACGCTCGACGACCCGTCGGACTGGCGTGCGATCTTCGGCCCCCGCACGCCGGCGATCACCGGCCTCGCGCACGAGGGCGACCGTGTGCGCGTGCAGTACGCGCTCGGCGGCGACGACACGAGCACGCTGCGCGTCGCGATCTATCGCGATGGCGTGCGCGTGGCCGACGAGCTCGCGGGCACGAGCACCTCGTACCTCGACGAGGCGACCGACGGCGCGACGACGACGCACTGCTGGGCCGTCGAGGCGTGCTTCACGTCGTCGGGCACGTGCTCGCAGCACTCGCCGCCGAGCTGCGACTGGGGCGCGGGCAACGAGCGCGTGCGCACCTTCGACGCGAGCACGTTCACCGTGACGGGTGGCTCGCCGATCACGCACTACGGCCGCTTCCACCACCAGGGCTGGGGCGACGACGGGCACCGCATCGAGGTGTCCGGCTTCACGCCGACGGCGACCGGCGAGTACTTCCTCCAGACGCTGTACGGCAACGGCGGGCCCATCGACACCGGGATCACCGCCGCGGTGAAGCGCATCGTCGTCGAGGACGCGACCACGGGCGCGATGGTCGCGCAGGGCGTGCTCGCGATGCCGCACATGGGCGCGTGGGACCGCTGGGGCGAGAGCACGCTCGCGCGCGTGCGGCTCGAGGCGGGACGCACCTATCGGTTCGTGATCACCGCCGACGAGGACACGGTCAACATGAGCGCGTTCCAGCACTTCGCGTCGTACACCGCGAACGTCGGTGGCCGCGAGGGCCCGTTCGCGCGCGTGAACATCGCCGAGCTGCGCGTGCTCCGCGTCGCGCTCTGACGGAACGAAGAAGGGCGCTACGGAATCCGTAGCGCCCTTATCGCTTGCCCCGAGGGGGGCTCGGCTCACCAGCCCGAGGGCTCGATCTCGTGACCCGGGTCGTGTGCCGTGGGGTCCCACGTGAAGTCGCCGCTACGCCACGACGCGATGGTGTAGATGACCGCGATCGCGATGGCCAGCGTGACGATCAGGAGCACGTGCAGCTTCGGACCGGTCCACTCCTGGTCGTACTTCGCGAGGCGATCTTCGAACTTCTTGGTGTCGTCCATCGAGCTGTCTCCGCGTGCCTTCGGGCGCGAGTGTTGGACCGTCCGGAGTCGGCCGTCAATCCTCGCGAGGGCATTGTCTCTGACCGTCGCGCAGCAGTCCTAGGCCCACTCTACTGGTCGAGGAAGCCCCGGAGCTGCGCGTTGCGCGTCGGGTTGCGCAGCTTCGCGAGCGCCTTCGCCTCGATCTGGCGGATCCGCTCGCGCGTGACGCCGAATTCCTGGCCGACCTCTTCGAGCGTGCGCGGCGCCTCGGTGCCGATGCCGAAGCGCAGCTTGAGGATGGCCTGCTCGCGCTCCGAGAGCGTCTCGAGCGCCTTCTGCATCTGCTCCTCGAGGTCGTTCCCCGAGACCGACTCGAGCGGCGAGCTCGCGCTCTTGTCCTCGATCAGATCACCGAGGTGGTGATCATCGTCCTCGCCGACCGGCGTCTCGAGCGAGATCGTGTCGCGCGCGATCGAGAGCACCTCGAGCACACGAGCGACGCCCGCGGCCTTGTCGAGGTGCGGATAGAGACGCGCGGCGATCTCGTCCGGGTGCGGATCGCGACCGAGCTCCTGCACCAGGATGCGCGTCGCGCGCACCGTGCGGTGCAGCGCGTCGACCATGTGCACCGGCACGCGGATCGTGCGCGCCTGGTCCGCGGTGGCGCGGGTGATCGCCTGGCGGATCCACCACGTCGCGTAGGTGCTGAACTTGTAGCCGCGGCGATAGTCGAACTTGTCGACCGCGCGCATCAGGCCGATGTTGCCCTCCTGGATCAGATCCAGGAACGCGAGCCCACGGTTCGTGTACTTCTTCGCGATCGAGACCACGAGCCGGAGGTTCGCCTCGACGATCTCGGCTTTCGCGATCTCCGCTTCCTGCTGCGCATCGCGCACGTCGCGGAGCACCTGGCGCAGCCGCTCGCGCGAGAGCCCCGACTCCTCTTCGATCGCGCCGACCGCGGCCATCGCCTCGCTGATCGACTCCGACGCCGCCTCGAGCTCCTCGAGCGCGACGAAGCGCCCACCGACGCGACGGCGGCGCACGCCCTTCTGGCGCATGTCGGCCATCGTGCGGACGAGCTCCGCGGCATCGAGCCCGGCGCCGCGCTCGCGCGCGTTCGCGAGCGCCTGCTCGGCGCGATCGAGGCGGCGGACCATCTGCGTGAGCCGCTGCACCACGCGCGCGAGCACCTTGCGATCGAGCTCGGTGCGCGTGCTCGACGACGCGGGACCGCTGCGCGGCGCATCGTCCTCGTCGTCGTCGCTGGTGCCGTGGCCCGTCAGCTGATCGAGCTCCTCGAGGCAGAGCCCGGGCTCGCGCAGCGACGCGAGGATGCGCATCTCGCCGCGCTCGATGCGCCGCGCCATCTCGACCTCGCCCTCGCGCGTGAGCAGCGAGACGCCGCCCATGCGGCGGAGGTACATGCGCAGCGGGTCGGTGGAGAACGCAGCGTCCTCGAGGTCCTTCGCGCGCGGCAGCGGAGCGGGCGGTGGAATCGGCGGCGTGGCGTCGAGCGCGAGCTCTTGATCCGTGAGCCGCTCGAGCACGTCGCCGCGCAGCATGATGCCGCTGTCGCGACGCACGTCGCGTCCGTCGTCGCTCGCGTCGATGCGTCGTTCGTCGAAGCGCACCGTCGCGCGATGCTCGCTCGCGCGTGGACTGGTCGCGCTCGAGCGATCGCCCGCTCGCTCGTCACGCCTACGGACTTCCGTGTCCCACGGCCCCAGCTCGTCGTCCGAGCGGGCCTGCGAGAGCGACGCGACCAACGACACGCTTCGGTTCGCCATCGAGTCGGCGGATATATCACGGGTCGAAGTGATCGCTATACGGGGGTCCGTGCGAAATCGCTCCTGTGCTCAGAGCACAGAACGACGATCACGAACGTGTACTCGAGCACGCGCGCGATCGGAGACTCCTGCCACGTCCCCGAAACGAGCCAGACATCGATCGGCGCGTACGCGACGAGCATCGACGCCGACCACACGAGGCCGGTCGCGCGACCGCTCGCGACCTCGAGCGGGAGCAGCCACGCGAGATACCAAGGGTGCACCTGCGGCGCGACGAGGAGCAGCGCGAGGACCACGTCGCGCGCCGCGCGCAACGGCGCGGAACCCTTACGAACGTGGGCGATCGCGACAGCGAGCACGAGCAGCAGCGCGAGCCCGCGCGCGAGCAGATCACCGAGGTGACGCGTCTCGAACGAGGTCGGTCGCTGCACCTCTTTCTTCGGAGCGAGCATCGTCGCGCGAGGGTCGAGCGGAGTGCCGCGCACGCGTGCGATCACCGGCGCGAGGAACGGCAGACGAATCCATCCCGGAGGCGCTCCGGACACGCGCCCGAGGCCCTCGAGCGCGAGCCGCGAGCCCTCCGCGAGCACCACGAAACCGCCCTCGTTCCCGCGCCATCGACGCGCGTAGTGACCGAGGCCGCTCGTGTCGTCGCGCGCGTGTCCGGCGAGCGAGACGGGCGCGAGCACGCTCACACCGACGATGATCGATATCGAGATCGCGATCGCACCGCGCGCTCGCGGAGCGAGCGCGAGCAGCGGAACGAGCACCAGCCCGACGAGCTTGATCGCGGTCGCCGATGCGATCGCGAGCGCCGCGCGCGACCATGCGGAGCGCGCCATCGCGAGCACCGCGAGCACGAGGAACAGGCCCGCGAAGGCGTCGACGTGACCGCCCAGCGCAGCCTCCTCGAGCGCGAGCGGGTTGAGCGCGTGGAGCGGCGCGCGCTCGGGTGCGAGGCGCGCGACGACGAGCGTGGTCGCGAGGTGCGCGATCAGCGCGACGAGCTTCATCGACCACGGCGCGTGCGCGATCGCGTCGGCGATCACGAAGACGATTTGCGCGAGCGGTGGATAGATCGTCGGCAGGTCGGGATGGTTGATGCGCGCATGGAGCGCGTCGCGCAGGCCGATCAGCGCGGGATCGGTCGGCGGGTACGCGTAGGGATCGATCCCATTGCGCAGCACGCGCGCGTCCCAGAGATATCGATAGACGTCGTCGGAGAGCAGCGGCGGCGCGCAGACCAGCGCGAGCCCGGCGACGAGCGCGATCCCGATCGCGACGTGCGTCGCGCGCATCGCATCGTCGTGGAGGCGCCACCACACGAGCCCCGCGTACGGCACGAACGCGGCGGCGATCGCGAGGACCACGTCGCTCGCGCGCGCGCCGCGGATCGCACCGAGCGCAGCGACGATCAGGAGCGCGGCGGTCGCGAGCGCAGCGACGTACGCGAGCCGCCGCGGTGTCATCGCGCGATCAGAGCGTGAATACGGCGACCGGGATCCGCTGACGCTCGTAGAGCGTCACGTTGTAGACGCCGATCACGCGACCACCGACCGAGATCGAGACCTGCGCCGGCGTCGGGCCCGCCGCGCCGCAGTTGCCCCAGTAGTGCAGCTCGACCTGGTACGTGCCGCGCGGCGGCTGCGGCGAGCTCCAGTACACGTTCTCGATCGTGTCGCCACCGGCGACGCACGCGCCGCGCGCGTCGTGGTCGAGGATGCCGCCCGAGGCCGACTGGCGACGCTGATAGCTGATCGTCTCGCCGTACGGATCGGTCACGTAGAGATCGATGTCCGCGCCTGTGCCCCACGCGAGCGTCACCTGGATCTGACCGCTCTCCCAGCCGCAGCCCTCGTCGATGCGGCCGTCGCAGTTGTCGTCGAGACCGTTGCACTGCTCGGGCGCGCCGGGCGTGCACTGCGCCTGGATCACGGTGACGCCCTGCGGCGGCGGAGAGGCCTGCACCTGCACCTGCGCGGTCGCGGGCGGCGGCGTCACCTCGATGCGCGCGGTGACCGGTGTCGTCTCGACGCGCCGTCGCGCGCGGATCGTGCAACCTGTCGAGATCGAAGCGAGCGCGATGCCGAGCGTGACGATGCCGAGCGAGCGAACGAGACGCATGCGTGGAGCCTCCGCGAGTCCGCGCGATGGTAGCACCGCGCGATGTCGCGACGGCTCACGGACGTCGTCGATTCACGCCGCGAGCGAGTCGCGCGCGTCGCGCGACGAGAGCAGATCGCGCACGCGCTCGGTGTCGCGCAGCTCGTAGAGCACGGGCGGCACCGCGTCGCGCGGAGGCGTGAGCCCGGTGAGCGCGCCGGTGTCGCCGAGCGCGCGCGCGCCGGGCCCGTCGAGGATGAGGAACACGTTGCGCAGCCCGCGCCACGAAGGCGCCTCCGCGACGTCGAAGATGCGCTCGCGATCGAGCGAGAGCTCGGTGCGTCCGCGACGGATCAGCAGGCGTCGATCCGTCACGATGTACTCGGTCTCGCGGCCCTGGGCGCGCGCGCGGACGAGGCCGTACCACACGAGCGCGCCGCCGACGCCGACGATCATCGCGAACGTCAGCATCGTCGCCGAGAACAAGAACACCCAGGGCATCGAGCCCACCGCGAGACCGACCTCCTCGAGGTCCATCAGGATCGATCCGACGAGCACGCCGTAGCGCAGGCCGATCAGCACGACGGCCGCGCCGCCGATCGTGATCAGCACGTCCTGCCAGCCGAGCAGGAAGCCCTCGGGGCCGGCGCCCCACAGCACCTGCTCGCCCTCGTCGAGGCGATCGGTGAGCGAGATCTGATCGTCGCCCGCGTTCTCGGTGGGCTCGACGTCGCGGATGATCGCGAGCACGCGATCGGGCGCGGGCAGATCGTGCATGACGAGGCGCTGGCTGCGCGCGAGCGGACCGAAGGGCACGGCGCGCACGAGCTCGAGGCTCCCGACGCCGGGCACGCTGCGATGCCAGCGCACGCGCGCGTAGGTGATCGCGTGGCGCTCGATCGATCGCACCGAGCGACCGCGCCGCCAGAGCACGCGTCGATCGGTGACCGCGAACTCGCACGGATCGAGCAAGTAGCGCGGCGCGAGCAGCCCGCCGATCGCGAAGACCGCGAGGTAGCAGGCGACGAGACCCGACTCTTGCCAGCCGCCGAGCGCCGCGATGCGCATCAGCGCCGCGAAGAGCGCCGCGACCGCGGCCATCACCAGCGAGGCCGCCGGTGCGAGCGTCCAGATCCGCGCGCGCGGGACGCCCGCACGTGGGCCGCCCGTCCAGAGGACCCGCTCGAAGGGCAACAGGCGAAACGCCTTCGTCACGTCCGAGGGCACGGCCGCCGAGAATCTACCATCGATGTCCATCGCCGGCAGGTGCTCCGACAGCTTGGGACCTCGGCAGTTCCGCGAACGTTGGGCACGATCACGTCGTCGCGGTCGCCGACGCGGGGCGCGAGCGCAGATCGAGCCGGCTCACCCACGAGTCGACGCGCTGCACCGCGTGCTCCTTCGGGTAGCCGTACTTCTCCTCGAGCGCTGCGACGAGCCGCTCGCGGTCCCCGCCGATCGCGTCGAACGTGTCGTCGTCGAGCTTGCCGAACTCGGTCTTCACCTGTCCCTTGAGCTGCCGCCAACGCGCCGCGATGTCGTCCCAGGTCATGCGCACCTCCAGCGAAAGGGGGTGCGGCGCGGCACTGCAGCGCAGGTGCCACTCGGATCGCGCGCCACGTGTGCGAGTTTCACGCGCCGGAGCGCGATCGGGCACGTGTCCCGATGCCCCGTGCGAGGCGAACCAGCACGCGACTCGGAGATCGGCTCGCCCGCCCGGCCCTACCGTCCGCGCGCGTCGCGCGCTCCCGTCCGGGATCGGCGGGACGAGCACTCCGGCAGGCGCTCATCAATCGGCTCGCCCGCCGGGCCCTACCGTCCGCGCGCGTCGCGCGCTCCCGTCCGGGACCCGCGGGACGAGCACTCCGGCAGGCGCTCAACGACAGAAGGGGCGACCGGGATGGGGCTGCACCGACCACGTCGCGCGCTCGTCGAGGAACGCGCGGACGCGTCGGTGCATCTCGCCGGCTCGCGTCGCGGCCTCGCGCTGCGAGGTGGTGCGACCGCGATCTTCACGGGTGCGCGCGCGCGCTCGAGCACGCACGGGATCGACCTGCGCCTCGCGCAGCTGCTGGCGGCGCCAGGGGTACATCGGGCCTCCGTCCTCGCAGCCGTTCTGCAGATCCTCGGTGCTGCAGAAGAAGCGGATGTGGAGGTGATCGTCGTGCGGATGGCTCGGCTGGCACGTGAGGTCCGCGAAGCGATCGCGCACCGCGCGCGGCGCACGCGCGCGCTCTGCGTGCTCGAGCAGCATCGTGCGGACGTGCTCCGCGACGAACACGCGCTGCACCAGCGCGCCCTGCCCGTCGAGGTCGTCCTGCACGAGCGCCTGCACGAAGCGCCACGTGCGCGGCACGTCGAGCCGCACGCGCACGTCGTCGCGAGGATCTGCGAGATCCGCGAAGTCCCACCCGCGACCGCGCGGGTCGACGGGGATGCCCTTCGCGGCGAACGGCGCGCCGTCGGCGTCGAGGTAGTAGAAGAGCACGTCGACGTCGCGGCCCGCCTGGTGCGATCCGTGGTGCGGGATCGGACCGCCGTTCGGCAGACCGATGTCGTTGATGACGAGATCGGCGCCCGGGATCTCCGCGTGCACCACGGCGGCGGCGCGGACGAGCGCGCGCACGAGCTCGACGGTGCCGTAGATCGCGTCGGGGTTCGGGCGCAGCGGGTTGCTGCGCAGGCCGGGCGCGGTGCTCGGCAGCGCGATCGCGCCCTCGACGCGGCCGCTCGACGGGCCGCCGATCGACGTGCTCTGCGACGGCGACGCGCTGAGCGGATCGGTCGGCCGCGGCGCGGTCGTGACGCTCGACGCGCTCGACGTGCGCGGGGTCGCGCTCGACGCGTCGGCGAGCTGAGCGTCGCTGCGTCCGGCGCCCGCGACGATCAAGACGAGCGAGAGGCTGGTCGCCGTGGCGACCGCCGCGATCGAACTGCCGCGCGGCGTGCTGCTCACGTTGTTCATCGTGCGGGAAAATGGGCGCGCGGTCGAACACGCGCAGTCTCCGTACAGTGTCGCGTGTAAAGTGCCACTTGACACTCGACGGCGGTCGAGACACTGTCGGACCATGCAGCACGGCAAGCGGCCATTGCGCTCGGTCGACGGCATCGACGTCGCGGCGAGCGTCCTCGCGCGCCTCGCGCCGCGTGCGCTGCGGCCCGCGATTGATCAGCTGCGCCTCGACGCGCGATCGATCGCCGACGGGTTCCGCGGCGTGCGCGAGCCGACGTTCTCGAGCCATGCGCGCCCCGGCTTCGTGCCGACGCCGCTCGCCGAGATCGACCCGGTGCTCGAGCTGCTGCCGACGCGCGCGCTCAAGCGGAGCTACTCGACGCTGCGGCGCGACGTCGAGATGATTGGGCGCGACTTCCGCGGCGATCGTGTTCCGCCGACGATCACGCGTCCCCGCCGCACCATGACCGCGACGACCACGCCTTCGCTCGCGCCGCGACGCGTGAAGGTGACGAAGCTGATCCGCGAGACGCGCGACGCGATCACGATCCGCCTCGAGGCGCTCGATGGTGCGCCGCTCACGTTCGAGGCCGGGCAGTTCCTCACGCTGCACGTGCCGATCGACGGCGCGGTGGTGCGCCGCGCGTACTCGCTCTCGAGCGCGCCCGCCGATGGGTTCGCCGCGGTGACGTGCAAGCGCATCGAGGGCGGTCGCGTGTCGACGCACCTCCACGAGCGGCTGCGCGAGGGCGACGTGCTCGAGGTGCTCGGTCCCTCGGGCACGTTCGTGCCGAGCGCGCGGATGCGCCGTCTCGTGCTGATCGCGGGCGGGAGCGGGATCACGCCGTGCTGGTCGATCGCGCGCGCGGTGCTCGCGCGTGATCCCGACGCGCACGTCACGCTGATCTACGGCAACCGCAGCGAGGCCGACGTGATCTTCGGGCGCGAGATCGACGCGCTCGCGAGCGAGCGCTTCCGCGTGGTGCACGTGCTCGCCGACCCGAGCGACGCGCACCGCGGGCCGCGCGGCATGCTCGATCGCGCGACGTTCGAGCGCATCGCGAGCGAGCTCGACATCGACGACGCGGAGCACTTCGTGTGCGGGCCCGCGCCGATGATGGACGCGGTGCGCGAGGTGCTGCTCGCGCGCGGCGTGCCGCGCACGCGCATCCACGAGGAGCGCTTCCAGTCGCCCGCCGAGCGTCGTGCGTCGCCGATCGCGTCGCCGCAGCTCGTGACGGTGCGCCGTCGGGGTCGCGACGTCGCGATCACGGTGCCGCCCGATCGCACCGTGCTCGAGGCCGCGACGGAGCGCGGCGTCGCCCTTCCCTTCTCGTGCGCGATCGGCGGCTGCGCCGCGTGCAAGTGCAAGGTCGTCGAGGGCGAGATCCGGATGGACGAGCCCCACTGTCTCTCGGACGCCGAGCGCGCCGAGGGTTGGGTCCTCACGTGCGTCGGGCATCCTACGCGTCCCACGACGATCGAGGTGCCGACGTGATGGACGAGGGAATCGAGCTGATCCGAGAGCCCGACGCGCAGCGATGGACGCTGCGCATGAAGGACCTCTGCGACCTCACCGGTCTGCCGCGCCAGGCGATCCACTTCTACATCCAGCAGGGTCTCTTGCCCGCGGGGCACAAGACCGGGCGCAACATGGCGTTCTACGGCGACGAGCACGTCGAGCGCCTCAAGCTGATCAAGAAGCTGCAGCACGAGCGCTTCCTCCCGCTCAAGGCGATCAAGGCGCTGCTCGACGATCAGGACGCGGCGTTCAGCGCGGCGCAGCGCGGTTTCCTCGTCGGCGTGAAGCAGCGGCTCGACACGCTCGGTCGCGAGAGCGAGGGCGAGAAGAGCGCGGTCGACGCCGACGAGGTGATCGCGCGGCTCGGCGTCCCGCGCAGCGATCTCGATCGCATGATCGAGATCGGCGTGCTCGGCGCGCGCATCGAGGACGGCCGCACGTGGATCGCCGAGGGCGACGTGTGGATCCTCCAGGGCTGGGCCGAGATCCTGCGCCTCGGGTTCGTGAGCGAGCTCGGCATCGGCGTGGAGGAGCTCGCGCTGATCCAGGAGGTCGTGCAGGACCTCTTCAACCGCGAGACGTTGCTCCTCGCGAGCCGCATCGATCGGCTCCCGCCCGAGCGCGCCGCGCAGATGATCGAGAAGGCACTGCCTCTCGTGCACACGTTCCTCACGGGCTTCCACACCGCGAAGATCCGCGACTTCTTCGCGTCGCTCGGTTGATCAACGAAGGAGATCGTCATGATCGATGCACGCGTGCTCGGGCTCCTGCCGGCCAAGGTGAAGAACCAGCTCGAGGCGTACGCCGACGCCGCCTCGACGCTCTTCGAGGTCCACGATCCGCGCGTGCTCGGCGCGATCGGTCCGTCGGCGATCCGCGGGACGATCCTGAAGCGCGGCAAACAGGGCGTGCCCACCGAGATCCCGGCGACGCATCGGGCGTACTTCGACTGGACCTATCCGGCCGACTTCCCCGACATGCAGGAGCTCTACAAGCGCGCGAAGCGCGGCCAGTGGAACGGCGACGATCTGCCGTGGCACACGGACGTCGATCCCGAGAACGACGAGGTCGCGCTGCTGCCCGACGACATCATCAACTGGAAGAAGGTCGAAGAGCTCGGCATCCGGCTCACCGTCGCGGAGCAGCGCAACCTGCGACACAGCGTGTGCGCGTGGATGCTCTCGCAGTTCCTGCACGGCGAGCAGGGCGCGCTCTTCGCCGCGGCGCAGGTGACCGAGGCCGTGCAGTTCTTCGACGGCAAGTACTACGGCGCGACGCAGGTGATGGACGAAGGGCGCCACGTCGAGGTCTTCCATCGCTACCTCGATACGAAGCTGAACAAGCTCTATCAGGTGAACGACAACCTCTTCGTCATCATCGACGCGCTGATGCACGACGGCCGCTGGGACATGAAGTTCCTCGGCATGCAGATCATGATCGAGGGCGTCGCGCTCGGCGCGTTCTCGCTGCTCTATCGCGAGACGAAGGAGCCGCTCCTCAAGGAGCTGCTGAAGAACGTCATCCAGGACGAAGCGCGCCACGTGCACTACGGCGTGCTCGCGCTGCGCGAGCACATCGTGACCGAGCTGAGCGAGAGCGAGCGGCGCGAGCGCGAGGACTGGGCGTTCGAGGTCGCGCTGCTGATGCGCAATCGCTTCCTCGCGTACGAGGTCTACGAAGAGCACTTCGAGGGCGTGATCACGCGCGCGCAGTGGCGCGAGATCGTGGCGACCTCGCCCGGGATGGAGCGCTTCCGGCACCTGATGTTCGGGCGCATGGTGCCGAACCTGCGCGAGATCGGGCTGCTCTCGGAGCGCATCCGCCCGCACTACGCGCGTGTCGGTCTCGAGAAGTACTTCGGCGGACTCGCGGCGGACAAGCTGACGGGCGAGCAGATGATCCGCGAGCTCGACGACGGCGCGGCGAAGGACGAGCGGAAGCTGGTGATCGCGGCGGCGTGACGGCGAGCTCGCACCGGTGTGAGCCGCAGCTCGCACCGGTGTGAGTCGCGACTCGCACCGGTGTGAGTCGGAGCCGCGATCAGAGCCCGGCGCAGCCGGTGAGCTCGAGCTCGGCGACCGCGGCCGCGACGTCGTCGTCGGTGACGTCGCGCGTCACGCCGGGATTGCCCGCGGCGGGCACGTCGGCGCAGCGGATCTCGGCGGTGACCGCGCCCTCGGCCGTGATGTCGATGCGCTGGATCTGACAGGGGCGATCCGCGCTCGGCGGGTTCGAGCTGCACGCGCCCTCGAGATCGAAGTCGTCGGGCTCGTCGATCTCGAGGCGGCAGCTCGAGCCGATGATGCGATCACCGTCGGCCGCGATCGTCGCGCCGCGCACGCGCATCGCGGCGCCGTCCGGCGTGGCGATCGTCACGTCGAAGCGGCGGTTGCCGTCGGGCATCGCGGTCACGTCGCACTCGACCGCGTGCGCGGCCTCGGCGTCGTCGTGATCGACGACCCGCGCGGGCGCGTCGTCGGTGCAGCCGGTCGCGCCACCGCAGCGAACGCGCCACGCGATGCGCGCGTGCGCTGTGACCGTGACGACACCGGCGTCGTCCTCGGGAACGACCGAGTCGTCGTCCCCGCCACACGCGAAGAGCAGCGAGGACACGAGGAGCACGAGCACGCGTCGCGACATGGCCGCGACCATCGCGCAGAAGCGCTCGTTTGGGAAGCTCGCGCGCAGCGTGCGTGCTTGCGCTGGAACGCTGCGTCATGGCACATGGACACGCGCTCTCGATGCAGTCCGTGCCTCCTTCGCCGTCTCCCGCGCGCGCCCCCGTCGCTCCAGCGATGCCCGTCCTGCCGCGTCGCTTCGGGCGCTACCAGCTCTTCGATCGCATCGGCAAGGGCGGCATGGCGGAGATCTACCTCGCGCGCGCGGCGAGCGAGCTCGGCGCCGAGCGGCTCGTCGTGGTGAAGCAGATCCACGAGGCGCTCTCGCGCGACGAGTCGTTCGCGCGGATGTTCATCGAGGAGGCGAAGCTCTGCGCGGGGCTGCGCCACGCGAACGTCGTGCAGGTGCTCGAGCTCGGCCGCGAGGACGGGCTGCTCTACATGGCGATGGAGTACGTGGAGGGCTTCGACCTCCACCAGCTGCTCGCGCGGTGCAGCCGCGCGAAGGTGGCGCTGCCCGCGGAGTTCGCGCTCTTCATCGTGCGCGAGGTGCTCGCCGCGCTCGACTTCGCGCATCGCGCGACGGATGCGAGCGGTCGCGCGCTCGGCATCGTGCATCGCGACGTGTCGCCGTCGAACGTGCTGATGTCGCTCGAGGGCGAGGTGAAGCTCTGCGACTTCGGCATCGCGCGCGCGGCGGGCGCGCAGGAAGAGCGCAGCGGCGACGCGAAGGTCGTCGGCAAGAGCGCGTACATGTCGCCCGAGCACGCGCGTGGTGAGGCGCTCGATGCGCGCGCGGACGTGTTCGCGGCGGGCATCTTGCTGTGGGAGCTCTGCGCGGGGCGAAGGCTCTATCGCGGGAGCGAAGAGGAGATGCTCGAGCTCGCGCGGCGCGGCGAGATCCCGGCGCTGCCGGAGCGCGGGCTGCCGCAGCCCGAGAAGCTGCAGGCGATCCTCGATCGCGCGCTCGCGAGGGATCGCGACGCGCGGTACGCGACGGCGGCGCAGATGCGCGCGGAGCTCGACGAGTACGCGCACGGCGCGCGCTTGTTCGCGTCGCAGATCCGGTTCGGCGCGTTCCTCAGTGATCACTTCGGCGAGGAGTTCGTGAAGGAGCGACGCGCGCGCGAGCGCGCGGCGCGGGCGCTGGAGCTGGGCCCGCCGGTGCGCCTCGAGCCGATCGCGATGCCCGCTGCGGTGCAGGGGTTCGCGGAGATCGACACGGATCGCAACATCCGTCGTGACGAGGACACCGTGCCGGAGGCGAGAGCGCTGCCGGCACCCGAGAGCGAGCCGATGAAGACCGCGACCACGAAGCCGCGTCGATCGCGCGCGCTCGTCATCGGCGCGATCACGATGACGCTCGTGCTCGCGGTGCTCGTCGCGCTGATGTCGCGCTGATCCGAGCGCGCGAGTCGGTCGCGTCTCTGCGCCGAGCGTGGTCGTTGCGCGCCGCCCGCCGCCACGGCGCGCCGATGTGCGCCCGCGCGCGACTTCGCGATGTCATCCGACGTGCGCGAAGAGCGCAGATCTCGGCGAAATCTCACGCCTTGGCCGCGTGCTCCACGTTCCGTCACGGCGGCTCATTTTTTTTGAGCCGTCCAGTATACGGGGCGCCACTGCTGAACCCGGTGGGCACCTCTTTCGTGCCTCCGCGGACGGATCAGCAGAATGAACGCACGCTCCATCGTTCCGACTCTCGCGCTCGCAGCGCTCGTGCTCGCTGGCTGCGGCGACGACGACTCGTCAGCCACGCCCGACGCAGGCGCCCGCGACGATGCGAGCGCCCCGACGCAGGACTCCGGACCGCCCGGCTGTGCCCCCGGCACGTCGATGTGCGGCGACATCTGCGCGGACACCGACAGCTCGCGCGCACACTGCGGCGAGTGCGGCAACGCGTGCGCGGCGGGCGAGGCATGCCTCGAAGGCTCGTGCGCGATCGTGTGCCCCGGGTCGCAGAGCGCGTGCGACGGCGTCTGCGCGGATCTCGACAGCGACCGCCGTCACTGCGGCGAGTGCGGCGCGACCTGCGACGCGGGTGAGCTCTGCGTCGACGGCGCGTGCGCGGTGTCGTGCCCGTCGGGCCAGACGCTCTGCGGCACGACGTGCGTCGACACGCAGTCGGAGCCCTCGCACTGCGGGGAGTGCGGAAACGCGTGCGACGCGGGCGAGGTGTGCAGCGAGGGCACGTGCGCGGCGACGTGCTCGAGCGGCCTCACCGAGTGCGACGACGCGTGCGTCGACACCAACGACGACCCGTCGAACTGCGGGGCGTGCGGCAACGAGTGCGCGACCGAAGCGGACGGCGCGGGCGGCGCGTGCATCGCGGGGAGCTGCCGGACGCTGTGCGAGCCGGGATACGGCGATTGCGACGCCGATCTCACGAGCGCGACCGGCAACGGCTGCGAGACCGCGGTGTCGACCGACGTGACGAACTGCGGCGCGTGCGGGAACGCGTGCGATCTCGCGAACGCGACCGCCGGCTGCGACGCGGGCGGCTGCGTGATCGCGACCTGCGACGAGGGCTTCCTCGACTGCGACACGTCGCCCACCAACGGCTGCGAGGTGAGCCTCGCGGACGACGCGGCGAACTGCGGCGCGTGCGGCAACGCGTGCGCGGCGGGTGAGGTGTGCGGCGCCGGCGCGTGCGTGGTGCCGGCGGGCGAGGACTGCGGCAACCCCATCGCGCTGACCCCCGGGCGTCACGTGCTGACGTGGACGGCCGCGGACGCCGACTACATCACGAGCACGCCGGCCTGCGGCGCGGGCTACGCGCCGGCCGGGCCCGACGTCGTCTTCAGCTACACGAACACGAGCGCCGCGCAGGAGTGGATCTCCACGTTCTTCGAGAAGCCGGAAGGGGCACGCTGGCATGCGCTCGTCACGACGGGCGCGGCCTGCGGCACGCTCGACGGAGCGCTCTGCACGAGTGACTTCTACTCGCCGTTCCTCGGTGGCGGCGCGCTGCTGGCGCCGGGGCAGACGGCACACCTCTATCTGATCGACTCGGTGAGCGGCGGGGCGCCGCTCTCGCGCCCGCTCACGGTCGACTTCGACGCGACGGCGTGTGACGCGACGCCCTCGATGACGCGCCTCATTCCGGCGAACGGTGGGACGACGCCGATCCGCGCCGCGACGTTCACCGCGCAGTTCTCGGCGCCGGCCGTGCCGGGCGGCACCGTGACCATCACCGGCAACATGGGCACTGCGCTCTCGTACCCGGTGGGCACCGAGGCCACTGCTCCCGCCCGTCTCGACGAGGCGACGCGAACGATCCTCACGATCGACCCCGGGATCTCGTTCCCGCCCGGCGAGCAGCTCACGATCAGCTGGACCGGCCTCAACCTCAGGACCTGCAGCCCCACCACGAGCGTCCCCGCGCCGACGCCGACGTGGCAGGTCACGGTGCGCACGCCGCCCTGTACGCCCGGGATGGCCGGGATGATCGGGGACACCGTCGCGATCCACTCGGTGGGCGGGTCGTACGCCGCAGAGCAGTACGTCGCCGCGGACAGCGACCCCAACGGCTACGTGTACGTCGGCGGGACGGCCGCCTTGTGGCGCTTCCCCAAGGCGGGCGGCGCCGGCACGAACCTCGTCGGCAGCTCGCCGATCACGAGCGATCACCTCGGCTACGCGATGCTGATCGACGGTCAGAACATCTTCACCGTCGAGAGCGACTCGGCTCCCATCCCGACGGGCCACCTCTACCGCGTCTCCACCGACGGCGGTGCGACCTGGAGCGTCGAGGAGTACATGGAGTTCTCCGTCGCGCCAAACGACGACTTCCGCGGCGTGACGATCTCGGGCGACCGGATCTACCTCGTCACGCACGAAGACTCGACCGCGACGGGGCCCTACCCGGCGCAGCCGACGCAGATCTGGTCGGTGCCCCGCGTCGCGACGACTCTGCCGGTCGAGCCCGTGCTCGAGCTCGAGGTCGCGGAGGGCGACTGCACGAGCGTCGTGCGAGACGCGAGCTTCTACTACCTCGTCTGTGACGGCGCGGGCGCGATCATTCGTTATGCGCACGACGGCACCGGTCGTCGGACCATGCCCAATCGCTGGCACGTCGAGACGAACGCGACGGTCAACGCCCTCCACGGGAGCGACACCGACGCCGACGGCGTGTTCGACGTTCTCTACTACCGCGCCGCCGCGGAGCAGATCGACTACGTCTGCAACCCCGCGACGTCGCCGTACGTCGATCATCTCGTGCGCTTCAGCACCGTGACGGCCAGCGCCTACGGGCTCGGGCTCGATCCGGTCGGCGGGGTCCTCTGGTCGTACGACGACGACACCTACGAAATCGTGTCGGTGCAGTGACCCCCATGAACGAGAACGGAAGCGAAGCCATGCTTGCAAGAACGCTCTGGATCGGTCTGGCACTGACGCTCGTCCTCGTGGGCTGCGGAGGCGACGACGACGGCACGGACCCCGGTGTCGACGCCTCGACGCCGCTCGTCGACGCGGGTCCGCTCGAGTGCGCCGACGGCACGACGCGCTGCGGAACGGAGTGCGTCAGCACGAGCGAATCGCGGCGGAACTGCGGCGCGTGCGGCAATGCGTGCGCCGCGGGCGAGGCCTGCGTCGACGGCGAGTGCGGCGTGCTCTGTCCTTCGAGCCAGACCGAGTGCGGCGGCACGTGCGCCGACCTCGCGACGGATCGCTCGAACTGCGGTGAGTGCGGCAACGCGTGCGGCGCGGGTCAGGTCTGCGCCGACGGCGAGTGCGCGGTGTCGTGCCCCGAGGGGCAGGTCGTCTGCGGAGGCGTCTGCGCCGACCTCCAGAGCAGCCACGCGAACTGCGGTGAGTGCGGCAACGCGTGCGCGCCCGGCGCGGTGTGCAACGCGGGCCACTGCGAGATCACCTGCGGTGGCTCGCTCGCCGCGTGCGACGGCGCGTGCGTCTCGCTCGCGACCTCGCCCGACCACTGCGGCGCGTGCGGCAACGCCTGCCCGGCGGTCGCGGGCGGAACGCCGTTCTGCTCGAACGGCAGCTGCCGATTCGAGTGCAGCGCGCTCCAGGGCGATTGCAACGGCATCGCCACGGACGGTTGCGAGACGCCGCTCGCGACCGACGTCGAGAACTGCGGCGGGTGCGGCATCGGCTGCGAGCTCGCGGACGCGGTGGCGGGCTGCAGCGCAGGCGAGTGCGTGCTCGCGAGCTGCGACGCCGGCTTCGACGACTGCGACGGCGCGCCGGAGAACGGCTGCGAGGCGGAGCTCGCGACCGACGCCCTGAACTGCGGCGCGTGCGGCACCGTCTGCGGTGTGGATCAGGCCTGCGTTCGCTCGACCTGCATCGCGGCCGGGGGCGGCGGCGCGGGCGCGGGCGACAGGTGCGAGAGCGCGATCCCGCTCACGGTCGGGACGAACACGATCACCTGGGAGGCGGCGACGAACGACTACCTCCGCGAGCGAGCGTCGTGCAGCACCAGCGCCGGCCTCAACGGACCGGACATCGTCCTGTCGTACACGGCGCCGGCCAACCAGGCGCTCACGTTCACGTTCCACAAGGCGAACTCCGCGAGCTCCGCGACGAGCTACGCGCCGCTCCTCGTCTCGCTCGTGACGACGTGTGGTGATCCCGACAGCGAGATCGCCTGCCTGTACGCGAGCACCTTGAGCGCTGCGATGCAGCCGACCGACCAGGTCGTCGTCCCTGCCGGTACGACCGTCTACGTCCACGTGATCGACTCCGGCACGGCCAGCGATCTCCCGCCGCTGCCGAACCCGCTCACCGTCGACGTCACCGCGACGCAGGTCGCGTGCGCGCCCGGCATCGGGGGCGTCGTGGGCAACACGCAGACCGACGTCATCACGAACATCGGCACGGTGACCGCCGACTACCTGGCGGTCGACGACGAGTACTTCTACGTGGGCGACAGCTCGGCCTTCTTCCGCGCCCCGCGTGCGGGCGGATCGCATCAGGACATCGAGGCGGCCGCAGGGCTGACCAGCTCTCACCTCGGGGCCGCGATGGCGATCCACGGCGACGACATCTACATGGTCGAGGCGACCACCTCGAGCACCGTCGGCAGTCGCGGTCGCCTCTTCCGCATCTCGCGAGACGGTGGCGTGACCTGGCGCATCGAGGACTACGCGGACTTCTTCCCGATCCCGGCCGACGACTTCAGGTCGGCCTACGTCTACGGCGACAAGCTGTACCTCCTGACGGAAGAGGACAGCACCGGCGTGTCCACCGAGATCTGGTCGGTCGATCTCGGCGTCACGCTCGACGACACCACTCGTTTCGTCGCCGCCGTCCAAGAGCGTGTCCTCTCGCCGAGCAGCACCCCCGGCATGGGCGACTGCAACGGGCTCACCCGCGACGCGACGTACTTCTACCTCGCATGCGTCGACACGACGTCCACGGACACCCTCTTCCGCGTTCCGGTCGCGGGGGGAGCGCCCGAGGTGATGTTCGCGTCGCCTGCGTTCGACATCAATTCCTCGGTGTCGAGCACGCTGCGCGGCGGCGACACCGACGCCGACGGCACCTTCGACGTCCTCTACCTGGTCGGCGCCGCGAGCAGCGGCGACTTCACCGATACCGTGCAGTTCGTCTGCGAGCCCGCGGGTCCCTCCCCGACGCTCTCCACGCTGGCGAACGTCACCGGAATGACGGGCGGTCTCGCGATCGACCCGGCCACCGGCGCGCTCGTGACGTTCGACGACTCGGCTGACGAATTCGTCGTGATCCAGTGATCCTCGGCGCTCACGCCGCGACTCGCTCGCAGAGCAGTCGCGGCGCACGCGTCGCAACAGGAGCGTTCCCCTCGATGCAGCCTCGTAGCGATCTCGGTCGCGCGCCCCGCGCGATCTTCGTCCTGGGTGTCGTCCTGCTCGCTGCGTGCGGCGACTCGGACGGCTCCGGCGCCGACTCCGGCGCGCCTCTCGACGCGCCGATGGAGGACGCATTCGTGCCGGGCGCGCTCTGCTCGAACGAGCTCCTCGACGGCCACGAGACGTCGGTCGACTGCGGCGGGCCGGAGTGCACGGCCTGCGGCGCCGGTCGTGGGTGTCGCGCCGCCAGCGACTGCGCGGACGGTGTGTGTCAGCGCGGCTTCTGCCTCGAGCCGAGCTGCGTGGACGGTGTCGAGAACGGCGCGGAAGTCGGCGTGGACTGCGGCGGCGAGTGCGGGCTCTGCCCCGAGGGCGAGCCGTGCACGGCGAACTCGGAGTGCGAGAGCGGCCGCTGCGGCGCGGGCGCGATCTGCGCCGCGGCGACCTGCGACGACGGTCTGCGCAACCAGGGCGAGAGCGACACCGACTGCGGCGGCCCGTGCGAGCGCTGCCCGCCCGAGGCGATGTGCACGACCGCCGATGACTGCGAGAGCCTGCGCTGCGTGCTCGGGCGCTGCCTCGCGCCGAGCTGCAACGATCGGACGCGGAACCAGGACGAGGCGGGCATCGACTGCGGCGGGGCGCTGTGCCCGCGCTGCGGCCCCGGCCTCACGTGCACCCTCGACGCCGATTGTGCGAGCGGGGACTGCAACGCCGAGAACCGCTGCGAGTGAGCGCTCTGGAACCCCGATGCCCCACTGGTGGAGTTCGATGAAGCACGTTCGCGTATGGAGCGCCGCTGCGCTGGTCACCGGATCGCTTGCCGCGAGCCCCTCGGGCGCGAGCGCCGCGCCGCCGGTCATCGCCTTCACGTCGCCGACGGCGATCGAAGAGGGTCGTGAGGTCACGCTCGAAGTGACGGTCACGGACCCCGAAGGCGCGCCGGTCACGTGGAGCTGGGACACCGACGGCCCCGACGGTGTGTTCGGTGATCATCCGAACGCGGCGTCGTTCACGGTGCCCGCGGCGGAGACCGACGGGCCCGGCAACCTGCGCATCGGCGTGCGCGCGACGGACGGCACGGAGACCACGACCGTGTACCGAACGATCACCGTCGCGAACGTCGCTCCGGAGATCACGAGCTTCCCGCTCACGACGGGCTCGGTCCGTCACGAGTACCGTTACGAGCTGCGCACGAGCGATCCCGCCGGCGCGAACGATCCGATCACGTACGCGCTGACGGCGCGCCCGCCCGGCATGGAGGTCGTCGACGGAGTCGTGACCTGGACGCCCACGATCGATCAGCGCGGCCGCGCGTTCGACGTCACGGTGCGAGCAGCCGATGGAGACGGCGCGACCGACACGCAGTCGTGGACGATCGAGATCGCCCGCAACACCGCGCCCTCGGTGCCGAGCCTGTCCTCGCCGATCGAGCGCGCGCGCATCGCGGGAGACGAGCCGACGACCCTGACGGTCCAGAACGCGACCGATCCCGACGGTGACCCGCTCGTGTATTTCTTCCGTCTCTCGCGCGAGTCGCAGTTCGACCCGGCGCGCGTGATCGGCTCGGGCGAGGTCGCGGAGCAGGAGGGCGAGACGACGTCGTGGACGACGAGCGAGCCGCTCGATCCCGGCCTCTGGTACTGGCAGGCGTGGGTCAGCGACGGCATCGTCGAGACGAGCCCGCGCTTCGGCTCGTTCATCGTCGGCGACACCGAGTACGAGCTGAACGCGCTGCCCGACGCGGGAACCCCCGACGCCGGCTCGGACTGGACCTCGCTGCTCGACGCGGGCCCGTCGAACGACGCACCGCGCGGCGGCTGCGCGGTCGACGCGGGCGCCACGCGCGGATCGTCGGCGGCGTGGCTCGCGGGCGTGCTCGCGCTCGGGCTCGTGGCGTTCCGGCGCGCGCGCCGTAGTGCTGCGTCCGCGCTCGTGATGGCCGCGCTCACCGCGCTCGCGGTGGGCTGCACCGACGGCGAGCAGATGACGGGCGGCGACGGCGGTGCGGTCGTCGGCGACGACTCCGACTTCGACACCATCTCCGATGCCGACGAGGGCGCCGACGAGGGCGTCGACACGGACGAAGACAGCAACCCCGACTTTCGAGATCCCGACTCCGACGGCGACACGATCCCCGACTCCGCAGAGGCGGGCGATGAAGACCGCGCGACGCCGCCGGTCGACTCCGACGCCGACGGAACGCCCGACTACCGCGATCTCGACGCCGACGACAACGGCATCCCCGACGGCTTCGAGACGCGCGGCGACACCGACCTCGACGGCATTGCCGACCACGCGGATCTCGACGACGACGGCGACCTCGTGCGTGACGTCCTCGAGCTGATGGGCGTCGCCCTTCCCCCCGCGGACACCGACGGTGACGTCCTCGCGAACTACCACGACCCCGACTGCGACGACGACCACATCCTCGACGGCGACGAGTGGAACGCCGACACCGACCAGGACGGCCTGCTCGACTTCGAAGATCACGATACCGACAACGACGGCATCCCCGACGCGGTCGAGGCCGGCGACGCCGACATCTTCAGCGCGCCGCGCGACAGCGACGACGACGGCACGGCGGACTTCCGCGACACCGACAGCGACAACGACGGTCTCTCGGACTCGCTCGAGCGCGAGAGCGGCAGCGACCCGACTCGAGACGATAGCGACGGGGACGGCGTCTCCGATCTCATCGAGGTCGGCGCCGGCACCGACCCGAACGACGGCAGCGTCAGCCCGCGCACGCGCGGCGACTTCGTGTTCGTGGTGCCTTTCGAGGAGGCACCCGCGCCGGCGCGCGACACGCTCCGCTTCCGCACGACGCTGCAGCTCGTCGACGTGTACTTCCTGTTCGACATCTCGGGCTCGATGAGCGGCGAGCTCGAGGCCCTCGCCGGCGCGGTGAGCACGATCTCGACCGACCTCACCTGCACCAGCTTCGGCCGCGCGTGCCGCGCGGACGGCGACTGCGACGGCGGTCAGGCGTGCAGCGTCGAGGGCGTGTGCATCGAGGATCCCGCGTTCAGCTCGTGCGTGGCGAGCGCATGGACCGGCGCGGGCATCTACGAGCAGGAGCTCGAGAACCTGCTCTCGGTGCAGGACGATCCCGCACGCACCGCTGCGGCGCTCAACGTCGGCACCTTCGGCGGCACCGAGCAGCTCTTCCGCGCGGCGTGGGGCGTCGCCGATCCCGCGGGCGCGCCGGGCGTGGAGTCTGGCTGTGCGGTGCCGGCGCTCGGCCGGCTCGGCTGCCCGGCGTTCCGCGAGAACGCGCAGCGCATCCTCGTCATCTTCACCGACGAGATCAGCTCGGGCTCCGAGACCGCCGCGCAGGCGGGCGCGGCCCTGCGCTACGCGAACATCACGACGATCGGCGTCTGGAGCGGCACGCCCGGCGCGGCGGCGCGCGACTCGCTCGTCCAGCTCGCACGCGCTTCGAATTCGTTCTCGTCCACGGGCCAGCCGCTCGTCTTCGAGGGCATGGACGGGGCGGTCGTGCCTCGCGTGATCAGCGCCATCAACGAGGTCGTCGAGGGTGTGCCGCTCCGCGTGACCATCACGTCGGCAGACGAGCCGGGCGACGCCGGTGACGCGCTGCAGTTCATCGATCACGTCGAGGTGAACGTCGCCAACCCGGACTGCACCGCGATCCGTCCGACCGAGGACACCGACGCGAACGGCCACGACGACGCGTTCCCCTCGCTGCTCCCCGGAACGCCGGTCTGCTGGGACGTCGTCGTCCGGCAGAACGACACGGTCGAGCCCGCGACGGTGCCGCTCGTCTTCCGCGCGCGGCTCACGGTCCACGGCGACGGATCGCCGCTCGACTCGCGCATCGTGTACTTCCTCGTGCCGCCGGTGATCCCGGGTCCGGAAGTCCCGATCTGACCAGCGACGTCGACACGGCGCGCGCCTCACCGCGCGCGCCGCGTTCGCAGCGAGCCCCGCGCGTCGCGACGTCGACGATCTCGAGCCGTGAAGCGCGCGAGCGGGACGAGGACACCTGGCTCGACGGCTCGGCCCACGGGACGATCGGCGCGCAGCTCGAGATCGCGACCGACGAGGTCGCGCACCGCCCATCGCGATCATGACCTCCGACGTCATGGAGGCGGACGTCGCGGCAGCTCATCGTCTTCTCGAACGCAACCCGCTTCGAGGAGGCCCGCGATGAAGACCACGACCACCCCGACCACCCGAGCGCCGGAGCTCGCGCTCTCGCCCCGCACCGTTTACGCCCTCGACACCGTCGCGTCGGCGGTCCTGGGCGCGGGCATGATCGCCGTGGCAGAGCCGCTCACCGAGCTGCTGGCGTGGTCGCTGCCGCCCGCGTTCCTCGTCGTCCTCGGCGCGACGCTCCTGCCGTGGGCGGCGGTGAACGCGTGGAGCGCGCGTCAATCGACGCAGCCCGCCGCAGCGTTCGGGATGCACGTGCTCGTGGACGGAGGTTGGGTGCTCGGCACGCTCGCGCTCCTCGTGCTCGAGCGCGACCTCTTGAGCACCGCGGGCGTCGCGCTGCTCGCGGCGCAAGGTGTCGCGGTGCTCGGCGTGCTCGTCATGAAGCTCCGCGCGGGCCGCTGAGACCGCGTCGCCCCAGCGCGCGGCGGATGGCCCGCTGCGCGCGCCCGTCGAGCCCGGCGCGCGTCGCGACCTCGAGGATCGACGGCGCGACCGCGTCGTACGCGGCCAGCGTGACTCGGTCGATCTCGGCGAGCGCCTCGCGATGGCGCGCGACGGTCTGCGCATCCCCGCGCGCGATCGGCCCGGTGAGCGCGCGCGGGACGCCGACGCTCGCGACGTTCTGCGCGACGCTCGCGAGCAGCCCGCCGATCGCACGGGCCGCATCGCCCGAGGGGACGCCGAGGCGCTCGAGGATCGACACACCCAACGCAGCTAGCGCGGTGCTGCCGTTCGCGACCAGCGCCGCCGCCGCGTGATAGGCAGGCCCGTGCAGCGGCGCGATCACCACCCGCGCCTCGCACGCGCGCGCGATGCGCGACGCCGCGTCGATCGCGCGCTCATCTCCGTCGATCACGAACGTGCGATCCGCGAGCACGCTCTCCTCGCTCGCGATCGCGACGAGCGGGTGCATCACGCCCGTCGACGCGCCGCGCGCGGCGCACGACGCGAGCACGTCGCGCCCGCGGCTGCCCGCGCAGTGCAGCACGACGTGCGATGGATCGAGCACCGGCGCGATCCGCTCCGCGACGCTCTCGATCGCGGGATCCGGCACCGCGATCACGATCACGCCCGCCGCGCGCACGACCTCGAGCGAGTGGTCGCGACCACCGACGAGCTGCGCCGACACCGCGCGCGCGACGCGCGTCCCGAGGCGCCCGCGTCCGATCACGACGACGCGCTCAGCCATGATAGAGGCCGTGCTCGTCGCAGTAGCGCGCCACCTCGCGCGGCACGAGCCCGCCGATCGTGCGATGCGCGCGCAGCTGCTCGCGCACCCGCGTCGAGCTGATCGCCGGCAGGTCCGGCGTCTCCATCCCTGCCTCGCGCGCGTACCCGCTGCGCCCGACCACGAAGAGCGGCGCGAGCGCGCGCACCCGCTCGAAGTCCTTCCACTTCTCGAGATCCCCGAGAACGTCGGCGCCGACGAGCAGACGCAGCGTGACCCCCGGATGTCGCGCGTGGAGCGCCTCGAGCGTGCGCACCGTGTAGCTCGCGCCCCCGAGCTCCTCCTCGATGCGTGAGATCTCCGCGCCGCGCAGCAGACCGAACGCGCGCTCGCACATCGCGACGCGATGCTCGTAGGGCGCCATCTGCTTGCCGAACGGATGCGCGAACGTCGGCACGACGAGCAGTCGATCGATCGGCGCGGCCGAGAGCGCGTACGTCGCGAGCAGCACGTGCCCGCAGTGCGGCGGATCGAAGCTGCCACCGAACACGCCGATCGTCTCGCTCATGTCGCGACGATCACCTTGGATCCCGGCGAGACGATCGGCTCGCGCCACACGGGCATCCCCGACAGATCGTAGAGCGCGACGCTCGTGCCGTCGTCGCTCGACTCGAGCACGCCGACGCGCCCGCCCGAGAGCGGCCCCGGCGTGAAGAACGTGCGCTTGCCGAAGCGCCGAAGGTCCGCCTCCGCGCCGCGCCCGTACACGATCAGGTGCGCGTTCGCGATGTCCTCCTCGTCGAGGATGCTCTTGTCGTGCACGAAGAGGACGACGCGATCGTCGAGCATCTCGATCGCGCGCGACGGCGGCGGTGGGATCTTGCGGATGCGCGCGAGCTGCGAGATCGCGGCGTCGGTCTCGAGCAGCGCCTCGATCTGCGCGGGCGAGCCGTCGGTCGCGAGGTGCGCGGCGCGCGCGAGGAACGCGCTCTCTGCGTCGTCCGCGCCGCCCAGCTCGCGCACCCACGCGTCGATCGCGCGGTCCGCGAACTCACCGCGCCCGAGGTAGACGATCTGGTCGGCCTCGACGTCGGCGAGCAGGAACGACACCGCCTCGCGGAAGCCCGCCTGGTCGTCCTCCGTCGGTCCGAGCAGGCCGATGCGCATCGTCGCGCTCAGAGCTTGTCGGCGCCCGCGCGCTGTCGGGCGTCGAAGTGGACGTCGGACACGGCGAAGCTCGCGAGCGAGAGCACCTCGGGGAAGCGACGCAGCTGCGCGACGCGCGTCGACGTCGACTCCGCGAGCCCGTTCTCGCCCGACAGGCGCAGCAGCGCCGAGAGGCCCGCCGGGATCGATCCGCCGGCGAGCAGCGCGACGCGATCACCGAGCTCCGACGCCGCCATCGCGAGCCGCGTGGGCTCGTAGTCCGGCGCGCCCGCCATCTCGAACACGACGGGGCCGAGCTCGTCCGCGAGACGGCGCGGCAGCTGACGCGCGACGCGCTTGCTCCAGTCGCCGAGCGCCGCGGGGTCGATGCCTCCCGGCGCGTAGTGCGGATCGAAGTTGTGCACGAGCCCCGCCATCGCGAGCACGAGCTCCTGCGGCTGGCTGCGCACCGCGACCGAGAGCCCGAGGCTCGCGATCTTGAGCGCGCGCGCGAGCACGAACAGGCGCTCGCGATCGTCGACCGCGAGCAGGTCGCGACCGATCATCAGCGCGACCGGCGGACCGCTCGAGACCGGCACGCACACGCGCGGCGCGCCCGGCGTGATCCAGATCTCGACGTCGGGGATGCCGAACCACTTCGCGACGTCGACGGCCGCGGCGCGGATCGCTCCGTCACGCGCGCCGAGCTTCTCCGCGCGGTACGCGCGCGGGTCGAAGGGGAGCACCTTCTCGAGCACCGGGCCGGCCGAGCGCAGCACCGCGCGCAGCGCGGCAGGAAGGCCCTGCGGCGCGAGCAGATCGTCGAGCGCCGCGTCGGCGGCCGCGGCGCCGACGCCGGGCACACCGCCCTGCGCATCGACGAGCCGCGAGATCTCGAGATCGGTCACGCCCAACGCGAACGCCGCGCCCGCCGCGACGCGCGCCGCGTCGCCGCGACCACGCCACCCGAGCACCTCGACGAGCCCGAGCCACGCCGCCGCGTCGGAGAGATCGTTGCCGAGCGCGTGCCGGAAGTCCGCGACCGCGCGGTTCAGGTGCATCGCGTGCGCGGGCATCGCGCGCTGGCGCGTGTAGAAGTCCGCGAGCGCCTTGAGCGCGCCGAGCTCGGTGGGCGCGGCGCGACGCGCGGTCTCGAGCACCTGCTCGGCGCGGCGCGGATCGCCCATCTGTTCGAGCACCTCCGCGAGCGCGAGCTGGTGCCCACGCGCGCGATCGGGATCGGGCTCGACCCGCGAGAGCTCACCGAGCTGCTCGGCTGCGGCCTGGAGCTGGTTGTCGCGGCGGAAGAGCGCAGCGAGGCGCTCCATCGCGGTCACGTCGTCGGGCGCGAGCTTGAGCACGCGCCGGTACGCGGCCTCGGCGCGCTTCGCGTCCGGGATGTGCCGGTCGTAGATCTCGCCGAGCGTGAAGAAGACCCAGCGCAGCTCCTCGCGATCCTTGCGGATGCGCGCGATGCGGATCAGCGCCTCGGCCGCGTTGCGATAGTCCTCGTCCTCGAGGCAGAGCTCGGCGAGGCGGCGCAGCGCGTCGAGCATCTCGGGCGAGAGCGCGAGCACCGCGCGCAGCGCTTCGCGCGCGCCCTCGCGATCGCCGAGCTTCTCCTTGAGCTTCGCCTGCAGCGCGTGGAGCTCGACGAGCAGCGCGGGGTCGCCGCCGCCCGCCGCGGTGCGACGCGCGACGAGCTCGGAGAGCGCCGCGTGGTCCTCGCGCAGCTCGAGCAGGTTGCGCAGGCGATCGAAGACGTCGAGGTGACCGACGTCGACCTTGCTCGCCTCGGTGAGCGCCTCGAGCGCGAGCTCCTCGTCCCCGATCGTGTCCTGCCAGAGCACGCCGGCGCGGTACCAGAGCGACGCAGCGCGACCCGGCACGTGCGCCGCGCGCGCCGCGATCGCGAGCGCCTCGGCCGCGCCGCGCGCATCGCCCGCACCTTCGCGCAGGCGCGCGAGGCGCTCGGCCGCGAACGGATGATCGGGCGACGCCTCGACCGCGGTGGCGAGCACGCTGGCCGCGCCCGCGAAATCACCCGCCGCAGCCCGGAGGTCGGCGACGCGCATGGTGCCGGCGGTGCGCGCGAGCGGCGTCGGCAGGCGCGATGCGATCTCCGACGTCGTGCTCGTCTCGAGCTCCGACGCACCGGCCGCGCGCGCCGCCGCCGCGATCCGTCGCGCGAGCCACGCGTTCATGCGCACCCGCGGCGCAGCACCGACGAGCACCGCGTCCGCGGCGTCGCCCGGCGTGCCCTCGCCCGCGAGCTTCAGACGCGCGGCGAGGCGCAGGTGGACCGCCGCGTCCTCCGGCGTCTCGAGGTGCATCGCGAGGCGCTCCTCGATGCCCGCGAGATCCTCGCGCCGATCCTGCTCGAGGTAGTAGCGCTCGAGCGTGCGCAGGCTCGGCACGTGACCGGGCGAGACCTCGAGGATCGACACGAGCGACAGCACGCCGCTCGCCGCGTCGTCGCGCTCCTCGAGATCGAGCTCCGCGAGGCGCTCGAGCGCGAGCACGCGCAGCGCGTCGTCGGCCGCGTCGCGCACCGCGGCGAACCGGCGCTCCGCGACGCGCGAGGTCTCGCCCGCGTGGAGCTCGGCGCGATCGAGCGGCAGCGCGATCAGCGGATCGTTCGGGTGCCGCTCCGCGAGCGCGCGATAGATCTCCGCAGCGCGCCCCGGCTCGCCCGCGTCCTCGAGCGACGCGGCGGCGGAGAGCTCGATCGCGCGCGCGAGCTCGCGCGGCGCGCCTTCGGCGAGCGAGAGCGTCAGTTGCGCGCGCTCGTCGGGCGTGAGCGCATCTCCGAGGCGCAGCACGAGATCGACGAGCACCGCGTCGTGCGGCGTCTTCTCGCGAGCGCGCGCCAGCAGCGCGCTGGCCGACGCGGGGTCCGACTCCGCGCGCAGCAGCGCGGCGCGCACCAGGCTCGCCGCGGCGTCCACCTCGGTGAGCGCGCCGTCGGCCGACTGCTCGTGCACGTCCACGAGCGTGATCGCGTCGCCCGCCGCGCGCGCGACCGGCTCGAGCGACCACAACGCGGGCCCGTAGCCCGGCATCGCGTCGAGCGCGCGGCGGTATGCGCCGATCGCGTCGCCCTCGGCGGCCTCGAGGAGCAGGCCCGCGGTCGCTGCGGCGAACGCCGCGCGCGCGCCGCTCGCCGCGGTCGCTTCCTCGAGCCAGAGCGCCGCCGCGTCGCGCGGGGAGCGCGCGGCCGCGAGACGCCCGAGCGGGCGCAGGACCGTCGCGTCGCCGGGCGCGAGATCACGCGCCTCGCGCAGCGTGCGCTCGGCGGTCTCGGCATCGCCTTCCTCGAGCGCGCGATCCGCGAGCGCGAGCAGCGCGCCCGTGCGGCGCTCGGGCGGCGTGCGATCGACCTCGTGGCGCAGCGCGGACGCGACCTCGGCCGCGTCCGCGGCGCCCGCCGCGAGATCGAGCCAGAGCACCTCGGCGGTGAGCGGCGCTTCGTCGGCGCGGCGCGCCTCGCCCAGCAGCTCTCGCTCGCGCATGGTGGACGCGGGATCGATCGCGAGCTTCGCGGCCGCCGCGAGCGCGCCCGCGGACTCGACGGCTTCGACGAGCAGCGCGCGATTGCCCGCCCGTCGCGCGAGCACCTCGCGCACGATGCGGATCGTCGAGAGCGACGCGTCGGCGAGCGCGGCCGCGTGCAGCGTCGCGTCCGCCGCCGCGAGATCGCCGGTCGCGCCGTGCTTCTCGGCGAGGCGCACCATCGCGAGCGCGCGATCGGTGCCGCCGCTCGCGCCCGCCCAGGCCTCGAGCGTCGAGAGCTCGACGTCGACGTCGCCGACGAACGACGCGGCGAGCGCGCGCGTGCGCAGCGCGGGCAGAGCACGCGCGTCCTCGAGCATGTCGAGCGCACGGCGGGCCGCGCTGGTGCGCTCCTCGCCGCGCGTCTCGCGCACGGTCGACGTCACGAGCGCGAGCGCGGCACGGCGCAGCAGCGCGTCGCGCAGCGCGCCTTCGGGCAGCGGGCGCGCGAGCGCCTCGAGCGCGTCGGCCTGCGGGACACCGGCCTCGGTGCGCGCCACGCCGAGCGCGGCGTCGAGCGCCTGCGGATCGTCGGTGCGCGCCGACGCGTGCAGCGTCGCAGCACGAGCGCGATCACCGGTGCGCTCCGCCTCGCGCGCCACGGTCACGCGCAGGGCGGCGCGAGCGCGCGGATCGTCCCACGCGTCCGCCGCGCGCGAGAGCGCGTCGACGGCCGGACCGCCGGCGCCGGACGCAGCGCGCGCGCTCGCGAGCACCAGCGCCGCGGCGACCGAGCGAGGTGCGAGCTCGAGCGCATCGAGCGCCGCGCGCTCGGCTCCCGACGCGTCTCCGAGCTGCTGGAGCCGCACCTCGGCGAGCGTGAGCAGCGCGGCGACGCGCTCCGGCGGCGCGAGCGGCAGCGCGATCTCCGCCTCGAGCAGCGCGGCGGCCTCGTCGTACGCGGCGCGCGCGAGGGCGTCGCGGCGCGCGGCGCGCACCACCACGGGATCGGATGCGTCGGCCTCGCGCGCGAGCAGCGTGTGCTCGCGCGCATCGTCGGCACGGCCGAGCTGGTGATCGAGCTCGGCGGCCGCGAGGAGCAGGCGCGCGCGCTGGCTCCCGCTGCGACCCTCCGCGAGCCGCAGCAGCAGATCACGCCGCGCCGCGAGCGCGTCCGCGCCGCGGCCGACGAGCGGGAACACCTCGACGCGCGGCTTGCGCGAGCGGACCGTGCGCCGCGCAGCCGCCGCGCCGCGATCGCGCGCCGCCGCTGCTGCGGGGACCGGTGCCGCGGGCGCCGGTGCTGCGGGCGCGGGCTCCGAGTCCGTGACCGACTCGACGCGCGCCTCGGGCTCGTCGTCGTCGGGCGTGATCGCGGCGAGCTCCGGCTCGTCGTCGTCGGGCGTGATCGCGGCGAGCTCCGGCTCGCCGTCGTCCGGTGCGATCGCGGCGATCTCGGGCTCGTCGTCGTCGGGCGCCGGCGACGACGCCGGCGCGACGACGAGGTCGGGCTCGCTCACCCGGATCGAGACCTCCGCGACGCTCGGCTCCTCGCCGCCCTCGTCGTCGTCGACCGGGAGCAGCCCGCCGAAGCCATCGGCGGGCTCGGGCGCCGGCGCGGCCTTCGGGGCCGGCGCCTCGAGCGCGTCGAGGAACGCGAAGTCGTCGTCCGCGACCGGACGCTCGGCGGCGCCCGACGAGACCGCGACGACGGCGCTCGAGGGCGCGCCCACGTCCAACGCCGCGCGGTCGTTCGGCGCGGTGACCGGCGTCGCGTGGACCTGCTCGCCCGAGAGCGCGACCGCCTGCGGCTCGGGCGGAGGCGCGACCGCGGCCGGCACGTCGGCACCGGGCCGCGGGACCACCGGCGGCCGCGGCGCGGGCACGCCCGGCGGCGGCGGCACCCGCGGCGCGCCCGGCTGCGGCACGCTCACGCGCGCGCCCGGCGGACGCGGGAGCGGCGGGAGCCCGCCCGGACGCGGGAGCGGCACCACCGGCTTTCCGCCGGCCGCCGCCGCGCCGGGGCGAGGCAGCGGCGGCATCTTCGGGGGCGTCGACGACGACGGGCTCGTCGTGTCCTCGGGCGCTGGCGGACGAAGCGGCGCGGCCCCGCCCGTGTTGCGCGCGGCCACGGCCGCCCGCAGCGCCGCGGCGGCCGCCGAGCCCGACGGAGGCGGCGGCGGCGCAGGCGTCTCCTCCGAGCGTGCAGGCGGAGGCGGCGCGATCGCGCGCGCTCCCGGCGACGGCGTCGCCGAGACGTCCTCGAGCGCGTCCGCGTCGGCGAGCGGCTCGCGCGTGGGCCGCGCCGGCTCCGGCATCTCCTCCCACGAGAGATCGCTCGGCGACGGGAGCAGCGACTTCCGCGGCGGCGTCGACGACGTCGGAGGCGCGCCCTCGGGGCTCGGCGTGCGCGCGGCCGGCGGCGCCGACGGGAGCGCGAGCGCGAGCGGGTCTTCGTCGGGCGCGCCCGGTCGCGCGGTCGGCGTGCCCACCGACGGCGGCGCCGGTGCTTCCGAAGCGGGCGGGGGCGGCACCGACGCCGGGCCCGGAGGCGCCGACGTGCGGCCCCGGATCGGGCTCACGAAGCGCGGCACGTCGACCGGATACGCGCGCGTGTCCTGGTCGAGCCCGTCGAGCATGTCGTCGAGATCGAGATCGATCGGCGGCGGCGCCGCGGGCGGCACCGCGATCGGATCGTCCGACGTCGGCATCCCCGGCGGCGGCGGGCGCGTGCTGAGCCGGTGCTGCTCGGACGACGCCTCGTCGCGCTCCCGCGCGGTGACCAGCGACGCGATCAGCTCCTTCGGGATCGACGCGATGCGCGTGTGCTCGTCGTCGTCGTCGTCGTCGTCGAACGAGACGTGCACGTCCTCCGCGGGCGGGAGCACCGGCTCGTGCACCCGCGGCGGAGGCGGCGCGGGCTTCGGCGGCTCGGGACGCGCGGGCGGCGCGCCGCGCGGCACCGGGCGCTTGAACTCGCTCGGATCCGGCGGCCGGTAGAGCGCGCGCGCCGGCTCCTTTTCCTTGGCCGGCGTCGCGCCCGCGGGCTTCTGCGGCATCGGCCCCGAGCGCGCCTCCGACTTGTCGTCGAGATCGCGCTCCCAGTCGGCGAGCGCGTCGTCCCAGTCGAAGTCGATATCGGCGCCGCGCTTGTCGTCCGTGCCGCTCATGAAGCGAGACCCAGCTCGCGCCGCGTCGTGATCGCCGCGGGCGAGATCCAGAACCGGAGGAGATCGAGCGCCGACGCGTTCGCGCGCACCGCGTCGCGCTCCGGCGCGCGACCGAGGACCGTCGCGAGCACCCCGTGCAGGTCGCCCGCGACCACGAGCCCGGCGCGCGCGAAGCTCGCGTGCAGCGCCGACGCGAACGCGAGCACGGGCCGCCCGCCCTCAGCGATCTTCGCGATCGCCTCGGGCGCGGCCTTGCGCACGCGGCGCGACATCGCCTTGTTCGCTGCGCGCGTGGCGTCCGCCATGCCCGCGCGTCCCTCGCCGACCGGCAGCGGCGCACCGGCCGCCGACGCGATCGCGAAGAGCGCGGTCGCCGTCGCGTCCACGCTGCGCGTCACGAAGGGTCCGAGCCCGAGCCGCAGCGCGATCGCCGAGCGCCCGATCTCGTAGCGTCGCAGCGACGTCAGCGGCGGTCCCACGCCACCGCCGAGCAGCCACGCGGGCTTGCCCTTGTAGCTCGGGATCACCGCGAGCAGCTGCGGGTCGCGCCCGCCCGCCCACACGTCGCCCGCGGGCGCGCCGAGCAGCATCGAGATGCCGAGCACCTCCTGCGCGGCCGGCGACGTCGCGGGGTCGCGCAGCAGCTCGCCGCGCCCCATCCCGAACGACGAGGGCTCGAGGCGATCCATCTCGGTCAGCGTCTCGGTCGCGAGGAGCGCGAGCTCCATCACCGGCCCGCTCACGCCGGAGACCATCAGCTCCGTGAGCCGCGCTTCGGTCAGCTTCGTCGCGCCCGGCTTCACGCGGCGGAGCACCTCGGTGTCCTCGCCGAGCTGCTCGCGCTCGTCCTCGGTCGCAAGGTCGATCGCGACCAGCGCGCCGAGCACCGCGGTCTCGAGCACCTTGTCGCCGCGCCACCGCGCCGCGGTCGCGAGCATGCGCAGCGCCTCGGGCTCGGTGGGATCGGCGTCGAGCACCTCGCGCACCGAGCGCTCGAACGACGTCGAGAGCGCGATGCGGCTCGGCCCGTCGAGCAGCACCGCGAGCGCCGCGCCCGCCTCGACGTCGGTCGGCACCGCCTCGAGCGCGCGACGGTACGCCGCGATCGCCTGGTCCTCGTCGCCGAGCCGCTCGTCCCAGAGGCGCGCCGCACGGCGCTCCGCCGCCGCGCGCTGCGCCGGTTCGCGCGCCGCCGCCGCCGCCTTCGCGAGCACCTGCACCGCGCGATCGACGCGCCCGCCGCGCTCGCAGAGATCCGCGATGCGCTCGAAGAGCGCGCGGTCCGCGAGGCCGAGCCCCTCGATCGCCTCGAGCTCGTCCGCCGCCGCGAGCGGCTGGCTCAGCTTCTTGTCGAGGAAGTCCGCCGCGCCGAGCCGCGCGATGCGCCGCTGGCTCGCCGGCACGTCGCTCGCGCCCGCGAGCGTGCGCAGCGCCTGCACCGCCTCGGGCCACGCCTCGCGCTGCACGTGCAGCTCGACGAGCAGCGCGAGCCCGCCGACGTGCTCGGGCTCGAGCATCAGCAGGTTGTCGAGCGACACCAGCGCGTCGTCGCGCCGGCCGAGGCCACGATGGAGGCGCGCCAGCTCGTAGAACAGCGGCGAGAGCTGCTCCGGATCGTCGGTGCGATCCGCGCGTGCCTGCACCAGCTCGAGCAGCCCGGCGTCGTCGCCGCGCTCCGCGAGCAGATCGTGGAGGCGCCCGTACGCGATCGCGCGCCCACCGTCGATCTCGAGCGCCTCGCGCAGCCGGCGCTCGGCCTGGACCAGCGCCTCCGCGTCCTCGGGATCCGTCTGGTCCATCAGGACCGCCGCGGCCTCCTCGAGCAGCGTCGCGCGCAGCGCGCCGTCGACCTGCGCCGCCAGGCGATCACACGCCTCGACCACGTCCATCCAGCGCTCGGCGTCGCGCGCCGCGACCCGCAGCGCCTCCCACGACGCGAGGTCCTCGGGATCGCCCGCGAGCGCCTCGCGGAGCGCGTCGCACGCCTCGGCGCCGCGCGCCGCCGCCGCGAGCGCCCGCGCCCGCGCCGCGTGGATCGCGCGCGCCGACTCCGTCGACGCGTGCGCCGCCCAGCGACCGAGCGCGTCGGCGCGCTCGCCGGGATCGTCGGCCTCGCTCAGCGCCTCGAGCCCGAGCGCCGCCGCCGCGAACGAGCCGGGGCGTGCCTCCTCGAGCTCGACCGCGCGCAGGATCGCGTCGTCCGCCGCCTGTCCCGCGAGCGCCGCGACGCGCAGCCCGTGCACCACGAGGTCCGCCGACGCGTCCGCGTCGCTCGTCGCATCGGCGAGCGCGAGCATCGCCGCCGCGCGATCCGCCGCGCGCGCCGGATCGCTCGACGTCGCGCGCAGCTTCGCGAGCAGCGCCCACGGCTCGTCCGGCGACGCCCCGAGGATCTCGTCCGCGATCGCCTCGGCCGCCGCGGTCTCGCCGAGCAGATCGAGCTGCACACCGCCGAGCTCGCGACGCCACGCGAGCCGCGCATCGCCCTCGGCGCGCGTCACGAGCTCGCGCGTTCCGTCGAGCATCGACGCCGGCGACGCCGGGCCCATCAGCGCGAGATCGAGCGCCGCCGGGGCCGCGAGATCCGCGACGCCGAGCGCGAGCCGCAGCGCGGGCTCGGCGAGGCTCGGCTCCTTCGCGACGAGCTGCAGGTGCTCGCCGACCTCGAGCGTCGCGCGACCGGGCGCGCCCGCGCCCACCTCGACCTCGGAGAGCCGCTCGAGCGCGAGCCGCAGCAGCGCATCGTCCTCGCGCAGCTCGGCGAGCCGGCGCAGCGCGAAGAGCGGACCGATCGCCGATGGATCGCGCTCCGCCGCCTCCTCGTAAGTGCGGCGCGCCAGCGCGTGATCGCCCGCCGCCTCCGCCGCCGCGCCCGCGAGCAGCAGCTGCGTCTCCATCGCGCGCCCCGCGCGGTCCGCCTCCGCGGCCTCGCGCAGCAGCTTCACGACCGCGTCGGCGTCGCCGCGCGCCCGGTACACCTCTTCGAGCAGCGCGACCGCGTAGCGATGCCCGGGCACGCGCTGCAGCGCGTCGGCGAGCAGCGTCGCCGCCTCCTCGAGCTCGGTGCGCGACGCCTCGAGACCGCCCTCGCGCGACGCCGCCACCCGCACCAGCGCGCGCGCCGCCGCGCACAGGTGGGCCGCCGCGGCGTCGGCATCCGCCGCGCGCTCCGCGAGCTTCCGATGCGCCCGCGCGAGCAGCGCTCCGTCGCCGCGCATCGCCGCGAGCACGCGCGCCGCGTCGGGCGCCCACGCCGCGACGCTCGTCTGGAGCGCGCGATCGAGCGTCGCGTCCGCCGCCGCGTCGTCCTCGAGCACCATGCGCTCGAGCTCGTGCAGGTCGCGGAGGATCGCGCTGCGCTCCTCGTCGTCGATCGGCTGCTCGAGCAGCGCCTTCGCCGCGTCGCGCGCGCCCGTCGCGTGACCGAGGCGCAAGCTCGCGCCGAGCCACTCGCGCGCCAGGGTCGCCTTCGTGTCCTCGGCCGCCGCGTCGAGCGCGGTCGCGTAGAGGGCACACGCGCGCTCCGCGTCGTTCGTGCGCGTCGCCGCGAGGTGCGCCGCCTGCCACGCGAGCCGCGCCCGGAGCGCGCCCTCGCTCGACTCCGCGCGCGCCCCGAGCCGCGCGATCCATCCCTCGAGCCGCCCGTCGCCCGCCTGCGCGCCCGCGACGCTCAGGTCCTCGAGCATCGCCGCGACCACGGCCGAGCGCGGATCGGCCTCGAGCGCCGCCGCGAGCGCGGCGCGTGCCTCGTCGGTCTCGCCGCGCGCCTGCGCCTCCTCGGCGACGCGGAAGTGCAGCGGCGCCGCGTGGCGCCCTTCGACGCCCGCCGCGAGCAGCCGTCGTGCCTCGTCGGCCGCGGTCACGAGATCGCCCGCGAGCTCCGCCGCGAGCATGCGATCGCGGTGCAGCGCGAGGTCGCCCGAGCGCAGCAGGATCGCCTTGCCGAGCGCCGCGAGCGCGCCCTGCGCGTCGCCGGTGCCGTCCTGCGAGCGCAGGTGCAGCATCCGGATGCGCGCCGCCTCGCGATAGAGCGCCGCCGCCTCGCCGGCCGCGCGCGCCTCGTCGGCGAAGCGCTTGATCGAGAACGCGCCCGAGCCCGCCGTCCCCTCCGAGCCGGCCGGCGCCTCTCCGCGCGCCGCGCGCGCGGCCAGCGCCGCGCGTCCCTCGAGCGCCGCCACGATCTCCGGCACCCGCGCGTGGCGCCGCGCGATGCGCTCGAGCTGCTCGAGGAACCGGAAGCGCGCGCTCGGCAGCGTCGCCGCCTGGCGCGCCGCCTCGATCGCTCCGTCGACGTCGCCGCGCTCTTCCCGCCCGCGCGCCACCTCGATCAGCAGCATCCCCTTGAGCGTCGGATCCGCGACCTGCGCCGCGCGCGTCGCGATCGCGTCGGTCGCCGCGTCGCGCTCGCCGCGCGCGAGCAGCAGCCGCTCGAGGAAGAGCGCCGGCAGCGCCGCGCCCTCGGGGTGCTCGACGATCGCCTGCTCGTAGAGCGCGCGAGCGGCATCGGGAGAGCCGAGCTGATCCTCCGCGAGCACCGCGCGATCGACGAGCGACGACGCGCGCTCCTCGGGGCTCGCTGCGCTCTTCGTCTCGGCCTCGTAGAGGCGCGCGAGGTTCTTGAACGAGCGACGTCGCTCGAAGATGCGCACCAGCGCGACGAGCGGCGGCGCGAACGAAGGGTCGAGGTTGTACGCCGCGAGGTACTCCCGGACCGCCTGCGCTTCCTGTCCGAGCTCGACCTCCGTGACGTGGCCGAGCTCGTACTGGATCGCGGCCTTGTGCGCGCGATCGGTCGCCGCTTCGAGCTCTGCCCGCAGCATCGCGACGCGCGCGTCGACGGGATCGGGCGAGAGACCGCCGCCGGGACGGCTCGAGGACGTGATCGGAGGCTGGGTCGTCGTCATCGTGTCCCGGGGAGGACAGCGGGACGCCACTATACCGACGGGGGACGAAAAACAGAACCGCGATCACGCGCGTTCGACGCGCCCTCGCCGAGCGGCTAGCTCCGCGGCGCGACGTGCACGTCGTCGGCCCGGGCGCGAAGGGCGCGGCACCCCCTCACCGCGCCGCCGACCAGCCCGGCCAGCGCGAAGAGCAGGAACAGCCCGCGCCCCAGGCGCGCGATGCGCACGCGGCGTCGGATTCGATCGGCGTACTCGGTCACGACGCGCTCTTTCGGGCGGAGGGGAACCGATCGCAAATGGGCTTCGTGCTGGCGACGCGCCATCCACGACGCGCGACCGACCACGAAGCACGACCGACCACGACCACGACCACGTTCACGACCACGACCACGTTCACCCGCCCGCCGCGGCCCCGCCGACGGCACGCGGCCGCGTCCCGATCGGCAACACGTTCTCGGTCGGCGACGTGGTCGTGGTCGTGGTCGTGGTCGTGGTCGTGGTCGGCGACGTCGTCGTGGTCGGCGACGTCGTCGCGGTCGGCGACGTGGTCGTGGTCGACGCGGGTCGCGGTCTCCACGTCCCCTCGCCCACTCCTCACAGCCCGAGCAGGCTCGCCACCCGGTCTCGGCGCGTCTCGGCGTGGGTGCTCGGCGTCGTGCCCGGGACGTGCGCGGTCGCCAGCGCGCTCGCGTGCAGCCGCTCCCAGCGCGCCGTCGCGACCTGGCGCAGCGCGTAGAGCTGCTGCGAGTGGGTCACCAGCTCCCGCTGGAGCCGCATGCCCTCGTCGGCGCGCCCCGCGCGCACCGCTTCGCGGTGCTGCGTCGTCAGGTCCAGCCCGCGCCGCGTCTCCGCCTCCAGCCACAGCAGCGACTCGTCGAGGCGCGACGCCGCGTCGTCGAGCTCGCGCGTCAGCCGCGCCGCCTCGGGCTCGGCCGCGCCCTCGAAGATCGTCACCGCCGCGCTGCGCGCGTCGTCGAGCCGCGTCGGGCCGTCGGTCGGCTCCGCGAGCCGCGCGCCCACGAAGATCGCCCGCCCCGGCGGCAGCTCGATCACCCGCAGCCGCCGACGCCCGTCCACCTCGCCGGTCGCGACCGTCCCGAGCCCCGCGAGCGACGCCACCCACGTCCCGGTCCGATGCGCCCGCACGAACAGCTCGCCGCTGCCCCCGAGATCGATCGACGCGTGCGCCGTCGCGATGCGCAGCGGCGGTCGCGGCCCCGCGGGGCCCGCGGGCACCGCCGCGTGCAGCGAGCCCTCGAGCAGCACGACCTGCGCGGGCCCGCCGTCGCCGATGCGGAGCTCGGTGTCGGGACCGAGCGACACCCGCCCGCCGTCGCCGAGGTCGACGTCGGCGCGCCCTTCCCCGCGCACCACCAGGCCGTCGCCCGCCTCGAGCGGCGCGCCCGCCTCGATCGGACCGCGCGACCGCAGCACGTCGCCGGTCGCGCGCGCCAGCCGCGCCGGAGGCTGATCGGGCGGCGTCCCGATCACCTCGACCGGCTCGCCCGCGTGCCGCTCCACCGCGGCCTGCGGGGCGCTCGCGCTGCGCGGCGGACGCTCGTCCTCGCCCCCACCGCACGCCGTGATCAGCAGCGCGGCGAGCGCGAAGAATCTCACGAGTCCTCGGGGTGCTCGAACGCGCGCAGGATCGAGTCCGCGAGGTCCGGCGCGCGCTTGCCCTCGCGCGCCTCGCCGAGCTCGCGCGACGTGTTGCGCAAGCGCTCGGTGATCACGCCGAGGAAGCTCCACAGCAGCTTCACCGCGATCGCGTGGTCCTTGCGGATGATGTCGAAGAAGTCGCGGCGGCGGATGGTCAGCAGCGAGCTCGCCTCGATCGCGCGCACGTCGGCGCTGCGCGGCGCCTTGTCGATCAGCGCCATCTCGCCGAAGTGCTGCCCCGGCCCGAGCGACGCGATCGGCGCGCCGCTCGCTTCGACCTGCACGTTGCCGGTGAGCACGATGAAGAGCTCGTCGCCGTCGCTGCCCTGCCCCACGATCTCCGCGCCCGGCTCGAACGTGCGCACGTGCGTGATGTTCAGGACGCGCACCAGCTCCTGGTAGGTCAGGAACCGGAAGAGCGGCATGCGGTGGAGAACCTCCATCTTGAGGTTCACCTCGCGCGCGAGGCGATCGACGCCTGCCTCGGCGTCCGGGACCTTCACCACGATCGCGGTGATGTTGTCCTTGCCGCCGCGCTCGTTGCTGAGCTCGACGAGGCGCTGCGAGAGCTGGTCCTCGGGGGTCTCGGCGAAGAGCTTCGCGAGCTCCGCCTCCTCGAAGTACCCGTGCAGGCCGTCGCTGCAGATGAGGAAGCGGTCGCCCTTCAGCACGTCGAAGTCGATCGTGTCGACCTCGACCGACTCGTAGACGCCGACCGCGCGCGTGACGGCGTTCTTGTACTGGAGCTTCTCGATCTGCTCGCGCGAGAGCCGCCCGCGCTTGAGCAGCTCGTTGATCAGCGAGTGGTCCTCGGTGAGCTGGTGCACCGAGCCCTGGCGGTAGAGGTACACGCGCGAGTCGCCGACGTGGGCGATGAACCCGCGGTTGCCGACGAGGAGCAGCGCGTCGAGCGTGGTGCCCATGCCGCGCTTGGTCTCGTCCTTCACGCCCTCCTGGTAGACGGCGGAGCAGGCCTGCTGGACGGCGGACTCCATGAGGCGCAGCAGGTCGGTGCGGGTGGTCCCGCCGTGGCCCTGCTCGAACTCGACCAGCGCCTCGCGCTGCCCCGCGATCACGTCGCGCACGGTGCGCGACGCGAGGTTCGACGCGACCTCGCCCGCCGCGTGCCCGCCCATGCCGTCGGCGACGACGAAGAGCTGGAGCTTCTTGTCCACGAGGAACGCGTCCTCGTTGTGATCCCGCACCCGGCCGACGTCGGTGGTCGGCCAGAACGAGAGCTGAGGCGGCGCGACGGCGTCGTTCATGCGGGTGGGATCTCGTATCCGAGGCGAGGGGGTTGGGTCAACGGTGGCGGCGGTGGGGGGCCGCGCGGGGAGAGGCTTCGGTGTGGGGCGCGGGGTGGGGGGCCGTGCTCGGACAGTCCTCGCGATTGCAACCTGCTGCGGGCGAGGAGGTCGATGGCCGGGGCTCTCGCTCGTTCGAGCGCGGGAGCGCTCGAACGAGCGAGCACTCGGGAGCGTCGCGGAGACTGGATGGCGCTGCGGAACTGCGCGCGGCCCCCCACCCCGCGCCCCGGCTGGTAGGGCTTCGGCCGCGCGCGGGGGATCTCGCTCGGTACTTCGTGTGGTGGGCGGGACGCGTGACGACGCGAGACCGCTTCGCGGGCTCGCGTCGTCACGCGGAACCGGCTCGCCCTTCGGGCTTCGCGGCCGATCGAACGGCTCGCCCTTCGGGCATCGCGGACGATTGCGCCGCTCGTCTTTCGGGCCCGGGCGACAGCAAGACTGACCCCCGGGCGACAGCAAGACTGACCCCCGTCGTCGGCACGACGAGCAGGCTGAGGATGTCGACGGGCGCGACTCGGAACGGTCCGCGCGGTCGAGCGGCGCGACGGGCGCGACTCGGTCGAACGGCGCGACGGGCGCGACTCGGAACGGGGCGCCTGCATCGAGCGAGCGACGCGCTCGGCTCCTTCGTCCATTGGCCGCGCAAGCTTTCGGGCAGGCCGGTCGCGAAACGGGGCGCCTCATCGAGCTTCCCGACGCGGCTCGGGGGCGGGATCCTGGCTCGATCGACCGGTCGGGACCTCTATGGGTCGGGGCTCGTGCTCGCGGCGAGCTCTCTGGGGGCGGCTACCCCCGACATCCTCGATCGATCGACTCGCTGGGGGCAGTTACCCCCGGCAATCCTCGATCGATCGACCGTTCGTGACCCTCGGCGCTCGGCGCGGGTCGATGCATCGAGGGCTCTGGGGGCGACTACCCCCGGCCGTGCTCGATGCATCGACCTCTCGCGGGGTCGGAGGCGGGGGATCAGGTCGTCGCCGGTGCCGGCGGCGTGCCGCCGCCTTCGGCGTCCTCGTCTCCGTCTTGCGGCGCGCTGCTCGAGGCGCGGGGCGGCGTCTCCCACTGCGCGAGCGGGCGCAGCAGCTCGTCGGCGCGCTCCGCCGTGACCGGGCGGCTGCGGCGGACCGTGCCGAGGACGCCGACGACGTACTCGCGGAGCGCGTCGAGCATCGCGTCGCGCGACTCGCGGATCTTCGCGTCCGAGGGCGGCGCCGGCGCGTCGCCCGAGACGCCGAGGACCTCGCCGTACCGCGCCTGCGCCGCGTACAGGACGTCGAGGAACGGGCCGCCGCCGAGCGCGCGCACCAGCTCCTCGTTGCGGCGCGCGCGCAGCCCGGCGAGCCTCGTCTCCGCCGCGGCCCACTGGGCCTCGTAGCGCAGGCCGAGGAAGCCGAGGCCGTCGCCGAACAAGAACGCGTCGAGCTCGGCGATCTCGGTCGCGCGCGGCGCCGCCGCCCCGAGCTTCACCCAGCCCGAGAGCCAGTCGCGCAGCGCCGACCACGCGGTGTCGACCCGACGGTCCGACTCGACCGCGCTCTTGGCGTCCACCCCGGGCTTGGCGCGACGCGCGACGAGCTGCGACTGGAGCGCCGAGTGCCGCGACGCGAGCTCGACGACGAGCTCCTCGAGCGACGCCGGCGCAGGCACCCGCGACGCCTGGTGCAACAGCTGGGAGACGAGTGTGAACGCGTCCTCGGCGCTCAGCGTGGGGAGCTGGACGACGTCGGTGGCGGTGAGCGAACGAGCCATGTGGAGCACCTCCTGACGTCCCGCACGCTAGACGGCCGCGCGCGCGGCGCCAATGCTCCCGGGCGCGGACGTTCGCGCTGAATCGACAGCGCTCGGGCCGCGTCGTCCCCGCACCCATGGAGCCCCGGCCGATGCGATCTCTCGTCCTCCTCCCAGCGCTCTTCGTGCTCGCCGCTTGCGGCGACGACGACGGAGACACGACGCTCGACGCCGGCGATCGCCGCGACGCGACGATCGCGACCGACGCCGCCGGGCTCGATGCCGGGAGCGATCCCGACGCCGCGGCGCCCGACGCCGCGACCCCCGATGCGAGCACCTCGGACGCGAGCACGCTCGACGCAGGCGGCTCCGGTGACGCGGGCACCCTCCCCGACGCGCACACCGGCGACGGCGGCACGAGCGGGGGATGGCGCGCGACGACGCTCGTGCCCTGGTCGCGCATCATCGGGAGCGAGCCCGACGCGAGCGTCCTGGACGTCGACCTCGTGATGGACGGCGCGGCCGCGCACGCGTGCGCCTCGATCCGGATGCGCACCGGCGTGACGACCTACGAGCGGCGCGTGCTCTACGCGACGAACGAGGGCGGCGCGTTCCGGGTCGAGGTGGTGCGCGTCACGCCCGACGAGCAGCCGGCGCAGTGCTCGATCGCGCTGTTCGAGGGGGCGCCCCACGTGGCGTCGAGCGCGACGACGGTCGACGGCTTCGCGCTGCAGCGGCGCACCGCGACCGGCGCGTGGGAGGCCGTGGCGGTGGACCTCGAGCCGCCGCCCGACGACGTCTCGCAGGTGACGGTCCACGCGCTGCGCGCCGACGCGAGCAGCCTCGCGCTCGTGATCTCGCGCCGCCGCGACCCCGGGTTCCCCGCGCCGGCGAACTACGAGCTGCGCGTGCGACGGCGCACCGCGAGCGGCTGGGGCGCGTGGATCGACGGGGGCCCGAGCGCGAGCCGCGCGGGGATGGAGCTCGAGGGCGGCGTGCTCCGCGGCGCGGCGTCGGTGCCGGCGAGCGCGGGGCTCTGGTCGCTCGATCTCGCGACCGGCGAGCGGATGACGCGCGCGGTGCTCGACGGGTCGGCGCTCGCCGGCGAGGACGTGCGCGGCGTGGGCGGGCTGGCGCTCGTGGGCGCGCCGGTGCTGCTCGGCGCGGTGCACTACGACTGCGACGGGTTCTCGTGCTCGGCGCTGGTGCTGACGCACGCGCCCGAGGGCGAGACGGCGACGCACCACGTGCTCGCCGATCGGCGCATCGGCGTGTGGTCGACGGCGCGCTGCGGGGACGACGCGACGGTGATGCACGTCGACGGGTCGATGCGGACGCTGCACACGTCGACGGCGGGCGCCACGCCGGTGTCGACGACGCTGGCGGTCGCGACCGAGTCGACGGTGGTGGACGAGGCGCTCGGTGTCGACTGCGCGAGCGGCCGGATGGTGCTGGTCACGGCGCGCTACGGCGAGCTGGTCGCGTTCGAGTCGCCGTGAGACGCGACGAGCAGCACGGGCGAGCGAGAACCCGGTTTGCTCGCGATCACCAGACCGCGCAGAGACTCGGCGTGCGAACCCCGAGCGCACCTCGCGCCAGACGCGAAACGACGCTCGTGCTCGGGCCGAGGAGCGGAGCATGACGAATCTCCGAACGAGCATCGCGTTCGCGGTGCTGATCGCCAGCGCGGGCTGCGACACCGACCCGATCTGCACGCCGCTCGTCTACGACCGGAACGAACGTCGCTGCGTCTGCCCGCCAGGCAGCGAGTGGATCATGGACGAAGCGATCTGCGTGCTGCCCGATGGCGGGATGCTGCACCTGCCCGACGATGCGGGATCACGGAGCGCTGACGACGCGTGCGTCCCGCAGGCGTGGTACCGAGACGGCGACGGGGACGGGCACGGCGATCCCCTGACGCGAGTCGACGCATGCGAGGCGCCCGACCGTTTCGTCGCAGCCGGCGATGATTGCGACGACGAATGCGAGACGTGTGCGCCGGGCCGAGCCGAGGAATGCGACGGCACGCGCGACGAGAATTGCGTCGGAGGAGTCGACGAGGGCTGCGATTGCGCCACCGGCCGCTCGCGCGCGTGCCCCGGCGGCACCGACATCGGCGAGTGCGCGGCGGGCGTGCAGACGTGCATCGACGGAGCCTGGAGCGACTGTGACGGCGCGATAGGCGTCGCGACCGAGGCGTGCAACGGCCTCGACGAGGACTGCGACATGGTCATCGACGGTCCCGCGGCTTCGGCGGCCTGCGGATCGCGACCGCGCGCGACCAGCGTGGCGTGCAGCGGTGGCGCATGCGTGGTCGCGGCGTGCACGACCGGGTTCGACGACTGCGACGACGACGACGCGAACGGTTGCGAGGCCGAGCTCGCGGCGGACGAGTCCAACTGCGGCGCCTGCGGCAACCAGTGCGGTTGGTGGTGCGACGGGAGCGATTGCGTCGGGATCGCCACGCCGGTCGCCGGAAGCAGCATCACCTGTCTGATCACGGATCGCTCGGAGCTCGCGTGCGCCGGGACCAACGATGCGGGCGCGCTTGGGGTCGGCGACACGCGTACGTTCAGCTCGCGCCCCGTATTCGTCGTTTCGCCGAGCGCGACGACGCGTTTGACCGGCGTGACTCAGGTTTCGGTCGGGACGCAGCACGTCTGCGCAGCCCTCTCCGATGGTCGCGTCGCGTGCTGGGGCAGCAACTTGTATGGCCAACTCGGCCCTGGCGCCGGTGCCCAGCAATCGCGTCCGTACGTCGTTCCGGGCCTCTCGACCGCGGTCGAAGTGGTGGCGGGCCAGCAGCACTCGTGCGCGCGACTCGCGTCGGGGGGCGTGCGGTGCTGGGGCAACAACGAAGCTGGACGGCTCGGCGATGGCACGACGACGCAGCGAACGACGGTGGCGACGGTCCTTCGATCCGACGGAACGCCGCTGACCGGCGTTCAGCGTCTCTCCGTCGGAACGGCCCACACGTGCGCGATCACGAGCGCACGAACCGCTTGGTGCTGGGGCTCGAACTTCTTCGGCCAACTTGGAGACGGGACGACCACGACTCGTCCTAGCGCTGTCCAGGTGACGGGCCTGTCAAACGTCGTGCAGCTCGAGTCGGGCTCGGCCTTCAGCTGCGCTCTCGACAGCTTCGATCGCGTCCGATGCTGGGGCGACAACGTGCATGGCCAGTTGGGCGACGGCTCGACAACGCGCAGACCTGCCCCCGTGCAGGCGAGCATCTCCGACGTGGAGGAAATCGGAACCGGATCCAGTCACGCGTGCGCGCGCGTATCCGGTGGTCGCGTCCTCTGCTGGGGTCGGAACGCGTTCTACGAGCTGGGTGACGGGACGAGAACCACGCAACTCGCGCCCGTCGTTGCCCAGTTCACCAACGTAGAGGCCCTCGTAGTCGGCGGCGCTCGCACTTGCATCCTGGACACGGCCGGCCGGCTCTGGTGCGTCGGCATCAACGACCGCGGTCAGTTCGGGGACGGCTCGGTGCCGAACAGCGACGGCACCGCGACTCCGGTGCGACTCATCGAACCGTGAGCATGACCGAGCACGCGAGGCGGCTGCCTCGCGTGCTCTCGGTTCGGGTGTCAGCCTTCCGCGCGCACGCAGAGACCGCTCGCGACGTCGCAGGTGAAGCCGCGATCACGATTGGCGCACTGCATGGTGGCGGTGCACTGCGGGGTGCACGCGCCGACGGTGCCCTCGCCCTCGCCGTCGACGTCGCGGCAGGTGTAGCCGTCGCGGCAGTCGGTGCTGACCGCGCAGCGCTTGAAGCAGACGTTGGGCTCGCCCGCTTCGGTCGCCGCGATGCACACGCCGTCGTCCGGGCAGGTGGTGTCGTCGCCGACGTTGCAGCCCTCGAACGCGCAGTACGCGCCCGGATAGCCGGTCTGGCCCTCGCTGTAGCAGGTGCCACCGGTGCAGGGCATGCCGCCGCCGAAGCGCGAGCACTGCGCGCCGAGCTGGCCGGCCGGGAAGGGATCGTCGCAGGTGCCGAGCACCTCGTTGCACACGCGGCCGGCGGTGCAGTCGGCGTCGCTGCACGCGGGCTGGCAGGTGAGGCGATCGGGGTAGGTGCTGGTGCCGCGGCAGGTGTAGCCGGCGCGGCAGTCCTCGGCGGTCGCGCACGCGTCGACGCAGAGACCGCCGCCGCCGCCCGCGCTGGGCAGGCAGTGCGCGTCGGCGCCGCAGCTGCCGCTCGCGGCGGGGTCGCAGCCGGTGGCGATGCACGCGCCCGAGGGCCATCCGCCGAGCGCCTCGGAGAGGCAGAGCGCGCTCATCGGGCACGCGCTCTCGTCCTCGCAGGGCTCGCCGATGCTCGCGGTCGGGTCGTAGCAGTTGCCCTCGCCGAGGTCGCCGCCGTCGGGGTCGCAGCGCAGGCCCTCGGGGCACTCGCGGTCCTCCTCGCAGCCGCCGCCGAGGCAGAACGGGAGCGGGAGCATCGGGTGGTCGAGGGTGCAGCCCTGTCCGTCGCGGCACTGGTCGGTGCCCGCCGCGTCGCACGCGTCGACGCAGAACGAGGGGCCGAAGAAGTCGGAGCAGATCCCGCCCTCGCCGCAGTCCTCGTCGCTGCCGCACTCGAGGGTGCAGTAGCCGTCGGGGAAGTAGTCGGGGTCCGCGATGCAGGTGTCCGCGCCGCCCGTGCAGTCGGTCGCGGTCGACTCGTCCGAGCACGCCGCGCCGATGTTGCTGGGCGGGCCCGCGTCCTGCCCGGCGTCGAGCATCGCGCCGTCGAGGTCGATCACGATCGCCGCGTCGGCGTCGGTGGTCCGCGACTCACCGCAGCCGACGACGAGCGCCATGACGCACGCCAGTGTCCCGAGCCGTCCGTTCCCCACCATGTTGCCCTCGTCCGATCCCACCCGGCGACACCGCGCGCCGGGGCATTTCACGAGGGGCGGACTCTAGGCAACGCAAAACGGGCGAACAACGTAAGAAGCGGCACGCCGGAGCGTCACCGGATGCACGCGCAACGTTCTTCAGCGCGCGCGGCGGCGGGCGACGATCACCCCGAGAACCAAGGCGAAACCCGCGAGCGCCCAGGGCATGGCACGGGCGCTGCCAGGGGCGGACACGGCGCAGAGCGGCTGGAACGCGGCGTCGGTCAGCGGGTCGAAGCAGCGCTCGTCGGAGGGCTCGGACACGTTGCCGACGCCGTCGGCGGCGAACACGCGCACGCAGACGGGCTCGCTCGCCTCGAGCGCGTCGAGGCGGAGGTTGAGCGTGATCTCGCGGCTCGCGTAGTTGCGGACGCGGTCGCGCAGCTGGGGCGCGTTCACGCCGGCGGCGCGCGTGAGGTAGAGCATGTACTCGATCGAGCCGGGCGGGCCGTCGTCGGTCGCCTGCTCCCAGCGGAGGCCGACGAGGCGGCCGCCCTCGGGCAGCACGCACTCCGCGGTCGACTCCGAGGGCTCCGCGTCGAGGAACTCGCCGAGCACCGGCGGGCCGTTGTCGACGGTGACGCCGGTGCAGAACCGGAAGTCGAGCGACTCGTCGATGCCGCCGGCGCGCCCGGCGTAGGCGCGCGAGGGCTCGAAGCCGCCGTCGGGGAAGAAGAAGAGCTGGTCGCCGATCACCTGCACGCGGCCGGCGACGTCCTCGCCATCGGCGGCGGAGCAGCCCGCCGAGCACTCGACGTCGGCGGGGCAGCGCACGATGCGCAGGAGCGTGGCGGGGTCGTCGCCGGGGCCGTCGGGCCCGAAGTAGCCGCGGGAATAGCGCACCGCGATCGGCGCATCGAGCGTGACGTTGAACGCCCCGACCGACGGCGTGACCTCGACGGGGCGACGCGCGGGCGAGGTGTCGTCGACACAGGGATCGTCCTGCGCGAGCGCGGCGCCGGGAGCACCGACGAGCGCGAGGGCGACGGCGAGACCGCGGAACGGCGCTGCGTGCTGCACGGCAACGAACATAGCCCGCGGCGCGTGCGTCAGCAGGCCCGCGTCGCGGGACCGCGTCGTGCGTGCTACGGCAACGGCCCGTGTCTTCCGCCTCGTTCCTCGACGGTCTCGCGCTCGCGGCGACGCTGACGGGCGACCGCGGAAGGGCTGCGGAGGCGGGGCTCGCACCGGAGCTCGCGCGGGCGCTCGAGGCGCGGGTGCAGGAGATCCGCGGGGCGGACACCCAGGGTCGGCAGCGCGCGCTCGGCGCGATCGCGGTGGGGCTGCGGCCGGGGATCGATGCGCGCGCGACGCTGCCGGCGCGGGGCGCGGCGATCCTGGCGTCGGAGGTGCCCCGCGCGACGGGCGCGGCGTGGATGGCGCGCGCGCCGCTGCCGCGACCGGGGTTCCGCGCGAGCGCGGGGCTGCGGGCGACGATGCGTCGCCTCGCGGGCGCGCCGATCGACGAGGCGGCGGATCGGGCGCGCGGCGCGGTGCTGGCGCAGGAGCAGGACGAGCGGAGCGCGACGTTCGTGCGCATCGCGAGGGCGACCGGGCGCGACGTCGAGGCGGCGCTCGGCGCGATGGAGCGCGGCGCGCGCGAGGGCGGAGAGGATCGAGGCGCGCGGGCGGGACGCGAGCTCGCGGCGCTGTGGGAGCGTGGATGTCGCGGGTGATCCGAGGGCCGGGCGCGCCGCCGCGCGTGGTGCCGGCCGAGGTGGTGGACGCGCGCGCCGAGGCCGAGCGCATCGTGGAGGCCGCGCGGCGGGAGGCGGAGGCGCTGCTCGAGGGCGCGCGCGCGGAGTGCGAGCGGCTGCGCGCCGAGGCTCGGGCCGAGGGCGCGGCGAGCGGGCTGGCGCAGGCGGCGGCGCTGCTGGTGGAGGCACGTCGGGCGCGCGACGGAGCGCTGGTGGGGATCGAGCGCGACGCGCAGACGCTGGCGCTCGCGGCGGCGGAGCGGATCGTCGGTGAGGCGATCACGATCGAGCCCGCGCGCGTGGTGGCGATCGTGCGCGACGTGATCGCGCGGGCGCGCCGGGCGCGCGCGATCGAGCTGCGGGTGCACCCGGAGGACGCGCGAGCGCTCGAGGGCGCGATCGAGCCCTCGGTGCGGGTGATCGAGGACGCGTCGATCACGCGCGGCGGGTGCGTGATGCGCAGCGAGCTCGGCACGGTGGACGCGCGGGTCGAAGTGCGCATCGACGCGATGGCGCGGATGCTCGGGTGCGAGCGCCCGTGAGCGAGATCGCGAGGACGTGGTGGGCGGAGTGGCGCACGCCGCTCGCGCTGATCGTGCTGACGTTCGTGTCGACGCTGTGGGCGGGCGCGCTGATGGGCGGGAGCGACCCCTGGGAGCGCCCGCTCGAGCTGATCGCGGGGTGGGACTTCGCGCTGCCGCTGATGGCGATCCTGCTCGCGCACGAGCTCGGCCACTACGTCGTCGGGCGGATGCACCGGGTCGACATCTCGCCGCCGTTCTTCGTGCCGATGCCGCCGCCGTTCATGCTGGGCACGATGGGCGCGGTGATCCGGATGCGCGGCGAGATCCGCGACCGGAACGCGCTGCTCGACGTGGGCGCGGCGGGGCCGCTCGCGGGGATGGTCGTGGCGCTGCCGGTGTTGATCTACGGGATCGCGACGTCGCCGGTGCAGCCGCTCCCGGAGAGCGGCGAGATGCTGATCGAGGGGCGCTCGCTCCTCTACGTCGCGCTGCTCTACGCGCTGAAGGGGCCGATCCCCGAGGGCCACGACATCATGCTCTCGTCGACCGCGTTCGCCGGATGGGCGGGCCTGCTGGTCACGATGATGAACCTGTTGCCGTTCGGGCAGCTGGACGGCGGGCACATCGCGTACGCGCTGCTGGGCAAGACGCAGGACCGGATCGCGCGCGCGGTGCTCGCGGTGTTGCCGGTCGTCGCGATCGCGACCGGGCTCTTCTACGCGTGGCCGCTCTACGCGTCGGGTGAGCGCGGGGATCCGCTGATGGGCTCGGCGCTCGCGGGCGTGAGCTGGCTCGTGTGGTTCGCGGTGCTCGGGCTGATGTCTTGGCTGTCGGGGATCGATCATCCGCCCTTCGAGCCGGGCGCGCTGACGCCGGGGCGGCGGGTGGTGGCGATCGGCTGCCTCGTGCTGTTCGTGCTGCTGTTCATGCCGTCGTGGATGCGCGCGGGGTGACGAGAATTTCAGCCGAATCCCCGACCGCTGGTACACCCGCGGGGTGGTCCGTCCGCTCGCGCGAGCCGGTGTCTCGCTCGCTCTGATCCTCGGCGTGCTGGTGTGCCCGCGCGCGGCGCGCGCGTGGACCGACGCGACGGTGCGCAGCGTGTCCGCGCACGTGACGATCGCGCGCGACGCGAGCGCCGAGGTCGAGCTCGTCGCGCAGGTGCGCGTCGACGGCGGATGGCTGCAGGCGTTCGAGCTCGACGGGCTCGATCCCGATCTCGAGCTCGTGCCGGGGCGCGCGAGCTTCCGCGACGCCGAGGGCGTGCTGCTCGAGCCGCGGGTCGACGTCGAGGGCGAAGGACGCGTGGTGTTCGGGTTCCGCCGCCGCGGCGCGCCCCGGCGCGGCGACTACGTCGCGACGATCGTGTACCGCACGTCGCTCGCGCACCGCGCGACCGAGGTGCGCGAGGACGGCACCGTGCTGGTCCGCTGGGTGCTGCCGGGGTGGCGCTACGGGCTCGACGACGTGGCGATCACGCTCGATGCGCCCGAGGGCGCGGCGCCGGTGCGCGACGAGGACGATCCCGCGGTCGAGGTGACGCACGCGCCGACGGCGACGGGCACGCGGGTGGTGTTCCATCGCGTGCACCTGCCGCGCACGCGCGAGTGGGTCGTCACGCTCGCGCTGCCCGCCGGGCGCATGGACACGTCGCTGCACGTGCCGAGCACCACGCCCCGCCGCGCGCGCCCCGCGCCGCCGATGGACGCGCCGAGCACGCCGATCGGCGTGCCGCTGCTCGCGCTGGCGCTCGCGGTGATCGCGGTCGCGAAGTCGCTCGTGGTCGCGCGCGCCGAGCGCGCTGCGCGGGTGCCCTCGAGCGCGCTGGTGCCGCTCGGGCTCGGTGCGCGCGTGGTGATCGTCGTCGTGCTCGCGAGCGCGGCCGCGATGCTCCACGAGCACGTCGAGCTCGCGCTCGGGCTGCTCGGAGGCGTCGCGCTGTGCGCGATCCATCGTCGCGCACAGGAGCCGCGCGCACCGCGCCTCGGCTCGTTCCGCGCGACCACGCCCGAGGATCACGCGCGTGCTCGTCGCGCGCTGCGTACGTCGCGGCTCGACGTCCTCGATCCCACGACCGTGCCCGGCGCGACGCTGCTCGGCGTGGTGATCGCGGCGCCGCTGATCGCGTGGTCGCGCGGCGTGCTGCCGGTGCCGCTCCCGATCGCGATGGTCGCCGCTGCGCTCGCGACGACCGTGCTGCTCGGGGGCACGCGCCGCAGCCGTCCTGCGGCGGCGCACGTCGAGCTGGCGCACTTGCTCGCGCTCGCAGCACAGCTGCGCGCCGACCTCGAGGACGACCGTCGCTGGGCGATGCGCCCGGTGCTGCACACCGACGTGCGCGGCGAGGCGCAGGACGCGCGCTTGCGCATCGTGCTCGCCGCGATGCCGAAGGGCCTCTTGCGGCTCGACGTGGTGCGCGCCGCGCGCGCCGACCGCGGCGGATGGTCGAGCGAGCCGGTGCTCCTCGTCGTGACGCGCGAGGGCAGCCCCGCGGATCGCGCGCTGGACGAGCGCTTCCCGGACGCGCGCATCGCGAGCGCGCCGCGCCGCATCGCGCGTCAGCTCGCGATCGAGCCCGACCTCGCGCGCACGCTCGCGCCGGTGCTCGAAGCCCTCGCGGCCTGCCCCGTCGAGACCGCGCCCGCTCCCCGGAGCGTCGGCACGCTCGCCGCGACCGCGTGAGGGGCGCCCTCCCCCGGGCAACGCGAGGGCCGCCGCCGAGCACGGGAGAGCGGGCGGGGACCCGCGCCGCAGCTCGAGGGGTCGAGAGGGGAGGCGCGCAGCCTCCCCCGGGCAACTACGCCCGCTGCGAGCACCGCAAGCGGGTGGGGACCCGCGCGCAGCTCGAGGGGTCGAGAGGGGAGGCGCGCAGCCTCCCCCGGGCAATCAGGCGCGCTGCGAGACCTTCGCGAGGATCTCGTGCGCGTTCTTCACGGCGCGCGCGACCTCGTCGGGCGCGATCTCGAACTGCTGGATGATCGCCTCGTGCACCGAGTCGTACAGCCAGGTCGCCGCGTCCTGATCGCGCGCGCACTCGCGCGCGGAGTGGCCCTGGAACGTGATCTTCGGCAGTCCGTCGACCGCCTTCTGCAGCACGGCGACGCCGCGATCCCCGAGGTACGCGCGCGCCGCGTCGAGCTGCACCGTCCACGGCTCGAAGATCTCGGGCTCGTCCTCGCGGTGATGCGTGACCACCTCGGGGGAGGTCTGCGCGATGCGCTCGAGCGCGAGCCGCAGCACGAGCACGTCGTCGACGAGCGCGAGCGTGCCCTTCACGCCCGGGATCGCGTTCGACGCGGAGAGCACGTGCAGCAGTGCGCCGCTCGCCAGCACGCGCCCCTGATCGTCGAGATCCGGGTCTTCCATGACCCGGAGCATCGCCTTCAGATCCTGGGGCAGCGAGAGGATCGCCTCCCGCATCGCTTCCGCGAAACCATTCTCCGCCATTGATCGGATCGCCAGTCGAATGAGCTGCTCGTCGCAGGAGGGCCGGCTCTGCACGAGCCGGCCGTCATCCCTCCTGACGTCGCAGTGTCGCCCTTGCTCTGGGCGGGATCAAGAAGGTCAGTCCGGGATCAGCGAGCGACCCGCCGGACACGCGACCTCGACGCCGGTCGGACCGTCCGCGGTGCGGATGATCTTGAACTCGACGCGACGGTTCTGCTCCCACGCTTCCGCGGTGTGGCGCGGATCGACGGGGCAGCGCTCACCGTAGCCGCCGCTGCGCAGACGATCGCGCGCGACGCCACGCTGCACCAGCGCCTCGACGACCGCCGCAGCGCGGTCCGACGTGAGGCGGAGGTTGTACTCGTCGTCGCCGCGCTCGTCGGCGTGACCCTGGATCTCGACGAGCGTGATGTGCGGGTTGCCGATCAGCGTCGCGGCGACCGCGTCGATGATCGGGAAGCTGCGCGACTGGATCTGCGCGCTGTCCGTCTCGAAGTAGATCTTCTCGAGGATGATGATCGAGTTCTCCTCGATCACGACGGTGCCGCGATCCGGGCAGCCATCGTCGTCCTCGGTGCCGTTGTACGTCTCGGGATCGTTCGGGCACGAGTCGTCGCGATCGAGGATGCGATCGACGTCGTTGTCCGGATCGGGGCAGCCGTCGGCGTCCTGGAAGCCGTCGCGATCCTCGGGATCGTTCGGGCAGAGGTCGTCGGTGTCGAGGATGCCGTCCTGATCGTTGTCGGGATCGGGGCAGCCGTCTTCGTCCTGGAAGCCGTCGCGATCCTCGGGATCGTCGGGGCACTGGTCGTCGGCGTCGAGGATGCCGTCGCCGTCGCGATCGCCCTCGTTGCCCTCGGGGCAGCCGTCTTCGTCGGAGTCGCCGTCGCGGTCCTCGGGGACCATCGGGCACTCGTCGTCGACGTCGAGGATGCCGTCGCGATCGTTGTCGGGATCGGGGCAGCCGTCCTCGTCGCCGAAGTCGTCGAAGTCCTCGGGCTGATCCGGGCACTGGTCGACGTCGTCGCGCAGGCCGTCACCGTCGCGGTCACCGATCGACGGCTCGAAGACGAAGCCGATCATGCCGCGCACGTCGCTCTGGAGGATGCCGCCGACGGGGATGCCGCCGCCGCCCGCGAGCACGAGGTAGCTGTTGCGGTCGACGAAGATCTTCAGACCGCCCATCGCCTCGAGCGAGGTGCCGCCTTCCGTCGCGAACGCCTCGAAGATCGACGCGCCGTAGACGTCCGCGGTGAGCTCGACCGGCGAGTCGCCGAGGCGGATGCCGACGCCGAGCGAGTACGTGAGCATCGGGCCGTACTGCACGCTCGTCGCGGAGCCGGGCACCTGCATCGGCATCGTCGCGTTGCTGCCACCGGGCACCGTGCGGCCGCCGGCGGGCACGATCGGCATGCCCTCGCCGAGCTGCAGGCGCGTGCCGACGTTCACGCCGAAGCGAACGATGCGCGCGGGGCGCCACTCGAGCGCGACGATCGGCCAGAGCACGACGTTGTTGTCGCCGACGAACTCGCTCGGGCTGCCGGTCGGGAACTCGACCTGGAGCAGCGCGGCGATCCCGAAGCCGCCGTTGCGCTCGGCGCGAAGGATGCGGCCCTTCACGTGCAGCGAGAGCGGCCCGATGCCCTGGTAGTCGAGCGATCGGGAGCGCGTGCCGCCTTCGTTGAAGAAGCCGGGCACGGTCACGTTCGGGCCAGCGCCGAAGACCGCGAGCGGCAGCTGGATGCCCACCTCGAGCACGTTGAACAGGCCGAGGTTCGCGTGCAGCGTGCCGTGGAAGAGCGCGTCGACGAGGCGCCCGCAGAGCAGATCGCCGCGGCCGTTGCAGTAGTCCGCCTGGTCGGCGGCCGTGCTCGTGTCGTTGACGAAGCCGTTGTACGGCAGGATGCCGAACCCGGCGTCGACGATGAGGCCGAAGCTGAACGCGAGGTGACCGAGGATGTCGGTGCCGTTCGTGTACAGCAGGCCCTTCGAGTCGACGGCTGGACGGAACAGGTGGAGGTCCATGCCGCCCGACGTCAGCCGTCCGCCGGCACCTTGCGCTTCCGCGGTGCCCGAGGGCGCGAGAACGGCCGCGTGGGCGAGCGCGATCAGCGTGGCGAAGCCGAGGATCCGGGCGATCCGGCGCATGCGCATCATCTCCTCAGAAGCCGAAAAAAGCCGGGGAAATCCGGGTCGGCGCGATGTTCGCGCACGACCTGGACGGAGTCAACGAAGAGTCGCCCGTTTTCGCGTGTGAAACCGCGCAGAACGCACGCCGCGACGGACGATTCGCGCCGCCGCGGCGAGGGCCCACAGCGCACACGAGCGACCTGCCCCGATCGACGATCGGGCCGCCGAGCGCGCGCAAGCGGGTGGGGACCCGCGCGCAGCTCGGGGGTCGACAGGGGGGCGCGCAGCCCCCCGGGGAGAATCAGCGGCCGTGCTGCAGCAGGATCTGGCGGTACTGCTGGGTGCGCGGATCGCTCGGGAAGCGCTGGATGTAGCGCTCCATCGTGTCGAGCATGCGGCCCGTGTTGCCCATCGCGCGGTAGGTCTCGACGAGCAGGCGGTACTCGTCGGTCGTGCGCGAGCGGCCCTCGAGCGCGCGCACCGCGCACTGGTTGTCGCCGCGCGCGAGGCAGGCGCGCGCCGCGGCGAGCGGCGTCTGGCCCGAGTCGGCGGGCGGCGGCGGGGTGACGGCCGCGCTGGTCGTCGTGCCCGAGTCGCGCCCGGTGACCGCGCCGGCCGTGCCTCGCGGATCGCGCGGCTCGCGATCGCGCGGAGGGGTGACCGCGCGATCGCGCGCGCCGCCCGAGACGCGCGGGCGCGCACGACGGGCGATCGCGTCCGCCGCGCGGCGCGTCGCAGGCTCGAGCTGCGCCATGTTGAGGACCGTCTGCGCGAGACGCAGCGCCTCCTCGGGCTCCTCGGTGAGCTGGTCCTGCGCCTGCTCGAGCGTCGCGTCGGCGAAGTCGCGCATCGTCTGCTCGACCTCGGGCCGGGTGCGGAACGGGCTCTGCGGCGGGAGCGCGTCGAACTCGAGGTACGCGCCCTCGAGGTTGCCCTGGTTGCGCAGCGCGACACCGCGCGCGAACGCGTCGGACTCCTCGCGGTCCTGCTGCGCGCCCGCCTGGCAATCGAGCGCGCGCACGTCGGAGGGAAGGATCGCGAGCGCCTCGCCCGCGCGCTGGAGCGCGAGATCGAAGTGGCCGCCGTTGCGCGCCGTCACGCACGCGGCGACCGCGGCCGCGACGCGCTCTTCGACCGACGGGCCCGCGACCGCGGTGGTGGGATCGCCGTGCACGGTGGGCACGGTGGGGCTGGGCACCGGCGGCTCCGTGATCGGCGTCGCGGTCGTCGACGTGGGCTGTCCGCCCGAGATCGCGACGACCACCGCGCCCACGACCGCCAGGCCGACGATCCCCGCCGCGACGAAGATCGGCGCGCGGCTCGTGGGACGCTCGGGCGACGCCGCCTCGAGCTGCATCGTGTGCGCGGCGTCGAAGACGAACTGCTCGCCCGGGCCGACGAAGCGGAAGCGGACCTGCCCCAGCTCGAGCGTGTCGCCCGGCTTCAGCTCGGCCTGCTGCACGTCGCGCCCGTTCACGCGCACGCCGTTCGCGCTGCCGAGATCCTTGATGCGGATCGCGCCGCCGTCGTTCGTGACCTCGGCGTGCTCGCGCGAGATCGAGCGGTGGTTGATCCAGACGTCCAGCTCTTCGGCGCGGCCGATCCGCGTGACCGGGCGCGCGAGCGCGAACTCCGCGCCCGGCGCCGGCTGCGACGTCATGACGAGGCGCGCCGGCGGGCCGACGACGATCGCCGGGGTGCCCACACCGCCCGCAGGGAGCGTCGGAGCGCCGGGCGCGATCGCGGGCGACTGGAGCATCGCCGTCGCGGGCTCCGCTCCCCCGTTCGGCGCGGCCATCGGCGCCGTCGTGTCGGGAATGGTCGCCCCGTCGTCGAGCTGCAGGGCGAGCTGGTAGTCGCCGATCGAGATCTGATCGCCGGCCTTGAGCGTCGCCTCGTTCCCGATGCGGCGGCCGTTGACCTTGACGCCGTTGTACGACGACAGGTCCTCGACGAGATACGAGCCGTTGGCCTTACGGAGCTTCGCGTGACGACGCGAGATGTTCCGCTCGGTCAGGCGAATCGTATTGCCTTCCTTGCGGCCGATCGTGATCTCGTCACGAACCAGCGGGACGACGGTCGTCTTACCTTCGTCGTCGGCGATGACGAGTTTGTACATCCCGGCCACGGACGGGCTCACCCGAGGGGAGGGGGTTGGGATGGGAAGGATGGTCGCTCCACGGCTCGGGTGTCAACGACGGCAATCGATCGATGGAGCATCGGCTCCGACCGAGGCTTGGGTGAGGTCGGGATCCATGACACGCTGACGACGTCGATGCGATGGCGTACGACGGCGTGCGTCGTGGGAGCCGTCGCGCTGCTCGGCTGCGAGGAGCGCGCGCCCGCCGTGCCGACGCGCGACTCGGGGCCACGCGCGCGCGACGGCGGCGACGTGGCGCAGATCGACGGCGGATATCGCAGGCCCGACGGTGGGCCGCGCCTGCCGCCCGCCGATCTCGAGGTCACCCTGCCCTACGGCGGGCCCGAGGCGCGAGTCCCGCTCGAGGTCGGCGCCGATCTGGGCACGCTCGACGTGTTCCTCTCGATCGACACGACGGGGAGCTTCGGGGGCGAGATCGACGCGCTCCAGCGCGATCTGATCGACGGCGTGGTGCCCACGTTGGCGGCGCGGGTGCCGAGCGTGGCGCTCGGGGTCGGGCGCTTCGAGGACTTCCCGGCGGAGCCGTTCGGGACCGAGAACGATCGACCGTTCCAGCTGGTCACGGCGATCACGACGGATCGCGCGCGGGTCGGATCGGCGCTGGCGTCGCTCGACGCGCCGCTCGGTGACGGCGGCGATCTCCCGGAGTCGGGCGCCGAGGCGCTCTGGCAGATCGCGACCGGCGAGGGCTACACGCACGACGGGCGCACGTGGATCGCGCCGTTCCGCGATCGCGGCGTGCCGGGCGGAGGCGATGTCGGGGGCGCCGGGTTCCGCGCGCGGGCCTTGCGCGTCGTGGTGCACGTGACCGACGCGACGAGCCACGCGCCCGGCGAGTACGAGGCGTCGTTCCCGGGCACGCGCTCGCTCGCGCAGGCGGCCGAGGCGCTCCGCGCGATCGACGCGCGCGTGATCGGGATCGCGTCCGGGCCGGCGCCGCGGAGCGAGCTCGAGGCGCTCGCGCTGCGCACCGGCGCGGTGGTGCCGCCGGTCGACGGGAGCTGCTCGACCGGGATCGAAGGCGCGCCTCGCGGCACGGTGGAGGGCACGTGCCCGCTCGTGTTCGACGTCGCGCCCGACGGGACCGGGCTCTCGACGACGCTCGTCGACGCGATCGGCGATCTGCTCGACACCGTGCAGTGGAACGAGGTGTGGGGCGAGGCCGACGACGAGGGGCTCGGCTTCGTGCGCGCGGTCGCGGCGATCGAGGCGCGCGTCGAGGGCGGCGCGGCGCCGCCGACGCGCGAGGATCGCCGGCCGAGCGGCGACGGTGTCGCGGACACGTTCGCCGGGGTGCGCCCCGGGACGTCGGTGCGGTTCGAGCTCGTGCTCCGGAACACCACCGTGGCGCCCGCCGACTACGAGCAGGTGTTCCGCGTGTCGGTGCGGATCCTCGGCGACGGGCTCGATCTCGTGGAGCGCACGGTGCGCGTGATCGTGCCGCGCGGGCGGCTCGTCGACGGCGGCGTCGACTCAGGCGCGTAGCTCGCGGAGCTTCGCGAGCAGGCCGATCGCCGCGACCAGGCCGAGCACCGCGCCCGCGATCGATCCCACCGTCGCGAGCCAGGGCGCGACGCCCGTCGCCGCGAGGAGCAAGCCGAGCGCGGGGAGGAACGCCGCGGGGATCGCCAGCGCGCGCGGGACGCTGCGCGCCGCGGCGACGCCCCACCCCGCCGCGCCGAGCGCCGCGAGCAGGAGCAGCGCGGTGAGCGCGATGCGCGACGCGATGTCGCCACCGCCGCGCATCATCGCGGACGCGACGAGCGTCCCGCCGCGCGGGAGCATCGCGCCCTCGACGCGGATGCGGCTCGTGCGCGCGAGATCGACCTGGCGGAGCGTCCCCTCGCCGTCGGGCTCGAGCAGCGCCGTGATGCGTCCGTCGGTGACGCGCAGCGCGAAGTCGCCCGGCTGCCCGTCCTCGCCGACGTAGCGCGGGTCGACGATCATGCCGCGCTCGGTCGCGAGCTCGAGCGGACGCGCGAGGACCCCGCCGTCGAGCACGCGGAGGGTGCCGCTGAAGGTGCGATCGGTCTCGCGCCGCTGGCTCACGGTGTCGAAGCCCGAGCGCCAGAACGTGATCTCGTCGAGCGCGCGCGAGCCCTCGACGCGGCGGTGGAACGCGCCGGTCGCGACGAACGCGCACGCGAGCACGGTCGCGAGCACGACGTGCAGCAGCGGGCCGAAGAGCGCGGCCGCCGCCTGACCGCGCGCGGTCGGCGCGCGCGCGGCGGCGTGGATCGCGCCGTCGGCGCCGGTCGTCGCGGCGAGCGGCGGGAGCACGTGGAGCAGCGCCGCGGCGGCGATCTCGCCGACCATCGCGCCGGAGAACGCGCCGACGCTCTCGGCGCCGGAGAAGACGTCGTCGAAGGCGCGCGGGATCGTGCCGAAGGCGCGCGCCGGGTCCTGGAGCATCGCCGCGAACGCGACGCCGAACAGCGTGCCGAGCGCGGCGAGCGCGATCCAACCGAGCACCGCCGAAGCGGGCGTCGCGACGGGGCGGCCGAGCGCGGGCAGCACGGCGAGCGCGGCGACGACCGCCACCGCGATCCCCACGTAGGTCTCGCTGCCGGGAAGCAGCTGGCCCGCGGCGTCGGCCGCGGCGCCGCCGTGCACGCCACCGACGAACGCGAACGCCGCGAGCGGCACGAGCACGACGAGCGCGAGCCCGATCGCGCGGAGCGCGGGCGCGGAGTCGTTCGCGAGGCGCGTCGCGAGGCTCCCGTGCGCGTCCTCGCCGGCCTTGCCGGGCGGCGCGCTGCGGGCGAGCAGGACCTCGGCGTAGCGCAGGGGCGCGATCAGGAGGCCGAAGAGCCAGAGCCACGCGATCGCGCCGGGCCCGCCGAGCGCGACCGCGGTCGCGGCGGAGACGGCGGCCGCGGCGCCCCAGGTCGCGGCGCTCGAGAGCAGCACCGACGTGCCGGGCGGCATCGAGCCCTCGACGCGCGGATCGTGCGAGAGCGCGGCGCGGAATCCGTCGCGCAGGCGCAGCAGCTGAGGCGCGCGGAGGACGACGGTGAGCACCAGCCCCACGAGCGCGAGGACGATGGGCACGACCCAGGTCCAGAGGACGTCACGAGCGCTGAAGAGGGCCTGCATGAGGGGGCGAGTTGTAGTGGTTTTCGATGAGGGGGCCAAACGGGCCCGGGAACGGAGCGGGTGCCCGGGCCGGCACCGGTGATCCGCGGAATTCGGCCGCAGAACGCGATTCGGCGGCGCCGACTCGCCTCCGGCGGGCGTTGGAGGCGTGTCGGCAGCGCGAAATCGCCTTTTGCGACCGCTGGAGCCGATCGGCGGGCCCCCACTCGCGGCAATTACAGCCCGACTGCGTGTGGCGAATCGCGGATCGCCTCCGGCGCGCGCTGGAGGCGATCCGGCGCCGCGGAATCACGTTCTCGGCGCCGAAGACGGCTCCGGAGGCTCGCGGACGTCGATCGCGGACGGATGGCAGCGTCGCGGCAGAGCGCGAAGCCGCGCCGCGAGCCCCGACGCGCTCACCGTCTCGTCCAGCAGCCCGCGAGCGCCCGCCGCCGCGCACCGAGACCTCTCAGTCGATCCGCCCCTGCACGAACCATCGATCGAGGGCCGCATCGCGATACATCCAGAGCAGCGCGCCGTCCGCGCGCTCCGCGTACCAGTAGTCGCGCACCACGCCGTGCGCCCACCAGCCGGACTGCAGGCGATACGGGCCGCTCATCTCCGTGATCGGCGGGACGCACACCGGACGTCCCGCGTCGTCGCTCGGCAGCGGCTGCGGGCTCGGCATCAGACGACGGACCAGCGGCGGGTCGCGCGGATCGTCGTCCGGCGCGCGGCGCGGCACGTCGATCGTGCGCACCGGCTCCCAGCGGAACTGGTGCTCGGGCAGCCACGCGTCCTCGAGGCGCGCGCGGGTGACCGCCTCGTCGCCGAACGCCGCGCGCAGCCGCGCGATCCCGCGCGTCGCGGCGTCGGGATCGCGACGTCGCGTGCCCGCCGCGAGGACGAGCTGCGTGCCCTCGAGCGGCGCCGGCTCCGCCTCGAGCCGGATGCGCTCGACGCGCTCGGGCAGCGAGATCGTGTCGAGCCGGAGACGCACCAGCTCGAGCACCGAGGTCGCGTCGCGGCTCGCGCGCGCCGGACGCAGCACCTCGCGGTGCGGCGCGGCCCCGCCCTCCATCGTCAGCGTGAGGTCGAGCGCGGCGAGCGCGAGCGAGCGCTGCTCGAGCGCGCGGTGCAGCGCGTGCAGCGCGCCCTTCACGCAGAAGAGGAGGCGCGACGCGTCGTCGTCCGGCGGATCGAGCTCGGCCTCGATCGCGATCGGCTGCGCGGCGATCACCGGCGTCATCGGCTCGCGCATCACGCCCGAGAAGAGCGCGTGGAGGCGCGATGCGCTCGGCCCGAAGCGCACCGAGAGCTCGCCCGGAGGCAGCGCGAGGAAGTCGTCGAGCGTCGCGACGCCGAGCACCGCGAGCGCGCTCTCGAGCTCGGGCGGCAGATCGAGGCGCGCGATCGACACGCGACCGGCGAGGCGATGCTCGGTGTCGGCGTCGGCGATCACGCGCGCGTCGCGCACGGTGCGCGCGATCGCCCACGCGCGCATGCGCTGGAACCCGACGACGACCGCGCCGAAGAGATCGTGCGCGCCGAGCTCGCCCCAGATCGACTGCGCCCAGCGCTCGAGCGAGCCGAACAGCGAGACCATGCCCTCGGGATCGATCCAGATGACGCCGGGGCGCTCGTCGTCGGGCTCGACGCGCGGTGAGTAGCGATGCATCGCGCCGACGAGCTCGGCGCGGACCTCGGCGATGCGCGCCTCGGGCACCGGCGCGGCGCGCAGCTCGCGCGAGATGCCGAGCGCCGACGCGTAGCGCATCCCGACGCGCACCCCGAGGCGCTGCGCGCTCTGCGAGGTCCAGAGCACCGGCGCCTGCGGTCGATCGTCGCCGACGACGGCGAGCGGCATCCCCGCCCACTCCGGGCGATCGCGCCGCAGCACCTGGAGGGGCAGCGCGGGCACGTCGAGGCATGCGATCCGAGACATCGTGGATCACGCGCGTGGAGAGCGACGTCAGCGTGCGCCGACCGGTGCGAGACACGCGCCGCGCGTCTCGTGCGTCGCGAGCAGCCCGCTCTTGTCCTTCAGCGCGCTCGCGACGACGCCGAAGCGATCGGGACCGACGCGCTTGCGCCGCACGTCGAAGCGCAGCGACACCAGCGGACCGAGCGACGCGCGCGAGCGACCGTGCGGCGAGAGCACGACGACGCGGCACGCGTGCTCGCGCGCGAGGCCGAGCAGCCGGCCCTGCCACGCGGTGCCGCGCGGGAGCACGGCCGAGCCGAGATCGAGCACCACCGCGCCGAACGCGCCCGTGCGCAGCACGAGCTCGGCCGCGCGCGGCGCGGCGGCGGCGTCGTCGGGCGGGACGTGCACCACGACGAGCGCGTCGAGGTCGATTCCCGCGGCCGCGAGATCGGGCGGAAAGAGCCCGGCGCCGCGCGGCATGATCCACGCGACGGGATCGCCCTCGCGCTGCGCGTCGCGCAGGACGACGACGGCCGCGCTGGTCTGCGCGCTGTCCGGTCCCGAGCACAGCTCGACGATGCGCCCCGGCGAGACCCAGGGCGCGCTCGCAGGAGGCTCGGGTACGCGCGCGGTGGGCGCACGGAGCAGGCGGACGCGCCGCAGCGACGACGATGCGACGGCGAGCGCCTGCGCGGTGCGCGTCTCTCGCGTGCTCGCATCGCCGGCGAGCCCGACGTCCGCGAGCGCGACGTCGGGCGCAGGCGCTTCGTCGATGCGCGCCTCGTCGATGCGAGCGACGTCGAGCAGGCGCGTGAGCGCTGCGGTGTCGATGCGCTGCTCGTCACCGTCGAGCGCGAGCGCGAGCTGCGCGAGCGATGCGCCCGCGGCCTCGACGACGCGCGCTCGATCGGCCGGGAGTGTCGCGACCCTCGCGGCGACGACCGTGGAGGCGCGAAGGACCCGGGGAACGAGCGTCGAGGCCACCCCGATCCGATGGCTGAACGGATGCACAGTGTCAAGCGACGCCCGAAGGCCGCTCGGACTGACGCAAACGCGCTACTTCTTCTGTCGGACCTCCGGTCCGAGGCTCACGTCGCACCGCACCCCGCCTGCTCCTTCCGAGCGGTACGAAGAGCTCGGAACGAGCACGCGCGCCGCGGCGCTACTTCTTCTGCCCCTGCGGCTTCTGGCCGAGCGTCCGCAGGTCCCACTTCCCGCTGACGTCCTCCCACGTCGGCAGGAGCTGCTCGGGCTCGACCGTCAGCACCCGCAGCCGCATCACGACGCGCGTCACCGACGACGTCTGCGAGAAGCGCACGTGGCGCCCCGAGGTCTGCTCGAACACCGCCTCCGAGCCCGGTCGCGGGAACGGATGCGAGAGCTCCATCGCGTCGCCGTCGCGCGACTGACCGCCGACCAGACGCGCGCCGCGCAGCGGGTGCTCGGCGATCGCGCGGCGCGTGCCCTGATCGATCACGTCGACGCAGATGAGCGACGCGTCGAGCTGGTAGATGGTGTTGCGCGTCCAGATCTCGAGGAAGATCCACGGCTGATCGGGCAGCGGCGCGCTGCGGCGCTCGTAGACGAGATCGATGTCGACCGCGGGCGGGCCCTTCGCGCGACGTCGCGCGTCCTCGGGCCCCTGGGGCACCGAGTAGCGCACCTGGGGCTCGGGGTGCGGCGTGGGCTCGACGACCATGCGCACCGCGCCCGCGACCACCTCGGGCGAGGCATCGTCGCGCATCGCGATCGGCTGCACCTCGAGCGGCGGGAGCGGCTGCGACGGCGGGCCGAAGCCGGGCACGGTGCCGTGCTTGGGACGCGAGGGCGGATCGTCGCTCATTCCGCGCTCCAGGCTATCACGCGTCGTGAGCCCTATACTCGCCGCCGACGTGGACGGCCCGCTCTTCTTCCCGACGCGCGCGCACCTTCTGCTCTGCACCGGACCGCGCTGCTCGCGCCGCGGCAGCACGCGCGTGTTCGAAGAGGCGTGGCGCACGCTCGAGGCGCGCGGCATCGCGTACTACAAGCGCGGCGGCGGAGTGCGGCTGACCGAGTCGGGGTGCCTCGGGTGCTGCTCCTACGGGCCGACGCTCGCGGCGTATTACGGCGACGAGACCGGAGCGCTCACGCAGGCGTGGTACGTGGGCGTCGACGCGCCCTCGCTGGTGCGCATCGCGGAGGCGCTCAACGAGGGGCGCACGCCTCCCGACGACAAGCGCTTCGGGCCGCGCTAATCAGGACGAGGGCAGCGCGCGATCGAGGTCCTCCCAGAGGTCCTCGACGTCCTCGATGCCGACGCTGAAGCGCATCAGGCCGTCGGTCACGCCCGCTGCGATGCGTGCCTCGCGCGGCATCGATGCCTGGGTGGTCGTCGCGGGGTGCGTGAGCAGCGAGCGCACGTCGCCGAGGCTCACCGCGCGCGCGATCACCTCGACCGCGTCGTGACAGCGCTTGCCCGCCTCGAGCCCTCCCGCGACCTCGAACGCGATCATCGCGCCGAAGCCGCGCGTCATCTGAGCGCGCGCGATCGCGTGCTGCGGGTGCGAGGGCAGGCCCGGATACCAGACGCGCGCGACGCGGCGATCCTCCTCGAGGCGACGCGCGAGCTCCATCGCGCTCGCGCTCGCGCGATCCATGCGGAGCCCGAGGGTGCGCACGCCGCGCGCGAGCATCGCGGCGGTGTTGGGCGCCATCGCGCCGCCCATCGCGCGCACGCCGATCCGTCGCACCTCGGTCACTCGATCACGCGAGCCCGAGACCACGCCGCCGATCGCATCGCCGTGCCCGCAGATCGCCTTCGTCGCGGAGTGCAGCACGAGGTCCGCGCCGAGCGCGAGCGGGCGCTGGTGCCACGGCGTCGCGAACGTGCCGTCGACGATCAGCACGGCGCCGCGCGCGTGCGCGAGCTCCGCGAGCGCGGCGAGATCGGTGCACACGAGGTTCGGGTTCGCCGGCGTCTCGGCGTACACGATGCGCGTGCGCTCGGTCATCGCGGCCTCGACCGCGGCGAGGTCGGTCTGATCGACGAACGTGGTCTCGACGCCGAAGCGTGGGAGCACCTCGCGCATCAGGCGCGCGGCCTCGGCGTAGACGCTGCGGGGCGCGACGACGTGCTCGCCGGCGCGCGCGCACGACGCGATCGCGCCGTTCACCGCGGCCATCCCGCTCGCGAGCGCGACCGTCGCCTCGGCGCCCTCGAGCGCGGCGATCTTGCGCTCGAACGACTCGACCGTCGGGTTGCGCCAGCGCCCGTAGATCCAGCCGTCCTGCTCGCCGCGGAACTGCGCGGCCGCGTCGTCGGCGGAGGCGAACGCGTACGCGCTCGCGAGGACGATCGGCGGCTCGAGCGCGCCGGTCGTCGGGTCGGGCTCTTCACCGGCGTGCACCGCGAGGGTGCCGGGCCGCAGCGTGCGATCGGTCATGCGCGCGCGAGCGTAGCTCAGTCGCGCCGGCGCGGATCGTAGGTGCGCGGGCCCACGTCGGCGGCGGTGAGCGGAGGGAGGCGCGCGGGAGCGTCGACGAGCTCGTCGGCGCCGACGTCGGCGCGACCGTCGCGCCGGTGTCCCTCGATGTCGATCGCGAGCGGCTCGTCGATCGCCGCCGCGGTGTCGATCGCGGGGCCGCGCGGATCGGGTCGCCAGATGCCTTCGCCGTCGCGCGCGAGCCCGGGATCGACGAAGCGGATCCCGGGCGTCTCGTCGAGCCCGAGCGCGTCGCCGTGGAGCACGTTGCCGGCCCACGTCGACGCCTCGATGCCGAGCTCGCTCCGGACGACGGCGCCGATCGCACCGCCGATCAGGTTGTTCGCGAGCGTGATGCGACGCGGCGCGCGGTCGCTCGATCCCGCGCCGAGCACCAGGCTCTGCTCGCTGTCGGCGATGGTGTTGTGCGCGACGAGCACGTCGACGACCTCCTGATAGCCCGTCGGCTCGGCGTCGCTCTCCCAGCTCATCAGCACGATGCCGCCGCGCACGTCGCTCGAGGTGCGCACGCCCTGCACGTAGTTGTTCACGATGCGATGACCGCCGCCGACGACGCGGATCCCGCCCGCGCCCGGCGCACCGTCCGCGAAGAACCAGTTGCCCTCGACGACGCACCCGTCGCCGTGCCGCAGCGTGAGCTGGCCGATCGACGCGCGGAACGTGTTGTGGCGATAGACGTTGCGGCCCGACTTGTTCGAGACGATCTCGATCTCGCCGCTCGTGCGCTCGAAGAGGTTGTGCTCGACGATCGTGTACGAGGGCGTGTCGTGGGTGTCGCTCGTGCCGACGCGGAGCGTCTCGGCGCCTTCGCCGACCGGCGGGCGATCGCCGAAGTAGTTGTGGTCGATGCGGTGATGGTCCTCGGCGCCGTCCGGGCGCCACACCACGAGCAGCACGTCCGAGCTCGTCTTGTGGGCGAACCACGAGTGATCGACGCGGTTGTGATCACCGTAGATCGAGACCCACTTCGACTCCTCGACGCCCTCGTCGACGCCGTCGATCGTGAGCTCGGTGAGGCGGCAGTGGCCGCACGGCGTCGAGACGTCGCTGCGCGTCGCGAGCAGCGTGCCGCCCGCGCTGCGTCCGCCGCGGAACACGAGCCCGCGCAGCACGAGGTGGCTGCCTCCGAGGCCGATCGCGCTCGTGCCGGTGACGATGGTCTCGCCCGGACGCTCGGCGGCGATCGTGATCGGCGCGCCTTCGGCGCCGTGCTGCGTGATGCGCAGGACGAGATCGCGCCACGTGCCCGCGGCGAGGCAGACCGTGTCGCCAGGCGACGCGGCGGCGATCGCGCGCTCGAGCGTCTCGCCATCCGACGCGACGACGTCGCACGCGACCGGGGGCTCACCGGCGTCGTCGTCGGGCACGCGCGCGTCGAGCATCGCGCGGGCATCGATCAGCACGCCCGCGTCGCTCGGCGCGGCGTCGATCACGGGCTCGTCTGCGCAGGCGCTCACGATCGCCGCGCTCAGCGCGATCACGCTCGGCCATCGCTGCACGCTCGTCGCCTCCGTCGGCTGCGGTGTGCCGCCGAGCCGACGAGCGAGCCGTTACGCTCACTGCGTGCGCGCAGCGCCCTCGCTCACCCAGCGCGCGAGCGCGAGCGCATCGGCGTCGGAGAGCAGCGCGCCATACGTCGGCATCGGCGTGCCGGGCTGGAGCGCCTCGGGGTGCTGGATCCAGCGCGCGAGCGCTTCGGGATCTTCGCCTCGCGCCTGCTCGAGCTGCGCGTGGTAGCGCGCGCCGGGCGCGTGGCACCCGGGGCAGCCGAGCTCGACGAAGAGCTGCTCGGGCGCGCGCGCACCGGGACGCGGCGTGCGCACCGGCTGCGTCGCGGGCACCTCGCCGTCGAGCGCGGGGACGCTGCGCAGATAGACGAAGAGCGCCTCGACCTCGTCGTCGCCGAGGCCGCGGAAGAGCGGCATCGGCGGGCGCACCGCGGTGCCGTCGGGCTTCAGGCCGTCGCGCAGCGCGCGGCCGAGGTCGGCGGAGGTCCACGCCGCGAGCCCGCTCGCGTGCGCGGTGAGGTTCGGCGAGCGCACCGCCGCGCCGTCGGCGCCGACGAGTTCGAACCCGCCGCGGAGCAGGTCGTCGCCGCTCGCCTTGTCGGGGTCGTAGCCGGGCGTGTGGCAGCCCGCGCAGTCGAACACGTCGTGCGCGAGGTAGCGGCCGTACTCGGCGGTCGGTGCGCGCGGCGGCGCGCGCATGCCGCGGGCGGGACGCGTCGCGGGATCGGGCAGCCCGGCGCGCACGAGCACGCGCCCGACGAGCGAGGGCCGCGACGGCGGGGTCTCGGTCGCGTCGGCCTCGAAGACCGGATCGTCGGAGCGCAGGAACCCGAGGACCGCGGCGAGATCCTCGTCGGAGAAGCCGTACGTCGGCATCACGACCGCGTGCCCGTCGCGCGTCACGCCGTAGCGAAGCAGGCGCGCGATCTCGCGATCCTCGAACCCGCCGATGCCCGCGGTCGGATGGCGCGTGAGGTTGCGCGAGTGGAACTCGCCGAGGAACGCCGGGATCTCCGCGAGCGGCGCGCCCGCGACGCGCGTGGCGCCGGGCGCGCGATGACACTGCGCGCACGTGCCCTCGAAGAGCACGCGTCCGCGCGCGATGCCCGCTTCGCTCCGATCCGCGCTCACCTCGGGGTACGGCGCGCTCACCGGCTGCGAGGCGCGGACCACGAGCGCTGCGCCCGCCACGATCACGAGCGCGAGCAGCGAAGCGAGCGCGATGACGATCTTCCGTCGCATGAGAGTCTCCTCGACGACGATTGGCGGCATCGGGGCGCTCCACGACTGACCGCGGGCGACAATGGCGTGGACGATGGCGCCGCGCGCTCGGCGCGCCGTATCATCCGCGGGCACATGGCAGTCGCGACCGTCGTCGCCTCGTTCACCGCGACGCTCGTCGACGTCGCCGTCATGCTGGGCGTGCCTCGCGAAGAAGCGCTCGCGCACGCGCAGCTGACGCCGGAGATCCTCGCGAACCCCGACGCGCGCGTGCCGTTCAAGCAGCACATGGCGATCTGGGATCTGATCCTCGCGCGCCGCGGCATCGACGATCTCGGGGTGCGGCTCGGGGGTGCGTTCACGATCGAGTCGCTCGGCGCGCTCGGCTACCTGATGCTGCAGTGCGCGACGCCGCGCGAGCTCGGGCGCTGCATGGAGCGCTTCGGGAGCCTGCTCTGCGACGTGTTCATCGGGCGCTTCTTCGAGGAGGACGGGCGCGCGGTGCTCGAGCAGGTGCTCGCGCCGCGGTTCGTGCGGCTGCGGCATCCCGCCGAGTGGTCGATGTCGAGCGGGCTCACGATGCTCCGCGCGCTCATCGGGCGCGACGACATCCCGGTGCTCGACGTGTGGTTCCAGCACCCGCCCCCGCCCGACGTCTCGATGCTCACCGCGTACTTCGGACGTACGCCGCGCTTCGGCGCGCCGGCGTCGCGCCTGGTGCTCCCGGGCGAGATCCTCGATGCGCCGATCGTGAACGCGAACCCGCGGCTCCACGGGTACCTCGAGCGCCACGCGGAGTCGCTGCTGAAGGTGCTGCCGGGCGACGATCGTCTCGCCGATCGCGTGCAGCGGAAGCTCACCGAGATGCTGCGGCACGGCGTGCCTTCGCAGTCGGCCGTCGCGCGTCACTTCGGGATGAGCGAGCGGACGCTACAGCGGCGGCTGAAGGAAGAAGGCGTCGTGTTCCAGACGCTGCTCGAGCAGACGCGGCGGGAGCTCGCGGAGCTCTATCTGCGCGAGCCGCGCCTCGCGGTGTACGAGGTCGCGATGCTCGTCGGGTACTCCGAGCCGAGCGCGTTCTTCCGCGCGTTCCGGCGCTGGACCGGGCGCACGCCCGAGCAGTATCGCGCCGCGCTCGCGTGACGCGCGCCGCTACTCGGGATCGTAGCGGCACGACGTGCCGGTGCGGATCGAGCGCTCGAGCAGACGACCGAGCGCAGCGTCGTGCACGGCGATGCGCTCGATGGCGTCGCGCAGGCGTCGCTGCACGTTGATGCGCGCCTTCTCGACCGCGCTCCCCGCGCGTCGCGCGCGGCCACCGAGCCCGAGCCCGCGCGCGATCTCGGCGCGCAGCGCGTCGATCTCCTCGCGCGCTCGCGCGGCGCGCTCGACGTCGTTCCACGCCTCCGCTTCCGCACGCTCCTCTTCGAGCGCCGCGAGGCGCGCGCGATAGGCCTGCTTCGCGCGCTCGTCGAGCAGCTCGCCGGCGTCGCCGCGATCCACGTCGCGCGCGTCGGGCGCGGCGAGCTCGAGCACGTGCACGTCGCGCCCCGGCTCCGCGATCAAGCGCGCGAGCCACTGCAGGCCCTTGCTGTCCTTCAGGCGGATCGGCGCGCCCTCGCGCTCGACGACCCAGGTCTCGCCGTCGCGGCGCATCGTGATCGCGCGACGCATGCGCGCGGGCACACTGCGCGGCGCACCGAGCGCCACGAGCTCGACGCGGATCGCGTCGACGTACGGTGTCGCCCCCGCGCGCTGGGCGCGCTCGAGCGCACGCTCGAGCCAGCCGCGCGCATCGTCGACCTCGCCGCGCAGCGCGGCGAGCGAGCCCAGCAGCGCCGCGACCGGGCCCTCGCACGTCATCCCGAAGAGGCCCCAGCTGCGGAAGCGACCCTCCAGCGGGCGCAGACGCTCCGCGACGCGCGTCGCGAGCGCGGCGTCGTGGAGGGCGAGCGCGACCTCGCCGATGCACGAGAGCAGCGCGACGTCGCCGAGCGCGATCATCTCGTCGACGTCCGCCGTCGCGAGGCGCGCGCCAGCTTCGTCGAGACGGCCCGCACGCGCGAGCATCGCGCTCGCGAGCGCGTGCGTCGCCGCGCGACCGAACGGCATCGCGGTGAGCGCCTGCTCGAGCGCGGGCAACATCGCGAGCGCGTCGACGTCGCGCCGCTCGGTCCGCAGCCGCGCCACACGCGCGACCGCGAGCGCGCGCGACGCGTTGGGATCGCGCGCCCGCTCGCTGCGCGCCTTCGCCTCGTCGAGCCAGCGATCCGCCTCGTCCCAGCGGCCCGCGAGCGTCGCGTCCATCGCGCGCATCGCCGCGACGGGCCACGCGTAGAACGAGTGCCCGAGCCGCTCCGCGACGCGCTCGCAGCGCTCGATCGCGGCGCGCCCGGCGACCGTGTCGCCCGCCTCGTAGCAGTCGATCACGAGCCGCATCGAGCCGCGCATCGCGTCGACGGGCTCGCCGAGCGCCTCCGCGAGCGCGACGTGCTCGGCGTTGAGCGCCGCGCGCTCCGACGGTTCCGCGAAGTCCATCATCGCCGAGCACGCCGAGCGCAGCGTCTCGAGGAGCACGCGTCGATCGCCCGTCTCGCGTGCGAGCGCGATCGCCTCGCGCGCGAGCGCGATCGGTCCCCACGGATCCGCCGCGGGCTGCTGCGCGGCCGCGAGGCGCGCCATCACCCTCGCGCGGAGCGCGCGTGCGTCCGCGGGAAGCGCGGCGAGCGCCTCGTCGAGCAGCGCGATCAAGCGCACGTCGATCGTCGCGTAGACGAACGCGGCGCCGTACGCGAGCGCTGCGCGCGCGAAGAGCTCCGCGCCCTGCGCACGCGCGAGCGCCGCCGCCGCGAGGCACGCCTCCTGGCCGCGCGCGACGTCTCCCGCGCGGATGCGCGCGCTCCCGAGCGCGAGGAGCAGCTCGACGCGCGTGCTCGCAGGCACGCCCGTGTCGGTCCACTCGAGCGCGCGCTCGTACCAAGCCACCACGTCTTCGAACGCGAGCTGCGCGTCCGCTTCCTCCGCCGCACGCCGCGCGCTCATCACCGCGCTCGCACGCTCGCGCGCCCCGCCGCCGGCCGCCGCGGCAGCGGCCCAATGGAACGCGATCTCGCTCGTGCCGACCTCGGCGCCCGCGTCGCGCCGCTGCTCGAGGCACGTCGCCGCGCGCGCGTGCAGCACCGCGCGGCGCTCGCTATCGACTTGCTGGTAGAGCACCTCGCGCAAGAGCACGTGCGAGAAGCGCAGCGCGCCGGGCGCGAGCTCGACGAGCACACGCGCGCCCGCGCATCGACGCAGCGCCGCGCCGAGCGACGCGACCGACGTCTCCAAGAGCTCCGCGAGCGACGCGACGCGCACGTCACGCCCCAGCACCGACGCCGCTTCGAGCATCGCCACGTCGGGCGCGGGCAGCGCGCCGAGCCGCTCGCGCAGCACCTCGCGGATGCCGTGCGGGATCGCAATCGTGGTCGCGCGCACGAGCGAGGAGGTGCTCGCCTGCGCGCGCCAGTACCGCGCGAGCTCGACCACGAAGAGCGGATTGCCCTCCGAGGCCTCGTGCACCGCGCGCACGATCGTCGGATCGGGCGTGCCTTCGCCCTCGAGCAGCAGCGCGCCGACCTCGGCCTCGCCGAGCCGACGCAGCGCGAGGACGCGCGCGTCGCGCGCGAGCCGTGCGAACGACGACGCGTGCGCGGTGCGCTCCGCCTCGTGCTCGCGATACGTGCCGACGAGCACCAGCGGCACGCTGCGCAGGTGCCGCGCGACGTACTCCGCGAGCAAGAGCGACGACGGATCCGCGCCGTGCAGATCGTCGAGCACGATCATCGTCGGCGCGCGCGACGCGACGCCGATCACGAGCGAGCCCATCGCGTCGATCAGCTCGAAGCGCGCGCGCTCGGGATCGATCGCATCGCCGATCTCGCTGTCCCGCTCGCGCAGCTCGGGCAGACCGCGCGCGAGCAGGCGCGCCCGGGCACCGAGCGCCTCGCGCGCCGCCCTCCCCGCCTCGGTCGCGAGCAGCGCGCGCAGCACCTGCACCCATGGCCAGAGCACCGGCGCGCCGCCGACCTCCCACGCGCGCCCCCACACGACGACGACCCCGCGCTCCGCGGCGAGCGCCGACGCTTCCTCGGCGAGGCGGCTCTTCCCGATGCCCGCCTCGCCGCAGAGGAGCCACACGCCGCCCCGCCCTCGCGACGTGTCGAGCACGGCCTCGCGCAGTCGCTCGAGCTCGTGTGCACGTCCGACGATCGCCGCGCCCTGGGCCCCCACGCGGCGATCATGGACCGCGGAACGCGCCCGCGGAACATCGTTCCGCGCATCGTCACGCCTCCTCTCCGACCTGCCCCGCCACGCGCTTCCCGGCGGCGCAACTCCTGGAGGACGTTCATGGATCTGCTCACCGGCGGGCTGCTCGCCTCGCTCCTCGTGCTCGTCGTGCTCGACCGCGTCGCCCCCGCGCGCGTCTTCCCGCGCATCCGCCGGTGGCGCGCCCGCGGGCTCGTGTGGCTCGTCGTCTCGGTCCTGCTCTCGGGTGCCCTCCCGCTGCTGTGGGACCCCCTCCTCGCGCCGTACCGGCTGATCGACGCGACCGGGCTCGGCGTCGCCGGTGGCACCGTCGTCGGGCTCGTCGCGCTCCAGTTCTGCACGTACTGGTGGCACCGCGCGCTGCACCGCTTCGAGCCGCTGTGGCGCATCCACCAGATGCACCACAGCGCCGAGCGCATGGACGTGTGGGGCGCGTTCTACCTGCACCCGCTCGACGTCGCGGGCTTCGCGATGGCGGGCAGCATCGGGCTCACGCTGATCCTCGGCGTCGATCCGCTGGCCGCCGCGATCGTCAACGCGCTCGTCACGTTCTGCAGCCTCTTCCAGCACGCGAACCTCCGCACGCCGCGCTGGCTCGGCTACGTCGTGCAGCGCCCGGAGAGCCACTGCGTGCACCACGAGCGCGGCGTGCACGCGCACAACTACGGCGACATCCCGCTCTGGGATCTCGTGTTCGGCACGTTCCGCAACCCGCGGGAGTGGCGCGGCGCGACGGGCTACTGGAACGGCGCGTCGGCGCGCGTCGGCGACCTGCTGCTGCTGCGCGACGTGACGAACGCGAGCTCCGAGAACGTGGTCGAGACGATGGAGGACGACGCGCTCGCGCCCACCAGCGAGCCGCTGGCGCGCACCTCCGTCGTCTGAGTCGCTTCCCGCGGGACGCGGCGCGGGCACCGCGTGCTAGCCTCGTCGCCGCGTGGTGGGGAGCCCTTCGAGATTCGGGCCCTACGAGCTCGTCGGCCGACTCGGCGCGGGAGGGATGGCCGAGACCTTCCTCGCGGTGCGGCGCGGGCCCGGAGGGTTCGAGCAGCGCGTCTGCGTGAAGCGGATCCTGCCGGCGTTCGAGAAGGACGCGGCGTTCGTCCACCAGTTCCTCGACGAGGCGCGTGTCTCGGCGCAGCTGCGCCACGCGAACATCGTGCAGGTCGTCGACTTCGGCGTGGCCGACGCGTCGCACTACCTCGCGCTCGAGCTGGTCGAAGGCATGGATCTGTACCGTCTCCTGCGCGCGCTCGAAGAGCGCGGCGAGACGATGACGTCCGGGCTCGTCGTGCACCTGGCGAACGAGCTCGCGACCGCGCTCGACTACGCGCACAACCTCCACGGGCACCGCGGCGCGGCGGGCGGCGGGCCCGTCGTGCACCGCGACATCTCGCCGTCGAACGTGCTGGTGAGCCGCGCGGGCGAGGTGAAGCTGACGGACTTCGGCATCGCGAAGGCGGTGTCGAAGTCGACGATGCTGACGACCACCGGGACCGTGAAGGGCAAGGTCCCGTACATGGCGCCCGAGTACGCGCTGCAGGGGCGCTTCGACGCGCGCGGCGATCTCTTCGCGCTCGGCGTGCTGCTGTTCGAGGCGCTCGCCGGGCGCCGGCCCTTCGTGGGCGCGACCGATCTCGACACGCTGCAGCGCATCAGCGAGGGGCGTCGCCCCGGGCTGGCGGAGCTGTGCCCGAGCGCGCCGAAGGCGCTGGTCGACGCCGTCGAGCGGCTGCTCGCGCCCGATCCCGACGCGCGCTTCCAGAGCGCGGCGGAGCTGATCGACGCGCTGGTCGACATCGCGCCGCCGCCCACGGCGCGCCGCATCCTGGGCGACCTCGTGCGCCGGCTCGAGGAGACGACGCGCGCGGGCGCGCCGCCGAGCCAGCAGCCCGCGATGGCGTACGAGCCGACGAGCGCGATGCCAGGCGAGCGCCCGCAGTGGAGCGGAGGTCCGCAGCCCGCGTCGGGACAGGACCCGACGCGCACGCGCGCCCCGGTCGACGGCGCGCCGACGGTGATGACGCCGACGCCGGTGCCGCCGCCCTTCGGCAACACGGGCCCGCAGTACACGTCGACGGGCGTGGGGCCCGAGCTCGCTGCCCAGCTCGCCCCAGGCGTCCCCGCGTATCCGCCGGCCACGCCGCCTTCGTTCTCGCGCCCCGCCGATGCGAGCGCGCGCGTCACGCCGGCGGAGCTCACGCGGCCGAGCGGCGCGACGCCGATGCCGGTCGAGTCGCTGCGCGAGCTCCCGCGACAGCGCTCGCTGATGCCGCTCGTCGGCGGAGTCGCGGCGATCGCGCTCGTGGCGCTGGGAGCAGGGCTCGCGATCCTGCTGACGCGCACCGAGCAGCCCCCGCCGCCGGTCGTGGTCGTCGATCCGGCGAGCCCCGCCGACGCCGGCTTCGCGCGCGCGCCCGAAGACGCGGGACCGCCGCCGATCGACGCGTACGTCGCGCCTCGGGTGGAGGTCACGACGCCGCATGATCGCGGCGCCCGTCCGACGCCGTCGCGCCCGCGTGACGCGGGCACGACGACGCCGGTCGTGATCCCGCCTCCGCCACCGCCACCGCCACCGCCTCCCCCTCCGCCGCCGCCGGTCGACGAGCGTCCCGGCTCGCTCGACATCGTCGTGATGCCCTTCGGCGAGGTGTGGATCGACGGCGACTACGTCGGCTCCTCGCCCGTGCGTCGCTCGCTCCCCGCGGGCACGCACCTGATCGAGGCGGGCCCCTCGCGGTCCGAGCGCACGATGCGACGCAGCGTGGAGATCGCGCCGGGCCAGCGCCGCGAGATCGTGATGCGCTGACGCGGGGACGATATCCTCCGCGCGATGGAGAGCCGCTACCGCGCCGAGGACGCGCCCACCGATCTGCTCCAGCTCCGCTGCTACACGTCGCGGCTGCTCGGCGCGGAGCCCTCGCTCGTGCTGCACGGCGGCGGCAACACGAGCGTGAAGGGCACGACGAAGGACTTCTTCGGCGACGACACCGACGTGCTCTGGGTGAAGGGCAGCGGCTGGGACCTCGCGACGATCGAGCCCGCGGGGTTCTCGCCGGTGCGCATGCGCGCGCTGCTGCGCATGGCCGATCTCGCGGCGCTCTCCGACGTCGACATGGTGCGCGAGCAGCGCGCGGCGCTCCTCGATCCGAGCGCGCCCGATCCGTCGATCGAGGCGATCCTCCACGCAATCCTCCCGCACCGCTTCGTCGATCACACGCACGCCGACGCGGTGATCACGCTGACGAACACCCCAGACGGCGCGGCGCGCATCCGCGACGTGCTCGGCGATCGCGTGCTCTACGTCCCGTACGTCATGCCGGGCTTCGTCCTCGCGCGCGCGGTGCGCGAGATCACGCGCGGCGCGGACTGGTCGAGGCTCGAGGGCATGGTGCTGATGCACCACGGGCTCTTCACGTTCTCGGACGACGCCCGCGAGAGCTACGAGCGCACGATCCGCCTCGTGAGCGAGGCCGAGGACGCGCTCGCGAAGAGCGGCGCGTGGAGCGCACCGCGCCGCGCCGCGCGCGCATCCGAGGTCGATGCGCGCGCGCTCGCGACCATCCGCCGCGAGGTCTCGCGCGCCGCGGGCCGCGCGATGATCGCGCGCGTCGACGCGAGCGAGGACGCGGCGGGCTACGCGTCGCGCGACGACGTCGCGCGCATCGCGACGCGCGGCCCGGTCACGCCCGATCACGTCATCCGCACCAAGCGCGTGCCCGCGGTGATCGACGGCGATCCCGCTGCGGCGATCGGCGCCTACGCGCGCGAGTACGACGCGTACTTCACGCGCCACGACGACGGGTCGCGCACGCGCCTCGATGCCGCGCCGCGCTGGGCCGTGTGGCGCGGCGTCGGCACGATCGCGTTCGGCACCGCGGCGAAGGCAGCGGCGCAGGTGGGCGACATCGCGCGTCACACGATCCGCTGCGTGCAGTGGGCCGAGGCGCTCGGCGGATGGACCCCGCTCGGCGAGCGTGATCTCTTCGACATGGAGTACTGGGAGCTCGAGCAGCGCAAGCTGCGCAAGCCCGGCGCGAGCCCCTCGCTCGCGGGGCGCGTCGCGCTGATCACCGGCGGCGCGAGCGGCATCGGTCGCGCGGTCGCGTTGCGCTTCCGCGCCGAGGGCGCGGCGGTGTGCGTGCTCGATCGACGCGCCGAGATCACGAGCGCGTGGAAGGGCGACGACGCGCTCGGCGTCGCGTGCGACGTGACCGACACCGCGCAGGTGAACGCCGCGATCGACGCGTGCGTGCGCCGCTTCGGAGGGCTCGACCTGCTCGTCTCGAACGCGGGGGACTTCCCGCCGAGCAAGCGCATCGAGGAGCTCGACGACGCGCACTGGGAGCGCTCGCTCGCGCTCAACCTCACCTCGCACCTCAAGGTGCTGCGCGCGGCGACGCCGTACCTCGAGCTCGGCGTCGAGCCCGCGGTGATCATGATGGCGTCGCGCAACGTGCCCGCGCCGGGCCCTGGCGCGGCGGCGTACTCGGTGAGCAAGGCAGGCCTCACGCAGCTCGCGCGTGTCGCCGCGATCGAGCTCGCGCCCGCGGGCGTGCGCGTCGACGTGCTGCACCCCGACAAGGTCTTCGACACCGAGCTCTGGAGCGACGAGACGATCGCATCGCGCGCGAAGAGCTACGGCGTGAGCGTCGATCGGTACAAGCGCCAGAACCTGCTGCGCGCGGAGGTGACGACGAAGGACGTCGCCGAGGCCGCGCTCGCCCTGGTGAAGATGCGCGCGACGACCGGCGCCCAGCTCCCGATCGACGGCGGCAGCGACCGCGTGATCTGAGCCCGCCCGCGTCCCGAAGCTCGCGCCGCGACCGAGCGAGCCGCGAGGACCGCCTCTCGCCGGGGCGCCTGCGATCGAGCTCAAAGGACGTTCTGGACCTGCTCCCGCATCCGCTCGACGTCGGCCTTCACCTCGACGACGAGGCGCGCGGTCTCGGCGTCCGCGCTCTTCGCGCCGATCGTGTTCGCCTCGCGCGCCATCTCCTGGAGCAGGAAGTCGAGCCTCCGCCCGAGCGCCTCCGCCGCGCCCGTCGCGAGCAGCATGCGGAACTGATCCGAGTGGCTCCGCAGCCGCGTGCACTCCTCGGTCACGTCGCAGCGATCCGCGAACACCGCGATCTCCTGCTCGAGCCGACCTTCCTCCAGCGCGCCGACCTGCGAGATCGTCCCGCCGACCTGCGCGAGCAGCTTCTCGATGCGCTCCGCGAGCCGCCGCCGCGCGTTGTCGACGACCTCGGGCACGCGCGCCTCGATCGACTCCACGTGCTCGACCAGCCGATCCACCCGCGCCTCGAGATCCGCCGAGAGCGCCGCGCCCTCGCGCGCCCGCATCTCCATCACGCCACGACAGGCCTGCTCGGTCGCGCGCGCCAGCGCCTCGCGCGCCACGCGCAGATCCGGGAGCCCACGCGCGATGAACAGATCGGGCACCGACGCGAGCAACGAGAGCGGCAACGGCTCCCGCGGCGAGAGCGCATCCCGCAGCGCGACGAGCTGCTCGTACGCCGCGCGCGCTCGCGCCACGTCGAGCACCGGCGCGCCGATCGCGTCCCCCGAGATGCGCCCCGTCACCTCGACACGACCGCGTCCGAGCGCGGTGCGAACCGCTTCCTCGACGAACCCGGTGTGCTCGACCACCTCGGCGGGCAGTCTCACCCGCACCTCGAGGTAGCGATGGTTCACCGAGCGGATCTCGATGTGCACGCGCCCGGGCCCGAGCGGGGCCTCGCCGAGGCCGTGCCCCGTCATGCTCCGCAGTGTCGGGGTGGCGCTCTCGTGCATGGGATCCTCGACGCGCCGCTCAGGGCGCCCGGCTCAGGTGAGCCTCTTGTTGCGCTTGATCTGATCCATCACCCGCGCGTACTCGGTCTCGAACGCGGCGGTGCCTTCCTCGAGGTTCTTGATCTTCGAGCGCACCTCGCGATCGAGCTCCTGCTCCACGTCCATGTGGCGGCGGAGGATCGCGGTGATCTTCTTGCGGAGCACGTTGTCCTCCGCGAACACCTCTTCCACGTTGTTGCTGTGGAAGAGCATCTCGAGCACCTGCTCGAGGATGTACGGGAGCGTGTCCTCGCCCGTCGAGAGCTTCAGATCCTTGGCGACCTGGGACTTCATCTTCCCCAGCTCGCTGTAGGTCATGCCCCGGATCTCCATCCGGGACTTCGCCTCGTCGGTCACGCGACGCTCTTGGCGCAGGTACTCCTTGAGCACCGACTCGATGTCCGCCTGCACCTCGTTCGGCGCCTCGGTCTCGATGTCACCGCCTTCCGTGAGCGTCCGGACGATCTCCTGGGCGATGACGGGAACCTTGCCGCTGAACAGTCGCATACGGGTTGGGCAGGCTAGTGCCCACATCTGTGCCCGTCAACGATCGCAAGGAAAAACGCGCTCACGAGCTCCGCGCCGGAGGACGCGCGAGCGCGCCCGAGATCACTCGGTGCGACCCGACGCGAGCCGCTCCTGCATGCGCGTGATCAGCGCGTCCCAGCCGTCCTGGCCGATGATCCGATTGAACTGACGGTTGTAGTTCCGGACCAGGCTGACGCCGTCGGTGTTCACGTCGAACACGCGCCACGCACCGTCGGTCAGGTGCATCGAGTACGAGATCTCGACCGGCGGCTGACGGCGCTCCTGGCGCGAGCGCGCCTCGGTGTAGACGACCGTTCCGTCGGAGATCGCCTCCTCGCGCGTGTAGCGCACCTCGAAGCCCTGGATGCGCTCGAGGTTCGCCTCGTAATTGCGCTCGACGAGCTGGCGCAGGAGATCGACGAACTGCGTGCGCTGCGCGGGCGTGCGCGACTCCCAGTGCGTGCCGAGCGCGCGCCGCGAGAGCTCCTGGTAGTCGAGCAGCTGGCTCAGGATGCGCGTGACCTCCTGGCTGCGTGTCGCGCGCGCCGCGTCGGTCGAGGCATCACGCCTCATGATGCGCGTGACCTCGTCGTGGCGCTGCCGGAGGAAGCGCGTCGCGGGCCCGCCTTCCTGCGCCGCGGCGCTCGGGGTGAACGACGGAGCGGTGAACGAGAGCGCGGCGAGCGCGAGGGCGAGAAAGATCGTGCGCATCGTCATGTGCGTGTGCCTGGTGACTGGTCGAAGGGTGCCCCGATTCAATCGCAGGCGTCTTCCCAGCGATCGGTGACGGGCATTGCCGAGACGCGCTCGAGGTTCGCGAGCGCGCTGTTGAAGTCGTGGATCGCCTGGAGATGCGAGTAGCGCGCCGTGAAATAGGCACGCACCGCGTCGACGAGGTCGTTGGTCTCCGCGGTGCCGAGCTCGACCGCCTGCGCCGCGGTGATGAACCACGCGCGCGTCTCGCGCCGCCCGCGATCGAACGCCGTCTCGCGATCGCGCGCCTCGACGACGGTGTTGTACGCGTCGGTGATCTCGAGCTCCATGCCGCGACGCGCCTCCTCGAAGCGCATGCGCACGTCGTCGAGCAGCGCGCTCTCGCGATCGACGCGGTACGCGTTGCCCCAGAAGTCGAGCGACCACCGCAGCGCGATGCCCGCCCCGATGTTCATGTAGTTCGCGGGATCGATGATGAACGGGTTCGTCTGGTCGGTGATGCCCGGCGCGTAGCTGATCGCGAAGCGATACGTCAGCGCGAGGTCGGGCCAGAACCCGGCGCGCGCCACGTCGAGGCTCGCCTCGCGCGCGCGCTGCGCGGCCTCGAGCATGCGCACCTCGGGGCGATCGCTCATCGCGCTCGAGACGTACTGGGTGAGCGGGCGCAGGCGCGCGTCGACGACCTGGATCGGACAGTCGGGCACGCGCAGCTCGCGCACGCCGCTGAGGATCTGGAGCGCGGCGCGCGAGCTCGCCTCGAGGTGCGCCGCCTGCGCCTGTCGCGCGCGCACTTCCGAGAGCGCGGCCGCGAGACGGAAGCGATCCATCTCGTCGACCTCGGGGTCGCCCTCCGCGATGCGATCGTCGGTGCGCTCGATCGCTTCTTCGAGCGCGGGCATGCCCTCGCGCAGCATCTGCTGCACGTCGAGCGCGAGCTGCAGCGCGAAGTACGCGCGGCGCACGTCGTAGAGCAGCTGCGCACGCACGCGCGCGCGATCGGACTCCGACGCGCGGATGCCGGCGCGCGCAGCCTCGCGTGCGGCGCCGAGCTTGCCGAACGTCCACAGCGGGATCGCGCCCTGGAAGTCGAACCCGAGCACGGGCTGCCACGGGTTCGAGAGCGGGACCTGCGCGTCGGGCGAGAGGATCGGGCTGCCGCGCGCCTCGGGCGCGAGCGTGAAGCCCGCCGTGACCCACGACTGGAAGTACGGCGTGACCCACGCCTCGTCGAGCTGCGCGCGCGCCGCGCGGATGCGCGCTTCGGCGGCGCGAATGCCGGGGTAGCTACGCTCGGCCGCGCGCAGGAGCTTCGCGAGATCGTAGACCGGTGGGCCCGACGTCTCGCTGGTCGCGCCCTCTGCGCTCGCGCCTTCGCCCGAGCCTGCGTCCTGCGCGACCGCCGCGAGTGGGAGCGCGAGCATCGTCGCGATCGCGCTCAGCGCGAGGAGTCGGGCGGGCCTGCGCACGGCGCCCGGTTGTAGACAGAAACAATCAGTGCGGCAATGTCGGCCGGCTCAATGGCTCGGCAGCTCGCCGCGGTCGGTCAGGGCCGCGAGCAGCTCGGCCTGCGCGCACAGGTTGCCGTCGACCGTCGCGGTCGCGTGCGCCTTCCAGATGTTCGAGCGTCGCTGCGTGATCTCGACGTCGAGCACCATGCGATCGCCGGGCACCACCGGGCGTCGGAACTTCGCGCCGTCGAAGCCGAGGAAGTAGAGGACCTTCTGACCGGGGTCGAAGGGCTCCGACGCGTAGACGAGCACCGCGAGCAGCTGCGACATCGACTCGACGATGAGCACGCTCGGGAAGATCGGCTGACCCGGGAAGTGCCCCGGGAAGAACGGCTCGTTGTACGTGACGCACTTGAGCCCGCGCGCCGACTTGCGCGGGCTCAGCTCCGTCACGCGATCGAGGAGCAGGAACGGCGAGCGATGCGGGAGGATCCGGAGGATCCGTTCGACGTCGAGCTCCATGCGAGCGCGATTCTACTCAAATCGGCTCGCCCTCCGCTCCTCCGCGCTCACTCCGCGCGCTTCGTCGGGGGACGGCGCGCGCCACCGCCGCCACCGCCGCCCGCCGCACCACCGCCGGTCGTCGCCGCGCCGCCACCGCCGCGCGCTCCACCGCCGGTCGTCGCCGCGCCACCACCGCCGCCGCCTTCACCGCCACCTTCGCGGCCTTCGCCCGCGTTGTAGCGCTGGATGACCTGATCGGTGAGATCGAGGTTCGTCGGCACCCACACGACGCCGGCCTCGTTGCGCTCGATGATCAGCGTGTAGCCCTCGGCCTGTCCGATGCGGCGCAGGATCGACTGCATGCGCTCGACGATCTCGCCCGTCGCCTCGGCCTCGCGCTCCGCGAGCTCGCGCTGGTACTCGACGTACTGCTGCTGAAGGTCGACGAACGCCTTCTGGTACTCCTCGAGACGACGCTGCTTGGTCTCCTGCGACCAGAGCTCGATGTTCTTCTCGATGTCTTCCTTGAGCGCCTTCAGCTCGCCCTGACGCTTGTCGAGATCGTCCTGGCGCTGCTTGAAGAGGCGCTTGAGGCGCGCCTTCGCGCGACGTCCGTCCTCGGTCTCGTTGAGCGCGCGCTGGAGGTCGACCACGGCGATGCGCACCTGCGCGTAGACTCGCGGCGCCACGAACGAGATCATCAGCGCCGCGGCGAGGGTGACGGCGTGCCGTTGGAGCTGGAGCAAAGGAGGTCTCCTCGAAAGGTGCGAGTGGCTACCCGTTCGTATCCGACGGGTCAAGACCGAGCGGTATTTCAGACTGCTGAGACGCGAAGCGGACGAGCGAAGCGCAGGCGATCAAGAAGCAAGCGGGGCCGGGGCCCGCGCGCAGTGTTCGGGGAGGGGGGCCCCGATCCGGCTCCGCCGGGTCTTCCAAGACCCCTCCTCAGAAGAAGTTGCCGATCGTGAACTGGAAGTCGATGTCCTGTTCGCGGCCCGGGATGCGCATGAACGGGAGCCCCCATTCGAAGCGCAGCGGGCCGAGCGGCGAGATCCAACGGATGCCGAAGCCCCACGACGTGCGCAGATCGAACAGGTCGACGCGACACGGATCCGATGACGACACGTACTCCGACGGCTGCGGCAGCTGACAGATGTAGTTGTCGAGGTTCCAGGCGTTGCCGCCGTCCGTGAAGATCACGCCGCGGATGCCGACCTGCTGGATGATCGGGAACTCGAGCTCGAGGTTGTAATAGAGCTGCATGTTCCCGCCGACCGGCTCGCCGAACTGCGGGACGATCGCGCCGTCCGGCGGCGCGTACGTGCGCGGCACGCCGACGCGCGGACCGAGGCTGTTCAGCGGGAAGCCGCGGACGTTGAAGATGCCGCCGAGATAGAAGCGCTCGAACACCGGCGGACCGGGCGCCTGTCGCGACGCGATCAAGCCCCACTCGGTGTTCATCTTCAGGACGACGCCGGAGAAGAGCTCCCAGTACCACCTGAAGAACGCGCGGTGTCGGACCCAGCTCGTCGCGGAGCCGATCACCTCGTCCGCGACCTCGGTGGACCACGACGCGTAGAGACCGTTCTGCGGATAGATGCGGTTGTCGCGCGAGTCCCACGTGACCGTGAGGCGCAGCGAGCTCTGCAGACCGTTGCGGAAGTTGTTCTCGATCGGCAGCAGGTTGAGCTGGAAGAGGCCCTGCCCTGCGCCGAACCCGCCGGTGCGCGGTCCGATCTGCACGTAGTCCGCGCGGTACTGCGCAAAGAGCGACAGTCGTCGATCGAAGATCGGATGTCCGAACGACAGCGATCCACCGGTCGAGTCGCGCGTGAACGAGCTGAATTGGCGGACCGTTTTGAACAGCTCTATCGCGAAGGTCCAGTCGGTCCCGAAGAAGTACGGCTCGACGAATTGGATCTGCACCAATTGTCGTAGGCCGGAGAGCTGCAGCTGCAGGTTCAGCGACTGACCGTTGCCGAACAGGTTCTGCTGCTGGACCTGCGCGGTGAAGATGAACGCCTCGATCGACGAGAAGCCCGCGCCGACGTTGAACGTGCCGGTCGGACGCTCCGCGACCTCGACGTTCACCACGATGCGATCGGGCGCGCTGCCGTCGCTCTCGCTGAGCTCGACGCGCTCGAAGTAGCCGAGCGCCTGGATGAACGCGCGCGACGTCTCGAGCTGGGTCTGGCTGTAGAGGTCGCCCTCGGCGATGCGGATCTCGCGGCGGATGACCGAGTCGCGCGTCTTGGTGTTGCCGCGGACGTTGATCCGCTCGATGCGCGTCAGCGGGCCGCGGCGCACGACGATCGACAGATCGACCGTGTTGCGATCCATGTCGAGATCGGTCTCGGGCTGCACGTCGACGTGCGCGTAGCCGGCGTCGCGATAGTGGCGCGTCACCGCGAGCAGCGACGTGCCGAGCGCGGTGCGGCTGAACCAGTCGCCGGGCTCCGCCGCGACGAGCTCGCGCACCCGGCGGCGACCTCCGAGCGGCTCGACCTCGTTGCCGTCGTCGTCCTGCTCGACCACGCGCAGGCGGCCGATGCGGAAGCGCGGGCCCTCGGCGAGCGGGATCGTGATGTCGATGAAGCGGCGATCCGGCGTGAGCTCGATGCGCGGCGTGCCCACGCGCATCGTGAGGTAGCCGCGGTCGTAGTAGATCGCCTGGAGGCGCGTGACGTCCTCGTCGAAGCGCTCGTCCTGGAAGTTGTCGTTGTTCGTCAGGAACGAGAAGAAGCCCGTCTCGCCCGTCTGCATGATGCCGCGCAGATCGCCGCCCGAGATGTGGCGGTTGCCGACGAAGCGGATGCGGCGGACGACGACCTCGGCGCCTTCCTGGATGCGGAAGACGACCTCGACCTCGTTGTTCGGCTGACGGACGAGGCGCGGCTCGATGCGCGCGAGGAAGTAGCCCTTCTCCGCGTAGAGATCGCGGATGCGCGTGAGCTGGCGCTGGACCTCCTGCATCGAGAGGATCGATCCCGAGCGCAGCTCGACGACCTCGTCGATGTCGCTGTTGCCGACCGACGAGTTGCCCTCGTAGCGCACCGCCGAGATCGACGGGCGCTCGCGCACCCGGAAGATCAGATCGACGCGATCCTCGGCGGGCTCGGCCTCGACGCGGATGTCGTCGAAGAACCCGAGGTCCCAGAGCGCGCGCGCGTCGTCGGCGACGCGATCGTCGGTGCACACGTTGCCGGCGCGCGATCGCACCGAGGCGAGCACGTCGTCGTCGCCGACGCGGCGGTTGCCGAGCACGCGCACGCGGCGGATGCGGCGACCGTGGCAGAGGGTCCGGGGCACGCCGACGCCGGCCTCGGCGTCCTCGACGGGCTCGTACTCCTCTTCTTCCTCGGCCTCTTCTTCTTCCTCTTCCTCGAGGCCTTCTTCGTCCTCGAGGCCCGCCTCGTCCTCGTCCTCGTCGGTGACCTGCGCGGCGACTGGGATGACCAGTGTCAGCGACGCGATCGCGAGGAGCGTTGCGTGGAGGGCGCGGCGCATGAGGTGGCGAGGATCCCGTTTCGAAATCGGAGGAAAGCCGCGGGTTTCCCCCGCAAACCGCGGCGTTCTAGCCGTGCGGGGATGCCGGGTCAAGCGTGGGGCCCCATGTGGCGGAGGTGTGGGTAGCACCTGGATCGACGCGGTCCTGACGAGCCTGTGGGCGGGCACCGGCGCGACCGGTCTCGGCGCGCTGCCAGCGCTCGGGCTTCGCGAGCTCGGGGACCGCGCGCGGGCGGCGCTCTCGGGGTTCAGCGCGGGCGTGATGCTCGCGGCGACGTTCTTCTCGCTGCTCGGGCCGGGGCTCGAGATCGCCGTGGAGCGATGGGCGCGGTGGGGCGGCGTCGCGGCGGGCGCGGGCGGGCTGATCGCGGGGGTCGCGGCGATCGCGCTGATGCATCGGTTCTCGCCGCACGAGCACTTCCTGAAGGGCGTGGACGGTCGGGGGCGATCGCCGACGGCGCTGGCGCGGACGTGGCTCTTCGTGATCGCGATCACGCTGCACAACCTGCCCGAGGGGCTCGCGGTGGGCGTCGGGGTCGCGAGCGGGGACCAGTCGCTGGCGCTCCCGATCGCGCTGGGGATCGCGTTCCAGAACGCGCCCGAGGGGCTGGTCGTCGCGGTGTCGCTGGTGCGCGAGCGGTACTCGCGGCGGATGGCGATCGGGGTGGCGCTGCTGTCGGGCGCGGTCGAGCCGATCGGCGCCGGGCTCGGCGCGGCGGCGGTGGAGGTGTCGAGCGCGGTGCTGCCGGTCGCGTTGTGCTTCGCGGCGGGCGCGATGCTCTTCGTGATCAGCGACGAGGTGCTGCCGGAGTCGCATCGCGGGGAGCACTCGGATGCGGCGACCTGGGGGACGATGGGCGGGTTCGTCCTGATGATGGTGTTGGACGTGGCGTTTGCCGCTTAGAGGAGAGCGCTTCGGCGTGAGGCGCGGGGGTGGGGGTCCGGCGGCCTGTGTGCTCGCGGGCTGCTCGACGGAAGGGCGCGAGCGTCGGGTGTCGGTGGTCGCATCGCGGCGCGCGCTTCGCGCTCTGCCGCGATGCTTCGTTCGAGCTGCGGTCGGCCTCGGCGAGCCCCCGTCGCACGGGGCCGCCGGACCCCCACGCCCACGCCCGGTACCGCGGTTCTGCCGTCTCGCTGGTTGAGGCTGGGGAGAGCTCCCGACCGAGTCGCGCTGTTCGCGCGCCCCGGACGTTCGCGGGGTAGCACCGCGCGACGAAGTCGCGCGTGTGCGCGCTTCGCGCGGGATTTGGCGAGCGACGCGACGCGCGAAGCGCGGCGGGGCGCGGGGGCGCAGGAGCGACGCGCGAAGCGCGGCGGGGCGCGATTGGGAACGAGTGCGGGAGCGACGCGACGCGCGAAGCGCGGCGGGGCGCGATTGGGAACGAGTGCGGGAGCGACGCGACGCGCGAAGCGCGGCGGGGCGCGGGAGCGCCGTCAGCGCGGCGTGTCGCCTTTGTCCAACCGGGGCGCGATCGTCGTGGCTAGATGGTGCGCGACATGACGACGACGCATCAGGGAAGCTGTCACTGCGGGAACATCGCGTTCGAGGTCGAAGGCGCGATCGATCGCGTGATCGACTGCAACTGCTCGATGTGCCGCAGGCGCGGCGGGCTCCTGTGGTTCGTGCCGCGCGGGGCGTTCCGGCTGAAGACGCCGGAGAGCGCGCTGTCGACCTACACGTTCCACAAGCACGCGATCCAGCATCACTTCTGCGCGAAGTGCGGGATCGCGCCGTTCGGCGAGGGCACCGGGCCCGACGGATCGAAGATGGCCGCCGTGAACGTGCGCTGCCTGCCCGACGTGGACCTCGGATCGCTGGACGTCGTGCACGCCGACGGCGCGAAGTACTGAGCCCGCGCTCGGCCCCCGGCACGAAGATCGCGCGCTCGGCCCTCCGACATCGCGCGCCCCGCGTCGGGGACTCGCGCGCCCGCCGTCCGACCACTGCGCGACGTGCAGCGGGCGACGCGCGCCCCCGCTCCGGGGAGATGATCCCCCGCCTCGGCGAGATGACCCCCCGCCTCGATCGATCCGAGCCCCCCGGGGACCGAGATCGATCGATGCGGGGCCGCGATCGTTCGAGCCGGGGGCTCGATGCCTCGAGCCGGGGGCGTCGTCGCGCGTGGTGGGGGCGGCGCCGGTTGCGGCGCGATCGCGCGCGCAGGACGCGCGTCGTGCACGCGGTGACGGCGCGCCGCCCCGGATCGCAGGCCGGTCGACGGCGCTCGAGGCCGCTGCGCGGCTCAGCGACCCGACGTCTGACGTCGCAGGAGCTCCGCGAGCCTCGCGTCGAGCTCCTCGTCGCTCAGGCGCTCGCCGAACACGTGCCACGCACCGACCACGCCGGCGTTCGCGAGCCCGACGCGGGTCGCCTCGTGGACAGCTCCGATCAGGTCGACGCGACCGATGGGCCCACCGTTGCGCTCGACCGCGTGACGCAGCGCGCGCACCGGCGAGTCGCCTCGGGCATCAGCTCTCGGGCGCGATCTCGGGCGCGCTGCGCTCGGGCTCGCGGTACGCGACGTCGCTCTTGCGGTCGTCGCGCTCGACGCGGCCGTCGCGCATCGTGACCACGCGCGGCATCAGCGACGCGAGCTTCTCGCTGTGGGTGACGATCAGGAACGTCACGTTGCGCTCGCGGTTCAGCTCGAAGAAGAGCTCGTGCATCGCCTCGCTCGTCACGCTGTCGAGGTTGCCCGTCGGCTCGTCCGCGAGCACCAGCTTCGGCTCCATCACCAGCGCGCGCGCGAGCGCGACGCGCTGCTGCTCGCCGCCCGAGAGCTCGCCCGGGCGATGCGAGAGGCGGTGCTTGAGCCCGACGTCGTCGAGCAGCTTCGTCGCCTTCGCGTGCATCGCGCTGCGCGGCGCGCCCCGGATGAGGCCCGGCATCATCACGTTCTCCACCGCGGTGAACTCGGGCAGCAGGTGGTGGAACTGGAAGACGAAGCCGATCGATCGGTTGCGGAAGTCCGCGAGACGCGAGCTCGGCAGGTGCGTGACGTCCTGGCCCTCGTAGACGATCCGGCCCGACGTCGGCAGATCGAGCGTGCCCAGCACGTGCAGCAGCGTGCTCTTGCCCGCGCCCGACGCGCCGACGATCGAGAGCATCTCGCCCTGCTGCACCTCGAGGTCGATGCCGCGGAGGATCTCGACCTCGTGCTCCGCTCTCTCTCCGGAGGCGGAGTGGAGGATCTTCTTCGTGACCTTCTCGGCGCGGACCAGCGGGGGCATTCGTTTGTGCTCCAACGAATTCACGAGTAGCGAAGCGCGTCGACCGGCTTGAGCCGACTGCCGAGGATCGCGGGGTAGATCGTCGCGAGCAGGCACACGACGACCGCCGCGACGCCGACCGCGAAGAACTCGCGCGGGTCGGTGTGGATGGGCAGCGAGTCGATGTAATAGACCTCGGGGTTCAGCGGCACGATCCCGAGGTGCTCCGCGGCGAAGCACACGACCCAGCCGAGGCCGAGCCCGCTGATCGCGCCCACGAGGCCGATGAAGAGGCCCTGCAGCATGAACATGCCGACGATCTGGCCGTCCTGCGCGCCCATCGCCTTGAGGATGCCGACCTGACGACCCTTCTCGCGCACCATCAGCACGAGCGTGCCCACGATGCAGAAGCTCGCGACGAGGATCGCGATGCCGAGCGTGATGAACATCGCGAGCTTCTCGAGCTCGAGCGCGCCGAAGAGGTTGCGGTTCACCTCCTGCCAGCTGCGCACGCGGAGCTCGGGGCGCGACGTCGCCTGCGCGATCGCGGCGGCGACGACGTCGGCGCGCTCCCAGTCGTCGACGCGCACCTCGATGCCGCTGATCGCGCCGCCGGTCGAGAGGAAGCGCTGCGCGGTCTCGAGGTCGGTGTACGCGACCTTCATGTCGTACTCGTACATGCCGCTGTAGAAGATCCCGGCGACGCGGAAGGGACGCGACTTCGGGATCGGCCCCGCGGGGCCGAGATCGCCGAGCGGCGAGACGACGTTCACCTCGTCGCCGACGTGCAGGCGCAGCGAGCGCGCGAGCTCCTGACCGACGATGAGCCCCGGGAGCACCTCGCGCGGGCGCTGCAGCGGCGGAGGCATGCCGAGGAAGAGCCCGGTGGGATCGTCGACCCGGCCGAACGCGTCCTGCACGCGCACGGCGGCGCCCGAGCCGGTGCGGAAGTCGGGGTCCGCCGGGGGATCGCCGGTGCGCTCGTCGAGCTCGCCGAGCACGCGATCGATCTCGCGCATCAGGCTCTCGTGCTGCGCGGACGCGGTCTCGTCGTCCTCGCCGATCACCGCGGTGCCCGCGTCGCGATCGGGCTCGTCGAGCGCCTCGTCGTCCTCGTCGTCGAGGAGGTCGTCGTCGCGGCCGTGCAGCACGCTGCCGGTCATCTCCGCGGCGCTGAGATCGAGGAGGCGCTCGGGGTGCACCAGGTACTCGAGCCGTCCGTGGCCGCGCCCCGGCGCCATGTTGCGCGGGAGATCGGTGACGTCGCCGATGGTGCGGGGGTCGATGCCGCGCAGCACCGCGCCGCCGAGGTTCGACGCGCTCGTGACCATCACCTCGCCCGCGACGTACGGGCTCGCGCCGGTCACGCCGCGCACCTCGCGCACGTGCTCGAGCACCGGGCCCCAGCCCTCCCAGGTGCCGTACTCGCGATCGATCACGACGTGCGCGTTGTTGCCGAGGATCTTGCGCTGCAGGTCCTCGCGGAAGCCGCCCATCACCGAGAGCGTCGTCGTCAGCGTGCACGACGAGAAGCTCACCGCGAGGATCGAGAGGATGCCGATCGCGGTGAGGAACCCGCTCTTCTTCGCGCGCAGCATGCGCGCCGCGACGAGCGTCTGGAACCCGATGCGCTCGGCGACGTCGAGCGCCGGCGGGAGCATGCGCGCGCAGAAGCGCAGCGCGAAGAGCGTCGAGATCGCGAGCGCGATGCCGGGCAGCGTGGGGTCGCCGTCCTCGCCGGGCGTGAACGGCAGCGCCCAGAGCGCGAAGACGAACGCGAGCAGCAGCGGGACGTCGACGACGATCCAGATGAACGCGCGGACGCGCTCGGGGACGAGGAACCACGTCGAGATGCCGGCGCCGAGCTGCACGTGCGTGGCGATCGAGCCGATCGTCAGCGCGGCCATCAGCGGCGCGTAGGTGCCCTGCGCGACCGCGATCGTCTCGAGCGACGACTGCGTGCTCGAGAGCACGTCCGAGAACGCCTGCGCGCCGTAGGGCGCACCGAGCGCGCCGTAGCCGGGATCCGCGAGCACGAGCCCGAGGACCACGCCGAAGCCGATCTTCGCGAGCGCCGCGACGATCATCGCGACCGCGCCGATCCACAGGCGCGCGCGACCGCGCACGCCGATGTCGACGCGCGCGATGCGCACGAGCGTGAGCACCGCGACGAAGAGCGAGATCGCGCCGACCACGCCGAACGCGACGGGCACGCCGACGACGACGTGCTCGCGCGGCAGCAGCGGCAGCGCGAGCAAGAGCGCTGCGTCCGCGGCGAGCGCCCCGATCACGGCCCACAGGCCGAAGACCACGGCGAGCGGGCCGAGGCGCAGCGCCTTCTCGGTCATCCGCGCTCCGGCGTCTCGGGCCGCATCGCCGGGAAGAGCAGCACGTCGCGGATCGAGGCCTGCCCGCACAGCATCATCACGAGGCGATCGACACCGAGCCCGAAGCCGCCCGCGGGGGGCATGCCGTGCGAGAGCGCGCGCACGTAGTCGGCGTCGTAGTCCATCGCTTCTTCGTCGCCCTTCGTGCGGCGATCGAGCTGCGCGCGGAAGCGCGAGGCCTGATCGTCGGGGTCGTTGAGCTCGGAGAACGCGTTCGCGACCTCGCGGCCTTCCACGAAGAGCTCGAAGCGATCGGTGATGAACGGGTCGCGATCGCTCTTGCGCGCGAGCGGCGAGACGTCGAACGGGTGGTGCATCACGAAGACGGGCACCGACTTCGTGCCGTCCTGGCTGCGGTAGAGCTTCGGGAGGTCGGGCTCCACGAGCACTTCGTAGAGGACGAAGACGCGCTCGCCGTGGGTGTGGCTCTTCGCGAGGAGCTTCCGCGCCTCGCGCCAGTACTGCACGCGATCCGCGCCGCCGAGGCGCGCGACCGCGGCCTCGTGGGAGTCCTTCGGGAGATGGAGCACGCGTTCGATCGTCGCGTGGAGCTCGGTGGGATCGTCGAGGAGCTCGCGCGTGAGCGCACCGTCGAACGGCGTCGGGAGCAGATCGCCGCCCGAGCCCTGCGGCGTGGATGAGCGACGCGTGCGCGCGACGATCGCCTCGCGCATGTCGACGCGCGCGAAGGGCTCGTCGAGCGTGTACGCGCGCTCGCTCCACCACTCGGGCGCGCGCGCGTGCATCTCGGTGCGCAGCGCGGCGTCGACGTGGCGGAACATGGCCTCGGTGAGGTCCATGAGGTCCTCGTAGGTCGCGTACGCGCAGTAGAACTCGAGGATCGTGAACTCGGGGTTGTGGCGCGTGCTGACGCCCTCGTTGCGGAAGGCGCGACCGATCTCGTAGACGCGATCGAAGCCGCCGACGAGCAGGCGCTTCAGGTAGAGCTCCGGCGCGATGCGCAGGTAGAGCTTCATGTCGAGCTCGTTGTGGTGCGTCTCGAACGGCTTCGCGACGGCGCCGCCACGGAGCGGATGGAGGAGCGGCGTCTCGACCTCGAGGAAGTCGCGTCCGTCGAGGAAGCTGCGGAGCGCGCGCACGATGCGCGAGCGCGCGTGGAAGACGCGCGCGACGGCGGGGTTCGCGAAGAGGTCGACGTAGCGCTCGCGGTAGCGCTTCTCGACGTCGGTGAGGCCATGCCACTTGTCGGGCGGCGGGAGGAGCGCCTTGCCGACGTGCTGGAAGCGATCGGCGCGGATGGCGCCGTCGCCGGTGCGGGTGCGGATCATCGGGCCCTGCACCGCGACGTGATCGGCGAGGTCGAGCAGCTCGAGCTGCTTCGCGTCCTGGGGCGGGAGCGCGGGCTCGCCGCCCTTGCCGGGCTTGTTGCGGACGAGCGCCTGGGCGTCGCCGTGCGGGGTGCGGATGACGACGAACGGGCCGCGCTTGCCGACGACGCGACCGAAGAGGTGGTGGCTCGGCTCGGTGCCGGTGAGGTCCTTCTCTTCGGGGAGCGCGGCGCGCTTCTCGGGATCGGTGAGGATGGCGACGGCGCGCGCGCGGGAGGTGGTCTCGTCGTCGTGCGCGCGGAAGTCGTTCGGATAGGCCTGCGTGCCTGCTTCGCGCAGTGCGCTCGCGTTCGCGCGGCGCGCCTCGATCAGCTCCTCTTCGCTCGCCATCTGGTGCCTCGGTCCTCGCGCAGCTCCCGGATCCGGGGGCGCCGGGGGCGCGAACGTTGCCACGCCCGCGGGGGATGGCGCCAGCGAGGTCCGGCGCCGTTGAGTAGGATCGGCGCCATGCGTGGGATCTCGATGGGGCTCGTCCTGCTCGGCGTGGTGGGGTGCGGCGGCGCGCAGGTGCGGACGACGAGCGCGAGCGGCGGCGCGATCGAGCCCGCGGCGCTCTTCGTCGAGGCGTCGAACGGGCGGACCGATCTGCTGCAGGCGCCGGAGGCGAGCATGGACGAGCTCGAGGCGGCGCGACGCAGCGCGCGCGGCGCGGAGCGTCGTCGTGTGCTGCGCGATCTCGCGCGGGCGCACCTGCTCGCGGCGGAGTCGAGCGAAGGACGCGAGGCGCGACGGCATCGTTCGGACGCGGAGCGCGCGGCGGACGCGGCGGTGAACGGGAGCCGCGACTCGACGCTGCTCGCGGAGATGGCGTTCGTGTCGCTCTGGCTGAGCTGGCGCGCGGGAGAGCGCGCGGCGGTCGGGCGCGCCGAGCGGTTCACGACGCGCTTCGCGGGCGCGGGCGAGCTCGCGCTGATGGCGTGGATGATCCGCGGTGAGCTCGCGTTCGCGGCGGAGCGCTGGGCGGACGCGGCGACGGCGTATCGCTACGCGCTCGGGCAGCTCGAGCATCCGCTGTACGCGTACGCGCTGCATCGGAGCGCGGAGAGCTGGGACCACGAAGGACGCGCCGACGACGCGCGCGCGGCGAGGACCGAGGTGGTGCAGCTCGGGTGCGCGAGCGACGCGAGCGACGCGACGATGCGCGTCGTGCAGATCGCGGCGCGTGAGCTCGGCGTCGCGATGGTCGCGGACGAGAGCGGGCGGGTGCGCCCCTCGACGTGCGCGACCACGACGACGCGCAGCGCATCGGGCGGCGACGACGAGCTGCCGCCCGCGATGCGCTGATCACTGGGCCGCGGCGGTCGCGGCCTCGTCCTTCTTCTTCCGCTGGTCCGCGGTCTTCATCAGGTAGGCCTCGATGAGATCGTCGAGGTCCCCGTCGAGCACCGCATCGACCGCGCCGGTCTTGAACTCGGTGCGCTCGTCCTTGACCAGCCGGTAGGGCGCGAGCGTGTACGTGCGGACCTGCGAGCCGAACCCGCTCTCCATCTTGTCGACGCCGTAGTTCGCCTGGAACTCGGCCTCGCGCTTCTGGCGCTCGAGCTCGTAGAGCTTGCCGCGCAGCATCTTCATCGCGGTCGCGCGGTTCTTGTGCTGCGAGCGCTCGGCCTGGCACGCGACGATCACACCGCTCGGGATGTGCGTGATGCGGATCGCCGACTCGGTCTTGTTGACGTGCTGGCCGCCCTTGCCGCCCGCGCGAAAGGTGTCGACCTGCAGGTCCTCGGGCTTGATCTCGATCTCGCCGACGTCGTCGTCGAGATCGGGCACGACCTCGAGCGAGGCGAACGCGGTCTGACGGCGCGCGTTGGCGTCGAACGGCGAGATGCGGATCAGGCGGTGCACGCCGTTCTCGGCGCGCAGGTAGCCGTACGCGAACGGGCCGCGCACGTGGATCGTCGCGCCCTTGATGCCCGCCTGCTCGCCGGCCTGCTGGTCGACGATCTCGGTCTTGTAGCCCTTCTTCTCGCACCACCGCAGGTACATGCGGAGGAGCATCTCGGCCCAGTCCTGCGCGTCGACGCCGCCGGTGCCGGGATGGATCGTGACGATCGCGTCCGAGCGATCGGTCTTCCCCGCGAGCATGCGCGCGACCTCCATCTGTCGCGTGCCCTTCTCGAGCTCGGGGATCTGCGTGATGACCTCGTCGATGATCGACGCGTCACCGTCGGCCATCTCGAGGAGATCGCCGAGGTCCTTGGTCTCGCGCTGGAGCTTTTCGAACTTGGCGACGACGGCCTCGATGGCCGCCTTCTCCTGGACCACCTTCTGCGCGGCTTCGGCGTCGTCCCAGAAGCCGGGGCGCAGGGTGTGGTCGTTCAGACGATCGATCTGCAGACGAAGGCCGTCGACGTCAAAGATACCTCCCCAGCGCTTCGTGGCGCTGAGCGAGCTCCGACAGTCTTTCGCGGGCTTCGCCGACGGGCATCGACATGATGCGAGTCCTCTCTGGTAACCGGCCGGAGGCCGGTCGTGTGTCCTACGACCGCACGGCGCGTCCGTCAACGGCGCACGCCTCTTCCGTCGCGTCGCGCGATCCGGGATCATCGAGGGATGCTTCAGCGCCGCTCGTCTTGCTTGCTCGTCGTGCTGGGCGTGCTCGGCGTGCCGATGGTCGCGCAGGCCGAGCCGCTCGTCTGCACCGTGACCGGCGCGACCGGCGCGACACCGCTCGTCGAGTGCGATCTCATCGCGTGCGCCGGCACGTTCACCTGTCCCGACGCGCGCTTCGAGCCGGGGCTCTGCGATCAGATCCTGCCCGGGGTCGAGGGGCTCGTGTGCCGACCGCTCTGCGGCACGTTGTTCGGCTGCGACGTGAGCGAGGACTGTCCCGCGCTGCTCGCGCGCGAGGGCGTGTGCGTCGGCGCGGTGAACCCGCCCGAGGGCTTCACCAGCGGTGTGTGTGCGTACCCCGCGATCGGGCTCGACTACTGCGCGGGGAGCACCGAGCTCACGAGCGAGGACGTGCTCGATTGTCATCGCACGCCGGATGGCCGCCCGACGTCCAGCTGGCTGGCAGGCGACTGCGACGAGGACGGGTGCCCCAACGGGCGCGATCCCGAGCCCTGCAGCGACTCTGCGATCGAGCGCTGCGGGACGGTGCGGCTCGGCGAGGGCGAGTGCGTCCCCGGGGTGCCGTCGGACTCCGATGCCGGCACCTCGACGAACGACGATGCCGGCGCCGCTGACGCCGGCGCCGAGCACGACGCGGGGGGCGACGACGAGGACGCCGGCCAGGAGCCGTTCGACGCAGGCCGCGAGGAATTCGATGCCGGCCCGAGCGCGCCGCCCGGGATCCAATTCGCGGGCGGCGGAGGCTGTCGGTGCTCGGTGCCGGGCGGCACGGGCGCCGGTGCCGAGGCGGCGTGGGCGGCGATCGCCGTCGTGCTCGGCGTGCTCGGCGCGCGCCGTCGTCGCTGACGCGATCACGACACCACCTCGACCACGCTCTCGGCGTGCCCGGCGGGGCGCACCTCGACGCGCGCCGCGAAGCGCTCCGCCATCGCCGCGACGTGCGACACGACGCCGACCTGGCGTCCGCTCGCCTGCAGCGCGTCGAGCGCTGCGAGCACGACCTCGAGGCTCTCCGCGTCGAGCCCGCCGAAGCCCTCGTCGATGAACAGCGAGTCCACCGGGACGCGCCGCGCCGTCATCGACGCGAGCGCCAGCGCGAGCGCGAGCGAGACCAGGAACGTCTCGCCGCCCGACAGGCTCTTGATGCCGCGGATCTCGTCGCCCATCTCGCGGTCGACGACCTGCACGCCGAGCTCCGCGCCCGGCGTGCGGCGGAGCGCGTACCGCGGCGCGAGGCGATCGAGCTGCGCGTTCGCGTGGTCGAGCAGCAGCTCGAGCGTGAGGCCCTGCGCGAAGACGCGGAACCGCTTGCCGTCGGCCGAGCCGATCAGCGCCTCCAGCGTGGCCCAGGTGCCGACGCGCGCGCGCTGTGCCTCGATGCGACGCACGATCTCGGCGCGCTCGGCGCGCTGGCGATCGTCGCGCGCCAGCGCGTCCTCGAGCGACGCGAGGAACCGTCGCGCCACGTTCTCGGCCTCGCGCGCCCGCGCGAGCTCGCGATCGATCGCGTCGCGCGCGACCAGCCCGTCGGGCGGCGCGGCATCGTGGGCCTCGCGACGCCGCACGCGCTCCGCGAGCACGGCGTGCCCACGCGCTCGGCGCTCGTCGAGCACGGCGAGCTCGCGTCGCCACGCCGCGAGCTCCTCGCGCGGGCGCGCCAACACGCGACGCAGCGCGCGCTCGTCGAGCCCCGACGCCCGCAATGCGTCGTCGAGCCGCGCGCGTGCTTCGTGCAGCTCCCGCGCGCGCTCCGCGTGCGCCCGGGCCGCGGCCGATGCAGCCTCGAGCGCCGCCGCGAGCGCCGTCTCCGCGCGTGCTCGAGCCTGGGCCGCGGACTCGCGCGAAGCGCGCCCACGATCGCACGCCGTGCGCGCCGCCGCCTCGAGCGCGTCGAGGTCGTCGGCGCCGAGCGCGCTCCGCCGCGCCGCGATCGCCGCGACCTCTGCCTCCGCGCGCGCCCGCGCGGCGCGCGCGTCGTCCTCGTCGCGCTTCGCGCCAGCCTCCGCGTCCGCGGCGCGCGCCGCATCCGTCTCGAGCGCCGCGAGCGCGGTGCGCGCGCGTGCTTCGTCCCGACGGGCCTCGGCGCACGTCGCGAGCGCGCGCTGGACGTCGAGCAGCTTCACGCGATCGAGCTCGTCGAGCGAGCCGACGTGCGCCTCGACCGCCGCGCGCCACGTCGCGATGCGCGCCGCGCTCTCCTCGAGCTCGGCGAGCGCGCGCGCGTGCTCCCGCTGGTGCTCCGCGGCGGCGTGCCGCACGGCCTCGAGCGCGCCCTCGGCGTCGCGCGCCGCGCGCTCGACCTGCGCGAGCCCCGACGCCGCGCGATCGCGTTCCTGGGATGCGCCTTCCACCGCCCGCTCGGCGCCCTCGCGCGCGGACAGCGCAGCGAGCACCCGGGCACGCGCGTCCTCGAGCGCGCCGGCCCACGCATCGTCGATCTCGCGAGAAGCGAGCGGCTCCGCCCACATCGGCGTGACGAGCGGCGCACCGGTCGCGCCACCGGGGTGCAAGCCCTCGCTCGGCGCGCCGGCGAGCCGCGTGCCCGCGCTCGACCACCACGCCGCGAGCGACTCGAGCGCTCTCGCGCGCGACGCCTGACGCGCGCGCTCCGACTCCTCCGTCGCTTCCCGCTCGGCGGCGACCGCGGCCTCGGCCGCGCGCTGCGACGCGACGCGCTCCGAGCCGATCTCCGCCTCGGCCGTCGCCAGCGTGCGCTCGAGCGCGACCACCGCCTCGCGCAGCTCCGCGGCGCGCGCCCGCTGCGCGTCGACGAGGGCTGCCGGCGCGTGGCGCGCGTAGGGATGATCCAGCGCGCCGCACAGCGGGCACGCATCTCCGTCGCGCAGCTCCGAGCGCAGCTGCGCGAAATCGAGCATCGCGGCCGCGAGATCGCGCGCGCGCTCCGCCTCGACCAGCCGCGCACGCGCGGACGGCAGCGCGCTCAGCGCCGCGGCACGACGCGCCTCGGCACGCTCGACCGCGAGGCGCGCCGCGCGCTCCGAGGCCCTCACCGTCGCAGCGCGTGCAGCCGCCGCCGACGCTCGCCGCGCAGCCTCGCCGATCGTCACCAGCGCCGAGCGCGCGGCCCCGAAGCGCTCGAGCGCGTCGCGGAGCTCGTGCGCCGGGAGCTCGCGCCCCAGCGCATCTCGACGCGACGCGAGCCGCTCGGTCGCCGCGTCGAGGGCGGCGCGCCAGCGCTGGGCGTCGAGGATCGCCTCCTCCAGCGCGCGCGTCCGCGGCGCGGTCTGGGCCGCCACCCGCTCGCGACGCTCGGCGGCCTCCCGCAGCGCGTCCCGCGCGGCGATCAGCCGCTCGAGCCGCTCGATCACCCGCGCCGCGTCGTCCTCGGCGATGCCGTCGAGCTCGCCCAGCGCACGACGGCGCGCGACGGCCGACGCGATCTGGTCGTGCAACGTCGCCAGACGCGCGCCGTGCGCCGCGCGCTCCGCGCCTCGCCGCGCCGACACCTCCGCCGCGCGCGACGCACGCGCCGCGGACTCGTCCATGCGCGTGCGCGCCACGGCGAGCTCGCGATCGAGCGCCCTGCCCTCCCGCACCACCGGTCCGAGCGCGTCGGCGCGCGCTCGCGCATCGCGCTCCTCCGCGTCGGCTCGCGCGAGCGCCTCGTTCGCCTCGGCGCGCGCGCGCTCGGCCGACGCGACCACCGCATCGGCGGCGACGTGGGCGTCTCGCGCGCCTCGCGCGGCCTGCTCCGCGCGATCGAGCGCTTCGAGCGGCGCGCGCAGCGGCTCCGCGAGCTGCGCCTCCTCGATGTCGCGGCGGCGCGCCTCCGCGAGGTCCAGCTGACCATCGAGCTCCGCGAGCTCGCGCCGGGAGTCCGCTTCCTCGCGCGCCCAGAGGTCGCGCTCGTTCCACCACCGCGCGTGCGCCTCGAGCGTCTTCACGCGCTCGGCCGCGCGCGCGACCTCGAGCCTCCGCTCGGGCAGGCTCGCCTCCTGGGCACGACGCGCCTCGTCGTCCATCGGCGCGACGTACGCGAGCCCTTCTTCGAGCCGCTCCAGCGCGCTCCGCTCCTCGCGCGCGCGACGCGCCGCTTCGATCGAGATGCGCCCGTAGATCTCGGTGCCGGTCATGCGCTCGAGCAGCTCGGCGCGATCGCGATCGTCCGCCTCGAGGAACGCCGCGAAGCGTCCCTGCGCGAGCAGCACCGCGCGCTGGAACTGCGCGAACGAGAGCCCCAGGCGCTCCTCGATCGCCGCGAGCACCTCGCCCTTGCGCGTGCCCGACACCGCGCGGCCAGTGTCGACGTCGACCAGCGACATCGTGGTGTCCTGCAGCCGTCCGTCGGGCTGACCGCGCGCCCGCCGCACCTCCCAGCGCGCGCGGTACACACGGCCGTCGATGCCGCGGAAGTCCACCTCCGCGTGCCCGCGCCCCGCGCCGCGACGCAGCAGGTTCCGAGGATCGCCCGCGGTGCGCGCGTCCTCCTCGGTCCCGATGCGCTCGCCGCGACCCGTCAGGCGCGGTGTGCGGTCGTAGAGCGCGACGCACAGCGCATCGAGCAGCGTGCTCTTCCCCGCGCCCGTCGGGCCGACGATCGCGAACACGCCCGCGTCGCGCAGCGGCGACGCGTCGAGCGCGAGCTCGAAGCGGCGCGCGAGGCTCGCCAGCCCCTCGCCCCGGATCGCGAGGATCTTCACGGCCCGCTCTCCGTGCCCACGACCGCGGCGCGCACCTCGTCGAACGCCGCGAGCACGTCCGCCGGAGGCTCGCCCTCCTGCTCGAGCGCCCAGCGCCGGAGGAACACCTCGCGCACGTCGAGCTCCGCGAGCTCGCGCAGGCTCGCGCCCTCCTCGGTGCCCGGCGACGATCCCGTGCGCGCCTGCTCCACGGTGAGCTTCACGAGCCGCACCGGCAGCCCCGCGAGCGCCTCGTCCACCCGGGCCCGCAGCGCGGGCTCCGCGCGCTCGAGCCGCACCCGCGCCTCGACCCACGGCCACCGGTTCTCCGGCGCCCCCCGCGCGGCGCGCACCACCTCGTCGTCCTCGAGCGCGCGCAGCGCCGCGAGCGCCTCGTCGATCGGCGCCGGACCGCTCTTCGGCACGCGCAGGATCGCCACCGAGCGCGGCACCCGGTGCCCCGCCTGCGCGACGATGCGCGCGCCCTCGAACGTGACCAGCCGCACCTCGTGCGGATAGCTCTCCTCGCCGAGCGCGAGCGGGATCGGCGACCCCGAGTACCGCACGTCCGGCCCCGCGACCTCCTGAGCCCGCACCTCCTGAGCCCGCACCTCCTGAGCCCGCACCTCCTGAGCGAGGTGCAGGTGGCCGAGCGCGACGTAGGTCGCGTCCTCGGGGAACACCGAGCGCGGCAGCGCGCCCGCGACCCCGCCGATCACGGGACGCTCGCTCCCGTCCGACACCGCCGCGCCCGCGACGTGACAGTGCCCGGTGACGATCAATGCCTGGTCGTCGCGCCGCACCGTCCGGGCATGCGCGGCGACCTCGTCGTAGACGCGCCGTGCGCCGCGCGCGATGCGCGCCGCGGGATCTTCCTCGCCCGCGTCGGGATCGAGCGCCGGCAGATCACACGCGCGCAGGTACGGCACCGCGAGCGCCCACGCCGCGACCTCGCCGTCCGCGTGCAGCGGCACGACGAGCGGCTCGGGATCGATCCGCTGATCGCGCCCGCGCCCGACCCACGGCACCGCGCCCACGATGCGCACCCGCAGCGATCGCAGCACCGGATCCGGCGCCGCCAGTCGCGACGGCGAGTCGTGGTTGCCCGCGACGATCACCACGTCGATCGCCGGACAGCGCGCCCGCAGCGCGGCGAGGAGCTCGAAGAGCTGCGCCTGCGCCGCGCCCGACGGGCTCGCGCTGTCGAACACGTCCCCCGCGATCACCAGCGCGTCGACCCGCTGTCGCTCCAGCAGCTCGATGAGCCACGTGAAGAACGCCGCGTGCTCCGCCTCGCGCGAGCGGCCGTGCAGGGCGTGCCCGAGGTGCCAGTCGGCGGTGTGGCAGAGCGTGAAGCGGCGCGGCATCGGCGCGTCCGACGCGCCCGCATCGGCGCGTCTGACGCGGCGACCTTATCTCACCGGCGCTCGCCCACGTACTGCACGCGGTAGATCCGCCCGTTCGTCTCCTCGGTGAACAGCAGGCTCCCGTCGGGCGCGATCGCCACGCCGACCGGGCGCCCCCATACCTCCGGCCCCGCGGGATCGAGGAGGAATCCGTCGACGAACTCCTCGTACCCGCCGCGCGGTCGACCGCTCTCGTCGAAGGGCACCAGGGCGATCCCGTACCCGGTGCCGAGCCGCCGGTTCCACGATCCGCGGAACGCGACGAACGCCGATCCGCGGTATCGCTCGGGGAACGTCGCGCCGTCGTAGAACGCGATCCCCAGCGACGCGCTGTGCGCCTGGAACAGCACCTCGGGCGTCACCGTGCGGCGCGCCTCCTCGGGCAGCGGACGATCCGCGAGCCTCGGGTCGCGCCGATCCGGCGTCAGGTACACCCACGGCCAGCCGTAGAACTGTCCCTCCTCGAGGTGCGCGAGGTAGTCGGGCACCAGATCGTCGCCGAGCTCGTCGCGCTCGTTGACCGTCGTCCAGAGCGCGCCGGTGCGCGGATGGAACGCGAGGCCCACCGGGTTCCGCAGCCCCGACGCGAACGTCCTGCGCCCGCTGCCGTCGAGCCCCATCACCTGCACCGAGGCGCGCGGCAGCGGCTCGGGATCCGAGTTGCTCTGCGAGCCGACCGACACGAAGAGCTGCGAGCCGTCGGGCGATGCGACGACGTTCCGCGTCCAGTGCTGGCGGTAGCCGCCGCCCGGGAGCTCGGTGATGCGCTCGCCTTCGCCCTCGAGCGCGCGCTGCCCTTCGCGGTAGGGCCAGCGCCGCACCTCGTCCTGGTTGCCCACGAAGAAGAAGCCGCCCGCGAACGCCATCCCGAACGGCATGTCGAGGCGATGCCCGCGCTCGTCGTCCGCGAACACCGTGCGCTCGTCGGCGGCGCCGTCTCCGTCGCGATCGGCGAGCAGCGTGATGCGGTTGTCGCGCGTCTCGGTGACGAGGATCTCGCCGCTCGGCGTCACGCGCAGCCAGCGCGGCATGCGGAGCTCGCTCGCGAAGACGTTCACCTCGAAGCCCGCGGGCACGCGCAGCGTCGCGTCCTGCGGCGGCGGCATCTCGCGCGGGCGACGGCGCACCTCGGTCTCGCGCGGGGGCGGCAGGTCCTCGAGCCGGATCTGGAACGTGCGCGGCTCGAGCGTCGTCGTGCGCACGAGGCCGGCGGTGCGCCTCGCGGACGGTGTCGCGGGCGGTGGCGCGGGGGCGCGGGGCGGCGAGCTCGTCTGCGCGCTCGGGCGCTCCTCGCGCGAGGAGCTCGCACATCCGATCAGCGAGACGATCACGATCGCCGCGAGCGCGCGCATCGCGACGCACATGAGACCGGCGCGCGCCGTGATCAATCAGCCCGCGATCCACGCGAGCAGATCGACGAGGTGGGTCCCTCCGAACACCGCGCCGCCGACGAACGCCATCGCGGCGCCGAGCCCGACCCACGCCGGCGCGTCGCGCAGCGACGTCGCGCCGCCGGCACCGAACGCCACGAGCCACACGCCGGCGTTGAGCGCGCCGCCCGCGAGCACGATCGGGCGCGGGTGGTAGTAGCCCTCGTGCATCTGCGAGATCGACATGGCGCACAGGACGAGCCCGACCGCGATCAGCGCGGCGCCCTGCCCTCGCGCGACCAGCGCGCCGCGACGGCGCGCCTCCTCGAGCTCGATCACCGCGCGCGCGCTCTCGGCGCGCTGTCGTGCGCGCCTTCGCTCGGCGTCGACGCGCTCCAGCTCGTCGGGTAAGTCGGCCCGCCGCACCACGACCCCACGGGGCTTCTCCGGCGCGGGCGGAGCGGGACGGCGATACGGGTCGCGCGAAGACACGCGGGTAGTCTACGCGCGACCCGGAGCACGTGATTCCCGAGCCTCAGGTGCGCCGGCGGCGGAGCGCGAGCACCACGCCGAGCACCAGCACGAGCACGAGCGGCGGCGATCCGCGCGACACGCCGCACGCGCAGCCACCGCGCACGGTGCCGCCTCCGCTCGTGCCCGCGTCGCCGCGCGGGATCGTGCCGCCGTCGATCACCGGCACGTCGCACCGGAGCGACTCGTCGATCGCTCCGTCGCAGTCGTCGTCGGCGTCGTTGCAGATCTCGTCGGTCGCGTGCTCGTCGACCTCGCCGTCGCAGTCGTCGTCGCGCCCGTTGCACGACTCCATCTCGGCGCGGCACGCGTGGCCCGCGCTGAGGATCGTCGACCAGTAGCGCGGCTCGACCCAGCCGCCCGCGTCGGTGAGCTCGTCGAGCGTCACCGCCGCGCCGAAGCCCTCGCCGGTCGACGGATGGCAGCGCCAGCCCGCGCCGGCGCGCGCGCAGACGTCGTCGAGCCCGTCGCCGTCGAAGTCGGCGAGGCGCATCGTCTGGTAGTGGCGCGCCTGCGACCAGCCCGACTCGTCGCTCCACTCGGGCCCGGCGCGCTGCACGAACGCGCTGCCGTCCCACGCGAAGCAGGTGACGCCCGCGTTGGCGCGCGCGCAGAGATCGTCGGCGCCGTCGCCGTCGATGTCGCCGACGCGCAGCGTCGCGTAGTTCGCGATGTCGTCCCAGCCGCTCTCGTCCGACATCGGATGCACGATCACCGGCTCGCCGAAGCCGCTCCCGGTGCCGCGCACGCAGCGCAGATCGGTCGAGCTGCGCGCGCAGAGATCACCGAGCCCGTCGCCGTCGAAGTCGACGAGGCGCAGCGTGCTCCAGTAGCGCATCGCGCCCCAGCCGCTCTCGTCGCTCCACCGCGGGCCCTCGACGCGCGTGTCGAATCCGTCGCCGCTCGACAGCCAGCACTCGACGCCCGCCGCCGCGCGCGCGCAGACGTCGGCGCGACGATCGCCGTCGAGATCGCCCATGCGGATCGTCCCGTAGTGCCGCGCCGCGCCCCACCCGCTCTCGTCGCTCCACCGCGGGCCCTCGATGCGGCGATCGAAGCGCGCTCCGTCGGAGAGCCAGCACCCGAAGCCGGCGCGATCGCGCGCGCAGAGATCGTCGCGACCATCGCCGTTCACGTCCGCGAGGCGCAGCGTCGTGTAGTACTGCGGCAGGCCCGACGCGTTCTCGTCGGAGAGCCCGGCGAGCCACGTCGTGTGCCCGTCGAACCCGCTGCCGTTCGAGCGCGCGCAGAGCACGTCGCCGTCCGATCGCGCGCACACGTCGGCGCGTCCGTCGCCGTTCACGTCGCCCATGCGCAGCGTCGCGTAGTTCGTCGGGTCGCTCCACCCGTTCACGTCGCTCCACGGGATCGGCGCCCACTCGGCGCTCCAGCCGCTCGCGCTCGCGGGCCAGCAGCGCACGCCCGCGCCGCCGCGCGCACACAGGTCCGCGCGCCCGTCCGCATCGACGTCGGTGGATCGCGGCGGCGCGTACGCCGAGGGCTGCTCGTTCAAGAGCTCGATCTCGCAGACGTCGTCCTCGTCGGCGGTGCCGTCGCAGTCGTCGTCGCGCCCGTTGCACACGTCGGCGCTCGGCTGCGGCGCGTCGCACGCGCCCCAGCCGCCGCCCGAGCACGCCTCCGTCCCGCTGCCGCACGCGCTCGAGCACGCGCGCGTCACGCCCTCGTCGACGCGACCGTCGCAGTCCTGATCGCGCCCGTCGCACGTCTCCGCGCTGGGCGCGCAATCGCACGTCGCGCCCGGCGTCTGCGGGTACGCGCGCTGCTCGGTCCACACCGAGACCGGCCCGCCGCACGCGCCGCGGAACGGATCGTCGGCGGGCGCGCCGGCGCGCGGGTGGTAGCCGAAGTGGAGGTGCGGTCCGGTGCTGCAGCCGCTCGACGCGGAGTGCCCGATCGTCTGCCCGCACGACACCGCGTCGCCGACGCGCACGCGCATGCCGCCGCTCTGCATGTGGCAGTAGAGCGTCTCGGAGCCGTCGGCGTGCCGCAGGCGCACCTGGTTGCCGCAGAGCCCGCCGCAGGGGCTGCAGTTGTAGCCGACGTCGGGACAGCCCGTCATGACCGAGATGACCTGCCCCGCCGCCGCGGCGAGCACTGGCGTGCCCATCGGGATCCCGAAGTCCGTGCCGGTGTGTCCGTCGTAGGTGCGACCGCCGCAGACGTAGTCGGCCAAGCCGCCGCCCGGCCCGTTGGTGTCGAAGTGCGCGGTGATCGGCGCGCTCTCCGACGCGAACGGACGGCGGAAGCGCGCCTGCGCCGACGCGCTCGCGGGCACGAGCGCGACGAGCAGGAGAACGCCGAGCCGCCTCATCGCCGCCGCGCCGCCCACAGGGCGATCGCGATCATCACGAGCGCGATCGGCGAGCCGCCGCCGGCGCCGCCGGCGCTGCACCCGCCCGACACGCGCCCGTGCGCCGCCGTGCCGCCGTCGGGCGCGTCGCCGCGCACGCCGCCGTCACCGCCGGTCGACGGCGGCTCGCACGAGAGGCCGTCGTCGACCTCGCCGTCGCAGTCGTCGTCGCGCTCGTTGCACGTCTCGTCGGTCGCGTGCTCGTCGATCTCGCCGTCGCAGTCGTCGTCGACGTCGTTGCAGATCTCGTCGGTCGCGTGCTCGTCGATCTCGCCGTCGCAGTCGTCGTCGCGCCCGTTGCACGACTCCGTCTCGGCGCGGCACGCGTGGCCCGCGCTGAGGATCGTCGACCAGTAGCGCGGCTCGACCCAGCCGCCTGCGTCGGTGAGCTCGTCGAACGTCACCGCCGCGCCGAAGCCCTCGCCGGTCGACGGATGGCAGCGCCAGCCCGCGCCCGCGCGCGCGCACACGTCGTCGAGCCCGTCCCCGTCGAAGTCGGCGAGGCGCATCGTCTGGTAGTGGCGCGCCTGCGACCAGCCCGACTCGTCGCTCCACTCGGGCCCGGCGCGGCGCGCGAACGCGCTGCCGTCCCACGCGAAGCAGACGACGCCCGCGTTGGCGCGCGCACAGAGATCGTCGGCGCCGTCGCCGTCGAGATCGCCCACGCGCAGCGTCGCGTAGTTCGCGATGTCGCTCCAGCCGCTCTCGTCCGACATCGGATGGACGATCACCGGCTCGCCGAAGCCGCTCCCGGTGCCGCGCACGCAGCGCAGATCGGTCGAGCTGCGCGCGCACAGATCACCGAGCCCGTCGCCGTCGAAGTCGACGAGGCGCAGCGTGCTCCAGTAGCGCATCGCGCCCCAGCCGCTCTCGTCGCTCCACCGCGGGCCCTCGACGCGCGTGTCGAATCCGTCGCCGCTCGATCGCCAGCACTCGACGCCCGCCGCCGCGCGCGCGCACACGTCGGCGCGCCGATCGCCGTCGAGGTCGCCCATGCGGATCGTCCCGTAGTGGCGCGCCGCGCCCCAGCCGCTCTCGTCGCTCCACCGCGGGCCCTCGATGCGGCGATCGAAGCGCGCTCCGTCGGAGAGCCAGCACCCGAAGCCGGCGCGATCGCGCGCGCAGAGATCGTCGCGACCATCGCCGTTCACGTCGGCGAGGCGCAGCGTCGTGTAGTAGCGCGGCTGGTTCCACGCGTTCTCGTCGGAGAGCCCGGCGCGCCACGTGGTGTGCGCGCCGAAGCCGGTGCCGCTCGACACCGCACAGAGCACGTCGGCGTTCGAGCGCGCGCACACGTCGGCGCGCCCGTCGCCGTTCACGTCGCCCATGCGCAACGTCGCGTAGTTCGTCACGTCGTTCCAGCCGCTCGCGTCGCTCCACGGGATCGCGGCCCAGGGCGCGCTCCATCCGCTCGCGCTCGCGGTCCAGCAGCGCACGCCGCCGTAGCCGCGCGCGCAGAGGTCGGCGCGACCGTCGGCGTCGACGTCGGTCGAGCGCGGCGCCGCGTACGCCGCGGGCTGCTCGTTCAGCAGCGCGACCTCGCAGAGATCGCCCTCGTCGGTGCGCGCGTCGCAGTCGTCGTCGCGGCCGTTGCACGACTCCGCGACGGGCTGCGGCGCGTCGCACGCGCCCCATCCGCCGCCCGAGCACGCCTGGGTGCCCGCGCCGCACGCGCTCGAGCACGCGCGCGTCACGTTCTCGTCGGTGCGCCCGTCGCAGTCGTCGTCGCGCCCGTTGCACGACTCGGCGGCGGGCGTGCAGCGCGGGACGACCCAGAAGTCCGCGCCCATCTCGTTGAACACGTTGCGCGTGTTGTCGCGGTAGTGCGCGTAGCGCTGCGAGAAGCACGAGTAGCTCGGCGCGCAGCCGTTGTAGTAGTGGGTGACGGTGCGGATCCACGCGTCCCAGCGCCCGTTGCCGACGCGCACGCCGTTCATCCACGCGATCGCCTGGGCGCGGGTGTCGACGCCCGAGACGTACGCGCTGCGCACCACCATGCTCGCGACGAAGTCGACCGCCGCCTGGGTGTTCCCCGCGATGCTGAGGATGCGCGTGCCCTCGCGGCGCAGCGTGTCGTCGAACGTGCCGGCGTCGAACTGGAACATGCCGAGGCCGCCCTGGCGCGCCGAGCACGGTCCGTCGCCCGCGCCCGCCACGACGGGCCCGCCGCCGCAGTCGCTGCTGTTCGGGCCCTGACAGGCCCAGGTCAGCTCGCGCCAGCAATGCGACATCTGGGTCTCGGCGTCGGCGATGCCCGCGAGCAGCCAGCCCTGGGTCATGCCCGCGGCGTAGGCGGCGTCGCGGATCTGCCCGGCGCGCACGCGACGCTGCGCGGCGGTGAGCTCGGACGCGACGACGCCGACCTCGCCGTCGCTCATCGCCATCGGAGCGCGTGGCTCGTTGGTGCAGGCCGCGAGGAAGACGCAGAGGAGCGAGAGGGAGAGAGCGCGCATTCGAGCGCGCACTACTCAAGCGACGTGCCGGACGTGGAGCGGCGCGCGAGGATCGTGATGCGGCGTGGAGGTCGCGCGGGCGCGCGCGGATGCGACGAGGCGGCGCGCGCAGGCGGGCGGAGCGTCCGGGAGTTGATCGGACTGCGGACCGCACGCCGCGGTGCGGACCGGGCCGCTCGATCACGCCGTGGGCTGGCTGCGCGCCTCCCATCGACGTCGCGCGAGGAACGCGTGAGGCGTCGTCCGCATGGGGCGACCCTATTCGAGGGCATCCGTCCCGGCTACGCCTCGCGCCGAACGCGCGCGCAGCCACTCGGGAACGGAGTCGCTGGACAACAGATCTCTCTTGGCGATCGCTAACGTTAGAGATTCGGAACAGATCTCTGTTGCCCAGCGGCGTCGTTCCGCCCTCGGCAACAGATCTCCGTTGCTCGGCGACGTCGTTACGCCCTCGGCAACAGATCTCCGTCGCTCAGCGACGTCGTTACGCCTTCGGCGACAGTCTCTGTCGGCGCGGCGAGAACGAGACCGCCGCGCCAACCGAGCTCGGTTGGCGCGGCGACGACGTCAGCGTGCACGGCCCGCAAGGGCGCTTCCGGTGAGGCGATCTCGAGGACGCGCTCGTCGGCGCGCGGTGGTGCGATCTCGAGGACGATCTGGGTGCTCACCGTGAGGCTTCGGTGTGCACGTTCGCGCAAGGGCGCGCTGGCGCGCGCTCGCGCTCACAGCTGTTTCGGTTGGGTCTCGGCACGCGGCCGCTCGTGGTGGGGTTGCTTCGCGAGCGCGCGATCTCGAGTCCCCGCGGATCCAGCTCGGGGGCGTGATCTCGAGGACGATCGCGTCGCTTTCGCGAGCGCGATCTCGAGGACGATCTGGGTGCTCACCGTGAGGCTTCGGTGTGCACGTTCGCGCAAGGGCGCGCTGGCGCGCGCTCGCGCTCACAGCTGTTTCGGTTGGGTCTCGGCGAGCGGGCCGCTCGTGGTGGGGTTGCTTCGCGAGCGCGCGATCTCGGTCCCCGCGGATCGTGCTCGGGGGCGTGATCTCGAGGACGCGCCTGAATCATCGACGCGCTCGCGATCTCGAGAACGCATCCCCGCTCTCTCTCCCCGCTCTCTCTCCCCGCTCTCTCTCCCCGCTCTCTCTCCCCGCTCTCTCTCTCCCCGCTCTCGCTCTCGCTCTCGCTCCCGCTCTCGCTCCCGCTCTCGCTCTCGCTCTCGTTCTCGTTCTCGAACGAGCCGGCGGCCTCGCGACCGCCGGCTCGTCTCTCTCATCGCGTGCAGCGCACGAGCGTCCCGATGATCCGATCCAGCCGCGCGCGCATCGCGCCGTCCACGCGCGCGGCTCCGAGCGCCTCGATGACGTCCAGGCACGCGCTCACCTCGCGCGCGCTCCCGAGCGCTGTCAGGTTCCGCGCGCGACGGTGCCCGCCGCGCACCCCCGCGCCCTCCGCGACATTGAGCGGCACGCTGATCGCGGCGCGCTCGAGCTGTCGCGCCAGCTCCGCGCTTCGCGTCCTCACCGCTTCGCCGAGCTGCGCTGCAGCGCGCACCAGCTCGACCGCGTCCGTGTAGATCCTGAGCATCGTCGTCTCCGCGCCCGGCTCGAGGTTCGACGCGCGTCAGTGCGCGCCGACCCGAGCTCGCGTGCGCAGCACCTCCGCAGGCGCGCGCAGGCGGGGTCGGGGCTCGCGCAGCGACCGCGCAGCGAAATCGATGGCGAGCCGCTGTTCGCTCGCTGTCGATTTCGTGGAGCGGCGGGCCCGCAGGGCCCGGCCTCGACGCCGCCGAGCACGCCGGCACGCTCGAGAAGCCCGAGCGACCCGCTCCGGCCTCCCGGTGGCGTGCTGTCGAAGACGCGCTCCCGCGCGGCTGCCGAGCGCGCGGGAGCGCGTGGGGGAGTGGGAGCGCGGGCGGGTGCGCGTGGGGAATGGGAGCGCGGGCGGGTGCGCGAGCGCGGGCGGGAGCGGGAGCGCGAGCGCGGGCGGGAGCGGGAGCGGGAGCGGGAGCGCGGGGCGGGAGCGGGAGGTGCTTCGCGGTCGGCGCGATCTCGAGGACGCGCTCGTCGCTTTCGAGAGCGTGATCTCGAGAACGATCTGGGTGCCCACCGTGAGGCTTCGGCGTGCACGTTCGCGCAAGGGCGCGCTGGCGCGCGCTCGCGCTCACAGCTGTTTCGGTTGGGTCTCGGCGAGCGGGCCGCTCGTGGTGGGGTTGCTTCGCAAGCGCGCGATCTCGAGTCCCCGCAGATCGTGCTCGCGGGCGCGATCTCGCGGACATGCTCGTCGGCTTGCGGTGAGGTGATCTCGAGGACGATCTGGGTGCCCACCGTGAGGCTCGGCGTGCACGTTCACGCAAGGGCGCGCTGGCGCGCGCTGGCGCACTCGGATGCTCACTGCGAGCGATCCGTGACCGCACGTCCGCGCGCCCTCCCCGATCTCGCGCGACAGCGCGCACACGCGCGAAGCGCGGTGCTACACGCGAGCGTCCGGGCCGCGGCGAAGCGCGGACCGGTCGCGAGCCATCTCACCCCAAGCCAGCGAGACGGCAGAACCGCGGTACCGGGCGGGGGGTGGAGGGGCCGGCGCCCTCGTGCGACGGGGGCCGCCGAGGCCGACCACAGACTGATCGAAGCATCGCGGCAGAGCGCGAAGCGCGCGCCGCGATGCGACCACCGCGTCCCGACGCTCGCGCCCTCTCATGACAGCAGCCCGGGAGCACACAGGGCGTCGGCCCCTCCACCCCCCGCCTCACGCCGAAGCCCCTCCGAACGTCTCCGAGGCGGCCCCTCCACCCCCCGCCTCACGCCGAAGCCTCTCAGGGCAATCCACGCACCGGGATCACGACTCCGCGACCCAATTGCCCCGTGTCGTCGTCCCCCCAGCACATCACCCGACCGCCCGTCACGAGCGCGCAGTTGAAGCCCCAGCCCGCCGCGAGCGCCGTCGCGCCCGTCACGCCGACGACGCTCACCGGCGCCACCGCACCCGCGCCGGTGCCGTCGCCGGTCGCCTCGCCGGCGCCCCAGCAGCGCACGGTGCCGTCGGCCACGATCGCGCAGGTGTTCTCGCTGCCGGCCGCGAGCGCGCGCAGCCCGGTGAGCGCGGGCCCCGTCGTCGGTCGCGCCGCGTCGACCGTGCCGCCGTCGCCGAGCTGTCCGGTGCCGTTCTCGCCCCAGCACGACACGCCGGCGTCGGTCGCCACGCACGCGTGCCGGCTGCCGACCGCGAGGTGCGCCGGCGCCGACGCGAGACCCATCACCGGCATCGGCACGCCGTTCGACCCGCCGATGTCGCCTCGCCCGAGCTGACCGCTGACGTTCGAGCCCCAGCACCACGAGCCGCCGGGCTGCACGCCGCACGCGAAGCCGCTGCCGAGGGCCAGCACGCCGGTGTCGATCGCCACCTCGATCGGCGTCGCGGAGTCGACGCCGCCCGGCAGGAAGCTGGACCCGCCGTCGCCCCAGCAGAAGACGTCGCCGTCGCTCTCCGTCGCGCAGCTCGTGCCCAGTGCGGCGTCGACCGAGGTCACCGTGCCGAGCCCGCCCACCACCGGCGCCGCCGTCGAGCGCACGACGAGCGTGCCGTCGCCGAGCTCGCCCTCCGCGTTGTCGCCCCAGCACCAGACCTCGCCGCCGCGCAGCGCGCAGCTGTGCCGCCACCCGAGCGCGATCGCGCTCGCGCCCGTCACGCCCGCGTCGACCGGCCCCCACGCCGGGCGGCCCGCGGGCACGCCGAGCCGCCCCTGGCCGCTCGCGCCCCAGCACCGCACGGCGCCAGAGACGATCGCGCACCCGTGCTGCGCGCCGGCCGCGATCGCGGTCGCGCCCGAGATGCCGGCGACCGGCGCCGCGAAGCGCTGACCTCCGTCGCCGACCACGGGCGAGCCGCGCTCGCCCCAGCACACCACGTCCCCCGTCGCACGCCGCACGCAGGCCGCGTGGCCCATCGCGATCTCGACCGCGTCGTCGATGCCCGCGACCGTGAGCGGACCGCGCCCGACGCCGCTGCTCACGCCGTCGCCGACCGGCAGCCCCGAGCCCCAGCAGCGCACGTGGCCGTCGGTGCACACCGCGCACGTCGCGGTGGAGCCCGCCGCGATCTCGGCGACGTCGCAGCCGACCGCGACGGTGCGTGGCGCCGACGCGGTCGAGATGGTGCCGTCGATCAAGCCGCCCGAGCCGCTGCCCCAGCAGCGGACCTCGCCGGTCGCGAGCAGCGCGCACGCGTGCAGCGAGCCGAGGTCGAGCTGGCGCACCCCCGAGAGGCCCATGACCGGGCCGGGCACGTGCGTGTCCCCGACGGTGGGGCCACGGCCGAGCTGGCTCGGCGCGCCCCAGCACCACACCGTGCCGTCGCGGCGGCGCGCGCACGCGAAGCTGCCGCCGGTGTCGACGGCGACCGCGTCGTCGATCCCGATCACGTCGATCGGCGTGTCGCTGCGCCCGACCGCGCCCGCGCCGAGCTGGCCCGAGCCGTTGTTGCCCCAGCAGCGCACGCGCCCGTTGCGCAGCCGCAAGCAGCCGTTCGAGTAGCGCAGCGAGGCCTCGACGACGTCGCTCGTGCCGGGCATCGGCGTGCTCGGACCGAGGCGGTCGGGCCCCTCGGGCTCACCGAGCGAGGCGCCGCTGCCCCAGCACAGCAGCGCTCCGTCGCTCCGCACGCCGCAGCTCGACGACGGTCCGACCCCGAGCTGCTCGAAGGCGAAGCCGCCGCTGACCGCGACCGCGCCGGGACGCGGCGCGGTCGTGCCGTCGCCGAGCTGTCCCTCGTCGTTGGCGCCCCAGCAGTACGCGGCCGTGCCCTCGAGCGCGCACGCCTCGTCGTCGGGGCCGACCTCGATCGTGCGGCGCGGCTCGCAGGTGCCGCCGTCGCAGGCGTAGCCGACGCCGCACCACGCGTTCATCGCGGGCTGGGGATCGGCGGTGCCGTCGCAGTCGTTGTCGCGCCCGTCGCAGACCTCGGGCGCGCCGAGGAACGAGAAGCGATCGGCGTCGTTGCAGTCGTCCTTCGGGAAGCCCGCCGTGCAGGTCGCGGCGAGCGGGGCGTGCCCGTCGCGATCGCCGTCTTCGGCGAGGTCCTCGCCGCCCGCGGCGGCGCCGGGGAGCGTGCAGTCGGAGTCGATGCGATCGCAGCGCTCGGTCGCGCCGGGATGGATGTCCGCGTCGCCGTCGCGGCAGTCGTTGCCGAGCGCGACGTGGCCGCTCGGGATGACGCAGTCGAGGCGCGTGACGGTGGTGCCGGGGTCGCCGTAGCCGTCGCCGTCGGAGTCGCGGTAGTAGGTGCGCGAGCCGGCCTCGTCGGTGGCGCCATCGCAGTTGTTGTCGATGCCGTCACACAGCTCGGTCGCCGCGGGGTTACGGAGGCGCACGGTGTCGTCGCAGTCGGTCGCGTCGTCCTCGACGTGCCGCGCCGGCGCGTTGCACGCCATCACCGGCGTCGCGCCCTCGCGCCCGTATCCGTCGCCGTCGTCGTCGGGGTAGTAGCTGCGGAGCGCGCCCTCGTCGCTGAGCCCGTCGCAGTCGTCGTCGAGGCCGTTGCAGCTGTCGGTCGCGCCGCGGTGCGCGGCGGCGCGGGTGTCGTCGCAGTCGGAGCCGCAGTGGCGGGTGTCGGGGGCGTCGTTGCAGCACGCGGCGTCGGGGAAGCCGTCGCCGTCGCCGTCGCGCACGCCGAAGGTGCGAGGGTCGCAGTCCTCGTCGTGGTCGGCCGCGTCGCAGACCTCGGGGTTGCCGGGGAAGCGGTTGCGATCGCCGTCGTCGCAGTCGTCGCCGCCGCACGCGATGGCGTCGCGGCCGTCGTCGTCGGCGTCGGCGTCGAGGTCGCAGGGATCGAGGCAGGCGTCGGTCTCCTCGTCGCACGCGTCGCCCTCGTCGCAGGGCGCGCTGCCGCTCGTGCAGGCGCCGCTCACGCAGCGCTCGGCGCCGTTGCAGAAGAGGTCGTCGTCGCAAGCGACGTCGGAGGTGCACTCCGGAGCCTCGCCCGCGTCGTCGTCTGGCGGCGAGGACGCGTCGGGCTCGGGCGGGGAGCTCGAAGGGCCGCCGCACGCGGCGAGCAGGACGACGAAGAGCGGAACGAGCGGAGAGGGGCCGAGCAGACTGCGCATCGCGTCCGAGATGGTACCGGGATCGGCGCTCAAGCTCCCCCGCGTTGCATCACGGGGGCGCGCGGGGCGGCGTGGCCGGCGCGCGCGAGCACGCCGTCGATCATCCGCCCGAGCGCGGGCAGCGGCTCGCCGCGGCGCTCCTCGAGCCACGCCTGCGCCTCCTCGGGCGAGCTCACGAACCCGCTCTCGAAGCGCGGCTTCTTCTGGAGCCAGCTCATCACGGTGAGCGCGCCGCGCACCGCCGCGTTGGGCGCGATGAACGCGACGTAGGGATCGTAGCCCGGCTGCTCGGTGTGCCACGCGAGCTCGGCGCGACGCTTCGCGTCGGGCACGTCGAAGCGGCCGACCACGAGCACGCACGCAGCGCGCTTGCCCGTCGTGCGCGACCACGTCGCGATCTCGTCGAGGTGCGCGAAGTGCTGCGCCCAGTCCTCGTCGGTCGCGTCGCGGAAGTACCAGACCGCGAGGCCGCGGACCGGATCGTGCGCGTGGACGTACATGAGCACCAACGTGATCCGGGTCCTGCTCGGGATCAGCGATCAATGGAAGTCGCGCGACCGCGGGACCTCCTCGGCGCTCCTCAACATGCGCTCGTCCTTGCCGAGATCGCGCAGCACCTCGGCGATCACGTGCACCACGCCGTCGGCCGACTGGATGCGTCCCTCGACCTCGAGCAACGAGGCGGTCTTGCCGACGACGTCGAAGCGCTGGAACACGTCGCGCCAGATCACGACGTTCGCGAAGCCGGTCTCGTCCTCGAGCGTCATGAACGTCACGCCGGTCGCGGTGCCCGGGCGCTGCCGACAGATGACGATGCCCGCGTAGCGCACGCGCGCGCCGTCGCGCATCGAGGCGACGGTGCGCGCGTCAGGGATGTCGCGCGCCGAGAGCGCCTCGCGGAGGCGCTCCATCGGATGACCGCGCGTGCTGTGCATGCTCGCGCGGTAGTCCCACGAGATCGACTCGCCGGGCGCGAGCGCGCGGAACTTCGCGCCCTTCTTCGCGCTCGGCGCGTCCATCACCGGGAGATCGCCCTCGTGCTCGGTCGCGAGGGCGCGCACCTCCCAGATCGCCTTGCGGCGATCGAGCCCGTAGCCCGCGAGCGCGCCCGCCTCCGCGAGCGCCTCGTGCGCGCGGCGAGAGAGGCGCACGGTGCGCACGAACGACGCGAGATCGTCCATCGCGACCTCGCTCGCCCACGCGCGCTCGAACGCGGCCTTCTCGCGGCTGCCGAAGCCGCGCACGTAGCGAAGGCCCATGCGCAGCGCCCAGCGCGGCTCGCCGGTGACGTGCTCGAGGGTGCAGTCCCACTTCGAGCGCCGCACGTCGATCGGAAGGACGCGCACGCCGTGGCGCTTGGCGTCCTCGACGATCGTCGACGGGTGATAGAAGCCCATCGGCCACGCGTTCAGCATCGAGCACGCGAAGACCGCGGGGTGGTGGCACTTGAGCCACGCGGTCACGTACGCGATGAGCGCGAAGCTCGCGGCGTGCGACTCGGGGAAGCCGTACTCGCCGAAGCCCTTGATCTGGTGGAAGACGCGCTCCGCGAAGTCCTGCGGGATCCCGTCGGCGACCATGCGCGTGATCAGGCGCTCGCGGTGCGCCTCGATGCGTCCCTTCGAGCGCCACGCGGCCATGTCGCGGCGCAGTCGATCGGCCTCGCCTCCGGAGTAGCCCGCGCACTCGATCGCGAGCTTCATGACCTGCTCCTGGAAGATCGGGACGCCGAGCGTCTTGCTCAGCACGCGCTCGAGCTTCGGGTGCGGGTACGTGACCTGCTCGAGCCCGGCGCGGCGGCGCAGGTACGGGTGCACCATGTCGCCCTGGATCGGACCGGGGCGCACGATCGCGACCTCGATCACGAGATCGTAGAAGGTGCGCGGTCGGAGGCGCGGGAGCATCGCCATCTGCGCGCGCGACTCGATCTGGAAGACGCCGACGGTGTCGCCGCGCGAGACCATCTGGAACGTCGTCGGATCTTCGGCGGGCACGGTCGCGATCTCGAGATCGATCTCGTCGTGATCGCGCAGGAGATCGAACGCGCGGTGCACGACCGTGAGCGCGCCGAGGCCGAGCAGATCGACCTTGAAGAGGCCGAGGTCCTCGACGTCCTGCTTGTCCCACTGCACGACGGTGCGCCCTTCCATCGTCGCGGGCTCGATCGGGCAGAGCGTGTCGACGGGCTCGCTGCCGAGGAGGAAGCCGCCGGGGTGGATCCCGAGGTGGCGCGGGAAGTCCTGGATCTGCCGCACGAGCGCGAGCAGGTGGCGCACCGAGGGGATCTCGAGATCGAGCCCCGCGTTCTTCATCGCCTGCTCGTCGATCGACACCGCGTACACGTCGAGCGTCTTCGCCGCGCGATCGAGCACGAGCTGCGGGAGGTCGAGCGCCTTGCCGACGTCGCGCAGCGCGCTGCGCGCGCGGTAGCGGATGAGGTTCGCGACCATCGCGGCGTGGCGGCGGCCCCAGCGCTCGTAGACGTACTGGATGACCTCCTCGCGCCGCTCGTGCTCGATGTCGACGTCGATGTCGGGCGGCTCCGCGCGCTCCTTCGAGAGGAAGCGCTCGAAGAGCAGATCCATGCGCACCGGATCGATCGCGGTGATGCCGAGGCAGAAGCAGACGATCGAGTTCGCCGCGCTGCCGCGGCCCTGACAGAGGATCCCCTTCTCGCGGCAGAACCGGACGACGTCCCACATCGTCAGGAAGTAGCCGCCGTAGTCGAGGTCCTCGATCAGCGCGAGCTCCTTCTCGATCTGCGTCATCGCGTCGTCGGGGACGCCCATCGGATAGCGACGTCGCGCGCCGTCGAGCGTCAGCGCGCGCAGCCATCCTTGCTGCGTCTCGCCCGCGGGCAGGCGCTCGGCGGGATAGACGTAGCGGATCGCGCTCATCTCGAACGTGCAGCGCGCGGCGACCTCGAGCGTGCGATCGACGGACGCGAGATCGTCCTCGAAGAGCGCGCGCATCTGCGCGGGCGTGGGCAGCTCGTGCTCCGCGTTCGCGCGGAGGTGGCGGCCCGCGGTGGTGAGCGTGACGCCGTGGCGGATGCACGTGAGCACGTCCTGCAGCGGCTGCCGCGCGCGCGTGTGATAGAGGACCTCGATCGCGGCGACGGTCGGGATCGCGCGGCGTCGCGCGACCTCGCGCAGCGCGCGCTCGAGGTCGCGATCGGGCGCCTCGAGGTGGCGCGTGAGCATCGCGTAGGCGCGGCCTTCGAACGCGTCGGCGATGCGCTCGAGCGAGCGCGCATCGGGCGCGAGCGCGATCACGCCGTCGCCGATCTCGCACAGCTCGTCCCAGGTCACGCGCGCGAGGTTCTTCGCCTCGGCCCGCGCATGGCCCTTCGAGAGCAGCTGCGCGATGCGCGCGTAGCCCTCACGGCTCTGCGCGAGGAGCACCACGCGGCGCGTGCCCGGGAGCGTCCCGCTGGTCGCGATCGCGTCACGAGGCGCGTCGCGATCGAGCACCGTCACCTGCGCGCCGACGATCACGCGTTGCGCGCCGTGCGAACGCTCTGCTTGCCCGTCGCCGCCTGCGCTCGCGAGCTCCTTGCCGCGCACGTGCGCTTTCACGACGCCGTACACGCCGTCGCGGTCGGTGATCGCGATGGCGGGCAGCGCGAGCTGGTGGGCGCGGTCGACGAGCTCCTCGGGGTGGCTCGCGCCCTCGAGGAACGAGTGGTTCGTCTTCACCCAGAGCGGGACGTACGGAGCGCGATCCACGGCGTGGATCCGATCCACTGACTGAACACAAGAGCAGTGTCAATGGACGCGAAAAAGGCCGGTGAGCGACGCTCACCGGCCTTTTTCGTCAGGTTCGACGCTGCGTCAGATGCAGGTCGGGTTCACGCAGAAGTTGTGCGGCGAATTCGGGTCGGTCCCCGCGGGGATCGCCATCATGCGGCGCGCACGCTCTTCCTCGCTGATGTCGGGATCGTTCGCGCCGACCGCGTCGAGCCACGGGCGGTCGTCGCAGGTGTCGCCGAGCAGGCCCGCGGCGGTGCACTGCGAGTCGTTCTCGCAGGGCACGCGGCAGGTGCGGTCCGCCGCGTCGCACGCGAGGATGCCCGAGCGGTTCGCCGGGTCGAGCCCGGGGCACTGGTCCGCCGCGGCGGGATCGCAGAAGTCGCCGATCGAGCCCGGCGTGCCCGCGCCCGGGCGCACCGTCTGGAGGCACTCCAGGCGGATGTCCGAGTTCGTCGTCGGGCTGATGCCGGCGAACGAGATGCGCTGGCCGTCGGCACCGCACAGCTCGCCGATGTCGCTGCCAGGCACCGCCGCCTCGGCGGTCTCGTAGAACCAGCCCTGGCCGCCGCCACCCGCCGCCGCGGGGCTGATCTGGATGACCTTGCACATCTGACGCGGGACGCCGTTGACGTCGACGGTCTCCGCGAAGTCCGGGTCACGGCCGGGCAGGCCTTCGCAGCTCGTCGTGTCGCCCGTCGCCGGAAGGATCTCGAAGACGTCGCACTGGACGAAGCCCTCGGCATCCGGGTTCAGGTCGCGCGGGAGGCACGCGCCACCGAGCGCGTCGGCGATCTTCGCGATGATCGCGTCGAGCGCGCCGGCGTAGCTCTCCTGACAGATCGACTGGATGGTCGCGCTGCCGCCCGCCTGCTCGATGGCCTGCGCGGCACGCACGATGCGGCGCGGCGGGAACGCGACGCCGCGGCCCGGCACGTTGCACGAGGGACGAAGACGCGTCGGCATCGACGGGTCGATCATCTCCATCATGTCGGGGTGCGCGAGGATCTCCTCGTAGTTGATCGCGCTCGGATCCGAGACCGACTCGACCGGGACGCCGACGATGCCGGCGAAGATCAGCAGGTTCGGGTTCTGGCGGAGGCCGAGCAGACCGCTACGACCGTCGATGCCGCGGACGTAGCGCTCGACCGGGTGGACCTGCGCCGGGAACGAGAAGCAGCGGAGGTTGAGGTCGACCGAGCTGAAGTCCGGGCTGCCCGGATCGAAGAGCGCCGGGTTCGGCGTCGAGCAGTCCTCTTCGTCGGTGACGAGGATGACCGCGAGCGCCGAGTTCGGGCGGATGAAGCCGTCGTTCGCGCCGCCGGGGCCCGAGTGGCCGAGCGTGCTGTTGTGGAAGAACGGCGGCACGTAGTCCGCGACCGTCCACGGCTGCGCCGACGCGGGCGAGAGCGCCTTGAGAACGGCCTCGAGCTGCTGCTCGAAGCCGCAGCCGCCGGTGCCGGTCGTCGCGACGCACGCGACGTCCGCCGCGAACGTCATGGGATCGTCGCGATCACGCTGGAAGTCGAAGACGTTCGGGTACGTCGCCTCGCAGCCCGGGATGGACGTGCGGCCGCGCGTGATGAGCACGCCGTCGTCGCCCGCGTTGGCGCCGAAGAGGCCGCCGTCGCAGGTCGGGACCTCGAAGCCACCGACGCCCATGTCGCTGGTGACGACGCCGATGTGCAGCGAGCGCACCGGCTCGAAGTCTTGCATGCCGTCGCCGTCGCGATCACCCGAGGCGAGCACGCGCACCAGGGTCGGCAGCTCCTCGGTGAGCGAGGTCTGCTCCTCGGCCATCGAGTTCGAGTTGTCGATCATGAAGAGCAGATCGACCTCGTCGACGCTCTCGACGCGGATGTTGTCGCCTGCGCGAGAGCGCGTGCACGGGTTGACCGGCTGGAGCGAGCGCTCGAAGCACCCCATCCCCACGATGCCGATCGCCGCGATCACGAGCGCGGTCCCGATCTTCCTCCGACGAAGACCCATCGAAAATCCTCCAGAAGCTCCCCGTCCGACGCGTCGTTCCAACGCTGCGCGTCTCACGGGCGGGCCAACGATACAGTCCCGGTGTCGTCCCGATCAATGCCTGGAGGCCACGATCGAGCGAGACCGGGTCGTTCCGTGCGCAAGGTCCGATCCACCGCGCGTGCCGAGCGAATCACGGGGGATCCGCGGCTCGAAGCGCGAAGCCCGCGCCAACTCGGTTGACACCGAGCGGGCGCGGGCCGGGCGATCTCGTCACGCGATCGATCAGGGACCGGTGGGCGAGCCGGCGTCCTCTTCGATCGTCGGCGGGGCTCCGCCGTCGCGCGGCGTCTCGAAGTAACACGACGCGACGACCGACGCGCCGAGCGGCGGGCGCGCGGCGTCGGTGAAGACGATTTGCGGGCACTCCTCGCTGTCGGCGTAGAAGTAGCCTTGCCCCGTCGAGCCGTCGGCCGCGACCTGGTCGACGACACACACCGCGCGTCCGTCGTCGCGCTCGACCTCGGTCTGGCCGCGCGCGCGATCGCACGACTCGCCCTCGGCGAGCTTCACGCGCAGCTCGCACTCGACGCGCTCACCGACCAGCGGGATGCGGCGCGGCAGGCAGAACTCGCCGATCTGCTGCGCGATCGCGCGCGTCACCTCTTGGATCGCGGGACCGAAGTCGTCCGAGCAGATGCTGTGCAGCACCGAGCGCTCGAAGCGGCTCGCGACCTCCACGATGCGCCGCGCCGGCGTCGCGTCGCCGTTCTCCGAGGTGCACGCCGCGGTGGGAACTCGCCGGTTCATCGAGTCGGTGCGCTCGCCGTAGACCATGCGCGGATCGGCGAGGATCGTCGCGGGGCTCTCCCCCGAGAGATCGATCGGCAGACCGGTGATCGCGCCGAAGACGAAGCTGCCGTCCTCGCGTCCCGCCGCGAGCCGCGTCGCGAGCGAGTCGATCGAGCGCAGCCACGCCTGGCTCGCGCCGTTCGCGCCCAGCGCCGCGTCCTGGCAGAGCAGGTTCACGCGACCGGTGCGCTCGAACTCCGCGTAGAACGCGTCCGGCTGCTCGAGCGAGCAGTCCTCTTCGTCGCTGAGCACGAGCACCGCGAGGATCGCGTCCTCCGCGGGGAACCCGTCGGGCACGTCGCTGCCACGCTCGACCGCGCGCGATGCCGCTTCGAGCTGCTGCTCGATGCCGCAGCCGTTCAGACCGAGCGAGTCGACGATGCAGCCGATTCGCGCCGCGAACGCGCCGGCGTCTTCGCCGGTCTGGTAGACCTGCAGCCCGAGCTCCGCGCCGCTGCACGACGCCGCGCTCTGGTACTCGCCGTCGTCACCGAGCCCTTCGCAGACGCCGACGCCGTCCGGCGCCGGCACGCCCGACGTGCCCATGTCGGTCGTCACGATCGCGACGCGCAGGCGATCGACCGCCCCCCAGTCGGCCCGTCCATCTCCGTTCTCGTCGGGCGGCGTGGTCAGATCGCGCACGAGATCGGCGATGCGCTCCTCGAGGATGTCCTGCTCCTCTTCCATCGATCCCGAGTCGTCGACGAGCAGCACGAGATCGACGTTGCGGAAGCCGCCGGTCGTGAGCCGCACCTCCTGCACGTTCCCGAGCCGCGGGACGATCGCCCCCGTGTTCCGCTCGAAGCAGCCCGTCGTGATCACCAGCGCGATCAGGACGGACAGCACCGCCCCGAGCCGATTGCCTGAATGCATCGCTCCACCTCCGGACGATCGGCGCACCGGCCGCTGCGCTCGCGCGACCTCGCCGTCGTCGTGTGCTGCGTCGTCGCTGCCCGCGCGCGTTTCCAACGGGTATGCTCGCGCCGGATGAGCGCGCGCGTCCTGGTCGTCGACGACGAGGAGAACCTGCGGCTCGTGCTGCGCACGATGCTGCGGAAGCACGGCTACGAGGTGGAGACGTGCGCGAGCGCGGAGCAGGCGCTCGAGACGATCGACGCGAGCGCGCCCGACTTCGTGATCGCCGACGTGCGGATGGGCGGCATGAGCGGCATCGAGCTCACGAAGGAGCTCAAGCGACGCGGCGCGGACGCGGTCGTGATCGTGATGAGCGCGTTCGGCTCGGTCGATCTCGCGATCGAGGCGATGAAGGCGGGCGCGTACGACTACGTGAGCAAGCCGTTCAAGCAGGACGAGGTGCTGCTCGCGCTGCGCAAGGCGGAAGAGCGCGAGCAGCTGCGCCGCGAGAACCAGGCGCTGCGCGAGGAGCGCGCCCAGAGCGCCCGCTTCGAGACGATGATCGGCCGCAGCGAGGCGATGCACCGCGTCTTCCGCGTCGTCGATCGCGCGGCCGAGGTCGCGACGACGGTGCTGATCCAGGGCGAGAGCGGCACGGGCAAGGAGCTCGTCGCGCGCGCGCTGCACGATCGGGGTCCGCGCAAGAGCAAGGCGTTCGTCGCGGTGAACTGCGGCGCGATCCCGGAGTCACTGCTCGAGAGCGAGCTCTTCGGGCACAAGCGCGGCGCGTTCACCGACGCGACGAGCGACAAGACGGGGCTCTTCGAGGCAGCGCACGAGGGCACGATCTTCCTCGACGAGATCGGCGAGCTCCCGCTCGCGCTGCAGGTGAAGCTGCTGCGCGTGCTGCAGGAAGGAACGCTGCGGCGCGTCGGCGAGACCAAGGATCGCAAGGTCGACGTGCGCGTCGTCGCGGCGACGGTGCGCGATCTCGAGAGCGAGGTGCGCGAGGGCACGTTCCGCGAGGACCTCTTCTATCGCCTCAACGTGCTGCCGCTCACCGTGCCGCCGCTGCGCGATCGCAAGGACGACGTGCCGCTGCTCGTCGATCACTTCGTCGCGCGCAACAACACGCGGCTCGGTACGCGCGTGCGCGGCGTCGACGAGGCCGCGCGCAAGATGCTGCTCGCCTATCACTGGCCGGGCAACGTGCGCGAGCTCGAGAACGTCGTGGAGCGCGCGATGGTGCTCGCGGAGCGCGACGTGATCGGCGAGGTGGATCTCCCGGAGCGCGTGAAGCGGAAGGAAGACGCGCGCCTCGTCGCGCTCGCGAGCGACGAGCTCTCGATCAAGAAGACGGCGCGCTGGATGGAGGAGACGCTCATCCGTCGCGCGCTCGAGCAGACCGGCGGGAACCGCACGGCGGCGGCGAGGCTGCTCGAGATCAGCCATCGCGCGCTGCTCTACAAGATCAAGGACTACGGGATCCGCTGATCGCTCGTCAGCCGAACGTCACGAGCAGCGCGCGTCCCTCGACGCTCGCGCCCTCGCTCACGTGCACCTGCGCGATGGTCGCGTCGCCCGGCGCGCGGAGCTCGTTCTCCATCTTCATCGCCTCGACGACGACGAGCGGCTGGCCCGCCGTCACGCTCTCGCCCGCCGCGCACAGCACGCGCACGACACGGCCCGGCATCGGCGCGCGCAGCTCCTTCGCGCTCGCGCCACCACCCGCGCGCTTGCGATCCGCGCGCGCCCGCTCGCTCAGCACGTGCGCGACCGCGCGCGCCGCGCCCGCCGCGAGCTGCACCTCGTCGCCACCCGCGTTCGCCACGATCACGTCGTGCACGCGCGCGCCGAGCCGCACGCTCACGCCGCCCGGCACCGGCCGCACCTCGCCGTCGACCTTCGCACCGTCGAGCGTGACCGCGATGGCTCCGCTCGGCGCGATGGTCACGTCCACCTCGCGCTCGCGCCCGTCGATCGTGACCCGGTACTTCATCGCGCGCGGACCCTACTCTCCGCGTGCGCGCCGCTCAAGAGCCCGATCGTCCCACGCACGTGATGCCGTCGCGAGTGACGCCGATCACGATCGGTCCTTGAGACGATCTCGCGGCTACACCATCATCGCCCGCCGTGAAGATCTTCATGATCGTGGGGAGCGAGTCGGGCAACGCCGAGATGGTCGGGGACGTGGTGAAGGACACGCTCGACGCGCTCGGCCACGAGACCGCGCTCTTCAAGGAAGGCGGGCTCGGCGACGCGGATCTCGCGGCCCAGTCGGTCGTCCTCCTGATCACGTCGAGCACCGGCATCGGCGACATCCCGCAGAACATCGAGCCGCTCTTCGACGAGCTCCGCGATCAGCGCCCCGATCTCTCGCGCGTGCGCTACGGGCTCGTGGGCCTCGGCGATCGCAACTACAAGGACAGCTTCCTCGGCGGCCCGAAGAAGTGGGACGCGCTGCTGACCGAGCTCGGCGCGAAGCGCGTCGGCGAGCGCCTCGAGCTCGACGCGACCGACAACCCGTGCCCCGACCAGGACGCCGCCGAGTGGGTGCGCGGCTGGGTCGCGCAGTTCTGACGACGGAGCTGGCCCCGGGCGCGCCCGCGGAATACCTTCGGCCCGCGCGCCCGTTCGGCGTCCATCCGCTCATGCGATCGATGCGTCCACTCGCCCTGATGTCCCTGCTCGCCGTCGCCTCCACGGGCTGCGCCGCGCGGATGATCCCGAACACCGACGTCGAGGACACCGACGACAACCGCGAGGTCGTCGAGTTCGTCGAGCAGTACCGACACGCGATGGAGGCCCGGAACCCCGGGCAGATCCTGCGCCTCGTGTCCGAGAGCTACTACGACGACAACGGCACGCCGACGACCGAGGACGACATCGACTACGGCCTCCTGCAGGAGCGCGTCGCGCGGCTCGCGGAGGACGTGATCGAGGTGCGCTACGAGATGCGCTACCGCCGCGTCACGTTCCGCAGCGATCGCGTGGTCGTCGACTTCACGTACACTGGTCGCTTCAAGGTCCAGACCGCCGAGGGCGAGCGCTGGGCGCGACGCCTCGCCGACAATCGCCTCGAGCTGGTGCGCGAGAACGGCGAGTACCGGATCGTATCTGGGTTGTAAGCCTGCGTTCCTCGTTTACGGCGAGACCGGACCTCGCGTAGGATCCGTGTCTCGCTGAATGGCCGGCCCGGGCGACAAGAAGCAGCTGGGGAAGATCCTCCTCAAGCAGAAGCTCGTGACGCCCGGTGAGCTCGACGACCTGCTCGATCAGCAACGACGCAGCCCCGGGACACGCCTCGCGTCCGCAGCGATGCGATCGGGCAAGCTCGAGGAGGTCGATCTGCTGCGCGCGCTGAGCGAGCAGCACGGCGTGCCCGGCATCGATCTCTCGCAGGTCGTCGTCCCGACGCAGAACCTGCGGCTCGTCCCGATCGACGTCGCGCGGCAGTCGCTCATCCTGCCGTTCTCCGTCAAGGACGAGGAGATCTTCCTCGCGATGGCCGACCCCGACGATCGGCGCGTCATCGACGAGATCGAGTTCGTCACCGGCCGCACCGTGCACCCGTACGTCGCGCTGCACGATCACCTCGCGGAGGTGATCGACGCCGCGTACCAGCAGCTCGATCGCGGCGAGCCGCACTACGTCGGGCCCAACGCGCCGGCGGACTACCTCGAGTCGCTCGGCATCCGCAGCGCCGCGCCGCCTCCGCTCCCGCGAGCGCGCACGCGCGCCGTGATCGGCAGCGACGATCTCGACGCGCAGGCGACCCCGCCGGGCGTTCCTCCTCCGCGCCGCATCACGAACGCCGGCACGCGCCCGGGAACGCAGCCCGGCACGCGCCCCACGGAGCGACGCCTGCCGACGCTCGACCCGGTGTTCGACTCGCGCGTCGGCCCGCTCCCGAAGGAAGAGATCGCCAGCGCGCTGCGCGCGCCCGATCGCGTGAAGCGCGTGCTCGTCGTCGACGACGAGGACGACATCCGCCGCATGCTCCGCCGCGTGCTCCAGGAGCGCGGCTACCAGGTGCTCGAGGCCGCGAAGGGCGGCGACGCGCTCCAGATGGTGCGCGAGCACGTGCCCGATCTGATCCTGCTCGATGCGATGCTCCCCGAGATCCACGGCTTCGACATCTGCCGTCGCATCAAGGGCAGCCAGAAGTACGGGCACATCCCGATCATCATGCTGAGCGCCATCTATCGCGGATGGCGCTTCGCCGAGGACTTGCGCGAGTCGTACGGCGTCCAGGTGTTCCTCGAGAAGCCGTTCAAGATCTCCGACGTCACGCAGGCGATCGAGCGCGCGCTGGAAGGCACCACGAACGAGCGCGACGAGGACGAGGAGCTCTCGTCACAGGCGTCCGACGCGCTGACGTCGGGCATCGAGGCGTACAAAGCGGGGAACATCGACGACGCCATCGCACACTTGCGGAGAGGTGTGGGGATCGACCCGCTTTCCTTCCGCCTCCACTACCACCTCGGATTGCTGTACGGTCGGCGCGACAATCTGTTCGAGGCTATCCACGAGATGGAGACCGCGGTGGACCTCGCGCCGCGCAACTTCGCAGCCCTGAAGAACCTCGCGGTCCTCTATCAACGCGCAGGCTTCAAGCACCGCGCGATCGAGATCTGGGAGCGCGCGATCGGCAGCGCCCCGGACGAAGAGACGAAGCGCGGAATCAAAGAACACCTGATGAGCCTGCTCTAACGGCCCCGTTGACCAGCTCAGACCTTTCCTTCCGTCGACCCGCCCTCTCGCACGGTGGAGCGCATTTCGGATGAAGTTCCTCTGCCCCAACTGCAAGGCGAAGTACCAGATCGCCGACGAGAAGGTCGCCGGTCGCACGCTGAAGATGGATTGCCGTCGATGCGGCAACAGCATCGTGCTGCGCGCGGATCAGGCGATCGACGAGACGTCCTCGCCCGACGCGAAGGCCAGCGCCTCCGTCGCGCCGACGCCCGCGGCGTCCGCGGGGACGAGCCGTCCGGGCGCCGCGCGCCCTGCGCCCGCGTCGACCAGCCGCGGCGGGTCGGGCCTGCTCAACCCGGCAGGGGCATCGCGCCGCACCCAGCGCGGGGGATCGCACGTCGGCCCCGCGCCCACGCGCCCTGCCGCAGCGCCGCGCTCGGCGCTCGGCGCCGACTTCCGGCGCAGCGTCGCGGCGGGCCCGCCCTCGCTGACGCCCGAGGCGCCGCGCACGACGGCGCTCGACCAGTGGCACGTCGCGATCAACGACGTCCCGGTCGGCCCCATGCGCCGCGAGGAGATCTCGCGGAAGATCTCGACCGGCGCGGTCACCGGCGACTCGCTCGCGTGGCGCGAGGGCTTCGACGACTGGCGCCCGCTGAAGGACATCCCCGAGCTCGCCGCGCTGCTGCGCAAGAGCGAGGCGCGCCCGCCGACGATGCCGCCCGCGAAGCCGCCGGCCCCGGCGCGTCCCGCGGCGCCCTCGGCACGCCCGGGCGGCGCGACCGCGTCGCGTCCCGGCACCGCGCGCCCGGCGACCGCGTCGAGCACGAGCTCGGCCGCGACCCGCTCGGCGCCCTCGACCGCGGCGGCTGCGCGGAATTCGAACGTCGTGCCGATCGGCGGGCGCCTCGGCGCGTCGGCCGCACCGGCGCTCGACGACGAGGGCTTCGACGATCTCGAGGGCGAGCCCACGCGCGTCGCGAGCTCGCTCGATCTCGCGGACGAGGCGCAGCTGATGGCGCCCTCGATCGCCCCGGCGCCCGCGACCAAGGCGAAGTCGGTGCCGCCGCCCGCCGCGGTCGAGCTCGACGAAGCGCTGCCCGATCCGTTCCCGAGCGCGCCCGTCGCGGCCCCGAAGTCGACGCCGGTCGCGCCCGCGGTGTCGGTGCTCGCGACGAGCGCACCGGCGCCGGTCGCGCAGCCGCGCGCCGAGCGCGAGCGCCGTGGCCTTCCGGTCGGCGCCTGGATGGGCATCGCGAGCGCGCTCGGCTTCGGCGTCGTGATGGCGCTGATCATCGCGCCGCGGCTGCTCCCGGCCGCGACGCCCGGACCGATGGTGGCGGTGACGACGCCGCCGGTCGCGACCCAGCCGCAGCAGCCGCGCGAGGCGCCGGTCGAGGTGCCCGCGCAGCCGGCGCCCGAGGCCGCCGCGCCGACGCCGGAGACGCCGGCGGCACCGGCGCCCGAGCAGCCGACCGAGACGGCGCGCGCCGGCCACGGCCGTCGCGGCGCGAGCGCGGGCAGCACGCCCGCCACCACTGCGACCCCGCCGGCGACCGCGCCGACGAAGGCCCTCGATCCGGCGTTCGCGCGGTTCGCGGACGAGGGCTCGTCGGCGGGCGTCGCGCCGATCGCGCCGCGCCCGACCGCGGGCGAGCGCACCGGCGGCGGCGGCGGCGATGGCAGCGGCGAAGGGCTCGAGCCGGCGCAGGTGCGCGCGGTCGTCTCGCGCGAGCAGCGCGGCCTCCAGAGCTGCTGGGAGCTCGCGATCCGCGGCATGCGCGACGTGCCCACGACGCGCATGGACGTCGACATCACGATCGGCGGCTCGGGCACGGTGACGCAGGCGACGGCGCGTGGCGTCGGCGTCGGGAACCTGTCGGACTGCATCGAGCGGAACGTGCGCCGCTGGCGCTTCCCCTCGTCGGGCGGCTCGACCCAGATGAGCTTCCCGGTCGTCTTCCAGAGCACCAACTAGCCCCGGGGGGGCTGCGCGCCCCCCCTGTCGACCCCCCGAGCTGCGCGCGGGTCCTCAGCCCGCTTGCGATCTCGGCCGCCAACCGGCGCGGCGGGCCCGGGGGCTGCGCGCCCCCCTGTCGACCCCCCGAGCTGCGCGCGGGTCCTCAGCCCGCTTGCGATCTCGGCCGCCAACCGGCGCGGCGGGCCCGGGGGCTGCGCGCCCCCCCTGTCGACCCCCCGAGCTGCGCGCGGGTCCTCAGCCCGCTTGCGATCTCGGCCGCCAACCGGCGCGGCGGGCCCGGGGGCTGCGCGCCCCCCCTGTCGACCCCCCGAGCTGCGCGCGGGTCCTCAGCCCGCTTGCGATCTCGGCCGCCAACCGGCGCGGCGGGCCCGGGCGCTGCGCGCCCCCCGTCGACCCCGAGCTGCGCGCGGGTCCTCAGCCCGCTTGCGATCTCGGCCGGCAACGGCGCGGCGCCCGGGAGTCGCGCTGTAATCACCGCGGTTCTCGGGCGCGAGGATCGCCTCCTCGCCGTCCTGGAGGCGAGTCGGCGTCGCAGAATCGCGTCTTGGCGGCGCCGGAGGCGATTCCGCGCTGCAGAATCGCGTTCTGCCGCCGAATTCGACGGCTCGCTGCGCCGTCAGTGCCGTGTCCCTGCGCTTCAGCGCATCAGCAGGCGGACGGCGAAGTAGACGACCACCGCGACGATCGTCGCGATCGCCACCGTCATCGGCCAGCTGAGCCCGCCCGCGGGCGGCGGCGCCACCGGACGCGGCGCGGCGGACGGGACCGAGTGCACCGTCGCGCGATCGTCTCCGCCGACACCGGGCGCGGTCGCCGGGCCGGTCGTCGGCGACGGTGCCTGCGCGACGTCGTCGAACCCGCGATCACGCAGCGAGCCCTCGTCCCACATGGCCGTGGGCTCGTCGGCGGCCCAGCGCGGCGCTTCGCTGCTCTGCGTCGCGCTTCCCTCGCCGGCTCCCCCCGGCTTGTCGCGGCCCTCGCTCACCGGGCGGCAGTCTCGCAGAAATGGTCTCCGAGGCCAATCGATCGGAGCGTCGCGACCGCAGCTCGGGCGCGCGTTGCCGGCGCGACGGGGGCGCTCCATGTGCCGCCCATGCCGAACCGCCTCGCCGAAGAGCGCTCGCCGTACCTGCGCCAGCACGCGCACAACCCGGTCGAGTGGTACCCGTGGGGCGACGACGCGCTCTCGCGCGCGGCCGCCGAGGACAAGCCGATCCTCCTCTCGATCGGCTACAGCGCGTGCCACTGGTGCCACGTGATGGAGCGCGAGTCGTTCGACGACCCCGCGACCGCCGCGCTCATGAACGAGCTCTTCGTGAACGTGAAGGTCGATCGCGAGGAGCGCCCCGACCTCGATCAGATCTACCAGCTCGTCGTGCAGATGATGGGGCGCAGCGGCGGCTGGCCGCTCACCGTGTTCCTCACGCCGGAGCGCAAGCCGTTCTACGCGGGCACGTACTTCCCGCCGGTCGAGCGCTACGGCATGCCGAGCTTCGCGACCGTGCTGCGCGCGGTGCGCGAGGCGTGGGATCACCGGCGCGACGAGATCGTGCGCACCGCGGACGAGCTCACGAGCGACATCGTGCGCGCGACCACGACGCGCAGCGATGCGCGCGACGTGCCGAGCGACGTCGCGACGCGCGCCGCGAAGAAGCTCGCGACGCGCTTCGACGAGGCCCACGGCGGGTTCGGCAGCCGCCCGAAGTTCCCGAGCACGATGTCGCTCGACGTGATGCTGCGCGCCGCGCACGCCGGCGACGCGACGATGGGCGCGCGGGTGCGCAAGGCGCTCGACGCGATGCGCGCCGGCGGCATCTGGGATCACCTCGGGGGCGGGTTCCATCGCTACTCGACCGACGAGCGATGGCTCGTGCCGCACTTCGAGAAGATGCTCTACGACAACGCGCTCCTGATGCGGCTCTACGCCGACGCGCACCGCGCGTGGGGCGACGCGCGCGACGCCGAGACGGTGCGCGCGATCGCGTCGTGGGTGACGCGCGAGATGACCGACGCGGAGGGCGCGTTCTACGCAACGCAGGACGCCGACAGCGAGGGCGAAGAAGGGAAGTTCTTCGTGTGGCGCCCCGAGGAGCTCGACGCGCTGCTCGCGCCCGAGGAGAGCGCGGTCGCGAAGCTCGCGTGGGGCGTCGCCGAGGGCGGCAACTTCGAGCACACCGGCGCGACGGTGCTGCACGCGAACCGCGCGCTCGACGTGGTCGCGACGCGGCTCGGGATCACCGTCGAGGAGGCGCGCGCGAGGCTCGAGCCCGCGCGCGCGAAGCTGTTCGACGCGCGCGAGAAGAGGCCGAAGCCGTTCCGCGACGAGAAGGTGATCGCGACGTGGAACGGGCTGATGATCGGCGCGCTCGCGGACGCGTCGGGCGCGCTCGGGGATCGCGCGCTGCTCGAGATGGCGCGTCGTGCGCTCGCGACGGTGCGCGCGCGGCTGTGGGACGGCGCTGCGCTGAAGCGCGTGTGGATGGAGGGCGAGGCGCGCATCGATGCGTTCCTCGAGGACCACGCGGACCTCGCGGGCGCGGCGCTCGACGTGCACGAAGCGTCGGGGGATCGCGACGCGCTCGACTTCGCGAAGGCGCTCGTCGATCGCGCGATCGAGCGCTTCTGGGACGAGGACGAGCGCAGCTTCCGCTTCGCGTCGAAGGACGCGCGCGATCTGATCGCGCACACGCGCGACGCGTACGATCACGCGGTGCCCTCGGGCACGTCGTCGATCGCGCACGCGCTGCTGCGGCTCGGCGCGCACCTCGGCGACGAGCGGTACGAGCGCATCGCGGAGTCGGTGCTGCGCGCGAACGTGGGCAGCGCGCTCGATCAGCCGATGGGCTTCGGGCACCTGATCGGCGCGATGGATCGCTACGCGCGCGGCGCGACCGAGGTGATGATCGTCGCGCGCGAGGACGACGCGCGAGCAGACCCGCTGCTCGACGTCGCGCGCCGCGCGTGGGCCCCGAACCGCGTGCTCGCCCGGGTCGATCCCGGCGCGGGCGACGTGGGGCTCGCGTCGCGGCTCGGGGGGCGACGACAGCAGAACGGCGGACCGACCGCCTACGTGTGCCGGGCCCGCGCCTGCGGCCTCGCGATCACCCGCGCGGACGAGCTCGCGCGCGACCTGAGACCCTGAGCCGTCGTCCCCGTTGCGCGCCGCGCGCGCCCCGAAATACGCTCGCGGCCGTTCAACGAGGGGGGACACATGGCGACGGCGAAGACGACGCGGACGAAGCGGGGACCGACCGAGCTGACGCAGATGGCGCTCGCTGCGCTCGAGCTCGCGACCGAGCACCGCGCGCGCATCGATCCGAGGCTCCCCGCGGGGCTGCGCGACGGGCTCTCGCGCGACATCGCCGCCATCGGCACGCTGGTGCCCGAGGCGCTGCAGACGCGCGCCGAGCGCGGCGCGGCGACCGCCGAGCAGAACGGCGCCGCCGCGCGCGCCAAGGAGCTCGTGATGGCGATCCGCCGGACGATCTCGAGCGCCGACGAGCTCGGCGCCAGCGCGCAGCGCGCGTGGGGGCTCGGCCTCGAGGTGCGGCCCACCGTCGTCAAGTCGGTGCTCGCCGCGGGCGATCAGATCGTGGCGCGGGCCGCCGCGAAGCCCGACGAGGCGCGCCTCGCGGGCGTGCTCGAGAGCGACCTCGACGCGCTGCGCGCGGCGCTCGCCACGACGCGGGGCGCCGACACCACGCAGGAGTCGCGCAAGCACGGCGCGAAGAGCGCGACCGCGGCGCGCGACGCGGCGATGCGGCGCATCGAGCAGTCGGTGCGGAAGATCAGCGCGGTCGGTCAGCTCGCGTTCGTCGGGGACGGCGAGCTGGCGAAGAAGTTCGACGCGCTGGTGCCCTCCACCCGCCGCAAGCCCGGCAAGAAACCCGATCCCAGCTGACGCCGCCCTCGACATGCCATCTGCAGCACGCACCAGCGACGCACACCACTTCGTCGGCACCCCGCTGATCCACACGCGGTCGCTCGACGAGGCGGTGCAGATGCAGTCGTCGATCAACTCGCCGGTGCGCGTCGAGCCGCTGCGCGGCCGCGATCCCTTCGAGTTCCGCGCGTCGCGCCTGCAGCTCGGCGACGTCGCGATCGTGATGAGCGGCTACCGCGCCGAGATCCGCGCGCACTCCGCCCACGTCACGCAGCGGTTCGGGCTCGTCGTGCCGGTGCGGAAGGGCGGCGAGTCGCAGCAGTCGGGGACCACGGCGCCGCTCGTCCCCGGCCGCAGCGGCGCCATCGTCTCCCCGAACGCGCCCGCCGGGTTCACGCTCGGCGCGGGCTATCGCGGCATCCAGCTCTCGATCCCGCTCGCCACGCTCCGCGCGAGCTTCGAGGCCCTCGCCGGCGCCTCGGGCCGCGGCGCGCCGTGCTTCGAGGTCGCCATCGATCTCACCCGCGGCGGCGGCGCTTCGGTGCTCCGCCTGCTGCGCTCCGTCCTCGACGACGTGCGCGCCGGCTCGAGCGTGCTGACCGCACCTCCGGTCGCGGCGCGGCTCGCGGACACCATCGTCCACGCGATCCTGCTCGGCCTGCCGCACACCGAGAGCCACCTCCTCGTCGAGCCGCGTCGAGCCTCGGAGCCCGCGCTGCTGCGACGCGCCGAGGAGTACCTCGCGGCGAACGCCGACCGCCCGGTCTCGAGCGCCGAGCTCGCGCGCGCGATCGGCGCGAGCGGACGCGTCATCGCCGCGGCGTTCCGCGCGCACCGCGACGCCTCGCCGATCGCGTTCCACCGCCAGCGGCGGCTCGAGCTCTCGCGCCGCCTCTTGCTCGAGTCGCCCGAGCGATCGGTCACCGACGTGGCGCTCGCCTGCGGCTTCGTGCACCTCGGGCGGTTCAGCGTCGAGTACCGCGCGCGCTTCGGCGAGAGCCCCTCGGACACGCGCCGCCGCGCCGCGAGTGGATAACGCGCGCGCTCGAAGCGGATAGCGCGCGCCGCGCGCCGCCGGATACACGGGTCTCGCTCACCGAGGAGGTCCGTGCATGGGGCGCAGCTGGTCGAGGTCGTTCGGGGTCGCTCTTCTCGTCGCCCTCGCGGCGGGGTGCGGAGACAGCGGGGGCGACGGCGGGAGCGACGCCGGCGGCGGGAGCGACGCCGGCGCCCCTCCGCTCGACGGCGGACGAGGCCCCGACGCGCGCGCCCCGATCACCTGCGGCGACGGCACCTGCGACGACGGCGAGGACTGTCCCGCCGACTGCACGGCAGGCCCCGAGTGCGGCGACGGGACCTGCGACGAGTCGGAGGTCGACTCGTGCGCCGTGGACTGCCCGAGCTGCGAGGGAATCACCGACTGCGGCGAGTGCCAGGAGTGCGCGCAGCAAGGACGATGCGCGACCGTGCGGCAGAACTGCGGCCCCGACTGCATCGCCCTCGGGCGGTGCCTCAGCGGGTGCGCCGACGATGAGGTCTGCGCGCGGGAGTGCGCGTCGGCCGCCCCGGGGTCGGCGCAGAGCGAGTACTTCGACCTCGCCCAGTGCGTGGCGTGCGGTCCCTGCGAGACCGCGTGCGGAGCAGCGGCCTTCTGTCCCGACGGGCCGGCATGCGGCGATCGCACGTGCAGCGCAGGCGAGACGCCGGGGTCCTGCCCGGCCGATTGCGGGCCGAGCACGTGCGGCGACGGCACCTGTGGCGCTGCGGAGACGAGCGCCTCCTGTCCGGCCGACTGCCCGCCCTGCCCCGACGGCGTCTGCGCCGCCGGCGAGTCGCTCGCGTCGTGCCCCCAGGACTGCGCAGTCTGCGGAGACGGCGCGTGCACGCCCGGCGCCGAGTCGACCGAGAGCTGCGCGGCGGACTGCCCTTCGAGCTGTGAAGCCGAGGGCGCGAGCTGCGAGGCGTGCGTCGAGTGCGCGGTCGACTCCGTGTGCGAGGCGGCGGGGCTCGACTGCGCGGCGACGGCCGGCTGCGCGGCGCTCTTGAGCTGCGTGAACGAGTGCACGACCGACGCATGCGCCCAGGCGTGCGCCGCCGCGGCGCCCCTCCCGGCCGTCGCCGCGTACGGCGCCTACTCCGACTGCGTGTTCTGTGACGGGTGCCAGACCGCGTGCGAGGTGACGGACTGCTGATCGCGGAGGAACGGCAGCGTTCCTCACCCGAGCCGGCGTGACGGCGGGTCGCGCGACGCCGCGCGCGACCCGCAAGACACTGCGCGCGACCCGCAAGACACTGCGCGCGACCCGCAAGACACTGCGCGCGACCCGCACGACACTGCGCGCGACCCGTAACTCACTGCGCGCGACCCCCACGACACTGCGCGCGACCCCCACGACACTGCGCGCGACCCGCACGACACTGCGCGCGACCCCACGACACTGCGCGCGACCCCCACGACACCGCGCGCGACCCGCACGACACTGCGCGCGACCCCCACGACACTGCGCGCGGGCGAGTATCTTCGCGCGATGCGGGGCACGCCTCGAGGGAGCCGGCTCGGGCTGGTGGTCGCGGTCGCCGCGATGACGATCGCGATCGCGTGGCGGGTGTGGCCCGACGCGCCGCGCGCGAGCACGCGCCGCTTCGCCGACATCCCGCGCATCGACGTGCACGTGCACGTCCCGCCGGCGCTCGCCGAGCGCGCGCTGCGCACGTTCCGCGAGCACGGCGGCGTCGTGATGGCGCTGAACGCGTCGGGCGGGCATCCGAACGGCGGCGGGCTCGAGGAGTCCGCCGAGGCGATGCGACGCACGAACGGCGCGCTGCGCCCGTACTGCCATCTGGATCTCTCGCGCGTCGAGCGCGCCGACTTCGCGGACTACGCGCGTCGCTCGCTGCACGCGTGTCGCGACGCGGGCGCGGTCGGGCTCAAGGTGTTCAAGGCGCTCGGGCTCGGCATCTCGCTCGCCGATGGATCGCTCCTCGCGGTCGACGATCCGCGGCTCGACGTGGTGTTCGAGACGGCGGGCGAGCTCGCGCTGCCGGTGCTGATCCACAGCGGCGATCCCCAGGCGTTCTTCGAGCCCGCGACGCGCGACAACGAGCGCTGGGACGAGCTCTCCGCGCATCCGTCGTGGAGCTTCCACGGCGCGCGCCCCGACGGTCACGGCGCGTGGCCGAGCTGGCGCGAGGTGTTCGAGCAGTACGAGCGACGCGTCGCGCGCCATCCGCGCACGCGCTTCCTCGGCGCGCACTTCGGCAACGCGCCCGAGGAGCCCGAGACCGTCGCGCGCATGCTCGACGCGTATCCGAACCTCTTCGTCGAGACCGGCGCGCGCATCCCGGAGATCGGCCGCCACGATCCCGCGCGCATGCGCGCGCTCTTCGTGCGCCACCGCGAGCGCATCCTGTTCGGCACCGACTTCCAGATCGGCGCGCGCGGCACGCTGGTGCTCGGCTCGGCGGGGCGCGAGGCAGATCCGCCGTCGCGCGTGCCGGTGTTCTACGAGGCGCACTTCCGCTACTTCGAGACCGCGGATCGCCGCTTCGCGCATCCGACGCCGATCCAGGGCGACTGGACGATCGACGGGCTCGATCTGCCGCGCGACGTGCTCGAGGACCTCTACTGGCGCAACGCGACGCGCCTCTTCGGGATCAGCGCACCGCCAGGACGATCCACGCCGTGATCAGGATGACGAGCGCGATGCCGATCGCCGCGCCGATCACCGCGATCGACACGCTGCGCTCCGGCTTCTCGTCGTCCTCGTCGACCAGCGTGCGCGTCGCGGAGTCGCTCAGCGAGGGCTCGCGGTGGCGCTCGCGCGGCGGATCGCTCGAGGAGCGCGGCAGCTCGATCTCGCCCGAGAGGATCGCGGGCAGCGTGCCCGTGATGTTCGCGGCGCCGGGACGCAGCGGCGCCTTGTCCTCCGCGTCGAACATGCCGCCGATGATCAGCGCGACGCGCGCCTCGCTGACGTTCTGGCCCGCGCGATCGAGCCACGCCTCGAGCGCGCGCTGCATCTCGGCCGCGCTCTGGTAGCGATCCTCGGGGCGCTTCGCGAGCGCCTTCGCGACGATGTGCTCGAGCGCCTCGGGGAGCTCGGGGCGGACCGAGCGGATCGACGGCGCAGGCTCCTCGACCACCGCGCTCATGATCATCGGGAGGCTCTCGCGGCCGTGCAGCGAGCGCCCGCAGAGCGCCTCGTGGAGGCACACGCCGAGCGCGAAGATGTCGCTGCGCGCGTCGATCGGCGCGCCGCAGAGCTGCTCGGGTGACATGTACTCGTACTTGCCCTGCGGGTGATTGCTGGCGATCTGCGCCTGCGCGCTCGTCTTCGCGATGCCGAAGTCGAGCAGCTTCACGTCGCCCTTCCAGCCGAGCATCACGTTGTGGGGCGAGACGTCCTGATGGATGATCGCGAGCGGCTTTCCGTCGATGCCGCGCGCGTGGTGCACGTACTCGAGCGCCGCCGCGATCTTCGCGATGACGTGCACCGCGATCGGCACCGGCAGCCCGCCGTGCTGCTGCGAGCGACGGATCACGTCGCGCAGCGACACGCCGTGGACCCACTCGAGCGCCATGTACGTGAGGCCCTGGTCCTCGCCGCACTCGTAGACGTGGCAGACGTTCGGGTGGAAGAGACGCCGCGCGATGCGCCCCTCCTCGACGAACATCCGCACCATCTCGGCGTCGTGCTGCATCTCGGTGAGCACGCGCTTGACGACGACGTGGCGCACGGTGCCGTCGCCCTGGCGCGAGCGCGCGAGGTAGAGCTCCGCCATGCCTCCGCGCGCGATGCGGCCGAGGATCTCGAAGCCTCCGAGCCGCGCGATCGCCGGATAGTCGGGGACCTCCTGGGTCCCGAACATGTCGGTGCCGATCGTGGTGCGGCCGTACTCCCCGTCGTCGCCCCACCCCTCGGCGCCGTCTTCGCCGGCGCTCATCGCCGACGAGGATACGACGGCGCGCGCGGCGGAGGAAATCGGGCGATCGCTCAGCTGGTGGCGGGCGCGGGCGCGAGGTCCTCCTCGCGCAGCGAGCGATCGATCCAGAACGTCGCGAAGGGCACGAGCGAGGTCGCGAACACGAGCGCGCTGCGACGCCACGACCACGAGCGCGCGTCCGCGGCGCGGAAGAGCGCGATGAGGAACGCGACGAAGAGGATGCCGTGCACCGGGCCCGCGACGCGCACGGCGAGCGGGATGCCCCACACGTACTTGAGCGGCATCGCGACGAAGAGGAGGACCAGATAGGAGATGGCCTCGATGATCGCGACGAGGCGCAGGCGAGCGATCGGGGTGCTCAGCATGGCGGAGAGCATGGGGCCGCTCGCGTGCGAGCGCGACTGCCTACCGCGGCAGCCGACCTTCCGCGTCGAGCTCGACCCGCATCGTGAGCCGCTCGCGCACGCCCGGTGTCGTCCAGACCTTCAGGTCCGCGTCGATGATCACCGCCTCGACGCGCTCGGGCAGGCGCTCGAGCATCGCGAGGCAGCGCTCGGGGCCCATCACGAAGCAGCCGGTGTCGAGCCCGTCCGCGAGCAGGCCGGTCGGCGCGATGATCGTCACCGACGTCGTGCCGCGCGCGGGCAGGCCCGTCGTGAGATCGATGATGTGGTGCCAGTGCGTTCCGTCGGGCGCGCGGAACGCGTGCTCGTAGTCGCCGGAGGTCGCGATCGATGCGTCGGTCGCCTCGACGAACCCGATGTAGTCGCTGCGTCGCGGGTGTTGGATGCCGACGCGCCATCCGCGGTCGCCGCGCGCGCCGTGCACCAGCACCTGGCCGCCGCCGAAGATCATGAAGTCGCGGAAGCCGTGCTCCTGCAGCACCGCGCTCGCGCGATCGACCGCCCAGCCCTTCGCGATGCCGCCGAGCCCGATCGCCTGGCCCTCGCGGCGCAGCATCACCGTGCTCGCGGCCTCGTCGACGATCACGTCGCGCCAGCTCACGAGCGGCAGGCGCGCGCGCACCGCGTCCATGTCGGGCACGCGCGCTTCGCCGGGCTGGAACAGATAGAACTCGCGCAGCGCGGCCCACGTGATGTCGTACGCGCCGTCGGTCCACTCCGCGATGCGGAGCGACTCGCGCACGTTCGCCATCGTGTCGGCGCCGACGCGCACGGGCTCGCGACCCGCGGCCTCGTTGATGCGCGTGACCTCGCTGTCGGGGCGCCACTCCGAGAGCACGATGCCGAGCCGCTCCACCTCGTCGAGCGCGGCCTCGATCGCGCGGTGCGCGCGCGCGTCGTCGTCCGAGACGATCGTGATCTGATAGAGCGTGCTCATGATCGGGCGGCTGCCGCGCACGATCGGCACCTCGCTCGCCGGCGCACGCTGCGGCTCGGGCTCGCGCGACGGCTCGGGCGCGCGCGACGTCTCGCGCTCGCGCCGCGGAGGCGGAGCCGGCTCCTCCGACGCGCTCGATCCGCAGCCCGCCAGCGCGAGCGTCAGCGCGAGAGCGACACCGGAGCGAGCGAGGCGACGTCGAGCGAGCGGCGGCAAGCGGGCCCGGAGCCTGCCCCAGCCATCCGAGCGCGACAAGCATCAGGGCTGATCGCGGCGCGGGAGCTCGACCACGAGGCTCGCGCCCACGCCGTCCGCGGGGGTCTCGACGTGCACGTCGCCCCCGTGCAGCTCGACGAGCGTCTTGACGAGCGCGAGCCCGAGGCCGAGGCCGGCCTCCCTGCGCCCGCCGTCCGAGCCCGCCTGCCGGAAGCTCTCGAAGATGCGAGGGCGCTCGCTCTCGGGGATGCCGGGCCCGGTGTCGCGCACGGTGATGCGCACGCGGTCGGGGGAGCACGTCACCGTGATCGCGACGCGCCCTCCGCGCGGCGTGAACTTGATCGCGTTGCCGACGAGGTTCGAGAGCACCTGCTGGAGCCGCGCCGCGTCGCCGAGCACGAGCGCGCGCTCTCCGCGGCACCCTGCGCTCGAGAGCGCGATCGACTTCGCGAGCGCGGCGGGCTCCCACGACGCGACCGCGTCGGACGCGAGCGCCGCGACGTCGATCACGTCGAGCTCGAGGCGCATCTTCCCCGCGAGCACGCGCGACATGTCGAGAAGGTCCTCGATCAGCCGCGACTGCGCGTGCGCGTTGCGATCGAGGGTCGCGAGCGCGCGATCGACCTGCGCGGGGTCGAGCTTCCCGGAGCGGATCAGCGAGAGCCAGCCGAGCATCGCGTTCAGCGGGCCGCGCAGCTCGTGCGAGACGAGCGCGAGGAACTCCTGCTTCGCGCGGCCCATCGCCTCGGCCTCCGCGCGCGAGCGGCGCGCCTCGTCGAGCAGCCGCTGGCGCTCGACCGCGTGCTCGTGCTCGTCGGTGACGTCGAGCACGGCGCCGGTGAGCCAGCGCAGCGTTCCGTCCTCGGTGCGCAGGCCGCGCGCGCGACCGCGGACCCATCGCGTGGTGCCGTCCGGCCGGAAGACGCGGCATTCGATCGGGGCGACCGATCCGTCCATCATCGCGCGATCGAGCTCCGCGCCGAGCCGCTCACGATCGCCGGGATGCACCCACGCGAGCGTCTCGCCGTAGGCGTGGACGGAGGGCTCGGCGGGGCGACCGAGGATGCGGTTGAGCGTCGCGTCGCGCACCGTCACGAGGCGCTCGCGATCGACGCGGAAGGTCCCGATCTGCGCGGCGGCGTTCGCGGCCTCGAGCCGCTCCTTCGCGTCCTCGAGCTCGCGCACCAGCCGCCGCACCATCGTGCGCTCGCGGAGGTGACCGAGCGCGTGCACGACGCGGCCGCCGGAGCGCACCAGGACGGCGCGGTCGAGCACGTCGCCCCACGTGCCGTCGACACGCTGAAGTCGATACTCCGACCAGAAGAGCTCGTCGTCGCGCGCGATCGACTCGCGCAGCGTCCGCGCGACGCGATCCCGATCGTCGGCATGGATGTGCGTGTGGAACACCGCACGCGTGTGCCCGAAGTGCTGCGCCGCGGGCACCGTGCGCACGCGGCGGCGATCGATCCACGACATCGAGTCGGTCGCGACGTCCCAGACGTAGTCGACCTCGTCGGGCGCACCGACGTCGTCGCGGACCGCGAGATCGGGGATCGCGAACGCGCGCTCCACGCCGACCTCGAGCGCGGCGATGTGCGCGTCGAGCGCGCGATCGACGGTGCTCGACAGCGCTCGCAAGCGGACCGCGGCGTCGGAGTCACAGAGCGTGAGGTCGCGGAGCACGGCGCCGAGATGCACCAGCGCAGCGGTCGTGCCTGCGAGCTGGTGCGCGGAGGCGACGTCGTGGCACGGCGCGGGCTCGAGATCGCACGAGCCGTCGAGCGAGCCCATGCAGCGCTCGAGGAGCGCGAGCCGCTCGGCGTCGCGATCCGGCGCGCCCCCGTCGCGGGCCGACCATCGTGCGAGCACCCGTTCCCGGAGCGAGCTCGTCAGTGCGCCCTCCACCGCCATGCAAATCGATGCATAGCCCCGTGCCGACAGAGAACGACATCACCGCAAACGATCAGGCACGCCGCGAGCGCGTGCGCTACGTTCCGGAGCCCGATGCGAGCTCGCTGCGGCACGCTGCACCAGCCTTCCCAGCACCCGCGCGGTGTCGCGCGCACCGCGATGACGCTCGCGTGCGCGCTGATCGCCGCGGCGCTCGCGCCGCACGCGATGACCCCGACCACGGCGCGCGCGCTCGGCGAGTCCTCGCTGTTCGACGTGCGCTCGGTCGACTACGAAGGCGGCCACCCGCGGCCGCGCGAGACCGCGCCGCGACGCCTCGCGTGGGAGGTCCGCAAGCGCACGAGCATCGACACGCGCCTCGAGCCCTCGCGCGTGCGCCTCGACGATCCGTCGATCTTCGAGACGCCGTTCCTCTACTGGAGCGGCGACGCCGCGTTCCCGCCGCTCTCCGAGCCCGAGATCGCGGGGCTGCGGCGCTTCCTCGGGTTCGGCGGGTTCGTGCTGATCGACGATGCGTCCCCCGAGGACGATGGGTTCGACGCGTCGATCCGTCGCGAGCTCGCGCGCGCGATGCCCGACGCGCCGCTCGCGCGGCTGCCCGCGCAGCACACGGTCTTCCGCTCGTTCTACCTGCTGCAGCGTCCCGAAGGACGCGTGGCGGGGCCCGATCACCTCGAGGGCATCACGCTCGGCGATCGCGTCGCGCTGGTGTACTCGCGGCACGATCTCGGCGGCGCGTGGGCGCGCGACAACCTCGGTACGTGGGAGCACTCCGTCACGCCCGGCGGTGAAGCGCAGCGCGAGCGCGCGATCCGCCTCGGCGTGAACCTCGCGATGTACTCGCTCTGCCTCGACTACAAGGACGATCAGGTGCACGCGCCGTTCATCATGCGGAGGCGCGGAGCCGCGATCCCGTGAGCGACGCTCGCCTCGCGCTCGAGATCCCCGGTGGTGTGATCAGCGCGCTGCTGATCGCGCTGGCGCTCGTCGCCGTCGTGGTGATCGGGCTGCGGCACCTCGGCGTGAGCGACGCGCGGCGGCGCCGCACTTTGATCGCGCTGCGCGTCGCGACCGCGGTCGTCGCGCTGCTCGTCGCGATCCAGCCGACGTGGTCGGGCGAGCGGCTCGATCAGCGCCCCGGCCGGCTCGCGGTGCTCTTCGACGCGTCGCGCAGCGGGATCGTGCGCACCGGCGACGAGGAGGACGCGCGCACGCGCGCCGACGAAGCGGAGTCGCTCGCCGCGCGATGGTCCGGCGCCCAGCGCGAGCGCGCGCCCGACGTGTACACGTTCGGCGCGGCGCTGCGTCCGGCGCGGCTCGAGACGCTCGCGGAGGAGCTCGCGCCGATCGAGGACGACACGCGCCTCGCCGCGGCGATCGAAGCCGCCGCGGAGCGCCCTGCGGGCGACGAGCTCGGCGCGGTGCTCGTGGTCTCCGACGGCGCGGATCTCGCGGGCGGTGCGCTCGACACCGCGACGCGGCTCGGGCTGCGCGTGCACGCCGTCGCGCTCGGCGCGGACGCAGCGCTGCGCGACGACGCGATCGCGGAGGTGCGCGCAGATCGCGTGGGGTTCCTGCGGCGCACCGCGATGGTGCGCGTGACGGTGCGACGTCTCGGCGAGAGCGCGGGCGAGATCCCGGTCGCGCTGATGCGCGGCGAGGAGACGCTGCGCGAGACCACGGTCGTGGTGCCCGAGGACGGCGAGGCGACGGTCGACCTCGCGTTCACGCCGGATCGGCTGGGGCGCAGCGTCTATCGCGTCGTGATCCCGACCGCGCCGGGCGACGCGGTGCCGCAGAACAACGAGCGCGCGTTCCTGGTGCGCGTCGCGCGCGACAACCTGCGCGTGCTCTTGGTCGCCGGTCAGCCGAGCTGGGACGAGCGCTTCCTGCGCGCGTTCCTGACGCGCGATCCCACGACGGACCTCATCTCGTTCTTCATCCTGCGCAACACGTCGGACATGACGATGGCGCAGCCCGAAGAGCTCGCGCTGATCCCGTTCCCGACGGACGAGCTGTTCCACGAGCACCTCGGCAGCTTCGACGTCGTGCTGTTCCAGAACTTCGAGTACGCGCCGTATCAGATGGCGGGCTATCTGCCGCGCATCCGCGACTACGTGATGCGCGGCGGATCGTTCGCGATGATCGGCGGACCGCTCTCGTTCTCGGCCGCGGGATACGCGGAGACGCCGATCGCCGAGGTGCTCCCGGTCGGCGTGCTCCCGCGCGGGACACCGGACACGCAGGCGATCACGACCGATCGATTCCAGCCCGTGCTCGCCGAGGACGCATCGCGCCATCCGCTCGTCGCGCTGTTGCCCGATGCGCGCGCGAACGCAGCCGCATGGGCCGCGCTCTCGCCGCTGCAGGGGCTGAACGTGACGACCGAGGTGCGCAGCGGCGGGCAGCGCTTGTTGCAGCACCCGACACGACGTGACCTCAGCGGCGCGCCGCTCTCGGTGCTGGTGAGCGGGAGCGCGGGGCGCGGGCGCGTGATGGCGCTGATGACCGACACGTCGTGGCGCTGGGGCATGACGAGCGGCGGTCAGCAGGGCGATGCGTCGGCGTACGAGCGGTTCTGGGATCGCGCGCTGCGCTGGCTGTCGCGCGATCCGGCGCTCGAGCCGGCGCGCATCGAGACCGATCGCGAGAGCTACGGGCCCGGCGCGCGCATGCGCATCGACGCGACGCTCGCGGACGAGCGCTACGTGCCGCTCGCGGCGCGCGAGGTGACGATCACGGTGCTCGGCGAAGCGGATCGTCCGCTCGCGTCGGCCGACGCGCGCACCGACGGCGAGGGACGCGCGCGCGTGGAGCTCGTCGCGCCCGACGAGCCCGGCGGATATCGCGTGGTCGCGGTCGAGCGGGGCGCGACGGATGTGCTCGCGGAAGAGGTGTTCGTCGTGGAGAGCGGCGGCCAGGAGCTCGCCGATCCGCGGCCGCGGCCCGACGTGCTGCGCGAGCTCGCGGCGCGCACCGGCGGAGAGATCTTCGAGGACCCGGAGCAGGCGCCGGATCTCGAGCGCTTCGACGCGACGCGCGTGCGCTCGCTCGGCGTGGTCACGGAGCGGCCGCTCGCGAGCCCGTGGGCGTTCCTGTTGCTCGTCGCGCTCTTCGGCGCGGAGTGGATCCTGAGGAGGCGCTGGGGCGCGCGCTGAGCGCTCAGGGCGCGTGCGCTTCGACCTCGCCGAGGCGCGCGTGGATCGCGGCGCGCGCATCGACGACGTCGCGCGCGAGACCCGCGCGCTGCGGCGGCCAGGTGAGCGAGAGACCGCGCGGGTACTGCGCGCGCACCGCGAACGTGGTGCGACGCGCGCCGGGATAACGGACGACCTCGAGCGCGCTCGGGGTCGTGCTCGAGAGGTCGAGCTCGCCGAGCCCGAACGCGAGCGCGGCGCGCATGCGACGACCCGCCGCGAAGAGATCGTGCGCCTCGCCGATCGCCTCGTCGTAGCCGAGCTCGCGACCGAACGTCATGCCGCGCGAGATCGCGAGGTCACGCAGCGCGCGCGCGTCGCGGACCATGTACGGCACCGTCTCGCCGCGTCGTCCTTCGAGGCTCCCGATGTCGATCCACAGGCGTGCCGGGACCACACGCGCGCGACGCATGCGCGCGAGCGCGTCGCGGCTGCGCCACCACAGGCTCGGCGACATCGCGATCGCGCGGCCGAACCGATCCGGGCGATGCAGCGCGAGCCGCACCGCGGCGAGCCCGCCGTACGAGTAGCCGATCGACGCAGTGCCCTCGCGATCGCTCCGAACGCGCAGGCGCGATGCGACCGCGGGCGCGACCACGTCGGCGACGAAGTCCGCGTATGCCTCGGCGTGCTGCGCGAGCTCGTGGCGTCGACGCTCGAGATCGACGGTGTCGATCGCGACGACGACCCACGGCGTGACCACGCCCTCGTCGATCAGCGCGCGCAGCGTGCGATCGATCCCGAAGAGCGAGAACGCGGCCTGCCCGTCGTGGACGTAGAGCACGGGGAGCGGTGTCGCCCCGTGCTCGCGCGGGACCCACGCGACCACACGGCGCGCAGGATGTCGTGCATCGCCGAGCGTGCCGATCTCGACGAAGCGATCCTGCGCGGCGCACGGCGCAGCACACGCGAGCAGCACGACGAACGCCAGAAACGCGCGCACGGAGCCAGGACATCCCCGGCTCCGTGCGTGTTCCCGAGCTTCGACGCGATCAGAACGTGCCGGTCACACCGACGACGCCGCTTCCCGCGCCGCCCGATGCCATCGGCGCGATCGAAGGACCACGGCCCGCGGGGACCTCGAGCTCGAGCTCCGAGCGCGGCGCGTCGTCGCCGGTGCGCGCATCGCCGCCCTCGCCGCGCGCGCGCAGCCGATCACGCAGCTCTTCGTACGCCGACCAGCGACGCTCGGCCTCGGTGCTGCTCAGCAGCGTGATCACGCCGCTGATCGCCGAGATGCCCGCGCCGATGAGCACGAACCAGTCGAACGTGTTGCGGATCTCGAAGTTGTTCGGGCCGAGGTAGATCGGGATGATCGCGAGGCCGACCGCGACGTTCAGCGAGCCGTCGATGATGCGCGAGAGGCGCGCGCGATCCGCGAGGCTCGCGAGCTCGCGCTCGCCGTAGTCGAGGCGCGCCTGCACCTCGGCCATCGTCGTCATCGGCATGTGCGAGTACGTGATCGCCGCGCCCGACGGGTTCGTCATCAGCACGAGGCTGAGGATGCCGCGCACCGCGCTCGCGCCGCCGTACGTGAAGAGGTACGGCGACATGTTCAGGCCGCCCGGGCCCGCGGGCTCCTCGAGCAGCAGGATGCCGATCGTGATCGTGAGGCCGCCGGTGAGGATGCCGAGCACGCCGTCGACGATGCTCCCGCCGCCGCGCGCGGCGAGCACCTGGAAGTCACTGTCGAGCGCGCGCAGCCGCGTCGCGATGCCGCTCGGGATGCGCACGCCCGCGTCCGTCGTCAGCGGCGCGCGACGTCGCGCGTCGGGCTGTCCGGGGTACTGGATGCCGGGCTGGGCGCTGCCCGGAGGCGGCGGCACGTCGACGCTCTCGTACGAGCTCGGCGGCTGCGCCGGAGGCGTCGTGGATGGCGCCCGTCCTCCCGTCGTCGCGCTGGGGTCGCCCACCGGCGAGCCGAGGTCGCGGGCGGACTGTGCGTGGACACCACGCGGGACGACGCTGATCGTCAGCGCCGTTGCCGCGAACCAGAACCACATCGCTCGCGAGCGCACGAGCAGCAGTATAGTCGCCGGCTTCCGCGGGAGCGAGGCACGCGATCGCAACGCGCGCACGACGAGCCCGAGAAGGCCTCGCGATGACCAAGGCATCGAGCAAGGACAAGACCGTCTTCACCTGCACCGCGTGTGGTGCGGCGAGCCCACGCTGGATGGGCCGCTGCGCGACCTGCGGGGAGTGGAACACGTTCGTCGAGGAGCGCGCGCCTGCGAAGAGCGCGCGGAGCACCGCGGCGAACGTCGCGGGTGATCACCTCGCGCGGCCCACGCCGATCGGAGAGGTCCCACCCGACGGAGCACGCAGGATCGCGACGGGCTCGGAGGAGCTCGACCGCGTGCTCGGCGGTGGCGCGGTGCTCGGCGGCGTCGTGCTGCTCGGCGGCGATCCCGGCATCGGCAAGTCGACGCTGCTCATGCAGGCGCTCGCGGGCATCGCGCGCGGCGGCGCGAAGGCGCTCTACGTGACGGGCGAGGAGAGCGCGGCGCAGGTCGCGATGCGGGCGTCGCGGCTCGCGCTCCCCGGGATGGAACGCGTGATGGTGCAGGCGACCACGGAGCTCGAGGACATCGAGCGCGCGATCGGCGAGCTCGAGCCCGCGACGATCGTCGTCGACTCGATCCAGACGGTGCGCTCGGGCGCGCTCGAGAGCGCGGCGGGCAGCGTCGGTCAGCTGCGCGAGGTCGCGGCGCGGCTCGTCGAGATCGCGAAGCGACGCGGGCTCTCGCTCTTCCTGATCGGTCACGTGACGAAGGAAGGGATGCTCGCGGGGCCGAAGGTGCTCGAGCACCTCGTCGACACGGTGCTGACCTTCGAGGGCGATCCGAGCCTCGCGTACCGCGTGGTGCGCGCGACGAAGAACCGCTTCGGCCCGGCGCACGAGATGGCCGTGTTCGAGATGGTGCGCGAGGGCTTGCGCGAGGTGCCGGACCCGAGCGCGCTGTTCCTCGCGGAGCGTCCGTCGCGCGCGCCGGGCTCGGTGGTGCTGCCGAGCGCGGAAGGAACGCGGCCGGTGCTGATCGAGGTGCAGGCGCTCGTCGCGCCGGCGCGGATGGGACCGCCGCGTCGCGTGTCGACGGGCATCGAGGGGAGCCGCTTGTCGATCCTGCTCGCGGTGCTCGATCGCAAAGCGGACGTGCACGTGCTCGATCAGGACGTGTTCGCGTCCATCGCGGGCGGTGCGCGCGTCGACGAGCGCGCGGCGGATCTCGCGCTGGCGATCGCGGTGGTGTCGAGCCTGCGGGATCGCGCGATCTCCGAAGGGCTCGCGGTGTTCGGCGAGGTGGGCCTCGCGGGCGAGCTGCGCGCGGTGCCGCGCGCATCGAGCCGTCTCCAGGAAGCCCGCAAGATGGGCTTCTCGAAGGTGATCCTGCCCCGCGGGAACCTGACGCAGACGACGCCGGAAGAGCGCGCGGGGCTCGAGCTGGTGGGCGCACCGACGCTGACCGACGCGCTGATCGCGGCGTTCGAGTGACGCGTCAGCCCACGCGCGCGAGGTGATCGGGCTCGACCCAGATCGAGTGCACGAAGTCCTGGGTGCCGACGACGTGACCGACGTGGAGCTCGACGAGAAATCGCGAGCCCTCCATCGGTTGGATGGCTTGGACGACGAACGTTCGGCCGAGGCACGCCTCGAAGAGCGACTTCGTCGAGAGCTGCTCGTCGTCTCGCAGGCCGTCCGGAACGCTGACGAGCCGCACCCTGTCGCCGGGCTTCATCGTCACTCGAGGTGCGCGAAGCGTCGGGCTCGTGCGCACTCGGTCTCGGTGAGCCTTCGCGGGCCGAGGATCGTCGAGTCGCTCGCGTCCGAGTCCATGAGGCGCCACGGCTGATCGGGGCCGAGGTGATCGGGGTGCAGCGGGTGATCGAGGAGCACGTGGCCGAGCTCGTGCGCGAGCGTGAACGCGGCGCGGGCGCGTGCGATCCCTTCGCGCGAGATCAGCACGACGTTCGCGATCGAGCCCGGCGCGCCCGCCGCTTCGCCCGAGACGAACGCCTCGCCGTCGCGCGTTCGGCCGGTGAATTCGCTGACGACGAGCACGTCGATCGTGCGCTCGTCCTCGTCCGTGATCGCGCGGACGAGCGCGCGCTCCTCGAGCGTGCCGGTGAGCGCGGCCATGTTGTCGAACTCGCGCAGTCCATCGCCGAGATCGACCTCGGCGATCGACACGCGCTGCTGCGCGTCGGTGGAGAGCGGCGCGTCGTCGTCGCGCGTGATCGTGACGAACGATCCATCGCGTCGGCGCACCACGACGTCCGCCGAGCGATCCGCGCCGTTCTCGGTGCGCTCGTTCTCGAAGACTCGCGCGACGAAGCGCGCGCGGCGAAGCGCGGTCGCGATCGCGAGCGCGGTCTCGACCGGTCGCGCACCAGGCCGCGTGGTGATCGCCGGGATCGCGCGGCCGTCGACGCGCATGCGGATCACGCCCCCGCCGCGCGCAGGAAGACCGTCGACGTCGGCGACGCTCAGCATCGACGCGCTCGGCGGGTCCACGACCGCGACGTCGAGCTCGAGCGGATCGCCGAAGCCGATCCCGCACTGCGCCCAGACCTCGTTCGCGATCGTCACCTGCTCGCGCGCCAGCGCTGCCGCGCGCGCTTCGTCGCCGCCGATCGCGGGGCGCCCTCCGACGTCGTTGCGCACGATGCGCATCCGCAGTCTCGCGCGGCGGGGCGGCGCGACGCGGATCTCGTACGTCACGCCCGCCGCGGTGACGCGCACGAGGTCGCCGAGCGCGACGAGCAGCACGCGATCGGTCACATCGGGCGCCTCGGCGTCGAGGTCCGTCGTGACGAGCCGCAGGAACGCAGACCGCGACACACCTCTCTCGCGACGCAGCGGAACGTGCTCCTGGGCGTGTCGCGTGATGCCGAGCGCATCGACGCTCTCGATCGACGCCTCGTCGGCGTCGATCCCGACGAGCTCGATGCGCACGTCGCGCGCGTCGCTGCTGCCGTCGAACGACCACACGCGCGGGAGCGCCGCGTCGTTGGGGATGCGCAGCGAGGGCATCAGCACGGCGCGCGACGGATCGAGCGGAGTGTTCGCGCCGTTCAGGAGGCGCACCTCAGCGCGCTCCTGCGCGCTCGCGCTGATCGCGACGAGCACGATCAGCGCCGCGATCCACTCACGCATGAGGCGCAACATCGGCTCGCGGGCGACGGGCCCTCCCGTACGCGTGCTCCGCACGCTCCCGTGCGCGCCCGGCGCCGGCGAGCACTCACGCATGGGACGCCAAATCGGCTCGCGGGCACCGCGCCCTCCCGTACGCGTGCTCCGCACGCTCCCGTGCGCGCCCGGCGCCGGCGAGCACTCACGCATGGGACGCCAAATCGGCTCGCGGGCACCGCGCCCTCCCCTCCGCGTGCTCCGCACGCTCCCGTGCGGGCCCGGTGCCGGCGAGCACTCACGCATGGGACGCACGGCGATGGCCCGCGTCGCGCAGCCGGCGTACCAGCACGCGCACGATGCCCTGCACGATCGGCGGACGCGTGACCATCAGCTCGCGTAGATCGGCGCCGCGCAGCCGCAGTAGCTGCGCGTCGCTCACGCAGAGCGCGTCGCCGCTGCGCGGCTGATGGTCCAGCACCGCGAGATCGCCGAAGAATTCGCGCTCTCCGAGCTCCGCGATGCGCACCCCACCCTGCTCGATCGCGATCGTCCCACGCACCACGAGATAGAGGTCCTCGCCGGGGTCGCCCTCGTGGAACACCGCCGCGCCGGCGCGCTGCTCGACCTGCTCGAGCACGTCGGCGACGCTCAGCAGATCCTCGCCCGAGAGGCCCTCGAAGAGCGGCACGCTGCGCAAGAATCGGATGCGTTCGATGCGCGGGATCATCGGGCGATCGATCTCGGCGAGGTCGGGGAAGCGCTGCTCGAAGCGCGCGCCGTACGTGAGCAGCGCGCAGCGACGCAGGTGAGCATCGTCGAGCAGCACGATCGCGTCCAGCGGGTCCTCGATCGCTTCTCGATCGACGAGCCCGACGCGGCGCGCTGCGTCGATGCGCTCGCGCAGCGAGAGCCGCTCGAACACCGGCACGACCTTGCGCGCGATCACGGGATCGAGCGCCATCTCGAGCAGCTCCGCGACCTGAGCGTCACGCTCGCGCGACGGCGCACGGCGCGATGCCTCGATCGCCGACACGAGGCGCGGGCTCGCGCCGCGCAGCAACAAGAGCTCGAGCACCTCCGCGCGCGACGCCTCGATGCGCAGCTCGACCTCGCGCGCGAGGAAACGAACGTGGGGCTCGAACTCCCAGTCCGGCACCCCGTCGTCGCGCGCGATGCCCGCGAGGATCGACGCGAGCAAGAACGATCGGCGCACCTCGCGCTCGACGAGCGGCAGCGTGACCTCGGGCTCGAGCGGCGCGCGACGTCCGGCGCGGATCGCATCCGCGAGCGCGAACGTCGCGTGATGTCGGATCGCGGGATCACGATGCTCGAGCAGCCGCTTGAGGAGCGCGTCCGACGATGCCGCGCCCGGCGAGCGCGCGATGCGACGCGCGATCTCGGTGAGCGACGCGAGCGTGCTCGCGCCCGCGGGACGCGTGTGATCCCCGAACGCGACCTCGCCGACCTCGACCAGCACTCGCGCCACCGCGGGGCCCGTCGCCGGGTCCTTCAGAAGGACCACGACGTCGGGCAACAGGGTGAGCAGACCGAGCGCGATCACGCGCTCCGCGGCGTGGATCCGCACGTCGGGCGCGGCGTGCGCGAGCAGCGCGCGGAGCGTCTCCTGCATTCCTTTCGCGTGCGCGGCCTCGACCGTGAGCTCGTCGAGCGCGGTGCCACGCGCGCCCGGGTCCTCACCGCGCAGCGCGGGCAGCAGCGCCGCACCGAGGGCCGGTCCGTCGTGCGTGCACCGCAGACACAGCGCGCGCGCGATCGAAGCGACCTGCAGATCCGCGTCGTGCTCGGCGCGCGCGAGCGCGTCCTGGATTGCGCGATCGGAGCGTGCGGTCGCGAGCTGTGCGATCGAAGGGCGCATCGCGCTCACGATGGCGCGACGGACCTCGACATCGATCTCGCGCCCCAGCGCGCGCGCCAGATGCCGCGCGCCCGCGAGATCCGGAATGCGCGAGAGCGCCTCGGCGCTGGCCGCGCGCACGCGCGCGTCTGCGTGCACCAACCCGAGCGCGATGCGATCGATCTGCACCGCGTCGCCCGAGAGTCCGAGCATCTCCGCGGCGAGCATCGCGCGCGCGGCGTCACTCCCGCGGATCTCGCGCTCGAGCAGCTCGATCACGTCGCGCTCGAGCGGCGCGAGGCGCGGCGCACGACCGACCCCCAGGAACAACCGCCGCTCGTCGACCGCGCGCTCGAGCGCGCGCAGGTACGTCTTCCGCGCGCTCGTCGCGATGACGATCACGGTGATCGTCGAGAGCACGAGCACGAGCGCGGCGAGCCATCGCTCGTCCACGTGCTCGGGAATCGCCGCGAGCCCGAGCGCGCACACCGCGTATCCCACCGGCGCGAGCACGCCGCGCGTCGCCGCGCGCGCCTGGGCACGACGCGCGTGCGAGAGCGGCGTCTGCATCTGCTCCTGCGCGTTGGACCACAGCGCCTGCTTCAGCACGCGCCCGGTCCCGCGCAGCAGCACCGCGGACGTCAGCCCCGGCACCAGCGTCGCGAACACCGCCGCGATCGCGGTGACGAGCGGCGTCGCGATCAGCGCGCGCGTCGCGCCGAGCGCACCGAGCACACGCGCCGCGGGCCCGGCGAGCAGCAGGATCCCGATCGCGCTCGTGATCGCGTAGTAGCGCCCGATGAACGCGCTGATCGCCTCCGCGTCACCGAGCGTCTCGCGCGCGGTCGCCATCACGTGGAAGTCCATCACCTCTTCCACGACGAGCGCGAGGATCGAGAGCACCGCCATCATGCGCAGCAGCGGCACCTTCGCGACGAAGCGGAACGCCTCTGCCAGCGGCGCGCTCACCTTGGTCCCTCGGCGATCGCGCTCGTCGAGATCGAGCCGCGCCATCACGCGCGCGACCCACCACGCCGCGCCGAGCAGCACCGGCGCGAGCAGCAGCAGTCCCTCGCTCGCGATCACCTCGACGATCGGCTGCACCGCGAGCCCCGCGATCGTCCACGCGAGCGCCGCGCCGATCCCCGCCACCGGCAACAAGCGTCGCGCCGTGCGCGCATCCGTCGCCGCGCTCGCGACCGCCCACACTTGGATCACGAGCACGCCCGACGCGGCCTCGATCACGACGTAGAGCACGAACGGGATACTTGGTTGGTCGACCAACAAAAGCGCGCGCAGCACGACCATCGCGATGGCCGACCACGACAGCGAGATCGTCCCGAGCCGCGCGGTGCCGAGCCGCTGCGCGTACGCGACCGTCAGCGACGAGAGCGACGCGAGCAGCACCGACGACGCCGCGAACGCCCACGGGATCATCGAGCGCGGGTACGCGACGAGGAAGATCCCGCTCTGCGCCGCCTTCATGAGCGAGAGCGCCGACGAGAGCAGGAAGATCAGCGCGAGCATGCGCACCGCGCGCCCGCCCTGCCCCTCGGGCAGGTCCAACCACGCGGCGACGAAGCGGCTCACCGCTCTTCGCGCGCCCACTCGGGCGGCGGCTGCGATGCCCACTCGGGCCGCGGATCCATCGGCACGCGCACGCCGCAGCCGTGGTTCACCGCGATCGGTCCGTCGGGCACGAGGAAGCCGTCGGTGATGCCGGGCATGCCGGTGATCTCCGTCGGGCCGGGGCAGCCCTGCTCGATCCACGCGCGCACGAGCGCGATCTCGTCGTCGGGGATCGACGGGAGGCCCATCGGCATGCCGGGCTCGTGATCGGTGTACGCGGGTCGCTCGTGATCGTGGAACGGAAGCACGTGATCACGACGCTCCTCGTCCCGCCGTCGCAGCATCACCTCGAGCAGGAGCGGCATCGACGCGTTCTCCCAGGTCTCGAGGTACGACCACTGGCGATCCTCGATGCCCGGCATGCCGCTGACGAGCGCTTCGTAGGTGCGGAAGTGCACGCGCTCGCTGGGCCAGCCCCACCCACCCGCGTTGCCCGGCCCGAGATCGCGCTCGTGATCGTTCATGTGACAGTGGACGCACACGCGGCCGAGCACGCGCTCCTTCACCTCTTCCCACGACACCGGGCGCTGCACCGCGGGCGGCAGCACGAACTCGTCCTTGGGCGGCATGGGCTCGAGCTCGGGATCCGCGAACCACAAGAAGTCGCGGATGAGCTCGGCGTCCTCGCGCCGCACGCGCAGGTTCGGCATCAGCGTGCCCGGCGCGATGCGCTGGGGATCGACGATCCAGTCGACGACGACGTCGGCGTGCATGCGCTCGCGCACGAAGCGCAGGTTGGGCGCGAGGCGCGCCGGGATGCCGGCGCCGCGGATCTGCTCCTCGGTGCGGCCCAACCGGATGTTGCCGACGTAGTGACAGGCGTTGCAGCCGCGCTCCTGGAAGAGCTGTCGTCCGCGCGCGATGCGCGACTCGTCGCGCGCGAGCTCGGGCTCGGGTGACGCGCTCGTCTCGCCGAACGGATCGCGCACCTCGGCGACCGCCGCGAAGTAGCGCGTGATCGCGCGGACGTCGTCCTCGCTCGCGGCGATGCGCACCATCGTCTCGTGCATCGTCGGTCGCACGTCGAAGGGCGCGGCGACGTAGTCGCGGATGAACTCGGGGCGCAGGCGCCGCGCGATGCCGGTGAGATCGGGGACCGCGAGGTAGTGCTCGATGTTGCGCTGATAGCGCTCGATCGTGTCCTCGCCGTAGCGCGACGCGATGGTCCGATAGCGACGATCGTCGCGCGGCAGCCCGTCGAGGAACACGTGGCAGCTCACGCAGTGCTCGCTGCGACCCGCCGCCGCGATCTCGTCGACGACGTGACATCGCGTGCACTCGAGCCGCTCGATCACGGCGCGCCCTTCGCTCAGCGCCTCGGTGCGCGCGTCCGCGTCCCACTGCACGTGGTAGCGCTCGAGCGCGAGCGGCGTCCGTGGCGGCGCTTCGACCGGCGTGGGCGCGGGCCCGTCGCTGCACGCGCACGCGCTCGCCAACAACACGCTCACGCACGAGAGCAGCCCCAGACCCCAGCCACGCATCCGGCCCGCGAGGATACCGTGGCCGGCTCGCGTCGGGCGCGCGGATGCGGTATGCGGCGAGCGCATCTCTTTCCGTCGTTCCGAGGTATTCGAGTGCACTGGGACATGAACCCGATCATCGCGCGGATCGGCGCGATCGAGCTCCGCTGGTACGGCCTCCTCTTCGCGACGGGCCTCCTGCTCTGTGCGTGGAAAGCGCCGCACTACTTCAAGCTCTGGGGCCTTCCCAAGCACCACGCCGAGCGGCTCACGCTGTGGGTGCCGATCGGCATGCTCCTCGGCGCGCACTACATCCACCTGATCTTCTACGAGTGGGACGGCCTCTTCGATCTCTCGATCGAGGTGAACAGCCTCTGGCCGCTCGACGTGCACCTCGGTCGCTTCTGGGCGCTCGGATCCGGCCTCGCGAGCCACGGCGGCGGCCTCGGGTGCCTGCTCGCGCTGTGGATCTTCTGGCAGCGCAACGGCAAGCAGCTCGGCATCGCGTTCCATCGCTACGCCGACGCCGTGATGATGGTCGCGATCTGGGTGTTCCCGTGGGTGCGTCTCGGGAACTTCTTCAACCACGAGCTCGTCGGTCGCGTCACCGAGGGGCCGTGGGCCGTGCAGTTCACCGACTGGGGCCGCGACGCGACGGGCGCGTTCGTCGCGCGCGGGTACCTCGAGCCGCGCCATCCGGTCGTGCTCTACGAGGCGATCCTCTACTTCGCCGAGCTCGCGTTCGCGACGCTCTGGTTCCAGCCGCGCTTCGCGCGGAAGCTGCGCCCGGGCGCGACCTTCTATCTGTTCCTCATGATCCACTTCACGCTGCGCTTCATCGCGGAGTTCGCGAAGGAGTCGCAGGGCGTCGACGACGGCTGGCTGCTCAACATGGGCCACCTGCTCTCGCTGCCGATCGTGCTCGTCTGCGCGTACCTGATCTTCGGCACCAAGCGCTTCAACATCCTCACGCCGCTCACCGCGGAGGAGAAGGCGAAGATCGACGAGAGCGCGCGCCTCGCCGAGGAGTACGACGCGCGCCTCGACGCGGAGAAGAGCGGTGAGCCGCTGCCCGAGAGCGCCGCGAAGGAAGAGAAGCCCGACGCCGCCGCGGCGCGCGCGAAGGCGCGCAAGAAGGGCAAGCCCAACAAGGGAAGGGCCGACGCGTGAAGGGCCCCGGCATCGACGAGAGCATCGCGTTCGTCCCGGTGTGCGTCGCGGTGCTCACCGTGAGCGACTCGCGCGACGACGAGACGGATCACTCGGGGCGCTTGCTCGCGGAGCGCGCGCGCGACGCGGGGCACCTCGTCGTCGCGAAGCTGATCCTCAAGGACGATCGCGAGCTCATCGAGGCGCAGCTGCGCGCGTGGATCGCGAACCCGGGGATCGACGTCGTGCTCATCACCGGCGGCACCGGGATCACCGGGCGCGACGTGACGCCCGAGGCGGTGTTCGCGGTCGCGGAGAAGGAGATCCCGGGGTTCGGCGAGCACTTCCGGTTCATCAGCCACAAGTCGATCGGGCTCGCCGCGATCCAGTCGCGCGCGCTCGCGGCGGTGGCGAACGCGACGCTGATCTTCGCGCTCCCGGGCTCGACCGGCGCGTGCCGCGACGGGTGGGACGAGATCCTGAAGCTGCAGCTCGACAGCCGTTACCGGCCCTGCAACTTCGTCGAGCTGCTGCCGCGCCTCAACGAGCGCTGATCGAAGCGGAGAGATCCACCACAGAGAGCCGCAGAGGACCGCAGAGAGATTCGAACCCATCCTCTGTGGCTCTCTGCGGCGCTCTGCGGTGAGTTGCTTCCGCGTCCGAGACGAGCGCACACCGTCGCCGGTGCCGCTCGACTCCAGCGTCGAGGTCGACCGCTCCCATCGCGCTGTCCGCACGCCGCGCCCACCGACCAGAACCTGGACACACCCCTGCGGCGCCCTGCGGTCCTCGTGCCGCATCCGCGCGATCGCTGCGATCTCGAGCGAGCAGATCGTCCTCGGTGGCCACGCTGGCCGCTCCGGCCCTTCGAGGCACGTCGGTTGCGAAGGTGCTCGCCCGCCGAGTCGGACGCTCGGCATCGCAAGGGGTGGAACGGATGCGAGGGAGGACATGCCTTCTCGCGCTCGCGCTGGTCGGCGGCGGATGTGCCGCCGAGACCGCGGACGCGACCGAAGCGAGCGACGATCACGGGCACGACGCCGTGTTCTCGTTGCTCGATGCCGCGGAGATCGAGAGCGAGCTCGACGGCGCGACGGTGCACGACGCGGAGACCGAGTTCGTGCGCCTCTCGTACCTGTATCGCTCGCCCGCGCCGATGCAGATCGAGATCGCGACGAGCCTCGACGGCACGACGTGGTCGGAGTGGCGCGAGGGTGTGATCTCCGAAGAGGCGTCGGACGAGGAGTACGGCGTGTGGGTCGCCGACCTCGACGTCATCGACGACGCGAGCGCGCGCTACTGGCGCGTGCGCGGCGTGGACGTCGAGTCGCTGCCCACCGAGCTCGCGGTCGACACGCTCGACGCGGAGGAGCTCGCGTCCGATCTCGAGAGCGAGCTCGACGTCGATCCCGACGGCACCGAGATGCTCGAGGACGCGACCGTCGGCGTCGCGACCGAGTCGCTCGTCAACTTCCGCCGCTATCGCTTCGACCTCGGGCGCGTGGGTCGCTCGTGGCTCTGGCTGCTCCGCACCGCGCGCCGTCGCGGCTGGAGCGGGTCGCTCTACGGCTCGCGCACGGGCCTCCGCACCTACGCGCAGCAGGCCTCGCTCTGGAACCTCTACCAGAGCGGTCGCGGCGCGCCGGCCTTCCCGCCGTGGGGCCCGTCGCGCCACCTCGTGCGCAACGTCCGCCGCGTCGGCACGTGGTACCAGGCCGTCGACACGAACGACGTGCCGCGCCTCATCCGCATCGCGCGCGGGCTCGGCGTGTCGCTGCACCGCCCCTACTCGCGCGAGCCGTGGCACGTCGAGGCGCGCCGCTCGTTCGGTCCTCCGCGCGGGTGGCGTCCTTGAGCGAGAGAACCTCCTCGCTCGATCGGACGAGCGCGAGCGTCGCGGGTGCGATGCTCGCGCTCGGCGCGCTCATCGGCATGTCGTTCGTGCTCGGATGCAAGGTCGCGAGCGACGCCGATCCCGATGCCGGCGAGCTCGAGGACGTGCCGTACGTCGAAGAGACGTGCACGCCCGACGCGGACGACACGTTCTGCCCCGCGTACGCCGAGGCGTTCTGCGCGGCGCACGTCGCGTGCTGCACCGACCCCGACTTCCGCTACGAGTCGATGCAGCTCTGCGTGCAGCGCACGACCTGCATCTGCACGTCGTTCCGCAGCGGCGAGGCGGCGACGTCGGGCGCGATCACGTTCGACGAGGAGGCCGCCGACGCGGTGCTCGCGACGCTGCGCGCAGCGCCGGAGTCGTGCCCGGTGCTCGACGATGCGGGCGCGATCCTCGCCGACGCCGCGTTCCGCGGCTCGCTCGGCGAGGGCGCGGATTGTTCTCCCACGGAGAACGACTACTCGAGCCTCCTCGCGTGCGGCGACGGGCTCTACTGCTACGTCACCGACTTCGGCGACGAGACGACGCCGCCGCGCGCCGACTGCCGGCGCTACGTCCCCGAGGGCGGCGAGTGCGACGTCGGCGCGGAGTGCGCGCGCGGCTTCTACTGCGCGCCCGGTGCGGACATCGATTCCCCAGGCGTTTGCCGGCCCTACCTCGCGGCCGGTGCCGACTGCGAGATCGACGCGGAGTGCGCGAGCGATCTGTGCGACGAAGAGACGTACACGTGCGTCGCTCGCAACGCCGACGACACGTGGTGCGTGGACGCTGCCCCCGAGCTGCCCGCGGAATGATCGACGAGCTGGAGGACTGTATGCGCCAGGAGAACAATCTCGGACGTGCGCTGGTGGCGGTGATCGCCCTCGCGATGCTCGGATGCAGCAACGAGGTCGGCCCACCGGCGAGCGGATCGTGGATCGAGATCCTCGAGCTCGAGGAGACCCCCGACGCGCTCGACGTCGAGTCGCTCGACACGTTCGAGTCGGTCGAGGTGCTCGAGGATCGGCTGGTGTTCGACTTCGACGGAGCGTCGCCGCTGCGCGTCGATCACGTCGTCGCCGGCAACACGACCGACGGCTATCTGCGGCGCATCACGTCGATCGAGCAGGCGCCCGACGGGCGCGTGGTCGCGATGACGCGCCAGGCCGCGCTCCCCGAGTACTACCGGCAGCTGCACTTCCTCTTCCACTACCGCCCGCACCGCGTGGATCAGCCGACGGTCGCGGAGCCCGGCGTCGCGACCGAGTCGCTCGGCGGTGGATGCATGGACACCACGCCTTGCGAGATCACCGGTGGGCGCAGCTTCGGCACCGACACCGCGGGGTGCACCGCGGAGTACGGCGGCACGCTGTTCGCCGGGCCCTTCCTCGAGACCGACCTGACCGCGAGCCTCGAGTTCGATCACGGCATCGACATCGACGGTCCGAGCGTGTGGCCGCCGAGCATCGGCTCGGTCTCGTTCGAGCCCGACGCGTACTTCGTGGTCGACGGCTCGGTGCGCGCGGGCATGCGCCTCGAGGGCACCGGCGGCGCGCAGCTCTCGTGCGACGCGGACTTCGCGGCGCTGCTCGGCGGCGGCACGGCGCCCGAGGTGCGCCTCGCGGCGTTCGCGGTCGGCCCGGTGCCGGTCACGCTGAGCGCGGTGCCGATCCTGAACGGCTCGTTCAGCGCGGCGGCGGACGCGGGCGAGATCAGCGCCGAGGCGGGCGCCGAGGCGAGCGCGCACGCGGAGTTCGGCGTGAAGGACGGCGAGAATCACATCGACGGCCCGACCTTCGAGTTCGACTCGTTCGCCGAGGTGTCGACGTCGCGCGCGGGATCGCTCTCGGCGAGCGGCAGCATCACCGCCGGCCTCCAGCTGCGCCTGCAGGTCGGCTGGGACTTCTCGGTGGGCCCGGCGGACGTCGACCTCGGCGCGACGGGCACGGTCGATCTCACCGGCACGCTCGGCGTGGAGTTCACGTCGGAGACCGCGGGCTGCGCGTGGAACGTCGACCTGCCGTGGTCGTGCGAGGCGCAGCTGGGCGTCGAGCTCGAGCTCGCGGCGAACGCGTTCGGCGCGGGCTTCGACTGGTCGCACGGGCACCAGTGGGATCCGATCACGCTCGCCGAGGGGTCGCTCGGCTCGCTGAGCGGAACGCTGCCGTGGTGTGGCGAGCCTCCTCCGACGACCTGTGAGGAAGGTGCGGCCACCTGCACCGACGAGCTGCTCGACAACGACGTGTGCGCCGGGATGATGGGCTTCCGCGCTTGTGGCGCGGGCCAGTACGAGCGGTGCACGTGCACCGCGTCGGGCTGGACCGGCTGTCACTCGTGCATGGCGCTCTGAAGAGATCGCGCACGAGCGTTCTCGCTGCCACGTCGCGCGCGACGCCGCTATGTTGGTGGCCCACTCGCGGAGGTCTCGGAGATCGTGTCGGCACGAGTCGAGTCGAGCGCCCGCAACGAGCCCGCTGCGCAGCGCAGCAGGGCGGTCGTCGCGGGCGTGGTGTGCATGGCGCTCGGAGCGGGGTGTCTCTTCGTCTACATGCAGCAGTACGAGCAGCACGTGACGGGCGGCGCGTACGTGCAGGTCGCGGTCGTGACGCGCGACGTGCCGCTCGGGACTCCGCTGCGCGAGGACGCCCTCGCGACGCAGGACATGCCCGAGCGCTACGTCGAGCAGCGCCACGTGCGCGGCGCGGACGTGCCGCGCGTCGTCGGCGTGCGCGTGTCGAGCGCGCTGCGCGCGGGCGAGACGCTCCTGTGGTCCGATCTCGTCACGTCGGAGGAGCACCGCGATCTGTCGAGCCTCGTGCGCGACGGGCAGCGCGCGGTGAGCATCGAGGCGGACGCGACATCGACGTTCGGCGGGCTCTTGAGGCCCGGTGATCGCGTCGACGTCGTGCTCACGACGCGCGAGGGCAACCACGACGTCGCGTCGACGATCCTGCAGAACGCGCTCGTCCTCGCGACGGGCGCGGACATCGGCGCGGATCTGCGGCGCGATCGTCAGGGCACGACGCGCGCCGGGCAGGTGACGCTGAGCATGACGCTCGAGCAGAGCCAGACGCTCGCGGTCGCCGCGGCGCGCGGTGAGCTGATGCTCGTGCTCCGCAACCCCGACGACATCACGATCGTGCAGGGGCTACCCTCGCGGTCGAGCGACGATCTCGCGCGCGCAGAACGCCGGTGATGACGACCGTGGCGGAAGGCGGCGTGTCGTCGCTCTGGCTCTGGGTCGGCGTGATCGCCTCGAGCATCGGGCTCGCGCTCTTCGTCGGCGGGACGATCGCCGGCGGGGACAGCCCGCTGCGTCGCGCATGGAACGAGCGCGCGGCGAAGGACGACGCGGATCTGCGCTTCGTGCGCGCGCGCATCGGCGGCGATGCGTACCTCGCGCTGCAGGTGCTCGCGGTCGTCGCGGGCGCGATCGGGGCGGCCGTGCAGGACGCGCTGTGGCTCGGGATCGCGCTCGGCGGCGTGGTGCTCGCGCGCGTGATGCTCGCGCGCCGACGTGCCCAGCGCATCGCGACGATCGAGGCGCAGCTCGAGACGTGGCTCGGCTCGCTCGCGAACGCGCTGCGCTCGACGCCGTCGCTCGGTGAAGCGCTCGCGGTCACGACCGACGTGGTGCGCGGCCCGATCGCGGAGGAGGTCGACACGCTGCTCAAGCAGACGCGCCTCGGCCTGCCGCTCGATCGCGCGCTGCTCGACTTCTCGGATCGCATCGCGAGCCCGCTCGTGACGAGCGCGCTCGCGGCGCTGCTCGTCGGGCGTCAGACGGGCGGCGATCTGCCGGCGATCCTCGAAGAGACGTCGGCAGGGCTGCGCGAGATGACGCGCCTCCAGGGCGTGCTCGACGCGAAGACGTCCGAGAGCCGCATGCAGGCGTACGTGATGCTCGCGATCCCGTTCGTCGTGCTGTTCGCGATCCATCGCATCGACTCCGCGTGGCTCGAGCCGCTCTCGTCGACGACGGTCGGACTGCTCGCGACGATGGTCGCGGCGGGCCTGTGGCTGGCGGCGGTCGTGCTCGCGCGACGCATCCTGGACGTGAGCCTCTAGCGATGATCGGCGTCAGCGCGTTCGCTGCGGTGTTGCTCTTCGCCGGCGGGCTCGGGCTCGTCGCGGGTGGGCTCGCGACCGAGCCGGTGCGGGGCCCGGTGCTGCTCGGCATGCGCGGCCTCCGGCGCGGCGAGCTGCTCGCGCGCGGTGGGTTCCTCGCGACCGTGGATCCGGTCGTGCGCTGGCTCGCGCGATGGACGCGGCACCTGCCCTTCGCGGGGCCGCGCGTGCGTCTCGAGAAGTCGCTGCGCGAGGCGGGCGACTGGAGCGGCTACGACGTCGACGAGCTCCTCGCGCTCTCGTTCCTCGGCGCGGTGCTCGCGACGACCGGCGCGGCGGTGATGGTGCGCATCACCGATCTGCCGGGGACGATCGTGCCGTTCGCGGCGGCCCTCGGTGTGTACCTCCCGTTCCAGCACGTGAGCGCGACCGCGGCGCGCCGACAGCGCGAGATCGATCGCTCGCTGCCCGGCGCGGTCGATCTGATCGCGCTCGCGATGAGCGCAGGCCTCGATTTCGTCGCGGCGATCGCGCAGGTGATCGCGACCGGGAGCAAGCAGCAGGAAGCGCTCACCGAGGAGCTCGCGTACGTGACGCGACAGATGTCGCTCGGGGTCACGAGGCGTCGCGCGCTCGACGAGCTCGCGGCGCGCGTGCCGATCGAGCCGGTGCGCAACTTCGTGGGCGCGATCCAGCAGGCCGAGGAGAAGGGCACGCCGCTCGCCGACACGCTGAAGCAACAGGCCGCGACGTTGCGCATGCGGCGCAGCGTGCAGGGCGAAGAGGCCGCGTCGCGCGCGGCGGTGCTGATGATGCTGCCGCTCGTGCTGGTGATGTGCAGCATCCTCGTGGTGCTGATGGCGCCGTTCGTGATCCGAGGGCTCGATGCCGGGTTCTGACGACGTGAAAGACCCGACGACCGATCCGCTCGCCGACGCGGAGGACGTCGAGTTCCACGACGAGACGACGGTCGCGGAGCCGTCGCCCGTGTCGTCGGCTTCGAAGGCGGTCCCCGCCGAGCCGGCTGCGCTCGCGCTGCCACCGACGGTGATCGCGGAGGTCGAGGAGGACGCGGGCAGCGCGCCGCTCGCGAGCGTGCCGACGCGGACGCTCGGCCTTCCCGAGACCGTGATCACCGCGCCGATCGAAGAAGCGGGCCCGAGCGTGTCGACGCTGCGCTTTCCCGCGGCGCGCACGCGTCCGAGCGCGCTCGAGATCGTGGGGCGCGTGGTGGTCGGCGCGGCGATGACGTTCGGTGTGGGCGTGATCGTCGCGCACTTCGTCACGTCGGGCGCGGCGATCGCGAACGGACCGCTGCACGTCGTGGTCGAGGCGAGCGACACCGCACCGACCACCGACGCCGTGACGCCGCGCGCCGCCGACGTCGATACGACGGCGCGCCTCGACACGCTGGAGCGCCAGGCCGCGGAGCACCTCGCGAGCGGTCGCCTCGAGGAAGCGAGCGAGGTGTACGCGACGCTCGCGGCGCGTGCGCCGCACCAGCGCGCATACGGGATCGCGGCGCGCATCCTCGCCGAGAGGGCGCAACGATGAGGCGCGCGCTCCTTTGCGTCGCTGTGCTCGCGGTCCTCGGCTGCGACGTCGTGCAGCCCGGAACGCATCGCGTCGTGGTGCGCGCCACGCGCGACGGCGCGCCGATCTCCGGCGTCGCGATCACCGAGGGCGGCCTGCTGATCGGTGAGACCGGCGAGGACGGCGCGCTGCGCCTCGACGCGGAGCGACCCGAAGGCGCGACGCTCGAGCTCGTCGCGCGCTGCCCCGACGATCTCCGCGCGCGCCCCGATCACTTGCGCGGGCGCGTGCGCGCGTGGTCGCGGCGAGACGCGGAAGGACGCGTGTCCACGCCGCCGCTCGAGTTCGAGGTGCGGTGCGAGCGGCGGGTGCGCGACGTGGTCGTCGTCGTGGATGCCGGCCGTCCCGATCTCGACGTGCAGGTCGACGGTCACGTGGTCGCGCGCACCGACGTGGCCGGGCTCGCGCACGTCGCGATCGAGCAGCCGCCGGGACAGCGCTTCGTGGTGCGCATCGACACGTCCGCGCACCCCGATCTCGCGCCGCCGAATCCGGAGCAGCGCTTCACGGTCGGTGCGGAGGACGAGGTCTTCTACTGGTCGCGCCCGTTCGAGGCGGATCGCGAGGAGTCGGTCGCGTCCGCCGAGCCCTCGCGCCGTCGTCGTGGTCGTCGCGGCGGCGGCGGGATCGAGAGGCTGCGATGACGATGCGCCGGACGAAGACGCGTCGCGCGCCGGGCGAGCCCGCGCTGCACCACGACGAGCGTGGTGCCTATCAGGTCGAGTACCTCGCGGTGCTCGTGCTCGTCTCGCTCGTGACCGCGTTCGCGATCGCGACGGTCGCGATCCCGCTGGTGCTCTATCACGCCTCGATCCGCGAGGCGGTCACGTCGCCGGTGCCGTGACATGCGCAGCGTGTGGAAGAGCGAAGAGGGTGCGGCGTACGTCGAGTTCCTGCTCGCGTTCGTCCCGATCCTCACGCTCTTCCTCGGGCTCGTGCAGATCGGTCTGCTCTACGCGGGGAACCTCGTGGTGCAGCACGCGGCGCATCGCGCGGTGCGCTCCGCGATGACGGTGCTCGACGACGATCCCCGCTACTACGAGGGCGAGCCGCGGCTGGTGATCGACGGGCGCAGCGCGACGGCGGACGAGCTCGCGGATCAGCTCGCGCGGCGCGACGATCCGTCGTCGGCGCCGCGCCGGCGCCCGCTCTCGCGCCGGGCCGCGATCGAGCTCGCGGCGATGACGGTGATCGCGGCGATCGAGCCGCGCGACGGCGACAGCATCGCCGACGCGCTCGGCACGCCCGATCTCGCGATGCGCGCCGACGCGGTGCGCGCCGCGACGACGATCGACGTGCGCGTGCATCGACCGAGCGGCGACGCCGTGCCGCCCGAGGTGCGCATCCGCATCACGCACGGCTTCGCGTGCCGCGTGCCCGTGGTGCGCCGGCTGATCTGCACCAGCGGTCGACGCCCGATCGAGGCCGACGACTGGGGCACGGTGCACGTCGGCGACATGAATTACGGCGACGGCGACTGGGGGGCCCCGTGAGCGCCTGCGATCGCCACCAGCGTTCCGTCGTCGCGCAGCACGAGGTGCACGCGCCGTCCGCCGCGATCGGCGACGAGCACGCGCGCGCCGAGCTCGTCGCCGGACGCCACCGGCGCGCTCCAGCCGCGCGAAGGAAGCGCGCCCTGCGCCCATCGCTCGAGCGCCTCGGGATCGTCGTGCACGTCGTAGATCACCATCTGATCGCGCCCGTCCTCGCGCACGAAGCTGAAACGCCGGCGCGCGCCCGACGGCAGCGGAAGCTCGGGGACGTCGTCGCCGCGTGTGTCCGCGTGCGCGAGATCGTCGTAACGAACCGCGGCGTCCGTCCACACGATCACGAAGCGCACGCCGGTCGCATCGCGCCGCGCGTACGCGTAGCGCATCGCGCCGCTCGCCGCGCGATCGAGGCACACCACGAAGCCGCGATCGTCCTGCATCACGCTGGTGATCCCCGCGGTCTCCTCGGAAGGAGCCGATGCGATGACTGACGGCGCACGCATCGCGTCGGCGAGCGCGAGCGGATCGATCGGCGGCGACGCGCACGCCGCGCGCGCCACGTCGAGCGTGCGATCGAGCGTGCCCGCGCTGCGCCCCGCGACCGCGCTCACCGCGACGCCGTTGAGCCGGAAGCGCGTCGCGCGCGGCGCCTCGGGATCGATCATCGCGCCGTCGAGCAGCTGCGCGCCGAGCACGCCGAGCCCCGCGTCGTCCTCGCGCGCCGGCGGCGCGCTGCGCATGCCGATCCACGCGATGGCGATCATCGCCGACGTCATCAGCCCGGCGCCGACGATCGCGACGCGTCGATCCTGCATCGCCGCGCAGCATAGCCGCGCGTCGCTGATCCGCGACGAGGGCGGCGCGATCATGGTGGTCGGCCTCTTCATGTCCGTCTTCCTCGTCGGCGCGCTCTACGCGCTCGCCGGCGTGGGCGCGACGGTCGCGTACCAAGAGCGCATGCAGCAGGCCGCGGACGAGGCCGCGTTCTCCGCGGCGGTCGGTCACGCGACGAGCATGAACGCGATCGCGACCGTGAACGCGGCGAGCTCGGTCTCGCTCGCGGTGCTCGCAGGCGCGACGCTCACCGAGAGCGCGGCCGATCTGTGTGTGCGCTTCGGGATCATCACCGGCGAGGGCAACCCGCGCAGCGAGTACCCCGCGCCCGACGGCTTCTGCCGCCAGCTCCTCGATCGCTACTCCGGCGCGCGCGCCGAGATGCAGCCTCAGCTCGTCGAGGAGCTCCGGCGCGGCACCGACGCCGCCGACGCGGTCGCGCGCGAGACGCCGCGCCTCGCCGCCGACGAGGTCGAGAGCGTGCTGCGCTCGCGGCTCGGTCGCGACCTGCGACACGGCTTCTTCGTGCGCCGCCCGATGGCCGCAGTGCCCTCGGGGACGGCCGCGTTCTGCGCGCTCGCGAACCTGCACACGCATCGGCTCGCGGAGATCGCGATGGGCCTCGACATGGCGTACCGCATCATCGGCGAGGACAACGCGCACATCGGTCGGGACCTCCCGTACTGCCCCGAGGTCGACGGCGTCGACGCGTACGTGCCCGCGCCCGCGAACCGCCCCGTGGGCACCGAGCCCTACCAGGTTCGCGTCATCGCGATCGGCGACAGCCCGCGCCTTCGCGTGCTCGAGCAGGGCGTGAACGTCGCGCGCATCTTCAGCACGCAGTGGGTCGACGTCGGGCGCGGATCGCCGAGCGACATGGGCACGGTCGCGAGCGTCGTGGTCGCGCAGGCCGAGTACTACTCGACGTGGCACCTCGCGAACTCCGGCGACGATCTCGCGGAGCACTCGGTGGAAGAAGAAGCGTTCCGCACCGAGTGGCGCGCCCGATTGCGCCGCTGGCGCTTCCCGACCGGCGGCTCGGCCGATCCCGCGATCGCCGACCCGCTCTACGAAGAGTGGCTCCGCAGCACGGTGCTGCCGGAGTGTGGCGGCGCATGCGCCGACGTCGTCGACGATCTCTGGGCAGCACGTGATGCGCTTCATTGACGACAAGCGAAGGCGCGCCGGCGCGCGATCGCTGCTGCGCGACACGCGCGGCGGCGTGCACACCGAGGGCGCGATGGTCGCGGTGTTGCTCGCGACGCTGTTCGGTGGGTTCCTGTGGATCCACGGGCGCACGCGCGCCGAGATCGACGCCGTGCGCAGCGCCGGCCGCGATCTCTGGCGTCCCGCGCTCGAGGGATGCGACGACGGCGCGCCCGCACCGGCGCGCGGATGGATCGGCGGCTACCGCGGTGTGCAGCGCGACGTCGCGCCCGAGGCCGCCGATCGTCTCGAGGACGTGCGGACGTCGGACACGGTCACGAACGAGGTGCGCCACGCGCGGCGCCCCGAGATCCTCGGCGGCGGCCTCGTCGAGGTGCGCACGCGCGCGGGCACGGCCTGCAACACCGCGATGGTCGAGGGCGAGATCGCGTGGCAGGGCCGCGTCGTCGAGCTCTTCTGCGAGCGATACCCGCTGGAGCCGAACTGGGGAGCCGGCTGCGATCTCGGAGAACGACCTCCGAGCGGCGAATGACTTGCCGGAGTGCTCGCCCCCCAGGTCCCGGACGGGAGGGAACGGCGGGCGAACCGATTTCTCAACGAGACGCTGCGGCGCAACGCACGTCGCGCGTCTCGATCGCGAGCCCACCATCGCGCCGCGCGTAGGCCACCACGAACCCATCTGCGCGCCGCGCGACGTCCGCGACGAACGCACCCTCGATCGCGACGCGCGGCGCGATCGCATCGCCGGCTCCGTCGCGCACCTCGAGCTCGAGCCGCTCGCCGCCCCCCACGATCGCCGCCGTCCTGCGCGTCGCGAACGGCTGCGGCGGCGCCTCGCCCGGCGGCACCGCGCGCACGTCGCCGCGGACCTCTCCGTCCGCGCCGATGCGCACGAAGATCGGCCGCGCGAACTCGAACGCCGCGATCACCGAGAGCGCGCCCGCGTACCACTGGAACGACTCGAGCACGAGCGCCTCGTGCAGCGCCTCCACGTCGTGCTCGTCGAGCTGCGTCGAGAGCACGACGCCGCTGGTCGCGTCCTCCGCCGCGCCGTGCCGCCACAGCACGGCCCAGCTCCCGCCCGACACCGCGAGCCCGAGGATCTCCGTCGCTTGCTCGCGCGCGTCGATCCCGTCTCCCAGCGCACGCGTCGTCACCTCGAGCGAGCCCTCCCCCGCCGCGATCCGATCGAGCTCCGGCTGCGGGCCCGCGCTCGTCCGCGCGATCCACACCGCGTCGCCGCTCGCGCCCACGCGCACCGTGCGCAGCGCGCCGGGCAGCTCGATGATCACCGCCTCCGAGCGCACGCCCGCATCGGGCCCGAGGAGACGCGCGGCCAGACAATGGGTCGCCTCGTGACCCTCGGGGCACGCACCCCGCGTGATCACCACGAAGCGCTCGCCGTCGATCGCCTCGAGCGCGAAGAGCCCTTCCGCGCCCGGCATCGCGATCGGCTGCGGCGCCGCACCCTCGACCACGCGCGACGCGATCGCCGACACCGACCCGGCGTCCGCGTCGACCACGATCATCTGCGAGGTGTCGCCCACCGCGATCGCGACGCCGCGCACACGCGACAGACCGCTCGCGAACCGCGTGGGCTCGCCCGCCGTGCACTGCGCGACGAACCTCGGATCGTGCCGCGGCGCCGGCGACGTCGTCGTCGCTTCACGCGGCGGTGGCGGCGCGCCTTCGCGCTCCCCACCGCCGCACCCAGCCATGATCGCGATCGCTGCGATCCCTCCGAGAGCGAGCCTGCGCACGAGACGCGCGTCTACCAGCGCGCGCCTCGCGTGTCACGCGCTCGCGGGCTCGGCCTCGATCGGCGCGCTCTCGCTCGCGTCCGCCGGCTGCGCGGCCTTCTCGGCCGCGCGCTGCTTCCGGCGCTCCATCGCCTTCTGCATGCGCGCGCGATCCTCGAGCTCGCGCTGCGTGCCCACGTACGGCACGCGCGTGCCCATCAGGACGTCGAACCACGGGTGCGTCACGCACCAGTTCTTGTCCTGGTCGGGCCCCATGTGATGGTCGTAGTGCCAGGGCAGGTGCTCGCGCGCCCACTCCGGGTCCATGTGCGAGCGCTTGTGCTTCCGGTAGTAGTCGATCGCGCTGAACACCACCGTCGCGGTGAAGAACGGCGCGATCGGGAAGAGCGGCAGGTGCGCCGCCGCGCCGAGCGTGAGCATCAGCGCCTCTTTGCCCTGCGCGTGCCAGCCGAACACCGAGCGGTCGTAGTCGGGATCGTGGTGCCCGTGGAGGCGCACGTTCCGGTGGTGCTCGACCCAGTGGAACTGCCACAAGCCGCCCTTCTTCCGGCCGCGCTCGTGGAGGATGTACTTGTGGATCACCCACTCGCTCGCGTTCGCGTAGAGCAGCCCGAGAGGAATCCCGATCACGACGCACCTCCCTCGCTCGGCCCCGTCACACCAAACGATGACCGGACAGTCATCCTTTTATGTGACATCCCACGCGCCGTGTCCAGTCGGACTTCGGCGCGTGCGGTCCGGGCGTCGTCGGCATCGCCGGGCGAAGAAGGAGTCGCCGCGGTCGCCGTGAAGCGCGCACCGAAAGAGCGCCCCGGCCCGCCGGGCGGCAAGCGCGACGTCAACCGCAAGCAGCGGACGCAGGCGATCGCGCACGCCGCGCTCGGGCTCTTCCTCGAGAAGGGCGTCGAGGCCGTCACGATCGACGACATCGCGCGCGAGGCGGACGTCGCGAAGGGCAGCTTCTACCGCTACTTCGAGGACAAGACCGAGCTGGTCGACGCGATCTTCGAGCCGGTGTCCACGCTCGTGCGCGCGGCGATGCAGCGCTGCGAGGACGCGCTCAACGCGGCGAACGATCGCGAGTCGCTGGTGCAGGCGTACCAGGGGCTCGCGCGCGATCTGATCCCCGTCGCGGTCGGCTATCTCGACGTCGTGCGCTTGTATCTGCAGGAGAACCGCGCGCCCGGTCACGGCGCCCGCGCGCCAATCCGCGCGCTCGCGCTCGACATCGAGAAGAACGCGGTGAAGCTCACCGAGATCGCGGTGCAGAAGGAGCTGCTGCGCGTGCCCGATCCGCGCATCTCCGCGCTCGCCGTCGTCGGCGCGATCGAGCAGCTCGCGCTCGGCTTCCTCCACGGTCGCCTCGACGCACCGCCGCCGCAGGTCGCGAGCACGCTGATCGATCTCGTGCTCGAAGGTCTGCGGATCCGTCGATGAGCACCGAGCGCTCGACCACGACGGTGCCCGCGGGCGGCGAGCCCAAGGGCACGCCGATCCGCAGCGTGCTCGCGATCGTCGGCGGATGGATCACGCTGTTCGTGCTCGGCCAGCTGTTCCTCGGCGTGATCGCGTCGACGATGCCCGGCGACATCCCGTCGGGCGAAGGCACGCAGCCCACCGAGCGCGGCCTCGCGATCTGGCTCGCGGGGATGCTGCCGAACGGGATCGTCGCGGGCGTGATCACGGCGCGGCTCGCGGGCTGGGCGCCGATCGCGCACGCCGCGGTGCTCGGCGGGATCATCGGGTTCTTCGGGATGGTCAGCAGCGACGAGGCGCGCGGTCTCCCCGCGTGGTTCGCGATCGGTCGCGCGCTGATGCCCGTCGTGTCGATCGTGCTCGGCGGCGTCGTCGCGCGCGCGATCGACGTACGACGCGGCAAGCGCGCATGAACCGCACGGTCCGCGCCGAGCGCTGGCCGATCGCGGGCACGTTCACGATCGCGCGCGGCGCGAAGACCGAGGCCGAGGTCGTCGTCGTCGAGCTCGTCGACGGCGCGCACGTCGGCCGCGGCGAGTGCGTGCCCTACGCGCGCTACGGCGAGACGACGGCGAGCGTCATCGCGGCGATCGACGAGGAGCGCGCGCTCGATCGACGCTCGCTCACCGCACGCGGCGCCGCGCGGAGCGCGCTCGATCTCGCGCTGTGGGATCTCGAGGCCAAGCGCACGGGGCGCGGCGTCGCGGAGCTCGCCGGGCTCGACGTGCCCGCGCCGTTCGTGACCGCGACGACGATCTCGATCGACACGCCCGAGCACATGGCGAGCGCGGCGCGCGCGCTCGATCGTCCGCTGCTGAAGCTCAAGCTCGCAGGCGACGGCGCCGATCTCGATCGCGTGCGCGCGGTGCGCGACGCAGCGCCGCGCGCGATGCTGTGGGTCGACGCGAACGAGGGCTGGGACGCGACGACGTACGACGCGCTCGCGCCGAGGCTCGCCGCGCTCGGCGTCGCGCTCCTCGAGCAGCCCCTCCCGGCGGCGCACGACCACGCGCTGCGCGGACGCGCGCGCCCGATTCCGATCTGCGCGGACGAGTCCGCGCACGACGCGCACACGATCGCGTCGCTCGCCGATCGCTACGACGCGGTGAACGTGAAGCTCGACAAAGCGGGCGGGCTCACCGGCGCGATCGCGACGATCGACGCGGCGCGCGCCGCGGGCCTGCGCGTCGCCCTCGGATGCATGGTGTGCACGTCGCTCGCGATCGCGCCTGCGTGCCTGCTCGTCTCGCGCGCCGACTGGATCGATCTCGACGGCTCGATCCTGCTCGCGCGCGATCGCGAGGGCGGTGCGCGCTTCGAGGCGGGAAGGCTCGTCCCTCCGTCGCGCGCGCTCTGGGGTGCCGGCTAGAACTGGCGCTCGATGCGCAGTCGCGGTACCGCAGCGAGCATGCGCGAGACCGTGATCGCGATCGGATTGCTGTCGATGCTGGCCGGGTGCGGCGGGGCGCGGACGCGCGTCATCGGCGAGCACGAGGTGCGCTGGGAAGGCGAGCGGCACGACGCGCGCCTCGCGATCGACGGACGTCCGGTGCGCGTCGTCTGGGACGAGGTCGCGGGCGCCTATCGCGCGCCGGGCTGCGACTTCGGGCCCGCAGCCACGCTCGAGTCGCTCGCCGAGCAGGTCGTCGCGACCTCTCCGCAGAGCTGCGAGTCGCTCGAGCGATGATCGACGAATCGTAGCATCACGAGTCTACGATTCGTCGCATCGCGCCGCGGAAGCCGCTTGGGTTTTCCGCAGAATCGCGCGCTCTTCACGCTGGCGCGCCCGCTGCTCGGACGCCTCGCTCGAACGAGGAGGCACCGAGATGAACCTGCAGATCCCGAAGCGTCGTCGTCGTGCGTGGGGGCTCGCCGCGGCCGCGGTCGCGCTCGCCACCGGCGGCATCGTCCTCTCCACCACGCCGGAGCCCGCGAGCGCCGTGCCCGCGCTCGTCGCGCCGACCGTTGCGTCGCCCACGACCGCGAGCGGCGCGCCGCGCGTCGCGCTGCAGGGCCCGCGCGTCGACGGCTTCTTCGCGTTCACCGAGGGCGCGGCGCTCGAGGGCGGCGTGCGCGCGCTCTACGCCGAGCTGCGCCTCACGGGGGAGCAGGGCGGCGTCGCGCGCCGCGCGCCGGTCTCGCTCGCGGTCGTGCTCGATCACTCGGGGTCGATGAACGGCGACAAGATCGTGCAGGCGCGCGAGGCCGTCGTGTCGCTCCTCGCACGCATGCACGACGACGATCGCCTCGCGGTGATCGTCTACGACCACGAGGCGCAGGTGCTGCAGCCGCTCGCGAGCGTGCGCGAGCTGCGCGAGACGCTTCCCGCGCGTGTCCGCGCCGTCACCGCCGACGGCGGGACGAACATCCCCGCGGGCCTCGATCTCGGCGCGCGCGCGCTCGCCGCCGCGCCGAGCGATCACGTGCGACGCCTGGTGCTCGTCTCCGACGGACAGGACGGCTCGGGCGAGGCGCTGCCCTCGATCGCGACGCGCGTCGCGTCGCGCGCATCGGAGCGCGTGACCACGTCGTCGCTCGGCATCGGCGTCGACTACGACGAGCGCTTCCTCGGGACCGTCGCGGACTCGGGCCGCGGCAACTACGCGTTCCTCAGCGACGGCGCGCAGCTCGATCCGTTCCTCCGCCAGGAGCTCGAGCAGGCGTCGAGCACGGTCGCCGACGACGTGGTCGCGGAGATCGATCTCCCCGCGGGCGCGATGCTGCGCCACGCGCACGGCGCAGTCGCGTCGATCGAAGGCACGCGCGTGCGGCTCCCGCTCGGGACGCTCTTCGCGGGCGAGCGCCGCAAGGTCGTGCTCGAGCTCGCGGCGCCGATCGGTGCGTCGGGCTCGCTCGCGAGCAGCGCGGTGCGCGTGCGCTACGTGACCGTCGAGGACGGGACCGCGCGCGCGATCGACGGCGGTGTGGCCTCGGTGCGCGCGGTCGCGAGCGCGAGCGAGGTCGAGGCGTCGCGCGACGTCGAGCTGCACGCCGACGCGCTCGCGACCGCGATCGATGCGCAGCAGGTCGCCGCGATCACCGCGTGGCAGGAGGGCCGCCGCGACGAGGCGCTGCGCATGACCGACACCAACCTCGCTGAGCTCCAGCGCGCGAACGCGGCCGCGCCCTCCCCTGCGTACGCCGCGCGCATCGACGCGCTTCGCCGCGATCGCTCGAGCTTCGAGCAGACGGAGGCGGCTTCGGGCGCGGGACGCTCGTACTCGCTGAGCCGTGGTGCCGCGCGCCGCGCGTCCGCGGAGGCCTTCTGATGCTCGCGCCTGGTTGCCGGGAGCGGTCTTGGAAGGCCCCTCCCCCCGCCCGGCGGAGCCGGATCGGGTCCCCCCACCCCGAACACTCCGCGCGGGGCCCCAGCCCCGCTTGGGGCAACCGATGACTCGCTACACGCTGGTGTCGATCGGCGTGCTCGGGCTCACGCTGCTCGTCGCGGAGACGCTGCGCGCGATGCCTGCCGGTCCTGCAGCGCTGGGCCTCGCGCTGTTCGGCGCCGCGCTCGCGCCGATGATCTCGGGCGCGCCGACGCCGCTCGCGGTCGGGCTCGGCGCGATCGCTGCGCTGGCGTGGGCGTGGCTGCGGCCCGTCGCGCCGATCGCCGCCGGCGCGGTGGTCGCGGCGATGATCTACGCGTCGCGCGCGCTGCGCTCGCGCGACGTCGCCGCGGTGATCACGCACCTCGCGATCGCCGCGATCGGCGGTGCGAGCGCGACGTGGGTGCTCGCGCGCTTCGGCGACGGCGACGCGTGGGTGCGCGTGATCGCGATCACGACGGCGATGTTGCTCGTGTCGTTGCCGTTCGCGCTGCACGCGGAGGACGCGCGGGTGTCGGCGCTCGTCTCGCTCGCGCGGCGCAGCCGCGGCCCCGCGCGTTGGCGTCTCCTGCGCGCGGCCGCGCTGCAGCGTCGCGCGATCGAGAACGCGTTCCCGCTCGCGCGCGACGAGCGGCGCCGCATCGAGCGCGCGCTGCGCACGGTGCATCGGCTCGGCGAAGCGCGCGCGGACGCGGGCGTCGCGGACCTGGTCGCGATCGATCGCGCGCTGGGCGCGCACGTCGCGGGGATCGCGCGGCTGATGCGCGCGCTGCGCGCTCGATGGGCGTGCGGCGAGGCGATCGACGGCGGCGACGCGCGCGAGCTCGACGCGGCGCGCGAGCGCGCTGCAGCGGAAGCGGCCGCGCTCGAAGAGCTGGCGTGATCTCCTGGAGATCGCTCGCAATTCCGCAGATCGAGGGCGGCTCGGAGGGCGCGTGCTACGGTGCGCGCCCTCATATGAGCAGCAGCGGTGGACGGAAGGGCGAGAGCTTCGCGGACCTCTTCGCGCGCGGAGACGTGCCGGTCGCGAAGCAGCGGCGCCTGTCGGTGGGTGAAGAGGTCGAGGGCGTGGTCGGTCACGTCGGGCCCGACTCGGTGTTCGTCGATCTCGACGACAAGCAGCAGGGCTACTTCGAGTCGATCGACCTGAAGGACGCGCGCGGCGAGATGACCGTGAAGGTCGGCGATCGCGTGAAGGCGTGGGTCGTCGGGCTCGACGGCGGCCAGATCAAGCTCGGCAAGCGCTTCGGGCGCGACGTCGCGAGCACCGATCGCTTCCGCGCCGCGTTCGAGCAGGGCGCGCCGGTCGAGGGCAAGGTCACCGGCGTGAACAAGGGCGGCGCCGAGGTCGATCTCGGCGGCATCCGCGGGTTCTGCCCGTTCTCGCAGCTCGACAACCAGTACGTGCAGGACCCGTCGACGTTCATCGGGCGCTCGCTCTCGTTCGTGATCACGAAGCTCGACGACCGCGACGTGGTCCTCTCGCGCCGCCAGCTCCTCGAGCGCGAGGCGAAGGACGCGCGCGAGCGTGTGCTCGCGACGCTGGCGATCGGCAGCACCGTGAAGGGCCGCGTCTCGCAGCTGCGCGAGTTCGGCGCGTTCGTCGATCTCGGCGGCATCGAGGGCCTCATCCCGATGCGCGAGCTCTCGCACGACCGCGTGAAGCCCGAGGACGTCGTGCAGCTCGGCGACGTCGTCGAGGTGCAGGTCAAGAACGTCGAGAAGAAGACCACCGACAAGGGCGAGAAGGTCGAGATCACGCTCTCGCTCAAGGCGCTCGCGGCCGATCCGTGGAGTGCGATCGAGGCGGTCGCGCCGGTCGGCAAGGTCGTCGCGGGCCAGGTGAGCCGGCTCGCGGAGTTCGGCGCGTTCGTGCGCATCGCGTCGGGCGTCGAGGGGCTCTTGCACGTGTCGGAGCTCGGCGCGCGCGTGCGTCGTCCCGAAGAGGCCGTGCAGATCGGGCAGTCGCTGCTGGTGCGCGTGCTCTCGGTCGACGTCGCGCGCAAGCGCATCGCGCTCGCGCCTGCGAGCGAGGGCGCGGCGGTGGGCGCCGAGGATCGCGGCGGCGCGGGCGTGATCGTCGGCTCGGTCGTGAAGGCGATCGTCGAGAAGGTCGAGAACTACGGCGTCGTCTGCCAGCTCGCGGGCACCAAGGGCCGCGCGGGCCGCGCGGTGATCCCGAACGCCGAGACGGGCACGCGCCTCGGGGCGGATCTCCGCAAGGAGTTCCCGGTCGGTCGCGAGGTCACGGCGAAGGTGATCGAGGCGAGCGACAACCGCACGCGCATCAGCATCAAGGCCGCGGTGGAGGACGCCGAGCGCGCGGACTTCGACTCGTTCCGCGCCAAGGGCGGCGGAAGCGGCATGGGCACGCTCGGCGATCTGCTGAAGAAGAAGCTCGGGAAGAGCTGAGTCCTTGCCGGAGTGCTCGTCCCGCAGGTCCCGGACGGGAGCGCGCGGAGCGCGCGGACGGTAGGGACCCGCGGGCGAGCCGATTTTCGGCAGCGCCGGGAATTCGCCACGGCGCGGCGCCGGGACCAGAATTGGTCTCGTGCGCCGCGTTTCGTTCGTCCTCGCGCTCGTGATCGCATCCAGCGCGGGCTTCGCGCTCGCCCAGGCATCGAGCGTGGAAGTGCAGGGCTCGCGCCCCGAGTGCGTCGCGGTGCTCGCGGAAGCGCGCATGCAGGCGTTCGGCTGGGACCACTACGTGCGGCTGCGGAACGGATGCGCGCAGCCGATGACGTGCCGCGTGTCGACGAACGTGAACCCGACGCCGCAGTCGTTGCCGCTCGCGGTCGGCGAGACGCGAGAGACGCTGATGTGGCGCGGCTCGCCGGCGAGCACGTTCGTCGCGAACGTGGAGTGCGCCGCGCGCTAGAACGTCGCTCGGTTCGACGCCGTCGAGGACGCACGCCGCGATGGGCGCGAAAGCCGCAACGACGTTCTAGTCCCGGAGGATCTTCCAGCGCACGACGTCCCAGCGCAGGCGCGCGGCCTCGGCGGGACGATCCGCGAGGAGCGCCTCGAGCATCGGCTCGACCTCGAAGCGCCAAACGTCTTCGATCTCGTCCGCGAGGTGCTCGCGCAGGAAGAACGAGACGCCGAGCGAGCGATCGGGATCGCGCACCAGCTGCTCGATGCGGTGCAGCACGCTCAGCAGGCCCTCGACCTCGAACCCAGTGCGCGCGTGAAAGCGCCGCAGCACCTCGAGGTCCGGCGTCACGCGCAGGTACGCGAAGCGCCGTCGCAGCACGAGATCGCCGCCCGACCGCGCGCCGTCGGTCGACGACATCGTGCCGATGATCCGCACGTTCGACGGCAAGACGAACGGCGAGTCGCCCGCCGCGAGCGGCATCGGCTCGCCGCGGTACTCGAGCAGATGCACGAGCTCACCGAGCACGCGCCCGACGTCCGCGCGATGCATCTCGTCGAGCACCAGCACGCAGCGCCCGCGCCGCTCGTACGCTTTCTCCGCGAACTGCAGGAAGCGACCGCGCATCAGCGGCCACTGCACGGTGCCGTCGGCGCGCGTGAGCGGGCGATAGCCCTGCACGAAGTCCTCGTAGGTCGTGCTCGCGTGCAGCACGAGCTGCCGCGTGAAGCCGTCGCCGCCGCCGACGAGGTGACGCGCGAGCTCGCGCGCGAGGTAGCTCTTTCCGCAGCCCGGTGGGCCGTGGAGGATCGCTTGGCCCTTGCGCTCGATCGCGTCGACCCAGCGCCGAAGGAGCGCGGGGTCGCGCCCGGTCTTCTCGGCGACGCGCTCGATCGCGTGCACCGGCTGCAGGCGCCGGCCGGTGATCGCGTCCTCGCCGGCCCAGTCGGCGGCGGGCGCTCGGAGCTCGCCCTCGTCGTCCTCTTCGTCGTCGCGATGCGCGCCGCTCATGCGACGAACATTGTCCTCGCGAGCGCCGAGCCGAGCAATCGACGCGACGCCCTCGACAGCGCGGCGCTCGGGCCCCACGCTGCCCGGCCGATGGAGGCGGCCCCGAGACGCACGTCGCTCGCAGGCACGCTGATCCGCGTCGTCGTCGCGCTGGTGGGCTTCGGGGTGCTCGCGTGGACGGTCCACGACGCGGGCGCGGAGCGCATCGTCGAGATCCTCCCGCACGCAGCCGCGTGGCTTCCGCTCGCGCTGCTGCTCGAGGCCGTGCGCATCGCGACCGACGCGTACGCGACGCGGCTCGTCCTCGGCGAGCGCGGCCGCGCGATCCCGTTCACGCGGCTCTACTTCGTGCAGCTCGCGGCACAAGGCGTGATGGGCGTCGTGCCCGCGGGGCGCAGCGCGAGCGAAGCGGCGAAGGCGACGCTGCTCTCGGCGTGGATCCCGCCGCAGGTCGCGATCGCGATGGGCACGACGAACCAGGCCAACGTGCTCATCAGCTCGGCGGCGTTCTCGCTCTTCTGCATTCCGGGCGCGCTCGCGACGTCCTCGGACGCCGGGCTCGCGTGGGCGATCTTCGCGCACTTCGTGGTGCTCATGGCGTCGGGCGTCGGGATGCGCGTCGCGGCGACGCACCCCGAGATCGAGCGCTTGCTCGCGCGTCGCTGGCCGAAGCTCGGCGAGAAGGCGCGGCTCTTCCACGAGGCATCGCGCGACATCCCCGTCGTCGCGCTCGGTCCCGTCGCGATGATGTTCACGGGCCGCGCGATCCAGATGGTTCAGTACGCGGTCCTCGCGCACGCGGTGGGCATCGACATCAGCGTGCTCGGTGCGCTCGCGGTGCAGGGCGTGAACCTCGTCGCCGCGGCGCTCGGCGTGTTCGTGCCGGGCCAGGTCGGCACCGCGGAGCTCGTGTTCCGGATGTCCGCCGAGGCGCTCGGCACGACGCCCGCCGCCGCGGTCTCGCTCGCGCTGCTCGCGCGCGTGCCGCAGCTGACGTTCATCGCGATCGGCCTGACCACGCTGATGCTCTGGCAGAGCCGGCGCCGCGCCGGCACCGCCTAGCGGGCGCGGCGCGCCGGCGGCGCGCGACTCACCGCCGCATCGCGAGCTCGGCACGCGCGGCGAGCCGACCGAGGCCGGGCGCTGGGCTGCCGAGGGCACGCTCGACGTGCGCGATCGCGCTCTCGACGGCCGCGTGCGTCGAGCTGTCGTAGTGCGGCTTGCGGACCCAATCCAGCGCGGTCTGCGCGGCGCGCAGCGTCGCGGAGTCGCTGACGACGACGTTGATCGCGTCGCGGCGGATCGTCGCGCGCAGGTCGGCGAGGCGTCTCCGCACGAGCGCGCTCGGCATCGGCATGCCCGAGCGGATCAGCTGGAGCAGCACCGGCCGGACCCCAGGCGGGATCGTACGGTTCATCTCGTCGATCGCATCGGCGTACGCGATCCAGTCGGCGTCGGTTCCAGGCGGCGCGAGCCCCACCACCGCCAGACCGCGCTCCTGGTCGAAGTCGACGAAGAACATGTCCGCGAGTGTGCCCGAGCACGCGCGGCGCACGCCACTCGGGCGCCGCGACACGCTCCGGCTCAGCCGCCCTCGTCCAGCGCGGCGAGGAAGCGCTCGCCGTACGCCGCGATGCGCGCGGGGCCCATCCCGCGCACCTGCGCCATCTCGTCGATCGTCGTCGGTCGTCGCTCCGCGATCTCGACCAGCACGCGATCGTGGCAGACGACGTACGCCGGCACGTGCTGCTCCTTCGCGATCTCGAGCCGCACCGCGCGCAGCCGCTCGAACGCCGCTGCCGTCTTCGAGCTCAGCCCCGCGACCGCCGCCGTCGTGCGCGCGCTCCCGTCGCGCTCCACGCGCGTGCCGCCGCGCCCCTTCGGCGCCTTCGTCGTCTCGACCGGCGGAAGGAGCACGCGCACCGGCTCCTGCGCGCGCATCACCTTCGCGCCGAGCGCGCTGAGGTACGGCATCGGGAACTCGCTCGCCGTGATCTCGACGAGCCCCGCCGTGACCATCCGGCGCAGCAGCGAGATCAGCCACTCGCGCGAGTGACCCTTCAGGATCCCGAACGTGCTCAGCTCCGTGAACCCGAGCTTCTTCTGACGCTCGTCGCTCACGCCGTGCAGCATGTCGGCGACCGCGAGCATGCCCGCGCGACGCTGGGCGCGCGCCACGCCCGCGAGCGCCTTGCGCACGATCAGCGCCTCCTCCTCGCCGATCTTCCGCTCGCCCTCGCCCTCGCGCTCGAGGCGCTCGCACACGTCGCAGTGGCCGCAGCCACCGAGCAGCTCCTGCTCGTCCCCGAAGTACCGGAGGATGAAGTCGTGCCGGCAGCTGCCCGCCTCGACGTAGCGCAGCAGCTCGCGGAACAGGTTCCACTGGCGATCGCGCTCCGCGGGATCGACCTGCTGCCCGTCGCGACCGTGCTCGATCAGCCTCCGCCGCAGCCCGATGTCGTTCGACCCGCTCAGCAGGAGGCCCCACGCCGGCTGCCCGTCGCGCCCCGCACGGCCGACCTCCTGGTAGTACGCCTCGATCGAGCCCGGCGGCGCGACGTGCACGACGCACCGGATGTCCGGGCGATCGATGCCCATGCCGAACGCGTTCGTCGCGACCACCACGTCGAGCTGACGCTTCGCGAAGGCCTCGCTCACCACGCTGCGCTGCTCGGGCTCGAGCCCCGCGTGGTACGCCGCGACGCGATACCCGCGCGCCGCGACCAGCCCCGCGACCTCCTCCGTCGACCTGCGCGTGCCCGCGTAGACGATCGCCGCGCCCTTCGGCTCGCGCGGGCTGCCGAGCGCGTCGTCGATCGCGCGCATCATCCAGCTGCGCCGCGAGCTGCGCCCGTCGCACTCGATCGCCGACAGGTGCAGGTTCGGGCGCGCGAACCCGCGCAGCACGACCTTGGTTTCCCCGTCCGGTAGGCCGAGCTTCTCGAGGATCTCCGCCCGGACCGCCGGCGTCGCCGTCGCGGTGCACGCGACCACGCGCGGCGGCGCGAGCGCGCGCAGCACCTCGCCGATGCGCAGGTAGTCGGGCCGGAAGTCGTGCCCCCACTGCGAGATGCAGTGCGCCTCGTCGATCGCGACCAGCGGCGGGCGAAGCCGCGCGAGCTTCTCGACCACGCCCGGCGCGGCGAGCCGCTCCGGCGCGATGTAGACGAGCGCGAACTTCCCCGCGAACAGATCGCGCTCTCTCGCGCGCCGCTCGTCCGCATCGACCGTCGACGCCAGGTACGTCGCGGGGATGCCGCGATCGTTCAGGCTGCGGACCTGATCCTCCATCAGCGCGATCAGCGGCGAGATCACGATCGACGTGCCGCCGAGCACCGACGCGGGGAACTGGTAACAGAGCGACTTCCCGCCGCCCGTCGGCGCGAGCACCAAGCAGCGCCCGCTCCCGTGCAGGATCTCCGCGACCGCCTCGCGCTGCCACGGCCGAAAGCTCGGAAGGCCGAAGCGCTCGCTCAACTGGCGATCGAGGTCGTCGTCCCGGCCGCGCGCGGCATCGTCACGGCTGTGCTGCGTGCGCGCGTTCACGGCCGGGGCGGCTAGCACGACGGGCGGGTCGTGACCAGCATCGCGCCCTTCCGGCGCGGGCGCGGGATCGTCATCGGGATCGGCGAGAGGCACGAGGGCGAAGGCAGCTGTCATGACGAATGGCTCGGTCTCTGGGCATCATCGGCGCGTGGTGGTCGACGCGCTCTCTCCACGACTGACGGCACCCCTCCTCGCGATCGCGCTCACGCTCGCGATCGCCTCCGGCGCGTCCGCGCAGGACGACGCGCCGCCTCCACCCGTCGACGTCGCGCGCCCGTTCTTCGCGGGCGGCGGCATCGGCGTCGGCGTGCGGCTCGACGGCTTCGTGCCCGCCGCGTTCCGCATCGTCGAAGAGGTCGGGCTCCACCTCGACGGCGTGCCGGTCGGTCCCTTCGTCGCGCTCATGCTCGCGCAGGACGCCTCGTCGTACTTCTCGATGCAGATCGGCGTGCGCGTCGGCTGGGACCTCGAGCTGCTGCGGCGCCCTGACTTCTCGATCGTCGTCTCACCGAGCCTCGGCGTCGCGTTCGCGTTCGACGTCGGCACGCCCACCGGCGACTGGGCGTACTTCCTCGTGCAGCCCGCGCTCGGCGTCGGCGTGCTCCTCCTCGATCGCGTGCTCGCCATCTGGCTGCGCCCGATCGGGGTCGACGTCTACGTCGGCGAGCAGATCCACGGCGGCTGGGCCTCGGTGCTCGGCGCGTCGGTCGCGTTCTGAAGCGCGTTCCGAAACACGAACCGTGATAAGCACGCACCGCGTGACGAGCGCCTTCGATCACTTCACGTCCACCGCCGCGAGCTTCGTGCGCGGACAGTCCGGCGCGCGCGTCGGCGCGCTCGGTCCACGACCGCTCGAGCCCTTCCTCCTCTGGGAGTTCGAGGCGTGCCCGTTCTGTCGCAAGGTGCGCGAGGCCCTCTCGATCCTCGACCTCGACGCGCTCGTCTTCCCGTGCCCGCGCGGCGGCACACGCTTCCGCGACGAAGCGCGCGCCCGCGGCGGCAAGACGCAGTTCCCGTTCCTCGTCGATCCCAACGCCGACGATCGCGCGCTCTACGAGTCCGACGCGATCATCGCGTACCTCTTCGCGCGCTACGGGCACGGCCGCGCGCCGCGGCGCCTCACGCTCGGTCCGCTCACCCTCGCGACCTCCGCGCTCGCCTCCGGGCTGCGCCTCCCGCGCGGACGCGCCGCGCGCCCCAGCCGCGCGCCCGACGCACCGCTCGAGCTCTTCGCGCACGAGGCGTCCCCCGACGCGCGCCTCGTGCGCGAGGTCCTCTGCGAGCTCGAGCTCCCGCACCTCTCGCGCTCGTGCGCCGAGGGGAGCCCGACGCGCGACGCGCTGCGCACCCACCACGGCGACGTCGCCCTGCCCTTCCTGCACGACCCGAGCGCGGGCGTGTCGATCCACGGCGCGCGCGACGTGATCGCGCACCTCGAGCGCACCTACGCGCTGCCCGCCTGAGGAGATCCCGGACGATGGAACGCCTGAGCATGCTCGACGGAGCGACGCGCATGACCGAGCCCGGCATGCGCATCCTGATCACCGGCGTCACCGGCCTCGTGGGGGCGCGCCTCGCCGCGCAGCTGCTCATGAGCCGCGTCGAGATCGTCGCGCTGTCGCGCGACCCCGCGCGCGCCCAGGAGAAGGTCGCCGCCGTCAGCCGCGCGTGGAAATGGAGCCCGGAGCTCGCGGTGCCCGAGCAAGCCGTGCAGGGCCTCGACGCGGTCGTGCACCTCGCGGGCGAGAGCGTCGCGGGGCGCTGGACCGACGAGAAGAAGCGCGCGATCGAGCAGAGCCGCGTCGAGGGCACCCGCCGCGTCGTCGAGGCGATCGCCGCGCTGCCCGAGAACCAGCGCCCGTACGTGCTCGTGTCCGCGAGCGCGATCGGCTACTACGGCGAGACCGGCGAGCGCGACGTGCGCGAGGGCGATCCTCCGGCCGACGACTTCCTCGCGAAGGTCTGCGTCGAGTGGGAGCGCGAGGCGATGAAGGCCGAGGCGCTCGGCGTGCGCGTGGTGACGCCGCGCCTCGGCCTCGTGATGTCGCCCGAGGGCGGCGCGCTCCAGCGCATGCTCCCGATCTTCAAGATGGGCTTCGGCGGCAAGCTCGGTTCGGGTCGCCAGTGGTGGCCGTGGATCCACCTCGACGACGTGATCGGCATCCTCCAGCACGCGATCGCGCATCGCGAGCTGCGCGGCGCGATCAACGCGACCTCGCCCTCGCCGGTGCGTCAGTCGGAGTTCGCCGACGTGCTCGGGCGCGTCGTGCGTCGCCCCTCGTTCCTCCCCGCGCCGGCCTTCGCGATCAAGACCGCGCTCGGCGAGTTCGGCAGCGAGGTGCTCGGCTCGCGAAAGGTGCTCCCGACGCGCGCGCTCGAGAGCGGCTACCGCTTCAAGTTCCGCGAGCTCGAGCCGGCGCTGCGGGACCTCCTCGGGTGAATCGTGTAGGCTGTTCGCTCGTGCGGCTCCCGACCTTCGCGCTCGCGCTCGCGCTCTTCACGACGACGGCATCGGTCGCGACCGCATCGGTGGCGAGGGCACAGGACGAGGTGGGGCCCGGGCGCGAGGATCCTGCGCCGCCCCGCACGCGCGCCGACGTGATCGCGCTGCTCTCGGGCTTCGAGAGCACGCCGACGCTCGATGCGTGGCGCGCGATGGGCCCGACCACGATCCCGCTGCTGCGCGCGACGATCGACGACGCGCGCACGCCAGGGTTCGTGCGGCTGCGCGCGGTGCACGCGCTCGGCGCGTTCACCACGAGCGAGGTGCGCACGACGTTGCGTCGTCTGCTGCGCCGCTCCGAGGGCCTCGTGGTGCGCGAGGCGGTGCTGGCGCTCACCACCGCGTTCGGTGCAGCGTCGGAGCCCGACGTCGCGCCGCTGCTCTCGCACTCCGACACCGCGGTCCGCGAGGCCGCCATCGATGCGCTCGGGCGGATGGGGACCGCCGGCGCGCGCTCGCGCTTGCAGGCGCATCTCGCGCAGGAGCGCGACGAGGTCCTGCGCGAGCGCGTGCAGGAACGACTTCGGGGGGGTGCAGGGAGCAGCCCCGGATGACGGAGAAGGAACCCCTCGAATGATCCTCCGCACCGAGACCGTCGAGCAGGCGATCGACGGCAACGAGCGCGGGATCTTCGTCAAGGACGTCGTGATGACCCCGGGGCCGCATCCCCTGGGGATGGTTCGCAAGCGCGCCGTCGCCGACGGCGTGACCACGCGCGGCTGCGTGATCCTGATCCACGGGTTCGGTCAGAACCGCTACACGTGGCACTCGTCGCGTCGCTCGTTCGCGAACTACCTCGCGCGCGAGGGCTGGGACGTGTTCAACGTCGACCTGCGGGGCCACGGTCGTTCGCGACGCTTCGGCGCGCCGCGCCCGAAGGTCATGTACGAGTACATCGAGGAGGACGTGCCCGCGTTCGTGCGCGAGGCGATGGCGCTCTCCGGGCACGACGAGGTGTTCCTCGTCGGCCACTCGATGGGCGGGCTCATCGCCTACGCCGTCGGCAGCACGTCGATGCGCGAGCACGTGCGCGGCCTCGTGACGATCGGCTCGCCGTATCGCTTCGGTCAGGGCAGCGCGCTCTTGATGCTGCTCCGCGACGCGGCCGCGGCGATCGGCTGGACTGGCCTCTTCGACTCGAACCCCGCGCTGCCGGTGCGCTTCGTCGGCAAGCACCTCCAGAAGCGCGCGGCGCTCTGGGACAACCGCATCCTGCCGCTGCCGATCCGCGGCTGGGTGCCGGGCGGGGTCGAGAAGGAGGTACTCGACGAGTACCTCAGCAAGACGTTCGAGCACACGAGCCTCTCGGTCGCGCTCGACATCTTCAAGGCGGGCTCGCGCCAGGGCTTCAAGAGCCTCGACGGGATGATCGACTACTCGACGGCGTTCGAGATGCTCGACCGGCCGCTCTTGGTCATCGCGGGCATCGAGGACCAGCTCGCGCCGCCGGAGTCGGTGAAGCCCGCGTTCGAGTCGAGCAAGTCGCACGACAAGACGTACCGAGCGTGGCCGCTGGGCCACCTGGATCTCGTGATGGGCCGCGAGGCGACGCGAACGGTGTGGCCGATGGTCCGCGACTGGCTCGCTCGGCGTTAGGCCACGGCCGCGCGGGGAGAGGCTTCGGCGAGGGCGCGGGGAGAACGCACTCGCTCTCTATGACAGCGCGCGACGCGCGAGGTCGCGAAGCGCCCTCGCTCGTCACGCGCGATCCGGGCTCGCGCTCCGCGCTCGCCGTCGCCGTCGCACCCGCCGTCGCCGTCGCACCCGCCGTCGCCGTCGCACCCGCCGTCCATCCCGCACTCGACCGGGGCGCGCGCCGCTGCGCGCGAACGCCTCGTGATAGCGTCCGACGCATGCTCAGTGCGTCGCGGATCGCGCCGGCCTTGGCCCTCTCGCTGCTCGTCCTCGCGCCAGCGCTCGCCCGCGCGCAACACCCATTGGTCCGCGTGCAGGTCACACAGCGCGGCGACTTCGCGCTGATCGGCAACACGCTCGCCCACGATTGCTCTCCCGCGACGCCCGCGCCGCTCGTCGGCACCGTGGGCTCCTGCGGCACCCAGACCGGCGACCCCTCTCCCGACGTCTTCTGGACGACCGACGCCGGCGGCGCGACCGCGAGCGACACGATCACGTCCGCCGCCGCCCGCAGCACCGCGGTCCTCGACCTCCCCGCGGGCGCCGTCGTCACGCACGCGTACCTCTACTGGGCCGCGATCCGCACCGCTCCCGACGACACCGTCACGCTCGTGCGCCCCGACGGCTCCTCGGGCGACGTCACCGCGGTCAGCTTCTGGGTCGCCCCGCCGGACGTCTACCAGGGCGTCGCAGACGTCACCGCGATCGTTCGCGCCCACGGCGCCGGCGCCTACACCGTCGGCGACGTCGGCTCGCGGGAGATCGCCAACGTCGCCTCCCCGACCGCGTTCGCCGGCTGGTGGATGGTCGTGCTCCATCGCGTCGAGGGCGCGCCGCTCCGGCACCTCGCGGTGCTCGACGGGCTCGCTCCGGTCTCCAGCGGGATCCGCCGGATCTCCATGCTGAGCGGCCTGCGCCCGCGCCCCGCGGGGTCCCCCGTGCGCCTCGGCGCGGTCACCTACGGGGGCGACGCCGTGTACACGGGCGACCAGCTCCTCTTCCAGAACGTGCCCGTCTTCGACGCGCAGAACCCCTTCGACAACTTCTTCAACGGCACGCGCAGCACGTCGGGCGCGCCGACGTCGTCGAGCGGCGATCTGCCCCGGCTCAGCGGCGCGGCCGCGAGCATGTCGGGCATGGACATCGACGTGGTCGACGTCCTCGCGCCGCTGCCGCCTGGCGCGACCTCCGCGACGATCGAGGCGCGGGCGACGAGCGACGTGCTCCACCTCGCCGGCTTCGTCGCCTCGATCGCCGCGAGCGGCCCCGACTTCTCGGGAGCGACGCTGACCGTGACCGACCTCGACGGCGGCCGCGTGCTCCCCGGAGACGAGCTCGAGCACACGATCGCCATCGTGAACCGCGGTGACGGCGCCTCCACCGGCACCGAGCTCCGCTACGTGCTTCCGCCCGAGCTCGACTACGAGCCGGGAAGCCTCGTGGTCGGCGCGGGGCCCGCGACCGACGCCGGGGGCGACGACGCGGCCGAGTACGACCCCGCCTCGCGCACGATCGTCGCCCGCCTCGGCGCCGGCGCGAACGCGGCCCAGGGCGGCTCGCTCGCGCCCACCGAGCCCGTCGCCGTCACGCTCCGCGCCCGCCCGAGCCAGCGCGCGACGCTCACCCTGCAGGCGACGATCTTCGCGGTCGACGCCGGCGGCGACACGCCGACCGACGGCGATCCCCTCGTCGACGGAGCGCAGCCGACCACGCTCGTCGTCGACGCGTGCGCCGACGACACGCGCTGCGCCGCGCCGACGCCCTACTGCGACCTCGCGTCCTCGCCCACCGCGTGCGTCGAGTGCACGACCGACGCGCACTGCCCCGGCCTCGCGCCGACGTGCAGCGCGGGCGCGTGCGCGTGCGTCGCCTCGGGCGCCGAGGTCTGCAACGGTCGCGACGACGACTGCGACGGCGCGATCGACCAGGACGATCCCGGCGGCGGCGAGGCGTGCGAGAGCAGCCTCCCTGGCGCGTGCAGCGCAGGCGCGACCGCGTGCACCGAGGGCGAGCTCGTGTGCGTCGCCGTGATCGCGCCCGGCGAGACGACCGAGTCGTGCAACGGGATCGACGACGACTGCGACGACGCGATCGACGAGGCCGTCTGCGCGGCCGACGCGTCGATCGACGTCGACGCGGGCCGCCCCGACGCCGCCGCTGCGGGCGATGCCGGCCACGACACCGGCGCGGGCGATGCGGGGTGCTCGTGCCGCGCCGCGGGCGCGCCGCGTGGTGGAGCCCACGCCGCGCTCGTCGCGCTCCTCGCGATCGCGCTCGCGCTGCGGTCGCGCCGGCGCCGGTGAAATCGCGGGGCGCGCTCGTCCGTACTCGCTCTTCGTGGGACGATCCCTCTCGATGGAGCGCCACCTCGACGAGCACGCCAAGCGCATCACGGATCGCGCGGTCGACGAGGCGCTCGCGCGCATCGACGGCGGCGATCAGCTCTCGCCCGAGCTGCGCAAGCTCGCGACCCAGCAGCTCGCGCCGTGGGCCGAGAAGCTCGTGCGGTTCCTCGACGAGACGCTGCGCATCCCGGGCACGAACATCCACCTCGGGCTCGATCCGGTCATCGGCTTCCTCATCCCGGGCGCGGGCGACGCGATCACCAGCACCGGCTCGGTGTCGCTGCTCCTGCTCGCGCTGAAGGAGCGCGTCCCGACGATCGCGCTGCTGCGCATGCTGCTCAACATCGCGATCGACACCGTCGTCGGCGCGATCCCGTTCCTCGGCGACGCGTTCGACATGTTCTTCCGCTCGAACCGCCGCAACCTCGAGATCATCCGCAAGTACCGCGACGACCCGAAGGCGAAGCCCGGCGCCGCCGACTACCTCGTCGTCGGCGCGGGCGTGCTCCTCGCGATCGCGGGCTTCGTGATCCCGGTGGTGATCGTCTACGGCGTCGGCTTCGGCGTGCTCTACGAGCTCTGGCGCACGATCACCGGCAGCTGAGTGTCGTGGCGACCGTGCCGCTTCGGTGTGCACTCGCTCCAGGTGCGCGCTGCGCGCGCACGTCGCTCTGCTGGTTTCGAAGGGTCTCGACGAGCGGGCCGCTCGTAGTGGGGTTGCTCCGCGGTCGGCGCGATCTCGAGTCCCCGCAGATCGTGCTCGAGCGCGTGATCTCGACGACACGTGGGCATCGACGCGCTCGCGATCGCGAGAACCCGCACTCGCACCCGCACTCGCACTCGCACTCGCACTCGCAACACGAGCCGGCGGCCTCGCGACCGCCGGCTCGTGTCGCTTCACCGCGTGCAGCGCACCAGCGTCCCGATGATCCGATCCAGCCGCGCGCGCATCGCGCCGTCCACCTTCGCCGCTCCGAGCGCCTCGGCGACGTCACAGCACGCGCTCACCTCCCGCGCGCTCCCGAGCGCCGTCAGGTTGCGCAGCCGTCGGTTCCCGCCGCGCACGCCGTCGGCCTCGGCCCGCCCGCTCGAGCTGTCGCGCCAGCTCCGCGCTGCGCGTCTTCACGGCCTCGCCGAGCCGCGCCGCATCGCGCACCAGCGCGACTGCGTCCGTGTAGATCCTGAGCATCGTCGTCTCCGCGCCCGGCTCGAAGCTCGACTCGCGTCAGTGCGAGCCGGCCCGAGCTCGGGTGCGCAGCACCTCCGCACCCGCGCGCAGGCGGGGTCGGGGCTCGCGAAGCGACCGTGCAGCGAAATCGATGGCGAGCCGCTGTTCGCTCGCTGTCGATTTCGTGGAGCGGCGGGCCCGCAGGGCCCGGCCTCGACGCCGCCGAGCACGCCGGCACGCTCGAGAAGCCCGAGCGACCCATCCCGGCTTCCAGGTGGTGTGATCTCGACGACGCGCTCGTCGCTCGCGGTGAGGTGACCTCGAGGACGATCTGGGTGCTCACCGTCAGGCTTCGGTGTGCACGTTCGCTCGAGGGCGCGCTGGCGCGCGCTCGCGCTCACAGCTGTTTCGTTCGAGCCGTGTCGAGCGGGCCGCTCGTGGTGGGGTTGCTTCGCGGTCGGCGCGATCTCGAGTCCCCGCGGATCGTGCTCGCGGGCGTGATCTCGAGCGCCAGCTCGGGCGCGCTCTCCGCGAGCCCGTGCACGAGCCACGGCACGACCGCGTACGCGCACGACGTGATCGACAGCTGGTGCAAGAAGAGCTCGAAGAGCTCGCCATACTCGTCGCGCTCGAGGTCGCGGCCGCGCGCGCCGAGCCAGCGCTCGATCGCGAGCGGGACCTCGCCGCCGTCGCCGAAGTGCGTCTCCAGCTCCGCCCACCGCGGGCTCTCCAGGTCGAGCGGGCTCACGTCGTCGTCCTCCTGCGCTCGCCGAGCACGATATCCGAGCATCGCCCCTCCGAGCGGCGCCGGCGCCACGCACCACGCCCACGCTCGACCCTTCCCGCGATCCCGGCTCCACGCACCACGCCCACGCTCGACCCTTCGCGCGATCCCCGCCTCACGCACTCCATCCACGCTCGACCCTTCGAGCGGTCCCTGCGCCACGCACCACGCGCACGCTCGACCCTTCCCGCAGCGCCCGCGCCACGCACCCCATCCACGCTCGGCCCTTCGCCCAGCGCCCGCACCACGCACCCATCCACGCTCGACCCGCGCCGCGATCCCGCGTCCACGCTCGACCTCGCATGCGACTGCGGGGGCGAGCGCTTGATCGCGCGCTCGCGCCGCCGCTACCGTTCGCGCGAGGGGGGACGACGACGATGGCGACCGCACGACGCAGCACATCCAGCTCCGATCAGACCGAAGGGCTCGCGCAGTACGAAGAGCTCCTGCCGATCGCGCAGCGCGCGCTGGCAGACGGCCGAGCGAGCACGTTCCGGCTCGACCCGGTCATCGCGCTGCAGAACGTGCGCGCCGGCGTGGACGCGGTGCTCGCGCACGAGCGGCGCGTGCGCGACGAGCTGCCGCGCCTCGAGCTCGCGCAGGTGCGGCGGCTGCCCGACGTCGCGCTCGCGGTGGCGTACGCCGCGCGCGCCGCGGAGCGCGCGAAGAACGCGAAGCCGCGCATCGTCGCACCGAAGCTGCAGCGCGCACACGAGCTGCGTCAGCTGCTGCTCACGAGCGCCGAGTCGCTCGCGCTCGCGGGGCTGCTCCCGGCCGCGCGCGTCGCGAAGATCCGCGAGGGTCGCGGCGCGCTCGACGTCGCGCGCGACTGCGTCGAGCTCTCGGCGCTCTTCCAGAAGAACGCGGCCGCGCTGCGCAATCGATCGCCGGTCACGCGCGAGCAGATCGCAGAAGCAGCGACGCTGGGCACCGAGCTGCTCGAGCTCGTGCGCCCCGCGCGGGTGCGCAAGACGACGAAGGACGATGCGGTGGTGGACGCGGCCGCGGCGCGCGATGCGCTCGGCGCGCTGCTGGCGAGCGACCACGAGCTGCTGCGTCGCGCCGGCGGATGGCTGTTCGGCAGCGATGCCGACGCGCACGTCCCGCCGCTCGCGTCGCGCCCGCTCGTGAGGAAGAAGAAGCCGAAGGAGTGATCGTCAGCGCGGCGCGCGCAGCTGCGCGATGCGGCGCTCGACGTACGCGCGGTCGGGGCCATCGGGGCGCGCGCGCAGGTACTCGCGGTAGTAGTCGATCGCGTCCTGCGTGTGCCCCGTGCGCTCGCTCGCGACGGCGAGGTTGTAGACGACCTCGGGGAGCCTCGCGAAGTTGTACGCGGCGGTGAACGCCTGGAGCGCGGCGTCGTACTGGCGGCGGCGGAACATGGCGACGCCGCGCTCGAAGAAGACGCGCGCCTCCTGGGTCATCTCGTCGGTGCTGGGCGGCGTCGTCATGACCTGATCGCGCATGCGGCGATCGAGCTCGCGCATCGCGGTGATGCGGCGCTCGACGTCGGCGCGCTCGTCGCCCTCGGGACGCGCCTCGCGCAGGTAGCGCTCGAAGTGCCGGATGGCCTCGCGCGACTCGCCCATGCGCTCGTACACGCGCGCGATGTTGAACGTCAGCTCGGGCGAGTGGACGATCGCGTCGGCGTCGCGCAAGAGGCGCACGGCCTCGTCGAGCCGCCCCGCGTCGTACGCCGCGATGCCCTGCTGGAAGAGCTCCTGCGCCCGCTGCACGTCCTGCGCGAGCGCTGGAGCCGAGACGAGCCACAGCGCGAGAGCGAGCGAGATCAGCAGGCGCATTCGGTCTCCATCGACGACGCAGCGCGCGCCGTCATTCACGGACCGATGGTGCCACGCCCGCGCGAGAGACTCTGCTCGCGCGTCACTCCTTCTTCGCGGCGTCCTGCTGCTTCTTCAGCTCGGTCTCGAGCTTCTTGATCGTGCGCTTCAGCTCGCGGACGTCGCTCTTGGTCACGAGGCCCAGCGAGTGCGCGACCTTCTCGACGTTGCCGTCGATCTGCTCCTGCACCTTCCCGCGCAGCTGGAAGGCCTGCATCGCCACCTTCATCACGCGCTCGTCCTGCATGAGCTTCGTGACCTTCGGGTCCTGCATCAGCTCCATGCCACGCTTCTTGAGAAAGTCCTTGATGGCCACGCGCGCTGTCTCCGATCGTCGGGAAGAAGGCGACGGTCGTAGCACGACGTGGGGCGCCTTGACACCGTGCGGCATGGGGGTCTATGACCGCGACGCGCCCGCTGAATCGCCATTCAGTGCCGGTTCGGTGATCGGGCGTTCGCGTTCAGGAACCTTCGGAGGACATCTCATGGCCGACGCCCAGACCGATTTCGGAACCCGCCTCCCGCAGAAGATCGCCGCCAACCCCGACAAGGCGAAGGCCATCGGCGCCGTCTTCCTCTTCAAGATCAACGGCGACGGCGGCGGCGTCTGGACGGTCGACTGCAAGAACGACGTCGGCGTGACCACCGGCGACAAGGGCGGCGCGGACTGCACGCTCGAGCTCTCGGCCGACGACTGGAAGACCATCTCCGACAACCCGGGCGCGGCGATGCAGCTCTTCTTCACCGGCAAGCTCAAGGTCACGGGCAACGCGATGCTCGCGACCAAGCTCCAGCAGATCCTCGCGTGATTCCATGACGGACGCGCACGGCCCGAACGCGGTCGATCGGCTGACACGACGCCCGCTCTCGGGCCTGCGCATCCTCGATCTCTCGCGCCTGCTCCCCGGCCCCTTCGCGTCGATGATCCTCGCGGATCTCGGCGCGGCCGTGGACAAGGTCGAGGATCCCAGCGGCGGCGACTACCTGCGCTTCATGCCGCCGATGGTCGGCGATGCCTCGAAGGGCACGCCGATGAACGCCGCGTTCCACGCGCTGAACCGCGGCAAGCGCAGCCTCGTGCTCGACCTGAAGAAGCGCGAGGGACAGGAGGCGCTGCTGCGCCTCGCGCCGCGCTACGACGTGCTGATCGAGAGCTTTCGCCCCGGCGTGATGGAGCGCCTCGGGCTCGGGTTCGATCGGCTGCGCGCGGCGAGCCCGGGGCTCGTGTACTGCGCGATCACGGGGTTCGGTCAGGACGGTCCGGCCGCGCAGCGCGCGGGGCACGACATCGGGTACATCGCGCGCGCGGGCGTGCTCGGGCTGACGGGCCCGGAGAGCGGTCCGCCCCAGGTGCCCGGCGTGCAGATGGCCGACATGGCGGGCGGCGCGCTCTTCGCGGTGAGCGGGATCCTCGCGGCGCTGCACGCGCGCACGACGACGGGCGCGGGACGCTTCGTCGACGTGTCGATGTGCGAGGGCTCGATGGTGCTCGGCGCGTTCGGGCTGATGGCGGCGCTCGCGGGCGATGGATCGCACGCGCAGGGCGCGGGCGCGCTCAACGGAGGCATCGCGCCGTTCGGCACGTACCGCACGAAGGACGGGCGCGCGATGGCGCTCGGCGCGCTCGAGCCGAAGTTCTGGGTCGCGTTCTGCACCGGCGTGGGGATCGAGCCGGGCATGGACGCGCTGATGCCGGGGCCGCACCAGGAGACCTGGAAGGCGCGGCTGCGCGACGTCTTCGCGAGCAAGACGTTCGCGGAGTGGGTCGCGTTCGCCGAGAAGGTCGACTGCTGCCTCGAGCCGGTGCTGATGCCCGAGGAAGTGCCGAGCGACCCGCAGCACGTCGCGCGCGAGATGTTCGTCGCGCACGACGCGTCGGGCGTCACGCTGCCGGTGCCGCGCACCCCGATCGCGAGCGAGGCCGCGACGGGCCCGGCGCCGACGCAGGGGCGCGACACGCGCGCGGTGCTGCACGACGCAGGCTGGAGCGAGAGCGAGATCGACGCGCTGATCGCGACCGGCGCAGCGCGCTGATCGTCACTCCTTCTCGTCGAGGTCCTCGGCGAGGTAGCTCATGATCACTTCGTCGAGCGACTTCTCGCTGAGGATGTCGGCGCCGAAGAGCGACTCGTTCTGCTTCGGGGCGCGCGGGCGCACCGACGCGGGCTGCGTCGCCTGGTAGCGCGGGCGGTTGCTCGGCGGCTTCACCGCGGCAGCGGGCGTCACCGGGCGTGCTGCGGCGGCGACGGGCTGCGCCGCACGGCTCGGTGCGGGCGGGATCGGCGGGGACTTCGCGGCGGGCGCGGGCTTCGCGGGCGCGCTCGGGGGCGTGTAGCCGCCGGAGAGCTGCGCGGCGGCGCGCTCGAGCGCGTCGACGTCGACCTCGGGGCGCGATGCGGTCGGCGCGACCACCGACGTCGGCTGCGTCGCGTCCTCCTCGAGGACGATCGGACGCTCGGCGAACGCACGCGCGCCCGCGACCTCGTCCTCGTCGAAGAGCCCGTCGCGCAGCGCGATGAACATCGCCTTGTGCTGCGCCTGCATCAGCTTCTTCACGATGCCCGGGAAGCGCTCCGTCCCGAGGTACTGCGCGTACGTCGTCTTCTTCGTCGCGATGATGCGCCCACCGTCGGCGAAGAGATGCGTGAAGATGTGCGCGTGCGTGACCCCCGAATCCTCGGTCTGGATGTGGAAGATCTTCCCGCGGTGCCGGACGTTGTTGTTGTATCCGAGGAGAGGGGACGGCATCGGTGAGCGCTCGCTCCGCGAAGCTCCGAGCCTACCACGAGCATCCACGGTCCATGTGGAACTAAACAGTGCCGGCGAGGCCTCGCGAGAGCGCGTCGATCGCACGATCCACGGCCGTTCTCGCTGCGTCGATCACGCCGCCCATCGAGAAGAACCCGTGCACGAGGCCTTGCTCGCAGCGCACCTCGACGCGCACGCCCGCATCTCCGAGCTTCTTCGCGTACGCCTCGCCCTCGTCGCGCAGCGGATCGAAGCCCGCGGTGACGACGTACGCGGGCGCGACGTCGCGCACGTCGTCGGCGTGCAGCGGTGAGCCGAGCGGATGGCGCTCGTCCTCGACCCCGTAGTGGCCGAGGAACCAGTCCATCGTGTCCTTCTCGAGCAGGAACCCGCGCGCGAAGAGGCGATGCGACTCGTGCGTGCGCGTGAGATCGGTCGCCGGGTAGACGAGCAGCTGGAACGCGGGCGCGCGCGGCTCTCCCGACGCGGAGCGCAGCGCGCGCGCTTCGCGCGCGACGATCGCCGAGAGGTTCCCGCCCGCGCTGTCGCCCGCGACGGCGACGCGACGCGGATCGATCCCGAGCTCGCCCGCGTGCTCGATCACCCACTGGAACGCGGCGATCGCATCGAGCGCCGCGGCGGGGAACACGTGCTCTGGCGCGAGCCGGTAGTCGACCGAGATCACGACGCAGCGCGCGCGCGTCGCGATCTTGCGGCACACCGCGTCGTACGACTCGAGGCTGCCGATCACCCAGCCGCCGCCGTGGAAGTAGACGCACGCCGGGCGGGCACGCGACGCGCGCGCCTCGGGCTCGTAGATGCGCACGCGGATCGCACCGTGCGCGCCGGGCACGAAGCGATCCTCGACGCGATGCACCGGCGCGGGCTCGACGTCGACGAGCGGCGCCTGCAGGTCGAAGTCGCGACGCATGCGCAGCGTGCCGAGCTCGTGCGGCGGCTCGCGCCAGTCGGCGAGCAGCCGCAGGATCGCCTGCGTCTGCAGGTCGAGCGGCGAGCCGCGATCGTTCACCGGCGCGGGGCCGAGCATGCGGCGCAGCACGGGCGCGGGGGTCGAGAGCGCAGCGCGCAGCACGCGGCGCGCGACGCGGCGAGGCAGGTTGCGTTCGGACATCGCGATGCACGCATCGTAGAGGCCGCGCCGCGGTCGGAGAAGCGGTCGCGCTCTTGTTCGCACCACTCGTTGCGCGATCCCGTATGCTCCCGCGTCGCATGGGGCTTCGCGATCTCTTGCGTCCACGCTACGACGGTGCCTTCGCTGCGACGATCGGTGGGATCGTCGACCGAATCCGCGACCGCGCACCGCCGCTCGCACTCTCTCCCCACGAGCGCCTCGACGGGCGCACCGTGCTCGTCACGGGCGCGAACCGCGGGCTCGGCCTCGCGATCACCGTCGACCTCGTGCGCCGCGGCGCGCACGTCGTCATGGCGTGTCGCAGCGGCATCCCGGAGGTCATGGACGTCGTGCGCCGAGAGGCCGGCGCGGGCGCGGGCACGGTCGAGGCGGTCGGGCTCGATCTCGGGGATCTCGCGTCGATCGAGCGCATGGTCGCGGAGCTCGCGGAGGACGGCGTCGCGCTCGACGCGGTGGTGCTCAACGCGGGGATCGTCCCGCGCGAGGCGCGACGCACCAAGCACGGGCTCGACGAGAGCTTCCAGGTGAACTTCCTGTCGAACGTGCTGCTCGTGCGGCGCCTGCTCGAGCGCGGCGTGATCGCGCGCGGGCCCGGCGCGCGCGCCGGCGACGATCCCGACGCGCGCGATCCCGGTCAGGACCATCGGCTGCCGCGCATCGTGTTCGTGTCGAGCGAGTCGCATCGCAGCGCGCCGCCGATCGACTTCTCGCGGCTCGGCTCGTTCCGCGCCTGGTCGATGCGCGAGGCGGTGCAGGAGTACGGCGCGACGAAGCTGCTCGCCGAGACGTGGTCGCACGAGCTCGCGAATCGGCTGCGCGGCGAGGTCGCCGTGCACACCGTCTGTCCGGGCGCGGTGAACACGGACATCGCGCGCGAGGCGCCGTCGTGGGCGAAGCCCGCGCTCGGCGCGACCATGAAGGCGTTCTTCAAGGACCCTGCGCTCGCCGCGAAGCCGATCGTCTATCTCGTCGGCGCGCGCGCGATCGAGGGCGACACCGGGCTCTACGTGCACGTCACGCGCGTGAAGGATCGCGCCGCGCAGGCGCGCGACGCCGAGCTCGGCAAGCGGCTCTGGGACGCGAGCGAGCGCTTGCTCGCGAGCACGGGTCACGCGCTCGGTCGTTCGGACGAGGGCGGAGAAGGACGATGAGCGACAGCACGCAGCGAGTGATGGACGGAACGTCGTGGGCCGAGCTCTGCGACGCGCTCAAGGCCGCCGGGCAGATCGTGCAGGACGGGCCCGCGGATCCGCTGACGCGCGCCGAGGGCTATCGCTATCTGTCGCGCATCCTGCGCGCCGCGCTCCAGACGTTCGTGGAGCACAACGATCCGCGCGCGCCGGTCCTGCAGCGGGTGGTCCACGAGACCGCGAAGATGGGCGCGGACAACCCGGACAACGTCTATCTCAACGCGGCGATCTCGGGCGAGCACGCGTATCGCATCGTGGGCGCGCGCGGCACGGTGCACTTCCTCTCGTTCGCGACGCAGATCGGGCACTACGGGCGCGGCAACGGGATGCCGCCGACCGGGCAGATCGACACGAGCGAGCTGCGCGTGCGCGAGGACGGAACGTTCGAGGTGATCGTCGCCTGCGAGAAGCCCGCGGCGCTCGAGCCCGGCCAGACGTGGCTCCCGATGACGAAGGACTCGGGCACGCTGATCGTCCGGCAGTCGCGGCTCGATCCGAAGGAGCGCATCGCCGAGCTGCGCATCGAGCGCATCGGCGCGGATCGCGCGCTCGAGCCGCTCACGCCTGCGATGCTCGACGAGGGCTTCCAGAGCACCGCGATGCTGGTGCGCGGCGCGCCGATGCTCTTCGCGTCGTGGGCGCAGATGTTCCAGGCGCACACGAACGAGCTGCCGCGCTTCGACCAGGAGATCTCGAACCGCTTCGGGGGGCTCGCGGACATCGCGTACTACCACTCGTACTGGCGCCTCGCGGACGACGAGGCGCTGGTGATCGATGCGACACCGCCGAAGTGCGACCACTGGAACTTCCAGCTGAACAACCACTGGATGGAGTCGCTCGACTACCGCTACCACCGCATCCACGTGAACACCGCGACCGCGACGACGCGCGACGACGGCAGCGTGCGCATCGTGGTCGCGCATCGCGATCCCGGCGTGCCCAACTGGATCGAGACCACGGGGCACACGTTCGGCACGATGTGCTTCCGCTGGGTGCGGCCCGAGGGCGATCCCCCGCAGCCGCGCACGCGCGTGGTGAAGCTCTCCGACGTCCGAGGGCTCCCGTGAGGCGCGTGCGCCTCTTCGCGCGTCGGAGCGCGACGTCGACCGACTATCGCCGTCCGTATCGCCCGCGGGTGATCCGCCTCGCGAACCGGCTGATGCGCGGACTCGGCGGACGCGGATGGCGCATCTCGCTCGACGAGTCGTCGCTGATCGAGGCCGCGGAGGAGCGCACCGGGCTGCTCGACCTCGGCGACGCGTCGTTCCGCCAGCCGATGCGCGTGCTGCTGCGCGCCATCGACGAAGAGGCGCGGCTGCACCCGATCGGTCGCTACATCACGCGCGAGCGGCTCATCTCGACGCTCGCGACGCGCATGCGGCTCGAGGAGCTGGTGCGCCGTCAGCCGCGCATCGAGTCGGAGCGCGTCGCGAAGCCGATCGTGATCGTCGGTCTGCCGCGCACCGGCACCACGCTGCTGCATCGCCTCCTCGCGAGCGACGCGCGCATCCGAACGCTCTCCTCGTGGGAGGCGCTCTCGCCGGTCCCTCTCGATCCCGCGGGCGCCGATCTCGAGGAGCGACAGAAGCGCGTCGCGAACGCGCAGCGCGCCGAGACCGGGCTGCGGTGGATGGCGCCCGACTTCTTCGCGGTGCACCCGGTCGACGCGCTCGCGCCCGAAGAGGACGTGCTGCTGCTCGACCTCGCGTTCCGCAGCACCGTGCCCGAGAGCACGCTGCGCGTGCCGAGCTACGCGATGTGGCTCGAGGAGCAGGATCAGACGCCCGCCTATCGCTACATGAAGCGCGTGCTGCAGTCGCTGCAGTGGCAGCGCCCCGCGGAGGGCGAGCACGCGCGCTGGGTGCTCAAGACGCCGCACCACCTCGAGTGGCTCGACGTCCTGCTCGACGTGTTCCCCGACGCGACGATCGTGTGGACGCACCGCGATCCGCAGCAGGTCGTGCCGAGCTTCTGCAGCATGCTCGCCCACGGTCGCGGCGTGTTCAGCGACGACGTCGACCCCCACGAGATCGGTCGCAGCTGGCTGCGCAAAGGCACGCGCATGATGACGCGCGCGATGGACGTGCGGAAGCGCGTGGGCGCCTCGCGCTTCGTCGACGTGCGCTACGGCGAGCTGATGGAGAACCCGCTCGCGGTGGTGCGCGGCATCGAGGAGCGCACCGGCATGCCGTGGACGAAGGACGCCGAGACGCGGATGCGCGACACGCTGCGCAGCGAGGTGCAGCACCGGCACGGCGTGCACCGCTACCGGCTGAGCGACTTCGGGCTCGCGGAGCGCGACGTCGATCGCGCGCTCGAGCACTACCGCGACGCGTTCCGCGTCTAGCAGCCCGTCGAACGATGCCGCGATCGGAGCGGAGCCGGCATCGTCAGATGCTGGGATTCCGCGGAGAACGTGGTGTTGTTCGACGGGCTGCGACGAAACACAAAAGGCAGCTAGGCCCGGAGATCGTCCTCGAGCGTGATCTCGCGCGTGGCGCGGAACTGCACCGAGGTCGGGCTCGCCGCGTCGCGATAGCCGCCGGTGGGCCCCGCTGGCTCGAGCCACGCGCGCAGGCGCAGCGTCTGGCCCGCCTGGATGCCGTGCTCGCGCACGAAGACCGGTCCCGCGCCCGCAGGCGCGCGCGACACGAGCGCGCCGTAGGCCGCCGACGACGCGGGGCTGGTGCCGAGCGGCGTCCCGTCCGCGGGATCGATCGGCGCGCGCAGGCGCGCGTCCGCGAGCGCGACGCCGATCGTCCGACCGCACGCAGCGCGCAGCACGATCGACTCGCCGCGCCAGCCGCTCGCGAAAGCGCGCAGCGCGCTGTCGCGCCCTCCGCCGGCGCGCGACGAGCCGAGCTCGCTGTGCTCGTAGAGCAGCGTCCAGCGGATCGCGGCGGCGTGGGTCGGCGGATCGTGCTCGCGATCGCGTCGGCCGAGATCACGGTCGCGTCGACGAGGGCGTACGCGCCCGCGCCGACGTGGTCGAGCGCGCGAACGGGGAACCATCGTGTGAGCCAGCCGCGCATGCGTCGGTCATCACGTGTGTTGTTGCGCGCGCATCGCGGAGCGTCTACGTCCACGAGACGGACGCTGTGACGATTCCTTCGGTGAACGGGCCACTTCGCGGACGCACGGTGCTCGTGGTGGAGGACCACGAGGACATGCGCGACCTGATCTCGCAGTACCTCGCGTCGGGCGGCGCGACGGTGATCGGCGCCTCGAACGGCGCGACCGCGCGCGAGGCGCTCGCGCAGCGCAGCGTCGACCTGATCGTCACCGACATCGCGATGCCGACCGAGAGCGGCATCGAGATGATGGAGCGCATCCGCGCCGCGGGCTGGCTCCGCGAGGTGCCCGCGATCGCGATCAGCGGCGAGATCAGGACCGACGAGCTCGTGCGGTTCCGTCCTTCGCTGTTCCAGGCCGTGCTCGCGAAGCCGTTCGACCCTGCGCGTCTCGTCGCGATCGCGTCCGAGCTGATCGGCTGAGCACGACGAGCGCGAGCAGCGCGAGCCACGCGACGCGCGATCCGCCGCGACCGCCGGCGCGACAGCCGCACCCGCCCGAGACCTCGCCCGCCGGCGCGCCGCCGTCCACGCGCGCGCTCGCATCGACGCCGGACGTGCCCGCGTCGACGCCGGAGGTGCTCGCGTCGACCATGCCCGCGTCGACCACGATGCCCGCGTCGACGCCCGGCGTCGTTCCACCGCCGCCGGGCATCGTGGTGTCGCACGGCCCGTCTCCGTCGTGCTCGACCGCGCCGAGATCGGGCATGCCGTCGTCGCGATCGTTGCCGCAGAAGTCGTCGGTCACCTCCGCGAGCGCAGCGCCGCGATCGACGATCTCCGCGCCGTCGCGCAGCGTGAAGTCCGCCTCGTCGGGCGACACGAACCACGCGGTCCACTCGGCCTCGGCGACCATCTCGCGGTTGCCGCTCGACGCGAGCGTCGCGCCGTCGCGCGCGCGGACGCGCCCCGAGAGCAGGTTGCCGATCACGCGCACGTCGCTCGCGGCGAAGCGCACGTCGATGCCGGTCGTGTCGTAGAGCGTGTTGTGCGCGACGAGGCAGTCGGCGCACTCGTTCACGTACACGCCGACGTCGCTCGGGCAGTGCACGATCACGTTGTTGCGCATGATGCCGCCCTGGTGCTCGGGCGAGCACGAGCCGCCCTCGCAGATCGAGTCGGGGCCGGTGCCGCCGCCGCCGAACGAGAGCCCGAGGCGCGTGCCGCCTGTGTGGAGCTGCTCGCAGACGACGAGGTTGCGCTCGATGATCCCGTCGTGCGAGTGGCCCTTCAGGAACGCGGCGTAGCTGATGCCGTCGCCCATGCCCTTGTGGTGGTCGTGGATGTAGTTGCCGCGGACGATCCAGCGACGACCCCCGACCACGTCGATCGGCGTGACGGGGTTGCTCGTCATGCGGGCGCGCGGGTTGAAGAATTCGTTGTCCTCGACGAGCACGTCGTCGGGCCACACGCGCGGGTCGCCCTCCCCGTTCGCCTTGATCTGCGCGTTGAAGCCGTGCGCGCGGTTGCCGCGGATCACCGTGAAGTCGGCGTCGCCGACGACGTGCCACGCGTGCTCGCACTCGCTGTCGACGGCGCACACGCCTTCGATCTCGAGATCCTCGAAGCGCCAGTGCGCGCCGCGCACCACGAAGCCCTCGACGGCGTCGAAGCGGACGTGCGCGCCGAGCGCGGTCACGGCGCGCACGACGATCGGCGCCTCGGCGGTGCCGTCGGCGTCGCACCGCAGGTTCGCGTCGACGTCGTAGGTGCCGTCGGCGAGCAGGATGACGTCGCCGGGCTGCGCATCGGCGAGCGCGGCGCGGAGGGATGTCGCGTCGGACACCGGGACGTCGCGCGCCAGCGCGCGCATCGGGACGAGCAGGAGCACCGCGAGGACGAGGGAGCGAGCCACCATCGGGGGATGCTCGCTCGCTCCTTCCCGCGTCGTCCAGACGCTGCGCGCGGTCCGAGCGGGCTCTCCGGAGAGCGAATTCGATACATGTGACGCGCCCGGGGCGCGATCCGGCGGCCGGGCGAGCTCCCGCGGGGCCGTGGGGGCCGGGATCTCGGCGCCGGAAGGGCCGGATCGGGCGTCCGAGAGCGCGTTCCGGGCGCCGGATCGGGCTCCGCGAGCGCGCGAGGGCGCCTGCCCGGGGTCGGGAGGCGCCCTCGCGGACGTCACGATCGTCGCTTCCGGCCTGCGGAGCGCGGGCTCCGATCAGGAGGCGGGGCTCGGCGGGCCTTCGGGCTCGGCGTCGGGGTCACCGCGGCGGCGCTCGACGCGGAAGAAGCGCGCGGCCCAGTCGCGCGCGAGGCTGCGCTCGCCGGCTCGCTGCAGCAGCGCGGCGTACACGCCGTCGCGCTCGCGGGTCAGATCCTCGGCCAGCGACTCGCGCGCGATCTGCGCCGCGCCGCGGGTCTGCGCGCTCGCGGCGGTGCGGTCGAGGGCGACCTGCGCGGCCTCGCTCCACTGCGCGAGCGGCGCGCGGTGCGCCTCGAGCACGGGCTCGTCGGTGATCGCCAGCCACGCGCGGACCGCGGCGACCTGGGCGACGAGGCGCTGCTCGATCCAGGAGGAGATCGCGGAGCCGAAGAAGCGCCGCCAGCGCGGCGAGGTCGTCGGCGTGTCGATCGCGAGCGTGCGACCGAAGCGGGTGCACGCGTCGTCGAGGCGTCCGTTCGCGACGATGCGCAGGGCGCTCGCGCTCGTGCCCGCGATGCGGGCCGTGCGATCGGTCGCGCGGGTGGCGTCGACCAGCGCGAGCCAGGAGTCGGTCATCGGGAGCAGATCCGCGGCGTCGGGGTCGGCCTCCAGGGCCGCGCGGGTGAAGAGGATCTCGTCCTCGATGGTGTCGAGTGTCTCTTGTGCTCTCAGCTTTCTCGGCATGGCTGCCCTCCCGCGCGGGACGGTAACAACGGGCGCGAGAAGCGCGCCAGGGGCGGGAGGGGGCGGGGGCGAGTGCGAGGGCGGGGGCGAGGGCGAGTGCGGGGGCGGGGGCGGGAAGCGCGTTCTCGAGATCGCGAGCGCGTCGAAGAGCGCGACCGTTCTCGAGAGCGCGCCTCCGAGCACGATCCGCGGGGACTCGAGATCGCGCCCCTGCGAAGCAACCCCACCACGAGCGGCCCGCTCGACACGGCTCAAACGAAACAGCGGTGAGCGCGAGCGCGCGCCAGCGCGCCCTCGCGCGAACGTGCACACCGAAGCCTCACGGTGAGCACCCAGCGCGCTCTCGAGATCACGCTCTCGAAGGCGACGAGCGCGTCCTCGAGATCACCCCAGCGCGAAGCAACCCCGCACCCGCACGCGCCCCCGCACCCGCACGCGCCCCCGCACCCATCCCCGCCCCCGCACCCCAAGCTCCATCACGCCGCCTGCAGGCCGGAGTGGGTCGCTCGGGCTTCTCGAGCGTGCTGGCGTGCTCGGCGGCGTCGAGGCCGGGCCCTGCGGGCCCGCCGCTCCGCGAAATCGACAGCGAGCAACAGCGGCTCGCCATCGATTTCGCTGCACGGTCGCTTCGCGAGCCTCGACCCCGCCTGCGCGCGCCTGCGGGGGTGCTGCGCACCCGAGCTCGGGTCGGCGCGCACTGACGCGAGTCGAGCTTCGAGCCGGGCGCGGAGACGACGATGCTCAGGATCTACACGGACGCCGTCGAGCTGGTGCGCGACGCAGCGCGGCTGGGCGAAGCGGTGAAGACGCGCAGCGCGGAGCTGGCGCGACAGCTCGAGCGCGCGGCGATCAGCGTGCCGCTCAATCTCGCGGAGGCGGACGGCCTGCGCGGCGGGAATCGACGGCTGCGCAACCTGACGGCGCTCGGGAGCGCGCGGGAGGTGAGCGCGTGTCTGGACGTGATCGAAGCGCTCGGAGCGGGAGGGCGGGGGAAGCGTGCGAGTGCGGAGCGAGCGTGCGAGTGCGAGTGCGCGTTCTCGAGATCGCCAGCGCGTCGAAGATCGCGACCGTCCTCGAGATCACATCGCCGAGCACGATCTGCGGGGACTCGAGATCGCGCCCCTGCGAAGCAACCCCACCACGAGCGGCCCGCTCGACGAGACCCAAACGAAACAGCTGTGAGCGCGAGCGCGCGCCAGCGCGCCCTCGCGCGAACGTGCACACCGAAGCCTCACGGTGAGCACCTAGATCGTTCTCGAGATCACGGCGCCAGCACGACTGCCGCGTCGGTGCCGTTCGTGCCGTCCGTGCCCGACATGCCCGGCGAGAAGCCGCCGCGGCCGCCGCGGCCCGCGACGCCCGCGCGCTCGATCATCACCGAGCCCGCGACCGCGTCGCGATAGCCCCCATCCGCGCCGCTGATGTACACGCCGTGGCTGCCGCCGCCGCATCCACCACCGCCGCCGCCGCCCGAGCCGCCACGGCCGCCGTCGCCGCCGCGGCCGCCCATGCGCGCGCACCAGAAGCGGCCCACCCCGCCGCCCGCGCCCGTGCCGCCCGCGCCGCCCGCCGCGCCGACGCCGCCGTCGCCGCCGCGGCCGCCGCTCGAGGTCACGACGCGCACCGTGCTCTCGAACGTCGGCCCGGCGCCGCCGCGCGCGATGACGAGCACGCCGACCGAGTAGCCCGCGCCGCCGCCGCCGTCGGCCTGGGGCGCGCCGCAGCCGCCGCTGCCGCCGCCGCCTCCGCTGCCGCCGCTGCGATCGATGCAGCTGCCCGACGTGCCGCCGATCACCTCGTACCCGCCGCCCGCCGTCGCGCCGCCACCGCCGCTGCCGTCGCTGCCCGGCGTGCCGTCGCTGCCGCGACGACCGGCGAGCCGCCCCTGCACGTCGACGATCGGAGGCGCGCTGCACCCGAGCCCGCCCCCGCCGTTCGCGCCGCTGCCGCCGTCGACGCCGTTGCCGCCGTCGCGGAGCAGCGTCGGGTTGTCGTCGCAGAAGTTGCAGACGCCGCGGTTGGTCGGCGCGTTGAACGAGAGCTCGCCCGCCGCGCCCGGCGTCGGGCCGCGGCCCGTCTGCGCGGCGGGGTTCGGCGTCGCGAGCGCGAGCACGCGATCGATGTCGCAGACGCCGCCGCTCGTGAAGTCGGTGCAGCCCGCGTTCGCGCACGCCGCGCCGTTCGTGCAGATGTTCCCCGGGCACTCCGCGGCACCACCGCGACCGCCGCTCACGTCGACCGCGCGGCACGCGTGACGACCGCCCGCGCCGCCCTCGACGCGACGGCACGCGACGCCGTCGGTGTTGCCCGGCGCGCCCTCGGCGCCGCGCGTTCCGTCGAGCTGGGTGAGCGTGCTGAGGCCCCAGTCGCGCAGGTTCGTGCTCGAGTCGTCGCCGCGCACGCCGTCGGCGCCACGCCCCGCGAGCACCGTGAGCGACGCGAAGCGCACCGCGGGCCCGCAGCCGTCGACGAGCACCGCGGTGCTGCCCGCGCCCTCGCGCGTCGCGTCGCTGCCCTGGATGACGAAGCCCTCGATGCGCGTGGCCGCCGTCACGTTGCGGCAGGTGAGCGGCGGCGTGCCCGCCTCGGCGGCGCTGCGCTCGATGAGCACCGGGTAGAGCTCGAGGTCGCGATCGCGGAAGTCCGGCGAGTACCCGCCGAACACGCTCACGCCGCCGACGACGTCGAAGGGCCCGTCGTAGATGCCGCGCGAGACGAGCACGTCCTTGCCCTGCGCGCGCGCGCGCTCCTGCGCCGCGGTCAGCGTGCGCATCGGACGCGCGAGCGTGCCGGGGTTGGTGTCGCTGCCGGTGACGCTCACGTAGACGAAGTCCGACGTGTCGTCGGGCACGCCGTCGCAGTCCGCGTCGCCGCCGACGGCGGGCGGCGGTCCGCTGCCGTCCCAGCGCTCGCACTCGCAGCCGTTCGCGAGGATGCGATCGACGTCGACGAAGCCCTCGAGGCACTCGACCTCGCAGCGCACGCTCGGCGCGGCGCCGTCGGGGAGGCACTCCGCGATCATGTTCGGCCCCGGCTCGACGCACGGGGTCGCGCAGCCGCCGCAGTGCAGGCGCGCGATGTAGCGGCCCTCTTCGTCGCGGAAGTCCTCGTCGAGCGCGCCGTCGCAGTCGTCGTCCTGCGCGTTGCAGACCTCGGTGAGCGCGGGCTCGCACTCGCTCGGTCCGTCGGCGCCGCAGCGCTGGATGCCGGCGCAGCGCTGGCCGTCGTCGGGGCTCTCGAGGATGCACGCGAGCTCCACGCCCTCCGTGCCCTCGCCGCACGCGCAGATGCCGCTGAGCGGGACGCACTGGCCGGGATCGCCCTCGGGCATGCCGGGCAGGCACTCGAAGCCCTCGGGGCAGAGCGCGGTGTCGTCGCACGGCTGGCCGCAGCGCATCGCGCCGGTCGCGGTCTCGAGGCAGCGGGCGCCGGGCAGGCGCAGGCCGCAGTCGTCGTCGGTCGTGCAGGGCAGACAGAGCGAGGGCACGTCGGGCACGCACGCGCCGTCGCCGGCGCGATGGAAGCCCTCGGCGCAGGTGATGATCACGCACGTCGGACCGTTCTCCTCGTCGTCGACGCACTCGACGAGCTCGGCGGTCGGGAAGACGTCGGCGCAGACGATGCCGCACTGCCCGCACGCCTCGACGCTGCGGTAGACGCCGTCGTCGTCGACGAAGCCCTCGTCGGCGCGGCCGTCGCAGTCGTCGTCGCGCAGGTTGCAGACCTCGGGCGTGCCGCAGAGGTGCGCCTCGTAGCAGCCGCTCAGCGCGACCAGCGCGACCAGGAGCAGGAGCGAACGCTCAACGAACGACGACATCGCTCGACCCTCCCGCCGCACCGTCGCGCGCCGCCGCCGCACCGCCACCACCACGCCCCGCGAGCCCACCGCGACCGAGCTCGAACGTGTTCCCGGAGCGCCACGCGCCGACCCCGGAGGGCTCGCTCGAGACGCCGGTGATCCACACGCCGACCGACGCGCCGCCGCAGCCCGCGCCGCCGCCGCCACCCGCGCCGCCGTTGCCACCCTGCCCGCCGCGCGCGCCGGCGAAGGGCCCGGCGAGCGTCGGCGTCGTGCGCGACGCGCGATCGAGCGCGCCACCGAACGCGCCGTTCGCGCCCTGTCCGCCGTCACCGCCCGCGCCGCCGTCGCCGCCGCGACCACCGTCGGCCGGTGCGATGGTCACGCCCGAGATCGTCGGCACGCTCGTGGGCGCGCCCGCGGTGTAGCGCACGAGGATCGCGACCGAGGGCGCGCCGCTCGTCCCGGCGCGACCGGGCTGACCGCCGCATCCGCCGGCGCCGCCACCGCCGCCGCCGCCGCCGAGCCCGTCGACGAACTCGCACGAGCGATCGAACCACTGCATCTCGGCGCCGCCGCCCGCGCCGCCGCCGCCGCCGCCGCTGCCGGGGCGTCCCACCGAGCCCGCGGTCGCGTCGACGCCGACCCAGCGATCGTCATCGAAGCGACCGAAGGGCTCGGCGCACGAATTCCCGGCAGTCCCGTTCACGCCGTCGTTGCCCGGGCGGCCCGGCTCCGGCCCGGTGAAGTCGGTCGGCACCGAGAAGTCCGCGAGCCCGCAGCACACCGCGGTCGGGCACGTGCCGGTCTCGCGCGTGATCGGACCGCGCGAGTCCTGACCGCCGTTGCCGCCCCCGCCGCCCGACGCGGCGCCCGCGCTGCGTCCGACCACGCCGGCGGGCTGGAACGTCGACATCATCGGGCAGCGCGGCGAGCCGCCGTCGCCGCCGTGTGTCTCGACTCCGTCGCACACGTTCCGTCCTCCGCGCCCGCCGCGCACGACGTTGCGCGCGTCGCCCGGTAGACAGCGATGCGCCCCGTCCTCGACCGCACCGCGCGGAACCTCGCCGACCTCCGGCATCGACATCGAGCCGACGCCCGCGACGCCGTTCGCGCCCCCGACGCCGCTGCCCGGCACGCCCGCGCGCACCGTCATGTCGCGCATGACGAAGCGCGGCCCGGGATCGAGCAGGTACGCGCCGAACGCCGCCTCCGAGGGCCCGTCCGCGTCGACGCCGCGCAGCGAGATCCACTCGATCACGGTCTCGCGCGCGCCCGCGCCGCGCACCTCCATCGCCGCGCCGCCGGGCGCAGTGGTGTCACTCGGCGCGCGCACCTCGACGCGGAAGCCGTCGGGGTCGAGCGAGAGGAAGTCGCGTCGATAGCCGCCGTGCAGCTGCACTCCGTCGGGCACGTGCAGCGTCTCGGTGTAGAGCCCGACCGCGACGAACACGTGCGGCCGCGGGCTCGCGGTCTCGAGCGACATCGCGGCGCGCTCCAGCGCGACGTCGATGTGGCGCAGCGGACGCGTCGGCGATCCCGGCCACGCGTCGTTGCCGTCGGCCGCGACGTAGAAGCTCTGCACGACGATGCCGTCCGCGCCGTCGCAGTTCACGTCGAGCATCTCGCCGGTCGCGCGCACCGGGCCCGGCACGTCGGAGAGCGACGTCACGGTGCACTCGCAGCCGGTCGCGATGTCGCGATCGCCGTCGATCTCGTCGCCGGGCTGGATGCCGTCTTCCGCGTCGGGGCACGAGAGCACGCACGTCGGCACGAAGGGATCGCCTCCGCACACGAGATCGCCCTCGGGCACCGTGCTCAGCGTGCAGTCGACGCCGCACTCGCCGCAGTGGTGGATGTCGAGGATGTACGCGCCGCGCGCGTCGCGATAGCCCTCGTCGATCGTGCCGTCGCAGTCGTTGTCGACCTCGTCGCACACCTCGTCGGGCGCGACGCACTCGCTGAGCGTTCCGTCGTCGCACGACGCGCTCCCGGCGCAGCGCCGGCCCTCGGGATCGATCAGCGCGCACGCGAGGTCGAAGTCGTCGCCGGGATCGCACGAGCAGCTGCCGCCCTCGGGCGCGCACACGCCCTCGAGGCACGCGTAGCCGTCGGGGCAGCCGAGCGCGCAGTCGACGGTGCAGCGCCGCTCGCCCGCGAGGAACGAGCAGCTGGCGCCCATCGCGAGATCACCGCAGTCGCCGTCGTCGGCGCACGAGAGGCAGAGGCGATCCCAGATCGGCACGCAGCGTCCGGTGCTCGACGGCGCGAACCCGGGCTCGCACGCGAGCGCGACGCACACCGGGCTCTCCTCGACGACGCCGCAGGTCACCTCGACCGAGTGCTCGACGCTCTCCACGGTGCACGCGCGACCGCACGCGCCGCAGTGCTCGGGGTGCACGTAGCGGCCGAGATCGTCGCGGAAGTCCTCGTCGACGCGCTGATCGACGTCGCACCCTCCGTCGCCGTCGCAGACCGCGCCGTCGCGCCGACTGCCGTCGAGCACGCCGCCGTCGAGCACGCCGCTCGCGACGAGCCCGTCGAGATCGTCGTCGATGCCGTTGCATCGCTCGGGCGACGGGACCGGGCCCGGGCCGGAGTCCCACTGGTGGATCTCGAGCGTCGATCGCGCGCCGCACGACGCGCTCGCGATCGCGAACAGCGCGACGAGGACTGGCACGAGCGCGCGCAGACCGCGAGCACCGGGGCCGACGCCCCGCAGGCCAAGAAGCATGGCGCAGTATACGAAGGCCGCGCGTGGTATGTAGGCGCGGTGCGCGCGTTTTCGCCGCCCGCGATGGGGCTCGTGGTCGTGTCGCTCTGTGCCGCGTGCGGAAGCGAACGCGCCGTCCGGGTGCTCTTGGAAATCGACGACCGCGACGGCGACTCCGTGTGCCTCGTCGCGTCCGCGGCGGACGAGATGGTGTTCGCCTCGTCGTACGAGGTCGCGGCGCTGCCCGCGGGCGAGCGCTCGCTGACGTTCGTCGCGGGCGAGCGGGTGAACGACACGCTCGTCCTGAGCGCGCGGGTGTCGCGCGACGGGCGCACCGTCGCCCGCGCGTCGAGCGAGGCGCGCTTCGGGGATCAGGGCGTCGTCGAGCAGCGCCTCCGTGCCGTGCGCTGCGTCACGCGCGACGTCGATCCCATCGCGCCGCGCGAGGTCGGCGCGTTCGATGCGCTGCCCGACGGCGCGCGGATGCTCGCGGCGGACGTCGACGCCGATGGTCGCGACGAGCTGCTCGCGATCGACGCGGAGGGCGCGCTGGTCGCGCTCGAGGGCGGGCTCGTCGCGGAGCTCGGGGCGGTCGGTGCGCTCGCGGTCGCGAGCGGCGACCTCGACGACGACTGTCTCGTCGACGTCGTGATCGCAGGCGCCGACGGCGCGCGGGTGGTGCGCGGCGACGATCCCGGCGCGGGCTCGACGACGCTCGGTGCGTCGGCGCGCGACGTCGCGCTCGGGGTGCGCACCGACGACGGCGCGCGCGGCGTCGCGATCGCGAGCGACACCGGGCTCGCGATCAGCGCGTGGGACGAGGATGCTCCGCGCAGCATCGCCACGGGATCGTTCACGCGCGTGCTCGCGGGCGATCTCACGGGCGACGGTCGCGACGATCTCGTCGCGACGAGCGACACCGCGACCCGCGTGCTGCTCGCGCTCGAGGCGGGGTTCCGCGACGAGCCCGGCGCGCTGCCAGCGTCGATCGCGACCGCGACGGGGCCGATCACGCTGGGCGATCTCGACGGCGACGGCACGCTCGATCTCGCGAGCGCGACGGGCGCGACCTTGCGCATCGCGCTCAACCGCGGCGACGGGCTGCTCGAGGATCGCACCGGCGCGACCCCACCGATGCTCGCGGCCGATGCGCGCCGCCTCGAGGCGGTCGATCTCGACGGCGACTGCGTCGACGAGATCGTCGCGCTCGACGCCGCGGGCGCGGTGAGCGTGTGGGCGCGCGACGCGCGCGGGCTCTGGGTCGCCTCGACCGAGACGCTCGACGCGGTCGCGATCGATCTCGCGGTGCTCGACGCCGACGGCGACGGCGCGCGCGAGATCGCAGTGCGGGACGCGAGCTCGACGGTGACGACGTGGCGACCCTGAGCACACGCATCGCGCTCGCCGTGCTCGTGATGACCGCTGCGCAAGCGCACGCGCAGGCGCCGAGCGACGCGCAGCGGCTCGTCGACGACGCGCGCCGCCTCTACGCGGAGCTCGAGTTCGCCGGCGCGGTCGACGCCGCACGGCGCGCGCTCGGCACGCCCGGGGTGCGCGACGTCGAGCGCGCGAGCGCGCTCGAGACGATGGGCTCGGCGCTGGTGGTGCTCGATCGCGAAGAGGCGGCGCGCGAGGCGTTCGAGTCGCTCTTCCGCATCGATCCGTACTGGTCGGTGCGCGAGCCCAGCGGCTCGCCGCGCATTCGTCGCTTCGTCGAGACCGTGCGCGCGCGGATGGTCCCCGATGCCGCGCTCGATCCCGAGATCGCGCTCCGCCTCGAAGCGCCGAGCGCAGCGCGCGCGGGCTCGAGCACGCGCGTCGCGATCGACGTGGAAGGCGACGCGAGCGATCGCGCCACCGTGCGCGTGCTCGCGCGCGCCGAGGGCGAGCTCGAGTGGCGCAGCATCGACGCGCAGCGCGACGGCGAGCGGTTCGTCGCGTCGGTGGACGTGCCCGAAGGCGTCGGATCGATCGAGCTCTACGCCGAGCTGCGCGACGCGCGCGATCGTGTCGTCGCGCGCGCAGGTGGCCCGCTCGTGCCCTCGTCGGTCCCGGTGCGCACCGGTGACGGCGGCTCGGTGATCGAGGAGTGGTGGTTCTGGGCGCTGATCGGCGGCGCGGTGATCGTGGTCGGCGCCGGCGTCGCGATCGGCGTCGCGGCGAGCGACGGAGGACAAACGCCCGGGGGCACGTTGCCTCCCGGGCGCGTCGAGCTCCCTCTGCTGCGCTTCTGACTACCGCCGCAGCGCTTCGTCGCGGTTCACGATGCGCGGCGTGAGGAAGATCAGCAGCTCGCTGCGCTCGTCTCGCACGCGGCGGCGCTGGAAGAGCACGCCGAGGATCGGGATGTCGCCGAAGAACGGCACCTGATCGACGTTGCGGCCCGTCGTGCGCGTGTAGATGCCGCCGATGACCGCGGTGTGCCCGTCGTCGACGAGCAGATCGGTCTCCGCCTCGCGCTTGAGGATCGTCGGGTCACCGCGCACCGACGTCCGCGTGAAGTCGGGCTCGTCGCGCGTGATGCGCACGTGCATCGCGACGCTGCCGTCGCTCGTCACGTGCGGGCGCACGCGCAGCTCGAGCTTCGCTTCCTGGAACGCGGTCTGGACGCCCTGCGCGCTGATCTGCGAGTACGGGATCAGGGTGCCCTGCGCGATGTGCGCCTCGTGGTTGTCGAGCGTCAGGATGCGCGGGCTCGAGATGATGCGGACGGTGCCGCTGGCCTCCGCGGCGCTGAGGCGCACCGCGAGGTGCACGTTGCCGCCGAGCGATCCGAGCGTGAGGCCGATGGCGCCGCCGTTGCCGGTGCCGACCGTCGCCGGGAGGTTCACGCCGAAGTTCGGCACCGCGACCTGACGCGAGAACGGCGAGAGGCCCGCGGTCGGCGTCGTCTGATCGGACGCACCACCCGCGACGCCCACCGACGACGGGAACACGAGGCCCGTCGGGTTGCCCGTCGCGGTGCTCATCGTCACGTCGCCACCCCACTGGATGCCGACGTCGCGGATGTACTGGCTCGTCGCCTCGACGATGCGCGCTTCGACGAGCACCTGTGGCGTCTGCGTGTCGAGCGTGCGGACGAGCTCCTCGACGTCGTCGAGCGCCTCGACCATGTCGCGCACGATCAGCACGTTGGTGCGCTCGTCGACGCTCACGGTGCCGCGCGGCGAGAGCAGCTCGCGCACGCGGGGCTCGAGCTCGCTCGCGGTCGCGTAGCTCACCGGCACCAGGCGCGTCTCGAGCGGCGCGAGCTCCACCTGCTGCTTGCGTCGCGCGATCGCGGCCTCGCGCTCCTTCTCGAGCGTCGAGAGCGGCGCGACGCGGATCAGGTTCCCGCGGCGCACCATGCCGAGGCCCTTCGCCTGCAGCACGACCTCGAGCGCCTGGTCCCACGGCACGTTCCGCATGCGGATCGTGACGGTGCCGCTCACGTCGTCGCTGGTGACGATGTTGACGCCGCCGACCTCCGCGAGGAGCCGCAGGATGTTGTGGATGTCGGCGTTGTTGAAGTCGAGATCGATGCGGCGCCCGCGGTACTGGCGCGATCCGCGCGCGGCATCGACCTGCAGCGGGACGTCGGTGAGGAACGCCGCTGCTTCCTCCGACTCGATCTCGCTCGCGCCCGCGTCCTCGAGCGTCCCGAGCTCGTCGTCGAGGTGCGTCTCGCGCGCGATGGTGCGCGAGCGGGGGCGCGTGTCGGCGCTCGGCGGCGGCGCTGCGAAGAGCCACACGATGCGATCACCTTCGCGGATCGCAGTGCCCGTCGCGCCCTCCGCGCGATCGACCTCGACGATCGTGCGTCCGTCGCTGCTGCGCACGCGCACGCTGCGCACGACCGCGCCGTCCCCCTCGACGCGCACCTCGCGACGCGCGCCCGGCGCGATCTCCGCCGCGGGCAGCTCGAGCCGCGCCGGCCCGACGCGCCCCGGAAGCAGCCGGAACTCCGCGCCGCGGCTCAGCGACACGACGACGCGATCACGTCCGTCGCGACGCTCCACGCTCACGCCGCGCACCGCGAGCGGCGCGTCCGCCGCGGGCTCGCTCGCGGGCTCCTCCGCGCCCGACACGACCGGGACCGCGCTCTCGCTCTCGTCGCTCGCGTCGGGCAGCGCCTCGAGCCGCAGCTGGATGCGCCCCGACGACGCGCGCACGCGATACGAGACCGCGCTCCGCGTCTCCAGCTCGATGCGCACGCCGTGCGCGCTCGTGCTCGACGTCGTCCGCGTGATCAGCGACGCATCGCCCTCGAGCGACGCGCCCGCATCGGCGAGCGACGCGCCCTGCACGTCGACGACGACGACGCGCCCACCCTCGCGACTGCGCACCGCGTAGACCGGCACGTCGAACGCGCCGCGGATCACGACATCGGCGCGAGTCTCGTCGCCTCGCAGCGCGAGCGCTTCGACGCGCGCCGAGGACGCCGGCTGCGCGCGCACCGCGCTCGTGCCCTGCCAGAGCAGCGCGACGATCGCCACGATCGGGAACAGCCGACGCATGGAGCTCTCCTCTCGTCCCACGTCGTGATCTTCGAACGCGCGTCGCGCGATTCGCAAAAAAGCGGCGAGACGCGATCTCGCTCGTGCAGCGCGCGCACGTCGTCCTCCACCCCGCGAGAGCGTGCGGACGACGCTGCGGCGCGCGCGTCAGAGCGTCGCTTCGGCCGACTCGGAGTGCAGCGGGAGCACGCGCGTGAGCGGCGGCCGATTGGGCGCCGTCGGGTCCTCGCGCGTCAGCACGACTTCGCCGGGACGGATCCGATCCACACGCCAGTTCAGCGTGATCGGCACCGCGTCCTCGCCGCCCGTCTGCACGACCTCGGGCCGCCCGAGGTAGTCACCGCGATGCACCGTGTGCCCGGTGCCGTCGGTGTCGACGAGCATCGCGCTCGGGTTCGCCATCCCGCTCACGATCGCGATCAGACGCATGTCGTCGATCGCGGTGCGCGGCATCACGACCTCGCGCTGCACGGGCTCGCGCGTCGGGCGCGTGACGAAGATCTCCGCGAACGAGCGGAACGGATCGCGGTTCGTCTCCGCCTCGACGAAGTCGTCGTCGCGGTACGAGAGCCCCACGCCCGCATCGGGCGCGGCCGCAGGCGCCGTGGGCGTGACGTCGGGAGGCGGCGTCGGCGTCGTCGCGCCTCCACCCGCCGCAGGCGGGACACCGCGGCCGACCTGGATGTCCTCTTCGCATCCCGCGAGCGCGAGCGCGCACACGAGCACGCGCAGCGTCCGCAGCGACACGTGATCTCCGACGAGGCGCATCGCTCAGCCCCCCTGCGGCGCGGACGCCGCCCCTTCCGGTGCCGCGGCCGGCTCGGTCGGTCGCCGGTACGTCGTCGCGAGCACGCCCACGTCGAGCACCACGTCCTCGCCGCTCACCGTCGGGTCGCTCAGCTCGATGTTCTCCATGCTGATCGCGCGCTCGAGCCGGCTCACGTTGTAGAAGAAGCGCGCGAGCTGGTGATAACGACCGCGCACGCGCAGCGCGACCGGCAGCCGCACGTAGTGCGTGTCGGGCTCTTCGGGGCGCGGCTCGACGAGCCGCATCTGGAGGCCGCTCGTCTCCGCGAGCCGGTTCAGATCCTGGAGGAACGCCGCGATCTCCGCCTGCTCGGGGAGCACGCGCATGTTCGCGCGATCGAGCCCCTCGCGCGACGCGACCTCCTCGCGCAGACGGATGAACTCGCGCTGCCGCTCCTCGGCCTCGCGCATGTCGTTCTGCAGCTGCCCGAAGCGCCCCTGCTCGTTCGCGATGGCCTCTTCCATCGGCGTGTGCAGCGCGAAGTAGTAGATCGCGCCGAGGATCGCGACGATGAACACCGCGAGCATCACCTTCACGGCGGTGGGCTGCGCGGCGAACGTCTGCGGCTGCTTGGCGCCCCCGGCGGCCTTTGCGGTCGGTGCAGCGGCCATCTCAGTACCTCACCGTCGCCGTGAGCTCGAACGAGATCAGCGCGAGGTGCGTCTCGCGATCTTCGACCGCCTCGGTCTTCTGCAGGTTCACGCCCTCGAACGAGTCCGAGAGCGCGAGGCGCCGGAGGAATTCCGCGACGTCCTCGTTGGTGCGCCCGACACCGCGGATCCGCACCTGTCGATCCTGCTCCTCGAACGACGTCAGCCAGAGCCGTCGCGCGTCCCAGCCGCGATTGAACCCCGCGAGCGGGTTGCCGCGACGCAGCTCCTCGAGCCGCTGCGGATCGATCGAGGGCCCACCGCCCGCGCTCAGGATGCGCGAGAGCTCCATCAGCACGCGCGTCGGTCCGAAGCGCGCGCGCTGCAGCTCGGCGACGACCTGCTCGAGCTCCTGGCTGCGCGCGAGCTGCGCGCGCACCTCGTCGATGCTCGCGCTCTGCGCGGTGAGCTGTCGGATCTGCGTCTCGAGCGCGGTGTTGCGCGCGCGCTGCTCCTCGAGCTCGCTCTCCTTGCCGAAGTACACGACCGCGAGCACCACGCACGTGAGCAGCGCCGCCGCCGCGTACCCGACCGCCCAGGGCGTCGCAGCGCCGCCGCCCGCGCTCGTCCCGCGCGCCTGCTTCTTCGCAGCGGGCAGCAGGTTGATGCGGATCATTGCAGCTTCTCCCGCTCACGACGCAGCGCGAGGCCGAACGCGACCGCCGCCTGCGCCGCGCGCGCCTGGAGCAGCGACGCATCGTCGGCCTTCGGCGCGGCCTCCGCGATGCGCAGCGGATCGAGCAGCTCGACGGGAACGCGCGCGCGCCGCTCGATCGCGTCGAGCAGCGCGCGGATGTTCGCGGTCCCGCCCGACACCACGACGCGGTGCACCTCGCCCTCGCCGCTCGTCGCTAGATAGAAGTCGAGCGAGCGCTGGATCTCTCCCGCGAGCTGCTCGACGACCTGCTGCACGATCTCCGGGACCTCGCGCGGGACGAGCCCGCGCCCGTCGCCGCCGCACTTGTAGGCCTCGGCCTCTTCGGCGCTGATCCCGAGTGAGCGCTGGATCTCCTCGGTGATCTGGTTGCCGCCGTTCGCGATGTCGCGCGTGAACGCGGTCGTGCCGGCGCTGAGGATGTTCAGCGTCGTCAGCGAGGCGCCCACGTGGATCAGCGCAATCGTCCTGTCCGTCGGGATGCCGCCCTGCTGCGTGACCTCGAAGGCGTTCTGCACGGTGAACGCATCGAGATCGACCACGCGTGGGCGCAGCTTCGCCTCGGCGGCGATGTTCGTGAGGTCGTTGACCTCTTCCTTCTTCGCCGCGACGAGGAGCACGTCCATCTGGCCCTGCTCCTGCCGCTGCTGGAGCACCTGCCAGTCGATCTCGACCTCCGCGAGATCGAACGGGATGTGCTGCTCCGCCTCCCAGTTGATCTGCTCGCGGAGCTCGGCGCTCGTCATCAGCGGCATGGTGATCTTCTTGATGATCACCGAGTGCCCGCTCACGCGCAGCGCGACGTCGCGGTTCTTCTGTTTGTGGAAGAGCTTGTCGAGCCCTTCCACCACCGCCGCGGAGTTGATGATGTGGCCGTCGACGATGGTCTGCGGAGGAAGCGGGTGATACGCGAAGCGCACCAGCTGGCGCGCGCCCCTGCGGCCCTCCTTCAGCTCACAGACCTTGATCGAGCTCGACCCGATGTCGACCCCGACCAGGTGCTTCCCCTCGGACATCGGGCTTCATCACTCCTCCTCGCCGAACACGCGTACGCGGTCCGCGAGGCTCAAGCCGAGTGCCTCGAGGATCTTTCTCTTCGAATCCATCCGGCACCCGTATCCCTTCTCGACGCGATCGATCGTCAGCACCGAGAGGTTCGCACGACGTGCCAGCTCCGCCTTCGACATCATTCGCTCGATGCGCAGGCGGCGAACGTTGTTGGGCTGGCGCTTGCCCTTCTCCGAGCCTTTGTCGGAGTTGGAGCCCTTTTCGGCTCCGCGCCCAGAATCTCCACGACCGCGCGCCTTGCGAGGCGCCTCGTCGTCCTCTTCTCCCTCGACCGCCTCGTTCGCGGCGGCGTCCGGCCCGTCGGAGCCACCGGGCTCACGCTGCGCCGAGGCGCGCTCGCCCGCGCTCGCCTTCGCCGGCTCGCTCGACTTCGCGGGCGCGACCGCGCCGCCACCCGAGCCCGTCTCGAGCTCCGGCGAGACCGCGACCGCTTCTCCGCCCGTGATCGACCCACCGGTGATCACGGATCCGTCTCCCGGCCCAACGGAGGAGCCCGGCACGATCGCGGCGAACTTGTCGTCGTGCTCCATGGCGAAAGGCGGAACCCGCAAAGGCGGAAAAGGCGGATGCGGAACGGGAGGCCGAGCCTCTCCCCCGTCTTGGCGCGGATCGGCGGGAACGTCAAGCATTTCGCGTCAATTCAAATCCATTGACGCTGAAGTTAGATGGAACTGACGTCTAATTGATATCCCACGCCGGGAGCCTCGCGGATCCCGGGGCGATCCGTCGCGTCGCACGGCACGTCACGCGTTCCTCTCGGTTGTCAACGAGCGAAGGTCGGAGTCGCCATGTTCGCAGAGCGGTCCGCTCGAATCAAAAAAAGCGGACGCGAGCACCGACCGCTCGTTCGACGCGCGAGCGCTCCCGCCGTTTGCCTCGGACGCGAGCCCGCGTAACCTGCGCGCCCTCGACGTGATGACGCCGTTCCGTCTCCTCCTCGCGATGCTCGGGCTCGCGCTGGCCGTGCTCGCGATGCCCGGCGCGGCGAGCGCCCAGCGCAGCCACACCGTTCGCGAGGGACAGAGCCTCGCGCGCATCGCGCGCCGCTACGACGTGCGCGTGTCGGACCTCGCCGCCGCGAACGGGCTCCGGCCCGACGCCCAGGTGCGCCCCGGCCAGGAGCTGCGCGTTCCGGAAGCGGGCGTCACCTACGTGCGCGAAGGCCAGACGCTCAGCGAGATCGCGCACGACGCCGGGTGCAGCATCGCGGACCTCCAGCGGCTCAACAGGCTGCGCGACGGGCAGTCGCTGCGGGTCGGTCAGCGCATCGTGCTGCCCGGGCACGTCGCGCAGGCCGAGGTCGAGCGCGCCGCGTCGCGCTGGGGACGACCGCGCACGCCGGGTGTCGCGACCATCTACCGCACCGCGACCCGCACGCGCACCCGCATCCGGCTCGTCGATACCCGCGGGCGCGCGCCGCGCGCGTCGCTGCGGCGCATGCAGGAGCTGATGCGTCCGCGCGGCGCGACCCGGCGCGACCGGTATCCGCAGCCGCCGTCGCGTCTCCTCGAGCTGCTGGCGCGCGTGTCCGATCACTTCGGTGGGCGCACCATCCACGTGGTGAGCGGGTTCCGCTCGGCGGGCGGCTACACGCGCGAGACGAGCCAGCACGTCGCCGGTCACGCGATCGACATCCGGATCGACGGCGTGCCGAACACCGTGCTCCGCGACTACCTGCGCACGCTCGATCGCGTGGGCGTCGGCTACTACCCGCGCAGCACGTTCGTGCACTTCGACGTCCGAGACCGCACCACTTACTGGGTCGACTGGTCGCGGCCGGGCGAGGCGCCGCGCTACCAGCGCCGTGGCGAGGCGCCGCCCGCGGATGCGACGAGCGACGAGCGCTCGCGCGTGGGCGAGGGTGGCGACGACGTGTCCGACGAGGGCGCCGAGGGCGCGGTCGCGGCCGAGGAGGACGCCGAAGCCGCCGCTCCGACCGCGGCCACCGAGTAGCTCAGTCGGTCTCGACCTCGGGCTCCGGGATCACGATGGGCACGCCATCACCGGGGCACGGGATCGCGAACGTCGTCGACTCCTCGCAGAACCCACCGACGCAGAGCGCGAGCTCGCCGCAGCTGCGCCCGGCGTTGCAGTCCTCGAGCGTCTCGCATGCAGCCGCGTCGCCCGGCGGTGGCGGCTGCAGCTCCCGCGGGCAACCCGCGAGCAGGGTCGCCGCGAGCAGGGTCGCCCCGAGCGCGATCGACACGAAGAGCGCCGGTGTCCGCGCACGCATGCGATCGAGCATAGCTCCCGCACCTCGTTCCGTCGCGTGCGCCCGCAAGCGTCAGAGGATGTCGTACTCCTTGAGGCGACGGTAGAAGGTGCGGCGCGGCATCCCGAGATGCGCGGCCGCGCGCACGCGGTTCCAATTCGTCGCCTCGAGGGCCTCGAGGATCTTGCGGCGCTCGAGCGTCTTCCACTCCTCGAGGTTCGCGGGGGGCGCGCCACCGAGCGCGCGCACGTCGTCGGCGTCGTCCTCCGCGTCGTCCTCGTCGGCGAAGCTCGGGGCCGCCGGCGCGACGTCGAGCGACGGACGGAAGTCGTCGCCGAGCAGCGCGAGATCGTCGGCCTCGATCACGTCGCCCTCGACCATCACGCACGCGTTCATCAGCACGTGCTCGAGCTGGCGCACGTTGCCCGGCAGCGGGTGCGACGCGAGCCTCCGCACGGCCTCGCGCGAGATGCGCTTGGGCGTGCTCTCCTCGCGCTTGGCGATCGACGCGAGGAAGTGATCGCAGAGCAGCGGGATGTCCTCGCGGCGCTCGCGCAGCGCGGGCAGGCGGATCTCGACGACGCTGAGGCGATAGAAGAGGTCCTCGCGGAAGAGCCCCTTCGTGACCTGATCGCGCAGGCTCTTGTTCGACGCGCAGACGATCCGCACGTCGACGAGCACGTCCTCTTCCGAGCCGACCGGGCGCACCTTGCCGTCCTGCAGCACGCGCAGGAGATCGACCTGCATCTTCGGCGGCATGTCGCCGATCTCGTCGAGGAAGAGCGTCCCGCCGGAGGCCTGCACGAGGACGCCGGTGCGGTCGCGATCGGCGCCGGTGAACGCGCCGCGCACGTGGCCGAAGAGCTCGCTCTCGAGGAGCTGCTCGGGGATCGCCGCGCAGTTCACCGCGACGAAGCTCTTGCGCGCGCGGCTGCTGCCGTAGTGGATCGCGCGCGCGACGAGCTCCTTGCCGGTGCCGCTCTCGCCGTGGATCACGACCGGCACCGACGCGTCGCGCACGCGATCGACGATCGCGAGCACGCGACGGATCGCCTCGCTGCGGCCGACGATGCCGTGTCGATCGTGGGCGCTCCGCAGCGCGTCGCGGGCGCGACCGAGCTCGCGGCGCGCGTCGTCGAGCTCCGCGGTGCGCGCGACGAGCAGGCGCTCGATCTCGTCCTTCGCCTTCTCGAGCGCCTCGTTCGCGGCCTCGAGCTCGCGGCGCTTCTTCTCGTTCTCTCCGAGCAGGCGCGCGTTCGAGAGCGCGATCGCAGCCTGATCGGCGAACGCGAGGAGCAGCTCGACGTCGCCCGAGCGGAAGCGACCGCGGCGCACGCGGTGCTCGACGTAGAGCACGCCGACGATGCCCGAGCGATCGCGGATCGGAAGGCACGCGACCGACTGCAGCATCAGCTTGTGCACCGAGAGGTACTCGCTGAGCCGCCCGTCGGCGCGCGCGTCGACGGTCACGATCGGCTCGCCGTCGATCTGCACCGCCTCGGCGATCGACTGGCTGAAGACCACGTGCGGATCGTCGGGGCTCTTCGCGTCGCGCACCGCGGCGGGCGCGAGCTTTCCGTCCTCGCCGACGAGCAGCACGAAGCCGCGCTCGGCGCCGCTCAGCTCGACCGCGCTGTCGGTGATGCGCTCGAGCAGACGATCGAGCTCGTGCTCGCCCGCGAGCCGCTTCGTGATCTCGAGCAGGCGCGCCCAGCGGCCGTCGCGCGCGGGCTCGCCCTGGACGCTCGCGGCGCTGCTCGCCGCTGCCCGCGCGCTGCCCGATGCGCGCGCCCGCGCCGCGGCACGACGTGGATCGAGCCAGAAGTGCTCGCGCGCCTCGCGCGGCAGCGCGGTCGCGAGATCTTCGAGCAGCTCCATCGCGCGCTCGCTGCTGCGGCGCGCATGGACCTCGGCGCCGCGCAGCTCGTGCAGATGCGCGAGCGTCGCGTGCACGCGCCACGCGAGGTCGCGCGCGCTCGACACCGAAGGCTCGAGCGACTCGAGCTCCGCGATCGCTCCGTCGACGTCGCCCGTCGCGCCGCGCGCCCACGCGAGCAGCAGGCGCAGTCGGTCGCGCGCCGCACCGCTCGGCTCGGTGCTCAGCGCCGTGCGTGCTTCCGCGAGGCGCGCGGCCGCTGCCGAGAGATCCGCCGGGCCATCGCGCGAGAGCAGCGCCTCCGCCACGTCGAGCATCACACCCGCTGCGTCGGCGAGCCGCTCGCTCGCGCGCAGCCGCGCGATCGCATCGTCGGCGCGCGAGAGCGCGCGATCGAGATCACCGCTGCGCGCATCGAGCGCCGAGAGCACCGCCTGCGCGTGGCCCGCCTGCACCTCGTCGCCGCGCAGATCCGCGTCGGCGAACGCGCGCTCCGCCTCGGCGCGCGCGCGCTCCGCGTGACCGAGCCAGAGCCAGAGCTGCGCGAGCCCCGCGCCCTCCCCCGACACCCCTCGCGGCGCACCGAGCCCCGCCACGCGCGCGGCGAGCTCGGCCGCCTGCTGGTTTCCGTGGATCATCGATGGTCGTCGTCGTCGCGAGCGAGCCGCTTCTCCAGCTCGCGCACGTAGTCACGCCCGCTCGGCGACATGCTCGGCGTGCTCTTCTTCTTCGGCGCGCCGAGCAGCACGACGGGGCGCTGCTCTTCTTCGTGCTCGAGCTCCGCCGCGGTCAGCGGCACGACGCCCGGCGGAAGGTACGACGGGCGCGGCGGGCGCGTGCTCACCGGCTCGGTCGCGAGCAGATCCGCCAGGCCCATCGCCTCGGGCGTCGCGTCGTCGGCGCGACGCGGCGGCTCGGAGGGCGTCGTCACGCGATCGCCGTCGACGTCGTCGAGATCGATGTCCTCGTCGGCGACCTCGTGGCCGTCGAACGCGATCGGCGCGGGCGTGTCCTCGCCGTCGTCGAGCGCGCCGTCGTCGGCGTCGGGCGGCAGGCTGAGCAGCTGCAGATCCTCGAGCAGACCCTCGTCGTCGACGAGCTCCTGCACGTTCTCGCTCTCCGGCGGGGGCGCCGCGTCGATCTCCTGCGCGATGTCGTCGGGCGGCGTCGCGTCGGGGCGCACCAGCGCGAGATCCTCCTCGAGGATCGGCTCCGCCGGGATGACCTGCGAGACGTACCGCGCGACCGCGCGCGGACCGACCAGGAACCCGTTGCGCTGCGCGAGCTCCTCGAGCTTCCACGCGATGTGCGCCGCCGACGGAGTGCGCCGACCGCGATCACGCTGCAGCGCGCCGAGCACGATCTCCTCGAGGTCGTGCGGATACTCCGCGATGCGCGTCGAGGGCGGCGCGACGTCCTGCTCCACGACCTGCGTCATGATCTGCACGTCGCTGCCGCGGAAGAGACGCGAGCCCGTGGTCAGCTCGTAGAGGATCACGCCGAGCGCGAACACGTCGGCGCGCTTGTCGAGCGGCTTCGCGCGCACCTGCTCCGGCGCCATGTACGAGAACGTCCCGCGCACCGCGCCCGCCTCGGTGTCCTTGCGCGCCGTGGTCTGCGCGACCCCGAAGTCCATCAGCTTCACGACGCCGTCGCGCGTGAGCATCAGGTTCTGCGGCGTCACGTCGCGATGCACGATCCGCAGCGGACGGCGCGCGCGATCGGCGCGCTCGTGCGCGTGGTGCAGCGCTTCGCACGCCTGCATCACGATGCCGAGCGCGACCTGCATCGGCATCGTCTGCCCGGTCTTCGCGCCTTGCCTCCAGACGTCGGCGACGTTCCAGCCGTCGACGTACTCCATCGCGATGTACCAGTGCCCGTCGGCGAACCCGAGGTCGAACACCTGCGGGATGTTCGGGTGCGAGAGCGCGGCGAGCAGGCGCCCTTCGTCCTGGAACATGCGCAGCTGGCGCGGGTGCTCCGCGAGGTGCTTGAAGAGCCGCTTGATGACGACGTCGCGGAAGAACCCGCCCGCGCCCCACTGACGCGCGAGGAAGATCTCCGCCATCCCGCCGGCGGCGATCTTCCTCACGAGCTCGTAGCGTCCGAGTCGAGGCGCGCTCATCCGATCACTCGCGGCCGGCCTTCGGGCGGCGTCAAGGACAACAAGGCAATCAAGGGCGGAATCCTGACCTATTCCCCTGCCCTCGCCCACGTATACTCCGACACCGTGCCGCAAATGAAGTGGAAGCGTACGAGCGCCGTGACCGCGCTCTCGCTCGTCGCGCTCCTCGTGATCGCGTGCGATTCGGATGGACCCGGCTACGGCGCCGCGTGCGGCGAGTGTGCCGACGGTCTCGCGTGCGTCGGCGGCGCGACCTTCCCAGGCGGCTATTGCTCGCGCATCTGCGAGGACGGGATGTGCGGCGAGGGCGCGATCTGCGCGACCGAGCTCGGCCCGCCGCTCTGCCTGCTCGCGTGCGACGCGCCCTCCGACTGCCGCGACGGCTACCAGTGCTGGCGCGGCGCCTGCCGCGCGACCTGCGACGTCGATCCGAGCACGTGCGGCGCGGGCGCGACCTGCGTCGCCGGACGCTGCCAGGCGAACGGGTGCACCAGCGACCCCGACTGCGGCGCGGGCGGGCGCTGCGTCGACGGCGCGTGCGTCACCACGCCGCCCGACGACGCCGGCGGCGATCGTCCGCACGGCGCCGCGTGCGAGAGCGACGGCGAGTGCGCCTCGGGCCTGTGCTTGCCGCCCGAGCGCGGCGGCGTCTGCACCGCGCCGTGCGAGTCGCTCTTCGACTGCATCGAGCGCGTCGAGATCGACGCGCTGTGCGCGCCCGTCGCGCGCGGCGGCGCGCTCGTCACCGCGTGCGTGCCCACGATGCCCGGCGGCGCGGATCCCGCACGCCCCTGCGCGAGCGACGACGACTGTCTCGCGCGCACCTGCGTCGACGGCCAGTGCACCGTCTCGTGCAGCGACGTGTCCGACTGCATCGACGGTCAGCGCTGCGGCGACGTCAGCTGGAGCGGCGCGACGTTCCAGGGCTGCGGCTACGCGCCCGGCACCGGCGTCACGACGATCGATCTCGGCGAGCACGAGCTCGCGGCGGGCGCGGGCACGACCGATCTCGAGTTCGCGACCCCGCCCGACTCCGTGAGCGTGACGCTCGTCGCGCGCACGCTCTCGGGCGACTCGCTGCCGCTCGCGTTCTACGACGTCCACGATCCGCGCGAGACACAGATCTTCTCGTTCGACGAGATCGCGGAGCTGCGCGACACGCCCGATCGCTGGCTCCCGATCGACACCGAAGAGGCGATCGCGATGCTGGTCCCGAACGCGACGCGCGAGCGCCTGCCCTACGTGCCGGGCGCGCATCGCGTCCGCGTGATCACGATGCAGCGCACGGAGGGCGACACCGGACGCGCGCGGGTGCAGGTCAGCGCGCTCGTGCGGCGCGCGCCGGGCGGAACGGTCTCGTCGGGCACGCTGGATCTCGACGTGTTCCTCGTCGGCGTCGGGGTGACCGCGTCGCAGGCGGGATCCAATGCGCGGGTGCAGAACGCCCTCTCGCGCTTCCGCAGCGTGATGTCGCGCGCGTCGATCACGGTGGGCAACGTCGCGTACCACGACGTCTCGAGCGCCGACGCGACGCGCTACCAGATCATCGACTCGCGCGAGGGATCGAGCAGCGAGCTCGCGGGGCTCTTCCGGCTGAGCGCGTCGCGCAGCGGACAGCGCGTCTCGATCTTCTTCGTGCGGTCCATCGGCGGCGGAGGCGGCACGCTCGGCATCGCGGGCGGCATCCCCGGCCCGCCCGGCGTGCACGGCACGATGCACAGCGGCGTGGTCGTGTCGTTCGACTCCGGCGTCGTCGGCGACGGAACGCTTGCGGGCCACATCATGGCGCACGAGGTCGGGCACTTCCTCGGCCTCTTCCACACGACCGAGCAAGCGCGCCCGTGCACCGGCGAGCCGACGTCCGACTGCGCGCCCTTCGGCGCGACCGACGTGATCGGCGACACGCGCTACGGCGACATGACGAACCTGATGCACTGGTCGGTCGTCGGCGACGGGAGCAACGATCGGCTCACGCCGGGTCAGGCGTTCGTCCTGCAGCGCAGCGCGCTCGTCCGCTGACGCGCGCCTGCTAGCTTCGCTCGCGTGAGCAGCGACTCGTCACCGTCGGAGCTCGAGGGTCCGGTCCTCGGAGGAAAGGTCGTCGTCGTCACCGGCGGAGGCCGCGGCATCGGGCGTGCGATCGCCCTGGCGTGTGCAGCCGAAGGCGCGAAGGTGCTCGTCAACGATCTCGGCTGCGACCTCGTCGGTGAGGGCGTGGACCCCACCGTCGCCGACGCGGTCGTCGCGGAGATCCGCGGGGCGGGCGGCACCGCGATCGCCGACGCGCACGACGTCTCCGCGCCCGGCGCCGCGAGCGCGATCGTCGATCGCGCCGTCAGCGAGCTCGGCCGCCTCGACGCGCTGATCTCCTGCGCGGGGATCGTCGCCGATCGATCGGTGCTGAAGACCGACGACGCGCTGCTCTCTCGCGTGCTCGACGTGCACGTGAAGGGCTCGTTCGCGCTCGTGCGCGCGGCGGGCCAGGTGATGGTCGACCGCAAGGAGGGCGGCGCGATCGTGCTCTGCACGGGACCGTCGGCGTTCTTCGGCGCGCGAGGTCAGTCCGCGATCGGCGCCGCTTCGGCGGCGGTCGTCGCGCTCACCCGCTCCGCCGCGCTCGAGCTGCGCAAGCATCGCGTGCGCGTGAACGCGCTCGCGCCCACGGCGCGCACCCGGCAGACCGAGGAGCTCCCGACCTTCCAGGGGATCCAGGAGGGGTCCATGAGCCCCGGTCACGTCGCCCCGCTCGCGGTCTTCCTGTCCTCGTCGCTGGCCGAGGACGTCCACGGCGAGGTGCTCGGGATCGCGGGCGCTCGCGCCTATGCCTTTCGCGCGCGAGAGACGACTGGATCTTTCAGCGATGGAAGACCTCTTTCCGTTCGTGAACTGCGAGACGTGTGGCGAGACATCACGCGTGCGTGAGCGACCGGGCGGAAACGCGTCGGAAGCAGTTGGCTAGACACTGGCACCTGCGTTGCTATCATCGCTCGTCAGGTGCTCTGTGCGAGGCGGGCAGCCGGCTTGCGGAGAACGCCGTTCCCCTCGATCGGGAGGCCCAGCCCTCCCCGGGAAGGAAGGAGCTGGCCGATGTTGCCCCCCTACATCATCGAGCAGATCCGCAGGCGCGAGCAGGAGGAGGCGCAGGAAGCGCCGGTGATCCAGCTCCCGCTCCCCGAGCCTCGTCGTCGTCGAGAGCAGAAGCCCGCGACGGAGGAATCGGACCGAGGCGTGATCATCATCGACCTCGCCTGATAGCGACATTCGGATCGTGGTGAGCATTCCTGCTCACCCGCGATTCCTGGAACGGCGGCGCGACCGAGAGGTCTCGCCGCCGTTCTCGTTTTCTGCACCGTCCGGCTCCGCAGCCGGAACGCTCCGGGCGCCGAGCCGGAACGCGCGCGGCGCCCGCGTCCCGCACCGGACGTCGACCGCGACCCGGACCACGACCCCGTTCTTCGCTATTCTCCGCGCGCGGTGTCGTCGCGTCCTCGTCATCTCCTCGTCGCGCTGCTCGCGCTCGCGCTCGTCGCGATCGCCGCGCGCGCCGGAGCGCAGGACGAGGACTTCTCGCCCGAGAGCGACGCATGGAACGGCCTCGGGCGCTTCGCCGCCATCGCGCGCGAGCGCGGGGTCACCCTCGAGATCCCCGCGCGCCTCGACGTCGGCACGCTCCAGCCCGCCGACGCGCTCATCGTCGTCTCACCGAACGACGAGCTCCCCGCCGCGAGCCTCACCGACTTCATGCGCGCCGGCGGGCGCGTCGCGCTGGGTGACGACTTCGGGCGCGGCGACACGCTGCTGCGCACGTTCCGCATCGGACGCGGCCGTCCGAACCGCGCCGACGCGCTGCGCCTCCGCGGCAACGACGAGCTGCTCGTCGCGCGGCCCAGCGCCGGTCATCCGCTGACCGAAGGCGTCAGCGCGCTCGTCACGAACCACCCGATGGTCGTCTACCACCCCGAGCTCGAGCCGATCTTCTCGTTCGGCGAGCGCGACGCCGTGGTCCTCGCGGGCGCGGTCGGGGCGGGCCGCCTCGTCGCCATCGGGGATCCCAGCGTGCTCATCGCCAACATGCTCGAGCTGCGCGGCAACCAGCGCTTCGCGGAGAACCTCGTCGACTATCTCGACGGCGGGCGCGGCGGACGCCTCTTCTTGATCACACCGGGCGCGGTGATGGTCGGGCGCTACGGCGAGCCGGGCGCCGATCGTCCGCTCCACGACGTGCGCGCCATGCTCGAGCGGCTCGCCGACGTCGAGCTGCCCGAGACCGCGCTGCGCATCGCGGCCGCCGCGATCGCCGGCATCTTGATGGTGCTCGCCGCGGGCGTGCTCCCTCGGAGCTCACCCTACGTCGGTGCCGCGATGTTCGCGCGCCCGAGCGTCCCGGGCGGCTTCGCGGGGCGCATCGAGTGGTTCTCGCAGCGACCTGCGAACCTCGGCGACCCTGCGATGGTCTACAAGCTCGAGCTCGAGATCGAGCTGCACCGGCGCCTCGGACTGATCGCGCCGGTGTCGATCGACGACGTCGCGAACCGGATGAAGGCCAGAGGGATGCGATCGACCGACGTGGAGAGCGCACGCAGGCTGCTCGGCGAGCTCGCCGAGCTGCGCGAGGAGTGGGAGCGCGGTACGCGTGGGGACGCGCTGCCCGAGGCGCGCTTCCGGAAGATCCTGGCGTCCGGCGAGGCGCTGCTCGAGAAGGTGCGGAACCTGGGATGAAGCCCCGTGCTCGCTGGAGACACTGACAAGATGAGCGCGCCGATCGAGCCTCGTACGCTCGCCCACGTCGCGGAGCGCGCCCACGCCGTCGTCGACGAGGTGCAGCGCGTGTACGTCGGTCCGCGCACCGTGCCCGAGCTCTTGCTCATCACGTTGCTCGCCAAGGGCCACGCGCTGCTCGAGGGCGTGCCCGGCGTCGCGAAGACGACGCTGTGCAAGGCGTTCGCGTCGACGCTCGGCGCGGGCTTCCGGCGGATCCAATTCACGCCGGATCTCCTGCCCGCCGACATCACCGGCACGTACGTCTTCTCGCCGCGCGAAGGAACGTTCCAGCTCCGCGAGGGCCCGATCTTCACGAACGTCCTCCTGGGCGACGAGATCAACCGCGCGCCCGCGAAGACCCAGAGCGCGCTCCTCGAGGCGATGCAGGAGCACCAAGCGACGATCGAGGGCGACACGCGCCCGCTGCCGACGCCGTTCATCGTGCTCGCCACGCAGAACCCGGTGGAGCAGGCCGGCACGTACCCGCTGCCCGAGGCGCAGATCGATCGCTTCCTCGTGCGGCTGCTGATCGGCTATCCGAGCGCGCGCGACGAGCGCGGCATCCTCCGCCGCTTCCTCGAGGGCTCGCCGCAGCCGCAGCAGGTGCTCGCGCCCGAGCAGATCCTCGCGATGCAGCAGATGGTCGGCCAGGTGCACGTCGAGGAGGAGATCCTCGACTACGTCGTCCGCCTCTCGACCGCGACGCGTCAACAGGCGCGCGTCTTCCTCGGCGCCTCGCCGCGCGCGTCGCTCGCGCTGGTGCAGGCGGCGCGCGCGAGGGCGCTGATCCAGGGGCGCCCGTTCGTCATCCCCGACGACATCAAGGCGCTCGCGGTGCCGGTGCTCGCGCATCGCCTCGTGCTCACGCCCGAGGCCGAGATGGAAGGCACGCAGCGCGAGGCGCTCATCCAGAAGGCGCTCGAGCAGACGCCGCACCGCTCGGCCTGAGCGCAGACGCGCGTGATGCGATGTGCGCGGCTCGCGCCCTCGCGTGAGCGAGCGCCGAATCGCCGCGTGCTCGGACGCGCCCGCGGAGTACCCTCGCGCGCCATGACGGCCCCCCGTTCCCTTCGCCCAGCTCTCCTCGTCCTTGGTGCCGCGCTCCTCGCGATCGCGACCGCGCTCGTTGCACCGACCGGCGCGCTCGCGCAGACGACGCCCCCCGACGTCGTGCGACTCCGCGACGGCAGCTTCCTCCGCGGCACGATCGTCGAGCGCACCCCCGAGCGCGTCGTCGTGATGCTCCCCACCGGCGAGACCCGGACGTACGCGGCCGCCGAGGTCGAGTCCGCGGGGCCGGCGGAGATGATGCTCGCCACGCCCGTCGCGCCGCCGCCGGTCGTCGCGCTGCCAGCCGCGCCGATCGGTCCGCCGATGGCGCGGCTGCGCGTCACCACCGACGACGAAGAGCTCTCGCTCCACCAGCTCACCGGCAGCGCCACCGTCGCGGTGTGGACCGGGCGCGGCACGGGCACGGCGCGGATCGATCAATACGCCGTCATCTGCAACGCCCCCTGCGACACCGAGATCCCCGCGGGCACGTACCAGCTCGGGATCGCGCACGGCACCGGCGACGCGCAGCGCTCCGGACGGCCGATCGACCTTCGCGGCGACGTGGACCTCTTCCTCGAGTACGAGGACCGGACGGGCATCCGTGTGGCGGGCTGGATGGTGTTCATCGGCGGGATGATCGGCGGCACGCTGCTGATGACCTTGCCGGTGCTCACCGGCTCGTACGGCGACAACACCGGATACCTGATCGGCGGTGGTGTCCTCGCGGGCGTGAGCATGGCGGTCGGTTTCCCGCTCATCTTCATGAACAACCACGCCGAAGCCGTCGTGCGGTTCTGATGCAGAAGGCGCACCGCTCGGCCTGAGGCGCGTCCCCGGATCGCGGCATCGCGCGCGAGCCCCGACTGCGAGTACGCTCCCGCGCTCATGGGGGGCAAGGCGGTCGCGACGTGCGTCGTGATCGCCGCGATCGTCACGATCGCGGCGGCGGAGCGCGCGTCGGCGCAGGAGGCACGCGCGCTCGGTGTGCCGGTCGCGCCGATCGCCATGATCGGCGAGGTCGCGCCGGGTGTCGCGCGGACGCGCGTGCACGTCACGTCGAGCGAGCGCGGGCTCGTGCTCTATCGCGTCACGCGCGACGTGCGCGCGTGGGAGCCGCCGGAGGACGGAGACTTCGAGCGCGTGTGCGACGCGCCGTGCGACATCGACGTCGCGCCGGGCGCGCACCGGCTCACGCTCGGGCGCGGCGAGGACCCACCCGATCCGTCGTACCGCGCGCTCGACATCGCGCAGCCGGCCGAGCTCGAGCTGCGCTACGACGATCGCCGCGACGTGCGCACCGCCGGATGGATCACGCTGGGCGTGGGGCTCGATGCCGGCAGCCTGGTGCTCGCGGGCGCGATGATGGCGGGCCAGGACGAGGCGCTCGCGACGAGCCTCGTCGTCACGGGCACGATCGTGATGAGCGTCGGCGTGCTCGTCGGGTTGTCGCTGGCGTGCCTGGGCGACGCGTCGGACCTGCGCGTTCGCTTCTGAGCGGCGCGATCGCGATCGACTGCGCCGGTGCCGGCGAGCCGCGCAATCACGACGGCGGAACGTACTTTCCTCGGCGTGACGCGTGCGGATCCGCTGCGATCTCGTGGAGGATTGTGCCGCCGCCGAGATAGCGTCGGATCGCGACGACCGCCTCGTCCAAGGTCGGCCAGTGCGCGAAGACGTGCTCGGTGTGATGAGAGAACGTGACGAACAAACCGTCCACGTCGCATTGCTTCACGCCGCTCGAGTCCGCCACGACGAGTCGATGGAATTCGCCGGTTCGGACCAGCTCCGGGCGCAGCGCGCTTCCCTGCCGCGCCAGAGCCTCGGTGAGCAGTGGTAGCTCCCAGTGCGGCGCCGAGCCGAAGAACGGCGGGACCTTCGATCGCGCGAGCGTCGCTTCGACGCGCTCGACCGCACGACGAAGACCGCAGCGCTCGGGCTCACCGTCGCGATCGTGGACGAGGTAGGTCCCATCGCGGCCCGGCGCGATCACCGGCAAGTCGGCGTCGACCCACGGATGGTGCGAGCTCGCCGAGAAGCAGAGTTGAGAGAGGCTCGAGTACGAGTAGAACCGCGTCGCGATCGGGCTCTGTGCCAGCGCTGCCAGCAGCTCTCGCAGCGGCGCGAGGACGTCGTGCGGATTCGCGATGCGATCCCGGACGTGAAGCCAGTGCCATCGTGCCGGATCGGTCTCGAGCACCTCAGCGTGGCGCTCGATCTCCACGCCGGCGACGCGCGCGAGCGCCGCGACCGAGAGCCCGTCGAGCAGCCACGCGGCGACCGCGCCGGGAACGTCGTCCACTGGCGCTCCGAGAGCCACCTGCACCTGCCCGACGAGGAACCGGCACGCCATGCCTTCGGGCCGCAGCGTCACTTCGCACGCGCGATCCTCGGCGTATGCCCAGAGATCCCCGCCGACGACGAGGTGCAGCCGCGGGTCGATGCGTCGGGCGAGCGCGCGCATCGCGCGTGGATGCTCGTCGATGAACGGCACGTGTCGCACGAGCTCGTCGAGCCCGACGCCCGCGGACCACAGGCGGGCGCACAGGACGGCCTCGGCCGCATCGCGCGTCCGCCCGTCCGCGACGTCGACGCCGTGATCGCGCACGATCACCAGGTACTCCGGCCCTTCGTACGGCGCGCACGGCGCGTGGAGACGGCTGCGCGCGTTCGCGGGGTTGAGCCCGATCATCCGCCCCGCGATTGCCCGCTCGTACCAGAAGCAATGCACGAGCACGCTGCGCCCCTCGACGGGCGTGCTCACGACGCGACGGTGCACGCCCTCGCCGCGAACGCTCGCATCGATCCCCGCCGCGGCGAGCTGCTCGGCGAGCGCACGTGCGGAAGCGTGCAGCTCCTCCTCCATCCCCTTCGAGTACCACGCCGAGCGCGCCGATTGCGGTCCTGCACGGCTGGCGGAAACAGTAGATTTGCGCACGGTGAGCTGCTCCCGCTGGTTCAACCCACGCGTCCTCGTCCTTGCTCTCGCCCTCTTCGCGCTGACCCAGGCGCGCATCGCGCCCAGTCGCGCCCACGCCCAAGAGGTGCCGCCCGACGTCGTCCGATTGCGAGACGGCACGTTCCTCCGCGGGATCGTGGTCGAGCGCTCCCCCGAGCGCGTCGTGGTGATGCTGCCGACGGGCGAGACGCGTGTTTACGCGGCCACGGAGGTCGAAGCTGCGGGGCCCGCCGAGGACGTCCTCTCCGCGCCCGCGGCACCGACCGCCGATGCGCCGTCGTCGCCGACGCTCGCCCCGCGCGAGGCCGAACCGCCATCGTCGCCGCCCACTCCGCCGCGAGGCCGCCATCCCGACGCCGTGCGCCTCCACGACGGCACATCGCTTCGCGGCACGATCACCGAGCGTGACGCGGAGCACATCGTCATCGTGCTGCCGACGGGCGCGGCTCGGACGCTCTCGATGACCGACGTCGCGGCCGCCGGCCCCGCGGACGAAGTGCTCGAGGCTGCGCCGCGACGTGCGTCGTCGGCACGCAGCGGCTCCGGCGCCCTCCTCGCGCGTGTGCGAGTGACCTCCGATCAACCCGATCTGTCGCTCCACCGGGTGACGCAGACCACGGCAGTCCCGACGATGGTCGGGAACGTGGCTGGCAGCATCGACGTCGACACCCACGAGCTCGTCTGCAGCGCGCCATGCACCACCGAGCTCGCGGCCGGCACGTACCAGCTCGCCATCGCGCGCGGCGACGGCAGCCCGCACCGTGCGGGCCCTCCCGTCGGAGTGTTCGACGGGGCGGAGCTGGTGCTCCACTACCAGAATCGCAGCGCCGTCCGGACCGCAGGCGCGCTCACCTGGATCGGCGGAGGTGCGGCCGGTCTCGGGCTCGTGCTCGCCGGGATGGTCGGCGGGCCCTCCGACGAGCACGGCCGGATCATCGACGTGCCGCTGGTCGTCGGCGGTGCCGTCACGATCGCGGTCGCGATGCTCATCGGCATCCCGCTCGCGTTCTGGAACGACGGCGGTCGTGTGGAGGTGCGCTTCTGACGATCGGCCGCGTCGGACCGCTCACGATGGCGAGTCCTCGCGGCCGGCGACGAACACCGTGCGTCGCCACGCCCAGCGCGCTTCGCGCTCCGCGTGACGACCGCACTCCGGGCAGCGCAGGCGATCGACCTCCGCATCGCCATCCCACGCCCGCGCCAGCAGCCCCCACGCCGAGGCGGAGAGGTACACGCCGCCGTTCGCGTAGACGCGATCGGCGCGCCTGCCGAGCGCGTCCGCGAGCGGCGCGCAGCGCGAGCAACGCGCGACGAACGCGCGATCGCGACCGAGCACCACGACGATGGCGTCGCTGCGCTCGAGCTCGCGCTCGACCTGCGGCGCATCGACGAACGATCGCCCGCCCGGGACGCCGCCGACGCCGCTGCCGTCGTTCGACGTCGACGAGACCCCGCGCACGTAGCGCCCGTGCGCGCCGGGCTCGTAGAGGACGTGCTCCATCCAATCGCTCGTCGCGGGCCACGACGCCTCGACCGCGAGGCCCCGATCGATCATCGCGCGGAGCGCCGGCCCCAGGCGCTCGAGGCCCCCGGGCGGAACGGGCGCCGGCTCCGGCGATCGCGCCGGAGCCGGGCGGATCGCGACCGCCGCCGCGACCGCCGCCGCGACCGGCGTCGACACAACGGGAACGGCCGGTGCGTCGGTCGCCACCGGTGCTGCCGGCGCGGGCGCGCCCGTCTGCTGCAGGAACACCAGCCGATCCGCCAGAATGCGCGAGACGTCGACGACCGCGCTGCGGACGCGATGGAACGGCACGACCGGGATCGCCTGCCCCGCGGCGTCGCGACGGATCGCGACGATGCGATGCCCGAGCCCGGGCTCCTCCCGCGCTTCGATGCGCGCGAGCTCGGCGACGGCGATCGGCTCGAACGGCTCCGCCCACGGCGCCTCCGCGCGGAGGTCGCGGTGGAACGTGATGGTCGCCACCCGCCGCGCCCGCACCACGGTCCAGACCAGCACGACGAGCGATGCCAGCGCGATCACGGCGCCGAGCGCTCCGATCGACGGCACGGCCACCGCGCCGCCGATCGCCGCGGCCGCCGCGATGATCGCGGTGCCCGCGTCGGAGGGAGCCGAGTAGCGGAGCGTGATCCGCAGCCCGTCGTCGGTGCGCTCCACCGAGCCCCAGCGCCTTCGGTCCGTCGAGCGCACGTCCGCGCAGGATAGCGCCGACGCGCCCGCGCTCGCGTGGGGCGTCGAACTTCGACGCGCGCGTACTAGAGTGAGCGGCTCGTGCTCCCGATCCCCACGCGCACCGCGGTCGCGGTGTTCTTCGCGGTCCTGGTGTGCCTGGTCGTCGGCGCGCTCGCGGGCTCGCTCGCCGCGACCGTCGTCGGCGCGACCGGGATGATCGGGCTCGCGGCCGCGCTCGCGGCGACCATGCCGGTCGGGCGGCGGGTGCGGCGGCAGCGCCTCGAGTTCGCGTGGTGGCTCGGGCACGGAGATCCCGGCGCGGGGGGCGGCGCGGTCGTGCCCGGCGCGCCCTTCGACGTGCGCTGCTTCATGCGCCATCGCGGCACCGAGCCGCTGCTGCTCGCGTCGCTCGAGCCGATCGTGCCGGGCGGCGCCACGCGCGTCGACGACGAGGCCGACTCGCTGGCGCTCGCGGCGTCGGCGCGCACCGAGTTCACGTTCCGCTTCGTCGCGCCCGCCGTGGGGCGCGTCGTGCTCCACGGGCTCGCGGTCACGCTGCACGGACCGCTCGGGCTCTTCGCGGTGCCGCTCTACTTCCCGAACCCGCTCGTCATCAAGGTCCTGCCCCAGGCCGCGGCGCGCATGCCCACCCAGGCGCGCGTCATGCCCGGTCTGCCCGTCGAGCGCAGCGGCGCCGCGCTCTTGGCCCCCCACGGAGGCGGCACCGAGCTCCGCGAGCTGCGGGAGATGCGTCCCGGCGATCCCTTCAAGTCGATCGCGTGGAAGCCCAGCGCGCGCCGCGGAAAGCTCCTGGTGCGCGAGGTCGACCAAGAAGTGCAGGAGACGCGCTACGTCGTGCTCGACGTCAGCGGCACGATGCGCGGCGGCGAGCCCGGACGGCGCAAGCTCGACCACGCGATCGAGGCGGTCGCCGCCGAGGCCCGCCGCACGCTCGCGAGCGGCGATCGCTTCGGCGTCATCACCGTCGACGGCCGGGTGCTCGCGCACGTCGCGCCGCGCGACGGAGCCGCGCACGTGCTCCGGGTGTTCGACGCGCTGCTCGCGGCGACCGAGGTCGTCGATCAAGATCTCACCGACGTCGACGACGACGAGGTCTGCGCGATCGTCGGCCGCTACGTGCGGCAGCAGGACGGCGTCGACTTCTCGGTCGCGCCCTCCGGCCGTCCCGGCAGCGGCGCGTGGAACGTCTCGTTGCTCGTCCGGCACGTCGGCAAGGCGCTCGCCGCCGAAGAGGCGAAGGAGGAGCCGGTCGTCGCGTCCTCGCCCGCGACCGCCATGCTGCGCCGCTTCTGCCGCGTGCGCGGCATCCCCCTGCCCTATCGTCCCGATCCGCGCGACGGCTCGAAGGGCCCCGGGCTCGCGGCGAGCCTGCGCGAGCTGGTGCAGAAGAGCCTCGGCCCGATGTCGATCACCGTCATCACCGACCTCGACGGGCTCGGCGATCCCGCGCCGCTGGTCGCCGCGGTGAAGCTGCTGCGCCTGCACGGCCACGACGTGACGTTCGTGGTGCCCGACGGGCCGAGCTTCGCGAGCGCGCCCCGCACGCCGCTCGAGAAGGACCTCTTCGAGGTGTACGCGCGCGGCGAGCGACGCCGCGCCGAGGAGATGCGCGTGCTGCTCGCGCCGATGGGTATCTCGCTGACGATCGCGGCCGCGAGCGACGCGCCCGCGATGCTGCTGTGGAAGGCGACGAACCGACGCGGCGGACGCGCACGCGTGGCGGTGGGCGCTTGATGCCAGGCCCCGACTCCGCGCGAACCTGCCCTCGTCCCTGGGGATTCACCGCAGAGGGCCACAGAGGGCCGCAGAGGACGAATGGGAAGCGAATCCTCTGTGGCTCTCCGCGGCCCTCCGCGGTTGATCCGTCGTTCTGGAAGGAGCGCTCGTCGCGATGAGCAGCGCGCCGGAGTGGGAAGATCCGCGCAAGGTCCTCGCGCGGCACGGCCTCGCGCCGAAGAAGGCGTTCTCCCAGAACTTCCTCGTCTCGCGTCACGTCGTCGACGGCATCGTGCGCGCGATCGCGCCGCGCGACGGCGAGCGCGTGATCGAATTGGGCCCCGGGCTCGGCACGCTCACGGGCGCGCTGCTCGGTGCCGGCGCGCGCGTCGTCGCGATCGAGAAGGACCGCGAGATGATCGCGGTGCTGCGCGCCGAGCTGGGATCCAACGAGCGCTTCGAGGTCATCGAGGGCGACGCCGCCGCGGTCGACCTCGCGACGCTCGCGGGCGGGGAGCGCATCGCGCTCGCGGGCAATCTCCCGTACGCGATCACCGGCGGCATCGTCCGCAACCTCTGCGAGCACGCCGCGAGCCTCTCGCGCGCCGTCATCATGGTGCAGAAGGAAGTGCGCGATCGCCTGATCGCGAAGCCCGACACCAACGACTACGGCGCGCTCACCGTGTTCGTTCAAGCGCGCTTCGACGTGAAGCCCGTGCTCAAGGTGCCCGCGGGCTCGTTCCATCCGCCGCCCAAGGTGGAGAGCGCGGTCGTGATGCTCGTCCCGCGCGACGTGCCGCGCGCGGAGGAGACCGACGCGTTCCGCACCGTCGTGCGCGCCGCGTTCCAGGCGCGCCGCAAGACGCTGCGCAACGCACTCGGTCAGGCGGTGGGCGTCGAGCGCGCCGAGCGCGCGCTCGCGGCCGCGGGGATCGACCCCAAGCGGCGCGGCGAGACGCTCTCGATCGAAGAGCTCGCGAAGGTCGGCGAGGCGATCGAGGCGCCGTGAACGAAGACCCGCGGCGCGCGGAGGAACGAGCTCCGCGCGCCGCGCCCCCGTCGCTCACGGCTCGGCGCCACCTCCGTTGCCGCCCTCGCCCTCGTCCTCCTCGGCGCCCTGATCGAGCAGACCGGGGCGGCGCGGCGACGGCTTGATGCGCTCGGCGACCTGCTCGAGCCCGCCGAGCTGGAAGAGCGCCATCCCGAGGCTCGTCGCGATGCGGAACGTCCGATCGTAGGCCGCCATCGCCGCGTCCTTGCGCGACTGGGTGCCCTTCGCCGCGCTCTCCTCGCGAGCGACGTGATCGACCGCGGCCTGCAGCACGTCGACCCGCGCCCGGAGATCCGCCGCCAGCGCGTCGCGCTCGAAGCCCACCTCGGCGATCAGCGGCTCGGGCATCACGGTGCTCGGCGCGGCGAGCGCCGCCGCGAGGTTCCGCGCGTACGTCAGCGTGCCCTGCGGGTCGGGCGGCGAGGGGTCCCAGAGGCCGAGCGTCTTGAGCCCGACGTCGCCGAAGTTCGCCTGCACGATCCCGCGGACCGAGATGACGCGCTGGTAGAGGCCGCGGTGCACGCGATCGCGCTCGTCGCGCACCCGCGGGTCGCCGTTGATCTCGTGCTCGTGCGCGCGGTCGGCGTCGCGCAGCTCCGCGGTCCGGCGCTCGAGCGTTCGCGCCGCGACGCGGATCATCAGCTCGACGTCGGGCATCACCTCGCGCAGCTCGAGCACTGCGCGGATGGCGTCGTGCGCGCCGCGCCCCGCCTCCGGCGCGTACCGCTCGAGCGTCGCGACCACCGTCCGGCTCGAGCGCTCTCGATCGATCACCTGCTTGCTGGCCATGTCGTGTCTCCGTGGGAACCGTCGCGCGGCACCGCCGCCGCTGCGTACGGCCCCTCATCGGAGCGCCCTCACGACCGTTGCGTGCGATCTGCGCGCGCCGATCACCGGGAACGGCCATGCCGCGCGACGTCCCGGCGCACCTCGCGCGAAATGGCGAATTCGCGCGAGTTTCGCTCCCCAGAGGCCCGAATTGGCCATTTGACGCGAGTGGGGAGCGTTGTGCCGAACCAACCGGTCACGACAACGCTCCCCAGACGCCCGAAATGGTCATTTCGCGCGAGTTGACCAGCAGAATCACTCGACTTTCCGGAGATCGCCGCGGGCGGTCGCGAGGGCGACGGCGTGCGGCGGTGCCGGCGGGCGCGCGGAGGAGTCACTCGATCTGCGCGCGAATCTCGCCGGGCGCGCACGCCTCGGTGTGGATGTTGACGTAGGTCTCCCCGCGGCGGACCGCGTCGACGAACGCGGTGAAGTCGGCGGGGGCTCCCTCGGGCGGCGACGCCGGGTAGTCGGCCGCGGTGAAGGTCTCGTCGATCGGGCTGGTCACGTCGGCGAAGGGGAGGATCACCGGGCCTGCCTCCCCGCGATCGCCGAAGTGGATGTGCCCCGCGGTCGCCGGGCCCGAGAGGCCCGAATAGAAGAGGTTCATGACGCGGATGCTCGTGCCGTCGGCGTCGATGAGGACGTCTCCGGAGCCCATCGCGTCGGCGCCCGCGGCCGGGCAGACGGGGACTTCCTCTACGGTCGTCAGCGAGAGCATCGACGTGAACGCCGCGTCCTCGTCGTCGTCGCCGCAGCCGACGACCGCGAGCCCGATCACGACGACGCCAACCAGTGTCCGCGCGTTGCTCGACATGCCGTGCTCATAGCCACCTGCCGTCGCCGCCAATCCCAAGGCGGACGAGCCGACGGCGCGGGGGGCGTGCACGCGCGCGAGAGACGAAGGATGCTGCGCCCGTGCGCGCGAGGACGACGAAGCGGGCGTGGATCGGCATCGGGATCGCGGTGATCGCGGCGAGCGCGAGCGCGCAGGACACGGACCCGCTGCTCGCGGCGCGATCGAGCGATCCGCTGGAGCTCGCGCGAGTCGTGGACCGGCTGGGCGACGACGCGATCGTCGCGCGCATCGCGAGCGAGGAGCAGGGCGCGGACGTGCGTCTCGCTGCGGTGCGCGCCGCGCCCGCGATGCATGCGCCGGAGCGCGCGCTCGAGGCGCTCGCGGCGGTCGCCGCGGGCCGCGATCCCGACCTCGCGCCGGCCGCGGCGCACGCGATGCTCGACATCGCGCGCGCGCTCGATCCCCAGGCGCTCGACGCCCGCGAGGTGCTGCGCGAGGAGCTCGCCCCGGCGCGCGCGGCGATCGCGGCGATCGTCGACGACGAGAGCGCCCGCGGCGACATCCGCCGCGCGGCGGGGATCAGCGTCGAGATCCTGACGTCGTTGGGCGTGTCGTGACGCGCGTCGCGCTCGCGATCGTCGCGCTGCTGTTCGGCGCGTGCGGAACGCCGTGCGGCGACTGCGGGGCCTGCTACCCGCCTCTCCAGCTGCGCGTGTCGCGCGCGGGCGGCGAGTTGCTCTCGCCCGTGATGATCGAGGGCGCGGACGCGCATTGCGGCGGCGGAGCCGGCGAAGCGGTTTGCACGGTCGACGAGCTCGCGCTGGGCACGCACACGTTGGTCGTGCGCACCGACGGCGAGGCGCCGGTCACGCTCACCGTCACGCTCGAGCGCGACGGCGGTGGGTGCTGCAGCTGCGGATACCAGCCGATCGTTCGCGAGGTGGTCCTCGGCGCGACGGGCGACAGCGGCGTGTAGTCGCTTTCGAGCGCGCGATCTCGAGAACGAGCTGGGTGCTCACCGTGAGGCTTCGGTGTGCGCGTTCGCGCGAGGGCGCGCTGGCGCGCGCTCGCGCTCACAGCTGTTTCGTTTGGGTCTCGTCGAGCGGGCCGCTCGTGGTGGGGTTGCTTCGCGGTTGGCGCGATCTCGAGTCCCCGCAGATCGTGCTCGGGGGCGTGACTCGAGGACGTGCTCGGTCGTGACGCTCGTCGCGTCGCGCTCCGCGCGCCGAGACGAACGCTCGCACGCACGTTCGTGATGCTCTGTCCGTCGCGCTCCGCGCGCCGGACAGAGCACTCGCTCTCCGTGACGCTCGTTCGATCGCGCTTCGCGCGCTCGCCCGAGCGACTCAATCACCGCACGTCCGCGCCCTCCTCAATCCCGCGCGACAGCGCGCACACGCGCGGAGCGCGGTGCTACACGCGAGCGTCGGGGCCGCGGCGGAGCGCGGACCCGTCGCGAGCCATCGTCCACATCACCTCGCGAGGCGGCAGAACCGCGGTACCGGGGGCGAGGGTGTGGGTCCGGCGGCCCCGTGCGACGGGGGCTCGCAGACTCCGACCACAGCCTGACGACAGCGTCACGGCAGAGCGCGAAGCGCGCGCCGCGACGCGTCCAACCTCGCCCGACGCTCGCGCCCTCTTCGAACAGCAGCCCGCGAGCACTCAGGCCGCCGGACCCACACCCTCGCCCCTCGCGCCGAAGCCTCTGCTCGATCGGGGCTCCATCCTCGCGCGACAGCGCGCACACGCGCGGAGCGCGGTGCTACACGCGAGCGTCGGGGCCGCGGCGAAGCGCGGACCCGTCGCGAGCCATCGTCCACATCACCTCGCGAGGCGGCAGAACCGCGGTACCGGGGGCGAGGGTGTGGGTCCGGCGGCCTCGTGCGACGGGGGCTCGCAGACTCCGACCACAGACTGACGACAGCGTCGCGGCAGAGCGCGAAGCGCGCGCCGCGACGCGTCCAACCTCGCCCGACGCTCGCGCCCTCTCGTACAGCAGCCCGCGAGTCGGCTGTAGGAGAGTTGGGGACGCCTCGAAGAGACAGTCGAAACTGCCGTGCAGGAGGTCGTCCCCGTGGCCAAGCGTACCTATCGGACCGTCGAGATCCAACACGTCGACGCGAGCAAGCTCGCCACTGCGCTCGGAGCGTGCTGCATCGTCGCGATCGACCTCGCGAAGACGAAGATGTTCGCCGGCTTCGCGAGCGCAGCGGGTCGCTGTATCGAGATCGTCCGCTTCGAGCACCCGAAGCAGACGCGCCTGTTCCTCGAGCTGCTCTGCCGTCTTCGTGAGCTCGGCGTCGCGCTCGAGGTCGCGATGGAGCCGACGGGCGTCTACGGCGACGCGCTCCGCTATCAGCTGACTCTGCGCGACATCCCCGTGTTCCGCGTCGACGCCAAGAAGGTCCACGATGCGGCCGCGCTGCTCGACGGAGTGCCGAGCCTGCACGACGCCAAGGCGTGCACGCTGCTCGCGCATCTTCACGCGCAAGGCATCTCGAAGCGCTGGAAAGAGCGGAGCGCAGTCCAGAGGGCGATGCGCAGTCTGATCGACGAGCGCGACCTCTACGCTCGACCTTTCGAGACCGCGTACGGACGGCTCGAAGCGCTCGTCGCGCGTCACTGGCCCGAGCTCTCCCAGCACCTCGACATGGACGCCGCGTGGCACCTGCACTTGCTCTGCGAGATGCCCGGCCCTGCCGAGGTCCGCGCCAGACGCGGCGATGCAGTCGCGCTGCTCCGACGCGTCTCGCGCGCGGCGCTCTCCTTCGAGCGCATCGAGCAGATCGTCGGCTGCGCCGTCAGCTCGCTCGGCGAGTCGATGCACGATCAGGAGCGCTCGTTCCTGCGCTCGCTCGCGCGTCACATGCTCGCGTTGCGCGAGCACATCCGCGATGTCGACAAGCGCATCGAGGCCGAGCTCGCCAATCATCGCGAGCTCCACTCGATCCGCGCCGCGTTCGGCGCCGTCACGACCGCTGCGCTCGTCGCCGACCTCGGCAATCCCGCCGACTACGAATCGTCCGCGTCCTTCGAGAAGGCGATGGGCCTCAACCTCAGGGTCCAGAGCAGCGGCAACAACGCCGGGCAGCACACGATCCACATCACGAAGCGAGGTCCCGGACGCGCGCGTCGGTACCTCTTCCTCGCAGCGCTGCGCTTCGTGCAGAGCGACCCCGTCGCGCGTGAGTGGTACCGAGCGCGAAAGGGCTACCGCGCCGACATCAAGCTCAAGGCCGTCGTCGCGCTGATGCGAAAGCTCGCGCGCGCGATGGTGCACGTCGCGCGAGGAGCGCCCTTCGATGCGACCAAGCTCTTCGACACGCGCTCGATGACCGCTGTGACCGCGTCGCCCTCGCGCGACGCCGGACAATCTTCGCTCGCCGGCTCCTGACGGCGAGCTTCGCGCTCTCTTCTCTTCGCTTCCGCTCCAAGGCGCGAAGATCGAGCGGGTGACGCTCACCTGGGGTGCTCGAGCCCGCGAGGCTGCACCGCGAGTCCCAGCGCACCCTCGAGATCGACGCGGCGGGCGAAATGCCCAACGAGGCCGACCCGACGCCGCTCACGCGGACGTCCGACAAGACAGTTCGGGCCTATCCGTCCCGTCGCTCTCCGATCCGACCGCCTGAAGCCACCGCACACCAACCCTCGTTCGCGGCGAGCCACCTCGCGCAAGAAGGGCCCGGTGTGCGGATCAGCGGGTGCGAGACGCGCCCGATCCGGCGATCACACGCGTCCGCACTTGACTACGACAGCACCCCGGCCGCCGGACCCACACCCTCGCCCCTTACGTGGGGGCCTCCGCCCGATCCGGCTCGGGCCCCAGCTCGAAGCGTTCCTCCATCACCCCGTACGTCTGCGGCGTCAGCTTCACCAGCGTGTGCAGCGGAACGCTGAGGTGCGGGCAGTCCCGCGGCGGCTTGTCCATCAGGTACGCGTAGAGCGCGCGCAGGATCGCCTGGTGCGCGATGATCAGCACCGGGCTGCGCTCGCGCTCCAGTTCGACGATCACCGGCTCGAGCCTTCGGATGACGTCGCGATAGCTCTCGCCGCGCGGGTAGCGATAGTCGAACTTGTCGCCGCTGCGCGCCTCGAACTCCTTCGGCATCGCGGCGCGGATCTCGTCGTACGTCATCCCGTCGCAGTCGCCCGCGTCGATCTCGTCGAGCGCGCGCCACTCGACCGTGCCGCGACCCAGCGGCCGCGCGGTCTCGATCGTCCTGCGCAGCGTGCTCGTCCAGATGCGGATCTCGCCCTCGCCGACCTCGCCCTCGACGTAGCGCCCGAGGTTCTGCGCGAAGCGGCGGCCCTGCGGCGAGAGCGGCGAGTCGCCGCCGATGCGGTGCGCGACGTTGTACTCGCTCTCCCCGTGCCGCGAGAGATAGATGGGCCGCGGGATCGTGTGGATGTTCATCAGGAAGAAGACGAGCCGCGACGGCAGGAACCCGTCGACGCGCGACGCGACGAGCTTCCTGCCGACGTCGATCAGCTTCACGAAGCTGCCCTCGTCCTCCTCGACCGTCTCGTAGACCTTCTCGTACTGCGCGATGCGGGCGCGGAAGTCGGCGACGGCCTGCTCGGGGTCCATGCCGACGTAGTCCGGCATGTGCAGCTTCGTCTGCCGGATGTTCGACGCGATGACCGTCTCGTCCTCGCAGATCGACTCGACGAACACGACCTGCAGGCCCTGCGCGCGGCAGCGGTCGGCGACCAGCGCGCGCCGCTCGCGCGTCGAGTTCGTCGCGTCGTAGATGCCGACCTCGCCGCCGTTCGCGAACCACGCGAGCATGTCGGCGAGCGCGGCCATCGCGACCTCGGCGCGCGCCGCGCGTCCCTCGGGGTTCGTCGGATCGAAGAACGTGTGGCTCATCTGCGAGCCGACGCGCTCGCGCCGGTAGTTGCCGACGTTGAAGACGCGCGTGCGATAGCCGAGCCACGAGAGGTAGCGCATCACGCGCCGCGCGATGTGCGTCTTGCCGCGCGCGGGAAGGCCCACCATCACGAGCGCCAGCCGGACGGACGCCGGACGATCCCGGCGCGGTGCATTCGCCATCGGGGGACGATGACACGCGAGGCGCCGCGTCGGAACGGCGATCCACGCGCCGCGCGGGAGCGTCTTGCGCCCGAGGCCGAGGCCTCGATACACATCGCGCTTCTCCCGGGGGAATCGTCGATGCTGCGCATAGCCATCTCCGCCGCGATCGTCGCGGCGCTGTCGGGTCTCGCGCTCGCTCCAGCGCGCGCCACGGCCCAGGACCTCACGCTCGATCAGGCGACCCAGATGCTGCGCTCGTCGGATCACGACGAGGTGCAGACCGCCATCCAGTCGATCGGCCTGCTCGGAAGCCCGCGCGGCGTGGAGCCGCTCGCGGCGCGCATCCGCGACGGACTGGCGCCCGATCTGCTCGAGTCGGCGATCGACACGCTGACCGTGCTCGGGCGCGCGGAAGCGGGGCCGGTGCTCTTCGAGCTCGTCACGCACCGGCGGCCCGAGGTGCGGCTGCGCGCGGTGCAGGCGATCGCGGCGACGCGGCCTCGCGGCGCGGACCGCGCGCTGGTGAGCGCGCTGTCGGACAGCAGCGCCGAGGTGCGGAGCGCCGCGGCGACGGCGCTCGGTGATCTCGGCGCGGTGAGCGCCGTGGAGTCGCTCTTCCTCGCGCTCGATCGCGGCGTGCCCGAGGCGGGCCCCGCGCTGGGCAAGGTGGTGCGCGCGGAGCACGTCGGGCGGGTGCTCGAGTACCTCGGGCGCCTTCCGTTCTCGCAGATGCAGGGCGTGCTCGAGGAGATGCTGCGGCGGCGCGATCTGCCGTCGCGCAGCCGGCTCGACGTGGTGGCGCGGCTCGGAGAGCTCGCGACGCCCGAGGTGCGGACGTTCCTGAGCGAGTGGGCGAGCGCGCAGCCGGCGAACGACCCGGTGCGGCGCTCGGCGGAGGACGTCGTGGCGAGGATCGCGCAATGACGGCGAGCCGATGGATGGGCGCGATCGCGATCGCGCTGGTGGGCTGCGGCGGCTCGCAGGGGCTCGCGGTCGACTTCCCCGACGATCGCCCGGACGACGTGCGCGCCGTGCTCGATCGCGTCGCGGCGGCGCCGCCGCGGCAGGAGCCGGAGATCGTGGTGGGCCTCACGCCCGCGCCGATGCGGCTCTGGGCGTACGACGCCGCGGCGGGGCGCGCGCTCTGGGAGCAGACGGTCGAGGCGGAGACGACGCCGCAGGTCGCGGGCGACTACGTCGTGACGCAGGAGCCCTCGGGCATCGTGGTGCGGCGCCTGTCCGACGGGAGCGTGGCGACGCGGTTCGGCGACGACGAGCTCTCGATGACCGGCGCCGACGGCGAAGGCGCGCTCGCGGCGATCGCGCTGTCGACCGGCGGCGCGGTGGGAGCGCGCTCGCGGCTCGTCGTCGTGTCGAACGGCGGTGTCGCGTGGCAGCTCGGGGTCGAGCAGGCGGTCGGCGAGCCCGCGGTGCGCGCGGGGATGATCTTCCTGCCCTGGGCGCAGCAGAACCTCTCGGTGCTCGACGCGAGCGGCGCGGAGCTCGCGCGGGTGCGCTTCACGCGCGGCGTGGTCGGGCACGCGCTGGCCGACGAGCGCGCGATCTTCTTCGGGCAGCAAGGGCTGGCGCAGCTGAGCGAGCGGACGACGTCGGCGCCCGACGCGCCGTGGTTCCAGCCGGTCGCGCGAGAGCTCCCGGGCAACCCGGGCCTGCTGCGCAACGCGTACGAGCCGCCGCCTTCGCCGACGAGCGCGACGCACCGCGTGCGCTTGGTGTGGCGCGCGGTGCCGCGCGACGGAGACGTGTCGCTCCAGGACGACACGATCTACTTCGTGTCGTACCGGCTCGTCTTCGCGCTCGGAGCGAGCAACGAGAGCGTGCGCTGGGTGCAGCAGCTGCCGGCGGACGTGGTCGGGGCGCGCGCGGCCGAGGGCGGCGTCTTCGTGGTCGACGACGCGGGCAACGTGTACGGGCTGTCGCGGGAGGACGGGCGCATCGTGTCGCGCGCGCAGACCGGGATGGCCGCGACGTGGGCCCACGTGTCGAACGTCGCGCTCCGCGGCGGCGCGCCCGAGGGCGACGCGATGCCGCTGCGCGATCAGCTGCTCGCGGCGACGCAGAACACCGACGCGCGGCTGGTGCCGGCGCGCGCGTACGCGGCGCGGCTGCTCGCGTCGATGCCGGAGCCCGACGTGACGGCGAGCCTGGTCGCGCTGTGCGACGACCGTTCGCTGCCGGCGCAGCTGCACGCGGCGGCGTGCGACGCGCTGGCGATGCGCGAGAGCGGGATCGAGCACGTGACGAGCGCGCTCGAGCGCCACGCGTCGTACCTCGCGGGGACGAGCGCGCCGCCGGTCGGTCCGCTGGCGCGCGCCGCGGCGCGGGCGAACGAGCGCCGCGCGGTGCCGCTGCTGATCGCGCAGCTGCGTGATCCGCAGACGCCGGCCGAGGATCTCGCCGCGGTGGCGGAGGCGCTGCAGGCGCTCGGCGACGCGAGCGCGCGCGAGCCGCTCGAAGATTTCGTGCGGCTCTATCACGCGGAGAACGACGAGACGCTGGGGCGCGCGCTCGCGGCGGCGATCACGGCGTACGCGGCGCTCGCCGGGCCGGCGTCGCAGGACACGCTGCGCTGGGTGATCGACGATCCGATGTCGATGCAGGCGGCGCGGGCGGCGGCGCAGCAGGCGCTCACCGCGCTGAGCGCGGCGCCCGCGAGCGAGCCGACGCGGAGCGCGCCGACGAGCGAGGCGGCGACGACGAGCGAAGAGACGACGACCGAGCTGCCGGCGCGCATCACGGGGCCGCTGCTCGATCAGCTCATGGCGCCGATCGACGACGACCTCGACGCGTGCCTCACGACGCCCGAGCGCTCGCACACCCAGGCGCGCGTGGTGATCGCGGTCGAGCCCGACGGCACGATCACGACGGTCACCGCGACGCCGAGCGAGCTCGCGCCGTGCCTCGAACCGGTCGTGCGCTCGCGGCAGTTCCCCGCGACGCGCGCCCGCGCGCGGCAGAGCGTGACGTACACCGTGCGTCGCTGAGCTTACGGAGGGGTCTTGGAAGACCCCTCCCCCCGACCGGCGAAGCCGGATCGGGTCCCCCACCCCAAACGCTGCGCGCGGGGCCCCAGCCCCGCTTGCTCTCATTCGGTTCGCGGCGTCGAGGCGTCAGGCAGGCGGCGGCGGGTCCTGAGGTTTGGTCCACGCCGCCTCGCCGGGTGCGAGCGTCGGACGCTCGCGCGATTCCGTCGATCCCACGAACGGGAAGGCGAGCTGCTTGAGGAAGCCGAGCGGCACGTAGTCGCCGACCACGCCGTAGCGGTTGGGCCACTTGCGATCCGCGGTGACCGCGGTGCCGAAGAGGTAGTCGAGGAACGCGAAGTGCGCGGCGTAGTTCCGATCGATCGCCTCGGTGTCACGCGAGTGATGCCAGTGATGGAAGTTCGGCGTGACGATCAGATAGCGCAGCGGCCCGAGCCGCACGTCGACGTTGGCGTGGTTGAACACGGCCTGGAAGCCGACGACGATCACGTAGACGTCGATCACGCGCTGCGAGAACCCGAGCACGAAGATCGGCGCGAGCACCATGATGCGCGTGGCGATCAGCTCGAGCAGGTGCTGACGCGATCCCGCGAGCCAGTCCATGTGCTCGGCGCTGTGGTGCACCGAGTGGAAGCGCCAGAGGAACGGGACCTCGTGGTAGGCGCGGTGCGTCCAGTACTGCACGAGATCGGCGACGAGGATCACGAGGAAGAGCTGCGCGAGGAACGGCAGCGACGCGACGAACGACTGCACCGTGGTGCTGACCGCCCAGCCGAACGCGCCGTGCACGACGCGGTTCGTGATCAGCAGCACGAGCCCGACGATCAGGTGGTTCACGAAGAAGTGCGTCAGGTCGTTCTGCCACTCGGCGCGGAAGATCGGCTGGTCGCGGCGCAGCGGGAACAGCTTCTCGAGGAAGACGAAGACGAGCGTCGAGCCGAGGAGATCGAGCACGAAGAAGTCGAGCCCGACGTACGGCGTGTGATCGGGGAAATCGCCGATCGGCACGGTGGGCCCGCCGAGCGCTTCCGCGAGCGCGACGATCGCGAAGGCGGACGCGGCGAGCCAGCGGCGGCGCCCGAAGACGATGTTGACGAGCGAGAGCGCGCCCGAGACGACCATCGCGCCGAAGAGCACGTAGCGCAGCGTCTGGACGTCGTAGACGTGGCGAAGCTCGGGCGTCGAGAGGTAGGCCGGGAAGTGGAAGCCGATCACCGCGAGCACCGAGAGGATCGCGAGCACGAGCGCGATGACGCCGGTGAGCAGGCCGGTCCCGGGCGCGAGCGCGCCGTGCGAGGTGGCGAGGCGCTCGAGCTTCTCGACCGTGGGCGCGACCACGAGCTTCGGTTCGTCGGACATGGCTGACGGCGATTCTGCCCGAAGGTGCGGCGCACCCGCCGACGATCGTGCGACGCTCGGCAGGCGCGGTCGCCGGTGAGGTGCGCTTGCGATCGCGCGCGGATCGCCCGAGAGAGGGCTCGACGCGCACGATTTCCGACGTCAGCCTGCGCGCCCTCTCGTCATGCGCCGAATCCCCGCCGAGCTGCGAACCGTCGAGCTGACCGATGCGAGGATGCTCTCGCCCACGGTGCGCGAGCTGGTGTTCCGCACCACCGACGGACGCGCGTTCGACTTCCTCGCCGGACAGTGGGTCAAGCTGCACCTCGGGGGCGGGATCGATCGCGACTACTCGATCGCGAGCGCGCCCGACGCGAGCGCGCCCGATCGCTTCGCGCTCGCGGTGACGCTCGTCGAGGGCGGGCCGGGCTCGGAGCGCCTGCACGCGATGGAGCTCGGGACGCGCGTCGACGCGCGCGGGCCGAACGGGCTCTTCGTGCGCGAGGACGCGGAGCGCGACGCGCCGGCGCTCTACGTGGGCACCGGCACCGGGCTCGCGCCGCTGCGCGCGATGCTGCAGGAAGAGCTGCGCCGCGAGGACGGACCGCCGCAGGTGCTGCTCTTCGGCTCGCGCACCGAGGAGGACATCCTGTGGCGCGAGGAGCTCGAGGGCTGGGCCGCGCGCCACCCGCGCTTCCGCCTCGAGCTGACGCTGTCGCGCGCCGACACGCGCATCTGGAAGGGGCGCTGCGGCTGGGTGCAGCACCACCTCCACGAGCTGTTGCCCACGATGCCGGGCGCGCCGCACGTGTACGTCTGCGGGCTGTCGAAGATGGTGAGCGAGGTGCGCCGCACGCTGAAGGACGAGCTGCGCCTGGATCGCCGCCACGTGCACTCGGAACGCTACGACTGAGGCGGTCTGCAACCCGTCGAGCTCCGGGCTGCCTACATGTCGTTTCCTTGATCCCACGCTCGCCCTCTGGCACGCCCGGCGGCATGATGGCCGACGCGATGCCCCTGCCCCTCGAGCTCCTCGACGGAGCCCGCCCTGCGCTGCGTCGCGCTGCCCTCCTCACGCTCCTGCCGCTCGCCGCTGCGCTGGTGTTCACGGGGTGCCCAGGCGGCACGGGACAGCGCCCGATCGGCACGACGCCCGCGCTGACCACCGACGATCCCGACGCCGAGGCCGACTTGCGCGAGGCCGAGCGCGCCTCGGAGCAAGGCCGCTCGAGCGAGGCCGCGGAGCGCTACCGCGAGTTCCTCGCCGAGCACCCCGAGGATCGGCTGGTCCCGCTCGCCGAGCTGGGCCTGGGGCGCGTGCTGCTCGCGAGCGGCGACGCGCAGGGCTCGCTCGAGCGCTTCGAGCGCGCCGCGACGAGCGACGACGAGGTGGTCGCGGAGCGCGCGCGCTTCCATCGCGGTGTCGCGCTGCATCTGCTCGGGCGCAGCGCCGAGGCGATCGACGTGCTCACGCCGCTGCGCGGTCGGCTGGTCGATCCCGAGAGCACGTCGCTCCTGCTGCGCACGCTCGCGGCGGCGTCGATGCAGACGGGCGATCCGATCACCGCGCTCGGCGCGCTCGACGATCTCGTCCGCGCGAACACCTCCGAGACCGACACGAACGAGGCGCGCACGCGCATCGAGGCCATCGTGACGAACGAGCTGCCCGCCGAGCTCGTCCCGCTCGCCTACGACACGCTCGCGCGCGACGGCACGTCGTGGCCCCAGGTCGCGCTGCGCGCGATCCGCGCGGCGTACGACGCGGGCGACGTCGAGCGGGTGCGCGCGATCGCGAGCGAGCTGCGCTCGCAGGGCGTGGAGCTCTCGGAGGAGCTCGCGGCGCTCGTGCTGCGCGCCGACCGCATCGCGACGGCAGATCCGCGGGTGATCGGCGCGATCCTTCCGCTCTCGGGGCGCGGCCGCGAGATCGGCCAGCGCGCGCTGCGCGGACTGATGCTCGCGGCAGGAACGCCCGCCGAGGGCCCGCCGCCGCCCGACGCGCCGCAGCTCGTGCTGCGCGACGACGCGGGCGATCCCGAGCGCGCGGCGCGCGCGGTCGAGGAGCTGGTGTCGACGCACCGTGCGATCGCGATCGTGGGCCCGCTCGATGGTCCTTCGGCGGTCGCCGCGGCGCGTCGCGCACAGCAGCTCGGGGTGCCGCTGATCACGCTCTCGCCCGCGGGCGACGTGACGAGCGCGGGCCCGATGGCGTTCCGCTTGTTCCCGAGCGCCGAGGGCGAGCTGCGCGCGCTGGTCCGCGCGGCGCGAGCGCGCGGCGCGGCGCGGTTCGCGGCGCTGCACCCGGAGTCGCCGTACGGCGTGGCGATGCGCGATGCGCTGGCGCGCGCGGTCGCGGCCGAGGGCGGCGAGATGGCGACGAGCGCGGCCTACGCGCCGACCGCGACGAGCTTCGGGCCGCAGGTGCAGCAGATCGCGCAGGGCGGCGCGGACGCGGTGCTCGTCGCGGACAGCGGCGCGCGCCTCGCGCTGATCGCGCCCGCGCTCGCGGCGGGGGGGCTGTGGAGCACGATGCCGGGCGCGGCGCCTCCGCCGCGCGGGCGGCGCATCGCGCTGATGGTGCCGAGCGTCGGGTTCGATCCGCGCCTGCCGCGCACCGCGGGTCGTTACCTGCAGGGCGCGCTCTTCAGCGTGCCGTTCCACGCGCCGACGGCGGAGGGCGAGGCGCGCTCGTTCACCGACGGCTTCATGGCGCGCTTCGCGACCGAGCCCGACGCGTTCGCGGCGTACGCGTACGACGCGTTCGGGCTCGTGCGGCGCGCCGTGGCGTCGGGCGCGACGAGCCGCGCCGACGTCGCGTCGTGGCTCGCCGCGGGACGCGAGGCGCCGACGGCCGGCGCGAGCGGCGGGCTCGGCGCGGCGCGCGAGGCGAGGCAGGCGACGCGCTTGCTCGAGCTGCGCGGAGAGCTCTTCGTCTCGCCCGACGCGCCGCGCTGACGAAGATCACTGCGCGACGGCGGGCGCAGGCTGCAGCGCGAACGGGTACCGCACCGCGATGTCGTGCGCGGCCTCGGGGAAGTGCCAGTGCTGCGCGTGCTCGGCGATGCACGTGCCGAGCGTATCGATGCCAGTCGTGTTCTCCGCGACCTCGGTCGACACGACGTTGCCCGTCGACGAGATGTGCATGAGGACCGCGACGCGGCCCGCGGTGCCCGGCGCGGCGTGGAGCGCGTTCTCGTAACACTGGTGCACGTCGGTGAGCTGACCCGTGACGACGTGCTGGACGATCTCGGGCGTGAGGCGCTCGGGCGGCGCGTCCGAGGGGCTCGCGGTCACGACCTGCTCGTCGAATTCGAGATCGTGCTGCGGCGTCTCGTGCGCGGTCGGGCCCTGCGACGCGACGACCGTCGACTCGCTGCCCTCGCTGCTGTTCCCCCCGGTGCTCGCGGCGCGACGCGGACAGTTCCCGCCCGCGCATCCCGACAGCGCCAGAACGATCGCCGCGACCCCACCCGCTCGCCGCATCATGCGCGCGAGCAGTACTCGGAGCGCGCGCCGCGCGTCAATCGCGCGGCGCGAGCACGCGATGCGCGAGCGCGCCGAAGCGCTGCAGCGCGACCGGCGGGATCTCGTGGCCGCCGCGGAACGGCACGAAGTCCACGTCGACGCCCGCGTCCTTCAAACGATCGCGCAAGAGCTCGGCGTTCGGGTACGGAAGGATCGGATCGAACGCGCCGTGGCTCTGCATCACGGGCAGACCGGCGCGCGCGGCCATCTTCGGCGCCCAGATCGACTGCGCGAGCAGCGTGCCCGAGAAGAGGGCGAGCCCCGCGAGCGGGCGCGCATCGTGGAGCGCGACGTCGAGCGAGAGCATCGCGCCCTGCGAGAAGCCGCCGAGGATCAGCGAGCTCGGCCGGAGGCGCTCTTCGATCGCGTCGAGCATCGAGACGATCTTCGCGCGCGCCTCTTCGATGCCCTCGGGCACCTCGTTCGCGAGATCGCGCGCGCGCCCTTCGCGCATCATCCGATCGAGCGCGATCATGTCGATCATCCACCACGCGCGGCCCATCCCGTAGACGCTCGAGAGATCGAGCGGCGCTTCGGGGAACACGAAGCGCGTGCCGCGCGGCACGTCGGCGACGCGCCAGAGCCCGACGAGATCCTCGCCCGGCGCGCCGAACCCGTGCAGGAGCACCACCACCGGTCCGTCGCCACCGCCCTGGCGATCGGTGCCGCCGACGATGCGCGCGTCGAGATCTCCGAGCCGCTCGATCTTCATCGGGACAGGGCTAGCACGCTGATCACGAGCACGGCGAGGACGCCGATCCCGATCGCGGCGACGCGCCGCTCGTGCGGCGGAGGCAAGCGCGTCTCGGGGTGCGCGACGAGGATCGCCGCGCCGAGGAACGGCAACGCCGGCAGCGCGCGCTCCAGCGCGATCACGCTGGCGGCGGTCACCGCGAACGCGATCCCGAGCGCGACGATGGTGCGACGCACGCCGAGCGCGAAGCGCCGCGACACCGTGAGGTACAGCGCGACGAACACCACGTCGCCGATGCCGAGCAGCGGCTCGATCGCGCGCGTGCCGAGCATCGGGAACGGGAGCGCGAGCACCGAGAGCATCGGCGCCGACTCGAGCGCAGCAGCGCTCGGCCCGGCGGGGCTGAGCACGCTCCACACGTCGGCGAGCGACGACACCACGGCGACGATCACGACGTGCCCCGCGTGCTGGATGCGCGCGCCGACCACGCCGCCCGACACCGCGCCGCCCGTGAGCAGCGCGACGATCACCAGCGCGCTCGCGGCGATGCCGCTCGCGCGCGTCGCGGCCGACCCCGCGAGCACTGCGATGACCGGGACCCAGAGCGCGAGCGCGCGCGGCGGCAGCGGCCCGATCACCGCGCCGGCCGCGATCGTCATCGCCGACACCGCCGCGAACCCGAGCCCGAACGCGGCGAACGCGGCCACCGCGCTGCGGCTCGGATCGACCGGCACCAGCGGCGCGACGAGCGCGGCGAGCACGAACGCGACGACGCAGGCCCCGACGACGGCCGCGAACGCCCGCGCGCCGATCACCGCTCGTTACGAGCCCTTCTTGCGCCCGTACGCGATCGACTCGAGCTTCGAGATGTCGAGCACCTCGATCAGATCGGGCGTGACCTTCAGCGCGCCCTCGCGCTCGAGCAGCGCCAGGCCGCGCGAGATCTCCTCGCGCACCGTCCCGAGCCGCCCCGCGACCGTCTCGGTCGTCAGATCGCGCACCAGGTGCCGCGAGTCCTCGCCGCGCAGCTCGCGCGCCGCGGCGAGCGTGCAGAGGAACGACGCGAGGCGCGCCGGCACCGTGCGCAGCGACAGATCGCTCACCAGGCGCAGCGTCTTGTCCGCGCGGTGAGCGCGCAGATCGAGCATCACACGCAGGATCGCGGGGCGCTTCTCGCCGAGCGCGGCGATCGTCTCGTTCGAGACGAGGAGCGCGCTGCCCGCGCGCATCGCGATCGCGCTCGCGGGGTACACCCCGCCGTCGAACCGCACGCCCTCGATGATCGGCCGTCCCGGGCGCGCGAGGTAGATGATCTGCTCGCGTCCGTCACGGCCGCTCTTCGTGAGCTTCACCTCGCCGGTGCGCACCACGAAGAGCCCCTCGGCGGCCTGTCCCTCGCTGAACAGCGGCGCGGCGCGCGCCACCTTCCGTACCTCGGCGGCCTCGGCGAGGAGATGCAGATCGGGAGCAGGGAGCTGACCGAGGATGGGCACATCCCGGAAGAGCTCGTCGGCCGAACGAGGTGCGATCGCCATCGTGGTCACCCACCATATCACGACCACTCCGTTTCGCGGCGAGAACGTCGCGCGCGTGACACGCGTGCCCCGTTGGCGCCTCGGCTCGGGATATAGTCGGCCCGCATGGCGGCGGAGCGCACCGCAGCGGAGGGAGCATCCGGCGCGGTGGCACGCGCCTTCGTGGCGGTGCGGTGTCGCGATCGCAGCTGGATCGTCGACGTGCCGCTCGGGGAGTCGATGCTCGCGGGTCCACGCGGCGAGGCGCTCGTCGCGGTCGACGGGATCGCGGAGCCGCTCGGATCGCAAGGCCGCATCGCGTGGAACGGGCGGACGCTCTCGCTGCGCGAGACCTCGCGCGCGCCCGAGATCTTCCTGGGCGGCAAGCGCATGGAGAGCCCGGTCGAGCTCAAGCCGGGCGACGAGCTCACGATCGGCCCGGCTCACCTGGTGGTCGGGATCAGCTCCCCCGATCTGCCAGCGACGCGACGCGCGCTCACCCACGCGGAGTTCAAGGAGCGCCTCGCCGAGGAGATGGCGCGCGCCGCGCGCGGCGGTCGTCCGACCGCGCTGGTCATGGCGCTCGCGCGCAGCGGCGAGGGCGGCGTGCTCCTCGGGGCGGCGCTCGATCGCTTCCGCGCGGGCGACGTCGTCGCGAGCTACGCCCACGACGAGACCGAGATCCTCCTGCCCGACACCACGCGCGAGCGCGCGCTCGCGGTCGTCGAGCGCGTGCTGCGCGGCGTCGGGCTCGAGGGCGTGATCGTCGCGTGCGCGGTCGCGCCGAAGGACGCGGATCACCCCGAGCGCCTGATCCGCGCGGCGCGCCTCGCCCTTCGGATGCAGCTCGAGGAGCGAGGTCGAGTGCCGGTGTCGCGCCCGCCGGAGGACGATCCGGTGCTCGACGACGCCGCGAGCCGACGCGCCGCCGAGCGGCTCGAGGTCCGCGCCCACGCCCGCGGCCCGATCCTGCTGACCGGCGAGCCGAGCGCCGGCAAGGTCGCGTTCGCGCGCCGCATGCACCGCATCGCGGGAGGCGGCCCGCTGGTGGTGCTCTCGTGTGCGCGCACGGCCGACCCGCGCGCGCTGGAGCACGCGCTCGACGAGGCCGCGGAGGCGCGCGGCGGCACGCTGATCCTCGACGAAGTCGGCGAGCTGACACCCGACGCCCAGGCGCGCTGGCTCCCGGTGCTGCGCGCGCTCGAGCCCGAGGCGCGCCTCGTCGTGACGAGCCATCGCGATCTGCGCGCGCTCGCCGAGCGTGGTGCGTTCCACGCGGAGCTCGCGGCGTATCTCTTCGCGCGCGACCCGATCGCGATCCCGCCGCTGCGGCAGCGCCCCGACGACGTGGTCCCGCTCGCGACGCGCTTCGCGATCGAGGCCGGCGCGCGCGTCCCGGTGCGCTTCTCGGCGGGCGCGCTCGCGCGCCTGCGCAGCTATCCGTGGCCGGGCAACGTGCTCGAGCTGCGCAACGCGATGGAGCGCGCGGTGCGGCTCGCGGGCGGCGGCGAGATCCTCGCAGAGCACCTCCCGGGCGACAGCCTCGCGGCGGCGCAGGGCGACGGTCGGCTCCGCGAGCACGTCGACTCGGTGGAGCGCGACGCGATCGTGAAGGCGCTCGCCGAGGCGAACCACAACCAGACCCACGCCGCGAAGCGCCTCGGCCTCTCGCGCCGCGCGCTGATCTACAAGATGGAGAAGTACGGCCTGAAGCCGCCCCCGGGCAGAACCGCCGCGGCCCTCGCGGATGATGTCGCCGGCCGGTAGCGGCCATACAGGTCGAGCCACGTTGTGAGGAGAGGTCGGACCGTCGCGCCGTCATCGGACGCACCGGGACATTTCTCGTCACAGCTTGAATCCAGGGTGACGTAGGGTCGTCCTGGAGCACACCGGCAAGCTCGTGAGACGCTTCGAAGCCGGGGAGGACTTCCAGAACATGAAAAGAATCGCCCTCGCGACGGTCTGCCTCGCCACCATGCTCCTGGCCTCGGGATGCAAGGTCGTCGTGACGGGGTCGTCGACGTACGAGACCTGCGTCACCGACGGAGACTGCAACGACGCGTTCGACCGCTGCGTCTCGGTGACCAACGGCTCGGCGACCGACGCCCAGTGCACATCGACGTGCGACTTCGACAGCGACTGCCCCGGCAGCGGTCACTGCGTCTCCTTCGATGGCGTGAACTCGTTCTGCTACCAGACCTGCGTCACCGACGCGATCTGCGAGTCCGGCTGGTCGTGCAACGACCTCAGCGACGGCAGCGCGGTGTGCCTCCCGGGCGGCACGGCGCCGGTCGGCGAGCCGACCTACGACGCGTGCTCGAGCACCAGCCAGTGCGCCGACGGCAACGACCAGTGCGTGCCGATCACGAACGGCAGCGACACCGGCTCGCAGTGCACGCGTGAGTGCGCGGACGACCTCGACTGCCCCGGCAGCGGCCACTGCGTCTCGTTCGATGGCTCGAACTTCTTCTGTTACGAGCTCTGCACGACGAACGCGAGCTGCGAGAGCAACTGGGGCTGCACCGACCTCAGCGACGGCAGCGCGGTCTGTCTCCCGGGTGACGGCACCCCGCCGCCCCCGCCCGGCATCCCGCCGTACAACGAGTGCCCCTTCGGCGCGAACCCCGATCAGTGCTCGGAGGTCTCGCAGGGCTGCTTCCAGATCGCGGTCGACGGCACGACGGCGGCCGGCGTCTGCACGAGCGAGTGCACCTCGTCGGCGCAGTGCCCGGTGACGCCTTCGGGCCTCCAGGGCACCTGCGTCGAGTACTTCGGCTCGCCGCGCATCTGCTTCGAGTCGTGCATCGACGACAACGACTGCCTCGAGGGCTTCAACTGCAAGCCGATCGCGGCGGGCGAGTCGCAGCGCATCTGTCTGCCGACGCCCTGACGTCGATCCGACACGTGTGATCCGCGCGAGGGCGGCGGGGCGAGAGCCTCGCCGCCCTTCGCGTTTCCGTCGGTGCGTCGTGGCCCCCGCCGCGCGGATGGCACCTCGGGCCTCGAAGACTGCGCGCCCCGCCTCGGAAGATCGCGGCCCCACCCTCGCGCAGCGTGCCCCCCGGCGATCGCCGATGAGCCCCCCGCCGTCGGCGGGATGATCCCCCGCCTCCACGACCTCGCCCCCCGCATCCGATCCTCTCGGTCCCTCGGGGACCACGATCGATCGAGGCGGGGCAGCGAACGTTCGAGCGAGGGCCGCGATCGACGCCCTCAGCGCATCAGCACGTAGAGCGTCGCGGCGCCGCGGCGGACCAGGAGGACCGCGTTTCCGCCCGCCCGTGCGTACTCGTGCTGGAGCTGGGCCACGCCGCTCACGGGCGTGCGGTTCACCTCCACGACCACGTCGCCGGGCTGCAGACCCGCCTGCTCGCCCGACGATCCCGGACGCAGACCCACCACGACCGCGCCCGCGCGCACGTCGGGCGGAATGCCGAGCATCGCGCGCACCCGCGTGTCGAGGTCGACGACCTGCAGCCCACCCACGTCCGCGCCGCGCAGATCACGAGGCACGCTCGGCTGCGCGCGCATCCCCGGATCGGTCAGGCCCGGCACGCCCGGCACCAGCCCGGGCGGCAGCCCGAACGGCGGCAAGCCGCGCGGATCCTGGGTGCGCGCCTGGGGCGGGACCGTCGGCGCGACCGGCGCCTGGATCGCGACCGGCGGGCGCTCCCCGAGCGCGACCTCGACTGTGCGCCGGTCCGCGCCGCGCGCGATCGCGAGCTGGATCCGCGCCCCCGCGCCACGCGTCGCGACCAGGTTGCGCAGCTGCGCAGAAGAAAGGAGGCGCTCCGCGTCGAGCCGCTCGATGCGATCCCCGCGCTGCACGCCCGCTTGCTCCGCGGGGCTGCCCGGCTCGATGCCCGTGACGATCACGCCGCGCGGCGCATCGAGGCCCATCGCGCTCGCGAGGTCGGGCGTGATGTCCTGGATCGTCACCCCGAGCCAACCGCGCACGACCTTCCCGTGGCGCAGCAAGCTCTCGACGATCGGGCGCAGCATGTTCGACGGGATCGAGAAGCCGATGCCGTGGCTGCCGCCGGTGCGGCTGAGGATCGCGGTGTTGATGCCGACGAGCTCGCCGCGCATCGAGATCAGCGCGCCGCCCGAATTGCCCGGGTTGATCGCGGCGTCGGTCTGGATGAAGTCCTCGTACTCCGCGATGCCCATGTCGGCGCGCCCGGTCGCCGACACGATGCCCATCGTGACCGTCTGCCCGACGCCGAACGGGTTGCCGATCGCCAGCACGACGTCGCCCTGACGCAGCTGGCTCGAGTCGCCGTACGGGATCGGCGTGAGCGGGCGCTCGACGCCCTGGAGGCGCAGGAGCGCCATGTCGGTCTGGGGATCGGCGCCGACGATCGTCGCCGGATACTCGTGGCCGTCGGACAGCGTCACGAGGATCGTGCCGCCGCTCGCGATGACGTGGTGGTTCGTGACGACGAGCCCGTCGTCGCCGACGATCACGCCCGACCCGAGCGAGTCCGCGCCGTGCCCGCCCTGCGGCACGCCCATCGGGCCGAAGGGGCCCTGCCCTCGCACGCCGCCGCGCGTCGTCGCGATGTTCACGACCGCCGGGAGGACGCGCTCGACGACGTCCGCCATCGACGCGCTCGACAGGTCGGCGGCCGCGGGGAGCGGATCGCGCACCGGCGGCGGTGTGGGCGTACCGGGGAGCTGCGGCGGTCGCTGTGCGACGACGGCCTGGGCGGCCCGCAGGCGCGCGAGCTCGTCGGACTGCTGCTGGTGGAGGTAGAACGTGGTGCCCGCGAGGCCGAGCGAGGCGAGCGCGAGCACGGCCGTGAGGGCGGTGGAGGCGTTCGTGGGGCGGCTCATGGTCGTCCTGGAACGGGGAGCTTCTGGGACCGAAGGGGCGGAATCATGCGCCTCGATGAGGCCCGGGCAAGACACCCGACGCCTCGCCCTCCTTCCGGAAACGGCTCCGGGGGAGGGGGTGGACCTCTGCGCGGGAGCGTGGCAGGGTGCGCGCCCCGCGGGTCGACAGGCCCGTGGGCCGCCACCAGGACTGCGTTTCCGCGCTGCTCCGCTCGCTCTTTTCGGGAACCAGCCGCCTCGGGATACACCGCCGTGACCAAGTCCCTCGTCATCGTCGAGTCCCCCGCCAAGGCCCGCACCATCGCGGGCTTCCTCGGCGACGGCTACGTCGTGGAGAGCTCCATCGGGCACATCCGCGACCTGCCGAAGAGCGCGGACGACGTCCCGCCGGCCCTCAAGAAGGTGCCCTGGGCGAAGCTCGGGGTGGACGTCGAGAACGACTTCAAGCCGCTCTACGTCGTCGACGCCGACAAGAAGCAGCACATCCAGCGGCTCAAGCAGCTCCTCAAGGACGCCGACGAGCTCTACCTCGCGACCGACGAAGACCGCGAGGGAGAGAGCATCGCGTGGCACCTCTACGAGGTGCTGCAGCCGAAGGTCCCGGTGCGGCGCATGGTCTTCCACGAGATCACGCGGAAGGCGATCCAGCAGGCGCTCTCGTCGCCGCGCGAGATCGACCGGCGGCTCGTGGAGGCGCAGGAGGCGCGGCGCATCCTCGATCGGCTCTTCGGGTACGAGGTCTCGCCGGTCCTCTGGAAGAAGATCCTGCCGAAGCTGTCGGCGGGCCGCGTGCAGAGCGTGGCGACGCGCGTGCTCGTGGAGCGCGAGCGCGAGCGCATGCGCTTCGTGACCGCGAAGTACTGGGACCTCGACGCGCTGATCGCGAAGAAGGACGGCTCGACGTTCGACGCGGGCCTGGTGTCGGTCGGCCGCGCGCGCGTCGCGAGCGGCAAGGACTTCGGCGAGGACGGCCGGCTCACGAAGAGCGACGTCGTGCTGCTCGACGAGGCGCAGGCGAAGGCGCTCGCCGACGGGCTGCGCGGCCAGCCGATGACGGTGCGCTCGGTCGAGCGCAAGCCGTACAAGCGCTCGCCCTCGGCGCCGTTCATGACGTCGACGCTGCAGCAGGAGGCGGGGCGCAAGCTGCGCTTCAGCACGTCGCGCACGATGAAGGCGGCGCAGCGCCTCTACGAGAACGGCTACATCACCTATATGCGTACCGACAGCACGACGCTGTCGGAGGCAGCGCTCACCGCGGCGCGGCGGCTCATCGAGGAGATGTACGGCCGCGAGTACGTGCCGAGCGCGCCGCGCACCTACGCGAACAAGGTGAAGAACGCGCAGGAGGCCCACGAGGCGATCCGTCCCGCGGGCGACACCTGGAAGACGCCCGAGGACGTCTCGCGCGAGGTCGGGCCCGACGAGGCGAAGGTCTACGAGCTCGTCTGGAAGCGCACCGTCGCATCGCAGATGCAGGACGTGCGCGGCGAGAGCATCGTCGTGAAGATCGCGGGCAAGGCGCGCGACGGACGCGACGTCGAGTTCTCGGTCTCGGGCAACACGATCCAGTTCGCGGGCTTCTATCGCGCGTACGTCGAGGGCTCGGACGATCCCGAAGCGGAGCTCGAGAGCCGGGAGAAGCACCTGCCCGAGCTGGTCGAGGGCGAGTCGCTCGTCGCGCGCGAGCTGAAGGCGAACGGGCACGAGACGCAGCCGCCGGCGCGCTACACGGAAGCGTCGCTGGTGCGCCGGCTCGAGGAGCTGGGCGTCGGTCGCCCGTCGACGTACGCGTCGACGCTGTCGACGATCCAGGACCGCGGCTACGTGTTCAAGAAGGGCACCGCGCTCTATCCGTCGTGGACCGCATTCGCGGTGGTCTCGCTGCTCGAGAAGCACTTCCCCGAGCTCGTCGACTACGCGTTCACCGCGCGCATGGAGGACGATCTCGACGAGATCGCGAACGGCGCGCAGAACGCGGTGCCGTGGCTGCGTCGCTTCTACTTCGGTGAGGCAGCGAACGAAGGGCCGAACGGCGCGGGCGGCGACAACGGGCTCAAGACGATGGTCTCCGAGAACCTCGGAGAGATCGATGCGCGCGCCGTAAACTCGATCCCGATCGGGGTCGATCCGAACGGCGTGGAGATCGTGGCGCGCGTCGGGCGCTACGGCCCGTACCTGCAGCGCGGCGAGGACACGGTGTCGATCCCCGAGGAGCTCGCGCCGGACGAGCTCACGGTGGAGAAGTCGCTCGCGCTGCTCACGGCGCCGAGCGGCGATCGCGAGGTCGGCAAGGATCCCGAGACCGGCCTGACGGTGTTCGTGAAGGCCGGGCGCTTCGGCACGTACGTGCAGCTCGGCGAGGCGACGAAGGACGGCGAGAAGCCGAAGACGGCGTCGCTCTTCTCGAGCATGAAGGCGGAGACGCTGACGCTCGAGCAGGCGCTCAAGCTGCTCTCGCTGCCGCGCACGGTGGGCAACGATCCCGCGGACGGCGTGGCGATCACCGCGCAGAACGGGCGCTACGGGCCGTACGTGCAGAAGGGCACGGAGAGCCGGAGCCTCGAGAGCGAGGATCAGATCTTCACGGTCACGACCGAGCAGGCGCTGGCGCTGCTCGCGCAGCCGAAGACGCGTGGCCCGCGTCGCGCGGCGGCGACGGGGCCGCTCAAGGAGCTCGGCGTCGACCCGGTGAGCCAGAAGCCGATCGTGCTGCGCGAGGGACGCTTCGGTCCGTACGTGAGCGACGGCGACACCGTCGCGTCGCTGCGCAAGGGCGACACGATCGACGGCATCACGCCGGAGCGCGCGCAGGAGCTGCTCGCGGAGCGCCGCGAGCGCGGCCCGAGCACGAAGAGCAAGCGCGGCCGTGGCGGCGCGAAGGCGAAGGCGGCGGCGAGCGAGAAGCCCGCGGCCGAGAAGAAGGCGCCCGCGAAGAAGGCCGCCAAGAAGGCGAGCACCAAGAAGCCCGCCGCGAAGAAGGCGAGCGCGAAGAAGAGCGACGAAGGCGACGGCGCGGAGGCGGAGGACAGCCGCCCCGCGAAGAAGCGCTCGCCCGACGTCACCGCCGAGCCCTGACGCGTGGGCGCGGTCCTGATCGCCGGGTGCGGCTACGTCGGGAGCGCGCTCGCGACCCGGCTGGTCGCACGCCGCGAGCGGGTGCTCGCGCTGCGGCGGAGCGCGCGCGAGCTGCCCGCGGGCGTGGTCCCGATCGCGGCGGATCTGCGGGATCGCGCGACGCTGCGGCTGCCCGGTGACGTGGATCGGCTGGTCTACGCGGTCGGGCCCGACGCGGGCGGCGACGACGCGTACCGCGCGGCGTACGTGACGGGTCTCGAGAACGTGCGCGACGCTTTGCGCGAGGCGGGCGCCGACGTGCGGCGCGCGGTGCTGACGACGAGCACCGCGGTGTACGCGCAGGACGACGGCGGGTGGGTCGACGAGTCGTCGGAGACGACGCCGACCGGCACCGCGCGCTGGCTGCTCGAGGGCGAACGCGTGGTGCGCGAGGGGTTCGCGGAGGGCGTCGCGCTGCGCCTGGCGGGCATCTACGGGCCGGGACGCGACCGGATGGTGCGGATGGTCGCGGAGGGCACCGCGCGGCTACCTCGGGACCCGCGGTGGACCAACCGCATCCATCGAGACGACGCGGCGAGCGCGATCGAGCGGCTGCTCGAGATCGACGCGGTCGAGCCGGCGTACGTCGGCGTGGACGACGAGCCGACGGATCTCGCGGACGTGTATCGATGGGTCGCCGCGGAGCTCGGGATGCCCGAGCCGCCCTTCGAGGAGAGCGCGGGCGAGCGCGGGCGGGGCACCCAGAAGCGCTGTCGGAACGCGCGGTTGCGCGCGATCGGATGGGCGCCCGCGTACCCGACGTACCGCGAGGGATACCGCGACGCGATCGCGGCGCGACGCTGACGCGCCGGCGCGGTTGGAAACGGCCGGTCGCCGGGCCGACTCGCGTGGGATGGCGCTCACTTCGCGGCGCGAGCCACCGAAGACCGCGCGGGCAGCGGTGCTGGGGGCCGTGTCGCTCGCGCTGCTCGCCGGCTGCTACGAGGCGCACGAAGGGCCCGGCTGCGAGGTCCTGATCGCACGGGAGGACGAGCGCGTCCCGTATCCATGGCGCGGGCGGGTCGCGGTGTCTCCGGCGTCGGGCGAGATCGCGCTCGGGGACGGGCGCGGCGCCGGACTGCCGCACGTGGCGTGGGACGGCGCCGCGTGGAACGTCGCGTGGGGCGGACGCGTCGCGGTGCTCGCGCGCGACGGTCGGGTGCGCGCGATCGAAGCGCGCGAGGACGGCGGTGGGAACGCGACCGCGCTCGACGCCGACGCGTGCCAGCGCGGCGTGGCCGCGGTGGGCGCGAGCCCGGGGCGCAGCGTCGTGTCGTGGCTGGGCGGCGATGGAGTCGTCGAGGGCGCGACCGAGGTGATCGGGGTCGATGCGGACGTCGCGCGCGGCGCACAGCGCTGGTTCGTGGTGACCGACGCGTCGGCGACGACGCGCGGCGCCGCGCTGCTCGCGGTCTCCGAGGTGCTCGACGACTCGCTCGGGCTCGCGCGTGTCCGCGCCGTGGTGGGCGCGGACGTCGCGGCGTCGGCGCGCATCGTCGCCGCGGGCGAGCATGCGATCGTCGCGTGGGCCGATCGCGAGGGCATCGTGCAGCGGGTGATCGCGCAGGACGGCGCGCGCGCCGAGCTGCGCGTCATGACCGCGAACGTCTGGTCGCGCGGCGCGATCGAGGCCGCGCGCGTGAGCGCACCCGAGGACGACGAGCTGCGCGTCGCGGTCGCAGCGACCGACGGCGTGCAGGTGCACGTCGCGATCACCGAGCCGCTCGCGCGTCGCGTCGTCGCGGGCCCGCTCGCGGTCGCGCGCACCACCGCGCGCGGCGTGCGGCCGTCGATCGCGACGATGCCGGAGCGTCGCGCGCTCGCGGTGTGCGTGCCGTCGGGGCCGGGACCGTGGGGCGGCGCGGACGTGATCGATCGCGTCGAGGTCGTGGTGCTCGACGAGGACGCCGAGCCGCTCTCGCGCGCGGTCGAGGTCGGCGCCGGCGGCTCGGTGCGCGCCGTGTCGTGCGCGTGGAGCGGGCAGGAGCTCTTCGTGGTGTGGTGGCGCGTCGTCGACGGTCGCGAGGAGATCGTCGGGCGCCGCGTGCAGATCGTGGAGCGCGGATCGATCCTCATCTGATCGACAGCGCGGTGCGGCGTGATAGCCCGTGGGCGCATGCACGCGATCGAGATCGACGAAGCATGGGAGGTCGTGCGCGCGGGCACCGGCGCAGGCGTGTTGATCACCTGCGAGCACGCGTCGCAGCGACTGCCCGAGCCGTGGCGGTGGAGCGCGCGCGACGAGGCGCGGCTCGTCGGGACGCACTGGGCGTACGACCTCGGCGCGGCGGACCTCGCGCGCGAGTACGCGGCGGCGATCGGCGGTGTCGCGGTGCTCTCGCGGTTCTCGCGGCTGCTCGCCGATCCGAACCGGCCCGAGAGCTCTCCGACGCTGTTCCGCGACGTGGCCGACGGCGAGGTCGTGGAGCTCAACGCGGCGATCGATCCCGCGGAGCGCGAGATCCGGCTCGACGGGTACTACCGGCCGTTCCACGCCGCGGTGGATCGCGAGGTCGCGGCATCGCAAGCGCCGATCCTGCTCGCGATGCACACGTTCACGCCGCTCTACGAGGGCACGCCGCGCGCGCTCGAGGTCGGCGTGCTCTTCGACGAAGAAGAAGTGCTCGCGATGGAGCTGATCGAAGCGTTCGCGGCGGCGGGGATGAAGGTCGCGGCGAACGAGCCGTACTCGGGGCGCGCGGGGCTGATCCACGTCGTCGATCGACACGCGCGCACGCACGGGCGGCGCGCGATCGAGCTCGAGGTGCGGCAGGATCTCGCGGTCGATGCGGCGTTCCGGGCGCGCTTCGTGTCGCTGCTCGCGTCGCGGCTGCGCTGACTCTCAGCGCTCGCAGCGCTGGCGATAGGCGCTCGCGAGCGCGTCGATGCCGGGCGCGCCGTCGGGGTGCGCCTCGAGGTACGCGCGGACGAGCGCGACTCGCTCGTCGGGCGGTGCGGCCCAGTACGCGGGCTCGAGCTCGTAGCGCAGCACGTCGGGCGCGACCGAGAGCGCGCGGCGGAGGTCGAGCTCGAGCGCGTGAGCGCGCGCTTCGGCGTCGAGCGCGCGCGCGACGACGACGTCGCAGTGGGGGCCTTCGCGATAGGGCGAGCCGTCACGGACGTGCACCAGCAGGTGCCCGAGCCGCGCGGCGGCTTCACCCTCGCCGAGCGCACGATCGAGCACGACGGCGTGGGTCCGCTCGTCGATGACCGAGGGCCCGTCCGCGAAGCAGATCGGCCCGGAATGCACGCGCAGCAGCGACGCGCCTTCCAGGACCGTGGCGAGGCGCGCGCGGATCGCGTCGGCGCGCGCGGGGCGCTCGATCGCACCCTCGGGGCACGAGGCCGGCGCCTCGCATGCGACGAGCGTCACGAGCACGAGCACCGTCAGCCGCACGCGAGCGAGTCTGCCAGAGACACGCGCGCCCTCGCGCCGTGCATCGACGACGCGAGGGCGCTCGATCGCGACCGATCAGCGGCACTCGCCGCGCGCGCGCGACGCGACGCGGCTCAGGATCGCATCGATCACCGGCGTGAAGTCGTCCTGGCAGATCGAACCGACCACGCCGTGCGCGCCCGCCGCGTCGAGATCGCGCGCCACCTCGACGATGCGCCGCGGCGGGAACGCGTTGCCGATGCCGGGCACTTCGCACGACGGCGTGAGGCGCGTCGGCATGTCGGGATCGATCACCGACTGCATGCGCGCGTCCGAGAGGATCGTATCGAGCGAGGGATCGCCCTCGAGCGCGTCCGTCGGCACGCCGGCGACGCTCGCGAAGATCACGTCGGCCGGCTGATCACGCAGCGCGAGCAGGCCGTCGACGTAGCGCTCGGTGTCGTGCACCGCCTCGGGGAACGCGTGGCAGCGCAGGTTGAGGTCGACGCTCGAGTACTCGCCACTCGGATCGATGATCTCGGGGTCGAGCACGGAGCAGTCGTCCTCGTCGGTCAGCATCACGACCGCGAGCATCGAGTCGTCGCGCAGGAATCCCGCGTTCTCGCCGTCGGCGTGGCCCATCGTGTCGTCGAAGAAGCGCAGCGGCGACGTCGCCGGCGTGACCGCCTTGAGCATCGACTCGAGCTGCTGCTCGAAGCCGCAGCCGCCGGTGCCGATCGTGCCGACGCACGACACGTGGCGGACGAAGCCCTCGATCTCCGCGCTCGTCGAGTCGGCGCCGACCTCGGCGAACGCCGGATAGCTCGCGTCGCAGCCGGGGAGCGAAGTGCGTCCGGCGGTGCGAAGCACCCCGTCGTCGCCGAACATCGCGCCTCCCGCGCCGCCGTCGCAGGTCGGGACGGAGTTGCCCCCGGCACCCATGTCGCTCGACACGACGCCGACGCGCACGCTCTCGAGCGCGGGGAAGTCCTGCACGCCGTCGCCGTTCGAGTCGCCGCTCGCGAGCGCGCGCGCGAGGCGCGGGAGCTGCGCGGCGAGCGCGGCCTGCTCCTCGGACATCGAGTTCGAGTTGTCGACCATCAGCACGACGTCGAGCTCGCCGTTCGCCTGATCGCAGCAGTCGTCGCCCTCGCACGCGCTGCCGACGAACGCCTGGCTGAAGTGCGTGCTCTCCGCGATCGCGACGCGGCCTTCGATGCGCGTCGCCCGCGGCACGAACGCGTCGCCCTCGCGCTGGCTCCAGAACACCGTCGCGGTACGCGAGTCGCCGCTGAACGGGATGCGCACTTCGATCGGCTGATCGAACTCGAGGCCCTCGGGCTCGAAGCGCAGGATCGGCGAGCTGGGTCGCAGCCACGACGGCGGGGTCTCGTCGACGACCGTGACGCGCACCTGGCGATCGCTCGGGAGCGCGCCGGGCGGGATCGTGATCTCGACGCCCGTGAGCGCGAGCGTTCCGCCGCTCGCACCGACGGTGATCTCGGCGGTCTCGCCGAGCGCGGGCATCTCGATGCGATCGTGCGATTGAGTGCAGCCGCTCAGCGCGGCCGCGAGCATCAGGATCGAGACGAGCAGGACGTGGCGACTTCGCATGCCGCTGCGTCGTCGCGGGGCAGCGCGGAATTCCAACCGGGATCGCTCAACGACCCAGGAACGCCTCGACCGGCTCGAAGATCTCCTCACGCGCGCGACGACCGATCGCGAGGTCGCCATGCCCGTAGTCCTCGCTCGCGCCGGCCTCGCGGCCGAGCAGCACGAACGTCTTCTCCACGGCGGGCCGGTCGCGAGCCCACGCGTCGTACGCCGCGCGCACGCTGTCGGGCGGTGCGATCTGGTCTGCGGCGCCCGCGAAGAAGAGGGCTGGGATCTCGAGCTCCTCGAGCCGCTCCACGACCGGACGCCCCTCGCCGTCGCACGGCCCGCCCCGGCCGACCCACGACACGAGGTCGTACGCGAGCGCCGCCGGCAGGTCCTGGATCGTCATCAACGAGGCGCCCGCGATGCCGCGCTCGACGTTCGCGGGGTTGTAGACGATGCGATGCAGCGGCGTCGCGGGCAGCACGTCCGCGATGAACGCGAACATGCGCGACGCGAGCCGCAGCGGGATCGTCGGCACGAGCCACCACGGCAGGAAGCGGGTCCACGCGAAGAGCGCGAGCGGCCAGCGCGTCTTCACGATCCCCGGCGAGCCGATGATCACGACCTTGCGCACGAGCGCCGGGTCGACGGTGCGCGCGATCGAGCCGTAGAGGAGGATGCCGCCCATCGAGAAGCCGACGTAGTCGAGCTGCTTCGCGCCGGTGAGCTCGAGGACGCGCGCGATGCCGATCGGCAGATCGTGTCGCGCCATGCGCTCGAAGCGCATGAGGCCCCGCTCGCGAAGCCGCGCGTCGCTGCGCCCGGTGCGCAGCGTGAGCAGCCAGCAGTCGCGTCCCGCGGTCGCGAGGTGTCGCGCCAGCGAGAGGTCCGGGAGCATGTCGTTGTTCTGGTGGTTGATGCCGATCCCGTGCACGAGGAGCACGGGCGGGCGCGAGAGCGCTTCGGGCACCTTCTCGGGCGCGGGCTCGACGACGCCGCCCGGCTCCTCGCGCAGCGGTGGCAGGCGACGCAGCTCGATCGCGGAGCCGTCGGGCGTCTCGATGCGCTCCTCGAGCACGTACTCGAGGGGCACCGTCAGCCGCTTCACCCAGTAGCGGTAGTGCGCGATCGTCGCGACGAGGAAGGCGATGCCGGTCGCGACCGCGAGCAGCGCCGCGACGCTCATCCGCGCGGCGGCTCCTCGCCACCTTCGCCCGGCGGGGGCGACACGGTCTCGCGCGCGACGCGCTCCTTCTGGCGGAAGCGCGCGATCTGCGTCGCCGTCGGGTTCACGCGGACGACGCCCTCGTCGCCCTCGACGAGCACGACGTCGCCCGCGCGCGCCCACGCGAAGAGCCCACCGACGCCCGACACCGCGGGAACGCCCGCGGCGCGCGCGATCGCGGGGCCGAGCGCGTTCGCCTCGACGCTGTTGCCCACCGCGATCGCCGCTGTCTTGTGCGCGACCGCCGCGAGCGCGACGACCGCCGACAGGCGCTCCGGGACCAGCAGCGCCGCGTTGCCCGTCGGGACACGCTCGCCGACCGAGCGCGCGGCGATGAGCAAGCAGAGCTCCTCGACCTCTTCGGCGCGCTCGGCGAGCCAGCCCTGCACCGAGCCCGCGACCGTGCTTTTGTACGGCGCCTGCGCGTACTCGCGCGCGACCTTGCGCAGCGCGAGCGGGATGTTGCCGCCCTTCGCGCCTTCTTCCGCGAGCATCTCGAGGAAGCGCGAGTCCGACTCGAGCAGCGCGAGCGACTCGAGCGCGGTGCGCTGCGCGCCGTCGAGCTTCGGCGCGACCTTCTTGCGCGCCTTCGAGAGATCGCGGACCAGCGTCTCGAACGCGTCCTTCACGCGCGACGCGCGCCACGTCGCCGCGACGCCGACGTCGGCCGGTTGCTCCGCTTCCATCGCCGCCCAGCGCGCGGCGAGCCCCTCGAACGTCGGCAGCGTCTCGACGCGCCCGAGCTCGCTCCCCGGCGAGAGCGACTCGCCCTCGAGGCGCGCGCGGCGCGACTCCTTCGACGGCGAGACCTCGCTCCGGCGCACACGCGCGCGCTCGAGCGCGTACGCGAAGGAGCTCGCGAGCGCGGTCGCGAGCACGACCTCTTCCGCCGCCCATCGCTCGCGCGATCGCTGGAGCACCATCACGCCCTCGGCGCGACGACCGACGAGCAGCGGCACCGCGAGGAAGATCGGATAGCGCTCTTCGCCGAGCTCGGGGAACGCCTTGAAGCGCGGGTCGGTCGGCGCGAGCTCGACCGACACCGGGCGCAGCTTCTGCGCGACGTGACCGACGATGCCTTCGCCGACGTGCAGGCGGATCTTCTGGATCGCGCCCGCGGGGAACCCGACGTTCGCGGCGATGCGCAGGTCCTCGCCGTCGTCGTGCTTCTCGCGCAGGTAGATCGAGACGATCTCGCACCCGACGATCTGCGAGACCTCGGCGCACAGCGCCGCGAGCACCTCGCTCAGCGGGCGCGGACGCGCGGCCTCGTCGATCAGACGCAGCACACCTTCGAGCGCGGCGTCGCCTCGCTCGTGCACCTGCACCGACAGGGGCAGCTCGGGCTCTCGCTGGCTCACGATGAGGCGAGTATAGGGTCCGCTCCTCGCGTCGCCACCGCACGTCGGAGCACGTGGCTTGACGCGTCCGAGGGCGCCGCACAGCTTGCGCGCGATGCTCCTCGAGGTGCGACGCGCAGACGATGGCGGCGCGGGCGACGGCGATGGCGGCGTGGACCTCCGGGACTTCCTCGGCACGCGCGATCGCGGTCCGCGCATCCGCTGTCCGAAGTGCCGGTGGGAGCCGCGCTCGCACGATCGCTGGCAGTGCGAGTGCCTGCACGTGTGGAACACGTTCGACACGCGCGGTCGCTGTCCCGCGTGCGCGAAGCAGTGGCGCATGACGCAGTGCCTGCGCTGTCACGCGCTGTCGAGCCACGACGACTGGTACGAGGAGCGATGAGCACTGCACGCATCGACGAGCTCGCGCGCTCGCTGGGTCGCCCGCTCGAGGCGGCGCAGCGTGATGCGCTCGACCGCTTCGCGGCGCTGGTGCGCACGTGGAACGCGCGGCTCGATCTCACCGCGGCGCGCGAGGAGCGCGCGATGACCGAGGTGCTCTTCGCCGACGCGATCGTGATGGCGGATCGCGCGCTCGTGCCGGAGGGCGCGTCGGTGATCGACGTGGGCTCCGGGGCGGGCGCGCCTGCCCTGCCCTTCGCGCTGCTGCGGCCCGACGTGACGCTCACGATGGTCGAGCCGCTGCGCAAGCGCATCGCGTTCCTGCGCACCGCGATCGGCTCGCTCGATCTCGCGTCGCGCGTGCGCGCTGTCGAGGGGCGCGTCGAGCCGGGGAGCGCGAGCGCGCTCGGTGCGCACGACGTCGCGTCGGCGCGCGCGACGTTCGCGCCCGAGGTGTGGCTCGAGACGGGGCTCGCGCTCGCACCGAGCTGCCTCGTGTTCACCGCGGGCGAGCCGCCCACGACGGCGAGCGCGAAGCTCGCCCATCGTGCGGGCTACGCGCTGCCGTGGAGCAGCGCGCCGCGCGTGCTGGCGCGCTTCGAGCGCGCGTAGGGACCCTCAGTCGTCGCGGCGCGGACGGTCGTCGCGGGGACGATCATCGCGCGGACGGTCGTCGCGCGGACCGCGATCGCGATCGCGACGTCCGCCGCCACCACCCCCGCCACCGCCGTTGCGGCGCGCCGGGATGATCTGGATGCGGCGCCCGATCCCCTCGCCGTTCGACTTCGTCGACACGCCGGGGAACTTCGCGAGCGAGAGGTGGATCAGCCGCCGATCGCGCGCCGGCATCGGCTCGAGCGTCACGGTGCGGCCGAGCTCGACCGCGCGCTTCGCCTCGCGACGCGCCATGTTCACGAGGCTCGCGTCGTGGCGCTCGCGGTAGTCGCCGCTGTCGACGACGACGTAGCGACGCCCGTCGGGGAAGCGGTTCACCACCTTGTTCACGAGGAACTGCAGCGCATCGAGCGTCGCGCCCTTCTTGCCGATCGCGCGTCCCGCGTCTGCGCCCTGGATGTCGAGGACGACTTGCTCGTCGTCCTCGCGCACCGTCACGCGCGTCTCGAGGCCCATCCGATAGAGCACGCCGGAGAGGAACTCCATCGCCTCCTCGGCCTTGCCGTCGCCCGGCGAGCCTCGCGTCCCGCCCGACTCGCCCTCGAGCTCCTCGTCGTCCCCGAGGAGCAGCGCGCCCTCGAGCTCCTGCTTGCGATCGTCACCCACGACGCGACCTCCCGGGACCGCGCTTGCTCGCGCTCGCGCCCCCCGTGCCCTTGTCACCTTCGTTCGCCCCCGACTCGGTGGTCGTCCCGGTCGTCGCGACCGCGGCGGCCTGCGAACGGTTGAGACGCCACTCGTTCAGCTTCTGTTGTCCGATGCCCAGCACGGAGTTGGTCAACATGTACAGGCAGAGACCCGCCGGCAGGAAGAGCATGAACAACGTCACGATCACCGGCATGAACTGCATCACACGCGCCTGAGCCGGGTCCATCGAGGTCGGCGTCAGCTTCTGCTGCAGCCACATCAGCGCGCCGAGCGCGAGCGGAAGCACGAAGAACGGATCGGGCGCGCTCAGATCCTGCCACCAGAGCGCGAAGGGCTGGTGGTAGAGCTCGATGTTCGTCGAGAGCGACGCGTAGAGCGCGAAGAACACCGGCATCTGGAACAGCACCGGGAGACAGCCGCCCAGCTGCGCGAGCGGGTTGATCCCGTGCTTGCGATACAGCTCCATGATCGCCGCCTGCTTCTTCTCCGGATCGCTCGGGAAGCGGGCGTTGATCTCGTCCATCTCGGGCTTGAGCTTCCGCATCTGCGCCATCGAGCGGAAACTGCGGTCCGTCAGCGGGAAGAGCGCGATCCGGACCATGATGGTCAGGATGATGATCGCGATGCCCCAGTTGCCGACGTAGGTCTGGATGAAGCGCAGCAGCGACGCGAAGGCGCGCGCGATCATCGCGAACGTGCCGAGGTTCACGACCTCGGGCAGATCGTGGCCCGCGGCCTCGAGCGCGGCGGGCGTCTTCGGGCCGACGAACGCGAGCGTCTGCCAGACGTGCTGCTCGCCGGCATCGAGCTCGACGCGCGGGAAGAGCAGCGTCGCCTCGAAGAGCGAGCCGTGCGGCTCGCCGTCGACGTCACCGCGATTCGTCGCCTGCAGGCCGCAGAACTCGGCGGGCGTCTCGTGCGGCGCGATCGCCTGCACGAAGTACGTGTTCTCGACGGCGACGAAGTCGATCGCGCCGCCCCAGCCGTGACGCTCGAGCAGCGCCTCGCGATCCTTGCGCTCGGTCTCGTCGTCGTGGCGGCAGAGGCCCTGGCTGATCGCGGGCGAGCGGTTCCCGAAGAAGCTCGAGCCGCCCTCGGCCTCGCGCGCGACGTAGTGCCACGTCGACACGCGGAGGCGCAGATCGCGCTCGGTGCTGCCGGTGTTGCGCACCCGCACCGTCTGCCAGATCTGGTACGGGCCCTCGCCCGCCCGGAAGCTGCGCACGACCTCGACCCCGCGGCCCTGCCACGTGAGACGGACCTCGGTCGGCGAGACCTGCTCCAGATCCCACACGGCATCGACCGGGATCGACACGCCCGGCAGATCGATGCGCAGCGGGCGGTACTCCTCGCGATCCGTCGTCACGAGGTCCATCGCCGCTTCGGCCTGGCGATACCGCTCGGCCGTGAGCTGCACGTGCGTGAGCCCGCCGCCGAGGTTGTCGATCGTGGCGATCATGTCGCCGGTGGTGATCGTGCCGGTCGCGAGCTGGCCCTGGCGCGCGGCCGAGTCGCGGCGGACCTCGGCGTCGCGCTGCTCGCGCTGCTCGGGCGTCAGCTCGGCGGTCTCGCCCCCGTCGGGCGTGGTCTCCTCGGGCGAGCCGAAGAAGTACTGGGCGCCGTAGTAGATCGCCAGGAACGCGCCGGCGACGAGGAGCATCGTCGGCAACGAGCGCTGATTCTCACCTTGCATCGGCGTTCGCCTCGATGGGAGCGGAGGGTCCCGATCTGCCGGGCAGCTCGGGCGGCGGGTCCCATCCCCCCGGATGGAAGGGATGGCACCGACAGATGCGCTTCACGCCGAGCCATCCGCCGCGCGCGGCGCCGAAGCGCTCGATGCACGTCGCGGTGTAGCGCGAGCACGTGGGCTGGAAGCGGCAGACCTGGCCGATCAGCGGGGACAGCGTCCACCAGTAGATCCGGATCAGGAAGAGCATCGCGCGGGCGATCACGGCGCGCCTCCTCCCCCACGGCGCGGCGCCGGCCCGCGCGGTCCGCGCGGACGGTGCGCTCCGGAGAGCCCGCGCTGCGCGCTCTGGATCTCCGCGAGCACGTCCGCGAAGCCCAGCGTGTGGGCGCTCTCCTTCGCGATCGCGACGACGTCGCACGCGACGGGGAAGAGCTCGCGGTGGCGGCGGAAGACCTCGCGCATGACTCGTTTGACCCGGTTGCGGCCCACCGCGCCCGCGACCTTGCGCGTGACGGTGATGCCGAGCCGCGTCGGGCCGCCCTCGGGGCGAGGGAGCACGGCCAGAACGAAGTGCGGGGTATGGATCTTCCGTCCCGAGCTCTGGACTCGACGGAAGTCGACGCGCCGCTTGAGGCGATCGTCGGGGCGCAACGTCTCGCGGGTCGAGCCGCGCTCGACCCGAGCGGCTGCTGCGTCGACGATCGATGCGTCGACGAGCGCTCGCGCCTCGGGCTTGGGGTCGGGGGCCATGCTCGGATGGGTCGGGCTCGCTGCCGAGAGCAGCACGCGAAGCGTGCGCCTCTTCGGCGGACACGTCGTCGCGGCCGAGCCCATCACGAGAGCCTCGACCGCATGAGCGGACGTTCGATCCCGGCGCGCGGCTCCGGCATGCGCGACGCCCGTCACGAGGTGTTCCCCTCTCGAGGGGTGGCCCCGCGACGGGCTGCGCTCCCGACGCCGTCGGGCATGCGGCTACTTCTTGTAGATGCTCGGGACGAGGCTGTGACGGCCCTTGGCGCGACGACGAGCGAGGACCTTGCGGCCGTTCTTGCTCGCCATGCGGGCGCGGAAGCCATGGGTGCGCAGCCGGCGCGTGGTGTGCGGCTGATAGGTGCGCTTCACGAGAACATCCCTCCGGGGGCCCCGGCCCTTCGGGGACCGGAAAAATCAGGGCGCGGAAATAAGCACGCGCCACGAACGGCGTCAAGCGACGCTCGTGCTCTGGCGCCCTCGCGCCTCATCCGGCCGAGCGGGGCAGGAGCCCGGCATCGACGAAGGAAAAGTAGCCTTCGCGCCCCACCACGACGTGATCGAGGACGCGCACGCCGAGCAGCGTACCCGCCCTCACGAGGCGATCGGTGAGGGCGATGTCGTCGGCGCTCGGCGTCGAATCGCCGCTCGGATGGTTGTGGGCGAACACCACGCTCGCCGCGGCCTCGCGCAGGATCGCGCGGAACACGTCGGCCGGCGCGACCGGGCACGCGGAGAGCCCGCCGACCGCGATCTTCAGCTCGGCGGAGACGCGGTTCTTCGCGTCGAGCGCGAGCGCGACGAACTGCTCGATCTCCTGATCGGCGAGCCGCGGCCGCAGGAGATCGTCGACGTCGCGGCTGGTCTCGATCTTCGGTCCCGGCGACCACGGGCGCTGCTGCACGCGACGGCCGAGCTCGATCGCCGCCACGAGCCGCATCGCCTTCGACTCGCCGAGCCCGTCGATGCTCGAGAGACCGCCGACGCCGCTCCGCGCGAGGCCCGCCGCACCGCCGATCTCGCGCACCACGCGCGCCGCCAGCACCGTGACCGGCTCGCGCGCGCTGCCGGTGCCGAGCACCAGCGCGACCAGCTCTTCTTCGCTCAGCGCCTCGCGCCCTTCCCGCCTCAGGCGCTCGCGCGGTCCGTCTCCTGCGAAGCTCTCGACCACGTGCATCACGACGCCTCCTCGCGCCGGCGCTGCGCATCGCGCGTGCCGGTGTCGCGCCGCGCGATCTCGTGCGTTCTCGCGGCGTCGGGTGGCGGCGTGGCGGGCGGAGAGGTGGCGGCCGCCAGGCGCATCTGGTAAGCGCGCGGCCGCCATGACGGTCGATCGGCGCTGGCTCGCGTTCGTCGGGATGTGGGTCGCGGCGATCGCCGCGATGGTCGTCATCTACGTCACGCAGGAGCGCGCGCCCGATCCGCGCGCACGCTCCGCGGACGCCGCGCCGGTGCACGATCATCAGGCGCGCGCCGAGGGCGCGATCACGAGCGCGCCGCCGCGCCCCGCCGAGCCCGGCCCGCCGCGACAGTTCCGGTCCGATCGGCGCCACACCGCGCGCAGCGCGTTCGCCGGCCCGGCGTCGGCAGCGCTCGCGTGGGAGGTCGAGACGGGCGGGCACGTCAGCGCGCAGCCGGTCGTCGGCGAGGACGGCACGATCTACGTCGGCTCGCACGACCACCACCTCTACGCGATCACGCGCGATGGGCGGGTGCGCTGGCGCCGCGATCTCGGCGGGCCGATCTACTCGACCGCCGCGCTCGCCGACGGGCGCGTGTACGTCGGCTCGGACGCCGATCGCTTCTTCGCGATCGACGCGACCAGCGGCGAGATCGTGTGGCACCTCGACACCGAGGACGACGCCGACACCGGCGTCGCGATCGCGCCCGACGGAACGCTCGTCTTCGGCGCGGGCGAGGACGTGTTCGCCGTCGATCGCGAGGGCACGGTGCGCTGGCGCTTCCGCACCGGGCTCAAGGTGTTCGCGACCCCCGCGATCGACGAGGACGGCACCGTCTACGTCGGCTCGCAGGACGATCACGTCTACGCGATCGCGCCCGACGGACGGATGCGCTGGCGCTTCCAGACGCGCGACGACGTCGATGGATCGCCGGCGATCGGCGACGACGGGACGATCTACGCGGGCAGCGACGATCACCGTGTCTACGCGCTGCACCGCGATGGGACGCTGCGCTGGTCGACCGACGTCGACGGGGACGTGCGCGCGCCGCTCGGGCTCGGTGAAGGCGTCGTGTACGCGGGCGTGTTCGCGCCGCATCCGCGGGTCGTCGCGCTCGACGCCGCGAGCGGGCAGGAGCGCTGGAGCTTCGCGATCACCGCGGGCGAGTCGGGCGGAAGCGTGTCGAGCGGACCGCTCGTCGATCGCGACGGGAACGTCTACTTCGGGGCCGACGACGACTTCGTGTACTCGCTCGATCCCGGCGGGCGGCTCCGCTGGTTCTTCCGCGCGCACGGCAACGTCGACGGCGAGCCGATCATCACGCCCGAGGGGCTGCTGATCGTGGGCGCCGACGATCATCGCGTGCGCGCGCTGCGCGCGGAGTGATCACGGCGTGTAGGATTCGCGCATGCGGATCCTCTACGGCGTCGTCGGTGAAGGGATGGGCCACGCGATGCGCTCGCGCGTCGTGCTCGAGCACCTTCTCTCGCAGGGTCACGAGGTCGAGATCATGGCGTCGGGGCGCGCCGTGGACTTCCTCCAGAAGCGCTTCACCGGGACCGAGGTGAACCGCATCCACGGCCTGCACATCGTCTACGAGGAGAACCGCGTCCGGCGCGGCAAGACGCTCTTCGAGAACGTCTTCAAGGGCACCGCCGCGCTGCCCAAGCAGATCGCGGCGTACTTCGAGCTCATCGGGGACTTCGCGCCCCAGTGCGTCATCAGCGACTTCGAGTCGTGGACGTACTTCTACGGCAAGGCGCATCGCCTCCCGGTGATCAGCATCGACAACATGCAGGTGCTCAATCGCTGCTGGATCGACGACGAGGCGATCGAGGGGCACCGCGCGGACTTCGAGATCGCGAAGGCGTTCGTGAAGAGCAAGCTGCCCTTCTGCGACTGGTACCTGATCACGACGTTCTTCCATCCGCCGATCCGCAAGGAGCGCACGTCGCTCCACAAGCCGATCCTGCGCCCCGAGATCCTCTCGGCGAAGCGCTCGCGCGGCGATCACCTGCTCGTCTACCAGACCGCCGAGGGCTACGAGGGGCTCGTCGAGACGCTGCAGAAGACCGGGCTCGAGTGCCGCGTGTACGGCATGCGCCGGAACATCGCGGCGGAGCAGGTCGAGGGCAACCTGCGCTACCGACCGTTCAGCGAGACGGGCTTCATCGACGACCTCGCGTCGGCGCGCGCGGTGATCGCGGGCGGCGGGTTCACGCTGATGGGCGAGGCGGTGTTCCTCCACAAGCCGATGCTCAGCGTGCCGGTGGGCGGCCAGTACGAGCAGGTGCTCAACGGACGTTACCTTCAGAAGCTCGGGTACGGGCGGTACGCCGAGTCGCTGGACGACCCGAAGGTCGTGCACGACTTCGTCGCGTCGATCGAGCGGTGCGAAGAGGCGCTCGCCACCTACGACCAGAAGGACAACGCGCCGCTGATGCGCGAGCTCGATCAGCTCCTCGACCGGGCCGCCGCGGGGCTGTGAAATCGCGGTTAAACCGAGCGACCCGTCTGGAACGAGATCGTTGCGATCGCTAGCATCGGCCGCCTAGAGGTGGCTCATGCAGCGGCTCTCTCGTCTTGTCTTGATCGTCGGCTCGCTCTCGCTCTTCGCCTGCACCGAGCGTGAGCCCAGGGACGCGACCGACGCGGGCGGCGGCGGCTCGCCCGACGCGAACACCGCGCTCGACGGCGGCCCAGTCGACGCCCGCATCGACGATGCATGCGGGAACGGGCGTTTCGTCGAAGGTCTCGAGCAATGTGACGACGGGAACCTCACGCCCGGCGACGGCTGCAACGCGACCTGCATGCTCGAGGACGGATGGCGCTGCCCGGGCGCGGGTCTGCCCTGCGTCGCGCGCGAGTGCGGCGACGGAATCGTCGCGGGCGTGGGCGCGCTCGGCGAGGAGTGCGACGACGACAACGCCGCTCCGGGCGACGGCTGCTCGGAGACCTGCAAGGTCGAGGACGGCTGGGTCTGCGAGGCGAGCGGGTGCCGTCGCACGGAGTGCGGCGACGGAACGGCCGAGGGCAGCGAGGACTGCGACGACGGCAACGAGTTCCCGTTCGATGGTTGCTCGGAGTGCGTGGTGGTGCCGCAGTGCGCGGTCGGCGCGTGCGCGTCGGTGTGCGGCGACGGGATGAAGTTCCCCGACGAGCCGTGCGACGACGGGAACGTCGCGGCGGGCGACGGATGCTCGCCGACGTGCGCCATCGAAGAGGGCTGGGGCTGCACCGCCGAGCCCGACGAGTTCCCGCCGGTGTCGCTCGAGGTCCCGACGGTGTTCCGCGACTTCGTGATGGTCCCGACCGCGGCGGGCACCGCGCACCGCGACTTCAACCACACCGTGGGCTCGCAGGGCGTCTCGCCGGGGATGGTCGAGGCGATGCTCGATGCGAACGGCGATCCGGTCTACACGGGCATCTGCGAGATCGGCGCGACAGCGGGGACGTGCCGCGGCGACGCGGCCGGCAACTGGCAGACCCACAGCGAGCTGGAGTGGAACCAGTGGTACCGCGGGGGCCCTCTCGCGCGAGAGGTGGTCTCGTCGCTGACGCTCACGCGCGGCGCGAGCGGTACGTACACGTACTCGCCGGCGGGCGGCGGCTTCTTCCCGCTCGACGGGCAGGGCTGGGTCGAGGCGCTCGTCGAGCGCGAGGACTGCACGCCGGCGCACAACTTCGGGTTCACCTCCGAGGTCCGCTACTGGTTCGTCTTCGAGGGCGGCGAGCAGCTCACGTTCAGCGGCGACGACGACGTCTGGGTGTTCGTCGGAGGCCAGCTCGCGCTCGACCTCGGGGGCATCCACGGCGAGCTCACGGGAACCATCACGCTCAACGCGGACGGCACCGCGTCGTGCACCGGGAGCTGCGTGCAGCCGTCTCGCAACCTCGGGCTCGAGGTCGGACGCATCTACGAGGTCGCGCTCTTCCACGCGGAGCGGCGCGGCTGCGGCTCGAACTTCCGCCTCGATCTGAACGGGTTCGATCGCATCCAGTCGAGCTGCCAGGAGGTGTGCGGCGACGGGATCCTCACGCGCGGCGAGCAGTGCGACGACGGCAACGAAGTCGACGACGACGAGTGCGGCAACGACTGCGAGTTCACCGGACCGATCTGATCACGCGGGAGGCGGTGGGCTCGGCGACGGCTTCGCGATCGCCGCGCCCACCGCACCACCGATCGCGCCGAGCGCGGGCGAGAGCGCGAGGTACGCGAAGAACGTCGCCGCGCCCGCCCACACGAAGCGCAGCACGTCGGAGCTCGTGAGCTCGACGTCGTTCGAGAGGAGCGGCGCGATCAGACCGCCGCTCGCGAAGAGCATCTCGCGCAGCGCGGCGACCACGCCGCCGACGAGGCCCGCGACCGAGCCGGTGATCAGCCCGACGAGCGCGCCCTCCGCGGGCTCCATGCGAGCGCTCGCCTTCTGAACGATCGCGAACGTCGCGATCGCGCCGGCGATCGCCGCCCACGGCATGCAGCAGCAGTCGAACCCGGCGCGGATCGGCAGCGCTTGCAGCAGCCCGCCCGCGACGCCGAGCGCGGGCGCCCACGGCATCCAGAACGCGCGCGTGGCGGAGTGCGCGAACGGGCCGCGACCGGTGGGCGTCGACGTCATTGGTAGATCCTTACCTGCTACCGGCCTGCGCCGGCGGTTGGTCAAGACCCCCGTTCAAACCGTGCGTGCGGATTTCCCGCACACGGCTTACGGGCAGTCTCTCGAGTCGCTGCATTACGCGACCTCCTGGAAGAAGGCTCGCTCGGGGTACTGCACGGTCCCTCGCAGGCGATGAAGTCCGAGGCTCCAGAAGTACTCGCGCGTCCACCTGCTCGACTCCCCCGGCTTCAGATGCCGGCCCTTGCGCTCCACGCGCAGGTCCCGCAGCCGACGCCAGACGTAGCTGTCGAGTTGGTTGAATTTCTTGGCGGCATTTCCGGTGCGGAAGTAGTTGCCCCAGCCCCGCAGCACGGGGTTGAGATCGGCGATCACCTCGCGGAGATCCGCGTGGCACCGCCTCCTCGGGGTCAGCTCCTTCACGCGCTGTCTCACCCGCTTCATCGCACGCGCGGACGGCCAGCGATGCAGGAAGTACAGGCGTTTGCCTTTCCTCTCCCACAGCGCTCCGCTCATGCGTTTGTGCAGGTGATGTCCGAGAAAATCGAAGCCCTGCTTGCCATCGTAGAGCTCGACTCGCCTCGTCTTGTCCGGATGCAGCTCGAGACCGAGGCGCCCGAGGATGACTCGAATGCGCCTCTCTGCCTCTTCGCACTCGCGCTTCGTCTTGCACATCACGACGAAGTCATCCGCGTAGCGCACCAGCGTCCCGGGCGGGGCGCTCCTGCGCATCCACGTCACGTCGAGCACGTGCAGGTAGATGTTCGAGAGCAGCGGAGAGATGACTCCGCCCTGCGGCGTTCCCGCGATGTTGCGAGTCACGACGCCCTCGTCCATCACGCCCGCTTCGAGCCACTGCCGCACCAGCTTGAGCATCCGCCGATCCGAGATGCGTCGAGCGACCAGCTTCATCAGCTTGTCGTGATCGATGCTCCCGAAGTAGTCGCGGATGTCGGCGTCGAGCACGTGGTGATGCCCCTTCGCGCCGAGCTTCCTCAGCGTCTCCAGCGCACCCAGCGCGCCCCGCTTCGGCCGGAAGCCCCACGAGCACGGAAGAAAGTCCGCCTCGAAGATCGGCTCCAGCACCAGCTTCGCCGCCATCTGGACCGCTCGATCCCGGACCGTCGGAATCCCCAGCGGCCGCTTCCTTCCATCTGCCTTCGGGATGTACCGGCGCAGCACCACCTCGGGCCGGTACGTCTTGCTCCGCAGTGCGTCGCCGAGCTCTTCGAGGAAGCGCTCGACTCCGTACTGCTTCACCTCGGCGATCGTCTGGCCATCGACGCCCGCCGCGCCCTTGTTCGCCTCGACTCGCTTCCACGCTTCCCGAAGGACGTCACTCCTCCAGATGTGGTCATAAAGAGCGTGAAAACGTCTTCCAGGTGCTCGCTTGGCCGCGACCCACAGTCGCCTCTGCAGTTGTCGCACTTCTTCGCGCGGCCTACGGCCGCCGGGGTCGTTAGGTCCGGTCCTGCCGGCCATTCCCTCGCGCTTACCTGCTTCCTCGACGTGACTGCCCCAGGGACCCTTCCCTCCCGTCGCGTTGTTCTGCACGACGTTCGTCGACATCGCCGACGCGATGCCGTGCGGTACTACGATCCCCTCGGACTCCCGCTGCGCGGCGGCCGATTTCGCCTTCGGCTTATACGGCGCGCTTCGCCCCGACGAGGGCTGCGCAGACGGGCCTCTCGTGTTCCGCGCTTCTCCGTGATCGCGTGCTGCGCCCCATACCCCGCCGAGACTCGATGCGCGCTCCGGAACAGACGCTTCGAGCGTGGCCTTCGCCGTGAAATGAGCGGCTCGGCTCTCGGATTGTTCATCTGACGAGGCTGCAGGCTTCACTTCATGTTGCGGCCCGCGATCTTGCTCCCCGCTGCACAGCTCTCGCTGCCTGACAGGCTTTCGACGCCCCGCTCGGGACGACGGGATCTCTCCCGACGCCCGGGGCCTGCTACTCGGCGCTCCGGTGCCTACCGAGGCGGGACTCTCACCCGCAGGAGAAACGCAGCGCGCAGACGTCGGCCCTACGGCTCGACCTTCGTCTGCGTCACGACGCACCATCTCGTGATGGTACGCGGCTGTCGCGGCACTCCGCCCCGGCTGCGACCGGTCGCCACGAGATCGCGACGCTCGCGCCGCTGCGTCGTGGGCGCACGCTTTGCTGAACGCAGACGTGTGACGACGACGTCCTTGGATCGCGCGGACCATCCGCCGTCCCCGCCGAAGCTGCGCCCGCGGTTGCACCTTCCGCGCGCGCAGTGGCTCGGCCTCTTGCTCTTCACGCTGCCGCCGGCGCTCGCGCTCGGAGGCCTCTTCGACGCGCACGAGGAGCACGTGACGCGACGCGTCGGCCCGCTCGAGGTGCACGCGGAGATCCCGCAGCGCGTTCGCCAGAACCGCTACGCGATGGTGCAGATCGATCTCGTGAATCGGGGGGACCGCGCGACGCGCGCGGAGGTCGCGATCTCGCCCGAGTACGTGCGCGAGGCGATCGCCGTCGAGATGACGCCCGCGCCGCGACGCGCGTGGGCGTCCGACGTCGGACCGATCGAGCCCGGCGAGCGCGCGCGCGTGGTGCTCGAGCTCCAGGCGGACGGCGCCGGCCCTCACGCGGGCGTGCTGCGCGTGCGCGACGAGAGCGGCGAGGAGACGCGCATCGAGCTCTCCACGTTCGTGTTCCCGTGAGAGGAGAGGCGCTGTGGACACCGTGTTTCGCGTCGCGATCGTCTACGTGGTGCTCTTCTTCGCGTTCCGCGTGATGGGCAAGCGCGAGCTCGGCAGCCTCACGCCGTTCGAGCTCGTCACGCTCATGATCGTCCCCGAGATCGTCTCCGAGGCGATGCACGACGGCGATCACTCGCTCACGAACGCGGCGATCGGCGTGATGACGCTCTTCCTGCTCGTGTTCGCGACCAGCGTCATCACGCATCGGTTCCCGCGCGCGGCGAAGGTGCTCGAGAGCCAACCCACGGTGCTCGTGTCCGAAGGCAAGATCGTCGAGGACGCGATGAACGTGGAGCGCGTCTCGGTCGAGGATCTCTTCGGCGAGATGCACAAGGCCGGCATCTCGCGCCTCGAGGACGTGCGCTGGGCCATCCTCGAGGGCGACGGGCGCATCGCGATCATCGCGCGGGATCGGACGCCGGCGGGGTCGCGCCCGACGCTGCGGGACGAAGTGCTGACGTGAGCGCGGGGCGCGTGACGAGCCAGATGCCCGCGAACACCGCGAGGCCGGTGACGAGCACGCGCGGGCTCGGGCTCTCGTCGAGGAACGTCCACGCGAGCCACGCCGCGAAGAGCGGCTGGACGTAGACGTAGATCGCGACGACCGACGAGCTCGCGAAGCGCAGCGCCCACGCGTTCGCGAGGTACGTGAAGACCGTCGGCACGAGGACGACGTAGAGGACGAGCCACCACGTCTCCACGGCAATCGAGGGTGCCTGCGCGACGAGCGCGGGCACGCCGAGCGGCAACGCGAGCAGCGCGCCCGCGGCGAACCCGATCGCGACGACGCGGATCGATCCGTGTCGCCGCGCGAGATCGCGCACCAGCACGAGGTAGAACGCGTACCCGATCGAGTTGCCGACGACGAGCAGATCGCCGAGCGCGCCGTCCGCGTCGATGCGCGGCCCACCGACGAGCCAGACCACGCCGGCGAACGCGACGAGCACGCCGAGCAGCGCGTTCGCGCGCGCCGCCTCGCGGCGCAGGAGGATCGCGACCAGCACCGTGAAGATCGGGATCGTGGCGACGAGCACGGTCGCGTTGACGGCGCTGGTGAGGCGCAGGCCGTGGAGGAAGAGCACCTGGTTGCCGAAGATCCCGAGCGACGCGCAGCCCGCGATCGCGAGCACGTCGCGCAGCGGGACCGGCGCGGCATCGCGCTCGCGGCGCGCGAGCGCGAGCACGCCGAACACCAGCGCTCCGCCCGCGAGACGGATCAGCGCGAGCGCGCTCGGGTCGAGCGTGCGCACGACGACCTTGCCGGCGACCGAGAGCGACGCGAACGCGATCTGCACGCCGACCAGCGCGGCGTGCACGAGGGCGCGCGACGGCTCGCCCGAGGTGGATGCGACAGCCAAGCGCGCGCAGCCTGGGCCGCGGCGCCGCGGAGGTCGAGGGCCAACGATCGGCTCGCCCGGCGTCCCTCGCGTCCGCGCGTTGCGCGGTCCCGTCGGGGTCCGCCGGGACGAGCGCTCCTGCAGAGGGCCACGGGTTGCGTGCTCGGTGCCCGTTGCGATATGCGCGGACTCGACATGCCGAGACCGACCGACACCGCCGCCTGGAACGAGCTCTCGAAGCACGCCGACGCGATCCGCGGCGTCCAGCTGCGCGAGCTCTTCGCGAAGGATCCCGCGCGCGCCCAGCGTTTGGTGCTGCACCACGACGACCTGCGCGTCGACCTCTCGAAGCACCGCGCGACCGACGAGACGCTGCGCCTGCTCACGACGCTCGCGGAGCAGTGCGGCGTGCCCGCGATGCGCGATCGCATGTTCGCAGGCGAGCCGATCAACGACACCGAGGGACGCGCGGTGCTCCACGTGGCGCTGCGCAATCGCTCGGCGCGGCCGATCGTCGTCGACGGCGAGGACGTGATGCCCGACGTGCGCGAGGTGCTCGATCGCATGCGCGCGTTCGCCGACGAGGTCCGGAGCGGCGCGCTGCGCGGCGCGAAGGGCGATCGCATCACCGACGTCGTGAACATCGGCATCGGCGGCAGCGATCTCGGTCCGCTGATGGTGTGCGAAGCGCTGAGCCCGTACTGGATCGGCGGGCCGATCCGGCCGCACTTCGTGTCGAACGTCGACCCCGCGCACCTCGCGCGCACGCTCCACGATCTGCGCCCCGAGACGACGCTCTTCGTCGTCGCGAGCAAGACGTTCACGACGCAGGAGACGATCGCGAACGCGAAGGCGGCGCGCGCGTGGCTCGTGAGCGCGCTCGGCGAGGTCGCGGTGCGCTCGCACTTCGTCGCGGTGTCGACGAACCACGCGAAGGTCGGCGAGTTCGGCATCGCGCGCGAGCGCACCTTCGGCTTCTGGGACTGGGTTGGCGGGCGCTACAGCTTGTGGAGCGCGATCGGCATGCCGATCGCGCTCGCGATCGGGTTCGAGCACTTCGAGGCGCTGCTCGCGGGCGCGCACGGCATCGACGAGCACTTCCGCACCGCGCCGCTCGAGCGGAACGTGCCGGTCGTGCTCGCGATGCTCGGCGTCTGGTACGCGGCGTTCTTCGACGCCGAGACGTTCGCGGTGCTGCCCTACTCGCAGGCGCTCCATCGCATGCCCGCGTGGCTCCAGCAGGGCGACATGGAGAGCAACGGCAAGTCGGTCGATCGCCAGTCGAAGCGCATCGAGGGCTACACCACCGGACCGATCGTCTGGGGCGAGCCGGGCACCAACGGACAGCACGCGTTCTACCAGCTGCTGCACCAGGGCACGCGCCTCGTTCCGGTCGACTTCCTCGCGCCGCTCGAGCCCGAGTGGCCGCGCCCCGGCACGCCCGAGCCGCTCGCGTCGATGCTGCGCGATCAGCACACGCTGCTGCTCGCGAACATGATCGCGCAGGCCGAGGCGCTGATGGTCGGCAAGTCGCTCGAGGCCGTGACGCGCGAGCTCGAGGCGCAGGGCCTCTCGAAGGACGCGATCGATCGCCTCGCGCCGCACAAGGTGTTCGAGGGCAACCGCCCGAGCACGACGATGACGTTCCGACGCCTCGACCCGCGCACGCTCGGCGCGCTGCTCGCGATCTACGAGCACCGCATCTTCGTGCAGGGCGTCATCTGGAACGTGAACAGCTTCGATCAGTGGGGCGTCGAGCTCGGCAAGCAGCTCGCGAAGACGATCGAGGGTGAGCTGCGCGGCGGCCCGTCCCAGCCGCACGATGCGTCGACGGCGGCGCTCGTCGCCGAGGCGCGCAGCGTGATCCGGTGAGCGACGACCTCGCGCCCCTCCCCGTCGAGCTGCTCCACGCGCAGCGCGGCTATGCGCTCGCGTGGAGCGCGCCGTGGGGCGCGGCCGCGTCGATCGTCCAGCGCTTCGCGCCCGAGTACGCGCGCCCGCCGATCCCGCTCGGCACGAGCGATCGCACCCGCAGCGACGCGCCGCGCCTGTTCCACGTCGACGAGGGCATCGCGTGCGTGTGGTGCCAGGACGACGGCGCGTGGCTCGCCATCATCGGCGACGACGGGCGCGGGCTCGTGCGCGCGCCCGAGCGCGTGGCCGCGGGCGCGCGCAGCGTCGCGATCGCGCCCTCGCGCGGCGAGACCCACGTGCTCACCGAGGACGGCGAGAGCGTGCGCGTGCTCGTGGTGAAGGCCGACGGAACGCTCGCGCGCGCGCCCGAGCCGCTGATCGTGCAGCACGGACGCGTGCGCCTCGCCGCGGCGCGCGCCGGAGAAGCGCCGCTGCTCGTCGCAGCCTACGCGAGCGAGCGAAGGCTGATCGTCGCCGACGCAACGCGCGGGCGCGCGTCCCTGGTGCGCCACGATCTCCCGGGCGACGTCACCGCGCTCGACGCGCACGGCGCAGGAGCGCGCGTCGCGTTCGCGCTGGTCTACGACGACGGCGAGCTCGTCGAGGCTGCCGTGCTCGATCGCGCGGGGAAGCTCGTCGAGCGACGTCACGTCGTGCTGCGCGAGACCGGCGCGCGATACGCCGACGTGCGCGTCACGTGGATCGAGGACGACTTCCACGTGGTCGCGCGCGACGCGAGCACCGATCGCGCGATCGTCGTCGCCGTCGGGAGCGCGAAGCGCGTGCTCGAGATCACGAAGGTGCGCGGCCCCTTCGCGGTCGGGTACCAGGAGAAGGGGCTCTCGCTCGCGCAGGTCTTCGCCGACGGCGACACGAGCGTGCTGCGCGTCACGCGCGAGCTGCGCGACCCCTCGGTGCGCGAGGTGCGCGAGCCGGCCCCGCCCACGCTGCGCGTGCGACGCGCCGAGGAGCAGACCGTGCGCTGCTTCGACGAGCTCGAGCGCATGCTCGGCACCGCGGGCTACCGCGATGCGCGCGCCGTGCGCGTCGCGGTGCCGACCGGCGCGGCGCTGCGGCTCGAGAGCGAGGGGCAGCACGTCGAGCTGCGACCCGACGGCGAAAGCTTCCGCCTCACGCTCGTCGCGCTCGAGGACGGGATCACCGAGCCCGCGCGCGACGGCAGCGTCGAGCGCCTCGCGCGCTGGGTCCGCGAGCGCGTGTCGGGCGACGCGAAGGCGCACGCCGAGCGGGATCACGCGCTCGGCGTGGCGCTCGCGGGTGCGCTCGAGGCCGCGCTCGTCCACGTCGAGCGCAACGAGAGCGGTCTCCGCTTCGAGCTGATGCTCTCCTCGATCCCCGCGGCGCAGCGGCTCTCGGCGTGGCTGCACCGCGCGCGCACGCTGCTCGCGCAGCGTTGATCAGGACGGCTTCTCGTCGCCGCCCTCGCCTTCGTCCTCGTCGTCGTCCTCGCCGTCGAGCGCGCCGAACATCTCCTGCAGCTGCGCGAGCTTCGTCGGATCGGAGAGCAGCTGCGTGCGCACGTCGTCGACCATCCGCTGGAACGCGGGGTCGCTCATCAGCGCGCCGAGATCGACCGGCATCTCGCCCGCGCCGTGCTGCTCGACCATCCGCTTCATCTCGGCCTCGGTGTCCGCGTCGACGCTCGGCGACATGCCCGCCGACATCGAGCGCGCGAGCTCCATCATGCGCTGCGGGTCCGCGCCGCCCGCGCCCGCCATCGCGTCGCGAGCGCGCGCGATCGCGCTCTGCATCTCGGGGCTCGACATCGCGTTCATCATCGTCGCGAGCAGGTCACCGCCCTCGAACGCGCCCTCCTCGTCCTCGTCGAGCGAGATCCACGTCCCGCCCTCCCCGATCTCGTCGACCACCGACTCGTACGTCTTGCCGCTCGGTCGCGCGACGTCGGGCAGGATCAGCACGCCGCGCTCGTCGCGATGACGATCGAGCGCGTCCCCGACGGCGCGACGGAGCGCGTGCGCGAGCTCGTCGGGCTCGGACGCGAAGCTCGCGCGCGTGCGCACCAGCACGCCGTCCGAGAGCGTGCGCACCACGGCGCCTTCGGGGAGGTCCGAAGCAGAGAGACGGAGGAGAGCGATCGCGTCGAGGGCCATGTCGCGGAGCATCGTCGCAGCGATGCCCCGGTGCAATCGTGGGGACCCGAGTCGCGGCTACTCGGCCGCGAGCTCGTCGGCGAGACGCACCTCGTGCACCGACCCGCTCGCGTTCTCGCGCACGCTCACGCGCAGCGACGCGCGGCCGCCGAGCGCGCGCACCGCGATCTGCACCGCGCCCTCGCCCACGCGCCACGGCACGATGCAGAGCCCCTGCGCCGCGACCACCGAGCGCTGATCACGGCGCCCCGACGCCCACGTGATCACCAGCTCGACCTGCTCGGGGATCGCGCCCGAGCCCGCGCGCACCCGCAGCAGGAGCGGCGGCGCGGGTGGGCGCTCGCCGAAGCCACCGAACAGGCGTCGCAAGAGGCTCATGCGTCGCCATGGTTCGTATCACGACTCGCCGAAGAGATTCACGTCCCCCCGGTCGTGGACATCAACGCAGTGCGTCGAGACGATCCTGCGCCGTCTGCCGCTGATCGGGGTCGCGCACCATCCCGATGTACCGCTCGTACACGCGCGCGGCCTCGTCGCGACGGCCCATCTGCTCGTACGCGTACGCCATGTCGAAGAGCGGCCCGGGATCGCGCGGCGAGGGCTCGGCGCGCGACCACGCCTCGAAGTGACGCGCAGCCTCGGGCCACCGCGACTGCGAGCGGTACGCGGTCGCGAGGTTGAGGTGGATGTTCGCGTCGTCGGGCGCGCGCGCGAGCGCCGCCTCGAGCGCGCTGATCGCGTCACCGGCGCGCCCGACCTGACGCAGCGCGACCGCGTAGTTGTTGAGCAGATCGGGGTTGCCCGGGTTCTCGCGGAGCCCGTTCTGGTACGCGGTGATCGCCTCTTCGATGCGCCGCATGCGGCGCAGGCACGCACCGAGGTTGCCCCAGCTCGACGCGTCGCGCGCGTTCAGCTCCACCGCGCGCCGCAGCTCCGGCACCGCTTCCTCGCAGCGCTCGAGGCGCGCGAGCGCGGCGCCCGCCATCGCGTGCCCGTCGGCGTCGTTCGGCTCGAGCTCGATCACGCGACGGAACGACGCGAGCGCCTGCTCGTACTGGCCCTGCTGCCGCAGGATCGATCCGATCGTGAAGTGCGCCGCCGCGTGCTGCGGGCGCATGCGCACGACCTCCTGTGCGGCGGCGAGCGCTTCGGGCAGACGCCCTGCGCGCTTGTGCGCGAGCGCGACGCGGTACTGCGCCTCGAAGTCCTGCGCGTGAACGCGCTCCGGCGGCGTCATCGCGATCGCGAGCGCGATCATCGAGAGGGCGGCGAGGGCGGCGAGCGCTGATCTCATCGAGGCATCCTCCGGTCGTGCTGCGACGCGAGCACGCGCGCGGCCATTCTAGACGGGTCTCGTGCGCGTGCGTCGAGGGTATGCTCGCGCCGTGGACGAGAGGCAGACGCGCCCCGCGACGAGCGCGAAGGATCCGTGGATCGGCGCGACGCTCGACGGGCGCTACCGCGTGCTGCGCAAGATCGCCGAGGGCGGGATGGGCGCGGTGTACGAGGGCGAGCAGATCGCGCTCCAGCGCCGCGTCGCGATCAAGGTGCTGCACGCGCACCTCGCGCGCGACGCCGACATCGTCGTGCGCTTCCGCCGCGAGGCGCTCGCGACGACGCAGATCGGTCATCCGCACATCGTCGAGGTGCTCGACCTCGGCGAGATGGACGACGGCTCGCTCTTCATGGTGCTCGAGCTGCTCGAGGGCCGCGATCTCGCGCGCGTGCTGAAGGACGAAGGGCCGCTCTCGGTCGCGCGCGCCGCGAAGATCGTCGTGCAGGTGTGCGAGGGCGTCGCGGCCGCGCACGCGAAGGGCATCGTGCACCGCGATCTCAAGCCCGAGAACGTGTTCCTCACGACGCGCGAGGGCGACTCGGACTTCGTGAAGGTGCTCGACTTCGGCGTCTCGAAGATCCGCGACGCGATCGACGGCGCCGACGCGCGCACCCGCACCGGCACGGCGCTCGGCACGCCCTACTACATGGCGCCCGAGCAAGCGCAGGGGAAACGCGACGTCGATCACCGCGCCGACGTCTACGCGGTCGGCGTGATCCTCTTCCGGATCCTCACCGGGCATCACCCGTTCGACGACACGTCGTATCCGATGCTCGTCCTCAAGATCTGCACCGAGCCCGCGCCGCGCATCGCGGAGTGGCGCACCGACGTGCCGCGCGAGCTCGTCGCGCTCGTCGAGCGGATGCTCGCGAAGGAGCCGAACGATCGCCCCGCGTCGATCACATCGGTCCGCGACGCGCTCCTCCCGCTCCGCGCCAGCGACGCCGCGCCCGCGCTCACCGGCGCGGCCCCCCGACCTCCCGCGCGCCCTCGCTGCTCGAGTCGCGCGATCACTCGCCCGCTGCGATGGCCGCCACCCAACGACGCACCACCCCCGAAGAAGAGGAAGAAGACGCCGCCGCGGCGAGCCGCGTCGCAGGCAGCTCGCGCGCGCCGATGCTCGCCGGGCTCGCGCTGCTCGGCTTGCTCACGATCGCGATCGTCACGTACGCGATCACCGGTCGCGATCCCGAGGTGCCGCGCGACCCCGATCCGATCGCGCTCCCGACGCCGCGCGATCCGGTCACCCGCGCGCTCGCGCCGCGCGGCGGAGACGGCGGCGGATGGACGTGGCTGAACCCGCGCCCGCGCGCGATGCCGACCTGGTACGACGTCGACGTCGGCGGCCCCGGGCTCGTGGTGCTCGTCGGCCAGGACGGCGCGGCGGCGCGCTTCCTGAACGGGCTGCTGGTGACGTGGCGCAGCGGCACCGCGCGCTCGCTGCGCTCGGTGGCGTGGGTGAGCGACGACAGCGCGCTCGCGGTCGGCGATGCGGGCACGATCGTGCGCCTCACGCCCCAGGGCCCGCGCGCGATCACGAGCGGCACCGATCAGACCCTGCGCGCGGTGCTTCCGATCTCGAGCCTCGAGGCGCTGATCACGGGCGACGCAGGCACGCTGCTGCGCGTCCGCGGCGAGGACGTCAGCACGCTCGACACCGGCACGACGGTCGCGCTCACCGCGGCGCACGAGCGCGGCGACGTCGTGTGGATCGTCGGCGAGCGCGGCACGATCCTGCGCTTCCAGGACGGCACGCGCGCGACCGAGGACTCGGGGCTCGGCGTGACGCTGCGCGCGATCGGGGCTGCGCGAGCGGCGATCTCTACGCGGGCGGCGACCAGGCGACGCTGCTGCGCCGTCGCGCGACCGGCGCGTGGCAGAACGTGCGCACGTCGCTCGACACCGGCGAGTCGATCACGTCGATCACGTGCGACCGCGGGCGTGCGGCGATCGTGGGCAGCGAGGGCACGGTGCTGCTCGCGTCGGGCACGAACGTCGTGCGCATGCCGAGCGGGTTCGATCGCGGATGGCACGGCGTGTCGGGCGCGCGCGACGAGACGACGTGGATCGCCGGCGCGGGCGGGCGCATCGCGACGATCGAAGAGGACTACGTGCGCACCGCGACCGCGGGCCCGACGGTGCCGCTGCGCGACGTCGCGACGATCGGCGGCGCGCTGGTCGGCGTCGGCGAGTGGGGCCGGATCGTGCGCGAGCGCGAGCACGGCTTCGAGGAGAGCACGTCGCCCACCGACGCCGGGCTCGCAGCGCTCGCGGCGATCGACGAGTCGCGGCTGCTCGCGGTGGGCGATCTCGGCGCGATCGTCGAGGTGCGCTGGGACGGCGCGACGCTCGTGCAGTCGCCGACCGACGCGTCACTGCGCGATGTGCTGATCGGCAGCGACGGTCGCGTGCTGGTGGTCGGCACCGGCGGGACGCTGCTGCGCGGGACGGTGGAGTCGCTGAGCGCGTCGCGGGTGCGCGACGCCGGCGATCTCTGGGCGGTCGAGGGCACGCCCGACGAGGCGATCGCGGTCGGCGACGGAGGCACGGTGGTGCGAATCACGTCGACCGGCGCGGAGCGTGTGCCCTGCGACACCGAGCGCTCGCTGCGCGCAGTCCTGCGCACTGGCGACGGCGGCACGTGGGCGGTCGGCGAGGCGGGCACGATCGTGCGGATCGGCGCGAACGGGTGCACGCGCGAGCACGACGGCGACGCGACGCTCGACGCGATCGCGCACGGCCCGGACGGGCGCCCGCTCGCGGTCGGAGAGCGCGGCACCGCGCTGGCGCGCAGCGCGGACGGCACGTGGTCGCCGATCGAGCTCGACCTCGGCGGCAACCACGCGCGAGAAATCGAGCGCCTCGGTCGTCACGTGTACGTGGTGGGCACCGGCGGCGTCATCGTGCGCCACGTGATCGCCGACGGAACCTGACGAGGGCGCGCGATCGATACGCGCATCGTCTCGGCGTGCCCTCCGGGCCCGACGGTCGCGACGCGGAGCCCCCTCACGGTCGACGAACACTGGGCGCGGCGTTGGTCGGTGCCCTCCGGGCTCGACGATCGCGCCGCGCGGCGTCGCGCCGTGCCCTCCGGGCTCGACGATCGCCGCGCGCCGCGTCGGTACGTGCCCTCCGGGCTCGACGATCGCCGCGCGCGGCGTCGCGCCGTGTCCTCCGGGCTCGACGATCACCGTGCGCGGCGTCGCGCCGTGCCCTCCGGGCTCGACGATCACCGCGCGCGGCGTCGCGCCGTGCCCTCCGGGCTCGACGATGCCCGCGCGCGGCGTCGCGCCGTGCCCTGCGGGCTCAGCAGGGGCCGTCGTGGGCGACCGAGACGCCCTGCGAGTTCGCGACGCAGCGCGTGGGATGCGTCTGCCCGTCGCAGCCGCACACGGGCGCGAATTCACGGGTGCACATCTGGGGGCGCGGCCGGCACACACCCGGCACGTCGGTCGCTCCGCACTGCGCCGACGCCGCCCAGTCGCAGAACTCGTCCGCCCCGCAGGGCGCCATGCCGCGGCTGCCGCAGGCGCGCTCTCCGCCGGCTGCGCCGCCACCGCCCGCCGCGGTGCACTCACCCTGCGACGCGACGCTCACGCCCGCGCGGTTCGCGTCGCACTCGTTGCCGTACGTGCGCCCGTCGCAGCCGCACACCGGCTGGTAGATCTCGGCGCACACCTCGGGCTGCGCCTGGCACGTCCCGCTCTGGTCGCCGGCGCCGCAGTGGCTGCCGAAGTTGCAGAACTGGCCCGTCGGACACTGCACGCCCGCGATCCCGCCGCACATCGCGCCGCCGCCCGCCGCGCCCCCGCCGCCGCCCGTCGGCTCGCCCGGCGGGCACTCCCGGACGATCCAGGCACAGCGCCCGTTCGCGTCGCGCGCGCACGCCGGCCCGGCGACCGTCACGCCGTCCGCGCAGGGGCTGTTCGGCATCTGCGGGCGCGGCCCGCAGGCGCTCTCGTCGCACGAGTCACCGCCGGCGTGCTGACCGCCGCCGGCGCCACCGCCCGACGTCCCGCCGTTCCCACCGCCACACGCCGCGAGCACACCCGCGAGCACGAAGAAGACACCCAGAGCTCGGTTCGAACGCATGACACCTCGATGTGGTTTCCGGAACGCGCACCAAGTGCCCGCGGGCGTGCGCCTCGGCTCACGAACGTTCAGCGACAGGCTTCGGGCACGTCGAGGCCCGTCGCCCGGAGCGACGAGCGGAAGCCCTCGAGCGCACCCTGACAGGCCTCGTCGCGCGCCTGTCCTTCGAGCTCCACGGCGAGCGCGAGCGAGACACACGCCTCGCCCGCCTCGCCGCGTCCCGACGCAGGCAGCGCCGCGACGTACGCCGGACAGCACGACTGCGCGCGAGCGCAGGCGTCGGCAGGCGCGCGCGCGTCGCCCGTCGCCTCCGCGGCCTCGTCGGTCGCGGGCGGCGTCGGGGCGGGAGCGCTCTCGGCGACCGAGGGTGGAGGCGCCGGCTCGGCGGGCGCGCTCTCCGGAGCCGGAGGCGCGCTCTCGCCCGAGCCACAGGCGCTCCACACCACGACCAGCGCGAGCGCCCACCCGCGACGGTCAGCGCGGGGCGGCGCGGACCGCATCGCGCGGCAGGGGCGGCTGCACCTGCTCCGGCTCTCGGCGGGGACGCACGCGCGTGCGGGGGTCGGGACCGCCCGGGCGCACCTCGGGATCGGGCGCCTCGATACGCGGCGGCGGCGCCTCGCGCTGCGGCGGATCGGGGAGCACGACGGTCGCGCCGCCGCCGGTGCGGGGCGGGGGCGTGGTCACCGTCGCGCCGCGGCCACCACCGCGGGGCGCCTCGGGCGCTTCGACCTGACGCGGCGGCGGCGCGGTCACCGTCGCGCGCGGCGGCGGCGCGACCGGCACCTCGGCCTCCTGGCGCGGCGGCGGCGCGGTCACCGTCGCGCGCGGCGGCGGCGCGACCGGCACCTCGGCCTCCTGGCGCGGCGGCGGCGCGGTCACCGTCGCGCGCGGCGGGTCCTGGCGCGGCGGAGGGGTCGTCACGGTGACGCCACCGCGCGGCGGAGGCGTCGTCTCACGAGGCGGCGTGACCACCACGGTGCCACCGCGCGGCGGCGGGGTGGTCTCGCGCGGCGGCGTCACCGTCACGGTCCCGCCCGACGACTGCGGAGGCGGCGTCACCGTCACCGTCCCGCCGCGCGGCGGAGGCGTGACCACCACGGTGCCGCCCGACGACTGCGGAGGCGGCGTCACCGTCACCGTCCCACCGCGCGGCGGCGGCGTCACCGTCACGGTCCCGCCCGACGACTGCGGAGGCGGCGTCACCGTCACCGTCCCGCCGCGCGGCGGAGGCGGCGTCACCACCACCGTCCCGCCCGACGACTGCGGAGGCGGCGTCACCGTCACCGTCCCACCCGCGCGCGGCGGAGGCGTGACCACGACCGTCCCGCCCGACGACTGCGGAGGCGGCGTCACCACGACCGCTCCGCCCGCCCGCGGCGGCGGCGTGACCACCACGGTCCCGCGGTGCCCCGGCGGCGGCGTCACCACGACCTGCCCGTCGCGGCGGCGGCACCCGCCCGGGTCGTACACCCACCCGGCGCCCCGGCGCTCCCAGTGCGGCTGGATGTACGCGCAGTCGGGCTGCGGCTCGAGCCAGTAGCCGTCGACCCACACGTACGTGTTCGCCTGCCACTCCCAGTGCGCCTCGACCCAGATCGCGCCCTGCATCGGCGGGGCGGGCGGCGTCACGACGACGGCGGGGCGGGGCGGCGGCGCGCTCGCCACGATCGTCGCCGAGCCGCGCGCGCGCACGGTCGCGCCACCGCAGCCGGCACCGGCGATCGAGAGCGCCACGAGCAGGAGAGGAACGAGTCGTCTCACGGGTCCTCCGGGGTGAGCCATCCAGACGTCCGGGCGGATTCTCGCCGCTCCCGCCGTCCGGTGCACGCGTTCATCGACGCGCGGTCACCCTGCCCGCTTCACGCGCGAGAGTCACGCGTCACGGGCGAGCCGGGCGCCGGTAGTCGCGCGGCGTCATCCCGACCGGCCGCGCGACGCGCGCCGCGTCGAGCTCGGCGAACGCGCGCTCGAGCGCGATGGTGATCGTCGCGACGTTCTCGGACTCCGCCATCTTCGGGTAGACCCACGCGAGCGCGGTCACGACCCCGCGCATCAGCATGCTCTCGATCACGACGAAGCTGCGCACCGTCAGCGCCGCGACGTCGGGCGCCTGCGCGGCCGTGAGGTCGACGATGCGCTTGCGCGCCTTGGGCGACGGCGCGCCGGTCGCGAACGTGTCGGTGATCAGCACGAAGCGCGTGCGGCTCGCCCGCGCGCGATCGACGACCTCCCCGTGCACCGCGAAGTAGCGCTCGACCAGCGCCTCCGTCGGCTCCCCGAACCACGTCGCGATCACCACCGGCCACGCGCGCGTGTCGACCACCACCGACGACGCGCCGTCGACCACGACGACCGTGCCGCTCTCGCCCCCGCCCTGCCCCATGCGGGGAGCCATCGTACCGGAGGTCGCGTGCCGGGATCACCGACGAAAACGCGCGAGCGCGCGCCCGCGAGACCGCGAGCGCGCGCCCGTTCGTCGATCGTCAGACGATCACTGGCAGGCCGCGGGGACCGCGGTGCCCATCGCGGTGAGCGACTGGCGGTAGCCGTCGATCGCCGCCTGGCAGGCCGGCTCCGCCGACGCGCCCGCCGCCGCCGTCTGGCGCAGCGCATCGCAGGCCGCGCCCGCGCCGCTCGCCGCGCCGCCGGGCATCGCGTTGACGTACGCCGTGCAGCACTCCTGCGCGCGCGCGCAGACGCCGCCGCCGCCGCCCGCCGCGGGCGCCGCTTCGGCCGCAGGGGCCGCCTCGGCCGCGGGCGCCGGAGCCGGCTCGGCCGCGGGCGCCGCCGGAGCCGCCGGAGCCGCCGCCGGGGCCTCGGCCGCCGGTGTCTCGGCCGTCTCCGACGACCCGCACGCGACGAGACCGAGCATGGCGAGCGAGATGGTGAGCTTCGCGATCGTCTTCATTCCTGTCCTCCTGGCTCTCTTCCGGAACGGAAGGCCCACTGCGCGCCCCTCGTGGGGCGCGTGGCGCGAGAAGGCTGCGGGAAGGTCCCGCCTCGCGGGGCGCGCCGGGCCAAGACCAAGAAGCGGACCAGGCGCGAATCCGCGCGGGATGTTGCATTTGTTTCGCGCCGCGCCGCAATGCCCCCCCGCCTCGCGCGCGCCACCTCGTCCCGATCACGCAACGGTTGCTCGCCGCGCGCGCCCCGCGTTCGCCGCAGCACGGCTTCGCTGTCATGCTCGCGCCCGATGTCGCTCCCCGTCCTGCCGTCGGCCCGCCCGCCCGCCGACGACGACGCGGGCCTCGATGCGTCCGACTGGCGCTGGCAGGTCCGCCACGCGATCACCGATCTCGCCGGGCTCGAGGCTGCGCTGGAGCTCACGCCGGAGGAGCGCGAGGGCACCCGACGCGCGCTCGCGGGCGGGTTCCCGATGTCGATCACGCCCTATTACCTCGGGCTCTGCGATCGACGGGATCCCCACTGTCCGATCCGCCTGCAGTGCGTGCCGCGCATCGAGGAGGCGCGCGAGGTCCCCGGCGATCTGCGCGATCCGCTCGGCGAAGAAGCGCACGAGGTCGCGCCGCACCTCGTGCGTCGATATCCCGACCGCGTCCTCTTGATCGCGACCGACCGCTGCTCGGTCTACTGCCGCTTCTGCACGCGCTCGCGCATGGTCGGCCAGGACGGCGGCGTGCGCGCCCTCGAGAAGCTCGAGCCCGCGTTCGCGTGGATCGAGGCGCACCCCGAGATCCACGACGTGATCGTCTCGGGCGGCGACCCGCTGGTCGGCACCGACGCGCGCATCGCAGCCATCCTCGAGCGCCTCGCGCGCATCGAGCACGTGATGGTCGTCCGCATGGCCACGCGCGCGCCTGTCACGTTGCCGCAGCGCATCTCGTCGGATCTGTGTCGGGCGCTGCGATCGCACCCGTCGGTCTGGGTCATGACCCACTTCAACCATCCGAAGGAGCTCTCGCCCGAGTCGCGCGACGCGTGCGCGCGCCTCGTGGATCACGGGATCCCGGTGATGAACCAGAGCGTGCTCCTGCGCGGCGTGAACGACGACGCGCGCACGCTCGAGACGCTCTTCCGAGGCCTGGTGCGCGCGCGCGTCCGGCCCTATTACCTGCTCCAGGCCGACCCGGTCCGCGGCACCTCGCACCTGCGCACGCCGCTGCAGACCGGGATCGACCTCATGGAACGACTGCAGGGACGCGTCGGCGGCATCGCGCTGCCGAAGCTGATCGTCGACACGCCGGGCGGCATGGGGAAGGTGCCGGTCGGACCGGATTGGATCGTGCGGCGCGAGCGCGGTGTCACCACGCTCCGCACGCACCGCGGCGTGGAGGTCGACTACGTCGATCCGCCCTCGCCGCCGAAGGTGTGCGTCCCTGCGGATCGCGATTGAATTCCGAAACCCTGGGTGTATAGCTGGCGCGCCTCACGCGCAGGGGCGCGGCGAGAGCAGGAACCGACGATGCAGAAGGCGCTGACCCTCACGCGGACCTCGATCGGGAAGAAGGCGCTGGTCGCCATCACGGGCGCCATCCTCTTCGGCTTCGTGATCGCCCACCTGATCGGCAACCTGCAGGTCTTCCTCGGCCCCGAGCACCTCAACGCGTACGCCGAGCTCCTGCACTCGATGCCGAAGGCGCTCTGGACGGCGCGCGCCATCCTGCTGCTCGCGCTCGTCGTGCACGTCGGGCTCACGGTGCAGCTCTCGCTCGCGAACAACGCCGCGCGCCCCAGCCGCTACAAGGTCGCGAGCGACGTCGGCGCGCAGGGCCCGCTGCTGCGCTACGCGCGCAAGACGATGATCCTCTCGGGCCCGATCGTGTTCGCGTTCATCGCGTTCCACCTCGCGCACCTGACGATCGGCGCCGACGTCGTCCAGGGCTACCGCTTCGATCCCCACGACGTCTATCTCAACGTCGTCTACGGGTTCCGCAGCATCTGGGTCACGTCGTTCTACGTCTTCGCGAACATCCTGCTCGGCTTCCACCTCTACCAGGGTGGCCACTCGCTGCTGCAGAGCCTCGGCCTCCGCTCGCCGCGCTTCGACCAGCGCATCCGCGGCGCCGCGATGGCGTTCGCCGCGTTCGTGACGCTCGGCAACGTGATCATCCCGCTCACGATCATGGCGCGCGTCATCGGCGGCGACGTGCCCGACCTCCCCGCGCTGCCGCCCACGCCCTGAGCGCGCGCGGTCTCAACTTCCGTTCGTCGTAAGGAGCATCACGAGATGGAGCTGCGCTCGAACGCCCCGACGGGCCCGATCGACAAGCGCTGGGAGAACCACCGCTTCGACATGAAGCTGGTCAACCCCGCGAACAAGCGGAAGTTCGACATCATCATGGTCGGCACCGGGCTCGCCGGTGCGGCCGGCGCCGCGTCGCTCGCGGACCTCGGCTACAACGTCAAGGCGTTCTGCTACCAGGACTCGCCGCGCCGCGCGCACTCGATCGCCGCCCAGGGCGGCATCAACGCCGCGAAGAACTACCAGGGCGACGGCGACAGCATCCACCGCCTCTTCTACGACACGGTGAAGGGCGGCGACTTCCGCGCGCGCGAGAGCAACGTCCACCGCCTCGCCGAGGTCAGCGTCAACATCATCGACCAGTGCGCGGCGCTCGGCGTGCCCTTCGCGCGCGAGTACGGAGGCCTGCTCGCGAACCGCAGCTTCGGCGGCGCGCAGGTCTCGCGCACGTTCTACGCGCGCGGTCAGACCGGCCAGCAGCTGCTGCTCGGCGCGTACTCGTCGCTCGAGCGCACGATCGCGGGCGGCAAGGTCAAGATGTACACGCGCTGCGAGATGGTGGACCTGATCGTCGCCGACGGGCGCGCGGTCGGCATCGTCACGCGCGACCTCGTCACCGGAAAGCTCGAGGCGCACACCGCGGACGTCGTGATCCTCGCGACCGGCGGCTACGGCAACGTCTTCTACCTCTCGACGAACGCCAAGGGCTGCAACGCGACCGCGATCTGGCGCGCGCACAAGAAGGGCGCGCTCTTCGCGAACCCGTGCTTCACGCAGATCCACCCGACGTGCATCCCGCAGGCGGGCGAGTACCAGAGCAAGCTGACTCTGATGAGCGAGTCGCTGCGCAACGACGGCCGCGTGTGGGTGCCGAAGGACGCGGGCGACTGCACGAAGGACCCGCGCACGATCCCCGAGGAGAAGCGCGACTACTACCTCGAGCGCATCTACCCGTCGTTCGGCAACCTCGTCCCGCGCGACATCGCGTCGCGCGCCGCCAAGCGCGTGTGCGACGAGGGTCGCGGCGTCGGCCCCGAGGTCATGGGCGTGCGGCGCGGCGTCTACCTCGACTTCGGCGCGGCCATCAAGCGCGACGGCAAGGCCACCATCGCGGAGAAGTACGGCAACCTCTTCGAGATGTACGAGCGCATCACCGGCGAGGACCCGTACGAGACGCCGATGCGCATCTACCCGGCGACCCACTACACGATGGGTGGGCTCTGGGTCGACTACAACCTCATGAGCACGATCGACGGATGCTTCGTCGCGGGTGAGGCGAACTTCTCGGATCACGGCGCGAACCGCCTCGGCGCGAGCGCGCTGATGCAGGGCCTCGCGGACGGCTTCTTCGTGCTGCCGTACACGATCACCGACTACCTCGCGCGCAAGGGCAAGGCGAAGGCGGACGAGTCGCACCCGGCCGTGAAGGACGCGCTGCGCGAGGCGAAGGATCGCTTCCAGAAGCTCGTCGACGTCGGCCAGAAGGGCCGCCAGACCGTCGACCAGTTCCACCGCAAGCTCGGCGCGATCATCTGGGACAACTGCGGCATGGCCCGCAACGCGAAGGACCTGAAGCAGGCCCTCGCGGCGATCCCGGATCTGCGCGAGCAGTTCCACCGCGACGTGAAGATCACGGGCGGCGGCGAGGCGCTCAACCGCGAGCTCGAGAAGGCGGGGCGCGTCGCGGACTTCATGGAGCTCGGCGAGCTGATGTGCCTCGACGCGCTCGACCGCGAGGAGAGCGCGGGCTGCCATCTGCGCGAGGAGTTCCAGACGCCGGAAGGCGAAGCGCAGCGCAACGACGAGAAGTTCGCGTACGCCGCGGCCTGGCAGTGGCAGGGCAAGGGCGGCGCGGGGACGTCGTGGGAGCTCGTGAAGGAACCGCTGACGTTCGAGTACGTCAAGCTCACCCAGCGTTCGTACAAGTGAGGAGCTGAACCGTGGCCGAGACGATCGATCTCAAGCTTCACGTCTGGCGACAGAACGGCCCGAACGACGCGGGTCGCTTCGAGGACTACTCGGAGTACGCGAAGGGCATCAGCACGCACGCGTCGTTCCTCGAGATGATGGACGTCGTGAACGACCGCCTGATCCTGGCGGGCAAGGAGCCGTTCGCGTTCGATCACGACTGCCGCGAGGGCATCTGCGGCACGTGCGGCGTCGTGATCAACGGGCAGCCCCACGGGCCGCAGCGCGCGACGACGACCTGCCAGCTCCACATGCGCAAGTTCGAGAACGGCGCGACCATCTACGTCGAGCCGTTCCGCGCGAAGTCGTTCCCGGTGATCAGGGACCTGATGGTCGAGCGCGCGTCGCTCGATCGGATCATCCAGGCGGGCGGCTACATCACGGTGCGCGCGGGCAGCGCGGTCGACGCGAACGAGATGCCCATCCCGAAGCCCATCGCCGACGAGGCGATGGACGCGGCGGCGTGCATCGGCTGCGGCGCGTGCGTCGCGGCGTGCCCGAACGCGTCGGCGAGCCTCTTCACGGCGGCGAAGATCTCGCACCTCGGCCTGCTCCCGCAGGGCCAGGCGGAGCGCTCGCGCCGCGCGCTCGACATGGTCGCGCAGCACGACCGCGAGGGGTTCGGCGCGTGCTCGAACCACTACGAGTGCGAGGCCGCGTGCCCGAAGCAGATCAGCGTCGCGTTCATCGCGCGCATGAACCGCGATCACCTGAAGGCGCAGCTCACGTACAAGGAGCCGACCGCCAAAGACGGCGGCGCTGGGTGAGATGACTCGATCGACGTCGCACGCCTCGTTCCCGAGGGGCGTGGTGATCGCGCTCGCGTGCGCTCTCGCCGCGTGCGACGTCGAGGACGAGCTCCCGTGGCCCGGACCGCCGGGCGCGCTGCCGACCGATCTCGATCTCGACGAGGATCTCGCCGCGATCGACGTCGAGCCGCCGCGCGAGCGACGCGCGCCCGAAGCGCCGGCGACCACGCGCGCATCGATCGCGCCGGGCGGCACCGCGCAGCTCGCAGGGACCGCGGGCGGATCCGTCGCCGCGAGCACGCGACGCGGCGAGTGCGCGGGGCACGTCGCGGAGGAGCCCGATCACGTGATCGACGTGACCGCGGAGACGCACGTCGCGCTGCGGGTCACGAGCGAAGGCGACACCACGCTGCTCGTGCAGACCGCGGACGGCGCGTGGCTCTGCAACGACGACTTCGACGGCCTCGCGCCGGCGATCGCGCGCACGCTCGCGCCGGGCGCGCTGCGGGTGTGGGTCGGCACCTGGGACGCGGAGCACGCGGGCGCGCCCTACGAGCTCGCGGTGGGCACCGAGCTCGACCCCGCGATGCCGCGCGGCGAGCCGGTCATCGATCGGCTGAACGCGGTGTGTGAAGAGAACTGGTGCGCGAGCGGGACCGCGTATCGCTTCGAGCGCGTGACCTGCGACGGCGCCAGCGACTGCCGCGTGACCTTCACGATCGACGGCACGACGGGCGAGGTCACGACGCCCGGAGCGCGCTCGAGCTGGCGCGACGAAGGGCTCGACGAGCGCTTCGTCGACGCGCTCGGTGAAGCGCTGAATTCGCGGTGAAACCCGTCGAATTCCGCGTTTGATCGTGGTACTCTTCCGTCATTGATCGCGCCCGCTGGAGGGGCTCCGAACGCGACGTGGGATGCGCGCGTGCGAGCGCGATCCACCCAGGAGGAGACGCGATGGGCGCGACCTATGAGCCTCGTGACATCGAGGTGCTCGAGGGCCTCGAACCGATCCGGAAACGGCCAGGGATGTACGTCGGAGACCTGCGCGACTCTCGCACGGTTTCCCGGTGCATCGCCGAGGCGGTCCGCACCTTCCTGCACACCGGTGCGTCACGCGTGATCGTCACGATCGAGGACGACACGCGCTTCGAGATCGTCGGCGAGGACGCACGCGTCCCCGCCGACACGCTCTCGCTGCGCACCGTGTTCTCCACGATGCACTGCGGCTGCGAGTGCATTCGCGAGCGGCGGGTCTTCGTGGAGGCGTGCAATCCCGCGGTGACGAACGCGCTCTGTGAGGCCTTCGATGTCGAGGCCAGCGCGGATGGCGCACGCGCCCGGGTGTGCTGGAAGAAGGGAGTCGCGGTGTCCGACGAGCGCTCGGACTGCTCCGCTGCCCGGCGGATGGTGCGCGTCCGTGGAGCGCTCGATCTCGGCATCTTCGGGGTGAACGCGCGCATCGTCGCCGACGAGCTCGACGCATTGCTCGACGACCTCGCGGTGCTCGCGGCGGGCACGCGGATCCACATGCTGGATGCGCGCTCGGGCGCCACGCACGAGCACCACGCGCCGAACGGTCTCGTCGATCGGCTGGTCGCCCGAGGCGTCGCCGAGCCGCTCCTGGCGCATCTCGCGCGCGTCGACGGCACCTCGCTCGCGATCGCGCTCGGCTGGGTCGAAGACGGGCCCGCGCGGGTCGACGCGTGGGCGGTCGGATGGTGGAACCAGCTGCGGCAGGACGATCTCGCGCCCGCGCTCGTCGGGACGATGGCGACCGCGCTGCTCCCGGAGCGCTGCCTCTTCGAGCCGGGGCCGGGCGCGCGGCTGCCCGAGAACGTCGCGCGCGGTCTGGTCGGCGCGATCGCGATCGATGTCGGCGTCGGGTCGAAGGTGGGCCTCGACGAGCTGGTGCGCGAAGCCCTCGAGCCCGTGCTCGCGCCCTACGTCCTCGCGCGCCCTGCCCTGCTCGCGCAGCTCGCACGCAACACCGGGTGCACCACCGAGGAGCTCGCCGCGCGGCTCGATTCCCGCATTCCCCACTGAGAAACTGGTGTTTCGACGACGTGCCCGCGCTAGGATGCGGTCGCTCGTTCGTCGGAGGCGTCGCGCTTGGGCTGGGAAGGGTACGTGACCTGCGGCGTGGTCGCCGCGCTCGTCGTCGCGCTCGCGCGCAACCTCGCCTCGGCCGATGCGCTCCTGCTCGGCGCCGCGACGGTGCTCTCGACGCTCCGGATCTTCTCGGATCGGTTCCTCGACCCGCGCGACGTCGCGTCGTCGCTCGGCAACCAGGGCCTGGTCACGGTCGCGGCGCTCTTCGTCGTCGCGGCGGGGCTCGCGCACTCGGGCGGCAGCTCGCGCATCGGCGCGCCCATCCTCGGCAGGCCACGCAGCACGCTCGTCGCGCAAGTGCGGATGATGCTGCCGGTCACCGCCGTCAGCGCGTTCCTCAACAACACGACCGTCGTCGCCGCGTTCCTGCCGGTCGTGAAGGACTGGGCGCGCACCTACCGCCTCGACGTCACGCGCCTCCTGATGCCGCTCTCGTACGCGGCGGTGCTCGGCGGCGTGTGCACGCTGATCGGCACCAGCACGAACATCGTCGTGCAGGGCCTGATGATCGACGCCGGCATGCCGCCGATGGGCATGTTCTCGCTCACCCCGATCGGCATCGCGATCGCGGTCGCGGGCATCGTCTACGTGGTGATCGCGTCGCGCATCCTCCTGCCCTCGCGCACGCCCGCCGCGGAGCGCCTCGCGAACCCGCGCGAGTACACCGTCGAGATGGAGGTCGAGAAGGGCAGCCCGCTCGACGGCACCTCGGTCGAGAAGGCCGGCCTCCGACAGCTCCCCGGGCTCTTCCTCGCCGAGGTCGAGCGCGGGGACGACGTCGAGCCCGCCGTCGGTCCCGAGTTCGTGCTGCGCGGCGGTGATCGGCTGATCTTCGTCGGGCTCGTGCAGTCGGTCGCGGACCTGACGAACGTGCGCGGGCTCGTTCCCGTCGCCGACGGCGACGGCATCGAGCTCGACGTGCCGCGCACCGACCGCATCTTCTGCGAGGCGGTCGTCAGCGTGACCTCGCCGATGGTCGGCAAGAGCATCCGCGACGGGCGCTTCCGCAGTCGCTACGGCGCGGCGGTGCTCGCGGTGCATCGCAACGGCGAGCTCATCAAGCGCAAGGTCGGCGACATCGTGCTGCAGCCCGGCGACACGCTGCTCGTCGAGGGCCCCCCGCGCTTCCTCGAGGAGCAGCGCGATCGCGGCGACTTCTTCCTCGTCTCGGCGGTCGAGGGGCGCGCGCCGGTGCGCCACGACCGTGGCTGGATCGCGATCGCGATCCTCGGCGCGGTGGTGCTCGGCGGCGCGCTCGAGCCGTGGACGAACCTCGACGTGCTGCCGTTCGCGCTCGCGGGCGGCGCGCTGATGATCGTGACCGGCTGCTGCACGATGGAGCAGGCGCGGCGCTCGATCGACTGGAGCGTGCTCTTCTCGATCGCGGGCGCGCTCGTGGTCGCGCGGACGCTGGAGTCGACCGGCGCGGCGGCGGTGATGGCGAGCGGCGTGGTCGCGATCGCGCAGCCGCTCGGCCCGACGTTCGCGCTCGCGGCGGTGTACGTCACGACGCTGCTGCTGACCGAGCTGCTGACGAACAACGCGGCGGCCGCGCTCGCGTTCCCGCTGGCGATCGCGACGGCGCAGCAGCTCGGCGTGAGCGCGATGCCGTTCGCGATGGCGGTCGCGATCGCCGCGTCGTGCGGGTTCGCGACGCCGACCGGGTACCAGACGCACCTGATGGTCTACGGCGCGGGCGGCTATCGGTTCGGCGACTTCATGCGGATGGGCGCCGGGCTCGACATCGTGTGCGCGATCATCGCGACGCTGCTGATCCCGCTGGTCTTTCCGTTCTGATACGGCAGCGCGTGCGCGCGGCGGGGCCGCACGGGAGCTCACCGCGGAGGGCCACGGAGGGCCACGGAGAGATTTCGTGTCTCTCGCCCTCTTCGTCGGAGCGGTCCCCTTCTCCGCGCTGGCCTCTGCGGCCCTCTGCGGCCCTCTGCGGTGAAATCCGATCGCTTCAGCCCGGGCGATGGGATGGCCAGAGTCACAATTTGTCGATCCGTGACCATGCGTATGAGGTCACGAGTCACAATTTATCGATCCGTGACCATGCGTATGAGGTCACGAGTCACAATTTATCGATCCGTGACCATGCGTATGAGGTCACGAGTCACAATTCTCGCCTGCGACCACTTCGGGCAGAGGTCGCGAGTCAGAATTCTCGGCTTCGACCACTTCGGGCAGAGGTCGCGAGTCAGAATTCTCGCGTTCGACCAGTGCCGTCACGGGTTGGAAGTCAGAATTCTCGCTGCGACGACTCCGGCTGACCGTCGTAGCCTCGGACGTCTCGGCTTCGGCCTCTTCGCTCACCGTCGCGCGCGGCGACCGTGGCTTCGCGCGGTGCGTCGGGGGTTCGCAGCCATCGCGGACGGATCGCGCCTCCGGCACTCGGTCGTCCGCGGCGCGCCGTACTCGTTCTCTCGTGCTCGGTCGTCCGCTCAGCGAGGGCGCGCTCGGCCGAGCCGCTCACGATCCCGAGGGCATCACCCGCCGCTTCACCGCCCCGACCACGCTGCGCGCCCTGCGCATCACCCCGCCGACCTTCGCGTGTCGCTGCGCGGCGGCCGTGACCCGCGCGAACGCGCTCTCCAGCTCCGCGATCTCGCGCGGCTCGAGGCGCAGCGCCGACGCGCCCGCGTTCTGTCGCGCCTGCGCCTCGCTGCTCGCGCCCGCGATCACCGCGCTCACGCCGGGGCGCGCGAGCACCCACGCGAGCGACACCTGGCCCGGCGTCGCGCCGTGGCGCGTCGCGATCGGCTGGAGCACGTCGCGGATCGCCTCCTGGATCAGCTCGCGAACCTTCGGCGCGAAGAGCGCGGTCCCGGCGCGCCAGTCCTTGACCTCGCGGTGCGGGCCGTAGGTGCCGCAGAGCAGGCCCTGCGCGAGCGGTGAGTACGCGAGGAACCCCGCGCCCACGCGGCGCGCCGCGACGAGCCCGTCGCGCTCGACGTCGCGCGTCAGCAAGCTCAGCGGCGACTGCAGGCTCGCGAGCGGCACGTCACCGAGCGCGGCGCGCGCTTCTTCGACCTCGCGCCCCGTGAAGTTCGACACCCCGACGTGCGCCACCGCGCCCGCGCGCACCGCGTCGCGCAGCGCGGCGAACGTCTCGCGGATGGGCACCCGTCGATCACGCTGGTGCACCTGCACCAGATCGAGCCGCTCCACCCCGAGCCGCTCGAGGCTGCGCTCGATCTCGAGCAGCACCGACTCCGGGCGCGAGTCGCGCCGCACGACGAGCGGCTGCCCGTGCTCGCCGAGCGCCTGGAAGAGCGGCTCGCCGTGCTGCGAGGGGCAGTCCCAGCGCAGGCCGACCTTCGTGAGCACCTTCGGGCGCGGCCGCAGCTCCGCGATGACCTTGCCGACGACGCGCTCCGAGCGACCGAAGCCGTAGAGCGGCGCGGTGTCGATCGCGGTCACGCCGGCGTCGAGCGCGGCGCGGAGGATCGCGGCGCGGCGCGCGTCCTCGTCGGGGCCTGGCGCGGCGAAGCCCATCGCGCCGAACGTGACGACGGATACCCGCAGATCTCCGGGCCCGAGCGCTCGCTGCTCCATCCGATCGGGATCCTATCGCAGCGCGATGGCGTGATCGCCGGTTTCCGCGGGCGCTGCGCGATCTGGGATACGCTCGTCCCTCGACGGAGGACACCGTGATCGCACGCGCGCTGGTGCTCGGGACGACGCTCGCGCTGGTGGGCTGTGGCGTGCGCACGGCGCTCGACGTCGCGCCCGACGGCTCGGTGATGCCACGCGACGGCGGCGCGGGGCTCGACGCGGCGACCGTCACGTGCCGCACCGACGGCCAGTGCGACGATCGCCGCGAGTGCAACGGCGTGGAGCTCTGCATCGGCGGCCGCTGCGCGCCCGGCGAGCCGCCCCGCTGCGACGACTCGACCGAGTGCACCCACGACCAGTGCGTCGAGGGCATGGGCTGCGTGAGCGTGCCCGACGACTCGGTGTGCCCGCGGCTCATGGCGTGCGACCCGACGTTCGGGTGCTCGCCGATCCGCTGCACGAGCGACGAGGAGTGCCAGGACGGCGTCGCCTGCAACGGCTTCGAGGGCTGTGCGCCCTCGGGGCTGTGCACGCTCTCGTCTCCGCCGTCCTGCGACGACGGCGTCGAGTGCACGGTCGAGCGCTGCGCCGAGCCCGACGGTGCGTGCGAGTCGATCCCCGACGACACGCTCTGCGGCGCGGGGCGCACCTGCGATCCCGCGCGCGGCTGCGTCGCGGCGCGATGCGGGAGCGACGCGGACTGCGACGACCGGCTGTTCTGCACCGGACAGGAGCGCTGCGGCCCGGGCGGCACCTGCGTCGCGGGCACGCCGATCGCGTGCGCGGACGGCGCGGCGTGCACCGACGACGTGTGCGACGAGGGCGCGCGCGCTTGCGTGTCGCGGCCGAGCACGCGCTGTCCCGCGGGCGAGATCTGCAGCCCGGTGCCGGGTGATGCGGACGGGTGCCGGGTGGTGCCGTGCATGGGCGATGCGCAGTGCCGCGACGCGTCGGTGTGCAACGGCGAGGAGCGCTGCGTCGCGGCGCGCTGCGTGCGCGGTGCGCCGCTCGACTGCGGACCGGTCGCGGAGTGTCAGGTCGCGACGTGCAGCGACGCGGAAGGCGGGTGCGTCGTGGTCCCGCGCGCGGAGCGCGAGATCTGCACGAACGGCCTCGACGATGACTGCGACGAGCAGCGCGACTGCGAGGACGAGCCCGACTGTCGCGCGCACCCGGCGTGCGCGTGTCGTCCGAGCTCGAGGAGCGAGGTGCGCTGCGGCGACGGCGTCGACGACGACTGCGACGAGCGCATCGACTGCGACGATCCCGACTGCGCGCCCGCCCCGGCGTGCGCGCGCGGAGAGCTCTTCTGCGCCGACCTCCGCGACGACGACGGCGACGGGCTCGTCGACTGCGCGGATCCCGACTGCGCGCGCGATCCGCGCTGCGGCGCGCGCGACGCGGGCCCTCCTCCGCTCGACGCGGGCGCGCCGCGCGATGCGGGTCGGCCGCGTGACGCGGGCCCGGTCGCGAACGAGCTCGGCATCGCCGCGTGCACCAACGGCGTCGACGACGATCGCGACGGGCGCACCGACTGCAGCGATCGCGACTGCCGCCCGTTCCTGCCCGACGGCGAGTGCTGCAACGGGATCGACGACGAGCCCGGCGACGACACGCCGGCCGACGTGTTCACGTGCCGCTGCTTCGACGACTCGACGTGCGCGGGCGTGAGCGAATTCGATCAGGTGTGCTGGCGCAGCGCGTTCAGCGTGTGCGCGCCGCGCTGCAACTTCTTCGGCGGCGACGCATGGTGCCGCTCGCTGATGGTCGGCCTGCCGCGCTGCAACGTGTCGACGGGCGAGTGCGTGCCCTGACTCATGCGTCCGGCACGACGCAGACCAGGCGGCCGAGGACGGCGCCGCACACCTGACCATCGGGACACGTCTGACCGGCGCCGCAGTCGAGCGAGCACGAGGTCCCCGCGACGTCGCAGTCGGGCACCGCGGTGCCGGAGCTGGGCACCGGGCAGTCGGCGTCGGTGAAGCACGAGGGCTGGCAGGTGCCGCCCTGCTCGCCGCTCGCGAAGCCGGAGAGGCCGCACTCCGGGTAGGTCGGCCACGGCGCGGACGTCATCGTGCACGCGCTCACGCGGTAACGCCGCGAGGGATCGGGCAGGAGCACCGTGGAATCGCCAGGCGGGACCCGGACCTCGTACACGCCGGACTCGAACCCGCCACCCTCGAGGCCGACGCCACACTCGCACCCGCCACCGCCGTGCCAGTACAGATCGCGCGGGCAGGGCCCGACGGTGCAGGTCGACGGCGAGACGAGGAGCTCGACGCGCATCACGGTCGGCAGGTCGTGCGCGCGGCGCACGCGGACCCGGCGGCCAGCGACGATCGGTGAGGCACCGGCGTCGGGGACGGACGAAGTGTCGCAGGCGGCCTCGTCGCTGCCCTCGACCTCGATCGACGTGCACCCGACCTCCGCGGGCGCGGTGACGACGTCGACGTCCTCGCTGCACGAGGGCGTCGAGGGGCTCGAGAGCAGAGAGGCCTCGGTGACGCAGCCGCCGAGGAGCATCGTGATCACGAGGAGGGCGTGTGAGCGGGTCATGCGAGGAGGACACGCGAGGTGCGGATCCAGGCTCACCTCGGAAGCATTGAGCCGATCGCGCGAGGTCGGGGATCCTGACCTCGACCCGTGCCGCGCGCCGCCCGCATCGCTCCCGTGACCGAGCTGCCCGCGCCGTCGTTCGTCGACGACGCGGACCTGGTGCGCCGCGCGCGCGACGGGGATCGCTGGGCGACGGAGGCGCTCTACCGGCGCCACGCCGGCGCGGTGACGAGCGCGGTGACGCGCGTGCTCGGCCGGGTGCACGAGGCCGACGACGTGGTGCAGGACACGTTCGTGCGCGCGCTCGAGCGGCTCGATCAGGTGCGCGACGGCGTCGCGTTCCGCGCGTGGATCCAGCGCATCGCGATCACGCTCTGTCATCGCAGGTTCCGACGGCGGCGCCTGTTGCGCGCGCTGGGCCTCGACCGGGGTGACGACGACGCGACGCTCGCGGCGCACGCCGCGCACGGGAGCCGTCCCGATCTCGTCGCGGAGCTGCGCGAGATCGATGGCGCGCTCGCGACGCTCTCGGTGGCTTCACGGAGCGCGTGGATCCTCCATCGCGTCGAGGGCTGGACGCTCGAGGAGACCGCGCACGCGCTCTCGGTCTCGCTCGCCACGTGCAAGCGCAGGCTCGCCGAGGCAGACGAGCGAATCGCGCCGCTGCGGCGGCTCACGGCGGAGGACCGAGCATGAGCGACGAGCGACTGCGCGCGTCGCTGCGCGACGCCAGCGACGAGCACCGGCTGCATCACAACTGGGGGGCGATCGAGGCGCGGCGCAGCGCGCGCCCGGCGCGCGGCGCGCTCGTGATCGGCGCCGCGGCCGCATCGATCGCGCTCGTCGTCCTCGCGATCCGCGGGTCGACCCCGCGGCCCGGCCCGCTGCAGCTGGGGGACGGCGCGGAGCTCGCGTGCGCGCCGGGGCGCGACCTGGTGCTCGCCGACGGCTCGCGCGTCGACGTGGACGCGAACAGCGAGCTCGACGTGCTCGAGAACGACGCGCACGCGCTGCGGTGGTGGCTGCGCGCAGGGCGCGCACGGTTCGACGTGACGCCGGGAGGATCGAGGCGCTGGATCGTCGAGACCGGCGCGGTGGTGGTCGAGGTGCTCGGCACGTCGTTCACGGTGGCGCACGTCGACGGTGGGGTGCGGGTCGACGTCGAGCACGGCGTCGTGCTGGTGCGGGGTGACGACGTGCCGGGTGGGCTCGCGCGGCTCACCGCGGGTCGGTCGATGACGATCGGCGCGCGGCAGGCGCTCGAGACGCTCGTGGTCGCGGCGCGGTCCGAGACGCCGCCGGAGGCGACGCTCGAGACCGCGGGGCCCGAGCGCAGGCCAGCTCGCGCCACGACCGCGCCATCGCGCGAGACCGCGCCGTCCGAGGCCGTCGCGCCCGAGACCGCGCCCCCCGAGACTGCACCGGCCGAGCCCGCAGCCGCCGAGCGACGCGCGGGCGATCTGCGCGACGCCGACCTGCTGCGCTCGCAGGGGCGCGTCGCCGAAGCGGCCGCGCTGCTCGGGGACATCGCGCGCGCGCACGACGAGCCGCGTGCCGATCGCGCGCTCGCCGCGTTCACGCTCGCGCGCCTCGCGCTCGACCGCCTCGATCGACCGCGGGACGCGGCGGATGCGTTCACGCTCGCGCTGGAGCTCGGGCTCGACACCACCCTCGTCGAGGCGGCGCGCGCCCGTCGCGTCGAGGCGCTGGTGCGCGCGGGCGAGACCGCGCGCGCGACCGAGGCCGCGCGTGAGTACGTGCGTCACCATCCCGCGGGACGGTGGCGGCACCAGGTCGAGCGTTGGGTCGCGCGCTGATCGCGCTCGTGCTGTTCGCGGCGTCGACCGCGCGAGCGCAGCACGCACCACTGCGCGTGCCCGCGTGCGCCGCGGTGCACGCCGACGTCGTGCTGCTCGCGGAGCTCGTCGCGATCGAGGTCGGTGCGGAGGCGATGACCATCGAGCTCGACGCGACGCTCTGCGATCCGAGCGCGCGCACCCTCTCGTTCGTCGCTCGCGCGGAGGGCGTCGTCGCGCACGACGCGATCGCCCTGCCCTCGCGCGACGAGCTCGCGTCCACGACACGCGCGCTCGCGCTCGCGTTGGTGGAGCGCGCACGACTGGCCCTCGCGACCGCCGCTCGAATGCGCACGGCGAGCGCACCGCCCTCGCGCGTGCCGGTCGCGCCGCACGACGCGCCGCGGGCCGCGCTCGACCTCGCGGCGGGTGGCGGGCTCGCCCCGCTCTCGCTGGATGGGCTCGTCTTCGCGCAGCTCGCGATTGGCGCGACGTTCGAGGGCACTTGGATCGCGCGCGCCGCGCTCGGCGGAGGCTGGTCACGCGGCAGCGCGGACGAAGGTCGGGTCGACGTCGCCCTGCTCGGGCTCGAGCTCGCGGGGGGCTGGGTCTTCGCGCGCTCCGATGCGCTGGAGGCTGCGCTCCTCGCCCGCGCCGACGTCGGCGTCGTGCACGCGGTCGGCACCCGGCGCGACGGCAGCTCCGCGCGCACCACGACCGCGCCGTGGTGCACGCTCGGCCTCGCGCTCGAGCTCGCGTGGTGGCTCGATCCGCGCGTCGCGATCGCCGGCGCGCTCGGCGCCGACGGCGTGATCGCGGGGCTCGAGATCGTCGAGACCTCGGGCACCGCGCTCGCGCTCTCGTATCTGATCGTCGACGTCGCGCTCGGCGTGCGCATCGCGCTCTAGCCTGCAGCGCGACGCTCGCTCCCGGGCGTCAGGCGTGGACGCGCACCATGCCCTCGCGCACCAGGCGACGCACGAGCACGAGCTTGCCCGCGTCGTCGAGGTCGCCCGGGAGATCCTCGATCACGAAGTCGGGCGTCTCGAGCGCGAAGCGCGCCGGCTCCGCCGCGTGCTCGGGCAGGCGCATCTCCGCGCCGTAGCACGAGACGATGAACTGACCGTCGCGGATCCTCCAGCGATAGACGAGGTTCGGACGCGCGCCCGCGCGATCCTTCACGCTCAGCTTGGGCAGGCGGAGGATCTGCTCCATCTGTCCCTCGAGCAGCGCGTGGCGCGTCGAGACGAGGTCGTCCGCGAAGTGATCCATCGCGGCGTCGAAGTCGACGCGCTCGGCCACGCGCTTCATGAGCGACTGGAAGAACTCGCGCGACCGCGCGCGATCGAACTCGGTCTGCGCGTAGCCGACGGGGAGCGAGCGGCGGAAGTCCGCGTCACCGAGCGCGACCTTCGCGACGGCCTCGAGGAGCAGCTCGGTCCAGCTCGTCGCGAGCGCGCCGAGCGTGATGTGCAGCGTCTCGCCCTCGCGCGTCTGCGCGTCGTGCATCACGCCGCGCGGGAGATAGAGCATGTCGCCGGGGTGCAGATCGAACTCCGCGGTGACCTCGCCCTTCGGCGTCTCGTCGCGGCGGAACGGCTGGCCCTTGAAGGGCAGCTCGACCGGCGTGTTGTAGAGGATCCAGTGCTTCGTCCCGTGGATCTGCAGGATGAAGACGTCGTGCGAGTCGTAGTGCGTGGGGAAGCCCTGCGCGTTGCTCGGCGTGCAGTAGATGTTGCACTGGAAGCGCGTGCTGATGTCGCGCTCGAGCGAGCGACAGAGATCGGCCAGCGGCGGGATGAACCCCTCGAGCTGGTTGAAGACGATCGTCCCGCCGTCCGCGAACTGCTGGTAGAGGCGCGCCGAGTCGACGCTGTTGTTCGGGAACGTGTACTCGCTCGCGTCGACCTGCCGCGCGGCGTTCGCGATGAAGCACTGCGGGTGCATCAGCGCCTGCGTGGTGATCACGTGATCGAACGCGCGCAGGCTGAGGAGGTCGGCGTAGTAGTCGCGCTGCTCGCGACGGATGACGAGCGGCTTGCGCTCCCAGTGCTCGGCGTAGAACTGCTCCGGCGTGATCGGAGCGATGAGCTTGCGGAACGCGTACGTGCTCTCGGCCATGAACCCTCTTACGAAGACGGGCTCAGGATCTTCGCGCCGAGAGTGAAACGTCAACGACGAGGATCGCGCACGTCGGAGCACACGCGCCGAGGAGTGTCCAAAGATCGGCTCGTCCGCTCAGGACCGCACGCTCTCGCGCGGGCCCTGCGCCGGCGAGCGCTGACTGCATGATCTTGGCAATCGAATCGCGAACGTGGATCCATCGTCGAGAAGCCCGCGATGCCCGATCACGACAGCAAGAAGCCGCGACCGACGCTCACCCCCGGCGACATCGTCACGCACCGGCTCGGACGGCGCGGCGCGCTCGGCGCGCTCGGCGCGCTCGGCGCGGCATCGGTGATCGCGTCACCCGCGCCCGCCGAGGCGAAGGCGAGCGACAGCGATCCCCAGGATCCGCCGGGCCGCGGGCGAACCGGGTTCACCGATCGCGACAGCGGGCCGGGCGCCGACGGCGCGGGCCGCGGGGTGTGCGCGGAGCGCGGCTGGAGCGACAGCGATCCGAACGATGCGGCGGGACGCGGGCGCGGGCCCTGTCACTGAGCGCTCGGGACCCGCGCCAACGTCACGACCACGTTCACGACCACGACCACGTTCACGACCACGTTCACGACCACGACCACGTTCACGATCACGACCACGTTCGCGGCGACGACGACGGCGCACGTGATCGTGGTCGTCGACGTGGTCGTGGTCGTGGTCGGTCTTTTCTTTTCCCGTCGGGCCGCTCGCGATCACTCCATCACGGGCCGCGACCAGTGCGGCGCGATCGGCAGCCGCTCGCGCGTGACGAGGTGCACGTCGAGGTGCTCGAGCTCGACCACGCCCGCCCACTGCCACACCTGCTCGAGCGCGAGATCGACGTCGGCGATCACCCGCCCTTCGGAGTCGAGCAGCACGCGCAGCGCGACCTCCGCGTCCTCGATGCGCTCGGTGCCGAGGCGATGCGTCTGTCCGTCGGGCAGCACCATGCGCCAGTCGAGCTCGAGGTCGACCGTCGTGAGCGCGCGCGCCTCGCTCGTGCTCGCCCACGAGACGTGCGCCTCGACGGGGCCGACCGCGCGCACTCGGATCTCGTCGAAGCTCAGGCCGTTCGGGGGAAGACGCTCCGCGGGAACGTCGACGCGCTCGAACGCGAAGAGAAGGCTCTCGAGCACCAGCGTGCGCGCGCCGTGCGCGCCGATCGTCGCCTCGCCGTAGTCGACGACCAGCGGGATCGGAGCGCCGACCGCCTCGCTGAGCGGGAGGCGCATGACGACCTCGGCGTCGCTGTGGACGCCGACGACGTCGAGCGCGGGAGACGACTCGAGGCGCGCGATCAACGTCTCGGGCGGTGAAGTCTCGGGCGCGGCGCTGGCCGTGGAGAGGCCACAGCCGGTGAGGGGAATGCTCGCGAGGGCACAGCAGAGCGAGATCGCCCTCGCACGTGGAGCGAGCATCGGAGGCATCGGTTCCTCGTTCGCCGTCGCGATCCGGCGGACGCGAGGGGCGCGTCACGGCGCGACGACGGCCTTGAGGTAGCCCTCGTGACGCAATGCGTCAAGCGATGATTTGCCAGTGAAATGTTCCATAGCTCCGATGTGTGCCACGCGTCGCGTCAGAGTTTCGGACGCGTTGCGTCAAGCGGGAGGCGCCCCGTCCGAGCGCGACGACGTGCGCGCCCTTCGGACGAGCGCGCGCGCGACGAGCGCGAGCACGACGAGCACCACGAGCGCCGTCGCGACCGCCGAGTACGCGCGCGCCCACGCGAGCATCTCGTCCCAGCTCTCGCCGACGGTCCACCCGACGCCGAGCAGGACCCCGTTCCACACCGCCGCGCTGAGCCCACCCCAGAGCACGACCGCCGGCCAGGGCAGCCGCGCGATGCCCGCGCCGACGAAGAAGAACGCGCGAAGCGCCGGCACGAAGCGGTTGATCGCGAGGTACACCGCGCCGTGCTTCTCGTAGCGCGCGGTGATCTGCTCGATCGCGCGCGTCGTGCGCGGTCCGCACAGCCAGCGCGGCCTGCGCTCCGGCGACGACACCGCGCGCCCGAAGCCGTACGCGATCATCCCGCCGCCGATGGCTCCGGCGTTGAGCGCGAGGTACACCCACGCCGCGCTCCAGTCCGCGGTCGCGGCGAGGAAGATCCCGAAGAGCGCGACGGTGTCGCCCGGGAACGGCGGCACGACGTACTCGACGAGCGAAGCGAGCGCGAGCACGACGTACCCGAGCGGCCCCTCGCTCCGCTCCAGCCACCGCATGATCTCCTCGGCCGTGCCTTCCAATCGCTCCTCGCTGCGGCCGCGCGCGCTGCGCCCGGGCGCGCACGTGCGGGTGATCGCGCCCTCGTCGCCGTTCGATATGCAGGACTTCGCGCGCGGCGTCGATCGGCTCCGCGCGCGCTATCGCGTGACCTACGACGAGCAGATAGGCGCGCGAGCGGGTTATCTCGCGGGCGACGACGCGCGTCGGCTGCGGGAGCTCGAGGACGCGATCGGCGATCCCGACGTCGACTGCATCGTGGCGGCGCGCGGCGGGTATGGCGCGATGCGCATCGCGTCGTCGATCGATCCCGCGCGCGTCGCCGCGCAGCCGAAGCTGCTCGTCGGGTTCAGCGACGTGACCGCGCTGCACGCGCTCTGGGCACGCGCGGGCGTGTGCTCGCTGCACGCGTCGATGGTCGCGGCGCTCGGGCGCGGGAGCCACGCGATGCTCGCGCGGTGGATCGAGTCCGTCGAGGGCGCGCGCGAGCACGCGTTCGAAGGTCTCGCGCCGATCGGCGCGTCGCGCGACGTGGTCGAGGCGAAGGTGATCGGCGGGAACCTCGCGCTGCTCGCCGCGATGACGGGCACGCCGCTCGCGCCTCCGCTCGACGGCGCGATCCTGTTCGTCGAAGACGTCGGCGAGGCGCCCTATCGCGTCGATCGGATGCTCACGCAGCTGCGCCTCTCGGGCGCGCTCGCGCGCGTCGCGGGCGTGCTGGTCGGAACGTTCACGCGATGCGCGGCGAGCGCCGATGGGACGACGGTCGAGACGGTGATCGCGGAGCGCCTCGGCGACCTCGGCGTGCCGGTCCTCACGGGACTGCCGTGCGGCCACGTGGACGAGCCGCTCGAGCTTCCGCTCGGCGCGCGCGCACGGATCGACGGCACTCGCGGGTGCGTGACCTTCGTCGAGCCGGTGGTCCACTTGTGATCTTTCTCGACGCCGCGTTGGCGCACATATGTTCGCGGGGTAATGCTCCGCCGGCCGTGCTCTTCCGGGGGCGTGCCCGGCCCATTCCGCCGGGGTAGAAACATCGCTCCGCGTCTTCATCACCTCGATGCGCATCCGGCGGCGCGTCGGGAACCACGAGGTGGCCTCGCCATGGATCGGCACTTCTCGCTCGCGAAGTACGACATCACCGTCAAGAACGTCATTCGCAACGCGCCCCCCGCTGCCTTGTACGAGCTCGCGCTGCGCAACGAAGCTGGTACGGCGATCTCATCGACGGGCGCGATGATCGCGATGTCGGGCGAGAAGACCGGACGCAGCCCGAAGGACAAGCGCATCGTCGACGAGCCGGGCTCGAGCGCGAACGTCTGGTGGGGCGACGTCAACATCAAGCTCGACCCGCACGTCTTCGCGGTGAACCACGAGCGCGCGGTCGACTACCTCAACACGCGCAAGCAGCTCTTCGTCGTCGACGGCTACGCCGGCTGGGACGAGCGCTATCGCATCAAGATCCGCGTCATCTGCTCGCGCGCGTACCACGCGCTGTTCATGCACAACATGCTGATCCGGCCGACGCTCGCGGAGCTCGAGTCGTTCGGCGAGCCGGACTACACGATCTTCAACGCCGGTGCGTTCTCGGCCAACCGCTACACGAGCGGCATGACGAGCAAGACCAGCGTCGCCCTGAACTTCGCGAAGAAGGAGTTCGTCATCCTCGGCACCGAGTACGCCGGTGAGATGAAGAAGGGCGTCTTCACGATCATGAACTACCTGATGCCGCTGCAGGGACAGCTGTCCATGCACTGCTCGGCGAACGAGTCGAAGGACGGGAAGGTCTCGATCTTCTTCGGCCTGTCGGGCACGGGGAAGACGACGCTCAGCGCGGATCCGAACCGCCGCCTCATCGGCGACGACGAGCACGTCTGGACCGACAAGGGCGTCTTCAACATCGAGGGCGGCTGCTACGCGAAGGCGATCAACCTGACCGAGGAGCAGGAGCCGGAGATCTACCGCGCGATCCGTTTCGGCAGCGTGCTCGAGAACGTGAAGTACGACGAGCACACGCGCGTCGTCGACTACACGGACATCTCGATCACCGAGAACACGCGCTGCGCGTATCCGATCGAGTTCATCGACAACGCGAAGATCCCGTGCGTGGGCCCGCAGCCGACGAACGTGATCATGCTGACCGCCGACGCGTACGGCGTGCTGCCGCCCGTCGCGAAGCTGTCGCCCGAGCAGGCGATGTACCACTTCATCAGCGGCTACACGGCGAAGGTCGCGGGCACCGAGGTCGGCGTGAAGGAGCCGAGCCCGACGTTCAGCGCGTGCTTCGGCGGGCCGTTCATGGTGTGGCACCCGACGAAGTACGCGGAGCTGCTCGCGGAGAAGCTGCGCACGACGGGCGCGCAGACGTGGCTCGTCAACACCGGCTGGACCGGTGGCGCGTATGGCGAGGGCAAGCGCATGTCGCTCAAGCACACGCGCGCGATCATCGACGCGATCCACGACGGCTCGCTCGCGAAGGTGCGCACGGTGGAGGACCCGGTCTTCGGGTTCCAGGTGCCGAGCGAGTGCCCGAACGTGCCGAGCGAGATCCTGACGCCGCGCAACACCTGGAAGGACAAGGCGGCGTACGACGCGATGGCGAAGAAGCTCGCCAAGTTCTTCGTGGACAACTTCAAGAAGTACGAGTCGCAGGCGAGCGACGCGATCCGCGCGGCCGGCCCGCGGCTCTGATCGCGAAGCGGGATCGGCGACACGAGCGAGAGCAGTATGGCGCTCGGTGACCGGCGGAGGACCCAGGCGAGCGGGGCGAGCGATCTGCTCGTCGCGCTCGCCGATCCCGCGACTCCGATCGAGACGCTCGCGCTGATCCTGGCGAAGGACGAGTACCCGACGCTCACGGTCGAGTCGGGCCTCGCGCGCATCGACGAGCTCGCCGCGCCGCTCGCGGCGCATCGCTCGGCGCTCGTGGCCCTCGACGCGAACGACCAGGCCGAGGCGCTGCGCGCGCTGGTCTACGACGAGCTCGGGTTCCGCGGGAACGCGGACGACTACTACGATCCGCGCAACAGCTACCTGAGCGACGTCGTGGACCGACGCACCGGGATCCCGATCACGCTGTCGGCGCTGCTGATGGCGATCGGGCGGCGCATCGGGATCGTGGTCGAGGGGATCGGGTTTCCAGGTCACTTCCTGGTGCGCGTGGGCGGCGAGCGCGGCGTGCACCTCGATCCGTTCTTCGACGGACGGGTGGTGAGCGAGAGCGCGCTCGAGCGGCTCGCGGAGAAGTTCCTGGGCTCCGCGTCGCGGCTGCGCCCCGAGCACTTGCACGTGGTGTCGCCGCGCTCGATGGTGGTCCGCATGCTCGTGAACCTGAAGCACGCACACGAGCGCAGGCACGATCACGCGCGCGCGCTCGTCGTGAGCGACCGGCTCGTCGACGTGACCGCATCGGTCACGTTCCGGCGTGATCGTGGGCTGCACGCGCTCGCGCTCGGCGCGTCGGCGGCTGCGGTCGAGGATCTCGAGGCGTACCTCTCGGACGCGAGCCAGCCTGCCGACGAGCTCGTGGTGCGACGTGCGCTCGCGAGGGCGCGCGCGTCGAGCGCCACGGGGATGTCGTGAGCCGGCAGCGCGGCGCGGGGTCGCTGACGATCGGCTCGCTGCGCGGTCTGCCGCAGCCGGCCTCGCGCGGAGCCGCGCCGCCGCCGCGGCACCTGCCGATCGCGCGGCCGGCGGGCCCGCCTCCGAGCGCGCCGGCGATCGAAGGGACGCCGCTGCCGCCCAGCAAGCGCGGGCAGCGCTGCTGCCGCACCGGCTGCGCAGGGTGCCCGGTGGGCGAGGCCATCCGGCGCGCGCGGGCCCGCGGCACCACCTGATCGGCGCGATCGGGCTCGACGCGTCCGGAGCCCTGGTCTACCGTCGCGACGTATGCGTCGGTGTGCGGCCGGGCTCGTCGCGATGCTCGCCGTGCTCGCGTCGGCCGCGGCGGGCTGCGGGCCTGCGATCCCGACGCGCTACGTGCTCGAGCGCGACATCGGCGACCTCTCGTATCGCCGTTACCAGCGCGTGCTCGACGTGGAGTTCCCGGTCGAAGGGAACGGCGCGGTGGGCCACACCGCGACCTACGTGCGCCGCTCGAGCCGCGGCGAGATCCCGTACGTGAACGTGTTCGTCACGGTGTACGACGCGGCCCCGGGCTTGAGCGCGGAGATCCGCCGGCAGGTGCGCTCGCTCGGGAGCTACGACGTGTCGGTCGTCGACGTCGGCGGGCGCGCGTGGTCGCTCGACGGTGGTGAGGGCGATCGCTGGATGCTCTGGGTGTCCGGCAGCCGGGTGGTGAAAGTCGGCGGGGTCGCGGACGACTCCCTCGTACGCGCCGTGGTGAGCGAGTACATGGGCCTCTATCCGAGCGACCTCGACGAGCGCGGTCGTGCGCGCGACGGCACGGCGAGCGCGGGGGACGCGAGCGAGCGAGCGGACGAGAGCGAGGATCTCGAGCTGCCGCGCTCGCTCGAGAGCGAGAGCGAAGCGGAGTCGCGTTGATCCGAACGCAACTCCGCGGGCGCGAATCGGTGGGAGGGAGGCTCCCGCCGATTCACTCGGTGGGAGGGAGGGTCTGCGGACAGACCCTCCGGCAAGAAAGCGGCGAAGGAGACGACGAATGAGCGACGCGATCCGAGAGCGGCTCCGGCCCGAGCTCGCGGCGCTGCATGCGTACGAGACGCCCGCCGCACCGGCGCGCATCCGCGTCGACGGCAACGAGAGCCCGTGGGCGCTGCCTGCGGAGGCGCGCGCGCGCATCGCCGAGGCGATGGCGTCGATCGCGCTGCATCGGTATCCGGATCCGCGCTGCACGGCGCTGCGCGCGGCGCTCTCCGGCTACGTGGGCGCGAAGCCCGACGAGCTGGTGATCGGGGTCGGATCGGACGAGGTGATCTCGATCCTCGAGACCGCGATCGCGCGGCCGCGCGAAGGGCGCGCGCACGCGGTCGTGATGCACCCGGATCCGAGCTTCTCGATGTACGGGATCATCGGGCGCGGGCACGGCCACGCGGTGGTGAAGGTGCCGCTCGACGAGCGCTGGGATCTCGACGCGGACGTGTGGTCGCGCGCGATCGGCGAGCACCGTCCTTCGTTGATCTTCCTGCCGAGCCCGAACAACCCGACGAGCAACCGCTTCGACGAGCGCGTCGTGCGTCGCATCGTCGAGCAGGCGCACGATGCGCTCGTGGTGCTCGACGACGCGTACGTCGAGTTCTCGAGCGGAACGATCTCGCACGCGCTCTTCGAGCAGCACGACAACGTGGCGGTGCTGGGCACGCTCTCGAAGATCGGGCTCGCGGCGCTGCGCGTCGGCTGGGTGCGGGTGAAGCCGTGGCTCGCGCACGAGCTCGAGAAGGTGCGGCTCACGTACAACATCCCGACTCCTTCGCAGGAGATCGCGACGCTCGCGCTCGGACCGCTGATGCCGATCCTGCGCGAGCAGATCGCGCTGGTGCGCGCCGAGCGATCGAAGCTGATCGCGGGGCTCGACGCGATCCCGGGGATCGCGGTCGATCCGAGCGACTCGAACTTCGCGCTCGTTCGGGTGGGGTCGCGCGCGGTCGAGATCGCGGCGCGGATGCACGCGGCGGGGGTGCAGGTGCGGACGTTCGCGGGGCACCCGCGGCTCGCGGAGCGGGTGCGGATCACGGTGGGCACGCCCGAGGAGAACCACATCGTCCTCGCGGCGCTCGCCGACGCGATGCGCGGAGCGGCGTGATGCGCGCGCTGATCATCGTCGCGTTGATCGTGGCGTCGATCCCAGCGCGGACACACGCGCAGGACGTCGAGACGGCGATCGAGGCCGATGCGGAAGCCGTGCGAGCCGACGTCGAGGCGCCCGCGCCGGACGAGCTGCCCGAGGGCGCCGACTTCGGACCGGCGATCCTGGTGTCGCCGCGCGAGCTGACGCCGGCTGAGCAGCGGCGCGAGCGCGCGCGCCGTTACGACGCGACCGAGCCGCTGATGCCGACGACGTTCCAGATCTTCGTGAGCGGCGGCGTGCCGCTGCGCGCGTCGCTCGACGACGCGCTGGAGGCGCATCGGTACGGGAGCTCGCCGGTGCTCTTCGCAGGCGACTTCACGCTGATGACGCGCATCGCGGAGTGGCTCTGGCTCGGCGGCCGCGTGGGCGCGCGCGGGCGCGGCTGGGGCAGCAACAACAGCGCTCCCGCGGTGGGGGGCGGCATCGACGCGCTCGCGGTGGCGCACGTGCGCGCGCACCTCGGGCCGATCGTCGATCTCGGTGCGGTGCTCGGCGTCGGGCTCGGCTGGGGCGGCGTGTCGATCCAGGGCGCGGGCACGTGGGCGTTCGCGCCGCGGCTCTCGGGCTACGCGCAGGTCGGGTTCCGCGTGGCGCAGGGCGTGCGCATCGGGGCGCGCGTCGGATGGGACTGGTTCTCCATGTACGACCTCGATCGCTACGGGAGTGATCTCGAGCTCGGCGGACCGCTGCTCGGGATCGGGCTCGAGGTGCGCCGATGAGGCGCGTGATCGTGATCGCGTCGCTCGCGGCGTCGCTCGTCGGGTGCCCTGCCCCCGACGACGAGTCGGCGATCTACGTCGAGGACTTCGAGACGACGTGCGACGGCACGCCGTGCGGATGGGCGCAGATCACGGGCGCCGAGGATGGCGCGAGCTACGTGGAGACGCTGCCGGGCGATCACGGGCTGCAGCTCGTCGGGCGCGACGTCACGGTGCGCGGCGGGACCGACGAAGCGTCGCAGTCGATGATCAGCACGCAGCTGCTCGCGCGCGCGAACGCGCGCTGCGATCTCGGATCGCACCTCGTGATGCGCGCGACCATCGCGCTGCAGGACGCGAACACGCTGACGTACGAAGCGGAGCTCGTGCCCGACGTGACGTGGACGAGCGCGACGCGCGATCAGAACATGCGCGTCGTCGAGGTGGCGAGCCCGCCCTGGCAGATCGAGCGCGTGCTCGGCGTCAGCCTGCGCAAGGAAGGCGACGGGAGCTGCGAGGTGGACTATCTCGCGATTCGCTCGCTGCGCACGTTCTGATCGCGCACCGGCGCCGCGAGGCACGACCCCTGCGTCTCGATGAAGACGACGGGAGAGTGCTCATGGCGACGATGAGAGCGGTGCGCTTCCACGAGTACGGCGGGCCCGAGGTGCTGCGCTACGAAGAAGTGCCTCGGCCCCAGCCGCGCGCCGGCGAGATCCTGGTGCGCGTGCACGCCGCGGCGGTGAACCCGATCGACTGGAAGATCGCGGCGGGCGCGTATCGGCTGCCGCTGCCGCACGTCGCAGGGCGCGACTTCTCGGGCGTCGTGGTCGGCATCGGCGAAGGGGTCGCGGACTTCACGCTCGGCGACGAGGTGTTCGGCAAGCACGACGGAGCGGACGCGGAGCTCGTCGTGGTGCGGCCCGACGAGATCGCGGAGAAGCCTCCGGGGCTCGACCACGCACGTGCGGCCGCGCTGCCGACCGCCGGGCTGACCGCGTGGCAAGCGCTGTTCGAGCTGGACGGCACGCCGACGCTCGACGTGCAGCCGGGGCAGAGCGTGCTGATCCACGGCGCTGCGGGCGGGGTCGGAACGTTCGCGGTGCAGCTCGCGAAGTGGCGAGGCGCGAGGGTGATCGCCACGGCGCGCGCGGTCCACGAGGCGTATCTGCGCAGCATGGGCGCGGACGTGGTCGTCGACTACACGCAGGCGCGCTTCGAGGACGTGGCGCGCGACGTGGACGGGGTCCTCGACACGATCGGCGGTGCGACCCAGCTGCGCTCGTACGACGTGATCCGACGAGGTGGCGCGCTCGTGTCGCTCGTCGGGCTCGCGTCGGGCTCGGAGCAGCGCGCGGCGGAGCGCGGCGTTCGCGCGACGGGCATCGTGTCGAAGACGTCGCGCCGCGTGCTCGAGGAGCTCGCGCGTCGGGTCGAGGACGGAGCCCTCGACGTCGAGATCTCGGCGCGCTTCCCGCTCGGCCAGGCGCGCGAGGCGTTCGCGCGGAGCCGCGAGGGGCACACGCAAGGGAAGATCATCCTCGACGCGTCGTGACGCGGGCGCGCACGCCGCGAACGCGCAACGCCCGGCGTGATCGCTCACGCCGGGCGCCGCTTCGTTCGTGACGTCGATCAGTCGTGGTGCGCGGCTGCGCGGCGCAGGTACGCCGGGATGTCGAGCGTCGCCTCGTCGGCGAGGGCCGCGGGGCCGAACGCGCGACCCGAGACGCGCAGCTCGGGCAGCGTCGCCTGCTCGGGCTGCTCGCGCGTCGTGCTCACGCGCGGCGCGGGCGCCGAGTTGCGACGCGCGGCGCGCGCCTCGACCGGCGCGGGCTGCTGCTGCGGAACGAGCGCCTTGAGCGCCATCTGCGGCTGCATCGACGGGCGGTGCCCCGGGATCGTCAGCGGCAGCGAGGTGCGCGAGGTGCGCGCCGCCGTCGCCGACGCCACGACCTCCTGCATCTCCGAGCTGTCGGTCTCGAAGCCCGTCGCGATCGCGGTGACCTTCACCACGTCGCCCATGTCGGGGTCCGTGAGCAGGCCGAAGATGATGTTCGCGTCCTCGTGCGCCGCCTGCTGCACCAGCGACGCCGCCTCGTTGATCTCCTTGAGGCGCACGTCGGGCCCCGCGGTGAAGTTGAGGAGGATCCCCATCGCGCCGTCGATCGAGATGTCGTCGAGCAGCGGCGAGTTGATCGCCATCTCCACCGCGTCGAGCGCGCGGCGATCACCGCGGCCGTAGCCGGTGCCCATCAGCGCGCGGCCCTGGCCGCTCATGATCGTCTTCACGTCGGCGAAGTCGACGTTGATGACGCCGCTGACCGTGATGAGATCGCTGATGCCGCGAACCGCCTGGACGAGCACGTCGTCGGCGCGCTTGAACGCCTCGAGGATCGACAGGTCGTCGTCGAGGTTCATCAGCTTCTGGTTGGGGATCGTGATGATCGTGTCGACCGACGCGGCGAGCTCGCGGATGCCCTGCTCCGCGTTCTTCATCCGGCGCTTGCCCTCGAAGAGGAACGGACGCGTCACGACGCCGACGGTGAGGATGCCGAGGTCACGCGCGATCTGCGCGATGATCGGCGCCGCGCCGGTGCCGGTGCCGCCGCCCATGCCGGCGGTGACGAAGACCATGTCGGCGCCCGCGAGCGCCTCCTGGATGCGCTCCATCTCCTCGAGCGCCGCCTTCTTGCCGACGTCGGGGTTCGCGCCCGCGCCGAGGCCGCGCGTCAGCGCCGAGCCGAGCTGCACCTTCGACGGCGCGAGGCTCTGCTCGAGCGCCTGCGTGTCGGTGTTCGCCGCGATGAACTCGACGCCCTCGAGCCCGCTCTGGATCATCGTCTGGAGCGCGTTTCCGCCGCCACCACCGACGCCGACGACCTTGATCCGGGCCTGCATCTCCGCGTCGTCCGCGAACTCGATGTGGAATCCCATGTTGCCTCCCGTGCCCTTTTCTCTCTGGCCCTCTCCCCGGGTTCGCCCTCCGCGGGAAGCGAGCATGTCTCGCGAACTGCCCAGCACTGCCGGTACTGGGCAGTCGATATCGTATCGATCGTGGTTTTGCCCGGACTCAGAACACCTCGCGGAACCACGCGCCGAGGCGCGCGCCCCACGTCGGTCCGGCGGGCACCGCGATGGAGCGATCCATCGCGTGCCGGTGCGCGCTCGTCACCACGCTGCTGCGCAGCTTCTCCGCGCCGTACTTCACGAGGCCCACGCCGGTCGCGTAGGCGGGGCTCTTCACGACGTCCATCAGGCCGCCGACGCCGGTCGGCGCGCCGCGACGCACCGGCAGGCCGAGGATCTGCTCGGCGAGCTCGGGCATCCCGTCGAGCATCGTGGTGCCGCCGGTGACGACGACGCCCGCGCCGAGGAGATCGCGGTAGTTGCCCTGATCGATCGTGTACGCGACCGCCTGGAAGAGCTCCTCGACGCGCGGCTCGATGATCTGGCAGAGCTGCTGGCGCGGCATGACGCGCGGGGCGCGACCGCCGACGCTCGGGACTTCGATCGTCGCCTCGGGGTCGACCATCACCGGGCTCGCGCAGCCGTACTTGATCTTCACGCGCTCGGCCTCGGCGATCGGAGTGCGGAGGCAGGTCGCGATGTCGTTCGTGAAGCTCGTCCCGCCGATCGGAATCACGCTCGTGTGCACGACCGCGCCGTTCACGTAGACGACGATGTCGGTGGTGCCGCCGCCGATGTCGACGAGCGCGACGCCGAGCTCCTTCTCGTCCTCCTGCAGGACCGCGTGAGCGCTCGCGAGCGGCTCGAGCACGACCTCCGCGACGTGCAGGTCGCAGCGCTCGGCGCACTTGATGATGTTCTGCACGCTGGTCGTCGCCGCGGTCACGAGGTGGACGTGCGCCTGGAGGCGGACGCCGCTCATGCCGATCGGCTCCTTGATGCAGTCCTGCTCGTCGACGATGTACTCCTGCGGGAGCACGTGGATGACCTGGCGATCGCTGGTCAGCGGGATCGCGCGCGCCTGATCGAGCACGCGCGCGACGTCGTCGGCGGTGACCTCGCGGTTCGCGATCGCGGCGACGCCGTCCTTGTTCATCCCGCGGACGTGCGAGCCCGCGATGCCGGCGTAGACCGAGCGGATCTCGACGCCGGCCATCGTCTCGGCCTGCTCGATCGCGCCGCGGATCGCCTGCACGGTCGTCTCGATGTTCACCACGACGCCGCGGCGCAGGCCGCGCGAGGGGACCGAGCCGACGCCGATGATGTCGAGGCCGTCGTCGGTGACCTCGGCGACGATCGCACAGACCTTCGTCGTCCCGAGGTCCAGCCCGGCGATGATCTCGTTCTCGGTGCCGTGGTTGCTCGCCATGATCGCTCCGATGTAGCGACGTCTACACGGCTGATCTGACGGGCACAAAAAAACTGCACGCGCTTCGTCGATCTGCGAGCGGTGGAACAGCCGTGCACGGGCACGTGGCACGTGCACGTGGACGATTCACGACGCGGATCTCGAGATCGACGGCGCGTCGGCACAGCGCTGCTGCGTCATGCAATGCGCGCGGGCACAAGGCCTCGAGCAACCGCGTCGTGACTCGTACACGTGCACGTGCCACGTGCCACGTGCACGGCTGTTCGCTCCGGAGCCCGCTCAGCGAACGCGAACGGTCACCCGGTCCGGCCTCCGCACGTTGTCGAGGTAGACGTACGCCGGTCTCGCCTGTCGCTGGCCGAGCTCGTCGAGCACGCGGCGCAGGCGGTCGAGCTTCGCGCGGTACGGGCCGTGGCCGAGCCTCACCTCGGTCGCGTCGTCGCCGATGCGCAGCGTGAGCGCGTCGTCGGCCTCGACGTGGATCTCGCCGATCGGCTCGCGACGCCAGAGGCCCGCGGCGCGCCAGTCCGAGAGCAGCGCGACGATGCCGAGCAGGACGCGCGTGCGGAACGCGCGATCGGTCGTGAAGCGCTCGCGCGCGATGCCGGTGATCACCGGCAGATCGATGGGATCGCCGCTCTCGGCACGCTTGAACACCGCGCCTTCCGCGTCGACGAGCCACGCGTCCTCGAGCATCAGGATCGCGGCCGCGCTGCGCTCGCGGATCACGATCGACCAGCGACCCGGCAGGCGACGGCGCACCTCGGCCTCGGCGATCCACGGATGCGCGAGCAGCGCGGCGCGGGCCTCGTCGGGAGAGCGCTCGAACACGTTGCGGCCCACCGCGATGCCCGCGGCGGCTTCGACGTCGGCGCGCGTGAGGCGCGACGCGCCCTCGAGCTCGATCTCGCTCGTCGCGAACGCGGGCGAGGTGCGCACGTGCTGCTCGACGACGCGGAAGAGCGCGACCGCAGCGACGATCGCGAGCGCGACGACGAGGATGCGGAACAGGATGGTCGCGGGTTTGCGCAGACGCTCGAGGCGCGCGCCCAGCTTCGTGCGCAGCGCCGTGAAGCGCTGCTTCAGCGACGGTCGGGGCGCGACCGGTGCGGGCAGCGACGGGCTCGACGTCGTGCCGTCACGTGGCGCGGTGCGGCGGTTGCGCGGTGTGCTCGGCGCCGGAGCGGCCGGTCGCGCGATCCGTCGCGCGCCGCTCTTCTCGCGCGCGTCACTCTGCCCGTCGACGGAGCGATGCGCCTCGCGATCGTCGCGGCGCTGCGCGATCTTCATCCGCTCGCTCCCGCGCTGCGGGCCTTCAGCATCGACACGAGCTCCGGGCCCACGCGCGTGATGTCGCCCGCGCCGAGCGTGATCACGATGTCGCCGGGCTCGATGCGCGACGCGAGCGCCTTCGCGACCTCGGTGCGCGGTCCGACCCACGTCACGTCGCGATGGCCGTGCGCGCGGATCGCCAGCGCGAGGCGATCCGACGTCGCGCCTTCGATCGGCGCCTCGCCCGCGGCGTAGACGTCGGCGAGCAGGAGCACGTCGGCGCGGTTGAACGCGCGCGTGAGCTCGTCGAAGCAGTGCACCGTGCGCGTGTAGCGATGCGGCTGGAACGCGACGACGACGCGACGCCCGTACGCGCGTGAAGCGGCCTCGAGCGTCGCCTGCACCTCGGCGGGGTGATGGCCGTAGTCGTCGACGACGGTGATCTGATCGACCTCGCCGACGATCGTGAACCGGCGCTGCACGCCGCCGAAGCTCGCGAGCGCGCTGCGCGTGACCGACTCGGGCACGCCGAGCTCGTCGCACACCGCGATCACCGCGAGCGCGTTGAGCACGTTGTGGATGCCGGGCATCCGCACCGTGAACTCGCCCGCGCTCACGCCGCGGCGCACGAGCTCGAACCTGGTCGAGAGCCCTTCGACGACCGGACGGCGCGCGCGGTAGTCCGCCTGCGCCGCGAGCCCGTACGTCGCCACGCGCTTCTCGATGCGCGGGAGGATGTCCTGCACGTGCGGGTGATCGAGGCACGCGACGACGAGCCCGTAGAACGGAACGCGGTTCGCGAACGTCGCGAACGCGTCCTTCACCTTGTCGTGGCTGCCGTAGTGATCGAGGTGCTCGGCGTCGATGTTCGTGATCACCGCGACTGCCGGCGTGAGGTGCAGGAACGAGCCGTCGCTCTCGTCGGCCTCCGCGACCAGCAGGTTCCCGGTGCCGCGCGCCGCGTTGCTGCCGAGCGCGTTGAGCTTGCCGCCGATCACGACGGTGGGATCGAGGCCCGCGTCGCGGAGCACGGTCGCGACGAGCGACGTCGTCGTCGTCTTGCCGTGCGAGCCCGCGATCGCGATCCCGTCCTTCAGGCGCATCAGCTCCGCGAGCATCTCGGCGCGCGGGATGACCGGGATCGCGCGGGCGCGCGCCTCGACGAGCTCCGGGTTCGTGCGCGGCACCGCGGACGAGAAGACGACGACGTCGGAGTCGCCGACGTTCTCCGCGCGATGTCCGATCGCGATGCGCGCGCCGAGCTCCTCGAGGCGCTTCGTGACGTCGCTCTCGCGCGCGTCCGAGCCGGTCACGCCGAAGCCGCTCGCGAGCAGCACCTCGGCGATGCCGCTCATGCCGATGCCGCCGATGCCGACGAAGTGGATGGACCGGACACGCCCGCGGAACATGCTGGGCCCTCCGTTAGCACGGCCGCAGCCGCGAGTGGGAATTTCGAGCCGCGCTCACCCTCGGCGCGCAGGTGCGCACGCGGCGCGCGCAGCCTCGATCTGCCGGTGTCGCAAGGGGTCCTGGAACCGGCACCGCTCGTCGCCGCCCGGACCACACGCGGCCGGGGTCAGCTCGTCGAGGAGCGCGCGCACGAGCGCGTCGTCGAAGGGAGCGCCCGCGTGCGCCGACTCGCGCAGGTGGATCAGCCGCGCGAGCGCGAGCGGCGTGATCCACGACGTCGTCGTCGACGTGACCGGCGCCACGCTCGTCCCGAACCCGTCGATGGTCTCGAGCGGCGTGTCGTTGAACGGGAACGGGCGCTCGCGGAGCACGCCGCTGTTGAGCCACACGTCGGCCGAGGTCGGGCCGGGCCAGGCCTCGAGCTCGCTGGACGCGCCACGCCCGAGCGCGTCCAGCCCCGAGTCGAGCGCCGTGAAGAACCCGACGCGCACGCGGTTCGGGTACACGTCCGAGCGCTGATCGAAGGGGAAGTCGAGCGAGTTCTCGCTCGCATCGCCCGCGTGCGCCGCGATCACGCCCTCCGTCGCGAAGAGCACCTCCGCGATCGGCGCGAACGTCGCGAGGCGCTCGCGCATGACGGCGTCGCTCGGTGGCTCGCCGCTGCAGAACGCGTCCCACGTCGTTCGCATCACGGGGAGAGACCACCCCGCGCTGTAGCTCACGTAGCGGACTCCGCTGGTCCGGATCAGGGCGCGCAGCGACGCAGCGACGACGCGCGTGCGAGCCTCCAGCCGCGCCGTGACCGTCGTGTCGCTCGCCGGGGCGCAGAACAGCTCGGGCGCGAAGTCGGTGAAGTCGAGGCCATCGAGCAGCACGATCGGATGACGCGAGGTCGGCTCCGCGAGCGTCGCGAACACGAAGCCGCCGTGCCCCACGTCGTCGAGCAGGATCGACCCGTAGCTCTCGTAGAGCGCGTCCGCGACCGGCTCGAGCCACGCTGCGGGCACGGAGTACGGACGCCGGAGCGACTCCAGCGTCTCGTGCAGCGCGGCAGGCAGACGCCAGGTGTGCGCCGCCGGCGCGATCGTGCCGTCGGGACCCACCCGGTGATAGCCGCGGAGCCGCGCGCGATAGCGGAACATCGCCGTGGTCAGGCGCGGGAGCGAGTCGACGAGGAGGATGGCCTCGTCGCTGCTGCCCATCTCGGGCGCGAGCTCCGCGGGGTCGTACTCGTGCGCGACCCACGCGCAGCCGCTCGTGTCCTCCGCGTCCCGGAAGCACGTGTCCTCCAGCGCTCGCGCGCGCTGCCGCTGGAGCGTCGCCACGAAGTCGGCGTCGGGCTCGCAGGGTTCTTCGAGAGGTGGCGCGCCGGCCTGCCCGCACCCCACGCACATCGCGACGAGCGTGAGGATCGTCCGCAGAGAGCTCATGAGGTCGCCGAACGTAGCGCGCGTCATTCGCTGCGGGCAGCGCGCGGGCTCGCGATCTGCGTCTCGGCGTCTGGGCTCGCGACGAGGGAGAGCGCAGGCTGCGGAGGCGGCGCGCTGCTCGGCCGCCACGTCTCCGCGATGCCGAGCTCGATCAGCGCCTCGGCGACCTCACGCGCGCTCGGATAGCGCTCGCTCGGTCGCTTCCGCAGGCAGCGCATCACGATGCGATCGATCGCGGGCCCGACCGGCGCGTGCGCGCTGGGAGGCGCGGCGTCGGTCGTGAGGTGCGCGATCAGCAGCGCCGGACCTTCGACGCGGCCGTACGGCGAGCTGCCGGTGAGCATCTCGTAGAGCACCACGCCGAGCGCGTAGACGTCGGCGGCGGGCGTCGCGTCCCCGCCCTCGATCACCTCGGGCGCGAGGTACTGCGGCGTGCCCGCGACCATGCCGGTCTGCGTGAGCTGTGTGTGCTCCGCGCGATCGAGCCGGGCGATGCCGAAGTCGAGCACCTTGAGGAAGTCCGGCTCGTCGCCCGCGCGCGTGACGAAGAGGTTCTCGGGCTTCACGTCGCGATGCACGATCCCGCGCGCGTGGGCCTCGGCGAGCGCACGCGCGGCCTGCAGCGCGAAGTGGATCGCGCGCGCCGGTGCGAGCGGCTTCTCGCGGCGCAGCAGCGCGCCGAGCGACTCGCCCTCGAGCAGCTCCATCGCGTAGTAGCTGATGCCGTCGTCGGTCACGCCGACGTCGAGGACGCGCACCGTGTTCGGATGGGTCAGCTCGATCGTCGCGCGCACCTCGCGCTCGAAGCGCGCCAGCGCGACCGCGTCCGCGTGATCGAGACGCAGCACCTTGAGCGCGACGTTGCGCTTCAGCGTCTCGTCGAACGCCGACCACACCTCGCCCATCCCGCCGCGGCCGAGCCGCTTCTGCACGCGATAGCGGCCGATGCTGCGCGCCGCGAACACCTCGCGCCGCAGCGCCCAGAGCAGGTGCGCCGCGTAGGCGAGCACCGCGACGGTCGCCGCGAAGATCGCGGTCTCGATCGCGAGATCCATCGCGAACGCGGGCTCGGAGAGCTCGGCGCGCGCGCGGTCCCACACGAGCGCGGCGACGAGGAACGTCGCGGGAAATGCGATCACGGCGGTGATCGCGCTCCCGACGACCTTGGTCCAGCGACGCGGCACGAACGCGTAGCCGGTCGCGACGAGGTTGACCGCGTCGGTGTACGGGCTGTCGACGCCGCTGATGCAGAGGCTCAGGAGCGCGATCACGACCGCGAGGAACGGCGTGAGCGCGTTCACCCAGAAGTCGAGCTCGCGCTCGCTCAGCGCGCGCGCGGTGCGCAGGCGGAAGTACGCGCCGCCGATGACGGCCATCGCGATCGCGCGGATCACGAGCGCGGTGACCAGCGCGGTGTGATGCGGCCACGCCCACTCGCGCGCGAAGTCGGTGAGCGCGAACGCGGGCACGAGCACCGTCGCGATCCCGTACGCCGTGACGAGCCGTTTGTGGTTCGTCGCGAGCTCTTCGTTCGACACCGCGCGCTGCGCCACCGCGAGCACGCCGGGCGTGATCGGCGTCGGGACGCGCGACGGCTCGGGCGTGCCGGGCGAGGTGGGAGGGACGGTCACCGCGGCGGAGGATACTTCCCGCCGCGAGGTGCGCCCGTCGTGGATCCCACCACGGAGCCGTGCGTTCAGCCCCGCCGGAGCGCTCGCTGGCGGAGGCCCGCGTGCGAGCCGATCGTGGGACACTCGTTCAGTCCGCGTCGGCGGCGACGTGCTCGGCGGCCGCGGTCCAGCTCGCGTCGGCGAGGTCGTCGGCCATCCAGTGCGTCGTGCGGAAGCCCGGCATCGTCACGTCGGCGGCCTCCGCCATCGCGGTCGCGTGCGGCGCGCTCGCGACGAACGCGTACATCGACGCGGCGTCGCGCCAGATCGCGAGGGTGCGCCCGGTGCCGCACGAGGCCGAGCTGCGCAGCTCGAACGCGACGACGCCCGGGTTGTTCATCAGCTCGGGCACGATGTCGCCGATCAGCTCGCCGAAGCGCGCCTGCGCCTCGGCCGTGGGCTGCGCCGCGCCGTACGTCGAGCTCACGATGTAGCCCTCCGGGCCCGGCGGAGCGAGCTCGCCCGTCTCGGGATCGACCCCCGGGCCGACGAGCCCGAACGCGCTCTCGAGGTCGTCCTCGAGCACGCCGGGCGAGCACGCGCCGGCGTCGTCGGGGCTCGACGCGTCGCGTGTGTCGGCCGTCGACGAGCCGGTGTCGCACGCGGGGAAGAGCAGGATCGCGGCGAGGATCAGGATCGCGGAGGTTCTACGGTGCATGGGCTCTCTCCTGGGTCACGATGCCGAAGAGCAGCGTCTCGAACCGACGATCGAGACGCGCGGAATGGAAGGCGTGCGCGCGGCCGAGGATCGTCGCGGCGACGTGCCGTGCGTGCTCGGGCGCGGTCACCGCGAGCGTCGCGACCCAGTGGTGGGCGCCGCGCGCGTCGCGGATCTCGAAGTAGACGTACGAGCCCGCGTCGAGGCGCGAGACCACGTCGCCCGTGAGCGCGTAGCGGTCCTCCGCGTCGAGGCGGCTCTCGGCGAACGGATTGATCGCGCGCGCGGGTGGTGGCGGCGCCAGCGCGTACGTCAGCGCGAGCACGAGCGGAGCGAGCGCGAGCGAGCGCTCGCGCAGCGAAAGCGTCGACATGGTTCGTCGTCCTCGCGAGTCCGTGCCCGCGCGTCGGACGACCGTTCACCGCGAGATCACGAATCGAGTCCGCGCGCGACGCGACGTCGGCGCGCAGCGAACGCACCGAGCGCGACGACCACGAAGAGCGTGAGCGCGCTCGGCGGCGACGCGATGCCCGCGCGGCACGCGCAGCTCCCGCCGGTTCGTGGTGCTGCATGGGCGTCGGCGTCGATCGTCGCGTCCGCTGCGCCGCTCGCGCCGCCGTCTCGCGGATGCCCGCCGTCTCGCGGGCGCCCGCCGTCGACGCGCACACTCGCGTCGGGGAGGCTGCCGCCGTCCGCGCGCGCCGCGCCCGCGTCGAGGCAGATGTCGCGGTGATCGCAGCGATGCGCGCCGCACGTGTCGCGCGTGCACGCATCGCCGTCGTCGCACTCTTCGTCGGTGTTGCAGCAGCCGGCGATCGGCGCGCTCTCGCACGCACCGCTCGCGGCGCAGACGTCGGCAGTGCAAGCGTCGCCGTCGTCGCACTCGACCGGCGCGCCGGGGATGCACGCGCCGGCGGCGCACCGCGACTCGCCATCGCAGCGGCCCGGGTCGGAGCAGCTCGTTCCGTCGGCGCGCGCCGCGTCGGCGGGGCACTCGGGCGCGATCCCGCTGCACTGCTCGGCGGCGTCGCACACGCCGGACGCGGCGCGACACTCGGTGCCCGAACGAGCGACCGCGTCCTCGGGACAGTCGATCGTGCTCCCGTCGCACAGCTCCGCGAGATCGCACTCGCCGGCTGCGGCGCGGCACGTCGTGCCCGCGGGCGCCACCGCGTCGGGCGGGCACGCGAGCGATCCCGCGCACGTCTCGACTGCGTCGCAAGGGCCGCGGCTCGCTCGACAGACGTCGGGGAATGCGTGCGGCGCGCAGTGCCCGCTCCGACAGTCGGCGCACTCGCCCTCGCAGGAGACGTCGCAGCAATACGCGTAGCCGTTGGGGTTGGGAGCGCAGTGTCCGCTCGCGCACTCCGGGGCGCGATTGCACAGCGCGCCGAGCGCGCGCTCGTCGCGATAGACACGCGTGGCGCCGCCGATCATCGCGAACACCACGCCGTCCGCGCTCACCGAGACGGACACGACGCCGGTGACGGGCGTGAGCCGGCTCGGCCCGTCGTCGTACGTGAACGTTCCCACGTCGGACCAGCCGCTGGGGGTCTCGTGGACGTAGACCGGCGCGCTGTTGGAGATCGGCACGCCGCCGGTGCCGCCGTACCGCCCGCCGTACGCGAGGGTCGAGCCATCGTCGGACAGGTCCATCCCGCGGAACGGGAGCGGTGATGCGCGATCGGCGATCACGATCCAGGCGCCGCCCGCTTGCTCGTGGATCCGCGTGGGAGCCGGAGACTCGCCGCTGGTGACGGCGACCCGCGAGCCCGCTCGATCCGCGACCAGCGCGATTGGGAACGACGGGCTCGCTGGCACCGCGAACGTCGCGTCGAACCTCCACCCGGCGCCGCTCCAGGTGTACGCGCGCACGCCCATCCGGGTGCCGAGGAAGAGGCGGTTGCCGTCGCCGGAGAGCGCGAGCGGAAACCCACCGTCGTCCGAGCGCTCGACGGCGATCGTCCACGCGCCGCCGACGTAGTCGAACGTCACGATCGATCCCATGTGGACCACCGCGCGGCGCCCGTCGGCGGAGAAGCCGCCGGTGAGCCGGGCCAGGCTCGGCGTGGGCATGACGAGCGCCGTGAGCGTGCTCTCGAAGACCCAGTCGCGGCCGGCGCGCCGGAAGATCGCGGCATACGTGGGCTCGGTGGCGCCGACTCGGCGGTAGGGGTCCGGCGCCATGACGAAGAGGACGCTGCCGTCGTGCGAGAAGTGCATCACCTCGCCGAAGCTCGAATTGACGGAAGCATCGGTGTCCGCGGGGTAGATCACGTCCTCGTAGACCCACGTGCCGGCTTCTCGACGGAACACGACGACGCCGCTGGAGATGCCGCGATAGACGTGACGCGCGAGACGCTGTCCATCGCCCGACAGCACCACGACTCCATCGGGGCCATCGGCGAATGGGCTCGGGACCCCCGCCCAGCTCAACGGTTCCGCAATCATCGTGGCCTGCGCGCGCGCCGCGCACGGCGCGAGCAGCACCAGCGCAGCGACGATCTCGGCGGCGATCGTCCGACGGGGACAGCGTCTCGAAAGCGGCATGCCTGTGCTCCTCGCGCGTGATCCGGCTCGGCGTCACGACGGTACTACGCCGCGTCGGCGCGCGGCCCGCGAACGGCACGAATGGCGCGCTCGAGGACGGGACCGCCGGCTGCGAAGTCAGGAATCGCCGTAGAACGGCGCTTCGGGCGGCGGCTGCGGCATCGACTCCGCGTGCTGCGCCGCGAGCATGCCGCAGGCAGCGTGCTTGTTGCGCCCGCCCGAATAACGACGCTGCGTCGCGATGCCCATCGCGTGCAGCTTCGCGACGAGCTCGTGTCGCTCGTCGTCGGTCGCGCGCCGCATGCCGTCTTCGTCCTCGGCCCAGCGGTTCAGATCGATCAGGTTCACGCGCAGCGGAAGGTCCGAGAAGCGCGCGCGCAGCGCCTCGATCTCGTCGTCGCCGTGGTTCACGCCGCCCATCAGCACCCACGCGACCGTCACGCGCTTGCCGATCGCGGTGTGCACCTCGCGCAGCGCCGCGACGAGATCGTCCATCGCGAAGCGCCCCGCGACGGGCAGCAGACGCACGCGCTTCTCGGGGATCGCGCTCGTGAGCGACACGATGAGGCGGAACGCGTGCCCTTCGCGCGCGTAGCGCAGGATCTGCGGCACGAGCCCCACGGTGGAGATCGTGATGGCCTCCTGCGTGATCCGACCGCCGCACGGATCGCTCAGCACCTGCGCAGCGCGGATGACCTCGTCGTAGTTGTGGAAGGGCTCGCCCTGCCCCATGAAGACCGCGCCGCTGATGCGCGCGTCGGGGCGCTCGCGCGCGAGATCGTCGCGCACCGCGCAGAACGCCGCGACCATCTCCCACGCGCGCAGGTTGCGCGTCAGGCCGAGCTTGCCGGTCGCGCAGAAGACGCACTTCATCGCGCAGCCGACCTGCGACGAGAGACAGAGCGTGAAACGACCCGGCTGGTGCAGCGGGATGCGCACCGCCTCGGTGAGCGCGCCGTCGGGATGGCGGAAGAGGTACTTCACGAACCCGTCGTCCTCGTCGCGCACGCGATCGACGAGCTCGAGCGGTGCGCGATCGAGCATCGCGTCGATCGCCTCGCGCATGCGCTTGGGCACCGGGCGCGCGATCGTCGCGAGGTCGTCGCGCCCGTGCGAGACGACGTGGGCCTGGAGCCGACGCGCCTCCGCGTCGGTGCACACGACACCGCGCTCGCGGAGGAACGCCGCGAGATCCGTGGGGCGCATCCCGAAGAGGTGCGGCCGACCGCTCCGCGTCTCCTCTCCGAGCATGATCAGCTCGTGGTCTCTCGCGCGCGGATCGTCGCGAGCCGCTCGTAGTGGCGATACCCGAGCTTGTCGAGCGCGTTCTTCGGCGCGAGGCCGATGTCGACGAGCGTCTTGATCGAGTACGTGCCCGCGAGCACCGGCGGCGCGTACGCGCGCACCGCCTCGGGCGTGCGCATCTCGGGCAGCGGGAAGACGATCTCGTGCGCGTTGAGATGGACGAAGTGCGCGGCGCTGAAGCGCGACCAGCCCGGCGTGTGCGGCGCGGTGATCACGTGAGGCGTCGCGAGGAACGTTCCGCCGCTGAGGATCTCGAGCTGCTGACCGACCTGCGCGACGATGCAGCCCGCCGGCGCGGTGCCGCGCACGAGCTGGCCATCGGGGTGCTCCGCGCTCGGGCGCGTGCGCAGGTAGAGCCCGCTTCCGCTGTCGGGCGCGGGCGCGACCTCGCCGCTCGGATCGTGGAACCGCCCGCCGGGGAGCAGCGTGAGCAGGTTGAAGTCGGTGTGCTCCTCGCCCCAGAGGATCTTCTGCTTCGTCTGCGCGGCGGTGAGCGGGAGATAACGCAAGAGGCGGAACACGTGCGCGCCACCCTCGCAGCGCGACGCGAGCGAGCCCTCGGGCAGGCCGAGCGCGAGCGCGCATCCGCGCAGCAGCGCGAGCCCCGCGAGGTGCAGCTCGTGCCCGGCGCGCATCGCGCGTGCCTCGAGCTCCTCGTCGCCCGGCCACACGTTGTCGGCGAAGATCTCGGGGTACTGCGCCTTCATCTCCGCGGGGAGCGGCTCGGGCGCGCAGAACCAGCACTCCTTGAAGTCCGGCTGACCGCTCGCGACGACCGCCTTCTCGGTGTCGGGCGGCGTCCATCCGCGCTGGTACCAGAGGTCGCTGCGGTTGAAGCGCTGCTTCTCCTCGAGGCTGCGCGACGTGAACGTGTCGAAGCGATCGTAGAGCGCGCCGACGTCGCTCACGCCGTGGCCCTTCACGTAGACGAGGCCGTACACACCGAACGCCTCGCGCAGCGCGGTGACGGCGCGCGCGCGGGCAGCGGGATCGGCAGTGGACGCGAGATCGGCGAGATCGACGGTCGGGATCGACGGCTCGGACGAGACTGCAGCGGCGGACATCGGCGCCGAGAATGGCGCTACTGCCCGACCAGCGCCACCAGATCGCCGTCCTCGGCGACGCGGAACGCGGTGTCGATCAGCTCGCGTGCCGGCAGCGCGCCGGCGGCGCGTACGACGACGCGTCGCCCCGGCACCGATCCGATCAGCGCGTCGAGCGCGTCCTCGTCGAGCGGCGCGAGGCTCATCGCGGCGACGCGCGGGATCTCCGCGGGGTCCCGGTCGCGACCGCTCACCGCGTAGCCCGTCGGGCGCAGCTCGACGAGCACGTCACCGGGCGCGCCCGCCGCGTAGTCGTCGATCACCCGCGTCGGGACCGCGCGCAGGCTCCCGTCGCTCGCGGCGCGCACGAGCGTCGTCGGTGCGCGCTGCGCCGCGACCATCGACGCGAGCACGCGCTGGAGGCGCTCCGCGGGCACGTCGTCCGCCGCGCCGATCGCGACGACGGCGTCGGGCGCCAGCTCGACCCTGCGCAATCGCTCGACGAGCGTGCCGAGCGCGGCGGGCTCCGCGTCGGCCGCGCTCGGCACGTCGACGTCGATCGGCGGGGTCTCCTCGGCCATCGGCTCGAGCCGTCCCTCGCGCACCCGCACCGCCGGGACGCGCATCAGGCGCACGCCGCTCGCGCCCACGCCGACGACGAGGTCGGCGCGCGCCGCGTCTCCGTCGTCGTACGGCGCGTGCGAGATGGGCGCGTCCGCCGCGAGGATCGGCGCCGGGTGGTGCACGTGGTTGCTCAGGCGGCGCGCATCGTCCTGGAGCGCCGGCCAGACCGCGCGCGCGAACGCGTCGCCCTGCTGCCACGACTGATCGAGCCGGTCGTACGCTGCGCTCGCCTCGACCAGCGCGGCGGCGATCACGCGGCTCGGCGCGGCCCACCTCGAGTAAGGCGGATCGCACGGCGCGCCCTCGCCGCACGGATCGTCGAACCACGACACGAGCTCGGAGTCGTCGCCGTCCTGGATCGCCGTCCCGACGACGTGCACGAGCAGCGCATCGCGACGCACGCCGGTCGTGCCCGCGAACGAGACCGGCTCGCCCGCTTCGATCGCATCGCGCAGCGCGAGCCCTTGGCGCACGTCGCGCGCGGCGTCGCGGAGCTCGCCGCGATCGAGCTGCTGGAGCTCGTCGCGCAGCGTCGGCTCGATGGAGAAGCTCGGGACGCCCATCGCCCGCGCGAGGCGCTGCTCGAGCCGGCGCTGGCTCGGATCGAGGTAGGAGACGAGCCAGATGTCCGTCGCCGCGCGAGCGCGCGCGAGGCGCGGCTCACCGCCGATCCCGCTCACCGCGGGGTTCGTCGGCGTGAGCAGCTCGATCGCGTCGAACGTCGCGGAGACGCCTCGTAGATCGTAGGCGTCGAGCGCGCCGAGCGCGCGCAGCACCGTCGCTCGCTCGACCTGGGCCTCACCGCGCGACGGGCTCGATGCAGCAGCGAGGCACGTCGCCACTGCGATCACCGCCGCGCGGCCTCGCAATCGCGTGCCGTGCATCGCAGACCTCTCGACCGGCGACATGAGCACGCCAATCGGGAATCCAGCTCTGATTGGCGCGCTCGCGCTCGAGAGTGCCAATCGCCGGCGCCGCTGGGAGTAGAAGAGAAGGGCAATTCCTCTGAGGAGAGCAGGAGGAGCAGGAGAGGGGCCGAGACGCGCGCCCCGCGCTCGGCCGTCCGCCTCCGAAGCTCCACGTCGCAACCCGGTGTTCGCGCGGGACCGCCACGCATTGACTCGCTGGGGCCGCTGCCGCATTTCTCGCGCGTGTCGTCGCCCGAGGTCGTGGTGATCGGTGGAGGCGTGATGGGCTGCGCGATCGCGCTGCGGCTCGCGACGCGCGGGCTGCGCCCGGTGGTGCTCGAGCGCAGCGTGCCGGGCGCCGAGGCGTCGAGCGTCGCGGCCGGAATCCTCGCGCCGCGCATCGAGCACGGCGAGCCCGGCGTCGCGACGCGCTGCGGGGTGCGCAGCCGCGAGCTCCACGAGCGGCTCGCGGAGGAGCTGCGAGAGCGCGCGGGCGTCGACGTCGGGTTCCGTCGCTGCGGCGCGATGATCGTCGCGACCGAGGACGGAGAGGACCTCGAGGCGCGCGCGCGCGCGCTCATCGAGGGCGGCGCGGAGGCCGAGCACCTCGACGCCGGCGAGGCGCGCCTGCGAGAGCCCGAGCTCGGTCCCGCGGTGCGCGGCGCGATCGATCTCCGCGAAGAAGCGCAGGTCGAGCCGCCCGTGCTGCTGCGCGCGCTCGCGATCGCGGCCGAGCGCGCCGGCGCTCGCTTCCGCTCGGGCGCGACGGTGCGCGGTGTCCGGACCGAGGGCGCACGCGTCACGGGCGTGCTCGTCGACGACGGAGCGATCGACGCCGCGCACGTCGTCGTCGCCGCCGGGAGCTGGACCGCGCTGGTGCCCGGCCTCCCCGCCCCCGCGCAGGTCGTGCGCCCGATCCGCGGCCAGCTCGTGCACACCGAGCGACGGCCGTGCATCGCATCGCGCATCGTGTTCGGCGCGGGCGGCTACGTCGTGCCGCGCCCCGATGGACGCATCGTCTGCGGCGCGACGATGGAGGACGCCGGCTTCGCGAAGGAGGTCACGCTCGGCGGCGTCGCGACCGTGATCGCGCGCGCCACGCGCGTGTTCCCCGCGCTCGCCGACGCACCGCTCGTGAGCAGCGCGGTCAACTTCCGCCCCGCGAGCCCCGACGAGCTCCCGCTGGTCGGTCCCGCCGGCCCCGAGGGCCTCTGGCTCGCGACGGGCCACCACCGCAACGGCATCCTGCTCGCGCCGCTCACCGCGGTGCTGATCGCCGAGATGATCGCGGAGGGCGGCACGTCGATCCCCGACGCCGCCGCGCTCGATCCGCGTCGCTTCGCGCGAGGGTCCGCGTGAGCGACATCCAGCCGCGCGAGTCGCGCCACGTCGCGAACGGCCTCTCCCATCGCGTGCTCGAGTGGGCCCCGCCCGACGAGCGCGGCGCGCCGATCGTCTGCGCGCACGGCTTCCTCGATCACGCGTGGAGCTTCCACTTCCTCGCGCAGCACCTCGCGCGCGCCGGGCATCGGGTGCTCGCGTTCGACTGGCGCGGTCACGGCGACACCGAGTGGATCGGGCGCGGCGGCTACTATCACTTCGAGGACTATCTGCTCGATCTCGTCGAGCTCGCGCCGCAGCTCACCGACGGCGCGCCGCACCACTGGCTCGGGCACTCGATGGGCGGCACCGCGAGCGCGATGTTCGCGAGCACGCGCCCCGCGGGCCTGCTCACGCTCACGCTGTGCGAAGGCCTCGGCCCGCCCGCGATCGCGCTCGAGGCCGCGCCCGATCGCATCGCGGGCTGGCTCTCCTCGGTCGCGCGCGTGCGCGCCGCGACGCCGCGACCGATGCGCGATCTCGACGAGGCCGCCAAGCGCCTCCTCACCCAGAACGCCGATCTCGATCCCGCGCACGCGCGCTTCCTCGCGGAGAAGAGCACGCGCCCCGTGGAGGGCGGCCTCGCGTGGCGCTTCGATCCGATGCACCGCACCAGCTCGCCGCGCGTGTTCCGCCCCGAGAGCTTCCGCGCGCTCCTCGCGCGCATCGACGTCCCGGTGCTCGTCGTGTCCACCGAGCACGGCTTCCGCACCGCCGATCACGCCGAGCGCGTGGCCGCGATCGCGCGCGCCCACGAGATCGAGCTCCCCGGCGTCGGCCACAACATGCACTGGCGCGGCGCCGCGGCGCTCGCCGACGCCGTGCTGGCGCACACCCGCCGAGCGGCGTCAGGATCGCCGGCGTGATCCCGCCCACCCCGATCGACGCGCCGACGTCGCACGATCCCGCGAGCTGCGCGGCGCACCCCGATCGCCCCGGTCACGCGACGTGCTCGCGCTGCCAGCGCGTCGCGTGCGTCGCGTGCACGCACGTGCTCGCCACCGGCGCCGTGCTCTGCGCGTCGTGCGAGTCGGAGCGCGACGGCGTCATCCCGTGGGAGCAGCGTCGCGAGCTCGGCGTCGTGCGCGCGCTCGTGCGCACCGTCGCCGGCGTGATCACCCGGCCGCACGCGTTCTTCTCGCAGCGCACGCGCGAGCGCGCGCTCGCGCCGACCGTCGCGCTCGGCCTGCTCCTGCACCTCGTCGCGGCGGCGTCGAGCACCGGCTGGAACCTCGTGTTCGCCGAGCAGACGCGCGCCCAGATGCGCGCCGATCCCGTGATGCGCCAGCTCCTGTGGGCGGCATCGGACGAAGCGTTCCTCGCGCAGCTCGCGGTCGCGCCGCTCTTGTTCTTCGTCAGCACGTTCGTCGCCGCGTCGTTCTGGTGGATCGCGCTGCGCGCGGTCGGCGGGCTGCGCCGCCCCTACCACGTGATCGTCCGCGCGCTCTGCTACGCGAGCGCGACCGCGGCGCTCGTCCCGATCGTCACACCGCTCACGTTCGTCGGTCCGCTCGGCGGCGCGATCGGCTTCGCGTTCGGCGTGTGGTCGACGTGGATCCAGATCGTCGCGGTCTCCCGCATGCAGGGCATCGAGGCGCGGCGCGGCGCGCTCGCGTTCCTGCTCTGGCTCTCGCTCGCGACGATGTTCGCGTGCGTGCTCTTCACGATGCTCGCGGCGACGTTCGCCTCGCAGATCCGCATCCCGAACGTGTGATCCGCGCTTGAGCCCGCGCACACGGACGACGCGCCGCCTCTTCCACGCGATCCGCGTCACCGCTTAGGATGCGCGTCCATGACTCGCATCGCCTCGCTTTCGCTCCTCACCGCGCTCGTGCTCTCGCTCGCGGCTCCACGCGCGTCCGCGCAGGCCACGCCGGCCGAGGACGCCCCCACCGCGACGGCGACCGACGAGACCGCGCCCGGCTCCGACACCCAGCTGTCCGACGAGCAGGCGCTGCTCGAGGAGCAGACCACGGTCGAGCGCCGCGACGACGGCATCGATCCCCACGAGGAAGAGAACCGCGACTACTTCTTCGTCGGCGCGCTCGCGCGCGCGCTCGTCCTGCCGAGCTATCCGTTCGAGGTCGGCGGCGTCGCGTTCCCCAACGGCTACGACGTCCCGGTGAACGGCGCGGTCGGCGCGTACTTCAACTACCGCCGCAACGGCTTCAACATCCAGGTCGAGGTCTTCTACCAGGGGATGGGCTGGAACGGCTTCCTCCGCGGCGAGAACGACCCGATCGGCGAGACCGAGTACATCGAGAGCAACCTCGGCGTCGTCTACGGCTGGTTCGGCTTCTCGTGGTCGATCCCGATCGCCGACTGGTTCGCGATCGAGATCGGCCTCGGCCTCGGCGTCGGCGGCGTGGTCGGCGACCTCTACCGCACCGAGGCGATCGACGCGGCCGGCAGCGGCAGCAACTGGATGCCCTGCCCCGGCCCCGACGGTGCGACCGGCGATCGCTGCGAGACCCCGATCGAGATGCCCGGCTCCAACGGTCGCCTCGACAACACGCGCCAGCGCGGCGGCACCTACCAGCACATCACGGGCGCGAACCCGTTCTACTTCGGCGAGGGCGGCGTCCCGCCGATCTTCGCGACGATCGACCTCCCGCGCGTCTCGTTCCGCTTCAAGCCGATCCGCCAGATCCAGATCCGCGTCGACACCGCGTTCAACGGCTACGGCTTCAGCTTCGGCGGCTCCGTGGGCTACGGCTTCTGAGGCCGCCCACGGCTTCCGAGCACGCTTGACCCTCGTTTTCGTGCATGGAATGAAGGCCCGCCGATGCGCCGGATCGCCACGCTCCTGATCGCCGCCGTGCTCGCGGGCGCCGCCCTCGTCGCGCTTCCCTATGCAAGCACGGCCCAGCAGGTCGATCCCACGCTGCCGACCCCGCCGGCACCGACGCCGGCCGCGACGCGCACCCCCGAGGACGAGGCGCGTCGCGCGCAGGTGGTCGCGCGCGTCGGCGACGTGCGCGTCACGGTCGGCGAGATCGAGGATCAGGTCGCGCGGCAGTCGCCCTTCATGCGCGCGCGTTATCGCGACCCCGCGCAGCTGCGCGATCTCGTGCAGAACATGGTGCGCTTCGAGCTCCTCGCGCGCGAGGCCGCGCGCCAGGGCTTCGGCGACGATCCCGAGGTGCGCCAGGCGACGTCGCAGGCCGCGGTGCAGCAGTTCGTGCGCGAGCGCTTCGACGAGCGCATCACGCCCGAGTCGATCTCCACGGACGACGTGCGCGCGTTCTACGAAGCGCACCCCGAGGAGTTCAGCCGCCCCGAGCTCCGCCGCGCGAGCCACATCCTGCTCGCGACGCGCGCCGACGCGGACGCCGTGCTGCCGCAGCTGCGCGAGGCCGATGCGCGCACCTTCCGCTCGATCGCGCAGGAGCGCAGCCTCGACGCCGAGAGCCGCGCGCGCGGCGGCGATCTCCGCTACTTCGACGACCAGGGCCGCGCGCCGAACAGCACCGACCCGGCGGTCGACGCCGCGCTGGTCCGCGCAGCGTTCGGGCTCACCGAGGTCGGCGACGTCTCGCAGCCGGTCGAGATCGGCGGTCAGTGGAGCGTCGTGAAGCTCACCGGCCGTCGTCCCGCCGAGCATCGCAGCCTCGAGGAAGCCTCGCCGTCGATCCGCCTCCGCCTGTGGCGCGAGCGCCGTCAGGCCGCGATCGACGAGCTCGTGGAGCGCCTCCGCACCCAGGCGGGTGTGACCGTCGAGTACGACCGCATGCGCCCGATCCGCATGGATCCGCCGGAGAGCCTCGCGGGCGAGGACGAGCACGCCGAGGTCGACGAGGGCGCGGAGGAGATGGGCGCCACCGACGAGAGCGCGGCGACCGACGAGAGCGCCGCGGAAGCGCCGCCCGAGGGCGAGCCCACGCCGTGATCGATCCATGTCGTCGGTGTGGCTGAGGACGATCGGGCTGCTCGTCCTGTCGAACGTCTTCATGACGTTCGCGTGGTACGGGCACCTCAAGACGCTGCGTGATCGCCCGCTCTGGATCGCGATCCTGGTGAGCTGGGGCATCGCCTTCTTCGAGTACTGCCTCCAGGTGCCCGCGAACCGCGCAGGGTTCGGCACGTTCAACCTGGGTCAGCTCAAGGTGATGCAGGAGGTGATCACCATGATCGTCTTCATGGTGTTCGCCGTGCTCTACATGCGCCGCCCGTTCTCGATGGATCTCGTCTGGGCGACGCTCTGTCTCTGCGGCGCCGCGTACTTCGTGTTCCGCGGCGGCAGCGGCGAAGGCGCCGCGCACTGAGCTCCCCGGGAGATCAGCGCGCGCTCAGCGCTCGTCGTCGCCCGAGCCGGTGCGGGGCGGGATCGTGAAGGGCTGCGTCGGATCCTTCACCGGCGCGCCCGCCTTGCGCAGCAGCTCGCGCTCGTGCGCGGTGTAGCGGCGGCCGAGCACGGTGATGTCGTCGTCGAGCTCGTCGAGCGAGCGCTCACCGCTCTGCGTCGAGCTGCGACGCACGCCCTCGGCAGGCGGGCCCGCTCGCAGCGCGTCGTTCACGCGACCGACCAGCGACCAGTCGGTCTCGTCCTCGCCCTCGACGAGCGTCCGCCCCGACTCGACCTGCGCGAGCATCGCGCCGATCCGCCGCGCGCGACGCTGCGCTTCTTCTTCCGGCATGTACGCGCGCATCCGCGCCAAGATCCGCGGCAGCGCAGCGCGATAGTCGGCGGCAGTCGCGGCCTCGATCTGGACCTTCCCGTCCAGGAGCGCGCGCTTGACGAGTCCCGGGGCGAGCACCGCGCTCACGCCCGATGCGGCCACGACCTTGTCGAAGAGCGCCTGGCCGTCCATGCAGACCCGCTTTTGCCGAGGCTGTCACGATCTTTTCGGGGCGGCAACAAGACAGGACTCGCAGTACACCGTTCAGGGGGCGATCACGTGGGGACCGTTGACCCCATATTCGGCCCGCGGTAAGTGTGCGCGCGGATGTCCGACGCCGACGCGATTCCCGCTTCCGCGACCAAGATCACCTACATCGACGGTCGTCCCGCGACGATCACACTGCGTCGCTGCAAGCTCGTCGTCGCGCGCGAAGGGCAAGTCGAAGAGCGGCTCTTCGACAAGGACGTCGTCAACATCGGCGCGATGGAGGACAACGATCTCGTCCTCGAAGACGAGACGGTCTCGCGCAATCACTGCCGCATCTTCGTCGAGGGCGACCAGTACCTCATCCAGGATCTCGACTCGACGAACGGCACGTTCGTGAACCGCGTGCGCATCCGCGAAGCGTGGCTGCGCCCCGACGTCGTCATCACGCTCGGCAAGACCGAGATCCGCTTCCAGCCCTTCGACGAGCGCGTGCGCATCGTCCCGACCGAGACCGATCGCTACGGCGAGATCATCGGGCGCGACCGGAAGATGCGCGAGATCTACGCGATCCTCGAGAAGATCGCGCCGACCGACGCGACCGTCGTCATCGAGGGCGAGACCGGCACCGGCAAGGACGTCGTCGCGCGCACGATCCACGGCGCCAGCAAGCGCGAGGGCGGACCCTTCATGGTGTTCGACTGCGGCGCGGTGCCGGAGAACCTGATCGAGAGCGAGCTCTTCGGGCACGAGAAGGGCTCGTTCACCGGCGCGCACCAGACCCGCCAGGGCGTGTTCGAGATGGCGAACGGCGGGACCGTGTTCCTCGACGAGCTCGGCGAGCTGCAGCTCGATCTCCAGCCGAAGCTCCTGCGCGTGCTCGAGCAGCGCGAGGTGAAGCGCATCGGCGGCACCAAGCCGATCAAGGTCGACGTGCGCATCGTCGCCGCGACCAACCGCAACCTCGAGGAAGAAGTGCGCGCCGGGCGCTTCCGCGAGGATCTCTTCTATCGCCTCACCGTCGTGCGCCTCGTGCTCCCACCGCTGCGCGAGCGTCGCGACGACGTGAAGCTGCTCGCGCGGCACTTCCTCGATCACGGCCACTTCAACAAGGATCGCGAGGGGCATCGCCGCGTGACGCAGTTCGCGCCGGGCGTGCTCGACCGGCTCTCGCAGTACGACTGGCCCGGCAACGTGCGCGAGCTGCACAACGTCATCGAGCGCGCGGTGTCGTTCTCGGAGAGCGACACCGTCGAGCTCGCGGACGTGCCCGAGCACATCGCGTGGCCGCGCGGCGTCCCGCGCGACAACGACAGCGAGACCGACGTGTCCATCCCGCTGCCCGACTTCCGCGCGTCGGAGCTCGAGGGCACGTTCAAGGACGCGAAGGAGCGCTGGGTCGCGAGCTTCGAGCGCGACTACATCGCGGGCCTCCTCAAGAAGAACAACGGCAACATCTCGCACGCCGCGCGCGAGGCGGAGATCGACCGCAAGTACTTCCGCAAGCTGATGAAGAAGTACGGGATCACCGCGCAGGACGACGACCTCGACGTCGACGAGTGAGCCCACGACCCACGCGCGAGCGCGACCTGCGCGCAGCGCGGACGGTCGACCGGGGGCGCGCGGCGCCCGGCGAGAACGACAGAAGGCCGCAGCCGGCGTCATCGCGTGACGCCGGTGCGGCCTTCGTCCTCAGCTTTTCGTGGGGAGATCAGTCGCGCGAAGACGCGCGGATCTCACCACTCGCCGTCGTCGTCCTCGCCACGACGACGCTTGCGCTCCGGACGGCCACCGCCGCCCCCACGCCCGCCGCCGCCGCTGCCACCACGGCCACCGCTGCCGCCGCCGCCCGGCGCGCCGCCACCACCGCCGTAGCCGCCGCCACCGCCGCCGTAGCCACCGCCGCCGCCGCCGTAGCCGCCGCCACCGCCGCCGTAGCCGCCGCCACCGCCGCCGTAACCGCCGCCACCGCCGCCGAAGTCGCGGCCGCCGCCGCCGCCACCGTAGCCGCCACGGCCACCGCCGCCGCCACCGTAGCCGCCGCCACCGCCGCCGAAGCCGCCACCGCCGCCGCCCGGACCGCGCGGCGTGCGCTCACGCGCCTCGTTCACGTTGATGGTGCGCGAGTCGAGCATCGCGCCATCCATCTCCTGGATCGCACGATCGGCCGCCGCACCGTCGGCGAACGTGACGAACCCGAAGCCACGCGAACGACCGGTCTCGCGATCGGTGATCACCTTGGCTTCCGACACGTCACCGAAACGCTCGAACGCCTGCCGCAGTCCCTCGTCCGTCGTTCCCCAGCTCAGACCACCCACGAAAAGCTTCTTCGACATCGATCCACTCTCTCTCCCTACGGCCTTCTCCTCATGGGCGAGTCGCCTTCGCGACCCTCCCGTGCGGGCTCGACGCCCGCAGCCTCTTCGCACGCAGCGCGTTCGCTACGTGTCACCTCGCTCGATACCTCTGCTGGTCCACACGTCTGCTGGCCGCGCAGCGGGGCTCGCCACGTTCATGCAGGACGGGCTCGACGGACATGGATGGGACCTGCGGGCGGAACGCATCGCGTGCACGGAACGAGACACCGGCGGCTCGCCCACGACGATCGCGGGAACGAACCAAGAGGGCCAGGATCTCGGAGCACGGACGGGCACGAACGAAACTCGACGCGGCCGAGGATAGCACCGTGATCCGCCGGCTCAAAGCCCCCCCGCTCCACGAATCCTTCGCTCCACCTCAATTCGCCGCCGCGCGCCCCTCCGCGCGACGCTGCACCTCGCGCCGCGGCGCCCTCCCCGGCGGCGCCGCGAGCTGCGCCTGCAGCAGGTACGGCACCGCGAGGTTCACCAGATCGATCGTCGGATCGAGCTGCTTCCCCAGCCCCTCGGCGACCAGCAGCGAGACGTTCACCACCGTGAACACCGGCTCGATCTGCACCTGATGCCGGCGCAGCACGTTCATCATGCCGCTCACCACCGCGCCGACCTCGATGTCGCCGAGCCGCACGTCCCAGAGCTTCGAGAGGTACTCGAGCACGTCGCGCTCGTAGTCGTCGTAGTCGCTCTTCCCGACGCTCGGCGCGTGCACGTAGAAGAGCCGCGCCGCCGCTGCGCCGTCCTTCTGCGCGAGCGCGAGGAAGGTCTCGCACCACGGGCGCATCAGGTCGGGCGGGATCTCCGCGACCATGCCGAGGTCGAGGAACGTCATCGTCCCGTCGTCGGCGAGCAGGATGTTCCCGGGGTGCAGGTCGGCGTGCACGAAGCCGTCCGCGAACACCATCTGCAGGATCGCGCGCCCGCCGCGCTCCGCGAGCTCCACGCGATCGCCGCCCACGCGCTCGGGCTGCGTCGCCTTCACGCCGTCCACGAACTGCATCGTCAGCACGCGCGGCGTCGAGAGCGCGTCGTGGATCACCGGCAGGCGCACCTTCTTCTCGCGCTTGAAGTTCTTCGCGAGTCGCCGGTTGTTCGCGGCCTCGAGCGTGAAGTCGAGCTGGTTCGAGAGCGCCTCGCCGAAGCGATCGACCGAGCCCGGGATCGACAGCAGGCGCAGCTGCGGGATGCGATCGAGCGCGCTCGCGATCGCGCGCATCAGGAAGAGGTCGCGCTCGATCTGCGCGCGCGCCTCGGGGCGCTGGATCTTGATCGCGACCTTCTCGCCCGTGTCGAGCACGCCGACGTGCACCTGCGCGACCGAGGCCGCCGCGAGCGGCGTCTCGTCGATCTCCACGAACCGCGCGAGGCGCTCGGGGCCGAGCTCGGACTCCAGCATCGCGCGCATCGCGGACCACGGCGCCGGCGCCACGTCGTCCTGCAGGCGCGCGAGCGCCGCGAGCCATCCCGGCGGCAGCAGGTCGGGCCGCGAGCCGAGGATCTGCCCGAACTTCACGTACGTCGCGCCGAGCGACTCGAGCGCGCTCGCGAAGATCTCGCCCTGCCAGCGCTCGCGCGTCGCGGCGTCGGGCGGCGCCTCCGCCACCAGCAGGCGCCCGAGGTAGCGGAACGGCGCGGCGACGAACACCCACGCGATGCGCAGGAAGCGCGTGAACAGGCGGAGCCGATCCATCAGCCCTCGTCCACGAGGCGGCGGCCCTCGGACAGCAGCTGCCACTCGCGGCGCACCCACGACTCGAGCTTCTCGACGCGCGCGAGGTCCACGCCGAGGCGCGTCGCGAGCTCGTGGATCGCGGCCTCCTCGACGTGCGTGTACACGTCGTCGACGTGCGCGAGGCGCAGCAGCTCGAGCACCGCGATGCGCGCCGCGACCGGGCGCGCGAGGCGCGCGCAGAGCTCGCCCTCGTGCGCCTCGTCGACCATCGCGAGCAGCTCGCCGACCTCGATGCCCACCGGCAGCGCGAGGCGCTGGACGAAGCGGACCTCGGAGTCCGAGAGCTTCCCGTCGGCGAGCGCGACCGACGTCATCAGGAAGAGCAGCGCGCGGCGCTCGTCGGCGGTCAGGCGGTCGTCCAACATCGCGCGGAGTAGTAACAGAGACTCGGAGGTCCGGGTGACGAACGACGAGCGGCTCGAGCGGACGCTGGCGGCGATCGACGCGGTGAACGCGGCCGATCCCACCGGCGAGGCGGTCACCTACGGACGCCGGATGAGCGCGGCGCTCGCGGCGCTGCGGCCCGACGCGAGCGACGCGCTGCGCATCGCGGTGCGCGCGCAGCACGTCGAGCGCTGGAAGGTGCCGCGCGCGACGTACCCCGAGGGGCGCGTCGGCTACCTGAAGTGGCGGCGCGAGCTCGGGGCGATGCACGCGCAGCGGGCGAGCGAGATCATGCGCGCCGAGGGCTGGGACGAGGGCACGGTCGCGCGTGTCGCGTCGATCGTGCAGAAGCAGAAGCTCGCGAGCGACGCCGACACGCAGGCGCTCGAGGACTGCGCGTGCCTGGTGTTCCTCGCGCACGGCTTCGACGCGTTCGCGGCGCAGCACGACGACGCGAAGGTGATCGACATCCTGCGCAAGACGTGGGCGAAGATGAGCGACACCGGGCACGCAGCGGCGCTCGCGGCGGCACCGTCGCTCTCGGAGCGCGCGCAGTCGCTGATCGGGCGGGCGCTGGGCGGCTGAGCGGACGCCGGCGCGTGCGGGGTGGGTCCGCGGCCGGTCGCAGCGTCCGCGCCGCGCGCAGGGTTGCTCCGCGACGCGTCGCGACGCAATCGCCGCGCGCAGGGTTGCTCCGCGACGCGTCGCGACGCAATCGCCGCGCGCAGGGTTGCTCCGCGACGCGTCGCGACGCAATCGCCGCGCGCAGGGTTGCTCCGCGACGCGTCGCGACGCGATCGCCGCGCGCGACATGCCGGCGCGACCGCTCGCGACGCGACCGCCGCGCGCGACATGGCACCACCGGCGTCTTTCGCCGGCATCTCCGCGCGCCGGATGACCCCCACGGCCGCCGACAGCGCAATCCTCGGGCCCGGGAAGACGACGTCGGTCGCTCCCACCGCGAGCGCGCGGCCGACCTCGCGATCCGCGCGCTCAGTCCAGGCTGGAGTGCTCGCTGGCGCGAGGGCCCGCACGGGAGCGTGCTCCGCACGCGGACGGGAGGGCCCTCGCGACGGCGAGCCGATGTGTCAGTCCAGGCTGGAGTGCTCGCTGGCGCGAGGGCCCGCACGGGAGCGTGCTCCGCACGCGGACGGGAGGGCCCTCGCGACGGCGAGCCGATGTGTCAGTCCAGGCGGCGAGCGAGAACCACTTTCAGGTAGTCGCCCTCGGGGAACGCCGCGAGGCGCGGGTGGTCGGCCGGCGCGCCCCAGCGCTCGAGCACCTGCACCGGGCCGATCTTCTCCGCGGCCTCGCGCAGCGTGCGATCGAACGCGATGCGATCGACGTGGCTCGAGCACGACGCGGCGAGATAGAGGCCGTTGGGCTCGAGCGCGCGCAGGCACGCGCGGTGGAGCGCGCGGTAGCTCTTCATCGCCGCGGGGAGCGACGCCTCGTTCGGCGCGAAGCTCGGCGGGTCCGCGACGATCAGATCCCAGCGCTGGCCACGCGCCCGCGCTTCCTCGAGGAACTCCGGGACGTCGCGCGCGTGGGTGCGGTGCGGCGCCGTGAGCCCGTTGAGCGACCACGACTGCTGCGCGAGCTCGAGCGCGGCGGGGGCGACGTCGACGGTGTCGACCTCGATCGCGCCGCCGAGGCCCGCGCCGATCGAGAAGCCGCCGGTGTAGCCGTAGAGGTTCAGCACGCGCAGCCCGCGCGCGAGCTGGCGCACGCGGAAGCGCGACTCGCGGTGATCGAGGAAGAGCCCGGTCTTCTGGCCGTGCGCGAGATCGCCGCGCAGCACCATGCCGTGCTCGCGCACGTCGACGTGCGGCGGCGGCGCCTCGCCGTCGGCGAGCTCGATCTTCTTCGACTCGCGGCGGCCGGTGCGCACGAGGATGCCGCGGAGCGCGGGGCGCGCGGCGCGCACGCCCGCGACCAGCGCGTCGTGCCAGCGATCCGACGCGGCGCCGTCGAGCGCGATCACCGCCCAGTGTGTGTAGACGTCGACGACCACGCCGGGCACACCGTCGCCCTCGCCGTGCACGAGGCGGTACGCGTCGGTGTCGGGCGGCACGACGCGATCGCGGAGCGACGCGGCGCGCGCGATGCGCTCCGCGAAGAACGTCGCGTCGATCGTGATCGGGCGCGTCGAGAGCACGCGCACGCCGATCGCGCCCTGCTCCGCGAGGCCGGTCGCGACGGGCCCGCGATCGTCGATGACGCGCACCACGGTGCCGGGCTCGAGGTCGAACGCGTCGAGCGCGTCGCGCCAGATCCACGGGTGTCCCGCCTCGAGCGCGGCGCGCAGCGCGCGCCGCAGGCGCAGCGTGGGCAACGAAGAACGGCGGTCGTCGCGAGGCGGGCGAGGCACGGCGCGGATGTAGCGCGATTCAGCGTTCGCGGCCGCGCGCGTCGAGCACGACGTCGGCGTGCGACCAGGCGAGCGCGTAGGCGGGATCGACGGTGAGCACGGCGCGCGTGACGTGGAAGCGGCGCTCGGGCTCGGCCTCGGGAGGCCCCTCGCGGAACGCGTGGAGCACGAGGCGCGCGCCGTCCGGACCGTGCTCGAGGCGGGGGCGCAGGAAGGCGCGCGCGTACGTCGCGCCGATCACGTCGCGCTCGAGCGGGATGGGCTCGCCGAGCTGGCGCACGAGCTGGAGCAGCTCGAGCGCGCCCCACGAGCGCGTCTCGACGAAGCGATCGAGCTGCAGCACGCGCGCGACGGTCGCGTCGCCGCGCGCGCTCAGCACCTCGTCGCCGCGCACCACGACGAGCCCACCGCCGCCCGCCTGCCAGCGCACCCAGAACGTCGTGCCCATCGCGCGCTGCCGCGTGAGCTCGAGGATCGCGCGCGACTCGCGCTCGGCGTGCGCGCGGAGCGTGGCCTCGGCGCGCGACCACTCGGCGGCGCTCGGGCGCATGCGCGGAGGCTGGGCGCGTGCGCTCGAGACGACGAGCATCGCGACGACGAGCGCGAGGGCGGCGAGGCGCACGAGGGACATGCGCAGAGGCTCTCACGCGCACGCGGCGGTGGCGATCGCCCCGCGGCGTCGCTACGTCAGGGCCATCATGGAGGAGCTCCTCGACATCCGGTTCTTCGGGAACCCACTGCTGCGCTGGGGGATCGCGCTGCTCGTCGCGGCCGCGGTGATCGCGGCGCTCGTGATCGCGAAGCGGCTCGCGGTGTCGCGGCTCGCGAAGCTGAGCGACCGCACCGCGACCCGCCTCGACGACGTGGTGGTGAAGGTCATCGAGCAGACGAGCACGATGACGATCCTCGTCGCGGGCGTCGCGGCCGGGGTGCGCTCGCTCGACCTGCCGCGCGACGGGGATCTCTGGCTCGGGCGCGTGATGATCATCGTGCTCGCGATCCAGGTCGGGAGCTGGATCACGAACGCGGTGCGCTTGCTGCTCGAAACGCGCGTCGGGGTCGACGTGCAGCCGGGGCAGCGCACGATGGGCGCGGCGCTCGGGTTCGCGACGAACCTCGTGGTGTGGGCGGTGCTCGTGCTGCTCGTGCTCTCGAACTTCGGCGTCGAGGTGAGCACGCTCGTCGCGGGCCTCGGGATCGGCGGCATCGCGGCGGCGCTCGCCGTGCAGAACGTGCTCGGCGACCTGTTCGCGGCGTTCTCGATCTACGTGGATCGCCCGTTCGACCTCGGCGACTTCGTCATCGTCGACACGTACATGGGAACGGTCGAGAAGATCGGGTGGCGCTCGACGCAGCTGCGCTCGCTGAGCGGAGAGATGATCGTGCTCGCGAACAGCGATCTCTCGCGTGCGCGCATCCGGAACTTCAAGCGCATGAGCGAGCGGCGCGCGGTCGTGACGTTCGGCGTGCAGTACGACACGCCCAACGCGAAGCTCGCGGCGATCCCCGGGATCGTGCGGCAGACGATCGAGGCGATCGAGGGGCTGCGCTTCGACCGCTCGCACTTCGTGAAGCTCGGCGAGTCGTCGCTCGACTTCGAGACGGTGTTCTACGTGACGACGCCCGACTTCAACGCGTTCGCGGATCGCCAGCAGCAGCTGCTGCTCTCGCTGCACCGGCGCTTCGAGGACGAGGGGATCTCGTTCGCGTTCCCGACGCGCACCGTCGTCGTGCAGCGCGAGGCGCCGATCGAGGGCTGAAGGGAGGGAGCCGAATCGGCTCGCTGGCGACGGCACGACGTCCGCTGCGCAGACAGAGCGCGTCGTCCGCCTGGCAGACAGAGTGCGTCGCTCGGGCGTAGGCTACGTCCGGGGGATGACGACGACGAGGAGCTGGGCGGGCGTCGGCCGGAGCATCAACCGCGACGGCGCGACCGCCGGTCGCGAGGCGGCGCGCGAGGCGGTCGGCGCGCTCGAGGTCCGTGCTCCTTCGATCGTGATCGTGTTCGCGACCGCGGGGCTCGATCAGGAGGCGCTCGTGCGCGGCGTGCGCGAGGCGACGGGTGGCGCGCCGCTCGTCGGGTGCTCGGTCGAGGGGATCGTCACGCGCCACGGCTCGGAGGAGGTCACGCACGCGACGACGGTCGCGGCGATCGCGTCCGACGAGATGTGGTTCGAGACGTTCTCGGTGCCGGGGTTCGTCGACGATCCCGAGGGCGCGGCCCGCGCGCTCTCGTCGATGGTCGCGGCGCGCGGGCGCGAGGACGCGGCGCTGCTCGCGCTCTTCCCCGACGGAGTCGGGGGCGACTGCCGCGCGCTGCTCGAGACGCTCGAGGCGACGCTGCCCGCGTCGTTGCGCATCGTCGGCGGCACCGCGGGCGATCTGCTGCGCTTCGAGCGCACGTGGCAGTACGAGGGCGATCGCGTGCTGCACGGCGGGCTCTCGGCGCTGCTGATCGGCGGCGCGGTCGAGCCCGAGGTGCTGGTCACGCACGGGTGCGATCTCGTCGGCAGTCAGCGCGTGGTCACGCGCGCCGAGGGCGGCTGGATGGAGCGCATCGACGATCAGCCCGCGTGGTCGTTCTTCCAGGAGTACCTGTCGGACGGCAAGGGCACGCTCGAGGCGATGCACGTCGCGCATCTGCTGGTCGCCGAGAAGGTCGGCGCCGACGAGCTCGGCATCGACGACTTCACGGTGCGCGTGCCGGTGCGCCTCGATGCGTCGCGGGGCGCGCTCTACTTCCAGGCCGGGCTGCGCGAGGGCACGCGCGTGCAGCTCGCGATCCGCAACCCCGAGAAGGTGTGCGCGCGCGCGATCGCGGCAGCGCGCGAGATCACGACGAGGCGCGGGGCGAAGCCGCTGCTGGTGCTCGACCTCGAGTGCGCGGGGCGCGGCGCGCTGCTCTTCGGGCACGAGACCACGGAGCGCCTCATCACGCCGGTGCAGCGCGAGTTCGACGACGCGGTGCCCTGGGTCGGCGCGCACACGTACGGCGAGATCGCGCCGGTCGCGGGGCGCACTTGGTTCCACAACTACACGGCGGTGCTCTGCGCGCTGTACCCGCGAGCGAGATGAACGACGACGGGCACGACGACGGCGACTCGCGCGTCCGCGAGCTGCTGCGGCTGAACGCGGCGCTCGACGATCAAGTGCGCCACCTGGTGCGCACCGAGCAGAAGCTCTTCCTCTCGCAGCGCGAGCTCGGGCGACAGATCGCGCGGCTCGACGCGCTCAACCAGTTCGCGATCGACGTCGCGGGGCTCGCGAGCCCGGAGCGCATCCTCGAGCGCGCGGCGGACATGCTCTTCGCGCTCTTCCCGTTCGATCAGGCGCTCGCGTTCGTGGTGCGCGAGGGGGGCGCGCTGGTGCCCGCGGTGGTGCGCGCGGTGCCGGGGCGAGAGCCGCCCGAGGAGCGCGCGCGCGAGGCGTGCGCGACGGTCCTCGGCGCGCTGCCCGAGGAGCGCGAGCCGCGCTTCGGCACCGCCGACGAGCTGCGCCGGACCACGTCGTTCGCGCCGCTGCTCGAGTGCGTGGACGCGGCGTTCGCGCGCGACGATCCGTCGCCCGAGGCGACGGCGCGCGCGTGGACGATGGTGCTCCCGCTCTCGCGCCGCGGGACGCCGGGATCGGACCTCGAGGGCGTGCTCGTGTTCCGCACGCGCGGGGGTCCGCTGAGCTTCCACGAGGAGCTGCCGACCGCGAAGGACGTGGCGTTCCTCGGGCTCTTCGCGCGGCAGATCGCGGCGGCGGTGACGAGCTCGCGGCTCTTGCGCGATCTGCAGCTCAGCTACGAGCGGCTCGCGGACGCGCAGCGCGAGCGGGTGGAGCGCGAGCGGCTCGCGGCGCTGGGCGAGCTCGCGGCGGTGGTCGCGCACGAGGTGCGGAACCCGCTCGGCGCGATCTCGAACGCGGTCTCGGTGCTCGCGCGGCTGGTGCCCGCGGAGGGCGACGCGCGCGGGATGATCGCGATCGTGCGCGAGGAGGCGGGGCGCCTGAACCAGATCGTGAGCGACCTGATCGACTTCGCGCGGCCGCACACGCCGGCGCCGAAGCAGGAGTCGGTCGCGACGATCGCGGAGACGGCGATCGAGAGCGTGCGCGTGCGCTTCCCCGAGGCGCACGTGAGCCTCACCACCGACGGCGACGCGAGCGCGGCGTGGGTCGACGGACGGATGATCCGCCAGGCGCTGATCAACCTGATCGTGAACGCGGTGCTCGCCTCGCCCGACGGCGCGCCGATCGTGGTGCGCGTGAGCGGCGGCGAGGACCACGCGGTGCGCATCGAGGTCGAGGATCACGGGCCCGGCGTGCCCGCGGCGCTCGCGCAGCGCGTGTTCGAGCCGTTCTTCACGACGCGGGCGAGCGGCACGGGCCTGGGGCTCTCGATCGTGCGCCGCGCGGCGGAGGCGCACGGCGGGAGCGTGTCGCTGCACGACGCGCCGAGCGGCGGCGCGGTGTTCGTGATCGAGCTGCCGAGCGAGCCCGCGCCGCAGCGCTGATCGCCCGCGGGGCTGGATCCGCGCAGCGCGAGAAGAAGGGGACGCGCGCGCAGCTCGACGGGTCGAGAGGGGAGGCGCGCAGCCTCCCCCGGGAAGCTCAGCGGCGCGTGAGGTAGTCGGAGAAGCCCTTGAGGAGGGCCTTGTAGAGCATGTTGCCGATCACGCGATAGCCCGCGGGGGTCGCGTGCCGGAAGTCGCCGAAGGCGAGGCGCGGGCGCGAGCGGAACCAGCGCTCCATGCCGCCCTCGCCGCCCATCGCGCTCCAGGTGTCGAAGAACGCGCAGCCCTCGGCCTGCGCCGCGCGGCGCATCGCGCTCACGATCATCGGCACGGTCTCGAGCGTGCGGATGCGGCCGCGCTCGTCACGCTCCGCCTGATCGAGCGGCGCGAAGAGCAAGCACGACGCCTCGGGGCGCGCCTGGCGCACGAGGCGCGCGACCTGGCGGAAGTCCTCCTCGAACTGCGCCTCGTCGCGATCGTCGTCGGCGTCGTTGCCGCCGTACCCGATGACGACGAGGTTCGTGGCGCGCTGCTCGAGCTGGCGCGCGAGGTGCGCGCGATCGAAGCCGAGGAAGCGACGCGCGCGCGCGCCGACCATGCCGAGCGAGTCGTAGACGACGCCGGGCCCGTCGCGCTCGAGCACCACGCCGTAGAGGTGGCTCTCGCCGTGGCCGACGGTGCGGATCGTGATCTCGTGCTGGCCGTCGGGCATCACGACGCGGTGCACGTCGTCGGTGACCGGCTCGCCGCGCGTGTCGACGAGCTGGGGCTCGCCTCCGTCGACGCGGATCTCGAAGCGGCCGCCGCGCGGATGGCGCTCGTAGAGGACCTCGAAGCGCGACGCCGCGGTGCCGACCGGGCCTTCTTCGACGGTGCCGAACTCCGCGGTCGCGCCGCTGATCGAGCGCGCCTGGTAGCCGCCGTAGCCGTAGTGCCCGTCGGAGAGCGGTAGGTGCGTGATGTCCATGAGGCGCCACGCGTCGCTCGACTCGTGGCGGATGCCGCGATGGCGATAGGGCATCGATCCGCGCGCCGCGAGCACGAAGCCGTGGCCCGCGTCCCCGAAGCGGTGCTGCATGCGCTCGCGCACCGTCTGGGTGATGCCGTCGAGCGCGATCGAGGAGTCGCCGTAGTGCGCGACGCGCGTGATCGCGCCGGGCTCGCGCGACGCGGTGCGATGGAGCGCGTCGTAGAACGCGCGCATCGCGGTGCCGTTCGGATCCTCGATCTCGCGCGCGAGACCCTCGAGCTCGCTGGGATCGATGCGCACGCCGGTCGCACGCTGCGCGGGATCCGTGGGCTCGACCTCGGGGGGCGGCGCGTCGTCCTCTTCGTCTTCGAGGTTGGCGAGCACCGAGTCGTCGAGCGCGCCCTGCTGCGGTCCGCCCGCGCTCGCACCGCCGGTCGCGATCGCGGTGCCGCTGACCTCGCCGGCCTCGCGCCCGTAGAGCCGCGCGATCGGGACGTCCTCGCCGGGCTCCCAGGGACGCAGCGCGTGCATCGCGTCGAGCGGCACGAGGTACGTCGCGAGCGCGATCACCACGAACACCGCGGCGACGATCGCGAGGTGCACCACGCCACGCCGCGCTTCCTCGGGCGTCGCGTCGCACGGGTCGTCGAGCCCGTAGGGCTTCTCGTCCCAGGGCGCGCGCTTGGTGGTGCTCGTGGCCATCAGAACTGGAAGTAGATGTACGGGACGACCTGGGTGGATGAAAGCTCCAGCAGGGCCCCGGCCAGGACTGCGAGCAGCGCACCTTGTGCGATCGCCGGGAGCGCCACGAAGCGCTCGCGCATGGTCGCGTACCACGCGCGCGGCGTGTAGTGCATCGCGAAACCGACGAGCATCACGAGCCACACGCCGGGCGCGATCTGCGCGAGCGAGCTGGTGCCCGAGCCGAGGCGCGAGACGATCTCGCCCGCGTTGTCGAGGCTCTCGGCGCGGAAGAGGATCCGCGAGAACACGACGAACTGCATGGTCCCCGCGATCTTCAGCGCAGTGAGCCAGAGCGGATCGGGCCCGCCCGCGGGCTTGCCGGTCACGCGCGTCGTGAGGCGATGCAGCACGACGGCAGTCGCTTGCAGCGCGCCGTAGATCACGAACGTCCACGCGGCGCCGTGCCACAGGCCGATCAGGAAGATCGTGAGCCAGAGGTTGAGGTACGTGCGGCGCTCGCCGAGCTTCGATCCGCCGAGCGGGAAGTAGAGGTAGTCGCGCAGCCAGGTCGAGAGCGTCATGTGCCATCGACGCCAGAACTCGGCGGGGCTCTTGGCCTGGTACGGGCGATCGAAGTTCTCGGGCAGCTCGATGCCGAAGAGCTTCGCGGAGCCGCGCGCGACGTCGGTGTAGCCCGAGAAGTCCGCGTAGATCTGCAGCGTGAAGCCGTAGAGGCCGATCACGACCTCGGCCGCGGTGAACGCGTCGGGGTTGTCGAAGACGCGATCGACGAGGTTCACCGAGACGTAGTCGGCGAACACGACCTTCTTCACGAGGCCGGTCGCGATCAGGAAGAGGCCGTTCGAGACGCGCGCGACGTCGACGCGCGGCGCGCGATCGAGCTGCGGCAGGAGGTCCGCGGGGCGCGCGATCGGACCGGCGACGAGCTTCGGGAAGAACGTGATGAAGAAGAGCAGCTCGAGCGGGCTCTTCGCGGGCGCGGTCTTCCGGCGATAGACGTCGATGCAGTAGCTGAGGGACTCGAACGTGTAGAACGAGATGCCGACCGGCAGGATCGCGTTCAGCAGGACCGGGTCCGGGTAGAGCCCGATCGGGGCGAGCGCGTCGGAGATCGCGCGCGAGCCGAAGTCGAAGTACTTGAACGTGCCGAGCAGGCCGAGGTTCAGCACGACGCTGACCGAGAGCCAGCGCTTGCGCGTCGTGTCGTCCTCGTGCGCGTGGATCTGCTTGGCGACGAGCCAGTCGATCAGCGTCGAGCCGAGGATCAGCCCGAGATACCAGGGCTGCCACGCCGCGTAGAACACGCACGACGCGACGATCAGGAAGAGGAGGCGCACCCATCCGGCGCGCGCGAGGACCCACCAGCCGGCGAGCGCGAGCGCGAGGAAGAGCAGGTAGTCGAGGCTGTTGAACAGCATCCCGTCAGGACCCCGGACGAGCCCGGGGCCGCGAGACGTACGTCGTTCCGGTCAGAAGCTCCAGCCGACCATGAGCCAGATCTGGATCGACTCGTCGGTGCCGGACTCCGCGACGGCGGGCATGCCGCTGAAGCCGAGGAAATAGCTCTGGTACGCGAAGCGCGCGGCCCAGCTGAAGCCGATGTCGAGCTGGCCCGCGAGGCCGAGGAAGAGATCGATCCCGCCGTTCGAGGTTCCGTCGGGGCCGAGGTACTGGATCGGGCCCGAGTCGACGACGATGCGACCGCCGAAGCCGAGCTCCGCGACGAGCAGGTGGTTCGGCACGAGGCGGATGCGTCCCTGCACCGCGGGACGGATGTACGTGTAGAGCGTCGACGCGAAGTCGGGCGCGCCCGGCGTCGGGAGCCAGTCGCTGAGATCGAAGCCGTCGATGCCGAAGCCCGCGGAGAAGACGAGCTCGACCATCTCGGCGAGCACGAGGCCGTAGCCCGCGTCGACCTCGAAGTCGTAGGTCATCATGTCGCGCGTCTGGCCGTCGCGGCGCACGTAGCTGAGCCCCGCGGAGAACCCGCCCGACACCGCGAAGTAGAGGCCGCGCTCCGCGCCCGGGGAGAGCGCGAGCGGGCGCAGCTCCACGGCGAGCTGGATGTCCGGGAAGAAGTCGGCGTCGAAGCGGTGCTGCTCCGCGTTGGGCGAGATCGCGGCGGTGCGGTTGCGGATCCGGAGGCCGGCGAGCGCACGCACGATCGGCTGGTTCCAGCGGCCCGAGACGTCCACGTCCTCGCGCATCATGTGGTGATCGGGCGCGACCTCGTGGGCGGTCTCCGGCTCGTCGCGCGGGACCTCGATCGGCTCGGGCGGAGGGCGGTGGAGCACCGCGATGCCCTCGGCCGCCGCCTCGCTCGCGGCCACGGCGATGTCCTGCGTGCCGCCGCGCCCGCTCGGCGCGCTCGTGGTGCGCCGCGTGAGCTCGTTGCCGCGGATGTCCATGATCCACACGGTCGTCGTCGCGCGGCGCCCGGTGCCCTCGACGAAGCCACCGACGACGAGCTCCACGCGCAGGTCCTCGACGACCGTCGCCATGCCCTCGGGCGTGCTCACGTCGACGCCGAGACGCGACGCGGTGTCGACGAGCGCCTGCTCGGGCACGAGCTCGTAGCCCTGCTCGAGCCCTTGCATCGCGGCGCGGCGCGCTTGCTCGGCGCGCCAGCCCTCGAAGCGCAGCACGACCGCGCGTGGCCTCGACTGCGCGAGCGCTGGGATCGCGGTGAGCGCGATCATCGATGCGAAGAGCGCGCTCACGAAGCGGGCGGCGAGGATGCAGCGTGCCTGGGTCATACGCGGTTGGCGACGATAGCGAAAAAACCGCGATTCGCGAAACCCGTGCGAGCTATCCCGTCCGGCCGTGCGCTCCGAGCTCGAGCACGAGCTCGGCGCCCGGGCCTTCGTCGTCGGGCGCGCGGGCGAACGCGCGTCCGCCGTGGCGCGTCGCGACGTCGCGCACGATCGCGAGGCCGAGGCCGGTGCCGCTGCGCGAGCGATCGAGGCGATGGAAGGGCTGGAACACGGCGTCGCGCTGCGCGTCGGGGATGCCGGGGCCGTGATCGCGCACGCGGAGCCGTGCGGCCTCGCCGTCGCGCTCGACGTGCACCTCGACGGCGCTGCCCTCGGGCGCGAACGCGAGCGCGTTCGCGACGAGGTTGTCGATCGCGCGGCGCAGCGCGCGCGGCGCCGCGACGGTGGGCACGAACGCGTCGCCGCGCAGCACGAGATCGACGCCGCGATCCGAGGCGAGCGAGCGGGCTGCGAGGATCGCGTCCTCGGCGAGCGCGACGAGATCGAGCGGCTCGTGCTCCTCGGACGCGCGCCCTCCGCTCGCGAGCTCGAGGAGATCGGCGGCGGTCGCGGCGAGGCGGTCGACCTCCTCGCGCGTGCGCTCGAGCGCGTCGCGCAGATCCTCGGCGGAGCGCTCGCGGCGGAGCGTGACGTCGATCGCGGTGCGCATCGTCGCGAGCGGGGTGCGCAGCTCGTGCGCGGCGTCGGCGACGAGGCGCTCGCGCGCTTCTTTCGCCTCGCGCAGGCGGTCGGTCGCGTCCGCGATCGAGTCGCGCAATTCGCCGACGAGGTCGCGACCACGATCGGGCGGCGGCGCGGACGCGAGATCGCCCTCGCGCAGCCGGCGCATGTGTTGCGCGAGGCCGCGCAAGCGACGCGTGAGGCCGGTCGCGTGCGCAATTTGTGCGCCGAGCAGCAGCAGCGTGACGAGCACGACGACGATGGCGGCGGTGCGGTCGTACGCGGTGATCGCGGCCTCGTGCGGGCCGAGATCGTGGCCCAGCCAGAGCACCCAGCGGCGTCCGTCGGGCGAGCGCACGCGGACGCGGAGCTCGCGCAGGCCGTCGGTGGTGCGCAGGCGCGGCTCGGTGCTCGCCTCGGCGAGCGAGACGTGCTCGGGCGCGCGTCCGTCGTCGGGCCAGATCACGATGCGGGCCCCGGTGTCGTCGTAGAGCGCGGCCTCGCTCGCGTCGGCGGCGCTGCGCGCGAGCGGCGAGCGACGCAGGTGCAGGTGCGGCTCGCCGTGCGGGCCGTCGAAGAGGCTGACCGCCTCGATCGCGGCCTGGGTGCGCATCGCGTCGTCGATCGCGCTCGTCAGCTCGCGGGCGAACATCGCGCGGCCGATCGCGAGCGCGCCCAGCAGCGCGAGCGCCGGGAGGATCGCGCCGACGAGGAGCAGCCGCGCGCCGAGGCTCACGCGTCGGGCTCCTCGCGCGACACGAGGCGGAACCCCACGCCGCGCACCGAGCGGATCTCGAGCGGTGCCGACGCGCGCGCGAGCTTCTGGCGCAGGTAGCCGACGTAGACGTCGAGCACGTTGGGATCGCCCTCGAACCCCGAGCCCCACACGCTGCGCAGCAGGTGCGCGCGGGTGATCACCTCGCCCGCGTGCGAGAAGAGCTCGGCCGCGAGCGCGTGCTCGCGCGCCGTGAGCGCGACCTCGCTCGCGCCGAAGCGGATCGCGCGACGTCGCCCGTCGAGCGCGACGTCGCCGACGCGGCGGAGATCGATCGCGCCCTCGGCGCGGCGATGCAGCGCCTCGATGCGCGCGAGCAGCTCGTCGAAGTCGAAGGGCTTCGGCAGGTAGTCGTCGGCCCCGGCGCGCAGCCCGGTCACGCGCTCGGGCACCGTGCCGCGCGCGGTCAGCAGGAGCACGGGCGTGCGCAGGCCCGCGCGGCGCCACTCGCGCAGCAGCTCCACGCCGTCTCCGTCGGGCAGCATCCAGTCGAGCAGCACGACGTCGTACTCGATCGTGCGCGCCTGCTCGCGCGCGTCATGCACGCGCGAGCAGCGATCGACCTGGTGGCCCTCCTCACGCAGGCCCCGCACCAGGTGCGTCGCGAGCTTCTCCTCGTCCTCCACCAAGAGCAGCTTCATCGGGCCTCCGGCGGATCCGCGCGATCCACGGGTGGATCGAGGGGATCAGCACGAGCGTGAGCCAGGTCGAGGTGACGAGCCCGCCGACGACGACGGTCGCGAGCGGGCGCTGCACCTCGGCGCCGACGCCGCGCGCGAGCATCATCGGCACGAAGCCGAGCGACGCGACGAGCGCGGTCGTGAGCACGGGGCGGAGGCGCGCGCGCGCCGCTCGTCGTGCGGCCTCGTCGGGCGCGAAGCCTTCGGCCTCCTCGTGCATGATGCGCGACATCAGCACGACGCCGTTGAGCACGGCGATGCCCGACAGCGCGATGAACCCGACCGCGGCCGACACCGAGATGGGCAGGCCACGCATCGCGAGCGCGATCATCCCGCCGACCGCGGCGAACGGCACGTTCATGAAGATGACGAGCACCGGTCGCACGCGGCCGAACACGCGGTAGAGCAGCACGAGGATCGCGATCAGCACGATCGGGATCACGATCGCGAGCCGCTCGCGCGCGCGCTCGAGCCCTTCGTATTGGCCGCCCCACTCCGCGCGGTATCCGCGCGGCACGTCGACGGCGGCGTCGATGCGCGCTTCGGCCTCCTGCACCACGGTGCCGAGGTCGCGGCCGCGCACGTTGAAGCCGATCACGATCCGTCGCGCGCCGTTCTCGTGCGACACGAGCGCGGGCGCTTCCTGCGCGTCGACGTGCGCGACGCGCGAGAGCGGGATGAGCGCACCGCTCGCGGTGGGGAGCCCGACGTCGGCGATCGTGAACGCGCTCGTCGACGCCCCGAGGCGCACGCGGATCGGGATGCGCAGCGGGCCCTCCCAGGTGTCGGCGGCGTGCACGCCCGCGCGCAGCGCGCCGACGGCCTCGAGCACGTCCTGCGCGTCGAAGCCGGCCGCGGAGGACTCGAGCGGGCGCGGGCGCACCTCGACGAGCGAGACGCTCGGCGGCGCGGTGACGCGCACGTCGACCGCGCCCGGCACCTCGCGCAGCACGGCAGCGGAGCGCTCCGCGAGATCGCTCAGCACGTCGAGATCCTCGCCGTAGTAGACGAGCGCGACGTCGGTCACCGCGCCTCCGACGAGCTCGTTGAAGCGCATCTGGATCGGCTGGGTGAACGAGAGCTCGGCACCGGGCGCGCGCGCGTCGATCGCGCCGCGCAGATCGGCGATCACGTCGTCGAGCGTACGGCCCGGGGCCCAGTCGTCGCGCGGGTACAGCGAGACGAACACGTCGGCCTGCTCGATGCCCATCACGTCGGTCGCGACGGCGGGGCTGCCGATGCGCGACGAGACGTGCCGCACCTCGGGCGCGGCCTCGCGGATCACCTGCTCGAGGCGCGTGCCCTCGGCGATCGCGGTCTCGATCGACACGTCGGGCGCGCGCGTCGTCTGCACGACGAGATCACCCTCGTCGAGCTGCGGGACGAACGCGCTGCCCGCGGTCCAGAACACGCGCGCGCCGATCAGCGCGAGGCCGATCGCGATCGCGACGACGAGCACCGGGCGGCGCATCGCGACATCGAGGATCGGCGCGTAGGCGCGCGCGCTCGCGCGCACCAGGAGCGGCTCGCGCGCGGGCACGTGCTCGGGGCGCAGCCATCGCGCGGCGGCAGCGGGCACGAAGGTGAGCGCGAGGACGAGCGAGGTCGCGAGCGCCATGACGACCGTGATCGCCATCGGCCGGTACATCTTCCCCTCGATCCCCTCGAGCGCGAGGATCGGCAGGTACACGAGGAGGATGACGAGCACCGAGTAGAAGACCGGCCGCGCGACGCTGCGCGAGGTCTCCGCGACCTGCGCGTCCGCGGGACGATCGTCGCGCGCGTGTCCCTCGAATCGCTCGTGGCTGTGTTCGCGGTTTCGAGGACTGAACGCCGCGAAGTGATGGAACACGCTCTCGACGACGACGACCGCGCCGTCGACGAGCAGACCGAAGTCGAGCGCGCCGAGGCTCATGAGGTTCCCGGGGACACCGAAGAACGCCATGCCCATCACCGCGCCCAGCATCGAGAGCGGGATCACGAGCGCGACGAGGAGCCCCGCGCGCAGGCTGCCCAGCATCGCGAAGAGCACCGCGATCACGAGCAGGCCGCCCTCGAGCAGGCTCTTGCCGACGGTGCTCAGCGTCGCGCTGACGAGATCGCTCCGATCGTAGACCTCGTTCACCACGACGTCGTCGGGCAGCGCCGCGCGCACGTCGGGCAGACGCTCGTGCACGCCGCGCAGCACCTCGAGCGCGTTCTCCGCGAGGAGCATCTGCACCATCACGTAGACGGTCTCGCCGCGCCCTCCCTCGGTCGCGGCGCCGATGCGCGGCTCCTGTCCCGAGATCACGTCCGCGACGTCGCCGATGCGCACCACGCGCGTGGGATCCTGCGGATCGACGCGCACCACCGCGGCCGCGATCTCGGCCGGCGTCGTCGGCAGCGCGACGCCGCGCAGCAGCACGTGCGCCGGGCCGGCGGGAACCGTCGCGCCGGTCACGCTGCCCGTCGATCGCGACGCGGCCTCCCGCAGCGCGGAGAGCGTCACGCCCCAGCGCGCCATGCGCACCGGGTCGCCGATCACGTCGAGCGTGCGGCGACCTCCGCCCCACGTGTTGACCTCGACCACGCCCGGCGCGGTGCGGAGGATCGGCGCGACGCGTCGCTGCACGAGCTCGAGCAGCTCGGCCGGCGTGCGCTCCGAAGAGCTGAGCGTGAACTGGTAGATCTCGCCGAGCCCGCCGCTCACTGGGCCGAGCTCCGGCGGCGACGCGCTCGGCGGCAGCTGCTCCTGCGCGATCGCGACGCGCTCGCCGACGAGCTGACGCGCACGATAGATGTCGGTCGAGTCCTCGAAGATCGAGGTGATCGCCGAGAGGCCGTAGCGCGACACGCTGCGCGTCTCGACCAGGCCGGGCATGCCGCCGAGCGAGATCTCGAGCGGGCGCGTGACGAGGCGCTCGACCTCCTCGGGCGTGAGACCGGGCGCGGTCGTGAGCACGATGACCTGCTGCCCGGTCACGTCGGGCAGCGCGTCGAAGCGCATCCCGCGGATCGAGAGCGCGCCGATCACCGCGAAGATCGCGGTCGCGATCAGCACCGCGCGACGGCGCGCGACCGCGCGTTCGACGAGCGTCTCGATCAATGATCGTCTCCTGCCGGCGCGCGCAGCAGCGCCGCAGGATCGTCGGCGACCTGTGCGCCCGGTGAGAGCGCGCCGGGCTCGATCACCTCGACGAGCGCGATGCCCGCGTCGGTCGCGAGCACGCGGACCCGCACCCGCACGGGCTCGGGGGTGCCCCGCAGCATCACGAACGCGCCTTCGTCGTCGTGCCCGATCGCGCCCGCGGGCACTTGCAGGACGCCTTCGCGCGCGACGTGCACCTCGAGCGTGCCGCGCAGTCCGTCGGCGAGCGTCGTCGTCTCGCGCGGCGTGATCCAGTAGAGGCGCGTTCCGTCCGCGGGATCGATCGCGCTCGCGTCGGGCTCGTCGCGCAGCGGCACCGGCGCGCCGATCGCGGGCACGAACATCAGCGACGTCCCCTCGGGCATCGCGCGAGAGAGGCGCGCCTCGATGCGCACCGGCGCGCTTCCGATCACCTCGACGAGCGGCTCGCCCGCCGGATCGCGCACCTCGCCGATGCGCGCGTCGACGCGGCTCACCACGCCGTCGATCGGCGAGACGATCGGCACCGATCCGCGCGAGAGCACGGCCGCGGCGCGTCCCGCGCTCACGCCGGCAGCGCGCAGGATCGCGAGGGCGCGCGCCCGCTCCGCGCCGAGGTCCGCGAGGCTCGCCGCCTGCTCGAACACCCTGCCCTGCTCGACGAGGCCCTCCTCGCGCAGCGCCTCGAGCTCGTCCTGACGCGCTTCGCGCAGCGCGAGCCGGCGTCCGCCCGCGACCCAGATCGCGGCCGCGTCGAGCACCTCGGGCATGCTCGCTTCGAGCAGCACGTCGCCCGCGCGCACCGAGTCACCCGGCGCCACGCGGACCTCGAGCACGCGCGCCGCGAACGGCGGCGCGACGCGCGCCATCGCGCCCGGGCCCGCGACCACACGCGCGGGCGCTTCGAGGAGCGCGCGATCACCCGCCACGCGCACCTCGGCCCACCGCGCGACGCTGGGCGCGCCTCCGTTCTCCGCGACCGGCTCGGGCTCGACCGCCGGCTCGGGCTCGCTGCGCTCGCCACACGCGATCGTCGTCGCGAGGAGGCACACCATCAGACGACGAACGATCAACGTTCCTCCACGCGCTCGGCGCGCGCGCGCGACGCGAGCATCAGCCAGGCGCGCACCTCGGCCCATCGACGCGCGCCCTCCACCTGCACGAGACGGCTGCGCGCCGCGAGGCTGCGCCGCCGCGCGTCGAGCAGCAGCATCGTCGTGGTCTCTCCCGCGCGCATCTGCGCCTCGCGGGACGACACCAGCGCCTCGAGCGCAGGCACCACGACCTCGCGCAGCGTTTGCTCGGCGCGTCGCGTGTGATCGACCTCGTGCGCGATCTCCACCGCGCGCCGCCGCGCCTCCAGCTCGTGCGCCTCGAGCGCGGCGTCCGCGCGCTCCGCTTCTTCGAGCGCCAGCGAGCGGTCGCGCGCACCGAGATCGACCAGCGGGATCCCGAACGAGAGCTGCCCGAAGATCATCAGGCCGTCGGGCGCCTCGCGATAGACCTGCAGGCCCGTCTGCATCGTCGGCCCCGCGAGCGCGGCGCGCTCGGCCTCTCTCGCGCGCGCTGCGATCGCCGCGAGGCGCGCCATCTCGACGCGCGGCAGTCCCTCGACGTCGGAGAGCCGCGCCTCGAGCTCGTCGTGGCCCGGCAGCTCCGGGCTGGGCGCGCCGCCGGTGGTGTGCATCGTCTCTTCCGCGCGCACCGCCATCGCGTCGGCGAGCGCGAGCGCGCCCGCGAGCCGCGCGCCCTCCGCGGCGTGTGCGGCGAGCTGCGTCTCGCCGTGGAACGCGCTCACCTCCGACGCGTCGGGTGCGGTGATCACGCCGACGTCCGCGGCGCGTCGTGCCCGCTCCTCGAGCTCCCGCGCGATGTCGCGCTCCGCGATCGCGAGCGCCAGCTGGCGCTCGAGCACCGAGAGCTCGATCCACGCGCGCGCCGCGCCGATGCGACGCTCCAGCGCGATGGCGCGACGCTCCGCCGCGATCACCGCACGCTCGTCCTCGGCGGCGCGGCGACGCGCCCCACCCAGCCCGGCGAGGCTCCAGCCCTGGACCACGCCGATCGATCCCTCGAACCCGCGATCCTGCTCGCGGAGCACACGAACGCCGGGCACCAGCTGCAGCTCCGTCGCGCTCGTGACGTCCGAGATGTCGCGATCGCGGCGGGCGCGCGACGCGAGCGCGCGCTCCGCGCCTCGCACGTCGGGCGCGTCCTCGCCGAGCGCGAGCGCCTCGTCGAACGAGATCGCCTGCGCGCGCACCGCAGCTGGGCACGCGAGCAGGACGAGCACGACGAGCAAGAGGCGCGGCATCGCCCCAGATATGCGCACCGCGCCGGGCGCGCGACTGAGAGCTTCCTGAGAGCGTTCTCAGGAACGCGAGAGCCGCTCGAGGACCAGCGCGAGATCCGCGGGCAGCCCGCTCTCGAGCACCAGCGGTCCGCTCTCGAGCGCGAGCTCGATGCGCTCGCAGTGCAGGAACGGGCGATCGAGCGCGGCGCGCTCCCACAGATGGCGATTGCTCGGTGCGTGCCCGTAGCGCGCGTCGCCGAGCAGCGGATGTCCGATCGACGCGAGGTGACGCCGGATCTGGTGGGTGCGCCCCTCGTCCGGTGCCGCACGCACCAGCGAGTGACCGCCCACGATCGCGCGCCGCGTGAAGCGCGTGGTCGACGGCAGATCGCGCCCTTCCTCGCGCAATGCGCGCCGCACGATGCCCTTGCCGTGCGTCACGCCGCGCACGAGCGCGAGGTAGCGCTTGCGCCCCGTCGCGAGCGCGCGCGCGAACGGCTCGACGTGCTCGGGACGACGCGCGAAGAGGCACACGCCGCTCGTGCCCGCATCGAGGCGATGCACCGGCACCGCGTGCTCCGCGCCCGGCAGCGCGCGCACCCGCGCGAGCGCGCTGATCGGATGCTCGGGGTGCGGCGTCGTCGGCTCGTGGGGATCTTTGTCGATGACGATCAGCCGCTCGTCCTCGTGCAGCACGCGCACCGGCGGAGGCGCCGACGGCTCGAGCCACGCGATCGTCTCCACGTGCGCGCTCTGCGGCATCAGGTCGTACGGCGAGAGGCGCCGCGCCGCGAGCCCGAGCCGCGCGAGGTGCGCGAGATCGCGCGCGAGCGTCTCCGGATCACACGCGACGTAGACCACGCGCGCCGGCGCGAGCGCGGCGATCGCGGCGCGCAGCTCGGGAGGCACACCACGTCGCGGGGGGTCGAGCACGATCGCATCCGCGCGCTCTCCACGCGCGGCCATCGCGACCAGCGCCGCGGTCGCGTCGCCGATCTCGATCGAGAGCCCACCGATGCGCTGCGCGTCCGCCGCGCGCTTGGCGTTCTCGATCGCCGGCGCGAACGCCTCGATCGCGTGCACGCGCGCCCCGCTCGACGCGAGCCGCAGCGCGAGCGCGCCCGACCCCGCGAAGAGCTCGATCACCCGCGGCGCGCCCTCGAGCGCCGCCACGATCGCGTCGTGCATCGCCGCCGCGACCCCGCGATGCGCCTGCACGAACGAGCCGTGCGTCGCGAGCGTCCACGGCGCGCCCGGCGCGATCCGATCCCGCAGCTCGCCCGGGCCCCACACGAGGCGCGTCTCCGCGCCCAGCACCTGCGGCCCGCGACCGCGCAGGTTGATCGCGACCGACGCGACGCTCGCGCATCCGTTGCGCACCGCGTCCGCGGCCGCGCGCGCCTCGCGCTCGCTCACCTCGCGATCGAGCGCGAACGTCACCAGCACCGACGCATGTCCTCGAAGGCCGGCAACTCCTGCGTCGACCACCTCGCGCAGATCGACCGCGGCGAGCGCGCCTCCGCGATCGCTCGCGCGCAGCACCGCGCCCGCGTCGCGCGGCGGATCGTCCAGCAGCGCGCGCACCCGCGCCGCGACCTCGTGGACCGCCGGCGCGAGCACCGGGCAGTCGACGGTGTCGACCACGTCGTGCGTGCCCTCGCGGAAGAGCCCGAGCGACGTCCCCTGCACCATCAGCTTCGCCCGCGTGCGATACCGGAGCGGCGGCTCGGCGCGCGGCACCTCGTCGATCGTCACGCGCGCGAGCTCGGCGAACCGCTGCAGCGCGTGCTCGACCTGTGCGCGCTTCTCCGCACGCTGCGTCTCCTCGACGACGCCGATGCGCGGGCACCCCGGGCACACGTGCTCGCTCGCCATCACCACGTCCCGCGCTCGCACGCGCGCATCCGCTCGTACCGGTCCCATGCCTCACCACCACGCGCGCGGAGCCGCCCCGCGAGCGCGATCGACTCGTACGCCTCGAGCCAGCGCCGCAGCGGCGCGGCCTGCACGCGCAGCGCGGCCTCGGTCTCCTGCATCGCGCCGAGATCGTCCTGCGCCTCGAGCCACCGCGCCCGCGCCTCGGAGCGCCCGAGGAACGCGCGGATCGCGTCCGCCTCGCGCACCAGCGTCGCGTCGAAGTCGGGGTGCCACGGATCGTCGAGCACCGGCCATCGCGAGAGCAGCTCGCCGACGACGGCCCACCACGCCTCGTCGGCTTCCTCCGCGCGCGCCTCGATCGCGGCCTCGAGCTCGACGCGACGCCGCGCGAGCGCATCGAGCCGCGCCTGCGCGTCGCCCTCGCCCTCGATGTCGAGCCGCTCGCCGATCGCGCGCACCACCGCCTCGTCCTCCGGCATCGACACCGCCGCGCTCGGCCCTTCGCTCGGCGCGATCACCCGCAGCAAGCGCGCCGACGTGCTCGTCGGCAGATCGAACGAGAGCGCCGCGATGCGCGCCCGCGCGTCCGCCTCCGCGAGCGACACCCGCCCGTCGTGATCGAGATCGATCTCCGCGTGCACGTCGTTCCCCGCGCGATCCCGCCCGCGCAGCGCCTCGAGCACGTGGATCGACCACGCCTCGTGCGACGCGCGATCGGGGCTCGGATCGCACCCGCCCGCCTCTTCGTCCCAGCTCGTCGCGAAGAGCCCGCACACGTCGAGCGACGAGGGCCCGCGGTCGGGATCGAGCCCGTCGAACGCGAGCTCGGCGAACCCGCCCGCGTAGCACGACGTGATCACCATCCGCAGCGGGCGCGGCGACTCGGTCGACGCGATCGTCTCCGCGATCGTCGTCGGCGCGAGCTCGGTGCCGCCCCACAGCAGCGCGGTCGAGTCCGCGGGGAGCTCGCCGCGATCGCCGTGCGCCGCGACCCACAGCAAGAGCGGCTCGTCGCCGTCGACCAGCGCCGCGCGCAGCGCCTCCACGGTCGCGTCCAGCGTCGCCGGCCCGTGCATCGCGAGCCGCGCCGGCTGGTAGCGCGCATCGCGGCCGCCGCGCGGCACCAGCAGATCGCCGAGCTCGCGACGCAGCGGATCGCCCCGCTCCGCGTCGTCCGTCACCTGCACCGCGCGCGTCCCCGGCCCCCCTGCGAAGAGCACCACACCACCGTCGCCGAGCACCTCGCGCGCGAGCAGCAGATCCTCCTCGAGCGAGATCTGGTTGAGCTCGGGATCCGCGCCGCCGCCCACCGCGATCCACCGCACGTGCTCGGGCATCGCCGCGGGCGCGACGGTCACCTCGATCGCCGGCGCGACGTCCTCCTCGCGCTCCTCCGCGTCGTCGACGGGCTCCTCGGAGGGGCTCCCCGCGCCCCGCGCGGCCCACGCGATCAGCGCCACCACGCCGATCGCGCCGATCGCGATCCATCCCTTCGACGCACGCACGGCCGGAGCATGCGCCCAACCTCACGCGTCAGCGAACCGGCAAGCACACCGGCTCGAAGAACATCTCGCCACCGCCGGGCGCGGGCAGCCGATCGGTGCACCCCCAGTCGGGCGCGCAGTCCTCGTCGGCGTCGCAGCGCTCGTAGCAGAGCGCGGTGCCCCCGAAGTCGATGCACGCGCCGCCGAGCCCGCCGGGATCCGCCGGGCACTCCGCGTCGCTCTCGCAGACGCTCGTGCACACGCCGCGCTCGGCCGTGCGGTAGTCGACGTAGTCGACGATCACGCCCGCGCATCCGTCGACGTCGAGCGGGCACTCGTCCGCTTCGATGTCGCACGCGTCGTACGCGCCGCCGCGCGATCGATCGCGCGCCTCCTCGTCGTCCCCGCCGCAGCCCGCGACGCCCATCACGATCGCCACCGCCACCAGCGCCAGCTTTCTCCTCACGCGTCCTCCGTGGTCACCGACGACCGGCTGCTACCCTGCATTCATGAGCACCGACGCGCTCGTCGTACGCGCCGCGACCGAGACCGACCTCGCGGCGATGGCGGCGATGGCTGCCGACCTCGTCCGCTTCCACCACGCGCTCGATCCCGCGCGCTTCTTCCTCGCGCGCGGCGTCGAGCAGGGCTATCGCGAGTGGTTCGGCCGCGAGCTCCCGCGCGCCAACACGATCCTGCTCGTCGCCACCAAGGACGACGCGATCGTCGGCTATGCGTACGGCCGCGTCGAGGGCCGCGACTGGAACATGCTGCTCGACAAGCACGCGGCGCTGCACGACGTCTTCGTGAGCGAGGACGCGCGCGGCACCGGCGCGGGCGAGCGCCTCGTGCGCGCGTTCTGTGCGCGTGCCGGGGCGCTCGGCGCACCACGCGTCGTGCTCTCCACCGCGACGTCGAACACCCGCGCCCAGAAGGTCTTCGCGCGCTGTGGGTTCCGTCCGACGATGATCGAGATGACGCGTGAGTGCGCCGACGACGACCCCGACGATCAAGGCGCGGCGGGCTTGTAGCGCACGGTCAGCACCGGCTGCTCGCTGGTGCGCACGATGCGCTCGGCGACGCTCCCGAGCAGGAAGTGCTCGAGCCCGGTCTTGCCGGTGGTGCCGATCACCACGAGGTCGCAGCCGAGGTCCTTCGCCGCCTCGACGATCTCGACGTAGGGCACGCCCATCCGCAGGTGCCGGTGCACGGTCACGCCGTGCGCGCCGTACCGCTGCGCGACGGCGGCGAGGTCGCGCGACAGATCGCGCTCCATGCCCTTCGCGAGATCGGACGTCGGTGACGCGTACGCCGAGAGCTGCCACGCGTGCACGAGGTGGATCTCCGCGCCGAGCTTGGTCGCGAGATCGACCGCGTAGCGCAGCGCCTGCTCGGCCGCGTCGGAGAAGTCGGTGGGGACCAGGATTCGTCGGATCTGGAGCATGGTGACCTCGTCCTCTCTCTGCGCATCCTTTGCGCGCACGCGCCGAACCTGCATCTCGGACTCGCGCAGGAACGCTGCAGGCGCGTCTCGATCCGCAAGATTGCACGCAACGCGCCGACGTCGCGAGCGCCGCCGCGTTGCTGGCATGATCTCTGTTTGTGCGAGCGCAGAGCCCGCGCTCGAGGAGACACATGGACCCGAAATCACCGATCGTCTGCGCGACCGACCTCTCGCCCGGGGGCGCACGCGCCGTCGATCTCGCCGCGCGCGTCGCGCAGGATCTGCGCGCGCCGCTGCGCCTCGTGCACGCGACCGATCTCGGCGGGCTCCGCGATCGCGCGGCCTCGCCCGCGCAGCGCACGCTCATCGAGCGCGTCGAGCAGCGCACCGCGTTCCTCGCCGAGCAGCTCGAGTCCGAGCGCACGCGCGCGTCGGCGACCGCGCCCGAGGTCGAGTGCGCGCTGATCGAAGGACGGCCGTGGGAGGCGATCGTCGAGGACGCGCACCGCACGCATGCGCAGCTCGTGGTCGTGGGACCGCACGGGCAGAGCGGGCCGGCCGAGGTGCTGCGCTCGGCCGCGATGGAGTGGCTGCTCGGGATCACCGCGGATCGCGTGGTGCGCCGCGCGCCCTGTCCGGTGCTCGTCGCGCCGCACACCGGCGAGCTGCCGCGGCTCGCGTCGGGCACGTTCCTCGTCGGGCTCGACTTCGAGCCGCCCTCGCGCGTCGCGCTCGACCTCGCGCTGCAGCTCGCGAAGCAGCTCGGCGCGCGCGTCCACGCGGTGCACGTCGTGCCCGAGATCCTGCCCGCGGCCGTCGCGGCCCAGCACGCGGCGCCGATCGCCGACGACACGATCGATCATCCCGCGCACGAGGAAGCCGGCGCGCGCGACCGTCTCGCCGAGATGATCACCGAGGCACGCGCTCGGCTCGACGCTGCACCGCCCGTCGACCTGCACGTCGTGCGCGGCGATCCGCCGGTCGCGCTCGGCGAGCTCGCGCTCGAGCTCGGCGCGACGCTGATCGTGGTCGGCACCCACGGACGCACCGGCGTCGCGCACGCGCTGCTCGGGAGCGTCGCCGAGCGTGTGCTGCGTCGCGCGCGTCGTCCGGTGCTCTGTGTGCGCCCCGCGCGGTGATCGCGGGGCGCTCTACGCCGACGCCGACGGACGCGCGCTCGATCACTTGTGCTTCGTGCGATCCGGCGGGACGGTGAGCACCGGCACGCTCGACGAGCGCACCACACGCTCCGCGACGCTGCCGAGGAACAGGTGCGGGAGCCCGGTGCGCCCGTGCGTGCCCATCACGATCAGCTCGCAGCCGAGCTCACCCGCGGCACGCACGATCTCGCGATCCGGCAGCCCCTGCGCGAGGTGCCCCTCGACCGCGAGCTCCGGCTCTTTGTGGCGCTCGACCAGCGCGTCGAGCGACCGCTGCAGCTCGGTCGTGATCTGCGCGACGACGTCGGGCCCGAGGATCACCGCACCGTCGGGGAACGCGTACACCGGCATCTGCCACGCGTGGAGGAAGTGGACGCCTGCCCCGAGCTGCCGCGCGAGCGCGACGGCGTAGTCGGCGGCGCGCTCCGAGCTCTCCGAGAAGTCGACCGGGACCAGGACGCGGTGGATGGCGGGCATGGCTCTCTCGTGGCTGAGGCGCAACGTTTGCGCGTTGAGAACTCGTACGACGCAAGGCTTTCGCAGATCCGTGAAGCCTCGTTCGGCTCCGCGCCAGCATTGCGCCTCGTTGCAGACGACGCGCCATGTGCGCGAGAGCCCGGCTTGCGCGTTGCAGCAGCTCGCGCCCATGCGCGAGGTCGGGGGCTCTCTTGACGTCCACGTGAGAACGCCGGAAGAAGTCCGCGTGGCCGCGACCTCCGACATGCTCCGCGAGCTGTTCGACTACGTCGGCTTCGGCGACGAGGACGCGCGGTGGCTGGTGCGGATGGGGCCCGCCGTGCGCCCCGCGTTCCCGCACATCGTCGACGAGTTCTACCGGACGATCGACGACAACGCGGGCGCTCGCGCCGTGTTCACCGGAGGTCCCGCGCAGCGCGCGCGCTTGCACGCGAGCATGCACGCGTGGCTCGAGGGCGTCGTCTCGGGGATCTACGACGAGGGCTACTTCGAGCAGCGCGCGCGCATCGGTCGCATGCACGTCCGCATCGATCTCGACCAGCGCTACATGATGGCGGCGATGAACGTCATCCGGCGCGGTCTGCACGACGCGCTGCGCGCGGCGCAGTGGCCGGCGGACGAGCAGATCCACGGGCACGACGCGATCGACAAGATCTGCGACATCGAGCTCGCGGTGATGCTCGAGACCTACCGCGAGAGCTACGTCGAGAAGCAGCGCGCGAACGAGCGCCTCGCGACGATCGGGCAGCTCGCGGCGTCGATCGGTCACGAGCTGCGCAACCCGCTCGCGGTGATGGAGACGTCGCTCCACCTCCTCTCCTCGAGGCAGCAGGCCGAGCGCGGCAACGCGGACGACAAGGCCGCGCGCCACTTGCACCGCATCCGCGAGCAGCTCGCGATCTCGGGCGCGATCATCTCGGACCTGCTCGAGATGGCGCGCGACCGCGCGCCCGATCGCCGGCCCGTCGACGTGCGCGCGCTGATCGACGAGGCGCTCGCGAGCGTGCCCCGGCCCGAGCAGCTGCGCGTCGAGGTCGCCATCGACGAGGCGCTGCCGCGCGCGAGCGTGGACCCGGTGCAGCTGCGTCAGGTCGTCGTGAACCTCGTGCTCAACGCGTCGCAGGCGATCGCCGGCGCAAAGCGCGAGGGCGTGGTGAAGGTCCACGCGCAACGCGAGGGCGACGAGCTCGTGCTGGTGATCGAGGACGACGGACCGGGCCTCTCGACCGAAGCCGTGCGACGGCTGTTCGAGCCGCTCTTCACCACGCGCGCGACCGGCGTGGGCCTCGGCCTGCCGCTGTGCCGTCGCATCGTCGAGAAGCACGGCGGCACGATCCGCGGCTACAATCTCGGACAGCCCGATGCGCCCGAGGGGGCGCGCTTCGAGATCCGCCTTCCGGGCGCGCTCGCGGTGACGGGCGCTCCGTCCTGACCCTACGTCCTCGCACGCCATGAGCCGACGCGTCCTGATCGTCGACGACAACCGCGAGCTCGCGGAGAACCTCGCCGAGATCCTCGAGATGGAAGGTCTCGAGGCGCTCGTGATGGACGATCCCCTCGCGGTGCTCCACGCCGCGCGCGAGCTGCGCTTCGACGCGGCGCTGCTCGACGTGCGCATGCCGGGGATGGACGGGATCGATCTGCTGCGGCAGCTCGCGGAGCACTCGCCCGACGCGGTGTACGTGCTGATGACGGCGTTCACGAAGGAAGAGCGCCTCGCGCAGCGCGATGCGCGCGTGCGTCGCGTGCTCGCGAAGCCGTTCGGGCCCGACGTGCTCATCGCGGCGCTGCGCGACGTCGAGGTGGTCGGCGCTGGCGGGGCCTGAGTGACGCCGCCCTTCGACGTCCTCGTCATCGAAGACAACCTCGCGCTCGCGGAGAACGTCGCGGAGCTGCTCGAGGAGACGGGCGCGAGCGTGCGCATCGCGTCGACGGTCGGCGAGGCGCGCGCGAAGGTGCGCGAGCGCCCGTTCGACGTCGCCATCGTCGACGTGCGGCTGCAGGCCGACGTGTCGGGCATCGATCTGGTGCCGTTCCTCAAGGAGAGCTCGCCCGACGGCGAGGTGATCCTCGTGACCGGCAACGCGACGCTCGACACCGCGATCGCAGCGGTGCGCCACGGCGTGTTCGCGTACGTGCAGAAGCCCTTCCAGCCGCCGGATCTGCTGGCGCTCGCGGAGCGCGCGCTCGGTCAGGTGCGCCTGCGCAAGGAGCGCAGCGAGCTCGAGGCGCGCGCCGCGGAGGCCGAGGCGATGGCCGCGATGGGCCGCCTCACGGCGGCGCTCGCGCACGAGATCCGCAACCCGCTCAACGCCGCGATGCTGCAGCTCGAGCTGATGGAGCGCGCGTCGAAGAAGAGCGGCGATCCCGCGATCCACAAGGGCGTCGGCGATCGCGTGCGGCTCGTGAAGAGCGATCTCGGGCGCCTCTCGACGTTGCTCGACGAGTTCCTCGGCCTCGCGCGGCCGCGTCACTTCGAGAAGCGACGCGTCGATCTCGTCGCGCTGCTCGCCGACGTGCACGCGCTGCAGGAGCCGGTCGCGGCCGACGCGGGGATCACGCTCGCGCTCGAGCTCGCGCCGGACGTGCCCGCGATCGACGGCGACGAGGGCCGCATCAAGCAGGTCGTGCTGAACCTCGTCACCAACGCGCTCGACGCGATGCGTCCCCAGGGCCACGGCACGCTGACGATCGCGGCGTCGCGCACGTCCGACGGCGCGGCCGAGCTACGGATCGCCGACACCGGACCGGGCATCGCGCCCGAGCTGCTGCGCGACGCGTTCCGCGCGTTCGTCACTGCGGGCAAGCCGCGCGGCACCGGGCTCGGGCTCACGATCGTGAAGAAGCTCGTCGAGCTCCACGGCGGCACCGTGAGCCTCGACTCGACGCCGGGCGAGGGAACGACCGCGATCGTGACCCTCCCCGCCGCGACCACCTGAGCCCCGTGCTCGGCGGTCAGTCCGAGTCCTCGACGTCCCCGCCCATCCCCCACTCCTTGAGGCGGTACTGGATCTTCCGCCGCGAGATCCCGAGCATCTCCGCGGCCTTGCCCGTCGAGCCCTCGCACGCGTCGAGCGTCTGCAGGATCGCGATCCGCTCGATCTCCGCGAGCGTCATCCCCGGCACGAACGCGCCCACCGAGCCCGCTTCCGCGGCGGGCGTCGGCATCGGCAGGTGCTCGCGCTCGATGCGCTTGCCCGGTGCGAGCACGACCGCGCGCTCGATCGCGTTCTCGAGCTCGCGCACGTTGCCCGGCCACGCATGCGCGAGCAGCGCCTTCATCGCCTCGTCGCCGAACCCCTCGAGCGCGCGCTCGTTCTCCTTCGCGAACCGATGCAGGAAGTGGTGCGCGAGGATCGGGATGTCGCTCCGACGCGCGCGCAGCGGGGGCACGTCGACGCGCACCACGTCGAGCCGGTAGTAGAGATCCTCGCGGAACGTCCCGTCCTGCACGCACTGCTTGAGGTCGCGGTTCGTCGCCGCGACCACGCGCACGTCGACGCGGATCGTCTCGTTGCCGCCGACGCGCTCGAATTCGCGCTCCTGCAGGAAGCGCAATAGTTTGACCTGCAACGGCTTCGGGACCTCGCTGATCTCGTCGAGGAAGAGCGTCCCGCCGTCGGCCTGCTCGAAGCGTCCCTTGCGGCGCGCCATCGCGCCGGTGAACGAGCCCTTCTCGTGCCCGAACAGCTCGCTCTCGAGCAGCGACTCCGCGAGCGCCGCGCAATTGAGCCGCACGAAGGGCCCGCTCTTGCGCTTGCTGTTCTCGTGGATCGCCGCCGCGATCAGCTCCTTGCCGGTGCCGCTCTCGCCGTGGATCAGCACCGTCGCGCGGCTCGGCGCGACCTGCGCGATCACCTGCGTCAGCCGGCGCATCGACGGGTGCTCGCCGAGGATGCGGCTGAAGTCGTAGGTCTCGTGCAGGCGCTCGCGCAGCTCGGACGCCTCGCGCGCGAGCTTCGCCTTGTCCATCGCGCGCGCGAGCAGCGCGGTCACGGTGCCGACGTCGAGCGGCTTCGTGACGTAGTTCTCGGCCCCGCGACGGATCGCCTCGACCGCGGTGTCGATCGTCCCGAACGCCGTCATCACGACGAACGACGTCTCGGGGTACTCGGCCTTGCCGCGATCGAGCAGCCCGAGCCCGTCGAGGCTCGGCATCTTCAGATCGGTGAGCACGACGTCGGGCCGCAGCTCCTCCATGAGCCGCAGCGCTTCGAGGCCATCCGCGGCGGTCGCGGTCTCGTAGCCTTCCTCCGCGAGGATCTCGGCGAGCGCGTCGCGCGCGTGCGTCTCGTCGTCGACGACGAGCACGCGACCTCGGAGCTCGGAGCGGGACGCCATGCCCAAGGGTTCTAGAGCGCCCGCGAGCTGCGCCGCAACTCGCCCGTCCATCACGCGACCTCGGCCACCAGCACGGCGCGCAGCTTGCGCTTGGCGCGCGCCTCGATCTGACGCACGCGCTCGCGCGAGAGGCCGAGCATCCGCCCGATGTCCGCGAGCGTCTCGGCGTCGTCCTCGAGGATCCGCCGCTGCACCACCTCGCGCTCGCGCCGATCGAGCTGCGCCAGCGCGAGCGCCACGACGCGCTCGCGGCGCTCGCATTCCTCGGCCTCGGCGATCGCCTGCTCGGGCGAGGGATCGTTCGCGCCGAGCTCGACCGAGCTGCCGTCCTCGTCGCTCGGTCCCACCGACACGTCGCGCGCCGACAGCGCGCTCTCGACCATCGCGACGTCCTCCGCCGACGTCCCGGTGACCGCCGCGATCATCTCGCGCGACGGGCGCTCTCCGCTCGCCTGCTGCAGCGCGCGCTCCACGCTGCGCATGCCCGCGAGCAGCTTCCGCGCGTTGCGCGTCGAGGGCGCCGCCACGATGCGACGATTGCCCATCGCGAAGCGGCTGATGCGCGCGCGCACCCACCACGCCGCGTACGTCGAGAAGCGCGTGCCCTTGCCCGCGTCGAACCGGCGCGCGGCCTCGACGAGCCCGAGGTTCCCCTCGGCGACCAGCTCCGCGACCGACACCCCCGAGCGCGCGAACCGCGCCGCCGTCGCCACCACGAGGCGGAGGTGCGCGTCCAGGAGCGCTCGCAGCGCGCGCCCGTCGTCGTGCGCCTGGATGCGACGCAGGTACTCGAGCTCGACCTCCGCCCCGAGCATCGGGGCCGCGGCGGCGGTGCGGCGGAGCTGGGCGAGCGAGACGTCGTCGGTGGTGGCGCGCATGGTCGGGATCTCCTCGGTGGCGAGGAGACGCCTTTGCGGCCGTCGTGCCACACACGTAAACCATCGTGATCACATCGCTTTCTCGCGAATCACGCCGCGCCGCGCGCATCCGTTGCGCAGCGGGGCGCGTGCGACGCGCAGCGGTTGCGCGCTTGTCGCCGGTGCGCGCGGGGACGAGATGCCCGGGGTGGTGCGCATCGACGACGGGGCCTGGGCGCGCGAGTACGAGCGGATCGCAGCGATGCTGCGCGGCGCGGCGCGGGTCCCCTGGAGCGCACCACGCAGCTGGTCGCAGCGTCGCCAGGCCGCGCGCGAGCTGGTCGCCGCCGTCACCGAGTCGGTGAAGCTCGCTCGCGACACGTACGCACGCGAGCCGTGGACGGCCGCGCTGGCGCGCGCGAGAGAGCTCGTGAGCGCCGCCGAGTCGCGCGACGCGGCGACCGCGAACCGCGCCTAACGCTCGGCGTGCGCGTACGAGGCCGCGATCGCCTCGAGCAGTCGATCGAGATCGATCGGCTTCTTGAGATACGTCGCGCGCGGCGCGCGCTCCGACGCCTCCATCACCGAGCTGTGCCCCGACACGACGATGCGCGGGATGCTCGCCCACGCGGGCGCCGCGTCCATGCGCGCGAGCAGCGCGTAGCCGTCCTCGCGCGGCATCGCGACGTCGGTCACCACGACGTGCACGACCTCGCGCTGCAGCACGACGAGCGCCTCGGCGACGCTGTTCGCCTCGAGCGTCAGCGCGCCGTGCCACGCGAGGTACTCGGCGAACATGCGACGCGTGTCGTCGTGATCGTCGACGATCAGCACCCTCACGTCGGACACGCCGCACGTCGCGGTCCGTGCGTGCGACGACGAGCGCGTGCGTGGCAGGCGCGCGCGCTGCGTCTTCAGCTCGGCGACGTCTTCGGGCGGCGTCACCGCGCGCAATTCCGGACGACTGCGTGGAGTCGACATCGCGCCTGGCGAGGTAGGTCCGCGCGATCGCTGCACAACGACCCGAGCGTGGCGATGCCCGGCTGAGGCGGCCCGTCGATCACGCGGCCGCTCGATCACGAGAGCGCCGAGACGCGACGCGGTCCGTGCTCGCAGGTGCTCGTCAGCCACTCCGCGATCGCTTCGATCCGCGGCGGCACGTACCCCAAGAGCACGCGATCCGCGACGCCCGACGCGAACGCCGCGTCCGCGATCGACGCGCGCCCCTCGACGAGGAGCACACGCCGCGCGCGTGGCGCGCGCTCGCTCGCCGCGAGCAGGATGCCGAGCCCGCTCTTGCGTGGGCTCGGATCGAGCTCCGCGATCACGGCATCGATCGGCCCGCTCGCCATCGCGGCGTCGAGATCCCCACAGGTCTCGACGCCGCGTGCCCGCAGCGCATCGCACACGCGATCGCGGAGGGCCCCCGCCTTCGCAACCACCACCACGCGCAACCCCATGCGGAGCGGACATCGACGCGCTCACCGTCGTTCACAACGGCAAGTCGCGCGATGGGCGACCGAGGGTGCGCGACCGCGATCAGGCCGCGCAGGCCGGCGACCGATAGTGCGGACGCAGCATCGATCCCACGAGCAGGCGCAGCTCGTCGATGTCGAACGGCTTCGGCACGAGCGCGGCCGCGCCGAACTGGCGAGCAGCCCCGCGCATCGGCAGATCGACGCGCGACGAGAGCAGCACGATCGGGGGACGCCCCGGCGTGCCGTCCGTCATGCCGAGCACCTCGAGCCCGGTGAATCCGTCGAGCTCGACGTCGGCGAGGACGAGCTGCGCGCGCGACGTCGGATCGGCCCCGTCGAGGTGCTCGAGGAGCTCCACTCCGTCCTCGACCACGCTGACGAGGTGACCATCTTTGCGGAGCGCGTCGGCGATCGACGCGCGCTCGGCTGCGTCAGCGGTCGCGACGAGGACGTGGGCGCGCCACGCAGGGAGATCCTCGAGCTCGACTGGACGCGAGACTGCCATGACACCCTCCTCCGGGCCCTCACGAGCCCCTGCGGGTGCGTGTGCAGACGACAGGCCAGAAGAGTGTCACGTGCGAGATCCCGCGATCGTGGCGTCCGAAGTGCGGCGCGTGCGTCACGAAGGGCTGCGCGCGGTGAGGCGCGAGGACGCTCGATCTCGGTCAGAGGACGGGGTGCACGATCTCGCCCGCCGTGCCGGCGGGGACGCGCGGCGTCACGACCGCGGCGCGCACGCACGACTCGGCTGCGCTGCCGGCGAGCGGTGCCTCGAGCGCGAGCGAGACGGTGCCATCCGCGGCCCACGACGCGCGGACGGGGATCACGCCGACACCTGCACAGCGATGGATGTCGGCACGCCGCGCATCGAGCGCGGCCCGCAGCATCTCCTCGGGCGAGCCGCCCGCGGGGGGCTCGGGGATGACGAGCCCGTCGTCGATGCTCGTGGTCGTCACGGTCGCGGTCGTGGCGGTCGGCTCCACCGGTGCGCCCGGCGGAGGCGGGACGGCGTCGGGGCTCGGCTGCGCAGCGGGCGCCACGGCGGCGACGGGCGCGCCCCACCCGGCGCCCTGCGCGGTCATCATCCACGCGCACTCGATGCCGCCACACACGAGGTCGTAGCGCGCGCTCCGGCCGCAACCGCTCGCGTTGCGCACCGTGGCCGCGGGCGCGTCGACGTGCAGCTGCGCCGCGGGGCATCCCAGCTCGGCCGCGGCGCGCAGGACCACTGGCTGGAGCGGCGACCAACCGCCGCGACGCCCGAGCGCCCACGCGTAGTCGCGGAGCTGCCCGCAGCCGTGCACCTGGTAGACGCGCTCGTTCAGGGCCGTGAGCACGAGCGCCTGCTGATCGCAGCCGAGCTCGCGCGAGGCCTGTTGCACGAGCTGCCTCTGCTGGCGTCGACCGACCGTCGCGCTGCCGCCGCGTCGCACGCACGCGCCGAGCGCGAGCGCGGCGATCACGGCGAGGACGACGAGGACTCCGAGGCGGGCCCGCACCATCGCGCGAAGCTACCACGGCGCGCGCGAAGGGCTCGCGCGCGCCGTGGGCGATGCGTCACGCCGTGACTTCGTACTCCGCGGTGCCGAGCACGTTGCCCGCGGCGGTGCGCACGACGACGCGATAACGACCGGGCGCGCGCGTGCCCGTGCGGGCCTGGGTGCGGTACCGCGGGCGCGCCGGGATGTGCAGCGAGACGCCGCCCGAGCCCCCGGCCGCGACCTCGCGATCCGCGCGCTCGAACGTCACGCGGATGTCGGTCTCCGCGCCCGTCGTGTTCTCGACGCGGATCAGCACCATCACGCGCCCGTCGGCGGCCGCGAACGTCGTGGTCGGATCGACGACCTGCCCCGCCTCGATGTTGCGCGCGAGGGTGATCTCGGTGATGCGCAGGCCGTCGACGGCCTCGCTCTCCTCGGCGGTCGTCTGCGCGGCGCGCGCCTCGCGCGCGACGTCGTCCCCGGGCGGATCGGCGGAGACTGGCGCGGCCACGAGCAGCGCCGACGCGACGAGCAGCGACGCGATCCCACGACGACGAAGGTTTCGAGCTCTGAGCATGATGGCGTGCCTCCTGGGCCGACGCCGCACTTCGTGATCGGCCGTCCGTGCGAGCCGTGCCCGCTGCCCCCCTGGCAACCGGTGCACCACCCGCGAGCTCGGCGAGAATGCCACCTTTCGCGTCGCGCGCGCGTGGGCGTCGAGACACGCGACCGTGACTACGCGCTCTCGTGCAGCAGGAAGAGCGCGAGCGCCTCGGTGCGGCGCGCGAGGCTCTCGAGGCTGCTCCACTCGCTCGTCTCGTGGAAGTGCTCGCCCCACGGGCCGAGCCCGTCGATGCTCGGAACGCCCGCCGCCGAGAGCAGGTTCGCGTCGGAGCCGCCGCCCTGGAGCGGCGCTTCGCCCACCCGGAGCCCGCATCGCGCGGCGCACGCCTCGTAGCGGAGGCGCAGCGCCTGGCTCGCCGCGCTCGCCTCCATCGGAGGTCGCGTCACGCCGCCGCCGAGCTCGAAGCGCACCTGCGAGAGCTTCTCCGGGACGTCGCGGAGCCCTTCGAACGGCGCCGCGACGATCGCCGCGAGCCGCGCCTCGAGCTCGGCCGCGTCGCGCGCGCTCTCGAAGCGCGCGTCGATGCCGATCTCCGCGCGCTCGGGCACCGTGTTCTTCGCGCTGCCGCCGGCGAAGAGCCCGACGTTCACGGTGAGCCCGCGCGCGTGATCGGTGATCGCCTCGAGCCGCGGCACGATCAGCGACATCGCGTGGATCGCGTTGATGCCCGCGGCGTGCGCGGCGCCCGCGTGGGACGCGCGACCATGCGCGACGATCGTCCAGAGCCCGCCGCCGCGGCGTCGTGTGACGATGCGGTCCTCGCGGCGCCCCGCCTCGAACACCAGCGCGGCCGTGGTGCGCGGCGCGAGCGCGGCGAAGAGCGCGCGCGACGAAGGCGAACCCACTTCTTCGTCGCTCACGCAGATCGCGCGCACGCGCAGACGCGCGAACGCATCGGGGTCCGCGTCGCGCACCGCGCCGATCGCGAAGAGCATCGCGGTGAGCCCCGACTTCATGTCGAGCACGCCGGGCCCCCGCGCGACGTCGCCCTCGCGCACGAACCCCGAGAAGCCCATCGCGCGCGGGAACACCGTGTCGACGTGGCCGACCAGCGCGAGCGCGCGATCCGCGTCGAGCGTCGCCGGCGTCGTGTACACGCGATGCGCCGCGTAGCGTTCCGTCGGGTCGGGATGCCGTGTGATCGTCAGCCCGAGCGCGCTCGCCGCGTCGTCGTAGATGCGCGCCGCGAGCTCGACGTCCTCGGGCTCGCGCGTGCAGCTCGACTGCTCGACGAGCCGTGCGAGGAGCGGGACCTGCGCGCGCTCGAACGCATCGCGCACCGCGGCGCGCACGCGCGCCTCTCGTTCCAGGGTCGGCACCCCTCCGCTATATCACGCGTTGAATGTCGCCCTCGCTACGCCCGTCTCCCGCGCTCGTGCGCACGCTCTTCCTCGTGATCGTCGCCGTCGTCGCGCTCGCGCCGAGCGCAGCGCCGGCGCAGCGCAGGCCACGCGGCGAGCGCCGCGAGCGCCCGGTCCCCGCCGACGCGACGGTGCAGTGGACCGTGTTCGTGTCGGCGCACGGAGATCAACCCGCCCGCCGGACGACGGCCACCGCGGAGCCCGGCTCGATCGAGGTGCCGATGAGCGGCTGGCAGTGCACCTACTCCGCGCCGAACCGCGCGCAGCTCAACGAGACCAACTGGTCCGAGGTGCGCACGCTCGAGTGCACGCACGGCGACGCGGTGGTGAGCACGACGGGCTTCTGCCAGATCGCGGGCGCGTCGTGGGGCGCGCGCGCCGGCGTGCTCGCGCTCGGATCACGCACCGACGCGAGCCGCGTGACCGTCACGCTCGACTGTGCGGTGCTGCAGTGATCACTCCGCCGCGAGCGCGAGCGGGCGCTCGGTGACGACGAAGAGGTACTCGGTGTTGCGCAGGTGCGAGACCTCGCCGACCTTCTGGCCGCGCGGGTTGTAGATCCCGATCTGCGCTCCGACGTAGCGCTTGTGGTCGCGCTCGATGACGACGACCTCGCCGCGCTCGCGCAGCATCGCGATCATCGCGTCGCGATCGACGTACCCCTCGTCGCTGAACGACACCACGAGCGCGCGTGCCCGCAGTCGCGCGAAGAGCGCCGCGAGCGCGACGCTCGCCTCGCGCTTGCGGTTGAACGCGCTGGGGCGCTCGCGCACGTCGACGCGCTTGCACGCGATGCCGTACACGTCGGGGCGATCCCAGCGCACCAGCGTCTCCCACACGTGGTAGTTGCCGAGGTACGAGTGCTGGTTGTACGGCGGGTCGACGTACGCGACGTCGGCCTCGAGCGTCGCCGCGGCCTCGAGCGCGTCGAGCGCGTGCGCCTCGCCCTTCCCCGCGGGCGCGCGCGGCAGCACCTCGGGCAAGCGCAGCTCGAGATCGTTGTGGGCGCGCGCTGCCCACGACTTGAGGAACGCCATCTGCACGCCGGTCGTCGAGTCGACGCGATCGGCCGCTTCCATCAGCGACACGATCAGCACCGCCTCGAGCTCGGGCGGCAGCGACTTCCGCGCGATCTCCTCGCGGATGGCCTCGATGCGCGCGCCGTTCTTCGGCTGGAAGTAGCGCGCCCGCTCGCAGTACGTCTCGGTGAACCACCCGGCGCGCCCGGGCAGCGCCGAGAGCTCGGCGATCAGGCGTCGCGCGTCGTGCTCCACGTCCTCGCGATCGGCCTGCACGTAGCAGCGCGCGAGCACGCTCGCGTACGCGTTGTGATCGTTGGCGATCACCCGATGTCCGGCGCGCTTCAGCGCGTGCCCGACGCGCGACGTGCCCGAGAAGAGATCGAGCACCGTCTCCGCTGGGCCCGTCGCGCGCACCGCCTCGAGGATCCCGTCGAGCAGGACGCGCTTGCTCCCGAGGTACTTGATCACGCGGCGCGCAGCCTAGCCCGGGGGCTTCGCGCGTCGATCCGGCGCGCGCTGCCGACCACGACCACGACCACGACCACGTTCGAACGGCGCCGTCCCGAGTCGGCCACGCGCGAGATCGCACGCGGCGCAGCTCGGGGTACGGGGGCGCACCCCGCGCACCGTCCCCGACGAGCCGACCGCCGCGCGAGATCGCAAGCGGGCTGGGGCCCCGCGCGCAGCTCGGGGTCCGGGGGCGCACCCCGCGCACCGTCCCCGACGAGCCGACCGCCGCGCGAGATCGCAAGCGGGCTGGGGCCCCGCGCGCAGCTCGGGGTACGGGGGCGCACAGCCCCCGGGAAAAGAAAGAGGGCGGCGAGCCCCCCCGGCCTCACCGCCCTCGGTAGAGCGCGCCCCCCCAAGCCCTGCGCGCACCGGAATCCGATGTCCGAGCCCGCGCGATCCGCGAGCCGGAGCCTCCAAGTAGCACGAGCGTCCCTCGCGGCGAAACCCCTGATCGCGACCCGCCCTCGCACCCGCCGAAACTCGGCGTTTCGCGGCGATTGCGCGCGGAGAGGCCCTCTTCTACAGTCCGGTCCCCTTTCATCCGGGCGCCGCGGACGGAGCACGTTCGCGTCTCGCCCCGGGATCGGCGTGCACCGGCCTCCATGCTCGAAGTCATCCAGAAGCGCTTCCAGACGGTCATCCTCTCGATCCTCGTCGGACTGTTGAGCGCGACCTTCATCCTCACGTTCGGCGGCCCGAATTCGCAGGGCTGCTCGCTCAACAACCAGGGAGCGTTCGCCGCGCGCGTCTACGGGACGACGATCACCGAGGGTGATTTCCGCGCCGCGTACCAGCTCGTCGGGTTCCAGCGCTTCGACGTCGATCGCGCCCGCACGCTGCGGCTCCGCGAGCTGACGATGGACGGCCTGGTCGAGCGCGAGCTGCTCGCGCACGAGGCGGAGCGGATGGGCTTCACCGCGGACTCGCACGACGTGATGCGCGAGGTCGCGGAGACGGGCGTCATCCTCTCGACGCCGCCGGTCGACGCGCCCGCGGGCTACCCCGGGCCGGAGATCCCGCAGAGCTTCGACGACCGCGACGGCCGGTTCTCGAGCAAGAACATGCGGCGCTTCATCCAGAACTACCTCCGCCGCAGCGTGGAGGAGTTCGAGCGCTGGCAGGTCCGCGAGCGCCTCGCGCAGCAGACGCGCGACGCCGTGCTCGCGACCGTGACCGTCAGCGCGCAGGAAGTGCGCGAGCAGTACCAGCGCGAGACCGACCGCGCGCAGATCGACTACGTGCGCTTCAGCCCGGTCTACTACCGCGACCGCGTCGAGAGCGGCGACGAGGCGATCCGCGCGTGGATGGCGGAGCACACCGAAGAGGTCGACGCCGAGTACCAGCGCCAGCGCCACCGCTACACCGGCCTCGAGGAGCAGCGCCGCGCGCGGCACATCCTCATCAAGGCGACGTCCGACGCGCCCGAGGCGGATCGCACGGCCGCGCGCACACGCGCCGAGGAGCTCCTGCGCCGCGCCCAGGCGGGCGAGGACTTCGCCGCGCTCGCGACCGCGAACAGCGAGGACACCGGCAGCGCGCGTCGCGGCGGTGACCTCGGCTGGAACGCGCGGGGCCGCATGGTCGCGCCGTTCGACGAGGCGCAGTTCGCGACCGAGCCGGGCTCGATCACCGATCACGTCGTCGAGACGAACTTCGGCTACCACGTGATCAAGGTCGAGGGGCGCCGCGAGGGCGACGTGCCCGAGGACGAGGCGAAGCGCGAGCTCGCCGAGACGCTCTACGCGCGCTCGAGGGCCGGAGAGCTGGCCCGCGAGCAGGCCGATCGCGCGCTCGCGTACCTCCGCGAAGGCAACTCGATGCAGGAGCTCGACACGCGCCTGCAGTGGAACTGGCAGGACGCGCCCGCGGCCGGCCCCGACGGCGCCGCGCCCGAGGCGCCGGAGCGCGACTCGTTCGCGCCGCAGGTCCGCGAGTCGCGCCTCTTCGGCCGCACCGACACCCCCGTGAGCGGCACCGGCGCGGGCGAGCTCACGCGCGCCGCGTTCGAGCGCACGATGGACGAGCCGCTGCCCGGCGAGCCGATCCAGGTGGGCGACGACTGGTACGTCTTCCAGCTCAAGCAGCGCACCGAGGCGACCGAAGAGAACTTCACGCCCGAGGTCCAGGCGAGCATCCGCCAGCAGCTGCTCGAGGCGAAGCAGACCGAGGTCCTCCGCGCGTACGTGCACGGCCTGCGCGATCGCGCGCGCGCCGACGGCGAGCTGCGCGTGAACGAGGACGTCCTGCTCTACGGCGACGAGGCGCCGGAAGAAGAGGAGCAGGAAGAGGCGCCCGCGGGCGGCGACGAGCCCGAGGCCGAGCCCGAGGAAGAGGAGTCCACCGCGCTGCCTCCCCGTCGCGGCATCGGCGTCGCGGCGTGATGAAGCGAGCGGGACTGGACGTCCGCACGCGCACGCTGACGAACGGCCTCCCGATCGTCGTCGCGCCGCTCCCGCACCTGCACACCGCGACGCTGATGGTCGGGGTGCGGGTCGGCTCGAGGCACGAGACCACCGCCAACGCGGGGATCTCGCACTTCCTCGAGCACATGCTCTTCCGCGGCACCGCCGAGCACCCGACGGCCCACGAGTTCAACCTCGCGGTCGAGGAGCTCGGCGGCACGCTGCACGCGGCCACGCGCGCCGACTTCACGACGTACGAGCTCACGGTCCCGCCCGAGCACGCGATCGAGGGCCTCGCGATCCTCGCGGAGATCTTCGGCACCCCGAGCCTGCGCAACCTCGAGCTCGAGAAGCGCATCGTGCGCGAGGAGATCCTCGAGGGCGTCGACGAGGACGGTCGCGACGTGGACCCCGACGACATCGCGCACCGCGCGGTCTTCGGCGTGCACCCGCTCGGCGCGAAGATCGCGGGCACCGAGACGAGCCTCTCGAAGTTCGGCGAGAGCGATCTGCGCGCGTGGCACGCGCGGCACTACGTCGCGCGCAACGCGGTCGTGGTCGCGGCGGGCGCGGTCGATCCCGACGAGATCGTGCGCACCTGCGAGCGCTGCTTCGGCACCCTCGCGAGCGGCGAGCGCCAGGAGCCCTCGCCGTTCACCAAGCCGACGCGGGGCCCGCGCTTCACCTACGTCGACAGCACGGGGAGCCAGACCGACGTGCGCGTCGCGCTCCCGAGCGTCGGCGAGAAGGATCCGCTGCGCCGTGTCTCGGAGCCGCTGCGCTACGCGACGGACCTGCTCACGCGCGTGCTCGACGACGGGATGAGCACGCGCCTCTTCCGCACGGTCGTCGAGGACACGGGCCTCGCGTACGAGACGTTCGGCTCGTTCGATCCCTACGAGGACACCGGGCTCGTCGTCGTCGGCGCGGCGATCGAGCACAACAAGACCGCGTCGCTCGTGACGACGGTGCTCGATCTGCTCGTCGGCCTGCGTGATCGCGCGATCGAGCCGCGCGAGCTCGCGAAGGCGAAGAAGCGCGCGCTCTTCGACCTCACCGCGGTGCTCGACGACGCCGAGGGCATCGCCGAGTGGCTCGTGATGGATCGCGTCTTCGAGCTCGGTGAGTCGCTCGAGCGCATCGCCGAGCGCATCGAGGCGGTCACGCTCGACGATCTCGCGGCGGCGGCGCAGCGGACGATCCGTCCGGACCACATGCAGGTCGTCGCGGTCGGTGTGCTCCCGGAATCGGTGGAGCGCGAGACCAAGCGGATCGTGCAGACGTTCCGCTGATCGAGCCGCCGAGCACGAGCAGGTGCACGTGCACCCGTCTCGATCGCGCCCGCCTCGTCGGGACGACCGTGCTCGTGCACGTGCGCGTCCCTCGTGCTCGTCCACGTGCCACCTGCGCGTGCTCGGTCGTTCCGCACGAAAAGATTGACATTGGATCCGAGGAGATCAGGATTGGGCTCTCGATGCGCGGCGTGCAGCATCCTGAGCCCCTCGGGGTCGTGTCCTCCGGGGCGCGGCCCGGGCCGCTGCAGCGCGCACCCGGCAGCACGGCGGCGCGCCAGCTCTCGCTCTCGTTCGACGCCGCGCCCGGCGGCAGCGTGCCGCCGCCTGCCGCGGTGATCGCGCCAACGCCGATCGTCGTGGCGCCGCCGAGCGATCCCGAAGAGTCCGCCCGCGCCCACATCGAGAAGGTGATGAACTCGATGCTCGGCGTGCGCGTCGAGGTCGAGCTCACGAGCAACCGCCGCACGATGATCTCGAGCGCGCGCAGCGGCATGGCGCTCCGCCTCCGCCTGCACCGCATGTTCGTCGAGGCCGACGGCGCGATCGTCGAGGCGCTCGGCCGCTACGTGAAGACCGGTGATCGCCGCGCGTCGCGACGGCTCGGCGAGTTCATCGAGGCGAAGCGCGATCGCTTCGTCGCGCCGCGCCCTCCCCGCGTGCTGCGCCCGCTCGGCGAGCACCACGACCTCCTCGCGATCTACGCGCGCATCGAGTCGACGTACTTCCCGGGCGCGCTCGCGGGCGTGACGATCACCTGGGGCCGCCACGGCGCCGCCGCGCGCGGCCGTCGCCGCAAGCGCAGCATCCGCCTCGGCACGTACACCCACGACGAGCGCCTCATCCGCGTGCACCCCGTGCTCGATCAGCCGTGGGTCCCCGCGTTCTTCGTCGAGTACATCGTCTTCCACGAGATGCTCCACCACGTGGAGCCGGCGCGCGAAGAAGACGGCCGCACGATCTTCCACACGCCCGAGTTCCGCCGCCGCGAGCGCGCCTACCCCGAGTACGAGCGCGCGCTCGCCTGGGAGCGCGCGAACATCGGCAAGCTGCTCACGAGCTGAGCGCGACCGACCAGAACGCCCAGCGGCCCGCCGCTGGGTCGACCGGCTTCCACTCGATGTGCACGCCCGGGTACTCGCTCGCGAGCTGGCGCATCGCGGCGTCGCGATCGGCGTGCATCGTGTCGCCCACGCAGTCGCGCGACGCCGAGAACCGGTGCACGAACACCGCGTCGGCGTAGGTGTCGATCACCAGGACCTTCGCCGCGCCTCGTGGGATCGCCTCCCGGTCGATCCACCGCGCGAGCTCCGGCGGGAACCCGTCGAAGTGACGCTTCGAGTCGATCGGCTGCGGAAGCACGCCCACCTCGCGCGTGCGAGGCCGCGCGTCGCCCTCGAACACGCCGGCGCTGGTCGCGAGGTACGACTCGAGCGTCTCGCCGGTCGTCGGATCGATGCGCTCGTAGTGCTGGTGCGAGCCTCCCCACGGGTCGACGAGGTCGACGGCGTGGTGCCGCCGCCGCCGCGTTCCGTCGAGCGAGGTCCACGCGCCGTGCGCGATGCGGACGAGCCCGCCGACGAACGCGGCGTTGCGCAGCGCGCGGGCTCGCTGCATCTCGCGCTTCACGACGAAGCGTGCCCGCACTCGGTACGCCAACGCGGCGACGGCGCCGATCGTCGCGACGAAGACCCCGGAGCGCCACGGCTCGGGCAGCGAGAGCGCGACGCCCGCGGCCGCGAGCACGGCGCCGCCCAGCGCGACGTCGACGGCCGACACGTCCGCGCGGCCGAACCGCGGAAGCGGGAAGAGCGTCGCGACCGCGACGGGCCCGGACGCGCGTGGTGGCTCGCGGTACCCCGCCGGCGCGTCGCCGCGCGTCCGGCTCGGCAACGGCGCGGGCCTCGCGGGCGGGCCGAGCGCGAGCGCGAGCATCGTGCGCTCGTCGAGCGTCCAGGCGTCGAGCCCCACCCGGTCGCGAACGAACCGCAGCATCGCGTCGGGATGGGCGAACCGCCGCGGATCGAGCCCGGTGCGCGCGCCGCGGCTCGTGACGACGACGCGGCGCCCCTCGACGGTCACCGACGTGACCTCGCTCCACGGAATGCTGCGGACGCGCCAGCCCACGTACGTGTGCAGCGCCGTGTCGTCGAGCACCGCACGCGCGCGCAGGAAGACGACGAGCGCCGCGACCCCGCCGAGGACCAGCGCGAGCCCACCGACGACCGCGAATTCGCCCACGGTTCGGCTCGCGAGCGCGACCGTCGACGCGACGAGGAGCCCCAGCGTCGTCGTCGTGCGGAGCGCCGTGTCGAGCGAATCGACGGTCTCGGTCACCGACCGGAGGATGCCTGGTCCGCGTGCGGTGTCGAACGTCCGCGACGCGGTGGTCCGACCCACTGCGGCCCGGCGGGGCGCGAAGCGGTGCCCGAGCCACCGCCGGCCACCGCAGCGGGGCCGTCCGGCGTGGTTCGGACCACGGGCGACCACCGGCGAGAGGTGGTCCGTCGTCGTTCGGACCACGGGCGACCACCGGCGAGAGGTGGTCCGTCGTGGTTCGGACCACGGGCGACCACCGGCGAGAGGTGGTCCGTCGTGGTTCGAACCACCGCCGACCACCGGCGCGAGGTGGTCCGTCGTGGTTCGAACCACCGCCGACCACCGGCGCGAGGTGGTCCCCCGTGGTCGGAACCACCGACGACCACCGGCGAGCGGTGGTCCGGCGTGGTTCGATGGCCGCCGACCCCCGGCGCGCGGCGGTCCACCGTGGTTCGGACCATCCGCGCCACCGGCGACCGGCGTTCCGCCGTGGTTCGGACCTCGACGAACGGGCAGTCCGAGCACGACGTCGCGCCTCGGGGGTCCTCACGAGCTATATCCCGCCCCGCCGTGTCTCTCGTCGTCCTGGAGTCCGCGACCGTCTCGTTCGGTGCGCGATCGATCTTCGAAGACCTCTCGCTGCGCGTCGCCGAGGGCGATCGCATCGGGCTCATCGGTCCGAACGGGTCCGGCAAGAGCACGCTCCTGCGCGTGCTCTCGGGCGAGCAGCAGCTCGACAGCGGCTCGCTGCGCCGCTCGCGCGGCGTGCGCGTCGGCTGGCTCCCGCAGGACATCGTCGTCGAGGGCGGCAAGCGCCTGCTCGAGTTCGTCCGCTCGAGCGTGCCCGGTCGCAACGAGATCGAGGGCGAGCTCGCCGCCGCCGAGAAGGACTACGAGAAGGCGCTCGCCGATCAGCGAGAAGGCGACGACGAGGTGCTGCTCGACGCCGCCGCGCGCCTCGCCGATCTGCACGAGCGCATCGCGCGCTTCGACGCGCTCTTCAGCGAGCACGAGGCGATCAAGATCCTCGCGGGCCTCGGCTTCGAGCAGAAGGATCTGCAGCGCGACGTCGGCGAGTTCAGCGGCGGATGGAAGATGCGCGCGGTGCTCGCGGCGCTGCTCTTCCAGCAGCCCGACGTGATGCTGCTCGACGAGCCGACGAACCACCTCGACATGCCCTCGGTCGCGTGGTTCAGCGAGTTCCTCCAGAAGTACTCGCGCGCGTTCGTCCTCATCTCGCACGACCGCGAGTTCCTGAACGAGCAGGCGCGCCGCATCGTGACCTTCGAGGTCGAGGGCGTGCGGCAGTACCCGGGCAACTACGAGAAGTACCTCGAGCTCCGCGCCGAAGAGGAGACGATCCTCGAGAACAAGGCGAAGAACATCGAGCGCGAGCGCGAGAAAACCGAGCAGTTCATCAACCGCTTCCGCGCCCAGGCGAACAAGGCGAAGGCGGTGCAGAGCCGCATCAAGGCGCTCGACAAGATGGAGAGCGTCGAGACGTACCGGAAGCGCCGCGCGATGAGCTTCACGTTCCCGCCGGTCGGTCGCGCGGGGCAGGACGTCGTGAAGATCGCGGGCCTGCGCAAGGCGTACGGCGATCACGTCGTGCTGCCCGACGTGAACCTCACGGTGTACCGCGGTGATCGCATCGGCATCGTGGGCCCGAACGGCGCAGGCAAGACGACGCTGCTCAAGATGATCGCGGGCGAGCTCGCGCCGGATCGCGGGACGATCGAGCTCGGGCACAACGTGCAGCCCGGCTACTACGCGCAGCATCACGCGGAGACGCTGCACCCGCGCAGCACGGTCTACGACGAGGTCTCCGGCGTGAACAAGGAGCTCGGGCAGACGCGCGTGCGCAGCGTGCTCGGCGCGTTCCTGTTCAGCGGCGACGACGTCGACAAGCCGATCCAGGTGCTCAGCGGCGGTGAGCGCGCGCGCGTGGCGCTGGCGCGGCTGATGGTGAAGCCGGGCAACTTCCTGCTGCTCGACGAGCCGACGAACCACCTCGATCTCGCGTCGTGCGAGAGCCTGATCGAGTCGCTCGAGAGCTACGACGGCACGATGCTCTTCGTGAGCCACAACCGCGCGCTGGTGCGGCGGCTCGCGAACAAGATCTGGCTGGTCGAGGGCGGTCAGGTGCTCGAGTATCCGGGCAATCTCGACGACTACATGGCGCTGTCGCGCGCGCGCATCAGCGGCGAGCAGGCGCCCGAGCCGGTCGCGAAGAGCGCGCCGGTGAAGCAGAGCGCGCCGGTCGTGGTGCAGGTGCCGGAAGTGCCGCGCAACCGCGAGGACGACAAGGCGCGCAAGCGCGAGGAAGCGCGTCTGCGCGAGCAGCGCAGCAAGAAGATCGCGCCGCTCAAGAAGAAGGTCGACGAGATCCTCGCGCGCATCGCGGAGCTCGAGACGAAGCAGGCCGAGCGCAACCAGAAGCTGTGCGACCCGGCGGTCGCGATGCCCGACGCCGAGCGCTTCGCGATGCTGACGGCGATGCAGACGGACGCGGAGAAGATCGAAGAGCTCACCGGGCGCTGGGAGCACGCTCAGGAAGAGCTCGAGGCGGCGGAGAAGGAGCTCGGCGCGAGCTGAGCAGAACGGCCGTGCACGAGCACGTGGCACGTGCACGTGTACGAGTCACGACGCGGCGCCTCGAGGACACGAGCGCCGCGCTCCGCGAACGACGCCGCGTCTCGGACTGCCGCGCGCCGGGAGAACGGCCGTGCACGAAGTGGCACGTGTCCGAGTCACGACGCAGCGTCTCGAGGACACGAGCGCCGCGCTCCGCGAACGACGCCGTGATCTGGCGTGGCGCTCGCTCGGACGCGGAGCGCGCCGGCTCGCGACGCGTGGGACCACGTCGTGAATCGTCCACGTGCACGTGTCACGTGTCACGTGCACGGCTGTTCCACTGCTCGCGGTTACTCCGCCGCGCTGCGGCCTTCGCCGGGATCCTCGATCCCCGCGCGCCGCATCTTGTCGAGGAACGTCGTCCTCTTGAGCCCGAGCAGCCGCGCGGCCTCGCTCTTGTTGCCGCCCGCACGATCGAGCGCCGCGCGCAGCGCGCGCAGCTCGATCTCGGTCCACGTGCCGTCGAGCGGATCGCTCGCGACCACGTCGACCTTCGGCTGGGGCAGCGCCGGCAGATCGCTCTCCACCACGCGCGGCGCGCTCCCGCGCGCCACCGCGCGATCGATCACCGACTGCAGCTCGCGCAGGTTCCCCGGCCACTCGTAGGCGAGGAGCACGCTCATCGCGCTCTCCTCGATGCCGAGCACCTCGCGACCGAGCGCGCGGCACGCTCGATCGAGCGCGAGCAGCACGAGCGACGGCAGATCCTCGCGCCGCTCGCGCAGCGGCGGCACGTCGAGGCGCAGCGGCTCGAGGCGCCGCGCGAGCTCGGCGTCGAACGCGCTCACGCGCGCGAGCGCGTTCACCTCGAGCCGGCTGTGCGCGACGAGCCGCACGTCGACCGGGTACGCCGACGCGCCGCCCTCCGCGCGCGCGCTGCGCGTCGCGATCGCCTCGCCGAGCGCAGCCTGGGTCTCGAGCGAGAGCGCGGGCACGTCGATCAGCAGCAGCGTCCCGCCCGTCGCGAGGCGCAGCCATCCGGGGTGCGAGCCGGCCTCGCCCTCGTCGCCGAACAGCGCCGCGGCCGTGCGCTCCGGCCGGATCGCGGCGCAGTCGGCGATCACGAAGGGCCCGTCGCGCATCGGGCTCGCGGCGTGGACGAGGTGCGCGATCTGATCGATCGGGCTGCCCACCTCGCCGACGATCTGCACCGGCGCGTCCACCACCGCGACCTCGCCGATGCGCGCGACGAGCGCGCGCATCGCGGGGCTGTACGCGATCGCCGGCGCGGCGAGGCGATCCGACGCGCGCCCGGCCTTCAGCGTGCGGGTGTCGGCGCGCAGGCGCGTGAGCTCGTCCTCGAGCGCGTCGATGCGCTCCTCGAGCCGCTCGCTCTGCGCCATCGCGCGCGCCGCGCGGTCCTGCGCGCGCGCCTCGGCCTGGTGCATCGCGAGCGGTCCGGTGAGGCGCATCGCGAGCGCCTCGAGCGCGGCGATCTCCTCGAGCGTGACCGGCGCGCGACGACGCCCGCGGGGCACGACGAGCGCGCCCTCGAGCTCGCCCGCCGCCGCGATCGGCACGACGCAGAGCGCCTCGAGCTGCTCGAGCGCGTCGACGAGCGCGCGCAGATCGGGACGGCGCACGACCATCGCGCGCAGCGGCGCGAGCACGATGATCTCGCCGGGGCGATCCATCAGCCGCTCGAGGAGCGCGGGCGACATCGCGCGCGCCTCGACCTTCGGCATCCCCGCGGCGTCGACGCTCGCCTGCTTCGCGGGCTCGAGCGTCTGGATCACGGGGCGCGCATCGCGCGTGCGCGCGGCGCGACGCAGCGGCGCGAGCACCGCGGACGCGAGCTCCTCGAGCGTGCGGGTGCCTGCGCTCGCGCGCTCTCCTTCCGCGATCGCGCGCAGCAGACGACCACCGTCGGGCGCGAAGAGCGTCTCCACGAACGCCGCGATCAGTCGGTACACGAGCGCGGCCGTCGCGACGAACGCCGCCGAGAGCACGCCGAGCGCGACACGATCGCTCGGCAGGCGATCGGAGAGCCACGCGAGCACGGCGCCGAGCGCGCTCGCGGTGAGCGCGGCCGAGACGACCCGACGCGACGCGCGCGCCGCGTGGATCGGACGGCGCGCGTCGAGCATCGCGAGGTGCCCCGCGAGGATCGCGACGGCGCCGGTGCACACGAGCCCGCGCACCACCGACGCGCCCGCGTCGTACGCGCCGATCGCCACCGCGATCAGCGCCGCCGCGCCCGTCGCGGCACCACACGCGATCCCGAGGAGCGCGCCGCCGTTCGACGCGAGGGCCTCGGGCGTGCTCCCGAGGCGACGGCGCGCGAGCCGCACCGCGAGCGCGGTGACGAGCTGCACGACGACCATGATCGGCGCGAGCACCGAGGCCGATGCCGGCACGAGCAGCACGTCTCCGAAGAGCTCGATCTCGGGCAGCACCGCGAGCATCGACACGCACGCGGCCGCGAGCGCCGCCGCGTGCGCGAGCGCTCCGATCACGCGTGCCCGCGCGAGGCCGGGCGGGCGATCCGGCGTGTCGAGCGCGAGATCGATCACCAGCGAGCCGACCCACGGCCACGCGAGCGCGGCCGCGAGCTCGAGCGGCGGCGAGAGCAGCCCCGGCATCGCGGTGGCGACGAGCCCGACCGCGACGCACATGGCGACCCACGACAGACGCCGCACGCCCTCCGGCTCCTCCTGCCTCGCGAGCACGAAGGGCAGCACCGTGATCGCGAGCGCGAACGAGACGAGCACCCACGCCGCGGCGTCGAGCGGGACGCCCGACGAGATGAGCTCGACGACGAGATAGAGGACGAGCGCGGGCCCGACCAACGGGAGCATCCGCCCCTGGCTCACCCGTGCCTCCCGGTCCGACCGTCACCGCGTCGCGAACCGAGCGGCGAAGACTGCTCGCCGCTTCCTCGCATGGCCTCGCTCGCTCCGTGCTCAGCCGCCGTCGGGCTCGGGGACGAACCCCGTGTCGGGCGGGTCGGGCGGCCACCACGCGTCGACCGGCCCACCGTCGGGCTGCGGTCGCGCCCCCTCGCGGCACACACGCTCGATGCAGCGCAGCCCCTCGAGGCACTGATCGTCGCGATGACAGTAGCCGCCGACGCCCTGGCGCGAGGTCGAGGGGACACACCCGGGGGCGATCCCGACCGCGACCGCGGCACACACCAGGGCCGAACGCAGGGCTCTCATCGGAGAGGCGGAGGTTAGCAGGAACGCTGCCGTGCGCGAAATCTCGCTCGCGCGTGGCCTCGGAGAACAGCGCATCCCGAGCAGAAACAGAGCTCGCGGCGGTCCGTCCTCGAACAGCAAACACATCACCACGGAGGCTCGCCCTCCGCTATGCTCGGCGTCGTGGCACGCGCCTGTCCGCACTGCGGCGCTCGGCACCCTGGATCGCTCGCGCGATGCCCTGCGACCGGGCTCCCGATCGGCGGCGATCCGGGCCTCGTCGGCACCACCATCGCGGGTCGCTATCACCTCGTGCGGCTGCTCGGCGACGGCGGCATGGGCGCGGTCTACAAGGCGGCCGATCAGGTCCTGCGGCGCTTCGTCGCGATCAAGCTGCTGCACCCGAACGTCGCGCGGAACCCGTCGTCGGTGGAGCGCTTCCAGCGCGAGGCGCGCGCCGCCGCGGCGATCGGGCACCCGAACATCATCGACATCCTCGACTTCGGCCTCGAGGACAAGCGCCCGTACATGGTCATGGAGTACCTGCGCGGGCGCTCGCTCTCGCAGCTCATCGCGACCGAGGGCGCGATCGACATCAAGCGCGCGTGCGCGATCGCGACGCACACGCTCGCGGGGCTCGCGGCGGCGCACGACCGCGGGATCCTGCATCGCGATCTGAAGCCCGCGAACCTGATGCTCGTGGCGCGCTTCGGCGACCGCAACTTCGTGAAGGTCTGCGACTTCGGCTTCGCCGCGCTCTTCGGCGGCAGCGGGCAGAGCGAGGAGAGCAAGACGCTCACGCCCGAGCGCACGCTGGTGGGCACGCCCGCGTACGCGGCGCCCGAGCGACTGCGCGGCGACGATCGACGCGACCCGCGCACCGACGTCTACTCGGTCGGCGTGGTGCTGTTCGAGATGCTCGCGGGGCAGCGCCCGTTCGACGCGCCGACGTTCGCGGAGCTCGCGCGCAAGGTGCGCAACGAGCCGGCGCCGTCGATCCGCACGATGCGCCCCGACGTGAGCGAGGGGCTCGAGCGCGTGATCGCGCGCGCGCTGTCGAAGGTGCGCGAGGATCGCTGGGCGAGCGCGGAGGAGCTCGCGGCGGCGCTCGTCCCGTTCGGCGGTCGCACGATCAACATCGAAGAGGACGCGCCGAGCGACTCGTTCACGTTCGAGATGATGCGCATCAAGGCGCGCGAGACGAAGAAGCGCGGCACGCGCCCTTCGATCGAGCTGCCGCGCGACGACGTGCAGGCGCTGCTCGCGCTGCGCAACAAGCCCGCGGTCGAGAAGACCGCGACGCCGCGCCCGGATCGCCGTCGCGACAGCGTCGAGATCCCGATCGACGTCGAGGCGCCGCAGCCCGATCCCGAGGAAGAGCATCGCTCGACGCAGCGCCGCGAGGCCGCGTCGCGCCCGCCCGGCGTGAACGCCGACGCGACGATCCGGACGACGCCCGTCGCGGCACCGCTCGCGCCGCCGCAGCTCCATCAGAGCTCGACGCCCGGGCTCGCCGCGAGGGACGGCGGCTCGATCCACAAGTCGACGATGCCGCCGCCCGGCAGCGGCGCGCTGCGCCCGCTGACCGAGCCCGCACCGCCGCCCGAGTTCTCGCCCTACGCGTTCGCGCTCCCGCCCGCGCCGCCGCTGCCCGAGGAGAGCAACGAGAGCGCGATCCCGCTCTCGCGCGTGAAGCGCGTGCCCGATGCGGAGACCGACGCGCCGCCCTCGACGCCGGGCCCGAAGGTGCAGGGACGGCTCGTGGTCTCGGTGCTGCGCTTCGTCGCGCGCAAGTTCGGCGAGCGCGCGCTGAAGGACCTGCTCGACGCGATGCCCGCGCACGTGCGCGGCCCGTTCGACGAGGGGATCCAGCCCGACACGTGGGTCGACTACGACACGCTGCGCGCGCTGGTCGAGGAGATCGACGCGCGCCTGGGGCAGGACGACCTGCACATGGTGCTCGAGTGCGGTCGTGCCGCGGCGGAGGGCGCGTTCGAGGTGATGCGCAAGGTGCGCCCGCCGCAGCCGCCGCCCGAGCTGCTGATCGCCGAGATGCCGCAGGTGATGCAGGGCCTCACGCAGGGCCTCGAGCTGCAGGTGCGCCGGCTCGGCAAGGGCTACGGACGGCTCGAGCTGCTCGAGCAGTCGGAGTCGTCGCTGACCACGAGCGTGCTGGTACTGGGCTTCCTCGAGCGCAGCCTCGAGCGCTTCGGCGCCGAAGACGTCGAGGTGAACCTGCTCGGCGCGAGGGCCCTCGAGGACCCTCAGACGCTGATCGACATCAGCTGGCTGGGCTGAGCCCGCCGCGCCGCCGGATCACGGCGGGAAGCAGCCACCGAACAGACAGCTGACAGGGCAGCTCGGGCCGCCGCCGCAGGAGCACGCCCCGCCGATGCAGCGATCACCGACGTTCAAGAGCTCGTCGCAGGTCTGGCCGCACCCGCCGCAGTGATCGACGCTGGTCTGGGTGTCGACGCAGTTCCCGTCGCAGCACTGCTGCGTCCCGCCGGTGCACGCACGGCCGCAGAGCCCGCAGTTCGCGATCGTGTCGAGCCGCACGCAGCTGCCGCCGCAGCACGCGGTGCCGGTGGTGCACGCCGCACCCCCGCCGCAACGACACGTCCCGCCCGAGCACGTCTCGCCCGCGCCGCACGCCGGGACGCACGGCGTCTCCATGCACGAGCCGCCCATGCACTGCTGGCTCGCGGTGCACGCGATCCCGCACCCGCCGCAGTTGTTGCGATCGCTCGTCGAGTCGACGCACGCGCCGCCGCAGCAGGTGCTGCCCGCCGGGCACGGTCCGCCGGTCCCGCCGCACACGCAGGTGCCGTCGACGGTGCAGGTCTCGCCGCTCGCGCACGCGGGCTCGCACGTCGGCGTGGTGCACGTGCCGGCCACGCACGCCTGGCCCTCGCCGCACGCGTTGCCGCACGCGCCGCAGTGCATCCCGTTGGTCTGGGGATCGGCGCACGCGCCGCCGCAGCACAGCGCGCCGACGGGACACGCCTGGATGCCGCCGCAGCGACACGTGCCGGTCGTGCAGCGATCGGTGGTCGCGCCGCACTGGTTGCCGCACGCGCCGCAGTTCGCGTAGGAGCTCCCGACCTCGATGCACGCGCCGTCGCAGCACATGCGACCGGCCGCGCACGGCGTGTCGACGTCGCAGGTCGGCACGCACGCGCCTTCGCGACAGACGGTCCCGCTGTCGCAGGTCATCGCGCAGCCGCCGGCGGCGTCGGTCGGCACTTGCTGCGCGTCGACGGGACCGGTGTCGGGACGGACGGTGCCGCCTCCGTCGAATTCACCACCGCCCGTGGCGCAGGCTGGAATCGCGACGACGACGAACGCGAGCGCGACGAGACGAGCCGAGAAGGGCGCGGTCATCTGGACACCTCGAAACCCGCGCGAAGGCGAGGAAAAAGCGGGGCGGAGAGCATCCTACCTTTGCGATTCTTCGCCGATCAAGGATGCTCCGGCCGAAACGTCTGGCCGAACGCGGCAAAACGCACGGAAGGGTCAGTGAGTCAGTCGAAGAAGCTACGCGCGACGCCGCTCGCCAATCCCTTCCGGGTGGTGCTCCTCGAGCCCGAGATCCCGCCGAACACCGGCTCCATCGCGCGTACGTGCGCCGCGACCCAGTCGCCGCTGCACCTGATCGAGCCGCTCGGCTTCCGTCTCGACGAGCACTCGATCCGGCGCGCCGGGCTCGACTACTGGCACCTCGTCGACGTCTCGGTGCACGCGTCGTGGAGCGCGTTCCGCGCGGCGCAGCCCGACGTGCGGCTGCATCTCTTCTCGGCGAACGCGACGCGCAGCTACCTCGATGCCGATCTCGCGCCCGGCGATGCGCTCGTCTTCGGGCGCGAGTCGGTGGGACTGCCCGCGTGGCTCCTCGAGCAGCACGCGGACACGACGTGGGGCATCCCGACGCTCGGCGCGGTGCGCTCGCTGAACCTCTCGAACGCGGTGTCGATCGTCCTCTACGAAGCGCTGCGCCGGAGCGGCGCGCTGGACCGCACCTTCCTCGGTGATTGACCTCGCCTCGACGCGCTGCGAGCCTCGGAGCGGTGCGCGCTCCCGTCCGTGGCCTTCCGATCCTCGCGTCGCTGCTCGCGCTCGCGACGTCGATCGGATCCGCCCAGGACGTCGCCGACGCGGCGCCGATCGAGCCCGACGCAGCGCCGATCGACCCCGACGCGGGCGTGACGAGCGACGCGGCGGTGAGCGCCGAGCCATCGCCGGAGACACGCGACGAGACGTTGCCCGCCGGGGTCGGGCCGATCGACTGGGCCGAGAGCACCGGCGGGCGCAACTGCCACCGCAGCCGCGGCCGCCGCGTCTGCGAGGGACCGCGCCGCGTGCCGCGCCCGTCGGCGGAGGCGCTCGCGCGACAGCAGGCGCTCGGCCTCGATCAGCCGCGCGTCGCGCACCACGCCGTCGCGGGCGCGCCGCTGCCCGAGTGGATCGCCGCGGTGCCGGCCGGCGCGGCGCACGAGGATCTGCTCTGGCCCGTGCAGGGCGGACGGCTCTGGCGCGGCTTCGGGATCCACCAGCGCCTGCGCCGCGGTCGCGACGGTCGCATGCGCCGCGCGCGCGGCCGGCGCCGCCACGAGGGCGTCGACATCGGCGCCGATCCCGGCACGCCGATCGTCGCGGTGAACGACGGCCTCGTCGTCTACAGCGACAACCGGATGAGCGGCTACGGCAACGTCGTCGTCCTCGTGCACCGCGACGGGAGCGTCAGCCTCTACGCCCACTGCAGCGCGACCTACGTCGCCGCCGGCGAGCTCGTGGGCCGCGGACAGATCATCGCCGCGGTCGGCGCGACCGGCCTCGCGCACGGCCCGCACCTGCACTTCGAGTGGCGCCTCGAGGGACGTCCGCGCGACCCGCTGCGCCGCTTCGTCGGTCGCCCGGCGCGCCCCGAGACCGCCGAGGACGAGCCCGCCGCCGACGCGCCCGAGCCCCCCGACGAGGAGCCGGGTTGAGCGGCTCCAGCCTCGGGATCGAAAACACGACTTCACGACGGCGCGCGCTCCGTCGTGAACCTCCGTTTACGACGCCGCGCGCCGATCCAGCCGGAAACGCTGGGATCCACGAGAGCGCGTCGTGGCATGATCATCGCACACCGTTGCGCCGCATCCGCTCCAAAGGAGTCGTCCCGATGAGAATGCTGCGTGGAGTGCTCCTCGCTCTTCCGCTCTTCGCCTTCCTGCCTGGCTGCCCGATCTGGACGGACGACGGCGGCGACGGCCCCGACCGCGAGTGCTCGCGCGATCGCGACTGCCCGACGGGCGAGCTCTGCAGCATCGACGGCGAGTGCGTGCCCACCGGCGAGTGCGACGACGACGGTGACTGCGAGGACGGCTTCGTCTGCAGCGCCTCGCGCACCTGCGTGCCGAGCGGCCCCTCGACCTGCCGCGCCGATGGCGACTGCCCCGCGGGCGAGGTGTGCGAAGGCGGCGAGTGCACGCCGTCGGACACCTGCGAGAACGACGACGACTGCGCCGACGGCCTCTGGTGCGACCCGCGCGGGACCTGCGCGCCCCGCCCCGACGGCGCGTGCCGCGCGAACGCCGACTGCGCGTCGAGCGAGGTGTGCATCGAGGGCTACTGCCGCCCGATCGACGACACCTGCGGCCGCGACCGCGACTGCGCGCCGGGCAACGTCTGCCTGAACAACGAGTGCACCGGCGTCTGCACGAGCGACGCGGGCTGCGCGGCGGGTGACTCGTGCCAGGGCGGCTTCTGCCGTCCCGCCGACGAGTGCACCACGACGTCGCAGTGCCGCGGCCTCGGCGAGCACTGCGTCGACAACCGCTGCCTGCCCGACTGCACCAGCGCCGCCCGCACCTGCGGCGCGGGCAGCTACTGCGCCCCCGAGGACTCGTTCTGCCGTCCCGACTGGGAGCCCGAGCCCTTCTGCGACGAGGACTCGGACTGCATGACCGGCCGCAAGTGCGTCGCGGGCGTCTGCCGCACGCCCTGCCCGACGATGCAGGACTCGCAGTGCCTGAGCATCGACGCGCAGCTCCCGCTCTGCCGTCCCGAGGGTGGCGTCTACTACTGCTTCGCGACGAGCGAGACGATGACGCCCGAGTGCCGCCGCGAGAGCGACTGCGACGACGGCCGCGACTGCCTCAACGGCGTCTGCCGCAACCGCAGCTGATCACCACGACCGAGGAGTGAGCGCGCCGAAGGCCGCGACCCGAGAGGGCGCGGCCTTCGCGCGTTCCGTCGCCCCGGCTCCGGTCGTCAGGCTTCGACCGCGCGCACCGTGTCTTCGAGCGAGAAGTGCGGGCGGAAGCCGAGGATGTCGCGGGCGCGCGAGTCGTCGACCATGCACACGTAGCGGATGTGATCGAGCTCGGGCACCGGGAAGCTCGTCATGCGCAGGTCCCACATGCGCTCGAGCAGCGGCTTCGCGACCGTCATCGGGATGCGCATCGGCGTCTTGCCGAGGATGCGCATGATGCGCGAGAGCGGGACCTCGCCCGGGCCCTTCAGGTTGAAGATGCCGCGCACGCCGGGGCGCAGCGCGAGCTGCAGCGCGTACGCGACGTCGCGCTCGTGGATGACCTGCACCATCGGATCGAACCCGAGCATCGACCACGGGCGATCGAGCCGCAGGTAGTTGCTCGGCGCGTTGTGGACCGTGCCGAGGATGTGGCACGGGCGCAGGATCACCGTTTCGATCTCGGGGTGCTTCCAGAAGAAGCTCTGCGCGAGCATGTCGACCTCGACGAGGTCGCGGATCTCGCTGAAGTGCTGCGCGCCGAGCAGCGGCGCTTCCTCGGTGAGGAACTGCGGGTTGTCCGGGCTCGGGCCGTACACGTTCGCGCTCGAGAGCAGCACGAGCTTCGGCACGCCGTACTGCGTCATGTACTCGAGCAGCTTCTGGAACGCGACGACGTTCCAGGAGTAGTGCTCCTTCCGGCTCGCACGCGGGTCGTGCATGACGCCGAGGTGCACCACCGCCTTGATGCCGCCCGCGCGGAAGACGTCGCGCGTCTTCTTGCGGCGCAGATCGAACTGGTGGTGGACGATGTCCTTCGGCTTGCCGTGGAACGGCCGGCGATCGATCCCGACCACCGGCCCGACGCGGTGCATCTGCCGCGCGACCAAGCGCCCGAGGCGACCGCAGATGCCGGTGATCAGCACCGCGCCCTCGCCCTCGTCGAGCGCCGGGATCTGGATCCCCGGCGACGTGACGTTCGCGAGCGGATCGATCGGCTCGGCGACGGGACGGCTCGGGGCCGGGATCGTTCCCGGCCCGCTCTCGGTCGACGCTCCGCTCCCCCGCGGTGCGCGCGCGCTCGGACGCTTGAACTCGTTCACGCGAACCCCCCGGGTCACGAGATCGCCTGGTGCTCATCCACTCGTCGCGGGCGCGGCCGCGCCGCCCTCGGGCGCGAGCACGGGCGCGCCCAGCAGCTCGAGCTGCGCCTCGAAGATCTCGCCCGCCGCGAGGGTGAACCGGCTGCGCCCGCGCAGCGGCTCCGCGAGCCGCGGATCCATGTACTCCCACTCGACCACCATCGTGTTGGGCTGTTCGCCCGGCTGCATCGACACGATGCGCATCGCTCGCCAGGGGGCGGTCGCGAACGTCTCGGCGAACCACGTGCGCACCGCCTCGCGGCCGTCGTGGCGATAGGGATCTCCGGTCTGCGTCTCGGTGAACGGCTCGAGCAGCGAGCCCGTCTCCGCGAACAGCCGCGCGATGCGCTCCGCGTCCCCGCGGCCGTAGTGCGCGACCCAGCGACGCACGATCTCGGCGTTCTCGAGCTCGTCGGGCGTCGCGGGCGCGTAGACCATCCGCACCTCGAACCCGTTGCACCAGTTCGAGCGCTGCACGAGCACCTCGAGCAGCTGACCGCTCCGGCGCACCTCGCCCGGGCGCGGCTGCTCGGGACGACCGAAGCACGCCTCGGTCGACGGCACGGTGACGCGCGCGACCTCCTCCATGCGGAGCTCGCCCGGCTGCTCGGGCGGCGAGACGCGCTGCACGACCGTCTGCGAGCACTCTTCGTTGGCGAAGGTCTGGTCGTACGTGAGCAGGATCGACTCGCCGTCCTGCTCGATGCGCAGCTCCTGCGAGAAGCCGCGCGACGCGAGATCGAGCGGGCCCTCGGTGCAGTGCGCTTCGATCCAGCGCCACTGGGTGCCGCCCAGGCCCGTCGGCATGTCGACGATGCGACGAGACATGCCGCCCGTGTCGTCCCCCGACTCGTCGGGCAGCGTGGATTGCGTGCCGCCCCCACAGCCCGCGAGAAGGAGAACGGCCAGGATCCGAAGCGAGGCGCGCGTCATGACGGGGCGAAGAAGAGTACGCGCGCGCGGCTTCGTCAAGGTGTGGGAGAGAGCGAGCGCAACCGCTCGGAAGCTCACCAGAAGATGCTTTTGCGCTCCTTGAGCCCCTGGTGGAGCGCCGACTGGATCGACTGCTTCACCACCGCGACCTTCGCCTCGATCACCGCGTCGTCGTCGTCGGGATCGCCCTCGAAGCGCAGCGGCTCGCCGAACCAGAGGCGATAGCGCGTGGGCAGCGGGACCGGCAGGCCGAGCATCACGTGCGGGATCACCGGGAACGCGGGCATGCCGAGCAGGCGCGCGAGCGGGCGGATGTTCGCGACCGACGGGAGCTGCTCCTCGCCGCCGATCACCGCGACCGGCACGATCGGCGTGTTCGTCTCGAGCGCGAGGCGCATGAACCCGAGCCCGAAGTCGACGAGCTGGTAGCGCTGATCCCACGTCTTCGAGATGCCGCGCGAGCCCTCGGGGAAGACGATGAGCGCCTCTTCCTGATCGAGCAGTCGGCGCGCGTTGTCGGGCGATCCCACGACCTGGCCGCAGCGCGGGAAGAGCACCGAGACGAACGGGAGCTCGGCGCTCCAGCGCTCGACCATCGATCGCGGGAAGCGCGGCGGCTCGGCGTCGAGCATCAGCGAGGTGCCGATCATCACGCCGTCCATCGGGATCTGGCCCGAGTGGTTCGCGATCACGAGCACGCGTCCCTCGGGGATGCGATCGATCCCGTGGACCTCGGTGCGGAAGTAGTAGCGGTGCAGGAACGCCGAGAGCGCGAGCACGTAGCGCGCGGTGCCGGGATCGAAGCCGAAGGGATCGACGCCGGCCTCGTTCGAGCTCGTGCGGATGCGCGCGAGGCGCGCGTCGAGCTCTTCGCCGAGCAGCTCCTCCGCGATGCGCACCATGCGATCGCCGAAGCGCGAGATGAGCGCTTCGAGGCGAGCCTGCGCGACGCCGCGAGGCGACTGCGAGAACGGGATCATCGACTCGGTGGCCGACATGCGAGGCCATCCTGCTCACGCGCGCGACGCGGCGTCAACGACACGCGGCGAGGGTATCGCGCGGCCTCGGAGAGGCCGTTCCTCGGGCGCGCGGAGCGGCGGGGCGCGCGCCGGGCGCTTCCGCCGGGCTCGTGAGGCCTCCGGCGCGGCCGGAGCGCCGGATCGACGCGCGTCGGAAGCTCCCGGAGCGCGTCGGAAGCTCCCGGAGCGCGTCGGAAGCTCCCGGAGCGCGTCGGAAGCCCTCGGCGAGCCGCGTCGGAAGCCGCCGGAGCGCGTCGGAAGCCCCCGGAGCACGTCGGAAGCCTCCGGAGCGCGTCGGAAGGGCCTCCACGCCGATTCTTTGACCGATCGATCCGGGTCTGGTCGGTATCGGGGCATGTGGGTGCGGCTGTCGTGCTGGGTGATGATCGCGGGGATCGCGAGCGCTACGGGCGTGGCTCACGCCGATCCCGATCCCGCCGATCAGGCGCGCGAGATCGTCGAGAGCGCGACCGGCGACGCCGACCTCGAGGACGAGCACGATCACGCGCCGCGACGCTTCGACTACTCGCGCTTCAGCGACGGGCCGCGCCGCGTGCCCACCCCGCGCGGCGCGTCGAAGCTGCGCGCGGAGGAGCTCGGGCTCGGCACGCGCGAGTGCGCGCACCAGCTGCTGCACGGTCGTCCGCTCGATGCGTGGGTCGCCGCGGCGCGCGGGCGCGAGCCTTCGCGGCTGCTCTGGCCGGTCGACGACGGGCGCTGGGTGCGCGGCTACGGGTACGTGCGCACGACGCGGCCCGATCTGATCCATCGCGGGATCGACATCGCGGCGGACCCGGGCACGGTGGTGCGCGCGGCGGCGGACGGGATCGTCGCGTACAGCGACAACGGGGTGCGCGGGTACGGGAACCTCGTGCTGATCGTGCACGCGAACGGGTGGGTCTCGCTCTACGCGCACAACGCGCGCACCACGGTGCAGCCGGGCTATCGCGTGCGGCGCGGCGAGCGCATCGCGCTGGTGGGGCGCACCGGGATCGCGCGGGGGCCGCACCTGCACTTCGAGCTCTGGCACGAGGGACGCGCGATGAACCCCGCCGCGCTCTTCGACGGCGGGCCGACGTTCGTGCAGCGGCTCGCGACGCGCGCGGCGGCGAGCGGGCGCGTCGCGCCGCCCGAGGAAGTGACCGCGGAGGATCGCCCGATCGAGGCCCCGCTCGCGCCGCATCCCGAGGACGTGGTGACCGTCGCGACGACGGCGAGCGTCACGCCGGTCGCGCCGACCGAGCCCGTGCTGCGCGAGCTCGACGGGCTCGAGCTGGGATCGCTCGCGCTCGCGCGCCGGCTGCTGTCGCGCGCGGCGAGCGACGCGATGCTCTCGCGCGTCGAGGGGCGCGTGTTCTCGACGCTGCTCTTCCCGGTGCGCGACGGAACGGTCGCGCGCGCGTTCCGGTCATCGCGCGTCGCGATGCAGCTCGTCGGTGCGCCCGACGCGGCGGTGCGTGCCGCCGCGGACGGGCTCGTCGTGTTCGCGGGCGAGCTGCCGGGGCGCGGTCCGTCGATCGTGCTGCTGCACCGCAACGGATGGGTCACGGCCTACGTCGGGGTCGGCGTGCTCGCGGCCGAGGTCGGGACGCGCGTCGAGCGCGGCGCGTGGATCGCGCGGATGGGCGCGACGCCGATCGAGCTCGAGCTGCGCATCGGCGGCGTCGCGCGCGATCCCGGCGCGCTGCTCGTCACGCCGACGCCGTGAGGTGTATCCGGCGCCGCATACGCTTCTTCGGCGCGCGATCTGGAATCGCGATCCCCGGCGAGCAATGCTGATCCCGTGGCGCGCCGAAGAGCAGCGGAGATCAGCGTCTACGACTACCTCGATCATCGCGCGTTCCTCGGCGACTACTACGTCGCGCAGAAGGAGCGCGGGCGCGGGTTCTCGTATCGCCTGTTCTCGCGTCGCGCGGGGCTGCGCTCGCCGAACCACCTGAAGCTCGTCATCGAGGGACAGCGGCGGCTCACGGCGGAGATGGCCGTGCGCTACGCGGCCGCGATGAAGCTGCCGGACGACGAGTCGGCGTACTTCCTCGACCTCGTCGCGTTCAACCACGCGCGCACGCCGGCGGAGCGCGCCGACACGTACCAGCGGCTCACCGGGCACCGCGGGTATCGGAAGGCGCAGACGCTCGATCAGCGCCACGCCGCGTACTACTCGCAGTGGTACATCCCCGCGATCCGCGAGATGGCGATGCTCCCCGGGTTCCGCGGCGAGCCCGGGTGGATCGCGGAGCGCATGGTGCCGCCGATCACGCGCGAGCAGGCGGCGAGCGCGCTCGAGACGCTGGTCGCGCTCTCGCTGCTGACGAAGCACGAGGACGGAACGCTCGCGCCCGCCGAGTGGGTCGTGAAGACCGAGGACGCGACGCGCGGCGTGCACCTCGCGTCCTATCACCGCGTGATGCTCGAGCGCGCGCGCGAGGCGCTCGATCACCTGCCCGGCACGACGCGCAATCTGTCGGCGATCACGCTGTGCACGAGCGCCGCGGGATACGAGCGCATCGTCGAGCGCGTGAAGCGGTTCCGCCAAGAGCTCATCACGCTCGCGAGCCTCGAGGACGAAGGCACGCACGTGGTGCACGTCGGCGTGCAGATCTTCCCGCTCACGCGACCTCCGGAGGCGGCGTGATGCGGGCGGGGGGGATCGTGATCGCGATGGCGCTGCTCGGGTGCGCGCCGACCGATACGGGCAACCCACCGGCGGCGCTCGACGCGAACGACGTGTCGGCGCAGGTCGTGTCGGGGATCATCGAGATCTCGTACGCGATCACCGGCGCGCCGGGCGCGGTCGATCCGCCCGAGGGCGAGGTGTGGATCCTCGAGCTCGATCAGCCGCGGCCCGTCGTGCGCATCGCGGTCGCGGCGGACGGGAGCTTCCGGCGCGAGAACCTGTCGGCGCGCGACGGAGGTCGCGTGCGGCTGTGGATCGAGGCGCCGAGCGGGCGATCGGCGCCGCTCGATCGCGTGGTGACGATGGACGGGCTCGCGGCACCGGGCGAGGCGCTCGACACGTGCGTGCGGCTCGATCCGCCCGACGCGATCGACGTCGGCGACGACGAGCGCGCGACGCTGCGCATCGAGAACGGATGCAGCGAGACGGTCCGTCTCGCGCCGATCGCGCTGCGTGATCCGGAGGGTGCGTTCGAGGTGGTCACGGACACGAGCGGCACGCTCGCGGCGGGCGCGTCGGAGACGATCGAGATCGCGCTGCGCGCGGGCGACGGCGCGCTCCACGTCGACGCGCTCGACGTGGAGACGATCGCGCCGCGGGTGGGCCGGCGCGGGGTGACGTTGATCGCGAACGCGCGCTGAGCCGCGCACATCGACGGGTTCGACGAACGCGCGGCCGAGCTCGGCCGGCGCGAGAGGGCGTCGTGTCGCTCGGGGGTCGAGCGGCACCGGACAGAGAGGGACTCATGAGCTCTTGGCATCTTCGGTTCGGACTCGCGATCGCCGCGCTCGGCGCGATCGGGTGCGGCAGCACCGCAGGCTCGGGCGACGCGACGCTGCAGAAACGGGAAGCAGCAGAGGCCCACGGCGATGCAGCGCGCACGCGCGCGCTCTGCGCGCGGCTCGGGCTCGGTGCGACGTGCGACGTGTGCGCGGCCGCGGGGTGGTACGGCGACGGCGCGTGCGACACGCACTGCGCGGGGCCGGATCCCGACTGCGCGAGCGACACGTGCGGTGGGTTCGCGGGGACGGCGTGCGACGCGGGCGAGGTCTGCGTCGACGATCCCAGCGACGACTGCGATCCCGCGCACGGCGGCGCCGACTGCATCGGGCTCTGTCGGCCCGCGCCGAGCGAGCCGACGCAGTGCGGCGGCTTCGCCGGGCTGCCCTGCCCCGAGGGCCACGTGTGTGTCGACGACACGCGCGACGACTGCGACCCCGAGCACGGCGGCGCCGACTGCCACGGCGTCTGCGAGCTCGAGCCCGGCGGCCCTGCGCAGTGCGGAGGGTTCGCGGGCTTGGCGTGCCCCGAGGGGCAGACCTGCGTCGACGATCCGAGCGACGACTGCGACCCCGAGCACGGCGGCGCCGACTGCATCGGGCTCTGCGAGACGACGCCCGGCGCGGCGTGCGGCGGCTTCGCGGGCTTCGCGTGCCCCGAGGGCTACGAGTGCGTCGACGATCCCACCGACGACTGCGATCCCGAGCACGGCGGCGCCGACTGCATCGGCGTGTGCGAGCGCGCGAGCGAGCCGCGACACTGGTGCGGCGGGTTCGCGGGCCTCGACTGCCCGGACGGTGAGCGCTGCATCGACGATCCGAGCGACGAGTGCGATCCCGAGCACGGCGGCGCGGACTGCATCGGGATCTGCGTGCGGTGATCGCCCGGCGGACGATCATGGCGCGACGGCCGTGATCGTCCGCCGTGGTTCCGTATATCCTCTGGGCGGATCTTTCCTTTGTCCAAGGAGAACGCCCATGCTCCGCTCGCGCGCTCTGCTCGCCGTCCTCGCCGTGCTCGCGCTGAGCGGATGCGAGCTGTTCGACCAAGGTGATCGCCCCGACGGCGGCCCACGTCCCGGCGACGCGGGCGTAGGCGATCCCTGCACGACGGGGATCGAGTGCCGCGCCGGGCTCGTGTGCGGCGAGGGCAGCACGTGCGAGCCCGGCGGCCTCGGCGTCGAGGGCGCGGTCTGCGCGCTCACCGGCGACTGCGGGCCCGCGCTCTACTGCGATGCGCGCCGCGTCTGCGCGCCCGCGGGCACCGGCGAGGACGGCGCGGACTGCACGTCGACGAGCGAGTGCGCGCACGGGCTCGTGTGCACGATCGAGGGCTTCGGCGGGCGGTGCCGCGCGTCGGGCTCGGGCGATCTGAACGACGCGTGCGCGTCGACGAGCGACTGCCTCGCGGGCCTCTCGTGCTTGGACGTCGGCGGGACGCGCTCGTGCCAGAGCCCGCCCGCGATCACCGCCGACGGCGGTGTCGGCGGCGAGATCCCGAGCATCCCGCATTGGCCCGGCGTGCAGTGCCAGACCGACGAGGGCACGCCGACCGCGTACTTCCGCGTGCCGCGCGGCACCGCCGACGACGGCGACTTCCATCGCCTGCCGTTCCCCAACGACGTGCGCCGTCGCGACGGGCACGTCGATCTGAGCGGACATCCGACGCCGGGCACCGCGCTGCCGGTCGACGTGCTCGGGCGACACATCGCGGCGAGCGAAGAGGATCTCGACGGCTTCGCGACGAACCCGGTGATCTACTTCCGCTTCTCGCGCGGCTACGACGGCGCGTCGATCGGCGACCACGTGCGCTGGGTCGACATCACGCCGGGCTCGCCGACGTACGGGCAGGATCGCGGGCTCGCGTGGATCACGACGTACGGGCCGATCACTCGCTACATCTGCCCGGACTGGGTCGCGTTCCGATCGGGGCACGGCGATCCGCTTCGCCCCGGCACGACGTACGCGATGATCCTGACCCGCGGCATCACCGCGGCCGAGGGCGGACCGGCGTTCGAGCGCGACGAGGACTTCGACGCGGTGATGAGCGACACCGCGCCGAGCGACGCCGCGCTGACGCACGCGTGGAGCGCGTACGCGCCGCTGCGCGCGTTCGCGGCGTCGGGCGCGATCGACGCGAGCACGATCCTGAACGCGGCGGTGTTCACGACGCAGACCGTCGAGCACGTCGTGCCCGCGCTCCGCGACGTCATCCGCGCGCGCCCGGTGCCTGCGCTGAGCGACGTGACGACGTGCGGCGAGGGCGTGACCTCGCCGTGCGACGACGGGACCGATCAGCGTCGATGCGGCGCGCCGAGCGCGGCGTTCACGGAGATCCACGCGCGCATCACGGTGCCGATCTTCCAGTCGGGCACCGCGCCCTACGAGGATCCCGACGACGGCGGCGGGATCGAGCTCGCGAGCGACGGCAGCGCGAGCGTCGTGCGCGAAGAGCCGATCTGCATGGTGATGACGATCCCGACCGCGGCGCGTCCGGAGGGCGGATATCCGGTCGTGATCACCGCGCACGGCACGGGCGGGAGCTTCACGGGATCGGTCGGCACGCTCGCGGAGACGTGGGCGAGCGCGGGCGCGGCGATGATCGCGATCGACATGCCGCAGCACGGCGCGCGTCGCGGCGGCTCGACGCGCGATCCCGAGAACCTCGTGTTCAACTTCGCGAACCCGCGCGCCGCGCGCGACGTGTGGCTCCAGGGCGCCGCGGATCTGATGGCGCTCGTGCGCTTCGCCGAGGGCCACGCCGACGACACGATCGACTTCGACGCGTCGCGCATCGTGGTGTGGGGGCACAGCCAGGGCGCGACCCACGCGTCGCTCATGGCGCCTTGGGAGCCCGGCGTGCGCGCGGTGCTGTTCAGCGGGCTCGGCGGCGATCTCACCGAGTCGCTGCTGACGAAGACCGAGCCGGTGAACATCGCGCGCGTGGTCCCGATCGCGCTGCTCGATCCCGACGGAGCGGGGAACCTCGCGGTCGGCGACTACCACCCTGCCCTCGCGCTGGTCCAGGCGTTCTACGAGCGCGTCGATCCCGTGAACCTCGGACGGCGCATGTGGCGCGAGCCCTTCGAGGGCGACACGGGGCGCGAGATCTTCATGACCTACGGGCTCGGCGACTCGTACTCGCCCGAGCGCACGATGAGCGCGTTCGCGCGCAGCGCGGCGCTGCCGCTGGTGCTGCCGGAGCGCGTCGCGATCGGGCTGCCGACGATCGCGTCGCCGGCGCGCGGGAACGTCACCGTGGGCGGCACGACGCGCACCATCGGGCTGCGGCAGTACGCGCCGCCCGACGGCGTCGACGGGCACTTCGTGTCGACGCGCAGCGACGAAGGACGCGCCGACGCGACGCGCTTCGTGCTCGAGGCGCTCGCGGGCGAGACGCCGACGATCGGGGAGTGAACGTGAGCGACGCGCAGAGCTTCGTCCGCCCGCCCGACGGCCGCGCTGCCATCGGGTGCGCGACGCTGTTCATCGGTCTGCCGGCCGTGAGCGCGGTGCTCACGCTCTGGGAGCGCGGCGTGCTGTTCGCCGCGATCCCGGTCGCGCTCGCGCTCGTGCTCTTCGCGCTCGTCTACTACGTGTTCAGCGAGGAGGTCCGCGTCGAGCTCGACGAGCACGGGATGCGCCTCCGTCGCGCGCGCGTGCTGCTCGGCGCGCGGCTCGCGGAGAAGGTCGACTGGGAGATCCCGGTGGGCTCGCTGACGCATGCACACGAGGTCCACACCCGCACGCCGGCGAGTCGCGGCGGATGGGCTCACCGCACGGTGTTGCAGCTCCCCGAAGGGCGCACGATCGACGCGACGGCGCTCGGCGGCGACGAGGATCCCCAGAGCGCGTTCAACCGGCTCTCTCGCGCGCTCGCGAAGCGCCTCGGCGCGCGCTTCGAGCGGCGGTCACCGACGACGTGAGCGCGTCGGGAGCGGGCGCGGAAATCGATCGCGCCGCTCGTACGTCCGACCGCTCGTGACGCCCCGCGCCGCGCTCGTCCTGATGCTCGCGCTGCTCCCGAGCACCGCGCGCGCCCAGGGGCCGTGTGCGGGCGTGACGTGCAGCCTGCACGGGCTCTGCACCTCGGAGCGGGACGAGGCGTTCTGCGCGTGCGACGAGGGCTTCGACGCGGTCGAGCTCGAGTGCGTCCGCGCGCATCGCCGCGCGCCCGCGTGGTCGCCCTCGAGCGCGGTGCGCGCGGTCGAGATCGCGCTCGGCGAGGTGGACCACGATCTCGCGAGCGTCGGTCGCGCGCGACGCGGCGATCCGGGCGCGCTCGCGTCGCACGTGCGCGCGGACGCGCTCTGGTGCAGCGACTTCGTCTCGTGGGTGTATCGCGCCGCGGGCGTGCCCTTCACGGGAGGGAGCCGCGGTGGGTGGCTGCTGCCGACGAACACGTCGATCCGGCGTTGGTTCGATCGCCGGGGCGCCTACGTCTCGCGCGCCGATCGCGAGTGGAGCTCGTTCGTGCCGCAGCCCGGCGACTACGTGCGCATCTCCACGCCGACGTGGGGCCACAGCGCGATCGTGCAGCGCGTCGACGGCGAGACGCTGCACACGATCGAGGGCAACGCGGGCGGGCGCGTGCGGCTCGTGCGCTACGCGCGATGGCGCGCCCAGGCGCGCATCGACGGGTTCGGATCGCTGGCGCGCGCGCACACGCCGCGGGTCGTGCCGGCCGTGGTCCATCGGTGATCGACGGCGCGCGGAGGGTTGCACGACGCGGGGCCCGCGTGCGATTCCGTCGACCATGAGCAAGGGGGGATTCGATCTCGATCGCATCGGCGGACGGCGCGCGCTCGCCGAGCTGATCGACGAGGTGCTCGTCGCCGGCGACGCGGCGCGGCGGATGTACGAAGCGGGGATGATCCGCTGGACCGATCGCACGCGCGTCGAGCGCAAGCCCGATCGATCCCCGGTGACCGAGGCCGATCGCGCGGTGGAGGAGCGCCTCTCGGGCTTCTTGCGGCGCCGTTATCCCGACACCGCGTTCCTCGGCGAGGAGACCGGCGAGAGCGGCCCCGAGACCGCGGGCATGCGCTGGGTGCTCGACCCGATCGACGGCACACGCGCGTTCGTGCGTGGCACCGAGACGTGGTCGGTGCTGCTCGGGCTGCTCGCGGACGGGCACCCGGTGCTCGGCATCGCGTACATGCCGGCGGCGGAGGATCTCTTCTGGGCGGTGCGCGGCGACGGCGCGTGGGGCAACGGGCGCCCGCTCGCGGTCTCGCGCGTCGGCAAGCTCGAGGACGCGACGATCTCGCACGGCACGCTCCAGCAGTTCACGGGCGCCGCGATGGTGCCCGCGCTGCAGCGGCTCGGAGAGCGCACCGAGTCGCAGCGCGGGTTCGGTGACTTCGACGGTTATCGCCGCCTGCTGCGCGGCCAGGTCGACGCGATGATCGACCCCGCGGTGATGCCGTGGGACGTGTGCGCGGCGTCGGTGCTGGTGCACGAAGCGGGCGGCGTGCTGACGAGCTTCGACGGACAGCCGACGATCTTCGGCGGCGGCGCGGTCGCGTCGAACGGGCTGTTCCACAAGGACCTGCTCGCGCTGCTCGATGAGCCGTCGCGCTGAGGTCGCGCGGGCGATCGCGATCGGCGGTGCGCTGATCGCGATCGTCGTGGTCGCGATCGCGGTGGTGTCGTACGAGTCGGCGCGCGCGGGGTGGAGCGCGGAGCGCGCGCGATTGGGGAGCGCAGAGTACGACGCGGCGCGCAGCGACGCGGCGTACGTGGCGGTGGAGTCGGCGCGCTCGACGACGCGGCGTTCCGCGGAGGTCGCGGCGGCGTTGATCGTGATCGCGGCTTCGCTCGTCGGATCCGCGGGCGAGCCGAGGGCCGGCGCTCCGTCGCGATGGCTCCTCGCGAGCGTGATCGACGTGCTCGTCCTCGGCGCACTGCTCGCGATCGCGATCACGCTGCCGCATGCGATCGAGTCGCTCGCGCTCTCCGACGCGCTCGCCCGCGTGGCCCCGGCGATCGCGCTCGCGGTCCTCATCGCGCTGCTCGCGCGCGGAGCGTCGCCCGGGATGCGCGCCGCGGGGCTCGCGGTGGCGCCGCCGCGCCCGTGGCGCGCGATCCTCGCGATCCTCGCGCTCCCAGTCGTCGCGCCGTGGATCGTGATCGCGTCGGTGCCGCTCGCGCTCCGGCGCGATGGGCGCGTCGCGGCGCGTGCGCCTCATCTCGCGCTCGCCGGTCTGCTCGCATGAGCGCCTCGCCTCGCGTATGAACGCGCGCATGACGCTCCCAGCGGGATCATGCGGTGCTTGTGGAGTCGCGATCGACGTCGCGACCGCGGAGCTCGACGACCAGGGCCGGCCCGTGTGCCGCGGCTGCGTCGATCGAGCGGACCTGAGGGCCGGCCAGGCGCGCTCGACAGCGGCCATCTCGGGCGCCGCGTCGAGCGCCGCGCTGCTCGCGTTCGTCTCGTGCTTCGCGGGCCTGTACACGGCAGTCCCGGCGGTCTTCGTCGGCGCGGGCGCGCTCGTGGCGGCGCGCACGTCCGACCGGATGACGCCCGGCAGCGTCGCGACGTGGGTCTACGTCGCCGCGGGCTTCGGCCTGATCGTGGGGCTCCTGCGTGTCCTCGGGCTGGTCGCGATGATGCTCGCGATCGCGAGCTGACGCGCGAGATCGTCGCAAGGCGCCCGGGCCCGCGTATGATGCGCCCGTCCGCGCCACGCTCTCCGGGCGCGACGAGCGGAGGAGTCGACGTCGTGGCGAAGAGCCCCGTGCGCACGGTGAAGCACCTTCTGACCCGGCCGATCCGGCTTCCACGGCTCACGCCCTACGTTCCAGCGCCGGACGATCCGACGATCTTCTGGTTCAACAGCGAGCGCGACGACATCATCCGCGAGGTCACGCGCCGCTGCGTCGAGCGTCACGTGCACGAGCAGCGCCCGCTCGAGTACGTGCTCAACGAGGTCGCGCACGAAGAGGTGAAGCGGCTCGAGTCGCAGCGCGACGACGAGGCGCGCGACTCGCTCGGCTTCTGGCGCGGCACGATGCGCCGCGTCGGCCGCATGAGCGAGAGCGAGAAGAAGGAGACGCTCCGGCTCATCTGCGAGCGCATGGCGTGGGACATCGCGGGCAACTTCGATCCGCGCATCTACCAGTTCGCCACGCGCGCGGTGCCGCCGCTGCTCACCGGCGTGATGAAGCCGTCGGCGCTGCCCGAGGATCTCATGACGATGGCGAGCGGCACGCACGTCGTCGACGAGATGCTGCGCACCGAGGGCGACATCGATCGCCTGAAGCGCCTCGCGAAGCGCGGCACGCTGGTGTTCGTCCCGACGCACTCGTCGAACCTCGACTCGATCGCGCTCGGGTACGCGCTGATGCGCGAGGGACTCCCGCCCGTCGTGTACGGCGCGGGCAAGAACCTCTTCACGAACCCGATCATCAGCTTCTTCATGCACAACCTCGGCGCGTACCGCGTGGATCGCCGCATCCGCGCGGCGCTCTACAAGGACGTGCTGAAGACGTACTCGTGCGTGATGATCGAGCGCGGGTACCACTCGCTCTTCTTCCCGGGCGGCACGCGCAGCCGCTCGGGGATGCTCGAGCGCAAGCTGAAGCTCGGCCTCGCGGGCACCGCGATCGAGGCGTTCTCGCGCAACCGCGTGCGCGGCATCGCGCGGCCCGTGTTCTTCGTGCCGACGACGATCAACTACGGGCTCGTGCTCGAGGCCGAGACGCTCGTCGAGGACTGGCTGAAGGAAGCCGGCAAGGCGCGCTACATCATCGAGGACGACGAGTTCTCGCAGCTCGATCGCTGGCTCGCGTTCTTCCGGCGCGTCGCGCAGATGGAGAGCGCGTGCGTGATCCGCTTCGGGCGCCCGCTCGATCCGTTCGGCAACGCGGTCGACGACGACGGTGGCTCGCTGACGCCCGACGGGCGCGTGATCGATCCCGGCACCTACGTGCAGTTCCGCGGCGTGCCCACGATCGAGCCGCGGCGCGACGCCGAGTACACGCGCGAGATGGGGCAGGTGCTGGTCGGCGAGTTCGAGCGCGACACCGTGCTGATGTCGACGCAGATCGTCGCGCACGCGCTGTTCCGGCGGCTCGTGCGCGCGACGCCGGGGGTCGATCTGTTCGGTCGGCTGCGCCATCGCGGCGAGGTCACCGTGCGTCGCGACGATCTCGCGCGCGAGGTCGGGCAGATGCGCGAGCGGCTGCGTGATCTCGCGTCGCGCGGCGAGGTGCACCTCAGCGAGCTCGCGGATCGCGGGGACGCGACGACGCTGATCGATCGCGTGTTCGCCGCGTGGAACGGCTACCACCGGCGCACGATCGTGATCGAGCACGACGGGCAGATCACCGCCGAGGACCCGACGATGTTGCTCTACTACCAGAACCGCCTCGTGCCCTACGCGGAGCGCGTCGCGGGCGAAGGCGATCTCGCGGCGGCGCGGGAGATCGCTCGGCTGGGCTGATTCCCCCGGGGGCTCCGCCCCCGTACCCCGGCCGCAGCGCGTGGCGCTGCGATGCGCTTCGCGCTCGCGCCGAACGGTGCACGTGACTGGCTCGCTTGGAGGAGATCGATGAGCACGCCCATCGGAGTGATCGGAGGAGGCGGCTTCGGCGTCGGGCTCGCGCGCGCGATCGCGCGCAACGGGCGGACCGCGACGCTGTGGAGCCGGCGCGACGGCGAGGTCGGCGAGCGCATCGAGCCGACGCGCGATATCGCCGCGCTCGGGCGCTGCGAGCTGATCTTCGTGTCGGTGCCCTCGATGCACGTCGCGAAGGTCGCGGAGCAGCTCGGCAGGCACCTCGACGGGCGGCACCTGCTCGTGCACGTCAGCCGCGGTCTCGTCGGCGAGGAGCTGCGCACGGTGAGCCGCGTGCTGCGCGAGCTGACGCCGGCGCGTCGCGTGGGATGCCTCGCGGGGCCGATCTCTGCGAAGTCGATCGCGGAGGGTGTGCCCGGAGGCGGCATCGTGGGCACCGGCTTCCCCGAGGTCGCGGACGCGCTGCGCGAAGCGATCGCGGGACCGACGCTGCGCCTCTATCAGACCGAGGACGTCGTCGGCGTCGAGGTGAGCGCGGCGCTCGTCGGGCTCCTCGCGCTCGCGATCGGCTACGCGCAGGAGATGGGGATCAACCCAGCGGCGCTCGCGATCCTCGCGACGCGCGGGATGGTCGAGACCGCGCGCATCGGCGTGTCGCTGGGCGCCGACGATCGCACGTTCGCGGGCGTCGCGGGCTACGGCGATCTGATCGCGGCGGTCGCGGGCGACGAGCGCCCCGAGCTCGAGCTCGGGCGCGCGCTGGGACGCGGGCTGACCCTGCAGCAGGCGGGCGAGCACGCGGGCGCGTACATCGAGGGCGTGACCATCGCGCGACGCGTGCAGCGCCACGCGATGCGCCGCGGGATCGAGGTGCCGATCATCGAGGCGCTCGCGGACGCGCTCGACGGCAAGCTCACGCCGACCGGCGTCATCGAGCGGCTGATGTCGCGTCGCTCGAAGCGCGAGTAAACGCTGGCCTACCAGGGCCGCGTTCGGTGACAATGATCCCCTTCGTTCTCGATGGGGGAAGTCACGATGCGGGTACGAACGAGCGACGGTCACGAGCTCTCGGTGCGGACGATCGGCGAAGGGCGCCTGCCCGTGCTGTTCGTGCACGGGTGGATGGTCTCGAGCAGCGTCTGGGACGAGATGCTCGAGGCGATGCAGCCGCGCGACCAGCGGTGGATCCTCCCGGATCTGCGAGGCACGGGCGCGTCCGATCGACCCTCGCAGGGGCACGGGATCGAGCAGCACGCCGAGGATCTGATCGCGGTCGCGGATGCGGTGGGCGCATCGCGGTTCGCGATCGTCGGGCACAGCATGGGCGGTCAGCTCGCCCAGCTCCTCGCGGCGCGCCACCCCGATCGCGTGCTCGGCGTGGTGCTGCTCTCGCCGGTGCCCGCGTCGGGCATCCCGCTCCCGCCCGAGGTGGTCGAGCTCTTCTCGACGTGCGCCGGCGACCGCGCAAAGCAGACGGGCATCCTCGGCGCGGCGTGCAAGGACCTCTCGGAGGCGAGCCGCGAGCGCCTGCTCGAGCACTCCCTCCAGACGAGCGACGCCGCGATCCGCGAAGGCTTCGACTCGTGGCGCGCCGGTGGCTTCGCGCACGAGCTCGCCGCCGTGCGCGCGCCGGTGCTCTGCGTCGCGTGCGACGATCCGTTCCTGCCGCCGGAGTTCCTGCGCGCGACGGTCGTGGATCCGATCGCGCGCGGCACCCTCGTGCACCTTCCGGGGCCGGGGCACTACCTGCCGAACGAGCGCCCGCGCGAGACCGCGGCGATCGTCGCAGCGTTCCTCGCCGCGCTGCCGACCGATGCCTGACGAGCGCGCGCGCTGGTCGATCCGCTTCACGCCGGTGCCCGCCGACGGCACGCCGGTGATCGTGGAGGCGCGCTTTCGCGACGTGGTCCTGCAGGACGACGCGGACGTCGACGAGTGGACCCGGCGCGTCGACGTGGACCTCGCGCGGTTCGGCGGCGGGATCGATCTGCTGATCGATCTCTCGGGGCTGCGCGTGCTCCCGGCCGCGAGCCGGCGCTTCGGCGAGATGCGCGCGCGCATCCTCGCCAAGCACGCGCGGCAGTCGGTTCGCTACGGCGCGGACCGCTGGACCGCGACGAGCGTCAACACGAGCCGCGTGCTGCACGGCGCCGACGCGAACATCTACGCGACGCGCGAGGCCGCGCTCGCGGCGCTGATCGAGGCGCGACGCGCCCTCTAGCGGATGGTCAAGCTCCCTTGACGATCTGGATCACCACGCGCCCGTAGCGCTCGACGCGGCACGCACCGAAGCCGGGGACGTCGAGGAGCTCGCGCTCGTCGCTGGGCGCGCGCCCCGCGAGATCGCGGAGGCAGTGCCCCGGCAGCACGACCTGCACGTTCACGCCGCGCGCGTCGGCCTCGGCCTTGCGCCACGTCGTGAGCGCCGTCTCGATGCGCTTGCGACGCTCGCGCTGCTCGAAGGGCGGCGCAGGAGGACGCAGCAGATCGAGCTCGTCGCGCGGCACCTCGCGCGCGTCGAGGCCGCGCGCGACCGCTTCGAGGATCGCGGGCGCGAGCTCGGGCCGCTTCGCGAGCGCGTGGATCGCGTCGAGCGCCGCGCGATCGCGCGGCATCTTGCGCGCGATCACGATCAGCACCGGGTTCGGCAGCACGCGGAACGGCGGCACGTCCTCGTCCTGCGCGATGCGCTCGCGCAGCGCCGCGATCTCGCGCAGCACCGCGCGCTGCGCGCCGGTGCGCAGATCGCCGGCGCCCTTCACGCGCAGCCACGCGGGCCCGGGCTCTTCCTCGGGCTCGGCGTTCGCGCTCGCGGCCCACGCCGACTCCACGCGCACCTCCTCGAGGATCTCCGCGTCGGCGCAGCGCTCGCGCAGCAGCGACGCGAGCGGGAGCAGGTGCCGCACGTCTTGCTCGAGGTACGCGCGCTCCGCGTCGTCGAGCGGGCGCTTGCCCCAGTCCGCCTGCTGCAGGTCCTTGCCGATCGACACGCCGAGGTGCTTGCCGAGCAGCGACGAGAGCCCCGTCGAGAGCTCGCCGAGGAAGCGCGCCGCGACCGCGGTGTCGAACACGTTCGCGAGCGGCAGCCCCTCGCGCGCGAGGAGGCGCGCGTCGAACGCGCAGTCGTGCAGCACCTTCTCCGGCCCTGCCGCGCCGAGGATCGGCGCGAGCGCGCGACGATCGACGATCGCGAGCGTGTCGATCAGCGCGACGCCCTGCGGGTGCGCGATCTGCATCGTGCAGAGGCGCGTGCGGTAGCGATAGAGGCCATCGCCCTCGGTGTCGAGACCGATCGCCGGCGCGGCGGCGAGCGCGCGCGCGAGGCGCTCGAGCTCTTCGGGACGATCGATCATCGACCGAGCGTATCGCACCGCGGTGCTACGCTCGCTGCGATTTCCGCGATGCAGAGCCGCACCCGACGACGACGCAGAGGTCCTCAGCACGGCGTCGCGAGTCTCGCCGAGCTCGTGCCGCGCGTGTACCCGTCGAACGAGCCCGACGAGCTGCGGCTGGTGCGCGCGATCGCGTGGTGGGAGCGCCACGTGCCGCCGCGCGTGTCGCGCAACGCGCGGCCCGCGAAGCTGTATCGCGGCACGCTGATGATCCACGCGGTGACGAGCGCGTGGTCGCAGGAGATCTCGATGCTCCTGCCGGGGTGGATGCAGGCGCTCTCGCGCGCGGTGCCGGGCATCGATCCGACGAAGGTGCGCATCAAGGTCGGCCCGCTCCCGCCGAAGCCGCCGAGCAAGCCGGTGCCGCCGCCGATCGCGCCGCTCTCGCTGACCGATCTGCCCGATCAGGTCGCGGCGTCGCTGATCACGATCGCCGACGATCAGGTGCGCGACGCCGTCGCGAAGGCCGCCGCGCAGTCGCTCGCGCCGCGCGGTCCGCGCGCGCCGACGCGACGGACCGGTCGCGGATGAGCCGCGGGCTCAGTGCGACGTGCCGCGCGCCGCGAGCGCGTCGCGCACCGTGTTCAGATCCTTGTCGCCGCGGCCGCTCAGCGATACGACGATGCGCGCGTCCTTGCCGAGCTGCTTCGCGATCGGGTGCAGCGCCGCGATCGCGTGGCTGCTCTCGAGCGCGGGCAGGATGCCCTCGGTGCGCGCGAGCAGCTGGAACCCGGCGAGCGCCTCTTCGTCGTCGACGCTCACGTACTGCGCGCGCCCGGTGTCGCGCAGCCACGCGTGCTCGGGCCCGACGCCCGGATAGTCGAGGCCCGCGCTGATCGAGTGCGCCTCGACGATCTGTCCGTCGTCGTCCTGCAGCACGTAGGTGCGCATGCCGTGGAGCACGCCGGGCTTGCCCGCGGTGAGCGTCGCGGCGTGCTTGCCGCTCGCGATCCCGTGCCCCGCGGCCTCGACGCCGAAGAGCTTCACGCTCGGATCGTCGACGAATCCCGCGAAGATGCCCATCGCGTTCGAGCCGCCGCCGACCGCGGCCACCACCGCGTCGGGCAGCACGTTCTCGTCGGCGAGGATCTGCGCGCGCGCTTCGTCGCCGATCACGCGCTGGAAGTCGCGCACGATCGAGGGATACGGATGCGGCCCCGCGACCGAGCCCACGCAGTAGTACGTGGTCGCGACGTTCGTGACCCAGTCGCGCATCGCCTCGTTCATCGCGTCCTTGAGCGTCGCGCTGCCGCTCGTGACCGGGACGACCTTCGCGCCGAGCAGCTCCATGCGCTGCACGTTGGGCGACTGACGGCGTACGTCCTCGGCGCCCATGAACACCTCGCAGCGCAGGCCGAGCAGCGCGCACGCGGTCGCGGTCGCGACGCCGTGCTGTCCCGCGCCGGTCTCCGCGATGACGCGCGGCTTGCCCATCCGCTTGGCGAGGAGGACCTGACCGACGGTGTTGTTCACCTTGTGAGCGCCGGTGTGGCAGAGGTCCTCGCGCTTCAGCCACACGCGCGCGCCGACCTCGCGCGAGAGGTTCTCGGCGAAGAAGAGCGGCGTCGGTCGGCCCACCCAGCGCGCGAGGAGCTCGAGCCGGCGCGCCTCGAACGCCGCGTCGGCGCGCGCGGCGGCGTAGGCGCTCTCGAGGTCGTCCAGCGCGGGGATCAGGGTCTCGGCGACGAAGCGGCCGCCGAAGGGACCGAAACGACCGGGCAGCGACGTGGACATGTGGAGCGACGTTCTAGAGGCCCGGTGCGGGAGCGTCGAGGTGCCGCATGGCCCACATCGACGGGCCGGAGCGAGGTATCGACCGGGTCGATGGCTCGTCAGGGAGGCATCGATGGCGTCGATGAAACGGCGGAGCACGTACACGTGCACGTCTCACGAGAACGAGAACGTGTACGGAGGCGCTGCTCGGCCGCGGTCCGGGGCTCGACGCGGGAAGTCAGCCGAGCGTGCTGCGAAGAGAGCGGACGAGCTCGCTCGCGCCGGCGACGCCTCGCTCGGCGATCGCGGTCACCAGCGCGCTGCCGACGACGATGCCGTCGACGTGGGGCGCCGCGCGGCGCGCGTCGTCGGCGGTCTTGATGCCGAAGCCGAGCGCGACCTTGTGGCCCGTCGCGGTGCGCACCTCGGCCGCGCGCTTCGCGGCGACCTCGAGATCCGCGTGCCCTGCGCCCGTCACGCCCGCGACCGAGATGACGTAGACGAACGACGTCGCGACCTCCGCGGCGCGCGCGACGCGCGCGGGCGTGCTCGTCGGCGCGACCAGCGGCACCCAGTCGAGCCCGAGCGCGACCACGTGATCGCGCAGCGCCGGCGCCTCCTCGGGCGGGAGATCGACGACGAGGAATCCGTCGGCGCCCGCGTCCTTCGCCTCGCGCGCGACCTTCGCCTCGCCGCGCGCCGCGAGCGGGTTGTAGTAACCGAAGAGCAGGATCGGGACGCTCGTCCGCGCACGCGCCGCGCGCACCGCATCGAGCACGCCCGAGAGCGTCGTGCCCGCGCGCAGCGCGCGCTCGCTCGCGCGCTGGATCACCGGACCGTCGGCGGTGGGATCACTGAACGGCACGCCGAGCTCGATCACGTCGGCGCCGGCCTCGGCGATCGCGACGATCAGATCGGGCGTGGACGCGAGGTCGGGATCGCCGGCGCAGAGATACGTGATCAGCGCGGGCCGCTTCTCCGCGGCAGCACGCTCGAAGGCCTGGGCGATGCGCGACATGCGGCGAGGTTGGGGGCTCACGCGTGCAGGCGCAAGCGTTGGATCGCGGCGTTGCGACGGCTTGGAGCGGCCGCTCAGGCGCCGCTCACCTTGCTCGTGAAGCCACCCTCGATGACGCCGCCCGCACCCGCGAGCATCCAGTCGTACACGTCGCCTTCGGCGATCGACACGCTCACGCCCGCGCGCAGATCGATGCGGTTCGTCGAGTGGTTCGCGAGGCGCCCCTCGATGCGATCACCACGCCACGACGTGACCGCGATCCACATGTACTCGCGGCCGCCCTTCCGGTCGTCGAAGCCGTGCTTCACGTAGAGCGCCTCGTGCACGTCGAGGCCCGCGGAGAAGCGCTCGCGCGCGCGCGGGAGCGTCGCGACCGCCTCGCGATGCGCGGCCTCCATCGCGTCCGCGTCGTACGCGCCGCCCATCGTCTTCGGCGCACCGAGCAGCGCGTCGAGCGCGCGCGACGCCCACACGTCGTCGCGCACACCGGGCGGCGCGACGAGCTCGAGGAAGGGCTCGTGCTGTCCCGCGGGCGCGAGGCGCAGCCCGATCGATGCGCCGCGACCGCGATCGTTCGGCGCCGACTGGCCGCGCGCGCGCGCGAGGTGGCCGTGATCGATCGTGATCGTCTCACCGAGCGTCACGCGCTCGAGCTTGCCGCGCTTGTCGATCGCCTCGCGCTCGAGCGACTCCACGATCGCCTGCGCGACGGCGTTGACGAGCTGGAGCACGGGTCGCTCGGTGCCCGGCGTGATCGCGCGCATCGAGAGGTTCGGCAGGCCGTACGAGGGCATGCCGAGCGTCGTCATCCAGCCGAGCCCGTCGTCGCCGCGCGAGACCGGCAGGATGAGATCGCGCGTCGCGACGAAGCGCGGCTGCGCGTCGACCGGCCGATCGACGTCGCTCGAAGGCAGCGCGCGCCGTCGATCGACGTCGAGGATCACGCCGTCGTGCAGGCTCGCGACGGCGCGCGAGCCCGCGAGCGCGAGCGCCGATCCCGGGAAGCCGGGGAGGATCGGCAGCGTGACCGCGACGATCGCGGCGTGCGACGCGCGCGCGATGCGCGCGATCTCGTCCTCGCCGGTGCCGAGGTAGCGCATCATCTCGAGCGGCGGCGCGGGGAGCGCGCGCGCGGGCTGCACGTCGACGGTCAACAGCTCGGGCCGCGCGATCAACATCCGCGCGATGCCGCCGATCGGCTCGGCGAGCGAGCCGAGCTCCTGCTCGACGTGCGCCCGGAGCGAGCGCGCGTCGGGTGGAGCGCCCGGCCCGAGATAGATCGCGAAGAGGTTGCGCAGCAGCGGCTCGACCGGGATCGTCGGCATGCGCCCAGCTTACTCGCGCGCGCCCGGAACCGAAGCGGAGCGAGCGCGCCATCGCCGAGCGGGAACGCCCGGACCGTGACGCAGATCAGGTCCGCGGCTCGAGCCCGTGCTGCACGAACGTCGCCGTCGCAGCGCGCAGCGCTTCGCGCTCGGGCGTGGGCTGCGTCCACCGCGACCAGCGCGCGCCGAGCGTCGCGTGCAGCACGCCGTAGGCGATCGTGAGCCGCAGCGTGATCGGAGCCGCGACCAGCGCGCGACGGAGCGCGTGCGTCGGCGCGGCGAGCCAGTGATCCTCGTCGATCGCGACCTCGTGGAACTCTTCGCGCCGCTCGGCCGCACTGACGCGCAGGACACGCAGCGAGGGATCGAAGATCCGCACCGCGCACGACTCGATCCACAGCTCCGTCCAGCGCTGCACGTGCGCCGGATCGACGGGGCATGGCCGGGTGAGCGCGGCGAGCCACGGCGCGAGCTCGCGCCGCGAGATGCGCGCGACGTCGTCGACGTGCTCGCCGACGTACATGCGTGGCGCGACCACGTCGGGGCGCGCGGCGCGCAGCAGCACGCCCCCGCGCACGAAGTGCTGCTCGGGCTCGCTCCACGCCTCGTCGGCGTGAGTGCACGCGGAGCGCGCTTCGACGCTCAGCGGGACGAACACCGAGGAGAGCGACTCGAGCACGGCGATCGCGGTCTCGTCGAACGCGCTCGGTCGCACGTCGGGCGCGGACCACGACGAGATCTCGCCGAACGCGAGGTGCTCGGCATCCATCAGACGCGCACCGCGCGCACGGATGCTCGCTCCCTCGCGCCGGGTGCGCGCTCGATCGTCCGCACGGGGCGATCCCACTCGCGCGAGCGCGACGCGCTCATCGCCAGAAGCGCGGGAAGAACCGGAGGCCGAGCGACACGACGACGTCGTCGCCCGGCAGGAACACCTGGACCGAGACGCGCCCGTCGGCGATCACCCCGTGCACGTTGCGACCGCTCCACCCGATGAAGCCGCCCGCCTGTGCGAGCCACGGTGGGCCGCTCGTGACCGCATCGTCGAGCCATCCCGCGCTCCCGAGCACGCCGAAGAAGAACGTCTCGAGCGGCGCGACCGTGATCGACACCGGCGCTTCGACGAGCGGGACCACCTGCCTCCAGAAGAGCAGATCGAGATCGATCGACGCGTCGATGCGCAGCCACGACGCCGCGCGGATCGCGATGGGAACGCCGACGCGCAGCGCGGTGTCACCGTCGGTCATCGCCGGGATCGTGAGCACGGCGGACACGCCGACGTCGATCACGGGATCGTGGATCCAGCGCGCGAGCACGTGCACCGACGGATCGTCGAGCACGCCCCACGACGCGCCGATCTGCACGTCGTCGTGCACGCCGACGTGGAGCGCGGTCGGCACGCCGCGCCGCGGGAACGGGATCGCGAAGAAGCGATACCAGATCAGCTGATCGATGCGCGCCATGCCCTCGGGAAGCGTGAGCGGGCGCGCGGCGACGCCGGGGAAGCGCGCGGCCTCGCGCTCGGCGAGCTCGGGATCGAGCACCGGCTGCGTGATCGCGACGGGATTGCCCAGCGACGCGGCGGGCTCGTCGTCGGCGCGTGCGAGCGACGGCGCGAGCAGCAGCGCCGCGACGAACGCCGCACGCACGAGGCTCACGCGCGACGCCTGCGCAGAGCGATCGCGACGGCCGCGACGCTCGCGAGCGCGAGCACACCGCGCGCACCGGCGCCGGGCATGCTCGTGCTGCAGCGCAGCCGATCGCCGCGCCCACGACCGCTCGTTCCGGGCTCGACGCCCGGGTGCGCGCAGAACGTGGGGCACTCGGGCTCGTCGGGTCGGTTCCGCTCGCGCGTCACCATCACGCGCGTCTCCGCGAGGTCCTCGCGGTCCGACATGCGCAGCTGCAGATCGACGCCGAGCTCGCTGACTGGGAGGCGGGTGCGCATGCGCGTGAGGTACGGGTCGGCGACCGAGCGCGTGACCACCATCCAGTCCGCCGCGGCGCTCGTCGGCTCGCTGCCGTCGGGCGGGAAGCTCTGGTACGCGCCGATCGAGGCCGACGCGATCGCCGCGTACTCGGTCACCCAGTTCGTGCCCACGCCCTCGCCCGCGAAGAGCGCGTCCTCGTAGCGCGCGTCGTAGTCGAACGTGAGCGTCGCCCAGTCGAACGACACCGCGGCGCGATCGACCTCGGCGTTGCCGAAGTTCGCCGCCTCGATGCGGCTCTCGGCGAACACGAAGAGCTCGAGCTCGACCGACACCTCGACGCCCGCCGCGACCATGCGCAGCGGGAACGTCGTCGACAGCCCGGGCACGGTCACGCGCACCGGCACCATGCGCTGCACGTTCGCGCTCGGGCTGAGGCGCAGCACGACGAAGTTCATGCCGAGATCGACGTAGTGCGTGATCGTCGGGAGCATCGCGTCGGGCACCTGGTAGCGGTTCTCGCGCAGCCAGGTCACGAGCGCGTCGGGATCTTCGGAGCCGATGGTCGCGGTCGCGTACGGGCCCACGACGCCTTCGTGGTGCACGGTGACCGAGCCGTCGCCGCCGAGCTCGCGTCCCGGCGCGCTGTCGGCCGACGCGAAGATCGTGTCTCCGCACGGGTCGCCGCACGACGTGCGCGGCGGCGGAGGCGCGACGAGCGTGATCGTGGTGTGCGCGACGAGCGACTCGAAGAACGCGTTGTCGGCGATCTCGACCGTCGACGTGCCGGCGATCGGGAGGACCCACACGAAGTCCGCCGGGTCTCCGTCGTACGCGATCTGATCCCAGAGCGTCGTCTGCGTCGTGCCGAGCGCGACCGCCATGCGATGCCCGGTGACCGGCGATGGATTGCCCTCGGGCGGGTGGAAGCAGCCGCCGCACGCCCGCGCGACGTCGGGCGCGAAGAGCGGTGTCAGCGCGGCGCAGACGGCGGTCGCGACGAAGAGCGGTCGGAGCATGAATCCCCCTCTACGGCGCGGAGCGGCACAGACCTCCGCGCGCTCGCGCATGCGCAGCACGCGTCGTGCCGGCACCAGCGTACGACGAAGACGTCGGCTCGCGCGAGGGCTCAGCGCGACGCGTTTCGCACCGCGCGCACGAACGCTTCGACCTTCGCAGGATCCTTCACGCCCGGCGCGCGCTCGACACCGCTCGCGCTGTCGACGCCCATCGGCCGCGCGACGCGGATCGCCTCGACGACGTTCTCGGCCGTCAGCCCGCCCGCGAGCCAGAGCGGACGAGCGCGCGCGACGCGCGACGCGAGCGACCAGTCCGCCACCACGCCGGTGCCGCCCTTCTCTCCCGGCACGCTCGCGTCGAGCAGCACCTCGATCCCCGGCGCGCCCATCGCGATGCGGAAGCCCTCGTCGCCCTGCGCGCGCACCGCCTGGTACGCCCAGGGCAGCAGCGCGCGCGTGAACGTCGCGTCCTCGTCGCCGTGCAGCTGCACCCAACGGATGCCGGTCGACTCGCGGATGTCGGCGATCTCGGCGCGCGTCGCGTCCACGACGATCGCGACCACGCGCGCACGATCCTTCGCGCGCCGCACGATCTCGCGCGCGACCGCGTGCTCCACACGTCGCTTGCTACGCGCCCAGAAGTTGAGCCCGATCGCGTCGACCCCGAGCGCGAGCGCGTGCTCCGCATCCTCGAGCCGAGTGATCCCGCAGATCTTGATCGCCGTCATGGTCTCGCCGCGATGGCCGACCGCCATCATCGGGAAGACGGACAGCCTGACGGATCACTCGAGCTTGAGCAGCTCTTTGACCTTCTGGATCACCTGCGGCGCTTGGATTGGCTTGGTGATGTAGGCGTTCGCGCCGAGCGCCATCGCGCGCTGCCGGTCCTCGGTCGAGCCCTCGGTCGTGATGATGATGATCGGCACGTTCGCGTGCTGCGCGTCCGAGCGGATCCGCTTCACGAGCTTGAGCCCGTCCATGATCGGCATGTTGATGTCCGTCAGGATCAGGTCGTAGCGGTTCGACGCGAGCTTCCGGAGCGCATCGACGCCGTCCTCCGCCTCCGTCACGGCGACACGCTTCACGCGGGCCAGCGCGAAGACGAGGAGCTGCCTCATCATGGGCGAGTCCTCGACGACGAGACACGAGAAATCAGCCATCCGTCATCCTCGATCCGACAAGAAGAGCCCGCATACCTTCGGCCGCCTCGGCCAACGTGAGCGACGCGTCGTGGCTCGACATCACTCACCCGCGGGCGGTGCCGAGGACTGCCCGACCTGCGGCGCCGAGAGGTGCCGCTCGATGCCGTCCAGCGCGGTCCGCGGATCGGACTGGCTGGCGTACTGGTTCGCCGCGATGAGCGCAGTGCCACCGTGCGAGCCGAGGAAGTCGAAGAGCGCGTGGTCCACCGCGGCCCAGCGCTCCTTCTGCGCGAGCACCGAGACCACGACGATCACGCCGACGCACACGCCGCGCACCATCATCGGCACGATCGCGAGCGGCTCCTCGAGGGTGCCCGGCGGGAGCGGCTCGTCGTCGCGGATGCGCGCGATGCCCGTCATCATCGCGATGCCGATCGGGCCCTCGCCGACGACCACCGAGCCGAGCTCGCCGAGGTTCTCGCTCAGCAGCGGCCACGCGCGCTCGCCGTTGCGCTCCATCAGGAAGATCGCGTAGCGCTCGCCGCCCATGAGCTGCTGGAGCAGCTCGGACAGGTGCTTCACCACGCCGCGCACCGAGAGCGTCGCGTGGAGGTGGCTGCTCGCGATGTAGAGGTTCGCGAGATCGTGCAGCTCCTGCTCGATCTCGAACGTGCGCACCTCGTTCTGCTTCGTGCGCTCGTCGAGCTCGTCGCTCTTCGCGAGCAGCGCGCGCCGCTCCGCCTCGAGCTGCTCGATCTTCCGGAGCAGATCGCGGATCGCGTCGTCGCTCGCGACCTGCGCGCGCAGGCGCGCGTTCTCCTCGCGCGTGCGCTGCAGCTGCTCGCGCACCTCACGGTTCTCTTCGAGGAGAGACTCCGTGACCTCCACGCCCTTCCGCAGGAACTGCCGCACGAACGCCTCGCGCTCCCGCGTCAGATCGGCGGGGTGCTCGCTCGTTCGTCGCTCCCGTTCGTCCTCGCTCATTCCGTCCTCACGACGGTATCAGATCGTGCGTGCGCGATGCCATCGTGACGATGCATCAAGCGCCGCGTCGCTCCCCACATGCGCGCAGGATCGCATCGGCGATCCCGTGCAGCGGCACACTGCGATCGACGACACCGGCACGCTCGGCCGAGCCCGGCATGCCCCAGATCGCCGCCGTCTCCTGGCTCTCGGCGATCACGATGCCGCCCGCCTTCTTGATCGCCTCGGCGCCGCGCGTGCCGTCGTCGCCCATGCCGGTGAGGATGACGCCGACGCAGCGCGGCCCGTACACGTTCGCCGCGCTCTTGAAGAGGCGATCGACGCTCGGCACGTAGCGGTCGTCGGGCGCGGGACCGAGCGCCTGCGCGTACGTGGTGCCCGCCTTGTGCTGGACCTCGACGCAGCGCCCGCCGGGGCACACCAGCGCGCGCCCGGCGCGCAGCGGCTCGCGCTCCTCGAGCTCCGCGACGCGGATCCCGCCGAGCCGCTCGAGGCGGTCGGCGAACGTCTTCGTGAAGCGCTCGGGCATGTGCTGCGCGATCACGACGGTGGAGCCGAAGTCGCTGGGCAGGCGCGAGAACACCTCGACGAGCGCAGGCGGTCCGCCGGTCGACGAGCCGATCACGACGACGCGTCGCGGGGTCGGATCCTCGGGCGCGGGGCGCGCGCCGTCCGCGCGCGGAAGCCGGATCAGCTGGGTCGCGGTGTCGTTGCGCGCGGGCGGCTGGATCGCTCCGTGGTCGAGCGGCTTCAGCATGCGCACCATCGCGACCTTCTCTTCGAGCTCGCGGCGGATCGTGCCGAGCTCGGTGGAGACGGTCGGGCTCGGCTTCACGATGAAGTCGAGCGCGCCGAGCTCGAGCGCCTTGAACACGTCGGCCTTCGCGCCGCGCCCCGAGACCACGAGGATCGGCGTCGGCTGCCGCGCCATCACGAGGCGCAGGAACGTGAAGCCGTCCATCTTCGGCATCTCGAGATCGAGCGTGACGAGATCGGGCCGGAGCTGGAGCACGAGGCGCAGCGCCTCTTCGCCGTCGGCGGCCTTGCCGACCACGTCGACGCCCGGGATCGCGGCGAGCAGATCGCCGATCGTGCGCCGGTTGAACGCGCTGTCGTCGACGACGAGCACGCGCAGCGTGCGGGCCTCGGCCGTCATCGTTCGCCTCCGTCTCGACGCGCTCGCGCGCTGCCCTCGAGCGGGCGCCGATAGACCATGTCGGAGCTCAGGTGCGCGAGCTCGAACGCGGTCGAGACGTGGAGCAGCGATTCGCTGTGGCCGAGCAGGAGATGGCCTCCCGGATGGAGCCTCTCGTAGAAGGTGTCGATCACCTTCTTGCGCGAGGCCGTGTCGAAGTAGATGAGCACGTTCCTGCAGAAGATCGCGTCGACGCGACCGAGCAATGTCGTCTTGTCGCCGTCGAGCAGGTTGAGGTGTCCGAACTGGCACATGGCGCGGATGCGCGGGATGACGCGCATGCCGCCGTCTTCCTCGACGAAGAACTCGGCGTACTCGGGCGGCATGGCGCGGAAGCTGGAGGGCGGATACACGGCGCGGCGCGCGGTCGCGAGCACGCGACGCGAGATGTCGTTGCCGAAGACGCGCACGTCCCACCCGTCGAAGAGCCCGCTGCGCGCGACGAGGATCGCGAGCGTGTAGACCTCTTCGCCGGTCGAGCAGCCCGCGCTCCACAGCATGATGCGCTTGGTGCCGCGCGAGAGCGCCTGCTCGTAGATCGAGGGCAGGAGATCGTTGCGGAACGCGCGGAGCTGATACTCCTCGCGGAAGAAGTACGTCTCGTTCGTGACGAGCGCCTCGACCGCGTCCTCGAGCTCGGCCGGCGCGCTCGGGTGGTAGCGGAGGTGGTGGTAGTACGCGGTGAAGTCCGGGAGATCGAGCGCGCGCAGGCGATCGCGCAGCCGACGCTCGAACACGAACATCGACGCGTCGTCGAAGTGCATCCCCGAGTAGCGGTTCACGAGATCGCGGAGGAGTCGGAACTCCTCGATCTTCAGCTTCGGGCCGCTGTCGAAGAGGATCGACACTAGGCCCCCGCGCCTCCGGCCTTCGCGGGATCGAGCGCGTCGTCGATCGCGGCGCGCACGAGGTCGTCGGTCTCGATCGCACGGCGCGCGCGCAGGTGCGAGAGCGCGCCCTCGCTGCCGATCGCGCCGAGCAGCGCGGCGGCGAGGCGGCGCACGTCCCACGCGGGGTGCGAGAGGCCGATCGCGAGGCGCGCCTCGCGGCGGTCGCGAATCTTCTCGGCGACGACGCGCAGGCCTTCCTTCACGACCTCCTGGTCGGGATGCCCGAGCACGTCGACGAGGAGCTCCTCGAGATCCGGCTCGCTCGCGGGCTCCGCGCCGCCGAGCGCGCGCAGCGACGAGAGCGCGGCGAGCGCGACGCCCGGGCCGGGATCGCGCAGCAGATCGCGCAGGCGACCGCGCACCTCGGGATCACCGAGCGCGCCGATCGCGCGCGCCGCCGCGGCACGCACCGCGGGGCTCTCGTCGCGCAGCGCGACCGGCAGCGTCGCTGCGGCGATCGCGCGCGCCGAGACGTGACGCATGCGCGCGAGCACCGACACCGCGGCGACCTGCACGTCGACGTCTTCGTCGGCGAGCGCCATCGATGCGACCTCGGCGGCCTCCGCGGAGTCGACGCGATCGAGCGCGAGCAGCGCAGCACGCCGCGCGGATGCCTCGCCCGATGCGATCGCGGCGCGCAGCTTCTCGAGCGCGACCTCGGGCGCGAGCGCGGCGACCGCCTCGGACCACGCGTCAGCGCGATCGGGCGACGCGTCGTCGAGCGCGATCTCGACGGAGTGCGGAGCCGAGTGCGAGAGCGCCTCGAGCGCGGTGCTCGTCGCGCGCGCGACCGCGCCGCCGCGCGTCGATCCGAGCTTCACGAGCGTGGGCGCGTCGCCGGGCTCGGCCCAGATCGAGAGTGCGCGCGCCGCCGCCTGCACCACGACCTCGTCGCGCGCGTCGAGCGCTGCGCGCAGCGCGGCGTGCACCTCACGACCGAGCTCGGGATCGGGCGCGCGCTCGTCGTCGCCCGGCGCGGCCTCGAGCGGCATCGTCGCGAGCTCGGCCGCGGCCTCGAGCGCCCACGCGCGCGCGGGCGGATCGAGCGCGGGCTCGATCGAGAGCAGCGGGCGCACCGCTTCCGCACCGAAGGCGCGCAGCGCCGCGAGCGCCGCGGGGCCGAGCTCGGCGCGCGCCGCGAGCGCCGAGATCGCGGGCAATGCCTGCACGTCGCGCGCGAGCAGCAGCAGCGTCGCCGCGGCGCGCTGTGCCGGGAGCTCTTCCTCGGTGTTGCCGGTGTCGGTCGCGATCGGCTGGCGCAGCAGCGCGCGATCCGCGCCCGAGAGCCGTCGCGCCTCGCGCGCGATCGACGCCGCCGCGCGCTCGTCGGCCTCGTGGAGCGCGATCAGCGCGAGCGCGATCTCCGCGACCTCGGCGATGCCGGTCGCTGCGCCGAGCGTCGCGACGAGCGGCGCGACCGCGTCGGGATCGCAGCTGCGTCCCAGCAAGCGCAGCGCGAAGCGACGGACCAACGGATCGGTCACCATCGGCGCGAGCAGCGAGACCGGCGCGCGCGCGCCGAGCGCCGCGAGCCCCTCGAGCGCGGCGAGGCGCACGACCCAGTCGCTCGCCTCGAGCTGCTTGCGGAGCGCGTCCTCCGCGCCGTCCCCGCCGATGCGCGCGAGCGACTCGAGCGCGACGGTCGCGGTGTTCGGATCGGGATCCCCCGCGAGCCGCGCGAGCGCGGGCACGACCTGCTCGCCGGCGCCCGCCATCGCGGCGACGACGAACTTGCGCGCGGTCGCGGTCGCGCGCTCGAGCGCGTCGATCAGCGCCGTCGCGGCGCGCGGTCCGATGCGTACGAACGCCTCGATCGCCGCGTTCCGCAGGCCGACCTCGTCGGGCTGCAGCAGCGCCTCCGACAGACGCTCGACGACGCGCGCGTCACCGGACAGCGCGACCGCCGCGCTCGCGGCTTCCTTGCGCACGCGCCAGTCGGGATCGGCGAGCGCTGCCATCAGGCGCTCCGGCGCGTCGGGGCCCGGACGCTCGCCGAGCGCGCGCGCGGCGAGCCGCCGCGCCTCGGCGGCCTCGCTCTCGTCGTCCCATCGCGACTGCGGCGGCGGCGCGCTGGTCATGCTCGACCTCGCATCTCGAACGCGGCCTCGACGTCGACGAGCTCGGCCGCAGCGCCGATGCGATCGACGTCGAGCACGAACACGAGCGTGCCGCGATGACCGAACACCGCGACGATGCCGCGCGCCTGATCGCCCATGCCGATCGCCGGCACCGCGCGCTGGTCTTCTTCGCCGGCCGCGAACACCTCGGACACCGCGTCGACGATCAGACCGACGGTGCGCCCGGGCAGCGTCACGAGCAGCCACTTCGTGCGTCGCGACTCCGTCGACGCAGGCAGCCCGAAGCGACGCCGCACGTCGAGCACCGGCACCACCTCGCCGCGATGATCCGCGACGCCGACGACCGCGGGCGGCGGGTGCGGCAGCGAGACCAGCGGCAGCGGGCGGATGATCTCCTTCACGCGCTGGATGTCGATCGCGTAGTGCACGTCGCCGATCAAGAACCCGACGAGGTTCTTGTCGCGATCGCTTCCCCTGCGTCGCACTTCGCGCGCCACGCTCACCTCCGCAGCAGCGGATCGGGATCGAGCAGCACGATCACCTCCGCCTCGCCGGAATCGCCCTTCGTATCCGAAGCGCCGACCACGCCGCGCACCGCGTCGCGACGACGCGGCCGCCCGAGCCCCAGCACGTGCTCGGGCAGATCCGCCGCGACCACGCTCGACGCCTCGATCTCGTCCTCACGGAGCCGCACGACGTGCAGCACCGTGTCGACGACGAGCCCGAGCGTCTCGTCCGATCCCGCGACGAGCAGGATGCGCGTGTGACGCGTCGGCTCGACCGAGGGCTGACCGAGCCGACGACGCAGATCGAGCACCGTCGTGATGCGACCGCGCACCGAGAGGATCCCGAGCACGTCGTGCGACGCGCGCGGCACCTCGGTGATCGCGACCATCTTGAGGATCTCCTGCACGCTCGCGAGCGGGAGCCCCATGCGCGCGCTGCCGAGCGTGAACACGAGGAACTCGGTGATCACCTCCGCGGTCGCCGCGCTGCGGATCCGATCGGTCCGCGGCCCGCGCAGGTTCGCGGGCATCATCGAGCCCTGCTGCTTCACCAGCGGCCCGTTGCTCATGCCGCCACCCCGCGACGATCCCCGCTCGCGAGGACCTCTTCGAGGATCGAGGGCGCGTCGAGCACGAGCACCACGCGCTGATCACCGAGGTCGGTCGCGCCCGAGAAGCCACGCACGTTGTGGAGGCTCTTCCCGAGCGGCTTCGTGATGATGTCCTGCTGTCCCTCGAGCGCGTCGACGACGAGCCCGAGGCGTCGGTTGCCGAGCGCCGTGACGACGACGAACGAGCGCGCGCCCGTCGGCTCGCCCGCGATCCCGAAGAGCGACGCGAGGCGCACGATCGGAAGGCTCTGCCCGCGCAGCGTGATCACCTCGTGATCCTCGACGAGGCGCACCGCGGTCTCGTCGAGGAAGAGCGCCTCCTGCACGACGTTGAGCGGGATCGCGAACGTCTGCGCGCGCACGCGCAGCACCAGCGCGCTGAGGATCGCGAGCGTGATCGGGAGCGTCAGCGTGAACTTCGTGCCGATGCCGACCTGGCTGTGCACGTCGATCACGCCGCCGAGGCGCCCGATGTTCGTCTTCACGACGTCCATCCCGACGCCGCGCCCCGAGAGATCCGTGACCTCGGCCGCGGTGCTGAAGCCCGGCAGGAAGATGAGCTGCCGCAGCTCCTCGGCGCTCATGTCCTGTCCCGTCTCCGCGGTGAGCAGACCGCGCGAGACCGCGTGCGAGAGGATGCGCGCGGGATCGATCCCCGCGCCGTCGTCCTCGATCTCGATGACGACGTGGCTGCCCTTCTGGTACGCGTTCAGCGCGAGCGTGCCGGTCTCCGGCTTGCCGATCGCGAGGCGCGCTTCCGCGCGCTCGATGCCGTGATCGACCGCGTTGCGGATGATGTGCAGCAGCGGATCGGTCAGCTCCTCGACGATGAGCTTGTCGATCTCGGTCTCGGCGCCCGTGACGACGAGCCGCACGTCCTTGCCGTGCTCGCGCGCGACCTGACGCACCGCGCGCCCGAGCCGATCGAACGTCTGTCCGAGCGGCACCATGCGCACGTCGAGGATGCCCTCCTGCATCCCCGCGAGCTGACGCTCGAACGCGCGATGGATGCGGTGCAGCTCCGACGCGAGCGGGCGCATGTCCGCGCGCTGCCGCAGCCGCTCCACGATGCGCCCGACCGCGCTCTTCACGATGCCGAGCTCGCCCACCAGGTTCATCAGGTGATCGAGCTTCTCGATGTCGACGCGGACGGTCTTCGCGACCGTGCGCACCGCGAGCGCGTCGGCGCCGAGGTTCGCGTCCTTCGCGGGCACGACCGAGGGCGGTCGCACCACCGCCGCGCCCGGCTCCTTCATCGCCGCCGCGTCGTCGTCGCCCTCGCGCGTCGTCGGCGCAGGCGGCGGCACGGTGCGACCGGGATCGCGCCGCGTCACCGGCTCGATCGTCACGTCGGGCCCGCCGATCGCGTCGCGCAATTCCGCGACCGGCGTGCGGCTCGCCATGAGCACCTCGAGATCGATCGCGTCGTCGCTGCCGCCCTCCATCGACGGCAGGTACGTGATGATCTCCGCCCACGGCTTGACGCGCTGCTTGAGCTCCTCGAGGTCGCTGTCGATGGACGAGAGCGAGAAGCGCACGCGCAGTCGATAGAGCGGCACGCTCTGCTCGACGTTCGATCGCAGCCGGTGCTCCTCGTACTCCGTGAGCACGGTGAGCACGCCGGGATCGAGATCGTACCCGCCGAGCGCGTCGAGCCGCGGAGGCTGGCTCTGCAGCCCCATGAGCATCTGCAGCGAGCGACGGAACGTCGCGAGGTCCACCTCGCTCGCGGGATCCGCGTTGCGCCGCGCCGCGCCGAGCAGGCGCTGCAGCACCTCGACGCCCTCGAACATCACGTCGAGGGCCTCTTGCGAGAGCGGGATCTTCCCGAGCCGCAGCTGATCGAGCAGGTCCTCGAGCTCGTGCGCGAGCTCGCTCAGCGCGACGTGCCCGAACATGCCCGCGATGCCCTTCAGCGTGTGCACGCCGCGGAACACCGAGTTCACGAGATCGGGATCGGGCTTGCCTTCCTTCTGCCCGTGATCGAGCAGGAGGAGATCGCGCGACAGCGACTCGATGATCTCCTGCGACTCCGCGAGGAACTCCTCGCGGATCCGTTCGACCTCGTCGCTCACGGCGCCTCGCTGCTGCTCCGGCGCGCGAGCACGCGACGCACGGTCTCGACGAGCTGCTCGGGCGTGAACGGCTTCGCGAGCCACGTGTCCGCGCCGAGCGCGATGCCGCGCTCGCGATCGCGCGCCGACGCCTCGCTGCTGATCACGACGACCGGCACCTGGTGATGCTGCGGGCTCGCGCGGATCAGCTTGATGACTTCGAGCCCGTGGATGTCGGGCATGTTGATGTCGACGAGCGCGAGGTCGAAGCGATCACGCGGCAGGAGACGCAGCGCCTCGAAGCCGCTCGCGGCCTCGGTGACGTGCTTGGTGATCCCCTGTGCCTCCAACGTCGCGCGGACGAATGCGCGCATGGCGCTGGAGTCCTCCACGATCAGCACGCGCTCGAGCATCGGGGCCGATCCTACCGAAATCGCATCGGTCTCGGCCAGTATGACGAGAGGCTTTCGTGCGAGAGCGCGATCGGAGAGGTGACCGATCGTGCCACGTGGAGGGCGCGTGTGGGCGCAGCCCGGCGCGTGAAGGCCGGGCTGCGCGACGGCGCGATCTCAGAAGTTGAAGTCGAGACCGGCCATGAACGAGTAGCCGGCGTCGAAGTGGAAGTCCCCGTCGTACCAGTCGGGGTAGAAGAGCAGGTCGAACGAGACCGGCCGGATCCACAGGTGCATCAGGCGATCGGCGAGCGCGAGACGCAGGTCGAACGCGGGCTGGAGCACGAGGTACGCGAGATCGTTGTCGCGCCCGTCCGGATCCCAGATGCCGCCGCCGATGAGCCCGCTCGGCCGCACGATCACGCCGATGTCGCGGTTCGCGTAGACCTCGATGTCGCCACCGAGGCGCATCCCGCCGAAGAACATCACGTACCAGTCACCGAAGGTCGGCACCGCCTCGAACGCGATGAAGAACCCGGTGTCGTCGCGACTGAAGTGGATGCCGAACTCGAAGCTCGTGCGGAAGTGCGCGTCATCGAACGCGTCCGCGTAGTCGTGCGCGACCAGCACGTACGGCCCGAGGCCGAAGCCGGCGTACAGCGGTCCCCGCGCCTCGGCGCGTGATGGAGCGACGAAGAGCGCGGCAGCGAAGAGAAGTCCTGCGACGATCAGCCCCGCGCGCGAAACCACCGCGTGCGGTCCGTGTGTGTTGCTCGTGGGCGACATAGTGCGCGCAACCATAGTCGCGTCCGCGCGTTTGTCGCGCACACCTCGCCGCATAAGGTCAGCGGCCGAAGCGCGCGTTGCGAGCGTCGTCGAGCGAGCCTTCGCCGAGCGGTCCCAGCGCGCGCAGGTGACGCCACGTGTAGATGCCCGTCGCGTGACCATCGCCCCACGCGATCCGCACCGCGTAGCTGCCGACCTCCTCGATGCTCGTGATGTCGAGGGACGCGCCCTCGAAGTCGCCGGCCCACTGGATCGGACCCTGATGTCCCTGGCAGTGCGCGCACGGACAGAACCCGCGGAGCACGACGTGCGGATGGCGCGTCGACGTCCCGTCGGACCAGTCGATCTCCATCACCCGCGCGCCCTCGGGCGCGCGCATCTCGATCGGGACCACCTCTTCGTCGCTCATCACCCGCCTCACCCTTCGCTGCGCGTCCGACCCACGTGCCGTCGCACGAACGCGTCGATCGCGCTCTCCGCCTCGCTCCGCGCGCGCTCGTCCCAGCCCTGCACCGCGTCGGTCCATGCGTCGCGCTGGCTCGCGATCATGTGCGCGCGCGTGCTCGCCGCGAGGTGCAGCGGCCCGCCTCCGCACGCGCGACACACGATCGCGCCGAGCCCCGCGTCGAAGAGCGCCGCACGATCCTCGGCGCGACGACCGCATCGTCCGCACGCATCGAGCCGCGGAGAGAGCCCCATCAGCGCGAGCGCGCGCAGCGTGAACGCGAGCCGCACCTCGATGCCCGGCTCGGGCGCGCGCGCATCGAGGACCTCGAAGAACCGCTCCACCTCGACGAGCCAGCGCACGTCCGGCTCGCGCGGCGGGACGAGCTCGCGCAGCAGCTCGATCGCCCCGCCGGCTTCGCTCAGGCACTCGAGCGAGCCGAGCAGCCGCGGGAACCCACGCACCAGGCGCGCGCTCGCGAGGCGCCCGACGTCGCCGCGCCCGAGCGCCATCTCGATCTCGATCAGCCCGAACGGCTCGAGCGCGCCGCCCGGGAAGCGTCGCCGGCTCGCGCGCGCGTTGCGCGCCATCAGCGACACCTTCCCGTGGGCCTCGGTGAGCAACGTGAGGATCCGATCCGCCTCGCCGTACGCGACGCTTCGCAGGACGACCGCGTGCGTCAGCTCGGTCTGGCTCACCGTGTCTCTGACCGGAGCTCGCTCCGGCCCTTCCTCGTACCGACGCGTCTAAGTCCGCTGCGTCTCCGCGTCGAGCACCGTGGTCGCGTGCGAGAGCTCGACCGGCGCGTCGCGATGACGCGGGCGGAGCACGATCGACAGCGCGAGCGTGAACAGGATCAGCAGGATCACGAGCGCGATCGCGATGCCGAACCGACGGCTGCGCTCGGGCGGCGTGATCGTCGCTGCCGCGATCGGGGCCGGGGCCGCGATCTGCGGGCGACGGTGCTGCGCCCAACGCTCGACCGCCTCGCCCTCGGGCACGCCGATGGCGCGCGCGTAGCTCTTGAGGAAGCCGCGAGCGAACACCTCTCCTGGGAGAGAATCGTGACGATCCTCCTCCAGGTGCTGCAGCATCTTCAGCGGGATGCGGGTCGTCTGCGCGAGCTCTTCGAGCGAGATCTGTCGGACCTCGCGCTCGTGCCTCAACCACCTTCCGATCGACTCCACTTGCCGCCTCTCCGGGAAACGGTGATCTCGAGCCCCGATCACGGGCTCGCCTCGAGGAAGCCACTGCAAGCACGGCCCGACTCGGTCTCCCGATCGAGCTCCACACAGCGCTCGAAGTCCGCGACCGCTTCGTCGCTTCGTCCGAGCCGAGCGCGGGTCTCCCCGCGCAATCTCCAAGCGTCCTGGAGGCGCCGGCACTCCTCGAGGTCGACCTCGAGCGCGTGCGTCAGCGCGTCGTCGGCGGCGCGGAAGTGCGCCTCGGCGTCGGTCTCGCTCGCGGCAGCGCCGCGCGACGAGTGGACGCGCGCGAGGAAGAACCACCCCGCGCAGTATCGCGGCTCGCGCCGCACGGCCTCGCTCAGCGCGAGCTCGGCCTCGCTCAGGTTCCCGAGCTCCAGGTACGCCCAGCCGAGGTTCCCCCATGCGAGGTGCGGCGTGCGGTTGAGCTCGTCGCCGGTCGCGATGCGCAGCTCGCGGACCGCGTCCTCGTACCGCTGCGTGTTCAGATAGAGGACGCCGAGCGTGTTGTGCGCCTCGGGCGTCAGCGAGGGCAGGCCGGCGCCGCCGAGCGCGCCGTTCGCGCGGAGCGCCTCGCGGAGCTCGCGCTCCGCCTCCGGGTGATCGCCGCGGAGCATCAGGAGCGTGCCGAGGACGAGGTGCGCTTCGGCGTTGTCGGGATCCAGACGGATGGCCTCACGCAGGTGCTGGAACGCCCCGGCGACGTTCTGCTCCTGCATCAGCCCGACCCCGAGGTCGTATTCCGCCTGGGAACGCCGCACGTCTTCCTCGCTCGGTCCCCCGCCGCACGCGCCCAGCGACATCGCCCACAGGGTTGTGAGGAGCGCTGCGGCGCCGATGAACACCCCTCGCGGAGCTGAGCCCGCGAGCCCGGAACCCCCTCGCGGCGCTGAGCCCGCGATTCTGGAAACACCTCGCTGCATCCGTCGGCCACCCGCCCGGAAGCGGCGGCGGCCAGATCTACCGGGGTGTCGGCGGGCCGTCAATGTGGATCCCTCCCCGCGTCGCCCCGCGGAAAATGCCCCGTGCGCTCGAATCGTCGTTGTACACCGACGCTGGCTGCGGATCTCTCGACGCGGGGCACCGTTCGAGGACGGCGACCTCCGTGCTCGGGATGGCCTCGGTCGAGCGCGCGCGGCCCGAGCCAGCTCGCGAGACGATCTCGGTCGAGCGCGCACGACCCGAGCCATCTCGCGGGTCGAATCCGGTCGAGCGCGCACGACCCGAGCCATCTCGCGGGTCGAATTCGGTCGAGCGCGCACGACCCGAGCCATCTCGCGGGTCGAATTCGGTCGAGCGCGCACGACCCGCCGTCGCTTTCAGCTCGACCGGGTCGGGAGGGCTCAGGGGAAGCCGCCCCGTACCTCTTCCTTCATGCCGAGCAGCTGGTAGAGCTGTCGCAGCGCGTCGAGGTCGGGGAGGATGATCTTCTCGTCGGCGATCCGGAGGTACCCGCCGTCGCGCAGCTGCTGGACGGCCTTCTTCACCGCGTCGACGTCGAGCCCGACCCGGCTCGAGAGCTCGAGCGGCGAGATCGACAGCACGTATCCCTCGCTGGTCGCCTCGAGCCCGGCCGTCAGGCGCAGCAGCGTGTTCACCACACGCGAGGGCTGGTCGCGCAGCATCGCGTTCTCGAGCTGCTCTTCCGCGTGGCGGAGCCGTCGCACGAGCTGCTCGACCAGGCGGCTCGCGACCTCGGGGTTGCCCGCGAGCAGCACGCCGAACGTGCGGCGATCGAGCGCGAGCACCTGCGCGTCGGTCAGCGCGACCGCCGAGGCGCTCCGGCGCACGCGCGGGAGCAGCGCGTCCTCCCCGAAGAGATCCCCGGGCTTCAGCACCGTCAGGCTGCGCTCGGCGCCGCGGATGTTCTTCACCAGCCGGACGCGGCCGTCCTGCAGGAGATAACAGTGCTCCGCGGACTCGCCCTCGTCGTAGATCGTGTCGCCGGCGGCGTAGGAACGGCCGAAGCGCTCGAAGAGACGCTGGCGGTCGGCTTGTCCGAGCTCCTGCATCGGGAAGCGCAGACTACCTCAACCGGGACGCGGGGAGCCCACCTTTTCCGCACGTTCGTGCGCGCGAGGCGCGGTGCGTACGTGTGAGCCGGCGCGATGCGGCGGCGAACGTGACTCGACTTGGCGTTCCGTTTCGGGCACACCTCGGCCCGGTGGTGGTGCACGGATGAAGATCCTCGGACGGCGTTCGGCGGGTGTCCTGGTCCCGCTCTTCTCGATTCGGACCGGACGGGAATGGGGCGTCGGCGAGTACCCCGACCTCGCGCGCTTCGCGAAGTGGGCGGGCGACGCCGGGTTCTCGCTGGTGATGACGCTGCCGCTGCTCGAGCCTTCGCCCGGGCAGGACAGCCCGTACTCGTCGTGCTCGTTCTTCGCGCTCGATCCCCTCTATCTGCGGATCGCCGACGTGCCGGAGCTCGAGGCGCTCGGCGGGATGAGCGCGCTGACGGCGGACGAGCGCGCGCTGCTCGACGCGGTGAGCGAGTCGCCGCGGGTGCGCCACGCCGACGTGCGTCGCCTGAAGGACGGCGTGCTGCGCCGCTGCTTCGAGCGCTTCGAGCGCGACGTGGACGCGTCGAGCGAGCGGCGTCGCGCGCTCGCGCGCTTCGTCGACGAGCACGCGCACTGGATCCACGACTACGCGCTCTTCCGCACGCTCAAGGACCGCTTCCCGCAGAGCTGGCGCGACTGGCCGGTCGAGGTGCGCGACGCGAGCCCCGAGCAGATCGCGGGGCTGCGTCGCGCGCACGCGCGCGAGATCGCGTATCGCACGTGGCTGCAGTACCTCGCGTTCGGGCAGCACCAGGCCGCGCGCAAGGAAGCGGCGGCGGCGGGCGTGGCGCTCGGGGGTGACGAGCCGTTCCTCGTCGCCGACGACAGCGCGGACGTGTGGGCGCGCAAGGATCGGTATCGATTCGACGCGACGGTCGGCGCGCCCCCCGACGCGTTCAGCGCGGACGGTCAGGAGTGGGGGCTTCCGCCGTATCGCTGGGAGCGCATCGCGGAGGAGCGCTACGAGCTCTTCGCGCAGCGCGGACGGCACACGGCACAGCTCTACGATCTGATCCGCATCGATCACGTGGTCGGGCTCTACCGCACGTACCACCGGCCGATCGACAAGAGCGCACACTACTTCTGGCCGCAGCACGAGCCGCAGCAGCGCGCGCAGGGCGAGGCGGTGCTGAAGGCGTTCGCGTCGTCGGGCACGGAGCTGATCGCGGAGGACCTCGGGGTGATCCCGGACTTCGTGCGCGCGTCGCTCAAGGAGCTCGGCATCCCCGGCTATCGCGTGCTGCGCTGGGAGAAGGATCACGATCGCTTCCGCGATCCCGCGGCGTGGCCGGAGCTGAGCGTCGCGACGACGGGCACCCACGACACCGAGAGCTCGATCGAGTGGTGGGACGCGCTGCCCGAGTGGGAGCGCAACGCGGCGCGGCGCATCCCGCAGCTCGCGGACGTGCCCGCCGAGCGCGCGCGGAAGTACGGCGAGGAGCTGCACGCGGCGCTGCTCGACGCGGTGTACCGCAGCCCGTCGCGGCTCGCGCTGCTGCCGGTGCAGGACGTGCTCGCGCTGCGCGATCGGGTGAACACGCCGAACACGGTGGGCCCCGAGAACTGGTCGTGGCGCATGCCGTGGACCGTCAGCGTGATGGAAGAGGACGCGATCGTGCGCGGTCGTCGCCGTCAGCTTCGTCGGCTCGCAGAGCTGACCGAGCGCGTGTCGCGCTGAGGTAGCATCGGCGCGCGTGTCGGAGCGCGTCGCGGATCCGTTCGGACGGCATGCCGCGTCGCGGGTGCGCGGGCTCGGTCTGCGCGCGCAGATCACGCTCGCGCTGATCGCGGCGCTCGGCATCTCGGTGACGCTCGTGGCGATCGCGATCGATCGGCTCGCGTCGCGGGCGCTCGAGCAGGAGCGCGAGCGCGCCGCGCAGATCGCGGCGGAGGGCGCCGCGGCGATGATCGGACGCGCGGATGCACCGGAGATCGCGGTCGATCGCGTCGAGCACGCGCTGATGCGGCCGGAGTCGGTGATCGGGCTCGCGATCGTCGGCGACGACGGATCCGTGCGCTCGCAGCGCGGCGAGGTCGGGCACGGCGTGATCGGCGAGGCGCGTCTCGCGGACGGCGTGGTGCGCGTGTGGGTCTCGAGCGCGATCGAGGGCGATGGCGCGGGCACCGCGCTCGTGCGGCTCGTCGTGCTCTACGCGGTGATCACGTCGCTCGCGATGCTGGTGCTCTGTTACGCGCTCCTCACGCGACTGATCGTGACGCCCGTCGAGGCGCTGACGCGCGCGTCGGAGCAGCTCGCGGCGGGGCGTGGGACCGCACGATCGCCGGTGCAGGGCGCGGCCGAGGTGCAGCGGCTCGCGCTGTCGTTCAACGCGATGGCCGAGGATCTGCGGCGCGAGCGCGCCGCGCTGGTCGAGCGGCTCGCCGACCTCGAGCGCGCGACGAAGGAGCTCCGTGCGACGCAGGACTCGCTGGTGCGCAGCGAGAAGCTCGCGTCGGTCGGACGGCTCGCGGCGGGCGTCGCGCACGAGATCGGCAACCCGCTCGCCGCGATCCTCGGGCTGCTCGAGCTGGTGCGCGGCGGCGGGCTCGAGCCCGCGGAGGAAGCGGAGTTCCTGAGGCGCATCCAGCACGAGACCGAGCGCATCCACCGCATCATCCGCGATCTGCTCGACTACTCGCGCGCCGGCGCGGACGCGCCGATCGGGCGCGCCGATCTCGGCGAGGTCGTCGCGAGCGCGGTGCACCTCGTCGCGCCACAGAAGGATCTGCGGCGCATCACGATCGAGCAGCGCGTGCCCGAAGAGCTGCCGCGCGTGCGCGGCGAGGCCGACGCGCTGACGCAGCTCGTGCTGAACCTGCTGCTCAACGCGGCGGACGCGATCGAGGGCGAGGGGTCGATCACGATCACGATCGCGGAGCACGACGACCAGATCGCGCTGACCGTCGACGACACCGGGCCCGGCATCGCGCCCGAGGTGCGCGATCGTCTGTTCGAGCCCTTCGTGACGACGAAGCCGACGGGCAGCGGCACCGGGCTCGGGCTCGCCGTGTGCTGGACGATCGTCGAGCGCGTGGGCGGGACGATCAGCGCGGAGGACGCACCGAGCGGCGGCGCGCGCTTCGTGGTGCGCCTCCAGCGCGCGTGATCACTCCGCGGGCGCGGCCTCGACCTCGGCAGGCGCGTCGGCGACCGCCGCCTCGACGGGCGCTTCCGGCGCAGGCTGCGCCGCGCGCCACAGCACGAACAGCGTCAGCAGCGCGAGCAGCACCAGACCCGTCACGGGCAGCCACATCGGCGTGTCCGCCGCTTCGTCCTGGACGGGCGGGAGCTCGGGGTGCTCGCCCCCGGCGTGATGCGCGTGATCGACTGCTGCGCCGTGCGTGTCGTGGGCCATGGAGGCGCGGAGGATAGCCACGCCCGTGCACCACGCGCAAACGTGGCGAGCGGTTGACGTCACCTCGCGCCCTCGCCACGCTCCGCGACCGAAATGGCCGAGGAAGATCGGGTCAAGTGGGACAAGAAGTGGTCGGAGCGCGTCGACCGCCCGCGCTCCTCGCCGGGATGGGTCGCCGAGCTCGACGCCGAGATCCCGCGCGACGGTCGCGGCCTCGACGTCGCGGCGGGCGCCGGCCGCCTCGCGCTCTACATGGCGCGCCGCGGGCTCGACGTGACCGCGGTCGACATCTCGCCGGTCGGGCTCACGCTCGCGCGCGAGGCCGCGCGTGACGAGGGCGTGAAGATCACGACGTCGGTGCGCGATCTCGAGCGGCACGGCCTGCCCGAGGGCACGTGGAACGCGATCGCCTGCTTCCACTACCGCCAGCCCGATCTGTTCCTGCAATTCCGCGGCGCGCTCGCGCCCGGCGGCGTGCTGATCGCGGAGGTCGCGACGGTGGCGAGCCTCGAGCGCGACCCGTCGAAGCCCAGCGCGCGCTGGCTCGCGGAGCGCAACGAGCTGCTGCGCGCGTGCGAGGGCCTCGACGTCGTGTACTACCGCGAGGGCTGGCTCGGCGAGCGCGCGATCGCGCGCGTCCTCGCGCGCAAGCGCTAGGGACAGTCGCGCGCGCAGCTGCCGCGACAGCAGGTGCGCGCCGCGCCGACGTTGCAGCGCGTGCCGCACGCGCCGCAGTGCATCTCGTCGGTCTGCAGGTCGATCTCGCAGCCGTCGACACCCGAGAGGTTGCAGTCGTCGAAGTTCGCGGTGCACGCGGTGATCTCGCAGAAGCCCGCGATGCACTCGCCAGTCGAGTTGCGGAAGTCGCACGCGACACCGCACGCGCCGCAATTCGACTCGTCGGTGTCGAGAGCGAACCCCTCGTCGGTCATCCCGTCGCAGTCGTCGTCGCGCATGTTGCACGTCTCGGTCGTGACGACGCACGAGTCGATCGACCCCGCGTCGACCTCGACGAACGCGTCGACCTCGACGAACGCGTCGACCGGAGGCGGCGCGTCGACGGGCACCGGCGCGTCGATCGGGACGCTCGCGTCCATGCTCGCAGCCGAGGCATCGATCGGGAACGGGTCGGGCGTGCCGGTCCACTCGGTGAGCTCGGACGCCGCGACGTCGATCGCGCGACACCCGCTCTCGCCGCACGTCTGCTCGGAGCCGCACACCGCGCCCGCGCAGCGCGCGAAGAGGTCCATGCGCAGCATGAGCGTGCGGCCCTCTTGGAACGTGAAGCGCTGGGTGCGCTGCACGAGGAGCCCGCCGCCGCGATTGCCGCTGAGGCGCACCGTGAAGAGCCCGCGGCGCCCTTCCTCCCACACCAGCGCGAGCGTGCGCGGCCAGTCGGGCTGACCCGCGCCGACGCTCGCGTTCGCCATCTGCACCTCGCCGCCAGGCGCGATCACGGTCGCGATCACGTTGTCGATCCCGAGCGGTCCGCGGAGGTCGGTGTCGACGACGACCATCACCTGCGTGCGCGGCGTCGTGTTGCTGCACGACGCGAGCGTCGCGATCAGCGCGAGCGCGAGCAGGAACGAGCGCCTCACCATCGCAGCACCCCCGGCTCGAAGTTGCCCGGGATCGGGTCTTCGACCTGGCCCTCGTCGCTGCTCACCGCGACGACCACACCGATCACCACCGCGACCGCGACGACGCCACCGCCGATCGCCGTCCAGAACCACCACTGCTCTTCCACCCGCTCGCCGCCGGTCGACGGTGTGCTCACCGCCTCCTCGGGCGCGTGCTGCATGCGCTCGAGCGTGACCACGCGATGCTCGCCCGTCGCGATCTGGATCTCGGCGCGGGCCTCGCGGCGCAGACCGTACGACGCGGTCGCGGCGTGTGCGCCCGGCGCGAGCGGCACCTCGCGCGTCGGATCGCGCAGCGTGTACTGGTCGATCGCGATGTCGGCGCCGTCGAGGTCGCGCACGTCGAGCCGCACGTAGCCGGCGCGCTCCGCGATGTGCGCGCGGAGATCACGCGCGTGCTCGCCGATGTCGGCGGGCGTGGTGGAGTCGGCGAGCACCGACTCCACGAGCACCGATGCCTCGGGGTACTCGCCCTGCTCGAAGAGCACCGACGCGAGGTTGTAGCGGATGGCCGGCGCGTCGCGGTTCGCGAGCGCTTGTCGGAAGCGGGACTCGGCCTGCTCCCAGCGCTGCTCCGCGACGAGCTGCACGCCTTCTGCGAAGAGTGTTCGCGCGAGATCGGTGCGTCGCTCGCGCGCGTCCGCCTCGAGCACGCTGCTCTGTTGTGCGTGCGCGTGCGGTGATGCGACGTGAGATGCGACCATCAACACGGCGATCGATGCCGCGTTCGTCCACGCGCTGGATGCGATCGGATAAGCGCTCGCCACCTCGGCTCCACGTCTGATAGAAGTGGTCAGCAGTGTCGTTCAGCCGACGATACACGCTCGAAGTACCGCTCGGCGAGAGCGCATTGGGCAGCGTGTGGACCGCGCGAGACGCCGACGCGGATCGCAAGGTCGTCGTCATGCAGCTCGACGAAGAGGCGGGCGACGCGGCGCGCAAGTTCTTCTTCGCGAGCGCGGAGAAGCTGCGCGGCATCGATCATCCGAACGTCGTGCGCGCGTTCGACCACGGCGAGACCGAGGAGGGCGTGCCCTACCTCGTCGTCGAGCGGCTCGACGGCGAGAGCCTCGCGATGCGCTGGGCCAGCGCGCCGCTCAAGGTGAGCGAGATCGTCGACGTCGCCGTGGGCATCAGCGAGGGGCTCGCGGCGCTGCACGCGGCGGGCTTCGCGCACGGCGACCTCGAGCCGGGCAACGTCTTCCTCCACGGCGACGGAGCGCGCGAGGTCCCGAAGCTGATCGGGATCGCGCTCAACCGCGCGCAGATCCGCGCGAGCGACGACGCCGAGAGGACGTCGCTCGCGACGCTGCACAACCTCTACGCGTACGCGGCGCCGGAGCAGGTTCGCGGTGAGCTCGTCGCGAGCCCGGAGGCGGACCTCTACTCGCTCGCCGCGATCGTCTACGCGGCGATGGCCGGGCGTCCGCCGCACATGGCGAAGAACACGATCGCGCTCGTCGACGCGGTGCTGCACAAGCGGCCACCGGCGCTCCAGAGCGTGAAGAAGGAGCTCGCGGCGTTCTCGCTGACGCTCGATCGCGCGATGAGCAGCGAGCCGAAGAAGCGCTACGCCGACGCGAAGCAGCTCGGGCGCGCGCTGAAGTCGTGCCTGCTAATGGCGAAGAGCGTCGCGTCGATGGAGCTCCCGGTCGGACCGCGGAAGCCGATCGGCGATCCCGAGACGGGCGTGCTCGCAGCCGCTGCGAAGCCCACGAGCACAGCGAAGCCCACGAGCACGGCCAAGCTCGCGAGCGAGTCGAAGCTCGCGGCCGCGAGCAAGCCGGCCACGGACGCGAAGACGGCGCCGGAGACGAAGCCCACGGCCGACGCCAAGTCGGCGGCGACGAAGCCCGCGAACGATCCCGCGGCGCCCGAGGCCTCGACGCCCGCGGCCGAGACGAAGCCGGCGAACCTGCCTGCGACGAAGCTCCCGACGCCCGCGGCCGGCGCGACCAAGGTCGCGGCGGTGCCCGCGACGAAGCTCCCCGCGCCTGCCGCCAAGGCGATCGCGGCGATGCCGGCGTCGAAGCTGCCCGCGAAGACCGAGAGCAAGCCGAGCGACGTCGACGCCGTCGAGGCTGCGCCGGACGCGCTCCCGGCGGCGACGCCTGCACGTCCGACGCTCGACGTGAGCGACGACGAGGTGCGCGACGCACGGCCGAGCGAGGTCGATCTCGTCGCGCTCGCGGAGCCCGCGCGCCCGTCGTTCGAAGAGATCGACGTGCCCGACGAGGCCGCGCCCGCGAAGCCGCCCTCGCTGCCCGCGAAGTCGAGCCCCGGCACGACGAACGCGCCTCCGCGTCCCGAGCGCCGCTCGGCCGGCGACTCGATCGAGATGTCGAGCTCGGAGCTCGAGATCGTCGCGCCGGCGGCCGCCGCTGCGAGCACCGCCCCTCCCCCGCCGCCGTCCGCGAAGCCCAGCAGCGCACCGCTGCCGTCGGCCGCGCTCGACTCCGCGGCGTTCATGCCTTCCGCGCTGCCCGTCACGCCGTTCGATCCGACCACGCTCGACGCGCCGCCGCCGGCATCGTCGAGCGCGCGCCTTCCGTGGGCGATCGCGATCGCGCTCGGTGCGGTGCTCGTCGTGCTGATCGGGTGGATCGCGACGCAGCGCGGCGAGCAGAGCACGACTGCGACGAGCGACGTGCCCGCGAGCGCGAGCCCCGCGACGCCCACGGCGACGACGGCACCAGATCCTTCGGACTCCGAACCTTCCTCGGTCGCGCCCGACCCGCAGGCCCAGCCTGCGGCGCCCGATCCCGCGCCGCCGCCGGTCGCGACGACGGCTCCTCCGGAGGTCGCGCCGACGCCGCCGGCGCCCGAGCGCGACGTCGCGCCTCCGGCACGTCCGACGCCCCCGCCGCGCGCGACCGCCACGCGTCCTTCCGCACCGCGCGCAGCTGCGCGCACCTCGGCGCGATCGAGCGCTCCGCGTGCGACCGCAACGCGCGCGACCGCTCCGCGTCCGACCGCCACGACCGCGCCGCGCACCACGGCGCCGCGCACCACCGCATCGTCGATCCGTCCGAGCCCGAGCACGTCGTCGTCGAGCACGACGTCTCCGCCTCCGCGGCGGCCGACCGTCGTGACCGATCCCGGCTTCTGAGCGCGCTCCCGCGCGTCGCGAGGGAGCCTCGCGCGCGCGATCAGCGGGTCGACTGCGGGTGGCAGCCGAAGCACGTCATCTCGGGCTCGCCGAGCTGCGTGCGGATCGTCGGCAGCACCACGTCCGTCATGAACGCCCAGTCCTCGGGATCGCGCTGCGCCGCGCGCTGCCAGCGCTCGCTGCCCTCGGGCGGCAGCGGCGGGAGCGAGCGCGACGGCATCTCGTAGTTGCGCTGCGGACCGTCGTCGCCGTGGCAGCTCGCGCAGTCGAACTGCGCGAACTCCTCGCGGTCGTGCTCCGCGAAGATCTCCGCGTGGATCGGGAGCACGTACGCCACCATGTACATCTCCTGGTCGGCGTGGCTCATCTGATCCCAGGGCTGCGGCGGCGGGTTGATCCCGAGCAGCTCGCGCGCACTGCCGCGACCGTGATCGACCGTCGGCTCGCCTTCTTCGAAGCCTTCGCTGTCGAACCCTTCGAGCTCCGACGACGTCGCCTGTCCGCCCGTCGTGCCCTCGCCCTCCGTGCTCGAGCTCGTGGTCTCGCTCGAGCTCGATCCACCACCACCACACGCGCCGAGGACGAGCACCGACACGATCGCGATCAGGGAACGAACCCTCATGAGCACCTCTCTGCGTCGCTCATACACCCGGCCGGCCGCGAATGTCGAGGTCACGGCTCGAGCGCGAAGCCATCCTCCGTATAGGCACGATCGAGCAGCGACGCGTACTTCGCCTCGACCTCCTTGCGCTTCACCTTCATCGTCGGCGTGAGCTCGCCCTGCTCCTGGCTGAAGTCGCGATCGAGGATCACGAAGCGACGCACCTGCTCGACCCGCGCGAGATGCTCGTTGCCGCGGCGCACCGCCGCGCGGATGCGCTCGCGGAACTCGGGATGCGCGACGACCTTCGCCATCGCGAGGTTCAGCGCCTCGGTGCGACCGCTCGGGTTCGCCATGAGCTCCTTCTGGCGCGCGTCGAGCTCCTCCTTCGTGCAGAGCCCGCGCGGGATGCCCCACTCGAGCGTCTCGATCGGGCTCGGCGCGACGATCGCGGCGACGTAGTTGCGACGATCGCCGTGCGCGTGGACCTGCGAGATCAGCGGGTCCTGCTCCTTGATCGCCTTCTCGATGTTCGCGGGCGAGAGGTTCTTGCCGCCGGCGGTGATGATCAGGTGCTTCTTGCGATCCGTGATCTTCAGGTACCCGTCGCCGTCGATCACGCCGACGTCGCCGGTGTGCAGCCAGCCGCCCTCGAGCATCTCCTCGGTCGCCTGCGGGTTCTTGAGGTAGCCCTTGAAGACCCACGGGCCGCGCACGAGGATCTCGCCGTCGGGCGCGATGCGGTGCTCGCTCGGCGGGATCACGCGACCGACGGTGCCGAGCTTCACCGCGCCCTCGCGGTTGATGTGCGTGACGACGGTCGACTCGGTCATCCCGTACGCCTCGTAGATCGGCAGACCCGCCGCCCAGAAGAACTCGAGGATCGCAGGCGCGGTCGGCGCCGCGCCGGTGACCATCATCCGCACGCGACCGCCGAACGCCGCGCGGATTCGTTGGAACACCAACCGATCGGCGATCGCGTACTGCGCCGCGATGCGCGCCGGCACCGGGCGCCCTGCGAGCATGTGCTCGAGCCTTCGCTTGCCGACGGTGTTCGCCCACGCGAAGAGGCGCTGCACCGCGGGCTTCTGCTTCTCGATCTCCGAGAAGATCTTCGCGTGCGCCTTCTCGAAGATGCGCGGCACGCTGCCGAACACCGTCGGCGCGACGCTCTTCAGATCGTCGAGCACCGTCGCCGTGCTCTGTGCGTATGCGGCCGGGATGCCCGCATCGACGCGCCCGTAGAACCCGAGGACGCGCTCCGCGGCGTGCGCCATCGGCAGGAAGTTCAGCGACAGATCGCTCTGCCGCAGGTTGGTCGCCTCCGACGCGCTGCGGAGGATCGTGAGGATGTTGCGGTGCGCGATCATCGCGCCCTTCGGCGGGCCGGTCGTGCCCGACGTGTAGATCAGGATCGCGGTGTCCTCGGGATCGATGCGCTCCTGGATCTCGCGGATGTCGCGCTCGGGGAGCGCCTCGCCCTCGAAGCGCGTCGGCGGCACGAGGCGCGGATCGCGACCCTCGAAGCGTCGATAGAGCGCCATCGTCCACGGCACGATCGCGACGAGGCCCTTCAGACCCTTCGCCGCGGCGAGCACGGTCTCGATCTCCTCCGCCTCGTCGACGAAGACGACCTTCGCCTCGCTGTGCTCGAGCAGATAGCGCACCTGCTCCGGCGACTGCTTCGGATAGATCCCGAAGCTCACCATCCCCGCGAGCTGCGCGCCGAGATCGTCGATCGCCCACGCGGGCTGCGTCGGCCCGAGGATCGCGACGCGATCACCGGGACCGAGGCCGAGCGCGAGCAGCCCGCGCGCGACCTTCGCGGAGCCGTCGAGGAAGCCCTGCCACGTGATCGGATCCCACGCGCCTTCGCGCTTGCGATGCAGCGCGGGGAGCGAAGCGCTGCGCGCGCAGCGCAGGAAGAACATCTCGCCGAGGGTTCGCGCGGCCGGCGCGGTGGTGCGCGCCGGGAGATCGGGGCCGAGCTCGAGCATCGCGAGCCAGGCTATCGCGAACCCAACACGCGGAGAAAGACGCTGCCTGCGGAGAACGACGCGGGCTACTGCGCGGTCAGCGCGGGCACGTCACCGGTGAGCTCGAACGGCGTCTGCAGCGCGCCGTCGCCGGTCCCTCCGTCCGCGTAGAGCGTCCCGCGCGCGACGTACTGATCGGCGCGCACCGTCGCGAGCATCGCGACCGGCACCGAGACGTCGAACACGAACGCGCGCTCCGAGTCGGCCTCGAGCGGCTCCTCGCCCTCGATCTCGAGGCTCGCGACGCGGTTGCCGTCGAGCACGAGCTCGCCCGTCGCGCGCCTCAGAACGACCTCGGCCTCGTTCGGGTTCGTGACGATCACGCGGATGTCGAAGATCGCCTGCTCGCCCTCGATCGCGCGGAGCTGCGCCTCGGGACGCGCGATCTCGAGCGGGCGCAGCGCGGAGGACGCAACCGGTGTGGTCTCCTCCTCGCCCGGCGCCGCACCACAGCCCGCCCCCATCATCGACAGCGCGATCGCGATCGCCACGAGAGTCCGCATCGACACCTCCACGCGGGCGCATCGTACGCGATCGCGCTTCGGCTTCTCCCGCCCGCGCCATCCGCTACGCGCGGAGCATGTTCGTCTCGTCGATCATCTCGCGCGGAGGTCACGCGACGTGCTGCGCGCGCACGTGCCGACGCGGTCCCGCTCGTGCTGCGGGTCGCGTTCGCGATCCTCGACGCGGCGCTCGAGGAGCTGATCGGGTGATCGTGCACGTGATCGCCGACGCGACGATCATCCTGACGATTTGACCACCACTGAACATCGGCTCAGCATCTCACAAATGCAGCTCGATCCCGCGCTCTTCACGCGACACGCGCTCGACGAGACACACGCGCTCCACGAAGGCGAGCTCCCGCCCGCGCTGCGCCCCGACGCTGCGACGTTCGAGCGCCTCTGGGCGCTGCACCCCGACGCGTTCCACGAGATCAAGATGCACGGGCGTCTCGTGAAGACGCCGCGGTGGCAACAGGCCTACGGCGCCGACTATCGCTACACCGGCAACGTGAACCGCGCGCTGCCGGTGCCACCCGAGCTCGAGGCGCTGCACGAGTGGGCGCGCACGATGATCGATCCGCGTCTGAACGGTCTCTTGCTCAACTGGTACGACGCGGCGCACGAGCACTACATCGGCAAGCACCGAGACAGCACGATCAACATGGTCGAGGGGACGCCGATCGTGACGGTGTCGTTCGGCAGCGAGCGCGCGTTCCGCCTACGCCCGTGGCGCGCGCAGGGGCTGCGCGACTTCGCGGTGCGCGACGGCACCGTGCTCGTGATGCCCTGGGAGACGAACCTCGCGTACACGCACGAGGTGCCCCACGCCGCGCGGAGCGAGGGGCGCCGCATCTCGGTCACGCTGCGCGCGTTCCGCAGCGAGCGCACCGCGTGATCACGGAGGCGGGCTGGTGAGCGCGATCGAGGGCAGCGTCGGGATCGTGAGATCCTCGCCGCGCGGATAGACCCAGAGCACGTCGCTCCAGCGCACCGAGCCGCGACGCACCACGAGGCGCTGCATCGGGTCGAGGCTGCCCTCGCGGTTCATGAGCCGGTGATCGGTCACGAACCCGTCGGTGAGATAGTCGGTGAGCTCGCCGACGTAGAGCACCCCGTCGTGAGGGCGGCGATCGGCGTGGCCGAGCACGCCGTTGCGCAGATACCACGAGAGATATCCGCCGGCGCGACGCGGCTCGGCGGTGTCGCTCAGCACGTCCTCGTCGCTCGAGAAGAGCCCGACGCGCCCGGCGCGACGCACGAAGTCGTCCGCGAAGCCGCCCGAGTGGCACGAGTCGAGCGCGAGCACGACGGTCCCGGCGTTCACGGTGTCGAGCGCGGCGACGACCTCGGTGTCGGTGATCGCGCCGTCGATCATCTGGATGGTCTCGTCGAGCCCGTCGAGCTCGCTCGGATCGTTCACCGCGGGCTGCACGTTGCCGTGCCCCGACCAGAACACGACGACCACGTCCTGCGGCTGCGCGCGCGACGCGATCGAGCGCAGCCCGTCGAGGAACGCAGCGCGCGTCGCCATCGCGTCGGTGAGCACGATCTGCTCGTCGACGCGCTGCAGGTGCGCGCCGCGCATCGCCTCGCCGAGCAGGCGCGCATCGTCGGCGCAGCCGTAGAGGCGACCGTGCGTGACGTACTCGGTGATGCCGGCGTAGAGGCCGAGCACACGACCGCCGCCCTCCGGGCCCGCGAACGCGCCCGCGGGCGAGACGTCGCCTGCCGCGACGATCACCGGCGGGCGCACCGACGTCGTGACCTGGAACGCGCCGCCGCTCGCGTGACCGTACGCGCTCACGAGCAGCTGGTAGATGCCGGTGACCGGCGCCGCGACGATCAGCGTGCTGTCGAGCGCGCGCTCGGTGCCGTCGGGCCCGAGATCGTTCGCGTCGTCGTTGATCCACTGCTGCCCGTGCGGGCCGCGCACCTCGGCGATCGTGTCGAACTCGCGCGAGGTCACGCGCACGCGCACGATCGATCCGCCCTGCGCCTCGAACCAGAGCGGCACCACGCCGGGCCCGAGATCGGCGTCGACGGGCGTCGCGCCCAGCGTGCCCGCGACGCGCTGGCCGAGCTGCATGCGCGCGCCGACTCCGTCGGGCGCGCGCGCGTCGACGCGCAGCTGGAACCGACCGCTCTGCCCCGGCGGCGCCGTCGTGACGACGACGCGGTACGTGCCCGCGCTCGGCGGCACGAACTCGAGCATCGCGTCCAGCGAGTGCGGTGACACGTCGTCGTTCTCGAGCGCGAAGCCTCCCGGGCCCGCGATGCGCAGCATCGGGTCGAGCTCGCCCGCGGGGACGCGGAAGCGAACGCGCTGCGACGGATCGAGATCGATCTCGTACGCACGCTGGTGTCGCCCGGTGTCGTCGACGGGATCGCCGGGCGAGAGCGCGTCCTCGAACGATCCGAGCGCGATGCGTCGCGGTCCGACGACGACCGTGGCGTCGCCGTCCGCCACGCTGCGCGCGTTGCGCGCCGGACCGCGCGGCACCGTGGCGCCGCCGCAGCCCGCGACCATGACGAACATCAGGAGGAGCGCGATCGCCTGTCTCATCGAGACAGTTGTACGACGCGACGCGCGCTCACGTCCCGCCGTCCGGCACACCGGCGTCCGCCGTTCCGCCGTCGGACGTCGTCGCGCAGAGATCCGCGAGCGGCGGTCCTTCCGCGAGCCCCGCGACGCGCACGCGCGTGCCGGTGAAGCCGACGCCGAGGCTGATCGCGTCGCACACCACGCCCGGCCCGCCCGAGCCCGGCGTCGAGCGCACGTCCGCGATGCGATCGAGCTGCGAGTTGAGCAGGTCGTACTCGGTCTCGCCCTCGCACACGCCGATGTTCCGCGCGGTGACGAGCAGATCGTTGAGCGACCATCGACCCGCGACGCGCACGTCCTCGAGCATCGTGCCGTCGGCGGAGATGCGGCCCGTCGCCTGCGCGCCGGTGAGCCGCACGAGCACGCCGTACGCGTCGGCCGGGAAGATGATGTCGACGCGATCGGGCAGGCGCACGACGAGCACGCCGTCGGCGACGTACGCGTTGTCGTCGCGGATCAGCGGGCGTCCGAGATCGTCCATGAGGAACGCGTCGTCGCGCACCCAGAACCAGTCGCGCCCGTCCCACACCGGGCGCGAGCTCGCGGGATCGGCGGGCACCGAGGGAGGCTCGTCCGACGCGTCGCCGGGCGCGCCGAACACCGCCTGCATGATCGCCGCGTCGACGCGCGAATCGTTGGGCTCGCCGTTCCAACCGCGCAGCCGGATGATCGGGAGCCCCTGGCCCTTCTCCTGCGCCTCTTGCGCCTCCGACTCGAGATCGGGCGTGGTCGCGTCGACCAGCGGGAAGAAGCGGAACCCGAACACGTTGTCGACGCCGCCCGCGCCATCGACCGGCGGGTTGCGCTCGGCGGGCGGAACACACTCGCTCATCAGATCGGGCTGCTCGGTGCAGAACCCGTCGAGATCGTAGCCGTACGCCGGCCAGTCGTTGCCCTGCTCCATGACGACCATGCGCAGGCCGAACGCGACCTCGGGGCCGTCGCCGTCCGCCACGTCGGGGCGCGTCGGGGGCTGCGTCCGCTGCTCGCACGCGCTGCCCCCGCCGGCGTCGACACGGTCGAGCAGAGCGGGGTCGTACACGCGGCAACCGGACGCGAGCGGAGCGATCGCGATCACGCATGCGAGCCACGTGGTGGTCGCTCGGATGTCGAGATTCATAAGGAAGTGGGCCCTCCCACGAGACCGGCCTTCGGTGCGCGAGCGCGCGCGCGACGTCAGCGCCGGTAGGGGTTCACGATCAGATCGCCATCGTCCTCGTCGTCGCTCGCCGCGGCGGCGCTCGCCTCCGCCTCCGCGCGACGACGGCGACGCGCCTCGCGCGCCGACTCGCTCTCGCGGCGCTCCGGCGACGCCGCGGTCTCGTCGGAGCGCGCGGGCTCGGTGGCCTCGGCGCGCTCGGGCGTCCCGACCGGCTCGGCCGACGGCGCCGCGGTCGCCGCGGCTTCGCTCGGCGCGGGCACCGCCTCGGGCGTGCTCGGCTCGGCGCTCGTCGAGCTCACCATCGCGGGCGGCGCCGCGATCGCCGGCGCGGTCGTCGCGCTCGGCGCGCTGGCCGCGATGCCGAGCGCGAACGCCGCGCCGACGCCGCCGATCACCAGCAGCGCGAGCACCGCGACGATCCACGCCTTCGATCGCGATCGCCGCGGCGCAGGCTGCTCGCCGGACACCTCGCTCGCGAGCGTCGACGGCTTGGCGCCGACGGTCATCTCGCTCGTGTCCAGCACGATCGGGCGCACCGCGCTCGGCGTGAGCGACGCGGGGCGACTGCTGCTCGGCTGGCTCGGCTGCGATCCACCAGGGCCCGGCAGCGGGAGCAGCCCGCCGCGCATCTCGGCGCGGCCGAGCGTGTCGGTCGCCGCGCGGATTCGCGTGTTCTGGGCATCGATCTTCGGGCCGAGCAGCTCGCGCACGAGACGCCCCACCGCGCGCGGGCTCGCGACGCCGCCGCACGCCGGCGCCGCGTCCTCGATCGCCTGCACGAACTCCTCGGCGGTCTGGTAACGCGCCTCGGGATCGCGCTCGAGCGCGCACGCGCAGATCGCGTCGAACGCCGCGGCCTCGGGCACGTAGGTCGAGGGCGGGACGATCGGCTCGTTGAGCAGGCGATTGAGCAGCTCGCCGTTGTTGTCGGCGCGGAAGAGCCTCCGCCCGGTCAAGGTCTCCCACAGCACGATGCCCATGCTGAAGAGGTCGCTGCGCTGATCGGCGCGCCCGCTCGAGGCCTGCTCGGGCGCCATGTACGAGAGCTTGCCCTTGAACTGGCCGTCGCGCGTCGAGCTGAGCCGCACCTCGGCCTTCGCGACGCCGAAGTCGGTGATGCGCGCGACTCCGTCGCTCCCGATCAGCACGTTGTGCGGCGACACGTCGCGATGGACGATCCCGAGCGCGAGCCCGTCGGGATCGGTGAGCGTGTGCGCGGCGCCGAGGCCCTCGAGCGCGTCGATCACCAGGCGCGCCGCGATCGACGGCGGGATCGGCGTGTGCGCGCGCGCGGCCTCGCGGAGCAGCGCGCCGAGGTGATCGCCCTCGATGTACTCCATCACGAGGAAGTAGCCGTCGCCCTCGGTGTCGGAGATGTCGAGCGTCGGCACGACGTTCGGATGACGGATGCGCGCGGCGAGGCGCGCCTCGTCGAGGAACATCGAGATGAACTCTTCGTCGTGCGCGAGGTGCGGGTGCAGCACCTTGATCGCGACGAGCCGCTCGAAGCCCGCGACGCCCTGCGCACGCGCGACGTAGACCGTCGCCATGCCGCCCGACGCGAGCTGGACGAGCACTTCGTAGCGACCGAGACGCCGGCCACTCAGATCGCGCATCAGCGAGGCGGGCGCAGCCGTCATCAGAACGTCCCTCCCACCAAGCCGTAAGCACCGCCCTCGATCGGGACGAGCGCAGCCGAGACCGAGGCCTCGTCGCTCGAAGGCTCCCCATCCCAGTCGGTGAAGATCATCAGCACGACGGTGACCGCCGCGAGACCGGCCGTGACGCCGATCAGCACGTTCGTGCGCGTCTCGCGCGCCTGACCGTCGGACAGACCCTCGGGCGTCGGGCTCGTCTCGTACGCGTCGACGCCGTCGAGCGTGTCGATCCCCGACCACGTGAGCACGCCGCCGGAGATCGCGGTGAGCGCGATGCCGGTGACGGCGAACGCGGGCGACAGGCCGCCGCCGCTCTCCACAGGACGCACCGGCTCGGTCGGCTCGGTCGCTTCCGTGGGCTCGGCCGGCGTCGGCTCGGGCGTCGCGACCGCGACGGGCTCGGGCGGCGCGGGAGGCGCCTCGAACCGAAGCTCGCGCGTCGCGCCCGCCTCGCCGGCCGCGACGTCCTGCTCGGCGGTGCCGGTCGAGAACGACGCGCGCACGACGTGATCGGTGCTCGGCGCGACGAAGAACGAAGGGTGCTCCATCAGCGTCCCGTCGAGCTCGACGGTGCACGGCTGATCGCAGACCACGTCGACGCGCACGAGCTGCGACGCGAGCCGCAACGTCTGCTCGCTCTGGCGATCCGCGTCGCGATCCCCGGCGTGCATCGCGCGCAGGCGCAGCGCGAGCGTCGCGGCGCGCACCGTGTTGCCCGCGCGCTCGTGCGAGCGCACCGCCTGCACCAGCGCCGCGGACGCGGGCGCCATGCGGTACGCGGTCTCGAACCACTGCGCCGCGCGCGGATAGTCACGCGCGAGATACGCGCGCGTGCCGCGGTCGAACGCGTCGGCCGCAGCCTGGCGCTCCTCGGCGGTGGGCTCGCGCGTGGTGCTCGGCGCGGTGGGCGCCTGCGCGTGCGTGACGCACGGCGTCGAAGCGAGGACGCTCAGCAGCAGACACGCGAATGTCGCGAGGAGGAAACGTGCACCGCGCGCCCGCTCGTGAAGCGGGCGTTGCCCCGAGCGTGATCCGCTCGAGTCACCGCGGCGCAGTCGTCGATGCATCCCCGACCCGACACGATCAGGATGCCGACGCGTTGCGTCGTGGGTCAAGACCCTCCCCGACACGCGCGCATTCGTGTGCGCCGACGCGCCCGGGTGCGAGGTCGCGCGTGGCTGGCCACATGGGCGCCACCCCCCTCGCATCGCGCGCGAGGCGGGCGTATGAAGGAGCCGCCATGACAGCGACGACCGACGATCTCCGCGCGCGAGCCCAGGCCTGGATCGCAGACGACCCCGACACCGCGATGCGCGACGAGCTGAGCGCGCTGATGACCGGCGGGGACTGGAAGGAGATCGCCGATCGCTTCGCGGGGCGGCTCGAGTTCGGCACCGCGGGTCTGCGCGGTGTGATCGGCGCGGGCCCGAACCGGATGAACCGCGCGGTCGTGCGCGCGGCGAGCGCGGGGCTCTGCGCGTACCTCGAGCAGACGACGAGCAACGCGAAGGAGCGCGGGATCACGATCGGCTACGACGGCCGCCGCATGAGCGTCGAGCTCGCGCGCGAGACCGTCGAGGTCGCGACCGCGCGCGGCTTCCGCGTGCATCTCTTCGAGAGCGTCGAGCCCACGCCGGTGCTCGCGTACGCGGTGAAGCGGATGAACGCGGCCGCGGGCGTGATGGTCACCGCGAGCCACAACCCGCCCGAGTACAACGGGTACAAGGTCTACTGGGGCAACGGCGCGCAGATCATCCCGCCGCACGACGTCGGGATCGCGGCGGCGATCGACGCGGTCGGCGCGCTGATGAACGTGCCCCTGCTGCCGTTCGAGCAGGCGAAGGCGAGCGGCCTCGTCACGATCCTCGGCAAGGATCTCGAGGACGAGTACCACGCCGAGATCCAGAAGCTCCTCGTCGCGCCGAGCACCACGCGCGATCTCCGCATCGCGTACACCGCGCTGCACGGCGTGGGTGATCGTCACGTCCGCCGCGCGCTCGCGACCGCGGGGTTCACGCAGGTGCACAGCGTCGCGTCGCAGGCCGAGCCCGACGGCGCGTTCCCCACCGTGCGCTTCCCGAACCCCGAGGAGCAGGGCGCGATGGACGCAGTGCTCGACCTCGCGCGCGAGATCGACGCGGAGGTCGTGCTCGCGAACGACCCCGACGCGGATCGCCTCGCCGTCGCGGTGCGCACCGCGCCCGGCTCGTACGTGCAGCTCACGGGCAACGAGGTCGGCTGCCTGCTCGGCCACTACCTGCTCGAGCACGGCCCGAAGGATCCGAAGCGCACGGTGATCAGCTCGATCGTGAGCTCGCCGATGCTCGGCGCGATCGCGCAGGCGCACGGCGCGCACTGGGAGCACGTGCTCACGGGCTTCAAGTGGATCGCGAACCGCGCGATGGAGCTCGAGAACGACGGCTACCGCTTCGTGTTCGGCTACGAAGAAGCGCTCGGCTACACCGTCGGCCCGCTGGTGCGCGACAAGGACGGAGTGAGCGCGGCGCTGCTCGCGGCGGAGATGACCGCGTGGTGCAAGGCGCACGGCCGCTCGCTGATCGACGAGCTCGAGCTGATGTCGCGCCGCTACGGGCTCTTCTTCAGCCGACAGGTCTCGGTGACGATGAAGGGCGCCGACGGCGCGCAGAAGATCGCGCGCATTATGGACGGCGCGCGCGCGAACCCGCCGGAGACGCTGGGCACGCACGCGGTGCTCGCGATGCAGGATCTCGCGCGCGGCGAGCGCCGGGTGCGCGGCGGGACGGTCGAGAAGCTCGCGCTGCCGCCGAGCAACGTGATCGCGTTCGAGCTCGACGGCGGGCACCGCGTGATGCTGCGCCCCAGCGGGACCGAGCCGAAGATCAAGTACTACTTCGATCTGCGCGAGGTCATGGGCGAGAAGGAGCCGGTGCACTCGGCGCGCGCGCGCGGCGAGCGCATGCTCGAGTCGCTGGTCGAAGCGTTCCTCGCGTACGTCGGGCCCCTCGGGGCCTGACGCGCGCGCTATGCTCGCGAGCGATGCGCACACTCGTCGCTTCGCTCGCGATCTCGATCTCGCTGTGGCTGACCGGCGTCGCGGCGGCGCAGGACGCGAGCCCCGACGTCGCGCTCGGGCAGGCGCGCGAGCTCGTGCTGTACGCGCGCTACCCCGAGGCGATCACCGCGGGTCAGGCGCTCCTCGCGCGCACCGATCTGAGCGCGACGCAGCGCAACGCGACGCTCGAGCTGATCGCGACCGCGCAGATCGCGAACCGTCAGCCGGCCGATGCGCGGCAGACGCTCGCGACGCTCTACGCGCGTGATCCCGGGCATCGCCTGAGCGATCCCGATGCGAGCCCGCCGGTCATCTCGGCGTTCGCGCGGGCGCGCGAGGCGCGTCCCCAGCCGATCGCGCTCGGCTTGCAGCACGAGTCGCCGGGCACGCTCGCGCGCCGTGAGCCCCCGGTGATCGAGCTGCGCGTCGGCGACGGAGCGGACGCAGTGTCCGAGGTGCGCCTCGCGTACCGCACCGCGGGCGAGCCGGGCTACTCGCAGGTCGTGATGAACCCGCGCAGCGGCACGTGGACCGCGCGCATCCCGGTGGTCGGCACGAGCGATCGCGCGCTCGACGTCGCGTACTACCTGACGGTGCTCGCGCCCTCGGGCGCCGAGCTGGGGCGCGTCGGCTCGGACGCGGAGCCGCTACAGCTGCGCATCCCCGCCGAGGTCCCCGATCCGCGCGGCGTGGCGATCGCAGCGAACGGCGAAGGCGGCGTGCCGCTCGACGGCACCGAGCGCGACGGCGGCGGCGGCAGCGTCGCCGAAGAGCCGTGGTTCTGGGTGATCATCGGCGTGCTCGTCGCGGGCGGCGTGGCGGCCGGCGTGATCGTCGCGACGCAGCCGGCCGGCGGGCCCGATCAGGGCACGCTCGGCACGGTCACGCTGATGCGCTGAGCTCGCTCGGCCGGCGCGTCGGCAACGGCTCAGCGCGTCTCGAGCAGGGCACGCGCGAACGCGAACCAGCGCTGCGAGTCCGCGCGATCCTGCGCCGCGCGCTCGACCATGATGCGGTGATGCACGCGGAGCGGCTCGGGGCCGTCCTCGTCGGGCACCTGCAGCAAGAGCCGCTGCGCGCGGACCTTGTACTGATCGGCGAGCGCGCGACCCACCACGATCACGCCCGCGGTGTCGATCGGTGCCTCGCGATCGTCGGGCAGTCGGACGTGCTTCGACACCCGCGAGAGATCGGTGCCCGAGAGGAACGCGATGCGTTGCAGCTCCGCGAGCGTGCGCCGCGGGAGCACCTCACCGCGATCGAGATCCACGCCCCAGCGACGCGCGTCGATCACGACCTCGCGACGCAGCTGATCGTCGCCGAGGTCGAGCACGATCTCGCGCACCGGCTCCTCGACGCGCATGCGATCGCGGCCGCTCAGCGCGCCCACGCTCTGGCTCACCGCGCCGACCGCGCGACGCCATCGGAAGCGCTCCGGCTTGCGCCCGCGCACGACGGTGAGCGCGCCCTTGAGCTCGCCGCGACGACGCCAGTACTCGACCGCGTCCGTGACCCGCGAACCGTCGTACATCGTGACCCTCCACCGGCCTTTTCGAACGAGGCCGCGCGCAGGGTCAAGAAAGCGGCCTACACCGACGCGCCGTACGCGCGCAGCCAGAGCACCGCGATGATCCCGGACACGCCGCACAGCGTGACCAGGAACAGCGCGAGCACGACGGCGAGCACGAACACCATCGGCCGCGACTTCTTGCCCGCCGCGTCGTCCGCGATCTTCCGGATGTACGCGGTGTCGTGCGCAGCGCTCGGCGGAATCGGCGCAGGCGTGTGGCCGCCGCCCTGCGACGCCGCGACGGCCGACTGGATCATCAGGTCGACGGTCTTCTGCCCGTAGAGCTTCGGCGATGCCCCCGGTGGGATCGGCGCGGGCGAGAGGACCATCGGCGGAGGCGGTGCGCTCGGAGGCACGCCGACTCCCGGCGCGCTCGGAGAGACACCGACGCCCGGCGGCCCGAACGGAGGCGAAGACACCGGCCACTGCGGCGTCGGCACCGCGGCTCCGCCGATCGGCGGCGCGAACGCGGTCGGTCCCTGCGGCGAGACCGGCACGTCGAGCGCGATCGGCGTCGCCGGTGCGGTCGGCGCGCCGCGCCCCGACGTCCCCTGCGCCGTGATCTCCACGCGCACGCGCGGCCCGCCGGTGCCGAACTCGATCTCCTCGCCGCCCTCGAGCACGTGGCGCTGCACCGGACGCCCGTTGACGAGCGTGCCGTTGCGGCTGCCGACGTCGACGAGCACGTAGCGCCCGTTCTCCTTGCGGATCTCGGCGTGGTTGCCCGACGCGTCGAGATCGGCGTGCGGATCGAACGCGTAGTCGTTCGTCGGCAGTCGCCCGAAGCGCACGACGTCCTGATCGACCTCGCGCACGCGGCCCGCGTGCGCGCCGAACGTCTGCTGCAAGCGGAGCATCGGGCGCCCCCTCCCGCGCTCAGAGGACCGAGCCGGGCTCCGCAGGCGCCTGCGCCGGAATCGGTCGCGCCTGCGAGCTCTCGGCCCGCGCGCGCGTCGCGGGCTGCTGCGCGTGCACCGGCGCGGCCGCCGGCGGCGTGCTCGGCGACGCCGTCGCGGCGAGCTCCTCGCCGCCCAGCCCCTCGGGCATCGCGCCCGCGGGCATCGTGAGATCCACGTGCGCTTCCGCGCCCGGCTCGATGGTCACGCGCGCCTCGGCGATCCGCACCTCGCCCTGCCGCACCTCGAGCCGATGCTCGCCCGCGGGCAGCGTCAGCGTCGCCGTGGGCGCGCCCGAGCGCGCGATGCCGTCGACGTAGAGCACGCCCGCTTCGACATCGGTCACGATCGCGACGCGCCCGTACTCGACGCGCGGCGACGCGCTCGGCGCGCGGCTCGACACGGTGCTCTCGATCGTCACCCGCGTCGTCGGCGCGACGTCCGCCGCGCTCGTGTGCTCGCCGGTGTCCATCAGCACGATGAGCGCCGCAACGCACACGAGGATCAGCAGCAGGACGAGCCCCGCGACCCACCAGCGCCCGCCCGCACCGCCCTCCACGCCCGACGCGTCGTCACGCGACGGCTCGAGCTTCACGTCGGCGCCCGGCTTCGGACCACCCGACTTGATCGTCGTCGGACGCGGCGGGAGCGGCTCGGCATCCGCCGGATCTGCAGGCGGCAGCGGATACTGCTGGTACGCGACGCGCACCTCGTTCGACGCAGGGCGCAGCGTCGCGCCGTCGAACTCCGCGACGATCACCGTGATGTTGTCGTGCCCACCGCCGGCGTTCGCCATCGCGATGAGCTGCTGCGCGGCCTCGCTCAGATCGCGCGAGCTCTTCAGCACCTCGCGCATCATGTCGCCGTGGACGAGCCCCGAGAGGCCGTCCGAGCACATCAGCAGGCGATCCCCGCGGCGCAGCTCGAGGAACGTGAGGTCGACCGTGACCTCCTCGGTCGTCCCGAGCGCCTGCAGGATGATGTTCGAGTGCTCGAAGGCCTCGGCCTCTTCTTCCGTGAGCTGCCCGGCCTCGATCAGCTGATTGACCAGCGACTGGTCCTTCGTGATCAGCGCGAACTGATCACCGCGCAGCACGTACGCGCGGCTGTCGCCGACCTGACCGACGAAGAGCGTCGAGTCGATCATCCCCGCGACCGTCGCGGTCGTGCCCATGCCGCGACGCGTGCGATCCATCTTCGCCGCGGAGAAGATGCGCGCGCCCGCCTCTTCCACCGCGCGCACCAGCCGCCGCGCGAACTGATCACGATCCTTCGGCGGATTGCCCGCCTGCATGACCTCGTGGATCGTGTCGACGGCCATCTGCGACGCGACCTCGCCCGCCGCCGCGCCGCCCATGCCGTCGCACACCGCGAGCACGAGCCCGCGATCGCCGAGCGTCGTCTTCAGGATCGCCGGCGTCTCGCCGAGACCGCGACGCTCCTGCGAGAGATCGACGACGAGGAAGTTGTCCTCGTTGTGCTCGCGGACCAGGCCGACGTCGGTGCGGCCGTAGTACTGGATGACGATCCCCTCGGGCGCGTCCTTCGCGCTCTCGGGCGTCAGGTGCTGGATCATCGCGCCGCCGAGGCGAACCGTGGGCTCGCCCTCGCTCGAGCTGATCAGCGTGCCTTCGGTCGACTGCACCGTCGCGACGCGCTCCGTCGCGTCATTTGGAGCGCTCGCGTCGTTCGGAGCGGTCGCGTCGTTCGGAGCGGTCGCGTCGTTCGGAGCCGACGCGTCGGTCGGCGCCGGCGCGTCGCCCCGAGCGACGTCACCGCGAGACGCATCGCTCGACGAGACATCGTGGGGAACGGGTGCCTGGATCGGCGATGGCTCGGTCGCGTCGTCCTCGCGCGAACGCGAGCTCGCCTCGACCACCTCGCCCGAGGGTCGGGGCGCGTCGGTCGTGTCGACGATCGTCTTCTCCGTCGCGTCGCCGCCCGCGATCACCGTCTGGCTGACCGGCGCGACGTCGCTCGCGGAGTGGTTCGTGCCGTGAGTGCCGCTCTCGGTCGGCGCTCCGGGCGACGTGGAAGACGGCGAGGGCGGCGGCGTGCTCACGTTCGCGAGCGCCGCGACCACCGCGTCGGTGAGCGACGAGCCGCTGCCGCGCGCTTCGGGCGCGGCTCCGCCCTCGGCGCCCTGCGCGCCCTCGCCGGCGCCCGCGGCAGCATTCCGGCGGTCGCTCATGCTTGCGCGCGCCCTCCGGCAGGATCGCCGGGTCGATCGTAGCGGAAGAGATGACGTCCGATCCGGAACTGATCCCCGGGGCGCAGCACGCGCTCACCGCGGATGCGGATCGCCGTCCCGTTCGACGAGCCGAGATCGCGCAGCACGAACCGTCGCTGCGAGCGGTCGACGGTGATCGCCGCATGTCGCCGCGACATGAAGGGATCGTCGGTGCACACGATGTCCCCCTGCTCGCGCCCGATCACGGTCTCGTCACGATACAGGTAGTGCACGTCCCGTCCAACACCTTCCGTCGTGTACTGGACGAGCCGGGCGATGCGCGGGACCTCGGGCGTCCCGAACACGAGCACCCCGCGATGCGTCGCCGGGCCGAGCGGCAGCTCGCTCTCCGCGAGCACCTCGAAGCGCACGACCTGCTGCCCGAGCAGGATCATGTCGGCGTCGTGCAGATCGACCGGCTCGCGCAGCCGCACGTAGATCCCGTTGACGCTGTCGAGGTCGCGCAGGACGAGCTGATCGCCGCGCACGAGCACGCGCGCGTGGCGCGCCGAGAGGTACGGATCGTCGGCGAGGACGAGGTGCCCCTCGCTGCGCCCGATGTCGGTCTGCTCGTCGTGGATCGGATAGACGCGTCCGTCCGAGCCGTCCTTGAGGATCGCGACGAGCAGCGCGCGCGGCGCGCCCTCTGCGCGCGGTGCCTCGGCGCGCTGAGACTCGAGCTGCGTCGCCTCGCGGACGCGCGGTGCCGAGATCGGCATCGGCTGCGCGGGCGCGGGCGACATCACGGGCGCGGGCGCGCCGTGCATCGGCATGCCCATCGGCGCGGCCATGCCCATCGGCGCCGCGCCCATCTGCGGCATCGGCGCGGCCCCGTTGTGCGCGTGCGCGGCGTGCGGGTGCCCGGGATGCGGGTGCGCGGCGTGCGGGTGCCCGGGCGGCGGCGCGTTGTTCGGCGCGGCCGCGGCGTACGCCGCGATCGCCGAGCCGACCGTCGATCCAGCGAACGGCGCAGGCGCCGCACCGGCCGCGCGCGAGGGATCGTCCGCGTAGCGCGCCCCGCAGAACTTGCAGAACTCCGCGCCCGCATCGCCCGCCGCGCGACATCGCCAGCACACCGGCCCCGCGCTCGACGAGACCGGCGCGGAGAACGCCGGCGGCGAGAACGCAGGCTGCTGCGGGGGAGAGAACGCGTAGGCCGGCGCCTGCTGCTGCGGTGCGGGGGCCGCCGCGGGAGCGCCGCCGCCGAGCTGGAACCCGCAGTTGTTGCAGAACCGCATGTGCGTCGCGTTCGCGCTGCCGCATCGCGGGCACACCTGCATCGCGGGCGCCGCGGGCGCGCCTTCTCTCTGGCGCGCGATGCCGGTCGGAGGCGTCGGCATCTTCCCCGGTCGCTCCGGCGGAACCCAATCCCCGAGCCGGTGCCCGCAGTCCTGGCAGTAGAGGCTGCCGGACGGGTTCTGCCGACCGCAGTTCTTGCAGTTCATGCCGAGCGCAAGTGGAACCTGCCCGCGGTCCGTACGTCAAGGTCGCAGATCGTCGCGAACACCCCTCGTCCGCGCGCGGGCACGCGGCTCATCGAAGCGCGACCGCGGGCCCGACGAGCACCGAGATCCCGATCGTGATCTGCAGCGCGACGTTCACCCCGAAGTCGCTCGAGCGCTCCACCGCGTCGGGCGTCTCGAAGGGCGCGGTCGCGAAGAGCCAGGTCTCGAGCGCCGTGACGAACACGACCGACTCCGACAGCTCGAGCTCCGCGCCGCCGCCCGCCGTGATCAGCCCGCCGGCGGTCGCGACGCTCGCGGTGTCGCCGAACGCCATCAGCCCGATCCCCGCGTCGACGAAGGGATGCACCATCGTGCTGTCGTCGAACACGTAACGGACGCCGCCGCGGATCGCGTGCAGCGCCGCGAGCTCGAACACCGCGTTGCTGTCGAGCAGCCAGAAGTCGTAGCCGGCCCAGAGCCCCACGCGATCGGCGGTGCGCCGCTCGATCTGCACGCCCACGCCCACGCCGAGCCCCAGCACGCAGCCAGCCGCCGGCGGGCAGATCGTGCTGCGCTCGATCGGTGCATTGGCACCGCCGTGCACCTCGACCGCGAGGGTCGCGGGGTGGTCGTCGGGCGCCGGTGGAGGCTCGACGTGATGCACCACGGAGGGATCGTCGTCGGCGCGCGCGACACCCGCGGCGAGGATCGAGGACGCGAGGGAGAGGATCGCGAGAAGCGCTCCGGAGGCGCGCGGGAACGCGCTCGACGTGTATCTCATCCGGTTCGTCCGAGAGCGCTCACGAGCCCTGAATTCCAGGCGATCGGAGCATTGTTGACAGGTACATCGCCCCCCCTATAGTACCGACCCGAACGCCACCCGAGGAACGAGCTTCGATGGAAATCTTTCTCGACAAGCGCGCCGTGAAGCAGATTCGTACGTCGGCGCAAGACGCTATCGACGAGGGCGATACCGACACCCTCCGAGAGGACATCATCGAAGCGTTCAGCGACGATCAGATCGAAGAGATCGAGCGTCGCGTCGACAGTGTCGACTTCAACGACTTCATCTCCGAGGTGCTCGACGAGTGGTCGGGCGACGAGGTCGACGAGCTCTTCGAGCTGATCGAAGGGCACCTCTCGGAGGCCGGCATCGACGTCAAGTACGCGACCGCCGAGGCCGACGACGAAGAGGAAGAAGAAGTCGAGGACGAGGACGAGGACGAGGACGAGGACGAAGAGGACGACGACGTCTTCGTCGAGGACACCGAAGAAGAGCTCTGAGATCCACGACGATCTCCCACGAGACGCGACCGTGCCTCTGGCCGGTCGCGTCTCGCGTCTTTTCTGGGTCCGACGTGTGTCAGCGACAGTCGCGCGCGCTCCGCTGGAGCGCGCGTCGGTGCGCCGCGCCGACCTCGAGCTCGCCCGTCGCGCGCCGCAACGTCGCGCACCCCGCGTCGCGCTCCCCTGCGTCGAGCTGCAGCTCGCCGAGCTCGACGAGCGCGTCGTCGCGCACGCGTGACGTCGGGAACGCGTCGTAAGCGCGCCGATACGCGCGTGCGGCGGCATCGTGATCGCGCAGCGCGTCGCGCTGCAGGCGTGCGATGCGAAGCGCGGCGTCGGGCATGCGCGGCTGGGTGTAGCTGCCGGGCGGAATGCCCTCGGAGCGCGGCGTGATCATCCGCTCGAGGTACGCGATCGCGGCGCGCGGATCTCCGTCCTGCTCCGCGAGGTCCGCGAGGCGCCAGAGCGTGTCGTCCCAGCGCTCGCCCTGCGGGTACGGGTGCTCGTCGGCGATGCGCTCGTAGAGCGCGCGTGCCGCAGCGCGCTCGCCGCGCGCGAGATGGATCTCGGCGAGGTGCGTGAGCACGTCGTCGTGCAGATCGCTCGACGCGACGTGGCCGTCGAGCGCGCGCAGCTCCGCGAGCGCGACGTCGTCGCTCTCCTCGCGCAGCGCGCGCACCAGCAGCACCAGCGCACGCGACGCCTGACCGTGCGACGGATGATCGCGCACGACGACGCGCAGCGAAGCGAGCGCGCAATCGCGCTCTCCGCGCTCGAGCCGCAGCCGCGCGGCTTCGAAGCGTGCGCGCACCGTCCGGCGCGCGATCGGCGTGCGCTCCGCGATCCGATCGAGGATGGCGAGCGCGTCGTCGATCGAGCCTTCGCGCCGGAGCGCCTGGGCCTGCCGCCACTCCGCCTCGTCGCGATCGACGCGACGCTCGGCGTGCTCGGCCGCGCGCTCGTATGCGATCGCGGCCTCGCGATCGCGACCGTGCGAGTGGTGCCGGCCGGCCTCCGCCATCGCGTCGAGGTGCGCCTCTCCGCGTGGCTGCGAGATCGTGGGCACACATCCGGCGATCGCGATCGCGATCGCGATCGCCTCAGCGCATCGCCCCACGCATCGCCTCGCCGAGCACCGCGATCGCGCGATCGATCCCCGCGGCGTCGACGTCCAGGTGCGTCACCGCGCGCACCGCGTGCGGCCCGACGGGCGCGATGCGCACGCCCTGCTCCGCGGCGAGCTTGCAGAGCTCGGGCGCGCTCACGCGATCGAGCTCGGCGATCACGATGTTCGTCTCGACGCGCGCGAGATCGATGCGCACGCCTTCGATCGCCGCGAGCCCGCGCGCGAGTCGCTTGGCGTTGTCGTGATCCTCGCGGAGCCGCGCGCGATGATGATCGAGCGCGTGGAGCGCGGCCGCGCAGAGCAGCCCGACCTGCCGCATCCCGCCGCCCAGCATCTTGCGGAGGCGCAGCGCGCGATCGACGTCGGCGCGCGAGCCCGCGATCACCGAGCCGACGGGCGCGCCGAGCCCCTTCGAGAAGCACGCCGACACCGTGTCGAACGGCGCGCAGATCTCGCGCTCGCTCACGCCGCACGCGATCGCCGCGTTCCAGAGGCGCGCACCGTCGAGGTGCAGCGCGAGCCCGCGCGCCCGCGCCTTCTCGCAGACGGCGCGCAGCCGCTCGATCGGCCACACGCGCCCGCCGCCGCGGTTGTGCGTGTTCTCGAGCGCGACGAGGCGCGTGCGCGGCGCGTGGTAGTCGCCGGGCTGGATCGCGCTCTCGAGCTCGCGCTCGTCGAAGAGGCCGTCGGTCCCGCCGACCTCCGCGAACTGCACGCCGGCCCACGCCGCGCCTGCGCCCGACTCGTAGAGCCGCACGTGCGCACCACGCCCGCAGATCACCTCGTCGCCCGGGCGGCAATGGAGCAGCAGCGCGATCTGGTTCGCCATCGTGCCGCTGGGCACGAAGAGCGCTGCTTCCTTGCCGAGCACCTCGGCCGCGCGGTCCTCGAGGCGACGCGACGTCGGGTCCTCGCGCCAGACGTCGTCGCCGACCTCGGCGCTCGCGATCACCTCGCGCATCGCGGCCGTGGGGCGAGTCACCGTGTCCGAGCGGAGCTCCACGATCATGGGCCGGATGCTAACGCATCCACGCGCGCGCGATCGAAGTGGCTCGCATCGCTTGACAGGAGCCGCGGACTGCGTCAGGAACGCGGTCCGTTTCGCGGGACCTGCCGCTTTAGCTCAGGGGTAGAGCAACGGTTTCGTAAACCGTAGGTCCCCGGTTCAAATCCGGGAAGCGGCTGTAGAGAACGAGGAAGGCGCGACGATCGGACGAGCTCCGACGTCGCGCCTTCTGCTTTTCCGGCGCGCTCACTCGAGCCGTACGTCACTTCGAGATGTACGTGATCGACTCGCCGCCGACGGTCGCGCCCGCCATCAGGCCCGACTGCGAGTCGATGAACACGGCCGTGCCACCTTCGAAGTTCGCCTGCGCCGCGGCGCCCGCTTGGATCGCGGTCGCGGTGACGCCCGCGGTCAGGTCGAAGTTGCCCGCGCGCAGCCGCTGCAGGGCTTGGCGATCCTCGAAGACGACGAGCTGCGAGTACGACTGCCCGCCGATCTGCGCGCCCACGGTGCCGCCGCGCAGCTCTGCGTAGCCGGTGGGCCGGCCGTTCTCGTACACCACGCCGACCGACTGCGCGCCGCCCACGATGAAGCCGCCCTCGGTCACCTCGGGGAAGACCACGTACCCGGCGGCCCGGCTCAGCAGCGGTCGCAGGCTCGTGTCGCGCGCCATCATCGTCTCGAGCGCGCCGTCCGCGCGGGCCTCGAGCGCGCGCTGGTCGGGTCGCGACTCCGGCGCGCTCGCGCATCCGAAGAACAAGCCCGCAAACAAACCGAACAGCATCTGGGCCCGCAACATCCTCTTCATGTCCATCTCCCTCGTCGCGTTCGTTCGTCGCAGACGACGAGAGAGACGTGTGCGCGCGACGTAAGTACCTACAAGCGAGGCACCCCGTCGCGCCTACACGTGCGTTGCCGACGACGTCGCGCGCGATCACGCGGTCGCGCGACACACGTCGATCGATGCGTCGACGAGCCACTCCCGACTGCGCGGCAGCGTGCGATCGCAGCAGCGCGAGCTCGACGCGCGCTCAGCGAGACGCGCGCGGCCCGCTACGAACGCCCTCCACGGAACGCGAGCGGGTGCGAGCAACGCAGCTCCGAGCAGCGCAGCTCCGAGCAGCGCAGCTCCGAGCAACGCAGTGCGAGCAACGCAGCGCGAGCAACGCAGCGCGAGCAACGCAGCGCGAGCAACGCAGCGCGAGCAACGCAGCGGGCGCACGCACCTCGGTGCACCACGAAGTTGGTGCGATGCGGCGACGCGTGCGGACCGACCACGACCCCCCGTCGCAGACTCCGACACGCGTCGCCGCGTACCGATTCGGGCCCCCCTCTAATCCGGCCCCCAGAATCGTCGCAACCACGTTCGTACCGGAGCCACTCACGCCGCGATACTTCTACCTGCGGACAAAACGCATCGACGAAACACGAACACGAGCACGCGGCTCGCTCTCGCCGCGTGCTCCGATCTCAGGCCTCTCCGCCGACCGCACGGAGCGCGAGCGCGGTCGGGAAGACCTCGCCCATCGCCGCGTCCACGGCCTTCCTCTCCGCGCGGTCCTGCTTCTCGCGCTGGAGCCAACGGAGCTGCAGCTCCGACGTGACGAGACGTGCGTCCAGCCGCAGGAGCCAGTGACGCAGCGCCTGGAGATTGGGGACGACGATCATGATCATAGTGAGCGAGCGTCAGTGCAACGCACGGGCCGCCTCACCCGCTCACGCGCGCGGCGCTCGCCACGCGGCGTATCGGCCCGCGAACCATCGTCGCGCGCCACACGATCGTGCCTCGACGCCCCGAGGGGACGCGCGCCATGACGCATACGGCCTCATCGCCGATCACGTCGCGAGCGCGTCCAGGATCTCTCGCGTGATCGACTGCCTCACGCTGCGCATCGCTGCCCAAGGATCGCGCCTCCGCTTCGCGATCCACTTCGGCGCGGAGCGCACGTCGAACTGAGCCGGCGTGACCTTCTCGATCTCCGACCACGCGAGCGGCATCGCGACCGGCAGGCCGTCTCTCGCGCGCGCCGAGTAGGGCAGGATCGCGGTGTTCCCGCGCCCGTTGCGCAGGTAGTCGACGAAGATGCGCCCGGTGCGCTTGGACTTCGACATCTCGGCCAGATAGCGGTCCGGTGCGCGATGGCTGATGTCGAGCGCGAGCGCGTGGGCGAAGTCCTTCACCACGTCCCAGCCGTGACGGCGCATCAGCGGCACGACGACGTGGAGGCCCTTGCCGCCCGTCGTCTTCACGAACGACTCGAGCCCGATCGACGAGAGCCGCTCGCGCAGCGTGAGCGCGCCCTCGACGACCTCGGCGAACCCCACGTCCTCCGCGGGATCGAGGTCCATCACGATCCAGTCGGGCTTCTCGATGGCGTCGACGCGCGCGCTCCAGCCGTGCAGCTCGATCGCGCTCCACTGCGCGAGCGCGACCACGCCGGGCTGCGTACGCACCGAGAGGACCTCTTCGCCCCACGGCGCGTGCGCGACGTGGATGTGCTCGCTCATGCCGGGGTGCGAGTGCTTCTGGTAGAAGCACTGCCCCGCCGAGCCCTCGGGACAGCGCACGAGCGCGAGCGCGCGATCGGCCGCGTGCGCGAGGAAACAGTGCGCGACCTCGGCGTAGTAGCGCGCGACCTCGATCTTCGTGATGCCGCTGCCGGGATCGACGACGCGCCCGCCGTTGCTGATGCCGACGCCGGCGACCTTCTCGCGCGCGCCCGTGTCGCGGCGCGGCGCGCGGGTCGGGCCTCGGTACGCGCCCTCGCGCGGTGCGACGTCCCACTTGCGCGGCGGCGTGTGCGCGCGCGGCTTCTTCGTGGCCTTCTTCTTCTTCGCCGGCTCGGAGGGCACGGGCTCGGCGGGCGCGCGCACCGTCTTCGCGGCGTGCTTCACGCGACCTTCGCGCGCCGCGGCGCGGATGCGCGCCTTCGCGCTCGGCACGCCCTCGCTCGAGCCGCGGTTCGAGTGCCAGACCTTGCGCGAGCGTCCCTTCGCTTCGGCGATCTCGTCCATCGACCGACCGCTCTTCACGCTCGTGAGCGCGACGTCGGTGATCTCCTCGCCCTCGTGCTCCGCGACGTGCTCGTCCGATCGTTTGAACAGCAACCAATTCGCGCGGCCACGATCCTCGGGACGCGACTTGAGCCGCACGAGCGTCCAGCGTCCCTCGAGGCGCTCGCCGTGCAGCACGAAGTCGAGCTTGCCCTTCTCCATGCCGACGCGTGGATCGCCGACGGGCTCCCACGTGCCGCGATCCCACAGCATCACGGTGCCGCCGCCGTACTCGCCCTCCGGGATGATCCCTTCGAACGTGCCGTACTCGACCGGATGATCCTCGGTCTGCACCGCGAGGCGCTTCTCCTCGACGTCGTAGCTCGGGCCCTTCGGCACCGACCAGCTCAGGAGCACTCCGTCGAGCTCGAGCCGGAAGTCGTAGTGCATGCGCGACGCAGCGTGCTTCTGCACGACGAAGGACCAGCCCGTCTTCTTGCGGACCTTGCCGCTCGGCTCGGGCGTGCGCGCGAAGTCGCGTTTCTGGCGATACGTCTCGAGTCCCATGCCGTGGAGACGATGTAGACCCCTCGATCCGCGCGGGAAGAGCGATGGTTCCGTCCCCGTACAGAGCGTGGTATCCAGCGGCCCGCCATGACCCACGCACGCATCACGACGCTCGCGCTCTCGATCGCACTCTCGATGCTCGTCGGATGCGGCGGCGGTGGCGCGCGCGCGGCGCTGCAGGTGCAGCAGTACCCCGGCGACTACAACGCGAGCCCGCGACGTCTCGAGTCGCTCGCGCGCGAGTACGAGAACACGTTCGGCTGCACCGAAGCGGACAGCATCTCGATCGTCGGCATGGGTCCCGGCGTCTATGCAGTGTCCGGCTGCAACGCGATGCGCGACTACATGCTCGGCTGTCGCCCCGGCGGCTACGGTCAGATCTGCGACTGGACGGCGATGCCCGATCTCGCGCAGCAAGCCGCGGTCGATCTGAATTGCGGACCGCAGTACATCGACGTTCAGCTGGGCGTTCAGGGCCAGCGCGTCGCGGAGGGCTGCGGCTACCGCGCCGTGTACATGATGCGATGCGGCGGAACCTGCAGCTGGGTCCTCAGCGCGCCGGTCATGCAGGCGACGCCCACCGAGCAGGGCGGCGGCGGCTCGTACACGTACTGATCGAGCACACGCTCCTGATACGCTCCGCGCATGGTCGGTGAGCGCGGCGCGGTCGACGGCGTGGTGTGGGGCGAGCCCGTTCGCGGCGTTCGTTTCGGGCTGCGTCCGCCGCCCGGCGAGCTCGAGGCGGGCAGCAGCATCGCGCTCGAGCTCGTGTGCGAGAACCGCGGGCTCACGCCGATCTGGGTGTTCGGCTTCCAGAAGGGCTATCCGCGCAGCCTGCGCGTGTCGCCGCCGAAGCCGGATCGTCCGTACATCCGCGTGTCGTTCGCCGACGTGAACGTGCTGCACGCGCCGGACGCGTTCGTGCGCGTGATGCCGAACGAGTCGGTGCGGACGTGGCTCGATCTCTCGTTCGCGTTCGATCGGCGCGGCGCGGGCGCGTGGTCGATCGCGTTCGCGTACGACGCGATCCGCGGGGCCGGCGGGATGCGCGCGTGGAAGGCGCCCGACGACACGATCGCGCAGACGGGCATCGCGTCGATCGTCGTGTCGCGCGCGCGCTCGCTCCGGGAGGCGGGCATCGACGATGCGCTCGAGGCCGAGCTCGACGCGATGCTGCTCGGCGGGAGCGCGAGCACGGTCGATCGACTGCGTCAGCTCGGTCGCGGCGGTGGCGCGTATGCAGCGCGTCGCTTCGCGCGCGTGCTGGTCCCCGGCGCGGATGCGACGCTCGGATGGAAAGCGCTCGACGCGCTCGAGCTGCTCGGGGCGGAAGGTCTCGCCGCGGTGCAGGCCGCGCGCGAAGATCTGCCGCACGCAGCGAGCGCGCTCGACTTCGCGGCGGAGTGGATCGCGTTCCGCCTCGGTCGCGAGCCCGCGCCCGAGCACCTGCCCTTCGTGACGATGCTCGAGCAGCTCGTCCATCAGCCCGATCGCCGCGGCAACCTCGTCGTGACGTGGACTCCGCACGACTCGCCGGTGCACGGCTCGCAACGCATGGAGATCTTCGGCAACGGCGACCGCATCGTCGTCGTGCGCCCGGCAGGACAAGCGGTGCCGTCGACGCGTCGCACGCTGATGGGCGCGATGCCGATGCAGACGCTGCTCGAAGCGCTCGTGTGGTCCGGCGTCTGGCTGCTGCGACCGGTGCGGACGCAGGGCTTGCCCGACGAGCCGCGCCCGGCGCTCGAGGTGCAGCTGGCGCTGGGCGAGCCGTTCACGCGCAAGATCGCGATGTGGAACGGCGAGTGGCGTCACGGCCCCGCGTTCCGTCTCGCGGATCTCCTCGATCGCCTCGCAGCGGCGGTGCGCCCCGAGTCGCTCCCGCCGCCGCGCTGATCACGCCGCCATCGGCTGATACGCCGCGAGCGCGGTGCGCAGGCGCGAGCACGCGCGCTCCTCGAGCTGACGCACGCGCTCCTTGCTCACGCCCATCTCGACACCGAGCGCCTCGAGCGTGATCGGCTCGTCCGAGAGCACGCGCGCCTCGACGATGCGCCGCTCGCGATCGCTGAGCTTCGCCAGCGCGTCGTCGAGCACCTCGCGCACGCCGCGGATCTCGAGATCGCGCGCGACCTCGTCCTCCGGCGACACCGCGACGCCGGGCAGACGATCGAGCGCCGACGACTGATCGTCGTAGGTCGCGTCGAGCGAGACGTCGCCCTGCGAGAGCAGCGGCCAGAGCTTCTCGCATCGCGCGAGCGGCATCCCCGAGCGCGCGGCGAGCTCTTCCACCGAGTCGACGCCGGTGCGACGGAAGCTGCGGAGCGCGCGGCGCTCGGTGCGCGTGGTGCCGAGCCGCACGATGCGATAGCTGCGGATGACGTACTCGCGGATCTCGGCGCGGATCCAGTAGACCGCGTAGGTCACGAGCCGGCACTCCTTGCTCGGGTCGTACTTCGCGGCGGCGCGGAGGAGCCCGAGGTTGCCCTGCTGGATGAGATCCTCGAGGGGCACGCCCCAGCGGCGGTACTCCTTCGCGATGCGGATCACGAAGGGCAGGCTCGCCTCGACGAGCTTCGAGCCCGCCGCCGCGTCGCCCGCGGCCCAGCGGCGCGCGAGCTCGCGCTCGGTCTCGGGATCGAGCTGCTCCACGCCGCGGAGATCGTTGCGGTAGCGATCGAGCTGCGAGGTGGTGCGGACGAGCGACGACATGAGCGACCTCCGTTCGGCGCACCGTCGCTCTGCACCGTGCATGCCCGCGTCGAGATGCCGCGGAACCTCGAAGAACCAGGCGAATTCTCACGGCGGAGCATGCGTGCCGCGCGAGCAGGGAAGCCGCCGCGGCAGGTTGCCGCGGCGAGCACGCGTGTGGGTCGGAGGAGGCGCGACGCGCGCGTCGCCAGGCAGGCGATCCGACGCGAAAGTCACGCGCTCGCGCTCGACGGACCGCGCCCGCTCGATGGATCACACCGCGCTCGATGGCGCGCGGATCCGGAGCCTCAGAGCATGTCGATCACGAGGCCTTCGTACGCGGCGAGCGAGTCCGCGAAGAGCTCGCGGGCACGTCGCTCCTTCTCGCGCACCATCGCGTCGGTCTGGCTCGGGTCGTGATGGAAGAGCACGTATTTCTTGATGCCCGCGGCTTTCACCAGCGCGACACCGGCCTCGAAGTGCGAGTGACCCCAGCCCGTCTTCGGGATGCCACCGCGCTCGCCCGAGTACTCCTCCGGCGTGTACATCGTGTCGAACACGAGCACGTCGGCATCGCGCGCGAGCGCGACGAGCTTCGGATCGGGGATCGAGTAGTGCTCGGTGTCGGTCGCGTACACGACCGAGCGGCCCTTGTAGTCGACGCGGTACGCGAAGACGCCGCCGGGGTGATTGCCGGCCGCGCTCGTCACGCGCACGTCGTCGTCGATCGTGACCGTCTCGCCCTCGCGCAGATCGTGGAACTGCAGCGACGCGGGCAGCGTCGTGAGGTGCACCGGGAAGTTCGGCGTCTCCATCTGACCGGCGAGCGCGGTCTCGACGGTGCCCGTCACGTTCGCGGCGCCGTACATGTGGATCGTGTTGCCGGGCACGAACGCGGGCGCGAAGAACGGGAAGCCCTGGATGTGATCCCAGTGGACGTGGCTGAAGAAGAGATGCGCGGTGAGCGGCATGTCGCGCAGCCACGAGTTGCCGAGGAGGCGCAGGCCGGTGCCGCCGTCGAAGATGATGCGGGCGGTGCCGCACCGGACCTCGACGCAGCTCGTGTTGCCGCCGATCTCCGCGGTGTCGGGGCCCGGCACCGGGATGCTTCCGCGGACTCCCCAGAACCTGAGCCGGAACATCCGCGCCTTCCCCCCTCGAGAGCGCGAGGATAGGCCGGTCGCCGGGCGGAGATCAATCACGCTGATGGCGGGCTGGAACGCCGGAACCGCGCGTGTCATCACGGCGCGGCCGTGTCGATCCCGGTGCGAGTCCCGAGCCCGCGAGAGGACCAGCCGCGTCCCGCGCTGCTCGCAGCAGTGGCGGTGATCGCGCTCGCGACGGGGCTCGGCCTCGCGAGGTGGGGAACCTACGGTCGCCACGGGAGCGACGGGACCGAGACCGAGACTGCAGTCGCGCCCGCGACCGAGCCCGAGCCCGAGCCCGAGCTCGCGACCGACACTGCGGCCTCCGCGCCGACGACCGAGACCGCCGAGACCGAGCCGACCGAACCGACCGCTCTGCTCGAGCCCACTGAAGCGCCCGACGTCGTCGCGCCGTCGGAGGCCGAAGCGGTCGCTCCGCCTCCCGAGCCCCCGAGCACACCGCCCTCGCCCACCACGCCGGCGCGCCCGAGCCCGGCGTCCGCGCTGCAGCTCGTGCGCGGGCGCGTCGCGTACCTGCGCTGCGATGGTGTCCCGCAGCGTCGCGGGCCGGTGCCCTGCCCTCGCGACGAAGCGCTCGAGGCAGCGGCGTGGAACGCCATCGCGACCGTCACGTCGTGCGCGGAGCTGCCGGCCGCCGAAGGCGAGGCCGACATCGTGATCGACTTCGACGGAGGCGAGACCGAGATCAGCGCGCGCGATCGGTTCGCGACCGACGTCGTGCGGCTCGACGGAGCGCGCGTCGCGGCGTGCGTCGCACCCGCGCTCGGCGCGGTGCCGCAGACGATGGGCGCGTCGCGCCTCGTCGTGTCGTTCCGCTTCGCGCTGCGCGCGCGCTGAACGCGATCAGAAGAGCCGCTCGGTGCTCGGCTCGGCGCGCGGCGAGTGACAGCGCCGACAGCGCGGCTCGTATGCGTCCTTCGCGCCGACGAGCACGCGATCACCGCTCGCGATCATCCGCTGCGAGCGCCCCGCGGGCTGGCCGCAGCGGCTGCAGATCGCGAGCGTCTTCGTCACGTACTCCGCGATGCACAGCAGCGCCGGCACCGGCTCGAACGGCTTGCCCGTGTAGTCCTGATCGAGCCCCGCGCAGATCACGCGCACGCCCGCATCGGCGAGCCGCTCCGCGACCTGGACGATCCCCGCGTCGAAGAACTGCACCTCGTCGATGCCGACGACGCGCGTCTCCGAGTGCACGGCGCGCGCGATCTCGTCCGAGCTCCCCACCGCGACCGCTTCGATCGAGTGCTCCGAGTGCGAGACGATCTTCGTCTCGTGGTAGCGATCGTCGATCCTCGGCTTGAAGATCTGCAGCGGTTGACGCGCGATCGCGGCGCGCTTGAGCCGGCGGATGAGCTCCTCGGACTTCCCGCTGAACATCGGCCCGCAGATCAGCTCGATCCAGCCGATCTCGCCGTGCATCACGTGCATGGCGCGCCCCTCTAGCCCTGGCCCCGGAACCGCGCAACCTCACTGGAACGCTGCACGAGGGGCTTTTGCCCGACCAGCGTCTCGTGCTAGCTTGCGAATCGTGGACGTCGTCTTGCGCAAGGTAGGACGCAAGCCCGGCCGGGCCGTCATCGGTCGGCTGTTGCGACCGCCGCGCAAGGGCAGCGTCCTGGTCATCGAGTTTCCCGACGGCTTGCACGAGTACGTGACCACTCCGGTGAAGCGCGTCCTCCGCATCTGCGGCCGCGAGATCTACTACATCCAGACGGCGAACAGCCGCTATCGCCTCGAGATCCGCTCGGGCGAGAGCGCGGCGATGGAAGCGCCGGTCGCTCGCTGAGTCACTCGAACGTGCGAACGAGCGCGTCAACGTCCGTCCGCGTCGCGGGCTTCGGCGTCCACCGCACGAACAGCGTCGCGCTGACCGCGACCGGCGCGGCCAACAGCGCGATCCCGAGCGCGACGTCCTCGAGCGCGCGCCCGAGCGACACGCGGTAGGACACGCGCACCGTCGCGAAGCCCGCGATCGCCACGAGGAGCAGCGTCAGCGTCCACAGCACCGGCGCGCGATGACGACGCACGAGCGGCGCGATCGCGCCCATCAGCGCGCCGAACGGCACGACCAGCACGGCGCCGCGCGTCAGCAGGTACGACAGCTCGATCCCCGGCACGTCGAGCACGCGCGCGACGACGCTCACCTCGAGCGCGAGCAGCGCGAGCGCGAGCTCGGCGAGCACGACGCCCTTCCACCAGCTCGGCGGCGATGGTCGGAGCGCGGCGATCTCGGGGTCCATCGACGTGCTCCGACCGCTGGCGTTCGCGACGGTTCCCGTCAGCGTGGCGCGAGGTCGAGGTGCGCGAGACGGTCGAGCAGCGTGCCCGCGAGATCGCGCAGCCACGCGAGCTCCGCGTCCTTCGGGCGGCTGCTCGGCTCGTCGACGTAGAGCGCGCGGTTGAGCTCGATCTGGATCGCGTGCACGCCCTCGTCGGGGCGCCCGTAGTGCCCGGTCGTCCAGCCGCCGCGATACGGATCGTCGTGGCGCACGCTGAGGCCGGCCGCGCGGAAGTGACGCTCGACCACGTCGATCACGCGCGGGTCCGCGCTCGTGCGGCCGCGCGTCCCGGGCACCACGTCGGCGCGGCGGGTGGCACCATCGCGCGAGGTCGACGGCATCGAGTGCGCGGCGACGAGGATCGCGTAGCCGAAGCGCTCGCGCTTGCGCTCGAGCGTCTCGCGCAGCGCGCGGTGGTAGGGATCGTGGAACGCGTCGAGGCGATCGCGCAGATCCGCGTAGCGCAGCGGGCTCCGGAGCGCGGGGCGTCCATCGGTCGTCACGCGCCACACGACGCCGCGCGCCTGCGTGGGACGCGGCGCGGGATGATCGGGCACGGTGTCGCGATCGACGTCGTCGGGCGCGCGGTTGAGATCGATGACGTAGCGCGAGACCTTCGCGACGAGCAGCGTCGCGCCGTGCGCGGGCGCCTCGTCCCAGATGCGATCGACGTAGAGATCGGAGTCGCGCAGCACCGCCTCGCGCGGGACGATCAGCGAGGACGCGACACGCTCGGGGATCGCCAGGCCCGCGTGCGGGACCTCGACCACGACCGGTGTCTCGGCGCGGTCGGGCGCATGGAGCGAGTAGAACGTCATCGAGCGTCCGAGGGATGTAGCACGAGGTGATCGTGCGCACGGGCCGCTCGAACGACGAGGGGCCCGCGCGCGATCACGCTACTCGCTCGGCGCGGCCCCGTCCCGCTCCGCAGCCTCGGCCGCCTCCGCAGCGTCTCGCGCCTGCGACCGCGCGCGGATGTTCTGCAGGTGGATGACCCACGCGACCGACGCGACGATCAGGATGAACGCGACGAACGCGACCGCGACGATGCGGCCGTCGAAGCGGCGCGCGGGCGGCCGGGGCGTCGCGGGAGACGAGGTGCTGGCGGAAGACGAGGTCACGCGCGTGTTCTGGGATCAGGACTTCTTCTTCGCCATCGGGGGGGGCGGCGGCGGGGTCGTCTGCTCCACGAGCCACGCCTCGGACGAGATGAAGAGCACGCCGTCCGACTCGGTCTTGTCGGCGAGATCGGGGTGATCGGTGATCACGCGCTTGAGACCGGTCGCCTTCGCGCTCGCGACGAGGCCCTTCTCCCACGCGTCGGCGGCGGGCTGGCTCTTCAGCGGGACGATCTCCACGAGGTCGCGGATCAACTTCATCTGCGGCTCGACGGCCTCCTGCTTGAAGCCAGGCACCGCGGCGAGCATCGCCTGCACGCGATCGAGCACCCAGTCGGTGGTCTTCGGCTTCTTCCCCGGCTTGCCGAGCACACGACGCACGACGTGCTCGGGGGGTGTGCCTGCCGCCACCGAGGCGTTCACGAACAGATCCGGACCCAGAAGGCTGTCCACGCACACCTCCGTCAGAGGCCGAGATGATAAACGCGCGCGCGGCGGTCGCAGCGGCTTTTTCTCGGGCGTTGACCCAGCGGCTCGGACGTGCTTTCACGTCGGCCCCGCGATGCGTCGCAATCTGACGATCCTGGTGGGCATCGTCGCGATCGTCGGGCTCGCGACCGCGGGCCTGTCGGCGATCGCGGGGCACGGCCCGAGCGGCGCATCGGCGACGACCGAGATCGCGCGCGCGCCCGACGAGCCGCTGCCCGAGCCCACGTCCGAAGAAGAGCGCGCCGCACGCGAGCGCGAGCACCAAGCGATGCTCGATCGCGACTACCCGCTGCACGGTCTGGTGACGAAGACGCAGCTCGTGGTGCGCGCGCGGCCGGAGCCCGAGGCGAACATCGAAGGATGGCTGCGCGTCGGCTCGCACCTCCGCCTCAAGCGCGAGAGCACGCGGACGCCGACGTGCGCGAGCGGCTGGTACGAGCTCTGGCCGCGTGGGTTCGCGTGCGCGGGGCTCGGCGTCGACGTCACGGAGACGGCGCCCGAGCACGGCCGCGAGGTCGCGCCCGATCTCGAGAGCGCGCTGCCGTACCACTACTACTTCGTGAAGGAGCCGCAGGTGCCGGAGTGGCACCAGCTCCCATCGCGCGACGATCAGCGCGCCGCGATCGCGCACGCGACGCGTTATCTCGAATTCCTGCGCGACGACGAGCGACGCGCGGCGCGGCTGCGCGCGGGCGAGCTCGCGAACGAGCCCGGCGCGCCGCGCGAGGTCGCGCGCTGGCTCGATCACGGGTTCTGGATCGCGTCGAACGCGACCGAGGTGCGCTCGCAGCGTCGCTTCGTGCGCACGGTGCGCGGCAGCTACGTCAAGGAAGCGCAGCTCGAGGAGCGCACGGGCTCGCAGTTCCACGGCGTCGAGCTCGACGAGACGCGCACGCTGCCGATCGCGTGGACGGTGCGCGCGGCGCGACCGCTCGCGCGGCGTGATCGCGAGGACGGCACCACGCGCCTGATCGAGGTCGAGGGCGAAGAAGCGATCGAGCGGCTCGAGGTCGTGCCGTGGCAGCGACGCGAGCGGATCGGGGATCGCATCTATCACGTGGTCGACGGACCGAACGGCGAGGTGCGGTATCTGCGCGACTGGTTCGTCGCGGTCGCGGAGCGGCGCGACCCGCCGGCGGGCGTCGCGGCGCACGAGCCCTGGGTGCACGTCGATCTCTCGGCGCAGACGCTGGTCGTGTATCGCGGTCCGACGCCGATCTACGCGACGCTCGTGTCGAGCGGGGTCGAGGGGCACGTCACGCCGATCGGCGAGTTCACGATCCGGCGCAAGTTCGTGACCGACACGATGGCGGACCTCGGGCCCGAAGCGGGCGACGATCGTTATCGCATCGAGGACGTGCCGTGGACGCAGTACTTCGACGGCTCGATCGCGCTGCACGCGGCGTTCTGGCACGGGCAATTCGGTATCACGCGCTCGCACGGATGCGTGAACCTCGCGCCGCGTGACGCGCAGTGGGTGTTCCAGCACACGTGGCCCGAGGTGCCCGACGGTTGGCACGGCGTGTCCACCGAGGGCACGGGCGTACGCGGCAGTCGCGTGATCGTGACGGAGTGACGACGATGGCGAAGAGCGGCGTGGTGCGGGTGTGCTTCGTGTGCCTCGGCAACATCTGTCGCTCGCCCACGGCGGAGGCCGTGTTCCGTCGCGACGTCGAGGCGGCGGGGATCGCGCATCGCTTCGAGATCGACAGCGCGGGAACGGGTGACTGGCACGTCGGCGAGCTCGCGCATCCGCGCACGCGCGCGACGGCGGAGCAGCACGGCATCGCGATCACGCATCGCGCGCAGCGCTTCACGAGCGCGGACTTCGCGCGCTTCGACTGGATCGTCGCGATGGATCGCGGGAACGTGCAGGCGCTCCGCGATCTCGCTCCGGACGACGGCGCGCGAGCGAAGATCCACATGTTCCGCGCGTGGGAGTCGGACGCGCCGCTGCACGCGGAAGTGCCGGACCCGTACTACAGCGGGCAGTTCGATCTGGTGCTCGAGATCTGCGAGCGCGCGTCGGCCGGTCTGCTCGCGCACCTGCGGGCGAAGCACGGGATCTGACGTGGACCGCGCGATCGCCGGCGCGCTCGAGCGCGCGCTCGGGGCGCGCGTGGTCGATGCGAGCCGCGTGTCCGGCGGTGACATCCACGACGCGTGGCGCGTCGAGCTCGCAGACGGGCGTCGCGTGTTCGTGAAGAGCGCGCGCGGCGCGGGCGATCCCGAGACGTTCCCGTGCGAGGCGCGCGGGCTCGCGTGGCTCGGCGAGGGACCGCTGCGGGTCCCGCGCGTGCTCGCCGTGGAGCCGCGTTTCCTCGCGCTCGAGTGGATCGAGCGGGGACGTCCGGCGCGCGACGCCGACGAGGCGCTCGGTCGTGGCCTCGCGGCGTTGCATCGGCTCGGGGCGTCGGGCTTCGGGCTCGATCACGACAACTTCCTCGCGACGATCCGACAGGACAACGCGCGCGAGGACGACTGGCCGACGTTCTACGGGCGACGTCGGCTCGAGCCGCTCGTGCGGGCCGCGATCGCGCGCGGCGCGAGCTCGCCGTCGATGGTGCGCGCCGTCGAGCGCGTCATCGCGGAGCTGACGCGGCTCTGTGGCCCGGCGGAGCTTCCGTCGCGGCTCCACGGCGATCTCTGGAGCGGCAACCGCATGCACGACGAGCAGGGCGCGCCGGTGCTCTTCGATCCCGCGGTCTACGGCGGGCATCGCGAGATCGATCTCGCGATGATGCAGCTCTTCGGCGGCTTCTCGGAGCGCGTCTTCGATGCGTACGACGAGGCGTTCCCGCGCGCGCCGGGGCACGAAGCGCGCGTGCCGCTCTACCAGCTGCTCCCGCTGCTCGCGCACGCGGTGCTCTTCGGGCGTAGCTACGCCGCGTCCGCCGAGGACGCCGCGCGACGCGCGCTCGCCGGCTGATCGGAATCAGCGCACGACGCGCGCACGACGCGAGCGTCGCGCCGCCTTCTCCTCGGCCTCGACGTCCGCGACCTCGCCCGCGAGGTGCACCACGCGGCGCATCGTGAGGCCGAGCGCCTGGCTCGCCTCGCGCACGCCGAGCCCGAGCCGACGCACGAGCATCGTGACCGCCTCGCGCTCCGCCCCGTCGAGCGCCTCCCGCGCGCGCGCGAGTCGCTCCACCGCGACGATGCCGGGCGACGGAAGACGGATCTCGTCGACGACGTCGAGCTCGCGCGTCCGACGCAGACGATCGTCGCCGCGCAGGATCTCGCGCACGCGCTTGCGCGCCTGGGCGATGCTGCCGCCACGCGCGGTCGGCGCGCGCGCCGATGCGGGACGCGCAGTCCACGTGCCGTCGTCCTCGCGCTCGAAGATCACACGCTGTCGTTCCTCGATCGTCTCGCGACGCGCCATGTCGCTTCGCATCGGCCCCGTGGCCGAGGGATCCAAGCGCGTGGCGCTCCATACGGTGGCGTATGGCGCGGCCTCGGCCGACCTGGTCGCGATCGCGCGGCGACACTGAAACGCGCGACAGCACGCACGAATCGGAGTTGTGGTCGCGGCGCGGGGGGATAGATGAGCGGCCGCGAGGCCCGGTGCGCGCGACCCCCCGAGCGCGCCGTGTGCACGTGGCCCCGGGCGAGTCGAGCAGCCCCCCCGAATTCGCCGGCTCGCCCGGGGTCCGCAGTTCCCCTCGCGCAGGTCCCTCACGGGTCCCGCGGCTCGTGAGGGCGCGTGCTCGCGTGCGCACGCGAGCGCCGATTCGGCGCGAGGTGGTTGCCAGGGCTCTCGTCGTGCTCAGGTGTCGCTCGACTCGGGTCGCACATGGACGAGGACGAACGACGCACTCTGTGGTCGCAACGGTACGAGCAGCTGGCCGCTGCGGTGCCGGACGCCGCGATCGTGCTGCCGCCACCGGCGTCGTGGTCGGATCGCTCGGCGGCGGCGCGGATCCTCGTCGGCGTCATCGCCGAGGAGCTCGAGCTCAGCCGCGATCCCGAGCGCCGCGCCGAGCTCGCCGCGCTGCAGATCAAGTCCGTCGTGCTCTCCGTCGAGGCGCGGAAGCACGCGATCGTCGAGGACCTGACCCGCGCGGCCGCGCACGACACCACGAGCTCGCGCCGGAGCGCGTGAGCGCGCGACTACGACGCGCGACGGGCGTTCGTCCGCGCCCACCCGAGCAGCTCGCGCAGATCGTCCGAGAGCATCGGCTTCATCGCGAAGCGCTCGACCGTCGCGTCGTCCGGCAACGCGTCGGGTGGTCGCCCGGACAAGAGCACGCGGAGTGATCGCGGTGAATGCTCGCGCGCGTGCGCGAGCACGGCGAACCCGTCGTCGAGCGCGGTGAGCGATCCGTCGCACACGATCACGTCGAAGTCGCCGGTCTCGATCGCAGGTCGCGCGACGTCGGCGGTGGGCGCAGTCACGACCTCGCACGCCATCTCCTCCAGCACGCGCCGGAGGAGCGAAGCGAGCAGGACGTTGTCGTCGACCAGCAGGACGCGGAGTGACGCGCCGTCGATTGGGGGCATTCGATCGAGGATAGGCCCGAGCACGCTCGCAACAATGGACGCCCGGTTCGCGACCTCGGCCCGGTCGCTCGTCGCGCCTCGCTCCGCGCCCGTGCGCGCGTCGACGACGACACGCCGGGGCGGCGTGCCCGTACGGCGAATTGCGGGCCGCCCGCGCGCTCCTAGGAGCACCAGAGCGTGGCGCCGCGGCGCGCGGAAGGAGGACGTCTTGTCGAGCACGAGCCGGACGATCGATGTGGTGATCGTCGATGCGCACGCGGACACCGTCGACATGATGTGCGACGCGTTCCGCGCGACGGGCTGGCGCGCGCGAGGGTTCCGCAGACCCGACGCGGCATGGCTCGCGATGCTCGACGAGCCGCCCGATCTCGTGGTGGTCACGATCGGCGCGCACAGCCTCGACGCGCTCGAGCTCGCGTACCGCATACGACGCAGCCGGAGCATGGAGGCGGTCGCGATCATCGCGATCTCGTGTTGCCCACTGACGCCGGGCAACCCGCTTTTCGACGAGATGCTCACGAAGCCGATCGACGTGCTCGACACCGCGACGATCGTTCGTCGGCTCGTGCGGGACGCGCGCTCGTCGCGAACCGTGGCGCGCCGCGAGCGCGCGTGATTTCGCGCATCGCCGATTGTCGTTTCGTCCTCCACGGGCGCTATCGCCCGTCGTGGTCGCCGCGGTACGACGAGCACGCGACGACCCAGGGGGCTGCACATGGGGGCCCGGGTCGTGTGCGGCGACGCGCGCGGAGCCCGGGGCGGGGGCTTACGCGCTCTGCGCGCGTCGCCGCGTCGCACCCGATGTGTGACGGGGCAGGTTGTCGCGCCGCCGCGCGGGGACCATGTGCAGCCCGTTTTGGCCTCTCCTTTCCCCGACGAGGGGTTGCACCGCGCGATCGCCTGGGCTCGTGAGCAGACCGAGCTCACCGGGGCGGCGGCGGATCACCTGCGAGCCCTGGTCGCGCCGTGGGGCGCTCCGTCCAGCACCGCGCCGGATCTCCGGTCCGTGATCGACGCGGTCCCGACGCTGGTCGCCTACGTCGACGCCGACGAGCGCTATCGGTTCGTGAATCGCGCGTACGAGACGTTCTTGGGGTGCTCGCGCGCCGAGGTGCTGGGCCAGTCGGTCCGCGAGGTGCTCGGGGACGCGGCGTACGCAGCGCTCGACCACCTCGTCCGCGCTGCGCTCTCCGGGCGCATCGTGTCGTACCAGGCGGAGATCCCGTTCCGCCGGGCCGGCAAGCGCTGGGTCGACGTCGTGTACACGCCGGACGTCGACGCGAGCGGTCGCGTGCTCGGGTTCGTCGCGCTCGCGCAGGACGTCGCGGAGCGCAAGGCGCAGGAGGCCGCGCACGCCGCGATGCTCGAGCGCGAGCGCTCGCTCGTCGCGCAGCTCGAGTCGTCGAACGCGCGGATGCACGACCTGCTCGCGCAGCTGCCCGCGATCGTGTCGGTGACGCGCGGCCCGGAGCATCGCTACGAGCTCGTGAGCCCGACGGGCGCAGCGGTGTTCGGTCGCTTCGCGCAGGCGGGCTGCACCGTGCAGGACGCGCTCGACGCGCTCGGCGCGCGCTCGTCCGACGCGATCGCGCGCTACGACCACGTCTTCCGCACCGGCGACACCGTCGTGCAGCGCATCCGGTACGTGATCCCCGGTGAGCACGGCGCGCGGTCCGACGAGCGCACGTTCGACGTCCGCCTCCAGCCGCGGCGCGCCCCCGACGGATCGATCGAGGGCGTCATCTCGTTCGCCGTCGACATCACGGAGAAGGAGCGCGCCGACGCGCGCCAGGCGCTGCTCGTCGAGTGGAGCCGGATGCTCTCGGGGACGCTCGACGTCACGACCGCGCTGGAGCGGCTCGCGGCGCTGATCGTCCCCCAGCTCGGCGACGACGTGGTCGTCCGCGTGCTCGGCGAGGACGGAACGATCCGACAGGTCGCGGAGCGCTCGACCATTCCGGAGCGCGAGGCGGCGCTCCGCGCGATGCGTGACAAGGGCGCGCTCGCGGGCGGACCGAGCCCCACGGCGCGCACGATCGAGACGGGCGAGACCGTGTTCCTGCCCGTGATCGACGACGCGCTGCTCGAGCGCATCGCGCGCGACGAGGAGCACCTCGCGCTGCTGCGCGGGCTCGCGGCGCGCTCGGCGATCTCCGTGCCGCTCGTCGCGCAGGGCGAGGTGCTCGGCGCGATCGGCATCGGCCTCACCGCGTCCCCGCGCGACTACGAGCCGGCCGACGTCGCGCTCGCCGAGGAGCTCGGGCGGCGCGCCGGCGCGGCGGTCGCTCACGCGCGCGATCAGCAGGCGCTCCGTGCCGCGCGCGAGCGCGACCGGTTCCTGGCCGAAGCGACGCGCCTGCTCGCCGAGTCGCTCGACCCGTCGGAGACGATCGAGCGCACCACCGCGCTCGCCGTGCCGCTGCTCGCCGACGTGTGCACGGTCCGCGAGCTCGACGACGCGCCCGAGACGAGCTCCGACGCGGAGCTCGTGCTGCCGCTCGCGCGTGCGGGCCGCGCGCTCGGGTCACTGCGACTCGCGATGTCGAGCTCCGGCCGGCGCTTCGAGCCGTGGCACCGAGAGCTCGCGGGCGAGCTCGCGGCGCGCGCCGCCGTGGCGCTCGATCACGCGCAGCTCTACCGCGCGACGCGCGAGTCCGCCGCGAGAGCGCAGCGCGCGCTCGGCACGCTCGACGCGGTCGTCCGTGCGTCGCCGCTCGCCGTGATGCTCCTCGACCTCGATGGCTGCGTGCGGATGTGGAACCGCTCCGCCGAGCGCATCTTCGGCTGGAGCGAGGACGAGGTGCTCGGGCGCGTGCTCCCCGCGATCGATCCGCACGAGCTCGAGGCCTTCCGCGAGCAGCTCTGCCGCGTCGCGGCCGGCGCGACGCTCCGCGAGCACGAGATGCGCGCACGGCGGCGCGACGGCTCGTTCGACGCGCTCGTGTGGGCCGCGCCCGTCGAGGGCGCATCCGCCGCGCAGGTGCTCGTGAAGGTCGCCGACGTCGGCGATCGCAAGCGCATCGACGCGGCGCTCGCGTCGAGCGCGCGGCGGCTCTCGGTGATCGCCGAGGTGTCGCGCACGTTCGCGGAGGCGGGGCTCGACCCGGAGCTCGCGACGCGCGCAATCGCGCGCATCGTCGCCGAGCAGCTCGGTGACGGCGCGATCCTCTGCCTCGTCACGCCGGACGGCACGTCGCTCGAGATCGTCGCCGAGCACCACGTCGATCCGCAGCACCACGCGCTGGCGTTCGCCGCGTTCGCGAAGGTGTTCCCGATCGACGGCTCGCTCGCGGGCAGCGTCGTCCGCTCCGGCGAGCCGCTGCGCCTCGACACGCGCGAGCGCGCAGGCGAGAGAGCGCTCAGCGATGCCGGTCGTCGCTACGTCGAGCGCGTCGGGACGAACGACATCCTGATCGTGCCGCTGCGTCTGCGCGGCGTGGTGCTCGGCACGCTCGGCGTCTCGCGCGAGCGCCCTCGCCCGTACGATCCCGACGATCTCGCGCTGCTCGAGGAGATCGCGGATCGCGCGGCGTACGTGATCGAGAACGCGCGCCTCTATCGCACCGCACAGGACGCGACGCGCCTGCGCGACGAGTTCCTCGCGACGGTCTCGCACGAGCTGCGCACGCCGCTCAACGCGCTCGTCGGCTGGACGCAGCTCGCGCGCGACAAGGCCACGGACGCGCCGTTCCTCGGGCGCGCGCTCACGACGATCCATCGCAACGCGATGCTGCAGGCGAAGCTCGTCGACGATCTGCTCGACGTGTCCCGGATGATCACGGGCAAGCTGCGCCTCGAGCGGCGACGCATCCGCGCCGAGGAGCCGGTGCGCGCGGCGATCGACGTGCTCGCGGCGGCCGCCGACGCGCGCCGGATCGCGCTCCAGGTGATCGTCGCGGACGACGCCGGCGACGTCGTGGGCGACGCGGCGCGGCTCCAGCAGGTGACCTGGAACCTCGTCTCGAACGCGGTGAAGTTCGCGCCGGAGCGCTCGACCGTCGAGGTCTCGCTCACGCGCGAGCAGGGCGAGCTCGTGCTCCGCGTGCGCGACGAGGGCATCGGGTTCGAGCCGTCGTTCGCGCCGCACCTCTTCGAGCGCTTCCGCCAGGCGCACGCGACGCCGGGCACGGGCAAGGGCGGGCTCGGGCTCGGGCTGTCGATCGTGCGGCACCTCGTCGAGCTGCACGGAGGGCGCGTGCGCGCGTCGAGCGACGGGCTCGGTCGCGGCGCGCTCTTCGAGGTGCGCATCCCGACCGGAGGCGCGCCCGAGAAGACGGTGGACGACGTCGAGGCGCTCCCCCCGAGCGAGCCGCCGCCGCCGCTGCGCTCCGACGCGCGGCTCGACGGAATCCGCGTGCTCGTCGCGGAGGACGACGCGGACGCCCGCGAGGCGTTGCGCGCGTCGCTCGTGGATCGTGGCGCGTCGGTCATCGTCGCGGAGGACGGGCGCGTGGCGCTGGAGCTCTTCGACGTCGAGATGCCCGACGTCGTGATTAGCGACATCGCGATGCCGCACCTCGACGGGTACGCGCTCCTTCGCGCGCTGCGGCAGCGGACGGATCGCGCCAGCTCGATCCCGGCGGTGGCGGTCACCGCGTTCGCGCGTCCGGAGGACGAGTGGCGCGCGCGCGACGCGGGCTTCTCGCGTCACGTCGCGAAGCCGATCGACGGCGCGACGCTCGTCGCGATCGTCTCCGAGCTCTGCGGCCGCAGCGGCTGATCGCGATCAGTGATCGTGCGCGCCGGCGTCTCCCGAGCACGTCGCGCGGCACATCGTCTCGACGGCCTGGCACGCGGCGAGGTCTCCCGCGTGCCCGACCTCGTGACACTCGTGCGCGGGACCGGAGCCCGTGTCGTACGCGTGGCAGAGCGAGCCCAGCTCGTCGCACAGATCGGGAGGGCCGCCATCGACGTCCTCGTGGTGCGAGCCGGCGTCGACCTCCTCGGAGGAGCCGGCGTCGGTCCGCGCGGCCGTGCACAGGGCGACGCACTCGTCGCGACGCGGCTCGCACGCCGCGACGTCGCCCGCGTGACCCAGGTCGTGGCACTCGGCGATCGCGCCGGTGCCGGTGTCGACGTCGTGGCAGACGTCGACGATGTCTCCACAAGCACCTTCTTCGTGGTGCACCGGAGCATCGTCGTCGCCGCACGCGGCGAGCGAGAGGAGCGAGAACGCGAGGAGAACGGACTGACGCACGGGACCTCCGGGAGACGCGCGCGCGAGCCTGTGTGCGCGCGAGGGTCGCGTCGATGCGGCACGTTGTCGCACGACGCGGTGCGCGCGGCGCGACTGAAGCGGAGCGCGTCTTCGGCCATTCACGACGTGAATGGATCCCGACGCATGGGCCGCGTCCTACCGCGCCGTGCGGTCTCTCGTCGATGGCGAGCGCGGACCGCCCCCACACGTGACCGATTGCTGGCTGGAGCGCGCGGACGCGATCCGCGCGCTCGCGGAGCGGCTCGCGGACGAAGTCGCCGTCGCGACGGGCGCGAGACGACGCGCGCTCCAGGCCGCGCTCGCGCGCGTGATCACGCTCGGCGTCGAGGCGCGCGAGCGCGCCCGCGCGCGCGAGTGATGCGCCGCCCTCAGTAGTCGATCGACAGCTTCACGAAGCCCGCGCGGCCCGGGCGCTGCGCGCCGAAGAAGTCGAACAGCCGCTCGTCGGTGATGTTCGTCATCTCGATCGTCGCGGAGACGCGCGGCGGCCCGAGCACCGTGTACGTGAGCGCGAGATCCTGCGCGAGCTGCGACGGCACGGTCTGCTTGTACTCGCGGCGGCCCTGCGACTCCCAGCCGCGGAAGAACTCGTGCACGTAGCGGCCGCGCCACGAGAGCGTGAGCTCGTCGTTGCCGAACAGGTCGTGCGCGCGGAGGTCGGCCGAGAAATTCGCGAAGAAGAACGGACGGTTCGGGATGCGGTCGCCGGCGAAGTCACCGAACGTGCCCTCCTCGCTCGAGTTGCGATCCTCGAGGTACGTCGCGTTCCCCGCGAGCCGAACCCAGTCGCCGGGGCTCGTCCACGCGAGGCTCGCCTCGGCGCCGATCGCGAGCGCCTCGTAGACGTTCTGGTACGTCAGCACGCGGTCGTTGCCGAGCAGCACGATCATGTTCTGGCGCCATCGCACGAAGCCCGCGGCCTCGGCCTCGATCGCGCCGATCGGCGTGTCGCGGACGTCCAGCGCGACCTCGAGCGTGCCGTTGTGGCTGCGCTCGGGCGAGAGGTCGAGGTTGGGACCGACGAGCACGCCGTCGCCGAACACTTCGTAGGGCGCGGGCAGGCGCGTCGCGAGCTCGTACGTGCCGCGCACGAAGAGCTCGGGGAGGATGCGCCATCGCAGCCCGTCGCCGATGCCGATGTCGTGGCTCTCTCGACGGCGCTCGACGAACGTGAACCCGGGCAGGACCTCCTCGCTCGACGCGATGTAGACGTAGTCCTTCACGAAGATCTGGTTCTCGAGCACGCGCTCGAGCAACGAGAGGTGGTACTCGAGGCCCGAGACCATCGTGAAGAGATCGCGACGCGCGGTGAGCGGATCGCGTCCTCCGGGGTTCGACTCGATGCGCTCGTCGCCCGAGCGCGTCGTGTACGTCGGCGTGACGTTCAGGTGCACGCGGTGCTCGGGCGCGATCTGCCAGCTCAGGTTGAGCCGCGCGGGCACTGCGTCCTCCCACACCGACTGATCCGTCGGGCGAGTCCCGATCTCGCCGACCGTGCGCCGCGCGCGCACTCGGTTGCCGTACCAGTCGTAGACCCACGGCGACGCATCGGTGAACGAGATGTCGCGGCGCGTGTAGCCGACGAAGGTGTCGATCGACAGGCCCGGCACGATCTCGTGCTGGTAGCGGAGGAGGCCGCCCCAGCTCACCTCGCCGTAGACGGCCTCGCCGTAGGGCACCGTCATCACGACGTTGTTCTGGAGGTCGCGGTCGTACTCGCTGAGGAACCCACGGATGCTGAGGCGATCCGCGAACGAGACGCCCGCGAGCCCTGCTTCGACGGCGATGCCGTACGCCTCGTAGCGATCGTGGAATCGGCGCACGCGCGCGTCCGAGAGACGCCCGCGCGAGTCGGCGACCTCCACGTCGATCGGATAGTCGTTGTCGGCGCGGTCGTAGAACGCGCTCGCGCTCGCATAGAGCCCGCTCTCGTCGTGGCGCGTGCCCGCTTCCGTGAAGAGCCGGTAGGTGCCCCACGAGCCCGTCTGCACGTATCCGCCGGCGTGCAGCCCGTAGTAGCGCGACGGACGCACGAGGTTGATCACGCCGCCGAGCGCGTCGGTGCCGAGGCGGACCGGGACCGCGCCGCGATAGATCTCGACGCGCTCGACCATGTTCACCGGCACGTTCGAGACGCCGAGCCCGAACCCCGCGAGCTCGAGCGGGACTCCGTCGAGGAAGTAGCGGATGCCGGAGTCGCAGATGCCGTGGATGCACAGCCGCGCGGTCGAGCCGAGCCCGCCCGAGCGACGAACCGACACGCCCTCGCTGCGCGCGAGCACCTCGCCCATGTCGGCGCTCTGCGCGCGCACCTCGTCGATCGCCACGATGCGCACGGAGTCGGCGGACTGCGCGAGCTCGTCGGCCTCGCTCGTCGCGCTGACGACGACGTCGTCGGTGAGGAGGTCGTCGCCCCATGCTTCGTCGTCCTCGACCGGCGCGGCGTCGTCCTCGACCGGCGCGGCGTCGTCCTCGACCGGCGCGGCGTCGTCCTCGACCGGCGCGGCGTCGTCCTCGACCGGCGCGGCGTCGTCCTCGACCGGCGCGGCGTCGTCCTCGACGGGCGCTCGATCGTCCGCGGGGGGCGCTTCGTCGTCGGCGACGACTTCCTCCGTGGGCGCCGCGTCCTGCGCGAACGCCGCGACCGAGCCCGCGAGCACCGCCGTCGCGGCGCCGAGCGCGAGCGCCGCGCGCCACGCGCGGTCGTCGAGGTACGCGAGGCACATCGCGACGACCCAGAGCGGGATCGTCATCACGATGCCGAGCGCGATGCGGACGTCCTCCGGCGCCGGCGCGAAGAGCGCGAGGGCGATGCCGGCGAGCGTCGCGAGCGGGAGAGTACCGACGAGCGCGACCGTAGCGCGCGCGGCGACGACGAGACGATGGGTCACCACTGCATCCTCAAGACGGCGAGGCTCGCGAGCGCGATCGCGAAGCCGATCGAAGAACCCCATGCGAGCGAGCTGGTCGCGGCGAGCAGCGGGGTGACGCTCGCGGCGCTCGTCCACGCGAGAAGCGCGACGACGGCTCCCGTGACGAGATCGGCGCCGTTCGCGACGACGCCGACCGCCGCCGCGAAGAGCGCGAAGGACGCGGCGCGCAGCGCGGGGCGCACCCACGCGCCGTCGCTCGCGAGCACGACGCGCGGCGACGCGACGCACGTCGCCGAGAGCCACGCGAGCGCCGCGCCTGCGAGCTCAGCCACGTGCGCCTCCGAGCCGCTCGGTGCGTGCCTTCGCGTCGGCGATGCGACGCGCGAGCAGCGCCGCCGACACGAGCATCGCCGCCATCGCGAGGAGCCCGACGTCGACCGACGCGACCGCCCAGTGCCCGTCCATCAGCGCGCGCCCGATGTGGAGCGGCGTGACCGCGACGCTCGCGACGGGCGTCGCCGCGAACGCGAGCGCGCCCGCGATCAGCGCGACGATCGCGGCGTCGAGCTCGCTGCGCACCACGAACCCGACCACCGCGGTGAGCGCCCACGCGAGCACGAACGCGATCACCTCCGCGTCCGCGTGCCAGCTCGCGTCGATCGGCGCGATGCGGTTCGCGAGGAACATCGCGCCGACCGCGGGCGCGACCCCGAGCCCGCCCGCGATCGTCAGCCGCGCGAGCGCTCGATGTCCCGCGTGACGGCGCGCCGGATCGCGCCGCGCGAGCCAGATCCAATTCCCGCTCAGGATCGTCGCGCACGCGAGCATCGCGAGCAGCGCGTAGAGCAGCTTCGCGACGTCGCCGCCGAGCCGCGCGTAGTGCAGCCCGAAGATCCAATTCATCACGCGCGTCGCCGCGCCGCTCGTCTCGGGCATCGCGACGCCGACGACCGACCCATCGGTCGCGCGCAGTCGGACGCGCCCGGTCGCGATGCGTGTCTCCTCGAGCCGCCCCGAGACGTCCACGGTCGATCCCGCGTCGCCGTAGCCGTGCACGCGCACGTGCTCGGCGCGGAGGTCGCTGCGAGCCCTGCGGGCGTGCGCGACGAGCTCGTCGATCGTGAGCCGCGATCCGGGCGCTCCCGTCGTCGCGGGAGGTGCCTCGTAGCCGAGCAGCTCGCGCTCCGCGAGGGTCGTGTCGCCGCCGAACACCGGGCCCTGCCACGCCCACATCATCGGCAGCGCGAGCGACAGGAGCGCGCCCGAGAACGCCATCCCGATCTGGAACGGCAGCCCCATCACGCCGAGCACCTTGTGCAGGTCCGACCACACGAACCGGATGCGCTCGCGAAGCCGCAGCTGGTGCAGCTGGCGCACGAGGTCCTTCAGGTGGACGAGCACGCCGGTGACGAGCGTGAGGAGCATGACGATCGCGAGCGCGCCCGCCGTGTACATGCCCCACTCGCCGATCGTGCTCTCGTCGTAGAGGAAGTGGAGGTCGAGCAGGAACGTCGCGACCACCGAGCGCTCGTCGAGCAGCGCGCCGGTGGTCGGATCGGCGAGGACGGTCGTGCGACGTTCGCTCTCGCCCCCGACGTCGATCCAGATCGGCGCGCACGCGTCGCTCGGCACCGCCGCGGTGATCGTCGTCGGCCTCGCGCCGAAGCGCGCGATCGCGCTGCGCACCAGCGGCTCGAGCGGCACGCCTTCACAGCGAGCGTCGTCGACCACGCGATGCGAGCGCGGGTCCTGCCAGATCGCGATCTCCTCGTAGAAGAGCGCGAAGGCTCCGGCGAAGAACATCACGTTCAGGACGATGCTGGTGATCGCACCGGCCCAGGCGTGGAGATCCCACCAGCTCGTGTACGCGTGTGGATGCAGCTTCACGATCGCGTCCGGACGAGGTCGACGTCGGGTCGGAACGGCGGCGCGCGCGGCGCCGCCGTCCTCGTTTCACTCCACGCTCGCGAGCGCGTGGAGGAAGCCGGGCGCGGTGAGCATCCGGCGCGGCCCACCCTCGGCGGTGAGCTCGATCAGCGTCGTCTCGGCGTAGTCCGCCGTCGTCTCCGTCCCGAAGACGCGCCCGTCGACGTCGAACCACACGACGTCGGCCGTCGAGGGCTCGAGCGTCGTCACCGGCGTGACCGCGTTCGTCTCGACGTTCCAGCGGACCCAGCGCCACGCGAGCTGCCCGGTGACATCCCACGACGCACCGACGGGATCGATCTCCGCGAGGTCGGCGTCGAGGACGCGGAGGAAGATGTCCTGCCCGCCGCCGCGCACCGGCTCGCCGGCGATCGCGCCGTCGACGAGATCGGCGAGCAGCGTGTGGTAGTCGGCGTCGAGCTCGTCGGCGTCGGCGGCGACGCGCAGCGCGCACGGCGGGGTGGTGATGCGCTCGAGCTCGTACGCCGCCGCAGCGAGCGCGGCGGTGACGAAGTACGCATCGCCCGACTCGGTCACGATCGGCGTCGTGATGCCGCCGCAGCGCGTGTCGACGTCCACGCGCGAGACCGTGTCCGTCGTGGTGTCGAGCACGACGAGCCCCGTCTCGGGCAGCACGCGATCGTTCGTCCAGTCGAACCAGCCGACCGAGAAGACGAGCGCGTCGCCGCGCATCAGCGCGCGATACGAGTAGTGCGAGAGGTATCCCTCGCGAACGGTCTGCGGCAGCGCGATGGTGCCGGTGACCTCCATCGCGGTCGGGTTCCACACGACCAGCTGCGAGCCGTCGCGGTCCGGGTAGTACGCCTTCGTCGGCGAGACGAAGTAGACGGTGTCCCAGAGGTCGCTGACGCCGTACGGCTGGAGGCTGATCGCCGCGTCCTCGACGAGCGAGCCGTCCTCGCCGAAGCGATAGCGCGTGATCGTCGGCGCTTCCCCGGAGCCGATCGCGAACCACCCGCCCGCGTACGAGTAGAGGCGCGCCGACCCCGCCACCTCGAGCGCCTGGCTCGGATCGATCTGCGTGTCGGCGTCGAGCGAGTCGACGACGTGGAAGTACGACGTGATCGACGTGTCGTCCCACACGCGCGTCGCGACCAGGTACCCGCCCCGCGTCGGGGTTGGGGACGCGTCGTCGCCGCCGCAGCTCGCGATCATCGTGGCGACGCCGAAGAGCGCCGCGCTCCTGGTCCAGCGATTCATCTGCTTCTCCCTCGTCCGCGGACCCGGACTGCCGTGGTCCGAACGGCCAGCTCCTTGACGCGAATGATAACGATTGTCAATGTCGCGCCAAGCTCAGAAAGCCGAGGTTTTGGATGTTCTCGATGGTTCGGGTCCGTGGGGTTCGTCGTCCCGTCGTCACGCTCGCCATCGCGGCCGCGCTCTCCGGATGCGGAGAGCCATCCTCGTCGCCGCCCCTGACCTGGGACGGCGACTTCGTGCTCTCGAGCACGGTCTTCACCCCCGACAGCGCGTCGTCGTTCGTGCGCGTGATCGAGGACCCGGGGACGCCCGCCGTCGTGAACGCCGACGACGCGCTCGAGGTCGGAGGCGCCGCGGCGCTCTTCGGCTTCGACGGGCAGCGCATGTTCGCGCTCGGGAGCTCGGAGTCGCCCGTCATCACGCGTCACGTGGTGACGTCGGACGGTCGGCTCGAGGAGGACGGCGAGCTCTCGCTCGCGGGCGGCGGCTCGGGCGTCGCGTCCGCGTTCCGCCGGCCCGGGCTCGTGCCGTTCGTGTCGCCGACGAAGGCGTACTTCATCGACGACGTCACGAAGCAGGTGCTGGTGTGGAACCCGACCGAGATGACGCTCGACGGAGCGATCTCGTTCGCGTCGGCCGATCGCGAGGGCCTGGTGATCGAGGTCGGCGAGCGCGCGGTGGTGCGCGGTGAGCACCTCTTCGTGCCGGTTCGTTACCGCACGGTCGAGGAGTCGGACGCGGGCATCGCGGCCGCGCTGGTGTTCGAGCACGCGACGGACTCGTTCGTCGGCGTCGTCGAGGACGATCGCTGCGGCGACACCGTGCACGTCGTCGAGGCGAGCGACGGCACGCTCTACTTCGGCAGCGGCACGCTCGGCGCGACGTTCTACGCGCTGCAGCGGCCCGCCGGTTATCCCGCGCCGTGCGTGCTCCGCATCGAGCCCGGAGAGACGGAGTTCGATCCCGACTTCTACGTGTCGATCCCTTCGCTCGTCGGCGATCGCCCCGCGGGTCGGCTCGTCGCGGGCGTCGACGGCAACGCGTACGTGCTCGCGCTCCACACCGAGCTGCTCGAGGCGCCGCTGAGCGACGAGACCGAGCTCTACGCGCCGTGGGAGGCGTCGGCGTGGCGCTGGTGGGGCATCGAGCTCGGCGCGACGACGCCCGGCACGCAGCTCGAGAGCACGCCGGTCGCGAGTGGCGCGGGCTGGGCGCTGCACGCGGGCGACCTGCAGCTCGTCACGCAGATCCGGTACGACGAAGGACGGACGACGCTGCTCGTGCCGCAGGCGGACGGGAGCCTGCGCGCGGGCCTCGACGTCGCGGGCGTGCCGTACTCGATCGTCCGCCTGCAGTAGTGCCCGTCTCCGATGGCGCACGTCTCCATGCGTGCGCCATCGGCGTGAGGCTGCTCGCGACACGCGCGCGCGCTTACTTCTCGCGCGTCATGACCGACGACGAGTGGGTCGAAGCGTTCCGCGCCACCGCGGAGGCCGCCGGCATCGACGCGCAGCTGCCGGCGAGCTGGGAATCGAGAGCCGCGCGCGCGACGCACGTCGCGCGGACGCTCGCGGCACGCCTCGACGCGACGACGGACGCCGAGCTGCGGAAGCCGGTCGCGCGCGCGTACGCCCGCGCCTTCGGGCTCGCCGTCGAGGCGGGTCGACGCGCGGACGCGGGCGGCTGGCTCATCCGTCATCCGCTCGATCGACCGTGATCCGACGCGAGCCACGTCGCGCCTCGCGGCATCGCACCACGCGCCGATCCGGCGAGCCGCGCGCACAGGCTGGTGAACGCATCGCGGGCGCGTACGAGTGATCGGCTCCCGAGCGCATCGAGGGTGAGGGGACCGACGGGCTCGGTGCGCTCGGGGGCGACCACTGCGCGACGCGGCGCAGGCTCGCGGCGCTGATGGAAGACGACGCGCGCGGACATCGATGGGCGTGGAACGAGACCGCTGGGCATCGGCGTATCGATACCTGCGCTCGTTCGTGGAGGGCGCGTTCGTCGAGGACGACGCGCCCGCGCCGCGCGAGGCGCCGGCGACGTGGCGAGAGCGCGTCGACGCGGTGCAGCTCGTGTCGCGCGCGCTCGCCGATGCCGTCGCCGACGAGCACGAGCCGCGACGGCGCCGCGCGCTCCAGGTCGCGCTCGCGCGATGCATCACGCTCGGCGTCGAGGCGCGGGAGAACGCGGCGCGCGACGAGCTGCGCGAGGGTTGACTCGTGCAGTTCGCTCATCGCCGTCCTACGATCTGCGCTCGTGACGCGCGAAGAGGAGACACGCGCGACGCTCGCGCGGGCCGTCGAGCTGCTGAGCGAGACGCACGCCCTGGTCGAGGCGTCGCCCGAGATCCGAGAGCAGCTCGCGCCGCTCTTCGACAGCGCGCTGCTGGCGATCGGTGACGCACGGCGCGCAGCGGCGAGCAGCACCGACTCCGAGCGCGTGCTCCGACAAGCGCGCGAAGCGGAGCACATCGTCCAAGCGCTCGCGCGCTTCGTGCGGCGATCGGCGACGTAGGCCGCGCAGCGACGACGCGGCGCATGGCCGGAGACGTGGAGCTCCTTCACCGCGAGCCCTGCGCGCGGTGATGGCCGTCACGGGGCTCCTCCGCGGACGCGACTCACCGATTGCGAGGCCGACCGTCGCGCGTAGCTACGGACAGAGCGACGGTTCGGCCGCGGTGGGGTGGGCTGAATCGCCGGCGGCGCGCGCAGCAGTCGGGGGTCCGGACGTCTGCGCGCGCCGCCGCTTCGCTCCCCGAACGGAGCGAGCGACGACCGCCGCTGGTGAGCGCTGCGCTGGCGTCTAAGGTCTAGCGTACCTTGGATACCGAGCTGATCGTGCGCCTCGCGCTGGAACGCGCGGCCGTCGCGCTCGCGCTGGCGGACGAGCTCTGCGACGCGTGCACCGAGGACGAGCAACGCGAGCTGAGGCCGTGGATCGACCGTGCGGCGCTGGCGCTCGCCGACGCGCGCCAGCGGTCCTCCGGGTTCGCTGCGCTGTTGTACGCGGACGTCGCGGAGCGAGCGGCCGAGCGCGCGCGCATCGCCGCGGAGCTGTTGGAGCGCGGCGTCACGAGCCCAGCGCTCGAACATCCGCCGCGTGCGGAATTTCGATCGCGCCTCGACGAGCCGCGAAGCGTCCAGTCGCGATCACGCGGCTGAGCGCGGAGCCCGCGCGACGCCGCGCGGGGGCCGGGATAGCGCATACCTAATCATCGATTCGAGACGCTTGATTCAGTTGTGACGTCGTGCGACGGATCGCCGGAATGGCGGACGAGCCGCGCTGGATCCTGCTGGTCCACCAGATCCCGGCGAAGCCCGACTATCTGCGCGTGAAGATCGGCCGCCGTCTCCAGCGCATCGGCGCCGTCGCGCTGAAGCGGACCGTCTACGCGCTCCCGCGCTCCGAGCAGGCGCGCGAGGACTTCGACTGGATCCGCCGCGAGATCGAGGCGGGGGGCGGCGAGGCGATGGTGATCGACGCGTCGCTCGCCGCCGGGCTCTCGGATGCGCAGGTCGAGGATCTCTTCCGCACCGCGCGCGAGCCGGACTACGGCGCGATCGCCGCCGAGGCGCGCGCGATCGCGAGAGCGCTCCCGCGCAGAGCGCTCTCCGACGAGAAGCGCCACGCGCTCGCAAGCGACGTCGCGCGGCTCGAGCACCAGCTCGAGGAGCTCGCGCGCATCGACTTCTTCGACGCGCCTTCGCGCGAGGCAGTGCGTGGGCTCGTCGCCGCGCTCCGTGCCCGCGCGGACGCGCCGGTCCGCGACGACGCCGTCGCGCCCGCGGCGACGCCCCCGCGCGGTCGCACCTGGGTCACGCGCGCGGGCGTCCACGTCGATCGCATCGCGAGCGCGTGGCTCGTGCGGCGCTTCATCGACCCCGAGGCAACCTTCAAGCTCGTGCCGCCCAAGGGCTACGTCCCGCTGCCGGGCGAGCTCCGCTTCGACATGGACGCCGCGGAGTACACGCACGAGGGCGACCTCTGCACGTTCGAGGTGCTCTGCCGTCGCTTCGCGCTCGACGCGCCCGGGCTCCGCGCGATCGCCGAGATCGTCCACGACATCGATCTGAAGGACGCGAAGCACGCGCGGCCCGAGACCGCGGGCGTGGCGGCTGCGATCGCCGGAATCGCGCTCCTGCATCGCGAGGACGAGCAGCGCATCGCGATCGGCGGCGCGCTCTTCGAAGCGCTCCTGGCCGCGTTCGCGCGCCGCGCGCGGGAGAGAACGTGATGACCGACGAGAGCTCCGAGCGTCCGCTCGTGCCGTGCACCACACGCGACGTCGCGATGTACTTCCTGCGCCTCGGTGCGACCGGGTTCGGCGGTCCCGTCGCGCTCGCGGGCTACATGCAGCGCGACCTCGTCGAGGAGCGCCGCTGGTTCTCGAAGCAGGAGTACCTCGACGGGCTCGCGCTGGCGCAGCTCGCGCCCGGTCCGCTCGCCGCGCAGCTCGCGATCTACTTCGGGTGGGCGCGCGGTGGCGCGTGGGGCGCGACGGTCGTCGGGCTCGCGTTCGTGCTGCCGTCGTTCCTGATGGTGCTCGTGCTCGCCGCGCTCTACGTGCGCTTCGAGGGCCTCACGTGGATGCGCGGCGCGTTCTACGGCATCGGCGCCGCGGTGATCGCGCTGATGGTGCGCAGCGTGCACAAGCTCGCGAAGCTGAGCCTCGCGAAGGATCGCGTGCTCTGGGGGATCGCGGGCGTGAGCGCGCTCGTCACCGCGTGGACGGAGTCCGAGATGCTCGCGGTGTTCGTCGCGGGCGGCGCGATCGCGATGATCGCGCAGCGCGTGCGTGACCGCGCGCCGCCGGCCGCCGCGATGCTCGTGTGGGCTCCGGACTGGCTCCTCGCGGGCCTCGCGGGCCCGGCGAGCGGCAGCACGTTGTGGAACCTCGCGTGGTACTTCACCGAGGCGGGTGCGTTCGTCTTCGGCAGCGGCCTCGCGATCGTGCCGTTCCTCCGCACCGGCGTCGTCGAGCGCTTCGGCTGGCTGGACGATCAGCAGTTCCTCGACGCGGTCGCGGTCGCGATGATCACGCCGGGGCCGGTCGTGATCACGGTCGCGTTCATCGGCTTCCTCGTCGCCGGGCTCGGCGGCGCGGTCGTCGCGGCGCTCGCCACGTTCCTGCCGTGCTGGTTCTTCACCGTGCTGCCCGCGCCGCACTACCAGCGCTTCGCGAGGAACACGACGCTGCGCGCGTTCGTGCTCGGCGTGACCGCTGCCGCGACGGGCGCGATCGCGGGCGCGACGTTCGTGCTCGGCCGACGCGCGATCGGCGACCCCTGGACGATCGTGATCGCGCTCGCGACGCTCGCCGTGATCACGCGGTTCAAGAAGGTGAACGAGCCGATGGTGATCGTCGCGACCGGCGTGCTCGGGATCGCTCTGCGCGCGCTCTGGCCGGCGTGATCAGGCGTCCGAGTCGGACTCGCTGCGTCGACGAAGAACCGGCGCTCAGTGCGATTGCAGGACGTGAACGAACGCGTCGGCGTCGGTGCTGGACGTCGTCGAGAACGAGATCGTCCCGAAGGTCGCCGTTCCGGAGAACGAGCCCGCGACGGCCACGCGCTCGCCCGAGCTCACCCCGATCGCGAGCGCCTCGTCATCGCGCATGCCGCCGAACGTCTGCACCCACTCGGTCGCGCCGGCTGCATCGAAGCGAGCGGCAAACGCTTCCGACGCGGTCGAGAAGAGCGATACGTAGGTCCCGACGCCGATCTGCGCGCCCGGCTCGCGAACGCGACCCGCCACGAGCACGTCCGGACCGGCCATCGCCACCGCGTACACGGCGTCGGACTGCGATCCGCCGACGCCTCGCGCCCACTGGAGCGCGCCCGCGGTCGAGAAGAGCGCCACGTACCCGTCCATCACGCCTCCGCTCGTGAGCGCGACATCACCGGTGGTGGTCCCGCTGAACCAACCGCCGATCGCGATCCCGCCGCTCGAGCTCGCGATGCTCGTCACGATGTCCGACGCCGTTCCGCCGACCCGGTGCGCCCACCGTATCGACAGGTCGTGGGCGTAGCAGGCGATGAGCCCGTCGTAGCTGCCGGCGCTGTGAAGGCTCGTCGTGCCGAACGTGGCCGATCCCTGGAAGCGCCCGCCGAAGCACGGACCGCCGGCGGCCAGGGTCATGCTGTCCAAGACGACGCCCAGGGGGACCTCGAGGCGCCAGAAGCCACGGACCTGACCGTCCTCGGGACCGAGCACGAGCACCGCGTGTCCGCCGCCCAGGTCCGACGTCAGCTCCTGGCCGGCGATCCGCGCGGTGCCGTCGAAGTGCACGAGCGCGTGGACGCCCGCGCTGCCGAACGCCAGACCGCGCAGGTCGGCGTAGCCGTCGGACACCACACCGACGGCCCAGCGGGCGCGACCGTCGGGCGCGTACGACGCGACGACCGCCGACTCGCTCGTGCCCTGCGCGTCGAACGCGACGCCGTCGCCGAAGGCGATGCCGCCGCGGACGTCGGCTCCGACGTAGGCGTTCCCGCTCCCGTCGAGCGTCACGTAACCCGCCGAATCGGACCCCGCGCTCCCGAACGAGCGAACCGAGGTGGGAGTGCCCGCGGCATCGAAGCGAGCGACGAAGGCGTCCTCGTACCCCGCGCTCGCGATCGTGTGCGCACCGACGACGAGCGTGTTGTTGAAGCGCCCGACGGCCACCACGGACGAGTCGTCGCCGATCGCGACTGCGTACGCGAAGTCCGCCGCGGGCCCCGCACCGATGCGCGCCGCCCACAGTGGCGTGGGACCGGTCGGGCAGCCCTCGTCGGGACCGCCCGCGCAGTTCTGGTCGAGATCGTCGTGGCAGACCTCCGCACCTCCCGGGTGGCAGCTCGCGCATGCGTCGTCGCAGTCGCCCCCACGCGTCACCTGCCCGGCCGCGAGCGGCGCGCACGTGCTCACGCCGCTCGCGCCATCGCCCCAGCCATCGCCGTCGCCGTCGGCGTAGACCATCCGCGCCGTGCATGCGTCCGTCGGCGGAGCCCACGCGTCGAGTGGCGGCGCCGACGCGTCCGATCCCGAGTCTTCGGATCCGACCACGAACGCGTCGGCCGCGCCGGCATCGCTCGCGCCGCCATCGCCGCGGTCGCCGGGCTCCGCGTTCTGACAGGAGGCCAAGAGCACGAGCGCGAATGGGAGTGTGCGGCGCGAGAGAGTCATCGTCGCGAGTAGACGCCGATCCAGGCACCGGCGTCCAGCGTCGCGCGGTGCACGACGCCGTCCTGCAGCACGTCGCCGACGCCCGCAGGCGCGGCGACACGACGCTCGACGCACGCGCGCGCGGAGGCGTCCTTCGAGCGACCGAGGTGAGCCGCATCAGTCGCGGGGCGCGTCGTGCACCTTCTCCCTCACGATCTCGGCCGGGCCAGATCGCACGTACCAGCCCCGGCCGTGGCGGTGCGCGCCGTCATCGACGAGCCCTGCAGCACGCGAGCGTGTCCGTGCGATCGACCACCACGATTGCGTCGAGCACGTGACTGAAGCCCTGCATTCCGCTCCGCCTCGCCATCGAGGTGCGTGCCGCCTCGGCGAGCTCAGGTCGCCCCGCCGCCAACCTACGACGCGGGCGTGTGCGCCGCGCGCGGCAGCGTGATGACGAAGGTCGTCCCCCGCCCGAGAGTCGACGACACCGAAATGGCGCCTCCGTGCGCCTCCACGATGCCACGCGCGATCGCCAGACCCAGTCCAGTCCCGCGACGCGTCGAGTCGGCCGACGTCCAATACGGGTCGAAGATGGAGACCTGGTCCTCGGGGCCGATCCCCGGGCCGGTGTCACTCACCTCGATCGTGAGCTCCGACGCATCGTCCACCGCGCGCACCTCGATGTGGCCGCCCGGCGGCGTGAACTTGATCGCATTGCCGATCAGGTTCGAGAGGGCCTGCACGAGGCGCTCTCGATCCGCACAGACGTCGCGTGAGGGTGAGCGCGAGGTTCGCACGCATCTGCACGCCGCGCTCGACCGCCTTGATCGAATCGGGCGAGATGCGGAGCCGACCGCCCTGGATCGATGCGAGATCGAGCAGCTCGCGAATGAGATGCTCCATTCGATCCGTGGCGCGACGGATCATCTCGACACGCCTCTCGGCAGCGGCGGGCAGGTCGCCCTCGGCGGCCGTCAGCGCCCGCGCCCATCCCTTGATGCTCTGGAGCGGATTCCGGAGATCGTGCGAGACGATCGCGAGGACCTGTTCCCGAAGCTGCGCTTCCTGCTCGGCCGAGAGCCTCGCGACGCGTTCAGCGTCCAGCAGGCGGGCGTTCTCTTCACCGGCAGACCGCAGCGCCGCCTCGGCTCGCTTGCCCTCCGTGATGTCGATGATGACCGCTCCGACGCCGAGGAGCGATCCATTCGCATCGTGAACGGGATAGTAGTTTCCGAGCCACACCCGTGCTTCCGCCGTGGACTCGACGCCGAGGGCGGGAGCGTCCGAGTCGATGACGGGCCGGATCAGCTCCTCCGCACGATCGGCGATCTCGGGGAGCAGCTCCCGGGTCGAACGTCCGATGTGCTCGCTCCGCGGGATCGCGTTCATCGACGCAAGCGCGTCGTTCACGAGCACGTACCGAAGCTCGCGATCGATGAGCGCGAAACCCACGGGGGCAGCCGCCAGGAACGTGTCGAGGAGAGCTCGGGTGGTTTGCTCCTTCACCAGAAGGCGATCACGCGCCGCTTCGGCATCCCGTCGCGCGGAGATGTCTTCGATCGTCGAGACGAAGTAGTTGGGCGATCCGTGCGCATCCAGAACGAGCCCGACGTGCAGATTGCCCCACACGATCGAGCCGTCCTTCCGGACGTACCGCTTCTCGATCGAGTAGTCGGAGATGTTCGGCTGAGGAGCGCGCAGAGCTCGCGTCGTTCATCGAGCGCGCAGTGGTTTCCCTCGGGGACGGAGGTGGCGCGCCCAGACGCGCCCCACGGCAGCGGCGCTGCTGCTCGCGCAGGTCGCGGAGCAGGCGGCGGTGGCGGCGAAGCACGCAGCAGAGCGCATTCGCCGACGACCCCGCGGAACGTGACGCCGCGACGGGGACCGCGTGCCCGTAGGCGACACCGCGCGCTGCCGCCCACGCTTCCGCGATCGGCCGCCCGCGTCCGCTTGCCTTCCGGTCCCACGTGCGATCGGGGTCGACGGCGGCCGTCGAGCCGTTGCGTGTATACGCGCCCAGCGGAGGAGCGGCATCGCGAGCACGCCGACGCTCTCGCGGACCGCGGTGGCGTGCACGCCGACCTTCGCCGCGTCGCGCGATCGCTCGTGGCTGCCACGTGCACTTCAGCAGCTTCGATGGCTCGCGGGCGCTCGCGCGACACGCCTGATCGCGGCTCGCGACCGCGGCGCTCAGCGCGTGAGCAGCCCCAACAGGATCGCGCACACGAACAGCGCGCCGATGATCACCAGGAACCAACCAGCGCCTCCCGGCGCGCTCGGCGGCGCACCATTCGATCCACGCGCGTCGTTCTTCTTCGTCACGTTCTTTCCTCTCATCCGAGCCCCAACCACACGAGGTACGCGGCGTACGCCGCGAGCAGCACGGCGCCTTCGCCGCGGCTGATCGTCCGCGCGGTGCGCATCATCACCGCGGTGATCGCGGTCACCGCCGCGAGCACGAGGAGGTCGGCGCGCACCGACGCGAACGGCGCTCCGACGCGCCCCACAACCGCGGCTGCGCCGAGGCAGAGGAGCACGTTGAACACGTTCGATCCGATCACGTTGCCGACCGCGATATCCGAGTGGCCCTTGCGCGCCGCCATCAGCGACGTCGCGAGCTCGGGCAGCGACGTGCCGACCGCGACGATCGTCAGGCCGACCATCCGCTCGCTCATGCCGATCGTCCGCGCGAGGCTCGCAGCGCCGTCGACGAACACGCTGCCGCCGACCACGAGCGCGACGAGCCCGACGAGCACCAGCGCGCCGAGCTTCGCGCGCGCGGCGCCGCTCACCGCTTCTGCCGCGTCCGCCGTGACCTGCGCCGCGTCGCTCGCCTCGTGCCCGTCGGCGCGCGAGGTGCGGATCATCCAGACGGTGTAGCCGAGCGCCGCCGCGAGAAGCGCCGCGCCTTCCCATCGCGACACCTCGCCGTCGAGCAAGAGGAGCGGCAGCGCGAGCGCGCTCACCACGAGGACGCGGACCTCGCGCCTCGGGAGCGCACCGGCGACGCGAGGCGGCGACACGAGCGCGGTCGCGCCGAGGATCAGCCCGAGGTTCGCGATGTTCGAGCCGATGACGTTCCCGAGCGCGATCGCGGGTAGCCCGGTGAGCGCCGCCTGAACGCCGACGACGACCTCGGGCGCCGACGTGCCGTACGCGACGACGGTGAGCCCGACGAGCACGCTGCTGATCCCGAGCGAGCGACCGAGGCGCGCCGCGCCCGCGACCAACCACTCGGCGCCGAAGTAGAGCAGCGCGAGGCCCGCGACGATGCGGAGCACGTCGACGACGAGCAGCGCCGTCATGCCGCGCCCTCGAGGTGGGCGTCGGGCGAGTCGAAGCGCGGATCGGGAACGAGTCGGGACATGACGCTCCGCGAGCGCGTGGCGCTCGGAGCGGCTGGCGGCCCGACCAGCCGGGAGACCTGCGGTGCTGCGCACCGCACCCGACGGAGTGTGGACGACGAGGGTCGATACCGAGAACGGTCGGCGGTCGCAATCATTTCGAGCACGCGCCTCGCTCAGCAGCCGAGCGCCCCGGGCGACTCGCCGTCGTCGAGCGCGATCGCGAGCAGCGTCGGGTCGGCCGCGAGCTGCAAGAGCAGTGTGCGCGCGACCTCGGCGCGCAGCGCCTCGGGGGCGCTCGACGCAGCCCACCGAACGAGCTCGGCGACGCGGCCTCCGCGCGCGGCGAGGTCGAGACCCGCGAGGAGCGACGCGGTGTCGTGCGGCGTCGCGACCACGCAGGCCGCGCCGACGCGCACGGCGCGCTCGGTGATCGCGAGCGGTCCGCTCACCACGAAGGGCCGCGCCGCCGCGCGCAGCGCGCGCAACGAGACCACGTCGTCGAGCAGCGACGCGTCGGCCCACACCACGTCGGCGCTCGCGAGCGCGCTCGATGCGAGCTCCACGTCGTAGCGTCGCGCGAGCGCGGCCATCACCGATCCCGCGCGGTCGCGCGCGAGGACCAGGACACGTCGCTTGCTGCCGGCGATCGTGCCCATCATCGCGCCGCGACGAGGACGGTCAGGGTGGCTCGGCTCTCGATCCGCATGCGCCGCTCCTCGAGCGCGTGGCGCTCGGAGCGGCTGGCGGCCCGACCAACCGGGGAGACCTGCGGTGCAGAGGCACCGCACCCGAGAGACTGTGGACGGAGACTCTTGATACCGAGAACGCTCGCTCCCCGCAATCATCTCGCGCGCCGGGGTATGCGCTTCGTGTCCTGGCACTTTGGGCGCTGCTCGGCGGACCTACACAGCGAAGGGGCGCTCGCGCGCTCGATCCGATGTCGCGCGCACGCATCGCTCGCGTTCTGCTCGTGCTCGTGCCCGCAGCGCTCGCGGTCGCGCTGGCGCTCGCCGCGCCCGCGCTGATCGCGGGGCGCACGTTCGCGTGGGTGGTGCCATGGGCGCCCTCGGCCGGGCTCGAGACGGCGCTGCGGCTCGACGCGCTCTCGGGTCTCTTCGCGCTGATCGTCTGCGCGATCGGCGCGCTCGTCGCGGGCTACGCGGGCGCGTACTTCGACGACGCGCGTGCGCTGCGGCGCTTCGATCGGCTGCTCGCGCTGTTCACGCTCGCGATGCTCGCGCTCGTGCTCGCGGACGACGTGTTCTTCCTCTACTTCGCGTGGGAGCTCACGAGCGTCGCGTCGTTCTTCCTGATCGGCTTCGAGCACGAGCGCGCGGAGGCGCGCGACGCGGCGCGGCATGCGCTGCTCGTGACGGTCGCGGGTGGCCTCGCGCTGCTCGCAGGGCTCGTGATGCTCGCGAGCGCGGCCGGGACCACGCGCATCTCGGAGATCGTCGCGCGCGGTGACGTCGTGCGCGCGCACGAGCTCTACCGGCCGGCGTTCTTCACGATCGCCGTCGCAGCGTTCACGAAGTCCGCGCAGGTCCCGTTCCATTCGTGGCTGCCCCGAGCGATGGAAGCGCCGACGCCGGCGAGCGCGTACCTGCACGCCGCGACGATGGTGAAGGCCGGTGTGTTCCTGCTCGCGCGCTTCGCGCCGGCGCTGGGGGGCACGGCGGAGTGGACGTCGCTCGTCGCGACCATCGGCGGGATCACCGCGCTCGTCGGTGCGGCGCGCGCGATCGGCGAGACGCGCTTCAAGCCCGCCCTCGCCTACTCGACGGTCGCCGCGCTCGGGCTCGTGACGCTCCTGCTCGGCATCGGAACGACGTACGCGATCGCCGCCGCGATGCTCTACGTCGTCGCGCACGCGCTCTACAAGGGCGCGCTCTTCCTCTACGCCGGCGTGGTGCAGCACCAGGCGCACGCGAAGGACGCCGAGGCGGTCGGCGGACTGGCGCGCGTGCTCCCGCACGGCGCGGTCGCCGCGCTGCTCGCGGGCGCGTCGATGGCAGGCGTGCCTGCGACGCTCGGGTTCCTCGCGAAGGATCTCGCGTACGCGGCGCTGCTCCCGGGAGATGGCGGGTACCGCGTGATCGCGCTCGTCAGCGCGTTCGTCGCGAGCGCGCTCTTCGTCGCGGTGGCGATGGTCGTCGCGGCCCGGCCGCTGCTCGGCGCGCGCCGCGGGATCTCCGACGACGTCGGCCGGCCGCGCGCGTGGCTCTGGGGCCCGCCGCTGCTGCTCGCCGCGCTCGGTCTCGTCGCGGGGATCGCGCCGGCGCTCGTCGCCCCGCTGGTCGCCGCTGCGGCCTCGCTCGTCGCGGCGCGCGCGGTGCCCGCGTCGGCGCTGGCGTTCCACGGCGTCGGCATCGAGCTCGCGCTGAGCGCGGTCACGCTCGTGGTCGGCGCCGCGGTGTTCGCCGCGCGCGCGCCGCTCCGCCGGGCGGGCGCCGCGCTGTCGCGCGCGCTGCACCTCCGACCCGCGAGCGGCTACGAGGCGGCGATGCGCGCGCTCGCGCGCGTCGCGAAGGCGCAGACGCGCGTCCTCCAGAACGGGATTCTGCGGCGCTACACGCTCGTGACCCTCGTCGTCATCGCCGTGGTGGTCGCGACGGGCATCGCGCACGCGCCGCCGCCCGATCTCGCGGGCGCGCTCGACGATCTGCAGCCGCGCCAGCTCGGGCTGGGCGCGTTCATCATCGCCGCGGCGCTGTTCGCGGTGATCGCGCCGGAGCGCTTCGCCGCCGTCGCCGCGCTCGGCGCGGTCGGCTTCGGCGTCGGCGCGTTGTTCCTCGATCTCGGCGCGCCCGACCTCGCGATGACGCAGTTCGTCGTGGAGGCCCTCAGCGTCGTCGTGTTCGTGCTCGCGTTCCGCAAGCTGCCGCGACTGCCGCTGCTCTCGAGCCGCGCGACCCGCGCTCGCGACGCCGTCGTCGCCGTCGGCTTCGGCACCGTCGTCTCGGCGCTCGCGCTCGCAGCGGCGAGGACGAACCCCGATCCGAGCGTGTCCGCGTGGTTCCTCGAGCAGAGCCTCCCCGCGGCGCACGGGCACAACGTGGTGAACGTCATCCTCACCGACTTCCGGAGCGTCGACACGCTGGGCGAGACCATCGTCGTCGCGACCGCGGGCTTCGGCGTCTTCGCGCTCCTGCGCCTCCGCGCGCGCTCGGGAGGGGCACGATGATCACGCGGTCGATCATCTTGCAGGCATCGACGCGCGTGCTGCAGCCGGTGATCCTCTTCTTCTCGCTCGTGGTGCTCGTGCGCGGGCACGACGAACCGGGCGGCGGCTTCGTCGGAGGCCTCGCGGCCGCGGCGGGCCTCGTCCTGCACGCCATCGCGTACGGCTACGACTCGGCACGTCGCGCCCTTCGCATCGACACGCGCGCGATCGCCGCGCTGGGGCTCGCGATCGTGATCATCGCGGCGTTCGCGCCGCTCGTCTTCGGCGATCCGCTGCTTCGCGCCGAATGGGCGACGGTGCCGCTCGGCGAGCTCGGCGAGATCTCGCTCGGCACACCGCTCTTCTTCGACGCCGGGGTCTATCTCGTCGTGTACGGCAGCGCGCTGACCATCGTCTTCTCGCTGGGGCGTGAGTGATGCACGTACTGCTCGCGGTCGTCGTCGGAGCGCTCTACGCAGCGGGCATCTACATGATGCTCCGCCGCAGCATGGTGAAGCTCCTGATCGGGCTCTCGCTGCTCGGTCATGCCGCGAACCTCCTGCTCTTCACCGCCGCGAGCCCGCAGCACGGTCCACCGCCGATCGTCCCGCAGGGCGCGGACGCGCCGCCCGCGGGCGTCGCCGATCCGCTGCCGCAGGCGCTCGTGCTCACGGCGATCGTGATCGGCTTCGGCGTCGTCGCGTTCGCGATCGCGCTGGTCCACCGCGCACACCAGACGCTCGGCACCGACGATCCCGATCGGCTGCGGAGCACCGACCGATGAGCGCGATCGTCGCGCTGCCGCTCGTGTGGCCGCTCTGCGCCGCGGTCGGCGCGTTCCTCGCGTTCCGCACGCCGAGGGCGCAGGAGGTGATCTCGATCACCGCCTCGGTCGCGCTCGTCGTCACGTCGTTCGTGCTGCTCGCGCACGTTCGCGCCGAAGGGCTCCTCGTCACGCAGGTCGGCTCGTGGCCCGCGCCGTACGGCGTGTCGCTCGTCGCGGATCGGCTCTCCGCCACGATGGTGTGCATCACGTCCGTGCTCGGCCTCGCCGTCGCGATCTACTCGATCGACGGGGTCTCGCGCCGTCGTCGCGCGTTCGGATTCCACCCGCTGCTGCAGCTCGTGCTCGCTGGCGTGTGCGGCGCCTTCCTCACCGGCGATCTGTTCAACCTGTTCGTGTGGATCGAGGTCCAGCTGATCGCGTCGTTCGTCCTGCTCGCGCTCGGCGGAGAGCGCGCGCAGCTCGAGGGCGCCATCAAGTACGTGACGCTGAACCTCGTCTCGTCCGCGCTGATGCTCGCCGCGATCGGGCTCCTCTACGGGCTCTGCGGCACGCTGAATTTCGCGGACATGGCGGTGCGCCTCGAGCGCGCGAGCCCGAGCGGCGCGATCGGCGCCGCCGCCCTGCTGCTCTTCGCGGCGTTCGGGATCAAGGCCGCGATCTTCCCGTTCTTCTTCTGGCTGCCGGCCAGCTACCACACGCCGCCCGCGGCGGTGTCCGCGCTCTTCTCGGGGCTGCTGACGAAGGTCGGCGTGTACGCGATGGCGCGCGTGTTCGTCGGCGTCTACGGAGGAGAGCTCGCCGTGCTGCGCGACGTCCTCTTCGTCGTCGCCGCGCTCACGATGGTCACCGGCGTGCTCGGCGCGGCGGCGCAGAACGACGTGCGGCGGATCTTGTCGTTCCACGTGGTCAGTCAGATTGGCTACATGGTCATGGGCATCGCGCTGGGCACCGTGCTCGGGGTCGGCGGTGCCATCTACTTCGTGCTCCACAACATCGCGGCGAAGTCCGCGCTGTTCCTCGTCGCCGGCGTGATCGAGCGCGAGCAGGGCACGGGCGATCTGTCGCGGCTCGGCGGGCTCGCGCGCACGCGCCCCGGCCTCGCGATGCTCTTCCTGGTGCCGGCGCTCTCGCTCGCAGGCATCCCGCCTCTCGCCGGGTTCGTCGGCAAGCTCCTCCTCGTGCGCGCGGGGCTCGACGCGCGCGCGTGGCTGCTCGTCGCGACCGCGCTCGTCGTCAGCCTGCTCACGCTCTACTCGATGGCGAAGATCTGGATCGGCGCCTTCTGGTCACCCGCGCCGGAGACGCCCGTCGTCGCGAGCCCGCGCCGCGCTCCGGTCACGATGCACCTCGGCGTCGTCGGGATGGTGCTCGTGACGATCTTGCTCAGCGTGCTCGCGGAGCCCGCGGTCGCGCTCAGCCTCGGCGGGGCCGAGCAGCTCCTCGATCGCGGTTCGTTCGTCGACGCGGTGCTCGCGACGACCGCGGAGGTGCCCTCGCCGTGACGTCGTTCGTCCACAACATGCTGTTCGCGATCCTCTGGGCGACGATCGTCGGCGAGGTCACGGGCCTGAACCTGCTCTTCGGGTTCGCGCTCGGATACCTCGCGCTGCGCATCCCGCCCGGTCGCGCCGCGCGCGCGCGGTACTTCGAGAAGTTCCGTCAGCTGCTCGACTTCACCGTCTTCTTCGTGCGCGAGGCCACCCTCTCGGCGCTGCGCGTCGCCTACGACGTCGTGACCCCGACGCACCACACACGCCCCGCGGTGCTCGCGGTCCCGCTCGACACGCGCACCGACACCGAGGTCGCCGTGCTCGCGAACCTGATCTCGCTCACGCCCGGCAGCCTCTCGCTCGAGGCCACGCCCGATCGCAGCACGCTCTACGTCCACTTCATGTTCGTCGACGATCCCGACGAGACGATCGCGCAGGTGAAGCGCGACTTCGAGCGGCGCGTGCTGGAGCTGCTGCGATGACGTTCGACGTGACCGATCCGCTCCCGTTCGTCGTGAAGGTCGCGACGGCGATGCTCGTCGCGAGCTTCTTCGTGTGCCTCTTCCGGCTCGCGCGCGGACCGAGCCTCGCGGACCGCGTGGTCGCGCTCGACCTGACGACCTACGTGGCCGTCGCGTACTGCGGCGTGCGCGCGCTCGCCGAGCGTGACGTGCACACGCTTCGGCCCGCGCTCGTCGCGGCGCTGCTCGCGTTCCTCGGCACGGTCGCGTTCGCGCGATTCCTCGAGCGAAAGGCGGTCGACGGATGATCGTGAGCTGGATCGCGTCGGTGCTCCTCCTGGTCGGCGGGGCGTTCGTGCTGATCGCGTCGATCGGAGTCGCGCGCCTGCCCGACCTCTACACGCGGATGCAGGCCGCGACGAAGGGCGGCGCGGTCGGGCTCGCGTTCCTGATGGGAGCGGTCGCGCTCGCGCTGCAGCGCGCGGAGGCGACGGTCCTCGTCGCGCTGCTCATCGCGTTCGTGATGCTCACCGCGCCGGTGGCCGCGCACGCGATCGGCCGCGCCGGGTACCTCAACGGCGTGCCGCTCTGGGAGGGAACGCGGCGCGACGATCTTCGCCGCGCGCGCGAGCGCTCCTGAGCGCCGCGCTATTCGCGCGGCTCGCCGAGCGATCGCTCCGACACGATCTCCGCGGGCGCGCGTCCGGCTCGGAGCAGCGCGCACATGCGCTCCATCGCCGGTCGGACGTGTCGGAAGAAGCGCAGATATCCGTCGCACAGATAGTTGAGCCCGGGCTCGCCGTCGGCGCTCTCGAGGATCCGATCCTTCGGACACCCGCCGTGGCAGGCGAAGCGCACGTCACATTGCCGACATTGCCGCGGCAGGCTCTCGCGCTTCGCGCGACCGAAGGCCATCTGGGCCTCGGAGCTGGCGAGCGACGACATGTGCCGCCGGTGGATGTTGCCGAGCAGGTGCTCCGCCTCGACGAAGTGGTCGCACGAGTAGAGATCGCCGTTGTGCTCCATCGCGAGGGCCGCGCCGCAGGTCTCGGAGTGCACGCACAGCCCGTGCGGCTCGCCGAACCACGACGCGAGCGCGACGTCGAACATCTGCACGAACACCTCGCCGACGTCTCGCTCGACCCACTCGTCGAAGATGGCAGTGAGGAACTCGCCGTATTGCGCGCCGGTCACGGACCGAGACGTCACGCGACTGCCGTCGTGCGGTGCGGAGTCGTCGCGCTCGACGATCGGAATCGTCTGGATGAAGCGCACTCCCGCCTCGTCTCGGAGGAAGCGATAGACCTCGAGCGGGTGCTCGGCGTTCGCGGCGTGCACCGACGTCAGGACGTTCACGTCGACCTCGTGCGCTTGCAACAGGCGCAGCGCGCGCATGACCTTGTCGAACGTAGGGTGTCCGCCTTTGTCATGGCGATATGCGTCGTGGAGATCGCGCGGTCCGTCGAGCGAGAGCCCCACGAGCACCCGATGCTGCCGCAGGAAACGGCACCACTCGTCGTCGAGCAGAGTGCCGTTCGTCTGGATCGAGTAGGTCACGCGCGTGCCCACCCGTCGGTGCTTCTCGGCCAGCGCCACGGACCTCCGGAAGAACTCGAGCCCCATGAGCGTCGGCTCTCCGCCCTGCCACGCGATCTGGATGTCGGGCCCGATCTGCGACTCGAGATACTGGCGCAGGTATTCGGAGAGCGTCTCTTCCGACATCCGGAACGTGCTGCCCGGATAGAGCTCCTCCTTCGAGAGGAAGAAGCAGTAGTCGCAGTCGAGATTGCAGATCGCGCCAGTCGGCTTCGCGAGCAGGTGATACGCCGTCATCGGCGGACGAGCTCGCCTCTCGAACAGGAGGTCCGACGCCGGGACCAGGTCGTCGGGGCGCGTCGACGGCTGCTTCATGTCTCGACTCCTCTCGCGAAGCCGAGCGCGCCTCGCACTCCGTGTCTCTTCGGCCCCTCTCGCCGTGCTCCCAAACGCGGCATTGCGCCTTCGCGGCTCGCGGTCAGCGCCGCCCCGCGTCCCACGCCTGCGCGCGCCGAGGCACGTCGCGCGCTGCAGCGCCGCGATCGTGGATGGCACGGCGGCTGACAATGCCTCCGACGATGCGGCCCCTTCGAGAGAGCGCGACGACGCGGCGCGCAGCGCGCGACCCGAGCACGTCGGAGGGGCGCAGTCGCACCGCGGCGCTTCATCACGCGCTTCGATTGCGACGGGGCACTTCGCGCCGGTGCCTCGTCCCGACGCCAGCACGCGCGCGATCGGCGCCGGCCCTCGATCCCGGCTCGCGCGCGCCACCCAGGAGCCCAGTCCATGACGACGAAGGTATTTCGCGGCAAGATCGACATCGACATTCGCCAGTCGACGCCCGATTGGGGGCCGTTCCTCCCGACCTCGGCGAAGCCGGGCGCGCCCAACGTGCTCTACGTCGTGTGGGACGACACCGGGATCGGCGCGTGGGACGTGTACGGCGGCCTCATACGGATGCCCAATCTCCAGCGCATCGCGCGCGCGGGAGTGCGATTCTCGAACTGGCACACGACCGCGCTCTGCTCTCCGACGCGCTCGTGTCTGCTCACCGGGCGCAACGCGACCCGGAACAATATGGCGTGCATCACCGAAGGCGCGCAGGGGTTCCCGGGCCTGAGCGGCGTCATCCCGCCGGAGAACGGATTTCTCTCCGAGATCCTCGTCGAGAACGGGTATTCGACGTTCTGCGTCGGCAAATGGCATCTCACACCGTCGACCGAGGAAATGCTCGCCGCGCCTCGTCGCACGTGGCCGCTCGGCCGCGGATTCGAGCGCTTCTACGGGTTCCTCGGCGGAGAGACGAACCAGTACTACCCGGACCTCGTGCTCGATCAGGGCATCGTCGACCCGCCCGGCACGCCGGAGGACGGATATCACCTCTCCTCCGATCTCTGCGATCGAGCCATCCAATTCATCGGGGACACGGTGACCGTCGCGCCCGACAAGCCGTGGCTCTGTTATCTGTCGTTCGGCGCCAATCACGCGCCCCACCATGCGCCGAAGGAGTGGGTCGAGCAGTACGCCGGCGTGTTCGACATGGGCTACGAGAAGTATCGCGAGATCGTGCTCGCGAACATGAAGAAGCTCGGGATCGTCCCGGAGAACACGCAGCTCTCGCCGATCAACCCGTGGCCCGCGCCGGACGTCATCTCCGAAGCGGACGTCGTGCGACCGTGGGAATCGCTCGGCCCCGACGAGAAGAAGCTCTTCTGTCGTATGGCCGAGACGTATGCCGGGTTCTCGTCGTACACCGACCATCAGCTCGGCCGAGTGCTCGACTTCCTCGAGTCCACCGGACAGCTCGAGAACACCATCGTCGTGGTCGTCTCGGACAACGGCGCGAGCGGCGAAGGCAGCCCGAACGGGTCGGTGAACGAGAATCGCTTCTTCAACAACTGGCCCGACTCGCTCGAGGACAATCTCCGCGCGCTCGACCAGCTCGGGAGCCCCGCCACGTACAACCACTATCCCACCGGCTGGGCCTGGGCGTTCAACACGCCCTACAAGATGTTCAAGCGCTATTCGTTCGAGGGCGGCACCGCCGATCCGTTCATGATCGCGTGGCCCAAGGGGCTCGATCCGAAGACGTACGGCGGGCACGTGCGCGATCAGTACTGCCATGCCGTCGACGTGGTGCCGACGATCCTGGACCTCGCTGGGATCGAGCCGCCGAGCGTGATCAAGGGCGCGACGCAGAGCGCGCTCGATGGCGTGAGCCTCGTGCCGGCGCTGCGCGACGCGAAGATCACCTCCCCGCGGACCACGCAGATGTACTCGATGCTCGGGACGCGGGCGCTGTACCACGACGGATGGAAGGCAGTCGCCAAGCACGGCGCGATCTCCGGCAAGGGGAACTTCCACGCCGACGAGTGGGAGCTCTATCACGTCGCGTCGGATCGCTCGGAGTCGACGAACCTCGCCGCGGAGCATCCCGAACGGCTGCGCGCGCTCGTGTCGTTGTGGTTCGCGGAGGCCGGAAGGAACGACGCGCTCCCGCTCGAGGATCGCACTGCGGCCGAGATCCTCACGACCGAGCGTCCGTCGATCGCGAAGGTCTCGACGCGCGCCGTGTACTACCCGGGCATGAGCGAGGTCCCCGAGGAAGTCGCGATCAAGCTGCGCAATCGATCGTTCGTGATCGGTGCGTCGCTGCGCGACGTCCAGAAGGGATGCGAGGGAGTCATTCTCTCCCAGGGCTCGCGCTTCGGCGGATACACGCTCTTCGTGCAGAACGGGAAGCTCGTCTATCTGTACAACTTCCTCGGGATCGAGCAGTTCCGATTCGAGTCGAGCGATCCGCTCCCGACCGGTCGTGTGACCGTCGCTGTGCACTTCGAGAAGAAGGGCGAGAACCCGAAGTTCGTGGCGAACGGCGCGCTCGAGCTGCGGATCAACAAGAAGGTCGTGGCGAAGGGAACGATGCGCACGCAGCCCGGCGCGCTCTCGCTCTCCGGCGAGGGCCTCAACGTCGGGCGGGATCGCGGTGATCCGGTGTCCCCGTCGTATCGCGCCCCGTTCGCGTTCCGGAACGGTGTGATCGAGTTCGTCGCGATCGACACGTCGGGCGAGTCGGAGCGCGACCTCGCGCGCGAGTTCGCGGCGATGCTCTCTCGCGACTGAGCGTCGCCTCACCGCGCGCAATTCAGCGGACGAGCAGCGCGAAACGCCCGGCGACCCGCGTCTCGTAGAGCCCATCGACGTCGTGGAGGTCGTACCGGCCCTCCACACCGACTCGGATCCACTGTCCGAAAACGTCTCCGACGACGTCGACCGCGAGGCCGATCGGCAGCGCGCCCCAGTGCCCTTCCTCCCAGTCCCAGTCGAGCTCCAGGTCGCCGACACCGACGCTGATCCACGGCGCCAGCGTCACCGCGACGACGGGCTGGATCGACGTGCGCTGCTCGGACGGTGCGAGGAACGTCCGGGTGAGCGCGCCGAGCGTCACCGGCCCGACGCGCGCGACGTAACCGACGGCGGGCCCGGCGAGCACGTTGTCGCCGTCCTCGCCGCCGTCGGGATTCGCCGCGACGTCGGGTCGGAGCTCGAGCACCGGGCCCACCGCGAGCCGCCCCGGACCGAGGGGAACGAGCACGAGATCGAAGATCTCCGTGACACCGAGCCCCGACCCGCCCTCCGGGCGATCGATCTCGTACTCGATCGACAGCCGCGCGAGCTGCTGGACATCCCACGTCGAGAACGGGATCGCGGGGCGGATGATCAGCGTCGTGGCGTCGAGATCGCGCGGACCGTGGTACGTCGCGTCGTGCTCGACGAGCACGCTCAGCTGCGCGAGCGGCGCGATCGGATCGACGACCACGCGCGCGAGGTCTTCTTCGATCGTCGGCTCGGGCTCTTCGTCTCGCTGCGCGTGAACGGCGACGACGGGCGCGACGCCGATCGCGAGCGCCACGACGAGCGCACGACCTCCTCGCGCACCGCATCCTCGCGGACGATCGCGTCGCGCACGATGTCGTCGGAGCTGCACGTCGGAGCACCATAAGCTCGCCGGGTCGACTCGACGGCGAACCGCGAGGCATCGAGTCGCCGCGGTCGAACGGTTGGGCGCGTCGCCTCGAGCGCCACGCTGGAACGCGCGTTGCGGTCCCGATGCCGCACCCGATGAGCGATCGGATCGTCGATGGCGCGCCGAGCTGGTGGGTCTCGCTGTTGCTCGGGATCGTGGTGCTCCTCGCCGCGACGGAGCTCGGGTTCCGCATCGGCGAGCGGCGATCGCGCAGCGCGCAGCAGGGCGCGATCGCGGGGCAGTCCGCCGCGACGCTCGCCGCGCTGCTCGGCATGCTCGGCCTGCTGCTCGCGTTCAGCTTCGGCATCGTCGAGGGCCGCTTCGCGATGCGAAAGCAGCTCGTGCTCGACGAGGCGAACGCGATCGGCACCGCGTACCTGCGCGCCGCGATGCTGCCGGATCCCCATCGCGAGCACGTGCAGGAGCTGCTCCGCGAGTACGTCGACACCCGCACGCCGCGCGCGCTCGAAGACGTCGACGCCGCGATGCGCCGCTCCGGGGCGCTGCATCGCCGGCTCTGGGCCGAAGCGGTCACGGCGGCGCGGCTCGATCCGCGATCCGAGCCCACGGCGCTGTTCGTCACCGCGCTGAACGACGTCATCGATCTCCACGAGGAGCGCGTCACCGTCGCGCTGCGGCAGCGACTGCCCGCGCCGGTCTTCCTCACGCTGATCGGCGTGGCGCTGCTCGGGATGTCGGTGCTCGGCTACGGTGCCGGCGTGACGAACGCCCGCGCCACGCTGCCGATCGTCGCGTTCGCCGTCGCCGTCGCGACGGTGATGGTCGTGATCGTCGAGCTCGATCGGCCCGGCGGCATCTTCCGCGTGAGCCAGTCGGCGATGCTCGACACGCGCGACGCGATGCGTCGCGACGCCGAGGTCGCGCGTGAGCGCGTGACGAGCGGTGGCGGCGCGCCGACGACGAAGTGACTCTCTCCGGCGAGTCGGCGCCGCGTCACTCGCGCGGCGCGTCGAGCATCTTCTCCATCACGAGCTGCTTCTCGCGCGCCACCGCGCGCGCGCCGTCGTGCGCTCGGTGCTCGACCTCGGCGACGCGCTCGCCGACCTGGCGGTAGCCGAGCGCGCGATACAGACGTGCCGCGCGCTCGTTGTCGATCGCGACCGAGAGCTGCGCGATCGGGCGCCCCGCGCGCGCGATGACGCGCTCCCCGGCGCGCAGCAGCGCGCGGCCGATGCCGGCGCCGCGCAGCCCGGGCAACACGCGCAGCGCCCAGAGCAGCCCGTGTCGCTCGTCCGCGAGATCGACCCACAGCTGCCCCACCGGGAACGCGTCGGCTTCCGCGACCAACATCGACGCCGTTCCGCGCTGATGATCGCGCCAGACGCGACGGAACGTGTCGCGATGTGCGGTGAAGGTGCCCATCCACTCGAGCGGCTCGAGATCGGCCTCGCGGCAGGGGCGAATGTGGAAACGAACCGTGGCTAGGAAGTCGTGGGGTCCGTTCATCGGTCGCAGACTCTAGCGACCGCGGCCGCGTCCAGAGCACGATTCGTGAGGTCCGGCGCGACGCGGCCCGCGACCGCGGAACGAGCGCCCGAGTCGCGCTCGTCCGCGCCTACATGACGCGTGTGCACATCCTCATCGCGCAGGACCCGCCCGAACGCCGTCGCGAGCGCCCCGAGATCCCCGTCGATCCCGAGAAGAAGAAAGACGAGCCCGAGATCGACGAGCGCCCCCGGCGCGAGCCGGAGATCATCGAGACGCCCGATCCCGACGAGCCCGAGATGCCGCCCGCCCCGCCGGGTGAGCAGCCGGAGATCGACGAGCAGCGCCGCGCTCCGGACGGTCCCGTGCCGCGTCGCTGACGCGTGCGGCTCCACGCGCGAAGCGACGTCGTGCGCCCTGCCGACACGCCGTCGAGCGCCAGCCCGAGCGCTTCATGCGCTCGAAGCGCGCGTCGAGCTTCGTGGCGTCACCGCAGCGCGCGCGTCATTCGACCGCGTCGCGCTCGCGCGAGCTTCGCCGCGAGGTCATCGACCGATCAGCACCGCGCCGGGCGGGACTCGGCGCGTTTCTCGGCTGCGGCGCTCGCCTCCGGCTGCAGCAGCTCCGGGTGCGAAGGTGCGTGCGCGTGTCGCGGCACCGAGTGTCAGTGCCCGTCGTCGGGCGACTGCCTCGTCGACTGCATCGGTGATTGCGATCTGACCTGCAATGGATCCGGCAGCTGCGACTTCCGATGCGTCGACGGCTGCGACACTGCGTGCACGGGATCGGGCGCGTGCGTCGTCACGGTCGGTCCGCTGAGCAGCGTCGCGTGCCCCGGCTCGGGCGGATGCGACGTGCTCTGCGAGGGCGACTGCGCGGTCGATTGTCCCGGGAGCGGCGAGTGCATCGTGCGCTGCCCGGCGGGCGCGGTGTGCACGCTCGACCGCTGCTCGGGCGATGTCGTCGAGTGCGGCGACGGTGTCGCCGTGTGCAACGGAGCGTGTCCTCCGGCGCGTTGAGCCGCACGCGCGAGAGCGGCGACGTTCGTAGAGCGCCGGGCGTGGAAGTCGCGCGGATCACTCGGCGCGCGGATCGCGACGCGTTCGCGGGTGCCCCGTCTCGATCACGCTCGTCGCGCTTCGCGCCCCTCCGCGATCGAGCGCGACGATCTCTCCCGCGATCGCCGCGCGCACGGCCTCCACGATCGCGTCGAGACCCGCTCCCATCGCGACGATGCGAGCGCCCGCGATTCGCGCGGTCCGCTCGTCGCCCGCGCGGCTGTCGGCCGACGTCGCGATCACCGCCGGCACGTCGCGTTGATCGGCGAGCGTGCGGATGCGTCGCACGAACGCGAGCGCATCGTGCAGCGCCATCCCGAACCCCGTGAGCACGACGTCGACGTGGAAGCTGCCCAGCACCGCGATCGCCTCCGACGTGCTCGACACCGTGATCGGGCGCGTGCCCGCGTCGCGCAGGTGCGCCGAGAGCGCGAGCGATGCGCCTGGGCGCTGCTCGACGATCAGCACCGCGGGGGCGACGACGCTGGGACAGAAGCGAGTCTGGAAGGACGACATGGACGTCGGATCGGGCGACGGTGTCATCTCGGTCCGCGCATCGAGGTCTCAATACGCGAACCCGCTCGCTCTGGAGGATCTCGCGAGTAGACTCGTCGGATGGCGAGACCGCGTGGGGCCCGGAGGCCTCGTTCGGAGCGCATGCCCGCCGCTTCGTCGGCGACCTATCCCGTCGTCTCGCGCGCCGGCAGGGCCGTGCTGGTCGAAGATCACGACGATCTCCGCGATGCGATCACCGAGTGGCTGGAGAGCGCAGGGTGGGTGGTGCGCGCGTACGCGAGCGCCGATGCGGCGCTGCTCTCGGTGCGCAGTGAGCTACCCGACGTCGTCGTCACGGACTTCAACACCGGCACGCTCAGCGGACCCGCGCTCGCGCGCGAGCTGCGCCTCGATCCTTCGACACGCGGGGTCGCGATCGTGGGCATGAGCGGCTCGCTCGAGCCGAGCCCCGCCATGCTGCGGTTCTTCGACGCGTTCCTTCCGAAGCCAGTCGTGCTCGCGGAGCTCGAGGCGCTCATGCGCCGCGCATCGACGAGCCGCTGACGCCGCCGCTCGAGACGTCCTCGCGGTGCATCGACGCGCGGGGATCGCGATCACGCGCTTCGGCGCGTCGATCCGCGCGCGAGCTCCTCGACGAGCGCGTGCTTCCGCGCCTCGACGGAGAGGGCGATCGCCTTGATCTGCATCGACGCGAGCTCCGCTCTCCGCTCGGCGTCGTGGCTGAGCTCGAGCTCCTCTGCCAGCAGACCCACCAGCTGTCGCGCCGCTGCACAGCGTTCGGCCCAGGCGTGTGGTGGCGGTGCCGCGTCGGCGCCCACGAGCGCACCGGCGAGCAACGCGTACGTCGCAGCCCACTTCTGGGCACGCTCTTCGTCCCCCATCTCAGGCTCCGGAGGTAGGTGCGCTCCCGGAGGTCGCAATCGCAGCCGAGCCGCGCGGCTGATCCAGATCATCCCGCGATGGCGAGCTCTCGTCCCGCGACCACATTCTGTGTCTCGTCGCATGAGCGCCGAAGACGAGGTGAGAGTGCTGCTCGAGCGAGCCGCGAGGCTCCTCTCCCATGCGCACGCCGTCGGGGACGAGTCGCCCCACGTTCGCGACGAGCTCGCGCCGCTCTTCACGGCGGCGTTGGTCGCGCTCGGCGATGCCCAATGGCGCGCGTGGTCCGGCGCGTTCCACGTGCGCGATGCGCTGCGGCACGCGCGTGAAGCAGAGCGCGCCGCGAACGCGCTCGAGCGCGCGGTCGAGATCGCGGCGCGCGCGCGCGAGGCGAGCTAACCCAGCGCCCAGTCGAGGGGCGCGAGGAGGTCGGGCTCGATCGTCGACGGCGCGCGACGTACGCCCCGGCGAGCGCTCCCGACCTGCGCAGCGATCGCCGCGACGAGGTCGACGCGCACGATCGGCCAGCCGAGGAGCTCGTCGACGACGGAGAGCAAGCGCGCGTTGCTGCTCGTCAGTCGGCGGGTCTCGAGCCAACACACGCGCGGTGCGTCGGCGCATCGAGCAGCGGCGTGCGCGAGCGGCCTCGCCCAGGCGCCGTCGCTCACGATGAGCACGATCACGTCGAACGACGACACCGCGAGGAGCCCGCCAGCCCGAGCCGGCGGAGCGCCGATCGCCATGTGCCCGGCCTCGGCGAGCCACTCGAGCACGGCATGCAGACGCGACGGCTCTTCGTCCACGACGAGAACCCGCCCGTGCAGCGGGGCGGCGCAAGTCATCATCGCGCCCCGTCATGGACACCGACGCGAGCGACGCAATCGAGCGCGCGTCGACGCACCGAACGTGGTGCGCGAGCGAAGGCCTCGCGCCGGGGGGAGCGCGCGTCGTCGCACTCTACTCGTCGATGCCGGGAGAGGGATTCGAACCCTCATGCCTCTTCCGAGGCGTGGGATTTTAAATCCTCATGCCGCGCACAATTTCGGCGCGAATGTCAGACTTTCGCGTCGTGCGGGGGCAGTGCGGGGGCAATAGATGCGAGCGCGTTGACCGCGTCGCGCATGTGGTCGTCCGCGAGGTGCGCGTACCGCCGAGTCGTCGCGATCGTGGTGTGCCCGAGCAGTCGTTGGATCACGTCGAGCCCGATGCCGGCCTCGCGCGTTCGAGTCGCGAACGTATGCCGGAGATCGTGCAGCCTCAGATCGTCGATCTGCGCCGCGTCCGCGACCTCGCGGAAGGCGCGCGTCGCGCGCTCGGCGCGCCTCGCAGCCTCGCTCCGCCCGCGTCCGGGGCCGAGCGTCAGCGGGATCAGGAACGCCGTAGGTTCGCCCTCCTGCGCGAGCAGCGACGCGACGATCGAGCGAACGTCGGGATGCATCGGCACGGTGCGCGGGGTGCCCGTCTTGGTGTGCTCGATCGTGATCGCGCCGCGCGCGAGGTCCACGTCGGCTCGGCGGAGCTTCGTCAGCTCGCTCCGTCGGGCGCCGGTGAGCATCGCGAGCACGACGAGCACGCGCAGCTCGGGATCGAGCCGATCGATCGCGTCGAGTAGGCGCCGCTGCTCGTCGGCGCGCACGTGGCGGATCCGCTCCTGAGGTTCGGGCAGGAGCTTGCGCTTTCGAATCCGCGCGGCGGTCTCGATCGAGATGATGCCGCGCTCTTCCCACCAGGACGCCGCGTGTTTGAGCGTCGCGAGGTGTCGGTTGATCGTCGCGGGCGCGCGGCCGGGCTCCGCCTCGAACGCATCGAGAGCCGTGATCGTGATCTTCTCGGGTGCCGTGCCCTGCCCCAGCGACGCGCACCACGCGGCAGCGTGCGATCGACGATTCGCGATCGAGCGTAAGCCGCGCGCCTTGAGGTGCGCGAGGTACTGATCGAACGCCGCGCGTAGCGTGAGCCGTGCGGGCGCGTCGTCCCGGACCTCGCCGCCGCCCGGCGCGGGGATCGGACCGCCGGCCATCGCGGCCGTGAGAACCTCCTGGGCGCGGCGCGTCGCAGTCGCCTTGTTCACCCCGACGGGGAGCGCCTCCTTGTGGCGCTGTTTCGAGCCGTCCTTGGCGCCGTACCGGAGATCGATCCGGTAGCGCCCGTCCTTGCCCTTGATCAGACCCCGGACCCCTGTTCTCGACGGCAGCGGCATGCATGGGATATACGGGGGCAATCGACCGAGAGCAACCAGGAACTTTCCGCGTTGACCAGAACGCGCCCCCGATCCAGGTTTGCGGCATGAACCCCAGGGCGGACGCGCCCGGGGCCCCCGGGATCCTCTCGGGGGCGTAACGAGCCCGACGGGGTGGTGACGGCCGCGATTTCGCGCGTGCGGCCCGGACCGGAGCAGAGAGCGCAAAGACCCTTCCGCTACGCGGAGGCGCCGTGCTCTCTCCCGATGACGTTCGCGCCCTGATCCGTTCCGAGATCGCCGCCCTCGGTCCCCGTCGTCGCGCCCCAGCGCTGTTGACGATCGAGGAAGTCGCGAGCGCCGCCCGCGCGCCCGTGGGTAGCGTCCGTGACTGGATCGCCCGAGGCGACCTCCGAGCGCAGCGCCCCGGCCGTCGCGTGCTGGTGCGCAGACGGGATCTCGCGGCGTGGCTCGGCTGCACCGAGGACGAGATCGAGATCTGACGCGCGCCGCCGCCGGGGACTGACACGGAATGACCATTCATGTATGGCCATTCCGTGGGCGTGGTATTGTTACTCGGGAGGTCGAGCCGTGCAAGACGAAATGAATGTTGCCGAGGTGGCGCAGTTTCACAACGTGACCGAGTTGTCCGTTCGCGCGTGGGTGCGGAAGGGGCTGCTAGTTCCCTCCCGGCAGGGGCGTCGAGGACGCGGCAACGGCTTCCGGTTCAACCGTGCGGACGTGGTCGCGTTCACACCCCCCTCGCAGGCTCGTGGCCGCGCCGCGGAGGCGCGAGCCCTCGCGAGTCTGACCCCCGAGGAACGGGCGACGGTCGATCGCCTGCGGCGGGATCTCGGCCTGCCCGAGGCCGCCGATCTCCGAGTGATCGTGATCCGCGGGATGCTCGCGCAGCTGGAGAAGATGCTTCCGACGGGTGCGCGATGAGGCGGCACGCGACCCCGAATCTCCGCGAGGCACCGCTCTGGGGCTCGCACGAGGCACGACGCGGGATGTTCGTCGGCCAGTCCGACGCCGCGCCGAACCGGAAGACCCGGCGCGCGGATGCCTCCGCAGCAAGGCGCGTGAAGCGCGACCGCAAGGCCTGAACACCACGAACGCGCCCGGGGGACCGCTCAAACGAGCGCGCCCCAGCCCTGCCAGGCCGGAGGCGCATAGGAACCCGCAGTGAACCAGAGTACCACGACGCCCGTCGAGGGCAACGAATTTTCGCCAGCAACCGCGCCGCTCCCGGAGCTACTCCGCTTCACGATCTGGCACGGCGCGAACGGGCGCCCGGGCGGGCCGCGTGTCTACCCCACGCCCCCCGTCCACCACCAGCGCGAAACGACGTGGGCCGAGTGGGTCCGCGCGTTCGTGAACAAGGCGCGCGAGATCGTCACTGATAAGCACCTCGTGCGCTGCACCGTGGGCGGGCTCTCGCCCGAGGGCTGGAAGACCGACGAGCACGTCGCGGAGCGTTCGCTCCTCATGGTCGATTTCGACGCGCTCGGGGCCGACCCCAGGCCCTTCGAGCGCGCGATCGATGCCGTGCGGCGAGTCGGGCTCGCGCACCTCGCGCAGCGTCGGGACAAGCTCTCGGGCGAGGTCCGTGCGCGCATCCTGATCCCCCTCGCGATCGACACCGATCGCGAGACGTTCCAGAAGCGCGCGGAGCGGTTCCTAGAGTGGCTGGAGCGCGAGAGCGGCACCGCGATCGACCCGGCGCCCGCGCGCTGGTCGCAGCTCGTCTACGCCTACGCGCAGGTCGCGGACGAGACGCGCCCCGTCGAGACCGTCTCAGCGTGTTCGGACGGGCTCGCGCTCGATCTTCGCGGCGTGCCCGCCGCTCGCGGTCGAGCGAGGCGCGCCGCGGCCAGACACCGCGCGCGCACGGCGTGCCCCCAGGAAGTCGTCGCTGCGGCGACCGCGGCCGAAGAGTGGTTCGTGGCGCTCGGTGGCGTCCTGCGTGGCCCTGGGCGGGGCGATTGCCCGTTCCGCGACGATCACGACGGGCGCGGGGACGCCTACGTGATGATCGACGATCGCGGGGTCCGGTGTTGGGGCTCGGCGCACTCGACGCGCGAGGGCGCCGAGCGGTTCCAGGAGCGATTGCGCGCCGCGAACCCGGGCGCGTACGTGCGCTGGACGAAGAACGCGAGTCGCCTCCGCCTCGAAGCGGAGGAGGAGCGCGCGGACGTCTCGCTGCTCGCGGAGGAGACCGACGAGGATGAGGTACCGCTCATGGCGCCCGACGCGGCGCGCGCGCGGCTCGTCCAGGTCCTCCGCGACCGCGACGAGAGCGATCGTCTCCTGGTCCACGTGGACGCGGGCGCGGGCAAGTCGTTCGCGATGACGCGCGACCTCATCGACCGACTCTCGCGCGGTCCGGGGCTTGGCGTGATCGCGTTGCCGACGAACGCGAGCGCGGACGACGTCGAGCGCGATCACACCGAGCACGCCGCTGCCTCGGGCGTCGCTCTCCTGCGCCCCCGGTCGAGCCGCGAGGTGTGCAAGCTCCCGACGGTCGCGGACGAGGCCGCAACGCTCGGACTCGCCCCGCGCTCGTTCGGAGCGTGCTTTTCGTGCGAGCACCGCGCGACGTGTGAGCGCGAGATGCGCGTCACGGCCGCCGAGGACGCGATCTCCGGTGGACGCGGCGCGGTCGCGGTGCTCACGCACGCAATGATCGACTGGGCGGAGAACGTGGACGAGCGCGCGATCTTGTTCCGCCCGCACCGCCGCGGCTCGATCCGCTTCCTCTACGTGGACGAGAACCCGCGCGAGGCGATCGTGGCGGTCGAGGTCGAGGCCGCCGAGCTGGACGCGTTCCGTGCTGCCGCGGCCCCGGGCGGGCTCTTCGAGGTGTGGGGGCGCGATACGAAGGTGCAGCGGCGCCGCGCGACGACGGTGCCCGAGTCCGATCCGGAGGTCGAGGAGGAGATCGACGTCCTCGATGGTGTCGCGGCGGGGCCGACCCGGCGCTCCGGCGATGTCGCGCCGTTCACGTCGACCGCGGCTCGAGCCCGGGCGCTCCTCGCGGGCGCGGCGGGAGACGCGCGACCGCCGTTCACCTACGTGCAGATCCAGGGGCAACGCGAGATCGTTGCCCTGTGGCGCACGTGGCAGAAGCTCCTGCGCGCCCGCTGGGCAGGCATCGCGATCCCGGCCGTGGGAGAGCTCCGGGCGTGCGCCTGGAACCCGCTAATCCGCAAGGCGGACGTGCTCGCGACCGCGACGCCGCACCCGGCGGTCGATCACGTGCTCGCGAACGTGCGCCGGGAGCGAATCCGGGTCGCGGACACGGTCCAGGTGTTGCGGGTCTGGATCCCCAACGGTCAGAGCATGTCGGGCGTGTTCTCGCGCAAGCCGGCCGAATGGGAGGCGTCGTTCCGCAAGCACGTCGTGCCCGAGGTGCAGCGGGCGCGGCGCGCGCTCGTGGGCGTGTCGACGAAAGCCCAGGCGGAGGCCGCGCGCGCGATCTTGGGCGAGGGCGTGGACGTCGTGAACATGGGCCAGATCGAGGGCGTGAACCGCTGGCGTGACTGCGACGTGATCATCGCGTTCGGCGGGATGATCCCCCGCGATCCGGCGTTCGGGCGGGGCTCGCACGTGGAGGCGCAGATCGACGATCAGGACTGGACGCGGCGCGTCGGGCGGAACGAGCTGGCGCAGCTCTTCGGCCGGGCGCGGACGCGGTCCGAGCGACGCCCGGGCGAGCCGGACGCGGTGCGGATGGTCTGCATCGGCAAGGTGCTGCCGGCGGACTGGGCGGGGCTGCCCGTCGGTGTCGCGTTTTCGTGGGAAAACAGTGCGAACCTGACCCTGTATAGCCATCACAGGGTCAGGTTCGCACTTGCCCGGATCATCGCGTTGGCGGGATCGAAGCGCCGCGCCGCGGCTGCCCTGGGCGTGACCGACACCGCGCTGCGCAAGTGGGAAAAGGGCGCGATCCCGCCAGACCGATACGAGGAGATCACGCTACGCGCCGCGGAGATGGAACCGAGCGACGACGAGATCGCCGCGGCGGAAGGGGACGCGGACACGGACGCGGCGTGACCGGAGCCGGGCGGCGGTCGGATCCGCATACCTCCGAGCCCCGGTCGCGCCGGTCCGCGTCGTGTGCCGGTGCCCTGCGCCAACCCGCGCCAGATCACGACCGGGGTCCCGCACTGCCCCCGAGGGCAACGCGCTGCGCAAGATTCGGCGGCAGATCCCGCGCTTGCGCTTGGGATTGCGCATCCCGCGCACGCCGCCCCGGCGGCCTATCGAGCCCGTGCCCCCGGTGCCGGTCCGGTGCGGGTGCGCCGCCCCGCCCGTGCTGCGCGCCTTCCCCGAGCCCTCCGGCCCAACGGGTACGCAACGCCCCATGGTACCCTCGTAGGTGCAGCACGACGCCCTACACCGCGCCCTCCAACGCCTCGGGAGCGCCCGCGCCCTCGGCCTCGCCCTCGGGGGCGTTGCCCCCGGCACGGTGCGCGCGTGGGCGAGCCGCGGCGAGGTTCCGGCCCGGCACGAGGCCGCGGTGGTAGCGCTCGCGGACGGCGCGCCCGTCGGCCCCGTCCAGTCGCCCCACGACGCGCACCCGCTCCTGTCCACGCCGTGGACGCTGCCCTTGCTGCCTCGCACCGAGGGGCAACACCTCCTGCCCTGGCAGTACCAGGCGCGCGCGTGGTTCGAGCGCGTCGTCGGACGCGGCGAGGTCCAGGCCGGCGGTGGCCTCGCGGTCGCGCGTGTGCGTGAGCCGCTCGTGATCGCGACGTGGCGCTGGGCTCTCCGCGATGGCTCGTGGGTCTACCTCGCGCGCGGCGAGGCCGAGGGCGGCGCGTGGGTCGACCGCGCGCCGGGTCCGTGGGCGCCCGAGGGGCGCGGCAACGAGCACGTGTGGATCTCGTCGGCGCCGATCGGGATCCCGCACGTGGACGCGTTCGAGGTCCTCTCGTGAGCCGCGATCCTGCACGTGAACGCGCCCTCGCTCGTGCGCGTGATCTCGTGCGCGCGGGCGTTCCGATCGCAGACGCGGCGCGCGCGGTCGATCTCTCGGTCGACGTCGTCAAGAAGGCGTGCGCGAAAGGGCGCTGGCTCGCGGACACGCCGCCCGCCGAGGTGCGCGCCCAGGTACCGCCGAGCGGCACGCTGCTCTCGCATGAGGTTGCGCAGCAGATCCGCGGCGCACTCGCGACCGGGAAGACTCCGGCGCGCGATCTCGTCGTGCTCCACGCGTGGGCGCGCGAGCAGGAGCACGCCGAGCAGGAAGCCGCGTCCCGGGCCGCGCTCGACTTCGGCAATCTGCCCGATCACCGGCTCGACCTGATCGAGGTCGTGACCGACGCCGAGCACGGCGCGTGGAGCGGGCCGCACGCCGCGGTCCTCGATCAGCTGGTGCGAGCGGTCTCGGACCTCGCGCGCGCCGCGCAGTACGGCGACGCGACGATCCACGACGCTGCCCTCGCGCGCGTCCGTGCCGCGCTCGCGCCCGAGGGCGACGCAGAGGCCGCGACGACGCGCACCGAGGTCGACGCCGCGACCGCGCGCGCGACCGCCGCAGAACACGACCTCGCCGCAGCTCGCACCGAGGTCGAGCACGCGCGCGCGGACCTCGCGGCGACGCGCATCGAGCTCGATCAGGAGCGCTCTCGCGTGCGCGGCCTGGAGGCCTTGCTCGCCGGGCGCCCGGCGTAGCGGCGCGGCACGCGCGCCGAGCCCAGATCGCGTGCGACCGCCGCGGACTTGACGTCCGTCGGTCAGCAATCCGAGGTGTGCATATGTGCGCTTGACTTGCGCGGAGAATGTGCTCGCGCCGCCGTGTTACAATGACGATCGATGGAAGACACGGTGCACGCCCGCTGCGATTCGCGCCTCGTTGGTGAGGTCGAGCGCGCACGCGATCGCGTGTACGAGGCGACCGGGGTGCGACCCTCGCGCTCGCAGATCGTCCGCGCGGCGATCGAGCGCGGGCTGCGCTCCCTGCTCACGGAAGAGAGCGAGCGATGATCATCCAGGGCACGCCCGATCGCGACGACCAGGGCCCGTACATCGACCTGGAGCACCCCGCCGGGATCACGAGCGCGCAAGCGCTCGGCGCGACCGTCGCGATCTTCCTCGACGCCGAGGGACACGAGGTCTCGCGCCAGCGCCCCGGGCGCACGTTCCCGACCCCGCGCGAGGTCTCGCGCGTGCGGTTCGTCGAGCGCGAACCCGGTGCGGTGTCGGTCGTGATCGTCGCGACCGCGAAGGAACCCGTAAGCATCGGCCCGCGCATCGTCGCGCCGGCCTGGGAGGACTGAACCCCGCCATGAGTGAGACGAAAACCAGCGACACCGCGTTCGTGCTCGGACGCATCGACGCGAGCGGCCGCTCTGTGGCCGGCACGCCCCTGGGTGACGCGCGGCGCGACGCGAAGCCGTGCACCTGCGCGCCCGAGCACGAGCCCGAGGACGACGGCGCGCACGAGATCCTCCCTCCGCCGGGCCAGGGCGGCGCGGTTGTGCGCCCCGAGGTCGCGCGAGAGAGCGTTGCCCCGAGCGAGCAGCGGAGCGCGAGCGTGGGCGCCGAGCCCGCGCGCCGGAAGCTCCCGACGGGAGCGGAGGCGCACCAGCACCTGCGTGATCAGATCGCGAGCCTGAGCCGAGGTGCGAAGTGATCTCGATCGACGATCGCATCGCAGCCCTGGAGGCGCGGATCGCTGCCCTCGAACCGAAGCCGCGTTCGCGCGGGCGGATCCCCCCGGACGTTCCGATCTCGTTCCTCGCGAGCTGCCCCTGCTCGTGGTCCGAGGACGGCAAGCCGCTCTCCGACGAGCGGATCGTGTTCGTGCTCGGCGCGTCGCCGCCGTCGAAGGCGCGTGATCAGCGGTGGCTCTGTTACGAGGGCGATCGCGGCGTCTGGGTCACGCCGTGCTGGGTCCCCGTGGGCTGGTCGCCTCCGGCCGATCTCCGCGAGCTGCGACTCCAGATCATCGAAAAGCCCGAGGCGCCGTCGAACGTGCTCGGTTGCGAGCAGGCCGCGATGCTCACCGTCGACGCGGTGATCGAGATGCGCCGAGCCCAGTACGGCCGACGCGTATGATCGCGTGCTGCGCACCGTGCGCGGCCTCGGGCTCGCGCTGCGATTCCTCGACCGTGAGCGGCGTCGTGCGCGCGGCGGGGTGGCTCTGGTATCCCGACGGCGCGAACCGGGTCGACGCGCACCCATCGAGTCTCGGTGAGCCGCGCACGCTGGTCGGTCTGCCGGTGCGTCTCGGGCACGGTGGCAAGACCATCGGCACGGTGATCGACGCGCGCGCGGAGGGCGGGGCTCTCCACGCGGACATGCGCATCGACGATGCGGGCGCGCTCGCGGAGATCCACGCCGGTTCGACGCGTGAGTTCAGCTGCGGGTACGTCGTCGACGTCGACGCGGACGGTACGCAGCGCCGGCCTCGGTTTCACGAGGTCGCGCTCGTGCCTCACGGCCGGTGCGGTTCGACGTGCTCCGTCACGCGCGTCGCGGATGGCCAGCGCGCCGACGCGCGCCTCGCGGCGGAGGGCCTGAGCCCGAGCGAGATCGCGCGTACCGAGATGATCGCGGGCCGCGCCCTCGCGGCCGCCGCGCCGGTCGTGCGCGCGGACAATCGTTTGACCTCAAACGATCTCGCTGCGCGCCTCGCCGCCGACGGCGAGAGCCCGTCCGAACGCGCACGCGCCGCCATGCGCGCGCGCCCCTCGATTCACCTGGAGACCTGAGAGAACCATGCCCGCACCCTCAACCTCGCCCGGATTCGCCACGCAGGCCCTGTACACCGTGGACGGCGACCCTCACGGCGGCACGCCCACGCGCGTCGATCCGGGCGCGCCGCGCCGAACGGAGGGCTTCGAACCGGGACAGGTTCTCGACGCCGAGGCGCTGAACTTCGTGTTCGGGAACCACGGCGATTGGCTCGCGTGGTTGGAGGAGGAGCGCGCCCGGATCGAGACCTCGCGCGCCGAGCTGCATGCGTTCACCCGCCCCGACCTCGCGGCGAGCCGCGGCACCTACCTGCACGCGCTCCAGGGCTCGTCGGGCTGGGACTCCACCGACACGATGCCCGGGTGGGCCGTGAGCGTCCTCGGGGCGACCTCGCAGGGCGCCGCCAAGTCGCCGTTTCACTGGAGCCTCATGGGCGGCGGCGTGCTGCCCTCGGTCTGCGAGATCACGGCCGTGCGCGTGTTCCTCAAGCCCGGCGCGGCTCGCGCGACGAGCAGCAATCGCACACGCGTGCAGGTGTACCGCGTGCCCGCGTCCGGCCTCGTGCCGGTCTCCATCGCGGACGTGCGGAGTGACGCGACGTCGAACCTACAGACGGTCTCGGCCACGGGTCTTTCGATCACGCTCGCTGACACCGATTCGAGCGTGTACGGCCACACGAATCTGGGGCTGCTCGTGCGCGTAGATCCCGGCGCCGACGCGAGCCCGGATTCGGTCTACGTCTGCGAGGTCCGCTACACCACCGCGATCCTGTGATCGAGCTCGATCACGACGTCGAGAGCGATTGCGGGCTGCACGTGGGCACGGGGCCGTGCGCCGCGTGCGCGCTCGCGGCGGAGGCGAACGCCGCCGCGTCCCGCGAGCTGCGCGCCGAGGAGGGGCCCGCCGCGGCGGTCGTACGCGCCACGTACCAGCGCAAGGTCGCGCGGGCTCAGGAGCGCGCGCGGGCACGCGGCGCGGCTTAGCGGTAGGACGCCTCGGACTTCCGGATCTCGACGTCGTGTCCGGTGCAGTCGAGAAACGCAGGGATCGCGAACGCGGTCTCGGCGGTGCTTTTCGGCCCGAGAACGACCTGCTTGATCACCGGACCCGGCGGGTTGCCGCTCGGGGCAACCGAAGGCGGCTCAAGACGCCAGTCGAGATACGGCGCGAGTCCGTACTTCGTCGGACGGAACCGCAGGGGCAGGTCGGGATGACCCTTAGAGTAGCTCTGTTGAGCGAACGTCGGCTTCGCCCCAGGCGGTGCCTTGTCCACGCACGGCCCAAGCCACACGAGCCGCCACTCCTGCTCTTCTTCGTACGCCTGGTGTTTGAACGTCACCGCGCAGAAGTGCGCCATGCGCAGCACAGCACCGGCGGCGATGGCCTGGAACTTCGGATCACGTCGCAGGGGCTCAGGGAGCATGCGCATACCGCCGATGTCGAACAGGGCGTCGAACGCGCGATCTTTCGCGCGCGCGTCGTACTCGACCCGGACCACAAACGGCCCGCCGCAGACGTTCTGCGGCACGCCGACGTCCTCATGCGAAGGCACCGCGCGCAGGTCCATGCCGATCGCGAAACCCTCGCCGTCACGTGCGTACGCGCGCCACTGACTCAAGCGGTCCGAGTCGCTGGAGAAGCACGCGAGGTAGGTGCCAGCACGAGTCACCTCGATCGCATGACTAAGGAACCGCACACCGGCCGGCTGGTCCTCTCGCTCGAAGCGTTCGCGGAGCAGGTCGAGCGTGTGCAGCCCCTCGTTCGGATCGTTGAGAAACCGGATGTGCGTCGCCCAGATGCGCCGGTTCGTCAGGATGCCCTGGAGCCCCGCGAGATCCGTGTACTGCCAGAGGATTGGCGGCGCGTGTTCGAGGCTACGGAAGTGCTCTTCGAGGAACGCACTCACCGCGGCGTCGGTGATCCGCTCGTACTCTTCCAGCTCCATCGACCTCGATGGTACGCCCGACGCGCAACCGCGCGCGACCCCGACCGACACGCGGGCATGTTCACCCGCGCCGGTCTCGTCGCCTGTGTCGCCGCGCAGGACGCGCCCCCGCTCGTCATGGAGGATCACTCCGAGGTGATGCTCGCGTGGGGTTCGGTCGCGCTCGTCGTCGCAGCCCGCACGCCGCGCCTCGCGCGGTGGTTCATGCGCGCGAGGCCGGTGCTGATGGTGACCTGGGGCGAGGCCTAGCGACGGCTCCCGGCGGCGCGTCGCTCGGCTTCGGCGATCCAGTGCTCCCGCGCCTCGTGCTCGGTCTCACCGAACGCCTCGAAAACGACCCCGAGGGCGTCGGGGCCGCTCGCGACGAAACCAGGCCGCCGGGCCTGCTCGCTCGCGATCGTCTTGTCAGCGGAGCGCCCCACTCGCGGGCGAGGTTCGATCTTCTCGGGCTGGAGTTGACTCATTCGGCAACTCTAGCTGCGGGTCGTGGGCGATGCGGCCCCGCGCGGCCGGTTCGTGCGCACGGGGCCTGCCCCTTAGTCGATCTCACTCCAGCGTGCGTGCGCGTCCACGAGCTGATTCGCGTCGCCGGTCACGCGGTGCCACTGCCCGCCGATCATGATCGTCGCCTCGCCGTCGCCCGTGGCGGCCCAAGCCTGCACCGCGACGAGCTTCACCTCGGCGGCGCCGATCCCTGCGAAGTGCAACCGCGCCACCTCAGGGGGCGGAGGCTCACCGGGCGTCAGCGCGACCTTGATATCGTGAAGATCGTCGGAGATGTCCTTGAGCAGGTCTTCTTTCCTGTCCCTGAACGACGAGATCGGTTCCATGCTCCTCCGTCCGTGTGGGTGCGGCCAGGGGTCGACTCTGGAGGACCGACACGCCGTCAACAAGGGGGGCTGACCCCGGGGGCAATGCGGGGGCAAAACGACCCGGATCGACCGGGATCTACCGTGAACGACCGTTGCCCTCGATTGCCGCCGATCGCTCGATTTCGCCCCTCGTTCGTCGCGGTTCGTATTGCCGGGAGAGGGACTCGAACCCTCATGCCTCTTCCGAGGCGTGGGATTTTAAATCCCCTGCGTCTGCCGTTCCGCCATCCCGGCGCGTCCGACGCGCATCCTACACGCGCGAAGGCAGCTCGCGAGCACCGGGCTCGGAGCTGCCTTCTTCGTGCGCGACGCGCTCGCGCGCGCTTCAGCTCGGCTGCGGGACGCCGCGCTCGTGGTGCAGCGGCATCTGCGGGCCCGCGCGCTCGGCCTCGTCGCCGATGATGCGGTTCTTCTCGTCGACGCGGACGACCTTCGGCACGTGACGGCGCGCTTCGTCGTCGTCCATCTCGCCGAACGTCGCGAGGATCACGAGGTCGCCCGGCTTGTTGAGGTGCGCCGCCGCGCCGTTGATGCAGATGACGCCCGAGCCGCGCGGACCTGCCAGCGTGTACGTCACGAGGCGCGTCCCGCGCGTGACGTTCCAGATGTGCAGCTCCTCGTGCTCGATCATCCCCGCCGCGTCCATCAGGTCGGCGTCGATGGTGCAGCTGCCCTCGTACTCGAGGTCGGCGTGCGTGATCACCGCCCGGTGGACCTTCCCCAGGAACATCCGTCGCCGCATCTGACTACCTCCGTGGCGGCCGCCGCGAGGGCGGTCCACCCGTCGTGCGGGGGACTGTGCAGCAACGAACAAGCCGCGTCCAGTGTGAAAACGGCGCGTTTCGCGACACTGGCCAGACCTTCTGGACAGCTCGCCCGTCGCAGCGCGGAGGAGGTCCGCCATGCGTCTCACGATCGCTCTCTCGGCCGCTCTGATCGCCGCCCTCGCCGCTCCCGCGGCAGCTCAGGACACGCGATCCGGGGAGGTCACCACCTACGACTTCATCGACGGCGATCTCGTCCAAGGCGGCCGCTACGAGGACGAGCTCGATCGCATCTTCAGTGTCCGCGGCCGCGCGCGCCGCACGCTGATCCACCCGCGCACCCATTTCGTCCCGGAGATGCTCAAGTCGGTCGAGCATCTCTGATCGCGGAATGATCCAGAGAAGCGGCTTGACCTCGCCGCGCGCGTCTCGAATCGTGGGGGCTTCCATTTTTTTCGATCCCCCACGGAGCCTCATGGACGTTGCACGGCTGCTTCGGGTCGCAGCTCTCCTCTCCATCTCTCTCGTCCCCGCGATGCTCGCGACCGGCTGCGGCGACGACGACGACGGCGGCACCGTCGACGGCGGACCGCGCCCCGACGGCGAGACCCCAGACGTCGATGCGCAGGTGCCCGACGGCGGCATGCCCGACGGCGGTGGCGGCGACGACGTGATGATCGTCGAGTGCCCCGCCGCCGACGCACCTTCGCTGCCCGGCGGCGCGATCTGCGAGACCACCGCGGGTGACGCGAACCTGCTGATCACCGCCGACGTGCTGATGGCCGACGGCCGCGTGCTCGCGGGCGGCCAGGTGCTCGTCAACGCGACGGGCTCGATCGTGTGCGCCGACTGCGACTGCGCGAGCGCCGAAGGCGCGAGCGGCGCGACGCGCGTCTCGTGCCCCGACGGCGTGCTCTCGCCCGGCCTCGTCAACGCGCACGAGCACATGACGTATCAGGGCCTTCCGACGGAACCGACGTTCGCCGGCACCAACGAGCGCTTCGAGCACCGGCACGACTGGCGCCGCGGCCTGCGCGATCACTCGGACGACTTCCGGCCGCCGGGCCGCGCGTCGCAGGCCGAGATGCAGTGGGCCGAGCTCCGCATGATCATCGGCGGCGCGACGGCGGTGAACGGATCGGGCGGCAGCTCGGGGCTCATGCGGAACCTCGACAGCGCAGGCGCCAACATGGAAGGCCTCGGCCAGGCAGAGACCTACTACCAAACGTTCCCTCTGGGCGACAGCGGCGGAACGCTGCGCGAGAGCGGCTGTAGCTACTCGTGGGAAGACAGCGCCGAGCGCATCGCCGGCGAGGACGCGTACACCCCGCACGTCTCCGAGGGCATCGACGCCGAGGCGCGCAACGAGTTCCTCTGCATGCGCATGGAGGGCGCGAACGACCTCATCGAGCCGCAGACCGCGATGATCCACGGCATCGGCCTGCTGCCGAGCGACATCGAGCACGCCGCGGCCGAGGGCACGATGCTGGTCTGGTCGCCGCGCTCGAACATCTCGCTCTACGGCGACACTGCGCGCACCCCCGAGTACGACCGTCTCGGCGTGCCGATCGCGATGGGCACCGACTGGATCTACAGCGGCTCGATGAACATGCTCCGCGAGCTCCAGTGCGCCGACGAGCTCAACGCGCAGTACTGGGACGGTTACTTCTCCGATCTCGATCTCTGGCGCATGGCGACGCTCAACGGCGCGATCGCCACCGCGACTGACGACGTGATCGGATCGATCGCGCCGGGCCGCGTCGCGGACCTCGTGATCTTCGACGGCTCGGTGAACGCGCTGCACCGCGCGGTGATCGACGCGCAGCCGGAGAACGTCGCGCTCGTGCTGCGTGGCGGAGAAGTGCTCTATGGTGAGGCGGCCGTCGTCGCGGCGCTTCCCAACGGCGATGCGTGCGACACGATGGACGTCTGCGGCAGCCCGCGTCGCGCGTGCGTGATGCGCGAGACCGGGATGAGCCTCGCAGCGCTCGAGGCGGCGAACGACCGCAAGTACCAGCTCTTCGTCTGCGACGGCGCGACGCCCCCGGACGAGCCGACCTGCCATCCGCGCCGTACCGAGTACCCCGACGCAGTCGTCGCGATGCCGAGCATCGACGGATCGAACGAGTACGACGGCAACGCGACGGCCGACGACTCCGACGGCGACGGGATCGCGAACGCCGAGGACAACTGCCCGTCGATGTTCAACCCGATCCGCCCCCTCGACATGGGCGCGCAGGCGGACGCGGACGACGACGGCGAGGGCGACATCTGCGATCCCTGCCCGCTCGAGGCGGACGCGACGACGTGCGAGGCGTTCGATCCGAACGATCAAGATCGCGACGACGTCCCCGACACGACCGACAACTGCCCCGGTCGGTCGAACCCCGATCAGATGGACATGGACGACGACGCCAAGGGCGACGCGTGCGACGTGTGCCCCACGCGGTCGAACCCCGGCGCGGCGGGCTGTCCCGGCACGATCTACGAAGTCCAGGACGGCACGTTTGCGGCCGATACGCGCGTCGTGGTGCGCGGGGTCGTGACCGCGGTCGCGAGCAACGGCTTCTACGCGCAGGTCGCTGAGGACGACGAGGACTACGACGGCGAGGACCAGTCGGGCGTGTTCGTCTTCGTCGGCGGCGATGGACCGACGCAATCGATCGGCGACGAGGTCACGATCGACGGAACGGTCCAGGAGTTCTTCGCCGAGACGCAGATCTCCTCGTCCGCTGCGAGCGTGATGGTGACCGGCACTGGCACGGTGCCCGCCCCGGTCGATGTCACTCCCGCGGACGTCACGACCGGTGGCGCACGCGCCGAGGCGCTCGAGGGCGTGCTCGTGCGCGTGATGAACGTGTCGGTGACCAACGTCGCGCCCGCTCCCGCGGGCGGAGAGACCGCGCCGACCTACGAGTTCGAGGTGACGGGTGGCCTGCGCATCGACGACCTCTTCTTCCGCCTGACGCCGTTCGCGACGGCGGGCGAGACGTTCACCTCCATCACCGGCGTGCTCTCGTGGCGCCGGGAGAACAGCAAGCTGCATCCGCGCGATGCTGACGACGTGGTCGCGGGTACGGCGCAGCTGCTCGAGCTCGGGCCTCCGCTCTCGTACGTGCGCGAAGCGGGCGCGAGCCCGACCGCGACGTTCCCGACGCCGCTCACGGTCCGCCTCGCGCGGGCGGTTCCGACGGCGACGACGGTGACGATCACCGCCGGCACGGGCCTGACCGTCGCCGACGTGATCATCCCGGCGAACGCCGCGAGCGCGGAGGTGCCCGTGGTGGGCGCGGCGGCGTCGAGCACGCCGGTGACCGTCACCGCGACGCTCGGCGGCGCGATGCGCAACGCGCAGGTGCGCGTGCTCGGCGCGGCCGAGACGCCGGGCGCGTTCACGCTCACGCCGGGCACCGCGGTCGTGCGCGTCGGAGAGATGCAGGCGTTCACGGTGACAACCGACATCCCCGCGCCTCCGGGCGGTACGACCATCACGCTCGCGGTCGACGCGGGCGGGGCGGTGCCGCCGAGCGTGACGGTACCGGCGGGCGAGACCACGGCGACGTTCGCGTTCACCGCGGGCGCGAGCGCCGCAGAGGGCACGCTCACCGCGACGATGGGCGCGGTCACGCGCACCGCGGACGTCGAGGTCAGCGCGGGTGGCGCCGGCACGGTCGTGATCAACGAGGTCGACTACGACATGCCGGGCGCGGGCGACAACGTAGAGTTCATCGAGCTCTACAATCCGGGCTCGACCGCGTTCGATCTCACCGGCGTGATCGTCGTGCTGGTGAACGGGGGCGCGATGAGCGGGCCGGTCGAGTACGGCCGCATCGCGCTGAGCGGCTCGCTCGACGCGGGTGAGTATCTGGTCATCGCGCGCGACACCGTGACGATCCCGAGCAGTGTCGTTCGCGTGCCGTTCCCCGGGACGGCCGCGACCGACAACCTGCAGAACGGGCCGAACGACGGCATCGCGATCCTACGCGGCACCGAGCTGCTCGACGCGCTCACGTACGAGGGCCCGGTCACCGCGGTGACGATCAGCGGGACCACTTACAACCTCGTCGAGGGCACCGCGTCGACCGCACAGGACGTGGGCTCGACCGCGTCGATCAGCCGCATCCCGAACGGTCGCGACACGAACGACGCGGCGACGGACTGGGCGACGACCGCGATGGTCACGCCCGGCGCGCCGAACGTCGCCGATCCCGACATGTGACCCGCTAGGACGAAAGGCGCGCCGCGAGACGCTCGAGCGCTCCCGCGGCGCGCACGCCGTACCAGAAGAGGTCCTTTCCGCAGATGAGCTCGACGCGCCTTCCGGGCGCCTCGAGCTCTCTCTTTTCCGTCTCGCCGAAGCGGTACGGCTCGTCGGGCAACAAGACGCGCTCGGGCGCGCGCGTCTCGACCTCGGCGAGCTCGAAGCGCGGATAGCGCGTGTCGCGCGTCGTGGGCTTCGCCTCCGCGCGCCCGAGATCCGCAGCGAGCGGATAACGACGCGCGCGATCGGCGAACACGTTCACGCCGCCCGCGAGCCGCACGAGATCGCTCGCGTACGTGCGCCCGTCGAACGTCATCCACGGGTCCTTCCAGATCGGCGCGAACACGCGCACCGGCCGCGCCCTCACGTTCGCCTCGGCGCGCGAGAGCGCGACACGCAGCGCATCGATCTCGGGCACGCGCGAGGGCTCGACGTAGAGCAGACGCGCCGTCGTCTCGAGATGCGCGAGCGCCGCCGCGACCGTGCACGGGAACGAGACGAACACGTTCACGCCGCGCGCGATCAGCGCCTCGACGTCGCGCTGCGAATTCTCTTCCTGGTTCGCGAGCACGAGGTCGGGCGCGAGCGCGCACACCGCGTCGACGTCGACGTTCTTCGTCCCGCCGATCGTCGCGATGGACTCGATGCAGCCCCGCGGCTCCTCGCAGTACTCGGTGCGCGCGACGAGCCGCTCGAGCCCGACCATCGCGACGACGGACTCGGTCTCGCTCGGCACCAGCGACACCACGCGCCGCGGCTCGCGCGCGACGACGACCTCGCGCCCCAGCGCGTCGATCTCGATCACCACGCCGGAGCGATAGCGCAGCCCGGCGGGACCGCGCGAGCCGTTTGGAGCAGCTCAGCCGACGTGACCCGGCTCGATGCCGAGCGCCTCGAGATCGAAGAGCGCGCGCTCCTCCTCGTCCTGCGGCACGACCTGCCGCGGCGCCGACGCGGGCAGGCGGAAGCGCACGCCGTGCAGCGCGAAGTCGCGCGAGAGCGTCGGGTGCTGCGTCGCGATCTGCTCGAGCGTCGTGCGGTACGCGATCTCCTCGATCTCGCGCCGGTAGAACACCTTCATCGGCGAGCCCGCGAGCACGCGCATGTCGTCCTGCTCGGGCCGGAAGAGGTGGAACGCGACGTCGGGATACATCGCGCGGATCGCGTGCACTGCCTTGTCGAAGCGCCCGTTGATGAGCGCCTTGAGGCCCTGCATCGTGCCGTAGATGCCGCCCCGCGCGCGCACGTGGCCGGGCGTCGGCGCACGGACCGGGACGAGCGGGTCGACGAGGATCACCAGCGTCGCGCCCTCGTCCACCGCGACGCGCATGTTCGTCGTGCGCGAGAACGCTCCGTCGACGTACCAGCGGTTCCCGATGCGCACCGGCGCGTAGAACGGCACGAGCGCCGAGCTCGCGCGCGCCGCGAGGTGCACCGGCACCTCGGGCGTCGTCTTCGCGCCGAAGAGCATGGCCTCCGACGTGTCCTGATCGGTCGCGCCCACGTAGAGCGGACGGCGCAGGCCGGAGAAGCGGTTCGACATGCCCGGCGACGTCAGCTGCCGCTCGAGCCATCGCTCGAGGCGCTTGCCCGCGAACACCGCCGGCGGCACCGCGCGCGCGAGCGACGAGACCGCCCCGCGCGGCCCCGCGCCGCCGCGCAGCAGCTCGCGGACGAGCCCGGCGAGCCGGCGCGCGACCTCGCCGATGTCGGGATCGAAGAGCTCGTAGCGCCGGATCGGCTCGAGACGCGCGCTGCCCTGCCCGGTGAGCGCGCGGAGGATCTCGTCCGGCCCGATCCCGTTCGCCAGCAGCGCGCCGAGGATCGACCCCGCGCTGATCCCGCAGAAGAAGTCGAGGTCGACCAGCGAGCGATCGACGAGGCACGTCTCGAGCGCGCGCAGCACGCCGAGCTCCCAGAGCAGCCCCTCGATGCCCCCGCCCGCGAGGCAGAGCGCGATGCGCCCGCGGCCGCGCCCCGCGAGGATCGCGTCGACGCGCGCGAAGAGATCGTGCAGCTCGGGCGCGACGAGCACCTGCCCCACCCCGCGCCGTCCGAGCTCGAACGCCGCGCTCGCCCCATCCGCCCCGGGATCCACGACCGCGATCGTGCGATCCGGCAGCACCGGGCCCGAGAGCGCGCCGCGCCCGAACAGCCGCTCGTGCGCGTCGCGGCAAAGCGGGAGCCCGTCGCCCCGCGCGTCGAGCACCAGGACGTCGGCGCCGCGCCCGACCACCGCGACCGCCCCGTCCGCGCTGGCGGCGGGGATGACGCGGACGATGCGACGAGCCCCGCCGGGCCCCTCCCGCTCGAGCGCGACGGCTCCGCCCGTCTGGGCTCGCGCGCCTGGGATCCCCAGCAGAGGCAGGGGTGGAAGCGCGTGGCTGCGAACGACGACGACCCTGTCCATCCGACGGCGACACGGTACGGGTCCGTCGGTCATGCCGCAAGGTGACGCACTGCGTCGTAAGAGGGGCGAGCGCACCTCGCTCGTGCGTTGCTCCCGCGGAGCTGGCGGTGGTACGCTGCGGCGCGGCGGCGCGGTATGACGCGCTCCCACCGAGCAGGATGGACGTCAAGAAGGTGAAGGAGCAGCTCGTCTCGGCGGGCATCGAGGTCTACCGGACCCGTCCGACCGAGATCCACGTCGCCGAGCGCGTTCGCCTCCACATCATGGACTCGGGCGTGCGGCTGCTCCTCGGGGAGGAGATGCGGGTCTCCTTCACGGCGCGCTCGCAGCGCTCGGACTTCCCGGAGGGCGCGACCGAGGACGAGCTCTTCGCGCGGGTGCGCGAGGTGATCGGGCCCGGCGCGAAGGAGCGCGGCTACGCGGAGACCTGGTCGGGCACGACGCAGGTGCACGACCCGATCGACGCCGCGAAGGTGCTCGACGTCTGGCACGAAGTGACGTGGACGAAGCCCGCGAGCGACACCGAGTCGGCGATCGACGAAGTGCGCTGGGCGCTGGGCCTCGAGCGCTACGTCCCGCCGGTGCGGTGAGCACGCCGGGGGCTGTATCCCCCGATGCCGGCGGCTGTATCCCCCGATGTCGGCGGCTGTGTCCCCCGATGCCGGCGGCTGTATCCCCGATCGGGTCGACGGAACGTGAAGGGCCGCCTCGTGAGTCGAGAGCGGCCCTTCGTCTATCTCTTCCCCCCGAACGAGATCAGTCGACGCGCTTCACACCCTCGGCGAGGGGTCCTTTAGGACCCTGCTTCAGCTCGAACTGAACGATCTGGCCCTCGCGCAGCGTGCGGAACCCGTCACCGGTGATCTGCGAGTAGTGGACGAACACGTCCGGGCCCTCGTCCTGACGGATGAAGCCCCAGCCTTTGGCATTGTTGAACCACTTGACAGTACCGCTTGCCATTCTGCTCTTCCTCCAGACCGGAGAGGCGGGCCCAACCGACCCCACCTCACTCCTCGGGAGCGAGACCCGGACACACGTCGCCGCCGCCCGACCAGCCCGCGTGTGAGACACGCGGGCCGCGCGGGTTGTACGTCACCATGTGTGCGGAACTGCCCCCCTACGGTGGCCCGAGAGTACGCGGGGCAATGCCCCAGTCAAGTCGCCTCCCCGGGGCTCTCCGGGGCGTTCACACCGTCGACGCGCGCCCGCTCCAGGCTGCCCCCGAGCCGGCGTAGACGCCGCTCGAGACGCGCGATGGGGGCTCCGTCTCGCAGGAGGACGCCCCCGGAGAGCACGCGGACGATCCACGGCGCGAACGCGTCATCGCGAGTGATCGTCTGACGCAGTGCGTCGTCGGGCACGTCGAGGTACGCGCTCGCGGGGACGAGCTCGCACGGGACGAGGTCGCGCGCCTCGACCTCGAGCAGGCGCGCGGCGTCGGCATCGGGCGAGGCGAGCGCGTCGAGCGCGCCGCGGATCGAGTCGAGCTCGCCGCGCGTCGCGAGCTGCTCGATGCGCTCGCGGTCGAGGCGCAGGACGAGGTCGTGCTCGCGGGGAACGACGCGTCCGATCGCCGCGACCGCGAGCAGGCGCGCGAGCTCGACGCGTGAAGAGAGGCGCAGGCGCCCTCCGCTCTCCCAGCGCGCGACGGGCTCGGGGCGTGAGGGCGTGCGGCCCGGGACGCCACGCAACATCGCGCGGACCGGCGCGGCCAGGCGGACGAGCTCGCCGCGCTCGGTGCGATCGAGGGCGCCGAGCCCCGGCAGCGAGCGCTCGAGGATCGCCTTCAGGATCGCGTCGACGGAGGGGACGAGCACGCCCGTCGCGCGCCGCGACGCGCGCTCGAGCATCGAGGCGGCGGCGTCGCAGCGCAGGTCGGAGCGGGTCGCGCGCAGGACGGCATCCGCCGGCGCGAAGCGGCCTTCGGGCAGTGAGGCGAGCAGCTCGAGCAGGGCCTCGCGGACCGCGCTCGTCGGTGTGAGCGCGCGGAGCGCGGGCTCGGTCGCGCGCATCCGGTCGGGCTCGAGGCGCGCTTCGTCCCACGCGCCGCCGGCGCGCCAGGTGCCGATCAGCTGGGCGTGGAGATCGGCGATCGGGCCTCCGCGCACCGCACGCGCGAGCGCGACGAGGAGCTCGGCGCGCTCGGGGTCGATGTCGGCCTCCTTCGCGGCTGCGCGCAGCGCGGAGCGACGCACCGCCGCGCCTCCCTCGAGCTCGCGACGCGCGGTGAGCTCGGCGAGCAGCGCAGCCGCGAGGGGACCAGGATCGTCGGCGAGGCGAGCGCGCGCCGGGTCGTCGTCGGCGCGGGCGATGCGGCGCGCGAGGTCCTCGCGGACGCGCAGCGCGGCGCGACGGCGCTCTCGGCCCACGATGGTCGCGACCTCCGCGGGCAGCGCGAACGCACCGGCGGCGACTGGGAGCAGGAACGCGCGCGAGACGAGCATCGCGAGCGCGCCCGACTTCGGGATCGTCGTGCTCGGGCCCCAGCGCGCGGGCTCCTTCGCGAGCTCGAGCAGCTCGTCCGCGGAGACCTCGCCTCCTCGCGCTTCGATCGCGGCGAGCAGGCGCTGCTGGGTGCGCGGGAGGCCGGCGAGGGCGCGCTCGAGCTCGGACGTGGCCTCGAGCATCGAGAGCACGTCGCCGAGCACCAGGGGTCGCGGCGCGACCGGAGGGCGCCCGAGCAGCGCGATCGCCATCGCGCGGTAGGTCTCGGCGTCGACGGCCGCGAGGAGCGCGCGCGCCGCGCGAGGGTCCTCGGGCGGAGGCGCGGGGAGCTGCAGGCGATACGCGGCGGGCATCTCGAGCACGTCCGCGGCGTCGGAGCGCGGGAACACGAGGCCGAGCTCGACGAGCGGGAGCGCACCGCCGCCGAGCGCGGCGCGCGGCGCGTGCCCGGGACGCGCGGTCAGCGCGCGCATCGCCTCCTGCGCGGACGCGGGCAGCGACGCGAGACGCTTCACCGGCAGCACCGCGAGGGCGCGCGCGGCCTGCTCCGTGGGTGGGAGCCGCTTGCCGGGATCGAGCGTGACGCCCCGCCGCGCGAGCAGGCGCTCGAACGCCGCGGGCGGCATCGCCGCGAGCGCATCCGCGAGGCGCATGGCGCGGTGCTCTAGCACGTGCTTGCAAGGGCGCCGCGCAGCTCGAAGGATTTGCGGGTGAGCTGGGACGAGCCGCTGTCGCGGGTGGCGCTCGCGTTCCTCGACCTCGAGATGACGGGGTGCGATCCCGCGAACGATCGGATCTGCGAGGTCGCGATCCATCGCGTCGTCGGCGGCGAGGTCGTGGATCGCGTGGTGTCGCTGATCGATCCCGGCGTGAGCGTCGGCGCGTCGGTGGAGGTCCACGGGATCACCGACGCGATGCTCGCGGGCGCGCCCCTGCTCGAGGCGCTCTCGGCGCGCATCGGCGAGGTGCTCGAGGGCGCGGTCGTGATCGGGCACGCGATCGCGTTCGATCTCGCGTTCCTGCGTGCAGCGGTCGCGCGCGGTGAGCTCGCGTGGGCGCCCGAGGTCGCGATCGACACGCGGGGCCTCGCGCAGCGCGCGCTGCGCGTCGGGAGCGCGTCGCTCGCGGCGCTCGCACAGGATCTCGCGCTGCCTCGACCGACGCATCGCGCCGAGCCCGACGTGCTCGCGACGCGCGCGCTCTTCGACGCGATCTGCGAGGTGCTCCGGCCCGAGACCGCGCGGCATCTCTTGCTCGCGCAGGACGTCGGCGGGCGCGCGACGCTGCGCGGCGACGTGGAGGCGACGCTGCGCGACGCGCACGCGCAGGGTCGCGCGGTGCGCGTGTGTTATCGGGTGCCGGGGCGACGCGCGATCGAGGATCTCTTCGACGTGTGGGCGCTCGAGCCGCCGCGCGTCGAGGGCTGGCTCCACGACAAACAGGTGCAGCGCGCGCTGCGCGGCGATCGGCTGCTCTGGGTCGAGGCGACCGACGAGCCCGTCGCGCGCACCGCGCCGGCGGGATGGACGCCGACGATCCCGCGCCGCGATGTGTAGACTCGCGCGCCGTGCGACGTCTGGCGGTGCTCTCGTGGGTGGTGTGCCTCGCGGCGTGTGGAGGCGCGGCGGCGCGGACGAGCGATGCGCGCGCGATCGACGACGCGGTGCGCGCGTATCGCGCGGGTGAGCTCGAGACCGCGCTCGCGCGCAGTGAAGACGCGCGCGCGACGTTGCCCGGCGATCCCTTGCCGCGCGAGATCGCGGCGCGCGCGGCGCTCGCGATGCGGCGGCCCGAGGTGGCGCTCGCTGCGACCGAGGGCGCGTACGAAGAGCCGCTGGTCCGGCTGCGCGCGGCTGCGTTCCTCGCGCGCGACGAGTACGACGCCGCGGCGCGTGTGCTCGAGCGGCTCGAGGACGATCCGTGGGCGAGCGCGATCACCGCGATCGCGGAGCGCGCGCGTGGTCGCTCGTTGCACGATCGCGAGGGCGCGACGTCGAGCACGATCGCGCTGCGCGAGGACTCCGCGCTGCCCGTGATCGCGATCCACGTCGAGGGGCGCGCGACGCTCGCGCTGATCGCGACGTCGGTGCACCTCACGGTGCTCGCGCCCTCGCTGCGCGCCGAGCACGGCGTCGCGGACGAGATCGCGCTCGGCGCGATGCGGGTGCGGGGCGTCCCGTTCGTGGTGCGCGAGCTCGACGCGGAGAGCGCGGCGCTCGGCGTGGAGCTCGGCGCGGTGATCGGGCTCGATCTGCTCGCGCGGCTCGGCGCGCGCATCGAGCAGGGATCGCGACTGACGCTCGGCGAGGACGCGTCGCGCGAGGGGATCGCGCACGCGACGTTCGAGGGGACTATCGTCGTCGCGCGCATGGAGATCGACGGGCGCACCGCGCGCATGCTCGTGGACAGCGCCGGCGCCTACGCGCTGGCGATCACGCCGAGCGGCGCCGAGCGGATCGGGCTCGATGCGGACACCGCGACGGTGCGCCTCGGTGACGTCGCGATCACCGACGTGCCGATCTCGCGCGACGTGATGGACGATGCGCTCGAAGAGCACGTCCAGAGCGCGATCGACGGTGCGCTCGGGTGGGCCCTGCTCGCGTCGCTCGTCGTCGAGCTCGGGCCCGGGCACGTCGCGATCAGCGCGGAGTGATCACGGGGCTGGGTCTCAAGGAGCGAGGCGCGTCGCGCGCCAGGTGCCGTCCTCCTGGCGCTCGTAGCGGAAGCGATCGTGGAGGCGATAGTCGCCCTCGACCCAGTGCTCGACGATCTGCGGGATCACGCGATAACCGCCCCAGTGCGGCGGGCGCGGCACCGGCTTGCCCTCGAACTGCGCCTCGAGCTGCCGCACGCGATCCGTGAGCGTCTCGCGCGACGCGATCGGGCGGCTCTGATCGCTCGCCCACGCGCCCACCTGCGAGATCCGCGGGCGCGACGCGAAGTACGCGTCGCTGCGCGCCGCGCTCGCCTTCTCGACCGGGCCCTCGATGCGGAACTGGGTGTGCACGCTCGGCCAGAAGAAACAGAGCGAGGCCCACGGGTTCGCGTCGAGGTCCTTGCCCTTCTGGCTCTGCTCGTTCGTGTAGAACCAGAAGCCGTCCGCATCGACCTCCTTCACGAGCACGAAGCGCGCGCTGGGGCGGCCCTTCGCGTCGGCGGTCGCGAGCGCGCACGCGACGGCGTCCCACGGCTCGTTCGGCTCGGCGCGCGAGCGGGTCTCGAGGAAGAGGGCGATCGGATCGGGCACGGGCGAGCTCATCGTCGTGCGCGATACGTACGCCCGCGCCGCGGATCCGCCCAGGGTCATTCGCTCCCGAGGCCCGGAGACCAAACGAAGAGGCATTCGCGAGACGGAGACGACGTATGGTAGCCTGCTCCTCCCACCGCCGGACCCTGGACAGCGAGCCCCGCGAGAGAGATGGACGCGACGGCCGAGGAGCTCATCGCACGCCTGCGCCGCAACCCGGACGATGCGTCGGCGTACGCAGCGCTCCGGGCGCACTACCAGCGCATCGGCGACTACGCGTCGCTCGCCAATCTCCTCGAGGGATGGGCGGGACGAAGCACCGACCACGGCGCGGCATCGCACGCGTTCTTCGAAGCGGGCGAGCTCGCGTGGAGCGCCCTCGGCGACCGCGCGCGCAGCATGCGTCTCTACGAGCGCGCGCTCGAGCGCAACGCGGCGCACGGCGACGCGGGCCTGAGGCTCACCGCGATCTACGAGGAAGCGGGCGATCACCGCAGGCTCGCGGAGCTGCTCGAGCGACGCGCCGATGCGCTCGCGCACGCGGGCGGCGAGCCACGCGACGTCGCCGCGCTCCAGCACCGGCTCGGCGAGGTCTGGGAGCACTCGTTCAAGCGCGCCGACAAGGCGATCACCCACTATCGCAAGGCGTTCGAGCTCGACCCGACGCTCGTGCCGGCGATCTACGCGGCGCGCGAGATCTATCGACAGGCCGGCAACCTCAAGGCCGCGGCGACGCTGTGCGAGCTCGAGTCGAAGGCCGAGCCCGATCCCGAGCGCAAGGTCGCGCTGCTGCGCGAGCTCGCGCACGTCCGCGCACACGACCTCGGGGACACCGAGGGCGCGGTCGTCGCGCTCAAGCGCGCGCTCGGCGTCGCGCCGGGCGACGTCGAGGCGATGCAGGACCTCGCGCGCGTGTACCTCACGCGCGCCGATCAGAGCGGCGACGCGATGATCGCGGACGCCGATCGCCGGCGCGCCGCGGACGTGCTGTTCCAGCTCGCGCAGAAGCTGCCCCCCGCCGACGCCGTCGGGCACCTCGAGACGGCGCTCGACGGCGCGCCCGATCACGACGGATCGCTCGCGCTGCTCGAGCGGATCGCGGAGCGCGTCGGGCACTTCGATCTGCTCCCGCGGCGCTGGGTGGCGTTCCTCGCGCGCGCCCCCGAGGCGCCGGGCGCGGCCGAGCGTCGCCGCCGTCTCGCGAAGGCGTACCTCGACGCGGGCCAGGTCGAGTACGCGATCACGTGCCTCGAGTGGCTGCTCGAGGAGCGCGACGCCGAGGCCGCGTCGCAGCTCGTCGAGCTCTATCGGCGCGCCGGGCGCGACGAGGACGCGCTGCGCGCGCTGACCGTCGCGTCGCAGGGCCTGCCGCCCCACGAGCGCATCCCGCGGCTGCGCGAGATGGTCGGCGCGCTGCGCGCGCGCGGTGACGAAGAAGGCGCGGTCGCGTCCGCGCGCCAGATCCTCGAGCTCGATCCGTCGGACGCGGAGGCGCTCGCGCTCGTCGAGGAGCACCTGCGCAAGCGCGGCGAGTGGGCCGCGCTGCGCGAGCTGCTGCTCGGCGCGGCGCGGATGCCCGGGCTCTCGGTGGAGGCGCGCACCCAGCGCCTGCGCGAGGTCGCGGCGCTCAGCGAGCGGCGGCTCGGGGACTCCGAGGGCGCGATCGGCGCGTGGAAGGGCGTCGCGGCGCTCGATCCCTCGGATCGCGAAGCGCGCGCGGCGCTGGTGCGGCTGCTCGAAGCGACGGAGCGCTGGGACGACCTCGTGCAGGTGCTCGAGCGCGAGGCGCTCTCGACGCTCGAGCCGCAGCAGAAAGCCGAGGTCTACCGGCGCCTCGCCGCGATCCATCGCGATCGACGCGGGGATCTCGAGGAGGCGATCTCCGCGCTGCGCAACCTGCGCGATCTCGTCCCGACCGATGCCGCGGGGCGCGACGCGCTCTGCGACGTGCTGCTCGCGTCCGGCGCGTTCTCCGAGGCGATCCCGATGCTCAAGGCGCGCATCGAGCAGGCCGACGGAGCGCACCGCGCCGCGCTGTGTCGCTCGCTCGCGCGCGTGCTCGAAGAGCGCATGAGCGACGAGGAGGGCGCGTTCGCCGCGTGGGCGCGCGTGCTCGAGGACGAGCCGGGTGATCCCGAGGCGCTCGCGCGCATGGAGGCGATCGACGAGCGCGCGGGCAACGCCGATCGACTGCTCACGACGCTCTCGTATCGCACGGACGTGGAGGACGGGCCCGAGCGCGCCGCGACGTACACGCGCATGGGGCGCATCGCCGCGGAGACGCTGCGCGATCTCGCGCAGGCCGGTGAGTTCTACGCGCGCGCCCACGAGCTCGCGCCGCGCGACGAGGCGATCCTCGACGCGCTGTGCGACGTCTACGATCGCAGCGAGCGCTTCAAGGATCTCGTGGTGCTCCTGCGCGAGCGCGCGCGGCTCGAGGAAGACCCCGCGATGCGCGCGGCGCTCTACCGGCGCATCGCGCGCACGCTGAGCGAGCGCGTGGGCAACGAGGCCGCCGCGGCGGAGGCGTATCGCGAAGTGCTCGACGCGGGCGAGGACGTCGAGGCGCTCTCGTTCCTGCGCGATCGTGCGCGCGCGCAGGACGACGTCGCGGCGCTCGACGAGGCGCTCGAGCGGCTCGCGAACGTGGCCGAGGCGCCGAGCGACAAGCGCGAGCTGCTCCTCGAGCGCGCCGCGCTGCTCGCCGAGCGCCTCGATCGTCCGCGCGACGCGATCGAGCTGCTCAACGTCGTGGTGCGCACGCTCGATCCGACGTGCCTCCCCGCGCTCGAGCTGCTCGCGACGTGGAACGATCGCATCGAGGATCGCCACGGCGTCGCCGACGCGCTCGAGCGCACGCTGCAGGTGCTCGAAGATCCCGGGCTGCGCGTCCCGGTCGCCAAGCGTCTCGCCGATCTCTACGAGGACGAGCTGCGCGATCCCGCGCGCGCGATCGACGCGCTCTACGCGTGGGCGGACGCGGACCTCGCCGAGGCCGAGCCGCTGCGGCGGCTGATCGCGCTGCTCGAGCCGGCGGAGCGCTGGAAGGACCTCGTCATCGCGCTCGACTCGCTCGCGGATCTCGGAGACGACCCGACCGCGGTCAGCGCGCTCGTGCGTCGGAGCGCGGAGATCGCGTTCCGTCGTCTCGGCGACGTGGACGGCGCGTGGGAGAAGCTCGCGGAGCGAGCGCGCGAGGGCGATGCCGACGCGGAAGCGCAGCTGCGCGAGCTCGCGCGCGCGGCGGGGATCGCGCCGCGGCTCGTCGAGCACTTCGTCTCGATCGCGGAGAGCAGCGACGACGCGACGATCAAGCGCACGCGCTGGCTCGACGCGGCGCGCGTGCAGGAAGAGCTCGGTGACGCGAGCGGCGCGCTCGAGTCGACGCTGAAAGCGCTCGCGATCGACCTCGACGCGGTGGTGCGCGGCGACGATCGCGCGGTGCACGACGAGGTCGATCGGCTCGCAGTGCGCGCGAGCGCTTGGCCGCGGCTCGCGCAGGTGTACGAGACGCTGATCCGTCGTGCCGAGGAGAAGGAGCGCAAGATCGAGCTCCTCCTGCGCCACGCGTCGCTGCTCGATCAGGAGGCGGAGGATCCCTCGGGCGCGCTCGATCGTGCGCTGCGCGCGTGCTCGCTCGCGCCGAACGACGACGAGGTGCTCGCGGTCGCCGAGGATCTCGCGCCGCGCGCGGGCCGCGCCGACGAGCTGCTCGTCGTGTACGACCGCCGCCGCGGGAGCGCGAAGGACGACGCGGCGCGCATCGAGGCGCTGCTCCGCGCGGTGCGACTCTGCGAGGACGGTCTCGAGGATCGCGAGCGCGCGCTCGAGTACCTCGCGCAGGCGGTGTCGCTGGCGGTGCGCTCGCGCGAGCTCGCGCCGCGCGTCGAGGAAGCGGCGCGCGAGCTCGATCGCGAGCGCGAGAAGGACGCGGCGAGCGGCCTCCTGCGCGCGCTGGTCGACGTCTACGCGGCGATCGCCGAGGACATGGAGGCCGACCCGAAGGGGGGCGCCGCGCTGCTGCTCCGTGCGTCGCGCCTGCTCGAGAGCGAGCTCGACGAGCCCGACGGCGCGTGGGGCGCGCTGCTCCGCGCGAGCACGTTCGCACCCTCCGAGCCGGGCCCGCTCGACGCGCTCGAGAGCCTCGGCGCGCGCAACGGGCGCCTGCCGATGCTCGATCAGCACCTCGCGAAGCTCGTCGAGGACGCGCTCGACTCGAAGACCGCGGCCGCGCTGCTGCGCCGGCGCGCGAGCGTGCTCGAGCACCTCGGTCGCCCCGGCGACGCGGCGGACGTGCTCGGTCATCTCAAGGCGGTCGCGCCGAACGATCCCGAAGCGCGCGTCGCGCTCCGGCAGTCGCTGCGGCGCGCGGCGCGCCACCAGGATCTGCTCCTCGCGCTCGACAGCGACCTCGTGAAGGCGCGCGGCGATCGCGAGCAGGAGATCGCGCTGCGCAAGGAGATCGCGCTGACGTGGGAGCGCGGCCTGCGCAACCGCTGGGAAGCGCTCGAGGCGTGGCAGAAGGTGCAGAAGCTCGCGCCCGACGACGCCGACGTCGTCGCTGCGCTCGCGCGCATCGAGGGAGGTGCGCGCGGCGCGCTGGACGACGACTCGGTCGAGGCGAGCGCGGTCGACGTCGCGCTCGCGGAGACCGAGCAGCGCGACCTCGCGAGCTCGCGCGCCGCCGCGGAGAACACCGATCCCGGCATCGACGCACCGCCCGAGCCGGGCCTCGATCACTCCGACGCGCTCGAGCTGCCGCCCTCGTCCGCGCTGCTCCCGACCGATTCCGTCGAGGCCACGCCGGAGCAGCTCGACGAGCCGAAGCCGGCGTCGTTCGGCGCGCTGCCGCCGACTGTGCGCTCCGGTCGCGTCGAGGTCGACGGCGCGCCGCTGCCGCGCGTGTCGACGCAGGTGATCGCCGACGAGGAGCGCGGCTGGCGACCGCCCTCGGAGCCGCCCGCGCGCGAGCCCGCCGAGGTCACGCACGCGATCGCCGGCCCGCCCGACGACGACGACGGCGACTTCGAGGACGCCGCGGCGTTCGCGCACGACCACGACGACGCGATCGAAGCCGAGCCGATCGACGACGAGATCGACGAGCTCGACGACGACGAGGCGATGCACGCCGACGCGCTCGCGGAAGCGATCGACGACGACGCGGTCTCCGCCGAGGTCGAGGCCTACGACGAAGACGAGATCGAGGAGCTCTCGTCCGAGGAAGCGCCGCTCGCCGAGGTCCCGCTGCCCCTCGCCGCGATCCCTCCTCGTCCGAGCGTCCCGAGCGCGCCTCCGCCGTTCCCGCCGCGCCCGACCAGCGTGCCGCCGCCGCCACCGCACGCAGGCAAGCCCTCGGTCCCGCCGCCTCCGCCGCCGCGCCGGAGCTGACTCACGGTTTCCCCGGCTCGGGACCGATCCCGGGCAACATCCCCCTTCCCTCGCCCCTCGCGCCATGACACGAGAAGCGACGATGAGCTCCGAGCAAGCCCCTCCCGCACCGAGCTCCGACACCGACTCCCGTCCGGTCGCCTCGCGCCCGCCGGAGAGCGCCACCCGACTCTCCGAGCTCCCACCCGCGGAAGGCGCCGAGCGCCTCGCGTCGCGCCTGCTCGATCCCGACGAGCTCGAGTTCGTGCGCGCGCTCCGCAACGCGGGCGTCGCGAAGGATCTCCAGGGCGACGAGCTCCTGCGCGTCGCGACGGCGATCGGCGACGGCGATCCGATCGCGCGCCGCGTCGATCTGCTCGAGGCCTACTACGCGGCGGGCGGCGACGAGCGGACGGCGCGCGCGCGGAAGCTCGCGGACCGGCTCTTCGTGCAGCGCGCGAACGATCCGGTCACCGCGGGTGCCCTCGTCGCGCGCCTCTCCTCGATCGCGCCCGAGCTCGGCGCGGTGAAGATGGAGCGCATCGGATCGAGCGCGGACGCGCCGCTCGTGCTGCGCGCGGGCGAGCACTTCGTCGCGCTGCTCGACGACTACGAGGAGTCGCTCGACACCGACGAGATCGATCTGCGCGAGCTCGAGGAGCGACGCCGCCGCGGTCACACGACGATGGTCACGGTGCGCGGCCTCGTGCGCGCGGTGAACGTGCTCCTCGATCGACACGGCGTGCGCGACCGGCTCGTCGCGCTGAGCAGCGACGACGATCGCGAGGTCTACATCGCCACGAGCGTCACCGAGGCGATCGAGCTCGCGCGCGGCGGCTGGCTCGACGACGAGAACGTCGAGGACGTGATGGAGCTCGGCGGCTGGTGATCAGCCGACGAACGTGACGTTCGCGTCGAGCGGCCCGCGCGTGGTGCGGCACTCGTTCGCGGCGGCGCGCTCGTCCTCGTAGCCCATCGCGATCCCGAACAGGATCTGCACGTCGTCGCCGACGCCGAGCTCCTTCCGCGCGACGTCGGGGTACGTCGCGAGCGCGGCCTGCGCGCACGTCGAGACCCCCTCCGACGTCGCGAGCAGCAGCACGGACTGCAGCCAACATCCGACGTCGAGCGCGGCGTAGAGCCCGAAGCGGCGATCGATCCCGACGATCGCGACGTGCGGCGCGTCGAACGCGACGAAGTTCCGCATCCACGCGTGGTGGCGCCCGACCATGTCGTCGCGCGCGACGCCCATCGCCTCGTAGAGCGCCTTGCCGCACTGCTTGCGGTGCGTGCCGTAGGGCTCGGGATAGTCGCCGGGGAACGCCACGTCGGGCTCGGGCATCCGCGCCTTCGCCCCCTCGACGAGGCCTGCGACGAGCCGCACGCGGGCCTCGCCCGACGCGACCCAGACGCGCCACGGCTGGATGTTGCACCACGAGGGCGACTGCTGGGCGCGCGCGAAGATCGAGGCGAGCGTCTCGCGCGGAACCTCGCGCGGAAGGAAGGCGCGGACGCTGCGACGAAGAGAGAGCGCGGTGTCGAGCTGCATCGTGTGCGCAGCGTGGAGACGACGTGCGCTCGCGTCCAGGCGCTTGACGCCGAGCGCGCCGCGCGCCAATGTCACCACTGGTGACATGACCGCTCACCGCTGGAGGTGACCCGTGCCGGCGCCTACCCTCGACTCGAGCTCGAACGTTCGTCCCGACGCGCGCGACGAGAGCACCGCGCGCAGCTACGCGATCACGCTGAGCGCGCCCGACGGCGCACCGATCGCCGCCGATCTCGTGATGCCGATCGAAGAGCCGCGCGGCGCGCTGCTCGTCGCGCCCGCGATGGGCGTGAAGCGCCGCTACTACGCCGGGTTCGCGAAGCACCTCGCGTCGCACCACGGCCTCGCGTCGATCACGATCGACTACCGCGGGATCGGCGGCTCGCGCGCGACGCCGCTGCACGCGACGCGCGCCGCGCTCACCGACTGGGGCGAGCTCGATCTCGCCGCGGGCACGGACGAGCTCGCGCGTCGCTTCGGCGGTCTGCCGACGCACTACGTCGGTCACAGCGTCGGCGGTCAGCTCATGGGCTTCGTGCCCGACGCGCCCTTCGAGCGTGCGCTCTTCGTCGGCAGCCAGAGCGGCTACTGGGGCCACTGGGACGGCATGCACCGCGCGGGCATGGCGATGCTCTGGCACGCGGTGATCCCGGCGAGCCTCGCGACGCTCGGGTACTTGCCGGGAAAGGCGCTCGGCGGCGGTGAGGACGTGCCGGGGGGCGTCGCGCGACAGTGGGCGACGTGGGGTCGCGACCCCGAGTATCTCGGCGTGAGCGCGCGCGAGCGCGATGGCGCGTGGTTCTCGCTCTGGCGCGGACGGCTGCGCGCGTATGCGATCAGCGACGACGGCTACGCGCCGGAGCGCGCGGTGCGCGCGCTGGTCGACGTGTATCGCAACGCCGAGCGCGAGGTCCGCGTGGTCCGTCCGCGCGAGCTCGGCGCGCGCGAGATCGGACACTTCGGGTTCTTCCGATCGCGCTTCGCGGCGAGCCTCTGGGAGGACGCCGGGCGATATCTCGCCGACGGATCCTGACGCTTCACAGCGAGGCGGTGGTCACGCCGGCCGCGGGCGAGAGCGTCGCGCCGTCACGATCGATCGACGCGGCGCGGAGGTGGATGCGACCACCGCCACCACCGCCGCCGCCGCTGTTGTCGAGTCCGGAGGAGGACGCGCTCGCGCCCGCCTCGCCGTCGATGCGATCGCCCGCCGCGCCGTCGCCGCCCGACGTGCCCTCGCCCGCGCCGTCTCCGCCGTTCGCCTCCGTGGAGCCGAGGCGGCCGGACTGACCGGCGCGACCTTCGACGCTCACGTTCGCGCCCGCGCCACCGCCGCCGCCGTTCGCGGCGAGCGCGCCGTCGACGTCGATCGCGAGCGCCTCGAGCAGGATCGCGCCGCCCGCGCCGCCGCCTCCTCCGCCGTCGTCGCTTCGTCCGCCGCGTCCGCCGCCGCCGCCCGCGTTGATGCCACCGCGGCTGCCGATGCGGATGCGCGCCGCGGAGATCTGCACGGCGCCGCCGCCTCCTCCGCCCACACCGCCTGCGTCCCCGCCACCGCCGAAGCCGCCGCCCGATCCGCCGACCAGCGGCACGAGCGCGCGCTCGCCGAACGCGCGTCCTGCCGCGCCGCCCACGACGCCGCCGCGCGCGCCGCCCGCGCCACCACGGCCCGCGTGCGCGCCGCCGCCGCCTCCGACGTCCTCGCGCGCGATGTCGGCGAGCCCGCCGCCCGGCCCGCCACCGCTGCGGGTGAGCGCGGTGCCGCCCGCGAACCCGCCCGCGCCGGCGGCTTCGGGCGTCGTGCGTCCACCGCGCACGTCGATCACTCCGTCCACGATCGCCTCGCCGGCGACCGCGAAGACGAGCGCCGCCGCGCCGATCACGCGCACGTCGGCGCCCTCCTCGACGTGCAGCGAGCGCAGGACGAAGACACGCAGATCGGGCGCGGTCCCGAGCTGCGGCACGAGCCGGTCCTCGAGCCCGTCGGGGCGCCGATCCGCGGAGTCCGAAGCCCGCACGATCGTCGCGGCGTCGGTGTCGATGACGATCGTGCCGTCGGCCTCGCGCAGCACGAGATCGACCGTGCCCGCGAGCAACGTGTCGCCGGGGATGTTCGACGGCACGAGCGGAGGGGCGCTCGCGTCGATGGTGGGACTCGCGTCGGGAGCACCGGAGTCCGCCGACTCCGACGCATCGGGAGCACCGGAGTCCGTCACTGGAGCACCGGAGTCCGCCGACTGGCACCCTCCTCCGCCGCACGCGCTCGAGTCGCACGCCGGGCTCGGCGTGCGCTCGTCGAGCACCACGAGCACGTGCGGATCGCCCGCAGGAAGGCTCACCTGCACGCAGCCTTCCGCGAAGATCACGCACTCCGCGTCGAGCGCATGCGCGCGGAACCCGTAGGTTCCGCGCCCGAGCAGCGGCAGCGCCATCCCTGCCTGACCGTCGCGCAGCACGGCGCGATAGAGCACGTCGCCGCTGCACCCGCCCTCGTGCACGCTCGCTTCGATCGACGCCACACGCGCCGCGAGATCGGGAGACGCCATCTGGAGCTCCCAACTGCCCTCGTGCGGATCGGCCGCGCAACACGCGAGCACGGCACCCCCGAGCACGAGCGCAGAGCGACGCAGCATGTGCTCGATCTGTCGTCCTCTCGTGCGATGCGAGCAATCGGGGATCGCCCGGACACACGGTGCGCGCGCCGTGCCCTACGGTGAGCGCATGGCGCATTGGAGAAGCCTCGCGCTCGCGACATTGTGCCTGATCGGACTGCCCTCCTCCGCGCGCGCGAGCGAGTCGCTGCGCGCCGGGATCGACGCCGCGAACGAAGCCGAATTCGAGCGTGCGCTGAGCGCGCTCGACCGCGCGGAGCAGGGCGAAGAGCTCGCGCGTGACGAGCTCGCGACGCTCTACGAGCAGCGCGCGCTCGTGCGCTTCGCGCTCGGCGATGCGCGCGGCGCAGAGCACGATCTGACGCTGCTGGCGGCGCTCGAGCCCAATCGTGTGCTCGACGGCCGCGCGCCTCCGCGACTGCGCGCGGTGTTCGAGCGCGCCCGCGCGTCGCTCGGAGGGCGCGTCGAGCTCGTCGTCGACGTCTCTCGGAGCGAAGGCGCGGCGCGGGTCCGTGCGACGCTGCTCCGAGCGCCCGTCGGGCTCGTGCGCGACGTGACGATCGCGTATCGGCTCGGCGCGGCGGGAGCGTGGCAGTCGGCGCACGGAGAAGAGCTGGTGATCGAGGCGCCCGCGGCGGCGGAGATCTCGCTCTTCGTCGTCGCGCACGGCGCGGGCGGCGCAATCGTCGCGAGCGACGGAACGCGAGCGTCGCCGCGACGCGTCGCGGGCGCGGTGTCGCCGGAGATCGCGCGCGCCGAGCCGACCTCGCACTCCGACGACACGTGGCTGCACTGGGGCATCGGCCTCGGCGCAGGCGGCGCGGTGGTGCTCGCCGTCGCGCTCGGGATCGGGATCGCGGCATCGCAGTCCGGCTCCGATCAGACCGCGTTCACCGGTCCGACGTTGCGACCTTGAGGAACGGGGAGACATCGATGGCGGTCGTCGTCCCGCTCTTCCGAGAAGAGCCGACCGGGGAGATCACGAATCCACCGCGCGAGGCGCGTCGCTCGCTGGGCCGATATCGACTCCGGTTCGAGCTCGCGCAGGGCGGAATGGCGACCGTCTATCTCGCGCACACGCGCGGGCCGATGGGCGTCGGCAAGGTCGTCGCGATCAAGGTCATCCACCCGCACCTCGCGCGCGAGCAGGAGTTCGTCGAGATGTTCCTCGACGAGGCGCGCCTCGCCGCGACGATCAACCACCCGAACGTCTGCGGCGTCATCGACTTCGGCGAAGCGGACGGCACGTACTACATGGCGATGGAGTACCTGCAGGGCGAGCCGCTCGCGCGTGTCCATCGCGCGCTCAAGCGCAACGAGCAGGCGCCGATCGAGGCACTGCCGCTCTTCGCGGCGCGGCTGGTCGCGGACGCGGCCGAGGGGCTCCACGCCGCGCACGAGCTGGTCGACGTCACCGGCAGACCGCTCGGGGTGATCCACCGCGACGTGTCGCCCTCGAACGTGTTCGTCACCTACGACGGCGCGGTGCGCGTCGTCGATTTCGGGATCGCGCGCGCGGAGAATCGAATCCACCACACCGCGACTGGCACCGTGAAGGGCAAATTCGCCTACATGGCGCCGGAGCAGATGCGCGGGCAATCGGTGGATCGCCGCGCCGACGTCTGGGCGCTCGGCGTGTTGCTCTGGGAGACGATCGCGCTGCGTCGGCTGTTTCGTCGCGGCTCGGATCCCGAGACCGTCTTCGCGGTCGCGCAGGATCCGGTGCCGCGCCTCACCGAGGTGCGGCCCGGGACGCCCGTCGCCCTCGATCGCATCGTGCAGCGCGCGCTCTCGCGCGAGGTCGACGAGCGCTATCCGACTGCGCGCGCGATGGCCCAGGATCTCGAGCACTTCATCGCGAAGCACGGGGGCCCGTTCGCGATCGCCGACGCATCGTCGTGGATGCACGCGCTCTTCGCGAAGGCGATGACGCGCAAGACGCAGCTCGTGCAGCTCGCCGCGCAGACGGATGCGCCGGTGCCCGCCGCGCCGCTGCACGACGAGCTCGATCAGGAGAGCGCGTCACTGCGCGTGCTCTCGGTGCCGGAGATGACGGCGATCGATCTCGCGCCGCGAGGCGCGCAGTCGAGGGCGCGTCCGATCGCCGCGGGCGCGCTCGCCGCGATCGTGCTCGGGCTCGTGATCATCGCAGTCACGACGTTGCGTGACTCATCGCGTGAAGAGCGTGCCAGTCCGTCCGCGGCCCGATTGGCACCCTCGCTGCCGCCGCCCGCGGCACCTCCGCCCGAGCCGGTCATCGCACCGCCGCCGCCCGAGCCCGAGCCGGTCGCCGCCGCGCCCGTGGTGCCGCGCGCCGCGCAAGCGCGCCTCGCGCGCATCGCGACGAGCGTGAGCGCCCCCGGCAGGGTCGCGGTCGTCACCACCGGCGCGTGGGCCGACGTGTACTTCCGCGGCGAGCGGCTCGGACAGACGCCGGGCACGTTCTCGCTGCCCGCGGGCCGACAGACGCTCGAGCTGAGGCCGCTCGGGAGCGGCAACCGTCGCGTGCCGGTCGTCGTCCGTGCCGGCGAGACCGCGCGCGTTCGAGTCGAGCTCTCGTCCGAGTGATCGCGATACCATCCGCGCGCCGTGAGCGGAGGGAGCGCTGCAGTTCGCGTCGGGTTCGTGCTCGTGTGCGTGTCGCTCGCGGCCTGCGGTCCGTCGCGCACCGCCGCGAGCGTCGATCGCGAGCGCCCCGCGATGCCGCGCGGCCCGGTGCCGGTCGGGATGGTCGCGATCCCGGGCGGGCACGTCCGCGTCGGGAGCGACGACGCGCTCGCGCTCGAAGCGCCGACGTTCGTCGCGGAGGTCGCGCCCTTCTACCTCGACGCCGACGAGGTGAGCGTCGCGCGTTTCACGCGCTTCGTCGACGAGACGCACCACGTGACCAACGCGGAGCGCCACGGCGACGCCAGCGTGTTCGATCTCGCGCGCGGCACCTGGCGCCTCGAGCCCGGCGCGACCTGGCGCGCGCCGCTCGGTCCGTCCGCGCCCGGCGCGTCGCCCGATCATCCGGTCACGCAGGTGTCGTGGACCGACGCCGACGCGTTCTGTCGCTGGTCGGGCGCGCGGCTGCCGACGGAGGTCGAGTGGGAGCACGCCGCGCGTCGTGCATCGCTCGACGTGCGCGCGCGTGACGGCGCGTGGCGCGCGAACGTGTGGCAGGGCTCCTTCCCTGCGCGCAACGACGTCGAGGACGGCTTCGCGCTGCACGCGCCGGTGGGATCGTTCACGCGCGACGCGCTCGGCCTCGCGGATCTGCTCGGCAACGTGTGGGAGTGGACGTCGAGCTGGCTCGTCCCGTACCCGCTGCGCGACGACGACGCGCCGTTCGTGCCCGGCCCGGGATCGCAGCGCGTGATGCGCGGCGGCTCGTTCCTCTGCGCCGAGGACGCGTGCCACGGACATCGCGTCTCCGCGCGCATGGGCGCCACGCCCGAGAGCGCGCTCGAGCACGTCGGCTTCCGCTGCGCGCGCGACGAGGAGTGACGCACGGTGCGCCTCGTCTCGCTGCTCGTGCTCTCGCTCCTCGTCGTCCCGGTCGCGCGCGCGCAGCCGGTCGAGCGCCCGAACGTCGTGCTGATCCTCGGCGACGATCTCGGCTGGGGCGATCTCGGCGTGCACGGACAGACGCGCATCCACACGCCGCGCATCGACGCGCTCGCGCGCGAAGGCATGCGCTTCACCGCCGCGTACGCGGGCGCGCCGGTCTGCGCGCCGTCGCGCTGCGTGCTGATGACGGGCCTGCACGCGGGGCACTGTCCGGTCGGCGCGAACCAGTACCCCAACGGCACGCTGCGGATCGACGAGGTGACGATCGCCGATCTGCTGCGCGGCGCGGGCTATCACACCGCGATCGCCGGCAAGTGGGGCCTCGGCGGCGAGCTCGCGGACGGCACCGCGCACCAGGCGCTCGTCGGTCCGTGGGCGATGGGCTTCGATCGCTCGATGGTCGTGCTCGACCAGTTCCTCGCGGCCGATCACTGGCCCGAGTGGATCTGGGTCGACGGCGAGCGAATCCCGCTCGAGGGCAACGTCGAGGACGGACGCGCGCGCTGGGCGCCCGAGCTCTTCGTCGAGGAGACGACGCGCGAGATCGATCGCGCCGCACGGCGGGGCCAGCCCTTCTTCGTCGTGCTCGCGACCACGCTCCCGCATCGCGAGCTCGTCGCGCCCGACGACGGCCCCTACGCCGACGCGCCGTGGCCCGACGTCGACCGCGCGTACGCCGCGCTGGTCACGCGCTTCGACGACCACGTCGGGCGCATCGTCGATCACGTCGACGCGCTCGGCCTCGCGTCGCGCACGCTGATCCTCGTCGCGAGCGACAACGGCCCCGCGACGACCGACGGGCACCACGCGGCGTTCTTCGCGTCGAGCGGCCCGTTCCGCGGCGGCAAGCGCGACCTCACCGAGGGCGGCATCCGCGTGCCCTTGATCGCGCGCTGGCCCGGCGTCGTGCCGGCCGGCGCGGTGCGCGACGTGCCGGTCGGGCTCGTGGATCTGCTCCCCACGCTCGGTGAGCTCGCGGGCGTCGGCGCGCCCGCCGTCGTCGACGGAGCGTCGATCGCGCGCGTGCTCGTCGGACACGACGCGGCGATCGACCCACGCGATCTGATCTGGACCTGCGACGAAGCGAGCGGCGGGCCCGGTGAGATCGCGTCGCGCGTCGCGGTGCGCCGCGGCTCGATGAAGCTGATCGAGCGCGTCGACGGAGCGCTCGAGCTCTACGACCTCGCGAGCGATCCCGGCGAGCGCGAGGATCTCGCGGACGCGCGCCCCACCACGGTGCGCGCGCTCCACGACGTCGCCGAGGCCGAGACCGTCGGCGCCACGCAGCGTGTCGATCCCGTGCTGCGCGTGGTCGGCGAGGGCGTGCGCGACGAGGGCGCGGCCGCCGCGTCACGCGCCCGCCCGGTCCTCTGGGCGCGCTTCGACGGCCAGCCCGCATCGCTCGACGCGCCCCGCATCCCGCTGCGTGGCCCGGCGCGCGACGGGCGCTTCTCGCGGGGCGCGCACCTCGTCGCGGGACCGCACGCCGCGCTCGCGTTCGGCGCGTCGAGCCTGACCGTCGAGGCCACGCTGCGGCTCCACGATGCGCCCGAGGGCGCGCGCTGGCTCGTCGTCGCGAAGCCCGCGGGGCGCGACGATCGCTTCGTCGACTTCGGCGTCCTCGCGCGCGCCGGATCGCTCGACGGCGTGCGCTGGATGGACGACGCCGGCGCCGAGCACGGCATCGCGATCGTGTTCGGCGATCGCACGCCCCGGCGCGGCGCGTGGGGCGTCCGCAGCACGCTCGTGATCGACGACGCGCGCACCCATCGCGTCGCGGTGCGCGTCGATCACACCGCGCGACGCGTGCGCTTCGAGCTCGACGATCGCCACGAGGACGTCGCGATCCCCGCGCGCCGTCACGTCGTCGGCGAAGGGCTGCTCCACGTCGGCGCGCACCCCGGCGATCACGGCGCGCTCGACGGCGCGCTCGAGGGCGAGCTCGACGAGCTGCGCATCTCGCGCGGCGTGGGCGAGCCGGCGCGCGACGAGCTCGCGGAGGCGGTGCTCGATCTCGGGCGCGTGGTGGTCGGCGGCCCGACGATCACGCGCCGCGTGCGCATCGTCGACGCGTCGAGCGAGCGGTCGCGCGCGATGGAGGGCCACGTCGAGCCGACGCGCGTCGCCGATCCGCGCCTCGATGTGCACGCGCCGCGCTTCTCGGGCCTCGTGAACGGCGCGGGCCGCGGCGAGATCGTGGTGACGCTGCGCCCCGATCACGTGGGCGCGCTTCACGATCAGCGGGTCACGATCGTCGCGACCGTCGCGCGCATCGGCACGCCGGCGCGGCGCTCACCGCTCGTGCTGCGCATCCGCGGCGAGGTCGTGCCCCAGCGCGCGCTCGACGGCGGGGTGGACGACGCGCCACGCGTCGCGAGCTGTGCGATCAGTCGCTCGTCGCGCGGTGGCGTGCCCGCCCTCGTGCTGCTTGCGGCGCTCGCGGCGGCGAGAGCTCGCGCGCGGCGGCGGCGACCGCGTTGCGCATCCACGTGTGCGCGACATCGCGATGCGAGCGGTCGTGCCACAGCGCGACGAGCGTGAAGCGAGGCAGCGGCACCGGCGGCGCGATCACCTGCAGCGCGAACGCATCGGCGATGCGCGCGGCGAGCCGCGAGGGGAGCGTCACGACGAGGTCGCTCTCCGCGACGATCGCGGGCGCGCCGAGGAAGCTCGGCACCATCACGACCACGCGCCGGGCGAGCCCGATGCGCGCGAGCGCGTCGTCGACCACACCTCCGCGCGTGCCGTGCGGCGCGATAAACACGTGGCCCATCGCGGCGAAGCGCTCGACCGTCCACGGCTCGTCGAGCACCGGGTGATCCGCGCGCACGAGGCACGAGAACCCGTCGTCGAAGAGGCGCCGCTGCTCGAGCGTCGACGGCACGCCGGCGCTCGAGCTCGCGACGATCACGAGGTCGAGCTTCCCCGACGCGAGCGCCTCGCCGGAGTCCTCCGGCACCGGGCGCACCACGATGTCGATCCCCGGCGCCTCGCGCGCGAGCAGGCGCAGGAGCGACGGCAGCAGCACGAGCTCGCCGTAGTCCGCGGTGCCGATCGTGAACGCGCGCCGAGCGGTCGCGGGATCGAAGCGCTCGCCCTCGAGCGTGCGGCGGATGTCTCCGAGGATCGCGCGCACCGCGGGCCCGAGCGCTTCGGCGCGCGGCGTCGGCACCAGCGCCGCGCCGCTGCGCACGAGCAAGGGATCGCGCGCCAGCTCGCGCAGCCTCGCGAGCGCGTGGCTGGTCGCGGGTTGGCTCAGCCCGAGGCGTCGCGCGGCGCGCGTGACGCTGCGCTCCTCGAGCAGCGCGTCGAGCGCGACGAGGAGGTTCAGGTCGATCGCGGCGAGATTCGTCTCGTGCATGATGTTCATCCATAGCATCGATGCGACGAATGACGGCGCGGGCCGCACAACGAGCTCCGTCGGCGCGAGAGAGAGCGCGCCCGAGGAGGAAGCAGCCATGTTCGTCGTCGCAGGAGTCACCGGTCACGTGGGCGGGGTCATCGCGGAGACGCTGCTCGCGGCAGGGCGGAAGGTGCGCGTCGTCGTGCGCAGCGAGGACAAGGGCGCGCCGTGGCGCGCGAAGGGCGCGGAGGTCGCGGTCGCGTCGCTCGGCGACGACGCCGCGCTCGCGAAGGCGCTCGAGGGCGCGGAGGGCGCGTTCCTGCTGCTCCCGCCCGACTACGCGTCGAACGACAACCTCGCGGAGAAGGCGCAGATGACCGCGGCGCTCGGCCGCGCGATCGAGCGCGCGAAGGTACCGCACGTCGTGTTCCTCTCGTCGATCGGCGCGCAGCACGCGAAGGGCACGGGGCCGATCCGCACCGTGCACCACGCGGAGCGCGAGCTCGGCCGCATCGCGACGACGCGCTTCACGTGGCTGCGCCCGGCGTACTTCGTCGAGAACGTCGGAAGCCTGATCGGCGCGGTGAAGGGCCAGGGCGTGCTGCCGAGCACGTTCGATCCGAGCAAGCGCATCCCGATGATCGCGACCCGCGACATCGGCGAGGCGGGCGCGAAGGCGCTGCTCGAGGGACCGGCGGAAGGACGCGGCGCGGTCATCGAGCTCGCGGGGCCCCGCGACGTGTCGTTCGACGACGTCGCGAAGGAGCTGAGCGCGCTGCTCGGTCGTGAGATCCACACGGTGCGCGTGCCGCGCGAGGCGGTCGCGGGCGCGCTGCAGCAGGCGGGGATGACGCCGGATCTCGCGGGCCTCTACGCCGAGATGAGCGCGGGCGTGGACGACGGGACGGTCGACTACGAGGGGAACGGAGCGCGGTTCGCGCGCGGCCGAGTGGAAGCGCGCGAGGTGCTGCGCGCGCTGCTCGGGTGAGCGCACGCCGCGCGCGCTCGCGGCCAATGAACCACAGCCCCGAGTACCAACCCCGCCGCTCGCCTCGCGCACCGAAGCGTCTTTGACGCACTGCGTGAAACCGCCTTGCAAGCACCTCGAAATGCGCGGATGTTCTCGCCCCCGGCCGCGCCGTTCGCGCAGCCGGGACCCCGATTGTTTGCTGCTTCGCGGGCTCATCGCCGCGAAGCTCTTCGAGGAGGTCACGGACGATGGCGAAGGCGATCCGGCGGGTTGCGGTGCTCGGCTCCGGCGTGATGGGGAGCGGCATCGCGGCGCACATGGCGAACGCGGGGCTCGAGGTGCTGCTGCTCGACATCGTGCCGAAGGACACGCCCAAGGACGCGCCCAAGGCGAAGCGCGACGCGATCCCCGCGGGCGCCCTCGCCGCGACCCTCAAGGCGCGGCCCGCCGCGTTCTTCCACCCCTCGAGCGCGAAGCTCGTCAGCGTCGGCAACCTCGAGGACGACCTCGAGAAGGCCGGTCAGTGCGACCTGATCGTCGAGGCGATCATCGAGCGCCTCGACATCAAGCGCGCGCTCTTCGAGCGCCTCGAGAAGGTCGTCCAGCCGCACACGATCGTGGCGTCGAACACGTCGGGCCTGCGGATCCACGACATGGTCGAAGGGCGCAGCCAGCAGTTCAAGAAGAACTTCCTGGTCATGCACTTCTTCAACCCGGTCCGCTACATGAAGCTCCTCGAGCTCGTGGCGGGCCCGGAGACCGATCCCGCGTCGATGGAGCGCATCGCGCGCTTCGGACGCGACGTGCTCGGCAAGGGCATCGTCGTCGGCAAGGACACGCCGAACTTCGTGGGCAACCGCATCGGCGTGCACAGCATGATGACGACGATCCACCTCATGCTCGAGGAAGGCCTCAAGCCCGAGGACGTCGACAACATCACGGGCAGCCCGATGGGCCACCCGCGCAGCGCGTCGTTCGGCACCGCGGATCTCGTCGGCCTCGACACGTTCGTCCACGTCGCCGACAACTGCTTCAAGGCGCTGCCGGAGGACGAAGAGCGCAAGGTCTTCGAGGTCCCCGGCTTCATCCGCCAGATGGTCGAGAAGAAGCTCCTCGGCAACAAGACGAAGGCCGGCTTCTACCGCCGCGGCAAGAGCAAGGCGGAGAGCGAGGCGATCGACCCCGCGACGACCGAGTACCGCCTCAAGGGCGGCGACGAGGAGATCGCGAAGGCGACGAAGAAGATCTCGAAGATCGAGGACCCGAAGGAGCGCGTGCGCGCGCTCGTCGCGGACCAGGGCAAGGCGGGTCAGTTCGCGTGGAAGGTGCTCTCGCGCGCGCTCGCGTACTCGGCGCGCCGCATCGGCGAGATCACGGACGACGTGGTCGCGATCGATGACTCGATGCGCTGGGGATACAACTGGGAGCTCGGCCCCTTCGAGACGTGGGATGCGCTCGGCTTCGTCGAGACGACCGACCGCATGGTGAAGGACGGCGTCGCGCTGCCGAAGTCGATCCTCGACATGAAGGCGAAGGGCGCGAAGGGCTTCTACCGCGAGGACGGCGCGGTGTGGGATCTCGCGAAGGGCCACTACGTAGAGCGCGCGAAGGATCCGCGCGAGGTCACCCTCGCGGAGCTGCGCGGGCGCGCAGCGAGCGGCGGCGCGGCGAGCGTCGGAGGCGGCTACCGCGACGCCGCGAAGCCGCAGCCGAAGGCGGCCTCGCCCGTGCTGCAGAACGCGGGCGCGGAGGCGTGGGACCTCGGTGACGGCGTGCTCGGCGTCACGTTCAAGACGAAGGCGAACAGCATCGATCCCGACGTGATCTCGATGCTGCACGAGGCGTCGGCGAAGGCGGAGGAGAGCTTCCGCGCGATGGTGATCGTCAACCAGGGCGAGCACTTCTGCGTCGGCGCGAACCTCTTCGGCGTCGTGATGGCCGCGCAGCAGGGCGCGTGGGACCAGCTGCGCACGATGGTGAAGGGCTACCAGCAGGCGACGCAGCGCATGAAGTACGCGGCGGTGCCGGTGGTCGCGGCGCCCTACGGCATGACGCTCGGCGGTGGTCTCGAGCTCTGCTTCGGGTGCGACGCGGTGCAGGCGGCGGCGGAGACCTATGCGGGCCTCGTCGAGGTCGGCGTGGGCCTGCTGCCGGGCGGCGCGGGCAACCTGAACATGCTGTGGCGCGCGCTCGACGGCGTCGTGCAGGGCGCGAACGTCGACACCTACGCGATCGTCACGCAGGTGTTCAAGAACATCGCGCTCGCGAGCGTCGCGACGAGCGCGGTCGAGGCGCAGCAGTTCGGCTACTTCCGCAAGACGGATGGCGTGTCGTTCGATCGTGCGCGCCAGGTGCACGAGGCGAAGCAGCGCGCGATCGGGCTCGCGGAGAGCGGCTACCACGCGCCGACGCCGCGCGCGTACGTGCTGCCCGGCGAGAACGGCATCGCGACGCTGCGCATGATGGTCGACACGCTGGTCGCGGGCGGCCACGCGAGCGAGCACGACGCGAAGATCGCGACGAAGGTCGCGGAGGTGCTCTGCGGCGGCGCGGCGGGTCACACCCACGAGGTCACGGAGCAGGAGATCCTGGACCTCGAGTGCGAGGCGTTCCTCAGCCTCTGCGGCGAGCCGAAGAGCCAGGAGCGCATGCAGTACATGCTCATGAACAACAAGCCGCTGCGTAACTGAGTCGGCGGGAGGGGTCTTGGAAGACCCCTCCCCCCGTCCGGCGAAGCCGGACGGGTCCCCCCACCCCAAACGCTGCGCGCGGGGCCCCAGCCCCGCTTGCTCTCCGACGGTGGCGGTGGATCGAGCGGAACGTCTCGGCCGCGGGGCTCGAGAGCGCGATACCGCGCGGGTGAGAGACGGATCCACGCAACGAGGGCGGTACGTCCGCACGGGTCTCGGCGAGCATCGCCGGCCCGGCGGGCTGCCGCCCTCGGCATTTCTGGGCGCGAATCGCGGCTCGCGACCACGATCCCCTCGGTCGCGCCGAAGATCCCCACATCGCGCAGCGCGCTCCCTCGTCGCGCGCATCGGATCCCCGGCTGGCGCGACGCGATCCCTCGCTGCGAAATTTCGATCCCTCGGCTCGATCCGTCGATCCCCGGCGCGCGCACGACGATCCCCGGCGCGCCCGCCGCGATCCCCGATGCGCGCGGCGCGATCCCCAGCGCGAGAGCGTCGATCCCCGCGAGGGATCGCGCGCTCCGAAGGCCGCGCCGAGTCACGCGCGCGAGGGACCGAATTCTCGCAGCGAGGGACCGAATTCTCGCAGCGAGAAACTCGATTCCCGCAGCGAGGGACCTCGTCCGCGGGCCCTGGCAAGACGGGAACCCCCTGCAGCGGCTCGGGGCTTCTCCCGACTTCGCGGAGCGAGGGCTCGTGTAGCGATCGAGCCATGCTGCATCTCCGCTCGTTCGCTCGTCGATGCTCGCTCGCGTTGCTCCTCCTCTCCTCCTCCGCCTGCGAAGAGAACGTCGCGCCAGACGTCGACGCAGCGCGCTCCGATGCCGGCGTCCCGCTCGACGCGCCCGCGCGCGACGACGCGAGCGACGACCCCGACGCGCGCACGCTCGCGTGCACGCCGGGCGCGGTCGAGACCTGCTACGAGGGCCCCTCGGGCACGCGCGACGTCGGCGCCTGCGTCGCCGGCACGCACACCTGCGCGATCGACGGCAGCGGCTTCGGCGCGTGCACCGGACAGACGCTGCCGCGCGCCGAGGACTGCGCCACCGCGATCGACGACGACTGCGACGGCACCGTCAACGAGAGCGAGGCGGGCTGCGTGTGCACGCCCGGCACGTCGACTTCCTGTTACGGCGGGCCCGCGGGCAGCGCGGGCGTCGGCATCTGCGTCGCGGGCACGCGCGCGTGCGCGGCCGATGGTCGCTCGTACGTCGACGCATGCGTCGGAGAGGTGCGGCCCTCGAGCGAGACCTGCGCGAACGACGCCGACGACGACTGTGACGGCGCGGTCAACGAAGAGGGCGAGGGCTGCGCATGTCAGCCCGGCACCACGCGCGCTTGCTACGCCGGGCCTGCGGGCACCGAAGGTGTCGCCGCGTGCGCGGCGGGCGAGCAGGCGTGCCTGTCCGACGGCACCGGCTACGGCGACTGCGTCGGCGACGTGCTGCCAGAGCCCGAGACCTGCGCGAACGCGGTCGACGACGACTGCGACGGCGCGATCAACGAAGACGGCGACGGCTGCGCCTGCGCGCCGGGCTCGACGAGCGGTTGTTACACCGGACCTCCGGGCACCCAGGGCGTCGGCGTGTGCAGCGCGGGGACCCAGACGTGCGACGCGCTCGGCACCGCGTACGGCGCGTGCGTCGGCGAGACGCTGCCCGCGCCGAGCGAGACCTGCGGCGACGGCGTCGACGACGACTGCGACGGCACGCCCGACGACGGCTGCGCCGTGCGCTACGCGACGATCCAGGGTATGCTCGAGTCGCTCTGCGGCCCGTGCCACACGACGGGCAGCGCGTCCGCGCTGAACGTGCGCGACTACGCGTCGACGCAGATCGCCGCGGGCAGCTGCGCGGGCATGACGCAGGGCGCGTGCATGCTGGTGCGCATCCAGAACGGCACGATGCCGCGCGGCGGCGTGTGCACCGGCGATCCCACGCTCGACGTCGGACGCCCCGCGTGCCTCGACGCCGACGATCATGCGGCGCTCCAGGCGTGGATCACGGGCGGGCAGCTGCCCTGATCCGCGCGTAACCTCGTCGCGTGGCTCCGACGCGACCTCGCGGAATCCTGCGGCCCGGTGCGGGCGCTGCGCGCTTCGATCACGAGCGGCGCGCGCCCGCGCCCGAGCTCGCGTCGATCGTCGAGCACTACTGGAGCGTGCGCTGGGATCTCGACGAGCCCTACGTCTCCGAGGTGCTCGCGCATCCTTCGGTGCACTTCTCGATCGAGCGCAGCCGCGAGCACGAGGAAGGCGACGCGCGGGTGCGCGGCGTGGTGCTCGGGCGCTTCTCGCGCACGCTCGAGGGACGCGGCGAGGTGTTCGGGATCAAGCTGCGACCGGGCGCGTTCGCGCCGTTCGTCACGTACCCGGTCTCGCGCATCACGGGGCGCGCGATCCCGCTGCGCGAGGTCCTCGGCGACGACGCCGAGACGCTGCGGGCGCGCGTGCTCGCGACCGACGATCTCGACGCGCGCGCCGCGATCGCCGACGAGGTGCTGCTGCGCCACCGGCCCGAGCCCGATCCGCAGGTCGACGCGGTGGGGCGCGCGATCGAGCTCGTGCAGCGCGAGCGCGAGATCCTGCGCGTCGAGCACATGGCGGCGCGCCTCGCGACCACGCCGCGCACGCTGCAGCGCCTCTTCGACCGTTACGTCGGCGTCAGCCCGAAGTGGGTCATCCAGCGCTATCGGCTGCACGAGGCGACCGATCGGCTCGCGGCCGGCGAGGCGCAGGACTGGGCGCGCCTCGCGTTCGATCTCGGGTACTTCGATCAGTCGCACTTCATCCGCGACTTCAAGGCGCTGATCGGCACCACGCCCGCGGAGTACGCGGCGCGCTGCGCGGCCGATCGCCGCTGATCCGGCGGCTCAGAGATCGGCGAGCGCGCCCGCGTAGCGCTCGCCCGTGGCGGTCGTGACGAACCAGTGCGTGGAGGCGGCCAGCTCGGACGGGTGCGGTGCCACGCGGATCGTGTCCTCGGTCCACTCGAGCGGCGGGACGACGAAGCGATGGCGACACGCGTCCCACTCGGGCGCGTCGCAGAGCTCGACGCGCGCCTGCGCGTGCTCGCCGAGCGCGAGGTAGAGATCGGCGAAGTACGCCTGCGTGCCCTCGTGCGTGTCGTCGTCGTTTCCGATCCACGCCGGGAAGTAGAGGCGGTCGAAGCCCGCGACCGGCGTGTCCTCGCGGATCAGCGTGTCGCGCCAGCTGCGGACCGTCGTGCCGGTGCGAGGCGTGGTGATCGCGAACACCACGTCGCCGGGCTCGCTGCGCGGATCGCCCTCGGCGATGTGAGAGCACGTGACGACGTTCCAGTCGTCCCAGTCCCACACCATCGCGATGCCGGGGCCCCACCAGGTGTGCGCGGACTGGTTGCCGATGAGGTGCAGCCCGCCGCTCACCGCAGTGGGCACGACGAGATCCGAGCCGGCGCCGCTGCCGACGCCGCCCTGGTTGAACCACGCGATCTTCCAGTTGCTCCGCGCCCCCGGCGTGCGCGGCGCCGCCGCGCCCGGGAAGTGCGCGTCCGGCGGGATGGTCACGCGGTAGCTGATGAAGAACGAGGGCGTCGCGTCGAAGCGCATCACCACGCCTCGCATGTTCTGGTCGGCGCCGTCGGGCGAGCGCATCTCCATCACGCGGCGGCCGGCGTGCGTGACGTAGCGAGGCCATCCGACGCCGCCTGCGGTCATCCCCGCGATCGAGCCGGCGTACGCGCCGATCTCGGGATCGAGGCTCGTGAGCTCGGCGCCGTCCGTTCCTTCGCGCATCGAGTGATAGAGGAACACCTCGGGCCCGACGCCGAAGTCGTGGCCCGTGAGCGTGAGGATCGTGGGCCCGGCATCGCTCGCTATCGCGGCGTCGCTTTCCGCCGCGTCGCGTGTCCCGGTGTCGACGAGCGCCGAGTCGGGCATCGAAGCGTCGATGCGCGCGGCGTCGACGGGCAGCGCCGCATCGAGCTCGGCCGAAGTCGGCGCGCAGCCCGCGAGCGCGAGCAGGATCGAAGACGCGAGCGCGAACGTTCTCATGGGCACGATCGTCTCCTGAGGGAGGTTCTCAGCCATCGCGTGTCGCCAACGGTCGCAAGGTGGCGCGAACTGTCGAGAGCGCGCTGGGTCAGCGCGGCGCACGCACCGTGGGCGGCTCGTCGAAGCGCGCGCTCGCGAACAGCTGCGCGCGCTCGTCGATGCGCACCCACTCCTGATCGCCCTCGGCGCCGGCGCGCACGAGGCGCACCGTCTCGTCGAGCGCGCCCTCGGCGTAGCGATAGCGCTGCTCGATCACGTACGTGTCGAACGGCGCCATGCTCGAGACGTTCGCGCGCATGCGCAGCGTCGCGGCCTCGAAGCGAGGGTCCGCGCGGCCGGCCCCATCGCCGAGCGTCGACTCGATCGCGAGCGGGAGCGCGTCGCCGCCCTCGTCGTGCGCCGGGAGGAGCACGGTGAAGTGGAGCGTCTGGTCGCGCGGCCCGGCCGATCCGTCGTAGTCGGGGTGTCGCCGATGCATCTCCTTCGTCGACTCCCACCGATCGCCGTAGCGTCGCTGCACGACGGTGAGCTCGTAGTCGTGCTCCGGCCGGCGCTGCCACACGCCGTCCTCGAGCCGATGCGCCTCGCCGGTGCCGTGCCAGACGAGCGTGAGGTCGGCCGTCGGGAACGGGTCGCGACGCAGCGGAAGCGGCCTTCCGGCCGAGCCGCAGGCGCTGACGATGACGACGAGGACGAGCGAGGCGAGCGAGCGACGAGCGTGCATGAGGACCTCCGTCGGCCACCCGACGGCAGCCGCCAGCGTGCTCTAGCGTCGATTCGTTGAACCGATGAGCGCGTAAAATGCGCGCTCATGGACGACAATTTCGAACATGGCCGGTTCGCGCGCGCGACGTTGGACCAGTGGGCGATGTTCGTCGCGGTCTGCGAGCGAGGGAGCGTCCACGCGGCCGCGCGCGCGCTCGGCCGGAGCCACTCGGCGCTCAGCCACGCGCTCGGCGTGCTCCAGGACGCGGTGGGGCAGCCGCTCGTCGCGCTCGAGGGGCGGCGCCTCGTGCCGACCGAGGCGGGCGCGATCGTCGCGCATCGTGCCCGCGCGCTGCTCGAGGACGCGCACTCGCTGGAGGCGCTCGCGCAGACGATCGCGCTCGGCTGGGAAGCCGAGCTGCGCGTCGCGATCGACGGCGTGGTCCCGCGCGCGTGGGTCGCGCGGGCGCTCGAGGCGATGCAGTCGGTGTCGCGGAGCACGCGCGTGCGCGTCGAGCACCAGCTCCGCACCGGCGCGGAGCACGCCGCGCGCGACACGAGCGTCGACGTCGCGGTCACGACGGTGCTGCCCGACGGAGCCGACCCCGATCCCATCGGCATCGTCCGCTTCGCGCCGGTGGTCGGAGCGGCGCACCCGCTCGCGTCTCGCCGACCGAAGCGCGGCGAGGTCGAGCGCATGCTGCAGATCGTGCTCGCCGACACCGGGCCCGCGCCCGAGCGCGCGCCGCGCGGGTGGTTGCGCGGTCAGCGCCGCTGGACGGTGCCCGACGTCGGTACGGCGAAGGCGCTGCTCGCGGGCGGTCGCGCGTTCGCGATCCTCCCGCGCGACGACGTCGCGGACGAGCTCGCGCGCGGCGCGCTGTCGCGGCTCGCGCCTGCCGCGCGCGACTTCGCGGTGCAGGCGCACGTGGTGCTCCCGAAGCGCGAGCGCAGCGGTCCCGCGGCACGCGCGCTCGCGGACGCGCTGCGCGCCTCGGCGACGTCGGAGTGACCCGCGACGCCGCGGATCACACGCCGACGGCGAGCGCGATCTGCTCGGCGGGCATCGCGCCGCTGGCGCGCTTCTCCTCGCGCCCCGCGCGGAAGAGGATCATCGTCGGGATGCTACGGATTCCGTAGCGCGCCGCGACCTCGGGCACCGCCTCGGTGTCGAGCTTCGCGACGACCACGCGACCGGCGCGGCTGCGCGCGAGCTTCTCGAGCTCGGGCGCGACCACGCGGCAGGGGCCGCACCACGCGGCCCAGAAGTCGACGAGCACCGGGATCGGCGAGCTGCTGACGAGCTCGTCGAAGTCCTCCGCGCTGCCGACCTCGACCGGCGTGGTCATCGCGATCGGCGTCTTGCACCGACCGCACTTCGGATGATCCGAGACGCGCGTCGCAGGCACGCGATTCCGAGCACCGCACGCAGGACAATCGACGATCATCGGCCCGACCTCCGCTGCGATCGGACAAGTAGCCACGGGAGACGCCGAGAGCACGCCGGCGTGCTCGGACGCGGACGGCGTGCCAGCACTCGCGCGTGTCACGCGCCGCCGCGTTCTTGGTGTTCGCGCTCGCTTGCGTCCCTGCGCTCGCAGCGGCGCAGACCGACGAGGCGCTCGACGAGGCACGCGCGGCGCTGCGCGAGGGCGATCACGAGCTCGCGATCGACGTGCTCGAGGAGGCGCGCGCGACCTCGGGGGATCCCGCGCTGCGCTACGAGCTCTACCTCGCGCACCACCAGGCCGGCCAGCACGCGCAGGCCGCGTCGCACCTCGAGGCCTACCTCGCGAGCGACGCGGCGATCGACGACGACGAGCGCGCTCGGCTGGAGGGTCACCTCGCCGATCTGCGCGCGCTCGACGCGCCGCGTCCCTCGGGCGATCCCCTCGACGATCCCGCGGTGCCGATCATCGGGTGGACGCTGTTCACCGGCGGGATCCTCGGGCTGATCACGTTCGCGGTCGGCGGGGTCGTCGCGTTCACGATCGAGAACGGCGCGTCGCCGAGGTGCCGCGACGAGGGCGCGTGCGCGCCCGGCGAGCTCGCGGGCGTCGACGAGGCGTGGACCGCGGCGTGGATCGGCCTCGCGAGCGGGGTCGTGCTCGGCGCGGTGGGCGGCGTGCTGCTCGTGCTCGCGGGAGAGCGACAGCGCGGCGGAAGCCGGAGCCTGCCGCCGGATCTCGATCCCAGCTTGCAGCGTCCCTTCTCGCTCGCGCCGTGGGTCGATCCGGCGCGCGGCGCGGGGGGCGTGGGCGCGCGCGTCGTGTTCTGAAAATTCCTGAGCCGGTCACGGAAGCGAACCGGCACTGCCAAGCGGAGAAGACCATGCGACTCGCCCTGCTCCGCCCAGCCTTCGCTTCCATCCTCGGCGCGCTCGCGCTCGTCGCGTGCGGCGACGACGATGCTGCCGATCCCATCGACGGCGGTGCCGTCGACGCCCGCGTCCCGCTCGACGCGTACGTGCCACCCGACGCGCACGTCGCGCCCGATGCGTACGTCGAGCCCGATGCGCACGTCGAGCCCGACGCGAGCGTGCCGCGCTCCGAGGTCCTGCACGACGCCGACGGCGCGAACGCGCGCTATCGCGGCATCGGACGCGCGCGCGTCCCCTCGTCGTGCACCGCGACCCTGCTCGACGTCGGCGGCGACGACGACGCGCCGGCCTACGCGCTCACCGCGGGGCACTGCACGCTGTGGTGGGAGAACGACGAGTCGTTCGAGGGTCGCGTGCTCGACGAGCCGGGCGAGGTCGTGTTCCGCTTCTTCACCGACACCGTCGACGCGCAGCACGCGGTCGCCGTCGAGGTCGCGGCGTTCTCGAGCATGCGCGGCACCGATCTCGCGGTGCTCGAGCTCGACACGACGGTGGGCGCGCTGCGCACCGCGGGCATCGAGGGCATCGCGCTCGCGACCGCCCTGCCCGCGACCGGCGCGGCGATCACGAACGTCGGCGCGCCGCTCGCGACCGGCGACGACCCCGAGGAGCACCTGCGCCTCGGGCGCTGCACGCTGGGGGAGCGCGTCTCGCTCGTCGAGTTCGAGTGGCTGTGGCCCGACGCGGTCGCCAACGACTGCCCCGAGATCCGCACCGGCAGCTCGGGCTCGCCGCTGCTCGACGCGTCGGGCGCGATCTTCGCGGTGATCAACACGACGGGCGAAGAGCGGCCGCACGCGATCTGTCACCTCGGTCGCCCGTGCGAGCTCGAGGCGAGCGGCCCCGCGACGTACGACGGAGTCAGCTACGCGATCCCGGTCGCGGGCCTGTCGGCGTGCTTCGTCGACGGCGCGATCGATCTCGCGGCGACGGGCTGTCCGCTCGCGTCGGGCGCGGTGATCGACTCGGCGCGCGAGACCGCGCGCTACCAGCGGCCGAGCGAGACCAACACGACGATCCGCGTGACGCTCACCGCGAGCGAGGGCTTCACGCACTACCGCGCGAAGGCCGGCCCCGCGCAGAGCACCGACTGCCGCGACGAGGCGGGCTACGGCGCGGCGCTCGCGATCGACGCGGCGCCGACGTTCGAGGCCCCGCTGCCGACCGCCGACGGGCTCACCGTCGTGTGTGTGCGCGGCGGTCCCGCGGCGGACGCGATCCAGCCCGCGACCCACGCGGTCGCGTGGGTCACGGCGAGCGACTCCACGCCGCCCGCGCTGCCGCTGCCGGTGCGCCACGATCCGCCGGAGGCCGACAGCGTGCGGTTCTGGGTCGACGTCGAGAACCCGACGTACGCCGGCTACGATCGAAAATCGGGCCCGGCGGCGACCACCGACTGCGACGACCCCGAGGGCTACCAGTTCGTCAACGTGCGCTTCGGGCAGTTCACGGTCACGTCCGAAGGTGGTCCCACGCGCGTGTGCGTGGTGGCCTCCGACTGGGCCGACAACGTCAGCGAGCCGATGGAGTGGGTGTTCTTCGAGTGACCCGCTCGCGCCTCGGGGAAGAGCGCCGGAGCGGGCGATGACGCATTGCGTCGCCGCGCTGACGCAGCGCGTTTTCTGCACTACAGTCCCGGCTCACACGAGGTGGAACGCATGGCGAACGTGGTGATCGCGGAGGCAGTTCGGTCGGCGGTGGGGCGCGCGCACAAGGGCTCGCTCGCCAATCGACGCCCGGACGAGTTCGCGGCCGAGGTGATCAAGGGCCTGCTCGCGCGCGTGCCGCAGGTGAAGCCCGAGATGGTCGAGGATCTGATCCTCGGCTGCGCGATGCCGGAGGGCGAGCAGGGCCTCAACGTCGCGCGTCCGGTCGGTCTCCTCGCGGGCCTTCCCGAGGACTCGGGCGCGGTCACCATCAACCGCTTCTGCAGCTCGGGCCTCCAGGCAATCGCCATGGCCGCCGGTGAGATCCTCGTGGGCTCGGCGGACACCGTCGTCGCGGGCGGCGTCGAGTCGATGACGATGGTGCCGATGACCGGCTACAAGCTGAGCGCGTCGCCCGAGGTGATGAACAACTACCCGTCGGTCTACACGCCGATGGGCATCACCGCGGAGAACGTCGCGGCGAAGTTCGGCATCACGCGCCAGCAGCAGGACGAGTTCGCGGTCCGCAGCCAGAAGAAGGCGAGCGAGGCCGTCGAGAAGAAGCGCTTCGCCGACGAGATCGTGACGGTCCACGGCATCCGCTTCGAGAACGGCGAGCGCAAGCTCTTCGACTTCAACCGCGACGAGATGCCGCGCCCCGACACGACGGTGGAGGGCCTCGGCCAGCTCAAGCCGGCGTTCTCGGCGAAGGGTAGCGTCACGGCGGGCAACGCGTCGCCGCTGTCCGACGGCGCGGCGGCCGCGCTGGTGATGAGCGAGGCGAAGGCGAAGGAGCTCGGCGTGAAGCCGCTCGGCTACTTCCGCCACTTCGTCACGGTGGGCGTCGACCCGGCGATCATGGGCATCGGGCCGCTCCCCGCGGTGAAGAAGCTGCTCGCGAAGACGGGCCTGACGATCAAGGACATCGACCTCGTGGAGATGAACGAGGCGTTCGCGAGCCAGGCGGTGTACTGCCAGCGCGAGCTGGGCATCCCGGACGAGAAGCTGAACGTGAACGGCGGCGCGATCGCGCTCGGCCACCCGCTCGGCTGCACGGGCGCGAAGCTGACGGCGACGCTCTTCTACGAGCTCAAGAAGCGCGGCGGCCGCTACGGCATCGTCACGATGTGCATCGGCGGCGGTCAGGGCGCGGCGGGCCTCTTCGAGCTCGCTCGCTGAGCTCACGAGTCGAGGAGAGGTTCCGCTAAGGAGAGCAGGAAAGCAGGAGGGGATTCGCGAGAGGACCGATTTCGGTGGTCTTCCTTCTCCTCCTGCGCTCCTCAGAGATCTCCGACGAGACGGCCGCGAAAGCGGCCGTTCTCGTTCCGTCCTGTGGCAGAGCGTGAAGTAACGTGACGCGCTGCTGGCCGGGATTGTCGCGGAGCGCCGGAGTCCTCATGCTCGATCCCGCGCATGATGACGCGGCTGATCGTCTTCTTCGCGGTCGTCTCGGTCACGCTCACGCTGCTCATCGTGTACGTGACGCGACGCGCGAGCTGGGCCGCGCGCCTCGGCGACCGGAAGTCGCGGGTCGCCGCGGGCGCGATGACCGCGGTCGTGCTGTCGCCGTTCCTGATGCGCGCGACCGGGCTCGAGTCGCCGGACGTGGTGAAGCTCGTCGTCGCGCAGGTCGGGTTCGCGCTGGGCCTCACCGTGTTGATCTCCGCGGGGCTGCTGCTGCCCTTCGATCTGCTCGGCGCGATCGCGCGGCGCATCACGCGATGGCGCGCGAAGCCCGACGAGACGAAGGCGGCCGAGCCCGCGGCGGTGGAGACTCCGCCGTCGCCCACGATCACGCGGCGCGAGATGCTGTCGCGCGCGTACGTCGCGGGCGCGGTCGGCGTCGGCGCGAGCACCGCGATCTACGGCGTCGCCTTCGGGCGGCGCGACTACGTCGTCGAGCAGGTGCCGATCCCGCTGCGGGGCCTGCCGCGCACGCTCGACGGCTACACGATCGTGCAGCTCAGCGACGTGCACGTCGGCACGTTCATCGGCGAGCGCGAGCTCGCGGCGGCGATCGATCTCGTGCGCGGCGCGCGCCCCGATCTCGTGGTGATGACGGGCGATCTCGTCGATCACGATCCGCGCTACGCCGACCTGCTCGGTCGGTTCGCGCGGCGGCTCGGAGAGCTCGGCGCGCGCGACGGCGTCGTCGCGATCCCCGGCAACCACGACTACTACGCGGGCATCGACGACGTGCTCGGCTCGCTGCGCGCGGCAGGCACGCGCGTGCTGCGCAACGACGCGATCACGATCGGGGATCGCGGTGGGCGCTTCGCGCTGCTCGGCGTCGACGACGTGTGGGCGCCGCGCAACGGGTTCGGTCGCGGCGCGGATCTGCCCGCGACGATCGCGCGCGCGGAGCGCGACGCGCCGCGCGTGTTGCTCTGTCACAACCCGGAGTTCTTCCCCGAGGCCGCGCCGCACGTGGACCTGCAGCTCAGCGGGCACACCCACGGCGGTCAGGTGAACTTCGTCGTGCGCCCCGCCGACCTCGTGCTGCCCCACGGCTACATCGCGGGCCACTACGTGCGCGACGGCGCGCAGATCTACGTGAACCGCGGGTTCGGCACCGCGGGCCCGCCCGCGCGCGTGGGCGCGCCGCCCGAGGTCTCGCGCATCGTGCTCACGAGCGCGTGATCGACGTACCATCGCGCCTCGATGGATCCGGGGCTCGTGATCGTCGTGGCGGTGCTCGGCATCGTCGCGCTGATGGGCGTCGCCGCGTGGCGGATGCGCCGCGTCGCGCGGGCGCGCCTCGACGCGCTGCGGAGCGCGCCGCGCATCGAGATCGAGATCATCTCGCAGCTTCGCGCCGGGGCGATCGCGGGCGTCGCGAGCCTCGTGCTGATCTTCGGGTTCTTCGTGCTCGCGCTGGCGCTCGGCGAGTGGGGCCGCTCGCACGCGCTCTGGATCGTCGTCGGGCTGATCGCGGCGACGCCGTTCTTCGTGACCGCGCCGCTCTTCGTGCTGCGCGAGTGGCAGCGCGTCGGACGTCTCGTGCTCGACGACGGGTCGCTGGTGCTCGAGCAGGGCGATGCGCGCACGGCGATCACGCTCGCCGACGAGTTCGCGCTGGGCGAGTCGGTGGTCCCGCCGGGGCAGCGCATCGAGGTCGTCGTGATCGTGCGGCAGGCGCGCTCGACGCTCGTGTTCCGCTATCCGGTGTTCCTCGGCGACGACGTGCTGGCGCCCGAAGGGACGGCATCACCGCCGATCGGCACGCTGCTCGGGCACGAGGCGCGCGCGATCCACGAGCGACTGCGCGACCTCAGTACTCGATCGAGAGCTTGAGGAACGCGGCGCGGCTCGGGCGCTGCACGCGGAAGTAGTCGTAGAGCCGCTCGTCGCTGAGGTTCGTGATCTCGACGCTCGTCGAGACGCGCGGCGGGCCGAGCACGGAGTACGTGAGCGCGACGTCGTGGCCGAGCTGCGAGGGGACGACGTCCTTGGTGTCGGGGCGGCCGTTCGACTCCCAGGCGCGCGTGAATTCGTGCACGTAGCGGGCGCGCCACTCGATCGCGAGCTCGTCGCGCGCGAAGAGGCCGCGCGCGCGGAACGAGGCACCGAAGTTCGCGAACAGCCAGGGGCGATACGGGATGCGATCGCCGCGCGTCGATGCGAACGTGCCCTCGTAGCTCGTGTTGCGATCGTCGAGGTACGTGAGGTTCGCCGAGAGCGAGACCCACTCGCCCGGGCTCACCCACGCCACGCTCCCCTCGCCTCCGATCGCGAGCGCTCGATAGACGTTCTGGTGCGAGAACGAGAGGTGATCGCCGAGCAGGACGATCATGTTCTCTCGCGCGCGGACGAGGCCCGCGACGCTCGCGCGGAGCGCACCGATCGGCGTGTCGTCGAGATCGATGGCGACCTCGAGCGTCGCGTTGTGGCTGCGCTCGGGCGCGAGCCCGAGGTTCGCGACGATGAGCACTCCGTCGCCGAAGATCTCGTCGGGCTCGGGCAGGCGTGTCGCGTGCTCGTAGCTCGCGCGCACGAAGAGCCACTCGAGCGGTGCGACGCGCAGCCCTTCGCCGACACCGATCTCGTGCGCCTCGCGCCGTCGCAGCACGTACGACGCGTCGGTGAGGATCTCCTCGGCGGACGCGAAGAAGACGTAGTCCTTCACGAAGATCTGGTTCTCGAGCACGCCGCCGAAGAGCGTCATCTGGTGCTCGAGCCCCGAGATCAGCGTGAAGAGCTCGCGCTCGGCGTTCAGCGGATCGCGCCCGCCGACGCTCGACTGCTCGCGGTCGATGCCGGTGCGCGCGACGAGCTCGGGCGTCACGTCGAGCAGGAGCCGATGCTCGTCGGCAGGACGCCACATCAGGTTGAGGCGCGCTGGCAACGCGTCCTGCCAGATCGTCTGATCGAACGCGCGATTGCCGAGCTCGCCGGGCGCGGTGCGGCGACGCGGGCGCACGCGGCCGCGCCAGTCGTAGTGCGCGTCCGACGCGTCGTGGAGATCGATCGCGCGTCGCGTGTAGCCGACGTACGCGTCGAGCTCGACGTCGTCGGTGATCGCGTGCTGATAGCGCAGCAGCGCGCCGAACGAGACCTCGCCGGTCGTCGCGTCGCCGACCGGCGTGGTCGCGAGGACGTCGTGCTGGATGTCGCGATCGTGCTCGCCGACGAACGCGCGCAGGAGCAGGCGATCCGCGAACGGCGCGCCGACGAAGCCGCCTTCGAGCGCGATGCCGTACGCCTCGTACGCGCTGTGGAAGCGCTGGATGCGCGCGGGTGCGACACGACCGCGCGCGTCCTCGACCTCCACGTCCATCCACGCGTCGTTGCGCGAGCGATCGTAGTAGGCCTGCACGGCCGCGTAGAGCCGCGTCGCGTCGTCGCGATACCCCGCGCCGTGGGTGAGGCGGTACGTGCCGAACGAGCCGATCTGCAGCGACGCGCCGACGTGCGGATCGAAGTACGACGCGGCGCGCACCACGTTGATCGCACCGCCGAGCGCATCGGTGCCGAAGCGCACCGGGACCATCCCGCGATAGACCTCGATGCGCTCGACGAGCCCGACCGGCACGCCCTGCACGCCCACGCCGAGCCCCGCGAGCTCGAGCGGCACGCCGTCGAGGAACATGCGCACGCCGCTCCCACACACGCCGTGGATGCAGAGATCGACGGGCGCGCCGAGCCCTCCGGTGCGCCGCACGTTCAGCCCCTCGCTGCGCGCGAGCACTTCCGCGACGTCGGCACTGCGGTCGCGCGCCTCCTCGGTGTCGATCACGCGCACCGCGTCGCTCGACTGCGCGAGCTCCTCCGCCTCGCTCGGCGCGTGCACCACGACGTCGTCGGCGACGAGATCGTCGTCCTGCGCGTGCGCGCTCGGAGCGACGAGCAGCAGCGCGACGAACGAGACGAGCTCAGAACGTCGCGCCACCGTCGACCCGCACGTCCTGGAGCGTCACGTGCCGCGCGCGCTCGGAGAGGAGGAAGAGCGCGACCTGCGCGACGTCGTCGGGCGTCGCGACGCGGCCCAGCGGGATGCCCAGCTTGAACGCGCCGGGGCGACCGCGGACGAGCTCGCTCGGCGAGGCGCCGTCGAGCATGCGCCGCAACATCGGCGTGTCGGTCGAGCCTGGCGACACGACGTTGCAGCGGATGCCGTGCGGCGCGAGCTCGAGCGCGAGGCACTGCGTCAGCATCGTCGCGGCGGCCTTGCTCGCGCAGTACGCGCCCATGCCCACGCGCGGCGTCGATCCCGCGTTCGACGAGATCGTGACGATCGCGCCGCGCGCGCGGCGGATCATGCGGGGTGCGAGGGCGCGCGAGATCGACCAGAGCCCCTCGACGTTCACCGCGAGCGCGTCACGGAGCGCGTCGTCGGGCGCATCGCAGATCGCGCCGAGCGACAGGACGCCCGCCGCGTGCACGAGGCCGTCGATCGCGCCGAGCTCGCGCTCCGCACGCTCGACGATGTCGACGAGCGCGCGCGCATCGCGCACGTCGGCGCGGTACCTCGAGATCGCGGGGTGGTCGAAGGGCGCGCGCTCGTCCCGATCGATCGCGACGACACGCCCGCCCTCGCGCACGAGCGCGGCGGTGACCGCCGCGCCGATCCCCGACGCCGCGCCGGTGACCAGCGTGATCGCGGGCAGGCGCGCGTCCACGTCAGGGCTCCTCGTCGCGCGGCTTGAGGCCGATCAGCGTCACGACGCGCGCGCCGTCGTCGAGCATGCCCTCGTCGGCGATCTCGATCGCGACGAGCCCCGCGCGCGCGAGCAGCGTCATCACGTCATCGTCGCGCTCGACGTCGCGCGGCGAGATCACCTCGGCGCGATCGTGCACCAGCACTCGGCCCCCAGCGCGCGTGACCCGCGCGAGCTCGCGCATCGCGCGCAGGCGATCGTCGACGTCGCCCAGCACGCGATCGGCGAGCACGACGTCGAAGCGCCCGTCGTCGAAGGGCAACGCGCGCGCGTCGGCGACCGCGAAGCGCACCGCGAGCGCGACGTGACGAGCGCGCCGGAGCGCCTCGTCGATGCGCGCGAGCGACGTGTCCACACCCGTCACGCGCGCGCCCACGATGCGCTCGGCGAGCGCGAGCGCGTCGTCGCCGACGCCACAGCCGACGAGCAGCACGCTCGTCGCGTCGAGCGGGACGAGCGCGTGCGCACGGGGGCGCGGACGTGCCTCGAGCCACGGCGCCAGCATCATCCTTCTCCGCGCGAGGGCTCGAGCGCGCGCAGCGCGTCGCTCGTCGTCAGCACCACGCCCGCGGTGCGCGCGACCTGGCGCAGCGCGATCTCGTGATCCTCGCGCGAGAAGTCCGCGGTGGCGTCGGCGAGGAAGAAGGGCTGCACCCCGCGCATGCATCCGTCGACCGCCGTCGTGAGGCACCCGATGTGCGCGTAGATGCCGGTGATCATCAGCTGATCGCGGCCGAGCGTGCGCAGGCGGTCGTGCAGGCGCGTCTCGAAGAACGCGCTGTAGCGCCGCTTCGGGATCAGCGCGTCCGCGTCGATCTCACCGACGTCGAGGCCCAGCTTCGCGAGGCTGGGATGCTCGACGATGCCGGGTCCCCAGAGATCCCAGAGCAGGCCGCGCTCATCGCGGCTCTGCTCGCCCGGCTGCACCGAGAACAGCGCGGGAACGCCGACGCGCGCGCACGCGCCGACGAGCGCGCGCACGTGCTCGAGCACCGGACGGAGCGGCGACGCGCTGGGATCGAACGGCCGCAGGAAGTACGCCTGCATGTCGTGCACGAGCAGCGCGGCGCGCGAGGGCTCGAGCGTCCAGCGCGCGCGACACTCGGGCCACGAGCGCGGTGTGGGGAGCTCGTAGGGGGCGATCGTGGGAAGGGCCATGGTTCGCTACCTCTCGTCGTCGGCTCGCTCGGCGTGCGAGCGAGGAGGATCGACTTCGCGCGAAGGCAGGAGCGCACCGAGGACGGTGCGCATCTTCGCGCTGGTCTCTGCGAGCTCGAGCTCGGGATCGGAGCTGCCGACGATGCCGGCGCCCGCGAACACACGAACGCGCGCGCCCGCGATCTCGGCGCAGCGGATCGCGACGATCCAGTCGCCGTCGCCGCCCGCGCGCGTGTAGCCGAGCGCGCCGGTGAAGTAGCCGCGATCGAGCGCCTCGAGCCGCGCGATCCACTCGCGCGCCGCGCGCGTCGGCAGCCCGCACACCGCGGGCGTCGGATGCAGCGCGACGGCCAGGCGCAACGAGGAGAGATCGCGATCGCGCAGCGTTCCCTCGATGCGCGTCGAGAGATGCCACATCGTGGGCGTCGCGCTGACCACCGGCTCCCGCTCGAAGCGGAGCGCGCGCGTGAGCGGCGCGAGGCTCGCGACGACGTGCTCGACGACGATCTCGTGCTCGTGACGATCCTTCGGCGAGCGCAAGAGGCGCGCGGCGCGCTCGCGATCTTCGATCGGATCTGCGCAGCGCGGGCTCGATCCCGCGAGCGGCACGCTGACCACCGTCGTCCCGCGTCGCGAGAGCAAGAGCTCGGGGCTCGCGCCGACGAGGCGCGTCGGGTCGCTCGCGCCGGGCGCGACGTCGAGCGAGTACGTGAAGCCGTGCGGGTTGCGCGCGCGCAGCACCGCGAGCAGCGCGTTCACGTCGGGCCTCTGGTCGACGGTGAGCTCCGTCGCGCGCGCCAGCACCACCTTCTTCAGCGCGCCGCCGCGGATCGCGCCCGCCGCCTGCGCGACCGCGTCGACGAACCCGCCGCTCTCGTCGTGCGCAGCGCGATCGATCGGCGTGCGCGCGATCGCGCGCGATGCGCCCGTCGTCGCTCCCCACGCGTCGGACACGAGCGCGCGCGCGGGGCGGAAGAGCCGCACCGGCGCGTCCTCGCCGAACGGCAGCGCACCGACCACGAGCGCCGCGCGCGGATCGTCCGACGCGGCGAGCGCACCATCGATCTCCGCGAGCCATCGCTCGGGCGCGCGCAGCGTCCCGTGGAACGACTCGCGCTCGCCCTCGCCCACCACGGTGCGCGTGGGCCCGGCGAGGAAGAACGCAGGCACGTCGGCGCGCATCACGGCTCCACCCCCACGCGACGCGCGAGACCGCGCAGCGTCGGCTCCTCCGCGAGGTCGGCGAACGTCACCTCGACCCCGCCCTCGCGGATCCGCTCGACCAGGCTCATCAGTCGGATCGAGTCGAGGCCCCAGTCGAGCAACGAGTCGTCCGGCGCGAGCGAGCTCGCATCGACCTCGATCAGCGCAGCGATCTCCGCGACGAGCGCGGGGTACGTCGCAGGCAGCGCGCTCACGACGCTCCTCCCGCGGCGAGGCGACTCGCCAGCGCGGCCTTGTCGATCTTCCCGACGCTGGTGCGCGGCAGCGCGTCGCTCACGAGCTCCACGCGATCGGGGAGCTTGAAGGTCGCGACACCGCGCGCGCGCAGGTGCGCCATCAGCGCGGCACGCGTGATCGGGCGATCACCGACCACGATCGCGCAGATGCGCTCGCCGACGATCGCGTCGTGCATGCCGAGCACCGCCGCCTCGCGCACGTCGGGATGCGCGACGAGGTGCTGCTCGAGCTCGGCGGGCGCGATCTTCTCGCCGCCGCGGTTGATCTGCTCCTTCGCGCGCCCTTCGACGACGAGCGACCCGTCGGGCATGCGGCGGACGCGATCGCCGGTGCGATAGAACCCGTCGCGCGTGAACGCGATCGCGTCGTGCTCGGGCACGCGGTAGTAGCCGCGGATCGTGTAGGGCCCGCGCGCGAGCAGGTGCCCCACCTCGCCCTCCGGCACGTCGCGATCCTCGTCGTCGACGATGCGCACTTCGTCGTCCTCGGAGATCGGCCGGCCCTGCGTGGTGATCACGCGCTCGAGCGGATCGTCGAGGCGCGTGTAGCAGACGAGCCCTTCGGCCATCCCGAAGACCTGCTGGAGTCGGCACCCGAGGCCCTCGATCAGATCACGCGCGAGCTCGACGCCGAGCTTCGCGCCGCCGACCTGCAGCACCTCGAGCGAAGGAAAGCGCAGCCCGCGCGCGCGCATCGCCGCGAGCCACGCGCGCGCGAGCGGCGGCACGAGCGCCGTGATCGTCACGCCCTCGCGCGAGAGCAGCGGGAACGCGGCGTCGGGATGAGCCTCGCGGCTCATCACGACGCGCGCCCCCGCGACGAGCGCGCCGAGCACCCCCGGCGAGCTCAATGGGAAATTGTGCGCGCCCGGCAGCGCGACGAGGTACACGCTCCGCGCGTCGAGCCCGCAGATCGGCACGCTCGCGCGCACGCTGTAGAGATAGTCGTCGTGCGTGCGCGGGATCAGCTTCGGCGTCCCGGTGCTGCCGCCCGACAGCTGCAGCAGCGCGACCTGCCTCGCGTCGACGGCGGGCAGCGTGCGCGGCGCGCCGTCGAGCGACGCGAACGGCACCAGCTCCTGCGCATCGCCGACGACGATGACGTGTCTGAGCGTCGGCGTGCCGGCCTTCACCTCGCGCGCGAGCGCGCGGTGGTCGAACCCGGCGACCACGTCGGCGCAGACGTACGCGACCGCGCGCGTGTGCTCGCAGAAGTGCGCGATCTCCGCGCGCCGATGACCCGACAGCGCCATCACGGGGATCGCACCGAGCCGCCACAACGCGAACAGCGTCTCGATCAGCTCGAGCACGTTCGGCAGCTGCACCACCACGCGATCGAGCGGACGGATCCCGAGCTCGATCATCGCGGACGCCACGGCATCGACGCGCGCATCGAGCTCCGCGTACGTCGCGCGCCGTGCGCCGCACACGACGGCGACGCGCTCGCCGTGACGTCGCGCGCCCTCGCGCACGATCGAGTCGAGTGGATCACCTCGCCAGTGCCCGGCGCGTCGATACCGCTCTGCGACGTCGTGGGGCCAGGGCACGCAGCCCTCGAGCAGCGTCGTGCTCATCGCTCGTCCACCGCGATCGGCTCGTGGTGATCGTGCGCGGCGACGCCGCGCTTCCAGTGCCCCGACGCGTGCACGTGCGACGCGGGCAGGCCGCGATCGACGAGGAGGTGTCGATACACCGCGCGCACTTGCGACGCCTCGCCCGCGAGCCACGCGAAGCCTTCGCCCTCGGGCAGCGCGAGCGCGCGCACCGCATCGAGCAGCACCTCGCCCGCGCGGCGATGCACCCAGCGCGCCCCGATCGGCCCCGACGCCGGCCACGGCTGCTCTTCCTCGGGCCCGTCGACCAAGAGCACCACGCGCACGGCGACGCTCGCCGGCAGCTCCTCGATCCGTCGCGCGATCTCGGGCTGCGCCGTCTCGTCGCCGACGAAGAGGTGCCACGCCACCTCGCGCGTGAGCACGTACGAGCCGCGCGGTCCCGCGACGCCGACGACCTGTCCGGGCGTCGCCTGCGCGGCCCACGTCGACGCGACGCCGTGGCCGTGCAGGAAGAAGTCGACGTCGAGCTCGCCGCGATCCGGGTCGTAGCGACGCGGCGTGTAGTCGCGCGCGATCGGCTTCGGTCCGTCGCTCGGCGCGGGCAGCCCGGAGGGCCCGATCACCGGCAGGATCGGATCGCGCTCGCCCGGCCGCGGGAAGAAGATCTTCACGTGGTCCTCGGGCGCGAGCGACCGGAACCCAGCGAGGTCGGCGCCGCCGAGCGTGACGCGCGTCATGCGCGGCGTGAGCGCGACGACGCGCTTCACCTCCAGCGTCCGCATCGCGATCGGGTGCCGCACCAGCTCGAAGAGCGAAGGATCGTGAGCCATCCGTCGTGCCCCCTCACGCCCCGAACGCGCCCGCGGCGCGCATCTCCGACAAGCTCTCTCGCGCGGCGCCGATCGCGTGCTCGATCTGCGCGCGCGTGTGGGCCGCGCACAGGAAGTTCACGTCGCGACGCAGCAGCACTCCGCGGCGCGCCATGCGCCCCTGGAAGTCGCGCATGAGCGCGACGTGTCGCTGCGCATCGGGCGAGAACGAGAAGAACGGGATCGCGTCGTACCCGAGCACGCGCAGCGGTGCGCCGAGCTCCTCCGCCGCGCGGCTCACGCCTTCGCGCAGCGCACGCCCGAGCGACGCGACGTGCGCGACGTAGCCGGTGTCGCGACAGATCTCGATGGTGCGCAGACAGACCGCGAGCGAGACGAGCTCTCCGCCGAACGTCGTCGACACCTGCAAGCGCTCCATCTGCTCGAGGTGCGCGCGCGGACCGACGACCGCGGAGAGCGGCATCCCACCCGCCATCGCCTTCGAGAAGCACGACAGATCGGGCCGCACGTCGAAGAGCTCCTGCGCGCCGCCGAGCGCGAGGCGGAACCCGGTGACGATCTCGTCGAAGACGAGCAGCACGCCCGCGCTCGTGCACACGTCGCGCAGCGCGAGCAACAGATCGCGCGTCACGCAGCGGTTGTAGGGAACCGAGATCACCACCGCCGCGAGCTCGCGCGCGCCGCTGCGGATCGTCTCGAGCAAGCGCGGCTCGTCGTCGGACGTGAAGAGCGGAAGGCGCGTCGTCAGCGTCGCGAGCGCGCTCGGCACGCCCGGCGTGTCGAACATGAAGTGGTCGTGCCAGCCGTTGTATCCGACGGTCACGACGCGCTCCTTGCCCGTGATCGCGCGCGCGAGGCGGACCGCGGCGGACGTCGCGTCCGCGCCGGTCTTGAAGAAGCGCGCCATCTCCGCGCCGGGCACGACACCGACGAGCGCCCTCGCCGCGCGCACCTCGAGCTCGGTCGGCAACGAGTGCACGAGCCCGAGCTCGAGCGCGTCGCGTGCAGCCTCGAGCAGCGCAGGGTGCGCGTGACCGAGCGACGTCGCGCCGAGGCCGCAGACGAAGTCGACGTACTCGTTGCCGTCGACGTCCTCGACGAGCGCGCCGCGACCGCGCGCGAGGTAGACGGGAAAGCTGCCCGGCGCGAAGTGCTCGGGCCGCTTCATCATCGAGAGCGTCAGCCCTGGGACGAGCGCGCGCGCCTCGTCGAGCAGCGCGTGCGACCGGTCGAGCGGCCACGTGCTGGGGTGCGGTCGGGGGAGGCTGTCGGGCATCGCGAGCCGACCTAACCACGAGTGAGAATGACTTTCAAGGGCTTTGATAATAATTCTCACTTTCATTTTCAGCGCGATTGACAGTCATTCTCAATTGACGTAGGCCACCGCCGATGTCGAGGTCCGACGGCGAGCGACTCTCCGAGGCACAGCTCGGCATTTGGTTGGGGCACCAACGCGCCCACGACGGCACGGTGCTCCATGCCGCCGAGTGCGTGGTTTTCGAAGGACTTCTCGACGTCGCGGCGTTCGCGCGCGCGCTGGACGCCACCCTCGTCGAGGCGACCGCGCTCCAGGTCGCGTTCGAAGAGGCGCGAGGTGAGCCACGACGCGTCAGGCGCGAATACGACGGTGTGCGCCTCGAGCGGACGTCACTCAACGGGGAGGCGGAGCTTCTCCGACATGCCCAGCGAGAGGTTCGCCGGCCGCTCGACCTCCAGCGCGGCGCCCTCTCCCGCCACCAGCTGCTCACCCTCGGCCCCGGCCGCTACGCGTGGCTCCACGTCGCGCACCACATCGCGCTCGACGGCTACGGCTTCCACCTCGTCGCGGCGCGGGTCGCGGAGCACTACGCGTCGCTCCAGCGCGACGATCGCCTCGCGACCCGCGGCGCGCTCACCGCGTTCGAGCCCGTGCTCGACGAGGACGACGCGTACCAGCGCTCGCCGCAGCGCGAGGCCGATCGCGCGTTCTGGCGCGACGAGCTCGGCGCGCGTCGTGGCCTGAGCTTCGGCGCGCCCGCGATGCCGGGGCACGGCCTGCGCACGTGGCACCGCTGGGACGGCGAGCGCGCGCAGCGCGTGCGCGACGCGGCGTCGCGAGTGGGCGTGTCGTGGATGGAAGCGCTCCTCGCGGTGATCGCCGCGCACGTCGGCGAGCGCGCGTCGACGCGCTCGTTCCTGCTCGGGCTGCCGGTGATGCTGCGGCTCGGCACGCGCGCGCTGCGAACGCCGTGCATGGCGATGAACCTCGCGGCGCTGCCGATCGATCTCGACGCGGCGTCGAGCATCGGAGCGCTCGCACGCACGATCCGCGCGGCGCTCGCGCGGCAGAAGCGGCACCAGCGCTATCGCTACGAAGCCCTCCGCGTCGATCGCGCGGCGCTCGGCGGACGGCTCTTCGGTCCGGTGGTGAACGTGATGCCGTTCGCGCTGCCGGCGCGCTTCGGTGACTGCAGCGCGCGCGTGCTGCGCGTGTCGGCGGGGCCCGTCGAGGAGCTCGCGTACACGATCGCGCCGTGTGACGAAGGGCTCGAGCTGACGCTCGACGGACACGCCGAGCGCTTCGACGAGCGCGAGCTCACCGCGATGGCGCGCACGCTGGAGCGCGATCTCGACGCGTGGCTCGACGCGCCCGATCGACCGTTGCGCCCCCGCAGCACCGCGACGACCCGGCCGCACGTCGCGCCGACCTGGCCGCTCGATGCGCTCGGCGAGCATGCGCGCACGACCCCGGATGCGACCGCGCTCGTCGAGGGCGAGCGTTCATGGACGTACGCGGAGCTCGATCGTGGCGCGCGGCGATGCGCGGAGTGGCTTCGCGCAGCCGGCTGCGAGCCGGGATCGCTGGTCGCGATCGAGCTCCCGCGGAGCGCGATCGGGATCGTCGTGATCCTCGGCACGCTCTGCGCGGGCGCGGGCTACGTCGCGCTCGATCCCGCGCAGCCGAGCGCGCGGCGAGCCCGCGTGATCCATGCGGCGAAGCCGCGCTTCGTGGTGACGCCCGACGCGCTTCCACACGACGCGCTCGAGGCGTGGACCGCGCCGGGCTCGACGACGCCGCCGAGCGCGCGCGACGACGCGAGCATCGCGTACGTCGTGTTCACGTCCGGCAGCACCGGCGAGCCGAAGGGGGTCGCGATCTCGACCGGTGCGCTCGCGTGGTTCGTCGGCGCGGCGTCGTCGCGCTACGGCGTGTGCGCGCGCGATCGCGTGCTGCAGTTCGCGCCGTGGACCTTCGACGCGAGCGTCGAGGAGATCTTCGTCACGCTCGCGTCCGGCGCCGCGCTGGTGCTGCGCGACGACGCGGCGATCGAGTCACCGGAGGCGTTCTTCGCCGCGTGCGCGCGCGGTGGGATCACGGTGCTCGACCTGCCCACCGCGTTCTGGCACGAGCTCGCGCTCGCCGTCGCGCGGCGCGCGCTGACGCTGCCCTCGTGCGTGCGTCTCGTGATCATCGGCGGCGAGGCGGCATCGCCGGAGCGCGCGCGGCAATGGCGCGAAGGCGCGCGCGAGGCGCGCCTCGTCAACACGTACGGGCCGAGCGAGGCGACGGTGGTCGCGACGTGCGCGGCGCTCGACGACACGACGCGCGACGAAGCGCCGATCGGCACGCCGCTCCCGGGCATCGACGTCGCGATCGTCGACGAGCACGGCGCCGTCGTGACCGCACCCGGCGCGGTGGGCGAGCTCTGGCTGCTCGGGCCCACGCTCGCGACGGGTTATCTCGGGCGCGACGATCTCACGCGCGAGCGCTTCGTGACGCTGCCCGGGTGCGGCCGCGCCTATCGCACCGGCGATCTCGCGACGTGGCGCGACGACGGACAGCTCGCGCACCGCGGTCGCGTCGACGACGAGCTGAAGATCAGCGGACATCGCATCTGCCCCGCGGAGGTCGAGGCCGCGCTGTGCCGTCATCCCCAGGTGCGCGCCGCGGTGGTGTGGGGCGATGCGGCGAAGCGATTGCTCGCGAAGGTGGAGGCCGACGCGATCGACACGACCGCGCTGCGCCGCTTCGTGCGCGAGCAGCTGCCTGCGCCGATGGTTCCATCGGTGCTCGAGGTCGTCGCGCGCCTTCCGCGCACGACGCACGGGAAGATCGATCGCGTCGCGGTGCGGAGCGCGCCGTGCGACGACGCGCCCGAGCACGATCCCGACGTATCCGCGCTGGAAGCGCGGGTGATCGAGGCGTGGCGCGCCGTGCTCGGGGTGACGCGCGTCGAGCTCGACGACGACTTCTTCGCGCTCGGCGGGCACAGCCTGCACGTGATCCAGCTCGCGAACCGCCTCAGCGGCGCGGGCGCGGAGATCCGCGTCGCGGAGATCTTCCGTCGCCCGACGCCGCGCGCGCAGGCAGCGCTGCTCGCGTCGGCGGCTGGAGCGCCGCCACACGAGACGATCTTCGAGCCGGGCTCGGTGTCGCTGCCTCCGTCCTGGGCACCCGCGCCCGCGACGCTGGGGCGAGGCCGCGTGCTGCTGACCGGCGCGACCGGGTTCGTCGGCGTGCACCTGCTCGCGAGCTGGCTCGAGCGCTCCGACGACACGATCGTGTGCACCGTCCGAGCGAGCGATGACGCGACGGCCCGCGCACGTCTCTTCACGCGCGCGGAGGAGCTCGGGATCGAGCTCGGCCCCGCGGCCCATCGCATCGAGGTGATCGCCCTCGATCTCACGGCGCGCGATCTCGAGATCGCACCCTGCGCGACGGTGTTCCACTGTGCTGCGCAGGTCAGTCTCGCGCGCGACTACGACAGCCTGGCCGCCGTGAACGTCGTCGCGACGCGCGAGCTGCTCGGCCTCGCGCTGCGCTGGGGCGCGCAGCTCCACTACGTCTCGTCGATCGCGACGGTCCCGCGCAGCGAGCCCGAAGAGCGACTCCATCCCGCGCACGCCGGGCTCGTCGACGGATATCAGCGCTCGAAGTGGCAGGGAGAGGCGCTCTGCGCGGAAGCGGGCAATCGCGGTCTCCGCGTCGCGGTGCATCGGCTCGGGCGCGTCGCCGGTCCTCGCCGGCGTCCCAGCGTCAATCGAGGCGATCTCGTGTGGCGCATCGGGCGCGCCGCCACGCGCGTCGCTGCATGGCCCGACCTGCCGGTGGAAGAGCCGTGGATCCCCGCGGACGACGCCGCGAGCTCGATGGTTCGCTTGGCGCTCGCCGATGCGGCCACGACGCCCGCGAGCGCGTACCACTTGGTCCACACCGGCAGCGTCGCGCTCGATCGTGTCCGGGAGGCGCTGACGTGCATCGGATATCCGCTCGCGCGTGTGTCGGTGTCCGACTGGATGACGCGAGTCCGCGCCCGCGGTGACGACGAAGACCGTTCCACGCTGGCCTTCTTCGAGCTCCGCGCCATCGACGCCCACACGGCCGCGAGCGCAACACCGGAATACCCGTGCGCGCGTGTGCTCGCGCGTCTGCCCGACCTCGACACGCGCGCCGTCGATTCGGCGCTGCTCATTGGATATTGCCGGCATGCGCAGGCGATTGGCGTCCTCCCCCGGACGCCCGATTCCGACTCTGTTCGATCTGGAGACGAGGGATGACGAAGAACGACAATACAATCTGGATTGCCCGCGCGACGGTCGTGCTCGCGATGCTCGCCGTCGGGGCGGGCTGCGGCGGAGACGACGACTCCGGCACGAGCGAGACCGACAGCGGTGTCGGTCCCGGCCAGGAGGACGGCGGCACGCGCGTGGACGGCGGCACGAACGTCCCCGACGAAGACGCGGGCGCCGGAGAGGACGCTGGCTCGAGCGACGCCGGATCGGTCGGTGAGGACGGCGGACCGCCCTATCCCTCCCTTCCGCCCGTTCTCTCGGTGAGTGGCTGTCAGGCGCTCGCGATCGGGCCGCTCTGCTCCGTCACACAAGACGGCGACGCGCTCTCTGCCAACTGCAGCGGACGAGTCCTCACTGGCACCGTCAGCGAGAGCGGGAACGTGGCGCTCGCGGCCGATCCGTGGACCACGAGCGAAGGCGCGACTGCCATGCTCGCGTGCACCGGCCGATTCGTGCTCGGACAGCTCACCGCGACGTGCACGCGCACGACGACGGCAGTCGGCGAGACGCCGGCGGGCGAGCAGACGTGCAATCTCCTCTCGGATCGCGACGTCCTCCCCGGGGTCACGTGCCTCGAGCTCCCGCCGCGGCTCGACGACGTCGTCCTGTGCGTCGAAGGTGACGCACGCGGCGGCGCGACGATCACCGCCGGCACGTGCCGCGTGATCCAGGACGGCTGCGCGTTCCAGGCGGAGTGCGCGGACGACCTCGTGCTCACCGGCACCGTCACCCGGACCGGCATCAGCTTCAGCCAGCGGCTCGAAGCGCTCGCCGACGCACAGACGCCCTCGGGCGGCGGCAGCCCCGCGTTCATGGCGGGCGACATCGTCGCTCACAGCTGCACTGCGACGCTCGAGGGAACGACGCTGAGCGGCTCGTGCGGCGCCGGACGCGCGGGTCGCGGCGGCGCGGACACCAGCGTCTGTGCGATCTCCGGTGCGCAGGTCGCGCCGCCGACGTGTGATCTCGTCGCGCCCGCGAGCGAGACGCTCTTCGCGCTGCACTCGTGCGACGAGCTCCGCAACGGGGTCGGCGGCGAGCCGGGGATCGGCGAGCCGGTCTGCGCGTTCCGACAGAACAACTGCATCTGGGAGGTCAATTGCGGGAACAATCCGCTGCTGACCTTCAGCGGGCGGATCGCGCCCGGCGACGACTCGGTGCGTTGGCACCTGCTGACGGGCACGCCGTGCGAGATCGGATTCGACGACGCGGGCAACCTCGAGGGCGAGTGCACGGTTCCCGGCGAGGAGGCGTGCATGCTCCGCAGCATCGACGCGGTGCCCGGCGGCGAGACGTGCCCGGCGGCGGTGAACGATGCCGAGTTCACCTCGCGCGGATGCGGCGCCGCGATCGACTGCCGCATCGCGGTGCAGCACCAGTGCGCGTTCATGGCGCTCTGCTCGTTCACGACGCGATTCCCCGACGTCGTCATCGCAGGTCGCTCGTCGTACGTCGACGGCCGCCCGCACCTCGCGTTCAACGGTCTCACGGACTGGCAGTGCTACGTCGACCAGGCGACGACGGACGAGATCACGAGCGGTGATCGCGTGACCGGCGAGTGGTACGGCCAGTGCGTCAATCCGTCCGGCGGCATGTGCCGCAACAACTACAACCCTGCGACCGGTACCGGGTTCCGCGGACTGCAGGTGTTCTTCGAGTCGTCGGCGGAGTGATCCCCCACGCTCGCGGTGACCGAGCTCGCGTGAACGACGCGTGGCTCGGTCACCGCGGAGCGTGCCAGTCGTGCAGCACCGAGAGCAGTACTCATGGACATGCGATTCACGTTCTCCGAGCGCGCCAGCCTCGCGGAGGTCTCCGCGCTGCGCGAGCAATATCTCGACGAGCTTCCGGAAGCCCAGGACGCGCTGCTCGAAGCGCGCGTGTCGGCGGGACGCTGTCACGCGATCCACCTCGCCGGGGCGCCCTGCGGATATTTCGTGGTCGCGGACGACACGCTCCTCGAGCTCCACCTGACCCCGGAGACGGCGCGATTCGCGATCTTCCTGCTCCCTCGCATCGTCGCGGAGCACGCGATTCGCGCGGCGCTCGTGAAGACCTTCGATCACGTGCTGCTCGCGCCCGCGCTCGACCTCGCGCGCGAGGTGCGCGTCCTCGGTGTGCTGGTGCGCGAGTTCGAGGCGCCGGAGACCCCCGAGAGCGAGCGAGCCCCCTACACCCAGCGCCCGGCGAGCGTCGACGATCTGCCGCGCATCCGCGCGATCGAGCAGGACGTCTTCACGCATCCCGAGCGCCTCCGACGGGTGATCGAAGCGCAGCAATTGCACCTGTTCGAGCACGACGGTGCGCTGATCGGATTCGGAATCGTGCGCCCCGTGATCGCGGGACGCGCCGACGTCGAGATCGGAATCGCGGTCGACGTTCCGTTCCGGAGCAAGGGATATGCGGTGCAGCTCCTCCGCGACATGGCGGAGCAGTGCCGCGCGCGCGGCCTGAATCCGGTCTGCGGCTGCGCGCGATCGAACGAAGCGTCGATCAGGACGGGACTCCGCGCCGGCTTCTCGTCGCGGCACCGACTGATCGAAGTGCGCTTCGCCTCGGACGAGAAGCGATAGGCGCACGAGTGTGGAGACGGCGATGAACCAACGATATCGATTCGTGATCGTGAGCCTGGCGCTGATTGCGTCGCTGAGCGCGGCGTGCGGCGACGACGACGACGGCTCGACCCCGACCGACGGGGGCAATCCGGACACCGACGGCGGCGCTCCGCCTCCGACCGACGGCGGCGAGCCCGCGCCGCCCGTGTATGCCGTGATCACGCAGGTCTTCGAGGCGATGGGCCAGACGAGCTACGTCGTCCTCACCGGTGATCTCACGCGGACGACGACCCTCGCGCTCCACGACGCGACCGAGCTGCCGGGACGCGCGATCGGCGCGGGCCCGACCGGCGGTGGCGCGCTCTACGTCGGCGGCACCGAGGGCCCGACCATCACGCGCTACGACCTCTCGCAGGACGGAACGACGCTCGAAGAGGGCGACACCGTGAGCTTCGCGGGCGCCGGCGTGACGTCGATCGGCGAGTACCAGGATCAGCTGCAGTTCGTGTCGGAGACGAAGGCCTACTACTTCGACGGTCGATCCGCGCAGATGATCGTGTGGAACCCGAGCGAGATGACGGTCGAGCGCGCCGTCGATCTCTCGGAGCTGGTGATCGAGCGCGCGCTCCTGACGTTCTCGACCAACGCGGTGCGCCACGGCGAGCACATCGTGTTCCCGCTCGGATGGCGCAGCGACGTGGACGCGCGGATCATCAGCGTCGCGGGCGTGCTCGTCGTCGACACGCGCGACGACTCGTTCACCGTCGCGCGCGACGAGCGCTGCGGATACGTGCGCACCGCGGCGGAGGGTGACGATGGGCGGCTCTACCTCGCGACGGAGGCGTACGGCTCCGCGGTGCACCGCGTCGTCGCGGCGAACGCGCCCGCGCCGTGCTTGCTGCGGCTCGACGAGTCGTGGTCGGCGTTCGACACGTCGTTCCACGTCGAGCTCTCGACGCTCGTCGGCGGCGCGACGGCGGGCTCGCTCGTGCAGAGCGACGGGGCGACCACGTGGATCCGCGTGCTCGACGAGAGCGCGGTCACCGTGACGCCCGAGACCAACCCGCGCGTGCTCGCGAGCACGCGTGCGTGGCAGTGGTGGCGGATCACCCTCGGCCCCACGCCCACCGCGGCGGTGCAGGAGATCGGGACGAGCAACGGGAGCGAGTTCCTGCTCAACGTCGACGATCACGCGGTCATCCCGGAGTTCGCGAGCGATCGTTCGCAGACCGTGCTGCGCGATGCGTCGGACGGCACTCCGTCCGACGCGAACGTGACGGTGCCGGGTCTCACGTTCTCGCTCGTGCGCATCCGCTGACGGAGCGGCCAGCATGTCGGCGCCGATCCTCACCGCGCTCAGGGCGCGCATCGCACACTCGCCGCGCGCTCCGGCCCCGGGCGCGCGCACCCGCGCAATGCGCTGGATCCGCAAGATCCACATGTACCTCGGCCTCGCGCTCTTCCCGTGGATCATCTTCTTCGGGGTGAGCGGGATGCTCTTCAACCATCCCGGCGTCGGCGAGGACGTGCGCGCGCGCCCGATCCCCGCCGAGCACCTGCGCGAGCACGCGGGCATCACGCCGATGGCGCCGCGCGCGGTCGCGGAGGACGTCGTCGCGGCGCTGCGCGCGGAGGGTCACTCGCTGCGCCTCGACGACGAGTACGAGAGCCGCTTCCAAGGATCGCTCGCGTTCGGCGCGAGCGGGCCCGGCGTGAAGCACCTCGTGCTCGTCGATCCCGCCGCGGGTCGCGGCCTGCTCCTGTCGCGTCCCGATCACACCGCCGCGCCGCCGCCCTTCGCCGGCACGATCGACCTGCCCGACCATCGCATCTCCGACGTGGAGGCGCGCATCGCGTCGCTGCTGCCGACGCTCGGCGTGGACGACGCGCACGGACCACTGCGCGCGCGGATCGCGCCGAGCGTTCGCTTCCGCACCATCGACGCCGACGGGCATCGCTGGAACGTCACCTACGATCTGCGCACCGGGCGCGTCGATGGACGGCTCACCGAGCGCTCACCCGCGCTGAGCCTCCACGACCTGCTCGGCGCGATGCACAAGACGCATCACTACCCGCCCTCGCTCGGCCCGACGACGTTCTGGGCGCTCTTCGCCGACCTCACGGGGCTGACGCTGATCATCTGGGCGCTCACCGGGCTCGTGATGTGGTGGCAGCTCAAGAAGACGCGCGCGCTCGGCGTGATCGCGGTGAGCGTGGGCGTGCTCGTGGCGGCGCTCACGATGGTCGCGACCCACGACGAGCTGCGCTTCGGGAACGTCCGCCCCGAGGAGCCGGGCCGAGCGAGCGACTGAGTCGTTCGGGCCCGACGCCGAGCGTCACTCCGGTGCGGTGCGGAGCTCGGGGACGTCGAGGACGACGCGCCAACCGTCGTCCTCGAGCACCATCGGGAGATCTGCGCGCTGCGACGGCTCCTCGCCGCTCACCGTCACGACCGCGCGCCCTTCGCCCTCCTCGCGCGCGCGGAAGCCGCTGCCTCGTCGCGGGGTGAAGCGCAGGCGCGAGCGCCCCTCGACGAGCATCTCCCACGGCTCGTACTCGCGCGCGCCGAGCGCGGTCGCGCTGCGCGCGCGCTCGTAGAGGCGACGCTGCGACTCTTCGTCGATCAGCTCGTGCGCCTCGCGCAGCGCGCTGCGATCGTCTCGGCCGCGCTCGAGCGCGTCGACGAAGAGCGCCGCGGCACCTTCGGGGGTCGTGTCGTCGAGCTCGCGCGCACACGCGGCGAGCAGCACGGACGAGAGCAGGGCGACGACGATCGGAGAGCGCACGGCGCGATCATCTAGCGCGGAGGTCGCGCGCGTCGATGCGACGCGGCACAAGATGGGGCGTGCAGGACGCGAAGTCGCTGAGCCGTCTCGACGCGATCGCGCAGGCCGAGCTGTGCGCGCGCGGCGAGGTCACCCCCGACGAGCTGCGCGAGGCCGCGCTCGTACGCATCGACGCGCTCGATCCGCTGCTGCGCTCGATCGTGACGGTGAGCCGCGAGCGGCCGCGCACGCTCGGCGAAGGCCCGCTGCGCGGCGTTCCCTTCGTCGTGAAGGACTCGACGCCCTGGCCCGATCTGCGCTGGTCGATGGGCTCCCGCGTGTTCCGCGCGAACGTCGCGCGACAGCAGACGCAGTACGGTAAGCGGCTCGCCGCGGCGGGGCTCGTCTGCGTGGGCAAGAGCGCGACCGCCGAATTCGGGCTGCTCCACAGCACCGAGACGCTGCTCGAGGGCGTCACGCACAACCCGTGGGATCTCTCGCGCTCGTGCGGAGGCTCGTCGGGCGGGAGCGCGGCCGCGGTCGCCGCGGGCCTCGTGCCGATCGCGCACGCGAACGACGGCGGCGGCTCGATCCGCACGCCCGCGTCGGCGTGCGGCGTGCTCGGCTTCAAGCCGTCGCGCGGGCGCACGGTCCCCGCGAGCTTCGGCACCAGCGACTTCCTCGACCTCACGAGCGATCACTGCATCTCGCGCTCGGTGCGCGACAGCGCGCTGTTCCTCTCGATCACCGAGGATCGCAGCGCCGGTGATCCCGTCGGCTTCGTGCGCGATCCCATCGATCGCCCGCTGCGCATCGCGACGTGGACACGCACGCTCCTCGCCGACGACGTCGAGCCCGCCGTGCGCCGCGCGTACGACGACACCATCGCGCTGCTCACCGAGCTCGGGCATCGCGTCGACGGGATCGCGCCGCCCGCGATCGCCGGTCCGCCGCTCGCCGATGCGCTCTTCGTCGTCGCCGGCGCGGCGGTCGCGGGCGTGGTCGACGTCGTCGATCGTGCGCGCGGCACGCCCGTGCAGGAGCACGAGCTCGAGCCCTTCACGTGGTCGCTGATCGAGGCGTTCGAGGCGCGCGGCGCTCACGCGCTCCCGATCGCGCGCAACGCGTTCGCCGAAGCAGCGCGCATCTACCGCGACGCCACGCGCGAGCACGACGTCGTGCTCACGCCGACGCTCGCGACCGAGATCTGGCAAGTCGGCCATCTCTCGCCGGTGCTCGGCCGCGAGGAGCTCATCCGCCGGACCGCGCGCGCCGTGGGCTACACGCCGATCCAGAACGTCGCGGGCTGTCCCGCGATGTCGGTGCCGCTGCACGTGTCGGAGCGCGGCCTGCCGATCGGGATGCACTTCGCAGCGGCGGCAGGCGCCGATGCGCTCCTGCTGCGCCTCGCGTACCAGCTCGAGCAGGCGCGGCCCTGGGCCGATCGCTGGCCGCGCTACTCGATCCCGACGATCTAGGCCGGGGTCGGCCAGATCTCGTCGTCCCACCCGGGCAGGAAGAGATCGGGGCCGCTCGACGGCGGTGCCCCGCGCAGCGGCTCGCTCGGCACCGCGAGATCGTCGAACCGCTCGACGAACCGCGCGACCGTCGCGCGCTGCTCGGCGCCGATCTCGAATCGATCGCCGCACACCTCGCCCTCCACGCGATCGGCGCGTGCGATCGCGCGCAGCGTCTCGATCGAGAGGTCGAGACGCACCGCGTCGTAGACCCCGCGCGTCAGCGGTCGTCCGATGTAGCTCGCGCGCAGCGCGACGCGCTCGCCGTCGATCTCCATGCGCACGTCGCACATCGCGCCCCATCGCCGCGCCCGCGCCGGCGCGTCGACGATCGCGTGGACGTGCATCTCGTCGTCGCGCGGCCTGCCCCAGATGCGCAGCGCGCCCCAGCCCCACAGAGACGCGACGTTCGGCCACGGGATCTGCGCGCGCAGATCGGGCGCGTGCGCCGCGCCCTGCTCGACGACGCTGCCCTCGAGCGGTGTTCCGTCGGGCAGCGTCGCGGTCTCGCGCGCGACGCGCGGCTGCTCGCGGCGATCATTCCGCGAGCCAGCAGGCAGCGCGCAGGAGACGCAGAGCGCGAGCACCCCCGCGATCCAGATCGGCGCGCCTGTCGCTCGAGATGACAGCATCCGACCCCGACCTCCGAGCCGCGCGGATGCACGGCCCCACCGACTCGAATCGTACGCCCGCGCGTGACGGATCTCACCTGGAGGCGCGCGCACGAACGATGCGACACGCGGGCCCTCACGCGGCTTGGACCGCGCCTTTGCCCGCGTGGCCTCGCTCGGTAAGATGCGCGCGCTCATGCGCATCAAAGGCGACGATCCGACGCTCGCGCTCTTCTCCGTGCTGCGCGAGGACGGCACCGCGGACCCGCAACGCGACCCCTTCCTGCCGAAGGAGATGCTGCTCGCGATGTACGAGCAGATGCTGCGCATCCGCCGCATCGACGAGCGCATGCTCGGCAAGCAGCGCCAGGGCAAGGTCGGCTTCTACGGCACGATCACCGGGCAAGAGGCGACCCCGATCGCGACGGGCCTCGCGCTCGCGCCCGAGGACTGGGTGTTCCCCGCGCTGCGCGAGGCCGCGATCATGCTCGTGCGCGGGTTCCCGCTCGGCACGTGGCTCGCGCAGGTCTACGGCAACCACGGCGACCTGCTGAAGGGCCGCCAGATGCCGAGCCACCAGTCGGGCCGCGCGGTCAACCAGGTCGCGTGGAGCTCGTGCATCGGACCGCAGATCCCGCAGGCGGTCGGCGCGGCGATGGCGGCCAAGGCGAAGGGCGACAAGGCCGTCAGCGTCGGCTTCATGGGCGACGGCGCGACCAGCCAGCCCGACTTCCACGCGGCGATGACGTTCGCCGGGATCCACAAGCCGCCCGTGGTGCTGATCTGCCAGAACAACCACTGGTCGATCAGCGTGCCCACCGCGAAGCAGACGGCGAGCAAGACGATCGCGGTGAAGGCGCACGCGTACGGCATCCGCGGCGTGCGCGTCGACGGCAACGACGTGCTCGCGGTCTATCGCGTGGTGAAGGACGCGGTCGATCGCGCGCGCGCCGGTGAGGGCCCGACGTTCGTCGAGAGCCTCACGTACCGCATGGGCCCGCACAGCTCGAGCGACGATCCGACGCGCTACCGCTCGAACGACGAGGTCGAGTCGTGGGCGAAGAAGGACCCGCTCGCGCGCTTCGAGCGCTACCTGCAGAAGGCCGAGCTGCTCGACGACGCGACGAAGGACGCGATCGAGGCGCGCCTGCGCGCGGAGCTCGATGCGGCGCTCGCGCAGGTCGAGGAGCTCGGCCCGCCGGCGCGCGAGACGGTGTTCGAGGACGTGTATGCGTCGTTGCCCGCCCACTTGGCGGAGCAGCGCGAGACGCTCCTCGCACTTCCGCCGGCCCCTCTCGGTCACCACTGATCTCCCAAGGGGGCTCCGCCCCTTTCGAGCCCCGGCCGCCGCCTAGCGGCGGCGCTGCGCGGGGGCCCCCTACGCCCCCTTGCTCTTGCTCAGCGCGGCACTCTCGAGAAAGAGCGCCGCTCGATTCCGCGACAGCCTCCGCTCCGACGCGGGGCTCGATGAACCCACATCTTCTTCGAAGGAACGTTCCTCATGGCCAACAAGAGCTTCGACGCGATCGTCATCGGCGGAGGTCCCGGCGGCTACCCGTGCGCGATCCGTCTCGGGCAGCTCAAGCAGAAGGTGCTCGTCGTCGAGAAGGAGTACGTCGGCGGCGTGTGCCTCAACTGGGGCTGCATCCCCAGCAAGGCGCTGATCGCCGCGTCCGGTCTCTACGAGCGGATCCTGCACGCGGAGAAGATGGGCATCACCGCGCAGGGCGTGCAGATCGACATCGGCAAGATGCAGGACTGGAAGGAGGGCATCGTCAAGAAGCTCACCTCCGGCGTCGCGACGCTGATCAAGGCGAACGGCGGCGAGATCGTGATGGGCACCGCGCGCGTGACCGGCCCCAAGACGGTCGAGGTCACGAAGAGCGACGGCACCAAGGAGACCTTCGAGGCGACGAAGGCGATCGTCGTCGCGACCGGCGCGACCCCGATCGAGCTGCCGCACCTCAAGATCGACGGCGAGACCGTGATCACCGCGCGTCAGGCCGTGTCCATGCGCGAGGCGAAGGGCACGATGATCGTCGTCGGCGGCGGCGTCATCGGCATGGAGCTGGGCATGGTCTACCAGAAGCTCGGCATGAAGGTGATCGTCGTCGAGCTGCTCGATCAGCTCCTCGGCGCGACCGATCCCGACCTCGTGCAGGTCGTGCAGAAGGCCTTCGAGAAGGCGGGCGGCGAGGTGCTGCTCAAGACGAAGGCGACGAACCTCCGCGTCGAGAACAAGAAGGCGATGCTCACCGTCGAGCTGCCCGACGGCGCCAAGCGCGACATCGAGGCGGACAAGGTGCTCGTGTCGATCGGCTTCCGCCCGAACGGCAAGGGCATCGGCCTCGAGGAGATCGGCGTGAAGCTCGATCAGCGCGGCCACGTGCTCGTCGACGACAAGCTCCAGACGAACGTGAAGGGCGTCTACGCGATCGGCGACGTGAGCGGCGCGCCCTACCTCGCGCACAAGGCGACGAAGGAGGGCGAGATCGTCGCCGAGGTGATCGCGGGCAAGAAGTCGGCGCGCGACTGGCGCACGATGCCGAGCGCGATCTTCACCGAGCCGGAGATCGCGACGACCGGCATGAGCGAGCGCGACGCGAAGGCCGCGGGCAAGAAGGTGAAGCTCGGCAAGTTCCCCTTCAGCGTGCTCGGCCGCGCGATGGCGATCGACAGCACCGAGGGCTTCGTGAAGGTCATCCTCGACGAGCAGACCAACGAGGTGCTCGGCGTGGCGATCGTCGGTCCCGAGGCGAGCGATCTGATCAGCGAGGCGAGCCTCGCGATCGAGATGTGCGCGTTCGCCGAGGACGTCGCGATGACGATCCACCCGCACCCGACGCTCGGCGAGGGCGTGATGGAGGCGTTCCACCAGGCGCTGGGGCACGCGATCCACACGAACAACCGCGCGCCGCGTCCCAGCGTCTGATCGACGAGCACGAAACACGAAGAGGCCGAATGCGGCACGCCGCGTCGGCCTCTTCGCGTTCCGTCCGTCTCGTCAGCGCGTCAGCACGAGCCGCCGGTGCACACGAAGTCGAGGTCGCACACGGGCCCGGTGCCGCACCGGCACTCCCCCGCGGTGCAGCGATCCGCCGACTGCGTGCACGTGGTCCCGCAGAACCCGCAGTTCTGCATGTCGGTCTGCAGGTCCACGCACCCGCCCGCGCAGCACGTCCGACCCGCCGCGCAGGGCGCGACGCCCGGCTCCGTCGAGCAGTCGCAGCTCCCGTCCTCGGTGCACACGTCGGCGCGCGTGCGGTCGTCCAGGCTCGCGCAGCCCTCGCAGCACTGCGCGCTCTCGTCGACGCGCCCGTCGCAGTCGTTGTCGCGCTCGTCGCAGAGCTCGGGCGCGCCCGCGAGCGAGCCGAACGGCGGTCGCACGTCGGTGCGCGCGTCGTCGCAGTCGCAGCGCGTCAGGTCGTCGCCGGCGCGGCACGCCTCGATGCCGTCGCCGTCGGTGTCGCCGCACGACGTGTCGCGGCCGTCGCAGTTCTGGTCCATGCGATCGCCGCAGATCTCGATCGCCGGCACGCACCCGCCGCCGCCGCCGTCGGTGCGCACCGTCGAGCCGTCGAGCCCTCCCGACGGGCCGCCGTCGACGCCCGGCGCGACCCCGTCGTCGTCGTCGCCCCCGCACGCGGCGGAGGCCACGAGGAGCAGCGCGCACGCATAGCTTCGCAGTCTTGCCCGGAGCGCTCGAGCGCGGGCCCCGGACGGGAGCGCGCGAGGCGCGCGGATCGGCGGTAGATCGGAGTCGACGAGTCTCATCGGCTCTCTCTCCTCACGCCCGACGAAGACGGCGGCGCACCGCGATCAGCGCGAGCGGCGCCATCACCCACAGCCACGACGCCGGCGCGCGCGGCGCCACGCGACACCCGCAGCCCTGCTCGGGCCGCGTGCGCATCCGTCCGTTCCCACCGTCGCCGGCGACGCCACCACCGTCGACGTCTCCGCCGCCGCCGCCGCCCGCGTCGCCGTCGGTCCCGGGCGGAGGCCCGGAGCCGTCGACGCACTCACCCTGCGTGCACCACTGGCCCTCGGGGCACACCGCGCCCGCGCACGCGTCGAGGCACGCGCCGGCCTCGCAGTAGAACCCGGGATCGCAGATCACGACGTCGCACCCGGCCGACTCGCAGCTTCCGTCCGCGAGGCACGTCTCGCCCTCGCCGCACGGCGCGCACGGGCACTGGGCGCGGCACTCGCCGTCCACGCAGATCTCGCCCGCCGCGCAGGTGATCACGTCGCAGAGATCGGTGCAGCGACCCGCGACGCACTGCTGTCCGTGCGGGCACGTGATCCCCGCGCACGCGCCCACGCAGACGCCGCCCTCGCAGCGCTCCGACGCCGGGCAGGTCACGCCGATGCACGCCGTCTCCACGCACACGCCCGCTTCGTTGCAGGTGTCGCCCTCGGCGCAGCCGCCCTCGAAGCACGAGGGCACGCACACGCCCGCGCTGCACACCTCGAGCGCGCCGCAGAGCTCGCCCTCGTCCACCGTGCCGTTGCAGTCGTTGTCGATGCCGTCGCAGCGCTCCGCCGTCGACGTGCCGATCTGCACGCACTCGACCTCGCGCCCGATGCAGCGCGTCACGCCCACGCCGCACGCGCCGGGCATCCCGGTCTCGCACACGTCGCCGGTGCCCGGGCAGCTCACCGACCCGCCGCGCACGCTGAAGCGCCACACGCCGGGCATCCCCACGTTCGACGTCGTGCAGAGGTTGCGGATCGCGCTGGTGCGCGAGCCCATGATCTCCACGAAGTTCGTGCCGTCGCCGGCGTCGAACCCCGCCTGCGCGGGCACGCAGCCGCTCGTCTCGGTGTCGCAGAGGCCGTTGTTGGAGCGCTCACCGCTCGCGTTGCCGGCCTCCCACTCGCAGCGGTTGTAACGGAACTCGACGTCGAAGTCGCCGGCGCGGCAGCCGATCGCGTTGCGCACGATCAGCTGGAAGTCCATGCGCGGCGTCGGGGTCTGGCCCGCGGTCTGGTTGTAGACGCCGACGTTGTGCCAGGTCGCCACCAGGAGCCCGGGCTCGAGGTGGTAGTAGACCATGTTGCTCGTCGCGCTCCGCGGGCCGCGCGTGTCCACGTCGCCCCAGTACGGCGCGATCATCGGGCGCATCGCGACCGGGAACGCCGTCGGCGTGTACTGCGACACGCCCGCGCTGAACGTGATGTTCCCGTTGTTGTTGACCCACACCTGCGTGTAGGGGCCGCCGAAGAAGTTGAGGCCGCCGGGGAACGCGGTCGTGAGGTCGATCGGCGACGACGAGCCGTCGTCGTTGGCGGGCAGCGTGCCCGTGCCGTAGCCCGCGGGCCCGCCGAAGGTCGCCATCAGCGGCGCGGCGGACGCCGGAGGTGGAGCCAAGAGAGCGCCCGCGAGGACGAGCGCGAGCGCGACGACCGACGAGGAGCGGGACAGCACACGCATGACCACCTCCGGAAAGCGAATCCACGATGGTACCGATCTGCCGTCCGTTCCGAAACGTTTGCAGCACTGGCGCCTCGGTCCGCGGAGGCGCAGAACCCTGCTCGTATGCGCAGACAGGTCCGCGTCCATCGTCTCGGCCGCATCCGCTACGACGAGGCGCACCAGCTCCAGCAGCGCCTCCAGGAGGCGCGCGTCGCGGGCGACATCCCCGACACGCTGCTGCTGCTCGAGCACGAGCCGGTGATCACGCTGGGCCGGAAGGCGGCGATCGGGAACGTGCTGCTCGCGAAGGAGATGCTCGCGGCGCGCGGCATCGAGCTCCACGAGACCGGGCGCGGCGGCGACGTGACCTATCACGGCCCCGGTCAGCTCGTCGGCTATCCCATCATCGACCTCAAGCCGGATCGCCAGGACGTGCGCCGCTACGTGCGCGAGCTCGAGCGCCTGATGGTCGACGTGTGCGCGACCTACGGCATCACCGCCGAGCGCATCGACACGCCGGGGCTCGAGGGCACGTGGGTGCGCTCCGGCGAGCTCGGCGACCGCAAGATCGGCGCGGTCGGCGTGCGCATCAGCCGCTGGGTCACGATGCACGGCTTCGCGCTCAACGTGACCACCGACCTCTCGCACTTCGCGCTGATCGTGCCGTGCGGCATCCGCGACAAGGGCGTGACCTCGCTCGAGCGCGAGCTCGATCGACGGCTGCCGATGGACGAGGTGATGGGCGTCGCCGAGCAGCGCTTCGCCGCGATCTTCGACGCGGACCTCGAGCACGCGCCGCTCCCCGAGCTCCCCGCGCCGGCCGCGCACGACCATCCGATGCGATGATCCGAGGCGTGTCGTTCGTCGTGCTCGCCGCGTGCGCGTGGGGCACGTGGAGCCTCTTCCTGCGCCCGCTCGGGCTGCCGTCCGCGTGGACCTCCACGCTGATCTTCGTGTTCGTGTCGCTGCTCGCGATCCCGCTCTACCGCCGCGAGACCACGCCGCGCTGGGATCGCGAGACGCTCGTGCTGCTCGGCGCGTTCGCGGTGCTCGACGCGGTGAACGTCGGGACGTTCTTCGCCGCGATGTCGATGACCTCGGTCGCGATCGCGGTGCTCACGCACTCGTTCGCGCCGGTCGTGGTCGCGCTCGCCGCGCCGTACGTCGAAGGACAGCGGGTGCGCCGCGCGCCGCTCGCCGCGTCGATCGCGCTCGCGGGCATCGTGCTGCTGCTGAGGCCGTGGGAGCCCGCGGCGCTCTCGGGCAGCGTGCTCGCGGGCGCGGCGCTCGGCAGCGTCAGCGCGCTCGCCTACGCGGGCAACGTGTTCCTCGCGCGACGCCTCACGCCGCGCATCGGCGCGGCGCGCACGATGGGCCTGCACTCGATCGGCTCCGCGCTCCTGCTGCTGCCGCTCGCGCTGATGACGCCCGCCGAGATCGGGGTGTCGTCGCTGTGCGTGCTCGCGATCGCGGCGGCGCTGCTCGGGGTCGGCGCGAACGTGCTCTTCGCGCACGGGCTCGTCGCGATCGGCTCGGCGCGCGGCGCGGTGCTCGCGTTCCTCGAGCCGCTGGTCGCGTGCCTCGTCGGGTGGCTGGTGTGGGGCGAGGCGCTCGCGCCGACGGCGATGCTCGGCGGCCTGCTGATCGTGGGCGCCGGAGTGATGGTCGCGACGTCCAGGAGTTGATCGGGCGTGCGCGCCCCGCCGCGTAGGCCTGGCGCGTCCTTGCGGCACCGGCCTCGCAGCGCGACCCAGCGCCCGGCCACGCCGGCGAGGCGCTCCGCGCGGCTCGAGGAGGGCCGGTCCGCGCCGGCGAGGCGCGCCGCGCGACCCCACGGCCGACCCGTCCGCGCCGGCGAGGCGCGCCGCGCGACCCGAAGATCCACCCGTCCGCGCTGACGGGTGCCTCTTCGACGCTCGAAGACCCCCCCGTCAGGTCGGACGGGTGCCTCTTCGACACTCGAAGATCCACCCGTCCGCGCTGGCAGGGCCCTCCATGCGACTCGAAGAGGCACCCGTCAGCTCTGACGGGAGCATCTTCGATACTCAACATGGCACCCGTCCGATCTGACGTACGCGTCATCGCGACCCGACGAGGCACCCGTCCGATCTGACGTACGGATCTTCGAGTCGGCGAGCGGCCGATCCCGCGGTGCCGGTGGGCCGCCGCGAGCCCCGCGGGTCGTCCGTCGCTCCCGAAGCTGGCCGCTGCGTTGCTAGGCGCCCCGCCCATGCGGAAGCTCGCCCCCGTCCTCGTCTCGCTCGCGCTCGCCGCCGGCTGCGAGGCCCCACCCGCCGATCCGATCGTGACGAGCGCCGCGCCCGCGCTGCTGCCGTACCGCGGCGACGCGCTCGTCGTGCGGCTCGTGACCGAGGCCGCCGCGCGGCACGAGGTCCCGCGCGACGTGCTGCTCGCGCTCGGGTGGGCGGAGACGCGGCTCGTCTCGCGCACCGGAATGCTCGCGCACGAGGGCGAAGAGGCGCACGGCGATCCCACCGCGTGCGGCGTCTTCGGGCTCGACGAGGGCACGGCGCGCGACGAGGCCGCGCGGCTCGTCGACGCCGACGCCGCGTCGCTCTGCGAGCACCTCGAGCTCGAGGTCGACGCCGCCGCGGCGCGCCTGCGTGCGCTCGCGGGCGATGCGCCGCCCGCGCAGGACGACACCGCGGCGTGGCTCGCGCTGCTCGACGCGTGGCACCCCGCGCTCGCCGACGTGCGCTTCCCCTATCGCGAGCACCTCGCGCAGGTGATGGACATCGGCTTCCGCGACACCGACGAGCGCGGCGACGTGATCTACCTGCCGCCGATCGACGGGCTCGTCTCGCCGATCGCGACGAACGAGGACGGAGTCGGCGTCGCGATCGAGTACGCGCGCCCCGACACGCCGCTCGCCGAGTGGCAGGGCCCGGCGTGCGACTACACGAACGCGAGCCGCGGCCGCGGCGACATCCGCTACGTCGTGATCCACACGTGCGAGGGCGGCTTCGCGGGGTGCGTGAACACCGTGCGCAGCTGCGGCGGCTCGCAGGTCAGCGCGCACTACGTCACGAGCTACACCGGCTTCACCGCGCAGATCGTCGAGGAGCAGGACACGGCGTGGCACGTCGGGTGTCTGAACGGCTCGTCGATCGGCATCGAGCACGAGGGCTTCGCGGGCAGCACGAACCACCCCGACGCGCAGCTCTGCCGCACCGCGCGCATCGTGCGATCGATCTGCGATCGCTACGGCATCCCCTGCGACCGCAGCCGCGTCATCGGGCACGTCGAGGCGAACTCGATGTTCTGCCACGGCGATCACTGGGACCCCGGTCCGCACTGGGACTGGGCGAAGTTCATGCGCTTCGTGAACGAGGGCTGCGACTGCCGCCCGACCGCGGAGTCGTGCAACGGGCGCGACGACGACTGCGATCGCCGCACCGACGAGGGCGTGACGAACGCGTGCGGGACCTGCGGCGGGACGCCCGCCGAGACGTGCAACGGCCGCGACGACGACTGCGACGGAACCGTCGACGAGGACGACGTGTGCGAGGTCGCGCTGCTGCTCGAGCAGCCGAGCGCGTACGCACCGCCGAGCTCGACCGACGTGAACGGCGACGGGCGCGCCGACGTGTGCGGGCGCGGGTACTCGGGCGTGCGGTGCTGGCTCGCGCAGGAGGGCGCGTGGGGCGCGGCCACGGCCGCGGTGCCGTGGGGCGACATGGGCGGCTGGGACGACGTCGCGAACCACGCGACGCTCCGCATGGGCGACGTGAACGGCGACGGACGCGCGGACGTCTGCGCGCGCGCGAACGCGGGCGTGGTGTGCGCGCTGTCGAGCGGCACCGGCTTCGACGCGCACACGACGTGGAGCGACGTGCCGAGCGACGCGTCGGGCTGGGGCGCGCCGCGCTTCTACACGACGATGCGCCTCGCCGACGTGAACGGCGACGGGCGCGAGGATCTCTGCGCGCGCGCGAGCGCGGGCTTCGGGTGCTGGCTGAGCGACGGCACGCGGTTCGGCGAGCGCATCGAAGGACCGGAGTGGTCGGACGCGAGCGGGTTCGGCGTCGCGCGTCACTACGGGACGATCCGCATGGGCGACGTGAACGGCGACGGGCGCGACGACGCGTGCGTGCGCGCCGCCGCGGGGCTCGACTGCTGGCTGAGCGACGGCGCGGGCTTCCCGACGCGCGTCGAGGGACCGCGGTGGGCCGACGCGGTGGGCTGGGGCGATCGCAGGTACTGGAGCACGATCCGCCTCGCCGACGTGAACGGCGACGGACGCGACGACGTGTGCGCGCGCTCGGCATCGGACCTGCGCTGCGTGCTCGCGAGCGACGAGGGCTTCGGCGAGACGCGCATCGTCGCGCCGCTCGCGGACGCGAGCGGGTGGGACGACGTGTCGAACTACGCGACGATCGTGGTCGGCGACGTGAACGGGGATCGCGTCGAGGATCTCTGCGCGCGATCGAACGCGGAGCTGGCCTGCTACGCGTGGGACGGCGAGGCGTTCGCGCGCATCGCAGGCCCGGCGTGGGCGGACGAGAGCGGGTGGAGCGCGGCGCGGTACTACCAGACGATCCGCATGGCCGACGTCGACGGCGATGGTCGCGACGACGCGTGCGCGCGCGCGGCGGCGGGCTGGCGCTGTCATCCGTCGAGCGGCGACGGGTTCGGCGAGGCGATCGCGCTCGACGACATGACCGACGCGGGCGGCTGGGACGCGCCGCGCTACTTCACGACGATCCTCGCGGCGGGGCGTGCGTGCCGCGCGATGGACGAGACGTGCAACGGGCGCGACGACGACTGCGACGGCGAGGTCGACGAGCACGCGAGCGCGGAGATCTGCAACGAGGTCGACGACGACTGCGACGGCGAGATCGACGAGATGCGCGTGTGCGAGATGCCCGACGCCGGCGGGATCGAGCCCGGGCGCGACGCGGGGCCGCGCGGTGATGGGGGCGCGATGCCGAGCATCGACGGAGGATGCTCGTGTCGCGTCGCGAGCGGCCCTGGCCACGGCGCGTGGTGGGCGCTGGGCCTGGTGCTCGCCGCGATCGTCGCGCGACGCCGGCGCTGAGGGCGGTCGAGGAAAAGAGCACACGTGGTGTCGGGGCCGGGCCGCGTCGAACGTCCTCGGTGGGAAGGAGCTCGCCATGACGATCACGATCACCGCGTTCGAACGCTCGCCCGACGGCGGCAAGGGGCTGGCGCGCGACACGCGCGTGCGCTGGGCGCTCGAGGAGGTGCAGCTGCCGTACGAGGTCCGCCTCGTCTCGTTCGCTGCGATGAAGGAGGCGGCGCACCTGGCGCGCCATCCGTTCGGACAGATCCCGACCTACGAGCACGGCGACCTGACGCTCTTCGAGTCGGGCTCGATCGTGCTCCACATCGCCGAGCACCACGCGGGGCTGCTGCCCGCCGAGCCGCACGCGCGTGCGCGGGCGATCACGTGGATGTTCGCCGCGCTCAGCACGGTGGAGCCGCCGATCGTCGAGCTCGTGACCGCGCGGCTCTTCGAGAGCGATCGCCCGTGGTCCGAGGAGCGCCTCCCGGTGGTCCAGGAACGCGTCCGCGGCCGGCTTCGCCAGCTCGCCGCGCGGCTCGGCGACGACCCCTGGCTCGACGGTGCGTTCAGCGCGGGTGACCTGATGATGGTCTCGGTGCTGCTGCGGCTCCGGGCCTCGGGACTGCTCGCGGAATTCCCGAGCCTCGCCGCCTACGTGGAGCGTGGCGAGGCACGCCCCGCCTACCAGCGAGCGTTCGCGGCGCAGGCGGCGATCAACACGCGCTGATCGCGGCGGCGGCGTCATCGCGCGGCGCGCACGAGGACGAGACGCCCCGAGACCTCGAGCGACGCGCCGTGCGCGGTCGCGAGGATCTCCATCGCGTCGAGCGCGCGCACGTCGCGCAGATCGATCGTGACGGTGCCCTGCACGCCTTCGTCGATCACCACGTCCACGCCCGCGACCTCGGCGAGCACGCGCATCGCGTCGTGCAGCGACGCGCCGTCGAACGCGACGTCGACCAGCGCGCCGTGACGGACGATCGGCGCGCGCCGCGAGCCTCCGAGGGTGTGGGAGCGCGGCGCGTCGTCGGTCGGCGCGGCGCGATCGCCGATCACTTCGCGGCCGTCGGTCCGCGAGCGAGCGAGCACGGCGGAGGACGGGCGCGTGTCCTCGCCCTCCCCCGCCGTCCATCCCGCGATCGCGGCCGCGGAGCTCGGGCGCCGCTCGCCGTCGCCGCACGACGCGAGGAGCACGACGAGCACGAGAAGAGGCCGCACGCGGTGAGGATCACCGGTGCGGCCTCGCGATGTCGAGCGACGCGGATCAGGCGGCCGACGTGCGGTACGGCCCGACCTCGACCGCCGGCCCGCCGACCAGCTCGCGCGGTGGCGTGGTGCCGAAGCGCGTGCGGATCAGCGCGCCGGTGCCGAGGCACGCCGCCGCGATCACGGTGAGCGTGCCGAGGTAGGGCACGAGCGACGCGACGAAGAGCACGAGCACGCCCGCCGCGAGCTGACGCACCGGACGATCCTTCAGGCGATCGACGGGCAGCGCGGCGCCGATCACCGATGCCGACGCGGCGAGGCCGACGTAGGTCGCGAGCGGCAGCGCGAGCGCGAGCGCGACCGCGGCGGGGATGCCGATCACCGTGATCGCGAGCGCGACGATCAGCATCGCGCTCGCGACGTACCCCGCGAGGCCGTGCAGCGCGGTGCGCGTGGGGTCGCGCACGATCGCGACCTGCATCGCGCCGAGGCGCTCGGGCGCGAGGCCCATCAGGAGCAGCGCGAGCAGGAAGAGCAGGCCGTGCGCGACCGCCTGCCGGAACGCCTCTTCGACGAACGCGCCGAGCCCGGTCGAGGGCGGCCTCGGGATCACGAACGCCTCGCCGTCGCTCGACCACCGCGCGCTGGGGTCGGCGTCGACGCGCCCGCCGAGGCTCGACACCGATCCGAGCACCTCCGCGGTCGGCGCGAGCTCGACGTCGCCACCGAACGAGACCACGTCGCCCTCGACGCGGCCGGCGACGATCGCGTCACCGCCGAACGCGGCGACCGACTCGACGACCTCGCCGGGCGCGACGACCGCGTCGCCGCCGAACGCGACGCGATCGCGCGACGCGGGATCGTCGGCGTGCGCGACACCGGGCATCACGGCGAGCGCGAGAGCGAGGGCGAGAGCGTGCTGGGCGCGAGCGCGAGTCATGGACGGACGTCTCCTCTCCGCCGGACGCGGCGGGTGCGAAGTGGGCGCGCGCGTTCCCCGCACAGCGCCCGGATGTCGGTCCTTACGAGGCGTGCTCGCGCGCTATTTCAGCGGATCGACGTCTGCGACGCCCGGGTGCCGCCGATCGTCGACATGTCCATCACGGTGCGCGCGCCGTGCATCGCGCTCACGCCGCCGGAGACGACGAACGCCATGAACTGCGCGGGATCGGCGTCGACGAACTCGACGCGCTCGCGCGGCACGACGATGACGTTGCCCGCGAAGTTGTAGGCCTGCGGCAGGTACACCGCGACGTGCCCCGCGAGGCGCGGATCGTCGAAGCGATCGCAGGTCACGAACCCGAAGACCTTCACGAGCCCGCTCGCGTCGACCGCGACCATCGCCGGGCGATCGAAGCTCTTCTTGTCGCCGACGAAGGCGCCGAGCAGGTCCTTGATGCTCGAGTACAGGACGCTGACCACCGGCAGGTGCGCGATGCCGCGCTCGAGCACGCCGATCACCGCTTGCCCAGCGACGTTCGACGCGACGAACCCGGTCACGAGGATCAGCGCCAGCGTGAGGACGAGCCCGAGCCCCGGGATGCCGATCCCGATGAGCGAGTCGAGCCAGCTCAGCACGAGCCAGACCGTCCACAGCGTGCCGACGGTGGGCACGAACACCAGCAATCCCTGACCGAACCAGCGCGCGACGCGCGCGAGCGGCCCTTCCTTGCGACGACGCCGCGACGAGGACATGCGCGAACTGTACGCCGAGGGTCAGGCGATCGCAGCGCGCGTGACCGCGCTGGCGCGCGGCGCGCCGAGCGCGCTCGCACCGAGCAGCACGAGCGCGATCCACGCGACGTCGGCGAGCAGGAGATGCACGAGCTGCATCCACACCGGCGCGAGCAGCGCGAGGTTGAGCAGCCCCGCGCCCATCTGCACCGCGAGCGAGACCACGAGCGCGAGCGCGGCGCGGCGCACGCGCGCGTCGGGTCGCGCGGCGCTGATGAGCGCGCTCGCCATGACGAGGTAGAGGAACGTGCCGGTCGCGACGATCGGGTGGATCACGCGCAGCCGCACCAGGAAGTGCGCGGTGGGCGAGGCGTCGGCGGCGAGGCCCTCGGCGAGCGTCGCCGACGGGAAGAGCGTGTCGCCGAGCGCGGTGACCGCGCCGGCCATCCCGGTGACCACGAGCGCGAGCGCGCCGATCGCGACGTACCAGCCGACGCCACCGCCCGCGTCGAGCGCGCGCGACGCGCGCTCCGCGTCCGCCCACCACGCGGTGAGCGCGAGCGCTGCGACGAGCAGGAACGTGTTGACGAGGTGCAGCGCCATCCACGCGGCGCGGCCCGCGCTCGCGTCGTCCGCGACGTACTCGAGCAGCACGATGCCCGCGCCGAGCGCAGCCTCGGTGAGCATCAGGATCACCCCTGCGATCGCCGCGCGGCGCGCGAGGTGACCGCGCTCGAAGAGGCGCAGCGCCCACCCGACCTGGACGAGCACGAGCACCAGCGCGAGCCCCGACGTGAGGCGGTGCGTGAGCTCGATCGCGGTCTCGATCGACTCGGCGCGCGGGAGGATCTCGCCGTTGCAGTCGGGCCAGTGCGAGCCGCAGCCCGCGCCCGAGCCGGTGGCGCGCACGAACGCACCCCAGAGGATGACGCCGAGGTTGTAGGCGAGGACGCCCCACGAGAAGCGCGCGAACGACGCAATACGGCTCGTCTCGGTCACGGCGGGCGCGATCTACTCCGCGTGCGACGCTGGGGCCAGCGCGGGCGGTCCTCCAGTGCGCGCGCGCCGTTGACACCGCGCGCACGCGCTTCGATCCTGGGCTCGTGCGGCGTTCGCTCGCGCTCGCCACGAGCGCCTGGATCGCGATGGCGACCTTCGTGTCGGGCTGTCTCGTGAGCTTCGATCTCCCGAGCGACGCGGGGCCCTCCGACGCGAGCAGCACACCGCGCGACGCGAGCCTCGACGCAGCGCGCGCCGACGCGGCGCCCCTGCCCTTCGAGCCCTTTCCGCCGTTCGACGCGGGGCCTCCGCGCGGGCGCAACGCGCTGAGCTTCTCGCGCGTGGCGCTGGGCATCCAGGACGCGCACGCCGCGCGCGGCGGCACGCAGATCTTCGACGTCGATCTCAACGACCACGACGGCGACGGTGATCTCGACGTGATCGTGCTCGACCGCGGCGGCCTGCCGCCGCAAGCGGACGCGGCGGCGCCGCCGAGCACCATGCTGCGCAGCGCGATCGTCGAGGCGAACGACGTGCGCTTCGACGACGTGACGACGAGCGTGTTCGCCACCGAGGGCTTCGAGTGGGACCTCTCGGGGCAGGACTGGCTCTTCTTCGCGCCGCTCGCGCCGAGCCTGCTCCTCGCGCCGCAGTACTTCGGCGCGGGGTGGGCGTACGAGGTCGCGTCGCCGCTGCGCTTCACCGTCGCGGAGCGCTTTCCCGGCGGCGTGAACGAGCTCGCCGGCGAGGGCTTCGCCGCGGGCGACGTGAACGGCGATGGGCGCCCCGACGTGCTCGCGACGAGCTGGGGCCGGCCGACGCAGCTCTTCCTGCGCACCGCGAGCGGCGGCTGGGAGGAGCGCTCGGAGTTCCCGCACGACCTCGTGTCGACGCGCAGCGCGTGGCTCGCCGACTTCGACGACGACGGGCGGCTCGATCTGCTCACGATGCCGTACGCCGAGACGCTCGTGGCGCGCGAGTGGCCCGCGTCGCTGCCGCCGATCGAGACGCACCTGATGCGCGGCCTGCCGGGAGGAGACTTCGAGAGCACGCGCGGCACGGCGGCGCTCGAGGACGAGGCGCTCAACGTCGGCATCGGCGCGGTCGGCGACTTCGACGGCGACGGGCGGCTCGACGTGTTCCAGGCGGGGCGGCGCGTCCCGCCCGAGAGCGCGCGCCCGATCTCGCCGGACGCACCGACCGAGATCCGCGTGCTCTTCAACGAGGGCGGGATGCAGTTCACGCCGGTCACGATCGATCTCGCGCTGCCGGCGCGCATCGTCGATCACGCGATCGTCGCGGACCTCGACAACGACGGTGATCTCGACGTCGCGATGCTCGCGGACGGGCTGCGCGTGTACCTGAGCGACGGCGCGCGCGGCTTCACGTTCGCGCAGTTCACCGGCGTCTTCCACGAAGAGGGCGTCGCGGCCGGGGACGTCGATCTCGACGGCGACGTCGACGTGCTCGAGCACGGCTTCGAGGAGGTCGACGTGCTGCGCAACGGCACGAACGGGAGCGACTTCCTCGAGGTGTGGCTGCGCGGCGGAGACGCGAGCCCGGAGGCGATCGGCGCGAGCATCCGCGTGGTGCCCGCGGGCCGCGGTGGCGAGGAGGGCGCGCCGATCCTCGCGCGGCGCGACGTGCTCTCGAGCTCGGCGCAGCCCGTCGGGTACGCGCTCCACGTGGGGCTGCCCGCCGGCGCGGAGCGCGCGTTCGACCTCGAGGTGCGCTGGCCCGGCGAGACGACGCCGCACGTCGTGCGCGACGTCCCGCGCGGCGCGCGGCTGCGCGTGCGCCGGCCCTGATCGCGTCAGTCGGGGATCGTCACCACGTGCCGCACCCCGACCGCGAGCCCCGGCACATCGACGATCCGCGCGCCGCCGGGGACGCGCACGATCACGCGCGCATCGACGCGCTCGATCGGTGAAGGAACGTAGAAGCTGCGCACCGGCGTGGGGTCCGACTGCGCGGTGCTCGCGACGCCGAGCGAGTGACCCAGCGTCCCACCACAGCCGCCGCCGCCCGAGAGCGCGCCCTCGTGCGCGATGCACACCTGCGTGCCCGCGCTCGGCGCGCCGCGCACGTCGATCGCGACGGTGCGCGCGCCGCCGCCCTCGCCCAGCATCATGTACGCGTACGTCGACGCGTCGTCGCGCAGCACGATCGCGAAGTCGAGATCTCCGTCGCCTTCGGCGTCGCCGAGCGCGAAGCGCGGCGGATCGATCACGCGCCGGCTCGCGTCGGTGAAGCTCGAGCCCACGTGCATGCGCGGCACCGCCGTGCCGCCGCGGATCAGCACCCAGTGGTGCGATCCGAGCGCGACGACGTCGGGCGCTCCGTCGAGATCGACGTCCGCGACCGCCGTGCTGCTGCGCATGCCGAACGTCGAGAACGACACCACGTCCGCGCCGCCGATCGGCTCGACGCGCTCGGGCTCGCCGAAGCGCACCACGCCCGGCGTGCTCTCGTTGCGCAGCAGCTCGGCGCGGTTCGGCCCTCTCCGCCACTGCACGACGTCGGGATCTCCATCGACGTCGATATCGACGATCGCGACCGGTCCATCGGACGAGAGCGCGGCGAACGTGCCGTCGGTGCCCTCCGGCGGCGCGAGCCCGCCGTGACCGTCGCCGAGCAGCAGCGCGCCGGGGAGCGTCGCGAGATCGGCGCGCGGCGGCGAAGCCTGCGATGCGTCGGGGCCCGCGATCAGATCGAGCGCGCCGTCCCCGTCGACGTCGACGAGCCACGCGCGCCCGGCGTGGCGCACCTCGGACACCGGCGTGATCGCGCGCGAGCCCCCCAGCAGCGCGATGCGCGCGTCGGGGTGCCCGACGAGCACGAGATCCTCGACGCGATCACCATCGAGATCGCCGACCGCGACGCCGCGCGGGCTCCTCGACGCGAGCAGCGCGGCCTCGGCGTCGAGCTCGGTGGCGAACTCGCTCGTCCCGTCGCGCATCACGTGCGCGCCGGCCGTCCCGACGTCGCTCACCGTGATCATCGCGGGCGCGCCGCGTAGCGTCGTCGCGAGCACGCGCGAGATCGCGCGATCCGCAGTGCCGCCGTACGAAGGCGCGCCCGGCGCGAGCCCCGGGCACGGGCTCGTCTCGTCCTCGTAGAGCGCGAGCCCGCTCGATCCGGTGCCGTCGCGCAGGCCGCCCGACTGCAGGAAGAGCACGGCGCCGCGGCGCGACGTGGCGAGCTCGAGCATCGCGACGTCGACGATGCCGCCCTCGGGATCGCTGCGCGAGATCGAGCCCGAGGGCACGTGCTCCCACGAGAAGGTGCCGGTGCCCACGCACGCGAGCGGGTGCTGATCCGAGGGCGCGGCGTCGGGGATGGTCGCGTCGATGCCGGCGTCGACCTGCGCGTCGTGCCCGGCGTCGACCTGCGCGTCGTGCCCGGCGTCGCTCGGCGCGTCGATGACGTCCACGTGCGCGTCGATCTCGTCGGGCGCCCCGCCGTCGAGCAGCTCGACCGGGAACTCGAGCGCGCACGCCTGGATCGAGACCGCGAGCATCGCGGCGAAGCGGCGTCTCACGGCTTGAGCCCGTGTCGCTTGAGGAGGTCGGTGAGGTACGTGCGATCGAGCTCGGCCTCGCGCGCGGCCGCGCGGACGTTGCCTCCGGTGCGCTCGAGCAGGCGCGCGAGATAGCGGCGCTCGAAGTCGTCGAGCACCGCGCGCCGCGCTTCGCGGTATCGCCCCTCGAACAGCGCGTCGACGTCGTCGCTCCCGTGCGGCGCGATCGACTCGGGCGGCATGCCGAGCGCGATCGCGCGCTCCACTGCGTTGCGCAATTCGCGCACGTTCCCGGGCCATCCGTGGGCGCCGAGCGCGGCGAGGACGTCGGGCGGGAAGAGCGCGTCGACGCGCCCCTCGTAGCCCGCCTCGCGCAGGAAGTGCTCGATGAGCAGCGGGATGTCGGACGCGCGCTCGCGCAGCGGCGGCACCTCGAGCGCGACCACCGCGAGGCGGTAGTAGAGATCGAGCCGGAACGTGCCCGCGTTGACCGCCGCGCGCAGATCGCGATGCGTCGCGGCGACGACGCGCACGTCGATCGCGATCTCGTCGCGGCCGCCGACGCGCCGGATGCTGCGCCGCTCGAGCGCGCCGAGCAGACCCGCCTGCAGCGGCGCGGGGACCTCGCCGATCTCGTCGAGGAAGAGCGTGCCGCCCTGCGCGCGCTCGAACGCGCCGACGTGCCGTCGGTCCGCGCCGGTGAACGCGCCGCGCTCGTGCCCGTAGAGCTCGCTCGCGTAGAGCGTGGGCACCAGCGTCGTCGCGTCGACGGTCACGAAAGGGCCCTGCGCGCGCGGCCCGAGATCGTGCAGCGCGCGCGCGACGAGCTCCTTGCCCGTGCCGGACTCGCCGACGAGCAGCACCGACACGTCGCTCTGCGCCAGCGCGTCGATCTCTGCGTAGAGCCGCCGCATCGCGCGCGACTTGCCGCGCAGCCCGCCGAGCTGATCGCCCTCCGCGAGCCGCTGCACGACGTACTCGCCGTCCTCGAGCACGAGACGCGTGTCGCCGAGCGCGATCTCGGTCCCCGGCGCGACGCTCACGACGCCGTGACGCACCAGCACCGGCCCGATGTGCGTGCCGTTCGTCGAGCCGAGATCGCGCACCTCGATGCGCGCGCCCTCGCGCCGCAGCTCGAGGTGGTATCGCGACACCGTGCGATCCGCGACGCGCAGCGCGTTGCCCTCGGCGGTGCCGACGCCGATGCGCTCGTCCTCGAGCGCGGCGACACGGCCGGCGTCGGGACCTGCGACGATGCGCGCGCGGACGCTGCGCACGGGCTGCGCGGTGGTGCGGCGCGGGACGGTGGACTCGGCGCTCATCGGTGAAGCGAAGAAGACCCCCAGCGTAGCGCGGGCGAATCAGAACGCGACGCGCAGCGTGCCGCCCTCGAGCGACACCGCGCGCTCGGGCGGCCCGCTCGTCGCGACGAGGATCACGTCGATCAGCACGAGCGCTCCGCCCAGCGCGAGGACCCCGATCGACGCGTTGGTGAGCGCCGCCATCGTGTTGCCTTCGTCGGCGAGCGGTTGGGTCGGCATCGCATCGAAGCGCGACTTGAGGTCCATCGTGTACACGCCGAAGCCGATCACACCGCCCGCGCCGATCGCGACGAGCGACGCGCCGATCACCGTGAGCGGCCCGAGCGACGCACCGCTCGACGCGGGCGGGATCGGCGCGGGATGGGGCACGACCTCGCGCGCGACGACGACGAGCTCGACCGTGCGCGTCGCGCCCGCCGCGATCTCGATCCGCTCGCTCGGTCCGTCGGGCACGTCGAGCGCGATCGTGTGCGCGCCGGGATCGATCAGCTCGTCGCACGGCAGCGCGCAGACGCGCACCCCGTCGATCGTCACGCCGGCCGCGTCGGGCGCGCCGCGCACCTCGATCGCCGCGAGCCGCGCACGCACGCGCGCCGCGGCCTCGAGCGCCTGCGCGCGCGTCTCCGCGGGCACGGCTTCGCTCTCCGCGACCGCGAGGAACTCGACGCGCGCCTCGCGCGCGCGGCCGAGCTGCTCGAGGCACACGCCGACGTTGTAGCGGACCGCGTCGTGCCCCGTGCGCTCGTAGAGCTCACGGAAGAGCGCGAGCGCGAGCTCGTGCTCGCCGCGCGCGAACGCGTCCTCGCCGCGCCGGTAGGCCTCGCGCGCCGTGCGACGCGCCTCGTCGTCCTGCGCCTGCGCCGCGGGCACGAGCGCGATCAGCAGCGCGAGGGCGAGGACGAGCGCGCGCATCAGAACGGGTTCGGCAGCAGATCGCGGCGCGGCGTGGGCTCGCTCGTGGCCTGCGGCGCGCGCGTCTCGGGCTCGGCGCGTCGCGCGCGATCCCGCGCACGCTCACGCGGCCGCGGGCGGGACGTGGGCAGCGGCTCCGGCTCGGGCTGCGACACCGCGACGGCCGCAGGCGCGACCGCCGGAGGCGGCGGCGCGAGCGGTGCCGCCTCGATCGATGGCGCGGGCACCTCGCCGGGAGCCGCCGCGACGGGGCGCACCACGGGCTCGCTCTCCGGCGTCGCAGCGATCCGCCACAGCGCGATCGCCGCGAGCATCACGAGGCCGAGCACACCCGCGACGATCGGCGCGCGCCGCGCGGGCGGACGCGCGACCTCGGGGTCGGTGCGCGTCGCCTCGAGCTCGGGCGACGGCCACGACGCCGGTGTCGCGACGATCGTCGCGTCGCCCTCCTCGGGCGCGCTCGGCGTCGCATCGAGCCGCGCGCGGATCGCGATCGTCTTCTCCTCGAACCGTGCGCCCATCCACGACGCGACGTTCGCCCCGCCGAGCCGCATCGCCGCGCCCTCGAGCGCCGCCGCGAGCTCCTCCGCGGTCGCGAGCCGCGCGTCGACGTCGCGGCTCAGCGCGCGCGCCGTGATCTCCGCGATCTCCACTGGCACCTCGGGGTCGATCTCGCGCAGATCCGGGATCGGCGCGCGCAGCACCGCGAACATGCGCTGCGCATCGTCGTCGCCCGCGAAGAGCCGCCGCAGCGCGAACGTCTCCCACGTCATCACGCCGAGCGACCACACGTCCGCGCGCCGATCGGTCGTCCGCTCGCGCGTGATCTGCTCCGGCGCGAGGTACGACATCTTGCCCTTGAGCTCGCCCGACGCGGTGTGCGTGATGCGCCCGCGCGCCGCGGCGATCCCGAAGTCCGCGACCTTCACGCGCCCGTCGAAGCCGACGAGCACGTTGTGCGGGCTCACGTCGCGATGCACGAGCCCGAGGGGGGCGCCATCGGCGCCCAGCGTCTCGTGCGCAGCGTGGAGACCGCGCGCCGCGCCAGCGAGGATCGCAGCGCGGATCGCGAGCGGCGGAGGAGGCGTCGCGCGCAGCACGTCGGTGAACGCGACGCCCTGCACGAACTCCATCACGAGGAAGGGCAGCTGCTCGTGCTCGCCCACCTCGAACACCTGCACGACGTTCGGATGATCGATGCGCGCCGCGATGCGCGCCTCGTCGAGGAACATGTCGACGTAGCGACGCTCGGTCACCATCGCCGGCGACATCAGCTTGAGCGCGACGACCTTGTCGAACCCGCCGATCCCGGTGCGACGCGCCGCGTACACGACGGCCATCCCGCCCCGGGCGACCTCGAAGAGCACCGTGTAGCGCTCGACCTGCGCGCCGGGCTCGGGAAGGTGCGATGGCATCGCTCTTCCCGATGGTGCCACAAGCCCGACTACGGCGGACGCTCGGTCTCCTCCGGGCGCGCCTCGACGCGCTTCGGCGCTCCGCTCGCCGCGCGACGCAGCACCTCGACGAACGTCGCGCCCTTCGTCGTGATCGGCTCGTCGGGAAGCTCGTCCTCGCGCAGCTCGGTCAGCGTCGTCGGCGACGCGCCGTCGCCCGCGCCGATCAAGAGCACCTTCCCGCCGACCTTCACGAGCCACAGCGTGCGCCGCGCATCGAGCGGCACACGCTCGATCACCTTCACCCGCGTCCCGCGCGCGAACGTCCCGAGCCCCCGCTGCGACGCCCACCGCAGCACCACCCACGCGAGCACGCACACCGCGGCGAGCGCGAGCAGCGACTGCAGCAGCGCCACGCCGTATCCGCCCGGCAGCTCGGCCTGGAGCAGCAGGAACATCGCGCCCGAACTCTACCAGCGACGGAACGCGACGGCGGCTCGGGATCGCTCCCGCGCCGCCGTTCTGCTCGTCACGCCGCGATCACTCGGCCGCGTCGCGCTCTGCCGCGCGCGAGTAGTCGATCGAGCGATCGAGCAGCTCCGCGATGTCGAGGTTCTCGACCGCGTCGGTCTTCTCCTCGCCCGCGATGCCGTCGCTGATCATCGTCATGCAGAACGGGCACCCCGTCGCGATCTTCGTCGCGCCGGTGTCGAGCAGCTGGAGCGTGCGCTTCTTGTTCACGCGCTCCTTGCCGTGCTCCTCTTCCTTCCACATCTGCGCGCCGCCTGCGCCGCAGCACAGGCCCTTCGCCTTGTTCCAGTACGCCGGCTCGACGAGGGTCACGCCGGGGATCGCCTCGAGCACCTTGCGCGGCGACTCGTACACGTCGTTGTAGCGGCCGAGGTAGCAGCTGTCGTGGTACGTGACCTTCGCCTCGACCGACTTCGTCGGCTTCAGCACGCCGCGCGCGATGAGCCCGTTCAGATAGTCCGCGTGGTGCACCACGTCGTACTTGCCTCCGAAGCTCGGGTACTCGTTCTTCAGCGTGTTGAAGCAGTGCGGGCAGGCCGTGATCACGACCTTCTTGTCCACGCCCATCCCGTTCAGCGTCTCGACGTTCGCCTGCGCGAGCGTCTGGAACAGGAACTCGTTGCCCGCGCGGCGCGCCGGGTCACCGGTGCACGTCGCGTCGCTGCCCATCACGGCCCAGTCGACGCCCGCGTGATCGAGCAGCTTCGCGACCGAGCGCGCGACCTTCTTCGCGCGATCGTCGTACTCCGCCGCGCAGCCGACCCAGTACACGACGTCGGCATCGAGATGATCCGCGAGGAAGCGGACCTCCACGCCTTCCTTGTCGAGCCCGGTCGCCCAGTTGCCGCGATCCATCGCCGGCAGGTTCCACGGGTTCCCGTTCGTCTCCATGCCGCGGAAGGCCTTCTGGAGATCGCCGGGGAACTCGTTCTTGATCATCATCTCGTAGCGGCGCATCTCGACGATCTTGTCGACGTACGAGATCTGGACCGGGCACTGCTCCTCGCAGGCGCGGCACGTCGTGCACGCCCAGATGACCTCGGGGTTCACGATGTCGGGGAGCAGATCCACGTGCTCCGCCTTGCGGAAGTACGCGTCGGGCGGCGGGTCGCCGTGGACGTGCTTCTCGCGCAGGTCCTCGACCATCGTCGCCTTCGGGCCCTCGATGCCGCCGTTGCCGAGGAAGTGCTGCTCGAGATCGTAGAGGTGATCACGCAGCGCGAGCGTGAGGTGCTTCGGCGAGAGCTTCTTGCCCGTCGTGAACGCCGGGCAGTTGTCGCTGCAGCGGCCGCACTCCGTGCACGTGTAGAGGTCGAGCGCCTGCTTCCACGTGAGGTGCTCGATCTTGCCGACGCCGACCGGCTCCTCGCGCTCGATCTTGCCCTCGATGTCGTCGACGTCCGGCAGCTTCCCGCGCGCGTCGAGCGGCTGGAAGAAGACGTTCGGCAGCGACGTGATGATGTGGAAGTGCTTCGAGTACGGCAGCAGGTTCGCGAAGATCAGGACCCACGACGCGTGCCACCAGAAGCCCGCGTGCTCGAGCACCGACACCGTGCTGCTCGAGAACCCACCGAACGCCACGGCGAGCGCCGATCCGATCGGCTCGTGCCACGTCCAGTGCGGCGCCTGACCGAGCGCGCGCATCTCGAGCACGTGGCGCCCGCCGACGTACAGGAAGTCGGAGAGCATCATCGTGATGATGATGCCGAGGATGATCATGCCCTCCGCGCCGAACGTCATGCGCGGGTAGCGCTTCGTGATGCGGTCGTAGAGGAACACCAGCGAGCCGACGACGGTCAGCGCCGCGATGATCTCCTTCACGAACGAGTAGAGCTGCCCGACGATGAAGTCGTCCGCGAGCAGCCCGAAGAAGTCGAAGTCCCGGTCGTACGCGCGCCCCCAGAGGAGCAGCGTGTTGAGCAGCAGGACGTTGAACCCCGCGAAGATGAAGATGTGCGCGATGCCCTCGAGCCGATAGCGCTCGTTCTTGGGCATCTTCTCCTGCCCGAGCGCGATCACGAGCACCTGCCGGATGCGCTGGGCCAGGGAATCGCCGTCGAGCGCGATGCGTCGATCGGGCGCCGCGACCATCAGCAGTCGATAACGTCGGACGGCGGACCAGGCGAACGCGCCCAGCGTCACGACGAAGATCACCGTCATCGCGATGGGATTCATGGCGGAGGCCTTTTAGACTCTCTGAGGTCGCCTGTCCACGGCGACAACGAGCCCGGCTCCCGGACTTCCCACGAGTCGGTCTACCGACTCTCGGCGCCGCGTTCCGACGCGCGCCGGCCGTCGTCTCGGGCCGGCGCGCGCGCGACGCAAAGGGGGCGTAGGGGCCCCCGCGCAGCGCGAAACGGCCGGGGGTCGAGAGGGGGCCGGAGCCCCCCCGCGGGAAACTACTTCGGGAGCTTCGCGTCGAAGAACGCGCGGAGCTTGATCAGGTTCTTCTCCTCGCGCGAGAACGAGGGCGCCTCGTACGTCTTCGCGAACCCGCGCACGTCCCCGAGGAAGTCCTCGCGCACCGCCGCGTCGCCGAGGATGTCGGCCACCGAGCGACCACGCGCCGCGCCCTTGCGCAGCCCCTTCACGTAGCTCTCGAGGCGCGCGTAGTCGCGGCCCAGGAACTCGCGCACCACCTCGCAGTCGTTCGCCAGCGCCGCGAGCGCGCGGCTCGCGTTCGGATCGTTGCCCTCGTCGGCCGCCGCCGCGAGGTCCGCCGCGACGCGCAGCACGAACGCGTCGTCGAGGTACCCGATGTCGTCGATCCCGTCGGGGATCAGATCGAGCGACTTGAACAGGTAGTTGAGGCCGCCCGCGATCGACTCCCGCGCACCGGACGAGAGCGCCTCGCCGGCGAGGAGCTCGGCCAGCTTCTCCGCGTCTTCGCCCAAGCTGCGCAGCCACGCGGGGAAGGTGTCGAGGTACTTGGAATCGATCTCTGCCATCGCTCCTCCGAAGTAGGGCGAGGGCATCGTAGTCGATCGGGCAGGTCGGGTGTCAACGCTGCCCGCTCGCGATCTCACGCTGCGCGATCACGCCCGCGCTCCGCGCGCGCCCACGCGAGCTCGAGCGTGCGCATCAGCTCGTCCTCGGTGATCTGGAAGCGCGTGCGCGTGCCGCACCCCACCACGTACCCGAAGCGCATGCCCATCGCGTCCGCGTGATCGCGCAGCGCCATCGTGAAGCGATACGGCGGCATCAGTGCCACCACCGCCCCGCCCTCGCGCATCGCGAGCAGCCCGTGCATCAGCGCGCTGCCCTCGACGCCGCACACCACGCTCGCGTCGCGCGTGCGCCGCACGATCGAGTCCACGTCCTCGCGCGCCACGTCGATGATCTCGAACCCCTCGCGCGCGAGCCGCTCCTCGAGCGCGGCCTCGTTGACCAGCCCGCGCGGCACGCCCGCCCCGCGCCGCCGGAAGAACACGCCGTGCCCGCTGCGCGCGCGCGGGATCGCGCTCAGCCGCTCGCGCAGCTCGCGGTACCTCGCGCGCTTGTGCGCGTTCATCCCGTAGTCCTCGAACAACCACGCGTCGTGCAGGCTCGCGTTCCGCAGCAGCGGCACGTCGCCGAGCCCGTAGAGCGCCAGGTAGCGCGCCGCGTGCGCGCTGCGCGGGCGCTTCCCTCGGGTGAAGTAGAGCGGCGCGAGCTCGCGCGCCATCAGCGCCGCGACGCTGTCCTCCGCGATCACGTGCCCGAAGAACCGGTCGGCGATCACCGACGACGGCAGCGCCGCGCCCTCCACCTCCGGCCCGCGCAGCCACCTTGGGCGCCACCGCTCGCGCTCGGCGACCTGCTGGTGGCGTGCTCCGTTCGCGTACACGACGCCTTCGATCAGCATCGCGTGGCGGAAGCGGAACGCGTACGTGGGCGCGTGCCGGATGCGCCGCGCGACCGCGCGCTCCAGCTCCCACTTCAGCGTCGACAGCTGCACGGCTTCGCGTGCGCGCTCGGTCTGCCGCGGGAGCGAGAACGGGGGCGCGGTCTCCTGCACGTCGCCGGGATGCAGCTCGAGCACCTCGTCCGCGGCGACACGGAGCGAGGGCACGAGCCCGAGACGCTTGCGCACGCGGTGCGAGACCGCGTCGAACGAGAGAGCCATCCACGCGGCTCATCGCCGCGGCGGGCGCGCCGCAAAGCCCGCCGCCGGAGAGGCGCGGACGCGGTGTGACGGACGAGAGGCCTCAGCCTCCGACGGCGCGCGTCGCCGCTTCGGTCAGCAGCGACGTCAGTCGCTTCGTGAACCGACCGGGATCGTCGATCGGGCTGCCCTCGGCGATCAGCGCCTGCTCGTGGAGCAGCTCGATCCACTCGTCGATCTCCGCGCGGTCGGGCTGCGCCTCGATCAGCTTCGCGAGCGCGCGCACCAGCGGGTGATCCGGGTTGATCTCGAGGATGCGCTTCTGCGGCGGAAGGTCCTGCTGCGTCGCGCGCAGGAGCCGCTCGAGGTGCGGCGGCAGCCCGCCCTCGGGCACGACCAGGCACACCGGCGAGTCGGTCAGGCGCGCGCTCACGCGCACCTCGCTCACCTGGTCCTGCAGCTTCGTGCGCGCGCGGCTGCGCAGCGCCTCGACCGCGCCCTTCGACTCCTCGCGCGCCTGCTCGGTCGCGTCGTCCTTCGAGCCCAGATCGAGCTCGGCCGCGGTCGCGCTCTGGAGCGGCGTGCCGTCGATCTCGCGCAGCGACTGTACCGCCCACTGATCGACGGGATCGATCATGTAGAGCACCTCGAAGCCGTGCTTCGTGAGGCCCTCGATGTGCGGGCTCGACTCGATCTGCCGGCGCGACTCGCCGAGCGCGTAGTAGATCGCCTTCTGCCCTTCCTTCATGCGCGCCTTCGCGTCCGCGAGCGACACCAGCGCGCCCTTCTCGACCGCGCTCGACTCGTACCGCAGCAGCTTCGCGAGGCGCTCGGCCTGATCGGGCTCGTAGTGCAGGCCCTCCTTGAGCACCGCGCCGAACGTCTTCCAGAAGAGCGCGTAGTCCTCGGGGCGCTCGTTCGCGAGCTGCGTGAGCCCGTCGAGCACCTGCTTCACGATCTGCTTCTTGATCGTGCGCACGATGCGCGAGTCCTGGAGCAGCTCGCGCGAGACGTTGAGCGGGAGGTCCTCGCTGTCGACCACGCCGCGCACGAAGCGCAGCCACTTCGGGAGCACCTCGCCCTCGTCCTCCATGACGAAGACGCGCTTCACGTGCAGCCGCAGCCCGTGCTTGCTCTCGGGCGCGAAGAGATCGAACGGCGGGCGGCGCGGCACGTAGAGGATGCCCGCGAACTCCGTCGTGCCCTCGACCCTGAAGTGACGCCAGAGCAGCGGCTTCTCGAAGTCGTGCGTGAGGTGCCGGTAGTGCTCCTCGTACTGCTCGGGCGTGACCTCGCTCGCCGAGCGCTGCCACAGCGGCGTGCCGCGGTTCACCCGACGCCACTCCGCGGGCGCGCTCTCGTCCTTCTCGCGCTCGAGCTTCAGCTCGATCGGCCACTCGAGGTAGTCGCTGTACTTGCGGACGAGCTCCTCGAGCTTCCAGGTGCGCAGCAGATCGACGTGCTCGTCCGAGAGGTGCAGCACCACCGAGCTGCCCGGGACGTCGCGTCGCTCGGACGGCGCAGCGGGCTCGATCGTGAAGGTGCCCTGGGCGTCCGAGCTCCACTTCCACGCGTCCTCGTGCCCGGCGGCGCGCGAGATCACGTCGACGCGCTCGGCGACCAGGAACGCGCTGTAGAAGCCGACGCCGAACTGACCGATCAGCGCGGGCGCGTCCTTCTGACCCGCGGCGCGCACCTTCTCGAGCAGCTCGCGCGTGCCAGACTTCGCGATGGTGCCGAGGTTCTGCGCGAGCTCGTCGCGCGTCATGCCGATGCCGTCGTCCCAGATCGTCAGCGTCTTGCTCGCGGCGTCGGGCTCGAGGCGGATGCGCAGCTCCTCGGAGGTGCGCAGCGCGGGCTCGGTGAGCGCGCGGAAGCGCAGCTTGTCGAGCGCGTCGGACGCGTTCGAGAGCAGCTCGCGGAGGAAGATCTCCTTGTTCGAATAGAGCGAGCGGATGACGAGGCGGAGGACCTGATCGACCTCGGCCTCGAAGCGGTGGGTGGTCCGGGCGGGGGCGGTTTCTGCGGTCTGCGTCGCGTCGGTCATAGGCCGGCGCGGACCATCACCATCGACCCGCGGGCGGTCAAGGGGGGAAGGCGCGGGTCGCGACGGCACGGAAGAGGCGCGAGGCGCGGTCGTCGTTCCACGTGTAGAGCGCTGCCTCGGAGAGGCGCACGCGCACGCCGCGCAGATCGATCGCGGAGGCCCAGCGCAGCGCGAGGCGTCGCTCGCCGTCGGTGGTGCTGCGCGCGGGGCGCGCGACCGTGACGTGCGCCTTCGCGGGGCGCAGCTCGCGGGCGGCGCCGGCGGCATCGCAGATGGCGTCGCGCGACGCGGTCATCGCGGCCTCGACCGCGTCGCGCCCCTCGTCGAGCACCGCGGAGAGCGCGGAGTAGCGGCGCGGATTGCCCATCGGGACGATCGCGCCGAACGTCACGTCGAGCGCGGGGACCGTCCAGACCAGCGCGTCCCACCCGGCGCGCGCGCGCTCTTCGCCGCACGTCCCGAGGAACGCGACGGTGAGGTGCAGATCCTGGGCGTGGAAGCGGCGGATCCCGGAGGGCGGCTCGGGGATGCGCGCAGCGAGCTCGACCCCGGGGATCGGGATCCCGACGAACCAGTTGGGCTTGGACATCGCGGCTCGCTCCCCCTGCCGGCGAGCCTACCTCGTGGTCGAAGGACCAGCTCTGCTCGCGTGCCGAGCGTCGCGCTCGTCCTCGGCGGGCGTCGCGCTCGTCATCGGTGAGCGTCGCGCTCGTCCTCGGTGGGCGTCTCGCTCGTCCTCGGTGAGCGTCGCGCTCGTCCTCCGTGTGCTCGCGAGGATCGCACGCCCCTCCCGGCTCGGAGCACACCGAGCACCATCGTGGATCGGACGGGCCGTTTCCGAGGACCACGCCACCCTCCAAGCTCGGAGACGTCCGAGGGCCTCGTCGGACCGGCCCTTCGAATTCGCGGAGAATGCCTTGAAAAACGCGCGCTCTCGTCCACGCTCGCACCCGAAGGAGGTCGACATGGCGACCAAGAAGGCACCGAAGAAGGCGCGCGCGCAGAAGAAGTCAGCGAAGAAGGCGCCGGTTGTGAAGAAGCGCGCGTCGAAGCCGCGCGAGATCGTCGTGATGAGCGCGGAGGAGCGTCGCTCGAAGCTGAAACCGCGCGAGAACTACGACGAGATCGTCGCGCAGATCCTCCGCACGCTCGACGCGCACCCGCAGGTGCGCGTCCCCGGCGTGCGTCCGTCGCGACTCGGAAAGCTCGCGCGCGACGCGAAGAAGGCGAGCGAGAAGGAAGCCGCGCTTCGCGACCAGCTCGCGCGCAAGCTCGCGCCGATCGTCGACAAGCGCATCCGCGCCGAGGACGAGATGTGGCGCGCGGTGCTCGACGTGAACGCGGGCGTGAAGCCCTACGCGCGCAAGGACGCGGTGATCGGCGACGCGTTCGCGTTCCTGACCGAAGCGCTCGCCGGCACGCGTCGCACCGACGACGAAGGCGAGACCCCGGCGAGCTGATCGCGAATGCACGAGCTCGACGAGCCGCTCGAGGCGACGATCACGACGTTCGACGAGCTCGATCTCGTGGGCAGGCTGCGAACGCGCGACGGTGAGGACCTGCGCTTCGGCGCATCCGCATGCCGCGCGTTCGCGCCGCTCGTGGGGATGCGCGTGTTCGTGACCGCGATCGCGCCCCATGCGCTCGGCGGGCGACGAGCGACGAGCGTACGCGAGGTCGCGATCACCGAAGCGGCGTTCCGCGCGGCCGAGGACGAGCGGCGCGCGACCGAGCGCGCGCGTGCCGAGGAAGAACGGGCACGACGTCGCGCGGAGGTGCGCCCGCACACGACGGGTGCGGCGATCGTGCGCCGCATCCGCGAGGCGGCCGTCGCGATGGGCGGCTCGTTCGCGAACCCCGCGATGATCAACGACCTCGTGCGGGATCTTCGGCTCGTCGGTCCGTCGCCGGGGCACGTGCGCTCCATCCTGCGCGGGATCGCGGAATCCGATCCGAGCACCGACTTCGGCGCTCCGGGATCCCTCGTGCACTTCGTGGAGGGGTCACCGGTGCCGACTACGAGGCGACGCTCTTCGAGGTCGCGGAGGCGACTCCGACGACCCACTTCGCCCTCATGCTGGCGCGTCTCGCCCATGCCCGCGACGCGTGCTCCCATCGAGCGCTCGCGCTGCTGCACCGCTACGGAGTGGACCCGGTCGCACCCGAGTGCGTGAGAGACGCAGCAGAGCACCATCTCGCGATGCGACGCGAGGAGCTGACGTGACGGCGAAGCACGAGGGTCCGTACCGGACGAGCGCGCGAGGCGACGACGAGTCGGCACCGCCGCGCCGCGGCGTCGAGAAGGTCGTCACGTTCGCGGGCGCGATCCTCGTGCTCGTCATCCTGGTGGTCGTCGTCGAAGCGGCGACGCGCGGCTGGCGCACCGAAGCCGCGATCGCCGAGGCGCGCGACGTGTTCGCGGAGACGCTGCGCGACCCGTCGATCGCGCGTCTCACGGTGCGCGCCGATCCGCGGTCACTCGCGATGCCGGAGCCGCCGGAGCTCGGAGTCGCGCAGCAAGCGGACCTCGGCTACGTCGCGCGCAGCGAGCGCGATCGCGAGCTCCCACACGATGCGCGCGGCCTCCTCCTCCGCGCGGGCGCACGACCGCGCTTCGACGCGGCGCACGTCGGCCTCGGTCGGCTCGCGGCGAGCGGCCCCGAGGACGTGCGCTGGATCGGCATCGTCGCGCGCGAGACGCTGCACGCTCGCTACACCTACGGTGCGACGAGCGTGGACGTGGAGCGCGCGAGAATCGCGATCGTCGACGTCGTGTCCGGCGAGATCGCGGCGCGCATCACCGTGGAAGCGTCACCACCCGCACAGACCCAGAGCGCGCGGGACGTGTACAGGCTCTCACCCACGCAGATCGGTGAAGCGATCGCCGGAGCGCTGGACGACTGATCGTCTCTGCGGCCCTCCGTGGCCCTCTGCGGTGAGATTGGCCTGCCCTCCTCAGAGGCTCGTTCCCGCGCTAGCGTCGCGCGACCATGCGCACACGTTCTCTCGGTGAAGGCCTCGTCGTCTCCTCGCTCGGGCTCGGTGGGATGCCGATGTCGCTCGCGGGAAGACCCAGCGAACAGCAGTCGATCGCGGTGATCCACGCTGCGCTCGACGGTGGGATCACGCTGATCGACACCGCCGACGTCTACTGCATCGACGACGACGACATCGGGCACAACGAGCGGCTCATCGCGAAGGCGCTGAAGGCGTGGCGCGGTGATCGCGCGAAGGTGCTCGTCGCGACGAAGGGCGGGCTGCGACGTCCGAAGGGCGCGTGGGAGACCGACGCGCGCCCCGAGCGGCTGCGCGCCGCGTGCGAGGCGAGCCTGCGCGCGCTCGGCGTCGAGCGCATCGCGCTGTACCAGCTGCACGCGCCGGATCCCGCGGTGCCCTTCGAGGAGAGCGTCGGCGAGCTCGCGCGCCTTCGCGGTGAAGGAAAGGTCGCGCACGTGGGCCTGTCGAACGTGAGCGTCGCGGAGCTCGACGCGGCGCGGTCGATCGTGCCGATCGCGAGCGTGCAGAACCGATGCAACGTGCTCGATCGGCGCGCGTTCGAGTCGGGCGTGATCGCGCGGTGCGAGGCGCTGGGGATCGGGTTCCTCGCGTACTCGCCGGTCGGCGGCAGCCGCGGTCGCGCGGGGCTCGCGGCGAACGCGACGCTGGGCGAGATCGCGGCACGACACGGTGCGTCGCCCGAGGAGATCGCGATCGCGTGGTTGCTCGCGCGCTCGCCGGTGATCGTGCCGATCCCCGGCGCGAGCAAGCCGACGAGCATCGCGTCGATCCTGCGCTCGGCGAGCATCCAGCTGAGCCCGGAAGACCTCGCGCGCCTCGGATGAGGAGAGCAGGAACCGAGAGGAACACCACGACGCCGTGCGCGCGGTGCAACGCGGCTGCGCGCCCTGGGCTCGACCCTTCGGAATTTCTGAGGAGAGCAGGAGGATTTGGGAAGACCACGGCACTGTGCGCGGCGTGCAACGCGACTTCGCCAGGCGAGCTCGTGCTTCGGAATTTTCTGAGGAGAGCAGGAGGGTTAGGAAGACCACGACGCTTTGCGTGCGGTGCAACGAGACGTCCCCCACTGACCTCGAAACGGATTTCGATCGGACGCAGCGGCGCGCGGTGAGTCGACGGGAACGCACGGCGACGTGGTCTTCCTATCCCTCCTGCTCTCCTCAAAAAACTTCGTTCGGGCCCATCACAGCGCGGTGAGTCGACGGGAACGCTCGGCGACGTGGTCTTCCGATCTCGCCTGCTCTCCTCAAAAGATCTCCGTTCGGCGCAGTGAGGCGCGGTGAGTCGACGGGAACGCTCGTCGACGTGGTCTTCCTATCCCTTCCTGCTCTCCTGAGAGGCCCTGGAATTCCGGGGTGGCGGTGAGGCCGGGTGAGAGATAATGGGCCGCGCGTGGTCTCTCTCCGCATCTTCCTCGCGCGGCTCCGGCAGGTCGGGGACTCGCCGCGCGCGCTCGCGCTGCTCGCGTCGATCTTCCTGCTCGCGTCCGCGGTGTTCCTGCTCGGATCGCTCGACACCGAGGAGCACTCGATCCGGCTCACCGCGGGTGATCAGCGCGGGCGTCGCACCGAGGTCGCGGAAGCGCTGCGCGCCGAGGCGGAAGCGCACGAGCTGACGCTCGAGATCGTGCCCGCCGCGGGCTCCGAGGATGCGCTCGAGCGGCTCTCGCGACGCGAGCTCGACGCCGCGCTGATCCAAGGCGGGTTGCCCGCGTCCGACGAGGTGCGCGAGGTCGCCGCGATCGCGCTCGAGCCGCTGCACCTCTTGGTGCGCGGAGACGTCGCGATGGAGTCGCTCGGCGATCTGCGCGGTCGGCGGGTGAACCTCGCGCCGCCGGGAAGCGGGACGCGCGGGCTCGCGCTCGAGGTGCTCGCGCTCGCGCACCTCGAGCCGAGCCGCGACTTCCAGGAGACGCAGCTCGACTACCGCGAGCTCGAGTCGACGCCCGCCGAGCGCTTGCCCGACGCGATCTTCCACGTGTCCGCCCTGCCCTCGCCGCTCGCGTCGTTCCTCGTCGACGAGCGCGGGTACCGCCTCGCTCCGCTGCCCTTCGCCGACGCGATCGCGCTGCGCAACGTCGCGGTCTCGCGAGGGCGCATCCCGGCGTACGCGTACGGGGCCGACGCGCCCGCGCACGACCTGCCGACGCTCGCGACGCGCATGTTGCTCGTCGTGCACCGCGACACGTCGGAGGAGGTCGTGAAGCGCTTGCTCGAGTCGCTCGCGTCGCACTCGTTCGGCGCGAGGGCGCGGATCGCGCGCGCGGAGATCTCGGCGCTGGTGGCGCAGCCGGAGTACCCGCTGCACGCGGGCACGCTCGAGTGGCTGCACCGCAACGACCCGCTGCTCACGCCGGAGCTGATGGAGGGCATCGAGAGCCTGCGCAGCTTCCTCGTGTCGCTGGTGGTCGCGGGGATCCTCGCGTTCCGCTACTGGCGAAGGTCGCGGGTGAGCGGGCTCGATCGCTTCTTCGCGGAGGTGTCGCGGATCGATCGCGAGGCGCTGGCGCTCGAGCGCGAGACGCACCTCGATCTCGCGCGCATGGTCGGGCTGCGCACGCGACTCGGGGAGACGAAGACGCGCGCGCTCGAGGCGTTCGCGCGCGGTCAGGTGCACTCGGAGGAGCTGCTCTCGAGCTTCCTCGTGCACGTGACCGACGTGCGCTCGCACCTCAACGCGATGATCCTCCACGAGCGCGATCGCATCGAGAAGCGCGCGCGCGCGATCGGACGTGACGAAGAGGCGGCGCTGCGCGAGATGTGGGAAGAGGCGCTCGCCGACGTGCGCGCAGACCGAGAGAAGCGATCGTGAGCCTCGAGGATCTCGTCGCACGTGCGATCGATCGGCGCGGCGCGCTCCTGTCGCGGATGGAGCGAGAGGAGACCGACTGCGTCCGGCTCTTCCACGGCGCGACCGAGGGCGCGCCGGGGCTCGCGATCGATCGGTATGGGCCGGTGCTGCTCGCGCAGACGTGGCGCGACCCGCTCGAGCCGGGCGCGCTGGAGCGCGTGCACGCGACGGTGACGCGCGCGCTGGGGATCGACCTCGCGCCGTGCTGGAACCATCGCGGCCCCTCGCGGCGAGAAGGCGTGCGCGGGAGCGACACCAGCGATCCGCGGCTGCACGCGCCGGAAGGTCGCGAGCTCGGCGCCAAGTACGACGTGCGGCCGCGCCATCGCGGGCAAGACCCGCTGCTCTTCCTCGATCTGCGTGTGGGACGACGCTGGGTGCGCGCCGAGAGCGCGGGGCGCAGCGTGCTCAACCTGTTCTCGTACACGTGCGGCGTGGGCGTGGTCGCGGCGCTCGGCGGGGCGCGCGAGGTGTGGAACGTCGACTTCGCGGCGTCGGCGCTCGAGGTCGGCCGGGACAACGCGCAGCGCAACGAGATCCGCTTCGAGACGATCGAGGACGACGTGATCCCGGTCGTGCGACAGCTCGCGGGGCTGCCGGTGAAGGGGCGCGCGACGCGCCGCGGGTTCACCAAGCGCGAGGCGCGCACGTTCGACGTCGTGGTGCTCGATCCGCCGCGCTGGGCGCGCACGCCGTTCGGCGCGATCGACGTCGTCCGCGACTATCCGAGCTTGTTCAAGCCGGCGGTGCTCGCGTGCGCGCCGGGCGGCGTGGTGCTCGCGACGAACCACGTGCCGACGGTCGAGCGCGACGAGTGGCACGCGGTGCTGCGGCGCACCGCCGAGAAGGCCGGGCGCGGCATCGCGCGCATCGACGAGCTGGTGCCCGAGGAGGACTTCCCGTCGTTCGACGAGCGGCCGCCGCTGAAGATCGCGGTGGTGAGGCTCGCGTGAACCTGGTGCTGATCGAGCCGGACGAGCTCGATGCCGAGCAGCGCGTCGTGCTGCGCGATGCGCGCGCGGTGCACCTCGTGCGGGTGCTCGCGGTGGTCGCGGGCGTGCGGGTGCGCGTCGGCGTGATCGACGGCGCGATCGGGCTCGGGGAGGTCGAGCGGGTCGAGCGCGACGAGGTGGTGCTGCGGTGCGTGCTCGAGCGCGAGATCCCAGCACGGCCGCGGGTGGATCTGCTGCTCGCGCTGCCGCGCCCGAAGGTGATCGGGCGGCTGTACGGCGCGCTCGCGCAGCTCGGGATCGGGCGGCTGATGCTGACGAACGCGGCGAAGGTGGAGCGCTTCTACTTCGACGCGCACCAGCTCGATCCCGCGTACCGTCGGGCGCAGCTGATCGAGGGGCTCGCGCAGGCGCGCCACACGCGCGTGCCCGAGGTGAGCGTGCACAAGTCGCTGCGCGCGCTGGTCGAGGACGAGCTCGACGTCGTGGCGCCGCGCACGACGAGGCTGCTCGCGGATCCCGGCGCGCATCCGTCGCCCCACGCGCGCTGTGCGGGGCTCGAAGGGCGCGTGGTCATCGCGATCGGGCCCGAGGGCGGGTGGAACGACTTCGAGCGCGCGCTGCTGGTGTCGCGCGGGTTCGAGCCGGTCGCGATGGGCGCGCGCACGCTGCGCACCGACACCGCGTGCGTCGCGCTGCTCGCGCTGGTCCACGACGCGCTGGGCACGTGATGAGCTTCGACGAGCTCGTCCGCGAGTATCGCGCGACGTGGGCCGAGCGCGCGGGCCGACCGGACGATCGAGCGCCCGATGATCGCCTCGACGCTCGACAGCGAGCGCTCGTGGCGCGTGCTGCGACGCAGCTCTCCGATGTCGGTGCGGTCATCCGCGCCCTGCGGGATGACGACGCGACGGTGCGCGCGTTCGCGCTCTCGGCCTTGGAGCATCGGAACGACTACCCGCACGTGCTCGTCATCGCGGCGGTCGAAGCGGCAGCGCGATGTCGCTCCGAGCGCGCGATCGCGCATGCCGCGCGCGTGCACGGCGCCGCGCGCGTGCTCGATGCGCTCGCGCGTGCGCTCGACGCGGGCCTGCTCTCGCAGCCGAGCGCCCGCGTCCTCACCTACTGGGTGCGTGATCGCGCGGACGAGGACCCCGCACACGTCGCCGCTGCGGCGCGCTCGTTCGCGTGGGCGCTCTGGCAGTCGCGCGACGCCGCTCCCGGCGCGCGCAGCGCGAGCGAGCCAGTCCCCGAGACGATCGTGCAGCTGCTTCGGTGCGACGACTCGCGCGAGCACCGCGCGGCGTTCGCGCGCGCCGCCGACGCGCACCTCGGGTGCGGACACTGGCTCGCGTGGGCATGGCTGGAGCGCACGGACGCACATCCGGGCGCCGTCGCGGCAGAGCTCTCCGCCGCGATCGCGACTCCGCTCGTTCGTTCGATCGCATCGGCTGCGATCACGCTGCGTGTGATCCCGACGGCGGGAGGGCTCGCCCGTGCGCGCGACGTCGTGCGTGAGATTCGAGCCGCGATCGCCAGCGGCGTCGAGGTCACGCAGGTCCGGCGCGAGCTCGATCCCTTCCGCACGTGATCGCGCCCTCGTGGGCCCATGGGCCGCCCAGGTGTGCGCAGCCGCGCGAGAGCGCGGAATTCGAGGAGAATCGCCGGGCACGACGGTTGCGATGGGGGTGCGGCCATGAACACCCCACGTACTCTCGTCGCCTCGCTCGTCTTCGCCCTCACGCTCGCGCTCGCGCCCGCCGTCCAGGCGCAGTCTCTCGACGCCTACTCCTCGCCGGCGCTCGCGCTCACGCCGCCGACGCCGACGACGGTGCACCACGCCGATCGCGGGCTGGTCATCGCAGGCGCGACGACGCTCTCGGCCGCGTGGGGCCTCAACACGATCGGAGCGGCCCTCGGCACCGCGGCGATGCAGTTCAGTGACTCGCAGGACTTCGAGATCCTCTACGGCCTCTCGTTCGTCCCGGTGGCAGGCCCGGTGTTCTGGGGCGTGACCGCGCTGACGATCGACTCCTCGTACTCCGTGCTCGCGGCGATCGCGTTCATCGACGCAGGCATCCAAGCGCTCGGGCTCGGCATGCTGATCGCGGGGCTGATCGGCGTCGACGAGCCGGTGGGCCAGATCGCGGAGGGCGTGACGATCACGCCGGTCGCGTCCGCGGCGTTCGGCGGCGCGATCCTCGAAGCGCAGTGGTGACGCGCGGCGCCGTCGCGCGCGCGATGCTCGCGCCCGACGAGCGCTACTGAGGCGGATTCGGCTCGGCCGTGCTCGGCGTCGTGGTCTCGGCGCCGGGCACGCACGCGGGCTGGAGCACGCGCTCGGTGCGCTGGGCCTCGGGCATGGTCTCGAGCTCGCGATCGGCCTCGAGGATGCGCTGCGGGACGTTGCCGAGCGCGCGATCGAGCGCTGTGCGATCCGCGCTCGGATCGGGCTCGACCGCGCGCACGGCCGCGAGGCGCGCGGTGGGATCCTCCGCGCACGTCGGCGCCCACGCGACCCATCGCAGCGGGCGACCGAAGCCCGCGGTCTCGGCGAGCACCCAGTAGGTGCGACCCGCCTCGACGGTGCCGCCGACGACGTACGCCGAGGCGCCCACCAGCGCGTAGAAACGACGCGTGCCGGGCTCGACCTCGAGCGTCGTGAACGTCCGCTGCGCGAGCTGTCCGACGTACTGACCGCGCTCGTCGACGACGCTGATCACGTCGCGGTACGCGCCCGGCATCGCGAGCACCACGCGCGCACGTCCTTCGCTCGGCGCCGTGATCTCGCGCGAGCTCGCGTCGCGCACCAGCGGGCGCGCGGCGCCGCACGCGGCGAGGCCCATCACGACGATGAACGCGATGCCGATCCTCATGCCTTCTTCCTCCGCTTGCGCGCCGGCGCGCTGCCCTCGTCGTCGAGCGGCTCCATCTCGAGCCCGATGAGCTTGAACACGTCGACCGGCATCGCGTACGCGATCTGCACGCGACGCGCGGCCTCGCGCACCTCGGGCGTGTCGGGCGCGACGATCGGCTTCACGCCGTGCTTCTTCAGTGACGCGAGGGTCTCGCCGAGCTCGAAGAGCTCGCTCGCGTGGGTGAGCACGTCGATCGGCTTGAGCGGCTGTCCTCGCCGCCCTTCCTTGAGCTCCTGGATCAGCCTGCGCCGACGCTTCTCGGTGCGTCCGTCGAGCCCGCCGTTGCCGCTCTGCCCCTGCGCGAAGATCGTGTTCAGCGCGCGCGCCGAGCGCCGCTTCTCCACCGCCTCGGGGCTGCCGCGCCCTTTCGATCGAGCTCGTGCCATCGTGCCTCCGCGGCCGTGACATAGCAGACGAGCGCGCGCGCGTGCGCGCATGGCATCCTCGGCTGCTCACGTGTCCGCGCCCGAAGGTCTCTCGTTGCTCTCGCTCGGCGCGCTCGCGCTCGTCGTGCTCACCGCGTTCACCGTCGAAGCCGCGCTCGGCTTCGGTGCGACGCTGATCTCCGTCGCGCTGGGATCGATGTTCGTGTCGATCGACGCGCTGCTGCCGTCGCTCGTGCCGCTCAACCTCGGCATCTCGCTGTGGCTGGTGTCGCGCTACTGGCAGCAGGTGGACGTCGCGTTCCTGCTGCGACGCCTCCTGCCGCCGATGGCGCTCGGTCTGCCGTTCGGCATCGCGCTCTATCAGGTGGCGGACGCGTCGCTGCTCAAGCGGCTCTTCGGCACGTTCCTGATCGTCGTCTCGGCGCTCGAGCTGCATCGCGTGCGCAGCGCGCGCGGCGCCGATCCCGCGCCGCTCTCGCGCGTCGTCGAGATCGCGATGGGCGTCGCGGGCGGGATCGTGCACGGCGCGTTCGCGACCGGTGGGCCGATGGCGGTCTACGTCACGAGCCGCGCGATCGCCGACAAGGGCGCGTACCGCGCGACGCTGTGCGTGCTCTGGTTGGCGCTCAACCTGGTGCTGCTCGTGAGCTACGGCGTCTCGCACCAGCTCGATCGCGGCGCGCTCGTGCTCACGGGCGCGCTCGTCCCTTCGTGCGCGATCGGTCTGGTGCTCGGGGAGATCGCGCACCACCGCGTCCCGGTCGCGACGTTCCGCGCCGCGGTGTTCGTCGCGCTCGCGCTCGCCGGCGTGATGCTGGTCGTCCGCGGATAGGAAGATCGCGCCGGGGGACCGTATTAGAGTGAGTCGTCCATGACCGGCCTCACCAGCGAGCCCACGCCCGCCGCGCTCCGACTGCGCATCACCGCGGGCATCCTCTACGCGGCCGCTCGCTTCGTGCCGGTGCCGCTCGTCGACGATCTGGTGCGCCAGCAGATCGCCGCGTGGATGGTGCGCTCGAGCGTGCCGACGACGATGTCGAAGGGCGCGATCCAGCCGCTCTGGGCCGACGACTCGGGCTGCGTCGGGGGCTGCCTCGGCGCGCTGCTCTGGCTTCCGATCAAGCTGCTGCTCTTCCCGATCCGGAAGATCCTCTCGATCGTGCTCGGCGTGCGGTGGGTCAGCCGCGACCTCGCGGAGATGCTGCTCCTCGGGCGCGTCATCGATCACGCGCTCGCCGTCGGGCTGCTCCAGGACGCGCGCGACGTCGCCGAGCAGACGCAGCAGAGCCGCGAGATCCGCACCGCGTTCGACGTCGCGCTCAAGGCGACCGACACGACGTTCCTGAGCGCGCTGATCGCGACCGCGCTCGGCCCGGTGCGCGGGCTCGTCGCGGCGGCGATGCGCACGCTGCGATCGCTCCGGCGCAGCGGGGCGGACACGCCGACCCTCGAGGGCGGCGACAAGGCGACGATCGAGACCTCGGTGTCGCGCATCGAGGCGGTGCTCGCGCAGCCCGAGGTGAAGCGCTTCCTCGCGGAGTTCGACGCGCGCGTGCTCGAGAACCTCGAAGTGCTCGCGAAGCGCCGCGCGCCGACGGTCTAACCCTCGAGCGCCGAGAGGAACGCGTCGGCCCACGACGCGCTCGTCGTGCGGTGGACCATCGCGAGCAGCTCGGCGTGCCGCGCGCGGCGCTCCTCGAGCGACATCGCGAGCGCGCGCGCGAGATCGTTCGCCATGCCGTCGCGGTGGTACGGGTTCGTGCACAGCGCCGCGGCGCGCATCTCCTCCGCGGCTCCTGCGAAGTGCGAGAGCAGCAGCACGCCGGGATCGTTCGCGTCCTGCGCCGCGACGAATTCCTTCGCGACGAGGTTCATGCCGTCACGGAGCGGCGTGACCAGCGCGACGTCCGCCTCGCGATACAGCCGCGCGAGGTGGGTGCGCCCGTACGATCGATACACGTACCGCACGGGGACCCAGTGCGCCTCGCCGAGCGTGCCGTTGATGTGCCCGACGAGCGCCTCGATCGCGGCCCGCTGCGCGGCGTACTCGGGCACGTCGGAGCGTGAGGGCACCGCGACCTGGATCATCGAGACCTGCCCTCGCAGCGCCGGATGCAGCTCGAGCATGCGCGCGAACGCCTCGAGGCGCTGCGGGATGCCCTTCGTGTAGTCCAGCCGATCGACGCCGAGCACGAGCTGGCGATCGCCCATCGCGGTGCGCAGCTGCGCGAGCTCTTCGTCGACGCCCTCGTCGTCCTCGGGCGACTCGAACGGCGCGGGGTCGATCCCCAGCGGGAACGCGCGCGCGCGCACCACGCGGCCCTGCACGCGCAGCGCGTCCTCGGCGATCCGCTCGGCGCCCGCGAGCTCACGCGCGCACGCGAGGAAGTTCGCCGCGAAGCGCCGGGTGTGGAACCCGAGGAGATCGAACGCGAGCAGCGCGCTCACGATCTCCGGCGCCCACGGCATCGTCTCGAGCAGATCGAGCGGCGGGAACGGGATGTGGAGGAAGTGTCCGAGCCGTCCGGTGAAGCCGCGCCGCCGCAGCGCCGCGCCGACGAGCAGCAGGTGATAGTCGTGCGCCCAGATCGTCCCGTTGCGCGAGGTGACGCGCGACGCGGCCTCCGCGAACACCTCGTTCACCTCGACGTACGCGGCCCACTCGTCGTCGGCGTAGCGCGCGCGCTCGGGCAGCGAGTGGAAGAGCGGCCAGAGGCTGCGGTTCGCGAAGCCGTTGTAGTAGAGCTCGTGCCAGCGCGGCTCGAAGTCGAACGACGCGCGCGCCGGCACGACGCTGCGATCGATCGCGAGATCGCGGTGCTGTCCCGCGCGCGCGCGGCCGCTCCATCCGAGCCAGAGCCCACCGCGCGCCGCGAGCGCGGGCTCGAGCGCGGCGACGAGCCCACCGACGTTGCGCGTGCGCGCGTCGCCGCTCGGCGCGGCGTCGGGCATGCGGTTCGAGATGACGACGAGCGGCGGGCCGTCGTCCGGCGAGACCGCGGCGCGGCGACGGGGCAGCGGCGGAGGCGGCTGAGAGTCCGACGAGCCGATCGTCACGTCGCGGTGGGCGACAGCGCGATGACGCGCGCGAGCGAGCCATCGCAGCAGCGCGCGCACCTCGCTCGGTCCCTCGAGCCGCGCGGCCGCGCGCGTCGTGCGCTCCGACGGGCTCACCAGCACCGCGACGTCGTGCTCGTCGAGCGACGCGAACGTGTCCTCGTCGGTGAGGTCGTCGCCGAGCGCGAGGAGCCGCGCGCCCGGCCCGAGGCGCTCGCGGAGCCAGGGCACGGCCGTGCCCTTCTGCGCGCCTCGATGTCGGACCTCGAGCGCGTGATCGGCCTCGAGCAGCTCGTACTCCGGGTGCTGCGCGATCCATCCGCGGATCGCGTGCGTGGCCTCGACCACGAGCGCCTCGCGCGACGACGCGGACACGCGCCGGTAGTGCAGGCACACCGACCACGTCTTCGGCTCCGCGAACGCGCCGGGGTACGCACGCGCGAGCGCGGCGAGCGTGCGCTCGATCCCATCGGGCGGCGTGCCGACGAGCGGCAGCGGTGACCAGCCGCGCTCGTCGCGCCGCCACGCGCCGTGCTCGGCGACGAGATCGATGCCTTCGATCCCGCCGACACGATCGTCGAGCGACGCGCGCGGTCGCCCGCTCACGACGACGACGCACGTACCGGGTGCGCGCGCGAGATCGCGCAGCACGCTCGCGACCTCCGCGTCCGACTGCGCTTGCTGCGGCGTGCTCGCGATGGGGATCAGCGTGCCGTCGAGGTCGACGAGCACGCCGAGCGTGGGCACGGTCGCCAACGCTCGGATCGGCTCCGGGCTCGTGGGCTCCACATCGCCTGACATGGTCCCGCCGAGCGCGGAGACGACCACCGCGCGCTCGTTTGCGGTTCGCGGCTCCGCCGCGAAGTGCCACGTCAGGGGATCGCGACGTCCGCCATCGAGAAGTCGACTTGCGCGCGCTCCGCGCGACGTGCGCTCCAGCCACGACGCAGATCGCGACGTGCCGCGTCGTGCACCACCGGGTCGGCGCGCAGCGCGAGGCAGCGACGCCAGTCCGCCGCCGCGTCCTTCTTGCGTCCGGCCTGCGCGTGCGCGCGCGCTCGCCAGAGGTGCATCGCGGCGCGGCGCTGCTCGTGCGGATGGCCGATCTCGAGCGCGCTCGACATCGCGCGCGCCGCGCCGTCCGCGTCGCCGATCTGCAGCGCGCAGAGGCCCTCGAGGAAGTGGTAGAGCGCCTGGCGCGGCTGCAGCTCGATCGCGCGCCGCATCTCGGCGCGCGCCGCGCCGACGTCGTGCTCGTCGAGGTACTGCACGTACGCGCGTCGGTAGTGCTCGAACGCGGCGCGCGCCTCGGCGCTCTCGCGCGACGTCGTGTCGATCGTGCCCGCGCGCGGATCGTGATCGGCGTGCTCGAGCGAGAACGGCACGAACGATCCCTCGCTCGTCGGCGCCTCGCCGGTGCCGACCCACACGACTCCGTCCTCGGGACGGAACACGACGGAGCCCACCGTCATCACCATCGAGATCGCCTCGCTGATGCGGCACGCGTCGTGGCCCGGATCCGCGAGGATCTCCGCCATCCCCTGCGGATCGAGCGTTCCGCGACGCTGCGCGAGGAGCTCGTTCGCCTTGCGATGGCGCGCCTCGTTGTGGCGCCAGTACGAGCCGTAGAGGTTCACCTCGGTGTCGCCGAGCTCTTCGTCGAGGTAGACGTTCGCGTAGCCGAACGTGCTGCGCTCGCGCGCGGGCTTGAACGCGGCGTGACGATCGGGGTTCTCCTCCCAGCAGAGCACCTCCTTCGTCTTCCCGTCGGTCACGAGGTACGTCCAGCACCCGACCGGGCGGTGCGCCGAGAGGATCGCCTCCGCGTCCGCGATGCTCTTCGCCTCGCGCATCACGGTGTCGCCCGCGACCGCGATCGGCGTGCCGCCGAGGCGCGCGCGATCCGTGAACATGTGCTGGTGCACGGTGAGCGTGAGGCCCGCCTCGTTCATCGCGGTGATCCCGCCGAGCGGCACGCCCGCGCTCGCGATCGAGACGTAGCGCTGCCCGCGATCGGGCTCGTGGAAGATCACCGCGGCCTCCTGCGGCCAGCACGACACGCCGTGGTAGTCGAAGTTGCGCGCGTGCAGCAGCTTGCCGTCCTTCGTCGCGTCACCCCACGCGATCGCCGACGTGCAGCCGAGGCCGAGCGAGATGCGATGCGCGACCGCGGGCCCGGGCGCGTGCACCTTCATGAGGCTCGACGCGAGCCACAGCAGCGCGTCCGGCATCGTCGCGCCGTCGACGAGATCCTGGTACGGCATGCCCGATCCCTCGGCGAGCCCGCGCAGCGTCTCGCGCGCGAACTCCGGGATGCGCGACGCGACCCGACGCCCGACGAGCATCTGCAGCGTCGGCCACACCGCGTGCGAGAGCGCGCCGAGCTGCGAGCGGCCCACGAGCTTCGTGAAGTGCGCGCGGTAGTACGGCATCGGGCCGCGACGGATCTGATCGCGCATCAGCGCGCCGTGCTGCTCGCCCATCTCGCGGAACGAGCCGGACAGACGGATCACGTGCAGGCCCTGGGTGCGCCGGTGCGCGCCTTTGCCGTGCTTGCGCCAGGCGGGTTGCTCGGTGGTCGACGCGTTCGGGACGGCAGGCGCGTGATCGAGGAGCGAAGCAGTCATCGGGATCCCCCTTTCGGCAGAGCGAGGTCGAGCGGCTCGCCGGACGCGAGCGCAGCAGCAGCGAGGAGGCGCGGCGTGGCCCACGCGTGGTAGGCGGCGACGAGCGCGCGCACCGCGTCGGGATCGCGGCGTCGGATGAGGTCGACGAGCAGCGCGATGCCCTGCGTGTACGCGTCGAGCGTCGGCCGCATCGAGCCGAACACCGCGTCGAGGTCGCGCACGACGAGCTCGTTCCAGTGCGCGAGCATCTCGAAGAGCGGGTTCTTGGTGGCGCGCGCGACGAGGATCGGGAGCTCGAGCCGCACGTGATCGATCGCGCTGGGATCGCGCGCGGCGCGCAGCCGGGCGACGAGCGCGTCGAGCGCGTCGAGATCGGCGTCCTCACGGCGCAGCGCCGCGAGCTCGGTCATCTGCGCGTCGAGCCCGGCGCGGATCTCGAGCAGCCCCGCGAGCACGTGGCGATCGATGCGACCGTCGCGTCGCTGCAGCATCGCGCGCAGGACCTCGGGCGAGAGCGAGCGCAGCGGGTCGAGCACCTCGGTGCCGCGGCGTCGCGTGGGCTCCACGAGCCGATGCACCTCGAGCAGCTTGATCGCCTCGCGGACGACGCTGCGGTTCACGTCGTAGCGCGTCGCGAGCTCGTCCTCGCGAGGCAGGAGCGAGCCGACCGCGATGTCGCCGGCGACGACGCTTTGAAGCAGGTCGTGCGCGACCAGATCGGCCTTGCGCGTGGCGCGCGCCGCCGGTCGTCGCTTCCGAGCCCCCGCCCCGCCGCCGTCCATGTCGGATCAAATACATCCGACATATCGACATCACAACCCATCAATCGTCATCGTTGTGCCACCGCCGAGCACGATGCCTGGGGGCTGGCCACCACACGCCGGGTGTTCTCGACGCACGACACCGTCCCGTCGGTGCTCGGCGGCCCTCGGCGACCGCGCAGCGGGTCCGTTTCGGTGATCGGCGGCACCGATTCGGCGATCGGCGGCCTGGTTTCGGTGCGCGCCGGCCTCGTTTCGGTGCTCGGCGGTCTGGCGGCGGTGCGCGGCGGCCCCGCGGGGGACCGACGTCGGGCTCGCGGGCGAGCGCGCCGGGGTCGCGACGCCGAGAGGCGGCCTCGCCGACGAGCAGGGCGGCCCACACGGCGCGCGCGCCGGCCTGGTTTCGGTGCGCGCCGGCCTGGTTTCGGTGCGCGCCGGCCTCGCGACCGGCGGCGCCGGGCTGACGAGCGAATTCCCCGATCAGAGCTGCGCGCGCAGCTGCGCGAGCACCGCCGCGGGGGCGCGCACCTTGAGGCGCGTGCCTTCGTCCTCGTGCGTCTCGTCGAGCACCCGCGCGCTCTCGTGCACGCGGTTCACGATCGCGCTCTTCGCGTACGGCACGAAGAGCTCGTCCTCGACCATGTCGCGCTCGAAGAACGCCACGATGCGCTCGCGCACCGTCGCGACGTCGTCCTTCGAGCGCGCGCTCACCTGCATCGCGTCGGGGTACTCGATCGCGAGCGCCTCGCGCGCCTGCGCGTCGATGCGATCGACCTTGTTGAGCAGCACGAGCGAGGGCGCCTGGTCCGCGTCGATCTCCGCGAGCACGCGCTTCGTCACGTCGAGCTGCGCGCGGAACGCAGGGTCGCTCGCGTCGACCACGTGCACGAGCAAGCTCGCGTCGCGCGCCTCCTCGAGCGTCGAGCGGAACGACGCGACGAGGTCGTGCGGGAGGCGATCGATGAACCCGACCGTGTCGCTGACGAGGATGCGCGGGCGCGTCTCGGGCGCGAGCGCGCGCACCGTGGTGTCGAGCGTCGCGAAGAGCTCGTCCGCGACGTACACCTCGCCGCCGGTGAGCATCCGGAACCACGACGACTTGCCCGCGTTCGTGTAGCCGACGAGCGCGAACGTGTCCCCGCGCTGCACGCGGCGCGCGCGGCGCACGTCGCTCTCGCGCTGCACCTGCGAGAGCTCGTTGCGCAGCTCCGCGATGCGATCGCGGATGCGGCGCCGATCGAGCTCGACCGCGCTCTCGCCCGCGCCCTTGCCGCCGATGCCGCCGCGCTGGCGATCGCCGCCCGCGCCCGCCTCGCGCAGCCGAGGCGCGAGGTACGTGAGCCGCGCGATCTCGACCTGGATGCGCGCCTCGCGGGTGCGCGCGTGGCGCTGGAAGATCGACACGATCACCGACGTGCGATCGAGCACCTCGGCGCCGGTCGCGCGCTCGAGGTTGAGCGCCTGCGAGGGCGCGAGATCGTGATCGACGAGCACCACCGTCGCGCGCGGCTCGCCGGTGGGCGCGACCGCTCCGGCCTCCTCGGCCTCGTCTTCCGGCTCGTCGTCGGCCTGGTCGATCTTGCGCTTCTTCTTCTGCGGCGCGCCGCTCGGCACGATGCCGGTGCCGCCGGTCCACGACGCGAGCTCGACGAGCTTGCCCTCGCCGAGCACCGCCGCGGGCGCGAGCGCGCTGCGCTTCTGCGTGATGCGCGTGATCGGGAGCAGACCGAGCGTGGTGCCGAGCCGCTCGAGCTCGATCAGCGAGGCCTCGAACTCGACGTCGTCGACGCCGGGGAGCTGAACGCCGACCACGACGGCGCGCGGTCGGCCCTGGAGGTCGCGGCGCGAGCGCGGGAGGCCTTCTTCGTCGTGGGTTGCCATGCGGAGCCCGGAGATGTCGCACCGCGATCGCGCGACGCAAGGCGCGGCGACGCGACGAGCACGCCGCGACGTGCGGCGGCATCGGGGTGGGCGGCACCGTCGTGCTCGCGCGCCACACGCCGTGGGCCGGCGACACGAGCCGGGCGGGCGAAACGGCCGCCTCACCGGTGTGGTCGCGACGGCCACGGGGCGCGACCGAGGCGGCCGAGAGTTCCCCTGGCGCGCGCGCGACGTGCGGATGTAACCTTCGCCGCCCCGCGGCGGTCTCGGATGGGCCCAGGGGTGCACGCCTTTCGCAGCGGCAGTCCGGGGCCTTCGTCGTTCCGCCGTCCGAGTTGGTTCGTCTCTCGCAGGGCCCACGGGCGGGACAGATGTCGGCATGGTGACCGCGTTCGCGCAGGACAGTCGCGACCTGGCGCTCGAGCTGCACCGACTCCTCGGCGAGCTCGATCGGAGTCGTTTCCGCTGGCGTGAGCACGTTCGCGCGCTGCCCGCGCGGCTCGCGCGCGTGCAGGAGGCGCTGCGCGAGCTGGTGCGCCGCGACGATCCCGAGGCGGTCGCGGCGCCCGCGCTGCGAGAGCGGCTGGTGGACCTCGAGGGCACGCTCGAGCAGCACGCGCCGAAGAGCGATCTCCGCAGCGAGTGGCTCGCGTTCCGCGCGCGCGTGATGCCGAAGTACGAGGAGCTCGCGTCGTCGCTGCGCGCCGCGTCGATCCACGTGCCGAGCCTGCGCCCGAAGAACTACGCGCGGAACGCGTTCCACGTGTTCAACGCGACCGCGTCGCTCACGATCCTCGAGCTCGTGCCCTCGTGGGACGTGGTGATCGTGATCGCGTGGGCGGGCGCGCTCGCCGGATGGACGATGGAGGCGTCGCGGAGGATCTGGCCGCGCGCGAACGACTTCATGATGAAGCTGTTCGGGCCAGTCGCTCATCCGCACGAGGCCCATCGCGTCAACTCCGCGACGTACTACGCGACGTCGATCGCGATCCTCGCGAGCACGCGCGAGCTGATCCCGTGCGCGCTCGCGCTGGTGACGCTCGGGCTCGGCGATCCGATCGCGGCGATCGTGGGACGTCGCTGGGGGCGCGTGCGCTGGGTGAACGGCCGCTCGGTGGAAGGCACGCTCGCGTTCGTGGTCGCGGCGTGGATCGGCGGCGTCGCGCTGATGATCGGCGTGCACGGCGCGGGATGGGCGCCGGCGCTCGCGGTCGCGGGCGCGGCGGCGCTGCTGGGCGCGTTCGCGGAGCTCTACAGCCGCAAGGTCGACGACAATCTCGCGATCCCCGTGATGGCGTGGGTCGGCGCGTTCCTCGCGGGCATCGCGGTCGGATAGTCACGCGGACGCGTGGACGCCGGTCGTGGGCCGCGCCGGGAGCTCGACGGTGAACGTCGAGCCTCGACCGATGGCGCTCTCCACGCGGACGGTCCCGCCGTGCGCCTCCGCGAGCCGGCGCACGATGTACAAGCCGAGCCCGAGGCCCGCGTAGTGGCGCGAGCTCTCGGCGCGCGCGAAGCGATCGAAGATGCGCCCGATGTGATCGGCGCCGATGCCGATGCCGCGGTCGCGCACGAGGATCCGCGCGACGTCGCCGTCCAGCTCGACGATCACGTCGACGGGCTTGTGATCGCCGAATTTCACCGCGTTCGCGACGAGGTTCGTGACGATCTGCTCGATGCGCATCCGGTCCCATCGCCCTCGCGCCGAGCCGCGGACCTCGAGCTGAAGCGGCACGCCGGCGCGCGCCGACTCCTCGCGGTGCGCTTCGACGACCTCTCGCGCGACCTCCGCGAGGTCGACGTCGGTGAGCGAGAGCGCGAGCTTGCCCCCCTCGATGCGCGTGACCTCGAGCAGCTCCGCGACGAGGCGCGCGAGCCTGCGGATCTGGCGCTGCGCGAGCTCGAGCGAGCGGACGGCGTGGGTGGGCTCGAAGCGACCGGCGCGCGCCGAGAGCAGCAGCGACTGGATCGACGCCAGGAGCGGCGTGAGCGGCGTGTTGAGCTCGTGCGACGCGAGCATGAGGAACTCGTCGCGCATCCGAACGGCATCGGAGAGCGCCGCCCTCTCGCGACGCTCCGACTCGAGCTGCACCGCCGCGAGCTGGAGCTCGTGGTTCCTCGCCTCCGCGCGCGCGAGACGCTCGCCCTGCCGCCGGATCAGCTCGCGCTGCTGATGGAGCTCGACGAACGCGGCGACCTTCGCGCGGAGCACGAGCGGGTCGAGCGGCTTGAGCATGTAGTCGATCGCGCCGGCCTCGTAGCCGCGGTACGCGCTCGCGAGGTCGATCGCGTCTGCGCTGAGGAACACGATCGGCGTGAAGCGCGTGCGCGCGCGCCGTCGCATGAGGTGCGCGACCTCGAAGCCGTCCATGCCGGGCATGCGCACGTCGAGGAGCACGAGCGCGAACGTGTCGTCCTGGAGGAGGTGCCGGAGCGCCTCCTCGCCCGAGCGCGCCTCGACGAGCCGATAGTCGGGCGCGGCGAGGCTCGCGCGCACCGCGAGGAGGTTCTCCTCGCGATCGTCGACGACGAGGATCCGCGCCGGCGGCAGAGACTCCTGCTCGGCCTCGCTGGCCGCGTGCTGCTCGCGGTAGGGCATGCGCCTCCTCAGACGGCTTGCGCGGCGATGACGGCCACGTCGGCGGGCTTCGTGAGTGAGTCGGAGCTCGCGCGCCGCGCTCGATCGGCGCGCTCGTCGAGGGCGGTTGCCTCACCGGCCCACGCGCCTGTGGCGCGCTCGACGCGCGCGCGCTGCGAGGCAGCCCCGTCGCGCAGCGCACGCGCGAGGCTCGCGCGCGCCGGGATCCTGCGTTCTCCGCGCGTCGTCGGATGCGCCGGGACGCGAGCGCGGCCCACGAGCGCGAGCAGCGCGCGCCAGCACACCGCGAGATCGGGGCTCCCGACGACGGCGCGGCGGGGTCCTGCTCCGGCCGTCATCGCCGACGGCGGCTCCGTGTGCGTCGATGCCGAGCCCATGGCAACCGTCGCAACAAGCACCGTCCGTGCCCCCGGCGGTTGCCGAGTGCCACGGTGGCGGCTGGCCTCTATCGCTTCGTGAGCTCGACCAGCAGCGCGCCCGCGCCGCCTTGCGCTTGCGGCGCGGTGCAGAACGCGATCACGAGCGGTGCAGCGCCGCCCTCGGTGAGCGCGCCGACGACGACGTCCGCGAGGACGCCGTTGCCGTCGTCGCTGTGCAGTCCCTTGCCGTGCACGATGAGCACGCGACGGAGCCCGTGACGCTGCGCATCGCGCACGAACTTCGTGACCCGATCGCCCGCGATCGCGGCGCGGATGCCGTGGAGATCGAGCGTCGCCTCGGAGCCGACGGTCGCGCGATAGAGCGCGTCGATGAGCGAGGGCTTCGCGTCGCGACGGATGCCCTCGATCCAGCCTTCTTCGCGGTGCACGTCGAAGTGCACGCCGCCGGCGACGAGCGACGCGAGCCGCGCGCGCGCGGCGGCGTCGCGGTTGCGCTCCTCGGGCTTCGGCGGGCTCGGCGGCGCGGCGACGGCGCCGAGACGACGCGGTCCACGACCGGCCATCGGACGCACGCCGGCGAGCGCGTCGAGGTACGCGATCCGATCGTCGCCGCGCAACGTCTCGGAAGGACGGCCCTCGAGATCGCGCGCGGGCGTCGTCGTGATCGGCGCGGCGGGGCGCGGCGGAGGAGGCGGCGGCTCGGGCTTCTTGGGCTCGGGCTTCTTCTTCGCCTCGGGCTTCGCGAGCTCCACGCCCTTCAGCAGATCGCGCATCGAGGTGCCCACGGGCGGAGGCGCCGGGGCCTTCGGCTCGGGCTCGAACTCGGAGACGCGCTTCTTCTTCCTCGCCATCGCCAGGGCAGTATATCGGCGCCGAGTCAGTCCGCCTCGAGCGCGAGGAGCTCGTCCCCGCGCTCCATCGAGCGGATCCACACGGTGAGATCGAACGCGAGCAGACCGACGCCCTGCGCGGCCATCGCGACGCCGTAGCCTTCGAGCGCGGGCTCGCGCGTGTCGAGCAGGTTCGCGATCACCGCGAGCAGGACCCCGGTCGCGACGTAGAACACGTCGAGCCCCGCGTTCACCGCGAGCACCGTCGCGCTCGCGTACTGATCGCGCGCCAGCGCGCGGGTGCGCGCCTCGCGCGTCGCGCCGCGCAGGAGGCGATCGTCGTCGATGCTCCGCGCGAGGCCACCGCCGAGATCGAGCATGCCGAGCGAGAACGCCGCGTTCACCGCGCCCCACCCCGCCGTCCCGAGGCCCGCGCCGAGCCACCACGGATCGTCGTGACCGACACCGGCCGCGACACCGCCGAGCACCACGCTCGCGAGCCCGAACGTGAGCAGCACGAGGCCCTCGTCGATGCGCTCGCCGCGGTGGGAGAGACGCAGCGTCGCGAGCCGCTCGACCGCGAGGTCCTCGCGCGCGAGCGTCTGCGCCGAAGCGGCGCCTGGAACCGACACGACGAGCAGCGCGGCGAGCGCGAGCGTGTGGGTCGTCATGGTCGCGCGAGCATACCTTTCCGATCGCAAAATCGCGTGCTAAGAGGCGCGCGCCCGCGGTCCCGCGGGTGCGGAGGACCGATGGATCGGCAGGCCACGATCGCGACGCTCGCAGCCACTTGCACGCGCCTGCGGCGCGACATCCTCGAGATGATCACCCACGCAGGCAGCGGCCATCCGGGCGGCTCGCTCTCGGCCGTGGACCTGATCGAGACGCTCTACTCGAAGCACCTGCGGCAGGGCGCGCAGCGCGCGAACGACCCGGCGCGTGATCGCTTCGTGCTGAGCAAGGGGCACGGCGTGCCCGCGCTCTACGCGGTGCTCGCGCACCACGGCTACTTCTCGCGCGACTTGCTGCCGACGCTGCGCAAGCTCGGCTCGCCGCTGCAGGGCCACCCGGTCGTCGGCACCGTGCCCGGCATCGAGGCGTGCACCGGCTCGCTCGGTCAGGGCCTCTCGGTCGCGGTGGGCATGGCGCTCGGCGCGCGCCTCGACGGAAACGGCGCGCGCATCTGGTGCATGATGGGCGACGGCGAGATCCAGGAGGGCCAGGTCTGGGAGGCGATGATGAGCGCCTCGAAGTACCGGCTCGACAACCTCGTCGCGATCGTCGACTCGAACAAGGCGCAGATCGACGGCCTCGTGAAGGACGTCATGCCGCTCGAGTCGATCGAGGAGAAGGCGCGCTCGTTCGGCTGGCTGACGACGCGCATCGACGGGCACCACTACGGGCACATCCTCGACGCGTACGAGTGGGCCGAGAAGCCCGAGGGCGCGCCGAAGCTGATCGTGGCCGACACGATCAAGGGCAAGGGCGTGTCCTTCATGGAGAGCGAGCTCGTGAAGTGGCACGGCGTCGCGACGAACAAGGAACAGCTGGAGAAGGCTCTCGCGGAGCTCGATCCGGAGGTGCTGGGATCATGAGCGAGCAGAAGGCAGTCGCGTCGAAGCCCAAGGCGTCCCGTCAGGCGTTCGGCGAGGTGCTCGCCGAGCTCGGCGCGAAGCACACGGATCTCGTGGTGCTCGACGCGGATCTCGCGAAGAGCACGAAGAGCGAGCTCTTCGCGAAGAAGTTCCCCGAGCGCTTCTTCGAGATGGGCATCGCCGAGCAGAACATGGTCGGCGTCGCGGCGGGCCTCGGGCTCGCCGGCAAGAACGCGTTCTGCTGCTCGTTCGCGTGCTTCGTCGCGGGGCGCTTCGAGACGATCAAGATCTCGGTCGCGTACTCGGGCGGCAACGTGAAGATCGTCGGCACCCACGCGGGCGTCGGCATCGGTCCCGACGGCTACTCGCAGATGGGCCTCGAGGATCTCGCGCTGATGCGCACGCTGCCGACGATGGAGGTCTATCAGCCGGCGGACGAGCTCGAGACGCGGCAGATCGTCGAGTACCTCGCGACGCATCGCGGCGCGGCGTACCTGCGCCTCACGCGCCAGGACCTCACGCCGGTGCACGGCCCCGGGTACGAGTTCGCGCCCGGCAAGCTCGACGTGCTCGCGGAGGGCAAGGACGTCGCGATCCTCGCGACCGGTGGCCCGACCTTCCACGCGGTCGACGCGCGCAAGCAGCTCGCGGCGGCGGGCATCGACGCGGCCGTGATCAACGTGCCGAGCATCAAGCCCTTCGATCGCGAGGGCATCGCGGCATGGGCGAAGAAGGTCCCGCTCTTCGTGAGCGTCGAGGACCACAACGTGCTCGGCGGCATGGGCGGCGCGGTGGCCGAGGTGCTCGCGGAGGTCGCGGGAGCGCGCGCGCGGCTACACCGCCACGGCATCCCCGACGTGTTCGGCGAGAGCGGCGAGCCCGAGGATCTCTATCGCAAGTTCAAGCTCGACGCGGACGGCATCGTCGCCGTCGTGCGCGAGCGGCTCGGTCGCTGAGCGGGTTCAGCGTGCCCGCGTGACGAGCGCGGGCACGCGCGCGATCGCGGCGCCGATCAGCGCCGCCGCGATCACGCCGCCGACGTGGACGCCGAGCAGGTGATCGAGCTGGCGCCCGGGGCACACCGCGCGCAACACGAGCTGCCCGGCGAGCGCGCCCGAGGCCGCGACGGTCGCCATCCCCAGCGGTGTGATCGCGACGCGCGCGCGCCACGCGACGAGCGCGATCGCGGCGAGCGGCACGACCGCGGCGATCAGCTCGAGCACGGCGCACGCGGGACCATGATGCTCGCCGCTCCCGTCGACGTCGGCGAGACCGAGCACGACCGACGTGCCGACGCCGAGCGCGAGCGCGAACGCCGCGTCGCGCGTCGTGTTGCGCACCAGCGCGGCCGCGCCCCGGCCCGCGACGACGACGATCACGCCCAGCGCGAGCGTCCACGCGACGTCGCGCACCCGCGGCATCAGGACCGCGAGCAGGACGAAGGTCGCCATCGCGGCCGCGGGCAACGTGAGGGCGCGCGGCCACGACAGGTGCGCGCGCTCGAGCTGCGCGAGGATCGCCGCCTTCGCGCGCGAGAGCGCGAGCGGTGAGGGACCGGGCGGCGGCGCGAGCGCGTCGAGCGAGGTCGCGAGCGCGCGCGCGTCGTCGAGCAACGTCGCGCAAGACGGGCACTCGCGCGCATGGCGCTCCGCCGCGAGCCGCTCGGGATCCCGCGCGTCGAGCATGACGAGACCGGCGACGAGATCGCGCTGCAGGTGCTCGCTCATCGCTCCTCCGGTCGTTCGCGATCGTCGAGATCCGCCAGCGCGGTGCGCAGCGCGTCGTAGGCGCGGAACGCGCGCACCCGGACCGCGACCTCGGAGATCGACTTGCCCTCGACCTCGCGCAGCGCGATCGCGATCTCGCCGAAGCTCATCCCCTCGAAGCGGTGCAGCAGCACGACGATGCGCTGTCCATCGGGGAGCGTGTCGATCGCGCGCCGGACGCGCTCCGCGGCTTCGTTCGCCTCGGGCCACGCGTCGGCGGCGCCCTCGACGGGCAGCGGCATCGAGTCCAGCGCGTCGTCGCCGACCTCTTGGGTGCGATAGCGCCGGCGCAGCTCGTCGATGCGCACGCGCGCGGCGATCCCGAAGAGCCACGGCCGCACCGGGAGATCGCTGCGGTACGTCGCGCGCGCCGCGTGGATCTTGAGGAACGTCGTCTGCACGAGATCGTCCGCGATCGCGCGGCTGCGGAACGTGCGCGAGAAGAGCGCGTGGACGCGCGCGGCGTAGCGCGTGAAGAGCACCTCGAACGCGCGCGCGTCGCCCGCGACGTACGCGCGCATCAGCTCTTCGTCGCTCGCGGTCGGGTCCATCGCCGCCAAGGGCCGACGTACCACATCGGCCCCGGCGAGCGCAGCCGGGAGCCCATCGAGCGGAGATGCGTGCACTTCGATCGAGACGATTCGCGCGCCGCGCCGGGATCGTTTCAGTCGATCTCTTCGCGGTCGATCGCGACGTACTCGCGACGCGCCGGCACCTGCACCACCTCGCACGTCGGCAGGATCAGCGCGGTGAGCCGCCCGCCGAAGACACACCCGGTGTCGATGCCCCAGCACGCGACGTCCTCGCGCGGACGATCGACGCGCGGCTCGGCGAGGCCGTGCACGTGGTGACCGTAGATGACGCTCTCGGGACCGCTCCAGCGCGTCGCCCAGGGCACGCTGCCGGGAGGACGCTCGCGGGGATCGCCGGTGCTGACGAACTTGCCGCGCTCGTCGACGTCCCGGATGCGCACGATCACGGGCGTCTTCTGCTCGGCGAGCGTGCGGCGCGGCTCGAACCCCGCGTGCACCACGAGCCATCCGCCCGGCAGCCGCTTCCACGCGGGGAGCGCGCCGATCCAGCGCCAGTCGTCGCCCGAGAGCGCGAGGTGCTGCGCGAGGCGCTCCTCCGGCATCTCGCGCATCGGGTTGCGATACTCGGGCTCGCGCGTGCGCCGCTGCTCGTGCCGGCGATAGCGGAGGTGCTTCTCCTCGTGGTTGCCGAGCACGGCCTCGGCCCCGATCGCGCGCGCGCGACGCACCACGCCGACGGGATCGGGCCCGCGGTCGAGCATGTCTCCGGCGAGCACGAGCCGATCGCGCCCGGGACGGTGCTGCACCACGCGGAGCAGCTCGTCGAGCTCGTCGAGACAGCCGTGCACGTCGCCGACGACGATGCAGCGCACGCTCATCGCAAAGGACCTCGTGCCCTAGGTCTCGTGCTCGCCCACGACGCCAGCAAGACCCCCGCTGCGACGCTCACGTTGAGCGACTCGACCGCGCCGGTGCCCTCGATCACCACGCGATCCGTGCACGCGTCGAGCACCGCGTGGCGAAGCCCCTCGCCCTCGCTGCCCATCACCAGCACGACGCGCTCGGGCCAGCGCAGCTCGTGCAGCGGCTTCGCGCCGCGCACGTCGGCGCCGACCACCGCGAACCCGCGCGACGCGAGCTTCCGGAGCGCGTCGGGCAGCCGCTCGGTGCGCGCCATCGCGAGGTGCTCGGCGCCGCCCTGCGCCACACGAACCGCGGCCGGCGTGAGCGGCGCGCGATCGCTCGGTCCCTCGACGAGCAGCGCGCCCGCCCCGAAGAACGCGGCGCTGCGCACGATCGCGCCCACGTTGTGCGGGTTCGCGACGTCGTCGAGCGCGAGGATCGCGCGCGCGTCGCGCCACCCGATCAGCGCCTCGACGTCGAGCACGCGCCGAGGCCGCGCGGCGAGGCAGATCCCTTCGTGGTGCACCGAGCCCGCGATCTTCGCGAGATCCTCGTCGGTGCGCTCCTCGAACGCGATGCGCCGCGATGCAGCCTCGCGCAGCGCCGGCGCGAGCTCGCGACGCAGCGACGCGGCGTACGCGATGCGGATCACGTCGCCCATGCGCCCGGTGAGCACCGCGCGCGTGGCCGCGATGCCGTAGACCTTCTCGTGAGGGACGCGCGACGCCATGGCGCGCCGGTCCTACATCGCGGGCGCAAATTGCGCTATCCGCATCGTGCGCCCAATGACGCGAAGAGGTCGCACCCCACCCCGACCGACGTCGCGCGCGCCCGCGCCGGCGCTCGATTTCGCGTCGTGGATCGTGTGGCGCGACGCGCACCTCGTCGCGGTCGACAAGCCCGCGGGGGTGCTCTCGCAGGGCGGAGAAGGCGGCGCGGGCGTCAACCTGGTCGATCTCGCGCGCGCGCACTTCGCGGCGACGAGCCCGCGAAGCGGCATCGGCGTGCTGCACCGGCTGGATCGCAACGTGTCGGGCGTCGTGCTGCTCGCGCTCGATCCCGAGGCCGCGCGCGGGCTCAGCGAGCAGCTCGCGAAGGGCGAGGTCGAGCGCGAGTACGTCGCGATCGTGCGCGGCACGCCGCCGGGCGAGACGTTCGTGGTCGACGCGCCGCTCGCGAAGGACGCGCGCACCAACGAGGTCCGCGTCGCCGACGACGGCAAGCCCGCGCGCACCGACGTGCAGGTCGTGTCGCGTTTCCGCGCACCGCTCGGCGCGTGCGCCGAGCTCGTCGTGCGCCCGATCACCGGTCGTTCGCACCAGATCCGCGTGCACCTCGCGCACGTCGGGCTCCCGATCATCGGCGATCCGAAGTACGGCGTCGCGGCGCACGGCGTGCGCAGACCCTTGCTCCACGCGCGCCGCATGCGCTTCGTGCACCCGATCACGCACGAGCCGATCGAGATCGTCGCGCCGCCCCCCTGGCGCGCCGACGCGCTGCGCGCGCTGCGACGCAGCTAGATCAGGCCCGCGATGTGCGAGTCGCGGCGTCCGACGTGGATCACGTCGCTCACGATGCGCTGCTTCGCGAGCTCTTCCCCGGGCCGCGCCGGGTCGAGCTGCTCGCTCTTCTCGAGCCCCTGGAAGTCCTTCGGGCGCGCGACGATCACCGGCAGGCGCGCGACGCGCACGAGATCGGACGCGACCGATCCCAGCAAGAGCCGCTCGACCCCGCGACGGCCGTGCGTGCCCACCACGATCACGTCCGCGTCGTAGTCGACCGCGACCTGCTGCAGCACCTTCACCGGGTCGCCGAACCGCACGTGCATCCGGGTGCGCTGCGACACGTGCTGGTCCGCGCAGATGCGCTCGATGCGCTCCGCGAGCCGCTGCATCGCGCGGACGAGGTGCCGCGACATGTCGTCGACCGCTTTGAGCTGCACCGCGGGATCCGCCGCGATCGCGTAGACCGGATGCACCTCGCTCCCCGGGACGCGCTGCGCGAGGCGCAGCGCTTCCACGAGCGCGACGTCGCCCGCCTCCTCGAGATCCATCCCCACCACGATGCGATACGACTGCTCCGGCTGCGCCATGTCCCCCGCTCCTCTCTTCTGTCGATGCGCGGCAGGTACGCCCCTTTGCAGCCCGCGCCACCGTCTCCACACTCGCGCGATGCGCGCGCTCGTGTTGTCCCTCTCGATCGTGATCGCGTCGTGTGGCGCAGCGCCCGAGCGTCCTTCGTTCCCCGCGCAGGCGCGGCGCGCTGCGTCGAGCGAGTTCTGGGCGCGATGGGGCGACGGGCACGCCGAGCTCTCGACGTATCGCGGCACCGTCTCGCGCTACGGCGAGCCACGTCCGGCGGAGCAGGTGCTCGTCTACGTCACCGAGCCGCTCGATCGCGACACGCTGATCAAGGACGACGACGCGCCGCGCGAGCGACGCGTGCAGGTGCTGAAGCTCAACTCGATGTTGCGCTTCCAGACCGGCATCTATCCCTACGGCGTGATGACGAGCGTGTTCGCGCCGGTCGACGCGTACTACGCGGAGCGGTTCGCGCCGGCGAAGATCACGATGAGCGCGCAGGAGTGGTGCGGGCACGTGTTCGCGGGGGTGTGGCCGGGTCGCGACGCGTTCTTCGCGCGCGGCCTCTCGTACTTCGCGAGCGAGGGCGAGCGCGACGAGCTCGTGCACGTCGCCGAGGGCGCGCTCTACGAGGACGCGCTCCTGATCCAGCTGCGCGAGCTCGACGGGGACTTCGCGGGCGGTGGCGACTGGTCGGGCATGCTCGTGCCCGCGCTCTGGCGCGCGCGGCGCGATCACACCGCGCTGACGCCGGTGCGCGCGACGATCACGCGATCGCGCGAGGGCGACGCCACGCGCTTCACGCTGCGGGCCGGCGAGTACGAGCGCGTCTTCGACGTCGAAGCGACGGGCGACAGGCGCATTCTTGGTTGGACGACCAACCAAGGCGAGTCGATGCGCGTCGTCGCGACCGATCGCATGGCGTACTGGGAGCTCAACCAGGTCGGTGAGGAGCGCGCGCGCGAGCGCATCGGTCTGCCGCGCGACCTCCTCACCGACTGATCACGCCGCGGCGGGGACGACACCTCGCAGCGCGCTGCGCAGCGCCGCGTGCGCGCGCTCCTCGAGCTGACGAACGCGCTCGCGGCTGACGCCCATCTCGCGCCCGAGCGACTCGAGCGTCTGCGGCTCGTCGGACATCGCGCGCGCCTCGAGGATGCGTCGCTCGCGCTGGCCGAGCCGCGCCAGCGCCTGCGCGAGCACGACCTGCACGGCGTCCTGCTGCTCGCGGTCCGCGAGCTCGTCCTCGGGCGTCGCGGCGCTCGAGGGCATGCGCTCGATCGTCGCGGGGCCGCCCTCGACGGGCGCATCGAGCGAGGTGTCGCGCTGCGCGAGCAGCGGCCAGAGCGCGATCGATCGCGCGAGCGGCATGCCGCTCTTCTCCGAGAGCTCCTCGGGCGACGTCGCGCTTCCGTCGCGATAGCGGCGGAGCGCGGTGCGCTCGGTGTGGGTCGTACCGATGCGGACGATGCGGTACGCGCGGACGACGTAGTCGCGGATCTCGCCGCGGATCCACGTCGCGGCGTAGGTCGCGAGGCGGCACTCGCGGTCGGGGTCGAACTTCGCGGCCGCGCGCAGCAGACCGAGGTTGCCCTGCTGCACGAGATCTTCGAAGGGCACGCCCCAGCGCCGGTACTCGCGCGCGATCGTCATCACGAAAGGAAGGCAGGCGGCGACGAGCTTCTCGCCCGCGACGCGATCGCCCGCGGCGTACCGGCGCGCGAGGTCGCGCTCGGTCTGGGCGTCGAGGATGTGCACGTCGCGCAGGTCGCGGCGGTAACGGTCGAGCAGGGTGAGGCTCATGACGTTGCTCCGAGGCTTCATCGATGCGTGTCGGGAGAGGGCCCGGCCCGCGTCGGCGCCCCACCAGTGCATCGGTCGTGCCGCGTCGTGACATCTCATTTCCGCGCAGTTCCGCGTGGTCATCGCGCGCGCTGTCCGGAGCTCCGTCGGCATCCTGTCCAGCGGACCGACAGCGTGTCGTCATGCGAGCAGCGCGCTGACACGCGATGGCCGCGGACCTCGCACCCCGCCGCACCTCGACGCGTCGACGGCTGTGGCGAGCCAAGATCGGCGCGGGTCGCGGCGTAGCATCGCGCTGGGGGAGCGGAGTGCGAACGCTGCGGATCGCGGGCTCGTGCGGAGAGGACTGGTCGCGCATGACGCCGCGCGAGGGCGGCCGTCACTGCGCGTCGTGTGATCGCGTCGTCGTCGATCTCCGCGACGCGACGCGCGCGCGGGCCGAAGCGATGGCGGCGCGGGGCGTCTGCGCGCGCGTGCGCGTCGACGCGGAGGGCGCGCCGACGTTCCGCGATCCGCCGCTCGTGCCGCTGCGACGCGCGGCGAGCGGCGTCGTGCTCGCGGCGGCGATCAGCGCGTGCGAGCCGAGCGATCCCGTCGTCGTCGAGCGCGCACCGATCGCGATCGACTTCGGCCCGCCGATGCTCCCGATGAGCGCGATGCCCGAGCCCGAGCCCGACGCAGGCGTCGACGCCGCCGTACCGACGGTCGAGGACGAAGCGGGCCCGACGCCGGCGCAGCGCGCGCGGACGCGCCGCAAACACCGCCCGACGGTCGCGCCGACGCCGCAATTCGACATGGGATACATGGTGCTCTCCGACTGAAGAAACACGCCCGCGTTGACCGCGATCACCCACACCACGTACCGTCGAGCCGCCGTTCGGAGCACGCCATGAGTCACGAGACGCTCGTCACCGAAGGTGGCGCCGATCCCCGCATCGGCATGATGCTCCAGGACCGCTATCGCATCCTTCGCAAGCTCGGCGAGGGCGGCATGGGCTCGGTCTACGAGGGCGAGCACGTCCTCATCAAGCGCCGCGTCGCGATCAAGTGCCTGCACTCGCACTACGCGAACAGCCCGGACATCGTCGCGCGCTTCCACCGCGAGGCGCTCGCGGCGACGTCGATCGGTCACCCGAACATCATCGAGTGCACGGACATGGGGCGCTTCCCGGACGGGGCGTTCTTCATGGTCCTCGAGTTCCTCGACGGCCGCGACTGGGCCGCGGATCTCGCGACGACCGGGCCGCAGCCGCTCGGGCGCGTCGTGCACGTGATGGCGCAGGTCTGCGACGCCCTCGGCGCCGCGCACGCGAAGGGCATCATCCATCGCGACCTGAAGCCGGAGAACATCTTCCTCATCAAGCGCGGCGGCGATCCCGACTTCGTGAAGGTGCTCGACTTCGGCATCTCGAAGATCCAGGACCAGACCGGCGATCCCGAGACGCAAGCGAAGAGCAAGGGGCTCACGCGCACCGGGATGGCGATGGGCACGCCGTACTTCATGGCGCCCGAGCAAGCGCAGGGGAAGCGCGACATCGATCACCGCGCGGACATCTACGCGCTCGGCGTGATCCTGTTCCAGGTGCTCACGGGGCAGTACCCCTTCGACGACGACTCGTATCCGATGCTCGTCGTGAAGATCTGCACGCAGGACGCGCCGCACATCTCGCGATGGCGTCCCGATCTGCCCGACGCGGTGCAGGCGCTCGTGATGAGCATGCTCGCGAAGGCGCCCGAGGCGCGGCCGCAGACGTGCGCGGACGTGAAGGCTGCGCTGGAGCCGTTCCGCTCGCAGATGAGCGCGCCGGTGATCGCGGCCGACGCGCCGAGCACGGCGAGCCTCGCGCCCGGCACGTTCGGGCAGGCACCCGCCGCGATCCCCGCGACGACGCCGGCGCAGCAGGCGGTGGCGTTGCCGGACAGCGGCGCGAGCACCGGGCCCTTCGCAGCGCAGCCGGCGATCACGCCGGTTCCACGCGTCCGCACGCCGCAGGACTCGCCGGCATCGGCGCGGCCGAGCGTCACGCCGTTCGCGACGAGCGATGCGGACGAGCTGCCGCGCGCGAGCACGCCGGTGCCCCCGACGTCGCGCGCGCCGATGATCGTGGGCGCGGTGATCTCGGTGCTCGGGCTGATGGGGATCGCCGGCGCGATCGTGATCGCGAGCAGCGGTCCCGACGCGCCGGAGCCGACGCCGCCGGTGGCCGCGACGCAGCCGCCGGCACCGCAGCCCGAGCCGCCGCCGACGCCCGAGCCGACGCACGTGGAGGCGCCGATCGAGGCGGCACGCGCGCAGGCGACGGTGACGGTCCAGATCTCGACGGAGCCCGAGGACGCCGAGGTCTACCTCGACGATCGGCGCATCCCGAACCCGTTCGACGGTGATCTCCCGCAGACCACGGAGCCGCGGAACCTGCGCGTCCAGCGCGAGGGCTACGTCACGCAGGTGCAGGACCTCGTGCTCGAGTTCCCGCAGCGTGTCCGCGTGCGACTGACCCGCGGGCGCGGCGTGCAGGACCACAGCACCGCGGGGCGCGCCGCGTCGGCGCGTCGAGCCTCGACGACGAGCGCCACGCAGGAGGAGCCCGCGGTCGTCCCCACGGTGACGCGCGAGCCCGAGCCGCAGCGCGCCGCCGAGCCGACACCGCCGCCCGCGGTCGAGACGCCGCGCACCACCGAGCCCGAGACGACGACGCCTGCTGCCGAGGGCGAGGGCGGACGCCGCACGCTGAAGAACCCGTTCGGCCGTCGTTGAGCGCACAGTAACGGCCGCCGCGCGGGGTGCGTATGTCCCCGTGCATGGCGATCGATCGCGATGCGCTGCGTGCGCGCTACGACGCGATCCGCGCGCGCACCGAAGCGCTCGTGGCGCCGCTCGGAGTCGACGAGCAGCTCGCGCAGGCGTTCGAGGACGCGAGCCCGACGAAGTGGCACCTCGCGCACACGACGTGGTTCTTCGAGCGCTTCGTGCTGCGCGCGTTCGCGTCGGGGCACGAGCCCGTCGATGCGCGCTACGACTATCTCTTCAACTCGTACTACGAGGCCGTCGGAGCGCGACAGCCGCGCAGCGAGCGCGGGCTGATCGTGCGGCCGACGTTGCCCGAGGCGCACGAGTACCGGCGGCGCGTCGACGACGCGATGCGCCGGTTCTTCGCGCGCGCCGACGAGGCGACGTTCGCGCGTGCCGCGTTCGCGATCGAGCTCGGTACGCACCACGAGGAGCAACATCAAGAGCTGATCCTCACGGACGTGAAGCCGCTGCTCGCCGCGTCGCCGATGCGCGTCGCGTATGCGCGCGCGGAGCGCGAAGAGCACGCCCCGGCCGCGCCGCTCGAGTGGATCGCGCAGCCGGGTGGGCTCGTCGAGATCGGCGCGCGGCGCGAGGACGGGTTCGCGTTCGACAACGAAGGGCCGCGCCACCGCGCGTGGCTCGAGCCGTTCGAGCTCGCCTCGCGCTGCGTGACGTCGGGCGAGTACCTCGCGTTCGTCGAGGACGGTGGGTACGAGACGCCTGCGCTGTGGCTCTCCGACGGATGGGCGCACGCGCGCGCGAACGCGTGGGCGTCACCGATCTACTGGGAGCGCGACGAGCACGGCGCGTGGTACGAGCGGACGCTGCGCGGGCGCGAGCCCCTCGAACGCGACGCGCCGGTCTCGCACCTCTCGTACTACGAGGCCGACGCCTACGCGCGATGGGCGGGCGCGCGGCTGCCGAGCGAAGCGGAGTGGGAGGTCGTCGCGTCGTCGTGCGCGATCGACGGCAACTTCGTGGAGTCGGCGCGCTTCCACCCGCGCGCCGCGCGCGAGCGCGGCCTCGCGCAGATGTTCGGCGACGTGTGGGAGTGGACCGCGAGCGCCTACGCGCCCTACCCGCGCTACGCCGCGTTCGACGGCGCGTTCGCCGAGTACAACGGCAAGTTCATGTGCAGCCAGCTCGTGCTGCGCGGCGGATCGTGTCTGTCGCCGCGCGCGCACCTGCGGGCGACGTATCGCAACTTCTTCCCGCCCTCGGCGCGATGGCAGATGACCGGTCTGCGGCTCGCGCGATGGGCGCATGACTGAGGAGGTCACGACGTGCGAGGACCCGAGTCGATCGCTTCGCTCGATCACGAGCGCGCCCGCTTCGAAGAGGACGTGGTCCGAGGGCTCTCGACCCGGCCACGGTCGCTCCCGTGCAAGTACCTCTACGACGAGCGCGGATCGCGGCTCTTCGATCGCATCACGACGCTCGACGAGTACTACCTCACGCGCGCGGAGACCGCGCTCCTGCACGCGCACGCGCGCGAGATCGCGACGCGCCTCGGACGCGCGATCGATCTCGTCGAGCTCGGGAGCGGCAGCAGCGTCAAGACGCGCATCCTGCTCGACGCGCTGATCGCGCCCGCGCGCTACGTCCCGATCGACATCTCGGCGAAGTACCTCGCGGAGAGCGCGCGCAAGCTGAGCGCATCGTATCCGTCGCTCCGCGTCGAGCCGCGCGTGGCGGACTACGCGCGGCCGATGGCGCGCTTCGCGATGCCGCGGATCGCGACGCGGCGCGTGGTGTTCTTCCCGGGCTCGAGCATCGGGAACTTCGAGCCCGACGAAGCGATCGTGTTCCTCGATCGTGCGCGCACCATCGCGGGGAGCGGTGGCGTGGTGATCGTCGGCGTCGATCTGCCGAAGGACGCGTCGGTGATCGAGCCCGCGTACGACGACGCGCAGGGCGTGACCGCGGCGTTCAACCAGAACCTGCTGGTGCGCATCAACCGCGAGCTCGGCGGGGACTTCGACCTCGACGCGTTCGTGCATCGCGCGCCGTGGGACGCGTCGCGACGGCGCGTCGAGATGCAGCTCGTGAGCACACGCGCGCAGACGGTGCGCATCGCCGGGCGGCGCTTCGCGTTCGAGCAGGACGAGGTGATCGTCACCGAGCACTGCTACAAGCACGGCATCGAGGACTTCCGCGCGATGGCGCGCGCGGCCGGGCTCGGCGGCGGCCCGGTGTGGACCGACCCGGAGGCGCGGGTCAGCCTGCACTGGCTCGACGCTTGACGCTCGGGAGCAGGCGCGCAACTGTCGGGCTCGTGCGTCTCCGCCGGCTCCGTCGCCGTTCGCTCGTCCGCCGCGTGAGCATGCGCGCGTTCGCGGGCGTGCTCGCGGTGGTGCTGGCGGCGGCGGCGGGCACCGCGGGATGGAGCTTCGTGTGGTGCGCGCCGATGAGCCAGGCGCAGCTGCACTGCTGCTGCCCCGACGCGCCGCGCGGCCACGACTCGATCTCGCGTGACTGCTGCGACGAGCGGAGCATGCCGGGCGTGCCGCGCGTCGACGCGCACGACGACGCGACGCCGCGCACGATCGCGGCGCCGCTGATCGGCGTGCTCCCGCTCTGGGCGTGGCTGGGTGCCGAGCGCATCGAAGAGAGCTCGCTGCGCGGGCTCGACGTCGAGGCGCGCGCCGGGCCCTCGATACGACGGCACGTCTCGATCTCCGTCTTCCTCCTCTGATCCACCGCGCGGGTTTCTCGGTCCGGTGCGCTCGTGCGCGCCGCGGGATGGCTCCGTCGCGGAGGATTGGACTTGAGGCAGTGGATCTGGTGCGGCGCGGCCGTGATGGCCGCGGGTTGTGTGTCGCAGACGACGTGGCGCGCGCTCGACGACGTCGAGCGCGAGCTCGCGACCCATGCGCGTGAGGAGGACGAGCCGACGAGCGCGCCGGCGCGCGCGGGCTCGTGCGAGGAGATCGTGGCGCGCGTGGTCGCGTCGCATCCCTCGCTCGATGCGCTGCGAGCGAACGCGCGCGCGTCGATCGCGGAGGCACGCGCCGAGGGCGCGCTGCCCGCGCCCGAGCTGATGCTGGAGGTGTGGGACTTTCCGATCGGCGATCCCGAGCGCGCCGATCGCGAGGGCATGTACATGGCCGGGCTCGCCCAGAGCCTGCCGCCGGCCGGCGCGCTCGACGGTCGCGCGCGCGCCGCGGCGGAAGAAGCGCGCGAGGCGCTCGGCGAGTGGTCGGAGCGGCGCCGCGAGCTCCGCGCCGACGCCGCGCACGCGTGCACCGACTGGGCGGAGGCGAAGGCGATCGACGCGCGGCTCGCCGCGGCGGAGGACGTGCTCGCGCGGATGAGCGAGGCGCTGCGCGCGCGCCTGCCGACGAGCGACGATCCGCTCGCAGAGCTCGCGCGGGTCGACGCCGAGCGCGCACGCGTGCGGCGGATGCGCGCCGAGACGGAGACCACGATGGCGCGCGCCGAGGCGCGGCTCGCAGCGTGGATCGGCGAGAGCACGATCACGATCGAGGGCGAGCCCTCGCTCCGCGTGATCGATGCCGTTCCCGATCGCGACGCGCTCTTCGAGCGCGCGATGCGCGCGCGCGGCGTGATCGAGAGCGCACGAGCGAGCGCACGCGCGGCGGCAGCGCGCGCCGACGCGGCGTCGGCCGAAGCGAGCATCCCGATGTTCCGCGTGTCCGCGACGTACATGCAGATGCCGCAGGCGCGCGCCGGCCTCGGCGCGTCGTTCTCGATGACGCTGCCCTGGCTTTGGAGCGGCGAAGGCGCGATGCACGACGCGGCGCGCGCGCGCGCCGAGGCCGCGCTCGACGTGGTCGCCGCGACCGAGCGCACGCTGCGTGGCGAGATCGCCGCCGCGATCGCGGCGCTCGAGACCGCGCGACGCGCCCTCGCGACGATCGAGAGCGAGGAGCGCCCCGCGGTCGAGCGCGCGCTCGGCGCGATCGCCGCGACGTACGCGAGCGGGCCCGCGGATCTGCTCGCGTGGATCGACGCAGCGCGCGCGCTGCGCGAGCTCGAGGTGGAGGATGCGCGCCTCCGCGCGGCCGCCGCGCACGCGTGGATCGATCTCGAGAGCGCGGTCGGCGGGCCGATCGAGACGGAGGTCGCGCGATGAGCGAGACGACTCGCGAGATCCCCGGGCTGCGCGCGATGGCGATCGTTCGGTGGATGCTGCTCGTCGCGATCGCCGCGCTGGCCGCCGGCACGTGGTGGACGTACGTGCTGCGCGAGGAGCCGGCGAGCGAGGGCGAAGCGCGCTTCTACTGCCCGATGCACCCGCAGATCCGCTCGGCGACGCCCGGGACCTGCCCGATCTGTTACATGCGGCTCGAGCCGATCCCCGACGAGACGACCGGCGCGCACGATCACGCGGAGCACGCAGAGGAGCCTCCGCCGAGCGTCGAGCCCGTCGCGGTGATGCTCACGACCGAGCGCGTGCAGCGCGCAGGGATCGCGACCGAGGTCGTGCGTCGCGTGCCGCTCGAGCGGTCGGCGCGATGGGCCGCGGTGATCGAGGCGCGCGAGGGCGCGCGCGCCGAGGTGCGAGTCCGCGCCGACGCGTTCGTGGAGCGGCTCGTGGTGCGCGAGCCCGGCGTGCGCGTTCGCGCGGGCCAAGTGCTCGCGCACGTGTACGCGCCCGACGTCTTGCGCGCCGCGGAGGAGCTGCGCGTCGCGCGGCGCTGGCCCGCGATCCCCGGCGCGGAGCACGCGGAGACGCCGCCCGTCGACGCCGCGCTGCGCGAGCGATTGGTGCTCCTCGGAGTCTCCGACCCGGACATCGACGCGCTGATCGCGGGCTCGTCGCGGACGGTCCCGCTGCGCGCGCCGATCGCCGGGCACGTCACCGCGATCGGCGCGACGCGCGGTGGGTACGCGACCCCGGAGACCGCGCTCTTCGAGATCACGGATCTCTCGCAGGTGCGCGTGGTCGCGTCGGCGAGCGCGAGCGAGCTCGACCTGCGCGACGGTGACGCGCAGTTCGTGTCGCGCGACGGCGGTGACCCGATCGCGCTCGCGCTCGAGCTGATCGAGCCGCGCGTCGAGACGGATACCCGCACCGCGCGCGTTCGATTCCTCGCGCGCAACCCCGACGTCACGCTCCTGCCCGGCGCCATCGGCGAGGTGCGCATCGAGGGAACGACGAGCGAGCAGCTCGTGGTCTCGCGCGATGCGGTGATCGACACCGGCGAGTCCCGCTACGTGTTCGTCGCGCGCGAGGGCGGGCTGTTCGAGCCGCGCCGCGTCGAGCTCGGCGCGCTGATCGGCGAGCACCGCGTGATCACGTCCGGGCTCGAGCCCGGCGAGCGCGTCGTCATCCGAGGCGCGTTCGTGCTCGACTCCGAGAGCCGCCTGCACGCGGCGCTCGCACCGAGCGAGGCCGGCGAATGATCGCGCGCATCATCGATGCGTGCGCGCACCACCGCGGGCTCGTGCTGCTCGCCGGCCTGGCGCTCGGGATCGCGGGATGGGTCGCGATGCAGCGCGTCCCGCTCGACGCGATCCCGGATCTCTCCGATCCGCAGGTGATCGTCTTCACGGAGTGGGAAGGACGATCGCCCACGCTGATCGAAGATCAGATCACGTATCCGATCGTCACCGCGCTGCTCGGCGCGCCGCGGGTCGTCGAGGTGCGCGGGCAGAGCATGTTCGGGATGTCGTTCGTGTACGTGGTGTTCGAAGAGGGCACCGATCCGTACTGGGCGCGATCACGCGTGCTCGAGCAGCTGCAGAGCGCGAGCGCGCGTCTGCCCGCGGGCGTCGCGCCGCGGCTCGGGCCCGACGCGAGCGGCATCGGGTGGATCTACCAGTACGCGCTCGTCGATACGTCGGGCACCCACGATCTCGGCGAGCTGCGCACGCTGCAGGACTTCTCGATCCGCTACGCGCTCGCGAGCGTTCCGGGCGTGGCCGAGGTCGCGAGCGTCGGCGGGTTCCTGCCGCAGTATCAGGTGACGCTCGACCCCGCGCGGCTGCGTGCGCACGGCTTGTCGGTGCCCGAGGTCGCCGACGCGATCCGCCGCAGCAACCAGGACGTCGGCGGGCGCCTGCTCGAGATGTCGGAGCGCGAGTACGTCGTGCGCGGGCGCGGCTACCTGCAGGGAAGCGAGGACCTCGAGCGCGTCGTGGTGCGTCGCTCCGAGAGCGGCGCCGCGCTCACCGTCGGCGACCTCGGCACCGTGCGCGTCGGCGGCGATCTGCGTCGCGGGGCGGCCGACTGGAACGGCGAGGGCGAGGTCGTCTCGGGCATCGTCGTGATGCGCCAGGGCGAGAACGCGCTCGACGTGATCCGCCGCGTCGAGGCGCGCATCGACGAGATCGCGCCCTCGCTGCCCGACGGTGTCGAGCTGCGCGCGGTCTACGATCGATCGGCGCTGATCGAGCGCGCGATCGACACGCTGCGGCACGCGCTCACGGAGGAGATGATCGTCGTCGCGCTCGTCATCCTCCTCTTCCTGCTGCACGTGCGATCGGCGCTGCTCCCGATCATCGCGCTGCCGCTCGCGGTGCTCATCGCGTTCATCCCGATGGCGCTCTTCGGCATGCCCGCGACGATCATGTCGCTCGGCGGGATCGCCATCGCGATCGGCGCGACGGTCGACGCCGAGATCGTGATGGTCGAGGCCGCGCACAAGAAGCTCGAGCACGCACCGCCCGACCTCACACCGGAGCAGCGGCAGAAGCTGCTCGCCGACGCGGCGCACGAGGTCACGCCCGCGATCTTCTTCTCGCTGCTCATCGTCGCGGTCTCGTTCATCCCGGTGTTCGGCCTCACCGGACAAGCGGGGCGCCTCTTCCGCCCGCTCGCGTTCACCAAGACGTGCGTGATGCTCTCGGCCGCGCTGCTGTCGATCACCGTCGCGCCCGCGATGCGCGATCTGCTCATCCGCGGGAAGATCCGCAGCGAGGAGCACCATCCCGTCTCGCGCATCGTGCGGCGCTTCTACGAGCCCTTCGTGCACGTCGCGCTCGAGAACCCGCGCACCACGCTGCTCATCGGGCTCTTCGCCGTGCTCTCCGCGCTGCCGCTCGTGCCGCGGCTCGGCAGCGAGTTCATGCCGCCGCTCGACGAAGGCGACCTGCTCTACATGCCGACGACGTTCCCCGGCATCTCGATCGAAGAAGCGCGACGGCAGATGCAGATCCAGGACGCACTGCTCCGCGAGTTCCCCGAGGTCGAGAACGTGCTCGGCAAGGTCGGGCGCGCCGACACGCCGACCGATCCCGCGCCGCTCTCGATGGCGGAGACCGTCGTGCAGCTGAAGCCGCGCAGCGCGTGGCGCACGCGCTACGAGCGCCGCTGGTACCACGGGCACGCGCCGTCGTGGATGCGCCCCGCGCTGACCGCGATCTGGCCGGAATTCCGCACGATCACGCGCGAGGAGCTCGTCGACGAGATGAACGCACGGCTGCGTCTCGTGGGCTGGACGAACGCGTTCACCCAGCCGATCCGCAACCGCATCGACATGCTCGCGACCGGCATCCGGACGCCGGTCGGGATCAAGGTGCACGGCCACGACCTGCTCGAGATCGAGCGCGCGGGCATCGCGATCGAGCGCGTCGTCAACCAAGTGCCGGGCACGCGCAGCGTGCTGTTCGAGCGTCAACAAGGCGGCGTGTACCTCGACGTCGTGCCCGATCGCGACGCGCTCGCGCGCTACGGGCTGACGATCGAGGACGTGAACGAGGTCGTCGAGCGCGCGATCGGAGGCGACGAGATCACCACGACGATCGAGGGGCGCGCGCGCTTCGGCGTGAGCGTGCGGTACGCGGAGGACTTCCGCTCGAGCCCCGAGGCGATCGCGGACGCGCTCGTGCCGGTGGGCGAAGGACGTCACGTCGCGCTGCGCGAGGTCGCGGACGTGCGCGTCGAGGCAGGCCCGCCGATGGTGCGCGACGAGAGCGGCATGCTGGTCGGCTACGTCTACGTCGACGTCGACGAAGGGCGTGATCTCGGCAGCTACGTGGAGGAGGCGCGCGCCGCGGTGGAGAGCGCGATCGCGCGCGGTGCGATCACGCTGCCGGAAGGCGGGCACCTGCGCTGGACGGGCCAGTACGAGCTGATGCTCGAGACCGAGGCGCGCATGAAGATCCTGATCCCGCTCGCGCTCCTCGCGGTGATCCTGCTGCTCTATCTGCAGTTCCGCGATCTCACGGAGGTCCTGATCGTCTTGCTCAGCGTGCCGTTCGCGCTCGTGGGCAGCGTGTGGGCGCTCTGGCTGCTCGACTATCACCTGTCGACCGCGGTCTGGGTCGGCGTGATCGCCCTGATCGGCCTCGCGGCGCAGACCGGCGTCGTGATGATCGTCTACATCGATCAAGCGTACGAGAAGCGGCTGCGCGAAGGACGCATCCGCACGCTCGCCGACATCGTCGACGCGCACGCCGAGGGCACCATCCAGCGCGTGCGGCCGAAGCTGATGACGGTCGGCACGATGCTCGTCGGGCTCGTGCCGCTGCTCTGGGCCGAGGGCTCGGGCGCCGACGTGATGAAGCGCATCGCCGCGCCGATGGTCGGCGGATTGATCACGAGCGCGTTCCTCACGCTCGAGCTCATCCCGGTCGTCTACACGTACTGGCGCAACGAGCAGCTCGTGCACCGTCGCATCGCGGACGCCGCGCCCGAGATGCTGCTCGAGCTGCGGAAGATCATCGTGATCGTCCAGGCATCGGCGGCGCTGCTCGTGGCCTCGCTCGCGCTGCGGCTCTACGTCGACGGCTACGACGCTGCGCTGACCACGGCGCACGTGGCGGGCGCGGGAGGACTCGTGCTCGGCGCGATCGTGTATGGATGGGCGCGCCGCCGCGCGCTCGGTGTGATCTCGGGCCGCGCGCCCACGGACCTGGTAGGAGAGTCGAATGTCTGATGCTCGTCGTGTCTTCGTCGTGATCGGGATCGCGCTCGCGAGCGCGTGTGGATCGAGCGCGGCGACGCCGCCGAACCCCGATGGGCGCCCCGAGATCGCGGTGCGCGTCGGCGCGGAGGGGTACGATCCCGCCGAGGTCACCGCGGCCGCCGGGGCCCCGGTGCGCCTGGTGTTCACGCGCACGACCGACGAGGGCTGCGGTCAGCAGCTCGTGTTCCCGTCGCTCGACATCCGCCGCGATCTGCCGCTGAACGAGCCCGTCGCCGTCGATCTCACGATGCCCGCCGATGGCCGCGTGCGCTTCACGTGCGGCATGGACATGTACGACGGCGCGCTGGTCGCTCGGTGATCACCGGCGGCGATGCACCGCGTCGACCGCGAGGTGCGTGATCGCGAGCGACATCGCATCCGTCCACGCGGTGCCGTCCACGATCACGCGCAGCGCGCGCGCGACGCCGGCGTGGGCGACGAGCAGCGCGTCGTGCTCGAGCTCGTCCCACCACGCGCGCACTCTCGCCTCGACGTCGCGCGCGCTCTCGCCGCCGGGCGCGCCTTCGTGCTCCCACGCGCGCATCCACCGCTCGAGCGCACCAGGATCGATCTCGTCCCACGCACGACCGTCGAACGAGCCGTGATCGATCTCGAGCAAGCGCGTGTCGACGCGATGGGGCACGCCGAGCGTCCGCGCGACGATCGACGCAGGAACGGCGCATCGCGAGAGCGGAGACGACCACACGGCGTGCACACCGTGCCCCGCGATGCGCTCGACGATCACGCGAGCCGCGTCGACGTGCGCGAGCTCGACGTCGACCTCGGTGCGTCCGATGCAGCGCCCGCTCGCATGCGTCGGCGCGTGTCGGATGACGACGAGCGACGTCATGCTCCGGCCGTCATCGCGAGCGCGAGCAGCACGACGCACTCGCCGACTTGCTCGGTCGCGCCGAGGAAGTCACCGGTGATCCCGCCCGCACGCACGATGAATCGCCAGGTGCAGATCGCAGCCGCGACCGCGAGCGCGACGAGCACCACGGCCACGCGCACCGCGCTCAGGCCGCATGCCATCGCGCTCGCGATCACGATCGCCGTGAGGAACGTCGCGACCCACGCCTGACGCGGCCCGCCGCGCGTGAGATGACGGCTCTTGCTGTGCTCGTCGTTCGTCACGTAGGGCAGCGCGGCCATCATCCACACCGGCGGCGTCCGCGCGATGCATGCCGAGAGCACACAAGCGAGCAGCGCCTCGTGCTCGAGCCGCGCGAGCAGCGCGACGCGCAGCGCGAGCACCACGAAGAGCGCCGCCGCGCCGAAGCTCCCGACGCGGCTGTCCTTGAGGATCACGAAGAGCTTCTCGCGATCGTACGCACCGCCGAGCGCATCGGCCGTGTCCGCCAGCCCATCCTCGTGGAACGCGCCGGTCAGCATCATCGAGAGCGCGACGCAGCAGATCGCAGCCGCCATCGCGCCCGCAGGAAGCAGCGCGAGCATCACCACGCCCGCGATCGCGCCGAGCACGGCGCCGACGAGCGGGAAGTACGCGCCCGCCCAGCGAAAGTCGTCTTTCGTATACGGAAAGCCGCCGACCGGGATGCGCGTGAGGAACACGAACGCGGCGCGCGCGCCGCGGATCCACGGAACCGTCATTCGCGATCCGGCACCGCCGCCTCCGCGAACGTCGCCATTCCTTCGTGGAGCGCGCACGCGAGATCGAGCAGCGGGAGCGCGGCGAGCGCGCCGCTCGCTTCGCCGAGCCGCATCCCGAGATCGAGCAGCGGACGCGCGCCGAGCGCGTCGAGCACCAGCCGATGCGCCGGCTCCGCCGAGCAGTGTCCGAAGATCACGCGCGCGCCGAGATCCGGCACGACGCGCGAGAGCGCGAGCAGCGATGCCGCGACGACGTACCCGTCGGCGAGCACCACCGCGCGGCGCTGCATCGCCGCGTGCGCCGCGGCCGCCATCGCGAGCAGATCCCGGCCACCGACACGCGCGAGCACCGACCACGGATCGCGATCGCCGCCGAGCGCCGCGACGGCATCGCTCACCACGGCGCGCTTGCGCGCGATTCCTTCGCCATCGAGGCCCGTGCCCGGCCCGACGGTGCGCTCGGCCGGGATATCGAGCAGCGCCGACACGACCGCGGCTGCGGCCGTCGTGTTGCCGATCCCGATCTCGCCGAGCACCAGCACCGCGAGCTCGTCGATCGCGCTCACGGCGTCGACCGCGGCACGCCGCACGCGCTGCGCGTCATCGGGCGACACCGCGCGCGCCTCGCGCAGATCGCCGAGGGCCACGTCCGCGACGTCGTCGCGGATCACGCGACGGCCGTCGCGCTGCGGAGGAACACGCGGAGCCGCGACACCGACGTCGAGCACGACCAGCGGCACTCCGAGCGACGCGCACATCACGCTCGCCGCCGCCCCACCCCGCGCGAGGTTGTCGATCATCGCGCGCGTCACCTCGGCCGGATACGCCGAGACGCCATGCTTCGTGACCGCGTGATCGCTCGCCGCGATCAGCGCCGTCGCGGGTCGGCTGCGCGGCCGGACGCGGCCTTGGATCGCCGCCATCGTCGCGACCACGTCCTCGAGCGCGCCGAGGCTGCCGCGCGGTTTGGTCAAGCTCGCTTGACGATCGCGCGCACGCGCCGTGGCGTCGTGATCGAGCGCCGGGAGCGTCACCGCGTCACCACGTAGCGCGCGTACACGCCGTCGATGTCCGAGCCGTTGCTGGTCGGGTCGCGCGGATAGTTGCGTCCGGTCTCGGGGTTCACGCGCATCGCCGCGCTCTCGAGCCGCACGTAGCGCGCGCCCTCGCGACGAATCGACGCGCCCTCGCCTTCGTCGGGCAGCGACGAGAGATCGAACGCGTCGCCGCCCGCCGCGATGGGATCGAAGGGATCCACGTCGTTCGTCTCGACGTTCAGCAACACCGGCGTGATCCCCGCGAACCCGACCCAGTCCTCCGGCGCGATCGAGTACCTCGTCGGATCTTCGGCCGCGTAGTCGTGCGGGAGATCGACCCACGTCTCTCCGTCGCGCGACACCGACACGATGATCGGGTCCATGAAGTTCCCGCTCGCGCCCGCGGCGCGGAACCCGTTCTCGAAGACGACGAGATCCGCGCCCGGTCCGTCGGCGATCACCGCGCCGCTCCAGCCGAGCACGAGGTGCGTGCGCGTCGCGTAGTCGAGCGAGTACACGTCGAACGAGCCCTGCGTCGGTCCGCCGCCGCGCACGCCGTTGATCGCCTTGTCGGGATCGCCGAACCCCTCGCCGGTCGCGCCCGGCGCGTCGACGATCTCGTCCGCGAGCACCGCTTCGTCGGGAAGCGGCGCCGCGGCATCGTCGCGAACGATCCCCGCATCGACATCCTGCGTCGCGCTTTCGCCGCACCCGACGAGCAACACGATCGCGACGCACCACGCACTTCGCTGCTGACCCACGAGTCCCTCGCCGCCATTCCGCGGTTCCGGCCGTGTCCGCGCGACGTCCCTCGAGTCGCGTGGACCGCCCGCGCACCGGGCGCGGGCACTCTCGGCAGGTCTTCGGGCTCGCAGGCGTGGCTCTCGAGGAGCCTCCTACTGATCGTGCCTTCCCGCGCCCACAGGCGCAGTGGTCGCCACGACGTTCGTTCCTGCACACCGCTGCGGGGCAGCGCCGGAGTCGCACCGGCTTCCCTCGAGGCGAGCGTTCGCGACGCCCGCACCGAAAGCAGCGCCGAGCGTGGCCAGCGAGGCGACGCGCGTCAACCGGGCGTGCGCTACGGTGCGCGCGATGATCGTCGACGTCGTCATTCCCGCGCTCGACGAAGAGCGTGCGCTGCCGCTGGTGCTCGCGGAGATCCCACGCGACGTCGTGAGGCGCGTCGTCGTGTGCGACAACGGCTCGCGCGATCGCACCGCCGATATCGCGCGCGAAGGCGGCGCGATCGTGGTGCACGAGCCGCGGCGCGGATACGGCTCGGCGTGCCTGCGCGCGCTCGCCGAGATCGCGTCGGAGCCGCCCGACGTGGTCGTGTTCCTCGATGGCGATCGCAGCGATCATCCGAGCGAGATCACACGCCTGCTCGAGGCGATCTCGAGCGGCGCCGACCTCGTGATCGGCTCGCGCGTGCTCGGACGGCGCGAGCGCGGCTCGCTCACGCCGCAGCAGATCGCGGGCAACGCCGTCGCGTGCGTCGCGCTGCGTCTGCTCTACGGCGCGCGCTACACCGATCTCGGTCCGTTCCGCGCGATTCGCTGGAGCGCGCTGCAGAAGCTCGACATGGGCGATCCCGACTACGGCTGGACGGTCGAGATGCAGATCAAAGCGGCGCGACGCGGGCTGCGACACGCCGAAGTGCCAGTCTCCTATCGACGTCGCGTCGGAGTCTCGAAGGTGAGCGGCACGGTACGAGGCACCGTGATGGCGTCGATCACGATCCTCCGCTGGCTCGCACGACACGCGCACTGAGCAGCATCCTCCAGAGCGAGTCGTACGGATGCACTTCGTTCGTGCGCGCTCCGTCGCGCACGAGGGGACGCGACTCGTTCGCCCAGGCGAAGATCCCGCCGCGCAGGTTGCGCGCGTTCGGAAATCGCTCCGCCACGACGGCGCTACGCGCTCCGACCGAGCAGTACACGACGACGTCGCGATCGGTCGGCAGCTCGCGCATCGACTGCGCACCGGGAATCGTGCTCACCGCGATCTCATCGTCGCTGCGCACGTCGATCACGAGCGGCGGAGACTCCGATTCGAGCTCACGCGCGAGCTCCTCGGTCGAGATCCAGCGCACGCGAGGATGCTGCGAAACCAGCACCGCATGCACCACGTCGAGCCCGCACCCGGGGATCAACGCCACACCCGCCGCGAGCATCACGACGAGCGCGGCGGCGAGAATCGCGACGCGCCGAGTCATCGACGCGAGGATGCGCTCCGGGCACACGCTTCGCACGCGCTGAGCGCGCCATGTCGAGCCCGCTCGGATCGGTGGTACGAGGCCTCGCGGCCGGAATCCTCGGCAGCGCCGCCCAGGACGTCTTCTTCGCGCTCACCTCGCGGATCGCGCCGAAGCCGCCCGAAGGTGTCTTCGTGCCGCCCGAGCCCGAGCAGCTCGAAGAGAGCGCGCCCGAGACGGTCGCGAGGCGCGCCGCCGCGCTGCTGCAGCGCCCGCTGCCGGTCGACAAAGCGCGCGCCGGGCACGCGGTGCACTACGCGTTCGGCGGCGCATGGGGCGCGGCGTATGGCGCGACGGCCGCGACCTTTCCGAAGGCGTCCGGCCCGATCGGCGGCGCAGCGTTCGGCATGCTGGTGTGGGTCGCGAGCAACGACCTGCTGCTCCCCGCGTTCAAGCTCGCGGCGTGGCCGACGCACTACCCGGTGCGCTCGCACCTGTACGCGATCGCGGCGCACCTCGCGTACGGCGCGGTGATGGGCGCAGCGCTCGACAAGCTCACGCCGAAGAAGCCGGCGGCCAATCTGATCGTGCACGCATCCGAGAGACCGCCCGAGCCGGTGCACATGCGAACGCACGCGCCGGACATGTTGGAGGCGGGCGCGGGGATCTGACTCACGGCTCGATGCGAACTGCGGTGATCACTTCGCCCGCAGGGAACGCATCGAGCCGATATCGACCCGGCGCGACGAACCCCTTCGTGAACGGGCCGACGTCGTTCTGGAACACGCACTCGAGGCGACCGCGCGTCTCCGTCTCCGCGATCATCTCGACGCGCAATTCGTGGAATCCCATGAACTGCGTCGAGCGCGGATATTGCGCTTTGTAGAGCGCTTCTTTCGCGGAGAAGAGCGCGAGCGCCATCTTGCCGCGCACGTCGCTCGCGAACTGCGCGTCGAGCGCGTCGATCTCGTCGCGCAGGAACACCGTCTTCCAGAGCTCGCGCTTGAGCTCGTCGCGGTGCTCGACGTCGATGCCGATCGTGCCGACGCTCGCGCGATCACCGACCGCGACGACCGCGCGCGTGTCGCAGTGCGAGATGCTCCCGGTGATGTGCGCAGGCCAGATCGGCGCGCGATCCGGCGCGTTGAGCAGCTCGTAGTCGGGCAGTCCGAAGCGCGCGAGCGCCGCGCGCGCCAACACCCGCGCCGTCGCGAACTCGCGCTTGCGCTTGTCGACCGCGCGCGCGACGAGCTCGGCCTCGCGCGGCGTGATCGCAGCGAGCGCGACGTCGCTCACGTGCGCGCTCACGACGAGCACGTCGTCCGCGAAGAGCTCGGTCACGCGCTCCGAGGGCACCATCGTGACTTGTATAGCCCGACCTCGCGTCGCTCACCCGTCGAGCGGAAAGCGCACGACGACGCGCTCCGTCGTCTCGCTCGCGACGTCGATCGAGCGGCGCTCCTCGCGCTCGCCGTTGCGCACGACGATCACGTGGTGCCCCGGACGCAGCGTCGCGGTCACCGGCGACGTGCCGTGCTCGCGACCGTCGATCGTCACCTCGCCCATCGGCAGCACGACGACCGTCACACGACCCGGCGGCAGCTCCGGCGCGGGCGAGGGCGTGCTGACGTCGTGGCGCGCGCGCCCGCGCTCGGTCCGCTCGCGATCGACTTGCTCGCGCTCCGTCGGCTCACGGCTCACGACGCGGGGTGCCTCGGGCGTCGTCGTCCCCACGACGGGCACCGCCTCCGTCGTCGTCGTCGCGACGACGGGGGGCCGCGCGGCGGGTTGATGCTGCTGCGCCTCCACGATCGGCGGATCGACGTGCGCGGGCGGCGGTGCGGTCACCGCGACGGGCGGCGGCGGCGCGTGCGCCCGGATCCACCACACGCCCACGGCGACGACGACGCCCACGAACGCAATCCCCAGCGACATCGCGAGCGCGATCCACGCGCCCAACGACACTCCCGCTCTCGGTTGCGACGCGACGACCCGCGGGATCGAGATCTCCGATGCCGCGACTGGCACGCTCGAGTCGCTCTCGAACGCGACCGCGGGGCGCGTGCGCGTCGAGGGCAACGGCGGCTTCGAACCGACCGGGCCGGTCTTCTCTCCATCGCTCGCGACGACCACGCGACGTCCGGCCGGGACCGTGCGCGGATCGTGCGCGTCGTTCTGCGCAGGCGGCGTCCAGCTCTTCTCCTGCGCCGCCCGATCGAGCGCCCGGGCGACGTCTTCGCGCGGCTGCGCGGCCATCGCGAGCGCGCGCTGCGCGAGCTCTCCCGCGGTGCGCGTCCGGTCGTTCGCGGGCTCCTCCGGCAGCGACTCGGTCCTCGCGAACCCGCGCATCTCGGAGATCGACTTCGGCACTTCGCGCTGGACGCGCTTCACCAGATTGCCGAGCAGCCTCCGCGCGTTCGTCGGGGGCGGCGACGCGGCGAGCGCATCGAGCACGTCGGCAGCGTTGTCGAATCGCGCGCTCGGGTCGGGACGAATCAGGCGCTCGACGACGTCCGCGAGCGCCGGCGGCGTGTGTGGCGCGAGATCGAGCAAGCGCGAGTGCTGGCCTTTGCTGATCCGCTGCAGCGTGTCGAGCTCGGTCACGCCGACGTACGGCCTCTTCCCTGCGAGGCACTCGAAGAGGACCACGCCCAGCGCGAAGAGATCGACGCGGTGATCCATGTCCTCGCCGAGCGCTTGCTCGGGCGGCATGTACGGCACCTTGCCCTTCACGATGCCAGTGCGCGTGTGGTGCCCGTGCGACGCGGCCTTCGCGATGCCGAAGTCCGCGAGACGAATCGCGCCGTCCGTGCTGACGAGGATGTTCGACGGCGTGACGTCGCGATGGATGATGCGCGCCGGCTTGCCGTCGATCTCCACTTCGTGCCCGTAGAGCAGCGCCGACGCGAGATCCGCCGCGACGAGCAGCACGAGGTCGGTCGGCATCGGCTGCGAGAGCTTGCCGAGCCCGCTCAGCAGCGTCCGCAGGTCCGATCCGTCGACGTACTCCATCGCCATGAACCACGTCCCGTCGACCTCGCCGAAGTCGTGGATCCCGGCGATGTGCGGGTGGTCGAGGCGCGCCGCGAGCCGCGCTTCGTCCTGGAAGAGACGCACGAACTCGGGATCCTGGTTGTAGCCGGGGAGCACGCGCTTCAGCGCGACGCGCTTCGCGAACCCCTCGGGCCCGCGACGTTGCGCGAGGAACACCTCGGCCATTCCGCCTGCCCCCAGGCGCTTCTCGATCTCGTACGCGCCGAAACGCTCCGGCATGGACCCGCCTCCCTGCTCTGCGCAGCGGGCCTCTCATCTGCGCGTCCGAGCCCGCGTTGCGTGCGCGACTTTTTTTCATCGCACCACGCAACGCCGTGCGGGTCGCCGCGATGAGGGGCTTGCGTGCGGGCAGTGGGCCCGTCGCGGAGACGACCCCTCGCACGGGGGAGAACGAAGGAAACGAAGATGAGCCAGCAGAGCGTGTATCTGAAGCTGAAGGTCGGCGGCAACGACGTCGCGGGCGAGTCGACCGTTCACAACATGGGCGGCGAGGACGTCCAGAACGCCATCGAGTGCGTCGGGTTCGAGCAGCTCCTCAGCGTCGGCTACGACCCGCGCGTCTCGCGCCCCACCGCGCCGCCCGCGTTCGGCCCGGTGCGCATCCGCAAGGAGATCGACAAGTCGACGCCGGTGATGGCGCAGGCCCTCACCGCGACGAGCCCCGCGGAGGCGGTGTTCCACTTCTTCCGCCAGTCGAGCTCGGGCTCGGGCACGAAGGAGTTCTATCGCGTGAAGCTCGAGAACGCGCGCATCGCGCGGATGGAGTCGAACGTGCTCGAGCGTGAGGGCGACGAGCTCCCGCGCGAGGTCGTCGACTTCGTCTTCAGCAAGATCAGCTGGACGTACATCACGGAGGACGGGGACACGACCGAGCACTCGTGGGACTGGGCGCAGCAGCCGAACTCGTGATCTCGCGCGAGCGCGTGAGTCGATTCGTGTGGAGGGCGGGTGATGCGACGCGGTCTGTTCGATCGTCTCGAGTCCGGTGCTCGTCAGATCGGCGAGGCGGAGTCGATCGTCGCCCACCTCCACGCGCTCCTCAACGCGCGCGGCATCGTCGACTTGACGGATCTCGTGCACACGCTGCCCGACGGCATGCGTAGCGTGGAGCTCACGATCAAGAAGGCGATCGAGAGCCACGAGCCGCGGCTCGCGCAGGTGAGCGTCCGACACCTGCCCGGCGACGACGCGCTGCGGCTCGATTTCCAGGTGCAAGCGCGCCTCGCGGCCGATCCGCGGCGCGCGCTGCGCCTGCGCACGTGGGTGCGACTCCCCGGTCGCTTCCGCGTCGATTGACGTCCTCGCAGAAGGAGACCGACTCGTGTTCTCTCGTTATTACCAGAGCGAGCTCGCCTATCTGCGCGACATGGGTCGCGAGTTCGGGCTTCGTCACCCCGGGCTCGCCGAAGCGCTCACCGAGCGCGGCACCGACCCCGACGTCGAGCGATTGCTCGAGGGCTTCGCGTTCCTCGCCGCGCGGATTCGCGAGCGCACCGAGGCCGCGGTGCCCGAGCTCGCGGAGCCGCTCGCCGAGCTGATCGCGCCGCACACGCTGCGCGGGATTCCCGCGGCGACGATCCTCGAGCTGGAGCCACGCGCCGGTGCACTGCGTGCACGACACGAGATCAAGGCCGGTGCGATCTACGGATCACGTGCGGTGCAGGGCACGGCGTGCCCGTTCCAGACGCGCGCCGACGTCGCGCTCACGCCCGCGCGCATCGAGGTGACGCGGCTCGACGAGATGCGCGCCGACGCGCCCGAGATCGTCGCGCGGATCCGTATCCCCGAGGCGGCGCGCGATGCGGTGCTCGGCCCGGCCCCGCTGCGCCTCTTCCTCCACGGCACGCACGCCCTCGCGACCACGCTGCTGCTGTGGATCGCGCGCCATCTCGATCAGATCTCGATCCGCCTGGCGCCCGGCGACGAGATCCACCTCGGCGCATCGGCCGCGCGACTGCCCGCGCTCGACGGAACGATCGGAGATCTCTGGCCGTGGCCCGAGACCGCACCGATCGGACCGCGGCTCGCCGCCGAGTACTTCACGTTCCCCGAGAAGTTCTTCTTCGTCGACGTGCACGGCCTCGAGCGTGTGCCCAGCGCACGAGCGCGCGAGACGCTCGAGCTCGTCTTCCGGTTCCGCAAGCCGCCTGCGCTTCCCGAGCGACTGCCCACCGACGCGCTGCGCCTGCACTGCGTGCCCGCGATCAACCTCTTCACCACGTCTGCCGAGCCGATCCGCCGCGCGCCGCTGCGCGAAGAGCTGCATCTCCGTGCATCCGGTCTCGCTCCACACCAGGCGGAGGTCCACACGGTCGATCGCGTGATCGGCCGGCGCATGCGGCGTGGTGGCGAGATCCACTACGGCGCGCTCTCGCTCTTCGATCACGGTCGCGGTGGCGCACACGACGCGTTCTTCACGTTGCGGCGCCGCCGCTCTCCGCTCGACGGCGGCCTCGACGCCTACTTGCTGCTCGGCGACGACGGAGCGCCGGATGACGGTCTGGTCGACGAGACCGTCTCGGTCGAGATGACGTGCACGAGCCGCCTGCTCGCGTCCGAGCTCCGCGCTGGCGACGTCGGCGCACCGCTCCCCGCGTCACCGACGCTCGCCACCGCACGGAACGTGAGCCGCGTGTCGAAGCCGATCCCCGCGGCGCTCGGCACCGAGCTGCAGTGGCGACTGCTCGGCTATCTCGCGAGCACTCATCGATCGCTCGCGAGCCCCGACGCGCTGCGGAGCCTGCTGTCCTCGTTCAACGTGCCCGAGCTCGTCGACGTGCACATCGAGCGCGCGAACTCGCTCCGTCTCGAAGGCATTCGCGAGGTGCGCGCCCACGCCGCGACGCGCGCACATCGCGGCGCGGTGGTGCGCGGGGTCGAGACGCGCGTCGAGCTCGAGGAGTCGCGCTTCTCGGGGCCCGGTGACGCGTTCCTCTTCGGGTGCGCGCTCGATCGACTGCTCTCCGCCGAGGTCCCGATCAACGCGTTCTGCGCGCTCTCGGTCGGCCTGCATCCGTCGATGAAGGAGCTCACGTGGACGCCGCGGACGGGCACGCAGTCGATCCTCTGAGCGCGCTGCACGGCGCGCTCGCGACCTCGGGTCGTCGCGCTTCGTTCTTCGCGCTCGTCGCCGCGCTCGAGCGACGCCTCGGCAGCGCGGCGCTCGGCACGGAGGCGCGGCCCGCAGACGAACGAGTGCGGCTGGGCCACAGCCCCGCGCTCACCTTCGCGGCGAGTGATGTGTCGAACGTCGCGCTCGACGGTGACCGCGCGCGCGTCGAGAGCACGTTCCTCGGCACGGCGGGCACGATCGGTCCGCTCCCGCTCTTCATGCTCGAGGAGATCGCGGCCGAGGATCCCGATCGCGCGGTCCGCCGCGATCTGCTCGACGTGTTCCACCATCGCGCGCTCTCGCTGCTCTATCGCAGCGTGCAGCGCCTCCGCCCGAGCGCGGTCCTGCGCGACGACGGCTCGGACTTCTGGAGCCGACGTCTCGTCGCCGCGGCGGGCGCCGACGCGAGCGCGCTGACGATGCCCGAGCGCATCGCGATCCTCCCGCTGCTCGCGACGAGCCGTCGCAGCGCGCTCGGCTTCCAGCGCGCGCTGCAGATCCTGGTGCGCCGTCGCGTGCCGGCAGCGCGCCTGGTGATCGAGATCCGCGAGCTCGCCGGTGATCGCGTCCCGATCGCCGAGCGGAGCCGCATGCGCCTCGGTCGCTCGTCGCACGCGCTCGGTCGCGAGACCGTGCTCGGCGCGAACGCCGCGGATCCGGGCGGGCGCTGCGTCGTGGTGATCCGCGGGCTCGACGCGACGACGCACCCTCGGTGTCTGCCGGGCGGTGATCTCCACGCGCTCGCGCGCGAGACGTTCCGCCTCTTCGATCCCGCGGGCATCGAGCTCGAGCTCGAGCTGCACGTCGACGCGCAGCGCAGCGGGTTCCCGCTCTCGCACACCACCGGCCTCGGCCACCGCACGTGGCTCGCGAGCGCACGCACGTCGCGCACGGTGCGCGTGGCCGCGTGATTTCCGACGCAACGAGATCGCCGCGCGATCGATGACGCGGCTCAGGAGACAACCCCATGCGAGTGCACCCCCAGAAGGTCGTCGCGCGCCTGACGCCGACCGCGAAGCGATACCTCGAGCAAGCCGTCGGCAAGGCGGTCGAGGCACAACATCCCGAGATCATGCCCGAGCACGTGCTCCTCGCGATGAGCGCCGAGCACGGCGGCGACACCGAGGTGCTGTTGCGCGCGCTGGATCGTGATCCGCGCAAGCTGCGCAGCGAGCTCGAGCAGTCCCTGCGCACGTTCCGCGCGGGCAGCGCGTCGAAGCCGCGCATCTCCGACTCGCTGGTGCGCTGGCTCGAGGACGCGTGGGTGCTCGCGTCGCTCGAGTGGGGCGAGACCGCGCTGCGCTCGGGCGCGCTGCTCGCGCAGATCGTGCTCGGCGGTGGACGCTATCTCTCGGAGACCGTCGCCACGCTGAGCGGCATCTCGACCGACGCGCTTCGCGCGTGCGCATCCGACGCGCTGAGCATCACGCCGGAGTCGACCGAGGCCGTCCCTGCACGCACGAGCGAGCGGGCGGCGAGCGATCCGCGCGTCGAAGGCGCGCCGGGCCCGGGGAGCGCGCTTTCGCGGTTCACGCACAGCTTCACGGATGCCGCGCGCGCGGGGCGCATCGACCCGGTGTTCGGCCGCGAGCGCGAGATCCGTCAGGTGATCGACGTGCTCTGCCGTCGCCGCAAGAACAACCCGATCCTCGTGGGCGAGCCGGGCGTCGGGAAGACGGCGCTCGTCGAAGGGCTCGCGCGCGCGATCGTCGCGGGTGAGGTGCCCGAGTCACTGCGCACCGTCGATCTGCGCGGCCTGGATCTCGGGTCGCTCGAGGCGGGCGCGAGCGTGAAGGGCGAGTTCGAGGCGCGCCTCAAGAGCGTGATCCACGAGGTGCAGACCTCCACCACGCCGATCGTGCTCTTCATCGACGAGGCGCACACGCTCATCGGTGCGGGCAACCAGAAGGGCGGCGCCGACGCGGCGAACCTGCTCAAGCCGGCGCTCGCGCGCGGTGAGCTGCGCACCATCGCGGCGACGACGTGGGCCGAGTACAAGCAGTACTTCGAGAAGGACGCCGCGCTCGAGCGTCGGTTCCAGCCGATCAAGGTCGAAGAGCCCAGCGAGGACGTCGCGATCGGGATGGTGCGCGGGCTCCGCACGATCTACGAGGACGCGCACGACGTGATCATCCGCGACGAAGCGGTGGAGGCCGCGGTGCGCCTCGGGCATCGCTACATCACGGGCCGTCAGCTCCCGGACAAGTCGGTCGATCTCCTCGACACCACTGCGGCACGCGTGCGCGTGGAGCGCAGCGCGCGTCCCGAGAAGATCGTCGCGCTCGACGCGGAGATCGCGTCCACGACGCGCCGGAAGGAAGCGATCGCGCGCGACCTCGTCGATCACCACGATGCACAGCGCGCGACCGAGCTCATCCAGCTGCAGCGCCGCATCTCGGAGCTCGAGGGAGCGCGCTCGGAGCTGATGGCGCGCTGGGCGGCACAGCGCGAGGCCCTCGAGCGCGCGTTGGGCGCGCGACGCGCGATGCACGAGGCGGCGAACGAGGCGGACGACGGCGACCGGGAGGCGGCGGACCGCATCGACGCGCTCGAGTCCGATGCGAAGCAGGCGATGCACGCCCTGCGCGCGCTGTGTGCGAGCGAGCCGCTGGTCGCGATCGACGTCGACGCCGCGGCGATCGCGCGCACCGTCGAGCTCTGGACCGGAGTGCCCGTCGGCGCGATGCAGAGCGCGACGAGCCAGGCCGTGCTCACGCTGGGTGAGCGCCTGCGCACGCGCGTGCTCGGTCAGGACGCCGCGCTCGATCGCGTCGCCGCGTCGCTGCGCGTCGCGCAGGCGGGGCTGCGCAACCCCGACGCGCCGATGGGCGTGCTCCTCCTCGTCGGCCCGAGCGGCGTGGGCAAGACGGAGACCGCGTACGCGATCGCCGATCTGCTCTTCGGCGGCTCGCGGTTCCTCACGACGATCAACCTCAGCGAGTACCAGGAGCCGCACACCGCGACGCGCCTCATCGGCTCGCCGCCGAGCTACGTCGGGTACGGAGAAGGCGGCGAGCTCAGCGAGGCCGTGCGCCAGCGGCCGTACTCGGTCGTGCTCCTCGACGAGTGCGAGAAGGCCGCGCTCGAGGTGATGAACACCTTCTACCAGGTGTTCGACAAGGGCGTGCTCAGCGACGCCGAGGGACGACAGATCGACTTCCGCAACACCTGCATCCTGCTCACGAGCAATCTCGCGTCGGATCGCGTCGTCGAGCTCTACGCGCAGGGCAAGTCGATCGACGAGGTCACGGAGGCGATCCGCCCGGCGCTCGCGAGGCACTTCAAGCCCGCGCTGCTCAACCGCATGACCGTCGTGCCGTACGCGCCGATCGGCGAGAGCACGCTCGGCCGCATCGTCGACATCGAGCTCGCGCGCGTCGCCACGCGGGTTCGCTCGGCGCACGACGTGGAGGTCTCCTTCGCCGCCGCAGTGCGCGATCGCGTCGTCGCGCGCTGCAGCGAGATCGAGGGCGGAGTGCGCTACGTGCGCCAGATGCTCGAGCGCGCGGTGCTCGTGCCGCTCGCGACCGAGCTGCTCGTCGCGCGCGGCGACGGCGCGGACCTCACCCACGTCGACGTCGCGATCGCCGAGTCCGGCGACGTGTCGATCACCACGCGCTGAGGAGCGACGTCATGGAGCTCCGCGTCGCCATCCACGACCCGCGCACCGGCGTCGACGAAGAGGCGTTCTTCCGCATCTCGCCGATCCGCATCGGGCGCAACGCGCTCAACGACCTGCTCCTCGACGAGCCGAGCGTCTCGCAGTGGCACGCGCAGCTCGCGTTCGACGAGCACCACGTCTGGTTCACCGACGTCGGCTCGTCGAACGGCAGCGTCGTCGACATGCAGCGCGTCGCGGCGCACCACGCGGTCGCGGTGCACGCGGAGACGCGTGTCGAGGTCGGCCCCGTGGTCCTCCGGGTGAGCCGCGCGGCCGATGGCGAGCGCCGCTCGCGGCGCGTCGCGATGGGCGGTGCGATGCCCGACGATCTGCGCACTGCGATCTCGATGATCGACGTCACGCGCATCAGCGGCGACGACCTCGCGACCGAGGGCGTCGGCAACGATGCGCAGACGGCGCTGGCCAGCAGCGCGATGAGCCAGCTGCAGTACCTGCGGACGCTTCTCGCCGCAGTGGAGCCTGCGCGACGGGCCTACCTCGAGGTGCTCGCGGATCAGATCGAGAGCCTGCCGTCCGCATCGCGCCAGAAGATCATCCCGCAGCTCGCGCGCGAGCTCCCCGAGCTCTCGCGATTGCCGGAGTACGTCGAGATCGCGGCGCGACACGGCGTCGACGGCATGAGCGTCAAGGAGGTCACCGCGCGCGAGTGGCTCGAGAAGCTCGCGGGTGTCCCGCTCACCGGCCCGCACGGCGAGGACGTCGATGATGCGCGCGTCCTCGCGCGCGTCGCCGCGCTGCTGCAGACGTTCGCGCAGTCGCTGTTCGAGCTGATGCGGGCGAAGGAGCACGTCGCGCGCGAGCTCGGGCTCGGCAGCGGCGACGGAGTGCCGCAGTCGGGTCAGGAGATCCTCGCGTATCTCTGCGACTTCCGCGTGGACGGCGAAGAGCGCGTCGGCGCGCTGACGCGGGTCTTCGCAGATCTCGCGATGCACCAGATCGCGATGGTGAGCGCGACGCGAGAGGGCGTGCGCTCGTTGATCGAAGAGATCTCACCGCAGGCCGTCGGCGCGCGCGCGAAGGGCGGAGGACTGCTCGATCTGCTGCCCCTGCGCGGCGCGAGCCTCTGGGACCTCTACACGCGCGTGCACGCGGATCTCGCCGAGGGCGACCGGTTCGCGCGTCACGTCTTCGGCGCGCGGTTCAGCCGCGCGTACCTCGCGATCACGGGACGGCGCGCGCAACAGCGCGATGCGGCGCCCCCTCCGCCGCCGCCGACGACGGTGCCGGAGCAGCAGTCGATCCCGGTCACGCGCATCCGATGAGGCACGCGATGGCGCCGCGCGTCGCGATGATGGTCCTGATGCTCGGCGCGCTCGCAGCGTGCGAAGCACCGATGCGTCCACTTCCGACGACGGTGTGCCACGAGGCGCGCCGCGCGGCGCCGAGCGCCGGCGGCGAGTCGATCGAGGTGCCCGAGCCGACCGACGCGGAGTGGATCGCGCTGCTCACCGACGACGAAGAAGGGCGTCCTTCGTCGTGCGAAGAGCTGCTCGCTCGCACGCCGCCGCAAGAGCCGCAGTGCGCGAGCGACCGACCGCGCGCGCTCGGCACGCTGCACCCGATCGCGCCCCGCATCGTCGCGCGCCTGCACCGCGAGGGCGAGGACGACGTGCTCTGGGTCGCGACGCACACGACGGCCGCGGGGCTCCACGTCGGCCCGCTCGCGCTCGTGCGTCGCACCACGCTCGGCCTCGAGGTGCAGGCGATCGGTCGTCACGCGGGCTCCGCGGACCACGCGGAGGCGCGCGTGCTGCGGACCGACGACGCGATCGTGGTGTCGATCGAGAGCGAGCTCGCGGGCGATCGCGTCGCCGATCTGCTCGTGCGCTCCGGAGGCGCGCTGGTCCCCGCGGCGCTCGACGAGCCCGAGGTCGGATGCCAGGCGCCCGCGCGCATCGTCCTGCGCCACCGCGCCGAGCAGCACGCCGACGACGGCTGGACCATCCGCACCGTGCGCACCGCGGTGCTCGACGAGGACCCACACGCGGTCGTCCTGCGCGAGCACCTCACCGTGCGCGAGATCGACGCCGCCGATCCCGATGCACCGCCGCGCGCCACGCACGACGCCGACGGGATTCGCCGGCTCACGCCGACGGGCGTCCGCCTCCGCGCCGATCGCGGCCCCCTCGCGCCCCGCCGCGCGAGCCCCGCGCGGGGCGAGATCGTCGCACGCGCACGTCGCATCGCTGAGCACGCAACGCGCGCCGACGTCGCTCGATGAGCACCTCGGCGCGACGACGAGCGCGCGAGGACGGACGAGCGGTGACGCTGCGGATGAGCTCCATGATCGTGATCGCGTGCGCGTCGCTCGGCGCCATCGTGCTCGGCGCCGGGCTCGGGGTGATGCTCGAGCCCTGGGCGCCCGCGTGGGACGTGCCCGCGGCCGAGCCGGAGCCGGAGCAGGAGCCCGAGTTCGACGTGCGCGCCGATCTCGACGACGAGGCCTGGGATGCGCCGCGCGATCTCCCGAACGCGCTCGTCGCGGCGGAGCTCGAGGCCGAGCGATACGTCGCGGTCGGAAACGCCCCCGGACGCCGCGCAGCCGCAGCAGACGGAGTCGCGCCCGTGCCGGAGGCCCCGCGCGAAGAGGGCCTGCTCGGCACGATCACCGACGCACGCCTCGGCGGTGAGGACCGTGACGCGTTCTACCTCGCGGTCGACGCGAACCGACGCGCCGAGTCGGGCACCGCCGGCGCGCGCTTCTCGTCGCTGCGCACGACCGCGGGCGTCGATCACCGTGCGTCGTACGGCGTCGCGCAGCTCACCATCCGCGATCACCTCTTCCACCTCTCGCGCCTGACCGACGCGCAGCTCGCGGAGATCGGCATCGGACGGCTCGAGATCGGGCTCATGCAGCGGCGCGGCGAGGCCCTCGGCGCGTGGTACGAGATCGTCGTCGAGCGTCGCGCCGCGAGCGACACCGCGTCGCGTGCGGGCCTCGACGCGGCGCAGGTGCGCGACGCGCAGACGCTCGCGGCGAGCGGCGATCGCCGCGCGTTGATCGCGCGCCACGGCCGCCGTTTCGCGGGCTCCACCGGCCTGCCGGCGGAGGCGCTCGCCGAGCTCGCCGACACGCTCGTGCTGCGCCGTCGCGAGGTGCGCGACGCGTTCCTCCGCCGCTACGAGCGCGACCACGGCATCGGGTTCGATCGCGCCTCGCGCGAAGGCGCGCGCATGACTACGACGGCGCGCGCGATCGCACGCGAGCGGCCCGACGTGCAGCGCGTGCTCGAGCGCTTCGGTGGTGGGGACGCGGGCGCGGTCTCGCTCGCGCACTATCTCGGCGTCGGCGACGTCGCCGAGAACTACTACGGCTGGTACGCCCGCGCGGCGGCCGAGTCGGTGGGTCGCGTGCGCTACGCGCGCGTGCTCGAGATCGCCGACCCGATCAGCTCGCGTCTGCGTGAGCTCTCGAACTTCGAGCACGCGCTCGCCGCCGTGATCGGCGTGCGCGATCTCGCCGGGATCGAGCGCGCGCGCATGCTCGCGCGCATCGGGCGCTGCTTCCACGGCGCGCCCGGTCGCGCCCGCGACGCGTTCTTCTTCGACGGAGATCCGCGCCGCCCGCGCGCGACCAGCGCCGCCGAGCTCGAGGCCGGCATCCAGGAGTACCGCCTCGGACGTCAGTGGTCCGACGAGCGTGTGCAGCGAGCGTTCGACGAGCTCGCCGCAGAAAGGGGATTGCTCCCGTGACACGACCCGCGATCCACGTCCTCACGCTGCTCGCGCTGGGTTGCGCGAGCACGCCCGAGCCGCGCCCGGACTGCGGCGATCCCGCACCCATCGCGCTCACGATCGAGGCGACGCCGCGCATGAACCCCGACGCCGAGGGTCGCGCGCTGCCGACCGAGCTGCGCCTCTATCAGGTGCGCGACGCGAGCGCGCTCGAGATGGCGTCCTTCGAAGACGTCTGGCAGGACGCCGCGACGGTGCTCGGCGACGCGCTCGTCTCCGAAGAGACGCTCACCGTCTACCCCGAGGCCCGCCTGACGCGCGAGCTGCATCCGTCGCCGGAGGCGCAGGCGATCGTCGCGGTCGTGATCGTGAGGCAGCCCGCGGGACGCACCTGGCGCGCGGTCGTGCCGATGACGCGCAGCGAACGGTCGGAGGAGAGCTGTCCCGCGCTCGAGCCGGGCCGTCTCCTCCTCCGCCTCGACGACTACCGCGTCGAGGCGATCACGCCTCGCCGCAGCACGCCTCGTCGCACCACGTCACGCCGAACCACGGAGACCCGCGGATGAACCGCTCGACGCAGCTCAAGGTGCTCTGGACCGAGGGCCTTCTCATGGGGCCCCAGCACCTCCAACAGTCCGACCGCTATCACGAGTCGCTCGTCGTGCAGCGCCTCGATGCGCTCGAGCCGAACAACTGGGGCGTGGTGCGCTGCGCGCTCGATCGCCACGCGCTCGGCGAGGGGACCGTGCGGCTCGACGCGTTCGTCGGCGTGATGCCCGACGGCGGCGTGCTCGCGATGGACGCCGATCACCCCGAGGCCCCGCCGTCGCGCCCGGTGGAAGGGCTGAGCGCAGAGCGCGCGACGCTCGACGTGTACGTCGCGCTGCCGCGCGAGCGCGAAGGTCAGGCCCAGGTCGGCGCGCGTGCCCGCTACACCGCGCACGCGCGGCGCATCGCGGACGTGATCACCTCGGGCGGCGAGCCCGCCGAGGTCGACCTCGCGCTGCGCAACGTGCGCTTCGTCTTCGGGCACGAGCCGCGCGAGGATCTCGAGGCGATCAAGATCGCCGAGGTCCGCCGCGAGTCGCAGGGACGCTACGTGCTCGACGAGAGCTACGTGCCGCCCTCGCTGCAGATCGGCGCGTCGCCCGTCCTCACCGCCTGGCTCGAGCGGCTCGTCGAGCGGATGCACACGCGACGTCGCGCGCTCCTCGACGCACGGCGCGAGCGCGACGCGCACACCGTCGAGGCCGACGCCACCGACGTGACGCGCTTCGTGCTGCTCCACGCGCTCGGTGCCGCCCTCCCCGCGCTGACGCACTTCGCGAAGAGCGGCGATCGCGCGCCGCGCGAGCTCTACGTGCGTCTGCTCGATCTCGTGGGCGCGCTCTCCGCGTTCACCATCGACGCGTCGCTCGACGTCCCCGAGTTCGATCCGCTCGATCTCCGCGCGACGTTCCGGCCGCTCTTCGACCGTCTGGAGCGCATCCTCGGCGACACGCATCGCGAGACCTGTCTCGTGATCGATCTCGAGGGCCGCGAGGACGGCATGCACTTCGGGCAGATCGACGAGCGCGTCGCGCGCTGCGATCGCTTCCTCCTCGCAGTGCGCACCAGCGTGCCCGCGAAGGACGTCGCGACGCTGCTGCCGTCGATCGGCAAGGTCGCGTCGTGGCAGCAGGTCACGCAGGTCGTGAACGCCGCGATGCCGGGCGCGAAGCTGGAGATCGCGCACCGCCCTCCCCCCGAGGTGCCGGTCAAGGCGGGCGAGGTCTACTTCACCATCGAGGCGCGCGGCTCGTACTGGTCGGAGATCGCGAAGGAGCGCGCGATCGCCGTGTTCCTCCCGCGCCCGTTCGAGGCGCGGCACACGCGCGTCTCGCTCCTCGCGCTTCCCCCGCGCGGCGCGCAGCCCGCGGGGCCTTCCCCCCACGCGCGTGCATGAGCACGCGCTCATACCTCGAGGCCCGATCATGAACGAGATTCTCCCCATCCTCGAAGAGACCCTGCGCCTCGTGCGCTACGTCCGTCAGTGCCCGCCCGGCTCCGCGCTCGACGCGGCGCAGCTGCGCTCGCTCTTCCGCGGCGCGCTCGGGCGCATGCGCAAGCTCGGCGAGCAACAGAGCATCGACTCGCGCGATCTCGACGAGATCGGCTTCGCGCTCGTCGCGCTGATCGACGAGGTCGTGCTCGCGCGCGGCGGATCGCTCGCCTACGAGTGGATGCGCGAGCAGCTGCAGCTCTCGCTGTTCGGCGAGAACACGGCGGGCGAGACCTTCTTCGTGAAGCTCGACGCGCTGCGACGCGACTCGACGCGCGCGCGCGTGCTCGCCGTCTACTACCTCGCGCTGACACTCGGGTTCCGCGGTCGCTACGCGGTGCACGGCGAGCTCGCGCTCCAGGAGCTCACCGACTCGGTGCGACTCGACCTCGAGCGCTTCGGGGTGATCCGCGAGAGCGCGCTCTCGCCCAGCGGCACGCGCCCGCGCGACGCGATCGCGCAGCGCACCGAGGGCTGGATCGTCCTGGGCATCGGCGTCGCCGCGCTGCTGCTCGCGTGCGTCTTCTACACCGGCGTGTTCGTCGACCTGACGTACCGCATCCACCCGGTCCTCGGCGGCTGACGCGCGATCTCGCCGACTCGACGCAACGCGCGCGACGACGGGCCGATGCGAGCAGCACGGAAGGACGACACCGATGCTCGCACTCGTCATCGCGGGGCTTCTCCTCGTGCTCGCCTGGATCGCGGCGTGGCTGCTCGAGCTCCCGCTGTGGATCCCGCTCCTGCTCACGGTCCTGACGCTGATCGGGATCGCGTTCGTGCTCGTGGTCCGGCGCATCCTCGCGCAGCGGAAGGCCGGACAGATCGAGCGTGCGCTCATGGCCCAGGCCGCGAGCGCCCAAGACAGCATGCGGCCCGATCTCGCGGCCGAGATCGAGAGCATGACCGCCGAGTTCCACAAGGCGGTCGCAGCGCTCAAGACGTCGAAGCTGAAGGGCGGCGGCGCCGGCGCGCTCTACGCGCTCCCCTGGTACGTGATCATCGGCCCGCCGGGCGCGGGCAAGAGCACCGCGCTGCGCAACTCGGGCCTGCCCTTCCCGTACGTGCCGAGCCAGTCGCGCGGCAGCATCAAGGGCATCGGCGGCACGCGCAACTGCGACTGGTGGCTCACCAACGACGCGGTGCTCCTCGACACGGCGGGCCGCTGGACGACGCAGGAGGACGATCAGGAGTGGTTCGCGTTCCTCGATCTCCTGAAGAGGCACCGCCCGCGTCAGCCGCTCAATGGGATCCTCGTCGCGGTCAGCGTCGACGACCTCGTCTCGACCGGCGACGAAGGCCGCGTGGTGCTCGCGGCGCGAGTGCGCGAGCGCATCGACGAGGTGATGTCGCGCCTCGGGATCGCGCTGCCGGTGTACGTGCTCGTCACGAAGTGCGATCTCGTGCCCGGGTTCGTCGAGACGTTCGCCGAGCTGCCGCGCTCGGAGCGCGGTCAGCTCTGGGGCTACACCCTGCCGTTCCGCGAGCTCGGGCTCGAGCTCGCGCCCACCGTCGACGCACGGTTCGCGGAGCTCGTGCAGAGCGCGCGGCAGCGGGTGATGACGCGCATCGGCCACGAGCGACGCCTCGAGACGCGCGAGCTCATGGCGGGCTTCCCGAGCCAGCTCGCGACGCTCGGAGAGCCGCTCACGCACTTCCTCGTCGAGCTCTTTCAGCCGAACGTGTACCGCCAGTCGCCGGTGCTGCGCGGCACGTACTTCACGAGCGGCACGCAGGAGGGCACGCCGATCGATCGCCTGCTGGGCCGTCTCGCGGAGGCCGCGAACCTGCCGTCGCACCTCGCGCTCCCGGAGCCGGTGCTCGAGCCGAAGAGCTACTTCCTCACCAAGGTCTTCTTCGACGTCCTCTTCCCCGACGCGAAGCTGGTCGCGCCGACCGAGCTCAGCGCGCGACGTCGCCAGATCGTGCAGGTCGCGTCGGGCCTCGCGCTCTGCGCGACGGCCGGGCTCGCGCTCGTGGGCAGCGCGGTCTCGTGGCGCCTCAACCGCGAGATGGTGCGCGACACCGCGCAGCTGCTGCGCGCCGTCGGCGAGAGCACGAAGGACGGCGAGGCGCTCGCAGCGCCGCTCGCGCCGAGCACGCTCGAGGCACTGCGCGGGCGCGCCGACGAGCTGCGGTCCTACGACGCCGCGGGTCCGCCGTGGTTGATGCGCCTCGGGCTCTACAGCGGCGGGCCGCTCGTGCAGCCGACGACGCAGGCGTACGCGCGCGCGATGCGCGAGGGTGTCGTCGCGCCGCTCGTGCGTCGCGAAGCCAGCGCGCTCGACACGTGGGGACGTCGCTTCGAGCAGGAGCTCGATGCGCAACCGAGCGCGGAGGAGCACCAGCGCTTCTACGCCGCGCTCGAGCGGCACCTGCGCCTCACGATGCCGCGCGCTGCGGACGAGCCCGCGACGAGCGACGTCGATCGTGATCGGCTCGTCGATGCGCTCGCCGCGCTCTGGGCCGAGTCGAGCAGCGCGGCGCGCGACGCGGACGGCGCGATGCTCGCGCGTCACGCGCGCTTCTATCTCGAGCTCGCGTCAGAGAGCCCCGCCCTCTACGTGACGCGCGACGACGACGCGGTGCGCCGCGCGCGCCTCGCGCTCTCGCGCTTGCCTGCGAGCCAGGTCGCGCTCGCCGAGCTGGTGCGCGAGACCGAGGGTCGCGGATACGACCTCACGCTGCAGCGCCTCATCGGCGCGACCGGCGCGGCGCTCAGCGCGCGCGCCCACGTGCGCGGTGCGTTCACCCGGCGGGCGTGGGAGGAGCACATCCGCCAGCGCATCGACGATGCCGGCGCACGCCGCGCGGGTGCGGCGTGGGTGCTCGGTCCGATCCACGGCGACGCCGACGAGCGGAGCCGCGCGATGCGCGACGAGCTCCGCGCCCAGTACTTCGAGGCGTACGTGCACGAGTGGCAGCAGTTCGTGCGAGGCCTGCGCACCAAGACCGCGCACGACGAGACCGAGGCGCTCGCGCTGCTCGAGGACCTCACGCGTGGCAGTCCCGCGCCGCTCGGCCGCTTGGTCGCCGCGATCGATCACAACCTCCAGCTCGTCGAGCCGGAGCCGCCTCCCGCGACGAACGGTGCCGCGCAGGGCCTGCTCGCCTCGCTCGAACAGACCGTACGTGGCCGCGTCGGCAACCAGGCGGTCGACGCCGCGCGCGACACGCTCACCGACGCCTCGCCCACGCCGCCGGCCGCGCGCCTCACCGGCGACTCCGTCCGCAGCGCGTTCGAGGGGCTCGTGCAGTTCGGCGTCGCGCCGCCGGTCGAAAGCGGCACGCCGCCGCCGGTCGGGCTGGACGTCTATCAGGAGCAGCTCGTGTTCCTCCGCGACGCGCTCGCGACGCATCGCGACGACCCGTCGACCGGCGCCCAGCTCGTCTCGCGCTTGCAGACCGCGCGCACCCGCGTGCAGGCGCTGATTGCCGAGCAGCCGGTCGGGTGGCGTCCCTTCTTCGAGCAGCTGCTCTGGCCGCCGATCGATGGCGCAGCGACGACGTCCAGCGAGTCGATGGCGGGCTCGACCGCGCGCGCCTGGTGCTCGTCGGTCGCGGTGCCGTTCTTCTCCACGCTCGCCGGGCGGTATCCGTTCGCGCCGGCGGGCCACGACACCGCGATCGCCGACTTCGCGGCGTTCTATCGCCCGGCGAGCGGAACCGTCTGGACCTTCTACGAGCAGTCGCTCACGTCGCAGGTCGAGCGCGACGGCGCGCGCTACGTGTTCGCGACTCGCCTCGGGCGCGACGCGGGCAGCGTGTATCGCAGCACGCTGCCGCTCTTCCTCGAGCGCAGCCAGACGATCACGAGCGCGTTCTTCCCGCCGGGCGCGACCGATCCGCGCGTCGAGATGGACGTGCGCGTGCACCCCGTGCCGGGCGCGGCGTCGGTTCGCTTCGCGTCGGGCGGAACGCTCATCGACTATCGCAACGGCCCGGAGAGCTGGACGCGCGTGGTGTGGCCCGGCGAGCGGCCCGACGCGGGCGCGTCGATCGAGGTACTCGGCGCGAACGGCCTGCAGGAGCGCGTGCGCCAGGAGGGCGAGTGGGGACTCTTCCGCCTGATGGAGCGCGCCGCGCGCATCGGCGGCGGTGGGCCCGGTGCGCGCACGTTCACCGTGACGTGGCACCTGCCCGGCCACGATCTCGACGTGACGATCGACGTCCGTCTGGTGCGCGCGGAGAACCCGTTCTTCGCGCCGGACGATCGTCAGGGACGCGTGCTCGGTCCGATGCGCGCGGTGGGCGTCCAGGCGCCGCGCGTGATCACCGCGCGTGACGGCGAGTGCACGGTCGGCGGCTGAGCGCCGATGTCGACGACTGACGAGCACGGAGAGCACGGGCCATGAGCTGGACGGTCTTCGGAAAGACACCGCGCGAGGGCGACTTCGTGCGCCACGAGCTGCGCGATCCCGTCGCGATGGAGTGTTTTCGCTGGGTCGGCGACTCCGTCGCTCGACTGCCCAACTGGGTGCGCGCCATTCCACAGCAGGGACTGCGATTCGTGTTCTCCGGGAGCGCGAACGACCGCGCTCTCGTCGGCACGATGATCCGCAGTCAGGATCGTGTCGGTCGCGAGTTCCCCCTGGTCGCGCTGCGCGTCGTGCCGGCGTCGGACCTCTCGCGCGTGTTCCCCGCCGTCCCGCTCGCGTGGTCGAACGTGCTCGGGAGCGCACGACGCGCGCTCGAGCTCGGCGCGACGCAGCCGCTGGTCGAGGTGGTGCGCTCGCTCGCGGACATCGCGATCCCGTCGGGCGCCGACACCCGCGACGCGTATGCGCGCGCAGCGCAAGCGCTGCAGCTCGCCGCGACCAACGACTTCCACGATCGCGTGTTCGGCGAAGGCGATGCGCCTCACTACGCGTACCACACGGTGCGCGTCGCAGCGGCGCAGGTCGGCCGCGCGCAGGGGCCCGCGTTGGTGTGCCCGGTGACGGTCGCGACCGACGCGATGGCGTGGCTCGAGCTCGCGCGCCGCCTGCTGCCGACGCTCGATCGTCCGCTCTCGTGCTTGTGGACGACCGGCGCCGACGCACGCCTCGTCGTGTGTCTCGGCGATCCGCCTTCGTCGGCGCTGCACGCGGTCACCGGATGCGCGGTCGACTCGGCGCGCATCTGGCCGCTGTCGACGACGAGCCAAGCCGCGCGCGCGAAGGCGCGCACCGTGATCGAGCCGCTGCTGCCGCCGCCGAGCGCGCCGCTCGTCGCGGTGATCGACGCGCTGACCCAGAGCCAGAGGAGCCCCGGATGAGCCTCGAGTCATTGACCCCCACCCTCGAGCCGTGGCTTCGCCCGATCGCGGGCGGCGCGCCCGCTGGGCCCGATCCGCGCGCGCTTCCTTCCTACCAGAGCCTTCGCGAAGAGATCGCGAAGCTCGAGTCCCCCGCGGCCGGGCCGTGTCGCTGGGACGTGGTCGAGCGCGAAGCGACGAGCGTCCTCGGCGCGTCGAAAGATCTCGCGGCCGCCGCGTACCTCGCGGGCGCGCTGCTGCAGCGCCGTGGTGTCGCCGGTCTCGCGCTCGGCACGGCGCTGCTCGCGTCACTGCTCGAGCGCTACGACGCGTTCCACCCCGCACGTCCGCGCGCACGCGCGAACGCGCTCGCGTGGTTCCTCGATCGCGCAGAGCAGCAGGCCGCCGCCGTGCAGGTCGGCGCGAGCGATCGCGCTCACCTCGTCGCGGTCGAGAGCGCGCTGGCGGCGCTCCGTCGACACGCGGCCGAGCGTCTCGGCGACGACGCACCGGGCACGCACCGCCTCGCGGAGGCCGTGCAGCGGTGGACGATGTCGCTCCCGCCCGAAACGCCCGCGCCGATGATCGCACCTGCGCCCGCGGCGCAGCCCGCGATCACGCCGCCGACGCCGACGCCCGCGAGCGCGCCGGTAGCGCCGACGGTCGCGCCCACCGCCGCCGCGCCGAGCGCGACGGACGAGCCGAGCCGCGTGCCGCAGTTCCTCGTGCAAGTCGGGAGCTCGCTCGTCTCGACCGCGAAGAGCATCCGCGCCGCGAGCCCCAACGACCTCTCCGCGCTGCGTCTCTTCTTCACCGGGCTCCACCTGCCGATCGCGCAAGCGCCCGCGATCACGAAGGATCGCCGCACCGCGATGCCGGCGCCGCCGGCCGCGATGCGCCAGGAGATCGAGCGCGCACCGCACGACGCGGACCCGATGCGCACGATCGACCTCTGCGTGCGTGCGCTCGAGAAGCACCGCTTCTGGCTCGACGCGCACGTCCCGCTCCAGCGTGCGCTCCTCGCCCGAGGTGCGCGCGACGTCGCGGAGCTCCACGCGCACGAGGTGCGCGCGCTCGTGGCGCGATTGCCCGGCGTGCTCGAGATCGAGTTCTCCGACGGCACGCCGTTCGCCGCGCCGGCGACGCGCGAGTGGCTCGACTCCCTCTCGGGCGACGCCGGACCCCGCGCCGAGACCAAGACCGCGGAGAGCCCGATCGACGTGACGCTGCGCGACGCGAAGGAGACGCTCCGCGCCGGTCGCACCAGCGACGCGCTCGGTCGCGCGCAGCACGCCGTGCGGCTCGCGACCACCGCGCGCGAGCGGTTCGTCGCGCGTCTGGAGCTCGCCGCGCTCGCCCTCGAGGCGAAGGCGCCTGCCGTCGCGCTCGCGCTGTCCGCGGAGCTCCATCGCGACGCGATCGCGCGCGATCTCGCCGAGTGGGACGCCCCGCTCGCGGCGCGCGCGTGTGCGCTCTACCTCCGCGCGTGCGCCGCCGGCTCCGAGAAGAACACGCTCCCCTTCGCGCCCGCCGACGTGCACGCGCGCCTCTGCCTGCTCGACCCGGCGACCGCCGCATCGCTGCCGCGCGGATGATTTTTCGGCGCGCCACGCAACGCGCGCCGCGAGCCTCCGATGAAGAGCCCGTCAGCGCGAGGTGCTTCGCCTCGTCGCCCGCGTCCGTTCGCCCGAACAAGGAGCCACCACGATGTCGAAGGATCAGAGCGTCGCGCCGAAGGAGCGCATCAACATCACGTACAAGTCGGCCACCGGAGACGTCGCGGAGGACGTGGAGCTGCCCTTCCGCACGCTCGTGCTCGGCGACTTCACCGGCCGCCCGGACGACTCGCTCATCGAGGAGCGGAAGCCGGTCGCGATCGACAAGGACAACTTCAACGACGTCCTCCGCGAGCAGGACGTGAAGCTCGAGCTGAACGTCCCGGATCACCTCTCGGGGCGCGAGGGCCAAGAGCTCCCGGTCCAGATCGCGATCCGCTCGATGAAGGACCTCGAGCCCGAGCAGATCGCGGAGCAGGTCCCCGCGATGAAGCAGCTCCTCGAGCTGCGCGCGGCGCTCACCGCGCTGAAGGGCCCGATGAGCAATGCCCCCGCGTTCCGCAAGCGCCTCGCCTCGAGCATCGCCGACCCGGATGCGCGCGCGAAGCTGCTCGCCGAGCTCGGCCTCGAGAACACGGGCGAGTGAGCCCTCCCATCGACCAGGAGACGCCATGTCCACGCAGCTGAGCCCGCAGACCCAGACCGCCGACGCCGAGACGCGCGAGGTCTCCGTCCTCGACGAGATCCTCGCCGAGACGAAGATCGCACCGACCGACGACGGCTACGACATCGCGAAGAAGGGCGTCGAGGCCTTCCTCGCTCACCTCCTCACGAAACAAGGCCTCACCCAGCCGAGCGCCGGCGACAAGGTCGACAAGCTCGCGGTCGACATGATGATCGCGGAGATCGATCGAAAGCTCTCGGCGCAGCTGAACGCCATCCTCCACCACGATCGATTCCAGTCGATCGAGCGCAGCTGGCGCAGCCTCAAGTACCTCGTCGACAACACCGATTTTCGCGCGAATTGCCGCGTCGACATCCTCTCGTGCACCAAGGACGAGCTCGCGACGGATTTCGAGGACGCGCCGGAGATCACGAAGTCGGGCCTCTATCGACATGCGTACTCCGCGGAGTACGGCACGTTCGGCGGCAAGCCCTACGGCACGATGGTCTCGAGCTTCGACTTCGGCCCGGGCCCGCAGGACGTGCAGCTCCTGCGCAACTGCGCCGCCGTCGGCGCGATGTCGCACGCGCCCTTCCTCGCGAACGCGAGCCCGAAGTTCTTCGGTGTCGAGACGTACACCGAGCTCCCGGCGCTCAAGGATCTGCAGAGCATCTTCGAGGGCCCGCAGTACGCGAAGTGGCGCGGGTTCCGTGAGACCGAGGACGCGCGCTACGTCGGCCTCTGCGTGCCTCGGATGCTGATGCGCCTGCCGTACGGCCCCGAGTCCAACCCGGTGAAGGCCTTCCACTTCGAGGAAGACGTCGTCGGAGAGCACGAGCGTTATCTCTGGGGCCCGACGAGCTTCGCGCTCGCAGCGCGTCTGTCGGACTCGTTCGCTCGCTACAAGTGGGCGGCGAACTGCATCGGTCCGAAGGGCGGCGGCGCGGTGGAGAACATGCATCTCCATCAGTTCGAGGCGATGGGCGCGATCGAGACGAAGATCCCCACCGAGATCCAGCTCACCGATCGTCGCGAGTACGAGCTCGCGGAGCAGGGGTTCATCGGCCTCGTCTGGCGCAAGGAGTCCGACAACGCCGCGTTCTTCAGCGCGAATTCGGTGCAGAAGCCGAAGGTCTTCCCGAACACGCCCGAGGGCAAAGCCGCGGAGACCAATTTCCGCCTCGGCATGATGCTCCCGTACATGTTCATGATCACGCGCGTCGCGCACTACATCAAAGTGCTCCAGCGCGAGCAGATCGGAACGTTCAAGTCGCGCGAGGACATGGAGAAGGGCCTCAACAAGTGGCTCTCTCAGTATGCCGTGGACATGGAGTCGCCGGCGCCCGAGGTCCGCGCGCGGCGCCCGTTCCGCAAGGCGCAGATCGTCGTGAAGGACGTGGACGGACAGCCGGGCTGGTACTCGTGCCAGATCCTGCTCCAGCCGCACTTCAAGTACGCCGGCGCCGACTTCACGCTCTCGCTGGTCGGTCGTCTCGACAAGAAGTGAGTCGCGCACCGCGCGATCGGAGGCCCCACGTGATCGCGAGCGATCCGTGGGGCTTCGTCGCGTGGAGGTGAACGATGGTGCTGCTCACGATCGTGATCGCGATCCTGCTGCTCGTCTGTCTGGCGTTCGTGCTCGCGGCGCGACGGCGTCGTCCGCCCGAGCCCGTCGATGCACGCCGGGAGGCTCCTCCCGAGATCGTCGCGCCGCCGGAGGTCGTCGAGCCTGCCCCCGAGCCCGACGCGGTGTGGCTCGCCGCGCTCGAGATGGCGCGCACCGCACACCTCGTCGCGCAGCACCTCGGCTTCGAAGCGATCCCGGATCGCGACGAGCCCTCGGTGCGGAGGCTGCGGATCGCGCTGCGCAACGAGCTCGAGCGCCGCGCCGCGGAGCGCCTCGCGAGCACGAGCGATCTGGCGTGCGTGCGCCGCATCGAGATCACGCCCGACGCGCGGCACGCCGTCGCGCTCGTCGACACGGCGGCACCGCCGCCGGCGTGAGCACGCAACGCGCGCTGCGACACGCCGATGAGCACCTCGCACCGACGAGGAGCGCACATGGCCGACGACCGAGAGCACACGCCCGCCCCCGAGCACGCAGAGCAGACCGAGGACGAGGTCCGCGAAGGTCTCGAGACCGCCCACGAGGTGATCGAAGGCGTCTCGCGCGGCGCCGAGATGGCGCAGCAGATGGCCGAGGGCGGCGGCGGGACCGGCGACATCGACGCGATGGGCGCGCTCCAGGGGACCGGCGCGGCGCTCGGTGTCGCAGATCAGGTCGCAGGGCTCGCGGGGGCCGACCCCGCGGTGCGCTCGGTGCTCGGTGTCGCGCAGCAGGCGACCGGCATCGCGGCCGCCGCGTACGAGGCGGGCGAGGCGCTCGTCGAAGCGGGTGAAGCGATCATCGAGGCGATCACCGGCGAGGCCGAGCAGCACCGCGTCGAGTACGAGCTCGAGTGCGAGGCGCAGTCGGAGGCGGGGTGGCGCATTCGCGAGGTCGAGATCGAAGAGGAGCTGAATCGCCCCTATCGAGCGCGCCTGTTGCTCGTCACCGACGACGTCGATGCGCTCCCGAACGACCTCCTCGGGCAGGACTGCCGCATCCGGATCAAGCGCGGGCAGGACACCAGTCGCTCCGTTCACGGGCTCGTCTCGCGCGTCGAGCACGGACAGCGCAGCGAGCGTCACCTCACGACGACGATCGAGGTCGTCCCTGCGCTCGACGTCCTGCGGCACGTGCGCGACAGCCGCATCTTCCAGAACCTCACGTCGCTCGAGGTGATCGACGCGCTCGTCGGGACCTCGCTGCAGCAGTACGGACGCGAGCTCCGCATCGACGCGACCGCGAAATATCTGAAGCGCGAGTATTGCGTCCAATACCAGGAGAGCGTCCTCGACTTCTTCCATCGCCTCTGCGAGGACGAAGGGCTCACCTACTTCTTCGAGCAGAATGGCGATCACGAGACGCTCGTCGTCGTCGACGACAACGCGAGCTACGCGCCCTGCTATCTGCTCACCACCGCGGCCGACGTCCCCTTCGTCGCGCACCGCGGGGGTGACATCGCGCGCGCGGAGCCCGTCTACGCGCTCACCGCGGCGGATCAGCTCGGCCCGACGAGCCTCACCCTGGCGGACTTCGACTGGACGGCCGACACGCTCCCGTTCTCCGGCGAGCAGCGGAGCCGCGACGCACGCGATCGGGATCGCGAGCAGTACGAGCACGGCGGGACGGTCAGCGCCGACTACGACAAGAACGGCCGCCGATACACGACTCACGACCTCAAGTATCGAGTCGAGCGCGGCAGAGAGCGACAGGCGCTCACGACGTTCGAATATCGCGGCGACGGCGCGGTCACCGGCTTCACCGTCGGCACGGTGTTCACGCTGTCGGGACACCCCGAGCCCGGGCTCGACGGCGAGTACTTGCTGGTCGCCGTGCGCCACCGCGGACGCGATCTCCACGCGGGCGACGCGGCGCAGGATGGAGAAGGCGAAAGCGACCTCGAGTACGCGAACGAGTTCGTGTGCATCCCGTCGTCGGTCCCTCATCGTCCGTCGCAACGCACGTCGAAGCCGCGCGTCCACGGCATCCAGACCGCGCTCGTCGTGGGTCCGTCGAACGAAGAGATCTGGACGGACGAGCACGGCCGCATCCGCATCCAGTTCCACTGGGATCGCGTCGGCACCAACGACCAGGACAGCACGTGCTGGGTGCGCGTGATGCAGAGCTGGGCGGGCGCGGGGTTCGGCGCGATGTTCATCCCGCGCATCGGCATGGAGGTCGTCGTCACGTTCCTCGACGGAGACCCGGACCGACCGCTCGTGACCGGCTGCGTCTACAACGCGAACAACGTCCCACCGATCACGCTGCCCGACGACAAGACGCAGAGCGTCGTGCGCACCAAGAGCTCGATGAACAGCGACGGATTCAACGAGCTGCGCTTCGAGGACAAAGCGGGGAGCGAGCGAGTCTATCTGCACGCCCAGAGGGACCTCGCGGAAGACGTCGAGCACGACCACTCGACCCACGTGAAGCGCAACCAGACGAACACGGTGGACGGGACGCAACGCGAGGTGATCGGCCAGGACCAGCACCTCCACGTGAAGCGCGATCGCTACAAGATCATCGACGCCGACGAGGACGTGCACGTCGTCGGGAACCGCAATACGCGCGTCGACGTGGACGCGACCGATCACATCCGCGAGAACCAGACGACGAAGATCGGGGGTCGCGAGCACAAGGAGGTCGAGCACGAACGCAACCTTCTGGTGAACGGTCCGGTGACGGAGCGGTTCGCGGATGGCCGGAACTGCCTCATCTCGAAACACGACGTGTTGCACGTCAAACAAAACCGCAGCGTGCGAGTCGACAAGCAGCTCAACATCGTTGCGGCGGAGCACTTCAAGGTCCAGCGCGGCGAGACCGAGCTCTACCTGAAGGACGTCGGCTATCTCAGCGCCCCCGGCAAGGTGCAGATCCTGAGCACCGGCAACAAGGTCGAGATCGGCGCCGCAACCGAGCTCAAGCTCGTCTGCGGCGCTGCGAGCATCACGCTCAAATCCAACGGCGAAGTGAGCATCTCCGGCCCCTCGAAGGTCGCAGTGGCGTCAGGCGGCTCGAACTCGGTCGAGACCGCGCCCACCGGAGTGACCGTGAAGGGCGCGCGCATCGAATCGAACGCGACGGGGACGCACACCATCGCGGGTGCGCTCGTCCGCATCAACTGAGGAGCGACTCGTGCAGAGAAAGCTCGCGGCCATCCATCGCACCCTGCGCGACTTCGGCGATCAACGGCGCGACCTCACGCTCATCGTACGAGCGCGGGACGCCGAAGTTCCGCTCCTCGCCAAGCTCGCCGAGCGCACGCGTCAGGAGCGCCCGGACGACCTCGTGCTCGTATTCGCGCACCCCGTCGATTCGGCAGCCCAGTACGTGACGACCATCGTCGACTACGTGCGCGCCGAGGTCGACGATCTCCGTCAGCGCCCCGAGGGAAGTGAGGTGCCGCCGCCGCTTCCTGCGCTCGTGCTCGATGCGGCGACGCCGCCGACCCGGCGGCTCCAAGAGCTCGCGGCGTATCTCCGCGAGTGCACGCCGACCGACGAGGGTCGCGTCGTCCTCATGCTCCTCCCGTCCGCGGTGCGAGAGCCGCGAGCCTGGGCCGAGATCGCTTCGGGCTTGTTTCTCCGCGGAGACGTCGAGCCCTGGATGGTCCGTACGCGCTTCATCCTTCGCGACGATCCGCGGGCGCCGGTTCTCGTTCCGTTCGTCGACCAGCACCGGCTCGCAGGCGCCTCGATCTACGAGGTCGACCTCCGCACCAAGGCCCTGATCGACTCGCTCGCGGAGGAAGCGCGAGACCCGAGCGTCCCTCGCCCCGAACGGATGATGGCGATTCTCCAGCTCGCCTGTCTCGATTTCTCCTACGGCCGGCTCGACGAGGCGCTCGCAAAATATGGCGCGCTCCACAACTATTTCGTGGAGAGCGAGAATCCCGCGGCGCAGGCCTACTGTCTGCAGGGAGCAGGCGACACGCTTCGCCGGTTGGGCCGGCTCGGGGAGGCGAAGGCTCGATATCAACAAGCGATGGTCGTCGCGACCGCCGCGCAGCTGCCAGGCATTTCGCTGAATGCGGCCATCGGCCTCGGCGACACGTGCGCCGCCCGCCAGGAGCTCGCCGAGGCACGCCAGTGGTATGCGCTCGCAGACCAGATCGCCTCGCAGACTCTGAATGGCGTGGTCCGCTGCGATCTCGCCGAGAAGCTGGGGCAGATGCAGCTCGCGGCGCGCGATTACGGCGGCGCCGCGACGACTTGGCTGCGCGGCGCGGAGCTCTCACGCGAGCAGCGATATTTCACGCGCTGGGCCGCGATCCTCGAGCGGCTCGCTGCGCTGTATCGAGAGGCGCGGATGCAGGATCAGGCGCGTCGAGCCGAGGCGACGCTCGGTCAAGTGCGAGCGCTGCTGTCTCGCGGCCACGCGAGCTGCGACTGCGGAGTCTTCGCATGACGATCATCAACGACATCGGCTGGGCACGGATCGAAGGGTGGATGTCGGGTGACGAAGCACCCGCCGAGGGCGACCGCGTGCGCAGCCCGGGCGAGGACATCCCGCTGCGCTCGCCGCGCGAAGGCCACCCCATCGGCGCGAACACGGGCTTCGTACCGATCGACGTTCTCTCCGACTGCCTCGATCGCACCATCGCACCGTTCGCCGACGCCCCGCCGCCCGAACAGGGAACGTGGGGCGCGATCGCCCAATACGCCGGTGGAATCGTTGGCCTCGCGAGCGCGATTCCCGACCTCGTCGACACCGCGATGTCTCAGATTCCGGTGCCGTCGATCATGGAGCTGGTTCCGTTTCCCGCCGCGACGGTCATGTCGCCGCACCTCGGCACGCCGCACGGACACCTTCATCCGCCGAGCTGGATCCCCCCGGCAGCACCGATCCCCCTGCCGAGCTTCGGCTTTCCCGTCCCGGCGGGATGCGTGAGCGTGCTGATCGGAGGGTTCCCGGCGCTGCGCTGCGGCGACATGGGGATCGGGCTCACTTGCGTGAGCCTCGCCCCGGCGTTCGAGGTGATGACGGGATCGCGCAACGTGTTCATCGGCGGCGCGCGTGCCGCGCGCATCTCCGACATCACGATGCACTGCAACCCGATCGCACTGGCGACGATCGGATCGGTCCTCAGCGATGTCGCGAACGTCGGTGTCGGAATGGCGAACGCACTCGCTCACCAGCACGCTGGCGAGGAACGCTCGGCGGCTGCGGAGGAGGCGCGCGAGCAGGTCGACGACGCGAGCTCCGAGGCCGAAGCTTCGGCCGCTGCAGCCGAGGCTTCGGGCATGGCGGCCCAGGCAGCCGGCGAAGCGCTCGCGGGCACGATGGCGGCTCTGCAGGCGACGTGCGACGCGATGAACGCCACGCTGAAGGCGCTGCTGGGCACCGACGTGGGCATCGCGCCAGGCGTGGGTGTGGTGTCGATGGGCTCGTCGACGGTGCTGATCGGCGGCGCTTCGATGCCCAGCGCATCACTGGTCCTCGGGCATCTGCGTGAGTCGTTCGCGCGGCGCTCGTGCACGAGCCGATTCCGGTTCGTGCGCTGGCTCGGGGAGCGCGTCGGCCGACCGAACTGCGCCTGACGATCGCCACGCAACGGCCGCTGCGAGCGGCCGATTGGCAAGCATGTTCGCGCGGCAACTCGCAGCCCGCTCCCCCGGAGGCCCGTCGTGAGCGACTCGCGTCGCGAATGCATGGCGGGCTCGAAGCCCGGCCTCGTCGGAGATCCGATCGACGTGGTCACCGGCGCGGTGCTCGACCGTGTCGCCGATTTCCGCGTCGTCGACGAGCCAGTGCCGTTCGTCTGGCGCCGCTCGTACGACAGCGCGCGATCGGACACGGATCGCGGCTTCGGGTGGGGCCATGCGCACGAGCTCGACCACGCGCTCGAGTGGGACCTCGACGGGGTGCTCTACCGGCGACCGCACGATCCGGCGGTCGCGTTCCCCCACGCGTTCGCCGACGGCATCGTCGGTGTCGCCGGCGGGCTCGAGCTCGAGCGCATCGACACGCGACATTTCGTCGTGCGCGGGCACGCAGAGCCCGAGCGTCATTTCGAGCGCGGACCGAGCGCGTCGTTCGCGCGGCTCGTTCGCATCGACCAGGCTGGCGCCTCGGTTCGGCTCGAGCACGACGGTCTGGGCCAGCTCGCGTCCATCGTCCTCCCGTCGGGCCGGCGCCTGCGCGTCGATTGGGAGCGCGGGCATCTGGTGCAGGTCGTCCTGCTCGACGCGGCTCGAGGCGGCAAGGCGCTGACCCGATATCGCTACGACGAGCACGGCTGCCTCGTCGAGGGCCGCGACGCCTACCAGCAGACGTTCCGGCTCGCGTACGACTCGTCGAGGCGCGTCGAGCGCACCGTCGATCGTCGCGGATATACGTTCTCGTTCGAGTACGACCGCGACGGGCGCTGCGTGCGCTCGAGTGGCGAAGACGGCGTGCTCGAGGTGCGGCTCGAGCACCGCACGCATGAGCGCGCGACCGTCGTTCGCGAGGCGAGCGGAGGCGAGTGGCTCTATCAATACGACCCGAGCGGCGCGCTCCTGCAGGTCGTCGATCCATTCGGCGGAGTGCGTTTCTGGGAGCGCGACGGCGCAGGTCGGATCGTGCGCGAGGTCGATCCGACCGGCGCGACGACGCAGTTCGAGTACGACGCACGCGGCGCGATGATCGCGCGCGTCGAGCCGAGCGGACGGCGAATCCCGCTGCCCGAGGCCGACGACGCGCTTCCGCCCGACGCCCATCGCGTCCCGGGCTGCGCGCTGCAGTGGGAGCTCGGCGACCTCGAGCAGCTCGCCTTCGACGCGGCGACCTCGTTCCCGGAGACCACGTGGCTCGCATCGGAGCGCTCGCTCCTTCGGACACCCGCGAACGAGCTCGCGCTGGCTTCGGTCCGAGAACGACGCGACGAGCAGGGCCTTCTGCTCGCGCAGCAGCGCGATGGTGCCAGTCGTACTTGGGGCTACGACCCGAGCGGCAACGTTCGTCGCTACACCGACTTCGATGGTCGCACGTACACGAGCGAGCACGCCTCGTGGAATCATCGCGTCCTCGAGCGCGATCCGCTGGGCCGTACCACACGGTTCACATACACCAAGGCCGAGAAGCTCGCGTCGCTGCTCGATGGCGGCGGCACGCTGAGCGAGTATCGCTACGACGCAAAAGAACGCCTCGTCGAGGTTCGTCGCGCCGGCACGACGCGCGACCAGTATGAGTACGATCTCGCCGATCGGCTGATCGCAAAGCGCGATGCTTTCGGTCGCATCCTGCTCGAGCTCTCCTATGCTCCGACTGGCTTGCTCGCCGAGCGGAAGCTCGCGACTGGCGACGTCCAGCGCTTCGAGCACGACGGGCGCGGTCGGTACCGTGTCGCCGAGAACGACGCCGGAAGAGTCACGTTCGACTACGACGCGTGGGGCCATCGCATCGCGGATCGGCGAGACGGGCTCGGCGTCGAGCACCGCTACGTCGGCGATCGTCTGGTCCACACCCGGACGCTCGGCCGCTTCGACATCCGATACGAGCGTGGGGCGGAGAGCTCGGTTCGCATCATCGATCCGACCGGCGCGGCACACACACTGCGCCGCCTCGCACCGGGCGTGTTCCGGCGCGAGCTCGCCGACGGTGCGAGCGAGCTCGTCCAATACGCACCCGACGGCCGCTGCTTGGCAAAGGCGGTGTCGACGTCCTCGGGCGACACGTGGTCGCGCGAGTACGCCTACGGCGGCGAGGGTGACCTCGTCGCGAACCGCGACTCGGCTCGCGGCACGATCCATTACGAGCACGACGTCGCTCATCAGGTCGCGAGCGTCCGCCACGAGAGCGATGAGGAGCCGAGTCGGTACGTCTACGACGGCGCCGGCAACCTCCTCGAGAAGCCGGGGCTGCGCGGCGTCACGCTGATCGAGGGCAATCGCCTCTATGCGGCGAATGGCGACGCCTTCGAGTACGACCACCGCCATCACCTCGCGGCACGCCGGGGCCCGGACGGCAGCGAGACTCGATTCCATCACGATGCGCGCGATCAGCTCGTCCGCATCGACCTTCCCGACGGCAGCACGTGGCGCGCCCACTACGACGCGCTCGGCCGCCGCACGAAGAAGCGCCACGACACGCGCGAGAGCACGTATTGGTGGGACACAGATCGTCTGGCCGCGGAGCGACTCCCCGACGGCCGAGTCCGCATCTACGTCTACGCCGATGACTTCGCGATGGTCCCCGTGCTCTTCGTCGAGTACGAGGACATCGAGTCAGCCCCCGAGAGCGGCCGGCGCTATTACGTCTTCGCCGATCACCAAGGCACACCCGAGCTGATCCGCGATCAGCAGGGCGAAGCGGTCTGGTGGGCGCGACGCGAGCCGTACGGAGTCGTCGTCGAAGGCGGACACGAATTCCACCAGCCGTTCCGCTTCCCCGGGCACTTCTGGGATGCGGAGACTCGGTTGCACTACAACCGTTTCCGCTATTACTCGCCGGAGCTCGGCCGATATCTCCAAAGCGATCCGTGGGGTGTCGCGGGCGGGACCAACACTCACGCGTACACCGAAAACCCGCTGCGCCAGGTCGACGTCCGCGGACTGATGTGCGAAGCGGCTCGCCGGCCGGTCGAACCGTCCGACACCGACGTCGAATCGCCCACGCCCCGCTACCAACAGGGCTCGCCCGAAGGCACCACGCCTCCGCGTATCGTCCAGGGAGATCTCGCGGACCGACTCGCCGTCTACGACCAGCGGCATGGAGAAGCGGCGCGTCAGTCGGACTCGATTCGACATGCCGCGATGCTCCCGGGCTTCGACCGCGAAATCTTCGATCTCGCTGCTTCAGACGGTGCCTCCCCAGACCAAGTCGCGGCACGCCAGCTATTGGTCGAGGACTTCATCGGCAGCGATCGATGGGACCAGGGCGAGAAGAACGGATTCGACTTCACGCATCCGGTATTCGTCGGACCGCCACCTGAGCAGGCACCCGTGCAGGGACAATGGCAAGCGCACTCGGGAGAGGGCTCGTACTTCGCCGATGCCGACGTGGGAACGACGCCGCACGACGTTGGCGTTCACGAGCAAGGCTTCAACCGGTCCACCGGCAGGATGGAGCCAAAGACGTTCAACGTGCGCGAGATGACGAACGGCGACGAACCGTACATTCAGGGTCGTGCAGCCGCATGCTATGACGAATGGTCTGAGAAGCCCCCATCGGGACCGGCAAGGCGGCATTGGACGTACGGGGGCGGCGTCCAGCGGACCTACCGAAACAACCCCGACGGCTCGAAACCGACAAGATCGACCCTACTCGCTCGAACTCCCTTCGAACACAACGACTGAAGCGAACGAACATGCAATTCAGACAAGTATGGAAACACGTGCGATCCCGTGACGATTTCTGGAGAAATCTGCACATTTGCCGCGAATACTGCGCAAGCGACCGATTCGTCGTTCCGCCGCTGTCCGACTACTTCGTCGAGGCGCTCACTACGATCGAGGCATGGTGTGCAGGCGGGCGTACCCCGCAGTACTCCGAACGCCAGCACAATCGCATGGGCCTCGTCATCCACCGCGAGATCACGGAGGCCGGGGTCCCGCTGGAGGGCCAGTGGCGGGAGATGTCCGCCCGGATGATCGAGGTCGGAAACCACTTCGAGTACTGGCCCACTGACGATCAGATCAGGAACGAAGTGGCGTTCTGGTCGGCGCAGACGATGCTCACTGCGAAGGCGCCTTCGATGGACGATGTTCGCGACGGCGCGGAGCGCATCGAGCGCGCGATTCGAGACGCGAACCAGTGGGCGTCGACACCAATCGCAAGCGAGAGGATGAACTTCCAACAACCTTTCGCGGCGGACACCATGACTCCGGTAGAGTGGCTTCAGTTCGTATTCCTGCCGCGAATCAGAAAAATCGACGCAGGTGGCTCGACGCTGCCCAAGTCGAGCACGCTGACGTATCTCGGCAGTGCACTTGCACATGAGCGCGCGAACTGGCCGATCATGTATGCGCTCAGCGATTTCGACCATCTCTTCGTCGAGCCCGAGCTCATCGACAACGTGAAGAGGTGGCCGCTGGTGAAGCGACGCTGAGAGAGTGGGCTCCACGAGCGCGAGCTGGCCTCGGATCCCGCGGATCCGAGGCCAGCTCGTCCCAGTCCGGCGCTCAGTTCGTCTGGAACAGGAACGGGTACGTCACTGCCGTCATCCCGTCGGTCGCCGGGAACTGCCACCTTCGCACCGCCTGGAGCACGCACTGCTCGACTTCGGCGTTGCGCAGGTCACTGCCATTCCCGACCACCGCCGTCGTCACGCGTCCCTCCGGGTGCACCGTCCACGCGACGCTCAGGCGCCCCGCGAGATCCGGGCGCTGCTGCAGCGCCTGCTCGTAGCAGTGGCGCACCTGACCGCGGTTGCGCGTGACCACCAAGCGAATCTGCTCGCGCGAGAGACCGCCCGCGACCTGACCGCACTGGCCGTCGGGGCCCGGCGCGCAGCGAAGCGTGGGCACTGCGGAGGGACGGCCTTCGCGACCCGGACGGCCGATCCCGACGTCACCACCCGCCATCCCCGGTGCGCACTGCGCGACCGCCGCGGCGTGGCCCTGCGTCGACTCGATGCGCTCGAACGTCTCGCGACCGCACGTTCCGAAGCCCATCCCGCCGAGCCCGCCGACGCCGATCGTGCCCTGACCACACGGCTGCCCCGGGAGACATCCGCCACCGCGACCGACGCCGTTCATCCCGAGCCCGCCGAAGCCGCGCGAGAAGCCCGCCTGGTCCGCCATCAGCGCGCCGTACGCGTCATCCGTCGCGAAGCCCATCGCGTCCGCCGCGCCGTACGGCGACGACACCGCGCTCATGCTGCGCGTGAACGCCGCGATCGTTCCGAGCGCGCCCGCGCTCGTGACGCTCTGGCGATCGAGCGGGACGCGCTGATCCTGGCGATCACCACGCACGCGCACGCCGCCTCCGGTGCTGCGTGTCTCGTCCGGCGCGCCCGCCGCGCCCTCTTCACCGGGCGAAGGCTGTCCCGACTGCGCACCGCGCGTCGCGTCCTGGAGCGCGACCTCGGGGATCACCTCCTCGCGCTCGTGCGCCATCGCGTCGAGGCGCACCTGCACCCAGCGCTGCTGATCGTGCGTGAGGTCGAGCGAGAGCGCGCCCGCGTTGGGCGGCGAGAAGAGCAGCGAGAACAAGAACGCGCCGTGCACCGCGAGCGACACGCCCGCCCAGCGCCAGCTCGCGAAGTCGGGGCGCGCCATGGGCGTGCGCTCGATCGTGGGCGCGCCCTCCTGCACGAAGAACGTGAACGCGCCGAGCTCGATCTCTGCGCGCATCGCGGGATCGAGCGCGATCGAGCGCGCGCCCGTCGCGTCGCTCGTCGCCTCCGCGCTCACGTCCGCGCCGTCGCGCGACGCACGCAGGAGCGCGCCCGCGGGCACACGCAGCAGGAACCCACCCGTCCCGTCGCTCTCGACGAGCGCGAACCGCTCGATCCCCGCGTCCGCCGGCAACAGGAAGTGCGCGGCGCGCTCGCCGATCACGACGCAGCGGCCCGCCTTCACGCTGACCTCGCCTTGCGGGTTGCCGCCCCAGCTCATCACGACCTGCACCCTGCGCTCGCTCGCCTGCGCCATCGTCGCTCGACCTCCTCCGCGAGACGGAGCAGTCCCTTCCGGCGGCCACGCCGGTCGGGGGCTCGTGCGCACGCGGTGCTCTCGCCCGCTCGCGTCCGCGCGCTCGCCCGTCTCGCTGGGTACCGACACCGCTCTTTCGCGCGGGTTCCGTGCGGCTTGACCGGAATCGTTTCCGACTTATCGTGGCCGGCCTCTTCCGAGCCCTCGCGACCAAAGAAAGCATGGCCAAGCGCGACTACTACGAAGTGCTCGGGGTCGAGCGGACCGCGACGCTGGCCGAGATCAAGAAGGCCTACAAGAAGCTCGCGCTCGAGCTCCACCCGGACCGCAACCCCGGCGACGCGACCGCCGAGGAGCGCTTCAAGGAAGCGAGCGAGGCGTACGGTGTCCTCCAGGATCAGGAGAAGCGCGCCGTCTACGATCGTTACGGCCACCAGGGCCTGCAGGGCCAGGCCGGGTTCGGCAACGTCGACGACATCTTCTCCAGCTTCCAGGAGATCTTCGGCGATCTGTTCGGGTTCGGCGGCGGCTTCGGCGGCGGACGCGCTCGTCGCGACGGCCCCACGCGCGGCGCGGACCTGCGCACCGGCGTGGTGCTCACGATGGCCGAAGCCGCGTTCGGCGCGCAGAAGGAAGTCACCGTGCAGTTCCCCTCGCCGTGCACGGCGTGCGACGGAACCGGCGCGGAAGGCGGCAAGGTCCAGGTCTGCCAGACCTGCAAGGGCGCCGGTCAGGTCGCGCACGCGCGCGGCGGGTTCTTCCTCGGGACGACGTGCCCGACGTGCCATGGAATGGGGCGCATCGCGACGAAGGCGTGCGCCGAGTGCGGCGGTCGCGCCGAGGTCCCGGTCGAGCGCAAGGTGAAGGTCGCGATCCCGGGCGGCATCGACGAAGGCCAGAGCCTCCGTCTCGCCGGGCAGGGTCAGCCCGGTCGCAAAGGCGGGCCTGCGGGCCACCTCTACGTGACGGTGCAGATCGAGCCGGATCCGCGCTTCGTGCGCGACGGCAACGAGCTGCTGCACGAGCTGCACGTGTCGTTCACCCAGGCCGCGCTCGGCGCGTCGCTGAAGGTCCCGACGCTCGACGGCGAGGCCGAGCTGAAGCTGCCCGCGGGCATGCAGCCGGGCGAGCACGTGAAGGTGCGCGGCCAGGGCATCCCGCGCCTCGACGGGCGCGGGCGTGGCGACCTGGTCTGCGTGATCCAGGTCGACGTCCCGAAGAAGCTGAGCGCGAAGGCGAAGAAGCTCCTGCTCGAGCTGCAGGAGACGTTCGACAAGGAAGGATGACGCGCGCGCGTCCGACGCTGCGCGAGTGGCTCCACGAGGGGCCTTTCGCGCTCGCGATGTCGTCCGGGTTCTTCGGGTTCTTCGCGCACACGGGGGTGCTCTCGGTGCTCGAGGACGAAGGGCTCGTCCCTTCGCGCGCATCGGGGTCGAGCGCGGGCGCGCTGGTCGCGGGCGCGTGGGCCTCGGGGGTCGACGCGACGACGCTCGGGCGCGAGCTCGAGGCGCTGCGACGCGAGCACTTCTGGGATCCCGGGCTCGGCGCGGGGCTCCTCCGCGGCGCGCTCTTCCGCGCGAAGCTCGAGTCGATGTTGCCGGCGCGTCGCTTCGAGCGCGCGCGCGTGCCGATCACGATCTCGACGCACGACGTCGCCTGGAACCGGACCCGCGTGATCGACGCGGGCGATCTCGCGGCCGCGATCCATGCGTCGTGCGCGGTGCCGCTGATGTTCCATCCGGTGCGCGTGGACGGGCGCTGGCTCGTCGATGGCGGCGTGTCGGATCGGCCCGGGCTGCGCGGCGTGCCCGAGCGCGAGCGCGTGCTCTTCCATCACCTCGCATCGCGCTCGCCGTGGCGCCGGAAGAACGATCCCGCGCTCGAGGTGCCGCAGCGCGCGGGGCTCGTCGCGCTGGTGATCGAGGATCTCCCGCGCGTGGGGCCCTATCGGCTCGGCGAAGGTCTGCGCGCGATGAAAGCGGCGCGTGATGCGACGCGCGTCGCGCTCGATCGCGTGATCGAGGGCTCGATCGTCAGCGCGCCGGCAGCGTCGTAGGCCAGCTCGGCAGCTGTCCCTCGTCGAGCCACGAGTAGATGCCCCACGTCTGCAGCACGCGTCGCGAGTAGCGGCGCGTCTCGTCGTACGGGATCTCCTCGATGAACTCGTCGAGCGCGCGATCGCCGCGCTCGCGCAGCCAGCGGTCGACCGCGCCCTCGCCCGCGTTGTACGCCGCGGGCACGAGCGCGTGCTGCGGGTCGTAGCGACGACGCAGCCCGCTCACGTAGCGCGCGCCGATGCGCACGTTGACCTCGGGCGTCCGCAGCGCGCCGGGATCGCTGGGCAGACCGAGCGGACGCGCGACGCGCTGCGCAGTCGGTCGGATGATCTGCATGAGCCCGTATGCGTGCGCGACGCTGACCGCCTCGGGTCGGAAGCTCGACTCCTCGCGCGCGATCGCGCGCACGAACGACGCGGGGACGCCCTCGTTCTGTGCGGCGTCGTCGATCAGCGGGTGATAGGCGCGCGGATACGCGATGCGCCAGAGCGCGAGCGCGCGCCCCTCGGGCATCGACGCCATGAGCGGCGCGCGCAGGCGACGGCGGGCGAGCTCCATCGCCTTGCTGTGCGCGCCCGCGCGATCGAGGAGCGCAGCGGCGAGCCAGAGCGCGTCCGGCGTCGCGTCGGCGGCGAGCAGTCCCGCGTGCTCGAGCTCGCGCTCGGCCCACGTGATCTCCCCTGCGCGCAAGAGCGCGACCGCACGCGCGAACGCCGGGCGATCGAGCTCCGCGCGGCGCGCGAACCGAAGCGGCGGGAGCGACCTGCTCGTGGCGGGCATCACCGCGCGCGCGCGCGCCGCGTCGATCGTCGCGAGCCGCGCGACCGCGTGCTGCGCGTAGTACGCGAGAGGCAGCGCGCGCGCGAGCGCCTCGTACTGCGCCGCCGCATCGCTCGCTCGATCGAGCTGCTCGAGCACGCGACCGCGCCAGTACGCCGCGCGCCCGCGCACGTCCTCGGCGCCCTCCCCGCTCGCTTCGTGCGCGCCCGGGCCTTCGGCGAGCGCCGCATCGAGCTGCGCCAGCGCGTCCGCGAGGCGCCCCTCGCGCCGCGCGTTCCACGCGAGCAGAAAGCGCGCTTCGCCGCGCATGTCGCCGCCGACGAACTCGCTCACGACGCGCGTCAGACGCGCGCGCATCCCGTCGGGATCGGCGCGCTCCTCCGAGAGGCGCGCCGCGTTGATCAGCGCGTCGTCGGCGAGGCGATGGCCGGGGAGCTCCTCGGCGAGCACGTCGTACTGCGCGATCGCCTCGGGGTACGCCTGGAGCGCCGAGTACGACTTCGCCGCGTAGTAGCGCGCCCACGCGCGCACGTCCTCGTGCTCGCGGCACTCGTCGGCCACGGTGACGAGCAGCGTCGATGCCTCACGGCGCGCGCGCCTGCGATACATCGAGCGTCCCTGCGCGAGACGCACGTCGCAGCGACGCGCACGATCGTCGCGCAACCGCGGCACGAGCGCGGCGTACGCGTCCTCCGCGCCCTGGTGGTCCATCGCTGCAGCGAGGGCATCGGCGCGCGCGATCTGCTGCTCGATCGAGGGCGATGCGAGCGAGCGCCGGCGCTCCGCGGGCAGCGACGCGAGCACCTCGTTCGCGCGCTCGAGCGCCTCGCGCCCTGCACGCGTGCTCGGTCCGCGCGCGTCGATCCCGCGCAGCAGCGAGAGCGCCTCGACGCGCGCAGCGACGTCGTCGCGTGATGCGAGCAGGTCCGCGAGCGCACGCTCGAGCTCGACGCGCGTCGCGTTGCGCGCGTTCGGAATCGCTGCGCGCAGGCGTGCGTCTCCGTCCTCCGCGCCGGCGCGTGCGCGCGCGAGCGCTTCGAGCGCGCGCGCCTCGTCGCGAGCAGGGAAGTCGAGATCGCCCAGCGGCGCGAGCAGCGTCGCGGCGGTCGCCGGATCGGTCTCGAGCGCCGCGCGCGCCGCCGCGAGCCGCGCCCAGCCACCGAGCGGCGTCGCAGCGTCGATCGACGACCACGCCTCGATGGCGCGCGGCACTTCTCCTGCGCGCTCCGCGCCGCGCGCCGCGATCCACACCAACGCGTCGCGATCGGGCTCACCCTCGCGCGCCGACGCAGCGAGCGCGATGCGCCGGGCCTCGACCGCATCGTTCGCATCGAGGCGCGCGCGCGCCGTGCCCAGCGCACACGTGGGATCCACACGCGCCACGTCGGCATCGAACCCCGACGGTGCGCTCTCGGGCGGCGCAGGCTCGGGGTCGGCGTGCGACGGTGTGGGGCTCACTTGCGAGTGACACGTCACGCACAGCGCGGCGAGCGCGCCGAGCAGCGTGCGACGCGACGCAGCCCCGACCATCCAGAGCCACTCTAGGGAGCGAGATCCCACCGAGCAAATTCCCCGCGGCTGCAACACCGCGGGCCCGCGTCGCGCTTCCCGCGCTCAGCGACGACGCGACGCGCGCTCGTCGGCCTCGTCTTGTTCCTTCTGCTCCGCGGTGCGGCGGCGCGCATCGAGCCACGCGCCGTGATGGCGCTCGACCGCTTCACGCTCGGCGCGCACGGTCGCCAGCGCGGCGCGCGCCTCCTCGACAGCGCGCTCGGACGTTCGCTCCGTTTCGCTCGCGTGGCTCACACGCGACGCCAGCGTACGCTCCTCGCGCCGACGACGCGCGATCCACTCCTCGAGGCGCATCAGGTCGAGCGCGGTACGCCCGTCCAAGGCGCGCTCCTCGCGCGCGACGCGCTCGGTCTCGGCCGCGTGCGCGCGCCGCGTCTCTTCGGCGCGCTCTCTCGCGCGCTGGGCCGCGTCGTGCGCGGAGATCGCCGCAGCGAGCGCGCGCTCGGCGACCTCCTGCTCCTCTGCGCGGAGCGTGCGCGCGGCCTCGAGCGGATAACGCGAGTCGCTCACGGCAGCGGCGAGATGCGCGCGCCGCCGAACGTCGCGTCGATCGGCTCGCCGGTGAGCCCGTCGGCGCTGCGCCATGCGCCGCTCAGCGCCGCTGCGCGGAGCGCGTCGACCGTGAGGTTCCCGTCGGCGTCCTCGCTCGTCAGCGGTCCCGAGAGCACGACGCGCGCGCGCAGCGCATCGAGAGGCTCCGTCGCGCCGCGCGCCAGCGTCATCACCGCGGCGCCGACCGCGTCGCACGCCGCCGTCGCGCACTCCGCCGAGCACGCAGCGCCGATCTCGTCCTGCTCCGCGATCCACGCCTGCAGCACGTCGCAGCCGCCGCGCGACGCGATCAGCCCGCCCGCGCTCTCGACGCCGCGCGCACGAGCGAGCGCGTCGATGCCGGCGAGCAGGAGCGTCGCGATCGGCAGCTCGATGCGCATCGACTCGAGCTGCAGCACGTCGGTCTCCGCGGTCCAGCGCACGCTCGCGGGCGCTCGCGCGGTGATGCCCACCTCGCGCAGATCGATCATCACGGGCTCCGCGTCCGCGTCGCCGAGGCGAACCTCGCCGCGCGTGAACGACGCGACGGGCCCGTCCATCGAGCCCGCGACGAAGAGCACGCCGTCGACGACGAGCGCGTCGTGCAGCGTGACGACCTCGTCGAGCACGAGCTGCAGGCCGCCGACCAGGCTCGCCTCCTCCACCACCAGACGCGTCGCGAGGTCGCGCTCGGCGGTGCCCGTCGCACGTGCGGCCTCGAGCGCGGAGAGCGCCGCGATCGCGCCGCGATCGCGCAACGCGGACTCGAGCGCGTCGAGCATCATCGACGCATCGCCGCCGCTCGCGACGACGGCCGCCTCGAGCGCGATCGCGAGCGTGTCGGCCGCGACGCGCGGCGCAGTCCCCGCCTGCAGCGCGAGCTCGGCGTCGTACTCGCCCTCGATGCCCAGCGTCCGCGGCACGAGCGTCACCGTCGCGCGCGTGTCGCCCGTCGGCTCGAGCGTCACGTCCGCGACGCACCCTTCCGCGACGATCACCGACGCGCTGCTCGTCGCGCGCGCGACGATCGTGAATCGCTGCGCCGCCGGCAGCGGCGCGAACACCGCCTCGCCCAGCGCGTCGGTCGTGCGCGAGCGATCCGCCTCGCGCCGCGTCAGCGCGTCCTCGCACGACACGCTCCCGGAGGTCGACTGGTGCACGAGCACCGTGCGCTGCGCGATGTCGCGCCCGTCGCCGCCCTCCACGGCGACCACGAGCCTGCCGAACCCGTCGCCGCTCACCGCGACGTCGAGGTACGCGGCGCGAGCGCCGGGCGCGACGACGCGCAGCCGGAACGTCGCCGTCTCGCTCCCCGCGATGACCATCCCGGTGACGCGACCCTCTTCGTCGGTGCGCCCGCCGAGCGAGAAGAGCGTCGAGTCGCGCGCCATGCCCTCGAGCGCGAACGACACGTCGCGCACCGCGACCGGCCGGCCGTCGGCGTCGGTCCAGCGCGCGACGAACTCCGCGTGCTCACCCGGCGCGAGCGCGAGCGTGGTCGGCCCTTCGATCTCGATGAGCCCGGTCGCGCCCGGTGGGGACGCATCCGCAGGGCCCGCGTCGAGATCGAGCGTCGTGCGTTCGTGGCAGCCCGCGAGCGCCACCCACGCCGCGAGCAGCCCAGCCAAGCGAAGGTACATCTCTACAGCAAGCATATAGGCGGTCGCCCTCGCCCGGCCAGCACCCGCCGAGAGACCTCTCTCGCCGGCGATCCCACGTTCGGTCGGGGCCCGCGATGGCTCGGCCCGGCGCTGCGTGATAGAGGACCCGCGCGTCCGCACCGCATGGACTACGCCCTCACGATCGGCCTGCGTTACCTGCGGTCGAAGAAGAAGAAGACCGTCTCGGTCATCACGTTCATCGCGGTCTCGGGCGTCGCGCTCGGCGTCGCGGCGCTGCTCGTCGTCATGTCGATCACGAGCGGCTTCCAGGTCGAGTTCCGCAACAAGGTGCTCGGCGTCAACGCGCACGTGCTCGTCATGAAGTACGGCCTCGACTTCGAGGAGTACGAGGACGTGATGGCGCGCGCGATGGAGATGCCGGAGGTCGCCGGCGCCGCGCCGTTCGTGATCAACGAGATGATGCTCGCGCGCGGCGATCGCATCGCGGGCGTGCTCGTGAAGGGCGTCGATCCGGTCGCGATGCCCACGGTGCTCGATCTCCCGACCCAGCTCGTCGACGGATCGCTCGAAGGTCTGCGTCGCGAGGGCGCCGCGCCGCCGCGGAGGCCCGACGACGAAGGTGGTGCGCGCACCGAGGGCCTCGATCTCGATGCGTTCCTCGAGCGCATCGCGGACGGGAGCGCGCCCGAGGACGCAGCGCGCGCGACCGAGTCCGCGGCGAGCGCGCCGGCGCCGAGCCAGGAAGAACAGACGCCCGACGACGACGAGCCGCTCGACGAGCTCCCGGTCGTGCGCGTGCCGACCCCCGAGGAGGCCGAGGCCGCGCTCGAAGGGACCGACACCAGCGTGTCCGACGGGCCGGTGGAGGACGTGCTCTTCGAGGACACCGAGGCGCAGGTCACGCCGACCGAGTCACTGCCGGGCGTGGTCGTCGGCGCGACGCTCGCGCGCACGCTCGACCTCCACGTCGGCGATCGCGTCAGCGTGATCAGCCCGCTCTCCGGGCTCGACACCTCGATGTTCCACGCCGAGGCGCGCACCCCGCGCTCGCGCGAGTTCCGCGTGATCGGCGTCTTCGAGGCGGGCTTCCAGGAGTACGACTCGCGCCTCGTCTACGCCGATCTCTACGAGGCGCAGGCGTTCTTCGATCACGGCGACAGCGTCACGGGCGTCGAGATCCGACTGCACGATCTCGAGCAGGCCCCGGCGATCTCGCGTCGCCTCGAGCGCGTGTTGGGCGGCGGGCCGTACCACACGCTCGACTGGCAGGAGCTCAACCACAACCTCTTCACCGCGCTCGAGATCCAGAAGGTGATGCTGAGCCTGGTGATCGCGACGATCATCTTCATCGCCGCGTTCAACGTGATCGCGACGCTGATCATGATCGTGCTCGAGAAGAAGCGCGAGATCGCGATCCTGAAGGCGATGGGCGCGCACGACCTGCACGTGCTCGTCGTGTTCCTGGTGCAGGGGCTGATCATCGGGCTGGTGGGCACCGTGATCGGGCTCGCGCTCGGCGGAGGCGTCTCGTTCTGGCTCGAGAGCTATCGCTTCCCGCTCGATCCGCACGTGTACCTGATCGACCACGTGCCGGTGCGGACGAGCATGTCGGAGTTCGGCACGACGGTGCTGATCGCGCTGGGGATCTGCCTCGTCGCGACGCTCCTGCCGAGCTGGTGGGCCGCGCGTCTGCTGCCCGCGGAAGGCGTTCGCTACGAATGACGAAAACGTCCTTGACGGCTCCGGGGGGTCGGGCTAGATAGGCCGTCCCTCGCGGGACTAACTCAGTGGTAGAGTGCAACCTTGCCAAGGTTGAAGTCGAGGGTTCGAATCCCTTGTCCCGCTCTCAGTTTCCAGTGATCGATGGCGCCGAGATCCCCGGCACAATCCCCGGCAACCCCGGGGCGCCGGGCGGGCCGTCTCGCTGGAGTGGTATGGCGCCTAACGGCACAGGCGCGGTACCTTTGCCACAGCTTCGTGCACCGCGGCAGCGCGTTGCACGAGCGGCGCGTCGTTTGCTCAGGTCTTGCCAATGCGAGCAGGGCTCGCACGTTCCCAACATCCTGACGGCAGGCCGATGCTGAAGGACCTTCTCGAGACTGCGCAGCTGACCAAGGGCGCGTGCGCCAAGATCATCGGGGTGAGCCCGCGCGTGCTCGACGAGTGGATCGCGGGTCAGAAGACCATCCCCGCAGGGTACGCGCGCTCGCTGAGCGAGTTGTTTGGAACGCCGGTGCCCGCGCTCGCACGACGAGGCGAGCTGCCGAGCCCGACCCAGATGGCCGGGGTGTGGTTCCGGATGCGTGAGGACCGCGTATCCGCCACAGATCGGACGTACGTCGCGGTGCTTCGCCGGCTGGCGCATTCCTGCGATCAGTTCGAATGCGCCACCACCGGCTCCTCGCCTTCGATGATGTGGCGAAACGTCTTCTGGGGTGCGAAGCGCAAGGCGATGGACGAGACCGCGTCTCCTGCGGAGCAGGGACGGATCGCGGCGCGCGCACTGCGCACCGAGCGGGGCCTGTCGCAGGGAGCGACCGGCATCGGCAGTGTCTTTCGGCAGCACCTCCGTCATCTCGGCGTCCTCGTGGTGGAAACGCCCGTTCCGGACTCGAAGATCGAAGGCTGTAGCTTCTACGTTCAGTCCGGGCCGCAGGCGATCCGTCCGTCGATTTTCGCGAACTCGTTCCGCAGCAGCTGGTTCCATCGGAACTTCGTGCTGTGCCACGAGATCGCGCACCTCATCTTCGACGCCGAGTCGGAAGGGGCATCGATCGATTTCAAGACCGAGGACGAGAGCTCCATCGGCTCGCTGTCGGAATCGGTCACAGAGCAGCGTGCCGACGCCTTCGCTCAGGAGATGCTGGTCCCGGCGAGCGTCCTTCGCCACGTCGCACAGGCATCCGGCATCAACTGGAAGCGCCTCGAGGCCGAGGACCTCGCGACGCTCGTCGCGAAGCTCGAGGTCGAGGCGCGCGTGATCTTGAGGGCCGCCGTGGAGGGCAAGTTCCTCGATGCGGAAGGCGCAGCTCGCGCGCAGACGCTCGACTACCGCGCGCACCTTGAGCAGCTGACGGAACGGGCGCTGCCCGCGATGAAGTACTTCGGGCGCCATCCTGAGAAGAAGTCGGATTGGCTCGAGAAGCGCACCGCGACGGCGGTCGGTGTGCCTCTGTACCTGCCGCCTTCGTACGTTCAGGCCGTGGTCGGTGCCGTCGAGCGTGGGACGGTGAGCTGGTCGAAGGGCGCCGAGCTTTTGATGGTTGATCGTCGCACCTTCATGGAGCGGTTCGGAGATCGAGTGCCCGGGATCGAGTAGGTCCCGTGCAGCCACCCAACCCGCCTCTGCTCCTGTGCGACGCTGACGTCGTCTTCCAGTTGTTCATCGGGCGCAGCACGCTGCCTCTGAAGTGCTTGCGCGACCGCTTCGGCGTTCAGCCGACCGTCGTGCCCGAGGTAGACGCGGAGCTCCTCAGTCGCCCACGAAGCGACCTGGCCAGTCGGTATCGAACCGCGAGCGACAGCGGATTGATACAGGTGTTAGGCGTCCCGACGATCCGGCGCATCAAAAGCCAGCTGAGCGGCGCGATCGCAGAGGAGTCACCTGACGCGATCTGGCAGCGTCTCCAGGATCTCCGTGACGACTACTATCGCTACGTCGACATCGGCGAGTCGTCGACGTACGCGGCGGCGCTCACGCTGCAGATGCCGACCACTTCGAACGACGGCAACGCGATCAGGACGCTCCTGAACAACGACGTCGAAGTGCCGGTGCCGGTGCTGCGGATGTTCGACCTCGTTGCGTTTGCGGTGCAGAGCGGGGAGATGTCGGTGGATGCTGCGGACGACCTTCGCTCGCGGCTGCTCGCTGCGAAGGAGCATGTACCGAAGGCGTTTCTCAACGCCGGTTTCGCCGACGGATTGGAGGCGTTCAGGCCTCGTCTGGTCGACGGTTCCAGCAGGTGCAGCGTGCGTGTCGCGAACGACGTTGTCGTGCTCACGCCTCGCTGAGTGCTCGAGCCCGCACTACCGCGGTCACCCGCGAGAAGGCTGCGCGCTGCTCTTCGATCGCGACGTGCGTGTACGTCTCGACCTCCTCGGCGTGACCGATGATCGAGCGACGCACCTCCTCGGTCGCGTGCTGGCGCACGAGGTTGTTCATCGTGTGCCGCAGGCAGTAGAGGGCGGGCCGCTCGCCGAGATCGATCCCGGCCGCCTCGATCATTTTCTCGATCGTCTTCCGCGCGTACGTGTTCGTCGTGAGCTCGACGAGCTCGCCCTTGCGGCGCTTCGCCTTGCTCGGCCGCCCGTAGCGCGGCGACGGGAACACGAGGCCGCTCTCGGTCCCGGCCCACTGCTGGCGCAGCATCGTCTCGCGGTGCGCGCGCAGGAGCGACGCGAGCTCGGGCGCGATCGCGACGCGGCGCTTCGACGCGCGCGCCTTCGGGTGCCCGATGATGCCGCGCCAGTGCGAGCGCCGGATGCGGAGCACGCCGGCCTCGAGGTCGACGTCGTCCCATCGCAGCGCGGCCGCCTCGGCCGGGCGGAGCCCCGTCCACGCGAGCGTCGCGACCAACGCCCACGCGCGCGCCCACCCCTTCGGCAGCGTCTTGAACCGCGGCGTCTTCTTGTCCTCGCGCAGCAGGAGGAGCGGCGCGCGCGGACCGACGTCGAGCAGCGAGCGCAGCTCGTCGACGGTGAGGCCGCGGCCCTCGTCCTCGGCCGCCTCGTCCTCCTCGAGAGTCGTCGGGAGCGCCGCGACGCCGTCGACGATGTGCGGCGCGCGCGTGTCCTTCGCGAACGTGCGCAGCACGCGGAGCCTCCCGTTGATGGTCTCGGTCGCGCGCTCGTTGTCGCGCCACCCGGCGAGCACGCCGCGCACGTCGTCGGGCTCGATCGCGTCGAGGAAGTACTCGCCGATCGCGCCCTTCCACTTCTCGACGGCCGTCGTGTAGCGGTCGTGCGTGCTCGGTCGGATCGTGAGGACCTTCGACGCGAGCCACGCGTCGAGCGCCTCACCGAGGCGAGCGCGTGCCCTTCGTTCGGCGCGGCCCGCCGTCGCTTCGTCGAGCAGCTTCGCGCGGATCGATGCCGCATCCAGGTCGTCCGCTGCCTCCACCCTGCGATCGAGCTCGCGGCGCTTCCCGGTCTTCGGGTCGACGTACTCCCCGCGCAGCCGGTAGCGGCCGTCCGGGAGCCGCTGCACCCCCTCGATCTTCGCTCTGCGTCTTCGACCCATCCTCTCCCTCCAGGTACCGTGCGACGTCGCGCGTGCGGAACAGCATCAGCCCGCGCGCTCCGCGGGTCGAAACGGGGCGGAGCCGGCCACGCTGCACGAGCATCCGGACGCCCTGACTCGTCATCCGCAGGACCGCCGCGACCTGCCTCGTGTCGACGAGTTCGCCGTGCTCGCCGACGAGCAGGTCCTCGAGATCGGCGGACGCGCTCGACATCGCTTTCACGCGGGCACCATCCGCACGCGTACCGGCGCGCGCCGAAGTCGCGCGAGGTGCGCGCCCTCGCCGTCCTGCATGCGCCGACCGTCGACGCGCAAGCCGAGCTGCGCGCCGACCGCCGAGCTGCACCACTCGCCGTCGGGCGCAGCGCACACGGGGCACACGTCCCACGTCGCGCGCTCCTCCCACGTCGTCTCGCGCTCACGCATCGCGGCGCTCCTCGTCGATCACGGGATCGCCTCCGAGCTCGCGGAGGGCGTCCATAGCCGCGCCGAACGCCCAGCTGAGGCCCTCCACGCGGACGCGGTCGCGTGCCGCCTCGAGATGCCCGCGCGCGCTCTCGATGCGAGTTCCGTGCGCGTCCCGCTCGCGCTCCGCCGCGTCGCGCTCCGCGATCGCACGCTGCCGCCCGCGCTCGGCGTTCTTCACGAGCTGCCGCTCGAGGTCGATCTCGCGCTCGAGCTGCTCGACGCGCTGCGCCGACGCGAGCAGCCGCGCGGCCACGCGGTCGACCGCCTCCTCGCTCCCGCCGCCCATCAGCGCTCGCGCTTCATCACGCATCGTCGTCGCTCCTCTTCGCGAGGAAGCTCTCGGCGAGCTTCCGGATGTGGTCGGGGTCGATCTGCTGCGCGGCCGCGATCTCGGCGTCGGGGTTCCGCAGGCCTTCGACCTGCACGCGCTTCACGCCGAGCACGTCCATCACGATCGGGTCGGAGCCCTGATCGGTCGTGAGGTAGTAGGCGACGACGGGGTCGGTCTGGCCGTCGCGGTGCACGCGGCCGATGCACTGCTCGTGCACGCCCGGCGACCAATCGAGCTCGGCGAACACGACGGTGCGGCAGACCGACTGCAGCCCGTCGAGTCCCGCGCCCGAGCGCAGCGACATGAGCAGCACGCGCGCCTTGCCGTCGACGAACGCCGCGCGCGCGGCGTCCTTCTGCGTCGCGCTCTCCTCGCCCGTGTAGCGCGCGACGCCGAGGTCTTTGAGGCGCTCCTCGATGACGTCGTAGACGGCGTGGTGCCACGCGAAGCAGAGCACGCGCTCGCCGCTCTCCACGAGCAGGCGCAGGAAGTCGGCGACGAACGGCGCCTTCGCGATCCCGGTCGCGCGGCGGAGCTGCCAATCGAGCTCGCCGCCGGCCTTCATCTTGTCGAAGCCCTTCTGGTCCTGCGCGAGGATGATCTTCGCGAGCTCGGCGGCGCGGCCCTGGATCTCCTCGAGCGGCTTCGCGTCGCAGTCGACGTGCTGCGCGGCGCGCGTCACCGCGGGCAGCTCGCGGCCGACGTCGGCGCGGGTGCGGCGCAGCATGAAGCCCTGCTCTCGAGCCCACGCGCCGAACGCGCGCGGGTCCTTTAGCTCTGCCTTCTCGCGGTCCGCACCCTCGCTCCCGCACCACGTCGCGGCGAACTCGGGCCAGCTGCCGAGCGCGCCCGGCGCGAGCACCTCGAGCACGTTGAACATCTCGGCGCCGTAGTTGTAGATGGGCGTCGCGGAGAGCCCGACGCGCAGGTCGACGGCCTGCGCGATCTGCGTCGCGGCCTCGTACTTGTTCGAGCCGTGCTTGCGCAGCTCCTGCACCTCGTCGAACACGACCGACTTCGCGATCGGCGCGAGCACGTCGGCCCACTTCGCGAGCTTCGAGTACGACGTGACGATCACGTCAGGGAGCTTCGGCTCGGTCCCCGCGATCTCGAGCTGCCCCGCGCGCCGCTTGCGGCGGCGCGGGCCCCACGCCGCAATGTCGTAGATCGCGCCGTCGCGGATCCGGTGCACGCGCATGCCCGGCGCGAAGCGCGCGAGCTCGGCCTCCCACTGCTTCGGCAGGTGGGTAAGCGTGACCACGAGCGCCGGGCGCGCCGTCGGATCGGTCAGCGCGCAGATTGCCGAGGCGGTCTTGCCGAGGCCCACGTCGTCGGCGAGCAGGAGCTGCCGCGTGCGGAGGGCGAGCTCGGCCGCGCGGCGCTGGTACTCGCGCGGCTGGATCGCGAGGTCGAAGGTGCGCGGCAGGTAGCCGGCCGCGAGGATGCGCTCGACGGCTTCCTCCGCCTCACGGTGGCGGCCCGCGCGCTCGGCCGCGTAGTCGGCGGGCTCGATCGACAGACGCCAGCGCTCGCAGACCCACTCGATGTCGCGACAGGCCTCGAGCGTGTCGGCGACGACGATGCGCTTGCCGCTGCGCGCCGATCCCTGGAAGAGGCGGCGCAGGCGCAGCATCACCGACGGCGCGGCCTCGATGGACCACCACCGGCGACCGTCATCTCCGATGACGAGGCGGGCGGTGCCGAAGGCGCGCGGCTCGCGCGCGAGATCGCGCGCGGCGCTCACGCCACGCCTCCGAGCCACACGACCGCGAGCGGCTTGTCGGCCATCGTCGCGAACGAGCGGAGCGTCAGGTGCCTCGCACGAGTGGTCACGAGGACAACGCTCGTGACCCGCGGCGAGCGCGCGTAGCGCTCGAGCTGCCGGGCCACCTCGCCCACCGCGCCATCGACCTTCACCTCGATCGCGACGCCGTCGTCGGTGAGGAAGTCGACGCGGCTCCGGGCGTCGAGGCGCACCTCGCGCTCGAACTCGACGCCGTCGTAGCGCAGCGCCGACTCGATACCCTCGTGCAGCTCGTGCTCGTTCGCGGCGAGGAACGCTCGCGAGCGCAGAGCGGTGGTGACTCGTTCGGCGGTCACGGCGACGCGCCCTCTCCACAGTCGCACGTGCTGCGCAGCTCGGAGATCTCTCGCGCGCGCCGGCTGTTCAGCTCGCGCGCCTCCTTCAGCTCACGCTCGAGCGCGCTGTGCTGCGCCTTGAGCTTGCGCCAGTCGTCGACGTGGGGACGCTCCTCGAGGTAGTCGATGTAGTTGTCGAGGTCATCGACGTCCTCGCGGTCGTGCCGCTCGAGCAGGGAGTCGAGTTCGACGAGACGGCCGCTCACGCGCTCGCGCTCGTTCAGCGCGACAACGAAGGCTTCCGCCGTGCGGTGCGGCCACTCGCCCTCGACGCGCGCGACAACTACGCCGCGCGCGTCGACGACCACGTGGGCTCCCTCGCGCAGCTCCGCGCGGAACGGCCCCGGATGCAGCACGGTGTCCATCACGCGTTCCTCATCGGCATGGTCACGTTCAGGCGCTCGCGCGCCGCGTCGACGACGACGAGCGGATCGAGGTCTCCCGCGAGCTCGACGGTGATGACGTCGTCGACCTGCGCGTTCAGCGCATGCCGCAGGTACACGCCGTTCACCGCGATCCGCGTGTCCGGCCCCTGCTGATCGACGGCGACTGCCGACTGCGCCTCGCCGCGTTCGGCGGACTCCGCCTTCACCGAGAGCGAGCCCGCCGCGAGCTCGAGCGAGACGCCTCCCGAACCGTCCGGGCTGGCGAGCATCGCGAGGTCGATCGCCGAGATGAGCTCCGCGCGCGCCGCGCTGATGCGCGTCGGGTGCCCCGTCGGGATGACGCGGTCGTACGCCGGAAAGCCGTCGTCGAGGAGCACCGTCGACAGGCGCAGCGCGCCGACCCGCAGCTCGAACAGCTTGTCGCCGCGAAGCACGTCGACGCGCTCGGCGTCGCCCATCGCCTTCGTGATCAGCGAGATCGCCTCCGACGGCACGACGACGCGGAACGACCCCGCGGGGGCCTCCTTGAGCTTGCTCGTGTGGAGCGCGAGGCGGTGCCCGTCGGCAGCGCACGCGCGCAGGGTGCGCGCCGAGCCCTCGACCTCGAGGAGCAGTCCGCCCAGGTGCGGGCGCGAGGTGTCGCTGCTGACGGCGTACGACGCCGCGAACACGTCGCGGAGAGCCTGCGCGGGCAGCTCGATCCACCCCTGTTCGGTCGCGGCGAACGGGGGCACGGGCCAGTCGTCCATGCGCGCCGTGGGCAGGCGCACGCGCGCGCTGCCCGACGACACAACGAGCGACGAGTCGGCCGCCGAGAGGCGCACCTCGTCGCCGCCGAGCTTCGCGACCGCCGCCGCGATCGCAGCCGCGCTCACGAGCGCCTCGCCCGACTTGGCGATCTTCGCCGGCGCCGTCGCGCGCGCGGCGCGGTGCGTCTCGTTCGCAGTGAGGCTGAGCACCGAGTCGCGCGCGACGATGTGCGCGTTCTCGAGCACGACCATCGTGCTCTTCTTCGTCGCGACCTTCGCGACGGGGTCCAGCGCGCGTGCGAGCGCGCGTCGATCGATCACGACGTCCATCAGCCTCCTGCCTTTCTCGCGGTCCGGTGCCGCTTCTTCGCGCTCGGATGCATCACGCCGCGGCCTCCGCGGGATGCCGCACGTTCGCGCGCACGATCGCCTCCGCGAGAGGCGGGCACACGCTGTTGCCGACGAGCGCGATCTGGTCGGTCTTCGTGAGCGGGCTTCCACCCGCGCCGCGCTCGATCACGTAGTCCTCGGGGAAGCCCTGGGCGCGCGCGAGCTCGCGCGGGGCGAGCATGCGAGAGCCGATGTCGCCGATGAGGTATCGCTCGCGACCGATCCGGATCGGCCGAGGCTCGATCCCGTGCGCGCGCAAGAACGCGCCGACGTCGGCGCGGCAGTCGGCGACCGGCGCGAGCGCCGCCGTCGTGAGCGCGTGGTGGTCCTGCGTCGTGACGGTGCCGATCGGGCGCTCGAGGCCGTGCCCGACGACGCCTCCGTAGTGCTTCGTCAGGAACGCGGCGACGAGGGCGTGCTTCGCGCCGCCCGCGACGACGGTCCCGAGCGGCTTGTCGAGTCCAGGAACGCGCGGCGTCTGCCCTTCGCGCTCGCCGTACCCGGTCTGGATGAGCGTCGGGACCGCGAGCGCGAACTTCCCGCCGCCCGCGGTGACCGTGTGCAGCGGCGCGCCGATGTCGGTCGCCGTGCACGTGCCGTAGAACTTCACGACGAACGGGCGCGCCGCCTCGAACACGTATCGGCGCACGCCCTCGGCGATCCGGCGCAACGTCGCGGGCGCGAGGGGCCGCGAGCGCGTGAAGATCGACGGCGTCGGCAGCGACCAGTCGATCACCTCGGCAGCGATGCGCCACGGGCGCGCGCGCCCAGGGCCGTGCGTCGGCACGGGCCAAGAGATCGGCGCGCCGTCGCGTCGCGCGACGACGAAGAGCCGGCGTCGCGTGGTGGGCGCACCGAAGTCGGCCGCGACGAGCAGCCGGTGATCGACGACGTACCCGTAGCTCTCCAGCTTGCGGCGCCACGCGCGGAACGTCTCGCCCGCGCGCCCCTTGATCGGATGCCCGTCGCGATCGAGCGGGCCCCACGCGAGGAACTCCTCGACGTTCTCGATCACGATGACGCGCGGGCGCACCTCGCGTGCCCACCGCACCGCGACCCACGCGAGCCCGCGGATCTTCTTCGAGCGCGGCTTGCCGCCCTTCGCCTTCGAGTGATGCGTGCAGTCGGGCGAGAACCACGCGAGCCCCACGGGGCGGCCGGCGCAGATCTCGCGCGGGTCGACGTGGAAGACGTCCTCGACGAAGTGCTGCGTCGCCGGGTGGTTCGCGGTGTGGACCGCGATCGCTTCCGGCCAGTGGTTGATCGCGATGTCGACGGGGCGGCCGAGCGCAGCCTCGATGCCCGTCGACGCGCCGCCGCCGCCCGCGAAGTTGTCGACCACGAGCTCGCCCGCCAGCCCGTCGAAGAGGTCGACTTGGTGACCACGTCGGCGCTCCGCGAGCGTGGCAGCGCGTCGTGCTCGCTCACCGCGCGGCATGACCATCCTCGTCAGCGCTCTCGCGCGCGCTCGGGTCGGCGGGGTCGAACGTCACGCGCACCACGCGGCCGAACGCGCCCGCCTTCGCGAGGTGCGCGACGTCCTCAGGCTTCATGCGCAGCGTCACCCGCTCGTGGCCGTCGACGTCGAAGCCGATGCCGACGACCTGCGCGCGCACCGTCATCGCCGCGCTCACGGCCGCACCTCGACCTTTCCGCCCGCGATCTCGATGCGGGCGTCGCAGAGATCCACGACCTCGGGCGAATGGGAGACGAGCAGCACTCGCGAGGCGCCGACCTGATCGGCCGCGCGGCGCAGCATCGCGACGTACGAGCGCGAGCGATCCGGATCGAGCGCGGCGCCGCTCTCGTCGCGCACGAGCGTCACGCCCTCGAACCCGCTCTTGCGCGCCGCGAGCATCGCGAGCGCGAGCGAGACCGCCTCGCCGATGAGCACGCGCTCGCCGCCGCTGAACGTCTCGACCGGCGCCTCGCGCCCGCGCTCGGTGTCGAGCACGCGCACCTCGAGGCCTTCGAGGACGCGCTTCCCGTCCGCCGAGATCCGCGTCGTGTCGATCGTCACCGTCCAGCGCGACGAGACGCACGTGTGCAGGAGGTCGTTGATCGTCGCGGAGAGCTCGGGCCCGGCCGCGTCGATCTCCATCGCCTGCAGTCCGTCGCGCCCGAGGTCGGCTGCGAGCCGCGTCCAGTCCGCCAGCTCGCTCTCGAGGTCGGCGCGCTCCGCGTCGAGCGCGGCAAGACGCTCCGCCGTCGCCCGCGCGTGCTCGAGCTGTCGCTGCGTGACTGCGACGGCGCCGTGCGCGCGGCGCGCGCGCTCCTCGGCCGCGGCCGAGGCCTCGTCCGCGGCGCGCACGTCGGGCGCCGGCGGGATCGGCGCGGGCTCGGGCACCATCTCGAGCTCGCACGCCAGCGTGTCGACCGCGTCGCGCGCCGACTCGAGCTGCGGCTCGAGCTCGGCGAGCCGGCCCTCGGCCGCGTCGAGCTTCGGCACCAGCTCGAGCACCTTCGCGAGCGACTCGAGCTCCGCGCGGATTGCGCGCGCGGCCGCGGTGCTCGCGTTCGCGGTCGCGTCGGCGCTCGCGCGCGCCGAGCCCGCGTCCCGCTGTCGCGCGTCGAGGTCGCGCGATCGCCCGTCGAGCGTCCGCAGCTCCTCGCCGATGTCGACGAGCTCGCGCTCGGCGGCCTCGATAGCCGGCAGCCGCGACGCGCGCTCGCGCGCGACACGGAGTGTGTCGCTGGCGTGCGCGAGGTTCTCGCGCGCGGACCGCACGGCGTCTCCTGCGGCCGCGAGCGCAGCGGGGGCTTCGCGCGCCGCGCGCACCGCCGCGTCATCCTGCTCGAGCGTCCTCGCGGAAACGTCGCGGATTTCGTCGGCGCTCGCCCCTGCGTCCACCAGGTTGACGGTCGACTGCAGCGCGGCGCGGAGCGTCGCGACGCGATCGTCCGCCCCTGCGAGACGACGCTCGCGCTGCTCCTCGAGCGCGCGCTGCGCCACGTCGACCGCCGCGCTCGCCGTCTCGACGCTGGCCTCGAGCGCGAACACCTGCGCAGCCGCGGCGCGCACCGCGTCGCGCCCGCGCAGGACGTCGTGCGCGCGGCGCTCGCGATCGCCGAGCACGCGGACGCGCGCCTCGATCTCTCGCGCTTCGCGCGCGAGCGGCTCGACCTGCGCGCTCGCCGCACGCGCCTGCTCGGCGGCGACGAGCATGTCGGCGTCGGCCGCAGCGAGCTGCTCTCGCAGTTCGGCCGCGCGTCGCACCGCGCCGCGGATCTCCTCCGTGCGCTCGAGCAGCGCGACGTTGTTGCGCGCGCGCGCCTCGAGGTCGGCGACCTTCGCGCGCGCTGCGGTGAGCTTCGCGTCGAGCTCGGTGCGGTACTCGCGCGCGGTGCGGGCCGCCTCGACCAGCGCCGCGATCCGGGCTTCCTCGGCGCGGGCATGACGCGCGGCCTCCTGCGCCTGGCGGACGCGCTCGGCCCATTCCTCGACACCGCGCTCCGCGTCGCGCAGCTCGGCCTCCGCGGTCGCCACGTCGACGCACGCACCGCTGACCTCCGCGCGTCGCGCGGCGGCGCGCTCCATCGCTTCGCGGGCGTCGCGCGCGCGCTCGCGGGCGACCTCGGCGAGGCGCTCGTACCACTCGATCCCGAGCACGCGCAGGAGCAGCGCCTTGCGCTCGCCGGGCTTCATCTCGACGAAGCCCGCGGAGCCCTGTACCGCGAGCGTCGACGCGAAGAGCACCTCGCGCGGAGGCAGGTGCTGCGCGGCCCACCCGTCGAACTCGCGCACCTTCCCCGCGATGAGCGCGGGCGCGCCGAGCGCGTCGAGCACCATCGACTCGCCCTTGCCGGTGATCGCGTCGACGGTCTGCCGGATCGTCCACGGCGCACCGTTCACCGCGCGCACCTCGACGAACGAGTCGCGCGTGGTCGCGAGCGCGGCGAGCGCGCCGCGAGTCGGGCACTCGCGGTAGAGCGCGCCCGCGAGCAGCTCGAGCAGCGTCGATTTCCCGGCGCCGTTCTCGCCTGTCACCGCGACGAGTCGGCCGCTGATCGACGAGAGATCGACGCGGATCTCGTCGCGGAACGGACCGATCCCGCGCGCTGCGATGGCATCGAATCGGATCACGACGCGGCCTCCTCGAGCTCGTGCGCGCGCGGCAACAGCCGGGCGGCGCGGTCCTCGTCGACGTCGCCGCGCGCGGCCCACAACGCGCGCAGCTTCTCCTCGAGCGTCCGGGCCTTCGCGACCTCGGGCGCGCGCGCGGCGTTCATCGCCACCACGACGTCTTCGAGCTTCACGTTGACCGCGCCGCGCGCGCGCCAGTCCGCCTCCACGCGTACGGCAGCGTCGCGCGCCGCGACGCGCTCGTCCGCGCGGACCGTGTACCGGAGCCGAATCTCGGCGCCCTCTAGTGGTCCGATCAGGTCCGGCGTCTGGTGCTCGCCGTCCCAGCGGAGCGCGCCCGCTTCCCACGTGGCGCTCACGAGCAGCATCCGCGCGCACGGCGTCGTGATGCGCGTGACGCGGACGGGCTCGTGGTTCTCGAAGTCGAGGACCACGTACCCCTTCTCCTCGACCTCACCGAACGCAGTGCGACGCGGCGAGCCCGGGTAGATCACCGGCGCGGTCGCCTCGTACCAGGGGCGATCGGTGGGCTGCGAGGCCGCTTCCCACTCTTGCGGCATGTGGATGTGGCCGAGCGCGTACGCGTCGGCGTTCGCGAGCGCGAGGTCCTCGACGCCGAGCTCCATGTCGCAGCCGACGAGCGGCTGCCCGGTGCTCACGCGCGAGTCGCGCACCATCGCGTGCGAGAGCAACACGCGCGGGCCGCTGTGTTCCGCGAGCTGCTGCCCGAGGCCGAGCAGCACGCGACGCAACGCATCCGACGGGTCGAGATCCGGCGCGCGCGCCGCGAGCTCGGCCTTGCGCGGCCACGCGAGGCACGCGACCGCGACGCCGGCCACGACGTGCACGGCCGCGGCCTCTTCGACGATGATCGGATACTGCGCGCGCAGCTTCGAGAACAGCGCGAGGTCGCCCGGCGCGTCGTGGTTGCCGCGCACGATCACGACGGGTGCGAACCGCGCGACCGATCGAAGCCAGTCGGCGACCGCGGCGCGCTCGCGCGGCGAGCTCTTGCGCTCGAACACGTCGCCGCTGTGCAGGACGAGATCGACGCGGCGCTCGCGGATGTCGTCCGCGATCCATTGGTGCACGCGCACGCACTCGTCGAAGCGCGAGTGCTCGTCGAAGTGTGAATCGGCGATGACGGCGATGCGGGTCACGTTCCGGTCCTCGGGAGACGGCGCGCGGCGACGCGGCGGGGTGCAGGGCTCGAGCGGCGCGCCTCGCTGATCGCGTGCGCGACCACCATCGCGACGTGCGCCGCCGCGTTCCGGAGCTTCGGGTCCGAGCTCGCGCCGAGGCCGTGGTGAGCGAGCTGCGCGCAGATCGACTCGTGCCACTCCTCGGCGGAGCGCTCGTGCGGAGGCTTCGACATCGCGACTCCGCTCAGGTCGGGTAGTCGTCGTCGCTGGGCGGAGCGTCCTCGGGCGGCTCCTCTTCGCCGCGCCGGCGCGCGAGCTCGCGATCGATCGCGTCGAGCAGCCGCTGGTTGTCGTCGCGGAAGCGCGACTTCTGCGGGTCCTCGACCATCCGCGCGAGCGCGTTGGCGACCCACTCGAGGTCCTCGTCGTCAGCGGTCCCGATCGTCGTGCCCTTCGCGCGGCCGAACGGGAGGATCATGGAGCTGCCCGCGGGCTCGCCCGCGTCGTCGGTCTCGTCCGCGCGCTCGTCCTGCGGCGCACGCGACGTGGCGCGCGAGGGCGCGTCGTCGACGACGTGCGTGTCGATCGCGTCTTCGTCGAACCCGTCGTCGAGCGCGTCTCGGCGCGCCATCCCCACGGGCGGCGGCGGGCTCCCAGGGGGGAGCGCGGCGGGCGCTCCGTAGAGCGCGGTCGTCGTGCCGAGGAACGTGTCGGCGATGCGCTGCGCGAACATGCGGCGCAGCTCCGGATCGTCGCTGTGCCCGGTGAACATCGGGCGCGCCGCCGCGAACGGCTTCTGCAGCTCTTCGACGGTGTACGACGTGCGGATGCCCAGCGATCGGATCGCTCGGTTCTTCGCCTTCGACTCGGCGTGGCCGAGGATGTGGAGGCGGATACCGCGCACCTGGTTCTCGGCGCGCTCGCGAGCGACGCGGCGGAGCTCCGATTCGCTCTTGTTCTTGTGCTCGGCGAACTTCCGGAGCTTCGCGAGCGACACCGACACGAGGTCTTGGATCGCCGGCGAGCCCTCGCGGACGTCGACGATCTTCTCGCCCTTCACGACGCGCACGGAGCCGTCGAAGTTCCGGACGTGGCCGACGGCCTGGTAGTGGACGAAGTAGGGGTCCGAGCCGTCGTCGATGCGGCGCGTCTGCTGCGGGTCCCAGCTGCCGCCCACCGCCGCGAAGATCCGATCGAGCACGCTCTTGCCGAGGCCGCGCTTGCCGCCGCCGTCGTCGCCCGATCCCGGGATCCCGTAGGTCTCGGTCGCGACGTCGACGAACACCGGCGAGATCGCGACCGAGCATCCGGCCGGGAGCGCCGACGCGGTCGTCGCGGGCGCGACGAGGTGGCACCGCTCCTGCGCCTTCCGAAGCGCGTCCTCGACCTGCTCGGGGAGGTGGAAGGTGCCGCGCACCGCGGCGTCACTCTGCGCGCGCGCGAGGGACGCGCCGGGACGCTGCGCGGGCGGGCGCTGCTGCGTGGTGCGTGCCTGCGTCTGCGGTGCCCGAGTACTCGTCGTCGACATCACGATCTCCCTTCACCGCGTCGCGCAGCGGCGACGCGCTTCATCCACCTCGCCATCGCGCGCACAGGCGTCGCGCGGCGCTCTTCGGTCGCGAGCACCGCAGCGGCGAGCACGACGTGCTCGAGCTCGCTCCGGCGCCGCGGGCACGGGCACGGACGGCCGAAGCTCGTCCACGTCGCGCACCGCGTGCAGTACGTGTTCGCGCTCACGCGGCCCTCGCGCTCGGCGCGAGACCGTGAGCACTCAGCTCGGCCGCGGTCGCGCTCCGGATCGCGCGGCCGTTCATCTCGCGCCAGACGCCGTCGTCGTAGAGCCAGCCCCAGCGAGGCTCGTACGCGACGAAGCGCGGCTCACGAGGGCCCGGGAGCGGGCTGCAGTCGCGGCAGCCCGGGCACTCCTCGAGGTCGCCGCTCCGCATGCGGATGGAGCCGTCGCAGCGCATCACGCCGCCGCTCCCACGCGCACGGTCTCACCGTCGGTGCGCGGGCTGTGGTCGCGCTCCGTGCCGAGGTCGGCGAGACCTTCGACCTTCGCGATCTCGGCGTACGTCGCAAGCGTCGGGAGCGGCGCCGGCGCGGGGAGCGGGAGCTTGCGCGCGAGGTCGAGCTCGGCAGCTGCGACGGTGGCCCCGCATCCCGTGGCGACGAACGCGCTCCGATCGGTCGCGAACGCGCGCACCTCATCGGGGTGCCCGGGCTTCGACCACGTCGTGTAGCTGACGCGGCGCACCCCGCGCGGGCGGGCGGAGCGCCACGAGTCGATGTGCGCGCAGGCCGCCTCGTACTCGGCGGCATCGAAAGTCGGCCACGTGCCGCCGCCCTCCTCGACGATCTCCTGGAGCCGCTCGATCGGCATCCAGTCGTCGGTGCTGATCGACGCGCTCACGACGCGACCTCGAGGCCGAGGCTGGTCGCGAGACGCTCGCCCGCGGCGCGCACGCCGTGCGGAAGCACGATGACCGACTCGACGACGCGGCCGTCGCGCTCGAGCAGCGCGCCGGTCTCCGCGACGCGGAGCACCGCCACCGCGAAGCCCGCGGCCGCCGCCCGTCCCGGTGCCGGCCTGCCCTCGATCGTGACCCGTCGGTTCGCCATCCCGCCCTCCGCGTCGCGCTCAGCGCGTCGTCGATGGGCCTACCCTGCGGCGAATCCGACTAGGTGTCAAGTACTAGGCGGAGCGTGCTCGTGAACTCGTGCGTTCGCTCACGAGTTTCGTCGTTTTCTCCGTTGGAGATCGATCCGCAGATAGGGATCGATCACCACGTGGAGTCGCCCTGGCTGAGGTGGGAGGGGACCGCCGCTCGAGCGCTCGAGCGCGCGAAGGTCGGGGCGCCGGTCAGCGCATTCGAGCTCGCGAAGGGGCTCGGCCTGGAGATCGAAGCCTGGTCGGGCGCGGGCGCGGAACTCGACGCGGACGCGCAGGTAATCCGCGTGAACCCACGGGTGCGGCTGGTCCGCCGCCACGGCTTGATCGCGCACGAATGCGGGCACTGGGTGCTTCGCATAGAGGGCGACGACAGCGAGAAGGGCGCGCGCTACCTCGCGGGCGCGATGCTCCTACCTCGCTGGGACTTCGACCTCGACTTGAAGCGCACGGCGTGGTCGCTGCTGAAGCTGCGGGACCGCCACCCGAACGCGAGCGCCGAGATGATCGCGCGCCGCATCGTCGAGGTTCGCGAGGCGGTCGCGACGATCATCGACAACGGCCGCGTCACGAGCCGCGTGTTCACGCCGGGTCTGATGGTCGAGCCCCGCCTTCGCCGCGTGTCGCGATGGGAACGCGGCCTCGCGGACCAGGCGCTCGAGGCGGGCGCGGAGGTTCGCGGCGACGAGCTCTGTTACGCGGTACCGCTCGTCGACGGGCCGTGGCGCCGCGTCATCGTGGTCTGCGAGGCCGAGCAGCTCAGCCTGCGGCAGCGATGACTACTCCGTGAGCTTCGGCCTCTGGATCGCGCGGCCACGTTTCCGCGCGCGCCACCCGCGCACGAAGCCGTCGACCACCTCGTAGGTGATCTCGTCGGGTCCACCGCTGCGCCGAAGACGCCGAGCAGCCGCGATTTCGTCGGGCTCGAGCTCCGGGTGGGCCTCGATGTAGGCCTCGATCTCCGGGTAGCCGAGCTCGTCGTCGCGCTCGACACGCTCCTGTCCGTGCTTCATCGGGCCGTCGCCGGAGTCGAGCCACTCGACGCGCACGCCGTAGAGGAGGGCCAGCCGACGCACCTTCGCCATCGACGGCTCGGCCACCTTGCCCAGCTCGTACTTGGAGAGCGTCCCGATATCGACTTCCGCATCGGCGGCCGCCCGCTGCTGCGTCAGTCCGGCGGCCTCCCTCGCCACCTTGAGGCGCTCGCCCAGCTCCCGCGCGTAGTCGCTCACGCCTGGATAGGCGCATGGTGCGTGTTTCGCTGCAAGAGACATCGTTACCGCCTAATCCTTGACGCCTAGTAGGATTCGACGTAGGGTCGAGTCCCATGAGTGACCGAGATCCGCGCCGCGTCGCGATGGGGCAACGGCTGCGGAGAGCACGCGGGGGGATGACCCAAGTCGCGCTCTCCGAGGCGACGAAGATCAACCAGTCGACGCTGTCGAAGTACGAGCGCGGCGAGATCGAGCCCGGCATCGACTCGATCGTCGCGATCGCCGAAGCGACCGGCGCGTGCATCGAGTGGCTCGCTACCGGCGTCGGCGACCCTCCGGCCGACAGCGCAACCCCGGACGCGGCGGCCTGAGCGTGGAGCCCTCGACGGTCGACACGCTGGTGCGTGTCCTCTTCGCGTGCCTGCTGCTCGGCGGGTACGTCGCGTTCGTGATCGCGCGGCTCGACCGCGCGCACGAGCCGCCGCGGAACCGCCGCGTCAGCGACAGCGCGTCCGTATCGAGCTCTGGGATCCGCGAGGTCGCCACGCCTCGCAACGTGAAGCGCGCCGCGAGCGCGCGTCAGGGAGGTCGCGCGTCGTGAGCATCCCCGAGCAGCCGTTCAGTCTCGTTCCCGAGGCCGCCCGGAAGCAGGCGGAGATCACGATCGGAGAGCGCATCGAGGCGCTCGTGCATCGCTCCGGCACGCGCGTCGTGGACGTCGCCCGCGCGCTCGGGCTTCGCGACAACAAGCTGTACGCAGCGTTCCGCGGCACCGAGCACTTCCGCCTCGCGTGGCTGGAGCTCCTGCCCGCCACGGTCGAGAGGCTCTTCATCGAAGAGCGCGCCGCCGCGCACGGGCTCGAGCTGCGCCCCGTCGCCGACGAGGACGCGCACCCGCGCTCGCTGCACGACGTCGTCGTCGAGCTCGGCGACGTGCAGCGCGCGGCGAGCGAGGGCGAGCGCGACGGCCACCTCAGTGTCGACGACATCGAGCGAGAACTGCGCGAGTGGGACGACGTCGAACGCGTGCGCGCCTCGCGCGTGGCGCACCTGCGTCGCCTGCTCGCCGAGCGCGGCGGCGCCGTCGGGTCGCGGAGGAAGTCGCGATGATGCGGCTTCGCGTCGCGCTCGCGGTCACGCGCGCGCTGTGCTTCATCGCCGCCGACACGCTCGCGCACGTCGGCACGCTCCTCGAGGACTGGAACGCATGGCTCGACCGCACCGAGCGCGCGGAGGTCGAAGAGCTCGACTTCGCGACGTGCGACGAGTCGGTCGTTGTGATCGGCGAATGCGTATGCCGCGCGCCGATCGTCGGCGACGGCATCTGCGCGAGCTGCGAGGAGTGGGTCGCGCGTTCTGAGGTGCAGGCATGAGCCCGCCCGCGCCCGCCCCTGGGCACGCGCATCGCCGCGATCGCGCCACGGAGCAAGAGGGGCAGAACGCCTCGGAGTACGAGCGCTTCCTCGCCGGCAAGCACGTCGAGGCACCGCGCTCTCCCGTGCCGCACGGCGACCTCGACGCGCGGCTCTTCCACTTCCAGCGCGACTGCGTGCGATGGGCACTCGAGCGCGGCCGCGCCGCGCTCTTCGAGGACTGCGGTCTCGGCAAGACGCGGCAGCAGCTCGAGTGGGCGCGCCACGTCGCCGCGCACGCGGGGCGCGTGCTCATCTTCGCGCCGCTCGCCGTCGCTCAGCAGACCATCCGCGAGGGCGCGAACATCGACGTGCCCGTCGCTTACGCGCGCGACATGGACGAGGCGGGCGCCGCGCCGATCGTCATCACGAACTACGAGCGCCTCGACCGCTTCGCTGCCGCGCTGCGCGCAGGCGTCTTCGCGGGTGTCGTCCTCGACGAGAGCTCGATCCTCAAGAGCTTCATGGGCAAGACGAAGCGCGCGCTGATCGATGCGTGCGCGAGCGTCCCCTACCGCCTCGCGTGCACCGCGACGCCCGCGCCCAACGATCACCTCGAGCTCGGCAACCACGCCGAGTTCCTCGGGGTGATGGCTTCGCACGAGATGATCGCGCGCTGGTTCATCAACGACACGAGCACCTTCGGCACCTACCGCCTCAAGGGCCACGCCGTCGCGCCCTTCTGGGATTGGGTCGCGAGCTGGGCGATGTGCGTCGGGCGACCGTCGGACCTCGGGTATCCGGACGACGGATACGCGCTGCCCGAGCTGACGATCACGCCGCACGTCCTCGACGTCGATCTCGTCGCGGACCGCGGCGACCGGCTCTTCCGGATGCCCGACATGAGCGCGACCGCCATCCACAAGGAGCGGCGCCGCACCGCGACCGCGCGCGCCGCGAAGATCGGCGAGCTCGTCGCGCGCGACTACGACGAGCAGTGGCTGGTCTGGTGCGAGACCGACTACGAGGCCGACGCGCTCCGCGAGGTGATTCCCGAAGCGGTCGACGTGCGCGGCTCGCACGCGCTCGAGCGGAAGGAGCGCGTCGCGATCGACTTCGCCGACGGGCGCACGCGCGTGCTGATCAGCAAGCCGTCGATCTTCGGGTGGGGGCTGAACTTCCAGCGCTGCGCGCGCGTCGCGTTCACCGGCGCGACGTTCTCGTACGAGGGGTTCTACCAGGCGATCCGCCGGTGCTGGCGCTTCGGCCAGCGGCGCCCCGTCCACGTGCACGTCGCGATGGCCTCGACCGAGGCGAGCGTGTGGAAGCTGCTCACTGCGAAGAGCGACGGGCACGACGAGATGCGCGTGCAGATGAGCGCGGCGATGCGCCGCGCGCAGGCGCGCGAGGCGGCGGTCCAGCGCTATCGCGCAACGACGCCGATGCGACTCCCCAACTGGCTCCGATCGGAGGCTGCATGACTCACGTGCTCGATCAGGCCGAGGGCGAGAACTGGACTCTGTACCAGGGAGACTGCGTCGAAGTCGTGCGCGGCATCCCCGACGCGTCGATTGGACTGAGCGTCTACTCGCCGCCGTTCTCCAACCTCTACACCTACAGCGACTCGGAGCGCGACATGGGGAACAGCGTCGATGACGCCGAGTTCCTCGAGCACTACGCGTTCCTCGTGCGGGAGCTCCTGCGCGTCACGCGCCCCGGCCGGCTCTGCCTCGTGCACTGCAAAGACCTCGTCGACTACAAGGGCCGCGACGGCCGCGCGGGACTGCGCGACTTCCCCGGCGAGCTGATCCGCATCCACGAGGCGGCCGGCTGGAAATACCACTCTCGCGTGACGATCTGGAAATGCCCCGTCACCGAAATGCAGAGAACGAAGGCGCACGGACTGCTCTACAAGCAGCTCCGCACCGACTCGACTTTCTCGCGTCAGGGCCTCGCGGAGTACGTCCTCGGATTCCGCCGCTGGGCGGAGGAAGGCGAGGAGGTCAGTCCGGTCACGCACACCGAAGAGAGCTTCCCGCTCGACCAGTGGCAGCAGTGGGCCTCGCCCGTCTGGATGGATATCGACCAGACGAACGTGCTCAACGCCGCAGTCGCGCGCGAGGACGGCGACGAGAAGCACATGTGCCCGCTGCAGCTCGACCTCATCGAGCGCTGCATTCGACTCTGGTCGAACCCGGGAGACGTCGTCCTCTCGCCGTTCGCCGGCATCGGCAGCGAGCCGCGCAGCGCGGTGAAGCTCGGCCGGCGCGCCATCGGGATCGAGCTCAAGGGCTCGTACTTCGCGCGCGCGGTTCGCGAGCTGCGCGACTGCACCAAGCAGCTCGACCTCTTCGCAAGGGCTGCGCTGTGATGCTCCCCGCCCCCGCATACGACGACGGGCGCGTGACGCTCTACCAGGGCGACTGCCGCGAGCTGCTGCCCCTGGTGCTCGAGCGTCACGGGCGCCCCGCGCATGTCTTCACCGACCCGCCGTACACGAAGCGCACGCACGAGGGCGCGCGCACGCTGCGCGGCGGTGGCGACCCGAAGGAACTGATCGATTTCGCAAACGCGGAGATCGACTTCGTGCGCGAGGTTTTCGCCGCTGCGCGCCCGCAGCGCTGGACGGTCGCGTCCGTCGATCACGTGCACGCGACGCTGCTCCAGCTCTCGCCTCCCGAGGGCATGCGACACGTGCGCACCGGCGTGTGGATCAAGCCGGACTGCGCGCCGCAGATGAACGGCAAGCACCCCGCGAACGGGCACGAGTCGATCGCCATCCTCCACACGCACGAGCCGATGCGCTGGAACGGCGGCGGCGAGCGCGCGGTGTGGACGCACAACGTCGAGCGGTCGATCGACTGGCACACGACGCCGAAGCCGCTCGGGCTCATCGCGCGGCTCGTCCGCGACTTCACCGACGAGAACGAGCTTCTGCTCGACATGTTCGCCGGCAGCGCGACGACGCTCGCCGCCGCGATGCAGGAGGGACGTCGCGCCGTCGGCATCGAGCTCGACGTGCATCCCAAGACCGTCGAGCGCCTCACGCGCGCGGCGCAGCAGGTTCCGATGTGGAAGCCGCACACGGAGAAGCGGAGGACGGCCGTGCTCGACTTCGGGGGCGACTCGTGATCCGCCTCGAGGTCTTCCGATGCGCGCCGCTCTCGTGCTGGCTCACGCGCGAGAGCTGCGGCGACCGCAGCGAGACGCGGAAGCCCCTCTGCGCGACGTGCGCGGTGGGCGCGCAGCACGCGCGCGGCGAGCTGCCGACCACGTGGCCCGACGGCGCGCCCATCGAGCTCGACGTTCGCGAGGTCGACCGGCCCGCGCCTCCGCCCGTGCCGAATGCGTCGCGTGCAACGACGTTCCAGCGGCAGACGAGAGCGCAACGCGCGCGCCGCGCTGCAGTCTCGAACGCGGTCGCCACCCAGCCGCGACGCGGCCCCGCGAACGCACGCTCGATCGCGTACGACGGGCGCACCGTCTCGCTCAGCGAGCTCGCACGGCTCACCGGGATTCACCGGGGCGCGCTCAAGCACCGCATCGAACAACTCGGCCTGTCCGCCGAGGAAGCAGTCGCGCGCGGCCGAGACACCCGGCACCTGCCGAAGCGAACGTGGCCGTTCGATGGTCGCGAGGTCGGCATCGAGGAGCTCGCGCGCGCTGCCGGCGTGACGCAGCCGACGATGCGCTACCGGCTCTACGTCCTCGGGCTGACCCCCGAGGCAGCAGTGGCGCGGAAGCGACGCGCACCGTCCAGCGGAGGCGCCGCGTGAGCTACGCGTTCGTTCGGATCGACGCGGAAGCGACGCTGCATCCGAAGCTGCTCGCGGTCGGGCCCGAGGCCGCGTGGCTGTGGGTCTGCGGCCTCGCGCACGCGAACCGGCACACGACGAACGGGCTGATCATGAAGTCGCTCCTGCCGTCGCTCTACCCCGACGGCTCGTGGAGCATGGCGAAGCTGACGAAGCTCGCGCGCCGCCTCTGCGACGTGCGCGTGCCCGGCTCGAACAGCGGCCTGTGGCACGACGACGGCGACGTCTACCGCATCCACGACTACGAGAAGCAGCAGGAGTACGCGCTCAAGGAGAACGTCGAAGCGCGTCGGGAGTACGAGCGGTCCCGGAAGCGCGAGCAGCGCAAGGGCGCGAATGTCCCGGACACGAACGGGACAGACACCGACCCTGTCCCGCCCATGTCCGGGACAAGTCCGGGACATTCGGCCGGGACGCCCGACGGGACACCGAGCGGAGTCCCACCGACCAATTACCGATCCCGATCCCATACCGATCCGGATCCCTCGCTGCGCTCGGGATCCGCGCGCGCACCCACGGACGGCCCCGAGCTGGTGTTCGAGGGTGGGCCGACGATCGCGGGACTCGCCGAGCAGGTGTGGGCGCAGCGCATCGGAGCGCGAGGCGGGGCCCACGTGATGCGCTCGGGCGACGCGACGCACTTCCGGTCGATCGCGGAAGCGGCGCAGCGGTGCCGCGGCGACGCGCCGCTGCGCACGGTGCTCGAGTCGTGGTTCGACGAGTGGGTCGCGACGCGCCGCTCGCAGCGCCTGCGCGTCGAGTGGTGGGCCGAGTGGTGCGTCGAGCGCGCGGCACGCGGCGGAGGTGTCGCGGGCGGCTGGGCGCCGCCGCGCGCTCCGGGCTCCTACGGGACGACGAACGAGGCGGACTTCAACCGGACGCTCGGAGACGTGAGCGACGAGGACCTGGCGCGCGTCGAGCGCGGGCGGAGGGCACATGGCTGAGCGAGCGCCGACCACGATGCGCCCGGAGCTGCGGGCCATCTTCGAGCGGGCGGAGCCCGCCGACGAGCAGGACCTCGCAGCGCTCGAGCAGCGCTCGCAGCGCGAGGCCCGGCGCGAGCGACTCGCGCGCTCGGGGATCCGGCTGCGGCCGGACGACCGCAAGGCGCTGATGAACGACGAGCTCTACCCGACGCAGGCGCTGCGCGACGTGAAGCGCTGGCTCGCGGCGGCGACGCGCACGCCGAACCCCGGACCCAACTTCCTGTTCGTCACGGGCGGCACCGGCCTGGGAAAGACCGTCGCGGCAGCGTGGGCGCTCACGCGCCAGGGCGGCCGCTTCGTGACGATGGAGACGTTCCTGCTCGACTACGCACGGTACCTGCGCGACGTGTCGCGCGACCGCGCGGCGGAGCTCGAGCGCGAGCGGTACGCCGCGCCGGGGCTCCTGGTCCTCGACGAGCTCGGGACCGAGGCCGACGCGGTGCTCGCCCGCACGGCGCTGTCGTGGCTCGTCGACGCGCGATGCGCGCGCCGGCGGCACCTCACCATCGTGCTCTCGAACCTCGCCGAGGCGGACGTCGTCGCGCGGTTCACGGCGGGCATCTACGACCCGCGGACGTGGGACCGCCTGCGTCGCGACGGCGCGTTCGCGAAGCTCGACGGCGAGTCGCTGCGGCGTCCCGACTACGACGCGGCCGCGCCGCGCAGGAGCGCGCCGTGACCTGCGTGTCGCTCGACACGTGCCGCGCGGAGCGGCACCCGCACGTGACCTGCAACGACTGCCCGGCGAAGCTCTGCGTGTTCGCGCTCGAGTACGAGCGATGCCTCGACTGCATCGCGCGCCGGCTGCGCGTCGCGAGAGCGGAGGGGCGCATCGACTCGTTCGGGATCGCGACGCGGCCGGAGGCCGAGGAGCGCTTCCTCGCGGGAGACGACGGCGGACCCTGGGGAGTACTCGAGCTGCTCCCGTTCGCACCGAAGCGAAGCGAGTCGGAGCGGAGCGGAGCGAGCGCAGCTGACCCCCGTTCCCCCACGAACACGCGTGAGCGAACGGACCGCGTCCCTGCAGCGCGGCCGTCGACCGCTTCCGGCTCTCCTCGGGGGGCTACCACGTCGAGGGTCCGACCGGGCTCTCCCCCGGAGCCGCCCTATTCGAGCGCCGCGGGGACCGGACATCGCGGTGACCGGCCGTCCTTGGCATCCGCCCGTGACTTGCCGCCGGCCACCGCTGGGGATCGCGTCCCGACTGCCCGAGGGCAGCGGAGGTGACCATGCCGAAGCCGACCGGGCAGAACAAGAGCCGTGCCGAAAGGGGCCGAAACGCTCCCGGATCGTCGCCGAGCGTGGCCGCTCGGCGCGCCCGCGGCCTCCGCATGCTCCGTGAGGGCTCGCGCGTGAAGCACGTCGCCGAGAAGCTCGGCGTCAGCGTCACGACCGTGAAGCGCTGGCAGGCCGCCGCGAAGCTCGGCGAGCAGGTGAAGGCCGAGGTCGAGACCGAGGAGCAGGCGCGGCTCCGCGTCCTCGAGGAGGCGCGGACGAAGCTCGCGAAGGAGGTCGGCGACGCGGTGCAGACCGTGATCGACGTGATGCACTACACCGCGGCCGACGCGCTCGACGTCAACGAGGGCGACGTGAAGCCGAGCGAGTTCGCGCGCGCCGACTCCCGCGTCGCGAAGGTGCGGCTGCAGGCGGCGCTCGCGGTGCTCGACCGCGCAGGGCTGCCGAAGGTCAACGTGCTCGAGCACGGCGGCGATGCGCTGTCGCTCCTCACCGACCACCTGAACCGCGCGCTCGCGCAGGACGTCGACGAGACGTGAGCTCGGCGGAGCGAGCCGATCCGCGCGCGGTCGCGCGCGACGCCGCGAAGGTCCTGCGCGACCTGCGCCGGCTCGGCTCGCTCTTGCGCATCAAGACCAAGGCGAACGGCATCGTCACGTTCGACTACTCGAAGTGGCACCCCGAGCAGCGCGCGTTCCAGCGCGACCGCACCGGGCGCGACGTGATCCTCAAGGCGCGCCAGGTCGGCTTCACCACCGAGGAGCTCGGCCGCGACGTGCAGTACGCCCGCACGCACGAGGGCGTGCAGGTGCTCATCGTCTCGCAGGACGCCGAGCTCGCCGAGGTGCTCTTCCAGGCGGCGCACCTGATGGTGCGCGGGCTCGTCGAGCTCGGGCTCTGCCCGAAGCCGAAGTACTCGACGCGCCGCGAGATCGTGTTCTCCGACAACCACTCGGCGATCCGCGTTGTCGAGGCGGGCAGCACGGAGAAGAGCGCCGACAACAAGGGGCGGTCGGGGACCATCAACCGACTGCACGCCACCGAGGTCGCGTTCTGGGGCGCGGCGCAGAACACGATGACGGCGCTCCTCGCTGCCGTGCCCGAGAGCGGCGAGGTCGTGATCGAGTCGACCGCGAACGGGTCGCAGGGGCTCTTCTACGAGCTGTGCACCACGGCCCTCGCGGGCGGCGGTGAGTACAAGCTCCACTTCTACCCGTGGCACATGCACCCGACCTATCGGCGCGCGGTGCCGGCGGACTTCGATCTGCGACCGCGCGACCGGTGGGAAGAGCGCCTGCGCGCGGCGGGGTGCGACGACGAGCAGATCGCGTGGTGGCGCTCGCTCGTCGACAACCCCGCGCGCGGCGGGCTCGAGCGCGTGCTGCAGGAGTACCCCGTCGATCCGCAGTCGTGCTTCCGCTCGCCGGGAGGCGCGTACCTCCCGACCGAGTGCGCCGACTGGCTCGGCGAGCAGGTGCGGAAGCCGCTCGCCCTCGAGACGATCGAGGTCACGTCGGGCGGCGCGAGCCGCAAGCTCGGCGAGCTCGTCGTCTACGAGCAGCCCGTGCCGGGCGGCAGCTACATCGCGGCCGCGGACGTCGCCGAGGGCATCGGCAAGGACGCGAGCACGATCGACGTGAGCGAGTGGCGCACGGGGCGCACGGTCGCGACGTTCGCGAGCGACACGATCGAAGCGGGCGATCACGGGCTCGCGCTCGCGTGGGTCGCCACGAAGTACAACGGCGCGCTCGTCGCGCCCGAGCGCAACAAGGACGGCGCCGCCGTGCTCCGCGTGCTCACGCGCGAGGAGAGCTCGGTCACGCCCTACCCGCGCATCTACACGCACGACGACGGGCGCCTCGGCTGGCCGACCACGCCCGCGACGCGGCCCGTCCTCTTCGACGACTCGCGCCGCGCGATCGAGGAGCGGTGCTGGCTCACGCCGGACGCGCGCACCGCGGCCGAGGCCCGCACGTTGGTGAAGGTCGACGGCAAGCCCGTCGCGCGCGGCAAGGGCACCGCGGGCGGCGCGAAGGACGACGCGTGGGTCGCGAAGGCGATCGGCTGGCAGGTGCGCCAGCGCGCGAGCGACGAGGCCGGGACGGTCGAGACGGGTGCGACTCGCGAGACGTCGTCGCTGCAGGGCTACTGGTGAGCGGAGGATGGGCATGGACGAGAAGCGGCTGAGCGAGATCGAGTGGCAGGCGCGCGAGTACGAAGGGCGCAGGCACGAGGGAAGCGCGATGCGCGACGCGGCCATCGAGCTCGTCGCCGAGGTGCGACAGCTGCAGCTCACGCTCGCCGGCATCGCGAACCACCTACGCACGTGGGCGACGACGAGCGCCGCGGCAGCGGAGGAGGACAACGACGGCATCCAGGCGTACACGCGCCGTGATGTGCACCGCTGCCGCGCCGCGACGGTGGACGATGCGGCGTCGTTCGTGGAGACGCGCATGCGCGCCCTCGGTCTACCGCTCCCGTTTCCTCACGCGTCGGCGCACTTCGTCGAGACTCGCGCGCACCACGATCCCGCCGTCCGCACCGAGCTCGAGCGCAACGTCGACTTCGACGCGGACGGCGGTGAGTCGGTCGCTCCCGCAGCTCCCGCACCGGAGGGGAACGACGCCCGGCTCGGCGCGGACGCCGACACCGCACGCGTCGCAGACGTAGCCGTCGGGCTCCCCCACGAGCAGACCGTGGCACGCGGGCCGGAGCGCGTCGACGAGGAGCGGCCCGCGTTCGTGCCGATGGCGAGGCTCGTCGAGAACGCGATCCCGAGCCCGCCCGGCGAGATGGCTGTGCAGCTCATGCGCGCCGTCGCGCTGCACGGACCGCTGACGCGCGTCGCGCTCGAAGCGTGGCACATCGAGGCCCAGGGCGATCAGCGGCTCACCGTCGCGTGGCTCCTCGCGCGCGGCTTCCTCGAGGAGCACGCGGGGCGCGTCGACCTGCGCGGGCTCGCGGGCAAGACGCGGCCTGTGATGAGCGACGCCGAGCGGCACGCGCGCGCCGACGCGGTCGAGAGCGCGGTCCGCGCCGCGATGATCGCGCTGAGCGCGGCGCGTCGACCGAGCGCGGCGCTCGGCACGCTCGGCGACCTGCTGCGCGAGGGCGTCCGCGGGATCGAGGCTGCGCGGCGCGCCGACGAGGCGAAGCGGAAGGGGCGGCCGTGAGCCGCCGCGTGCACCTCGACGGCACGCCCGAGGGCGGGCTCCCGCAGGCGCTCTGCGGCATCCCGGGCGGCAACCTCTCCCGTGACGCGGCGGCGGTCACGTGCCGCCTCTGCCAGCGCCGCGCGAAAGCGCTGGCGCTCGCGATCGACCGCGAGACCGCACTCGCTATCGTCGGGCCCGAGCACCTCGATCCGCTCCCCTACACCACGCCGGGCACGGCCGAGCTCGAGCCCGCGAGCGTCGCGATCGTCGAGCGCCTCGACGCCCTCGATCGCGGCGACGACGTCAACGTCGAGCAGGAGCCCCGGTGGTCGTCGATCGACCGGGCCGTCGAGCACCTCTTCCGGGTGCTCGACGACGGCGCGCCCGTGCGCTCCTCGTTCCGCGCCGAGGCACCCGTGCAGTCGAGCGGCGGGACCGCGAGCGCGACCACCGGGCGCGAGGACGTGCTCGCCGTGATGCGCGCAATCGACGCCGCGTACGACACGCAGCGCGTCTTCGGCGACCTGGTGCTGAGCGTCGAGGTGCAGCGGCAGATCCTCGAGTGGCGCATGGTCGGGCGTCCCGTGGACCAGGCGACGGCGCCGGGGCGCAAGGGCAAGATCCGCCGCCGCGTCGGCGTGACGCACGAAGAGCTCGCCGCCGCGCTCGAGCGCGAGACCGGCATGCGCGTCACCGCGCGCCACGTGCAGCTCGTCGAGGGCGCCGGGCGCGAGGCGGTCTACCAGCGCCTCGTCGACGCGGGCGAGGTGCGCGAGATGCGCGGCGACCGCATCCCGTTCGACGCGCTCGTCGGCCTCGCCGAGATCGCGAGCGTGCTCGGAGTCACGCCCGCGACAGCCGCGCGCTACGTCGACAGCGCGCCGACCCGGCGCGCGTTCCGCCGCGGGCGCGTGACGCACTGGACGCACGAGGCGGAGCTGCGCACGTGGATGGAGCGGACGCGCGGACCGTGGACGTGGGAAGTTCTGGGGGGCGCATGACGAAGCGAGAGCTCAGGCCCGACTACGTCGGAATCGATCCCGCGCGGGCTGTGCGTGTGTTCGCCGACCCGCGCATCCCCGCGGGCGTGGGGATGGTCGATGGAGCGTTCCTCTTCGACCCAACGCCGCCCGTGATGCAGACGGTGTCGAGCGCGCCGCCGCTGACGAACGAGAACGTCGAGCGCCACCTCGCGGATGCGGTCGACGCCATCCGCGCGATCGGCCCCGTGCCCGTCCGGATCGTCGCACCGGCGGAGGTGCTTGGCGCGCTCGAGCGCGCGATCAAGCGCGGCGAGATCGCGTGGACCAGCGGCCCTCCGATCGCCGCACATCTGCCGATCGAGACCGCAGCGGAGGGCGACGACCTGCCCGCGTGGACATGCCGCGTCGAGTTCTCCGACGGGTCGACGGAGCTGGTACGACTTCGCTGAGGGAGGCGGGCGATGCGGACGATCTCGACGACGCAGGCGGCGGCGAAGCTCGGCTACTCCGATGACACGATCCGTCGGCAGTGCGAGGCGGGGCGCATCCCAGCGGTGCGCGTCGGCCGCACGTGGAAGGTCAGCGCCGAGTGGGTCGAGCGTGCGCTGCTCAAGCTGCGCGGCGGATCGACGACCGTGACGCGGTGAGCAGCCTCCGCTGGACGAGTCGCTGCGGCCGACGTCACCGCCGACAAGATCAAGGCGAACGTGACGGCAGAGCTCCCGTCTCTCGAACGACGTGCACAGCCACGTCGAGAGCGGGAACGCGTGGGTGACGACGACGTCGTGGTGGAGCGCGACGCGCTGCGCACTGGAGCGCAGAGACGCGGCGCTTCTCCGCGGGTTCGCTGCGGGACTGAGCGGCGGTCGCTCCGAAATAGCGCGCGCTCGCACCCGGAATCGCGCGGACATGACGAATCGCAGTCGGACTCCCGCCCGCATCCCCAACACGATCCGCATCAAGGTCGGCAAGCACAGCGTCACCGTCGACGGCGCGGTGGCGCTTCGCGTGATGGTCGAGCTGCTCAAGCTGGTGGCGACGTTCAGCGCGTTCACCCTCGTGCTGATGGTCGTCGTCATCATCGTCTGCGACGTCGACGTCGGTGCGTGGCTCGGCGCGTGGCTCGCCCGCCGCTGACGGCGCTCGGCCGTCGATTCCGCCGCTCTCGCCGCTCTCGCCGCACGACTGATGTTGTCGGCGGGGTTCGGGACGGGCAGAACGCTAGAGTCCGAGGTCTCGCGGGCTGGCAGGTTCGCGAGACTTCACCGGCGCGCCCGTCGTCCCCATCCCCGACGGCGCGCGCCGACCCTCTCCGGCACGTAGGCGCTCGCGCCACGTCGCCAACGCCGACGAGCGATCATGGCGACGACCGACGCAGCAACGCCGGCCGCGGCGCCCGAGTCGCGCCCGGCGCAGGGCACGCGCATCGTCGGGCCCGAGCTGCGCTCGCGGTGGACGACGCCGCGCTTCGGAGCGATCACGCCCGAGCGCCTCGCGTCGATCCTCAAGAGCGCCGACGACGGCCGCACCGAGGACTGGGCGAACTTCTGCGAGTACCTCGTCGAAGACGCCGACCTCTTCGGCATCTATCACACCCGCCGCAACGCGGTCGCAGGCGCGCCCTGGGATCTCGAACCGGGCTACTCGCCAGATCCGATCGCGCAGCGGTACGCCGCGCGCGCGGCCGAGTTCTGCCGCCGAGCGATGCTCGAGATGGCTGACCTCGAGCGCACGTGGCTCGACGCGCTCGACGCGATCGGAGTCGGCTGGTCGGCAGCCGAGCTCATCTGGAAGCGCGACCACGGCGCGTGGGTCGTCTCGGACGCGGAGTGGGTGCGCGCCGCGCGCCTGCGCTTCGACGAGACGTGGAAGCTCCGCCTGTACGACATGGGCGAGCACGGCTCCGAGGGCCTCGAGCTCCCGCCCGGCAAGTTCCTCGTGCACGTGCCGCGCTCGCGCGCGAGCTACCCGGTGCGCAGCGGCGAGTTCCGCACGATCGCGTGGTACTGGCTCTTCCACCGCTGGGTGATCAAGTACTGGCTCGCCACCGGCGAGCGGCACGGCGGCCCGTTCCTCTACATGCGCGTCCCCGCCTCGACGCGCGGCGACGTGAAGCGCGAGGGGAAGGCGATCCTCGAGCGCATGCGCAACGACGGCGTCGCCGTCGTCGACGAGGGCACCTTCATCGAGATGCTCGAGTCGGCGATGACGGGCGCCGATGTGTTCGACACGCTGTGCGCTCGCTTCGAGCGCGGCTACGCGAAGGCGCTACTCGGCGCGACGCTCACCGTCGACGTCGGCGACAGCGGCTCGCGCGCCCTCGGCACCGAGCACGGCAAGGTCCGGCTCGAGCGCTCGCAGGGCGACGCGCGGTTCCTCGCGGGCTCGTGGCGGCGCGACGTCCTCTACTGGCTCTGCTTCCACAACCGGCACCTCTTCGACGGCGTGATGCCGCCGGTGCCGACCCTGAAGCTCCAGCCCGAGGGCGACACTGCGACGGTCAGCGACAAGCTGATCGACATCGGCGGCGCGACCTACGACGAGGCGCGCGAACGCGACGGCCTGCCCGCGTGGGGGCCCGGCAAGGGCGGCGACAAGCGCATCCCGGCCGTGAGCGGAAGCGCCTCCGCGCTCCCTGCGCTCCCCACTCCTGGCGCGCCGTCTGGCGTTCCGGAGGGCGGCGAGAAGGTCGCCGACGCGGCGCTGAACGGCGCGCAGATCGACGCCCTCAAGGGCATCGTCGCGGACGTCGCATCGGGTCTCATCCCGCGCGAGACCGGCATCGAGCTGATCGTCGTCGCGTTCCCGACCATCCCGCGCGAGAAGGCGCTGGAGATCCTCGGCCCCGTCGAGGAGGGCAGCGTCACGCCCGACGGCGAGCCCGTGCAGCAGGCGCCCGCGGGAGGGGCGGCGCCGCCCCCTTTCGGAGCGAGCGGCTCGACGCCGCGCGGCTCCGGTACGCCATCTCTCGCGAGTCGGGCGAGAGCCTCGCGCGCCCTGTCCTCTCGGACGACCAGCGCGCCGCGCTCCCCGACTACGCCGACGTCCTCGCGCTCGCAGATGAGCCCGCTCGCGCGGGCGCTGCTCGGCGGATCGGACGGCCCGAAGAGCTAGTCGCGCAGTCGGTCCTCGAGGCGCTGCGCGGGCTCGCTCCCGCGCGAGAGCAGCTCGCCACGCTCGCCGAAGAGGCGGGCACCGCGGAAGGCGCGCTCGAGCTGTGGCAGCGGTGGGCCGTCGAGCACGAGCAGGACCCCGCGCTCGTCGAGCGCATCTACCAACCCGCCCTGCAGGCTGACCTCGCGGGCCGGCTCTTCGTCGTCGAGGTCGAGCTCGAAGGCGACGCGCCGACGCGCGCGCTCGCCGACGGCGACCTCCCGCCGTTCCTCCGGATGCCCTTCCTCGAGGCGATCGAGGAGTTCATCCGGCGCGGCACGATCGAGGGCGGCGGCCTCGGCATCCTCACGCCCGAGGAGTTCTACGCGCTCTCCGACGCGTATCGGACGCGCGCGTTCACCGCGTCGCGGCTGCTCACCGAAGAGCTCGTGCGGCGCGCCTACGACGCGCTCGTCGCCGCGCTCGAGCAGGGCGGCACGCTGCGCGACTTCGCGCGCGCGCTCGGCGCGGGAGAGGTCGTCGCGGGACCGGGCTCGACCGGCTACCTGGAGACCGTCTTCCGCACGAACATCCAGGGCGCGTACGGCGCCGGCCGCTACCGGCAGATCAAAGCGATCGCGAGCGACCCCGACCTCGCGGCCGCTCGGCCCTACGTCGAGTACCGCACGGCCGGCGACAACCGCGTGAGGCCCGCGCACGTCGCGCTCGACCGCACCGTGTACCGCGTCGACTCGGCCGCGTGGGAGCGCATCGCGCCGCCCAACGGATTCAACTGCCGATGCTCGATGGTCCTGCGCCGCGCGCGCGACGTCGACGCGCGCCGCGTGATCGACGACCCGCCGGAGCGGGCCGACGACGGGTTCGACGCACCGCCCGCACCGGAGCTCTGACGACCGATGCACGCCTACGACGTCCCGCGCGAGTCTGCCTCGCGCGGCGTGCGCCTCGTTGCGCGCCTCGTGATGGACGCGCGCCCCGGGCCCGCGTTCGTGCCCGAGGTCCGGCGCGCGATGGTCGCGGAGGACTCGAAGCGCTCGTGGGTGCACCTCGTGTACGAGGGCACCTGGGAGGGCCACCGCGCCGGCACGTTCACGTTCGACGGCGACCGCTTCGCGGAGATCCTCCGCAACTTCGACGCGCAGGCGAACGAGCTCGTCTTCGACTACGAGCACGCCACCGAGATGATGCCGAGCGGCGAGCCCGTGCCGGCCGCCGGTTGGATTCACGCGCTCGCCGTCGAGGGCGACTCGCTCTTCGCGTACGTCGAGTGGACCGCGCGCGCGGCCTCGCTGATCGAGGCGGGCGAGTACCGGTTCTGCAGCGTCGTCGTCGACTTCGCTGCGCGCGATCGAAAGACCGACGAAGAGATCGACGCGCGCCTCCTGAGCGTCGCGCTCACGAACATTCCTTTCATCGACGGGCAGGAGCCGATCCGGCTGTCCGCGCGCCCGCGAACTTCCAGCAACGGAGCGACTCAGATGGGCGCGAAGACCAAGCCGCAGCCGAAGAAGACCCGCGTGCAGCTCTCGTCCGGCGCGAAGGCGCTGCTCGACCAGATCGCGACGCTGCTGAAGATCACGCTCGCCGACGGCGACGACGTGTACTTCAAGGTCATGGACGCGCTCGGCGCGCTCCAGCAGGCCGCGAAGGTCGAGGACATGCTCGCGACGAGCACCGAGGGCCCGGCGCTCTCCGACCGTCGCATCCGCCGCAACGACGTGCTGCGGCTCGCCCTCTCCGAGGGCACGAAGATCACGCGCGAGCAGCTGCTCACCGCGCTCGAGCAGATCGAGGGCGACGACTTCACGCGCGAGCAGCTCGCCGCGCTGATCGAGTCGGTCGCGAAGATGGCCGAGGCGCAGGACGGCGGAGGCTCCAGCGAGCCCCCGCCGAGCGAGCCGGCCGCCGCGAGCGAGCCCCCGCCGGCTCTCAGCGCCCCCGCCGGCGCGCCGCCCGCGGTGCCCCCGCACCGGACGCTCCCGCGACGCAGGTGCAGGCGGCCGAGGTCTCGCCCGAGGACGGCATCGCGGTCACGCAGGCGCTCATCGCGGCGCTCGGCGTCCCCGATGTCGCGAGCGCGCTCGCGTTCATCGACACGCACAAGGACGAGCTCGCGGGCATGGCCAGCGCGCAGCCCGCCGACGGCACGCAGGCCGATGCCGGCGGCGCGGCGATGAGCGACCGCTCCATGCGCGCGGTCCTCGCCCAGCTCGGCGCAACGACGCGCGAGCTCACCGAGGCGCGTACGCGCCTCGCGAAGATCGACGCCGACGAGAAGGCGAAGGCCGAGGCCGACAAGATCACCGCCGCGGACCGCTTCGCCGACGAGCTCGTGACGAGCGGGAAGATCCACGACGTGACGCGCGAGCACATGCGCGCGCTGCACCTCGAGAACCCGACGCGCGCGGTCGCTCTCGCCGACAGCCTCCCGCCCGCGGTCCCCACCACGCGCGTCACGCCGCTCGACCCGAAGGGCCCGAAGGGCAACCCGAAGGTCGCGGCGAGCGGCAACGCGTGGGCGTCGCTCGACGCCGAGGAGCGCACGCACGCCGAGGCTCTCTGGGGCACCGGCCTCTTCACCGATCGCGCGGTCGTCGCCGACAAGGCGCGCGCCGCGGTCGCCAAGGCCCGCGAGAGCGCGTGATCGCGCTCCGCTGATCACACGAACAACGGAGACACGACATGGCTCTCAGCGCGAACAAGGTGCGTGACGTCTACGGCGAGGACGGCCGCCCCGAGTCCATCCCCGCGGCGGCGAACGCGGTCTGGTACAACGGCTCGATCATCGTCCGGAACTCGTCGGGCTACGGCGCGGTCGGGACGGACGCGGCGAGCGTCGAGGTGGTCGGCGTCGCGGACGGCGGCGGCAACAACACCGGCGGCGCGAACGGCGCGGTCGACATCAAGCTCCGCCACGGCCAGGTCGAGGGCTTCACCGCGCCCAACCTCGCGATCACCGACGTCGGCAAGGACGCGGTCCTGATCGACGACGAGACCGTCGCCGGCGCGACCGAGGGGACGAACGACGTTCCGGTGGGGCGCATCGTCGCCTACCGCAACAGCAAGGCGTACGTGCACGTGTGCGTCTTCCGCGGCTCGCTCGCGACCTGAGCGACTGACGCGCTGAACCCAACGGCACTCACTCGCTCACGGGAGACACAGGAACATGACGGACATCGTCGACTACTCGTCGAAGTACGCCGCGGCGAACACGGCGTTCATCGCGTCGTTCGAGGCGCTCTTCGGACGCCCGGGCCAGGTCCTCTCGGACCTCATCTGCGAGAAGGTCCCGGTCAGCGGGATGACCCTCGAGGCACCCTTCCTCGGCAGCGGCAGCACGGTACGGGAGTGGGTCGGAAGCAAGCGCTTCGAGGACCTGCGCGCACACGGCAAGAGCTATCCGGTCAAGCCGTACGAGAAGAGCATCCGCCTGCCGGCGCTCCAGGTGCGGCACGACACGACCGGTGCGATCGGCCGCGCGATCGCGCGCGAGATGGGCGGCGCCGTCGCGGGCTACTTCGAGAAGCCCGTGTTCGACATGCTCTACTCGAACCCCTCGGGCTTCGACGGCGTGGCGCTCATCTCGGGCTCGCACCCCTACGGGGCGGCGGGCGCGACGCAGAGCAACACGACCTCGAACGCGCTCTCGCACTCCAGCTTCCGCGCCGGGATCCAGGCGATGCAGTCGTGGACGATGGGCAACGGCGAGCCGCTCGAGATGAGCCCGACGCACCTCGTCGTCGGCGTCGACAACGAGGCGATCGCGCTCGAGATCGCCGGCATCGACAAGCCGGTCGGCGTCGCCGGCGACGGCTCGCTCGACTCGGGCACGCGCGTCGCGGCGGTCACCATCCGCAACGTGTACGAGGGCCGCGTGACGGTCGTCGTGTCGCCGCGCGTGCGCTCCGGCTGCTGGTACCTGATGGACCTCAGCAAGCCGGGCCTGCGCCCGCTCGTGCTCGGCGAGGCGCGTGCGCCGACCCCGATCCCGCTCGACGACGAGAAGACCTACTCGCGGTTCTACCGCGACGAGTGGGTGGGCTCGGTCGAGGCGGACTTCGCGCTCGGCGCCGGCCTCTGGCCGACGATCTACGGCAAGCCGTCGTGATCCACGCGCACGGCGGGCCTCGCGAGAGGTCCGCCCTCTGCGCTCCGCGCTCGACGTCGATCGAGCTCGGAGCGGAGGGATGACGATGGAGACGGTGATCCAGCAGGCCGGCACGCAGCGCGACACCAGCGCGTACGAGACCCGCACGCGACTGCGCGTGACGGTGCGTCCGACGAACCAGGCGATCGAGGGCGCGCTCGTCCCGCACGGCACGCACCTCGTGGACGTGCCCGCGTCGCGCGTCGTCGCGGTGCGCGCGCTCGTCGAGACGGAGGAGGATCGGAGGATCCTCGATCTCGCGCGTGCGAGCCACGAGCGCGGGCTCAAGGCGTGGGCCGAGAAGGGCCTCTCGGACAGCACGTACGGCGGCTCGGTCGAGGCCGAGTTCTACAAGATCACGCAGCGCTCGGTGCCGGTGCTCACCGCCTGCGAGGTGGTCGAGGAAGGGATCGCGCCGCCGCTCACGCCCGAGCAGCGGATGACGAACGGCGTGCTCGCGCAGCTCGTCTCGCTGCTGAAGCAGCCGAGCGCCCCCGTCGACGAGCCCGCGTCGAAGGCGACGACGAAGAAGAGCTGAGCGCGCCGCGCTCGAACGCGCGAGGAGCCCGCCGATGCCCGCGTACATCGAGACCAGCTACATCGATGCGTTCATCGGCGGGCAGGCCGTGCGCGAAAGGCTCTTCACCGACGACGGCGTGTACAACGCGGCGGCCGACGCGGTCGTGCTCGCGGCAGCGCAGGCCGTCGTCGACTCGGCGATCAGCTTCGCACTCGAGGTGAGCGTGCCGCTCTCGGGCACGATCCCCGAGGTCGTGAAGCTCGCGACGTTCGGGCAGTACGTGCTCAAGGCGCACGGCCGCAAGCGCATCGCGGTCCCCGAGCAGTGGCGCGTCGAGGTCAACCTCGCAGAGGGCATCCGCTCCGGCGCGGTCGCGATCCCCGAGCTCGCCGCGGACCTCGAGGAGGCGATCGGCGGGATCACCGCGAGCGAGAGCGACGCGAGCGTCGAGGGCAGCAAGCCGCTGCACCTCGGGATCGACAACCTCGACAGCTGGTGACGCGATGACGCAGCTCCGCGTGACCGGCATCGACGACGCGATTCGGACGGTGCGCAGTGCAGCGGAGCGCGCGCGCGACCTGAGCCCGATCCTGCGCGTGATCGCCGAGGACACGAAGACCCTCGTCGACGACTCCTTCGACCAGTCGCGATCGCCGTCGGGTGCCCCCTTCGCGCCGCTCGCGCCGGCGACCAAGGCGCGCCGGCGGAAGGGATCGAGCAAGCCGCTCGTCGACACGGGGCGCCTGCGGAACAGCGTCTCGGCCAGCGCCGCGGGCAACCTCCTCTCGGTCGGCACGAATGTCGTGTACGGCGCGACGCACCAGTACGGCAGCAAGCGCGTGCCGGCGCGTCCGTTCCTTCCGTTCGCCGGCGACCCGGCCGCGCCCGTCCTGGAGATGAGCGGGCCCGCCGGCGACCACTGGCGCGCCGTCGCGGAGCAGATCCGCGAATACATCATCACCGGCCGCATCACCTGACGAGGTCGCGATGGCCTACGTGCACACGGCCGCGGCGCTTCAGCGCGTGCGCGAGGTGATCGAGGACAGCGCCGGCACCCTGCGCACCACGCCGCCCGACCGCTTCGACGGCGATGCGCCCGGCGGACTGGGCGACGAGGCCATCCTCACGCGCGCGCTCGTGCGGCCTCGCGTGGAGGCTCGCATCACGACGCAGCGCCCGTCACCTGCGTCGCCGCCAGTCGGCGGCAACATCCGCTTCTACGACGTCGTCTTCGTGGTGCGCGTGACGCGCGTCGTGACGCCGATCGAGCAGCTCAGCGACGACGATCGGGACGCTCTCTTCGCGCTCTGCGCCGAGGACGTGGACGTGATCGCGCAGGCGCTCGGGTACCCCGGCAACCTCAGCGCGACTGAGGGCGGTACGCCGACGGACATCATGTCCGGCGTGCTCGTCCTGCAGGACTCGCAGACCGAGCCGCGCGGCGCGATCAACGACGGCGCTCAGCCCGTCGAGACGACGATCACCTTCCTCGGCCGCCTCATCTCGCGGCCGGCGATCTCCACCTGACGAGGCCCCATGTCCGTCGAGCTTCACGTCCTGCAGCGCGTGCGTGCGCTGGTCGAGTCGTCGCCTGGCGCCGACGGGACCGGCGACCTCACCGACTACACCGACGTTCCGCTGCGCGAGGGCACGGCGACCGTCGAGCTCCAGATGACGGAGGTCGACCCGCAGACGCAGGTGCAGTCCCGCGTCGAGTGGCGCGAGCAGATCCCGTGCAAGCGCACGGCGACGCTCACGTTCACGACGAACATCGCGCCGACGGGCACCACCGCGGATGCCGCAACGCCCGCCGTGACGAGCGCGCTCGGGCTGCTGCTCAAGGCCACGATGGGTGGCGAGCGACTCGGGCAAGGCGACACCGCCGCCTCGGGTTCGACGGCCACCGCGATCAACGTCGCGAACGGGTCGCGATGGGCGGCGGGCGGCATCATGGGCCGGATCAACAGCGACGGCGTGCCCGAGTGGCGGCCGATCGAGAGCGTCAGCGGCAACGTCGTCACGCTCAAGAAGGCCTTCAGCGCTGCGCCGCTGGACACGGAGCCGCTCTTCAGCGGGGCGACGTACTACTTCACCGAGAACCCGTCCTCGACGCTGCAGTTCCTCGTCGCCGGGCGCGAGAGCGACGATCGCTGGCTACTGCTCAACGGGCAGTGCACCGGCGCGCAGCTCTCGCTCGATCCCAGCGGCGGCGACCTGCCGACGATCGCGTGGACCTTCGAGTTCATCAACTGGATCGCGAGCGACGAGGTGCTCGAGGGCACGATCACCGGCGACATCGGCGACGCGTCGTACTCGGCCTACAACCCGATCGTCGGCTGCGGCGGTGAGATGCGCGCGTGGGTCGTGGGCACGTCGGCGCACGCGAGCAGCGACGAGGTCGACGCGAGCGCGATCGAGTTCCAGCCGTCGCTCGTGTTCACGAAGCGCACGTCGCCCACCGGTGATCGATGGGTGCCGGGTCGCGCCGGGCCGCCCGCGACGGGCTCGTTCACCGAGCCCTTCGAGGACACGAAGTGGTTCAACGCGCGGAAGAACCGCGACGACTACGCGATCTGGTACGCGCAGGGCCACGACGCCGGCGCGACGATCGTCTACGACGCGCCCACGGTGCAGATCATCGCGCCGCAGCGCGTCGCGGGCGCCGCTGGTGAGGCCGCGCAGGCGGTGCAGTGGCAGGCCCGGCGAGACACCGACGTCGGCGGCGCGACGACCGAGCTCGCGCGCTCGCCGCTCCGCATCCACGTCGTCTGACGCGGTGCGGTCAAGAGGAGGATGGGATGCGACGAGGCAGCGGAAGCGGCGCCTTCAAGGTGGTCCGCACCTACGATCCGGCGCTCGATCCGGATGCGATCCCTCAGGAGCGCTGGATCCAGTTCATCCAAGAGCGCGATGTCGCGCTGCTCGATGGCGCCGTCTTCCCTGGCGAGAAGACGACCGTGTTCCACTGCCGCCCGCTCTCGCAGGCGGAGCGCCGTGACGTGCGCGGACGTGCCGAGGCCGATCGGCACGAGCGCGCGTTCGCGCTCTGCGTGACGCGCGTCGAGCACCTCGCCGACGAGCACGGCGGGCACTCGACGTGGGTGCGCCCGAGCGAGGGCGCGAAGCCGCGTCCGCTCGGCGACCGTGAGCTCGAGGTCTTCTCCGAGGACGACATCCAGCACGTCGGTCAGGTGATCGTCGCCGCCAGTTTTTGCGCCCCCGACAGGCCGCTCTATGTGCCGCTGCTGGCTACCTGTCGGGACGCCATGACGGCAGCGGCGCTCGCATCGCAGCGCCGCCGTGCGGCGCGGACGACCGGCTCGTCGAGCTCACCCGACGCCAGCGCAGCAGCCAGGGAACCCGCGCCGGAAAGCCGCTGAAGCTCGGGAAGCTCCGCGACGCTTGGGGATGCGACTGCGACGGCGAACACCGCCAGCAGCCGCAGCACGCGCCGGAGCACGGGCACCTCGAGGCCATCGAGCGCGTCACCGGCTACCGCCCGCACACGTGCCCTTGGCGCGCGTTCTACGACGCCCTCGTCTCCGAGGTGATGCAGCTCGCGTGGGCGATCGAGGACGGGAACCTCCCGGCCCTCGTCAGCGACGACAGCCCAGCGGTCCTCGTCGACGCGCTCGGCGTCTACCGCATGGCCCTGCTCGCGACGCGCGCCGAAGAAGCGCGACTGCGCCGCCCGAAGAAACCACCTCCACCGAAGTGAGGGCCCGATGGCCGCGGAGCAGATCGCCGTCGAGATCCGCTTCGACGGCGCCGACGATGCTGCGCGCAAAGCGGGCAAGGTCGCCGACTCCTTCGAAGAGATGGAGCGCGCCTCTCGCGCGGCCGCGACGCAGGCGATCGACTTCACGACGAAGCTCGCGAGCGCCGCGTCGGCGGTGCAGTCGCTCGCCGCGGAGTTCGGCGCGGAGGGCGGCGGGGTCGGGCTGCTCGCGAAGATGGCGCAGACCGCCGCCGCGACCGCGCAGCTCGGCAACGCCTTCGGTCCGAGCGGCGCGCTCGTCGGCGGGATCATCGGCGCCGCGATCCCCGCGTTCGTCGCGATCGGCGATCGCCTCGGGCTCACGGCGCGCGCGCAGGAAGAGGCTGCAGAAGCTGCCGCTGCGCACGCCGAGGAGATGCAACGCCTCTCCGAGGAGGCGGAAGAGGCCGCGGAGCAGATGCGCGCGTTCAACGCGCAGGCGCTCGCGCGCGCGCGCGCGTCGGTCGGGCTCCAGGATGAGGGGCAGCTCGTCAACCGACTGCTCAACGCTCGTTCGTTCGAGACGCTCGACGAGGCGCGCACCGCGCTCGAGCTGATCGACCAGCGCATCGAGCAGCTCGAAACGAGCGGCGGGAATCGCCTCTTCATCGAGGCGCAGATCGAGAACCTCACCGAGTCGGCCGAGCGTGCGCGCGAGGCGATCTCGTTTCTGCAGGAGCAGGAGGATCGCGACCGCGATCCCAGGCCGGAGCGCCGCAGCGGCCCGACCCGCGCAGAGATCGAGCAGGAGAACGTCATCGCGTTCCTCGAGCGCGAGCGGCAGGCGCGCGAGGAGGTGCTCCGCGTCATCGAGGAGCAGAAGCGCGCCGAGGACGAGCGACGCGAAGCGGCAGAGGAGTACTACCGGACGGTCGCCGAGCGAGAGCACCAGAAGGCTCTCGACGACGAGCGCATCGAGCGGGAGGCCATCGCCGCCCAGCTCGAGCGCCTCGACGACTTCGTCCAGCAGCAGGACGAGGCCTCGCGGCGCGCGCAGGCCGCGACCGAAGAGCGGATCGCGTCGTACGAGACCGTCACCGGCGTCATCGTCGGCGGGCTCACCGACGCCCTCACCGCGATCATCGCTGGCGAGAAGTCCGCGGGCGACGCCTTCAAAGGGCTCCTCGCGAGCTTCCTCGAGTTCATCAGCGAGCAGGCTGCGCTCAAGGCGGCATATGAGGCGGCGGCGGCGATCGAGTCGTTCGCGACGCAGGACTACGCGGGCGGCGCGCAGCACATCGCAGCGGCGCTGGCCTACGGCGCCGTCGCCGTCGCGGCGGGTGCGGGCGCGGCCGTGCTGTCGCAGCCGAGCGCGAGCTCGCAGGACAAGCCCAGCGGCCCCGAGGAGCGCGCCGAGAGCGAGGGACGCGGCGGCGACACCGTCATCAACTTCAACTCGCCGGTCGTGACCGCGAGCACGCGCGCCGAGCTCGGGCGCGACCTCCGCTCGATGGTGCGCGAAGCCGATGCGCGGTGGTCCTGATGGGCTACGTCTACCTCACCGCGTGGGATACGCGCGAGACGCCGATGAGCGTCGTCGTCGGGGGCTTCGTCTCGGGCACGGTGACGCTCTCCGAAGGGCCGATGTCGCACGCGCCCGCGGGCACGAGCGGCTGGGAGGGCGACGGCGCGATGCGGCTCGCGGAGGAGCTGCAGGCGCAGCTACAGGCCGAGCTCGACGCGTCGTTCACGGTGGGGTTCGACGCGACGCTGAAGCAGTACGAGGTCTCGGCCTCGTCGGCGTTCTCGCTCACGTTCACGGGCGAGGCGGGGCTCGCGCTTCGTCGCGCGCTCGGCTTCAGCGGGGACCTCGGCGCCGCGGACGAGCACGTGAGCGACGTGCTCCCCTACTACCTGATCGAGTCGAACCTCGACGGGTGGAGCAAGGTGTCGGAGCCCTACGAGCCCGACGAGGACGTGGTGCAGGAAGCCGTCTCGGACGGCGGCATTCCGTACGCAGTCGCGCGCGACACGACCGAACTCTGGTCCGACTGGACGCAGCCGATGGAACCGTACGCGCTGACGTTCGAGAGCGCGGCGAGCTCGTCGGCACCGTGGACCTGGCATCACTTCTTCCGCCACGTCCGCGGCACGCACCGCTTCAAGGTGTACGAGGACCTCGCGGCGGGCGACTCGCTCGGCGTCTACATGCTCCGCGCCGAGGGCGCGACCTTCTCGCTGCGCACGCGCGCACCTGTCGTCGCGGACTGGCGTGACCGCTGGGACATCACCTTCCTGACGCGCTTCATCCAGGCAGCATGACGAACCTCGCGATGCTCAAGGCGACCGGCCGCGGGACGCTGTCCGCGCGCGCGTCGATCGAGGGCCTCGGCGTGGAGTTCGTCACGCGCCCCGAGATGGCGGGCACAGCGGCCGACGGTCGTGTGCGCGTTGAGTCGCTCAAGCTCGACGGCTTCAAGACGACTGAGCGAGCACACCTGCAGCGCTCAACGCTCGAGGCCAAGGGTGCGACGATCAAGCTCGCTGACGTCGGGGGCAAGGTCACGCGCGCGCTCGCGGCCGAGCCCGAGCACACGACGTGGCTGACGCAGACCGTCGACCACGACGATACGGCGATCGTCGTCGCGAGCACTGCGGGCTGGCCCACGTCGGGCGTGCTCCACATCGACACCGAGGCGATCCGATACACCGGCCTCGGCACCACGACGATCGGCAGCGCCACCTACGGCACGTTCACGGGGTGCACGCGCGGCATCTGGGACACGATCGCGCAGCATCACTACGTCGGCATCGGGAGCACGCTGCGCTATCCCGAGGTCACGTCGAGCGTCACGGTCCTGCAGGGCCGCCGCGTGCGGCTGCACCTCTACGAGCGCGGCGACGATCCGCAGGGTGACGGGACGCAGCGCTGGCTCGGCGTCGTGAGCGGCTCGCCGCGCATGAGCGGGCCGCAGTGGTCGATCATGCTCGACCCGATCTCGAGCATCCTCGACGCCGAGCTCGGGGTCGGGCTCGACCAGCAGACGGGCGCGCGCGGGATCAGGTACTCGGCGGCGGAGCCGTTCCGGCTCAGCCTGCAGCGCAAGCCAGGGAATCCAGACGTCGAGTACACCGACCACGGCAGCGCCGCGTGGATCTGGGGCGTCGGCTCCGAGCGCCCGCTGATCGAGTTCCCGAGCGCGTCGCACGACGGCTTCTTCGAAAGCCAGGACGAATTCCTGGCGACGGTGCAGTCCGAGATCGACGCAGCGACAGCCGGATGGAACACGGCGGTCTTCATCGAGCCGTACGGCAATGCGTTCCGCTTTCGCGTGTACAGCGGTGGCAGCCCCGACGGCGTGGCGATCATCCTGAGCTCGAGCGGGAACACGTTCGGATCGCCGCGCGGTCCCGCGTGCGACGGCCTTCTCATCCCCGCGCTCTACACGAGCGACACGGCGCCGGAAGGCCTCCCCGAGACGACCATCGTCGCAGGGACCGACTACTACGCGTACTTGCACGGAAGCGTTCGAGGCGGCGGGCAGGTGCCGCGCGGCATCTTCGGCACGCCCGAGATCGCTCGCACCCACACCGCGCTCGAGGCCGACTCGCCCGCGTACCGCATCTTCCTCGGAGGCGCGGTCGCCGCGCCGCCCGCGGGCTCGACAGCGCTCGTCGAGTGGTCCGACACGGACACCGAGAAGAGCTACCGCGTGGTCGGCTCGGATCCGGCGCGCCGGGCAGTCGATCTCGAGCGCGGGTCGTCGCCCGATGATCCCGGGTTCCACTTCTTCACGCCCGAGCTCCCGGTCTCGATCCGCTTCGGCCGCTCCTACGGTGCGACGTCCACGAGCTCGGGGCTCGGCACGTTCACGTTGATGCAGGCGCTCGAGGATGAAGCGCCCGAGCAGGTGAACCTCGGCGCGCAGCCGATGATCCAGCCCGGCGACTGGAACGCTGCCGAGTGGGAGGCGGCGTACGCGGGCGCGAGCGCGCTCGCGACGCAACGCCGGTACACGACGTTCGAGGCGATCGCGCTCGCGGACCTGCTCACGCCGGACCTTCAGCTCGTCTCGCACTTCCTCGCGTTCGATTCGCAGGGACGTCTCACGATCAAGCGGCTGCGGCTCGCGTCGGCGACTGAGGCCGCGACGTTCGTCATCGACCGCGACACGCTGATCGGCTGGCCCACCTACGAGCGATCTCCGCTCGGGCAAACCAACACGCTCGCGCTCGTCGGCGGGTACGACGCGCGCGAAGGCGAGGCCGTCGGGCAGCCGTTCACCGTGCGCGACGCAGGCAGCTACGGGCGCGCGCCCGCCGCGCGCATCCTCAAGATCGAGCCGCGCTCTGCGTACATCGGGCCTCCGATCACGCCCGATGACGTCATGGAAGTGGCGCAGACGGTCCTTGGGATCTTCTCGGGCCCCTACGCCTACGTCACGTGCGAGGTCCCGCTCACCGCAATCGACGCGCTGCTCGGCAGCACCGTCTCCTTCTCAACGCGGCATCTGCCGAACGAGAGCGGCGCGCGTGGGATGGACGGTCAGATCGGTCTCGTACTTGCGCGCGAGATCGACTGGTACGGCGCGAAGATCCAGCTGACTGTGCTTGTCGACGCGCGCCGCATCGCGGGCTACGCGCCCGCGGGTCTCGTCACCGGGCAGACGAACACGGCCGGCACGACGTGGGCGATCACGCTCGACGCGCGCACGTTCGCGTCGGGCGAAGACGCCGCCGACCACTTCGTCGCCGGCGACGTCGTGTTCGTCCAGGAGTTCGACGACGCGAGCCCCACCGTCGTCGACGGCGAGGTAGTGAGCGCGACGGGGTACGTCGTCACAGTCGACCTACCCGGCGGATGGACGCCGGGCGCGTCGACGTGGATGCTGATCACGCGTGCCGCGACCACGCCGCCGAGCGCACGCCAGAAGCGCTACGCGTTCGTGGCTGGTTCGGACGCACGAATCGGCTTCTCGGACGGCGAGGAGTCGGCGCGTCAGTTCGCGCCGTGATCAGTCGCGCGTCCCGACGAACGTGATTGTTCGAGTGCGGCAGTCGCCCGCGCTGTAGTCGGCTCGCAGTTCAAGCGTCACGCCCGCGTCGTCTCTCGTCGAGTTCGTCACGACGTACGCAACGCCCTCACATTCCGCCGCCTGGGCGGCGAGCGAAACGTCGCACTCGAGGAAGTCGGGCGCGGCGATAACGAGGTCGTCCTCGGTCGCAACGACCGAAGCCGACGCTTCGTAGGTGCGCCGGGTCCACTCGCCACCGCACGGGCGCTCCGCTTCGTCGACCGTGCCGGTGTACTCGCCGACCCAGGGGTCGTCGGCGAAGGGGCCGCGCTCTTGTTCGGCGCACCCCAAAAGCGCGAGCGCAAGAGACAGTGTGATCACGCGAGACATCCGCCAAGCGTAACAGGTGCACCTTGGGCGCAAGCACAGCCGAGTGGATCGGCCTCATCCGTGGAGCGTCGCTCTCCGCCGATGGCGCGCTCGACCCGATGCGCTCGCGGATCCTGCGTAGCAACCTCTGTCACGCCGCGGACAGCTACGGACAGGTCCGCGTGTGCTGGTCGGCGAACGCGACGCTCGGCCTTCAGCCGATCACGTTCGCGCCCGACGACGAGATTCGGCACGTCGCGACGTTTGGGCCGTGGCCCGCGCCGCTGCGGCACGACGGGCGCCCGTTCGCAATCCGCGTCGGGATCGCTCTCCACGTGGATGCGGGCGCGGTCGACGTGTATGCGTTCCTCGGTCGGCCGCGCCCCGAGCGCACTCTGAGTAGCTTCACCGCGCTCGGCGGTGCTGCGGATTCGTGGACGGGCGAGACCGCCACGAGTGCCGCGTGGATCGCCGACGCGCGCTTGCTTCGGATGAGCGCCGGGCAGGCGCGCGAGTGCATCGCCACGACCGCAACCATCGACCACGACGGCGACCCCGCGGCCGTCGAGCAGTGCCTCGTCGCGCTCCACCTCTACGCGAGCGGAACCGCCGGCACCCTCTCGATCGACGGCGTGTCCGCGGCTGAGTGGCAGGGGGACGTCGAATGACCGCGACGCTTCCTCGCACGCGGCCGTGGCCCGGCAAACTCCCGATGGTGATGGGGGCGCCCGTCGCGACGCGCGAGTGGGCGAACATGGGCGCGCTCGCGAACTGGCTCGCGGCGAAGGGCGCCGTGCTCGTGCCCTACTCGCGGCTCAACAACCCAGGGCTCGCCGACACCGACACGATCACCTACCGCATGCGCGTCGACACGCGCGCGACAGCGCTTCAGCGGGTGTGGCTGATCGAGGCGCACGCGTCGGTCGACGCCGGAATCCCCCCGTTCCAGCTGCGCGTGAACGGCGGCGCGACCAGGTCCGGGGCATCGGGCTTGAACGTGATCGTCGAGGACGTCTCGAGCCCTGGCAGCGGGCTCACCGAGCTCACGCTGCAGCTCATCGCGGGCGAGAGCGGCGCCCTCTCGCCTCGAGGCCTGACTGTCTACGAGCAGGATCGCCCCGAGCTCGACGCCGCGGGGGGTGAAGGCGTCGATACCGCGTCCCTTCGCAGCGGCCAGCCGATCGCGAGCGGCATCGCCGGCGCGAGCGTCGGCGGGATCACGGCGATGTCGATCGACGCACGCCGCGCAGGTCTCGCGCACCTGCTCTACGGCGACGCCGGCAACCCGTCGAAGAGCGGCACCGGCTACACGACGCTGACGCCTCTCCCGCTCCCGCTGCTCGGGCAGGTTGTCCGTGAGGGCGCGACCACCGCGACGGTCCGCGTGACCGCGTACGCGCGCATGAGCGCTGCCGGGACGGGGCACATCCGGCTCACGCGCACCAAGGGCGGCGCGACGACCGTCATCAACGTCAGCGGGACGACGCTCGGCTGGACCACGCCCGTCGACGTCACGATCGACGCCGACGACATGAGCACGAGCGACGGCCTGCGCGGCGCCGCGTTCGATGGGCTGAGTGTCGCGATCGAGGGCGCAGTCGGATCGACGATCGAGGTGCAGTCGATCTCGTTCCTCGCGCCCGCCTTCGCCTGATTCCTCCCCTTCCACACGAGGTGATTCGATGAGCACGGCAGCGCTCCTGCGCATCAACGCGCCCGGCCCCGGGCAGACGCCGGTGACCGCGGGTGCGGCTTCGTCGGCCGCGAACGCGATCCCGTCGGGCGCGACGAAGCTCTGGCTCAAGGCCACCGCGAAAGCGCACATCCGCTTCGGCGACTCGAGCGTCGGCGCCGCGACGCCGAACGACCAATACCTCACGGCCGACCAGGACTACGTGCTCGACCTGCTCTCGGGCATCACGCACTTCCGCGCGATCCGCGGCGACACGGCCGACGCGACGATCACCTGGGTCGCGCTCTGAGAGGGCACGTCGATGTCGCGGCGACTCGGACTCAATCGGATGCGCGGGGCGCGCGGGGTCGGCGGCGGCACGCGCGAGCTCGGTACGCACTACGCCGCGGGCTGGAGCGACACGAACTACTTCCTCGGCACCGCGGGGCTCGGGCGCGGGCAGCTCGGCACGCTGCGCCTCGTCGGCTACCTCCTGTCCATCACGGCCGGCACGCGCATGCTCGCGGTGCGGAGCGACGCGGGCGGAGGCTCGCGCGGCTGGTCGATCGGCACGGGTCTGAACGGGCCGACCGGCAGCCTGAACATGGCGATCGCCGGGCTCGGGTCGCTCCGGACGCCGCCGTTCACGTTCAGCGCGGGCGACATTGGCAAGGTCTTCGTCGCGCACTTCACGGTCACCGTGGGCGCCGGCTTCGCGCGCACGTACATCGCGGGCGAGCAGATCGGCAGCGGCACGGCGACGAGCGGCGCGATGGTGTCGGCCGGGGGCAGCGACGTGCTGCGCATCGGGCGCTTCTACAGCAACGGCTTCGCGAACCCGAACATCGGCGTGATTGCGCTCTCGGCGTCACCCACGGAGCTCACGGCGGAACAGGTCGCGGCTGATGCCGCCGCGATCATGTCGCGCTCGTCGCGCCTCGAGTTCCCGTCGATGCCGGGGCAGGACATGCACTTCGAGGCGAAGGACCTCGTCGGCTCGGCGGACTGGCACGACCGCGACGGCGACAACTGCACGCTGACGCGACAGGGCTCGATCACGCTCGTCGAGGTGACGTGATGGCGCGCTGGATCTCCGGCCGCAATCGCGTCCTTCCCGGCGGCGACAGCATCACCGTCGGCAACGACGGGCTCACGGGCGGCTGGCGCAGGCCGCTCGGCGTGCTCGCGCTCGCGGCGGGCAAGCCGATCGAGTGGTGCGGCCTCTTCTCGGATGCGACGGGTTCGCACCGCGGCCTCGCGAACGAGAGCGGCAGCAGCGGGACGCTCACCACGAACTGGCAGGCGTGGTGCGCGGGCTACGCGCCCGACGTGATCATCATCGGCTGGGGCATCAACGACGCAGCGAACGGCGGCGCAAGCGGCGCGACCATCCTCTCGATGCTCGAGACGCGCATCGATCAGGCGCAAGCGGGCGCGCCGAACGCCGCGATCTTCGTGCAGAAGATCCTGCGCAACGCGATCCCGGCGACCGCCTACAACGCGCAGATCGACATCGCGAACGCGGGTCTGCCTGACCTCTGCACGGCGCAGGGCGTGACGTTCGTCGACGTCGGCGACCCGGTGCGCTCCGACAACGTGCACCCGATCGACGGGCCGACTGGATACGACCTCATGGCCGCTGCGCTCGCGGCCGCGATCATCCCGGTGCTGGTCTGACGCGCTGATCCACGGCGCGCGCGGCGCGCAGAACGGACTCGAGATGGAAGTCGCTGACCTCGCCCCCGTGCTCGGGGGATCGGGCGCGCTCGCGCTCGGCCTCGCCGCGCTGCTGCGCGTGCTCCCCGGCGCGATCAAGCGCATCTCCGACGCGCTCGCTGTGGCGTGGGAGAAGCGCTCCGCCGCGCAGCTCGCGCGCGCGGAAGCACGGCGCATCGAGGCGCAGACCGAGCGCGACGAGGTGCAGCTCGAGATCGCGCGCGAGCAGACGAACGTCGAGCTCTTCAAGCGCTACGAGGACCGACTCAAGGCGGCCGAGCTGCGCGCCGAGCGCGCGGAGGCGGAGGCGCGCGCGCTGCGTCAGTGGGCGCAGCGCGTGTTCAACGAGATGCGCCGCCGCGGGATGACGCCGCCGGAGATGCCGGAGGCGATCGAGCTGGTGCCGGCGATGCCCGGCGAGGAGTGATCGAGATGGACAAGATCAAGGCCCTGCTCACGTGGCAGGCGGTGACGCTGGTGCTCGGCGGCGGCGTGCTCTTCACGCTGATCGCGATCTTCGCGCCGCCCGAGTCGCGCACGCTGCTGCTCGGCGCGAACGGCCTCATCGCGACGCTGATCGGCATCGCGCTCCGCTCGGGCGGCGGGGACGGCGGGGCGCCTCCCGCAGCGCCCCTGCTGATGCTGCTCGGCGCGATCGCGCTCGGCGGCGTGGTGAGCGGGTGCGGGGCGTCGCCCCTGCGACAGCACGCGATCGCCGCGCGCATGACGATGGCCACGCTCGCGGGCGCCGACGTCGCGATCGAAGGCGCGACGCGCACGATGCTCGAGCGCTGCCCCGGCGACGACGGCGACGCGCGCACGCAGTGCATCGACGACGTCGAGCGGGCGATGGTGCCGGTCTCGGCCGCGCGCGACGCGCTCATCGCGCCGGCGCACGCGTACCGCGACGCCGTCCTGGCGAGCGGCGGCGAAGAGACGCCCGGTCTCGTCGACTACCTCGACGTGATCGCCTCGTCGGTCGCGCGCGATCTCGACCCAGTGCTCGAAGCGCTCCGCGCGCTCGGCGTTCCCGTTCCATCGGTCCCGTTCCCTGGAGGTGCGCGATGAGCCCCGACGTCGTAGCTCGTGGATTCGAGATCGGTCTCGCGGTCGCGACGCCGCTCGCGAAGATGATCGCCGAGCTGATCGAGGGCGGAGCGAGCGAGGAAGAGGCGACGCGCAAGGCGCTCGAGCGTCTCGCCGCGCAGCCCGACCTCACGCCAGTGCTCCCCAAGGTGCGCGCGATGATCGTCGACGCGCGCAGGCCGAAGAGCGAGCGCGAGCCGTGACCTACGAGGACGCGCTGCGGCACCTGCGCCGCATCCTCACGCACTCGCCGCAGATCGACCGCGACGCCCTCGAGGTGGTCGCGCTCGGTCCGCCGCGTGCGCCAGTCGCGCGCGAAGAGGTTGTCGTGTCGAGCCGCGACCCGCGCAGCGAGGACGCCGACGCGGTCCCGACCGAGGCGATCCGCGCGCTGCGCGAGAGCGCGACCGCGATGGAGGCGGCGAGCTCGGCGCCAGCAGCCGCATCGCGCGCCGTCTCGCACGCGACCACCGCCGTCGCACGCATCGAGGTCCAGCGCGAGCGCGTGCGGCGGAGCTCGCAGACCATCCCGCGGGCGTGCTGCCCGCCCGGCTGCGACTGCGACGGCCGCCTCTGCCGCGACGGCACGAACCCCTGCGAGGTGCACCGATGAGCCGTGCACGTCGAGAGCGGCGCGCGGAGCGCGCAGGAACGCCCGCGCTGCCCGCGGTGGGCACGCGGTACCGCGACGGTCACGGCGCGACCTGGCGCGTCGCTGCGACGCACGCGGACGGCACGCCGCGGGTGACCGTCGAGGCGGGCGGGCTGCGCCGCACGATGACGCTCGAGCGGCTGGCCGAGACGATGGAGCGCGTCGCGTGAGGAGCCGGCGCCGGGGGCAAGGCGAGCGGCCGGCGCCGTGGAGCGCGTCGCATCCGCAACTGCAGCGCGTGCTCGACGTCGAGCGTCCGGCGCGGCATCGGCCGCACCTGCGCGGGCGGCTCGGCCAACTGCGGCCGCTGCTCGTGATGTGGTGCGAGCGTTGCGGCGCGGAGCATCCGCGGGTGCAGCGATGAAGCCGCGCGCGATCGGCCTGTGGCTCGTCGTGATCGGCGGCCTGCTGCCGTGGGTCTTCGCGGGCGTGGTCGGCGCGTGGCTGATCGCGCGCGCGGCGTGGGAGGCGCTGGCGCCGTGAACTCATCAGCAACGCTTACCGGTTCGCGCGTCGAGATCGTCGACTGGCGCGCGCGCCACGACGGCACGAAGGTCTCGCAGCACCGCGGCCGCGTGCTCGAGCGCGACCCGCGCGACGTCGACAGCGTCACGCTGCACCAGACCGCGTGCGTGTTCGGGCCCGCGAGCGATCGCGAGAAGCGGCTCGCGCGCGCGATGAAGATCGGCGCGCACGCCACCGCGTTTCGCGAGGGCGTCGGCGTGCTCGCGATGCCGCTGCGGTGGCAGGGCATTCACGCGAACGCGCTCAACGCGACGTCGATCGGCCTCGAGATCGAAGGGCTCTACGCGGGGCTCCAGGACGACCCGACGACCGCGCCGCGCGAGGACCTGCGCACGACGTGGGGCCGGCCACCGCTCGAGCTGACCGAGCTCGTCGTCGAGACCGCGCGCGCGCTCCTCACGCGCATCGTCGAGCTCGCGGCCGCCGAGGGCATCGAGCTGCGCTACGTGCGCGCGCACCGGCAGGCGAGCGGCGCGCGACGCAGCGATCCCGGCGAAGGTCTCTGGCGCGCCGTCGCGCTCGAGCACGCCGTCGCGCGGCTCGGTCTGCGAGTCGAGCCCGACCGCACGTGGGTGAGCAAGTCGAGCGGCGAGGGGCGGCCGATCCCGGAAGCCTGGGGCGGCGGCGCGGGCGTCCAATACTAACGAGAACGGAGTCGGCGGTGGGTGTCCATGCGCGCACATCTTCGATACGATGGCGCGCATGGTCGCAGCGACAGGCCGAACATGCCCCCACGATTCCGCCGGTGAGCTCTTACGCGGTGTCCTCTGCACGACGCTCCGGCGCGCAGCCGTCGCGACCGTCACGCACCATGACATGGCAGACTGCGTCGAAAACCTCGCGAATGTGATCGCGCGAGGTTCTCCGACCCACTGGGAAGCCGTCCGCTTCGCGCTGGAAGACGGGTCGTGGGGCTTCCACGGGCTGCGACTCCCCGGTCCCGTCATCGTGATCACTCCGATGAAGGAGGTCTTTCGCGGGACGATCGATGCGACCTCAAGCGCGCTGGTGTCCTACGCGTCGTTCCGGTTCGACCGCGAGCGAATGCGAATCGTGGCGGGCGCGCCTCTCGTCCCGAACGGAACGCGGGTGCTAGACTGCTGACTGGAAAGAGCGGACGTCGATGGAGCGGATCCAGGAGGCGCTTTCGGTTTTCGGCCCCGAGGGCGACAGTTCGGCGCGCGTCGTTCATGTGTTGCTCGCACGTCTCATCCTTCGAGGGACGATGGAGACGATGGAGCACCTGAAGGGCGTCGATGCGGTGCAGCTCGGCCATGAACTCAATGCACTTCTGGATAGTGTGCGGATCCGGGAGGCACTCGCCGACCCCGAGAAGCTCCAGGACGCGCTAGCGCCGCGACTCATGGACCACGTGAAAGGGGTCGCCGCGATGATCCTCGTTCGTGAAGCGACGACCATTCGTGCGCTCCTTGGCTCAGGTAGCGCCGCGCTTCTGAGCGCGGAACTCCCGGAGCGGGCATCCCCTGGGCGGGCTGACGCCACACTGATCTCCCGCGAATCCGACACCGGAGCGATCTCGCCCAGATGGCAGTTGACGCCTGCCGAGCGTCAAATCGCCGAGCTCATCATGAACGGTGCGCGGCGGGACGAGATCCCGCAACATCTTGGTAAGTCGGTCAATACGGTCAAGACTCTGATCCGCCGGGTCCTCCAGAAGACTGGCGCGAGCAGCATGGCGGACCTCGCGGAACTCCTGCGCGGCGAGCGACGCCACGCGCGCACCAACTAACGGCCAAACCCACCCACTGCACAACCGCGCCGTCAGTCGCCAGCAGCTTGGCCCGGCGACGGGTCCGCGCCGGCGCCAGCGACCTGCAACAGCGCGCGAACGCTGTGCAGGATGCGGTGAGCCGAGACATGCGCGCGTCTTGGGAGTCGCGCGCCTTCCCGCCCGCGCACGAGCTGCGTCGCCTGCCCGACGTGCGTCGCGGCTCACCGCGCGCGAGACGACCGACGATGCCGCCCTCGCCCCTCGCGGGCCCGGGCGCTCACGCGTCGTCAGTCGCGCGCAAAGAGCAGGGCCCCGCCCGGCGTGCACCGGGCGGGGCCCCTACGAGCAGTCCTGCCGCTGAGCTTCAGCGCGGCCGGTGGGTGTTCCAGTTCCGGATGATGTGCTCGACGAGGTGTCCCATCCCGATGGGATCCAGCCTCCGGTGGAGGCGCTCTCGTCGCCGCTGCACATCGTCCTCGTTGCTCACCCAGATCTCCACGATGCTGTCTCGTTCCATGGCTTCTCCTGCTTTCAGAGACCCATAAAACTGCGTGAGGCTGCTTGAGACAGGGCTCGACAACCTGACGTCGGCACGGCGCGAGTCAAGAAGGTCGGCGCGCGTCAGTCGCTCGCCGACCGCGCCGACGTCGCGCCCCGTGCCGCTCGCGAGCGACCTCAACCCGAATCGCGCCGAGCGCTGCGCGGGCTGCGGTGAGCCCCTCGGCCTGGGCCCGTGGTGGTGCATCGAGACGCAGCCATTCCACGAGCGGTGCGCGCCGTGGGAGTCGCGCGCGTTCCCGCTGTCGCACGAGATCCGGCGGCTGCGCTCGCTGCGTCGGAAGCTCACGCGCGCGATCGCGGTCATCGACGCGGTCGGGATCGCGCTGCGCGCGGCGGAGCGCCGGTGGCCCGACGGCGCGCTCGAGCTGCTCGCCGCGTCGCAGAAGGCGATCGAGGGACTCGACGCACGGATGCGCGAGCTCGGGTGGCGCAGGTAGCCGGACTCGCAAGCCGGGTGGTCGCGGCGGCGAGCCCCCGCCGCGTGGGCGCTACAGTGCGGGTGTGCCTGCACGGAAGGATCACCACTTCGTTCCGAAGTTCTACCTACGCAACTTCGCCATCGCGGGTGAGGACCGCGTCCGGCTCTACCTCATCGACCGTCGGCGACACATCCCTGCCGCCGCAGTCTCCGGCCAATGCTACGCACCGTACCTGTATGGCAAGGACGGCGTGCACGAGCAGGGTCTCGGGAACGTCGAGAACGTCGTCGCGCCGATCGTACGCGGAATGATCGAGGGCGAACGCGTTCCGGCGCGCGACACCGAGCCTGCCGGTTTCTTTGCGACCTTCGTCTCGCTCCAGCTCGGACGCACGCCGACGGCCGCAGCCGTGTTCGAAGAGCAGGCGACGCAGCTCATGCGCGCAACGGTGCGGTCGCATCCGGCTGCCGACGATGACGTGAAGCAGTACTTGAAGGGCGTTCGCGTCACGAGCGCCGACGCGGTGCAGTGGACGCTCACGAACGCGCTGCACTACGCAGGTTGCTTCCTGGATCTGAAGCTCAAGCTGCTGCGAAACGAAACCGCGACGGACTTCATCACGAGCGATGCGCCCGCGGCTCTCCACAACACCTGGGCGCAGCACCTCGACGAGCACCATGGGACGATCGGGATGGCCTGCTCCGGGCTGCAGGTCTTCCTGCCGCTGTCGCCGCGTCACGTGGCGCTGCTCTACGATGATCGCGTCTATCGTGTAGGTTCGGATCGCGCTGACGTCGTGCCGGTTCGCGACGCGCGACTCGTGAAGCAGATCAACAGCCTGCAGGTGACATTCGCGGAGCGGGCTCTCTTCTACCAACGCGAATCGTCGGCGAAGCACATCGATGCGCTGCCCTGGGAGCTGCGGCCGGAAGCGAGCGCGCGCGTAGAGACGTGCCGATACGTCGCCGACGATGGCCGCTCTCACCTCATCAGTACCCGTCGCGTCGGATCGCGCGTGAAGCTGAAGAGTGAGATCTTCGCCGTTCGAGCCCAGTGGCTACGCGTGCCTGACACGGATCGCGTCCGCTCCTGGCGTCCGCTCGCAATGACGTTCGCAGAGCTCGTGCGCGAAGAGCGGCAGCATCAGGAGCGGTCGAAGCCGAGACCGCGACGCCCGGAGGGGCCTGACGAATCGCGACGTTTTCGACGCGTCATCGAAGACTGATGCGGCTTCGCGCAACAGCCTGCGGACTCGGCCGACACGCCAGCATGGACACCTGGACTGTGTGGCCGCCGGACGAGCGGCATGGATGGCGCGTCGAGCTCGACAGCCGCGTGACGCCGCGCGGGTGCGCGCTCGAGGCCGAGGTGTTCCTCGAGCCAGGTGGGCGCGCATGGCTCGTCTGGGTGCTCGAGACGGGCGAGGTGATCGGCGTCGTGCCGAGCGGGGCCGCCTAGCGGCTCAAGGATCGGCTCGATAGTGCGTGGCCCGGAGGTCATCGCGGAGGCCAGCGCTAGCGGCATGGACGATGCGCCGCCACGACCGCTCAACATCCTCGAGGGGCACGCCGCGTGCGGGCATGTGCTCTGGAAGGGAGGCCGATGGGTCGTGGTCAAGCGTAACGTTCGTCATCGGAACGTGCCGCAGCGCGAAATCAACGGCGCGTTCACGAATGCTCTCGTGCAGCTGATTCGTCCACGAGACGTCGAACGTGCCTCCGACGGCGACGGCGCGGCGGTGCTTCGATAAATCTGTCTGCGCCTTCAGGAACCACACGTCATTCGCGTCAGCGACGAGCGCCCGTGTGAAGCGCGGAAAGCACTGCGCGTAACCCGGCCTCGGTTGCTTCTTCGATGGAGGTTTGCCACCAAGGACGTCACCGATGGAGATGTCGCGGAGGCTGTCCGAACTCCGGACGTCACGGAAGCCCTTCGCGTCGAGCGCGAACCCCAACGCGTTCGCGGCGTAGATCAGAGTTTCGATCGTCGACCACGCCCCAAATAGGAAGGCGGAGACGAGCGCGTCCGAGATCACCATCGGGGCTGGGACGAACACGCGCGGCAGAAGCTCGCGCACGATCTGCACCTGATACGGGTGATGCAGCGCGTACCCTGACGCCTGCGCCAACACGAATCGGGCCCAGGTCCCGCGGATGGCGGCGTTGAACTCGTAGGCGCACCCATGCGGCGTCGTAGGCGCGCTCATGATCTCGTTCGCGATCTGCTCGGCCTCCATCAGCGCCGCGAGCGGATGGGTCGAAACGGACTCTGCGCTCACGAAGTCACCTTGTCCTCGTCGCCCGCGAATGTGTCGGCGTCGCATCCAAGCTCGGACCGGCCGTGCGGCCTTCGGTCTCATCGGCGAGGGATGGAATCGGCTCGGTCGTCCGCGAGCGACGTCCGTCGGCTGGGTGGACTGACGGGCGCCGCGCCGCTTGCGTTTCTACGTAGGCGATCACTCGCGTGCGTTCTTCGCCGCCCGCGCGAGATCGCTGAACACAGCAAGCCCTGGGTCCGGTCCGTGATCGATCGACGCGGTGCGGCCGAATACGCAGGACGTGACGGCAGCAAGCACCGCCGTTCGCCCTTCCTCGCTGGGAGCGCTCTCGCTCAGCCGCACGTATGTCGAGAGTGCATTTACGCGATGCGTATCCGCAATCTGCGCGCGCCGATGCATCGTAGACATGCGTGCTGACCAGATTGCACACGTTAGCGGGATGGCGATGATTAGGATTCTGGGCCCGAGCGCATGCACGAGCGCCGGCCATGCTTCGGGCGCGTTCGTCTGGAAGAACGCGAAGTAGCCCGCCGCGCACGCTGCCAGGGCGCCGAAGATCGCGGCTGCCGTGATCCAGATCGCCGCGGTCCGTCCGTGGTGGCGAGCCGACTGCCCGAAGGTCTCCTGATAATCGCGGACGGCTGTAGCGCCGGCCGTGACCTGCAGCTCCTTGAGCAGCGCCTGGACCTTCTGCTCTAGCTCGGCGATCGCGGAGCGCGCTGCCCCAGCTGCTGCCTGCTCGGCGGAGAGCTTTGCGCGAGCGTCATCGAGCGTCGCAGCGATCGTCTCGCTGTAGCCCTTTACGATTGAGTTGTGAGGCTCAGCGATGGCGTGAAGTGCTGACCACGACATCAGCGGCGCGAGCGCCTGGGCGACATGTTCGAGTCCGTTGCGGAACGAGTCCTGATGTCGCTGCGCCTTCGCGAGCGCCGCTGAATCACTCATCGCGATTTTGAGCCAGTTCTCGATGACCCCGTCGACTTGGGCGATCTGATTGTGAAGACCGCCGCGATGAACATGCGTCACGGACGACATCGGGGCGGAGCGCGCGGCCGTAGTGCACATCTGTGCGACACCACGCACGTGCAGCCGACGGGGCCCGTCAAGCACCTCTCCGCGTTCCGCGAACTCGGACCGTTCGAGCGTCCCCAGACGCAGTGCGAAGTTGCGCAAGCTCAGCCAGAGGGATGCGCCCTCCGATCCGGGGTGGGCCCGTGGCCACGCTACCCAGCCGTCGCCGAGATCCAACGGTGGCGTCTTAGCGTTGGCGTGCGCGTCCACGATCTCGGCAAGCTCGGAGCTGGTCCGGCGCGCGTATAACCGCAGCTGCTCGATTTCAGGACCAGCCGGCTTCGGACGCCCCTTCCAGCGGATTTCACCCGGCGCGATCTCGACGCGGATGTGGGCCTGCGCAGCGTCGCTTTCCATCGACATCGTGCACTTATACCGTCACTCGCGACGTCGCGCCGTCCGTCGCGTGGGTCTGCTGTCGCTCGCCGCCCCGCCGTTGCCTCGAGGACGGCCGCCGCGACCTCGAGCGCGCGCCGGCGTGCGAAGGCGAGCCGGGGATCCCCGGCTCGATCCCCGGCTACGCCTGACGGCGCGTGCTGTCAGGTGACGAATCGGATTGCCTCCCCCGCCGGGCGCCGCGGGAATCAGGTCGGTTCGTGCCTGCGCGGAACGGTCGCAGACTTGCCAAGGTTGAAGTCGAGGGTTCGAATCCCTTGTCCCGCTCTCGAGCATGAATGAAGGCCGGTCGGCGAATCGCTGACCGGCCTTCGAGCTTTCTGCGCCCACGCGTTCGAGGGCCGGTCATCCGCCGCTCGCGTCGGGACGGTCATCGCTGAGCGGGAGCACCAACGTCACCGTCGATCCCACGCCGGGCTCGCTCGAGATCCCGATGCGCCCGCCGTGCATCTCGACGATGTACCGCGCGATGTAGAGACCGAGACCCAGCCCGCCGTAGTGCCGCGACGACACCGCGCGCTCGAAGCGCTGGAAGAGCCGTCCCATGCGCTCCGGCGGGATCCCCATCCCGCGATCCTTCACCTCGAGGAGCGCCGACGCGCCCTCGTCGGTCAGATCGACCAGCACGTCGACCGGCCGTCCGCGCCCGAACTTCAGCGCGTTCGACAGCACGTTCGTGACGACCTGATCGATCCGCGATCGGTCCCAGCGCCCGATCACCGCACCTCGGGCGTGCAGCGCGATCTCGGAGCCCGAGCGCGCACGCTCCTCGGCGAACCGCGCGATCACGTCCTGGCACACGACGACCAGATCGACGTCCTCTCGCTCGAGCTGCAGCGGGCCCGCCTGGATGCGCGAGACGTCGAGCAGCTCGTCCACCAACCGCGCGAGCCGCCGCGTCTGACGCTCGACGTTCTCGAGCAGCTGCAGCGCGCGCTGCGGCGGCATCTCGACCCCGCGGTCGTGCGCGGATCGCAGCGCCTGCACCACGAGCTGCATCGACGTCAGCGGCGTGCGCAGCTCGTGCGACGCGACCGACAGGAACTCGTCGCGCGCGCGGATCGCGTCCTCCGCGGCCTCGCGCGCGGCGCGCTCGGTGTAGAACAAGCGCTCGCGCTCCGCCTCGGCGCGCTTCCGCTCCGTCACGTCGACGAAGTACACGCCGCGCCCGTAGTGCACTCCGCCGCGGCTCCGCACCGGCACGCAGCGCACGTCGATCACGCGCTCGTCGACGAGGTGCAGCTCGAGCCGCACCTCCGACTCCACGTTGCGCTCGTTCTCCCGGACCGAGCGCAGCAGCACCTCGGGCTCGCGCAGCTGCCCCGCGATCGCCTCGACCACTCCGTCGCGCGAGTGGCTCGCGATCGACGCGTCGAGCCCCCACATGTCGAGGAGCCGCTGGTTCCAGAAGAGCAGCTCGCCGTTCGCGCCGAACACCACGATGCCCACGTTCGACGCGTCGCCGATGCGCTCGAGCAGCGCGGATCGCTCGTCGAGGCGGCGCTCGCTCGCGATCGTCCGCGCGAAGAGCTCGCGGTGCATCAGCACCGTCGAGAGGATCCGGCACAGCCGATCCACCATCCCGCGGTACTGCACCGGCATCCGCGCCGCGCCGTCGAAGTAGACGAGCAGGCACGCACGATTGCCCACGGGCGACACGTCGATCGGGAAGCGCCACGCCACGAGGTCGGCTCGCGAGAGCTCGTCGTACGGCAGCTCCGGCTCGCTCGCGCCGGCCGCGATCGCGTCCAGCGTGGCCTCGGAGATCGGCAGCGCGCGCGAGCTCGCGCCGATCCCGCTCGCGCCCGCGACGAGCGCGCGACCGGGCAGCCGCACCTCGAAGAGCAGCGCCGCGTAGCCCCCGAGCCGCTCCACGAGACGATCGAGGAACACGTCTGCCGAGCGGCTCGGATCGAACAGCTCGAGCGCCGCGACCGTGAGCTCCTGGAGCACGCTCGCGAGCGCCAGCCCCGCGCCACCCCGGGGGCCGGCGGCGCGCCCTTCGCTCACGTCCATGCGCCGGCTCGCGGCAGCGCCATCACGACCGCCGTCTTGTTCTGGAACTGCGGCGTGGTCGTCGCACCGAGCGCGCCGACCTCGCCCAGCGTGAGGCAGCCCATCATCGGGATTCCTCGCCCGATGCCCTCTTGGATCGCTTCGAGCTCACGCTCCATCGCGCTGCCGAGGATCAGTGCGCGAGACACGCAGTCGAACACCAGCGCGCCGGCCGGGGTGCGTCCCGGGCCGCGCGCCGCGGTCGCCGCTTCGTGCGCGGCCGCGAGCAGGTCGTGGCGATCCCCGTGCATCACGCGCACCATCGCGCCCTCGGGCACCTCACCCACGCAGCGCAGGCTCCCGTCGGGACGCACCTCGAGCGGATCGCGGATGACGTGGTCTCCGTCGGCCTGCGGGATCCCGAGCGGATGCGTCATCGCGAACGCCGCGAACCGCTGCTCGTCGACCTCGTCGCCGTTCTCCGCGGCGGTCCGCCGGTAGATCTCGAACGCGCTCTGGTACTCGAGCTCGACGACCGTGACGCCGCGCGCGCTGGTGACCGTCGTCGGCGGTCCGTAGGGCTTCCACCCGTGCCGGCTCCCCACCGCGATCGGCTCCGCGCTCTCGATCACGACGGCGACGACGCTGTCGTGCCACGCACGACCGCGCGCGAACTGCGCGGTGCGCACGAAGCGCAGGTTGTCGCCCGCGCCTCCGCCCGCCCACGCCGCGCCCGCGCCCGACTGTTGCACTGCGCCCCGGATCACCTCGGCGGCGTTCCCGGTGAGCGCGTCCGGGAAGAGCAGGAAGCTGCGGTGCGCCCGCCCGTTCCCTCGGCGCGCCGCGGCGAGCGCGTCGTGCACGGCCGCGATCCCCGCCGCGCGCGGATCCGCGCTGATCGGCCCGCCCACGCCGACCGCGAACGACACGTCGTCGCCCTCGAGCACCCCGACCACGACGCCCTGCCGGACGAGCTTCGTCCCGGCGAACACGCCCGCGCTGCAGCAGCCCGCCCACGGCACCTCGACGAGCTCACGCGTGACCGCGCTCGCGAGCGCGTCCGCGTCGTACGCGTCGGTGCAGAACGCGAGCGCGAACGCCGGCGAGCTCGCCTGCGACCGCGCCTCTCGCACGGCCTCGCGCGCGGCCCGATCGACGTCGGTCGCAGCGCTCATCGCGATGTGCAGCTTCATCCTGTCCGCACCTCGTCTCGTATAGAGCCGACGTGGGAACGATCGGAGTCGCGCGACGAGCGGCTCGGGCCGCGTGACCCGATCACCGCCCCGCTCGACACTGCGTGACCCGATGGATTCCACCACGCCGCACGATCGCGCTCGCGCGACGGTCATCGCGACCCTGATCACCGCGCTCGTCGTCGGATGCGAGGGTGAGCTCAGCGATCCCGACGAGGCCCGCGACGCCGCGGTGCCCACGCGCGACGGCGGCCCATCCACCGACGCCGCGATCCCCGCCGACGATGCCGCGACCGACCCGGACGACGCGGGCGAGCGCATCGACGAGCTCCGCCCCGACGTCGTCGCGATCCAGATCACGAATGCCGCCGGCGGCGCGCCGGCGAAGGGCGACACGCTGCGCGTGACCCTCACGGTCGAGAACCACGGCGACGTCGCGGGCCGCGTCGCGCTCGTGCCGCACCTCACCAGCGCGCGCTTCGCCGACTTCACCGACGTGCCGCTCGGCACCGTCGAGATCGATCTCGGCGCGCGCGCTCGCGCCGACGCGACCCTCGAGGTCGGTCCCTTCCTCCACGACGCGGCACGCGGCGATCGCTTCGCGCTCGGCCGTGGCGACTACACGGTCTCGCGCGTCGACGTGAACGGCGCGAGCGACACCGAGCACACCGGCGGCGCGCTCTCGATGGCCGCGAGCAACGCCATGTTCGTCGCGGTCGTGTACGACCCCGTCTACTTCGATCGCCTCGGGTACTCCGGCACGCCCGAGGCGTTCCTGCGCGACGCGTTCACCCGCGAGACCGAGGTGTTCGATCCCTCGAGCCCCGGCTCGAGCGCGGGCACGTACCAGTCGTTCCCCGGCGGCTTCGACGAGATGATGAACGTGCGGCAGCTCTTCCACGTGCTGCCCGGCCTCGCGGCGAACGACGCGGGCGGCGGCTACTGCGAGCAGGTCGGCGCCTACGCGCGCGCCCAGCTCGGCCTCACGCGCGACTGGGACGTCGACGAGCGCCGTCCCGGCCGCACCGATCCCGATCACCACGGCTTCGACATGCTCGTCGGGCTCACCCAGGAGATGGGCGGCGGCGCGGCGTGCGGCTGGCTCGACGTGCAGGTGAGCGGGCTCTTCGACTTCGATCTCTCGCGCGACCGCGCGCAGATCATCCTCGTGCACGAGACGGGGCACCTCTTCGGCGCGCCGCACTGCGACCCGCTGCAGGGCTACGTCATGTGCGCGGGCGAGCAGCACCAGCGCTACCGCGATCGCGGCGTGTTCGTGTGGCACCGCGTGTCGCTCGACGCGATGACGAACCGCTGGGACTGACGCGCTCAGAGCGCGTGCAGCGCGCGCGTCGGCGGTGCGCCTCGCGCCGCCGCGATCGCGTTCCTCAGGTCCCCCGGCGTGCACGCGCGCGTGCCGATCGACGACACGTGCGGCGCGAGCCACGCCATCGCGGTCAGCTCGTCATCGAACACCCGCGAGGGCGCGCGCGTCGCCGACGTCATCTGCAGCCCCGCGAGCATGCTCCGCACGATCGACGCGACGAACCCCTTGCTCGACACCACGAGCGCGGCCGCGACCAGGTTCGGCGCGAGCTCGCGATCCCGCGCGACCATCTCGCTCCGCACGTCCTGCGGCACCGTCTTCAGCGCGGGCACCTGCACGCTCGACACGAGGCACACCCGGTTGCCCGGCGCGCGATCCACGATGCGCCGCGAGACCGCGCGCACCACGCGGAAGTGCTCGATCGTCCCCTCCGCCGACCACAGCTCGAGCATCACGTCGCGCCACGCCGCCACGCAGAGCACGTCGTCGCGATGGAAGATCGTCGGTGCCTCGTTCATCGTCGCCCCCCCGGTGACGACGACGACATAAGGCCTCGATCACATCACGACGCGTCCGGCGTCAGGGCACCACGATCTCGAAGTCACCGCGCGGCTTCGGCTCGTGCCACGCCTCGAACGATCGCTCGAAGCGCACGCGCGCGCCCGACGCGACCTCGTGACGCGCGAGGCAGTAGCGCGTGACGAGCCGCACCTCCGCGCCCGGCGCGATCACCCACCGCGACGGCGATGGGTACACCTCCGGCGCCTGGAACGTCGACGGCTCGCGCCCGACGCGCCACGCCGGCTCGGGCAGCGGCCGCAGCGCGAGCGGGTTCGACGAGAGCCCCGACACACCGCCGGTCAGCACGTCGACGTGCTGCGCGCTCGCGCTCCGGTTCACCAGCGCCGCGCGCAGCGTCACCACGCCGTCGTGCACCTCGGGCGTCCCGCGCACCTCGAACGCGACCTCGGGCGGCATCGGTCGCGCTTGGTCCGACGTGATCACGTCGGGCGTCGTCAGCGCGCCCGGCGCGTGCTCGATGTCGAGCGTCGCGACCCATCCGTCCGGCGCCGCGCACGCGGGCTCGTGCTCGACGCGACTGCCACACGCGCTCGCGACCAGCGCGATCGCGAGCACCGAGCGCATCACACCGGCACGCGCCAGCCGAACGGATCGTCCGCGACGCCCTGCTGGATCGCCTCGAGGCCCGCGCGCAGCGTGGTCGCGACCTCGCCCGGCGCGCGCAGCTCGATCACGCCCGCTGCGCTCCCGATCGCCGCGATCGGCGCGACGATCGCCGCGGTGCCCGTCCCGAACGCCTCGGTCAGCGCGCCGCGCTTCGCCGCCTCGTGCACCTCGCGCAGCGAGATCGGCGCCTCCTCGCACTTCACGCCGCGCGCGCGCAGCAGCGCGAGGCACGCGTCGCGCGTCACACCGGGCAGGATCGTCCCGTCGAGCTCGGGCGTGCGCACCGCTCCGTCGATCACCACGAACACGTTCATCGTGCCCGCCTCGGCGAGCCGATCGTGATCGTGCGCGTCGAGCCACAGCACCTGATCGAAGCCGCGCTTCTTGGCGCGCTCCGCCGCGTGCAGCGACGCCGCGTAGTTCGCGCCGGTCTTCGCGTCGCCGAGCCCACCGGGCGCCGCGCGCACGTGCTCGGTCTCGGCCCAGAGGCGCAGCGGCGAGCTGTAGAACGCGTCGACCGCGCTCACCACGATCGCGAGCTGGTGCGTGCGCGACGGACGCACACCGAGGAACTCCTCGGTCGCGTAGAGCGTCGGGCGCAGGTAGAGCGAGCCCTTGCCGTGCGCCGGGACCCACCCCTCGTGCGCCTTCACGATCGCGCGGCACGCATCGAGGAACGCGGCCTCGGGCAGCACCGGCATCGTCAGGCGCTCGCTGCTCTTCGCGAAGCGGCGCGCGTGGGGCTCGGGGCGCCAGAGGTGCAGCGCGCCGCTCGGTCCGCGCAGCGCCTTGAGCCCCTCGAACACCGAGAGCGCGTACTGCACGCTCGCCGCCGACGCGACCGTCGTCGCCTCCTCGCGCCGGACGATGCGCGCGCCGTGGAACCCGCGCTCGGGATCGTGATCCGCGACCAGCGCGAACGGGCCGAGCACGCGACCGAAGCCGAGCGGTGCCGGAGGAAGCGCGGGCAGCGAGCCCGGCGCGCGGAGCGCGAGGAGGTCGAGCATGCGTGGGTTGTTGCTCGGGGGGTGCCCCGGCGACAAGGGGACACGCCGCGCGCTGTGAGTGGACGCGCGGTCAGCCCAGCTGGAGTGCTCGCCGCCGGAGGGCCCGCACGGGAGCGTGCGGAGCACGCGGACGGAAGGGACCGGAGCCGGCGAGCCGATGTGCGCCGTCAGCCCAGCTGGAGCCGGCGAATTCGACACGCGCGTCAGCAGGCGCAGACGGCGCTTCGCGGGCAGCCGCGCGACTGGCAGTGCGACGCCATGCAGACGCCGTTCGACGTCGACGGGTCCTCGTTGATCCCGCCGCCGAACGCGCGACGGCAGTAGTAGCCGTCCTCGGTGCGGCAGTCGTCGTCGGACTCGCAGCCGCGGAGGCAGAGGCCGTACTCCTCGCGGAACGGCACACAGAGCGCGCCGTCGGGGCAGTCGCCCTGCTCGAGCGCGGCGCCGTCGACGATCGCGGGCGGAGGCGCGCAGGGCGTCACGCAGTAGCCGTTGGTCCACGCGTTGCCGTTGTTGAACGGCGTCGGTCCGCCGAGGCACTCGGGGAGCTCGTCGCCGAGGTCGTCGGGGTAGCGGCACGCGTCGTCGTCGACGCACGGCTCGCCGATGTCGGCGCCCTCGGGGCCGGTGTCGGGCGGCGTGCTCGCGTCGACGGTCGCGTCGGTGCCCGCATCGACGGCGGGGGCGGCGGCGTCGACGCCGGCATCGAAGGAAGACGCGTCGGGCTCGGTGAGCCGACTGGTGCTGCAGGCGGCGAGGAGGAGCGCGAAGCAAGCGAGCGCACGAGACGGCATGCGACGAGCGTACGCGGAAGCAGAGCGGAGCAGGAAGCAGCCGGCCGAAGAGCGCCGCCCCGGGCCACGACCCAGCGACCTGCTGACGTCGACCCAGCGACCTCCTGACCTCGACCCAGCGACCTGCTGACCTCGACCCAGCGACCTGCTGACCTCGACCCAGCGACCTGCTGACCTCGACCCAGCGAGTGCCTGACCCCGGGGTATGGCGATCGGTGAGTGGGGGGTCAGCGATCGACTAACCCCGTTCGCGGATGTCGCAAACGCCCGGAAAAGCTGGGCAGAATCGCGTTTCGAGGAGGCTCGAACGAGCATGGCGACGAAGAAATCGAGCAAGAAGAGCGCGAAGAAGACATCGAAGAAGCGCGCGACCCGCAAGCGCGAGCCCGTTGTTCGGCTCTCCGCCGACGAGAAGCAGCGGATGCTGAAGGCCGGCGACGATCTCGACGACATGATCAGCGAGCTCGAGACCGCGTGGCGCGCGGTGTCGCGCAAGGTGAAGGTCCCGGGCGTCACGCCCGCGTCGCTCGCAGCGGTCGGACGGCGCGCCGCGCAGGCGCGTGCGAAGGAGGTCGCGCTCGAGACGAAGCTGCTCGCGAAGCTCGCGCCGCTCCGCGATGCGCGCATGCGCGCGGGCCACGAGGCGCTGAGCGTGCTCTACAAGGTGCGCAAGATCGCGCACGCCATCGGCGACGGCGATCCCGAGGTCGCCGAGGCGTTCGAGCGCTTCGACGCGCTGTTCAGCGAGCGCCACCAGGGCGATCGCAGCGGGCCGAGCTGACACGGGCGGGACGAGCGACACACGACGCGTGCGCCTCGATCGAGCTCGTCCCGTGCTCCGCTACGCCAGCAGCCGCGAGATCACCAGCTCGATCACGAACGCCATCGCCGCGCTCAGCGGGAGCGTCAGCACCCACGCGATCACGATGTTCGTCGCGACGCCCCAGCGCACCGCGCTGATCCGGTTGCTCGCGCCGACGCCCATGATGCACGCGTTGATCACGTGCGTGGTCGAGACCGGCACGCCCGCGTGGCTCGCGACGAGGATCGTCGCCGCGCCCGCCGTCTCCGCCGCGAAGCCCTGCAGCGGCGAGATGCGGATGATCTTCGTGCCCATCGTCTTGATGATGCGGCGCCCGCCCGCGGCGGTGCCGAGCGCGATCGCGGTCGCGCACGTGTAGATCACCCAGCGCGGCACCTCGTCGCCCACCGGCATCATCCACTCGGGCACGCCGGCGCCGCCGTTCGCGACGAACGCGACGAGCGCGAGCGTGATGATGCCCATCGCCTTCTGCGCGTCGTTCGAGCCGTGCGAGAACGCCATCATGCACGCGCTCACGAGCTGCAGGCGCCGCGACGCGCGGTGCACCGTGCCCGGCCGCGCGCGCCGCACGACCCAGAGCAGCGCGACCATCAGGAAGAACGCGGCGACGAACCCGAGCGTCGGCGAGACGACCAGTGGGACGAGCACCTTCTTCACCAGCGTCGCCCAGTGGAACGCGCCGGCGCCCGCGTGCGCGACGACCGCGCCCGCGAGCCCGCCGATCAGCGCGTGCGAGCTCGACGACGGGATGCCGTACCACCACGTGATCAGGTTCCACGCCGACGCGCCGAGCAGCGCGCTGAGCACGACGGTCTGATCGACGATCTCGGCGTCGGCGAAGCCGGTCGCGATCGTGGTCGCGACCGCGGTGCCGGTGGTCGCGCCGACGAAGTTGAAGATCGCCGCGATGATCACCGCGGTGCGGAGCGGGAGCACGCCGGTCGAGACGACCGTCGCGATCGCGTTCGCGGCGTCGTGGAAGCCGTTGATGTAGTCGAAGACGACGGCCGCGACGACGACCGCGATCAGCAGGCTAACCATGCTCGCTAACCATGTTTGACGGCGAGGTTCGCGAGCGTGTGCGCGACGCGCTCGCAGCGATCGATCGCGTGCTCGAGATCCTCGAGCACCTCCTTCTCGCGGAGGATCTCCTTCGCGTCGACGCCCTCGTCGTGGAAGAGGCGCGAGAGCTCCTGGCGGAAGATGCGGTCGGCGTCCTTCTCGAGCTGGCGGATGGTGCGGCTCGCCGTCATCAGCGCCGCGTAGTCGTGCTTGCCGAGGCGCGGCAGCGCGGTCTCGAGCACCTCGGTGCACTGGATGAGCACCGCGATCAGCTTCTTCATCGGCTCGGTCGGCGTGGACACGCCGAAGAGCAGGCACGCGCGGGTCGCGCTGTTCGTGAGATCGAGCACGTCGTCGAGCTCCGACGAGAGGTGCTGCAGATCCTCGCGATCGATCGGCGTGACGAACGTGCGTTCCAGCGCTTCCTCGAGCTCGTGGACGACCTTGTCGCCCTCGTGCTCGCAGATCTGCACGGCGGATTGGACGTCCTCGATGCGTTTGCCGTTCGCGAACTCGCCGAGGGCGCGAGCGCCCTTGTGCGCGGCGGCGGCCTGCCGCTCGAGGAACTCGAAGAAGTGCTGCTCGCGAGGGATCAGCCAGCGAACGAGGTCTTGGAGCGCCATCGCGGGCGCCGTTTACGCGGCACGAGGTGCGGGCGTCAAGGCGATCGGGCAATTGCCCTCCGCGAGCCGCTCGGGTAGAGGCCACGTCGATGAGCGAGAGCGCGTTCCTGATGATGCTGGTCCTCGCGCCCGCGGGCATCGCGATCGTCTCGCTCGCGCTCGCGGTGTACCTGTTCTCGCAGGCGCGCCACACCGACGGGGTCAAACCGACGCTGTTCCGCGTGATCGCGATCTTGCTGACGCTCGTCGGGCTCGGCATCGGCGCGTGCTACGCGACGCTCTTCGTCGGGTGATCACGTGGCGCACCGAGCCCGCGACTACCTCTTCTACTCCGCGACGCGCGCGCTCTGCGGGACGTGCCTGCGCGTGGTCGACGCGAAGGAGCTCATCGAGGGCGACCGCGTGTGGCTCTGGAAGCGGTGCCCGGAGCACGGCATCCAGCGCGTGCTGCTCTCGGACGACGCCGCGTACTTCCGGCGCGGGCGCGAGGTGTTCCTGAAGCCGCCCGAGCAGGTGGCTCGCTACAACACCCCGCACGAGCACGGCTGCCCGTACGACTGCGGCATCTGCCCCGATCACGAGCAGCACGGGTGCGTCTCGATCCTCGAGATCACCGATCACTGCAACCTGCGCTGTCCGACGTGCTACGCGAGCAGCGGTCCGGAGCGGCTCGCGCATCGTCCGCTCGACGTGATCGAGCGGATGCTCGACCGCATCGTCGCGAACGAGACCGAGCCCGACGTGCTGCAGGTCTCGGGCGGCGAGCCGACGACGCACCCCGACTTCTTCGCGGTGCTCGACGCGTGCCGCAGGCGGCCCGTGCGGCACCTGATGCTGAACACGAACGGCATCCGGATCGCGAAGGAGGACGGGTTCGCGGAGCGGCTCGCGAGCTACGCGCCGCGCTTCGAGGTGTACCTGCAGCTCGACTCGCTGCGCAGGAGCGCGCACCTCGATCTGCGCGGCGCGGACCTGCGCGCGATCCGCGAGCGCGCGCTGGAAAAGCTCGACGCGCTGAACCTCTCGACCACGCTCGTCTGCACGGTGAAGCGCGGCGTCAACGACGACGAGCTCGGCGATCTGCTGCGCTTCGCGTCGCAGCACCGCGCGGTGCGCGGCGTGACGTTCCAGCCGGTGCAGGACGCGGGGCGCAACGAGACGTTCGATCCCGGCGAGCACCGGCTCACGCTCTCCGAGGTGCGGCGGCGCATCACCGAGCAGTGCGATCTCTTCGCGCCCGAGGATCTGCTGCCGGTGCCGTGTCACCCCGAGTGCCTCGCGATGGCGTACGGGATCAAGAGCGAGGACGGCACGCGCATCACGCCGCTGACGCGCTACGTCGATCCGCGCGTCCTGCTCGACGCGGGCAGGAACACGATCGTGTACGAGGGCGATCGCGACCTGACGCGCGCGATCTTCTCGACGTTCAGCACGGCGCACGGGCCGGAGTCGGCGGCGGGGTCGCTGCACGACCTGCTCTGCTGCCTGCCGCGCGTCGAGGCGCTGCCTTCGCTCGGCTACGACCGCGTGTTCCGCGTGATCATCATGCAGTTCCTCGATCGGCACTCGATGGACCTGCGGAGCGTGCGCAAGAGCTGCGTCCACATCGCGCATCCCGATGGAACGCGCGTGATGCCGTTCGACACGTACAACGTGCTCTATCGCGATCACCTCGAGGCCGAGGTGCTCGCGCCGCTGCGCGCTGCCGTCGGCGGACAGGGCGTGCCGAGCGCGCGCAAGCACGCGCTGCGGACGGTCTGACGCGACGATGCTCTACGGCGCCTTCGTCGCGCTGGGGATCGTCGCGGGGCTCGCGGCGACGAGGCACGCACCGCCCGACGGCATCCCCGCGCCGGTCGCGAAGCGCGTGAAGGCGTGCGCGCTGATCGGCGCGGTGATCGGCGCGCACCTCTTCGAGCTGCCGGCGGACCTCTTCGGGTGGGCGGCGCCGGTGCCCGGGCACGAGGGCTCGCCGGTGCTCGGGCGCACGGTGCTCGGCGGGATCCTCGGCGGATGGGCGGGCGTGGAGCTCGCGAAGGCGAGCGTCGGGTTCCGCGGCGCGACGGGCGATCGGTTCGCGGCGCCGCTCGCGATCGCGCTGGCGTTCGGACGGCTGGGCTGCGTGACGACCGGGTGCTGCCCGGGACGCGCGATCGAGCCCGGCTCGCCGTGGGCGGCGCTGTCGATCGTGCATGCAGATCCGCCGCGCTTCCCGGCGACGCTCGTGGAGGCGTACTTCCACGCGGGCGCCGCGCTCGCGCTGGTGCTCGCGGCGCGCGCGCAGTGGCTCCCGGGACGACGGCTCGCGGTCTATCTCGCGGCGCTCGCGGTGCTGCGGTTCGTGCTCGAGCGCTGGCGCGACAACCCGGAGGTGCTCGGCGGGCTGACGTACTACCAGTGGCTCTGCGTGCCGCTGTTCGTGATCTCGGTGGGCACGATCGTCGCGCGCAGCCGCGCGCCGCGGGCTAACGACGCGCGCTGAGCGTCTCGAGCAGGAAGTCGCGGAAGACCGCGACACGTCGCGGGACGTAGCGCGCGCTCGGATACACGAGGTGGAACGGCGCACCGGGCGCGCCGTAGCGCGGTAGGACGCGCACGACGTCGGCGCCGGTGATGCCGTCGAACGCGGGCAAGAGGCCGATGCCCGCGCCCGCCGCGACCGCCTGGTGCGCGAACGAGAAGTCGTCGGCGTTCACCACGCCGCGGACCTCGACGCTCTCCTCTCCGCGCGGTCCGGTGAGGGTCCACGTCGCGCGGCCGCGCACGCCGCGGAAGAGCACGCAGCGATGCTGCGCGAGCTCGGCGACGCGCTTCGGCGTGCCGTTCGCGTCGAGGTACGCGCGCGACGCGACGAGCGCGAAGTCGACGCGCGGCAGGCGGCGCGCGACCAGCGTGTCGTCGCGGATCGGGCCGGCGCGCAGCGCGAGATCGATGCCCTCTTCGCCGAGATCGACGACGCGACCGGTGAGCACGACGTCGACGAGCACGTCGGGGTGCTGCGCGACGAACGCGCCGACCACCGGCGCGAGCAGCCAGACGCCCGCGTCGACCGCGGTGGTGACGCGGATCGGGCCACGGAGCGTGGCCTCGAGATCGACGACCGCCTCGCGCGCCTCGGAGAGCGCGGCGAGGCCGCGCGAGGCGCGCTCGTAGAACGCGGCGCCGGCCTCGGTGAGCGCGACGCTGCGGGTGGAGCGGCGAAGCAGGCGCGCGCCGAGCTCCTGCTCGAGCAGCGCGACCGCGCGGCTCACCGAGGACTTGGGGAGATCGAGCGCGCGCGCGGCGGCGGTGAAGCCACGCTCGTCGACGACCTTCACGAAGATGGCGGCGCGGTGGAGATCCATCGTTCGAGATCCGCGAACGAAGCGTTCGCTGGAACGACTCTAGTGCGCACGGGAGCAACGATCCATCGTGTGGCCATCTCGAACGGAACAAGGAAGACGACCATGACGACCGCAGCCACCCAGACCACCGCGCAGCCGAGCCGCTGGACCCTCGACGCCTCGCACTCGAGCGTCGGCTTCAGCGTGCGCCACATGATGATCACGAACGTGCGCGGAGAGTTCCAGAAGGTGTCCGGCGAGGCGGTGTTCGATCCCGCGACGCCCGAGGCGTCGAAGGTGACCGCGACGATCGACGTGGCGTCGATCAACACGCGCGAGGAGAAGCGCGACGGGCACCTGCGCAGCGCGGACTTCTTCGACGCGGAGAAGCACCCGACGATCACGTTCGAGTCGAAGCGCGTGCGCCGCGCGGGCGACGGCTACGAGGTGGTCGGCGACCTCACGATCCGCGGCACGACGCGCGAGGTGACGCTGACGGTCGAGGACGTGACGGCCGAGCACGCGGATCCGTGGGGCAACCGCCGCATCGGCGCGTCGGCGCGCACGAAGGTGCGCCGCTCGGACTTCGGGATGACGTGGAACTCCGCGCTCGAGGCGGGCGGCGTGCTGGTCGGTGACGAGATCTCGATCGCGATCGAGGTGTCGCTGATCAAGCAGGGCTGACCGCCGAAACGACCGTGCACGAGCACGTGGCACGTGCACGTGTACGAGTCACGACGCGGCGCCGCGACATCGCGAGCGCCGCGTCTCCGCTTCCAGCGCCTCGGGTGATGCGGAGCTCGGCCGGACCAGCCGCTCGAACCACGCCGTGAATCGTCCACGTGCACGTGTCACGTGCTCGTGCACGGCTGTTCCAGCGCCAGCGATCTCGATGGCGCGCCCGCCCGCGTTGACTTGCGCGGGCCGAGCCCCACGATCCGCGGCCCTCGATGACCGCGACCAGCGTCTACGTGCACTTCCCGTGGTGCCTCAAGAAGTGCCCGTACTGCGACTTCAACTCGTACGGGACCGCGCGCGACGACGTGCCGCACGACGCGTACGCGGACGCGGTGCTGCGCGAGCTGGACGCGCGTCGCGCGCAGCTCGAGGGCCGCACGCTGGTGTCGATCTTCGTCGGCGGTGGGACTCCGTCGCTGTGGGATCCGCGCGCGCTCGGGCGCGTGCTCGCGGGCATCGAGGGCGCGTTCGGCGCGCGCGTCGACGACGTCGAGGTGACGGTCGAGTGCAACCCGACCTCGCTCGATCGGGCGCGCGCCGCGGCGATGCGCGAGGCCGGCGTGAATCGGATCTCGATCGGCGTGCAGTCGCTCGACGCGTCGCGGCTGAAGTTCCTCGGGCGCTTGCACGATGCGCCGATGGCGCTGAGCGCGGTGCGCGAGGCACGCCGCGAGATCACGCGGGTGAGCGCGGACCTGATGTTCGGGATGCCCGGGCAGAAGGCGCAGGACTTCGAGGCGGAGCTCGATCGCGTGCTCGAGACAGGCGTCGATCACGTGTCGGCGTACGCGCTGACGATCGAGCCGGGGACGCAGTTCGGCGAGCTGCACAAGAAGGGTCGACTGCCGGTCGCGCCCGACGACGACTACGCCGAGACGTTCCTCGCGGCCGAGTCGATGTTCGCGTCGCGCGGGCTCGAGCACTACGAGGTCTCGAACTACGCGCGGCCGGGGCAGGAGGCGCGTCACAACCTGCACTACTGGCGCGGCGGCGACTACGTCGGGCTCGGCGCGGGCGCGGTGGGGTGCCTCGGCGATGGGCGCGGCGGCGCGCGGCGGTGGCGCGACGAGGCGCTGCCCGCGAAGTACCTCGAGTCGAGCGGCGAGCTCGCGCGCGTCGAGTCGTGGGAGGAGTCGCTGAGCGCCGAGGATCGCGTGCGCGAGGCGCTGATGCTCGGGCTGCGGACGCGCGAGGGCGTGGACCTCGACGCGCTGGAGGCGCGCACCGGCGTCGACGCGCGCGTCGGGCGCGAGCGCGCGATCGAGCGGCGCGTGGGACGCGGTGAGCTGGTGATGGAAGGCGCGCGGATGCGCGTGCCCCACGCGTCGTGGCTCGCGCTCGACGCGATCGTGACCGACCTCTTCTGAGCACGACGTGTCCGGCGCGACGCGCATGCGTTGCAGTCGGGACGCGGCTTCGGCGTGAACGGCGTGAAAATGCGAGGCGCGAGCGCGCCGGCACGGGCATTGTTCTGCGCGCGCGCCTCATGTCTCGATATGCACTCTTCTTCGTGCTCGTCGCGCTCTCGTCGTGCGGGCACGCGGCTCCGACCTCCCCTGCCACGACCTCCACGGCCACGTCCGACGCGACGCCATCGATCGACGCGCGGGCGCGCGAGGTGATCGACGGCGAGATCGCGCGCGCGTTCGCCGAGCCCACGACGCGCGCGATGTCGATCGTCGTGCTCGATCCCGCGACCGGGCGCGTCGTCGCGACGAGCGGACGGCGCGGCGACCGCGTCGATCCCGAGATCCCCGCGCGCGATGCGGTGGTGCACGGCTCGGTGGGCAAGACGTTCACGATCGCGCTCGCGCTCGAGCGCGGTGTGATCACGACCGCGGACTCGGTCGACGGTGGCGGCGGTCGCGCGCAGATCGGCGCGATCGAGATCCATGACGCGTCGCCGCACGGCGCGATGTCGCTCGAGGACGTCGTCGCGTTCTCGTCGAACGTCGGCACGGCGCGCGTGATGGAGCGCATGGGCCGCGACGCGTGGCTCGAGGGGATGGCGCGGCTGCACCTCGATCATCGCGTGCCGGAGAGCGCGCGGAGCGACGATGGAGAGGCCATCCGCGCGGCGATCGGCGCGGGCCTCGCGCCGACGCCGGTCGAGGTCGCGGCGTCGTTCGCGGCCGTGGTGAACGGCGGGACGTATCGCGCGCCGTGGCGAGAGGGCGAGCCCGCGTCGAGCGGCGAGCGCGTGCTGAGCGAAGCGACGTCGGCGACGATGGTCGCGCTGCTCGAGCAGTCGATCGTGCGCGAGGACGGCACGGGGCGCGGGGCGCGCGTCGAGGGTCGGCGCGTCGCGGGCAAGACGGGCACGGCGCGTCTCGAGGACGGCGCGTCGTACGCGGCGTTCGTCGGTGTCGCGCCGCTCGAGGCGCCGCGCTTCGTGATCGTGGTCGGCGTCGAGACGGTCGCGGAGGGCTACACCGGCGGGACCGTCGCAGCGCCCGCGTTCGCGCGGATCGCGAGCGAGCTGCTGTAGCCCGGACGCTTCGTCGCGGCTCCGATCTGCGGGCTGCTAAGCTGCGGCCCGCGTGACGATCGACTTCGAGCGCGTGGACGCGCGCGGGCTGGTGAAGACCTTCGGGCCGACCCGCGCGCTGGCGGGCGTGGACGTCGCGCTGCGCGCCGGGTTGGTCACGGTGATCGAAGGGCCGAACGGATCCGGCAAGACGACGCTGCTCGGCATCCTCTCGCTGCTGGTGCGACCGACGCGCGGCACGGTCCGCTTCGGATCGCACGACGCGCTCGCGAGCGCCGACGCGCTGCGCGCGACCATCGGCGTGCTCGCGCACGCGGCGATGGTCTATCCCGATCTCACGGGCGCGGAGAGCCTCGCGCTCGCGGCGAAGCTGCACGGCGTGCGCGATGCCGATCGCCGCATCGCCGCGCTGCGCGAGCGCTTCGAGATCGGGCCGTTCGGCGAGCGACCGACGCGCACGTACTCGCGCGGTCAGCTGCAGCGCATCGCGCTCGCGCGCGCGCTGATCCACGAGCCGCGGCTGCTGCTGCTCGACGAGCCCTCGACCGGGCTCGATCCCGCGTCGGTCGATCGGCTGATCGCGGCGGTGCGCGTCGAGCGCGCGCGGGGCGCGATCGTGGTCCTGGTCACGCACGACGTGCCGCTCGCGGAGGCGATCGGGGATCGCCGGGTGCGCCTGTCGCGCGGGCGCGTGGAGCAGGACGAGCCTCTCGCGGGAGCGACGACGTGAGCGTGCTGCGCGCGGCGGCGCTGCTCGCCGGGAAGGATCTGCGCATCGAGCTGCGGACGCGCGAGATCACGGTGAGCACGGGGCTCTTCGCGGTGCTCGTCGTGGTGCTCACGTCGCTCTCGTTCTACGTGGACGACGTGATCGCGCGGCGCATCGCGCCGGGCGTGCTGTGGATCGCGATCGCGTTCGCGGGGGTGCTCGCGATCGGGCGCACCTGGGGCCGGGAGCGCGAGAACGACGCGATGCGCGGGCTCTTGCTGTCGCCGATCCCGCGCCCCGCGATCTTCGCGGGCAAGGCGGTGGGGACGTTCGCGTTCCTGATCGCGATCGAGATGATGCTGGTGCCGCTGGTCGCGGTGCTCTTCCACCTCGACCTCGTCCCTGCGCTGCCGCTGATGATCCCGACGCTGCTGCTGGGCTCGTTCGGGTTCGTGCTGACCGGGACGCTCTTCGGCGCGATGACGGTGCGCACGCGATCGCGCGATCTGATGCTGAGCGTGGTGCTGTTCCCGCTGGTGACGCCGGCGCTGCTGGCCGGCGTGGTCGCGACGCGCGGGATCCTCGGCGGCGATCCGCTCGAGGAGACGCTGGCGTGGCTGCGGATCCTCGGCGCGTACGACCTGGTGGTCGGCGTCTGCGGCTGGTTCCTCTTCGGCCCGCTGGTGAGCGACTGAGCTTCCGGGGAGGGGTCTTGGACGACCCCCCGACGCGAACGCTGCGCGCGGGGCACCAGCCCGCTTGCTCCGTCGCGCGCCGAGTGGCTTGCCGGTTCCGCGCGGGCACCGCACAGTCCGGCTGCCCATGCGGCGCGCAGAGATCCTCGCCGGCCTCGCCGTGCTCCTGATCGGAGCTCCGCTCGCGTTCATGTTCGCGAGCGCGCTCGCCGACGGCGAGGTGCGGCGCCAGGAAGCACCGCTCCGCGGGATCCTCGGCAGCGACGCGTTCGAAGCGCTCGCGCGCGGCGAGCAGAGCGATCAGCACTATCTCGGCAACGATCGGCTCGCGCCCGACTTCACGCTGCAGGATCGCGAGGGGCGTCCGTGGCGCCTCTCGGATCATCGCGGGCAGGTGATCGTCCTGAACTTCTGGACGATCACCTGCCAGCCGTGCGTCGAGGAGATGCCGACGCTCGAGGAGCTCGCGCGCATCGTCGCCGAGCGCGACGACATCGAGCTCGTGACGATCTCGACCGATCGCACCTGGGATCAGGTCTCGACGGTGGTCGCACCGACGTCGCCGCTCACGGTGCTGCTCGATCCCGACAAGGCGGTGGTGCGCGATCGCTTCGGGACGCGGCTCTACCCCGAGACCTGGGTGATCGATCGCGACGGCGTGATCCGGCTGCGGGTCGACGGACCGCGCGAGTGGTCGAGCGCGATCGCGGTCGACGCGATCGAGAGCTTCCTGTAGCCCGCGCTCAGCGCGGCCAGGCGATCGGATCGTCGACCACGGGCGGGCGCACCACGCGCCCCGCGATCACGAGGTGCGCGCCGCGCTCGTCCTCCGCGACCAGCGGCTCGAGCTGCATCGCCGCGTGCACGTCGAAGCGCGCCGCGAGCGCGCCGCCGCGCACCTGACAGTGGAGCGCGCCCTCGCGATCCTCGCGCAGCGTCGACGCATCGAGCGCCTCGCGACGGCCGTCCGACAGCTGCAGCCACACGACGTCGCCCTCGCGCTCGATCGAGCGCACGAAGACCGGCGCGCCCTCGATCGTGACGTACGCCCAGTTGATGTCGTTCTTGAGGCAGTAGCGACCATCCTCCGCGCGGTCGATCCACGCGTCGAACGCCTGCGTCAGCAGCACGTGATCGATCGGGTCGAGCCCGTCGAACCAGCGGCCGCGGGCGTCGCGTCGGATCTTCGTCTCGCGCGTGCGGCCGGCGAGCAGCGCGTTCGGGTCCATCGCTCCGTGTGTAGTCCCTCGCGCGCGTCGCGCCCAGCCGTCGCGCACATCGCGGGTGAACAGAGAGGCGCGCGCACGCGTCGCACATCTCGTGCCGGTTACGCGCGCCACGCGAGGACCTCGTGCTAGCCTCGACCGTCCTTCCGGGACTATTCGCGTGGGCCGTGGGATCGCGTTTCGCCGGTGGCGCAAGTGGGCGGTGGTCCTCGCGGTCTTCGCGATCGGGATCCCGGTCACGGCTGCGCTCACGATTCGCTCGTCCGAGGCGCACACGCGGCTGCGCGCGCTGCTGATCGACACGATCCGGCAGGAGCTCGGGATGAGCGCGTCGCTCGGGCCGGTGCAGCTCCAGCTCTCGCCGTTCGCGATCGTGGCGCGCGACATCTCGCTCGCGGATCCCGTGTACGGGCGCGTCGCCGATGCGGCGCGCATCGCGGTGCGGCCGTCGGTCGGCGCGCTGCTGCGCGGGCAGGTCGACCTCGAGGCGATCGAGCTCGACGGCGCGAGCGTGCACCTCGTCATCCGCGACGGACAGCTGCGCAACCTGCCGCGCATCGAAGGCGGCGGGGGCGGCGGCGAGATGACGCTGCCGTTCGGCGAGCTGGTGATCCGCGACGCCGCGCTCACCGTCGACGCGGAGCCGATCGCGAGCGGCGCGCTGCACGTCGACGAGATCACGGTGCGCGGCGAGCGCGGCGGCGTGATCGACGTGACCGTCGTCGACGGCACCGGATCGATCACGCGCGAGGGCACGGAGCACGCGCTCGAGCGGCTCGAAGGTCACGTCGAGATCGCGTCCGACGCGCTGCGCGTGCAGGAGCTCGCCGTCGCGCTCGGCCCGCTGCGCGCGGAGATCGGCGAGGGCTACGTGCCGCTGCCGCCGCCCGATCCGCGCGTCGAGGGCGCGCGCGGGTACGTGGGCCAGATCGCGGTCGACTACGAGCTCGAGCACCTCGCGTCGCTCGCGCTGCCGATCACGCTGCCCGCGATGTGGGGCCACGCCGCGATCCGCGCGCGGCTCTCGCACGACGGCGCGCACGGCCAGCGCGCGACGGGCACCGTGCGGCTCGATCACGGGCGCATCACCGAGTTCGGCATCGGCGACGTCGCGCAGATCGCGTTCGAGGCGACGCCGCAGCAGGTGCGCATCACGAGCGGCGAGGTGCAGGTCGTCGGAGGCGGCGGGACGCTCACGCTCGGCGGCACGCTGGGCCTCACCGAAGAGCTCCCGCTCGACGTGACCGCGGAGCTCCACGCGTTCTCGTTCGCGCACCTGATGGATCAGCTCTCGGTCTCGCAGAATTCCATCGTCGAGTGGATCTTCGAGGGCTCGATGGTGCTGCGCGGATCGCTGCGCGACCTCGACCTCTCGGGGCCCGTCGATCTGCGCACCCACGACTTCACGGTGAGCGCGAACGCGTACCACGAGCGCCCGCTGCGCACGGTGATCGCCATCCCGCGCGGGCACTTCCGCGGCGAGTGGTCGATCCGCGACGACGCGATCCGGTTCACCGATCTCGTCGCCGATCTCCCGCACAGCCGGCTCTACGCCGACGTGCTGCTCGGCTTCCGCAACGAGCTCCGCGTGAGCGCGCGCGCCGATCCCGCGGACCTGCGCGACGTCTCACCGCTCACGCGCTTCCAGCTCGCGGGCATCGGCACCGCGACGTGCGAGATCGACGGCTTCTACCAGGCGCCGCGCGTGACCGGTCACGTGCGGATCCAGGACTTCGTGTTCGACTCGTTCCGCCTCGGGAACGTCGACAGCGACGCGGTGCTCGACTCCGACGGCATGGGCGTCACGTTCCCGCACATCGTCGCGGTGAAGAACGAGAGCCGCTACGAAGGGCACGACGTCTATCTCGATTTCCATCGCGACGCGTTCCGCATGTCGGGCCGGCTCGCGCTCGAGCGGATGGAGCTCGCGGACTTCTATCACGTGTTCGGGTTCGAGGCGGACGAGCGCTTCACGCCGTACCAGGGCGTCGCGCACGGCGAAGCGGAGATCGACTACACGAACGGCTACCCCGGCGACTCGCCGAGCGGGACGCTCCACGTCGGCATGCGCCTCGCGCTCTCGTCGATGACGGTCGACGAGTATCGCTTCGACCGCGGGCAGCTCGAGGGCCGCTTCCGCTGGCTCGACTGGTCGCGCGGGATCAGCGGCGCCGAGCTGCTGATCGATCACGCGAGCCTCCACAAGGGCGAGGGCACGGTCGCGCTGCAGGGCACGATGGACGTCGGCGGCGCGCTGCGGATGACCGCGGCCGCCGACGCGCTCGCGCTGAGCGAGATCGAGGGCATCGGCGATCGCTTCCCGGGGCTCGACGGAGTCGCGAGCGCGACCGCGCAGGTGGGCGGCACGCCGGACGCGATGCGGATCGATCTCGACGTCGGGCTGACGAACGTCGTCTACGCGGGGCGCGCGATCGGGGATGCACGCGCGTACGTGCGGCAGACGCACCAGGACGACGCGTGGATCCAGGACGCGCTCGCGTGGGAGGGACGGCCGCCGGAGCACGAGGACTGCGCGCTCGCGCGCACGGGCCTGGCGCGCGCGAATTGGCCGAACGATCCGCCGCTGCGCACGGTCGACGGTCTCCAGCCGCGCCTCTCGCGCGCGAGCGCGTTCGTGATCTGCGGGACCGCGCTCGACGGACGTCTGACGGTCGACCTCGCGGTGGGCCGGACGCAGCAGTACCCGCTGCGCGGGCGCATCGCGCTCGACGGGCTCGACCTCGCGGCGTTCATGCCGGCGCCCTCGCCGGGCGCGCCTGCGTCGCGCGGCAAGATCAGCGCGGAGCTGGTCCTCGAGGACGGCGGGCTGCGCGATCTGTCGACGCTCGCGGGGCAGCTCGAGGTGAGCGATCTCGAGCTCGCGCGCGGCGACGTCGCGTTCACGAACCGCGGGCCCCTGCTCTTCTCGCTCAAGAACGGCGTCGCGAGCGTCGATCGCGCGCGCCTCGTCGGGCCCGACTCGCGCATCCGGGTGCGCGGTCAGTACGCGCTGCCGGTGCCGGGCGACGACGGTGGGCTCGCGCTGCAGATGGACGCGCGGGTCGATCTCGGGCTGCTCGCGCGCGTCACGCCCGCGGTGACCGAGGCCGACGGAGACATCGTCGCGCGCCTCGCGATCAGCGGGCCGATCTCGGATCCCGAGATCTACGGCGACGCGCGGCTCGAGGACGGCTCGCTGCGCGCCGCGGCGCTGCCCACGCCGGTCGAGGGGCTCGACGCGCACGTCACGTTCAGCGCGCGCAGCATCCAGATCGACGAGCTGCGCGCGCGGCTCGCGGGCGGGACGATCCGCGGCAACGGCGAGGCGCAGCTCGCGGACGGTCGGCTCTCGCGCTGGAACGTGCGGGTGCACGGCGAAGGGCTCGAGCTCGCGCCCGCCGAGGGCATGGATCTCGCGCTCTCGGCGGACGTCGAGGTCGGCTGGACGCGCGGCGAGCGACTGCCCACGGCGCGCGGCGAGCTGCGCGTCGGACGCCTCGCGTTCACGCGCAACATCGATCTCGGCACCACGCTCGGCGAGCTCTCGCGCACGCAGCGCGCGGAGACGGAGCGCTACGATCCCGACGCCGATCGCGTCGCGCTCGATCTGCGCATCGTCGACGAGCAGCCGTTCGTCGTGCGCAACAACCTCGTCGAGGCGGAGCTCGCGATCGACGACACGCAGCGCCCGTTCCGCATCGTCGGCACCGATCAGCGCTTCGGCGTGCTCGGGAGCATGCAGTTCACGCGCGGTCGGATCTTCTTCCGCAACGCGGTGTTCGATCTGCGCGCTGGGTATCTCTCGTTCGACGACGAGACGCAGATCGATCCGACGTTCCAGCTCGGCGCGGTCACCGAGGTGCGGCGCAGCGGCGACCTGACCGCGGCGCGATGGCGCATCCTGCTCGACGCGCGCGGCTCGATGGGCTCGTTCGAGATCGCGACCAGCAGCGACCCCGATCTGCCGCAGGAGGACATCCTGATGCTGCTCGCGGTCGGCATGACGCGCGGCGAGTTCGAGCAGCTCCAGACCGGCGACGTGACGAGCACCGTCGCGCTCGAGGCGCTCACGCAGATCACCGGCGTCGACCGCGAGGTGCGGCGCGCGGTGCCGCTGATCGACGACTTCCGCATCACGAGCGCGTACTCGCTGCGGAGCGGGCGCACCGAGCCGCAGATCTCGGTCGGCAAGCGCATCGCGGATCGCGTGCGGCTCAGCGCGACGACCGGCGTCGGCGCGGGCGATGCGCGCGACTTCCGTGCGCTCGTCGACGTGCAGCTGGACGACACCACCGGCGTCCAGTGCAGCTACGACAACTTCACGCAGGGCAGCGCGACGTCGTTCGGCAACGTCGGGTGCGACCTCCGATGGCGTCTGGAATTCGAGTGAGAGGCCGTCGGTCGATCGGAACCTGCGCGAACGGGAGCGAGCGGAGGTGGGGCCCCGCGCGCAGCGTTCGCGGTGCCGGCTCCGCGGGTCGGGTGGAGGGATCTTCCAAGACTCCTCCGGAAGCTCAGCGCGGTACGACGCCGTGGTGATCGTTCGCTGGTCGCTCCTCGCCTGCGTGTTGCTCGCGTCGGTGCTCGTCGCGCCGGCGCGCGCCGACGTGCCTTCGAGCCTCGCGGGACAGCCGATCGCCGAGCTGACGGTCGAGGGCGGCGCGACCGAGAGCGAGCTCGCCGCCGCGGGCCTCACGCGCGGCGAGCGGCTCGACCGGCGGCGCATCCGCGACGTGATCGCGCGGCTGCTCGCGTCGGGCCGCTGGGCCGACGTGCAGATCGACGCGACGCGCACCGACCGAGGCGTGGCCGTCTCGGTGCGCCTCACGCCGCGCATCGTGATCACGCGCATCGAGCTGCACGGGAACTCGGCGATCGACGACGACGAGCTGCGCGCGGCGCTGCGCGTGCGCGAGGGCGGCGAGCTCGAGCCGGGCGAATTGCCCGCGATGGCCGAGGCCGCGCAGGAGCTCTACGGCGCGCGCGGCTTCGTGCGCGCCGACGTGACGCTGCGACTGCGCGACACCGACGATCCCGCGCGCAAGGTGCTGCTCGCCGACGTCGTCGAGGGCGAGCCGGTGCGCGTGCGCGGCGTGGTGTGGGACGGTGCGGAGGACGCGCCGCCCACCGAGCGCGCGTGGGACGAGCTCGGGCTGCACGACGGCGACGTGCTCGATCGCCGGCGGCTCGAAGAAGGCGTGCGCCGCGTCGAGACGCGCCTTCGCGAGCACGGCTGGCTCGAGGCGAGGCTCGGCGAGCCCGCGCTCCAGCCCGCTGCGCAGGGCGTGGTGATCCACGTGCCGCTCGTGCTCGGGCGTCACTACCGCGTCGAGCTGCACGGCCACGCGCCGGTCGACGAGGACACCGTGAACGAGGTGCTGCACCTCGCGGACGAGGCGCTCGCGCCGCCGGTGATCAGCGCGGTGCGCGAGCGCATCGTCGAGCTCTATCGACGTCACGGCTTCCATCACGCGAGCGTCGAGATCCGGCGCACGCGCGATCCCGAGCGCATCGATCAGCCGCTCGCCGCGCTGCTCTCGATCGACGTCACGCCCGGCATGCAGCTCCAGGTGATCGGCGTCTCGTTCCCGGGCGCGTCGCACTTCGAGACCGACTTCCTGCGCGATCAGATCGACAGCTACCTCGAGGAGGATCTCCCCGCGCCCGAGCTCTTCTGGCCGGTCGACTCCGAGGTCGTCGATCGCATCGGGCTGAGCGGCCAGCGCGCGCGCGCGCGGCGTCAGGTGCCCGCGGACGTCGAGGTCGTGCCCGCGCGCATCTGGTTCGAGCCGACCTACGCCGAGGCCGCGTCGCACATCCAGGAGCTCTACCAAGCGGCGGGCTTCCTCGCGGCGCGCGTGGGCACGCCCGAGCTGCGCGAGCTCGAGGACGATCGCGCGGTCGTCGTGGTGCCGGTGTTCGAGGGCCCACGCACGCTCGTCTACGACGTGCGCGTGCACGGCAACGAGATCGCCGGCACCCGCGAGCTGCTCGAGGCCGCGCAGATCGCGCGCGGCGACGCGTTCGGCTACCTGCCGCTCGAGCAAGCGCGGCGGCGCGTGCGCGACCTCTACGCAGAGCGCGGTCATCTCTTCGCGCGCGTCGATCCCCAGGTGCGCTTCTCGCCCGACGGAGAGCGCGCGGAGATCGTCCTCGAGATCGTCGAGCGATTCCCGGTGCACGTCGGCGACATCCGCGTCGAGGGCGCGACCACGACCGACCTCGGGCTCGTTCGCGACGTGATCGCGCTGCGCAGCGGCGACCTCTATCGTCCTTCGCAGGCGCGCGACAGCGAGGAGCGCCTGCGCACGCTCGGCGTCTTCGCGAGCGTGAACGTCGCGCCCGCGGATCCCGATCTGCCGGAGCGCGTGAAGCCCGTCGTCATCACGGTGACCGAGCGCGATCCCCAGGTCGTCGGGCTCAGCGCGGGCTTCGCGACCGGCGAGGGCGCGCGTGGCACGTTCGAGTACCAGTACCGCAACCTGCTCGGCCTCGCGCTCACGCTCACGCTGCGCATCCAGCTCGCGTACCAGCTCTTCTTCCAGGACGACGAGCTGCGCGAGTCGATCACGGAGCTCAGCGCGCTGAACCGCCTCGAGCGCCGCGTGACGGTCGGCTTCGGAGTTCCCTGGATCCCCGGGCTGCCCAACGTGCGCGGCGCGCTCGACCTCGCGCACATCCGCGACAACGAGCGCGACTTCGGATACGACAAGAACGGCGTCACGCTCTCGTTCACGTGGGTGCCGGAGCGCGTCTTCGCGCTCACGCTCTCGGGCGAGATCGAGCACAACGGGATCCAGCTCTTCGATCAGCGCTCGCTCCAGGAGCTGCTCGAGGACGCGATCGAGCGCGGTGACGTGCGCGCCCAGCGCCTCTTGCGCGTCCCCCAGGGCAACACCGCGATCGGCAGCACGCGCCTCACGGGCTCGCTCGATCTGCGCGACAACCCGTTCACGCCGACGTCGGGCATCTTCGCGGCGGGCGGGATGGAGCTCGTGCACAGCATCGCGAGCGAGCAGCTCCCGCCGCAGGAGGGTCTGCCGCCGCAGCCGCCGTTCTTCTCGAACTTCCTGAAGCTCACCGCGGGCCTCTCGGGCTACGTCCCGATCGCCGAGGGCTGGGTGCTCGCGCTGCAGGCGCGCGGCGGCATCGTCGCGCACCTCGAGACGGGCTCGCAGACGTACCCGAACCGCGCGTTCTACATGGGCGGCGTCGACACGCTGCGCGGCTTCCTGCAGGACCAGGTGATCCCCGAGGATCAGGCGCGCCTCGTGCGCGAGAGCGGGATCGATCCCGTCGACATCACGCGCACCGGCGATCTCTTCTACCTGTTCCGAACCGAGCTGCGCTTCCCGATCGTCGACGCGCTGCAGGGCGGCATCTTCCTCGACGTCGGCAACGTGTGGGCGGTCGTGTCGAACGTCGACGAGCTCGCGGTGCGTTGGAGCGCGGGGCTCGGGATGCGCTTCGCGACGCCGGTCGGACCGATCGCGCTCGACTACGGGTTCAACCTCGATCGACGCGAAGATCTCGGCGAGCCGTTCGGCTCGCTGCACTTCTCGATCGGTCTGTTCTGACTCGGCCCACGATCGCGACGCCGCCCCGTACGCGTTCTCGTCCTCGTCGGACGTGCTCGTGCCCGCGCTCGGTCGTTCGCTCGGATCGGAAGTGCGCGGACGGCCTCCCGTTCATCGATTCGATGGAATCCCGCCCGCGGACGGCCTCCCGCTCATCGATTTGATGAAATCCGACCCGCCGACGGCCTCCCGCTCATCGACTTGATGAAATTCGACCCGCGCACGGCCTCCCGCTCATCGATTCGATGAAATCCCACCCGCGGACGGCCCTCCCGCTCATCGGTTCGATGGAATTCCGCCCGCGAACGGCCTCCCCGCCATCGAAGAGACGAGATGTCGAGGGCGCATGCGCGTCCCGGCGCGCCGATGGGCTCGCGTCGGTCGCAGGAGCCCGAAATGCGCCGCGGAGAGGGTCGCGTGACCCCAGCGCGATGCACCTACACGCGTGTTTTCCGAGCCGCGATGCGTGGCACGTCCGCTGCTCTCGCCCGCGGAGCGGCGCGCGCTCTGCGCATCGCGGAGGACGAGGATGGCCGTTCGCTCGAGCCCGCACGCGAGACGCCGCAACGTCGCGCCACCACGACGCGCACACGCGATCGCATCCTGGACGCTCGCGCTCGGCTGCGCGCTCGCCGGGTGCGAGGGCAACCTGTTCGACGGCCCGAGCGGTCCACGCGGCAGCTCGCGCCCCGACACGCCGAATCCGACGGTGCTGACGCCCGCGCCCGCGATGCTGCATCGGCTCACGCGCGCCGAGTACGAGCAGACGATCCGCGATCTCTTCCCCGCGGGCACGACCGTGCCCGGCGATCTGCCGAACGACACGCTGCTGCACGGCTTCAGCACCGTCGGCGCGTCGGAGCTCACCATCCCGCCGCTCGAGGTCGAGCAGTACGAGTCCGCGGCGAGCTCGCTCGCGACGCAGATGCTCGCCGATCCCGCGCGGCGCACGGCGTTCTTCGGCTGCGACGTGGCGAGCGAGGGCGAGCCCTGCCTGCGCGCGTTCGTCGTGCGCTTCGGTCGGCTCGCGTGGCGTCGCGCGCTCGAGCCGAGCGAGGTCGACGCGCTGATCGCGATCGCGACCGACACCGGCGCGATGCTGCGCGATGCGTGGCGCGGCGCGGGCTTCGCGCTGACGGCGATCCTTCAGTCGCCGCACTTCCTCTTCCGCGTCGAGCGCGGCGAGCCGGATCCCGCCGAGCGCACGCGGCTCCGCTACACGGGCTCCGAGATGGCGAGCCGACTCTCGTACTTCCTGTGGGGCAGCACGCCGGACGAAGAGCTGCTTCGCGCCGCCGCGGCGGGCGAGCTCGTGACCGAAGAAGGCCTGCGCGCGCAGGTGACGCGCATGACGCGCGATCCGCGCGCGACCGCTGCGATGACGCGCTTCTGGGGCGAGTTCATGCAGCTCGAGCGGCTCGACACGGTGAGCAAGGACCCCGAGCTCTTCCCGACGTTCACGCCGTCGCTGCGCGCGTCGATGCGCGCGGAGATCGACGGGATCTTCGCCGACGTCTACGAGCGCGACGCCGACGTGCGCGAGGTGTTCTCGACCGACGTGACGTTCGTCGACGCCGAGCTGGCCGCGCACTACGGGCTCCCCGCGCCGACCGGCTCCGAGCGCATGCGCGCCACGCTGCCCGCCGATCAGCACCGCGGTGGCGTGATGGGCCGCGCCGGCGTGCTCTCGATGTGGGCCCACGCGACGCTCACCTCGCCCACGTTCCGCGGCAAATTCGTGCGCGCGAACCTGCTCTGTCAGGACATCCCGCCGCCGCCGCCGGGCATCTCGACCGAGCTGCCCGAGGGCAGCGGCGAGCCCGAGACGCTGCGGCAGCGGCTCGATCGCCACCGCACCGATCCGGTCTGCGCGGGGTGCCACACGCTGATGGATCCGCTCGGGTTCACGTTCGAGCACTTCGATCCGGTCGGTCGCTTCCGCGATCTCGACAACGGCTTGCCCATCGACGCGAGCGGTGACGTCGACGGAGTCGCGGTCGACGGCGCGGACGAGCTCGGCGCCCACCTCGCGCAGAGCGAGCGCGTCGGAGCGTGCTTCACGCGTCGGTTCTATCGCTGGGCCTCGGGCCACCTCGAGACGCGCGGCGAGCAGGTCGAGATCGAGCGCCTCGCGCGCGAGTTCGCGAGCGCGGGGCACCGCATGAGCGCGCTGATCGAGCTCGTCGTGCTCTCGCCCGGCTTCCGCTACGCGAGCTACGCGCCCGGCGACTGCGAGGACGGCGAGACGCGCGACTGCACCAACGCGTGCGGCGCGGGCACGCAAGCGTGCGAGCGCGGCGCGTGGACGGCGTGCAGCGCACCGAGCGGGACCACCGAGACCTGCAACGCGGTCGACGACGACTGCGACGGCACGACCGACGAGGGCGTCGCGCGCGCGTGCACGACCGAGTGCGGCGCGGGCGTCGAGACGTGCGTCGCGGGGTCGTTCACCGCGTGCAGCGCGCGCACCCCGACGACCGAGAGCTGCAGCCACGCCGACGACGACTGCGACGGACGCATCGACGAGGGCTTCGCGCCGCAGTCGGTCTCGAGCACGTTCACCGCGCTGCGCGAGCACCATCCGATCTGCGACGGCGCGACCCAGCGCAGCGGCCTCGAGTGCAACGAGGCGATCCACGGGCTCTGCGGATCGGCCGCGGGCACCTGCGGATCGAGCGGCTTCGGTCCGGTCGAGAACAGCGGCGACGTCGCGCACGTCGCGTGCGTGAGCGCGACGCTGCGCACCACGACCTTCGCCGAGCTCGCGTCGCACCACGCGGGCTGCGACGGCGCGAGCGAGCGGCTCGGCATGCAGTGCAACGCCGCGATCCATCGCTACTGCGCGAGCGCCGGGCTCACGACCGGCTACGGCCCGGTGCGCGTCGCGGGCAGCAGCGTGACGGTCGCGTGCACGCCGGGCGCGGAGACGGTCGGCACGACGTACTCGGCGCTCTCCGCGATCCACGCGGGGTGCAACGCGACGTCGCGCATCGGCCGCGACTGCAACGCGGCGATCCATCGCTTCTGCGGCTCGCGCGGCGCGGTGAGCGGATACGGGCCGCTCGAGAACGGCGGCGACGATCTCCAGGTCGCGTGCGTGCGGTGAAGGGAGAGAGCGCGATGAAGAAGACCAAGTCTCTCTCGAAGACCGCGATGAAGCGCCGCACGTTCCTGCGCGGCGTGCTCGCGACCGGCGCGGCGGTGAGCGTCGGCGTGCCGATCCTCGACACGATGCTCGACGAGAACGGCGTCGCGTTCGCGGGCGGCGAGCCGCTGCCCGTTCGCTTCGGCGTGTGGTTCTGGGGCAACGGGGTGCGGCCCGAGCGCTGGACGCCGAGCGGCGCCGTCGACTGGACGCCGAGCGAGGAGCTCGCGCCGCTCGCGACCGCCGGCGTGAAGCCGTGGGTGAGCGTGGTGACGGGCTGCGAGATCAAGACCGCGACGCACCCGCACCACTCGGGCATGGCCGGCATCATGACCGGCGCGCACTTCCACCAGAACGGCAACACGCGCGACACGATCGTCTCGACGTTCGCGTATCCCTCGGTCGATCAGATCGCGGCCGCGCACTTCGAGGGCATGGCGCCGTTCCGCTCGCTGGAGTTCGGCATCACGCGCTTCCGCGGCACCGACGAGGGCACGAGCTTCCAGCACCTCTCGCACAACGGGCCGAACAACCCGAACCCGAGCGAGTACTCGCCGTCGCGCATGTACGCGCGGCTCTTCGGCGCGCCGGTCGACGCGCAGATCGATCTCGCGCGACAGAGCGTGCTCGACGCGGTGGGCCAGCAGATCCGCGCGCTCCAGCCGCGCGTGTCGCGCGCGGATCGCGTGCGCCTCGAGCAGCACTTCGACAGCGTGCGCGCGCTGGAGATGCGCCTCGCCGCGGGCGCGTCGACGTGCACGCCGCCCGAGAATCCGGGCGATTTCCCGGACGTCGGAGGTCGCGAGCCGATCGCCGATCAGAACCGCGCGATGAGCGATCTCTGCGCGCTCGCGCTGGCGTGCGATCTCACCCGATCGTTCTCGATGTTCTTCAGCACCGCGGGCTCGGGCGTGATCATGTGGCCGGTCGGCGCGAGCAACGGCCTGCACCAGATCAACCACGACGAAGGACCGCCGCACGACACGGTGCACGCCGCGACGGTGTTCACGATGGAGCAGCTCGGGTACTTCCTCGCGCGGCTGCGCGACACGCCCGACGCGGCCGGGAGCAACGTGCTCGACAACTGCTCGATCCTCGCGACGAGCGAGCTCAGCGAGGGCTGGACCCACAGCAACCGCGAGTTCCCGATCCTCGTGTGCGGCCGCGGCGGCGGCGCGCTGCGCGGGAACGTGCACCACCGCGTGGATCGCGAGAGCACGAGCATCGCCGTGCTCACCGCGCTGCGCGGCGCGGGCATCCCGGCGGAGTCGTTCGGCGTCGACGAGAGCTACACGTACAACGGCTCGAGCGTGTTCAGCCCGGGCCGCGCGACGACGGCGTACGGCGAGCTGCTCGCGGGGTGACCAGATCCTGATCGCGATGCGCGCCCCCGCGCGGAGCGATCGCTCCATGGACGCCGCAGAACGGCCTTTCTCGGCGCGTTCTGCGGCGTTCCTCGTGGCGCATCGCTTGCTCGACGACGCGCTCGTGCGTGCTCGCTTCCTCTGCATCCTCTCGGCGCTCGCGCTCGGCGCGTGCGGCGGTGACGTCGACAACCCACGCGGCGGCGACGGCGCGATCCCGGCGCGCGACGCGTCGGTGAGCGACGGCGGAACGCCCACCCAGGACGACGACGCCGGCACGCCGGGCTGCGAGGCAGCGCCTCCGGCACGCGCGCTCGCGTTCGACGGCACCGACGACGCCGCGTCGATGGGCGTCGCGCGTCCGCTCGGGCTCGCGCGCTTCACCGTCGAGGCGTGGGTGCGCCGCGACGGTCCGGGCGTCGCGGCGGGCACCGGCGTCGGCGGCGTGCAGGTCGTGCCGATCGCGGGCAAGGGACGCGGCGAGGACGACGGCAGCAACGTCGACTGCAACTACGCGTTCGGCTTCGTCGGCGACGTGCTCGGCGCGGACTTCGAGGACATGGCGACGGGCGCGAACCATCCGGTCGTCGGGCGGACGCGCGTCACGCCGGGCGAGTGGCACCACGTCGCGGTCACGTACGACGGCACCACGTGGCGCCTCTACCTCGACGGCGCGCTCGACGGCTCGGCGCGCGCGAACGCGACCCCGCGCGCCGACAGCATCCAGCACTTCGGGATCGGCACCGCGCTCGACTCGATGGGCCGCGCCGCGGGCCGCCTGCACGGCGCGGTGAGCGAGCTGCGGGTGTGGGATCGCGCGCGCACCGCGGAGGAGATCGCGAGCGCGCGCTTCGAGCGCGTCGCGACGGGCGAGGGCCTCGTCGGACGATGGGCGCTCGACGGCGACGCCGCCGACGCGATCGGCGATCTCGACGCGACGATCACCGGCGCGACGTTCGTCGAGACCGGCCCGGTGCTCGATCGCGGCCTTCCTCCGACGATCACCGGCACGATCCCGAGCGACGATCTCGCGGTCACCGGGAACAGCGTCGAGCTCAGCGTCGGCGCGACCGATCCCGAGGGCGACGCGCTCGACGTGACGTTCCACCTGCGCGCGCTCGGCGAAGAGGACGGGTTCACCGTCGTCGTGCTGCCCGACACGCAGTACTACACGGTCGACGATCGCAACCTCGAGCGCTTCTTCTACGACCAGACGCAGTGGATCGTGGACAACCACGACGCGTACGACATCCGCGCGGTCATCCACAACGGCGACCTCGTGAACAACGGCGACTCGCAGGTCTTCCAGTGGCGCGTCGCCGACCGCGCGATGACGACGCTCGAGGGCGCGCTGCCCGGGATGCCCGACGGAATGCCCTACGGCGTCGCGGTCGGGAACCACGACCTCAGCGTCGTCAGCCAGGTCGGTCCTGCGACCCGCTACAACGAGTTCTTCGGCGTCGAGCGCTTCGAAGGCCGCGCCTACTACGGCGGCCACTACGGCAGCACGAACGACGAGCACTGGTTCACGTTCTCCGCGGGCGGGATGGACTTCGTCGTCGTCGACATGAAGTTCGATCCCGAGCCCGACGCCGCGGTGCTCGCCTGGGCGCGACGCGTGCTCGAGACGCACCCCGATCACTTCGGCATCGTCAACGCGCACTACATCCTGAACAGCGCGGGCAACTTCGGGCCGCAGGGCCAGGCGATCTACAACGCGCTCCGCAGCGTGCGGAACCTGCACCTCATGACGTGCGGGCACATCAGCGCGGAGAGCCGTCGCAACGACACGTTCGAGGGGCATCGCATCGACTCGATGCTCGCGGACTACCAGTCGCGCGAGAACGGCGGCAGCGGGTTCATGCGCATCTGGGAGTTCTCGCCCGCCGAGGGCGAGCTCACGGTGCGCACCTACTCGCCGACGCTCGACCGCTGGGAGACCGACGCGAACAGCGAGTTCACGCTGCGCGTCCCGCTGCGCGGCGCGGGCGGCGTGTTCGAAGAGGTCGCGCGCGCCGAGCGCGGCGCATCTCCGGCGACGGCGACGATCGAAGGGCTCGAGCCCGGCCGCGTGTACGAGTGGTACGCGACGGTGCGCGACTGCGATCACACGGTGCGCACGCCGGTCTCGCGCTTCACGACCACGCCGTGAGCACGATCGCGAGCGTGCGATCGACGAGCCACATCGCGCCGAGCGCGCCCAGCGCGTAGCAAGCGAGCGGACGCGCCCGCGCGACGACTCGCTCGTCGCGCACGACCGTTCGGCCGATTCCGACCAGCAGGAAGACGAGCGCGACCAGCGCGAGCTGCCCGAGCTCCACGCCGACGTTGAACGCCGCGAGCGCGCCCACGAGGCCGCGCTCGGGCAGTCCGACCTCGCGCAGCGCGCCCGCGAACCCGAGGCCGTGCACGAGCCCGAAGAGCAGCGCGACGAGCCACGGCCAGCGCCGCGACAGCGTCGCGCGATCGTGCAGCGCCTCGCGCGCGACGAGCACGACGCTCCCGGCGATGGTCGCCTCCACCGGCGCCGAGGGCAGGCGCAGCACGTCGAGCGCCGCGAGCGCGAGCGTGATCGAGTGCGCGATCGTGAACGCGGTGATTGTGATCACGATGCGCCGCTCGAAGCCGACGAGCAGCACGAGCCCGAGCACGAACGCGACGTGGTCGAGCCCGAACGCGATGTGCTCGACGCCGATCGCGATCCACCGCGACCACGACGGGTCCCGCGCGAGCCTCACGCGCGGCTCGGCGCCCGTCGCGATCGCCTCGAGGTGCTCGCCGTCGTGCGTGCGCAGCGTGACCACCACGCGCGTTCGCGGATCGAGCGGGCCCTCGATCGCGATCTCGCCCGCCTCGAGCGCGCCGGGCTCGCACGCGAGGCGCGCGCCGTTCGCGTCGCACCCCGGGGGATACACGACGCGCAGCGATCCGTCGGGTGTGCGCGCGTCGACCGGTGCCGTCCACGCGACCGCGAAGTCACCGGGCGCGCGCTCGGCGATCGCGAGCACGCCGGGGCTCGAGTCGTGCGCACGAGCGCGCGCCGTGATCGCGATCACGATCGCCGCGACGCACCACGCGCGCACCGTCATCGCACCACCACGTCCCAGCGCTCGCGCAGCCGTGCGAGCTCGCGCGCGCGCGCCTCGATCGTGCGCTGCTCGCGCAGATCGTGGAGCACGTCCTCGCGCGCCGCCTCGAAGTCCGCCTCGCTCGCCGCGCTCCGCGCGTCGACGCGCACGACGTGCCACCCGAAGCGCGACGGCAGGAGCGCCCACGCGCCCTGCTCCATCGATTCGACCCCACGCGCGAGCTCCGCGCCGAAGATCTCCTCGAGCTGCGCGATCGTGCGCCCACGATAGCGGCGCCCACCGGAGAACGTGTCGCCGAGCCCGCTCGGCGACGCGCCCGCGATCACCTGCGCGAGCAGCGCCTCGGCGCGCGCCCGCGCGTCCTCGTGCTCGCTCGAGACGAACACCTGCGTGAAGTCGATGCGCGCCTCGTGCGCCCACTGCTCGCGATGCGCGGCGAAGTGCGCGCGCAGCTCGTCCTCGGTGGGCTCGCTCGCGAGCGCCTGAGCGTCGAGCACGTATCCCATGCTCGACGCGAGCCGTGAGCGGACCTGCGGATCGTCGCGATCGAGGCCGCGCTCGAGCGCCTCGCGGTAGAGGATCTCGTCGTCGATCCAGCGCGCCACGAGCGCCTCGAGCTCGGCCTGCGAGGGAGGCGCGCCGTGCGCGTGCTCCCACGCGTCGGCGAGCTCGGCGCGCACGCCCTCGTCGACCACGATCGAGCGCTCGCGCGTGTCCTCCGCGGCCCCGCCCGCCAGCGCGCGATCGAGCGCGAGCAGCGCCATCCCGAGCACGACGAAGTGCAGCAGCGGCTCGCGGAGCCAGGACATCGCCGCGAGAGTGCCACGTTCCGCGGATGGCCCGGTGTTTGACACGCGCGGCACGGTCCCTAGACTCGGCGGCCCGAGAGGAAAAAGCCCCGATGGCGTACAAGGACTTCCTGATCGACAAGCGCATCCTCCAGCGGAACATCGACAAGGGGCTCGTCGACGCGAAGCAGTACGACAAGCTGCTCACGTCGCTGCCCGACCGCGCCGACAACGCCGCGACCGCGGCCGTCGAGGACGAGCTCACCGACGTCGACGACATCGACGAGGGTGAGGACGACGAGGACGAAGAGGGCTGAGGAGCGCGCACGCGCGAGGCCGGGGGAACCATGTCGAACGACGACGATCGCGACATCGACGAGACCGGCCTCGCCCCGCTCCCGGGCGCCGAGGCCACGGCGCCGATCGACTTCACGACGTTCATCCTGTCGATGAGCACGTCGTGCATGATCCAGCTCGGTGAGATCCGCGACCCCGAGGGTCGCACCGCGATCGACCTCGAGTCGGCGCGGCACACGATCGAGATCCTGCAGATGCTCGACCGCAAGACCGAGGGAAACCTCAGCGGCGAGGAAGATCGGATGCTCGCCCACGTCATCGCGGATCTCCGCGAGCGCTACCTGGCGAAGCACCGCGGACGCTGAGGAACAGAGCCGCGAGGGCCGTTGTATGCTCTCGCCCTCATGTCGACGCTCACCCTCCGCCTCGAGGCCTACGACCGTGATGCGCGTGCCGTCATCGCCGCCGCGCAAGGCCTCGCCGACGAGCGCAAGAACCCCGAGGTGGAGCCGCTCCACCTGCTCTATCGGCTGATCGAGCGCAGCGAGCCCGTGCAGCAGGCCATTCGTCGCGCCGGGGTCGACCCGGTCGACGTGCTGGTCGAGAGCGAGGCGCAGCTCCGCCGGCTCACGAAGGTCGAGGGCGCGGTCGCGTACCTCTCTCCGCGCATGCTCGAGCTGCTCGGGCGCGCCGAGGGCGAAGCGGCGCGCGGCGGCGGCGTGCCGGTCGACGTGATGCACCTGCTGATCGCGTGCTCGCAGGACACCACCGCGGCGGTGAGCGGCGTGCTCAAGGCGTGCGGGCTCTCGGGGCCGGTGCTGCGCGCGACCGCGTCGGGCGAGACGCTGCAGCCGGCGACCGCGACCAACGGCCAGAGCGGCGCGTCGCGACCCGCGTCGAGCGGCGGCAAGGGCGACCCGCTCGAGCAGTACGGGCGCGACCTCACGCGGCTCGCGCGCGAAGGCAAGTTCGATCCCGTGATCGGCCGCGACGGAGAGCTGCGACGCATCCTGCAGGTGCTCGCGCGGCGCCACGAGAACAACCCGCTGCTCGTCGGCGAGGCGGGCATCGGCAAGAGCGCGATCGTGAACGCGCTCGCGATGCGCATCGTGCGCGGAGACGTGCCCGCGACGCTGCAGGGCAAGCGCCTGATCGCGCTGGAGACCGGCGCGCTGCTCGCGGGCGCGAAGCTGCGCGGCGAGGCCGAGGAGCGGATGAAGGCGCTGCTCGCCGCGATCCGCGATCGCGCGGGCGAGATCATCCTGTTCATCCCGGATCTCGGCGCGCTCGCGGGCGATCGCGCGCCGAGCGGCGCGGGCCAGCTGCTCTCGACCGCGCTCGGGCGCGGCGAGCTGAAGGTGATCGGGCTCGCGACGACCGACGGGATGCGCAAGGCGTTCGAGGCGGACCCCACGCTCTCGCGACGCTTCGTCGCGATCGCGATCGATCCGCCGACCGCCGACGAGACCATCGCGATCCTTCGCGGCGTGGTGCCGCGCTACGAGCAGGCGCACGGCGTGCGCATCGCCGATCCCGCGCTGCTCACCGCGGTGCGCCTCGCGCGTCGCTACGTGCCGGGCGCGCAGCTTCCGAAGGCCGCGATCGATCTGATCGACGAGGCCGCGGCGCGCGTGCGCGTGGAGATCGACGGCGTGCCTGCGGAGCTCGACGCGCTCGAGCGTCGGCTCGAGGCGCTCGAGATGCAGGCGCACTCGCTCGAGGACGACGTCGACGACGAGAGCAAGCGCCACAAGGCGCGCATCGACGCGGAGATCGCGCAGCTGCGCCCGAAGGCGAGCGACGGGCGCGCGCGCTGGGCCGCCGCGCTCGCGCGCACGAAGGAGGTGCGCGGCATCGAGCAGGAGCTCGAGGCGACGCGCAAGCAGTACGAGGACGCGAAGAGCTCGGGCGATCACGCGAAGGCGGGCGAGCTGCGCTTCGGCACGCTCCCGCTGCTCGAGAAGAAGCTCGAGGACGCGCGCGCACGCGCCGGTGCGATCGCGGGCGGCGGCGACAACGAGCCGCGGGTGCGCGATCAGGTCGTCGAGGCGGACGTGGCCGACGTGGTCGCGGCGTGGACCGGCGTGCCGGTGTCGCGGATGCTCGAGGCCGAGACCGTCAAGCTGCTCAGCATGGAGGACAAGCTCCGCGAGCGCGTGGTCGGCCAGGATCCCGCGGTCGCCGCGGTCGCGAAGGCGGTGCGTCGTGGTCGCGTCGGGCTGCGCGATCCCAAGCGCCCGATCGGCAGCTTCTTGTTCCTCGGTCCGACCGGCGTCGGCAAGACCGAGCTCGCGAAGGCGCTCGCCGAGTTCCTCTTCGACGACGAGCTCTCGCTCACGCGCCTCGACATGAGCGAGTTCATGGAGAAGCACATGGTGGCGCGCCTGCTCGGCTCGCCGCCCGGCTACGTCGACAGCGAAGAGGGCGGCTTCCTCACCGAGGCGGTGCGCAAGCGGCCCTACTCCGTGATCCTCTTCGACGAGATGGAGAAGGCGCACCCCGACGTCTTCAACATCCTGCTGCAGGTGCTCGACGACGGTCGCCTCACGGACTCGCGCGGTCGGCTCGCGTACTTCGCGGACACCGTGATCATCATGACGAGCAACGTGGGCTCGCAGGCGATCCTCGATCACGGCGAGGGCGTCACGCGCGAGGCGATCCGCGAGACGCTCGACGCGCAGCTGCGCAAGCACTTCCGCCCCGAGTTCCTGAACCGCATCGACGACGTCGTGATCTTCGATCCGCTCGGCAAGCACGAGCTGCGCGGCATCGTCGAGATCCAGCTGCGCGGACTGCAGAAGCTCGTCCAGGATCGCCGGCTCACGCTGAACGTGACCGACGCCGCGAAGGATCGCCTGACCGAGCTCGGCCACGAGCCCGCGTTCGGCGCGCGCCCGCTCAAGCGCGTGATCCTGAAGAACCTGCAGGACCCGCTCGCGGAGGAGATCCTGCGCGGCGGCTACCAGCCCGGCGACACGATCGAGATCGACGCGAAGGACGGCGCGTTCGTGTTCCACCGCCTGCCCGCGACGACCTGATCGCGGTCAGATCACGATCCCGAGCACCACGCGGATCGGGAACGCCCAGCCGGTCCAGCCGAGCGCGCGCTCGCGCGCGAACACGAGCTGGATGCCGCGGCCCACGAACGTCGCGCCGCCTTCGACGCGCACGAAGAAGCGGTCGACGATCGTCCACCGCGCCTGGAGGAGCAGCGACGCCTCGAACGTCGCGTCGATCGCCTCGCGCTCGACCACGTCGTCTTCCGTCGCGCTGCCGCTGCTCACCGCGAGCCCGGGCGTGAGCTCCAGCCGCGCCCCGAGATCGAGCGCGCCGAGCACCACCGCCACGTCGGCGAAGAGCGCGGCACCGGCGAGCGAGAGGCGCAGCGTGCCGTGCGACACGTCGCGCGCCGCGTGACGTAGCGAGAGCGCGAGCCCGGCGTGCGCGCGCAGCACGCTCGAGGCGAGCGCGATCGAGCCCTCGACCTGCCCTCCCGCGAGCACGTCCGCCGCGCGCGCTTCGATGGCGAGAGCGCCGCCGAGCGCGAGCTCGAGCCCTTCGATGCGCAGCGCGTCTCCTCCTTCGATCACCGGCGCGCCCGGCACGTCGAGCGCGCGTGCGCGCGGATCGACCGCGCGCTGCGCCGACGGCGCGACCGGATCCGCGATCACCTCGCCCTCCGCGATCAGCTCGTCGGGCTCGGGCACGACGACCTCGGGCGGCGCGCCCTCGCGATGCAGATCGACGAGCGCGATCGCGAGAGTGCGCGCGCGGTTCCAGCCGCTGACGTCGAGCAGGTCGATCACCCGCGCACGCGGCGCTCCGTCCGCGTCGTGCGCCTCGAGCACGATCGACGACGCGTCGGGCACGCCCTCGTCGCACTCGGCGCGCACGACGAGCCTCGCGTTCGCGTCGGTGGCGCGCACCACGTCGAGCTCGATCCCGAGCGCGCGCAGCTCCACCCGGACCAACGGCGCGAGCTGCTCGAAGCTCGCCCACTCCACCTCGCACGCCGGCACCTCGAGCCCGAGCGCGCGCGGCTGCGCCTGCGCGGTGTGGCCCACCGCGACGACGAGAGCCGCCACGACCGCGCCCCACCTCAAGGCGTCGACTCGACCTCGCTCGCATCGAGCGCGAGCAGCCGGCGCTCGACGTCCGCGCGCAGCGCCGCGGGCACACCGAGCTCGCGCGCTCGCTCCAGCGCGCGGCGCGCATCGTCGGGGCGATCGAGCGCGTCCATGAGGAGCCGCCCGAGCGTCACCGCCGCGAGGGCGGCCGACTCGTCGCGCGGATGCTCGGCGAGCAGGCGCTCGAGCGGCGCGACGGCCTCCACGGGATGCCCCGACAGGCGCGCGACGTCGGCCAGCAAGAGCAGCTGCTCGGGCGTCGCGCGCTCGGCCTCGCGCACGATCCCGCGGCCGCGCAGCGCTTCGTACGCTTCGTCGTGGCGTCCTCGCGTCGCGAGCTCGCGCCACTCGACCGATCGCACGACCGGCGCGCGCGGTGCGGGCGCGAGCACCTCCTCCTCGAGCGGCTCGACGCTCGTCACCACGACGGGCTCGATCGGCATCGGCGTGTCGCGCTCGACGATCACGTCCTCGCCGGCGCGCAGCGTCACCGCGCCGCCCGGCACGCGAGGTCCCGACACGCGCACGACGCCGCGCTCCACCGACACGCTCGTGCGCGCGACCGAGCGCTCCACCTCGAACACCGTGCCGACGACCTCGACCTGCACGTCGCCCGCGACGACGCGCCACGCACGCCCGAGCCCCGGGGTCACCGAGAAGCGCACGCGCCCACGCTCGAGCTCGGTCTCGAAGCGCGCGCCGTCGTTGTGCAGCGGCACGAGCCTCGCGCTCGGCCAGAGCGTGATCTCGCTCGCCTCCGCGAAGCGCAGCGTCTCGGGCGCGGCGCCCTCGCGCACCTCGCGCACGACCGGCGATCCACCCCCCTCGAGCAGCAGCACGCCGCGCTCCCGCGCGACCGGCTCCTCGCGCCGCGCGAGCACCACGAGCGCGACCACCGCCGCCGCCGCGATCACGACCACCGCGACCCCTCCGGCCGTCCGCCGGGCCGGCGTCCCCGCGCGTCGCCGAGCACCACGCCACGTGCGCTGCACGCGCGCCTCCTCGACCGCGAGATCGAGCGTGTCCGCGATCCGCTCCGGAAGGTTCGGCAGCGAGCGCTTCATCGCACCCTCCCCGCGACGTGCGCGTCGATGCGCGCCTGCGCCGCCGCGATGCGTCGCTTCGCCGTCGCGAGCGAGCACCCGATCCACGACGCGATCTCCTCGAGCGCCTCACCGTGCACGTGACGAAGCATCCACGCGATGCGCTCGTCGGCGGGCACCCGCCGCAGCGCTTCGTCGAGCATCGTCAGCTCCGCGAGCACCTCGGGGCTCGTCGCGGGCGTCGCCTCGATCGCGAGCGTCGCGTCGTCGACCGAGCCATCGATCCCGAGGAACCGCAATAGCCTCCGCTTGCGCAGCACCTTGCGCGCCCGGTTCATCGCGATGCGGTAGAGCCACCCGCGGAACGCCTCGGGCTCGCGAAGCCGAGCGAGGTCACGCAGCACGTCGGCGAACGTGTCCTGCAGCACGTCGTCCGCGTCGGCGACGTTCCCGACGATGTGCGTGACCCTCCCCGCGAGCGGCGTCATGTAGCGCCGGAAGAGCACCTCTTGCGCCCATCGATCTCCTTCGCGCGCGCGCACGACGAGCACCGCGTCGGAGTGACCACCGTCGAACAGCGCGCGACGTGTCGCGACCGATCCGACGTCGTCGGGGGCTGCGATCCGTCGCGCGCGAGAGGAGCTCGGCTCGGGCATGGGCTCGACCAGTTGGGCTTCGGAGTCGGAGGAACGGCTCACTGGACGAGCGAAAAACGTTGGACGTACACGCGCAGGCGAGACGAGCTCGCGTCCCCGATGGCACCGGACCCGAAGTCGAGGCTCCCGACGGCGGTGCCGGTCACGAACCATTCGTGGCCGTCGGGGCTCGTCGCCGTCGAAGAAGCGTTCGTCGAGCCCGGGCCGCCGGTGCTCGCGCGGCTGCACTGGTGGGCGCCCGTCTCGCCGAACGTCGCCGCGAAGAGCTGTCCCTGGCCCGCCAAGGGTGCGACGCCGCCGCTCAGGTCCAGCGCCGGTCCGGTGAAGCGCCCGGCGACGTGCATCTGGCTCGCGCGATCGACCTCGATGCCGGCGAGCGAATCGACGCCTTCGTTGGCGAAGATCTCGCTCCACTGCGTCTCGCCGGTCGCGGCGTCGAGGCTCGCGATCACGAGGTCCCAGTCGGATCCGCTCGTGAAGCCGATCAGCGGCCCGTTCCCGAGATCCGCCGCGCCGAGCACGCGTCCCGCGATGATGAGCGTGCCGTCCCGCTCGCGGACCTCGGTCACGTGCACGTGCGACGGGTGCGGGTGCACCGGGTGAGGCAGCGTCCGGTACCCGCGCGCCCATCGCACGGCGAGATCGGGTGACAGCCGCGCGACCAGCCCTGCCGGCATGGAGCCCGTCGATGCCGCGGGCCGGACGATCGACTCGGTGCCGAAGGTGTCCGCGGCCGACGCGCCGGCGACGAGCACGTCGCCACCGGTCGCGATGGTCACGCGCGAGATCGTCGCGCCCGAGAAGCCCACCGCACGTCGACACGTGGGCGACCGCGCGCCGGTCACGGGATCGGTCATGAGCGCGGCGACGTCGAGACGCGCGATCTGCACGTCGCCCGTCGTCGCGCCGCAGCCGGGATACTGGCCTCCCGCCGCGAGGATCTCGCTCGCGCCCGCCGCGGCGAGCTTGCCGTCGTAGACCTGCGCGAACACTGGCGCGCCGTCCGAGACGCGCAGCGCCGCCACGAACCCGGTGCTCATCGGCCACGAGGACGTGACGAGCGGCGGGAGATCTCCCGACGTGCCCGGCACGTGCAGATCGAGCTCGCGGTCGAACGTGCCGGAGACGATCACCAGATCGCCCACCACGAGCGCCGCGGAGACGGTGTGGTCGCCGTCGAGCGCGTCGCCGAACACACGCGCCCAACGGACCGCACCGCTCGCCGTGAGCGACACGAGGAATCCGTCGCGCCGATTGGCGCCCGTCGCGTCGAGCGTGGTCGCCGTGCGCACCGTCAGCCGGTCGCTGAACGCACCGCCGACGTAGAGGTTTCCGGCAGTGTCTGCCGCCACCGTGAGCCCGTCGGCGCCGGACTCCGCCGTCGCGACCTCGAGGATCGTCGCCGGCGTCGCGCAGTCGCGCGGATCGAACGTCCCGCCGGCATCGTTCTGCGACGTGCCCGAGTCACTCGAGATCATCCCGGAGTCGGCGCGCCCCGAGTCCGAGGATCCCGCGTCGTAGCCGTCGTTCGACGCGTCGATCGGGTCGAGCGGCGTCCTGCTGATCGCGCACCCCACGAGCGCCAGCGAGACCAAGAAGCAAGAAGACCAAGCTCTTTCGTTCATGCCGCCACAGGTCCGCCGGCCCGCACGAACGGCTCACGAATTCGCCTCAGAGGATGCGCCTCAGGTACGTGCCCGCGCCGAGCTTCGCGTCCCAGTCGCGCGGATACCCGAGGCTCACCTCCTCGAAGCGCACTCCGTCGCGGTGATCGGTCGCCCGCACGTGCAGGTGCCCGCTCACCACCACCTCCGCGCGATACCGCACGTGCCAGTCCTCGGTGACGCGCGTCCCGCACCACGGAACGTAGCGCGGCACCCGCGGGATGCGCACGAGGTCGCGCCGCAGCGGCCAGTGGTTCACGAGCACGAGCCTATGCGTGCGCGACGCCTCTTCGAGCCGCGGCACGGTGCGCGCGATGCGCGCGCGGCACCACCCGTCGATCGACGGATGCGGATCCGGATGCAGCAGCGCCTCGTCGGCCGCGACGATCCCGTCCTCCGCCGCCCACGCGCGCGCCGCGTCCGCGCCCACGATCCCATCCGGCGCGAACGAGTAGTCGTAGAGCACGAAGAGCGGCGCGATGCGCAGCGATCGATCGCCCGGCCACTCGACGTACTCGTCCTCCGGCGTGAGCACGCCGCGCGCGCGACACGCCGCGACCATCGCGTCGTAGCGCGCCTCGCCGCGCTCGCGCTCCCCGCTGCGCGGCACCGTCCAGAGCTCGTGGTTGCCCGGCACCCAGACGACCTGCGCGAACTTCGGGCGCAGCACGTCGAGCGCGTGCTCGACGCTCGCGATCGACTCGCTCACGTCGCCCGCGAGCACGAGCCAGTCGTCGGGGTGCGGCGGAAGCGCGACGAGCGCATCGCGGTTGGCTCGATGCTCCACGTGCACGTCCCCGATGGCCAGCAGTCTCAAGCGCCACTCTCCGTCCGCGCAGGGGCGTGCTTCTTGCTCGACGAATTCGCGGTGGTTACTCGTGCCTCAGCTTCCACCGGAGGCCACCCGAGATGATCCTCGACCCGCTCTACTTCGTCCTGCTCGCCCCCGCCATGCTGCTCTCCGCATGGGCCGCGTTCGCCACGCGCTCGCGCTTCCAGCGCTGGTCGCAGGTGCCGAACCGGCGCCACGTGAGCGGCGCACAGGCGGCGCGTTACATCCTCGATCGCAACGGGCTGACCGACGTCCAGATCCAGCCTGCGCGCGGCATGCTCAGCGATCACTACGACCCGATCCACCGGGTCGTCCGGCTGTCGGAGGACGTCTACTACGGCAGCTCGATCTCGTCGCTCGCGGTCGCGGCGCACGAGGTCGGCCACGCCATCCAGCACCAGCAGCGCTACCTCCCCATGCAGCTGCGCAACCTCGCGGTGCCGGTCGCCAGCCTCGGCTCCAACCTCGGCTGGTTCCTGATCATGATCGGCTTCCTGCTCTCGTTCGCGCAGATGATCTGGGCGGGCGTGATCCTCTTCACCGCGACCGTCGCGTTCCAGGTCGTGACGCTGCCCGTCGAGCTCGACGCGTCGCGCCGCGCGAAGCTGGAGCTCGATCGACTCGCGATCGTCTCGCCCAGCGAAAAGCCCGGCGTCTCGAAGGTGCTCACCGCCGCCGCGATGACCTACGTCGGCGCCGCGATCACCGGGATCCTGACGCTGCTCTACTTCCTGCTGCGCCTCGGGGCGTTCTCGCCGCGCGAGGAGTGACGCGTGCCGCAGCGATCGCGTGGCATCGCGCCACGCGATCGCATCAGCCGATCGCGAGCCGCAGCATCAGGAACACCGCGACGCCGGTCACCGACACGTAGAGCCAGATCGGCAGCGTCCAGCGCGCGAGCTTGCGATGCGTCGCGAAGCGGTTGCGCAGCGCGAACCAGAACGTCCCGAGGATCATCGGGAACACCACGATCGACAGCACCACGTGCGACGCGAGCACCACGAGGTAGAGCCCGCGCAGCGGTGCGCCCTCGGGATACCGCGTGTCGCCGTGCACCCAGTGGTAGACGAGATAGCCGACGAGGAAGAGCGCCGACGCGCCGAACGCCGAGAGCATCAGCGCGCGGTGGAGGTCGCGCTTGCCGCGCTGGATCGCGATCCATCCCGCGGCGAGACAGCTCGCGGCGATGCCGTTCATCGTCGCGTTCACGGCGGGCATGAACGCGAGCGCGCCCGTGTCGCCCGTGGGCTCGCGCAGCACGAGGATCCACCCGAGCAGCGCGACCGCCGCCAGCGAGATCGCGGCGTTGGCCAGGTAGAACGCGCGGTCCGAGCCCTCGCGCGAGGAAGAAGCGGCGCTCGACATCGCGCGCAGGACTAGTGCCATCGCGCGTGATGGTCCAGCCGCGGCGCGATCACCGCACGAGCGCGCGCAGCGCGTCGCGCATCGCGTGCGCGGTCTGCCATCGCGCGTCGCGGTCCTTCGCGAGCGCGCGCGCGAAGAACGCATCGACGCTCGCGCCGAGCGCGGGCACCAGCGCGCTCGGCGACGAAGGGTCGCTCCGCACGATGGTCGCGACCATGCGCGCGCCGCGCAGCCCGAACGGCGCGCGCCCGGTCAGCGCGCGGTACGCGACCACCGCGAGCGCCCAGAGATCCGCGCGCGCATCGGGATCCATGCCCGGCGTGAGCTGCTCCGGCGCGAGGTACGCGAGCGTGCCCACCAGCGCCTGCGGCGCGGTCAGGCGCGGACCGGTGTCGCGCAGGTCGCGCCCCACCCCGAAGTCGAGCAGCTTCGCGCGCTCGTCGCCCGACGCATCGCGCACCACGACGAGGTTCGCGGGCTTCAGATCACGATGCAGGATCTGCGCGTCGTGCGCGGCCCCGAGCCCCGCGAGCACGTCGTCGAGGAGCCGCACCGTGCGCTCGAGCCCGAGCGGCGCCTCGCGCTGCAGCAGCGCCTCGAGCGTCTCGCCCTCCAGCAGCTCGAGCGCGATCCAGATCTGCCCCGTCTCGATCCACCCGGTCGCGAAGAGACGCACGATCGAAGGATGATCGAGCCGCGCGACGATCTCCGCCTCCCGCTCGAGCCGCGTCGCGGAGATCGTCCCCCGCGCGAGCGACGCGCGCAGCACCTTCAGCGCGACCGCGCCGCCGCCCTCGAGCGCACGCGCGCGGTAGACGATCGACGTCGTGCCGTGGCCGATCACCGACTCGACGACGTACCTCTCGCCGACGAGGCTGCCGGGCACGAGCTCGGCGTTGGGATCGTGGAGCGCACGCGACGTCACGAGACCATCATGCAAGGCTCGAGGAATGACGCCAGCGGCGCGACGGTTCGCCGCGGCCGGGGTCGACTCCGCACGGGGTGGGAGGAAGCAGCACGATGGCGCACGAGCGCAACGAAGGGTGGCGCGGTCATGCGAAGACGATCCTCCTCGCGATCGTGCTCGCGTTCGGTGTCCGCATCGGGATCGCGCAGGCGTACGAGGTGGACGGCCCTTCGATGGAGCCGACGATGTTCCAGTCCGAGCGGCTCTTCGTCGCGCGCTGTGCGTACGGGCTCTCGCTGCCCTTCGTCGACGAGGCGCTGGTGCGCTGGGGCACGCCGCAGGCCGGCGACGTCGTGATCGTGCAGAGCCCGCGCGACGGGCTCGATCTCGTGAAGCGCGTGATCGGTGTCGCGGGTGACGTGATCGAGATCCGCGACGGGGTCATCCACCGCAACGGCGTCGCCATCACGCAGCGCGAGGTCGGGGAGTGCGACCCGGCGCGCCAGCTCGATCCCGATCCCGGCTGCCGCGTCTACGAGGAGACGCTCGACACCGCGGAGCCGCGACACTGGCACATCAGCCGATCGGCGTTCGACCTCGAGGATCTCCCGGCGGTCGACGTCCCCGAGGGCCACCTGTTCGTCGTCGGCGACCATCGCGACCGCAGCAACGACAGCCGCTTCTTCGGCCCGGTGCCGGCCTCGCGCCTCCGCGGCCGCGTGCTCTTCGTCGACTGAGCCGGGCGCGCGCGGATGGCGCGATTTGTGGTCGCGGCGGCGTCTTCGGTACGCTGCGGCCCGTGAACCGTGCGGACGCAAGCATCGACGGAGGCGCGATCCGCGTCTCGTCCTTCGTCCTCACCTGGCCGCGCCTCCTCGGGCTGTCCCTCGAGGAGGTCGCGCGCGCCTCGGACATCCCACTCGCGCAGCTCGAGAGCGGCGCCGAGCTCTCGTACGAAGAGACGCTCGCGCTCTGGCGCGCGCTCGAGGCGCTCACCGACGATCCCGTCGTCGGCCTCCACGCCGGCGCGCGCTTCACGCTCGATCAGATGGGCGTCGTCGGTCCCGCGCTCGCGCACTGCACGCACCTCGACGCCGCGATCGACGCGCTCGTGCGCATCATGAAGATCTTCGTGCGCAACGCGCACATCGCGCGCGTGGACACCGACGACGGTGCCGGCATCGAGTACCGCATGCCCACGCTGCGCACGCGACAGGGCGCGGACACGATCTTCGCCGCGACGACCGCGCTCGTGCGCCACTGCACCGCGACGCACGTCGTCCCGATCGCGCTCGAGCACCAGATGCCCCGCTGCGGCGAAGCGGAGTACGAGCGCTTCTTCGGCGTGCGACCGCGCTGGGATCGCCCGACGAGCTACCTGCTCTTCGCGCGCGCCGATCTCGCCCTGCCCTTCCGCGGCGCCGCGCCCGAGCTCGCCGCGCTGCTCTCCGAGCACGCGCCGCGGCTCCTCACGAAGAGCGAGAGCGTCTCGTTCGATCAGGAGCTCGAGCGCGCGTTCTGGGCCGCGCACGCGCGCGGCGAGGCGAGCCTCGAGACCACCGCCGCAGCGCTGGGCGTCGGCGCGCGCACGCTGCAGCGTCGCTTGACCTCGATGGGCTCGAGCTTCGCGCAGCGGCGCAGCGAGATCCTCCATCGCCGTGCGGTCCAGCTCCTGCGCGACGAGCAGATCCCGATCGACGTGATCGCCGAGCGCCTCGGCTACAGCTCGCGCACCGCGTTCGAGCGCGCGTTCACGAGGTGGTGCGGGAAGACGCCGCACGCGGTGCGCCTCGAGTCGCGCTGAGCGCGCTGACACCGAACGCGCCGCGCGTCCCTCCGTCCGTTCCATGCGCGGGCCCGTGTTGCGCGCCGCGATCAGCCTCGGCGCATGAGGCTCCATCGGACCCCCGCGCACTGGCGCCCGCAGGGCGCGCCGCTTCGCTTCGTCTCGTTCGGCGATCAAGGCCGCCCGTGGTGGTCGATCGCGATCGCCATCGGCGCGCTCGCGCTCGCGGTGGTCCTCGGCGTCGATGTCGTCGAGGGGCTGATGCGCCCCTCCGTCCGCGTCCCGATGTTCGCGATCCTTTTGCCGCTCGCGTCGCTCGCGGTCGCGATCGGATGCGCGTACGCCGCCGCCGATCGTCTGCTGCGCGGGCCCGATGGCGCGGTCGAGCTCGACGTCGCGCGCCGCGCGATGCTCATCCTGCGCACCGCGGGCATCGAGGGCGCGCGCCCCGCCGATCCCGACGCGCCCGGCTATCGCGCGCCGACCGCGCTCGAGCTCGCGTTCGACGGCATCGAGTCGATCGCCGTCGCGCGCCAGCAGGTGATCACGCAGTACGTCTGGAAGCACAGCGGCGAGAAGGCCTATCGCGAGTCGACGACCGTGCTCCGCGTGCTCGCGCTCCCGATGGGCGTCGTCCTGCTCCGCGACGAGATCCCCCACGCGGTCGCGCGCGATCGCGCGTCACGCATCGCCGCCGCGATCGGTGTCCCGGTACGCGACCTCGGGTGACATTCCAGCATTCCGCGCGGGACAATCGCGCGGCCGCTCGCGATCGCGTTTGGCACGTCCCCGAAAGGGATCGCGTGACGAGCGTCACACAGCCGAAGAATGTTTGGCGCGTCGCGTCGAGATCACGAATCCAGCCAAACGCCATTCGGCAGTTTTGGTCGGTGCCGGAATGGCTGTACGAAAAAGCCGATGGCGGCCGAAATACGTTGTTGACACGCCGCGTCAGGGCACGTACACCGTTGCCTCGATGTCACGCTCCGCGGCGCCCCTGCTCGACGCGATCGACCGAGCGCTCCTCGATGCGCTCCAGGACGACTGCAAGCAGCCCCTCGCGAAGCTCGGCGAGCGCGTCGGCTTGTCCGCGCCCTCCGTGCTCGAGCGCGTGCGCAAGCTCGAGCAATCGGGGCTGATCACCGGCTACCACGCGGTGATCGATCCGCGCGTCGCGGGCTTCGACGTCGGCGCGTTCATCGGCATCGGCATCGACCATCCGCGCTCGATCCCCGGGTTCGAGGAAGCGGTGCTGGCGATCCCCGAGGTGCTCGAGTGCCATCACGTCACCGGGCGCCACACCTTGATGATCAAGGTCCGCACGCAGAACACCGAGTCGCTGCACCGGCTGATCAGCCTGCTGCGCGAGCTCCCCGGTGTGGCGCGGACCGAGACGATGGTCGTGCTGGAGACGCAGCTCGAGCGCCAGCGCCTCGTGCTGCCGGCGGTGTCCGAGGAGGACACGCCAACGCCGCGTCGTCGCGCGCGCCACACGCGCAGTGAAGTGCCCGAGGCCTGACTCGCTCAGGCGTCGCGCGCCGTTCCGTTCCGATCGCTTGGTGATGAGTCGCTCGCGCGCACCGGTCGCTTGCCGGGCGCGACGAGACCGTTCGCAGGGGAGAGGGTCGCCATGAACGAGAGCCGGGATCATCAGGACGAGGGGGTCGAGCCCGCATCGCCCGAGGTGCGTCGTCTCGCCGCTGCCGAGGGCCTCTACCGACCGGAGAAGGAGTCCGACGCGTGCGGCGTCGGCTTCGTCGCGACCCTACGCGGCGATCGCACCCACGCGATCGTCACGAACGCGCTCACGGTCCTCGAGAACCTCGAGCACCGCGGCGCGGCCGCGAGCGATCCGCTCACCGGCGACGGCGCCGGCATCCTCATCCAGATCCCGCACGAGCTGCTCGCGCAGGAGTGCGCGAAGCTCGACATCCCGCTCGGCGCGCCCGGCACGTACGGGCTCGGCATGCTCTTCCTGCCGCGCGACGAGGCCCTTCGCGCGGAAGTGATCGCGCTGATCGAGCGCATCGTCGAGGGCGAGGAGCAGGTGGTCCTCGGCTGGCGCGAGGTCCCGGTCCAGACCGACAAGGCGGGCCCGGCGGCGCAGAAGACGATGCCGCACGTCGCGCAGATCCTGATCGGCCCGGGCACGCTCCCGAGCGACGACGCCGCGCTCGACCGCAAGCTCTACGTCATCCGCAAGCGCGTGGAGAGCGAGTCGCGCCGCCTCGGCCTGCGCGAAGAGGAGTACCCGTACTTCGCGTCGCTCTCGACGCGCACCGTCGTCTACAAGGGCCTGCTCACGCCCGAGCAGCTGCCGCGTTATTACGTCGACCTCGCGGACGCGCGCACCACGACCGCGCTCGCGCTGGTGCACCAGCGCTTCTCGACGAACACGTTCCCGAGCTGGTCGCGCGCGCATCCGTACCGCCGGATCGCGCACAACGGCGAGATCAACACGCTGCGCGGCAACGTGAACTGGATGAAGGCGCGCGAGCCGGTGCTCCAGGCGCCGGTGTTCGGCGAGGACGTCCAGAAGCTCCTGCCGATCATCGACGAGAACGGCAGCGACTCGGCGATGTTCGACGACGTGCTCGAGCTGCTCGTGCACACCGGTCGCTCGCTGCCGCACGCGATGATGATGATGATCCCCGAGGCGTGGCAGCAGCACACCTCGATGGATCCGGTGCGCCGCGCCTTCTACGAGTACCACTCGTGCGTGATGGAGCCGTGGGACGGCCCGGCCTGCATCGCGTTCACCGACGGTCGCTTCATCGGCGCGACGCTCGATCGCAACGGCCTTCGTCCCGCGCGCTACGTCGTGACGAAGGACGGGATGATCGTGATGGCGTCCGAGGTCGGCGTGCTCGACGTCGAGCCCGAGAACGTCGCCGCGAAGAACCGCCTGCAGCCCGGGCGCATGCTCCTCGTCGACACGAAGGAAGGGCGCATCGTCGACGACGCGGAGATCAAGTCGCAGGTCGCGTCGCGCCGTCCTTACGGGCGCTGGGTCGGCGATCACATGATCCGTCTGGGCGAGCTCGCGGAGCAGCGCGGCTCGGTCCCGCCGCCGGTCGACGCGCTCACGCGCCGTCGCCTCCAGCAGGCGTGGGGCTACACCGAGGAAGAGCTGCGCATCGTGCTCGCGCCGATGGCCGCGCTCGGCGAAGAAGCGATCGGCTCGATGGGCAACGACACGCCGCCCGCGGTGCTGAGCGATCGCCCGCAGCTGCTCTTCTCGTACTTCCGGCAGCTCTTCGCGCAGGTCACCAACCCGCCGATCGATCCGATCCGCGAGCAGCTCGTGATGTCGCTCGTGCAGTGCCTCGGCCCGGAGAGCAACCTCTTCGTCGAGAGCCCGCAGCACTCGCGCAAGCTCCAGATCGAGAGCCCGATCCTCAGCGAGGAAGACCTCGAGAAGATCCGCGCGCTCGATCAGCCGGGCCTGCTCGCGCACACGATCGGGACGCTCTTCGATCCCAAGCAGGGCATCGAGCGCGCGCTCCTCGAGATGTGCCACGAGGCCGAGGAAGCGGTCCGCCAGGGCAGCACGCTGCTGATCCTCAGCGACCGCGGCGCGACGAAGGATCGCGCGCCGGTGCCGAGCCTGCTCGCGCTCTGCGCGATCAGCCGCCACCTCATCGCGCAGGGCCTTCGCCAGCGCTGCGGCCTGATCGTCGAGAGCGGCGAGCCGCGCGAGGTCATGCACGTCTGCCTGTTGATCGGCTACGGCGCGGGCGCGGTGTGCCCGTGGATGGCCTACGACTCGATCGCGGCGATGCACGCGGAGGGTCTGCTCGGCGCGCCGAGCGCGAGCGAGCAGCTGCCGCTCCACAAGGTGCTCGCGAAGTACCGCAAGTCGATCGAGAAGGGCTTGCTCAAGGTCATGAGCAAGATGGGCATCTCGACGATCCAGTCGTACCGCGGTGCGCAGATCTTCGAGGCGCTCGGGCTCTCGAAGGCGCTGATCGAGCGCTTCTTCCCGGGCACGCCGACGCACGTCGAGGGCATCGACATCGCCGACATCGAGCGCGAGACGCTCGCGCGGCACGCCGCGGCGTGGGCGAAGCCGAAGCTCGACGTGCTGGAGAGCGAGCTCGATCCCGGCGGCAGCTATCAGTTCCGCCGCGGCGGCGAGCGCCACGCGTGGAACCCCGGGACGATCGCGATGCTGCAGCACGCGGTGCGCGGCGGGTACTACGACAAGTTCAAGGCGTGGACGAAGCGCGTCGACGACGAGACGCGCGCGGAAGGCGCGATCCGCGGCCTCCTCGACTTCGTTCCCGCCGAGCCGATCTCGATCGACGAGGTCGAGCCCGCGCACGAGATCGTGAAGCGCTTCAAGACCGGCGCGATGTCCTTCGGATCGATCTCGAAGGAGGCGCACGAGACGCTCGCGATCGCGATGAACCGGATCGGCGCGAAGTCGAACACCGGTGAGGGCGGCGAGGATCCCGAGCGCTGGACGCCCGACGAGAACGGCGATCTGCGTCGCTCGTCGATCAAGCAGGTCGCGAGCGGGCGCTTCGGCGTGACGATCGAGTACCTCACGAACGCCGACGAGCTGCAGATCAAGATCGCGCAGGGCGCGAAGCCCGGCGAGGGCGGTCAGCTCCCCGGCCACAAGGTCGACGCGCACATCGCGAAGACGCGCCACTCGACGGAAGGCGTCGGGCTCATCTCGCCCCCGCCGCACCACGACATCTACTCGATCGAAGATCTCGCGCAGCTGGTCTACGACCTGAAGAACGCGAACCCCGGCGCGCGCGTGAGCGTGAAGCTCGTGAGCGAGGCGGGCGTGGGCACCGTCGCGGCGGGCGTCGCGAAGGCGAAGGCGGACCTCATCCTCATCAGCGGTGACTCGGGCGGCACCGGTGCCTCGCCGCTCACGTCGATCAAGCACGCGGGCCTCGCGTGGGAGATCGGCCTCGCGGAGACGCAGCAGGTGCTCGTGCTCAACGGCCTGCGCGGTCGAGTCAGGGTCGAGACCGACGGTCAGATGAAGACCGGGCGCGACGTGGTGATCGCCGCGCTGCTCGGCGCGGAAGAGGTCGGCTTCGGGACGATCTCGCTGATCACGATGGGCTGCGTGATGATGCGCGTCTGCCACCTCAACACCTGTCCGGTGGGCGTGGCGACGCAGGACCCGCGCCTCCGCGCGCGCTTCTCGGGCCAGCCCGAGCACGTGATCAACTTCTTCTCGTTCGTCGCGGAGGAAGTGCGCGAGCTGATGGCGCAGCTCGGCTTCCGCACCTTCGACGAGATGATCGGCCGCGTCGATCGCCTTCGTCAGCGCGAAGACGTGAAGCACGGCAAGGCGCAGAAGCTCGATCTGTCGCGCTTGCTCTGGGCGCCGCCGATCGCCGGTCCGCGCCGTCGCGTCGCGGAGCAGGATCACGAGCTCGAGCTCGCGATGGACACGGTGCTGCTCGAGCAGGCGCGCCCTGCCCTCGAGCGCGGCGACGCGGTCGAGATCCGCATGCCGATCCGCAACGTGCACCGCACCGCGTGCACGATGCTCAGCCACGAGGTCGCGAAGCGGTACGGCGTCGAGGGCATGCCCGACGGCACGATCCGCATCCACTTCACGGGCTCGGCGGGCCAGAGCTTCGGCGCGTTCCTCGCGCGCGGCATCGACGTGACGCTCGAGGGCGACGCGAACGACGGCTGCGGCAAGGGCCTCAGCGGCGGGCGCATCGTGGTGCATCCGCCGGAGGGCGCGGGCTTCGTGCCCGAGGAGAACATCGCCATCGGCAACGTCGCGCTCTACGGCGCGACCAGCGGCGAGCTCTTCGTGCGCGGCATGGCGGGCGAGCGCTTCGCGGTGCGCAACAGCGGCGCGACCGCGGTCGTCGAGGGCTGCGGCGATCACGGCTGCGAGTACATGACGGGCGGCCTCGTCGTCGTGCTCGGGCCCACGGGCCGCAACTTCGCGGCGGGCATGAGCGGCGGCATCGCCTACGTGCTCGACGCGGACGGCCTCTTCGAGACGCGCGTCAACAAGGGCATGGTCGAGCTCGAGACGCTCGACGCGGAGGACCTGCAGCGCATCCGCTCGCTCGTGCATCGCCACTACCAGCGCACGATGAGCGCGCACGCGTGGAAGGTGCTCAGCGGCTGGAAGCAGTGGAGCCGCCGCTTCGTGAAGGTGATGCCGGTCGAGTACCGCAAGGTGCTCGACGCCAAGCGCGGCGCTTCGGTTCGGATTGCTTGAGCCCGAGGAGGACTGACGACCATGGGAAAGCCGACGGGATTCCTCGAGCTGGAGCGCGCCGAGCCGGAGAAGGAGCCGGTGCAGGAGCGCGTGCGTCACTGGCGCGAATTCGAGCGGCGTCTACCGGTGCTCGAGGCGCGTGATCAGGGCGCGCGGTGCATGAACTGCGGCATTCCGTTCTGTCACACGGGATGTCCGCTGGGGAACCGCATCCCCGACTGGAACGATCACGTCTACAAGGATCGCTGGGAGCGCGCGAGCATCGCGCTGCACGCGACCAACAACTTCCCCGAGATCACCGGCCGGATCTGCCCCGCGCCCTGCGAAGAGGCGTGCGTGCTGAACATCCCGGAGGAGCCGGTCTCGATCAAAGCGATCGAGCGCTCGATCGCGGATCGTGCGATCGAGATGGGCGGCGGGCTGCGGCCGAAGCTCGCGGAGACGCGCAGCGGGCGTCGCGTCGCGGTGGTCGGCTCGGGCCCCGCGGGCCTCGCGGCGGCGCAGCAGCTCGCGCGCGCGGGCCACGACGTGACGGTGCTCGAGCGAAGTGATCGCCTCGGCGGTCTGCTCCGCTACGGCATCCCCGACTTCAAGATGGAGAAGCACCACATCGACGCGCGCATCGAGCAGATGAAGGCGGAGGGCGTGGTGTTCCGGACCGGCGTCGGCGTCGGTACCGACGTCTCGCTCGAGGGCCTTCGCGCGATGCACGACGCGGTGGTGATCGCGACCGGCGCGACGCGTCCGCGTGACCTGCCGATCCCCGGCCGCGAGCTCGGTGGCGTGCACTTCGCGATGGAATTCCTCGAGCAGTCGAACCGCGTCGTCGCGGGCGACACGGTCGCGAACCAGCTCCACGCGGCGGGCAAGAAGGTCGTCGTGCTGGGCGGTGGCGACACCGGCAGCGACTGCCTCGGCACCTCGCTGCGTCAGGGCGCGGAGAGCGTCACGCAGATCGAGCTCCTGCCGCGTCCGCCCGAGGGCCGCACCGACGAGCAGCCGTGGCCGCTCTGGCCGTGGAAGATGCGCACGTCGAGCAGCCAGGAAGAGGGCGGCGAGCGCGAGTTCGCGGTGATGACGAAGCGCTTCGTCGCGGGCGCGGACGGCAAGGTGCGCGCGATCGAGGTCGTGCGCGTCGAGTGGTCGGCGGATCGCCGCACGATGAAGGAGGTCGAGGGCAGCGCGTTCGAGATCGAGTGCGATCTCGTGCTGCTCGCGATGGGCTTCGTCGGTCCCGAGGACCGCACCTGGCACGGCATGCCGGTCGCGCAGGATCCGCGCGGCAACGTGCGCGCGGACGTCGAGAGCTTCGTGACGAGCGTGCCCGGCGTCTTCGCGTGCGGCGATGCGCGCCGCGGGCAGTCGCTGGTGGTGTGGGCGATCTGGGAAGGCCGTCAGGCCGCGCGAGCGGTCGATGCGTACCTGACCGGCACGACACAGCTCGCGACGACGCCGTACCAGTACGCGCCCTGAGCGCGCGCGCGCGCGGCCCGGGGCACCCGGGCTCGCGCCGCGTCCTCTCGCGCGTGGCGAGCCGACCACCTTCGACTCAGTCGTCGCGCGCCGGTGCGACCTCGAGTCGATGCGCGAGACGAAGTGTGCGCGCGTGGACCTCGACGGCGTGCAGGAACCGCTCGCGACGCACCGGCGTCGCGAGACGTCGAGCGATCGAGACCAGCCGCGCCGATGCCGCCCTCGCGGCCTCCCGCGCCTCGTCCTCGTCCCCCGCGGCGAGCGCCGCCTCCACCTGCGCGAGGTGCACCACCGCTTCGTTCTCCTCGAGGCTCCCGACCGAGCGCAGCGCCGCGGCGGAGTCCCGCGCCGCCTCGCGCGCGTCGTCGACGCGGCCCAGGCGCACCCGCGCGATCGCGAGCGCGCCGAGCGCAGGAGCGCGCACGCCAGCGACGTCGTGTGCGGCGAGCGCGGCGAGCGCGTCGCTCTCCGCCCGCGCGGCGTCGCCGGCGCGCAGCGCCGCCAGCGCGAGGTGGACGTGGATGCCGGCGATGATGCGCGGGTTGGCCGCGAGCGCGCGGCGCACCGTGTCGAAGTGCGCGCGCACGGCCTCGGGGTCGGCGGTGTGCACCAGCACCTTGCCGCGCGCGTAGCCTGCCCACGCGACGAAGTAGTCCGCGCCCGTGCGGCGCGCCATCGCGTCCGCCACGTCGAGATCGCCGAGCGCGGCGTCGAAGTCCGCGGCGAAGACCCGGAGCGAGGCGCGATGGATCCTCGCCTGACACGCGCTGCGCACGTCGCCCGCCGCCGTGTGGTCCGCGATGACCTCGCCGAAGGTGTCGATCGCGCGCTCGTAGTCGTGATCCAGCAGGTGGAAGTGCCCTCGCAGTCGGCCGAGCCACGCGCGCGCGTCGGGCTCCTGTGCGCCAGCGCCCTGCTCGGCCTCCGCCCCGAGCGTCCGCGCGGCATCACGCTGCCCGGCCGCACAGAGCTGGAGCGCGGCGCGGGCGAGAGACGCCGCGCGCGGGCCCGCTGCGTCCGGCTCCGCCGCCTGCGCGCGCACCTGCTCTGCGACCGCCGCGACCTCGGCGTTGTCGCCGCGCTGGCCGGCCGAGGTGATCCGCAGGCCCGCGGCTCGGACCCACGTGAGGCTCCCGGGCTGCGCGAGCTCGAGCGCGCGCACGGCGGAGTCCTTGCCGTCCGCGATCTCCCCGCGCATGAACGCAGCTTCCGCGCGCAAGAGCCAGAGCGCAGCGACATCCTCGCCCTCCGGCGCGCACGCGAGCGCCTTCTCGCACAGACGCGCGGCCCGCTCCACGTCGCGCCCGGCGAGCGCCGCGCGCGCCGCTCGACGGTAGAACCCGACGGCCTCCTGCGACTCGCCTGCGCGCTCGAAGTGCCAAGCGAGCACGGACGCGTCCGTGCCGCCCTGCGCGGCCAGCCACCGTCCCGCAGCGCGATGCGCGGCGCGGCGGTCGGCGTCGGGGAGCGAGGCGTACGCGGCCTCCTGCACACACGCGTGCGCGAAGCCGAAGCTCCGCTCTCCAGGCGTGCCCGCGTCGTCGTCGCACGCGACCAGCTGGGCGTCCTCCGCAGCGCGCAGCGCGAAGGCGACCTGCTCGAGGCGTGACCCGTCGCCGGTGTCGAGCAGCGCCGCGACCCCCGCCGCGGTGAAGCGCATCCCGAACACGCTCGCCGCGCGGAGCGCGCGTCGCACGAACGCATCGGTGCGCGCGAGCCGTGCCTCGACCGCGCCGAGCAGCGAGGCGTCGGCTTCGACGTCCGGCGCCCCGGTCCGAGGCGCGCGAGCTCGATCACGCGCAGTGGGTTGCCCGCCGCGCGACGCACCACCCGATCGACGTCGGCGGTGCTCGCATCGGACAGGACGGCGCGCGCGAGCTCCGCGGCGATCGAGGGACGCAGCGCGCGGAGCTCCACGCGATCGGGCTCTCGCGCCGCGAGCATGTCCAGCGCCGCGCTCGCCTCGTCGGGCCGTGCCGAGGCCACCAGCAGCACGGGGAGCTCGGTGAGCTGGCTCGCCGCCGCGTCGAGCAGCCGCAGCGACGCGGGATCGGCGAAGTGGAGGTCCTCGACGACGATCACGAGACGCCCACCCGCGCGCGCCGACACCTCGACGAACGAGAGCCACGCCGCAGCGTACGCGTCGGCGGTGAGCAACGGATCGCGCTGCAGGGGCGAGAGCCCTCGCGCGGAATCGTCGGCGCCGCGGAGCCCCGCGAGCTCGAGGAGGAACTCGGCATCGACGCCACGGAGCCCGTCGCGCTCGAGCTCGGCGCGCGCTTGCGCTGCGCTCGTCCCCCCGCGGAGCTCCTCGCGCGGGGCTCCAGGCGGCGCGCCCAGGCGATCGCGCACGAGCTGCGCGACGAGCGCGTAGGGCGACGCGCTCGTCGGCCGGTCCGCGTGCGCACGCAGGACGCGCGGCAGGTCCTCGGCCGCGACGAGCTTGCGCAGGAACGTCTCGATCAGGCGCGACTTGCCCATGCCGGCGTCACCCAGCACGAGCGCGACCCGGAGCGCTCGCTCCTCCGCCACGGCGGCGTGGACGCCCTCGAGCATCGCGAGCTCGCGCGCGCGCCCGAGCAGCGGGAGCTCGCCGACGGTGCGGTCCGCGTGGGGTGCGGCGCCGGCACGTGCAGCGCCGCGCAGCAGCGCGCCCTCGTCGCGCGCCTGCACGTCGAACTCGGAGCCGAGGTGGGCCGCGGTCGCCGCGTCGATCGCGACGTATCGCTCGGAGCCGAGCGGCGCGCGGTCCGCGCCCTCCGCGACGTCCCGCGCGTCGACGTCGAGCGTCGCGGGCGTCGCGCCGTCGCGCGCCGTGGTGATCGAGAAGCGGAGGCCGGGGTGACGCTCGCGCAGCGCGAGCGCGCATCGGGCCGCGCGCCGCGCGGCCTCGGCCGCGCGGCCGTGCGCGAACGTGACGCTCACCGCACCGCCCTCGTGCGCGTGGGCCTCGCCCCCGAGCGCCCCCGCCACGACCTCGATGTCCGCGAGGAGGACGGCGCGCACGTCGTCCCGCGCGCCGCGCACGAGCACGACGCTGCAGCGCTGCGCGACACCGGAGCCGACCGCCGCGCCCTCGAGCAGCGCGTGCGGTGCGTGCGACGTGTCGCTGAGCACGCCCGAGACCGCGAGCGCGACGGCGGCGCCGTCGGCCAGGCGGTCGGCAGGGTCGTGCGCGAGCATGCGCGCGAGGAGCGCGTCGAGGACCGGCGGCAGATCCGGGCGGCGCGACGAGAGCTTCGGCAGCTCGCCTTGCAGCACCTTCGCGAGGATCGCGGGGGCGCTCGGCCCCTCGAACGCAGGCGCGCCGGTGAGGCACTCGTAGAGCGCGCACCCGAGGCCGAACACGTCGGCGCGTGGCGTCAGCCCTCGGACTCCGCGCGCCTGCTCGGGCGCCATGTACGCCGGCGTGCCGAGCACCGCGCCCGTCGCCGTCAGCTTGGCGGGAGCGAGGCTCGCGCGCGCGATGCCGAAGTCGATCACGCGCACGTCCTCGGGCGCACCGCCGACGAGGAACAGGTTGCTGGGCTTGACGTCCCGATGGACGATCCCGAGCGCGTGCGCCGCGGCGAGGCCCTCGGCCGCGCGCAGCACGACGTGCAGCGCGTCGCGCATCGGCAGCGCGCCGCGCTCGAGGCGGTCGGCGAGGTCCTCGCCCGCGAGCCACTCCATCGCGAGGTACGGCGCGCCGTCCTCGGTCAGCCCGTGCGCGACGTACGAGACCACGTTCGGGTGGCGCACCATCGCGAGCACCTCGGCCTCGCGCTCGAACCGCACGAGATCGGGCGTGAGCGACTCGAACACCTTGAGCGCGACGTCGCGCCCGGTCGTGGTGTCCACCGCCCGATGGACCGTTCCGAAGCCTCCGCGCCCGGCGGTCTGGATCACGGTGAACCGGGCGTTCACCCGGCGCTGCTCGCGCATCGCGCGCGAGTGTGCCAGCGCGTCTTCGACGCCGGCAAGGACGCTCGGCGGCGCGGATCCGCGCCCTCGATCAGTCGCGACGGGCGCGTCGCCCGTCGCGTCGCGTGGGCGCGCTCGGGTACGCTCCGCCCGTCGATGATCACGCTCTACTGCCTGCCGCCGCTCGATCGGGCGCCGAGCCTCAGCCCCTTCTCGATGAAGGTCGAGACCTACCTGCGGATGACCGGCACGCCGTACCGCTGCGTGCACGTCGTCGACGCGCAGCGCGGCCCCAAGGGGAAGGTGCCGTACATCGAGGACGGCTCCGTCCGCCTCGGCGACTCGGGGCTCATCCTCGAGCACCTCGCGCGCACGCGCGGTCACTCGCTCGACGCGGGGCTCTCCCCCGCGGAGCACGCGACCGGCCACGCGGTCCGTCGGATGCTCGAGGAGCACTTCTACTGGGTCGTGGTCTACTCGCGGTGGTTCCACGGCCCGCACTGGCCGCGGATGCGCGAGGTGTTCCTCGGGCACCTGCCCCGACCGGTCGCTCGCGCCGTCGGCGAGGTCGCGCGCGTCGCGATGCGCCGGACCCTGCGCGCCCACGGCATCGGCCGGCACCACGAGGACGAGATGTTCGCGCTCGGTCGGGCGGACCTCGACGCGCTCTCCGCGACGCTCGGCGAGCGCTCCTTCCTCCTGGGGGACGAGCCGCGCTCGTACGACGCGATCGCGCATGCGTTCGTCGCGAGCGTGCTCGACGTCGACATGGACACGCCGTTGCGCGCGCACGCGCGAGGCCTCGAGAACCTCGTCGCGTACGGGGATCGGATGCGCGCCCGGTACTACCCCGAGATCGCCGCCCCGAGCGCGTCGGCTCCTGCGCGAGCGACGCCGGCGTCGCGCTGATCCACAGCGCGATCGCCGGAGCGCCGCGCGCGCTCGCTCTCTCGGCACCCCGGCGCGCGAACGACGCTCGCGCTCGGGCCTGAGGATCCCCTCAGTGCACGACGCCGCGGGGCGTCGCGCATCGTTCCCTCGGCCTCGCTCTCGAGCGCGAGGCACGAGGAGGGATCGCGCGATGTCGAGTCGATTCGGTTGGGGAAGCACGCTCCTGGGGTGCACGCTGCTGCTGCAGGCGTGCGTGGCGGAGGTGGGTGCCACCGCGCCCGCGGCGATCGAAGCCGAGTCGCTCGTTTCGCTGCCGCCGCCGCCGCCGCTGCCCACGTGCCCGCCGCGCATGGAGATGGTGTCCGGGGGGTGCACGCCGACGCCGATGTTCGTCGGCGGCGTCGAGCTCTGGCTGCGTGCGGACCGCGGAGTGCAGACGACGCGGGGTGGACGCGTCGTGCGCTGGGGGGACCAGTCCGGAAACGCCTCCCACGCCGACGTCATCGTCGATGGTACCGGGCCCGTCGCCATCACCCCGAGCTGGCTCGCGCCGCGCCATGCGCTCCGCTTCGCGAGGACGGGCGAGTGGTCCGCCGCCACCGAGGACGTCGGCGTCCTCGCGGTCGATCTCTCGGCGCTCGCCGAGTCCGCCGACACGACCGTGATGATCGTGGCGACGCGCTCGGACGTCCTCACGAACGACGCGCATACGCTCGTGCTCGGCAGCGGGACCGGCGCCGCGCAGTGCCGCGAGGCGTTCGCGATGGGCTGGACCGACGTCGTGTGGGCGACGATCACGAACGGGTGCGAGGCGACCCACGCCGTCGCGTGGCCGACGGGTGATCCGCAGATCCTCACCGGCCGCGTGCGTTCCGGGTTCCTGGGGGCGGGTCATCAGCGCTCGCTCCTGGTGGACCACGCCGGAACGGGCGCGGTCGGCACCTCGTTCGCGCCCTTCCTCGACGAGGGGCCGATCGACGGCCGGATCGGGCGGGGCTTCGGCGGCAGCGCCGACACCCGGTTCGAGGGCGACGTGCACGAGATCGTCGTCTTCGATCACGCGCTCGAGGGCGATCCGGACGACGCGACGACCGAGCTCGGGATGGCGACGAGCTGGCTGCGTCGGCACTGGTCGATCTGAGGCTCGGGTCGCGGTGGCCCGTCGAGCGGCTCCCCGCTCACATCCGGAGCAGCTGAGCGATCAGCGCGGTCCGGGACGGTGCGCCCGCCTTCCGCAGAACCGACGAGACGTGGAGCTCGACCACCGAGATCGAGCGCCCCCACCGCGCCGCGATGTCCTTGTTGGAGGCGCCCGCTGCGATCAGCGCGAGCGCCTCGCTCTCTCTCGGGGTCAGACCCCAGGCGCTCGCGGCGCGCGCGGCCCGCGCCTCGTGGTCCTCGCCGCCCGCCGGCCGAGCGGCGTCCCTCGAGCGCGCGAGGAGCTCGGTGACCAGCGCGCGCAGCGCCACTTCGGGCGTGGGCGGACGGTGCGCGGGGCGCGGAAACGCCCGCACGCGCAGCGTCGCGCCGTCGATCTCGTGCTCGCAGCGGATCGCCTGCGGGAAACGCGGCGGGATCGCGGCGCGCGTGCCGCCGAGCACGATGCGCCAGAACGCGGCGCTCGAGCGGTACGAGTCGGCGTGCTCGTAGGTCAACAGGAGCTCGCTCCCGCGGTCTTCGAGGCGACACGAGACGTGCGACGCGAAGCTCGTCATCGCGACGTCGGACATCACCCGGAGCCGCTCGCGCTCGTTGGCGACGCCGCTCGCGAGCCCACGGGCGAGCGGCGACATCGCCGTGAAGCGCTCTGCATACGCCACGAGCGCGTCGGGCCCGCCGAGGTCCGCTTCGATGCGCTCGACGAGCTCGACGAAGTCGTCCCAGGGCACGTGCCGGTCCGGGTCACCGAGCGGACCGACCGCGAGCCCATGCGTGAGCGCGTCCCGCCGCCGCGGTGCGCTCTCGACGTGCGTCAGCACCAGATCGACGGCCAGGCCTCGGACGGGTCGGAAGGTCGCACGGGGTCCCATCGCGGACCCACTCTACCGCCTGTCGATCGTTCGTCGCAGCCCGTCGAACGACGTCGGGATCTCCGCGGGCTCCGCATCCGCGACCGGCCGACTGCGTCCCGCCGAGCGCGCCCGCGCCGCGGCCCACGATGACCGCCGCCCCCGATGTCGCGACGCACCGCTCGTTCACCGCGGCTTACGATGGTCGGTGCGCCAGCGTCACGCGCATGCGAGGGATCGCCCGTGCGTGACGCCCTCGCGTTGGTCTTCTCCCTGACGGTCACGGCCATCCTCGCGCTCGCGGTGTGGCGTCGGCTGCGCGGTCCGCTCACGCGCGTCGGGCTCCGCGCCGAGCCCGATCGCCCACGCTCGTTCGGTTACAAGTCGACGTGGCTCGCGCTGCGCTCGGACGATCCGCGGGAGGTCGTTTCGGTGCTGCGCGCGACCGATCCGCGCTTTCGAGACGCGACACCGTGCAACTGGGAGCACGGCTTCGCGCGCGTGTTCGGTGCGCCGATGTCGCGCGATGCGTTCGTGACGCCCTCGGTCGCCGGATGGGTCTTCGTCGTCGGCTACACGCCGCAGGCGCACCCGGCGACCTCGACTCGCGGAGACGCGCAGGCCGCGCTGCGCGCGCTCGAGCAGCTGAGCACCTCTCTCGCGCGGCCGCTCTGGTACTTCGGCTCCCATCGCGGCGTCGACTATGTCGACTGGGTGGCCGTGGAGGATGGCCGGACGAAGCGTGCCTATGGCCACTCCGATGGAACGACGCTGTACGACGTCGGCGCGCCGACGCGCGACGAGCAGGAGCTCGGGCTCGTCTTCCACGACGCCGCGCGGAACGCGCCGGACGACGAGCAGGACGCGCTCTCGGAGCGGCTGCCGAACGAACGCACGGTCGTCGAGCTCGCGTCGCGCTGGACGTGGACCCCGCTCGAGCTCGACGCGTGCGAGGAGCCGAGCAGCGGTGTCCTGGTGCGCCTCCGCTGAGCGATCCCCGGCAGTGTGCGCGGTCACGTGCGCGCCGAGCGCGTGCGACGAGGCGCTACCGCACCCAGGTCGCGCCAGACCTGGCGCAGAACGGAGGCCGGTCGTCGTACGGCCGAGCCCCGCGCGTCACCGTCTCGCTCGCGGCACCTGCCGACGTCATCGCTGCTGGCGCGCCCGACGTCGCGCTGCACGAGGGCACGTCGATCCAGGCGCGCATCGCGCGCACCTGGGAGCTCACGCGGCGGCTCTTCGCCGGCCGAGCGACCCGCGAAGTCCCGCGTCGCGAGCTGCCCGGCGAGGTCTTCGATCTCCGTGCGGAACGTCGACGAGCCACCGCGCGAGCGCTCTCGCGCGAGCTCGCCCCGTCTCGCTCGGGGTCGGGCGCGGCGCCGCGCGATCGCGAGCCCGAAGGCGGCGAGCACGAGCCACGCCGCGGCCACGGGCTGCGATCCGGCGCCCGCGCGGCACGCGCACCCGCCGCTCGACCCGGCCATCGCATCGCCCGCGTCGAGACGCCCGGCGTCGCCGCCGGCCGAAGCATCGCCGCGCACCGAAGCATCGTCGCGCACCGACGCATCGTCGCTCACCGACCCATCGACGCCGGCGTCGGTGCACGCGTCCGTATGAGTGCACGCATCCGCCTCGCACGCGTCGTCGGTGCACGGGTCTCCGTCGTCGCACTCCGAGCTCGCGTGGCAGCACTCGGGCACCGCGGTGTGGCTGCAGGTCCCGCCCGGGCCGCTGCACGCGTCCGCGGTGCACACCTCGCCGTCATCGCAGTCCGAGTCGAGGTTGCAGCAGCCGGCGATCGGCGTGTGCTCGCACGCGCCGCCGGGCTCGGTGCACGCCTCGGAGGTGCAGAGGTCTCCGTCGTCGCAGTCGATCGGAGCGCCGCTCGTGCACGCGCCCGCCTGGCAGACCTCGGCGCCGTCGCACGCGATCGCATCCGCGCACGGAGATCCGTCGGCCACCGAGACGTCGGTCGGGCACGCCGTCGCGGCGCCGGTGCACGCCTCCGCCGCGTCGCAGATCCCCGCGGCGCTCCGGCAGATCGTCCCCGCCGCGACGAGCGCGTCGGCGGGACAGCTCGCGGTGCCGGTGCACGTCTCCGCCACGTCGCACGCGCCCACGGCCGCGCGGCACGTCGTGCCCGGCGCGGCGAGCGCGTCGGCAGGACAGGCTGCCGTGCCGGTGCAGGTCTCCGCGACGTCGCACCCGCCCGCGGCCACGCGGCAGGTCGTGCCCGGCGCCGCGAGCACGTTCGCGGGGCACGCGGTGCTGGTCGGAGAGCAGGTCTCGACGGGGTCGCACGCGCCCGCGGACGCTCGACACGTGGTCGTGCTCGCGACCGCGGCGCGGAGCGGTCCGCACGTGCCGTCGGTCGCGCCTCCGCTCGCCACGCTGCACGCCCGGCAGTCAACAGCGCCGCCGCCGCACGCGTCGTTGCAGCACACGCCGTCCACGCACGTGCGCGCGCCGGGGCAGTGCGCGGCGGCCGTGCAGAACCCCGAGTAGATCACGATCGTGTCGGTCGCGGTGCGCCCGCCCGCGTCGGTGACGCGGAGCGTGATCGTCTGCGGCGACGGCGAGGTGCTCGGCAGCGGTCGCGTCGCGCCGGTGCCGAGCGATCCCGAAGCCGAGCTCGACCACGCGTACGTGTACGGCCCGACGCCGCCGGTCGCGGTGCCGGTGAGCGTGATCGGGCCGGCGCTGAACGCGACGTGCTGGGCCGCGTCGGCCGGCGCGGTGATCCGCGCGACGAGCGGCGCCGGCGAGAGGAACGTCACCGAGACGGCCGTCGCCGACGTGTTCCCGCCGTGCCAGGCGACCGGGTAGAGCTCGACGCCGCTCGGCTGGATGCCGGTCGGCGGGTACCCCGTGCTCGAGTTGTCGTAGATCCACGCGCCGCCGGTCGGCCCTCCGCAGCTCGCGTCGCACGGGCGCCAAGCGACCTCGGGGTACGACCAGAGCGCGTGCGCGGGATCGACCGAGGCGTGTAGCGGAACCGCGTAGTACCTCCCTCCGATCGGGTTCATCCCGATCTGCGCGAGGAGGCGGTTCGCCGCGTTCGCGAACATGGACCAGGCGGTCCCGACGAGCAGTCCGCCGCCACGCTCCTGCAGCGCGCGGAGGTAGTTCCGGAGGAGCGCCAGCTCGCCTGCGGGAGGCGTCCCGGTGGTCCACACCGACGACAGGATGCGCGCGTCGAGGATCGCGTGGGGTCGTCCGCGGTCGACGTACCACTGCCCGACGCGCGTCGCCGCGGCGACGATCGGCGTGGCGGTGTCGGCCCCGGCCGTGAGGTCGATCCACCAGATCTGCTGGAACGTGTCGAGCGAGGGCAGCGGCGCGCTCGTCGTCGTCACGTGGAACGTGCTCACCGTCGCGCCCGCAGCGGTGAGCGTCGTCCCGATCCGCGCGACCTCGGGCCCGTAGGTGACGGCGCCGTCCTCGATGGTCACGATCGCCACCCGTTGAGCGCGCGCGGTCGCAGCGGCACCGAACGAGATCGCGAAGAGAGCGGCCGCGAGGGCGTGGATGGTGCGCATGTCGAGGCTCCGGGGCCGCGATCGCCGCGGCTCGAAAAGAACGCCCACGCTAGCACTCCAACGCCCTCGAACGGCACCAGTACGCGCCCTGATCGGCGCTCGCGAGCACGGCATCCGGGCCGCACGTGATGCCGCGCGAGTTGACGTGCTTCACACACGCGCTCGCCCACGCCCCGGGAGGAACGAGAGGCCGTGCACGTTGATGCGCGTGACCTGCCCGTGCGCGAGCTCGTCGGGTTCCTACCCCGACGATGCACGCCAGCGCCGCCGGAGCGCGGCGGGCCCCTCGGCGTAGCGCGTGCGGAGGAACTCGATGCGGCGGATGCGATCGACGCGGAAGATGCGGAAGTCGTCGCGCAGCTCGCACCACGCGATCACCACCCGCACCCTCGTCACGTAGCCGACGAGGAACGGGTGGATCACGCGCTCGCTCGTCGCTTCGTCGGCGTCGGCGTACTGGATCGCGAGCTTGCGGCCCGCGCGACACCACTCGCGCAGACGCGGCACGTCGGGCTCGCTCGGGCTCGCTCGCCGGCGCGGCGGCGTGCCGACCACCGGATCGTCGATCAACGGGCGAAGGCTCTCCGGGACGATCGCGGCCACCTTCGCGCGCACGTCGAGCGCCGCGCGCACGAGGTCTTCGTCCGCATGCGCGACAACCCACTGACAGCCGAGCGCGACCGCTTCGATCTCGTCGGCCGTCAGCATCAGCGGCGGCAGGTCGAACCCGCGATCGAGCACGTAGCCGACGCCCGCCTCGCCTCGGATGGGCACTCGCTGTGCGACGAGCGCGCCGACGTCGCGGTAGATCGTCCGCTTGCTGGTCTCGAGCTCGGCGGCGATCGCGTCTGCGGTCATCGGGCGCGTCGCGCGCCTCAGCACCTGGATGATCTCGAACAGTCGGTCGGCCCGACGCATGGGAGGACTACCCCAGGCCGACGAGGATAACGCACGACATCAGGCTCCCGAGCACGAACATCGGCGCGTTGATCGCGGCGTAGTGGAGCGGCCGCGGGAAGAGCGGGTTGATCGCGATGTTCACCGTCATCGCGACGAGGTACCCGACGCCCACCACGAGCCCGAGCCCGAGCGCGTCGGCGAACGTGGTGATCCCGAGCGCTCGCATGAGCACCGCGCTCGTGACGATCGTGGCCGCGCTGCAGACGAACGGACCCACGAGGAAGATCGCGCTCGGCTTCTCGGGCGGACGGTCGGCGATGCCGAGCGCCACCGCGTACTGCTTGCCGAAGAGGCCCATGAACCACACTCCGCCCAGCACGAAGTGCGCGACGCTCGCGAGCACCACTGCGAGCCAATTCACCTGCGACAGCGCGACGATCATGACGCTCCTCCTTCTTCGGTCGGGCCCTCGCGCCCGACGAGGTGGAGATAGCGGAGGCCTGCTGCCACCGTTCTGTCAGCAGCGTGACGCGCTCCATCACGCCGCGGCCGCACCGTGACCAAACCGGGACTAGCGGTCACCCTAGCGCCGGCATGAGCGAACCTCGGACCTCCCTCCGCGTCGGTGTCTGGACGAGCCTCTTGATGATGCTCGCCGCGTGCGAGCCGAGCGCGCCGCCGGCTGCTGGCGTCGTCGCTGGAGAGCTCGTCGGGTGGAGCCCGCTCCCACAGCTCGCGGCGCCGCGAGGACAGCACGCCGCGGCGCTGCTCCGCGACGGCCGCGTGCTCGTCGTCGGCGGCGTCAACCGCCTCGGCTTCGTCACGGCCGCCGAGGTCTTCGATCCCGCCGCCGGCACTTGGTCGAGCGCCGGGAGCCCGGGAATCCAGGGAAACGTCACGGCGGGGCTGGTCCTGCCGAGCGGCGAGGTCTTCTTCCACGCCGACAGCGGCGACACGGCCCTCTACGAGCCGGCGACCGGCGCGTGGTCCGCCGGCCCTGCGATCCCCGGGCGCACCTTGGCGACGTTCACCCTGCTGCGAAGCGGCCAGGTCCTGATCGCCGGCGGCAGCAACGAGGCGTCGGCCGTCCTCTACGACCCCGCGACGGACGCGGTCACCCCGACGGGCTCGATGGAGATCGCGCGACGGGCCGCGACCGCCGCGCTCCTCCGCGACGGCCGGGTGCTCGTGGTCAGCGGGTTCAACTCCTCCGGGAGCGAGGTCCCGAGCGCGGCGCTCTACGACCCTGCGGCCGGCACGTGGACGGCTGCGGCCCCGCCGCTCGTCCCGCGCCACTACGCCACCGCGACGCTCCTCCCCGACGGGCGCGTGCTGCTCGCGGGCGGTTTCAGCTCCGCCGGCGTGACCAACCACGCCGAGCTCTACGACCCCGTCGCCAACACTTGGACCGCGACCGGAGCGCTCTCCCGCGCGCGCAACGGCCACAGCGCGACGCTGCTGCCCTCGGGCGAGGTGCTCGCCCTCGCCGGCGCCGACGGCGCGCGAAACCCCGTCGCGCTCTCCGAGCGCTACGACCCGGCGACCGGCACCTGGACTGCGACGACCAACCTGGCGATCCCGAGCGAGAACCACACCGCCACGCTCCTGCCGACCGGCCGCGTGCTCGTCGCCGGCGGCTTCTCGCTCTCCCCCGCGACGACCTTCTACGAGCGCGCGGATCTCTACGATCCGGGCGACGAGCGCTGGGTGCCCGCCGGGAACCTCGCCCAGGGGCGCGCGCCGGCGACCGCGCTCCTGCCCACCGGCCGCGTGCTCCTCGCCGGCGGCCGCGGGGTGGCTGGCGTCTCGTCCACCACCGAGATCTACACGCGCAGCTCGAACACCTGGGCACCCGCGGCACCGCTCGCCGCGGCGCGCGAGCGGGCGACCCTCACCGTGCTCCGGTCGGGCGAGGCGCTCATCGTCGGCGGCTCCAACGGGGCCGGGCCGTTGGCGACGGCCGAGCGCTTCGATCACGCTGCCGACGTCTGGCAACCGGCCGGCGCGATGACGTCTCCGCGCGACGGTCACACCGCGACGCTCCTCGCGTCGGGCAGCGTGCTCATCGCAGGTGGCGGGGACGCCACCGCCGAGCTCTACGATCCCGCCACCGGCACCTGGTCCAACGGCGCGCGGATGGCGACCGACCGCACGAACCACGCGAGCGTGCGGCTCCCCGACGGTCGCGTGCTGGTCGTCGGTGGCGAGCAAGGTGGCGTGCCCCTGGCGTCCGCCGAGCTCTACGACCCGGTGACGAATGCGTGGTCGCCCGCCGCGTCGCTGAGCCAGGCGCGCGCGTCGTTCACGCTCGTCCTGCTCCCCTCGGGCGGCGTGCTCGCCGCCGGCGGGACGACCCTGGCCACCGAGCTCGCCTCGGCAGAGCTCTACGATGCCGTCGCGAACGTGTGGTCGCCGGCGGGCACGCTCACCGGGCCGCGCGCCAGGCACGCGGCCGTGACCCTGCCGTCGGGCATCGTCCTCGTCGCGGGCGGCCAGGGTCCCGGCGGCGCCGTGCTCGCGACCGCCGAGATCTTCGATCCCGCCACCCGTCGCTGGGAGCCGGTCAGCGGCCTCGCGGCGCAGCGCCTGCGCCTGGGCCTCGAGGTGCTGCCGTCGGGCGAGGTGCTCGCCGTCGGCGGCCAGGGCGCCGGCGGCGCTTGGTTGGCGAGCGCCGAGCTCTTCGAGCCGACGGGCGCGCAGCCGGCGTGGCGTCCGGTCGTGACGTCCACGACGCTGACCCGCGGCTGCCCGAGCGCGATCCGCGGCACCGGGCTCCGCGGGATCTCCCAGGCGAGCTACGGCAGCACCATGAGCTCGCCGACCAACTACCCGGTGGTGCGTCTGACCGCCGCGGAGGGCGGCCGGACGTGGCCCCTCGCGAGCCGCGACGGGTCGGACACCGGCGTGACGATCGACGTGCCGCCCGACGTCCCGCCCGGCCCCTACGTGCTCACGGTCTACGCCAACGCGATCCCCGGCGGCGCGATGGCGACCGTCGTCGACAACACGCCGCCGGCCGCCGACGACGGCGCGGTCACCACCCCGTACGGCGTGCCCGTCGAGATCACGCTCGGTGCGACCGACGTCGAGGGGGACGAGCTGACCCTCACGATCGTCACCCCGCCGGAGCACGGGACGCTCGGCACCATCGAGTCCGGCCGCGTGACCTACTCGCCCGAGCCGGGCTTCGTCGGCGCCGACACCTTCGTGTTCCGCGCGCGCGACTGCGGCCTCGACGGCAACGAGGCGACGATCGAGATCGCGGTGGTCGATGCCACGGCGCCGAGCGTCACCTGCCCCGCCGACGTCGCGGTCGTGACCGACGGCGCGAGCGCCTCCGCGACCTGGCCCGCGCCGACCGCGAGCGACGACGTCACGACGTCGCCGGCGATCGTCTCCTCCGCGGAGCCGGGAAGCACGTTCCCGCTCGGCACGACGACCGTGACCGTCACCGCGAGCGACGGCGCGGGGAACACCGCGACCTGTACGTTCGACGTGACGGTGCGCGACGACACCGCGCCGGCCGTGACGTGTCCCGCGGACGTCGACGCCGAGGCGACGGGCTCGACCGGCGCGGCGGTCACGTGGCCGCCCGCGACCGCCGACGGCGCGACGCTCACGTACTCCGCGGAGTCGGGGAGCACGTTCCCGCTCGGCACGACGACCGTCGAGGCCACCGCGACCGACGCCGCGGGGAACACCGCGACCTGCACGTTCGACGTGACGGTGCGGAGCGCGCGGGCGCCGAGCAGCGGCTGCGGCTGCGGCGTAGCCGGCACCGCGCGCGGCGGCCTCGAGGTGCTCCTCGTCGGCCTGGTCCTCGGGGCGCTCTGGTCGAGGCGGCGGCGCTGATCGGAGAGACCTCGCGTCGACCGAACGAGCTCGGATCGCGAACGCGGTCCGAGCTCGTCCCGCATCTCATCGGGGGACGACCGTCCTTCGGGAAGCAGCGAGTCACGCGGCCGTGCTCCTCGTTGTCGCGGGTGGCCGCAGCCTCGAACCACGCGAAGTCGGCATCGCACGCACCTGGCACGGCATGCCGGTCGGCGGAGCGTGCGGGAACTCCGAGCGCGCGCGGTTGTCGATGCCGACCGTGCGTACCTCGATCGTCGTCCTCGCTGCGCTCGTGCTCGCTCCGGCGGACGCGGTCGCCTGCCACAACGTCACCGTGATCGAGGTGGACCGCGTCGCGCGCCGCGTCGACGAGGCCGAGCAGACGCTCCTCGCGGGCACGACGCGCGAGTCGATGCGTGGTGCAGCGTGGTCCCTGCGCGTCCTGCGGGGGAGCGACCCGGAGTACGAGCTCGTCCTCGACGGACCGACGGCCGAGCGACGCGCCCGCACGCTGCGCGCGCGCGCCACCCGCGTGCTCGCGCTCGCGGTCGTGCGGCGCGAGGGCCGCGTCGACCGACGTCGGTGGGTCCCGACCTCGCGCGTCTCGGAGGAGGCGCGCCGCGAGAACCTGACCTGGGCGCTCGAGGTCTTGGCGGATCAGGATCGAGGCGACGAGCCGCGCGCCCGAGCGAGCCATGCCGAGGCGCTCGCGCGCTTCGACGCGCACCGCGAGGAGGCGCGCCGCATCCTGATCGAGCTCGCCGATCGCGATCTGATGCCCGACGCATGGGGCTACCGCGTGCTCGCCGAGCTGAGCGACCGCATCGGCGATCACCCGCGGCGCGATCGCTCGATCACGACGTGTCACGCGCGGGCGGGCGCGCTCGCCGACGCGATCTGTCCGCGGCTCGTCGCGGTGCGATGAGGCGCGCGCTCGCGTGCGCGCTCGTCCTCGCAGCGGGCTGCACCGCCGAGCCGGCCCCGGCCCCGGTCGCGATCGCCTCGCGCTGGGCGATCCGAGGAGATGCCGCGCGGGGCCGTGCGCTCTTCGAGTCGATGGAGTGCACGCGCTGCCACGAGCACCCCGTCGTCGAGCCTCCGCCCGCTGCGCGCGACTGCACCGGCTGCCACCGCGCGATCCACGCGGGCACCCACGATGCGCCCGCCGCCGCGATCGCGCGCTGGAGCGCGCGCATCACGAGCCTCGTGCACGTGCCCGCGCTCGGACGCTCGCGCCTCTCGCGCGATTGGATCGCGCGCTTCCTGATCGAGCCCCACGACGTGCGTCCCGCGCTCGCGGCGACGATGCCACGGCTCCCGATCGACGCGCGGGACGCCGCCGATCTCGCGACGTTCCTCGTGCCCGACGAGCCACTGGACGGCGCCCCGCTTCCACGCGACGCGGAGACGATCGCGCGAGGACGAGCGCTCTTCGAGGCGCGCGGGTGCGCGAGCTGTCATGCGCCCTCCGCGATCGGCACACTCGATCCCGCGCTCGCCCTCGCGCCCGATCTCCGCTGGACGCGCGAGCGCATGACCGACCGCGCGATCGTCGACTGGATCCTCGACCCCTCGCCGCCGATGCCACGCCTCGTCGCCGCGCGCGAGGACGCGGTGGCGATCGCTGCGTACCTGGTCTCGTCGGCGCTCGATCCCATCGAGATCGTGACGCCCGCCGATCCGCTCCCGCTCCTCGACCGGCCGGTCTCGTTCACCGAGGTCCGCGATCGCGTGCTCCGGCGCACGTGCTGGCACTGTCACTCCGACGCCGGCCTCGCGCTCGGAGAGGGTGGTCCCGGCAACACCGGGGGCTTCGGCTTCGCTGCGCGCCGGCTCGATCTCTCCGACTACGAAGGCGTGATGTCGGGATCGCTCGACGACGCGGGGGAGCGGCGATCGATCTTCCGCGAGGTCGACGGAGTGCCCCTCCTCGTCGCGGTGCTCGAGGCGCGCGCCAGCGAGGAGCGTGGGCACGCGAGCGAGCTCCGCGGCATGCCGCTCGGACTCCCCGCCGTCTCGCCCGAGGAGATCCAGATCGTGCGCTCTTGGATCGCGCAGGGGCGACCGCAGTGAGGGGAGCGGAACGGCGTGCAGCGTGCGGACGACGAGCACGCCGAGCTACGAGGTCAGCGCGAGGGTCACGGCACGCGCGGCCTGCGCGGCGGTGCTGCGTCGACGCTCGCACCGGTGACGTCTCCCGTGCTGGCCACCTCGACGTCGCTCAGCGCGACGTCGCGTTGCGGGGCAGCGCCGAGGCGTGGCCGAGCTCGCCGGCGCTCAGCCGAGCGAAGCTCGGGTCTCGCTCGCGTGCCGCATCGACACACGCGCGGACGTGTCGCTCGTCGTACGCGCGCAGCGCGGCGAGCGCGTAGCGCGTCGCGTCCGTCTCGAGCCGGCCGGCCCGCGCCGCGCGCGCCGCGATCACGTAGCGCTCGACGGCGATGCACTCGATTCCGCGAAGCCGCGGCTCGAAGGCGGCCGCGGCACGAGCGACACCGGCGACGCGGAGCTCTTCCAGCGAGTCGCGCAGGGCACGCGCGAGCCGCTCGTAGATCCTCGCCTGCTCCACGAAGGCAGCGAGTGTCCAGTGCGGCACGTGGAGCTCGATGACCCGCTGATAGCGCTCGCTCGCGACCCCCGCGCGGCGCGCCGCGTCCTCGATCGACTCGCCGAGGGCCTCGACGTACGTCTCGAGGCTCGACGTCGCGGGCGCTCGGATCGTCAGATCGTCGGCGTCGTGGAACGACGCGGCATGCTCGAACGCAGCGCGCGCAGCGTCCTCTCGCCCGATGCCCGGCGCCTCTTGCGCGAGCGCCATGGAGGGGACGCAGAGCAGTGAGAGCGCGACGACGCACGACCGCATGCGATCGATCGTGCGCGGGCGTCGACAGTGGGATCAAGCCTTCCCCGGAGCGTCGCGCGTCCGTAGCACCCGATGTCGACGCGACTCTTCGCCCGCGGTGCCACACACGACGAGATCGAGCTCGCTCGACGATGCGACAGCGTCCTCCCTGTCCGGCCGCTATTCGTGTAGCCTCGTAGTCCGGCTGTCATGCCTCGGGGTGCATCGCCATCGCCGAACTTCGCCTTCTTGGCGGAGCACGAAGAGACACTCGTCCTGCTCGCGGCGCAGGCGGAGGCGCTCTACGCCGTCGACGCGGTCGCGACGATTACGAAGGTGCGCGTCTTCGGCGAGGTCCTCGCGCGCGAGGCCGCGGCCCGAGTCGGCATCTACACATCGAGCCAGGAGCAGCAGATCGATCTGCTCCGCCGCCTGCGTGATCGCGGCGCGCTCGGCACCGACGCCGACCAAGCATTCCACGCGATCCGCGAGGCCGCGGCCCACGGCGAGGTCGCGGACGCCGCGGTCGTGAAGATCACCGGCACCTCCGACCGTCCGCTCGAGCTCATCCGCCGCTTCAAGAACGAGCGGCTCCCAAACGTCGCGGTCACCGTCGGTCTCCTCACCACCGGCGTCGACGTCCCGCCGATCACCAGCGTCGTCTTCGTGCGGCGCACGAAGAGACGCATCCTCTACGACCAGATGCTCGGCCGTGCGACGCGCCGCTGCGACGAGATCGGCAAGGAGATCTTCCGCGTCTTCGACGCCGTCGATCTCTACGAGGTCCTCCAGCCGTACTCGGCGATGAAGCCGATCGTCACGGACGTCTCGATCCCCTTCGCCACGCTCACCCACGAGCTCGCGACCCTCGACGACGCGAAGCACCGCGAGGAGGTGCTCGTGCAGTTCATCACCAAGCTCGATCGCCGACGCCGATGCCTCGAGCCGCGCGACCGCGAGCTCTTCGAGGCCGAGGCCGGCATGCCCCCGAGGCGCTCCTCGCGCTGCTGCGCAAGAAGGGCGCCGAGGATCGCGAAGCCGTGGTTCACCGAGCACTCCGGTTCGGCGAGGTGCTCGATCGCCACCGCGCCGCCCGCCCCCAGCCCACGCTCATCTCCAAGCACGACGACGAGCTCGTCAGCGAGGAGCGCGGCTACGGCGACGGCCGCGGACGCCCCGCGCACTACCTCGATGGTTTCGCGAAGTTCGTGCGCGAGCAGGCCGACCACCTCCCCGCGCTCGTCATCGTCACCCAGCGCCCCCGCGAGCAGCTCAAATCTAACGCGTTCGCGCTCGATGAGGCGGGCTTCTCCGAGGCCCAGCCCCGCGCCGCGTGGCGCGACCGCGCCAACCAGCACGTCGCGGCGTCGAGCATCGGCCACATCCGCCAGGCTGCGCTCGGCGACCCGCTCGTCCCCTACGAAGAGCGTGTGTCGAAGGCGCTCACCAAGCTCCTGGCCTCGCGCGTCTGGACCCAGCCTCAGCGCAAGTGGCTCGAGCGGGATTGGCAAGCTGCTCAAGGCCGGGTCATCGTCGATCGCGACTCGCTCGACCGCGGCCAGTTCGCCGCCGAGGCGGCTTCACGCAAATGAACAAGGTCTTCGAGGGGAAGCTCGAAACGAGCTTGGGCGACCTCGCAGACGAGAGGTGGAGGAGCGGAGCGTGAACGCACTCAGCAAGGAAATGCGGTTGCTTGCCAAGTCGTGGACGAACAGCGTCGAGTGGCCGAAGCGGCTGGAGTGGCTCGAGATCTCCGGGATTCGAGGCTGGACCGGGCAGAGGGTCGAGTTTGCGTTCCCGATCACCGCAATCTGCGGCGAGAACGGAATGGGAAAGAGCACCGTGCTGCAAGCTGCGGTTTCGTCGTACCGCAGCAAGAGTGGTGCGGAGACTTACTTCGCGTCCCAGTTCTTTCCCGACACGGCGTGGGAGAAGATCAAGGACGCCAGCATCAAGTACAGCGTCCGCGAGGGAACACATGTTACCGAAGGGCGCGTGAGAAAGCCGACATCGCGATGGCTGGGCAATCGTGATCGGCGCATGCGCACCGTCCGCTACCTGGACCTGCGCCGCACTCAGCCTTTCGTCGCTCAGCGCGGGTACCAGAAGCTCGTCAAGAACGGCGTCTCGGAAGCTGGGAGCTCTGCGTTCGAGGGGACCACCGTCGCTCGCCTCTCGTCCATACTCGGGCGTACGTATTCCGTCGCGAAGCGCTCATGGACGAACGTCGATCACAAGCTGATGATGTCCGTCCTACAGGATCAAAACGCCGCGTACTCCGGCTTTCACCAGGGCGCGGGTGAGGTGACTGTCGCGGAGCTTCTGACGCTGGACTTTCCGGAGCACTCGCTCGTTGCGATCGACGAAGTGGAGACCTCGCTGCACCCGCGTGCTCAGCGTCGCCTTATCCGAGATCTAGCCGAGGTCGCACGGTTGCGGCACGTGCAGGTGCTGCTCACGACGCATTCGCCTTATATCGTCGAAGAGCTCCCGCCGGAGGCGCGCTTGTACGTGGCGGGCGGCAGTGCGGGCCGCTCCGTCATCCGCGGCATCAGCGCCGATTTCGCTTTGACCAAGATGGACGAGGATGCCCATCCCGAAGGGGAGATCTTCGTCGAGGACGCCGAAGGCGAGCGCTTGGTGCGTGAGGCTCTCGTAATCGAAGACGAGGACCTCGCGCGGCGCGTGCAGATCGTCAAGGCGGGAGCCTCGTCGGTCGTCAAGGCGCTGGGGATCATGGTCAAGAAGAAGAGTTTCCCGCGACCCTGCGCCGCAATCGTCGATGGCGACGTGGGCGCGGCGGACGGGTGCATCGTACTCCCAGGGGGCGATGCGCCCGAGCGAGTGGTGTTCGCGGGGCTGAAGCAGATCGGCTTCCCGGATGTCGCGATGGCCGTAGGGCGCTCGCATAGCGAGCTGGTAGATGCGCTCGAGAACGCGATGACGCTGCCCGATCACCACGACTGGCTCCAGTCTGCAGGAGACACCGTTCTCCTCGGCAAGATGGAGCTCTGGAACGCGATGGTGCGCGTCTGGCTGAAGAAGTGCGTGCCGGCGGCGGATCGCGCCCAGCTCGTGCAGGCGATCCAAGACACTCTGCAGCTCCCGTGAAGCCGTGCCCCCCGCTACGTACATCGTCCAGAAGCTCTGGAACCTCTGCCGCGTCCGTCGCGACGACGGCATCACATATCGCCAGTACGCCGGCGAACTGACGTGGCTCCTGATTCTCAAGATGCCGCAGGGAACGCAGCGTGAGTGGCAGCTGCTCAAATGCGGTTCCTGGGCCGACCCCGAGCAGAAGGACGGCATCGAGCTGCTCACGTTTTCCCGGAACGTGCTGCTCCACCTCGGAACCCAGAGCTCACCGCGCGTGCAGCCAAACTTCGCGAACGCGTCGACGTCGCTGAAGAGCCCGATCGACGATCTCGAAGGGTATTCGAAGACCGATGCCCTCGGCGAGATGTACGAGCGCCTGTTCGAGAAGAACGCGAGCGAGCGTCGCGACGCTACCTGCGCGGTGGTGAGAGTCGGACATGGGGCGGTCGCCGGAGGGCGGTCGCGACGTCTGGAAAGTCACGATGAATGACTCCGACGAGCAGGTTCTCGGCGACGAGGCCGAGGGCGTCTTCGAAATGTGGGCGCGGCGCGTTCACATTCGCTACGGTCGTCTCGAGCCTGATCGGTACGGAATCGACCGATGGTTCGAAATCCCTGCGCCCATGGCGCCCGCCACGACTACGTTAGACCGGCGCGCTGGAGGGATTCAGGGGTATTTACAGATCAAGGGCACGCGAGACGCGTCCCGTGGATCCGATATCGCGCTCTCCGTTTGGGATCGCTTCGTGAAGTCCGATCTTCCGTGTTTCGTGCTGTGCCTCGAGTTTGACGAAGGGCTAAACGTTCGCGCGGCGTTTCTCTCCCATGTTGGACCGGCAAAGATTCCCGACGTGCTCCGCCGCTTGCGCGCGGCGCGTTCGGACGATCTGCACAAGAAGACTCATCGGCAGAAGTGGTCGCGAGCCAACGCAATCGATTCGCCCTTTGATCTCGGCCTTGTGAGAAAGATGCGAATGCACGTCGGCGACCCTGCGACGTACGCCGCGCGCAAGGCGAAGATTCGAGACACAGCGGGGTATGGCTCGGGTTCGCATAGGCTGCATGTGCGCTCTCGTGCCGATGATGAGCAGGTCGTGGAAGCGCTGTTAGAGGGGCACCAGATACCCGTGGACATACTCGGGATCACTGAAACGCGCTTCGGCATCGAATCACCTGAGGAGATTCCCAAAGCCGCGAGCTTCGGCGTCAAGTTCGGGCCGTCCGAGTCGAAACCGTCCATGCTCACGATCCAGTCGCCCACTGCGCTGACCATGATGAACGGTCAATCGCGCGTCGCCGGCACTTCGGCCCTGGGCTTGCCGCCTTCCCGGGAGGTTCTCCGCTTCGAGGCACCCGCGCTGCGGGTGGACGTGCGCGACAGTGGTACGACACTGACTGTTACGCATCTCGGCTTGGAGCGAGTGGATGACCGGTTTTCGCTACGCGATCTGCGCAACGCGACGAACATGATCGTGAACTTTCTTCGGGAGAGGCGAACGATCACGCTGGAGGTGGCGGGGCATCCGCATACGTTCGAGGGCGGCGTGCCCGATCGTGATTCCGCTGAAGCCTTCGGAATTGCGATCGCGTTCCGCTGGGCCGCAGTTGCCGTGGAAATGGCCGGACTGCCCGATGACATCGAGGTGCAGCCTCGCGAAATCCTGTCTCAGATCGACGAACTCCGGTCTTGGGGAATCCACACGGACCGCGACGCAACCCATTTCATCGTGAGATTTGCTACCAACGATTTCCCGTTCAACAACGACTTCACCACGGTTCTGCCCGCCTGGTTCGCAATCGGACGACACGTCATTGTCCAAGCGTTCGCGTCTGAGGCGGTACCTACCGAGCCGTCCGAGGCAGACAAGCGGCAATTTCGCTTGCAGCCGGTACGTAGCGGACGTCCGCATGTCCTGGATCGCAACGCTGCGGCGTCGTTCGACCCGGTCACTGCTACGCTCCCGCTGCGTGAGGAGCTGCAGCGGGGTCGTCCGCTGCTCGCGCTCGACGATGATATCCGTCGACACTGGCGCGAGTTCGTTGAAGGTCTGACCTTGGCATGACAACAAACTGGCGACAGCGTCCAGAAGCTCTGGAACGTCCGCCACGTCCTGCGCGACGACGGCATCACCTACCACCAGTACGTCACCGAGCTGACGCGGCTCCTGTTCCTCAAGACAGCTGGTCGTTTGTGCGGAGTGCGATGGTCGACGCGATCGAGCGGAAGCGACCTCGCCGTATCTGATCACCGTTGCTCGCGTCTTGCTCACTCGACGCGGGACTGCGCGTCAATCGTCGCGTTGAGCCGCTGGGCCCACGCTCTCGTCTCCTCGGCCGTGCGCAGCGTGTCGGGAAGCACGCGGACACAGACCTCGGGCGTGCGGTCGTTGCAGACGATCACCGCGGTGACCTCGTCGTCGGTGTTCAGCTCGTCGCCGGTCCCATTCGGGACGTGCCGGCCGCGTCGGACCTCGACGAAGTAAACGGTACCGGTCTCGCCATCCTGCGCGGTGCCCTCGATGCGCGCGGTGCGGTAGGGAGCCGCAGCGCAGGCTGGAACGAACGCTGCGATCGCGACGACGATCGCGAGCACGCGACTGCGTCGGCTGCTCGTCATGCGTCGACTCTATCGCACGAGCGCTGCTGCGAGCGGGTGCCAAGCGGCCGGGCCGTTGCGCGCGGCGCGGTGCACCGCGACACGCTCGTGCACGGCCCGCGCTCCCCGGTCGCTCCGGACGCGGAGGACTCCTTTCGTAGCAGCGATCGCGCGACGAGCCCTGGCGGATGCGGAGGCCGCTCGACGCTGATCGGTGGCGTCGCCCGCTTCTGTATCAGTGAGGATGACTCCCGACGCTCTCCGGGCCGTCCCGACCACCACCCGACCTCCAAGAACGCTTGCGCAAGCGTCCCCAACACCACCCGACCTCCCGTCCCGCTTGCGCAAGCGTCCCCACCACCACCCGACCTCCTGAAACGCTTGCGCAAGCGTCCTCACCACCACCCGACCTCCTGAAACGCTTGCGCAAGCGTCCTCACCACCACCCGACCTCCCGCGATCGCTTGCGCAACGTTCTCCGCGCCACTTCCACACCCGCCGCGCATTTCGTACGCAACGCTCGGCAACACGCGCCGACACCTCTCTCGCGCAACGGGCCGGTCACTTCGACCGGGCGTCGCGCTCGAAAGGAGAGGTCCTCGTGTCCCAGCTCAACACTCCGGTCTTCGGTGGGTACGTCGATGCGATGCGCATCACTGCCGACAATGCGCAGCCGTGCGCGCGCGAGCTCGTCAATCACGCGCCCGCGGATGCCGATCCGCGGGAGAAGAAGGCGCTTCGTCGCGTCGGTGACCGCGCTTCCGAGATCGACGAGGTGCTCAAGGAACGCGAGCGCGACCCAGGCGTGAAAGTGCGCCCGGTCGTGACCGCGTTCTGCAACGGATGGGGCGGCCTGAGCGACGCGATGCTCGGTCTCACCCGCATCCCCAACGAGCGCGGCGAGCGCGCGGCGGCACTGCACGCGCGGCTGTTCCCGGCCGGGATGCTCTGGCTGCGCGAAGACGCTCGGACGATCTGGAGCCAGGGGAACCGGCTCGTGCAGCGCATCGACGAGGAGAACCTGGCGCGCGAGATCGATCAGCTGATCGGCGCCGACGTGCGGGAGGCAGTCACCCGCGTGACGAACGAGCTCGGCGAAACCATCGGCGTCGGCCGGAAGCGCCGTGAGTCGGTGAGCACGACCGGCGTGCAGGAAAAGCTGCTCGCGTTCTCGCGCGCGGTGGCGTTCTACTGCCGGCAGCTCGCGGCGAACGTCGACGAGTCGGACCCGAAGTCGATCGAGCGGTTCCGCCTCGCGGTCGCGCCGATCGATGCGTACCGCTCGACGCGCACCGTGCGCGACTCCGAGCCGCCGCGGCCGGAAGCGCCGGCGATAGATCCCGTGACCCCCGACCCGGTGGCGGATGAGAGCTGATGCGTCGTCGGAGGGGCCGCTCGATCCGAGCGGCCCCTCGCGTCACGCGGGCTCGTGAGCGCTTTCGCTGACGCGAGCGCGCGACGAACATCCGCGCGATGCGCGCCCTCGTCCTCGCGCTCGCGGCCGGCCCACCACGCCTCCGCTCGACGTCGCGGCGCCCCCGCCCACCGCGAACCGATGCTGCGCCTCTGCATCTTGCCGCCGGGCTCGGGCCAGCGCGACGATCGCGTCCGCGTGCACTGCACCGGCTGGACCACCGACGGGCGCACGTTCGACAGCTCGCACACCCGCGGCGAGCCCGCGTCGTTCGCACCCGTTCCCTTCGTCCCGGCGGCTGCGAGCTCGAACGCTCGACGCGCGGAGCTTCGTCAGGTTCGGTAGCTCAGGATCACTCGGCCGGACTCCGTCGACCTCGAGTCGATCAGCTCGAGCGAGCGCCGTCGATCGATGCCTGCGAAGAGCGGCTTGCCGCCGCCCAGCAGGATCGGGTGGACGATCAGTCGGAGCTCGTCGAGCAACCCGTCGTTCAGCAGGCTGGCGACGAGCGTCGCGCCGCCGACGACGTAGATGTTCTTCCCGGGCTGGTGCGCGAGACCGCGCAGCTCCGCCACGCTCCGCACGATCTTGGCCGTGGGAGGCCACTCGACGCGGTCGAGCGTCGTGGAGACGACGAAGTGGGGCGCCTTCGCCGCAAGCTGCGCGTACGCGACCTCACGTTCGTAGGGAGCTCGCGTCTGGTAGGGCGGGATGCTCCGGGGATTCTCGTAGATCGCCTTCCAATAGGCGCCGTAGCCCGGATGCATGCCTGCGCCCTGGACGAAGGTGTCGACCTCGGGAATCAGCTCGATCGCGTCGGCCCACGAGTCGACCCACGGGGCCTCTCCGCGGTCTTCTCCCTGGGTGAAGCCGTCCAACGAGACCTGCAGCGCAGCGATCATCTTCCGAGTCATGGTGTCCACGTCCTCCGTCGTTCTCGGTGGCGTCGTCGCCGCCGCGGAGGGGATCTACGTCGTGGGCACGAGCGCGAGGAGTAACATCGGTGGCGCAATCGGCGCTCTCGATGCGACGTGATCGACGCGTGAGAGCGCTTGCCCTCGCGCGAGCGCGCGACGAACATCCGCGCGATGCGCGCCCTCCTCGCTCTCGTCCTCGTGCTCGCGGCCGGCTGTGGAGCGCGACGCGCCCAGCCCTCGACGTCCGACGAGCAAGCGACGAACGGCGCGGAGACGCCCGAGCCGACGCCACCCACCGACGGGCCGTGCTCGAGCTGGGATCCGAGCGCCGATCCCACCACGCCTCCGCTCGACGTCGCGGCGCCGCCGGCCACCGCGAACCGCGGCCGCGACGGCCTGCGCTTCTGCATCCTGCGGCCGGGCTCGGGCCAGCGGCGCCCCTCGCGCGACGATCGCGTCCGCGTGCACTACACCGGCTGGACCACCGACGGGCGCATGTTCGACAGCTCGCACACCCGCGGCGAGCCCGCGTCGTTCCCGCTGACCGACGTGATCCGCGGCTGGACCTACTCGCTCGAGTCGATGACCGTGGGCCAGGTGCGCCGGGTGTGGATCCCCGAGGAGCTCGCGTACCAGGGCCGCGCCGGCGCGCCGGCGGGCATGCTGGTGTTCGACATCGAGCTCCTCGCGATCGAGTGAGCCGCGCCGCTCAGGGATCGACGTAGCTCAGCGTCGTCGCGGTGCTCAGCTGCGAGCGCACCAGGACCTCGCAGCCGTCGGGCGAGACGCTCAGATCGCCGACGCGCGCGAGGCTCACGCTCGACGGCAGCGGCTGCGCGCGGCGCCACGCCGCGTTCCAGTCCGAGCGGGTGACGTAGAAGCCGATGCGCGTCGGCTCGTCGGCGTGGCGCTGCTGCACGCCGACGAGCACCCGCTCGTCGTGCGTCACCGAGGGCCTGTTCGTGTCGTAGCCCGGCTCCAGGCCCTCGATGACCACGCGCGTCGGGGGCGCGAAGTCGCGGCCGAGCGCGTCCCTCTCGCCCACGTGGATGAACTGAACGCCGTCGTCCGGTGCGTAGTAGAGGCGCAGCCCGTGGGGCGCGAGCCTCGGCTCCCAGGTGACCAGCGCGGGCGGCGAGAGCGCCGTCACTTCCTCGAGCGGCCCCCACGCGCTCGTCGCGGTGCCGCGCGCCGCGCGGAGCACGCTGCGCGTGCCCGACACACCTTCGTCGGAGGCCACGAAGAGCTCGAGCGCGTCGGGCGAGAGGCTCGGCGCGTCGAGATACGCCGTGGCGCCGTTCACGGAAGCGATCGGCTCGGGCGCGCCGTAGGGCTCGCGGGGACCGGAGCGCGTGACGCGGTAGATGTCTCCGCGCAGCGAGTAGTAGACGGAGCAGCCGTCGGGCGAGAACGTCGCGTTGCGCGCTTCGCCGTCGGTGAATCGGTCGTCGCCGAACTGATCGACCAAGGTGAACCCTTCGCGCGACCAGTCGCAGCCCTCGGGCCTCACCCAGCAGGTCGTCGCGAGCGGGGCCGGCGGCTCCGGCGTCGCACCATCACGCGGCGGATCGACCCCGCCGTCGTGCGCGCCGCGGATGCAGATCCCGGCGGCCTCGTCGCACTGCCAGCCGTCGGCGCAAGGGCACGGCAGACCCTCGAGGAGGTCGGGGCCCACGCTGCAGCCGACGCACAGGGCGAGCGCTGCCAGGATCGAACGCGCGCGCATCAGAACACCGCGCCTAGCCCGCCTCCCGAGGGCCGCAGCGCCTGCGCGCCCGGCGAGGATGCGCTCGCGAGCACGACGATCCCCCAGATCACACCGGCCAGCGCGAGCGTCCCGCCCACCGCGAAGGCGACGTCCGCTCCGATCGCGAGGCCCTCGGCCCGCTCGGCCAGCGGCCACGCAGCCTCGTGGCTGGGCGCGCTGCGGACCTGGCTCACCGTGTCCTCGAACACCACGGCGAGCGCCACCGCGGCGCCCAGCACGACGACGCCGCCGCCGGCGAGCACCCACGGCGCCGGGTCGAAGGGGGTGCCCGGGGCGAGCTCGACCTCGGGGGAGACCGGCGCGGCCGAGACCGACGCAGCCGGGGGCGTCGAAGGCGAAGCCTCGCTGTCGCTCTGCCCCGCTCGGATCAGCGCGCTCAGCCGCGCGACCTCGGCCTGCATCCGTGCTCGGGCCTCGTCGTCGAGAGCGAGGCGGAGGGCGTTCCGGTACTCGGCGCGCGCCTCCTCCCACCTGCCGAGCTCCGCGAGAGACCGCGCGAGGTTGTGGCGCAGCGCCGGCGTCTCGTGCAGGTAGATGGCCTCGCGCAGCAGGACCACCGCCGCCTCGAGATCGCCTTCCGCGAATCGCTCTCCGGCGCGCTCGGCGAGGACCGCCGCCGCCTGCTCGCACTCCGCGGGCGACGCGCACGGCCGCGCGCTCTGCGCGCAGAGCGGTGCCGTCCGGAGCCACGACAGCATCGCGCAGACCGCGATGAGCAGACATCTCGACACGCTCAGCTCAGCTCCTCCGGAGGGGCTGTCGCCAGCCCCTCCCCCGCGACACTTCGCGGCGATCAGTCCGCGAAACAGCTAACACTTCGCGGCGATCAGTCCGCGAAACAGCTAACACTTCGCGGCGATCAGTCCGCGAAACAGCTAACACTTCGCGGCGATCAGTCCGCGAAACAGCTAACACTTCGCGGCGACAGCCCGCGAAGCAGCGAACACTTCGCCGCTCCGCGGCTGCGCGCGGGGCCCCTACCCCGCTTGCGAACACGGAAGAGATTCTCATCGGCGTTCCTCCAGCTCACCAGTACGTGTCGAGCGGCGACGCCCGCTTGCTCCGGGGGCTCGGCGACTCGCGGCGCGCCGCGCGGCGCTCACGCGCCGGCGGGGACGGAAGCGCCGCCAGCACGAGCTCCAGGTGGCGGCTCTCGTCGGGCACGACCGACTCGATGCGACGCGCGTATCCGTCGAGCGTGAGCGTGAGCTGCCGCCGGTCGGTCGAGCGCGGGAGCTCCACGCTCGCCGGGGTGCGGACCGGCTCGAGCCCCTCGATCTCGACCCACGCGCCCGGCGGAACGGTCTCCACCTCGATCGTCACGCGCGCGGGCGCCGCCGCGGCCGGGAGCTCCGGGGGCGCCGCATCGCTGCTCGTGGTCGCACGCGCCGGCGGCTCGCCCGAGTCCGCGACGGCGAAGACCACGCCGCCCGTCGCCCCGAGGACGAGCGCCAGCGCGAGCGCCGTCGCGCGCTGCGACCAGCGCCTCGCGAGCGCGGGCCGGGTCGCCTCGCTCGTCGTCGTCGGGTCGGCTTCGGCCGCGCCGGCCAGCTCGCCGAGCGCCGTCTGGATCGCACGCTGACGCTCGGCCTGGACGCTGCCGAAGGCCTCGCGCACGAACTCCTCGAGCGGATGCGCGCCCTCGAGCTCGACGAGCTGGTGGACGATCGCATCGAGACGATCCGCCACCGCGCGCGCGCTCTCGGGACGGTCTGCGGGATCTTTCGCGAGGAGCGAGACGAGGAGCTGCTGCGCGTCGGGCGCGACGTCCATCCGCAGCTCTCCGATGTCGGGCGGCGGCTCGTCGAGGATGCGCCGCGCGCGCGCGCCGTCGTCCTCGCCCCCGTAGAGCCGGCGGCCCGCGAGCAGCTCGTAGAAGACCACGCCCAGCGCGAACAGGTCGGTCCGCGCGTCCGCGCCGCGGAACTGCAGGACCTCGGGCGCCATGTAGCCGAGCTTGCCCTTGAGCACCCCGCTGCTCGTGCGGTGCTCACGCCCCGTCACCTTCGCGATCCCGAAGTCGGTCACGCGGACCACGCCATCGAACCCGATCAGGATGTTGTGCGGCGAGACGTCGCGATGAACGAGCCCGAGCGCGCCACCGTCGTGCGACGTCAGGTCGTGCGCGGCGGCCAGGCCGCGCGCGGCTTGGGCGACGATCCGGCAGCCGATCTGGACCGAGGTCGGCAAGGCGCTGCGCTGCGCCTCGACGATCACGTCGCGCGCGGTGATGCCGCCGACGTACTCGATGACGAGGAAGGGCCCTCGCTCGTCTTCGCCGACGTCCAGGACCGGGACGACGTTCGGATGGTGGATCAGGCCGGCGAGACGACCTTCCTCGAGGAACATCGCGCGCGCGTCGGCGTCCGCCGCGACCGCGGGACGGAGCCTCTTGACCGCGTAGAGCCGCTGGAAGCTCGGGCCGCGCCGAACGCTCAGCTCCACCCGCCCCATGCCGCCCTCGGCCAGATCGAAGAGGCGCTGGTAACGCGTGGTGGCGCCCGCGCGGTCGGGCGTGGGCGCGTCGACGTGAACCATCGGGTCGGGGTCAGGCTACCACGCGCTCCGAGCCGAGATCATCACGGCCACGGTGCGCTCCGAGCGCGCGGCGACGCCGTGTAGACTCGCTCGGGTGAGCGAGGAGCTCTTCCGGTGCGCGGCCGAGGCATGCGAGCACGGAACGATCACCGGCGCGCGCGTGCACCCGCCGGAGCTCCTCGATCGCCTGGACGCGGTCGCGACGCCGGAGGCGCAGGCCTGGGGATGGCTGCTGCGCGCGCAGCACGCCGCGCTCAGCCGAGCCGGCGACGGCGCGCTCGAGGTGCCGGCCCACGTGCTCTCGACGTCGACGTCGCGCGACGTCGTCCGAAGAGGCCTGCCCATCCTCGCGCGGCTCGCGCTGCTCGCGTTCGATGCGACGCGCCTCGAGCGCTGCTGCGAGCTCCACGACTTGCTCCGCGACGAGAGCGCATCCGACGCGGCGGCGATCGCGGCGACGCTCGCCCGGGCGTGGCTGCGATGGCTGCGCGCGGAGCCCCACGAGCACGCCGTCGACCTCGGCGCGATCGCAGCGCAGGCGCGCGCGCTGGGTCAGCCCGCGCTCGTCGTGGAGGCGCAGGCGCTGCGCGCGCTCGACGCGCTCGCGGCGGGCGACCTGCAGGCGGCCGCGGAGCTGGGGCGCCGCGCATCGCGCATGGCGCGCACCGAGGGAATTCCGGAGTCGGAGGTGCTCGCCAACGTCGCGCTCGCCCGCGTGCGGCGCGCGCAGAACCGGCCCCATCTCTCGCTGCGGATCCTCGGCGCGCTGCTGCCGCACGCGCCGCCCGCGTGGCACGACTGGATCCACTGGGAGGCGGTCGCCGCGGGTCTGATCCGCCTGGATCTCCCAGGATCGAGCTCGCCCGCCGCGCTCCTCGCCGCGACCCTGCGCGCGATCGGCTCGGGCGTCGCGGCCGACGTCGGCCCGTGCGCGGAGCGCCTGCTCGGTGCCGTGCAGGCGATCGCACCGCTTCGTCACGATGCGCGCAGAGCGCTCACCCTGCTCGTGCCCGGCTACGCCGAGCCCGACCCGGACGTGGACGAATGGCATCGCGGCACGAGCGTGGAGACGCCGGTGGGGCTCGCGGGCATCGCGTTCGCGCCCGCGCCCGGTCGGGTCGAGGCAGGCACCTGTGCGCACGTCGTGGTCGCACCGGGCGTGGCCGCGCGAAGGGTCGCGCCGCTCGCCGTGCCGATGGAGTCGGCGAGCGCGGAGATCGATCCGCGCCCCGCGACGCCGCCGGGTCAGCCGCGAACCGACGAAGGACTGGCCGTGCTCGCGCTCGCGGGACGTGCGCTCGAGACGCCGGCGTACTTCCGCGCGGTCTACGAGTACGACTACGAGCCGGGCGCGCACGCCACGATGCTCGGGATGCACGTGCATCGGATGCGCAGCCGGCTCGGCGACGCGGGCACGATCGCGCGAGAGGCCGGCGCGCTGGAGCTGGTCGCCGCGCGCGCGATGCTCCTCCGGGATCCACGCTGCGGAGAGCCGCTCGCGCAGCAGACCTTGCGGCTGCTCGCACGCGGCGGCGCGGTGAGCGCCCGCGCGCTGGCCACCACGCTCGGCGTCCCGCTCCGGACCATGCAGCGCGTGCTCGCCGAGCTCGTGACCGACGGCGATCTCGCGCGCGTGCAGGAGGGACGCGAGGTCGCCTACCGCGTGGAGGACACCACGTTCTCGGAGCCGACTCGGAGCCAGCGCTTCGGGCCCGCCGGGTTCTCGGTCGAGTGAGCGCGGAGCGCTCCGGGCGCGCGACCCGCGCCACTCGCGTGATGGGCAGCGGTGAGGGCGCCTTGCAGGCTGCGCACATGACCACGACACGGCGACGAGACGCTCTTCCGAGGCTCACTCCGACGCTCGTGTGCGCGCTGACGCTCGCGTGCACGCCGGGGACGATCACGGCGACCGACGGTGGGCCGCCGTCCGACGCCGCGCGTCCGCCGGTCGACGGCGCGATGACGGATGCCGGCGCGTCCTCCGACGCCGGCGCTTCGCTCGACGCCGACACGTCCTCGGACGCCGGCGCGTCCTCCTCGGACGCCGGCACGTCCTCCGACGCCGGGACGCTCGACGCGGGCCGGCCGTGGCGAGAGCTCTTCGTGGCGACGACGGGCTCCGACTCGAACCCCGGCACGCGCGAGAGGCCCTTCGCGACGATCGAGCGCGCGTCCCGCGCCGCGACCCCCGGCACCCTCGTCCACGTCGCGCCCGGCGAGTACGCAGGCTCCATCCGCACCGAGGCCGACGGCACCGCGGCCGATCCGATCGTCTACCTCTCCGACGAGCGCCACGGCGCGGTGCTCGTGCCCGGGAGCGGTCCCCGCGTCGTCGCGTGGGACGATCGCGGTGACCACGTCGTGATCGACGGGTTCCAGGTCGACGGCCGCGACGGACCGACGTGGCGCAACGGCATCACGGTGGGCGGCTCCCACGTGACGGTGCGCAACTGCCACGTCCACGACATCGCGACCTCGACGGCGTGCACCTCCGCCGGCGGCTCGGGGATCAACACCCACGCCTACTGGGACGGCGTCGACAACCACATCGTCGGCAACCGCGTGCACGACATCGGGGCGCGGGGCTGCCGCTTCGTCCAGGGCATCTACCACAGCACCACCGGCAGCATCCTGAACAACGTCGTCTACCGCATCGGCGCTGCCGGCATCCACCTCTGGCACGACGCGCGCGAGCTCGTGATCGCCCACAACACGGTGACCGACAGCGACGTCGGGATCGTGATCGGGGCCGGCGACTGGTACGGCCCCCGCCTGCCCGCCGACGACGTGCACGTGACCAACAACCTCGTCGCCCGCTGCACGAGCTACGGCATCCTCGAGAGCGGCAGCACCGGCAGGAACAACACGTACACGAACAACCTCGTCGACCGAGCGGGGACCGACTTCCGCCTCCTGAACGGCCTGCGCGACACCGGCAGCGTGCGCGACGATCCCCGTCTCGTCGGACCCGAGGATCACCACCTCCGCGGCGACTCCCCCGCGATCGACGCCGGCGATCCACTGCGCGCCACCGCGACCGACTTCGACGGTCATCCGCGCGACGCGACGCCCGACATCGGGGCGTACGAGCACCGCTGATCGCGCACCGAGCGCGACGGCTGGCGCGAGCGTCAGCGGAGCTTCGCGACCCACGTGGCGAGGAGCGCGCGCTCCTTCGCCCACGCCGCGCGCGTCTCCTTCTCCGCGACCGCCTCGATCATGCCGCCGATGCCGAAGAGCTTCGCCTCGATCACGAGCTCGTCGGTGCGGCGGCAGCGGCCTCCGCCGGTCGCGGTCACGCGGATCGTGCCGCGCGTCGTGACGACGTCCTTCCTCGGCTTGGCGCGCGGGTCGAGCTGCTCGGGCTGCACCATCCGCCACGTCCACTCGTTCTTCGCGCGATCGAGCGTGCCGTGATCCTCGTACGCGAAGCCGTCGCCGAGCAGCGCCTCGATCGGCCCCGGGAGGTTCATCTTCGGCACGACGCGGAGCTTCCGCGACGTGTCGGTCACCTCGAGCACCTCGCAGGCCCGGTACCCGAGCGCGCCGAGGTAGAGCGCGCGCACGTACTCGGGATCGAGGTAGACGCGCCAGAAGCCCTCGGGCGGGCAGGCCAGATCGAACGACTCGGTCGCGGTGCGCATGCGCCGCGGCTCTACGGCGGCGTGCGGATCGAGGCAACCGCAGCGCGCCGTCAGATCACCTCGCCGCGCGTCCACGCCTGCCAGCGGCCGCGCGTGAAGTCCGGGATGTCCTGCGGCGCGCCGCGCGCCGCGACCGACCTCGCCGACAGCTCGATGATCGAGGACAGCGCGGCCGCGTCGTAGACGTTCATGTCGACCGGCAGGCCCTCGCGCAGGCAGTGCACGAGCCTCGAGAGCTCGAGGTAGTCCATCCCGCCGTGCCCCGGGCGCTCGTGCGCGGACGCGAGCTCGGCGCGCCACAGCGGGTGCTCGTGCTCGTCGCGATAGGCCTCGACGCTCTCCCACGCATGCTCCGGGCTCCTGCCCTCGATGTGGATGCGCTCCGGCGAGCCCTCGACGATCCCGCGCGTGCCCTGGATCGTGAACCCGCGGCTGTACGGGCGCGGGAGGTTCGTGTCGTGGCCGAGCGTGATGGTGCGCCCTCGCGCCGTCTGGATCAGCGTGACGTTCACGTCGCCCGCGACGTAGCGCTCGGCGCGCCGCGGGTCCGCCTCGTCGACTCGGGTGCGCGCCCAGTCGGCGAGGCCTCGCGACGGGCCGCTCATCGACACGAGCCGCTCGAGCCGATCGCCGCGATGGATGTCCATGCACGCCGCGACGGGCCCGAGCCCGTGCGTCGGATAGAGGTTCCCGTCGACGAGCGTGTCCCAGCGACGGCGCCACAGGCCCTCTCCGTCGCGCGCGAATTTGATCGCGCGGAGGTCGTGCAGATAGCCGCCCTGCCCGTGGACGATCTCGCCGAGGGCGCCGGCGCGGACCATCGCGAGCGTCATCAGCTCGAGCCGATCGTAGATGCAGTTCTCGAGCATCACGCAGTGACGCGAAGCGCGCTCCGAGGCCTCGACGAGCGCCCAGCAGTCGTCGACGGTGAGCGCCGCGGGGACCTCGGTCGCGCCGTGGACGCCGCTCTCGAGCGCGCGGAGCATCACCGGCACGTGCCACTCCCACGGCGTCGCGGTGATCACGAGGTCGAGCGCTTCCTCGCCGATCATGCGCTCGAAGTCGCGCTCGCCGTCGGTGTAGAGCGTGGGTGCCGGACGGCCGCGCTCGGTCGCCCAGCTGCGCGCGCGCTCGGCGTGGGCAGGCACGATGTCGGCGACCGCGACGAGATCGACCGCGTCCATCGTGAGCAGGTTCAGCACGTGCGCCGAGCCCATGCCGCCCACGCCCACGAAGCCGACGCGCACCCGCTCGAGGGGCGCGGCGCGCAGCGGCGTCTCGGGCGCCGGCGCGCGGGCGTGCGACGGGCGCGGTGCCGGCGCGAGCGCCGAGCCACAGCCCGGCAGTGCAGCAGCGCCGAGGCCGCATGCGGCGAGCTCGACGAACGCGCGGCGCGACGTGGTCCGTGTCATCGCCGCATGCACTAGCACGCGTGAGCTGCGGGTATGCGCGCGGCGCCGCGCTCAGTTCGAGATCAGGTTCCCCTCGCCGCTCACGGGATCGACGAGCGCGATCGCGGTGCTCCAGGTGACCGCGACGTAGAGCGGGCGCGACGGGTGGAACCAGACGCCGCCCTCCCCCGGCGCGTGCACCGTGTTCGACACGAGCGCGACCGTCGTGCGGTCGCCGCTCTCGAGATCGATCTCGGTGATGCGCGTCGCGCCGCCGAGCTCGTCGTCGATCGTGAGCGCGCGGCCGCCCGCCACGTCCACGTCGAGCCGCGAGTGCCCGAGCGCTTCGCCCGCGCCGACGGTGCCGCTCGAGCCGCTGCGCGAGATCACGACGCGATCGCCGGTCTCGACGTCGATCGCGATCAGGCTCGAGACACCCGCGTCGGTCCCGTAGAGGCGCCCGCCCGCATAGCGCAGACCGCGCATCCCGCCCGTGATCTTCGGGCCGCTCCCGCGGTTCGCGCCCGGGGGCTGCGCCTCTCCGTCGAACGTCGTGATGGCGCACGAGCGCCCGTCGGCCGCGATCGCGATGATCGCGGCGGCGCTCGGATCGGCGGGCCGCGCGACGACGTACATCTCGTCGTCGGGACCGATCGCGAGCGAGCTGTCGTCGACGTTCGGGATCTCGCGCGCCGCGCCGTCGGTGCAGGCCGCGGTCGTCTCGTGTCCGTCCGCGGTGAGCTGGTTGTACCAGAGCACGGTGCGGTCCCCGCTCTCGCGCGCGATGCGCACGAGCTCGACGCGCGTCGTCGACACGCGCGAGAGCGCGACGACGTCGCCGTCGCTCCGCACGCCGACGTCCTGCACCTGACCGAGCGCCCGGCCCGCGCCGATCGTCTGCTCGCCGGTGCGCGGATCGTTCACCACGCCCGAGAGCGCGCGGCGATCGCCCGAGCCGAGCTCGATCTCGAGCACCGCGCCGGTGAGCGCGTCGCCGCCGCCCCACGAGCCGCCGATCACCAGCGTCTCGCCGTCGAGCACGCCGCCGGTCAGCATCGGCGTGAGGCCGACCTGGGCGCGCGGCCGCGGGCCCGCGCCGATCGGGTTGTCCTCGCGCGCCTGTCCGCACACCGGATCGTCGGCGCCCGGAGGGCAGCGCACCGGCAGCGCCGAGCCCTCGCCGCCGCCGTCGCCGCCGCTCGCGCGCGCGTCGCGATGCCCGCCGTCCGCGTCGTCGCCGCGCCCGCCCCCACACCCCTGCGCGCCGACGGCGAGCAGCGCCCCGAGCACCATCCACGAGAGAGTCGACATGCGCCGCGGTATGCGAGCGGCCGGCGCGTCGATCGACTTACCGTTCGTTACAAATCGCGACCTTCACGCCGGGCGGGATGAGGACGCCGTCGTCGCGGCTCTGGAGGAGCGGCCGGAGCCCGAGGTCCTTCAGCCGCGTGAGCGTGACGTTCACGCGGTTCTTCGCCGAGCTCTCGCTCGCGCGCTCGCCGGGCCATCCGACGCGGAAGAGCGTGTCGGTGGAGAGCGCGACGCCCGGCGACTCGAGGCGCGCCGCGACGAGCGCGTCGAGGATCAGGCGCACCGCGCGCTTGCGGAGGAGCTCGACCTCGGGGCCGCCCGCGACGCGGAACCAGCGCGCGTCGACGCCCACCTCGAGGTCGGCGGCGAGCTCGGGGATCGCGCGGGCGAGGAGCGTGCGCAGGAGACGCGCGTCGGAGGTGTGCGACGAAGCCGGCGCGGCGAGGGCGCGCGCTCGGCTGGCGGCGCGCTCGATCGCGTCGTCCCCTCGCGCGAGCACGAGCGCGACGTGGGCCTCGGCGATCTCGGCGACCTCCGCGACCGCCGCGGAGTCGACGGCGCGCACCGCCGCGAGCCGCTCGCGCGCCAGGGCATCGCGGCCGAGCGCGCCCGCCGCGATCGCCTGGATCGCCGCGGCGATCGCGGCGCGATCGCGGTCACCGCTCGCGCGGTACGCGGCCTCGGTGTCGTGGATCAGCGGGAGCGCGTCCGCGAAGCGGCCCTGGAACAAGCGGACGTACGCGAGCACCCCGCGCACCGCCGCGTGGAACGAGTGGAGCGCGATCGCGCGCGCGATCGCGAGCGACTCTTCGATCGCGAGCTCGGCGTCGGCGATGCGGCCGACCTCGAGCAGCGCGTTGGCGCGCACCGCGAGGACCTCGCACTCGGCGCGCCGGAGGCCTTCGCGCCGCGCCGCGGCGAGCGCGGCGTCGGCCGTCTCGACCGCCTCGTCGCCGCGGCCGGCGTGCATGAGCGCGAGCGCGGCGTTCGCCGCCGCGCGTGCCTCGCGCGCCGCGTCACCGAGCGAGCCATAGAGCGCCGAGGCGCGCGCGAGCGACGCGTGGGCCTCGTCGAGCCGGCGCTGCACGAGCAGCGACGAGCCGTGCTCGAACGCGTGGAGCGCGTCGATCGCGGGATCCACGCCGACCTCGATCGCGCCGCGGGCCCGCGCCAGCGCGTCGGCCGCGGCGTCGTGGCGGCGCTCGATCGAGCGGAGCCGCGCGGTGCGCAGCCACGCCTCGGCGCACGTGGAGCGATCGCGCGCGCGCTCGGCCCAGGTGCGCGCGGCCTCGAGGCGCGCATCGGCCTCGGCGATCTCCCAGCGCAGCGAGCGCACCGTCCCGCGCGCGAGCTCGACGCGGCCCCGCGCGCCGGCGTCGCGCTCGCCGATCACCTCGCCGCCGCGATCGAGCCGCTCGAGGTAGCGATCGATCGGGCCGTGGTGGCCCTCGGTGTAGATCGGCGCGATCGCGGCGAGCGCGGACGCGCCCAGCGCGGCATCGCTGGTCTCGCTGCGCGGATCGACGAGGTGATCGCAGGCCGCGAGCACGTTCTCGACGTCGGCGAGCAGCGCGCGGCGCACCACGGATGACGCGCGCGCACCGTCGCGGATCGCACGGGCCGCGAAGTGCGTCGCGTGCCGCGCGCGCGCGGCGCCGAGCTCGGCGCGCTCGCTCACGAACGCGCGCACCGGCTCGTACGCGCGGTAGCGGGCGCGCCCGTCGCGCTCCTCGACGAGGAGGACCGAGCGATCGTGGAGCGCGTGCAGCACCGCGAGGGTGTCCGCCTCGCTCCGCTCGAGGAGCGCGATCGCGGCCTCGAGATCGAGCCCGCCGCGCGCGATCGAGAGCCGCGCGAGCGCGTCGCGCTCCGCCTCGGAGAGGAGATCCCACGACCACGCGATCGCCGCCGCCAGCGTGCCGTGTCGATCGACGCCGGCGCGCACCGCGCTGCCGAGCACGCCGATCCCCGACTCGACGCGCTCGCGCACGCCGTGGACGCCCAGCAGCCAGAGCTGCGCCGCGCAGAGCTCGAGCGCGAGCGGGATGCCATCGACCGCGCGCGCGATCGCGGCGAGATCGCGCGCCTCGGAGTCGCTCGGCGCGAAGCTCGGACGGCGCGCCCGTGCGCGCGCGAGGAGCACGCGCACCGCGTCCGCGGCGAGGATGCGCTCGGGGTCGTGGTCGTCGCTCGCGGGGACCGAGAGCGGCGCGAGCGGCAGGCAGCGCTCGGCCGGGACCCGCAGCGGCTCGCGCGACGTCACGATCAGCGGCGCGGCGCTCGCGGACGCCCACCGCTCGATGTTCGACGCGGTGACGTCGACGACCTGCTCGACGTTGTCGAGGACGAGCGCGCCGCCCGACCACGTGCGGAGCGCCTCGTGCACCGCGCCCGCGAGATCGTCGGCCGAGCGCGCCGAGAGCGCGCGCACGTCGAGCGCCGCCGCGACCGCGGCGCAGGTGTCGCCGAGGTCGCGCGCCGCCGCGAGATCGACGAACCGATGCGGAGCGTCCTCGAGCAGCGCCCGCGCGAGCCGCGTCTTCCCGATCCCCGGCGCGCCGACGATCGTGAGCAGCCGGGCACCGTCGGCGAGGAGCGCCCGCCCCGTCTCGAGCTCGACGTCGCGACCGACGAGATCGCTGCGCCGTCCACGCTCCCGCCCGCGCGCCATGTCGCGGCTACATACCAAGATCTCGCGGGAATTTCCGCTGACGACCGTGGCTCAGCTCGTCGCGACGACGACGACGCGGACGACGATCCACACCGCGAGCAGGAACGCGAGCGCGTAGAAGACACGATCGAGCGCGCCGCGCAGGCGCGTCGACTGCGCCGCGAGGTGACCGAGCCCGCCGAAGCCGGGGATCATCGCGACGCGGATCCAGTCGGCGGCCTCGCGGTCCTGTCCGATCAGCACCGGCGCCAGCAGTGGCTGCGCGTTGATCGCGATACCGATCAGCGCGACGGCGATGCCGCACACGCCCGGCGCGATCAGCACGCGCACGCTCGTCGATCGCCGGAAGAGCACGAGCGCCGTGCCGAGCCCCCACGCCGCCGCGAGCAGGCCCTGAGCGACGTAGTCCCAGTGCGAGACCGGGTGGTCGTGCGCGCGCGCCATGTCGACCTCGAGCCAGACGAGCACGAGCGCTGGGAGCGCGCAGACGAGCGCGGCGATGCCGCCGAGGACCGAGATCCAGGTGCGTGATCGGCGCGCGGGCTCGGCAGGGCGCATGCGAGCGAGGGTATCGCGTTCGAGGAGCCCCACGACGACGGCGCGCTTGAACGCGCCATTTAAGCGCGGCCCCGTCGCGCTCGCGGGCACACTCGGAGCATGCACTCGCTCGTTCGCTCCTGGGCTCCATCCGCGCGCGCCGGCGCGCTCGTGCTCGCGCTCGGCGGATGCTCGGGCACGCACGTGCGCCACGAGGTCGACGCAGCGACCGCGTCCGACGGTGGCGCGATCGAGATCGACGCCGGACGCGATCCAGTCGCGCTCGTCGACGCGGGCACGAGCGACGTCGACGCGTACGTCGAGGTCGACGCAGGAGGCTCCGAGCCGCCGTGCGAGCCGCGCATCTTGGTGACCGCGCGCGCCGCGCGCGTCGCGTACTTCGCTCCGCGCGCGGACGGCTATCTCGCGGTCGCGTGGTCCGCGAGGGACGCCGAGGGTGCCCGGAGCCTCGCGCTCCAGCGGCTCTACTCGACCGGCATCGCGCGCGGCGAGCCACGGCCGATCCCCGGCGAGCACCTCACGCCGATCCAGGACGGGCTCGTCGCGTACGGGGGCTCGCCCCCGATGTTCCACCACGTCGACGCGAACGGCCTCGCGGCCGGCGAGCCCATCTCGGCGCCGGAGGACTGGGCGCTCGTCTCGGACGTGGTCGCGTCGGGCACGAGCGTGCGCGGCACCGCGGTGCACCGCCTCGAGGACGGCACCTACGACACGCTGGTGTACGCCCTCGACGTCGCGGGCCGCGCGCCCGAGGTCCGCGACGTCGGCGACGCGGATCGCGAGCTCGCGATCCTCGGGCACGAGGGCGATCGCGAGCTCGTCTTCCGCCGCGCTGGTGGCGCCGCCATCGTCGAGCGCACGACGCTCGATCGCGAGGTCGTGCACGAGCACGCGTGGTCGCACGAGGCGATCACGCCCGTGGCCGCGCGCTTCGATGCGTCGCACGGCGTGTGGCTCGTCCTGGCGGAGGAGCGCGTCACGAGCGACGTCGGGTCGTACGCGCGCCCCGCGATCGTCGCGCTCGGCACGCGTGACGAGGAGCGCATCACGCGCGTGGTCGATGCGCGGATCATGCGCGCCGTCGTCGGCACGATCGCGATCGGCGACGGCATCGGCGCGCTCGCGATCGACGACCACCACGGGAGCTCGTCTGTCGTGTTCGTGTCGCTCGACACGCTCGAGGTGCTCGAGATCCGCGAGGTGCCCGAGATGTGGCGCGGCGCGATCGCGTGGCTCCCGGGCGAGTCGTCGTTCGCGATGGTGACCGAGACGAGCCCCTACGAGCCGTCGACGACGCTCACGTTCCACTGCGGGCTGCGCCCGGCGCGGTGACGCGCGGCTCAGGGCGCGGGGATCTGGAAGGACGTCGACGGAAACGCCGGATCGCCGACGAACGGCGACGTGCGGAGCGCCTGGAAGAACGGCGCGACGCACGCGCGGCGACGCGGGCAGTCGCGCACGTCGACCGCGGTCACGCGTCCGTCGTTCGCGAAGCTCACGTGCACGTCGCAGCGCTCGATCGTGGCCGCGGGCGCGCGGCACGCGACCTGCGCGGCCTCCGACGCGCGCAGCATCGCGAGCACGGTTCCGTCGGCGTCGAAGCGTCCCGGAACGCTCGGGTGATCGCGCAGGTCGCACGTCGCGTGCGGGACGTCGCGGCAGGCGTCGGGATGCACGTCGCAGCGCGCCGGACCTCGGGTGCGCGACACCTCGACGTAGCGCGTGCCGTCGTGCTCGTAGCGGATCCGGGTCGCGCCCTCCGCGCCGGTCGCGGGCGCGATCGTCGTCACGAGATCGCGCAGACCGTGGTGGCCCGGGCGCACCGCCTCCGCGTGAGGCGCGTCGCCCTCGACGGTGCCGAGCAGCACGTCGCACGCGGTGCCGCGCGTCGCGTACACGTCCCAGCGCACCTCGCCCGGGCACGTGCCCTCGGGCGCGCGCTCGCGAGGCCGCGGCACGAGCGCATCCGCGCGCCCGTCGCCGTCGAGGTCCCACGCGCGCAGCGTCGCGAACCGGTGGTCGACCTGGGTCCGGCCCGATGCGGGCCAGCGCGTGATCCGCGTCGTGAACGAGAGCTCCGGCGCCGGCACGCACGCAGCGTCCTGCTTCGCGCGCGCTCGCGCGCCGACCGACGCGACGATCACCGCGGCGAGGAACGCGACGACGGTGAGCGCGCGGCGCGGGACCACGAGGTCGACTACGCGCGCGGCGATCGCGATCTGCCTTCCGAGCACGACGTCGCGCGCCACGGATCGACGTGGATCCCGTGGCGCGCCCGAGCGCTCGACGGCGTGGGCTCAGGTGCCGGTGAACGTGCACACGGCGCCGACGCACGAGTAGCCGGCGGGGTAGCCGCGCTCGTCGCAGTCGGTGTCGTTCACGCACTCGCTCCCGCAGCCGGTCTCGCAGTCGTTCCCCTCCGAGTCGCACGCGGTGCGGCACACGCCGGTCCCGTTCTCGTAGCAGGGCGCGAACACGCCGGGGTCGTCGCACGCGAGCTCGAAGCAGCGCGCACCGCCCGGGTAGTCGTGGATGCAGACCGCCTGGGGGTCGTTGAAGAGGCGCCGGCAGTCGGCGACGCACGCGAAGTCGGGCGGGCCGCGATCGTCGCGGTAGCAGTGGCCGAGGCCGCCGCCGCCCTGGGTGTCCGCGCCGTAGCAGCTGAGCCCGGTGGCGCACTGCTCGTCGCTCTCGCACTCGCACCCGGCGGGGCGGTTGTTGCCGCCGTCGCCCGCGGGCTGGCAGCGCGTGCACACGCCGACGGTGGTGCTCGCGCTGAACGTCGTCGTCACGCACGTCATCTCGCCGTCGTGATCCGGGCAGAACTGCGTCGGCAGGTAGTCGCCGTCGGGCGCGCCGGTGCTCGGCACCTGGGCGCAGATGCAGCCCTCTTCGCCGGCGGCGTCGCACGGCGCGGGCGGCGGATCGCCGTTCGACGGCCAGCGCACCATCTCGCGCGTGCGCACCGCGCGGCCGAAGTGGTGGATCATCTGCGCGTAGACGTCGACGGCGCGCGAGGCCATGTCGCGGTGCAGGCACTCGTTGCCGTTCGGCGCGACGTACGACGCGAGCTCGTGTGCCTCCTCGGGGCCGTAGATCGCGTCCACGTGCTCGATCGCGGTGAGGCAGTCCGATCCGTGGCCGTGCGTGTGGCGATCGAGGAGCGCGGCGCCGCCGACGAAGATCCAGTGCAGCGGCTCGTGGATCATCAGCCGAATGCGGCTGTCGGCGTCGTGGTCCGTGAAGAAGCGCGCGCAGAAGTTGAGCTCGCCGCGATCGAAGTGATGCGCGGAGGGCGGCGAGCCGACGTTGCACACGTTGGTCTCGCCGGCCGGTGGGCAGTAGAGCCGCACCGTCTGACGGCCGTGCTTCAGCGTGCGGAACACCCGCCACACGTCCTCGACGCCCTCGTGCACGCGCTCGAAGCGGCCGGTGTCGTACTCGCCGTACCACCACTCCGGCGCGACGTTCCGCTCCGTGAGCTCGCCGTGCACGTCGCGGCCCTGCGCGCCCCACGCGAACTCGCGATCGGCGAACGAGCGCGTCTCGAGCCACTCGACCATCAGGTACGCCCAGAACGTCTCGATGTGCGCGCGGGCCCACGCCGCGCGGATCTGCGAGCAGCGCGTGAGGTCCTCGCAGCCGGTGAGCGCGGGCAGGCGGATCGGCGGCATGTCGCGCGGGATCTGCGGCGCGAGGCCCTGGAACGCGGTGGTGAGGCAGCCGGGCGGCTGCGTGCGCGAGGGCGGCCCGACGGGGCGCGCCGGCGCACCGCTCGCGTCCATCGACGACAGGCTCAGCTCGAACCCGCGCGTGGTCTCGGTGAACGACGCGACGATCGACGCGCCGACCAGCTCGCGCGAGCCGATGTGGAGCGCGAGATCGGACGACGTCGGGCGCGCGGTCGGGCTGCCCGCGTTGACGACGTGGACGGTCGTGCCGTCGATGTCGAGCTCGGCGTAGGTGGAGCCGTCGGCGGCGGTCCGGATCGCGTCCTCGTCGATGTCGATCGCGACGCGCACCGCGGTCTCGCGGGGGAACGCGCTCGTCGCGATCGACTGACCGGCGCGCGCGAGCTCGTGCACGCGACGAACGAGCGCGGAGTCGTCGGGCTCGCTCACGTCCTCGTCGACGGTGCCGACCTCGGGCTCGACACAATCGGCGGGCTCGGGATCGGGCGGCACCTCGGGGCCGACGTCGGGCGTGTCGGCGCCTGCGTCGGGATCGGGCCGTGGATCGGCCGGCGCTGGCGTGCACGCGGTGAGCGCAGCGAGCGCGGACCAGAAGACGAACGAGCCAGCACGCATCATCGATCCTCCTCGTCGAGCAACGGACGAGGGGACCGTTCAGCAACGTGCGTGCCCCGCGAAATTGCCGTGAATCTCGCGCAATTCGAGGTCGCAGATTCCTGCGAGTCGCGAGATTTCGCGAGCCGTCGTCGCGAACGTCCGCGAGGCATATCGGCGACGCTCGTTCGCCGCTCCGTGCGCTGCGTGAAGGACCGAACGCCGCTCGAACGTTCACTCGGATGGAGGCGGGAACACCAGCTGGAGCAGCTCGCCGAGGGTCGGACGCCCGAGCAGCTCGTCGAAGGTCCGCGCCGACCACGCCTCCTCGAGATCGAGCATCCAGCGGCCGGCGGAGCGGATGCCCGCATCGAGGAGCTCGCGATCGTCCGCGCCCGCCTGCTCGCGGAGCTCGCGCAGCCGGACCGGCGTACGGCGGAGCAGCGCCCAGGTGACCGCGAACTCCGTCGCCGCCTCCGCGCGATCCGGCGCGCGATCGATCTTCTGGATGACCGCGGCGACGGTCGCGAACGGATCGATCGGCGCTTCCGAGCGCCGCGCAGCGACCGTCCCGCGTGGCGGCGTCGCCTCGCGGAAGATCTCGTCGAGCCTGCGGTCGACGGCCGGTCCCGTGCGTGCGTCCCACGCGTCGTGAAGGTGCCGCTTGCCCTGGGCGAGCAAGCCGCGGGCGACCTCGAGCGCGCGCTGTAGCTCGGGCGCGCGGCCATCCTCGTCACGGAAGGCGTCGATCAGCGCGAGCAGCATGCCGTACCGATCACCGAAGAGCCGCGCCGACTCGAGGTACGGTGTCGCGCGGCTCGCCACGGTATGGATCGAGTCGGTGATCATCCACTGGACGCTCGGCGTGCCATCGGGCAGCCGCGCGGCCGGTGCGATGCGGGTGCCATCGTCGGCGCTCATCGGCCGAGCGTGCCAGAGACCGGTCGGCGTCGACAGACGCGCTCTGCGTCGCGAAGAGCGACGGCGGACGACGCGCACCGCGAGGCGGCACCCTCTGACGGCGTGCCCGACGGGTCATCCGCGCCGCGACGGCGTCGTCGCCGTCGGACAGCGACGAGCACGATCGCCATCCCGACGAACGCGAGGCCCGCGTTGCCGCCCGAGCGCGCGGCGCGGCACGCGCATCCCGCGTCCCCCGGCGCCTCGGGCGAGCCCCCGTCGAGCGTGCGACCCGCGTCGATCTCCGGCGGTGCCGCGTCGATCGGGAGCGTTCCGGCGTCGCTCGCGAGCGCGCCGTCCAGCGGGGCCTCGGGCTCACACACACGATCGCGAGTCGCCGTGCACGCGCTCGTCTCATGCGCTCCGGGCGGACACGCCGTGCACGCCGCACACGACGGCGCGTTCACCGACGTCGAGTACGTCCCCGCCGGGCACGCTGCGCAGACGCGGTCGCTCGCCACCGTCGCCATCGCCGCGACGTACTGCCCCGCGGCGCAGTCGGTCCACGCGACACACGTCGCTGCGTTCGGCGCCGACGTCCAGCCCGAGCTGCAGGGGACGCACACCCGATCGCTCGTCGGTGTCCCGGCGGACGACTCGCGCTCGCCGGGCACGCAGTCCGTCCACGGCGTGCACGAGGGCGCGTTCGTCGTGCTCGAATATCCGCCCGCGCAGGCCACGCACGTTCGATCGCGGGTCGCGCTGCCCGCCGACGCCACGTGCGTGCCGGGGGCGCAGGTCGTCCATTCCGTGCACGCCGTCGCGCCGGTTCCATCGGCCGAGTACGTCCCCGCAGGGCACGCGCTGCAGGCGTACGTCGCCCCCGGGCCGGGGGCGCAGGTCGTCGCCGCGTCGCACGCGTTCGCACCCCCGCAGCTCCCTGCGGCGCAGCGATCCGAGATCGTGCATGCGTTCGTGTCGTCGCAGGCCGTCCCCGTGAGGGCCGCGCACGCGCCGTTGCCGGGCGCCCCCGTCGCAACCGAGCACGCCAGGCAGTCCGTCGCCCCGCCGCCACACGCGTCGTCGCAGCACACTCCGTCGACGCAGTGCCCGCTCGCGCAGTCACCGCTCGAACCGCAGACCGAGCCGAGCGGCGTCCGGTCATCGATCAGACGCGCACGGATGCGTCGCGTGCGCTCGGGGACCTCGGCGACGAAGCGGTCGTACACGAGGAGGAAGCGGCCCGGGGGCCCCGCCGCGATCTCCGCGCTCTGCTCGGAGAAGGGCGAGGTCGCGAGCGCGAGGCCGGACGCGTCCCTCACGCTCGTCCCGACGATGCGCGCTCCATACACGTCGGCGCGCGAGCCGCCGCGATAGTCTCGCCACACGACGAAGTAGTCGCTTCGGTCCGACGCGACCTCGGGCGCCCCCCGACTGCCGGCCTCGGCGTGGATCGTGATCGGCGTCGGGCCGGACACGCCGGAGCTCGTCACGACCGTGCCCCGGATGTGCACGTCCGCGAGCCCGTAGGACCAGACGACGAAGTAGCTCGTCGCGCTCGCCGCGACGGCCGGTGCGTTTTCGTACTCGGTTCGCGTCGCGATCGGGAACCCCGACGGATCCGAGATCGCGCCGGCCGTGCTCACGAACGTCGCGTACACGTCCGCCTGCGACGTGCGCTGGTCCTCGTAGACGACGAGGTAACCGGACGCGCCGAACGCGGCGCGTGGCGAGTGCTCGGCGTGCCCACCGGTCGCGATCCCGAGACCGCTCGGATGCGACACCGCGCCCGAGGCACCGACGAACGTGCCGTACACGTCGCGCCCACCGGACGTGCGCGCGTCGGTCCACACCACGAGGCACCGCGCGGGATCGCACGCGGCGCTGGGATCGGTCTGCGCGCCCGACGCGGTCGAGATCGCGATCCCCGATGGATTCGACACCGCGCCGCTCGCGGTGACCCGTGTTCCGCGGACGTCGCTCGCGTCGGCGCTGCTCTCCTCCTCCCAGACGACGAGCCAGCCCTCCCCGTCCGACGCGACACGAGGCGATCGCCGCTCCACCGTGCCGCTCGAGATCGCGATCCCCGACGGATCGAGCACCGCGCCCGACGGATCGACGCGCGCGCCCCAGACAGCCCAGGACGCGCCGCGCGCGTCCGCCCACGCGACCAGCCAGCTCGTCCCGTCGTACGCCACGCTCGGGGTGCGCTGCGCGTTGGCTGCTCCGCCGAGCCGCGTCCCGGAAGGGTCGGCGGGCGCGCCGGCGAGCGTGACCGCGGTTCCGTAGAGCTCGTTGGCCGCGAGCGCCTCCGGCGGCGGGCGCGAGGCGAGCCACGTGACGTACAGCGCCGTGCCGTTCGTCGCGACGGTCGGCGTCGCTCCGCGCGTGGAGATCGCGAGCCCGCCGGGGTCGCGCACGACGCCCACGCTCGTGACGCGCGCGCCGTAGACACTGGTGCCGCCCCCCGCGCGCTCGTCGGACCAGACGACGAAGTAGTCGGAGCCGGCGCGCGCGACGTTCGGCCTCCGCTCTGCGGCCGATCCGGCGGAGATCGCGATGCCGCCCGGGTCGCTGACGCCCCCGGCGGCGCTGACGCGCGTCGCATAGACATCGTAGTGGAAGCCGCCGGCGCGGCCGTCCGACCACACGACGAGATAGCCCGTGCCGTTTGACGCGACACTCACCTCGAGCTGAGCGCCCGCGGCGGTCGAGAGCGCGATGCCCGAGGCGTCGAACACGGTGCCCGACGCCGACACGCGAGCGCCGTAGACGTCGCCCTCGCCCGAGGTGCGCCCGTCCCGCCACACGACGAGGAAGTCGGTGCCGTTCGACGCGACACGCGGCTCGCTCTGCACGCCGGTCGCGCTCGAGATCGAGAACGCGGACCCGAGCAGCGCGCCGTCCCGGCTCACGCGGATGCCGAGGACGTTGTTGTCTGCGAACGCCGCACGCTGCCACACGACCAGGTAATGCGACCCGTTCCACGCCACGCTGGGCCAGTAGTCCTGAGAGCTCGTGCGGTGGACGGCGATGCCCGAAGGATCGAGCACCGCCCCCGCGCTCGTGACCCGCGCGCCGTAGACGTCGAAGTCCGCGTTGGCGTGCTGCCACACGACGAAGTAGTCGGTCCCGTCGGACGCGACGGCCGGCATGGCCTGCGAGCTCGTCGAGCCCGACACCAGGATTCCATGCGGGTCGAGCACCGTGCCGGAGGCGTCGACGCGGGTCGCGAAGACGGCGGGCGTGTCCGCGCGAGTCTCGGTCCACACGACGAGATAGCCGCTCCCGTTGGACGCGATCGCCGGGTCCGTCTTGGTGCCCGAGGTGGGCGAGAGCACCGGCGTGTCCAGGCCGACCTCGGGCGAGATCACCGGATCGAGGACCGCGGGATACGTCGCGGCGCCGACGACGTCGGACGGAACGACGAGCTCGATGCGGTCGCCACGCCAGCGCGCAGGGATCCGGGTCTCCTGGCCGGACGCGTCGACCCACAGGCCGTGCCCGTAGCGCAGCCCGAGGCCCGAGCTCGCGTCGGCGAAGTGGATCCCGCTCGGCGTGTCCGCGACGTGCGCCGCGCCGCGAACGTCGACCGTCACACGAAGCGAGCCGTCGCCGGCGGGCTCGCGCGCGAACGCCCAGCTCTGCTCGACGCCCTCGGCACGGTGATGAAAGTGCTCGACGACCTCGCCGCGATCGATGGCGAGGTGCCCGTCTGGCGCGACCCGCGCGCGCGGCGCGCGCGACAGCTCGACGTCTCGATCGCCACGCACGACGGCGCGGAGCTCGACCCGAACCGACCGGGAAGGCTCGCGATCCGCGCGCGGATGGATCGGCGTGATGTCGATGCCGCGCGCGTCGGCGACGACGGTGCGAGTCGCGTCGCCTGCAGTGAAGCGCGAGCCGTCGGGCCGAAAGGAGAAATGAACACGATCGACAATCGCGCCCACGTCGAACGGCGCGACGTCGCTGGCGGGTGCGACGTCGGCGCCAGCCGATGAGCGCCGCGAGGCGGGCTCATCCGGGGCGGGACCGGGTGGTGGAGCGTCACAGCCGCCGAGGACGACGAACGACGTGAGGACCGCCGACGAGACGTGTGGGTGCATGGCTCAGGCTCACGCGAGCGGTGCTCGGAGGTCAACGACGAGAGGAGTGAGCGGCGCGCTCGCGCCGTAGGCTGCGCAATGGGCGCCTTCTTCACCAACGTGCAGGTCCGGAGCCGCGATCTCGACGCGATCGCGCGCGCCATCCGGACGGAGGCGCGGCAGCGCGGGATGGACGAGCTCGATGCGTCGAGCGCGGCCTCGCCCGATCGATCCGTGCTCGTCCTCCCGCCCGACGGCGGCGGGTGGATCGCGATCTACGACGAGTCGACGGAAGGGCAGGACGGGAACGTCCTCGGCGCGCTCGCCGTCGCGACGTCGCGCGCGGCGGGCGACTACGCGATCACCGTCACGATCCACGACTCCGACGTGCTCTTCCTCGAGCTCTACCGGGACGGCGCGCGCATCGATCGCGTGGACTCGAACCCCGGCTACTTCGGTGGGCGCGGGACAAAGCCCACCGGCGATCCCGCGGCGTGGAAGGAGCTCGGCGATCCCGACGCCCTGCGCGAGGCGTGGCGCGCCGAGGATCTCTTCGCCGAGCGCACGCTGCGCCGCACCGCGGAGCTCATCGGTTGCGACGTGCGGCGCGCGTCGACGGGATACCGCTACACCGTGAAGGACGGCGACGAGCTCCCCGCGGGCACCATCGCGCTGCGCTTCCGATCGCGCGCGCGTCCGAGCTGGGAGCAGGCGAGCCGCGATCCGCCCGCGCTCGTCGCCGAGTCGTACGTCGAGGGCGACGTGCCGCTCGCGGTGGGCGACGAGCTGCGCGTCTCGCTCGGCGCGCGCAGCGCGGGGCGCGCCTCCCGGGGGCTCGGTGCGCGGTGCTGGGGCAGCGCGATCGAGCAGGGGCTCGTCGTGGTCGAGCGCTTCGAGGTGCTCGTCGGCGATCCGCTGCGTGGCGCGAAGCACGTCGTCGTGACGCCCGAGCTCTCGCGCGCGCACGACGGCAGCGAGCTCCTCGTGGCCGACCTGCGCGAGCAGGCGATCCCCGCCGGCTCCGCGCAGCCATTCGAGGGGTTCCGTCCCGGCATGGACGTCATGAAGGCCTTGCAGGCGGCGCAGCGCTCGAAGGTCCACGTGAACGTGGTGGGGCGTGTCGTCGCGCCGGGGAAGGGAGAGCTCGGGATCGGGCTCGTGCCGCTCGAGAGCGCGAGCGCGGCTGCGGGCACGATCGCGCGGCTCGCGATCGACGCTCCGTTGCCGCGCCCGCTGCGCATGCGCGAGACGTCGCACGGCGCGACCTCGCACCTCCTGCGTCCGCTCCAGGGACGGACGCACCACGGCGTGCTGGTCGCGATCGACGCGCCGCGCGGGGACGTCGCGGCGATCGCGGGCGGGTTGCTCGACGACGCGCGGGAGGCGCTCGGCGCGCGCGGCGAGGTGCACACCGCCATCCACTTCGCGGAGGCGCAGCGGCGGCCCAAGACCCACAGCGGGACGGTCGCGTCGACCCTGCGCGGACCGCGGTGGTACGAGCTCGTGCGGCAGATGACGAGCGAGCAGATCGTCTCGCTCACGGTCGTCGCGACCGAGCGTCCGATGGACGAGGTCGCGCGACGCGGCGGGGCCGGCGACCTCGGGATCGCGGTCGGGACGAGCATCCTCCGGGACCGCGAGGAGGAGCGCGTGCCGACGATCGCGGCGTGGGTCGACGCCGCGATCGCGCCGGCAGTGCGCGAGCGATGGAGCGCACGGATCGACGACGCGATGCGAGCGCGCGGCGTCCAGGCGTCGATGTCGTGGAGCGGCGCGCCGATCGGGATCGAGCACACGCCATACGAGAACGCATGCGGCATCGCGCACGGCGTGGGGACGCTGCGCACGTGGATCACGCGATGGGTGCGCGTGCCCGGGAACGATCGCCTGTGGCTCTCGCGCGCGCTCGCGGCGCGGGTCGATCGTGGAGCGCTCGCGGACGTCGCGGACGTGCACGAGCTCGGCGACACGATCCGGATCGAGCTCCGCGATCCCGCCGACCTGCCGCGCCTCGAGCGCGCGATCGAAGATCTCCTGCCCACGCCCGAGGAGTCGCAGCGCGCGGCCGCCGCGCACCGACGCGCGCGGTGATGACGCGTGCTCAGAGCACGCGCAGGCGCTTCGAGGGACGCTCGACGCGCGCGACGCCTTCGCCCTCGACCCACGGCTCGACGACGATCTCCCAGCGCCCGTGATCGAACGGCGCGCCCGGCGCCGCCTCCACGCGCACCAAGCGCTCTCGCTCGCCTCGCGCGCGCATCTCGAGCGCGCGGTGGTGGCAGTACGGGTTGTTGCCCGGGCGCCCGAAGAACGTGTGCGCGGTCCAGGTGCAGCCACCGCCGCACACGCTCGCGTAGTAGCAGCGCGCGCACTCGCCCCAGAGCGCGCCCGGGAGCTCGCGATCTCGCACGTACCGCAGCTCGCGCGTCTGCTCCCAGATCTCGCGAAGGCTCGCCTCGCGCGCCGTGCCGCCGACCCAGTCGGCGCTCGGGAGCGACGGGCATCCCTTGATCGATCCGTCGGACTCGATGCCCATCGCGTGTTTGCCCGCGATGCACCCGCCCCACGCGACGTCGTCGGTGATGCCGCGCCCGCGCAGCGTCGCTTCGTGGGGCCCGAAGTAGCCGATGTTGTTCCCCGGGAAGAAGAGCACGCCGTGGCGCGCGCCGCGCTCGGCGAGCGCCGCGAGCTTCGGGTACACCTCGAGCAGCTCGTGCGGCTGGAGCAACCAGTCGGGCCGATCGGCCGCGCGCCCCATCGGCACCGTCATCGCGAGCTGCCACCCGGTCGCGCGCTCTTCGACCAGCAGATCGAGGATCGCGTCGAGCTCGGGGTACGAGAGGCGGTTCACCTGCGTGTTCGCCTGCAGCGTGACCCCGGCGTCACGCAGGTTGCGCATCGCGACGCGCGCCGACTCGAACGCGCCGTCGAGCCCGCGCTGCACGTCGTGCGTGGCGCCGATCCCGTCGATCGAGATCGACACCGACGCGACGCCCGCCTCGCGCGCGGCGCGCGCTCGCGTCGCATCGAGGCCGCGCCCGCCGGAGACCATCGCGCAGCGCATCCCCGCGTCGGCGATCGCGCGCGCGACGATCGTCCAGTCGTCGCGCAGATAGGCCTCACCTCCGATGAGCACGACCTCGCGCGCGCCCATCGACGCGAGCTGTCGCACCACGTCGAGCGCCTCGTCGGTCGAGAGCTCGTCCTCGCGCGCCTTGCCTGCGCGTGAGCCGCAGTGGCGGCACGCGAGATCGCAGCGCAGCGTCAGCTCCCAGACGACGTAGCGCAGCCCGGTCTCGCCGATCGGCGTGACGCGGGGATCACGGATCGAGCCGTGCGTCACGGGCTCGGATCGCCGGCGTCGTCGGTCGCGCCGTCCTGCGCCGCGTCCGGCCGCCCGGGATCGGGCGCGCCGTACACGCAGCCGAGCGTGGTCGCGGTGACGGCGACTCCCGCCGCGACGGCAACCGCAGCGGCGACGACCGCGCCGGTGCGTGGGGCCCTTCCTTCGATGTCGTTCCCACAGAACGGGCAGCGCGCGTCGTCACCCACGACGTGCCGTCGACAAGCTCCACAGAGGCGTAGCGTCATGCCGCGAGCACATCCGAGCGCGTCGGCGCTGTCAACCTCAACGCGGTGCGCAGCGCGTCGCGAGCCAGATGTCGGCGTCGTCGCCGCCGTCCTCGTCGGCCGCGTGGTTGAAGTAGAGCGTCGCGCCGTCGGGCGAGAACGACGGCTTCGAGTCGTCGCTCGTCGAGTTGAGCGCGGTCAGGTTCAACGGCTCGCCGAAGGGCGCGTGGACGCTCGGACGCCGCGCGATCCAGAGGTCGAGCCCTCCCGCGCCACCGGGGCGATCCGACGCGAACACGAGCTCCAGCCCGTCGGGCGAGATCGTCATCGAGCTCTCCGCGTAGGTCGTGTTCAGCTCGTCGATGCGCTCGAGGGGCTCGAACGGCTCGTCGAGCGCGGGCCTCGTGGCGATCCAGAGGTTCGAGCTCTCGCCACCACCGCGCCAGCTCGCGACGAACGCGGTGAGCCCATCGCGCGAGAGCTCGACGTCGGTCTCGCTGCCGTTCGCGCTCAGATCACCGAGCGAGTCGGGCGCGACGAACGTCGTGCCTCCACCGGGCGTCGCGCTCCACACGTCGAACTCGCTCGTGACGTGCGGCGAGTGCGCGAGGAAGTAGAGCGTTCCATCGGGCCCGAGCGCGGGCGCGGACTGGAAGTCCGCGTCGTTCACGCCCGCGACGAGCTCGGCCGCGCCGAACGCCGAGCGCACGTCCGATCGTCGCGCGACCCAGAGATCCGAGCTGCCCGCGCCGCCTGCGCGCCACGACGCGAAGTAGAGCGCGAGCCCGTCGTTCGTCACGAAGGGTGCCCAGTCGTCGGTGCCGACGACGTTGACCCCCGGCACTGGACCCACGAGCGCGAGCTCGGCCGTGCAGCGCTCGTCTTCCTGCGGCTCGTACCCGAGCTTGCCGCAGCCGACTGCGAGCACGACGGCGGTCACGATGGCGCAGCGGGATACGCGAAACGACGGCGCTCGGACCATCCGAGCGCGATACTACTCGACCCCGCGCGCGGCGCTCGCGCGATGTCCGAGGCCGGCATGAAGGCGGCCGGCGATCAGTCCTGGTATGACGCGCGCGTGACCCTGCCCCCGCTGCGCACGTCCATCGGCGAGATCCCGCTCCACGAGTACCGCCTGACGCTCGGTGATCGCACCTGGTCGTTCCTCCACACCGGCGCGGTCGTCACGCTCGAGGACGAGCAGCGCTTCCTCGAGCGGGAGCGAGATCGGCTGCCCTACGGCGTGATGCTGTGGCCGGCGTCGATCGCGCTCGCGCACGACGTGCTCACGCGCGCGGGCGAGCTGCGCGGCAAGCGCGTGCTCGAGCTCGGCGCGGGCACGGGCGTGCCGGGGATCGTCGCGGCGTCGCTCGGAGCGCGGGTGCTGCAGACGGATCGCAACGACGTCGCGCTGCACGTCTGCGGGATGAACGCGGAGCGCAACCGCGTGTCGGGCATCGAGGTGCGCAGCGCGGACTGGGAGACGTTCACGAGCGACGAGCCGTTCGACGTGATCCTCGGCAGCGACGTGCTCTACGCGACGACGATGCACGATCGACTGCGCGCGATCTGCGAGGCGCACCTCGCGCCCGGCGGCGTCGTGCTGTTCTCCGATCCGTTCCGCGCGCAGAGCCTGCCGGTGCTGGAGGCGATGGACGCGGAGGGGTGGCGCGCGGGGCTCGCGAAGTGGTCGATCGCGGTCGAGAGCGGGACGCGAACGATCGCGGTGTACGAGCTGTCGCGTCGTTAGTCCGTGGACGATGCGGTCATCGCGACGATGCGGGGCGCGCCGGTGGGCTGGAACGTGAAGAGGAACGTGCCCCACCACTCGGCACCGGCGCGAAAGTCGGAGGGACCTTGGTCATCCGACGCTCGATATGCGCCGCGAGAGAGAACGCCGCACGCGCGCCGTACACTGCGCGCAGAGGGGGTCGACGATGCTGCGGCGCGCAGGGTGGCTGGGAGTGTTCGCGGTGCTCGTCGTCGCGAGCACCGCATCGGCGCAGACGGCCTCCGTCGATCTCCTCCGTGCGGTCGGCACCGAGCTCGCCGTGTCGTCGGCGTATCGCGATCAACGCGCGCAGGTGGAGCGTCTGGTCGACGGCGACCCGACCACGGCGTGGAATTCGCGCACCGGAGACCTCGTCGGCGCGTGGATCGAAGCCCGCGTTCCTGCCGACGCCGAGGTCACGGGCATCGCGCTCGTGCCCGGGTTCGCGCGTCCGGGCGGCGCGACGGATCTGTTCACGGGCAACCATCGCGTCGCGCGCATCCGCGTGCTGCGCGAGGGCATCGAGGTCGGCAGCTTCGCGGTCGCGAACGCGAGCCCGCAGCTCGTCACGATCCCGGTGCGCGGCGCGGGCGGCGTGTGGCGCATCGAGATCGTCGAGCTCACGCCCGGCACGCGCGCGGACTGGCGCGAGACCTGTGTCTCGGAGCTGCAGATCCTCGGGCGCGCACCGTCGATGGCGCCGGGCACGCGCATGCCGCGTGTCGCGATCGGCACCCTGCCCGCGGCCGCTGCGCCGCCGGTGGTCGATCCCGTCGCGCTCGAGCGCTCGCAGCGGCGCGACGTCGCGTGGATGGTGAGCGCGTGGCGCGAGCTGCAGTCGTCGTACTTCTCGTTCGCCCAGGACACCGGAGAGCCTCAGCCCGACCCCGAGACGATCCGCGAGACCGAGCGCCAGCGCGCCGCGATCCTGCGGCGGATCACCGAGCTCGTGGAGCCGGTGGACCCGGCGCGCGCCGACGCGATCCGCATCGCGGGCGGGCATCGGCTCGAGGGCGTCGCGTGGCGCTGGGAGCCGACGGTGCTCGCCGATCTCGACGCGCTCGGTGCCGCGCTCGACGTGGTGGCGGCGCGGATCGGCACCGACGAAGCGCGCTGCCGGAGCGCGCGTGCGCAAGCGGAGATCCGGCTCGTGCGGGTCGCGGGCCTCGCGCGGCTCGCGAGCTACTTCGACGAGATCGATCAATCCATGGAAGAGAGCGTGGGGCGCGACGCGATCCGGAGGAGCCGCAGCCTCGAGGCCGACGCCGAGGCGCTGGAGCCGCTCGCCGAGGAGTGGGCACGCAACTCGCGCGGCGTGGCGACGCGCTTGTCGCGACGCAGCGCTCCCACCACCGAGCGCGCAGCAGCGGACTGGACCGCGCTGCTCGCGCAGCTCGCGATCGCGCGCACGGCGTGCGGCTGGCCGAGCCAGTAGTCAGAAGCCGGGCGGCAGATCGAGGCAGCGATCGACGTCGCCGACGATCGCGCACCAGCTGAACCCCGCGATCGCGGCGTCGAGCGCGCGCTGGCAGAACGTCCCGTCGTCGCCGGGCGCGTTGCAGCTCGTGACGTCGAGGTTGCCCTCGCCGATGCACTCGCCGCACAGCGCGAGATCGCCCGACTCGGCCATGCAGCCGCACAGCGGGACGACGTCGCAGTCGCAGTGATCGAAGACGCCCGAGCAGCCGTTCGGATCGGGATCGTCGTCGCCGGGATCGAGCGGCGGACAGAGATCGTAGCTGCCGCTGCCGTTGTCGCGCCCGTCGCTGTAGCAGCACTGCTGACCGTCGCCGCATCGGTAGCAGCGACCGAAGTGCTCGAACGCGCCGTCGTCGGACTCGTAGTACGTGCAGTCGTCGCTCGCGGCGATCTCGCTCTCGAGGAACGGGCACGCGTAGCCCGGCACGTCGCGGTTGCACGGCAGGCCGCAGTCGGTGCCGAGGCTCGAGCACGCGTCGTGGCAGGTGCGGTCGCAGTCGCAGCCGCGCTCGACCCCCGCGATCGAGTCGGCGAGGCAGAGCTCGTCGCAGCCCGCGTCGTCGAGCGCGGGCTCGAGCTGCACGATGGCGATGTCGAACCGGCCCGCACGCGGGAGCTCGACGGTCGCGGTGCAGAGGCCCGCGTCCTCGTGGCTCGTGAACGTCAGCGCGTGCGAGGTGCTCGACGGAGACTCGCCGAACGTGACGCCGCTCGACGCGGTGACGCGCAGGCTCGACGCATCGTCGCTCGTCACGTCGACGCGCCAGATCGAGGTCGCTGGGCACGCGAAGTGGAAGTGCCAGCGGCCCGCGTCCCACGCGGGATCGCTCGCGCAGCGCGAGGTGTCGTCGCACGGCGCGAGCCGCGGGGTTCCGTCGAGATCACGCAGCGGCTCGGGCGCATCGGGCGGCGCGCCCGCATCGGGCGCGGACGCAGCGTCGAGATCGGCGCGACCGCCGTCGGGCTGCGCGGCGGGTGGGTCGGGCTCGCAGGCGAGGATCAGACACGCGACGGAGAGAAGGAGGTACTGCGACGACTTCACGACGTCCGAGCTTCGTTGCTTTCGCTCGGCGCGCGCAACCGGAGAACGTCAGCGCGCGCCGAACCAGCCGCGCGCGTTCGCGTCGTCGAGCCGCGCCTCGAGGTACGCCCAGAGCGCCGGGCATCCCGCGTGGATCGGCGGACCGACGCGCCGCACGACCTGCTCGTGGCTCACGCCGTTCTCGCGCCAGCTCTGGCCGTCGTTCGCGAGGTTGAGGAGCACCGGCATCGCGCGATCGACCGCGTTCGCGAAGCGCGCCTCGGGCGTCTCGCCCTCGTCGAGCTCGATCCACAGCGCGAGGAACGACGAGCGCTGCGGGTCGGGCAGCAGCGAGACGATGCGCTCGACGCACGCGCGCTCCTTCGCCTTCGTGCCCGCGGACTCGGCGAAGAAGAACGTGTCGCCGGCGTCGATCTCGCCGAGGTCGTGCACGAGCAGCATCGCGATCACGCGCGAGAGGTCGACGCCGGGATCGGCGTAGGGCGCGAGCGACGACGCGAGCATCGCGATGTGCCAGCTGTGCTCGGCGGGGTTCTCGTAGCGATCGAGCCCGAGCGGGCGGACCTTGCGGGTGACGCCCTTGAGCTTGTCGATCTCGAGGATGAAGTCGACGACCTGCTGCATGCGCCGAGAGCTACCACGCGCCGTCAGATCCACACGATCTGATAGGCGACGCTGGTGGCGGTGCGCAGCGCGGTGATCTCCGCGACGTGGACCTTGCGCGTGACGAGCTCGAGGCTCGCCTGGAACGCGCCCGCCCATCCGTGGCGCAGGTAGTCGTAGCGGAGCACCGGCATGCCGAGCAGCTCCACGCGCACGTCGCGCTCGCCGACGCGGAACACGGCCGCGGTGCCGCCGAGCACGATGCGATCGAGGATCGACGGCAGCCGCGAGAGGAGCGACACCGGGTCGGCGCCGCCGGTCGTGCGCAGCTGATCGATGATCGTGCGCACGTAGGAGCCGTGGACGCGCGTCGCGGACTGGCGGCCCATCTCGACGATCGCGGTCGGCGCGAGCCCGAGCGTGTCGATCGCGGCGTAGTGCGCCGTGGCGACGTCCATCGCGAGCCACGACGACGCGGTGAGCGCGCGAAGCGCGTCGTGGAGCTCGATGGGGAGCGACGCGAAGTACTCGGGCTCGAGGTGGAACGAGCGGACGAGCTGGAGCGAAGGCGCGACCAGCGCACCGCGGACGTGCGTCGCGAGGGGGATCGCGTCGCGCGACGCCAGGAGCGGCACGATCGCCTCTTCGGTCGACACGATCACGATCGTAGCAGCGGCCGGCTCGCGATCGTCACGCGCGCGTCGCTCGCGGGGACGCGTGGCGATGCGCGACACGATCGCTCGCCGCGTGTCGCGCGGGCCCGGTGCGTACGCGGTGCCCGCACATGCGCGTGCTCGTGCGCGGGCGCCCGCGAGCTCACGCCTGCTACGCTCTTCTCATGCTCACGCGCCCTCTCGTCTCCGGTCTTCTGTCCGGCGTGATGGTGATCGCCGCCGCGAGCCTTCCGCCCCTTGCTTCTCGTGCCCAGGACGCCACGCCTTCGGCGTCCACGCCGTCGCCCGTCGTCGACGCGACGCTCGACTCGATGCGAGGCGGGCGACGCTCGCTGAGCGCCGAGCGCGGTCGTCGCGTCATCGTGCTCTTCTACGAAGATCGCCCGCACGTCGAGCTCAACGACGCGTTCAAGGGCGAGCTGCTGCGCTTCGTCAGCGACAACCACCTCGGCGAGCGCGTCGTCCCGTACGGCGTCGCGAACCTCGGTGACGTCGGCGCGGTGCCGCAGACGCTGGTGCGCTCGATGATCCAGCCGCTCGTCGATCGCTGGGGCATCGACATCCTGCTCGACTGGGAGGGCGTGATGCGGCGGGCGCCGTTCTCGTTCCGCACCAACGCGGCGAACACGGCGATCGTCGATCGCGAGGGGCGCATCGTGTACCGGCACGCCGGGCGGATGGAGGAGGCGCAGCGGCGCGAGTTCTACCGCGCGCTGCGCGGCGCGTTGCGCTGAGCGTTCCGAGGGTCGCGATCGACCCGCACCGCGTCAGCCGGCGCTGCGCAGCAGTCGCGAGAGCGCGCGCAGGCCGGCGACGAGCTCGCGGTCCTCGCTCACCCGCGCGATCGTCCGCTCCAGCTCGGCGAGCACGCGGTCGAGCTTCGCATCGAGCGCCCTCGCCTGTCCGCGCGCGCGCTCGTCGCACTCGCGGATCGCGTCGTGGGTCGTCTCGATGCGCGCGTCGATCGCCTCGAAGCGCTTCACGTGCTCGTCGCGCGCGAGCTCGAGCCCGCGCACCACGTCGACCCAGCGCATCACGTCCTCGCGCGGATAACGCGCGCGCTCGCGCATGCCGGCCAGGCGCTCCGCGACGTGTCGGTACGCGGCCTCGATCGGGCGCAGCACGATCGAGAGCAGATAGAACGCTGCGAACGCGTAGCCCACGCGCCCGCCGGTGACCGCGCTCGCGAGCGCGAGGAGCGCGGCCGCCATCGCGTGCAGCGAGATGCAGAGCGCGAGCAGGCGCGACGCGACGCGCGATGCCGACGCGCGATCGGCGTCGCTCACCGCGATCCCGCGCGCGACGCTCTCCGCCTGCTCGACGACGAGCGCGCGCGCCTGGAAGTAGAGATCCCAGGGCAAGCGCACCAGCGCGAAGAGACCGACCAGCGCGACCGCGCCCATCCCCGCATCGAGCGCGACCGCCGGCGGGATCCACCCGAGCGCAGCGGCGAGCCCGATGCCGCCGAGGATCACGAGCACGAACGCCCACCGCCAGAACGCACGCATGACGAGGCGCGAGAGCGAGCCACGTGCCACGCGAAACCCTTGGAGCTCCGCGGCTGTCGTGCTCGCGCGTGTACATCGGATGTACGCACACGTACATCCCGTGTACACGTCAGCCGTCGCCGCGCTCGTCGCCCTGGCGGATGTTGCCGGGGAAGCCGAGCGCGAAGCCGTCGCTGCCGAACATGCCGTCGCGCTGCACGCCCCACACGCGCTCGCCGTTCATCGTGAAGCACTCGATCGTCGTGCTCGACGCGACGTAGAGGTGATCGCCGTCGACGAGCAAGGTCGGGCGCAGCGACGACGACGCGAGCTTCACCTCGCCGATCTTCGTGCCGGTGCGGTAGTCGAGGCAGAGGATCGCCTGACGGCTCGTGACGTACACGCGGCCGGCGCGGATCTCGAGATCGACGGCGCCGCCGAGCTTCGCGGTCATGCCGAGGATCTTCGTGGTGAGCTCGTGCTTCCACAGGAGCCTGCCGGTCGCGCGCTCGTACCCGCAGATCTCGGCGTTGCCCGCGACGACCAGGATCGAGCGCTCGTCCGCGTTCTCTCGGTGCATGCGCGAGAGGATCGCGCAGCGCGCGCGAGAGCGCGACTACTCCGTCTCGCCGGCGGCGGGCGCGAGCGTCTCGGTCTTGCCGTCGGGGTGGATCGCGACCGCCCACACCTCGCGGCCGTAGGGCCCGCCGGGGACCTCGGCGCTCCAGTCGAGGTTGAGCCACACCGCGCACGTCGCGTCGCTCCGGTAGTGCACGCGCCGCACGCGGGTGCGCGAGCGCTCGCGGCGATAGTGCGCCTGCAGATCGCGCACGACCTGCTCGGGCTCGCCGGGCACGCAGACCTCGGCGTACGCGTGACCGCCGCGATCGCCGTCGCTCATCACGACGCGCGCGTCGCCGCCGATCGCCTCGACCGTCGACGTCAGCAGGATCGCGAAGTCGTCGCAGTCGCCGACCATCTCGTTCGTGATCGTCTCGCTCGCGCGCGCGAAGTACTCGTTGCCGCGCGGGTCGTTCACGTAGCTCCAGCGCGCGCGCACGTCGGACCAGATCGCGGCGACCTGACCGACGTTGAACGGGCCCTGCGACCGCGCCGCGACACGCGCGGCGAAGTTGCGGGTCGTCGCGTCGGTCGGGTCGATCGCGGAGACGACGTTGGCGCGCGGGCCGGCGCGCACCGCGCCCTCCTGCGGGCTGCCCACCGGCGCCTCGTAGGTCTCGTCCTCGCCGCCGCTCGCGACGGCGGCCGCGACGCCGGTCTCCTTGCCGACCTGGCGCACCGCGCCCGCGATGCGCTCGCGACCGAACACCACGACGCCGATCACGACGCCGACGATCGCGGTGAGGAGCGCCGCGTTGAGCACGCGGACGCCGAGGCTCGTCTGCTGCTTCGCCTGGCCGAGCTCGAGGGTCGCGCCGCACGCGCTGCACTGGATCTCGGCGCGGCGGATCGTCCGTGGGAGGAACCCGCGCGTGCCGCAGCGACCGCACTCGTAGAGGCGCCCGGTGAGCGTGGCGGTGATGGTGTCGGTGCGGCCACGACGCAGGAGCGTCGCGAGCGCGGGGTGCGACCAGGGGAGCGCGGCGCCGCCGAGGACGACCTCGTCGCCGGGGCGCACCTTCGCGCGCGAGACGCGCTGTCCCGCGACCCACGTGCCGTTCTGGCTCTCGAGATCCTCCACCAGGACGTGCGCGCCGTCCCAGTGCAAGCGCGCGTGGCGCGACGAGACGGTCGGCTCGTCGAGGCGAACGTCGCAGTCGGCGGCGCGACCGACCACCACGACCGAACCGCGGGCCTCGCTCATCGGAGCGACATGGTGCCACGCCGGAGCCCGATCGTCGCCGTGCAGAACGCTCAGCCGACGAAGGCCAGCGCGAGCGCGGTGAAGAGCGGCAGGGTGAGCGCGGAGGCCAGGGTCGAGGCGACGATCGCGGCGGCGACGCGCTCGCTGCCGATCCCCTGCTCGAACGCCATCGAGAACGTGGTGATCGCGGCCGGCATCGCGGCGAGGAGCAGCAGCACGCGCGCCTCCTCGGCGTCGATCCAGTGGAGCGAGAGCGCGGGGAGCGCCATCGCGAGCGTCACCAGCGGGACCAGCACGATGCGCGCGCCCACGTGCGCCGCGACGCTCGCGTCGGCGCGGAGGCTCGCGCGGTTCGTGAAGAGATAGAGGCCGAGCAGGACCATCGAGACCGGCGCCGCGGTGTCGCCGATCGGATCGAACGTCGCGCGCAGCGGCTCGAGCACCGCGCTCGGCAGCGCGCGCAGCGCGAGCCCGATCAGCGGCGACCAGAGCAGGGGCTGCTTGGCGACGCGCTTCATCGCGGCGCGGCCCTGCCCTTCGCCGCCGCCGCTCCAGCGCGCGAGCAGCAGCGGGCCGAGCGTCATCGCGCACGCGACGTGGATCGCGACCGCGACCGCCGCCGTGCCGAGCACCGCGCGGCCGAGCACCGCGTCGACGTAGGGCAGGCCGAGGTACGCGGTGTTGCCGAACGCGACGACGAGCGCGACGGTGCCGGTCTCGTTCTGCGCAGGCCCGCCGAGAGCGCGGCCGATCGCGCGCACGATCGCGAGCGTCACGACGAGCGAGAGCGGGACGATCGCGAGGAACGCCGGTCGGTGCGCGATCGAGGTGTGCGGATCGGACAGCGAGACCGCGACCAGCGCCGGGAACGCGAGGTGGAGCGCGAAGCGGTTCAGCGCGTCGATCGCGCGCGCCGGATCGTCGAAGATGCGCGCCCGACCTGCGATCGCGCCGAGCGCGACCGGCAGCAGGAGCGACGCGAGCGAGACGGCGAGCGACACCGGCGCGGTGTCTACGTCGTCGTTCCCGCGGGCGCCAGCGCGAGCACGCGAGCAGCGCGCGTACGTGCTTGCGAACGGCGCGCGGACACGGAAGGATGCCCGAGCGTGACGAGTGCATCGCGCTTGCGATTCGCATCGAGCTTCGAGCCGACCGCGCGCCTCCTGCAGGCGGTGCTCGGGGGCGTGCCCGATGCGATCTTCGTGAAGGATCGCGAGCGACGGTACGTGCTGGTGAACGACTCGTTCGTCGCGCTCGCGGGCAGGCCGGCGGAGGAGATCCTCGGCGCGCTCGACGTGCAGATCCTCGACTCCGGGCTCGCCGAGCGGTACGCGGGCAGCGATGCGATCGTGCTCGAGCGCGGCGAGGCGGTGCAGGTCGAGGACGAGCGCTACGTCGACGGCGAAGGTGTGGCCCATTACCTCGCGACGACGAAGGTGCCGCTGCGCGACGAGACGGGCGAGATCGCGTACGTGCTCGGGATCGTGCACGACCTCTCGCGCGCGAAGAGCGCCGAGGAGGCGCTGCGCGTCGCGAACGAGGAGCTCGAGCGTCGCGTGGAGGAGCGCACCGACGCGCTGCGCGGCGCGCAGCAGGCGCTGCTGCGCAAGGAGCGGCTCGCGGTGCTCGGTCAGCTCGCGGGCGGGCTCGCGCACCAGATCCGCAACCCGCTCGCGGCGATCACGAACGCGGCGAGCGTGCTCAAGCGACGGCTCGGCGACGCCGCCGACGCCGACGTGCAGGCCGCGCTCGCGGTGATCCGCGAAGAGGTCTGGGAGGCGAACCGGATCATCACGGATCTGCTCGACTACGCGCGCATCCGTCCGCCCTCGCTCGCGCCGGTCGCGGTCGGTCCGCTCATCGAGTCGGCGCTCGCGCTGGCGCGACCTCAGGACGGGCTGAAGGTGGAGCAGCACATCGACGCGAGCCTGTCCGCGTGGATCGACGAGCGTCAGATGCGCGATGCGCTCGGCAACGTGATCCGCAACGCGGTCGAGGCGATGCCCGACGGCGGGCGCCTGACGATCGAGGCGGCCGCGGAGGGCGAAGAAGTGCTGATCGCGGTCGAGGACACGGGCCCCGGGCTCACGCGCGGATCGCTCACGTACCTCTTCGAGCCGCTGGTCACGAGCAAGCCGCTCGGCCTCGGCCTCGGTCTCGCGACCGCGAAGGCGCTCATCGAGAACCAGAGCGGGACGATCCGCGTGTCGAGCGCGGGCGACGGCAACGGCGCGCGCTTCGAGATCCGCGTGCCGCGCGCGCCCGCCGACGGGTGATCAACGATCGGAGTGGCCGAGGTCGCGATCGGGATCGATGCGATCGCGGATCGCCTGCTTGAGCTCCTTCGGCTCGGGGAAGCGGCCCGCGTCCTTGCGCGAGAAGAGCAGCTCGCCGCTCATCGAGACCTCGAAGACGCCGCCGGTGCCCGGCGCGAGCAGCACGTCGATCTGCGTGGGGAACGTCGTGAGCAGCTCCTGCGCGATCCACGCCGCGCGCGCGAGCCAGCGACACTGCGTGCAGTAGTGGATGCGCACCGTCGGACGCGCGTCGCTCATCGCAGCTTCCTCCGCTCGCGCTCGTAGAGCGTGAAGAGGCCGAGGAAGAGCACGTGCAGCATCACGTCCTGACGCGTGAGGCGCGGGCGCAGCATGCTCATCGTGGCCTCGTCATCGTGCCGGCACGATACCGCGCCCAGTAGTCGTCGAGCGCGCGGGTGACGCGCGGCAGGAGCAGGACGAGCCCGACGACGTTCGGGAACGCCATGCCGAGGATCATGAGATCGGAGAAGTCGAGGACGCTCCCGAGGTGGAGCGTCGCGCCGAGCACCGTGCACGCGAGGAACAGGATCTTGTACGCGAGCGACGCGCGCTCGCGACCGATGCGCGCGCCGAGCAGCCACGTCGCGCAGCGCTCGCCGTAGTAGCTCCACGAGAGCATCGTCGCGTACGCGAAGAGCAGCACCGCGATCGAGAGCACCCACGGGAACCACGGCATCACCGTCGCGAACGCGCGCGACGTGAGCAGCACTCCGTCGCCCGTCGCGCCCGGCTCGCCGAGCACGCCGCTGACGACGACGACGAGCGCGGTGGTGTTGCAGATCACGATCGTGTCGATGAACGGCTCGAGCAGCGCGACGATCCCTTCGCGCACCGGCTCGCCGGTGGTCGCGGCCGAGTGCGCGATCGAGGCCGAGCCGATGCCGGCTTCGTTCGAGAAGCCCGCGCGCTGGAACCCGACGACGAGCACGCCGACGAGCCCGCCGATGCCCGCGCGCGGCGAGAACGCCTCGCGCACGATGGTGACGATCGCGTCGGGCACGCGCGCCGCGTTCACGACGAGCACGGCGATCGCGCCGATCGTGTAGAGCACGCACATCGCGGGCACGAGCGCCTCCGCGACGCGCCCGATGCGCTTGATGCCGCCGAGGATCACGACGCCGACGAGCGCCGCGAGCGCGAGCCCGAAGAGCCAGCCGCGCCCCGCGAAGAGCGGCACGGTCGACGCGACCTGCGCGAACGCCTGGTTCGCCTGGAACATGTTGCCGCCGCCGAGGCTGCCGCCGATGCAGAGCATTGCGAACGTGATCGCGAGCGCCTTGCCGAGGCGCGGCATCGCGCGCTCGCGCAGACCGGCCTCGAGGTAGTGCATCGGCCCGCCGGAGACGCGTCCCTGCGCGTCGATCTCGCGGTAGAGCATGCCGAGCGTGCACTCGACCAGCTTCGACGTCATGCCGAGGAAGCCCGCGACGGTCATCCACACCATCGCGCCCGGACCGCCGAGCGACATCGCGATCGCCACGCCCGCGATGTTGCCGAGGCCGATCGTCCCCGAGAGCGCCGAGGCGAGCGCTTGGAAGTGCGTGACCTCGCCCTTCTCGTGCGGCACGTCCCAGTGCCCCGCGGTGACCGCGAGCGCGTGACGGAACGCGCGCACGTTCACGAAGCGAAGGCGCAGCGTGAAGAAGAGCGCGCTGCACGCGAGCCAGAGCACGACGAGCGGCACGCGGGTCGTGTCGTCCCAGAAGACGGCGTCGAAGAAGATGAACGCGGAGAGCGGATCGACGACCCACGCGCGGAAGCCCGCGTCGAGCGCGTCGCTGAGCGTCGACGGCGCGGGTGTCGGCGCGATCGTCTGCGCGCCCGCCAGCGCGACGACGAGCGCGAGCGCGATCACGACGAGCGTCGTCACGACGATCGCGGAGCGGAGGCGTTGCACGCGCGGATCGTAGCGGGCGTCCTCGCGCTTGTGTCCGCGCGATCGGTCCGTCAGGCTCGCGCCGATGAGTGAGAGCCGTCGTACGTCGTACCCGCCGATCGAGCCGCACGCGCAGGGTGTGCTCGACGTGGGCTCCGGGCATCGCGTGTACTGGGAGGAGTCGGGCAACCCCAAGGGAAAGCCGGTCGTGTTCCTGCACGGCGGGCCGGGTGGAGGCACCGATCCGAAGCAGCGACGCTTCTTCGATCCCGAGCGCTATCGCATCGTTCTCTTCGATCAGCGCGGATGTGGTCGGAGCACGCCGCACGCGTCGCTCGTCGACAACACGACGTGGCACCTCGTGTCGGACATCGAGCGGCTGCGCGAGCACCTCGGCGTCGAGCGGTGGCAGGTGTTCGGCGGGAGCTGGGGCTCGACGCTCGCGCTCGCGTACGCACAGAAGCACCCGGAGCGCGTGACCGAGCTGGTGCTGCGCGGGATCTTCCTGCTGCGCCGCGCGGAGCTGCTCTGGTTCTACCAGCACGGCACGAGCGAGATGTTCCCCGACGCGTGGCAGCACTTCCTCGCGCCGATCCCGGAGAGCGAGCGCGGCGACCTGATGGGCGCGTACCACAAGCGCCTCACGAGCGACGATGCGCACGTGCGCCAGGAAGCGGCGCGCGCGTGGAGCGTGTGGGAGGCGCGGACGAGCTTCTTGCTCGCGCGCGAGGATCACGTGGCGCGCGCGGCGGCCGACGCGTTCAGCCTCGCGTTCGCGCGCATCGAGTGCCACTACTTCGTGAACGACGGCTTCCTCGCGCGCGAGGATCAGCTGCTCGCGGACGTCGATCGCATCCGCCACATCCCCGCAGTGATCGTGCACGGCCGCTACGACGTGGTGTGCCCGGCGCGCAACGCGTGGGACCTGCACCAGCGCTGGCCCGAGGCGGAGCTGAAGATCGTCGAGGACGCGGGTCACTCGGCGTACGAGCCGGGCATCATGCACGAGCTCGTGACGGCGACGGATCGCTTCGCGGGGAAGTGACGATCAAGCGCGGGCCTTGCGCACGACGTGCGCGAGGCCCTGCGCGTTGAGCGCGAGATCGAACGGAAGCAGCTTGCGGTCGTCCTCGTCCGCGACGAGGCCGCGGCGCGCGAGCGCTTGTTCCATCGCGGCCTCGAGCGCGGCGAGGATCGCGGGCTCGAGCGCGCCGTCGTCGAGCGTCGCGCTCTCGCGCATCGCGCGCTCGGAGACGTCGATCCACCAGCGCAGCTGATCCGCGATCTCCTCGATGCGGTCGACCTCGCCGAAGTGCGTCGGGCACACCGTGCGCGTGCCGAGCGCGACGATGCGATCGATGCTCTCGCGCGCTGCGGCGGCGTCGAACTCGGTGGGGCTCGTCGACGGGAACGCGAAGCGACCGGCGCGCTGCAGGTGCGGGTACACGAGGCCGAACGTGTCGCCCGTGTAGACGGTGTCGCGGGCAGGGTCGTGCACGACGAAGTGGTGGTTCGCGTGACCGCGCGTGTGCAGCACGCGCAGCGTGGCAGCGTCGCCCGAGCGGCCGAGCTCGAACGTCGCCCCGTCGTCGAGCGCGCGCACCCGCGGCGCGTCGATGGGCTCGATGGTGCCGTAGAGCTTCGCGAACGTGTCTGCGCCGTAGACCTGCGTCGCGCTCGCGACGAGCTTCGCCGGATCGATCAGGTGCTTCGCGGCGCGCGGGTGCGCGAGCACGGTCGCGTTCGGGCACAGCTTCGCGAGCGCCGACGTGCCGCCCGCGTGATCGAGGTGCACGTGCGTGACCACGATCCAGCGCACCTGCTCCGCAGCGAGCCCCTCACGCGCGAGCGCGTCCATCAGCTTCGGCGCGGCGTGCGCGGTGTTCGTCTCGACGAACGCGGCCTCGTCACCCTGCACGCGCAGGTACGCGCACGCGAGGCCGGGCATGACGTAGTCGCAGTCGACGGTGACGAGGCGCGGATTCATGGCGCGCAACTTACCGCTGCGGGACGATGATCACCACGGATGGAGCCCAGCTCGCGCAACATGGCGATGGGGCGGATCACCGGCCTCCCCGGCGGGCGGGAGCTCGTCGTCGCCATGCACACCACGCTGCCGCCCTCCGAAGAGGAGTGGAACGCGTGGGTCGCGCTGCTCGAGGAGCGCTCACGCGCCGTCGACTGGGACCTCGAGCGCATCGGGAACCTCGCGATCACCGACGGGGGCGCGCCCGACATGACGCAGCGCGCGCCGGTGAACGCGCTGATCGCGCAGGGACGCACGTACCCGAACGTCGCGCTCGTCACGGTGTCGACGGTCGTGCGCACGGTCGCGCGCGCGTTCACGCTGTTCAACCCGCGCTTCGCGGTGTTCGTGCCGGGCCACATCGGCGACGCGCTCGCGTGGCTCGGCGTCGAGCCCGGCAACGAGGGCGCGATCCTCGACGCGCTCGTCGACATCGAGCGCGACACGCTCGGCCCGGGCAGGGTCGCGACGCTCGGCGCGATCCGCCGCGCGCTCCGGTGATCTGAGCGGGAGTGCTCGCCTGCGCCGGGCCCGCACGGAGCGGGCGGAGCACGCGGACGGAAGGGTCCGGAGCGGGCGAGCCGATGTTCGTCAGGCCGGGACGGCCGCGAGCACTTCGGGGCGCGACACGTCGAAGCGCTGCACGCGCGACTTGAGCAGCGCGATGATCTCCTCGTCGCTGCGCGGCTGCTCCGCGAGATCGACGAAGTGCTTCGCGAGCACGTCGTAGCGCTTGAGCATCAGGAAGAACCACACCTGGAAGAAGTCGATCCCCTGGAAGATGATCGCGCCGTTCGCCGCGTACTTCGCGCGGTTCGCGAGCAGCTCGCCGGGGTGCTCGGTCCAGTGGCGGTTCGCCACGAGGTGATGCGAGATGTGGTAGCCGTCGTTGAACGCGCGCTGGTTGTAGCGGACGTTGATGCAGGTGATCGACGACTTGTAGCTGTTGCCCGGATCGTTCTGATCGATGAACGCGTGCTGGCCCCAGTTGCCGCACATCATCAGGAAGCGGCAGAGCAGGAACGGCACGACGAAGATCGTGAGCGTCGGACCGGGCGCGAGCGCGAGCCCGAGCGCGACCAGCGCGTAGAACGAGAGCTCACCGGCGATCATCCACGCGAAGAGGCGCGGGCGCTTCTTGCCGAGCTGGTACGCGGCCAGCTTGAAGATCGACAGGAAGAAGAAGTCGCTCCAGTAGCGGAGGAAGTCGACCAGCGAGTCGCGCTGGTACTTCATCGTCGACGACAGGTCGCGCGGGAGGTTGCCCTCCGCGTGATGCATCGTGATGTGGTGGATGTAGTAGGTCTCCGGGGTCTCGCCGCAGAACGGACCGAGCACCCACGGGATGTAGAACTTCGCCCAGCCATGCTCGCGCTTGAACAGCGGCTTGTGGCTGGTGTTGTGCAGCATGAGGATGTAGCGATCGAAGAACGCGCCGAAGAGCACGGCCCAGTAGAGCGGCGCCATCCACCAGCGGAACACGCCCGGCCAGTAGAGGACGATCGCGAGCGGGATCAGCACGAACGTCATCTGCAGCGAGAGCCACACGAAGGGCAGGTCTCGCTCGTCGCGGATGAAGCGCAGCGCGAGCTTCTCGAGAGCGTTCCGCTGCGCCTTGGGCGTGAACGTGGGATCGGTGAGCTCGAGCGTTCGGACGGCCATTCTCGTTCTTCCCGTTCGCGCTGCGTCTCTGGAAACGCAGCGCGCGGCGGAGGATGCCGGACGACGCTGGATCGGGCAAACGCGCACTCCCCTGCGCACGTCACGCGATGACGACGCTCACCGCGTAACGGACTACGCGGCCCAGATCTGCTCGCAGCGCGCGCGCACCTTGCGGCGCAGCTCGGCAAATTCCGGCTGGGCTCGCGCCTGCTCGATCAGGGGGCAGCGATCCATCCATTCGAGGTCGACGAGCACGCTCTCCGCGCCGCCGCGTACGTGCTCCATCATGCTCGGCACGTCGCCGAGGCGTCCGTACGCCTCGGCGCAGAGCTGGTGCACGAGCGAGCGGAAGCGGTCGCTCACCTTGCCGTCGAGCACGGTGCGCAGCGCCGCGAGGCCACCCTGCACCTCGCGCTCGCCGAGCATCACGCGCGCGTAGAGCTTCATGAACGGCGCGGACGGGATGTCGAGATCCTCGAGCAGCACGATGCCGCGGCGGATGCGCGCCTCGTCGCGGCGGAACGCGCCCACGCGCACGAGCTGCTGCGCGAGGAAGGGCTGCTTCGTCGGATCGTCGGACCACTTCTCGGCGATCGCGTCGAACACGACGAGGTCGCCGTACTGCCCGTTCCACCGCATCTTCTCGAGCGACGCGAAGAGCAGGTTGGGATCGAGCTGCAGCGCGAGGTCGATGCGCTGCAGGCCTTCCTTCGCGCGTCCCGCCTCGACCTGGAGCATGCCGAGGAACTGGTGCGCCTCGGGCAGCGTGGGCGCGATCGAGAGCGCGGTGCGCACCGCGCCGACCGCCTCGCGGTAGCGGCCGTGCTGCGATGCGATCTGGGCGCGCGCGTAGTGCGTCTCCGCGAGGTCGGGCGCGTGCTCGACCGCGCGCTCGATCGCACGCGCGGCCTCGGCGCCCCAGTCGCGCGTGGAGCTCGGGCTCGGGAGGAACCACGCGCGCACGCACGCCGTCGCGTAGCTCGCGTAGGCCGGTGCGAAGTCGGGCGCGAGCTCGATCACGCGCTCGAGCGCCTCCGCGGTCTCGACCGGGCTCACCGCGTTCGCGGTGCGCAGCCGATGACGCGCCCGCACGTAGAGCTCGAGCGCCTCGGGCGAGATCGCGCCCGCCGCGCCGACTCCGTGCAGCGAGAGGCGCAGCGACTCCGCGATGCGCTGCGCGACCTGCTCCTGGATGGCGAAGAGATCCTCGACCTCGCTGTCGAAGCGCTCGCTCCACTGCTGCACGCCGGTCGCGACGTCGAGCAAGCGCACCGTCACGCGCAGCCGAGGGCCCGCGACCTGCACGGTGCCGTCGATCACGTAGTCGACCGAGAGCGATCGCCCGATGTCGCGCGCGTCGCGCGAGCCGTCGAGGTGCTGCACCGCACCGCGACCGAGCACGCGCAGCCCGCGCGTGCGCGAGAGCACGTCGATCAGCTCGTCGCCGATGCCCGGCGCGAGCCAGTCCTGATCGCTCGGTCCGCGGTACGCGAACGGCACGACCGCGAGCGCGCGATCACCACGGAGCAGCGGAGCGACCGGGGAGCGGTTCGCGGTGGGCGTGGCGGTCGGCGACGCGATCGACACGTTGGAGAGGCTGACGATCGCGCCGGTGCCCGCGACCTCGACGAGCGCGCGCGCGAGGCTCGCCGCGTCGGGATGACGGCGCGACGGATCGCGCTCGAGGCAGCGCATCACGATGTCCGCGAGCGCATCGGGCAGACCGACGAGCGAGCGCGGATCGGGCGCGGGCTGCTGCAGGCGCTTCACCGCGGCCGCGATCGGCGTGTCCGCCGCGAACGCGGCCTCGCCCGTGAGCAGCTCGAAGAGCACGAGGCCGAGCGCGTAGAGGTCCGCGCGCGCGTCCACGGTGCGCCCCGCGATCTGCTCGGGCGCCATGTAGAGCGGCGTGCCGACGATGCCGCCGGTGCGCTGCGCGGCGTCGGCGTCGAGCGCGCGCGCGATGCCGAAGTCGGTCACGACGACGCGCGACGTACGCGCCTCGATCAGCACGTTGTCGGGCTTGAGATCGCGATGCACCACGCCGGCCGCGTGCGCGGCCGCGAGCCCGTCCGCGATCTGCGCCGCGATGCGCGCCGCGCGATCGTGCGCGAGGCGGCGCTCCTTCTCGAGCAGGCGCGAGAGGCTCGGCCCCTCGATGAGCTCCATCGTGAGGAAGTGGACGCCGCCCTGGCTCCCGAGGTCGTGGGTGCGCGCGACGTGCGGGCTCGTGATGCGGCGCGCGAGGCGCACCTCGCGGCGGAAGCGCTCGATCGCGCGGTCCGAGCCGTCGTGCAGCGAGAGCGTCTTCAGCGCGACGGTCTCGCCGACCATCTGGTCGCGCACGCGCCACACCGAGCCCATGCCGCCGCGGCCCAGCAGGCCCTCGACGAGGTAACGACCCGCGAAGAGCTGACCCGGCACGAGATCCGCGCTCGCGGCGACGTGCTGCTTCTCGCGCGGCCCCGACTCGTCGTCGACCAACGACGCGTCGAGCGTCGCGTCGCGATCGTCGCGCTCACCCACGCCGGCCACTCTACCAGAGCCCCCCACGCCGATCGTGTGTGAGTCGCAGCCCGGCGAGCGTCGAGCCCGGGCGCGAGAGGTTCACGAAACTTCGCACCCGCGCGTCGTCGGTGGTACGAAAAGGTGTGCTGCGCCGCTTGATCAGCGCCGCGCTCTCGCTCGTCGGGCTCGCGGTGGTCGCGTACGTGTGGTTCTTCGTGCCGCTCGGGCAGCGCACGCTGCACGAGCACGCGTTGCGCATCGCCGCGACCGAGCCCGCGCAGGAGCTGGGCTCGGAGGCGCGCGACGCGACCGAGCGCGTGGTCGAGCACGTCGAGGACGAGTGGCGCAGCCGCTACGGCGCGGACGCCGGCGTCACGCCGCGCTGAAGAACCCGGAGACGAGCGACGCGACCTCCGCGGGGCGCTCGGTCGTGAAGTCGTGCCCCGCGCCCGGCAGCACCTCGAGGCGCGCGCGCGGGATCGTGCGCGCGATGCGATGGCTGTTCATCGGCGGGATCAGACGATCACGATCGCCGGTGACGACGAGCGTGGGCGCGCGCACGCGGTGAAGGTGCGCGCTCGTGTCGTGCATCCCTGCCGCGAGGAGCTGACCAGCGAGCGCCAGGCGGTTGCGCGGCTCGCTCTCCGCGATCGCGATCCACTCGTCGACGATCTGCGGGCGGCGCGCGAGCGCGTCGGGATCGATCGCCCACTGCATCGTGACGCGGATCTGATCGGCGACGGTGACGTTCGCCGTGCGCAGGAAGCCGAGGATCGCGTCGGGCGGCGTGCGATGCGCGCCGGGGCCGCCCATCGTCGTCGCGCCGAGCACCAGCCGCTCGACGCGCCCGGGATGTCGCAGCACGAGCTGCTGCGCGATCATCCCGCCGAGCGAGAGGCCGAACACGTTCGCACGATGAACGCCGCTCGCCGCGAGCACGGCCGCCGCGTCGTCGGCCATGTCGGCGGTGGTGAAGCCCGGGCCGGGCGCGTCGCTGCGCCCGACGCCGCGGTTGTCGAGGACCAGCACGCGGAAGTGCGGCTCGAGCAGCGGGCGCACGTCGTACCAGTAGCGGCTCGAGCGCGAGAGCCCGCGGATGAGCAGCAGCGCCGGTCCCGCCTCGTTGCCGGTGAGCTCGTAGTAGAGGCGCACCCCGCCTCGGATCGCGAACGGCATCGCGCGCGACGTTGTCTCGTATTGGCACGCGCGTCAACGACAGGCGTAGCGCTCGCAGTTGCTCCCGATGCCCGGCGTGCAGCCGCCCGCATCGCGGCACTCGCCGTCGTAGAACGCGCAGTCCTGCCACGGCACGTACTGCCCGCACGACCACTCGTTGCCCGAGTACGAGCGACCGTACACGCAGCCGTCGCCGGCGGCGTTCGTGATGCAACCGGCGTTGTTGCGCCCGGCCTCGGTCACGCCGTCGCAGTCGAAGTCGAAGCCGCCGACGCCGGTCCGCGGCTCGCCGAACGCGCCGGTCTGCCCGGGGAACGCGCGCGCGTCGAGGTCGTCGCAGTCCGTGGTGGTCACGCTCGAGGGCGCGCGCGACGTGGTGCCCTCGGGGCACGCAGGACCGCAGCGCGACATCGCGAACGCGCTCGGAGGTGCGAAGCCGTCGCCGTCGGCGTCGGCGTAGCACTGCACGGTCGTGCCCTCGTCGACGTCGCCGTCGCAGTCGTCGTCCTCGCCGTCGCAGGTCTCGGGCGCGGGGCCGACCTCGCCGACGCACGCGCCCCACGCGCCGCTCGCGCACGACTGCACGCCGCGCACGCACACGCCCTCGTCGCTGCCGCACGCGCGGAAGGTGACGTCGCACGTGCAGCCGTCGTCGGGCGCGCCGTCGCAGCTCTCGTCGAGCTCGTTGCCGCAGATCTCGGCGCGCGGACGGACGCCGCACGCGCCCCAGATCCCGTCGACGCAGGTTTGGTTGCTCGCGGCGCACGCGCCGGGGAGCGGGCAGGTGCGCGAAGCGCCGTCCTCGCAGCCGCAGCCCGCGGGCGGGTCGTTCGGCGTGCCGCTGCAGTCGTCGTCGACGTCGTCGTCGTCGCACGCGTCGTAGGCGCCCGGGTGGATCGAGCCCTCGGCGTCGTCGCAGTCGTCGGCGCTGCGCGCGAAGCCGGTCGGCGCGGTGCACGCGCGACGCGTCTCCGCGCCCTCTCGCGCGTCGCCGTGACCATCGCGATCGGCGTCGACGACGAACGTGATCGTGACCGTCTCGTCGACGAGCGCGTCGCAGTCCTGATCGCGCTCGTCGCAGACCTCGACCGCGTCGGGGCGCACCGCGGCGCGACCGTCGTCGCAGTCGTCGCCGCACGTCGCGCCGTTGCAGCACGTCGCGTCGAAGAAGCCGTCCTCGTCGGCGTCGCGCTCGCCGAACGTCGTCGGGTCGCAGTCCTCGTCGCGATCGTCGAGATCGCACACCTCGCTCGCGCCCGGGAACGCCTCGGGATCGGCGTCGTCGCAGTCGTCTCCGCCGCACTCGATCGCGCGCGATCCGTCCTCGTCGGCGTCGCGCGTCGCGAGGCAGTCGGTGGCGCACGACTCGCTCGCTTCGTCGCACACCTGCAGCGCGCTGCACGGCGCGCGGCCGGACACGCAGCCTCGCGCGTCCGCGGACTCGTGATCGGGATCGCAGCGCTCGGCGCCGTTGCAGAACGCGCCGTCGTCGCACGCGTCGTCGCTCGTGCAGGCCTGGAACGCGTCGGTGCCGCCGTCGAGCACGGGCGAGGGATCGCCGCACGCGACGAGCACCAGCGCGAGCAGGAGCGTCCGCCTCATCGGCACGCCACGCGGTTCGAGTCGCCGCAATTCTCGGCCGGGCCGCACACGAAGGCCTGCTCGCAGCGCGTTCCGCTCGAGCCCGCGCTCATCGGCGCGCACACGCGGAACGTGGTCGCCGAGCCGCACGGCCCGGGCGCGTCGATGCCCTCGTCGGCGACGCACCGCCCGGTCCCGTCGTCGGCGCACGAGCTCAGGATGAACGACGTGATCGTCGCCGCGCCGTTGCAGTCGAAGTCGAAGCTGCCGCCCGGGCGCGGCGTCCCGAAGCCGCTCGTCTGACCGGGGAACGCGCGCCCGTCGCCGGGGTCGCAGTCGCGCTGCGCGACGTTCGCGGGATCGCGCGAGGTCGTGCCCGCGGGGCACGACGTGCGGCACATCGCGGTGACGGCCGCGGTCAGCGTCGCGTAGCCGTCGCCGTCGCCGTCGTCCCAGCAGCGGAAGAACACGCCCTCGTCGACCGTGCCGTCGCAGTCGTCGTCGACGTCGTTGCAGGTCTCGGGCGTCGGATCGATCGCGTCGAAGCACGCGCTCCAGGCGCCGTCGTTCGCGCAGACCTGCACGCCGCGCTCGCACGCGCCGACGTCGCTGCCGCAGAAGCGCACCGGCTCGTCGCACGTGCAGCCGTCGTCCGCGGCTCCGTCGCAGTCCTCGTCGAGCCCGTTGCCGCAGACCTCGTCGGTCGCGATCACCGCGCACTCGGGCCACGTGCCCGCGACGCACGTCTGCGTGCTCGCGCCGCACGCGCCGGGGAGCGGACAGGTGCGCGACGAGCCGTTCGCGCACGCGCAGCCACCCGGCGGATCGTCCGCGGTGCCGCTGCAGTCGTCGTCGACCGTGCCGTCGCAGCGATCGTATGCGCCCGGGTGCACGCTCCCGATCGCGTCGTCGCAGTCGTCCGCGACCTCCGCGTACCCGGCGGGCGGGGCGCACGCGAGCACGCTCTCGCTCGAGCCCTCGGCGCCGTGGCCGTCGCGATCCGCGTCGACGACGTAACGAACGAGCACGGTCTCGTCGGTGTCGCCGTCGCAGTCGTCGTCGCGCTCGTTGCAGGCCTCGACCTGTCCCGGGTACGTCGCGTCGTCCTCGTCGTCGCAGTCGTCGCCGCAGCGATCGCCGTTGCAGCACGCGTCGTCGACGTGATCATCGCCGTCGTCGTCGCGATCGCCGAACGTCGTGGGATCGCAGTCCTCGTCGCGCCCGTCGGGGTCGCAGACCTCGGTCGCGTCGGGGCGCACGTCGGCGCGCGTGTCGTCGCAGTCCTCGCCGCCGCAGTCGATCGCGTCGGCGCCGTCGCCGTCGGCGTCGGTCGCGACGGCGCAGTCCTGGCGACAGCGATCGGCCTCCTCGTCGCAGACCTGATCGTCCTGGCACGCGGCGCGATCGGTCGCGCACCCGCGCGCGTCGGCGCCCGGAGCGCGCGGCAGGCAGAGCTCCTCACCGTTGCAGAACGCACCGTCGTCGCACTGCTCGTCGCTCGTGCACACGGACGGCGCGTCGGTCGCCGCGTCGACCGTTGGATCGTCGGGATCCCCGCACGCGCCGAGCACCAGGAACGACGCGGCGATCACACCCAGAGCTCGCGCTGCCATCGAGTCGCGAGGCTACCAGAGTGCGATCGCCGCGCGGCGACCGCTCGAGACTGTCGAATCGGCGACCGCTCAGCTGGCGTCGGGCATCTCACCCGGCGCGGTCGGGGGGAGCAGCCCATTGCGCTCGAGCAGCGCGTTCAGATCGGGCTCGCGCCCCATGAAGTCGACGAAGAGCTTCATCGGCTCGTCCGCGTCGCCGCGCGAGAGCAGCTTGTCGCGGAATTCCGCGCCGACGCGCTCGCTGAACAGCCCCTCGCGCTGGAAGCGCGAGAACGCGTCCGCGTCCAGCACCTCGGCCCACTTGTACGAGTAGTAGCCGGCGGCGTACCCGACCGGGTGCGCGAACAGGTGCGAGAAGCCCGTGATCATCGCGTACCCGCTCGGCAGCGGCGTCGTCGCGAAGCGCTCCATCACGCGCCGCGCGTACTCGATGACGTCGCCGTCCTTCTTCGGGTCGTACTCGCGGTGCAGCGTCAGATCGACGGTCGCGAACCCGAGCTGGCGCATCTGCGCGGTCGCGGCGCGGTAGGTGCGCGCGCGCTGCATCTTCTCGAACAGCTCGCCGGGGATCGTGCTGTCCTTCTCGACGTGGCGCGCGAACAAGTCGAGCGCTTCACGCTCCCACGTCCAGTTCTCCATGATCTGCGAGGGCAGCTCGACGAAGTCCCACGCGACGTGGGTGCCCGCGAGACTGCGCACCGGCACGCGCGAGAGCAGGTGGTGCAGCAGGTGCCCGAACTCGTGGAACAGCGTCTCCACCTCGTCGTGCGTCAGCAGCGCGGGCTTGCCGTTCACCGGCGGGCTCGCGTTCGCGCAGAAGAGGCCGAGGTGCGGCGAGAACCCTCCCCCGTCGATCGGACCGCCCGTGATCAGACCGGCCATCCACGCGCCGCCGCGCTTGCTCTCGCGCGGATAGAGGTCGACGTAGAACGCGCCGATCTGCTCGCCGCGCTTCGGATCACGCACCAGGAACGTGCGCACCGACGGATCCCACGTCGGCGCGTTCTCCCACGGCTCGACCACGATGCCGTAGAGACGGCGCGCGATGTCGAACACGCCCTGCAGCGCGCGTTCCGCGGGGAAGTACGGGCGCAGCGCCTCCTCGTCGAAGTCGTAGAGCGCGAGGCGCTGCTTCTCCGACCAGTAGCCGACGTCCCACGGCTGCATCGGGCCGGCCTTGCCGCCCTGCGCCTTCTTGCGGAACGCCTCGAGATCCTGCTTCTCGCGCTCGAACGCGTCGCGGGTGCGCGACTCGAGCTTCGTCACGAACTGCGCGGCGTCGGACCCGGTCTTCGCCATGCGATCGCAGAGCACGAGGTCCGCGAAGTCGTCGCGCCCGAGCAGCTTCGCCTTCGCCTTGCGCAGCTCGAGGATGCGCAGGAGGTGCGGGCGGTTGTCGAACTGCTCGCCGCTCGCGCGCGTGTTGTACGCCCACCAGATCTTCTCGCGGATCTCGGCGTCGTCGAGGTACGTGAGGACCGCCATCACGCTCGGCGCCTGGAGCGTGAAGCGCCAGCCCTCGATGCCCTTCTGCTGCGCGCTCGCGCGCGCCGCTTCGCGCGCGCTCTCGGGCAGGCCGGCGAGCTTCTTCTCGTCGGTGACGACGAGCTCGAACGCGTTCGTGGCGTCCAGCAGGTTCTGCGAGAACTTCGTGGTCAGCGTCGAGAGCTCGACGTCGATCGCCTCGAGCTGCTTCTTGCCGTCCGCGTCGAGGTCCGCGCCCGCGCGGCGGAACTCGTCGATCGTCTTCGCGAGGTGGCGCGCGCGGATCGGATCGAGGCTCTTCGCGTCGTCGGTGTCGGCGTACGCGCGGAGCACCTCCCAGAGCTTCGGGTCGAGCGGGATCGACGTGTAGAACGCGCTGACCTCGGGCTTCACGTCGTTGTACGCCTCGCGCAGGGCCGGCGTGGTCGCGACGGACTCGAGGTGCGACACGACGCCCATCGCGCGCGAGAGGGACTCCGTCGCATCGTCCAGGGCGCCCAGGGTGCTCGCATAGGTCCGCGGCGCGGTGCGCTCGCCGATCTCGTGGATCGCAGCGCGCGCGCGAGCGAGCAGCGTCGTGATCGCGGGCCGCACGTGCTCGGGCCGGATGCGGTCGAAGGGGATGCGGATCGAGTCGAGCTCGAGCAGCGGATTGTCGTTCGCGGCCTGGGTCATGGCTGGTTGGGGTGATATCCATAGGACCCCAGCCGTGGCAACGGGAGGACCCCTCGAATGGAGCGCGCGCTCGGGCCGCTCGATCTCCGCACGAACCGCGCGACGCTGATCGGCGCCGAGCCGGGCGCGCTGCTCGCGGGGGCGACGATCCTCCTCGCGCTGCACGAGCGCGGTGTGCCGATGCATCTCGCGATCGCGTGCGACGATCCCCTCGCCGCGCCGCTCGCGAAGGCGCTCGCGGACCGGGGGCTGCCGAGTGAGATCACGCGCGCCGACACGCTCGACGGAGCGATCGTGATCGGCGGCGCACGTCTGCTCGACGACGCGCGCGCGGCGAGTGCGGCGCGGATCGCGCTGGTCGGTCTCGGCGCGGAGGCGTGCGAAGGGATCGATCCCGCGCGCACCCACGCCCGGCTCGCAGCGCTGCTCGCGGAGGGCGCGCTGGTCGATCGCACCCCGCTCTTCCCGCTCGACGCGCTGTGCCGCACCTGGCTCGAGCTCGTCGAGGACGTGCACCACGCGCTCGGGCCCGCCGCGCAGCGGCCGATCGTCGACGCGATCCGGGCGGCGCTGTTCGGTCGCTGTGGCTCCATCGCGGTGAACCTCGCCGCGCGCGAGCGCCCTGCGCAGGTGTCGCTCGAGACCGCGACGATCGTGTGGATCGATCCGTCTAGAGCGCGCCGCTGAGCGAGACCATCGCGCCGCCGTCGATCGGCGTCACGCGCACGCCTTCGAGCGCGGCGATGCGATACGCGTGCTCGTGGTCGCCGCCGAGCACCTCCGTCAGCAGGAACGCGAGCGCGAGGCCGCCGACCGAGGTGCCCACGCCGACCATGCCGAAGAGCGAAGGCTCGCCCTGCGCGATCAGCGCGACGATGCCCGCGACGAGCGTCCCGCTCGCGAAGCCCAGCGTGAGGAGCCAGCCGCGCGCGGCGTCGGCACGAACACCCGCGCCCGCGACGAGCGCGGCGACGACGACGCCGGCGCCGAGCCCACCGGCGCCCAGCGCGAACGCGGTCGGTCCGTCGGTGCTCGCGGCGTTCGCGACCAGGAGGCCGAGCGCCGTTCCCCAGAGCCCAGCGGTCTCGACGAAGCGCACGTGCTGGACCGAGGGCGACAGCCCGAGCCCGATCGTTGCGCCGACGAGCACTCCGGCGAGCCCGCCCGCGAGCGGCACGAACGCGCGCTCCGCCATGCCGCGCCGATCCGAGGAGATCGGCGCGAGCTCGGGATCGAGCGCGCCCCAGAGCAGGAAGCCGAGCGACATGCCGTAGCGGATCGAGACCGCGAGCGTCGACGCGACGCCGCGGCGGAGCCCGTCGTCCGAGTCGATCCCGACGACGCCGAGCGCGAGCAGCGACGCGCCTCCGAGCACGCTGAGCGCGTACCAGCCGTCGTCATCGAGCGAGAGCGCGTAGGGGACCCAGAACCCCGCGTATCCACCCAGGATTCCGGCGCTCACGTAGAGATCGACGAGCTCGCCGTCGCTTCGGCGCGCGGGATCGGGCGGCGGGCGCGGCGCGGCGGACGGAGCGAGCACGACGCGCGTCGCGGGCGGCTCGAGGCGTCGCCGGAGGATGCTCCGCAGCGCGGTCGCGCGACGCGCGAGCTCGCTCTCGGGATCGACGTTCGCGAGCACGTGCTCGACGCGCCGCAGCGCGAGCTCGTCGCGCGCGCCCTCCGCGGCGGCGACGAGCGGCGCGAGCACCACGTCGCGCATCAGCGCGTGGATCGTCGGTCCATCGCCGACCTCTCTGCGGGCGGCCGCGATCACGACCGACGCGCGCGCCTCGAGCCACGAGCCCACCGGGACCCGCTCGCGTGCCCACTCGGCGCGCGCCCATCCGAGGAGCGCGCGCCCTCGCGCGACGTCGACCTCCGCTGCCTCGACCAAGGGCGCGAGCACGTCGTCGATCACGACGTGCGACGCGTAGGCGTCGGGCGCTGGCGGTGGCGCCTGCGCCTCCACCGCGGGCGCGACGAGCACGGTGAGCGCGAGCACCGTGCTCCACGATCCACGCGCGATCAGAACTGACCGCTCAGCGTGAAGACGCCGCCGCCCTCGGTCGGTCCCGCGCCGATGCGCAGGTCGCGCATCGGATCGAACGCGACGCGCTGCTGCTCGCGACGCTCGCGATCGCGCTCGCGGATCCGCTCGTCCATTCCGTCGGTGAGGATGAACGCGGTGACGAGCCCCGCGATCGACGTGACCGCCGCGACCGCGCCGAAGATGCGGTAATCGAAGTCGCCGGTGCCCGCCGCCGCGAGCGCGGGGACGATCGTGCCCGCGCCCGCGCCGATCGCGAAGCCGAGCGTCATGAGCCAGCCACGGCGCGCCGACACGTCCACGCCCGCGCCCGCCATGATCGACGTCGTGAGCAAGCCGACGCCGAGGCCCGTCGCGGTGATGCCGAAGCCCTGCGACGAGTCCTGCGCCGCCGCGATCGCGCAGAGCAGACCGAGGCCGGTGCCCCAGATCCCGCTGGTCTCGACGAAGCGCACGTCGTCGGTCGAGGGCGACGTGCCGTAGCCGATCACCGCGCCGAGCAGCCCGCCGCCGAGCCCGAACGCCATCGGCAGCGCGGTGCGCTCCGCCCAGCCGCCGCGGTTCTCCGGGCCCTCGCAGAACGTGCAGGTCGGATCGGGCGAGGGCAGGCGCGTCGACGAGAGGACCGGATCGAGCGCGCCCCACATCAGGAAGCCCATCCCGAGCCCGTAGCGGAGGCCCATGCTGATCGACGGGCCCACGCCGGTGCGCAGGCCGTCGCCCGAGTCGAGCCCGGCGACGAGCAGCGCCATCACGCCGCCACCGGCGAGCATCGAGAGCGAGTACCCGAGGTTCTCGGGCGAGCCGCCGCTCGACGAGTCGTTCCCCTCGAGCCCGGCCGCGAACGGGATCCAGAAGCCGAGGTACACGCCGTACGCGGCGGCGGTGATGTAGAGCTCGATCGCCTCGGCGTCGCCGCGCCGCGTGGGGTCGACCGGCTCCTCCGGCCGCGCGTTCGCGAGCTCGGGATCGGTCGCGGGCGCGATCGGCGCGTAGCCCCCGTACGGCGCGACCACCGCGGGCTGACCGGCCGGCGCGGTCGGCACCGTGACCGCCGGCGCGCTCGCGCCCTGCACGATCAGCTGCGACGCGGCGGCGCGCAGCGCCTGCGCACGCCGCGCGAGCTCACCGGCCGCAGGCACGCGCGCGAGCGCGAAGTCGAGGCGCGCGATCGCGAGCGCGTGCGAGCCGCGCTGGGTGTCCTGCTCGGCCTGCACGACCAGCGGCTCGACGAGCACCTCCGGCGACGTCGGCTCGACCGCGGTGGCTCCCAGCGCCTGCTGCGCGACCAGGCGCACGCCCTCCGCGCGCACCCGCAGGGTCGACGACGCGGGGAGCGTCTCGAGGACCACCTGGGCGCGCGCCCAGGCGAGCCCAGGGCGCCCCTGGGCGGCGTCCGTCTCGGCGGCCGCGAGCAGCGGCAGCACGACGTCGTCGAGGGCGACCGTGAGCGCGTAGGTGCCGGGCGGCGCAGGCGCTGGATCCTGCGCGGCGGCGACGGAGGCCGAGAGCGAGAGCGAGAGCACCAGCGAGAACGAGAGGAACGAACGTGAGGCCATATGCAGCGGCCGCGTTCAGCACCTTCCGTGCCTCGCGTTTTCACGCGCGAAACGCGGCCCGAGCGCCAGCGTGTGCCAAACGCAGCACACTCCGCGTGAAACCGGCACCACGCTCGACGGCTCGGGCGCCGCGCCGGCTCAGTTCGGCTTCGAGTAGAGGTGCACGTACGGATCGCTGGACGCGCGCGCCTCGTCGATCAGCGCGCGCGCGCCCTGCTCGAGCAGCGAGTCCGCGAGCGCGCGCCCCATCTCGCGTGCCTTCGCGATCGCCTGCTCGGTCGCGGTGACGTCGACCCAGTCGTGCATGCCGCCGCGCACCACGTGCGAGCCGTCGATCGCGCCGACCATCGCGTCGATCTGCAGCGAGCCGCCCTCGATGCGCGCGTGCGCGGCGAGCGGCGTGGTGCAGCTGCCGTGCAGCGCGACGAGGAACGCGCGCTCCGCCTCCACCGCGACGCGCGTCGGGCCGTGCTCGAGGGTCGCGAGCAGCGCGCGCGAGCGCGCGTCGTCGGCGCGCCCCTCGATGCCCAGCGCGCCCTGCCCCACCGCGGGGATCGAGTGCTCGACCGAGAGCACCTCGAGCTTGCGATCCTGCGCGAGCCCGAGCCGGCGCAGCCCCGCGTTCGCGAGCACGATCGCGCCGTACTCGCCGTCGTCGAGCTTGCGCAGCCGCGTGCCGACGTTGCCGCGCAGCACCGCGAACGCGACGTCGTTGCGCGCCGCGTGGAGCTGCACCGCGCGCCGCAGCGACGAGGTGCCCACGCGCGTGCCCGCCGCGAGATCGAAGAAGCCCTCGCCGCTCTTCGTGATCACCACGTCGTGCGGATCTTCGCGCTCGGGCACGCAGATCAGCTCCATGCCCGCGGCGAGCTTCTCGGGCACGTCCTTCATCGAGTGGACCGCGATGTCGGCGCGCCCGTCCTCGAGCGCCTGCTCGACCTCGGTCACGAAGAGCCCCTTGCCGCCGACCTTCGCGAGCGGCACGTCGAGCACCCGATCGCCCTGCGTGACGAGCTGCACCTCCTCGATCTCGATCCCGGGCGACGCGGCGCGGATCCGCTCCGCGACCCAGCGCGTCTGCGCGAGCGCGAGGGGCGAGCGACGGGTGGCGATGCGGAGCTTCATCGCGCCGGAATGTGCCTTGATTCGCGCCTTGGATCGAGCGCTCTCGTACCCATGTCGGGCGCCCATGAAACGCCTCATGGGGATCGCGGCGCTGCTCGGGCTCGCCGCGTGTGCGCATCCAGGCGCAGGTGGCACGACGTTGGTGCGCGACGACGTCGGCATCCAGGTCACGGGTCAGGGCGACTCCGAGGCGCGCCCCGACCTCGCGGTCGTGCGCGTGGGCATCGAGTCGCGCCGTCCGAGCGTCGCCGAGGCGCGCGAGTCCGCGGCCCAGGCGACGAGCGCGATGATCGCCGCGCTGCGCGGCGCGGGCATCCCCGAGGATCGCACCCAGACCGCGAGCCTCTCCATCACGCCCGAGTACGAGTACACCGAGCAGGGCCAGCGCCTGCTCGGCTACACGGCGCGCAACCAGCTCGAGGTGCGCATCGCCGAGATCGATCGCGCGGGCGAGGTGATCGACGCGGCGGTCGGCGCGGGCGGCGATCAGGCGCGGCTCGAGAGCGTCACGCTCGAGGTCACCGACCCGAGCGCAGCGCGCGCCGAGGCGCGACGCGAGGCGATGGACGCCGCGCGGCGCGACGCGTCGCAGCTCGCGGAGCTCGCGGGCGTGGAGCTCGGCGCGCCGATCGCGATCGAGGAGACGATCGCCGACGAAGGCCCGCGCCCGTTCGCCGCGCGCATGGAGGCCGCGGATGCGATGACGACGACCCCGGTCCAGCCGGACACGACTCGCATCCGCGTGCACGTCCGCGTTCGCTACGCGGTGCAGTGAGCGATCACTGCGCCGCGGCCGCGGTCTCTTCCGGCTCGTCGCGCTCGGGCGAGAACGCCGGGAGATCCGCGTCGACGATCAGCGGGGTCGCGACCGACTGCGAGAAGCGCAGCGTCTGCTCGAGCCCCTCGGCGCCCGGCGGCATGCCCACCACGACGACCGACACGAGATCGTAGCGGCCGCTCTCGTCGAGCGCGCAGGGCAGCACGTGGTTGATCGCGTAGCCCTGGCCCGGCTGGAGCTCGAGCATCGACGCGGTCACGAGCTCGAGCTCGCCCTCGTCGCAGCCGTGGACCAGCAGGCCGTTCTGGTAGACCGACGCGTGCACCCAGACGCGCTCGAGCGTGATCGGATCGGCGCTCGAGTTGTGCATCTCGAGGCGCACGACGTAGCCGTTGACGTGATCCTCGTCGATCACGCCCACCGGCGACGCCGCGAACGCGCGCAGCGCGACGTCCTCGGCGCGCGCAGGGCGCGTCGCGCCCGGCACCGGCGAGCGCGAGACCGGTTGGGCCCTCGCCTCGCCCCCCGGCGCGTCCGCCTTGCCCGCGCTCGTGCGCGCGGTGTTCGCGCTCCCACTGCCGCACCCGGAGAGCGCGGCCACCAACGCCGCCGCGACGAGCGGCGCAGACCCCTTGCGCATGTTGCTGCCTCCTATGCAGGCGCAAATGGGCCCGTGTACGACACCGCCAAGCGTGGTCGTCCGCCTCGCGACGGTGCGCCACGAGCCGCGGAGATCGCGAGGCTCAGGTACCCGACTTCTTCGCCGCGACGTTCGCGGGGGGCGGCTCGGAAGGCAGCGCCGGGGCGATGCGCGACACGCTCGCGCCCTCGGCGGCGGCCTCCTCGACCGGGAAGAGTCGGCGCACCACGGCGAGCACCTGACCGTCGCCCGCCTCGGCCGCCTTCTTCAGCTCGGTCAGCGGCTGGTGCAGCAGCTTGTTCGTCGCCGCGTCGAGCATCTTCTCGAGCGCGGCGCGATCACGCGCCGCATCGCCGGACAGGCGCGGCATCGTGCGCTCGAGCTCGGCCGCGAGGACCTCGCGCACGTGGCGTCGCATGCCGACGATGATCGGCTTGAGATCGAGCTGCTTGCGCCACTCCTCGAAGGTGCGCGCCTCGACGTCGACGATGCGCTCCGCGGCCTCGGCCTCGCGCTTGCGCGCCGTGAGGTTCTCCTGCGCGACCTTCTGCAGGTCGTCGACGTCGTAGACGAACACGTTCTCCATGTCACCGACACGCGGATCGACGTTGCGCGGCACCGCGATGTCGATGAGGAAGAGCGGGCGGTACTTCCGGGCGCGCACGACCTCCTTCATCAGGTCGGTCGTGACCACGAAGCGATCGCTCGACGTGCTCGCGATCGCGACGTCGGCGAGCGCGAGCTCGCCCGGCAGCTCCGAGAGCGAGCGCGGCTCTCCGTCGCACGCCTTCGCGAGCTCGAGCGCGCGCTCGCGGCTGCGGTTGAGCACGAAGAGCTTCGCGCCCTGCTTGCGCAGGTGCTTCGCCGCGGACTCGCCCATCTTGCCCGCGCCGATCAGCAGCACGCGCTTGCCGCTCAGGTCGCCGAAGATCTTCTTCGCGAGGTCGGTCGCGATCGAGCTGACGCTCACCGAGCCCGACGCGATGCCGGTCTCGGTGCGCACGCGCTTCGCGACCGCGAACGCCTTCGCGAAGCAGCGATCGAGCAGGCCGCCGATCACGCCCGCCTCGGTCGCGGCGGCGTAGGCCTCCTTGAACTGACCGAGGATCTGCGGCTCGCCGACGACCATCGAGTCGAGGCTCGACGCGACGCGGAACGCGTGACGCACCGCCTCCGCGCCGGAGCGCTCGTAGAGGTGCGGATCGAGCGCGCCCTCGGGCATCCGCGCCGCGAGCACCTCGCGCGCGCGGCGCGCGCCCGTCGAGTCCGCCGCGACGCCGTAGACCTCGACGCGGTTGCACGTCGAGATCATCACCGCCTCGGCGAGGTGCGCGCGCTCGGCGAGCTCCTTCACGTGCTTCGGCAGCTCGCCGCTCGGCACCGCGAGCTTCTCGCGCAGCTCGACCGGCGAGCTGCGGTGCGAGAGCCCGATGACGAAGATCTCCGCCATCAGCCCGCCTCGCCGCGCAGCATGTAGCCGACGAGCACGACGCAGGCGCAGAGGAAGCCCATCATCGTGCCGATCGCGGCGCGCCTCCCGCGCCAGCCCACCGCGACGCGCAGCAGCAGCACGCCCGCGAAGAGCAGCCACGCGAGCACGCCGATCGTCTGCGTCGCGCCGATCGTCGGCGCGCTCGGATCGAGGCGGACCGCCCAGAACGTGCCGGTGATCACGCCGCCCGTGAAGAACACGAAGCCGAGCACCACGAGGCGGAACGAGAGCTGATCGAGCACGTCGAGCGGAGGCAGGCGCTGATAGAGCCCGCCGAGGTTCTTGCGGCGGAGCTGGCGCTCCTGGAGCACGTACGCGAGGGCCGCCGCGAACGCGAGCGCGAAGCCGACGAGCCCGAGCACGTTGCTGACCACGTGGAGCGGGAGGATCGCCGAGCGCATCCCCTCGCCCACCACCGCGACGCCGCGCCGGAACCCCGCGCCGAGGAACAGCAGCAGCGTGACCGGCGTGATGAACGCGCCGAGCACGAGCAGGCGCGGCTTGCCGCGCACCGTCGCGAGATACCCGAGCACCACGAGCAGCGACGCGACCGCGAGCGCCTGGTGGATGTCGGCGATCGGCACGTTCCCCGCCGCGAGGAAGTCGACCGCCAGGAACGCGAGGTGCGAGACGACCGCGACCCCGAGGAGCGCGGTGCCGCCGCGCGCCAGCTGCTGTCCGTCGCGCGCGAGGAACGCGAGGTAGAGCGACCCCGCCAGCAGGTAGAGGACGGCGGTGATCGCGAAGAGGATCGTCAGCGTCATCGTCGTTCGCTCGTTCCCGCGGGGAGAGAAGAAGCTGCAGCCGAGATCGGCGAACGTCGAGCGCTCACGTCCCGCGCGACGCGAGGAAGAAGCGGGCGAGCAGGTCGAGCTCACCCTCGCGCGCGGGGTCGCCGGTGATGCTGCGCATCGCGGCGGCGAGCGTGTCGCCGGTGTTCGCGGCGCCCGCGTCCGCGGTCGAGCCGTCGAGGATCGGGTCCCCGACGAAGCCCTCGACGACGTTGTAGGCGTGGTCCCCGAGGATCACCGAGCCCGACGCGTACTCCCCGCCGACGGTCTGGATCTGCTCGAGATCCTTGACCTTTCCGATGAGGTCCGAGGGATCTCCGGCGCCCGTGACCTCTTCGAGGAAGAGCACCGCGGTCTTGAGGTTGAACCGGTTGCCGTCGTTCTTGGTGGTCATCACCTCGCCGTCGACGTCGACGAGCTCCTCGGAGAGCCACTGATCGAGCTTCGACTGCGAGACGAAGAGCCGGTTGAGGCCCATGCGCGCGAAGGTACCACGGAACTCCGGACCGAGCCTCGCGCGTGAAATGCGCCTCTCGGATCTGATAGGGTCCGCCGCATGCTCCGCCTCGGGCTGACGTTCGTCTTCGCTTCGTTCCTGGCGCTCGTGGTGGCGGTCCCAGCGCACGCGCAGGGCGGCAACCCGCTGATCGAGCGCGGCATCGGCGAGTACGACGAGCTGCGCTTCGAGGAGGCGCTCCAGACGCTCTCGGCGGCGCTGGTGCGCCACGGGAACACGCGCGAGCAGCAGGGGCAGATCTACCGCTACCTCGCGCTCACCTACCTCGCGCTCGATCGCGAGGAAGAAGCGGCGGGCGCGTGGCGCTCGATGCTCGCGATCGATCCCGCGCACGAGGCGAGCAGCGACCTGAGCCCGCGCTTCCGCGAATTCTTCGCGCAGGTGCGCCAGCAGTGGGAGTCGGAGGGACGCCCGGGTCGCGCGCCGCCGGCGCCGGTGTCGATCCAGCATCGCTCGCCGCCGCAGGCGAACCGTGGCGAGGCGGTCGAGCTCTCGGCGCAGGTCGACGATCCGGGCGGGCGCGTCGCGCAGCTCGTCCTCGCGTACCGCCAGGGCACGAGCGCGGTGTTCCGGCGCGTCGACACCACGCGCGAGGGCAACGACTACGTCGCGACGATCCCCGCGGACGACGTGAGCCCGCCGCTCGTCGAGTACTACTTCGAGGCCGTGGACGGCGGCGGGCTGCCGATCGCGTCGCGCGGTGACGTCGCGGCGCCGCTGCGCATCGCGGTGCCCGCGCCGGGCGGCGACGTGACGAGCGAGGCGTGGTTCTGGATCGCGATCGGCGGCGGCGCGGCGGTCGTCGCGGGCGCGATCGTGCTCGGCGTCGTGCTCGGCAGCCAGGGTGGCGGGAACAACCCGCAGGGCACCCTGGTGATCACGATCGACGATTGATCGCGGCTCGCCCTCGCGTCATGGAACGGGCCTCGCGCGGCTGACGCGCGGAGGACCAGGAAGAGCGATGGACGAGAGCACACCGCGATACCCGACGGTGCACGTCGAGGTGCCGGAGAACGACGTCGACGAAGCCTCGGCGATGCTGTGGGAGCTGGGCGCGAGCGGCGTCGAGGAGCGCGACGCGAGCACGCTCGACAAGCCGGTCGAAGGAGGCGCGCTGCTGGTCGCGCACTTCGACGACGAGGACGAGGCGCGCATCGCGACGGAAGCGCTGATCGGCGAGGAGCGCGGCTGGAGCGCGCGCATCGAGCACATCGTCGGCGACGAGTGGAAGCACCGCTGGCGCGAGTTCTTCAAGCCGACGCGGATCGGAAACCGACTGGTGATCCGCCCCTCCTGGGAACAAGTCGATGCCCGTGAGGGAGACGTGGTCCTGACGCTCGACCCCGGACAGGCGTTCGGGACGGGGACGCACGAGACGACGCGTCTCGTGCTCGCCGAGCTCGAGTGGTGGGTGCGCGGCGGCGAGCACGTGCTCGACGTCGGGTGCGGCAGCGGGATCCTGTCGATCGGCGCGCTGCTGCTGGGCGCGGCGGACGCGGTCGCGATCGACAACGACGAGCTCGCGATCGACGCGACGAACGAGAACGCGGAGGCGAACGGGGTCGCGGATCGCGTGAAGGCGAGCACCACGCCGATCGAGCAGATCGAGGGCAGGTGGGGCCTCGTGGTGGCGAACATCGAGGCGCGGGTGCTGCTGCCGATGGCCGAGGCGCTGATGGCGCGGGTGGCGCCGGGCGGGATGCTCGTGCTGTCGGGTCTGCTGTTGCAGGACGAGGACGAGATCCGGCGCGCGTACGCGGCGATGGAGCCGGTGGCGCGACGGCAGGAGCGGGACTGGATTGCGTTGACCTTCCGCGCGCCCGAGGCGCGCGCACGAGAGAGGAGCGACGACGTGCAGGACGCGAACGGACACGGGTCGCAGGCGCAGGGCGCCACGACGGCGGAGATCGACGAGCTGGCGGAGGCGGAGACGGTCGTCGACGAGCTCTCGCAGGAGACGCGGATCGACGACGCGGCCGAGGAAGCGGCGATGCTCGCGGAAGAGCAGCGCGCGGAGCAGGAGCGGGACGAGGCGATGTACGCCGCGGGCCGCGACGGCTTCGACGACCTCGAGACGTACGGCGCGGGCGACGACGCGGTGAGCGCGGAGAGCGCGAGCGACGACGACGACGACGAGGACGACGACGAGACGATGGAGGTCGAGGAGCACGAGACGCAGGTGCTCGAGGCGGGCGCGGCGGTGCTGCTCGCGTCGGAGCCGGCGAGCTCGGCCGACGGCTCGGTGGCGCTGCTCGCGCCGACCGAAGTGGACGAGAGCGTGCCGCTCGAGGGCGAGGTGGAGGCGGGTGAAGCGCAGCCGGTCGCGAAGACCGCGAGCGCGAAGACGGCGTCCGCGAAGAAGGCCGCCGCCAAGAAGGCACCCGCGAAGAAGAGCGCGGCCAAGAAGGCACCCGCGAAGAAGGCCGCCACCAAGAAGGCCGGCTCGAAGAAGGCCGCCGCCAAGAAGGCCGCCGCGAAGAAGGCACCCGCGAAGAAGGCCGCCGCCAAGAAGGCGCCCGCGAAGAAGGCGGGTGCGAAGAAGAGCGCGGCCAAGAAGGCCGGCTCGAAGAAGGCGAGCGCGAAGAAGGCGAGCGCCAAGAGGGCGCCCGCGAAGAAGACCGCCAAGAAGGCGCCCGCGAAGAAGACCGCGGCGAAGAAGACCGCGGCGAAGAAGAAGTCGCGCCGCGGATGAGCGAGCCGCGCCGGCTGCACGCGCGCGCGCTGGGCGACCCCGGCGCGCGCGTCGTGCTCGACGCCGACGCGGCCCGACACGCGCGTGTGCTCCGCCTGCGCGCGGGGGACCGCGTCGTGCTCTTCGACGGCGTCGGTGCCGAAGCGGACGCCGTCGTCGAGCACGCCGACGCGACGACGATCGCGTGCGTGATCGACGCCCTGCGCGTCGCGGTCGCGCCGACGAGTCGCGTGGTGCTCGTCCAGGCGCTGCCGAAGGGCGGCAAGCTCGACGACATCGTCCGCGCGTGCACCGAGACGGGCGTCGCCGCGATCCACCTCGCGCTCGGCGAGCGCTCGGTCGCGCGACCCGATGCCGACCGCAGCGCGGCGCGCCTCGATCGACTGCACAAGATCGCGCACGAGGCCGCACGTCAGGCGGAGCGCGCGCACATCCCCGCGATCGTCGCGCCCGCACCGCTCGCCGAGGTCGCGCGCCGCGCGCCCGAAGATGCCGCGCGCCTGATCGCGTCTCCGCGCGCCGGCGTGACGTGGGACGAGGCGCTCGAGGGCGCGCTCGAGGCGTGGATCGCGGTCGGCCCCGAGGGCGGGCTCTCCCCGGCCGAAGAAGACGCGCTCGTCGCGGCGGGGTGGCGCCGCGCGCGGGTCGCGGTCCCGATCATGCGCGTCGAGACCGCGGCTCCGGTGCTCGTCGCGATGAGCGTCGACCGCCTCGCCCGCGCGGCGCTCACTGCAGGGTGAGCGGGACCACGACCCGCAGGTCCCCCGCGTCGCACCACGCGATCGTGGTCCAGTACGCGTCGTCCGAGATCGCCCAGCGCCCGCGGCACACGTGCTCGCCCTCGCAGCGATCACCGGGCTCGGCGTGGCTCGCGCGCAAGAGCTCGCACGAAGCCTCGTCGCGCAGCTGCCACGGCGTCGGCGGCACTCCGTCGTCGGGCGCCGCGGTGACGGCGCACGCGGTGACGCGACGTCCCGGCCCGCCGGCCTCGCACTGCGCGTCGGGCGCGGTGACGCACGCGCCCTCGACGTCGATCGACGACGGGCACGGGTGGATCCACTCGAGGTGAGACGGGCTCGACTCGCGCGTTCGCACGAGGCGCGCGCCGAGGCACACCACGCCGTCCATCCAGCGGACCTCGACCGTCTCGGCGGCGCACGCGCCGTCGAAGTCGCACGCGTCTCCCGCCGCGCCTCGCTCGCGCGCTTCGCTGCAGTCGTGCCACGGCCCGCCGCGGCTCTCGACCGTCAGCGGTCGCACGGCGGCGTCGCGACCGAGCGCGACGCCCTGCACGCGCTCGGTCTCGAAGCAACCTGCGAGCAGCACGAGCGCGCAGAGCGCGGGTGGGAGCGAGGACCTTCGACGCATCGCGACCTCCGGGTGTCCAGCGGACTCGCGCTCTCGGGCCCCGACCGCCCCGCATCGGCTCACCTTCGCGGCGCGTGAGCCGATCGACCCCGGTCGCGGCCCTGGAGGCCGAATGACCTCTCGACGCACGCCGCAGCACGCGGTCGCCACGCGTCGCGCCGAGCCTGCCGACGACGACGCGGAGCTCGTCGCGCGCGCGCTCGAGGGCGATGCCTGGGCGGAGGCCGCGATCTACCGGCGCCACGCGCCTCGCGTCGCGAACCTCGCGCTCCGGCTCCTCGGGCGGCGCGAGGACGCGATGGACGTGTTGCAGGACGTGTTCGTCGACGCGTACACGCAGCTCTCCGCGCTGCGCGATCCGGCTGCGCTCGGCCGCTGGCTGGCGCGCATGACCGTGCACCAGGCACATCGCCGGTTCCGCCGCCGCCGGCTCGCGCGCATGCTCGGTCTCGATCGCGGCGAGGACGCGACGCTCGACACGCTCGCCAGCCCCGACGTCTCGCCCGAACAGCGCGCGGAGCTCGCGCGCGTCTCCGAAGCGCTCGCGACGATGCCGCCGCGCCGCCGCTTCGCGTGGACGCTGCATCGCGTCGAGGGCGAGTCGCTGCCGGCCGTCGCGGAGTCGCTCGGATGCTCGCTCGCGACGGTGAAGCGCGAGATCGCCGCCGCGGAGGAACGCGTGCGCGCGCGGCTCGGCGCCGGACACGAGGAGGGGACGTGAGCCGGTCGGACGGTCCGCGCGCATCGCTGGGACGCGCGCTCGAGGACGCGGTGTCGGAGGCCGAGCTCGCGCACGCGTGGCGCGGCATCGCCGCGCGCAGGACGAATCGGCGGGCGCGGCGCGTGCTCGCGATCGCCGCGCTGGCCCTCGCGACTGCGGCCATCGTGATGATCGTGATCGCACGTCCGGATCCGTCCCCGCGCGCACCGCAGCAGCGCACGCGCGAGCGCGCGATGTCGTCGAGCGCGCGAGGCCCGATCGCGCACGCCGACGGAGCGCCGCTCTCGGGCGTCCTCCGCGGCGTGGGCATCACGCTCGACGAGGGTTCGTCGGTCGAGCCCGACGCGCTCGGCGATCTCGAGGTGCTGGCGAACGACGAGCACGAGGTCGCGTTGCACCTGCGCGCAGGCGGCGCGCGATTCTCGATCACGCCCGGTGGCGCGCGGCGCTGGCGCGTCGAGGGCGGCGGCGTGAGCGTGGAGGTCGTCGGGACGGTGTTCTCGGTGCGGCGCGACGGCGCGCGCGTCCACGTCGCGGTCGAGCGCGGCGTGGTGATCGTCCGCGGCGCGGCCGTGCCCGACGGCGTGCAGCGGCTCGGCGCGGGCGCGTCGATCGACGTCGGACCGCCTCCGACGCCGCCCGACGTCGAGCCCGCGCCGGCCCCGCGCGAAACACCCCGCCGCGCCGCGCGCACCGAAGCGCAGCCACCCGACGACGAGCCGGCGCGCTGGCTCGACGACGCCGATCACGCGCGCCGCGAAGGACGCGTCGACGACGCGATCACCGCGCTCGGCGCGATCGTCGAGCGTCACCCGCGCTCGCCCGAAGCGCCGGTCGCCGCGTTCACCCGCGCGAGGCTGCTCACCTCGCTCGGGCGCGAGGCCGAGGCACGCGACAGCTACGCGCGCGCGATCGAGCTCGGGCTCCCTCCCGCGCTCGATGCGGCGGCGCGCGAGGCGCTCGCCCGGTGAGATCGTGGTGCGCTGCGTGCGCGCTCGTGATCGTGCTCGGCTCCGCGGTGCGTGCTCGCGCGTGGATGCTCTCCGTCGAGGGCTGCGACGACACCGCCGTGCGCGACGGGATCGCGCTCGAGCTCGGCGCGACGCTCGACGACGACCCGTTCCACAGGATCGAGATCGCATGCCGCGACGCGTCCGACGCGCGCGTGGTGGTGACCGCGACCGAGCTCGATCTCGTGCTCGAGCACCGCGTCGCGCTCGCCACGATCCCGCCGCACCTCCACGCGCGCACGCTGGCGCTCGTCGTCGGCGCGATGGTCGAGTCCGCGCGCGCCGTCGAGGCATCGCCACAGCGTCCCGAGCCACCCCCGGTCGAGCCGACGATCGCCGCCGCGCCCCCGCCGGCCGTCGCGCGGATGCCCCTCGAGCTCGCGCCCGTGCCGGTCGCGCCTGCGCCGCACGGCCCCTCCGACGTCTCGCTCCGCGCCGGCGGTCGCGTCTACCCGCTCGATACCGCGACGGCGCTCGGAGGCGTGCGTGTCGCCGTCGCGTACGACTGGCTCGACGTCGAGCTCTCGGTCGAAGCGACCAGCGCACGGAACATCCTCGCCGACGCCGAATCCGTCCTCGCGCTCGCGTCGATCGGCGCGCGCCCGCTCGCGCTGCGTGAGCGCGTCGTGTCGCTCTCGCTCGGCGTCCACCTCGAAGGCGGCGTGTCGTGGACGGACACTCGGCCGCGCCTCGAGGGGTGGGTCGGCCGGACCAGCACGAACGCGGTCGGCGGCGGCTTCGTGCGCGCGCTCGTCGGGCTCGCGCTCGACCGCTGGCTCGACCTGCGGCTCGCGATCGACGTCGGCGTCGACTTCGGCCCGGTGATCGTGACGAGCGACGCGCGTCTGCTCGACGTCGCCGGGCTCTTCGTGGGCGCGACGCTCGGCGTCGCGGTCCCGGGGATCCCGTGACGACGGCTCAGGGCGCGCCGCAGGCGATCCACTCGCCGAGCTGGTCCCGCTCGGCGTCGCTCGGGATCGCGGTGCTCGTGCTCGGCGGCATGTACAGGTTCACGCGCGTCGGGCCCGCCGCCGCCGCCTCGTCGATCGCCTCGAGGTGCATCCGCACGTCCGCGAGCGTCTCGAGGTCCGTGCCGAGCGGCGCCCCGTTCCGCTCCGCGATCGTCGCGAGCTGCGAGTCGTGGCAGCGCACGCAATACGCCTCGAAGAACTCGCGCCCGAACGTGTCGTAGGTCAGGGTCGATCCGTCAGGACAGTCCGCTTCGGTCGCGCCCGGCGATCGTGTCCGCAGGCGCATCCCGCCCCCGTCGTCGCCCTCACCGCCCTCGCCTGGCCCGCAGCCCGCGAGCGCCACGAGCGCCACCACCACGAGCCCCAGCGTGCGTCCGGGCATGTCTTCGAGCCGTAGCACGCCCTCCACTCCCGCGCCGGAAACGCACAGGTTCGTTGACACCTCCCGAGGGCGCGGGCGAACATCGGAACCCCTCGGAACGACGACGCATGTCCGCCCTCACCTCCCTCCTCGCACGCGACCAGGTGGTCCCGGTTCGCAAGATCGAGGAGGCGCTGCAGAAGCAGGTCGTGTCGGGTGGCGAGATGTCGAGCGTCCTGCTCGAGCTCGACGCCGTCGCCGAGAACACGCTCGCCGCGTACTGCGCCGCGCTGTACGCGCTGCTGCCCGCGACGCGCGACGAGGTGATGCGCGTGCCGCGCGACACGGTGCGCATCGTGCCGCGCGAGATCGCCGAGCGTCATCGCCTGGTCCCGCTCGCGGTCGACGGCGGCACGCTGCTCGTCGCGCTCGCGCGACCGCTCGACGCCGACGTCGAGGAGCAGCTCGGCTTCCTGCTCGGCTTCGAGCTCGTCACGCGCATCGTCTGCGACGTGCGCATCTCCGCCGCGCTGGTCCACCACTACGCGATCGACGCGCCGCCGCGGCACACGCGCCTGATCGACAAGCTGCGCGCGCGCGATCCCGGACCGGTCCCGTACGTCGCGCCGCCGCAGGACGGCAAGGTCGATCGCCAGTCGCTCTCGCACATGCCGCAGAAGCGGCCGAGCGTCGCCGACTGGCTCGACGAGGAGGACGACGAGGAGGAGACGGCGCCGCCGCCGAGCACGCCGATCGTGCGCGCCTCGCAGGTGCCGGAGAGCCGCACCACCGATCCCCTCGGCGTGCCGCGCGAGGTCGTCGAGCGACACGTGCGCGAGGCCCCGCAGCGTCCGAGCTCGCTCCCGCCGCCGCAGCCGGTCGGGACCACGGGGAAGCCCCCGACCGACGCGCCCGAGCAGCCTCCGAAGTCCGACCCCGGCAGCGAGACCGCGCGCGCGCTGCGGCGCCTCCGCGGCCCGCTCACCGCCGCGCACGCGGTGAAGCTGCTCGAGCAGGCCGAGCACCGCGACGAGATCCTCGAGGTCTTCTTCGCGTTCTCGCGCCAGTTCTTCGACTACGCCGCGCTCTTCGTGGTGCACGACGACGTGGCCGACGGGCGCGACGCGTTCGGCTCGGGCGCGGGCCTCGATGCGGTGCGGCGCATCGCGGTGCCGCTCGACGTGCCGGGCACGTTCGGCGAGGTGCGGCGCTCGCTCAAGCCGCACGTCGGCCGGCTCGCGGCGTCGGATCTCGATCGTCTCGTGCTCCGCGATCTCTCTCGCGGCGCGACCACGCCCGCGCTGGTGATGCCGGTCGCGATCCGCGGGCGCGCCGTGCTGATGCTCTACGCCGATCGTGCGGGCGACTCGTTCACGGTCGCGGACCTCCCGGAGCTCGTCGCGTTCGTGCCGCGCGTCGTCGACGCGTTCGAGCGGCTGATCCTGCGGCGCAAGCGCGGCCCGGGGTACCAGCGCGGCACCGGCGGGGATCGCGGCGGCGCGAGCGGCGGCGAAGAGCCCAGCGAGGGTGAACGAGCCGGCTCCGAGCGCGACACGTTGAAGATGGCCGCGCGCGCGATGGCGGAGATCACGCCGGTGACGCGGCCGCGCGCGTCGTGGGCGGGCGCGCAGCCCACGCCGTCGACGCCGCCCGACGCGCTCCCCGTGCTCTCGCGCCCCGAGGACGCGCCGCGCCTCCCCGATCGTGCGTCGCTCCGTGATCGCGCTGGTCGCGAGCCGGCGCAGCCGGTCGCGACCCCGCAGCGTGCGGCGCCGGTCGCGTCGCGCTGGGAGTCGGTCGCGCCCCCTGCCGCATCGAGCGCACCGGGCCTCGAGACCGTCCCGAGCGAGCCGCCGCGGCCCGCGGTCTCGCGCACCGCGAGCTCGCCCGGGCTCGACGTCGCCGCGCTCGCGCGCTCGAGCGCCCCGCGCAGCGCGACGCTGCGCTCGATGCTCGGCATCCCGCGCGCCGCGCCGCTGCCGCCCGAGGCGAACGTCTCGCTCCCGCCGGTGTCGGAGCGTCCGCCGCCCGCGCCCGCGCGCGACGACGACGAGCCCGAGCTCACGCTCGCCTACGATACGAACGGCGCCGATAGCGGCGAGCACGACCTCGCCAGCGACCTCACGCCCGAGCCGCCGCGCTCCGCCGCCCCGCGCGCCGGCGGCGCGTACATCGTCCGCGACGCGGGCGTCGACGTGGTCACGGCCGCGCCGCCCAAGCGCAACGCGACCGAGCGGCCGCGCTCGATGCGCCCCGATCCGCGCGCCGAGGTCTCCGAGGACGACGTGCCGGTGACGCAGGAGGTCATCCACGTCCCCGCGATCGAGGCGCGCCGGCAGCGGCCTGCCGACAGCGCGCCGCCGCAGCGCCACGCCGCGCCTCCGTCGAGCGTGGAGAGCCCGACCGTCATCGTCGACATGGGCGATCAGGTCAACGCGATGGTCGTCGACCTCTCGCGCTGCGGGCCCGACGGCGAGCAGGCGATCGTCGACTCGCTCGTGCGCATGGGCGAGGTCGCGCTGCCCACGCTCGCGCAGGCGTTCCCCGGGCCGCTCTGGTTCGATCGGCGCCGCCCGTACCGCCGCATGCCGCGCGGTCGCGACGTGTCGGCGATCGGGCGGGCGCTGGTCGCGTTCCGCGAGCGCGCGGCGCCGTACGTCGCGTCGCTGCTCGACGTCGCGCAGTCGGACCGTCGCTTCTACGCGACGCTGGTCGCGGGCGAGATCGTCCATCCGACGTTGGTCGCGGCGCTCGCCGATCGCGTGTTCGACGACGACGACGGAGTGCGCGCGGCGGCGCTCGAGATCCTCCCGCGGTTCCGCAGCTTCAAGGCGGAGTGGGTCGAGACGCTCGCGCAGCTGCGCCGCGCGGCGAAGATCCGCGGGCGCGATCCGGAGAAGCGCCGGCGCGCCGCGCGCGCGCTCGGCGCGCTGCGCGATGCGGGCTCGGTGCGCCTGCTGATCGAGCTGCTCGACGACGAAGACCAGGATCTCGCCGACGTCGCGCACCGCGCGCTCGTCGAGATCGCGTGCGAGGACATGGGGACCGCGGCGCGCCGCTGGATGCCGTGGCTCCAGAAGAACGAGCGCCGCCACCGCATCGAGTGGCTCATCGACGCGCTCTCGCACAGCGACGAGTCGATCCGCACCGCCGCGGGCGACGAGCTCAAGTCGCTCACGCAGCAGTACTACGGGTTCCACCCCGCCGCGACGCGCAAGGAGCGCGAGGTCGCGCAGCAGAAGTACCGCCGCTGGTGGGAAGAAGAAGGCGCCCGGCAGTTCGGGTGATCACACGAACGGCGGCGACTCCGACTGCATCGTCCGCTCTTCCACGGTCGTGATCTCCACCGCAGCCGCTCTCGCCAGCGCGCCCAGCGCTCTCCGCGCGCTCGCGGTCGGCGTCAGCTCCGCGACCGCGTCGAACAGCGCGCCCGCGCTCGGATAACGATCGCGCGGCTCGGGCTCGAGCAGGCGCTCGACGATGCCGACCAGGCGTGGCGGCACGTGCGGCGCGGTCTTCGCGAGCGGCGCGCGATCCTTCGGCGTGCGCATCGGGCCGCGGAACGGGCGGCGTCCCGACGCCGCCTCGTAGAGCAGCACGCCGAGCGAGAAGAGATCGCTCGCCGTCGATGCTTTCCCCGTCGCCGCGTAGTCGGGCGCCATGTACGCGACCTTGCCCTTCGCGAACCCGGTCGAGGTCACGGCCGCTCCATCCTGCGCCTTCGCGATCCCGAAGTCCGCGAGCTTCACCTCGCCCACCTCGCTGATCAGCACGTTCGCCGGCGACACGTCGCGATGCAGCACGCCGTGCTCGTGCGCGTGCTCGAGCGCCGTCGCGAGCTCCAGCGCGAGCAGCGCGACCACGTCCGCCGCGAGCACGCGCCGGTGCGCGTTCTCGGTGTCGAGCACGCGCCGCAGATCCGCGCCCTCGATCAGCTCGAGCGCCAGGTACGGCGCACCCTCGTGCTCCCCCACGTCCAGCACCTGCACGATCGTCGCGTGCCGCAGGCGCGCTGCGATCCTCGCCTCCTCGAGGAACATCCGCACGAAGCGCGCGTCGTCCTGCCACGCGGGGAGGATCCGCTTCAGACAGACCCGCTGCTCGATGCCGCCCGGCCCGCGCCGCAGCGCTCGGAACGTCTCGGCCATCCCTCCCGCGCCGATCCGCGAGAGCACCTCGTAGCCCCCGATGTGCTCCCGTCGGGATCCTTCACGCGTGGAGTGCTCGGCCATGCAGCGCGCCCATCGGGTCCACCCGCCGCTCGTTGCGTGGCCGCGTGCTACCGTCCCGCCCCTTTCGGGAGGACACCCATGACCCAGCGGATCGGTCTCGAGGAAGTCCGGCACGTCGCGGCGCTCGCGCGGCTCGCGCTCGACGAGAACGAGGTGCGCACGATGCAGGCGCAGCTCGACTCGATCCTCGACTCGATGGCGACGCTCGCGAAGCTCGACACCGAGGGCGTCCCGCCGACGCAGCACGCGCTCGACATGGTGTGCCCGCTGCGCGAGGACCTGCCCCGCGCGTCGCTTCGCCGCGACGAGGCCCTGCGCGCCGCGGCGCGCAGCGAGGCCGGCGCGTTCGCGGTGCCGAAGGTCATGGAGGGCGAGTGATGCTGCACCAGCGCTCCGCCGTCGCGATCGCCGAGACGATCGCGAAGGGAGAGGTCTCGGCGGTCGAGGTCGCGCGCGCTGCGCTCGCGCGCATCACCAGCCTCGACGCGGGCATCCACGCGTTCCTGTACGTCGACGCCGAGGGCGCGCTCGCGGCGGCCGCGTCGGTCGATCGGGCGCGCGCCGCGGGCCACGCGCTCGGGCCGCTCGCGGGCGTGCCGGTCGCGGTGAAGGACAACCTCTGCCAGCGCGGCACGCCGACGACCTGCGCGTCGAAGATCCTCGAGGGCTGGATCGCGCCCTACGACGCCGACGTGATCGAGCGGCTGCGCGCCGCCGGCGCGGTGATCGTCGGCAAGTGCAACATGGACGAGTTCGCGATGGGCTCGTCGAACGAGAACAGCGCGTTCGGCGCCGTGCACAACCCGTGGCTCCAGGGGCGCGCGCCGGGCGGCAGCTCGGGCGGCAGCGCGGCCGCGGTCGCCGCGGGCTTCGCGCCGCTCTCGCTCGGCAGCGACACCGGAGGCTCGGTGCGCCAGCCCGGATCGTTCTGCGGGCTCGTCGCGCTCAAGCCGACGTACGGGCGCGTCTCGCGCTACGGGCTCATCGCGTTCGCGTCGTCGCTCGATCAGATCGGGCCCTTCGCGCGCGACGTGCGCGACTGCGCGCGCATCACGAAGGTCGTCGCGGGCCACGACGCGCGCGACGCGACCAGCGCCGACGTGCCGGTCGCCGACTACGAGGCCGCGCTCGGCAAGCCGGTGAAGGGCCTCCGCGTCGGCGTGGTGCGCGACGCGGTGGACGGCCCGGGCAACGAGCCCGGCGTGAAGGCCGCGATGGCGAAGGCGATCGACACGCTGCGCGCGCTCGGCTGCACCATCGTCGACGTCGCGCTCCCCACCGCGGAGCACGCGGTCAGCGCGTACTACATCGTCGCGCCCGCGGAGTGCAGCTCGAACCTCGCGCGCTTCGACGGCATGCGCTTCGGGCCGCGCATCGAGTCCGGCGATCTCAAGGAGACGTACGGCAAGACGCGCGCGCAGCTCTTCGGTCCCGAGGTGAAGCGCCGGATCATGCTCGGCACGTACGTGCTCAGCGCCGGCTACTACGACGCGTACTACGCGAAGGCACAGAAGGCGCGCACCCTCATCGCGCGCGACTACGCGAAGGCGTTCGAGTCGTGCGACGTCGTGCTCACGCCGACCTCGCCCAGCGTCGCGTTCCCGCTCGGCGCGAAGACGCAGAACCCGCTCGAGATGTACCTCGCGGACGTGTTCACGCTGCCGCCGAGCCTCGCGGGGCTTCCCGCGATCAACGTGCCCGCCGGCCTCGATCAGGGCCTGCCGATCGGCATGCAGCTCACCGCGCCCGCGTTCCGCGAGGACCTCCTCTTCCAGGTCGCGCACGCGTACGAGCAGGCGACCGAGTGGAAGGATCTCCACGCCCCCATCTTCTCCGCGTGAGGCTGAGGCGATCATGAGCACGGCGTACGAGACGGTGATCGGGCTCGAGGTGCACGCGCAGCTCCTCACCCGCACGAAGATGTTCTGCGGCTGCGCGACCGCGTACGGCGCGCCGCCGAACACGCAGATCTGCCCGGTGTGCATCGGCCTGCCGGGCGCGCTCCCGGTGCCGAACCGCCAGGCGATCGAGCTCGCGATCCGCGCCGCGCTCGCGACCGGGTGCGAGGTGCGCAGCGCGTCGCGCTTCGCGCGGAAGAACTACTTCTATCCCGACCTCGCGAAGGGCTATCAGATCTCGCAGTTCGAGCTGCCGATGAACGAGCACGGCGCGCTCGAGATCGACGGCCCGAGCGGCAAGAAGACGGTCGGCATCATCCGCATCCACCTCGAGGAGGACGCGGCGAAGAACCTCCACGGCGTGGGAGCGGGGACCGACACGCTCGTCGACTTCAACCGCGCCGGCGTGCCGCTGATCGAGATCGTCGGCGCGCCCGATCTGCGCAGCGCCGACGAGGCCGAGGCGTACCTGAGGGTGCTGCGCGACGTCCTGATGTTCGCCGGCGTGAACGACGGGAACCTCGAGGAGGGCTCGTTCCGCTGCGACGCGAACGTCTCGATCCGTCCGGTCGGCGATCCGAAGCTCGGCACGCGCGTCGAGCTGAAGAACATCAACTCGTTCCGCTTCGTGAAGAAGGCGATCGAGTACGAGGTCGCGCGCCAGGAGGCGCTCGTCTCGAGCGGCGGCAAGGTCGTGCAGGAGACGCGCACCTGGAGCGAGCCCCAGGGCAAGACGCTCTCGATGCGCAGCAAGGAAGAGGCACACGACTATCGCTACTTCAGCGATCCCGATCTGCCGCCGCTGAGCGTCGATCCCACGTGGATCGACGAGGTCCGCGCGAAGATGCCCGAGGCGATCCCGGCGCGCCGCGCGCGCTGGCAGAGCGAGCTCGGCCTCACCGAGTACGACGCGCGCGTGCTGAGCGCGCACCCCGGCGTCGCCGCGTGGTTCGAGTCGGCGGTGATCGACACCGCCGCGCTGACCAAGCAGCCGCTCGCGACGCTCGGCAAGAAGGTCGCGAACTTCGTGCAGAGCGAGGTGCTGCGCGAGACCACGACGAACGGGCTCGAGGCGCGCTTCCCGGTCCCGCCGCAGCGCCTCGCGGAGCTGCTCGCGCTCGTCGAGGGCGGCACGATCAACGGCAAGATCGCGAAGGACGTCTTCGCCGACATGGTGAAGACCGGCAAGGCCCCGAAGGAGATCGTCGACAAGAAGGGCCTCGCGCAGGTGACCGACACCGGCGCGATCGAGGCCGCGATCCGCAAGGTCGTCGCCGACAACCCGAAGGAGGTCGAGAAGCTCAAGGCCGGCAAGGCCGCCGTGCGCGGCTTCTTCGTCGGTCAGGTGATGAAGGCGACGCGCGGCACCGCGAACCCCGCGCTCGTCAACGAGATCCTCGACAAGGTGCTCGCCGAGAGCTGAGGCTCACTCGACGTTCACGACGGCGATGCACCACGTGTCGTGCGCGTCGAGCGGCGCACAGCGGTTGTCGTCATCGCAGTACATCGCCTCGCACGCGTGGTCGGCGTGGCACTCGCCGCCGACCGGCACGCGCGGCATGCAGAGGCCCGGCGACGCCGCGCGCGGATCGCTCACCGCGCGCGCGTCGCAGTAGAGGCCGGACACGCAGTCCTCGGTCGCCGTCGTGCACGGATCGCCGGCCTCGCCGAGGTCGGTGCAGCGGCCCCGCATGCGGTCGACGGTGCCGGTGATCTCGCAGCGCAGGCCCGGCTCGCACACGTAGCGCGCCCAGTGGCCGAGCAGATCCTCGCGCGGCGGGACCGGCGGCGTGCAGTCGCCGCCCTCGCGCACGCTGCCGACGAGGAACTCGTTCTGCTTCGGGATCTGGATCGGGTCGCAATACGGCGCCGCGTCGATCACCGAGCGCAGCCACGCGTCGCCGGCCTCGCGGTTCCACGTGAGCTGATCGCGGAGCGGCTCGAGCTCGGCGGCGGTCGCAGCGCACCCTGCGATCAGGATGTCGTCGCACTCGCCGGGCGGCAGGACGCGATCCGGTCGGTCGCAGCAGCGCGCGTTGGGCTCGCAGTAGAGCAGCGCGTAGCGCACGCAGAACGTGTAGTAGTCGCCGGCCAGCGTGCCGGGCTCGTAGCCCGCGTCGGGCACGCTCGGGAGCTGGGCATCGCGCGGCGGGCGACCCGCATCGCGCGATGCCCCCGCGTCGCGGCGCGACGACGGGTCGGACGGCACCGACGCATCGAAGCGGAGCGACGCATCGAAGCGCAACGACGCGTCGAGCTCGCCGCTCGGCCCCTCGCCGTCGAGCCCGTGGCTCGCGTAACAACCGGGGAGCGCCAGGCACAGCGCGAGGCCGACGGCGAGTCGTCCGTTCACGACGGCGAGGATGCCGGCGCGCCGGATCGTGCACAACCCGTGTGTCCCGGCGCACGTCACGCCGGCTGAGTGGGCGGCTCGGGCACGATCCGTCACGCCGATCCGGACGTCGTCGGATCACGCCGCGGGCTCGTCGACCTCCGGCTCGTCGCCCTCGTCGTCGCCCTCGCTCGCGCCCGGCTTGCGACCGCCGAACCCGAGCTGCCGGAGCAGCCGCCCGTCGGTGATCACCGCGCGCGCGATGGTGCTCCACTCGAGGTACCACGCCCAGAGATCGCGCTCGGCGAGCGCGTCGTCCTCGGGCGAGCGCGGCGCGGCCGCCTCCTCGGTGCGCTCGATGCGCTCGACGCGCGCGAGCAGCGCGCGCGCGTCGTCGATCACCGCGTCGGTCAGGCCGCGCTTCGCGAGCAGGTCGCGCGCGCTGCGGCCCTCGCGGCCGAGCCCGCCGTCGGTGCGCGCGCGCGGCAGCGCGGTGACGCGCTCGACGAACGTGCCGACCGAGAGGATCACCTCGGGGCCCGTCGTCTGCGAGAGGTTGAGGAACACGCGCTCGTGCGCCTCGGGCGCGTGGTTCCGGAGCACGACCTCGCAGATCGGGAACCACTTGTTCTCCCACGCGTCGAGCTCGACCACGACGCGCGGATCGGTGCTCGCCGGCAGCGGCGCGGCGGCGAGGCGCCCCTGGGTGAGACGCCCGAGCAGCGACAGCCCGCGCGCGAGATCCGCGTCGTCGAAGCCGTGCCGCTGCAGCGCCGCGGCGATCCGCGGGTTGCGAAGGCCCATGAGGAGCCGGAGCACGCGGCTCGCCTTCTGTCCGATCGTGAGCTTGGCCATGAGGATCTGCCCCTTTTCGATCGCGGCAGCGCCTCTCGCGCCCGCGATCCCGGTGAACGGCGCACGGCCCGAGGCAGGCTCACCACGAGCCCCCCGCGCCGCGCGCACGCCCCCCTCGTCGGGCGATGCGCGCCCCCGTTGCGTCGATCGATGCCCCGCATCGATCGATCACGGTCCCCGGGGGACCGAGGGGATCGGAGGCGGGGGATCGTCCGCCGGAGGCGGGGGTGACGTCGCGGAGGCGGGGGGCGCGGTCGCGCGACGCCCGAGGCCCCATCACGCGACGCGGGGCCGCGGATGCGCGAGGGTGGGCGCACTACGTCGCGACGCCCGAGGCGCCGATCCTCGGCCGGGGGGCGAGAGCGTCAGACGCCGTCGCGCGCGATGCGCGACCACATCGCGCTCGCGCATGCGCGCCACGCGGGATCGTCGACGGCGCGATACCGCGCGTAGGCGTAGGCGAGCGCGAGCACGTCGGCGCGCGCCGCGTCGGCGAGGCGCGTCGGATCGTCGATCGCGACGCCGTGCTGCGTGAGCTCGTGGCCGACCACGTCGGCGCGACCCGCGCGCTGCACCCGCTCGAGCGCCGCGGGATCGAGCGCGAGGCCGGTCGCGGCGCCGAGCACCTCGATCTGCTTCGCGCGCTCGCCGCGCAGCTTGCCGGGCACGACGAGCGCGACGATCCACAGCGCGAGCAGCGCGACGCTCAGGAGCCACTCGGGCCGCCCGAAGTCGATACTCTCGCCCCACATCAGCGCGAACGGCGCGACGAACGCGAGGATGGGCAGCCAGACCCGCAGGTACCCGAGCGCGACGCTCGTCGGGTGCAGCGGCAGGTCGATGCCGCTCCAGCGCACCGTCGTGGCGTTGCCGTGGCGCGAGACCTCCTCGCTCGTCACGTACATCGTGCGCAGCGGGAAGAGCGGCCCGATGAAAGACACGAAGATCGTGCCGACGAAGTGCCCCTCGCGCGTCTCGTGCACGCGACCCGCCATCATCTCGAGCATCGCGCGCATCGTACGCCGGGACGTCGCTCGCGTTCCCGCGCCGCGATACCTTGCGCGCATGCTCCACGAGGTCATGACGCGCGTGCTCCGCCCGCTCGATCCGCCGCTCGCGTTCGAGCGCGCGTCGGACTGGTGGGAGGATCACCTCGACGCGACGCGGTACTTCGAGCGCCCGGTCGATCGCGCGATCGCGGGGGCAGCGCGCGTGGACCGGCTCGGCTTCGCGTTCGCGGGCGGATATGCCGCGGCGCTGCGCGCGCTGGTGCCCGATCTGCCGCCCGACGCGCCCGCCTCGCTGGCCGCGACCGAGCAGGGCGGCGCGCACCCGCGCGCGATCGAGACGACGCTGACGCGCGACGGCGACGCGTGGACGCTGAGCGGGCGCAAGAGCTGGGTGACGCTCGGCGCGCCGGTCGAGCCGGGACGCACCGAGGGGACGATCCTCGTGATCGCGCGGCTCGCGACGAAGGGCGAGCGTCCCGAGCTGCGCATGGTGCGCGTCGCGGCGAGCGCGCCCGGCGTGACGATCACGCCGCTCGGCGAGATGCCGTTCGTGCCCGAGATCCCGCACGCGTCGCTCGCGCTCGAGAACGTGCGCGTCAGCGACGCGGACGTGCTGCCGGGCGACGGATACGACCGCTACCTGAAGCCGTTCCGCACCGTCGAGGATCTGCACGTGCACGCGGCGGCGCTCGCGTGGCTGCTCGCGATCGGCGCGCGCGCGCGGTGGCCGCACGAGGTGCGCGAGCCGATGCTCGCCGCGATGCTCGCGGCGCGCGCGCTGACCGACGCGGATCCCTCGGTGCCCGAGACCCACGTCGCGGTGGGCGGCGTGATCGCGACGACGCGCACCGCGATCGAGGCGTGCGAGCCGTGCTGGTCGTCGGTCGACGAGGCGACGCGCACGCGGTGGGCGCGCGACCGTGCGATCTTCGGCGTCGCGGCGAAGGGGCGCGCGCAGCGGCTCGCGAGCGCGTGGGCGCGCCTCGAGGGAGAGCCGATCCGCGGCGCGTGACGCTCAGGGATGCGCGCGCGGCGATCCGAGATCGAGCATCAGGTCGTCGACGTAGCAGTAGCTCCACGTCTCGCCCGGCTCCGCGGAGCTGATGATCGGGTGCCCGGTCTCGCGGAAGTGCTTCGTCGCGTGGCGGTTCTTCGAGCTGTCGCAGCAGCCGACGTGACCGCACGTCCGGCACCTGCGGAGGTGGACCCAGGTGTCGCCCATCGCGAGGCACTCCTCGCACCCGGCGGCGGGCTCGGCGGACGGGGCTCCGGTGACCTGATCCACGTGGCTGCAGCGTCGCGACATCGAAGGCCTCCTGGCGTCGTCGCGTGGTGCAATCGCGGCTCCAGCGGGCTCCGTGCGAGAGTGGGACGGTGCGAACGAGCTTGGTCCTCGCGATCGTGATCGCCGCGTGCGGCGGCGCGCCTCCCGCCTCCGATCGGGCCGAGGCGCGGATGCCCTGTGATCGCCTGGCGCGGGAGAGCCCGATCGCGGTCCCCGCGGGGCGTTCGATCGAAGCGACCTGCGGGAACGGGCGTGTCGAGGACCACGCCGTCGCATGCGTCGAGCGCTGCCAGGGTGGGTGCGGTGACGAGATGGCGTGCGCCGTCGAGTGCAACCACACGCGCGAGGCCTGCGACGGCGCGGATCTGCACGGCGAGACCTGCACGTCGCGGGGCTTCGCGAGCGGTGGGCTCGCGTGTCGTGCCGGCTGCGCGGCGCTCGATCTGTCGGAGTGCGATGCGTGCGCGACGTCCGCGTGCCGCACGATCGATCTCGGCGCGCTCGCGCCCTCCGACGGCGATCTGCGCCTCGTCGCGCTCGGACGGTCGGTGCGTGCGTTCTGGACGACGGAGATCGACGGCGACCCGCACCTCGTCACCGCGCAGGTCGGGCCTGGCCCGGCGCTCTCCGCGCCGATCGATCTCGGCGTCGAGGTCGCGCGAGAGATCGTCGCGAGCTCGTCGGCGTGGATCGCCGTCGTCTGGGCGGACGGTGCGATCGTCACCCGCACGATCGACGCGCGAGGACGGATCTCCACCGCGCCCGCCGGCATCGCGCCCGATCTCGGGCGCTACCGCCTCTTCGCGGTGCCCGCGCGCGACGGAGCGCTGGTCACCGCGGGCGAGCTCGGGAGCAACCTCGTGCCCGTCGTGCTCCTCGATCGGCGCGGGACCGTCGTGCCGCTGCCGGCGCGCGGCGCGGTGCACGCGATCGGTCCGCGCGATCGCATGGCGATCGTGCCGATCGCCGAGGGCCCCGCGACGGTGCAGGTCGCGGGAAGCGAGTCGCTCGCGATCGAGGCGCGCACCGGAGATCGGCTCGCGACCTGGATCCACGTGGCCGAGTCGTGCGCGGGCGGCGCGTGGTGCTACGGCGGCGCCGCGCTGCTGCGCGACGGATCGATCGGCGTGCCGACCGCGGGCGCGGTGATCGATCCGCCGGCGGTCGCGATCGCGGTGGACGGAACCGAGCGCGTCACCTTCGCGGAGCACGCGGACACGATCGACGGAGCCCGCGCGCCCCGCGCGCACGTCGAGATCGATCGCACCGCGTTCGCGCCGATCGTCCCGACCGAGCACGTCGTGCGCGCAGGCGACGTGATCGCGGCGCGCTTCGATCCCGACGGCGAGGGCCCCGAGGCTCCGCGCGTCGTCGTCGCGACGCTCTCTCGAGCTCAGCGATAAGCGCCGGCCGGCACCGCGCCGCCGACGCCGCGCATCCCGCGCGCGGCCTCCGCGAGCGCGCGCACGACGGTCCCGACCGCGCGCGCGTCGTGCGCGACTCCGTCCAGCTGCACGCGGATCCCGGCGTCGTCCGCGCTCACGGCGCGCGCGATCGTCGCGATCCGCACGATCGCCTCCGCGGCCTCTCCGCCGAGCGCGCGCCGCGCGCCCGCCTCGTCGCGCGCCTTCACCGTGAACGCCGCGTCGAACGCCGCGACCCCCACCTGCACGTCCTGCGCGCCGAACAGCTTGCCCACGTTCTCCGCGACGCCGGTGCGGTACACCGAGAGCCCGAGCCCGAGCGGCGGATCGAAGCGCGCCTCCGCGCGCGTCACGAGCGCGCCCTTCTCGGTCGTGACGACGACCTGCACGCTCGTGTCGGCGACGCGCCCGTAGATCTGCGAGCGCGTCGCGTCGTACGTCAGGCCCTCGGTCGTCGCGATCGCGCCCCACGACGCGTCGAGCGCGTGCTCCCACGTCGCGCGCCACCGCCGCCGCGCCGCGATCAGCGCGTGCGTGGCGCGATGCAGGCAGCCGAGCCGCGCGCCGAGCTGCGGCGCGTCGAGCGCCCAGCCGTCGTGCTGGAGGAACGCCTGTCCGTCGGCGAGCGCGAAGCGACCGATGCGGCACGCCTCGAGGACCGGCGGACCGACCGTCGGCTCGCGGAGGACGGCGCGCGCGTGATCGGGCTCGATCGCCTTGATGCGCAGCGCCGCGTCGAGCGCCGGGTCGCCGAGCACGACGTCGCTCGAGAGTCCGGCGAAGTCGAGCAGGTCACCGAGGATCGCGGTCTGCTCCGAGAGCTCGAGCCCCATGCGCAGCGGCGGATCGGGGTACGCGTAGTAGCGCGTCACGTTCACGCGGCGGCGATGCTTCCCGCTCCCGCGCGACTCGCTCGTGAGCTGCACGCGAACGCCGACGCCGTCGCGCACCGCGACCGCCTCGTGCGTGCCCTGCAGCGTGAGCCCGAGCGCCTCGACCGAGCGCGCGAAGCGCTCGCGGCTCGCCTGCGCCTGGCGCTGTCCGAGCACGACGAGCAGCACCACGAAGGCGACGAACGAGCCGCCGATCGCGAGCAGCACCACGAGCCCGAAGAGCGCTTCCACGTGCTCAGCCTCGCCGCACCCACTCGGCCTGCTCGCGCGTGAGCAGCACGTGGTCGACCACCCGCGTGCGCGCGATCTGCTCGCGGTTGCCCTGCTGGGTGCGGTGCACGTGGGTGAGCGAGAGCGTGTTCGTCTCGCCGCAGCCGCTGCACATCGCGAGGTCGACGACGAGGAACGGGTTGTCGTAGGGCTGCGCGCGCGGGACCTCGGTCAGCACGCGCAGATCGCGATCGTCGAGCCGCGGCGCGAGCTCGCGCTGCGCCGACACCGGCAGGCGCATCACGTCGGACGCGTAGGTGCACCAGCGCTCGCACTTCTCGCAGAACACGCCGCCCGCCGCGACGCCGTACGCGACGAAGGGCACGACGCCGAGGACGAAGAGCGCCTCCATGAGCCAGCAGACGCCGAGCATCACGCCGCTGACCGCCTCGCCGCCGCCCGTGCCGATCGACCACGCGCCGGTCTCGTAGATGCCCGCGATCATCGCGACGAGCGAGGGCGGCCAGAGCACGTCGAGGAACGTCAGGCCCGGGACGTCGGCGCGCGCGAACGTCGCGTACGTCCACGGGATCCACGAGAGCGCGTACGACCCCGCGGTCACGAGGAACGCGATGCCCGTGGCGATGAAGGGGCTGCGCACCTTCGCCTTCTTGAGGACGAACGCGATGACCGCGCCCATGCCCGCGCCGAAGAGCAGCGGCAGCAAGAAGGCGAGCTGCACCACCGGCACGTAGACCATCACGTACGCGTAGACGAACGCCGCCACGAACGCGATCGCGCCGCAGACGGCGAGCGCCGGCGGGAGCCAGAGGAGCGAGAGGCGGTTCGAGTGACGGTAGTGCGTCGCCGGGATCATGGCGGGTCGAGGCTCTCATGCGCGCGCGGGCGGCGTCGACCGCCGACCCGGGGTGCGTCACGCACGATCCACAAACGCCCCCCAGTGCTCCACAAGTTATCCACAGGTTCCGTGGATAACTCAGTCGCCACCCCCTGCCGCGTTTCGCCTCGATGACGCGCCGCGCCACAGCCGGAAACACGGAAGTGCCGAACCGGTCACGATACGCGCGTTCTCGTCACACCCGCGCCACGCGCGACACCCACACCGAGCGGCCCACGTGCTGCGCGAACGTCACCTCGGCGCGCCCGCTGCGGCGGTTATGCTGGCGACGATGCGCCTGCCCGAGCTCTCCCGCGAGCCGCTCTCCGGAAGCCGCGCGTTCTTCGCGGTCGAGTACGAGCCCGCGACGAACGAGGTCCTGCTCCTCGATCAGCGGCTCCTGCCCACCGAGATCCGCTACCTGCGGCTGCGCAAGGCGGACGAGGTCGCGGACGCGATCCGCACGATGGTGGTGCGCGGCGCGCCGGCGATCGGGATCACGGCGGCGTACGGGCTGGCGCAGCTCGCGGCGCAGGAGCGCGGGGACGCCGCGGTGTTCTTGATGGCGATCGGGGTCGCGGGGCGCGCGCTCGACGCGACGCGCCCGACCGCGGTGAACCTCGCGTGGGCGATCGCGCGGATGGCGCGCACCGCGGCGGACGTCGCGAAGCTCGAGCCCGACGCGCGCGCGACGCGGATGATCGCGGAGGCGGAGGCGATCCATCGCGAGGACGTCGCGGCGTGCAAGGCGATGGGCGCGCTCGGCGCGAAGGACGTCCCGATGGGGGCGACCGTGATCACGCACTGCAACGCGGGCGCGCTCGCGACGGGTGGGTACGGCACCGCGCTCGGTGTGATCCGGGCCGCGCACGCGGAGGGACGGATCGCGAAGGTGCTCGCGTGCGAGACGCGTCCGTACCTGCAGGGCGCGCGGCTCACGTCGTGGGAGCTCCACCACGACGGCATCCCGGTCGAGGTCATCACCGACTCGATGACGGGGCACTTCCTGTCGCGCGGCGAGATCGGGTTCGCGGTGGTCGGCGCGGATCGCATCGCGGCGAACGGCGACGTCGCGAACAAGATCGGCACCTACGGGCTCGCGGTGCTGTGCGGCGCGCACGAGGTGCCGTTCACCGTCGCGGCGCCGTGGAGCACGATCGATCGCCGCACTCCGGACGGCAGCGCGATCCCGATCGAAGAGCGCTCGCGCGACGAGGTCGCGAAGGTCGGCGCGAGCGTGCTCGTGGAGGACGGGATCCCGTGTCGTCACCCCGCGTTCGACGTGACGCCGGCGCGCTTGGTGCGGGCGATCTACACGGAGCGCGGGGTGATCCGGACGGGCGCGGGAGAGACGCCGGACAGCGTCGTGCGCCGCCCTCAGATGCCGTAGCGCGTCGTCACGACGAGCTCACCGCTCGGGGCCTCGCGGAACGCGAACGCCGCGGACTGGAAGCTCGGGAGCGAGAGCGAGGGCCGCACGTTGTTGGAGAAGCCGTAGCCCTCCTGCGGGATGCCGAGGAAGTCGCGATCGAAGCGGCCGTCGCCGTCCTCGTCGTGCGCGAACGCGAACGCGTAGCGCCCCGGCCGCACGGTCAGCTCGCAGCGCGCCTCGCGGCCGCGGATCCGCACGTGGCACGCCGCGACCTCTTCGCCCGCGCGCACCCAGCGCTCCGGTCGATCGAAGAGCGCGCCCATCACCTGCCCGCGATCGCTGCGCAGGCCGCGCACGCGGAAGACGAGCGAGAGCGTCTCGCTCGCGGGTGCCGGCGTGCCCGTGAGGCGCGACACGAGGGCTCGTTGCTGCCCGAGCGCGCTGCCCGCGAAGAGCGTCAGCACCAGCACCATCGACACACCGAGAGAGACCGCCGACGCTCGCTTGTTCACCGCCACGAGCCACCTCCGCCGCGCGTCCAGTGCTGCGCGCTCACGCGGATGTTTTGCGACGTACGTGCCAGTCTCGGTGCTCACCATCCGCGTGGCGCCGAGCCACGTGCGTGTCAGGGCATGTCGCGATCGCGCCCGAGGCGCTGCGCGCCGAGGCGCAGCGAGTTGAGCACGACGGTCACCGAGCTCATCGCCATCGCGCCGGCCGCGAGCGCCGGCCCGCTGGTGCCCGCGACGAGCCCGAACCCGCCGAGCGCCGCGAACGGCACCGCGACGAGGTTGTACCCGAAGGCCCAGCCGAGGTTCTGTCGCACCACGCGCATCGTCGCGCGCGCGAGCGCGACGGCCTCCGCGATGCGGGCGGGCGCGGGCTGCGCGAGCGTGACGCCGGCGCTCTCGACCGCCGCCGCGGCGCCGCTGCCCATCGCGATGCCGACGTCGGCCGCCGCGAGCGCCGGCGCGTCGTTCACGCCGTCGCCGACCATCGCGACCGGACCACGCGCGCGCAGCGACGCGAGCGCCTCCGACTTGTCCTCGGGGCGCATGCCCGCGCGCACCTCGTCCTCGCGGAGGCCGAGCTCGTGCGCGATCGCGCGCGCGCTCGACGCGTGATCGCCGCTCAGCAGGTGCACGTCGAGCCCGAGCGCGCGGAGCGCGGCGATCGCATCGGCGCTGCCCTCGCGCAGCACGTCGCGCACGGCGCAGAGCGCGGCCGGGCGCTCGTCCACGCGCACCAGCACGACCGTGGACGCGTCCGCGCGGTCCGCGTCGAGCGAGGCGCGCGCCGCGGGGTCGAGTGAGGCGGCGATCGTCTCGTCGATCGAGCGCACCTCGACCGCGTGTCCCTCGACGATGCCGCGCACGCCCACGCCCGGGGTCGCGATCACCTCGTGCGCGTCGGGCACGTCGAGCTTCTTCGCCATCGCGCCGTCGACGATCGCGCGCGCGATCGGGTGCTCGCTGAGCAGCTCGACCGCCGCGGCGAGACGCAGCGCGGCGACGTCGTCCTGGCCCGCGATCCCGTGGGCGCGCACGAGCTCGGGGCGTCCCTCGGTGAGCGTGCCCGTCTTGTCGAGCGCGACGACCTGCACGCGCGCGAGCGCCTCGATCGCCGCGGCGTCGCGCACGAGGATCCCGTGTCGCGCGGCGCGCCCGATCGCGACCGTGATCGCGGTCGGCGTCGCGAGCCCGAGCGCGCACGGGCACGCGACCACGAGCACCGAGACGCCCGCGATGAGCGCGGGCTCGACGCCGCGACCGAGCAGCCACCACGAGAGCGCCGTGACGCCCGCGATGGCGATCATCACCGGCACGAACACCGCGCTCACGCGATCGGCGACCCGCACGATCGGCGCGCGCGACGCCTGGGCCCGCTCGACGAGGCGCTCGACGCGCGCGAGCTCGGTGCCCTCCCCGGCCGCGATCACCGCGATGCGCAGCGCGGTCCCCGCGGCGAGCGTGCCCGCGAGCACACGATCCCCGGCGGCGCGCCGCACCGGGACGCTCTCGCCGGTGAGCCACGACTCGTCGATCCACGCCTCGCCCTCGAGCACGGTGCCGTCCGCGGGGATGCGCTCGTGCGCGCCGACGCGCGCTTCGTCCCCGGGGCGCAGCTCGCTCGCCGGGATCACCGCCTCGACGCCGTGCCGCACCACGCGCGCGGTGGTGGGACGCAGCGCGGCGAGCGCGCGGATCGCAGCGGTCGCGCGCTGCTTCGCGCGCTCCTCGAGGGCGCGCCCGGTGAGCACGAACGCGACGATCATCGCGGCGGTCTCGGCGTACGTGTGCACGTGCATCGCGTGGCCGAGGTGTCGCAGCGCGATCGCGAGCGACACGCCGAGCGCGGCGAGCGCGCCGATCGCGACGAGCGTGTCCATGCTCGCCTCGCGCGCGACGGCCTCGCGCGCGGCCTTCCGCAGGATCGGCCATCCCGGTCCGAAGGTCGCGAGCGCGGCGAGGACGATCTCGAGCCACGGCGCGCCGGGCACACCGGGGATCATCGCCGCGCCCATCGCGAGCGCGGCGAGGACCAGCGCGATGCCGGCGCGCGACGACTCCGGGCGCAGCGAGCGCGCTCGGGCTGGCGCGGCGACGTCGATGGGCGCGAGACCGTAGCCGAGCGCCTCGACGCGCTGGACGAGCGTCTCGGTGGTGACGTCCGCGCGGCTCGTGACGCGCGCGCGCTCGCGCACCAGATCGACCTCGCATCGCTCGACGCCTTCGATCTTCGAGAGCGCGCGCTCGACCCGCTTCGCGCAGGTCGCGCACGTCATCCCGCGCACCTCGAAGGTCCTCGTGTCGGCCGCGTCCACGGGCGATCCCTACGGCCGACCGAGCCTCGCGGCCACGCTGACAGCGACGTGCGCGTGTCTACCTGTGCGGGGTTGGCCCCGCGCTTCCATCGCCTCCGATTGCGGCATCCGTGGCGCCGCATGGCGCTCCACGCGTGGAAGCGACCCTCCGATCCCAGCGTGTACGGGTTCCTCGACGTCGACGCGACGCGCGCGCTCGCGTGGATCGAGGAGACTCGCGCGCGCACCGGAGTGCACGTCACGATCACGCACCTCGTCGGGAAGGCCGCGGCGATGGCGCTCGCGGCGCGCCCCGACGTGAACGCGATCGTGCGCCGCGGTCGCGGCATCTGGGCGCGCGATCGCATCGACGTGTTCTTCCAGATCGCGCGCGACGGCGGCGAGGATCTGCTCGGCGCGCTGGTGAAGGACGCGGACGAGAAGGATCCCGTCGCGATCGCGACCGAGCTCGATCACCTCGCGAAGCGCGTGCGCGCGCACCGCGACCCGTCGCTCGACGTCACGTCGCGCCTGATGGAGCGCCTGCCCGATGCGCTGATCGGTCCCGCGATGCGCGCAGCCGAGACGCTCGGGTACGACCTCGGGCTCGATCTGCGGCGCGTCGGGATCCCGTTCGACGCGTTCGGCAGCGTGATGGTGACGAACGTCGGCACGTTCGGGCTGACGAGCGCGCTCGCGCCGCTGGTTCCGTTCGCGCGCACGCCCCTCGTGATCACCGTGGGCGCGATCCAGGACACGCCGGTGGCGATCGACGGGCGCGTCGAGGTGCGTCCGGTGATCGAGCTCGGCGTGACGCTCGATCACCGCATCCTCGACGGCTTCCAGGCGGGCCAGCTCGCGACGCGCTTCCGCGAGGTGATCGAAGATCCGTCGCGCGCGCTCAGCGCGTGAGCAGCCCCGTCTCCTCGAGGAACGCGCGCATCGCGATCCACGAGCGACGGTCCGCGCGCTCCGAGTACATCGTGCGTGCGGGATCGTTCGCCGTCGGGTTCGTGAACGCGTGCGTGGTCGCGCCGTAAGTGTGGACCTCCCAGTCGGCACCGAGCTTCGTCATCTCGGTCTCGAACGCGAGGAGCTGCTCGGGCGTCGCGAGGGGATCGTCGTGGCCGTGCAGCGCGAGGATCTTCGCGCGGATCGGCCCGACCTCGAGCCCCTCGGGCGCATCGAGGACCCCGTGGAACGAGATCACCGCGCGCAGGTCGGCGCCGGCGCGCGCGAGGTCGAGCACGCAGAGCCCGCCGAAGCAGAAGCCGATCGCGCCGAGCCGCGACGCGTCGACGCGCGGATGGGCGCGCAGCGCGTCGAGCGCCGCGAGCTTGCGCCCGCGGAGCAGCCCGCGATCACGTCGCAGCGGCGTGTTCAGCTTGCCGCACTCGATCGCGTTCGTGCCGAGGATGCCCTTGCCGTAGACGTCGATCGCCGCGCCCGCGAGGCCCAGCTCCGACGCGATGCGCTCGGCCTTCGCGCGCTCGAAGTCGCTCTGCCCTCGCCACGTCGGCGCGACCAGGATCGCGCCGTGTGGACCTGGGCCCGTCGGGAACGCGAGGTGCGACTCGAAGGTGACGCCGCCGTGCGTGTACTCGAGCTTCTCGATCATCACCCGAGCATCGCACGGCGCTCACGACGAGCGGGGCGCGACGTGCCACGCGACGGATGCGACCCACGCGCAGTACGCGACGACGAGCAGCCGGTTCGCGACACCGACCACGGCGATCACGCCGGGCGGCAGCGTCGTGACGGTGCCCGGCTCGGCCGACGTGTCACCGCCGGCCTGCACGAACGTCGTGATCAAGAGCGCGAACGCGGCGGCCATCAGCACGACGCACACCCACGTGGCGTGCGCCGCCCAGCGCAGCGCCGGCCGCTCGCGCGCGATCGGCGCGGTGAGCAGGAGCGCCGCGATCGGAAGGCTCGGGATGCCGATCAGCGCGGCGAGCGAGTGCAGCGGATGCTGCACGTCGACCACCGCCGCCATCGCCTGGCCCACCCCCGCGAGCACGAGGAAGGCCCACCCGACGCGCTCTCCGCGCGTCGAGACGCGCGGCCGCAGCGCCAGCGCGAGCGCCCACGACGCGAGCCCCCACGCGACGAACATCAGCGAGAGCACCCACCCGAACCGGCCGTACGCGTACTCGCTCACCATCCGCCACGTCGGGTCGAGCTCGGGGCTCAGAACGTGGAGGCTCGCGAGGAGCGCGAGCGTCGCGGCAGCGGCACCGAGCGCGAGGCGCGCGGCCACTGCCGACGACGAGGGCGCGCTCGAGGCCTCGACGCGCGCCACCGCGCTCACCGCGCGTCCCCCACGAGCGAGGCCACGACCTCGTCGAGCTGGCGCATCGTCTCGCGCATCCCGTGCTCCATGCCCGACGCGAGCGCCGCTTCGCGCGCCTCGGCGGACGGATAGAGCTCGTGCGACACGTAGCGCGTCGTGCCCTGGTGCTCCTCGAACGTCACCGTCACGACCGCGTGCCCGGCGTCGGCCATCGGCTCGAACACCTGCGTGTAGACGAGCCGCGTCGGCGACGAGACCTCGGTGTACGTGCCGGAGAACGCGAACTCCTGCCCGCCCGCGCGGGTGACGAAGCGATATCGACCCCCGACACGAACGTCGGCCTCGCACGACGTGACCTCGCAGCCGAGCGACTTCGGCGCCCACCAGCGCTTCACGTGCTCGGGCTTCGTGTACGCCTCGAACACGATGCGCGGCGGCGCGCGGAACGTGCGCGCGATGATGATCTCTCGATCGCCCCGGAGCTCCATCGACGTCTCGCTCATACCGACCTCATCCTTTCTTCGTCTTCTTCCGACCACGAGCCTCGTCGTCGCGCTGCAGCTCCGCGATGACCTCGTCCATCGCGTCGAAGCGCGCGTCCCACACGCGCCGGTAGCGCTCGATCCAGTCGTGGAGCTCGCGCAGCGGGCGCGGCTCGAGCGCGTACAGGCGCTGCTGCGCGCGCGGCTGGACGTCGACGAGCCCCGCCTCCTTGAGCACGCGGAGGTGCTTCGAGACCTGCGGCTGGTTGAGCTCGAGCCGCTCCGCGATGTCGTTCACGGGGCGCGGCCCCGTGCGGAGGAGCTCGACGATCCGGAGCCGGTTCGGCTCCGCGAGCGCTGCGAACGACGCGTGCATCACGAGGACGTATATGCGCACCACAGCATATGCCTGTCAAGGCATATGCGACACGGAGCGCGGGCGCCGCGCGAGCGGCGCCTCGGATCAGCGGAAGTACGGGCGCTCGGGCGCGAACAGCAGCGCGCGCGCCTCGTCGCGCCACGACGTGGGCGCGCGATCGCCCAGCACGATCACACCCATCGCGATCACGTGCCCGCGCGTCGCGAGCAGCGCGCGCGACGCGATCGCCTCGAGCGCGCTGGGATCGTCGGCGAGCGTGGGCGACGCGAGCACGTCGGCGAGCCCGTCGTAGACGTGATCGTCGTCGACCGCCCGCAGGCGCGCGAGGTACGGCGAGGGATCACGATGCTCGCGGATCGCGAGCGCCGCGACCGCGTGCAGGCCCGGCGGACCGAGCGACTCGGGATCGAGCGACAGCGCACGCTGGACGAGGTCCCCCGACGCACCGTCCGACGCCGCGGCGAGCGCGACGAGCGGTGCGCGCCCCGCGGCATCGGGCACCGCGGACTCGATCGCCTGCACCGCGTGGAGCACCGCCCCGGACGCGAGCTGTCGATACGCCGCGTACGCCGGCGGCTCGTCGGCGTGAGGGGGCGACTCGAGGCGCAGGAAGAAGTCGAGCATGCCGCCGCTGCCGTCGGGCGCCTCGATGAACGCGCGCGCGCCCGCGGGGTCCTGGTGGAGCGCCGCGGCGCGCTGGGTGCGCAACATCTCGGTGCGCGCGTAGTCGAGCAGCCCGCGCAGCGCGGGCGTCTGCACCGCGGTGCTCCACGCGACGAGCGCGTCCTGCCAGCGCTGCGCGCGCGCGAGATCGTGCGCGACCGCGAACGCGGTCCAGCCGTTCTCGGGATGCGCTTCGTAGAGGCGCGCGTACGCCGCGCGGCGCGCCTGCGCGTCGGTCATGCAGCGGATCGCGACGTAGGCGCGATCGGCGTCGTCGGGTCGCTCCGTCGCGCGCACGGTGGCGCGCGGGCACGCCTCGGGGTCGCCGGCGTCCTGCAGCGCGCGCGCGACGAGCACGGCCTCGGGCTCGATCTGCGCGCGCTCGCGCAGCACGGGGAGCATCGCGGGCGTCTGCGACGCGAACGCGACCCACTCGCCGAAGGCTTGCGAGTCGACGGGATCGAAGAGCACGTGCGCGCGCAGCATCGCGAGGCGGTCGTCCTCGGTCGTCAGCGCGGAGAGCTGCGACGCCGGCGGGGCGCTCGCGACCGCTTCGAGCACGGTGCGACGCGCCGAGCTCGAGTGCGAGCTCACCGAGACGGAGGTCGGAGGCGCGGTGAACACCGCGTCTTCCTCCGCGACGCGCCAGCGCGGCGCGCCGAGCACACGCTCCGGCGGCGGTAGTCCCGGCCCGTACACGGCTGTCCACTGCACGAGCACCGTCGCCTGCGCGACGTTGTACGCGTACTCCGCGAACCCTCCGCCGACGCTCGCCTCGAAGTCCTCGACCACCCGCCCGTCGCGCGTCCGCGTGACGACGTGCGCGTGCTCCGACGCGTCGTGCTCGAGCGTCGCCGCGCTGCGGGCGCCCACGTCGACCTCGTCACCGTCGATCGAGACCACGACCGGGATCGGCAGGCCGTTGAACACGTGCACCGTCGAGCCGCCGATGCGCCCGCCGATCAGCAGCGCGGGCAGCAGCAGCGCGCTCGCGACCGCGAAGCGCGCCGCGCCGGGGAGGAACCCGTCGGCGGTCTGGAAGCGATCCCACCACCCGAGCTTCTTCTGGCGCTCGCGCTCCGCGCCGACGACGCAGGTGCGGTATCGCTCCGGAACGCGCGCGGGCTCGGGCGCCTCGCCGGGCTCGATCCCCTCGCGCAGCTGTCGCGCGATCGCTTCTTCGACGTCGAGCAACGCATCGAGCGTCGCGTCGGCGAGCGCCTTGAGATCACCCGACGCGCCCGCCGCCCATCCGTCGACCTTCTGCAGCCAGTCGCCGAGGTTCTCGGGCGACGGGTCGTTCATGCCGAGCGAGTCCTCGAGCACCGTGAACCCGCCGAGATCCGCGAAGCGCGCGCGCACCGCGGGCGGCAGCACGAGCTGCGGCTTCTGCGACCACACCTGCTCGAGCACGTGCTGCAGATCGCTCGACGCCGAGAGCACGCGGACGCGCTCGTCGCTGCTCACGCTCCCGTCGGCGAGCACGATGCGCAGCACGTGGTGCAGGTGCCCGTGCGCGTCCGCGAGATCGCGGAACGCGTGGGTCGCGTAGTGCAGCAGCGCGTGCAGGCTCTCGAGGTACGCCTCCCATCCGCCGCCGAGCGCGCGCGCGGCATCGAGGTGCACCGCGCGGCACGCGCGATCGTGCTCGAGGATGCGCGCTTCGATCTCGCGTCGCTCCGAGCGCACGCCCTCGATCACCGAGGCGAGCTCCTTGCGCGGGATCTCGCGGCCTCGATAGCGGATGACACCACCCGGCGCGGTGAGCACTCCGTCCGAGAGCCCCTCGAGCAGCGACTCCTCCTCGCGGCGCTCGCGGTACTTCGCGAGCTCCTCACCGAGCGAGCTCGGATAGAGCGCCTCGAAGCGCGCGAGCAGCGCCTCGCGATCACCGTCCTCGCGATCGATCGAGACCATGAGCTCGGGCGACTCGTGGTACGCGGCGATCGCACGCCCGAGGTACGCGCCGCGATAACGCGGGTCGAGCGACGCGCGCGCGAAGCGCTCCTCGAACTTCGCGAGGCTCTGGGCCTCGGGCACCGGCTCGGCCGAGGCGTTCGGGATCTTCGCGAAGAGCAGCGCGAGGAAGCTGCGCGTGATCTCGCGACGCAGCGTCTCGGGATCCGAGAAGAGCGCCCACGCCGGGCGCGGATCGAGCGACGACCCGAGGTAGATCGCCTTCGCGTGCTCTTCGCGCTCGCGGTTCGGCGGGTGCGTCATCCACATGCGCGGTGGCTGCGCGAGCTCGGAGTCGAACACGCGATGCACGGCCGCGCTCTCGGGCCGGTCGGGCGTGAGGCCGAACCCGGGCTCGCTCAGGATGCGCCGCAGGTGCTCGAGCGCGGCCGACTGCACCGAGAGGAGATCCGCGACCGGGCGCCCCGCGACCGCCTCCTCGTGCGTGAACGCGATCGCCTCTTCCCACGCCTCGTCTGCGGGCCCGAGGCGATGCAGCGCGTGAACGAGGCTGTCGCTCCCGCTCACCGACACCGCGACGCGATCCGCCTGCAGCTCCATCTCGCGCCCGAGCGCGCGATGCGCGAGCACGACGACGCGGAACACCGTGTCGAGCACCGAGCGGATGGCCCACACGAAGAGCCGCATGATCCAGCCGATCCACGCGACGCGGATGTCGATGCTCGAGATGAACGAGAGCACGCGATCGAACACGCCGCGCGACACGATGATGTGCCCCGCGATCTGCTGCGCGACGTACACCCAGCGACCGACCGCCATCGTGCGCTGCGCGAAGTGCCCGTACTCGTGCGCGATGACGGCCTTGAGCTCGTCGAGCGTGAGCGCGTTCACGAGCCCGAGGCCGACCTCGAGGTTCTTCTTCGACGGGAAGATCAGGTTCCAGAACGAGAGGTCGTAGAACACGCTCGCGTTCACGCGCGCCGAGACGAACACGCGGTGCGGGCGCGGCGCGCCGGTCTCGTCGGCGAGGCGGCGCAGGAACGCGAAGAGCAACGGCTCGCGCTGCTCGTCGAGCTCGACGAGCGAGGGATCCTTCGCGTGCTTCACGACGAAGAGCCCGCGCACCAGGAACGCGATGAAGAAGAGCGCGGGCAGCGAGATCCCGGCGGCGAGGAGCACGTTGCCGCCGTGGGCGATCGCGTTGCCGAGCAGGCGATACACCACGCGCGCGAGGTACGCGATCAGCCCGAGGTAGACCGCGACGAAGCCGAAGAGGCCCGCGCACGCGAGCCAGGCGCTGCGTTTGTACGCGGTGGATGCGGCCGTGAGCTCGGCCGGAGGTGCGCTCGGCGAAGGCGGAAAAAGATCGTCGAGCGTCGGCTGGCGTGCTGGCTCGCTCTCACGCGTCCAGGACTCTGCGGCTCCCATGGTCGTGTTCCTTCCCGTTCGTTGGCACGAGGCCGCGAGCGTATCGCGAGTCGGGTGAGCTCGCCGAGGGCCGTTTCGGCGCCGCGGAGCGCCGATGTGGGACGTCGGATCGTCAGCCCTCGAGCGCGCGCTCGCCCGAGGGCCACACGGCGATCGCGCCCGGTCCGCGCTGCTTCGCGGCGCGCAGCGCGTCGTCGGCGCGACGCTCGAGCCGCGTCGGGCTCTCTGCGCCGTCCCACTGCACGACGCCGAAGCTCGCGGTGAGCTCGAGCGCCTCGAGCCCCGGCCCGAGCTCGGTCACGCGCTTCGCGAGCGCGTCGCCGATGCGATCCGCCATGCGCTCCGCGTCGTCGGCGTCGTGCTGCGGGAGCACGATCACCAGCTCGCCTCCGTCGCGACGGATCACCACGCCGCGCGCGCGCACCACCGCGAGGATGCGATCGACCGACACGCGCAGCAGCGCGTCGATCGCGGCGCGCCCGAGCTCCTCGCGCAGCTCGGGCAGCGGATCGAGATCGAGCGCGATCACCGAGAGCGCGACGCGCCCTTCGCGCGCGCGATGCACCTCGCCCGCGAGCCTCGGCGCGAGGTACCGCGCGCCGAACGCGCGCGTGCTCGGATCGCGCAGCGCGATCTCCTCGAGGCGCGCGCGCTCGATCGGCGAGACCGCGATCGACGCGAGCAGGATCGCGAGGTCCTCCTTCGACGCGTCGAACGCGCCGACGCGCTCGCTCGTCACCACGAGCACGCCGATCACCGCACCGGTGATCGCGAGCGGCACCGCGAGCATCGAGCGGATCGCGAAGCCCTGCCCTCGCACGTCGACGAAGCGCGCGTCGGTCGTGACGTCGTCGATGCGCACCGTCTCGTTGTGATCGACGACCCAGCCCGCGACGCCGACGCCGCGACCGAAGGTGACGGGCCGGTACTGCACGCCGGTGCCGGCGCGCGCGCCCGAGAGCAGCTCCGTGCCCGTCTCGTCGAGCACGCGGATCGACGCGTGATCCGCCTCGAGCAGCGCGAGCGCGGCACGCGCGACGCGGTCGAGCTGCTTCTCGAGCGAGGGCTCGTTCGTGAGCGCTCGATGGAGGTCGATCAGGACGTGGAGCGTGACCTTCGCGTCGACCACCGCGCGAGCGTAGCATCGTGCCCGTTCACGCGGGCTCGCCGTGGTACAAGCAGCGCCCGTGCGCCGGCCGTTCCTCGCGCTCGCCCTCGCCGCGATCGGCGTCGTCGCGACCTCGGCCTGCGCCACGCGCCAGCTCGCACGCACGGTGGGTCGCGGGCGCACCGAGGTCGGTGTGCTCGTGGGTGGGCCGCTGCAGAGCAACCTCGGCTTCGCCGCGCCGATCCCCGAGCACCGCGTGCACGGTCGCTACGGGCTCACCGACGATCTCGATCTCTCGGCGAGCGTGCCGCTCGCGCCGATCGTGTCGTCGATCCTCGCGCTCGACGTCGGGTTCGTCGCGCAGATCGTGCGCTTCCCGCGCTTCGCGATGTCGGCGTCGCTCCGCCTGCACTGCGTGTACGACCTCGATGACGCGTGGAACGACACGTACTACCCCGAGCTCGGCGTGCACATGGAGCAGCGCGTCGAGCGCCGCGTCGCGATCATCGCGGGCACCAGCGCGCTGGTGCAGGCGTCGCCGCCCGATCAGCGACCGGGTGTGTTCCTCGCGCCCTATCTCGGGCTCGAGGTGCTGCTCGGCGAGCACGCGCTCTCGCTCGCGCTCGGGTGGATCAACCCGTGGATGGACGGCAGCTCGATCGTCACGTGGGAGCCCGCGGGCTTCGGCGCGATGACGGTCACGTTCGGCTGGCGCATCCAGCCCGGGGGCGTGCGATGAAGCGCGCGCTCGTCGTCGTCGCGCTCACCTTCGCCGCGTGCGTGCAGATCGAGACGTTCTTCTTCGCAGGCCGCTCGATCGACGCGTATCGCTGGGACGAAGCGGCGCCCGAGCTCGACGGCGATCTGAGCGATGCACATCCGTCGATCGTGCCCGCGGCCGATCGCATCGAGGGCTTCGTGGCGCTCGACGACGAGCGCGAAGTGCACTGGGTCTTCGCGCGCCGCCCCGGCGCGACCACGACGTTCGTCTACTCGCACGGCAACGGCCCGCACCTCGGGCGCTTCTGGGATCGCGTCGAGCGCCTCTGGGAGCTCGGCCATCACGTGCTGATCTACGACTATCCCGGCTACGGACGCTCGACGGGCGAGAGCAGCGAGGCCGCGCTCTACGAGGCGATCGATGCGATCTGGGACGAGGTCGTGCCCTCGATCCCCGAGATCGATCCCACGCGCACGCTGCTGTACGGACACTCGCTCGGAGGCGGCCCGACGTTCCACCTCGCCGCGCGCGCGCAGCGCGGAGCACCGCGTCCACGCGGCGTGATCGCGGAGTCCGTGTGGTGCTCGATCGAGGCGCAGATCCAGGAGGGCGCGTTCCTCGATCTCCCGCGCGAGCTGCTCGCGCACCTCGCGATCGACAACTGCGCACGCGCGTCGGAGCTCGACGCGTCGACGCCGATCACGCTGCTGCAGGGCACCGAGGACGACGTGACCTCGCCGCGACAGTCCGAGCTGCTCGAGAGCGCAGCGACGCGCGCGCCGGTGACGCGCATCCTCGTCGAGGGCGCGCATCACACGGACCTGCCGAACGTCGCCGGGGATCGCTATCGCGAGTGGATCGACGAAGCGGTGGCTCACGCGCTCTCGCGGTGAGCCACCGTCCTCAGCGCGCGCGCGATCGCGTGCGCGCCGGCGCGGCCGCAGGCGCGCTCTTGCTGCCCGATCCCGCGATCAGCGCGTCGATCGCCGCGTCGTCGAAGTAGGGCCCGCGCGGCGCCGGAGCCTCTTCCACGGGGCGCGCGGCGGTGAGCCGCACGCTCGTGATCGACGGCGGGATCGCGTCGTCGAGATCGAGCTCGTCGCTCCCGGTCGCGCTGCGCGTGACCACGCCCGAGCCGCGCTCGAAGAGCATGCGCTCGAGCCGCTCGAGGAGCGGACCGAACGTGCTCGGATCGATCGCCGACACCGGCACCGCGTCGCGCGCGCGCACCATCGACGCGACCTCGGACGCCGGGACCCGATCGCACTTGTTCAGCACGAGCAGGGTCGGGACGTTCGAGAGCTCGAGCTGCCCGAGCAGCTGCTCGGTCGTCTTGATGTGCTCGCCCAGCGCGGGATCGCTCGCGTCGACGACGTGGAGCAGCAGATCCGCGTCCTGCGCCTCCTCGAACGTCGCGCGGAACGCGGCGAAGAGGTCGACCGGCAGATCGCGGATGAACCCGACGGTGTCGGTGATCACGACCTCGCGCTCCTCCGGGAACCGGATGCGGCGCGAGCGGGTGTCGAGCGTCGCGAAGAGCTTGTCCTCGACGATCGTCTCGCTCCCGGTGAGCGCGTTGAGCAGCGTGCTCTTTCCGGCGTTCGTGTACCCGACGATCGACACGATCGGCACGTCGCGACGGTTGCGGCGCTGGCGTCGATTGCGGCGCTGCACCGCGAGCTTCTCGAGCTCGCTCTCGAGCCGCGAGATGCGCTCGCGCGCACGACGCTTCCCGATCTCGAGCACGGTCTCGCCGGGCCCTCGCCCGCCGATGCCACCAGTGAGGCGCGAGAGCGAGTCGTCCTTCTGCCCGATGCGCGGCAGCAGGTACTTCATCTGCGCGAGCTCGACCTGCAGCTTGCCGTCCCGGCTCTCCGCGCGCTGCGCGAAGATGTCGAGGATCAGCTGGCTGCGATCGATCACCTTGAGGTCGATCGCCTTCGCGATCGCCGCGGCCTGCGCGGGACCGAGGTTGCGATCGAAGATCAGCACGCTCGCGTCGACCTGCATCGAGCGCTGCACGATCTCGTCGAGCTTGCCGCGGCCCATCACGAACTTCGGATCGATGCGGTCGCGGACCTGCAGGACCTGATCGACCACCTCGACGCCCGCCGTGCGCGCGAGCTCCGCGAGCTCTCGCAGCGACTCCTCGGCGCGCCACGCGTCGTGCTTCTCGCAGACGTGCACGAGGATGGCGCGCCCGTCCTTCGCGTCGACGACGCGCGTGCGCGCGACCCGCGCGAACTCCTGCTCGAGCCCGGCGATCAGCGCCGCAGGATCGACCTGCACCAGCTCGCCGATCAGCGCCTGGTACGAGAGCGGCCCGATCGTGCGGTGCGGGGACTCGCTCGAGCCCGGCGCGACCGGCACGTTGTGCCCGTAGTGCACCGTCTCGGGCTCGCCGTTCTTCCCGACGTTGATCGCCGCGACGAGATCGAGCCGCAGGCGCGTGAGATCGACGAGATCGTCGCGCGTGAGCCCCTCGGGCGTGAGGTGGGTGTGGATGAGACGCAGCCCGCGGAACCGGCCCTGCGCAGCGCGCACGCGCCCGACGTCGGGCAGCATGAGCTTGCTCGAGTCGCCCACGACGACGAACTGCACGTGCCCGCTGCGATCGGCGATCACTCCGACCTGACGCCCGGTCGACGCGGAGATCTCCGCCATCGAGCGTGCGAGCTCGGGAGTGAGGAGCCGATCGAAGGGGACGCGTCGCCGGTAGAGGCGCTCGAGCGCGTGAAGGTCGGAGGGGCTGAGACCGTTCGTGTTCCCGTGGATCGTCAACTCGGAGCCTCACACTAATGGGCTCGGATCCCGACGTAAAGGGGAGTCGGCCCAACGTGCTGATGGAGAACCTGGTCCCCGGAGCAAGGATCGACCAGGTGGTGAGTGGTCCCCCCGACTGGAATTGAACCAGTGGCGAGTCGGTTAAGAGCCGACCGTTCTACCGCTGAACTACGGGGAGAGAGCCCTCTGGGGCTGGGCTCGAACCAGCGACGACTCGGGTCAGAGCCGAGCGTTCCACCGCTGAACTACCCAGAGGATGTGGAGGCGATCGCGAGCGCGATCGCCCGGCGAAGACCGCCCAGGAACAGGTTCGTGGTGCTCCGCGATCGTCACGTTCGTCACGATCGCGGAGCCCACGGTGTCGGTCTGCCGGAGCTTCGCTCAGGCGCCGAGCGGGCGAAGACGCTCGACCTGGCCGCTGAACCAACCCGCGCGTCGCAGCATCCGCGCGAGCGCCGGATGACCGACGCTCACGCCGTGCACGAGCTCGGGCGTGGGCCGGAACGGCACCGGCTCACCCTTCGGGCGGGGCGCGATCCAACCCTTCGCGGTCGGATCGACACCCACCGCGCGACACGTCTCCTCGACGTGGGCGCGCGTGCACCACGCCTCGCCGCGCAGGACCTCCCACGGCGGCGGGAGCGCGCTCCACACCGCCGTGTCGGGCTCGAGCGCGCCGCCGCTCGCGCGGTGCCAGTGCGCGACGTCGGCCGCCATGAGACGAAGGACCTTCCCGATGCACATCGCGTCGAGCACGTCCTCCATCCCGAGCACGTGCAGCAGCGCGATCCATCCGTCGCGCGCCTTGTTCCAGGCGCCCGCGAGCTGGTTCCACGTCGAGCTGTCGTCGCCGCGCTTCACGATCATCGTGTCGCGGCGGAAGCGGGACTTCTCCCACGTCACGCGCAGCAGCTCGGCGGTCTCGTCGAGCACGCCGTGCCACGTCGCGAGCAGCGCGAGCTTGTCCTCGTCGTGCACGCGGGCGAGCACCTCCGGGCGCGGCAGCACGTGCGCGATCACGAGCCAGTCGGTGTCCGGATCGCGCTCGCAGCGCGCGATCAGCATCGCGCTGATGTCGTCGAACGCGCGCTGCTGCGGGCCGTTGGTGAACTCGCTGCGCAGCGATGCGCGCGACGCGTAGTACGCGACGAAGCACGCCGTGCTCGCGTTCGCGAGGAAGCGATCGCGCGGGACGCGCGAGGCCAGCGACGACTTGCCGATCATCGTGAGCTCGACCTGGCGTCGCACGCGCACGAGGCTCGCGAGCCGCTCCTCCAGGCGGCGCAGCAGCCGGAACTTCCGGTTGTACTTGCGCCGCGAGAGGTCGAGGCCCTCGGCCTTGCGGCCGCGGCGATCGAGGCGGTCGCGCTTCCAGTCGATCTCGCCGAAGGACGCGCGGATCTCGGGCGCGACGTGGCGGAGGAAGGCCTCGACCTTCACGGGATCACCGCACTCGTCGCGGGTGATCGCGAACGACGAGGCGCTCGCGAAGAGCTGCTTGGCGCGATCGACCTTCGCGGTGATCGCATCGGCGCGCCGGAAGTCGGCGAGCATGGAGCTGAAGCCCCACGCGTTGCGGCGCAGCGAGCCGCGCGCGGCAGTCTCGAGCGCGACGCGCTCGCGCGCGTTCAGGCGACCATCGAGCTGCTCGAGGATCAGCTCGGCGACGTCCTCGGGGCGTGGGCGCCGCGAGAGGCCGTCGTACAAGCGGGCGAGGATGTCCGTGGAGCGCATGGTCGTTCGCCTCCGTCGAGGTGGCGCGGCGACCTGAGCAGCAGGCGTGCCACGAGACGGAAGGCGAGCTCCGCGCGGTTTTGACGCGAATTCCGCGGCTCTCGTTTATCCATGCGGCGAACCGACGCGCCGTACGGATAAACGTCTCAGCCGATCACGGAGTCGTCGAGGTCGACGCTGATCGGGCAGTGATCGCTGCCTGGCACCTGCGCATGAATCGCGGCGTCGCGCAGGTAGGGCAGCGCGCCCGGGGACGCGAGCACGAGGTCGATGCGCCATCCGATGTTGCGCTCGCGCACGCCGAAGCGCTGGCTCCACCACGTGTAGTGGCCAGGGCCCTTCTCGAACTCGCGGAACGTGTCGACCCACCCGGTCTCGAGCCAGCGCACGAGCTCGCGACGCTCCTCGGGGAGGAAGCCGCTCGTCTTCTGGTTGTCCTTGGGGCGCGCGAGGTCGATCTCGTGAGGCGCGGTGTTGAAGTCGCCCATGACGAGGATCGGCAGCCCGTCCTGCTTGTACGGCTCGAGCAGCTTGTGGAGGCGGCGGTAGAAGCGGAGCTTGAACGGCACGCGCGAGTTGTCGCGCTCCTGCCCGCTGCCATTGGGGAAGTAGACGTTCGCGATGCGCAGGCGCCCGACGCGCGCGAGCTGGAGGCGCCCCTCCACGTCGAACGTCTTCACGCCGAGCGAGCTCTCGACTCCGTCGATCGCGAGCTTCGAGAGCAGACCGACGCCGCTGTAGCCCGCACGCTCGGCGCACACGAAGTGCGCGTGCCAGCCCGGCAGCTCACGGATGGGCCCGGGGACCTGATCGGGACGACACCGCGTCTCTTGGAGCCCGACCACGTCGGAGCCCGAGGTGGCGAGCCAGTCCGAGAAGCCCTTGCCTGCGATCGAGCGCAGGCCGTTCACGTTCCACGACGAGACGCGCATTCGAGAGGGCGCGTGATCTAACGTCGATCACGCGCCCCGTCGATCACTCGAGCGCGCCGCCCTGGATCCAGCGCGCGATGAGCGAGATCTGCGCCTCGTCGAGCGGCGCGACCATACCGCGCGGCATGCGGCTGCCGCAGAGGTCGACGTTCGCGACCTTGCGCCAGAGCAGGCTGCGCGCCGAGTCGCCCGGCACGACCAGCGTGTTCACGCCGGCACCGCACCCCGCGGTCACGCCGACCATCGTCGTGTACGCGAGCGCCTGCGTCGAGAGATCGAGCCGTCCGCTGCGCGGCGTGTTCGTGATGTGGCAGGGCCCGCAGCGCGTGGCGATCACGGTCGTGTAGACCTCGGTGAACGTCGGCGCGGTCGCGCAGCCCGCGGTCGTGTCGCAGTACGAGCCGGTGCCGCACGTCGTGTGCTGCTGCTGGTGCACGCAGCCCTCGAGCTGATCGCAGCGGTCCGCAGTGCACGCGACGCCGTCGTCGCAGCGGTCGTCGTGCGTCTGGTAGACGCAGCCGAGCCCGAGGTCGCAGCGCTCGCTCGTGCACTCGACGCCGTCGTCGCACGCGGCGTCGCTCAGCTCGACGACGCAGCGGCCTTCGACGCAGCGATCGATCGTGCAGGTGTACGAGTCGGTCTCGGGGCAGGGCATCGCGTCGTTGCACTGCTCGACGAACGCATCGACCATCGGCGCGTCGGGCATCGGCGCATCGGACGGCATGCGCGCATCGACGGGCGCATCGCGCGGAACGTGCGCATCGATCGGCACCTGCGCGTCGGGGCGCACGCCCGCGTCCATGCCTCCGCCGTCGAGCGCGAGCGACGCATCGGGGGCAGGAGGCGGCTCGCCGCTCCAGTCGACGAGCTCGGAGGCCTCGATCGCGACGGGCCGGCAGCCGTGGTCTCCGCAGGTGCGATCGGCGCCGCAGAGCTGCCCGATGCAGTCCTCCCAGAGGTCCATGCGCAGCGCGACGGTGCGACCGCGCACGAAGCTGACGCGCGCGGTGCGGCGCAGGATCTCGACCTCGTCGCGCTCACCGACGACGACGACCTCGAGCGTGCCCGAGCCCTGGCGCGACACGAGCCCGAGCGTGACCGGTCGCTCCGCGCCCCCGCCGAGATCGGCGAGCGCTTCCTGCGAGACGCCTTGTGGATCGCTCGCGGTGATCCGGATCGCGTCGATCCCTTCGGGCACGTCGAGATCGGTGTCGGTGACCACGACGATCTCGGTCAGGGGATCGGCCTCGCACGCGGCGATGGACAGGAACAGGAACGGAAGGAGCGAGCGTCTCACCACGTGAGCACCCCCGGCATCGTGTTGCCCATCACGGGCTCGGGCGTCTGCGGCGACGTGAGCACGATCGCGGTCGCGGTGACCGCGCCCGCGACGACGAGACCGCCGACCACCGCGAGCGTGATCACGAGCGCGTCGTCGCCGCCGCCACCACCCTCGTCGCGGTCCACGGGATCGCGCTCGGCGGTCTCGAGCGCGGCGTCGGGCGCGCGGTCGCTCGAGGACGCGCGCGCCGGCGCGACGGTGAGCGCCTCGCGTGGCACCACGCGCGCCGGGATCGTCAGCGCGAGCTCGCGGCGCTCGGCGTCGCCGATCTCGATGCGCTCGCGCGCGACGTCGGCGCCGTCGCGCGTGGCGCGGATCTCGTGCGCGCCGGGATCGATCGGCACCGGCACGCCGACCATCGCCTCGGGGAGCTCGCGCTCTCCGATGTGCACGCGAACGCCGCTCGGATCGCCGTCGAGGCGCACCGTGAGGCGCCCGACGCGGGGCGCGATCTGATCGCGCTGGCGCTCCGCGGACGCGCGCAGCTGCGGCGGGATCGTCGGGTCGCGAAGCACGCGCTCGAGGAGCTCGGCCGCCTCGACGAGCTGGCCTTCGTGCGCGAGCGCGGCGGCGAGGTTGTAGGCGATCGGCGCGGCGGGACGGAGCGCCTGCGCGCGCCGGAACCGATCGATCGCCGCGGTGTAGTCGCCGCGCCGCGCGAGGCCGACGCCTTCCTGGAAGAGCGCGCGCGCCGCAGCGCCGCGCGCAGGATCGGGATCCTGCGCGTGCGCCGAGGGCGCGAGGAGGAGCGTGGCGAGGAGTGCGAGGGTGGCGATGATCCGCATCAGAACCCCGGGTCGTCGAAGAACTCGCTCGACGCTTCGCTGCTGGCCTCGGCGCGCGGCGCGCGCGCGGCGGGACGCGCGGGGAACGAGCGCGCAGGACGCGCACGCGCGGGAGCCGGCGCTGCGGCGACGGGCTCGGGGGTCGCGGCGACGGGCTCGGCCGCAGGCGGCGTCTCGGGGATCGCGACCGGCGCGGGCGCCGTCGTGGCGGGCGGAGGCGCGGCGACGATCGGCGCGATGACGGGCGCAGGTGCGGTCGCGGCGGGCGCGCTCGCGCCGCGCGTCATCGCGAACATCGCGAGCGCACCGAGGAGGAGCGCGATCACGCCGGTCGCCGCGAGCGCGAGCGGACGCGCGCTCGATGGCGGCGGCGCTGCCGGCAGCTCGGGCGCGGTCGGCGTCGGCGGCGGCAGCAGCGGCATCGGCGGCGGGAGCTGCAGCGCGATCAGCTCCTGCTCGGGCGAGATGATCCACGCGACGACGTCGCGCGTCGTCTCGAGCTTCGGCGCGCGCCCGAAGTCGTCGCCGAGCAAGCGCGCGACGACCTCGGCGATCTTCGCCGACGTGACCGCGGTGCGTGTCTCGGCGAGCGTGCGCTCGAGGTCCTCCTGCATCGCGGCGGCGGTGCGATAGCGATCGCTCACGTCGCGCGCGAGCGCGCGCGTCAGCACGCGCTGGAGCGCCGGGGGGATCGTCGTCGGCCAGGGCGGCAGCGGCTCGCTCGTGATCGCGCGCATCGCGTCGAGGCTCTGCGCGCGCGCGAAGAGGCGCTGTCCCGTGAGCAGCTCGTGGAGGACGATGCCGAGCGAGAACACGTCGGAGCGCGCGTCGAACGACTGCCCGAGGCACTGCTCCGGCGAGAGATAGCCGGCCTTGCCGCGGATCGTGATGTGGCTGCTCTCGGCGATCTCGGTCGCGCGCTCCTTCGACGTCGACGCGACGCCGAAGTCGAGCAGCTTCACGGTGCCGTCGTACGCGACCATCACGTTGTGCGGCGAGACGTCCTGGTGGACGATCCCGAGCGCGCGTCCTTTGTCGTCGCGCGCGACGTGCGCCGAGTGGAGCGCCTCGGCGACGAGCGAGACGATCTTCACCGCGATCGGCGCCGGCATCGGCTTGCCCGCGCGGCGCGCGCGCGCGCTCAGGTCGCGCAGCGTGACGCCTTCGACGAGCTCCATCGCGAGGAACGGGTGCCCGCTCTCCATGCCGAACCGGTACGTGTGGCAGACGTTCGGATGACGGAGACCGAGCGCGACCTTGCCTTCGCGCATGAACATCTCCTCGAAGTCGCGGTCGGCCGCGAGCTGCGGTCGGATGACCTTCAGCGCGATCTGTCGGACGCTGCCGGCCTGACCGTGCTCGCGCGCGAGGAACACCTCGGCCATGCCGCCGACGGCGATGCGTCCGAGGATCTCGTAGCCCGCGAAGCGGCGGAGGACCGGGAGCTCCGCGGCGATCTCCGCCGTGCTCCGCGGGACGTCGAATTCGACGTCGAGGATGGGCTCGCGGAGGCGTGGGCCCGATGCATCGTGCTCGCGCTCTTGGTCGCCGTTCGCAACGGCTGATGCGGGGCGGGACATCGTGGAGTCAAAGTACTCGCGCTCCCGCGAGGCGTCCGTCGGGACGGATCCCGACACGGCGATCGGTCGAGCGATCTCGCGTCGATCCGCGTGCTCCTGCGGGCGCTTCGCTGGACGTCGGACCACGTCGCGCGGCACGCTCCGCGCGCACGATGTACCTGCGGCTCGATCGACTCTCCGACGCAGTGCGGAGCCGGCGCACGCGCTCGCTGATCCTGCTCGCCGCGTCGATCCCGCTCTGGCTCTTCGGGCTCGCGTCCTTCGGGATGATCGCGATGTGGGCCGTCGAGCCGACGCCGACGCCCGACTGGGGCGCCGCGAGCTTCTGCGCGACGTTCGGCGGCGCGATCCCGTGCCTCGGCGCGATCGCGCTGCTCTTCGCGCGGCATCGCTACGATCGAGGCACGCGCGCGCTGCAGGCGCTCTTCACCGAGGCGGGCTCCGACGGTCGTGTGGATCGCGCGGCGCTCGAGGCGCGCGGCTGGACGCGCGAGCGCGCGGACGCGGTGCTGCTCGACGCGCTCGCGCACGGGCTCTTGCGCGAGACCGCGAGCGCGACGCCGCAGCCGATCGGCGCGCAGGCGCTCGCGCCGGTCGCGGGACCGCCGCCGTTCGCGTGGCCGCAGCCACCGCCGTCTCCGTCACCGGTGCCCGCGAGCTCGCCGCCGTACGTCTCACCGGTCGCGCCGGGTGCGGTGATGTCTCCTCCGCCCGCGCCGTCGCCGCTGTACGAGCTCGCAGATCCCGTCGCGATGACGCGTGACGCGCGAGCGCGCGCGGCGACCGCATCGCCTGCGTCGAGCGCGCTCACGGGACGCGTGCTGAAGAGCACGTACCTCGTCGAAGAGCCGCTCGGACGAGGCGGCATGGGCGCGGTGTTCGCCGCGCGCCATCTGCGCACGGGCCGTCGCTACGCGGTGAAGACGTTGCTGTCGACCGAGCGCTTCTCGCGCGAGGCGATCCTGCGTTTCGAGCGCGAGGCGCGCGCGGCGAGCGCGATCGGGCACAGCGGGATCGTCGGCGTGCACGACTTCGATCGCACCGACGACGGGATGCACTACCTCGTGATGGATCTGCTGAGCGGCGAGACTCTCGAGACGCGCCTCGGTCGCAGCGGGCGCCTCGCGTGGAGCGACGCGCGCCGCGTCGCGATCGAGCTCGGTGATGCGCTCGCAGCCGCGCATCGCGCGGGGATCCTCCATCGCGACCTGAAGCCCGCCAACGTGTTCCTCGCGCACGTCGCGGGGCTCGGCGAGCGCGCGGTGCTCGTCGACTTCGGGCTCGCGAAGCCGATGGAGGAGAGCGCGGCGCAGCGCGTGACGAGCACCGGCGCGGTGGTCGGCACCGCGCTCTACATGTCGCCGGAGCAGGCGCGTGGCGCGCCGCTCGACGCGCGCAGCGACGTGTACGGTCTCGCCGCGGTGATCTACGAGATGGTCACCGGGGTGCCGCCGTTCCTCGGCCCGAACGCGCTCGCGGTGATGACGATGGTGATGGCCGAGCAGCCGGTGCCGCCGAGCATGCTCGCGCGCGGGCTCCCCGCAGCGGTCGATCACGCGCTGCTGCGCGCGCTCGCGAAGCACCCCGACCAGCGCCCGAGCGACGTCGCCTCGCTCGTCTCGATGCTCGCCGCGATCGCGTAGACGTGTCCGGCGGGCCGCACGGCGCGTGTCCGCGCCGACGCGCGGCAGCGCGAGCTTGCCGCGTGATCGCTCGGATCTACGCGCGTGGCACGTGCGCTGCTGTCCGCCCGACGAGCGCGCACCTCGGCGTGCGCCGGGGAGGACACGATGGTGCGTTTCGATCGGCGGGCCCGCGCGGCTCGGCCGCGACGGACGATGCTGCTCGCGTGGACGATCGGCGGGATCGCGCTGCTGCTCGATGGGTGCCCGACGCCCGCGAGCAACCCACGCGCGAGCACGACCGCCGCGAGCGCACACGAGCACGATCACTTCGTCGCGATCGAGGGCCACACGCCGCGCGAGATCGATCACCAGGCGCTGATCCGCGACGCGCTCGCGGGCGTGCCCGAGACCGACGACGGATCGATCGAGCATCGCGTCCCGGTGCGGCGCATCGCGATCCCGCATCCGCCGCGTGGCGGCAACGCGCGCTTCGACTGGGGCGGTGGACGACGCGGCTGGATCACCGCGCTGCCGAGCGAAGAGCTGCTCACGTCGGCGGCGTACGCGAACGGGCGCGTGTTCCTCGGCGGCGGCTTTGCCAGCCATCGTTTCTTCGCGCTCGACGCGTACGACGGCGAGCTCGCGTGGTCCGTCGCCGCGCCCGACGGCGGACCGAGCGCTGCGATCGTCGCGAACGATCGCGTGATCTTCAACACCGAGAGCTGCACGCTCTTCGTCGCCGACGCGGGCACGGGCGAGATCCGCTGGAGCCGCTGGCTCGGCGATCCCCTGATGAGCCAGCCTGCGGCCGCCGGCGGGCTCGTCGTGTCGGCGTATCCCGCGGACGGCGCCTACCGCTTCGGCGCGTTCCGCCTCGACGACGGCGAGCCGGTGTGGTCGACGGCGATCCCCGCCGACGTCATCCAGGCGCCGCAGATCGTCGGCGACTCGGTCTACTTCGCGACGATGGACGGCAGCGTGCTCGAGCTCGCGCTGCGGACCGGCGAGGTGCGCTGGTCGCGCGACGTCGGCGCGTCGAGCGCGGTGTGGGTCGATCGCGGATCGGTGCTGCTCGCGCGCCGTGTCGACATGCAGGAGCAGATCGTCGTGCTCTCCGCGCGCGACGGACGCGTCGCGCGCACGGGCGATCGGTTCGCCGCTCCGTACCTCTCGGGCCAGAGCCGCGATCGCGCGCTGGTGCACGCACAAGCGGGCGCGTGGGGCAACTTCCAGCACGGCGATCACCTCGGGCTGCGCAACGTCGCGGCGGGCTGGGCGTTCCAGGGATCGACGCCGACGGTCGCCGACGGTCGTGCGTACTTCGCGATCGGTGATGCGATCCTCGCGCGCGCGATCGACACCGGCGAAGAGGTGTGGCGCCGCACGTATGCGCGCGCCGGAGGCGCGCAGGCGCTGAGCCCGCCGGCGATCGTCGGATCGCTGCTGGTGTTCGGCACCGTCGACGGTCAGCTCGTCGCGACCGACGTCGACACGGGCATGACGATCTGGGCGTACGAGATCGGCGAGCCGATCGTGTTCCAGCCGATCGTCGCGCAGGGCTGGGTCTACGCGACCACCGCGCGAGGCAACGTGATCGGCCTCGAGGTCGGCGACGCGATGCTCGATGGCTGGCACATGTGGGGCGGCAACGAGCGCCACGCGGGCCCGGTCGAGACCGCGGGCACCGTCGATCCCGCGCTGCTCGCGAGCCTCGCGCGCCCGACGCGCGGGACGCTGCGCGCCGTCGCGCCCGCGGTCGCCGAGCCCGACGTCGATGGTGACGAAGGCGAGGTCGCGAGCGACGCGACGCCCGCCGCGATCCCGCCGCCCGCGCCCGAGCGCGATCTGCCGCTGCGCCGCACGTCGATCGACGCGCGCGTCTCGGGGTTCGTCGCCGAGGTCGAGGTCACTCAGGAGTTCGTCAACGACGGCGACGCGCCGATCGAGGCGGTCTATCTCTTCCCGCTGCCCGTCGACGCCGCGGTGGACGCGATGGAGATGCGCATCGGCGAGCGCGTGGTCCGCGGGCGCATCCAGGGGCGCTCGCAGGCACGCCGCACCTACGAGGAAGCGCGCGCGACCGGACGGCGCGCGGCATTGTTGGAGCAGCAACGACCCGACCTGTTCGCGCAGCGCGTCGCGAACCTCATGCCCGGTGATCGCATCGAGGTGCGCCTGCGCTTCGTGCAGCCGCTGCCCTTCGAGTCGGGTCGCTACGAATTCGCGTTCCCGCTCGCGGCGCCGCGCCGCTTCGATCCGAGCGATGCGAGCGCCGTCGCGCAGCAGCCCGAGGAGCCCGACGCGCGCGCCATCTCGATGTCGCTCGCGATCGACGCCGGCCTCCCGATCGGCACGATCGAGTCGCCGACCCACGACGTCGCGATCGAGCGCGGCGCGCGCCCGTCGATCGCGAGCGTGCGGCTCGAGGGCGAGCGGGTCCCGAACCGCGACTTCGTGCTGCGCTACACGCTGGGCGGCGACGCGCCGCGCGCGACGGTGCTCGCACATCGCGGCGCGGAGGAAGGCTGGCTCACGCTGCTCGTGCAGCCGCCCGACGCGCCTGCCGACGAGACGATCGCGCCGCGTGATCTCGTGTTCGTCGTCGACGCGTCGAGCTCGATGCGCGGCCGTCCGAGCGAGCAGGCGCGCGCGCTGGTGCATCGTGCGATCGGCGCGCTCCGCGCGGGCGACACCGTCGACGTGATCGGCTTCGCGGATCGTGTGGTGCGGATGGGCGAGCACGCCGCGGGTGATGCCGACGCGACGGCGCGCGCGGACGAGTTCCTCGCGCAGCTGCGCACCGTCGGCGCGACGCGCATGGTCCCGGCGATCGAGGAGGCGCTCGATCGTGCGAACGCCGCGAGCGTGCGTGCGCCCGGCCGCGTGCCGCTCGTGGTGCTCGTCACCGACGGCTACATCGCGAACGAAGCGGAGGTGCTCCGCGCGATCGCGACGCACCTCGGCGCGAGCCGCGTGTACGCGCTCGGCGTGGGGAGCTCGCCGAACCGGTTCCTGCTCGAGCGCAGCGCGGAGGTCGGGCGCGGTCGCGCGCTGATCACGACGCTCGGCGAGGACGCGGCGCGCGCAGCCGATCGCTTCCACGCGTGGATCGATCGTCCGGTGTTCACCGACGTCGAGATCGACTGGGGCGGGCTCGACGTGCAGGACGTCCATCCGACGCGCGTCCCCGATCTCTTCGCGGACCGCCCGGTGGTCGTGAACGCGCGCTTCGTGCGCGGCGGGCGCGCGACGGTGCGCGTGCGCGGATCGGTGAACGGCCGTCGCCACGAGCGCGCGATCGACGTGACGCTTCCGAGCGAGCCCACGCCCGATGGTCCGCATGCATCGCAGGAGTCGCTCTGGGCGCGCGCGGCGATCGGGGATCGCATTCGTCGTCTCGAGGTGCGCGACGACGAGGATCTCGTGCGCGAGGTGACCGAGCTCGGCCTCGCGCACCACGTCGTGACGCCGTTCACCTCGTTCGTCGCGGTCGAGGAGACGCCGGCCGAGCCGAGCGAAGGCGAGCCCGAGGCCGAGGTGCGCGCGACCGTGAGCCCGGCGCGCGCGCTGCCGGGCGACCCCGAGATCCGCATCCCCGCGCCGCCCGACGCGCGCGCGGTCACGGTGATCCTGCCGTTCGGCGAGACGATCGACGCGCGCTGGGAGCCCGCGATCGATCGCTGGACCGCTCGCTTCCTCATCCCGCGCGACGCCGCCGAGGGCACGTTCCCGATCGAGATCCTCGTCACGCACGCGGACGGGCACGCGGAGGAGCTGCGCGTCTTCTACACCGTCGACGCGAGCGCGCCCGAGGTGGCGATCGAGCTCGACGGCGAGGCGCGCCCCGGCGCGACGATCACGGTGCGCGCGCGGCAGGTGATCACCGAGGCGGATCTCGCGCAGGTGGGACGGCGCGCGATCGATCCGCAGCGCGCGCAGCTCCTCGCCGACGTGCGGCGCGTCGAGGTGCGCGCGCCCGGCGGTGCTCCGGTCGCGCTCGTGCTCACCGGACCCGGCACGTGGGAGGGCGCGCTGCGCGTGCCCGACGACGCCGAGGGCACGATGACGCTCGAGCTGTTCGTCGCGGACCTCGCCGCGAACGTGTCGACGCGGCGCGTGCCGGTGGAGATCGCGCGATGAGGCTCGTCGTCGTCGTCGCCGTGCTCGCGCTCGCATGCGTCGCGCGCGCGCAGCCGCGGCTCGAGGTGGTCGAGACGATCGGCGCGACGGGCGACGTCCACGACGTCGCGGTGATGCCCGACGGACGCGTGCTCGCCGCGACGTCGGGGGGGCTCGTCGTGATCGAAGGCGGGCGCGTGGCGCGCACGATCACGAGCGCGGACGGCCTGCCGGGCACGCGCCTCCGCGCGCTCGACGTGATCGACGGTGCGATCTGGGCGGCGTCGATCGAGGGCGTCGCCGAGCTCGACGGCGCGCTGAGCGTGACGCGCACGATCGCGATCGCGCGCGCGCGCCGCGTCGTCCGCGCGCACGGCGCGCTCTGGATCGCGACCTACGGGGACGGGCTCTTCCGTGTGCGCGACGGCGCGCCCGAGCCGGTGACGCTCGGCAGCGATCCGGCCTACGCACGACAGACCGACGCGCTCGCGCGACCCGATGGGCTGTGGATCGCGACCGCGGGGCGCGGAGTGGTGCGGCTCGACGCGAACGGCGTGATCCGCGGGCGTATCCGCCAGGCGCAGGGCCTATCCCACGATCTCGTGTGGGACCTCGAGCCCGACGGAGACGACGTGCTCGTGGCGACGCTCGCCGGCGTGTCGCGTGTGACGGCGGACGGAGCGATCACGGCGCGCGCCGACGAGACGCGCGCGGCGCAGCGGCTCGCGGTGCGTGACGTTCGGACGATTCGTCGCGCTGGTGCTCGCACGATCGTCGCGAGCTGGGGCGGTGGCGTCGCGGAGCTCGACGGCTCGCGCGCGCGTCCGGTCCGAGGCGCGTCGACGCGCGCACGCGCGGTCGTCGCGCAGGGCGACCTCACGTGGATCGCCGACGACGCGGGCCTGACGCGCGTCGAGCGCGGTGTCGCGCAGCGCGTGCTCGGTGGCGGGCTGCCCAGCGCGGATCTCACCGCGCTGGCGCGCTTCGAGGGCGCGATCTGGATCGGCACGTTCGATCGCGGCCTCGCGCGGATGGACGCGAGCGGACGCATCGAGCCGGTGCGCGTCGCGATCGATCGCTGGCGCGTCGATCCGCGCATCAACGATCTCGCGGTGACGCGGGGCGCGGAGGGCGCGCGCCTGTGGATCGCGACCGACCGTGGGCTGTTCGTGCACGACGGTCGCCGCTTCGTGCCGATCGACGATCCCGAGGGCCCGGGCGATGGGCACGTGACCGCGCTGCACGTCGATCGACACGGCGCGCTCTGGGCTGCGACCTCGCGCGTGCTCGCGCGCCGCGACGGTGATCGCTGGCAGCGGTGGAGCGGTGACGACGCGATGCCGATCGCACAGCTGCACGCGGTGACCACCGACGCGCGCGGGACGGTGTGGGTCGGGAGCCTCCACGGGCTCTTGCGCTTCGACCCGAGCACGGGTCGCTTCGCGCGCGAGTCGGTGGCGACCGGTGCGCTGCCGGTCGACTGGGTGACCGCGGTCGCGCCGTGGCGCGGCGGGCTGCTCGCGGGCACCTATCACGGCGGGCTCGTGACCCACACGAGCGGGCGCTTCGTGATCGAGCGCGAGGGCGCGACGCTGCCCTGTGGATGGATCAACCCCCACGCGATCGAGACGCGCGGCGAGCGCGCGTGGGTGGGCACGCTCGAGGGCGGTCTGCTCGTCGGCGCGCCCGGCGCGTGGTCGCGTATCGGGCGCGACGAGGGCATGCCGGGCGACGACGTGACCGACGTGCTCGCGATCGACGAGCACGAGGCGTGGATCGCGACGCGTGCGGGGCTCGCGCGCGTGCGCGTCGAGTGATCAGCCGCGCACCACCGGCACCTGCGCGTCGAGCAGATAACCCTCTTCCACCGTCTTCACGACGTCGCGCAGGCCCATCTTGCGCAGCGTGGAGATCGCGACGCGCACGCGGTGCGCGCCCGCATCGGCGCGCATCTTCTCGCCCGGCCAGCCCGCTTCGATCAGCACGTCCCACGAGACCGCGCGCCCCGGCGCGCTCGCGTGCTCGAGCGCGAGCCGATCGAGGATGCGCCGCAGCGGCTTGCGCGTCGCGAGCTCTACGCGCGCTCCATCGCCGACGCGGAACCACGAGCCCGCATCGCCGATCCGGAGCGCGTCCGCGCGCTCCGGAGGCTGCGATCGTGCGCTCGGCGCGCGGAGCCGCGCGATCAACGTCATCGCGAGCGACGCCGACGCGTCGCGCTCGAGCGCCGAGCCGACGCTCGCCTCCACGGCGTCGACCAGCGTCCAGAGCGAGGCGTCGGTCGCGCTCGTGATCCGAGCCCTCGCCGCCACGAGGAGCGCGCGCGCCGCGGCGTCGCGACCGGCGAGCGTCTCGATGCGCGCGAGCACGCACGTGAAGAAGACCTCGAGCGCCGCGTCGCCGTCCTCCAGCGCCGCGCGAGCGCCTTGCACGAGCAGGCGCGCCTCCGCGCGATCACCGCGCTCCGCGTGGACCACGCCGAGCAGACCGGCGACGATCGCCTCGAGCGTCACGAAGCCACCGGTCGCGAGCTCCGCGATCGCGTCTCGATACGCCCTCTCCGCACCGTCGACGCGGCCCTCGAGGTGATCGGCGAGACCGCACAACGCTCGCGCGACCGCGTGCCCGCGACGATCGTGGAGCGCCCCCGCGAGCTCACGGGCGACCGCGAGGTGCGCGCGCGCATCGTCGAGGCGTCCGTCCGAGAGCTCCACGAGCGCGAGCCTTCGCCGGATCGTGCCCTCGAGCTGGACGGAGCGGCCCGCACGCGCCCGCGCGCGCTCGAGCGCGTCACGCGTCGCCTCGCGATCACCGCGTGCCCGACCGAGCGCTGCGCGCGCGATCCACCCTCGCGCCGCGGCGCCGGGATCGCCGATCGCGATCGCACGATCGATCGCGGACGAAGCGCGCTCGAGGTCTCCGCGCTGCGCCGCGATGCGCGAGACCGCGAGCAGCGCGTGCGCCTCGACGGCCGCATCGCCGGTGTGATGCGCGAGCACGAGCGCCTCACCGAGATCCCGCTCCGCGCCCGTCACGTCGCCTCGCTGTCGTCGCAGCGCGCCGCGCACCAGGAGGCCGCGCGCCTGCAGCCGCGGATCGGCGCCCGAGCCCGCCGTGACCTCGAGCGCGCGCTCGAGGTGTCGCGCGTAGAGCTCGAGCGGTCCGCGCACCGAGAGCACCGGCGCGAGCGCGACCAATGCGCGCAGCGCGAGCTCCGCGATCCGCGCGCTCACCGTGCCGCGACCGAGGATGCGCTCCACCACCGCGAGCAGGTTCTCGCGCTCGAGCGCGAGCCGTGCGCGGGCCTCGTCGCCGTCGCGCGTCTCCACGCTCGCCGCCCAGAGCTCGGCCTGCTCGACGAAGTGCTTCGCGTGGCGCGCCTCGAGGTCGCGCGCGCCCTCACCGACGCCGCGCGTCGCGTACGCGCGCACGCTCTCGTACAGCGAGAGCCGCAGCTCGCCGTGCTCGATCGACTGCGCGCGGATCATCGACTTCGCGCGCAGCGCGGCGACCACGTCGATCACCGCAGGCGCGCCGGGCGCGCTCGTCACGACGACGGCCTCCGCCGCGTCGATCCCGAACCCACCGCGGAACACCGTGCACTGCGCGAGCACGTCGCGCTCCCAGGGCTCGAGGATCTCCCACGACCACGCGAGAGACGCCTCGAGCGCGCCGTGGCGCCCGCCCCTTCCGGGGCGTCGCAGGATCTCGAAGCGGCTCCGCAGCCGATGCAGCAGCGCGGCCGGTCCCATCACCGCGAGGCGCGCGGCGGCGAGCTCGATCGCGAGCGGCACGCGATCGAGCTCGCGCACGATCTCCGCGAGCACCCTCCGCTCGTCATCGCTCGGCGCGTAGCCGTGCCGCTGCGCGCGCGCCGCATCGACGAACAGCGCGATCGCATCGTCGTCGGTCGCGAGAGGCCCGACCTCGTACGCGATCTCGCCCGCCATCTGGAGCCGCTCGCGCGAGACCGCGAGCACCACGAGCTCGGGCGCCGCCGCGAGCCACTCCGCGATGCGCGCCGCCGCGCCGGGAACGCGATCGAGCGGATCGAGCACCAGGCGAAGCGGACCTCGCGCGGCGATCGCGCGCGCGGGCCACGACGTCCCGCGCGTCTTTCCGCCCGGTCCGGCGTCGAGCGACGACGCGACGACGTCCGCGAGCGCCTCGACGCTCGTCGCATCGTCGAGATCGCAGAGCACGACGTCGAGATCGCCTGCCGACACGCGCTGCGCGAGCGCGCTCTTCCCGATGCCGCCGAGGCCCGTGATCGTGACCAAGCGCTCGCCGCGGGCGAGCAACGCCTCGACCTCCGCGAGCTCGCGCGCGCGGCCCACGAACGCTTCGGAAGGAGGCGGCATGCGGCCCGCAGTCTACGTCCGGCGCACGTCGTTCTTTCGCCCGCGCTTGACGCTAACACCGTTAGCTAACATCATTAGCTCATGACCACGACACACTTCGCGCAGCGCTCGGAAGGCCGCCTCGCCTACGTCGACCAGGGCCCGTCGACCGCGCCCGCCGTCCTCTGTCTCCCGTCGCTCGGCGACACCCGCGCGCAGTACCGTCGCATCGCACCGCGCCTGCTCGACACCGGCGCGCGCGTGCTCGCCGCCGATCTGCGCGGCCACGGCGAGAGCGACGCGACCTTCGCGCGGCACGACGTGCGCGATCTCGCCGACGACCTCGTCGCGGTGCTCGACGCCGCGCGCGTCGAGCGCGCGGTCATCGCGGGCAGCTCGATCTCGGGTGCGGCCGCGCTCCTGGCCGCGGCGCGCCACCCCGAGCGCATCGCGGGCCTGCTCCTGCTCGGCCCGGTCGCGCGCGACCTCCCGCTCCGGCGCGTGCTCCGCCCGCTGTTCCGCCCGCTCTTCGGAGCGCCCTGGGGCCCGACGCTGTGGAGCGCGTACTACCGATCGCTCTTCAAGCGACACGTGCCCGAGGATCTCGACGCGCACCGCGCGACGTTGCGCGCGATGCTCGGCGATCGCGCGCGCCGTCACGCGCTCGTCGAGCTCCTCCGCAGCGATCGTCGCGACGTCGAGCAGTCGATGAGCGCGGTGCGCGCGCCGGTCGCGATCGTCATGGGCAGCGCCGATCCCGACTTCCCCGATCCGCGCGCCGAGGTCGCCGCGCTCGAGCGCGCGCTCACCGCGACGCGGGTGCGCACCACGACGCTCGAAGGCGTCGGTCACTACCCGCACCTCGAAGATCCCGACGCGGTGCTCGCCGCGTATCGCGCGCTCGTCGCGGGCGCGTCGCGCACGGTCGAGGGGGTCGCGTCGTGAGGTCGTCGCGCACCGACGAGGTCGTCGACGTCGCGATCGCGCTCGTCGAGGCGGAAGGCGAGGAGGGGCTCGGCTGGAACCGCGTCGCGCGCGCGCTCGGGGTCAAGCCGCCCTCGCTCTACAACCACGTCGAGAGCGGCGCAGACCTCCGACGTCGTGTCGCGATCCGCGGTTGGGAGCGCTGGGAGGACGACGCACGCCGCGCGATCGCGAGATCACGCGGACCTCGCGCGCAGCTGCGCGCGCTCGCGACCAGCTACCGCACGTTCGCGCACGAGCACGGCGCGCTCTTCGCGGTGCTCGGGAGCACGCGCATCGCGCCCGACGATCCCGACTTCCGACCGGTCGCGGGGCGCCTCCTCGCGCTCTTCGAGGCGCCACTCGCCGAGCTGGGCGTGCCCGCGGCCAAGCGCGTCCACGCGATCCGCACGGTGCGCTCGATCGTGCACGGCTTCGTGCACCTCGAGGCCGCGGGACAGCTCGCGATGGACGCCTCGATCGACGCGTCGTTTCGCTACGCGATCGAGCTCCTCCTCGACGGGCTCACGTCGGAGTGAGCGCGCGCTCGATCTCGGCGCCGCCCGCAGCGTCGATGCGCGCGAGCACGTCGGGCGCCGGGCGCGGCACGCGAGGCAGCGCATCCACCCGTCGCGCCGCGACGTCGAGCCGCTCCGCGAACGCGTCGTCGCGCTCCGCGCGCGCGACCAGCGCCGCGTGGGCCTCGATCACTCGCTCCGGCGTCGCGCACACCAGGAGCGCGTCGCAGCCCGCGTCGATCGCGCGCACCGCGGAGCCCGCGACGCCCCAGCGATCGGCGACCGCCTTCATCTCGAGATCGTCGCTCACGATCACTCCGTCGTAGCCGAGCTCGCCGCGCAGCACGCCTTCGATCACCGCGCGCGAGAGCGTCGCAGGGACGGTGGGATCGATCGCGTCGAACACGACGTGCGCGGTCATGATCGTCGGCACCTTCGCGCGCGCCGCACGGAAGGGCGCGAGCTCCACGCGATCCAGCCGCGCGCGGTCGTGCGCGATGCGCGGCAGCGCGAGGTGACTGTCGAGATCCGTGTCGCCGTGCCCCGGGAAGTGCTTGCCGCACGCGAGCACGCCCGCGTCGCCGAGCCCTTCCGCGAACGCGAGCGCGTGTCGGATCACCACGTCCGGCTCGCGCCCGAACGAGCGATCGCCGATCACCGGGTTCGCGGGGTTCGTGTCGACGTCGAGCACCGGCGCGAAGTCCACGCCGATCCCGAGCGCGCGCAGCTGCGTCCCGAGCACGCGCGCGGCGCGGCGCGTGAGCGCGACGTCGTCGCGCGTCCCCAGCACGCGCATCGGCGGCAGCTTCACGAACGGCGCGCCGAGGCGCGCGACGCGCCCACCTTCTTGATCGATCGACACGAGCGGCACGTGCCCCGCGCCGAACGCGTCGTGCACCGCGTCGATCACCGCCGCGATCTCGGTGATCGTACCGAGGTTGCGCTTGAACAGGATCACGCCCCCGAGCGCACCCTCGGCCGCGAGCGCCGCGAGCGGCGCCGGGAGCACGCGGCCCGGGAACCCCACGATCAACACTCGCCCCGCAGCCCTTCGGATCGCGTCGTTCGTCACGCGCGCACTCTACCTCGCGCTGTTCGCGGCGCGCGCGGGGACTATCTCGACGACGTGGTGTCTCGCGAGATCGAGCTCTTCGTCGAGCCCGCTCCGTCGGCCGGGTACCGCGATTCGCCGCGCGCGGGGACGCTGCGGATCGAGCACACGTGGCGCGACGCAGCGGCGTGGCGTGGGGCACCGGCCGCGCTGCCTTGGCTCGGCGTCGGCATCGCGCTCGGTGCGCTCGGCGTGCGCGCCGGTGGCGACGATCCGCGCGCGTCGCTCGCGCTGCTCGGCATCGTCGCGGCGTGGCTCTCGCTCACCGTGCTCTTCGCGTGGGAGGTCCTGGCGCGGCTCGTGAACCGCACGCGCATCACCTTCGATCAGCGCGCGCTGCGGGTCGTCCACGGGCCCGTTCCGCTCGCGACGCTGCGCTCGTTGCGCATCGTGCGCAGCGAGATCGCGGCGTTCTTCGTCGAGCCGAGAAGGACCGAGCGCGGCGAGCTCGTGCACCACGTCGCCGTCGAGACGGTCGCCGGCGTGCGGACGACGCTGCTCGCGCTCGCCTGCGCGCGACGCGCGGTGACGGTGCGCGACGCCCTCGCGCGACACCTCGCGGCGTGATCGCGGTCAGCGCACGAGCCAGGGCTCGCCCTCGCAGGAGCGCGCCGCGAGCTGCCGCACCGCGTCCGCCACGAAGCGCCGGTTGCGCGTGATCGCCTCGTCGGTGAGCGCGCCTTCGTTCACCAGCAGCGCGGTCTCGACCCCCCAGACCTCGCGCTCCGGATCGCGATGGAACACGACCGTCGCGTTCGGCACGAACTCCATGCCGCGCATGCAGCACACGTCGTCCTCGCAGGTCACTCCGTCGCCGTCGGGCCCCGCCGCGATCGACAGCCGCGCGCGCAGATGATCGACGAGCCATCGCGCGCCGAGCCCGCACGTGCGCGCCGCGAGCGCGCTCGCTTCCGGCGGATACGGCGGGTCGTCACCGCGATCGTCCTCGCTCTTCGCGAACACGATCCCGTCGTGCGCCGCGACGATGCGCCCGCCCTCGCCCGCGAGCCACGCGCGCACCTCGCGCGCCAGGCTCTCGTCGTCGGCGACGTCGCGCGTCGTGCCCTCGGGCAGCCAGCTCGTGTCGCACGTCCCCGCGATCACGCGCGGCGCGCTCGGCGCCGACTCGGCGCCTGCCGACACGACCGGCGGGCACTCGCGCTCCGCCTCTCCTCCGCCACACGCGGAGAGCAGCACGCTCCACAGGGCCACGCGCGCGATCGATCGTCCTCGTGATGTCGTCGGCATCGTCGCTCGCTATCACGCCGCGACGACGACGACGAGCACCGCGCGTCACGGCCCTCCGGGATCCAACGCCACTCGCGTGAGCACGCCACGTCGCGCGCAGAGGCTCGCCGTGCGGAGGCGCGGAGCTTGCGAACGCGAGCCGGCGAGCTCGCGGTCGGGTCGATTCCGATCGAGGCACGAGGCCACGCGAGCCGCGCGAAGAGGAGTCGTCATGAGGAGAAACGTGCATCGCGTGATCGCGGGCGTGGTGAGCAGCCTCGCGATGTCGATCGTCGTGGCGGCGAGCCCGTCGCGCGCCGAGGCCCAGGACGTCGAGGTCGACGAGCCGTGGTTCTTCGTGATCGACGGAATGGTCTCGGGTCCGATCAACGATCTCGCGACCGAGCAGTTCGACGTCGGCGGCAGCGGCGCGCTCGGCGGCTACCGCTCGTTCGCGCCCGAGATCGCGTTCGGTCTGCGGCTCGGCGGAGGCGCGCTGAGCCCCGGCGAGGTCATCGTGCAGGACCCCGTCGATCGCGGCTGGCTCGAGTTCGGACAGCTCAGCGCGAGCATGCGCGTGCGCCCGCTCGCGCGGCTGATGAACGGCCGGCGCGGCACCGGGCTGTGGATCCAGACCGGCGTCGGGCCGTGGCTCGTCGACGGCGACGTGATGCCGGTGTTCGACGCGGGCCTCGGCTACGGCTTCGAGCTCGGCCCGATCGTGCTCTCGCCGATGGGCCAGTTCACGCACATCGTCGAGACCGGCGATCGATTCGGACAGGGCTTCGTGCTCGTGTGGAACGGCGGCATCGAGATCGCGTTCCTCGACGAGGCGCGCACGAGGCCTCCCGAAGGCGCGCTCGACATGAAGCCGTCGTCGGAGCTCGCGAGCGGTCCGCCGCCCGCGCCGATCGAGCGCGAGGCGCCGCCGCCGGCCGTCGCGCCCGAGCCGCTCCCCGAGGAGGAAGACGTCGCGCAGCCGTTCGTGAACGACCAGCTCGTGATCGACGAGCGCGTGTTCTTCGACTTCGATCGCTGGGAGCTGCGCGAGACCGGCATGGAGCAGCTCGACGAGGTCGCGCGGCGCTACGAGGAGAGCGGCGACCGCTGGGCCGCGCTGGTGATCAGCGGGCACGCCGATCGCCGCGGTCCCGAGGACTACAACGTCGATCTGAGCCGCAAGCGCGCCGAGGCGGTGCGTCGTTACCTCTCCGCGCGCGGCGTGCCCGAGGAGATCGTCGAGATCGAAGCGTGGGGCGAGACGCGCCCCGAGATCCCCGACCCGGAGAGCGAGTACGACCACCAGGTCAATCGCCGCGTGCAGTTCGACATCGTCTGGCGCGAGGGCATGGAGCCCGAGGGCGTCGCGCCCGATCGTCCGCCGCCGGAGCCCGACTACGTCGATCCCGCACCGCCCCACGTGCGCGAATCCGAGTGACGGAACGAAAACGCCCTCCCCGCACGTGATGCGGAGAGGGCGTTCTCGCGTGTCGTCTGGTCAACGAGGCTCGGAGAGCAGCATCCCCGCGGCGACGGTCGCGTTCGTGCTCTCGTCGACGAGGACGAACGAGCCCGTCGTGCGGTTGCGGCGGTACTCGTCGTAGAAGAGCGGCGCCGTCGTGCGCAGCTGGATGCGGCCGATGTCGTTCAGCCCGAGGCTCGGCACGCTCTCGTTGCGGTGCAGCGTGTTCACGTCGAGCTTGTACGAGATGTTCGTGACCATCGCGCGCACCCAGCGCGTCGTGTGCTTCAGCGCGAGGCGCGACTTCGGCGTCAGCGGCTGGTCCGCCATCCAGCACACCATCGCGTCGAGGTCCTGACCGACGACCGGCTTGTTGCTCGGACGGCAGAGCATGTCGCCGCGCGAGACGTCGAGCTCGTCCTCGAGGTGCACGATCACGCTCATCGGCGAGAACGCTTCGTCGACGGGCCCGTCGAACGTCTCGATCTTCTTGATGCGGGACGTGAACCCGCTCGGCAGCGCGACGACCTCGTCACCCGGCTTGAGGATCCCGCCCGAGACCACGCCCGCGTAGCCGCGATAGTCCGGGTGCTCGGCGCTCTGCGGGCGGATCACCCACTGCACCGGGAAGCGCACGTCGATCATGTTGCGGTCCGACGCGATGTGGACCGTCTCGAGGTGGTGCAGCAGCGGCGCGCCCTGGTACCAGGGCATGTTCTCGCTGCGCGTGACCACGTTGTCGCCGTGCAGCGCGCTCACCGGGATGAACGCGATGTCCTGCACGTCGAGCTTGCTCGCGAAGTTGCGGAACTCCGCCTCGATCTTCCGGAACACGCCCTCGTCCCAGCCGACGAGGTCCATCTTGTTCACCGCGAACACGATGTGCGGGATGCGCAGCAGCGACGCGATGAACGAGTGGCGGCGCGACTGCTCGACGAGCCCCTTGCGCGCGTCGACGAGCACGATCGCGAGGTTCGCGGTGCTCGCACCGGTCACCATGTTGCGCGTGTACTGGATGTGCCCGGGCGTGTCCGCGATGATGAACTTGCGGCGCGGCGTCGCGAAGTATCGATAGGCGACGTCGATGGTGATGCCCTGCTCGCGCTCGGCGCGCAGACCGTCGGTGAGCAGCGCGAGGTTCGTGTACTCGTCGCCGCGACGGCGCGAGACGTCCTCGACGTGCTGGAGCTGGTCCTCGAAGATCGACTTCGTGTCGTAGAGCAGTCGCCCGATCAGCGTGCTCTTGCCGTCGTCGACGCTGCCGCACGTGGAGAAGCGGAGGAGCTCCGCGCCCTCCTCCATCGCGATCGGCTCGCGCGAGATCAGATCGCCGCTCATCTCAGAAGTACCCTTCCTTCTTGCGATCTTCCATGGCGGCCTCGGTGAAGCGATCGTCGGCGCGCGTCGCGCCGCGCTCGGTCACGCGCGACGCGGCGACCTCTTCGATCACCTCCTCGATCGTCCTCGCGCCCGAGCGGACCGCGCCGGTGCAGCTCATGTCGCCGACGGTGCGGAAGCGGACGATCTCGCGGAAGAACCTCTCGCCCGGCAGCAGCTCGGTGAAGTGCGCGCGCGAGTAGAGCATCCCGTCGCGCTCGAACACCTCGCGCTCGTGCGAGTAGTAGATGCTCGGGATCTCGAGCTTCTCCTCGCGGATGTACGCCCAGACGTCCAGCTCGGTCCAGTTGGAGATCGGGAACACGCGGAAGTGCTCGCCCTTGCGGAGCCGCGTGTTGTAGAGGTTCCACAGCTCCGGCCGCTGGTTCTTCGGGTCCCACTGCCCGAACTCGTCGCGGTGGCTGAAGATGCGCTCCTTCGCGCGCGCTCGCTCTTCGTCGCGGCGCGCGCCGCCGATCGCGGCGTCGAACTGGTGCTCTTCGATCGCGTCGAGGAGCGTCGTCGTCTGCAGGCGATTGCGCGACGCGCGCGGGCCCTTCTCCTCGACGACGCGGCCCTTCGCGATCGACTCCTCGACGCTCGCGACGATCAGGCGCTCTCCGAGCTCCTTCACGCGGCGATCACGGAACTCGATCGCCTCCGGGAAGTTGTGCCCGGTGTCGACGTGCATGATCGGGAAGGGGAAGCGCGCGGGGCGGAACGCCTTCTCCGCGAGCCGCAGCAGCACGATCGAGTCCTTGCCGCCGGAGAAGAGCAGGACCGGGCGCTCACGCTCGGCCGCCATCTCGCGGAGGATGTGGACCGCCTCGGCCTCGAGCGCCTTGAGGTGTCCGAGCTGATAGGAGATCATTCGCCTCTCTTCGCGAGCCCCGGAGATACCGCCAGAACGGGTGCGAGGCAAGTCGTCACAGAATTCTCGCGTCGGAATATGCGGGAATCGTGATCCTCCGTGTTTGCGCCGCGTCCGCGGCGACGCCAATAAGCGCGCGCCGCCCGTGTGGGCGCGCTCGGAGGTCGTCGTGTCGCCACGCTCGAAGGTCTGGTCAGCGGCGCTCGTCGCCGCGTTGTGCTCGCTCCTCGCGCGGTCCGCGGCGCACGCCGACGACGGCGCGGGCGCGTTCCGTCTCGCGCTCTCGACGGAGCTCTTCGGCTTCTCGCACCAGAGCGTGCGCGCTCCCGGCGCCCCCGACGCGCACGAGACCGGACAGATCCGCGTCGGCCTGCTCACGCCGCGCTTCGCGCTGGACGTCGGCGTCGTGATCGTGCCGCTCGTGTCGGTCGGCCTGAGCGTCGGGCTCGCGTACTTCGACACCTCGAGCGGGGCGACCACCGCGCAGACGTTCGACTGGTACGCCACGCCGTGGGTCGAGCTGACGCTCTCGTCGCCCGACGACGCGATCCGACCCTACGCACGCGCGGTGATCGGCACGAACGGGTTCTACCAGACGGTGCACACGCGCGGCAGCACGACGAGCGGCGAGGCCACGCGCGTGCAGCTCACGACGGGCGCGACCATCGGCGCGCACCTGTTCGCGACCGACGACTTCTCGCTCTCGCCGAACGTGTCGGTGCTCCATCGAGTGGGCGACCAGAGCTCGGGCGGGATCGATCCGGAGACGCTGAGCATCGAGCACGTCGAGGTCCTGCTCGGGATCACGATCGGCGCGTGGCTCGGTGGTCGTGCATCGGAGCCGCAGGCGGAAGGGGTCGATGACACGCGCGCGGACGAGTCGCCGCGAGAGGACCCCTCGGTGCAGGGCGCGGCAGCGCACTGATCGCGCTCAACGCAGCCCGAAGCGCGCGCGGTACTGCGTCGGCGTGAGCTCGGTGTGCGCGCGGAAGAGGCGCGCGAACGAGCGAGCGTCGACGTAGCCCACGCGCGCGACGATCTCGTCGACCGGCGCGCGCGTGCTCTCGAGCAGCGACTTCGCGGCCTCGAGCCGCACGAGGCGGAGGTACGCCATCGGGGTCTCGCCCGTCGCGTCGAGGAAGCGGCGCTGTAGGGTGCGGGGCGTGACCGCGAGCGCCGCGGCGATGCGCTCGAGCGAGAGCGCGTGATCCGCGTGGTGCGCTTCGATCCAGCGCTGGGCGCGCACCGCGAGCTCGTCGCCGTCCTCGACGCGATGCGCGGGGACGAGGTACGGCGACTGCGTCTCGCGGTTCTTGTCGAACGCGATCGCCTTCGCGGTGCGCGCCGCGATCTCGACGCCCGCGTGCCGCTCGACGACGTAGAGCGCGAGGCTGAGCGCCGCGCTCACCGTGCCGGCCGTCACGATCTCGCCCTCGTCGACGATCACGCGCGAGAGCTCGAGCTCGACGTCGGGATAACGCGCTGCGAATGCGCGCGCGTAGAGTGGGTTCGTCGTCGCACGCCGCCGCGCGAGCAGCCCGGCCTCGGCGAGGAAGAACGCGCCGGTGCACACCGACGCGACGCGCGCGCTCGGGCGCTCGGCGAGCCACGCGATCGCGTCGCGCTCCGATGCGAGCGTGCGCTCGGGGTCGATCACCGGCGCGCACACCAAGAGATCGCCGCGCCATGCCGAGAGCGCGACGTCGACCGCGACTCGCCGCGCGGTGAACGTCTCCGCGCCGATGCGCGGCGCGACGACCGCGACCTCGAAGCGCCGCGAGCCGCCCGCCATCGCGACGAGTCGATCCGCGATCGCGAGGACCTCGACGAAGCCCGCCACCGCGAACTCGAGGCACCCGTCGAGCGCGAGCACGCCCACCCGCAGCGTTTCGTCGCGCACGGCCCCGACTTCGTCGCTCCTCGCCATGTCTCGAACGTCCTCCGCGCCGCAGCGTAGAGCCTGATGCAAGCGCTCTCGCTCACCTACGACATCGTGCCCGTCGCGTCGCTCCGTCATGGCGACCGCGACGATCTCTGGGACGTCTACCGCCGGCACTTCGACGCCGCGCGCAGCGAGCTCGACGCGAGCCTCGCGCGCGGCAGCCACGTGATCCGGTACCGCCGTCGCGGTGATCAGCGCGCGCGCGGGCTCACCGTGATCTCGCTGCGAGAGGCCGAGCACGCGGGGCGACGCTTCCACTGGCTCTGGGCGGGCGCGCTCGCGATCGATCGCGAGTGCCGCGGGCGTGGGCTCATCGAGCGCTCGGGCATCGAGACGTTCGCGCGGTTCCGCGTACGCCACCCGAGCGCGCCGCTCTTCTGGCTGTACGAGAGCATCTCGTTCCAGAGCTTCCGCATGATGGCGCGCAGCTTCGACGTGTACTGGCCCAGACCGGATCACGACACGCCCGCGTGGGAGCACGGCGCGATCGACACGCTCGCGCGCATCTCGACCGGCGATCGCTGGGACCCCGAGCGACGGATCGTGCGCGCGACCGGACGCAAGCACATCCGCCACGAGTCGTCGCAGACATCGGTGGGCGAGGACGATCCGCTCCGCGCGTTCTATCGCCGCATCAACCCCGGCGCGGAGAACGGGGCCGCGGTCGTGATGCTCGCGCCGCTCGACGCGACGAACCTGCGCGCCGTGCTGCGCCACGCGCTGAGCGCGCGGCGCACCTGATCAGCGGATGTCGATCTCGATGCCGCCCTGCACCAGCACGGGCTTCGTGCCGCGCGCGCCCCACGCGCGGCGCGTCACGAGCGGCTGCGCGCCGGTCAGGTTCTCGCCGCGCACGTACACGCGGAAGCCCGGATAGACCTCCACGCTCGCGCTCGCGTCGAGCATGAAGTACGCGTCGGTGAGCTCGATGTCGGGCACGTCGCCCTGTCCCGCGACGTCGCGCATCTGCGACACGAAGAGCCCGTTCGTGTGCAGCGCGAGCATCCGCCACGTGAACCCGGCGCGCATCGAGAGCTGGTGCTCCGGCACGTACGGGAGGTGGTCGCCGACCTCGACCTGTCCGAACTGCGGATTCGTCGAGAAGAAGGAGGTCATGAAGCGCGACCACGTCCACGTGTAGCTGGCCGCGAGCGGGATCGAGAGCTCGTCGACCACGAACGTGTGCGCGGCCTCCGCCTCGATCCCCATCACCAGCACCGCGCCCGCGTTGAACTGACGATCGAGCATGTCCGACGTGCAGCCCGACGCGAGCGTGCAGATGCTCGAGAGGTTCTGGTAGTCGCTGATGAAGTACGTGAGCTGTCCGTGCGTGAGCTCGTCGATGCGCCCGTATCGCGCGCCGACCTCGTAGTTCCACGCCGTCTCGGGCAGCACGTCCGCTTCCTGCCCCGGACCGATCGGCGAGAACCCGAGGTGCGCGCCCGCGAACACCGCGAGCTCGGGGAGCAGCGCGTACTGCACACCGACGCCCGGCAAGAACGCGTATTGCTCGCTCGAGATGCGGCGCCCGGTGTATCGATCCTCGTGCTCGAGCCAGATGAGCTCGGTGCGGAACCCGGGCGAGATGGTCAGTCGCTCCCAGGTCACGCCCCAGCTCGCATACGCCGCGAGCGCCCACGCGCTGTCGTGGTTGCCCTCGAGCTCGAGCCCCGCGTTCTGCAGCACCATCTGCTGCTGCAGGAGGTAATACGTGTCACCCGTGTGATTGCGGGTGATCTCGTCGAAGTGGAGACGAGCACCGTAGTCGATCCGATGCGCGAAGGGTCCGGTGTCGAACGACACGCGCCCGTTCGCCTGGATGCCCTGCACCGCGAAGATGCGGTGGTTGCGCGCGACGAGCAGCGGCGCGTCGCTCGGCTCCGCGTCGAGCGTGCCAGTCAGTCGCTCGTACTGGCTCGCATAGATCATCGGATTCTGGAGGATCCGATCGAACCCGACGCGCGTGCCGCACGTGTCGAGCTCTCCGGCCGGCGTGATCGCGAGCGTGTCGCAGAAATGATCGAGCCGATACCAGGTGCGCTCGAAGTCGTGCCGATAGGCGGTGACGGTGAGCTCCACGTCCTCCGACTCGATCTGATATCGGAGCTGCACGCGCGTGCGCCACCACTCCATCCGATCGAGCTGCGTCGCCGCATAACGACGATAGGGATTGTCGCGGAAGTCCTGATCGCTCAGGCCGAGATACGTCTCGTTCGACTGCTCGAGCCCGAGCCCGAACGTGACCTCGAGCCGATGATAGAAGTCGCGATCCAGACTGCCGTGCAATTCACCGCGAGCGATGATGTCGGTGCGGTGGAACCCGGTGTCGGTATCGCCGCCCGGCGGCGCATCGAGCTCGTGGAAACCGCTCGAGCGCAGGTGCAGCGCCTCGACGAGGAACCCGCCCCACTCGTTCGAGTCGCCGTAGTACAGGTGCGCGCGCCCGTACCACGTGTTGCCGAGCGAGAGATCGATGCGCCCCTCGCGGCGCCCGGGGATCTGACGGCCCTGGAGATCGATCGCGCCACCGACGGTGTGCGGGCCGTAGAGGACCGCGGCGGGCCCGGCGGTGACCTCGACGCCGGTCATGCGCGCCATCAGCGGGAAGTAATACGCAGCAGGCGCCGAGTACGGCGCGGGCGCGAGGAGGACTCCATCCTCCATCAGCGTGATCTTCCGGCTGCGCTCGGCGCTCGCCCCGCGGATGCCGATGTTCGGGCGCAGTCCGAAGCCCTCTTCGGTGCGCACGTACACACCGGGCACCTGCGTGAGCACGGCGAGCGGGTCGTTGTAGTCGAGCTGCTCGAGCTCCTCTTCGCCCATCACGTGCACCGAGCCGCCGGCCCGGAACACCTCCTCGGCGCGCGCTCGCACGAGCACTTCGCCGGTCGTCAGATCCTCGTCGCGCGCCTCGCGCGTCACGTCGACCTGCTCTTCGGTCGCTGCGCCGTCTTCGGCCTCGACCTCCGTCGTGTCGTCGCTCGGCGGTGGCTCCTCGCCAGCCTCGGTCTCCTGCGCCTTCGCCTCGACGCTCCACAGGAGCGCCGCGATCACCACGAGCCATTGCCAGCGCATCAGCGCTCCCCGATCCGAGCGAGCGCGGACGTCGCGACGTCGAGCGGCGGACCCGAGGGCTCCGGGAGGATCCAATCGGCGGGCAGGAGCGAGTCCTCCACGCGAGCGAGGTCCACGTCGGGATCGATCATCCGAGCCATCCGCCGTCCGTTCAGAGACACCCACGCGTCCACGCGTACCTCGACATCCATCTCGCCGCGCGCTCGATGCTCGCGGGCGATGTGATGCGCCAGCTGGAGGATCATGTCCGGCTGCGCCGAGAACTCGACCTCTTGATCGCGCGTGAGGTAGTCGCGCGGCGCGACCTCGCGCTCGAAACGCCGACCACGCGTGCGCACGCGATAGGTCACGCTGCCGTTCTTCTCGCGACAGAGGACGCGCCACGACCACCGCATCCCCTGCTCGTGCCACAGCACGTTCCCGCCATACGCATACGCGCGCAGCGGCATCAGCACGTGGAACGCGCACCACGCACCGAGCGCGACCGTCGCGACGGCGCGCGATCCCGCGAAACGCGGCACCGTCGACGCGATCGAGGGTGCATCGCTTTTCCGCCCGAGCACGCGAAGCACCGCGCGCGGCCACGACGGATCGAAGAACACGAGCGCCGTGACGCTCATGATCCAGGGGAACATCCCGATCTGGAACAGCGAGCCGGTCGCGACGTGGAAGACGAGCAGCGCGGCATACGCGAAGGGCCGCGTGCGACGCCACGAGAGCCAGATCGGGATCGTGAGATCGTAGAGGAACCCCGCCCAGCTCATCGCGTACGCGACCTCGATGCGGTCGAAGTACGCACCGATCACCGGCGTGCTCATCCGCGCGCCGAGCCAGATCTGGAGCGGCTGCGCGTGCAGCAGCCAGTCGCTCGTCAGCTTCGCGAGCGCCGCGAACACGTAGACGACGCCGACCTGGAAGCGCACCAGCCACGTCATCCATCGCGGCAGCGTCGCCGCGCGGAGGTGCGGGCGCAGCTTCGCGTCGAGCGACCACGCGCGATGGAGCGGCAGCACGCTCATCACGAGCGCGAGCACGCTGACGAGATAGTAGTGGTTGAGATAGGTCGTGACGTCGATCAGCTCGACGTACGTGAAGAGCAAGAAGAAGAGGACGATCGCGACGCGGTAGAAGAGCCCGAGCGCGATCAGCGCGCCGCAGATCGCCATCGCCACGAACACCGCGTGGATCCACGGCGCGGGCAGCGGGCGCACCCACTCGAAGCCCCAGTACGTGAAGTGGAAGGTCGGGCGCGCGTAGAAGCGCTCGACCCAGCCCTCCGCGACGAATCGCGTCGGGATCACGACGGCGAGCACGCCGAACACGATCCGGAACACGGCGAGGGCCGCCGCGTCGGTCGGCTGGTGGGCGCGCGCCCAGAGGCTCGACAGCACGCTCCGCATCGCGACCCGATCAGTCGTTGTCTTCGGCGGCGCCCATCGGGAGCTCGAGCGCGAGCACGGTGCGGAACTCGGCCTTGAAGAGATCGGTGATCGCCTTCACCGCCGCGTACATCGCGGCGTACTCGTCGACGTGCGCCGCGAACGTGGTCGCATCGACCGGCGGCAGCGCCGCCGCGAGCGCGACCGCGGCCGCGATCTTGGTGCGCATGTCCGCCTCGAGCTCGGTCGCGCCGACGGTGAGCAGCAGATCGTCGAAGCCGATCGCGTCGGTGCCCTCGGGCGCGCCGAGGAAGAGCGCCTGGAACGCCTGCAGGTTCGGCAGGATGTGCTCGCTCGAGCGATGCGCGTAGCGCGACTCGAGGAGCTCGGGACAGCTCTCGCTCTCGCAACGATCGTTGATCGACGCCGGGGCGCCGAGCTTCGAGTCCTTGATCTGCCGATCCAGATAGAACATCGCGTGGAAGATCGCGTTCAGCCCGTCCTGCGACATCGGGTAGACGGTGCTGCCCTCGCCCGCCGTCGCGAGCTGCGTCACGAATGCGCCGCCCTCGGGGGCCCACGCCGCGAGCAGCGCGTCGGCTGCGCGATCGACGAGCTGCGCCAGCGCGTGTGCATGCGCCGCGCGCCGCGCACGGACGCCGCTCTCCCCGAGCGCAGCCCACGCCTCGGGATCGACGGTCACGGCCGCGCCGGGATCGCAGTCGTGATCGGCGCTCGGCTCGAAGAGCAGGTACTCGATCGCGCCGAGGCCGAGCATGTAAGGGCCCTGCCGCCGCAGCGTCTCGAGGTCCTCGTACACGCCCGACTGCGTCGCGACGTCGATGCGACACCGGTTGAACGAGGGCCACGCGTACATCGCCTCGCGAAGGCCGCGTCCGCCCGTGACCTCTCCGCCGGCCATGCCGCCCGGCCCGAGCTGGAGCAGCTCGGCGCGCTCGACCACGACCATCGTGCTGCGCCATGCGTCCTGCGCCGCTGCGCGGGTGTCGTCGCTCGGCGCGCTCGCGTGCGCCTGGGTCGCGGCGACCAGCGCCTCGGTCTCCGTCGCGAGCTCGCGGTACGTCGGCAGCACGACGCGCTCACCGATCGACACGAGCAGCGCGCGCGTCGCCTCGGCGCGCGTGAGGCCGCCGGCATCGCGCGTGTCGGACACGTCGGGGCGCGGGCCCGAGTCCACCGGCTCGGTCGAGGCGTCCTCTCGCGGCGGCTCCTGCGTGGACGACGAGACGATCACGCAGCCGATCGCGAGCGCGGCGGTCGCCGCAGGGAGCATTCGGAGGATTCGCGGAGTCCTGTGCATCGTGGCGCTTCCGCTCCGGCCGAGGTACCCGTCCCGCGGAGCGCGCCCGGAGACTGCGCGATCTCGCGAGTTCGACGCAAACGCGGAGACGACCGAGCGCACGCTCGATCGTCTCCGCGCGAGACTCCCGATCAGTCCACGGGGAGCAGGTAGAGCACCGCGTCGTCGTCGGCGCCCGCGCCGTCCGCGCCCGCGATGCCGACGACCGCGACCGTCGACTCGTCGGCCGAGAGCGCCACGCTCCAGAAGAAGTCGGTGCCGCCGAGATCGAAGAGGCGCGAGCCGTTGGTGCCGAACGTCGTGTCGGGCGCGCCGTTCATCTCGAGCACGGCGACCATCGCGTCGACCTCGGGCATCTCGCCCGCCGGCGGCGCGGTCGCGGGATCGGGGCGTCCGCCGCCGACCGCGAGCACGCGATCGTCGCCGAGCACGATCACCGCGCGGCCGTTGTCGCTCCAGTTGCCGACGTCGATGTACGTCGACCCGCCGGTGCCGTACGTCGAGTCGAGCTCGCCGTCCTCGGTGAAGCGGAACGAGACCCAGTCGGTGGTGTTGGTGCGCGTCGTCTGGATCGTCGGGCCATACCCGATCGTGACCATGTTCGTGCCCTGCAGCGCCGCACCGTACGCCTCCGCGTTGCGCTGATCGCGGCCCGCGAAGTCGTGCCAGACGCCGGGAAGCGTCGTCTCGTCGTCCATCGCGAAGTCCGGGTCGAAGTCGCCGTCCGGCTCGACCTTGTAGAGCACCGGCTGCTGCGACACGCGGTACATCATCGGGTCGGGGGGAGGCGCTGCGTCGGCGGGCTCGGTCAGCGCCGTCGACCTGATGTAGCCGGTGCCGATGATGCTGCCGTCGGGCAGCACGGTCGCCGAGCGCGCGCTGAGGCCCGCGCCACGGCGCGCGAACGTGAGATTTCCGGTGCCCGGAGCGCCGACGATGTCGACGTTCACGAGGCCGTCACCCCCACCGAAGGCGTTGTCGCGCTCGCCGTCTGCGGAGAGGCGAAGCAGCGCGAAGATCGAGTCGGTGCGGGGCAGCGTCGGCTCCGCGCCGAACGTGGCGGGCTGCGATCCCACGGCGCGCTGGGTGCCGTGCACCACGAGCCGCTCCTCCGCCCCCAGCGAGATGCTCCACACGGTGTCTCGACCGCTGAGCGTCGTGCCCGACACTTCGCCGGTCGAGAGATCGAAGCGCGCGACACCCTCGTCGCCGAAGTCGGTGTCGACGTCGCCCGTCGTCGTGTCGAAGCCGACGAGAACGATGTCGGTGTCGCCGTCGCGCGGCGACGCCGCCGTGATGTCGTGCTCGACCTCGCCCGCGATCACCACGCGACCTGCGGTCGGCTGGACCACGATCCCGTACGCGTTCTCGCGATCGCCCGCGTAGCTCGCGGGATCGCCCGGCGTGTCGGGGTTCTCCGCGAGGTTGAGCGTCACGAAGCCATCCTCGCCGAACTCCTCGACGAGCTCGCCGTCCGCGTCGAACTTCGCGACCACGAGCGCGAAGTCGTTGGCCGCGACCGCGATTTGTCCCGCGGCGTACACGTTCCCGGCCGCGTCGAAGGTCACGGCGCGGAAGCGATCGTGCGCCGTCTCGGACAGCGCGATGACCGTCGGCTCGGGATCCGGCTCGGTGCCGCCGTCCGTGCCCGCGTCCTCGTCGGGCTCCTCACCTGCGTCGCTGCCGGCGTCGTCCTCGTCGGGCCCGGCGTCCGAGCCACCCATCGACGCGTCGCGACCCGCGTCGGGCGTGCCCGACGGGCCGTCGTCGTCGCCGCACGCGACGAGCACGCCCGAGAGCGCGACGACAGCGAGCAACCTGCACCATTTCATGGACATCTCCAACCGCCTCCCCACAGGACCGTGCGCCGTGCAAATGATTCTCGCTGGCGCTGAGGACGCGGATGATAGTCGCTCTCACCTCGTACGCAACGAAGCGCGCGACGGGACCCGCCGCGCGCCGCGGATCAACGGGAGCGATAGAGCGCGACGACGCCATCGAGGTTTCCCGCGGGCTCGAGATCGTCGCCTCCGAACCACGCCGCGCCCGAGAAGGTCGCCGCCACGATCGGATCTCCGCTCGCGGTCGCGGACGTGACGGCAGCATCTTCCCCGGCCCCACCGAACCGTGCCGCCCATTCGATGCCGAGCGTCGAGTCGAAGGCCGCCATCAGCACGTCGGCACCGCCCAGCGCCGTGAGTGTTCGCGATGCGACGCTCACGTCGGCGTCGGAGGTACCTCCGACGATGATCGAGCCCGAAGCGTCGATGCTCACGGACGTGAACCGATCCGCACCGGCACCTCCGAACGAGGTCGCGCGCATCGGAGCTCCGGTGTCGTCGAGCACCGCGAGAAGCGCGTCCGTTCCCATCGCAGTGACGCTCGTGGAACCGAACGTCATCGTGCCCGCGACCGCGCCCGCGATCACGAGGTTCCGGGCCCCGTCGACCGCGACGGAGTCGGCACGGTCCGGGCCTGCAGAACCGAACCCGACGAGCCATTGGAGCAGCAGGGCGGAGGTCGAAAGCGCGGTCGCGAAGACGTCGGTGCCAGTCGAGCGGATGGTCCTGTCGCCCGCGGACAGCGCCCCGGCGAAGGTGCCGACGAGGAAGAGCCTGTTCGATCCCGCGGCGAGCTGCGGGTTCGGCCATGCAGAAAACGCGGTCGAGAAGATCTCACGGCCCCCGAGGATCGCACCGTTCATCGGGGAGAGGAGATCGACGAACAGGCGATGCGACCCGGGCGCATCGTGCTCCTCGAGCGTCGAGACCACGGCGATGTAGCTCCCGAACACGACCAGACTGTTCGCCGAGTAGGTGGGCCCTTCCGAGGAATCGAGCGAACGATCGGGGAACGTCTGGTTGCGCCAGCGCTGGGTGCCGGACGCGTCGAAGCTCGAGGCCCAGGGGCGGGAGCCTGGGCCGTCGTCGGCCGGGGCCGACCCCGCCGCGTGCAGATTGCCCTCGCTGTCGACGACCAGCGAGCGGGGGTACACGCCAGCCCCCACACCCGTCGCCCAGACGACCGCACCCTCGCTGGTGTGCTTCGCGATGAACCCGCCGGGAGGCACGACGAAGCTCGCGATACCGAATCCGCTCGAGAAACCGCTGACGTACACGTTGCCCGCAGGGTCCGTCGCGACGTCGAGGAGCCTCGAACCATCCGGCAGGTCGACGACGCGTTCCCAGCGCTGGATCGGCAGCGCTCGGCACTCCGACTCCTCGCAGATCTCGCTGCTCGCACACGCATTGCCGCAGGCTCCGCAGTGCGCGCTCGACGTCGTCACGTCGGTCTCGCAGCCGGCGGCGTTCGCGTCGCAATCGTCGGTGCCGGGCGCGCAGCGCGGTGCGTCGGGCGGCGACTGCGCGTCGATGGGCACGCCCGCGTCCGGCTCGCCGCCGTCCGGTGTGATGCAGATCGGGCCGTCGTCGCCTGGGTTCTCGATCGTGCCGGGTCCGCAGACGCAGCGACCCATGTCTTCGTCGTACGTGAGATCGCCGCAGACGGGTCGACGGCAGCCTGCAACGACGATGACGATCGCGGTCACGCTCCAGAGCGAACGGGCACCCATCGGACCTCCTCCGGGAGCGATTCTCGCTCCCGCCTGGCCGACGTTGTCGTAGCGCGGAGGCGGCGGTTGCGTCCGTCCGAGCGTCGAAAAGGAAGCGCCCCCGACGGAGACCCGTCGGGGGCGCGAAAGGGAGGGCGGCAGCTCGCCATGTCCGAGGAACCCGAGCTGCCGGACCCGGCACATCATTGCGCCGCGTCGAAGAGAACTCTGGATCAGATGAGAATGAGTGTCAACTCCATTCTCACCGCGATGCAGCGACCGTCGTCCGGCCCGGCCCCGCGTAGGTCCAGCCGAGCGTCGACCGGCCGCTCGCGTACGCGCGGATCACGAGGCGCCCGACGCTCCCGTCGGCGAGGCGGATCGCGTAGGTCGTCGCGCGCGGCGAGACCGCGTGCGTCGTGGGGTCGTACGCGTACCAGCCCTCGAGCGCGCCGTTGCCCGAGTACGTCGGCGAGCCCGGGGGGCCGGGCATCGTGCGCTCGTCGTCGGCGACGAAGCCCTCGCTCGGCAGCTCGAGCACCGTGGCGGGATCGGCGACGTTCGTGTCGATCGCGCCACCCTGCCCGGGGCCGCTGGTGCCCGAGCTCGTGCGGTACAGCGTGCGGCTCAGCGCGAGATCCCACGTCGCGTCGGTCGCCGGCTCCGCGATCGTGACGACCGCGGCCGCGTGCAGATCGACGTATGCCCAGCTCCCGCTCGTCGACGCCTCGACCTCGATCGCGTGCTCCTGCGGCACGACGTCGATCGCCTCGAGCGACAAGCGGAACGTGCCGTCCTCCCACGACCAGATGCGAAGGCGCGCGTACTCGCCGCGCGCGGTGCGCACCACGAAGGTCTCGTCCTTCGGCGTGACCGCGTGCGTCGTCGGATCGTAGTCGTACCAGGACGCGAGGATCGGGCTGCGCGCTTCGGCCGGCGCGCCCGGGATGCCGCTCGCCGCGACGTCGTCGACGACGAACCCGATCGTGTCGGTCTCGATGACGCGCTCGAGCTCGACCGCGCCCGCGCTCCGCGCGCCGCCGAGGCCGGCGCCGCTCTCGCCCGAGTTGGTGCGGATGAGCGTGCGACGGATCGCGAGATCCCAGTCGAGCGAGGTCTCGGGATCCGTGATCGTGACGACGCCCGCGCCGACGCGGAGGTAGACGAACGCATCGCGTGCGGACGCGTCGATGGTGATCGCGTCGCCCGGGATCGGATCGACGCCCGCGTCACCGCCCGCGTCGGGACGATCGGGCGGGCCGGCGTCGGGGAGCTCGACGTCGCCGCCTCCGATGCGCGCCCAGCGGAACGCGATCACCGCGGGCGTGCCCGCGTCGTCGTAGTAGCCGTCGATGCGCAGCTTGAAGAAGTGGCCCTCGACGCTGCGCACCACGAACACGACGTCGCGCGGCGTGAGGCGATGCGACGAACGATCGTAGTCGTACCAGTCGTTGACGCCCTCGACGCCGCCGTTGAACGCGCTCTCGGGGAACGCGTCGGTGTCCTCTTCGATGTCGACGCCGTCGGCGATCCAGCCGGTCTCGGGCGGAGCGTCGAGCGCGTCGAAGTCGGCGGCGGGCAGGCGTGCCGCTGCCGCGCCGCCGGTGCCGCTCGCGCCGCCGTTCGTCGTGATCGAGAAGCGCGTGAACGCGAGATCCCAGTCGCGCGAGTCGAGCGGATCGGCGGGCGTGACCGCGAGGCCGGACTCGAGATCGAGATAGGCGGTGCCCTCGGTCGCGTCGACGATCGTGGTGATCGTTCCGTCGTCGTTCACCGTGTGGCGGAACGGGCCGCTCGAGGGCGGGATCGAGCCGTCCTGGACGGGCCCCGCGTCGTGCGCGCCGGCGTCCTCTCCGTCGTCGTCGGAGCGCAGATCGGGCGCGCACGCGAACGTGGTGAGCGCGATCGCGGCGAGCGCGATGCGTGTGGTGGTCGTCATTCCAACTTCTCCTGCTCTCGTCGCTGCGTCGCGCGCAGCGCTGAATCGAATCCGGGCTGTCGAGGAGCGAGCGGGGCTGAGGCCTCGCGCGCAGCGTTCAGGGACGGGGCCCCTTCCGAAATCAAAGCCGGCCGCGGATGCCGCCGTAGAACGTGCGGGGGCGCAGCGGCAGGTACGCGTCTCCGGCGTCGAGCACGTTGTCGATGCCCGCCGAGATCTCGAGGTGGCGCTCGAAGCGCTTGTAGATGCGCAGATCGAGCTGCGCGGCCCACGGCGAGTAGATCAACTCTTCGTCGACGTAGAACGGGCGCTCACCGGTGAGCGCGCAGCGCGCGGTCGCGCCGAGATCCCACTCGCGGTGATCGAACGTCGCGCTCAGCGTGATGCGATGCGCCGCGCGTCCCTCGAGCGCGCGATCGTTCTCGTGATCCCACGCGTGCGTGAACGTGTAGCTCGCGGCGAGAGAGAGCTCGCGGATCGGGCGCGCGGTGAGCGACGACTCGATGCCCTGCGTCGTCGCGGACGCGACGTTGTCGTACGTGAAGAGCGTGCCGTCGGGGCTCTCTTCGGCGGTGATCGTCGTGATCAGCCCGTCGACGTCGTTGCGGAAGAGCGAGAGCGATCCGCGCAGCTCGGTGATCGGCGTCCACTCCGCGCCGAGCTGGTAGCTGCGCGACGTCTCGGGCCCGAGGTCCGGGTTGCCGAGCACGACGTACCCGACGGTCGGGTTCTCGAAGCGCAGCAGCAGCTCTTGGAACGACGGCGCGCGGAAGCCGGTGCCGAACGACGCGCGCAGCACGAGCTGACGCACCGGATCGAAGCGCACCGCGAGCTTCGGCGAGAGCTGCGTGCCGTACTGCGAGTCCGCGTCGACGCGCACGCCGGGCACGAGCACCAGGCGCACGTCGTCGTCGATCACGGTCCACTCGTCCTGCACGAACGGCGACGCGCGGAAGCGCGTGCCGACTCCGTCGAGCCGATCGGACTCGAGGCGCTGGAAGAGCTCTTCGAAGCCGAACGTGAGCAGGTGCGTGTCGACGGGGATGTCGAGCTGCACGAGCAGCTGTCCGAGGTCCTCGCGGTGATCCTGGTGCTCGTCGAGCGCGGACGCGCCGCGCTGATCGCGCAGGTACTGCTCGCGGAAGATCGCGTACGACGCGCGCGTGACGAGGCGGATCGCGCCCGCGAGCGCCCACGACGCGCCGAGCCCGCTCTGCAGCTGCTCGGCGAGCTGCGCGCGATCGAACACCGCGCCCGCGTCGTTGCGATCGACGCCCGAGAGGCCGCGCTGCATGTACTCGGCGCGCGCGTCGAGCGAGAGCGTCGGATCGACGCGCCACCGCACGTCGCCGCCGACCGACCACTGCAGGCGCGCGCTGCCGTCGGTCGCGCGCTGGTCCTCGGGGATCGTCGGATCGCCGCCGCGGCGGAAGGGCTCGGCCCAGTGGAACCCGCCCGAGAGGCGCAGTGAGACGTCGCCGAGACGCGCGCCGGCACGGGCGGTCGCGTCGGCGATCCCACCGCCCTCGCCTCCTCCGCCGCTCGCGCTCGCGTCGAGCTCGAGCTCGTCGCGCGTGCGACGCGTGATCACGTGGATCACGCCCGCGATCGCGTCGGAGCCGTAGAGCGCGCTGGATCCGCCGCGCACGATCTCGACGCGCTCGACGTCCTCGAGCCCGTAACGACCGAGATCGATCGCGCCGCCGACGCGACCGGGCACGCGCTCGCCGTCGACGATCACGAGCACGTGCTCGGGGTCGAGGCCCTGCATCTGGATCGCGTCGCCGCGGAACGAACGCGTCACCAGCATCCCCGGCTGCTCCTCGAGGAGCTCGCCGAGATCGCGCGCGCCCGAGCGCTCGATCGTCGCGCGATCGATCACCTCGACGCGCACCGGGCTGTCGTCCTGCGCGACCTCGGTGCGCGTCGCGCTGACCACGACGCTCGACGTGCAGAGCTCGTCGTCGGGTGGGCACTCGGGCGGCGCCTCGCGGGGCGCAGTGTCTCCCGACTGTGCGTGGGCATGCGCCGCGCAGAGCGCGATCGACAGCGAAACGGCGAGGGCTGGGAAGCGGCGCATCGGCGACTCGGGTGGAGCGCTCGCTCGCGCAGGGCCCTGGTGGGAGCGTGCGGGGCACGCGGACGGGAGGGCCCGGAGCAGGCGAGGCGAGTGGCGACTGGAAAGTTGATAACGATAGTCATATACAGTGCCTCTGAGAGTCATTCTCGACAAGAGAAAAACGTGTCCATCGTTCGCAGGCAGACCGCCGCGAACGCCTTCGGAGGGCGTGCCGTGAAGCGCAGTAAACTGAGTCGAATCCACGTGTTGCACGTGATGGCCGCGCTCGCGGCCAGCGTCGTGGGCACCCTGTCGTCGGGCTGCGGCGGCGCCTCGCCGCGCGCGGACGAAGCGCGGGCGACCGCCACGCCGGCCGCGGGATCGGGCGGGCAGAGCGCGGCGGATGCGCGCGTGTCGAGCGCGGCCACGGCGCGCGTCGAGGGCGACTTCCACGCGGTGCTGCCGACCGCGGTGACGAGCTTCGGCGCGGCGTCGGCGAACGGCGCGCTCTACGTGCTCGGCGGCTATCACGGCACGCCGCACGCGTACGTGCCCGAGGATCAGTCGGGCGCGTTCTCGCGGCTCGATCTGTCGCGCACCGGCGCGTCGTGGGAGACGCTCCCCGAGATCGCGCCCGCGCAGAGCATCGCGCTCGTCGCGCACGGCGCGCGCGTGTGCCGCACCGGCGGGATGCGCGCGGTGCGCGAGAACGAGCGCGTTCGTCTGCGATCGATCGACGAGGCAGGGTGCTTCGATCCCGCGCGCGGATCGTGGGAAGCGCTTCCGTCGCTGCCGTCGCCGCGCTCGTCGCACGAGGCTGCGGTGGTCGGCGACACGCTCGTCGTCGCGGGCGGCTGGGCGCTCGAGGGCGAGGCGCCGGGGACGTTCGCGCGCAGCTGGCTCGCGCTCGATCTCGCGCATCCGGAGCGCGGCTGGCGCGAGGCCGAGGCGCCGTTCGCGCGTCGTGGGCTCGGCGTCGCGTCGCTGGGCGAGAGCGTGATCGTCGTCGGTGGGCTCGACGAGGCGGGCGAGATCTCGTCGCGCGTCGACGTGCTCGACGTGGCGCGCGGCACGTGGTCGCGCGGGCCGGACTTTCCGGGTGATGCGTTCGGCGTCGCGATCGAGCGCGCGGGCGATCGTGTGATCGCGAGCGGGCGCGACGGCGTGGTGTGGTCGTGGCGCGGCGGCGACGACGCGTGGCAGCGCGTGGGCACGATGATGTTCCCGCGCTTCTTCCATCAGCTCGTCGCGCGGGGAGACGACGAGGTGATCGCGATCGGCGGGATCCGCGGGATGGTCGACGCGCCGCGCACCGCGCACGTGGAGGCGATCGCGCTCTCGCCGCGCACGTCGCCCCGCGTGACGGTGCTGACGATCGACTCGCCGATGCGCGCGAAGAACCGCCAGGGGCTCTTCGTGCACGACGACGCGCTCCACTTCTTCGGCGGCAACGTGTCGCTCGAGCAGCACGACTTCGAGCCGCAGCACTTCGTCGCGGAGCACCACGCGCTCGATCTGCCGTCGCTCTCGTGGACGCGGCGCGCCGACTATCCGTTCTCGCGACAGACGATCCAGACCGTCGCCGTCGAGGATCGCGGGATCGCGATCGGCGGGTTCGGGCACGAGGGCACGACGCCGTCGACCGGCCAGGCGCGCACGCAGGCGGAGGCGTTCACGTACTCGTTCGACGAGGATCGCTGGACGCCGTGGAGCGCGCTGCCGGTGACGCGTTCGCAGTTCGGTCTGGTCGCGGACGGCGAAGGCGCGCTGTGGGCGCTCGGCGGGCTCGACTACGACCCGGCGCGCGAGGGCGAGGACGCGTTCCGGCACCTCACCGAGATCGTGCGCGCCGACGCGAGCACCGGTGAGTGGCAGGACGCCGGCGTCGCGATGCAGGGCGCGCGTCGTGCGTTCGGCGGCGCGCGCATCGGCGACGTGATGTACGTCGTCGGCGGGATGCGCGGCGAGTTCCAGCTCGTCGAGGACTGTCAGGCGCTCGATCTGCGTGCGCGCGCGTGGCGCACGATCACGTGCCCGCGCACGCCGCGCCTCAACCCGCAGCTCGTCGCGATCGGCGATCGCCTCTACCTCGTCGGCGGCACGTCGCGCGGTGAAGGCGGGCTCGCGGCGGATCGCACGATCGAGGTGTACGACCCGCAGCGCGACGCGTGGTCGGTGCTGATCGAGGATCTGCCGATCGAGCCGAAGCACCTGCGCGCGTTCGAGCTGCGCGGGCGGCTGGTGCTGGTGTCGACGCACGACGCGGAGCCGGTCGCGCGCGTCGCCGTCGTGACGCTGCCGGAGTGAGCGGAGCGCGCGGAGGGCGGCTTGGTGAGACGCCCTCCGCGCGACGCTCAGGTCGATGCGGTGATCGTCGCGAGGTGATGGCGCGCGTGCGCGAGCACCGCGTCGTCGCCGGTGCGCAGCGCCCACTCCGCGATCACGACGGCGTACGCGGCCCAGCGCTCGATCGTGTGCGACACGATCGCGGGCCAGGTGACGCCGCCTGCGCGCGCGAAGCGATCGACGACCGACTCGAGCGCGTCGCGCCCGTAGCAGCCGAAGAACATCGCGAGATCGAGCGACGGATCGGTGGCGCGGGCCTCGGTCCAGTCGAGCACGCCGGTGATGCGTGACGCGTCGTCGAGGAGCAGATGGCCGGGGTGGAGGTCGCCGTGCGCGAGCGCGACGTGGGCAGGCCACGACGCGTCGTCGTCGATCCATCGCTGCCATCGCGACCACACGGCGTCGGACGGCGCGAGCACGTCGCGTGTCGCGTGCATCGCGCGGGCGAGCTCGGCGCGCGCGTCGCCGGCCGCTTCGACGCGCACGCCCGCGTCGTGGATGCGATCGACGGGGATGGACTGCAGCGACGCGATCAGGCGCGCGTAGGTGTCGAGGAACGCGTCGGGAGGCGCGCTCGGATCGAACGCCCACTGGAGCGCGCCCGCGTCGTCGAAGCGCCAGCCCGGCGTGCCCTCGATCCGCCGGTACGCGATCACGTCGCGCGCGTGCACGCGCCACTCGGGCACGGCGGCCGGAAGCGACGGCGCGACGAGCCGGAGCACGCGCGCCTCGCGCTGTGCGGACGCGATCACGTCCGGTCGGCGCGGCGTGCGGACGACCCACGGCGAGCCCGCGTCATCGCGCGCGTGGAGCACGAGGAAGTCGAGCCCGCTCGCGTCGAGCGCGTCACGCTCGGGCGCGACGCGGAGCCCGTAGCGCGCGGCCGCGCCCACGAGATCCGCCGCGGTCGTGATCGCGGGGAGCGGAGGCAGCGCGGTGCGCCATCGCTCGAGCACGTCGGGCCGAGCGCGGACCGCGAGCGCGGTGCCGGGCTCGTCGTGGTGCTCGGAGACGACGTGTGCCTCGGCGCGGATCTCCGCCATCAGGCGTCCTTCGGTGAACGGAACGACGAGCACGTCGTGCTCCTCGTCCCGCGCGAAGAACGCGACGATCGCGTCGCGAAGTCGGCGCACGTCGGCGGGATCGTGCGCGCTGATCGCGAGGGCACCGGGCAGCTCGCGCAGCAGCGACGCGCGGCGCTCGGGATCGACACGATCGATCTTGCTCAGCACGATCCGCGTGGGGGACGTCGCGCCGATCGTCTCGAGCACCTCGCGCGTGACGCGCAGCTGCTCGCGATGCTCGGGGTCCGATGCGTCGACGACGAGGAGCAGCAGGTCCGCGTCGCGCGCTTCGTCGAGCGTCGTGTGGAACGACGCGACGAGCGCGTGCGGGAGGTTCCGCATGAAGCCGACCGTGTCGGAGACGAGCACGCGCGGCGTCGTCGCGGGCGAGAGCGCGCGCACCGTGGTGTCGAGCGTCGCGAAGAGCGCGTCTTCCACGAGCACGTCGCTGCCCGTCAGCGCGCGCAGCAGCGACGACTTGCCGGCGTTCGTGTAGCCGACGAGCGCGACGCGCGGCACGTCACGACGCGCCGCGGCCTGGGTCGCGCGCGAGGCGCGCAGTCGCTCGACCTCGCGCTCGAGCCGCGCGCTGCGCTCGCGCAGCTGCTGCTTGCGCAGCTCGACCTCGGTGTGGCCGCGCGCGCCGCGACCTCCACCGCCGCCCTCGCGATCACGTCGCGCACCGTCGTCGCGCACGCGAGGGATCTCGTAGGCGAGCCGCGCGAGCTCGACCTCGAGCTGCGCGAGGCGGGTGCGCGCGCGCTGCTCGAACACCCGCAGCACGACCGCGGTGCGGTCGAGCACCTCCACGTCGAGCTCGATCTCGAGCTCGCGCTGTGCTCCGGGATCGAGCGCGCGATCGACGACGACGAGCACGCGCTGATCGGGCGCGCGCGCCAGCGCGTCGATGCTCGCGCGCACCTCGGCGCGCTTGCCGGCGCCGGGATCGCGCGTGAGCGGGACGGTGTGTGCGACGCGGATGCCGAGCCCGGCGAGCAGGCGCTCGAGCTCGGAGGACGAGGCCTCGCCGCTCGGCGCGAGCAGGATGGCGAGGTCGGACGATCGATCGGTGGACGAAGAGCTTCGGGGACGGGTCATCTCGGACTCCTTCGCCGCGCGATGGCGCGGACGTGGGGACGACCCGGACGCGGGTGGGCACGACGCTCGGGGACACGACGCAGCGTCCACGAGATGCTGCGGGCAGCTCGGAGGTCTGCGACGTGATGGCTCCTCGATTGCGCGATGCACCGCGCCCGGGCCTTCCGGTGGGAAGGGACGGTTCGGGCGGGTTGCTCGCGACGCGCGTGCGGCGGGTTGCGCGCGACGGCGTCGCGGTGCTCAGCGCAAACGGAGCGACTTCAACACCAGGCGCAGGATGGCCGCGAGCACGCGCTAGCGCCAGCGGGATCTCGTTCGCGGCGAGATGAGAGCGAGATTAAATCGACGCGATTCATCGGTCCTAAGCTGCATCACAGCGGAGGAGACGTTCTCCTGTCACGCATGCGAGACGTCGCCCTTGCGTCCGGCATCGCTGCGATCGCGCTGTGCGCGTGCACCGTCGAGGCGCCGGGTGACGACGCGGACGCGTCGATCGCGCCCTTCGACGCCGGCGCCGATGCGGGCCGCGGCTACCTCGTGTTCTTCGACGAAGGGCTCGACGAGGCGATCGAGCGGCGCTTCGAGTCGGCGATGCCCGCATCGAGCGAGCCGCCGCGCATCGTCTATCCCGAGAACGGCACGCTCGTGCCGCCGAACCTCGTCGGCGTCGACGTGCACTTCACCGGGCGCACCTACGACACGTTCGAGCTGACGTTCTCGCAGCGCGGCGCGCGCGCGATCGTGGTGTACGCGTGGTGCCGTCCGGTCGGCTCGGGGTGCGTGCTGCAGCCGTGGGACGAGGTGTGGAGCGCGCTCGCGTCGCGGCGGAACATGGGCCCGTTCGAGATGCGCATGCGCGGGCTCGCGGGAGAGCGCGTCAGCGCGCCGTCGGAACGGGTGGAGCTCGAGCTCGCGCAGGAAGCGATCCAGGGCGCGCTCTACTTCTGGTCGACCGATCCGCCGTCGATCCGTCGTTACGACTTCGCGCTCGGGCGGCGCAGCTCGGAGCTCTACCTGAGCCAGACCGAGGAAGGCACGTGCGTCGGATGCCACGCGATCTCGCGCGACGGATCGCGCATCGCGGTCGGCGTGTACGACGCGACGAACGGGTTCCGCGCGCGCATCTACGACGTCGCGACGCGCTCGCAGGTGCTCGCGAGCGAGATCGACGCGCCGCTCCCTGCGTATGGCGCTGCCGACGATCTGCTGGTGAGCGGGAGCCCGCCGCCCGCCGACGGGATGGATCGCCCGCTGCGCATCGTGTCGGGCGCCGATGGTCGCGTGCTGCACGAGTTCGGCGTGTCGGGCGTGTCGGCGGACTGGTCGCCCGATGGATCGCGCGTGGTGTTCGAGGGCGCGATCGACGCGGAGACGCGCGCGCTGCAGCTCATCGCGCGGAGCGGCGAGGCGTGGGGCGCGCCGACGGTGATCGAGACGGCGGGCACCGAGGAAGAGCACGGGCCCGCGTTCGCGCCCGACTCGGAGTGGATCGGATACACCGGGCGCGTCGACGCGCGATCGGTGCTGGTCGCGACGCGCGGATCGGACGTGCCGCCGGTGGTGCTGCAGCGTGCGCTCGGTGCGAGCACCGACGCGACGTGGATCCGGTGGAACCCGAGCCCGTATCTGCAGCAGGGCCGGCGCATCTACTGGCTCACGTTCTCGAGCGGGCGCGCGCACGGCGTGGTCGATGGCGGCGAGCGCCAGATCTGGATCGCGGCGTTCGATCCCGAGGCCGACGCGGACGATCCGTCGCGCCCCGCGCTGCGCTTCCCGGGTCAGCGCGGCGACGTCGACAACTTCATCGCGGAGTGGACGACCGAGGCGCGGAGACAGCCCTGCGAGGACGACGACGACTGCCCCGCGGGCGAGGTGTGCGTCGACGGGTTCTGCTTCCCGGAGGGGCCGGAATGAGGGGGCGCGCGCTGTGTCTCGCGCTGGTCGCGCTCTGCGGCTGCACGCGCTTCTACGACGTGCCCGACGCGGGCGAGGACGCAGGTGCGATCGCGGACGCCGCGATCGACGGCGGTGCGATCGCGGACGCCGGCGTCGACGCCGCGGATCCCCAGGCGCGCTGCGACGAGGAGGGCGAGCTGTGCTGCCTCGGCGCGACGTGCGGCGGAGGGCTGCTCTGCGTGGAGGGCACGTGCACGAGCGCGGGCTGCGGCGCGATCGGCGGTCCGTGCTGCGAGCTCGATCAGTGCGATCCCGGCGGCGTGTGCGAGGACGGTACGTGCGTCGACGCGCCGTGCGGCGCCGATGGCGCGGCGTGCTGCGAGGGCGAGACCCCGTGCGACGAAGGGCTCGCGTGCCTCGGCGATCGCTGCGGCCCGTGCGGCGCGGCCGATCAGGACTGTTGTCCGGGGATGGTCTGCGACGCGGGCATCGAGTGCCTGCAGAACCTCTTCGGAGCGTGGGTGTGCGTCGCGCCGCCGCAGTGCGGGGAGCTCGGCTCGGAGTGCTGCGCGGAGGGCGCCGCGTGCGGCGCCGGCCTGGGCTGCGTCGCGTCGGACTTCGGCGCGCCGATCTGTCTGCCCGGACCGGCGTGTGGCTCCGACGGACGCGCGTGTTGCGAGGGCTCGCCGGCGTGCGGGCTCGGGATGGACTGCACGAGCTCGGAGGACGGAGTGGACCGCTGTCGGCGGTGCGGCGAGCACGGGCTCGCGTGCTGCGTGGGCGGTGATCCTCCGTGTGGTCCGGGACTCACGTGCAGCGATGGTCTCTGCGGGCTCGCGCCGTGAGGAGAGCGAGCCCGGACAGGTATTGGAGCGGTGACATGACGATGCGATGTCTGTGCGCGTGTCTCGCGATCTGCGTCGTAGCTTGTTCCTCGAGCGACGACGGCTCCGATGCGGGAGCGAGCGACTCGGGGGCGGCGGACTCCGGCGTCGACGCGGGGCTCTCGTATCGAGTCTTCTTCGACGAGGGATTCGGCGAGGAGACGAGAGAGCAATTCCGCACTGCGTCTCCCGCGTCGATCGCCGCGCCGGAGATCGTCTATCCGGAGACTGGCACGCTCGTCCCGCCGAACATGCTCGGGATCGACATCCACTTCCGCGTCGCCGTGGTGCAGGCGTTCGAGGTGACGTTCGCGCAGGGCGGGATGCCGTCGGTCGTCGTGTACACGCGGTGCGCGCCGGTGGGCGACGGGTGCGTGTTCCAGCCGTGGAGCGAGGTGTGGGAAGAGGTCGCGGCGCGGCGCGCGGCGGGGCCCTACTCCATCACGATCCGCGGGCTCGCCGGAGATCGCGTGACCGAGCCCTCGGCGGCGATCGAGCTCGAGCTCGCCGACGAGCCGATCGAAGGCGGCCTCTATTATTCGTCGGCGACGGACTCCCCTCCTTCGATCCGCCGGCACGAGCTGGGCCTCGCGCGTCGTAGCGCGGAGCGATTCCTCGACACCGACGGGCTCTTCACGACGCACTCGGTGTCGCGCGATGGAACGCGGATCGCGATCAGCTCGGTCGGCAGCGACACCGACGTGATCACGCGTGTGTTCGACGTCGTCACGCGCGCGGAGATCGACGCGCCGTTCGTGTCGGAGGTCGGATACGTCGCGCGGTACGGGCCCGAGCACGATCTGCTGCTGAGCTCGCAGCTCGCGGATCTGCCCGACACCCGCACGATCCAGATCGTCCACGACGGCAGCGTCGTGGAGGAATTCGACGTCGGCCCGGGTCACTCCGCGGACTGGTCGCCCGACGGAGATCGCATCGTCTACGACCTGACGGTCGACATGCGCGGGTTCCTGTTCGTGTTCGATCTCATGTTGATCGAGCGCGTCGACGGAGCTTGGCAGGCGCCGAGGAAGATCCCGACGCCCGACATCATCGGTGCTTATTCGCCCTCGTTCGCGCCGGACTCGGACTGGGTCGGATTCACCGCGCTCGACTCCACCGATCAGGACGCGACTGGCACCTTCGCGCCGCTGCTCGTCGCGACGCGCATCTCCGATGGACGCTACGTGCACCTGCGCCGCGCGCTCGGGGACGTGGATCGATTCCACGAGCGGCCCGAGATCCTGCGGTGGAACCCGAGCCCGTACACGCACGACGGTCGTCGGATCTACTGGCTCACCTTCTCGACGGCGCGCGACTGCGGGCTGCTGCCCGCGATCGATCACGAGTTCACCGCAGGGCGGCAGGTCTGGATGGCGGCGTTCGATCCCGAGGCCGATCCTGACGATCCCTCGCGCCCCGCGTTCCGCGTCCCGGCGCAGCGCTGGCGCATCGACAACCGGATGGGCGAGTGGGCGCTCACGGTGCGGCGGCCGCAATGCGAGACCGACGCAGACTGCCCCGACGGTGAGCAGTGCATCGACGGCTTCTGCTACGAGGCGCCGGAATGACGACGCGCATGCTTCTCGCGCTGGTGCTCGCGTCGGCGCTCGGATGCTCGTCCGAGCCGGCGAGCGAGACCGACGCTGGCACCGTCGACGGCGGCGGACTCGACGCGTCGATCGCGGTCGATGCGGGCGGCGATCCGCGCGCGCGATGCGACGAAGAGGGCGAGGTCTGCTGCGCCGACGGCGAGTGCGGCGGCGGACTGCCCTGCATGGGCGGTCTGTGCGGATATCAGGGCTGCGGCGAGATCGGACTGCCGTGCTGCGCAGAGGGGTACTGCCACCTCGGCATCGACGCCGTCTGCGAGGACGGGATGTGCGTCGAGCCGGGCTGCGGCTCGGAAGGGCACGAGTGCTGTTTCGAGGGCACGCCGTGCCGTGAGGACTTCCTCTGTCACGAGGGCACGTGTCTCCGCTGTGGCGCGCTCGGCGAGCAGTGCTGTCCGGGCGCGGAGTGCGACGGTGACCTCTATTGTCTCGCGGAGGCGGGCACGCTCGGACAGTGCCTGTCGGAGCCGCCGCCGTGCGGCGGCGAGTACGAGCGTTGTTGCGACGAGGGGCCGCAGTGCGGCGCGGGCCTCGGGTGCACCGTCGCGACGCCCGGGGACGCGTTCTCTCAGTGCGTGGTCGGACCGACGTGCGGAGCCGATGGGCGCGCGTGCTGCGAGGGCGCGACGCGCTGCGGGACTGGCATGCTCTGCGCGAGCGAGAGTGACGGAGTCGATCGCTGTCGCCGATGCGGCGACTTCGAGATGCCCTGTTGTGAGGGCGAGCGTGCCTGTGGTCCGGGACTGACCTGCGCTGGGGACATCTGCCAATTGCCGTGAGCGAGCCGAAGCTTCGTGCACGTCTGCATGCCGAGGAAGTGAGTCGGGCTCAGTTTCATCGCGGCGGGCGGCCGAGCACCTGCGCCAGGCGCGTTTCGGCCCGCTTTCGCGCGGCGTCCGCGGCGGCCCGCGCGCTCGCGGCGTCCTGCTCGAGCGCGTTGACGCGATCCTGCGCCTGCCCGAGCTCGCGCACGTAGCGCAGCCGGAGCTCGCCCTCGGCGCCGCCCTCGCGCAGCACCTGCAGCTGCTCGGAGATCTTCGACTGGCCCTGCTGCACCTGCGCGCGCTGCTGCTCGAGCTGGTGCGCGCGCGCGTCGTGCGCGGTCGCCTCGGCCCATGCGGAGACGATCTCGGAGAGGGCGTCGGCGAGCGGTCCCTCGAGCACGCCGACGCGCAGCCACTCGCTCAGCTGTGCGGGCGAGAGGCTCGCGTACTCGATGCGGCGCGAGCCGTGGCCGAGCTCGACGACCTCGAGCTCGACGTGACCGCGCGGCGGCACCTTCGCGCGGAAGCGGCGCCACGACGCGGTCTCCTCGAACGGCTTCGCGGTGCGGTCGGCGAGACGCCGCTCGTTGCGCTTCGGCAGCTCGAAGACGACCTCGACCTCTTCGTCGTGATCGCTGTCGGCGCGGAGGACGTGGCGATCCTCGATTCGCTGCTCCTCCGCGAGGAAGCGATCCGCGAGGCGCACGCCGGTCGCGACCCAGCGCGTGCTGCTCTCGTGCTTGCAGCGCACGGCGAGATCCTTCGCGTACGCGAGCTTCACCGAGGCGCCGCGCACCGTGTACGGGACCATCGCTTCGCCCGCGTACACGCCCTCGTCGTAGATCACCGCGGGGCCTTCTTCGAGCACCGCGCCGGTGTGGTTGTCGAACGAGAGCACGAGGTCGGGCGTCGGAGGCGTGCCCGCGCGCCAGATGCGCTCCTTGCGCGCCTCCGCCGGAGCCGCGAGCAGCGGCGCGAGCGCGGAGCCGCCGCGCGGAAGCGTGATCGGCTGCGCGATGCGGTACTCGAAGAGCTCGCCGCGATCCTCGAGCAGCGCGGCGCCGTCGGCGGCCTGGAACATCGCCTGCGCGGGCATGCCCGGCTGCGGCGGAGGAGGAGGCGCGGCCACCGCGGCCATCATCGGCGCGGCCGGCGGGCCACCGAACCCGGCGGGCGCCGCGGCCGGGGCGAGCGCCTTGGCGACGCGCGGCGCGCGCTCGTACTGCGTGGGCGCGGACGCCGCGCGCGAGCTCTCCTCGACGACCACGCGCTGCACGGTCTTCGGTCGGTAGAGATCGATGTCGAACGAGATCGGCTGTCCCGTCGTGAGCGTGAGCGCGACGTCCTCGACGTCCTCGTCGAGCGGGTTGTGCACGATCGCCCACGCGGAGACGACGGTCTCCGTCGCGGCGGCGACGATGCGATAGGACACGCGCCACACCGGCGCGGGCACGACGTACGAGACGCGCAGATCGTCGGCGCGTCCGTCGACGCCGATGCGCACCGAGCGACGCTCGTGGCTCGACGCGGCGCGACGTCGGTCGAGCAGCAGTTCGAGATCCGCGGCCGCGACGGGATCGTCGAGGAGCACCTCGCGCACGCGCTCGAGATCGACGACGCGGATCGCGCCGCGCTCGACCCGCAGCGCGACGAGCGGTCGCACGCCCTGATCGACGCGGCGCATCTCGAGGCCGATCACCTCGCCGGTGATCGTGGTCTGGTCCTCCTTCACGCTGACCCGACGACCGCGGAACGCGGTGAGCAGCGCGGAGAAGCTCTCCTCGGGCGGCAGGACGAGCCCGCGCGCCGCGAGCGCGCGCTCGGGATCGTCGGGCTTGTCGAACGCGATCGCGGTGGGACGCGCGTCACCCGCGGCGACCCACACCGCGAGCGACTTGAGCACGTCCTTCATCTCCTCGCGCTCGAAGGAGAGCTCGAAGGATCCCTCGCACGGCCCGCCGCGCTCGACGTGCGCGACGCCGTGCTTGAAGAGCACCATGCGCTGCACGGTCGGTCGCTTCGCGTTCGTCGTCGTCATCGATCCTCCTCGTGCGACGCGCTGCGAGATCAGAACAACGTGCCCTGCTTCTTCTTGGCCTTGAGGCCGAGGTGCTCGAACGCGCGCTCGGTGGCCATGCGCCCGCGCGCGGTGCGCGCGAGGAACCCGTTCTGGAGCAGGTACGGCTCGATCACGTCCTCGAGCGTGTCGCGCGGCTCGCTCAGCGTCGCCGCGAGCGCTTCGATCCCCACCGGTCCACCGCCGTAGAACTCGATGATCGCGCGCAGGAATCGGCGGTTCATCTCGTCCAGCCCGAGCTCGTCGACCTCGAGGCGCTCGAGCGCGGCGCGCGCGGTCTTCGCGTCGAGCTTGCCGTCGCCGAGCACCTCCGCGAAGTCGCGCGCACGACGGAGCAGGCGGTTCGCGATGCGCGGCGTGCCGCGCGCGCGTCGCGCGATCTCGAGGCACGCCTCCTCGACGATGCGCACGTCGAGGATCCCCGCGCTGCGCCGCACGATGCGCGCGAGATCGGACGGGTCGTAGTAGTCGAGGCGCGCCTCGATGCCGAAGCGCGAGAGCAACGGCCCCGTGAGCAGCCCGGTGCGCGTCGTCGCGCCGACGAGCGTGAACGGCGCGATCGGGATCTGCAGCGTGTTCGCCATCGGTCCGTCGCCGTGCACGACGTCGATGCGGAAGTCCTCCATCGCCGTGTAGAGGTTCTCTTCGACGACCGACGAGAGACGATGGATCTCGTCGATGAAGAGCACGTCGCGCTCGCCGAGCTTCGTGAGCAGCGCCGCGAGCTGGCCCTTGTGCTCGATCGCCGGGCCGTGCGCGAGGTGCAGCGTCACGCCGAGCTCGGCCGCGAGGATGTTCGCGAGCGTCGTCTTGCCGAGGCCGGGCGGGCCGAAGAACAGCGTGTGGTCGAGCGGGCCGCCGCGGGCGCGCGCGGCGTGCACGTAGACGCGCAGGTTCTCGACGAGCTTCGGCTGGCCGACGAACTCCTCGAAGCGCGTCGGGCGCAGGCTCGCGTCGAGGCGGCTCTCCTCGTCCCCGGCGGGCGCGGCCTCGAGCAGGTTCTGCGGGCGCTCGACCTCGCTCGCGCTCGACTCGCTGCTTCGAGCGGACTTGGGCGTCTTCTTCTTGGTCGCCATCGACGTCAACCCAGCGACGAGAGCGCTTCGCGCAGCAGCACGTCCACCGACTTGCCGTCGGCGCCCGGCGTGATCGCGGCGACCGCGCGCTCCGCCTCGCCGGGCTTGAAGCCCATCGAGACCAGCGCCGACGCGACCTGGCCCAGCGGGCCGCTCGGGATCGGGATCGGCATCGCGATCGGCGCGCCGACGCTGCCCGACGACGAGCCCGCGGTGACGAACCCGAGCTTGTCGCGCAGCTCGAGCACCAGGCGGTCCGCGATCTTCTTGCCGACCCCGGGGATCCCCTTGAAACGACTGGGATCTTGGCGCGCGACGGCGTCGGCGAGGCCACGCGCGTCGAGGTGCGAGAGCACCGCGAGCGCGAGCTTCGGGCCGATCGACGAGACCGTCATCAGCGTGCGGAACGCCGCGCGATCCTCGGGTGTGGCGAACCCGAACAGCGCGATCGCGTCCTCGCGCACGTGGGTGTGGACGTGCAGCGTCACGGCTTCGGGCGGAGTGGGGAGGCGCCCCAGCGCGCCGAGCGGCACCGACACCTCGTACCCGACGCCCGCGACGTCGAGGACCACCGTTCCGTCGACCCCCCGATCCACGATCTGCCCGCGAAGACGCCCGATCACGCGCGGACAGTACCACGCAGACGATCATGTGAGCCGTCCGAGGGGAGCCGGGACACAACTACGGTGTGAGCCGGGAGACACCGCGGCGTCTGCGCCTGATCAGCCCTAGCGATCCCGTCGTGGAGTCGCACGAGGGCGCGAAGGCCTCGGGAGAGATCCCGGCGGACGTCTCGGGCCGGCTGCCCGTGGTGGCGCCGGTGGATCTCGCGTCGGCGTTCCGGGCGTACGGCCGCTACGTCGCGTGGATCGGGATGCGCATCCTCGGGCGGCCCGAGGACGTCGACGACCTCGTGCAGGACGTCTTCCTGGACGCGGTGCGCGGGATGGAGCGGCTGCGCGATCCCGGCGCGGCGAAGGCCTGGTTGGGCACGCTGACGGTGCGTAAGGCACGTCGAGTGCTGCGCAAGCGACGGATGATGCGCTTCCTCGGCGTGGACGAGGGCGCGGACTACGGAGAGATCGTGGACGAGACCGCCTCGTCCGCGGAGCGCGTGATGATCGCGGATCTGTATCGGATGCTCGACACCTTGCCGACCGAAGAGCGGCTCGCTTGGACATTGCGACACCTCGAAGGGGAACAGCTCGAGCGAGTGGCCGAGCTCTGCGGGTGCTCGCTCGCGACGGTCAAGCGGCGGATCGCGGCGGCGCACGCGGTCATGGGGGGAGAGCTGGGCGATGTCTGAGCGCGCGACGCTTCGGCAGATGACGCGTGCGGCGAAGCAGCACGTGAGCATCGAGTGGGACGCGGCGAGGGCCGCGCATCTCGCGGAACGTGCGAGCGCGCGGCAGCGTCGTCGCACGCTCGCGCGCGGCGCGCTGGGTGCGGGCGTGGTCGCGTTCGCCGCGGGGTTCCTGCTGATCCTCGGCGTGCGACACACGCCAGCCGCGACGCACGAGCCCGGCGCGATCGCGCACGCCACGCCGGGCGAGGGGCACGGTGTGCTCCGCTTTGCCGAGGGCTCGGTGGCGACGCCGCTCGACGCGAGCTCGGAGCTCGTGGTCGCGTCGGTGCGAGACGACGAGATCGTCGTGGACGTGGTGCGCGGCGGTGGTCGCTTCGAGGTCACGCCCGGGCTGCCGCGTCGCTTCCGCGTGCGCGCGGGCGAGGTCGTCGTGACGGTGCTCGGGACCGTGTTCACGGTGCGGCGCGAGGGCGCGGGCGCGAGCGTCGAGGTCGAGCGCGGGCGCGTGCAGGTCTCGTGGGAGCCCGACGGGAGCGCAGTGCTGGGCGCGGGCGAGAGCGACGCGTTCCCGCGCGCGATGGCGACGGTCACGGTCGCGAGCGAGCCGACGAGCGCGCCCGCGCCGGTCGTCGAGGCGGAAGAGATCGCGAGGGCGATCGTCGTCGACGAGCCCGCGCACGAGCCGGCGCCGCGTCCGCGCGATCGTCGCGCGCGCGCCGTCGAGCGCGTCGAGCCGACGGACGAAGAGCCCGAGCTCGCGCCGGAGGTCGAGCTCGCGGAGTGGCGCGCGCTCGCCGAGCAGGGCCGCTTCGACGAAGGCTACGGGCTCCTGCTCGCCGACTCGTCGGTGCTGCCGTCGCGGGATCTCGAGGCGCTCATGCAGGCCGCCGACGTGGCGCGCCTCTCGGGACATCCGAGCGAGTCGCTCGCGTACCTGCGCCGCGCGCTCGCCGTGGGCCGCGGTGATCCGCGCGCGCCGATGGTCGCGTTCACGCTGGGCCGCGTGCTCCTGCAGCAGCTCGGGCGTCCGAGCGACGCCGCCGCGGCGTTCGCGCAGTGTCGCGCGATGGCGCCCGACGGCTCGCTCGCGCAGGACGCGCTCGCGCGCGAGGTCGAGGCGTGGCACCGCGCCGGTGACGCAGAACAGGCGCGCGAACGCGCGCTGGAGTACCTTCGCCTGCATCCACACGGGCTCCGCGCGAGCGCCGTGCGGCGCTATGGAGGCATCGAGTAGCGCGACGCTCGCTCGCAGCACGATCATCGCGATCGTGTGCGCGCTCTCGATCCCTCTCGCCGCACGAGCGCAGGACACCAGCACGATCACCGGCCCACGCGTCGCGCTGGAGGTCGAGGCGTGCGCCGGGATCGATCCCGAGGTCGTGCATCGCATCCTCGGCGTCGAGCTCGGCGCGGACGCGGATCTCGACGCGCTTCCGACCGATCCCGAAGCGAGCCGGGTGCGCGCGACGTGCACCGACGCCGACGGCACGCGCGTGTCGCTCGCCGTCGACGAGCCGCTCACCGCCAAGCACCTCGAGCGCTCGATCGATCTCGCGGCGTCGCCCGAGTCGGGGCGCTCCCGCCTGGTCGCGCTCGCGCTCGCCGAGCTGCTCGCGGCGAGCTGGATCGAGCTCGGGATGCGGCGCGATCCCGAGGTGGTCGAGGTCGGCGCGCACGGCGGTGACGAGGCGCGCGCGGTGGCGCTCGCGATCGCGCGCGGACGGTTGCCCGGCGCGGAGGTGGTGCGCGTCGAGGAGACGCCGCCGGAGCGGCCGCGCGCGCGTCCGTTCGGCGTGCGCGCGATCGGCGTGGGGCGCGTGTCCGGCGATCCGCTGCACTTCTCGGGCGGGGGTGGGCTCGGCGTCGATCTCGAGCTCTACGCGCCGCTCGCGATGAGCATCGACGTGCGCGGCGAGCAGGGCTCGGTGACAGTCGGCGAGACTGGGCTCGTGCGGATGACGGTGGCGTGGGCGAACGCGCTGCTCGCGCTCCGCGTGCCGTTCGGTCTGCACCACGCGGACTTCGGCCTCGGCGGACGCGCAGGCTACGGCTGGATGGTCGGCGAGGGCGAGCGCGGCATCGGTGGTGCGGAGCAGAACGGGCCGCTCCTCGGGGTCGTCACCGCGACGCACATCTCGCTGCACATCGTCGCATCGGCGTACCTGCACGTGGGGATCGAGCTCGCGTGGATCACGCTCCCGCTCTACGGAACGCTGGGATCCACGGGCGAAACCGTGGCCCGCGTCGGCGACGGGCAGCTCTCGATCACGCTCGGGTTCGAAGTACGTCCCGAATGATCTCGCGCGCGTTGGGGACAAAAAGAGGGTTCCGTGTGAACGCGTGAGCCGATCGTGACGGTTGCGTGCACGAGTGAGGACGGAGGCGAATTCCGACTCATGCGAAGCCGCATCTCGCTCGCGCTCGCTCTCACGACGTGTCTCGGCGCGATCAGCGCGGGGTGCGACGGCAACGGAGGTCCGGTCCTCGTGCCCGACTCCGGTCCCACCCCGATCGACTCGGGTCCGCCACCGGTCGACGGCTTCGTGCCGGACACCGTGCGGCCGAGCGTGACCGAGACCTCGCCCGAGCAGGGCGCGAGCGGCGTCGCTCCGAGCACGACGATCGTCGTGACGTTCTCGGAGGAGATGAACGAGACCGCGGGCACGGTGTCGGTGCGCGCCGGCGCGGAGACGCGCGAGGTCGATCTCGCGTGGAGCGACGACTCGACGACGCTGACGATCACGCCGCGCGCGGCGCTTCCGAGCGAAGCGCGCGTCACCGTGACGCTCGAGGACGACTTCGCCGACGTCGCGGGCAACACGCTCGCCCTGCCCTACGTGCTGGTGTTCGAGCTGGGCGACACCGATCCGCCGGTCGTCGCGTCGAGCGATCCCGCGCAGGGCGCGACCGATCTGAGCGCGCGCGTCGATGCGCTCACGATCACGTTCGACGAGCAGATGGACAACAGCGTCGGGACGCTCGCGCTCAGTGGCGGCGCGGGCACCATCGGCACGCTCGAGTGGCTCGACGGGCGCACGCTGCGCGCGCCGCTCTCGGGCCTCGCGTACGGCACGACGTATCGCATCGCGCTCACGGGCTTCACGGACGGCGCGGGCAACGCGCTCGACGCGTCGGTCTACCTGGACGAGGGCGCGATCGAGATCACGACGGGCGCCGACGAGGACGCGCCGCAGGTGGCGGACTCGGTGCCCAGCGAGGGCCAGGTCAACGTCGCGCTCCGCGGCACTCCGTCGATCGTGATCGTGTTCGACGAGCCGATGAGCACGACCGTCGGAACCGCGACGCTGCGCGCGGGTGGGCTCGAGACCGTGCTCAGCGGGACGTGGTCGGACGGCGGCCGCCGCTTGACGATGCCGGTCGCGGGCCGGCTCTATCCGGACGCGCCGCACTCGGTGGTGCTCGCGGGCTTCGTCGACGTCGCGGGCAACGCGCTCGACACGACGACGTACCTCGGCGACGGCGCGCTCGACTTCGACACCGGCGCGGACGCGACGGTGCCGATCGTCGTGTTCTCGTATCCGAACGAAGGTTCGGCGATCGCGGATCATCAGCTCGCGCGCGTCGAGATCGCGTTCGACCGCGCGATGGATCAGGAGGCGGTCGAGACGGTGCGCGTCGACGACGGCGAGGCTCCGTTCGACGCGAACGTGACGTGGAACCTCGCGGGCACGCGCGCGTACGTCGACGTGTCCGAGCAGATGTACTCCGGGCGCTCGTACTCGCTCGATCTGCGCGCGTTCGTCGATCTGAACGGCGACCCCGTCAATCCCGACGCGCCCTACCTCGGCAACGGCGTGCTCGAGTTCCAGACGCGCCGCCCGCGCGGTGAGCAGTGCCGCGACGAGCTCCGCGCCGGGGAAGCGACGAGCACGCTGCCGAGCGGCGGCTACGAGTGGGTGATCGCGCCTGCGTCCGTGACGCTCGTCGACAACGGGAGCGCCTGCCACTACGCCGGCGCGCCCAGCGCGCAGATCTCGCCCGACGCGCTCGTCCGCTATCGCAAGACCACGGCGGCGGGATCGGCTGGCGGGCGGTATCTGCACGTGCGCGCCGCCACGCCGAGCTCCGGAGATCGCGTCACGCTCGCGGTGTACCGCGACGCGTGCGGCGAGGCCGCCGAGGCCGGCGACGACGCGCGCGTCACATGCCAGTGGGACCGCTACGTCTGGGATCAGTACCTCGACGTCGGCGCGGGCGACTACTACGTGTGGACCGCGCTCACCGGTGGCCGTCTCCTCGACGAGCCGATCACGGTGACGATCGAAGAGGTCGACACGGTCCCGGTCGGCGAGAGCTGCGCGAACCCGTACACGGCCGACCCCGCGCTGCCCGTGTACACCGCACCGAGTGCGCCGGGCGGAGAGCACGTCTGGACGATCCCGGCGAACACGCACGGCAGCGTCGACATGGACGACTCGTGGCCGGGCGACAGCGGCATCTCGTGCGACCCCGACCAGGTGCAGGGCGTCGACTACGTGATCCGCATCGACAAGACGAGCAACGACTCGCTCGTGTCGGTCGTCCCCGAAGCCACCGCCTCGGGCAACGAGTTCCACGTCGAGGTGCTGGACGCGTGCGACCCGCGCCTCGCGACCACGCGGTCGCTGCTCTGCGAAGCGCGCTTCCAGGCGAGCGGAAATCAGCTCACGGCACCGCGTCGCCTGACGTTCGGCGGACCCGCGGGTCCGTACTACCTCTGGGTCGCCCAGGACATGCAGCGGACGGACCTCCAGCCGAGCCGCATCCGCGTGCAGGAGTTCGCGGACACCACGGGCAGCTCGTGCGCGAACGCGATTCGCATCGAGCCCAACGTGACGACGCCGGTGACCCCCACCTCGCCCGCGCGCCTCGACGTGCCGAGCTGCATGCAGGGTGGCAACTGGACGTCGGATTCGCGTCTGACCGACGGAATCACCTGGTACCGCCTGACGACCACCGACGTGGCGACGGTGGTGCACACCCTGCAGGCGGGCACGCCTGCGACCGCCGGAGCGATCGCCGTCGTCGACGCGGCGAGCGGTCGCGAGCTGACGTGCGGCACGGACGCGAGAGAGGTGCCGGGTCTCGCGCTGATGCCCGCCGGCCGCGACGTGTGCATCGCGGTGCGCAACGACAGCAACGTGGGTGGGCTGCAGATCGCCAGCTTCCCCTACGCGGGTGTGATGGGGAATGCGACCGACCTCGGGGTGCTGCCGCCGATCAACGAGACGAACGGCAATCTCATCTCGATGGCCGGCGACACGTGGCTCGCGGCGACGCCGACGACGCTCTATCTCGGCCTCAGCAGCACGGTCATCACGGCTCCGCGCAGCGGGGGCACGCGCGCGGCCGTGCTCACCTCGCAGAGCAGCGCGCTCGGGCGCGCAGGTCTCTCCATCGGCGAGGCTCTGTTCTCGCTCGACGACGCGCTCTCGGGATCGAGTGGGCGCCTGTACCGGCTCGTGAATCCCGCAGGCACGTGGCAGACGACGCCGGAGCCCTGGGACGCCACCGTCACGTGGCCGGCGCGCATGTTCAGCGCGATGACGTTCGACGGAACGTCGCTGCTGGTCTCGAACGACTACTCCGCGACCGTGCCCGTCGTCATCCGTCGATTCAGCCCGACCGCGCCGGCCGATTCCACTTCGCTCGGGAACGTCGGTGGCAGCGCGCAGCGAGACATCGTCGGGCTCGCCGCCGACGAGACGTGGATCTACTTCGCCGGAGGTCGTCAGGCCGCGACCGACTGGGAGCTCGGCGTCTTCCGCGTGCGCCGGAGTGAGCTCACGACGATGACGCCGCAGCGCATCGCCCCGATCCCGCTCGACGTCTCGAGGAACTCGTCGGGCGCGATCACCGACGTCGCGCAGGCTCCGATGGCAGTCGATTCGACCGTCGCCGCGACGTACCTCTACGTGCGCGGCGGAGATGGGCACGTCCACGTGATCCGCGATCCCGGTGGGACGACGCCGATCTACCTGGGCCCGATCAGCCCGTACGGGCGCGATGGCGACCGCGGCATGGCCTACGACCCGGCAGGCCCGTCGATCTTCCTGTTCGAGACCGAGACGCGCACCCAGGGCAATTTCGTTCGCTTGGACTGAGGGAGTCGCAACGATGAAGAAGACCGTCCTCCAGCGCATTTCCCTCGCTCTCGTCATCGCAGCGCTCGCGTTCGCTGGCTGTGGTGACGACGACGCGCCGATCACGCCCGACGCCGGTCCGATCGAGGACGCGTCGAACGGCGACACGGATGCGGGCGACGTCACGCCGCCCGCGGTGATCGCGACGACGCCGAGCCACGGCGCGTCGGGCGTGCGGACCGACACGACGATCGCGATCGCGTTCTCGGAGCCGATGGACGTCAGCGGCGGCGCGATCGGCGCCGCGTCGGACGACGGCGCGATCGACCTCGGAGACGGCGCGTGGAACGACGAGCGCACCGTCGTCACGTTCATGCCCGTCGACGCGCTGCCGACTGGCACGACCATCACGGTCACGGTCGGGAGCACGTTCCGTGACGAGGCGGGGAACTCGCTCGCACCCGCGCACTCGTTCGAGTTCGAGACCGACGACGCGGTCGCGCCGACCATCGTGCGCACCGCGCCCGCGGAGGGCGCGACGGGCGTCGACGCGGCGCTCGCGACGATCGAGGTGGAGACGAGCGAGCCGATGCGGGTCGCCGCCGGCCGTGCGCGTCTCGAAGGCCCCGGAGAACCGACGCTCAGCGCGGTGAGCTGGACCGATCGCGTCGCGCGGTGGACCGTGTCGGGGCTCGAGCCGAGCTCGAGCTACGAGCTGGTGCTCGATGGCTTCGAGGACGTCGCGGGCAATCCGCTCGACACCTCGGCGCTCGGCGACGACGGTCGGCTGGACTTCGCGACGGGCGCCGACACGCGCGCGCCGGTGGTGATCGAGAGCACGCCTCGGGAGGCGCAGCTCGACGTCGACGTCGGGCTCGTCTCGCGCGTGGCGATCACGTTCAGTGAGCCGATGGACGAGGGCGCCGGCGCGTTCGCGCTCGAGGTCGGCGCAACGGCGACGGAGCTCGAGGTCGTCTGGGATCGCGGTGGCCGTCGCGCCGTGCTCGACGTCGCCGGCCGCCTCACCTCGGCGGCGCCGCACCGAGTCACGATGAGCGGCCTCCGGGACCGCGCCGGGAACGCGCTCGACGGCGCGACCTACCTGGTCGACGGTGCGCTCGACTTCACGACGGGTAGCGACCTCTTCGTGCCGTTCGTGGCGTTCACGTCTCCCGAGGAGGCCTCGACGGCCCCGGGCGGTCTGCTGTCCATCGTCGTCGTGTTCAGCGAGGCGATGGACACGTCGACGACGACCGCTCCGCTCACCGGAGACGGCACGACGACGACGCTCTCGGGCACGTGGTCGTCGGGTGACACGGTGCTCACGCTGACCTCGCCGGGCCTGCAGGCCGGTCGCGCGTACGGCCTCGACCTGCGCGCCTTCCGCGACGCAGGAGGCACGCTCGTCGACGCCGCCCACGCATATCTCGGCGACGGCATCGCGAATTTCACGCTGGCTCCGCCGACGGGCGAGGGCTGCGGCAACGCGCTGACCAACGAAGAGGCGACCTCGAGCGGCGCGGGCTTCGTCGAATGGGTGATCCCGGCCGGCGCGACCTCCGCCGACGGAAGCGCGCCCTGCGACCTCGACGGCCACGGCCCCGACGTGCTGGTCCGCTATCGCAAGTCGACGGCTGCGTCGGACGCCGGCGGGTCGGCGCTACACATCGTCGTGACGCCGGCGACGAGCACGCACTGGCTCGACGTCGACGTGCTCGCGAACGACTGTCGCACCGAGCCGGCCTACGCCGACGCGTCGCGCGCGCGCTGCTTCACGGGGCGCCGCTCGTGGGAGACCTGGCTCGACGTCGGCCCCGGCGACTACTTCGTCTGGGTCGCCCGCGACGGCGCCAACACCTTCGACGGCGCGACCGTTCGCGTCGAGGAAGTGCCGACGGTTCGCGCGGGTGAGAGCTGCGAGGCTCCTCTCGACGCAACGAACGCGGGAGCGATGTACACCGCGCCCACTCGCGACGGCGCTCCGCACCGCTGGACGCTCCCCGCGGGATACGCGATCTCGCCGGACCGCGGCGCGCTTCCCGAGGGCCCGCTGGGCGCGCTCGCGTGCTCGCCCGACGGCGCACGCGGCCAGGACGCCGTCATCACGTACGAGAAGCAGACGGCGACCAGCCTGCTGAACGTGCGGGTGACCACCGGCGACCCGACCGCACGCTTGGGCTTCGAGCTCGTGCGTGGCTGCAATCCCGGCGTGGCTGAAGTGCTCGCGTGCGAGCTCGTCGATCAGACGCCGCTCGAGCGCGAATGGACGTTCGACGGTCCTGCGGGGCCGCTCGCGGCATGGCTCGTGTCGCAACGGCGCTTCGCCCTCCCGACTGGCACGACGAGCAGCGACCCGAACGCGAACTGGCCGCTGATGCCGCAGGCGACGGTCGAGATCACCGAATTCGAGCCGCAGCCGGGTGACTCCTGTGCCACCGCGATCCCGCTCACCGCGGGCACGAACGTCGTGAGTGCGAACCGCCCGTGGCGCGCCTACGTCCCGGCGTGCCTCGAAACGGGCGGCGTGACGTGGTTCCGCTACACGCCGGCGCAGGGGCTCGCGGTGGTGCGCACGAACGGCCCGACCACCGGCGCGGTGGTCGATCGCGCGAGCGGTGAGGTGCTGCGCTGCTCGGCGCAAGACGAGACGACCGTCGGAACGCCGGGTCTGCCGGTCTTCGGTGAGGTCGGCCGCGAGGTGTGCATCGCGCTCTCGTCGAGTAGTGGCGTCACCCAGATCACGGTGGACGAGATTCCGTACGACGGACCCCGCGGCATCGAGACGACGTATCCCGTCGAGCTCGCGTCGGGCGTCTCGGTCCTGACTGGTGGCTGGATGGCCGTCATGGACGACGACGTGTTCCGCGCGGGGCTGTCCGGACGGATCCAGCGCCTGTCGACCTCGGGCGGCGTGGTGACGCAGACGATGATCACCGGGGCGACGACGACGACGGTCGGCGGCGGCGCGGTCGCGCGCCCCGAAGGGCTCTACGTGATCACGACGAACAACACGGCGACGAACGCGCCACGTGTGTTCCGCGTGACCGACGCCACGGGCGCGTTCCTCGCCACGCCCGTGGCGCTCGATGCACCTCCGGAGGACTTCCGGTACCCGGCGGCTCCGCTCGGTGCGATCACCTGGGACGGCACCCAGTTCATCGTCGCGACCACCCACCGCACCTCGTCGCAGGCGCCGATGACGCGCGACGGATGCTGCGACCCGACCACCTATTACACGATCCCGGCGACTGGCGGCGCGCCCGTGGCGATCGGCTCGAACGCCACCATCGTCGACGTCAACGGCATCGCCGCGGACGCGACGTACCTCTACCTCAACGGCCGCATCGCCGGCGGCTACGACGAGACCCAGAGCCCCGGCTCGATCTGGCACCCGTCGATCTTCCGGCTCCGTCGCGACCAGCTCGCGCAGCCCACGCAGACCCCGGTCGTGCTCTACGCGGGCTCGCTCTCGGCGGACAGCGGCGACGTCTGGGTCGACGACACGACCGAGGCCGACGTCCTCTACTTCCGTACGACCAGCCCGAGCAACGCGATGATCGTCGTCGATCCCGGCGCCGAGACGCCGCGCTGGATCGGCGCGCTCTGGCGCGCGCCCGCCAGCGCACAGAACGGCGGGCTCGGCTACGACCCGCGCGGACCCTCGTTGTGGCTGCTGGACACCACCCCGAACCCGGATCGCTGGGTCCGCCTCGACTGATCGCTCCCTCGCACGAATCGCTGGAGATCTCGAGAATGCACGCACGCACCCTCCGAGCGCTCGTCGCGCTGACGGCGCTCGCCTCCGCGCTCGGCGCGGGCTGCACCGTCGGCGAACGCGACCCGATGCGCCCCGACGCCGCGATGCTCGACGGCGGTGGCCGCGACGCGCAGGCCACGCCCGACGCCGGTCCGCTCGAGTGCGATCCCGACTCGACGGTCGGCGCGTCGTGCACGTCGACGCGCGAGTGCGACGACGGCTGCTTCTGCAACGGCGTCGAGGTCTGCACGGAGGGCACGTGCGTGCAGCACGAGGCGCCGTGCGACGACGACATCGAGTGCACCGCGGACTCCTGCAACGAAGAAGAGAATCGCTGCGAGTTCGTCGGGCGCGACGAGATGTGCGCCGACGAGGACGTCTGCAACGGCACCGAGTCGTGCGTGCCCGGCCTCGGCTGCCGTCCCGGCCTGCGCCTGACGTGCAACGACGGCGACCCGTGCACCGTCGGCACTTGCGACGCGACGACGGGCTGCGCGTTCATCGCGCGCGATCTCGACGGCGACGGCTTCGCCGACGAGCGCTGCGGCGGCGAGGACTGCAACGACGACCCGGTCGTCGGCGCGGCGATCTCGCCCGGCGGCACCGAGGTCTGCGGCAACGCGTACGACGACGACTGCGACGGCCTCTCGGACTATCGCGATCCGACCTGCGGCGCGGCGAACGACACGTGCGACACGGCCGAGATGCTCCCGGGGCCGGGCACGTACGTGCGCACCACGCGCGGCGCGGCGAACAACTACGCGCTCGGGTGCCGCCCGACCGGCGTGGACACGGTCTTCCGCATCCACCTCGACGACCCCGCCGACGTGCAGGTCACGCTGAGCGTCGAGAGCGGCACGGGCTCGGTCGCGATCCGTCCCTGGGCGTCGTGCGCGAGCGGCCCCGACGCGTACTGCCGCGACAACGAGGTGCTCGCGCGCGATCTCGCCGCGGGTGACTACGCGGTCATCGTCCGCACCAGCACCGGCTCGACGTTCTCGCTGACGGTCGCGCAGATGACGGCGACGCCGATCCAGCGCGTCGACGTGTGCAACGACGCCACCGTCGACATCTCGGCGGGCGGCACGTTCACCGGCTTCTTCAGCGACGTGAACCACGACTACACGCTGTCGTGCCGCGCGACCGGCACCGCGAAGGACGTCGCGTACCGACTCGTCATCACCCAGCCGAGCGACGTGCGCCTCACGGCGAGCACGACCGCGAGCTCGAGCACGACGACCTATCTGTCGCTGGTCCGCGACTGCACCAGCCCGGCGACCGCGATCGCGTGCGTGCAGCGCGCGAGCGCCGAGATCTTCCGCCGGTCGGTCGCGCCCGGCGTCTACTACGTGCTGCTCGAGAGCTCGTCGACGGCCGCGACGACGTGGCGGCTCGTCGCCGACATCCAGCCCGCTGCGATGCGCAACCCCGGTGATGCGTGCAGCTCCGAGCTCGACATCACGAACTCGATGGTCTCGGTGCCGCTCAGCTCGGTCGAGATCGACTACGGCACGACCTGCGGCGGCAACACCACGTCGTCGCGCGACGCGAGCTTCTCGTTCACGACGACCGAGCTGCGCGACGTCGTGCTCACGACCGAGGTCGGCGGCATCCACTACGTCTCGGTGGCCGGCGACTGCGGTGATCTCACCACCGAGACGAGCTGCACGAGCGGCACGCCGCGCATCGAGCAGCGCATGCTCCGCGTGCCCGCGGGCACCTACCACGTGACGGTCTCGACCGCGCTCGCGAGCGGGTCGATCGTCGCGAGCGCGCGCCTCGAGCCGCCGACGTTCCCGCCGGCGAACGACACCTGCGGTGGCGCGACCGACCTCGTCCACGCGGTGCCGGCGACCGCCGATCTCCTCGCGGCGGGCGACGACGTGCTCGGGTGCGCGGCCGAGGGCAGCCCGGACGCGATCCACCGCCTCGTGATCACCGAGCGCCGCAACGTGACGCTCGTCGCGCGCCGCACGGACGGCAGCCCCGAGGTGCTCGCGATCGGCCTGCGCAGCGACTGCGCGACGCCGTCGAGCGACCTCGCGTGCGCGAGCGGCGGCGGGTCCGCGCTGCTCAACCGCACGCTGGACGCCGGCACCTACTACGTCGTCGTCGAGTCCTCGCGCGGCGCCGTCGGGCCCTACTCGATCGTCGCGTACCTCGCCGAGCCCTGATCGCTGGCTTCTTCCCGAGCTGCTCGAGGTCTTCCGATGCGAACGCTCTCGCTCCTGCTCCGCCTCGCGCTGGTGTGCGCGCTGGCGCTCCCCATCGTCGCGTGTGACGACGGCGCTCCTCCTGCGAGCGACGACGGCGGCACCGACTTCAGCCGTGACACCGACCAGGACGGCATCGCAGACGCCGACGAGCAAGCGCTGCTGCGCGTCGACACCGACGGTGACGGCACGCCGGACTTCGAGGACACCGACAGCGACAACGACGGCCTTCCCGACTCGCTCGAGGCGGGAGACGGCGTGCTCACGACGGGCCCCCGCGACTCCGACGGCGACGGGATCGCGGACTTCCGCGACGGCGACAGCGACGACAACGGCATCCCCGACTCGCGCGAGGGCACCGGGGACTTCGACGAGGACGGCACCCACGACGCGGCCGACATCGACGACGACGACGACGGAGTGACCGACGAGCGCGAGCTCGGCGATCGCACCGACTTCCCCGCGGACCACGACGACGACAGCGCGCCCGACTTCCGCGACATCGACGCCGACGGCGACGGCATCCTCGACGGCCACGAGTACGGCTTCGACTCGGACGGAGACGGCACGCCCGACTGGTGGGATCTCGACTCCGACGACGACGCGGTGAGCGACAGCGACGAGGCGGGTGACGACGACGTGCGCTCGGTCCCGATCGACACCGACGACGACGGCATCGCCGACTTCCGCGATCGCGACGCGGACAACGACGGTCTCCCCGACGGCATCGAGATCGAAGAGGGCACCGATCGCCTCGAGCCCGACAGCGACGGCGACGGCGTGTCGGATCTGATCGAGGTCGGCGCAGGCACGGATCCCAACGACATCTCGGAGAGCCCGCGCACGCGCGGCGACTTCGTCTTCGTGATGCCCTTCCAGGAGGCGGCGGAGCCGGCGCGCGACACGCTGCTCTTCCGCACGAACATCCAGTACGCCGACGTCTACTTCCAGTTCGACACGACGGGCTCGATGAGCACCGAGATCTCGTCGATGCGCGGCGCCGTCGAGACCATCATCGACGAGCTCACGTGCGCGGAGTCCGGCGCGTCGTGCGCCGGCGACATCGGCTGCGCCGCGCCGTACGTGTGCAGCGCCGCGGGTCGGTGCATCGAGGATCCCGAGATCACCGGCTGCATCGCCGACATCTGGACCGGCGTCGGCGTGTACTCCGGCGATCCCTCGAGCTACCGCAACCTGCTCCAGCTCCAGCCCGACCCCGCGATGACCCGCATGCGCATCCCGGCGTCGGCGAACGGCGGCGGCGCCAACGAGACGCTCTTCGAGAGCGTCGCGTGCGTGGCCGATCCGACCGCGTGCAGCGGCGCTGAGTGCACGCCCGGCGGCATCGGCTGCCCCGCGTTCCGCCGCGACGCCGTCCGCATGCTCGTCACGATCACCGACGAGACCAACCAGTGCAGCGCCTGTCCGGTCAACACCGCGGTCGCTGCGGGCACGCGCCTGCGCGCCGAGGAGATCCTGTTCGTCGGCGTCGACGCGGACGCGTCGGCCTCGCCGCGGATGCACCTCGAGGCGATCGCGCGTGCGTCGAACTCGCTCGATGCGTCGGGCGCCCCGCTCTACGTGCAGGGCAGCGAGGCGGCCGTGACCGCGGCGGTGAGCGACGCGATCCGGAACATCGCGCGCAACCGCCCGATCTTCGTCACGATCGATCGCGACGACGCCGACGGTGACGACGGCGACGCGCTCCAGTTCGTCGACCGCATCGAGGTGAACGCGGCCGGCGGCGGCGGCTGCACGATCGTCGACTCCACCGCCGACACCGACGGCGACGGGTTCCGCGACTCGTACCCGTCGCTGATGCCCGGCACGCCGGTGTGCTGGGACGTGGTCGCGCGCGACAACGATCGCGTCGAGGCGCACGACCGCCCGCTCGTGTTCCGCGCGCGCATCACGGTGCGCGGCGACGGATCGATCCTCGACTCGCGCACGATCTACTTCCTCGTGCCGCCCACGATCGAGCCGCCGATCTTCGGTTGATTCGCACTTTCTCACGCGCGCGTGAGCCGATCACGCGCGCGTCGAGCACGTCTGCAGACGTCGGGGAGTGGGCGTCCGCCCCTCTCGGAGGGAGTGGTGCATGCGGATAGGCTCGTGGAGCGTGCGTCTCGCGCTGCTGGTCGCTCTGGTCGGGTGCGGAGACGACGACGGTGTGAGCCCCGGCGTCGATGCGTCGATGCCACGGGTCGATGCGCACGTCCCGCCGGTCGACGCCGGCGCGGACGGCGGCCGTGACCTCGAGCCGCCGGTCGTGACCTCCACGCGCCCGCGCGCTGGTGAGACCGAAGTCGCTGGCGGGCGTGCGGTCGAGATCCGCTGGAGCGAGGCGATCGCGGAGGGTGGCGGGACGGTTCGCGCCACGAGCGAGGGCACGACGATCGCGCTGGAGGCTCCGACGTGGTCGCCCGAGCGCGACGTCCTCCTGGTCGCGCCCACCGAAGGGTGGCCGAGCAGCTCGCGCGTCGTCGTCACGGTCGAGGGCTTCACCGACGTCGCGGGCAACGCCCAGACGGACGCGTTCGAGCTGACGTTCGAGACGAGCGATGCGGGTCCGCCCTCGGTCGTCTCGACGACGCCTACGGAAGGAGCGATCGACGTCGCGCGCGACCTCGACGCGATCGTCGTTCGCTTCAGCGAGCCGATGAACCCGTACCTCGGCACGCTCGCGCTGAGCGGCGGGCCCGGAGCTCTCGGCGCGCGCTCGTGGGCCGGCGAGGACGAGCTCCACGTCGCGGTCTCGGGGCTCGCGTGGGGCACGACGTATCACATCGCGCTCGACGGCTTCGCGGACGTGGAAGGCAATGCGCTCGCGGCCTCCGCGGTGCTCGTCGACGGCGCGCTCGACTTCGCCACCGTCGCGGACACCACTGCTCCGCGCGTGGTCGACTCCAATCCGACGAACGAGCAGCTCGATCTCGACGTCGTCGCGCTCGAGTCGATCCGCATCACCTTCGACGAGTCGATGGACGTCTCGCGTCGGACGGCTTCGCTGGCGGTCGGCGAGGGCGCGCCGACCACGCTGACCGGCAACTGGAGCGCGGATGGGACCGTGCTCACCTTCGCCGCCACCGGCCGCGTGTCCGCGCAGGCCGTGCATCGCGTCGATCTCTCGGCGATGCGCGACGCAGCGGGCAATGCGCTCGTGCTCGACGTCAACCTCAGCGAGGGCGAGCTCGTCTTCACGACGAGCCCGACCGACGAGGCGATCCCGTTCGTGGTGTTCGCCTCGCCCGCGGAGGGCGCGACGGACGTGCCCACGCGCGCGATGGGCATCGAGGTCCTCTTCTCGGAGGCCATGGACACGACCACGACGCAGCTCGATCTCGTCGGCGGAGGGACCACGCGCGCGCTCGCTGGGACGTGGAACGCCGCGGGCACGCGGCTCCTCCTCGCCATCCCTGACGGCATCGGGTCGAACGCGCCGCACGCCCTCGATCTCCGCGCGCTGCGCGACGCGAGCGGCAACGCGCTCGATCCCGCGCACCCGTACCTCGGTGACGGAGTGCTCGACTTCACGACGGGCACGCCGACCGGTGAGGACTGCTCCGATCCGCTCACGACCGCGGTCGCAACGCGCGACGGCGACGCGTGGGTCTGGACGATCGCGCCCGCCGCGTTCGGCGCGCAGGACGGTGCGCCGACCTGCGGGACGACCGCGACGAGCCGGCATCGCGACGGCGTGATCGAGATCGTGAAGACCACGCCCGACATCGCGAGCGGCGGGCGCGCGCTCCGCATCGAGGTCGTGAGCGCGACGTCGCTCAACGGCGTCCAGTTCGAGGTGCTGCGCGGCGCGTGTGATCCCGCGCTCGCGACCGGCGCGACGGGCACCCGCGAGATCTGCGCGCCGGCGCGCCTCCGCTCGGTGCAGTACCTCGACGTGCCCGCGGGCAACTACTACCTGTGGCTCGCGGAGCGTCGCGGGCAGGTCACGGAGGGCACGTCGCCGCCGATGACGTTCCAGGTGGCGTTCCCCGGCGCGACCGTGCGCGTCGAAGAGGTCGCGGCGTTGCCCGAAGGCGAGTCCTGTGGCTCGCCGTACACGTCGACGTCGTCGAACCATTCGGCGCCCGGCGTGGACTCGCACCAGTGGACCGTCGCGTTCGACGCGCTGCGCTCGATGGAGTACGGCGCGAGCGGTGTCGGCGAGGACGCGCTGAGCTGCGTGTCCGCGCAGGGCGCCGACGGCGTCGTCCGCGTCGACAAGGCGCGCGAGAGCAGCTTCCTCGACGTGACGGTCGAGCCCTTCCCGCGCGAAGACGGCGGCATCTACGTCGAGGCGCGCGCTGCGTGCGACGCGTCGAGCGGCGACGCGCTCCAGTGCACGCGCCGCATCCAGTCGCGCGACTCGTTCCAGGTGCAGGCCTCTGCCGGCCCGGTGTGGCTCTGGCTCGCTTCGTACGTGCCGACGAGCGCCAACACCGAGCCGTTCCCGCGGGTGACGATCCGAACCCGCGAGGTCGATGCCGCGCCCGGCGAGACGTGCGCGACGGCGATCCCGATCACCCCCGACGCGACCGTGCCGATCACGCCGTCGACCACGACGCGCTACTTCGCGCCGAGCTGCATCACGAGCGGCCCCGTCACCTACTACCGCTACACCACGACGCGCGAGCTCGACCTCGTCGGCACCGTGGGTACCGCGCCGATGGCGCTGATCGATCGCACGAGCGGCGCCGAGCTCGGCTGTTGGGACGACGCGAGCGTCGTCCCGATGCCACGCCGCGCGCCTGCGGGCTCCGAGGTGTGCATCGCGGTGCCTTCGGGCGCCTCGATCACTGCGCTCACGGTGCGCGAGCTCGACTGGACCGGCATCGACGGCGACGCGACGGTCATTCCGGTCACGCGGCCCGAGGGCGTCACGCTCACGAGCGAGGCGTGGCTCGCGCTCTCGCCGACGCAGCTCCACCTCGGGATCACCCCGGACAGCACGACGACGGCGGGCTTCGTGACGTTCCCCCGCGCAGGCGGTGCCGGCACGTTCGTCCCGGTCACGCGTTACTCGATCGGCAACGCGGCGGTGACGGTGGGCGACGCGCTCTACTCGGTCGACGAGACGAACTTGGCCGCGCGTCCGTCTCGCCTGTTCCGCCTGATCACGTCGATGGGCGGGCTCGACACGCCCAACGGCACCGCGTGGGACCCGGGCTCGAGCTACGGCACCGGCGACATCGACGCGATGGGCATGATCGCGGGCACCGACACCGTGATCATGGCCAACGAGGGCACGACCACGCTGCCGACGAGCTTCTTCACCGCGTCGCTGACGACCGCGGGCGGTGCGATCCGCATCGGCATGAACAGCGGCATTCGCGACGCGACCGCGATCGCCGCGAACGCCGACTGGGTGTTCGTCATCGGCACGACCGGGCTCGGGCGCGGCGTGTACCGCCTGCCGCGCGCGACGCTCGCGACGGCGACGCCGCAGCCGCTCACGCCGCCCGGCGAGGTCAGCTTCAACACGACGAACGGATCGATGGTCTACGACGCAGCGCGCGACGTGCTGTACGTGCGCACCAACGGATCGATCGCGACGGTGGATGCGATCTTCGGCGCGTCGACCGCGACCCCGGCCTACGCAGGCCCGGTCGTCGTGCGTGGGCGCTCGACCGATCACGGCCTCGCCCTCGATCCGACCGTCCCTGCGCTCTTCCTGTTCGAGACCGTGACCGACGCCGCGGGCAGCCTCGTCGAGATCCGCTGAGCACGAGTGAGGACACCAACCATGACGAACTCGACGATCCGTCGCGCTCTCCTCGCCCTCGTGCTCGCGCTCGCCGGCTGCGAGCGCGACGACACCGTGATCCCGCCTGCCGATGCGCACGTGCCCACGGTCGACGGCGGCACCGACGCCGCAGCGCCGGATCGCACCGCCCCGACCATCGTCGACACCGATCCCGACGAAGGCAGCGTCGACGTGGCGCGTGATCGCGCGGTCACGATCACGTTCTCGGAGCCCATGCGCATGGGCACGTGGAGCGCGCGCGCGGAAGGCGAGCTCGTCGTGGGCGCCGACGCCTCGGTCGACGGCGAGACGCTCACGATCGACGCGCCGGACGGCTGGCCCGCAGCGTCGGAGATCGAGATCCGCCTCGACGACGACTGGCGCGACGGCGCGGGCAACCTGGTCGCGCGCCCGTTCGTGCTGCGCTTCACGACCGCCGACGACGACGGTCCCGCCGTGGTCGAGAGCTCGCCCGCGGAGGGCGCGAGCGATGTCTCGGTGCGCGCCGGCGCGCTGCAGATCCGCTTCAGCGAGCCGATGGATCAGGGCGCCGGAACGGTCCGGCTCGAGGGCGGCCCCGGATCGCTCGACGCGACCGCGCCGTCGTGGAGCGCGACCGCAGTCACCTACCCGCTCGTCGATCTCGCGCACGACACGAGCTACCGCGTCGTGCTCGAGGGCTTCCGCGATCTCGCGGGGAACGCGCTCGATGCGACGACGCTCGGCGGCGACGCCGTGCTGGACTTCACGACTGGGCCCGACGACGAGGCGCCGCGTGCGATCGCGTCGAGGCCCGTCGAGGGCCACGTCGACGTGGGCGTGCTCGAGCTCGGCGGGACGCTCGAGGTCTCGTTCGACGAGGACATGGACACCGCCATCACCAGCGTGCCGATCCACGTCGGTACCGACGCGCCCGTCGACGTCGACGTGAGCTGGCCCGACGCGCGCCGCGCGGAGATCGCGGTCGCGGGGCGGCTTCGCCTCGATCGCGCGATCCGCGTCGATCTGCGAGGGTTGCGCGACGTCGCGGGCAATGCGCTCGCGCCCGAGCCCTACCTCGTCGACGGCGAGCTCGACTTCCTGACCGGCACGGATGCGTTCGTGCCCTTCGTCGTCGCGAGCACGCCGCTCGAGGCGGCGACCGGCGTGACGAACCCGGTCGGGGAGGTGCGGCTCGCGTTCTCGGAGACGATGGACGAGTCGACCGCGGAGGTCACCGTCCGCGACAACGTCGGCGGCACCTTCACGGTCACCGGCACGTGGACCGGCGCAGGCACGACGCTGATCGTGCCCTTCGAGTTCCGCGCCGGCCGCACCTACGAGGTGGACGCGCGCGCACTGCGCGATCGCACCGGCACGCCGCTCTCCGATGCGCACGCGTACCTCGGCGACGGCGTGCTCGACTTCACGACCGCGACGCCCACCGGCGCGTCGTGCGCAGACCCGCTGCAGCTCGAGCACGGCACGACGGATCCCGCGACGGGCCGCACGACGTTCCTGCTCCGCGGCAACCTCCGCACGCGGAACAACGGCAGCCAGTCGTGCGACGTCGAGGGCCACGGCGGTCAGGACGCCGTCGTGCAGTACACGAAGACGACGCCCGACTTGAGCGATGCCTCGGGGAACGGGCGCGCGCTGCGCATCACCGCGACGACGGCCACGAACAACGTCGACCTCGAGGTCTTCCGCGGCGTGTGCGACCCGCGCGACCCCGCCGCGGCATCGGCGATGGTGCGCTGCGCGATGGATCAGCGGACGTGGGACGTCGTGCTCGACGTGCCCGCGGGCGACTACTTCCTCTGGGTCGCGAACACCGCGAGCCGCGGCGACATCACCATCACCGTCGAAGAGGTCGCGACGCTCCGCGACGGCGAGACCTGCGAGACGGCGTGGGACACGACGAGCGCGATCTACACCGCGCCCACCGCTCCCGGCGCGCCGCACGTGTGGGACGTGCCCGCGTCGCTCGGCTCGTCGGTCGACGTCGACGACGCGAACGGTCCCGACGACGGGCTCGCGTGCGTCGAGACGGAGCGTGACGACGTCGTCCTCTCGTTCACGAAGAGCGAGGCGGACACGGTCCTCGACGTCTCGGTCACCGCGTCGACGTTCACGATCGCCAGCGAGCTCGTGTTCGGCGGGTGCCGCCCCGACGCGCCCGGCGCGACCCGCGGCGCGTGCGTGAGCGGCGCCGGCACGGGCGGTCGTCGCTTCACCGCGCGCGGTCCTGCGGGCCCGGTGCACGTCTGGCTGTCGTCGGGGCTCTCGGGCCGCACGTTCTCGGGCGCGCGCGTCGAGATCCGCGAGATCCCCGCGTCGGTTGCGCCCGGCTCGAGCTGCGCGACGGCGATCCCGATCGCGCCGGGGACGAGCGTGCCGGTGATGCCCGATCACGCGGCGCGCTACGACGCGCCGAGCTGCTTCACGCCGGCGGCGAACGTGACGTGGTACGCGTTCGACTCGACGGAGCAGCTCACGCACGTGCGCGCGGATCTCGGCGGCGCGATCGCGCTCGTCGATGCCGCGAGCGGACGCACGATCGGCTGCGCCGACGACGCGAGCGTGCGGCCGCTGTTCCACTTCGCGCCGATCGGCTCGCGCGTCTGCGTCGCGATCGAATCGGGCGCGCTGATCCGCTCGCTCGCGGTGGAGCCGATCGACTACGACGGCGCGGGCGCGCAGCCGGCGGCGCGCGTGCCGATCGATCCGCCCTCGCTCGCAGGCACGGTGTTCGACGACTACGATCGCGAGACGTGGTTGGCCGCCACGCCGACGCGGCTCTACCAGAACATGGGTCTGCTCGCGGTGATCGACGCGCCCGCCGCCGGCGGCCCGTCGCACCTCGAGGGCGGACTCGACGTGCACGCGGCCGGCCGCGCCGCGGTCACGGTCGGCGAGGCGCTGTTCGCGGTGACGCAGGCGTCGCTCTCGAGCAGCCAGCGCGTGTTCCGCTACACGGACCCGAGCGGTGCGTGGGCTCCCGAGGTCTGGGATCTCGGCGCGCCGAGCGGGACCTACACGGGCTTCATCAACGCGCTGACCAGCGATGGAACGTCGCTGATCGCCGTCGAGGAACGGCTCACGAGCGGCACGACCGTACGGAACGCGCGCGTGTTCCAGCTGTCGACGACGACCGCGGGACCGCCGGCGGCGCTCGGCCAGATCCAAGACGGCTACAACGTGACCGGCGTCGCGGCCGACGCGCAGTTCCTGTACTTCTTCGGTCGCGCGCCCGGCGCGAGTCGACCGGATCTCTACCGCCTCGCGCGGGCCGATCTCGCGGGAGGGACGCCCGTGCTGCCCACGCGCATCTACACGTTCCCCGCCAGCACCGGACCGTCGTCGTCGGCCGCCGCCGAGATGGCGCTCGACGACCTCACGTCACCTCGGTACCTCTATCTGTCGGGTGACGCGGGCTCGATCCACGTGATCGAGAATCCCGCTGGCGAGAGCCCGCGCTACCTCGGCGCGATCTGGCGCGGCGAGTCCGGCGACGGCGCCTGGGATCTACAGCGCTCGACCGGCGACATCTTCGTCTTCTCCACGTCGCTCGAGCGCCAGGGCGCTTGGTACCGACTGGAGCGCTGACGATCCGGCATCGCCCCTGCTTGGTCCTCCTCTCGCCGAGGAGGACCGAGCCATGCCGAGACCCCGAGCCTCACGAGATGCGCGCTGCGGTGCGCGCGCGCTGATCGTCTGCCTCGGAGGCGCTTCGCTGCTCGCGTGTGGCGGTGAGCCGCAGCGAACGACGGTGCAGCGACCTCGCGCGACCACCACGCGACCGGCCGCGACCGCGTCGCGCGGCGTCGCGACGCGCACCGAGGAGACCGCGCACGATCGCACCTCGATCGACGACGAGGACATCGGCGCCGCGCTGAGGCGGCGCCTTGCGCGCGACGACGCGCTCCCCCCGAACGCCGTCGCGGTCGCGATCGATCGGGGCGTCGCCACGCTGAGCGGCACCGTCCCGCACCTGCCCGCTGCGCGACGCGCGCGCGCGATCGCCGCCTCGACGCGCGGCGTGGTCGACGTGGTCTCGCGCATCGAGGTCCGCGGCGCGGCGCGCGGCGACGAGACGCTCGAGGACGAGGTCCGCCGCGCGATCCAGCTCGATCCCGCGATGGCGGATCGCGCGATCGAGATCGAGGTCCACGACTCCGTCGTCACGCTCCGCAGCGTCGTCGGGACGCTCACCGAGGCGCGCCTCGCGGAAGAGATCGCGGGCTCCGTGCGCGGCGTACGCGCCGTCCAGAACGACCTCCAGCTCGAGCCGATGGGCGACCCGACCGACGAGCAGATCCGCGCCGCGGTGCTCGCGCGCATCGAGCGCGACGTGCGCATCGATCCCGCCGGCATCGACGTGATGGTCGACGACGGCACGGTCGCGCTCTCGGGCGTCGTCGGCAGCGTCGCCGAGCGCGACGTCGCGCACGAGCTCGCCGAGGTCTCGGGCGCGCGCGTGATCGATCCCCACGCGCTCGAGGTGCAGTGGTGGACGCGCGACACGCTGCGCCGCGACGCGACACCGCTCGACGACGGCCGCATCACCAGCGCGGTGCGTGACACGATCACGAACGATCCGCGCGTCCGCGCGCCGAACCTCGCGATCGGCGTCACGTCCGGGCTCGCGACGCTGCGCGGGATCGTGCCGAGCGCGTACGCGCGCGCGTCGGCGACGGAGGACGCGCTGAACGTCGTCGGGGTCCGGCGCGTCGGCGATCAGCTCCAGGTGCAGACCGACGCGGTCGAGAACGGCGAGCTCCAGCAGCGCGTCGCCGAGCGCCTCGCGGCGAGCGCGTGGACGAGCGAGAGCGAGATCGACGTCGAGGCGCGCGAAGGACGCGTGACGTTGCGCGGCACGGTCCCTTCGCGGTTCCTCGAGCGGGCTGCGCGCGACGTCGCGACGCGGATCGTCGGCGTGCGCGAGGTCGCGGACGAGATCGCGCTCGAGGAAGACGTCGAGCCGCTCGAGGACTGGGAGCTCGCCGCCGAAGTGCAGAGCGGGCTCGAGTGGAACCCGTTCCTCGACCGCATGAACGTGCAGGTCACCGCGAGCGAAGGCGTCGCGACGCTGCGCGGCGAGGTCGACGACGTGCGCGCCTTTCGGGAGGCCGAGCGCGAGGCGGAAGCCGCAGGCGCGCTCGAGGTCGTCAACGAGCTCTCGATCCGCGCCGTCGAGAGCGTCGCACCGCGCACGCCTGCGCCGGTGCGCATCGAGTAGAAAACTGAGTCCGACTCATTTTCACTCGACGTCCTCGATCTCCTCGAGCTCGATCTCGGTCGTCCCCGCCCCAGGCGCGTGGCTCTTCGGCGCCTCCGGCCGCGCCCACTCGACGAGCGATGCGATCGTCCGCGCGTCGACGGGCTCGGGCGCCGCGCGCAGCACGTCGACCAGCGCCCGCGCCATCTCGTGCGCGCTCTCGAAGCGACCCGCCGCGTCCTTCGCCAGGGCGCGATGCACCGTCGCCGCGAGCGCCTCGGGGATGTCGGGACGGATCGTGCGCAGGTCGGGCACACGCGCGTCGTGCACCATGAACATCACCTGCATGTCGCTCGGCGCCTCGAACAGACGGCGCCCCGCGAGCGCCTCCCAGAGCACGATGCCGACCGCGAAGAGATCGGTGCGCACGCTCGCCGGCGCGCCCTTCAGCATCTCGGGCGCGACGTAGCTGAGCTTGCCCTTGATCGCGTCGGGCCTCGTCATCGTCGAGCGATCCGCGGCGCGCGCGATGCCGAAGTCCGTGAGCTTCACGTACCCGAGCGCGCCCACGCGGACGTTGTGCGGCGTCACGTCGCGATGGAACACCGGAGAGACGACGCCGCCCGCGTCGCGCCGCTCGTGCGCCGCGCCGAGCGCGCCGAGCACCTGCACGACGATCTCGGCCATCACGGTCCACGGCGTCGGCTGCGCCGCGCCCACGAACGCGTCGACGAGCTCCTGCAGATCGACGCCCTCGATCCACTCGAGCACGAGGAAGTGATGCCCCGCGTCGTCCGCGCCGAAGTCGTGGATCTGCGCGATGCCCGGGTGCTGCAGCTCCGAGACGACGCGCGACTCCTCCACGAACATCGCGACGAACTCCTGCGACGTCGCGAGGTGCGGGATGATCCGCTTCACCGCGACCGGCCGCGAGAACCCGGCCGCGCCGAGCGTCCGCGCCTTCCACACGACGGCCATGCCGCCCGTGCCCGCCTTCCGGAGGAGCTCGTACTTGCCCGCGAGGATCGTCCCCGGCTCGTCGCGCACCAGCGTGATCATCGGTGCGCGATTCTACGCCTCATCGCTTCGCGTGCGGGTGGTACGCGTCGATCCACGGCGCGAGCGAGCGCGCGACCTCGGGCTCGAGCACGCCCTCGATCACCTCGACGCCCGCGCCGCGCAGGATCGTGAGCCCTTCGCCGTTCACGCGCGGATGCGGATCGCGCATGCCGATCACCACGCGCGCGATGCGGTGCTCGACGATCGCCAGCGCGCACGCCGGGGTGCGGCCGTGGAAGGAGCAGGGCTCGAGCGTCGAGTAGATCGTCGCGCCCTCGAGCGACGCCCCGCGCGAGAGCGCGGACTTGATCGCCGCGATCTCCGCGTGGTCGCTGCCGGGAGGATGGGTGTGCCCGTCGCCGATGACCTCGCCGTCCTTCGCGATCACCGCGCCGACCCACGGGTTGTCTCCGGTGTGTCCGCGGGCGCGCTCCGCCTGGGCGAGCGCGAGTCGCATGAACCGCTCGTCATCGATCGAGACCGCCACCGAGCGGCTCTTCTGGTCCTGCGGGCTGCCCTCGGCAAGCCGCAGGGCGCGCACCCGTCAGATCGCGCCGCGCGCTTCCGCGATCGCGCGCACGAGGTCGGGCAGCTTCGCCAGCTCGATCGGCTTGCAGAGGTACGCGTCGAGGTGCCGCACGACGTCGGGTGTGGGCGACACTTCGCCCGTCACCGCGATGATCGCGGCGCGCCGCGTCTCCGCGCGGGCTCGCAAGGCCGCGGCGAGATCACGCCCGTGCTCGTCGCCGAGCGCGAGGTCGGTGATCACGACGTGCGGTGTGGAGCGCGCAGCGCGCGCGAGCGCCTCGGTCACCGACGCACAGGCCCACACGTCGAGCCCCGCGTGCACGAGCATCTCGACCATCATCTCGCGTGTGTGCAAGTCGTCCTCGACGACCAGCACGGAGAGCGTGATCTCGTTCGAGCTCGACGGCGCGTGGCGCCCCATCCAGTCACCTCCGCGGGTCCGATGATTCATCTCCGCAGAGGCCCGAGCCCATGTCGGGGAGAACCCCGACAGGGCTCGCACGGTGCGACGCTACTCACGCGCGAGCGATCGCCCGAGCACGCGCGACCAACGGCCGACCACGACCACGCTCACGACCACGACCACGCTCACGATCGAGCCCGCCGCGGCCGCCGTCGATCGCCCACGTGGTCGTGGTCGTGGTCGTGGTCGTCGTCGAGCTCGACGCCGACGGCGCCGTCCCCAGCGCGAAGAACGCTCAGCCGCCCTGCGCGCCGAAGATGAACGGGAACTCGACGGTGACCTCGCCGCCGTCGGGCTGCGGGAAACGCCACCCTCGCACCTGACGCACCAGGCAGCCCTCGACGCGCGGATTGCCCATCGTGCTGCGCGCGATGCGCGAGCTCGTCACCGCGCCCTGCAGGTTGATGCGCCAGCTCACCTCGACGCGCCCACGCAGGTTCGGCTGACGCTGCAGCTCGGTCTCGTAGCAGTAGCGCACCGCGGCCTGGTTCTGTCGCACCACGCGCATGATCTGCTCGGGCGACAGGTAACCGTTCACGCGCGGCGTGCCGGTCGACACCGCGATGCGCGCTTCGGTGCGCTGCCGACCCGGCGCGCCCGGTCCACCACGACCGCGACCACCACCGCTGCCGCTGCCGACACCGACGCCGGTGCCGACACCACCACCGCCGAAGAGCGTGCCCGGCCCGGTGCCGCCACCACCGCCGCCCTCACCGCGCAGCCCGGTGCCTCCGCTGCCGCGCCCATACACCGTGCGCGACGATCCGAGGCCACCGAGGATGTCGCTCACGCTCGGTCCGTCCTGCAGCGCCGAGAGCGGCGAGTCGTCCGCGCCGGGATCCGCGAGCACTCCGAGGAGGCCCATCTTGCGCACGCGCGCCGCGGCACCGCCGGTGACCTCGCCCTCCATCTCGGTCCGCTCTTGCGTCGCGTCGCGACGGCCCACACGCCCTTCTTCGCCCTCGTGCTGTCGACCGCCCGCCTCTTCGCGATCCTGGATGCCGGGATCGTTCGTGTCGGTGCCGCTCGGGCGCTCGGGCTCGAGGATGTCCTCCGGGGGCGGCGTGATCAGGAAGCGCTGGACGAGGTCGTGCGGGAGCTCGAGGGGATCGAGCGGATCCATCTCGGCGCGCGCGACGAAGAAGAAGAGCATCAGCGCCGCGTGCACCGCCACCGAGAGCAGGAAGCTCGCGACGTTGGTCCAGCTCGGCGCGAGCGCCATGCCCGGGCGGCGCGCCGCGCGCACGTGCTGGAAGAACAGCGCGCCGGTGCCGATCGTGAGCACGCCGTAGTCGTCGGGCCCGAGGTCGATCGTCCCGCGCGACGCGAACGACGCCGCGTCGTGTCGCTCGCCGCCGATCCAGATCGCGCCGCCGAGCTCGCCGAGCTCGCTGGTGCGCAGTCGATAGCCGTGCCCCGAGGGCTCGAGCACCGTCACGCGATCGCGATCGCTCTCGCCGAGCGCGCCCGGCATCGCGAGCACGACTTCCTTCACGTCGCGCGGGCTCACCATCACGACGATGCCGCGCAGGAACGACACGAGCCCCGCGACGACGAGCGCCCAGTGCGCGTACGACGGCGACGTCACGAACCACGCGACGACGAGCAGCGTGATCGCGAGCCCGACGTACGGGATCGCCGACACGACGCGTGGGACGACGCCGACCGTCGAGCCCTCGGTGCGCGTGCCGTCGAGCAGCACGGGCTTCGGCGCGTCGAGCGTCTCCTCCTGCTGTACCGTGCCGTTCCAGACGAGCGCGACGCGCAGCTTCCGTTCCGCCGAGGTGATCGCAGCCACGTCGAGAAGACTCCGTACGCCTAGAAGGACTTGGAGCGCGCGGAGCGCTCCATCTCGGGCATGAACGATCGGTGCGGGAGGCGCGGTCGATCGAACTCCGCGCGCAGCCGGTTGAGGAAGTAGAGGAGCTGCGGCGACTTCAGCCGGCCCGACACGTCGAGCCCGCTGAAGCGGATCGCCTTCACCTTCTCGCCGCCCTCGCTGACCTCGCGGCTCTCCGCGTCGACGTCGTCGCCGGCGGTCTCGGGCGCGTCGGGCTCGCTCCCCGCGGGCGCACCGCGCTCGTCGCGCGCGCCTCCGCGGTCTTGCCCCACTGCCACGGAGACGATCGACAACGTGGTCGCGCAGAGCGCGAGCGCGAGAGATCGCCGGGCGGTCGCTCCGAGCCGGGTCACGAGCGCGAGAGTGCCACGAACGGCGCTGGGCGCGGAAGCGTGAACCGATGCACGCCGCTCGTGCGCGCATCTCCGACGCCTGCCCACCTCCGCGTGGCGCACCACGAGATCGTGTACGCTCGCGCGCGATGGTGCGGCCCACGATCGCGCGCGTCCTCCGCGCGCTCTGTGTGATCGCGATGCTCGGCGGGTGCGGCGGCGCGCCCTCGGGCGCCGGCGAGACGACGACCACCGCGCGCACCGAGCTTCCACCCGTCGATCCCGCTGCGCTCCGCGAGTTCCAGGCCGGCGTGCGCGCGATGCAAGAAGGCGGTCGACCCGCGATGCGCCGCGCGCGCGAGCGCTTCGAGGCCGCGATCGCGATCGATCCGAACCTCTGGGAGGCGCACTACGACCTCGGCGTGGTCCAGCGCGACGCGGGCGAGCTGCGCGAGGCTGCGGCGTCGTTCGAGGCCGCGCGGGCGATCCAGCCGGCGAGCGGCGAGGTGCTCGCGGCGCTCGCGGAGACCCGCTACGCGCTCGGTGAGCGCGACGCGGCGGCGGATCTGCTGCGCGCGTACGTGACGCAGCATCCGGAGTCGATCCCGGTGCGCGTCGCGCTCGCGACCGTGCTGCGCGAGCGCGGCGATCACGACGGCGCGCTCGCGCAGGCGCGCGAGGTGCTGGTGCGCGATCCGCGGAACGTGCGGGCGCTCGCGGAGATCGGACGCATCTATCGCGCGCGCGAGCAGTACGACGTCGCGGAGCTCGTGGTGCGCAAGGCCGTCGAGATCCAGGACGCGGCCGATCTGCACAACGATCTCGGCCTCATCCAGCTCGCGCGCGGCGACACGCAGGCGGCGTTCGAAGAGTTCCAGCGCGCGATCGCGCTCGACGCGCGCTTCGCGCCCGCGCACCTGAACCAGGGGGCGGTGCTGCTGCGCGCCGGTGACTACGCGGGCGCCGCGACCGAGTACCGCGCGGTGCTCGCCGCGGATCCGGACCACCTCGACGCACGCGTCGCGCTCGGTGCCGCGCTGCGCGCGCAGGGCGAGCACGCACAGGCGCGCCGCGAGTACGAGCGCGTGCTCGAGGCCGCGCCCAACCACGCGGCCGCGACGTTCAACCTCGCGATGGTGCTCGCCGACTTCCTCGACGAGCGCCCGCGCGCGAGAGAGCTCTTCGTGCGCTTCCTCGAGCTCGCGCCGTCGGGCAGCGAGTACCGCGCGACCGCGCAGCGCTACATCGACGAGATCCCCGCGCCCGCGCCTGCCTCACCGCCCCGCGCGGCAGGAGCGGCCCGATGAAGCGTGCGCTGCTCGTGCTCTCGTTCGTGCTCGCGACGACGTCGTCGTCGATCGTGTCGTCGTCGATCGCATCGGCCGACATCCCGCCGCCCGACCAGACCTACGAGCCGGCGGCGCCGCCGATGAGCGACTTCGAGCGCGGTCGCATGGTCGGCCGCGCGATCGCTCCCCTGTGCGGGCTCGCGTGCTGCTTCGGCGTGCCCGCGGTCGGCGTGCTCGCGGCGCTCGTGGTCGCGCAGCGCAAGAAGAAGCGTTGATGGATTGATCACGTTGATCGGCTCGATCAATGTATCCATCCATCGATCCACGAGCGGTATCATGGCGGTCGATGCGCCCGTCCTCGTGGGCCGATCTTCCGGACGCGCTGCGCGATGCGCTCGACGCGTGCTGGCGCGCGCTCGACGAGCGACCGTGGGAGCACCCCGACGAGCTCCTCCAGCGCGCCGTGCTCGACGCGCTCGGGATCGTGCCGCGCGTGCTCCGCGGCGGAGCGCTCGACGCCGCGCGCGCGCTGCGCCCCGATCTCGCGGACCAGCTCGATCGCGACGGCGGCGTGCTCGCGCTCGACGAGCCCTTCGCGCACCACGCGGTGCGCGCGCGGCTGGCGCACGTGCTCGAAGGCGAGCCGGTCCCTCCGCTCGCGATCGATCCCGCGCGCGTGCTGCACCTCCGCGTCGAGCTCCCCGCGGCGCGGCGGCATCGCGTGCTCGCGTGGCGCTGCGCGCAGTCGGTCGTGCCGATGTGGATGCACGTGCACCCCGACGACGAGCGCCCGCTCGCGCTGCTCGACGCGATCGCCGAGGGCGCGCTCGACGCGCACACGCTGCGCGACGCGCTCGAGCGCGAGGTCGCGCCCTCCGATCCCGCGCTCTCGGCGCTGCGCGCCATCGTGCTCGCGCACGACCTCGTCGCGCAGAGCGAGGCGCGCGTCGAGACGACGGAGCTTCCCGATCTCTGCGCCTACGCGTGGCTCGACGCGCCCGCGGAGCTCGTGCCCGATGCCCGCTCGCACGAGCCGCCCGCGCGCGCGGAGGCGTGGTTCCGCTGGTGGCTCACCGACGCGGTGCCCTCGGCCTGGCGCTCCGTCTGACAGCGCATATGTGGCGGCGCATGCGGTCACGCGTGCTCGTCGCGATCACGCTCCTCGTCGCGGGATGTCAGCGCGACGCGGCCGACGATCCGCCGCGGATCTCGGGGCCCCAGCGCGCAGCGGCGGACGTCCGACGCGCGCGCATGCACGAGCGCTTCGAGTCGATCGACGTCGCCCGCAGCGCGCTGCAGCGCGGGGATCTCGAAGCCACGCGTACCATCGCGTCGACGATCGCGTTCCGCGTGCCGCTCGATCTCCCGCCGCCGGTGCGCGTGCACGGCGATGCCGTGCCGCGTCGCGCGCTCGCGCTGTCGGCCGCGGAGGATCTCGACACCGCGGGCATCGCATTCGCGCAGCTGGTCGGCACCTGCGGTGCGTGCCACGCGGCGGCCGACGCGACGTGGACGTGGCCCGAGACGCCGATCCCCGAGGGCGACGACCTCGAGATGCAGATGCAGCGCCACGCGTGGGCCCACGAGCGCATGTGGGAGGCGCTGCTGACGCGGGATCCCGCGCGCTTCGACCGCGCCGCGTCGGTGCTCGTCGGCGCGCCGCTCGGCGACGACGCGCGTGTGCGCGAGATCGGCGAGCGGATGCGCGACGCCGCGCGAGACACCGAGCGCGCGACGACGATCGACGATCGCATCGCGATCTACGGCCGCGTCGTCGCGCGCTGCGGCGCATGCCACGCGCGGCTGCGCACGCTGCCGTGAACCATACTGCGCGCGATGACCCGCCAGACCTGGGATCCGGGCGCCTACGACGCCCACGCGCGCTTCGTCTCGGACCTCGGAATGCCCGTCGTGGAGCTGCTCGCGCCACGGCGCGGCGAGCGCATCCTCGACGTCGGCTGCGGCGACGGCGCGCTCACACGCGCGCTCGTCGATCTCGGCTGCGACGTGATCGGGATCGACGCGAGCGAGGCGTTCGTCGTCGCGGCGCGCGCGCGCGGCATCGATGCGCGGGTGATGGACGGACAGGCGATCTCGCTCGACGACGAGGCGCCCTTCGACGCGGCGTTCAGCAACGCCGCGCTGCACTGGATGAAGGACGCGGACGCCGTGCTCGCGGGCGTGCGGCGCGTGCTGCGCCCCGGCGGCCGGTTCGTCGGCGAATTCGGCGGCCACGGCAACGTCGGCGCGCTGCATCGCGCGCTCGTCGAGGCGCTCGATGCGCGCGGTCACGACGGCCGCGCCGCGAGCCCGTGGTTCTTCCCGAGCGCGGAGGACCATCGCGCCCGGCTCGAGCGCGCGGGCTTCGAGGTGCGCGACGTCGCGCTGTTCCCGCGCCCCACGCCGCTGCCCGGGGACGTGATCGGCTGGCTCGAGACGTTCGCGCAGCGCTTCACGGGCGTGCTCCCCGAGCCCGAGCGACGCGCGTACCTCGAGGAGGTGCGCGCCCGCGTGGAGCCGGCGCTGCGTGATGCGAGCGGCGCGTGGACCGCGGACTACGTGCGCCTGCGCTTCGCCGCGTTCGTGCCCGCGTGATCACTCGTCGTCGTCGTCGCCGCGCTCTCCGAGCAGCGCCGCGCGCGTGACGCCTGCGCCGCGACCGCGCAGCGACGCGAGCGCCGCCTCGAGCTTGCGCCCACGCTCGACCCCGGGATCCGGGAAGAGCGTGCGCGCCTCGTCGATCGGCACGAGCGCGGACACGCTCACGCCGCTGAGCCGCACGCCCTTGCGCGCAAGCAGCGAGGGCTCGAAGCGCTCGAGGAGCGTTCGCGCCGCGCGATGGATCGACGTCGTGTCGGAGACCGCCTCGGGCAGCTGCATCGAGCGCGTCTTGAGCGTGAAGTCGCTGTACTTGAGCTTCACCGTGACGCCGCGCCCAGCGAGCCCCGCGAGGAACATGCGCTCCGCGACGCGCGAGCTCTGCGAGAGCAGCTTCGTCGCGACCGCGTCCTCGTCGCGCAGATCGTCGTCGAACGTCTCCTCGGCGCCGATCGACTTCGCGTCGCGCTCGGGCTCGACGTCGCGCTCGTCCTCGCCGCGCGCGAGCCGCGCCATCTCGGGGCCCCACTCACCGAACGCACGCGCGAGCCGCTCGTCGTCGGCGCGCGCGAGATCGCCGAGCGTGTGGTAGCCCGCCGCGTGCGCGCGCGGCGCGCTCTTCGGGCCCATGCCCCACATCCGCTCGATGGGCAGCGGCGCGAGGAATTCGCGCACCTCGCCCGCGTGCACCACCACGAGCCCGTCGGGCTTGCGCAGATCGCTCGCGATCTTCGCGACGAACTTCGACGGCGCGACCCCGGCCGACGCGGTGAGCCCGACCTCGTCGCGGATCGCGCGCTTGATCTGCGCGGCGATCGCCTCGCCGTCGCCGTAGAGCGCGCGGCTCGCGCCGACGTCGAGGAACGCCTCGTCGAGCGAGAGCCCTTCGACCAGCGGCGTGAACCGATGGAAGATCGCGAACACCTGGCGGCTCACCGACGCGTAGTGATCGTGCCGCGGCCACACGACGATCGCGTGCGGGCACCGGCGCATCGCCTCGCCCATCGACATCGCGGAGCGCACCCCGAACGTGCGCGCCTCGTACGACGCCGCCGACACCACGCCACGTCGCGCCGCGCCCCCGACGATCACCGGCTTGCCGCGGATCGACGGATCGTCGCGCTGCTCGACCGACGCGTAGAACGCGTCCATGTCGACGTGCAGGATGGTGCGCTCGACGTCGCGCGACACGGCGTCCGACTCTACGCTGCGCGCATGACACTGCCCACCGAGAGGCCGCCCACCGCCGACGAGCTCGCGACCCAGCTCGGCCTCGCGCCGCACCCCGAGGGCGGCTTCTACCGCGAGACGTACCGCGCGAGCACGATGGTCGACACCCCGCGAGGCCCACGCGCCGCGTCCACCGCGATCTACTTCCTCGTGCCGCGCGGCGCGTTCTCGGCGCTGCACCGCATCGCGAGCGACGAGGTCTGGCACCACTACGCGGGCGCGGCGCTGCGGGTCGTGCGCATCGCGGAGGACGGCGCGCGCGGCGATCTCGTGATCGGGCCCGGCGGCGCGCCCCAGGGCGTCGTCGAGGCGGGCGCGTGGTTCGGCGCGACGATCGAGGGCGACGGAGACTGGGCGCTGGTCGGGTGCACCGTCGCGCCGGGGTTCGACTTCGCCGACTTCGAGCTCGCGCAGCGCGCGGATCTGATCGCGCGCTTCCCGCAGCACGCGCAGGTGATCACGGCGCTGACGCGATCATGAGCGCAAGTGATGGATCGCCGACCGATCCATCACCCACGCTCATGGGTCACATCTGCGTGACGGTCAGCTGGTAGGGCGCCTGCGACGGCGGGCACACCGGCGCGCCGCCGCAGTCGTCGCCGGGCACCACGAACACCGAGTACGCGCCTGCCGCGAGCCGGTACACGGGGTTGCCCTGCTCGTCGAACTGCGGCTCGACCATCGCCGTCTCGCACGCGGGGAAGCGCACCGCGCCGCTGCAGATCATCGCGAACGGCGCCTGCTCTCCGGTGAGCCCGGGCGACACGACGTTCGCCATCAGGTTCGCCGGCGCGGCGAGCGAGAGCAGGTAACGCGGCAGCGGTGCGGGCGTGGGCTGGAGCTGACCGCTCTCGGTCGCGCCGACCGCGATCGCGCGCGCCGGCGCGGGGGGCGTCGCGGGCGCGTCGAGGATCGCCTCGAGCGGGTCGGTCGTGATGATCGCGCCGACCTGGTACTGCGGCGCCTGGCCGGGCTGGCGCGTCACGACTGCGCCGTAGAACAGCGTGCCGCGGATGCCGAGGCCGACGTTCGAGTCGCCGGTCTCGTAGATCGCGTCGAGGTCGCTGAGCAGGCCGTCGAGGTGCTGGCGGCGCGTCGCATCGTCGAGATCGGCGAGGCCCTCGGTCTGCGCGTCGCCGTACTTCACGAGCGCGACCACGCGGCGCGGCGTGCCGTCGATCACGCGCACCGCGACCGAGTCGCCGGGCTCGAGATCGGACAGCAGCGTCTGCGCCATCTGCTGCGCCTCGGGCCCCTCGCCCCACGCCTGGCCGTACTGGAAGTGCCCCTCCATCTCGGTCACGGCGTCGTTGCTGCCGCTGCTCGCCGCGCCTTCCTCGCCGCCGCCCGCCGTCGCGGTGCCGAGCACCGCGAAGACCGCGACGATCATCACGCTGAGCGCGCGCCGTCGGTTCTTCGTCATCAGCCGTTCTCCCAAGCTCGCGTCTCGGTCGTGAGGGCAGCCGCGCGACGCGAGCCAGCGCGCGTTCCACCGGAAGTCCAGATCGCCGCGACCAGCGCGACGGTGGTCAGGGCGAGGTCGAGCACGTCGAAGGTGCCCGGCACCACGCGCGCGAGCTGCGCGAGCTCCGCGCCCGGCCCGAGCGCGAGCGGGACGAAGAGCGCGAGCGCGCGCTCCTTCACGTCCGACTCGGCGTGCACGCGCGAGAGCGCCCACGTCAGCGCGTAGACCCAGAGCGCGTCGGGCAGCGAGAAGAGCGCCCACTCGGGCAGCACGATGTCCGTCGCGCGCAGCGAGCCGCGCAGCGCGCTCGCGACCTCGCGCACACCCAGCGCGTCCGCCCAGCGCCACCCGAGCAGCGAGCCATCGCGCCACCCGAGGTAGATCGCGCCCCCGACGATCAGCGGCAGGATCACGTGCAGCGACACGTCACGGCGATCGGTCCGGGCAAGGCGCATGGGCGGTCCGTTCTTACCGTCGTCGCGAAGGCGCAATTCCTCGCCTGCCCCCCGCGCGCGACGCGCGATGGTCGCGTCTGCGGCGCGCCGTTTCCAGGGGCGCGCGGACGATCTCGCGCGCCGCTCGATCGTGCCGTGCAAAAGAACGCGCGCGATCGCTCGGCCAGCTGGGGCGCTCGCTCGCACGGGCAGGGCCTGAGCGGGCGAGCCGACCGGGGACGCTCGTTCAGCGCGATCGACGACGGCGTCGGCTGCCGCGCTCCTCGCGCGGTCGCTCGCCCTGGGTCGCTTCGCCGCTCGTCGGCGTGCTCGGAGTCGGCGTCGTGGTCGCGGCCGGTGCGTTCTCCGGCGCGGCGGGCTCGCCGCGGCGCAGTCCGTCGAGCGGCTGCGGCGGCGGGAGCGGGACGCCCTCGACGATGTCTGCGCCCATCTCGCGGAACGGCGGATACTGCACGTCGTTGAGCCGCGTGAGCCCCTCGCGAAGCTGCGCGGTCCACGAGTTGAAGATGCGCAGCTCGATCGCCTGCTGGTAGCCGCCCTCGTACGCCTGCAGCGCCTGCTCTTCGATCGGGATGATGAACATCGCGAGCTGGTCGCGGTACGCCTGGTCTTCTTCTTCCGTGAGGTTCGGCGGGACCTCGAACTCGCGCAGCGACTGCGCGAAGAGCTCGTAGCTGCGACCGATCTGGAAGAGCGCCGCGGTCACGAGCTCGGCCACGCGCAGCTCGACGACCTCCGCGAACGCCGTCGATGCGTCGCGCAGCAGCTGGCTCTTGCGCTCGAGGCGCTGGCGCAATCCGTCGACCGGCCCGGCGATCTGCACGGTCTCGAACTCGCGAAGGACGAGCTCGCCCTGGAGATATCGCGCCTGCGCGAGCCAGTAGCGGCCGCGCTCGCCGAGGCGACGCAGCGCGCCGCGGCCCGTGCGCACCGCCTGCTGCAGCGCGCGATCCGCGCCCGCGCGATCCTCGGCGCGGAGCAGCACCTGCGCGAGGCGCGTCTGCGCCTCGACGTCGCGATCGGGGTTGCGGCTGCGCCGCGCGTACTCGGTGTAGACGCGCGCGGCCTCGGCCCAGCGCTCCGCGCCTTCGTGGGCGCGCGCGAGCATGAAGCTCACCTCGTCGCCCTGCGCGTCGCGCGCATGTCGCTCGAGGAACGCGTTCGCCGCGCGCACCGCGTCGTCCCAGTCCTCCGCCGCGAGCCGCAGCAGCACCGCGTTGTAGAGCGAGTCCGCCGCGTGCTCGCCCTGCGGGAAGCGCGTCCCGTACGCCTCGTAGAAGCGCGCCGCATCGGAGAACTGCGCGATCGACTCCATCATCTGCGCGCCCGACCACGCCGCCAGCGCGCCCTCGCTGCTGCCCGGGTGGAGCTCGATCAGACGGTCGTACGCGCTCGATGCGCCCGCGAGATCGCCCGCGCGCTGTCGCTCGAGGCCCGCGTTGTACCAGGCCTGTCGTGCCCGCGGATCGCGCGGGAACTCCTCGGCCGCGCGCTGGTACGCGGCCGCGGCCTCGCCGTGCTCGCCGCGGCCCGCGAGCTGCTCGCCGAGCGCGAACACGGCCTGGAGGATGAGCGTGTCGAGGCGCTGCTGCGCCTGCGCGTTCTGGAACGACGGCGCGGTCTTCAGACGTCGCGCCCAGGTCTCGATGTTCGCGTAGTCCTGCGCGCGATTGAACGAGTCGAGGATCAGCTCGCCCGCGGTCGCCGCATACTCGCTCTGCGGGAATCGCTCGAGCAGCTGACCGAACAGGCGCACTGCAGGGTCGTAGATCCCGCGGTCGTAATAGAGCCGTCCCTGGCGGAACAAGATCTCCGGCAGATCCGGGTCGTTGGGGAAGAGCTCGACGTAGAGCTCGATCGCCTCCGAGAACTTCACGTCGTTCTCGGTCTCTCCGCACGGGTCCTCCGCAGCACCCTCCGCGGGCGGCTGTGCCGGCGGCTGCACCGGAGGCCGCGCCGGCGTGGTGCCGCGCGTGCGGGTGCACGTCTCGAGCTGCCCTTCCCTCACCCGCTCGAACGCGCCGATCGCGTTGTAGAGCGCGTCGCGCGTGTGCTCACCCTGAGGGTTCCTGCGCGCGGCCGCGAGGTACTCGTCGCCTGCCTCCGGATACCGCTCGAGGCGATGGAACAGGATCTCCGCGCGATAGAAGTGCAGGTCGTACGCGCTCTCGCTCTCGGGGAAGTGCTCGAGATAGAGGTCGTATCCGCGCTCCGCCCACTCGAATCGAGTGCGCTGATCGTCGCGCTGTCCGAGCTCGTGCCAGCGCATCGCGCGCACGCGAATGGCACGCTCGATTCGCGTCCTCGCCGCTTCGACGACCTCGGGGTCGCTCTGCTGCTGCGCCCAGGATCCGCCGGGCAGATATCCGTCAGCCAGCGCGGTGAGCGCCTCGAGCGTGTGCTGCGAGTCGTCGAGCGCCGCGTATCCCGCCGCGATCTGCTGTGCCCAGAGCGGCGCGTCCTCGCTCGCCGGCTCCATCTCGAGCAACAAGCGATACGCGGCGATGCCCTGGTCGTAGCGCGCGTCGTCCATGTAGCGGAGCGACAGGCGCGACAGCACGCGCCCCGCATATCGCTCGCCGCCGATCTCCTCGAGGAAACGGAACACGTCCTGCGCGGTGTTGCGCTCGTCCTCGGTGAAGACCTGGATCAGATAGTCGAGCGCCTCACTCTGGAGATCGCGGAGACGTCGTCGCTGCGCGCTCGTGAGCTGGCCGCGATCGCGCCCGAGATCGAGCACCTGACGAAAGCGCGTCGCCGCTTCCGTCGTGCGGTTCATGCGCCACAGACACCACGCGCTCTTGAAGAGCGCCATGTCGTAGAGCTCGCTGTCGCGATAGCGCAGCACCTGCTCGAACTCGGGCAGCGCCGCCTCGAACTCGAGGTTCGCGAACGCCGCCTCCGCGAGCGCCATGTGCGCGTCGGGGACGAACCGGCTCTGCGGGAAGTCGCGCAGGATGCGTCGATAGAGCGCCAGCGCGCCCTCGAGATCCTGCAGCTCCGTGAGCGCGTACGCCTTCATGTAGAGCACGAAGTCGTAGCGGTCGTAGCCGCGATGCTGCTCGAGGATGCGATCGTAGAGCGTGATCGCAGGGCGGTAGTCGGGCGCGGGCTCGGCGCCGCGATTCTCCTCGGGCACTTGCTGCCACGCCGCGAAGCGCTCGAGGTACTGAGAGCGCGCGAGCTCCCAGCGCAGCTCGGCGAGGCGCAGCAGCGCGTCGGGCATCTCCGCCGCGGTCTCGGGCTCCTCGCGCACGAATTCCTCGAGCAGCGCGATCGCCTGATCGCGCCGCTCGCCTGCCAGGCGCTCGCGATCGCGCAGCAGTGTCTCGAGCTGCGCGTCGTGCCACTCGCGCGCGGCGGCACCGAGCGCGTCGGGCCGCTCGCGCAGATAGAGCCGCTCCTCGAGATCCTCGGGCGCGCCGCCCTCGTCGTCGCCGCGCAGCTGCGCGCGCTCGTCCTCGGTCGGACCCTCCGTCTCGATCCGCGACTCCGCCGCCGGCGTCTGGAAGCGCGCGCCGGCCTGCCCACGCTGTGCGCTCGCGGGCGAGGCGAGCGCGAGCAGGAGCGTGAGCACGACGACGCGCTTCATTCCGCGGCCTCGCTCTCGGGCTCGGGCGGCGCCTCGGCCTCGCTCTCCGACTCCTCGCTCTCCGACTCCTCGTCCTCTTCGTACTCGTCTTCCCAGTACTCGCCCTCGAAGGGCCAGTACTCCTCGTCGTCGCGCAGGAGGCCCTGGATGCGCAGCGGATCCTGCAGCTCCGCGGGGAAGCGCCCGGCCGCGAGGCTCTCGATCTGGATCTCGATGCGGCGCTTGCTGCCCATCACCGCGTCGATGCGCCCGATGCGCGCGCGACGAAGGCTCTGCGCGAGACGATCGCGCAGCTCGGTGATCGAGCGCACCGCGACGTCGTTCGCCGCGTCGATCATCCGCGCACGCAGCGCGGCCGCGCGCGCCGGCAGGTGGTATGCGGCGCGACGATCGCGACGCAGCATGCCGTCGAGATCGGTCGCCGCAGCGTCGGCGCTCGTCGGGGCTCCGCCGCTCGCCGCGATCATCTGTCGCATCGAGCGCTCGATCTGCTCGACGCGATCGCCGAGCCCCCGCAGCTCCTGCTCGAGCGGCTCGAGCCGATCCCGCGCCGCACCGGCGCGCCGCATCGTGTCGAGCTGATCGGTCATCGCGCGCAACGCTGCGCGTGCGCCCGCGAGATCGCGCGCCAGCGCCGCCGCCTCGTCCTCCGGCGCATCGGCTCGTGCCGCCGCCGCCTCGGGCGCTTCGCTGCCCGACAGCCGCGCTTCGATCGCGGCGATCTGATCGGCGACGCTCGCCGAGCGCGCCGCTTCCGCGTCGAGTGTGCGGATCTCCGCGTAGAGCCGGAAGAACGTGGGATCCACGCGCAGCAGACCGAGCAGCAGCTCGCGCGCCTCGGGCTCGGGCGCGATCTGCCCTTCCGGCACCGGCGGCGCCGGCGGTCGCGACTCGATCTCGAGCAGCTCCTCGAAGATGCGCGCGCGCCGCGACGGCGACGCGAGGATCCGATCGAGCTCGTCCCGGATCGGCTCGAAGCGCGCCGCGAACGCGACGAACCGGCGATCCGCCTCGTCGAACTCGCAGCGCGCGAGGTGCACGTAGCCGCGCAAGAGCGCCGCCTCGTCGACGAAGGGCGAGCTCGGGAAGCGCGCGCCGAGCTGATCGAGGAGATCGACCGCGGTCTCCGCGTCGCCTCCCTCGTACATCGACCACGCGGCCTCGAAGAGCGCCTCGCTGACGCGCTCCGAGTCGTTCGGCACCTGGAAGTAGTAGTAGAACGCGTCCTCGGCGCGCCGCCCTTCGTGCGCCACGCGACCGAGCGCGAGCCACGTGAGATCGCGGATCTCGAAGTAGCGGCGATCGACGTAGAACGTGAATCGATCGGTGTCCGGCGTGGTCGCGATCGAGCAGAAGCGCGCCTCCGCGTCGTCGAGCGCGCCCCGTCGCGCCGCGATCACGCCGCGCAGGTACTGCGCGTTCGCATAGAAGCGCGAGCGTCGCGTGACTTCCGCGAGCTGGGCGTCCGCCGCCGCGAGATCGTCCGCGTCGTAGCGCTCGCGCCCGCGCAGATAACGCAGCTCGTTCGCCGCATCGGGCGGCAGCGGATCGGCGCCCACGCCCTCGAGCGATGCGACGATCCCAGCGAGATCCGCGCCCGCGAGCGCGACGTCGACCGCGCGTCGATACGCCGGCCCGAAGTACGGATCGCTCGGACCGCGCGCGAGGATGCGCTCGAGCACGCGATACGCAGTGCGGAGCGCGCCCATCTCCTGGAGCGCGCCGGCGAGCATGAACTCGGCCTGGCGCATCTCCTCGGTCTCGGCGAAGTCCGCGAAGCGCGGCGACTCCGTCGCTTCCCAGAGCACGAGCGCGGCCTCGTCCCACCGCTCCTGCACGACGAGCGCCTCGCCGCGCTGCACCAGCTCGCGCAGCGCCTCGATCGATCCCGTCTCCGCGGCGAGCAGGCGACGATCGGCGAGCGAGCGATAGTAGTCGGCGAGCGTCGTTCCTTCCTGCGCCGCCGCGCGGCCACCGCCGCACAGCGCGAGGAGCAACGCGAGGCCGACGGCGCGCCGCATGCTCGATCAGCTCCTCGGAAGCGCGCGCGTCGCGACGCGCACCCGCGTGCGGATCTCGAAGCGACCTTCGCCGCCCGAGCGGAACTCGCGCGCGATGTCGGAGTCGTCCTCGAGCACGATCGTGATCTCGGTGAGGCGATCGCGGACGACGATGAAGCGGAACGACTCGCGCTGCGTGGTGCGGTACTCGGTGTCCTCGCGCGAGCGCTGCTCCATGTCGATCGTCAGCACGTGCGGCCCCGGCGCGAGCGCGCCTTCGAAGAGCTGACGTCCTTGATCGCCGCCCTCGAGCTCGCCGTCGGTGCGATGCACCGGCGTGCCGTCGAGCTCGAGCACGAACCGCGTGAGCGTCTGCTCGCCGCCGGTGCGGTCCTGCACCGTGATCGTCATGCGCGTCTGGAAGAGCTCCTGGCCGACGATCGCGACGCGCGACCGCGCCTGCACCATCTCGTCCATGAGCTGCACGTACTCCTGACGGAGCGGCGACAGATCGGGCGGCATCGGGCCGGGATCGGCGGCCGCCGCGGGCGGCGTCGGGCTCGGCGGAGGGGGCACGACCTGCGCGGCCGGCGGCGTCCCGCTCGTGGTCGTGGGCGTGGGCGTGGTCGTGGTCGTGGGCGGGGTCGTAGGCGGCGCCGTCGGATCGGCCGCAGGGGCTTCGGTCGTCGCCGGGCTCTCCTCGGGCGGCGGCTCCGCGCTCTCCGCGGGCTGCGTCGTCGCCCCGCGCGCGCCGCGACGACCGCGGCGTCGCTGCGCATCGGCGTCGCTCGCAGCGCCGAGCACCAGCGCCACGGCCAGAGCGATCGCGAACGGACGAAGCATCGCCGACTCCATCACGACTCGAAGGGGATGAAGATCGAGAGCCCCAGCGTCGCGGTCAGGTTGTTCACGATCGCCGACTCGCCGAGGAGCTCCTGCTCGAGGATCTGATCGCGCAGATCGATGCGGATCGAGAACCACTCGCCGAAGAAGAACTTCACGCCGATCCCGAAGCTGCCGGTGAGACCGCGCGACGTCTGGTTGTCGGTGACGCCGCCACCGAGCGCGATGTTGAAGTCGAAGCGCCCGATGTCGGCGCCGAACCAGCGCATCTTTCCGTACGCGAGCGTCCAGAGCAGATGCGCCTGGTAGATGTAGACCGGCTGATCGAGGCGGATCAGCGTGACGCCGCGATCGTTCTCGATGATTCGGACGAGCTCGGACTCCGCGCGCGAGTAGGCGAACGACGCCTCGAGCCCGATGTCCTCGGTGACGTGGTACGTGAGCGCGCCCTGCAGCAGGTACGACGCGCTGAGCAGATCGGCGGCGTACACACCGCCCATCGCGCTCAGCTCGAAGCGCCCGGCCTTCTGGAAGATCCGCTCGCGCACGCCGCGATAACGACGTCGCGCGTTGAGCTCGTCGCGGATCGCCTCGTCGATGCACGCCGAGGTCGTCGTCGTGTCCTGCGCCGACGCGATCGATGGAACGAGCGCGCTCGCGAACAGCGCGAGTGTCAGCACGCATCGCTCGATCATCGCGCGCTCGGAGCTCGTTCGTGGAGCGCAGCGCACGCGCGGCCGGACCGGCATCGGCCTCGATTGGTATCCCCGCCCGCATCTCCGAGTCAATGCCGTTACGTGCCAAGGGGCTGCACACCTCGCCCCGGGTCTCGCGCCCCCGACGTCCATGCCGTGACGCGCTTTCGTCGTTCGCGAGCGAGCACGGTCGGGGTACCCTCGTCGCGCGATGAGCGCGCAGGGAGATGCCGCTCCGACGTACGTGCTCTGGTTGGGGGACGACGTCGGGCCACTGCACCGAGAGCTCGCCGTTCGCGGCGTCGACGTCGTGAGGGCGCCCGCGACGATGACCGCGCGCGAGATCGCGGCGCTCGCGCCCGACCTCGTGGTGCTCGGCGCGAGCGCGATCGAGCGCGCCGAGTCGCTCGCCGCGGAGCTCGAGGTGGAGCGTCCGGTGAGCCCGCCGCCGCTCGTGGTGCTCGAGCCCGGGATCGACACCGAGCTCGAGCGACGGTACGGCGTGGTCGCGAGCCTCGACTCGACGATCGCCACGTCGCAGCTCGCGCCGCGCGTCGAGGGGCTGCTCGCGAAGCTCGCGTCGTCGCACGGGCAGTGGTCGCTCTCGCTCGCGCCGCGCGAGGTCGAGGGATTCGCGACGCGCGCGAAGGAAGATCGTCGCGCGGGCGTGCTCCTCTGCGGCAGCCCGCCCGCGGCGATCGCGATGACCGCCGACGGATCGTGCGCGCCGTCGCTCGCGAGCTTCGTCGAGCGCACGTCGTCGAACGCGAGCCTCACGCTGCGCTTCTACGAGCGCGCGCCGGGGCGGCTCACCGTGCTCGGCCCCGAGGTAGGGCCCGAGGAGAGGAAGCGACGCGCGACGACGCGCCTCGACGGCCTCGCGGTGATCGTGATCGAGGGCGGCGGAGGGTCGTGGTCGGCGGTCGCGGAGGCGCTGCGCGACGTCGGCGCGAACGCGCGCGTGGTCTCGGCGCGCAAGGACGCCCTCGAAGAGGCGCGCACCGCCGACCCGGCGGCGATCGTGGTGCCGACGGCGGCGCTCGCGACGCCGGGCGGGCGCACCATCCTCGAAGATCCGCGGCTCGCGTCGGCTGCGCTGATCGTGGTGGCGCCCGAGCGCCTCGCGCGCAGCGGCACGGCGCTCGTGGTCGCGACGGTGATCGACGCGTGCGCGCACGAGCTCGCGCTGCGCGCGCGGGCGCTGGACGCGCCGCTGATCGAGCGCGTCGAGACGCTCGGGCCCGCGCGATGGCTGAAGACCCTCGCGCGCAGCGAGGACGCTGTGCGCATGCGGGTGCGCGGCGCGACCGGCCAGGGCGAGCTCGTGCTCGCGTCGGGACGGATCAAGGACGCGAGCTTCACGCCGCGCGATCAGGGCGCGAGCCCGCTGCAGGGCGCGGCCGCGGTGCGTGCCGTCGTGGCGACGAGCTACGGGACGCTGCTCGCGAACCGCGCCGACACGCCGCCGCACGAGCGCGCGCCGTTGCGCACCGCGAACGCGGTCCCGAGCGTGAAGCGCGCACTGCCGGCCCCCGCACCGCGCGCAGCCGCGCGACCTGCGCCCGTCGCGAGCGCGGCGCGCGTCGCGGCACCGAGCGCGAACGGCGCGCGCATCGAGCCCGCGGCCGCGCACCGCACGAGCGCCGCGGCGCGCCTCGAGGCGCAGCCCGCGGTCACGTCGAACGGGATCGCATCGAGCGCCGCCTCGTCGAACGCGGCCACATCGAGCGCGGTGCGCGTCGACGCCGGAGCGATCGAGCACGAAGAGCGCACCGCGACCGCGGGGCCCGAGATCGTTCGCGCGAAGCTGACGGAGTCAGCTCACGACGACGCGCAGCGCGACTCCATCGGATCGCGCATCACCCGGCCGGCCGAGGTCGCGCGCGTCGAGGACGACGAGGACGACGAGCCGACCATGCTCGCCGTGCGTCCTGCCTGGCTCGCGGCGCTCGCGAGCGAGCCGAGGCCCGCGGAGCGCGAGCCCAGCGTCACGACCGGCGAAGAGCTCACGACGATCGCGATGGGCTCCGGCCGAGCGCTCGCCGACGATGCGGCGCCGAGCACGCCGGAGCCGGTCGTCGCTCTCCCGCCGAACGAGCCCGCGATCACGCCGCGCGGTCCGAGCTTGCCGGCGCCGCAGCCGCGCTCGCGCACGCCGCTGCTCGCGCTCGCGGGGCTCGTCGTGATCGGGCTCGGGGTCGGCGCGTGGGTCGCGCGCGATCGTCTGTTGCCGCAGCAGCTCCCCGACGCGCCGATCGCGGTCGCCGCGGCACCACATGCGACGCCGATCGAGCCGAGCTCCGCGGCACCGACGGCACTCGTCGAGCCCAGCCCCGCCGCGCCGAGCGAAGCGATCGAGCCCGACGCGCCGATCGAGCCCGTCGCTGCGCCCGAGGCCACGGCGCCCGAGCCCACCGCGCCCGAGGCCACCGCGCCCGAGCCCACGCCGCCCGCAGTCCCCGACGCGCCCGCGGCCGAGCCCACGACCGCCGCGCCGCCGACCGGCGAGGGCGCGATCGTCGACGCGCGCGCCGCCGCGCGGATCGTGCTCCAGGCCGATCAGGCGATGCGCGCGCGGCAATACCAGCGCGCGCTCGAGCTCGCCGATCAGGCGCTCGCGCTCGATCCCACCAACGCGCGTGCCTTCTACGATCACGCCGTCGCGGTGCTGCGCCTCGGTCGCGACGCCGAAGCGCTCGAGTGGGCAGAGCGCGGCACGCGCCTCGACCGCGAAGAGCCGCTCTTCTGGCTGCTCATCGGCGACATCCACCAGCAGAACGGACGCCGCGTCCGCGCGCGTGATGCGTGGGAGCGCTGCATGCGCATCGCGTCCGGTCACGAGTCGTGCGCGCGCCGGCTCGGCACGGGCACGACCGCGACGCCGAGCACCGCGCCGAGCGAGCCGGCACCCGAATAGCGAACCGACACCAGGAGGACGGATGGCGAGCACCCCGAGCGAGAAGATCGACGCCGCGAGCGAGCCCCGCCCGTTCGCATCCAAGCTGCCCGAGGGCCGCCAGCGCTTCCTCGCGCACACGATCGAGCACGCGCTCGCGTGCGGTCGCCGCACGCACGCCGACTTCCTGCGTCACTTCCCGCCCGCGGCGATCATGCACGCCCTGCAGGATCACCCCGATCTCCGCGCGAGCATCATCGAGGTCGCGACCGGTGTCCGCTTCAAGATCGCGGTGAAGAAGTCCGCCGAGGCATGCGGCGTCGATCTGCAGATCGCGCTCGACGAAGGCGAGACCCAGCCGAACGTCGTCGTGCAGCAGCTCCACCCCGACGATCGCGTGCGCTACCTCGATGCGCGCGCGCTGTGGAGGTTCCTCTCCGAGGGCGCGTTCTGGACGACCAGCGCACAGAAGGATCGCGCGCGCCACGCGATCGCGGCCGAGCACATCGCGTTCATGCTCGATCGCGCGCTCGTCGATCAGCTCCTCACGCACCGCGACATCGTCGAGGGCATCACGGTGACGCGGCTGAGCGAGCTCCTGCCGCGCACCGAGCTCGAGATGCTGCTCGCCGCGGCGCTGAAGGTCGGCAGCGAGAACAAGCCCTTCGTCGAGAAGACGCTGCTGACGATCACACCGATCACCACGCTGGTGCGGCACATCCCGCTCGACTGGATCTGGGAGCAGGTCGTCGTGCCGCGCATCGCGGAGGTGCACGGCCTCGTGCCCGAAGCGACCACGATGAGCCCGCCGGTGCAGCCTCCGCCGCCGCTCATGATCGCGTCGGCGAGCGCGCCGAGCAGCAGCGAGACCGACATCGAGGTGAAGGTCACGATGGACGAGCCCGAGCCCGCGGCGTCGGCGATGGACGTCGAGGTCGACGAGATCCTCGGCAGCATGGGCGAGCCCGAGGGCAAGAGCGGCGTGAAGAGCACGAGCGGCCCCGGCACCGGCCGCATCGCGATCCCGAAGCCCGCGCTCAAGCGCGGATGACGCGATCGAGCGGGCGCACGAGCTGCGCCCGCGCCGAGTCGTCGATCGGCGGCTCGACGCCGAACGCGTCCGGCACGCGGTCGCGCGGCATCCGGAACGTGCCGAACATCACGTCCCAGATCGCCAGGACACCGCCGAAATTCGAGCCCTGCGCCTCGCGCTCGATCGCGTGGTGCCAGCGATGGAAGTCCGGCGTCGCGATCACGTATCGCAGCGGCCCGAGCGAGAGCCGCACGGCGCTGTGCAGGTAGAGCGTGTGGAGCAGCAGCGCGGGCCCGATCGCGACGAACACCCGCGGGTCGAAGCCGAGCAACAGGATCGGCAGCGTCACCGCGACGTTGTCGACGAGGTCGTCGAGCGGGTGCATGCGCGCGGCAGCGAGCCAGTCGAGCTCGCGCGCCGAGTGGTGGATCGCGTGGAGCGGAAAGAAGCGCGCGTGATGGCGCGCGCGATGGCTCCAATAGGACACGAAGTCGGCGATGACGATCGCAGTCGCGAATTGTACGAGCAGCGGCCATCGCCCGAAGGGCAGCGGACTGCGCGCGTGGAACACGTCGAGCAGCGCCGTGAGGTCTCCGAGCCCCAGCGCGAGCGCGACGAGCGCCGCGAACGTCAGCGTCGCTGCGCGCGTGAGAAAGCCCGTGCCGAGCGGCGTCACGAGCCAATAGAGCCAGTCGACGCGCCGAGCGCGCGAGAGCACCCGAGGCGCAGGCACCGCGCTCGGCCGGAGACGCTGCGCGAGCGCGCAGAGCGGCGCGATCACGAGGAACCCGACGTAGACGATCGCGAGCGAGCGCACCTATCGCTGCAGCTCCTCGATCCGCGGGAATCGCGACCACGGGTCGGACCGCCGATCGAGCGCGTTGTACTCGCAGAAGCTGCGCGCGCGGCCCTGCGTGTCCGTGATGTGATGGCAGCAGCTCGCGATGCGATCCTGGTCGTACGAGTGACGATCCATGAACGGCTTGATCGCGATCGAGAACATGTCGGTCGACTTCACGAGCCGACCACCGATCCACCCGGCGACCTTGTGGATCACCGAGCGATCGTCGGTGCCGACGACCTCGCGGATCTCCGACGTCGACATCAGCGTCTTGTAGGCGACGCGCTCCATCGCCTTCTCCATGTCGACGTAGCGCACGACGTTGTGGACCATCCCGAAGCGCCGCAGGAACACCGTGATCCACCCGCAATTCGGGTGACTGCACGGGATCGGCACGAAGTCCTCGCGGCGCATCCGCAGCCGCGCGCGCTCGTGCACGGCGCGCGCGACGTCCGAGAGCGTGAGCCGCTCCATCGGATCCATGTCGAGCTCGTAGCGCCCCGACCACGTCACCGGCTGCAGCGCGACCAGCTTCACCGCGTGGTGCGCGAGCGCGACGTCGACCACGTCCCCGAGCTCCGCCTCGTTCACGCCGCGCGCGATCGTCATCGTGAGCTGCATCGGGACCCCGAGCGCGTCGAGCGACTCGATGATCCTGCGCCGCAGATCGGCCGGCTCGGCGCCGCGGATCGTCTGGTTCGCAGTGCGCGAGAGCGCGTCGAACTGCAGGAGCACCATGATCTTGTCGGCGAACGGCGCGAACCTCGCGCGCTCCTCCTCCTTCGCGAGGCGGAGCCCGTTCGTCGGTACGTAGATCTTCCCGACGCCGTCCAGCCGATACAGGAAGTCGATCATCTCCCAGAATTGCGGGTGGAGCGTCGACTCACCGCCCGTGACTTGCACCGAGTCGAGGCGGCCCTTCTGCTCGATGAGCGCGAGAATCGTCTTCTGGAACTCGGCGAGCGGCAGATATCGATCGCCCGCGCTCTCCGAATAACAGACCTTGCAGGCGAGATTGCACGCGTCGGTCACCTCGACGAGGATCGTGCAAGTCCGATTGGCACTCTGATCGGTGCCATCGCCGGTGTCGCAGCTCTCGCCCGGCGCACAACAGCCGGTCGCGGCGCCCAGGAATTCGGGGATGTGGAACGTGCGGTCCTCGGCGAACCGGCGCCCCACACGATCCTTGTTCGAGAGCGCGTAGTAGCGCGCATCGCTCTCGACGAGCGCCTCGCTCGCGCCGTGGTCGGGACAGCGCTTGGTCATGATCACGCGCCCTGCCCGCTCGAACACGAGCGCCGGCACGTGCGCGAGGCACGTCGGGCAGAGGCTCACGGTGGTCTTCAGCGGGCGATCGACGTCGCGCGCGCCGAGCGTCGTGACCGCGCGATCGGCATCCATCTCGGCGAGCTCGCGCGAGAGCCGCGCGATGCGCTCGGCGCGCGAGACCGGCGCCGGCGCCATCCCGAGACGCAGCTTCTTCTTCGGAGTCGTCGTGTTCCCGTCAGCCACCGCTCTGCTCCATGACGAACGCCGACGCGGCGTACACCAGACGACGCGCAAAAGGCACGCGCGAGCCCAGTCGCGCGAGGAACGTGCGCGTCTGTCGCGCGGAGAACGCGCTCGTCGCAGCGGCCTCGGCGCGCTCGTGCATCTCGACGATCACGCGCCGCTCGATCTCGGTCGTGAGCGCGATCAGCGCGTCGTGGGTCGTGCGCACGTGACGCGCTTCGTCCGCGTGGACGCGCTCGACGACCGACAGAACGTGGTCGCGACGCCGCAGCGCGCACGCCTCGACGTGGTAGTCGAGCGAGCGCATGACGCGCTTCTCGAGGTGATGCGCGTGCGCGAGGAAGTGCGCGACCTTGAGACGGATCACGTCGCGCCCGTCGCCGTCGTGGATCGCCCACGAGATCGGCGTGTGCGCGCGGATCGCGTGGTTGAACACGTCGCGCTCGTCGACGTCGTGCACCGGCTCGCCGAGCCTCTCGATCGCGCGGGTGTACAGCGCCGCGTGGCCTCGCTCGTCGCCGGCGTGGCGCTTCAGCTGCTCGGCGAGCTCCGGCCACCAGGCGCGCACCGCGCCGTGCGGGAAGTAGTCGGTGACGGTCTCGGGATGACGCTCGCCCGCGCGATAGAGCGCGAGCGCCCACGCGTGCACCGCCGGCTGATCGACGATGTCGAGGTGCCAGCGCAGCTTCGCCGCATGCTCGAGCATCAGTGACCGCTGCACGTCAGGAAGATCAGGAACGCGCCCGCGAGCACGATCGCGATCACGACCCCGAGCACGACGAGGATCGTCGCGCCGACGACGCCCATCCCCGCGAAACAGCCGACTGCCGCGGTCTTCGCGAGCTCGGCGTCGTCTCCACTCGGATCACGGGGCGGCGGTGCTTGCTCGGACGTCATCGGAGCGCTCCGTGGTCGAGACGGTCTGCGGCGCAGGCAGGCGGCGCACGAGGCCGAACACGCCGCACGCGATCATCGCGAGGGCGAAGAGCTGGTAGGCGGAGAGCGAGAGCAGATATTCGCGCGAGTCGCGCAGTGGCTCGACACCGAATCGGAAGACGCCGTACGCGAGGAGATGGATCGCGAAGAGCCGCCCTCGCAGCACCCCGCGCCGCAGCAGCACGACGAACACGACGCCGAGCACGAGGTGGAACGCGAGCTCGAAGAGCGCAGTCGGATGGCGCAGCACGCCGTGCTCGTCGGGCAGACCGAGCGCGCTCTCGGTCGGCAGACCGTTGCAACACCCGGCGAACCAACATCCCACCCGCCCGATCGCGATCGAGAACGGCAGCACCGCCGCGAAGCGATCGTTCGGCGGCTCACGATGTCCGAACACCGGCTTGAGCAGCTCGGCAGTGAGGAACCCGAAGAGCAGCCCGCCGGTGATCGAACGTCCGGTCGCGAAGATCGCGACGGGAGACTCGATCGGCTCGATGGGCCAGCGCAGGTCGCCGATGATCGCGGCGACCTTCGCGCCGATCAGCGCCCCGATCAACGTGGCGAGCTGCAGCCCCTGATAGCGGCGCCGCACCGCGGGATCGGTGAACGTGCGCCCCGATGGAAAGAGCACCGCGAGCGCGAGCCCGGCGAGCACCGGCAGCACGTACGCGGGATGGAATCCGCGCGACAGCGTCTCGATCAGCTCGCCCCCCGGCACGATGCGGGAGCGTAGTACGCGCGGTCCGCTCGGCGGAAGAGCGCGTCAGATCTTCCCGCGCGCGAGGTTCCCCACGACCGCCTTCGCGTAGACCTTGAACGTGCGCGCGACGCTCGTCGCGTCGAGCGTGCTGGACAGCGAGTCGGCGAGCCCGAACGGCAGCATCGCGGGGATCAGCCCTCGTGCGTACTCGAGCGCGAAGCACTTGTCGGGCATCCGATAGCCCTTCGCCGCGCCGCGCGGGAGCACGTTGCGATCACCGGGGCGATAGACTTCCTTCTCGAACGAGCCCTCGCGATAGCTCCACTGCTCGCCCTCGAGGATCATGAAGTGATCCTCGGCCGCGAATCGCCCCGAGAATCCCTCGGTCCCGATCGGCGTGCCGAAGATCATGATGTACTCGGTGATCGACGAGTGGAGCACCATCATCTGCCCCATCGCGCCGCCGGCGACGTTGAAGATCCACTCGCGATCCTTCGCCGGCAGGATGTGCCCCGGATAGCGCTCGGAGAGCTCGTTCGCGATCTGCGTGATGATCCCGTCGAGCGGCTGACCGACCGCGCGGCGCGCCACGTCGTGGAGGATCTCGGGCTCGAAGATGTATCCCATCAGTCCGTCTCTTCGATTCGAATCACGTGATTCGGGCAGTACTGCGCGGCCTTCCGCACCTTGTCGTGCAGCTCCGCCGGCGGCCGCGCGACCTTGAGCATCACCTTGTGGTCCTTGGGGCTGACCGCGAACACCTCGGGCGCTTCGGTCGCGCACACCGCGTGTCCCTGGCACAGATCACGATCGACCTTCACGCGCAGCGAAGATCCCGCGCTCGTGCTCGGCGTCGCCGCGACGTGCGCGTGCGCCGGACACCCCGCCGCCGCGGCGGCCTGCTGCACCGCCTGAGGCACTTCCTTCGCGCCGTTCAGCTCGTGCGCGATCGCGTCCTTGGCCGCCGCCGCGAGCTCGGTGCCCATCTCCATCGTGACGCTCGGCTGCGCGCGCCGGCGATAACGAACGCGACAGGGCTCCTTCGGCCCGATCACCAGCCCCTGGAAGCTGGGCGCGATCGCGTCCCCGCACAGGCCGAATTCGAACTGTCCGAGCAAGAGCGCGAGAATCGCCTTGATCTGCAGGATCGCGAACGCGTTCCCCAGGCACTTGTGGCGCCCGCCGCCGAACGCGATGTACGCGAAGTCCTTCTTGTCCTCTTCGCGCCCCGGCAGATAGCGATCGGGATCGAACGCGTCGGGATCGCGGAACACGGTCGGAATGCGGTGCGAGACCGTCGGCGACACGACGATCCACGTGCCCTTCGGGATGAAGAACTGCTTGTACGTGAAGTCCTGCTTCACGACGCGCACGAGCATGAAGAGCGGCGGATGCAGCCGCAGCGCTTCCTTCACCGCGTTCTCGATCGTCGTCAGCTCGCGCAGCGCGGCGTGGCTGACCGGGCGCCCGCCGCCGAACACCCGATCGACCTCCTCGACACAGCGCTGGAGCTGCGTCGGATTCTGCAGCAGCTCGAGCAGCGTCCACGCGGTCGTGACCGAGCTCGTGTGGTGCCCCGCGAAGATCCCCGCGAGGAGCAGCCCGGTGATCTCGTGCTCGCTGAGCGGCCGACCGTCGGCGTAATTCGACTCCATCAGCGTCTGGAGGAAGTCCTCCCCAGTGCGCTGATGCGCGCGGCGATCGCGGACGATGCCCGTGATCATCTCGACCATCCGCACGCGCGCTTTGTCGCGCTTGCGGAAGGCGGGCACCGGCAGGTGAGGATCGATGTACGCGAGCGGCGTCACGCCTCCTTCGAGGTCGTGATAGACGCGCGCGAACTCCTCGCTCATGCCCTCGCGGAACTCTTTGCCGAGGAGACAGCGGCTCGACGTGAAATTCGTGAGCACGCGACAGAACTCGACGAAGTCGACGACTCCGCTCGTGCCCCACTCGCGCGTGCTCGCCGCGGTCTCGTGCACCACGGCCTCGCCGTAGGTGCGCATGCGACGATCCTTCAGCGCGGGCAGCAGCATCTTCAGCTGCTCCGCCATCTTCTCCGGCGTGGCGTCGTAGACGACGTCCTTGCCGAAGACGGGCGTCATGATCTTGTACGCCTCGGTCGGGCTCAGCACCGCGTCGGGCGCGCGGAACACGGCCTCGTGCGCCTCGGGCCCGAACATCGCGACCATCTCGCGGTTGAACACGCTGAACGCGGCGACCTCGCCGAGCTCGCGGTTCGCCCTGAAGAGCAGCTCGATCGTGGCGCGCACGAATTCGACGCTGTGCCCCACCACCGGCAGCCCGCCCGACAGGCGCGGTGCCGGAAGGAGCCCACTCGGAGCCTCGTCGCGACGGCGCGTCGCGCGACGGACGGTCTCGTCCACCAGACTGCGGAGCTGCATGGGTCCCATCACCGTCCGTTCGCGATCGACGAAGCCGATCCGCTCGCGCGGCGCGCCGTCGCGCCGTCGTCGTAGAGCCGCGCGTACCGAGCGCGCAGCGCGTCGTCGTCGGCGACGAAGCGCACGCACTCCGCGATGATCGACTCCACCTCTTCGCGCGAGATCTTCACCGCCTGACCGGGGACGAACATCGCGTCGTTGCCGCGCCCGACGACGAGCGTCCGCGCCGCCATCCAGAGCGGCAGGAGGCAGAAGAGTCGGATTCCGGTGTGCTGCGGCGGAATCGAGAGCGCATATCGCAGCGCGCCATCGAGCTGGCGGCGCGCCACGTCGAAGAGCGGCGCGACCGCCGCGTGCGCCTTCGCGCGCACCGCGTCGTCGCAGAGATTCGAGATCGTGATGCCCTGCGCCGCGACCGCGGTGCGCGGGACGAAGCTCCACGCGCGCTCGCGATCGTCGGTCACGTCCTTGAGGATGTTCACGAGCTGCAGGCCGGACGCGAACGCCTCCGCGTCCTCGCGCAGCTTCAGCTCGAGCGCCGCGTCACCGCCGATCTCGGCGACGAACAGGTCGGTCAGCAGATGTCCGACCGTGCCCGCGACGTAATAACAATAGCGCTCGAGATCGCTCGTCGTGTGCAGCGCGATGAATCCGTCGTCGCCCTTGCGACGGTGCGAATAGAGATTCATCCCGCGCGCCATCTCGCTGACCCAGCGGATGCACGCGTCCTTCGTCGCGTCGCTCTGCGCGGCGAACACGCGCATCACCACGCGCGAGCGACGCGCGAGCGAGAGCTCGGGATCGTCGTGCTCGATCGTGTCGAACGCGCGCTCGAACGGCTCGGCATCGGCGCCGTTCTCGAGCACGTCGAGGAACATCGCGAAGAGCCGATCGCGATCGCGCGGATCGACCAGCGGGTGATCCTCGATCGTGTCCGCGATGCGGCAGAGCAGATAGCCGAGCGTGACCGCGACCTCGAGCTTGCCGGGCAGCATCGCGATCGGCTTGCTGAAGGTGCGCGACACCTCCGCGAGCGCCTGCTTGCAATAGGCCCAGTCCGCGTCGGCGATCTCGGCCGACACCGACGCGCTCGCCGTGGTCGTGCCCGTCTTCGCGCGGGTGCGCCCGAGCGCGGGCCGCTCGACGCGGCGCAGGTCGTAGCTCGCGAGCGCCTCACCGACGTCGGCCGCGTCCTGCCACGCGAGGTCCTCGCGCGCGACCGCGCTGGCGAGCGCGCGCACCGCACGGACCATCGCGTCGCTCGAGGGCGCGCGCGCCGCACACAGCGCACGGACGACCGCCGACGCGTGCGCGAGCGACGCGCTCTCTCCGGACCACACCGCCGCGTTCGCCGCTAGCCACTTCAGCGCGCGACGCACCGTCGGCTCGCCGGGATTGCCGTCGATCGCGATCAGCGCGTCGAGCGCGAGCGCAGTGCGCACCACGACGTGCGGCGCGCCGCCGCCGCCGAGCTTCGCGATCGCGGGCCAGCTCCCGTCTTCGCTCTGGCGAGCACGGATCCACGCACCCGCGCGCGCGAGCGCGCCCTCGAGGTCCGCGTCCGACGCGCTCGGACGGCGCCGCAGGACGGCGTCGATCGCACGACACGCGAGCGCGGTCGCCTCGAGATCGCCTTCGTGATCACGCGGGATGTCGCGCGCGGTGCGCGTCGCGAAGCCGCCATGCGACGTCTGACACTCGAGCAGCGCGCGCACGCCTTCGGCGAGGTCGGTGATCGGCTCTTCGCCCCACGCGGTTCCGTCGAGGAGCAGGAGCAGCAGATCGGCGAGCGCCTCGGTGCGCCACGAGCCGGTCTCGATCAAGCGCGGCACACCTTCCACGGCGAGGCGACGCCGCGCGATCGTCATGCGCGCGGCCATCGCGGGCCGCATCGTGCCCGACGTGATCACGCGGATCATGCGCGCGGCGGGCGCCGCGACCTCCGCGTCGGGAACGCTTCCGAGCACACGCGCGATCGCCTCGAGCTCGGTCAGCAACACGCCGTGCGTGCGCGCCATCGCGTCCTGCACCGGCACGTCCGCGGCATCGCTCGCGCGCGGCTCGTCCGCCTCGGGCGGCTGCAGCGGATCGGCCGTGCGCACGAAGCGCGAGAGCACGGGGATCGGATGCGTCGGCGTGCTCTCGCCGCGATATCGATCACGCAGTCGGCGCGGAACCGCGATCGCCGCGGGCCACTGCATCCACTCGCCGTACTGCGAGAGCGCGCCCGGCACGCGGAGGAGATCACCGTCCTTCGTCGCGTCCGCGACGGTCGCGCCGATCGCCTGCGCCGCGATCTTGAGGAACGCGCTGCCGAAGCTCCGGCGTCGCAGATCCGACGCCGCGAGGATCATCATCGTGCGGCGCCGCTCCGCGTCGCTCGCGCGCAGCGTGCGGAACATCGCGCGGCGCACCTCCGTCGCGCTCGCGTCCTCGCGGCGGAAGCAGTGATAGAGCGCGTTCGAGAGCAGCTCGGGGATGTACCCGCGGCGCTCGCGCGCGTACTCCTCGACGTTCGCGGCGCGCGCCACGGCGCGCGCGTCGAGCATGCCCATCGTCATGCCGATCGCGGTCATCGGGTGCACGTGACCGAGCGCGTCGCCGACGAGCATCGTGTCGCCGCGGCCGAACTCCGCGCGCGGACGGAATCGATTCGCCGCCCAGCCGCTCGGGCCACGCTCGATCGCCGCGCGGAACGCCGGGACCATCTTCGGCGGCAGCACCGCGTGGAACGCGTCCCAGAGGAAGCCCGGGGTGCGCGCGCGCGCGCCGAGGCTCACCGGCACGTCGAGACAGCCGCGGACCACGTCGTCGCTGATGCGATAGAAGAGCGCAGGCCCCGGACCGCCGAGCACGACGTGCCCGAATCCCTCGAAGGGCAGCTCGCAATTCCGCAGCTCGACCGCCGCCATGTACGAGAGCAGCGTGCTGTTCTCGCGGTATCCGAGCGACTGCCGCACCACCGATCCGCGCCCGTCGGCGCCGATGATGCGCCCCGCGCGCAGCTCGAACGCGGTGTGCGACTCGCGATCTTCGCAGCGCAGGAGATCGCCCTCGACGGCGGTCACGCGTGCCATCGAGATCCACTCGATGCCCGGCACGCCACGCGCGACGTCGCGGATCGCCTCGACGATCTCCGAGTGCTCGGCCGACAAGGCGATGCCCTCGGCATACGGCATCTCGATCGGCGCGCTGCGATCGTCGGGACAGATCACGAACCCGTAGCCAGTGCGCGCGTGCGCCCCGTCGAGGTGCCCGATCCGCAGCTCGTCGAGCACCTCGACCGCCGTCGGATGGAGCCACTCGCCCGCGAAGCGCCGCGCGGCGCGCGGATCTGCCTCGAGGAGCGCGACCTTCGCGCCGCGACGCGCGAACGCGATCGCGGTGGTCGCACCGACCGGACCGCCGCCCACGACGGCGACGTCGTAGCTGCTTCGACTCGCACGCATGACTGCCTCGCTCCTGACAGCGTCAATACACGAAGGGAATCATCTTGAAGGTCGCGCGCTTGCAGTACTGCTCCCACAGAGGGCCGTACTTCTCGCGACACTTCTTGTCGTCTCGCCACGCGCGGTGGACGAGCAGACAGATGAGCCAGGTGGGCAACAGGAACGGGACGAACGACTCGCCCCACGCCAGCAGCACGAACGACCAATAGACGAGGATCTCGCCCGTGTAGTTCAGCTTGCGGCCGATCCCCCAGAAGCCGGAGACCAGGATCTTCCCGCCGATCGTCTCCGCGGGACGACCCCAGATCTTCACGCTCGGATCGCGCTTGAACTCGTCCTTCTGCTGGTTCGATCCGCGGAAGATCCAGAGCCCGAGCACGAACATCAGCGGCAGTGCGACCAGCGCCCAGGGCGGGAGATCACCGGTCTCGTCGACGAGGTACCAGCCCGTGACCGAGTACGCGAAGGGCACGAATGCGTAGTCACCCCACACGAGCATGAAGCCGAAACGCTCGGCCACGATGTCCCACGTGTAGAGCATTCCGTACTCGAACTGGAAGTAGTTGAAGACGTACACGAACGTGAACGCCTGATAGAGGATCATCGCCTGCGAGAGCTCGCCGTACTTCGCGTACTGCACCGCGGCGAACGACATGTTCAAGAGCGCCAGTCCGATCAGCGACGGGCGATAGCTGAACATCTTCGCGTCGAGGCTCATCCACTTCGGATTGAGCTCCACGCCGTACCAGAGGTCCTCGATCAGCCCGAGCGCGCTCTGCGTGCCCGCCGCGCTCCCGGTCGCGTTGCCGTGCGCGTCGACGCCGGTGATGCGCGGGGTGGGATCGGCGCGGTGACGGTGTGCGCCGGGCTTGTCCTTGCCGCTCGCGAAGAGCTGCGCCGTCATGACGAACGAGAGCACGTTCGCGGCGACGAAGAGCCCCCAGAAGTGGCGATGCAGCAGCGTGAGATCGATGAAGCCGAGCCAGGTCCCGACCGCTGCCAGCCCGGCCGTGATCAGGAAGAGCGCGAGCCCGTTCAGCTTGTACGAGATGCGGCTCCCGTCGGACAGCACGACGCCCTGGCGCACCGGTCCTGGCACGATCATCGAGCCGACGAACAGATACAGCACGAACCCCAGCGCGAGCACCGCGCCGAGGAGCAGATTTCCGAGATCGCTGACGGGAAGAGGAGCGTGCATATCGAGATTCGTTTGGCTCAGACGTGGAGTCGGCTCGGACGACTCGCGCTCTCGCCGCCGTGCTCGCGGAACTTCGCTCGCTCGGCGCGGCGCGACTCGTACAGACCGAGCGCCCAGACCGGGAAATAACGGCGATAGAGCACGTAATCGAGCAGCGCCGTGTGGAAGAAGATCCCCTCGGCCTCCTGCTTCGGCCACGCGCCGTCGTCGGACTGCTTCGACGCGAGCCAGCGCGCGGCGCGCTCGATCGGCGCGAAGTCGGGATGGCGCGCCTCGAGCAGCGCCGTCATCGCCCACGCGGTCTGCACCGCCTGGCCCTCGTCGTGGTCGACGTAGCGGCCGACGATCACGCTCGAGCGATGCTCGCCCCACGCGCCGTCGGCGCGCTGACGCTCCTCGAGGAAGCGGCACGCGCGGCGAATGCGTGGATCGTGCGGCGGAACGCCACCCGCGAGCAGGCCGCGCACGCCGAACATCGTGCCGTACACGAAGTGCACGCCCCACATGCCGGGCCACGATCCATCGGGACGCTGCGTGCGCGTGAGCGACGCGACGGCGCGCGCGATCGCGGTCTCGCACTCGTGCGCGAGCTCGCTCTGCGGCCAGCGGTGGACGAACGCAGCGAGCGCCGTGACGCACGACGCCGTGCACTCGACATACGACTTCTCGGTCATCGAGTCGCCGAACATCTCGGCGGGGTTGATCCACTCGAGCGAGACGTCGGTGCGGCGGGCCTCGTAGCTCCCGAAGCCACCATCGGTGTTCTGGCAGCGCAACACGAAGCGCGCCGCCGCCTCCATCGCTTCGCGCGTCGGGCTCCCCTCGGGCGACTCGAGCCGCGCGAGCATCGCCTCGGCGGTGCAGTCGCTCACCGGCCATCCGTGCCAGACACCGGCGAAGCAATATCCGCCGGTCGGATCGATGCGATCGTGATGGCGCTCGCGCCCAGTGCCGCGCGGGATCTGCTGCGTGACGAGGAACGTGTCGGCGCGGCGAAGGGCATCGCGCACGTCGTTCCCGCAGTGCGGCGCGGCCGCGGCCATCGCCTGCGCGGCGAACGCGGTGTCCCACGACGCGCTGCGCGCGCCGGTGACGCGCGCGCCGTCGAGCTCGTCCTCCCACACCCATCCTTCGAATCGCTCCGCAGCGATGCGCAGATCGGGATCGTTCGGATCTTCGATGAACAGCGCGACCTGATCGAGCAGCCCGCTGACCGGGGAGATGCAGGTGTGGTTGGTCGAGCGGAGCTCGTAGCGGATGTGCTCGCGCAGCTCGGCGAGCACCGTCGCGCGCTTCTCGCGCGACTGCAGGCGATCGACCGCGCCGAGCACGCGATATCCGACGTGCAGCGCAGGAGTCCACGGCGTGTGGATCTCGGCGGTGCGCAGCGTCTCTCGCGCCTTCGCCCAGTCGACGGACTCCCACCCTCCCGGGAAGATCTCGTCGCGAATCGCGAGGATCCGCGGCGTGACCGGCGCGCTCCACTTCTCGCCGTAGAGCACGGCCATGCCGAGATAGATGAGGCGCGTGTGGCAGTAGAAGCGGCTCGGATGGAACGGCAGCCAGCGCGGCGCGCGCCACGCCTCGGGCAATACCGCGCTGACTCCCTCCCACGAGTAGAGGTTCAGCACCGCGAGCCAGAGCTTTCCCCAGCTCGGCACCGCGACCGCGCCGCCCTCACGGCGGATGAACTCGTGCGCACGCGCGATCAGCGGGTCGTCCTTCGCGAGGCCGAGCAGACGGCACGCGACGAAGACGAGGAGCGTCACGAACAGATAGGGCTCGCTCTTCTCGTGCAGGCCCCACGTTCCGTCCGCGAGGCGCGTGCGCTCGAAGTGCTTGAGCACCGACGCGCGACGCTCCGCGCTCAACGGGCGGCCCATCGCGTGCCAGCCCATCACGTACTGCGCGGCGAGCATCGGGCACCACACGACCTCGCCCTCGAACGAGCCGTCGTCGGCCTGCTCCGCGATCAGCGCGCGCGCGCCGCGGCGCAGTGAGTCACGCGCGGAGAAGTCCTCGTTGCCCGAGCGCGGCAGTCCGACGACTTCCGCCTTCGCGGTCGACGCTCGCAGTGCCGCCCCGTATCGCTCCTCCGCGGTGCGCGGGGCGCCGAGGCCCTGCTTCGTGCGCGCGGGCAGCGCGTTCGTGAGGTGCAGCGTGCCTCCGAAGAGCCACGCCATCCGCTGCCCGAGATCGCTCGCGACGCGCCCGGTGTGGCGCACGTTCCCGGTCGCGATCGCGTCCTTCACGAAGTCGCGCGAGCTGCGCAGCATCGTGCGGAGGAACGCGCGCCCGAACCCGACGTGACTGCGATCCTCGCCCGAGAGGAACCCCATCGAGCGCAGTCGCTCGCGCGGCTTCTCGCGCCACAGCTCGTAGATCGCGCGGCGCATCGCGATCGACTCTTCCGCGTCGTCCGCGAACACCTCGTAGAGCCCGACCGCGAGCATCTCGCGCACCCGGGTGCGGCGCGTGCGCTCGCGCCGATAGGCCGCGAAGCTGGGCGATTTCGCGATCGCGACCGCGTCTTCGAGCGCGAGCGTGAGCCCGATCGCAGGCAGCGGCGGATGCGTGCCGGCAGCGTCGCCGATCAGCGCGAGGCCTTCGCGCCCGAGGTCACCGCGGGGCCTGAGATCGACGCTCGCCCACGAGGGGGCGCTCTCCGCGAGCGCACGACCGAACGCCTCGCGCAGACCGTTCGGCAGCACGGCCGAATACGCCTCGAAGAGCGCCACTCCGCCCTCGCGCGGGATCGCGAGCGAGTGCGGCACTTCGCAGAGCACACGCACACGGTGCGCGTCGATGCGATAGGCCATCACCGGCCCGGGGCCGCCGAGGAAGATGTGCAGGAATCCCTCGAACGGCAGCGCGTGGTGCTCCACCGCGATCCCGGCGATGCGCGAGCTCGCCGCGACGCCGTGCGCGAGCGGGCCGGGCGACGTCGCGAGCGGCCCCGATGCGACACGACCGCTCGCGCCGATGATCGACGGAGCGCTGACGGTGCGCGAGGTCGTGTGCGACGAGGTCCCGATGCGACGCTCGTACGTGAGGCTCTGTCCCTCGATGCGCGTCGCGCGCGCCCACGGCACGAGCTCGATGTGCTCGTGGTGCTCGCAGTGCGCGCGCAGCGTCTCGACGAGCACGGCGTGCTCGACCGCCATGCCGAAATGCCCGGCGGCGTACGGCAGCGCGATGGGCTCGCTGCCGTCCTCGGGGAACACGACGTAGCCCTTGCCGGTCGCGTACGGCGTCGCGGGCGTCAGATCGACCCCGAGCGAGTCGAGGATCGCGAGCGCCGGCGGATGGAGCCACTCGCCCGCGAGGCGATCCGAGCTGCGCGGATCGGCCTCGAGCAAGAGCACGCGCAGCCCTCTGCGCGCATGCGCGAGCGCGCTCGCACAGCCCGCCGGGCCGGCGCCGACGATCGCGACGTCGTAGTGCGAGCCGCTCATCCCGACTTCACATCTGCGCCATCAGGCGCGCAGCGGCCGACTGCACCATCGGCGTGTCGCCGAGCTTGACCATCCAGTCGAGCGCGTCGGTCCGCACGATCCTGCGGAACACACCGCCGCCCCAGAACGAGAGTTGGAAGGTCGCGCGACAGGCACGCTCGTAGTCGCGCATCGCGTCCTTCTCGGACAGGCGCCCATTGAGCACGTCCGCGACCGCTTCCGCGCCGAGCATGCCCGAGCGCATGCCCTGATAGATGCCCTCGGCCGTCGCCGGGTGCGTCATCAGACCGGCCTCGCCGATCACCACGCGCCCCGGCGCCGTGAGCTTCTCGATCTCGAGCGACCACACGACCGGATGGCCCTTCCAGCCGCCGATCTGCGTCGCACCCTTCAGGCGCTCTCGATAGTGCTTGTCGAGGAACTCGGTGAAGAGCTGCCGCGCGTTCTTCTTCTCGCCGTTCTCTCCGTCCTCGTAGGTGATGCCGATGTTCACGCGGCGCTCACCCTCGGGGAAGAGCCAGCCGTAGTAGGGCTCCACCATCCGATCGAAGATCATCTCGACGTGATGGGCCTTGAACGGGACGTCGTCCCACCACCCCATGATCGCCTGGATGACCTTGCGCGGGCGCTGCTCGGGGAGGCCGACGCGGCAGTGCGATCCACCCGCGACGAGCGTGTACTTCGCGCGCACCTCGCGGCCGTCCGCGGCGCGGATGCCGACCACGCGGCCGTTCTCCTCGATCGCCTCGGTGACGTGGAAGTCGGGCACGAAGCGCGTGCCGCGCGCGACGGCCTTCTTCAGCAGCACGTGATCGAGCACGCGGCGCTGACACACGATCGCGGCGCCGACGTCGCCCGCCGACTGCGTGCTGTCGTAGCCGCCCGGCGTGACGATGCGGATGCCCTTGATCCAGTAGCCGTGCGGCTCGACCTCGTGCCACACGCCGAGCTGCTTCAGCGTCTCGATGCCCTTCGGCGAGACACCGCTGCCGCACGTCTTGTCGCGCGGGAAGTCGTGCTTGTCGACGAGCACCACGTTGCGCACGCCGAGCGTGCCGAGGTGCGCGGCCGCCGCGGTGCCCGCAGGGCCCGCGCCGAGGATGACGACGTTCGCGTCGATCTTCTCTGCCACGACGCTCACTCCTCCGCGCCGTCCGCGGCCGCTTCCGCGACACTGGCGCGCTCGAGCGCTTCACGACGCTGCAGTCGGACGAGCTCGCGCTGCTCCTTCTTCGCGCGCTCGGCCGCGAGGTACTCCTCCCACTTGCGCACGGTGAGCGCTTGGAACGCATTCACCGCGGGGCTGAGCTCGACGACGGGCGCGTCCCAGTGACGCTCGTGACCTTCCTGCTCGCCCTGCGTCACGCGACCGTCCTGGCGGAGCAGCGGCTTCACCAGGAGCTCGTTCGAGATCTTCAGGAACGGGCGCATCACGCGCTTCGGCAGCTTGATCTTCGTGAACGGGACCACGAAGTGATCGAAGTAGAAGAGGAAGAACACGCGCGTCGTGCGCTCGTCGATCGGGAGCACGAAGAGCCAGTGCTTGATCTTGCCGTCCGTATTCGACCACTGATACGGATACTGATAAGCGAGCTCCATCGAGTTCGTGTCGATCGACGCGCGATCCACGAAGAGCCCGCTGATCTTCCCGCGGCCGACCTTCGTGTCGTACGCGAGCTGCACGCTGTCGCCGACGGTCTCGAGCTTCGTCAGCTTCGCGCCGGTGAACGGCGCGTAGTCGCGATGCAGGAACTCGTGCGTGAAGTCCGAGACGTTGTCGATGATCAGCGAGTGGTGAGCCTGCCAGGTGAAGTCCACCGGCACGCACTCCCACCGATTGTCGCCCTCGAGCTCCGGGATCTCCGGCATCGGCGTCGCGTCGGCGCGCTCGGGATCACCGAAGAACATCCACACGAGGCCGTAGCGAACACGCACCGGGAACGTGCGCAGCTTGCACTGCGGCATCTTCTTGCCGAAGAGCGTGTGCGGCACGTCGACGAGCTCGCCCGCGCCGTTGTAGCCCCAGCCGTGGTACTCGCAGACGATGCGCTCGCCCGCGACGGTGCCGAGCGTGAGCGGCACCTGGCGGTGCGCACAGCGGTTCTCCACCGCGTGCAGGCGGCCCTTCTCGTCGCGGTAGAGCGCGGCGGACTGGCCCCAGAACTTCACCTCGACGATCTGCTTCTTCGCGATCTTCGAGTCGTGCTCGACCGCGTACCAGTAGTTCGGATCGAGGCCCGCGGCGCGGACCTTCTGGCGGCGGTTGGTGGCCTCTTCGAACGACGGCGGGCCCTGGCGCTCTTCCTTGCTCGACATCTGCGCTCTCTCCTCGACTGACGTTCTTCAGCTGCCGGTCGCGGCGCGATTCGACGACTCCGATGCTGCGGAGTCCGTCGTCGCGCGGGCCGGGGGCGACTTGCGCGCTGCGCTCTCCGCGACACCGACGGTGCCGGGGCGCGCGGGGACGAGCCCACGACGCGCGAAGTCCGCGTACGCCTCGTGGATCGCGGTGCGGATGCTCGTCGGCTCGTAGCCGAGCTCGACCTGCGCCTTCGTGGTGTCCGCGTGGCGCTGCGCGCGGAGGATGCGAATCGCAGCCGGCGTGAAGCGGCGCGGCGTGCTCGGCGCGAACGTGTCGAGCGCGACCTGGGAGACCGCCGCGATGCCCTGCATCACCGGGCCCGGGATGCGCAGGCGCGGGCGCGGACGACCGGACACTTCCTCGAAGATGTCCATGAGGTCGTCGACCGTCGCGAACTGCGTGCTGATGATGTACTTCTGGCCGCGCCGACCGCGGTGCATCGCGAGGAAATGCCCCTCGCAGATGTCGCGCGCTGCGACGAAGTCGAACCCGCCCGGCGGATACGCGCGCAGTCGGCCGTTCGCATAGTCGACGAGCGTCAGGCCCATGCGCGAAGGCTTGTAGTCGTGGGGCCCGAGGATCGCGCACGACGTCGCGATCACCGCGTCGAGGCCCTCGACGCACGCCTTCAGCACCTCGTGCTCGACCTGCACCTTCGTGCGCGCATAGGGCAGCACGTCATCGAAGGGATAGAAGACGTCGTCTTCGTTCCCGGGGCGCTGCGGGTTCTCGGGGTCGTAGCCGACCGCGCTGAACGACCCGGTGACGACGACGCGCTCGTAGTGGTTGTCGATCGCGGCGCGCAGCAGGTTCCGCGTGCCGAGGACGTTGCACTCGAAGATGTCGCGCTCGAGCTCGGGCGTCGCGACGACCGTCGAGACCTGCGCCGCCGCGTGATACGCGGTCGTGCAGCCGCGCATCAGCTCGACGAGGCGCTTGGCGTCGCGGAGATCGCCGTAGACCTTCTCGATCTGCAGGCCCTCGAGCGCCTCGTTGTTGCTGCCCTGACGGAGCAGCACGCGCACGTCGCGGCCCTCGGCCAGCAGGCGGCGCACCAGGTTCGCGCCGAGGTGCCCCGCGGCGCCGGTGACGAAGACCTTGCCGCCGAACTCGCGGTGCGGCTGTCGCTCGTAACGCTTCTGCGTGCCCGAATCGCTGCTCGTCATGCTGCTCTCCCCGCTCGTGCTCTCTCCGCTCGACATCGACGCTCGCGCGCTCTCCGGCATCGGAGGCGTCGGCGGGCGGCGCGCCGGGCGCGTCGTCGTGGGTGTCGTGATCGCGATCGGCTCGACCTTCGCGATCGGCCGCGCGCGCAAGGTCGCGAGCGCTTCCTTCGCGGCGCGCAGGTTCACCTCGCGGCGATCGGCGATCGTGTTCGCGACCTGCTCGACCTCGCTGCCCGTCGCGCCGGCTTCGACCGCGACGTTGCGCGCGTGCAGGCGCATGTGACCGCTCTGGATGCCCTCGGCCGCGAGCGCGCGCAGCGCGCCGAGGTTCTGCGCGAGGCCCGCCGCCGCGACGATCGCCGCGAGCTCCGGCGCGCGCTCGATCTTCGCGATGCGGCGGTTGACCTGCACCTGCGGGTGCACGCGGATCACGCCGCCGACCGTACCGACCGCCATCGGCAGCGTCATGCGACCGACCAGCGCGCCGTCCTCCGCACGCCAGCGCGCCATCGCGGTGTAGCGGCCGTCCTGCGCGGCGTACGCGTGCGCGCCGGCCTCGACCGCGCGCCAGTCCTGCCCGAGGGCGATCAGGACGGCATCGACGCCGTTCATGATCCCCTTGTTGTGCGTCGCGGCGCGCCACGGGCAGCGCTCGGCGAACACGCTCGCCTCTTCGATGGCGCGCGCCAGCGCTTCGCCGCTCGAGGCGCCCTGCCCTTCGAGCGCGGAGAACGGCACGCGACCTTCGACGGTCACGGTGCGCCGATCGGTGAGGTTCGAGAGGATGCGCAGCGCGACGCGGCCCCCGGTGAGCTCGGCGACGCGCGGCGCGAGGCGCTCGCACATCGTGTTGATCGCGTTCGCGCCCATCGCGTCGCGCACGTCGACGACGAGGTGCACGACCATCATCGCGCCGCACGGATCGTCCTCGCCGAGGCGCGCGAGGTGTCGGATCTCGACGTCGCGCGCGCCGCCGCCCGCGGCGGTCAGCGAGGGATGACCGGAGTTCGCGCTCGCGATCAGCTCGTCCTTCGCGGCGAGCACGGCACGCTCGGCGACCTCCGGATCCGGCACCTCCAGCACCTGGATCTGCCCGATCATCACGGGCTCGCTCACGGTCGCCCGCACGCCGCCGCCGGCGCGCAGCAGCTTCGACGCGTAGCTCGCGGCGGCGATCACGCTCGGCTCCTCGACCGCCATCGGCGCGAGCACGTCGCGCGCCGGCTCGCCGTCGAGCGCGATGCGCATGTTCACGCAGAGGCCGAGCGGCATCCCGAGCACGCCGAGCGCGTTCTCGACCATGCGATCCGCCTGCCCCTCGGCGAGGCCGCGATCCGGCGAGAGCGACGCGAGCTCGTCCTCGCGCGCCCCGATCACCTGCGCGACGCGCGCGCGGCGATCCCGCATCGAGAGCCGATAGAACCCCGAGAGCTCGCTCGTCACTGGCGCGCCTCCGCATCCACGACACCGGGCATCGCAGCGCCCGGCGCGATCGCGCGCACCGCGCGCAGCTCCGCGACGTCACGCGCGCCGCAGCAGAACGCGATCACCTTCAGCTCGAAGATCAGCGTCTCGAGCACCCGCACCACTGCGTCCTCGCTCTCGTCGGCCGCCGCGAGCAGCGGCTTCGCGAGCGCGGCCGCATCGGCGCCGAGCGCGATCGCGACCGCGACGTCCATGCCGTGGCGCACGCCGCCCGAGGCGATCACGGTGCGCGCATCTCCGAGCGCGCGTCGGCAGATGCGCACGCTCTCCGCGGTGCTCACGCCGAAGCCCGCGAGCCGCTCGCCGACCTCGGCTTGCATCGACGCGGCCGGTGCGCGGTGGCTCTCGACGCGCGCCCACGACGTGCCGCCGGTGCCCGCGACCTCGACGCCGGCGAACGGAAGACGCGCGATCTTGCGCGCCGCGCGCTCGCTGATCCCTGCGCCGACTTCCTTCGCGATCGCCGGCACACCGAGCTCGGGCAGCGTGCCCTCGAGCCGCGCGATCAAGCCCTTGAAGCGCGTGTCGCCCTCGGGCTGGATCGCTTCCTGGAGCGCGTTGAGGTGCACGTCGATCGCATCCGCGCCGACGCGCTCGATCGCGCTGCGGATCTCCGACGTCCCGACGCCGTAGTTGAGCTGCACCGCGCCGACGTTCGCGATCAGGAGCGGCAGCTCCGGCGCGCTCGCGCGCACGTCGAACGTCGCGCCGAGCTCGGGGCGAACGATCATCGCGCGCTGCGAGCCCAGCGCCATGCCGAGGCCACAGCGCGCGGCCGCGCGCGCGAGGCGACGATTGACGAGCCCGGCGCGATCGGTGCCACCGGTCATCGCGCCGACGAGGATCGGCGCGCGCAGCTTCTTCCCGAAGAGCGTGACGGAGAGATCGACGTCCTCGAGATCGACCTCGGGCAGTGCGTCGTACTCGAGCGTCCATCCGCCGAGCCCGGTCGCTGGGCCCCGAGAGCCGACGTCGGCGCGCAGACAGAGATCGAGATGATGGTCTTTGCGCGTCGAGATGAGCTCGCGCGCGCTCTCGATACCGCTCGTCGTCGCGACGTTCCCCAAACGCACCTCCACCGTACTCCGGAGGGCGCGGACGGTAACGGATGCTCGAGTCGATGTCGACGTATCCGATCGCGAATTAGCCTTGTGATCGCAAGCAATTCACGCTTGCAGACGCAAGCAACGAATCGTTGTGATCACAAGAGTCGTGTCGTTGCGATCACAACGATCCACCGGAGAACAAGAGTTGCGGGAACAAGCATTCTCGCGCTGCGCGCGGGAGCAGCGTGGGAGTCGAGGTGCGAAGTCGAATTCGCACTCTCGACCCGCAGCAGGGCAGTCGCGTCGATCGGAGAGGACCCGAGCGCACGGGACGCACCCGCGTGATCGGCCGCGGGAGTCGCGCACCCGACTGTGAGGACACGCCCTCGGACGAGGGCGTGCGATCACTGCCCGAGGCGCTCGCGGGCGTCGGCGCGCTGGGGCTCCAGCTCGAGCGCGGTGCGCCACGCGCTCTGCGCGCGCGCGGTGTCGCCGGTCGCCCGGTACGCGTCGCCGAGCACGACGTGGTACTCGGCGCGACGGCGACGCATCGAGACCGCGCGCTCGGCGTGCCGGAGCGCGTTCGCGCCGTCCCCCGCGGCGACGAGCGCGCGCGCGAGCGCGATCAGCGCATGCGGGTTGTCGCGATCGGCCGCGACCGCCTGCTCGAGCAGCGCGCGCGCACCGCCACGATCGCTGCGCGCGAGGAGCTGCGCCTCGCGCACGAGCGCGTCCGAGCCCTCGCGATCGTTCGCAGGGACATCGTCGGCGGGAGCGACCGCGGGCGCATCGTCGATCGCGGGCGCATCGTCGATCGCAGGCGCGTCGTCGATCGCGGGCGCGGGATCGATCGCGGGCGCGGGGTCGGTCGCGGGCGCGGGATCGATCGCCGCGGGCCCGAGCGGCGGCGGCACGGTCGGCGACGTGTCGCTCGAGAGCGCGACCGGGCTGCCACCGTCGGCGCGCTGCGCGAGGTGCGCGATCACGAGCCCCGCGACGACCGCGAGCAGCACGACGAGCCCGACGAGCGCGGGAATGACGCTCGCTCTGCGGCGCGGCATCGCCTTCGCGCGCAGCGTCGACGCGCGATCCTCGATCGGCGCGCGCGCCGGGGGCCGCATCGCGAGCAGCGCGCTCGACGAGATGTGCTCACCGGTCGCGCTGCGTGCGCCGGCGGGCGCATCGCTGGGAGGCGCGCCGCTCGGGCGCGCGGCGGGCGCGGCGGGAGGCTGGCTCGCGCTCGTCGCGACGGCCGGAGGCGGCGCGCTCGGCGTCGGCGCGGTCGGTTGCGCGATCGTGCTCGGATCGATCGCGGGCCGCGGGGGATCGCTCTTGGGCGGCGTCGTCGAGAGCGGCGTGAGCTTCTTCGGGCGCGCAGGACGCGGCGGCGACGAGAGCGGGCGCGGTGCGCGCGGCGTCCCGCCCGGCGGCGAGGGCGGCGCGTGCCTCTCGGCGGTCGCCAGATCCCAGTCGGCGCGCCCTTCGCTGCGATTGCGTGCGAGCGCGCGCTCGATCTCGACCTCGGGCACCCTGCGCCGCGCGGTCTGTCGATACGCCTCGGCGGTGAGCGCGTCGAGGTCGCTCTCGACGCCACCGCTGCCGAGCACCGGAGGAAGCGGCGCATCGGGCGCGCCCACGCTCGGCGCGTCGCCCTCGGGTCCTTCGGCGTCGGGCGCGGCTTCCTCGCTCGCAACCGGCGCTCCTCCGTGATCGAGCGCCGCCATCATCTCCGGTGTGCGCAGCAGGCTGCGATCGGCGGCGCTCAGGCGGCGCCATCGCGCGAGCTCCGCGCTGTGCTGGCGCTTGGTCTGGAGATCCTCGTCCCAGTCGGGCAGCGGCGTGCCGGCGCGCGCCTCCGCCTCGCTCACGTCGCGCTCGACGGTGGGCGAGTCGTCCTGCGACCACGACGGGATCGAGAGGCGCAGCGGATCGTTCGGCTCGGTCGGAGGCGCAGACAGCGGCTCGCTCAACATCCGCCGCGAGATGCCCTCGTGCGGCGTGCGCGAGAGGCGCAGCTCGCGCGAGCCGAGCCCGACGAGCCCGTCGAGCTCCGACGGCGAGCGCGACACGTGCCCGCGCTCCGCGATGCGCCGCGCGTTCTCCGCGAGCAGGTGATGCAGCTCACCCGCCATCTCTTCGGCGTCCCCGCGCCGCACGACGATCCCGCTCGCGCCGTACTGGAACGGTGCGAGGCGTCGATCGAGCGGCTCGGGATCCGTCGCGACGACGACGGGCGTCTGGCCCGCGCGTCGCGCGTCGTCGATGCCGCGCGCGCCGTCGTCGCTCGCCGCGTCGCCGACGAGCAGCACGAGGTTCGGCCGCTCGCTGCGCACCGCGGGCTCGAGCGCGCCCTCGATCACGATCGGCTCGATTCCGCGCCGCTCGAGCGCGGCGCAGAGCGAATCGAGGTCGGGCTCACCCGCGCCCGCGATCAGCACGCGCGGTCGCGTTCGCGTGCCCGGCTCGTCGCGGTCCTCCACTCCTACGTCCTCCTCGGACTCCCCAGGCCGCTCTCAGTCGCTCACGCGCAGCAGGTCAGCACAGATACCGCTCGCCGCCGTCGCACAGGATCGTCACGACGCGCTGCCCCGGCCGCAGCCGTCGCGCGACCTCCACCGCGGCGTGCACGTTCGCGCCCGAGCTCGGACCGAGCAGCAGACCTTCTTCGCGCGCGAGCCGGCGCGTCATGCGATCGGCCGCGAGGTCGGTCACCGTGATCACCTCGTCGATCATCGATCGATCGAGCACCTCGGGGATGAAGCCCGCGCCGAGCCCCTGGATGCCGTGCAGGCCCGGCTTGCTGCCCGAGAGCACCGCGCTGCCGCGCGGCTCGACCGCGACGATGCGCACCTCGGGACGACGGCTCTTCAGCACGCGCGCGATCCCGGTGAGCGTGCCGCCGGTGCCGACGCCCGCGACGAAGACGTCGATCTCGCCCTTCGTCGCGCGCCAGATCTCCTCGGCGGTCGTGCGCTCGTGCGACTCGGGGTTCGCGGCGTTCTGGAACTGCCGCGGCATGATCGCGTTCTGCGTCTCGGCGAGGATGCGCTCGGCGCGCTCGACCGCGCCCGCCATGCCCTCCTGCGCCGGCGTGAGCACCACCTCGGCGCCGTACGCGCGGAGGATCTGGCGGCGCGCCATGCTCATGTCCTCCGGCATCACGAGCACGCAGCGATAGCCGCGCACCGACGCGATCATCGCGAGGCTGATCCCGGTGTTGCCGCTGGTCGCTTCGATGATCGTCGCGCCCTCGGAGATCTCCCCGGCGCGCTCCGCAGCGAGGATCATCTCGAGCGCGGGGCGATCCTTCACGCTGCCCGCGGGATTGTTGCGCTCGAGCTTGCCGCACACTTCGGCGCCGTTCTTCGGCGACAGGCGCGGGAGTCGGAGGAGCGGCGTCCGGCCGACCAGATCGAGCACGCCATCGTAGATGCGATCGTCCACGTCGAGCCCACTCTAGCGAGACTCGGTCGCGCTGTCTCTTCTCGTGTGCTCGCCCGCGGCGTATGTCCGGACGAACACCTCTTGCGCGTCGCTCTCGACGGCCCTCGGCCCGCGTGCGCGACGCACCTCCGCGAGCGCTCGCTCGGCGTCGAGCCCGAGGTCGATCAGCACGCACGCGGCGACGAGACCGCTGCGCCCGAGGCCGCCCATGCAGTGCACGACGATGGTCTCTCCGCGCGCGAGCCGCTCGTCGATCACGCGACAGAGCGCGCGCACGTCGGGCTCGGCGGGCGCGCCCTGATCGCGGATCGGGAACGCGATCGTCTCGAGGCCACGACCCGCCGCGCGCGCGGCGAGATCCGGCACGCCTGCCCACGCGAGCTCGGGCGCGCCGAGCAGCGTGACGAGCGTGCGCGTGCCCATCGCGCGCAGCGTGTCGAGGTCTGCGTCGAGATCGCGATCACGATCGAGGCGGCCGGGACAGATCGTGAGGCCGAGCTGGCCGCGGTGGGAGCGCGGGAGCGCGACGAGGTCGACACGCAGGGTGCGATCGCGGCGCGCGTCGTCGAGGATGGCGCGCGCGTGCGACGCGGCGGCATGCAGCGCGAGCCGCTTCTGCAGCGGCGAGGCTTCGTCGAACGAGAGCGTGTGCGCCGCGTAGCGCAGCGCGGCGACGTGGAGCTGCGTCGGATCACGATCCTCGCGGACCAGCGATGCAGCGATGCGACGCAGCACGCGCAGGATCTCCCAGGAGCGAGCGAGCGCGGGAGTCGCGGCGATCGCGGCGGGCGGCGCGCCGAGCGGCGCGCGGAGATCCTGGACGGCATAGAGCGCGTCGACCATGTCGCGCCCGGTCGCGAGCGCGCGCTCGTCGTCGATGCACGTGAAGAGGTAGAGCAGATCGTTCTCGAGCTTCACGACGTCGTTGAGCACGTGGCCGCGCTTGGTGTGGAAGAAGTCGATCAGCCACACGTTCTCGCGCTCGTCGACGAGCACGTTGGCGCCGTTGAGATCGCCGTGCACGTACGAGACGTAGTGGTGCTCGCCCGGCGTGGTGCCGAGCTCGTCGAGCCCGTGCGAGTAGAACGCGATCAGATCGTCGACGTCGCGCGCATCGTCGGCTGCTGCGACCGCGCGCGCGTTCTTCGCGACCGAGGCCGCATGCGCGGGCGAGAAGCGGTAGTACGCGAGAAGCGGGAGCGGCTCGTAACGCGCGGCCGCGTAGAAGCGTCCGAGCACCTCTTCGAGCGCGACCGAGAGCACGCGCTCGATGCGCTCGATCGGCGCGTCGCCATCGACGAGCGACTTGAGCGTGCGCACCCGCCGACCGCCCATCGCGGCGTACGACCAGCGAAGCCCTCCGAGCGCGTCGTGATCGACCACGCCGAGCAAGCGCGGCGCGTCGTTGCCGAGGATCGGCTCGACGCGCTCGAACGCGGCGCGCTCCTCGCCGATCAGCGCGCGCGGGCCGATCTTGAGCACCGAGGGTGCTTGGCGATGGCCGAGCGCGTCCTCGCTCTCGGCGGCGAACACGCGCGCGCCCGAGAACCCACCGCTCAGCGACGCGAGCGTCACCTTCGCGCTCTCGCGATAGAGATGCGAGACGATCGCGCGCTCCTCGTCCTCGAGCTGCGCGCCCTCGATCACGATCGACGATGCGAGGCGACGGCGCGACGACGCGAAGCGAGCGTCGGGAAGGAGCCACTCGGCGAGCTCGCCGACGGAATCGAACACGTCGACGGCGAGCACGCGGCGCAGCTGCTCGAGCGCGTGGAAGTGCGCGGCGCGCGATGCGCTCGCGGTGAGCGCGCTCGACGTCGCGAGCGAGCGCAGGCCGAGGCGCGTGCGGAGATCGTAGAGCAGGAACGTGATCTTCGCGTCCGTCCACACTCCGATGACGGCGACGCGCGGATCGTCCTCGCCCGCGAGGAGCTCGCGGAGGTGCATCGCGAGCGACGTCTCCTGGACGTCGGCGAGCCCGATCGCGTCGACGAAGCGCTCGTCGTCGCGCGCGCTCTGCTCGAGATCGAGCACGAGCTCCGCGCCCCGCGTGCCGCGCACGCAGTGCGAGCCGAACGTGTCGAGGTGCGCGCGCTGCGCGGGGTCGGTCGCGTCGTGCCAGTCGCGCACGTGGAGGATCGCGAGCTCGCGCGGATCGCGGGCGCGCGCCCACTGCATCAGCTGCGCGAGCGGTCCGTTCGTCGGGTCGGCGCCGAGCAGACGTGACGCCTCCCGGTGCCCGACGTGGAGCAGGTTCGGCGGCGCGGCGTGCGGCGCGATCGGCTCGACGAAGTCGCGCTGGATGCACTGGGTGATCAGGACTGCGCGGGGCATCTCGACGATTGTCAGCGGAGTGAGCGCGCGGGGGAAGGCTCCGGTCGCTCGCGCTCTCTCGGATCGCGACCGAAGCTCGCCAGCACTTCGTGCGAATCGCCACGAGGAGTGGCGATCTCCCGCGATCGACACTCTCGATCTTCGCGTCGAGGAGAGATCGACGCTCGGCTCATCCCTCGCGAGCGAACTCGCTCGGACTGCCGCCCGTGAGGCGCGTGAATGCCGTGCTGAATGCGCTCGCCGACTGGTAGCCGACGCGCCCGGCGACCTCGGCGAGCGATGGGCGCTCGCGACGGAGGATCTCCTTCGCGATCGCCATGCGCCACTCGAGCACGTACTGCATCGGCGGCATGCCCACGGTGCGCGTGAAGCGCTCCGCGAACACCGCGCGCGACATGCCGGCGACACGCGCGAGCTCGGCGACCGTCCACCGTCGCGCGACGTCGGCATGGACGAGACGCAGCGATCGCGCGAGCGCCGGGTCCGAGAGCCCCGCGAGCAGTCCGTGCTCTTCCGCGGCGATCGACGCGAACCGGAAGCGCAGCGCCTCGACGAGAAGCACCTCGACGAGCCGCTCGAGCATGAGCTCGCGGCCGGGCCGCTCGGCGCGCGTCTCCTCGTCGATCAGCTCGGCGATGCGCATGAGACGCACGGCCCCCGGCTCCGCGCGCGGGATGTGCACGAACGACGGCAGCAGCGGGACGAGGAACGCAGCGTTCGACGGATGGAACCGGAAGTAGCCGCCGAGCATGCGCATCGTCGGCGGCCCCGAAGCGACACCGTGTCGGAGCTCTCGGATGTCGATCGGGACGGTGGGTGTCGGTCGAGCGTCGAGGTCGCTCGCGAGCGTGAACCCCGGCGTCGAGGGCAGGAGGACGAAGTCGCCCTCGCGAAGCTCGACCACACCGAGACCGTCGAGGTCGAGCGAGCACGCTCCTTCGAGGACCAGGCAGAACGCAGGATCGTGCTGCGCGGCGTAGCGCACGCTCCAGCGCCCAGCTCCGCTGATCAGCTTCGAGAGGACCGCCTGCGGGCGCAACAGCGCGATGACGGTCGCGAGCGGATCGGCGGCGTTCGAGCTCGACGTCATGGCGCGCAGCATTCTCGCGCGACGATGCCGCCGCGGCACTCGCGTCCATCGCCGGACGATCGCGAATGGAATCCGGACTCCGCGTGATGGTGTGCCGCGCACGCTCGCTCCACGTCTCTGCGCATGAAGACCGTGCTGATCACTGGCTCCTCTTCCGGTTATGGCCTCGAGACCGCGCGCCACTTCCACGCGCGCGGCTGGAACGTCGTCGCAACGATGCGCACGCCGCGGGAGGACGTGCTGCCGCGCTCCGAGCGCATCCGCGTGCTCGCGCTCGACGTGACGAAGCCCGAGAGCATCGCCGCCGCGCTCGAGGCCGCGGGGCCGATCGACGTCGTCGTGAACAACGCGGGCATCGGCGCGCTCGGCGCGTTCGAGGCCACGCCCATGACCCTCGTGCGCGAGCTGTTCGAGACCAACACGTTCGGCGTGATGGCGGTGACGCAGGCGGTGCTGCCTCGCTTCCGATCGCGGCGATCGGGCGTGATCATCAACGTGACCTCGAGCGTGACGCTCGCGCCGATGCCGCTCGTCGCTGCCTACACCGCGAGCAAGACCGCGATCGAAGGGTTCACCGCGTCGCTCGCGTTCGAGCTCGAGCCGTTCGACGTGCGCGTCCGTCTCGTCGAACCCGGCTACTGCCCCACCACGCGATTCGCGAGCCACACGCCCGACATCGCGACGCTGATCCCCGATGCGTACGCGTCGTTCGCGCAGCGTGTGCTCGCAGGGTTCGGAGAGCAGTCGGTCGTGACGACCGAGCACGACGTCGCCGAGGCCGTGTTCCGCGCCGCGACCGATCCGTCGGCGCCGCTGCACAATCCCGCGGGACCCGACGCGGTGGCGCTGGCCCGCGCGAGCGCCTGACGCCTTCGCGCGCTCCCGTTCGGGACCTGCGGGACGAGCACCGCAGGGCTTCAGTAGCTGAGATCGCCCTCGACCTTCTTGAAGACCTCGGCCTCCGCGAAGATGCGCACGAGCTCGCCGTCGACGTGGCCGTCCTTCACCTCGAAGCCGAGGATGCTCAGCGCGCGATCGACCGGCATGGCCTTCTTGTACGGTCGGTCGCGCGCGGTGAGCGCGTCGAAGATGTCGGCGATCGTCATGATCTTCGACGGCAGCGGGATCTGCTCGCTCCCGAGGCCCTTCGGGTATCCGCGCCCGTTCAGCTTCTCGTGGTGCGCGCCCGCGATCTCGGGGATGCGCGTGAAGCTCTTTCCCCACGGGATGCTCGAGAGGAAGTCGAACGTGTGCACGACGTGCGAGCGGATCTCCTCGATCTCGCGATCGTGGAGCGAGCCCTTCGTCACCTGCAGCGAGACCACTTCGTCGCTCGTGAGCAGCGGGTGCGCGTGCCCGCACGCGTCGACGTAGGTGCGCTGTCCGAGCTCCGCGATGCGCGTGAAGTCGCCTTCCTTCAGCACGGTCGGCTCGTTCGCCTCCTGCACCGTGCGCCACGCGATCTCGAGCTCCTCGGCGCGTGCCGCCAGCTCTTCGTCGATGCGCTTCAGATCGCTCGCGCCCGCGCCCGCGATCTGCGCGTCGAGCTTGCGCTTCCAGCCCTCCGCCTCGAGCGACTTGCGCACGTAGTCGAAGCGCAGCCGGACCTGATCGAGCTGGTGCGGATAGAGCTTCTTCGCCTTCACCAGCACTTCTTCGCGGACACCGATCTTCCCGAAGTCGTGCAGCAATGACGCGTACTCGAGCTCCTTCAGGTCGCGCCGCGTGAAGCGCATGTCCTTGTAGGGCCCGCTCGTGATGCGATCGACCGCCTCCGCGAGCCCGCACGAGAGCACCGACACGCGCAGCGAGTGACCGCTCGTCGTCGGGTCGCGCTGCTCGATCGCCTGCACGCTGGCGCGCACGAAGCCGTCGAAGATGCGCCGGATCTCGTCGTAGAGGAGCGCGTTCTCGAGCGCGATGCCGGCCTGCGACGCGAGCGTCGCGAGCAGATCCTCGCTGCGCTGATCGAAGGGCACGACCTCGCGGTCCACGCTCTCGACCGTCAGCCGGTTCTGCGGATCGCGCTTCTTGTTGATCAGCTGGATGACGCCGATCACGTCGTCCTCCGCGCTGATCATCGGCATCGCGATCATCGAGCGCGTGCGGTAGCCCACCTTGCGATCGAAGCTGGGATCGAACCCGAAGGGCTCGTCGCTGCCGATCGTGTAGACGTCGGGGATGTTGATCGGCTTGCGGTTCACCGCGGCCGCGCCGGCGACGCTGCGCGTCGTCAGCGGGATCGTGAACTCTCGGCTCTCGAACGTGACCGACTCGTTCTGCGAGAGCTTGAAGCGCAGGCGCTTCTCGCGGCTGCCCGGCGTGACCGACTCGAGCACGTAGATGCTGCCGGCGTCCGCGCCGGTGATGAACCGGCTCTTCTCGAGGATCAGCGTGAGCAGCCGATCGAGATCGCGCTCTTGGCTGATCGCGCGCGAGATCTCGATCAGCTCGCCGAGCTCGTAGCGATAGCGCGTGAGCCACCGACCACGACGCTCCGCCGCGACGCGCAGCTCCACGCGCTCGAGCGCGCCGTGCAGCGCGACGAAGAGCGCATCGGGCGACGCGAGATCCGGCACGTGCGCGATCACCGCGTTCTTCGGCAGCGCGTCGAGCATACCGTCGGGGAGCTGCCCGACCAGCAGGACGCCCGCGTGGCCCGCCGCGATGCGCGGCAGGTACGGGTCGAGCGGCGCGCGGCGCAGCGTCGACGCCGACACGCCGATCACGAGGCCCTCGCCGCGCTGCACCTCGACCGCGACGCCGTGCAGCTCGACGCGCAGACCGTCGCCCAGCCTCGGCTCGACCTCGACCGCCCGCATCAGGATGACCGGCGCGAGGTCGGTCATCTCCGTGTCGTTGGTGCGATCGCGATCCTGCATGCGCTCCCCCGACCCGCTCGCAGAAGCGCGCGAGCGGGCATCACGCATGCATCATCGCTGATCGTCGGCCGGACCGACAGTACCCTCGCGAGTCCCCGAGTCGGGCGCGCCCTCGGCTTCCATCTCCGCGAGGGCCTCGCGCTCCGCCTTCGCGCGCTCGCGCGCGGCATCACGCGCCTCGTACGCGCGCACGATCCGCGCGACGAGCGGATGACGCACGACGTCGGCGTCGCTGAAGTACGTGAACGCGATCCCGGGCACGCGATCGAGCACGCGCGTCGCATCGGCGAGACCGCTGCGCGCACCGCTCGGCAGATCGACCTGCGTCACGTCGCCGGTGACCACCGCCTTCGAGCCGAAGCCGAGGCGCGTGAGGAACATGCGCATCTGATCGCTGGTCGAGTTCTGCGCCTCGTCGAGGATGACGAACGCGTCGTTGAGCGTGCGACCGCGCATGAACGCGAGCGGCGCGACCTCGATGACGCCGCGCTGCACGAGCATCTGCGCGCGCTCGAAGTCCATCATGTCGTGGAGCGCGTCGTAGAGCGGACGGAGGTACGGATTGACCTTCTCCGCGAGATCGCCGGGCAGGAAGCCGAGCTTCTCGCCCGCCTCGACCGCGGGGCGCGTGAGCACGATGCGCTTCACGCGCTTCTCGAGCAGCGCGCGCACCGCCATCGCCATCGCGAGGTAGGTCTTGCCCGTGCCCGCGGGGCCGATGCCGAAGACGATGTCGTTCTCGCGCATCTGCTGCACGTAGCCGTGCTGCGTCGGGCCCTTCGCCGTGATCGTGCGGCGCGGGGTCGCGAGGACGACGTCGTTCATGAAGTCGCCGAGGCGCACCTCGGGGTTCGCCTTGAGCGTGCGGATCGATCGCTCGACCTCGCGCTCCGAGAAGCCCTTGTTCTTCTCGAGCATCGAGAGGATCTCCATCAGCGCGCGCTCGGCGTTCTCGACCGCCTCGCGCGTGCCGCGGAGGTGGATCGTGTTGCCGCGTACGCCCGCCGTGATCTCGAACTCGCTCTCGAGGATGTCGAGGTGGTTCGCGCCGGGACCGGTCAGCCGCACCAACAGATCGGGCTCGTCGACCTCGACCTCGGCGTGGATGTTGTCCTCGTTCGCGCTCTCCCTCGGAGTCGTCTGGGCCATTCGTGAGGCTGAAGCTAGCACGTCGTCGCCGATCCAGAACGGGCCTGGCAGATCGCGCAGCTCGCGCGCGCTCGCGTGTATGCGCGCGCGTAGAGCGCGAAATCGACGTTCGTGGGGAGAAATCTTGCGACAGCCGCTTGAGTGACGAGATCCGCTCGTGTTGACTGAGGTGCCATGAGCGACAAGCCGCTGGGAGAAGACGAGCGCCCCCCACCGTCGCCACGAGCCCGACGCAGACCACGCGTCGCCGTGCTCTGCTGCGATCCCGCCTCGCCGCTGAAGGCTCGAGGCGACGAGGACTTCGACTACGAGCACGCCGACGCGTCCGATCGCGCGTTCCTCCGCGCGCTCGAGGACGCGGGCTACGAAGCGAGCTGGCACCCGGTGCACCTCGCGAACGTCGACACGGTCGTCGACGCGCTCGACTGCGACGTGGTGTTCAACCTGTGCGACGGGTCGGGTCAGGGCATCGACAACTATCCAGGTGTCGAGGCCATCGACGCGATCGAGCGGCGCGGGCTGCCCTACACCGGATCGCGGCGCGAGCCGTATCGCACGTCGATCTCGAAGGTCACGATGAAGACGCGCTTCGTCGCGGCGGGCGTGCCCACGCCGAAGTGGCAGCTCCTCGCGTCGCCCGACGAGCCGCTGCTCGACGATCTGCGGGGCGTGCCGCTCTTCGTGAAGCCGCACGACGCGGGCGGGAGCGCGGGCGTGCACCTCTCGTCGATCATCGCGGCCGACGACGAGCTCGCGCTGCGCGCGCGCGTCGAGGAGATCTTCCGCGACTACGGCTCGGCGCTGGTCGAGGAGTACGTCGACGGCCGCGAGATCACGGTCGGGCTGCTCGGATCGGGCGAGCGCGCGAAGGCGCTTCCGCCGCTCGAGGTGCGCTTCGGTGACGCGTTCCCGCCGGGCAAGGGGATCCGCACCCACGAGACGAAGTGGGACACGAGCTCGCCGCTCTACGGGAGCTTCGAGCTGCTGTGTCCGGCGCCGCTCACGCTCGCGGAGACGCGGCGCGTGCTGCGCGTGGCGCGCGACGCGTACCGCGCGATCGACGGAGCGGGCTACGGGCGCGTCGACATGCGCGTCGATCACCGCGGGCCGTTCGTGCTCGAGGTGAACATGAACTGCTCGCTCGAGTACGGAGAGAGCTCGGCCGACTGCGCGATGTACCCGTTCGCCGCGCAGGCGGCGGGGCTCGCGTTCCCCGAGCTGCTGCGGCGCCTGGTGGAGGACGCGAAGCGCTTCCATCGCGCGGCGTCTCCGGCGCGGCGCGCGCGGCGGGTCGTCTCGCTCGAAGCGCGGCGCCGTCGTCGCTGAGCGAGCGCTCGCGCGTAGACTGCGCGCGACATGACCACGCTCGTCCTGCACCAACCGCCCCCGCGCCCGTGGGGCATGCCCAGCTTCAGCCCCTTCTGCACGAAGCTCGAGACGTACTTGCGCATGGCCGGGATCCCGCACGAAGTGCGTCCACCCGACATGCGGCGCGCGCCGAAGGGCAAGATCCCGTACGTCGAGATCGACGGTCGTTTGATCGGCGACTCGCAGCTCGTGATCGACGAGCTCGTGCGCCGTCACGGCGACACGCTCGACGCGCAGCTCGACTCGAAGCAGCGCGCGATCGGGCACGCGGTGCGACGGATGCTCGAGGAGGGCACGTACTTCACGACGCTGCACCTGCGGTGGATCGACGAAGATGGTTTCCGCGTGCTGCGGCCCGAGTTCGGGAAGATGTTCCCGCCGGCGCTGCGCCCGCTGCTGTTCCCGATGGTCCGCAGGAGCGTCCGCAGCGCGCTGCGCGGACAGGGCACGGGGCGCCACACGAAGGACGAGATCGTCTCGTTCGCACGGCGTGATCTGGACGCGCTCTCCGCGATCCTCGGCGAGAGCGAGTACCTGCTCGGCGATCGACCGAGCTCGTACGACGCGACGGCGTACGCGTTCTGCGAGAGCGCGCTCGGGTTCCCGCATCCGTCGGGCGTGCTCGAGCACGCGCGCAGCAAGCCGAACCTCGTCGCGTATCGAGCGCGCATGCGCGAGCGGTGGTTCCCGGAGCTCGGCCCGGTGCGGTCGTGACGCGCTTCGAGGAGCTGGCGTGGGATCAGCTGTCGGCGCACGCGCTCTACGAAGCGCTCGCGCTGCGACAGCGCGTGTTCGTCGTGGAGCAGGACTGCGTGTACCTCGACGCCGACGGCAAGGATCGCATCGCGCGCCACCTCTTCGCGTGGGAAGGCGCGCAGCTCGTCGCGTACGCGCGGCTCTTGCCCGAGGGCGCGCGCTTCGCGGAGCGATCGATCGGGCGCGTCGTGGTCGCGCCCGAGGCGCGCGGTCGCGGGCTCGCACGCACGCTGATGGAGCGCGCGATCGCGTCGATCCGCGAAGCGCACGGTCCGGTGCCGATCGCGCTCTCCGCGCAGGCGCACCTCGAGCGCTTCTACGCGAGCCTCGGCTTCGCGCGCACCAGCGCGGTGTACGACGAGGACGGGATTCCCCACGTCGACATGCGCAACGACGCGTGACGGAAAGAACGAACGCGCCGGGAGGTGGACCTCCCGGCGCGTTCTGGTGAGCTCACCCGCTCAGTGCTTCAGGGCTGCGCGCCGAAGCCGAGCTGCCAGGTGAGACGGCGGATCAGATCGATGTTGTCGATGTAGCGGCGGAGCTCGGCGGCCGAGCCCGCGCCCGCGTCCGAGAGCGCCTGCGCGCGGAGCAGCATCGCCGCGCCGACGCCGGTCTCGCGCGTCGCGCCACCCGGCACGCCGTCGGCGTCCACCGGGTAGCTCACCGCGACGTAGGTGAGACCGCTCTCGGGATCCAGGAACTCGATCACCGGCAGCGTCGGGTCGATCTCGACCTCCTCCGCGCCGCCGCGCACGAAGATGCGCGAGCGGTTGAGGAACGTCTGGTCGTAGGTCTGCGGGATGTACGCCATGCCGTAGACCGCCGAGTACAGCTGGATCGAGAACGACGCGTTCGGGTCGACCGGCGTCGACGGCATCGTGCCGTTCTGCATCTCGAGCGGCGTCGGATAACGCAGCTCACCCGACACGTCGCGAGGCGCCACGACGGTCCAGTCCTCCGCGAGCACGCCCTCCATGAACGCCGTCAGCGAGGGGCCGAACGACGAGCCGAAGTTGATCTGGTACTGGCGGATGTCCGCGTCGGTATCGCGACCGAGGAAGTACGTCGTCGGATCGACGAGCACCTGGAGCGCGATGATCTTGTCGTAGAAGTAGCCGACGCGGTCGAGCTGATCGAACCAGTAGTAGCCCGCGTTGAAGTCCCACGTCGTCTCGATCGCGCGTCCGTCGAACGGGTCGACCTCGAGCGCGACCGTGTCGCCGAACGCCGCGGGGAGCAGCGCGGTCGAGCCGTCACCGCGCGTCGCCTGCGTGTACTCGCCGGGCTCCGGCGTCGTCACGACGCGCGTGAGCAGCTGGAAGCCCGCGCCGACCGCGAGCGTCCACGAGCCCATGCCGTCGGGGCGCGTCCAGAACGCGTCGTACCCCGCCGAGCCACCGAAGATGTCCTGGAAGACACCGCGGTAGAGCGCGTAGATCTGGTTCGCGCGCTGGAGCTTCTCGAAGTAGCGGCCGTGCACGCGCGAGGCGAGCGACTCGGGCGAGAAGCCCAGGCGGCCACGACGGAAGCTGTTGAAGATGTAGTAGTTCCAGTAGTTGTCGATGACGCTCTGGACCGACTCGTACGCGTCCGCGCCCTGATCGTAGCGCTGGCAGTCGGGGTTCAGGTCCGCCTGCTCGTCGGAGCAGAACATGTACGGGACGATCGGGCGGCCGTCGGGATCGACGAGCGGGTCGCGGATGCCCTGGAACGCCAGCGAGCTGTCGGGACGAAGGCTCGTGTAGCGCACGTCCTCGCGCTGCTGCAGGCGCTCGACGCCGCCGACGATCTCCGGCCAGTCGGTGTACACGAACGCGCTCGGCTCACCGCCGGTGAACGACTCGAAGCGGAGCGGCACGGGCCAGCCCGCGCTCTGGATGAACGCGACCCACGCGACCTCGCCGGGCGTCGCGGCGTTCGAGAAGACCTCGACGAGATCGCCGTAGCCCATCTTCACGGCGGCCGAGTCGTAGTGGCTGATGCCGTGCGGATCGGTGACGACGAAGTTCACGCCGTAGTCCATCACGGTCGAGTACTGGTACTCGAGGATGCGGCCGTCGCGCTCCTGCGACGTCAGCGGGTCCCACGCGCGCGGCTCCATCGTGCCGTCGTCGCGGAGCTCCCAGTAGCGCGGGAGGTAGTTCAGCGCGTCGTAGCTGCCGCTGAAGTTGTGGCGCAGGCCGATGGTGTGGCCGACCTCGTGCGCGGTGACCGCGTCGAAGATCGGGTGGCGCAGCATCGCGCGCACGAGGTTGTAGTTCAGCTCGCCGTCCTCGCCGCGCAGCTGGTACTCCTCGCCGTACCAGACCATCGGACGGTTCTCGTCCGCCGCGCGGACGATCTCGCGCGCGAGGCCGAGCAGGCCCTCGTCGGCGAACTCGGCGCCGACGACGCAGTGGTCGTGCTGCATGCGCTCACGCGCACGCGCGAGCGCGCGCTGGTTGGCGAGGCTGCCACCGCGGAGCGGCGACACCTGCTCGAGCAGGCCCTCGGTGACCGGCAGCTCGGGGTCGATGCCGCCCGCCATGCGGACCTCGTCGGTCGTCATCATGCGCTCGATGTCGGTGCCGACGAGACGGCCGAGCGCCGCGTCACCACGGTCGACGCCGTCGCCGAACGCGCCCTGCTGGTGCAGGCGGCGTTCCGCGTTCTCCATCGCCTCGATGAATTCCGCGGGGCTCGAGGGCGCGCGCGACGCGGGACGGCCGCTCTGCGCCCACGAGAAGTCCATCGCCTCGTTGATGTCGTGCGCGTCGAGACCGTCGATCTCGATCACGTGGTCGTGCGCGGTGCGGCCGGTGAGCTCCGAGCCGGGCGCCTCCTGGCGCTCGATCCACGCCTGCACCTGCGCGCCCGCCGTGACGTCCGACTCGTCGAGGTCGCCGTTGATCACCGCGATGATGTCGCGCGCGAACGTGGTCAGCGTCTCCATGGCCGCGCCGTAGATGAACGCGTTGCCCATGATGATCTCGCCGGTCAGCGGATCCGCCGACGACGGGCCGTAGCCGAGCGGGCTCGAGAGGTGCGCGTCGCTGACCCAGCCGATCATCGAGTAACGGAGGTCGCCGGGGCGCGGCGACGTGCCGGGCGCGCCGCACGCCGCGTGATCGGTGTCCGCCACGGGGTTGTGGCAGAGCACGAACATCTGCTGGTGGTCCTCGCGCATGCGCTCGCCCGCGCACGCGCCGGAGTCGCCGCCGTTCTCACGGCACTCGACCTCGCGGAGGCTCGCGACGGTGTCGCGGAACGCGCGGTTCCACTCGTCCGAGAGGTGCTGCGCGTCCGGCACGAGGTCCGCCGGGAAGTTCGAGCTGAGGTAGTACGCGATCGGGCGCACCTGGCGCTCGCGGTACGGGATCGTGCACGCGCCGCGCAGCGAGCCGGTCGCGGTGTCGATCGAGCGCATCGCGCGCGCGAGATCGAGATCGCACACCGAGCCGCCGCCGCCGCACTGGTCGTCCGCGCTGCAGCCCACGAGCGTGCCGTCCGCGTTGCGGCGGTGGCTCTGCTGCCAGAGGTTGTGGCGGTTCGCGAAGCGGAAGCGGGCCGGCTCGACCACGCCGTAGTGCGCGTCGTAGCCGGCGCGCTCGGTCACGAAGTAGCCGAAGCGCTCCATGCGGTCGCCCGTGTAGAGCTGCGGCTCGTAGTCGCGATCCTCGTGATCGACGCGGAGGAACGAGTTGCGCACGGTGACCTCACCGGGCGCGCAGTCGAGGTGCCCCTGATAGAGCATGTAGCAGGAGGGCACCGGGCCGAGGCCCTCGATCTCGACCGTCGTGGGACGGACGAACATCTTGTTGACGATGTCGATGTACTGGACGGGCTGCTCGCCATCGACCCACGTGCGCGTGAGGACGTTCTCCCACGTGCCGTCCGCCTGACGCGCCTCGAAGCGGGGCGCGTGCGGGTGCGAGGGATCCTCGACGTAGTAGGCAGCCGGCTCGGTCTCGATGCCGTCGAAGACGCGCGCGAGGACGAGGAAGCTGTTGTCGGTGATCAGGTTCTCCGACCAGTCGACGCGGATGTAATCGCGCTGGTACCAGGGGCGGTCGGTGCTGTTCTCGGTGAGGATGTTGAGCTCCTCGCCGGTCACCGGGTTGTACGCGCGGCGGATGTCGAAGTGGGACTCGATGCGGTACATCGCGACGGGCGCACCGGTCTCCGTCGCGTCGCCCGAGATGCCGTTGGTCTCGCTGCCCGCGATGTACTCGTACGCGCGGCGCGCGACCAGGAACTCTTCCTGGACCTCCCAGCGGATGCGCTCGAGCTCGCCCTGCTCGCCGACGAACGTGTAGCCAGCGGAGTACGGCGAATCGATCACCGTCTGCTGGTAGTACCATTCGCTGTCCTCGAGCACGCTGCGATGCAGTGCGCCCGGCTGGACCTGATTGATGGGGTCGCGGCCCTCTGCGCAGCCCGCCACGGTCGCGCCTGACAGCGCGCTGATGGCGAGCAGGGCGAGTGCCTGAGCTCGGTGCAAGGTGCGGGACATCGACATCGACTCCTTCGGCCGCGGGCATCTTCGAAGCGGCGGCGGGCCCGCTCCGCAAGAAGCGTGCTCACGTCGTCGTCGCGGCAATTGCCGGATCAGCGCGTGTGCGAGCGAGCGAGACGTCGAGTCGCGTCGTTAGCGCGTTGACGATCGATCGTTACGAACGCGCTCGAACGAGCGACCGCGCGCGGTCGGAATGCACGCGTCTCCCGCGAACGCGCATTTCTCTGCGTGGCACATGGGTTGCGATGCGGCGCGCCCTCGTTGCCCGGAGCACCGACGTGAAGCGTTTCGTATCTCCTCTGCGGTTCTTCCTCCTCTGCGCTGCGCTCCTGACGCCAGCGCTCGCCGCGAGCGCGCAGGACTCGAGCGGAGAGGGCGAAGGTGAGAGTGAACTCACGAGCTCCGCACCTGCCGAGGCAGCGACGGAAGGAGAAGAGTCCGTCGCGGCGACGACGGCCGCGGAGAGCGAGTCGGCGACGACTCCGACCGTCGAAGAAGATCTCGCGGCCGAAGCGGCGGCGAGCGCCGAGCCCGCGCAGGAAGAAGCGGCCGCTCAGGAAGAGGCCGCCGCGCCCGCGCCGGAGCCTTCGCCGTTCCGCGGCTCGCTCTTCTCGTGGCAGCACGGGCTCAACGTCAACACGTTCGTTCCCGACGCACAGCTCACGCAGAACCCGCGCTACTACTGGTCGTTCTTCCTCCAGCCTCGCTATTACCTCGATCGTCAGAACTTCCTCGTGCTCTCGCTCGGTCTGTCGGTTGAATTCACCGACAGCGACATCGCGACGACCGAGCGCGAACCGCAGTTCAGCGACGTCGTGCTCGAGTGGCGTCACATCGAGCAGTGGGAAGGGTTCGTGTTCATCCCGTCGGTCCGCCTCGCGGCGCCGACCTCGCTCGCGAGCATCGCGGCGGACCGCATCGTCAACACCGGTGTCGGCCTCACCGTCGTCCGCGTGTTCCCCGAGCTCGCGAGCTTCACGGTCGCCGTGACCGGCGGATACCGGCACTGGTTCGCGACGACCAACGTGCCGACCGCGAACTTCTCGACGGGATATCAGTGCTCGACGACCGACCGGTTCGGGGGAGCCAGCGACGACTGCGATCAGGTCAGCGGCCTCACGACGGAGCGCGATCGTCTGTTCGCCGCGCTGACGCTGACCGTGATGCCGATCCCCGGGCTCACGATCCTCACGCAGTACGCCGGCCTTTGGATGTACGGGCACGAGCTGGTCGACGTCCCGGGCATCGAGTCGTTCAACACGACGCACTGGCGCAACGCCCACTATTGGACGCTCGCGGTAGGCTACGACGTGCTGCCCTGGCTCAACTTGCAGGTCGGCTATCAGGGCTCGCCCGGCTTCACGCCTTGGCTCAATCAGTCCGCGCAGATCCAGCACCCGTTCTATTACTTCGACGACAGCGAGGTCTATCTCTCGGCGACCGTCGCGCTCGACGTGATGGTCGACGAGTTCATCGGCGAGGACGAAGGCGAGGTCTCGCCCGAGCAGCTGCAGCGCCGCCGTCAGGGTCTCGCGTCGCGCGGTGCGATGATCGGCTTCTGATCACCGAGCTCGAAATGCGAACGGGCCGCGCTCTCGAGAGGAGCGCGGCCCGTTTCGTTTTCACGCCGGCACCGGGCCCACGTAGCGCGACGCAGGACGAATGAGACGTCCCGTGCGCCGCTGCTCCGCGACGTGCGCGCACCACCCCGCGACACGACCGATCGCGAACGTCGGCGAGAACGCGCGTCGATCGAGGCCAACCGCGTCGAGGATCACCGCCGTGTAGAACTCGACGTTCGCGCGCAGCGCGCGATCGGGCCGTCGCGCCGCGAGCCGCGCCTCCGCTTCCTTCTCGACCGCGCGCGCGAGCGCGAGCCGGCCCTTCGCGACCCCTGCGCGCTCGAGCTGCTCGATGCCCGCCTCGAGCACCGCGGCGCGCGGATCGCGCACGCGATAGATGCGGTGCCCCATGCCCATGATGCGACGGCCGGCATCGAGCTCCGCGTCGACCCACGCACCGGCGCGCTCGGGCGCGCCCACCGCGTCGAGCATGTCGAGCACCGGGCCCGGCGCGCCTCCGTGCAGCGGGCCCTTGAGCGCGCCGATCGCCGCGGTGATCGCGGACACGTCGTCGGAGCCCGTCGACGCGACCACGCGCGCCGCGAACGTCGACGCGTTCATGCCGTGATCGATCACGGTCACGAGGTAGCGATCGAGCGCGGCCGCGCGCGCGGGGTCGGGCGCCTCGCCCTGCACCATCCGCAGCACGTCGGACGCGTGCCAGCGCGACGCGTCCGGCGCGACGAGCGCCTCCCCGCGCTGCGTGCGTTGCCACGCGGCCGCCGCGACCGCGACGCTCGCGGTGAGCACGATCGCGCGCTCGAGCTCCGTCGCGCTCTCGGGGACCGCCGTCCGCGCGACCAGCGCGCGCAACGCGTCCATGCCGTCGGCGTGGCGCAGCGCGGGATCGCGCGGATCGATCGCCGCGAACGCGCGCGCCCGCGCCTGCCCGAGCTGCGCGCGCACGCCGGCCGCATCGTCGGGGAACACGCCGGTCCAGAGCTGCCACGCCGCTTCCTCGAACGAGCGCGCGCCCGCCAGCGCCTCGACACGATGCCCGCGGATCCACAGCTCACCCGCCTGACCGTCGACGTGCGAGAGCTCGGTCTCCGCGACCACGACGCCCTCGAGCCCGCTCGCGATCCGTGCACCTTCGGTCATCACGCTCCTCCTTCGCCTCGACCCGACGCGCGAGACGTGAGAAACGTTGATGCATGGCAAACGTTGATCAACGTGGATCCACTGATCAACATGATGCATTCGACGCTCACGCCTGGGTCACCGCCGACGAGGCGTGCGGGATGCTCGGCATCAAGCGGGGGACGCTCTATGCGTACGCGAGCCGTGGGCTGGTGCGCAGCGCGCCCGGCGAAGGACGCGAGCGGCGCTATCGCCGCGACGATCTCGAGCGGCTGCGCGCGCGCAGCCAGGCGCGAGCGGGCCACGCCGCAGTCGCCTCGGGCGCGCTGAGGTGGGGCGAGCCGGTCCTCGACACCGCGATCTCGGGCATCGGCGACGACGGGCCGCACTATCGCGGTCGCAGCGCGGTGGAGCTCGCGCGCAGCGGCGCGCGCTTCGAGGTCGTCGCGGAGTGGCTCTGGGCGGGACGCTGGGACGACGACGTTCGTTTCGAGGCGCGGGATCTCGGGATCGACGTGCGGCGCGCGGCGCGCCTCGTCGCGCAGGGCGCGCACCCGCTCGATCGACTGCTCGCGGGCGTCGCGCTGATCGGCGCGGCGGAGCGCGGCTCGCGCTTCGATCCCGGCGGCGAGGGCACGCTCGTGCGCGCGCGATCGCTGGTGCGGCGTCTCGCGGCGCTGCTCGCGCTCGCGCCGGGCGAGGAGGACCGCGTCGACGAAGCGCTCGCCGCGCCGACGATCGCGCACGCGGTCGCGATCGGGCTCGGGCTCCGCGCGACGAAGCGCGCCGCGTCGGCGATCGATCGTGCGCTCGTGGTGATGGCCGATCACGAGCTCAACGCGAGCACCTTCACCGCGCGCGTCGCGGCCGGCGCGGGCGCGGATCTCCACGCGTGCGTGCTCGCCGCGCTCGCGACGCTCACCGGGCCGACGCACGGCGGAAGCTGCGATCGCATGGAGGCGCTGCTCGCCGAGGCGCGCGAGCCGGAGGACGCAGCACGCATCCTCGCGGATCGGCGGCGCCGGGGCGATGCGCTGCCGGGGTTCGGGCATCCGCTCTACCCGTCGGGCGATCCGCGCACACCGCCGCTGCTCGAGGCGGCGGAGGAGCTCGCGCCGCGCAGCGTCGTGCTGCGCAAGGTGCGCGCGTTCACGAGCGCGATGTCGCTCGCGGGCGGAGAGCCGCCGACGGTCGACGCCGCGCTCGTCGCGGTCGCGGGCGCGCTCGGCGCGGGACCGGGCTCGGCCGCGGCGCTGATGGCGATCGGGCGCGCGGCAGGATGGATCGCCCACGCGATCGAGCAGCGCGAGGCGGGGTTCCAGCTGCGCCCCCGAGCGCGATACGTCTCGCGCTGACTGGCCTGGGGGCGACGCGCGGGGTAGCGTCCGGGCCTCATGCGCGGGAACGCGTCGTCGTTGAACGGTCGTCAGGCACGTCATCTCCGGGCGCTCGCCCATCATCTCGACCCCGTCGTGCAGGTCGGGAAGGAGGGCGTGTCCGACGCCGTCGTGCGCGCCGCGTGGCAAGCGCTGCACGATCACGAGCTCATCAAGGTGAAGCTGCCGCAGCTCGAGAAGGACGAGCGACGCGAGATGGCGCAGCACCTGCGCCGCGCGCTCTCCGCGCAGATCGTCGACGAGATCGGGCGCGTGCTCGTGCTCTACCGGCGCCATCCGGAGCGGCCGAAGATCAAGCTGCCCTGATCGCGACGTTCCTCCGATCGCGGCGAGCGGCCCCGTCCGATCGTCGAGGGGAGCTTCCCGGACACTGGGCGGCGCCGGCATCCGGCAGGCTGGCCGCCCTATGGACAGCAGTACGTTCCGCAGGAACGCGTCGCGTCTCGCGGCGCTCTCCTTCGTCCTCCTCTCCCTCGGGTGTGCGACCGGGTCGCTCTCGCGCGGAACCGCGAGCGACGGCACCGACGACACCACCGACTTCGACGCGCTGCGCCGGCGCCCTCATCCGCGTCGTGACGCGGGCGCCACGTCCGACGCAGGCCCCGTCGTCGTCGCCGACGCCGGCAGCACGCCGGCGCCGATCGACTCGGGCGTGCGCGACTCGGGCGTGCGCGACTCGGGCGTGATCGTCGCGCGTGACGCGGGCAGTACCACGCCCGCCGTGGACGCGGGCACCGACGCGGGCACTCCTCCGACCACGCCGACCGCGTGGCGTCCCTTCGGCGCGAGCAGCCCGTGGAACACGCGCATCGCGTCGAACGTCGCGATCCGTCCCGACTCCGCGCAGCTGATCGAGCACCTCCGCACGAGCACGCGCTGGCCCGGCCTCGGCGTGAACGTGCGCCCGTGGGGCATCCCGATGTACTCCGCGTCGTCGTCGACGCCGCTCGTGCGCGTCGTCGCGAGCCTCAGCAACGAAGGCGAGAACCGCACGTTCTGGTGGCCGGTGCCCGCGGGCGCAGAGTCGGATCCCGAGGCCGACGGTCACCTGCTGATCGTCGATCGCGCGACCGGTCGCGAGTACGACTTCTGGAACGGGCGCCGTCAGGCCGACGGCTCGTGGACGTGCTCGCTCTGCGCGACCGCCGACATGAACGGCACCGGCGTGCGCCCGCCGAAGGGCGGATCGACGCCGTGGTACGAGTCGCACGGCTCGCGCGCGTGCGGCTTCCCGCTCGCCGCGGGTCTGATCACCGCGGAGGAGATGCGCGCAGGGCGCATCGATCACGCGCTCGCGATCGCGTACCCCGGCATCCGCCAGCGCTGGTTCCGCTCGCCCGCGAGCACCGGACATCCGGCGAACGGCATCGTCTCGCCCGATCGCGGCATCCCGTGCGGCGGCCGCATCCAGCTCGATCCGAGCGTGAACGTCGACGCGCTCGGGCTCACGCCCTCGGCGCGCATCATCGCGCGTGCGCTGCAGGAGTACGGCGCGTACGTCGGTGACTACTCGGAGTCGATCAGCCTTTACGCCGATGGCTCGCCCGAGGCGCGCGCCGCGTGGGACAGCGGTCTGCTCGACGAGGCGAGCGTGAACCGGATCCCGATCGAGCGCCTCCGCGTCGTCGAGTGGGGCACGCTGATCAGCGACGGCTGAGCCGTACCGGAGTGCTCGTCACGCAGATCCCGGACGGGAGCGCGCGAAGCGCGTGGACGGTAGGGACCTGCGGGCGAGCCGACTCTTCGAGCTCGCGACATCCGCGAGCGACGCGCGCCCTCGGTCTCGGCCGAGCGGCGCGCGTCGTCGCTTTCGTGGGGCCGTTGCGTGGCGCGCGACGTCGCGAGAGAGTCGCGCGCCATGAGCACCAGGGAGCAGCTCGTCGCGATCACGATCGTCCTCGCGCTCGGCGGCGCATGTCAGCCAGGCGCGCTGAGCGGCGGCGCCGACGCGGGGCGCACGACCGGCGGCGAGTCCGACTCGGGCCAGCAGACCGGCGGTGGCGCGTGGCGCCCGTTCGCGAGCTCGAGCCCGTGGAACACGCGCATCCCCGACGACGTCGCGATCCGGCCCGACTCCGACGCGCTCATGGAGCACATGCGCACGAGCTCGGAATTCCCCGGGCTCAGCGTGTCGATCCACCCGTGGAGCGTGCCGGTCTACGACGTCGACGCGTCGATGCCGCTCGTCCGCGTGATCACGCCGCTGAGCAACGAGGGCGAGGCGCACACGTTCATGTGGCCGGTGCCCGCGGGCGCGCAGCCCGCGCCCGAAGGCGACGGCCACCTCGCGCTGATCGATCGCGCGTCGGGGCGCGCGTACGACTTCTTCCAGGCGCGGCCGCGGGGCGACGGAGCGTGGGACTGCGCGCTCTGCTCGACGATCGATCTGAGCGGCTCGGGCGTGCGGCCACCGAAGGGCGGATCGTCGCCGTGGTACGAGTCGCACGGCTCGCGCGCGTGCGGCTTCCCGCTCATCGCCGGACTGGTGCGCGTCGAGGAGATCCGCGCGGGACGCATCGATCACGCGCTCGTGATCGCGTACCCCGGGATCCGCCAGCGCTTCTTCACGTCGCCCGCGAGCACCGGGCATCCGGCGAACGGGCTCATCTCGCCCGATCGCGGCATCCCGTGCGGCGGGCGCGTGCAGCTCGATCCGAGCATCGACGTCGACGCGCTCGGTCTCTCTCCGACCGGCCGCATCATCGCGCGCGCGCTGCAGGAGTACGGCGCGTACGTCGGCGACTTCTCGGGCTCGATCAACCTCTACGCGGACGGCTCGCCCGACGCGCGCGCGGCGTGGGAGGGCGGGATGCTCTCCACCGGCGAGACGGGGCCGATCCGCTTCGAGGACATGCGCGTCGTCGAGTGGGGCGAGCTGCGCTCCGACGGCTGACGCTACGGATTCCGTAGCGCTACGGATTCCGTAGCGCATGAACGAAACGAGCCCCGCGACGTCGTGCGTCGCGGGGCTCTTCTCGTGTGTGGCGGCTCGCCCCGGGACGAGCACTCCGGCGATGACTCAGTCGCCGATCGCGACGCCGAGCTTGTGACGCAGCGCGAGGTACTGCTCGCTCACCGAGTAGAGGTGCAGCTCGCGGAGGCGATCCTTCTGCGGCACCGCGCTCGACTCCTCGGGGCTCGCGCGCACCAGCGCGCTCGCGATCTCGAGATCGTTCGCGACGATGAAGCCGATGCGGTCCGCCGTGAGATCGACGGCCGCGGTCCAGCGCTTGAGGTCGAGCTCGGGCGCCGCGCTCAGCAGCTTCTGCACGAGGCTGCGCAGGGTCTCCTGCTGCGGCCCGCTCAGGTGCTTCTTGAACGCCCCCATGTGCTCCTCGACCGAGCTCGCGAGGTCACCCGGGATCGGGAACTGCGGCACCACGCTCTTGATCGCCGCGAGCAGCCACGCGCGCAGGCCCGAGCCCGTCGGCACGAGGTGACGGAGCACCATGCCGCCCTTGGTGAACGCGAGGTGGCGCGCCGCGACGAACGAGAGCGCCTGCGCGGGTCCACCCGCGCGCGCGCCCTTGCCGAGACCGACCGCGACCGGGCTCGCGAACACGAACGAGAGGCCGCCCGCGTCGTCGTCGCGGTAGTAGAGCTCGGGCAGCGCGATCCGAGTGACCTGCGACGCGTGGTGGAGCGAGCGCGCCATCTCCGCCGAGTCGCTCTTCGCGTCGCGCTTCTTCGACGCGTCGAGCCGGAACGCCGAGAGCGGCTGGCTGCGCACCGCGATCACCGCAGGCGCGATCGTCGTGAAGATGTCGGTGAGCAGCGGATCCTGATCGGGATGCATGACGAGCTTCGCCCATGCGTCCTCGCTCATCGGATCCTTCGCCGCGAGCGGCTTGCGCGAGCGGTGCTTCTTGAAGAACGCCTCCTCGTCGGGCTCCGCGTTCTTCAGCGCGGTGAGCGCCTGGCAGAGGCACCAGCTCTCGTCGGGTTTCTTGCCCTCGGTGTAGAGCTTCCGCAGCGCCTGGTAGCTCTCGATGCGATAGGGGCTCAGCGTCAGCAGCTGCTGGTGCACCGACACCGCCTTGCTGAACCAGCGCTTCGGCTCGGCCGCGTAGATCTCCGCGAGCTGCTCGGCGCGACGACGGTTCGTCGGCTCGAGCTTCTGCGCCTGATCGAACGCGTCGACCGCGTCGCTCGCGCGGTTGAGGCGGTGCTTCAGCAGCTCGCCGAGCGCGTCCCAGAGGTGCGCGAGCTCCTCGCGGCTCGGGCGCTTGCCCTCCCCGAGGCCCTCGAGCTTCTTGATGCGGTTGCGGTACGCGCTCTCGAGACGCGTCCAGTCGGTCTTCTCGGTGAGCGCCGAGACGAGCCCCTCGAACGCCTTCGCGAGCAGCGGCGAGTGCTCGAGCGCCTGCTCGTAGTAGTCCGCCGCCTCGTCGAGCCGCTTGAGCTCGAAGTGCGAGATCGCGGCCGCGGTGTTGTAGTACTTCGCGAGCTGCGCCGGGTCTTCGACGAGATCCGCGATGCGCAGGATGACCTCGACGAGCTTCCCCCAGTCCCTCGTCTCCGAGTAGACCGCCATCAGCTTCGTCAGCAGGTTGCGATCGTCGCCCTTGAGCTCGAGCGCCGCGACGTAGCTCTTGCCCGCGCGCTGCTTGTCGCCGAGCTTCTGCAGCAGCACGTCGCCGGTCTCGACGAGGAGCGCGAAGCGATCGTCGTCGCTCGCCGACTCCATGCGGCGGCGCAGCGTCTTGATCACCTTCTCCCAGTCGCCCTTCGTCGCGAAGAGCTGCTTGAGCGCGTCGAGCGGCTCGGCCGCGCCCGGCAGGTGCTGCGTCGCCTCCTCGAGCGCGCTCGCCGCCTCGTCGAGCTGCTCGCTTCGACGGAGCGCCTCGCCGAAGCGATAGAGCACGTTGCCGCGATCGGTGCCGACCAGATCCTTGCCGAACTTCGCGAGGATGTCGCGGTAGAGCTCCGCGGCCTCGTCCGCCTCGCCCGCGTCGAACGTCACCGCCGCGACGCGCTCGAGGACCTCGCGATCCTCCGGCGCGAACGCCTTCGCGTTGAGGTACGCGCGCTGCGCCTTGTCGAACTGCGAGAGCTTCCGGAACGCGTCGCCGCAGCGGACGCTCACGTCGCGCGCGACCTCCTTCGTCATCTCGCTCGTGCGCGCGAGCAGCGGCTCGTAGTGCTTCGCCGCCTCCTTGAAGTCGTTCGCGTCGAACGCGACGTCGCCGAGGCCGCGCGCGGCGGGCGTGCACGTCGCGTCGAGCTCGAGCGCCTTCTTGAACGCCTCGGTCGCCGCGGCCGGCTCCTTGAGACGATCACGACGCAGGAAGCCGAGGTCCGCGTAGAGCTTCGCCTGCGCGCTCGCGCCCGACGTGACCGCGATCTCGCGGAGCAGGATCTCCGCCGCGCCGTGCGCGTCGCCGCGCCCCGCGTAGATCGAGCGCAGCGCCGAGGCCGCCGCCGCGTTGTTCGAGTCGGCGTCGAGCGCGGACTTGTAGCGCGCGATCGCGCCGTCCTTGTCGCCCGAGTCCTCGAGGATGCGCGCCGCGCGCACGAAGAGCTCGGCCTTCTTCGCCGGCTCGCGCTCCGAGTCCGCGAGGCGCTCGACGGCCTCGAGCGCCGCGCGCACGTCGCCGGTCTGCGCGCGCAGGCGCGCGACGAAGTCGAGCGCTTCCGCGTGCTTGCTGTCGATCGCGAGCACGCGCTCCGCGACCGAGATCGCGCGATCGGGCGCGCCGACGTCGACCATCAGCACCTTGCTCGCCTGGAGCAGGAGGCCGATCTTGCGCGCGTCGTCCGCGCTGCCCTTCGCGTGGCGCTCGAGCGTCGCCGCGAGATCGTCGAAGCGGTGCAGCTGGCGATAGAGGCGCGCGAGCGCCGCGTTCGCGCCGTCGTGACCGGGCTCGATCGCGACGATCTGCTCGTACGTCTCCGCCGCCTTCGCGTGCTCGACGAACTCCTCTTCCTGGATGCTGCCGACGCGCTCGAGGATCGAGATCTTCTGGCGCGGCGTCGCGACAGCCTCGAGCTGCGCGCGCAGGTTCTCGAGGAGCTCCGCGAACCGGCCCTTCTGCGCGAGGATGCGCTCGAGGCCCTTGAGCGCGCCGAGGTGACGCGGCGCGATCGCGAGCGCCTTCTGGTAGCTCGTGATCGACTTCTCGCCGTCGGCGATCCGGTCCTCGTAGACCTCCGCGATCGCCGCGAGGGTCTCGGCCTTCTCCTCGCCGCGCTGGCTCTCGGCCTTCTTCTCCAGGAGCGCGACGAGCGCCGGCCAGTCCTTGCGCTCGCTGTACAGCGTCTCGAGCGCGTCGGTCGCCTTCGGGTGCGCGGGATCCGCCTCGAGCACCTTCTCGAAGATCTCCGCCGCGCGCGCGCCGTCGCCGAGTCGGCGATGCACGATCTCCGCGGCCTCCGCGAGGAAGTCGCGCGCCCGCGCCTGCGAGGTCGCGACCTCTGCGCGGCGCAGGAGGATCTGCGCGAGCTCCTGCCAGCTCTGCGCCTTGCGATAGAGCTCGACCGTTCCGTCGAGCGCCGCGTCGCTCGCGGGATCGAGCGCGAGCGCCTGGCCGAAGCACGGCAGCGCGAAGTCGGGGCGCCCGAGGCGCTCCGCGTACCAGCGGCCCATCAGCACGTAGAGCGCGATGCGCGCGTCGCGATCCTCGCTCGCCTGCACCGCCTCGTTGAGCGCCGTGAGCGCCTCGTTCCAGCGCTCGGTCGAGCCCGACGCGAGACGCTCGATCTCGCGCTGCGCGCGCTCGTCGCGCGGCTCGTCGGTGAGCGCCTGCACCCACGCGACGAACGCGTTGTCCGCGTCGCCGAGCTGCTTCTCGTACGTCTCCGCGATCTCGCGGAGGATCTGCGCGCGCTCCGAGGGGACCTCTTCGCGCTCGCTCTTCTCGAGCAGGAGCTCGACGAGCCCTTCGGCGTCGCCGGTCTGGCGCTTGAGCTCCTCGAGCGCGACGCGCGCGATCTCGTCCTCGGGATCGACCTCGAGGATCTTGCGGTACGCGACCTCGGCCGCCTTCGCGTCGCCGAGATCGGTCTCGTTCAGGCGCGCGACGCGGAAGAGCAGCGACTTCTTCGCCTCGACATCCTCGACCTTCGCGGCCGCCTCGGTGAAGACCTCCGCGGCCTTGCCCCACTCCTGCGCCGCGTCGACGAGCTGCTCGAGCTGCGCCGCGAGCGACTCGTCGGTCGGTGCGTCGAGCAGCGCGGCCTTCGCCTTCTCGAACGCGGCCTGATCGAGCTCTTCCTTCTTGCGCGCGGCCGGCGGGATCGACGCGCGGCCGATCGACTCGAGCGCCTCGCGAAGCTCCTGCGCGCTCTGGTAACGAGCCGCGGGATCCTTCGCGAGCGCCTTCAGCACGATCTCGTCGAGCTCACGCGCGACCCAGCCGCGCGGCGCGTGCGTCGAGGGCGCGGCGGGCTCGGCGGTGAGGTGCTGCGCGATCACGTCGATCGCGGTCTCGCCGGTGAACGGCGCGCGCCCCGTGAGCGCCTCGTAGAGCACGACGCCGAGCGCGTAGAGATCGCCGCTCGGCACCGCGCGGCCGAGGCGCGCCTGCTCGGGCGCGAACGTCTTCGGCGTGCCCGCGAGCGGCACGATGCCGCTGCGCTCCGCGCTCGTGATCGGCGGACGCGCGAACAAGCGATCCGCGCCCGGATCGACGAGCAGACCGCTCGGCTCGTTGCGCATCTTGTCCGACGCGCTCGGCCGAAGCATGAAGACGTTCTCGCTCTTCACGCCGCCGTGGGCCATGCCCTTCGCGTGCATCGCCTCGAGCGCCGCGAGCGCGCCGCGCACGATCGGGCGCGCCTCGTTGAAGTGCATCGGACCGGTGCGCGACAGGCGCGCCGCGAGCGACTGACCGTCGACGTGCTCGGTCGCGACCCACGGGCGACCATCCTCGAGCTCGCCCGTCGCGACGATGCGACCGATGCCGCGCTCGTCGATCCGCGCGACCGCGCGCGCCGCGGTCAGCCAGCGCTTCGCGGCGGCGCGATCCTTCGCGTACACCGCGCGCAGCACCTTGAGCGCGACCTTCTCGCCGTCGGCTCCGTCCTTGGCTGCAGCGCCGTTCGAGCCGGCGCCCTTCTCCGCGAGATAGACGACGCCGATGCCGCCCTCGCCGAGCTTCTTCTGGATCTTGAAGCCGCCGACCACCGTGCCGGCCGCGAGCTCCTCGCTGGGGGCGACGTAGAGGTCGAGCCCCTCCTTCATGCCCTTCTTGACCAGCACGATCGCGTCGGCGAGCGCGGGGAGCGCGTCGTCGGCGCTGCAGCGCTCCACCAGCGCGCGTGCGAACGCGCCCTTGCCGCTGGTCGCACCGACCTCGTCGGGCGCGATGCCCAGCAGGTCGCTGGAGAGCTGCTTCATGTCGTCGAGCTCGAACAGCCGCTCGAGCTCCCCACGGAGGATGTCGATCGTCGCGGTCATGGGGTCCTTCGGATTGGCCGAACGACAGCCGATCCGTGCGGAGATGGGGAGGAGGAAACGCAAACGCGGCGTACCGCGCACGCGCGGGGGGGCGCGGATCGTACACGGCTGGTCCAATTGGTCCAAGCCGCGCGAGCGAGATCACGCGTGCGTGTGCCGCGAAGAACGGGCAGGTGCGCGAGGGATCGAGGCGCTGCGCCACGCGCCAGCTCGGGCCCGCTCGCGGGTGTTGACCGAGCCGATGCCTCGTCCATACTCGCGGCCGCGTATGACCAAGGTCCGTTTCCTGCCGTCCGGCTACGAGTGCGACGTGAAGGTGGGCACTGCCCTCGTGGACACGTGTGACGAGCATCCCGAGGCCGAGGTGCCGTTCTCGTGTCGCTCCGCGAGCTGCGGAACGTGCCGCGTGCGCGTGAAGGAGGGCATGGCGCTCCTCAGCAAGCCGCAGGACGACGAGCTCGACGTGCTCGAGGTGTTCGGCGACGGCAAGGACGTGCGCCTCTGCTGCCAGATCAACGTGGTCGGCGAGGGGAAGATCACGCTCGAGGTCGTCGAGCCGGAGTGATCGCGGAGCGCGCGTTCGCGTATCGTGGCGCCGGGGGGCTCCGTGAACGCGCGCATCAAGTACTTCTTCGTCGGCTCGTACGTCGCGACATACGCCTTCGCGTTCGCCGGAGGCATCGCGGCCGCAGTGCTCGGCGAGATCGATCGCGACCTCGAGATCGTCGGCACGGTGATCCTGCTGCCCGCGCTCCCCGCGATGATCGGGTGGTTCGGGTGCGCGCTCTGGTGGGTCTACGACGCGTGGTCGAGCATCCCCGAGGAGCACCGCGAGGCGCCGCTCGTCGGGCGCGTGACGCCCGCGGTGGCGGTCGTGCTCTTCTTCGTGCCGTGCTTCAACGCGTTCCGGATCTTCGCGTGCAACATCGGCATCGCGAATTCGATCAACAGCGCGTCGCTCACGCGCGGGTCGCGCGAGCAGGTGCCGGTCGTGGTGCCGGTCCTCGCGGCGTGTCTGCACTTCGTGCCGTACTGCAACCTGCTGCTCGGGCCCGTCGCGTGGGCCGCGTTCATGTGGATGGCGGACAAGGCGCGCGCCGATCTCGGGCGCGTCGACGCCGACGCCATCGCGCAGGTGTTCTAGCGCCGTCGATCGCGCGCGGCCGCGCGCTCAGTCGTTGTCGATCTTGCCGCCGAGGATCGCGCGCTCGGCCGACGCGTCGAGCTTCGGCGGCGGCGACGACGACGTCGCGCCGCGCGCCATGCGCAGGTACATGTCGGCCGCCTTGTTGTCGGGGTCGACCTCGAGCGCGCTCTTCCAGCTCTCCATCGCGCGCTCGCCGTTGCCCATCGAGAGCAGCGTGACGCCGAGCGCGATGTACGCCGGCACGTAGCGCGGGCGCGCGTTGATCGCCTCTTCGAGCTCGAAGCGCGCGGCATCGAGATCGCCCGCCTGGCGATAGAGGTTCGCGAGCTTCACGCGCAGATCGGCGAACGTCGGGCAGAGCAGGATCGCCTTGCGCAGCTCGTGCATCGCGTCGGGCATCATGCCCGCGTCGGTGTAGGCCTGCGCGACCTCGGCGTGGAGGTTCGCGATCTTGCCCTTCACGAACGGGTCGAGCTGACCCGGCGAGTCCGCGCCGCGCGCGAGCGCCGCTTGGTAGATGCGCTTCGCCTCGTCGTAACGGCCGAGGTCGTTGTACGTGACCGCGAGGTTGAGCGCGGCCTCCGTGTAGTTCGGGTTGATCTGGAGCGCCTCTTCGAACGCTGCCTGTGCTTCCTCGAAGCGGCCGCGATCGTGGTGGATGACGCCCGTCATGTTGAGCACGTCCGCGAACTTCGCGGTCTCGCGCTCGAGCACCTGCCGGAGGTAGTGCTCCGCCTTGTCGAACTCGCGCTTCTCGTAGTGCTCGCGACCGAGGGCGAGGAGCTGTTTCGTGCGTTCGTCCATCGGATACCGCTCGAGGACCGAATCGTATCGAGGTGACGGGAACGCGTAAAGAACTCAGGGCTCTTCTTCGCGCTGCTGGTCCGCGATGTCCTCTTCGATCTCGTCGGCGGCGCGCTCGCGCTCCTCGCGCTGGATGTCCTCCTCGATCGCGCCCGAGGTCCGGCCGCGCTCGAGATCCGCGGCCTCGACGTCCGTTCCGCGCACCTCGATGCCCATCTCGCTCGTGTCCTCGAGCGAGTCGGTGCCCGGCGTGCCCGAGCCGCCGAGGCCGCTGCGATCGTCGCCCGTGACGTCGTCGATGTCGGTGCCCGGCTCGATGCCGCGGCCGCCCGAGGGACGACGCGGCTGGTCCTCGGGCTCGGGCGCGTCCACCGGATCCGTGCTGCCCATCGTGCGCAGGTAGTTGCGCGCCTGCACCGCGTAGCCGCTGCGCGGGAAGCGATCGACGAGCTCGCCGAACGCGAGGCGCGCGTCGCGCTGCTCGCGCATGTGCAGGTACGTGCGGCCCATCAGCAGCAGCGCCTCGGGCACCACGCCGCTGCCGTCGTACTCGGAGAGCAGCGTCTGGATGCGCGAGATGGTCGCGTGGGGCTGGTCGCGGTTCAGGTAGTACGACGCGACGTAGAGCTCGTGCCGCGCCAGCAGATCGAGCACCTGACGCTCGATGCGGCGCGCGTCCTCGACGTGCTCGCTCTCCGGGTAGTCGGCGAGGAAGCGACGCACGACGCGCAGCGCCGAGCGCGTCGCGGCCTGATCACGCTCCTCCGGCGGCGGAGAGAGAAAGAAGTCCGTGGGGATCTGCTGGAAGTACGCGCGCGCGATCGAGTAGTTCGCGGTGTCGATCTCGGCGTGCGTCGGGCGCTGGCGGATGAACGAGCGGTACGCGCGGATCGCCTCGGTGTAGTGCTGCTGGGAGAGCTCGCAGTCGGCGAGTCGCAGCTCGGCGAGCGCGGCATAGCGGGAGTACGGGTACTCGCGCCTCACGTTCTGGAGCAGCGGGGCGGCGGTGAGACAGTCGTTGTCCTCCACCGCGGCGAGCGCGCGCTCGTAGTCGCGACGGGCGCTCTCGCCGTAGCTGAGCGCGGCCCCCTGCTGCGATCCGCCGCATGCGGCGAGCGCGAGAACGAGAGCGACGGGGGCGTAGAGACGGAGGTCCGGCACGGCGCGCCGAGGCTAGATGAGCCCCGACACGTCGGCAACCAGCTGAGGCAGCTGGTCTCACCGCGCGCGCAGGGCGCCGTCGCTACCGCAGCTCGCGGAGCGCCTGCTCGACGCGCGCGCGATCGAGCTCGCCGCTGCCCGCGAGGGCGCGCTGGTAGTAGTCGCGGGCGCGCGTGGTGTCGCGACGGGCGCGCATCACGTCGCCGTAGAGCGCGAGCGCGGGCGCGTTGTTCGGGTGCTGCTGGAGCACGCGATCGAGGAAGCCGCTCGCGAGCACGTCGCGGTTCTGACGCATCGCGAGCTCGGCCGCGCGCACCAGGCCCGCGGGGTTGCGGGGATCGAGATCGGCCGCGTGGCGATACTGCTCGAACGCTTCCTCGTAGCGCTCGGTGCGCGCGAGCACGTCGCCGAGCGCGAGCGCGCTGCCGGGATCGTTCGCGACGAGCGCGAGCGCGCGGCGGATCTCCTGCTCCGCGCCCGCGAGATCGCCGCGCTGCACGAGCACACGACCGAGGCCCGAGTGCGCCGGCGCGTTGTCGGCGTGCGCGCTGATCGCCGCGCGGTACGCAGCCTCGGCCGCATCGACCTGGCCGGCGGCGAGCATCGCGTCGGCGGCGGCGACCTGCGCCTCGGGCCAGTCGGGGCGGCCCGCGACGGCGCGCGCGAGCAGCGTGCGGCCCTCGTCCGACGACGAGAGCAGCCGTCCGAGCTCGTACTGGATCTCGGGATCGCTCGCATCGAGCTCGAGCGCCCGGCGCATCGCGCGCACCGCGTCGTCGCGTCGCCCCGCGGCTGCGTACAGACGACCGAGCCCGAGGTGCGGCTCCGCCGACTGGGGGCGCGCCTGGATCGCGCGCTGGTACGCAGCCTCGGCGTCGCTCACCGCCGCGCGGCGGCGATGGGCCTCCGCGAGCGCGTAGAGCGCCTCGTAGCTCGTGGGCTCGGTCGCGAGCGCCGCCTCGAGCTGCTCGAACGCGCGCGCGCTGCGGTTCCACACCAGGTCCGCGCGCGCATTGCACACGCGGGTGAGCACTGCGTCCGCCTGCGCGCGCGTCAGCGCACGGCACGCACGCTCCGCCGCGCCGTGATCTTCGCGCGCGAACGCGACCCGCGCGACGTCGAAGAGCGCATCGAGCGAGCCCGGCGTCAGGCGCGCCGCGCGCGTGAGCTGGGCCTCGGCCTCGCGGTACCGACCGGCGCGCAGCAGCGCGATCCCCAGCGCGCGCTGGACCGCGTGATCGCGCGGCGCAGCGCGCGATTCGGTGCGCAGGCGCGCGAGCTCGGTCTCCTGCGCACGCACCGCCGGGGGCGGAGCGACGAGCCCGAGGGCGAGCGCGGCGATCAGGACGGCGACGACACGACGCATCGGCAGGCTTCCTTTCGTGCGGAGGACCGAGCCGTCTTAGTACCGCACTCGCGCCAGGCCGGGAACGTGGATGCTCACGCGCAGCGGTACGTCGCGGTACGCTCGCCTCGGTGCTCGAGGTCCTGGCGCGACCGATCCGCGTGGTGCGCTCGCGGCCCGGCCTCTTCGTGGGCGCGGTCGCGTCGTCGGTGCTGGGGCTCGCGCTTCCGTCGGCATGGGGCACGCCGACGCGCGTGCTGGTGGCGTGGGACGTGGGCGTCCTCGCGTACCTGCTCGTCGCGTACTCGATGATGGCGCGCTCCGACGCCGCGACGATGCGGCGGCGTGCGATCGAGCAGGACGTGGGCGCGTTCGTGATCCTCGTGCTGACCGTGCTCGCGTGCTTCGCGAGCGTGGGCGCGATCGTCGTGGAGCTCGCGGCCGACGACGCGCCGCGCGGCGTGCAGCTCGCGCTCGTCGCCGCGACGATCGTGCTGTCGTGGACGCTCGTGCACACGATGTTCGCCCTGCACTACGCGCACGAGTACGAGCTGGGCTGCGAGGATCGCCCCGAGATCCCCGGGCGGGTCGCGGGCGGCCTCGACTTCCAGAGCGACGAGCCGCCCGACTACGCCGACTTCGTGTACTTCGCGTTCGTGATCGGCGTCGCGGCGCAGACCGCGGACGTGGTGATCACGAGCAAGCGGCTGCGGCGCTACGCGGCGGCGCACGGGATCGTGTCGTTCTACTTCAACACGACCGTGCTCGCGCTCGCGATGAACCTCGTCGCCGGCCTGTTCTGATCGCGGGCGCGAGGGATGGAAGCGGCGCGCGCGCGGTACGATCGACGCGTGAGCCGCATCGGCGGGTGCATGCTGGTGTGCGTCGCGCTCTGCGCCGCGGTCGTGCGCGCCGATCACGAGGGCGCGGGCGAGGCCTCTCGCGCACCGGTCGCGCCCGAGCCGGAGGCGACACCGATCGCGCCGATCGCGCCCGAGCCCCAGCTCGAGCCCGAGCCCGAGCCGCGACGCGAGGCGCTCCGCTCGACCTTCACGATCACACCGCGCGACACGAGCTCGCTCGGCGTCGTCGCGCGCCGCGCCGGGCGGGTGCTGCTCGGCGATCGCGCGCTCACCATCGCGTCGCCGTGGGCGCGCGGCGCGAGCTGGTCGTCGACCGCGCTCGGATCGGGCGCGGTCTCGTCCTTCGCGGCGCCGCTGCGGGTGTTCCCGTCGGGCCAGATCGGGCCGTTCGCGGAGAACGCGTGGCCGGCCGGCGACGTGCTCGTCGCGAACGACGGAGCGGGCACGCTCCTCGTGCATCCCGACGGGCGCGTCGTGCGCGGCGACGCGCGCGGGCGCGCATCGACGCTCGGCGCCGCCGCGATCGGCACCGACGCGATCGTGTGGTGGCGCATCGACGCGACGCGGACCGAGGTCGAGCGGATCGATCGCACGACCGCGCGCTCGCTCTGGCGTCGTCCCGGCCCGACGTGGTCGTGGGACGCGCGCCTCGTGATCGGACGTGATCACGTCGCGCTCCTCGCCGATCGCGAGATCTCGGTGCTCGACGCGGCCACCGGCGCGACACGGGCGCGCTTCGCGCTCGCTGCGATGCGCCCCGGCCTCGGATGGCCTCACGCGTTCGCGCTCGCGAGCGGCTCGCTCGTCGTCGCCGCGACGGGAGGCGTCGTGGTGATCGACCTCGCGAGCGGAGCGCGCCGGACGATCCGGACCGGCGCGCCCGCCCTCCCGGCGATCGTCGCGGTCGACCCCGACGACGAGCGCGCGATCGTGATCGCGCAGGGCGCGGAGCTCTTCGAGCTCGATCTCGCGCGCGACGTGGTGCGATGGACGGTCCGCGCGCGCGAGGCGACCGCGCTGCGCGTGGTGCGCGCGCACGTCGTGCTCTGCGACGGCGACGGCGGCGCGACCGTGATCGAGCGCGCGACCGGTGCCGCGCGGCTGCGGGTCGGCGTCGGTGGCTGCGACGACGTGCGCGCGCGCGACGACGGGACCATCGCGATCGCGGGCTCACGCGAGACGTGGATCGTCGGTCCCGCCGCGCCGAGGCCCGCGGTCGACGTGGAGGGCGCGGTCGTGCTCGACGGCGCGCCGGCCGCGGCGCTGCCGGTGTTGATCGGCGCGCTCGGCGTCCCGCTCGACGGAGCCGACGGCTGCCCGCCGGTGCCCGAGTACGCGCGCTGCGTGATCACCGATCGCGCAGGGCGCTTCCGCGCGCGCATCCACGCGCTCGGGCTCCTGCCGATCACCGTCGACGTCGACGCCGCCGCGCGCCGCGCCGGGCGTCCGCGCGCGATCGGCGGCCACGCGGAGCTCGATCTCGACGCGCCCTCCCCCGTCCGGCTCGAGGTCGAGGGCGCCGATCACGAGCTCTGATCGTGCGGAAGATCCAGTCCCAGAGCGGCGTGCCGATGCCCCAGCGCGAGCCCGGCGCGAGGTGGTGGTGCTTCATGTGGTGCGCCTGCAGCGCGCGCATCACGCGGCTCGTCGGCCGACCGTGGTGCGCGACCCAGTGCACGCGCTCGTACGCGACGTAGCCCACCGTCGCGCCCGCCATCGCGGCCCACCACGCGTCGGGACCGAGCGCGAGCCGGAACAGGCCGTGGAAGAGCAGCGCGATCGACAGCAGCTGCACCGGCGTCGCCGCGATGCGCCGCGGATCTCGAGGCCACACGTGGTGGTGTCCGTGCGCCAGCAGCGTCGCGATGCGCAGCGTCTCGTTCTCCGCGCGTGCGTGGAAGAGGAAGCGGTGCATCAGGTACTCGACGAGCGACCACGCCGCCCATCCGACCACGACGAGCAGCGCGCCCCACCCTGCGCCGACCCCGCGCGACCACGCCTGCCACGCGCAGAGCGCGGCGAACGGCACACCGACGACGTACGGCGCGAGCGGGTGCGACCGCGTGAGCGCATCGAGCAGCCCGTTGCGATAGAGCGCGGGCCGCGCGTGCTCGTCCTTCGGGCGCAGCCCCGGCTCGCGCCACGGGAGCGCGGCGGCCTCGTTCGCCTCGTCGGTGAGATCGCTCGCGCGCACGCGACGACGATCCTAGGGTCACGAGGCGAAGAGCACGAGCCCGAACACGCCGCGCCGCGAGAACCCCAGCGACTCGTAGGCGCGCTGCGCCGCGACGTTCCCCTCGCCCGTGAACAGCACCGCGCGCGACGCGCCCTCGTCGCGCGCGATGCGCAGCGAGCCCGCGACCACCGCGCGCGCGTACCCTCGGCTGCGCAGCGCGACGGGGGTCCACACCCCGCCGACCTGCACCACGTCCGGCAGACGCGCGTTGAACGCGGAGTACGCCACGACCTCGCCCTCGTGCTCGAGCACGAACGCGTCGCCCTGCTGGTGCAGCCGCTCGATCTCGCTCCGCGCACGGCGCGCGAGCTCCGCGCCGCGCCTCACGCCGAGCAGCTCCGCGCTGTAGTCCTCGCGCCACGCGCTGCAGCGATCGACGTCGACGTCGCGCGTGCGGCGCGCGCGGACCGCGCCCGCGGCGAGCGCATCGGGCACGCGCAGCGACGCGAGCTCGAGCGCGTAGAGGTGCTCGCGCGAGTCGAGCGACGCCGGGCGCGCCGTCATCCCCAGCACCTCGCGCGCCTGCGACGTCTGCGCGTACGGCCCGGAGAAGCCCGCCACGTCGCTCCCCCGCGTCTCCGCGAGGACCGCGTGCACCACCTCGCGCAGCGCGATCGGCGCTTGCAGCAGCACCATGCCGTTCCACGCGTGCGCCGCGATCGCGACGACGCGTCCGCCGTCGTCGAGCGCCGCGGCCCACGTCCCCTGGAGCGGCGCGCCTTCGTCGACGAGCCCGGCCGCGCGCAGGTTCGCGCGCAGGAACATCGAAGACTCCGTGTGCGCCGCGAGGAACGCGTCGGCGCGCGCCTCATCACCCGGAGCGAGCAGGCGGACGTGTGTCACCCGCCCGTGATAGCGCGCTCGGCGCGCGACGCCGTGTACTAAGCTGCGCTCACGCATGCGCGCCGCGCTCACGACCGCGCTCTCTCTCGTGCTCTCGCTCGGTTGCACCGTGTCGGCGACGATCGGCGAGACCGACGGCGGAGGACGGCGCGGGCCCGACGGAGCGATCGAGCCAGGGTGCACGCGCGTCGCGTGCGGGCCGCGCACCTACGCCTGCGGCGATTGCATCGACCAGGACGGCGACGGCCGCGCCGACGCCGCGGATCCCGAGTGCATCGGCCCGTGCGACGACAGCGAGGAGATCCTCGGCCTCGCGATCCCCGGCGGCGACGGCGCGGGATGCTCGCTCGACTGCTACTTCGATGCGAACCAGGGCTCGGGCAACGACGGCTGCCACTGGGACCACCGCTGCGATCCGCTCGGGCCCGACCCTCGCGCGATGTGCATGCCGCGCGATCCGCCGCCCGCCGACGCGCGCTGCCCGGAGACGCAGAGCGACGTCTGCGGCGCGGCGTGCGGCGCGCTGACGCCGAACGGGTGCGACTGCTTCGGGTGCTGCAACCTGCCGGTCGGCGGGGATCGCTTCGTGTTCGTCGGGTCGATCGACGACGAGGGCGAGCCTTCGTGCGACGCGGCCGGGCTCGACGATCCCACGCGCTGCCGCCCGTGCACGCCGGTGCTCGACTGCTTCAACGAGTGCGAGACCTGCGAGCTGTGCGTCGGGCGGACGCGCCTGCCTTCGAGCTGCGCCGGCGGCGAGGACGGCGGCCCGCCGGTGCGCCGCTGCGCGCCCGGCGTGCAGACGTGCGGGCTGGCCGGCGAGCCCGGCTGTCCGGCGACGTACTACTGCGTGACCGGCTGCTGCGTGTACTTCGGCTGAGCGCAGCGCACGACGTGCGCGCTGCGCGCCGAGTCACTCGTCGGGATGGTTGCGCGCCCAGTACGAGATGAGCGCGTTGTCGTCGACGATGCGCGAGTGGTAGTGGCCCCAGACGTCGGTGACCATCACGCACGCGCCCTGGCTCAGGCGCGGCGTCAGGTAGATCGCGTAGTAGTCGGCGCCGCTTCCGTCGTCGACCGGGCCCAGGCGATCGAGCTTCTTGCCGGTGACCGGCGAGAGCAGCTCGAGGCGCGTGCCGAGCGGCAGATCGGTCATGCCGGTCTTGCGACGGTCGCCGTGGATCGGCGAGAGGTGGACGAGCCCCTCGCGGCCGTGCGCGCGCACCTTGAGCGTGACGGCCGCGTGGCCGTCGAACTCGACGTCGCCGACGCCGACCAGGCTCTCGCCGTCGGGCCCGAACGCCTGCGTGACCACGACGGTCACTCCGCCCGCGACCGGCACGAGGCTGTCGCGCGGCGCGTCGAGGTCGGCCTCGACCTTCAGGTTGTCCTCGTCGATGTGCTTCCGATCGACCATGTGATCCCTCAGCGCCGCCGCATACCACGCGTACCACCAGCGCGTCGACACCTCGCAGGTACGTCCGCGTCAGCGAGCGATGCGCGGGAAGAGCGGCGCACCTCGACGCACGTGGAGCCCCGGCGCGCCGAGCGCATCGGCGCCGAGCTGGTGCGCGATCGCGCGCGCCGTGGACGGCAAGAGCGGCGCGAGCGCGAGCGCGATCACGCGCAGCGCGTCGGCGAGATGGAAGAGCGTCGTCTCGAGCGCGGGCCGCGCGTCGGGATCCCGCGCGAGCGACCACGGCGCGCGGCGATCCGCGTAGGCGTTCGCCGCGAGCACCACGCGCGCGATCGCGCTCGCCGCCTCGTGCGGCGCGAAGCGATCCAGCGCGTCGTCGACGCGCGCCGCGAGCCCGTCGACCTCCACCCGCAGCGCGCGCTCGAGCTCCGTCTCCTCGTGCGCGCTCGGCACGCGTCCGCCCGCGCGCTCGATCAGCGACACCGTGCGCGCGAGCAGGTTGCCCAGCTGGTTCGCGAGCTCCGCGTCGTGCACCGCGACGAAGCGCTCGAGCGAGAAGTCGCCGTCGCGATCGACCGGCAGGTGGCGCAGGAGGAACCAGCGCACCGCGTCGGTGCCGTGGCGCGCGACCAGCTCGAACGGCGAGATCGCGGCCGCGCCCGACTTCGCGATCTTCCGGCCCTCGACCGTCACGTAGCCGTGCACGTAGAGGCGCGTCGGCCAGGGCTCGCGCGCCGCCGAGAGCAGCGCCGGCCAGAGCGCCGCGTGGAAGCGCAGGATGCCCTTGCCGAGCACGTGCACGCGCTCGCGCGCCTCGCGCCACGACGCGCCGAACGCCTCGTCGTCGTCTCCGTAGCCGATCGCCGACGCGTAGCTCGTGAGCGCGTCGAGCCACACCCAGATCACCTGCGCGTCCTTGGCCGACCCAGCGTCTCCGGGCACCGGGATCGCCCAGCCACGCGCGCGCCTCGCCGAGCGCGAGACGCTCACGTCGCGCAGCCCCGCGCGCAAGAGCGCGAGCACCTCGCGTCGATGCGCCTCGGGCTCGATGCGCAGCCGTCCTTCGTCGATCGCACGCGCGATCGTCTCGCCGTGCGCAGAGAGACGGAGGAACCAGTTCTCCTCCTCGACGCGCTCGAGCGCGCTCTGCGGGTGCTCGTCGCAGCGCTCCTCGCCCTCGTCGACGAAGCGCTCGCAGCCCGCGCAGTAGAGGCCGCGATAGGGCGCGCGGTAGAGCTCGCCGCGCTCGGCGAGCGCGCGCCACGAGCGCTCCACCGCCGCGCGATGGCGCGGCTCGCTGGTGCGCACGAACACGTCGGTCGAGAGATCGAGCGTCTCGCGCAGCGCGGCGAAGCGCGCGGCGTTCGCGCGCACGAGCTCCGCGACCGAGACGCCGGCGCGCTCGGCGGCGAGCACGTTCTTCAAGCTGTGCTCGTCGGAGCCGGTCACGAAGCGCACGTCGTGGCCGCGGGCGCGCGCGTGTCGCGCGATCACGTCGGCGAGGACGGCCTCGTAGGCGAAGCCGAGGTGCGGCTCGGCGTTGACGTAGGGGATGGCGGTCGAGACGTAGAACGGGATCGTCATGGCGGCGTGCTCCTCACGCCGGCCGCGCACGCTCACGAAGTCACGTCGTCACGCTCACCACGACGCCGCGCCTCGCGAGAGGGCGCGGCCGGGTCGTGCGTGATGCGGTGGAACGGATCAGGCAGTCGTCGGCGCGTGCGCCCCGCGGAAGCGGGGCATCGACATGAGCGCGCCGAGGATGGCCATGACGGTCAGTGTGCCCGCCGCGCGGCGCGGAGCAAGGACGGCGCGCGGCATCCCCGCTTGCGGACGCCCGCGAGTGTCCCCGACCCGTGGCGGGCGCCCTCGCACGTCCCCGATCGAGGCTCACGACGACCGACCGAGGTTGAGATCGGGCGCGCGAAACCACTGCGGATTCCCCGGCCGAGCGCCGATCCGCGCCCCGTGACGGCCCCGGACGCGTGGCGTCACCGCTCGTCGACTTCCGATCACGCCCCCGGACGCGTGTCCGCACCGTTCCTCGACTTCCGATCACGCCCCCCGACGCGTGTCCGCACCGTTCCTCGACTTCCGATCACGCCCCCGGACGCGCGTCCGCCCCCGTCATCCGCTCGTGATCGCGGCCCCCGCCACGCGTCAGCACCGTTCCTCGGATCGCGATCGCCCCGCCCGCCACGCGTCCGCACCGGTGATCGACTCACGATCGCCGGTCGCGCCACGTGTCCGGGCCCCCCACGGAATCGCGAGCGCCGGCCGCGCCACCCGGCCGCGCCACGCCTCGTCTTCGCGCCGCCCGGCACGCCGCGCAGCGCGCCGCGCCCGCGCAGTCCCCGAGCGGGCCCCGCGCCGGGTCGCGCCCCGGCCCCGGCCCCCGCTCAGTCTTCGATCAGGTTGTCGATCTGCGCCTTCACCTTCGCGAAGCGACGCAGGTAGTCGGTGTGCTCGGCGCGGAACGCCTGGATCAGCCGGCGCTCCTGGGCTTTCGTGGCGAGCTCGCCGGTGATCTTCTTCACCGCCGCGACGAGCTGCTCGGGCTTCGCGAACGGGCGGATCACTCCGTCGACCTGACCGCGCTCGATCCGGTCGATGTGACCCTCGGCGCCCATGCGGTGGTAGAGCAGACCGAGCAGCTCGCTGCGCTCCGCCTGCAGCGTCTTGATCACCATCGAGCCGCGCAGGTCCGGGAGCTCGGCGTTGGCGACGATGATGTCGATGCGCTCGCGCGAGCCGCGATCGAGCGCCGCGCCGCCGCTGTTGTCGGCGAGGATCTCCCAGCTCTCCTTCGTGACCAGCGGGGCGAGCGCGTTGAGGAAGTCGCCGTCGCCGTCGACGAAGAGCACCTTCGGGCGCATCGGCGGCGCGGCCATCGACACGTCCGCGTAGGTGCGGCGCGCGAGCTCGAGGATCACCTTGAACGACTCGTTCAGCACGGTGCGCACGTCGCGGTGCAGCTCGCCGCCCTCGTCGCGCGCCTTGTAGCGGGCGACGCCGGTCTCGACCGCGGCGCGCATGTGCTCGACCTGGTCGGGCGCCTTCACGATCACGTCCTGCACGCCGAGGCGCATCGCGGCGACGGCGCCCTCGAACGAGCGGCGGCTCGTCAGCAGCATCACCGCGGTCTGTCGCGAGCGCTCGCGCACGAAGCGCACGAGCTCGAGCCCGCCGCCCTGGGTGTCGACGTCGAGGTCGATCAGCGCGGCGGGGAAGAACTTGTTGGTGACGTAGTCGCGCGCCTCGGGCCCGGTGCGCGCGGCCGTGCACACGAAGCCCTTCTGATCGAAGAAGCGACGGAGCCCCTCGCGATCGCGATCCACCGAGTCGACGATCAGCAGCTCCTCACCCGCCATCCGCGCTCTCCTCGAACGAGAGTGTCGTCGGGATGCGCGGAAGAGAGAAGAGAGAAGCGAACGCCCGATCCGGCCGAACGGACAGGCCGGAGCGGTCAGCGCGAGAAGGGCATCTGCATGGGCAGCTCGTCGACGCCCTCGGGCGGACGCGGCAGCCGCCAGTCCTCGACCTGACGCTGCAGGCACGCAGCGAGCGCGTCGCGGCCGGTGGTGTTGCGCTCGATCTGCGCGCCCGTGACCTCGCCCGAGCCCTGGATCGTGAAGCCGATGACGACGGTGCCGCGCACCGCCTGCTGATCGACGCGCGACTCGTGGTCGAAGCACATCTGCGCGCGGCGGATGTAGTACTCGCGGATGTAGCGCCGCACGTGCGCCGCGTAGGCGTCCATCAGCACGTCCTCTTCTTCGCCCTCGGGCACGCCGCCCGCGCGCTCCCAGTCGACGGTGCCGGTCGAGGTGCCACCGCCGGTCGGGGCGCCGGAGCCGCCGGTGGTGGTGCCGGGATCGACGGGGGTGGTCGCGCCGCCGCCCGTCGAGGCGCCGCCGCCCGTCGAGGCGCCGCCGCCCGTCGAGGCGCCGCCGCCCGTCGAGGCGCCGCCGCCGTCGAGGCGCCGCCGCCCGTCGAGGCGCCGCCCGTCGAGGCGCCGCCCGTCGAGGCGCTGCCGCCGGTCGAGGCACCGCCGCCCGTCGAGGCGCCGCCGCCCGTCGAGGCACCGCCGCCCGTCGAGGAACCGCCGCCGGTCGACGGGCTCCCGCGCGGCCGCGTCGCGCCGCCGGTTCGCTTGGTGACGCGCGGCGTGCCGGGCACGAAGTCGATGTCCTCGGGGAGCTCTTCGCCCGCCGGGACGGGATCGCCGATCTCGATCGGCGCCTCGTCCTCGGGCGTGCCCTCGCCGGGCGCCTCGGCCGCGGGCGGTGCGTCGCCGGGACGCATCATCACGAACATCCCGCCCGCGCCGAGCCCGAACAGCGCGAGCCCCGCCGCGATGAGGATCCCCCAGGTGCGACGCCCCGAGCGCACGCCGATCGCCTCGAGCGAGACCCGCGAGCCGCTCATGGTGCTCGCGCCCGTGCTCGTGCCCGACGAGGTGGTCCCGCTGCTCGTGGGAGCGCCGCCCGCCGCGCCGATCGGTCCGCCCGGCTCGCCCGGCGCCGCGATCCGCGCTCCGCACATGTTGCAGAAGCGCGAGTCGTCCGTGTTGCGGGCACCGCACGACTGACAGAAGACCATCGACGCCATTCGTTCCTCGCGCGCGAGCCTATCAGAGCGCTCGTGCTCCGACGGCCGCGCGCGCCTGCACGTCGGCGCAGCGCGCTCGCTCTCGACCGATCCGGAGCCTACAGTCGCGGCCCGTGCACCGCGCGCTTCCATCGCTGATCGCCCTCGCCTGTCTCCTCGCGCCCGCGATCGCGCGCGCCGACGAGGGCGACACGGTGTACGGCCGCCTCTCCGGCGACCTCGTGCTGAGCGCGGGCATCGGCGGCGGCATGGTCGTGAACGATCGCGTCGGCCCGGAGATCACCGGCACGACGACGATCGAGCTGCGCGCGCGCCTGCTCGACAGCGGCGGCCTCGTGATCGCGCCCGAGTGGCGGCCCGAGGGCGACGATCGCGTGATCGTCGGCGTCGACGTGCGCCCGCTCTTCCTGCTGCGGTTCCTCATGAACATGCAGTCGGGCGACGCGTGGCTCGATCTCTTCGTGGACTCGATCGGCATCGACCTCGGCGTCGCGATCGGTCCGTTCGACGACGACGTCGGGGTCGCGACCGCGCTCGGGCTCGGCGTCGACGTGCCGCTCTTCCTGCCCGACGGAGTCCTCGGCGGCGTGTTCTTCCGCGTGGCGACGCGCTGGGTCGGCGCGCTCTCGACGGATCAGCTCGCGCCGACGGGGGGCACCAACGACCTCGTCGTGCTCGGCGTGCTGACGGTGCGCGGCGTCGCGGACCTCGGGCTCGGCGGGTGGGCGCCGCCGACGTATCGCGTGCGCGAGCAGTGACGACGCTCACCGGCGCGCGGGAGGCGGCGTCGGACGGGATATGGCGTAGCGGGAGCGATTCCTCTACCGTCGTCGGGCACTTCTTCCTTCTGCTCTGCGGAGACGAATCATGTCCTCCACGCGCCTCGCCCTCCTCTCGACGCTCGCGATCGCGGTGCTCGCGCTCTCCGCGTGCGGCCGCTCCACGCTGCGCACCGGACCGGTCGACGGCTTCGACGCAGGACCACAGGTCGATGGCGACGTGCCTCCGCCCGACGCGCCGGGGAGCGACGCGCCGGCGGCGCGCTGCGGCGACGGACGCTGCAACCCGAGCGAGACGTGCGAGTCGTGCGCGGTCGACTGCGGCGCGTGCGGCGGATGCGGCGACGGGATGTGCACGGACGGCGAGGACTGCACGATCTGCCCGAGCGACTGCGGCGTCTGCGAGACCTGCGACGACGGCACGTGCGATCCGACCGAGAGCTGTCGCAGCTGCCCCGAGGACTGCGGCGCGTGCGCGACGTGCGGCGACGGGACGTGCAACGACGGCGAGAGCTGCTTCTCCTGCCCCGGCGACTGCGGCGCGTGCGCGCGCTGCGGCGACGGGACGTGCGGCACCGGCGAGACGTGCTCGTCGTGCGCGGTCGACTGCGGCCGCTGCGACACCTGCGGCAACGGCATGTGCGACGGCGGCGAGACGTGCGCGACGTGCGCGACCGACTGCGGTCGCTGCGTGCGCTGCGGCGACCGGATGTGCTCGAGCACCGAGACGTGCAGCTCGTGCCCCGAGGACTGCGGGCGCTGCGAGACGTGCGGCAACGGCACGTGCAACACGGCGACCGAGGACTGCAGCACGTGCCCGATGGACTGCGGCGTGTGCAGCACGTGCGGGGATCGTCGCTGCGACGCGGCGCGCGGCGAGACGTGCGGATCGTGCCCCGAGGACTGCGGCGCGTGCTCGCGCTGCGGCCCGGGCACGGCGGGCGCGGGCTTCTGCGAGCCGCCCGACGAGGACTGCTTCTCGTGCCCCGCGGACTGCGGCGAGTGCGATCCGTGCGGCGACGGAACGTGCGACGCGGCGGCGGGCGAGACGTGCTTCACGTGCGCCGAGGACTGCGGTCGCTGCATGGGCTGCGGCGATGGTCGCTGCAGCGGCACCGAGAGCTGCTCGAGCTGCGCGGCGGACTGCGGCTCGTGCGCGTTCTGCGGGAACATGCGCTGCGAGAGCTCGCGCTCCGAGACGTGCGTGAACTGCCCGAGCGACTGCGGCATGTGCGAGCTCAACTCGTGCAGCGAGAGCTTCATGTGCGTGCTCGGCTGCTTCGAGTTCGGCGGCGGCGGCATCCCGGACTTCAACCTCTCGTGCATCTTCGCGTGCGGCGCGCAGACGTGCCCGAGCGCGCAGGTCTTCCTCGACGAGGCGGTCAACTGCGCGATCAACGCGTTCGTCGGCGGTGACTGCCGCGACATCTCGTGCGTGACCCGCGAGTGCCGCGGGCCGATCACGCGCTGCATCACGCACACGGGCTGCTGACGCGCGGCGACGCGCGCGGCGGGGCTCAGTCGCTCACGCCGCGCGCGGTGAAGCGCAGGCTCCCGTCGATCTGGCGCATCACCGAGAGCATCACGTCGAGCGGGACGAGCTCGTCGACGACGAACGTCCCCGAGACGCGCCCGCCGCGACGCGCGAGCACGAGCGCCGTCGCCGCGATCGCGACGCCGCCCGCGTCGAACCCGTCGTCGAACGAGAGCATCGCGACGTGCTCGCGCTCGTCGCGACGGGCCCGCGCGACCAGCCCGACGCGCGTGACCACGGAGCGCAGCAGCACGCGCCGCAGGAAGCGGAAGTACACGCGGAAGAGCGCGCCGAACACGCGGCTGCGCACGAGCGAGAGCGGCAGCGCGAGGAACGCACGGCGCAGCCACGCGGGCGCCGGCGCCATGTACATCGCGACGTCCCTCGCGCCCGTGCTCGCGTGCACCATCACCGGCTCGGCGAACGCGACGTGGACCGTCGCGCGCTCGCCCTCGACGAACGGCATCGCCGGTCCCGGTGCGATCGGCGGTGCGTCGACGCGCGCCCCGGCGCGCACGACGCGCGTCGGGGTCGCGACGGCGTCCGCCATCAGATCGATCGTGCCGCCGCCCGCGCCGGAGAACGGCGAGCTCGACACCCCGAGCTCGATCGACCTCGCGCCGCCGACCGCGCGCGACGCGTGCGCGGCGAGCGCGTTGCTGATCCCGGTGAAGATCCCCGCGCCCAGCACCAGCGCGCCCTGCGCGTCGCGCCCGCGGAACGTGTCGAGCAAACGCTCCACGACGACACGATCCGAGCTCGCCTCGAGCAGCACGTGGCCGCGCGTCAGGCAGAACGCGGCGAGCGCATCGGGTGGCGCGAGGTGCGAGCTCGAGGCGTTCACCACCACGTCGGCGCCGTCCAGCGCGGCGAACGTCTCGGGCCGATGCAGGTCGACGACGAGATCCCCGTGTCGCCCGGCGCACACGACCTCCACGCCCGGCGCGCCCCGCAGCGCGCGCACCGCGCGCGAGCCGAGGAACCCGCGCCCACCGATCACGACGATCCGCATCGGGAGCGATCTAGGTCCCATCCCCGGGAATCGACGAGCCGTGCTCCGACGTACGCTGGACGTGCGCACGCGGCTCGTCGTCCTCGCCCTCCTCGTCGCGGCTGCGCCGGCCCACGCGCAGATGCCGGTCGTCGCCGCGGATCGCGTGCAGATCGGCGACGTCGTGCTCCCCGGCTATCCGCCGCCGCGTCGCGACGGATCGGTGGGGACCGGCGCGCGCCACCGCCCGGCGCGCCTCACCCACGCGGTGATCGATCCCTCGGGCACGCTCGTCGCGACCGCCGGCGCGTGCTTCGGGACGAGCGGGGTCACGGTGCCGGTCACGCCGTCGTGCGCGCCCGAATTCGTGCGCGTGCATCGCGTCGCCGACGGATCGCTGGTGCGCGCCCTCGCGATCCCGTGGCCGGTCATCGCGGACGAGACGTCGGTGCTCGCGATGAGCTTCGATGCCGACGCGCGCCGCGTCGCGGTGCTCACGCGCGTCCGCTGGTCCGACTGCTCGGCGCTGGGCGCCGAGCTGCACCTCGCGGTGCTGCGCATCGACGACGGCGCGCTGCTCGAGGCGCGAACGCTCTCGCGCCATGGCGCCGGGGGCGCGCACTCGATCACGCTGCGCGGCGACGAGGTCGCGATCACGACGCGCTGGGGCGCGCGATCGCGCGCGCGCACGATCAGTCTTCGAGCGCGGTGAGGTCGGTGCCTTCTTCGAGCCGCAGCCACATCGCGGTCTGATCGCCCTCGTAGATCAGCTTCGCGCCCTGGTAGAAGCGCAGGTCGTAGCGCGCGAGCACGCGCTTGGCGCCGCGGCGCACGAGCTTCGCGACGCACTCGAGCTCCATCGGCTCGCCCGGCGACGCGAGCGCGCGGAAGCGCGCGTTGTGGATGCGCCCGCCGTAGCCGATCCATCCGTCGGCGTGGCGCAGCCCGAGCACGTAGTAGGCGTGGGCGAAGCCGACCATGCCCGTCATGTGCACCATGAGCCCACCGCTCACGTGGCGCGGATGACGCACCGGGTGCGCGCGCTGCTCGCGCGTCAGCGGCAGCTCGTCGTGCGTGGGCATGCGCGCACGCACCATGCTCGCCGCGGGATCGACGGCGAGGATCGCATCGATGAGGAGCCCGCCCGGGCCATACGGACAGTCGGCGACGAACTCGGGATCGACGGGTCTCGGGAATTCCACGGCGCGCGAGGTTGCCGCGTGGAGATGCCTCGCGCCAGTCGCGCACACATCGACGCGCGAGTTGCGGTAAGGTCGATTCCGCGATGGCCGAGCCCCTCCCCTCCACCACGAAGAAGAGCGCGAGCGACGACGACGACGCGAGCCTCGCGACGCCCGCGGCCGCTTCGACCGCGGCGAGCAGCAAGGCGCAGACGCCGCTGCAGATCGCGCTGCGCGTGATGATCGGGTTCGGCGGTCTCGCGCTGCTCGTGGGCTTCTTCCTGCCGTGGTACCGCGAGAACGGGGCCGGCGACGCGGCGGGCCAGATGGTCGAGCACAGCGGGCTCACCCTCGCGACGAGCACCGACACGCTCGTCGGCACGCCCGCGCCGCTGCTCTTCCTCGTGCCGGCGCTCGGCATCGCGCTCACGGCGGTCGCGTTCATGGGCTTCCGCTGGTCCGCGCAGGTCGCGGTCGGCATCGCCGTCGGGCTGATCGGGTACTCGCTCTACGTGCTGCTGCAGATGTTCGTGCAGCACACCGCGCTCGGTCTGTGGATCGTCGCGGCGAGCGTGTTCCTCGTGCTGCTGCTCGGCGTCGTCGCGTGGATGACGGGGCGCGAGCCGCGCAAGAAGGACGAGCCCGCAGCGGACACCGAGCCCGCCGGGCCCTGAGGGCCCGGTCACGAGCAGGTCGGGCTCCGAGCGCCGCTGCATCCCCGCGGCCGTCGTTGCTCGTCGTCGAAATGCCAGCGGCATTCCTCCTCCTCGCGCCTCGACCGCGGGGCGCATCGGTGCTCTCGCCGATCGACTCGCTCGTGACCGAGCCCTAGAACTGCGCCCACCTCATGGGCCTGTTCGACGTCCACGCACACCTCACGCACCCCGAGCTCGCACCGCGCGTCGACGACGTGATCGCGAACGCGCGCGCCGCGGGCGTCACGACGATCGTCTCGAACGGGCTCAACCCGACCGACAACGAGGCGGTGCGCGCCCTCGCCGCGCGCTTCCCCGGGGGCGGAGGAGCGCCGATCGTGAAGCCCGCGTTCGGGTTCTATCCGGTCGACACCGTGCTCCGCGAGATGGAGGCGATGGGCGTCGACTATCCGCGCGACGTGCCGCCGGTGAGCGCGGAGGAAGGCGTCGCGTGGGTGCGCGATCACGCGCGCGAGGCGTTCGCGATCGGCGAGATCGGGCTCGACGGATACTGGGTGCCCGAGGCGCTGTGGGACGCGCAGGAGAAGGTCTTCCGGGCGCTCGTCGCGATCGCGCTCGAGCACGACAAGCCGATCATCATCCACACCCGCAAGCGCGAGCGGCGCGCGCTCGAGATCCTCGACGAGATGGGCGCGAAGCGCGTCGACTGGCACTGCTTCGGCGGGCGCGTGAAGCTCGCGCGCGAGATCGCGGATCGCGGCCACTGGCTCTCGATCCCCGCGAACGCGCGACGCAACGAGGCGTTCACGCGCATGCTCGAGACGCTGCCGCGCGACAAGGTGCTGCTCGAGACCGACTGTCCCTACCTCGCGCCCGAGCCGGGACAGCGCAGCGAGCCTGCGCACGTCGCGGGCACCGCGGCGTTCGCGGCCGAGCTCTGGAAGTGCAGCGAGGACGAGGTGCGCGCGCGGATGAGCGACAATTTCGCGGCGCTCTTCGGCGCAGCACCGTGACGCGATCGTGACCGTCGGCAGCGGGCGCGTCGCGTGACGGGCCCTGGCCACGGGGCTAGGTTGTCGATTCATGCGAGATGGCGCGCCGGTGAAGACCGTGCTGGTCCTCGCGGCGCTCGTGGTGGTCATCGCGGGGCTGCGGGTGGCCGGTGGGTTCTTCCTGCCGTTCATCAGCGCGCTGTTCCTCGCGGTGATCTCGGTGCCGGTGGTGCGCTTCCTCGAGCGCCGCGCGCACCTGCCCGAGGCGCTCGCGATCCTGCTCACGGTGCTGCTCGACATCGGGCTCGTCGTCGGCTTCGGCGCGCTGCTCTGGACGTCGTTCCTCGGCTTCGTGGAGGCGCTGCCCGCATACCAGCTCGCGCTCGACGACCTCGCGCACTCCACGGTCGATCTCGCGCGCTCGTGGCACCTGCCCGTCGACTACGCGCTGCTCGAGGAGCTGCGCTCGGCCGGCGCGGTGATGGGCGTGGTCGGCGACCTCGTGCACGAGCTCACGCAGATCGTGAGCAACGCGCTCATGGTGCTGCTCCTGCTCGGGTTCCTCCTCTTCGAGACCCGCGGGGCGCGCGAGAAGCTGCACCTCTTGCTCGGGCGCGCGAACCCGCACATCGAGAAGACCGCGATCGCCGCGTACGAGGTGCAGCGCTACCTCGTGGTGAAGACGGTGCTCTCGGTGCTCACCGGCGTGCTCACCGGGTGCTGGATGGCCGTCTGCGGGCTCGACTTCCCGCTGCTCTGGGGCCTGCTCGCGTTCCTCTTGAACTACATCCCGTCGCTGGGCCCCGCGATCTCGCTGGTGCCGCCGGTGCTCGTCGCGCTGCTGACGCTCGGGCCCGGCGGCGCGGCGGCGGTGGCGGCGGGGCACCTGTCGATCGGCTTCGTCATCGGCAACGTGCTCGAGCCGCGCTTGATGGGGAAGACGCTCGGGCTCTCGACGCTCGTCGTCTTCGCGTCGATGTTCTTCTTCTTCTGGCTGTGGGGCCCGGTCGGCGCGCTCTTCGCGGCGCCGCTCACGATGCTCCTGCGCAGCGCGCTCGAGGTGAACGAGGACACGCGATGGATCGCGGTCCTGCTCGGCTCGCACGAGTACGTGGAGAGCAAGCGGCGCGAGTGGGGCTGGAAGACGCTCGACGAGCGCGCGAGCGGGCTCCCGCCGCCGCCTCCGCCGGCACGGGAAGGCGACGTCCCGCCGCCCGCGGCGCCGCCCGTGGACGAGATGCTCGACACGCTGCAGCAGGTCCGCGAGCCCGGCGTCGGCAAGGACGCCGCGGAGTGATCGTCCGCGCGCTTCGCGCGCTCCCGTCCGGGACCCGCGGGACGAGCACTCCTGCAGGGGCTCACCTCTTGTGGATGAAATAGAGCGCCGCCGCGAGGAGCGGCAGCGCGATCGCGCGGCGCCAGTCCATCGCGCGCGCTTCGATCCCGAACCACCCGAAGTGATCGATCACCATCGCGGTCGTGAGCTGACCGGCGAGCGCGGCGACCATCATCGTCGTCACGCCGATGCGCGGTACGGCGACGATGATCGTGGTGACGTATGCCACGCCGAGCGCACCGCCGATCCACTGCCACCACGGTACGGACGACAGCTGCCTCAGCGAGCCACCGCCCCCCGTCAGCACCGCGACGATGCCCGCGATGACGACGCCGGTCGCGAACGACACGAAGGTCGCGTTGTACACGCCGACGGAGCGCGCGAGCGCTGCGTTGATCGGAGACTGGAACGCGATCATCGCGCCCGCGACGATCATCAATGCGACGAAGACACCGAGCTGCATGGAGCGCGCATCGTAGTCCCTCTCTGCACCACGCGCGCACGATCGCCACGCAGCGAGGCAGGACTCTACGCGAGCGAGGGATTACGCGACGTCCGCACGCCGCTCCGCGAGCGGCACGAGGCTGGCAGTGGCCCTCGGCGGTGCGAGGCGCGGGCCCGGAGCGACCGCTCGCGGGCCCGCGGACGAGGCATCGACGAGCGCGGAGGGCCGGGCTCGTCGTGTTCTGGACCTCCGGAGCTCCGCTCCGGACAGGAGGTGAGCGCCATGAGCAGCGGGATGACGCTGACCGAGTGGCTCCTCTCGCTCGGATCGCGAGACGCGCATCGGAAGCTCCTCGAGGAGGCGGGCAGCTTGCCCGCCGCCGCGTGGCGCCTCGCGAAGGCGCGCTGCGTGACCGCGCCGACGCCCTCCGAGGTGCCGACGACGCGCGAGCTGCGCGGCGCGGCCCGCGAGATCGCGCGTCGCGCGGGGCTCGGAGACGAAGTGCCCGCGGGCACCGTGCTCGCGAGCGAGTGCGAGGCGATGGGCCTGCTCGTGATCGGGTGATCGATACGGTCCGGGAGCGCGCGCTTCGGGGGAGGCGCGTCGCTCCCGGCTCAGAGGCCGGGGATCGGGATGCGCCGTCCGAGGTCGCGCAGGCCCTCTCCTGCGCGCTCGCCGAGCTCCTGCTCGAGCACGCGCGCGCCCTCGCGCAGCGCCGTCTCGGAGAGCGCGGACGCGAGCGCCTCGGACGAGAGCGAGACCTCCGGCTCGCTGAGCGATCCGCCGATCGAGAGCGGCACCTCGATCGGGCCCGCGGGCCGCACGCCCGCGATCTCGTCGATGAAGTCCGGCGAGAGCACCGCCGTGCCCGAGAGCTCGAGCGATCGATCGAGGCCGATGCGGCCGTCGAGCCGCGCGGCGCCGAACGGCGCCTCCACCGTCAGCGGCTGCCGCAGCACGACCGAGCCCTGCTCGATCCGGAACGCGATGCGGAGAGCGCCGAGATCGGTTCGCCCCTCGCGCACCGCGTCGACGCGCGCGCTGCCGCGCCCGGCGAGCCGCAGCGCGTCCCCCGCCGCCGTCGCGACGGCCGCGCTCAGATCGCCGGTCGTCAGCGTCCCGTCGTGCAGCTCGATCACGCCCGAGCCACCCGCGCTCGACTGCACGTCTTCCCAGCGCGCGCCCGCGCCGGTCGCGTCGATGCGCCCGGTGAGCGCTCCGATCAGCGGCTCGTCCCCCGAGACGTCGCGCGTCATCGCCGCGACGTCGACGCTCTCGAGGCGCGCGCGCAGCGTCCACGCCGGCACCTCGGGGCCGAGATCGACGCGCGTGCCCGACGCGACGACGCGTCCGCCGTACAGCTTCGCCTCGCCGGCCTCGAGCTCGAGCACGCCGGCGCGCAGCCGCGCGGTCGCCGCGAGATCCTGGAGCTCCAGCGGGCCGCTCACGACGCGATCGAAGCGCACCGTCCCGCGCGCGCTCGTGTCCTCGAGCGTGCGCCGTACGCCCGGCGGCACCACGTCGCGTCGCCCTTCGTCCGCGCGCTTCGCGCCCTCGGGCATCGCTGCGAGCAGCACGTCGAGATCGAGCAGCGGGCCGTGCGCGTCGAACGTCACGCGACGCGGGCTCGCCGTGAACGTGCCCGAGCCCGCGAGCTCGACGCCCGGACCGCGCAGCGACGCGCGCTCGACCTCCGCGCGGAACGTCGCGGGCGACGCGGGATCGACGCGCGCGTTCACGCGCATCGATCCCTCGGCGGGCTCGCCGCCGCGCATGCGCACCCCCGAGAGCCGCGCGTCGCCGCGCAGCTCGTAGTGCCCGTCGTCGCGCGTCGCGACGTCCGCCTCGACGCCGACTCGGCCGCCGCGCAGCACGCGCGACATCCCCGCCGGGACCACGCCGCCGAGGCGCACGAGATCGGCGTCGCGCAGCGCGATCGTCCCGCGCACCCGCGGGAAGCCGCCCTCCAGCGCGTGCGCCACGCCCGCGCCGCCTCGCGCGACGTCGAACGCCAGATCGACGTCGAGGTTCTGCGCACGGCTCGCGAGCGCCGCGCGCACCCGGAGCCGCGAGAGCGCGCGCCCGTGCATCTCGGCCTCCGCGTCGACGTCGGTGAGCGCGACGGCGGTCTCGCTCGCACCCTGCGCGCCGCGATCGATCACGCTCACCGTGCCGTCGACCGTCTCGAGCCGCGCCAGCGTCACCTCGGCCTCCGCACCGGCGCGCTCTCGCGCGAGGTCCTCCACGTTCCAGCTGCCCTCGGCGTCGCGGATCAGCTGCACGGACGGCCGCACCGCCGCGACCTCGCGGATCGCGACCTCGCGCCCGAGCGAGCGCAGGATCGGCCACGTGCGGAGCTGCACCTGGAGCTCGTCGACCTCGACGAGCGGCGGCTCACCGGCCCGACCTGCGACCCGGAGGCCCTCGATCGTCACGCGCGCGTCGGGCAGCAGCCGCCCTCGCGCGCCCTCGAACGTGACCTCGCGCCCCAGGCTCTCGGACGCGCCCGCCACGACGCGATCGACCACACGCTCGGTCAGCGCGCGCTGATCGATCGACGCGAGCACGACCACGCTCGCGATCGCGAGCGCCAGCACGACGGCGACCGAGACCAGCGCGATGCGTGCTGCGGACACGGCGCGGCGCATCCCGATCCTCTCGGTGCGCGCCTCGCCGACCGCAAGCGATCAGTCGGTGGCCTCGAGCACGACGGTGCGGCGCCCCGGCCCGCCGCACACGATCTCGACGCGCCCCGTCGCGGGATCACGCGGTGGCGTGGGCTCGATCGCGCGCTCGTCGCAGCGCACCGTGAACGAGGGCGCGAAGTACGCCGCGTCGGGCACGTACACGACGCTCGGCGCGTCGTCGGCGCGCCCTTCGTAGACGAGCTCGAAGCGCCGCGCGTCGAGGTCGTAGCGCATCGAGATCGGCTCGCCCGCGATCGCCTCGGCGTAGACGCGCGCGTGGGCGCGCACGACCGCGTCGCGCTCGGTGAACGCGCCGCTCTCCGGGTCGTAGTCGTGGAAGCCCCAGCTGCCCTGGGAATTCTCCTTCCACAGCCACACCGTCGCGCTCGTGAACGTCTCGTCGAAGAGCTCGTGCATGAAGCGCACGTAGTCGTCGGAGCCCGGCGAGTCCGGGCGGATGCCCCACTCGCCGACGAACATCGGCACGTCGAAGAGCGACGCCTCCGTCAGCCCGCGCTCGACGTTGGGCCGCAGCCGCTCGAGCGTGACCGTGTCGAGCTCGTTGCGCGGATCGCGGAACGCGAGCGTGTAGAGGTGCACCGCGTACGCGCCCCCGTCGTCGGGGAACGGCGCCGAGGCGCGCGGCCCCATCTCGGTCAGGTTCCGCACCGAGTTGGGCTCGAAGAACATCAGGTGGCGATCGTCGACCTCGCGCAGCTCCGCGGCCATGCGCGCGTGGAAGTCGACGAGCAGCCGATCGTCCGCGATCGGCTCGTTGTAGAGGTCGTAGCCGAGCACCCACGGGTCATCGGCGAAGCGCTCCGCGACGTGCCGCGCCATCGCGAAGTACGCGGCCTGCAGCATCACGTCGGTCGTGTCCTCGTCGCGCGTGTCGAAGAACCCCGCGAACGCGCGGAGCACCTGCTCGCTCGTGCGTCGCGCCTCGAGATCGCCGAGCGGTCCGCCGAGCAGCTCGTCGGGCGGCGGGTGGATCGCCCAGAGCGGCGCGCCGTCCTCGCCGATCTCCTTCGAGTACGCGTCCTGGTGGAAGTCGATCATCACGTGCACGCCCGCTTGGCGGCAGAGATCGACGACCTCCTCGAGGCGCTCGAGGTACGCCTCCGAGTACTCGCCCCGAACCGGCTCGATGCCCGACCAGTTGATCGGCAGTCGCAGCGCGCTGAGGCCGAGCGCGCGCATGCGCCGCGCGTCGTCGATCGTGAACGCGGGGATCTCCTCGAGCGGCAGGCGACCGTCGTCGAACGTCACGTCGAAGAGCCCCTCGACGCGCGCGTTGATGCCGCGGAACACGAGCACGCGATCCGCGTCGTCGCGCAAGCGCGCGCGATCGGAGCGCACCCAGGGCTGCGCGGGTGGATCCCACGGCTCGAGGACGACGGGCGCTGGATCGTCGCCGCACGAGATCAGGGTGAGCGCCATCCCCGCGAGCACGAACCGTCGATCCATCGCGACCTCACCCGAGCTTCGGCTTGAGCCCGACCTTGCCGTTCTGCACGACGATGTCGAAGTCGATCTTCCGATCGCCGTGCTTCTCGCGCAGCTTCGGCAGCATCTGCTGCACGCTCTGCGCGAGCGTCTCGTAGCGGACGTTGTCGACGCGCTCGTTGTTGCGCCGGCGCGCCTCGACGTAGCGGTCGTAGAGGCTGCGCATGTTCGCGTCGTCGAGCCCTTCGCGGCTCGCTGCGACGGGCGGACGAGGCGGCGGAGGAGGCGCGGGCGGGCGCGGCACGGCGGCCGCGGGTCGCTGCGGGAGCTGGGGGATCGCGCGCGGCGCGGAGCCGGGCGGCGCGTCGGCATGACGAAGCGGCGCGCTGGGCGCGGCGGGGGCGCCGGCGACGGGCTTCGCGAACGTCGCGGTGCCGGGCTTGCCGAACGTCGCGCTCACGGGCTTCGCGAACGTCGCGGTCGCGGGCTTCGGCGCGATCGCGGGCTTCGGCGCGGAGAGCGGCGGGGACGCGGGCAGCGGTGCGCGCAGCGCGTCGGGCGGCGCGCTGGGCCGCGGCGGCATGCTCGAGCCGAACGGCGAGAGGCGACGCGCGGGCGGAGGGACGCTCGGCTCGCGGGCCGAGGGACCGAGCGCGCCGAGGATCGCGTCGACGTCGCTGTCGTCGAACGAGAAGTTGCGCAGGTCCTCGACCTCGTCGACGTCGACGTCGAGCTCCCACGCGCCGGGCGTCTCGGCCTCGCCGTCCTTCGTGCGCTTCTTGCGCGCCTCGTCGCGGTGTCGGCGCTGCTGCGCGCGCACGACGTCGCGACGGTAGGTGCCCTCTTCGATCTGCCGGGCGATGCGCTGCCAGTACGTCACGTACGTGCCGTACTTCGCGATCAGCATCTGGGTGCGGAAGCGCAGCGCGGTGTTGCGCGGCTGGTTCTTGCGCAGGATGTCGAGCACGCGCTCGAGCTCCTTGCGCGGGATCGCCGGCTCGAGCTTCTCGATGCCCTGGAAGTACTGCTCGTAGAGCGACTTCAGGCGCGCGAGACGCACCTCCGCGTCGTGCAAGAGCTGCTCGTACTCCCCGGGGCTCATCGGTACAGCGGCACGACTGTATCGCGGACGAGGGCGCGCGCGGGAGATCGATCGCGGGACTTCGTCGGGGATCCGACAGCGCTGGAAACCGCGCGCGGTCGCCGAGCGCTCGCGGTCAGAGGGGGGTGATCCGCAGGTTGTCGAACCAGAGCTCGACCTGCCAGTCGTTGAACGCGAAGTGGTCGTGCCCGGGGCCCTCGAGCGGGCGCGGATCGTCCATCGAGACCAGCTCTTCGTCGTCGACCCACGCGGTGATGCGCGAGCCCCGGCGCTCGATGCGCATGCGGTAGGTGCGGCCCGGCTCGACGCGGCGGCGCGCGCCCACGACGCGATCGGCGCCGTGCTCGTCCATGCGCGCGAGCACGTTCATGCTGTTGCTCCAGCCGCCGAAGATCACGACGTAGCTCGTCGCGGTGTAGCTCTCGGTCGTCGCGCGCGAGCTGCCGTCGCCGAAGATCTCGACCTTGATGTCGCCGTCGGGGCTCTCGCTGCGCACGTCGAACTCGATGCGCACGTCGCGCGGGAGCGTGCGCCGGAGCCAGAGCGGGCGGTTGCGCGCGTTGCGGATGTTCAGCTGGCCATCGACGATCCGCCAGCTCGCGCCGGTGTTGTGCCAGAGGTCGCCGAGCTCCTCGCGCTCGAAGTCGTCGGTGAGGCCCTCCGCGCCGATGCCGGGATCGCCCTGGGGCGTGCACGCGGCGATCGAGGGGAGGAGCGCGAGGGTGAAGAGGAAGAGGAGGCGGCGCACGGCGGCGGAATCTAGCGCGACCCGGCGCCGCGCAACCAGCGTCGGGTGTCGTGGGCTGGCCGTGCGGCAGCCGGCGGTCGTCGTGGCGCAGCGTCCGGCGGCCGGTGCCGTGTGACTGGCGCGCGGTGCCGTGTGACTGGCGCGCGGTGCCGTGTGACTGGCGCGCGGTGCCGTGTAACTGGGCGCCGGTGCCGTGTAACTCGCCGCCCGGTGCCGTGTGACCCGCCGCCGGTGCCGTGTGACTCGCCGCCGGTGCCGTGTGACTCGCCGCCCGCTGCCGTGTAACTCGCCGCCGGTGCCGTGTGACTGGCGGCCGGTGCCGTGTAACTCGCCGCAGGTGCCGTGTGACTCGCCGCCGGTGGCGTGTCGCTCTTCAGCGCACGCTCGCGGTGATCGCGCGGGCCGCGCCGCTCATCGCGCTGCGCACCGCGCCCTGCAGCGCCTGCTCCGCGAGCCGCGCCTCCTGCTGCGCGCGCGAGGACGACGCGCGCTCCATCCCGGTCGCCGCGCCGTTGAGCGCCGCGCGGATGCTGCGCCCCGGCTCGTCCATCAGCATCAGCGCGACCTCGCAGCGCACTTGCAGGTCACGCCCGTGCGCCTGGCGATGCACGCGCGTGATCGATCCTTCGAGCCGCATGCGCGGCAGCCGCCGCCGCGCGATCTCGCGATCCGCGTCGGGCGACACACCGTCGAGCGCCGCGACGCCGCGGAGCACGAGCAGGTGACGGTGCACCTCCTGCGAGAGCATCGACTGCAGCCGCTCGTGCGTGAAGCCGCTGCGGTTCTGCATGTCGCCGAGCACGACCACGTAGCGCACCGAGCCCCAGTCGACGTCGCGCTCGCGCGGCACCACCTCGACCGAGGGCATGCGCAGCGGATCGTGCGCGGGCGGCGGCGTGCTCGACGACGCGCTCGAGGACGAGCCACCGATCGCGCGGATCGCGCGGCCCGCCGCGTCGCGCACCTCGCGCTCGCGATCGGCGAGCGCGCTGCGGAGCGAAGGGAGCGCGTCGGGGTTGCCGAGGCGACCGAGCGCCTCCGCAGCAGCCGCGCGCACCGCGGGCGAGGCGTCGGAGAGCGCGCCCGCGAGGGGGCCGGCCATCGCGGGGTCCGCGCTCGCGCCGAGCGCCATCGCGGCGCGCACGCGCGCGCGGAAGTCTCGGCTCTCGCGGAGCACGCGGAGCACCGTCGTCCGATCCTGCGCGCGCAGGGGCGCGATCGCGATCGCCGCGACGAAGATCGCTGCGAGCGCTGCGAGGAGGACGCCTCGGGTCGTCCGCGCGAGGGACGGAAGCCGGACCGCCATCGACGAGGAAGCGTCTCTCCCGCGATCGTCGTCGTCAACGGCTCGCACCGAAAACGGTGCGCCACGCTCCCACGTGCACACCGACCTTCGAGCGCCCCGTATCGTCATGCATCCCGCCGGGATCACTGCGCGAAGGTCACGCGCAGGCCGCGCACGGAGGGATCGGCCACGACGTCGATCGCACCTTCGCTCACACCGCGGGCGATCAGTGCCGCGCGGAGCCCCGCCACGCGGGCCTCGTCCGCGGCACCCCCGATCGCGACGCGGGCGCGCGTGCCCCACGATGCGATGACGAGCCGCGCGAGCTGATCGATCGCCGCGCTCGACGCGGGCGCGATCGATCCGTCCGCCGCGAAGCGCGGCGCGCTGCCCGTGATCACCCGATCGGGCGCGCCGGCGGTGCCCTCGACGCGCCATGCCGCGCGTCCGCCGGGCTCGGGGCAGCCGTCCTCGTCGGCGCGCCCGTCGACGTCCTCGGCGCGATCGCGGCACGTGTCGCTCGCGTCGAGCACGCCGTCGCGATCGTCGTCGACGTCGGGGCAGCCGTCGGCGTCGTCGATCTCGTCGCGATCCTCGGCCGCGCCCTCGCAGCGATCCACGCCCTGCGGGACGCCGTCGCCGTCGTCGTCGAGATCGGGGCAGCCGTCGTCGTCGCTCGCGCCGTCGCGATCCTCGGGCTCGGCGCGGCACGCGTCGCGATCGTCCGGCACGTCGTCGCCGTCGTCGTCGAGGTCGGGGCAGCCGTCGCCGTCGTCGTGCCCGTCGGCGTCCTCGGCGACCGCGGGGCAGGTGTCGCTCGCGTCGAGCACGCCGTCCGCGTCCTGATCGAGCTGCGGATCGTTGCAGCCGTCGTCGTCGTTGTCGCTGCCGAAGTCGGCGGCCTCGTTCGGGCAGCGATCGTCGAGGTCGGGCACCAGATCGCCGTCGTTGTCGGGCTCGGGGCAGCCGTCCTCGTCGAGGTGCTGATCGACGTCCTCGGGCAGCGTCGGGCAGTCGTCGTCGTCGTCGCCGATCTGGTCGTGATCGCGATCGTGGAAGCGCGGCGCCCACGACACGCCCGCGACGATCCGGAACGCGGTGGTGCCGACGCCGCCGGTGAGCCCGGTGCCGCCCGCGAGCGAGAGCTCGACGTCGCGCGTGGGCCGGCCGCGCACTCCGAGCAGCCACTCGACGTACGTGCTCGCCTCCTCGCCGAACGGATTCTCGAGATCGGTCGCGACGTTCACCTCGGCGAGCGCGAAGAGATCGTCGACGAAGAACGCGGGCACCTGCAGGCCGAGCCCGAAGTAGAGCTCGTTGCGGAACGGCACGCCGAGGATGCGCGGCTCGGCGAAGCGATGGCGCACGCCGACGATGCCGCCGACGCCGAGATCGAGCAGGTGGAAGTCGGCGAGCAGCGCGCCGTCGAGCTGCGGGTTGCCCTCGCTCGCGTAGGTGTCCTCGTGGCCGATCGGGACCGTGGTCGCGATCTGGATCGCGAGGCCCTCGCCCTCGTGCCGCTCGCGCTCCTCCGTCGCGTCCTCGCCGAGCAGGCGCGCGCGGACCGCGATGCGCGGGTCGCGCAGCGCGACGGTCTGGAGCGGACCGCGCATGTCGATCACCTGCGGCTCGCCGTCCTGGTAGAGGACGATCGGCGCGTCGATCACCACGGCGAAGCGGCCGAGGATGCCGAGCTGGAAGAGGAGATCACCGCCGAAGCGGTTCTCGATCGCGGGGACGGTGGAGCCGTCGGCGAGGCGCACGGTGAGCGGCTCGTGCGCGTAGCCGAGCCAGAGCGCGACGTTCCATCGCCACGGGCCGGGCGTGCGTGTGCCGGGGATCGTGAGGAAGCCGTCGCCGTCGGGCGCGGGCGCGAAGCGCTCCACGTCGAGGTTGCGCTGCGCGCGCGCGAGCGCCGGCGCGAGCAGGAGACAGACGACGGCGAAGGAAGAGACGAGGCGGGCCCGCATCGTGACGCGAGCATAGACGCTCGATGGCGCGCCGTGTTCAGCCGGCTGCGTCTCTGCGATGCTGCGCGCCGATGAGCGATCTCGACGAGGCGGAGAAGAAGCTCGCGTCGAACGACGCGGAGGGCGCGTACCTCGCGCTGCGCCCGGTGCTCGGGTATCCAGCGAGCGGGCTCGAGGAGCGCGCGCTCTTCGCGCGCGCGGCGGCAGTGCTCGCGGAGCTGTCGCGGCGCTTCGGCGCGGCGCCGCTCGCGGAGACGATCACGAAGATCGCGCGCGAGCCCGACGACGCGCGCGCGCTGTACGACGCGGGCTACGGCCTCTACGAGCAAGGCCAGTTCGACTTCGCGGCGGCGATGCTCGCGCGCGCGAACCGCATCGCGCCGGGGCAGTCCGCGATCGTCTCGGAGCTCGCGACGGCGCTCGAGCGGCTGACGCGGAGCGGCGAGGCCGCGCTCTTCCTCGATGCGTCGGGCACGCCCGAGCGCGACCCGTTCTGCGCGTACCTGAGCGGCTTCCACTGGATCATGAGCGGCGACCTCGACGTGCCGCGGAAGCGCGTGGCGCAGCTCGCGAGCCACGGCGACGAGCGCGTCGCGTTCATGCGCGGCGCGCTCGAGGGGATGCTCGCGCGCGCGGACGCGCTGCGCGCGGCGGGGATCACGCTCGACGATCGAGCGCTGACCGCGTGGCACGCGGTGCTCTCGGGATCGCTGCTGCTCCACGAGTCGCCGCACGGGCACGACCACCCGATGCGCGGGCGGTACGCGTTCGTGCAGGACACGCCGGCGCTGATGCGCGAGGGAATCGAGCGGCTCGCGGGGGTGCTCGGGCGGACGTCGCGCGTGATCGCCGCGCCCGATCGACCGAGCCGCATCCTCGCGCGCGCGGCGGCGACGCGGATGGGCGTGCCGTGCATCGACTGGACGCCCGGCGTGGAGCGCGGCGAGGGGCTCGTCGTGGCGTGGTCGCTCGAGGCGATCGAGGACACGACGTTCCTGCGCGCGCTGCACACGCACGCGCCCGGACAGCGGCTCTTCGCGCACGCGTCGTGCTGGACCGAGCCGCTCGCGTACGCGCCCGACGTGACGACGATCCTGCACCAGTCGATCACGCACCCGTGGACCGGCGGCGCGATGGTCGTCGATCCCGCGACGCAGCAGATCACGCGCGCCGCGCCCGACCCGCGCAGCGACGACGCGCTGGCGGCGGAGATCCTCGCGACGACGCAGGAGGACGAGAGCGTCACGTCGCGCGACCACGTGCTCGCGATCGCACGCGCGCTCGCGTCGCTGCCCGAGGCGCACCGGCTCGGGCTCCATCGCGCGAGCGGTCAGCGCTTCCACCAGCGCCTCGGCGGTCCGGTGCCGAGCGCGCGCTTTCTGTAGGATCGACGCATGACGCTCGAACCGCAGGTGCTCGCGCTGCTCGACGACGCGCTGTCGCGCGAGGGGCCGATGCTGTTCCTCACCGGCGCGGGGATCTCGGCGGAGAGCGGGATCCCGACGTTCCGCGGGCCCGAGGGCTACTGGACGATCGGCTCGAAGAACTATCGCGCCGAGGAGCTCGCGACGTACGAGGCGTTCACGCGCATGCCCGAGGAGGTCTGGGCCTGGTACCTCTATCGACGCAGCGTGTGCCGCGCCGCGAGCGCGAACGCGGCGCACCTCGCGCTGGTGGAGCTCGAGCGCGCGCTCGGCGATCGCTTCCTCCTCATCACGCAGAACGTCGACGGGCTGCACCTGCGCGCGGGGAGCACGCCCGCGCGCACCTTCCAGATCCACGGGAACATCGACTACCTGCGGTGCGAGGACGAGTCCCCCGAGGAGTTGCACCCGCGCATCCGCGAGATCCCCGCGGGCATCTCGCTCGAGTGGCCGAAGACGCGGCGCATCGCGGACGCGGAGCGCGCGCTGCTGCAGTGCTGTGGGCGCGGGCGATGGTCGCGCCCGCACGTGCTGTGGTTCGACGAGAGCTACGACGAGCCGCTCTTCCGCTTCGAGAGCTCGATGGACGCGGTGCGACGCGCGTCGCTCGTCGTGGTGATCGGCACGTCGGGCGCGACGACGCTGCCGAGCCACATCGTGAACGTCGCGGCGCACCGGCGCGTGCCGATGCTCGTGGTGAACCAGGACGAGAGCCCGTTCACGCAGATCGCGGAGCGCCTCTCGAGCGCAGCGGTGCTGCGCGGCACCGCGACCCAGTACGTGCCTGCGATCACGCGCGCGCTGATCGAACGTGCGTAGCTCGTACGCGCGATCGACGTGGCTCTTCGCGCGCCTCGTCGGGGTGACGTCGCTCGGCGCGTTCGTGTCGGCGCACGCGCAGCTCCACGGGCTCTTCGGCGAGGCGGGCATCCTCCCGCTCGCGCCGCGCCTCGCGCGGGTGCAGGCCGCGATGGGCGACGACGTGTGGTGGACGCGACCGACGCTGCTGCTCTCGACCGGCGCGAGCGACGACGCGCTGAGCGCGCTCTGCGTGGTCGGCGAGCTCGCGTCGCTGATGCTCGCGCTCGGCGTGCTGCCCGGGCCGAGCGCGGTGGTCGCGGCGCTCGGGTACGTGTCGATCGTCAACGTCGGCGCGCCGTTCTTCCCGCTGCAGTGGGACACGCTGCTGATCGAGACGTTGTGGCTGACCGCGCTGGTCGCGCCGTGGCGCACCGTGCTCGCGACGCCGGCGCGCGCGAGCGAGCCGCCGCACGTCGCGCGCTGGGCGCTCTGGCTGCTCGTCGCGCGGCTGATGCTCGCGAGCGGCATCGTGAAGTGGGTCGGCGACGAGGTGTGGCGCGATCTGAGCGCGCTCTCGTTCCACTACGAGACGCAGCCGCTGCCGAGCCCGCTCTCGCCGTGGATGCACGCGGGGCCGCGCTGGACGCACACGCTCGGCGCGATCGTGACGTTCGTGATCGAGCTCGCGCTGCCGTTCTTCGTCATCGCTGGTCGGCGCGCGCGCCACGTCGCAGCCGCGGGATTCCTGCTGCTCCAGGGCCTGATCGCGATCACCGGCAACTACGGGTTCTTCAACCTGCTGGCGATCGCGCTGTGCGTGCCCTTGCTCGACGACGCGGTGATCGATCGTGTGCTCCCCGCGCGATGGCGCGCGCCCGGCGTCGCGGCGGCGCGACCGTGGCAGGTCGTCGCGCCGTCCGCGATCGCATCGCTGCTGATCGTGCTTCAGATCGCGCAATTCGCGAGCTCGCTGGGCGCGCCGGTGCGCGACGAGATCGCGACGATGATGGAGCGCAGCCACGCGATCTGGGCGACGAGCTCGTACGGGCTCTTCGCCGACATGACGACCGAGCGCCCCGAGCTCGTCATCGAGGGCAGCGTCGATGGCGAGACGTGGGTCGCGTACGACTTCCGCTACAAGCCGGGCGACGATCTCGCGGAGGGCCTGCCGATCACGCTCACGCACATGCCACGCGTCGACTGGATGTTGTGGTTCGCCGCGCTCACCGGGCCCGAGGGTGCGCCATGGGTGCGCGCGCTCCAGATCGCGCTGCTCGAGCGGCGCGCACCGGTGCTCGCGCTGCTCGAGCGCGATCCGTTCGACGGAGCGGCGCCGCGCTTCGTGCGGGTGATCGAGTGGGACTACGAGCTCGCGCCGCCGGGCGGCGACGCGACGTGGACACGATCGCGACCGCGCCCGTGGGGACGCGTCGTCAGGGCGCGGTGATCGCGAGGTCGAGCTCGAACGTCTGCGGCCCGTCGAGCGCGTCGCTGTCGAGGAGCAGATAGACGGGGTTCGCCGCTGCGCCGGGGTTCGTCCACGAGAGCGTCTCGCCGCTCGACGACGACACGCCGGACGCGAGGCAGGTCGGGATCGCGGGGCAGCTGTCGACGAGCGAGAGGATGCCGTCGCCCGCGTGGCGGTACGTCGCGGTGAGCGTCGCGCCTGCGGGCAGCTCGATGCGCACCGCGGCGTCACGGCCGGGCGCGGAGCCGCCGGTGCACGAGCTGGTGACCTCGTTGAGGCTCGACGCGAGCGTCCCGCGGTACGCGCCGGCCGGCGTCGATCCCGAGGTCGGGCACCACTGCACGAGCAGCGGCGTGCGCACCGCGCCCGAGTCCGGCGTGCTGCCCGCGTCGATCGCGGCGGCATCCGCGCCCGCGTCGTCCGCGCCCGCATCGTCCTCGCCCGCATCGTCGAGACCGGCATCGAGCTCGCCCTCGCCCGCGTCGCTCGCCCCGCCGTCGATCGCGCCGCCGCCGTCGATCGCGCCGCCCGCGTCCACTCCCGCGCCGCCGTCGGTGCGGCCCGCGTCGGGGGTGCCAGCGCCGTCGTCGTCGCCGCACGCAGCGGCGAACAAGAGGCATGTCGTGATCGCAATCAGGGCGCGTCGCATCGGCGCGACTATGGCCCACCACGTCGCACCCCACGGTGCGCGTCCGCACGCGCTCGTGAGCCGTTCGCACCCGCCGTGAGCGCGCACCACATCGACGTTCGACGGTGCGCGGCGCGCGCTGCTAGCTTACCGAGCGTGTCGTTCGTCAGCGCGTTCGATCTCTTCAAGATCGGCATCGGTCCTTCGAGCTCCCACACCGTCGGCCCGATGCGCGCAGCGCGCCGGTTCTGCGAGCGCGTCGTCGAGGCGGGCGTCGCGCAGCGCGTCGCGACGGTGCGCGTCGCGCTGCACGGATCGCTCGGCCACACCGGCAAGGGCCACGGCACCGACGTCGCGGTGATGCTCGGCCTCGAGGGCGACGAGCCCGACGTCGTCGACGTCGACTCGGTGCCCGCGCGCATCGCGCGCATCGAGCGCGAGCGCACGCTGCGCCTCCACGGCGGACCGACGATCACGTTCGATCCGCGCGAGCACCTCGTGTTCCATCGCCGCGAGCGCCTGCCGCTGCACTCGAACGGCATGCGCTTCTGCGCCGAGGACGCGCGCGGCGAGGTGCTGCACGAGCGCATCTACTACTCGGTGGGCGGCGGGTTCGTGATCACGCCCGAGGGCGTCGCCGAAGGGCCCGGGGCGCATGCCGCGACCGACGTGCCGCATCCCTTCGCGAGCGGGGCGGCGCTGCTCGCGCGATGCGCGGAGCGCGGGCTCTCGATCGCGACGCTGATGATGGAGAACGAGCGCGCGCTGCGAAGCGAGCGCGAGGTGCGCGAGGGGCTCTTGCGCGTGTGGCACACGATGCAGGGCTGCATCGAGCGCGGCTGCGGGCGCGAGGGGATCCTACCTGGAGGTCTCAAGGTAAGGCGGCGCGCCGCCGCGCTGCACCGCAAGCTGCGCGCGAACGCGCGCGGCGAGCACGATCCGATGATCGCGCTCGACTGGGTCGATCTCTGGGCGCTCGCGGTGAACGAGGAGAACGCGGCGGGCGGGCGCGTCGTGACCGCGCCGACGAACGGCGCGGCCGGGATCATCCCCGCGGTGATGATGTACTACCGGCGCTTCGTGCCGAACGCCGACGACGACGGCATCGTGCGCTTCCTTCTCACGGCCGCGGCGATCGGCTCGCTCTACAAGCGCAACGCGTCGATCAGCGGCGCCGAGGTCGGCTGTCAGGGCGAGGTCGGCGTCGCGTGCTCGATGGCGGCGGGTGCCCTCGCCGAAGTGCTGGGCGGCACCCCCGAGCAGGTCGAGAACGCGGCCGAGATCGGCATGGAGCACAACCTCGGGCTCACGTGCGATCCGATCGGCGGGCTCGTCCAGGTCCCGTGCATCGAGCGCAACGCGATGGGCGCGATCAAGGCCATCAACGCGGCGCGGCTCGCGCTCCAGGGCGACGGCAAGCACCACGTCTCGCTCGACAAGGTGATCGCGACGATGCGCGCGACCGGCGCGGACATGAGCACGAAGTACAAGGAGACCGCGCGCGGCGGTCTCGCGCTCAACGTGATCGAGTGCTGACCCTGCGGGAGTGCTCGTCCCGCGGGGACCGGACGGGAGCGCCGAACGGCTGAGCCGATCTTCGTTCGCGCGCTACACGGCCGGAACGAAGATCTTGGGTGCGTGAAGCCCCGTGATCGCGGGCACGTCCATCACCGCGACCTTCGAAGGAGGCCCCATCGTGGATCGCGCTCTGATCGTTCTGCTCGTGGTCGTGTCGTTCGCGTGCGTCGCGTGTGGAGGCTCGCTCCGCTCCGGCGAGACGCTCGTGCTGCGCGAGAGCGAGCACGGGATCCTGGTGTCGGAGGAGGGCGAGGCCGAGGCGCGGCCCGATCGCGCTCGATTCCACGTCGGCGTCGAGGCGCGCCGCCCGACCGTCGCCGAGGCGCGCGACGCGGCGGCCGACGCGCAGCGCCGCGTGCTCGACGCGCTGCGCGCGAACGGCATCGGCGACGAGGACGTGCAGACGGACCAGCTGTCCGTGAATCCCGAGTACGAGTACACGGACCAGGGCCAGCGACTGCTCGGCTACACGGTGCGCAACGCGGTGCACGTGCGCGTGACCGACGTGTCGCGGCTCTCGGCGACGATCGACGCCGCGGTCGGCGCGGGCGGTGATCTGACGCGCCTCGACGGCATCCAGTTCGAGGTGTCGGATCCCTCCGAGGTGCGCGCGCGGGCGCGCGAGCAGGCGATGCAGCGCGCGCGTGCGACGGCGGAGCAGCTCGCGCGGCTCGCGGGCGTCGAGCTCGGTGAGCCGATCGCGATCGAAGAGGTCGTGCAGCACGACGGACCGCGCCCGCTGATGATGGAGGCGCGCATGGCCGCCGACACCGCGCAGGCGACGCCGATCGAGCCCGGCGTGACGCGCACGACCGTGCAGCTCCGCGTGCGCTGGTCGACGCACTGAAGGCTCTCTCGCGCGCGTCGCGATCGGACACGACGCGATGCGCGCGGCGCCGCGGTACCTCGAGCTCTACGGGGTCGAGCGCGCGTGATCAGCGCGTGATCGCGAGGCCGTATCGACCCGACTCGCGGTGGAGCGTGCAACGCGCGCCGAACGCGGCGCTCAGCGTCTCGCTCGTGAGCGCACGATCGATCGGGCCGCTCGCGACGGCGCGTCCTTCTCGCAGCACGAGCGCGTGAGTGACGAAGCGCGGGATCTCCTCGACGTGGTGCGTGACCACGAGCGTCGTCGGTCCGCTCTCGCCGACGAGCCGCTCGACGTCGTCGAGGAAGCGCTCGCGCGCCACGGGATCCAGCGAGACGCACGGCTCGTCGAGCACCAGCAGATCGGGCGCGCCGACGAGCGCGCGCGCGATGAGCACGCGCTGTCGCTCTCCTTGCGAGAGACGCCCGTACGGACGCCCGGCGAGCGACTCCGCGCGCAGTCGCGCGAGCGCCTCGCGGCCGCGACGTCGATCCTCGTCGTCGTAGGCGCGCCACGGACCGATCATCGCGTAGAGCCCCGACGCCGCGACCTCCTCCGCGACGTCCTCGGGACGCAGCCACGCCCCGAGCGTCGCGCTCACGACGCCCATGCGCCGCTTCATCGCGGTCGTGTCGCAGCGCCCGTACGTCTCGCCGAGCACGCGCACCACGCCCTCGGTGGGCCACGCGTATGCGGTCAGGATCGCGAGCAGCGAGCTCTTCCCCGCGCCGTTGGGCCCGAGGATCACCCAGTGCTCGCCGCGCGCGATGGTGAGCCGGACGTCGTCGAGCACGACGCGCCCTTCGCGCTCCCAGCGCGCGACGTCCATCTCGAGGATCGCCGACATGCGCCGCGCTATCCGCCGTCGACGGTGCGCGCGCAAGCGGGCGCGCGGGGCGTGGACACCCCGCGCGCGCCGCAGTGGGTCAGTCGCAGGGGAAGCAGCCCGCGGGGCCGTCCGGCGACTCGTAGCAAGCGGCGACGGTCGCTTCCTCGGCCGGGCTCAGCGCTGCGAGGCACGCGTCGAGCGACGCGAGCGCGAAGTCGCACGAGCTGGCGGAGCCGCCCGCGATGCACTCGTCGACGTACGCGTCGACCTGCGACTCGCAGACGAGCGAGAAGCAGTGCATCTCCTGGTACGCGACGCAGCCGCCGCAATCCATCGGAGTGTTCACCCGCGCCGAGCCGATGTAGTAGGACGTGCCGGGCGTCGTGTCGCCGGCGACCGCCGCGTTCCGGCACGACTGCGTGGTGCACGCGCGGTACGCGGCGCCGGTCGCCGAGCTACAGCGCGGCAGGCACGCCGCCGTGAGCGGCCCGAAGCTCCCGACGGGCACGTAGAGCACGCAGTCGCCGCCCACCGCTCCGGCGTCTCGACCACACGCGCCCGCGTCGGGCGGCGTGGGCGACGCGTCGATGCGACCGTCGGCGTCCGTCGTCGATCCATCGCTCGGCGTCGACGCGTCGTCCGAGCTCCCCGCGTCGTGCGCTCCCGAGTCGAAACGAGCGCCGCCGTCGCTTGGCCGCGAGCCTGGTTCGTCGTCTCCACAGCCCGCACCCATCGCCACGAGCACCATCGCGAGCCCGATCACGCTTGCGTTCCGCATCGCTCCTCCTCCAGCCGCGACGTCGCGGCGGCGCGATGGTAGAGGGCGCTCGGCGTCCGCGGGAGGAGAAAAGTTGCGGTGTCAGCGGCGCTCATCCACGCACGAAGCGCACACGCGACGACGCGTCGGGGTGACGCAGCGGCAGGTGTCGGACGCGCGGAAAACGTCCGTCGAGCGCGAGGCGCGCGCCGCGCGCACGGAGCGCACGCGCGAGGATCACGGACGTCTGCACGACCTCGAGCCACGCGACGTGGTACCCGAGGCAGAAGTGCGGGCCCGCGCCGAACTGCACGAGCTCGAGCGCGGTCGGCGGCGCCGTCTTGCCCATCCAGCGCTCGGGCACGAACGAGTCGGGATCCTCGTAGGTGCGCGGGCTGCGCGAGAGGAGCTCGATCGAGATCGCGACGATGCTCCCGGCCGGCACCCGTCGTCCCGCGATCTCGAGATCGACGACCGCGCGACGCGCGTCGCGCGCCACCGGCGGCTGCAAGCGGAGCACCTCGCGGAAGAGCGCCTCGGCGAAGCGGAACGCGCGGAGATCGCCCGGCGCGCGCGGCACGTCGGTCGCCTCGCTCTGCAGCCGCTCGAGCAACGAAGGAGACTCCGCGAGGTACGCGATGAGCCACGCGATCACCGTCGCGGTCGTCTCGTGCCCGGCGAGGATCAGCAGGCGCAAGTTGTCGAGGAGCTCGGCATCGGCGAGCGGCTCGCCGTGCTCGTCCTTCGCGCGCGAGAGCTGGGCGAGAACCGTGGTGTCGCTCCCGGCGCGCGCCTCGCGCACCAACGCGCCGATGCGCTCGTCGAGACGCGCCTTCGCCGTGAGCCCACGTCGGCGCGGCGTGCCCGGGAGGTCGAGCGGGACGCCGAGCGCGAGGAGCATGTGGTCCTCGTAGTCGCGCCTCCACACGTCGAGGTCGCGCTCCGGCACGCCGAGCATGCGCAGGATGAGCGCGAGCACGAGCTCACGCGTCGACGCGAGCGTCGTGATCACGCCGCGATCGATCCACTCGTGCACGTGACGCTCGATGACGTCGGCGAAGAGCGAGCCCACCCGCGCCGCGGAGAGCCCGCCCGGCGTGAACGCGGGGCCCATCACCGAGCGCGCGTGGCGGTGCGGCTTGCCGTCGAGCGTGATGACGCTGCGCCCGAAGAGATCGGGCAGCGTCTCGCCGACGTAGTCGGAGCTCGTCTGCACGTTCTTGAAGAGGTCGAACGACTCGGGCGAGAGGCAGCGGAGCTGCCACCGGCCGAACCCGGTGTCGGTCCAGTAGAGCGGGCCGACCTCGCGCTCCGCGATGCGATCGAGCCCGAGGGGATCGCTCGCGAGCGCGGGCAGATGACCGAGCGCCGGGAACGCACCGCGGAACACGGGCAACCCAGCGCGCTCGTGTGTCCGCCGCGCGAGGGGATTGAGGATCGGACCGGACATGCGCGGCATCGCAGCAGTGATCGCGCGCGATCGCAAGGAACGTGTGCGCGCTCGGCGCTTCGGCGAGCATCGCCGCACCGATGAGCCCCACGCTGCTGCGACCCGCGATCGCCCTCGTCCTCTGGACCTTCGTGATGTGGACCTGGATGTACCTGACCCGCCTCCCCGCGATCCGTCGTGCCGGGATGCAGCTCGACCCGAACGCGCCACGCGGCGAGCAGATGTCCACGCTGCCGCCCTCCGTGCGCTGGAAGGCCGACAACTACAATCATCTGTTCGAGCAGCCCACGCTCTTCTACGCGACCGCGATCTCGCTCGCGGTGATGGGCGTCGAGGGCGTCGTCGACGCCGCGCTCGCATGGGCGTACGTCGCGCTGCGCGTCGCGCACAGCGTCTTCCAGGCGACGGTGAACAAGATCGAAGTCCGGTTCGTGCTCTTCGTCGTCTCGTCGCTCGTGCTGCTCGCGCTCGCGATCCGCGCGGCCGTGCTGCTCTGGTGAACGAGTCGGACGAGGAGGACCTCGCGGCCCTCCTCGTCCTCCTCGCGTCATGCCTTGGCGATCGCCTTCGCGACCAGGCTCTCCGGCACCGCCGCGTAGCCCTCGAGGCGCATCGACGCGGTTCCGCGTCCCTGCGTCAGCGAGCGCAGCGCCGCGACGTACCCGGCGAGCTCCGCGAGCGGCGCGAGCGCGCGCACGCGACGCGCATCGCCCTCGCCCTCGAGCGCGACCACGCGACCGCGACGCGCGCCTAGGTCGCCGATCACGCTGCCCACCGCGCCTTCCGGCACGTCGATCTCGAGCTCCATCACCGGCTCGAGCAACACGGGCCCCGCGAGCGGCATGATCTCGCGGAACGCGCGCTCGGCGCAGATCTGGAACGCGAGCTCGCTCGAGTCGTTCGAGTGGAACGACCCGCCGAGCAACGTGAAGACGACGTCGACGACGGGACTGCCCGAGAGCACGCCCGAGGTCGCCGCGAGACGGACGCCCTTCTCGACGCCCGACACGTACTGCGCGGGGATCTCGCCGCCGCGCACCTGATCGACGAACACGACGCCCGTGCCGCGCGCGCCGGGCTCGAGCCGCACGCGCACGTGCGCGTACTGACCCGGACCGCCGCTCATCTTCACGTGCTTCGTCTCGTGCTCGGCCACGCGCGAGACGGTCTCGCGATAGGCCACGCGCGGCGCCGAGGCGCGCACCTTCACGCGGTGCGTCGTCTCGAGCCGTTCGACCGCGATCTGGAGGTGCAGCTCGCCCATGCCCGAGAGCGTGGTCTCGCCGGTCTCCGGATCGGTGCGCAGGCGCAGCGAGGGATCTTCGCTGCACAAGCGGTGCAGCGCAGTCCCCATGCGATCGCGATCGCCGCGCGTCGTCGGCTCGAGCGCGACGGTGATCACCGGCGCCGGCGCGTCGATCGCCTCGAGGACGATCTCCGCCGCCGGATCGCACAGCGTCTCACCGCTCGCGATCGATCCGCCGAGCACCGCTGCGATGCCGCCCGCGCGCACCTCCTCGACGTCCTCGACGGACGCCGCGAACACACGCACGAGCCGGCCGATCCGCACGCGCTCGCCACGAGGCGCGAGACGCACGGGATCACCGCGTCGCATCGTCCCCGAGTACACGCGCACGAACGCGCGCTGCCCCCAGTCGTCGTGCACGACCTTGAAGCAGAGCGCGGCCAGCGCCGCATCCTCGGACGGAGGGCGCTCCTCGCCGTCACGACCGCGCACCGGAGGCCGATCCGCGGGCGAAGGCAGGAGCGCGATCATGGCATCGAGCAGCGGCTGCACGCCCTTGTTGGCGTACGCCGCGCCCGCGAGCACCGGCACGAACGAGCGCGTCGCCGTGCCACGACGCAGCGCGCGCACGAACGTCGCATCGTCCGCGTCACCGCGCTCGACGTAGGCCTCGGCGAAGCCGGGATCCACGTCGGCGCAGAGATCGACGAGGCGCGCGCGTGCACGCTCCGCGACGTCGACGAGCGCGCCCGAGAGCGCGACCTCGTCGAACGCACGACCGTCTCCTTCGCCGCGCCAGATCAGCGCGCGACGTCGGATCGGATCGACGACGCCGACGAAGTCCTCGCCCTCGCCGATCGGCAGCGCGATCGGCGCCACACGAGCACCGAGGCGCGCTTCGATCGACGCGAGCGCGCGCTCGAAGCTCGCGCCCGGACGATCGAGCTTGTTGACGAAGACGATCCGCGGCACGTCGTGCCGGTCCGCCTGTCGCCACACCGTCTCGGTCTGCGGCTGCACGCCCGCGACCGCGTCGATCACCACGACCGCGCCGTCGAGCACGCGAAGGCTGCGCTCGACCTCGATGCCGAAGTCGACGTGGCCCGGCGTGTCGATCAGCTGGATCCGGTGATCGCGCCAGTCGCAGGTGATCGCCGCGGCCTGGATGGTGATGCCGCGCGCGCGCTCCGAGGGCTCGGAGTCGGTGGTCGTGGTGCCGTGGTGCACCTCGCCGATCGTGTGGATCCGCCCCGTGTAGAAGAGGATCCGCTCGGTCAGCGTGGTCTTTCCGGCGTCGACGTGCGCGACGATTCCGACGTTGCGCAGTCGTTCGATGGGGAGATGACGGAGCATGGAAGTCTCGATTCCGAACATCGACGGACGAGTCCGTCGCCGCGCGAGGGTGCCAGTCTGCATGGCAGTCGCGCAGAGGGGAACATCGACGCTCGCCCGCGAGGGCTCGAGCGAGCGAGGCTCGGTCGCGGCACCGCGTACGCGGCCGCCAGCGGCGTGATCACGACGGAACGCGCGTCCTCGAGCGCGCTCGTCCACGCCGCGGGCGAGCCCGCGCCGCGGTCAGAGCGACTCGGCGTCGCGACCGTAGAACGCCGTCACGCGCACGCACACGCGCACGACGGCGCGCGTGCGAGAGCACGCGAGGCGCAGCATCGTGGAGTCGGTACGCATGACGTCGCCAGTGATGCGCGCCAGTCGCGTCGCGCGCAAGCACGGAGTCGATCTCGCCCTCACGAGCGTGTGCGCATTCCGACGGTCGTGAGCTCGGTCGCGCGAGACGGATAGAACGTCGCGGGCTCGTAGCTCTCGTCACCGCGCGTCGTGACGATGCGGATGCGCCCCGCGCCCCCGCCTCCTCCGCCGGCGCGATCCGCGTCGCCACCGCGCTGCGCGACCCCGCTGGGATCCGCGCCCGCGCCGCCGCCTCCACCGGCTCCCTCCGCGTCGGCGCCGCGCGCCGGCGGCGCGCGCGATCCGTCGTACGTCGCGCCGTGGCCGCCGCTCTCGTCGCAGTCTTCGCAGCGCGCTCCGCGTCCGCCTGCGCCGCCGAGCGCGGAGAGCCTTCCACGAATCGTGATCACGTCGGACTCGAGCAGGATCGCGCCGCCCGAGCCGCCGCCTCCACCCGCGCCCGCGCGACGACCGCGCATCGAGGTCCCGCCTGCGCCGCCCTCGCCCGACGCGTCGATCGCACCACCGACGTCGATGCGCGTCGCGCTCGTGATCTGGATCCCGCCGCCGCCGTGACCACCTCGACCCCCAGCGCCGTGCGTGCCCGCGCCCCCGCCGCCGCCCGAGCCCGCGCACAACGGAACGAGCTTCTCGTCGCACCACACCACGCCGCCGCGGCCGCCGAACGCGCCGAGATCGCCGCTTCCCCCCGCACCTCCCGCGCTTCCGAGCGCGCCACCACCGCCACCGCCGCGATCGGTCCCGAAGCTCGCGAGCGTGCCCCCGGCGCCACCGCCCGCTCCGCCTCCGTCCCGCTGGTCGCCGTAGCCACCCCACGCGCCGCCCGGTCCCGGCCCGTCGATCCCCGCGCTCACCGAGATCCGACCGTCGACGATCACGTCACCCGCGGAGATCACGATGAGCGCGCGCGTGGCGCCGCGCAGGCCGGCGAGCACGCCGCCGATCTCGACGTGGAGCGAGCCGACGACGAACACGCCGTACTCCGCCACCTGCTCGTAACGAACTCCCTGCGCGACGCCCGTGCCCGGGCCGCGCATGACGTAGGGCTCGCTCGTCACGGTCGGGCGCACGACGATCGCGCCGGTGTCGGGATCCACGGTCCACGTCTCGTCGCTCCGCACGCGGAGCGCGGCGCGGCCATCGTCGAAGGACACTGCGCCTCCCACGTTGCTCGGCACGACGGGGTCGTGTCCCGCGTCGCTCTCGTGACGTGCATCGACCGGCTCGGGCGCGTCGAGCGGCGCGCTCGCGTCGAGCGGCGCGTTGGCGTCGAGCGGCGCGTTCGCGTCGAGCGGCGCGCTCGCATCGATCGCGCTGCCGGCGTCGGGGCTCGGATCGAGGCGCACCACGCAGAGGTCGCGCGCCTCGTCGCAGACCCAACCTTCGATGCATGGGCAACGCCGCCCTTCGAGGGCGATCGGGTCGAGCACGCAACCCACGAGCGCAGCGCTCGTCGCGAAGATCAAGCAGCGGACCACGCGGTCGACATGCGCCCCGCACACGCACCACAAGCCACCCGTCGAGGAACCACGCGCGCTTCGAGCGCGCATGCGGACGCTCGACCGGCGGTCGCCGTTCGGATAGTCTCAGCGTGTGATTCCAGAAACACGGAAATATCTTCTTTCGCTCGGCGCCCTGGTGATCGGCGCGTGCAGCAACTCCGGCGTCCCCGACTCGCAGCTCGTCCGCCTCGAGCTCGTCGGCCCGAACGACACCGACGTGATCGTGCTCGCGCACGCGAACGACGGCTCGTACCTCGAGACGCTCACCGCCGACCCCGACGGCATCGTTCGCTGGCAGCCTCCCGAGGAGACCGCGACCGTCACGGTGCTCTCGCGCTTCACCGGCGGCGGTGTCTCGCTGAGCACGTTCGTCGACGTGCCGCGCGGCGCGCTGCTGCCGATCGACCTGGGGATCGGCGCCGCCGAGGCGACCGTCCGACTGCCGGGCACGCTCGAAGGCGCGGAGTCGTACACGGCGGGGCTCGGCGAGTGCGCCGAGGCCACCACCGACGATCCCACCGAGCCGCTCCAGGTCACGCCGTGCGGCATCGGCGACGACGGCGTGTACAGCCTCGTCGCGGTCGCGCGCGACGCCGAGGGCGCGCCGATCGGCTACTCGGTGCTCCGCGGGCTCGAAGGCGACGCCGACGCGACGTTCCCTGCGTGGAGCACGGACCTCGAGAGCGTGCCGCTCACGCTGACCGGCTTCGACGAGGGCGACCTCTACTTCAGCATCCGCGCGTACCCGCACGCGCCCGACACGTTCCAGATCCTCGCGGCGTCGGAGAGCTTCGGCGCGGCGGACGCACCTGCCGCGATCGCCGCGATCCCCGGGCTCGGCGCGTCGTATCGCAGCTCGATCTCGTGGCGCGTGGGCCCGTTCGCGACGCGCATCACGCGCGCCGCGTCGGTCGTCGCGCCCACGCTCGACGCGGTCTCGTTCGACGCCGCCGCGTTCCCCGACGCGCCCGAGATCGACGCGAACGTGACGGACGTCGAGCGGCCGACGGTGTCGTGGACGACGAGCGACGATCCCGACGTCGACTCGGTCGCGGCGACGTTCTCGTTCGCCGCGGGCGACACCGGCATCACCTGGCGCGTGCTGATGCCGCCGGATCGCAGGAGCGCGCAGCTCCCCGAGCTGCCCGACGCGCTCGCGATCTTCCGTCCGAACGCGACCGCGACGGGCGTGACGGTCCGCCTCCAGCAGACCGACGACGTCGACGGCTACGTCGCGTCGCTCCTCGCGCGCGACGTCGGCGCGACGCGCTCCACCGCGATCCGCGCCGCGGTCTCGTTCCCCGACCGCGACATGGACGGCAATCCCGACGCGATCGACGCGTGCCGCGACTCGCCCGACGACGAGGAAGGCGACCCGTGCGACCACGACGAGGACGACGACGGCGTGCTCGACGTCGACGACGACTGTCCGTACGACGCGGGCACCACGGGCGCGCTCGGCTGCCCCGATCGAGACGGCGACGACGTGTTCGATGGTCACGACGCGTGTCCCGACGAGCCCGGCACGGTCGAGCTCCACGGCTGCCCCGACGGCGACGACGACGGAGTGCCGGACCGCGCTGACGCGTGCCCCGCCGAGCCCGGACCGATCGACTCCAGCGGCTGCCCCGACACCGACGGCGACGGCCTTCCGGACATGGCCGACGCGTGCCCTGCGGAGCCCGGCCCGCCGCCGCTCGGCGGCTGCCCCGACAGCGACGGCGACGGCATCCGCGACGCCGACGATCCGTGCCCGCACGGCGGCGAGCCGCCGACCTGCGGCGCGTGAAGCGACGACGCGGCTCGTGCTCGGCGTGAGCACGGGCCGCGATCACGTCAGCGGATCCAGCCCTCGCGGCGGTACCACTCGAGCGCCTCGCGAACGCCTCGCTCGACGGGGTGCTCGTGCCTCCATCCGGTCGCGCTGCGGATCGCGTCGCTCTTGCAGGTCCACGCTTCCTGCGCGCCCATCTTCGCCTTCTGGCGGTTGAAGAGGCGCGGCTTGCCGTCGACCTTCGTCGCGAGCTCGCCGCCGAACGCCGCGACCGACACGAGCATCTCGGGCAGATCGAGCGTCATCACGCGCTTGCCCGCGGCCTCGACGATCGCGCCCTGGAAGCGCTCCCACGTGATCGGCGTGTTGTCGCAGACGAAGAAGCCCTTGCCGATCGCGCCCGGATGCGCCGACGCGGCGAGCGTCGCGCTCACGAAGTCGTCGACGTAGATCGCGGAGAACCAGCGCTTGCGGTTCCCGAAGAACACGTTGCGACCGCGGCTGACCTCCTTGAAGAGCTCGAAGTAGTCGACGTCTCCGGGGCCGTACACGCCGCCCGGTCGCAGGATCGTCCACGGCAGTCGATCACCGACCGACTCCACCGCTTCTTCCGCCTCGCGCTTGCTCTCGCCGTAGAACTCGATCGGCTTGCGCGCGTCGCTCTCGACGAGCGCGCGCTCGGCCGTCGACGGGCCGTACGCGGTGAGCGACGAGACGTGCACGAAGCGCTTCACGCCCGGGTGCGCGCGCAGCAGCGCCTCGAGCAGGTTCTTCGTCGGCACCACGTTCGCGCGGCGGAAGTCCTCGTACGTCACGCCCTTCGTCGCGCCCGCGACGTGCAGCACGTAGTCGGGCTTCTCTTCGCGCATCACGCGCTCGAGCCCCGCGACGTCGTCGTACTCGGCCTCGACCGAGCGGCCCTTCTTCGCCGCGGGTGATCCCTTGCGACGGATCGCGACCACGTCGACGCCGCGCGCGAGCAGCGCGTCGCGCACACGTCCACCGATGAACCCGCTCGCGCCGGTGATCAGCGCCTTGCCCTCGAACCGCGGCTCGCTCGTCATGCGCGGCGCGATCTAGCACGCGCGCTTGACCCACGGCGCGTGCCCGTGAGACCGATCTCTCCCGCGCGATGGCCGTGACGACGAAGCCCGGCTCGATGCTCCTGCTCGAAGAGCTCTTCGAGCACGAGGATCCACGCTTCTTCGGCGAGATCGTCGCGTTCCGTCAAGCGCCCGAGACGACGAAGCACGGGCAGGGCAAGCACACGTGGGAGCTGCCCAAGAAGCGAGGTCCGTTCGCCCCGACGCGTCTCGGTGCGTTCGGCGAGAAGTGGGCGCGCGACTCGCGGCCGTGGGCGCGGCAGATGCTGCTGCGCTGGATCGACGAGACCGCGGGCGCGGCGCCGGGCCAGCGCCCGCTCGTGAAGCACGTCTTCAAGGCCGCCGAAGCGGCGCGCGACGCGGAGCTGATCGCGGCGTTCCTCGTCGCGTTCGATCGGCTCTTCCGTTACTCGCTGAAGCGATCGACGCGCTGGGACTGGAGGACCAGCGAGCAGCGCGAGATCGCGGTGCTGAAGCGCGTGAAGACACCGGGCACCGACCCGCTGCGCGCGCCGACGTTCTCGAGCCACACCCGCGCGCACCTCCGCCGTCGCGCGCTGCGGTTCTTCCGCGAGATGGGGCGCGAGGATCCCGCCGCGTTCCGCCGTTGGATCTTCGACGCGCTCGCGCGCTACGAGGACGCGCACGTCGGCAAGCCCGAGGATCTCGTCGCGAGCTGGAGCCTGATGCAGCTGCTGCATCACGGCTCCGACGCGATCGCGCTCTCGTCGCGCGGCGGTACGATCGTGCACGGGCGCAGCCTCAAGGATCTGCGTCCCGCCCCGCTGCATGCGGAGGCTTGGCGCGACCTCGACGCGCTGCTCTCGCTGCTGGTGCGCGCACGCTCGCTCTACGTGCGACGTCAGGTCGCGATGTGGATCGAGCAAGAGATGAAGGGCGAGCTCGAGTCGGTCTCGATCGCGATGCTGCGCCCGCTCCTCGCGTGCCCGCACGCCGACGTGGTCGAGCTCGCGTCGCGGCTCTTCGCGAATGCGCGCGGGATCGAGTCGCTCTCGATGAGCGAGTGGGACGCGCTGCTCGCGCTCGATCATCCGTCGCTCACCGCGACGCTCGCGACGTCGATGCGCGCGCACGTCAGCCCGTCGCGTGTCGATCTCGCGACCTGCGCGCGCTGGGCGTGCGCGAGCGCGGCGCCGATCGCGGAGCTCGGGCTCGCATGGGCGAGAGACAAGGGCGTGAAGGACGCTGCCGCGCTCGAGATCGCGCTGCCGATCACGCAGGCGCCGGTGGGCACGGTGCGCGCCCCGTCGCTCGAGTGGTTGATGCCGCTCGTCATCGGGCTCGGCGAGCCACGTCACCTGCGCGACCTGCTCGACAGTCGCTTCGACGACGTCCGCGCTCGCGCGCTCGACGTGCTCGCGGGCACCGAGCGCTTCCGCGACGAGCCCGAGCTCTGGGCCGCGCTCGCCGAGACGCCCTACCCCGACGCGCGCGAGCGACTGATCACGCACCTCGAGGCACGATCGAGCACGCTCGCACCGCAGAGCCTGCGTCACGTGTGGGCCACGACGCTGCTCGCGGTGCATCGCGGCAGCCGCGCCAAGCGGAGCGCCCTGACCCAGATCGCGACGCGCATCGCGCAGGGCGAGCAGGAGGCCGACGCGCTGCTGCCGCTCCTCGCGATCACGCTGCGCAGCGTGCGCGAGGCCGAGCGGCGCGGCGCGATCGTCGCGCTGGTGCGCGCCGCGATCGCATCACCGGCGCTGCGCGACGCGGTGCGCGCGCACGTGCCCTCGCTGGTGATCGAGTGAATTACGAGCTGCGATATCTCGGCAAGAGCAGTGTCGATCAGGGGCCCTATCGCTCCACGCTGCGCTTCTCGCCGAACCTCGCGCGAGACCGCGTGTGGCTCGACGGCGAGCTTCGCGATCCGCTGCGCTTCCGCGAGGCGATCTCGGCGCTGCACGCGGTCGTCGTCGGCGATCTGAAATTCGAGAAGCGCGACAAGAGCGCGTACGAAGCGTGGAAGAAGGCGCAGCTCGAAGAGGAAGCGCGAATTCGGAGCGAGGTGCGCACGAAGGAGCAAGTGCGCCTCGCCGCCGAGATCGCGAGCAGCCCGCCCTCGAAAGATCTCGAGAGCCAGTTCCGCACGATGCACCGCGTCTACTGGGATGCGCGCGTGAAGTGGGCGAACGAGCTCGCGAAGAACGATCCGCAGCTCTTCCGCTCGCTCGTGCCCTGCGATCCGATCGTCACCGTCGCCGACGACGTGGTGTTCTTCGAGTGCTTCTCGAAGGACGAGTCGAGCTACGGCGCGCTCTACCTCGATCGCGAGCAGCTCGACGGCGCGCACCAGGCCGCGCCCGGCACGACCAACGTCGACTACTCACTGCCGCTCTTCGATCATTTCCAGGGCCTGCGCACCTATCGCGCGACACGATTGAAGGTCGACCCCGAGGGCTTCGAGGTGCGCGTCGAGGGGCACGCGGATTATCGCGAGGAGAAGATCGATCTGCCGCCCTCGTGGCTGCGCGGCTTCGGTCAGATCTCCGCGGCGACCGGCCTTCCGATGCGGCGCGTGTCGCTCGACGTCGCGAGCGTGTACTCGGTGCTCGCGCACCTGAAGCGGCATCGCGAGAAGGAAGGACCGCGCGCGATCCGCTTCGAGCTCGTGCGCGGCAAGCCCGCGCGCCTCGTGCTCGAGCCGTGGAACGTCGCGATCGAGGATCGCGGTGTCGCGTACGACGGCGAGAAGGACGAGACGATCAAGGTCTGGGGGCGCCGGCGTCTCTTCGCGCTCGCGCGTCTCCTGCCGATCGCCGAGCGCATCGACGTGCACCTGCTCGGCAACGGCCTCCCGAGCATCTGGATCGTGACGATGCCGGGGATGCGCTTCGTGCTCGCACTGAGTGGTTGGACCTCCAACGATTGGTCGGGCGGCACGAACCTCGATCTGATCACCGGGACGTTCACCGCCGATGCCGCGACGCTCGAGCGCGTGGGCTCGACGCTGCGCGTCCGCCGCACCGGCACGCCGGCATCCCTCGCGAGCGAGACCGGCGATGCGCAGAAGAGCGTCGCCGCCGCGCTGCACCGTCTGAGCAAGCAGGGCCAGGCGGTCTACGACTTCGCGGCGGGCGCCTATCGCTTCCGCGACGTCGTCGAGGCTCGCGAGGCCGAGAAGGTGATCGGCCCCGAGCCCGAGGAGCTCACCGCCGCGCGCAAGCTCTTCGTCGAGCACCGCGTGAAGATCGAGCGCGAAGAAGCGCTCCGCGGAGGCAAGCGCCTGCTCGTCGCGCGCATCTCGGGCGAGTCGCCGGAGACGATCCTCGATCGCGACGGCGTGTTCTCCCGCGCGCGCTGCACCTGCACGCACCACCGTCGCTTCGGCCTGCGCAACGGCGCGTGCCGTCACTTGCTCGCGCTGCGCCTGATGGTGATCGGCAGCGCGGATGTCCGTCTCGCTGCCGGCTCGATCGGCGGTTCCTTTTTCGGGTGAATGCGATGATGATTCACCCGCTCGATTGGCACTCTCACACTCACCGATCCTGCGAGGAGCTCCGCGCGCACGAGCCCACTCCGTCTGTTTCGGCAGCGCGGAGACCGCGGCGTTACGCCGTGGTGGAACCTGCTTCCTCATGCAACCCCACGCCCGATGTTCTTTTGGGCGCCGCAGGGGCCTGTGTCCGACACCGGAGCGACTCGATGAGTCCGTCGGAACACAGGCCCCCGCGGCGCCTTCGTGATCGGACGTGGTCCAACGCACGAAGTCGAGCACGCGGGGCTCCTCGCAGGGCCGGTGATCAGGCCCCGTCACGAAACAACTCGGCTACGTTCGACGCAGCAACCTCGCGCGCTGTGTTGCTCGTCGTCGAAATGCCGCGAGCATTCCTCCTCCTCACGCCTTGCCCGCGAGGCGCCGCGTCGCCCTCGCGATCGAGTCGTTTCGTGACGGGGCCTGCATGAGCTTCTGGAAGAAGGTCGTCGACTTCTTCACCGGAGGCCCGACGTCGATCGAGACGAGCGCGGTCGGCACGAGCGGATCGCCGCTCGAGGCCGCGATCTGGAGCGCGATCAAGTCGCGCATGGCGAAGGGCGAGAGCTTCACGCCCATCGACGTCGTCGACGACGCAACCAGCAGCACGCCCGGCCGCACGGTGAAGACGATCACCGACGGTATCGCGTTCGTCGACGCGTTCTTCGCGCGCGGCCTCTTCGCCCCGCACGGCTACACGCGCACGCTGACGAGCACACCCAGCGGACAGAACTGGCTCTATCACCCGGCCTCGAGCGCGCCGCTCGTCGCGATGCCCGCGATCGTCGCGCAGCCCGCGCTGAAAGCGAGCGCGCCGGCGATCGATCCGTACGACGTCGGCTCGCTGCTCACGCTCACGCCCGCCGAGCTGCGCACGCGCGCGCTGAAGATCGTGCCGTGGCGCACCGCGTGGATCGGCCGCACCGACGTGATCCCGCCCGAGAGCGACGAGCGCACCGCGCTGATCGATCGCGGGCTCGAGCTGCGCGGTCTGCTCACGCGCGCGCAGCTCGTCGAGATCCATCGCGTCGGCGACGAGTGGCTGAAGCACAAGGACGCGCCTCGCCTCGCGCAGTCGCGCGCCGCGAAGAACGCGGAAGAAGCGGTCGCGCAGCTCCGCGCCGAGCGCGCGCGCACCAAAGAAGAGAAGCGCGCCGCGAGCGAAGCGCGGAAGAAGGCGCGCGCCGAGCGCATCGCGCGCCGCAAGCGCGAGGACATCGTCTATCTGGGCCGCGGAGTGTCGGCGCTGCTCGGCGATCGACGCGCCCACGTCGAGAAGCTGAATGCGCTCGGGCTGCCGGTGATGGCGAGCCCCGCCGACGTCGCGACGGCGCTCGGCGTCACGATCCCCGCGCTGCGCTTCTTGTGCTTCCACGCCGAAGCGGCGCGCCGCGCGCATTACGTGCAGTTCGACGTGCCGAAGCGCTCCGGCGGTGTTCGTCGACTGAGCGCGCCGATGCCGCGCCTCGCCGCCGCGCAGCAGTGGGTGCTCGAGCACGTGCTCGAGAAGCTCCCGGTCGAGCGCCCCGCGCACGGCTTCGTGCCGGGCCGATCGACGGTCACGAACGCGCGCGAGCACGTCGGGCGCGACATCGTGATCAATCTCGACCTCGAGAGCTTCTTCCCGTCGATCACGTTCCCGCGCGTGCGCGGTCTGTTCGTCGGCGTCGGGTACTCGCCCGCGGTCGCGACGATCCTCGCGCTGCTCTGCACCGAGAGCGCGCGGACGCGCGCCGAGTACGACGGCGCGAAGTACGACGTCGCGACCGGACCGCGCGCGCTGCCGCAGGGCGCGTGCACGAGCCCCGCGATCTCGAACCAGATCGCGCGCAAGCTCGATCAGCGACTGCGCGGCCTCGCGGTGGCGCGAGGCTGGACGTACACGCGCTACGCGGACGACCTCACGTTCAGCGCGCCCGAAGGCAAGCGCAGCGAGATCGCGCGCCTGATCGCGCGGATCCGCCACGTGGTCGAGGAAGAGGGCTTCCGCATCCAGGTCAAGAAGGGTCGCGTCCAGCGCGCGGGCGGGCGCCAGACCGTGACCGGCATCGTCGTGAACGAGACGCACAAGCTCGGCGTGCCGCGCGAGGACGTGCGGATGCTGCGCGCGATCCTCCACAACGCGAAGAAGACCGGCCTCGCCGCGCAGAACCGCGACGCGAAGCCCGACTTCGAGGCGTGGCTGCGCGGGAAGATCGCGTACGTGCAGATGATCGACCGCGCGCGCGGCGACGCGCTCCTGCGCGCTCTCGACGCGCTCTGAGGCGGCATCACTCCGGGAGCACGACGAGCCCACGCTCGTCCTCGAAGGGCACGGTGTCTCGCGCGTGCACGCGGAAGAACACGCCCTCGTCGGTCATCGGCAGGTACTGGTAGTACCAAGACGCATCGTCCCGCGCGGCGTGCGCGTCTCGTGCCGCGCGCAACATCGCGGCGTCGACGGGATCGTCGACGAGCGCGCCCGCGCCGACGGCGGTCACCGGCTGCTCGACGCGCGCGAGATCGAGCGCGCCCGTCCACTCGATCGCCGGTGCCGGCGCGTCGTGATCCAGCGTCGAGGTCGTCACGCGCATCGGTCCGTCGACCGGCTCGCCGATCTCGTAGAGACGCTCGAGCCACGCGCGGCTCCGATCGGCCAGCGCGCGCGTCCAGCCGGGCTAGCCATCGCAATCACGACAGCGCGACACGCGGCGCCCGACACGCCAGAACGACGAGCCCGGTCCACCGTCGTCGACGATGTCGTCGAACCCGCTCTCCTCGCCGTCGGGCCACGGGACCGCGAAGAGGTCGGCGTTCATCTCACGCAACATCGCGTCGTCGAGCACGCCGTGCCGCACCGGCGCCCAGCGGACGTACGGAGTCTGATCGCCGCGATATGCCCAGTACTCGCAGTCGCTCGAGACGAGCAGGAAGCGCGTGCCGTTCTCCACGAGCATCGCGGCGCCCAGAAGCTCGTCCGCGGAGCCCGGCACCACGTGCGCGAAGAAGAGCGCGCGCTCCTCGCCGCACACCAACGGCGCACCGCGCGCTGGCTCGCACGCGGCGAGCAGCATCGTGGTCGCGAGCGCGAGCACTCGGGTCCGCATGCGCGTCATGGTGCGCGACGCGCAGCGACGCTCACAAGCCCGCACGTTCGCCGCGGTCCTCCGGCACGACCTCGACTTGCACCCCCCACGGGGTCGCCCCAATGTCCGGCCCGCGCCATGCGCCTCGGGAACGACCTGATGAACGCCTGGAATTGCATTCGTCCTCTCGCGGTCGCGATGCTGCTCGCGAGCTGCGAGGACGCGGGGCCCACGCTGATCGAAGCACCGCTCGGCGAGTTCCCATCGAGCGTCGAGCAGCTCGGCATCTACCTCGACCCCGCCGATCTCGAGAGCGTCGATGCACGCGCCGTCGCGTACGCGCCGACGCACGAGCTCTGGACCAACGGCGCCGCGAAGCACCGCCACGTCGTGCTGCCCGAGGGCGAGACGATCGACGCGTCCGATCCCGAGCGCTGGACCTTCCCGACCGGCACGCTGATCTTCAAGACGTTCGCCTATCCGCGCGAGGACGGAACGCAGCGCCCCGTCGAGACGCGCGTGATGCGCCTGAACGACGAGGGCGAGTGGGACTTCGCGTCGTACCGATGGGACGACGACGGACGCGGCGGCGCGCGCGCCGAGCTGCGCGTCGCCGAGATGGTCTCCGTCGAGGCGTTCGACGAAACGTTCGATCACGCGATCCCGAGCCTGCGCCAGTGCCGCCAGTGCCACGAGGCCGGTCAGCGCCGCGTGCTCGGCCTGAACGATCGCTCGCTCGCGGACGACACGAACGAGCTCGATCGCCTCGTCGAGTCGGGCGCCGTCGATCTCGGCGGTCGCGCGCCGCTCGTCATCCCCGCGCACGAGAGCGCGGACGAGCGCGCGGTCATCGCGTACGCGTGGGCGAACTGCGCGCACTGTCACGACGGCAGCGTCGGCACGAACGCGGCGTTCGATCTGCGCCCCGAGGTCTTCCTCGAGAACACGATCGATCGCGAGACCGAGAGCGAGGCGTCCGCCGCAGGCATCCGTGTGGTGCCCGGGGATCCCGACATGAGCGTCATCGTGAGCGCGATGCTCGACGACGACGGCGCGCGCGCGATGCCTCCGCTCGGAGTGCAGCGCCGCGACACCGAGTCGATCGCGCTCATCCGACGCTGGATCGCAGCGCTCCCGACGACGACGCGCTGACGGAGATTCGAACGATGGTCTGTCGCTGGTTCCCTTCCTTCTTCCTGTTCCTCTCTCTGATCGTCGCGTCCTCGAGCCCAGCTTCCGCGCAGGACGAGCCCGTCGCGACCGAGCCCACCACCGAGCCGACGCGGGTCGAGGCGACGTCCGCGCCCGAGACGACGACGCCCGAGACGACGACGTCCGACACGACGCTCGCGCCGGCGGAGCGAACCCCCGTCGACGCGAACGCGCCGGCGGTCGTCACGGTGGCGCCGCCGCTTCCGCGCCTGGTCCGGCCGCACGCGTTCGAGGGCGAGGCGATCATCGACACGTTCTGGGGCTTCCACGTGCACGGCCGCGGCGCGATCGCGCTGCACGAGATGGTCGACTTCACCGTCCACGCGACGCTCTACACGAGCCCGCGGCTCGGCGGCGCGAGCAGCCGCACCGTCGACGTCCTCTGGGTCGAGACCGGCATCGGCGCGCGCGCGGTGCTGCTCGACGGCGCGCTCTGGGCCGGCGGCGAGATCGGCCTGATGCACGGCGCGCTGCTCTCCGACAGCTCGGAGGCGATCCCGCTCGACGGCATCGCGGTGCGTCCGTACGTCGACGCGCGCGTGCCGCTGATCGATCACGTCGTGGGCATCGACGGGCTCGCGCAGTTCACGGTGTTCGCGCCGCTGCGTCAGGGCTCCGGAGAGACGCGCACGCTCTTCCACACCATCGCGCGCGTGGGCGCGTACCTCTTCGACATCGTCGCGCTCGGGCCCTACTGGGAGCACCTCTTCGTCGAGACCGCGGGAGGCAACCTGCATCCCGCGACGTGGCTCGGCGGGTACGTCGAGGCGCGCCTCGACTTCGGTCTCGTCGTGGGCGCCGCCGCGGGCGTGGATCTCACGCCCGACGAAGGGCTCGACGACGGGGAGTTCTATCGCGCCTGGCTCGGCTGGCGTCTGTGAGGTTGGCAGTGCGGACTCGATCGCTTCTCACGCTCTCTCTCGCGCTCGCGCTCACCGCGTGCGGCGGTGACGACGACGGCCCGGTCGGGCCCGTCGATCCCTGGATGGAGTTCACGCCGCTGCAGCTGCCCGAAGGCACGATGCCGCTCGTCGGGGCGGCCGTCGTGCCGGGCACGGACGACGAGATGATCCTCCTCGAGATCCTCGGCACCGTGCGCCACGTGCGCATCGAGGAGGACACGGTCACGGAGCTCGGCTCGTTCACGATCACGCTCGAAGACGGCTGCTCGCTGCTCTCGACCGCGTTCGATCCCGACTACGAGACGAACCACTTCCTCTACGTCGGCCAGTGCACCACGGTCACCGGCAGCGAGATCGTGCGCTACACGTTCGCGCCGCCCGACTACGAGAGCGTCGTCGCGAGCGCACAGCGCATCTACTTCGTCGACGAGCCGATGGCGACGCGCGCCTGGCACCAGGTCGGCTCGATCGGCTTCTTCGACGACGGCTCGATGTGGGCGCTCTTCGGCGAGCAGCTGCGCAGCGCGAACGCGCAGGACGTCACGAACGACCTCGGCAAGATCCTGCGCATCGTGCCGAGCCGTGATCCCGCGATGGGCGGCTCGACGCCCTCGCCGCTCAACCCGTTCGCGTCGGGCGGCGGCGACGAGAGCCCGAACGTCTGGACGTGGGGCGTGCGCTCGCCGTTCCGCGGCGCGCTCGACGCGAGCGGCAACCTCTGGGTCGCCGACGTCGGCGAGAACACGTGGGAGGAGATCAACGTGGTGACCGGCCCGGGGCAGAACCTCGGCTGGCCGGTCCACGAGGGCCTCTGCCGCGAGCTCGACTGCGACGATTTCGTGCAGCCGATCGTCTCGTGGTCGCACACCGACGATCACCGCTTCGTCCTCGAGGACGAAGAGACCGAGAACACGACGAAGCGCAACGCGTACGTGGGCCTCGAGTACCAGCCGCGCAACGCCGATCAGTACGGCGGGCGCCTCACCGGCCGCATGATCTACGGCGACATGTGCGCGGGCTGGGTGCGCTCGGTGCAGCGCGGAAGCGACGGCCGTGCGGTCGCGGATCGTTTCGACGGCCACCGCCCGTACATCTCGCAGTGGATCCAGGGCGGCGACGACATGCTCTACGTGACGACGCTCGGCCTCTGTGACGATCCGGGCGCAGGCCCGCTCGAGCCCGCGGGCCTCTGGCGGGTCAGCGTCGCCGAGTGAACGACGTTCACGGATTCGTGAACGTCGTTCACTTTTTCTTCACGGCGTGACGACGACCTTGCCCATCACGCGCCGCTGCGCGAGGTCGTCGAGCGCCTGCGCCGTCTCGTCGAGCGAGTACGTGCGGTGGATCGGCGGCTTCACCGCGCCCGCGCGCCACATGCGGATCAGGTCCTCGACGATCGCGCGCTGCTTGTCGGGCTCGCGCAGCGCGAACGCGCCCCACTGCACGCCGACCACGTCGCACTCCTTGAGCAGCGCGAGGTTGAGCGGCAGCTTCGGGATCGTCCCGCTCGCGAACCCGATGACGAGGAAGCGCCCGCGCGGCCGCAGCGCGCGCAGCGCGGGCTCGCTGAGATCACCGCCCACCGGATCGAACACCACGTCGACGCCGCCGAGCGACTTGAGCGTGCCCTTCAGATCCGCCGCGGGATCGATCGCCTGATCGGCACCGAGCGAGAGGCAGAACTGGCGCTTCTCCTCGCTCGACGCGGTCGCGATCACGCGCGCGCCGAGCGCCTTCGCGATCTGGATCGCCGCGACACCGACGCCGCCCGCCGCGCCGAGCACGAGCACCGTCTCGCCGCGCGTGACACGACCGCGATCGACGAGCGCGTGGTGCGCGGTGCAGTACGTGAGGAAGAGCGACGCGCCGACCTCGAAGGGCATCTCGTCCGGCATCGCGAAGCACTGCGCGGGCGCGAGCACGATCCGCTCGGCGAACCCGCCGAACCCGCAGAACGCCATCACGCGCTGCCCCGGCGCGAACCCGAGCACGCCGGGCCCGACCTCGCGCACGACGCCCGCGATCTCTCCGCCGGGCGAGAACGGAAGCGGGGGGCGCATCTGGTAGAGCCCCTGCACCATCAAGAGGTCGGGGAAGTTCACGGGCGCGGCTTTCACGTCGATCACGAGCTGTCCGCCCGACGCGCGAGGCGCATCGATCTCGCGGACGGCGAGCGACGAGGAGACGGGACCGAGCGACTCGCAGAGGACGGCGCGCATGAGCGACGTTCTCGGACGCCTCTGCGCTCCGCGTCAAGCACCGCCACATCTGCGCCCCGCGCCGTCTGCGCGTTTCGCGGCCCGACTGCCGCGAAATCTCCGCGTGCTCGGACGTGTCCGCGTGGGACAACGAGCGGGTGCTCGCGTCCCTCGACCGCATCGCGCTCGCGCTGACGACTCCGATCGCGGTGCTCGCGCTGCTGCGCATCGCGCCCGGGCTCTCCGGCCATCCGTTCGACGCGCTCGAGGCGTACTCGGGATGGGCGCTCGCGAGCGCGTGGGTCGCGCTCGGCTACGCGATCACGCGGCGCAGGCCGGCGCTCGCGATGCTGGCCGCGCCGGGGGCCCTCGTGCACGCAGGACTGATCGCGCAGCTCGTCGTCGCGCCCTCTGCGCGCGCCGACGACGACGGGCTCGTGCTGCGCGTCGCGACCGCGAACCTCTACGCCGGCAACCCGCGCCCGGACGCGCTCGCGTCCGAGCTCGCCGCGCTCGACGTCGACGTGCTCGCGCTCGAGGAGCTCACGCCGCGCTGGCGCGAGGTGCTCGGTGAGCACGGTGTGCTCGCGCGCTTCCCGCACCGCGTGATCGACGATCGCGACGACTGCTTCGGCATCGCGCTCCTCTCGCGCGTGCCGATGGACGCGACCATCGAGGACCTCGCCGGCGTGCCGATGATCGACGCACGCCTCACGACGAGCGCGGGCCCGCTGCGCGTGCTCGCGGTCCACACGATCCCGCCGCTCGGCCCGGACGCGGCCGACTGGAACGCGCAGATCGCGCTGCTCGCACGCCTCGCCTCGTCGTCGCGCGAGCCGACGATCGTCACCGGCGACCTCAACGCGAGCCCGTTCGGGCGCGGCTATCGCGCGCTGATCGACGCGGGCCTGCGCGGCGCGCACGAGTCCGCCGGACGCGGCCTCGCGACGACGTGGCCCAACGGCGCGCGCCTCTTGCCGCCGATGCGCCTCGACCACGTGCTCGTCTCGCGCGGCATCGGCGTGCGCGAGGTGCGCGAAGGACGCGGCGAGGGCAGCGATCACCGCCCCGTGATCGCCACGCTCACCGTGCGCTAGCGATCACTCGTCCTCGGTGTCGAGGACTTCGCCCGCCTTGATGCCGTGCTGGCGCAGCAGGCGCTCGAAGCTCTTCCGGTGCACGCCCGCGTCCGCCGCCGCGCGATCGAGATCCCCACCGCAGCGCTTGAGCACGCGGATGAGGTACTCGCGCTCCATCGGAGCGACCCAGCGCTCGCGCGCATCCTTGATGGGCAGGTCGTCGGCCACGTCGATCGACGGCGACGTCGCTTCCTCCCCCGTCAGATCGACCGGCGACGGCGGCGGCGGACGGCTCGACGTGCCTCCCGGGCCCGCGCCGAGCCGCAGGTCGGCCGCGCGCAGCATCGGACCGCTCGTCATCATCATCGAGCGACGCAGCACGTTCCGCAGCTCGCGGACGTTGCCCGGCCAGTTGCGGCGCTCGAGCTCCTCGATCGCCGACCCGTCGAGCTGCGGCGGACGTGCACCCGGCTCCGCGTACTCGTCGAGGATGCGCTGCGCGAGCAGCCCGACGTCCCCGCGCCGCTCCCGCAGCGCGGGCAGCGACACGACGACCTCGGCGAGGCGGTAGTAGAGGTCCTCGCGGAACTGCCCCTGACGCACCATCCCCGGAAGATCGCGGTGCGTCGCGGCGACCACGCGCACGTCGACCTCGAGCAGGCGCGTCGAGCCGAGCCGCTTGATCTCGCGGCGCTCGAGCACGCGCAGCAGCTTCGGCTGCAGATCGATCGGCAGCTCGCCGATCTCGTCGAGGAACACCGTGCCCCCGTGCGCCGCCTCGAACGCGCCGATGCGCTGGCGATCCGCGCCGGTGAACGCGCCACGCTCGTGCCCGAACAGCTCGCTCTCGATCAGGTTGTCGCTGATCGCACCGCAGTCGACGACCACGAACGGCTTCTGCGCGCGCCGCGACGCCTCGTGGATCGCGCGCGCCGCGAGCTCCTTGCCGGTGCCCGTCTCGCCGACGAGGATGCACGAGAGGTCGGTCGGCGCGAGCTTGGCGAGCAGCGCGAACACGGGCTTCATCGCCTCGCTGCGCCCCCAGAGCTGACCGAAGCGGTCACCGCTCTGCTGCTCGATGCGCTCCCACTTCTTCTTGGGCTGGAAGAGGATCTCGGTGTCCCCCAGCCGGATCCGCGCGCCCGGCGCGAGGAACGCCTCGAGCACCGGGGTCCCGTCGACGATCGTGCCGTTCGTCGACTCGAGGTCGCGCACCACGTAGCGATCGCGCTGCACGGAGACCATGCAGTGACGACGGCTCACCGTGTCGTCGCTGAGCACCAGGTCGTTCGTCGGCGCCGTCCCGATCGCGAGCGAATTGCCCGTGATCTCGGCCTCGAGACCGCGATCCGGCCCCGCGACCACGACGACCTTCTGGCGGTGCTCGAGCAGCACCGGCCCGGTGCCGTCGTCGCGGATCTGCGTCCCCCGGAACGTTCCCTCGCCCGCCCCGGGACCGCCCTGCTCTCCACTCTCCATGCGAGTCGAGAAGCTACCACGACCACCCCGCGCCTCGCACGAACGGAAGCGCGGCACACCTTGACGTTGGCCCCCGCGGCGCATACACGCGACGGTCACCTGGAGCGAAGACATGGACCGCGCGCGCGAGCACCTGAACGCCCTCTTCGAAGCCGATCGCGCGCTCCGCGCGGCCGAGGACGCGTTCCTCGAGTCCGCCGAGGAGAAGCAGATCGCGCACACGCTGTCGTCCGCGGTGCGCGAAGCGCTCTCGCTCGAGGATCGCGACGAGCAGGAGATGCGCCTGATGCGCCTCGCCGATCTCTGCGCGCAGGTGCAGGGCCCGGAGACGGTCGACGCGCTGCTCGCGATCCTCGATCACGACGAGCCGGCGGTGCGCAACGAGGCCGGCGAGTGCCTGCTCGACGTCGCGTACGAGCGCTTCAAGGAGGTCGCGACGGGGATCGAGCGCCTGCTCGGGCGCGGTCACTCCGGGCACTCGATGGAGGAGCTGCCGTTCGTCCTGTGCGAGATCCGCGATCCCGATCCGCTCCCGCTCGTGTCGCGCTTCCTCGCGCACCCCCGCGGCGAGGTCGTCGCGGCCGCGATCGAGGCGCTCGCCGCGTACGGCGATCCCGGCGCGATCCGCCACCTCGAGAAGCTCACCGAGGACCCGCGCGAGGTCACGCTCCCCGAGCTCGAAGACGCGACCGCGACGATCGGCGATCTCGCCGCGGACGCGATCGCCGAGCTCGAGGGCGATCCGGGGGACGGCGCGTGACCGACGACCGGGGCACGCGTCGTCCGACGTACCCTGGTCATCCTCCGATCCCCTCCCCCGCGCGGCGTCCGTCGTCGCAGCCCGAGCTGCCCGCGACGAGCGAGATCGAGCTCGTGAGCGACGAGCCCACCCAGCGCCGTCCGCCGTCGACTCCGCAGATGCCCGCGGTGCGCCCGCGCTCCGAGCCCCCGCCCTCACCGCGCGGGATGCGCGTGGGCCCGAGCACGACGCCGCAGGAAGCGGCCATCTACGACAGCGTCGTGGTGCCGCGCTGGTCGTCGATGTTCGGTCGCGCGATCGTCGCGCGCATCCCGCAGGGCGCGCGCCTGACCGTGCTCGACGTCGGGTGCGGCACCGGGCATCCGGCGTTCGACGTGATGCGACGGCTCGGCGAGGGTGGCCGCGTGATCGCGATCGACCGCGATCCGGCGCTCGTCGATCTCGCGCGTCGGCGCGCGCTCGACGACGCGGGCAAGCGCATCTTCTTCAAGATCGAGCCGCTCGAGCACCTCTCGTTCGGGGACGAGGTGTTCGACATCGCGGTGGGCAACCTCGTGATGGGCTCGGTGGACGACGAGGGCGCGTCGCTCTCCGAGATCCGCCGCGTGCTCGCGCCCGGCGGACGCGCGCTCCTCACGCGCCCGCTCGCGAGCACCTTCGAGGAGGTGCTCGACATGTTCCGCGAGATCGCGGTGCGTCGCGATCACGCGGCGCTCGCGCGACGCATCGAGCAGCTCGCGCTGCGTCATCCGACGCCGAGCGCGTGGCGCGCACAGCTCGCCGCCGCGGGCCTCGACGACGTGCACGTCGACGTCGAGGAAGTGCGCCTCCCGTTCCGCAACGCGCGCGAGATCTTCACGGACCCGATGGTGCGCCTCGTCGCGATGCCCGAGTGGCGCTGGCTCTGCGGCATGCAGCCCGGCGACGAGTCGATGCTCGAGCAGGTCGAGAAGGCGCTCGACACGTACTTCGCGGGCGGCCCGATCTCGCTCACGGTGCACGTCGGGCTGGCCGACGCACGCAAGCCGGGCTGAGCCTCACACGTCCGAGCCCGCGCACTCGCGGGTGCTCGCTCGCATCGTCGACGCCGACGACGACCGAGTCCCCGCGCCGCTCAGCGCCCGAGCTCGTCGCACCCGTCTCCGTCGATCGCCGGCACCACGATGTCGACGATCGTCTCGCTCAGCCGCGTCACGCCGTCGCCGCGCAGGACCACGATCATCCGGAACACCTGCGGCTCTTCCATCCGAACGAAGCGCTCGTTCGCGAGCATGATCGAGAACGTCACGCGCGTGCCCGGACGCACGTCGACGAACCGATCCGGGAGCCGCGTCGCCCCGCTCGCGGGATCGGCCGACGCCGCGACGATCTCGGTCACGAACTCCGTCGCGTCCGCAGCGTCACCCGGCCAGTCCTCGGTGAGCGCGTCGACGTCGATCGGCACCTCTTCGACCAGCGTGCGCACCGCCTCGACGACGTCGGACCCGAGGCTCGCGCCGTTCGTCCCGATGTCGAACACGATCGGCGTTCCGTCCGGACGCACCGCGCCGGTGTCGCGCGCCAGGTTCTGCAGCTGCGGCAGCCCGATATCCGTCCCGTCGCCGCTGTAGAGCCCGAGCACCTTCGCGCCGATCGTCCGCAGCTCCATCACCGTCTCTTCGTACGTGTGGTTGCGGAACCCGAGCACCGGCGCGTAGCGATCCGATCCGCCGGGCCCGTTGTGCGTCGGCGCGTCGGTGAAGAGCAGGAAGATGCGCGAGCCCTCGCGCTCGAAGCACGGATAGCCGACCGTCCCCGCGGGGCACGAGCGCGCCGGCACGAGGCGCATCGGCGCGTCGGACGTCGCCGTCACCCAGAGCGCCTCGACCGTCGCCTCCGGCAGATCTCCGCCGCCCTGACGCTCGAGCCGATCGAGCGCGCGCTGCACCGCGTCGATGTCGGTCGTGCTGCGCTGCTCGAGGCGGTAGAGGTCGTCCGCGGGCATGCCGCTCGTGCGCCCATCCGAGCCGTACGGATCGACCGGGAAGTCCGCGTACCGCGCGACGCTGAAGCGCACGTCGGGGATCTGCCCCGCGATGCCGGGGATGATCGTGTCGCGCAGGCGCGCGCGGATCTCGCCGATCTCCTCGCCCATCGAGCCCGTCACGTCGACGAGGAAGTAGACCTCGGCGCTGAGCACGCGGCTGACGAACGACACGTCGACCGAGCGCGGCGGCTCCATCGGCGGGAGCTCGACGCACACGTCGGGGGGCACGAACGCATCGGGCGGCACGAAGCGGTCGGGCGGCACGAACGCATCGAGCGGCCCGTCGATCGACGCATCGAACGGCGCCTCCGCGTCGGGCGCGAAGAGCCCCGTCTTCGATCCACAACCGAGCAGCGCGAGCGCCGCGACGACCCCGACCACGCGCCGATCTGGTCTCATCACTCGTCCTCGCACCCGAGGCCGTCGTCACCCGGCACGACGATCACGATGTCGCGCACCTCGATGCGACTGCGCCCCGACTCCCGGAATATCACACGCGCCGCGAATTCTCGCCGCGCCGGCGAGGGCGGCAGCTCGCTCGCGTCGATCTCGAGCTCGAACGTGAGGCGCGTGCCCGGGCGCACGCCGAGGAAGCGCGAGCCGTCCATCCCCGCGATCCCGCTCGCAGGATCAGCGGAGCGCGCGTGGATGGCGCGCACCACGTCGAGCGCGTCGAGCGCATCGCCCGGTCGGTCCTCGACCGTCGCGTCGACGTCGAGCGGCACTTCCTCCGCGACGCGCCGCACCGCGTCGACGATGCCTGCGCCGATGCGATCACCGCGACCGCCGATGTCGAACACGATCGGATCGCCCGCGCCGTCCACCGACTCGGTGTCGCGCGCGAGCGCGACGAGGTGCTGGAACGCGCTCGGCCGTCCCGCGTCCGACGCCGCGAGCCCGATCACGAAGAGGTCCAGTGCGCGCGTCGCCTCCACCGTCTCGAGATAGGTGTGCGGCGCAGGCCGGACCCGTTCGTAATTCGACACCGGCGAGACGTCCGGCGGCCCGTTGTGCATCGGCGCGTCGGTCACGAGCATCACGATGCGGAACGCGTCGTCGCGGAAGCACGCGCCCCCGACGCCACCGCTCGGACAGCCCACGCTCGCCTCGATGAACGGCTCGAGGCCCGCGCCCGTCGCGACCTGGAAGAGCCCTTCGATCGCGGCCTCGGGGTCGTCGAGGTTGCCCCACACCGGCGTGCGCGCGAGCGCCGTCTCGATGCGCACCACGTCGGTCGTGATCGGCGTGCGCAGCAGGAAGGGCCCGACGTCGTCGCCCGCGAGCGCGTGCGGAGCCACGGGGAACTCGCCGAACAGCGCGACGCCGAACGCGGCATCGGGGATCAGCTCGCGCACGCCGGGCACGACGCGATCGCGCAGCCGCTCGCGCACCGAGTCGATCTCGTCCTGCATGCTCGCGGTCGAGTCGATCAGGAACATCACGTCGACGACGCGCAGGCTCGCCGGGATCTCGAGGTCGACGCGCACGCGCGGATCGTCGACCGGCACGTCCACGCAGAGCGGCGGCGGAGGCGGCGGAGGGCCCGCGTCCATCCCCGCGTCGATCTGCGCGTCGGGCGCGTCGAGCCCCGTCCTCGCGCCGCACGACACCAGACCGGCGATCAACGCCAGCGAGCCGAAGCGCCAGATCGAAGCGGGAAACGTCACGACGAGCCCGACGCATCCTGAGCGAGACGCGCCCACGAGCAAGTCGCTCGCGGCGCGTCACCTCTCCAACCAGGTCAATCGGAGGGGCCGCGGATCTCGAGCACCGTGCCCGTCATCTCCTCGCACCCGGTGCCGTCCTCGCCCGGCACGACGATCTCGATGATCACCGATCCGATGCGCGTTCGACCGTCGCCGCGGAACACGACCTCGAGGAGGAACCGCTGCGGGCCGGCGCCCGGCGCGACCGCGTCGTTGCGCAGCGTCATGCCGAACACGACCGTCGTCCCGGTGCGCACGCCGAGGAACGCGCCCGCCGGGACGTCGATCTCGCGCACGCCCTCCATCGGCTCGGCGCGAAGCGGCACCACGGCTTCGACGAAGTCGCGTGGATCGACGGCGTCGGTGCGATCGACGTCCATCAGCACGGTGTCGATGTCGAGCTCGATGACCTCGGCGAGCGTCGTGATCGCGTCGATGACGCTCGTCGACAGGCGCTCGCCGTTCTCGCCGATGTCGAACACCAGCGGCTCGTCACCGTCACCGAGCGCGTTGGTGTCGAGCGCGAGCTGCCGCATGTCGGGCAGGCCTCGATCGCGCGGCGGACCGGAGTAGAGGCCGATCACGCGGATCTCGTTGCGCTGCAGCGCTTGCACCGCGTCGTCGTAGTCGTGCGCGACGGTCGCGACCGCGGGGCACGCCATCGAGTCGGAGTACGGGCTCCCGCCGCCGGGCCCGTTGTGGAACGGCGCGTCGCTGAAGAGCAGCACCACCGGCAGCGCGTCGGTGCGGAAGCACGGATAGCCGAAGCCACCCATCGGACATCCGAAGCTCGCCGGCACGTAGCGCCCGACGCCTTCACCCGTCGCGATCTGATAGAGCGCTTCGACCTGCGACTCCGGCGTGTCCGCGCCGTTGTTGAGCCGCACCGAGTCGACCGCGCTCTGCACGCGACCGACGTCCTCGGTCACCGGCAGCACGAGGCGGAACGGCAGATCGTTGTCGCCCGCGCTGCCGCATCCACCCTCGGGGAAGTCCGCGTACGTCGTCACGCCGAGGTTCGCATCGGGGATCGCGCGGCGGATGCCGGGCACGATCTGATCGCGCAGCGTGCGGCGGATCTCACCGATCTCCTGGCCCATCGACGCGGTGGTGTCGATCGCGAGGACGACGTCCGCGCGACCGAGCTGCACCTCCGTCTCCAGCGGGATCTCGATGAGCCCACCGTCGAGCGGGATCTCGATGCATGGAATCTGCGCGTCAGGCCCGGCATCCACGCCGGCATCGACCTGAGCGTCAGGTGCGAGGAGCCCTGTCTTGGCTCCACAACCGACGAGCATCACCGCGAGCGGCCACCAAAGGCAGCGCGGGGCGAGCCCGACCCGAGGCCCCAAGACGCGTTGCGCCACGCCACAACATCTAGCTCCCGCTGTTGCGCGCGTCGAGATCGCGTGATCAGAGACGTCCGAGCGATCGCAGCTTCGCGGCGCGCGCACGCGCGCGATCGCGATCGAAGAGCCCGGGCCAGTCGATCTCGATCGGCGGTGGAGGAGGCGGCGACTCGAGATCCTTCGGACACTCCTCGTCGAGCTGTCGGCCGAACGCGCGCAGCACCGGCGCGGTGGTCGCGAGCAGCGACTCGTCCACCTCTTCGAGGAAGCGCGCGAGCACGTCCGCGCCGTAACGACCGAGCTGCTTGCGCGCGACGAGATCCATGTACGACGCGACGAGCGCGTCTGCGGTGAATCCGTGATGGATCACGAGCTCCGCGGCCACGCGCAGCGCCGACAGCGGAGGCAGCACGCCGTGCTCGAGCAGCACGCACGCGGGCTGGAAGTAGTTGTAGAACGGGCAGACGCGCGGCCCGTACTCCTCGAACGCGTTCGGCGCGCTCACGCGATCGAGGTGGATGAAGATGCGGATCGCGCCGCCGCCGCGCGGCACGCGCTCCGCCATGCGCACGACGCGCGGCAGCACGTCGGGATAGACACCGGCGATCTGCAGCACCTGCATGAGCGTCGGCACTTCGACGCGGCCCGCGCAGAGGTCGGTGTAGATCGAGTAGATGAACGCGTCGGCCTCGGCGTCGTCGCCGAACATGTACTCGAGCGTGTCGGAGGGCATCGACGCGCGCGTGTCGAGCAGCGCCGCGAGCTTGTAGCCGACCTGGTCCTTCACGAACCGGAAGCGCCCGCGGAGGATGTTCGTGAGCTGCGGCTTGAGGACGAGGTTGTCCCAGCGGATGCCGTCGAGGCGCAGCTTCGCCTCGAGCACTTTGCGCATCTGCGTCGGGCTGCCCGACAGGATGTAGATGCCCGCGGGATCGGTCGCGCGGATCTCGCGGAGCAGCGCGGACGCGCCGGGCACCGTCTTCTTCTGCGCGGCGGACTCGAACGCGGTGCGGAGCAGGTCCTTCACCGTGTCGAACTCGGTGCGCAGATACGTCTTGTCGAGATCCCAGCGATGCACGACGCGATGCGCGTCGTAGGGCGGCGCGGGAATCGGCGTCGTGACGGTGACGGGCGGAGCCGGACCGAGATCCGCGAGGCCCGCCTCGTCTTGCTGTCTGGAGCTCCCCCCGCGCACGCGGCGCTCACCTTAGCACCGCGGCGCGCGGGACAGAATTTCTGAGGAGCCCAGGAAGACGAAGCGAACACGAACCGCGCTCGCCTCCGAGCAGCAGAGAATTTCTGAGGAGAGCAGGAGCGTTAGGAACACCACGGCGACGAGCCACACGCGGACGCGCCGCGCGAACCGCGCCAGACATCGAGCAGCAGAGAATTTCTGAGGAGAGCAGGAGGGTTAGGAACACCACGGCGACGAGCCACACGCGGACACGCCGCGCGAACCGCGCTCGACGTCGACGTTCGCGATCGAGGCACCGACGCCTGCCACGCGAGGCACCGACGCCTGCGCTCGAGGCACCGACCCATGCCGCTCGGGCCACCAACGTCTGCCGTTCGGGCACGGACGAGCCCTCCGAGCATCGAGAAGACACCACGACGTGGTCTTCCTTCTCCTCCTGCCTTCCTCAGAAGTCTCTCGAAGGCGCACGGACGAGCGATGAGAGCATCGAGAAGACACCACGACGTGGTCTTCCTTCTCCTCCTGCCTTCCTCAAAACCTCTCGACACGCGCGCGACGAGCGATCCGAGGATCGAGAAGACACACCGACGTGGTCTTCCCTCCTCTTCCTGCTCTCCTGAGCGGGTCGGTGTCCGGGCTCAGGAGTGCGGCAGGCCCTGCGCGCCGTTGTGCATCCAGGCCGCGATCGCGCTCGCCGCGCTGCTCACCGCGTCGCGCTGGAACTGCGACCAGTCGTGGCGCCCCGTCGAGCCCGCGATGTTGCTGATCCCGAGCGCTGCCACGAACGGCACGTCCGCCGCGCGGCACGCCATCGCGACCGCGAAGAGCTCGAGGTTCTCCGCTTCGCACCCCGTCGCCGGCGCGATCGCCGCCGCGAGCGTGTCGTCGGTCGTCTGCGCGAGCGGGCTCGCGACCGCCGCGAGGTGTCCTCGCGGATGGCACGCACGCAGCGCGCTGCTCATCAGCCCGTGCGTCTCCACGACGGTCTGCATCGGGTCGGGGAACGACGCGCGCACCGCGAGCACCGCGTGATCGACGAGCTGCGCGCGGCTCGGCACGAGCACGTCGTGCGGCCGGTACTGCGCGAGGTTCGGGTACACGCCGCACGTCCCGATCATCAGCACCGCGCGCGGCTGCACCGCGAGGATGCCGCGCGCCGCCGCGGCCGCTGCCGTCGCCATGCCCATGCCGACGATCTTCGCGCGCACCCGCACGTTCCGGATGACGCCGTCGAGGCGCTCCCCGAGGTAGGGCCGCATGCCTGCGAGATCGGGCGCGTGCGAAGCGACGAGGAGGACGTCGGCGCCGCGTTGCTGACCACTGCTCATTCGCAGCACGAGAGTACCAGACCGCGACGCGACCCATGGCGCGACCGCGCTCCGCATCTGCGAGGAGGCTCCCGACGCGTGGCGCGACCGTCGATCGCATCTCGGGAACGACCCCCGACGCGTGTCCGGAGCCTCCACCGGATCACGTCGGCGGCAGCGGACGCGCGGCGGGGGCCGCGCACCGATCTCGGGGGCGCGACCCGACGCGCGGCGGGTGCCGCTCCACGATGTCGATCGAGGCCCCGAACGCGTGTCCGGGGCCTCCATGGAATCTCGATCGACCCTCCGGACACGCGTCGGGGCCCGCGATCGGAGCCCGAGATCCCCCGCCGCCACGCGTCCGGTGCCACGATCGGGCTCCGGGGCGCCGTTTCGCCGCGCGAACGAAGCGATCCAGGCGACTCATCGCCCGCTCGCGCCGCGTCGCGAGCCCGGCGCGGCGCTCTCGTCGAGATCCGCCGCCGCGCGACGCGCGTCGTGCGCCACCCTCTCGCGTCGCCGTCGCCGTTCGTCTCGCGGCGCGTCGCGGCGTCGCTCGAGGGCTCTGCCGCGCGGCGTCGCGTGATGCGGATCTTTGATCTGATCGGCAGCGCCCCGATAGCATTCGATCCGTGTCGCCCAACCTGCTCAAGCCGCCCGTTCGCGTGCGGCCCGGCGCTCTCTTGCGTCCGCGCGAAGGAGTCGCGCTCGGTCCACGCGCCGAGGAAGAGCTCTTCCGGGTGGCCGAGGTGCTGACCGAAGGACGCCTCGATCAGAGCGCGTTCTTCGGCTCGGCGCTGATCACGATCGACCTCGAGAAGGTCGCGCCGCAGCTGCGCGGGCCCGAGGGCGAGGCGGAGCGCCGCCGCCTCTTCGACGTCGTGACCGGCTCGGTGCGGGTGCGCCTGCGCGCGATGCGCCTCGCGCTCGCCGACGTCGCGCGGCGTCACCCCGACAAGCGCCTCGGCACCGCGACCACCGAGACGCGCTTCCGCCTCGACGGCTCGTTGCTCCTGCTCGACGTCGATCTCGAGGTGCCGGTCGATCTATCTTCGCTGCAGCGCAAGAGCACAGGCAGGGACTCCGTTCGATGAGCCAAGGCGATCCGGTGGGTGGGAAGATCATCCACGTCCAGTTCGGTCCGGGCGGCGGTCGTCGCGCCGTCCCGGCGACCACCGTGCCCACGCCGCCGAAGAGCGCGTCGACCGCGGTGGTCCCGCCGCCCGCCGAGCCCATCGCCGCGCCCGCGCCCGACGAGGAGACGCTCGCCGTCGACGTCGCCGCGCAGGAGGCCGAGCTCGAGAAGCAGGCGCGCCGTCGTGATCCCACGGGCGATCTCTACGGTCGCGCCGAGGTCGCGCGCCTCTTCGGCATCCCCGAGAGCAAGCTGCGCTACTGGGATCGCACCGGGTTCCTCTCGCCCTCGGGCGTCGTCGGCGCGCGGCGTCTCTACACGTTCCAGGATCTGATCGGCGTGCGCACCGCGAAGACGCTGCTCGAGCGCGGCGTGCCGCTGCGCCGCGTGCGCAAGACGGTCGAGGCGCTGCGCACGACGCTGCCCGACGTGGTGCGCCCGCTCTCCGAGCTGCGCGTGCTCACCGACGGAGCGAGCGTGATCGTGCGCGACGAGAAGTCGTCGTTCGAGCCGCGCACCGGCCAGGTCGTGATGGACTTCGAGGTGCGCGAGCTGCGCGACGACGTGGTGCGCGTGCTGCGCCCCGACGCGCTCGATCCCGCGCGCCGCCGCGCCGCGTACGAGGCGTACCTCGAGGGCTGTCGGCTCGACGAGGACGAGGCGACGCTCGATCGCGCCGAGGCGTGTTATCGCCGCGCGATCACGCTCGACCCCGCGCTCGCGAACGCGCTGACGAACCTCGGCAACCTCCGCTTCCGGCGCGGCGACGGCAAGGAGGCGCGGGGGCTCTACGAGCGCGCGATCGAGCTCGACCCGGAGCAGCCGGAGGCCTGGTACAACCTCGGCTTCCTCGCGTTCGAGCGGGGCGACCTCGAAGACGCGGTGCGCCTGTTCGATCGCGCGGTGTCGAGCGATCCGAGCTTCGCCGACGCGCACTTCAACCTCGCGATGGCGCTCGAGGAGATCGGGCGGACGCGCGAGGCGCGCGTGCACTGGGAGACGTACCTGCGTCTCGACCCGAGCGGGCCGTGGGCGGAGATCGCGAAGCGCCATCTGTGATCGCGCATCGACGTCGTCCTTGACGCGGGATCGCTCGCGGTGGTCGGATGACGCGACCACACGGAGGCGGAGCGATGGACGGCAAGACGTTCGATGTCGCGATCCTCGGGACCGGGATCGCCGGCAGCATCCTCGGAGCGATCCTCGCGAAGAACGGCGTGCGCACGCTGCTCGTCGAGCAGGGATCGCACCCGCGGTTCGCGATCGGCGAGTCGACGGTGCCAGAGACGACGTTCTTGTTCCGGCTGCTCGGGATGCGCTACGGCGTGCCCGAGATCTCGCAGCTGAGCACGTACAACCGAGTGCGGCGCACGGTCGGCACGACATCGGGCGTGAAGCGCAATTTCTCGTTCGTCTTCCACCGGGACGGCGAGCCGCAGCGCGCGCACGAGTCGTCGCAGCTGCCGACGCTCTCGCCGCCGATGGGGCCCGACGTGCACCTCTTCCGGCAGGACGTCGACGCGTACCTGCTCGGCGTCGCGGCGGCGCGCGGCGCGGTGGTGCGCCAGCGGACCGACGTGACGAGCCTCGACTTCGGCGCGAGCGGCGTGGAGCTGAAGTGCCGCGACGGGAGCGCGTTCCGCGCGAGCTACGTCGTGGACGCGGGCGGCGTGCAGGCGCCGGTCGCGAAGCTCTTCGGGCTGCGCGAGCAGCCGACGACGATGCGCACGCACTCGCGATCGATCTTCACGCACTTCCACGGCGTGACGCCGTTCGATGCGTGCATCGGGCCGCGCGAGGGCCACGGCCTGCCGAGCCCGCTCTCGCAGGGGACGCTGCACCACCTCTTCCACGGCGGATGGATGTGGGTGATCCCGTTCGACAACCACCCGTCGTCGACGAACCGCCTGACGAGCGTCGGGCTGAACCTCGATCCGCGCGTGCACCCGCCGACGGGTCTTCCCGCGGAGGAAGAGTTCCGGCGCTTCGTCGCGCGGTATCCCGCGCTCGCGAAGCAGTTCGAGAACGCGCACCCGATCCGCGAGTGGGTCTCGACCGATCGACTGCAGTTCTCGTCGACGCGCGTCGTCGGCGATCGCTACTGCCTGATGCCGCACGCGTTCGCGTTCGTGGATCCGCTCTTCTCGAGCGGGCTCGGCATCTCGATGGGCGCGATCAACATGCTCGCGTGGCGCCTCATCGAGGCGAAGAAGGACGGCGACTACTCGACCGAGCGCTTCATGCCGATCGACGCGCGCGTGAAGCGGAACTTCGCGCACGTCGATCGCCTGGTGAGCCGCTCGTACGTGGCGTTCTCGGACTTCGAGCTGTGGAACGCCTGGTACAAGATCTGGGCGCTCGGGACGATCTTCGGCGGCACCGGCACGCTCGAGGCGATCGGCGAGGTGCTCACGCACGGCGCGGGGACGCGCTTCGAGCCGTACGAGCTCGCGCCGTTCGGCGGGCTGCAGGGCTCGGATCTGCCCGAGTACATGGCGCTCTTCGATCGTGCAGCCGCGGAGATCGACGCGTACGCGGAGAAGCGCGTCAGCGCATCGCAGGCGGCGGAGCGCATCTTCGCGGTGATCGAGGAGAGCCGCCTCTGGCCGGCGCCGTGGGGCAGCCCGCGCGCGCGCCATCCGGGCGTGTTCACGCTGCCGAAGGTCGGTCCGCTGATTCAGTGGATGCAGCGCGACGCGCCGCAGGGGATCCGCGACGCGTATGCGCGCCGCTTCGTGCTGCGCCACGTCGTGAAGATGGCGGCGGACGAGTGGGCGTCGGAGCTCGGCTACGCGGGCAAGCTCGTGACGACGCTCGGTCGCGACTTCGTCACCGGCTACAACCGCGACTGGGATCGCGCGGACTGAGTCAGGCCGCGTAGCGGATCCAGGTCTGCTCGACGAGGGTGCCCTCCAGGCGCGGCGTCACGACCGTGTAGTGCGCGATGCCGCCCTCGGGGCTCTCGCCGACCGAGCCGAGCCCGATGACGCGCACCTCGTCGACGTCGCGCTGGAAGGGCACGTGCGAGCCGCCGCACGCGACGATGTCCGCGGGGTCGTCGGCGATCAGCGCCATCATCTCTTCGTCGCTCATGTCGTGGCTGAGCTCGGTCGTCGGGTCCGCCGGCGAGCCGTGCACGACGACGATCTCGCGGCCGTCGACGAGCGGGATCCGCATCGAGTCGGGCAGTCGCTCGAGGTACTTGAGGACGAGCTCGCCGACCGCGGTGCGCGTGCGCAGGAAGCGCTCCATGCGCTCGCGCTGCACCTCGTCGGCGGGGCTCATGCGCGTGGGATCGAGCGTGGCGAGCGCCGCGTCCGACAGGCCGCGCACGCACTTCGCCTTCACCTCGACGAGGCGCTTCCACACCGCGAGCGGATCGTCGCCGCCGAACAGCAGATCCCCCGCGACGTACACGATGCCGACGTCACGGCGCCGGATGTCCTGGAGCACTGCGTCGAGCGCGGCGAGGTTGCCGTGGATGTCGGCGAGGAACGCCATCGGCGCGGAGGCGGGCGCGGTACGGGAGCTGGCCATCGGCGGCTGACTGTAGCGCCGACGAGTCGTTCCGGGAGCCCCGGGGCCTCACGTCGCGCGCACGACGCCGTGCACGACGGCCTCGCCGAGCGCGCCCTTGACGTCGATCACCTTCACCGGCGCGACGCCCGCCGAGAGCAGCGCGCCACACGCTTCCTCGAGCGGGCGCGCGCGTCGTGTCGCGTCGAACGCACCGAGCGCGCGCTGGGTGAACGCACGCAGCCCGGCGCGCTCGACCGGCAGCACCATCGCGATCACGCCGCCCTCGCGCACGCATGCGCGCACCGCGGCGCTCGCGTCGACCAGCCCGCTCGCGGTGGGCCCCAGCACGACGGCGTCGAAGCGCGCGTCGCTCGGCAGCGCGTCGAGGCTCGCTCGGTTCGCGCCGCGCGCTGCGTCGAGCGCGTCGATCGGCGACACCCCGATCCACAACACGCGCGCCGCGCCGACCGGCGCGAGCGCCTCGGCGAGCGCGGCCTCGCGTGCCTGCACTAGACCGCGCCTTCGGCGGGCGATGCGGACGACGGAGGCGCGGTGGTCTTGCGCCGGATCTCGACGCGGGTGACGTGCTTCTCGTCCGCCTCGCGCACGATCAGATCGAGCCCGTCGAGCGTCACGCTCTCGCCCGGCTCCGGCACCTTGCCCGCGAGCCCGACGACGAGCCCACCGAGGGAGTCCACCTCGACCTCGGCGTTCTCCGCGGCCTCGCCGAGCTCGGTGTCGAGCAGCTCGCCGAGCTCGTGGATCGACACCCGCGCGTCCGCGAGGAACGTGTTGGGCCCGATCTCCATGACGAGGCTCTCCTCGGCGTCGTGCTCGTCCTGGATCTCGCCGACGATCTCCTCGAGGATGTCCTCGAGCGTCACCACGCCGGCGGTGCCGCCGAACTCGTCGACGACGAGCGCGAGGTGCTGCCGCTTGCTCTGCATCTCGCGCAGCACGTGGCCGATCTTCTGCGACTCCGCGACGAAGAGCGCGGGCTTGCGCACGATCGAGAGCAGGTTCACGCGGCCCTTCTTCTCGCGCATCGCGCGGAAGAGGTCCTTCGCGTGGAGGATGCCCTCGATGCGATCGACGCGCTCGCGATAGACCGGGTAGCGGCTGTGGCCCTCTTCGACGACGCGCGCGACGACGTCGTCGATCGGCGTCGAGACGTCGATCGCGACCATGCGCGTGCGGGGGACCATCACCTCGCGCGCGACGGTGTCCTTGAACTCCAGGACGCGCAGGAGGAGCTGCGCGAACTCCTCGGGGATGACGCCCTCTTCCTCGCGTCGCTCGATCATGTGCTCGACCTCGCGCGCGGCGAGATCCTCGTCGACCGCTTCGTCGCGCTGCGGGAGCAGGCGCTCGGTCGTCGACGCGACGATCTGGATGGGCCACGCGAGCGGCGCGAACATCATCTCGAGCGGGCGCGACCACCGCAGCAGGCGAAGGCCGAGCACACGGGCGCGAGCACGCGCGAACGTCTGCGCGACCTCTGCGAGCACCGCGTAGCCGAGCGACGCCGCGGCGACGACGAGCACGCCCGCCCAGAGCGGCATCTGGCCCATGACCAGGTGCGCGGTCGCGGCGGCCAGCGCGGCCACGCTCATCACGCGGCCGGTGAGCAACCGCGCGCGTATCGCGGCGCGCTCGCGCAGGACGCGGTTGGCGGTGGGCGCGTCGGGCCCTTCCTCGTCGCGCACCGCCATGAGGAGCTCCTCGGGCAGTGCGTACATGGCGGCGGTCAGCGCGCTCATCACGGCTCCGACGAGGGCGGAGACGATGATGATCGTAGCAGCGAGACCTGGACCTTCGGGCGATTCGGGCACGGGAGTGCGCTCCGGAGCTCGGCAGCGGAGCGAAGGAAGAGACTAGAGCGATGGCTCCCGGGGAGCAAGCGTTCGTCCCGATCTTTGGACGGTCGGCCGCCCCGCTCGCGCGGCGCCCACCTCGCCACGAGGCGAGGTGCCACGGGCGCTCACTGCACGCCGACGGCGCCCGACTCCACCAGCTCGACCAGGGTCCGGAGCACCTCGAGACGCGACATCCCGCTCACGTCGACGAGATCGTCCACGGTCACGCTCCCGTCGAGGCGCGAGAGCAGGAAGCCCTGCCGATGATCGAGCCCGAGCCATCGGATCTCGTGCTCGGGCACCGCGATGCGCGGCACGCGCGCGCCGACCTCGGAGCTCGCGACGCCCGACACCGAGCCGAGGCGCGCCGTGTAGAGCGCGAGCAGGCGCTCGCGGCTGCTCTCGGCGCAGCGCTGGGCGCGCACGTCGTCGGGGTCGCGCCCGAGCAGCAGCTCGGCGACGCGCAGCGCGCCCGTGTAGTCGCCGAGCGCGTAGCGATCCGCCATCTCGCCCGCGAGGTCGAGCCCGGGCGTCGAGGGCGGCCGCGAGCGGCGCGTGACGAGCTCGAGCGCGTCGTCGCGCGTCATCGGGGGCGGCGTGACCGAGCGGGGCCGCGCGGGCGCGTTGCCCTCGCGCAGACGGCCCCAGCCGTCGTCGGCGCGCGGGCTCGCCTCGAGCTCCCCGAGGTCGAGCTGCAGCGCCTGCTCGGTGCCGCGATCCTCGGTGACGAGCTCGGGATCGAGGAAGCCCTCGGGATCGATCGTGGCGCGCGCCTTCGCGCTCGGCGCGCGCTGCGCCGTGTCGAGCTCGGCGGTGTCGAGCTCCGCCGTGTCGAGATGCAGCGGCTCGGGGCGATCGGAGTCGCGCTCCTGGGGCGCGGGATCGTCGGGTAGCGCGAGCGGCGGCCCCGCGAACTCCAGCGTCACGCGGTGCGGGGGGCGCGTCGAGCGACCACGGCCCGGCGGGCTGCTCGCTCGACCATCCCCCGACGATCCGCTGCGGCTCATCGCACGCTCACCCGATCTTGCCGACGACGCCCTTGAACATGCGCTGCGTGCGGTTGAGCGCCTCGATCTGTTCCTTGAGGCCGCGCGTGTCGCCCGCCTGCATCAGCGAGCGCGCCTTCTCGACGACGATGCGCGCCTTGTCGATCGCGTCGCGCCCGAAGTCCGAGCCCGCGACGACCTCCTCCACCTTCGGGAAGAGGCGCTGGATCTCCGCGATGAGCGTCTCCGCTTCCTGCTTCGCGCGCTCCAGCTCTTCGTCGTCGCGGCGCGCGACCGCGTAGGTCTGCGCGTCGTCGACCATCTGATCGATCTCGTCCTTCGTCAGGCCGCTCGTCGCGGTGACGGTGATCGACTGCGCCTTGCCGGTCTCGAGGTCCTTCGCGTGCACGCTGACGATGCCGTCCGCGTTGATCTCGAAGGTCACCTCGATCTCGACCGCGCCCGCCGACGCGCGGCGCAGCCCGGTGAGGATGAACTCGCCGAGCAGCTCGTTCTCGTCGGCGCGCTTCGACTCGCCCTGCATGACGAGGATCTTCACCGCGGTCTGGTTGTCGCGGACCGTCGTGAAGATCTTGCTGCGCGACGTCGGGACGGTGCTGTTCTGCGGGATGAGCTCTTCGAAGAGCCCGCCGTGCACCATGATGCCGAGCGTGTGCGGCGTGACGTCGAGCAGCACCATGTCCTGCTCGTCGTCGACCAGCGCCGCGCCCTGGATCGCGGCGCCGAGCGCGACCACCTCGTCGGGGTGCACGCCCTTGCAGGGCTCGCGCTCGAAGTAGTCGGCGACGGCGGCCTGCACCTTCGGCATGCGCGTCATGCCGCCGACCAGGATCACGTCCTCGATCTCGTCCTTCTCGAGGCCCGCTTCCTTGAGCGTCATGTCGCAGATCTCGATCGTGCGCTGGACGAGATCGTCGGTGAGCTCCTCGAGCTGCGAGCGCGTGAGCAGGCGCTGCAGGTGCAGCGCCTCGCTGCGCGCGCTCGAGATGATGAACGGCAGGTTCACCTCGGTCTCGACCACGCTCGAGAGCTCGCACTTCGCCTTCTCGGCCGCGTCCTTGAGGCGCTGCAGCGCCATGCGGTCCTGGCGCAGATCGATGTCGTGCTCCTCGCGGAAGCCCTGCACGAGCCAGTCGATGATGCGCTGGTCGAAGTCCTCGCCGCCGAGGAACGTGTCGCCCGCCGTGCTCACGACCTTGAACACGCCCGCGCTCGAGATCTCCATCACCGAGATGTCGAACGTGCCTCCGCCGAGGTCGTAGACCGCGACGCGGCGATCGATGTTCTTGCCGAAGCCGTACGCGAGCGCGGCCGCGGTCGGCTCGTTGATGATCCGGATGACGTCGAGGCCCGCGATGGCGCCCGCGTCGCGCGTCGCCTGGCGCTGGCCGTCGTTGAAGTACGCAGGGACCGTGACGACCGCCTTGTGGACCTCGTGGCCGAGGTAGTCCTCGGCGATCATCTTCATCTCCTGCAGGATCATCGCGGAGATCTCGGGGACCGAATAGACCTTGTCGCGCAGCTGGATGCGCGGGTCGTTGTGCGGTCCCTCGACGATGCGATACGGCACGTTGCCGATCGCCGCCTGCACCTGCGGGCTGTGGAACTTGCGGCCGATGAGCCGCTTCGCGGCGTACACCGAGTTCTCGGCGTTGGTGACGGCCTGGCGCTTCGCGATGTGACCGACGAGGCGCTTTCCCGCCTCGGTGATCGCGACCATCGACGGCGTCACCTTGTACCCGCCGCGGTTCGCGATGACGACGGGCGTGCCCCCTTCGACCACCGCGACGCACGAGTTGAAGGTGCCCAAGTCGATGCCGATGACCTTCTCCATCCGCTCCCCACACTTTCGCGGCGGTCAGTCCGCGAACCAGCAAACACTCAGGGCTCGTCGAGCCCGGCCACATCGTTCGCGTCTCGCCTCCGATGCTCGACGATTTCGGTCACGAGGTCGAGGACGAAGAGGCGCGCGAAGGACGATCAGCCCTTCAGCTCGCCCAGGAGATTCTTGACGATCTGGTCGGTGGGGTCCAGCAATGCGGCACGCTCGAGCTCGCGCCGCGCGTTGAGCTGGAGCCCCGCCGCGAGGTAGACGCGACCGAGCGTCCGACGTGCGGCGACGTCGTCCGGCCTCAGCTCGCACGCACGCTGTGCGAAGCGCTGCGCCTGGTGGAGATCGCCCTTCGCCTCGACCAGCGCGAGCGCGGCGCGGAGCAGCGCGGCGACGTCGTCGGGCCGCCCGTCGACCACCTTCGACCAGCTGATCGCCGCGGCGGCCCACTTGCGGTGCTTCTCCTCGTACTGCGCGGCCTGCTCGTACTTGTCGGCGAGCTGCGCGGCGAGCAGGCGCGACACGCGCTCGTGCTCGAGGCGCAGGTCGTCGCGCTGCGGCGCGAGCGCGGTCGCCATGCGTAGCTCGCGGCTCGCGCCCGCGAGATCGCCCTCGGCCTCGAGGCGCTGCGCGTCGCGTTGGTGGCGCGAGATGCGGTCGATGCCGCCGGTGAGCGACGCGGTGCTCTTCAGGCTGCTCGCGAGGTCGCGCAGCACCTCGTCGCGGGCGCGCGGGGCCGACGAGGTCGGCGACGGAATCGCGCCCGACGACGTCGTGGTCGTCGCGGGGCGCGCGCCCTGGAGGCGTCGCTCGAGGAGCTCGCGGGCGCGGCGACGGCCTTCGTCGCTGAGCGCACGCGCCGGGCTCTCGGTGGGCGCGGGCGACGGCGGCGGCGGCGGCTCAGGCGGCGGCGAAGGAGCCGGAGGCGAAGGGCTCGCGGCGGGCTTCGCGGGGGCGCGCATCGCGTCCTCGACCGCGCGCGTGTCGCCCTGGAGCGCGAGGTACGCGTCGTACTCGGCGCGCGGCTTCTTCTTGCCGAGCACCTCGTACGCCTCGGTGAGGCGCGTGAAGATCGCCTCCATCTTCGCCTTGTACGGGCCGAGGCTCTTCCGGAACGCGGTGTCGGGGTGGAAGACCTTCGAGAGCTCGAAGTACGTCGCGCGGATGTCCTTCAGCTCGGCGTTCGGGCGCAGCCCGAGCACCTCGTAGTGATCGAGCAGCTCGAGCACCGGATAGAGCTCGTCGATGCGCTTGCGACGCTCGGGCGGGAGATCGATCTCGGCAGGCAGCGAGCCGGCGCTCGAAGGAACAACTGCGGCCGGCTCGGAAGCGGGAGGTGATGCGGGCGGCGGCTGGGTCGCCGGCATCGCAGGCGGTGTCGGACGGCGCGCCGTCGCGTCGGCGGTCGGGACCGTCGGGTTGCTCGGCGGGCGGTCGCGCACGTTCACGCGCGCGACGTTGCCCGGTCGCGCGGTCGGCGGGCGCGACGCATCGACACGCCCTTCGAGCCGGCGCGGATCGATCGTGTCGCTCGGCGTCGCGCTGCTCGGCGGCGGTGGCGACGTCGGCGACGTCGAGCTCGGCACGGGCACGCGCGCGGGAGGCGGCACCTTCACGCGGGTCGGCTCGCGCGTCGCGCTCGGCGGCTCGCTCTCGGTCACGTTCGGTCGCTCGAACGCGCGCGGCGACGGGATCGCGCGGCGATGCACGCCCTGCGAAGGCGTCGGAGGACGGTTCGACGCGCGCGGCAGGCTGATCGTTCCGTCGGCCCACTCGACCGCGCCGAGCTCGATCAGCCGGCCGATCGCGATCACCACGTCGCTGACGTCGAGGTTCGTGAGATCGGAGAGATCGTCGATCGTCGCGACCCCGTCGATGCGCGACAGGATGAACCCCTCCGTCGGCGTCAGCGGTAGCGAGCGAAGATCCACGCCGGTGACGAGCCGGGGGATTCTGGGACTCCGATTTCCCACGCGGAAGCCAGGCCGCGACGGTAGCACGTGGCATCGCGCCACGCGCAGCTTTCGCGGCAAACGGAGCGCGGGAAACGGAGCGCGGGAGACGGAGCGTCGGTGCGCGCGCCGCGTGTTGGAGCGCGCGCCGACGAGCTCAGCGCATCAGGTGCTCGAGCAGCGCCTTCTGCGCGTGCAGCCGGTTCTCCGCCTCGTCCCACACGCGCGACGCAGGGCCGTCGATCACGTCGGCCGCCACCTCTTCGCCGCGATGCGCCGGCAGGCAGTGCAGGAAGATCGCGTCGCGCGCCGCGCGCTGCATCAGCGCGCCGTCGACCTGGTAGCCCTCGAACACGCGCGCGCGCGCCGCGGCCTCGCTCTCCTGGCCCATGCTCGCCCACACGTCCGTCGTCACCACGCGCGCGCCCTCCGCGGCCTCGCGCGGATCACGCACCACGCGGATCTTCGGATCGATCCCGACCTCGCGCGCCGCGCGCGCCGCCATCTCGAGCACCGCGGCCTCGGGGAAGAACCCGTCGGGGCACGCGAGGCGCAGGTCGAGCCCGAGCAGCGCCGCGCCGAGGATCCACGAGTGCGAGACGTTGTTGCCGTCGCCGATCCACGCCACCGGCACGTCGCGCAGATCCTCGGTGCCGAGCGACTCCTGCACCGTCTGCAGATCCGCGAGCAGCTGGCACGGGTGGAAGCGATCACAGAGCCCGTTGATCACCGGCACGCGCGAGTGCTTCGCGAGCGTCTGCACCTTGTCGTGACCGAACGTGCGGTAGACGATCGCGTGCACGAAGCGCGAGAGCATGTGCGCCGTGTCGTCGATCGGCTCGCCGCGCCCGAGCTGCGTGTCCTTCGCGAGCAGCGTCACCGGCTGACCGCCGAGCTCGAACACGCCGACCTCGAACGACACGCGCGTGCGCGTCGACGCCTTCTCGAGGACGATCGCGACGCTCTTGCCCTCGAGCGGGCGCGGGTGCGCGGGCGTGCCGCGCAGCTTCTTCAGCTCCTTCGCGCGCGCGAGCACGCGCAGGAGATCGTCGCGTCCGAGGTCGAGCAGGGTGAGGAAGTGCTTCGGCACGGCGGATCCTTCGCGAGGGGTCGACTTCACTTCTTGGGGATCGAGCGCAGCGCGATCGCGAGCTGCTCGACGGCCTGGTCGACGTCGGCGCGCTTCACGTTGAGCGCCGGCGCGAAGCGGATCACGTCGCCGCCCGCGATCGCCGAGAGCACGCGCTGCGAGCGCAGCTGCTGGTACGCGACCATCGGGTCGTACGCCGCGTCGACGCGGATGCCCTGGAGCAGGCCCATGCCGCGACGCTCCGCCGCCGCCGGGATCGACGCGTCCGCGACCAGCGCCGCGAGCTTCTCGCCGAGGTAGCGGCCCATCGTCTCCGCGTTCTCGACGAGCTTCTCCTCGTCGAAGATGCGCAGCACCGCGAGGCCCGCCGCGCACGCCAGCGGGTTGCCGCCGAACGTCGAGCCGTGGGTGCCCGTCGTGAGCGCGCCCGCGACCTTCTCGGTGATCAGCATCGCGCCGAGCGGCACGCCGCCGCCGATGCCCTTCGCGAGCGAGCACGCGTCGGGCATCACGCCCGACCACTCGCGCGCGAGGAAGCGACCGGTGCGGCCGTAGCCCGTCTGCACCTCGTCGAAGAAGAGCAGCGCGCCCGCCTCGTCGCAGATGCGGCGCGCCTCGCGCAGGTACTCGTTGCTCGCGACGATGATCCCGCCCTCGGCCTGGATCGGCTCGAGGAACACCGCCGCGGTGTCGGGCCCGACCACCGCGCGCAGCGCGTCCGCGTCGCCGTAGTCGACGAAGCGCACGCCGGGGAGCATCGGGCCGAAGCCCTCGTGGTACTTCGCCTGCCCGGTGATCGAGACCGCGCCCATCGTGCGGCCGTGGAACGACTTGTGGGTCGCCACGAGCTCGACGCGGCGCGCGTCGCCGCGCGTGTGGTGGTAGCGGCGCGCGAGCTTGATCAGCGCCTCGTTCGCCTCGGTGCCCGAGTTCGAGAAGTACACGCGGTCGAAGCCGGTGCGCTTCGTGAGCTCGGCCGCGAGCTCGATCGCGCGATCGCTGAAGAAGAGGTTCGACGTGTGGATGAGGCGCGCCGCCTGGTCCGCGAGCGCCTTCGCGAGCGTCGGGTGCGCGTGGCCGACCGAGAGCACCGCGATGCCGCCCGAGAAGTCGAGGTACTCGTTGCCCTCCACGTCCCACACGCGGCAGCCCTCGCCGCGCGCGAGGATGATCGGCGGCTGCCGATAGTTCGGGACGAAGGTCTTCTGGGCGGTCTCGTACAGCTCGCGGTTGGTCGCCATCGCGCGCCGTCTTTACCACTGCTGGGCGCCGCGCGCGACGGTCCGGTCGTAACGCCGGGCGCGCCTCGCGCCTCCGATGGCGCGATGACTCGAACGACTTCGATCCTCTCCGTCCTCGTGCTGCTCGCTGCGTGCGAGGGCTCGTCCTCCACGCCCGCGACCGACGCCGCGATCGCGCCCGACGCGCCGCCACCCGCGACGTTCGCCGAGCAGGTCGAGCTCGGCGCCGCGACGTACACCGCGCAGTGCGCGAGCTGTCACGGCGCGAGCGGCGAAGGCACCGCGACCGGCCCGCGCGTCGTGGGGCTCGCGGAGGGCGCGCTGCCGCTCGAGCCGCGCGAGGGCGCGGTGCGCACCACGCAGTTCGTGACCGTCGCCGACGTCGCGGAGTTCGCGGTCATGGCGATGCCGCCCACCGCGCCGGGCTCGCTCTCGGGCGAGGAGTACTGGGCGATCCTCGCGTTCGCGCTGCACGCCAACGGGATCGATCTCGAGCGGAAGCTCGACGCCGAGCTCGCGGCGACGCTGACCATCCCGCGGTGACGTCCGAGAGGTCGGAAGAGAGCTCGACCGCAGAGGGCACAGAGGACCGCAGAGAACTCGATCGCCCTCTGTGGCCCGCTGCGTCCTCGGCGGTGAATTCCCCGGCGACTCCGCTCAGTGGCCCGCGACGTCGCCCCAGATCTGGCGGAGGCGCGCGTCGCGGCCGCAGCCGAGGCGGTACTCGGTGTAGCGGACCGGGTGCGTCCGGTAGAAGTCCTGGTGGTAGTCCTCGGCGATCCAGAACGGGCCCGCGTCGGTGATCTCGGTGACGATGCGGCCCGGGATCGTCTGCTCGACGCGCGCCTTGCTCGCCTCGGCGAGGCGGCGCTGCTCGGCGTCGATCGGGAAGATGCCGCTGCGGTACTGCGTGCCGTGATCGCAGAACTGCGCGTCCGCCTGGGTGGGATCGACGTTGTGCCAGAACACCTCGAGCAGCTGCTCGTAGGTGGCGCGCGACGGGTCGTAGAGCACGCGCACCGCCTCGGCGTGGCCGGTGCGGCCGGCGCTCACTTCCTCGTAGCTCGGGCCCTCGAGCTCGCCGCCGGTGTAGCCGGAGAGCACCGAGATCACGCCCGGGAGATCCTCGAACGGGCGCTCCATGCACCAGAAGCAGCCGCCCGCGAAGATCGCGACGGCCTGGCCCTCGCCGGGCGGCGGCGCGGCCTGGGTCTGGGGGGCGCGCGAGGAGGCGGACGCACTCGGCGTGCTGGTCGCGGGCGACGAGCACGACGCGAAGACGAGCGCGAAAACGAGCGCGAGGCGGGTCACGCCCTGCTGTACGTCGCTGGCGTCGACCGCGTTACGGGGAGCGCATCGATCGAGCGCGTCGGCCCCTCGGTGGGGGTCCGTGGTCGATCGATCGACCTGGTTGGGGGCGCATACCCCCAGCGAAGGTCGATGCATCCACCTCGAGGGACCCTCGGAGGTCACCCAGGTTCGATCGATCGACCACATTGGGGCCGGCTACCCCCGACCCCGGTGGATCGATCGACCTTCTGGGGCCGTCTACCCCCAACCGAGCTCGATCAATCGACCTCCGATCACCCGTGGAGGTGACCGACGCTCGTTGCGTCGAGCTGGGGGACTCCGGCCGCGCTTCCGGACGTCGTTCGATCGCGCGCTGGGTCAGCCCGCGGTGATCTCGGTGCCGATGCCGCGGTCGGTGAACAGCTCGAGCAGCGCCGCGTGCTGCATGCGGCCGTCGATGACGTGGCACTTCTTGACGCCGACCGCGATCGCGTCGAGCGCGCACTGCACCTTCGGGATCATCCCGCCGCTGATCACGCCGGTGTCGATCAGCGAGCGCACGTGATCGGCGGACATCGACGACGCGACGTTCCCGCTCTCGTCCTTCACGCCGGCGATGTCGGTCATGAGCACGAGCTTCTCGGCTTTCGTCGCCGCGGCGATCGCGCCCGCGACGGTGTCGGCGTTGACGTTGAGCGAGCGACCCTCGGCGTCGACCGCGACCGGCGCGACCACCGGGATGAAGCCACCCGCGACGAGGTGCTCGAGGATGCGCGTCTTCACCTCGACGATGCGCCCGACGCGCCCGGGGTCGACGACCTTGCCGCTCTTGGTGCGCATCTCGGTGACGCGCTCGCCGCGGAGGAACGCGTCGTCCTTGCCGGACAGGCCCACAGCGCGCCCGCCGTGGTTGTTGATCAGCGTGACGATCTCCTGGTTCACGCGACCGCCGAGCACCATCTCGACGACGTCCATCGTGCGCTCGTCGGTGACGCGCAGGCCGTCGATGCGCTCGCTGACGACGCCGAGGCTGCCGAGCATCTCGTCGATCTGCGGGCCACCGCCGTGGACGACGATCGGCTGGAGGCCGACGAGCTTCATGAGCGTGACGTCGCGCGCGAACGAGTCGCGCAGCGACGGCTCGGTCATCGCGTGACCGCCGTACTTGATGACGAAGGTGCGGCCGTGGAAGCGGCGGATGTACGGGAGGGCCTCGTGGAGGATCGAGGCTTTGTGGATGAGGTCCTGCATGAAGCGTCTCGGTGAGTGGCGCGGGGTGGTGGGTCCGCCGCCCGGGGTGCTCGCGGGCTGCTGGACGAGCGGGTGAGAGCGTCGGGCGGCGGTGGGCGCATCGCGGCGCGAAGCGCGCCGCGATGACTGTCGTCAGTCTGTGATCGACGTCAGCGAGCCCCCGTCGCACGAGGGCGTCGGACCCACCACCCCACGCCTGGCACCGCGGTTCTGCCGCCTCGCGTGGTGGAGGTGGCGGTGGCTCGCGACCGATCCGCGCGAGCGCGGCTCGGACGCTCGCGGGTAGCACCGCGCGACTGCGTCGCGCGTGTGCGCGCTGCGCGCGGTGATGGACGAGCACCGCGCGACTGCGTCGCGCGTGTGCGCGCTTCGCGCGGTGATCGAGCAGCGGGGAGCAGCGCGGGGCATCGGGGGCGGAAGGTATCAGCGCGACGTGCGGATCGCGTCGGCGAGGCGGGACGGGCCGGTCTCGCCGAGCATGCGGCGGACCGTGGTGCCGGTGACGCACACGCGGTCGCCGACGAGGATGCGGTTCGCGAACACCGCGGCGCCGTCTTCGGTGTGGCCGCGCGCGATCGTCTCGACGCGCACCTCGTCGCCCGCGGTGACCGGGCTACGGAACGTGAGCTCCTCCGCGATGGGCTCGACGTCGCGCGGCGCGAGGCCCGCGGCGTGCGCCGCGAGGGAGAGCGCCTCGTCGCAGAAGTCGACGTACTGCGGGTGGTTCACGTGATCGAGCGGGTCCATCCACGTCCACCACGCGCGGAAGGTGAAGACGTGGGGCTCGTGCGCGTCGAGCTCGCGGGCGAGCGCGGGGAGCTCGGGCGCCGCGTCGTCGTCGGGGCCGCTCTCCACCGGGAACGCCTCGATCAGCGAGCGCGGCGCGCGCGCCATCTCGAGCGACTCCGAGACGTGCACCCACTCCTGGCGCGCCGACGCGATCGCGCCCCGAGACGAGCGCACTCGGATCTCGCGCGTCGAGAGCATCTCGCGGCGCATGCGCGACACCCACGTCGTCGCCGCGAGGGGCTCGCCGTAGGTCGCCTCGAGGTGGTGGCGCACCGTCATGCTCCGCACGACGAACGCGGTCTTCTCCTCGCGGTAGCGCATCGGAGGCCAGCCACATGCGGTCGAGCCCTCGACCGCGACCTCCTGGAAGAGGCGCCAGACGTCGCCGGCCCGCGCAGCGTCGCGCGCGGAGAACGCGTGGCGCGGGAGCATCGTGGACGTGGAGAACATCGCGGCCGCGTGTACCGCGCGCAGCCGCGCGCGGCAATCGCCAGCCGGAGTGCTCGCCGGCGCAGGGCCCGCACGGGAGCGTGCGGTGCACGTGGACGGAAGGGCCCTGAGCGGGCGAGCCGATGTTGGACCAGCCCAGCTGTAGTGCTCGCCGGCGCAGGGCCCGCACGGAAGCGTGCGGAGCACGTGGACGGAAGGGCCCGGAGCGGGCGAGCCGATGTTGGACCAGCCCAGCTGGAGTGCTCGCCGGCGCAGGGCCCGCACGGGCGCGTGCGGAGCACGTGGACGGGAGGGCCCGGAGCGAGCGAGCCGATGTTGGGCGGCGCGTTCAGCCGATGCCGTAGCGCTTGATGCGATCGACGAGCGTGACGCGCGGCATGCCGAGACGGCGCGCGGCCTCGGACTGGTTGCCGCCGTGCTCGGCGAGCGCGCGGGTGATGAGCTCGCGCTCGAGCGCCTCGACCTGCGCGCGGAGCGTGCCTTCGTGCGCGACGGGCGTGGTGGTGTCGTCGAGCGCGTCGAGGCCGATCACGCCGCCCTCGGAGAGCGCGACCATCCGCGCGATCGTGTTCTCGAGCTCGCGCACGTTGCCGGGCCAGGCGCGCGCGGTGAGCGCGTCGATCAGCGCGGGCGCGAGCGTGACGTCGGGCAGCGCGAAGCGGTCGGCGTAACGCGCCGCGAACGTGCGCGCGAGCTGCGGGATGTCGGCGCGTCGCTCGCGCAGCGGAGGCATCGTGAGCTCGACGACCGCGAGGCGATAGTAGAGGTCCTCGCGGAACCGACCGGCGGCGGCCTCGCTCTTCAGGTCGCGGTGGGTGCACGCGACGATGCGCACGTCGACCTTCTCCACGCGCGACGCGCCGACGGGCTGGATCTCGCCCTCTTGGACGGCGCGCAGCAGCTTCGCCTGGATGGCGAGCGGGAGCTCGCCGATCTCGTCGAGCACGAGCGTGCCGCCGTGCGCCTCGGCGAACCAGCCGCGACGCGCCGCGGTCGCGCCGGTGAACGCGCCCTTCGCGTGCCCGAAGAGCTCCGCGTCGGCGAGCTCGGCGGGGATCGCGGCGCAGTTGAAGCGCACCAGCGGCCCGGACGCACGCGCGCCCGCGACGTGGAGCACGCTCGCGAGCAGCTCCTTGCCGGTGCCGGTCTCGCCGCGCACCAGCACCGGCACGTCGCGCCCCGCGACGCGCACCGCGGCCGCGAGCACGCGCTCGAACGCGGGCGCTTCGCCGAGCAGCGGGCGGCCGAGCGCGTGCTCGAGGTCGAGGCGGCTCGCCTTGCGCCGCAGCGCGCGGTGCTCGAGGGCGCGCTCGATGACGAGCGTCATCTCCTCGACGTCGAAGGGCTTCGTCAGGTAGTCGAGCGCGCCTTCCTTCAGCGCGCGCACCGCGATGCGCTCCGAGCCGCGCGCGGTGAGCATCACGACGGGCAGTCGCGGATCGATCGCGCGGATGCGCGCGAGCAGCTCGAGGCCGTCCATCCGCGGCATCGAGAGGTCGGTCACGACGAGATCGACGTCGTCGAGCGCGCGCAGCGCGGCCTCGCCGCTCTCCGCCTCGATCGCGTCGTGCCCGAGCTCCTCGACGAGCTCGCGCAGCGTGAAGCGCACCGAGCGCTCGTCGTCCACGATCAACACGCGCGTCATCGCGTCGCTCCCTCGATCACGAGCGCGACGATCGCGCCCTTCCCTCGCTCGCCGCCGATCTCGAGCGTGCCGCCGTGCTGGCGCGCGACGCTGCGCGCGAGCGCGAGGCCGAGCCCGGTGCCGCCCTCGCGCGCGCTCGCGAAGACCTCGCCCGCGCGCACCGCCGGGTCGAAGCCCTCGCCGGTGTCGTGCACCTCGAAGCGCACCTGAGCGCCGTCGCGCCGCGCGCGCAGCGTCATCACGCCGCCGCCCGGCATCGCCTGCACCGCGTTCTGCGCGAGGTTGAGCAGCGCCTCGCGCAGCCGGCGCGGATCGGCGATCACCTCGCCCGCATCGCCCTCGCAGCGCACCTCGACCGACGACGCGGCGGCGCGCGCCTCGATCACCGCGGCGACGTCGTCGAGCAGCGCCCGCGGTCGCAGCGGCTCGGGCGCGAGATCGGTGAGCGGGCGCGCGAGCGTGAGGTACTCGTGGAGGATCGCCTCCATGCGCTCGACCTCCTCGAGCACCACGGCGAAGCGTCGCTCGTCGCGCGCGTCGCTCGGCTTCTTCGCGAGCATCTGCACGAGGCCCTTCACCGCGGTGAGCGGGTTGCGGATCTCGTGCGCGACCTTCGCGCCGAGCGCCTCGGACTCGCGCGCGCGATGCGCTGCTTCCTCGAGCACGTCGCCGCGCATGCGATCGAGCGTCTCGCCCACCGAGCGATAGGCCTCGACGAGCCCGACGACGCCGAGGCGCGCGAGCGCGAGCGTCATGAGCGTGCTCCACGCGACCATCCACCCGCGCTGGGGCGAGGGCACGACCGGGAACGGTCCGCGCACGACCGCGAGCACGAGCAACACGGAGATCGCGATCGCGATCATCACGCCCGCGCCGCGACGCGGACCGAACGCGGCGAGCCCGACCGTCACCGGCGCGAAGAGCAGCGGCAACATCGGGCTCTCGAGCCCTCCGCTCAGCAGCGCGCCGAGCCCGATCGCGATCGCGGTCGCGCCCAGCGAGATGCCGAGCCAGCGCTCGTCGAGCGCGCGGCGGCCGAGCGCCCATGCCTCGACGAAGAACGCGATCACCATCGAGCCCGTCGCGGCGGCGATCGCGATCACCTGCGCGCGCGGCGCGCTCGAGCTCGCGAGGATCGCGGCCTGACCGAGCGCGCCGATCGCGACCACGAGGGGGCGCTGCCGCAAGAAGCGCGTGCCGACCGCGCGGAGGCGCGCGGCGTGGAGCGTGTCGAAGGCGCGGGTCACGGAGCCGGGCTCGTCGCAAGCGTCGCACCGATCCCGTCGTGCCGCGAAGCGCGCGCGCGATCGTCGCGGGCCCGACAGCTCCGTCGGCGGGCCGACGATCCGGCGCGGCTCGTCGGCGAGATCGCGCGAATTCGGCGCGGCACGAGTCGTGATGAAGCGACGCGGCGAAGGAGGACCTCGACATGTCCACGCTCTCCGCTCCCGTCCCGACCTCGACCGATCGTCGCTGGCACTTCGCGCTCGGCGCCTGGCTCGCGCTCGCGGTGCTCGCCTCCGCGCTCGGTCTGCTCACGCCCGAGCGTCTGCCGCTCGTGCCGCTCTCGATCGCCGGCGGGACGCTCGCGCTGGTGATCGCGTACCGCCGCGTGCCCTCGTTCCGCGCGTTCGCGCAGCGCATCGATCTGCGCGTCCCGATCCTCTTGCACTTCGTGCGGCTGCCGATCGGCGTCGCGTTCCTCGTGATGGCGTCGCGGGGCGCGCTCGACCCGACGTTCGCGACGATCGCGGGCTACGGCGACATCCTCGCCGGAGGTCTCGCGCTCGTCGCCGCGGCGATGCCGTCGCGCACCGGGATCGTGCGCGCGTGGAACGTGATCGGCCTCGCCGACATCCTGCTCGTCGTCGCGACCGCGCAGCGGATCCTGTTCTTCTCGGGCCACCCCGAGACGATGTCCACGATGGCGGCGTTCCCGTGGAGCACGATCCCGACGTTCGTCGTGCCCCTCGTGATCGCGACGCACCTCTTGGTGCTCGCGCGGCTCAGCGCGACTCGTAGACCGTGAGGCTCGGCAGCTCGACCGCGGTGAGGAACCCGCCGCTGCCGCAGCCGGTGTCGGTCGCGATGACGCACTCGCCCGCCCAGAGGTCGCTCGGATCGTGCGGCGTGTGCCCCGAGAGCTCGGGCGGCAGGTACTCGGTGCGCGTGTGCCCGATCACGACGCGCTTGCCGCGGTACTCGGTGAAGAGCTCCTCCTCGCGCGTCCACGCGAGCGCCATCTTCGGGTCGGTCTCGCTGGGGTGGAGGAAGCGTCCGTCGCGCCGCAGCAGGCCCGCGTGCACGTAGATGGCGTGCTCGTCCTCGTGGAACCACGGGAGCTCGCGCATCCACGCGATCACGTCGGCGGGGAAGAAGCGTCCCGCGAAGAGATCGTCGACCTCTTCGCGGCTCGGCATCTCGTCCTCGCGCGGATGGGCCCCGCCGACGTACGAGCGCATCGTCGCGAGACAGCCGTTGCCCGGCGGGAAGACGAACTCGGGCCAGCCGCGATCGACGACGCGCACCCACGCGTCCTCGTGGTTGCCGCGCAGGGTGACGACACGACAGCCGAGCTCGCGCTCGAACGCGCGCACGACGCGCACGACCTCTTCCGACTTCGGCCCGCGATCGACGTAGTCCCCGAGGAACACGAGCGTGTCGCGCTCGTCGAGCAGCGGGAGCTTCGCGACCAGCGCGCGCAGGTGATCGAGCTCGCCGTGGATGTCGCCGATCGCGAAAGTGCGGTTCGCCACGTCGCGATCATGCCAGAGCGCGCGTGCTCGGAGTTGCGCACCTCACCCATGGGCTCAATGCTCGCGCGCGATGAACGAGCTCCGCGACGTGCCGCCCGAGCCGCAGGTCCCCGACGCGCAGCGCGGCGCAGGCATGCTGCCGCTTCGCTACGAGGACGTCGTGCAGGACGGTCGGCTCCGGCTCGAGCCGGTCACGCACGCGATCGGCGCGGCGATCTGGAAGAAGACGCTCTCGGAGCACCCGCTCGTGCTGCGCCTCGGCGCGGAGGGCATCGTGCCGATCCTCTCGCGGCTGCAGGTCGAAGCGGGCGGTGGACCGATCTCGGCGCGCGAGCCGGTGAGCGCGCGCGGGACGTTCGAGCTGCTGCGCTTGATCGACGATCAGGATCGCCAGCGGCTGCGCGTGGACATGTGGGCCGAGCTGCAGGGCACGCGCGGTCACACGCACGGCGCGGCGATCGAGGGCGCAGGCGAGCCCGTGCTGCTCGGGCGCGCGATCGCCGAGCACGTGCTCACGCGGCCGTTCGCGCCGCCCGAGGAGCGCAGCGTCGAGCAGCTCCCCGGGGAGCTCCCCGAGGGCATGACGACGCGCGACGTCGCGTGGCGCGCGCCGCGCACCGCGATCGACCTGCCGCGCGGCGCGACCCCGATCGACGACGCGTTCGCGCTGGACCCGGTGCCGATCGTGTTCGGGCTCGGCCACACCGACAGCAACCAGCACGTCAACTCGCTCGTCTATCCGCGCCTGCTCGAAGAGGCCGCGCTGCGTCGCTTCCATCAGCTGGACCTGCCGACGACGGTGCTCGCGCGCTACGTCGACCTCGCGTTCCGCAAGCCCTGCTTCGCGGGTGACCGCATGCGCATCATGCTGCGCGCGTACCGTGCGGGTGACGAGGTCGGCGTGCTCGGCGCGTTCATCACGTCGGGCGAGGCGATCACCGCGGGCGCGACCCCGACCGAGCGCGCGCACGTCTTCGCGCGCATGCAGTTCGCGCGGTAGTCACACGATTGCAGTGTGGCCGGCGAGAACGTGCGTTGGCCGCGGTGTCGACGCGCGTTCGCACGGCGCGCGCGCGATCGTGTGATTTCGCGGCGAGGCCGAGTGGCTCGCGCATTGCGAGCCCGCGACGTCATGCGACTCGTCGGATCTCTCCTCGTGCTCGTCGTGGCGACTGCCTGCGGCGGTAGCTCGTCTCGGCTCTCCGTCGCCTCGCCCGTCGACGCGCGTCCCCACGCCGTGCCGCTCGTGCTCGACGACGACGCGGGCGGTGATCAGCTCGTGTTCGACGTGCACGCGAACCGCGCGATCACGAGCCGCGATCGCACCGCGGACATCGCGCTCGTGCTGCAGGACGAGCTGTGCGAGGGGCGCGAGTACCCCGCGCAGATCGAGGTCACGGTCGAGCTCGCGGATGGGACCACGCGCACCGAGCGCGTCGATCACGTCACCGACTGCGAGACCGTGCTCGCGAGCCTCGAGTCGGTCGAGCTCGGCGAGTGCGACGCCGAAGGATGCCGCACGAGCATGCGCGTGGGCGTGCGCGCGCTGAGCGGCACCGAGGACCTCGACCTCTCGCTCTACGCGTCGGTGCGGTTCCACGACTGGTCGCACGAGCGCGGCGGGCCGCACGTCGATGCGACGCTCCGCCGCGCGACCCCGAGCGAATGACGCACGTGCGCCGCGTCTCCGCGCGGGAGCGCGACCCGCGATCGGTCAGAGGATGTAGCGCGACAGATCCTCGTTGCTGAGGATCGGCGTCAGCGTCGTGCGCACGCGCTCCGCGTCGATCTCGATCGACTCTCCGTCGAGCTCGGGCGCGCGATAGCTGATGTCCTCGAAGAGCGCCTCGAGGATCGTGTGGAGACGACGCGCGCCGATGTTCTCGGCGCGCTCGTTCGCCATCTGCGCGTACTCCGCGATCGCCTCGATCGCGTCGTGCGTGACCTCGACCTTCACGCCCTCGGTCTCGAGCAGCGCCTTGTACTGCTTGGTCAGCGCGTTCTTCGGCTCGGTCAGGATCCGCACGAAGTCCGCCTTGCCGAGCGCCTCGAGCTCGACGCGGATCGGGAAGCGACCCTGCAGCTCGGGGATCAGATCGCTGACCTTCGACACGTGGAACGCGCCGGCCGCGACGAAGAGCACGTGATCGGTCTTCACCGGCCCGTACTTCGTGCTGACGGTGCTGCCCTCGACGATCGGAAGGAGGTCGCGCTGCACGCCCTCGCGCGACACGTCGGGCCCGCCGGTCTGGCCCTGACGCCCCGCGATCTTGTCGATCTCGTCGAGGAAGACGATGCCCGCCTCCTCGGTGCGCTTCACGGCCTCGCGCTGCACGCGATCCATGTCGACGAGCTTGCCCGCCTCTTCCGCCTCGAGCGCCTTGCGCGCCTCGCTCACCTTCACGCGGCGGCGCTTCGTGCGCCCTTTGAAGCCGGGGAGCTGCGAGAGCATGTCGCGGAAGTTGACCTCCATCTCCTCCATGCCGTGCTGCCCGAAGATCTGCATGAAGGGCACGCCCTGATCCGCGACGTCGATCTCGACCTCTTCGTCGTCGAGCTCGCCCGCGCGCAGCCGCGCGCGCACCTCGTTCATCTCGCGCTCGCTCGGCGCGTACTGCTGCGGCGGAGGCGTGACGAGGAACGCGCCGAACGGGCCCTGCGGGCGCTGCGGCGGAGGCTGCGGAGGCGCGTCCTTCGAGGCGAGCATGCGGACGAGGCGCTCCTCCGCGAGCTCCTGCGCGCGCGCCTGCACGTTCTCCATCTCCTCGACGCGCACGAGCTGGATCGCGTTCTCGACGAGGTCGCGCACCATCGACTCGACGTCGCGACCGACGTAGCCGACCTCGGTGAACTTGCTCGCTTCGACCTTCACGAACGGCGCGTTCGCGAGCTTCGCGAGGCGCCGCGCGATCTCGGTCTTACCGACGCCGGTCGGGCCGATCATGATGATGTTCTTCGGCGCGATCTCGTCGCGCAGATCGGGCGAGACCTGCTGCCTGCGCCATCGATTGCGCAGCGCGATCGCGACCGCCTTCTTCGCCTTGTGCTGACCGACGATGTAGCGGTCGAGCTCGCCCACGATCTCGCGCGGGGTGAAGGTGCGAACGCCGCTCATCCCTCGATCTCCTCCACGACGACGTTCTGGTTCGTGTACACGCAGATCTCGCCCGCGGTGCGCAGCGCTTCGCGCGCGATGTCGGCGGGCGCCATCGTCGTGTGGCGCATCAGCGCGCGCGCGGCGGCGAGCGCGTAGGGGCCGCCCGAGCCGATCGCGATCACGCCCTCGTCGGGCTCGATCACGTCGCCCGTGCCGCTGATGAGGAACGTCGCGCTCGCGTCCATCACGACCAGCATCGCTTCGAGCCGGCGCAGGTAACGATCGGTGCGCCAGTCCTTCGCGAGCTCCACGGCCGCACGCGCGAGCCCGCCCTTGTCTCCCGCGGGAGTGCGGTGCTCCTTGAGCTTGGCCTCGAAGCGCTCGAGCAGCGTGAACGCGTCGGCGCTCGCACCCGCGAACCCCGCGATCACCTTGCCGTCCGCGATGCGCCGCACCTTGCGCGCGCCCGACTTCATCACGGTCTGACCGAGCGAGACCTGACCATCTCCCGCCATCGCGGCACGTCCATCGCGGCGCACCGCCACGATGGTGGTCGATCGAAAACGAGCTTCTTCGCTCACGCGCGCATCTCCACGCAATGGTGCCGAAAAGGGCAGAGAGAGGCCGGCACCCTAAGTCGTCACCTCGCCCCGTCAACCCCGCTTCCAAACTCCGAGCCGCTCGCCGCTTTCTCCTCTCGCCGCGCGCTCGCGCGTACCCTCCTCGCGTGGCCCACGACGACGAGCTCGCGAAGCAGATCGCGCTCTTCCTCGCGTGGCTGCGCGACGAGCGCCGCAGCCCCGACAAGACGATCGAGACCTACGCGCGAACGCTGCACGAGCTGCGCTCGTTCCTCGTCGAGAAGAAGCTCTCGAGCGACGCGCGACGCATCACGATCGTGTCGCTGCGCGCGTACCTCGCGGCGCTCTTCGACTCGCACGCGAGCGCGACGCTCGCGCGCAAGATCGCGACGCTGCGCTCGTTCTTCCGCTACCTGCTGCGCCGCGGGATCATCACGTCGAACCCCGCGGCCGCGCTGCGCTCACCGAAGCTCGCGCGTCCGCTCCCGCGCTTCCTCACGGTCGACGAGGCGTTCCGCGTCGTCGACGCGCCGAAGGAGGACGCGCATCGCGACGAAGCGCTGCGCCTGCGCGACGCGGCGATGCTCGAGATGCTCTACGGCGCGGGCCTGCGCGTCAGCGAGCTCGCGGGGCTGCGCCTCGGATCGCTCGACCGCAGCGCGCGCCTGGTGCGCGTGATGGGCAAGGGGCGCAAGGAGCGACTCGCGCCCTACGGCTCGAGCTGCGCCGACGCGCTCGATGCGTACCTCGCGATCCGCAGCGCGCTGGTGAGCGACAAGACGGCTCCACTCGACGCGCTCTTCCTCGGGCGTCTCGGCACCGCGCTCACCGCGCGTCAGGTGCAGAACGTCGTGCGTCGCTACGGCGCGCTCGGCGCAGGGCGCGGTGATCTCCATCCCCACGCGCTCCGTCACACGTGCGCGACGCACCTGCTCGACGCCGGCGCGGACCTGCGCGCGATCCAAGAGCTGCTCGGCCACGCGAGCCTCGCGACGACGCAGCGCTACACGCACGTCACCGTCGATCGCCTGATGGCCGTCTACGACAAGGCGCACCCACTCGCGCACGACGACGAGTGACGCTACGACAACGCGCATGACCTCGGAGCAAGGACGGAAGCGCTACACGCTGGTCGGGGATCCCACGCGCATCCCGGTGCCGGGCGGCAAGCTCATCGAGGAGTACTTCGGTCGCGTCCGCACCGGCACCGACGCGTTCAGCCTCGCGCACATGATCGCGCCGCCCGGATGGGGCGAGCCCGCGCAGACGCCGCGCTTCGGCGAGCTCACGATCATGGTGCGCGGCTCGATGCACATCGAGATCGGCGACGAGCAGCTCGAGCTGCGCGCGGGACAGGCGATCTGGATCGAGCCCGACGTGCGCGTGCGCTACTCGAACCCGTACCCGGTCGAGAGCGAGTACTTCGCGATCTGCATCCCCGCGTTCTCGCCCGACGATGCGCAACGAGATCCCGAATGACGATCGCGTACGGATACCTCCACGGCTTCGCGTCGAGCGCGCGCTCGAAGAAGGGCGTGCACCTCCACACCGCGCTCGGTGATCGCATCGATCTGCAGCTCGCGGAGCTCAACCGTCCTTCGTTCGCGAAGCTCTCGATCGACGCGATGCTCGCGGAGCTCGACGCGATGCACGAGGCGCACGGACGCCCGCGGTGGCGCCTCGTGGGCTCGAGCCTCGGCGGATGGCTCACCGCGCGCTGGGCCGAGCTGCATCCCGAGCGCGTCGATCGCGTGATCCTGCTGTGTCCCGCGTTCGACATCGAGACGCGCTGGCCGCAGCTGATGAAGCCGGGCGAGTTCGAGACGTGGCGCGCGCGCGGCGAGCTCGAGGTCGCCGATGCGACGGGCGCGCTCGTGCCGCTGCACTTCGCGTTCTACGAGGGCGCGAAGGCGCACACCGCGTATCCGCGCGTGTCGTGCCCGGTCACGATCATCCACGGCACGCGCGACGATCGCGTCCCGATCGAGAGCTCGCGGCGCTGGCTCGCGTCGCACCCGCACGCGCGTCTGATCGAGGTCGACGACGGGCACGACCTCGTCGAGAGCCTGCCGATCATCGAGCGCGCGATGATCGACGACTTCGCGCTCTAGCGCGTCCGTCTGCTCGAACCACCAGCTCGGTCATCCGCGCTTCGCGGTGCGCTTGCTCCAGCCGTCGGCCCACTCCGCGAGCGGGCCGAGCGCGTCGAGCAGCGCGCGTCCTTCCTCCGTCAGCGAGTACCCCGCGCTCTCGCCTTCGCCTTCGCCCGCGACCACACCGGCCTCGCGCAGCTCGGCGATGCGCGCCGCGAGCGACGTCGGCGACACGCCGCCGCACGCCTCGCGCAGCGCGCGGAAGTGGAGCGGGCCTTCGCGCAGCTCCCACACGACGCGCAGCGCCCAGCGACGCCCGAGCAGATCGAAGAGCGCCATGATCGGGCGTCCCGTCTTCGATCCGCGCACCGGGCGGCCCGGACGAGGTGCTCCGCGTTGCGCTACGGTTTTCATAGCGCGCATCCTCGCCGAGCGCGCCCCCGGCGACAAGCGCGCGAGGAGAGCGATCCGATGGACGACGTCCGCTTCTGTCTCCGCTGCGGCACCGCGCTCGAGGAGGTCATGCTCGAGGGCCGCACGCGCAAGCGCTGTCCTGCGCCCGGGTGCGGCTTCGTGCACTACGGCAACCCGCTGCCGGTCGTCGCCGCGATCGTCGAGCACGTGGAAGACGAGGACGAGACCGAGAGCCGCATCGTGCTGGTGCGCCAGAAGGCGTGGCCCGAAGGATGGTTCGGGCTCGTCACCGGCTTCCTCGAGCGCGGCGAGACCCCCGAGGAAGCGGTGCTGCGCGAGCTCGACGAGGAGCTCGGCCTGCGCGGTGAGATCGCCTCGCTCGTCGGCGTCTACGCATTCGTGCAGCGCAACGAGGTGATCGCGACGTGGCACGTGCGCGCGCGCGGACCGATCACGCTCGGCGAGGAGCTCGAGGCGTACAAGCGCGTCCCGATCGCGAAGCTGCGCCCGTGGCCTTTCGGCACCGGTCTCGCGGTGAAGGACTGGCTCGCGAAGCGCGGCTGAGCGTGCGCTACGAATTCCGTAGCGCTCCACAATCCGTAGCGCTACACATTCTGTAGCACACGGAGGACGAGCCATGTCGCGCTTCCCCGATCCGCTCTCGCCGCCCTACGCGCCCGAGGTCGAAGCCGCGCTCACCGAGATGATGCCGCGCGGCGCGCCGGTCCCGCCGCTCGCGCTGTTCCGCTTCTTCGCGCACCACCCGGCGCTGATGGAGGTGATGCGCCCGTTCGCGCGCGTGCTCCTCGGTGCACGCGGGGCCGCGCTGGCGCCGCGCGATCGCGAGATCGTGATCCTGCGCGCGACGGCGCGTGCGCGCTGCGAGTACGAGTGGGGCGTGCACGTCGCGTTCTTCGCGTCGCGCGTCGGGCTCGACGACGCGACGGTGCGCGCGACGGTACACGGCCCGATCGACGGGCTCGGAGCGCGCGATCGCTTGCTGGTGCGCGCCGTCGACGCGCTGCACGAGGATGCGACGCTCGACGACACGCTGCGCGCGGAGCTCGCGACCGTGCTGAGCCCGGAGCAGATCGTCGAGCTGCTCGTGCTCGCGGGCTGGTATCGCACGATCGCGTGCGTGGCGAACGGCGCCGGGCTCGCGAACGAGCCGTGGGCGCCGTCGTTCCCTTAGAGCTGTCGTCTCCTTAGAGCTGCCAGCCGAGGCCGCCGACCAGACCGACGACGACGTCGTCGTCGACCCACGTCGGGTGGATGTCGGCCGAGAGCACGAAGCTGCCGAAGTGCAGCGCGACGCGGCCGTCGAGGCCGAAGAGCAGGTCGCCGTCGACGCAGCCCTCCTGCGTGTCGCAGCCCCACGCGAAGTCGAGCGAGGGACCGAGCGCGAGGTGCAGCGGCCCGAAGTGAACGCCGAGCATCGCGGTGTTCCACAGCACGCCCTGCGCGCTGCCGCTCTCCGGGCCCGCGGTGAGCGCGCCGATGAGGCCGTGGCTCTGCAGGTAGATCGAGATCAGCGGGATCGGGCGCACGCCGAGGCGCAGCGCGAGGCCGCCCATCGCGCTCTGTGGGTCGGTGACGAAGCCGCCACCTTCACCGGAGAAGCCGAGCACGAGTGGGCCGTCGGCCGATGCGCGAGGAGGCGAGACGAATGGCGCCGCGCACGTGAGCGCGAAGACGAGACCGAACGCGGCGAGGAGACGTGATCGACGAGACATGACACCCGCGCACAGAGCAGCGCGCGTGCCGCGCAGGAAACGCAGCGAATCGCACACGTTGCGCCGACGTGCGTGAACGCGTGGTGGCACCGACGTGCGACGCCCGAGTCACACGTCACACCGATCAGGCTGCGTCGCGCTTGTCGAGATCCACCGCGAGCGTCACGGGACGCACGCTGTGACGCTCGCTCGAGGAGCGACGGAGCTCGGGCGCGCGCTCGCGCCACCACTGGCGCGCGTCGGCACCGGTCCACTCCGGCACCTCGCACGCCTCGAGCATCTCGATGAGCGCGGCGGCGCTCGCGGGGCGCGCCGCGGGATCCTTCTCGAGGCAGCGCATCACCAGCGCCTCGAGCTTCTCGGGCAGCGGGCGACCGACGCGCACCGATGGACGCACCGGGCGCGAGTGCAGATGGTGGCCGCAGACCTCGACCACGTTCTTGCCCTCGAACACCGGCTCTCCCGTGAGCAGGAAGTACGCGACCGCACCGAGCGAGTAGACGTCGCTGCGCCCGTCGATCGCGTGGGGCTCGCGGATCTGCTCGGGTGACATGTAGAGCGGCGTTCCCTGCAGCGCCTCGGTCTGGCTGAACGCGGGCGCACCGCCGTCGATCTCGCGCACGAGACCGAAGTCGAGCACCTTCACGAAGTCGGGCCGCCCGCCGCGCTCGCAGATCAAGAGGTTGCCCGGCTTCACGTCGCGATGGATCAGGCCGAGCGCGTGCGCTTCGCCGAGCGCCTCCGCGGCCTGACGCAGCACGTGCACGACGCGCCCCGGGTGCATCGGGCCCTCGGCGCGCACGACGTGCTCGAGGTCGAAGCCGTCGAGGTGCTCCATCACGTAGTAGAAGATGCCGTCGGGCGTGTGACCGTAGTCGTAGATCGCGATCGTGTTGGGGTGTGTCAGACGGCTCGTCATCTGCACCTCGCGCTCGAAGCGCGCGATCGCCTGAGGCCCGCGCTCCGCGCGCAGCAGCTTGATCGCCGTCGGGCGGCGCATCAGCGCGTGGCGAGCGCGATAGACGACGCCCATCCCGCCCTCGCCGATCTTCTCCTCGAGCGTGTACTGCCCGAGCGTCAGCGCCTCGCGCACCTGACGATGCAGGCCGTAGATGACGTGCGAGACGACACTGCTCGCCTTCGTCGCCGCGAACGCCCACACGATCGTCCCCGCGACGAAGAGCGCCGGCGAGGGCCAGTCCGCGGGCCGGTCCGGCTGCGAGTGGATGAGCCAGGTGCTGAGCACGATCGGGATGCAGACGATCACCCCGAGGACGCCGGTGCGCGTGGTGTCGCTCGGCACGATCGCGCTCCGCACGAAGAGCAGGAAGCTGATCGCGAGCAGGCCCGCGAGCTCGGGGCGCCACTGCGCCTGACCGAGGCTCGGCAAGCTGCCGAAGATCACGCCGAGGCCGATCACCACGCCCGCGTCGAAGCGCTGCAGCGTCTCGTAGCGCCACGGCCGCGACCGCACGAGCTTCGAGAGCCCGAGGAGCGAGCAGCCGAGCACGAGGTGCAGGTACGCGACGTAGTGCTGCAGCATCCACGAGAGGCGCGCGGCATCGAACACCGCGAGCACGCTCGCCTGCAGCACCCAGAGCGTGACCTCGAGGCCACCGACGAGCGTGAAGAAGAGCGCGAGACGCCGCTGCGTGAGATCACGATCCTGCGAGATCGCGAAGTCGACGGTGCCCAGCCCCAGCCGGGTCATCAGCCGATCGTAGAAACCGCTTCCCGAACGCCCCTGCACGACCGCGCGATTGTGGGTCTGGGCGCGCGTGGTCGCCAGCACCGGCCGGTGCGACGCAATGTTTCTCCACGTGCGCCTTCGGTCACTCCGGCGCGGTGGGCCCCGCGGGATCGGGCTCGCGGAAGACGAGATCGCCGCGCCCTTCGTTCGTGACCGTCACCACCGCGCGTCCGTCGTCGACGCTCGCGCTCCACGGGAAGCCCGCCGCGATCTGCTCGGCCTCCAGCGGGAAGCGACCGAGCTCGAGGGGATCGCGACCATCTCGGAGGACGAGCCAGCGGTGCTCTTCGATCTCGGGGAGACAGCGGCGCGCGTCCTCGCGCACCCGCACGCCCGACGCGACGTCGCGCGTCTCGCGCTCGACGAAGGGGCATCGCGCCTCGTCGTGCGCGAGCTGGAAGCGCGCGATGAACACGAAGATGCCGACCGCGAGCACGGCCGGGAGCACGCCGAGCACGACGAGCAGCCAGCGCGGCGGCATCGGGATGCGGCGCTTCGTCATTCTCCGGCGCTCGCTTCGATCACGACGTGCTCGCGAGGTGCGATGCGCGCGTGGACGTCGCGGGCGCCGACGGCGTCGAGCCAGCCCTCGAGATCCGCGAGGGCGCGGGTTGCGAGCGCCTCGCCGCGCTCGCGCTTGCCGAGCTTCTTGAACTTGCCCGTCGGCGTCGTGATCACGGCCGCGTCGCCGAGCGACGGGAACATCGAGAACACGACGTTCGAGGGCTGGAACGACTGCTTGCCCTCGGGCGCGCGACGAAGATGTCGATAGAGCGAGCCGAGCGCGGTCGTCTCCGGCGGAAGCGCACCGCCGGCGAGCAGCACGCCGAGCACGAGGCCGCAGGCCGCGCTCTCGACGTAGCCCTCGACGCCGCTGATCTGTCCCGCGAGGTGCACGCCCGGCAGCGCGCGCAGCGCGAGCGAGTCGTCGAGCACGCGCGGGGAGTCGACGAACGTGTTCCGGTGCACGCTGCCGTAGCGGAGGATCTCGACGTTCTCGAGGCCGGGGATCATCGAGAAGACACGCTTCTGATCCGCGTGCTTCATGCGCGTCTGGAACCCGACGAGGTTGTACGCGCTGAAGTCGACGTCCTCGGCGCGCAGCTGCACGACTGCGTAGGGCCAGCGCCCGGTGCGCGGATCGGTGAGCCCGACCGGCTTCATCGGGCCGAACGCGAGCGTGCGCATGCCGCGCTCGGCCATGACCTCGAGCGGCAGGCATCCCTCGAAGTACTTCGGCTCCTCGAACGCGCGCGGCGCGACCTTCTCCGCGTCGATCACGGCCTGCACGAAGCGCTCGTACTCGTCCTTCGTCAGCGGGCAGTTGAGGTACGCGTCGTCGCCGCCCTTGTCGTAGCGGCTCGCGCGGAACGTCTTGCTCTCGTCGATCGAGTCGGCCGAGACGATGGGCGCGATCGCGTCGTAATAAGCGAGGTGCTCGCCGCCGATCACGCGCGCGAGATCCGCCGCGAGGCTCTCGCCGGTGAGCGGCCCGGTCGCGAGCACGAGCGGGCGCGCATCGGGGATGCGATCGACGATCGCGTGCTCGACCCGGATGCGCGGGTGCGCGTGGACGCGCTTCGTCATCTCGCGCGAGAAGACCTCGCGGTCGACGGCGAACGCACCGCCCGCGGGCACCTGCGCGAGCGCGCCCGACGCCATCACGAGCGAGCCCGCGCGGCGCATCTCTTCCTTGAGCAGGCCGACCGCGTTGGCGAGCGCGGCCCCGCGGAACGAGTTCGAGCACACGAGCTCGGCGAGGCCATCGCCGGTCTGCGCGGGCGTGCGCGCGAGGGGCTTCTGCTCGATCAGCACGACGTCGACGCCGCGCTCGGCGAGCTGCCACGCGCACTCGCATCCTGCGAGGCCGCCGCCGACGATGGTCACCGTTCCGGGCATGGGCCGGGGACCCTAGCAGACGAGACGGCGCGATTCCGCCCGGCCCGCGCGCCACACGGGTGCGGCGCAGCGCCCCGTTCTCACGCTCGAAACGAGGGACGCGACCGGGGATCCTGCGACGCACGCGCACGGCGCGTCGCCTGCATCCCCGTGCGCGCGTGGACTCTGCGCTCAGCCCGCTCCTCGCGACCGTCCGCGCGCGACGTGCGGCGCGGCGCATCGCCGAGCTCACCGACGAGATCGACCAGGTCCTCGACGCGGCGCCGCGGTGGGACCCCGATCTGCTCGCGCTCGAGCTCGAAGCGCTCGAGCTGATGGTGGCCCGCGAGATCGCGCGGGCGCGACGCACGCTCGAGCGGCTCGATGCCTCGGAGCGCGCGCTCGCGAGCGCGCTGCGCCGCGCCGTGGAGGTGTTCGACCGTTGCGCGCGCGACATCGACGCGCGGCACACCGCGGGTGAATGGAGCCGCTGCGTCCAGGAGCTGCGTGCGGCGCTCGTCACGTCGTCGCCGGTGCTGCGGTCCGCAGTGGAGCGCGCCGGCGCGGCGCGGGCGCGCGCGTCGAGCGAGCCGCGACACGCGGCGTCCTACGGCGCGCCCTGAGCGATCGTTCACCGCATCCGCCGGAACGCGCCGCGCTCGTCGGGCACGGCGAGGCCGAGCAGCATCAGCGTGGTCAGCGTGGTCTGCACGCGCGACGCGGGAAGCCCCGTCGTGCGCACGAGGTCGTCGACGTGCGAGGGACGCGCGCGCAGCGCTTCGATCACGACTTGCTGATCCTCGTCGAGGCGCGTGCGCGGCGCGCGGGCCGCACGGCGCGGACGCGCCACGCGCTCGCCGGTGAGCGCTTCGATCACGTCGTCCGCGTGGCGGCACGCGCGCGCCTGGTTGCGCGCGAGCAGCGCGACGCCCCCTTCGCCACGCACGTCGTCGACGGCCCACGGCACGGCGAACAGCGGGCGTCCCGAGATGCGCGCGTGGCCCGCGGTCGAGAGCGCGCCGGAGCGCGCCGGCGCCTGCACGACGATGACGGCGCGAGAGAGCGCGGCGATCAGGCGGTTGCGCGAGAGGAACGTGTGGGCGCGCGGATCTTCGTCGTCGGCGGCCTCGGTGACCACCGCGCCGGAAGCCGCGATGCGCTCGAAGAGCGACGCGTGGGCGCGCGGATACGGACGCGACAGCCCGGACGCGAGCACCGCGATGCTGCGGCCCTCGGCTTCGAGCGCGCCGTGGTGCGCGGCGGCGTCGATGCCCTCCGCGCCACCGGAGACGACGACGAAGCCGGCCGCGGCGAGGTCGCGGCCCATCCGTCGTGCGAGCTCGAGCGCGTCGTCGCTCGCCCGGCGTGTGCCGACGATCGCGACGGCGCGGTCGAGGAAGGGCAGCTCGCCTGCGACGCGGAGCTTCGCCGGGGGGTCCGGGAGCTCCTCGAGGCACGCGGGCCACGCGGGGTCGGAAGGAAGGAAGTCGAACGCGTGATGGGAGAGGTCGTGGGTACGCACGGGCCCTCGTATCGGAGCGAGCGGACGCGCGTTGCGTCGGAAATCTGACGTCCGCCGATGACTTCTCGCGACACCTCGCGACGCCGCGCGTTCCCGGAATCTGCGCGGGGCTTTCCGCATCGCGCGAACGCGTGTACACCCCGGCCCATGCTGCAGAAGACGGATCTCGTGGTGGGCACCGGCGCCGAAGCGACGTCGGGCAAGCGCGTCACCGTGCACTACGTCGGCACACTGACGAACGGCCAGAAGTTCGACAGCTCGCGCGATCGCGACGAGCCCTTCGACTTCGTGCTGGGGCGCGGACAAGTCATCAAGGGCTGGGACGAGGGCGTCGCGGGGATGCGCGAAGGTGGCAAGCGCAAGCTCGTGATCCCGCCCGAGATGGGATACGGCAAGCGCGGCTTCCCGCCGGTGATCCCGCCCGACTCGACGCTCGTCTTCGAGGTCGAGCTGCTCAGCGTGGATTGAGCGCTTGAGCTGGTTCTGGACGGTCTTCACGATCCTCGAGATCGTCTGGGTCGCGGGGCTCTCGGCGTGGATCGTCCTCGAGCGCCGTCCGCCGGTCGCCACCATCGCGTGGATCCTCACGCTCGCGTGGCTGCCGGCGGTCGGCGTGGTCGTCTACTACTTCCTCGGCCCGCGCCGGCTGACGCGACGCAAGCTCAAGCGCGCGCAGGCACAGAAGCTCGTCGACGCGGCGATCGCCGCGATCGAAGACGAGGCCGACGACAAGAGCCGCGGTGAGCTCGCGAAGCTCGCGGTGAGCGCAGGCGAGGCCGCGCCGCTCCGTGCCGAGCGCATCGACCTCTACACCGAAGGGCGCGACTGCCTCGCCGCGCAGCTCGAGGCGATCGCCGCCGCGAAGCACCACGTCCACGTCAGCTACTACATCTGGTACCCGGATCACGTCGGGACGCGGTTCCGCGACGCGCTCGTCGCGAAGGCGAAGCAGGGCGTCGAGGTGCGCCTCCTGCTCGACTGGATCGGCGCGTACTCGACCACGTCGCGCTTCCTCGCGCCGCTGGTCGAAGCGGGCGGGAAGATCGCGTGGTTCAACCCGGTGTCGCTGACGCGCCTGCGCCCGCGCTACACGAACTTCCGCACGCACCGGAAGATCGTCGTGTGCGACGGACTCGTCGGGTTCACCGGCGGGATGAACATCAGCGACGAGCAGACCGCGGAGTGGCACGGTGATCGCGCGTGGCGCGACACGCACGTGCGCATCGAGGGCTCGGCGGTGCGCGCGCTGCAGCGCGTGTTCATCGAGGACTGGAGCTACGCGTGCGGCGAGACGCCGAACGGGCCCGAGTACCTCAAGCGCGCGACGGCGCGCGGCGAGGAGCTCGTGCAGATCGTCGCGTCGGGTCCCGACGCCGACGTCTACGCGATCCACAAGCTCATCTTCGCGTCGATCGCGTCGGCGCACGAGCGCGTGCTGATCACGACGCCGTACTTCGTGCCCGACGAGCCGATCGTGAGCGCGATGGTGACCGCGGCGATGCGCGGCATCGACGTGAAGGTGATCGTGCCGGCCGCGGGCGACTCGATGCTCGTCGACCTCGCGGCGCGCTCGTACTTCCCCGAGCTGCTCGCGGCGGGCGTGCGCATCTACGAGTACCTGCCGCGCTTCGTGCACGCGAAGACGATCGTGATCGATCGCGACCTCGCGATCGTCGGCAGCGCGAACATGGACAACCGCAGCTTCCGGTTGAACTTCGAGGTCTGCGCGGCGGTGTACGGCGGACAGTTCGCGCAGCGTCTCGCCGCGGTGTTCGAGGACGATCTCGCGGAGTGCCGCGAGGTGAAGGCGCGCCAGCTCGATCGCGAGCCGCTCGTGCAGCGGCTCGGCGAGGCGACGGCGCGTCTCTTCTCTCCGATGCTGTGAGCGCGGCAGGAGCGCGGCGGAGCGCGCGTATCCCGGACGTGCGTCGCGCGTTCGCCGTCATCGTCCTCGCGCTCGTGATCGCGCCCTCGGAGGCGCGCGCGGACGTGGTGCCGTACGGATGGCAGCCGCCGGCGCCCGAAGAAGAGACGCACGTCGCGCTCTTCCGCGCGTCGCTCGCGGCGTGGATGTCGCCGGACGAGCGCGTGAGGCTCGCGGCGCGCGTCCACCCGCGGTGCGGAACGGTCGCGCGGCGCGGCTCGACTGGCTTCGGCAGCCTGCAGGAGTGCCCGAGCGTCGATCGCATCCGCGAGGTCGCGATCGATCGCGCGGTGCGCTTCTTCGCGGCGGAGATCCTCGACGCGCACGGCCGTGGTCCCGACGCCGCCGCGCTGCGCGAGGCGCCGCCGATGCGCGATCCCGCCGCGCGCAGCGCCGTGCTCTCGCGCCTGACCGGAGACGTGCTCGAACCGGCGCGCGTGCTCGCCGAGCACGGCATGGAGCTGTCGCTCGAGCAGATCGCGTCGCTCCTCGGTCGTCTCGTCGAGGGCGCCGTGCGCGCCGGAGCGCGTCGCGAGCGGATCGTGCAGGCGGCGATCGAGATGCTCGCGGAGCTGTCGCGCCCGCTCGCGCACGTCTCGGTCTCCAGCGAGGACGCGCGCGGCGACGATCGGACCGCGCAGCTCGCCGCGCGGCGCGCCGGCGCGTGCCTCCAGCCGGAATTCGACGCGCGCTGGCGGCCGGTCGCGGTGCGTGTCGCGATCCGGCGGAGCGCAGCGGGCGTCGCCGTGTCGTCGAGCGGGCCGACGTCGGTCCGGGCGTGCGTCGAGCGCGCGGTGCGCGTCGAGCTCGGCCGCGAGCGAGCGCTCCGCGCGACGAGCTCGATCACGCGCATCGTCGCCGGCCCTCGCGGCGCGCTCTGGGGCGCGCCGCTCGAGCTGGCCGGTGACTGACGCGCACGGGGCCGCGCGTGATCAGGGCAGGATGCCGGCGCACTCGCTCGCGCACGAGAACGTCGCGTCGATGCACGAGCGGTCGTCGAGGCACCCGTCGCACGCATCGGCGGCGTTCGAGTCGCCGTTCTCGCCGTCGACGAGGTCGTCGCAGCGATCGCGGCACGCGCCGGTGTCGTAGTCCTCGTCGTAGCAGTCGCGGTAGCGGTCGCAGATGTTCGCGCAGTCGACGCCCTCGTCGATCTCGTCGACGGGGTTGGAGCACGCGGTCGCGAGCGAGAGCACGAGCACTGTGAAGATCGAGAAGCGCATTCGGTGTTCCTCCGGGCGCCCCGCCTTCGCAAGCTCGGTGCCGCGCGAATCGAGCGAAAACGCCATCGCGCACTGGTGCGTGATGCCCCAGCGGGCGTGCGGCGTCACGGCATCGTGGCGATCAGCGCGATCGCGGCGATGCGCTCGACGGATTCGTACACGTCGCGCTCGAGCTCCTCGCCGAACACGTCGGGATCGATCTCGTCGCGCTCGACGTGCGCGCCCGCCGCCCGCAGCGCGGGCACCACCGCGTCGCACAGCACGTCGCGTCCGTCGACGATCGGCACGCCGGTGTAGAGCACGAGGCGTCCGCCGCGCGTCAGCCGCGGGATCGCCTCGCGCACGATGCGCGCGGCGAGCGCGGTGCCGAGCGCATCGCCTCCGTCGCGATACGTGCGGTGCGCGTCGTCGACGAGGTACGGCGGGTTCGCCGCGATCACGTCGAAGCGCCCGGCGACGCCGTCGAACAGATCGGCGCGGACGATCGACGCGTGCGTGATGCCCGCGATCGCGACGTTCACCCGCGCGTGCGACAGCGCTCGTTCGCTGACGTCCGAGAGCACCACCTCGCGCGCCGCGCCCGCGAGCACGATGCCGCCCGCGCCCGTGCCGCAGCCGAGGTCGAGCGCGCGCTCGACGGGTCTTCGCACGCGCGTGAGCAGTCGCGCGAAGCGGTGGGTGTCGGGCCCGAAGAACACCGCGTCGCGATCGCGCGTGGGATACGCGGAGTGCACGAAGACGTGCTCGCCGAGCGTGGAGACGCGCACCCGCGCGCGCAGCCGTCCGTCGTCGAGCGTCTCGAGCGCGTCCGCGTCGCGCAGGTGCGCGAGGATCGCCTCGGGCACCACGTCGGGCGCGAAGGGCAGGCTCCATCCGAGCGCGCCGCGGAGGTCGCGCGCATCGCGCATCGAAGGGCGCGCGACCACGCGCGCGTGGGTCGCGGGCGTCACGGTCTCGAAGCGATATCCCGCCGCGCGCAGCGCGCCTCCGAGCGCGACGAGCGCCTCCTCGCGTGCGTCCACGAGCGAGTCAGATCGTTCCGCGTCCGCGCCGCGTCAACGCGGCCCGACGACGAGCCCCGCGCTCAGCGGCGCGAGGATCACCACGAGCACGATCGAGATCGCGAGGTAGAGCGCGCCGACGATCATCGCGGGCACTCCGTGCACGCGCCCGCCCGCGCCCCGGCGCGCGAGCGCGAACGTGCGCTGGTTCAAGAGGCCCATCACGCCCCACGCGAACAGGATCCCGCTGCCGACGAACCCGACCAGCGGGATGAGCACGCGGAACACGGGCGCGAGCTGAGCGAGCGCGCGCCCGGTCTCGAACATCCGGAGGACGAGGTCCAAGCGTCCGTTCTCTCAGCGCGGCGCGCCGGGGCGCGGCACACCGCCGCCGCGGCGCCCCACCCTGCCCTGCGGCCGCGGCCCGCCGGCCGCGCGCTTCTTCGCATGGATCGACAGCGATCCCTTGCCGTGCGCCGGGGGCACCAGCGCGCGCGCGTCGGCGCCGATCAGGTCGCGCCGTCCCGCTTCGATCAGCGCCTCGCGCGCGAGGTCGTGGTGCTGGGGATCCCAGTACAGCAAGAGCGCCTTCTGCTTGCGCTTGTCGCGCAGATCCTTCGCCGTGTACACGGGCTCGCGCGTGAACGGGTCGAGGCCCGTCCAGTACATCGCCGTCGCCATCGACATCGGCGTCGGGATGAAGTCCTGCACCTGGCGCGGGCGGATGCCGCGCTTCTTCAGGTACGTCGCGAGCGCGATCATCGACTGCAGCGTCGAGCCCGGATGACCGCTGATGTAGTAGGGGACGAGGTGCTGGTCCTTGCCCGCGCTCTCGCTCGCGCACGCGAACATGTCGGCGAACTTCTCGTAGGACTCGGCGCCCGGCTTCTTCATCTTGTCGAGCACGTCCTCGTCGACGTGCTCGGGCGCGACGCTGAGCTGCCCGCCGGTGTGATGACGCGCCAGCTCCTCGACGAACTCGGGGCTGCGCTCCGCGAGGTCGTAGCGCACGCCGCTCGCGACGAAGACCTTCTTGATGCCCTTCTCCTTGCGCACCTTGCGCAGGAGATCGACGAGCGGCGCGTGATCCGTGACCAGGTTCTCGCAGACGCCCGGATGCACGCACGACAGGCGACGGCACGAGCGCTCGATCGCCTCGTCCTTGCACTTCATCGCGTACATGTTCGCGGTGGGCCCGCCCACGTCGCTGATCACGCCGCGGAACCCGTCCATGCGGCGCAGCGCGCGCACCTCGCGGAGGATCGAGTCGCTCGAGCGCCACTGGATGACGCGCCCCTCGTGCTCGGTGATCGAGCAGAACGTGCAGCCCCCGAAGCAGCCTCGCATCGTCACGATCGAGTGCTTCACGGTCTCGAACGCGGGGATCGGCTCCTCGTACGACCAGTGCGCGCGCCGCGCGAACGGAAGGTCGTAGAGCTCGTCCATCAGCGCCGTGTCGAGCGGCTCGGCGGGCGGGTTGTAGTAGACCGCCTGCACGCCGTGCGGCTGCACCATGCGGCGCCCGTTGCCGGGGTTCGTCTCGTGCTGGAACGCGCGCGACATCTCCGCGAACGCGCGCTTGCTCTCGTCGCCCGTGCCCTCGACGTCCTCGTAGCCCGGCAGGAAGAGCACCTTGCCGTCGCGCGTGTAGCGGCTCTTCGGCAGCTCTTCCCATTCGCCCTTGCCGAGCACGTACGCGGTCCCGCGCACGTCCCGGATCTCCTCGATGCGCTTGCCGTCGCGCAGTCGATCCGCGACCTCCCACACGGGCCGCTCGCCCATGCCGAAGATCAGCAGGTCCGCCTTCGCGTCGAGCAGGATCGAGCGGCGGACCTTGTCGCTCCAGTAGTCGTAGTGCGCGATCCGCCGCAGCGACGCCTCGATGCCGCCGATCACGATCGGCACGCCCGGCATCGCCTGACGCACGAGGTTCGAATAGACGATCGTCGCGCGGTTCGGGCGCGCGCCGGTGCGCCCGCCCGGCGAGTACTGATCCTCCGACCGCACCTTCTTCTGCGCGGTCAGCTTGTTCAGCATCGAGTCGAGGTTGCCCGCCGTGATCCCGACGAACAGCCGCGGCGCGCCCATGCGCAGCACGTCGTCGGGAGAGTCCCATCGCGGCTGCGCGATCATCCCGACGCGGTAGCCGCGCGCCTCGAGGAACCGTCCGATCAGCGCGCCGCCGAACGCCGGGTGATCGACGTACGCGTCGCCGTTGACGATGAGCACGTCGAGCTGGTCCCAGCCGCGCGCCTCCATCTCCTCGCGCGTGGTCGGCAGGAACGAGCGGAGATCACGCGCGAGCCCGGAGGCGTTGCGGTTCCGGCGGAGCTGGACGAAGTCGCCCATGAGCGAGGGGGGCACCGTAGCAGGGGATGCGAGCAGAGACGATCTCGACGGAGATCCGTTTGGAAACGGGGACCGCGTGTATAGATGGGGCGAACGCGGCTCGGACACGCGCGTTCGACGCGGAGGGGTCAGCACATGGAGTCCCACCTCGGTTGGCGGGAGGCCCTCGGTTTCGGGCCCGACCCGTACACGGTCTCTTCGGATCGCTGGATCGGCTCGCTGCCAGCGCACGTCGACTGGATGCGGCTCGAGGATCGCCTGATCGCGCGCGGCTGGTACCCGAAGAACGCGGTCGCGAACCTGCGCGTCTACGGCTGCGACGGCGGGCACGAGGTCGTGATCGAGCTCGCGGGACGTCGTGTGATCATTCGCATCCACGGCTCGGTGCGCGCGGAGTCGCGCCCGTCGATCGCGGAGCAGCTCGGTCGCACGCTCGCGGAGGAAGCCGCACATTCACCCATCGGCGCGCCGCAAGCGCCCATCCGCGCGCCCCACGCCGCCTGACGCACGCACGTCTGCCCGCGGGAATGCCGGCGAGAGACGCTCGCGTCTCGTCTACACTCGTCGGCCATGCGCAGGGTGCAGATCGCGTTCTTGGGTGTGTGTCTCTCGCTCGCCGCCGCGTGCGGTGGCGCAGGCGCGGCAGGGGCCGGCGGCGCATCGGAGCCAAGCGGCGGCGAGGGCGGCGGGAGCACCGTCTCGAGCAGCGGCGGTGAGAGCTCCGCGGGCGCCGCGACCGGCTCGGGCGACGACGTCGCCGTGTTGCTCGTCGACGTCATCGCGCCGCGCCTCTGTGAGTCGCTGCGCGGATCGTTCGTCGGTCTTCCCGGCGACGGCGGCACCACCGGGCCGGCCTCGGGCAGCGATCCCACCGTCGGTCGCTGGTGGATCCGCGAGTGCAGCGCGAGCGTCGACGGCGACCGCCTGAGCCTCTCGATCGCCGGCACCGGATGGACCTGGGTCGACCGCGAGTCGATGGGCTTCCGCGTCCGCCAGTACCTGCGCTTCGACGCGACCGCCGCGTTCCGCGCGACGATGGAGGTCGCCTACGATCGCCCGCATCGCATCGCGACGATCTGGATGCGCCCCGACGCCGACGTGACCGCCGCGGTCACCCCGCGCGGCCTCGTGCAGGCGGAGGCCACGAACGTGATGAGCGGCATGCTCGGCGGGCTCCTCGAGCTCACCGGCAGCTCGGCGAGCGCGCGCGCGCAGCAGCAGGTCGCGGACGAGGGCAGCCAGCGCCTCCGCGAGCGCTTCGGCAGCGGCTTCACCGTGACGTTCGCGATGGACAACGAGCAGATGGACTTCATGGTCGGCGCGCTCGCGCGCGGTCAGGTCCCGGTGCGCCCCTACGAGGCCGAGGCGGGCGTCACGTGGTCGGTGAACCAGCGCATGCAGCTCTGGCCGAGCGGGCTCGACGTGATCGGCCCGGTGCTCGACGGGCGCGGACCGCAGGCGCTCGACCTCGAGCTCGAAGAGGGCGAGGGGCTGATCGTCGAGGCGATCTGCGCGCCCGAGTTCGAGCGCTTCTACGACCAGATGCTCCAGGGCGCGCAGCCCACGCCTCCGCGCGGCACGCGCGTGATGGAGTTCGCCCACGCGGGCAGCGCCCAGCGCGCCGTGGTGCCCGCGCTCGGGTGCCCGACGCTCCTGCTCGTCACGACGCGCGACGGCGCGACGCTGCCCGCGCGCATGCGCGTGCGCGTCACGCCCGCCGACGCACCGACCGCGACCGCGCGCGCCCAGCAGGCCGCGACCGGCCCCACCGTCGCGACCGGAACGACGACCCCCACCACGACGACCGCGACCGCGCACCCGGTGCGCATCCAGATGACCGCGCTGACCGTCTCGCCCCAGAGCGCGACCGGCAGCCGCTGGGACATGATCGGCGGCGAGCCCGACCCCTACGTGATCGTCGTGTCGATCCCCGGACAGCGCGAGGTGCAGCGCACCGAGGCCGCGAGCGATCGCCACGAGGTCCCGCTCGACGCGTGGCTGCCCGGCGCGTTCCGCCCCGAGGATCTCCCGCTGCGCTTCTCGGTCTACGACGACGACGTCGGGAGCGACGAGCTGATCGGCGTGGTCGATCTCGCGCCCGGACAGATCCCCGCGAGCGGCGGCGAGATCAGCCTCGAGCTGCGCTCGCAGGACACGGTGCCGCGCACGATGGGCACCCTGCGCGTGCGCGTGCAGCCGGTGCAGTAGCTCGTGTAGCCTCCGCCCCGGGGAGGCAGACGTGGCAGACACATACATCGATCCGATCGAGTGCGTGACCTACGGCGGCGTGGCTTGTGACGAGATGCGCGCCCAGGTCCTTCCGCTGCACCGCGGGTGGGCGAGCGCGATCGAGCGCGCGATCGAGCTGCAGGAAGAGCAGAACGCGAACGTCGAGCGGCTGCTCGCGCAGATGGGCAGCTCGCGCGCGGACCCGCTGGAGGTCGCGCAGGCGACGGACACGATCGCGCGCTTCGCGAGCTGGCTCGGATCGCTCAAGGGCCGGCCGCTCGATCCCGCGACGTTCTTCGCGGGCGCGAAGCCGTCGACGATCGCGAAGCGCCGACTGTCGAAGCTGGTCGGCGCGCTCGAGCACATGATCGCGCAGCTGACGCCGATCGCCGCCGGGCCGATCCCCGGCGCGGCGACCTGGCTCGAGGAGCTGCGCGCGGCGCACGCGATCGCGGTCGCGCAGCGCGACGCGCAGCGCGCCGGCAGGACGGCCCAGGCGAACCTGACGCCCGAGCTCGAGAAGGCGCGCGCCGACTGGCTCGCGACCTACGTCGCGAACAAGCGTCTCGTCGAGGGCGTGCTGCGCCACCACGGCAAGGAGCACCTCATGCCGCTGGTGTTCGACGACCTCGCCGAGGTGCAGCGCACGAAGCCACGCCGCCCCGACGCACCCGTCGAGGACTGAGCCCGGCGCCCGAGCCGCCTCGACGGGCCCGCGCGCGTCGAATTCACCGCCGAGGCCGCCTCGACGGGCCCGCGCGCGTCGAATTCAGCGCCGAGGCCGCCTCGACGGGCCCGCGCGCGTCGAATTCAGCGCCGAGGCCGCCTCGACGGGCCCGCGCGCATCGAATGCGCCGCCGAGGCCGCCTCGACGGGCCCGCGCGCGTCGAATTCACCGCCGAGGCCGCCTCGACGGGGCTGCGCGCGCCGAATTCGCCGCCGAGGCCGCCTCGACGGGGCTGCGCGCGCCGAATTCGCCGCCGAGGCCGCCTCGCCGGGCCCGCGCGCGCCGAATTCGCCGCCGAGGCTGCCTCGCCGGGGCGAGCGGTCCTCGTTCGAGGACACGTGCGCGGCGGCCCGCGGCGCCGTAGGTGTCCGCGATGTTCTTCGGGACCCGGGAAGACGAGGCGCAGCGCCTGCACGAGGAGGCGCTCGCCCGCATCGACGGGCGCGACCTCGCGGGGGCGCGCGAGATCGCGCGACAGCTGCGCGGGATGCGCTGGTCGGGCGCCTTCGAGATCGAGGCGCTCGCCGCGCGCGCCGAGGGCGACCTCGAGGGCGCGGTGCGCGTGCTCGAGGAGGGCGTGGGGCTCGCGCCGGGCGCGTGGTCGCTGCAGCAGCTGCTCGGCACGCTGTGCTCGGAGCTCGGGCGGCTCGATCGCGCGCTCGAGGCGCTCGACGCGGCGCTGCGGTGCGAGGGCGTGTGGGTGAGCTCGGTCCGCTACAACCGCGCGGTCGCGCGCATGCGCGGCGGGGACGTCGGCGGCGCGCTCGCGGACGCGGAGAGCGTGCTCGAGGACCCTGCGACGCCGCCGTTCACGCTCGACGCGCTGCGGGTCGCGATCGACGCGCTGGCGCGGCTCGGGCGCGCCGACGACGCGATCTCGCTGGTGCGCGCGGTGAGCTCGTCGCTCGCGAAGGACGACGTGGACGGGCGCGCCGCGCTCGCGGCGTTCGACGCGCTGGCGCGCGCCCGCGCGGGGCGGGGCGAGGACGAGGTGCGCGGGGCGATCGAGCGCGCGGTCGAGGGCCTCGCGATGCGCAGCGAGGTGATCGACGCGCTCGCGCTGCTGCCCGCGCCCGAGGCGCGCGTGCGCTACCGCGTGACGATCTCCGCGCCGCGCCCGCCCGACGCGCCCGTCGAGATCGAGGGCTACCTGCGGGTGTTCGAGGTACGGGCGCACGACGAGGCGCACGCCGTGGCGCTCGCGCGCGCGCTCGAGCCGTCGTCGCTGCGCAGCGCGATCGCGGTCGAGGACGTGAAGGTGCTCGGGGAGGACCGAGGGCCGGCGCGGGTGGTCTTCGCGAGTGGGCGGGCGCTCTTCGGGGCGTGAGGATCGGGCGCGCGGAGCGGGCACGGGGAGCGGGCACGACCACGACCACGACCACGACCACGACCACGATCACGACCACGTTCACGAACACGAGCGCGTTCACGAGCGGGGCGTGATCACGCTTCGGGGGCGCTCGGTTCTTGGCCGCGGGGGCCGCGGCGGGCGTCGCGCGGGATGAGGTGCTTGAGCGCGATGAGCTTGCCGAAGCAGAGCACGACGTCGCCCGCGTAGAGGCGCGTCGTGCCGCGCGGGTTCGGGATCACGAGGCTGCCGCGCTGGACCGAGAGCACGCGGACGTCGCGCTCCTGGAGCTTCGCCTCCGCGAGGGTGCGGCCCGCGAGCTCGCTGCCCGGGGTGATCGGGAACTCGCTCACGCCGTAGCCCTTGTCGAGCGTGAGGCGCTGCTTGAGGTCGACCTCGGGGAAGAGGACCTGCTCCTCGATGTGCTCGACGATCGCGCCCGCGACGTCGATCTTCGTCGTGGCCTCGATGCCCTGGAGGCCCGGCGACGAGTTGATCTCGAGCACCAGCGGGCCGTCCTTCGACTCCAGCATGTCCACGCCCGCGACGCGCAGGCCCATGATCTGCGCGGCGCGGATCGCGGTGCGCTCGTAGTCGGGATCGATCTGGATCGTCTCGGTGCGCCCGCCGCGGTGCACGTTGCTGCGGAACTCGTCGCCCTGCGCGATGCGCCGCATCGCCGCGACCACGCGCCCGCCGACGACGAACGCGCGCACGTCGCGGCCGCGGCTCTCCGCGACGAAGCGCTGGATGAGCACGTTCTGCCGCGCGCTCTGGAGCGTCTCGACGATCGTCTGCGCGACGCGACGGCTGTCCGCGAGGATCACGCCCATGCCCTGCGTGCCCTCGAGCATCTTCACGACGACGGGGCCGCCGCCGAGGCGATCGATCGCGGGCAGGAGGTCGTCGCGGTGGCGCACGAAGGTGGTCGCGGGGAAGCCGACGTTGTGGCGCGAGAGCACCTGCAGCGCGCGCAGCTTGTCGCGCGCGACGGTGATCGCGTGCGAGCCGTTGAGCGTGAAGACGCCCATCTGCTCGAACTGCCGGACCACGGCGGTGCCGTAGAACGTGATCGACGCGCCGATGCGCGGGATGACCGCGTCGTAGCGCGAGAGGCGCCGCTCCTTGTAGTAGAGCTCGGGCTGGCCCTGCTCGACGGCCATCGAGAAGCGAAGCGTGTCGAGCACCTTCGTCTCGTGGCCGCGCGCGAGGCACGCCTCGCGGAGGCGACGCGTGCTGTAACAGCCGCGCGCGCGGGAGAGGATGGCGATGCGCATTCGTGAAGGGCTCAGGCTAGCGCGGGCGAGTGACGCAGGCGTGACCGTTCCGCGGGACGAGCGCTCCGGTTCAGTCGTCGATGTGGGCGCGCAGCACGTCGTTGATCGCGCTGTGCGCGACCTTGTACTCGTACCAGCCGCGCGCGATCGCGGTGAGCTCGTCCTCGGCGTCCTCGGCGACGAAGCCGCCCTCGGTCTGATCGAGGCGCGCGAGGAACGCGCTCCACGCGCTGCGCTGTGCTTCGACCGCGGTGCGCAGGTCGCGCACGCCGGGCTGCAGGTCGTCGGGGAGGATGAGCGCGTCGAGCGGGGGCAGGTGCTCGTCGAGGTGCACCATGCACTGACCACGCACGTGCTGCGCGTACGCGCGGGGCTGGGCCGCGCGCTCGGCGATCTCGCTGCGGAGCTGCTGATCGTTGCGCAGGTCGCGCAGATCCTCGCGCGGCAGGGCGCACGCCCAGAACGCGTCGAAGTGCTCGGCGCGCATGCCGTTGATCTGGCGCCCGAGCTGGCCGTACTCGCTCGGGCCCGACGACGACACGAACCACGCGAATCCCGCGCCCGCCGCGAGCACCGCGACGATCATCGCCGCGAGCATGCGGCCGCGGCCGCTGCGCAGCGCTTTCTCTTCCTGCTCGAGGCTCGGCCCGCCGATGGGCGTGAGCGGCGTGAATCCTCCGTCACTCATGTGCGCCTCCGCTCCATGGGTCCCGGGGCCGGGCGCGTCAGGTCACTCCTGCAGATCGAGCCGCAGTCGGTCGCTCTCGCCGCCGCCCCCGAGACGGAGTCTCGACGGATCGCCGAGCATGAGCAAGGGACCGTCCTCGCCGCCGCCCGAAGGCGCGAGCTCGCCCTGCTCGTCGAGCAGGCTCGGACCGCCGCGCTCGGCGCCCGGCGCGCCCTCCGCGCCGCCGAGGCGGAGCGAGGTGCCGCCGAGCTCGTAGTCGTCGTCGCCCTCCTCTTCCTCGTCCTCGAGCGCTTCTTCTTCCTCGTCGAGCGGCGACTCGAGCGCGGTCGGGCCGAGCAGGCGGCGGATGAGCGTCTCCATGTCCGAGCGCTGCGCCGAGGGCACGCGCTCCATCACCTCGCGCGCTTCGCGGCGCATGTCGTCGTAGCGCGCGGCCTGGCGATACACGCGCGCGGCCATGAGGCGCGTCTGGAGGTCCGAGGGGTTGCGCTCGACCGCGGAGCGCGCGCTCTGCACTGCGCTCTCGAGGTCGCCGGTGGTCGCGTAGTAGCCGGCCCAGAGGCCGGGCAGCGTGTGCAGGTCGGGATCGATGCGCTGCGCGCGCTCGAGCTCCTCGCGCGCGAGGTCGGGCTCGCTCTGCGCGAGGTGCACCGCGGCGAGCGCGGCGCGCGCGGCGGCGTACTCGGGCGCGATCTCGAGCGCCTCGTTCAGCTCGCGCTGCGCGCCCTCGACGTCGCCCTGCGCGAGCAGCACGCCCGCGACGAGCTGGTGGCGCGGCGCGTCGGCGCGGATCTGCTTGGCCGACTCGAGCTCCGCGACGCCCTCGCTGGCGGCGCCGGACACGAGCAGGATCGCGCCGCGCACCGAGCGCGTCGTGGGCGAGCGGGGATCGAGGCGCAGCGCGTCGCGCGAGACCTCCATCGCGCGCGCCGGATCGCTCTCGCGCACCAGCAGGTGGATCGCGCGCACGGTGAGCGCCGCGCCGAGCGCCTCGAGGTCGGTCATGACGCGCACGTCGTCAGCCTCGGGCGCGACCTCGTGGCCGCCCCAGGGATCGAAGATGCGCGGCTCGCCCTGCCCGGCTTCGTTCTCGTAGACCGCGGCGACGTAGTACCCGAAGTGCCCGGAGGGATCGGGCGGCGAGGGATCGCCGGGGAACGCCCAGGTCTCGGCGAGCATCGCGTCCACGCCGCGGCTGCGCAGCGCGGCGACCATCAGCGCAGCGGCCTCGAGCGGGTAGAGGCGACGGCGCGATCCGTCCTCGCGGATCCACGAGCGCACCGCGCCCGCGTCGGCGACCGGGGTCTCGCGCGGGACGCCGAGCGACCACCGCGAGAACGCGTGCTGCGATGCGCGCGCGCGGATCGCCTCGTACACGCCCTCCGCCATCTCGGTGGCGCTGCGGCGTCCCTCGGTGGCGCGCTCCGCGAATTCCTCGACGCCCTCGTCGGCCGCGAGGAGATCGACGACGCCGCGCGCGTCGACGCGCAGGCGGCGCAGATGACCGACGAGCTCGTCGCGCTCGAGCGGGCGCTCGGGGACGTCCTCGCCCACCTCGCGCGGCGCGCTCGCGCGCCACATCGCGTACCCGCCGCCGATCGCCGCGAGCAGCACGACGACGATCCCGGGCACGAGCCACGGGTTGCGCGCCGACGTCGCGGGCTTCGCGTCGGTCACCTTCTCGATGCCGGTGACGCGCATGCACGAGGGGCAGCGGACCTTCTTGTCCTCCTTGCCGTCCTCGAGATCCCAGCGGTGGCCGCAGTTCAGGCAGACGTAGCGCATCGCGGAACCGCTTAGAATTCGCGCGGCTCGGGCGCAAGCCGCGACGCGTCAGGGCAGATCGATCTCGACGGGCGCGGTGCGCACCGAGGTGCCTCCGTCGCCGAGCCGACCGTCCGCGCCGTCGCCCCAGCAGAAGACGCGACCGTCGGTCGTGGTCGCGCAGGAGTGCGACGCGCCGAGGGAGAGCGAGGCCGCGACGGGCAGGCCGGTCACGCGCACCGGGGCGTGGCGCTCGGTGGTCGAGCCGTCGCCGAGCTGACCGGTGGCGTTGTCGCCCCAGCAGTAGACGGCACCGCTCGCGGCGCGCGCGCAGGTGTGGAGGCCACCCGCGGCGATCTCGACGGCGGGCTCCGGCAGCGCGAGCACGGGCGTGGGCCCGGGGGTGCTCGAGGGCGGCTCGCCGTCGCTCAGCTGCCCGAGATCGCCGGCGCCCCAGCAGAACGCGCCGCGATCGCCGGTGATCGCGCAGGTGTGGCGGCCCCCCGCGGACACCGCGGTCACCGAGGTCATGTCGGGCACGGTGACCGGCGAATTCTGGTCGCGGCCGCTGCCGTCGCCGAGCTGACCGTACGTGTTCGAGCCCCAGCAGCGCAGCGTGCGATCCATGCGGATGGCACACGTGTGCGCATCGCCCGCATCGACGTCGATCGCGTTGAAGCGCGTGTCGACGGGCGCGAAGCGCGCGCCTGCGCTGGTGCCGTCGCCGAGCTGGCCCGAGCCGTTGTCGCCCCAGGAGACGACGCGCGACGTCACCCGCACCGCAGCCGAGTGCCGGCCACCCACGTCGAGATCGGTCGGGCTCGCGAGCGACACGACCGGCGTCGTGGGGACGTCGGCGATGCTCGACGCGCCGTTCTCGCCGAGCTGCCCGAAGTCGTTGCGGCCCCAGCAGTACGTCTCGCCCGCGACCGTCAGCGCGCACGTGTGCTCGCTCGCGGCGCCGACCCACGCGGCGAGCGCGGGCAGCGCGACCTCTTCGGGCGTCGTCGTGAGCAGGAGCGAGGCGACGCCGAGCTCGCCGTTCTCGCCGTTGCCCCAGCAGAAGACGCGGCCGTCGCGCACCGCGCAGGTGTGATCCTCGCCGGCGCTGACGCTCAGCGTGCCGGGCACGAGCGTCGCAGCGTCGGGATCGAGCGCCGCGTCGAGGTCGGGGTCGCGTGCGTCGCGCGGCGCGCTGCCGTCGAGCGACGGATCGCCGGCGTCGAACGGGAACGGCGTGCAGAGCGGGTCGTACCCGACGCGGCCGCACGCGACGGCGAGCGACGCGGCGGCGAGCAACACGAGCGATCGCGCGTGTGGGGGCACCCTGGCCACGAGGATACCCCGCGCACGTCCCGTCCCGATCAGTGCGATGCGAGCAGATCCTCGAGGTGGCCGATGCGGTCGTTGCCGAAGAAGAGCTGATCGCCGACGAAGAAGCTCGGCGCGCCGAACGCGCCGCGCGCGACGGCTTCTTCGGTGCTCGCGCGCAGCAGCTCCTTCGTCTCGGGCGCGTTCGCGGACTCGACGAGCATCGTGCCGTCGAGCCCACACGCGTTCGCGACCTCGACGAGCACGGCGGGCGACGACACGTCGCGATCCTCGACCCAGAACGCGCGGAAGAGCGGGAGCGCGAGCGCGCGCACCGCGGCCTCACCCCCGGTGCGCTCGGCCGCCGCGAGCACGCGCTGCGTGGCGAGCGTGTTGAGCGGGAAGCGCGACGCGATCGCGAACGGCACGCCGTACTTCGCGGCCCAGCGACCGAGGTCCTGCACCATCCATCGCCCGCGCGAGGCGACCTGCGCGGGCGGCGTGTTGCCGGTGGCCTTGAACACGCCGCCGAGCAGGAAGGGGCGGTGTCGCACCCGAACGCCGGTGCGCGCCTCGATGGCCGTGACCTGCGTGGCCGCGAGGTACGTGTACGGAGAGCCGACGTCGAAGAAGAACTCGATCACTCGATCGCTCATCGCCGCGATGATGACGCGGCGACGAGCGATCGGTCGAGCCTCAGCGACACTCTTCGTTCGCGGCGCCGGGCGTGCCGTGGTCCATCGCGGCGTAGGTCGCGACGGAGGTGCACCAGCTCGTCGTGAGATCGTCGTGGAACGCGGTGCGCAGATCGGGGTCGAGGCTCAGCGAGTACCCGTCGCGCGACTGGAAGTCGCCGTCGTAGTCGACGCGATCGATCTCGACCCCGTCGCACTCGACGACGACCGAGTCGCCGGTGTTCCCGAGCGTGATGCCCGAGTAGACGTAGCTCTCGGTGAAGCCGGGATCGGCGCTGCTCGCGAGCGTGACGCGGCCGTTCGCGGGGATCGTGAGCGCGCCGAGCGTGTGCATGCCCGCCGCGTCGCGGAGCACGCACCCGGTGAGCACGCGCGGCTCGGTGGTGCTCGGGTTCGAGAGCTCGATCCACTCGCGGCCGGTCTCGGTGCCGCCCGACGGGTTGAGCATGATCTCGGTGATCACGACCTGGCCGGCGCCGTTCGGGCGGTTCGACGCGGGCGGCACCACGAGATCGGCCGACGCGGATGCCGTGATGTCGATGCCGAGCACGTCCTGCACGCCGGTGACGGAGACCGTGTGCATCGAGGCGCGCGCCATCGCGCTCGTGGTCAGCGTCGCGACGTAGCCGCTCACCGCGACGCTCGAGACGGTCGCGCCGGTGACCGTGAAGTCCGCGGCGGTGACGGTCGCGGGGTCGAGCGGCGCGTCGAACACGACGGCGATCGTCGTCGCGTCGAGCGCGACCGCGCCGATCACGCGGACGAGCGGGCACGCGATGTCCGCGAAGTCGTCGGGCGACCACGCCGAGGTCTGCGCCTGCGCGTCGAAGCGCCAGAGCGGCGTGAGGTCGATCTCCTGGTAGCAGCGGCGCTGGAGCCCGTACGCCTCGATGACCGACTGCACGGTGCGGAAGCGATAGGTCGTCGGGCTCGCGGTCGGCACGCCCGCCGTGGTGATGTCGGCGCACCAGTGATCGAGGCCGCAGTCGACGTAGTCGGAGACGACGCTGACTCGGTTGCGCGTGAGCTCGCTCTCGAGGTCGTCGAGCTCGGCGGGCACGTCGATCGCGGTGATGTCCTGGGGCTCCGCGAGGAAGCCGGGGACGGGCGTGTCGCCCGACTGGAACGAGCCGGGCACGATCGCGGTGACGCGGTGCTGTCCGTCGACGACCGCGGTCTCGGTCGCGGAGAACGACGCGTACGCGCCGCGCACCGGCGTCTCGCCGAGCGTCGTGGGATCGATCGCGAGGAAGACCGCGGGGCCGAGCAGCTCGTGCTGCACGAACACGCCGCCGGGATCGTCGCCGAAGGGCGGCAGCACGTAGGTGATCTGCACGGTGTCGAGGTACTGCGGCGACGCGAGGGTGCCGTTCGACGCGCGGAGCGCGAGGATGGCGCGCGCCGACTCGGTCAGGCCGGCGTCGTCGGTGGGCACGGAGGCATCGGCGCCCGCATCGCTCGTCCCCGCGTCGCCGGTCGACGCGTCGTCGTCGATGGAAGCATCGTCGCTCGATGCGTCGGCGACGGTGGACGCGTCGTCGTCGTCGACGTGCGCGTCGAGCTCGTCCTCGCCCGCGTCGAATGGAGTCGACGCATCGCTCGGCGTCGACGCATCGGCGCGTCCCGCGTCGACGCCGCCCATCGAGCCGTCGTCGTCGTCACCACAAGCCACGACCACCAGCGCCGCGGCGATCATCGCCGCGCGCCCGACCATCCGCCCCATCACGAAGTCCTCCCGCGCAGCTCGTGAGAGCCGCCGCGCATGCGGAAGACGTCGACACGCACGCTCCGGTCGCAAGCGGGAGACGCTCGACACGGTGAGCGAGCCGGCGTCATCGCAACGCACGGCAATCTCGGCGCCCGGAGCGATCCGTTGAGTGCCCGCTTCGAGCTCGCCGCGCGTTCGCCGCTCTCACGCGACTCAGCCGAGGCGACGGAACGACGAAGGCGGCGCCCCATCGAGAGAGCACCGCCTTCGTTCGTGAGTCAGCGATCGGTTAGGGGTTCGTGGCGCCCGGCGAAAGCGTCGGCGCGAACTCCCAATCGACCAGGGGAGTGTCGCGGTCACAGCCATCGGTGATGCGCTGGAGCGTGAGCGGATCGGTATTGCTGTCGGCTCCCGCCGGGCTCACGGCCGCTTCGGCGACGGTCCGCGGCGTTGCGTCGCCCATCAACGACATCATCGGGTTGGCACCCTCGTACGCAATCGCGTCCGCGATCGTGTTGCTCGACGTGTCGAGCAGGACCACCGCGTCGGGCGCACCGTTCTGCACGATATCGACGAGCGGGTCGGCAACCGCGATCAAGCGCGCGCCCGCGGCGATGGTCAGGCCGGTCGGCCCGACGACGACGAACCCGCCCGCGGGGATGGTGCCGTTGAGCATCACGCGGCGGTACTCGAGATCGTTGCTCCCGTTCACGAAGACGACGGCGTAGCTGCTGAGCGCGACATCCGATGCCGTCGGATTGTAGAGCTCGACATACTCCGCGTTGTCCGTGCCCACGTTGTCGTAGTCGACCTCGTTGATCACGAGGTGCGTCGCGAGCGCGCACGGCGCAGTGAGCATGAACGTCGCGGTGTTGTCCGCACTGCCGATCGCCGTGCCGCTCAGGTCCTCGACGCCGCTCACCGTGACCGTGTACGTCATCCCGGGCGTGAGCGCGCTCGTCGTGACGGTGACCTCGCGGTCCATCACCGTCGCGGCCGACGCGGTGACGCCACCGGTGAACGTGAACTGCGTTGCGACCGCAGTGACGCTCGCAGGGTCGATGTTGCGATCGAAGGTCACGATGACCTCGGTCACGCTTGCCGCGATCGCGCCGACGACGGTCGGCGCCGGGCAACCGCTCACCACGATCTCGGTGTCGCGATAGACGGACGGTTGAGCCACGTCGTTGAAGCGCCACATCGGGCCGGTCGCGGTGAAGTCGCACGTGTCGACGAGGTCGAGCTCGTCGGCGAGCGTCGCAGGAAGCCGCAGTCGCAGGTCAGCGTCGTCGCTCACGCCGGCGGTGTCGATTTGCGCCGCCTCATGGCCAGCGCCACTGAAGGCGGGATTGGCGGCGACAGTGCCGTTGAGGCGGACGAGCTCGCTCTCGTAGTCGTCGAGAGCGCTGACGAGGTCGGTCGCGCTCGAGACATCCTGGACTAGCGACGGGACATCGAAGCCGCTCGCGTCGACGCTCCAGCCGCTGATGGTCGCGACCTGACGACGCCCCTGCGATTCCGCGGCAGGAGTGATGCTCGTCGCCGTGAACGACACAACGTCGCCCACCTCGGGCGCGGGACTGAGCGTCGTCGGATCGACGGCCACGAAGATCGCCGGCCCGGTCTGCTGCGCCTGGACGAAGAATCCGGTGGGGTCCGTTGCGACGGTGGGCTTGAGATAGGTCACGACCGCTTCCTCGATCGCGAGGCTGAGCCCCGTGCCGGCCGCCGCGCGCACCGCACCGATCTGCGCCGACGTCGCTGCGGGATCGCTCAGCACGACTCCGCCGTCGGCCATGCCCGCATCGGTATCGCCGGCATCGGATCCGCCGCCGTCGCTCCCTGCATCGCCTTCGCCGCCGTCGACGTCGCCACCATCGACGTCGCCGGCGTCCTCACCGCCTGCGTCGAGGCCGGCGTCGTCCGTCGGCGTCGTTCCCGAGTCGGTGCGACCCGCGTCCGAGCGGCCTGCGTCGGCGCGGCCGCCGTCCACGTCACCACCACCATCGTCGTCGCCGCACGCGACGAGTGTCGTCGTCAGCGCGGCGACGACGAGCGCGGCACGAATCCACGTGCTTTTCACGAAAGTGCCTCCTGAAGAAGTTCGGCCAGAGTGGCACGACGACCGAGGAGCACAAGCGCCATCTGGGTGACCACGGGTGGACGCTCACGGGGTCGCGCCGCAGGATCGCGCGCGTGGATCGCCCCGACGAGCTCGACTGTCTGACGTGTGGCGCGTGCTGCCGCACCGGGCACGACGGGCGCATCCTCGTGCCCGCCGAGGACATCGTGCGCTGGCGGCGAAGCGGTCGCGACGACGTCGCGGAGCAGCTCCAGCCGGGGCACTTCGGCGAGATGGCGTTCGCGACGGACGACCACGGCGCGTGCGTGCACCTCGGCACGCCCGGCGCGCCGAACGCGTGCGCGATCTACGAGATCCGCGGGACCACGTGTCGCGAGTTCGAGCGCGGCAGCTGGCAGTGCCTCGAGTTCCGACGCGATCACGGGATCGATCCGCGCGCTTGACCGCTCCGGGTCGCACCGTCAGAGTGCGCCTCCGATGTCCCGCACGAGCCACATCCGCTTCGCGATGCGCCGTGCGAGCGACCTCTTCCCGAGCGCATGGCGTCCCGTCGCCGGCGGAGCCGTCGCTGACGGAATCGTCGCGAAGGACCCGTACGTCGCGGCCCGCGTGCCCGGGATCGATCGAGCCTCCCCCTAGAGCGCTCCACGATCCGAGAGAAGCACGAAGGCCGCGGCTCCGAGAGGACCCGCGGCCTTCTGCGTTTTCAGCCCTTCCCTTCTCGTTTTCTCCGGAGATTCGTCATGTCCAATCGTCATCGCCAGCTGCCCTGGAGAGAGAGACCCATGCTCGAGCTCGCACGGCTGTCGTGGCCGATCGCGATCTCGATGCTCTCGTTCGGTGTGATGACGCTGGTCGACACGCTCTTCGTCGGCCGGCTCGGTCCTTCGGCGCTCGCGGGCGTCGGGCTCGCAGGGACCGCGACGTTCGCGCTGCTGTGCTTCCCGATGGGCCTGCTGCGCGGCGTGAAAGTGCTCGTGTCGCAGTCGGTCGGCGCCGATCGACGCAGCGAGCTGGGCGCGCACCTCGGCGCCGGGCTCGCGCTCGCGATCGCGCTCGGGATCGCGACGCTCGTGCTCGGACAAGGGCTCGCGCAGCTCTTGCCGCACCTCGCCGCGTCGACCGCCGCGGGCGAGAACGCGCGCACGTACCTCGCGATCCGCGTGCTCGGCGCGCCGTTCGTGCTCGCGTTCGTCGCGCTGCGCGAGTTCCGCTACGGCGACGGCGACACGCGCTCGCCGATGGTCGCCGCGCTGGTCGGCAACGCCGCGAACATCGCGCTCAACTGGCTCATGGTGATCCAGCTGGGCTGGGGCGTGCGGGGCAGCGCGTGGGCCACGGTGATCGGTCACGGCGTCGAGCTCGGGGTCGTGATCGCGGCGCAGTCGCGCGACGGCTTCCCCATCTCGATCACGCGCGCACGTCACGCGCTCGCGCTGTGGCGCATCGGCGTGCCGACCGGGCTGCAGTTCCTGCTCGAGATGGGCAGCTTCGCGCTGCTGACGACGATCGTGTCGCTGCTCGGCGAGGTGCAGATGGCCGCGCACCAGATCGCGCTGCAGGTGATCCACTTCTCGTTCCTTCCGACGATCGCGCTCGGGGAAGCGGGCTCGGTGCTCGCCGGGCAAGCCGTCGGGGCGAACGAGGACGGGCTCGTGAAGCGCATCGCGCACGTCGGGCTCGTCGGCGCGGCGCTCTACACCGGCGCGTGCACGCTGATCTTCACGCTGCTCGGGGTGCCGATCATCGCGTGCTTCACCGACGACGTCGCGCTCGCGACGACCGCGCTCGGTCTGCTGCGCGTCGCTGCGTTCTTCCAGATCGCAGACGGCGCGGTGGTGGTCGCGCGCGGCGTGCTGCGCGGCGCGGGCGACGTGCGCGTGCCCGCGATGCTCGGCATCTGCACCGCGTGGCTCTGCACGCCGCCGCTCGCGTGGTTCCTCGGGCGCGAGCTCGGGCTCGGCGCGTTCGGCGGGTGGATCGGGCTCTGCACCGAGATCCTCGTGCTCGCGGTGCTCTGCTGGATCCGCGTGGAGAGCGGCGCGTGGAAGCCCCTGGCGGTCGAGTCGCGCGCGCGGCTCGAGCGCGAGGCGAAGGACGCGCCGTCGAGCGAGCCTGCGCTCGCGGCGTGAATCGATCAGTCCGCCGATCCGGCTCTCGGGCAGCGCACCGTGAGCCAGATCGGCGGGTGATCGCCCTCGGAGATCGTGTAGTAGCCGTCGCCGCGCGCGGTGAACGCGATCGCCTCGCCCTGCGGCTCGTCCGCGTGCGGAACGAGGAGCGCGGGGCGCGCGAGCGCGTCGGCCCAGCCTTCGTCGTCGTCGCGGCGCCACCACGAGACGTCTCGATAGGTGCGCACGATCAGCTCGCGTCCATCGGGCGACACGTCGGTGGCGGTGATCATGCTCGCGAGGTCGATCGTCGCGAGGAGCTCGAGCATGCGCACCTCGCCGCCCGCGAACGGCGCGCGCGCGACGAACACGTCGGACGCGCCGGCGTCCTCCTTGGCGAGCACGAGGAGATCGCCGCTCGCGGGGTCGATCGCGATCGCCTCCGCGTCGCGCGGACGATCGGGATAACGCAGCACGATCGTGTCGAACGCGAGCGGGCGCGCCGCTTCCTGCGCCTCCTGGCTCGGCAGGGGCTCGGGCTCGTCGACGCGCAGCACGACGACCGAGTCGCGCGCCGGGATGCGCCCGTTGCGCGCGCCGTTGTCGCCGACGTCGCCGATCCACAAGCGATCGGGCGCGTCGTCGATGACCTCGATCGCGACGTCTTCCCAGTCGCGGGCCGACGCGCCCTCGAGCACCCACTCGCCGCGCGACGCGCCGCCCGCCGCGTCGATCGCGAAGAGGCGCGGCCCGTCCCCCGAGTCGTTGTGGGCCCACAGCACGCCCGGGTGCGCCCGGCTCGCGACGATGCCCGACACCTCGTCGAGCGCCGCGTTCTGGACGTGCCCGGTCTCGTGCGGTGGGCCGTAGATCCCGCATTCCGCGGGTGATTCGACCGGTGCCTCGTGCGCCACGCCGGCCCCGCAGCCGGAGGCCGCGAGCGCGAGCGTGAGGATCCCGACGCGCATCGAGGCGCAGAATACCGCGGCGACCACGACGCGCTGCTAGACTCCGGCGCTTCTCTTCCAAGGGGTCGGGGATGCTTCGCTCACTCGGTCGTTCGTGGGGCGCGATCGTGATGCTGCCGCTGCTCGCGGCGTGCGGTAGCAAGACGACGGTGTGGACGCCGCAGGACGGCCCGCGCGTCGACGCGGGCACGTTCGACGCGAGCATCGTCCAGGACGCAGGCACCGACGGCGGCGGCGGCATCGTCGTGGACTGCGGGCGCAGCGAGCAGTTCACGACCGCGCGCCGCGCGATCACGCTCGAGGCGACCGCGACGAGCGACGTGATGATCGAGGCGCAGGGCTGGTCGCTCGTCAGCGCGCCCCCTGGCGCGTCCGCGACGAACGATCCGATGACGGGGCTCACGACGACGCTCACGCCCGACGTGCTCGGTGAGTTCGTGATGCGGTTCGCCGCGCGCGACGCGCTCGGTCGCAGCGCGACGTGCGAGGTGCGCGTGCAGGCGATCGTCGGTCCGCCGGTCGCGATCTGCCCCGAGGACGAGCTCGTGACCGCGCCGTCGGTGCCGCTGCTGATCGAGGGCGACGCGTTCGACGACGAGATGGTCGTCGAGGTGACGTGGTCGCAAGTCTCGGGCCCCGGGCCCGCGCTCCTGACGCCCGTCGCCGACGGCAGCCGCGCGATGGTCGAGTTCGAGGCCGACGTCGCGGGCGTGTACCGGCTCGCGCTCGAGGTGCGCGACGCCGACGGCGAGACCGATCGCTGCGAGATCGACGTGCGCGTGACCGCCCCGCCGATCGTCGACTGCGATCCCGCGACCGTGATGGCGCCGACGCGCCGCCCGGTGACGGTGCGCGCAAGCGCGACCGACGAGCGCATGGTGGTGAGCACGACGTGGGAGCTGATCGCGCGCCCCGACGCGAGCAGCGCGACGATCTCGCCGACGACGGGCCTCTCGACGACGATGACGCCCGATCGTCGGGGCGAGTACGAGCTGCGCTTCACCGCGACCGACGACGACGGGCTCTCCGCGAGCTGCGTGGTGACCGTGATCGGCACGCCCACGCCGCCGAGCGTGATGTGCCCCGCAGTGGTCGAGACCGTGCCGCTCACGCCGACCGAGATCGTCGGGAGCGCGGTCGACGACGGGACGATCCGCGCGTGGGCGTGGAGCGTCGAAGCGGTGCCGCCCGGCTCGCGTCCCGCCGCGCCCGCCCCCGCGAACGCGGCGCGCACGGTGTTCACGCCGGACCTCGCGGGCGAGTACTCGCTGCGCCTGCGCGTGACCGACGACGACGGGCAGACCGCCGAGTGCACCACGCTGGTGCGCGCGGTGAGCGGCGACGGCCTGCGCGTCGAGATGTTCTGGGACAGCAACGGCACCGACATGGACACGCACGTGCTGCAGCCCGGCGCGCGCGCGTGGTTCGACGGGACCGGCGACTGCTTCTACTCGAACTGCACGGGCATGCGGCTCATGTGGGGCGGCCCGGGCACCGACGACGATCCGCGCCTCGACATCGACGACACGAACGGGTTCGGGCCCGAGAACATCAACATCAGGCGGCCGGTGCCCGGCGTGTACCGCGTCGGCGTGCACGCGTTCAGCGGCTCGGGGCGCGTGACGGTGCGCATCTACTGCGCGGACTCGACCACGACGCCGCGCATGACGTTCGGCCCGGTGCTGATCGATCGCAATCGTTTGTGGCGCGTCGCCGACGTCGACGTGCGCGCGGCGGGATGCACGATCACGGACCTCGCGAGCGGCGGACGCCCGAACATCATCACGCGCGAGCAGGCGATGAGCGGTCCGTAGCGCGGGGGCCTGGGAAGTCGGGCAGGCGGACCGATCGTTTCCGCGACGTGCTCGCGCCGGCCATCTACAATTCGCGCGTGTCGTCGTTCCACAGGCCCTCGCTGATCGCCGCTGCGCTCGCCCTCGGCAGCGCAGCGTGCGGTGGCGGCGAGACCACCCGGCCCGATGGGCCCGGAGAGGCCACCGCGGCCGCCGCGCCGAGCGGTGGCAACCCCGCGTGCCCCGCGAGCGCCGATGCGCCTGCCGCGCTGCCGCGCGTGAACGACGACGAGCGCACGCTCGAGTACTGGCTCGCGCGCCACGCGGAGCTCGGCGATCTCGACGCGCCGCTGCTCGATGCGTCGGAGATCGAGGCGCAGAACGCTGCGGTCGCGAGCGGCGGCGAGGATCTCCCGTTCGCGCGGCGATCGCTCGCGGCGGCACCCTCGCGCGCGCTGATCGAGGGCGAGGTGCGCGAGCGGCTCGCGTTCATGCGCGAGCGCCTCGCGAGCGGCAGCTACGTCGATCCATCGGGCGCGCGCGTGGACGCGACGACGCTCGCGCGCTTCGACGCGCCCGCGTCGATCGACGTGCAGCCCGATCTGCGCGTCGCGGTCGAGCGCATCGCGCTGCGGTGTGGGCCGCAGGTCGCGCCGCTCTACTCGTCGCCCCCCGACGTCGCGTTCGATCGCAACGCGTGCAGCACGATCGAGCGGCAGGATCCCGTGCAGGTGCTCTCGCGCTGGCCCGGCGGGATGCTCCTCGTGCGCACGCGCTACGCGCTCGGATGGATCGCGCAGGACGCGCCGCTCTCGCCGTCCGTGCCCTCGACCGACGTCGCGCTGTGGACCGAGGGCGCGCGCGCGAGAGCGCGCGGCGGCATGACGCTGCGCGGCGAGAACGGCGACGCGATCGAGATCGATCCCGACGTGATCCTGCCGATCGATCCCGGCGACGCGCTGCGGGTGCGCTTCGCGACCCTTGCAGGAATGCAACGCAGCGTAGCGTTTTCGCAAGGGTCGATCGATCCGGTGCAGCGACCGCTCACGCGCCGCGCGTTCCTGACCGAAGCGTTCCGACACCTCGGGCGACCGTACGGATGGGGTGGGCGCGAGAACGGCGTGGACTGCTCGGAGCTCGTGATGGACGTGCTCGGCACGTTCGGCATCGAGATGCCGCGCCACAGCGCGCGCCAGGCGGAGGCGGGATCGTTCTCGATCACCATTCCGCCCGAGACGAGCGAGGCCGATCGACTGCGCCTGCTCGACGCCGCCGCGCGCCGCGGGATCGTGCTGCTGCACTTCCCGGGTCACACGATGATCTGGCTCGGTCGCACCACGAGCGGCGAGCCGCGCATCCTCCACTCGTTCGCGGAGTACCTCGAGCCGTGCAGCGGCGGCGGCGAGACGCTGCGGCGCGTGCATCGCGTGTCGATCACGGATCTCGAGCTCGGGCGCGGCACGTCGAGGCGCGCGTTCATCGAGCGGCTCGAGCGCATCGTGGTGCTCGGTCCGGGGCCTGGGCCGGAGCTCTCGGGCGTCGCGACGCTGCGGCCGGCGCGGCCCGTCGAGCCTCCGACCGACGGTGCGTGCAGCGACTCGGTGCACACGCGGATCTTCCAGAGCCCGGCGATGCCGCACTCGGGCGCGCCGCTGCGCTTCGTGATCACGAGCGGCGAGGATCTCGGCGCGGTCGATTTCGCGCTGCGCGATCCCAGCGGGCGCGTGGTGCGTCCCGAGAACGTGCATCGCCTCGGAGGCCCTCCGTGGACGTGGTGGGTCGAGATCCCGCAGCCCGAGGCCGGACGATGGACGATCGCGATCGGCGACGGCTCGCGCATCGCGGCGTGTGATCGCGTGACGGTCGCGCGCAACGCGCGTGATGCGTCGCAGGCGGTGCCGCTCCCGGTGGGCGCGGAGCGACGCGCGATGCGTCACGACGAGGCGATCTGGATCCCGCGATGGACGTGGGAGGCGGACACCGAGAACCTCTACGCCGCGTTCGTCGAGCAGCTCTTCGCGTACCCCGACGACGATCGCACCTGGCGCTCGCTCACCGAGCTCTTGCGCGACCGCGAGCACAACCTGCTCTTCGATCACCTCGGGCTCGGCGAGGAAGCGCGCATCGAGCTGCAGCCCGACTGCGCCGATCTGCCGTACTTCCTGCGGGCGTACTTCGCGTGGAAGCTGCGACTCCCGTTCGCGTTCCGGCGCTGCAGCCGCGGACGCGCCGGTCAGCCTCCGAGCTGCGGCGAGCCCGTGACCACGCTGATGCCACATCCGGGCGGCGACGACGTCGACGCGTTCCGCTTCTTCGTCGAGCGCAACCTGCGACCGGGCGTGCACTCGGCGAGCGGTCGCACCGCGCCGCTCGACGACGCGACCGATCTCTATCCGGTGCCGCTCACGCGCGAGGCGCTGCTGCCGGGCACCGTGTTCGCCGATCCGTACGGACACCTGCTCGTGATCGCGGCGTGGCGCCCGCAGGGCGCGAGCGGCGCGGGCGTGCTCGTCGGCGCGGACGCGCAGCCCGATGGCGTGATCGGACGCCGCACGTTCTGGCGCGGCACGTTCCTCTTCACGCCAGAGACGAACGACGTCGGCGCGGGGTTCAAGGCGTGGCGCCCCGTCGTGTACGACCGTCGCGCGAACACGTGGGCGACGCTGACGAACGAGGAGCTGCGCGCACGCCGCGGCACCGCGCGCGACGCGGGCCCGACGCCGTGGAGCGATCAGCAGTACACCGGGAGCGCCGACGAGTTCTACGGGCGCATGGAGGCGATCATCAATCCGCGCGCGCTCGATCCCGACGCGATGCAGCTCGCGCTGATCGACGCGCTCGAGGAGTCGGTGCGCCGTCGCGTGGTGAGCGTCGAGGTGCTCGAGGAGTGGCGGCAGACGCACCCGAGCACGATCATCCCGATGCCCGAGGGCACCGACATCTTCCTCACCGAAGGGCCCTGGGAGGACTTCAGCACTCCGTCGCGCGACATGCGCCTGCTCGTCGCGATCGACACGGTCGTGGGGTTCCCCGATGCGCTCCGACGCGATCCTTCGCGGTGGGGGCTGCGCGAGGGCGCGGAGCTCGACGCCGCGGTCGAGAGCGCGCGAGCGCGCATGCGCAGCGAGCTGGAGCGACGCAGCTTCTCGTACACCCGCAGCGACGGCGCGACGCAGACGCTCACGCTCGCGGAGCTCGTCGCGCGTGAGGACGGCATCGAGGTCGCGTGGAACCCGAACGACTGCGCGGAGCTGCGCTGGGGCGCGCCCGAGGGCTCGCCCGAGATGGCGAGCTGTCGCCGCCACGCACCGGCCGATCAGCGCGCGCGGATGCGCGTGATGCGCGCGTGGTTCGCGAACCGCCAGCGCCCCACGCGCTGAATGCTAGGGTCGGTGCGCCATGCGCATCGCGACCTGGAACGTGAACTCGCTGAACGCGCGGCTCGAGAAGGTCGAGTGGTGGCTCGATCGCGCGAAGCCCGACGTGCTCTTGATGCAAGAGACGAAGCTGAGCGACGACGCGGTGCCGCACGACGCGTTCCGCGCGCGCGGCTACGAGCTCGCGCATCACGGTGAAGGACGCTGGAACGGCGTCGCGATCGCGAGCCGCGTGGGGATCGAGGACGTGCTCACGAACTTCGGCGAGCCGCTGCGTCCTGCGAAGACGAGCGACGCGGGCGACGACGAGCCGCTCGCGGAGGCGCGCATGATCGCGGCGACGTGCGGCGGCGTGCGCGTCGTCTCGCTGTACGCGCCGAACGGTCGCTCGCTCGGTTCGCCGTTCTACGAAGCGAAGCTCGTGTGGCTCGCACGGCTCGAGCGATGGCTGCGCGAGCGCAACGATCCGAGCGCGCCGCTCGTGGTCGCGGGCGACTACAACGTCGCGCCCGACGACGCCGACGTGTGGGATCCCGCGGCGTGCCACGGCGGGACGCACGTCTCGGCACCGGAGCGCGACGCGATCGCGAGGCTGTGCGCGTGGGGCCTCGAGGACGCGTACCGCGCGAAGCACCCGGAGCGCGGTCGCTACTCGTGGTGGGACTACCGCGCGGGCATGTTCCACAAGAACTTCGGGATGCGCATCGACCTCGTGCTCGCGAGCGCGCCGGCGATGGCGCGGCTCGTCGCGAGCGAGATCGATCGCGAGGCGCGCAAGGGCAAGCCCACGCCCTCCGATCACGCGCCGGTCTTCGTCGATCTCGACACGCCGGGCGAGGCGATCGACGCGGGCTGGGAAGGCGCGGAGAAGCGCGTCGCCGCGCGCCTCAAGCGCTGACGGAACGAAGAAGGCCTCGGTCCCGCGCGAGGACCGAGGCCTTCGTGTGCGATCGCGATTTCGATCAGAGCGTGCGCATGAACGCGACCATGTCGGCGATCTGCGCCTCGCTCAGATCGCTCGTGCGCCCGTGGCGATCACCACCGCCGCACGCCTCGTCGAAGCGGCCGGTCAGGGTGAGCGCACAGCCCGAGTGCATCACCGGCGTCCGGTACTGCACGCCGACGAGCGAGGGCACCTGGAACGCGCCGCCGGTGCCGACGTCGACGGTCGCGTTGTTCGTGAGCAGCGCGCCCGAGTGGCAGGTCCCGCACTGCGCGGCGCCGTAGAAGAGCTCGCGACCGCGCTCGACCGCCGCTACGTCGGTCGGCGTCGAGTTCACCGGGCGCGGCAGCTCGTCGAGCCAGTGACCGAGCGCGTCGACCTGCACGGTGCGCAGCGCGGGGCCCTGCATGCGGCCCGTGAAGACCTCGTGCGTGAGGTGGTTCAGGTCCGTCATGTCGCCGTCCCAGTGGAACGGCTCGGTGCCGCGGAGGTCACCGTGCATCGCCGGGGTGCGGCGCGCGCCGATGTTGCCGAACGTCCAGATGCGGCCGTCCTCCTGGCCCTCGGGGTGGCACGACGCGCACGCGATGTGGCCGCCCGAGTTCGCGTGGAACACCGCGTGACCGGTGTCGTAGGTCGACGCGCCGCCGAGCGCGATGCGCTGGGTGCGCCCTTCGGTCGGCGAGATGAGCGCGAGCTGCGCGCCGCTGCCGTCGATCGCGTCGCGCGAGAGCACGACGAGCGTTCCGTCGTCCGTCCACGCCGCCGCCGTCGCGTTCGGGACGGGCTCGGTCAGGATCTCGGGGAACACGCACTGACCGGGCGCCGTGAACTCGAGGTTCACGCGGTTGTAGATGAAGACCGACTCGCCCGACTCGTTGCCCGCGGCGACGACGGCGACGTACTCGGCGCCGCTCGCGAGGCGCGGCGACATCGCGATGTCGACGGGGAGCGTCGCCCGCGCGAGGTCCGGGCCCTGCGTGACGTTGCCGGTCTCGGGATCGAAGAAGCTCACGCTCGAGTGCACGATGCTCGACTCGCAGCGACCACCGCCGCCGTAGCCGCCCGGCTCGGGCTGCACTTCCTGGCCGCTCGCGCGCTGGTGGACCATCGCGATGTCGTCGGGCGCGGCGGAGCCGTCAGGCGCGGTCTGCGCGGGCGCGCTGATCGTGCGCCACGCGACCGCGGGATCGAAGCGTCCCTCGCCGGCCGTGCCGGGCACGGGATCCATGAAGCCCGGCTCGACGAAGCCGCCGCCCAGCGCGCTCGAAGCCCAGGGGCGAAGCGGCGAGCCGACGAGCGCGCCCGCGTCGTCCACCTCGAGCAGCTCCGCCGCGCGGAAGCGCGAGACGAAGACGCGATCGCCGTGCACCACGACGTCGCGCAGATCCTGATCGAGCTGCACGGTCCGAATTGCTGCGCCGCCCTCGGGCGGGAGCGTCACGAGCTCACCGCCGCGACACGCGACGTGGATCTGGTCGTTCACGCCGTCGTACGCGAGGCCGCGCGGCATCGCGCAGACCGCGCGGCGCGTGCCCTCGTCGACGCGCTCGGGATCGAACGAGTAGATCTCGCCGGTGCCGCGGAGCACCACGTGGACGCGACCTTCCGCGTCCTCGGCGATGCGCGAGGGCTCGGCGCCCGGCGGGAGGTGCTCCGTCTGACCGAGGATCTGACGCGCGGTGAGGTCGACGACGAGGATGCGATCACGATCGGGATCCGCGACGACCGCGATGCGCGCGCTGCGGAGGACGTGCAGCGTGCCGCCGCTGATCGGCGGAGGCGTGTCGGCGAGCAACTGGGGCGCGCGACTCTCGACGCGAGGGTCCATGAAGAGCGAGCTGATCGCCGGCCCGCCGTCGACGGGATCCGGGAACGGCGTCGGATCGCCATCCGGTCCTGGGCCAGGGCAGCCCGCCAGCAGTGTCGCCAAACCGCCCGCCGTCCACCAACCGAGCTTTCGCATGACTCGACTCCTCCGCTGCGGCGCCCCCCGAGGGTCGCGTGTCGCGCCGACGTGGAGAGTCGGCACGTGATCGTCGCGTTTCCAGAGTGCACGAGAGATGCCGTTCGCGAAATACCCCTCTCTGCGTGCAATTCGAGATGGAGTGGCCGGCGGCGCGTGAACCCGTCGAGCCAACTCCGCTCGACGCTGTGCAACGTTGTGCCCGGGGACCAGAGTGGGGACATGCACGACGACTGGCGAGCGAACCTGGTCGAGTCCCCCGAGGAGGTCCGCGCGATCGCGCGCGCCGCGAAGCGCGTGGCGGTGCTGGGCATCAAGACGGAGAAGCAGTCGGGACAGCCTGCGTTCTACGTCGCCGCGGCGCTCCAGCGCGCGGGCGTCGAGATCCTGCCGGTGCCGGTGTACTACCCCGAGGTGACCGAGATCCTGGGCGCTCGCGTGGCGCGCAGGGTCGCCGACGTGCCCGGTCCGATCGACATCGTCGACGTCTTCCGGCGCAGCGAGGACGTGCCCGCGCACCTCGACGACCTGCTCGCGGCGAAGCCGAAGTGCGTGTGGCTCCAGAGCGGGATCCGGAACGATCAGGTCGCGGAGACGCTCGCGCGTGCGGGCATTCGCGTCGTGCAGGACCGATGTCTGATGGTGGAGCACCGCATCGCCCTGGCGGGCGGATGATCGCGAGCCGCGGGCGCTGGTAAGCTCGGCGTCATCCGCGCGACGACTCGCTGCAACGTGGCGCCTCTCGCGATGATCGCGCTCGCCTGCGCGATCGCGGCGGCGCCCGTGCACGCGCAGCCACTCGCCGCCGACGAGGCGCGCGCGAGAGAGCTCTTCCGGCGCGGCGTGGACGCGGCCGACGCGGGACGCTGGGAGGACGCGCGCGCGCTCTTCGAGGAGACGTACGCGCTGCTCCCGCGACCGCAGGTGCTGCTCAACCTCGCGGGCGCGCGCGCGCAGACCGGGCGACTCGTCGCCGCGGTGGACGCCTACGCGCGCGTCGAGTCGGCCGAGGGAGGCGCGAGCGCAGCGCTGCGCGAGGCGGCGCGTGATGCGCGCGCGATGCTCGAGCCCCGCGTGCCGCGGCTCGTCGTCGACTTCCACGGCACGCTGCTCGAGGGCGACGTCGTGGCGCTCGACGAGGGCGCGCTGCCGAGCGCCGACGATCGCGGCGAGCTGCGCATCGATCCGGGGCGTCACGCGGTGATCGTCACGCGCGGCGGGCTCGAGGTGCTGCGCGAGGACTTCCGGCTCTACGAGGGCGAGCGGCTGCGCCTCGATCTGCGCGTCAGCGAGGACGCGCACCGAGCTCCGGAGCCGGCGCGGGAGTTGCCGCCGCTGCAGATCCCGACGCGGCGCGAGGAGCCGTGGTTCGAGTCGCCGATCTTCTGGACGGTCGTCGGGATCGTCGCGGCAGGCGCGGTCGGGATCGGCGTCGCGGTCGCGGTCGGGCGCGAGGACGAGGATCCCTTCGTAGGCAACCTCGAGCCCGGCACGATCCGCGTTCGCTAGCGCGCGATCACTGCAGGTCGCGCGCGATCGGGACGCCGCCGACGATGCTCGTCTCGCGCGCAGGCGCGGGCTCGGCGGGCGGCGGCGTGATCGCCTCCTCGCGCGGGCGCGGCGGCGCGATCGTCGTCGCGGTGCGCGGGCGCGCGACGCCGGGGCGCGGCGTGACGACGGGACGCTGCGGCGCCGGATCGCTCGGCGTGACCGCGACGGGCGTAGGCTCCGGAGCCGCGAGCGCTGCGGGCGCTGCGACGGGCAGCGTCGTGATCGTGGGCGCGGGCGTGGTCGGGACGGCCGTCGCCGCATCGCGCTCGCAGCTCGGCGCCCAGAGCGCGAGCGCGACGCCGATCGCCATCGACGCGCCGAGCGCGACGCCGTAGCCGACGAGGCTGCGATCCTGCGGGCGCGGCTCGGTCGTGATCGGGTCCGGCGAGCGGAACGGATCGTTCGCGGGATCGATCGTCGGGCGCGCCACGACGGCCGCGGGCGTGACCAGCGGTGGCGGCAGCGGCGACTTGATCACCGGCGCCTCGTCGGAGACGTCGGTCGGGCTGTCGTCGTCGTCGTCCTCGGGCGCCGTCGTGACCTGCGGCGCGACGATCGGGCGGCGCGACGGATCGGGCGTCGCGACCGGGATCGCGGTGCGCGGCGCGAGCGCCTCGGCGGGCGGACGCTGCGCGCGCTCGGTGGGCGCGGCCTCGCCGCTGTCCTCGGCGTCGTCGCCGATCGCGCGGCCGTCCTCGGGCGACTCGTCCTCGTACTGCAGCTCGCCCGAGTGCAGCGTGTACGCGTCGACGACACCGGGCGCCGCGGCGACCGCGGGCTCGTCGAGCGGCTGCTCCGCGCTCTTCTCGCGCTCCTGCTTCTCGAGGCCGACCACGCGCTGCTGCTCCGCGCGCAGCACGCGAGAGACGTCCTGCGGCAGCTCGTGTCGCTCCTGATCGAGCGCGTCGCCGACGACGTTCACGAGAAGGTCCGCGAGGTGCGCGCTGTCGATGCCCGCGGCGCGCGGCAGCGCGCGCACCAGCTGGCGCCGCAGCTCTTTCGCGTTCGCGAAGCGCTCGTCCGGGCTCGTCGAGAGCGCGCGCATCACCACCGCGTCGAGCTCGGCGGGGATCTCCGTCGCGTAGCGGCTCGGCGGCACCACGCGCGGCTTGCGCACCTGCATCAGGATCTCGAACTCGGTGCGGCCCGAGAAGAGACGCCGCATCGTGAGCAGCTCCCAGAGCACGATGCCGAGCGCGTACAGATCGGTGCGGCGATCGACCCTGCCCGTCGTCGCTTGCTCGGGCGCCATGTAGCGCACCTTGCCCTTGAGCGACTTCGTGTTGGTCTCGCCGCGATCGAGCTTCGCCTTCGCGATGCCGAAGTCGATCAGCTTCACGTGCCCGCGGTGCGAGAGCAGGATGTTCTGCGGGCTCACGTCGCGGTGCACGATGTTGAGCAGCTGTCCGTCGTCGCCCGTCGTCTCGTGCGCGGCGTGCAGGCCCTCGGCGACGCGCGCGCAGATCGCGACCGCGACGAGCGGCGAGAGGCGCCGCTTCGAGCGACCGAGCGAGCGCATCAGCTGCGCGAGCGAGCAGCCGTGCACGTACTCCATCACGAGGTAGTAAGTGCCCTCGCTCTCGCCGAGCTCCTCGACGTGCACCACGTTCGGGTGCTCGATGCGCGCGGTGAGCTTCGCCTCGTCGACGAACATCCGGATGAGCCCGGAGTCCTCGGACAGGCGTGGGTGCACCACCTTGATCGCGACCAGGCGCGCGAAGCCCGCAGCCCCGGTACGGCGCGCGAGATAGAGCGACGCCATTCCGCCCGTCCGGAGGTGGGCGAGGATCGTGTAGCTCCCGATGACGTCGCCGACCTGGAACACGACGGTTGTCGCTGCGGTGGAAAAGGCTACGGGAGATCCCGGCGCGGGATCAATCGGTGGTCGGGAGAGCAGGAGCGGGGCTGCATTTCTCGGGAGAGCAGGAGAGGAAGGAACACCACGCCGGAGCGCTGCTACGGAATCCGTAGCGCTACGAATTGCGTAGCGATCGCTTCCTTCTCTCCTCGCGTTCCTGCTCTCTCCTAGATGGCTGCGCGGTACGGGACGCCGTTCCACGAGGCCGCCGCGAGGCGCGCGACGTTCGCCGCGCAGCGCTGCACCTCCGGGTCGTCGGCGCTGCCGTCGGGCGGGACCTGCATCCACGTGCGGAGCCCGCGCAGGTAGTCGTGCCCGATCGCGTCGAACGACGGATAGCGATGCTGCAGCTCCTGCGCGATCGGTCGCGCGCGGTTCCAGCATCCGCCGGGATCGAGGTAGCCCGCCGCGCGCGCGGCGAGGACCATGCGCAGCGCGCGCACCAGGTTCCACGCGTCGCGCTGCTGCGCCGCGAGCTCGGAGAGACGGTGATCGAGCAGCACCGCGCTCGAGACGCCCCACGAGCCGACGAGCATGTTCTGCCCGGCGTGCGCGCTCTCGTTCATCCACGACGCGCCGCCGTCGCACACGCCGCACGCCATCGTCGTCCACGCGTGCAGCGGCTCGGGATGCGTCGGCGGCGCGATGCCCTTTCCCGACGCGAATTGCGCTTCTTCGTGCTTCTCGAGGCGCGACTGGATCACCTGCCACACCACCACGCCCACGATCGTCACGACGAACGCGAACGCGGCGATGCAGAACCCCCACCACGGAACCGACGCCAGCGCTTCCATGCGCCAGAGTGGGCGCGCGGTGGTGGCCGCGCGTCAAGCGCGCTCGGCGCGTTCCTTCAGCGCGCGCGCGACACCGTCGAAGCCGCGCTGGATGTCGCTGCGATAGAGCCACATCACGAGCGGTACGAGGAGGCCCTCGAACGCGTCCGCCGTGTAGTAGCGCGTGCGGCCGCCCGGCAGCGGCTCGAGGCGCTGCACCCGGTTCGCGTGGAGCACGAACGGCGTGAGCATCGTCGTGCCCCAGCCGAGCTCGTGCTTGCTCGCATCGTTCGCGGTGCACACCTCGCGCTGCACCAGGCGCTTCTTGCCGGGTGTCATCGCGACGTGCAGCACCACGGGCTCGCCGACGCGCAGGCTCGCGTCGATGCGTGGCGTGAACGGGTTCCACTCCGCGTAGCTCGCCAGGTCGACGAGGATCGACCACACGCGCTCGGGCGGGGCGTCGATCTCGGAGCTCGCTTCGATGATCGCTGTGGGCACGGCGCGGAACGTAACGGATCTCGTTTACTCTCGCCGCATGCGTCGTGTCGCTCTGTGCGTCTCGTTGTTCGCGTCGTTCGTCGTCGGATGCTCGTGTGACGACGATCCACCGGCGACCGACGCGGGGAGCGACGCCGGGCCGCAGACGATCCTGCACTCCGTGCCCGAGACGGAGCGCTTCACGATCCCGTGCCTCTCCGAGGAAGCACAGATCGTCCGCACCGAGCTGAACGTGCCGCACATCTACGCGGCGTCGCGCGAGGACGCGTTCTGCGCGCTCGGGTTCGTGATGGCGCGCGATCGCTTCTTCCAGATGGACCTCACGCGGCGCTTGTCGCAGGGGCGCCTCTCCGAGCTGCTCGGCGATGCGGCGCTCGCGACGGACATCGAGGAGCGCATGAAGGGCGGCGCGTTCGTCACCGGGATGCAGACGGACGCGCTCACCGACGACGAGGCGCGCGAGGTCGACGCGTTCGCTGCGGGCATCAACGCGTACGTCGCGGCGGCGAGCAACGGCGATCTGCCGCTGCCCTCCGAGGTGCGGCTCGGCGCGGCGCTGCTCGGCGCGGGCACGCGGCCGTGGTCGCTGCTGCACGAGTGGGATCGGCGCGACGTGATCGCGTGCGGCGTGACGGTGCTCTACTCGACGAGCTTCGAGACCGGCGACGTCGGGCGCGATCGCGATCACGCGCAGGTCGACACGCTGTTCGAGGGCATGCCCGATCGCGCGCTGCGCCTCGCAGGCGTGCGGCAGGACGTGATGGAGCGCTACGCGCCGCCGCGCGACACGTCGTCGGCGTCGGGCTGGGGGCTCGAGACGGCGAGCGAGAGCGCGCGGGTGACGCGACGTCGTGGTCGCGGGCGTCACCACGCGAGCGTCGAGACCGCGGTGATGGATCGACTGACCGAGCACCTCGAGCGCATCGTCGCGCGGATGCCGCGCACGCCCGGCGAGGGCTACGGCTCGAACGTGTGGGCGGTCGCGGGCAGCTCGACGCCCGATGGTCGCGCGCTGCTCGCGGGTGACGGGCACCTGCAGCTCAGCGTGCCCGCGCTCTTCTGGCAGGTCGGGATCGACACGGCGTTCCTCTCGGAAGGCGCCGACGACACGCGCCTGCTCGGCGCGACGATCCCGGGCCTGCCGACGATCGGCGTGGGCACGAACGGTCGCGTCGCGTGGAGCCAGACCGCGTACTTCGCGGACGTGACGGACTGGTACCGCGAGGAGATCGTGCTCGGCGACGACGGCTCGCCGCGCGGCTCGCGCTTCCAGGGCGAGGAGCGCGCGCTGGTGCGCGTCGACGAGGAGTACGTGATCGCCGACGTGCCCGCGCTCGACAGCGAGGGGCGCACCGAGTCGATCGCACGCTTCACGACGTTCGACGGACGCTGGATCACGTCGATCGAAGGTGACGCGGTCGAGGACGGAGCGGAGCGCCCCGCGAGCGCGGTGAACATGATGGGCGAGTGGATCGTGCCCGGCGACGTCGACGGCGACGGCGTGGTGAGCGCGATCAGCTTCGACTACGGGCCCTTCGACGGCGGCGTGCTGCTGCGCGCGTTCCGGCTCTTCGGGCTCGCCGAGAACGTCGAGGACTATCGCCAGGCGATGCGCCACTTCATCGGGTACGGCGGCTCGATGATGGCGTCGGACACCACGGGCGACGTGCTCTACAGCGCGTACCACGCGGTGCCGTGTCGCTCGTACCTGCCGCGCGACGGCGCGACGAACCGGTGGATCGCGGGCGCCGATCCGCGGCGGCTGATCGACGGCACGCAGTACGGTGGTTGGTCGATCCCGCTCACCGCGGACGGTCGCGTCGACGAGACCGCGGCGGCGACCGACGCCGACGGCTGCGCGGTGCCGTTCGACGAGTGGCCGCAGGCGCTCTCGCCCGCGCGCGGCTACGTGCAGCACGCGAACAACGATCCCGGCGCGATCGCGACCGACGGCGATCTCTTCGACGATCCGCACTACATCGGCGGGCCGTGGATCGAGGGCTATCGCGCGGCGCGCATCGCGCAGCGCCTGGAAGAGGCGATCGCGGCGGAGCGCGCGACGATCGCCGAGATGCAGGACATCCAGGGCGATCATCACTCGAACCTCGGTGAGGAGTGGGTGCCGCTCTTCCTCGATGAGCTGGAGCGCGCGCGCACGCTCGCGGCGGGCACGCCGGCGGAGGGCACGAGCGACGCGCGCATCGCGGCGATGTGGCGCGCGGAGCAGGCGGCGTTCGAAGACGTCGAAGGGCGCCTGCGCGCGTGGCGCGACGCGGACTATCCGACTCCGTCGGGCGTCGCGACGTTCTACTCGGAGCCCGCGGCGGAGGATCGCGCGCACGCGATCGCGACGACGATCTTCGGCACGTGGTTCCCGCGCTTCGTGCGCGGCACGCTCGACGACGAGGGCATCCCCGGCGGGCTCTCGCCCGCGGTGACGGGCGACACGTACCGCATGCAGACGATGCTGCTGCTCGTGCGCGGTCGCGGTCCGGGCAACCCCGAGTCGCTCGGGAGCTACGAGCCGGCGCGCGAGGAGTCGGTGTTCTTCGACGACGTCGCGACCACCGAGATCGAGACGAGCCACGAGATCGTGGTCCGCGCGCTGCGCGACGCGCTCGTGTTCCTGCGCAGCGAGCCGAGCGCGCCGGGCGAAGGCGGGTTCGGCTCGGACGATCCCGACGACTGGATCTGGGGCCTGCGCCACGGCGTGCGCTTCGAGTCGCTGCTCGCCGACTTTCTCGGTGACGATCCGATGTTCTCGATCTTCGTCGACAACTTCTCGATCACGCCGGAGCGCATCGAGCTCGCGGAGGGGATCGGCGAGGGCGATCCGCGCGCGGGGCTCACGTTCTTCCCGCGGCCGGGCGATCAGTTCGACGTCGACGCAGCGAACCCGGGTCTCTCGGGCGAGCGCTTCACGCACGGGAGCGGACCGGTGTTCCGCATGGTGATCGCGCTCGGCGGCGAGCAAGGCGTCGAGGGCTGGAACGTGATCCCGGGAGGCCAGTCCGGGATCACGCAGAGCGAGCACTTCGACGATCAGGTGCAGCTCTGGCTCGGCAACGAGACGATCCCGATGCGCTGGGACGTGGAGGACGTGGTCGAGGGCGGCATCGGCCGCGAGGTGCTCGTGCCGATGCAGTGACGAGGGCAGGAGCAGCGAGGGCCATCGGATCGAGGCGCGCTCTTCGGTTCGGGGCGGTGCGCTTGCGAGAACGCAACGCGGGGCTATCGCTCGGCTCGTGCTGGGGGAATGGCTCGCGGGATCGTCGATCGATCGATTCCGCGCGGAGCAGCTCGGGCGCGCGCCGTTCGCGTCGCCGGGCACTGCGCGCGAGGCGATCGCGCGCTTCGACTGGGACACGCTCGACCGCGTGCTGCGCGCGCCCGATCTCGACGCGCTCGTCGTGCGCCGCGGGCGCGCCGAGGACGTGGCGCTGCCGCGCGATCTCGCGACGCTGCGCGCGCTCTTCGCGCGCGAGCTCGGCGTCGTGGTGCGACGCGCCGAGCGACACGACCACGCGCTCGCGGCGATGGCGCACGACCTCGCGCGCGACGTGCCCGGCGAGGCGCACGTGCAGCTCTTCGTGACGCCCGGACGCTCGCACGGCTTCGGCTGGCACTACGACGCCGAAGAGGTCTTCATCGCGCAGACCGCAGGCTCGAAGACCTACTACTTCCGACGCAACACGATCGATCCCGATCCCACGCCCGGTGCGCAGCCGGACTTCGCGCGCGTGCGCGAAGAGACGACGCCGCTGATGAGCTGCACGCTCGTCGCGGGCGACTGGCTGTATCTGCCGCGCGGCTGGTGGCACGTCGCCAAGGCGATCGAGGACTCGTTGTCGATCTCGATCGGCATCACGCCGCCGCGCTGAGCCGCACCGATTGGCCCGGCACGTGCTCCTCTCGCCGGGTTGTCGCTCGACTTCACCGCGGCGCTCGCGATCGGCGGCGCCCTCTTCGTCCTCGTCGCGCTCGGCGCTGCCGCACTGCGCGATCGGCCGGTGACCGTCGCGATCTTCTATCTCGCGCTCGGTGTGGCGCTCGGTCCGTTCGGGGTCGGTGCGATGGCGCCACGCATCGACGATCCGTGGCTCCTGCGCCTCACCGAGGTCGCCGTGCTCGGATCGCTCTTCGCGAGCGGGCTCAAGGTGCGCGCGCCCTGGCGCTCGCCGGGCCTGCGCGCCGCCGTGCTGCTCGCGGGGCCCGGGCTCGCGATCACCGCGGCGCTCGTCGCGATCGGCGCACACCTCGCGCTCGGGATGGCGTGGGACGCGGCGCTGCTGCTCGGCGCGGTGATGGCGCCGACCGATCCCGTGCTCGCGAGCGAGGTCGCGCTGCGCTCGCCGCGCGACGAGAACGCGCTGCGCGCCGCGCTCACGGTCGAGGCGGGCCTCAACGACGGCACCGCGTTCCCGCTGGTCGCGCTCGGCGTCCTCGCGGTGACGAGCGCCGCACCGCTCGACGCGACGACGCTGGCGACGTGGGCGCTCGATCGCGTGCTCTGGGCCGTGCCCGCAGGGCTCGTGATCGGCGCGGCGATCGGATGGACGACCGGGCGCGTCGCGTTCGTCGCGCGAGCGCGCGCCGGCCGCACCGAGGGCATCGACGAGCTGCTCGCGGTCGGCGTGGTCGCGCTCTCGTACGTCGCCGCGGAGGCAGTGCACGCGTGGGGCTTCCTCGCGGTGTTCGCGAGCGGCGTCGCGCTGCGTCGCGCCGAGCTGCGCGTCGTCGCGAGCGCCGGCCTGCCCGACGAGCGCGTCTCGCCGCGGCTCGAGCTCGACGAGCGCGCGCCCGCCGACGCGCTGATGCAGCCCGAGGTGAGCGACGAAGCGCGCCGGCACCCCACGGTTGCAGCCGCAACCGTGCTCCACGACACGAGCCGCCTCGCGGGCACGCTCGAGCGCGTCGGCGAGATCGCCGTCGTGGTGTGCGCGGGCGCGATGCTCGCGCGCTCGTTCGATCCGGCCGGCCTCGCGCTCGCGGCCGTGCTCTTCCTCGTCGCACGGCCCGCCGGCGTGCTCGTGACGCTCGCGCGGAGCCCGTTCGCCGCGCGCGAAAAAGCGGTCGCGGGGTGGCTCGGGATCCGCGGCGCGGGGACGCTCTACTACCTCGCGTGGGCCGCGAACGAAGGCGCGCTCGGAGGGAGCGCGGCGCACGTCGCGGACCTCGCGATCACCTGCGTCGCGACGAGCATCGTGCTGCACGGCGTGACCGCGACACCGCTCGTGCGCCGGATCGATCGCGCGCACGCGACCACCGCGGACGCGGGCCTCGCCGAGCCGGTCACCACCTAGGTCGGGCGGGGGCCGCGAGCCCCCACGAGGGGCCGGCAACACCCTGCCAGCGGCGCGAAGATCCCAGAAATTCTGTGTAATTCACCGCTGCGTTCGCGTGGCACGCGCACTGCTCGACGGGGCCCGACGTTCCGCTCGCGGGGTGCGCCGAGCGGCGTCGGAGGACACGCATGAGCCGTTCACGAGGGCTCGAGGTACCGACCTCGCCATGAAAGCCAGAGCCACGCTCGCGGTGCTCGCGCTCGCGGCCGGGCTCGGCGGAGGCTGCACCGGCACGCTCGCCGACAACCCGAGCGGTCCGCTCGGCGGCCCACGCGGTCCGGGCCCATCGAGCTGCGACGATCTCCCCGAGACCAGCCGCATCCCGCGCCTGACGCACGACCAGTACGACAACTCGGTCGCCGATCTGCTCCAGGCGCCCGACCTCGCGCCCTCCGAGATGCTGCCGCCCGACACGACGGGCCCGATCGATGCGCGTCTGTGGGACGGCTATCGCGTCGCCGCGGAGACGGTCGCGACCGAGATCGCGGCGCGCTCCGGCGCGCTGACCGCGCTGCTGCCGTGCACGCCGAGCGGCGACGGCGCGGCGTGCGCGCACGACTTCGTCGTCGCGTTCGGTCGTCGCGCGTTCCGCCGTCCGCTCTCGAGCGAAGAGATCGCGCGCTTCGACGGGCTCTTCGCGATGCGCGCCGATCTCACCGAGACCGGCACGTTCGAAGAGGGCGTGCAGCTCCTCGTCGAGGCGTTCCTGCAGTCGCCGAGCTTCCTGCTGCGCGCGGAGCGCAGCACCGATCGCGACGGCGCGCGCATCCCGCTCGAAGATCACGACGTCGCGTCGCGCCTCTCGTACATGCTCTGGAACAGCATGCCCGACGACGCGCTGCTCGATGCGGCGGACGCGGGTCGGCTCTCGACCACCGAGGACATCCGCGCGCAGGCCGAGCGCATGTTGATGGATCCGCGCGCGCGCCGGATGGTCGAGTCGTTCCATCGGCGCTGGCTCGGCATCGAGGGCAGCGACGCCGCGCGGTGGAGCGAGATCGTGCGTGATCCCGCGCGCTATCCGGGGTTCCGCGAGGACATGGTGCCGCTCTTCCGCGACGAGACGCTGCGCTTCGTCGAGCACGTCGTCTTCGAGCGCGAGGGCGGATTCGGCACGCTGATCACCGAGCCCACCGCGTTCGTGAACGCCGATCTCGCGCCGCTCTATGGGCTCGATCCTGCGGGCTACGGCGCGGAGCTCGAGCCGGCCACGCTCGATGCGACGCAGCGCGCGGGCATCTTCACGCGCCTCGGGTTCCTCGCGTCGCACGCGATGTACGACCGCACGTCGCCGATCCTGCGCGGCGCGTACCTGCAGGAAGAAGTGCTCTGTCTCGAGCTCGGCTCGCCGCCGCCCGGCGCGGAGATGACGCCACTGCCCGCGCCGAGCCCCGACCTCGTGACGACGCGAGAGCGCGTGACGCAACAGACCTCCTCCGAGGCATGCGCGAGCTGTCATCACCAGTTCATCAATCCGGTCGGGTTCGCGTTCGAGCACTTCGACGCGCTGGGCGCCTATCGCGAGCTCGACAACGGCGAAGCGGTCGACTCGACCGGGACTGCGATGCTCGGCGGGCGCGAAGAAACGTCGTTCGCGGGCGCGACGGATCTCTCGACGGCGATCGCGAATTCGCCCACGGCGCAGCGCTGCTATGCGCGCCACTGGGTCGAGTACGCGTATGCGCGCCAGGTCGCGAGCGACCGCTGCACCATCGAGCAGCTCGGGACGCGCCTCGGCGAAGACGGATATTCGATCCTCGATCTGCTCGTGGACCTCACGCAGACCGACGCGTTCCGCCATCGCGCGGTCGGTACGGAGACGACGCCGTGAAGCGACGCACCTTCCTCCGCGGCCTCGGCGGCGCTGCCGTGGCGCTGCCCATCCTCAGCTCGGTGCCGAGCCTGTTCGCGCAGCCGAGCGAGCCGATCAAGCGGCTCGTGATCTTCTTCCAGCCGAACGGCGTGAACATGAGCGACTTCTTCCCCGCGAACGATCGCGGGGCGCTCACGGATGCGTCGTTCGTCGGGCGTGGCGTCGAGCCGCTCGCGGCGTTCCGCTCGAAGCTGCTCGTGCCGCGCGGCATCCACATGTCTCCGCGCGGGTTCGGGCTCGACGGAATCGCAGGGTGCGATCACCGCAAGGGCATGAGCTGCAAGCTCACCGCGGTCGGGCTGAGCGACGACTCGCGCAATTACGCGCTCGGTCACTCGGTCGATTTCGAAGCGGCGCGGCGCATCAATCCGGGCGGCGTCGATCCGCTCGTGCTCCACGTGGGACGGCGCGTCGATCCCGCGGACGGCGGTGCGACGGACTTCGTCTCCTATTCGGCGGCGAATACGCCGTATGCAGGGGAGAACAACCCCTGGAACGTCTATCGATCGCTGATGGGGATCATCCCCGGTGGCGAGGCCGAGGATCGCATCGTGCGGCGGCGTCAGAGCGTCGCGGATCTCGTGCGCGAGGATCTGCAGACGCTGCGCCGGATGCCGATGTCGAGCGACGATCGGATGAAGATCGACGCGTGGCTCGCGCTGGTGCGCGACACCGAGACGTCGATGCCGGGGCTCTGCGATGCGGGCACGCCGGGCGCGCTCGGGATCACCGGTGTCGATCGCTACGACGGGATGAGCGACGACCAGGTGGGCAGTGACGGAGAGTTCCGCGAGGCTGGGCGCATGTTGATGCGCCTGTCGGTGCTCTCGATGGTCTGTGATCAGAACCGCGTGTCGACGATCCAGTGGTCGCGCGGATCGGGCGGCCCGACGTTCCGGTGGGACGGGATCACGCACGACTTCACGCACCACCAGCTCTCGCACCGCACCGGGCGCGACGACGCGGCGGGCGCGGATCTGCCGGGCATCGAGCGGATGATCGGCGACATCGATCGCTGGTACGCGTCGCGCTTCGCGGAGCTGCTCGGCTGGATGGATCAGTTCGCGGAGGGCGAGGGCACCGTGCTCGATCACAGCGCGGTGATGTGGATCAACGAGCTCTCGGACGGAAAGGCGCACCACTTCAACAACCTGCCGATCGTGATCGCGGGCTCGGCGGGCGGATATCTGAAGCAGGGCGAGGTCGTCGACTGCTCGCGCAGCGGTGACTACGGCGCGATCGAGGGGGCGCCGCACAACGCGCTGCTGACGACGCTCCTGAACGCCGTGGGGGCCGCGAGCGAGGGATTCGGAGATACGTCTCGGGGGCGGACCGGCGAGTACTCGCAGATCAAGGCATGACGCGCTTCGGTGCACGGCTTCGGCACGCATGGGGATCTCGCGCTGGTGAGGCTGGGGAAGGCGCGAACGACCGAGGCGCGCTTCGCGCCTTCTCGGTCCTTCCCGCGGTCGGCAGCGCGCGCCGAAGGCGCGCGACTGGAGCCGATTTGGATGTGCGGCACATTCGTGCGGATGACGAACGTGATTCGGTTCTACAGCGTCACGGACGCGTACGGAGCATTCTCGAACTTCGCGCCATTTCCGATCGTCGTGCGTGGTGAGCGTTGGGCGACGAGCGAGCACTACTTTCAGGCGCAGAAGTTCGTCGACGCAAAGGACCGCGATGCCGTGCGCCGGGCCAAGACGCCGATGATTGCGGCGCGACTCGGACGTGATCGGAGCCGCAAGCTGCGGCGTGATTGGGAATCGGTGAAGGTCTCGATCATGCGGGACGCCGTCGAGGCGAAGTTCTCGCAGCACGACGAGCTGCGCGCGCTCCTCCTCGCGACCGGCGATGCGAAGCTGGTCGAGCACACCGAGAATGACGACTACTGGGGCGACGGCGGCGACGGGAGCGGGAAGAACATGCTCGGCCGCGTCCTGATGGACGTCCGCGCCAAGCTCGCCGGCGGACCGTGACGGGCAGCGAGTTTCCGCTACCGGACGTCGATTGGTCCCGCCTACGTCACAACTACGGCGAGGCGACGGACGTCCCTGCGCTGTTGGAGCGACTCGTCTCTGACGGAGATCCGGACTTCGAGATCGCCCAGTATTTCTGCCATCAAGGGCACGTCGGAACGGCCACGCGAGAGATCGTGCCGTTTCTGCTCGCGGTCGTGCGGAGCGGTGCTCCGTCGACGGTCTCCGTACTCCAACTGCTCGAGGCGATCCTCCACGCGGAAGGAGGCCCACTCGAAGCGGCGAATGCCCTCGCGAACGTACGACTACGCCGGCCCGGAACGGGCGAATGGGTCGACTTCACGCGTCCCGATGCGGCCGAGCTCGACATCGAGCGTCGCTGGGTCCGCGAGATGAAGCGCGCAATTCTGAGCGAGTCTCTTCTGTTCGCGTCATGTCTCGCCGACACGAGCCCCGACGTCCGGGCAGCAGCGCTGGGTGTGCTGGCAGCGGGATTCGCCGGATTGCTGCAGGAGATGCCGACGCTCGAGCCGGAGATCCGGCAGGCGCCGATCGACGCTGCGGCGCGCATGAAGCTCGAACGGATCCTGGCTGCCGGCACTGGCTGAGCGCAGAGAACAGCGCCGCTGACGTAGACTCGCCGCGCATGCATCCGACGACCGAGCCGCCGGCGCACATCAAGGCGCACGAAGAGACGATTCGCGCGAAGGCCCTCGCCTATCCCAGCACACACGAGGATCGGCCCTGGGATCACGCGGCGTTCAAGGTGAAGAACAAGACGTTCTGCTTCCTCGTCGCCGACGCGACCGGGCTCTCGCTGAGCGTGAAGCTGCCCGAGTCGAACAACGTCGCGCTGATGCTCCCGTTCGCGCAGCCGACCGGGTACGGGCTCGGAAAGAGCGGATGGGTGAGCGCGAAGTTCGGTGTCGACGACGACGTGCCGATTCCGATGATCCTCGACTGGCTCGACGAGAGCTATCGCGCGGTCGCGCCCAAGACGCTGGTGAAGGCGCTCGCGAACGGGGCCGTCGCGACGGCGCCCGCGAAGTCGACTCCGACGCTCCCGACGAAGACGACCGCGAAGAAGGCGCCCGCGAAGAAGCCGACCGGAAAGGCACCGAGCGCTCCGAGGACGACTCCGGCCGGCGAGGCCTCGGCGAAGAAGGCGCCGACGAAGAAGACCGCTGCGAAGAAGACCGTGACGAAGACCACGCCCGCGAAGAAGACGGGCGCGAAGAAGCGCTGATCCGAGCACGTCGACGACTCCTCACTCGACTGTCACGCAGCGCGACGGCTGTGCCCGCAACCGTTCGCTACCGTCGCGCGCGCCATGCCCACCGCGCTTCACTTCGCCCTTTCCGTGGCTTCTCTCCTGCTCGTCGCCTGCGGCTCCGCCGACGCGCGCACCGAGCCCGACGCCGCGACGCCCGCCACCGACTCGGGCCCGCAGCGGCCGCCGGATCCGCTCCGCATGCGCATCGAGCTCCCGCCGCTCGACTGCTCGCGCGAGAACTGCTTCCAGGTCGTGCTGCTCTCCGATCCCCACGTGATCGACGAGTGGTACACCGGACCGGAGAACGGCGAGCTCGACACCGCGTCGATCCTCGCCGCGAACGAGCGCCTCGTCGGCGCGCGCGATCGCATCCACGCGCTCGACATGCCCATCGCGCGCGCGTTCGTCCTCGGCGACGTGATCCACGAGTACAACTCGCTCGATCCGATGTTCTATTACGAGCCCTCGAACCTCACTGCGCACGACATCGTCGCGGACGTGCTCGAGACGTTCGAGATGCCGGTGCACCTCGCGCTCGGCAATCACGACTATTTCGTGCCGGAGATGCCGCGCGAATTCGTGCACGAGCTCTTCCGCGACAAGCTCGGTCTCGAGCGCACGTATTACTCGGTCGATCACCGCGGATTCCGATTCATCGTGCTCGACAGTCAGCTCGGCGACACGTGGGACGCGGCGAGCGCGCGGTTCGATACGCACTACGGCAGCTTCGGCGAGGCACAGCTCCGCTGGCTCGACGAGCAGCTCGCCGAAGGACTGCCGAGCTTCGTGATGTTCCACCACCACCCGCTCGTCCTCGCCGAGGGCGAGCTCGACGACGCGGACTTCGCCGACATCCACGCGGTGCTGGGGCGCCACGAGAACGTCCTCGTCGCGCTCTCCGGGCACCTGCACCGATGGTTCAACCACCAGCGCCGATATGGCAGCTGGCACGTGACGCTCGGCTCGACGCGCTACGACGAGGACGCGTTCTGGGTCATCCGCTGCGACACCGAGTCGGGCGAATTCGATCTGCTCAATCCGGACACGGCGGTCTGGGGCAGTGTCGATTCGCTCCCCTACCCGCGCTGATCGATCACTTGATCCCGTAGCGCTTCATCTTGTCGATCAACGTCGCGCGACCGATGCCGAGCCGTCGCGCGGCGTGCGACTGATTGCCTTTGCAGTCCGCGAGCGCTCTCACCACCAATCCGCGCTCGAACGCCTCGACCTGCGCGCGCAGCGGGAGCGGCGCGGCGTCGCGCTCTCCCTCGACGGGCGGCTCGGCATCGGGCTCGGGCGCCGGCGCGCTCGGCGACAAGAACGCGTCGAGCCCGACGCGGGGGCCCGAGAGCGCGACCATGCGCGCGATCGTGTTCTCGAGCTGACGCACGTTGCCCGGCCAGTCGCCGCGGCAGAGCGCGTCGATCAGCTCCGGCGAGAGCGACACGTCGGGCATCCCGAAGCGCTCGCCGTACCGCTCGGCGAACCCGCGCGCGAGCGCGGGGATCTCGTCGCGCCGCTCGCGCAGCGCCGGCACCACGAGCTCGACGACCGCGAGCCGGTAGTAGAGGTCCTCGCGGAAGCGCCCCGCCTTCACCTCGGCCGCGAGATCGCGGTGCGTGCTCGCGACCACGCGCACGTCGACTTTCTCGATGCGCCCGCCGATCGGCTGGATCTCGCCGTCCTGCAGCGCGCGCAGCAGCTTCGGCTGCAGCGTCATCGGGAGCTCGCCGATCTCGTCGAGCACGAGCGTCCCGCGATCGGCCTCCGCGAAGAACCCGCGGCGCGTCGCGACCGCGCCCGTGAACGCACCGCGCGCGTGCCCGAAGAGCTCCGCCTCCGCGAGCTCCGCGGGAAGCGCCGCGCAGTTGAAGCGCACGAGAGGCCCGCTCTCGCGGCGGCTCTGCGCGTGCACGAGCGACGCGACGAGCTCCTTGCCGCTCCCCGTCTCGCCGCGCACCAGCACCGTGAGGTCCTTGTCGGCGATGCGCTCGATCGACTCGAGCAGGCGCCGCATCACGACGCTCTCCGCGATCAGCCTCCGACCGAGCGCGCGCTCGGCCTTCATGAGGCGCACCTCGGTGCGCAGCTGCGAGCTCTCGAGCGCGCGATCGACGACGAGGCGCAGCTCGTCGATGTCGACCGGCTTCGTCAGGTAGTCGTACGCGCCGGCCTTCATCGCGCTCACCGCGACGCGCTCGTTGCCGTGCGCGGTGATCAGCACGAAGGGCAGCTCGGGACGCCGCTCGTGCACGTGCGCGAGCAGCGCGAGGCCGTCCATCCCCGGCATCGCGAGGTCGCTGACGACCAGCGACGCTCCGTCGATGTGCGCGAGCGCCGCGGCGCCCGACGAGACCGCGATCACGTCGTGACCACGCTCCGAGAGCACCTCGCGCAGCATGTAGAGGACCCCGGGCTCGTCGTCGACGAGGAGGATGCGCGCGCGGCTCATGCGGCCCTCGCGTGCGCGGCGCCGTCGGGCAGCACGATCTCGGCGAGCGTGCCCTCGCCACGCTGGCTGTGCAGCGCGAGCGTGCCTCCGTGCTGCTCGATCGCGGCGCGCGCGATCACCACGCCGAGCCCGGTGCCATCGCTGCGCGTCGTGAAGTACGGCGTGCCCACGCGCGCCAGCACCTCGGGCGCGATCCCCTCGCCACGATCGCGCACGCGCACGTGCGTCGACCCCGGCACGCGCGCGAGCTCGACGGTGACACGCCCGCCCGACGACGATGCCTCGATCGCGTTGTCGACCAGGTTGATCAGCGCCTCCTTGAGGCGCGCGGGATCCACCTTCGCGCGGAGGCGATCGCCGATCCGCTCGAGCGTCACGGCGCGCGCGCGCGCTCGTCCTTCGAGGAGCGTGATGACGTCGTCCGCGAGCGCGGCGAGATCGACGTCGACCGGACGCATCTCGTCGAGCGGGCGCGAGAACGCGAGGTACTCGCGCATCGTCTTCTCCATGCGGCCGACCTCGCTCGCCATCACCGAGAGGCGCTCGCGCGTCTTGTCGTCGTGCGAGCCCTGCAGCAGCAGCTGCGCGAGCCCCGCGATCGCCGCGAGCGGGTTCTTGAGCTCGTGCGCGACCTTCGCGCCCATCGTCTCGAGGCCGCGGGCGCGCGACTCGTGCTGCTCGAGCACCTCTTCGCGCATCCGCGCCGCGGTCACCGCCGCGCGCGCGTAGACCTCGGTGAGCGTCACGAGGTTCACGACCGTCACCCAGACCGCGAACACGACCGACGTCCCGATCCCGATCGACACCCAGGGCTTCGGCATGATCGGGCCGGTCACCCACTCGGGCAGCAAGAGCAGCACGAACAAGAGCAGCACGAGCTCGCCGAGCAGCATCCACGTGGGCGGGCGCCGGCCGAACGCCGCGGCGGGGATCACCGCCGGCGTGAGCAGCGCCGGCAGGATCGGGCTCGCGTAGCCACCGGTGAACGCGCAGCCGATCGCCATCAGGAGCATCGCGATCATCGTGCCGTAGGCGATGTGATGCTCGGTGCAGCGCGATGCGCGGATGTGCCGCCGCTCGACGAAGTCCACGGTGAACGTCAGCGCGTACAGCCCGAGCAGCGCGAAGAAGCGCGGCCCCGTGTACCCCGCCAGCAGCATGATGACGACCACCATGCCGCGCTGGATCGACATCACGAGCGGCTTGCGCTCGATCCATCGCGTCCCGAACTCGATGAGCAGCGCATCGCGCGCCTCGGCATAACGACGTTCGAGGGTCTCCGCGTCCATCGGCTCGAGGAACGCTAGCGAAAGTCGCGCCGTGTTTCGAGCCGCGCGCGAGATTCGCTTCTCCATTGGAAATCGTCGGAACGCCGCGCGCGCAGCGCTGTACGGACCTCCGACACGTCGGCGCGCCGTACAGCGACATCGCGGAGAAGCGCGGCAATTCACGCGGCACGAGGGCTGCTCTCGGGGCGCGGCATGTCCCCAACCATTCGCTCCGTCTCGCTGCTCGCGCTCGGCGCGGTGCTCGCGACGACCACCACCGCGCATGCGCAGGACGACGACGCGCTCGCGGCCGAGCTCGCGGTGCCCGGCGGGCTGCGCGCCCAGGACGTCGTGCGCGCCGTCGTCGAGAGCAGCTTCGATCGTCGCGCGCGTCTCGCGGAGATCGAGGCCGCGCGCGCCGACGTCGATCGCGCGACGCTCGCGCTCGTTCCGCGCGTCGGTCTGAGCGCGAGCTACATGCGCCTCTCGGAGATCGAGGCGCCGACGCTCGGCTTCGTCGCGGCGCCGGTCGATCAGACGCAGGGCGGCGTGATCGAGCCGGGCTCGCCGCTCGTGAGCGTCCCGATCTCGTTCCCGGTGCTGCTCGATCAGACGCAGGTGCGCGCGCAGCTCGTCGTGCCGGTGAGCGACTACTTCTTGCGCGTGCTGCCGGGTCGCGACGCGGCCGAGCACGTGGTGCACGCGGGCGAGGCGACGCTCGAGGCGACCGAGGCGCGCCTCGCGCTCGAGGCCGAGCAGCTCTACTGGGGCTGGGCGCGCGCGCGGCTCTCGTTGGTCGTCGCGCGCACGGGGCTCTCCAGCGCCGAGGCGCATCGCGACGACGCCCAGCGTGTGTTCGACGCCGGCCTCGCGACCGGCGCCGACGTGTCGCGCGCCGAGGCCCAGGTCGCGGCGATGCGAGAGCTCGTCGACACCACCGAGCACCTGCGCGACGCGCTCGCCGATCGGCTGCGCACCGTGATGCACGTGAGCACGATCCCCGACGCGATCGGCGACACGTTGCCCGACGCTCCCGCGCTCCATGCTTCGCGGCGATCAGTCCACGAGCCAGGAGACACGGCGATCGACGATGCCGTCGCAGGCGCGCTCGAGCGTCGCGCCGAGCTCCGCGCGATCGGCGCGCAGGTCGAGGCGCTCGAGGCGCAGCGCATCGTGCAGGACGCGGCGCTGGTCCCGCGGCTCGACGTGATCGGCGAGGTGCTCCTCGCGAACCCCAACCCGCGCTTCGTGCCCGCGCAGGAGCGCTTCGAGACGACGTGGGCGGTCGGCGCGCAGGTGAGCTGGCAGCTCGCGGACGCGCTCTCCGCCGATCCGTCGCGTCGCGCGCTCGAGTCGCGCATCGCTGCAGCGCGGGCCTCGCGCGAATCGATCGAAGAAGGTGTGCGCGCGGAGATCGTCGACGCCGATCGCCAGCGCCGCGACGCGGTGAGCGCGATGACGTCGCGCCACGCCCAGGTGGACGCCGCCGAGCGCGCGCTGCGCCAGGCGTCCGAGGTGTTCCGCGCGGGGCGCGGCACCGGACTTCCCGTGATCGACGCGCAGACGCTGCTCGTGCGCGCGCGTCTCGAGCTCTTGAACGCCCGGATCGATCTCGCGGTGGCCGACGCACGCTGGCGCCGCGCGATCGAGGAGTGAGGACACGATGAAGACCCGTTCGACGATCGTCACGCTCTCGCTGATCGCGCTCGCGCTGTCGGGCTGCAGCACGTCGGAGCCCGCGGCCGCGCAGGCCTCCGAGCCCGCGGCTGCGATCCCGGTGCGCCTCGCGCCGATCGATCGCACGCCCGCACGGGAGCCGCTCGAGCTGCCCGGCCTCGTGATGCCACGCGACACGTTCGATCTGGGGTTCCCGGGCGGCGGCGTGATCCTCGACGTGCTCGTCGACGCCGGCGACGAGGTGCAGCGCGGTCAGGTGCTCGCGCGCCTCGACGCGACGGCGGCACGCGCGACGGTGATGCAGGCGCGCGAGAGCCTCGCGCGCGCCGAGCGTGATCTCGGTCGCGCGCGCACGCTGAGCGAGAGCGGCTCGTTGCCCTCGGCGACCTTCGAGGACGCGCAGACCGGCGCCGAGGTCGCGCGCGCGAACGTCGCGGCCGCCGGGTTCGCGCTGCGGTACTCGACGCTGCGCGCGCCCGACGACGGCTGGGTCGACGCGCGCCTCGCCGATGCGCGCGAGGTGATCGGCCCCGGGCAGCCGGTGCTGCGGATCGCGAGCCGCGCGCGCGGGTGGGTGCTGCGCGTCGCGGTGCCCGATCGATCGGTGGCGCGCCTCCACGAGGGCGACGCGGCGACGATCACGCTCGACGCGATGCCCGAGCGCACGCTCGACGCGCGCATCGTGGAGATCGCGCGGCTGCCGTCGATCGGCAGCGGCACCTACGACGTCGAGATCGCGTTCGACGCGCCCGCGGAGCTCACGATGCGCACCGGCCTCGTCGGGCGCGTGTCGATCCCGATCGGCGAGACCTTCGGCGCGAGCGTGCCGGTCTCGGCGCTCGTCGACGGTCGCGACCACGACGCCGCGGTGCTCGTCGTCGACGGCGGTCGCGCGCGGCGCGTCCCGGTGCGCGTCGCGTTCCTGCGCGGCGATCACGCGGTGCTCGCGAGCGCGCTCGACGACGTCGACGCGGTGATCGGCGTCGGCGCCGATCGCCTCGACCCCGGCGCGCACGTCGAGCCGATCACGGAGGAGTGAGCGCCATGCCGAACATCTCGGAATTCGCCGTCAAACGCTGGCAGTTCACGCTCGTCGTCTTCGGGATGCTGCTCGCGCTCGGCGTCTCGTCGCTCGTCGCGATCCCGAAGAGCGAGGACCCGACCTTCCCGCTGCCGGTCTTCGTGGTCGTCGCGGTGCTGCCCGGCGCATCGCCGCTCGACCTCGAGCAGCTCGTCGTCGATCCGATCGAGGAGCGCGTGCAGGCGCTCGACGATCTCGATCGCGTCGAGACCACGATCCGCGACGGGCTCGCGGTGATTCGCGTGGAGTACGAGGCGGGCGTCGACGTGCCGCGCAAGGAGGACGAGCTGCGCCGCGAGCTCGACACGCTGCGCCCGACCCTGCCGTCCGAGCTGGTGCGCCTCGACCTCGAGACCGCGAACGCGGCGAACGTGAACATCGTGCAGGTCGGGCTCGTGTCCGATGACGTGAGCTACGCCGACCTCGATCGGCTCGCGCGCGCGCTCGAGGATCGTCTCGAGGCGGTGCCCGGTGTGGGCGAGGCGACGATCGCGGGGCTCCCCGCGCAGGAGCTGCGCATCGAGCTCGACCTCGGGCGCATGCGCGCGCTCGGGATCTCGCCCGCCGAGATTCTCGGCGCGGTGAGCGCGGAGAGCCGCACGATCCCCGCGGGCAGCGTCGAGGCGGGGGCGCGCCGGTTCACCGTGCAGACGCGCGGCGACTACGAGAGCGTGGACGCGGTGCGCGACACCGTCGTTCGCGCGAGCGCGGGGCGCATGGTGCGGGTGCGCGACGTCGCGAACGTCACGTTCGGCGACGCGGAGGCCGTGCACCTCGTGCGCGTGAACGGCCGTCGCGCCGTCACGGTCGCGGTGAACCAGCGCGAGGGGCAGAACATCTTCACGGTGCGCAACGGCATCGAGGAGGCGCTCGCCGCGTTCGAGCCCACGCTGCCCGAGGGCGTCACGCTCGCGCGCACCTTCGACCAGTCGCACAACGTCGAGCATCGACTGTCCGGGTTCGCGCGCGACTTCGTGCTCGCGATCCTGCTCGTGCTCGTGACGCTGCTGCCGCTCGGCGTGCGCGCGTCGGTCGTCGTGATGATCTCGATCCCGCTCTCGATCGCGGTCGGGCTCACGATGCTCTTCGGCGCGGGCTACGGCATCAACCAGCTCTCGATCGTCGGGTTCGTGATCGCGCTGGGTCTGCTGGTCGACGACTCGGTTGTCGTCGTCGAGAACATCGCGCGCTTCCTGCGCCTCGGGCACACGCCGCGCGAGGCCGCGATCCTCGCGACCAAGCAGATCACGCTCTCGGTGCTCGGCTGCACCGCGACGCTGATCCTCGCGTTCGTGCCGCTGCTCGCGCTGCCGGGCACGGCGGGCGAGTTCATCCGCAGCCTGCCGCTCGCGGTGGTCCTCACCGTCGCCGCGTCGCTGCTCGTCTCGCTCACCGTCGTGCCGTTCCTCGCGAGCCGCGTGCTGAAGCCCGAGGAAGAGCACGGCAACGTCGTGTTCCGCGGGATGATGCGCGTGATCGAGGGCAGCTATCGCCCGGTGCTCTCCGTCGCGCTGCGCTGGCCGAAGCTCACGCTCGTCGCGGCGGTCGCGCTCTTCGTCGGGAGCATCGCGCTGGTGCCGCGCATCGGGTTCTCGCTCTTCCCGAAGGCGGGCACCGCGCAGTTCCTGGTGCGCGTCGAGACCGAGGAGGGCGCGAGCCTCGCCGAGACCGATCGCGCGACGCGCTTCGTCGAGCGCGTGCTCGCGTCGCACGACGAGATCGCGTGGCAGGTCGCGAACGTCGGCAAGGGCAACCCGCTCGTCTACTACAACGTGCCCGTCCAGAACGAGCGCGCGAACGTCGGCGAGGTCTTCGCGTCGCTCGCGCACTTCGATCCCGATCACTCGCCCGCGCTGCTCGATCGACTGCGCGAAGAGCTCGGGTCGTATCCCGGCGCGCGCATCCGCCTGCTCGAGTTCGAGAACGGACCGCCGCTCGAGGCGCCGATCGCGATGCGCCTCATGGGCGACGACGTGGAGTCGCTCGCCGACGCCGCGGCGCGCATCGAGACCGTGCTCGCCGCGACGCCCGGCACGCGAGACGTGGTGAACCCGGCGCGCGAGCGTCGGACCGATCTGCGCGTGCGCGTCGACGAGACGCGCGCCGCGGCGCTGGGCGTGGTCGCCGCCGAGATCGATCGCGCGGTGCGCCTCGCGATCGGCGGTGTGCCCGCGGGGCGCTTCCGACACCCCGGCGACGACGACGCGCGCGACATCCGCGTGATGCTCGCGCGCGACGAGGCGCCCGATCTCGCGCTCGGCGCGTCGCGCCCGACGCTCGCGACGCTCGCGCAGGTCTTCGTCCCGACGCGCGACGGCGGCGCGGTCCCGCTCTCCGCGATCGCGACGATCGAGCTCGAGCCCTCGCCCACCACGATCCGTCACTACGACGGCATCCGCAGCGCGACGGTCACCGCGTTCACGCGCACCGGTGAGAACACCGATCGCGTGACGCGCGACGTGCTCTCGCGGCTGAGCGGCGTGCCTCTGCCCTCGGGCGTGCGGCTCGTCGTCGCGGGCGAGGTCGAGAGCCGCGCGCGCAGCTTCGGCGGGCTCGGCACCGCGATCATCGTCGCGGCGTTCGGCATCCTCGCGGTGCTCGTGCTCGAGTTCCGCACGTTCCGCGGCACGCTGATCGTCGCGTCGGTGATCCCGCTCGGCGTGATCGGCGGCCTCGTCGCGCTGCTGGTCACCGGGAACACGCTCTCGTTCACCGCGATGATCGGGTTCGTCGCGCTGATGGGCATCGAGGTGAAGAACTCGATCCTCCTCGTCGACTTCACGAACCAGCTGCGCGAGGAAGGCGCGTCGCTCGACGACGCGATCCAGCGCGCCGGCGAGACGCGCTTCGTGCCGATCCTGCTCACGACGCTCACCGCGATCGGCGGTCTCGTCCCGCTCGCGCTCGAGCGCTCGCCGCTGTACTCGCCGCTCGCGTGGGTCATCCTCGGCGGCCTCGTGAGCTCGACGCTGCTCGCGCGCATCGTGACGCCGGTGATGTACAAGCTGCTGCCGCCGACGATCGGCGAGGACGAGGAGAGCGTCCTCGCGCCGATCGCCGCGATCGAGCCGGAGCCGATCGCCGCGGAGTGATCAGCCGCGCTCGACGAGCCCGAACGCTGCGCCCTGCGGATCGTCGCACGACGCGATGCGCTCGCCGCTCGGGCGCACGAAGGGACCGACGACCTTGCCGCCGCGCTCGCGCACCGTCGCGAGCGCGGCGTCGAGATCGGCGACCGCGAAGTAGAACAGCCAGTGCGGGTGCACCTGCGGCAGGCGCACCGACTGCACGATCCCGCCGACGCTCGCGCCGTCCCACGCGAACGTGCGATACGGGCCGACGCCCTCGAGCTCGATCGTGCCGGTGTCGCGCCAGCCGCCGCGCACGCCGTAGAGCGCCCACGCGCGATCGCGATCGCTCGTGTGGAGCTCGTGCCACACGACGCTCGCAGCCGGAGGCGCGATGCCGAGCGCGAGCGCGACCACGCTCCCGAACGGATCGCGCAGGATCGCGCGCTCTCGCGTGATCGGTCCGAGCGCTTGCCAGCCGCGCTCCGCGACCTCGGCCTCGACGTCAGCCACCGCGAGGTGCCCGAGCCAGTGCGCGGGCGCGCCCGCGGCGGCGGCGCGCTCGGGCAACGTGGAGAACGCGAGATCGTCGCGCGCACCGATCACGTCGGCGTAGAACGCGCGCGCGGCCTCGACGTCTCGCGTGCGGAGCTCGTAGCGAACGAAGCGAATCATCGAGCAGCATCTATCACGGCGCGACGCGGATCGAGCGCTCGGGCGTGGGCGACCACATCGGAGACTCGGTGCGCACCACGAACCCGCTCCCCGTGCCGAGCACGAGCGGGCCCGGCTCGTAGCGATCGAGCGGCTCGGGAACCGCGTCGAAGCTGCACTCGAGCACGGCGTGGGCGCGCGGCGTCGCACCGTCTCGCGGCGCGCTCGGGAGCACGTCGACCCGCGTCATCGCGCAGTGCAACGTCGCGCGCACCGCCGTCGAGGTCGCAGCCGGCAGCGGCAGCGTTCCCCAGCCCTGCCACGTCGCGCTCGCGCGCTCGCCGCCGGTCAGCGCGACGTCGAGCCCGCTCGGCGTGCGCGTCGCAGTGCCTCGCAGCACCACGCGCACGTGCTCGGTCGTGCGCGTCGTCTCGCCACCTTCCTGGATGTAGCGGCCCGGTGAGGGCCCGAACGTGTCGTGGGTGTGATGGTCGATCGTGAGCGTCGCGACACCACGCGCGTCGACGTCGAGCGCGAGCTCGGCGCGCTGTGAGGTCGAGGCGTACGACTGCGAGCATCCGTGCGCGCGCGAGCCCTCGAGCACGCCGCGCAGCGCGAGCGCGCCGGAGAGCGACGTCACCTCGGGCGCGACCGACTGCGCGACGGCAGGTGCGGCGATGACGGCGAGCAGGACCGACACGAGGGCGCGGCGCATGGCCCAGGATACGCCCGCACCGCGCGAATCCTTGGCTGCTGCCGGAAACGCTCACGGAGCGCTCCGTGCGCCGCGCCGGAGCCCTCGATTTTCCTCGGGTTTTCTGCACATCGGAGTGACCCGAACACCCGCCGGGCGCACCACGACACGCGTGGAGGTGCGTCGATGTCCCGGATCGCCCGTCGCGCGTTTGCGAAGCACGTCGGCCTCGCAGCGCTGCTGTCACCGTTCCTCGCGTCGCTGGGCGACCGAAGCGCATCGGCGCAGGTGACGGGGCGCGCGAAGTATCTGTGCCTGTTCGTGACGCCGGGGACGAGCTCGCGAGACTGGACCCCTGCCGCGGGCTCGAGCGAGACGCGGATCGCGTTCACGCCGATGAACGAGCCGCTCTCGGTCATCAAGGACAGCCTGGTGATCGTCGAGGGGCTCGACAGCTTCGGCACCGCGGGCACCCACGGCTCGCCGGGCGGGCTCTGCGCGAAAGGTTATTCGGACTTCGGTCACGTCTCGATCGAGCAGTTCGTCAGTGATCGGCTCGCGGAGTCGGGTGAGCGCACGGCGATTCCCAATCTGATCCTCGGCGGTCATCCGGGACAGATGCGCTCGACGTTCTTCCGGAGCGGCATGGCGCTCGCGCCGATCGCGTCGCCGGTCGCAGCGTTCGACACGATCTTCGCGGGCGCGACGACACCGCCCGCGACGATGCCCTCGGATCTGCTGCGCCGCCGTCGTAGCGTGCTCGACGTCGTGCGCGGCGAGCTCGGCGCGCTCTCGGGGCAGCTCGGCGCGTCCGAGCGATATCGGCTCGAGCTCCACCTCGACTCGATCCGTCAGCTCGAGGAGCGCCTCGCTGCGAGCGAGATGGAGCCCGGCGGCGGTGGATGTCGCGCGCCCGCGAGCCCCGTCGACGGCTCCGAGATCCTCCTCCAGAACGCGGCGTGCCTCGACCTCGCGATCGACGCGATGGCGTGCGACCTCACGCGCGTCGTCGCCGTCGAGTTCGGCAACAACAACGGCACTCAGATCGCCATCCCGGAGATCGGCAATGGCGACTGGCACAGTGGCTTCATCCACAGCGGGCTGATTCCCGAGCTCACTCGTGTCGAGCGCTGGCTCGCGCAGCGTTTCGCAGGCGCGGTGACTCGCGCGAAGTCGCTCGCTGCGCCGGACGGTCGAGGGACGCTGTTCGATCAGACGCTCTTCGTCTGGGCGCGCGACATGGGCGATGCGCCGAGCCACACCGGCAACGACATGCGCTTCGTGTTCGCGGGCGGCGCCGGAGGCGCGCTGCGCACGTCGCCCGAGGGTCGCTACGTCGCGGGCCGCGGAGAGGCGCACCAGCGCGCGCTCCTGAGCTGCGCGACGGCGATGGGCATCTCGAACCTCGACGGGTTCGGCCGGACGAACTTCGGCGGTGACAGCCGACTCCCGCTCGCCGGAATCGGAGCATGAAGATGACTCGCACCGTTCTCGCGCTCTCGATCGCGATGGCCGCCTCGGGCTGTCTCGGCGTGCTCGGAGAGCCTGTCGGAGGCGGGCCGGGGCCCACGCCCGAGCCCGGCGCGGATGGAGGGCTGGAGCCCGGATCCGACGCGGGCCCGCGGCCCGGCCCGGAGCCCGAGCCGACGACGTGCGGCGACGACGTCGGCCCGCGCATGGTGCGCCGCCTCACCGCGCGGCAATACCAGCGCAGCCTCGAGGCGATCTTCGAGTCGCCCGACGTTCCGACTGCCGACGTGCTCTCCGATCCCGTCGTGCACGGCTTCCGCGTCGACGCGACGCAGGCGGTGATCCGCGACCTCGGCGCGCAGCAGGTGATGACGCACGCGGAGCGCGTGGCAGCGTGGGCCGTCGCGAACCGACTCAGCGTGATCACGACGTGTCAGACGACCGACGCGGCCTGTCGTGATCGTTTCATCCGAGATCTCGGAGCACGCGTGTTCCGAGAGCCGCTCTCCGACACGCAGCGCTCCGCATATGCCGCGCTCTTCGATGCGGAGACGACGTTTCCGGCAGCCGCCGAGCTCGTGATCGCGGCGATGCTGCAGTCCCCGTATTTCCTGTATCGACGCGAGATCGGAGCGCCGGCGACCGCCGGTCGACATCGGCTGACGCAGCACGAGCTCGCGAGTGAGCTCGCTTATCTGCTCACCGACGCACCGCCCGACGCGACGCTCCGCGCCGCGGCCGACGCGGGCCAGCTCGCGACACCCGACGACCTCGCGCGCGAGCTCGAGCGCGTCCTGGCGACGCCGGAGGCCGCGGACACGATGGGTGAGTTCGTCATGGGATGGCTGGAGATCGCCGACCTCCCGACGCGCGCGAAGGACGACGCCGTCTTCGTGCTCACGCCCGAGCTCCGCGCTTCGATGCTTGGCGAGACGCGCGAGCTCTTCCTCCAGGTACTGCGCGAGGGCGGGACGCTCCGCGATCTCTTGACGGCCGAGCACACGTTCGCCGACGCGCCGCTGCGCGCGCACTACGGGATCGCCGAGGGCGGAAGCGGCGGATTCCAGCGCGTCACGCTCCCCGCGGTCCGCGCGCCGGGCGTGCTCGGGCACGCCAGCGTCCTCACGCGTCATGCGCTCGCCGCGACGTCGTCGCCGGTCGCGCGCGGTCATCTCGTGCGCGAGCGCTTCCTCTGCGAGGACCTGCCGGCGCCGCCTCCGGGTGTGCCCACCGACGCGGTGCGCACGCCGGGGACGACCACGACGCGGCAGCGCTACATCGAGCACTCCGCGAACGAGACGTGCGCGGCGTGCCATCGCCTGATGGATCCGATCGGGTTCAGCCTCGAGAACTACGACGCGTTCGGGCGCTATCGCGCCGACGAAAGAGGCTTGCCGATCGACGTGACGGGCGTGGTGCACGGCGCGCCGGGCGGTGACGTTCCGCTCGACGGCGCGGAGAGCCTGATCGACTGGCTCGCGGAGAGCAGCCAGGCGCGCGCGTGCTTCACGCACTACCTCTCGTACTACTCGTACGGCATCGAGGGCTGCGACGACGTGGTGGTCGACGAGTCGACGCCGCTGCGCGACGTGCTCGCGGCGATCGTGCGCGCCGATCACTTCCGCGAGCGCACGGACTGACGCTCACACCGGCTCGGCGCGTCGGATCCGGTCCCGCAGCGCCATGCTCTCGCGCTCCGGGGACGCGCCGAGCTGATCCGCGAGCACCGCGACCAAGCGCTCGTACTGCTGGAGCGCGCGGTCGCGCTCGCCGGCGCGCGCATGGCAGCGCATGAGACGGCGATGCGCGTCCTCGCGGAGCGCGTCGGCACGGACGAGGCGCTCGAGCAGCTGCGCAGCGCCCGCGACGTCGTCGCCCTCGATGCGGAGGTCGGCCGCGGCGGAGAGCACGTCGTGGTGCATGCGGCGCAGTCTCGTGTGGAGCTCGAGCGACCAGTCGCCCATCTCCTCGCCCTCGAGGAAGTCACCACGATAGAGCGCCAGCGCCGCGTCGAGCCGAGCGCTCGACCTCGGCGCTCGGAGCGCGGCCGCGGCCTCGGCCTCGAAGCGCGTCGCGTCGAACCACGCGTCGAGGTCCGGATGGATCCGGTAGCGCTCGCCTTCGAGGACCACGACGTCCGCGCGCCCGATCACCTTGCGCAGTCGATGCAGGACGACGTGGAAGCTGTTCTTGATCTGCGCCGGCGACGAGTCCGGCCAGAACACGAGACCAATCTGATCGCGGGTGCGACCGGCCGGGTGGCAGAGGAGATGGACGAGCAGCTCCTTCGCCTTGGCGGAGGTCCTCGCGTCGCCGTCGAGGCGCGTCGCGCCGCACTCGATCTCGAGCGGTCCGAGCGCGCGCACGACGAGCTGGGGCGCGCGAGCGCGCGGCTCCACCGGCGCGTGCACGCTCACCGCGGGTGCCTGCGCGAGCGCGCGGTCGAGCGCCGCGTCGACCGTGAGCTGCTTGCCCTCGGCCCACCGCGTCGCGAAGTGCGCCGGTAGGACCGCGACGCGGAGCGTCTCGATGCGCGGCGCGAGGTGCGCGCGATCGGGTGGGAGCATGCTCGCGCCGATCCGCTCGCGGATCGCCTCACCTGCACCGAGCATCGCGAGCGCCTCGTCGTACGCGCCGCGCTCGCAGGCGACGGCGCCGAGCATCTCGAGCCCGCGCGCGAGGAAAAGGTGCTGCGGGTCGTGCCGCAGCGCGGCGAGGGACTCGCGGAACAACGCCGCGGCGCGCTCGAGATCGCCGCGCCGCAGCAGCGACGAGCCGAGCATCTGCAGCGCGATCCCGAGCTCGCGCGGCAGACCGAAGCGTCGCGCCGCGGCGACGCCGTGCTCCATCGCGTCGAGGGCGCGATCGAGCGCGCCCTGTGTCGTGTAGAGCGTGCCGAGCAGGAGCCAGGCGAGGCGCAGCCCGTAGAGATCGTCGTTCGCGCGGAACCACTCGAGCGCGTCGCGGATCGGCGCCTCGCCCTCCGCATCGCCCTCCGAGACGAGCACCAGGCCGAGGTAGTTGCGCGCATACGCGAGCAGCCGCGCGTCGCCTCGTGCATCGGCGATCGCGACGGCCTCGGAGAGCCACGCACGCGCGCGCTCCGCATCGCTCTGCAGCGACGCGATCACGCCCGCGGCGAACAGCGCCGACGCTCGCTCGCGCGTCGGCGCTGCAGCGTCCGGCAATGCGAGCGCCGCCTCCGAGCAGCGCCGTCCCTCGGACCACAACCCCGTCGAGAACCAGAACCAGCACAGCCGTCCGGCGAGCGAGAGGCACAGCGCGGGATCGGCGTCCCGGCTCCACGCGAGCGCCTGGCGGACGTTGTCGAGCTCGCGCTGGAGCCCCTCGAGCCACACCGGCCGCGCGCGCGTCACGAGGTGCGGCTCGGCGGCCGCGACACGCTGCGCGAAGTGCTCGGCGTGACGCCGTGCAAGCGCCGCCGTCTCTCCGCGCGCGTCGAGGCGCTCGGCAGCGTACTGCCGCACCGTCTCGAGCAGGACGTAGCGCGCCGCGCCGTGCTCCTCGCGCATCGCGACGAGCGACCGATCGATCAATTGCCCGAGCACGTCGAGCAGCGCCGGCGCGTCGTCCGCCTCCGCGCACACGGCCTCCGCCGCGTCCAGCGTGAAGCCGCCGCGGAACACCGAGAGTCGATCGAGCAGCTGCTGCTCCTCGGCGGACAGCAGCGCATAGCTCCAGTCGATCGTCGCCCGCAGCGTCTTGTGCCGCGGGATCGCGTTGCGCGCGCGCGACGTGAGCAAGCGGAAGCTGTCGTCGAGCCGCGCGAGGATCTGATCGGGCGCCAGCAGCTTCACGCGCGCGGCCGCGAGCTCGATCGCGAGCGGAAGGCCGTCGAGGCGGCGACAGATCTCGGTGATCGTCTCGGCGTTGCCCGGCCCGATCGCGAACGCGGGCACGACGTCCCGCGCGCGCTCGACGAAGAGCCGCGTCGCGTCGGCAGGCGCGAGCGACGGCACCATCCACGCGCGCTCGCCCGCGATGCCGAGCGGCTCGCGGCTCGTCGCGAGCACCGAGAGCTGCTCGCAGCCGCGCAGCAGTGTGTCGACGAGCTGCGCCGCGGCGTCGACCACGTGCTCGCAGTTGTCGAGCACCAGGAGCATCGGACGATCGCGCCAGCGCTCCACGAGCGCGCGCGTCGCCGAGCCGCTCTGCGCGTCGCGCACGCCGAGCTGCTCCGCGACGCCTTGCGCGATCAGCGCGGGATCCGAGAGACCCGCGAGCTCGGCCCACGCGATCGTCCGCGCGTCCTCGCGCGCGAGCTGCGCCGCGGCCTCGATCGCGAGGCGCGTCTTCCCGCTGCCGCCGGCGCCGGTCAGCGTGACGAGGCGCGTCTCCGCGAGCAGTCGCCGCACCTCGGCGACCTCGGGCGCGCGGCCCACGAAACCGCTGAGCTGGACCGGCAAGCTCGGCGCGAACGGCTGGGTCATGCGCGACGCGCGAGGGTACCACCCGCGCTCAGCGCGCGCCTCGGCTCAGGAAGCTCACGATCTGCGCTTCCGCCGACGCGGCGTCGCGCGTGGGATCGACGCGCACGCAGAGCATGCCCGGGTCCTCGCCGTCGTGCGCCGCGCGCGCGAGCACCACGATCGCGCCGACGCGATCGGGCTCCTGCGTCGAGAGCGCGAGGCTCGCGACGACGAACGGCTCGTCGGCGACGATCGCCGGACGGATCAAGCCGAGGCCCTCGATGAGATCGCGCAGCCAGCTCGCGATCTCGACGCCTGGGGGCAGCGTCGGCGCGATGACCCGGAAGCCCGCGGCGAGACGCTCGAAGAGCCGCGCGCCGAGCGCGTCCGCGGTCGCGTCGGTGAACAAGAGCAGGACCGGCGAGCCTCGACCGGCACGCTGGTAGCGAGTCTCGGTCGTGCCCGTCTGGAGCACGGGCGGGCCATCGGGGAACGAGGGGCGATCCGTCATGCCTCCGGGCTCTAGCGAGCGGCGATTACTGCACCGATTAATCGCGCACCGGTAAGCGAGCCGATAACCCGGCCTCGGCAGAGTGGCGTCGTGGGTGACGGCGAGAGCGCCGCGCCCCGAACGACTTGGAGGCTCTGCGATGCGCTCGGACGCGATGTGTCTTCTCTCGATCCTGATCGTCTGCGGTTGTGGTGGCGGCGGAGGCGGCGGCACCGGCGGCGGCGGTGATGGCGGCGCGGGAGACGGCGGCGTCGAGGAGCTCACGATCGCCGAGTACGGCGATCAGCTCGCGGCCGCGACGTGCGCGCAGGCCGTCGGCTGCTGCGCGCCGATCGAGCTCCACTACCAGTTCGCGCTCGCCGACGCGCCGGTGACCGATCGGGCGAGCTGCGAGGCGTACCTCGGCAACTTCCTCGACCTCGAGGCGCTGGTGCGCCCGTCGATCGAGCGTGGCCGCTCGACGTGGGACGGCGCGCGCGCCGCGGAGTGCGTCGCGATGCTCGAGGCGCTCTCGTGCGACGAGTACAGCGCACGGCTCCGGCTGATGGGCGACGCGCCGCTCGGCTGCAATCCGATCACCGGGCTCGTCGCGGAAGGCGGCGCGTGCGGCGCGCCGTGGGAGTGCGCGAGCGGCTATTGCGCCGGTGTCTCGTCGGGCGTCGAAGGCACGTGCGCGGCGCTGCCGGGCGTCGACGAAGAATGTCCGACGGGCCAGTGCGCCGAGGGCCTGCGCTGCGATCTCGGCAACAACACCTGCGTGCAGCCGAAGGCCGACGGCGCGGAGTGCACGAGCGACGACGAGTGCGCGTCGAACGGATGCTCGGCGGTGCAGGGCACGCCCGGCGTGTGCAACGAGCCTTCGGTCTGCGACGGCGATCTCGCCGACGACGAGAACGAGGTCTACGGCACCTGCTCGATGCACGATCCGCGTGGGCCGGACCTCGCGATCGACTGCCGTCTCGGCACGTCGGGCATCTGGGAGTGCGACTGCAACGCGGACGGCGTCGAGACGTCGTGCTCGCCCGGCGCGTGGGACGAGGTCGGCGAAGGGAGCGTGTGCGAGGGCTGGGGCTGCTGCGGGTTCTCGGCGCGCGCGCGCTGAGCGCGACATGATCGGCGGCTCGGCTTCGCGCCCCCGCGCAGCCGAGCCTTCGACGATCACGCCGCGTCGGGCCCGCCCTGCTCCTGCTCCGGATCGTCGGTCGCCAGCGCCGCCCGCGCGCGCGCCGTCGCGATCTCCGCCGACGTCAGCGCGGCATTGCGCGCGGCGCCGCCCGCGATCGCGCGCAGCACGACCGGCGCGGTGCGCGAGCTCAAGCGCGTCGACGCCAGCCGCGACGTGCGCGCCATGCGGCGCCCGCCGATGCTCGGCTCCGGCTCGGGGTCCGTGCTCCGATCGCGCAACGCGCGACACCGAGCCTGGGCCTCGAGCAACGCGCCCTTGTCGTCGGCGAGCCGCGTGCGGAGCACTTCGAGCTCGCGGTCCAACCGATCGAGCTCCGCGTGGAGATCGTCGGCATCGGAATCGTTCGGAGGGATGGTCACGGCGGCGTTGCTCAGCAACCGGAGTGCCTGCCGGATCTCCGTGAGATCCTGCGTGGTAGCACCCCGCCCCACGTTGCATTCACGCCACGATTCCCGAGCACGCACGGCGTGCGCGCCACGGTCCGCGCACGTAGGTCACGTGGAGAGCGTGTCGATTCGCCTCGATGCGATGACCTGGACGGCGGCGCGTGACAGCCCGCGCACACCTTCGATGAGAAGTGCGTAACGCGGGTCCTGCGTAAGCCCCTTCACGTACCGCGCATAGAGTTGCTGACCGACGACCGCGAGCTTCATCAGCGCGAACGTGAAGTAGAACGGAAGGTTCGTGACCTCGCGCCCGCTCTTCTGCTGGTAGCGCTCGACGATCTCCATGCGCGTCAGGTTGCCCGGCAGGTTCGTCGGGCCGAAGCGCATCGCCTGCATCATCGGGGGGTCGGTCGCGTCGATCCAGTAGCCGAGCGTGCAGCCGAGATCCATGAGCGGATCGCCGAGGGTCGCCATCTCCCAGTCGAGCACCGCGACGATCCGCGAGAGGTCCGGCGCGTACACGACGTTGTCGTACTTGAAGTCGTTGTGGATCAGCGTCGCGCCGCTCTCGGGCGGCATGTTCGCCGCGAGCCACTTCACGACCTCGTCGAACTCCGGGATGTCGTCGGTCTTCGCCTTCTCGTAGCGCTCGGCCCAGCCGCGCACCTGGCGCTCGATGTAGCCCTGCGGCTTGCCGAGATCGGACAGGCCCGCGGCTGCGAGGTCGACGCCGTGGATCTCGACGAGCGTGTCGACGAGCGACTCGCTGAGGTGCCGCATGCGGGGCTCGCCGAGCTCGAGCCCGGGCGGCGTCTTCGCGCGGAGGATCACGCCCTCGACGCGCTCCATCACGTAGAACGGCGCGCCGAGCACGGAGTCGTCCTCGCAGAACGCGATCGTGCGCGGCACCTTCGGCCACACCGCGTGGAGCTTCGAGAGGATGCGATGCTCGCGCCCCATGTCGTGCGCCGACGCGATCTTCACGCCGACCGGCGGACGCCGCAGCACGATCTCGCGATCGCCCGCGCGCAGGAGATACGTGAGGTTCGAGTAGCCGCGCGGGAACTGCAGCACCTCGATCTCGCCGCGCACGCCCTGCCCCTCGAGCCAGCTGCGCAGTCGTTCGAGATCCAGCTCCGCGCCCTTGCGAACGCTCTCGGCGCGATCGATCGAATCGTTGGAGCTCATACGATCAGTCCTTCCTCGCCGTCATGCCGTGGGCCTGGAGGATCCGCTTCGCCACCGACGCTTTGTGGACCTCGTCGGGGCCGTCGTAGATGCGCGCGGCGCGCTCGTGGCGGTACCAGTACGCGAGCGGCGTGTCGTCGGTCATGCCGAGCGCGCCGTGGACCTGGATCGCGCGGTCGAGCACCTGCTGCAGCACGCTCGCGACGTGGAACTTGATCATCGAGACGTAGTCGCGCGCGCCGTGCGCGCCCACGCGATCGATGCGCTCCGCGCAGTCGATCACCATGAGACGCGCCGCGTGGATCTCGGCGCGGCTCTCCGCGATCCACAGCTGGATCTGCTGCTGCGTGCCGAGCGGCTTGCCCGGCGAGAGCTCGCGCGTCGCCGCGCGCGTCACCATCAGCTCGAACGCGCGCTCGCAGATGCCGATCCACCGCATGCAGTGGTGGATGCGGCCCGGGCCGAGGCGCTCCTGCGCGAGCGCGAACCCCGCGCCCTGCGGGCCGAGCATGTTCGTCGCGGGCACGCGCACGTTCTCGAGGCGGATCTCGGAGTGCGACGGATGATCGGCGCCGGGCTCGCCCATCACGCTGATGTTGCGGACGATGCGGAACCCCGGCGTGTCGGTCGGCACGATGATCTGCGACGCGCGCCCGTGCAGCGGCGCCTCGGGATCGGTCACCGCCATGACGATGCAGAACGACGCGCCGTCCGCGCCGGTCGTGAACCACTTGTGCCCGTCGATGACGAGCTGATCGCCCTCGCGCCGCGCGCGCGTGCTCATCCACACCGGGTTCGATCCCGCGTGCTCGGGCTCGGTCATGCCGAAGCACGATCGGATCTCGCCGCGCGTGAGCGGCTCGAGGAACTGCTTCTTCTGCGCGTCGGTGCCGTGCGCGATCAGCAGCTCCATGTTGCCGACGTCGGGCGCCTGGCAGTTGAGCACCCAATGCGCGAGCAGGCCGCGACCGAGCACCTCGCTGACGTGCGCGTACTCGAGCAGCGTCAGGCCGAGCCCGCCGTGCTCTTGCGGGAGGAAGGGCGCCCAGAGGCCGCGCTTCTTCGCCTCGTCGCGCTTGCCGCGCAGCGTCGGCAGCATCGCGACCCAGCCCTTGCTCAGCAGGTCGGGCTCGAGCGGGATCAGCTCGTCGTCGACGAACGCGCGTGTGCGCGCGACGACGTCCAACGCGCGTTCGGAAGGCGGCATCGGCATGGGGCGGGAGCATACCCGCCCGCGCGCCGCGAATGGACGATCAGCGAACGCCGAGGAGCCGCGCGTTGAGCGCGCCGTTGCCGTAGAGCTGCCAGTTGCGACCGACGTCGTGCGTCTCGAGCCTGCGCTGCACGCGCACGTCGTAGCGGCCGAGCTTGCAGAACCCGTCGTTGAACCAGCCGTCGCCGCTGCCGGTGCCGTCGACGAGCTCGGGGTACGCCGCGCCGGTCGTGCTGCGCTCCCAGAGCACGTCGAGCATCAGGGTGACCATCGCGCCCATGTCGTCGTCGGTCCACTCACTGCCGTCGTCGTGTGCCTCGACGAGGTAGGCGAGGACGTTGTTGCCGTGGGCGACGTCCTGCGCGGGGCTCTCCTCGCCCCATCGATCGCTCCAGTTGTACGCTCCGGGCGCGCGCGGGTGGGAGCGCAGCTGTCCCCGCAGCGACGACGTCGAGTTGGGCAGATCACGATCGATCGCGGCGACGACCGCGCGATACCGCGCGCGCTCCGTCGCATCGTCGGTGAGCGCGGCGAGCTCGAGCGCGATGTACGCCCAGTGCGACGCCATGTGAGTGCGATTTCGATAGACGTGCGAGTTGGCGCCGCGCGCCATCCACTTCTCGAAGATGTGCTCGCGCGTGAACGCGAGGATGCGGTCGTAGCGCACGCGGTACTCGGTGCTCGCGAACACCGACGGATCGTCGCGCATCGCGCGCAGCATCCGCGCGACGTAGCGGAACAGGTAGCTCTCGAAGAGCGGGTACTCGCCGCCCATGATCGTGCTGTCTCGCGGGTGGTCCCACGCGGGCCAGCCCAGGAACTCGTCGCGGAACTGACTCATGGGGAGCGACGACGACTCGCGCGCATCCTCGATCACGTTCTCGACGTGCTCGAGCACGCGATCGAGATAGCGACGCTCTCCGGTGGCGCGGAACATCGCGGTGAGCCCGTCGATCGAGTACGCGAGGTCGTAGTACCGCCAGCCGTTGCCCGAGGTGCTGAGCTGCAGGGCGGCCGCGTGATCGCGCTCGGCGACCCCGTCGAAGAGCGCTTGCCACTCCGCGACGGTGCGCAGCCCCGAGACGTCGGCGTCAGGGCGGGGCGGCCCCGCGTCCACCGGACCGGGATCGCCGTCGATCGGGGTCGTCGCGTCCGCGATCGTCGCGTCTGCGATCGCCGCATCGAGCGCGTCGGGTCCCGCATCGCTCCGGGCCGCGTCGACCTCGGGCGAGCCGGCATCCGAGCCACCCGCTGCGTTCTCGGCGCATCCCGCGAGGACCAGGGCGATCGCGCACGAGCGCGCGAAGGACATGCGAGCGAGCATTTGCACCTCCGTCCACGTCGGACGCGTGGTCGAGGATGCACGAGCTACGGCGCGATCACGAGGGAGGCCGTTACCGACGCTGCGCGCGATCACTCGGGCACGCAGACGTGCCGCGCAGCGTCGCACGTCGCGTCGAGCGCGCAGTCGTGGGAGCCCAGTCCGCAGTCCTCGACGCACTCGCCGCGCAGCGCGTCGCAGTGCGGGCGAGCGCCGCCGCACTCTTCATCGCGGGTGCATGCGCGCGCGTCGGGCGCGCACTCGACGACGATCTCGCTGTCGCGGACCGGCTGATGGCCTCGCGCGAAGCGCAGCTCTCGCAGCTCGCGCTCGTAGTACCAGCCCGACGCAGCGTCCTGTCGAACGCTGCAGACGTCGGGCTCGTCGGTCGCGACACGACCGAGGTGCGAGAGCGACGCGCACGAGCGAGCGGGCGGCAGGTGCTCGACCAAGCGACACGCGACGTGTCCGTTCGCGTCGACGGCGAGCGCGGGCATCCACGCGTATTGGTACTCGAGCGTGTCCGCGAGCAGCCCGAGGCGGCACGCGCCCGAGGGCTCCGCGCAACTTGCATCGATCCACGACCGCGAGCGCTCGTCGATCTCGTCGCGCGCCGCCGCCCATCTCGGGGCGGTGGACGCGTCGACGCCGACGACGCCCAGCTCGCCCGGGCGACGCATGCGGGACGCGAGCTCACCAGCGAGGATGCGCGAAGCGTCATCGCGCTCGGTGATCACGAGCATCCCGATCGGCGCGGCATCGGGCTGTCCGAGCACGTGCGCGAGCACGTCGAGCGCCTCCGGCCCGTCACACGCGCTGCGCGCCTCGCGCAACAAGCAGCGAGCACTCTCGAGCAGCGCGTCGTCATCACGATCGGGCGACCAATACGTGCGCGAGAGCACTGGCTGCTCGCCCGACGCGCCGCACCGCTCGACGCCCTCGAGCGCACCGCCGCACCACGCGCCGGCGCCGACGAACCGCACGCGCAGCGTGTCGGTGCGCGGCCTCGCGTCTCCGTCGTCACGCTCGCCGAGCACGTACTCGAGGTTCTCGAGCACGACGCGCTCGCCGAGCTCCCTCGCGCGAGATCCGGGTGACGCATCGAGCACGACCACCACGTCGACGAGGTCGGGCCCGCCCACGACGCTGCGATGCGCCTCCCACCACTCGTCGGGCGCCTCGGGTGGACCGCCGCACGACACCAGGAGCGCGCACCCGAGGAGCCACGTCCTTCGCCACGTCATCGGCGCGAACGAGAGCAACGAGCGCTCCACGGCGTCTCTCGTGCGCAACTCGACGTTCGCGAGCTCGTCGGCGCCAACCGCGTTGGCGGCGCGATCACACCATCGTGATCAGATCGTCGCGATCGAGGTGCGAGACGCCGTTGAACGAGAGCAGCGTCGCGCCGCGCTCGCCCACGTGGATCTCGTGCACGCTCGCGTTGCGCACCGACCAGCACAGATCGAGCGTGCGCTCGATGCCGCCCGGCGCGTGATCGAGCCCCAGCACCTCGCCGATCGCCGCGCCGATCGCGCCGCCGCTCGTGAACGCGATCACCGTTCCGTTGCGCGTCGCCGCGTCCTCGAGGACGCGCCGCACGCGCGTGCGGAACGCGAGCCACGGCTCGACCGCCTCGTGACCGACCTCGCCGCGCGCCCACGCGATCATCAGCGCCTTGAACATGCGCAGCCAGTGCTTGGTCGGATCGCTCTTCGCCGAGAACGCCGCGCGCGCGAGCTCGCCGATGTCGTCGGGGCGCGACACCAGCTCCGCGCCGACGTGGTGCACCAGCTGGATGCCGTGGTGCTCGTCGAGGCCCTCCGCCGCTTCCGGCTCGGGCCACGTCGCGCCTGCGTCGCGCGCGGTCGAGAGCGCCTCTTCGTACGTCTCGCGATGACGCACTCGCGGACCGACGAGCACGTGCGCGGGATCGCGGGCCCACCGCGCAAGCCACGGACCGAGCCGTCGCGCCTGCTCGCGCCCGAGCTCCGAGAGGCGGTCGTAGTCGCCCGCCATCGTGCTGCCCGAGCGCAGCGAGCCCGCCGACGCCTGACCGTGCCGGATCAGCACCAAGCGCGCATGCGCCATCACTGCACCTGTCCCGTCATGAACGCCCGCGCGGTGCCGATCAGCATGTCGCCGAGGTCGACGAGCACGAAGCTCCAGTACGCGTACGCGAGCGCGAACAGCGCGGCGACCTGCAGCGCGCGCCCGACGAGCAGCATGCCGCCGAGGGGCAGCACCTTGAGCTCGTTCACGCGCAGGCCGTTCTTCGTCGGCGCGACGCGCGCGACGACCTCGCTGCCGATCTGCGCGTGCGACGTCGCCGCGCCGAGGAGCTTCGCCGCGAGCGTCACCGGGAGCACCCTGCCCTCGTGCACGAGCTCGGGCATCCCGCTCGCGCCGAGCTGCAGCTTCGCGCGCAGCCATCCCTCGCGGCGCGACGCGGAGATCGCGTCGAGCGTCGTGAGCTCGGGGAGCTGCGGCGTCGCGCGCGGGATCGGCACCAGCGGCAGGACGAACCCGAAGCCGCGACGGCCGCCGGCGCCGATCATGCCGACCGCGTAGATCACTCCGCCCGAGAGCATGCCGACCGAGACCATGCCGAACGCGAGCATCCCGACCGCGACGACGCCGCGCGCGACCTGGCCGATCGCGATCACGCCCGTCGCCATCTGACCGATCGCGATCACGCCGGTCGCGATCTGGCCGATCGCGATGAACCCTTCCGCTTCCTGACCGATCGCGAAGAACCGCATGCGCGACGCGAGCGTACAACGCGCATCGCGCCGCACGCACGGTACAATCGCGCGCGATGCAGCAGATCCCGGGCACGGTGGCGTGCGCTCGTTGTGGGAAGGCGTTGCCCTCGCTCGCGACGTTCTGCGATGGATGCGGCGCGCGTGTCGCGCCCGCCGCGGCGCTGCCCTCGATGGCGGCTGCACCGGCGATCGCTGCGGTCGCGATGCCCACCGCGCGCGCGGGCTTCGTCGCGGCCGGGCGCGGCATGCCGATCTGCCACTCGTGCGGAGCGATCGCACCGACGAAGCGCTCGTCTTGCGGCACCTGCGGCGCGGCGATCGGGACGTCGCTCGAGGCCGTCCCGCCGCGCGCCGACGGAGCGTACTGGGTGCAGGTCCGCACCGAGCTCACGTGCCGGCAGTGCGGTCGTCGCTCACCGCTCGACGCGCTCGATCTCGATGGCACCGTGCAGTGCGGGCACTGCGGCGCGGCACAGGCCTTCGACGTCGACGCGTGGTCCGAGGGGCTCGCGCACGCGCACGGGGTCGGCGATCTCGCCGCGCCCTCGATGCGCGGTCGCGACGTCGCGCTCCCGGGCGGAAATCCGTTCGCCGACATCGGCGACGACAGCGCGCACGCGACGCTCGAGACGAGCGGCATGTCGATCGAGAACGGCGTGATGAAGACGCGCAACCTCGCGCTCACCGCGACGCCGGGACAGCCGCTCTGCACGGCGTGTGGCTGCCCGCTCGACGTCGAGGTCCGCGTCGACGAGGCGACCACGCGCTGCGTGGGATGCGGCGATCGCGCGCAGTATCGGTTCCCGGTGCGCGCGAAGAACATGGCGGCCGGGCTCGTCGCGGCGATCGGCGACGATCTGCGCATCGATCGACCCGACGCGCGCCTCGACGCGACGAGCGCGGGCATGGTGGTCGCGGTGCGCTGTCCGAGCTGCGGCGCGGGGCTCGAGGTGCCCGAGGGCGCGCACGCCGCGCGCTGTACGTATTGTGGCACTCAGTGCCGAATTCCGAGCCGCACCCTGCTCGCGCTGAAGAAGAGCCCGGGCGCGGCGGCGCCGTGGTGGATGCTGTTCCGCGGCGGGTCGGCGCTGCGCGAGCGCCTCGCGCACGGCGGGACCTCCGTCGACGCCGACGAGCTCGGGGGCGACGACGAGGACGAGGTCGAGGAGCCTCGGCCGCGCAAGAAGCGCAAGGCGCGCAAGCACACGATGCTGCCGATGGTCGACGTGGCGCGCACGCCCGCCGAGGAGGCGGTCTCGTGGGCGCTGCAGATCGTGGTGCCGCTCTCGGTGCTCGTGCTCGTCGGCATCACGCTCTTCGGGAACGTCGTGCTGGGGTGGGCGCAGGGCCGGACGTCGAAGGAGCTCCCGGCGATCACGGCGCCGTACTGATCAGCCTTCCTCGCGACGCTCTTCGGCGCGCTCGCGCGCTTCTTCGCGACGCTCCTCCGCGCGCTGCTGCGCTTCCTCGCGACGCTCGCGCGCTTCCTCGCGACGCTCCTCCGCGCGCTCCTGCGCTTCTTCGCGACGTTCCTGCGCCTGCTGCTGCGCCTCATCGCGACGCTCGCGCGCTTCTTCGCGACGCTGCTCGCGCTCCTCGCGACGCTGCGCGCGCGCCTCTTCCGCGGTCGTCCAGTCGCCCGGGTTCGCGAGGCCGTGCTGGATCGCCTCGACGAACGCGTTGCGCAGCACCGAGCCCACGACGGCCCACGGGTCGACCTCGGGCGACTCGAACGTGCCCGACACCGGCACCTCGATCGCGAGGCGATCCTCGCCCTGGTTCTCGAAGACCTCGGCGACGAGCTGCATGATCGCATCGCCCAGCACGTCGAAGAAGTCGCCCTCCTCGCCGAGCTCGAACAGCGAGAGCCCTTCGGCCATCGGCTTCACGTACCCGCGGAAGCGCCCTTCGCGCGCGTGGATCTCGGAGTACAGGAACGTCGTCCCGCCCTCGGCGTCGACGCCCGCGTACGCGCGCAGCATCGGGTTCAGCTCGCGCGCGGGCAGATCGCGCAGGCGCAGATCGAGATCGAACGTCGGCTGCTCCTGCCACGGATCGAGCCGCACGTCGGTGACGAGCGATCCGCTGCGCTGCACGCGCGACTCGAGGTGCACGTGCGCCGGGAGATCCTCGCCCTCGCGGCGCACGTTGCTGAGACCGCGGGCGAGCACCTGCATGCGATCCGCGCGCAGATCGACCCGCGGGCTCGCGCCGTAGTCGCGGTAGTGGACCTCGCCGTCGCGCACGACGAAGCGGTTGATCGTGAGCGGGACGAGATCGTCGACGGTCGCGCGCCAGTCGTTCTCCTCGCCGGTCTGCTCCTGCACGCCGCCGCCCTGCACGATGAAGTTCAGGACGGGACGCACGACGACGATCTCGGCGACGACCTTGCCGTCGAGCAGCGCCTCCCACTCGACCGAGATGTCGATCTCGGGCGTCGTGAAGAACGGCTCGGGCTGCTCGCCGCCGGTCTTCACGATGCGCAGGCCCTCGATGCGATACGCGCCGCGCCAGAGCGCCATGTCGACGTCGTCGATGTGGCCGTAGTAGCCCTCGAGCCGCGCGAGCCGCTCGTTGAGCACGTGCTCCACGACGTACGGCAGCGCGATGCGCGCCGCGATCAGCAGCACGATCAGCGCGAGGATGACCTTGCCGGTGCGCGTCGCGAGCCGCGCCCCGAACCGCCCGGCGCGGCGCAGCCGCGGGTGGCCTGGAGCACCCCGTCGCTCGGTGCGGCCCGCCTCGAAGTGCAGCTCCGGGTTCGACGTGTCGGCCTGCATGCGGGAGGCCCAGAGCAGCGTCGATGCCACGCCATGAAACGGGGACTTTCCGCAGAGCGCGAGGGAGCTTCGCGAGGCAACGCGCCCCGCGCGCGATCGTGCGCCACGTCAGGGCAGGACGCCGATCAACACGGCGCCTTCGCCGATCGACACCGCGCCGAGCGACATCGGCGCGCCCAGGTGCGCCGCGATCCACGCCGTGCCGGTGTCGTCGATCGCGACGTCCGCCGCGTGATCCTCACCGACGCCGCCGAGCCCGCGCGCCGCGAGGAGGCGCCCGTCATCGCTCGCGAAGCGCGCGACGAGCACGTCGGAGGCGCCCACGCTGGTGAGCGACGTGCCTGCGAGGTCAATCGTGCCCGTGAAGTCGGCGGTGATCGCGATCTCGCTCGCGGACGCTGCGAGGCCGAGGCGGAGCGGCAGCGCGATCGGCGGCGCGGCGCTCTCGAGGATCGCGTCCACGTCGCGCGCGAGGTCCCAGGGACGCGCGTCGATCGCGCGCGCCCAGCTCGGCGCACCGGTGTCGGCGCGGAGGGCCGCGAGGAAGAGCGCGCCCGGGCGCGGCGCGGTGATCGTCTGGTCGCCGATGGTGATCGAGCCCGAGAAGCGTCCCGCGACGATCACTGCGCCGAGGTGCTCGACGACGCGCAGCGCCTCGTCCTCCGACGCGCCCCCGATCGCGACGCGCCACACGTAACTGCCGTCGCCCCGCATGCGCGCGACGAACGCATCGCTCGCGCCGTGCGAGACGAGGCCGTCCCAGCTGCCGCGGAACGAGCCCGCGATCACGACGTCGTCCGCGACGCCCACGATGGTGTGCACCGCGTCGTCGGATGGGCCACCGACGGTGACGAGACGCGGCTCCGGCCCGGTGAATGCGACGTAGCCGTCGGTGCCCCCGCGCGCCGTGACGTGCGCGACGCACTCGGCGCTCCCCGAGCAAGGCGGAGAGATCGCGCCCGAGAACGTCCCCGCGATGACCCCGCCGCGCGCGGCGCTCGCGACGGCTTCACCGACCACCGTGACGCCGATCAGACGCCAGTCGTCCGCGGGGGTCCTCGCGGTCACGACGCGGTACGCCGCGGTGGCGCGGGTGGACACCAGCCACGGCGGCGAGAGCCCGGGCTGTGTCGCGTCGAGGAGGAGCTGGGTGGCGCCGCCCCCCGCGATGATCGCGGCGCCGCCGCTGCGCCCCTGCGGGTCGAAGCACCACGAGACGCCACCGTACGCGTCGAGCTCCACGACGTATCCGAGCGTCGTCGCGCAGACGCCCTGACGTGCCGCGGCGAGCGCGAGCGGCACGTTGCGATCGCTCTCCACGGTGTAGGGATTGTCGAGCCGCACCACGCCGGCGATGCCCGGAGCGCGCGGGCACCACTCGTACGCCATCTCACGGCAGACGGCGGAGCCCCCACGGGGACGCAGATCGATCACCGCATCGATGCAGTCGCCGCCGTCCCGCGTGACGCACGAGGTGGAGGCGACGCACACGCCGTCGACGCAGCCCTGATCGATCGGGCACGCGAGGTCGCAGCCACCGCAGTGATCCGCGTCGAACGACACGTCCGCGCAGCGCCCGCCGGACACGTCGCAGTCGACGCACCCGCATCGCGAGTCCTCGCAGCGCGAGCCGGCCGGGCAGACGACACCGCACCCGCCGCAGTTCGCGGGATCGGACCGCGTGGGCGTGCACACCCCGTCGCAGTAGGCGCCCGAGCAGATGCACGCGCCGCGGCTGCACGATTCGTCGGCCGCGCATGCGTGGCCACACTCGCCGCAATTCCTCGCGTCGGACAGGAGCCGGGTGCAGATGCCGTCGCACAGCGTCGCGTCGGCGCGCGGCACGCACGCGCCCTCGACGCACTCCTCGCACCACTGACACGACACGCCGCATGCGCCGCAGTGCTCGCGGTTGCTCCGCGGATCGACGCAGAGCCCGCGGCACGTGAGGAAGTCGTCCGGGCAGATGCACTCGCCGTCGATGCACTGGGTCCCGTCGTCGCACGACACGCGGCACACGCCGCAGCTGCGCGGCGTCGTGCCGATCGTGTTGCACGCGTTCTGCTCGGCGCAGAGCTCGAGCCCGATCGGGCACGCGCACGCGCCCTGGTCGCACACGCCGCCCGAGGCGCACGACACGCCGCACGTGCCGCAGTGCTCCACGTCCGTGCGGTTGTCGACGCAGGCCCCCTCGCAGATCGCGGTGCCCTCGGGGCACACGCACGCGCCGTTCACGCACTGTCCGAGCCCGCACGAGCTCTCGTCGACGTCTCCGTCGCAGTCCTCGTCGCGCCCGTCGCACTGCTCGTCGGCGTAGATCGACACGTGCGCGTCGGCGTCGTCGCAGTCGCCACCGCCGCACTCGGGCTGGAGGTCACCGTCGCCGTCGCGATCCCCGAGGTAGCGCACGGTGCAGGAGCCGAGCTCACAGCGCTCGTCCGCGGTGCACGCGTCGTCGTCGGCGCAGTCGAGATCGCTCGTGCACGCGACGCTGCTCGCGCACCCGCCGTGGTCGGGCACGCACGCGCTCCCGGGACAGAACCCGGGCGGGCGACCGTGGTAGCAGCGCAGGCCCGCGCAGTCGTCCGAGGTGCACTCGATCCCGTCGTCGCAATCGCCGAGGTCGAAGCACTCTGGTGGGTCGATGCGCACGCCGGTATCGCGGATCCGGAAGCCCTCGGCCTCGCAGCCGACCACCCACGCGGCCAGCGCGACGAGCACGAGCGAGAGCGGCCTCCGCATCGACGCGATGATAGCCTCGGCGCCGGATGTCCGGCAGGAGCGCGCTCGCGATCGTGGTGCTCGCGTCGATCGCCGCGACCGCTCCCGCGCACGCCCAGTCGGTGCAGCCACCCGCGGTGATCGCGCTCGCGCCCGTCGAGCTCGACGCGCCGCGCGTCGCCGAGGTCGGCGCCTCGATCGACGTGCGGGTGATCGTCGATCGCGACGGACGCGCGAGCCTCGATCAGGACGTGATGGAGCCCGAGCTCCGCGCCGCGGTGGAGGACGCGCTCGCGCGATCACGCCTCGCGCCCGCGATGCGCGGCGGCACCGCGGTGATCGCGCGCGCGAGGGTGCGGCTCGACGTGCGCGCCCGCGAGGTCGCGCCGGTGGAGCCGCCCGAGATCACGCCACCTTCGATCGAGCCTTCGTTCCGCGCGCTCGCCCGCGCGACGCCCGAGCCCACGAGCGCGACGATCCTCGAGGCCGAGGAGGTGCGCGATCTCCCCGGTCTACAAGGCGACCCATTCCGCGTGGTCGAGACGCTCCCAGGCGTCGTCCCACTGCTGAGCGGGTTGCCGTTCCTCTACGTGCGCGGCGCGCCGCCCGCGGGGACGATCACGCTCTGGGACGACATCCCGGTGCCCTCGCTCTTCCACGTCGCGGCGGGGCCCTCGACGATCCACGCGGCGCGCCTCGGCGAGATGCGCCTCTGGCCCGGCGTCGCGCCGGCGCGCTACGGGCGCCACGTCGGCGGCGTGGTGCTCGGCGCCGCGGCCCCGATCGAGCCGCACCTCGGCGGCGAGGTCGAGCTGCGCCTGCTCGACGTGAACGGGATGATCACGGTCCCGATCGATCGCCGCCACGTGGTGCAGGCGTCGGGTCGCTACGGCTACCCGGGGTTGATCGTCGGCGCCGCGTTCCCCGGCGTCGAGCTCGACTACTGGGACTACCAGCTGACGGCCGATCTCGACGACGGTCACGGCGGCCACACGCGCCTCGTCGCGATCGGCGCGTACGACCGACTGCGCCAGGACCTGGCGGACATCGAGACGCTCGGAGAGCAGTCCGACGTCCTCCTGCACTTCCATCGCGTCGAGGCGCGACACGTGCGCGCGCTCGGCGGAGGCGCGGAGTTCGGCGCGGCGCTGCGGCTCGGATACGACCAGTCGCAGCTCGGCGAGGCGGTCGGCGCCGAGGTGTGGAGCGCGAGCCCGCGCCTCTGGAGCGCCTTCTCGCTCGGCTTCGCGCGGCTGCGCATCGGCGCGGATCTCGTCGCGAGCGGAGGTCGCATCGACTCGGGCCGCAGCGAGGATCCCGCGATCGCCGGCGCGCTGATCGCCGAGGGCGCCTACGCCGGGGCGCGCACCCGCACCGCGGCCGGCGCGTACGCCGAGGCGCTCCTGCCGATCCCCGGCGTGCTGCGGCTCGAGCTCGGCGCGCGCGTCGACACGTGGGTCACGGCGCGCGAGGTCCAGGCCGCGCCGTCGCCGCGCGCAAGGCTCGTGGTGCACGCCTGGGAGGGCGTCGACGTGCACGCCGCGGTGGGCCTCGCGCACCAGCCCGCGGTGCTCTTCCTGCCGCTTCCCGGCTTCGCCGAGCTCGCAGTCGATCGCGGCCTCCAGCGCGCGCTCCAGAGCGACTGGGGCGTCTCGCTCACGCTGCCGCTCGGGATCTCGCTCGAGGCGCAGGGCTTCTTCCACTACTTCGATCAGGTGCTGCTGCCCGACCTCTACGTGCAGGATCGCGAGATCTGCGTGGAGTCGTGGTGCACGCAGGTCCAGATCGATCCGAGGGCGCGCGCCCGGGTGCTCGGCCTCGAGGTGCTCGCGCGGCGCGAGGGTCGCGACGTGAGCGCATGGATCAGCTACACGCTCAGCGAAGCGACGGCGCGCGCCCACGAAGGGTTCGAGTTCGTTCCCGGCTTCGACGTGCGCCACGTCATCCAGGCGATGGGCCGCGCGCGCATCTGGGAGGGCCTCGAGATCGCGCTCCGCGTGCTCGTGCGCTCGGGTCGCGTGGTGGGTCGCTACTTCATCGAGCCCACGGGCCTGACGGCGCTGCGCTACGAGCAGCGACTGCCGTGGTTCTTCCGAGGCGACGCCGAGATCGCGTACGCGTGGGACGCGGGCTGGGGGCGGCTCCGCGTGTCGCTCGGCTGGACGAACGTGACGCTCTCGGAGGAGCCGATCGCGCTCGAGTGCAACTACGACTCGAACGGTCGCCCCGAGGCGCCCTGCGCCGTGCAGAGCGCGCCCGCGATCTTCCTGCCGAGCCTCGGGATCCGAGCGCAGCTCTGATTCGCGCGAGAGGAGAACGTGACAGCGACACGCGACCGCGCGTAGTCTCGATCGATGCTCCGCAGTCGGCTTTCTGGGGCGCTTCTCTTCGTCCTCCTGTCCGCCGTCCTCACGGCGTGCTCCGGGCAACCCCTCGTGGGCGGTCCAGGCGACGAGATGGACGCGTCGATCCTCTCGTGCGCGCCCTCGGAAGCGCGCTGCGGCGACGACTGCGTCGACACCACCGCGGACCCGCGGCACTGCGGCGGATGCGGCAACGCGTGTCAGGTCGGGTCCATCTGCGTCGCCGGCGCGTGCGAGCTCTCGTGCCCGACCGGACAGCTCGAGTGCAGCGGCCGCTGCGTCGATCCACGCACCGACCTCGCGCACTGCGGAGCCTGCGACGCGGCGTGTGATCCCGGCCTCGTCTGCGCCGACGGCGCGTGCAGCCTGACCTGCGGCACCGGCCTCGCGCGCTGCGCCGCGCCCGACGGCACCGAGCGCTGCGCCGATCTCCAGACCGATCGCGCGCACTGCGGCGCGTGCGGCACCGCGTGCGGCGCCGGCGAGATCTGCGAGGCCGGCGCGTGCGTGATCGCGTGCCCCGCGGGCCAGGTCGAGTGCGACGGTGCGTGCGTCGATCTCGCGCTGAACCGCTTCCACTGCGGCGCGTGCGGCACCGCGTGCGACCCGGGCACGGTCTGCACCGGAGGCGCGTGCGCGACGACGTGCGGCGCCGGGCTCGAGAACTGCGACGGCGTGTGTCGCGACCTCGCGACCGACCGCGCGAACTGCGGCGGCTGCGGCGTGACGTGCGGCGCGGGCGAGGTCTGCTCCGCGGGCACCTGCGAGACGACCTGCGGCGCCGGGACCACCGAGTGCAGCGGCGTGTGCCGCGACCTCGCGACCGACCGCGCGAATTGCGGCGGCTGCGGCATGGCGTGCGCCGCCGGCGAGGTGTGCTCCGCGGGCAGCTGCGAGACGACGTGCGGCGCCGGCACCACCGACTGCGACGGAGTCTGCCGCGACGTCCAGACCGATCCCACGAGCTGCGGAACCTGCGGCAACGTCTGCCCGGCGGGCACGGTGTGCAGCGCGGGCGCGTGCGAGGTGAGCTGCGGCGGTGGCCTCACGGACTGCGGCGGCGTCTGCCGCGACCTCGCGACCGATCGCGCGAGCTGCGGCGCGTGCGGCGTGACCTGCGCCGCCGGCGAGATCTGCAGCGGCGGCACCTGCGCGACGAGCTGCGGCGCGGGCACCACCGAGTGCCTCGGCGTCTGCCGCGACCTCGACACCGATCGCGCGAATTGCGGCGGGTGCGGCGTCACCTGCGCGGCCGGCGAGGTCTGCTCCGCGGGCACCTGCGAGACGAGCTGCGGCGCGGGCCTCACCGACTGCGGCGACGTCTGCCGCGACCTCGCGACCGATCGCCTCCACTGCGGCGGCTGCGGCGTCGCCTGCGCGCCGGGCGAGATCTGCAGCGGCGGCACCTGCGCGACGTCGTGCGGCGCCGGTCTCAGCGACTGCAGCGGCGTCTGCCGCGATCTCCAGAGCGATCGCACGAGCTGCGGCGCGTGCGGCAATGCGTGCGACGCCGGCGAGGTCTGCTCGGCGGGCATGTGCACGCTCAGCTGCGGCGGCGGCACGACCGACTGCGGCGGGATCTGCCGCGACCTGCAGAGCAACGCGCTGCACTGCGGCGCGTGCGCGAGCCCGTGCGTCGCCGGGACGTCGTGCGTCGCGGGCACGTGCGAGACGAGCTGCGGCGCCGGCCTCGACAACTGCGGCGGCGTCTGCCGCGATCTGCAGACCGATCGCCTGAACTGCGGCGCGTGCGGGAACGACTGCGCCTCGGGCGAGATCTGCGACGGCGGCACCTGCGTCGTGAGCTGCGGCACCGGGCTCGCCGAGTGCGGCGGCGTCTGCCGCGACCTCGCGACCGATCGCGCGAACTGCGGCGGCTGCGGCATCGCGTGCGCGGCGGGCGAGGTCTGCAGCGGCGGCACGTGCGAGACCAGCTGCGGCGGCGGGCTCACCGACTGCGGCGGCGTGTGTCGCGATCTCACCACCGACCGCGCGAGCTGCGGCGCGTGCGGCAACGCGTGCGACGCGGGCGAGGTCTGCTCGGGCAGCGCGTGCGTCGTGACGTGCGGCGCGGGCCAGACGAACTGCGGCGGCACCTGCCGCGATCTGACGACCGATCGCTTCCACTGCGGCGCGTGCGGCGACGCGTGCGCGGCCGGCGAGGTCTGCTCGTCGGGCGCGTGCGAGGTCAGCTGCGGCGGCGGCCTCACCGAGTGCAGCGGCGTGTGCCGCGACCTCGCGACCGATCGCGCGAGCTGCGGCGCCTGCGGCAACGCGTGCGCGGCCGGCGAGGTCTGCTCGTCGGGCGTGTGCACCGTCAGCTGCGGCGCGGGCCTGACCGAGTGCAGCGGCGTGTGCCGCGACCTCACGACCGATCGCGCGCACTGCGGGACCTGCGGCGACACCTGCGACGCGGGCGAGGTGTGCTCGGGCGGCGCGTGCGTCGTCAGCTGCGGCGTCGGCCTCGACGAGTGCGGCGGCACGTGCCGCGACCTCGCGACCGATCGCTTGAACTGCGGAGCGTGCGGCACCGCGTGCGATCCCGGCGAGGTCTGCTCGGGCGGCGCGTGCACCGTCAGCTGCGGTGGCGGCCTCGACAACTGCAGCGGTGTCTGTCGCGACCTCGCGAGCGATCGGCTCCACTGCGGCGGCTGCGGCGTCGCGTGTGATCCCGGCGAGGTCTGCTCGTCGGGCGTGTGCACCGTCAGCTGCGGCGCCGGCCTCGACGAATGCGCGGGCACGTGCCGCGACCTCGACACCGATCGCCTGAACTGCGGCGCGTGCGGGAGCGCGTGCGACCCCGGCGAGGTCTGCTCGGGCGGCACCTGCGTCGTGACGTGCGGTGCGGGCACGACCGACTGCGGCGGCAGCTGCCGCGACCTGACGACCGATCGCCTCCACTGCGGCGCGTGCGACGACCCCTGCGCGCCCGGCGAGGTCTGCACCGCGAGCGCCTGCACCGTGAGCTGCGGCGGCGGCCTCGCGAACTGCAGCGGCGTCTGCCGCGACCTCCAGACCGATCGCGTGCACTGCGGCGGGTGCGGCGTGACCTGCGATCCCGGCGAGGTCTGCATGGCCGGCACGTGCACGCTGAGCTGCCCCGCGGGACAGGTCGGGTGCGGCGGCACGTGCCGCGATCTCACGAGCGATCGCCTGCACTGCGGCGGATGCGGCATCGCGTGTCCGGCGGGCCAGATCTGCGCGGGCAGCGCGTGTGTCGTCGACTGCGGGGTCGGCCAGACGAGCTGCTCCGGCGTGTGCCGCGATCTGCAGACCGATCGCATGAACTGCGGGATGTGCGGCCGCGCGTGCCCCGCGGGCCAGGTCTGCGACGGCGCGGCGTGTCGCGTGAGCTGCGGCGTCGGGCTCACGGAGTGCTCGGGCAGCTGCCGCGACGTCGTGACCGATCGCCTGAACTGCGGGATGTGCGGCCGCGTCTGCGGCGCGGGCCAGGTCTGCGACGGCGGCTCGTGCACGCTGAGCTGCCCCGCGGGACAGCTCAACTGCTCGGGCGTCTGCCGCGATCTCTCGAGCGACGCCGCGAACTGCGGCGCCTGCGGGCGCACCTGCGCCGCGGGCACCGTGTGCTCCGCCGGCACCTGCAGCCCCTCGTGCGGCGCCGGCCTGTCGCCGTGCGGCGGCGTGTGCCGCGACCTCTCGAGCGATCGGCTCAGCTGCGGCGCGTGCGGCCGGGCGTGTGGGCCGGGACAGATCTGCAGCGCCGGGACGTGCAGCCTCTCGTGCCCGCCGGGCGAGGTCGCGTGCGGCGGCACGTGCGAGGACGGGACGTCGAACACCTGCGAGGCGCCGATCGACCTCGGCACCATCGCGATCGGCTCGTCGGTCTCGACGCCGACGCTCTCGCTCCCCGCCGACGCCCAGAGCGAGTGGTTCCTCGTGCGGTTCCCGCACAACCCCGACGTCCGCCAGCGCGGCAGCGGCGCACCGACGATCACGTTCGGCGTGAACGACGGCGGCGTCTTCCGCTTCGAGGTCCGCACGGCGTGCGGCGGCGGGCCCACGTGCGGGCTCCCGCTCACCCAGTGGGCCTTCCGCGACACGTGCTCGTCGGCGAACCTCGACTGCTCCACGCGCAACGTCGCGTGGCCGACCGCGGTGTGGATCCGCGTGAGCCGCGTCTCGCCCGGCACCGACTGCCGCACCTATCGCCTCACGGTGTCGCGATGAGCACGCGCTCCCTCCTGCTCGCGAGCGCGCTGCTCGCCTCGATCGCGTCGCGCGCGCACGCCGACGACGTCACGCCCACGCTGCAGCTCGAGGGCGGGGCGCAGGTGATGCTCACCGACTCGTACCGCGATCGCTTCGACTGGGGCGGGCTCGGCTTCGCGCGCGCGGGCATCGAGCTGATCGGCCCGCTCGCGCTGCAGCTCGGCGTCGGCACCGCGTGGTTCCCGGTGCCGGAGCAGGATCCCGGCAACCTCTACGCGTTCGAGCTCGGCGCGCGCGGCTTCTTCGTGATCGATCGCGTCGCCGGCGGTCCGTTCGTCGACGCGAACGTCGGCGTCGGCATCACCGGCGATCTGGTGCGGCTGGTGTTCGACGTCGGCCTCGGGTGGGAGCTGCTCCCGCTCGAGTGGCTCGGAGTCGGCCCGGTGGTGCGCTACCAGCAGATCGTGCAGCCCGACGGCGAGGCGCGCCCCGACGACGCGCACCTGCTCTCGTTCGGGCTGAGCGTCACCGCGCGCATCGACGTGGGCGGCGGCGGAGACGACGTGCAGACGGCGGCCGCGCCGCCCGCGCCGGTCGACACCGACGCCGACGGGCTGCGCGACGACTCCGATCGTTGCCCCGATCTCGCCGAGGACGCCGACGGAGTCGACGACACCGACGGCTGCCCCGAGGACGACGTGGATCACGACGGCCTCGACGACGCGAGCGATGCGTGCCCGACCGCCGCCGAGGTGCGCAACGGCTTCCAGGACGACGACGGATGCCCCGACGAGGCGCCGCCGCCCGAGCCGGCGAGCGCACCGCCCGCGGCAGCGCGCGGCGAGCCGCTGTCGCAGGAGATCCTGTTCCGCGTCGGCTCGGATCGCGTCTCGGGGCGCTACACGAGCGAGCTCGCGGAGGTCTGCACGTTGCTGCGCGACGAGCCGACGGTGCGGGTGCGCGTGATCGGCCACGCCGACGAGCAGGGAACGGCGGCGGCGAACGCGCGGCTCGGCGCGGCGCGCGCGGGCGCGGTGGCCGAGCAGCTCGTGCTGTGCGGCGTCGCGCCGGAGCGCATCGAGGCGGTCTCGTACGGTGACACGCAGCCGCTGTGTCGCGACGAGGCGAGCACCGACTGCCACGCGCGGAACCGGCGCGTGACGTTCGAGCTGCTGCGTCGGGAGTAATCGCGCGCGCCGTCGGCCGAGAGCGCCGAGCTGCACCGACCGGCGGCGCCAGAAGCGGATAACGCCGCGTCCCGAACTGGATATCGGAGGCCGTGGCCGCTGCGCAATTCTCCCGATGGCGCACGTGGCGGCGCTTCTTCGCCCGGTCGCGCGCTCACGAGGAACACATCACTCATGCCGTCGAGTCAGCTCGCCAGTCGCCTTCGCCTGCTCGTCCTCACCTCGCTGATCCTCACCTCGCTGAACCTCGCCGGATGCGGCTCCGACGGCGATCCGTCGGACTCCGACGGCGGCCCGCCCCGTGACGCGTCGCCGCGGGACGCCTCGATCGAGATGGATGCGTCGACCGATGTGGATGCCTCGACCGGAGAGGACGCGTCGACCGGAGAGGACGCGTCGACCGACGAGGACGCGTCGACCGACGAGGCCGACGGCGGGGACGGCGATCCCTGCGCGACGAGCCCCTGCGAGAACGGCGGCACCTGCGAAGCTGACGACGCCGGCGGGTTCGAGTGCTCGTGCGCCCCGGGGTACACCGGCGCGACGTGCTCGGAAGAGATCGACGAGTGCGCGCCGAGCCCTTGCCAGAACGGCGGGACCTGCACCGACGGCCCGGCGAGCTTCACGTGCGAGTGCGCGCCGGGGTTCACCGGAACGCGCTGCGAGACGAACGTCGACGACTGCGCGGGCCCGAGCCTCTGCATGAACGGGGGCACCTGCGTCGACGGAATCGACGAGCACACGTGCGACTGCGCGGACGGCTTCGGCGGCGACGCGTGCGAGGCCTCGTGCAACGGATCGATCATCACCGCCGCCGCGAGCGGCCCCTGGAACGCGCCGAGCACGTGGGGAGGCGGCGTCGTTCCCACGTCGCCGGCGGGGATCGTCGTGATCCCGGCAGGCATCACGGTGACGATCCCGTCGGGGCTGACGGTCCGCACGTACGCCTGCTCGCGGGTGCGCGTGGCGGGCACGCTCGTCAACCAGGGCGACCTCACGATCGACGGCCATCTGCTCGTGAGCGGCCCCAACCCTGCGGTGGCCGGCACGTTCACCAACGCCGGCACCTTCGTGCTGCGCGGCGAGCTGGTGAGCACGGCCGGTGCGTCGGGCCTCGCGGCCATCTCGAACGCCGCCGGCGCCACGTTCACGACCTACGGGCCCGTCCAGTACAACCGGTTCGGCAACGCGGGGACGTTCGTGATCGCCCGGGGCGCGACGCACTGCACGACGACGCAGTCGTGCTCGTTCCACAACTCGGGGACGCTGACGATCGCCGCGGGCGCGGTCCTGGTGACGACCCTGCCGTCGTCCGAGGTCGCCACGAACACCGGCACGATCATCAACCGCGGCACCTTCCAGTCGGACCACTTGTTCGAGAACCACGGGACCTTCGAGAGCTCCGGCCGGATCGGCCTGGTCTTCGATCTCGAGGTGGCGTGCCGCTTCACCAACAGGGCGGGCGCGACGCTCACGACCACCGGCGAGGTCGAGCTCTACTGTCCGATGATCAACGAGGGCTCGATGACGAACCGCGGCACCTTCGTCGTCCAGAACGTCAGGTGGGCGGGGCTGAACAACGGCGGCACGTTCACCAACACCGCGACCGCGACGTTCGCGAACCGCAACGACCTCGAGAACGGCGGCACCTTCGTCAACGAAGGCACGCTGAGCAACCAGGCCGGGGGCGACTCGCAGCAGGGCTTCTCGTGCGCCGGGACGTTCACGAACCGCGGCGCGTTCCGGACCAGCGCTCCGTTCCGGATCGCCGGGGGCGGCGCGGTCACGATCGCCGCCGGCGCGACCGCCGAGGTGTCGTTCCCCGCGCTCAACGCCGGCGCGATGGAGCTCGCCGGCGCGCTCACGTTCCGGGCTCCGCAGGGCTCGCTCCAGAACAGCGGCTCGTTCGTGCAGCGCTGCGGCGGCACGATCACGTCGGAGCCCGGGGCGGGCGGCGTGGGGGGCAACGCGCCCACCATCGAGCCCTGCCCCTGAGCGACGCCTCGATCTCCGACGTATCACGGAAGCGTCGAACATCGTGATCGTGCCCGGCGCGGCCGTTTTCGTGCCCTCCGCGCGGGCTGGGGAGGCCGCCGATCACTTCCTCGAGGCCGCCGATCACTTTCTCGAGCCCGCCGATCACTTCCTCGAGCCCGCCGATCGGCGCGTCGGGGGAGTGGTCCCGGAGAATCGGGGCCGGCGCTCGACGGATCGGGGCCGCTGCACGGGCGATCGGGCCCCCTCACGAACGAAACGGCGGCCCCGCGATCGCTCGCGGGGCCGCCGTTCGGTGCATCGAGGCCGCTCGCCTCGCGCTCAGACCCGCTGGAGTGCTCGCCCGGGCCCGGGCACCCGCGAGTCAGACGCGCGGCGGCGTCGGAGCGGGCGTCACGGGATCGGAAGGCGCGGGCCCCGTCGGATCGTCGTCGCCGTCGCGCGACGAGGCGCGGCTCACGCGGAGCTTCTGGAAGTCCGGATGCGAGCTCCCGAGCAGCGAGCGCAGCGTCGCGCGGAAGCGGCTGAGCTCGGCGTCGAACACCGCCTGCGCCTCGCGCACCTGCGAGAGCAGCGAGCTGTAGCGAGCGTCGGCGGCGGCAGCCTCGTCGGTCTCGTTCTCCGCCCTGCTCGCCTTCTCGGTGATCGACGTCGCAGCCGCAGCGGCCCACGCCACGGTCGCGCCGTCCGCACCGCGCACCTCGCGCAGCTCGTCCGCGAGCGCCTGTGCGTCCTCGATCAGATCCTCCGGCACCGTCGGCTTGTCTCCGATGCCCGCGAGGTCGAAGCCGGGGCGCTCGCGCGCGACGTGCGGCTTCCACACGTCGATCTCCTTCTTCAGCGCGAGCATCGAGCCGCGCCCCTCGTCCATCTCGACGCGCCACCGCGCCTTGTAGGCGCCCGCTTCGGTATACGCCGCGACGAACGCACGCGCGGCGGTGCCGAGCGGCGCCTCGAACACGGCGACCGCTGGGCTCGAGCCCTTGTGTCGCTCGAGGACCTTCAGCGCGCGCGGCGCGAGCCGGCGCGACTTCCATTGCACGCTCATGAGAGCCCCCTCTCGCGCGCAGAGCCCCCTGCCCTGCGCGAGCGCGGACGATCACGCGTGCGATGCGAGCTGTCAACGCGGCGGACGTCGCCGGCGGATCGGGTCACACTGCGCGCCCCGTGTCCGAAGAGCATTGCGAGAAGTGCGGCAAGCCGCGCGCGATCTGCGTCTGCGATCGTGTGGTGTCCCTCCCGACGACGCTGCGCGTGCTCGTGCTCCGGCACCCGCAGGAGGACGACGCGATCCTCGGCACCGCGCCGCTCCTCGCCGCGTCGCTGCCGTCGTGCGAGGTGCGCACCGGGCTCTCGTGGGCATCGCTCGCGCACGCGCTCGATCGCGAGGACGCGGACCCGACGCGCTGGGCCGTGGTGTATCCCACCAAGATCGATCCCACCGTGTCCGCGGAGGCGCGCGAGCGACCGGTGCTCGTGCTCGATCGCAAGGGACGCGAGCGCGACGCCGACGCGCCGGCGCTCGAGGGCATCGTCGTGCTCGACGGAACGTGGAGCCAGGCGAAGGCGCTGTGGTGGCGCAACCCCTGGCTGCTCAAGCTCTCGCGCGTGGTGCTGCGCCCGCGCGAGCCGTCGATCTACGGGCGCGCGCGCAAGGAGCCGCGCCGCGAGTACGTCTCGACGCTCGAGGCGGTCGCCGACGTGCTCCCCGCGCTGGGCGAGCCGGAGACGACGCGCGATCAGCTGCGCCGCCTGATGCGCACGATGGTGCAGCGCTACCGCGATCAGCAGACGCGCTGATCGCGGCACACGTATACTCGCGCTCCGTGTCGGATCTCGATCGCCTGGAGCGCTTGCGCGGTGTGCAGGTCGCGCGCTCGATCCTCGAGAAGGCGTTCTCGCTGCAGCTGACCATCGTCGGGCCCGAGGGCCCGCTCGCGCACGCGCGCGGCGGCGTGATGAGCGGCTCCTCCGAGGTGTGTCGCACCGCGCTCTTCACGCGCGAGGGCTTCCAGCGCTGCGACGCGTTCTACCGCGCGCTCGCCGCGGACGGCGCGGCGGGCGAGCGGGCCCGGCCGTGTCACCTCGGCCTCGCGTCGATCGCGGTGCCGGTCGAGGTCGGCGACGGAGTGGTCGCGCACGTCGTCGCGTCGGGCTTCGTCGCGACGGCGCTGCAGGGCTGCGCGCCCGCCGATCCCGCGACGCTCGCGACCGCGCTGCGCGAGCTCGATCCCTCGCTCGTCGATCCCTCGCAGCCGGTCCGGAAGCTCCCGGTCGTGCGCGGCGATCGCGAGCAGGTCGTGCGCTCGATCCTCCGCACCGCCGCCGAGGAGATCGCGGAGCACGTCGACGACGAGCGGCGACGGCTGCGCGCGCGCGCCGGCACGTCGCCCGGCGCGTGGGGCATCGTCGGCACGTCGCCGCGGATGCGCGAGGTGTTCGAGCTGCTGCGTCGTGTCGCGAGCAGCGACGCCGCGGTGCTGATCACCGGCGAGAGCGGGACCGGCAAGGAGCTCGTCGCGCGCGCGCTGCACGATCACGGACCGCGCACGGGCAAGCCCTTCGTCGCGCAGTCGTGCGGCGCGGTGCCCGACGACGTGCTCGAGAGCACGCTGTTCGGCCACGTGCGCGGCGCGTTCTCGGGCGCGGTGCGCAGCGGCGAGGGGCTCTTCGGCGCGGCGCACGGCGGGACGCTCTTCCTCGACGAGGTCGCGGAGATGTCGCCCGCGATGCAGGTGAAGCTGCTGCGCGTGCTCTCCGACGGCTCGTACCTGCCGGTCGGCGACACCCGGCCGCGCACGTCGGACGTGCGGGTGATCACCGCGACGCACCGCGATCTCGCGGCGATGGTGCAGCGCGGCGAGTTCCGACAGGACCTCTACTACCGCCTCCACGTGATCCCGATCGCGCTGCCGCCGCTGCGCGATCGGACCGGCGATCTGCCGCTGCTCGTCGAGCACTTCCTGCGGGATGCCGACAGCGAGATCATGCCCACGCGCGTGAGCGCGTCGGCGTGGCGTTGCCTCGAGCGCTACCAGTGGCCGGGCAACGTGCGCGAGCTGCGCGCGGAGATCGATCGCTGGGCGGTCACCGCGGCGGGCGAGCCCGAGATCGGCCCGGAGCATCTCTCTCCCGCGCTCCGCGATGCCGGCGGCTATGCGGGCCAGTCGGGCGGCGAGGCAGCCGCCGCGGCCGCGTCCGGACAAGGCAGCCTGCAGGCCGCGGTCGACGGGCTCGAGCGCGCGATCCTGGTGCGCGGGCTCGAGCGCACCGGCGGCAATCGGACGCGCCTCGCGCGTGAGCTCCAGATCAGCCGCACCACGCTCAACGAGCGCATCAAGAAGTTCGGGCTCGAGTGACGCGAGACCGGCGCGCCTCGCGGCACGCCGGTCTCCCCGATGCGTCAGCTACACGAGCCGCCGTTGCAGCGCAGGGTGCCCGCGCAGTCCCAGTTGCTCGCGCAGCTCTGTCCCGCGCGACGCTTCCGGCAGCGACCGCCGTCGCACGTCATCTCGCCGCAGCAGTCCGCTTCGGTCTCGCAGCTGCCGCCCTCGAACCCGACGCAGCACGCACGTCCACCGCCGAACGTCGCGGGCAGGCACGACAGACCACCGCAGCACTGCGATCCGTTCGCGCACGTGACGCCCTCGACGCCGCACCGCGACGCGTCACGGCACGCGTTCGCGACGCACTGCATGCCGTCGCAGCACTGCGCGTCGACGTAGCAGGGCCCGCCGACCATGCCGCAGACCGGCCCGGTGGTGCCGCCGTCGCCGCCGGTGCCCGCGTCGCTGCTCGTCCCGCCGTCGCTCGCGCCGCCGTCGTCGGCCATGCCCGCGTCGGGCATCGGAGGCATCGGGCACATCCCCGCGGGCCCGACCCAGCCCGCCCCACACGACGCGCGATCCGCGCCCGTCGCGTCGCCACCGAAGCAGCTCGTCGTGCCGGGCGCGCTGTGGATCGAGCCCGACGCGCCGCCGCACCAGCCGCAGCCCTCGAGCATCGTGCACGCGCCGCAGTCGCTCGCCATCTCGCACGCGCGCGTCACGTCGTTGCACTGGTCGCGCGACGTCGCGAGGCGTCGATCGCCACACGTCCCGGCGCCGCCCGGCCACGCGATGCACGCGCCGCGCTGCTCGCACCACGCGCATCCGGGCGCGTCGGCGCAGCTCGCGCAGTCGGTGTTCGAGGTGCACGCGTCCATCGGCAGCGCGCACTCCGCGCCGCGGGTCGCCGACTGATCGGGCATCGTGCACGAGCCCGTCGCGGGCGCGGTGCCGGTGTCGTCGCTCGCGACGCAGCGACCGTCGCACCACAGGCATCCCGTCGTCTCCGCGCACGCCGCGCACGCGGTGATCCCGGTGCAGCGCTCGGCGGTGGATCCCGGAGGCATCCCGCCGTCGGGCATCTCGCACGCGCCGTGCGAGCGATCGATGTCCTGCAGGTAGCCGCCGCCGCTCACTTCGTTCTGCACGAAGTCGTACGACAGACGCATGTACCCGTTCTGGCCCCAGTCCTGACCCCAGGAGTTCAGCGCGATGAACTCCATCGTGGCGTCGTCGTAGCCGACGATCGTGTACGCGTGGTAGCCGTCGTAGTCGCTCACTCCGTCGGCCGCGCACGGGAGCATCGGCGCCTGGATCGTCGCCTGGCCGTCGCCCCAGCCGCCGCTCCAGCAGAGGCCGCTCCAGACCGCGATCGCACGGCCCGACGCGAGCACGCGCTTCATGCGCTCGAGCTTGTCCGCGTCGTTCGGGATCATCGTGTACCCCGTCGCGCGATAACGACCGTCGGCCATCAGCGTCGCGTCGCTCGGGCGCGTGTCGTTCATCGAGCGCGCGCCGCCGGTGTACGGCCACGTCGACTCGGGCACGAGCGGGGTCGCGCCGGTCACCGCGCGCATGCCCTCCTCGACGTCCCACCCGAAGCCGCAGTCGCCGATCGTCCCGCCGTGGCCGGTGGACCAGAGGTGGCCCATCGACACGCGCGGCGGCGGGCAGCCCTCGGCGCAGTAGAGCGCGTCGAGCACCGCGCCCGCGGCGTGCGCGACGCACCAGCCGCACTCGCGCTGATCGCGCACCTGCAAGCAGCCGCCGAGCGACTCGCCGCGCAGATCGTGGCTCGACGGGAGCGGGCCGACGAAGTCGGGATCGAGCAGCGGCTCGACCGCCACGCCTTCGCTGCTCTCGCGCATCGCCGCCTCGACGGTCGGGCCCTGCGGCTCGGTGAGGAGGCAGACCTGTCGCCCGTTCGCGAGCGGGAAGAGGCGGCACTCACCGCGTGCCGTGACCGGCGCAGCGCCCGCGTCCTCACGGGTTCCGGCGTCGCTCTCGTCCGCTGGGCGCTCGTTCTCACAACCGACGAGCGCCGCGACGAGGATGAGCGCGAGCGTGGAAACCCGCGTCGAGTGGTTGGCTATCCGCATGCGGCGCCAGTGTACGGTCGGCCGCCACGCGATGCCCCCTTCCGCCCGGCATGCGCGCGGGCGTCCAGGGGCGACCTCGCATCGTTCGATCGTCAGCGACGACGACGCATCACGAGCGCGAGCCCGAGCGCGAGCATGAGCGCCCACGCACCGGCGCCGCGGCCCGACGCGCCCGCCGCGCGGCATCCGCACCCGCCCTCGCTGCTCCCCGTCGCCGTGCCGGCATCGATGCCCGCATCGATCGTGTTCGTGCCCGAGTCGACGTCGCTCGTGCCCGCGTCGGGGTCGACGCCGCCGTCGGGGCCGCCCGAGCCCTCGTCGACGCAGCCCGCGCTGCAGCCGTCGCCGCTCGCGTCGTTGCCGTCGTCGCACTCCTCGACGCCGTCGCGCACGTACCCGTCGCCGCACGACGCGTCTTCGCACGTGAGCAGGCACGCGTCGGTGTTCTCGGCGTTCGCGTCGTCGCACGCTTCTTCGCCGGCGTGCACGAACCCGTCGCCGCAGCTCGCACGGCGACAGCTCGCGAGGCACGCGTCGGTGTCGAGCTCGTTGCCGTCGTCGCACGCCTCGACGCCAGCACGAACGTAGCCGTCGCCACACGTCGCGGCGAAGCAGGTCTCGAGGCACGCGTCGAGGTTCGACGCGTTGCCGTCGTCGCACTCCTCGCCGGCCTGCACGGTCCCGTCGCCGCAGCTCGCGAGCGCGCACACGGCGCTGCAGCCGTCGCCGTCGGTGGTGTTCCCGTCGTCGCACGCCTCGACGCCGTCGCGCACGTAGCCGTCGCCGCACTCCGCGACGACGCACTCCGCGACGCAGCCGTCCTCGTTGGACGTGTTGCCGTCGTCGCAGGCCTCGACGCCGGTGCGCGTGAAGCCGTCGCCGCAGCGCGCGTTCCGGCACGCCGTCGTGCACGCGTCGCCGGGCACGTCGTTGCCGTCGTCGCACTCCTCGCCGACGTGAAGGATCGCGTCACCGCAGCGCGGCGGACGGCACGCGTTCGAGCACGCGTCGTCGTTCACGGTGTTCCCGTCGTCGCACTGCTCGCCGCTGTGGATGATCCCGTCGCCGCACCGCGGCGGCTGGCACGCGTTCGAGCACGCGTCGTCGTTCACCGTGTTCCCGTCGTCGCACGTCTCGCCGCTCTGCACGATGCCGTCACCGCAGCCGGCCGGTCGGCACGCGTTCGAGCACGCGTCGTCGTTCACCGTGTTCCCGTCGTCGCACGTCTCGCCGGGCCCGACGAACCCGTCACCGCAGCGCGCCGCGGCGCACGCGTTGGTGCATGCGTCCACGTTGCTCGAGTTGCCGTCGTCGCACGCCTCCATGCCGGCGCGCACCACGCCGTCGCCGCAGAACGCGGTTCGGCACTCGACGCACGCGTCGGTGCTCGTCGTGTTCGAGTCGTCGCACTGCTCGACGCCGGCGTGCACGAAGCCGTCGCCGCACTCTGCGATGGCGCACGCCACGCACGCGTCGGTCGTCACCGCGTTGCCGTCGTCGCACGCCTCCATGCCGGCGCGCACCACGCCGTCGCCGCAGCGCGCCGAGACGCACGAGCCGAGGCACGCGTCGGTGTCGCTCGCGTTGCCGTCGTCGCACTGCTCGGGGCCGTTCACGGCCATGTCGCCGCAGCGCGGGCCGGGCCCGGTGCACGACGCGTTGCAGCGCCCGTACATCCCGTTGAGCGCGCCGTCGTCGCACGCCTCGCCGGCGCCCACGACCGAGTCGCCGCACACCGTGAGCAGCGCGTACTCGTACGCGCCCATGTCGTGCGCGGGCCCGTTGATGCCGTCGCCGTCGAGCGGGCGCGTGGTGCCGTCGCGATCGGTCGGCGGCGCGCCGGTGGACGTGCCGGCGTCGATGCACTGGCTGCCCGCCGTGAGCCGCATGTCGCTGCCCGGCGCGACGTAGAACGGGTTGGTCGCGAGCATCCCCGCGCCCGCGCTCACCGAGCCCTCGTACGCCGTCGAGTTGCCCCACACGTTCGAGTACGAGATCGACGCGCTGCCTCCGTCGACGTCGATCGCGTCGTCGCTTCCGTTCGTGAGGATCGCGTTCCGGATCGTCGCGGTGCCGCTGGAGACGTAGACGTGATCGCTGTTCGCGTAGAGCGTGCAACCGACGACCGTCGTCGTGCCCGTCGTCGCGACGCGCACGCCGACCGGGTTCGACGCGATCACCGAGCTCGTGATCGTCGCGCTCGCATCACCGCGCACCGAGAGACCGTCGATCGCGTTGCCGCTCAGCGTGAGCGCGTCGAGCAACGCGGGCGTGCGCTCCACGCGCAGCGCGACCTCGGCCTCGGTGATCACCATCCCGCGGAGGCTCGACGCGCTCGAGCCCGGCAGCAGCGCCACGCCTTCCCACTGCCCCGCGCTGCCCGCGCACTCGAGCGTCACCGGCGAGTCGCTGGTGCCCGCGACCGAGAGCGTCCCGAGCACGCGGAGCTCCGCCTCGCTCACGTCGGCGTACGCGCCCATCACGTCGCTCGTGGCGAACACCAGACGTGCACCCGGCGCGAGCGTGAGCGTCACGCCCGGCGCGACGGTGAGATCGCCCGCGACCATCGTCGTGCCCGCGGCGATCGTCGTGTTCGTCCACAACGTCCCGTACGTCCCGGGCGTCGCGTCGGACACGTACGGCAGCGCGCCCTGATCGCTCCCGTCCGACGCCGAGCGCCGGCTCGGCGAGTTCGACGTCAGCCGCAGGTTCGTCCCCGGCGTCACGTACAGCGGGTTCGCCGCGATCACGCTCGCAGCCGCGCTCACCGAGCCCTCGTACGACGTCGAGTTCCCCCACACGTTCGAGTGCGCGATCGACGCGCTGCCGCCGTCCACGTCGATCGCGTCGTCGCTCGAGTTCGACAGGATCGACCCCGTGATCGCCGCCGCGCCGCTCGACACGTACACCGCGTCGCTGTTCGCGTAGAGCGTCACGTGATCGATCGTCACCGTGCCCGTCGTCGCGACCCGCACGCCCACCGGGTTCGAGCTCGCGATCGAATTGGTCAACGTCGCGCTCGCATCGCCGCGCACCGCGAGGCCGTCGATCGCGTTGCCGCTCAGCGTGAGCGCGTCGAGCAGCGCGGGCGTGCGCTCCACGCGGAGAGCGACCTCGGCCTCCGTGATCACCATCCCGCGGAGGCTCGACGCGCTCGAGCCCGGCAGCAGCGCCACGCCCTCCCACTGCCCCGCGCTCCCCGCGCACTCCAGCGTCACCGGCGAGTCGCTGGTGCCCGCCACCGACAGCGTCCCGAGCACGCGCAGCTCCGCCTCGCTCGCGTCCGCATACGCGCCCATCACGTCGCTCGTCGCGAAGACCAAGCGTGCGCCCGGCGCGAGCGTGAGCGTCACGCCCGGCGCGACCGTGAGATCGCCCGCGACCATCGTCGTGCCCGCGGCGATCGTCGTGTTCGTCCACAACGTCCCGTACGTCCCGGGCGTCGCGTCGGACACGTACGGCAGCGCGCCCTGATCGCTCCCGTCGGATGCCGAGCGCCGGCTCGGCGAGTTCGACGTCAGCCTCAGGTTCGTCCCCGGCGTCACGTACAGCGGGTTCGCCGCGATCACGCTCGCCGCCGCGCTCACCGAGCCCTCGTACGACGTCGAGTTCCCCCACACGTTCGAGTGCCCGATCGACGCGCTGCCGCCGTCCACGTCGATCGCGTCGTCGCTCGAGTTCGACAGGATCGACCCCGTGATCGCCGCCGCGCCGCTCGACACGTACACCGCGTCGCTGTTCGCGTAGAGCGTCACGTGATCGATCGTCACCGTGCCCGTCGTCGCGACCCGCACGCCCACCGGGTTCGAGCTCGCGATCGAATTGGTCAACGTCGCGCTCGCATCACCGCGCACCGCGAGGCCGTCGATCGCGTTCCCGCGCAGCTCCAGCCCGTTCAAGCGCGTCGGCGTCGCGTCGACGCGCAGCGCGACCTCGGCCTCGGTGATCACCGCGTGATCGATCGTCGTCGCGCCCGAGCCGACGTCGAGCACGACGCCGTCCCACTGCCCCGCGCTGCCGACCGACTCGAAGAGCACGGGCGAGCCCGCAGTGCCGCTCACCGTGAGCCGCCCCGCGACGCGCATCTCGATCTCGCTCGCGTCGCTGCCCGACGCCGTCAGGTCGCTCGTCGCGAAGCGCACCGTGACGCCGCTCTGGATGACGAGGAACGCGCCCGCGGGCACGGTCACGTCGCCGCGCACCTCGTACGGGCTGTTCGCGACGGTCCACGTCTGGTTGATGACGTTGCCGCCGTTGACGATCGTCTGCGCCTCGGCGACCGAGGACAGCGCGAGCAGCGAGACGACGACGGCGAGAGACGAGAGCAGGAGTCGGGCACGACCAGCGAGCGAATCGCACATACGGAAACGGTTATCTCCCGTTTCCCACCCGCTCGAAAAGAGCGCTCCGGCCTCGTTCCTTTTCTTCGCAACTCGCTGGCGCATACGGCACGATTGCTACGTGCGCCGACTCGCAGCCCTCCCCGCCGCGCTCCTCTGCATCGTCGCCCTCGTCGTCCCCGCCGGTGCCCAGCAGGCGCCACGCCACGACGAGCTCTCGGAGCGCATCCAGCAGGCCCGCGGCCTCTACATCACCGCGCCCTACGTGCGCGTGAACGGCGCGCGCGGCGTCGTGCGCATCATCCGCTCGTCGGCGATGGATGCTGCGGTCCTCGACCTCAAGGACGCGACCGGCCGCGTCAACTACGACTCCGCGATCCCCGAGCTCCAGGAGCAGGAGACGCGCCTCCACGGCGACGTGCGCGCGCTCGTGCAGACGCTGCACGAGAACGGCATCGTCGCGATCGCGCGCATCGTCTGCTTCAACGATCCCGTGCTCGCGCATCGCATGCCCGATCGCGCGATCCAGGACGTGCGCGCGCACCGTCGCGGCCGCACGCGCGTGTGGACCTCGTGGGGCACCGGCGGCGCGTGGCTCGACCCGTGGGACACGCGCAACCACGACCTCGTGATCTCGGTGGCGCGCGAGGCCGAGGCGCTCGGCTTCGACGAGATCCAGCTCGACTACATCCGGTTCCCGGTCGACGACGGGGTGCCCTACGCGCACTACCCGCACGAGCAACAGGACGTGCGCCGCCGCGACATGCTGCACGCGTTCCTCGGTCGCCTCGACGACGCCGTTCGCATCCCGGTCGGCGTCGACGTGTTCGGCATCCAGGCGTACTGGGAGGGCGACTCCTCGGGGCTCGGACAGGACCTCTCGCTCTGGACCGACGTCGTCGACGTGTACTCGCCGATGCTCTACCTGAACGCGATGCGCGACTGGGAGCGCGGCACGCAGGATCGCGCGCGCCGCCTCGTGCAGATCGGCGTGCAGCGCATGCGGCAGCGCCTCGGGCCGCGCCCGGTGATCCGGCCGTTCCTGCAGGCATTCGAGCAGGAGGCCGAGGACTGGGGCCCGCGCTTCATCGCGAACCAGATCCAAGGCGCGCGACGTGGTGGCTCGGACGGGTTCCTGTTCTGGCACCCGGGCTCGAACTACGGGACCGTGCAGCGCGCGATGCAGGGCATCGCGCACTCGCTCTCGCCGTTCCCGATCCCCGAAGATCGCACCCGCGCCCGCGTCGGCTTCGGCGGCTGAGGCCTCTTGCGCGCTCGCGCGCGCCGCACGGCTCCGTCGCGACGCCGACTCGAGCAGTGCGCCGCGCGCGACGATCACCGTCAGCGCCGTGACGGCGTGCGCGCTCGGCGCGCGCGGAATTGCCCTCGTTCCCAGCCAATTCGCGGGGCACGACCGTTGCTGCTCCAACGGTCTCGTCGATCGGCGTGCTGTGTCGGTGAGCGCGGGGCGTGCGGCCCGTGACGCCGTCGCCGGTCGGACGTCGCGTCGTTCCCACACGCACACGGAGGAACGGAATGAAGAAGACGACATGGTTCGGGACAGCCCTCGCCGGGCTCGCGCTCCTCGGATGCGCCGGCAGCGGAGACGTCGGACGCACCGGCGCCGATCTCGCGTACGTCGACGAGACGACGATCGAGGGGCGCAGTGACCTGTTCCTCGATCCGTCGGTGTCGTGGCGCCCGCAGACGCTCGAGCAGCTCGGCGCCGACGAGAGCACCGTGATCCCCGTCGACGTCGAGATCTACGGCGGCGTCGCGGTCGCGTTCCGGCGCTACCCGGGCAGCCTCGACGCGGCGCGCACGCGCGAGGACATCGTCGCGCTCTTCCGCGTGGTCGAGCGCGTCGAGCACATCACGCCGACGGCCGGCGAGGTGGACGAGACCGGCGAGGACGGCCCGGTGTACGTCCCCGGCGAGCCCACGACGGGCCTCGGCACGCTCGATCGCAACGTGATCGAGCAGCCGCGCGTCGACGGCTTCGACTTCGCGCTCGTCGACTGGATCGACGTGTCGCACCTGCCGACGCCCGACGCGTACGAGCTCTGGCAGGAGCTCCGCGAGAACCACCCGGGCTGCTGACGCCGGCGGGAGGGGTCTTCCGGAATCCGGCAGACTCCTCCCGTTTCCCTCCCGTTTCCACGGCGCAAGAACGCGCTCCCGATCGAGAGTTTCTCTTTTCGAACCGGCCCCGCGAGGCGATCATCGACGCGCAATGCGCGTCCGCCTCCGCCACGAGACCCGATACACGTATCCGCGTCCCGCGCTGCTCGGGCCCCACCTCGTCCGCCTGCATCCCGCCGCGCACGCGCGCGCCGATCTGCTGACGTACCAGCTCGGCATCGAGCCCGCGCACGAGCTGCGGTGGCAGCAGGACCCCTCGGGCAACCGCGTCGCGCGCGTGACGTTCCCGTCGGGGCGCGGCGCCGATCACCTCTCGATCGTCGTCGAGTGCGCGCTCGAGATCCGTCCCGTCAATCCGTTCGACTTCTTCGTCGACGACGACGCGAAGGAGATCCCGTTCGTCTACGCGCCGGGCCTCGCCGCGGAGCTCGCGCCCTACCGCGCGCAGCGCGAGCTCGGACCGCGCACCCGCGCGTTCGTCGAGTCGCTCGCGCCGCGCGGCTACGTGACCGAGTGGCTCGTCGAGCTCAATCGTCGCGTGTCGAGCGAGGTCCGCTACGTCATCCGCGACGAGGCCGGGATCCAGACGAGCGAGGAGACGCTCACGGTCGGTCGCGGCAGCTGTCGCGACAGCGCGGTGCTGCTCGTCGACGCGCTGCGCGCGCGGGGTCTCGCGGCGCGCTTCGTGAGCGGGTACCTCGTGCAGCTCGCGGACGAGGGCGACATCCCCGAGGAGCAGCGCGGCGTCTCGCACGACGTCGTCGATCTGCACGCGTGGGCCGAGGTGTTCGTACCCGGCGCGGGCTGGGTCGGGCTCGACGGCACGAGCGGTCTGCTCTGCGGCGAAGGCCACGTGCCGCTCGCGTGCACCGCGGATCCGTTCCTCGCCGCGCCGGTCGAGGGCACTGCGAGCGAGCCGGGCGCGATCTCGTTCTCGATGGAGATCGCGCGCATCGGGCACGAGCCGAGCCCGAAGCGCCCGTACACCGAGGACCAGTGGACGGCGCTGGTCGCGTGCGGGCATCGCGTCGACGACGCGCTCGCGCGGCGCGGCATCACGCTCACGATGGGCGGCGAGCCGACGTTCGTCTCGCGCGAGCACGTGAAGGAGCCCGAGTGGAACACCACCGCGCTCGGCGAGACGAAGTGGACGCACGGCGTCGCGCTCGCGCGCGAGCTCGCGACGCGCTTCGGCGGCGCTGTCTCCTCGGACGCGACACCGGGCGCGCGCAGCGGCGTGCTCGTGATGCAGCGCATGGGCAAGCACTACCCGGGTGAGAGCCTTCCGCGCTGGGCGATCGATCTCATCTGGCGCCGCGACGGACAGCCGATCTGGCGCGACCTCCGGCGTCTCGCGTTCCCGGGCAAGGAGAAGCCGAACGTCGAGATCGGCGACGCCCAGGCGGACACGCTCGCGCGCGCGATCGCGCGTCGGCTCGGCATCGCGACCACGCCCGTCGCGGGCTACGAAGATCCGTGGATCCACGCGGTGCAGGAGGAGAACCTGCCCGACGACGTCGATCCGCTCACCGCGTCGCTCCGCGATCCCGAGGCGCGCCGCACGCTCGCGCGCGTGCTCGGTCGCGGCCTCGATCACGTGGTCGGTTACGCGGTGCCGATCGGCCGCGAGGGCGAGCGCTGGGTCACGTCGAAGTGGTCGTTCCGGCGCGGCGCGATGTTCCTCGTGCCCGGCGACAGCCCGATGGGCCTGCGGCTTCCGCTCGATCGGCTGCCGGGATCGCCGCCTCCGTCGTTCGAGAAGGACCCGACGACGCTCGGCGCGTCATTCGTCCCGCGCATGCAGCGCCCGGGCGACATTCGCCCGGTGCATACCCTCGCGACCGACGGAATCCTGCGCACCGCGCTCGTCACCGAGGTGCGCGACGGCGTGATGCACGTGTTCGTGCCGCCGCTCCCGAGCGCCGACGACTTCCTCGAGCTCGTCGCGATCATCGAGGACGCGAGCGTCGAGACCGGTCTGCCGGTGCGCGTCGAGGGCTACGCGCCGCCGCACGATCCGCGCCTCCGTACCTGCGCGGTCACGCCGGATCCCGGCGTGCTCGAGGTGAACGTGCCGTTCACCGATCGCTTCGGCGAGTACGTCTCGACGATGGAGACCATCGCCGACGCGGCGCGACACGCGGGCCTCACGACGATGAAGCTGCAGCTCGACGGGCGCGAGAGCGGCACGGGCGGCGGGCACCACCTGACGCTCGGCGGTCCGACGCCGAACGACTCGCCGTTCTTGCGGCGCCCCGATCTGCTCGCGTCGCTGCTGCGCTATCTGCAGGCGCACCCGTCGCTCTCGTACCTGTTCACCGGGCTCTTCGTCGGTCCGACCTCGCAGGCGCCCCGCATCGACGAGGCGCGCCACGAGTCGCTCTACGAGCTCGAGCTCGCGCTCGCGCGCATCCCGCGTCACGGCTCGAGCGACACGCTGCCGCCGCCGTGGCTCGTCGATCGTCTGCTGCGCAACATCTTGATCGACGTCTCGGGCAACACCCACCGCACCGAGCTCTCGATCGACAAGCTCTGGGATCCGGTGAGCCCGAGCGGGCGCCTCGGCCTCGTCGAGCTGCGCGCGTTCGAGATGCCGCCCCACGAGCGCATGGCGGTCGCGCAGATGCTGCTGGTGCGCGGCGTGATGTCGATGCTCGCCGCGTCGCCATGGGAGAAGCCGCTCGTGCGCTGGGGCAGCGAGCTCCACGACCGCTTCATGCTGCCGCACTACCTGTGGCGCGATCTCGAGGACGTGCTCGCGGACCTCGAGCGCAGCGGCGTGACGATGGACGGGGCGTGGTTCCGGCCCTTCCTCGAGCTGCGCTGTCCGACGCTCGGAACGCTGCAGACGGGCGACGTCTCGCTCGAGCTGCGCGCCGCGATCGAGCCGTGGCCGGTGCTCGGGGACGAGTCGGTCGCGGGCGGCACGGCGCGTCACGTCGACTCGTCGCTCGAGCGCGTCGAGGTGCGCGTCGACGGGCTCGTCGAGGGCCGGCACGCGGTGATGGTCAACGGGCTCATGCTCCCGCTGCGCGCGACCGGTCGCGCCGCGGAGCGCGTCGCGGGCGTTCGCTTCCGCGCGTGGCAGCCGCCCTTCTGCCTGCAGCCGACGATCGGCGTGCACCACCCGCTGCGCTTCGACGTCGTCGACCTCTGGGCGCGTCGCTCGCTCGGGGCGTGCACCTACCACGTGTGGCATCCCGAGGGCCGTGCCTACGACGAGCCTCCGCTCACGCTGGCCGAGGCCGCGGCCCGGCGCGCGGCGCGCTTCACCACGCTCGGTCACGCCCCCTACCCGGTCGTGCCGATCGAGACGAAGGCGCACCCCGATCAGCCGTTCACGCTCGATCTGCGGCGCTATCCCGTCGACCGGCGGGTGAACGGCGGATGATCGACGACGCGCTGGACACCCTCGATCGCGCGATCGGAGCACGCTTCGGACACGCGATCTGGATCGGCAGCGAGCCGACGTTCACGGACGCGAGCTCGTTCGACGCGGAGTGGAACGGCGCGGCGCTCGGGCCCACGAAGGAGGCGCGGGCGCGCGCGCTCGTCGCGCGCATCGCGGCGCGCAGGCCGTGGTGCGTGGTGCTGCGATCGGTCGGACGGCAGTACGGCGCGGAGGAGGTGCCGCGCTGGTCGTACGGCCTGTGGGGTCGTCGCGATCGCGACGTCGTGTGGCGCGGTCCGCTCGATCCGCTGCTCGGCGCGGCGGTGATGACGGAGCACGACGCACGCGACGCGTGCGAGCGCGCGCGGGATGCGATCGCGGAGGCGCTCGCGGCGCAGGGCGCGTCGGTCGGGTGCTTCGAGACGGACCACGATCTGCGCATCGTCGCGCGCGCCGACGGCGGCCCGCTCGAGCCGAGCGACGAGCGCTTGCTCGCGCCCTCGCCGCACGACGTGAAGACGCCCGACCGTGGCCTCGACGACGCGCTCGCGCGCGAGGGCACGTGGCTCTTCCGCCTGCGGGTCGAGCGCGCGGAAGGCGGATCGACGGTGCGCCTGGAGCTGCCCGGCATCGGGCGCGTCGACGAGCTCGAGCGCGTCTTCGATCTCCTCGCGCGCGCCCTCGCGCCGGTCGCGCTGCCCTCGCTGATCTTCGCGGGCCATCCGCCGCCGGTCGACGCGCGCATCGCGCACGCGACGGTCACGCCCGATCCCGCGGTGATCGAGGTGAACGCGGCGCCGCACGCGACCGCGCGCGCGTTCGCGGACGACGCGCGCGAGTGGCACGACGCCGCGCGCGACGTGGGGCTCGCGCCGCGCCGGCTCTTCTACGACGGCGAGGCGTCCGACTCGGGCGGCGGCGGGCAGATCACGATCGGCGGACCGAGCGCCGACGAGAGCCCGTTCTTCGTCGCGCCCGCGCTGCTGCCGCGCCTCGTGACGCTCTGCGCGGCGCACCCGTCGCTCTCGTATCTCTTCGCGGTCGACAACGTCGGTCCGTGGAGCCAGTCGCCGCGCGCCGACGAAGGCGTGCGCGCGAGCTTCGGCGAGCTCGTGTTCGCGATCGAGCGCATCGCGCGCGGCGCGCACGCGCTCGATCGCGACACGCTGCAGGGCACGCTCGGGCCCTTCCTGCGCGACGTGACGGGCAACGCGCATCGCGCGGAGATCAACGTCGAGAAGCTGTGGAACGCGGATCTGCCGCAGCGCGGACGGCTCGGGCTCGTCGAGCTGCGCGCGTTCCGCATGGCGCGATCGCCGGAGCGCGCGGCCGCGCTGGGCGCGATGGTGCGCGCGATCGTGGCGTACCTCGCGACGACCGAGATCCCGCTCGAGCTGCCCGACTGGGGTGACGCGCTGCACGATCGATGGCTGCTCCCGACGTTCCTCGCGCGCGATCTCGACGAGGTGCTCGCGACGTTGCGCGGCGCAGGCCTCGGGCTCGGGCGCGCGCTCGAGGACGAGCTGCGCGCCACGCCGGAGCGCGTGATCGGCGTCGCCGAGGATGGTCAATCGCGCTTGACCATCACCCGCGCGCTCGAGATCTGGCCGCTGATCGGCGACGCCGGATCGCAGGAGCAGCACGCCGCGCGGTGGATCGACGCGAGCACGCGACGCATCGAGATCCGCGTCGACGGCGCGCCGGGATCGCGGATCATGGTGAACGGCCACGCGATCGCGCTGCGCGCGCTCGACGATCACACCGCGCTGCGCGGGGTGCGTCACCGCGCGTTCATCCCGGCGCGCGGTCTCCACCCCGGCGTGGCGGCGCAAGTGCCGCTGCGGATCACGTGGCAACGCGAAGGCGCTGCGCGCGCGCTCGAGGCGACGTTGCACGACTGGCGCCCCGGAGGCGGCGCGTACGACGGTCTGCCGCAGGACGATGATGAAGCGCGCCGCCGACGCGAGGAGCGCTTCGTGGTGCGCGAGATCGACGCGCCGGAGATCCAGCACGCGGACGATGCCGCGCGCTGGACGATCGATCTACGCGCTCACTGCGCGTAGGGCTGCGCGCCGGGGAGCACGAGGAGCTCGTAGTAGCCCATGCGCTCCATCGATCCGCGCCACGTGCCGACGCGCAGCACGACCTGGCCGCTGCGCGGGGCGGTGACGATCACGCGCGCGTTGCGCCCGCCCGCCGAGTCGTCGTCCTGCGCGACCTCGATGCCGTCCGAGAACGCGCGCAGGAACACGTCGATCGTGCTGCGGCCCGACATCGACGTGGTGCCGCGCGCGACGACCGTGAACGTCTCGCCGGGCGCCGCGTTCACGACGATCTCGTCGTACTGACCGCCGGTCTCGTCGACGCGATCACCGGGCTCGAGCAGCGAGCTCACCTGCGATCCGATCGAGATCGCGATCGCCTGCCCCGGCCCGCCCACGCCGCCCCATCCCGGCTGCACCGGAGGCTGCTGCGGCTGCGGCTGCACCACGACGCCGCCGCCACCACCCCAGAGCTGATCGTACGGGTTCACCTCGGGCATCCAGTTGCCGGGCGCGCTCTCGAGCACGTACGTGCCGGTCGCGTACGGACCGCCGCGGCTGCGCACGCGCACCGTGTACACGCCGGCCTGTCCCGCGGTGAACGCGAGGCGCGCGTCCATCGAGCCCGGCATCGTCTGATCGCTCGCGATCACCGCACCGTTCCACACGAGCTGGAGGCCGACCGCGAGGCGCTGTCCCGCGTACTGATCGGACGGGCCCGCGACCGCGAGCAGCGTCGCCGTCTCGCCCGCGGAGAGCGCGAGCGCGTAGTCGTGGTAATAGCCGCCGCCCGCGTCCATCGGGTCGTTGCCGCTCAGCTGGCCCGAGACGTACGCGCCGATCTGATAGGGACGCACCGCGCCCGCGACCGGCCCCGGATAGCTCGGCATCGTCCAGTAGCCGGGCACCCATCCACCGCCGTCGGTCGTGGGCGCGATCCAGATCGCGCCCGGCTGCGGCGGCAGCTCCCAGTGACCGTCGACCCACTGCCAGTCGGCGCCGCCCCACGCCCAGTGGCCCTCGATCCACATCTCACCGGGGCTCGTCGGCGGGCGCCATCGCGTGGTGCGACGCGGCGGCTGCGGGACGACCACGCGCACCGGCGGAGGACGACGCGCGACGACGACGCCACCCCCACGACGCGGCGGCTCGACGACCACGACCCCACCGCGCGGAGGCTGCGGCGCGACGACCACCGCACCTCCACGACGCGGCGGCTCCACGACCACCGCGCCTCCGCGACGCGGAGGCTCCACGACCACCGCGCCTCCACGACGCGGCGGCTCGACCACCACCGCACCACCACGCGGCGGCTCGGGCGACACGACCACCGCGCCGCCACGACGCGGCGGCTCGACGACGACGGCGCCACCACGACGCGGCGCATCCGGCGTCACCACCACCGCGCCTCCACGACGCGGCGCTTCGGGCGTCACCACCACCGCGCCTCCGCCACGACGCGGCGCTTCGGGCGTGACCACCACTGCGCCGCCTCGACCGCCGCCTCCACCGCCACCACCTCCGCGGCGCGGCGGTCGCACCTCGACGCGCTGAGCCTCCGCGCGCGAGGCATCGAGCGCGGGCTGCGCGAGCGCGAGCCCGAGCACGAGCGAGACGGAGACGAGCGAGCGCGAGCGGCGAGCCATGCAGACCTCCATGGTCGAGGCGACCAGCGAGCACCGAGAGCGTCTCACGACGCGCGCCTCGGCGCCGAGGGGCTTCGACACGAGCCGATGGGCTCGACGCGACACGGTGCGCCGATATTCACGCACGTCGTACGCAGACGCGCGCGAACGGCGCCGTCATCCGCCGGTCACCATCTCCCACGCGCGCACATCGCGCAGGTCGTCGACCGCGACGTGCGCGCCCACGCGCGCGAGCGCGTCCGCTGCATGCGCTCCCGTCCCGACCGCGAGGCACTCCGCGCCGATCGCGATCGCGGCGCTCACGTCGCGCGGCGTGTCCCCGATCACCACCACGCGGCACTCGCTGCGCGCGCGGCCGAGCCTCGCCGCCCCGCGATCCGCGCCGATCGCGAGCAGCTGCGCGCGATCCTCGGCGTCGCTGCCGAATCCACCGAAGTCGAAGCGATCGTGCAGCGCACCGCGCGTGAGCTTCACGCGCGCGCCCGCCTCGACGTTGCCGGTGCCGAGCCCGATCGCGATCGCGCCCAGCGCGCGCAGCCGCTCGAGCATCTCGACGACCCCGGGCAGCACGCGATAGCCCTCGGAGCGCGTCACCTCGCCTGCGAGGTGCGAGAGGTAGCGCTCGATCAGCGCGTCGATCGCCGCGTCGTGGTCGTCGAGCCCCGCGTTGCGCAGCCCCTGACGCGCGATCGCGCGGTCGGTCATGCCGCCGAAGTCGAACCCCGCGTGCTCCGTGCGCGCGCCGATCTCGACGAACGCGCGCTCCATCGAGCGCCGCCCCGCGCCCCCGCAGCTCACCAGGGTCCCGTCGATGTCGAAGAGCGCGATCGTCGGCCTCATGCGCGCCAGCCTGGCATGCGACCGCCCCGGCGCCACGGGGGATCGCGACTTGGTGCTTCTCTCCCGCGCGCCTGCTCTGCCATCCTCGCGCCGTGCCCGAGACGACACGGTTGCACGAGCTGCTCGCGGTCACCGCGTTCGGCGGCGTCGGCATCGTGCTCGCGGTCGCGATGCTGCTCGCGGCATACGTGCTGCTCACGCGCGAGGAGCGCGCGCGCCTGCGCCTGCCGACCGCGCTGCTCGCGATGCACGTGCTGATGGTCAGCGTCGAGTGGCTGCTGCCCGACGACCCGATGGTGCGGCGTCCGATGCGCGTGCTCGCGATCGGGCTCCTCCTGCTCTCGATGGCGCGCAGCGGCTTCCTGCTGCTGGTGCACGTGCTCGTCGGGCGCCGCGGCAACACGCCGCTGCCCAAGATCATCCAGGACATCCTCCAGGGCGTCTTCTACGCGGGCGCCGGCATCGTCGTGCTGCGCGCCGCGGGCGTCGAGCCGACGTCGCTGCTCACGACGTCGGCGCTGCTCACCGCGGTCATCGGTCTCTCGCTGCAGGAGACGCTCGGCAACCTCTTCGCGGGCCTCGCGATCCAGGCGCAGCGTCCGTTCGAGATCGGCGACTGGATCCAGCTCGACGCGAACGACGCCAGCGTCGGACGCGTGGTCGAGATCAACTGGCGCGCGACGAAGCTGCTCACGATCGACAACGTCGAGATCACGGTGCCGAACGGCGCGCTCGCGCGCGCGTCGCTGCGCAACTACAGCCGCCCGCTGCCGCACGTGCGTCGCGCGGTGACCATCACCGTCGCGCCGGACGTCCCACCCGCGGAGGTGCACCGCCTCTTCGAGGACGCGGTGAAGGGCTCGCCCGGCGTGCTCGAGCAGCCCGCGCCCGACGTGGTCACCGTCGGCTTCACCGACATCGGCGTCGACTACCGCGTGCGCTTCTGGATGACCGAGCTCGAGCGCATCCAGCCGATCGAGGGCGCGGTGCGCGATCGCCTCTGGTACGCGCTGCAGCGCGCCGGGCTCGGCATCCCGGGCGCGCGCCGGCAGGTGCTCGTGCAGCAGGCCACGCGCGAGTCGCGCGCGGAGGAGCAGGCGCAGCACGCGCGCGATCGCGCGACCTCGCTCTACGCCGTCGACTTCCTGCGCAACGTGCCCGAGGACGCGATGCAGCAGCTCGCCGCGTCGACCGCGCGCCGCATGTACGCGCCGGGCGAGACCGTGATCGTCGAGGGCAGCGAGGGCTCGGAGCTCTTCGTCGTCGAGAGCGGCGAGGTCGAGATCGTGATCACGAAGGATCGCGCGCAGGCCGCGCGCGTCGCGACCGTGGGGCCCGGGCGCTTCTTCGGCGAGATGTCGCTGATGACCGGCGAGCGGCGTCGCGCGACGGTGCGCACGCTGACGCAGACCGTGCTCCTCGTCGTCGGCAAGAAGGACCTGCAGCCGATCCTCGAGGGCCATCCGGCGATCGCGCAGCGCATCAGCGAGGTGCTCGCGGAGCGCGACCTCGCGCTCGGCAACGTGCACGCGAAGGACGCGAAGGAGCACAAGAGCATCGTGGAGCAGCGCAGCGACGCGCTGCTCCATCGCATCCGCGCGTTCTTCAGCCTCTAACCGAGCCGCGGATCGCCCACATCACGCCGCCCGCGATCGCCGCGCCCGCGATCGCCGTCGCCCACGAGATCGCCTCGCCCGCGAGCACCGCGCCCAGCACCACGGCGACGATCGGGTTCACGTACGCGTAGCTCATCGCGACCGCGGGGCGCGCGTGACGCAGCAGCCACGCGTACGCGGTGAAGGCGACCAGCGATCCGAGCACCACGAGATGCAGCCACGCGACCGCGGCGCGCAGCGGGATCTCGTGAGGCACGGGCTCGCCGACGAGCGCGCTCACCGCGAGCAGCGTCGCCCCTCCGAGCATCATCTGCGTGGCCGTCGCACCGAGCGCGGTGCCCGGTCGCGCGCGTCCTTCCGCGCGCGACCAGAGCGAGCCGAGCGCGAAGCCGATCGGCGCGAGCACGATCAGCACACCGTCGAGCCCCGCACCGCCGAGCGGCGAGCCGAGCGCGAGCACGATCACCGCCGCGAGCCCGAGCATCATCCCGCCGAGCTCGGCGCGGGTCGGACGCTCGCCGCTCAGCGCGCCCGCGCCGGCGGCGATCAGCGGCGTGGTCGCGCACACGACCGCGGCGATGCCGGACGGCACCGTGCGCTCCGCGGCGGCGACGAGCCCGTTGCCCGCGCCGAAGAGCAGCGCCCCGATCGGCAGCGCGACGAGCCACGTGCGCGCGCGCGGCCATGCCTCGCCGCGCCACCGCGCGATCGCGAGCAGCACCGTGCCCGCGACGACGAAGCGCAGCCCCGCCTGTCCGAACGGCGGCAGCGACTCGACGGCGACGCGCATCGCGAGGTAGGTCGAGCCCCAGATGAGATAGATCGTGGCCAGCGCGCCGACGAGGCGCGGATCGAGCGAGGGCCGTGCGGCGACGAGCGGGAGCGTGGTCGAGCTGCTCATGCGGCTCGTCATGCGCCTCGTGGGTGCACCGGTACAGATGCAGGAACGCGCGACCAGGGCCGGTACAGATGCGCGCTGTACCGGTGTCGGCCTCCCGAATCTGTGCTGGTCGCTCGCGCGCTCGGCCATCACACTCGAGCGCATGGCACGGGCTGCGGCCGAGGACGATGCGTTCCTCTACGAGCGCATCGCCGACGAGCTGGACGATCTGATCGGGCGCGGCGCGCTGCGCGCGGGCGATCGGCTGCCCAGCGTGCGCAGGCTGAGCGAGGAGCGCGGCGTGAGCGTCGCGACGGTCGTCGCGGCGTACCTGCTCCTCGAAGGTCGCGGCGTCGCCGAGGCGCGCCCCAAGTCGGGCCACTTCGTGCGCGCGCGCTCGAGCGCCGAGGCGAAGGTGCCCTCGGTCCCGCGGCGCACCGCGGCGCCGGCGCGCGTCTCGATCGACGCCGACGCGGATCAGCTCATCCAGGCGATGCTGCAGGCGCGTCACGGCGAGGTCCCGCTCGGCTGCGCGTACCTCGCGCCCGAGCTCCTGCCGCTGCGCAAGCTCAACACGATGCTCGCGCAGGTCGCGCGCGAAGGCGGCGGCCCGGGCGGCGCGTACGACGAGCTGCGCGGCTCGCTCCAGCTGCGACGGCAGCTCGCGCGCCTCGCCGCGGGGTGGGGCGTCGCGCTCGGCGAGGACGAGCTCGTCACGACGCTCGGCGGCACCGACGCGCTCAACCTCGCGATCGGCGCGCTGACGCGCCCCGGCGACGTGATCGCGCTCGAGTCGCCGGCGTACTTCGCGTTCCTGCGGATGTTCGATCACCACGGGCTGCGCGCGATCGAGATCCCGACCGATCCGCGCACCGGCCTCGATCTCGACGCGCTCGCGGACGCGCTGCGGCGGGCGCCGGTGCGCGCGGTGCTGTGCTCGCCGAACTTCCAGAACCCGCTCGGCGCGCGCATGCCCGACGAGCACAAGGAGCGCTTGGTCCGCATGGTCTCGCGCCGCGGCATCGCGCTCATCGAGGACGACGTCTACGGCGATCTCGCGCACGACGGATCGCGCCCGCGCCCCGCGAAGGCGTTCGATCGCGACGGCTCGGTGCTGCTCGTCGGATCGATGTCGAAGACGCTCGCGCCCGGCTATCGCGTCGGCTGGCTCGCGCCCGGGCGCTTCGACGAGCCGGTGCTGCGCCGCAAGAGCGCGATGACGCTCGCGTGCCCGACGCCGACCGAGATGGCGGTCGCCGAGCTGCTGGAGCACGGCGGCTACGAGCGCCACCTCCGTCGCCTGCGCCGCGCGCTCGCCGATCAGAGCGCGCAGCACCGCGACGCGATCGTGCGCGCGTTCCCGGAGGGGACGCGCGTCTCGCAGCCGCAGGGCGGGTTCGTGCTGTGGGTCGAGATGCCGCACGGCATCAGCGGCATCGAGCTCCAGGCGCGCGCGCTCGAGCAGGGCATCGCGATCGCGCCGGGGCCGATCTTCTCGGCGCGCGCTCGCTTCCAGAGCTGCATCCGGATCAGCAGCGGGCACCCGTTCTCGCCGCGGATCCACCGCGCGATCGCGACGCTGGGCCGCCTCGCGCACGAGTCGTGACCGCGCGCGCTCACTCCTCGCGGAGCTCGGCGTACTCGATGCGCTCGCCGGTCGAGAGCTGACAGCGCCCCGCGCCTCCCGCCTCCGGTCCCTCCTCGGGACGCGCGAGCTGGAAGACGCAGCGCATGCGCTGACCCTCGGGGCCTCGCAGCTGCGCGACCATGCGGCCCGAGTACACACGATCGAAGCTCGCGTCGTGGTACGTCGTCCCCTCCGAGTACGACGGCGCGGCCCACGACGACCAGTACGGCCCGAGGTCCTCGCGCACCACGCTCGAGTGCACCTGCATGAAGCGCCCGTCGAACGCGCGGCCGTCGGGCAGCGTCGCGTGGATGCTGCCCTCGGTCGCGTTCGGGTCGGCGCGCCACGCGAACGCGACCTCGCCGCCTTCCTCGGGCTTCCCGTCGCGCTCGAGCACACCGTCGCCGACGCCCGTGGTCGCGCACCCCACGAGCACCGCCGAGGCCGCGAGGATGATCGTGGTGTTCCGCATCGCGCTGCTCCGCTCCGCGATCGAAGCAAGCGGTGCGCCTCGTCCGGGGTCGCCGCCCTGCGCGTCGTCGCGCGCTTCGTCGTGCTCGCGCGCGGACTATCTGTCGGCGTCGAGAGGCACGACGTGCACACGAACCCCGTGATCGTCGTCGTCGACGACCAGCCGGCTTCGCTCGAGGCGCTCCGCGACGCGCTCGAGCGGCGCTACCACGCGGACTACCGCGTGCGCGCGTTCACGGCGCCCGACGATGCGCGCGCCGAGCTCGCGGATCTGCGCGCGCGCGGCGAGCCCGTCGCGCTCGTGATCGCCGATCAGTGGATGCCGGGGACGACCGGCGTCGAGCTCCTCGACGACGCGCACCGACTGCACCCGCACGCGGAGCGCGCGCTGCTCGTCGAGTGGGCGGATCGCGCGGCGGCACCGGCCATCCTGCAGGGCTGCGCGTTCGGCCGGCTCGAGAGCTACGTGATCAAGCCGTGGTCGCCGCCCGAGGTGCACCTGTATCCGCTCGTCGGCGAGCTGCTCGCGGACTGGACGCGCGTGCACGGCGATCGCCTCGAGCTGCTGCGCATCGTCACCGCGATTCCGTCGCGGCGCGGGCGCGAGCTCCAGGAGCTGCTCCAACGCAGCGGCATCCCGTATGGCGTGCGTGACGCGTCGAGCCCCGAGGGCGTGCAGCTCCTGCGCGACACCGGGCTCGCGCACGCACAGCTCCCGGTGCTCGTGTTCTTCGACGGTCGCGCGCTCGTCGATCCCAGCAACGCGGAGCTGCAGGACGCGATCGCCGAGGCCGCGCCGAGCGAGACGTCGTGCGACCTCGCGATCGTCGGCGCGGGCCCGGCGGGCCTCGCGGCCGCGGTGTACGCCGCGTCGGAAGGCCTCCGCACGTTCGTGATCGAGCGCGAGGTCGTCGGCGGGCAAGCGGGCACGAGCGCGCTGATCCGCAACTACCTCGGGTTCCCGCGCGGCATCAGCGGCGCGGAGCTCGCGCGGCGCGCGTGGGAGCAGGCGTGGCTCTTCGGCGCGAAGTACGTGCTCGCGCGGGCGGTCGTCGAGCTGCGCGCCCAGGGCGCGGAGCGCGTGCTGGTGCTCGAGGACGGCCGCACCCTCCACGCGCGCGCCGTGCTCGTCGCGACGGGCGCGAGCTACCGCCGGCTCGACGTGCCTGCGGTCGAGCGCTTCGTCGGCGCGGGCGTGTACTTCGTCGTCGGCGGTGACCCGCGCGTGATGGCGGGCCACGACGCGTTCGTCGTCGGCGCCGGCAACTCCGCCGGGCAGGCGGTGCTCCACCTCGCGAAGCACGCGCGGAAGATGACGCTCCTCGTCCGCGGCGCGTCGCTCGCGCGCTCGATGTCGGCGTACCTCGTCGGCGAGATCGCGCGCGCGCCGAACATCGAGGTGCGCTTCGAGACCGAGGTCGCGGGCGCGGCGGGCAAGAGCAAGCTGGAGCAGCTCACGCTGCGTGATCGGCGCACCGGCGCGCTCGAGACGGTCCCGGCCGAGATGCTCTTCGTGATGATCGGCGCGCTCCCGCACACCGAGTGGCTCGAGGGCGTCGTGCAGCGCGACGCGCACGGGTACCTGCTGACCGGCGCCGACGCGGGTGCCGGCGGGCCCGCGCCGATGCGCTTCGAGACCAGCCTGCCCGGCGTGTTCGCGGCCGGCGACGTGCGCCACGGATCGGAGAAGCGCCTCGCGTCGGCGGTCGGCGAAGGCGCGGCCGTCGTGCGCGAGGTGCACGAGCGCCTTCGCGCGCCGGTCGCGGTCGCGTCGAGGACGAGCGCGGTGTGGAGCGAGGTCTCGCCGTGAGGCTTCTTCCCCGTTGCGCGCGGCGGCGCGCGAGTGTCCAATCGCGTTCATGTCGTGGGCCGCTCGGACGGTCGCGCTGCTGTTCCCCCTCCTCGTCGCCTCGCACGCGTCGGCGCAGGCGCCGCCCGATGCCGCGCTCGATCGCGCCGTCGACCATGCGCGCGCTGCGCTCGACGCCTGCGCGATCGCGTCGCGCGCATCGCTCGCGGAGCTGCGCACGACCGTGGTGCGCGTCGAGCTCGCGCGGCCGCGCCGCGTCGACGTCACGGTCACCGAAGGCCCGACCGGCACCGCGCGCGGCGGGCTCCAGCGCTGCATCGCGCGCGAGCTCGGCGACGTGCTGCGCGCCGATCGCAGCGTGGTCGCGCCGCTCGTCCGCGAGCTTCGTCCCTACGTCGATCTCGCGCTGCCGATGGACCCGCCGCCGACCACGCCGCGCACCATCGCGCGCCCCGTCGATCTCGTCACGCTGCGCGCCCAGCTCGCGCGCCTGCCCGACGATCGCGCACGCCTCGAGCAGCTCGCGACGCTCGAGCGCGACGCGCGTGGCGTGACCGAGCTCGACGCCGCGACGCTGCTCGATCTCTTCTCGACCGAGCGACGCGCCGCGGCAGGACGGCTGTGCCGCGTCGCGGTGGGACGTCACGCGCTCGAGCGCTTGATGGCGCCGCTCGCGGGGCCCGATCGACGCTGGCTCCGCGCCGCGACACGCGGTCGTTGCGGCGTCGATCCGCGCGCCGAGCACGACTGAGCCTCGGGCCCATACGACCGCGCATGTCGGCCGATCGCGGCCGCGCGCGCACCTCGTGATCGTTCCCATCCGGGCCCATGTTGGGCGTACTCTGGGTTCACCACCTGGGGGCGGGAGCGGTCGTTTCGCTGGATGTTCCACTACTTCGGATACGGCTCGAACCTCAGCGTCATCTCGCTCCGCGCCAAGGGCGTCCATCCGCTCAGCTCGGAGCCCGCGATCCTCGAAGGATGGCGCCTCACCTTCGACATCCCCGACTTCTTCCCGATCGAAGGCGGGACGGGGAACATCCAGCCCGCGACCGACGACGCGGTGCACGGCGTGCTGCACGCGTGTCGCGACGCGGATCTCGCGCGGCTCGATCAGCTCGAGGCGCTCGGCGTCACGTACCGTCGCGTCGAGACCTCGGTCACGACGTACGGCGGTCGGCGCGTGCGCGCGTACGCGTACGTCGGGATCCCCGACATCCTCGACGCGCGCTGTCGGCCCTCGGAGCGCTACCGCAACATCCTCGTCGCGGGCGCGACCGACATGCGCCTCGACCCGCGCTACGTCGCGCGGCTGCGCGCGATGCCCACGCACCCGCGCCCCGAGCGCGGCCCGTTCGTGCCGAGCGAGGACGGACGCGATCACGACGCGGACGAGATCGCGTCGCGCCGCGAGCTCGTCGTGCTCGCGGGCCACGTCTTCGACACGTCGCACGCGCGCCCCGAGCACACGTACCTGCGCGGCCTGCTCGGCGGACGCGACGCGACGCTGCTCTTCCTGCGCCGCATGGACACCAGCGACGGCCACGAGCAGCTCGAGACGGTGCGCCGCGGTGTCTTCACGCCCGCGCAGCGCCGCTACCTCGACGGCTACCTGCACGAGTTCGCGCGCGAGTACCGCTGGGTCGGCCGCGTGCGCAGCGACGACGACGCGCAGCGCGTGCCCGAGATCACGAAGCCTGCGGCGCAGCGCCCGCGCGTGAAGCGCGCGTCGGACGCACCGAAGCGCGCCTCGTGGGTGCCGACGCACGCGCTCACGTCGCGCCCTCCGGGCACGCTCGTCATCCCGTCGCGCGCGGTGCTCGACGAGTCCGATCGCGACTACGAGACGCTCGGCCACGAGAACCGCGGGTTCCTCTCCGACCTGCACGGCTTCATGCCGCGCGAGCAGCCCGCGACGTCGATGCCCGCGTCGCACCGCGCGTGGGACGAGGTCGCCGCGCAGCTCCCCGCGCTCTACCGCACGCTGAAGCTGCGCCGCGAGATCGACGCGCTGCCGATCCTCGATGCGAGCGCGGAGCACCTCGCCGACGAGCACCTGCTGCGCGCGTCGATGGTGCTCGCGATGCTCTCGCACGCGTACCACTACGTCGAGGCGCATCCGCCGGGGCGCCACCCCGACGCGCTCACGAGGCCGTGGGCCCAGGTGCGCGAGCGGCTCGGGCGCGGGCCCGCGGTGCTCTCGTACCTCGACCTCATCGTCTACAACTGGCGCTTCGTCGATCCCGAGGCCGCGGATCCGATGCGCGTCGACAACCTCCGCCTGCTCGTGCCGACCGTCGACACGAAGGAGGAGCGCGTCTTCTATCTCACGCAGACCGAGATCCTCGCGCACACCGCGCCGATCGTGAGCGCGGTGGTGCGCGCGCAGGAGGCCGTGGTCACCGACGATCGCGAAGCGCTCGAGTGCGCGCTCGCGACGATCCTGACGAGCCTGCAGCGCGTGGTGCGCGAGTCGCTGCTGCACATCGATCCCAACCCGCGCGGCCGCACCCACGTCGATCCGGTGATCTGGGCGAAGGGCGTCGCGCCGTTCGCGGTGCCGATGCAGGAGGGCGTGCAGGGCCCGAGCGGGACGAGCTCGCCGATCTTCAACACGCTCGACGTGTTCTTCGGTCGCAAGCGCTACGAGACCTTCCTCGGCAAGGAGATCCACGCGCTGCGCACGACGTACCCGCCGCTGTGGCGCGCGTTCCTCGCGGCGCTGCAGGAGATCTCGGTGCCCGGCTACGTCGCGACGCGCGGCGACGCGAACCTGCGCGGGCTGCTGCAGGACGTGGTCGCGGAGTACGCCGGGCCGAACGGGTTCCTCGGCCGCCACCGCATGAAGGTCTACGGGTACCTCGAGCTCGCCTTCAAGGTCGGCCGCAGCGTCACGATCGGCGGCTTCAAGGGGATGTTCCGCGATCGCACGTGGGACCAGGTCGACGGCGAGCTCGAGAAGGCGCGCGAGGAGCGCGTGCAGAGCTTCCCCGCGACGGTGCACCGCGCGAAGGCCGCGCGCGTGCTGCCGAGCGATCCCGACGCGGCGGGCGGCGTGCACACCGTGGTGCTCGACGTGCGCGGCACCGGCGTGCGCTTCGAGGCGGGCGATCGCTGCGGCGTGCTGCCCGAGCACGCGCACTCGCTGATCGCGCGGACGCTGCGCGCGCTGCGCGCGACCGGCGACGAGGAGATGCCGCTCACGCCCGAGTGGCGCGAGCACCTCGCGATGCGCCCCGACGTCGACGCGGGCGACACGCTGCGCCTCGCCGACATGCTGCGCTTCGGCGCGATCCGCCCGGTCGGGCCGCGCCTCGCCGAGGGTCTGCACGCGCGCACCCAGCACCCGCTGCTCGAGCACGCGATCACGAGCGGCACCACGTCGCGCTGGGAGCTCTGGGATCTCCTCGAGCTGCTCGCGACGAGCGGCTTCGATCCCTCGAGGCTGGTGCGCGATCCCGCCACCGGCGAGCCGAGCGCGGCGCTCGCGAAGCTGCTGCCGCCCGAGGCGTTCCGCATGTACTCGATCTCGTCGGTGATGGGCTCGGCGGGCGGCGGTCACGCCGACGAGCTGCACCTGACGATCGGCCGCGTCGCGTACCGCACCCGCACGACCGAGGGCGGCCCCGAGATCGAGCGCCGCGGCACGTGCTCGTCGTTCCTCGCGCGCGCGGCGTCGCGCGACGAGCCGATCGCGATCGTGATCCAGCACCCCGCGCGCTTCGGCCTGCCGCGCAGCGCGCGCACGCCGATCGTCATGATCGCGGGCGGCACCGGGCTCTCGCCGTTCCGCGGGTTCCTCGTCGAGCGCGGCAGGCAGCTCGCGGCGGGCCCGGCGTGGCTCTTCCTCGGCATGCGCGAGCGCGCGCACTTCGCGTACGACGACGAGCTCGCGCCGCACCTCGAGAGCGGCACGCTCGAGCTGCGCGTCGCGATCTCGCGCGAGGACGTCGACGCGCGCGTCGTGAAGGACGGAGGGCGCGCGCGCATCGAGTGGCGCGACGGGACGCGCAAGCGGGTACCCGATCTGCTCCTCGATCCCGAGACGAGCGCGCGGCTCGACGCGCTGGTGCGCAGCGCGGCCGAGGGCGGCGCCGGCGCGCACGTCTACGTGTGCGGCCGGACCGCGTTCGCGCGCAGCGCGCTCGACGCGCTCGAGCAGGTCTTCCGACGACACGCGCGCACCGACGATCCCGCGACCGAGGCGCGCGATCGCATCGCCGAGATCGTCGCCGAGGGCCGCCTCGCGATCGAGGTGTTCAGCGGTGATCGCGAGCAGGACGCGCTGCCGCCGATCGACGCGTCGGAGCTCGCGCGGCACAACGACGAGACGCACGGCCACTGGATGGCGATCGAAGGCCGCGTCTACGACATGACGCAGTTCATCCGCGAGCACCCGGGCGGCCGGCACATCCTCCAGGCCTACGCGGGGCTCGACGCGACCGCGGGCTACGCGCGCTCCCACGCAGGGCGCACCGAGATCCACGCGGCGCGCGAGATGTACGCGATCGGCCGGCTGCGCGCGCTCGATCTCGGCGGCGTGATCGCGACGGTGCACGGCAACGGCAAGAGCCGGCGCGCGTCGCTCTCGGTCGCGCACGGCGCGTGGGTGTCGCTGCTCTTCCTGCTCGTCGAGATGCAGAACGCGCTGCGCCACGATCACGCGCTGCAGCACGGCGAGACGACGCGGGACGAGCCGCTGCGCCCGCGCTCGCCGTACAAGCTGCAGCACGCGGTCGAGACGCACCATCGCTTCCTCTGCAGCTACGTCGACGCGCTGTGCGCGGAGTCGATCCCGCACGTGAGCGCGGTGACGCAGGCGTTCTTCGCGCCCGAGGACGATCCCTTCGTGATGCGCGGAGAGGTGACGGCGCTGCTCGCGAGCGACGAAGCGCGCTTCGTCGACGGGCTCGTGCCCGCGCTCTTCGAGAGCGTCACGCGGGTGATCGCGGAGGACGACGAGTGGGGCGAGCCGGGCCCGGAGCGGCGGCGGCTCACCCACGCGATCGACGTGCTGGAGCGCGCGGACGCGGCGCTCCTCGCGTCGCTCAAGCACATCGCGCGCGACGCGGTGCGCGCGTACGAGGCTCACGAGAAGCACGTGATCGAGCGCGACGGCGCCCGCGTGCAGAGCGCCTGCCGGCGCATGGTGGACGAGCTGCGGCGATATCATCGATCGATCGCGCAGCGACTGGGGCAGAGCAGCGGCTGGGTCGCGCACCCGCCCGCGAGACGCGCCTCCGAGGTGGAGAGCACGATGACGACGATGCACGCGAACCCGCACTGGACGCTCGAGATCGACGGCGTCGGCCGCTTCCTCGTGCTCCGGCGCACGCCGGTCCCGTTCGAGACGATCGAGGAGGTCCTGCACTCGAACGACGACGTGATCTCGCACTTCCAGCTGCAGCACCGGCAGTGGGGCATCGTCGTCGACATGCGCCAGGCGCCGCGGCGGAACGATCCCGACTTCGAGAACGCGATGCGCCGGCTGCGCGAGCGCATCGGCGAGAGCTTCGCGCGCGTGGCGCTGGTGCTGAGCAGCGCGGCGGGCGTGCTGCAGGTGAACCGCATCGCGCGCGACGAGGGCGCGTCGACGTTCGCGACGCTCGACGAGAGCGCGGCGGTGAGGTTCGCGCGCGGGCTCGGGTGAGGAGAATTTCCGAGGAGAGTGAGCCGACGCGACCGCCTTGCGCCTCCTCGTTGCAGCGCGACCTCCAACTCACACCGGTGTGAGCTGCGACTCGCACCGGTGTGAGTCGGAGCTCACACCGGCGTGAGGTACGCTCCGCGTCGTGGCGACCCGCAAGAAGACGGCGAAGAAGGGCCCGACGAGCGCGTTCGTGAACGCTGCCCGCCAGGCGAAGGCGCTCGGGGACGAGACCCGCGCGAAGAAGCTGAAGTCGCTGCTCGCGCTGATCGAGCGCCGCAAAGCGCGGATCGTCGAGGACTTCTACGACATCGGCGAAGCGCTCCGCACGATCCTCCGCGAGCGATTGTTCGAGCAGCGTTACGCCTCGTTCGACGCGCTGGTCGAGCAGGAGATCGGGATGGCGCCGGGGACCGCATACCGCCTCATCGCGGTGGTTGACGCGCTCCCGCGAGAGAAGGCGATCGAGCTCGGGCAGGAGAAGTCGTACGCGCTCGTGACCTACGCGGGCGCGACGCCCGAGGCCGACTCGCCGCTCGCGCTCGCCGACGCGCCGATCGCGAAGTCGAGCGCGAACGAGATCAAGCGCGCGGCGGCGAAGCTCCGCGCGAAGAAGAAGGCCGCGAGCACGCCGAAGGAGACGAAGGCGCTGATCGCGAAGATCGTCGCCGCGGTGCGCGCGCTCGGGCTGCGCAAGCCGGTCGCGAGCCTGCGCGGCAAGACCCTGACGGTGCGCGTCGAGCTGCCGGAGTAGCGCGAACGATCACGTGCGACGCCGCCGGCGCGCTCCGAGCAGCGCGGCGTCGCAGCGCGTGCGCAGCGTGTCCCGCGATGATCGCGTCACCACGACCGCGGTGACCTCGAGGTGTCCGCTGGGTACCTCGGGATGAATGAACGGGATCGCGAGCCCTGCGACCGCGCGCGTCACAGCCTCGCACGTCGCCTGCGCGTCGACGCCGGGCGCCGGGAGGATCGCGAGCTCGTCGCCGCCGACACGCGCGAGACGTCCACGCGAGCGCGCGAGCGCTCCGACCGCGGCGTGGACGCGCGCGAGCGCGAGGTCGCCGTCCTCGTAGCCATACGCGACGTTGAAGTCCCGCATCCGATCGACGTCGACGAACACGATCGGCTCCGACCCGCCGAGCTGCTCGAGTTCCGTGCGTTCCTCGCGCACCTGGGCGCGCCACTCGCCGTCGAACGCGACGTCGACGGTGAGCCAGCGCCCGAACGTGAACGCGATGACCATCACCGGCGACTCGTCCCATCCGCCGCACGCCTTCAGGACCGCGATCGCGCCGGCAGCGTCCTCGCTCGCGTCCTCGGGGTCACGCGACCACCACGACGCGACGGCCGCACCGGTCGCCTCGCGCTCGATCGCGGCGACGACCGGCAGCTCGCGCAGCAGCACGTTGGCCGCGCGCTCGCGGTGCGACGTGGGCGCGAGCACTGCGATCGGACGGGCTGCGTCGACGACGTGGAACACGGTCGAGCGCGCGGCGTCGACCTTTTCTCGAGCGCCGGGCATCACGACGCGGCCGCGCGCGAGATCGACGACGCCGATCCCGTCGCGCAGCCGCATCGCTCTCACCGCGCGCGCCTGCGGCGCAGCGCGATCACGAGCCCGAGCGCGACCATCGCGAGCCACGGCGCGCTCGTCTGCGTCGCGCCGACGCGGCACGCGCAGCCGCCTTCGCTCGGCGGCGTCGTGCCTGCGTCGCTGTCCGACGTGCCGCCGTCGATGTCGTTCGTCGACGCGTCCTCGCCGATCGTGCCCGCGTCGGGATCGCCGGTGCCCGCGTCGTCGTCGATGCCGCCGTCGCCGCCGCCCTCGATCGTGCACTCCGCGCTGCAGCCGTCGCCGTCGTCGACGTCGCCGTCGTCGCACTGCTCGACGCCTTCCTGAACGAAGCCGTCGCCGCACGTCGCCGCGAAGCAGCCGTCGACGCACGCGTCGTCGTCGCTCGTGTTGCCGTCGTCGCACTCCTCCATGCCGGCCCAGACCTCGCCGTCGCCGCAGCGCGCCGGCTCGCACTCCGAGAGGCACGCGTCGGTCTCGATCGCGTTGCCGTCGTCGCAGTCCTCGACCCCCGCACGCACGTAGCCGTCGCCGCACGACGCGGCCGCGCAGCCCACGAGGCATGCGTCCTCGTTGCTCTCGTTGCCGTCGTCGCAGGTCTCGCCGCTCTGCACGATGCCGTCGCCGCAGTCCGGCGACGCGCACGAGTTCGGGCACGCGTCGGTGTCGACGCGGTTGCCGTCGTCGCAGCTCTCGACCCCCGCCTGCACGGAGCCGTCGCCGCAGCGCGCGGCGTTGCACATCACGCACGCGTCGGTGTCGCTCGTGTTCGCGTCGTCGCAGTCCTCGGTGCCGGTGCGCACGAACCCGTCGCCGCAGCGCGCGAGCTGGCACGCGCCGACGCAGCCGTCGGTGTCGATCGTGTTGCCGTCGTCGCAGATCTCGACGCCGGCGCGCGTGTAGCCGTCGCCGCACCTCGCCGCCGCGCACGAGTTGAGGCACGCGTCGTCGTTGCTCGTATTGCCGTCGTCGCACGCCTCGACGCCGGCGCGCGGGTAGCCGTCGCCACAGCGCGCGTCGAAGCACGAGTTGAGGCACGCGTCGCCGTTGCTCGTGTTGCCGTCGTCGCACTGCTCGACGCCGCTGCGCACGAACGCGTCGCCGCAGCGCGCGAGCACGCACGCGCCGACGCACGCGTCGGTGTCGCTCGCGTTGCCGTCGTCGCACTGCTCGACGCCCGACCACGTGTACGCGTCGCCGCACGTCGCGACCGCGCAGCTCGTGAGGCACCCGTCGGTGTTGCTCGGGTTGCCGTCGTCGCACGCCTCGACGCCCGCCTGCACCTGGCCGTCGCCGCAGCGCGCCGCGACGCACGAATTCAGGCACGCGTCGCCGTTGTTGGTGTTGCCGTCGTCGCAGACCTCGACGCCCGCGCGCACGTAGCCGTCGCCGCACCGCGCGGCCTGGCACGCGATGCAGCCGTCGGTCGTGACCGAGTTGCCGTCGTCGCACTGCTCGCTGCCCTGCACGATGCCGTCGCCGCAGGTCGCCGCGGCGAGGATGCAGGTGCTCGGGCAGCCGTCTCCGTCGGCGGTGTTGCCGTCGTCGCAGGTCTCGACGCCGGCGCGGACGAACCCGTCGCCGCAGCGCGCCGCGACGCACGCGCCGACGCAGGTGTCGGTGTTCACCGTGTTGCCGTCGTCGCACTGCTCGGTGCCGGTGCGGACGTAGCCGTCTCCGCAGCGCGCGCTCTGGCACATGATGCAGGCGTCGGTGCTCGACGTGTTTCCGTCGTCGCACTGCTCGCTGCCGGTGCGCACCTCGCCGTCACCGCACGTCGCGAGCTGACACGAGCTCAGGCACGCGTCGGCGTTGCTCGCGTTGCCGTCGTCGCACTGCTCGGGCCCGTTCGTCGCGCTGTCGCCGCAGCGCGGCCCGAGGCCGGTGCAGCCCGCGTTGCAGTGGCCGTACTGACCGTTGTTCGCGCCGCTGTCGCACGCTTCGCCGGTCTCCACGACGCCGTTGCCGCACATGACCATGTACGGGAACTCGTACGCGCCCATGTCGAACTGCGCGCCGCCGATCCCGTTGCCGTCGAGCGGGCGCGCGACGCCGTTGCGATCGTGATCGGGCGCGAGCATCACGCTCGCCGCGTCGACGCACACGCTCGATCCGGTGAGGCGCAGGTCGCTCGGCGCCGCGACGAACAGCGGGTTCGCCGACATGTTCCCGCTCTGTACGATCGGCGAGCCCGAGAAGTTCGTGCCGTTGTTCCAGACGTCGCTCGACACGACCTCGATCACCGTGCCCGCCCCGGAGCGGTTCACGCCGAAGCCGCCGTTGTTCGTCACGATGCTGTTCAGCACCCGCACGGACCGCGCGCCCGCGCTCGACTCGACGTGCACGCCGTAGGTCCCGTTGGCGTTCACCGTGCTGCTCAGGAGAAGCGTGTCGAGCGTGGTCGACGCGTTCTGCTCGACGTGGAGCCCATAGGTCGAGTTGTTGCGGAGCACCGCGTTCGTCAGCGTCGCGCCCCCGCTCGGCGTGACCCGCACGCCCGCGTTCGAGCACGAGTGGACCGTGATCGCGTCGGCGACCATCGTGCCGATCGCGATCCAGATGCCGTACTGCGCGTCGTGGATCGTCGTGCGCTGCACGACGTGGTTGGCCGCCGCGCTCTGGTAGAGCCCGTAGGTGCCCCGGCGGATCGTCACGCGATCGAAGGTCGAGGTGCCGGTGCCGTAGAGGCGCACGCCGTACCACGCGCCGATGCTGGTCCCCGAGCTCTCGAAGGTGATCTCGCTCTCGGCGGTGCCCGCCGCGACCACACGACCGAACACGCGCAGCTCGGCGCGCGTGGTGACCTCACCCGACCCCATGACGTCGCTGCTGTTCGCGAAGCGGAGCGTCACGCCGGGCTCGATCGTCAGCACGACGGCCGGCGCGACCGTCAGGTCGCCCGCGACGGTGTACGGGCTGCCCGCCGCGGTCAGCGTCGTGTTCACCCAGAGCGTCCCGTGCAGTCCCGCCGTCGCGTCGCCGCCGTAAGGCAGCGCGCCGATGTCCGTTCCCGTGCTCGACGCGAAGCGCGCCGGCGAATTCGAGGTCAGCCGCAGGTTCGTCGGCGCGCTCACGAACAGCGGGTTCGACGCGATGTTGTTCGACTGCGTGATCGGCGAGCCCGAGAAGTTCGTGCCGTTGTTCCACACGTCGCTGTGCGAGACCTCGATCACCGTGCCCGCCCCCGAGCGGTTCACGCCGAAGCCGCCGTTGTTCGTCACGATGCTGTCGAGCACGCGCACTGCGCGCGCCCCCGCGGTCGACTCCACGTGCACGCCGTACGTGCCGTTGGCGTTCACCGTGCTCTGACGCAGCACCGTGTCGACCGTGCTCGACGCGTTCTGCTCGACGTGGAGGCCGTACGTCGAGTTGTTGCGCAGCACCGTGTTCGTCAGCGTCGCGCCCCCGCCCGCCGTGACCCGCACGCCCGCGTTCGAGCACGAGTGCACGGTGAGCGAGTCCGCGACGAGCCCACCGATCGCGACCCACACGCCGTACTGCGCGTCGTGGATCGTCGTGCGCTGCACGACGTGGTTGGCCGCCGCGCTCTGGTAGAGACCGTAGGTGCCCCGGCGGATCGTCACGTGATCGAAGGTGGAGCTGCCGGTGCCGTAGAGGCGCACGCCGTACCACGCGCCGATGCTGGTCCCCGAGCTCTCGAAGGTGATCTCGCGCTCGGCGGTGCCCGCCGCGACCACACGACCGAAGACGCGCAGCTCGGCGCGCGTGGTGACCTCACCCGACCCCATGGCGTCGCTGCTGTTCGCGAAGCGGAGCGTCACGCCGGGCTCGATCGTCAGCACGACGGCCGGCGCGACCGTCAGGTCGCCCGCGACGGTGTACGGGCTGCCCGCCGCGGTCAGCGTCGTGTTCACCCAGAGCGTCCCGTGCAGTCCCGCCGTCGCGTCGCCGGTGTAAGGCAGCGCGCCGATGTCCGTTCCCGTGCTCGACGCGAAGCGCGCCGGCGAATTCGAGGTCAGCCGTAGGTTCGTCGGCGCGCTCACGAAGAGCGGGTTCGACGCGATGTTGTTCGACTGCGTGATCGGCGAGCCCGAGAAGTTCGTGCCGTTGTTCCACACGTCGCTGTGCGAGACCTCGATCACCGTGCCCGCCCCCGAGCGGTTCACGCCGAAGCCGCCGTTGTTCGTCACGATGCTGTCGAGCACGCGCACTGCGCGCGCCCCCGCGGTCGACTCCACGTGCACGCCGTACGTGCCGTTGGCGTTCACCGTGCTCCGACGCAGCACCGTGTCGACCGTGCTCGACGCGTTCTGCTCGACGTGGAGGCCGTACGTCGAGTTGTTGCGCAGCACCGCATCGGTCAGCGTCGCGCCGGCGCCCGGCGTGATCCGCACGCCCGCGTTCGAGCACGAGTGCACGGTCAGGCGCTGCAGGTCGGGTGCGCCGGCGTCCAGCCAGAGGCCGTACTGCGAAGTGTGGATGGTCGTGTCGGCGACGACGAGCGCGCTGCCCGCGGCGCTCGAGCGGATCCCGTAGGTGGCCTCTTCGATGCTCGCGTAGCGGATGATCGCCTCGCTGGCCCCGCTCTGGACCGCGATGCCCCACCAGCTGCCGACGGCCGAGCCCGTGCTGCGGATCGTGACCGGCGAGGACGCCGTGCCCTCCACCCGCAGCGAGCCCTGCACGATGATCTCGACGCGTGTCGTGCTCGCGCCCGAGCCCTGCCCGTCGCTCGTCGCGACGTCGATCACCACGCCGGGCTGGATCGTCAGCGTGGAGCCCGCGGGAACGATGATGTCCCCGTTGATGCGGTACGGGCTCCCGGCTGGAGTCCAGGTCTGGTTGATGATGTTGCCGCCCGGGACGGTCGTCTGCGCGGACGCGGCAGACGCGAAGAGCCAGAGCGAAGCGAAGAGCAGAGCGAACGAGGTGGCGCGACGCACGAGGACCTCCCCCACGACGGGGCTACGATACGCGAGCTCTCCGAGCGGCCTGCCTCGTTTTTCGCGTGAGAGCGCACGGGACGCAGCGCCGATGTCGGCCTTCGGCGTACCCCCGCGCCGCGCGATCACGCGCGGGCGCGTGGACGACGACGCAGCGCGAGCGCGAGGATCGCGAGCATCGTCGCGATCGGTGCGAGCGACACACGGCCGCGCGAGACCGCGCACGAGCCCGAGTCGTCACGCGCCGTGCTCGCGTCGGCGCCCGCATCGATGCCTGCGTCCACGCTCGTCGCTGCGTCGGTGTCCGCCGACGCGTCGGCGCGCACGCCTCCGTCGGGGTCGAGGTCGTTCGCGCAGCCCAGATCGGCGGCCGGCAGCGGCGTCGGCGCCGACACGTTGCCCGCGGCATCGATCGCCAGGAGGCCGGCTCCGGTGCCCGACGCGCGCGGCACGCGCGGCACGATGTGCAGCGCAGTGCCGGTGCCCGACACGATGCGCTCCACCGATCCCGAGGTCGAGATCGTGTGCACTCCGCCGACCGCGCCGTTCGCGTACACGAGCGCGAGGCCGCCGTCGTCGGTCGACGACCAGGTGAACCGCACGACCGCAGCGACGTGCGGCCCGCAGCACCCGTCGTTCCCGCAGACCACCGGCGAGCACGCGCTTGCGCTCACGCTCGGCGCGGTCGGCGGCGTGTCGTCGATCGTGTCGCCGGTGGTGAACGTCGCGAGCACCTCCGCGGCTCCGGCCGCGCACTCGATCGCGAGGTGTCCGTAGTCGCGCGCGCCGAGCACCTCGTACGTGCGATCCGCGGCGAGCATCGCGACGGGGCGCATCCGGTTCCACACGGGCGAGCGCTCGAGCGCGACGAGCTCGCCGGTCGTCGTGTCGCGGAGCGTGATCGCGTCGCGCAGCTGCACCGGCTCGTGGCCGGGCGGGAGATCGATGTGATAGGCGACCTCGATCTCGACGTTGAGCGGGACATCGGTCGCGCCGTCGGGCGGAGACGTGTGCGTGATCTCCGGGCACGGGGTCGGCAGCGAGCACGCCCTCGCGGACGTCGGATCGAGCACGAGCACGAGCGTGCACAACGAGCTCGCGAGGACGAGGAGCGTTGGGTTGGCGAGGGATGACACACCTTCGCGTCGAGCCAGTCGCATGCGAGCTACTCCTCCGCGGCGCCGAGGCCGTACTTGTTGAGCTTCTCGTGCAGCGTCGCACGGGAGATGCCGAGCCGTCGCGCAGCCTCGCTGCGGTTGCCGCCGCACTCCTTGAGCGCCGCGACGATCAGCCCGCGCTCGTAGGCCTCGACGCGCTCCTTCAGGCCGGCGCTCGTCGGTGCGCTCGCGCTCGGCGCGCCCGCGTCGGGGAGCAACGAGGGATCGATCTCGCCATCGCTCGACAGCGCGACGAGGCTCTCCACCGCGTTCTCGAGCTCGCGCACGTTGCCCGGCCAGCGATATGCGACGAGCCGCTCCATCACGCCGTCGGGCACGCGCAGCGGTCCGGTGCCGAAGCGCTCCTCGTAGCGATCGAGGAAGTGCCGGAAGAGCATCGGCACGTCGTCGGGACGCTCGCGCAGCGGGGGCACCGAGAGGTGCACGACCTTGAGCCGATAGAGCAGATCCTCGCGGAATTTCCCCTCGCTCACGAGCTGCGCGAGATCGCGATGCGTCGCCGCGACGATGCGCACGTCGACCGCCACCGGGCGATCCTCGCCGACGGGACGCACCTCGCCTTCTTGCAACACGCGCAGCAGCTTCGCCTGGGTGCGCCCGTCCATCTCGCCGATCTCGTCGAGCAGCAGCGTGCCGCCGTCGGCCTCGCGGAAGAGCCCCGCGCGCGTGCGGTGCGCGCCGGTGAACGCGCCCTTCGCGTGCCCGAAGAGCTCGGCCTCCGCGAGGTCGGGCGTGATCGCGGCGCAGTTGAAGCGCACGTACGGTCGATCACGGCGCGAGGACGCGCGCACGATCGCCTCCGCGACGCGCTCCTTGCCGGTGCCGCTCTCGCCGGTGATCAGCACCGTCACGTCGCGCGGCGCGACGCGCTGCACGAGCACCGCGAGGCGGCTCATCGGCGCGCTATCGAACACCATCGTGCGCGCGAGGTTCAGCTCACCCGCGAGGCGCGTGTTGTCGGCGCGCAGCGTCGCGCTCTCGAGCGCGCGGCGCACCACCGCGAGCAGCTCGTCGGGCTCGAACGGCTTCTTGAAGTAGTCGAACGCGCCGAGCTTCATCGCGTCGACAGCCTGACGCTCCGAGCCGTGCGCGGTGATCATCACGACGACCGGCGCGTCCGGCCGCGCCTTGATGCGGCGCAGGAGCTCCATCCCGTCCATGCGCGGCATGCGCAGATCGGTGATCACGAGCGCGTGATCTTCGAGGCGCGCGAGCGCGTCCGCGCCGTCCTTCGCCTCGTCGACGTCGAGCCCCGCGTCCTCGAGGAAGCCGCGCAGCGTGTAACGAACGCCCGCGTCGTCGTCGACCACCAGCGCGCGCGTCACGACGCCACCTCCTGCGCGACGATCGGCGCGGGCGGGAGCACGAGCGTCGCGACGCACCCGCGCGCATCGACGCGGTTCTCGAGCGTGAGGTCGCCGCCGTGCTGCCGCGCGAGACCACGCGCGAGCGCGAGGCCGATGCCGGTGCCCTCGTCCTTCGTGGTGAAGCCCACCGTGAACAGCTTCTCGTCCGCGCCGCTCGCGATCCCGGTGCCCTCGTCGAGCACCTCGATGCGCGCGTTCGTGCCGTCGCGCTCAATCGCGACACGCACCTCTCCGTCGCGCGGGCTCGCCTCGATCGCGTTCTGCACGAGGTTGATCAGCACGCGCTTGATCTTCCTCGGATCGCACCGGAGATGCAGCTCGCCGTCCGGTGCGACGAGCCTCACGTCGCGCTGGCGGGCGATGCCCTCGTGCAGCTCGAGCACCTCGCGCGTGAGCGCGTGGAGATCGACGTGCTGCTCGTCGATCGGGACCAGCGGGCGCGAGTAGCTGAGGAACTCGTCGAGGATGAGCTGCAGGCGGTCGACCTCGCGCCGGAGCACGTCCATGCGCTCCGCGGTCTGTCCGCCGAGATCCTTGCGCACCAGCGCCGCGAGCCCCTTGATGCTCGCGAGCGGGTTCTTGAGCTCGTGCGCGATCTCCGCGGTCATCTGCGAGAGCGCGCGCGTCGTCTCCTCGTACATCTCGAGCTCGCGATCGCGATCCTCGACCTGCTCGCGCAGGATCTGCATGAGCACGGTGCGCAGCGCGCGGCCGATCGCCATCCCGCCGAGCAGCACGACCGAGAGGAACCCCGCGCCGAACCACGGGCCCCACCCCGGCGTGCCCGGCGGCGCGAAGAGCCCGTGCCACGCGCTCGGGACGAGATCGGGCAGCACGCCCGACGCCTGCACCGCGGCGAACACCCAGACCGTCGGCACCTGCACGAACGCGACGAAGATCATCCCGAAGCGCGTGGGCGCGATCAGGTTCATCACCACCGAGATCAGCGGGAGCGCGACGGCGATCGGCCCCGCGAGCCCGCCCAGCACGAACACGACGACGAGCTGCGCGATCCCGCTGATCCACGCGGTCGCGAGCATCTGCCCGTGGCTGAGCCGTCCGTCCTTCCACGCGCGCCGCTCGAAGTATCCGAGCGACGCGATCGAGAGCACCGCGAAGACGAGCAGCGTCCACCGCCAGACCGCGGGACCGACCCAGGAGAGCCCGAGGATGATCGTGAGCCCGACGGGCGCGAGACGCTTGCGGTGACGGATGATCTCGCCGACGACGCGCGAGCTCGCGAGCTGCTCGAGATCGTCGAGCGCCTTCGCGCGTTCCTCGAGCGTGCGGGGATGCGATGCGGGTGCTTGCAAAGGACGCGAGGCTCCGGTCACCGGCTCAGCAAACCACGAGCCACGCAGGGTCCGCGAGATCACGCGGGATCGCGGCGGCCGAAGCGTCCGGAGATCCGGCGCGCACCGTCCGACACCCCCGACAGCTCGAGCGGCTCGCCCGAAAAAACAGGCGCAGGAGCGAGAGGCACGCGGGTTGCGAAGCAGGCCCGACATGAAGCGCGTCGTCGCTGCCGGCACCGTCCTCGTCCTGCTCCTCGTGCTCGCCCTCACGCTCCGCATCCGCGCGCAACGCGAGGCGCAGAGCGGACCGCCGGGCGGCGCGGGCGTGGTCGAGGCGGTCGCGGTCGACGTGGGCTCGCGCATCTCGGGTCGCATCGTCCAGCTGCACGCACGGGAGGGCGCGGAGGTCCACGCGGGCGATGCGCTGCTCGAGCTCGACTGCCTTCAGGAGCGCGCGCGGCTCGCGGAGGCCGAGGCGCGGATCGACGCGGCGCGCGCGCAGCTCGCGGGCTCGCTGGCAGCGGTGCAGACGGCGTCGCGGAGCACGGTCGCCGCGAGCGCGGCGGCGCGCGCGGCCGAGGTGCGGATCTCGGCGGCGTCGGTGCAGCAGGAGACGTACGCGCGCGAAGCGGCGCGCGTCGCGAGCCTCGGGCCCGCGGCGTCGGCGCAGAGCCGCGACATGGCGCAGTCGCAGGCGGTCGGCGCGGAGACCGAGGTCGAGGCGGCGCGTGCCCAGAGCCGCGCGACGCGCGCGCAGATCAGCATCGCGCGCGCGCAGATCGACGCGGCGGACGCGCAGGCGCGCGCCGCGGCGAGCACGCTCGGCGCGTTCGAGGCGCTCCGCGACCTGCAGCGCATCGCGGTCGACGAGTGCGTGGTGCGCGCGCCGCGCGACGGAGTGCTCGAGGAGGTCTACTTCGAGGCGGGCGAGATCGTGTCGCCGGGCGCGATCGTGGTGCGGCTCGTCGATCTCACGGAGGTGCGCGCGACGTTCTACCTGCCGAACGCCGAGCTCGCGGAGGCACGCACCGATCGCGACGCCGAGGTGATCGCCGACGCGTGGCCCGACCAGCGCTTCGCGGGCCGCGTGATCACCGTGGCGAACGAAGCGGAGTTCACGCCGCGCAACATCCAGACGCGCACCGATCGCGACCGCCTCGTCTACGCGATCGAGGTCGCGGTGCCGAACCCCGAGCGCCGCTTGCGCCCCGGCATGCCGGTGCAGGTGACCCTGCGATGAGCGGTCTCGGAATTACGATCGACGCGCGCGATCTCGTTCGAGATTTCGGAACGAAGAAGGCGCCGGTGCACGCGGTGCGCGGGCTCTCGCTCGAGGTGCGGCGCGGCGAGCTCTTCGGGCTCGTCGGTCCCGACGCCGGGGGCAAGACGACGACGATGCGCATGATCGCGGGGCTGGTGCGCCCGACGAGCGGGATGGTGCGCGTGCTGGGAGAAGATCCGTGGAAGGGCGCGCAGAAGGTCCGCGACGCGCTCGGCCTGATGCCGCAGGAGCACAGCCTCTACGGTGATCTCTCGATCGAGGAGAACATGCAGTTCTTCTCGAAGCTCTTCTGCCTCTCGCGCGCGCAGTACCGCGAGCGGCGCGAGCGCTTGCTCTCGATCACGCGCCTCGGCGCGTTCACCGCGCGCCGCGCCGACGCGCTCTCGGGCGGCATGTACAAGAAGCTCGCGCTGATGTGCGCGCTCCTCCACCAGCCCGAGGTGCTGCTCATGGACGAGCCGACGAATGGCGTCGATCCCGTCTCGCGCCGCGAGCTCTGGGAGCTGATCTACGAGCTCGTCGATCAGGGCATGACCGTGCTCGTCTCGACGCCCTACATGGACGAGGCGTCGCGCTGTCATCGCGTCGCGCTGGTCCACCAGGGGCGCGTGCTCAGCGAGGGTGATCCCAACGTGCTCGTGCGCGATCTCGAGTGCCCGACCGCCGAGGTCGTCGGCGGGGATCGCGAGGCGGTGCACACGATCCTCGCGTCGCTCCCCGAGGTGCTCGCGAGCTCGCCCGCGGGCGCGCAGCTGCGCGTGGTGATCGCGCCGGGCGCGAGCGATCGCGTCGCGGGCGCGGTGCGTGTCGCGGGCGCGAGCCTCGCGCCGGCGCAGCCGGCGTTCGAAGACGTGTTCCTCGCGAAGGTCGCGCTCGCGGAGAGGCAGGCCGCATGAGCGCGGAGCATGCGATCACGGTGGACCACCTCGCGAAGCACTTCGGTGCGTTCAAGGCGGTCGACGACGTGTCGTTCCACGTCGAGCGCGGTGAGATCTTCGGCTACCTCGGCGCGAACGGCGCCGGGAAGTCGACGACGATCCGCATGCTCTGCGGCCTGCTCGCGCCCACCGCGGGCCGCGCGATCGTCGCGGACGCCGACGTCGCGCGCGAGCCCGAGAAGGTGAAGCGCGGCATCGGGTACATGTCGCAGAAGTTCTCGCTCTATCTGGACCTCACGGTCCGCGACAACCTCGAGTTCTTCGGCGGCATCTACGGCGCGAGCGGCAAGGCGCTGCGCGCGCGCATCGACGAGGTGCTCGATCACGTCGGCATGCGCGCCCACGAGGACGACCTCACGGGCTCGCTCCCCGGCGGTCTCCGCCAGCGGCTCGCGCTCGGCTCCGCGCTCCTCCATCGGCCCGGGATCGTCTTCCTCGACGAGCCCACCGCGGGCGTCGATCCCAGCTCGCGCCGCGACTTCTGGACGCTGATCCGCGGCCTCGCGCGCGAGGGCACGACGGTGTTCGTCACGACGCACTACATGGACGAGGCCGAGTACTGCGCGCGCATCGGGCTGATGGTCGCGGGCAAGCTCGTCGCCCTCGACACGCCCGCCGCGCTCAAGCGCGATCTCGTCCCGGGCACGATGCTCCGCATCGAGGGCGCGCTGCTCTCTCGCGCGCTCCCCGCGCTGCGCGCCCACGACGGCGTGATCGGCGCCGACGGCTTCGGCACCGGCCTCCACGTGCGGATCGACGCCGCGCGCACGAGCGACGAAGACGTGCGCGCGATCCTCGCGTCGAGCGGCGCGACGATCCGCTCGATCGAGCGCATCACGCCGACGCTCGAGGACGTGTTCCTCGCGGCCGCGGACGCGGGCACCGAGCAGCGCATCCGAGGAGCGGGCGCATGACCCGCACGCTCACCCGCGTCCTCGCGATCGCGCACAAGGAGGTGCTCCACGTCCTGCGCGACGTGCGCACGCTGTACCTCGCGCTCGGGATGCCGGTCGTGATGCTCGTGCTCTTCGGGTTCGGCGTGAGCTTCGATCTCGACGACATCCCGCTGGTCGTCGTCGATCAGGACGGCACCGCGACGTCGCGCGAGCTGGTGCGCCGCATGATCGCGAGCGGCGAGCTGATCGAGGTCGCGCGCGTCGACGATCCGAGCGAGGCCGAGCACCTCTTCGTCACCGGCGACGCCGCCGCCGCGCTGATCATCCCGGTCGGGTTCGCCGACGATCTCGGTGCGGGCCGCGCGACCGAGCTCCAGCTCCTCGTCGACGGCGCCGACAACAGCACCGCGACGAACGTGCTCGCGAAGGTCGACGCGCTGGTCGCGGTGATCGGCGGCGATCTCGCCGCGCGCGGCGCGCGCCCTTCCCCGCCGATCGACACGCGCGTCATCACCTGGTTCAACCCGCAGGCGCGCTCCGCGCTCTATCTCGTGCCGGGGCTCGCGGCGTACGTCCTCGCGATCGTCGCCGTCCTGCTCACCGCGCTCACCGTCGCGCGCGAGTGGGAGCGCGGCTCGATGCAGCAGCTCTTCGCGACACCGGTCTCGCGCCTCGAGATCGTCGTCGGCAAGCTGCTGCCCTACCTCGGGCTCGGCGCGATCGCGGTGCTTCTCGTGCTCGCGTCGGGCGCGTGGATCTTCGACGTGCCCATGCGCGGCGATCCCGTCGCGCTCGGCGTGTGCGCGCTGCTCTTCCTCGTCGGCATGCTCGGCCAGGGCCTGCTGATCAGCGTCGTGACCCAGAACCAGATGGTCGCGACCCAGGTCGCCACGATGAGCTCGATGCTGCCGTCGATGTTGCTCTCGGGGTTCCTCTTCCCGATCGAGAACATGCCGCTGCCGCTCCAAGTGATCTCGAACGTCGTGCCCGCGCGCTACTTCATCGACGCGCTTCGCGGCGTGCTCCTGCGCGGCAACGGCTTCGCCGAGCTCTGGGGCGACGTGCTCGCGCTCGCGATCTTCGCGATGGTCGTGCTCGCGATCGCGACGCGCCGCTTCAAGCGGGAGATCGCGTGATGCTCGCCGCGCTGCGTGCCGTGGTGACGAAGGAGGTTCGCCAGACGTTGCGCGACAAGCGCATGATGGCGCTGCTCATCGCGGCGCCGGTGCTGCAGCTCGTCATCTTCGGCAACGCGGTGAGCTTCGAGATCGATCGCGTCCCCACGGTCGTCGTCGATCACGATCGCAGCGCCGCATCGCGCACCTTCGTGCAGCGCCTGCTCGCCGATCGCACGCTCGAGCTCGCGGGCGAGGCGCTCACCGCCGACGAGGCCGCGCGCGCGCTGGTCACCGGCCGCGCGGCGGCCGCGGTCGTGATCGAGCAGGACTTCGCACGCCGCATCGCGCGCGGCGTGCCGCACGAGCCCGCGACCGTGCAGGTCATCGTCGACGGCACGAACCCCAACAAGAGCAGCGTCGCGGCGAACGCCGCGTCGCGCTTCTCGCAGGTCGCGGCGCGCGAAGCGATCGGCGAGCGCCTCGCGCGCCTCGGCGCGTCGGCGCCGCGCATCACGCCCGCGCCCTCGCTCGAAGCGCGCGTCCTCTACAACCCGCGCCTCCGCACGCCGATCTACATGGTGCCCGGCATCATGGCGATGCTGCTGCTCGTCGTGACGACGATCATCACCGCGATGGGCCTCGCGCGAGAGCGCGAGAGCGGCACGCTCGAGCAGGTGCTCGTCACGCCGGTGCGCCCCGCCGTGCTCATCGCCGGCAAAATGCTCCCGTTCGCCGCGATCGGGCTCTTCGACTTCGGCCTCGCGATGGCGGTCGGCGCGTACGGGTTCGACATGCCGATCCGCGGCTCGCTCGTGCTGCTCTCGGGCGTGACGCTGCTCTATCTCGTCGCGACGCTGAGCGCGGGCCTGCTCATCTCGACGATCAGCCGCACCCAGCAGCAGGCGTTCATGGGCGGCTTCCTCTTCATGCTGCCCGCGGCGCTGCTCTCGGGGATCATGACGCCGATCCACGCGATGCCGGCGTGGCTCCAGCCCCTCACGCTGGTGAACCCGCTGCGGCACTACGCGATCGCGATGCGTGCAGTGCTCCTGCGCGGCGCCGGCCCCGAGGACCTGCTGCCCGAGATCCTCGCGCTCGCGGCGATCGGCGGGACCCTCGCGGTCCTCGCGGCGACACGCTTCCGCAAGACGCTGGCGTGACGTCCGAGATCGGGAGTGGGCACCTGCCCAGACCGGCGCGAACCGGCCGGCCGTCCGCCGGGAGTCGCGCGGAGTGGCGTCCAGAAGCGCGCGAAATCGCTCGCAATTCCGCGATGCCGTGCGCCGCGCCTCCGCGTCCGAGCAGGATCGGGGCCCGTTGCCCCCGGAACGGAGCACTGCTACAGGTCGGTCTGGCCCCGCATTCCCCGCCGGGTCCGGTTCGCCCCGTTCGGCCGAAGGTGCTGTTTCGGAGCGCGGGAGACGCGGGGATCGTGCTGTCGCCGACACGTCGGCGGACAGGCTGACCCGATTCATGGATTCCTCGAACCCCGAGCCCGACCCGCGCGCAGACCTGGCGTCCGACGACGCGTCGAACGAAGCAGGCGAGCGCGACGCGAACGGCTCCGCAGCGGTGACGAACGGCGCGCCCCGCGCCCGGCGATCGCGCAGCCGCCGCCCGCCCGCGACGATCGCCGCGGAGACCACGACCGACGAGGTCGAGCCTCCGAAGAAGAAGCGCACCCGCCGCAAGAAGCCCGCGGACGAGACCGCGGCCGAAGCGCCGACCGCGACCGACGCCGCGATCTCCGCCGAGACCGCAGAGGAAACGACCGAGGCGCGGCGCCCCTCGGACCGCCGACGCCGCAGCCGGCGCCCGCCGCCGGCCGCAGCGTCCGAGGCTGCAGCGTCCGAGCCCGAGGCCGCAGCGTCCGAGGCTGCAGCGTCCGATCCCGAGGCCGCAGCGTCCGAGCCCGCGATCGTCGCGGCCGAGGTCGTGATGCTGGTCGAGACCGTCGAGGAGATCGCGTCCGACCCCGCGCGCGACGTCACTCCGGACGACGTCGTCGCGACGGAGCGCGCCGAGCTCTTCGCGTACGGCGATCCCGACGCCGTGACCGAGGCCGACCTCGCGATCGTCCGCGAGCTGCGCGCCGCCGATCGCGCGACGCGCCAGCGAGAGCGCGACCGTGATCGCCGCGAGCGCCCGCGAGAGCGAGATCGCGATGCGCGCTCGGCGCCGAACCGCGTCCCGGAGCTCCCGCCGCTCCCGACGACCGGCCCCAAGCCGACGATCCACCGCCGCGCGTTCCCCTCGGAGCACCTCGACGAGGACGCGCTCAAGGTGCTGCGCCGCCTGCACCGCAACGGCTACCGCGCGTACCTCGTCGGCGGCTGCGTGCGCGACCTGCTGCTCGGTCGCAAGGCGAAGGACTTCGACGTCGCGACGAGCGCGCGTCCCCACGACGTCAAGCAGCTGTTCCGCAACTGCCGGATCATCGGCCGTCGCTTCCGCCTCGCGCACATCCTCTTCGGCGGCGGCAAGGTCATCGAGACCGCCACGTTCCGCCGCGATCCCACGGCGGCGGCCGACGAAGACACGTTCGTCGCCGAGGCCGAAGAGGCACGCGAGGCGATCGACAGCGGCGAGCTCGACGTCGCGACCGTGCTGCGCCCCGCGATGAAGGCGCGCGACGACGACGCGGATCTGCTCATCCGCAACGACAACGTCTTCGGCGAGCCGCACGAGGACGCGCTCCGCCGCGACTTCACGATCAACGGGCTCTTCTACGACGTCGAGCGCGGCGAGGTGATCGACTACGTCGGCGGCCTGCGCGATCTCGAGCGCCGCGCGATCAACACGATCGGCCTGCCGGACGTGCGCTTCCGCGAGGACCCGGTGCGCATCCTGCGCGCGATCAAGTTCTCGGCGCGCCTCGATCTCGGCATCGATCCCGACTGCTACGACGCGATGGTCGCGCAGCGCGAGGAGCTCCTGAAGGCCGCGAAGCCGCGCCTTCTCGAGGAGATCCTGCGGCTCTTGCGCGGCGGTGCGGCGCACCGCTCGGTCTGGCTCGCGTGGGAGATGGGCGTGCTCTCGGTCGTGCTGCCCGAGCTCGCTTCGTTCCTCGACGACGACGCGCCGCGCTCGAAGCTGCTCTGGGGGCGCCTCGACGCGATCGACGCGGCGGTGCGCAACAAGCGCGTGCCGAGCGACTCGGTGCTGCTCGGCGCGCTGCTGCTCGGCCCGATCGAGGAAGCGATCGAGGGCGCGAAGGATCCCAGCGTCGCCTACGAGGACTTCATGCACGAGGTCACCGAGTCGCTCGCGGTGCCGCGCCGCATGAAGGAGCGCATGCGCGCGATCATCGGATCGCAGCGCCGCCTGCGCGCCGGGCGCCACGCGCCGCTCACGCGCCGCGACTTCTTCGAGGAGGCCGTGCAGCTCTTCGAGCTCGAGCACGCCGCGCGCGGCCAGAAGGCCCCCGATCTGCACGCGGAAGCGATGCACCCCGAGGGCGACGGCGAGACCGCGATCCGCCGTCGCCGGCGCCGCCGCTCGCGGCGCTGAGCTCCGACCCGGGCGCCGTCTCGCCACCGCGAGCAGGGCGACCGCGATCCGGACCGGCTGGTCACCACTCGGCGCACGGGTACCGAGTGCTCACCGACGCGCCGCTGCCGGGAACGGGCGTGAGGCTCTGGACGATGTTCCGCGATCCCGATTCGTGATCACGACGCCGCGTCGCGGACCGCCTCCACGATCGACCGAGCGCTCGACTACGATTCGCGCGATGGTCGTGCGGATCGCCGTCGTCGCGCTGCTCGTGCTCCTGTCGGGCACCGCGCGCGCGCAGATGCCGCCGCGGCTCGCGCGCGCGCTCGCCTCGCCACGCTACCCGCGCCAGCCGCTGCTCTCTCCGGCCGGTGCGGTCGGCGCGCCGCTCGTGTGGGCGCGCCACGGGCTCGGCGAGGGGGCGACGATCTGCGTCATCGACACCGGCGTCGATCCCCGCCATCGCGATCTGCGCGACGCCGACGGGCACACGCGCATCGAGTGGCTCGTCGATCTCGAGCGCGCGACGCCGACCGGCGATCATCTCGAGCTCGAGGCGCGCTACGGCGTCGCGATCCATGCACGCGCGACGATCGACGCCGCGCTCGCCGCGGGCACGCCGCTGCCTGGAGATCGACACGGGCACGGCACCGCGATCGCCTCGATCGCCGCGGGCGACGACAGCGGCGGCGACACGCCGGGGCCGCTCGCCGGCGTCGCACCGCGCGCGTCGTTGATCGTCGTGCGCACGCTGCGCGCCGACGCCGCGGGGTTCGAGGACGACGACGTCGTGCGCGCGACCGAGCTCTGCTTCGCGCTGACCGACGACCCGGCGCGCACCGTCGCGCTGCTCGCGCTCGGCGGGCACGACGGAGCGCACGACGCGAGCGAGCCGCTCTCTCGCGCGCTCGGCGCGATGGCGCGCGAAGGACGCGCGCTCGTCGTCGCGGCAGGCAACGACGGCGATCGTGCGATCCACGCGACCGGACGCGCGCTGCCCGGTGCGCCCGCGCGCGTCACGCTCCACGTGCCGACGCCGCGCACGACCGACGCGCACTGGGTCGCGATGGTGGTGCGCGGAGCGCGCGACGTGTCGTGGGTCGCGCCGAACGGCACCTCGCTCCGCGCGCGCGAGGGCGAGATCGCGATGACCGGTCACGAGAGCGGCTATCTGCTCCTCGACGCGCGCGACGCGGGCGCGATGCGCGCGGTGGTCGGCGGCGGCGGCGCGGACGCGATGCTGCATGCGGGCGACTACGAGCTCGTGATCGAAGGACGCGACGTGCCGTTCGACGCGTGGATCGTCGAGGCGCGCCTCGGCGCGACGCTCGGCACGGCGACGCTCGATGGTGTCCACGTCGTGCCCGGCGAGTCGGTCACGATCCCCGCGACGACCCCCGAGGTGATCGCGGTCGGTGCATCGATCTCGCACGCCGAGCACGGTGCGCTCGCGCTGCAGGCGCGCGACGACGGGAGCGCGACGTTCTCGGCCCGTGGGCCGTCGTCGGCCGGGCGTCCGCGTCCCGACGTGATCGCGCCGGGCGGGTTCTTCGCCGCCGCGCTCTCGAGCGATCTCGAGCCCGACGATCCGTGGAACCTGATCGGCGGCTCGCGCCCGGTGCTCGATCGGCGGCGGGTCGACGAGACGCACCTCGTGCTCGAGGGGAGCTCGGCCGCCGCAGCGGTCGTCGCCGGGGCCTACGCGCTCGCGCTCGCGACCTCACCCGCGGATCTCGAGCGGGATCGCGCACTCCTCGCCACCACGACCGACGCGACCGACGCGACCGACGCGTGGACCGACACGCGCGGCGCCGGCGTGCTGCGCGTCGATCGCTGGCTCGACGCGCGCCTCGCGCCCGACGTCGCGCGCGCGATCGATCCCGAGCGCAGCGCGCTCTCTCTGACGCGCACGCTCGCGCTCCCTCGCGCGACCGACGTGCACGCGATCGCGCGTGTGATCGACGTCGACGGCGCGCCGGTGCACGGCGGTGAGCTCGTGCTGCGCACGAACGGTCGCGTGCTCGCGCGCGCGGCGATCGCGCACGGGCGCGCCGAGGCTCCGATCACGATCGACGCGCCCGCGGGCGAGCGCGTCGTGATCGAGGGCGAGGCGAGTGGGATCGCGATCGGCGCATCCGCGATCGACGTGCGCGTCGACGAGAGCGCGCGTGGCATCGCGGTGCCGCGCGGCGGGGCACACTGCGCGATCGGCGCGCGGCGCGAAGGCTCCCTGGTGTGGATCGTGATCGCGCTCGCGCTGCTCGCGCGGCGACGCTGACGGAGTCCACGCCGTGGACTCGGAAGTCCGCGTGCGCGGACTCGGAAGTCCACGCCGTGGACTCGGGAGTCCGCGCGCCCACGACCTAGTCGCTCTCGGCAGCGCGATCGACGACGACGCGGAACCCGCGGACGTTCTCGTCGGGCTCGTCGGCGTCGGGCCTGCGCCACGACACGTTCGTGATCACGACGAGCACCTCGGCGACGCTCGCGTCGAGCTCGATCGGCAGATACGCGCGCGGCTCGCGACGAATCGGCGTGCGCATCCGACCGAGCTCGCGCCCGCTCGCGTCGAGGCGCACCGCGACCATCGACCACGTCACGCCGTGCTCGCCGCGCAGCCACACGCGCAGCCGCGATCCCTCGGGCGCGCCGCGCACGTCGACGCGCACGTATGCGCTGCCGCCCGGCTCGAGCTCGAGCTCACCGCGGTACGGCGAGCGCGGCAGTCGCGCCCACTCCACGCGCGCGACCGGCACCTCGCCGGGCACGTCGCGCATCATCGCGATCGCCCCTGCGCCGAGGCCCGCGCGCGGGCCGGTGAAGTAGCGCGCGACCGCGACCTCCTCGAGCAATCGCGGCCACGTCCCGCGCGTGCGCGAGAGCGACAAGAAGTGCGCGACGGCGTGCCACACGTCGGGCTCCGCGCGCAGTCCCTCGCCCTCCCACGTCCACTGCCGTGCCCCCTGCACCAGGTCGCGCACGAAGTCGCCGCTGCCTCCGTCGTGGCGCGCGCTGATCGCGCCGAGCAGCATCGCGCCGCCTTCGCCCGAGCCCGGCGCGTGCGAGACCAGCCCGCGATGCGCCGCGGCCTGCTGCGCCGCGATCGCGTCCTCCGCGCACCCGAACGAGCCCGTGACCTGCCACGCGACGAACGCGCCGATCGCGCGGCGCCACGCGGGCGCCTCCGCGGGATCCTGCTGTGCGAGCACGGCCTGCGCGTAGGCGTACACCGCACAGCTCGCCAGGTCGGCGCTGCGCGCGTCGATCGTCGCAAAGCTCGTCACCGCGTCGAGCGACGCCCACGCGATCGGCACGTCCCACCCGACCCGCACCCAGCGCGGCGGGACCTCGTCGCTCTCGCCGGGCGCAGCCTCGGGCTCCTCGAAGCGACCCGCCGCGGGCAGCGCGTCGACGAGATAGACGTCGAGCTCGTCACCCCCGCCGCGACCGCCGTCGGAATGGGGCTCGCCCCACCCGTTCGACGCCATCCACGCATGCGCCGTCTCGAGCGCGCGGAGCGTCGTCGCGACGCGCGCCTCGTCGGCTCCGTGCACCGCCACGGGCGCGCGCCACGAGCGCGCGACGAGCGCGTCGTCCGCGGGGCGCGGCGTCGGCTCGGTCCACGCGACGCGCGGCCCGGTCCAGCGCGGCATCGAGCCCTCGGCGATGGCGCGCGCCCACGCGTCGATGACGCCGTCCTCGCGGGGCACGTCGCCGTCCTGCGCGCGCGCGACGGACGCGACGAGCGCGATCACCACCAGCGCGCAGGTGCGCGAAAACCGAACGGAAGTTGACACCGAGCCTGCGAAGCTTCTACACAAGCACGGGCAGGAGAGCCACTCGAGCATGCCTCAGCCTTCGCCCTTCGACCCCGGGGGTTTCTTCGAGTTCGACCTCGCGGGAGGCGAGGTGCGAGCGCGGAGTGGGAACCGGGTCCTCGTGCTCTCCGACACCGTCGTCGCGCCGCTCGTTTCCGCCGCGGTGCAGAACGGAGATCTCACCGCCGTGCGTCGCCTCGGTCGCCACATGGGCGAAGAGGTCGCGCGCGCGCTCGAGGGCGAGGCGCGCGAGGCGCCGCCCGAGCTCGTGCTCGGTCACGCGGCGACCATCGTGTCGCTCTTCGGCTGGGGCCGGCTGCGCCTCGAGCGCTGGGGCGACGCGCTCTGCGCGCGGCTCGATCAGCTGCCGCAGCTCGACGCGGATCATCTCGCGATCGCGGCGCTGCTCGGCGGGCTCTTCTCGGCGCTCGCGCGGCACGAGGTCGCGTGCGTGCCGGTGTCGAGCGACGGGCGCTTCCTGCTGGTCGATCCGCAGATCGCGGAGCTCGTGTGGAACTGGTCGCGCGCCGGCGACGACGTGCCCGCGATCGTCGGGCGCCTCGCGGTGGGCGCGGACGCGGAGGCGGCGGGATGAGCGACGTCGGCAAGCTCGAGGCGCTGCTCGCACGCGTGCAGCGCAACCGCAGGCCGGCACCGCCGAGCCTCGAGGACGTGCTGCGCGGGCGCATCGGCGCGGGCGCGGTGACGAAGGCCGCCGCGCCGGTCGCGATCGCACCGGTCGCACCGACGCCGGTCGCGGTCGCACCGACGCCGGTCGCGGCGAAGCCCGCGGCGGTCGGAGCGACGCCCGCGAAGATGCGCGCGCCGACGCCGATGGAGCAGGCGCTCGCGGTCCCGCGCGACAAGGCGGAGCCGGACATCGAGGTCGTCGTCGACGAGGACGAGGAGCTCGCGGAGACCGGCGAATTCGCCGAGGTGCACACCGGCGAGATCGAGGTCACCGAGGGCGCGATGCGCGAGGCCGAAGCGCGCGCCGAGCGCGAGCGAGCCGAGCGCGAAGCGCGCGAGCAGCAGGAGCGCGAGGCCAAGGAGCGTGAAGCCGCCGAGCGCGAAGCCCGCGCGCGCGCCGAGCGTGAAGCCGCCGAGCGCGAGGCCCGCGCGCGCGCCGAGCGTGAAGCCGCCGAGCGCGAGGCCCGCGCGCGCGCCGAGCGTGAAGCCGCCGAGCGTGCCGAGCGCGAGGCGCAAGAGCGTGCCGGGCGCGAGGCCCGTGCGCGCGCCGAGCGCGAGGCCCAGGCCCGCGCGGAGCAGCAGGCGCAGGAGCGCGCCGAGCAGCAGGCGCGCGACCTCGCGACGCGTCCGCACGAGGCCGCCGAGCTGCACCCCGTCGAGCCCGTCGCGAGCGGTCCCGTCGCGCGCGTCGCGCGCCCGATGGATCTCGAGCCCGCGACGTTCGGGCGCCTGATGCAGCGCACGCTCGCGCTGCGTCCGCGCTGAGCCTTCGCGCCGCGAGAGATTCTGGAGCCGGACGCGCGCATGCTCCTCACGATCGACGTCGGCAACACGCACACCGTGCTCGGGCTGTGGGACGGCTCGAAGCTCGCGCACGACTTCCGCATCGAGAGCTCGAAGGGCCGCACCAGCGACGAGATCCTCGTCCTGCTCCTGACCCTCATGGACGTCGCGGGCGTCGATCGACGGCACGTGCACGCGAGCATCGTCGCGTCGGTGGTGCCGGCGCTGACCGATCCGATCTGCCACGCCGCGCGTCGCGCGTTCGGGCACGAGACGATGCAGGTCGGCCCGGGCATCAAGACGGGCATGCCGATCCTCTACGAGAACCCGCGCGAGGTCGGCGCCGACCGCATCGCGAACGCGGTCGCGGCGTACGAGCGCTGCAAGAGCGCGGTCGTCGTCGTCGACTTCGGCACCGGCACGAACTTCGATTGCGTCTCGCCGAAGGGCGAGTTCCTCGGCGGCGTGATCGCGCCGGGCATGCAGATCAGCGCCGAGGCGCTCTTCAGCCGCGCCGCGCGCCTGTCGCGCATCCCGATCGCGAAGCCGCCGCGCGCGATCGGCCGCAACACGCAGCACTCGGTGCAGTCGGGCATCGTGTTCGGCTACGTCGGGCTCGTCGACGGGCTCGTCGATCGCATCCGCGACGAGATCGAGGGCCCGTGTCGCGTGCTCGCGACCGGCGGCCTCGCGCGCCTCGTCGCGCCGGAGTCGCGCACGATCGAGGAGGTCGTCCCCGACCTCACGCTCGAGGGCCTGCGCCTGCTCTACGAGCGCAATCAGTAGAGCGGCTCGCGCCAGCGCTCCTCGCGCCGCGCCTTCAGCATCTCGATCACCGCGCACAACGTCGGATCGTCGCGCCGTCGCACGTCGAGGCGCGCGCCCTTTCCCTGGTTGCAGCGCGCGCACGCGAGCGCGAGGTTCGCCACGTCGTCGGTCCCGCCGTGGGTCGTCGGCTCGATGTGCTCGATCGTCGCGATCGTCTCGCCGCTCTCCTCGACCACCACGCGCGCGTTGCAGTGGATGCAGCGCCCGACCCACACGCGATCGCCGCGCACCTCGCTGCGCTCGAACGTGCGATCGGTCGCCACGATCGCGAGCACGGTGCGCCCTCGTCCCCGTCGCATCGCGCGGTTCGTGGAGCGCGGCGCGCGCCGCGTCGAGCCACCCCGAGCTCAGCCGACCGTCGCGAGCGACGCGACCGCCGAGATCAGCGCCTCGGGCTCGACCGGCTTCGGGATGTGCACCTGGTAGCCCGCGGCGAGCGCGCGCTTGCGATCCTGATCGCGCGCGAACGCGGTGAGCGCCGCCGCGGGCACCGCGATCCCGCGCCGTCGCACCTCCTCGATCAGCGCGTATCCGTCGCGCTTCGGCATCCCGATGTCGCTGAGCAGCACGTCGAAGGGCGCGCGCTCCATCACCTCGAGCGCTTCGTCTGCCGACGACGCCGTCGACACGTCGGCCTCCGCGAGCTCGAGCACCTGCGCGATCACGTCGCGTGCGTCGGGCTCGTCGTCGACCACCAGCACCCGCACGCCGCCGAGCCGCCGCAGCGCGTCCGGCCCGCGCTTGGCGCGCTCCGTCGCCGGCGTCGTCGCGACCTCGCGCGCGGTCGCCGGCAGCGTGATCGCGAAGCGCGCGCCCTTGCCCACGCCCTCGCTCTCCGCGCGCACGGTGCCGCCGTGCATCTGCACGATCTGCTGCACGATCGCGAGCCCCAGCCCGAGCCCGCCGTGCCGTCGCGTCGTCGTCTGATCCGCCTGCCGGAACCGCTCGAACACGTGCGGCAGGAACTCCGGATCGATCCCCTGCCCGCTGTCCGCGACCGCGATCTCGACCTCGTCGTCGCGCCGCGCGATCGACACCTCGACACGCCCGCCGCGCGGCGTGAACTTGATCGCGTTCGACAGCAGGTTCCAGATCACCTGCTGCAGCCGCGTCGCATCGCCCCGCACGCGCGGCACCGGCGAGTCGACCACGGTGCGCAGCGTGATCTCCTTCGCGCTCGCGGCGGCGCGCACCGACTCGAGCGCGGCCGACACCGCGGCGCTCGGATCGAGCGGATGCACCTCGAGCGCGAGCTTGCCCGCGATGATGCGGCTCATGTCGAGCAGATCCGCGATCAGCGTCGCCTGCAGCTGCGCGTTGCGCGTGATCACGTCGAGCCCGCGCTCGAGCCGTGCACGATCGTCCGGGCCGCTGCGCAGCAGGTGCGCCCACCCGAGGATCGCGTTGAGCGGTGTGCGCAGCTCGTGCGAGATCGTCGCGAGGAATTCGTCGCGCATGCGGCTCGCGCGCTCCGCGTCCTCGCGCGCGCGCCGCTCGCTCTCGAGCAGGCGCGCGCGGTCTTCCTCGGCGCGCTTGCGCTCCGAGACGTCGAGCGTCACCGCGCGCAGCACCACGGGCCGTCGACCCTCCGGTGTGTCCTCGAACGTCGTGCGACCGCGCGACTCGAGCCAGTGCACCTTGCCGTCGGTCCCGAGCACGCGGCTCTCGTCCAAGAACATCCCGTCGCCGCTCGGATCGAGGCTGCGCTCGAACGCCGCGCGCGAGCGCACGACGTCGTCGGGATGCAAGCGCGTCAGCGCCTCCTCGAGCGTCGACTCGGGCGTCGCGCCCCAGAGCTCCAGCATGCGCTCGGACCAGCGGAGCTCGCCGGTCGTGACCCAGTACTCCCAGTCGGCCGCGCCCGACGCCTCGATCGTCAGGCGCCAGCGCGCGTCGTCGCGCTGTCGCTCCTGCTCGAGCGCCTTGCGCGCGCTGAGGTCGATCACCGCGCCGCTCGCATGCACGAACCGACGTGCGTCGCCCTCGCCTCGGAACTCCGAGCGCCCGCGCGCCAGCACCCACGCCACGCTCCCGTCGGGACGCACGAAGCGGTGCTCGCTCTCGAACACTCCGTCGCCGCGCGGATCGACCGACTGCGCGATCTCCTCGAGCACCCGCGCGCGATCGTCCGGGTGGAGCAGGCGCTCGAGCACCCCGATCGTGATCGGCTCGTCGACCTCGGGAAGACCGACGATGCGGCGCAGCTCCGGCGACCACTGCGCGCACTTGTCCTCGCGCACCTCGAACGTGCCGAAGCCCGCGGCGGTCGCCGCGAGCCGCAGCCGCTCGTCGCTCTCGTGCAGCGCGCGCTGCACGCGCCGCGCCTCGGTCGTCTCCTGCGCGACGACGTTCACGGCGACCACCGTCCCCGTCGTCTCGTCGCGGATCGGATAGAAGCTCTCGACCCAGCTGCGCATCACGCCCGGCTGCGCCGGCGTCTCGCCCTCGAGCTCCACGCGCAGCACGGGCTCGCCGGTGTCGAGCACGTGCCGCAGGATCGACTCCGCTTGATCGGCGATCCCCGGGAGCACGTCGCGCACCCGCCGCCCGAGGTGCGCGGCCGCCGGCACGCCGTTCATCTCGGCGAGCCGCTCGTTGATGCGCACCCATCGCAGCTCGCGATCGACCACGCAGAGCCCGATCGGCGCGGTGCGATAGGTCGCTTCGAGCTCCGCGGCGCGCCGCCTCGCCTCGGCTTCGCTGTGGCGGAGCGCCTCCTCGCTCTCCTTGCGCGCGCTGACGTCGACCGCCGAGAGCACCACGTACTCGACCGCGCCGCGCTCGTCGCGCACCGGCAGCAGCTGCAGCTCGATCGCGACGAGCCGTCCTCCCGTGACGCGCACGTCGACGTCGAAGCGCACGCGCTCGCCGCCCGCCGCGCGCTCGGCGCCGTCGCGCACCCGAGCCGCGACCTGCTCGTCGTAGGCGAACCACGGCGCTTCCCAGACCTTGCGCCCGACGACCTCCTCGGCCTCCCGCCGCGCGGTCTCGAGCGCCGCGCGATTCACCTCGACGAGCGTGCCGTCGCGCTCGATCACGCCCGCGAACACGAGCAGCGCGTCGAGCACGTTCCGGATGTCGCGCTTCGTTCCTCCGCTCAACTCCACCTCGCCCGTGCGCGCATCTCCGTCCCGCTCCGTGCGACGCAAGCCCGGGACCGACTGGCCCATCGCGTTGCTTGCACCACGTGCACCCCCACCCCATGTTCCGCGGCTCGGGACGGCGACCGATGACCACCACGAAGTTCCCCACTCTCGCGTTCGGCACCCCTCGCAAGCTGCCGCGCGCGAGCGAGCTGGCGGGCCGCGTCGTGGTGCTCGACATCGCGTTCGCCGCCGAGGGCTCCGGCGCGAGCTTCCAGAAGGTCACGAAGAAGCTGATCGACGGCCTCGGTCCGCGGCTCGCGATGTGGATCGATCACCACGATCACGTCTTGCACGAGCAGTTCCGGAGCGATCCGCGCTTCGTGCTCGCGACGAAGGCGCAGCACGGCGCTTGCCCGGAGATGGTCACGCCCGAGCGCGTCGCGCAGGCGGGGCCCATCGACACGATCTGCTGCCACATCGACTTCGACGGCCTCTGCTCGGCGGCGAAGTGGATCCGCGGCGGCGTCGAGCCCTACGAGGGCGCCGACGACGATGCGCGCGCGATCGACACGCGCATCGGTACGCCGAGCGAGCGCGCGCTGCTGATCGATCGCGCGCTCCGCGCGCGCCCGCGCGACGACGCCATGAAGGGCCTCGTCGTGCGCTTCCTCGCGACCGGCGCGACCGATCGCGAGCTCTTCGGCCCGATCCGCGCGGCCGCCGACGAGCTGCGCGCGCTCGAGGACGAGGCGCGACGTCTCGCGAAGGGCTACGAGATCGAGCGCGACGTCGCCGTCGTCGACGCGCGCGGCGCGCAGACCTACTACGACAAGACGCTGCTCCTGCTGCTCGGCCAGGAGCGCGCGCGGATCTCGGTCGTGCACGACGACACGACGGTCACCGCGGCAGCGCGCTTCGACAGCGGCGTGGACCTGCTCGCGCTGCTCGGCCTCGAGGGCGGCATGCCCACTCGCGTGAGCCTCCCGCGCGACCGGCTCGGCGACGTGCTCGCGAAGCTGCGGCGCTGACCGGTCCGGGTCTGGCGTCCCGGTACTACGGTTGATCGCCAAGGGGCGTGGTGCTACACGCCCTTATGGCACTCCCTCTCTCGTTCTTCGAACGTCTCCCCAAGACCGACCTGCACGTCCACCTCGACGGGTCGCTGCGTCTGGAGACGATCCTGGAGCTCGCGGAGCAGGACGGAATCCAGCTCCCGGGACGCACCCCTGCCGAGCTCGCGAAGGCGATGCACCTCGGCGAGAACACCGGCTCGCTCGTCGAGTACCTCAAGGCCTTCGACGTCACGCTCAAGGTCCTGCAGACGGAGGACGCGCTCACGCGCGTCGCCTTCGAGCTCGGCGAGGACTGCGCGAAGGAGAACGTGCGGTACATGGAGGTGCGCTACGCGCCCATGCTCCACACGCGCAAGGGCCTTCGCCTGACCACCGTCGTCGAGGCCGTCCTCGAGGGCCTGTGGCAGGCGAAGGAGAAGTACGGCATCGAGTCGAACGTCATCATCTGCGGCATCCGCAACATCTCGCCGCAGAGCTCGCTCGAGATGGCGCAGCTCGCCGTCGCGTACAAGAACCGCGGCGTCGTCGCGTTCGACCTCGCGGGCGCCGAGTACGACAACCCCGCGAAGCACCACCGCGAGAGCTTCCAGCTCGTCCGCGACAACAACATCAACGTCACGATCCACGCGGGCGAGGCATACGGGCCCGAGTCGATCCACCAGGCGATCCACGTCTGCGGCGCGCACCGCATCGGCCACGGATGCCGGCTCCGCGAGGACGGCGACCTGCTGCACTACGTGAACGATCATCGGATCGCGCTCGAGTGCTGCCCCAGCTCGAACGTACAGACCGGCGCGGTGCGCGACCTCGCGACGCACCCGATCAAGCTCTACTACGACCTCGGCCTGCGCGTGACGGTGAACACCGACAACCGGCTGATCACCGACACCACGGTCTCGAAGGAGCTCTGGCTCTGCCACACGCAGCTCGGCATGACGCTCCCCGAGATCAAGCGGATGATCCTCAACGGCTTCAAGGCGGCGTTCCTGCCGTTCCACCAGAAGCAGTCGTTCCTCCGCCGCATCGCGCGCGAGCTCTCGGCGTTCCCCGACGACGAGGCCGCAGTCCTCGCGTCGGAGCCCGGGCTCTCCGCGACGATCGTCCCCGAGGTGACGCAGCCCGCGAGCACCGGCACCGCGTGAGGTGACGCGGCTCTTCGACTCGCACTGTCATCTCGACGCCCCTGCGCTCGACCCCGATCGCGACGACGTGATCGCGCGGGCCATCGAGCGCGGCGTCGACGGCGTGCTGGTCCCCGCGGTGTCCCCGGAGCGCTGGGACGCGCTCGCCGCGCTGCGCGCGCGATGGAGCGCGGTGCGGATCGCGATCGGCGTGCACCCGTACGTGATCGCGTCGTGCGCGGTCGACGATGCGCTCGCGACGATGGAGGCGCGCGCGACGGCGCTCGGCGCGGTCGCGATCGGCGAGTGCGGCTTCGATCGTCGCGTCGCGATCGACCTCGCGCGTCAGAGCGAGATCGTCGACGCGCACGTCGAGGTCGCGCGCGCGCGCGAGCTGCCGATCGTGCTGCACGTCGTCGGCACGCACGGCCTCGCGCTCGAGCGCATGGAGCGACACGGGCCGCTGCGCGCGGGCGGTGTGGTGCACGCGTGGAGCGGGCCCGCCGAGCTCGTCGCGCGCTGGGTCGCGCTGGGCTTCTCGATCGGCATCGGGCCCGTCGTCACCTGGGCGCGCGCGCGGCGGGTGAAGGAGAGCGCGCGCGTCGTGCCGCTCGAGCGCCTCCTGGTCGAGACCGACGCGCCCGACGGGCACCTCGAGGGCGCGACGCGCGGAGAGCCCTCGGACGTGGACGAGGTCGTGCGCGCCGTCGCCGCCGAGCGGGATGTGCGCGCGCAGGAGTTGCGCGTCGCCACGTGGGCGAACGCGATTCGCCTCTTCGGCTGAGCCAGCAGCTTCGGGCGAGCGACCTCCAGGAGCCGCGCCGAGGCCGTGATGCCCGAGACGACCGCGACCGAGCACGAGCAAGCCGGTCGGGGGGAGGGGGTCTTCCAAGACCCCTCCGCCAACGGAGCTGCAAGCGGGGCTGGGGCCCCGCGCGCAGCGTTTGGGGTGGGGGCCCCGATCCGGCTCCGCCGGTCGGGGGGAGGGGTCTTCCAAGACCCCTCCGCCAACGGAGCTGCAAGCGGGGCTGGGGCCCCGCGCGCAGCGTTTGGGGTGGGGGACCCCGATCCGGCTCCGCCGGTCGGGGGGAGGGGTCTTCCAAGACCCCTCCGCCAACGGAGCGCAGAACGTGCGCGCGGCGCATCGCGTGCGCCGCGCACGGCTCAGCTCGCGAGCCCCACGAGCGCGTAGACGAGGCCGAGGACCATCGAGATCGCCACGAAAACCAGGCCCGGCGCGGGCAGCGGGGCGACCGGAGCGGTGGCGGCGGTGACCTGCGGGACGTGCTGGCGCGACTGCATGGAGCATCGGTCGAGCAGCTTCCATGCCCACGGTGCTCACCGCCGAGGCACACCCCTACGCCAGGAAGGCCTCCGCGCGAGCGGCTGCTATCCTGGCCGCCCTCATGCCGTTGCCGTTGGTCTCCGCCGCGAACGACTCGCCCACCGATCTCCGCACCGAGGAGGCGCCCGAGTCGACCTACAAGACGCATCGCCGCTTCGATCGCGCGGCGCGCCTCTTCAGCGAGCCGGGGCTCCATCGCTTGATGGGCGCGCGCGTGCTCGTGTTCGGCATGGGCGGCGTCGGCTCGTTCGCCGCGGAGTCGCTCGCGCGCAGCGGCGTCGGGCACCTCACGCTCGTCGACTTCGACGACGTCTGCGTGACCAACACCAACCGCCAGCTCCACGCGATGCGCGGCAACATCGGCAAGCCGAAGGTGGAGATCATGGCCGAGCGGCTGCGGCTCGTGAGCCCGACCGCCACCGTCGAGCCGGTGCGTCGCTTCTACCGCGAGGAGGACGCGGACGAGCTCCTCGCCGGGCGCGTCGACTACGTGATCGACGCGATCGACAGCATCGCCGCGAAGGTCCACCTGCTCGCGACGTGCGTCACGCGCGGCATCCCGATCGTGTCGTCGATGGGCGCTGCCGCGCGCATCGATCCCACCCGCGTGCGCACCGCCGATCTCGCCGACACCGAGGTCTGCCCGCTCGCGCGCGACGTGCGCCGCCTGATGCGCGTGAAGCACGGCATCGAGGTGAAGCGCGGCCGTCCGATCGGCGTGACCGCCGTGTACAGCGAGGAGACGCCGATCGCGCCCGCGCCGGTCTCGTACGACGAGGGGCAGGGCTTCGTGTGCGTCTGTCCCAACAAGGACAACGGCATGTACACGTGCGAGAAGCGCGCGCGCATCGACGGCTCGGCGTCGTTCGTCACCGGCACGTTCGGGATGGTCGCGGCGAGCGTCGCGGTGCGCGCGCTCATCGGATGACGAGCGCCATCGTGCCCGACGTCGTCGCGCGGTCGGGCGCTTCCGCGTTCTCGACGTCGGCGGTCATCAGCACCACCACGACGCTGTAGACGCCGGGCTCGGTGAGCGCGCACGGCAGCGGCGTGACCGCGTCGATCGAGCTGCCGCCGCGCAGCGTCGGCTCGAGCGGGAGCCGGCGGGGCGCCGCGTTCGCGCAGCCTTCGACGACGAGCGCGTCGCGCAGCACGCTGACCTGCGCCCACGTCGGGCCGAGGATGATCGGCTCGATGCTCCGGTTGCGGATCTCGAGCTGCACCAGGTAGTCGTCGCCGCTCGGGATCGGCGGCACCGGCGAGCGCCCGTGCACGCGCACCGCGAGATCGTCGCGGTCGGCTGGACGCGCCTCGACCGTGGGCGTGATCTCCTGGGGCGCATCGTCGCGGTCGGGACCTCGCGGCTTCGATGCGGTGTCGCGCGTTGCCGCGCCTCCGGCGCACGCGACGAGCGCGAGCGCGCAGAACGTGAGGATCGCCGTGCGCACGCCCGCGCGCAGTGCACGTCGCTCGCCAACTCACGGCATCAGCGCGCGCACCTCGTCGACCGCCTCGGCGCGCCCCTCGACGTCGCCGTCGATCGCCTCGAGCTCGCGCAGGATCGCCGCGACCGCGCCCGCGTCGTCGTCGAGCTCGGCCGCCCGCGCCCGACCGACGAGGCACCGCACGATCGCCGCGTCGTCCTCGAGCGCGCGCCACGCGTCGATCGCGCGCGCGTACGTCGCGCCGGCCGCGGCCGCGTCGGGGCGCGCGAGCGCGACGTCGGCGCGCATCTCGATCGCGAGCGCGACGCCCTCGTCGTCCTCCTCGTCGCGCGCGCCCTGCTCGGCGTGCGCGAGCGCGTCGTCGGCGCCGTCGAGCGCGCCCGCGCGCAAGCGCGCCTCGCCGAGCGCGAGCCACGTCTCGGCGCCGCTCGATGCGCGCAGCGCGATCGCCCGCTCGAGCAGCGACGCCGCGCTCCCCGGCGCGCGCGCCGCGAGCTCGAGCTCCGCGCGATCCTCGAGCAGGTCCGCGAGCAGCTCGGGCGACGACGACGCGAGCGCGATGGCGCGATCGGAGAGCGCACGCGCGTCGCGCTCCTGCCCCTCGGCGCGCGCCGCCACCGCCGCCAGGCCGAGCGCCTCCGCGCGGACCTCGTCGCGCGCGCCGGGCCGCGCGATCGCGGGCTCCAGCATCGCGCGCGCGTCCGCGGGACGTTCGTCGTCGAGCGCGTCGTGCGCGGCCGCGATGATCTCCTCGAGCTCCTCGTCCATCGCGCGAGCCTCGCACAGGACGGACGGCTAGAGTGCGCGCCGTGGATGCCGAGCTCCTCGTCGCGATCAACGATCTCCGATCGCCCGCGCTCGATGCGGCGCTCGGTCCGCTCGGCGAGCACGGGTACCTGCTCTACCCCGCGTTCCTCGTCGCGCTGCTCGTGATGCGGCGGCGCGCCGTCGCGACCACCACGCGCGACGGCTTGCTCGCGTTCCTGCTCGCGCTCTTCGTCACCGAGACGTTCCTCAAGCCGCTCTTCGCGCGGCCGCGCCCCACCGCGATCCCCGAGCTCCTCGCGCAGCTCGACGTGCTCGGGAGCGTGCCGGGCGCGCGCTCGTGGTCGATGCCCTCGGGCACCGCGGCCGCGTGCGGCGCGGGCGCGGCGTGGATCTGGTCGCGCCTCGGATGGCGCGCCGGGCTGCCCGCGGCGATCATCGCGGTGCTCGCGTGCTTCGCGCGCCTCTACGCGGGCGTGCACTGGCCGACGGACCTGCTCTTCGGGGCGACGCTGGGGATCTTCGTGGCCCTCGGAGTGGATCGGTTCTCTCGCTGGGCCGGGTGATCGGTGGTGCGGCGTGAGGGGGTGGGTCCGGCGGCCGGGGTGCTCGCGGGCTGCCAGACGATCGCGGTCGGGATGTCGGGACGCGGTGGGCGCATCGCAGCGCGAAGCGCGCCGCGATGACTGTCGTGAGGCTGTGGTCGGCCTCGGCGAGCCCCCGTCGCACGAGGCCGCCGGACCCACCCCCTCACGCCTCGGTACGCGGTGTCTGCCGCCTCGCTGGCTGGGGTGGAGATGGCTCGCGACGGGGGCCGCGCTTCGCCGCGTCCCCGACGCTCGCGATCCGGGCTCCGCTTCGCGTTCGCCCCGATGAAGGGCGAGACGAGCGTTCGCGTGTAGCCCGGCTCGTGAAGCGGGCGAACGCGAAGCGCTCGCTCGATTCGCGAGACGGCCGCGAGCACCGCGACCGAGGCCATCCACGTCGCATCGGCGCCATCCTCCACGCATCTCGCGATGCGACCCATCGCGCAGGGGCTCTTCGCGATCGGCGCGACCCGTACTTCCCATCGCGCAGGGGCTCTTCTCGAGCGGCGCGACCCGTACTTCCCTTCGCGTAGGGGCTCTTCGCGATCGGCGCGACCCGTACTTCCCATCGCGCAGGGGCTCTTCGCGATCGGCGCCACCCGTACTTCCCATCGCGCAGGGGCTCTTCGCCACCGGCGCGACCCCTGCTCGCGGGCACGAAGGGGCTCCCGCGCCGGGCGCGACCCCTGCTCCCGATCGGCGCGACCCCTCGTTCCGACCTCGCAGGGGCTCTCTCCGACCTCGCAGGGGCTCTTTCCGACCGCGCAGGGGCTCTTCCGGACTGCGCCGCCCCTCTTCTCGACCGCTTCGAGTGTGCGGAACGATTGGAGATTTCGGCGCAGTCCCAGAATCGAGACATCAGCAGTCGGCGAGCAGCGCGGCGAGGTCGCGATCGTCGCGGCACGCGCGGCGGATCAGCGCGCGGAGGGCCGACCACTTCACCTTCTGGGCGTGCACCGCCGCCGCCTCGCGCGCCGTGGCCTCCGCGGCGCGCGGCGAGTTGCGCCCGCTCGCCGCGACCTCGGTCGCGTCCTCTCCGAGCGCGCGCAGCGCCGACGCGTCGAGCCCGCGCGCCGCGAGCGCGCGGACGATCCGGGGCCGCGACGCCAGCGTCTCGCACAGCGCCGCGAGGCCCTCGGCGCGCGTCGGGACGTCGCTCCTCTCGACGCGCTCGATCTTTCGGATCGTCGTCGCCTCCGACTCGCTCGTCGGCTCGACCGGGACGTCGTGGGTGCGCATGCGGTAGCGCGCGAACGAGAGCTTCGCGAGGAACGTCGCGTCCTCGCCGTGGCCCGCGACCTGGAGGTCGTGCGCCACCGCCGGCAGCGTCGCCGCGAGGTCGTCCTCGCGCTCCGTGACGTCCGCCGCGCTGCGCGCGCGCCCCGCGCGCTCGACGTGGTGCTCGGCGAGCTGCGCCTGCTGCTCGCGATCCGCCGCCTTGGCTTCGTCGCCGTGCCGGATGATCTCGTCGAGATCCGCCTCGGTCAGCCGCGCGCCGCGCAGCCACGCGCTCCCCCTCGCCTTCAGCGCGCGCGCAAGCTCCGCGCGCTTGGCGATCCGCGGTGTGTACCAGTCCGCGACACCCTTGGTCATCGCTCTGCCCCTCCTCGCGCCGGCCCCCGCCGGCACACGGAGGTCGGCTATCACGCAGGGCGACGGCGCGGCAAGGCGGCGGGCGAATTCAACGGCTCGCTGCGCAGCCGGCTCCCGTCCGTGCCCGAGACGGGCACTCCCGTCCGCCCGCTGCTTCGCGAGCACTCCTGTCGAGTCGCGAAATCGGATGCAACGCGGGGCGAGGTCGCTCCCACCAAGAGCCCCGTGCCGCGCCGATGGCTCGTGCTCTTCGCGCTCGTGTCCGCGCTCGCCTCGCCCGCGAGCGCGCAGGAGGCGCGCGTTCCCCCACGCGTGATCGAGCTCCCCGAGCTGGTCTTGCCCGAGGGCGCCGCGATCTCGGAGCTGGAGCTGGTCGTGATCGTCGCGATCGACGGCAGCGCGCAGCTCGAGGGGTGCGACCACGAGGCGAGCGTGTGCGACGCGGCGCGCGACGTGATCGCGCGCGCGCGCTTCGAGCCCGCGCGCGTCGGAGATCGTGTGGTCGCCGCGCGCGCCCGCGTGCTGCTGCGTCCGCCCGAGCCCGAGCCCGAGCCCGAGGCGCCGGCGCCCGATCCCGAGCCGCCGGCGAGCGAGCCGCCACCGTCCGAGCCCGAGCCGATCGCCGATCCCGGCCCGCCCGCGAGCGATCCGCCACCGCCCGAAGGCGAGCCGCTCTTCTCGGCGCGCGCGCGCACCCCGCTGCCCGCCGGCACGCGGCGCTTCGAGCTCGCCGAGATCCGCGACGTGCCCGGCGCATTCGGCGATCCCTTCCGCGCGCTCGAGGCGATGCCCGGCGTGACCCCCGTCGCCACCGGCGTGCCCTACGTCTACGTGCGCGGCGCGCCGCCCGCGAGCTCGCTCTACGTCTACGACGACCTGCCGCTGCCGATGCTCTTCCACCTCGGCATCGGGCCCGCGGTGATCCACCCGCGCATGCTCGGTCCGGTGCGCCTCCACGCGGGCGTCGCGCCCGCGCGCTACGGGCGTCATCTCGGCGGCGTGATCGTGGGCGAGGGCCCCGACCCGCGCGCGATCGATCGGGTCGCGGGCGAGCTCGAGGTGCGCCTCCTCGACGCGAACGGCTACGTCGAGGCGCCGGTGCTCGGCGGCGAGGTGATGGGCGCGGTGCGCGTCGGGTACCCGGGGCTCGTGCTCTCGCTGATCACCGACGACGTCGAGCTCGTCTACGGCGACTACCAGCTGCGCGGGCGCGTGCCGGTCTCGACGCAAGAAGAGCTGCGCCTCGTGTGGATCGGCTCGTTCGATCGCCTGGCGGTCCGCACCAGCGAGACCACGACGACGATCACCACCGTGCAGTTCCACCGCGGCGAGGTGCGCTTCGTGCGGCGGCTCGGCGGCGGCGCGGAGCTCGGGCTCGCGCTGCGCGCCGGCTTCGAGGAGAGCTCGGTCGGCACCGACGATCCCAACGCGCTCTCGCTCGCGATCGCGGCGACCACCATCGGGCCGCGGCTCTGGGTCTCGCTGGTGGAGGGGCCGGTGCGGCTGCGCCTCGGCGCCGACGCGATCGGCTCGTTCGGGCGCCCGCTGCCGCCCGTCGACGTCGGGAGCTTCGACCCGTTCCGCTACGACGGAGTGTTCTCGGACAGCGCGGTGCGCAGCACGTCGGGCGCGTTCGCCGAGCTGATCTGGGCGATCGATCCCACGTGGTCGATCGAGGTCGGCGGGCGCTTCGATCTCTGGACCGCGGGACGCTACGCGACGGGCGCGCTCGATCCGCGGCTGCGCGTGACGGCGCGGGTGCTCGACGCGCTGGAGCTCCACGTCGGCGGCGCGATCGTGCGACAGCCCGCGACCTTCCTGGTGCCGCTGCCCGGCGTGGCCGACGTGCCGCTGCTGCGAGGCCTGCAGACCGCCTACCAGGCGGAGATCGGCGCGCGCTACGAGCACCCGCTCTTCGAGGCGGAGCTCCAGCTCTTCGCGCACCGCTACGAGGGGCTCGCGTTCGTCGACTTCTTCCTGCTCGCCGCGAGCACGCAGGAGATCTGTGCGCGCCCCGGCGGTGGGTGCCAGCACATCGACGGAGTGCCGCGCACCGACGGCACGTCGTGGGGCGGCGAGCTCTTCGTGCGGATGCCGCCGTCGAACGACATCCCGGTCAACGGCTGGATCAGCTACACGCTCGCGTGGAACGAGATCGACGAGCTCGCGGGCATCGCGATGCGCCCGAGCTACGACGTGCGGCACCTGCTCAACACCGTCGTGCAGTGGCACGTGGTCGACGGCTTCCACGCCGGAGTGCGCGTGCTGGTGCGCAGCGGCGCGCCGCGCGGCGTGTTCTACCAGGACGAGGTCGGCGCGACGCAGCGGCTCGAGCGCGAGCTCGACGCGTACGCGCGGCTCGACGTCCAGCTCTCGTACGCGTGGGACGCGGGCTGGGGCCGGATGCGGGTGTCGCTCGACTGGCTCAACGCGAGCTTCTCGGAGGAGCCGATCGCGCTCTCGTGCGTCAACCGCAGCGACGGCCCTCCGACCGACTGCCGACAAGAACGGACCCCGCCGATCGTCGGCCCGAACCTCGGGCTGCGGATCGAGCTCTGAGGCCTGCCATGCTGCGCAATCCGACACTGCTGCTCCTGGTCTTCGCGCTCGGGTGCACCTTCGAGCTGAACGGGCCGACCCCGCGGATCGACGCGGGCCCGGACGAGATCACGTGCGAGCAGGCGGGCGACTGCGTGATCGGGATCGTCGCGGCGGGCCAGCGTCACACCTGCGTCGCGGTCGACCAGGACGCGGTGTGCTTCGGCGAGAACGCACACGGGCAGTCACGCCCCGAGGTGCGCGACGCGATCGCCGCGATGGGGCGGGTCGATCAGCGCGTCGACTCGTGGGGCGGCAGGCCGACGCTCTCGGCCGGGATGGCGCAGACGTGCGCGACGTACTCGGGATATCCGATCTGCTGGGGCCGCGAGGACGTCGTGGGCGGCGCGCCGAGCCCTCGGCTCGTCGCGCGCGGCGACGGCGTGTGGAACGGGATCGAGAGCGGCACGCTGCACCAGTGCTGGACCCAGGACGTGTTCGACGACGCCGGCGTTCCGGAGCGCCACCTGCGGTGCAGCGGCGCCTGGGACGGGCTGCGGTTCGGCGTCGCGGCGCCGGAGCCGGTCGAGCTCGAGCCCCCGGTGTCGAGCCACGCGTGGAACGGTCTCGTGGTCGTCGGCGGGTTCCGCACCTGCGCGGGCGTGTTCGACTTCGGCGACGGGAGCGAGGAGGCGTGGTGCTGGGGCGGCGTGCCGCCCGAGGGACCGTGGGAGGACGGCGCGTGGCGCGAGGCGCCGCACCGCGAGCCGCTCGGAGATCGCGGGATCAGCGCGCTCGGCGCGACCCACGCGTGTGTGCTCGTGTTCGACGAGGTGACGCGCGCGTCGAGCCTGGAGTGCTGGGGCGCGAACGAGCACGGCGAGCTGGGCGTGCCGCCCGGCGAGGAGCCGCGCGGCGCGCGGGTGCGCGTCCCGTTCGCGCTCGAGAGCCCCTCGCACGTGTGCGTCGGCGGCGAGGTGCGGGTCGACGACGGGGTGGTCTCGTACGGCGCGCCGCACACCTGCGCGCTCGACGCGCTGGGCGTCGTCTGCTGGGGCGCCAACGATCGCGGGCAGTCCGGCGCACCGCCGAGCGAAGGGGCGCTGGCGCCGCGTCGCGTCGAGGGGCCCACGCAGGTCGCCGCGATCGCGTGCGGCGGCGCGCACACGTGCGCCGCGACCATGACGAACGAGCTCTGGTGCTGGGGCGCGAACGAGCACGGCCAGCTCGGCTCGCCCCCGTCCGAGCCCCGCGCGCCCCACCGCGTGACGCTGCGGTTCCGCTGATCTCGACGCGACCGAGCGGGGCTGGGGCGCAGCGCGCGGAGCGGCCGGGGTCGACAGGGGGGCGGGGAAGCGCGGAGCGGCCGGGGTCGACAGGGGGGCGGGGAAGCGCGGAGCGGCCGGGGTCGACAGGGGGGCGCGCGGAAGCGCGGAGCGGCCGGGGTCGACAGGGGGGCGGGGAAGCGCGGAGCGGCCGGGGTCGACAGGGGGCGGAGCCCCCGGGGAAACTCAGTGCGGGGGCGTCGCCGCGATGCCCTCGCGCGCGATGCGGCTCATGCGCGACGCCCACTCGATCGCGAGCCGCACCGCGTCGAGCTCCACGTGATCGAGCACCATCGCGATGGTGGGGCGGCGCGGATCCTGGGCGCGCACCATCGCCGCGAACGCGCCGCTCGCGAGGAGCAGATCCTGGATCTCGCGATCCTCGATCCACCGCACGCACCCCGCGGGCACGCTGCCCTGCTCGACCTCGAACACCGTGCGGAACTCCTCGGTGCCGACCCGCTCGAGCTCGCCCGCGTCCTCCGGCGGCTCGCGCCACACGGTCGCCGGCGCGAGCCGATCGGCCGCGTCGAAGCTCACCTCGAGCAGCGCGCGCGCGCTCACCTCGTCGCCCTCGGGCTCCCCGCCCGCCGAGCGCAGCACCCACGTCGCGTCGTCCTGCTCGCCGTGCAGCGAGAGCCGCCCGTCCTCGCCGATCCGCAGCTCCGCGTCGAGCAGGAGCGCGAGGTCCTCCCAGCGCGTGCGCTCGTCGCGCAGCCGCCGATGCTGCTCGAAGCGCACCGCCCCGTAGGCCGCGACGAGCAGGCCCACGAGCGAGAGCGCGACGAGCAGCACGGTGATCATCGCGCCGGTCGTCCTCCGCCCGCGCCGTCCGCGATGCGCGCGCTGCGGATGTAGTCGAGGTCCGGGAACTCCGCGCGCAGGTACGTGTTGCCCTCGCGCTGGATGCGCGCCTGGGCGGGGCCACGTCCGCTCGGCGCGCCCTCGCCGTAGCCGCTGTGGAGGCGGTCGACGGTCGCCATGTCGAGCACGCGACCGAAGGGCGCGAAGCCCATCCCGTCGAGCCGCGAGTTGTCGACGAGGTTGATGAAGAACTGGGTGGTGCGCGAGCCCGGGCCGGCCATCGCGTAGCTCACCATGCCGCGCGTGTTGTGCTGCACGACCGGGTCGTCGGGGATGCTCGCGCGCTGCCACGCGGCGGCGACGGTGGGGTTCCCGTGGATGCCGCCCTGGGCCATGAAGCCGTCGATGACGCGGAAGAACGCGACGTCGCCGAAGAAGCCCGCGCGCACGAGGTTGTAGAAGCGGTCCGCGCCGTTCGGCGCCCAGTCGCGGTGGACCTCGATGCGGATCGGGCCCTCGGTGGTGTCGAGCTCGGCGACGAACACGTCGGGGGCGCGCTCGGTGAGCTGCGAGGGGTTCATGAGGCGGGGATCGATCGCGGCCTGCGGCTGCGCCTGGACCTCGACGACCGGCGGATCTCCCGCGGGTCGCGCCGGGCCTTCGATCTGGACCGGGCGCTCGCGCGCGGGCACCTGCTCGGCGCGCTGCTCGCGATCCTCGGCCGACGCGCGCGTCGGCCGGAAGCTCGGCTCGTCCTGCCCACCACAGCCCGCGAGCGCGAGAAGCGCCGCGATGCTCACGAGGCGCGTCAGCGTCGCGAGCCGTCCGAAGTTCGTTCCACGATTCACGGTGATCACCCGACCGAGATAGCAGAACGCGCGACGAGTCGCCTCGCGACCGCGGGGCGATGCACCGCGATGTAGGCGCGCCGATCGCGGGATCACCCCGCGGCGGCTCAGCCCGCGAGCGGGGCGCCGGTCTTCGCGCGCAGCTCGTCGATCGTGACCCCCGGGGCCGCCTCCACGAGGCGGAACCCCTCGCGGGTCACGTCGATCACCGCGAGCTCGCTGATGATGCGGTTCACGCAGCCCTTCGCGGTGAGCGGGTACGTGCACGACGCGACGAGCTTGGGCTCGCCCTCCTTCGTGACGTGCTGCGTCATCACGAGGATGCGGCGGGCGCCGCTCGCGAGATCCATCGCGCCGCCGATGCCCATCACCTTGCCGCCGGGGATCGCCCAGTTCGCGAGGTCGCCGTTCGACGCGACCTGCATCGCGCCGAGGATCGCGAGGTCGACGTGGCCGCCGCGGATCATCCCGAAGCTCAGCGCGCTGTCGAACGTCGAGCCGCCGGGCACCACCGTGACGGTCTGCTTGCCGGCGTTGATGATCTGCGAGTCCTCTTCGCCTTCGTAGGGGAACGGCCCCATGCCGAGCAGGCCGTTCTCGCTGTGGAACCAGACGCCGAGCTCGTCGGGGAGGTAGTCGGCGACGAGCGTCGGCAGGCCGATGCCGAGGTTCACGATGCTGCCCGGCTCGATCTCGCGCGCGGCGCGCTCGGCCATCTGCTCCTTCGTCCACGGCATCGCTCAGGCGCTCCTCTTGCGGACGGTGCGGTACTCGAAGGGATCCTCGTGCTCGCGCACCTCGAGCACGTGGTGCACGAAGATGCCGGGCAGGTGCACGTCGTCGGGATCGATCGCGCCGAGCGGCACGATCTCGTCGCACTCGACGATCGTCTGCTTCGCGGCGCTCGCCATGATCGGCGAGAAGTTGCGGGCGGTCCGCCAGAAGCGCGCGTTGCCGAACGCGTCGGCGCGGCGCGCGCGGATCAGCGCGAAGTCGGCGGGCAGCGCGCGCTCCATCACGTAGGTGCGCCCGTCGAAGTCGCGCGTGTCCTTGCCCTCGGCGACGACGGTGCCGACGCCGGTGGGCGTGTAGAACGCGGGGATGCCCGCGCCCGCGGCGCGCATGCGCTCGACGAACGTGCCCTGCGGCACGATCTCGACCTCGACGGTGCCCGCGGCCATCGCGCGGTGCAGCGCCTCGTTGGTCCCGATGTACGAGCCGATGAAGCGGCGCACGATGCCCGCTTCGAGCCACGCGTTGAGGCCCTTGCCGAGGTTGCCCGCGTTGTTGCTGATCAGCGTGAGGTCGCGGACGCCGCGCTTCACCACGCCGGCGATCAGCGCCTCGGCGTTGCCGCAGAGACCGAAGCCGCCGACCATGATCCGCGCGCCGTCGAACAGCGGCGCGAGCGCCTCGTCGACGCTGCTGCGCACCTTCGCGCGGTGCCTCCCCGGAGAGACCGTCGTCATCCGCGCCAACATATCGCGAGCGACGGCACGAACCAGCGTGCGCGCGGCGTTCGCTCACGCGCGAGGCGCGACCTCGACGGAGGTCTCGTGATCGGGCGCGAGCAGCGCGAGGAGGCGCGCGCCCTCATCGGTCACCGCGCGGCGCACGTCCTTCTGCACGCGGCCGAACGTCGCGACGTGCAGCACGGCGTGCTTGCGCTCGCGCTCGAGCCGCCACGTCGCGCCGACGAAGCCGTCGATCAGCACCGCGGCGGGCACGAGGCCGTTGGGCACGTCGTTGATCACCTTGCGGCGCTCGTCGGACACGATGCGCGCGCGCTCGGCGTGCGAGAGGAGCACGTTGTCGAACTGCGGGAGGAAGCGCACCGGCGCGGGCACGTCGGGAGCGGGACGGGGCGCGTCGTCGAGGTCGAAGAGCTCGCGACCGCGCTCGTCGTGGAAGACGCGCAGCGAGGGACGGAGACGCTCGAAGACGTCCTTGAGCGACGCGAGCCCGGACCACGTCTGCGCGTCGAGCGCGCTCGCAGGACCGAACGCGGCGAGGTAGCGCAGCACGAGCCGATCGAGCGAGAGCGCGTCGGGATCGAGCGCACGACCGAGCCACTGCTCGGCCGTGGTGTGCTTCGCCTGGCCCTTGCCGCCCCAGAGGCCGCGCGGCGGGACCTGCACCAGCGCGAGCTTGGTGCGCGCGACGGCGGCGAGCGATGCAGGGTCGCGTTCGGGCCATCGCTCGGCGAGCTCGGCGCCGAGCTCCGCGAAGGTGCGCGCGCGCTCTTCGACGAGGGCGCGCGCGTGCGCGGCGATCGCGTCGCGATCGAGCCCGGCGACACGCCGGCCGTACACGCCGTCGAACGCGCGCTCGAGCATCGGCTGCAAGAGCGGGCGCAGGGCGAGCGCGTCGCGCGCGGACACGAGGTGGATCGTCGAGCGCATCACCGCGATCCGCACGGCCTCGCGATCCGCGACGTGCGCGGAGAGCGAGTCGGTGCGGAAGGCACGCGATCGCGTCCACAGCGCGACGTAGGGATCGTTCGGCTGCTGCGCCTGGAGCCCGACGAGGTGCTCGACGAGCGCGAGCGGGGACAGGCTCGTGGGCTCGAGCAGGTGCTGCCTCGCGAGGAGCGCGCGGTTGAGCGCACGGGTGTCGAGGACCTCGGGCATGGCGGGACGATGCGCGATCACGATGACAGTTGTCTGACAGTTTTCGCCCGGGCGATGCTGTGGTCGATGGCACGACCTTCGCTGAGCGGCCCCGCCATGACTCGTCTCGTCCGGCTCCTGCCGCTCGTCCTCGTCGCCCTGCTCGCGCTGACCGGCTGTCATCGACGCGCCCGCGCCACCGCCACCGTCGCACAGCCCGCGACCAGCGGCGGTGTGGTCGCCACGTCGATCTCGCACCGGCACTACCGCAACCTCCTGCGCATCGCGAGCCGGGACACGCAGTGCCATCACCGCGAGCTGTCGGCCCAGGAGGTCTCGCCGGGGATCTTCTCGATCTCGGGGTGCGGTCAGCTGCGCGACTACGTGATGGTGTGCAGCGGTCGGCGCCACTGCCGCTGGGTCGGCATCCAGCCGGTCGAGGCGGTCGCGATCGCGGAGACGCAGTGCGCGACGGGTCAGGTCGTGGTGCAGCCGACGGGGCCGCTGTCGCGCACGGTGAGCGCGTGCGGGCAGACGCTCCAGTACGCGCTGGCGTGCGCGCCGGGCGCCTGCGCGTGGTCGCGCGGGGCGGTCGCGGGCGGCGTGGTGATGCAGACCGAGCCGGGGACCGCGGTGATCGTGGTGCCGGACGCGTACGCGTCGCCGTCGCAGCAGGTGCAGGTGCAGGAGGCGTCGACCGCGGGCGTGGTGGGCGACGAGTCCGCGGACGTGGTGCAGATCGATGCGGCGGGGACGCTGCAGTCGCTGCTCGCGACGCAGATCGCGGCGATTCGTCAGTGCACGGGCGGCGCGCCGGTGACGCTGGCGATCCGGTGGACGGCGCAGGGTCAGGTCGGGGTGGCGCTCGCGCCGCCGCACGCGGGGACGCAGGTCGAGGCGTGCGTGCAGGCGGCGGTGGGCAGCGTGGTCCTGCAGGGCGTGTCGGGGCCGGGGCAGGTCCAGGCCTCGTTCTGATCGCTGGCGAGCGCGGTGTGGATCGGCGCGGGCGCGAAGAGCGGCCGCGCCGATTCGCGTTTGAAGACCGGCGAGGGTCGCAGCGTCTGGAGCTTCACCGGGATCGCGGCGCGAGGATCGAGAACGCGAGTTCGTGACGGTCTGTCGCGATCCGTGCTCGCGCGTTCACGCGCGACGGGGTCACTCGCAGCTCGGGTCGTCGGGCACGAACGTGCGGCCGTCGAAGCGCAGGTCGGTGCGACACCGCGGCCGGCGGCGGCCGTTCGCGAGCAGGTCGGTGATGCGCATCCGGATCGCGGGCGGCGTGGTGCGTCGCAGGACCACCGAGCGCAGCGTGCCGCCCACGTCGCTGCGATCGGGGCCCGCCTCGGTCTCGACGCGCACCACCGCGTCGAACGCGACGACGACCTCGTCGCCGATCACGTGCAGGTACATCAAGCGGCGCGACACGAAGCGCGGGTCGTAGCTGCCGCGCACGTCGACGTGCTCGATGCGCGCGAGGTCGTGGCCGATGCCGGGCAGCGTCTCGGCGCGCATCACGACGACGCCGGGGCGATCGTCGTACGTGCCGTCCCAGCCGCGGTCGATCTCGACGTCGACGCGTCCGACGAGCGACCACGCGCCGCCGCGGCATCGCAGCACGAAGAGGCCGGTGCGAGGCGCGCCGAGCTCCTCGTCGAGCTCGGAGATCAGCGAGTCGATCGCGAGCACGGCCTCGGCGGGGCTCGCTCCGTCGAGCTCGATCGTCGCGACACGCGTCGTCGCGTGCTCGTCGTCGACGACGATCCCTTCGCGACGCGCGGCGGGCACCGCGGGCCACAGCGTCTCGAACGTGGGCGCGGCGCACGCCGGCTGCGCCGACGCGAGCGATGGGATCGTGGCGACGAGCACGGTCGCGAGCGAGAGCGCGCGCGTCATCATGCGCTCTCGACGATCGCGTCCTCGATCGCGCGCAGGCCGCGCAGCAGCTCGTCCTCCGTGATCACCAGCGGGGGCGCGACGATCAGGGTGCGGATGCGCGCGTTCGGGTGCGTGTACACGCGGCGCGCGTCGAGCGCCTTCGAGAGCCTCGTGAAGCGCGCGGCATCGCCCGCGATCTCGAGCCCGGCGAGCAGGCCCATCGCGCGCGTCTTCGTGATCGTCTCGCCGCGGCGATCCTGCATCGCGGCGATCTCCGCGCCCATGCGCGCGCCGAGCACGGCGGCGCGCTCGACGAGCTTCTCGTCCTCGTAGACGCGCACCGCCTCGAGCCCGGCCGCGACGCCGATCGGGTGCCCGTAGAACGTCAGGCCCGCGAGCAGCACGCGATCCTCGAACAGCTTCGCGATGCGCTCGTGGACGAGCACCGCGCCGAGCGGCGCATAGCCGCCCGTGAGGCCCTTGCTGATCGTGATCAGATCCGGCGTCGCGCCGAGGCGCTCGAAGCCGTACCAGCTGCCGAGCCGCCCGAAGCCGTCGAGCACGCAGTCGGCGACGAGCACGATGCCGTGGCGATCACACGCGCCGCGCACGCCCGACCAATACCCGGCGGGCGGGACGAGCGCGCCGTTCGCGCCCGGCACCGGCTCGAGGAAGATCGCGGCGATCGTCTCCGGCCCCTCGAGCTCGATGGTGCGCGCGATCGCGCTCGCATCGGCGCCACCTTCGATCACGCGCGCGCCGCCGGGCAGGCGCGACTCGTACTGATCGAGCACGTGCACCACGCCCGCGAGGCCCGGCTCGAGCGGCGGACGGCGGTGATCGCCCGAGAGCGTCAGCGCGCCCATCGTCGCGCCGTGGTAGCTGCGGTAGCGCGAGATCGCCTTGTGACGTCCGGTCGCGAGCCGCGCGATCTTGAGCGCGTTCTCCACGGCCTCGGCGCCGCCGAGCGTGAAGAACACCTTGGTGAAGCCGGGCGGCGCGTGCTCGAGCAGCTTGCGCGCGAGCGCGTCCTTCGCGGGATAGCCGCCGCTCGGCACCGTGAGCAGCAGCTCGTCGCACTGGCGCTTCATCGCGTCGATCACGCGACGGCAGCCGTGACCGAGGTTCGCCTGGTAGCTGAGGCTGCCCATGTCGAGCCAGCGCTCGACGCGCTCGCCCTCGCGCACGTCGAACGACGCGCCCTCGCCGCCGACGATCTCGACCGGCTTCGCGCCGCGCTGCGCGGACCACGTGAAGAAGAACGGATGCTCGCTCATACGCAGTTCGCGCGAGCGTAGCGCGCCGAGGCGCGGCGAGACGCGCGCTCACGCACGCTCGAGCGCGCGTCGATCCCACCCGGCGAGCGTCGCCGCCGCGGCGTACGTCGTCTCGCAGAAGCGCGTGAGCGTGCGCTCCGGCGATCGCGATCGACGCACTGCTTCGTAGGGCAGGACCCACTCGCGGAGCGCGTCGCTGTAGGACGCGTCGCGCGGCTCGACCGGCGCGTCGCGATAGCCCTGCGGCTCGGGGTACGCGTACGCGTAGAACGCGGCGTCGTCGTAGCCCGGACCACCGGGCCACATGCCGACGCTCGTGACCTCGTGCGAGTACGCCTCGACCGCGACGGAGCGCGCGAGGTTCGGCGCGCCCGGGTGCTCGGGCGCGGTGCGCCCGGAGAAGCGCGTGCTCGCGAGATCGAACGCGCCCCAGAAGAAATGAGTCGGGCTCACTTTTCCGACCCAGCGCGACTCGAACGCGTCGATGACGGCCTGCGACGAGACCAGCGCGCGCCAGAAGCGCGCGGCCGCGTCTCCGTCGTACGTGCAGTGCCGGTCGTCGAGCTCGAAGGGCGTGCGGTCCTCCACCTCGACCGGCGTGCTCCACACCGCGGCGTCGCACCCGAGCTCGCGGAGCGCGTGCATCACGCGATCGTAGAAGCGCGCGACGCTCTGCGACGCGAGCGGGAGCTCGCGGGTCTCGCCGAGCGTCGTCGCGATGCGCAGCCGGTGATCGACGAAGTCGAAGTCGATCTGCAGCCCGCCGCCGCGATACGGCACGAGGGACGTCGTGAGCCCGCGCGCGCTCGCGTAGAGCGGCACGTGCCACCAGTGGTTGCGCGGCGGCGCGAGGCCCATCCGGATCTTGCCGACCACCTGCGTGAAGCGATGCAGCGTCTCGCAGGTGGGTCGCCACGCCGCGAAGGGGATCGCGGGCCACGCGTGATCGCGCCAGCGATCGGCGGTGCGCTCGACGTCCTGGGTCTCCATGCGGGGCCATCTAGGGGCGACCCGTGCACGATCGACCGGACCCCTATTGACCAAGGGTCATCTCGCGTGGTCGAGTCCGTTCGTTGCGATCGCAACGTTTGCTCGCAGCAACGAGGTGCCTCGTGCCGACGCGCTTCTCTTCTTCCTTCTTTCGTTCCGCGCTCGTGGTGCTGCTCGTCTTCGCGACGTTCGCGTGCAGCGGTGGTGGCTGCTCGGGGTGCGCGGGGTGCGGCATCGCGCCGATTCCAGGTGGCTTCCCGATCGCGCAGCAGATCCCGAACGCCGCGCAGGTGCGCCTCTCGTCGAGCGCGATCGCGTTCATCGAGGAGAACGTCGGCGCGATCCTGCCGCGCGTGCTGCCCGACGGGCTCGACTTCCCGGTCGAGCGCGGGGATCAGGGCGCGGCGATCATCTGCAGCTCCGATCCGACCGCAGGCGACGGCATGACCGACTGCTTCGCGCACATCGAGGTCGACTCGCTCGACCTCGAGCCGGTCGAGGGGACGAACCAGCTGAACGCGCACGTGCGCGCGATCGCCGAGAGCCGCGACGAGACCGGCGTGGTCGCGGCGTGGCAGGTGCGCGTGCTCGCGTCGGAGTGCTTGCTGACGATCGACACGCGCGGTGGCGATCGACCGTACGTCGGCGTGCGCGCCGAGCTCGCGCTCGAGGAGATCGATCGCGAGGCGCGCGCCGGCGCGACGAAGCTCGCGGTGCGCTCGATCGGCGTCGTCGAGGACGAAGGTGTCGAGCCGAACGACTTCTCGATCACGCACCTCAACTGGTGGGACGGCGGGCCGATCGCGTGCGGCATCGCGAACACCGATCTCGTGCGCGGCGCGATCGCGGGCACGATCACCAACGCGGTGCAGGGGCTGTTGAACGGCGCGCTGTCGGAGCAGCTCTGCACGCGCCGCGGCGAGCTCGGGTGTCCGACCGGCACGCACGATCGCGGCGACACCGCCGCGGACGCGATCTGTTACTACGACCCCGCGCCGCCGAGCGAAGGGGCCGACGAGTGCGTGCCCACGCTGCTCGGCTTCGAAGGGCGCGGCGATCTCGGCGCGCAGCTGCTCGGTGGGTTCTCACCGGGCACCCACGGATCGCTGCAGTTCGCGCTCGCCGCGGGCGGCGACGGCGAGGCGGTCGACGAGGGCATGACGCTCTTCCTCTCGGGCGGGATGATGTCGTTCGATCGTGCGTTCGAGACGACGCCGGGACACGCGGTCTGCGTGCCCTCGCTCGAGCCGCCCGCGCTGCCCGAGGTCGCGCGCGTCGACGCGTTCCGCGGCAACGTCATCCCCGGCACCGACATCGAGACGCACGTCGGGATCGGCATCGCCGAGGACTTCCTCGATCACGCGGGCTACGGGATGTTCGACAGCGGCATGCTCTGCCTCGCCGCGGGCACGCGCCTGTCGCAGCTGCTGTCGACCGGGCTCGTGTCGGCGATCGCGGGATCGCTGCGCACGCTCGCGTATCCATCGGAGGGCGCGCCGCTGATGCTCGCGCTGCGCCCGCAGCAGCCGCCCGACTTCACGATCTCCGAGACCGCGCCGCAGCTCACGGTGACGCTCCCCGAGCTCCGCATCGACTTCTACGTGTGGAGCACCGAGCGTTACGTGCGCTTCATGACGTTCCAGAGCGACCTCGCGATCCACCTCGGCATCGCGGTCGAGGGCGGACAGATCGTGCTGCGCGTCGACAGCGTGGACGTCGCGGAGCCGGTCGTGACGAACAGCGAGCTGCTCATCGAGCCGCCCGAGATGGTCGCGACCGCGCTCGGTCGTCTCGTGCCGCGCGTCGCGGGCATGCTCGCAGGCGCGATCCCGCCGATCTCGCTGCCGGACATCATGGGCTTCGAGCTCGACGTGCCGCCCGAGGGCGTGCGCGGCGTGGATCAGGACGGCGAGCGCTTCCTCGGGATCTTCGCGAACCTGCGGCTCGCGGAGAGCGCCGTGCGCACCGCGATCGACACGACGATCGAGGTCGGCGATCTCGAGCTCGACCGCGAGAGCATGACGCTCGAGCGGTTCGCGACCGGCGAGGGCAACGCCGCGTGGCTGCACCTGGGCGCGGGGGGTGCCGCGCCGGGCACCGAGTACGAGTACAGCCATCGCGTCGACGGAACGACGTGGTCGGAGTGGTCGAGCACGTCGCGCGTGCGCATCGACGATCCGGTGCTGCTCCTCCAGGGTCGCCACGAGATCGAGGCACGGGCGCGCGTCGCGGGCGATGCACGCAGCGTCGATGCGACGCCCGCGCGGGCGACGCTGATCGTCGACGTCATCGCGCCGGACGTGCAGCTCTCGCGCTTGCCCGACGGCACGGCGTACGTCGCGAGCGCGAGCGACATCGTGACCGGCGCGCGCGCGCTGCGATATCGCTTCCGCGTGCGCGGGGGAGAATGGACCGATTGGTCCAACGACGCGCGCTACGAGCCCGACGCGCTGGTGCTCGACGGGCGCGACGTCGACGTCGAGGTCGTCGACGAAGCGGGCAACGTCGGGGTCGCGACGCTCCCGCTGATCCGCGGGATCCCGAATCCGACCGGCGGTGGGTGTGCGTGCCGCACGGCCGCGGATCGCTCGAGCGCGGGCACCTCGGCGATGCTGGTCGCGCTCGGGATCGTGCTCGTGATCGGGCGCCGGCGGCGTCGTTGAGGCTCAGATCAGAGGCGCAGCTCGATCCCGAGCTGCGCCGCCAGCACGGCGTCGCGGAGCGCGAGGACGGCGCCGCTCGGAGAGCGCGCCTCGAGCCCGAGCGCGACGAGGCGCGCCTCGATGCCGAGCACGATCGCGATCGCGCGATCGAGATCGAGCGCGCCGCGCAGAGCGACGTCGAACGTGACGATCGCGCCGTCGCTGCGGCGGGCGACGACGTCGGAGCTCGACGTCTCGCCCTCGAGCTGCGCCCATCCGAGCCCGAGCGCGAGCGAACCACCGAGCCGCAGCGGTGCGAGCGACGCCTCGAGCCCGGCGCCGATCGCGCCGTGGATCCACGTGCCGCGCACCTCGCCGAGCGGATCGCTGCGGGTCGTGAAGAGCGCCTCCAGGCCAGCGACGAGGTGCAGCGGAGGCGCGATGCGCGCGACCACGCCGGCGCGCGGCCCGCCCCAGACGCTCGGCGACGCGGGAGCGAGCGCGGCGACGCCGGCGAGCACGAGCCCGACCGATGCATCGGGTGCGACCTCTGCGATCACGGGATCGCTCGCGACGGGAGCGCCGAGCTCGTCGCGCGCGCGCGACGCGGTGGCGGCGGGCACGTCGGCGTGCGGCGGTTCCACGCTCGCCCGCGGCTCCGCGAGGACCGACGCGAGCGCCATGGCGATCGCGCGCGCGCGCATCGGCGGCGGGACGTCGGCGAGCTCGATGCGCCGCGTGCTCGCTCCGTCGCCGTCGAGCACGTGCGCCACGACCACGACGGCGTCCTCGCACGGCGCCGCGACGTCGAGCTCGATGCGCGCGCTCGCGCCGCGCAGCTCGACGTCGACCGCGTCGCGCAGCCCGACCTCGTCCCACCACGGCGGCGTGCACGCGGGCATCACCAGCTCGGCGTGCTGCGCGCGGACGCACGGCGCGATCGCGAGCACCGCGCACGCGAGCGCGAGCGCGACCGACCTCACCGCGGTCCGCGCTCGGCGAGCGCACGGAGCGCGTCGGCGTGAGGCGGAGACGGATGGCGCGCCAGGCACTCGCGCGCAGCGCTCGCTGCGCCCTCGACGTCGCCCGCGCGCGCCCGTGCGAGCGCCAGGCCCGCGCGCACCTCGGCGTCGAACACGCGCGGCACCCCGAGCTCGATCGCGCGCTCGTACGCGCGCGCACCGCGGGCGGGACGCTCCAACGAGAGCTCGATTCGCGCGAGCGTGATCGCGGCGAGCGGAGCCTCGGCCGCGTCGGGATGCGCGCCGATCAGCCGCTCGAGCGGAGGCACCGCGTCCTCGGGGTGGCCCGACAGGCGCGCGACGTCGGCGAGCAACATCAGGTCATCGGGCGCAGCGCGCGACGCGGTCGCGGCGACACCACCCTCGGCGGCGAGCGCGTCGTACGCATCGCGATGCGCGCCGCGCTCGGCCATCGCACGCCACGCGCGGCTCGGAGCACGCGCGATCGGCGCGCGCACACGAGGCGGCGCGGCGACGATCTCGGGCTCCGTGGCGATCGGCGGAGGCGTGGGCTCGATCGGACGCGCGAGCGCCACCTCGATCGACGCTCCTGCATCGAGCACGCGCGCGCCGTCCGGCACCACGTCGCCCTCGACGCGCACGCGTCCGCGCTCGACGTCGACGCGGATCCGCGCGTCGCTGCGATCGATCACGAACGCGGTCCCGACGACGCGCACCTGCACCGGCCCGCAGTCGATCGTCCACGCGCGGGGCCCGCCGGGCGTGACCTCGAAGCGCGCTCGACCGCGCTCGAGCGCGAGACCGAGCTGCGCACCGTCGTTCGCGCGCGGCACGACGCGCGCACCCGGCGCGAGCTCGATGCGCGATCGATCCGAGAGCACGAGCGCGCGCGGCGACGCGATCGCCTCCGTCGCGATCGGCAGCGCGCCGTCGTCGAGCCGCAGCGGGCCCGGCGCGTCGGGCCGTTCCTCCGCGACCGGCGTCGCAGCGCGCGGCACCACGACCAGCGCGAGCACCGCGGCCGCCGCGACCGCGATCCCCGCCGCGACGATCGGCGCGCGCCGCGGGCGTCCCTCACGTGCCGCGACCCGCGCGCGCGTTCCTTCCCACGCTGCGCGCACCCGCGGCTCGTCATCCGCGCGCTCCAGCACGTCACCGATGCGCTCGGGCAGGCTCACGGCTCGCCCTCTCGCAGCCGTGCGCGCACCAGCGTCTCCGCGGCCGCGATCCGTCGCTTCGCCGTCGCGAGCGAGCATCCGACGATCGCCGCCACGTCCTCGAGCTTCTCGCCCTCGACGTGACGCAGCATCCACGCGATCCGATCGTCGGGGTGCAGCCGCGCGAGCGCACGATCGACGCGCGCGAGCTCGGCGCGCGTGTCCGGCGAGAGCCCCGGCGACGCGAGCAGCTCGAGCGTCGCGTCGTCGATCCCGCGGTCGAGCCCGAGCGTGCGCAGCAGCGCGAGCTTGCGCACCCGACGGCGCACGCGCCGCACCGCGATGCCGAGCAGCCACGCGCGGAGCGCGCTCGGATCGCGAAGCTCGCCGAGCGCGAGGAGCGCGTCGGCGAACGTGTCCTGCACCACGTCGTCGGCCTCGTGACGACGACGCAGCAAGCGCTCGGCGAGCGACGTCACGTCCGCGACGTAGCGCCGGAAGATCGCCTCCTGCGCCCACCGATCGCCGCCCAGCGCGCGCACGACGAGCTCCGCGTCGGACACCGGCTGCGATCCCTCGACGCGCGCGACCGTGCCCGACGCGCGCTCGGGGCGTGCGCCGGTCGAGGAGCGTCGGCGTCGAATCGGCAGCGCTGGCACGGCGAAAAACGGAGCCTCGACGTGAGGCGCACGAGCGGGCGAGAACGGCTCATCTTCGCGCGACGCGCGATCTCGTGAGCCGTTCGGGCGCGGCCAGGTGCCCCAGGCTCATGACGATGATGCGACGAACCACCGCCGCGTGGGTGCTCGTTCTCGCGCTGAGCGCGTGCGCGCGCAGCACCGAGCGGCCCGGGCCCGGCCACGAGCTCGAAGGGCGCGACGACGCGGCCACCACGTGCGACGACGCGGGGCCCGGCGACCCGACGCCCGGCGACGATCCGCTCGATCCACAGCAGGCGACCTGCCTCGGCCTCGCCGAGCCGGTCTGCGCGTCGTGCCACCTGCGCGAAGGCACGTTCTATCTGCGGCCGTCGGGTCCACCGCCGCCTCCGACGCACGTCGTCCCGCTCACGCCTCCGCCGCCAGGCTGCGTCGAGATCCCCGACCCGCCGCCTCCGCCGCCGCTCGACCCCGCGTCCGAGATCGTGCTCACGGACGAGCAGGCCGCGTGCCTCGGCATCGACCGACCGCCGTGCACGGCGTGTCACCGACGCCACGACGTGCTGGTGCTGCGCCCGATCGGCGTGCCCCCGCCGCCGCCCGACACCGGGCTCGTTCCCGTCGACGCGTGCCTCTGACCGTCTCGTGCGATGCTGGTGCGCGTGCTCGCTCGATCACGCTGGGTCGCGCTCGTGCTCGCGGTGATGGCGCTCGGCTGTGCGCGCTCGTTCGACGCGCTCGCGCAGCGCGACGCCGGGCCCGACGCGCAGCGCACCGAGGACGAGCCCGACGCGGGTCTGCTCGGCGAGCTCGAGCTCACCGAAGATCAGGCCGCGTGCATCGGCGTCGATCGCGCGCCGTGCATCGCCTGCCACGTGCGCGAGGACCGCGTGTTCCTGCGCCCGCTGGGCGTTCCGCCGCCGCCTCCCGGGTCCACGCCGCTGCGCGAGCCGTCGGAGTGCGGCGTCGCGCTGCCGTGATCACGCGCCGTCGCCGAGCTCGGCGCGCAGCACCTGCTCGAGCAGCGCCCACGTGCGCGACACGCGCGGCCCACGGCGAACGTCGCGATGCGCCGCGAGCCACACCTCCATCGCGGGCAGTGACGCGCGCGGGAGCACACGTCGCAGCGCGGGATCGCCGTCGTGCACGACGCACGCGCCTGCGACGATGCCCCACCCCGCGCGCGCGGCTTCGCGCATGAGCGCGAGGCTGTCGACGACGAGCCCAGGTCGCGCATCGCCCGCGTGCGCGTCCACCCATCGATCGAACGCCGGACGCAGCGTGCCGCCCCACCGCACGAGCTCGTGCTTCGCGAGATCGCTCGCACGCCGAGGTACGCCGCGGCGCGCGAGGTACGACGGCGACGCATAGAGCCCGAAGCGCAGCGTGCCGACGCGCCGCGCGATGAGGTCGGGCTGCTGCGGGCGGACGAGGCGAACGGCGAGGTCGGCGACACGCCGCGAGAGATCGACCGTCTCGTTGGCCACGACGAACGAGAGACGCGGCTCGGTGGTCCCCGCGAGCTCGCGCACGAGGAACGTCCCGAGGCCCTCGGTGACCGACACCCGCACCGGTGCGGCGTCGTCGGTGCTCTGCGCGAGCAGGCGCCGCTGCGCGACGACGAGCGCGTCCTCCATGCGGCGCACGTCGGCGACGAGCGCCTCGCCGTCGGCGGTCAGGACGATCTCGCGCGCCCGCCGTACGACGAGACGCACCCCGAGCGCGCTCTCGAGCGCCGCGATGCGGCGTCCCACCGTGGGCTGGCTGATCCCGAGCGTGCGCGCTGCGGAGGAGAAGCTCCCGGCACGCGCGACCTCGAGGAACACCCGGCACGACTCCCAGTCCATCGCGCGAGCGTGAGCCATTCATCCGTGAATGTCAGCGATTCATCGGTGAATGGGGCCCCGAGGCGCGCCGAGGACAATGCTCGACGCATGACCCACCCGAGCCGAGACCGCAGCTATCGTTATCCCCTGCCGCTGCCGAGCCCCGCGCCACTGCTCGAGCGCAGCGGGCTCGACGCCATGCGCGCGATGGCGAACGGCGAGCTCCCGCCGCCGTCGATCGCCGCGACGCTCGACTACACGCTCACGCACGTCGCCGAGGGCGAGGCGACGTTCGAAGGGGACGTACCGGACTACGTCTTCAATCCGCTCGGCAGCGTGCACGGCGGCTACGTGTCGACGTTGCTCGACAGCGCGCTCGGGTGCGCGGTGCACACGACGCTCCGCGCGGGGCTCGCGTACACCTCGGCGACCCTCGAGGTGAAGTTCCTCCGCGCGCTGCGCCCCGACGTCGGTCGCGTGCGCGCGGAGGGTCGGGTCGTGCATCCCGGCACGCGCGTCGCGGTCGCCGAAGCCCGCCTCGTCGGCGTCCGCGACGGCAAGCTCTACGCGACCGCGACGTCGACGTGCTTCGTCTTCGACCCGCTCGATCGCCGCTGATCACTCCGCGACGTCGTCGGCGGGGAGCGGCAGCGGCACGGGCTCGCTCTCGGGCACCGTCGCGTTCGACTCGATCGCGATCACGATCGGCGTGAGCGCGGCGAGCGCGATCGTCCCGACCCCGATCGTGAGGAACGCGCTGCCGTCGAGCATGCGCCCGGACCCGAGCGCGACGGCGGCGGCGACCGCGCCGAGGTTGCCGCCCGCGCCCACCCAGCCGCTGACCGCGCCCATCGTCTTCGGGTGCAGCAGCGGCACGGCGGCGTACGTCGCGCCCGCGCCCATCGCGACGAAGAGGCCGATCGACACGAACACCACGACCGCGCTCTCCACTCCGTCGAGGGTCGAGAGGAGCACCAGCGCGGCGCCCTCGACCACGAGCACGATCGCGAGCAGCCCGAGCCGGCCGCGGACGCCGCCGCGCGAGCCCGCGCGATCACCGAGCCATCCGCCGAGCGCGCGCGCGAAGATGTTCACTCCCCCGAAGCACCCCGCGACCGCGCCCGCCGCCGCCAGGCCGAGCGCGAAGCGATCACGGAAGTACAGCGTCGCCGCGTTCTCGAGCGCGATCTCCACGCCGAAGCACGCGCCGTACTGCAGCGCGAGGAGCCACACGCGCGGATCGCGCGCCACGCTCAGGAGCGCCTTCGGCGGAGGCCGCACGTACTTGCCCTCGCGCGCGAGCGCGAGCTGATCGCCCTCGGGCAGATCCTGCGTGAACGCGAAGTAGACGAACGACCACGCGAGCAGCGCGACGCCCGGGATCACCGTCGCGTAGCGCCAGCCCCACGCCTCGTCCGCGCCGAGCGCGATCACCATGCCGAGCAGCGCGGGCATCGCGAGGTGCGCGACACCGCCGCCGAGGTTGCCCCAGCCCGCGGCCGTGGCGCTCGCGGTGCCCACGCAATTGGGCGCGAACATGCGCGCCGTGTGCACGCTCGTGACGACGAACGAGGCGCCGGCGAGCCCGTTGAGCAGCCGCAGCGCGAGCAGGATCTCGTAGCGATCGACGAGCGGCATGCACAGCAGCGGCACCGCCGCGACGACGAGCAGCACGGTGTACGTGCGGCGCGGCCCGACGCGATCGCAGATCCACCCGACCACCGGACGCGCGACGATCGTCGTGGCGAGCGACGCCACGAGCAGCGCGTCCATCTGCGCCTGCGTCAGCGCGAGCGCCTCGCGCGCGAGCGGCAGGAGCGGCGCAGTCGCGAACCACGCGAAGAAGCAGAGGAAGAACGCGATCCACGTGATGTGGAACGCGCGCATCGGTGGAGACGAGAGGTCGCGCAGGCGGAGCGCGGTCGCGGGTCCGGTCGACATGCGCGGAAGGCTTCGTGCGCTCGGTTTCCGGACGATGTCGCGCGCGTTGAAAGCCGCGTCGGCGCACGCGCTCACGCGCGAATGAACACGAATGTTACTCGATGGAAACCGACTACCGCCCACGACGACGGGAGTCCAGCGTGGACGTCCTCGATGTCGTGATTGGCACTCACTCGGTTTCGCTCGGATTTCCGGCAGTTCTCGCGCTGCGTCGTCGAGTGTGAGAACGCGCGAATGAACACGTCGGAAACGCAGCCGAAAACTGACCATCAGAAGTTTCGGTCCATGCGTGCACTGGAGCGGACGGGCTCACGCGAGCGGCTGGTCGTGATCGGCAATGGAATGGCGGGCATCCGCTGCCTCGACGCGCTGCTCGAGCGCGCGCCCGGGCGCTTCGATGTGACCGTCTTCTCCGCGGAGGAGCGGACCAACTACGACCGCATCCAACTCTCGGGCGTGCTGCTCGGTGAGAAGGGCTGGGACGACGTCGTGCTCAACGACGACGCCTGGTACGCGGAGCGCGGGATCACGCTGCACCTCGGCGCGAAGGTCGCGCGCATCGATCGCGAGCGGCGCGTCGTCGTCAGCGAGAACGGCATCGAGGCGCCCTACGACAAGGTCCTCTACGCGACCGGCTCGCGCGCGTTCGTGCTGCCGGTGCCGGGGCGCGATCTCGACGGCGTCTACGTGTTCCGCACGTACGAGGACTGCGACGCGATGATCGAGCGCGCGAAGACCGCGACGCGCGCAGCGGTGATCGGCGGCGGTCTGCTCGGGCTCGAAGCGGCGCGCGGGCTCGCGGCGCACGGGCTCGAGGTCACGGTCGTGCACCTCGTGTCGACGCTGATGGAGCGCCAGCTCGATGCGGCGGGCGGCGAGTACCTGCGCCGCGCGATCGAGCAGCAGGGCGTGCACGTCGCGCTCGGCAAGAAGACCGAGGAGATCCTCGCCGACGAAGACGGCCGCGTGCGCGGGCTGCGCTTCGCCGACGGCTCGACGCTCGACGCCGAGATCGTGGTGATGGCCGCGGGGATCGTGCCCAACGCGGAGCTGGCGAAGAGCGCGGGCATCGAGTGCCGCCGCGGCGTGATCGTCGACGACTTCCTGCGCACGTCGGATCCCGACGTCTACGCGGTCGGCGAGTGCGTGGAGCATCGGGGCCTCTGCTACGGGCTCGTCGCGCCGCTCTACGAGATGGGCCGCGTCGCGGCCGCGCACCTCGCGGGCGAGACGACGGCTGCGTACGAGGGCTCGGTCGTCTCGACGAAGCTCAAGGTGTCGGGCGTCGACGTGTTCTCGGCGGGCGATCCGTTCGGCGACGGAGCGTGCGAGATCTTGCGCGCCGAGGACTCGAGCGCCGGCGTGTACAAGAAGGTGCTCTTCCGCGACGGCAAGGCGGTCGGCGCGGTGCTGGTCGGCGACGCGACGCTCTCGGGCTCGCTCGACGCGCTGGTGAAGGGCGGGACGGCGGTCGAGGGACCGCGCGCCGCGATCCTGTTCCCGGAGCTCGCGAGCGCGGGCGGCGCGTCGGCCTCGCCCGATGCGGCGGTCGCAGCGCTGCCCGAGAGCGCGACGATCTGCGCGTGCAACGGCGTCGCGAAGGGCGCGGTGCTCTGTGCGATCCGCGAGCAGGGCCTGACGACGCGCAAGGAGGTCGCGGCGTGCACCAACGCGTCGCGCTCGTGCGGCGGATGCGGGCCGCAGGTCGAGTCGCTGCTGCGCCTGGTGCACGGCGACTCGGTGACCGCGAAGCCGACCAAGAAGACGCTCTGCGACTGCACGTCGCTCTCGCGCGAAGAGGTGATCGCCGCGATCCACGAGCAGCACCTCACGTCGGTGCGCGAGACGATGAGCGTGCTCGGCTGGGCCGGCGACGGATGCGCGACGTGCCGCCCCGCGATCAACTACTACCTGACCGTCGCGTGGCCCGGTGAGAACGAGGACGATCCGCGCTCGCGCTTCGTGAACGAGCGCGTCCACGCGAACATCCAGCGCGACGGAACGTACTCGGTCGTGCCGCGCATGTACGGCGGCGTGACGACGCCCGACGAGCTCATGCGCATCGCGCAGGTCGCGAAGCGCTTCCACGTGCCGACGGTGAAGGTCACGGGCGGTCAGCGCATCGACCTCCTCGGCGTGAAGAAGGAGGACCTCCCCGCGGTCTGGAAGGCGCTCGACATGCCGTCGGGCTTCGCCTACGCGAAGGGCGTCCGCACCGTGAAGACCTGCGTCGGCTCGACGTGGTGTCGCTTCGGGACGCGCGACTCGATGGGCTTCGGCATCCGCGTCGAGCGCACGTTCGAGAACCTGTGGACGCCCGCCAAGGTGAAGATGGCGGTCAATGCGTGCCCGCGGAATTGCGCCGAATCGCTGGTCAAAGACGTCGGCCTGATCGCGGGCGAGACCGAGTGGGAGATCTACGTCGGCGGCAACGGCGGCATCAAGGTGCGCACCGCCGAGCTGCTCGCGAAGGTCGAGAGCGACGACGAGGCGATGGACCTGATCGCCGCGTTCCTGCAGCACTACCGCGAGGACGCGACCTACGGGGAGCGCACCGCGCACTGGGTCGAGCGCGTCGGCATCGAGGCGATCCGCAAGGCGGTCGTCGACGATCTCGAGAACCGCGCGGCGCTGGTCGATCGCATGGAGGAGGCGCTCGAAGCGCGCGTCGAGCCGTGGCGCGAGCGCGTGACGAAGCTGGAGTCGGGCGACGAGGAGATGGAGCGCGAGTTCGCGCCGCTCCGCTTGAAGCTGAAGGTGGTCGCATGAGCATCGAGACGAGCATGGACGAGCGTCGCTGGGTGCGCGCCTGCGCGGTGGGCGAGATCCCCGCAGGGGGCGGACGGCAGGTGACGATCGACGGAGTCGAGATCGCGGTGTTCCGCACGAGCGCGGGCAAGATCTTCGCGGTCGTCGATCGCTGCCCGCACAAGGGCGGCGTGCTGAGCGAGGGAATCGTCGCGGGAGAGCGCGTCGTGTGCCCGATGCACGGCTGGCAGATCGAGCTGCAGAGCGGCTCTGCGGTCGCGCCGGACAAGGGCTGTGTGTCGAAGTTCCCGGTCGACGTCCGCGGGGAGCACGTCTATCTCGACGTGACGCCGAGCGACTCGAGCGTGGTGCCCGAAGGCGCGCTCACGTCACGCCGGCCGATCGTGTGCGATCACGAGGCTCCGCTGCTCGAGGTGACGCGCGCGTCGGAGCGCGTCGTCGCGCTGAGCGCCGACGATCTGCGCGCGCGCTACGCGGTGCGTGACGTGCCGACCTACGTCACGACGATGATGTTCGGGTTCTCGAGGCCCGTGCAGTGGAGCGGCGTACGCCTCTGCGACGTGCTCGAGGACGTCGGAGGCGACGCGCTCGGCGCGACGGTGACGCTCCATGCCGGAGGCACCGAGCGCGCGCTCTCGCGACGCCACGCGATCGATCCGCGCACGATGCTGGTGTTCGAGATGAACGGCGCGCCGCTCGCGCCCGAGCACGGCGGACCGCTGCGCCTCGTCGCGCCGTTCCTCGCGGGGCACGAGAGCGTGAAGCGGCTCGCGCGCATCGAGCTCTGCGGAGCAGCGATCTCCGAGCCCGTCCTCTCCGCACCGGTGGCACGCAAAGAGAGCGCGTGATGTCGCGCCGGCTCAGCGTCGTCACCGTGCCGTCGGAGACGCGCACACACTGCCCGTACTGCGCGTTCCAGTGCGGGATGGTGATCACGTCCGGCAAGGACGTGGCGACGACGGTGCGCGCCGATCCGGACTTCCCGGTGAACCGCGGACAGATGTGCATCAAGGGGTTCACGTCCGCCGCGCTCCTCGATCACGCGGAGCGCATCACGACGCCGCTGGTGCGCAATGCGCAGGGTCGCCTCGAGCCGGCGAGCTGGGACGACGCGCTCTCGCGCGTGATCGACGGTATCCGTCGAATCCAGGAGACGCACGGAAACGACGCGGTCGCGGCGTTCGGGAGTGGCGCGCTCACGAACGAGAAGGCGTATCTCCTCGGGAAATTCGTGCGCGTCGCGCTGCGATCATCGCAGATCGACTACAACGGTCGATATTGCATGGCGTCGGGCGCGGCGGGACAGAACCGCGCGTTCGGCATCGATCGCGGGCTGCCTTTTCCGGTCAGCGACATCGCGCGGACTCGCACGCTCGTGCTCTGGGGATCGAACGCGGCCGACACGCTGCCTCCGCTGATGCAGTGGATCACGGCGCAGCGCGAGGGCGGTGAGTCGATCGTCGTCGACCCGCGGCGCACCGAGACGGCGCGTGGCGCGACGCTGCACCTCCAGCTCACGCCGGGCTCCGATCTCGCGCTCGCGAACGGCTTGCTCCACCTGGCGATCGAACAGGGCCTCATCGATCGCGAGTACATCGACGCGCGCACCGTCGGGTTCGACGACGTGCGCCGCAAGGTGCTCGAATTCCCGCCCTCGCGCGTCGAGCGCATCACCGGCGTGTCGGCGAGCGACATGCAGCGCGCGATCGATCTGATCGCGAAGAGCGAGAGCGCGATGCTGCTGTCGGGGCGCGGGCCCGAGCAGCAGTCGAAGGGCGCGGACACCGTCTCTGCGCTCTGCAATCTGATGCTCGCCCTCGGCAAGGTGGGAAAGCCGTACAGCGGATATGGCACGCTCACCGGACAAGGAAATGGTCAGGGCGGGCGCGAGCACGGACAAAAAGCGGATCAGCTCCCCGGATATCGACTGATCGAGCGCGAGAGTGATCGCGAGGCCGTCGCTGCGGTCTGGGGCGTCGCGCCGGAGACCCTGCCGCGCAAGGGACGCAGCGCGTACGAGCTGCTCGACGCGATGGGCAGGAAGGGCAGCGACGGAGTCCACGGACTGCTCGTGTTCGGCTCGAACGTGGCGGTCGCGTCGCCGAGCTCGACGTCGATCGAGAAGAAGCTCGCGCAGCTCGAGCTGCTCGTCGTCGCGGACGCGTTCCTCAACGAGACGTCGGCGCACGCGCACGTGGTGCTCCCGGTGACCCAGTGGGCCGAGGAGACGGGCACCACGACGAATTTCGAAGGACGCGTGATCTTGCGGCGCAAGATGCGCGACGCGCCGGCGGGGCCGCGCTCCGATCTCGCGATCCTGTGCGACCTCGCGGAGCGGCTCGGCGCGGGCGACAAGTTCACGACCTCGGCGCCCGAAGCGGTGTTCGAGGAGCTCGGCCGCGCGACGCGCGGCGCGATGGCGGACTACAGCGGGATCACGCACGCGCGGATCGACCGCGAACAGGGCGTGTTCTGGCCCTGCCCCGACGCGAGCCATCCCGGCACTCCGCGCCTCTTCGCCGAACGATTCCATCACTCCGACGGAAAGGCACGCTTCGTCGCGGTCGATCATCGCGCGGCCGGTGAAGAGCCGGACTCGACCTATCCGCTCTGGTTCACGACCGGCCGCTACAAAGAGCACTACAACTCCGGCGCTCAGACTCGACGCGTCGGAGAGCTCGTCGACGCGCAGCCCGAGCCGCGCGTGCAGGTGCACCCGTGGCTCGCGAGCAGACTCGGGATCGGCGACGGCGAGCGCCTGCTCGTCGAGAGCCGTCGCGGGAGCGTCGTGTTCCGCATCGCGCTGAGCCCGGACGTGCGCCCCGACACGCTGTTCGCGCCCTTCCACTGGGGCGGGCGACACGCGGCGAACGTGCTCACGAATCCCGCGCTCGATCCCACGAGCCGAATGCCGGAGTTCAAGGTCTGCGCGGTGCGCGCGCGCATCGATGGTGGCTCCTCCCATCTGCGAGTGGTCCGTTGACTGAAGGGCGAGACGTGAAGAGCAAGAAGAAGCAACTCGCGATCATCGGCAACGGCATGGCGGCGAGCCGGCTGCTCGACGATCTCGTCGCGCGCGACGCCACCGATCGCTACGACATCACCGTGTTCGGCGAAGAGCCCGGTGGTGCGTACAACCGCGTGCTCCTCGGGCGCGTGCTCTCGGGCGAGGAGCCCGATGCCATCGTGATGAAGACGCCGCGCTGGTACGAGGATCGTGGCGTGCGTCTGGTCTCGACCGCGACGGTGACGAAGCTCGACACCGCGAGCCGTCGCCTGCAGCTGAAGAACGGCGACGAGCACCCGTACGACGTCGCGGTGATGGCGACGGGGAGCGTGCCGCTCGTGCCGCCGCTCGCGGGCGTGTTCGGGCTGGGCGGCGAGCTCAAGAAGGGCGCGTTCGTGTACCGGACGCTCGACGACTGCGCGCGCATCCGCGCGCACGTCCGGCCGGGCGACAACGCGGTGGTGCTCGGCGGCGGTCTGCTCGGGCTCGAGGCTGCGAAGGTGCTCTGCGACGCGGGGCTCCACGTGACCGTCGTGCACCTCGCGCAGGGGCTGATGGAGACGCAGCTCGATCACGTGGGTGGTCAGATGCTGCGCAAGCAGATCGAGCGCACCGGGATCTTCGTGCGCGCGGGGCGCACCGCCGAGGCGGTGCTCGGCGAGCACGCGGTCGAGGGCATCGTGCTCGACGACGGACAGCGGCTCGCGGCGGAGACGATCGTGATCGCGTGCGGCGTGCGGCCGCGCCGCGAGGTCGCGGTCGCGTCGGGGATCCCGGTGAACCGCGGCATCCTCGTGAACGACGCGCTGATGACCGAGGTGCCCGGCGTCTACGCGGTGGGCGAGTGCGCCGAGCATCGCGGCATGACGTACGGCATCGTCGCGCCGGTGCTCGAGCAGGCGACGGTGCTCGCGAGCATCCTCTCGGGGCGCGATCCCACTGCGCGGTATCGCGGCTCGAAGATCTACGCGCGCCTGAAGGTCGCGGGCGTCGAGGTCGCGTCGATGGGGATCCGCGAGCCCGAGCTCGAGAGCGACGACGTCATCCAGGTGCTCGAGGAGCGCAAGGACGCGTATCGCAAGCTCGTGGTCCGGAACGGCCAGCTCGTGGGCGCGATGCTCGTGGGCAACACGAAGATCGCCGCGCAGCTGGTGCAGCTCTTCGATCGCGGCGACTCGCTGCCCGAAGATCCGCTCGAGGCGCTCTCGTCGACGTGCGCGGCGGGCGGAGCGCGATCGGCGGATCGCGTGCTGTGCAACTGTCACCGCGTGCCGCTGAGCACGGTGATGGCGGCGATCGACGGCGGCGCGGCGACGGTGGAGGGCGTCGCCGAGATCACGCAGGCCGGCACCGGCTGCGGCTCGTGCAAGAGCGAGATCGCGCAGCTCTGCACGCTGCGCGCACGACCCGCAGCCGTCGGGGAGTGAGTCCCTGCCGGAGTGCTCGTTCGTCGGTCCCGGACGGGAGCGCGCGACGCGCGCGGACGGGAGGGACCGGCGGGCGAGCCGATGGATGAGTCCCTGCCGGAGTGCTCGTTCGTCGGTCCCGGACGGGAGCGCGCGACGCGCGCGGACGGGAGGGACCGGCGGGCGAGCCGATGCATGAGTCCCTGCCGGAGTGCTCGTTCGCCGGTTCCGGACGGGAGCGCGCGACGCGCGCGGACGGGAGGGACCGGCGGGCGAGCCGATGGATGAGTCCCTGCCGGAGTGCTCGTCCGCCGGTTCCGGACGGCGGGCGAGCCGATTCTTCGTCCAGAGAGGATTCACCCGCCCGGGAACGTGACGGTGAGGCCGCCCTCGCTGCCGCGCTCGCAGGTGCCGCTCTCGGGCAGGCAGTCGCACGACGAGCACGACGCGGGCAGCGCGCGGCACGCGTAGTCGTCGGGGAAGCCGCCGACGTCGGAGCGGACGCGCTCGCAGTACTCGAATTCGACGGCGCAGCGCAGCTCGGGGCCGCACTCGAACGGCGTGCACGGCGGCGGACGCGGGTGCGCCTCGAGGCGCATCCACTGGCCCGACTCGCAGCGGAGGATGTTGCAGAAGCCGCACGAGTCGGTGCAGCGACCGCAGCTGCGACCCTCTTCGGCGCAGGGAGTCCCTTCGGCTGCTCCGGGCTCGCTCGGGCACTCACCGGACACGCCGGCGTCGAGCGCGCACGACCAGCCGGTCGGCGTGCACGTGCAGCTCGTCGACGGCGGACGCCCGCTGCACCAACACTCGACCTCGTCGGAGCGGCGCCACGTCGCAGGGCACTGCCACTCCGTTCCGACGCAGTCGGGCACGCGCTGCACGTCGCCGCACACGTGACCATCCGCCTGCACGCACCAGAACGGCGGCGCGATCGGACCAACGTCGCGCGCACAGCCGAGGTCGTGCCCGCCGTCGCGGCGACCTCCATCGACGTCCGGTGGATCGACCGGCCCTCGATCGTGCGAGGCGGAGCATCCGGCGGCGACGAGGAGCGCGAAGAGCGGCACGAGCTGGCGCATGAGAGACCCCCACGCACATCGTCGCAACGTTCGGGCCAGATCACGAGCGTTTCGGCGCGATCTGCGCGAACGCGATCAGATCGTCCGCGATCGTGCGCACCGCGACGCGCGCCGCCGCGTCGTACGGATCCATCATCGGATCGATGCCGTTCGCCGCGCGCGTGATCGCGAGGACGCGCTCGGCTGCACGCGCTCGCGCATCGGACGCGTCGGGTGCCTCGGCGAGCTCCGCGAGCGCGTCCGCGAGGTCACGGAGCCGCGGCGCGAGACGACGCCGCTCGTCGAGCGTGACCGAGGGCAGCATCCTCGCGAGCATCAAGCAGCTCGCGCCGAGCATGTCGAGGCGCTCCGCATCCTCGCGCGCCGTCGCGAGCCGGCCCCGGCGCAAGAACCGCCAGATCGGTGAGTGTCGTGCTGTCGCGTCGCTCGCGGCGCTCGCCTCCTCGAGCTCCGCCAGCCGCATCCTCACCGAGTGCAGCGCGTCGAGCGCGCGCTGCAGCAGGCGAGGGCGATCCGCCGCGCGCTCGAACGCGTCGGCGGTGAGCGCGAGCCCGATCGACATCTCGTGCAGCGTCGTCGACTCGACGCGCCGCAGGAGGCGCACCGGCTCGGGCGAGAAGAGGAACTGACTGAACACGAGCGCGACGCCCGCGCCGATCAGCGCATCTTCGAGGTGGTTCGAGCCGACGTCGCTCCGTGCCGCGACCACCGTGAGGATCGCGCCGCTCGCGGACTGCCCGATCGCCGCGCGTGCACCGACGAGCATCGTCGCGATCGCCATCGCCGCGAACGTCGCGAGCGTGAGCGTTCCGTAGCCACCACCGACGATGTGGAACGCGGCAGTCCCGACGAGGATCCCGATCACGATGCCGATGACGACGCGAAACGCGTTCACCCCGCGATGACCGAGCGGCGCGTTGAGCGCGACCACCGCCGCGATCGGCGCGAAGAAGGGCTCCGCGTGATCGGCGACGAGCGAGGCGAGGAACCACGCCGTCGTCGCGGCGAGCGTCTTCGGCACGAGCAGCGGCATCTCGCTCACGAGCCGATGCCACGCGCGCGAAGCAGCGCCGGATGCGCGCATCTCGAGCTCGTGCGCCGCGGCGCGCAGCATGCCGTGTACTCCTGCCCGGTCGCTCATCACGCGATCCAATAGCCGCGACGTGCGCTCGTCGCGTGGCACGCGCCGCGCATCCTTCGCGCGTCATGGCGAGAGTCGCGACCATCACCGTGCCCGCCCAGTCCTCGACCCGCGTCGGACGCGACGAGTCGATCCCGCGCTGGAGCCGCCGCGCGCGCATGACGCTCGGCGTGATCACGCTCGGGTCGGTCGCGATCTTCGTGATCACCGCGCTCGCCGAGGTGCTCGTGATGATCCTGGCGCCGAACGTCGCGCGCGAGCGCCCCGGCCAGACGCTCCACTTCGTGCTGCTTTTCGCAGCGATCGCGGACTACATGCTGTCGCTCTTCTACATCTGGTTCGCGGCGCAGAACCCGCGCATCGACCACCGCGTCGCGTGGATCGCGGGGTTCATCCTGGCGCCCTGGGTCGCGCAGCCGATGTACTGGTACGCGCACGTGCTGAACGCGCCGTACGTCGGCGATCCCACCCGCGACCACCCGGTGCCGGCAAGCACCGCGAGCACTCCCGCCTGAGGCGCGCGATCACTCCACGCCGGCGACGCCGTAGAAACGGAGCGCGTTGTCGTGGAACAGCGCGCGACGCTCGTCCCGGGTGCGAGCCGACGTGAGCTGCGCGAACGCATCGAAGAGCGTCGCCCAGGGCGCGCTCACCTTGTCCATCGGGAAGTTCGACGCGAAAAAGCAGCGCTCGACGCCGAACACCCGCAGCGCGTGCTCGACGTGCGGGCCGAGCAGGTCCGCGAGCTCCGACGCGCTCGGCGGGGTCGCGCGCGTGTGCAGCCCGAAGCCGACGATCGGCATCGTCAGCCCGCTGATCTTCGCGTGCACGTGACGGTGCTGCGCGAGACGCGCGAGATCCTCGTGCCACGCCGCCGCGACGCGCGCGCCGTCCGGCCCGCCGAGCCCGATGGGCGTGCCGAGGTGATCGAGCACCACGCGCGTGCCCGGCACGTCGCGAACGAGCGCCTCGAGCTCGCGCAGCTGCGGTGCGTACATCCACGCGTCGAACGTCAGCCCGCGCTCGCCGAGCCGCGCGTAGCCGTGACGCCACGCAGGATCGCGCATGCGATCGGCCGACTTCGCCCACGTCGCGATCTTCGGATCGTGCGAGTACGCGAGCTTGTCGCGCACCCCGACGACGCGCGTGCTCGCCGAGCGATGCGCTTGCAAGAGCGCGTCGAGCCGCGGATGCGCGAGGTCCGCGTTCCCGACGATCGCGCGCAGCTCGGATCCGCAGAGCGCCTCGAGCCAGCGTGTCTCGTCGGCGTAGCGCATCGGATCGCGCGCTCGCCAGCTCGCCTCGACGTGCACGAAGCCGCGCACGTCCTCGCTCGCGTGATCGAGCCGCAGGTGGCCGGGCAGGAAGCTCGAGAGCACGTGCTCGGTGCGACCGACGAAGTCGAGATCGCGCTGCGGGAAGAGGCGCGATCCCACGCCGTGGAGCACACGATCCGAGAACCCGAGGAGCTTCACCGCGGGCGAGACGATTCGCGGGGTCGTGCGCGGATCCCAGAGGTGCACGTGCGCGTCGAGGACGGGAACGTCGAGGCTCATCTCGGGTCCCTCAGCGCACGTAGCGCACGTCGTCGATCAGGAGCGCGAACGTCGGCGACCCCTCGCTGTCCATCGTGATCGCGGAGAGCGTCGGCTGATCGCAGCCCGCGAGGTCGATCGACACCTCGCTCCACTCGGGCCCGACGTCGAACACCTGACGCAGGCAGCGCGTGCCCTCGTGGCTCGGCGCGACGCCGATGCGCGCAGCGCCCGAGCGCGTGCGCACCCGCGCCTCGATGCGCGAGAACGTGTCGCGCGAGAACGCCTGCCCGTAGCGCAGGTGAAAGCCGCTCGAGGGCGCGAAGCGCGCGACCTCGACGCACGATCCCGAGTCGCACCCGTTCATCGTCTCGCCGAAGAAGCCACCCTCGGCCTCCCCCCACGGATCGATCAGCCAGCGCACCTGATCGATGCCGCCCCATCCGTCGACGTACACGTCGCCGGGCGGGACGAAGTCGCACGAGCCGCCCATCGGCGGCATGCGATCCTCGAACTGCACACCGAGATCCCACGTGCTGCGACGCTCGGGATGACCGGGCACGATCGTCTCGGAGACGAGCACCTCGCCCTGCGCGCTGGTGATGCGGAACTGCACGCCCTGCCCGCCGCGATCGACCTGACGTCCGTCGCCGATCACTTCCCAGCCGCCCGCGCTGCGGCGCAGCGGCGTCCACTCGTTCGGCTCCATCACGCCGTCGCCGATGCCGCGGAACTCGGCGGTGCGGATCGGCACGCGGTGGTTCACGAAGGCCACGCGCATGTACGTGACGTTCTCGTCGTTGACGTAGAGGTGCACGCTGCCGCTGACCGGGCACGGCACGCGTCGCGCCTGACCCTCGTCGAGGAAGCCCGCGCGCAGCGCGCTCGACACCGCGGGCGCGACGTCGAGGTGGAAGTGCGCCCCCGCGCAGAGCGGGTTGCCCTCGATCGGGCAGAGGTTCGTGATCATCACGACGCGCGTGTCGGTCACGCTGTCGATCTCCCAGCACTCGCCGCACGCCTCGCCGGGATCGCCGCGGTACGAGCTGCCGTTCCACGGCTCCGCGATCGCCGCGTGGAAGCCCTCGCGCACGAACGCGGGGAGCATCGGCAGGTTCGTCGGGTACTCGCACCAACCGCCCTCGCCCGCCGTCTCGTAGGTCGTGAGCCGCACGCTGCCGCACGACTCGCTCGGCGCGCCGGCATCGATGCGTGGACCCCCGGTGCCGGCGTCCCCGTCGTCGGCACCGCCGCCGCAACCCGCGAGCGCGAGCGATGAGATCAACACGCCCAGGAACGTCCCCCTCGTCGTGCGCATGCGCGGCGTGGATAGCACGGATGTCCGTGTGCGCGCGCGATGCGTGCCGTTTCCGGCGCGTTTCCGTAGGGAAAAATGGGAGATCACGAAGCTTGGCCGAAACATCGCGGCGCTAACGTGACCTCTTCACGCCACGATGCGCGTCGACCTCGAGCGAAGGGACACGGAGAACGACACGCCGCCGCCCGACGGCGCGACGACGACGACGAGAGGCGCGGGGTGGTGGCACGAAGTCGCGCGCGAGGTCCTGGCTCGATGCGACGCGCTCGGCGCGATCACCGAGCAGCCGGGGATCGTATTGCGACGCAGCCTCACGCGCGCGCATGCGGACGCGAACGCGCTCGTCGCGTCGTGGATGCGCGAGGCAGGCCTCGCGGTGCGCGTCGACGCGCTCGGGAACGTGATCGGGCGGCGCGAGGGACCGACGCGCGACGCGCGCACGCTGATGATCGGATCGCACCTCGACACGGTGCGCGACGCGGGGAAGTACGACGGACCGCTCGGTGTGCTCGCGGGCATCGTGATCGCGCGCGCGCTGCGCGACGAGGCGCTGCCCTTCGCGCTCGAGGTCGTCGGCTTCAGCGACGAAGAGGGCGTGCGCTTCGGGCGACCCTTCCTCGGCAGTCGCGCGATCGCGGGGAGCTTCGCGCTCGAGGATCTCGCGCTGCGCGACGCCGACGGGACCACGCTGGGCGACGCGATCCGCGCGTTCACCGCGCACGACGGATCGATCGAGGACGAGATCGCGCGCGCGGCGATCGATCCGCGCAGCGTGCGCGCGTTCCTCGAGATCCACATCGAGCAGGGCCCGGTGCTCGAGAGCGTCGACGCGCCGCTCGGGGTCGTCACCGGCATCGCGGGGCAGACGTGGCAGACGCTGCGGCTCGAGGGTCGCGCGGGTCACGCCGGGACGACGCCGCTCGCGCTGCGACGCGACGCGCTCGCGGGCGCGGCGGAGATCGCGCTGATGGTCGAGGCGCACGCCCACGCGACGCCCGGGCTCGTCGCGACCGTCGGTCGCATCGACGCGCACCCGGGCGGGCACAACGTGATCGCGGGCAGCGCGACGATGCAGCTCGACGTGCGCGCGGTCGACGGCGCCGTGCTCGATCGCGCGCTCGACGAGATCCACGCACGCGCCGAGTCGATCGCGTCGCGGCGATCGTTGCGCCTCGCGCGCGAGATGCGGCTGCGCCAAGCGCCGGTGATCTGCGACGCGACGCTGCGCGAGCTGCTCGCGCGCTCGATCGCGGACGCGGGCCTACCCGTGTTCTCGTTGCCCAGCGGAGCCGGCCACGACGCGCGCATCCTCGCCGCGATCGCGCCGGTCGCGATGCTCTTCGTGAGGAGCCCCGACGGGCTCAGCCACCACCCCGACGAGCGAGCGCACGAGGGCGACGTCGCCCGCGCGCTCGAGGTCGGATGCGCGTGGGTGCGCGCGATCGCCGACGGTGATCGCGCCACTGCGCGCACGACCGAAGGAGGATCTCGATGAACGGTGCCCAGTCCCGCACGCGCGTCGCGCGCGATCACGCGCTGATCACGCCCGAGAGCCACGTGCCCGCGTCGATCCCCGGATGGACCGAGGCGCGCGCGATCACGATCTTCGCGCCGGTGATGGGCGCGGGGTTCGTTCAGTCGCTCGTCACGATGAGCGCGGGCGCGACGTCCGCGGTGCCGCTCCCGGGCGTGGAGCGATTCCTCTTCGTGCTCGAGGGCAGCCTCCGCTTCGAGGCCGAGGCGCGCACCACGACGCTCGAGGGCGGCGGCTACGCGTTCGTCCCTGCGGGCACGCCACACACGATCACGAGCGCGACCGGCGCGACGTTCTTCATGCTCGAGAAGCGGTACGTGCCGCTCGCGGGCGCATCGGCGCGGCTGATCGTCTCGCGCGAGCAGGACGTGCCCGCGGTGCCGTTCCTCGGCGATCCGAGCGCTCTGCTGCGCACGCTGCTGCCCGACGAGCCCGGGTTCGATATGGCGATGAACACGTTCGTGTTCCAGCCCGGCGCGTCGCTGCCGATGGTCGAGAGCCACGTGATGGAGCACGGGCTCGTCTTCCTCGAAGGCGGCGGCGTCTATCGGCTCGGCGACGCGTGGTACCCGGTGCAGGCGGGCGACGCGATCTGGATGGCGCCCTACCTGCCGCAGTGGTTCGGCTGCATCGGCAAGGGCCCCGCGCGTTATCTCTACTACAAGGACGTCAACCGCGACCCGATGCTGGAGCCGCGGCGATGATCGCGCTCGATCTCGCGCGGCTCGCGGACGAGGTCGACGCGCAGCTCGCGGAGCTCGCGACGTTCAGCGCAGCGCCCGCCCCGGCGGTCGAGCGCGTGCTCTACACGAAGACCGATCTCGAGGGTCGTGCCTACGTGCGATCGCTCGCCGAGCGCGCCGGATTGAAGACGCGCGTCGATCCGATCGGCAACACGTTCTTCCGCCTCGAGGGCGCGGATCGCGACGCGCCGGCGATCGCGACCGGCTCGCACGTCGATGCGATTCCCAACGCGGGTCGATTCGACGGAACGGTCGGCGTGATCGGCGGCATCGCAGCGCTGCGCGCGATCCGCGAGGCCAGCATCGTGCCGGCGCGCTCGCTCGAGGTGATCGCGTTCACGAGCGAGGAGCCGACGCGCTTCGGGCTCGGCTGCATCGGCAGCCGGCTGATGAGCGGCGCGATCACGCCGGATCTGGTGCGCGCGCTGCGCGACGCGGAGGGGCGCGCGTTCGAGGACGTGCGGCGCGACGCAGGCTTCGAGGGCGCGCTCGAGCAGGTGCGCTTGCCGGAGGGTCGCTACGCCGCGTTCGTCGAGCTGCACGTCGAGCAGGGCCCGGTGCTCGAGGCCGAGCGCATCCCGATCGGCGTGGTCACCGCGATCGCGGCGCCCGCGTCGTACGCGCTCGAAGTGCGCGGGGTCGGAGGTCACGCCGGAGCGGTGCTGATGCCCGCGCGTCGCGACGCCATGACCGCGGCCGCCGAGATCGTGCTCGCGGTCGAGCACGCCGCGAAGAGCACGAAGAGCGCCGACACGGTGGGCACGGTCGGCGTGGTCCGCGTCCATCCGGGCGCGATCAACAGCATCCCCTCGCGCGTGCACCTCGAGATCGATCTGCGCGACACCGATCTCGCGTCGCGACGCGACGCGTTCGCGATGATCGAGGACGCGATCGCGCGCGTGCAGCGCGAGCGCGGCGTCGAGATCGTGCTGCGCACGATCAACGAAGATCCACCGGCGATCTCCGCGCCCGCGATCCTCGATACGATCGAGGCATCGTCGCGCGCCCTCGATCTGCGCACGCGGCGCATGCCGAGCCGCGCGTACCACGACGCGCTCTTCATGGCGCGCATCGCGCCCACCGCGATGATCTTCGTGCCGTCGGTGGCGGGCGTGAGCCATCGCCCCGACGAGCTCACGCATCCCGAGGACGTCGCGCGCGGCGTCGCGGTCCTCGCAGGAACGATGCTGCGCCTCGCCGCTGCGGAGGTCCTTCATGGCTGACGCTGCACGTCGTCTCGATCTCGCGCCGAGCGCGCCCGGCGATGCAGGGCTTCGCGCGCTCGAGGCGCGCATCGCGCGCGACCTCGCGATCCTCGACTACCCGAAGCGCGCGTGGGTCCCGCCGCGACGCACCCGCGCCGGCACGCCGATCCTCGACGTACTCGTCGTCGGCGGCGGACAAGGCGGGCTCGCGACCGCGTTCGCGCTGCGCCGCGAGCGCGTCGAGAACGTGCTGGTCGTCGACGCCGCGCCCGCGGGGCGCGAGGGACCGTGGCTGCGCTTCGCGCGGATGGACACACTTCGGACTCCGAAGCACGTGCTCGGGCCCGAGCTCGGGATCCCGAGCCTGTCCGCGCAGGCCTGGTACGAGGCGCAGCACGGCGACGGCTCGTGGGACGCGCTGGGCTTCGTGCCGCGCGAGACGTGGGCGCGCTACCTCGCGTGGTATCGCCAGATGCTGCACCTGCCGGTGCGCAACGACGCGCGCGTGGGCCCGATCCGCTGGGACGACGAGAGCGCGTGCTTCGCGGTGCCGATCACGTCGCGCGGGATCGTCGAGCTCGTGCACGCGCGCAAGATCGTGCTCGCGACCGGCATCGAGGGATCGGGGCAGTGGTGGGTCCCCGACATGATCCGGCTCGGGCTGCCGCGCGCGCGATGGGCCCACACCAGCGAGGACGTCGACTTCGCGTCGCTGCGCGGCAAGCGCATCGCCGTGCTCGGCGCGGGCGCATCGGCGTTCGACAACGCAGCGGTCGCGCTCGAGGAGGGCGCGGCCTCGGTCGACCTCTACTTCCGGCGCGAGTCGCTGGTGCGCGTGAACGTGTATCGCTGGGCCGAATTCGTCGGCTTCCTCCGGCACCACGCGGATCTCACCGATGCCGAGAAGTGGCGCTTCATCCATCGCTTCTGGAGCGCCGGGCAGCTCCCGCCGAAGGCGACCTACGAGCGCGCGACGCGTCACCCTCACTTCGCGCTGCGTGGTGGCGCGCCGTGGACCGCGGTGCGCGAGCAGGACGGCGTGGTGAAGGTCGTCACGCCGAAGGGCACGCACGAGCACGACTTCGTCATCGTCGGCACTGGCTTCCGCACCGACCTCGCGCAGCGCCCCGAGCTCCGCGAGATCGAAGCGCACGTCGCGCGCTGGTCGGATCGCTTCGAGCCGCCGCGCGGCGAGCACGTCGACGAGCTGCTGCGGCACCCGTACCTCGGACCGAGCTTCGAGCTCACCGAGCGCACGCCGGGCGAGGCGCCGTGGCTGCGCGGCATCTTCAACTTCAGCTTCGGCTGCCTGCTCAGCAACGGGCTCGGCGGCGCGAGCATCTCGGGCATGAAGTACGGCATCGATCGGCTGGTGTCGGGCATCACGCGCCAGCTCTACGTCGAGGACGCGCAGGCCCACCTCGCGGCGCTCGAGGCCTACGACGTCGCGGACTTCTGAGAGGACCATGCGCGCGCTGCGAAGCCGACGAGTGGTCACGCCACAGGGAGAGCGCGCCGCGACGGTCATCGTCGACGGCGAGCGCATCACCGCGATCGAGCCCTACGAGCTCGCGATCGACGCCGCGCAGGTGGAAGATCTCGGCGCGCTCGCGCTGCTCCCCGGGCTCGTCGACACCCACGTGCACCTCAACGAGCCGGGGCGCACCGAGTGGGAGGGCTTCGCGAGCGCGACCGCGGCGGCGGCCGCCGGAGGCGTCACGACGCTCGTCGACATGCCGCTCAACTGCGTCCCCGCGACGACCAGCGTGCACGCGCTGCGCACGAAGCACCGTGCCGCGCAGGGCAAGCTCCACGTCGACTGCGGGTTCTACGGCGGCGTGGTGCCCGGCAACGCCGACGCGCTCGAGCCGCTGATCGACGCAGGCGTGCTCGGGTTCAAGGCGTTCCTGATCGACTCCGGTGTCGACGAGCTGCCGCGCGCGAGCGCGGGCGATCTGCGCGCTGCCCTTCCCCGCCTCGCGCGCCGCGGCGTGCCGCTGCTCGCGCACTGCGAGCTCGAGGGCGACGCGCCGGAGATCGACGATCCGCGCTCCTACGCGCAGTACGTGCGATCGCGGCCCCGCGCGTGGGAAGAAGCGGCGATCGACATGCTGATCGCGCTCGCCGAGGAGAGCGGCGCGCGCGTGCACGTCGTCCATCTCGCGGATGCCGACGCGCTCGGCGCGATCGCGTCCGCGAAGGCGCGCGGGACCGCGATCACCGCGGAGACGTGCCCGCACTACCTCGGCTTCGCGGCCGAGGAGATCCCCGACGGCGATCCGCGCTTCAAGTGCGCGCCGCCGATCCGCGAGCGCGACTGTCGCGAAGGGCTCTGGCGCGGCCTCAAAGAAGGCGTCGTCGACCTCGTGGTGTCCGATCACTCTCCGTGCACGCCTGCGCTCAAGCGCATGCGCGAGGGCGATCTCGCGCGCGCGTGGGGCGGCATCGCGGGGCTGCAGCTCGGGCTGTGCGCGACCTACACCGAGGCGATCGCGCGCGGCGCGACGCTCGCGGACGTGGTGCGCTGGATGGCGGAGACGCCGGCGCGCTTCGTCGGGCTGTCACGCAAAGGTCGCATCGAGGTCGGGATGGACGCCGACCTCGTCGCGTTCGATCCGAGCGCGTCGTTCAAGGTGGAGCGGCGCGCGATCCTTCATCGTCACGACCTCACGCCGTGGGAGGGCCGCGCGATGCGCGGGCGGGTCGTCGCGACGTGGCTGCGCGGAGAGCGCGTGTACGACGCGCGCGTGGCCGAGTGGTCCTTCTCGAGGGTGCGGGGGCAGGTGGTGACGAGCGGATGACGACCGGACACGGCATCGCGGAGCTCCTGAGCTCGCTGGAACCGAATGCAGCACGACGCGCGCTGGTGCGGTGCTGCGCATCGTCTCGATGGGTCGAGGCGATGGTGCGCGCGCGGCCGTTCGTCGACGACGCGGCGGTGTACGCGGCGGCGGAGCGCATCTGGGGCGCGCTCGATGCGCCCGACTGGCTCGAGGCGTTCGCGGCGCACCCGCGCATCGGCGAGGATCGCGAGCGGCTGCGCGCGCGCTTCGCGGAGGCGGCGTGGTCGTCGAAGGAGCAGGCCGGCGTGGCATCGGCCTCGGAGGCGACGCTCGCGGCGCTCGCCGCGGGCAATCGCGACTACGCGGCGCGCTTCGGGCACGTGTTCCTGGTGTGCGCGACGGGCAAGAGCGCGGCGGAGATGCTCGCAGCGCTGCGGGCGCGCCTGACGAACGATCCCGCGACCGAGCTGCGCGTCGCCGCCTCCGAGCAGATGAAGATCACGAAGCTGCGGCTCGCGAAGCTCGTCGACGAGCGCGCCGCGGTGGGCGACGTCGGGCGCTGACGGCATGATCGTGCGCTCATACCGGAGACACGACCCATGAACCTGAGCACACACGTCCTCGATCTCGCGCGCGGCCTCCCCGCGCGCGGCGTCGCCGTCACGCTCGAGCGGCACGACGGCGGCGTGCGATGGACGCAGCTCGCGGAGGCGCGCACCGACGACGATGGTCGCGTGCGCTCGCTCCTGCCCGAGGGCGTCGCGCTCGACGCGCGCACGTACCGCCTGCGCTTCGACACCGGCGCGTACCTCGGCGACGGCGCGTTCTATCCGGAGGCGACGATCGTGTTCCGCGTGCTCGACCCGAAGGCGCACCACCACGTCCCGCTGCTGCTCAGCCCGTTCGGGTACTCGACGTACCGAGGGAGCTGATCCGCGCGGCGTGTTAGACCAGCCGCGTGCCCTTCAAGCTCACGCGGCGCGACGTCCTCGCAGCGGGCCTCGGCGGCGCGCTCGCCGGCGGCGCGGGCCTCGTCCTCGGCGCGTTCTACGGCGTGCGGCGCGAGCGCCACGCGAAGCGCGTCCCGCCGCGCGAGGAGCCGTTCGCGCCGAGCGTGTTCCTCGCGATCGCGGAGAGCGGCGTCGTCACGATCTGGCTGACGAAGTCCGAGATGGGCCAGGGCGTCGCGACCGCGCTGCCGCAGATCGTCGCGCACGAGCTCGACGCGGACTGGTCGCTCGTGCGCGTCGAGCAGGCGATCGCGAACCGCAACTACGGCGATCAGACGACCGTCGCGAGCGCGAGCGTCGCGTCGATGTTCGACGAGCTCCGGCGCGCCGGCGCCGCGGCGCGCGAGATGCTGATCGCGGCGGCCGCGCGGGTGTGGGACGTGCCGCCGAGCGAGTGCGACGCGGCGGACGGATTCGTGGTGCACCGCCCGAGCGGGCGCCGGCTCGGCTACGGACCGCTCGCGCCGCTCGCCGCCGAGCTCGACGTGCCCGACGCGCCGCGCGTGAAGGAGCGCGGCGCATCCGGCCTGCTCGGTCGGGCGCTCCCACGCGTCGACACGCCGGAGAAGGTCGACGGCTCCGCGCGCTTCGGGCTCGACGTTCGGCTGCCGGGGATGGTGTTCGCCGCGCTCGCGCGTGCGCCGGTGAACGGCAGCGCGCTCGAGCGCTTCGACGAGCGCGCCGCACGCGCCGTAACCGGCGTCATCGACGTGGTGCGCACCAGCGCGAGCGTCGCGGTGATCGCGACCAGCACCTGGGCCGCGTTCCGCGGTGTGGACGCCCTCGCCGCGACGTTCCGCGCGCCGCCGACGCCGATCGCCTCGAGCGCGCAGCTGTTCGAGCGCATGCGCGCGATGGTCGACGAGCCCGGCGCGATCGCGACCGACGGTGACGTGTCCGCGATCACCCGCGCGCCCGAGGCGCGACGCGTGCGCGCGACCTACGAGCTCCCGCTGCTCGCGCACCAGACGATGGAGCCGCCGAACGCGACGGTGCACCACGAGCCCGCGCACGATCCGCCGCGCTGCCGCATCTGGGCGCCGACCCAGGATCCGCAGGGCTGCCAGTGGGACGCCGCGGAGACGCTCGGGCTCCCGGGCGCGCAGATCGAGGTGCGCACGACGTGGCTCGGCGGCGGCTTCGGTCGTCGCGCCAGCCGCGACGAGGTGCGCGAGGCAGTCGAGATCGCGCGCGCGATCGCGCCGCGCCCGGTGCAGCTCGTGTGGCGGCGCGAGGACGATCTGCGCGCCGACTTCTATCGCCCGCCCGCCGTGGTGCGCCTCGATGCCGCGCTCGACGACGCGGGCGCGGTCACCGCGCTGCATGCACGCGTCGTCGGTCCTTCGCTGAGCGGCGCCGACAGCGCGCGCGGCGAGGTCTGCGCGCTCGCCGTCGACGGCATCGAGAGCGGCCCGTACGCGTGGCCCGCGCTGCGCGTCGAGTGGCAGGGCCTCGCGGTCCCGGTGCGGCTCGGCATCTGGCGATCGGTGGGCCACTCGGTGAACGCGTTCGCGATGGAGTCGTTCGTCGACGAGCTCGCCGTGCGCGCCGGCGTCGACCCGATCGCCATGCGCCGCGCGCTGATCCCGAACGGATCGCGGGCACGCGGCGTGCTCGAGCGCGCGCTCGCGCTCGCCGACGCCGCAGGCGCCGCGCCCGAAGGACGGGCGCGCGGCGTCGCGGTGCACGCGTGCTTCGGCAGCTTCGTCGCGCTCGTGCTCGAGGCCTCTGGCGCGCCGCCGCGCGCGCACCGCGCGTGGGCCGCGATCGACTGCGGGACGGTGGTGAACCCCGGCATCGTGCGCGCGCAGGTCGAGGGCGGCATCGCGTTCGCGCTCTCGGCCGCGCTCCACGGGCGCATCGACGTCGAGGACGGAGCCGTCGTGCAGAGCAACTTCCACGACGCGCCGATCCTTCGCATCGATGCCATGCCCGAGGTCGAGCTCGCGATCGCCGAGAGCGACGAGCCTCCGAGCGGCGTGGGCGAGCTCGTCGTGCCGGTGGTCGCGCCTGCGCTCGCCAACGCGCTCGCGCAGCTCGGCGCACGTCCTCGCACTCTTCCGATCGCCTGATCGCCGGCGCGCAAGAACGCGCATGGACGGAGCCGGCCTGGCTCTACGTCCAACGAATGTCGTGCGCGAGAAGGGGGCTCGCCGCGCGGCGTCAGGGGGACGGATGAGCCGCTTCGTCTTCGAGGCCAAGCGCACCGCCAAGCTGCGCGTGCTCGGGCCCTTGCGATACGGGCTCTCGGTCGCGAGCGCGGCACGGCGCGACGGAACACCGCTGATTCGCGCGCTCGTCGTCAGCGACGGAGTCAGCCACACCAGCGAAGAGCAGCTCGCGCCGTTCTATCGCTCTCGTGCAGCGCTCGAGTCGCGCTTCGGACTCGCATTCGCGCACGTCCCGCTCGACGACGTCGCGCTGCTGCTCGAGTGGGGGCCGACTGCCCTCCTCCAGGGGTTCGACCTCGTCTTCCTCAAGGCGCACTTCCGCACGATGTACAACCCGGAGCCCATCGCGGGCGCGCTCCGGTCCGCCGCGCCGCGCGCGAAGCTCGTCTATCTCGACGGAGACGACGACACAGGAGTCCAGTGGCCGGGGCTCGTCCGTCACGTCGACCTGTACGTGAAGAAGCAGGTCCTCGCGAATCGGCATCTCTACACCCAGGGCATGGTCGGCAAGTCCCACCTCACCGACTACGTCGCTCGCACGTACGGAGTCTCCTTCGACGGCACCGACGTCGCGTGGACCACGCCGATCAGGCCGGATCTGCTCGACCGGATCGTCGTCGGCTACAACGTCGCGCTCGACGACAAGATCGTCGCGCTCGCGCGCGCCTCTTCACCGTCGCGAGATCGTGCGGCGCGTCGATACGACGTGCACTGTCGCGCGACCGTCCCGAGCGACAATTGGCTGCGATACCTGCGCGGCGACATCGCGCCTCGACTGGCATCGATGGGCCGCGACATCCGCTGTCTCGCGCCGACGACGCGCGTCGATCAAGCGCAGTACTACGCGGAGCTGCGCGACTCGAAGTGCTGTGTGAGCCCGTTCGGGTTCGGCGAGATCTGCTGGCGCGACTTCGAGGCGATCCTCTGTGGCGCGCTGTTGCTCAAGCCGGACATGTCTCACCTCGAGACGTCACCGGATCTCTTCCGACCGGGCGAGACCTACGTCCCGCTGCGCTGGGACTACGCCGATCTCGAGGAGAAGGTCCGCTACTTCACGGCGCACGAGGAGGAGCGGCTCGCGATCGTCGAGCGAGCCCGCTCCGTGCTCGCCGAAGCGCTCGACGAAGAGTGGTTCCTGCGCTGGTTCGCCGGGCTGCTCGACCGACTCGAGCTCGGCCGTCGCACCGAGGCCACCCAGGCCGCCGAGTGATCCATCGGAAGAGGGGGAACGAGATGGAGCACGACTACGTCGTCGTCGGGAGTGGTCTGTTCGGCGCGGTGTTCGCGCAGCAGGCCCGCGAGGCAGGAAAGAGCGTGCTCGTGATCGAGCGTCGCGATCACGTCGGAGGGAATTGCTGGAGCTACGACTGCCCGGAGACCGGCATCAACGTCCACGCGTACGGCACGCACATCTTCCACTGCAGCAGCGACGAGATCTGGCAGTACGTCAATCGATTCACCGGGCTCAATCGATATCGCCATCGCGTCCTCACCACGCATCGAGATCGCGTCTATTCGATGCCGATCAACCTCGGCACGGTGAACGCGTTCTACGGCGTGAGCCTCCGGCCGTTCGAGGTGGAGTCGTTCCTCGAGAGCAAGCGCGAGAACATCACGATGCCGCGCAACCTCGAGGAGAAGGCGATCAGCCTGATCGGACGCGATCTCTACGAGGCGTTCGTGAAGGGCTACACCGCGAAGCAGTGGGGCTGTGATCCGTGCGAGCTGCCCGCGTCGATCATCAACCGGCTCCCCGTGCGCGTGTCGTACGAGGACTCGTACTTCGACGATCGATATCAGGGCATTCCGCTCGAGGGCTACGGGCGGATGTTCGAGCGCATGCTCGAGGGCATCCCGGTCGAGCTCGGCGTCGACTTCTTCGACGATCGCGAGCACTGGATGCGCCACGCCAAGAAGGTCGTGTACACCGGCCCGCTCGATCGCTTCTTCGACTACGAGCACGGCCGACTGAGCTGGCGCTCGGTCCGATTCGAGCGCACGCGCGTCGACATCGACGACTACCAGGGCACGTCGGTGATGAACTACGCCGACGGCGACGTGCCGTACACGCGCATCCACGAGCCCAAGCACCTGCACCCCGAGCGCCGGAGTCGCACGAAGGGCAAGACCGTCGTCATCCGCGAGTACTCGCACGTCGACGACGATCAGCCGTATTACCCGGTCAATTTCCCGAGCGACCAGGACAAGCTGGCTCGATATCAAGCGCAGCAGTCGGAGCACCCGAACGTGATCTTCGGCGGGCGGCTCGCGCAGTATCGATATCTCGACATGCACCAGGTGATCGGCGCCGCGCTGCGCGCTGCCGCGCGCGAGCTCTCGAGCTGATCACATCTCGAACGCGGGGCCCGAGCCCGTCGCGCGCACCGGGGGCGCTTGGTCCTCGGTGCAGCGCACGAGCGAGGCGCGGATCAGCTCGGGATCGCCGCCCCCGTCGCGGAGCTGGAGCGCGATCTCCCAGCTGCGCTGTCCCTGCCCGTGCAGCCGCAGCTCCTCGAGCGGGTTCGCGAGCAGACCGATGATGAAGTTGCCGACGAGCGTCACGCCCGCGCCGATGGACGACATGACGCCCATCGCGGTCGTGATGTCGGGATCGCCGAAGTCCACTGCCGCGAGCGCGCCGCCGACGCCGCTCGTCGCGCCGCCGATGCCCGAGATCGTCGCCTGGATGATGCTGACCACCTCGGCGTCGCTGCGACGCTCGTTGAGGTGCGCCGCGCATCGCCGCGCCTCGAGGCTCATCGCGCGCTGTGCTTCCGCGTCCGGCGCGTCCGCGGCCGGCTCGGGGAAGTACTCCTCGACCTGATTGGCGTAGACCGGCTCGGGCAGTGTGCCCGCGCATCCACTCGCGAGCAGGAGAGCGACCACGACGAACGACGAGCGGAGCGGGTGCTGCATCGCTCCAAGGTACCCGTTCTGGAGCAGCCGGAGCGAACGATTCCGCTATGCCGCGACTACGCGTCCGCCGCGGCCCTGCTTCGGCATCGGCGGCGCGAGGCTCGCACGCTGCTGTGCACGCGCTGCCGGACCGCGCGGCCGGAGCGGGATCACGGCGCGCGCGGTCCCGATCGCGCTCACGGCGCCCGCGAGCACGCCCGAGTAGAAGTACGGGAGCCAGCTGAAGAGGCCGTTCGGCAGCAGCTCGAGCGCGTTGAGCCCCGCGATCATCGCCCAGCCCGCATAGAGCAGCTGCTGCTTGCGATCTCGGATCTGCTTCCGCTTCCGATAGAGCACGAAGAGCGGCAGCACGAGCAGCGCGTAGCGCCCGACGAAGCCCACCGCGCCGCCGACGCCGAGCTGGATCATCCAGTCACCGTCGGTGATCACCATGTCCTCGCCGGTGACCGGGTCGAACACGCGGTTGCGGTCGTAGCCGCCCCACCCGAACCAGATGCGCTCTCTCGCGCGCTCGAGCAGCGTGTCCTCGTTGTCGAAGCGGAACCACAACGACAGCGCGCGCTCCTCGCCGAACACCGCTTCCATCTTCTCGACGATCCACTCGGTCGGCACCGTGCCCGTGCCGCGCAGGATCGGGAACGTCAGCACGAGCACGCCGAGGATCAGCGGCAGCACGAAGCGCGGCTTCTTCACGAACGCCATCAGCGGCAGGAAGAACACCGCGTAGACGAGCGCGCCCGAGCTGCGACACAGCGCGAGCGCGACGGCGAGGTACGCCGCGAGCCGCGCCTTCGTCTTGCCCAGCTTCCACTGCGTGATCGAGAGCATCGTGCCCGAGAGCACGAAGTTCGCGACGGCGAGGCCGTGCAGCATGAACACCGTCGGGCGGTAGCCGCCGCCGCGCAGCGTCATCGAGAAGTCGGCCGCGTGATAGCCGTACACCCAGCGGTGCAGCTGCGGGCTGAAGCGCGCCTCGAAGAGACAGAAGAACGAGTACGCGATCGCCATGCGCAGCGTGATGCGCACGAGCTCGGCGAGCTCCTCGGGCGTGCGGCAGATCGAGCGCGCGAGGAAGTACGGGAGCCAGATCCCGAGCGTGTCCTTCACGCTGCCCGCGAACGCGTCGTAGAGCGAGAGCGCGGGGCGCACGACCGGCCCGGTGACGATCGCGTCACCGTTGGTGATCGACGTCATCACGTTGCCGAAGAGCGCGAGCACGAAGACGAAATCGAAGCCGCGGAACGCGCGCGCCGCGGAGAGCCGCTGCGGCGCTTTCCACATCATCGCGAGCAGCACGCAGAACGCGGTGATCGTGCCCTTGTTGAGCGGCGGAATGACCGGCAGGTCGAACTCGAGGACCTCCGGGAGGAAGAGCACACCGCCGAGCAGCGAGTACGCCGCCGCGATGTGCGGTCGCATCCGCGTGAAGAGCACGACGATCACGACCGGAAACGCGAGGAACGCGAGGTACGCGAGGACGTTCGGTGCACCATCCCAGAACATCGGAGCCGCCAACGATACTCGGATCTCACGATCGCCGCCGGCCCCGTTCGCGGCATGACGGAGCGCCGAGCACCGCGGTCGTGCTACACACGGTGCCCGACGGAGACTGCCTCGGTCGACGAATGAGCCCGCCGGCACAGCCCGCGTCCGCGCTGCACGACGCCCCCGACGCCGACACGCCGGCGCCCGCTGCCGATGGCGCTGCGGCCGCCCCGCCCGAGGCGCCCAAGGGCGGCGAGGTCCGCTCGCGCGCGATGCGCGGCTCGATGTGGACGCTCGTCGGTCACGCCGGAGCGAACCTCACGCGCTTCGCCGCGAACCTCCTGCTGACGCGCCTGCTCTTCCCCGAGGCGTTCGGCGTGATGGCCCTCGTGAACGTGTTCCTGCAGGGCCTGCACATGTTCGCCGACGTCGGGATCGGCATCAGCGTCATCCAGAGCAAGCGCGGCGACGATCCGGCGTTCGTGCAGACCGCGTGGACGCTGCAGGCGCTGCGCGGGCTCTATCTCTTCGTCGTCGCGGCGCTCATCGGGTACCCGCTCTCGCTGGTCTACGGCATCCCCGATCTCGCGTGGATGGTGCCGGTCGCGGGATCGACCGCGCTGATCGAGGGGTTCTCCTCGATGGCGCTCTTCACGCAGAACCGCGCGCTGAACCTCGGGCGCGTGACCGCGACCGAGCTGCTCTCGACGGTGATCGCCGCGAGCGCGATGTGCATCACCGCGTACTTCACGCGCTCGATCGTGAGCCTGCTGGTGAACGGGCTCGTCGCCGCGGCGCTGCGCATGGCGTTCAGCCATCTGCTGCTCCGCGGCGTGAAGCACCGCTTCGCGTGGGAGCCCGAGGCGCGCAAGGAGATCCTGCAGTTCGGTCGCTGGATCTTCTTGTCGACGGCCGCGACGTTCATCGCGCTGCAGATCGATCGGCTCCTGCTCGGCGGTTTCGTGCCCGAGGAGGAGCTCGGCATCTATTCGGTCGCGCTCGCGCTCGCGCTGATGCCGCGCGAGGTCGTCGGTCAGCTCGCGCAGCGCGTCTACTACCCGCTCGTCGCGTCCGCGCTGCGCGATCACGAGCACGCGAAGGTGCGCGAGCTGCGCTGGAAGCTGATGTCGCTGCTGATCGTGCCGGTGGCGTGCACGATCGGCGTCGCGGTGCCGCTGATCGAGCTGCTCTACGACGATCGCTACCACGACGCCGGACCGCTCATGGCGGTGCTCTCGATCGACACGTGGCTGAGCATCTTGCAGATGGGCTACGGGATGATCGCGATGGGCCGCGGCGAGCCGCGCTTCGCGACCTACGGAACGGTCGTGAAGACGATCGTGTTCGGCGTCGGCTTCATGCCGATCTTCCACGCGTGGGGCGTGGTCGGCGTGGCCGGGCTGGTGTGTCTGTCGACGATCGCGCCGTACGCGACGACGGCGTACGCGGCGGCGCAGGTGCGCGCGGCGCGCCTCGGGCTCGACCTGGTGATGAGCGCAGCGGTGATCGGGATCGCGATCGGCGCGTACACGCTGCACGGCGTGATCGAGCGCGCGACCGGCGCGTCGCTGCTCGGCATCGTGATCCTCGGCGTCATCGCGGTGGGCGTGCCGGGCGCGCTGCTGGCGACCAAGCGCGTGCGGCTGCTGTGATCGATCCGTACGTCGACGGCATCGCGATCACGCTCGAGCTCTCGCGGCCGGTGAGCGAAGCGGATCGTGACGTCGCGGCGCGATTGCTGGACGAGTGGCTCGCGGCGTACGAGGGCGAGCCGATGCGGTACCGGAACAGCGCGAGCGATGCCGTGCGCGGCGCGACGCGCATCGTGCTTTGGGCCGATCGCATCGACGATCCGGAGGGAGCGAGCGCGGCCCTCACGCGAGCGCACGCGACGCTCGACCGCGCGAAGCGCGCGCTGCCCGTGGTGAGCGGCCGCGTCACGAGCGCGGAGGACGCGTCGAGCGCGGATCTCGAGGCGCGCCTCGGCACGACGCCGATCGTGGTGCAGCCGGGCGGAGACAGCGCGGCCCGCTTCCTCGCGGGTTTGCACCACGCACGCACGCCGAGCGGGCTGCGCCCTCGGATCGCGTGGCTCGCTCCGGCGATCATCGCGCGCCTCGTCGCGCGCGGGCTCGACGGCGCCATGGCGGCGCTGCTCTCGGACGGCGCGGTGCTCGTCACGATCGTCGCGCTCTCGATCGCGAGCCGCGCGTGGCTCACGCGGCGCGAGCACGTGCTGGGGGCCGCGGCGGTGCTCGCCGCGGTCACGCACACCGTGGTCGCGCTGCGTGGGCTCGACTCGACGGCGTCGCTCGTGCGCTTGGTCGTGACGCTCGCGGCCGTGGCGTGGGCGGCGTGCTGGCTGAGCCGCGGCCGCGAAGCGCGCTGAGCTCGCGTCACTCCGCCGGATCACGGCGGCGCGCGCGTCCGCGCATCGCGAGCGCCGAGACGATCGCGATCAGGATGCCGAGCGTCGTGGGCCCGCTCGCGTCCGCGCCCGACGCCGCGCACCCGCCGCCGCTGCAGCTGTTGTCGGCCCAGCTCGAGTCGGCCGCGGCGAGCGTGCCGGCGCAGTCGCTCGACTGCACCGCGGCGAGGAAGAGGTCGCGCGACACCGGGCGCTGCGCGACCGACTGCGAGCTGCACTGATGGACGCCCTCGTCGTCCAGCAGCACCGCCGCGAGCGTCGAAGGCGCACCGGCATCGCTCTGGGCGCCGGCATCGTCCGCGCGGTCGCTGCCGATCGGCGCCAGCACACGACGCCCTTCCGACGCGCCGTACGCGGAGATCACGAACGTGCCGCCGACCGCGTATCCGCCGCCGTCTCCGTGGATCTGCTCGATCGTGACGATCGCCTGCCCGCTCGCGTCCTCACCGGTGACGACGCCCTCGAGCACGCCTTGCGCGGGCACCGGGTAATTCACCCGCCCGAACGAGCCGTCGCCGCACACGCACGACGAGTTCGTGTCGCAGTAGCTCGGCTGGATCGCGGCGGCCTCGGCGACGCTCAAGCCGGCCGGCGAGCCACGCGATCAGGCGCGGCTCGTCCGCGAGCTCGCGCACCCACGCGTTGTTGCGCTCGCGCGCGACGCGCGCGACGAGCTCGGTCTCGCCGCCGACCTCGAGCAGGTGTGCCATCGCGCAGCGCGTGCCCTCGGCGTCGACGAAGTACGGCGTCGGCTCGGCGAAGCCGCGGTTCTGCGGGAACCGTGCGTCACGTCGATACTGCGCGAGCTCGCGCAGGAGCAGCGAGCGCACCATGCGCTGCAGCCGGGAGAGCGACGACACGTCTTGCGCCATCGCGGCGCGCTCGGCGCGCTCGATGTGCCGCGCGACACGCTCGCGCTCGCGTGCGACCGAGGAAGAAGCGAAGTGAGTCAGCATGGGAAGCCTCCGCACCGTCCCCAGAGCGAGTCACGTGCCACCGTTCGTCGTCTCAGGCTGGCACACCGCCACGCGGCGCTCCCCCGGCTTCCGGCTTCCGGCGTATCCTCGTCCGCCATGTTCTTCACGAGCCTCGGCCTCGCGGGCACCGCGCTCACCCTCCCCGGCACGCTCGAGCTCGCCGCGCTCACGCTCGGCTCGGTGCTCCCGCGCGAGCCACGACGCGCCGATCCCGCGCGCTGCGGCAAGCTCGCGGTCGTCGTCCCTGCGCACGACGAAGAGGGCGGCATCGCGGCCTGCGTGCACAGCCTGCTCGCGTGCGACGCACCGCCGAACGGCGCGCGCATCCTCGTGATCGCCGACAACTGCTCCGACGCGACCGCCGAGCGCGCGCGCGACGCCGGCGCCGAGGTGCTCGAGCGAAACGACCGCGCGAACCGCGGCAAGGGCTTCGCGCTCGAGATGGCGTTCGCGCACGTGCTCGCCGATCCCGAGATCGAAGCGGTGCTCGTGGTCGACGCCGACACCGAGGTCGCGCCCGGCTTCCTCGTCGCGATGGCCGCGGCGTTCGCGGGCGGCGCCGACGGAGTGCAGTCGCGCTACCTCGTCGCGAACCCCGAGGCCGGCCCCAAGGCGCGCCTCATGAACGTCGCGTTCCTCGCGTTCAACGTCGCGCGGCCGCGGGCGCGCGAGCGCTTCGGGCTCTCGGTCGGCATCCTCGGCAACGGCTTCGGCCTGCACCGCCGCGTGCTCGACGAGCTGCCGTACACCGCGCGCTCGGTGGTCGAGGATCTCGAGTACCACCTCATGCTGGTGCGCAAGGGCTTCGCGATCCGGTTCGTCGAAGAGACGTTCGTGCGCGCCGACATGCCGACGAGCGAAGAGGGCATCGACACCCAGCGCGCGCGCTGGGAAGGCGGGCGCTTCCGGATGATCCGCGAGCACGTGCCCGCGCTCCTGCGCGACGTGCTCGCGGGCAACCGCACGATGCTCGAGCCGCTCGGCGAGCTCTTGTTGCTGCCGCTCGCGACGCACGTGGGCACCCTGCTCTGCGTGCTGGTGATCCCGTTCCCGCCGACGCAGCTCTACGCGGCGGGCGCGCTCGGCCTCGTCGGCGCGCACGTGCTGTCGGCGCTCTACGTCGGCGGAGGCACGGCGGAGGACGTCAGCGCGCTCGCGCGCGCGCCGCTCTACGTGGCGCAGAAGGCGATGAAGCTGCCGTCGCTGCTCCGCGCGTCGCGCAAGGATCAGGCGTGGATCCGCACGGCGCGCGACCCCCGCCCGGCCGCGACCGCGGGCTGATCGCACATCGCGCCCCAGCGAGCGCCACCGCGCCGCACCCGCACCCGCGGTACCCGCCGCACCCGCCGCCGCTCCGGGAGTGGCCGCCCCGGCGCGCGTCCTGCTAGGGTCCGCGGCCATGCGAATCCTCATCACCGGCGGCGCGGGCTTCATCGGGAGCCACGTCGCGGATGCGTGCCTCGCCGCGAAGCACGAGGTGCTGATCGTCGACGACCTCTCGAGCGGACGCCGCGAGAACGTGCCGAGCGGCGCGAAGCTCGTGGAGGTCGACATCCGCGACGCCGAGGCGCTCGAAGACGTCGTCAGCACGTTCAAGCCCGACGCGGTGAGCCATCAAGCGGCGCAGGTCAGCGTCTCGGTCAGCACGCGCGAGCCGCAGCGCGACGCGCGCACCAACGTCGAGGGCTCGCTCAACCTGCTCGAGTCGTGCGTGCGCGCGGGCGTCGCGCACCTCGTCTTCGCGAGCACCGGCGGCGCGATCTACGGCGAGATCCCGGAGCCCGAGCGCGGGGCGGTGGGACGCACGCCGGTCCCGCTCAGCCCGTACGCGTGCAGCAAGCTCTCGGTCGAGGCCTACCTCAACTACTACCGCCACCAGCACGGCCTGAAGTCGACGATCCTGCGCTACGCGAACGTCTACGGCCCGCGCCAGGATCCGCACGGCGAGGCCGGCGTCGTCGCGATCTTCACGCAGCGCCTGCTCGCCGGTCAGGGCATCCAGGTGAACGCGCGGAAGGAGCCGGGCGATCCCGGGTGCGTGCGCGACTACGTGATGGTCGACGACGTGGTGCGCGCGAACGTGCTCGCGCTCTCGGGCGAGATCGGCGAGACGGTCGTGAACGTCGGGACCGGCGTGGCGACGACGACGCTCGATCTCGCGCGCGAGATCGAGACGGCGCTCGGGGTGAAGGCGGATCTGAAGTTCGGTCCGAAGCGCTCGGGCGACGTCGAGCGGTCGGTGCTCGAGCCGTGGCAGGGCCTGGGCGCGACGGTGCCGCTCGCCGAGGGGATCCGGCGCACGGCGTCGTGGTTCGCGCAGCGACGGTGAGGAAAAGCGTTCCACCCCCGGTGCGATGATCCGCCTTTCCCGGATACCATCCGGGAATGCTACGCCGCGTCCCGCGCTCGATCGTCCCCGCGCTCGCTGCTCTGCTCGCGATCGCGATCGCGTCACCGGGGTGCGGTGGCGGCGGCGATCCGGGCGGCGCGGACGCGGGGATGGACGGCGCGCTCCCACGCCAGGACGGCGGATCGCTCGACGGCGGACACGTCGCCGATCCGCCCGACAGCGGCGATCCCGACGCCGGCTGCACCGGCACGACGTGCGGCGAGGCCTGCGTCGACGTGCAGACCGACGTGCACCACTGCGGTGGATGCGACGTCGACTGCACCGCGCTGCCGGGCGTCGACGGCGACGCGGTGCAGTGCGTCGAGGGCGCCTGCGTGCTCGACGGTGCGTGCGAGCCCGGGCTCGGCGACTGCAGCGACGAGCCCGGCTGCGAGACCGACGTGACGACCGCCGAGCACTGCGGGACGTGCGGCACCGTGTGCGCCGAGCCGACGCCGCTCTGCGCGTCGACGGACGAAGGCGCGTCGTGCGTGAGCGGCTGCGAGGGCGCGACCCCGACGCGCTGCGACTCGAGCTGCGTCGACACCACGACCGACGAGCTGCACTGCGGCGAGTGCGGCACCGCGTGCCCGGTGCCCGACAACGGCGCGCCGAGCTGCGTCGACTCGGCGTGCAGCGTCGCGTGCGACACCGGCTACCACGCGTGCGGCGACGAGCGCTGCGCGGCGGACGACGACGTGACCTCGTGCGGCGCGTCGTGCGAGACGTGCGTGGTGCCGCCCAACGCGGCGGCGACGTGCATCGACGGAGCATGCGGGTTCGTGTGCCTTCCGTCGTTCGCGGACTGCGACGGCGAGGCGAGCAACGGCTGCGAGATCGACACCCGCACGGACGCGGCGCACTGCGGCGCGTGCGACGACGCGTGCACCGTCGCGAACGGAACGCCGGCGTGCGTCGACGGCGCGTGCACCATCGGCGCGTGCGATCCGCTCTTCGACGACTGCAACGCCATGCCCGAGGACGGCTGCGAGGTCGACATCGGCACGACCGTGAGCGACTGCGGTGCGTGCGGCGACGTGTGCACGACCGAGCACGCGACGGCGGCGTGCGTCGGCGGCGCGTGCTCGGTGGGGACCTGCGACGCGACCTACGGCGACTGCAACACGCTGCCCACCGACGGCTGCGAGGTCGACCTCGACACGACCGTCGATCATTGCGGGACGTGCGGCAACGTGTGCTCGCTCGCGAACGCGACTCCGTCGTGCGTCGGCGGCGCGTGCGCGGTCGCAGGGTGCGATCCCGGCTTCGCCGACTGCGACAGCGCGCCGGGCAACGGGTGCGAGATCGACACGCGCACGACGCTCGAGCACTGCGGCGGCTGCGGCGACGTGTGCGAGATCGCGAACGGATCCGAGGCGTGCGTGAACGGCGCGTGCGCCGTCGCGGCGTGCGACCCCGGCTTCGGCGACTGCGACGGCAACGCGGAGAACGGCTGCGAGACGAACGTGCTCACGAGCGTCACGAGCTGCGGATCCTGCGGGAACGCGTGCGATCTGCCCAACGCGGTCGAGGTGTGCGTGAACGGCGGATGCGCGATCGGCGCGTGCGAGCCGGGCTTCATGGACTGCGACGGGCTGCCGACCAACGGCTGCGAGACGAACACGCAGAGCTCGGTGGATCACTGCGGTGGCTGCGGCAACGTGTGCGACCTCGCGAACGCGGGCGAGGTCTGCGTCGCCGGCAGCTGCCAGATCGCGGTGTGCACGCCGGGCTTCGGCAACTGCGACGGCCAGGCGTCGACCGGATGCGAGACCAGCACGCAGACGTCGCTCGCGCACTGCGGTGGGTGCAACAACTCGTGCTCGGTCGCGAACGGCGCGCCGGGCTGCACCAACGGCACGTGCACGGTCCTCGGGTGCAACCCGGGGTTCGCCGACTGCGACGGAGCGGCGGGCACGGGCTGCGAGCGCAACCTGACGAGCGACCCGCAGCACTGCGGAACGTGCGGGCGCTCGTGCGCGACCCAGTGCGTCGGCAACGTCGTCGCGACGAGCTGCGGCGGCGGGAACTGCGCGATCACCGCGTGCGCGCCGGGCTTCCAGAACGTCGACGGCGCGTGCTCGAACGGCTGCGAGTGCCCGGTGTCGACGGCCAGCCAGGCGTGCGGCGCGCCGACCGCGCTGGGCGTGCTGAACCTCGCTCAGTCGTTCAACACCAGCGCGAACATCGCGATCGCGGGCACCGAGCTCTGGTACACGGTCGGGTTCGCCGGCAACACGAGCGCGGCCTACCACCCGCGCATCCGCTTCACGTCGAACCCGGGCGATCAGTTCCGCTTCGACGTGCGTACCAACTGCAGCGGCGTCGCGCTCTCGTGCGGCAACGAGGGCGGCGTCTCGAACGGCGTCACGGACTGGGAGACGTTCGTGGGGACGGGCACGCCCGGTTACTACAACCCGATCCCGCCGGTCGGGAACAACGGCACCGTGCTCGTGCGCGTCTACCGACGCGCCGGGCTCCCGGTGTCGTGCGCGCAGTTCACGCTGGTGATCAGCAACTGACGATCAGAAGCGCAGCTCGTCGGGGTGGACGCCGTGGATGCATCCCGGCGCGGCCCAGATGCGGCGCTCGCTCAGGTTCATCAGCACGCCGGCGCAGGTGAGCATCGCGTGCGGTGCGCGCTCGCTCGCGAGGTGCGTGCACACGCTGCGCGGGTAGCCCTCGTGCGAGCCGAGGCGCGACCAGAGATCGCGCGCGCTCTCGATCGTGTGATCGCGCAGGCTCGCGTCGAGGAACGCGAAGCGCTCGCGCGTGGTGCTCGTGCTCGCGATCGAGCTGACCTTCGCGACCTCGGTGCCGAGGCAGTGGTTCTCGTGGTGGAACGCGCCGCCGGGCTTCGAGACGTCGAGCTCGGCCCACACCTCGGCGAGGCGGCCCGACGTCTCGATGCCGAACGCGCGCTGCGCATCGGCCACGAGGTAGTGATGTCCCGAGCCGAGCGGCGCGCCGACCACGACGTCGCGCGCGGCATCGGCGCGGCGCTCGGCGAGCGCGCGGCGCACCAGCGCGGGCCACACGAGCCCGACACGCGCGTCGTGGCTCTTGAGGTTGTTGATCGTCATGCCGACGCCGGCGTCGTTCATGCCGGCCATGCCGAGGCATCCGGTGATCGTGAGCAGCCACGCGGCCGGGCGGTCCTGCCACGCAGGCACGTGCAGCATGAGCACGTAGGGCGCGGCCGAGCCGTGCATGTCCCAGGTCTGCCCGAGGATCGCCCCCTCGCGCGTGCCGGCGACGATCGCGCTGCACTCGTCGTCGCGATCGGGATCGGCGCCGCGGCGCGCGCCGCCGAGGACGGTGCTCGGATCGAGATCCTTGAGGTCGGTGTAGTGGTTCAGGACGACGATGCGCGCGGGCGGGAGCGACGCGCCCTCGGCGATCCCGAGCAGCTCCTGGTGGAGCGCGGCGTCGAACGCCTCGAGGACGGGCAGGTGTCGTTCGGCGACGGCGAGGAGCTCCGCGTCACTCCGGAAGAGGCCCTGCTGCTGCGCCAGCTCGCTCCGGATCGCGGCGATCTCCGCGATCTCGCGGGCGAAGGCTCGACCGTGGGCGACACCGCGCTCGAAGGGACCGGCCGCGGCGGGGAGGTGGAACGTGCGCATCGTCACCCGGGCTACCGCGGTCCGCGCGCGGGAGCAAACGTCGCTCTTCTCGTGCCCCTCGCGTTCACGTAGGCTCGTACGTCGCAACACGGACCAACACCATGCTGACGTTCATCCTCATCGTGATCGGGCTCATCGTCTCCTGCACCGGCTTCGCGCTGATCGGCAGCCGCATCGGCTCGAAGATCGAGGAGAAGAACCTCGGATCGGGCACGGTCGAGACGAGCATCAACGAGGGCATGAGCGCCAGCGTGCTCGGCGGGGCGCTGGGGATCATCCCGTTCCTCGTGTTCGTCGTCGCGCTCGTCGTGCTCGTGATCACGAACCCGGCGCACCCGGAAGAGCACGGGTCGTCGTCGGAGAGCGCGGAAGCGGCGCACTGATCGTCGGCGCGTAGCGCGCGGGGGTACGACCGAGTACGCGCGGTGATGCGCGCAGTCGGCGGGATCGACCGGCCGCGTGCGGCGGACGGTCGAGCACGCGCAGGTGGCACGTGGACGAGCACGTGCACGAGCACGGTGCGGCCGGCTCCGCGCAGTCGGCGTGATCGCTCCGGTGAGCGCGTCGGCGCACGCGCGCTGATTCGCGGGACGCGCTGATCTCGCAGGACGCGCGGACTTCGCCGGACGCGCGCTGATCTCGCCGGACGCGCGGATTTCGCCGGACGTGCGTGCGCCATCGGGGGCGAGGCGCGAAGCGCGAGCCCGTCCAATTCGTCCACGATGCCCGAAGGGCGAGTCGGTCCGCGTGATGACGCGAGCGCGCGAAGCGCACTCGCGTCCATCACGCGTCCCCACAACACACCGAGCGGCGTCGACCCCCCGCGCGCCGCCGAAGCCTCACCAGCCGGGGCGCGGGGTGGGGGCCCGCGCGCAGTTCCGCAGCGCCATCCAGCCTCCGCGAGCCCCCCGAATGCGAGTCAGCGCGGCCGCGAAGCGCCCGCGCTGACGAGAACCCCGGCCATCGATCGCCGAGACCGCAGCAGGACGCCATCGCGAGGACTGTCCGAGCACGGGCCCCCACCCCGCGCCCCACACCGACGCCTCTCCCCGCGCGGCCTCCCGCCTACTGCCCCACCCCGCTCAGTGGATCCGAAGCCACGACCTCCCAGGCGATCGTCTGCATGATCCGCGCGACCTCCGCCGAAGGCCCACCCTGCACCGGAGCCCCGTATCGATCGACGATCCGCTCGCTCAGCCCCACCGGGCTCATCCGGTAGATCGTCGCGAAGTGCACGCACGCGACGAAGTAGAAGAGCGCGGGCGTCGGGTGGATGTCGTCGACGAACAGATCCTGCGCGCTGTCGTAGCCCGGCACCTGCCCCGCCGTGATGCGATCCACCAGCCGCGCGAGCGCCGTGCCCGCCGGGATCATCCGCATGTCGGGCCCCGAGCGCGTCGCGTTCACGCCGTCGACGATCTGCTCCCACAGGGCGCGATCCGACGTCAGCCGCGCGCGGAAGTCGGGGAGCGTCACCTGGTGCCACGTCTCGTACAGGTACACGCGCGTGCCCGGCCGCGACTGCTGCGCGAGGTCGTAGTAGTTCCCCGCGTACTGCACGCTGTTCGCGAACTCGATCTGCGTCTCGAGCGGGATCGCCTCGGTCACGACCAGCACGTCGAAGCGCCCGGTCGGCAGCGTCTCGCGCGCGTTCACGCCCTCGGGCGCGCCGCGATCCCACTGCCACTGCAGGTTCGCGCCGATGCCGAGCTGCATGCTCCACGCGTGCGTGCGGTCCGCATCGTCGGCGAGCGCGCCGAGGATCGGCGGCATGCCCCAGCCGATGAGCGAGTGACCGACGAACATCACGTTCGCTTCCGCGAGCGGATCGCCCGGCGGCGGCGGATCGACCGGAGGCCCACCGCCGTCGGTCGGGCCGGGCACGACCGACGCGTCCTGGGGCTGCGGCGTCGGATCGCCCGGGTCCGTGGGATCCGGCGCGCTGCCGCTCAGCGTGCCCGAGCACGCGGCCAGGAAGAGCGGCGCGAGCAGCAGCGCCGAGCGAAGGCGAGAGGCGTCTCGAGGCATACGACCGAGCTCGTGGCGTCTGGTCCCGGGGTCCGCTTCGATGTGACCACGAGAACGAAAGCGGAGTCGATAGCACACGTGTCGCCTTCGTGACCACTCACGGCGTGTCGTCGCTCGCGCGCGCGCCGCTGCGGAGCGCGGGCAGCGGTCGCTGGTAGAGCTCCTCCCAGAGCGCGCGCGCCTCGCGCTGGACGTCGTCGTCGGAGCGCGCGGTGATCGCGGCGTGGATGCGCGCGGCCTCGGCGCGATCGATGCGGCGCGCGACGACGAGCGTGCCGCGCGGGATCGCGAGCCGATCGGCGAGCCCCTCGAGGATCACCAGCGCGGCGTGGCACTCCGCGGTGCCCCACAGGCGTCGATCGAACACGTGCCGCAGCAAGAGCGCGAGGCTCGCGCGCACCAGCGTCGCGTCGCGCGCGAGCTCGCTCAGGTACGCGCTGAGCTCGGCGTTCGAGCGCTCGGCGAGCAGGTTCACGACGTCGCCCATGCGCAGCGGGCCCACCATCGCCTCGAGGCGCGGCGGCAGCGTCCCGAGCGTCCCCATGAGAAAGTCGAGCCGGTGCTGCACCTCGTGGCGCTCGATCGACGCGAGGAAGCGCGCCTCGATCGCGCGGTACGTGCGCTGGTGCCGCTCGTCCTCGAGCGCCCCGACGAGCGCCTCGAGCTCGCGACGCTCGTGCGCGACGAGCGCGCCGGTGAACGCCGTGTAGGGCTCGAGGTCGACCACGTATCCGTCGGGCTCGCGCAGCACGATGCCGCGCTCCGACAGACGCTCCGACCACGCGACGAAGAGCGCGTGTCGTCGCGCGAAGATCGCGCCGAGCTCGCTCGCCGCCGCCGCGTCTCCGCCGAGCCATCGCGGCGCCTCGTCGCGCACGCCGGCCGCGGCCACACGCGCGGTCTCGTCGCGCAGCGCGAGATCGTCGTCGCCCGAGAGCGCGAGCGCACCGTCCGGAGCGAGCGCCGGCACGATCGCCTGCACGAGGTGCTCCTCGACGCGCTCGCCGAGCACCAGCGCGTCGCGCACCTGCGGCCGCGTGAAGCCGAGCACGGCGCGCGCGAAGTTGAGCCGATCGAGCCGGCGCAGGCGCAGCGCGCGCACGGTGCGTCCCTCGGCCTCGTAGATCGCGACGTTGTCGACGGTGAACGACGAGAGGTACACGCGGCTCGCGCCGGTCGCGCGCTCGGTGAGCACCTCCGCGTCGACGTAGTACGCGAGCCCTTCGCTCTGGATCGCGGCGTCGAGCGCGTCGACGGAGCGCACGTGGCTCTCCGCGGCATGACGATCGACGCCGCCTTCGACGACCGCGATCGACTGCGTGAGCACCGCGTCGAGGAACGACACCGTGTCGGCGCCGAGCGCGCCGCGCGCCGCGCCGAGCGTCGCGTCGCGCTCGGCGTCCACCGCGGCGCGCGCGTTCGGATCGCGCGACGCGCGCCATCGATCGAGGGCGATCGTGAACGCAGGCAGGCGCACCTCGAACACCGCGCGCTGCGCCGCGGTGCCGGGATCGGGGCGCCCGCCCTCGACGTACGCGCCGCGCGACGGCGGGAGCGCCTCGCTCAGCGCGGCGTACGGATCGTGCGGCCAGAGCCACCACGTCGTGATCGCGATCGGCACCGCGAGCATCACCACGCCGAGCATCAGCGCGCGCGCCGTGCTCGGTCTCTCGCGCTCCGGGCGCGCCGCGCGGGCCTCGTCGAACACCGCGCGCACCGCGGCGACGTCGTCGCCCTGCGGCGGGTCGCGCCCGATCACCGCGAGGTACGCGAGGCGATGCACGTGCGCCTCGTCGTCGCCGTGCTGGGTCGCGAAGATCGCGTCGGACACGGCGCGCGTCACGCGCGTGCGCACCGGGCCACGCAGCCCGACGGGCACACGCCGGTACGCCGCGACGCGCGCATCGCGGATGGCCGAAGCGTCCTCGGTGGTGGCGATCGCGGCGAGCACCGCGAGGACGTGGGCCTGGAGCACGGGATCGCCTGTACCTCCACCACGCCGACCTGGACAAGCGTCACGTGCGCGCGCGATGCTCCGCCTCGGAAAACATGACCGATTCGTCTCGACAGGCGGAGCAAGAGCGCGATCTCGCCGAGCTCCAGGTGAAGGGCACGACCAAGGCCGCGGCCGCGGTCAGCGGCATGTCCGGCGCGATCGCGGTGCTCACCGGGCTCCAGTTCACGACGAGCGCGTCGTTCCACGACGCCCTCTACAACGTCGTGCCATGGGCGCTCAGCGGGCTGGGCGCGGCGCAGCTCGGCCTGTCGCTCTTGGTGTTGCGCAACCACTTCCCCGCGAACGTCGCCGCGAGCGTCGTCGGCGGGCTCGTCGCGTGCGTCGCGCTCGGGTGGGCGGTGCTCGCGTCGACGTCGGGGTTCCTCTCGGCGTTCGCGCTGCTCGAGGTGCCGCTCGCCGGGAGCGCCGCGATCCTCGCGCCGCTCGCGCTCGGCGCCACGCGCCGCGCGTGGCAGGCGAAGAAGCGCCTCGCGGACGCAGGGCTCGAGCTCGGTTTTTGAACGATCGTTCAAGGAGGCAGCCGTGCGGCTTCGTTCGTCGTCGATCTCACTCGTGCTCGTCGCGCTCGCGATGGTGTCGTGCTCGTCCGAGGAGGACGCGCCGCGCTGCGCCGCCGACGATGCGCAGCGCTGTCTCGTGAACCAGCAGGGCTGCACGCCGGACGCGGAGGGCGCGGCGGAGTGCGTGCCCTGCACGTCGGGCACCCGCGCGAACGCGGAAGGGCTCTGCGCGCGCATCCCCGGCACCGCGCAGACGCACGACTTCGACGAGGTCGTGTCGGAGCCGGGGCAGGAGCTCTCGGGTCTCTGCCGCAGCTGGACGCTCGACAACGACGAAGAGCTCTGGGTGCACGCGGTCGAGCTCGAGCAGGACGAGGCTTCGCACCACTCGAACTGGACCTTCGTGCCCGACACGCTCTACCTCGGGCCCGACGGCACCTGGCCGTGCGCGGAGCGCGACTACCATCAGCTCCAGGCGGCCGTCGCGGGTGGCGTGCTCTACGCGCAGTCGACGCAGGCGGCGCGCGAGGTGCAGCTCTTCCCCGAGGGCGCCGCGGTGCGCATCCCGCCGCGCTCGCGGATCATCAGCGACATCCACGTGCTCAACGCGACGCCGGAGACGGTGCGCGGGCACGCGCGCCTCTCGATCTACACGATCCCGCGCGAGGACGTGACGATCGTCCTGACGCCGTTCCACATCGACTATCACGCGCTCACGATCCCGCCGCGCGCGACGTCGCGCTTCGTCACGACGTGCGATCTCGCGAGCGACTTCGAGGCCGCGACGGAACGACCGTTCCACATCCGTCTCTTCTACTCGCTGCCGCACACGCACGAGCTCGGCACGCGCGTGTTCCTCCAGGCGATCGGCGGGCCGCGCGACGGCGAGATGCTGGTCGACGTGCGCGGCTACAACGGCGAGGCGCGCGGGCTGCTCTACGAGCCGCCGGTCGACCTCGCGGGGATCACCGGGCTGCGCTTCGGCTGCGAGTTCGAGAACCCGCGCGCCGAGGAGGTCGGCTGGGGCATCGGCGATCAGGAGATGTGCGAGATGCTCGGCTTCGTCGAGAGCGCAGCCGCGTTCGAGAGCCGCGTCGCCGAGACGACGTCGATGCGGATGGACGGCGACGTGCAGGAGTTCTCCGGCGAGTGCAGCAACTTCGTGATCCCGTGGGAGGGCCGCTAACCAGCTCACGAGGTCGACGTTCTGCGCGGTGGACCTCAGGATCGATCGCGCGATGTCCGAGCCGTTCTGGAAGGAGCTCGTCGACCGACTGAAGGACGAGGAGCGCGAGACGCACCTCGATCCGATCCGTCGCGAGATCGAGTGGCGCAACCCGCGGGCGACCGTCGAGCGCGAGCTGCTCGAGGAGATCGCGGGCGCGCTCGGGCGCTCCGAGCGGCGCGTTCAGGACGCGATCACGAAGGTCCACGCGCTGATGGACCACGAGGACGACGAGGTGTTCGAGCGCGCGCGACGTGAGGCGATGCGCCTCAAGCGGGATCTCTCGATCCACCGCGAGGCGCTGCGCTTCCCGCGCGATCCCGAGTTCGATCGCCGCTATCCGATCCCGCCCGCGCGACGGCGCTGATGCGCGCGAGCTTCGAGCGCGACGGTCTGCGCTACCGGCCCTGGGGCGCGCACGATCTCGATGCGCTCGCTGCGCTCGTGACCGACCCGGTGATCATGGCGCGCGCGGGCGGCGCGCTGCGCGCCGACGAGGTCGTGGGGCTGCTCGATCGGTATCTGCGCCCCGACGATCCGCGCGTGCTCGCGGCGCTCTGCGTGGAGGACGCCGCCGGCGCGTCGGTCGGGAGCGGCCTCGTCACACGCGGGGACGACGACGCGCTCGAGATCGGGTTCCTCGTGCGGCGCGAGCACCAGGGGCGCGGTCACGGGACGCGCATCGCGCGCGCCCTCGTCGGGCTCGCGCAGACCGAGAGCGACGTCGTCGTCGCGCGCGTCGAGGTCGATCACGCCGCGTCGATCCGCGTGCTCGAGAAGGCCGGGCTGCGCATCGTCTCGCGCGCGCCCGACCAGCTCGTGATGGAGATCAGAACGTGCCGCTGATCGACGCACCGAGCGTGACGCCGCTGCGGCTCGTCGTGCCCGCCATCGGGCCGGTGCCGCCCTCGTCGTCGCCCATGCCGAACATCGGCGTGACCGACCACGTGACGCCGTAGGTCGGCGCGGGGACCTCGAGGCCGAGCGCCTCTTCTTCCGCGATCGCTTCCTGCTCGATCTCGTGCGCGACGCGCGAGCGCTTGGGCACGACCGCGAGCGGCACGAGGTAGCCGATCAGGCCGCCGAGGACCGCGCCGACGAGCACGTCGGACAGGTAGTGCGCGTCCGCGACGACGCGCAGCGTGCCGACGAGCGCCGCGGCGGTCAGCGCGGAGCCGCACGCGACCGCGTCGGCCATCGGATCGTCGTAGAGGTTGCGCTCGAGGTGCATCGCGCACGAGAACGCGGCGGACGTGAACGCGACGCCGGTGTGGAGGCTGAAGAAGCTGTGGTACGCGTCGGCGCTGCCGCAGCCGGGCGCGTCGGGGTTGGCCGCGCACTCCTGCTCGAACGGGCGCGCGCGGCTCGTCACGCGCTTCACGATGCTGCCCGCGGTCAGCATCGTGCCGAGGGCGAGCGAGTACGCGAACGACGCCTGCCACGCGAGGTCGGGATCGCCCTGGACCAGCGGGATCAGCAGCGAGTCGATCAGCAGCGCGTTCGCCATGAGGCCGACCATCATCAGGTCGCTCGCGCGGCGCGCGAAGCCTTGGCCCTCGGGCGTCGACGCGCGCATCGCGTCACGGAAGTCGTCGTCGAGCAGCATCCCGCCGCGCCACACGCTCGTCGTGTCCGCGGGCGCGTCGCTCGGCGAGAAGAAGAGCCCCACGCCGAGGCCCAGCATCGCGGTGCCCGCGCCCGCCCACACGCCCGCGACGTCGCTGACCGGGGTGCGGCCGTCCGTCGGCCCGTCCTCCTGCGCGTCGGAGGACTGCGCGGAGCACTCGCTCGCGGGCCAGAGGCTCGCGATCGAACAAGCGGCGACTAGAACGGCGATGGAAGCGCGGGCTCGGCGATGCAACGTGAACAACCCTCGGTTGCGTGGGCCGGAACGAACGGCCGGCGGACCGTTCTGCGGGCCATGACGGGGCGAGGCCAGCTCTGGATTTCGCAATCTCCGCGCGTTTCCGGTGCCGTCCTGCTCGTCTGCGCGGGAGGAGATGTCGTAGAGAGCACGATGAGGTGAGCGCGGCGCACGCATCTCACGACGCAGAATCGCGAGGAACCGCACGCACCGCGAGAGGCGCGTGGACGTGCCCGCGTCGCTGACGACGAGCACGCCCGTGGATTACCGCGAGCGACGCGCGATCTGGATGCCCGACGCGAGCCAGACGTCGCGATCACCGACCCAGAGGCGCCCCGAGAAGAACGCGCTCACGGCGTGGAAGCGCGCGAGGAGCGCGTCGTCCCCCGAGACCGGCACCACCGGCGCCGATGCGTCGAAGCTGGTCGCCCAGACCGTGTCGCCGTGCGCGACGAGATCGCCGAAGCCCCACGTCTCGCTGACCGTCGCGCGCGACCACGCGACGCCGTCGAAGTGGAAGAGGACGCCGGCGCCCGGCGCGCGCGCGTTCGGGCGCTCGACGCCGATCGCCCAGAGGTCGCCCTCGCGCGTGCCCGCGACGTCGTCGAGGTCGAGCTGCAGCGCGGGATCGGAGGGCTCCGGCTCGAGCGCGACCGACCACGCGCCGTCGTAGCGGAGCACGAGCGCGCGGCCATCGACGTGCGCGACGAAGAGCGCGAGCTGCGGCGTGACCGCGTGCACGCGCGAGACGTAGCCGTCGGTGCCGAGGATCGCGGGACGCGCGATCTCGTGAAGGCGCTCGCCGTCCCAGTGGAGCAGCGGATCTGCGACGATCCACACGCTGCGCGCGCTCGCGCCGTCGAGGTCGGCGAACGCGCCGGTCGCGAGCTCGGTCCAGGTCTCGCCGTCGTAGCGCTCGAGCACGCTCGGCGCGAAGCCCGTGGCGCTCGACGGGATGCCTGCCCGCACGCGCCACAGATCGTCGGGCGCGCCGCCCCACGCGATGCGGCTCTCTTCTGCGAAGAATGCGGGCGGGAGCGCGCCCCACTGCGCGTCGGGCGCGCGCTCGAGGGTGCGCACGGCGCGCGGCGCGGACGCGCCGTCGTAGCGCAGCACCTGCCCCTCGAGGCCGAGGCAGAACGCTTCCGCGCCGATCCGGACGACGTCTCGTCCGCAGCCGATCGCGGAGCGCATCGAGACGACGCCGGCGTGCGCCGCGATCAGGGCGTCGTCCGCGGTCGGTACCGCACCGTCGAGGCCGGGCCACGCGAGGACGTCGAGCGACGTGCGCGCGATCGGGCTCCACGCCGCGCCGTCGTAGCGGAGCACCTCGCCGCGCCCGACGATCACCACCTCGCCGTCGACGACCGCGAGCCGGTGGGAGAGCGGGTCGAGGTCCTGTCCGACGTGCGCCCAGCGCGCTCCGTCGTGGCGCATGACACCGCGCAGGTCGGCGCCCTGCATCGCGAGCATCCACACCTCGCCGGGCGCGACCGCGAGCATGTCGAACACGAGCGCGCCCTCGAGCGAGCGGTCCTCCCAGCGCGCGCCGTCGAAGTGCTCGATGTCCGCGCCGTCGGCGATCCACGCGTCGGTCGCGGAGGTGGCCGCGACGAGACGCGCGCCGCGATCGGCGCGCACGGCCGACCAGCGCCCGTCCTCGGCGCGCCAGACCGCATCGAGGCTCACCACCCACGCCGTGCCGTCGCGCGCGACCGCGACGTCGAGGAGATCGTCGCGCGTCGCGAGGTCGTGCTCGCGCCAGCCGGCTCCGGTCCACTCGATGACCGAGCCCTGCTCGCCGACCGCGATGACCGACGACGGCGAGACCCCGTCGATGGCCGTGAGGTCCGCGCCCTCGACCCAGCACCAGTCGGCGCATGGCGGCAGCGGATCGGGCTCGGGCTCGGGATCACGATCGCTGGTCCCGTAGCAGCCCGACGCGACGAGGAGGCAGCAGGCGAACGAAGCATGTCGAAGCATTCGACGAGCGTGCGCGGCGCCCTCTTAATCGTCGACTTAAGCAGCGCAGCGGTCTCCATGCGGTAGAACGTGCTCCGATGCGCGTCACCGGTCCGCTCGTGGAGCTCGTGGGACGCGACGTCGAGCGCGCGCTCCTCGACGCGAGCGTGCGCGACGGTGGGCGGCGGCTCGTGACGATCCGGGGCGTCGCGGGCGTGGGCAAGACGTGCCTGGTGCGCCACCACGCCGCGAGCCAGCCACGGGCGGTGCTGTGCGACGTCACGCGCGCGGCGGACACGCGCGACCTCTGCGCCGCGGTGGCGCGCGAGCTCGGCGTGGGCGCGAGCATCGGCGTGTCGCGCCTCGGCGAGGTGCTCGCGCGGCGGGGCACGATCTCGCTGGTGCTCGACGGCGCGGAGCGGATCGTGGACCGACTGACGCGCACGCTCGGCGCGTGGCTCGACGCGGCGCCTGCGCTGCGGATCCTCGTGACGTCGCAAGTGCGCCTGGAGCTGCCGGGCGAGCGCGTGATCGTGCTCGAGCCGCTCGCGCCGCACGACGCGGCGACGCTCTTCCGCGCGCGCGCCCACGACGCGCGCGGTCGCGCGCTGCCCGACGATCCCGACACCGAGCGCGCGATCGCCGCGATCGTGCGCGCGCTCGACGGGATCCCGAGCGACCTCGAGCGCATCGCGGCGCGGACGGTCGCGCTCACGCCGGTCGAGCTCGCGACGCGGCTCGACGAGCTCGCGGACGTGCGCGCGCTCGATCGCGCGTGGTCGCTCGCGAGCCCCGAAGCCCATCGCGCGCTCGAGGCGTGCGCGCTCTTCGAGGGCGAGCTCACCCTCGCGGCGGCCGACGCGATCCGGAGCGGGTGGAGCTCGAGCGCGATCACGCTGCAGGAGCTCTGCGATCGATCGCTGGTGCGCGCGCGCGATCACGCCGACGGGACGTCGTACGCGCTCTACGCGTCGGTGCGGCGCGGCGCGAGGGCGCGGCTCGCATCGCGGCGCGGTGCGGCGCGCGTGCGCGCGAGGTTCGAAGAAGGTGTGCTCGCGCTCGCATCGAGCGCGGATGCCGATCTCGACGCGCCCGGCGCGGTCGCGGCGCTGGCGCGCCATCGTGGCGATCTCGAGCGCATCGCGCGCGAGGCATGCGACGCGGAGACCCGCGCGCGCGCCGTGCTCCCGCTCGCATCGCTCGCGGCGCTGCAAGGCGGAATCGAGGACACGTGGGCGCTGCTCGACGCGGCCCTCGCGGGCTCGCTCGAGGACACGCTGCACGCGCGTCTGCGCCACGCGCGCGCTCGGCTCGCGCGCAGGATGGGCCGGCCGCGCGATGCGCTCGCGGACTTCGAGGCCGCGTCGGCGCTCGCCGGCACGAGCGATCTCGCGCCGCGCATCGCGACCGACTGGGCCGGGCTGATGCGGCACCTCGGCCGGCGCGACGAGGCGCGGGCGCTCTACCAGCGAGCGCTCGATGCGTACGCCGCACGCGGGGACGCGCGTGGTCGCGGCCGGACGCTGTCGTCACTGGCGACGATGACGCACGAGCACGGAGATCTCGAGGGCGCGCGCGTGCTCTACGAGGAAGCGGTCGCCGCGCTCGTGGCCACGAACGATCGCCTCGCGCTCGCGATGGCGCGACAGAACCTCGGGCTGCTGGAGCAGGAGTCGGGCGATCTCGACGCCGCGGAGCAGACGTTCCGCCGCGCGCTCGACGCGCATCGCGCGCTCGGGAACCGGCGCTTCGAGGCGATCTCGGAGCTCGATCTCGCATGCCTCGAGCTGGAGCGTGGGCGCCCGCGCGACGCGCTGGACGGGCTCGCGCGCGCCCAGGCGATCGCGCGCGCTTCGGGGGATCGACGCGAGGTGGGCCTCGCCGCCGCGACGAGCGGTGCGTGCCACGCGATGGCGGGCGCGCTCGCGGCGGCGGAGCGCGCCTTCGCGATCGCGCGACGCGAGCTGCGCGACGTCGACGAGCCCGCGCTGCGGCTCGCGCTCGAGGTGCACGAGCTGCACGGCGATCTCGCGGAGGCGGATCGTGCGCGCATCGCGCGCGACGCGCGCCGCAGCGCGGAGCTCCTCGCGTCGATCGACGCGCGCATCGACGAAGCGGAGCGCGCGCGAGCCACGGGTGACGAGGTGCGCTTCGCGCTGCGCGTGCTGCGCGCCGAGCGCGCGCGTTGGGTCGCCCGTGCGCGCAGCGCGACGGTCGCGCGCGACGGGACGTGGTTCACCCCGCCCGGGCACGCGCCGGTGAGCCTCGCGCCGCGACCGGTGCTCGCCTCGATCCTGCGCGCGCTCGTCGCGCAGCACCTGCGGCGAGCCGACGTGCCGCTCGCGAACGAGGCCGTGGTGCGCGCCGGCTGGCCCGCCGAGCGCACACTCACGCGCGCGAGCCGCAATCGCCTGCACGTCGCGATCGCGACGCTGCGCAAGCTCGGGCTCGACGCGCACCTCGTCTCGCAGGGAGAGGGCTATCTGCTCGAGCGCGTGGCCGTGCACGACCCCGCGCTCGAGTGATCAGCCGATGGCGCGCAGCGCCGCGCCGAGCGCCTCGCTCTGCGCGACCGCGCGGTCGAGCGCGGGCGCGATCGCGATGCGCCCACCGGGCATGCGCCGCACCACGATCCCGCGCGCGCGCAGCGCGTCGGCGATCGCGTCGCGCCGCTCACCGAGCTCGACGACGCGATAGAGCCCCGCACCGTGCGCGCTCGTGCCCGCGAGCGCCGCGTCGAGCGCGCTCGCGCCCGCCGCGACGTCGACCTTGCGTGCCGCGCGCAGCTGATGATGCATCTGGATCAGCGAGAGCTCGTCGCCGTCCCACGTGCTCACGAACGTCATCGGCGTCGCGACCCAGAGCGACTTGCCGACGTGCACCATGCCGAGCTGCCCGCCGGTCCACCACACGCGCGCGTCGGGCACGAGCTCCCACGACGCGCTCGCGAACGCGCCCGCGCCGCTGCGGTAGTACGCGCCCGCGGTCTCGACGCTCACGATCGGCACGCCGGTCTCGGCGCGCAGCCGCGCGAGGGCATGCACGAATGCATGGCTCAGCACCCGGCCCGTGCGCTCCTGCATGGGCTCCACCACGATGCCCAGCACGTTCGCGGGCCCACCGGCCGCGGCGATCGCGGCGCGCAGCGCGGCCTCGCTCTCCGCGTCACCGGCGCTCGCGGGGTGGGGCACCCGCGGCCACTCGAAGAGCGCGGGCCCCATCGCGTGCACCTCGGGATCGCTGATCGATCGCGCGCACGCGCTGGTGTGACCGACGTACGCGCCCTCGAGCGAGATCACGACGCGCGCGCCCTTGCGGTGCCAGCGCAGCATCCGGATCGTCTTGTCGATTGCCTCGTCGCGCCCCGACGCGAGATAGACGTGCGGCAGATCCGGGCACAGCGCGGCGACGTGCTCGATCGCGCGCACCGCGGGCGGCGTCACGTAGTTGAGCAGCGTGATCTTGTCGACGGTCGCGCCCCACACGATGCCCTCGCGCTCCGCGCGCACCAGCGTCGCGGGCGGCGCGGCGAACGGCGCGACGAGGCCGCTCGCGAGATCGACGACGCTCTCGTTCGTCGCCGGAACGCCACCCTCGACGGCGATCGGCCCGAGCGGCTGGCGGTAATAACGCGCGCGCGCGTCCTCGCCGTACTGGTTCTCGAGCGTCACCGCGGTGAACGCGCCGAACGAGTCGTTGAGGCGCACCATCGCGTCCGCGTGGCCGAGCCGGTTGCGCCCGGTGCACCAGCGATAACGCGGCGAGCCGTCGGGCCGCTTCATCGCGCGCGCGTGCTCGAGCTGCGCGGCCTTGAGCCGACGCCCGATGCCCGTGCCCTGCAGCTTCGGATCGACCGTCAGCGCGAGGCTGTAGATCGTGTCGCCGCGACCGCGCGCGGGATCACGATCGGGCCCCGACACGTCGGGCACGCGCTCGATCGGCGCCGCCATCGCGTAGCCGACGAGCGTCCACACCTCGCCGTCCTTGCGCTCCGCGAGCACCACGACGCCATCGGCGTCCTCGAAGCCGAGGCGCAGCCGGTGCTCGGGGTCGCGGCGTGCCGGCTCGTACACCTGCTCCTCGAGCGCGAGGATCGGCGGCAGCAACGCCTCGACCTCGTCGGGCGCGGCGCGCCGGATGCGCACCTCGGGCTGCGCGGGGCGCGGCGGCGGCGCGAGCTCGTGCCACTCCGGCGCCTTCTCGTGCGGGTGCGCGTCGAGCCACGCGAGCGACTGGTGCACGACGCGGAACACCGCGTCGACGTCGTGCTCCTCGAAGCTCGCGTTGAGGCGGTAGCGCACCGTGCGATCGCCCGCCGCGAACGCGATCGCGCCGCGCCAGAAGCGCTGCCCGAGGTACGCGTCGAGCTCCGCGGGCGTCTCGAGATCGAACGCGAACGCGAAGCCGCACGCGCGCACGCAGCGGATGCGGTGGCCCCAGCGCCGCTCGAGCTCGGGGATCCGCGCGCGCACCATCGCCTCGACGCGCGCACCGTCGCCGCCGGTCGCGAGCATCGACGCGTGGAGGCGACCGCGGATCAGCGACGCCGCGAACGCCTGCGTCGGCTCGGGATCGGCGAACCGGGTCATCACCACGCCGACCTGCGCGCGCTTCGCGAAGGTCACGCAGTCGGGCGTGTCCGCGTGCCCGTCCGCGTCGACGAGCCCGAAGCGTCGATGCCACGCGAACGAGCCGCCGAGCCCGAAGCCGCACTGCACCTCGTCCATCACGAGCGGCACGCCGAGCGCGCGCGTCACGAGCCGCAGCCCGTGATGGAAGCGCGAGGTCGCGTAGCGATCGCCGCCCTCGCTCTGCATCGGCTCGACGATCACGACGAAGTGCTCGTGCCGCAGCAGCGTGTCGACGACGACCGCGAGGGACTCGACCTCCGCGCGCAGCAGCGGGTCGTCGCTGTTGCCGAACCGAGCGCGCAGCGCCTGCGCGTCACCGCGCGCGCAGACGTCGCGCCAGCCCGCGGGCTCGTCGGGCTCGCCGTCGTTGGGCGTGCCCCAGAGCGGCCACGGCGCGAACGTCGCTTCGTACCCAGCGATCTCGAAGGGCGTGCGCTTGCTCGGCGAGTGCGTCGCGTGCAGCGCGAAGAGCGTGCGCCCGTGGAAGCTTCCGTCGAACGCGAGCACACGCGGCCCGCGATCCTTCGCGTGCAGACGCGCGAGCGCGAGCGCCTTCTCGTTCGCCTCGGCCCCGCTCCCCGCGAAGCACACCGTCGGCAGCCCGGGCACGAGCGCGCGCAGCGTCTGCGCGAAGTGCTCGGCCGCGCGCTGGCCCGCGCCGTCGAGCTCCGACGTCGGCAGCGTCACGTCGTGGGCGCGCAGCATCGTGTCGCCCCACTCGCCCTCGACGTACGCGCGCACGAGATTCTCGTGCGAGAAGCCGAACGGCATCGTCGCGGTCTGGCTCATCGCGTCGATCACCGAGAGCGGCGTGGGATCGACGCTGACCATGAACGGCCCGTGCGAGCGCACGTGATCGAACACGAGCTGCTTCTTCTCGCGCGGCACGCGATCGCCCGCGTAGAGCCGCTCGACCCACTTCGTGCTCTCGGGCACGGCGCCGCCCTTCGGGCGCACGATGCGCATCGGGCGCGCGTCGGCGCTCGGCGTGCGGTTCGCCTCGGCGCGCTCCTCCGCGTCGTGCATCGCCTCGAGCCGATCGAGATCGTGCGGCGGCAGCGCGCGCGCGATCGCGGCGTGGGTCGCCATCGAGAGCACCGAGTTGCTCTGCACCGCGACCGGGATCGCGAGGTTGCGCGGCGCGAACGAGCCCGCGGGGCGGAAGTTGCCGCTGCGCCCGGTGCCGCCGAACGGGAGGCGCGGCGACGCCTGGTTCGTGCTGCGGTTGCGGTTGAGGATCCCGCAGCGCGTCTCGCGGTAGTAGCGATCGAAGCGCGCGTCGCTCGACGTGAACACGCTGTTCGCGAAGCCGTACGGCGACGCGTTCAGCACCGCGATCGCCTCGTCGTCGTTCTCGACGATCTCGACCCCGACGTCGGGCCCGAAGAGCTCGGTGTCGGTGTAGCCCGGCACGTCGTGCACGCCCTCGGGGAGCAGGTGCACCGAGCCGCTGCGATAGAGCCCGCCGGGCAGGCGCTTCCCCTCGACCACCACGTCGGCGCCCGCGCGCACCGCGCACGCCATCGCGGCCTCGAGCTTGTCGCGCCCCGCGCGCGTCGCCATGGGCCCCGCGAACGCGCTCGCGTCGTCGGGATCGCCGAACCGCAGCGCGCTCACGATCTTGCGCAGCGCGTCGATCAGCGGCCTCGCGAGCGAGCGGTGCACGAGCACACGATCGGTGCAGGTGCAGCGCTGACCGGTCGTGAGGTACGCGCCGACCGCGATCTCGTGCGCGGCCTGACGCACGTCCGCGTCCTCGCACACGATCACCGTGTTCTTCCCGCCCATCTCGAGCGCGACGAGCATCTCCGGCTTGTCGAGCGCGGCCTCGCTGATGCGGCGACCGACGGGCCAGCTGCCGGTGAACGCGAGCCCGTGCACGTCGGGGTGCGCGACCATCGCCGCGCCGGTCGGGCCGCGCCCCTGCACGACGTTCAGGACGCCGGGCGGGAGCCCCGCCTCGTGCGCCGCCTCGGCGTAGCGGATCCCACAGAGGGGAGCCGTCTCACTGGGCTTCATGACGACCGTGTTTCCGAGCAGGAGCGCGGGAACTACGTGTGCGTGGCAGAGATGAAGGGGGAAGTTGAAGGGGCCGATCACCCCGACGACTCCATGCGGATGCCAGCGCAGCGCCTCGTTCGGGAAGCCGGGCAGCGGCCCGTCGCGCAGATCGGATCGGATCTGCGCCGCGACGAGATCGAAACGTCCGATCAGCGAGTCGATCTCGACCCGCGCCTCCGATCGGATCTTGCCGATCTCCTTCACCACCGCGTCGGCCAGGTGCTCCTTCTGCGCGACGATCACGGCGCGGAAGCGGTGCAGCGCGGCGAGGCGATCGTCGAACGAGCGTCGCGACCACGCGACCTGCGCGTCCTTCGCCGCCGCGACCGCGTCGGCGACGCGCTCGGCGCTCCACGCGGTCTGCACGACGGGCTCGCCGTCGCGCGCGGGGTTCTCGGAGATCAGGGGCTCGCCAGAGGGCGGAACGAAGCGTCCGCCGATGTAGTCGCCAGGGATCGGCATGGAGCCGCGGAGTCTACCCCCGGCGAAACGCACGGGCCCGCGATGCGAGGCGCGTCGCGAGGCATCTCTCACGGAGCGATCCAGGAGGTCGATCGATGAGCGCCGTCACGCTCGCCGGCGACGCCGCGCACGCGCTCGACGTCGTGCTCCGCGCACGCGAGCACGAGGCCGCGGGCGACGTCGAGTTCCCGCTGACGCCGACCCAGCACGCGATGCTGGTGCACAGCCTGCGCGCGAGCGCGGCCGGCGTGGAGATCGAGCAGCTCGTGGTGCAGCTGCCCGAGGCGATCGACGTCGCGCGCATGCGCGCGGCGTGGACCTGGGGCGTCGACCGCTTCGAGGCGCTGCGCACGCATTTCGTGTGGCACGACGGCGAGCCGCGGCAGCGCGTGGTCGCGCGCGCGACGCTGCCCTTCGAGCACACGAGCACCGATGATCTCGTGCGCTTCCTCGCCGAGGATCGCGCGCGCGGCGTGGACCTCGGTCACGCGCCGGGCGCGCGCGTGACGCTGCTCTCCCGAGGGCCGCTCGATCACACGCTCGTCTTCACGTTCCACCACGCGCTGCTCGACGGTCGCTCGTTCACCCGCGTGCTGCGCGAGGTCATGCAGCGCTACGACGAGGGCGAGACCTACGATCCGCCCCGCCCGCCCTCGATGCGCGCGCACTGCGAGCACCTCGCGACGCGCGACCTCTCCGCGGATCGCGCCTTCTGGAGCGAGCACCTGCGCGGCTTCGGCGAGCCCACACCGCTCCCGGGGTCACGCGCGACCGCGGAGCTCGGCGCGCGACACGTCGAGCTCGAGGCGCGGCTCGGCGCGAGCACCACGTCGCGCCTCGTCGAGCTCGGCGTGCAGCACGGGTTCACGCTCGCGAACGCGGTGCAGGCGGCGTGGGCGATCGTGCTCGCGCGTCACGCGCGAGAAGACGACGTGTGCTTCGGATCCACGCGCGCCGCGCGCCACGGCACCGTGCCCGAGGCGCTCGAGGCCGTGGGCTGCCTCATCCACACCACGCCGCTCCGCGTCGCGGTCGCGCCCGATCGCGAGCTGCTCGCGGTGCTGCGTGATCTCCGCGCGTTCGGCCTCGCGGTGCGCGCGCACGAGCACGCGCCGCTCACGTCGATCCGCGAGTGGACGGGCCTGCCCGCGAGCACGCCGCTCTTCGAGAGCCTCGTCGTGTTCGAGCGCTACCTCGTCGATCGCGAGCTGCGCGCGCTCGGCGGCGCGTGGAGCGCGCGCCGGGTGAGCGTGCACGAGCAGAGCGAGCCTCCGCTCGTGCTCGCCGCCTATCAGGATCGCGACGATCTGATCCTGAAGCTCGAGCACGACCCCGCGCGCTTCGATCCCGACGTGATCGCCTACGTGCTCGATCACGTCGTCGCGATCCTCCGCGGCATCGCGGAGCGCCCGCAGGCGCGCGTCGGCGAGCTCGTGATGATCGGCGAGGACGAGCAGCGCGTCCTGCTCGCGCTCGCGGGCGGCGACGGCGCGCGGATGCCCTGCGACGCCACCACGATCACCGCCGCGATCGCCGACGTCGCCCGCCGTGCCCCCGACGCGCTCGCGCTCACCGGGGTGTCCTTCGCGCAGCTCGATCGCGACGCGGGCGTCCTCGCCGCGCGCCTCGCCCACGAGGGCGTCGCCCCGGGCGACGTCGTCGCGGTGTCGGTCCCTCGCGGCCGGCACCTCGCGATCGCCCTCCTCGGCGTGCTGCGCGCCGGCGCGGTCTACCTCCCGATCGATCGCGAGTGGCCGCGCGAGCGCGTCGCGATGGTGCTCGAGGATGCCGGCGCGAAGCGCGTGATCGTCGACGCCCGCACCCGCGATGCGTTCACCGCGCACCCGTGCCTCGCGATCGACGAGCCCACGTCGCTCGATCCCATCGCCCCGATCGCGCTCGACCCCGACGCGCCCGCGACGCTGATCTACACGTCGGGCTCGACGGGCCGCCCCAAGGGCGTGCTCGTCCCGCACCGCGCGCTGCTCGCCCATGCGCGCGCGATCGTCCCCGCGTACACGCTCGACGCGCGCGACCGCTGCCTGCAGTTCACCTCGCCGAGCTTCGACGTCTCGCTCGAGGAGATGCTGCCCACCTGGCTCGCCGGCGCGTGCGTCGTGCCGCGCAGCGAGCACGCGTCCTCGTCGATCGACGCGTTCCTCGTCGAGCTCGAGCGCCACGCGGTCACGGTCGTGAACGTGCCGAGCGCGTTCTTCACCGAGGTCGCGCTGCACCTGCGCGATCACGACCGCACGCTGCCCGCGTGCGTGCGCCTCGTGATCGTCGGCGGCGAGCGACCGAGCGCGCGCGCCTACGCCACCTGGCGCGCCCAGCACCCCGACGTGCGGTTCGTGAACGCCTACGGCCCGACCGAGGTCACGATCACCAGCACGCTGCACGATCCCGGCGCCGCGACGCCGAGCGAGCTCCCGATCGGACGCCCGCTCGGCACCTGCCGCGCGTACGTGCTCGACGCGGGCGGACAGCTCGCACCGCGCGGCGCGATCGGCGAGCTCGCGCTCTCGGGCCCGCAGGTCGCGCTCGGCTACCACGCGCGCCCCGAGCTCACCGCCGCGCGCTTCGTCCCCGATCCGTTCGCGCCCGGCGCGACGATGATGCGCACCGGCGATCTCGTGCGCTGGAGCGCGCGCGGCGAGCTCGAGATCCTCGGCCGCGCCGACGAGCAGCTCAAGATCCGCGGCTTCCGCATCGAGCCGGGCGAGATCGAGTCGGTGCTGCGCGCCGATGCGCGCGTGCGCGACGTCGTCGTGGGCGCGCGCCCCGATGCGTCGGGCGCCCTGCGCCTCGTCGCGTGGGTCGTGCTGCACGATCACGAGCTCGATCCCGCCCTCCTCCGCGCGACCTGCGAGGCATCGCTGCCCGGGTCGATGATCCCCTCGGCGTTCGTGCGCATCGACGCGCTCCCGATCACGCCGAGCGGAAAGGTCGATCGCCGCGCCCTGCCCTCTCCCGAGCTCGGCACCGCGCCCCGCGCGCGCCGCGACGACCCGCCCGAGGGCGCGTTCGAGACGTGGATCGCCGCGCTCTTCTGCGAGCTGCTCGGGGTGCCGGAGGTCGGCGCGAACGAGAGCTTCTTCGAGCTCGGCGGGCACTCGCTGCTCGCGGTGCGCCTCCTCTCGAAGCTCTCGGCGCGCGGGCCCATCGAGCTCGGCACGATCTTCCGCGCTCCCACCGTGCGCGCCCTCGCGCGCGCCATCGAGAACGGCACGAGCAGCACCGACGCGACGCTCGTCCCGCTGAACGCGCGGGCGCGCGAGCCGCTCGATCCCGCGCGCGCGCCCTTCTTCCTGCTCTGCGGCGTGCAGCTCTACGCCGCGCTCGGCGACGCGATGTCCGGCGATCGCGCCGTCTTCGGCGGCCTGCTCGCGTGCGAGGCCGACGTCGTCGGCCCGCCGCTCGACGTGCAGGCGATGGCGCCGGTCTACCTCGCGCGCATCCGCGCGCTCCAGCCGCACGGCCCGTACCTGCTGGGCGGCGTCTCGTTCGGCGGCGTCGTCGCGTACGAGGTCGCGCAGCGCCTGCGCGCGCTCGGCGAGCGCGTCGAGCTGCTCGTGCTCCTCGACACGATCCTCCCGCGCGGCCTGCACAGGGCCGGCGTCCTCGGCCGCGCCCGCACGCACCTCGAGCGGCTCCGCGACCCGCGCGCGTTCCTCGCGCACGTGCACGCCGCGATCACCCAGCGCCTCGTGCGTCGCACCGAGACCCCCGCCGCCGCGATCGATCCCGGCGCCCTCACGACCGAGGCCATCGACGCGATCCGCGACGAGCGCTTCCGCGCCGCCGCCGAGCGGCACGACCCGACGATGCGCCCCTACGAAGGCCCCGCGCTCGTCTTCACCGCGCGCCATCGCCGCGTGTTCCCCGGCGATCGCGTCGACCGCGACCTCGGGTGGACCTCACTCCTGCGCGGCCGCGTCGCGTACCACCCGGTCGACGGCAACCACCTCACGATCCTGCGCGAGCCCGGCGCGAGCGAGATCGCGCGCGTGCTGCGCGAGCGCCTCCAGAACATCTGACCCCAGCGCACTGGGGACGACCGTCCCCGCTCTGCGCCGAGTGCGCACGGCGTTGCTGCATCGATCCATCACGATTCGTGTAGGATCGTGTGTCGCACACCATGGCAGTGTTGTTGCAGCCCGCCCGCAGCGTGAGCGAGAGCTTCGCGAGCACCAAGACCCGACGGCCCCTCACGAGCACACCGCGCTTCCCAGCGCTCACGCTCGATCAACGCGGCGCGATCATGGTGATCGGCGTCTTCATGTCGGCGATGCTCGTCGGCATCCTCTATTACGTCTGGGGCCTCGGCGGCGCGCTGCTCTTCCGCGAGCGCATGCAGGACGCGGCCGACGCGTCGGCGTTCAGCGCCGCCGTCGTGCACGCGCGCGGCATGAACATCCTCGTGCTGCTCAACCTCATCATGTGCGCGCTCGCGGCCATCGAAGCGGGCCTGCACACCGCGCGTGACGGCCTGACGTACGCGTTCTACGAGGTCACCGCGACCTGCGTCGCCGGCATCGTCAGCTGGTGCTCGTGCTCGTGGTGCTGCGAGCAGTGCCAATACGTCCCGGGCTATCGCAGCTCGTCGAGCTTCGCCGAGGACGTGCACAACCTCGCGAAGCGCGCGATCGACCCGATGATGACGTTCATGCACGGCGTCGCGGTCGCCGTGCGTCACGGCGCGCCGGCGGCCGCGCAGCTGCTCGTCATCGACTACTCGCGGCGCGACCCGTACCACCCCACGACCCAGATGGGTCTGATGTTCCCGCTGCTGCCCGAGCTGCAGGCGGAGGACGACCCGACGAACCAGCCCTGCGACGATCGCGTCTACTGGCCCGCGATGGCGGTCGCCGGCGCGTCGTCCGCCGCGTTCCACGCGATGCGCGGCAACGGCGGATGGCTCTGGTACGCAGCGGGCATGGGCACCGCGTGGCTCCTCGATCACCGGAGCAACTCGCGCGAGTACTGCCCGGACTACTTCCAGCGCGTCCCGCCCGACTCGCACCTCGGCGAGGAGCCCTTCCAGATCCGCACCGCGATGTACGGCGAGTCGCCCTTCGGGTGGACGCGCGGCGGCGTCGCCATCGCGGCCTGGAACACCGACGAGACCGGCGGCGGGCTGTACGAGGGGCTCGACTACGCGACGCGCATCGGTTTCGCGCAGGCCGAGTACTACTACGACAACCCGAACGACGATCCCCACGAGGACTACCTCTGGCACCAGCGCTGGCGCGCGCGCCTTCGTCGCTTCCGCGTCGGCGGCAGCGGCACCGGCGACTGCACGATCCCCGGGTGCAGCGTCCTCGGCGAGCTGCAGAACGCGGTGGTGCACTGATGCGCGTCGAGGGCTCGAAGCGCGCCTCGTTCGCGCGCCGCCTGCTCGGCGATCAGCAGGGCGCGGCGATGGCCGAGGCCGTCATCATCCTCCCCGCGATCATCTTGATCTGGGGGATCATCCTCTACATCCACTTCGGCTTCCGCGACGCGCAGCGCAACATGGCGACGCTCCGCGACCACGCGTGGTCGCACGCGTTCTCCGCGTGCAAGACCAGCGTCAGCTCGCCGACCGAGATCGCCGAGGGCGGCACCTTCGACGGCGAGTCGAGCGGCGGCATCTCGGGGCTCTCGACCGCGCTCCGCTTCGTCACGTCGACGCTCTTCCAGATCGACGAGTTCGGCGCGCGACGCGCCCGCGAGATCGCGCGCCCGCAGTCGCTCGGCGGCGGCACGCGCCGGCTCGAGTGGGAGATGCTCATTCTCTGCAACGAGGAGCAGCGGGACGATCAGGACCCGCTCTGGGAGATCTGGGCGGACCTCGGTCTGCCTGCGATCTGAGCGGCGGTGGAGACGCGCATGGACACCGAGCGCACGCAGAACGAAGAGCCGACGACGACCGAGGGCGCCACGCCGCTCCCCGTCGGCGCCTCGCGCCGCAAGAACACCGAGAAGCCCGAGACGCTCGCGCCGAAGATCGCGCGGCTCACCGTCTTCACGCTCGTGCTCGCGCTCGTCGTCGGCGCGTTCACGTACGAGCGCGCGCGCGGCCAGCTCGGCGAGGCGCTCCTCGGCGCCGGCGCGCAGATGATGATGATCGCCGACGCCGATCGGCAGGACGCGCCGCGCCGCCTCTTCGTGAACGGCCAGTCGATCCACTTCAGCACCGGCGTCGCGCCGGTCGGCGTCGACGCGCTGCTCGATCGCTTCGAGACGGTCTGCGAGCGCATCGACGCGGGCCTCATGGAGCGGATGCACGAGGCGCTCGCGCGCCACCCCGACCCGGAGCGCGAGGCCTACGCCGCCTCCGCGAGCCCGGTGCTCCGCGACGAGAACGGCGGCGCCGGCTACGTCGCGTGCCTCGACCTCGGCAGCGGGAACGTCGAGCCGCGCGAGCTCCTCGCGCGCTTCGAGCGCTTCGAGCAGACCCGCGACCTCCACGCGATCGGCGACCTCCGCTACGTGTACGCCGCGCCGATGGAGGGCGGACGCTCGCACTTCGTCGCGCTCTGGACCGAGGGCACGTTCCGCTTCGACGAGGTGTTCCCCGACGGCACCGACGCGCGCGGCACCGACCCCGAGGACATCCCGCGTCCGCCCGGCGCGCGTCGCACGCTCAGCGCCTACGAAGAGGGCGATCCCCAGCGCGCCACGTTCTACGCGACCGACGAGCTCGACGAGGGCGGGCTCGTCTCGTTCTACCGCCGCGAGCTCGCGAGCGACGGATGGACGCTCCTCGCGCCGCCCGAGACGCTCGTCTCGAGCGCGAGCGTGCGCCCCGCGCTCGTCGCGCAGCGCGGCGATCGAATGATCTGGCTCGCGTTCACCACCGACTTCCAGGGACGCGTCAACACCGCGGTGATCGAGACCGGCGGGCTCGACGCGCCGGGCGCGAGCTGATGCGCGCGCGCGGGTGGCTCGCGGCCGCGCTCGGCGGCGCGCTCGTGCTCGGTGGATGCGGAGGCGAGGGTCGCTCGCGCGGGCAGCGCGCGGGCAGCGAGCCGCTCCCCTCGTCGGGGCCCGGCGTGTCGGTGCCCGCGTCGTCGAGCGCGCCGATGTTCGCCGGCCCGGCGTCGGGCCCGCCGCGGCGCGGCGCCGGTGGCGGTGGCCCGCCGACCGGCATCGAGGCGGAGGCGCTCCGGCTCGAGGCCCAGCGTCGCGCCGCGGAGCGTCCGAACCCGCTCGAGACCCTCGACGCGCAGGGCCGTCGCATCGCGACCGAGACGATGCAGGCCGTGCAAGACGCGCAGGCCGAGGCGGCGCGCGACGAGGACGAGGTCGACGGCGATCAGGGGCCCTGCGACGACGCGTGGGATCTGCGGGTCGCGCGCGGGCTCGATCGCGGCCGCAGCGTCAGCCGGCGCGAGCAGCGCTCGGAGTTCATGCGGCAGTGTCGCGCGCTCCCCGAGGACCAGCGCAACTGCATGAGCCCCGGCTACCAGGGCGCGCACCTCGAGGAGTGCGCCGAGATCCAGGAGCGCGCGGGACGCCAGCTCGCGCGCCGAGCCGGCGTCGACGTCCCGCGCTGACGCGCGCGCGACTACTCCTCCGGCTTCTCCTCGCGGCGCTTGCTCGCCTTGCGGAAGTAGCTCTTCGCGCGCCGCACGTCGCCCGGGAAGATCTCGCGCAGCGCGCCCTCGTTGCGCTGCAGCGCGCGGATGAGCTCCACGCGCGCGAGGCGCTCGGCGCCCCTCGCCGCGCTCGTCAGCCGCTCGGCCTCGAGCCACGCGCGCTCGGCGGTGGTCGCGCCGGCGGCGAGCGTCGTGAGGGCCTCACCGTGCGCGGTCGCGAGCGCGGGGAAGCGCGCGCCGAGCTCGGTGACCAGCGAGCGCACGGCGCGCTCCTGCTCCTCGCCGCGCATCGCGACGAGCTCGCTCATCCCGCGCGGCAAGCACGCGCGATAGCCCGCCGACGAGCGATCGCGACCCACCGCCGCGAGCAGCAGGAGATCGATCTCGCGGATCTGCTGATCGCTCTGGAAGTCGGCGCGCACCAGCCGCGCGTACGCCTCGACGCGCGCGTCCTCGGCGGCGTCGGTCGCGTCGGCCGCGTCGCGCAACGTCCGCTCCGCGCTCTCGATCCGCTCGGCGAGGTGCGCGGTCGCTGGGTCCGCCTTCACCGAAGCGCGGTGGTAGCGCGCGTCGCGCAGGATGATGGAGCTCGCACGATCTTCTTCGGGCATCGGCATCGGAGATCCTCCTCGTGAGCGCGCGAGCGTCCGCGCGAAGCGCCGGCACGGACAATCGAGGCCGTGTGTTCAGCTTCGATCGCGGCCAAGCGCGCCCGGAGGGCTCCGGATCGCGTCGGGGCGAATCCGAGGCGATCCGGAGCGCCCCGGATCGCGTCCGGCGCGCCAGAACGCGATCCGGAGATCGCCGGACGTCGTCCGGCCGAGGCCGAGCGACGCCCGGAGCGCGCGGGATGCCGTCCCGGCGCGCCAGAGCGCGATCCGGAGCGCGCCGGATCGCGTGCGGGGCGCTCGGAACGCGATCCGGAGATCGCCGGATGGCACCGGGAGCGCCGGAGCACGATCCGGAGCGCATCGAAGGCGCTCGCGCGAGACACGCGGGCGCCGCCGTGCGGCCGAGGCCTGGGGCGAGCTCGCCGCGACGATGCGCCCGCGCCGGCGGCGCGTGACGAGCTCAGCCGGGCAGCGCCGCGAGCGGGCGGATGCCCGCGGCGCCGAGCGCCTCGACGTGGGCGCGCAGGATCCCGGCGCACCGATGCCGCGCCGCGCAGCCATTGCACGCGGCGACGAAGACGCGCTGGCGATCCTGCTTCACGCGATCGTCTTCCGACCCCGGCACGATGCCGAGATCCCAGAGATGGAGCGCGCGCCCACCCTCCGCGCGGACCAGCCCCCGCACGAGGTGCGACGGCGGGAGCACGCAGACCGGCAGGTCGGTCTCGAAGCGATCAGCGTGACGCGCGACGACGCCCGCCAGCTCGTCGAAGGGGACGGCGTCGTGGAGGTGCTCGCGCTCTCCCACGCGGTTCGGCCACAGCATCCGCACGCTCACGTGGAGGCCGAATCGGCGCTGCGCGAACGCGAGGAGCTCCTCGAGACCGTCGAGGGTGCTCCGCAGCGCCAGCGTCGTGAGCACGACGCGCGGGCGCCCGAGCGCGAGCACGACGTCGAGCGCGCGGCAGAGCGTGTCGAAGCTGCCGGGCGTGCCGGTGACCGCGTCGTGCGCCTGGGCGGTCGCGCCGTAGATCGGGATCTGGACGGCGTTCAGCGGGCCCGAGGACAGCGCGCGCGCGAACGCCTCGTCGGCGAGGCGCTGTCCCGGGCTCTGCGCGACGATCGTTTGGTAGCCGAGCTCGCCCGCGCGCTCGAACAGCTCGAGCGCGTGCTCGAAGCGCAGCACGTCGTTGCCGCCGACGTCCACCGCGTGCGCGCCGAGCGACCGCGCGGCCTCGAGCTGGTGCACGAGATCGTCGAGGTGCGTCCGCGCGTCGACCCGTGGGTCGACCTGGTGCTGCTTGTCGCGGCTGGGACAGAACGAGCACGCCATCTCGCACGCTTGGGTGACGACGAGCACCGCGTGGTCGAAGCGTCGCGCTTCGGCGCGGAGCGCCTCGATGCCCGCGTCGAACGTCGCGCGCGACCACGAGCCGCCTGGGTCGCGCTCGACCACCGCGAGCCGGCGCTGCTCACGAGGAGAGCGCTCGGGCGCCTCGAGCACGAGGCCTCCGGGATCGCGCGCCGCGAGCCGGCGTGCGAACGCAGCGACGCTCTCGATCGCCGCGCGTGGCAGCGGCGCGCCGTCGCGCGTCACGTACGAGATCGCGAAGCTGCGGGTATATGCGAGCGCCTTCACGTCCTGCGCCCGAGTCGCGATGCGGAGCTGCACGTCGCCCGCCGGCGTGGCGAGCGCGAGCTCGATCTCGGCGCGCGTCTCGCTCGGGCGGACCGACGAGATCGCGAACGGCAGGCCCGCCAGCAGCGGCTCGAGGAGCGCGCGATTGCGTCGGAGCGCCGACATCGGCGCCTGACTCTACCAGAGCGCGAGCGCGCCGCGGTCCGCACGACCGTGCCGCCCCGCGCCTCTCGCCGAGACCTACTCGTCCCCGCCGACTTCCCCCGTCGCGTCCCGGCGGATCCCGAGCGCCTTCATCTTCTTGTACAGATGGCTCCGCTCGAGCCCGAGGTCCGCCGCCGTGCGCGTGATGTGCCCCTGGTGGTGCTCGAGCGCGCGCAGCACGAGGTCGCGCTCGGCCTCCTTCACCATGTCCTCGAGGTGCGCGCCCGGTCGGTAGTACCCGCCGCCCGTGCTCGCTCCGCCCTGCCCGACGTGCGCGCGCACGTCGCTCTCGTGGATCACGTCGCCCGGCACCAGGATGACGAGGCGCTCCACCAGGTTCCGGAGCTCGCGCACGTTGCCCGGGAAGTCGTGCCGGCCGAGCTGCGCGAGCGCGCCCTCGCTGAAGCTCTTGCCGCGACGATCGTTCGCCGCGCACGCGATGCGCAGGAAGTGCCCCGCGAGCACCGGCACGTCCTCGATGCGCTCGCGCAGGCTCGGCACGCGCAGCGGCACCACGTTGAGCCGATCGAAGAGGTCGGCGCGGAAGCGCCCTTCTTCGATCTCCTTCTTGAGCGGCTTGTTCGTCGCCGCGACGACGCGCACGTCGACCTTGAGCAGATCGCCGCCGCCCACGCGCTCGATCTCGCCCTCCTGGAGCACGCGCAGCAGCTTCGCCTGCATCGGCGAGGGCATGTCGCCCACCTCGTCGAGGAAGAGCGTGCCCTTGGTCGCGCGCTCGAACTTGCCGCGGCGCTGCTTCGTCGCGCCGGTGAACGCGCCCGCCTCGTGCCCGAAGAGCTCGCTCTCGATCAGCTCGCTCGGCACCGCCGCGCAGTTGAGCTTCTCGAACGGGCCCTTGTTGCGCTTGCTGCCGCGGTGGATCGCCGCCGCGACGAGCTCCTTGCCGGTGCCGCGCTCGCCCATGATCAGCACGTTCGCGCTCGCGCTCGCGGCGAGCGAGATCTGATCGCGCAGCCCGCGCATCGGCGCGCTCTCGCCGATGAGGCCCGAGGCCTCGCCCACGCGCTCGCGCAGCGACTCGTTCTCGTGCGCGAGCTTGGTGAACTGCAGCGCGCGCTCGAGCGAGAGCAGCAGGCGATCGGTGCCGATCGGCTTCTCGAGGAAGTCGTGGGCGCCGAGGCGCGTCGCCTCGACCGCGGTCTCGATGGTGCCCTGCCCGCTCATCACCAGCACCGGCGCGTCGATCTGCGCGTCGCGCAGCGCGCGGATGAGCGAGAGCCCGTCCATGCCCGGCATGTTCACGTCGACGAGGTACGCGTCGTACGCGCGCACCCGCGCCTTCTCGAGCCCGATCTCGGCGCTGCCCGCGACGTCGACGTCGAAGTCCTCGACGCGGAGCGCCCGCGAAAGCGTGCTCAGGATGTTCTTCTCGTCGTCGACGACCAGGATCGCGGCGCGCGGCATGGCCGCATGATGCCGCGTGTCGAACGCGAGCGGGAGAGCGGACGCATCGTCCGCGGTGCTAGCGAGTGTTGCCAGACGAGAGGAAAGCCGACTACGACGCCGACTCGGGTTGACGCGGCACAATGCGTGTGTTCGGAGTGAGGAATGGACGACGTTCTCGACGACCTTGTCCGCGCAGCACGCAGGTGTGAACGCGCAGCCCGACAACTCGAGACTGACGACTTACTCGCGTTGCGAAAGCGCGTGGGCGAGGCGATCTCCCAGGTGGAACGAGCGTGGTCGGGCTCCTGGATCGGATATCAGGCGCGGGTCTACACCGATGGGCTGCAGCCGCGCCGGCCAGGCGAGAACTTCGACACTGAGTGGGGAGCGGGGATAGGATCCGGGCTGCTAAACACAACGCAAGGTGAGTGGGCGGAGTACGACCACGATTACATCGTGGGCTATATCAGCGAGGCCGCGCGAGCGTCGGACAGCGACTGGGATCGTCTTGACACAGCTGCTGCGGCGGCCGCGGCGGTCTTCGAGGCGGTTCAGGCCGAGATCGTGCCGACGCTAGACGCGATCCTTGCCGCCCACGACGACGGCTCGGTTCGAAAAGCGCGTGCCGACATCGCGAAGTTGACCAGCCATGTCTCCGGCTCGGATTTCGCGCGCGCACTCGCCCCGCGCCAGCTAATGAGTCGCGACCGCCGCGCGATACAGGAGGGACTGCAGGTCGCGCCTCATATCCAGGTGCAAGCGCGACTCGCCGAGCAGTTCTCCTACGGCCACGAGGTAGCGGAGCTGGGCAAGCAGATCCGCTACGTCGCCACCTACCTGCAGAAGAGGCACAACATGAGAGGTAGGACAGTCGCTCGAACCGACGGGAAGATCTTCATCGGCCACGGCCGCTCGCCCGCTTGGCGTGACCTGAAGGACTTCATTCAAGATCGACTGCGCCTTCCCTGGGAGGAGTTCAATCGGGAGCCGAACGCCGGCAGATCTACGAAGGAGCGATTGGAGGAAATGCTCGATGCGTCCTCGTTCGCCTTTCTCCTGATGACAGCCGAGGACGAAACCGCTGAAGGGAAGCTGCAGGCGCGAGCCAACGTGATCCACGAGGTCGGGCTGTTCCAAGGCCGGCTTGGGTTCGAGCGCGCGATCGTTCTGCTGGAGGAGGGCTGCGAGGAGTTCTCGAACATCAGCGGGATCACGCAGATTAGGTTTCCGCAGGGCAACGTAAAGGCGCAGTTCGAGGAGGTTCGCCGCGTCCTCGAGCGCGAGAACATCCTCCGCACGTAGCGTCCGATCCGCGGACGGAGGAGGCGACGTTGCCCGTACGAAGTCCTCCTGAGTCAGTCCTCGCGCGCCTCGCGCAGGCCGAGCTCCTTCATCTTTGTCTGCAGGCTCTTGCGCGAGATCTTGAGCAGCCGCGCGGTGTGCGTGACGTTGCCGCCGGTCTGCTGCAGCGCGCGCACGATCAGCTCGCGCTCGACCTTCGCCGCGGCCTCGCGCACCAGCTCCTTGAGCCCGATCTCGCCGCTCGCGGTGGGCTCCTCGCCGAGATCCTCGTCGTCGTCCTCGTCGATCTCGGCCCGGCGCGCGCTCGCCACCGCGGCGTGCGATCCCGGCGAGCTCGGCGGGGTCACGCGCAGATCGGGCGGGAGATCGCCGACGTCGATGCGCTCGCCGTCGCAGAACAGCATCGCGCGCTCGATCACGTTCTCGAGCTCGCGGATGTTGCCCGGCCACGGATGCGCGAGGAGCACCTCCATCGCCGCGTCTCCCACGCCGACCACGCGCGACTTCTTCAGGCGCTCGCGGAAGCGCTTCACGAAGTGCTCGACGAGCAGCGGGATGTCGCCCTGTCGCTCGCGCAGCGGCGGCAAGCGCATCTGCACGACGTTGAGGCGGTAGTAGAGATCCTCGCGGAAGCGCTGCTCCTTGATCTCCTGCGCGAGGTCGCGGTTGGTCGCGGCGATGAGGCGGACGTCGACCTCGATCGTCTTGATGCCGCCGACGCGCTCGAACTCCTGCTCCTGGATCGCGCGCAGCAGCTTCACCTGCATGTTCACGGGGATCTCGCCGATCTCGTCGAGGAAGAGCGTGCCTCCGTCGGCGAGCTCGAAGCGGCCCGGCTTGCTCGTGACCGCGCCGGTGAACGCGCCCTTCTCGTAGCCGAAGAGCTCGCTCTCGATCAGGTCGCGCGGGATCGCGGCGCAGTTCACGCGGATGAACGGCTTGTCGTGGCGCGAGCTCTTCTCGTGGAGCGCGCGCGCGATGAGCTCCTTGCCGGTGCCGCTCTCGCCGGTGATCAGCACGGTGCTCGGCGTGTCCGCGACCTTCTCGATCACCGAGTAGATCGAGAGCATCGCGGGCGACTGCCCGATGAGCCCGCGCTCGGCCATCTCGCCCTCGCGCTGCCGCAGCTCGGCGGTGCGCGAGGCCTTGTCGACGACGTTCTTGAACTCCGTGCGATCGAAGGGCTTGGTGACGTAGTCGAAGGCGCCGAGCTTGAGCGCCTCGACCGCCGTGTCGACGGTGCCGTGCGCGGTGATGATGATCACCGGCAGCTCGGGCTGCGACGCGGTGATGCGCTTCAGCAGCTGCATCCCGTCGAGCTTCGGCATGCGCAGGTCGCTGATCACCACGTCGACGTGGTTCTCGGCGAGCGTCGCGAGCGCCTGCTCTCCGTCCTCGGCCATCAGCACGTCGTAGCCGTCGCGCTGGAGCTGCGCGCCGAGCACACGGCGCAGGTTCGCCTCGTCGTCGGCGATCAGGATCTGCTTTTTCTCTCGCATCGCTTCTGTCTCTGGTCGGCCGCCGTCAGAGGCAGCCGCGCTCGCGACCATCCATGGGCACGTCGTCCCCGAGGCCCGAGCAGAGGAAGACCACGATCTGCTTCTCTCCGGGCGCGCCCGCCACCACTTCGCTGCGCCCGTCGCCGCGCACCGCGGCGACCGCGGCGCCGAGCTGCATGCCCTGCGTCTGCGAGGAGTGGTGGAGCGCGACGCTGCGGATGCCCAGCATGCCGAGCGCGCCGCTCTGCCCCGCGAGCACGAAGACCGCGCCGCCGCCGGCGCGACCGTCCGGGCTGGCGGCGGGCGCGCCCGCGATCAGATCGTTCGTGCCGTCGCCGTCGACGTCGCCGATCGCCAGCGCGGCGCCGAGGCCGATGCGCTCGTCGTCGCCGCACGCGACGTCGTCGGTGCCGACGTCCTGGCAGGTGATCGAGGACGCGATCTCGGGCTGCGTCGCGTCGCCCGCGCAGCTCGCGCTCGCGGGGAGCGCGGCGCCGGCGATGACGTCGATGCGCTGCGCCATCGCGTCGACGCTGGTGCCGATCGCGACGTCCGCGACGTCGTCGCCGTCGAGATCGCCGATCGCGAGCGCGCTGCCGTAGCCGCCGGGGCCTTCGAGGCAGCCGCGGATCGTCACGGTGGTGACCGCGGCGTCGTCGATGTCGATCGTGCCGATCACGACGCGATCGGTGTCGCCCTCGAGGTCGGCGCGCGTCGCGAAGAGCACCGAGCGATCGTCGAGCGGCGCGACCGCGAGCTGCGCGCCCACGTGCGCGGCGGCGGGGAGCATCGCGCCCGAGAGATCGATGCGCACCGGCGCGCCGCCGCCGATCGGGAGGCGGTAGATCGCGCCCTCGCCGCTGCTCGCGTCGGGCGCGCCGAAGAGCGCGGCGCCGACGCGGTGCTGCACGCGCGCGATGCCCGCCGCGGAGGCGCCGAACGCCTCGCCGCTCGGCCCGGCGATCGTCTGGGTGAGCGTCAGATCCTCGCAGCGGATCTGCACGCTGCCGCTCGAGAGCGAAGGCGCGGCGATGCAGCCGTGCAGCGTGCGCCCGTCGCCGAGCGTCCACGCGGGGAACGCGGCGAGCGACGCGCCGTGGCCCTCGGCGCAGTCGCCGTCGTCGCAGCCCTGGAAGAGCAGCGAGCCCTCGAAGCGCGGCGTCGCGTCGTCGGGCAATCCGTCGTAGCCGCCGAACACGTAGAACGCCGAGCCGCCGAGCGCTCCCACGCCGCCGCTGACCGCGTAGCGCGACACGCCGCTGCCCGCGACGTCCGCCTCGTAGCCGACGACGACGCGCCCGAAGTCGCCGGCGACGCCGCCACCGGGGCCGTCGATGACGAGCACCGGCGCGTCGTTGCGCACGCCGTCCCAGACCGTCGGATCACACGCGCCGAGCACCAGCGCGATCCCGAGCATCGTCACGGCGCGCATCAGAAACGACCTCCCGCGGCCGCACCGATCGTGCCGGTGCGCGGATCGACCATCGGTGCGAGCGCCCAGTCGCGCGCCTCGAGCACCGTTCCTTCGGAGGGCGGCAGCGGATCGTAGAGCAGGTAGTAGAGCCCCACCGCGCCGACGATCAGCGCGAGGCCGAACGCGGTGTCGGCGCCGATCGTGTAGTAGAGGCCGTGATCGAGGCGCTCGTCGTTCGTCGCGAGCGTGCCTGCGTCGCGCTCGCGCTCGAGCGTGGCGCGCAGGTCCTCGGCGACGAACGCGAGCGCGACGCCGCCGCCCGCGAGCAGCACCGCGAACGTCGACGCGACCCACGCGCCGCCGCGACCGACGTCGGGGCGCAGCCGCACGCGCACCGGCGTGAGCTGACCGCGCGCGACGGCGATGCGCTGCTCGAACGCCTTCATCCCGTCGGACTCGACGCGGAGCACGTGCTCGCCCGCCGGCACCTGGCCCTCGAAGGGCACGGTGCCGACGAGCTCGCCGTCGACGCGCACCCGCGCGCCGCGCACGTTGCCGATCACGCGCACGCGACCGAACGCGACGCGCTGCAGCTCGACGCGCACCTCGCGCTCTTCACCGACGCCGACCTCGACGTCCTGCTCGACCGTCTCGTAGCCCGCGCGCTCGATCCACACGTGGTGCGCGCCGACCGGCACCGGGCCCTCGAAGGGCGTGCGGCCGCGAGGGCCGGCCTCGCGATCGTCGACGAAGACCTGCGCGCCCGGCACGTCGCTGACGACGCGCAGATAGCCGAGGAACTCGCCCTGGCTGAGGTTGACGATGACGACGTAGACCTTGCCGGGCTCGACCGTGACGTCCTGCTCCGCGACGTTGAAGTCGGGGTGCTCGATGCGGACGTGGTAGCGGCCCTGATCGAGCGTGTACGAGAAGGGCGAGGAGCCGCGCGCGACCTCACGTCCCTCCTGCGTGATCGAGATGGTCGCGCCCTCGGGGTCGGTGCGCACCGAGACGAGCGACTTGAAGTCCTCGGGAAGCGCGGCGGGCGGCGGCGCGGCCTCGACGGCGGGCGCGGCGGTCTCGGCGGGCGGCGTGCCCTCGGCGGGCGGGGCGCCTTCTTCGGTCGGAGGCGGAGCCGCCTCGGCGGCAGCGCGACGACGCTCGAGCTCGGCGGTCAGGCGCGCGACGCGCTGCTCGACGGCGTCGCGATCCGACGCCGAGGGATCGCGCTGCAGGTAGCTGCGGAAGTAGTCGAGCGCGCGAGAGAGGTCGCCCGCGTTCTCGTACGCGACGGCCGCGTTGTAGAGGAACGCGCTGAAGGGCTCGGCCTCGTAGGCGGCCTCGAACTCGGCGGCGGCCTCCCCGAAGCGTCCCTGGAGGTAATAGGCCTGGCCCTGCTCCATGTGCGCGCGGGCCGTCTCGATCGACGACCGCTCCTGCGCGCGCGCCGCGGGCACCCAGCCCGCGCTCGTCCCGAGCACCACGACAGCGAACCCCAAGATCCAGCGCATCCACCCTCCGAGCGAAGCGCCCCGATCCTACACCCCTTCTCCGGCGCGGAACGAAACTGGACGCGGCGTGGCCGTCTCGGGTACCTGCGATCCCATGCGCGTCGCGGCGTCGCTGGGGATCCTGCTGCTCGTCGGGTGTGGGAGCGCACCTCCGCCCGCACCGGCGCACGCGGAGCAGGAGGCGATCGCGGGCGCGCCGCGCGCGATGCCGGAAGCGGGCGCGAGCGTGATCCGGCGCGCGATGCTCGACGAGGTGCTCGAGGCCGGGCTCGGGCAGTTCCTCCAGCGCATCGGCACGGAGCCCGATCTGCGCGACGGGCGCTTCGTCGGGTTCCGGGTGGTCGAGCTGCGCGACGAGGCGCTCTTCGCGGGCCTCGACCTCGCGCCGGGCGACACGATCGTGCAGGTGAACGGCCAGGGCATCGAGCGCCCCGAGCACGCCTACACGGTGTGGACCGGGCTGCGCGTCGCGAGCGAGCTCACGATCGTGGTGCTGCGCGGCGAGGAGCGCCGCGAGCTGCGCTTCCCGATCGTCGACTGACGCCGCCGCGGCGCGCTACGCCGCCTGCGCCGGCAGTCGCGGCGCCACGCTCGGCGCGCCCGCGTCGAGCCCCGCGACGCGCCGGAACGCCCAGTCCGTCAGCCAGCGCGGCAGCAGCGCGAGCATCACCGGGCCGAGCGCGTTGTAGAACGGCGCGACGTACCGGGCGCGCGGCCATCGCGACATCGCCGCGTGCTCGATCGCCCGCGCGACCGACTCGGGACCGACCGCGAGCGGCCCGATCGCCTCGTCGGCCTTCCCCGCCACCGCCATCGCGCGCGCGTACGGCGATCCCTCCGCCTCGTACTTGCGCAGCAGGCCCATCGTCGTCGCGGTGAACTCCGTCTTGATGTACCCGGGCTCGATCACCGACACCCGGATCCCGAACTGACGCAGCTCCATCCGCAGCGCGTCGCTGAGCGCCTCCACCGCGTACTTCGTCGCGTGATAGACGCCGCCCAGCGGGAACACCATGCGCCCGCCGACGCTGCTCACGTTGATCACGCGCCCCGCGCCGCGCGCGCGCATCTGCGGCACGAACGCGCGCGTCACCGCGAGCAGGCCGAACACGTTGGTGTCGAACTGCGCGCGCACGTCCGCGTCGGACAGCATCTCGACCGGCCCGAAGAGCCCGTAGCCCGCGTTGTTCACGAGCACGTCGACGCCGTGCCCGTCGGTCGTGCGATCGATCGCGTCCTTCGCGCTCCGGATCGACTCGGCGCTCGTCACGTCGAGCGCGACCGTCTCGATCCCGAGCGCGCGCAGCTCGGCCATCGCCTTCTCGTTGCGCCCCGTCGCGATCACGCGGTGACCGCGCGCGTGCAGGTGCAGCGCGGTGTGTTTGCCGATGCCCGCGGTACCGCCGGTGATCAGGACGACCTTCTTCGCAGCCATGTTCGCCTCCAGGGATGAACGTTCATTCCGCATTCGGGACAAAAAAAGGGACGATCCTCAGCGTCGGATCGCCTCCCAGCAGCACTGCTCGGCCTGCGCCACGACCGCAGGGCTCAGCTCGAGGCGTCCCTCCGACCACGCGCGCAGCAGGCCGTCGAACACGCCCCACACGATCGCCACCAGCAGCGCCGGAGGCAGATCGCGCATCGCGAGCTGGGCGATCGACGCGCGGAACGCCGCCTCGACGAGCGCGTTGCCGTGCTCCTCGAGGGCGCGGCTCTCGGCGTCGAGATACGCGGCGTGGTGATGGAGCTCGAGGAAGCGCACCGAGATCGCGTTGCCCTTCATGAACGCGATCGCGCGCTCGAAGAGCACGTGGAACTGCTCGCGCGGCGGCTGATCGAACGGGAATCCGTCGGCGAGCGCCGCGGTCATCCGCTGCTTCTCGCGGCGGTAGAGCGCGTTGACCAGGTGCTCCTTGCTCTCGAAGTACCGGTAGATCGTGCCCGCGCCGACCTTCGCGCGCTCCGCGACGAGCGGCACCGCGGTCCCGTGGAAGCCGCGCTCCGCGAAGAGCTCGAGCGCGGCGTCGAGGATGACGTCGCGCTTGCCGGTGTCGGGGTCGCTGCGAGGCGGGGTCATGCGACGGAACGTTCATTCCGTACGCGACGGGGCTCGAGCGGTCAAGCGACGGCGCGCGCGCCTCAGTCGGGGTCGCGCCGGAGGCGCTTCACGATCGCGAGCACGTCGGCGGCGACCTCTTCGACGTCGCGATCGGCGATGACGAACTCGATGCGCTCGCCCGGGAAGTGCTCGGCGAAGCGCCGGTAGAACGCGGCGAGCTGGGTCTGCAGCTCGTAGTCGTCGAAGAGCTCGCGGCTCGCACCGCGCGCCGCGCGCCGACGCGCCGCGACCTCGTCGGGCACGTCGAGCACGATCGTGAGGTCGGGCCGCCGCGCGTGGCGGTTGATCTCCTTCACCCACGCGACGGTCTCGGCCTCGCCGCCGCCGGTGATCGACTGGTACGCGACCGACGAGTGGTAGTAGCGGTCGCTGATCACGGTGACGCCGTCCATCAGGTTCGGCGTGATCGACGACTCGATGTGGTCCATCCGGTCGGCGGCGAAGAGCAGCGCCATCGTCGTCCACGAGGGAGGCCGCGGCCCCGTCATGCCCGGGACCACGATGCGCCCGGTGAGGATCTGCCGGATCTGCACGCCGATCGGGCCGTCGCTCGGCTCACGCGTGGTGTGCACCGGCAAGCCGCGCTCGCGCAGCGCGTCGGCGAGTCGCTTCGTGTGCGTCGTCGTGCCTGCGCCGTCGACGCCTTCGAGGACGATGAAGAGCCCCTCGATCATGCGGCGGACCCTATCACGGCGGGACGCGAGGCGATCAGAGCGGCGCGTGCTCCGCGCACGCACGACGCCCGATGAGCGACACGATCGGCGCGACCGCGGGCGTGAAGTCCTCCTGGCAGATCGACTGCACGGTCCCGCGGCCCCGCCCGACGCCCGCGACCGCGCGCACCAGACGCCGCGGCGGGAACGCGATCCCGGTGGGCCCGTTGCACGAGGGCACCAGCCGCGTCGGCATCTCGGGATCGACGCGCTCCTCCATCTCGGGGCGCGCGAGGATGCGCTCGTAGTCGTCGAGCGAGGGCAGCGGGACCGCGGCGTCCGCGGGGATGCCCGCGATCACGGCGAGCGCGAAGAGATCGGGGCGATCGGCGCGCAGCGCGAGGAGCCCACCGACGTAGCGCTCGACCGGATGGAGCGCCTCCGGGTACGCGAAGCAGCGCAGGTTGAGATCGGTCACGTAGCGCGGCGACGAGGTGTCGAAGAGCTCCACGTCGCGCACCGAGCAGTCCTCCTCGTCGGTGAGGACGATCACCGCGAGCAGCGATCCGTCGCGCAGGAAGCCCGCGTTCGCGCCGTCGGCGTGCCCCGACGTGCCCGCGACGAACGTGGGCGGGACGTAGTCCGGCGCGGTGTACGGCTGCGGCGTCGACGGCGAGAGCGCCTTGAGCGCGGCCTCGAGCGGCTGCTCGAAGCCGCACCCGCCGGTGCCGACGCGCGCGACGCACGCGACGTCGTTCGCGAACGCCGCGGGGTCGTCCCCTGCGCCGAACTCGAGGATCGGCGGGTACGTCGCGCTGCATCCGTCGGCGGACGCGACCTCGCGGAGCACGCCATCGTCGCCGAAATTCGCTTCGTCGTCGCAGCTCGGGATCGTGTAGCCCCCGACGCCGAGATCGGGCGTGATCACACCGACGTGCAGGTCGGTGATCGCGGGCCAGTCGGGCTGCGAGTCGCCGTCGCGATCGGGCGGGTCGACGAGCTCGCCGATCAGCCGCGGGAGCTGGGCGACGAGGCTGTCCTGCTCCTCCGCCATCGAGCTCGAGGAGTCGACGACGATCAGGAGATCGACCGGCGTCGACCCCGTGCACATGCCGCTGGGCTCGCGCCATCCGCCGTCGCGCAGGCCTGCATCGATCGCCGCGCCTGCATCGGGACGCGAGACGGCCGCGTCACGCCACAGCGGATCGCTGAGCGTCACGTCGCGATAGCACCCGCCGATCGCCAGCGCGGCGAGCGCGATCGCGATCGCGCGGGAGCTCACCGCGCGCCTCCTCCCGGACACGTGACCGACGGGTCTCCACCGAGCCGACACACCGCGGCGCGCGCGAGCTGCGCGTGGGGGCCGTGCGGTGCCTCCTGGAGATAGCGCACGTAGGTCGCGCGCGCGGCGTCGCGATCGCGCAGCGCACCCTCCTGCGCGCGCGCGAGCGCGAAGATCGCGTTCGCACCCTCGGCGCGGCCGCGTCCCAGCGTCGCCGCGCGCTCGAACGCGTCGGCGGCCTCGCGCGCCTCGCCGGTCGCGAGGAGCGAGTCGCCGATCATCGCCTGGGCTTCGGTGCGGATGTCGATCGGCGCCGCACGATCGCGCACGAGCTCCGCGAGCATCGCGCGAGCCCGCGGGTGATCGCGCAGGTCTTCGAGGACGTGACGCGCGGCGGCGAGCCGCTGTCGCGGCGAGACCGGGATCACGTCGGGCGGCTGCACCACGGCGCTCGGGGCCTCGTCGGCGACGACCTCGGGCGCCTCCGGCTGCGCGGGCGGCACGCTCGTCGGGATCGGCGCGCTCGTCGTCGTCACGCGTCGCGTGATCGGCCCCGGCTCGGCGGTCTCGAGCGGCGCGGGCTCGATCGGCGCGACCACCGGCTCGATGGTCTCGAGCGCGGGCTCGCGCGCCGCCGCGGGCTCGCGCGCCGCCGCCGCCGCCTGCGCGCTCTCGATCTCGACGCTCTCGCCCGCGTGCACGAGCACCGCGCTCTCCGACGCGCTGCGCGGCACCACACGCACCGTGCCCTCGCGCACCGCGACGCGCGTCGCGCCGCCCGTGAGCCGCACCGAGAACACCGTGCCGACCACCTCGACGCGCGCGCTCGGCGTCTCGATGCTCAGCCGCTCGCGCCCGCGCTCGCGCGGATGGAACGCGACGTCCACCCCGCCGCGCGTCAGCTCCACGCGCACGTCGCGCACGTCGAGCGAGCCGAAGCGCATCGCGCTGCCGCCCTCGAGATCCAGCTCCACGCCGCCGAGGCGCACCTCGGCGCGCTCTCCCGGACCGACCTCGAGCGCTCCGCCCACGTCGAGCGTCCCGCTCGCCGTGCCCATCTCGAAGCGCGCCACCGGGCGCTCCTCACCGAGCAGCGCCGGGCGCACGATCACCGCGAGCCCGACCACCGCCGCCACCGCGAGCGCGCCGCCCGCCGCAGCCCACGCACGCCCACCGCGGGGCTCGCGCGCCGCGTCCGCCTCGCGCGCGCGCTCGCCGCGCGACACCGCGTCGACCAGCCGCCGTTCCATTCGCGCACGCCGCAGCTCGTCGAGCGTCGGCGGCGACGTTCGGAGCGCTTCCACGGCTCGCGCGCTCGCATCACGTCGCGTCATGATCGTCTCCTCCACCGCCCGGAAGCGAATTCGTCTCGGCGCCGATCGACGCGAGCGCCGCATCGAGCCGCTTCCGGCCCGCGACCAGGCGGGCGTGCAGCGTCGAGATGCCGGTGCCGGTCATGGCGCTCACCTCGGCGAGCGTGTGCCCCTCGACCTCGTGCAGCACGAACACCGTGCGCTGGTCCGGGGTGAGCTTCGCGAGGGCCCACTCGGCGAGCGACTTCGAGTCGTGGGTGTCGTCGGGACGCCCCGCGGCGCGCCCCAGGCCGACCCACTCGGTCACGCGCTGCCAGCGCGAGCGGCGCCAGCGATCGCGCGCCTGATCGAGCGCGCGACGGGTCGCGATGCCGATGATCCACGTCGAGAGCTTCGAGCGTCCGTCGAAGCGATCGGCGCCGTCGAGCGCGGCCAGGAAGGTCTGCTGGACGACGTCCTCCACGTCGGGATCGCTCGAGCCGAGGATCCGCGCGACGGTGCGGAACACGCGGTCCACGTGGTCGCGGTAGAGCCGCCGGACCGCCGCGTCGTCGCCCGCGGCTGCGCGGGTCAGCAGCGCCCGTTCTTCCTGGTCCACCGGAGAGCGCGACTCCGCGCGCCCAGCGTCGGCTCCGCCCCCGTCGATGACGCGCATCGCCACGTCCCGTCTCACGGCAGCGCCCTCTCGAGCGGCTCCAGAGCGCTCTCGCGCGTGCTCGTGGTCACGTCCATCACGCCGGGGGGTCGTCCTCGACAGCCGAGAATTCCAAGCGCCGACGGAACGGGCGCGCTCCGCATCGTCGCACGGATCACGGTCGCAGCCTCACGCCGATCACGCCCCACACCGTCACCACGTCCTCGAGGAAGATCACCTCTCCTTCGCGCACGAAGCGCGCGGGATTGCTGACGAAATCGATGCCCGGCTCGAGCACGATCTCGAACGGCGCCGCGAAGATCCACGCGAGCTCGAGCGTGCCGCGCAGACCGAACGCGGTCACGGTCTGGGACGCGTCGGTCGCCTCGATCCACGCGTTTCCGAAGCGCGTCAGCACGCCGAACGTGAGCCCGGGCACGAAGTCGCCCCACCTCCAGGGGCGCACCTGGAAGCGCATGCCGACGCTGATCGGCCGGTACTGGACGATCTCGCCCAGCGACGTCGAGCGCTCCTCGGGGATCAGCGGGAGATCGCCCTCGAGCACCAGACAGCTCATGTCGATGCACAACCCGACGCCCACGCCCGGCCCGACCAGCGCGGTGTCGCGCGCGGTCGAGAAGCCGAGCAGGAGACGCAGGTAGATCGTGGGGCGCGCGATCGGCTCGATCCGACGACGCACGCCGAAGAGCCCGCCCTCCTGCTCGTAGTAGACGAAGCTCACGCGCTCACCGGGGCGCGCGCCCGGGCCCTCGGCGCGATCGCTCGGGGGCGGTCCCTCGAGCGCGGCGTCGCGCAGGGCCTCCACCGCGAGCGCCACCGCGCGCACCGCCGCGTCGCGCGCCGGCGGGAGATCGAGGCGGCTCTGATAGAGCAGGCCCTGCGGCCCGCCGAGCGTCACGAGCACCTCGGCGCCCTCGCGGATCAGCCCGACGTGCGCGGCGGGCACCGCCTCGGGCACGCCGGGCGGCGGCGGCTCGCCGACCGTGATCGCGACCTGCGCGCGCAAAGAGAGCATCCGCGCGACGCGCTCCGCGAGCGGCCGGAGCGGGCCCTCGGGACGCAACGTCAGCGGCGCTGCTGGATCGAGCTGCTCGGGCCGTCGTGGGGCAGCGCCCGCGGACGTCTCCTGGGCCGCGGCGAGCGAGCTCGGCGCGAGCAAGAGGAGCACGAGAGCGAAGATCCGCGCGAGGCCGCGCACCACGGTGCGAACGTACCACCGGCCGCGCGCGGTGACGGCGTTTCCGAAACGGACGCGCCCCGGGACGAAGCTCGTCCCGGGGCGCATCGCGAGCGTTCCGACCGCGAGGTCAGAACTTGTAGGTGATGCCGAGCCGCGGATAGATGCGGATGTCCAGCGCGTCCCCGATGAAGCCGCTCAGCATGCGCCGGTGATCGCTCGTCTGCGCGAGCACGCCCTCGAAGATGAACCACATGTTGAAGTTCGGGCTGAGCACGAACTCGACCGCGCCGCCGAGCCGGAAGCGCGCCATGTCCTGGCGATCGCAGTGGAGCTCGGTGCCATCGGTCACGCAGATCGCCCCGCCCTCCGCGTTGAAGTCGGCGTAGGCGCTCGAGTTGCGCGCGCTGCCCGCGTACTCGTCGCTCGTGATGTCGATGCCGAGCCACAGCGTCACCGCGGCGAGCGGCTCGAGCAGGAGCGACATCAGGCCCTCGACCGAGAAGAACGCGGTGTTCACCGGGTAGTCCCAGCGCGCCTCGCCGGGCACGCCCGGGCGGTACTCCTGGTGCAGCTCGTTCGGCAGCGGCTGGCTGCCGGGCGTGGTCGGATCGCCGTCGAACTCCGAGTAGTCGGGCGCGCCGACGCTCGAGCTCGGCCCGATGCCGCCGCCGAAGCGCGCCTGCGCGCCGAACGCGAGCTGACGCAGCACGCGACCACCGAAGCGCAGGCGACCCTCGAACTCCGTGATGCGGCCGAACGTCCGGATCCCGAAGCCCGCATCGAAGAGCTCGTGCAGGCCGATCGAGAGCCGCAGCTCCGCGAGGTACGGCCAGCCGATCGACGCGTCGATCATCGGGTGGTTCATCGCGATCGGGAGCGCCGAGTGCGTCGTGCCCTCGGCCGCCGCCTCTTCGCTCGAGTCGCGCAGCCGCGCGTCGATCGTGATCGCGCCCTCGCCGTGGCTCACCAGCATCTGCCGGCGGAACGGCTCGTAGCCCTCGGCGCTCACCTCGAACGTGTGATCGCCCACCGGCACGCGGCCCTCGTAGGGCACCTCGCCGACCTGACGGCCGTCGATCGAGAGCACCGCGACGCCCTCGATCTCCTGCTGCAGCGTCACGCGCAGCGCGACCGCGAGGGGCTGCATGTTGATCGTGCGATCACACGCGTCACCCGCGGGTGCGCCCGGCGCGGTCGAGCACGTGAAGCTGACCTCTTCGTACCCGTCGGCGCGCACCACCACCGCGTGCGTGCCCGCCTCCGGCTGGTTCACGACGAACGGCGCGGTGCGCTCCTCGCCGTCGACCGTGACGCGCGCGCCCGAGACGTTCGCGACCACGATGTTGATACGGCCCGGCGGTCCGAGCTCGCGCGCGAGCTGCGCGTCGACGGACGTCGTCTGCCCCGCCGTGACCGTGACCTCGCGGCGGAACGGCTGGTGGCCCTCTGCGATCACCTGGACGACGTAGTTGCCCGGCGCGAGCCCGTCGCGCGAGAACGTGCCGAGCGGCAGCGGCTGACCGTTGATGCGCACCTCGGCGTTCGGCGCGTCGGTGATCACCGCGATCGATCCGGTCGTCGGCGCGGTCTGCGCGCGGCGGAGCGTCGCGCTCACGGTCGCGCGCTGTCCCGCCTGCACCAGCACCTGCTGCGAGAACGGCTGGACGTCCTCGCCCTCCGGTCGGATCTCGATCTGGTGCATGCCCGCGGGCACGTCGTCGAGCACCGTCGTGGTCGCGCCTCGTGGCTGACCGTCGAGGAAGATCGGTGCCCCTTGGATGTCGGCGCTGACGAGGATCGATCCCGTCGTCGGCGCCGCACGTTCGAGCATCGCGGTGACGCGGACCACCTGCCCGCCCTGCACCTCGACCCACTGCTCGAAGTTGTTGTAGCCCTCGCGCGAGATCTCGACCTGGTGCCGGCCCGGCTGGAGGCTCTCCACGCGGATCGGGAGCGATCCGAGCGTGCCTCCGCCGACGACCTGACCGTCGATCCGCACCTGCGCGCCCCGCGCGCCCTCGTTGCCCGCGCTGACCTCGATGGTGCCGAGCGGTCGGAGGACGGCGCGGAACGTCTCGCGGCGACGACGCACCGTCACCGTGAGCCGCGCCTCCTCGAAGTTCGGCATCCGGAAGATCAGCGTGTGCGCGCCCGCGGGCACGCGAACCGCGGTGAGCGGCGTGGTGCCGAGCGGCGCGCCGTCCGGGCTGTCGAGATAGACGGTCGCGCCGGGGGGAACGGACTCGACGTTGACCGGGATGCCTCGCTGCGCCTCGGCGCGCGTCGCTGGAACTGTGAGCGAGAGGAGCGTGCCTAGCGCGGCGATCGCCACCCAGGCCAAGGAACGAAGAGTCGCTCGAGCCATTCCGCCTCCGGTTTGTGCGCGAAACTGCCGACGCCAGTCCTCCATACCCGGGAGCGCGTCCGGGAATCAAGCCGGGCGGTCGACCCGGGACAGTTGCCGCGAGAACGGATTTCCGTCGAGCGCTACGCCGCCTCGGAGTCCGCGAGCTCTCCGTCGACCTCGAGGTCGGTGCTCGGCGCGCCGTCGGCGAACAGCGGCGCGCCGCCGTCTTCCTCGCGGATCTTGCGCGGACGACCGCGCTTCTTCGGGGCGTTCGCCGCCGCCGCCTCGTCGCGCGCCGGCTCGGCGCGGCGCACCACCGACGCGAGCGCGGCGATCGCGGTCACGCGCTCGCGCAGCTCGGGCTGGTCCTCGGTGAACACCTTCGCGTACGAGAGGCCGCGCTGGGCCTTCGCGGTCAGCGTCGCGGTCCGCTCCGCCACCACCGCGCGGGCCGCCTCGAGCGCGCGCTCTGCCGCTTCGAGCGTGCGCTGGGCCTCGATCAGCTCGGCCTCCGCGGTCTCGAGGATCGCGCGATCGAGGTCGGGAAAGCGAACGTCGGTGAGTGGACCGCGGTACAAATCGAGGATCTCGCGGGCGAGAGCGGGAACGGGATCGCGGATGTCGTCGTGCACGGCCTGCCTCCGTATGCCTGAACTCGTGTTCAGGTGAACCGTGGCTTACACGACGGAGGGATCTCCGCGCAAGCTCCTGACGCGACGAATCGATCGCGAGGTGCGCGCGTCACTCCCCCGAGCGAGGCCGACGCGATCGAGCGCTGCGCGTTTCGGGTCGAGAACCGAGGCGTCGTATGCTCGCGCGCCCTTCCCCCCGAGCGGCTCCGCTCTTCGAGGATTTGCATGAGACCCACGCTTCGCGCCCTCCCGTTCGTGCTCGCGCTCTTCGCCGCCCTGTTCGCGCTTCCGGCCCACGCGCAGGTCGAGCAACCGCCGCCGGTGATCGAGCGGCTCGAGCCGACCTCGGGACCCCCGGGGACCGTGGTTCAGATGGTCGGCCGTTATTTCCGGCCCGGGCAGCAGGTGCGCCTCGCCGGGCAGCCGGTCGAGGTGCTCTCGCAGATGCCGAACCGCTGGACGCTGCGCATCCCGCAGGGCGCGCAGAGTGGGCGCATCGCGGTCGAGGTCCCCGGCGTCACCACAACGATCGGCCCCGAGTTCCGGGTGCTCGCGGCCGCGCCGCCGCCGGTGATCACGGACCTTCAGCCGCGCGTCGTCGCGCCCGGCGGCGAGGTGCGGATCCTCGGAGAGAACTTCTCGCCGCGCATCACCGAGAACCTCGTAACGCTGGGGGGCGTCGGGGTCGTGGTGCGCACGGCGACGCCGACCGAGCTCGTCGTCATCGTGCCGCCGACCGCGCAGAGCGGGCGCTTCTCGGTGCGCGTCGCGGGCTCGGGGGAGACGGTCGCGCCGTTCGATCTCCAGATCGGCGTGCCCCTGGCGATCACCGGGTTCTCGCCCGCGGTGGGCGCGCCGGGGACGCAGGTCACGGTCAGCGGCACGGGCTTCCAGAGCTCGCCGCGCGGGCAGCAGGTCTTCATCGGCAACACCGCGGTTCGCGTCGTCAGCGCGTCGCCGACCGCGCTCGTCATCGAGGTGCCGCCGTCCGCGACGAGCGGCGTGATCATGGTCGACGTGCGGCGCACCGGTCGCGCGTACTCCGCGACGCCGTTCGTGGTGCAGGCCGCGCCGGTGGTCGCGTCGTTCGATCCGCCCGCGGGGCCGCCGGGCTCGATGGTGCGGGTCCGCGGCGCCAATTTCGGCACCGACGTTCGCGTCGTGCAGGTGATCTTCGGCAACGTGCTCGGCGTCGTGCGCGGGCTGTCGCCGCAGGAGATCGTCGTCGAGGTGCCGCAGGGCGCGGGCACCGGGCCGATCTCGGTGATCATCAACGGCGTCGGCCCGGTGCGCTCGAGCGGCGTGTTCAGCGTGCTCAGCGCGCCGGCGATCGCAGATTTCCAGCCGCGCAGCGGCGGCGTGGGCACCGAGGTTGTGATCACCGGCAGCGGTTTCAGCCCGGTCGCGGCGCAGAATCGCGTCTCGATCTCGGGCGTCGCGGCCCAGGTGATCGCCGCCGCGCCGACCCAGCTCCGGGTGCGCATGCCGGCCGCGTCGAGCGGGCCGATCCAGATCGACGTGCAGAACGCGGGCACCGCGCGCTCGAGCCAGCCCTTCGTCGTCACCACGCCGCCCTTCATCGCGCGCTTCGAGCCGGCGCAGGGCCTCCCGGGCAGCGTCGTGACCATCCACGGTGCGAGCTTCGGTAACAACGCCGCGCTCGTGGAGGCGACGATCGGCGATCGCCGCATGCAGCTGCGCTCGGTGACCGATCAGCGCATCGAGGCCGTCATCCCCGCGGGCGCCACCAGCGGGCAGCTGCGCGTGACGGTGCGCCTCCAGGGCAGCGCCGTGAGCCAGCAGGTGTTCGACGTGCTCGGCGCGTTCGCGGTCACCGGCGTCGAGCCGGCGAACGCGTACCCGGGGCAGTGGCTGACGATCCGCGGCAGCGGGTTCACGGCGACGGGCATGGAGGTGCGCTTCGCGGGCGTGTCGACGCCGGTGCCCTACACGTTCGTGACCGCCTCGGAGATTCGCGTCGTGGTGCCGACGGGCGCTTCGAGCGGCGCGCTCGCCGTGCGCACCGCCGACGGTCGCGAGGCGAGCCCGCGCGTCGACGTCACGCCGCCCCCGGGCGGCATGGCGATCACCTCGGTCGAGAGCCGCGGCTGCGTCCGCCAGGGATGCACCGTGATCGTGCGCGGGCACGGCTTCGGCGCGCGCCCCAACGATCAGTGGGTGACGTTCGGCGGGCAGCGCGTGCGCGTGCGCCGCGCTTCGCCGGTCGAGCTCGAGCTGAACGTGCACCGGCGCATGATGGGCACCGCGACGTTCCGCGTTCAGACGCGCTCGGGGCAGAGCGCGGAGAGCACGCCGTTCACGCTGCAGTGAGCTCTCGGGGTCACGCGGCGGCGGCGATCACCGCCGCGTGCTCCTCGCGCATCAACCACGTGCCGAATGGGAATGGGACGTCGCGCCGGCCGCGACGCCAGGCTTCGCGCGCGTCTCGATAGGCCGTGCGGAATGCGCGGATGCGCTCCGCGGACTCGCGCCACGCGTCGTGGTTGCCGCGCCCGACCGCGAAGGTGGGGCTCGCCTCGCGAATCGGCTCTCGCGAGGTCGCGCGGCGGAACGGCGAGAGCTTGGCGCAGCGGTCGGCGCCGAGGAACGTGCCGCCGATCTCGCGGGCGCGTGCGCGCGCGGCCGACTCGAGCGCTGCGACCTCGTGAGCGACGAGCTCGCGGAAGCGGGCGTCGGTGACGTCGAGCTGGCGGGCGGCGCCGGGCATCTCGAGGTGCAGCTCGATGAACGGCGGCCACTTGTCGTCGTCGTGCCCGAAGTACTCGGTGGGACGTTCGATGCGCCACGTCGCGCTGCCGAGCTCTTCCGGGCGCGTCTTGACCCCGGGCCAGTCCTTCGCGCGCGGGACGAGGCACGCGGCAACCGGGTTGGCGATCGCGTACGCGATCTTCTCGACGACGGCGTTGGGCGTGCGCAGCTCGACGACGCTCGTCGGCTCGTGGTCCCACACGGAGCCGTCCCAGCGACGGAGGACCTTCGTCGCCAGCGCGACGTGGCGGTGCAGGTAGTGGAGGAGCTCGGGGAGGCGGCCGAGCGGGTCGGACACCACGAGGTGCTCGTGCGTGCTCATCAGCACGGCGGCGTGGACTCGGACGCCGACGCGCATCGCCGCGACCGCGAGTGTGTAGAGGAAGATGCGGTTCATCCTCGGGTCGGGCGCGAAGAGGTGATGGCGGCGCACGACGCGGCGCGTGACGAGGTAGACGGCGCCGGGCTCGATGAGGCGAGGTTGGGTCACGGCGGCGCGGATGCGCACGTCTCGTTCCGGGCGGAGCGTGGCGAAATTGAGGGAAACCTCAACGTGGGTTGGCGGAACTGGCGGCGCCGAGCTGGCGGCCGCCATGGCCGCTCGGTCGACGCCCAACAAGCCCCGAGAGCTCAACCCTAAGTGCCCCCGAACGTCACCCAGGTTGAGCCCGTCGGCCGCTCACTCCCCGAGCCAAGCCGCGCGCTCGCCGCGCATCACCAGACGCCGCAGCAGCTCCCGCGGCGTCTTCGCCTCGCGCACCAGCTTCGCGATCCCCTCCTCGTCGCGCCCCCGCTCCACCCGCTTTCCGTGCACGTCCTTCGCGAGCCGATGCGCCTGCTCCGCCAGCGTCGCCAGCCCCTCGCGCCCCAGCTTCGTCACCGGGATCGGCCGCGCGCGCAGCAGCCTCCGCCGCAGCATCGCCACGTCCTCCATCGGCAGCAGCGTCGACTGCCCCTCGATCTCGTCGAGCAGCCCCGCTGCTTCCTCGCGCAGCGCGCCCAGCGTGTCGGGCGTCACCGCGAGCACCACGCACGCCCTCGGCAGCGCGCCGCCGCAGTAGAACCCGAGCGAGCGCAGCGCCGTCCTCCGCTCCGCGCGCGAAACGCCTGCGCGATACAGGTTCTCCGCCTCGTCGAGGATCAACACCGGTCCCTCGCAGCCCTCCAGCCGCGCCAGCAGATCGAGCCACAGGAGCAGCCGCCCGTACGCGTCCTTCCGGTACGACGGATTGCCCGGCTTGCTCTCCAGATCCACGGCGCCGAGCGTCTCCATCACCGCCGCGTCGTCGAGCTCGCCCGCCTCTGCGCCCCGCAGGCACCGCTCCGCCGCACGCGCCGCGTCGCCGTCGCCCTGCGCGATCGTATCCAGCGACGCCCGCAGCCGCTTCCGGATCGCCGGGGTGCGCAGCCAGCCCTCGAGCCGATCGATCGGCGTCGCGCGCCGCCGCAGCGGCAGGGCCGCGTTCTCGATCAGCCGCCGCAGATGGCGCTGCGGGTTGCCGAGATCCTCGTCGAGCCGCTCCACCGCCAGTCGCAGCACCGGGCGCTGATCCGCGAGCGCCCGCGCCTCCATGTGCAGCAGGTGGTGCGTCTTGCCCGCGCCGTACTCGCCGACCAGCACCGCGAACACCGAACCGTCGTTCGACGCGTGCGCGAAAAGCTGCTCGATCCGCGCATCGACCTCGTCCATCCCCACGGTCAGCTCGGCGATCGCGTCGAGCGGCGGAAGCCCCTGCGCCACCCGCACCAGCGCGCGCATCGCGCCCGCGCGCTTGCCCTCGATCGCGCGCACGCTCGGCGGCTCGCGATCGATCTCGACCTGCGGCTCGAGCGAGACCCAGCTCTGGTGCGGCACCGGCAGCCCCGGCGGCAGCACCGGGACGACGCGCGACGCGAGCGCCGGATGCTCCGTGAGCGAGTGGGCGCGGCGATCGAGCGCGCCGCTGCCCACCACCAGGATCTCGGTCGCGACGGTGCCGCGCCCTCCGTCGGCGTTGTCGACGAGCTCCCGCAGCACCGTGTACGCGACGTCGCGCCGACCTCCGCTCAGCTCCACCAGCGCGTCGGCGTCGCGCAGCACGATGCGGGTTCCGCGCGCGCCGAGCACGCGCACCAGGCGCGTCAGCTGCGCGAGCGCGCGCTTCGCGGTGCGTGCCGCGAGCGGTCGCATCGCAACGTCGGTCGGCATTTCCTTGCCGCCGAGCCACGCGTGGAGCCGCCGGGCCTCGGTGCGCCCCGTCGCCGCCGCGATGTACTGCGACGCGAGCACGCGCAGCTCGCCCGCGAGCGCCTCTTCCTCGGCCAGCGCCTCGAAGCGCTCCTCGGCGTGCTTCTTGTGCTTGGCCACGAACGCGTCGAGCGCGACCACGAGCCCGTGCCGCCGCCCCGGATCGGTCCCCGGCACCCGCAGCGACGACGCGAGCGCGCCCACGACGACGTCGAGATCGTGCAGCCCCCCATCCGCGAGCGAGCACGTCGCGATCGCGAAGCCGCGCTCGAGCGCATCGGCGGCGAGCGCGTCGAGCGCGGGCTCGGGCGCGACGTCACCGGAGAGGATCGCGACCGTCGAGAGCCCCGCGGCCGCGACGTCCTCGAGCGTCTGGGCGCGCGACGCGACGAGATGCGCGAGCCAGCGATCGTCCATGTGCGGGAGCGTCGTCGTCGTGTGACGGTGACGTCAACCCTCGCGCGGGCGAGATGCGCTCGTTCCGCCGCGCGACCGTCGGAGTCAACGTCGGTGGGTCGCGGCTTCCAGCAGCATGCGGCGGCGCGCGTCGCTGCAGGGGCCGAGCAGCTTGTAGCTGCCCCACACGACGAGCGCCGAGAAGATCGCCGCGCCGAACGAGAACGGCAGCGCGATCAGCGTCGTCCAGTCGATCACCCAGGACTGCGAGTAGTAGTCCCACCGCTGGAAGAGATGCTCGAGGCCGCCGTCGAGCATCGAGAGCGCGGTGATGATCGCGAACCCGAGGCACGCGATCGTCGCGAGCACGCCGCCGGCGCGCAGGTAGGCAGCGAGGATCGACTTGCCGCTCCACCCGAGCTTCACGCCGCGCACGCTGCGATCGTTCGAGTCGTCGGTGACCAGCATGCTGCTGATCGGAACGAGCGGGATGAACCAGATGTGCACGAACTGCGTGGCGACGTAGCCCTCGGGCATCTCGTCGACCCGTCCATACATCCGCGTGCCGTAGACGATCATCGCTCCCTCCGCCGCCGTGGATACGGAGCGAGCGTATCGCGATCTTCCCGTCGCTCCGCGTGAGCCGCCCGCCCTCTCGAGGTGCACCCGTGACGCGAGGACGCGTGCGCACGCATCGGATCGCTGCCGTCATCATCGTCGCGAGCGTGAGCGCCTGCGGCGCCGAGAGCAGGACCGCGGACGCGGGCCGAGAGCGAAGGTGGGTCGCCGACTGCATCGAGGTCGGGGACGAGACGAACTACCGGCCCGTCTGCCGCGACGGCGACGTGATCGCCGTGTTGTGCGAGAGCGATGGCGGCGCCCTCGTCGTGTGCGAGAGCACCGGCACGTCGGCGGTGGAGCGCGGCCTCGAGGTCGTGCTCCCGCGCTGCCCGTCGCGCCCGGTCTGCACCGAACAATCGGCGTCGGGGCCACGGCTCGATGCGCCGGTTTGCGTCGACGGGTCGGAGCCGTCGTGTGAGCTCTAGGCCGATCGAGCCTCGAGGGTCGACGGAACGGGATGCGATCCCGCTTCGTCGGGGGTAGCTACCCCCGACCACCGGGATGCGATCCCGCTCGCGGCACCCTCGAGGGTCGGCCGAACGGCACGCGTGTCGATCGCTCGGGGGTAGCTACCCCCAACCATCGGCATGCGATCCCGTTCGGGTCACCCGTTCGGGTGAGCGAGACGGGATGCGATCCCGTTTCGCCCACCCGTTTGGGTGCTCCAGCCCCCACTCAGGTCGCGGCCGGATCCGCCGGGGGCGCGACCGACGTTGCCGCCGGGCGCGGCGTGGACTCCCACTCGCGCACCGGGCGCAGCAGCCGATCGGCGCGCTCGGCCGTCGCCGGGCGGTCGCGGCGCACCGTGCTCACGACCGCGACCACGTACTCGCGGATCGCGTCGAGCACGCCGTCGAGCGCCTCGCGCACCTTCGTGTCGTTCGCGACCGGCGCCGACGCGGTGATGCCCAGCACCTCGCCATAACGCGCGTGCGCCGCGAGCAGACGATCGAGGAACAGGCCGCCGCCGAGCGCGCGCACCAGCTCCTCGTTGCGCCGGGCGCGCAGCGCGTCGACGCGCAGCTGCGAGGCCGTCCACTCCGCGTGGTACTTGAACGTGAGGAACCCGAGCCCTTCGCCGAACAGGAACCGATGGAGCTCGGCGATCTCGCTCGCGCGCGGCGCGTCGTCACCGAGCCCGTGGAACGCGCCGAGCCAGTCGCGCACCAGGCCCCACGCGTGATCGAGCGCGCGATCGGCCACGACCGCGGCCTGGAGATCGACGCCCGGCCCGGCGCGTCGGCTGACGAGCTGGGCCGAGAGCAGACCGCGCGACGCGTCGAGCGCCTCGACGTGCTCGGAGAGCACGGCCGGCGCGCGCGCGGCGCGGGCCTCGGTCGTGAGCTGCGACGCGAGGGCGAACGCGTCCTCGGCGGTGAGCGGCGGAAGTGAGATCAGATCGCGAGCAGCGAACGAGCGCGTCATCGGAGCCCCCCTTTGCGAGACGGCGGGATGGTACTCGCGTGGTATCTCCGCGCCCATGAGCCACGAGCCGAAGGTCCACCTCGAGCGCGACGAGCACGGCGTCGTCACGCTGATCCTCGACGACGCGAAGCGCCGGAACGCGATGACGCCGGAGCTCGGCGGCGCGCTCGCCGCGCGGGTGCGCGAGCTGGTGAAGGACGAGACGGTGCGCGCCGTCGTGCTCACCGGCGCGGGCGGCGCGTTCTCGGGCGGCGGCGATCTCGCGATGCTCGAGCGGCTCCGCGCCGTGAGCGCGGCGGAGGCCGAGTCGTTCATGCTCGACTTCTACGCGCGCTACCTCTCGATCACGCAGCTCGCGGTGCCGACCCTCGCCGCGATCGAGGGTCCGGCGATCGGCGCGGGGCTCTGCGTCGCGCTCGCGTGCGATCTCTGCGTGGTCGACGAGGACGCGAAGCTCGCGCTCAACTTCGCGAAGCTCGGGCTGCACCCCGGGATGGGCGCGACGTACCTCGCGCCGCTGCGCGCCGGCGCCATGCGCGGCGCCGAGCTGCTCTACACGGGGCGCCGCTTCGATGGGCGCGAGGCGGTGCGGCTCGGGCTCGCGCTCGAGGCGGTGAAGGCGAGCGACGTGCGGGCGCGCGCGGTCGCGATCGCGCGCGAGATCGCGACCGCGGCGCCGCTCGCGATCCGCGGGCTGCACCGGGTGATGGGCATCGATCGCGGGGCGCTGATGGCCGCGCTCGCCCACGAGGCGCGCGAGCAGGCGGTGAGCTACGCGAGCGCGGATCTCGGCGAAGGGCTGCGCGCCGCGAGCGAGAAGCGCGCGGCGCGGTTCGAGGGTCGCTGACGCTTCGTCACGGCGCCGGGCGCGCGATGCGGACGTCGAGCGCATGCCCGGGGTCGGTGCCGGTCGCGCCGAGCCCTTCGACGTGCAGCGTGACGCTGACCGCGTCGGCGCCGTCGCCGCGCAGCTGCATCGCGGCGACGCGCGCCGGGACGTCGGCTCGATCGCGCAGGCAGCCGTCGACCTCGTCGCCCTGGTCGGCCGTGATCGTCACGTCGCGGTGGCCGCGCCCCGTCACTCGCACCGTCACGACCGGCGTCGCCTCGGGCCAGGTCGCGATGCAGTCGCCCGCGACGCGCGCGACCGAGACGCCGGCCTGCTCGAGGGCGGTGCGCGTGAGCGGGCGGAGCGCGCCCTCCACCTCCGAGCGCGCGACGTGGACCCCTTCGACGAACGGCGAGAGCGCGCGCTCGGCGCGCGTCGCCTCGAGCAGCGCGCGCACGTAGCGCACGTGCACCGCGAAGCCGAGCCCTCCGCCGCGGAGCAGCGTGTTCACGCCGATCAGGCGCCCGCGATCGTCGAAGAGCGGACCGCCCGACGAGCCCGGCGCGATCGGCGCCTGGGTCTGCACCATCGTCGTGCCGCTCTCGTCGCGGATCGCGCTGACGATGCCCTGGGTGAGCGTGTGGTCGAGCCCGAGCGGGCTGCCGATCGCGAACGTGGTCGCGCCGATCTGCACGTCCTCGTCGGCCGCGAGCGGCACCGCCGCGAGCCCTTCCGCGTCGATCGCGAGGAGCGCGAGGTCGTTGCTCGGATCGGTCGCGAGCACGCGCACGCGATCGAACGTGCGTCCGTCGCGCATCGTCACGCGCGCGCTCGTCGCGTCGCCCAGCACGTGATGGTTGGTCACGATCACGCCGCCGGCGCCCACCACGAAGCCGCTGCCGGTCACGGTCTGCGCGTCGAGCCCGAGGCGCCGGAGCACGTCGGCGAGCTCGTCCTCGTCGTCCACCGGACGATGCGCGTGGATCGTGACCACCGCGTCGGCGCGCCGCTCGAACAGCTCGCGCGCCGACCACGCGCGATCCTCGGCGACGGGCTCCTCGACGCGCGGCGCGTCGTCGGGCGCCGGCGCCGCGGCGATCTCGGGGAGGTGCGGTGCCTCGCGCTCGACGACCGGCGCGAGCGCGCGCATCGCGCGGCGGATCGCGGCGACCTCGTGACCGGCGAGGAACCAGTCCCCGTGCGCCGCGATCACGGCGCGCGACGCGCCCGGCGCGAGCCCGATCAGCAGCGCGAGCCACGCGACGTTCAGCGCCGCGACCGCGCCGGGCACGACGCTGCGCTTCGCCTCGCCGCCCGCGACCTTCCAGCCCACGACGACGGGCAGCACGACGCACGCGACGAGCGCCGCCGCGACCGCGGCCGCCGGCGCCACGACCGAGCCGCCCGCCAGCGCGATCACGTGCGCGCCGACGAGCACGAATGCCGCGCACCCCGCGACGATCGCGACCACCGTCGCGACCCACGAGAGCCGCGCGGCGCCTGGCTTCTCCCCCGCCATGGCTCGCCGAACGCTACCACGGCACCCGCGATTCCACGCGTTGCCGGGTGAGCGCGCGCGTCGATGATCACGTGCATGGCGCTGCACGTGGATCGCTTCATCCGCATGCCGGGCATGCGCATCATCGTGGCCGACGGCGATCGTCGCTACGCCGAGTGGATGCTCGGAAACGACGATCCCGACCGCATCGAGCGGCGCGTGCACGAGGCGGCGCGCGCGCCCGGCGCGACGCTCGAGTCGATCGTGCTCGCGGTGCCCGGCGGGGTGATCAAGCCCGGGCGTCACGACGCGGCGGAGCACGTCGAGCGCGGCCCCTGAGGCACACCACGACGCGAGGCGCAGCGCCGCGCGCGCGTGGGTCCTCGGCTTGCTCCGAACGCGCTCGATGCGGCTCGCGGCGCTCGTGATGATCGTGCTGACGTCGGCGTGTGGATCGGTCGCGCGGAGCGTCGCGACCGAGGTGCCCGAGCCGCTGATCCACGAGTCGCTGCGCACGCTCGCGCAGGAGGACACGCAGGCGCTCGCGGCGGAGGTGTTCGCGTCGCCCGAGGTGCGCAGCGCGATGCGCGAGCTCGCCGCGACGATGACCGACGGAGCGCTCGACGCGCTCGGCGAGGAAGAGCGCGCGGCGCGGATGACGGAGGCGATCGAGGCGCTCGCCGCACGCATCGTGGCGGCGGTCGCGGCGGCGATGGACCGCGAGCTCGCGCCGGTCGTGGTCTCGACGGTGGAGCGCAGCGTGGACGCGGCGACGCGCGAGCTGGTGAGCGAGCAGAGCCGCGATCGCCTGGCGGCCGGGCTCTCCGACGTGACGGATCGTGTGATCGTGTCGGCGTCGGGCACGGTGCGCGAGGAGCTGCGCGACGTCCTCACGCACCCCGAGACGCAGGAGCTGCTGCGGGCGACGGTGCGGGGCATCGCCGAGGAGTCGGTGCGCGGGACCGAGCGCGCGGTGCGCGAGGCACGGCAGGCGCGCGAGGCGGAAGGGCGCGCGCCGAGCAGCGTGGTGGCCTCGTTCGAGCGCACGGTGCGGCGCAGCGCGCAGCTGCTCGATCTGCTGGTGCTCGGCGCGGCGATCGGGCTGGTCGGGCTCGTGGTGTGGATGGCGCGGAGGTCGCGGCGCATGGCGCTGCGGGAGATGCTGGCGCGGCGGCGCGAGGTCGTGACGCTCGCGCTCCTGGCGCGGCTCGCGCAGCGCGGCGAGGACGTGCCTCCCGAGCTCCGCCGCGCGCTCGAGCGCGTGCTGCGCGAGAGCGAGCCCGCGGCGCGACCGAAGCGCTGGTGGAGGCCGGCGTTCCACCGCGATCAGCCCGCATGAGCGAGACACGGGGCCACGCTCGGCGATCGCGCACGCCACCGCTCGCGGGTGCGGGGGGTGAGCCCTATACTCGCCCGCCATTCCGCAAGGGAGGCCTGCCGTGCTCGATGAGACCCCGCGCTTCGCGCTCACGTTCGACGACGTCCTGCTGCAGCCGGGGTACTCCGACTTCCTCCCGCACGACGCGGACGTTCGCACGCGCCTCACGCGCGATCTGAAGCTGAACATCCCGATCCTCTCGAGCGCGATGGACACGGTCACCGAGTGGAAGACCGCGGTGACGATGGCGCGCAACGGCGGGCTCGGCGTGCTGCACAAGAACCTCACGCCGGAGGAGCAGGCGCGCGAGGTGCTGAAGGTGAAGCGCGCCGAGAGCGGCATGGTGCTCGACCCGGTCACGATCGAGCCCGAGCGCTCGCTGAACGACGCGTTCGACACGATGCGCCGGCACGACATCTCGGGCCTGCCGGTGGTGAAGGCGGGCAAGCTGGTCGGCATCCTTACCAGCCGCGACGTGCGCTTCGAGAAGAACCTCGCGCAGCCCGTCGAGACGCTGATGACGCGCAAGCTCGTGACGGTGCCGATCGGCGTGTCGCAGGAGCGGGCGCGCGAGCTGCTGCACGCGAACCGGATCGAGAAGCTGCTGGTGGTCGGCGACGAGGGCGAGCTCGTCGGGCTCATCACGATCAAGGACCTGCTGCAGGCGGAGCGTTATCCGGGCGCGATCAAGGACGAGCACGGGCGGCTCCGCTGCGCGGCGGCGATCGGCGTCGGCAAGGATCGCGCGGAGCGCGCGGCGGCGCTGGTCGCGGCGGGTGTGGACGTGCTGGTGATCGACACCGCGCACGGCCACAGCAAGGGCGTGATCGACGCGGTGCGGCAGACGAAGAAGGAGCACCCGCACGTGCAGCTCGTCGCGGGCAACATCGCGACTGCCGAGGCGACCGAGGCGCTGATCGAGGCGGGCGCCGACGCGATCAAGGTGGGCATCGGGCCGGGCTCGATCTGCACGACGCGCATCGTGGCCGGCGTGGGCGTGCCGCAGATCACGGCGATCAGCGACTGCGCGCGCGCGGCCGCGAAGCACGACGTGCCGGTGATCGCGGACGGCGGGATCAAGTTCAGCGGCGACGTGGTGAAGGCGATCGCGGCCGGCGCGGAGTGCATCATGGTCGGCTCGCTCTTCGCGGGCACCGACGAGACGCCCGGGCAGGTCGTGCTGTACCAGGGCCGCAGCTACAAGCAGTACCGCGGGATGGGCTCGCTCGGCGCGATGCGGAAGGGCAGCAAGGACCGCTACGCGCAGGCGGACGTGGAGGACCCGGGCAAGCTGGTGCCCGAGGGCATCGAGGGTCGCGTGCCGTACCGCGGGACGCTCTCGAGCGTGGTGTACCAGCTGGTCGGCGGTCTGCGCGCGGGCATGGGCTACACGGGGTGCCGCACGATCGGCGAGCTGCGCACGAAGGCGAAGTTCGTGCGGCAGAGCGCGCAGGGCCTGCGTGAGTCGCACGTGCACGACGTCGTGGTCACGGAGGAAGCGCCGAACTACCGCGTGTGATCGCGGGCATACTTGCCCGCATGGGGGGCAAGGTCTGCGACTCGTGCGGGCGGCCGATGAGCGCGACCGCGGTGCGGTGCCCGCACTGCGGCGCGTTCCAGGCTGCGAAGAAGAAGGACGCGCCGGCGCCGGCGGCGAAGAAGAGCGAGACGTATCGCGAGGCGGCGCGACCACCCGAGCCCGCGAAGCCGCGCCCGCCGATCCGCGACGTCACGAGCGACGAAGCGCGCGCGGTGGCGAAGGTCGCGGCGGTGAAGGACGGGATCGACGTTGAGGGCCCGGAGGACGAGCCCGGGATCGTCGAGGGGCTCTTCCTGCCGCACCCGCGCACGCACGGCGTCGGTCGATGGGCGGACATCGCGCTCACGGTGCTCGCGCTGCCGCTCGTGATGGCGTCGGCGCTCGCGCTCGCGTTCCTGAGCCTGCGCGCGGCGCGGTTCGGCGGGATGCGAGGGCGGCCCGCGAGCTTCCGGATCCTCGGCGTCTGCACGGGCGCGGGGCTGCTGCTCTCGCTCGTGTCGCGCTGGACCGTCGACACGACGCTGCTTTTCGCGATCGTGGGGGCCCAGCTCGCCGCGCTCGTGGTGCGCGGCGCGCTGCGCTCCGCCGCGAAGGCGAAGCGGCGCGCCGCGTTCGATCTCAGCCGGTGACCTCGACGCGACGCTCGGTCACGACGACGCCGTCGTGGTCGACCCACACGTGCTGGCCCGGCACGAACGTCACGCCCGCGAACGTCACCGGCTCGTTCACCACGCCCACGCCGCGCTTGTCGCTCTTGCGCGGGTGGGTGCCCAGCGCGACGACGCCGAGCTCGATCGTCGCGATGTCCGCGCTGTCGCGGATGCAGCCGTAGACGACGACGCCCGACCACCCGTTCTTCGCGCCGAGCGCCGCGAGCTGATCGCCGACCAGCGCGCGCCGCATCGAGCCTCCGCCGTCGACCACGAGCACGCGCCCCGCGCCCGGCTCCTCGAGCGCTTTGCGGACGAGCGCGTTGTCCTCGTGGAGCTTGAGCGTCGCGATCGGTCCGTCGAACACGACGCGCGCGCCGTACGAGCGGAAGATCGGATCGCACACGCGCACGAGCTCGGGATGGGCGTCGCAGAGATCGGTGGTCTTCGTCATGGCCGACGCGACTTACCCGCCGCGCCTGGCACGATCAACGCGAGCGGGAGCGACGCGCCGCCGCGCGGTGACCGCTGCGCAGCTCGCGCACCAGCTCGTCCTTCTTCTTGCGGCTCGGGGCGGCGATGCCCTTCTCGCGCGCGAGGTTCACGAGCTCCTGCTTCGTGCGGTCCTCGAGCGAGCGACGCGGGTTGCCGGTGCCCTGCGTCGTCTTGTTGGGCGTGCGCCCTTCCTCGCGGCGCTGCTTGTTCACGGTGCGCGCGGCGATCTGCTTGGCGCGCGGGGCGGGCACGCCGCGCTCCTCCTGGCTGTCCTTGATGTGCTCGTACTTGCGCTCGTCCTTCGGGCTCCAACGCGGCATGTCGTGCCTCCTGGCCACGCGCATTCGCATCGCGCGTGCCCATGACGGAGAGGTACGAGCCGTCGCGCGCGCCGTGGATCGCGAGGCACTCCGCCCCACACGCGTCGCGACGCCCCCTCGGGTGAACGATGGGAACGAGCGCGTCTGCTAGCCTGTTCGAGGTCTCATGACCGCCCCGAAGACGAAGCGCGATCGCGAGCCGACGTTCGCCGACCTCGGGCGCGAGCTGAAGCTCCACGGCGTGGTGCTCGCGATCCTGGTGGCGGTGCTGTGGGTCGAGGAGATCGTCGACGTGTTCCTCGGCGGCGCCCTCGACGCGTTCGGCATCCGTCCGCGCGAGGTCGCGGGGCTGATCGGCATCCCGCTCTCGCCGTTCCTCCACGCAGGGTTCCCGCACCTGATCGCGAACACGGTCCCGCTGATCGTGCTCGGCTGGTTCGTGATGCTGCGGGAGACCTGGCACTTCTTCGCGGTCAGCGCCGCGGTGATCGTGCTCGGCGGGCTCGGCGTGTGGATGTTCGGCCAGACCGGCAGCGTGCACATCGGCGCGAGCGGGCTCGTGTTCGGGTGGCTCGGGTACCTGCTGCTCGGCGGGTGGTTCGAGCGACGCGTGAGCACGATCCTCGGCTCGCTCGTGGTCGCGGTGCTCTACGGCGGGCTCGTCTGGGGCGTGCTCCCGGGGACGCCCGGCGTGTCGTGGGAGGCCCATTTCTTCGGGTTCCTCGCGGGCGCGCTCATGGCGTGGGTGCTCGCGCGGCGCGAGAAGGCGGCGCGGGCGTGAAGGCCTTCGAGGAGACGGACATGGAGTCGGAGCCACACGCATGAGCCCACGCCACCGAGTCCTGATCGTGGAGGACGAGCCGACCTTGCGCTTGGCGTTGCGGCGGATCCTCGAGGAGGCGGGCGCCGAGGTGGTCGCGGTGGAGTGCGTCACCGACGCCTTCGCGCAGCTGGTGCCCGACGCGGGCATCACGATGGTGCTGAGCGATCTGCACCTGCCCGACGGGCTGGGCACCGCCGTGCTCGAGCGGGCGCGAGGGCTCGGCATCGCGCGGCGCGCGCTCTCGAGCGGCGATCGGGCGGCCCTGCGCGAGGTCGACGCGGAGCTCGCGACCGACCTGCTGACGAAGCCGGTGTCGCGCACGGTGCTCGAGGCGCTGGTGGGCGCGATCTCGCGCAGCGGCACCGCGCTGCGGCGGCCCGATCTCGGGAATCGCAGCGGCGACGGCGAGGGCTGAGCGCCCTCAGCAGCCCGCGTCGATCGTACTTGCGTCGCGTGGTATGCCCGCCGCCCATCATGGACCGCTCGCTCGTCCTCATCCTCGACTTCGGCTCGCAGTACACCCAGCTCATCGCGCGGCGCGTCCGCGAGCAGCGCGTCTACTGCGAGATCCACCCGTGCACGATCCCGCTCGCGCAGATCCGCGCGATGCAGCCGCGCGCGGTGATCCTGAGCGGCGGGCCGTCGAGCGTGTTCGAGGAAGGCGCGCCGAGCGTCGATCGCGGCGTGTTCGAGCTCGGCGTGCCGGTGCTCGGCATCTGCTACGGGATGCAGCTCTTCTGTCACCTGCTCGGCGGCGGCGTGGAGAAGGCGGCCGAGCGCGAGTACGGCCCGGCGCGCATCGAGGTGCGCAAGGCCGAGGGCCTGCTCGAGGGGTTCCAGCGCGGCGAGCACGTCGACGTGTGGATGAGCCACGGCGATCGCGTGCGCTCGCTTCCGCCCGGCTTCGAGACGCTCGCGAGCACGCCCAACGCGCCCTTCGCGGCGGCGGGCAACCTCTCGCGCCGCATCTTCGGCGTGCAGTTCCACCCCGAGGTCGTGCACACGCCGCGCGGCGTGGAGATGCTGCGCGCGTTCCTGTTCGACGTCGCGCAGCTGCCGCCCGACTGGACGCCGGGCTCGTTCGTCGAGGAGGCGATCGAGAAGATCCGCAACCAGATCGGGCCCGAGGCGCACGCGATCTGCGGGCTCTCGGGCGGCGTCGACTCGTCGGTCGCGGCGGTCCTCGTGTCACGCGCGATCGGAGATCGCCTGACGTGCATCTTCGTCGACAACGGCGTGCTCCGGAAGAACGAGGCCGCCGAGGTCGTGAAGATGTTCAAGGAGCAGGTCGCGATCGGCGATCACGGCGAGGGGCGCCTCAACCTCGTGCACGTCGACGCGAGCAAGCACTTCATGGACGCGCTGCACGGCGTCGAGGACCCCGAGCAGAAGCGCAAGATCATCGGGCGCGTGTTCATCGAGGTCTTCGAGCGCGAGGCCGCGAAGGTGAAGAACGCGACGCACCTCGTGCAGGGCACGCTCTATCCCGACGTGATCGAGAGCGTGTCGTTCAAGGGCCCGAGCGCGACGATCAAGACGCACCACAACGTCGGTGGTCTGCCCGAGCGCATGAACCTCAAGCTCTGCGAGCCGCTGCGCGAGCTCTTCAAGGACGAGGTGCGCGAGGTCGGCGCGTCGCTCGGCATGCCGCACCACGTGCTGTGGCGTCATCCGTTCCCCGGGCCCGGCCTCGCGATCCGCTGCCTCGGCGAGATCACGCAGGAGAAGCTCGACGTGCTGCGCGAAGCGGACGCGATCTTCATCGAGGAGCTGCGCGCGTCGGAGCTCTACGAGCAGGTGTGGCAGGCGTTCAGCGTGATCCTGCCCGTGCGCAGCGTCGGCGTGATGGGCGACGGGCGCACCTACGAGAACGTGCTCGCGCTGCGCGCCGTGACGTCGAAGGACGGCATGACCGCGGACTGGGCGCGCTTGCCGTACGAGTTCCTCGCGAAGGTCAGCTCGCGCATCATCAACGAGGTGCGCGGGATCAACCGCGTCGTCTACGACGTGTCGAGCAAGCCGCCGGCGACGATCGAGTGGGAGTGAGCGACCGGGCGACGAGGACGAGGCGCGGACGCGTGTCGCGATCGGGTGGCGTGATCGGCGCTGCGATGATGATGATCGCGAGCGCGTCCGTCTCGGTGGCGGCGCAGTCGCTGCCAGCGGCGTTCGAGTCGCCGTGGAGCGACGTCGCGCCGGCGATCGTGGAGGATCGCGTGGTCGCAGCCGGGCTCGGGCTGCCCGACGAGCGGCTCGGGCGGCTGAGCGCGCGACGTGCGGCGGCGCGATCGCGCGGAGAAGAGCGCGCGGAGACGGCGATCCACGCGTGGGCCGATGATGCGCTGGCGCGCGTGTCGGCGGCTCCGACCGTCGCGGCCGACGTGCATCGCGTGATCGATGCGCGCGCCGAGGTCACGCGCGTGCGTGCGCTCGCCGATGGTGGTGCGGTGGTCGAGATCGCGGTGCCGCTCGCGGCGCTGCGCGAGGTGAGCAGCGAGAGGGGACTGCCGTGGTCGCGATGAGGACGTTCGCGCTCGCGCTCGTGATCGGGATCGCGGGCTGTGGTGGCGCGCAGCGCGGCGCCGCGCCGGCGCGCGCGCGCTTCGTGATCACCCCGGACACCGCGCGCGTCTACACCGACGAGCGCTTTCTCGGCACCGGGCGCGTGCTCGACGCGCGGCCGTTCGAGACGCGCACCGGGACGCGTCGCTTCACCATCACCGCGGACGGCTACTTCCCGCACGACCTCGAGGTCGAGCTGCCCTCGGGCACGACGACGATCGAGCTCCGGCTGCGTCCGGTTCCGCGGTAGCCGGGCAAAGAGCTCGATCGTCGACGCGGAGCACGCGAGCGTCGCGTGGTCACTCGCAGAAGAAGCGCACGTCGCTGAGGTGCCCCTCGATGATCACGAAGCGCGCGCGATTCGCCGTGGTGCCCAGCCACGCATCGAGCCCCGGATAGCAGCTCACGCTCGGATCGGGGTGGTGCACCTCGGCCTCGTAGACGCCGTCGGGCATGCTGAACACCATCGCACCGCCATACGGAGCGTAGGTGTCCACGCGATCGTTGGTGGGCACTTCCGATCCGCCGAGCAGGATGTTCGTCGACGGCCCGAGATACTTGAGCCCATCGGGGATTCCGTCCGGCCCGGCGGGGCCGTTCGGGCGATTCCCGACGACGTCGGGATACGGAATCGAGAACGTGCCCGAGCCGTCGTCGGCATAGATGCGGAACGTCGCGCCGCCCGTGCCGTTGCCGTCGTAGTCGCCCGCCTCGATCACGCCGTAGCCGCGCGAGCCGACGGGGTCCTGCTCGTTCACCACGGTGAGCGCAGCATCGCCGAAACCGGGGCGAAGACCGAACCCGCACGTGAACGGGAATCGCGAGTCGACGTTCAGTCCGAGGCTCGACGCCGTGACCGACGCAGTGCCGCTGTACTCCTGCTCGAAATGGTCTTCGTACGTCGTGGTGAAGACGATCGTCGCCTGGAGGAATCCTTTTCGCGAGATCGTCTGGGCGACATCGACGTTCCGCGGCAGCCCGAGCATCGTGTAGTACCCGCTCGTGTCGGTGTACGCGCACGCGAGCTCGCGCCCATCGGCGCCGTGGAGCAGCTCGCCGTCGCTGCCCCGCGGACATACGCGGAATCCCGGCGCGGGCGCGCCCGTGCGGTTGTCGATCACGCGCTGGCGATAGACGATCACACTTCCGTCATCGATCAGGGCGGAGAGCTGCGGCAGGCTCATCCCGCTCACGGTCGAGAGATCGAGCCCGGCGATCGCGAGGCGATCGATCCAGTAGGCATCTCCGCCCACGCCCGCGACGCGCAGCATCGTGCGCGAGTCGAGCGCGGTGAAGCGCCAGCGGAGGTTCGACGGATTGCTCCACGGCGAGCAGAAGCCGACGCTGACTGCGTCGCTCCCCGCGAGATCGTTCATGCAGCCGCCGCTCGTGTTGTTCATCGCGACCACGCGCCCCACGCCGCTCGCGTCGAGCTCGAGCACGAACTGCTGCGCGGTCGAGCCGTTGCAGGCGGCGAAGCGATAATCGAGGCCCCAGAGCGAGTCGAGGCACATCGCGTACGGATTGTCCTCGGGGTGGATCGAATAGCGACGATTGCGCTCGAGCGTCTGGACGAATTTGCCGCTCGCCACGTCACGCACGAAGAAGCGCTGTCGCGGATTGGCGTCCTCGGTCGCGCCCGTGCAGCTGCGCGTCTCGCCGGGGAAGATCCCGAGGATGCTGCCGTCGAGGAAGAGCCCGGGCTCGCCGATCATCGCGAGACAGCGCCCCGACGACTCGCTCCGGATCGCGAACAGCGAGCCCGTCTGCGAGTGCGCGGAGGTCGCGACGTCACCCGTCACGTAGACCGACGAGAAGCGCTGTCCGTAGCGCGGCCAGGTGAGGCCGAGGTTCGCGAGATAGTCGTTCGCGAACACGCCATAAGGGTCCCAGGCATCGACGATCGCCTGGAAGCGTGCCAGTCGCGACGCGGTGTTCGCGCGGTGCGCCGCGTTCGCGAAGAGGGCAGTCGTGTTCTTCCCGAAGTGGAGCTGCGCGTGCGGATATCGCGCGACGATCCACGCGATCACGTCGGTGTACGGCCGCGCGTAGTCGGCGAGCTGCGCGTCGGTGAACGAATACGGCCGGAAGAACGGAAGCTCGATGTGCACGAGGCGATCACCGGGCGCGACGCCGGGACGCACCGCGTTGCTGCCGAACAGCGTGTCGTCGCGCGCCTCGTCGAACCGCACCACCGCGCCTACGAGCGGCATCGCGCGCCCGTCGCGGTCGAAGCGCTCGTCGATGTAGTTGAGGATCGCCGCCGCTTCCTCCGCGCGCACCGACACCTCGAGGTCGTATTGCGAATAACGAGGCTGCGTGTCGGGAAAGCGATCGATCGTGAGCATTCGATGCCCCGGCCCGACTGCGTCGTTCACGCGGTCACAGCCACCCGAGCCATCGGGGATGCAGATCGGGCTCGACGCCATGCGCTGGATCGCCTGGCTCTCGAAGAACGGCTCGAGGCTCGGCGTGCACGCCGAGAGCTGCGCCGAGGTCTGGAAGAAGTCGGACTCGAACGGAGTCACGTCGGGCGAGAAGAGGTGGTTCACCGCGCCCGGATGCGTCACCGGCGCAGTGGTCTCCTCGCCGCAGAATCGCACCCAACGATCGTTCGCGGGATAGAACATCAAGAACGCGTAGTCGCAGCCCGCGATCAGCGCGTCGACGTCCTCCGGGACGATGCTCTGCGTGACCGGGATCTCCTCCGAATATCCACGCAGGTTCGTGATGTCGTCGACCGCGAGACGCACTCGCGCCATCCCGCCGAGCGCGCCGAGGTTCGCACGCAGCGCACGCCACTCGTCGGGCGTCGTGTTCTGCGCGTTCTTCCGCACGATGGTTCCGTCGGGACGCACCATGTCGATCTCGAGGACGCGGCTCGCGATCGCCGACGTGCTCTGCGTGCTCGATCCGTGGATGCCCGTCGCCACGCCACCGACGACGTTGATCGCGCCGTAGCCCACGACCGTGTAGCCCAGCCACTTCCCGCGCGCGGCGAGATGATCGGTCAGCTGCGTGAAGCTCACGCCCGCCTCGACCACCACGGTGTCGCGGCCACCCCAGGGCTCGATCTCCGAAATGCCGTCGAGCGCCTCCGTGACGATCACGCCGCCGTCGGAGCAGAAGTTCCCGGCCGTCGAGTGACCGGTGCCCATGAACTTGATCCGCCGGTTCTGCGCGACCAATTCGCGCACTGCCATCTGCATCTCCGCGATCGTGCGAGGGCGGTAGATCAGGCTCTCCGGACAGCTCGAGTACTCGGAGTAGTAGCCGACTGCGCGTGTGTTCCGATCGACGCAGTCGGTCACGCAGCTCGTCGTGGACTCACCGACGTCGCACGTGCCGTTTCCACACGTGAGCGTCAGTGGCGTCACCGCGGGACAGAGCTGAGCGCGTGCTGGAAACGCGCTTCCGAGGAGGACGACCAGCGAGACACCGAACAGCCACGGGCGCATCGCACCTCCGCTATTTGCGAGATTGACTATCTGACTGGCACTCGGGCGGGCTTCGCCGCCAGCATCTCGATGCGTCGCTGGACCTCGGCGACGCGAGGCCCCAACGGGCTCTCCGCGTTCTTCGAGGCGATCCACTCGACGGCTTCGCGGACGCTCGCGAAGACGCGCTGCGGGACCGGCCTCCGCGAGGCCAGTTGGATCCCGGTGAGGATGCTGCGCACGAGCGCACCGTGGAGGCCCGACTCGGTCAGCACGATCGCCGACGCGTACGCCATCGAGTCGAACTCGTGACTGACGGTCTCGCCGTATTGGCGCACCGACGCGTCGGGGCGCGAGAACGACTCGGTCGAGAGCAGCAGGGTCAGGCCGGCGATCTGCCCGTGCGCTTCGTGGAGCCGCTTCTGGCTCGACGAGACGGCCTTCAGCACGTCGATGGTGATGCGACCGCGGTAGATCGCGACCATCAGCTCGTGGAACTCGAAGATCCCAACGTCCCCTCGATCGACGAGGGGTCGTCCGAGCTCTGGCTCGAGTGTCGCCACGCTGCGACGACGGTACACACTCTGGGACTCCGACTCCAGAGGCTGCGCGCGGATTCGTTCGCCGTCGTCAGAACGTGATCGTCGTCTGCACGAAGAGCTCGCGGCCGCTCTGGGGCACGAACAGCTGGCGGAGGTCGTCGCCGCCGGGGTAGCCGTAGCGCCAGTCGAAAAGGTTCCGCACGCCCGCGGCCCACGTCAGGTGGATCGCCGCGATCTCGCCGCTGAGGATCAGATCCGCGATCACCGGCACGTCGCCCTCGACGAGGATCGCGCTGCCGTCGGTCTCGATGCGACGACCGAGACGCGGGCCCTCGATGCGCAGGCGCGCGGCGAGCGAGAGCAGCTCGGGCACCAGCGGCGCGACGCCGCGCAGACCGACGAGGTGCTCGGGCGAGTTCGTGAGCCGTGCCTCGTCCGAGTCGCTCAGCAGATCGCCGATGCGCGTGCGCTGGAACGAGTACGTCGCGGCGACCATCCAGCCCTGCCGGAAGTCGCGCCGCACCTCGGCCTCCGCGCCGACCGTCTGCGCGATGTCCGCGCTGTTCGCGTACTGCAGCACGACATCGCCGCTGCTCGGGTCGACGACCTGATCGAGCGTCACGAGGTGATCGATGCGGTTGTAGAACGCGTTCGCGATCAGCGTGACCTCGTCGATACGCTGCGAGATCTCGAGCTCACCGCTCCAGATGCGCTCGGCGACGAGCGACTCGGGGCTGATCTGCGTCTCCCCGGCGTCGTTGTACCGGAGCTCGTAGACGCTCGGCGCGCGGAACGCGCCACCGCCGAGCAGCTTGATCGTGCCGCCGTCCCAGGGCCGGAAGATCAGCGCGGCGCGCGGCGAGACCGCGCCGTCGGCGAACGTCGACACGTAGTCGAACCGACCTCCGACGTCGATCGTGATCTCGCGGATGGGCTCGATCTGCGCGACCGCGTATCCGCCCGCGACCCAGAATCCTTCGGACCCCGAAGGATTCAGGAAGGGGTCCTCTCCGCGCACCCGTCCTTCGAGCTCCGCGAGCGCCGAGCCGCGCGCCTCCGCGCCCGCCGTGAGCCTCAGCCACTCGAGCGGCGACCACGTCGCGCGCGCCTCGCCGCCGACCCACACGCCGCGCCAGCGATCCTCGCTGACGTAGCTGGGATCGCCGGGCGCATCGCCTTCGTACGCGTAGTCGCCCTCGAACAGATAGAGGTCCGAGAACGCGCGAACGAAGAGCGAGAGCTCGCGGCCGAAGCGCGGCTCCCAGCGCAGCTCGAGGAAGCCGCGCGTGTCGACGCCGCGCGTGCGCGGATCGCCGAGGATCGTGTCGAACGCGCCCGTCGGGATGCGCTTGTCGCGGCGGTTGAACGCGAGCTCGAGCGTGAGATCGCCGACCCAGCCGCGCGCCGCGGCGTACGCGGTGTTGAGCTCGTCGGCGCGCTGCACGTCGCCGTCGGGCGCGTACTCGGCGAACGAGTAGTCGTGGCCCTGCGAGTAGATGCCCGCGGCCGACGCCCAGAAGCCCGCGTCGCGCGAGAAGCGCGTCCCGCCGCCGACGCGCGCGCGCACCATGCGCTGCGCGTCGGTCGCGATCGACGCGTGCGGCCCGAGCAGCGAGTCGCGATCGCGCGTGACCACGTTGATGACGCCGAAGAACGCGTTGGTGCCGTAGAGCGCGGAGCCCGCGCCGCGCACGAGCTCGATGCGCTCGACGTCGATCAGATCGGCGCGCGAGTCGTACCCGACGTACGAGCTGCCGAGCAGGTCGTCGTTCATCGAGTGACCGCTCGTGAGCACGAGCACGCGGTTGCCGTAGTCGCTGGGCTGCGAGAAGCCGCGGATGCCGAGCGACGAGTACGTCAGATCGTTCGTCTGGTACACGCCGCGCTGACCTGCGACCGCGTCCCAGATCGTCTGGTACCCGAACGCGCGCAGCTCCTCCTGCGGGATCAGCGACACGCTCGCGGGCGCGTCCTCGATCGACTCGGCCTCGCGCGATGCCGCGGTGATCTCCTGCAGGAGCCGCAAGCGCGCGTCGATGCGCGTCTGCTCGCGCGGGCGCACCTCGATCTCGTCCTCGTAGGGACGGAACCCCGGGCGCACCACGCGCACGGTGTGGCGACCGCTCGGGACCTCGCTCAGCACCGCGGGCGTGAAGCCCGCCGCCTCGCCGTCGATCTCGATCAGCGCGCCGCGCTCTTCCGCGTCGACGACCAGCGAGCCGGTCTCGAGCGGCAGATCGACCGACACGCGCGTCGTCTCGCGCGCGGCGACGCTCACCGGCACGCGCGTCGTCTGACGGCCCGGCGCGCTCACGACGAGCGTGTGCGCGCCCGGCGAAAGCTCGATCGTCGCGGGCACCACGCCCACCGAGGGCGACTCCTCGTCGTCGATGCGGATCTCCGCGCCCTGCGGCTCGCCGACGACGCGCGCGCTCCCGAGGATGCGCACCAGCGGCACGCTCACGACGACCTCGCCGCCGATGCTCGCGCGCACCTCCTCGGACTCCGCGGGGTCGTAGCCCTCGGCCTGCACGATCACGCGATGCGCGCCCGGCTCGACCGCGAGCGTGCGCGGCGTGCGACCGCGCGAGCCGAGATCGCGCCGATCGAGATAGACGAGCGCGCCCGGCGGATCGGTCTCGACGCGCAACAGCGCGACCCGCGGCCGGACGCGCTGCACCGCGGCCTCGGCGACGCGCCGCTCGGATTCGTCGAGCTCGCTCTCGAGGTAGTCCGCGTAGTAGCGGAACGCCTCGGGATAGCGCTCGAGCTCCTCGAAGCAGCGCGCGATGTTGAAGACGACGTTCTTGTTCGGGACGAGGCGCTGCGACTGCAGGTAGTGCTGCAGCGCGCCGCGGAAGTCGCCCCGTCGCTGCGCGTCGACGCCGAGCTCGAAGCGCACGTCGGCCTCGGTCGCGAGATCGATCTGCGTCTCGCCGCTCGACTGCGCGTGCGCGCGCGATGGGACGCACGCGAGCGCGAGCACGAGGAGCGTCGAGGAGAGCCAGGAGCCGAGAGCGAGGGATCGCGCCGAGCGCGGCGTCTTCGTCATGCGTCCTTACTGCCTTGGTGCAGGAACGATCAGCGGCGCGTCTTGATCGCGAAGTCGTCGCCGCTCGGTGCGCTGGTCGTCGCGCGATCACGATCGCGACGGCGTCGCTCCACGCGCGGCTCGGGCGTCGGCTCGACCGGAGGCGGTGCGACCACCGCGGGCGGCGGCAGCGCGGCGAGCGCCGCCGAGACGTGCACGTCCTCGGTCGACGGCCCCTGCGTCCACACGTACGGCGCGTGCCCGTCGAGCTCCACGCGGAACGTGACCGGCGCGGTCTCGAGCGCGGCGCGATCGAGCTCCACGAACGTCGGCGTGCTGCCGATCACCTCGTCGCCGCGTCGCAGCGTCGCGCCGGGCGGCGTGCTCGCGACGAAGAGCGTGAAGCGCGGCGCCGCCGGCGGATCGATCGGCGCGGGCGGCGGCGCCTCCGACGCCGCGCTCGCGGCCGGTGTCGTCGCCTCGGGCTCGCTTCCGCCGCTGCTCGCGATCGCCGCGAGGCCCGCCGCGATCGCGACGCCCGCCACGATCGCGATGCGCGCACCGCGCTGCGCGCGCGCGGGCGGAGACACCGTCTCGGGCGGCGGCGGCGCCGTCGCACCGAGCGAGAGCGAGAACGACGACGAGCCCATCGTCGCGACCTCGCCCGAGACCGTCATCGCGTGGCGCGCCTGCGCCGACCAGCCCGGGACCATCGGCGCGACCTCGTCGATCGCGCGGATGAGCTCCTCCGCGCTCGCGAAGCGCATCGCCGGGTCCTTCTGCAGGCATCGCAGCACGAGCTGCTGCACCGCGTGCGGCACCTCGATCGCGCTCGTGATCGGCGGCACCGGCTCGCTCAGGTGCGCCATGAGCGTCTGCACCGGATCGTCGCCCTCGAAGGGCACGCGACCCGAGATCATCTGGTAGAGCAGCACGCCGAGCGCGTAGAGATCGGCGCGACCATCGACCGGTCCACGGCGGATCTGCTCGGGCGCCATGTACTTCGGCGAGCCGAGGAAGTGCCCTTCCTTCGTGAGCTCCTCCGAGTCGTCGCGCATGACCTTGACGAGGCCGAAGTCGAGCACCTTCACCTGCTCGCCCTCGCCCGTCGTCACGAGCATCACGTTCGACGGCTTGAGGTCGCGGTGGACCATCTCCTGCCGGTGCGCCTCGCGGAGCGCGCGCGCGACCTCGCGCGTGATGCGCAGCGCGCGCGCGATCGCGAGCGGTCCTTCGTCGCGCAGCACCTGACCGAGGGTGGGCCCCTCGATCAGCTCCATCGCCATGAAGTACGCCTCGCGCGACGACTCCTCGAGCCGGCCGTAGTCGTACACGACGACGATGTTCGGGTGCCGCAGGCGCGCGCAGCTCGCGGCCTCGAGCAGGAAGCGCTTCTGGAACCCGGGATCGCCGCCGGTCTCGTCGAGCTCACCGGCGTCGTGGAGCGCAGAGTGCAGCACCTTGAGCGCGACGGGCCGGCCGAGCGGCACCTGCTCCGCGCGATAGATGCGGCCCATCCCGCCGCGCGCGATCACGCCGGTCACCCGATATTTCCCGCCGAGCGTCTGGCCGATCAGCCGCTCGGGATCGCGCAGCGCCGGCTCGCCTTCACGCTTGGGCGCGGCCGCGGACTCCTTCTGGTGCGCCATCGAGCGAACGACTCTAACGCGGACCCTGAGTACGGAGCGACTGAGATTTCTCATCGATCACGGCGTCGCTGGCCCCGGCGTCCAGGAGCTGGACGCGATCCGCGCGGCGATCGCGATCCGCGTCACCGCTTCGTCGCGCGAGTGCCGCCTCGATGCCGCATCCGAGCCGTGGTGAGGCCCTCCGCGCGGGGCACGAGCCTTGCGCAGGAGCGCACGCCGATGCGCACGCTCACCGCTCTCGCCGCGCTCGCAATGCTCACCGCTTGCCAGGCCGAGCTCGCCGGCGCGGGCCCGCGCGGCGACGCCGGTCTGCCACCGGGCGACGGCGGCAGCGAGCACGAGATGCCCGAGCCCGAGCCCGAGGTCTGCTTCGTGCCCGACGATCTCGGCACGTCGAGCGAGCGCCTCACGATCGGCGAGGCGGTGGGCAGCGCGTGCAGCACGAGCGTCGTGCGCGCGCTGAGCGAGCAGCTCGTGCAGGAGATCCAGTGCCTGCGCCCGGGCTCGATGGCGCGCATCGACGACATCCCGAACGTGCGCCTCGGCAGCGCGACGTTCCCGTGGATGCAGCGCCCCGCGGCCGACGCGCTGCGCGCCGCGACCTCGGGCGGAGGCACGCTCTCGCTCAACTCGACGCTGCGCACGCTGCCGCAGCAGTACCTGCTCTACCGCTGGTACCGCGCGGGCCGCTGCGGGATCTCGCTCGCGGCGGCGCCGGGTCGCAGCAACCACGAGTCCGGCCTCGCGCTCGACACGAGCGACCACGCGGCGTGGCGGAGCCGCCTCGAGGCGCGCTCGTTCCGGTGGCTCGGCGGCAGCGACCCGGTGCACTTCGAGTACGTCGGCGGCGGCACCGTCGATCTGAGCGGGCTCTCGGTGCTCGCGTTCCAGAAGCTGTGGAACCGCAATCACCCCGAGGATCTCATCGACGAGGACGGGCTCTACGGACCCCAGACCGAGGCGCGCCTCGCGCGCGCGCCGTCCGAGGGCTTCCCGATCGGCGCGCGCTGCGACGAGCCGGAGCCGGAGCCCGAGCCCGAGCCGATGCCGATGCCGATGGCGGCGCGCCTCGTGATCGACTGGCGCCTCGAGAGCGGCACGTACGTGCTCACCGCGAGCACGCCCGAGGCCACCGAGCGCGTCGAGTACACGATCGACGGCCGCGTGATCGGCACCGCGATCCGCGCGTGGGGCGCGGACTTCGCGATGGTCGCGGGCACGTGCGAGGACCACGAGACGCACGTCGTCGAGGCGATCGCGCGCGACGCGGCGAGCGCCGAGCTCGCGCGCGCCGTGGGGCTGCTCGAGGCGAGCGGCGGCACCGCGATCGCGATCCGCCCGCGCGGCGCGTCGACGTACGAGATCACGCTCGAGCGCGCGGCGTCGGAGGTCGCGGCGCTCGAGGTCGAGGTCGACGGCTTCGTCCTCACCGACGAGGTGAGCGGCGCGACGCGCAGCGAGCGCCTCGCGGTGCGCTACACGTTCACGACGCTCGGCGCGCGCACGTTCGTGCTGCGCAGCCTCGACGCGAGCGGCGGCGTGCTCGCCGAGCGCACGCTGACGTTCGAGCTTCGGTGAGCCCGTTGTGCCGGAGGGCGCTTCGCGGATAGCGTCGCGCCATGCCGACTGCATCCGATCTCGTCTACGACCACCGCACCGCCGAGCGCGCGTTCGAGCAGACACGCAGCGCACGCTCGGCCTACCTGCCCGCCGCGTTGCCGCCCCTCGACGTCGCGCTCGGCGCCTCGTTCCTGCTCGATCACGCGCGCCGCCTCCGCGAGCCCGAGCTCGCGCGCACGCTCGCGCGGATCCCCGCCGAGCTCCTCGAAGCGGATCCCGCCGCCCGGATCGAAGCCGCCGCGTGGGCGCTCTGGTTCGCGCACACGAGCTGGCTGGCCGAGCGCTCGGGCAAGACCGACGCGCGGGTCCGCGCCAGCACGCTCGAGGCCGCCACCGAGGTCAAGCGCCGCATGATGAAGGTCGCGACCTTCGCGCTCGACGATCACGCCGCCGCGACGGCCGAGCTCGCGTCGATCGCGAGCGGCAGCGGCCACGGCGATCTCGCGAGCGACCTCGCGCGGCTCGCGCGCGTCTACGACCGCCATCGCGTCGAGCTCGAGAGCGCCGGACCACGCTATCGCGCTGCCGACGCGCGCCGCGCGCGCGAGCTCTCGGCGACGATCCTGGCGGAGCTCGGCGAGGGCAGCGCCGATGCCGAGACGACGTGGCGGGAAGAGACGTCGCGTGCGTTCCAGCTCGCGGAGGAGACCTGGGACCGCGCCCGCAAGTTCCTCCACGCGATCGACTTCGAGCACGGCGAGGAGCGGTATCCGTCGGTGTGGTCGGTGCGTCCGACGCGCGCTGCGAAGCGCGCGGCAGCCGGCCCCGACGACGGCGGCGCCCCGGACGACGCGGAAAAGACCGAGTGATCTCGGTCGCGTTCATCATCTCGATGGTGCGCACCGGGCGCGCGGCCGGCGCGTCATCGAGATGATGAGCGCGGGCCCTGCCGGAGCCTCCGCGCCATCGAGATGATGGAATTCCGGGCCCCCGCGGGCCTCCCCGCCATCGAGATGATGGAATTCCGGCCCCCGCGGGCTTCCCGCCATCGAGATGATGGAATTCCGGCCCCCCGCGGGCCTCCCCGCCATCGAGCCGAAGCATCGCCGGCCGCCGCCGCCCTCCGCGCGTCGGGCGCGATCGGTGGGAGGCCGCGGGATCACTGAACGACGTGGATCAGCTCGCCGGGCGCGCCCGTCGTGACCTGCAGCGTCCCGAGTGCGGCGCGCGCGCACTGCTCGATCGCGCTGCCCGCGTGCGGCGCGCCGAGCCCGACGTTCACCGCGCCGTCCGCGCCCCACCGCGTCACCACCGCGACCGGCGCGACACCGCCGCTGCACGCGAGGATCGCCGCGCGCTGCGCCTCGATCGCGCCCCGCAGCGCGCTGTCCACCTCGGGCGCGACGCTCGCCGTCGGCTGCGCGACGACGACCACCTGCGCGGCTGCGGGCTCGGCCCACGCGCCGGCGCGCCCGCTCATCACCCACGCGCAGTCGACCTCGCCGCACACGACCGCGTAGCTCGCGCTGCGACCGCAGCCCGCGACCATGCGCTCGGTCTCGACCGGCGCCGCGATCGTCAGCGACTGCGGCGGGCACGCCATCTCCGACGACGCGCGCTCGGCGATCGTCTGCATCGCGACCCAGCGCGCGCCGCGATAGCGGCCGGCCCCGCGACCGATGATCGCGAACTCGCGGAGGTGTCCGCAGCCGCTCACCTGCCACACGCGATCGGTGAGCTGGCGGGCCTGCAACGCCGCCGCGGGGCACGCGAGCGCGCGCGACGCGACGTGGTGCAGGTTGCGTAGTCGACGCGCGTCGACCCGTGGGACCTCCGTGTACGGATCCGAGCGCCGCCGACAGCCGACGCTCGAGAGCGCGAGCACGACCGCGAAGCACGACCAGACGAGAGCGCGCATCCGTGCAGTCTATGCGGGAGTGCTCGCCCGCGCCGAGCCCGCACGGAAGCGTGCGGAAGCACGCGGACGGCAGGGATCGGAGTGGGCGAGCCGAGTCTACGCGGGAGTGCTCGCCCGCGCCGAGCCCGCACGGAAGCGTGCGGAAGCACGCGGACGGCAGGGATCGGAGTGGGCGAGCCGAGTCTACGCGGGAGTGCTCGCCCGCGCCGAGCCCGCACGGAAGCGTGCGGAGCACGCGGACGGCAGGGATCGGAGTGGGCGAGCCGAGTCTAGCGCGTGGCCGAGCCCTCCACCCACACGCCGTGGAACGTCATCGGCGCGTGATCGCGCATCCAACACCGCGCGACCGGGCCGTCGGACAGGCGCTGCGCGTCGAAGATCGCGAGGCACGTCGCGTCGCGCGAGGGCTCGTAGACCATGGTGAGCCCCCAGCCCTCGCCCTCCGCGCACGTCGCGTCGCGCGGCACGTAGACGAGCTCGCTCGGGCACGCGCCGCGCTCGAAGAGGAACACGTCGTCCGCGCCGCGCTCGAGCGCCACGCGCGCGACGCCGCGCCGGGCGCCCTTCGTCGTCGTCACGAACACGGTGCGATGACGCGCGCCCTCGCGCCGGGGATCGATCTCGGGGAACTCGCACGGCGCGTCCCACACCGGCTCGCTCCGGAACGTCTTGCGCGCCGGGTCGATCGCGACGCGATGCAGGTACGCCTTGCCCCCGGTCTGACCGCTCGCGCGCAGCCCTTCGTAGCTGTCGAAGTCGGGCCACCGCGCGATGTGCAGCACGATCTCGCCGTCCTGCTCCCACGCGCCCGCGAAGTGCCACTGGAAGAACGTCTCGACGCGGAAGCGCACGATCGCGCTGGGATCGTCGATCGGCACGACGATCACCTCGACTCCGTCCTCCGGCGTCCACCGGAAGATGTCGCTCGCGCCGCCGATCCCGAGCAGCGCCTTCACGAGCTGGAAACGCATCGGCGGCACCAGGAAGACGAGGTGCTTCTCGGTCGCCGCGAAGTCGTGCAGCAGCACGCCGTGCTCGAGCGGGATCTCGCCGAGCATCTTCGGCGCGCCGCGATCGGGCAGCACCGCGAGCTCGATCGCGTTCTTCGGCCCCCAGCGCATCCCGAAGCCGTAGATCGCCTCGCGCGCGTTCACGCGATGCGGGTGCGCGGTGAAGGAGCTCCCGAGCACGCCGAGATCGGTCTCGCCGATCGTGCTCAGATCGCGCGCGTCGATCTCGGTGGGCCACGACGACTCGACCAGCGCGAAGAGGCGCGACTGCCAGCGCATCAGCGCGGTGTTGCCGGTGTTCTTGCGGCGCCTCAGCAGCCCGTTCATCACGCGGCGCCACGGCGTCGCGCGCGACCCGTAGAGCGGCGCGCCGGCGCGCGTCTCCTCGCGATACTCCGCGCTCTCGATCACGCGCTTCGCCGCGAGCGCGCGCGCCGGCCCCTCGAGGCGCACCGAGCAGAGCGCGCCGTCCGCCTCGAACGAGTGCGCGACCTCGCGCCCGAACGAGTCGTAGAGCCCTGGCCCGACGCGATGGAGCGTGCCGCGCAGCCCGTCCGGGATGCGCCCCTCGATCTCCATCGGCTCCCAGCCGTGCTCGCGCCGCAAGCTGCGCATGTCGCCGCGAGGCGGCGGTGACTCGTGGTCGTCGTGCGCCCCCCGCACGACGCGATCGACCTGCGTCTCAGCACCCATGTCTGTGCCCATCCCCCGGGAAGATCTTGCCAGGATTCAGGACGCCGCGGGGATCGAAGACGTCCTTCACGCGCCGCTGCAGCGCGATCAGGGGCTCGGGCTGCTCGAGCGGCAGGTACGGCGCCTTGAGCACGCCGATGCCGTGCTCGCCGCTGAGCGTCCCGCCGAGCGCGATCGTCGTCTCGAAGAGCTCGCGGATCGCCTGCTGCACCGCGGGCTCCTGCTCGGCGTGATCCCAGAGCAGGTTCACGTGCAGGTTGCCGTCGCCGGCATGGCCGTACGCGGGCATGCGGATGCCGCGGCGCGCTGCGATCTCGCGGCACGTCGTGATCAGCTCGGCGAGGCGACGCCGCGGCACCACGACGTCCTCGCTCAGCTTGAACCCCGCGCTGCGACGCAGCGCGCGCGACATGTCGCGCCGCACGCGCCAGAAGCGCTCGCGCTCGCTCGTCTCGGTCGCGACCAGCGGATCGAACGGCGACACGCTCACCAGCGCGTCACCGAGCCGCGCGAGCTCGCTCTCCACGGTCTCGCTCGTGCCCTCGAGCTCGATCACCAGCAGCGCCTTCGCCGCCTCGGGGATCGCGATCGCCGACGCGCCCGCGCGCAGGATCGCGAGCGTCTCCGCGTCGAGCAGCTCGATGCAGCGCGGCACCACGCGCGCGCTCAGGGCCGCGCTCACCGCGGGCGCGATCGCGTCCTCGCGATCGAGGAACGCGAGCACCGTGATCACGCGCTCCGCGAGCGGCGCGAGCCGCAGCACCGCGCGCGTGACGAACGCGAGCGTGCCCTCGCTGCCGACGATCAGCGACGTGAGGTCGTAGCCGGTCACGCCCTTCTTGGTGCGCCGACCGAGCGGCAGGATCGTGCCCTCCGCGGTCACGACCTCGAGCCCGAGCACCCAGTCGCGCGTCGAGCCGTGCTTGAACGCGCGCGGCCCCGCCGCGTTCTCCGCGACGTTCCCGCCGATCGTGCACTGCTCCCAGGAGTTCGGATCGGGCCCCCAGAAGAGCCCCTCGCGCTCGACCGCCTCGTAGAGCGCGCCGGTCACGAGCCCGGGCTCGACCACCGCGAGCGAGTCCACACGATCGATCTCGACGATGTCGCGCATGCGATCGCACGCGAGCACGATCCCGCCGCGCACCGGCACCGCGCCGCCGGTGCGGCCGGTGCCCGCGCCCCGCGGCGTCACCGGCACTCCGTGCGCGCTCGCCTCGCGCATCACCACCGCGATCTCCTGCGCACCGCGCGCGCGGATCACCGCGTCGGGGATCGCGCCCACCGCCTCGCTCTCGTCGCGCGCGTGCGCCGCGCACACGTCGGCGTCGGTGATCACGCGATCGTCGGGCAGCGCGCGCGCGATCGCGGCGAGACAGCGGTCGACGTTCGCGCGCATCGGAGGGCGTTCTGGGCTCCTTCGTGATCCGCCGCAACCTTCCGCCTCCGAGCGCTCGCGGATAGACTGGCGCGCGATGCGCTCGCTCCGATCGTCGGTGTCACTCCTCGTCGCGTTGGTGCTCGCCGGGGGGTGCGGCGACGACGACGTCCCGTCGGTCCCGACCGACGCAGGCCCTCGCGACGCGCAGGTGCGAGACGCGGCCGGCGAGGACGGCGGCGGCGACGCCGGCGACGAGGACGGCGGCGTGCTCGAGGACGGTGCGATGCCGCTCGACGGCGGCGACGCCGATGCCGGCGTCCTGCCGTGCACCGGCGACGAGCTCACGCTCGCGGACCTCTCGGAGGAGCGCAACGAGCGCGTCGCGCTGGCGGCCGGCGCGAGCACGTGGCTCGCGGCGTGGGTCGGTCGCGTCGACACGTTCACGGAGCTCCAGTGGACGATCGTGCCCGCCACCGGCGATGCGCCCGAGCCGCGATCGACGATGCTCCGCTCGCTGCTCGGAGGCGCGGCGGCCGCGCGGCGCGGAGACGGGTTCGTCGCGGGCTACCAGGCGAACCCCGACGCGGGCTACGAGGTGTACGCGCTGCCGCTCGCGGCCGACGGCACGCCCACCGGCGCCGCGTGGCGCCTCACGACGCAGGCAGGCCGCGACGACCGCGTCGCGCTCGTCGCCAGCGACGGCGGGCTCGTCGCGTCGTGGACCGAGACCGCGCCCGGCGGTGCGTCGCGCGCGTTCCGCACGCGATGGTTCGACGCGACGGGCACGCCCCAGGGCGACGCGCGCACGCTGGCGAGCGGCGACGAGGTCCCGCTCGCGAGCGTGCTCGTGCCCGCCGAGAGCGGTCCGTACGCCGTGTGGCACCGCGAGCAGGGCACCGCGAGCCAGGTGGTCGCGGCCGCCCTCGACGCGCGCGGCGTCCCGCCCGCGGGCGGCGAGCGCGTGGTGAACGTCGAGCCGACCGCGAACGGCACGCTCGACGCGGTCACCGAGGAGGACGCCGCGGTCCTCGTGTTCGGCATCGTCGCGGGCGGCGGCGCGCCGCAGGTCCGCGTGCGCTCGATCGATCGCCTCGGGACGCTGGGGACCGAGCGCATCGTCGGCGCCGGCACCGAGCCCTCGATCGCGCGCTACGGCGGGACGTTCGCCGTCGCCTACCGCGCGCCCGGCGCCGGCGGCGCGACGCTGACGCTCGCCTTCCTCGACACCAGCCTTCAGCCGCGCGCGACCGTTCCGCTCGGCCCCGCGACCGCCGAGGGCTCGCTCGTGATGCGCGCGACCGACGACGGCCGGCTCGCCATCGCGCGCGTCGACGTGAGCGGCGGGCGCACCCGCGTGCTCCTCACGCGCGTCCAGTGCGACTGAAGGCGCAGACCACGGGCTCGCCCGCCGGGACGAGCACTCCGTAGGGAGTGAAAGATCGGCTCGCCCGCAGGTCCCTACCGTGCGCGCGCGTCGCGCGCTCCCGTCCGGGACCTGCGGGACGAGCACTCCGTGGGGGAGTGAAAAAAGTGCAGACTCTGCAACTTGGTGCGGGTGCGACCGCCACCACGCGCTCGGGATCGCGCGCGATCTCGGGATCCTCCATCGCCGGAACGTTCCTTGCTGAGCGGCATCGCCCGACCATGCGTCAGCTGCTCGCGCTCGCCCTCGTGGGCACGCTCGCGTCCTCCCTGAGCGCCTGCGGCGACGATCGCCCGCCGGTCGTGCCGCAGGACGGAGGAGCGCGCGACGCGTCGCGCGGCGACGGCGGCGGCTCCGACCTCGACGCCGCGATCCCCGACGGCGGCGGCATGGACGGCGCGCTGCCCGACGGGGCGCTGCCCGACGACGCGGGCACCCCCACCGACGCGCCGCCCGGCGACGCGATGAAGATGGACGCCGGTCCCGCCGAGCCCGACGCCGCCACCGACGGTGGCACGTGTACCGATCTGTGCCCCTGCCCGCGTCCCGCGCCCGCCTGCACCGGCGACGCGACCTGCGCCGCTGGCGAGCGCTGCATCGAGGACGTCTGCGGCACCGCGCGATGTCACCCCGCCGGCGCGCCCTGCGGCGCGCTCGCCGACTGCCCGGCCGGCTCCGCGTGCGTCGGCGGCACGTGCCAGCGTCCCGTCGCGGGATGCGTCGACAGCCGCGAGTGTCCGGCCGGATTCGAGTGCGAGGGCGGCACCTGCGTCGATCGCCGCGTCCCGTGCGTCGAGGTCGAGGACTGCCCGCGCGGCTACGTCTGCCGCATCCCGACCAGCACGCTCGGCGGCGGCTTCTGCGCGCGCGTCCATCGCCCGTGCGCGAGCGACGCCGGGTGCGCCGACTTCCCGGGCGGGCGCTGCGTCGACGTCGACCTCGACGGCTCGCTCGAGTGCTCGATCCCGAGCGCCGCGTGCGCGACCAACGCCGACTGCGATCCCGGCACCGTCTGCACCGTGTTCCCGGTGAGCCGCGCCAGCGAGTGCACGCGCTACGGCGGGCTCTGCCGCACCGCCGCCGAGTGCTCCGACGAGACGCCCGCCGAGTGCGTCGACCTCTCGGGCCAGGGCCAGCCCGAGTGCGCGCGCCCCGCCGGCACCTGCGACTCGCCCTCCGACTGCCCGCCCCGCCAGGTCTGCGCGACGTTCGATCGCGAGTCGCCGCCGCGCTGCATCGCCGGCTCTGCCATGTGACCGAGGAGTCTCGCATGCGCCTCCGCCGAACCCGCTTCGTCTCGTCCGCGCCAGCGCTCCCGCGCGCGTGGCTCGTCCTCGCCGCGCTCGCGGCCGTCGCGTGCGAGGCAGCCGATGGCGCGCCGACGCCGCCGCCCGGACCGGGGGGCGGAGGCGAGGTCGACGGCGGCCCGTCCAGCTGCGTGCGTCCCGACGAAGGCTGCCCGTGCGAGCCCGGCACCGAGCCCGTCGAGTGCTACCCCGAGCCGGTCGTCGTCGACGGCGAGCGCGTGTGCCTCGGCGCAGGCGAGCGCTACTGCCGCGACGGCGCGTGGACCGCGTGCGAGGTCGCGCCCTACGAGCGCACCCCCGGCGTCGTCACCGCGCCGCTGATCACCGGCCCCACGCAGTGCAACGCGTGCGACCCGCGCTGCTTCGAGTACGTCGATCAGCCCACGACGCCGGGCGACGTCACGTCGGGCAACTCGTCGGGCGTCGTGCTCCGCCCCGGCGGCACCGGCGTCGAGCTCCCCCCGAGCGGCACGTACATGGGCAGCGGCGATCGCGACGGCGACGGCGTGCCCGACGACTTCGACGCGTTCCCGACCGACCCCACGCGCGACGGCTTCACCGAGGAAGGCGGCATCTTCCACCTCCTGCCCGAGGGCGCGACCGAGGGCCCCGATCCGATCTCGATCAGCACCACGATCAACGCCGCCGACGTCTACGTCCTGATGGACGCCACCGCGTCGATGGCGGGCGAGATCTCGACGCTCCGCAACGCGCTCACGAGCGGCAACTACCTCGGCGGCACGCTCTATCCGTCGCGCGCGGTCAGCGGCAACGAGGCGATGGGCAGCGCGTACGACTTCGGCACCGATCCGCTGCCCGGCGTGTATCCCGTCACCGGAACCACCGCGGGCATGGCGAACGATCACGCCGCCGGGTGCTCGGGCGGCGGCACCGCCGCCGACGCGGTGTTCCGCTTCACGCTCACGTCCGAGCAGACGGTGATGATCGAGACGCTCGAGCCGCTCGGCTACGACACCGTCCTCTCGCTGCGCAATTCGACGTTCGGCGAGGTCCAGTGCGTCGACGACGTCGGCGGCAGCCGTCGCTCGCAGATCACGCGCACGCTCGCCGCGGGCACCTACTACATCCTGCTCGAGGGCTGGAACGGCGGCGCCGGCACCTACGCGATGAACGTGCAGTTCCAGGGCTCGTCGGCGTGCCGCGGCATCCTGGGCGCGATCAACTGCATCATCCCGAACGCGCAATTCGGCGTCGGCTACTTCCGCGAGTACCCGCTCACGCCGTACGGCTCGAGCGAGAACCCGGTCTACGTGCACGTGCAGGACGTCACGTCGGACTTCACCGCGGTGCAGAACGCGGTCAACGGCCTCGTCACCCAGGGCAACGTCGACTGGCCCGAGTCCATGGCGCAGGGCCTCTACTCGACGGTCACGGGCAACGGCCTCGGCACGTACTATCCCGCGCGCGGGTCGAACCCGTCGTTCTCGGCGTGCCCCGCGGGGCGCTGGGGCTACGGCTGCTTCCGCACCGGCGCGATCCCGATCGTGATCGGCTTCAGCGACGCGCCGATGCACGAGGGACCCGATCGCCAGTTCGACTACGCGTTCGATCAGCGCTGGCCCGCCGCGACCACGGTGTCGCTCGAGCAGGGCGGCTCGGCCTCGATGCGCTACCGCAACGACACCCAGGCGACGGCCTGGGACATGGGCGACATCACGGCGACGGTCGGCTCGAACCAGCAGGTCGTGTACGCGGGCCGCACCCGCTGGACCCAGGGCAGCTCGACCTACCGCCTCGGCAACGACTACGACACCGCCGTCGTCGGCTGCAACGGCTCGGGCGAGGACGCGGTGTTCCGCTTCACGCTGACCCAGCGCCGCCGCGTGCAGCTCACCACGTACAGCCAGTTCAGCAGCTACGACACGGTGCTCTCGTTGTTCCGCAGCTCGGTCACCGCCGCGAACCGCGTCACCTGCAGCGACGACATCTACTTCAGCGGCACCGCGTCGATGATCACGACGGTGCTCGACCCCGGCACCTACTACGTCGTCGTCGACGGCTGGGACGGCGCGGACGGCAGCTACTACCTCTCGGTCAACGGCCGCGTGCCGACCGACGGCTCGCCGCCCTACCCGAGCGCCCAGGCGCCGGCGTACTGGGAGCACACCTCGCACGCGCTGCGCGCGCGCAACGTGAAGTTCATCGGCATCCGCTCGTGCAGCGACGGCGCGAGCGGCGACGAGGGCACGTTCTGCCCCGACCTGCTGCAGGACCTGCGCGACGTCGGCATCGCGACCGGCAGCGTCGACGACTCCGGCGAGCCCTTCGTCTACACGATCTCGAACAGCGGCTCCGGCCTCGACAGCACGGTCGTGCAGGCCGTGCAGCGCCTCGCGAACTACTCGCGCATGGACGTGAGCGCGCGCGCCACCGACGACCCCGCGACGGCGTTCGACGAGCGCAATTTCGTGCAGTCGATCACCATCAACAACTGCCCCGCGTCGCGCTGCACCGGCCCGCGCACCGGCTCGATGTGCGGGCAGTGCCTGCCCGGTAGCGACGTCGGGTTCGACGTCGTCTTCCACAACACCGGCGTCGCGCCGACCGGCGTGCCGCGCACCGCGGTCGCGCAGGTGTTCGACTTCACGCTCGAGCTCGTCGGCGACGGCACGTACGTGCTCGACAGCGTCCCGGTGCGCATCGTCGTCCCGCCGGTGCGCGCCGAGTACCCGGCGAGCGGCACCTACTGGCGCGACTACGACTCGACCGCGCGCTGCGCCGACAACGAGCGCCCCGACTGGGGCTCGCTCGCCTGGACCGCGACGACGCCGGCGGGCACGAGCATCGAGTTCCAGCTGCAGGCGGCAGACGATCCGGCCGGCATCCCCGGCGCGCCCCGCGCGAGCATCCTGGTGCCGGGCTCGACGTCGCCCCGCCCGATCCTGCCGGCGCTGCGCGCGCGCGGATACGCCGACGGCCTGCGCCACCTGCGCGTGACCGCCGTGCTCTCGTCGGACGCGCTGCGCTCCTCGACGCCCAACCTCGAGCGGATGGCCGTCGACTACACGTGCGTGCCCGCGGAGTGAGCGGCACTCCGAATCGGCTCGCCGGCGCAGCGCCCTCCCGTCCGCGTGCGACGCACGCTCCCGTGCGGGCCCTTCGCCACCGAGCACTCCAGCTGGAGTGAGCGACACTCCGAATCGGCTCGCCGGCGCAGCGCCCTCCCGTCCGCGTGCGACGCACGCTCCCGTGCGGGCCCTTCGCCACCGAGCACTCCAGCTGGAGTGAGCTGATCGACACACCGGGCGCGGCGGCCTCGCCCGACGATCGACACGAGTGGTCTTCGGGCTAGGATTCGGCCCCGCCAACGCGCCGAGGGCGCGATCCTGCGGCTCCCCGTGACCTCGCGCCCCCTGCCCGATCCTCCGCCCGCCGCGCCCCCGCCGCGCGCTCCGACGCAGCGTCCGCGCGCGAGCCGCGCCTGGCTCGTCCTGCTCGCGCTCGCGGTGATCGAGGTCGTCGCGCACGTCGTCACCCAGTCGCGCGTCGTGCCCTGGTCGGACTGGCAGGGCGCCGCGGCGCGGGTGCGCGCCGACTGGCGCGACGGCGACGTCGTCACGGTCGCGCCGCACTGGGCCGATCCGCTGATGCGCGCCGCGGTCGGCGACCTGCTCGATCTGCGCAGCGCGGGGCGCGCCGATCTCACGCCCTACGCGCGCCTCTGGCAGCTCTCGATCCGCGGCCACCGCAGCGCCGAGGCGCCGGCGCGCGCGCCCGATCACGTCGAGACCTTCGGGCGCGTGCGCATCGAGCGCTGGGATCTCGCGCCCGAGCCGATCCTCTACGACCTGGTCGAGCACGTGATGGACGCCGAGGTCGCGCTCCTCGAGGGCGGCGAGGCGCGTCTCTGTCGCCCGCAGCGCAGCGCTCGTCCCTCGGGCGGCGGGCTCGGCGCGGGCCCGATGACGCCCGCCGAGCGCCACGTGTGCGATCCGCGCCGCCCGTGGCTCTGGGTCGGCGCGACGGTCGAGGAGGATCTCGCGATGCTGCCGCGTCGCTGCGTGTGGCAGCACCCGCAGGGCGAAGAGCCGGTGCGCGCGACCTATCGCGACGTGCCGCTCGGCGAGCGCGTGGTGCTGCACGCGGGCCTCTGGTGGGAGCACGAGCGCACGATGAGCGGCGGTGAGGTCGACGTCGTCCTGCGCGTCGACGGGCGCGAGATCGGTCGCCTCGTGCACCGCGACGGCGACGGCTGGAAGCGCATCGAGGCCGCCATCCCCGAGGCGCTGCGCGGCCAGCGCGGCACCATCGACGTCGAGGTGAGCGCGCCCAACCCGCACCTGCGCACCCTCTGCTGGGCCGCGAGCACGCGCTCCGTCTCCGGCGAGGAGGCCGCGCGATGATCACCGGTCGTCCGTTCGGGTGGCGCGATCACCTCGTCGGCCTCGTGCTGACGGTGAGCTACTGCGCGCTCCTGCTCGCGACCTCGCGCGACCTCGGCATGGCGCGCGACGAGGGCTTCTACGTCGACGCCGCCGAGCGCTACGCGCAGTGGTTCGAGCTGCTCGCCGAGGATCGCGACGCCGCGCTCGAGCAGGCGAGCATCGATCGGTTCTGGGAGAACAACCACGAGCACCCCTCGCTCCCGAAGTCGCTCTTCGCGCTCTCGTGGCTCGCGCACCGCACGTGGGATCTCTTCCCCGAGGACTCGATGGCGTTCCGGTTCCCCGGGATGCTGATGAGCGCGCTCGTGCTGTGGCTCATCTGGGCGTTCGGCGCGCGCGCCTACGGGCGCGCGGTGGGCGCGTTCGCCGCGGTCGCGTGGGCGCTGATGCCCAACGTCTTCTACCACTCGCACCTCGACTGCTTCGACGTGCCGATCGTGACGATGCTGACGCTCGTCACGTACTGCTACTGGCGCTCGCTCGCCGAGCCGCGCTGGGCGATCGTCGCCGGCATCGCGTACGGCCTCGCGCTCGAGACGAAGCACAACGCGTGGATCCTCCCGCTCGTGCTGATGGTGCACTGGCTCTTCTTCGTGATGCCCGGCGAGCTCGCCGCGCGCCGCGCCGGCAAGGGCAAGGTCACGACGCTGGTGCCGTGGTGGCTGCTCGCGTTCGCGGTGCTGGGGCCGCCGATCTTCGTCGGGCTCTGGCCGTGGATGTGGCACGACACGGCCGCGCGCTTCTCGGAGTACGCGTCGTTCCACCTGCACCACGTGCACTACAACACCGCGTTCCTCGGGCGGACGTACTTCGGCCCGCCGGGGCCGATCGTGTTCCCGTTCGTGATGACGCTGATGACGATGTCGGTCGTCGTCGTGATCCTCGCGATCGCCGGCGTCGCGCTGCGGGCGCGCGCGCTGGTGCCGCCGTGGCTCGTGAAGCGCGTGTGGCCGCACGGCCGCGTCGAGGGCGATCGCCAGTGCACGGACGTGCTCGTGTTCGGCTCGATGCTCGCACCGATGGTCGTCATCGCGATGCCGTGGACGCCGATCTTCGGCGGCACGAAGCACTTCATCGCGGGCTGGGTGTTCATGGCGATCTTCGCGGGCCTCGCGTTCGTGCGCGTCGCGCGCGCGGTGCGCGAGTGGGCGGGTGATCACGCCCCGAAGCTCAAGGACGCGACGCCCGCGCTCACGGCGGCGGTGCTGCTCGCGCCGAGCGCGGTCGACACCGTGCACAGCCACCCGTTCGGGCTCTCGTTCTACGGCGCGGCGGCGGGCGGTGTCCCGGGCGCGGCGGACCTCGGGATGATGCGGCAGTTCTGGGGCTTCACGACGGGCAGCCTCGTGCCGTGGCTGAACGAGCACGTGCCCGAGCGCGGCAGCGTGTGGATCTGCGACACGCTTCCGAGCGCGTGGCGGATGCTGCAGCGCGACGGGCGGCTGCGGGACGACATCCGCGCGAGCTGGGATCTCACGGGCGCGGACTACGCGATCGTCCACCACGAGGATCACTTCGTGGAGGTCGACTATCAGATCTGGATGGCGTTCGGGCGCGTCGATCCGGTGTACGTGCTGACGTACGACGGAGTGCCGATCATCAGCGTGTACGAGAACCCGCGGCGCGCGCGCTGAGCACGAGCTCGGTGGCCGCGCTGAGGACGATCGCGAGCGGCGTCACAGCCGTGCACGAGCACGTGGCACGTGCACGTGTACGAGTCACGACGTGGTTCGACCGCGCGCGGGCGCCGCGCTCCGCATCACTCGACGCGTGACGTGGCTCGGTGATCGCGGCCATGCGCGATGCGATCCTGGCGGCGCGGACGACGCGCGGCGCTCGCGTCGCGAGGCGCCGCGTCATGAATCGTGCGCGTCACGACGTCGTCGACCGCGCGAGCGCGGGCTCCGCATCACTCGGGTCGCGTCGTCGCTCGATGATCGCCACGCCGCGCTCCGCGATCCAGGCCGCAGACAGCGCGCGGCGCTCGCGTCGCGAGGCGCCGCGTCGTGAATCGTACACGTGCACGTGCCACGTGCTCGTGCACGGCTGTTCCAGCGCAGCCGACCTCGAGCCTCCTCCACGGCGACCGAAACCGATGTCCCCAGCTCGCGTCGCTCGCCGAGCCGTGATCCGCGTCGCGCGCGCTGAGCACGCGCTGGTCGCTCGCGAGAGCGCGATCTCGAGGACGACCTGGGTGCTGACCGTGAGGCTTCGGTGCGCACGCTCGCGCAGGGCGCGCTGACGCGCGCTCGCGCTCGCAGCCGTTTCGAGCTGGGTCTCGTCGAGCGGGCCGCTCGTGGTGGGGTTGCTTCGCGGTCGGCGCGATCTCGAGTCCCCGCAGATCGCCACGCCGCGCTCCGCGATCCAGGCCGCAGACAGCGCGCGGCGCTCGCGTCGCGAGGCGCCGCGTCGTGAATCGTACACGTGCACGTGCCACGTGCTCGTGCACGGCTGTTCCAGCGCAGCCGACCTCGAGCCTCCTCCACGGCGACCGAAACCGATGTCCCCAGCTCGCGTCGCTCGCCGAGCCGTGATCCGCGTCGCGCGCGCTGAGCACGCGCTGGTCGCTCGCGAGAGCGCGATCTCGAGGACGACCTGGGTGCTGACCGTGAGGCTTCGGTGTGCACGCTCGCGCAGGGCGCGCTGACGCGCGCTCGCGCTCGCAGCCGTTTCGAGCTGGGTCTCGTCGAGCGGGCCGCTCGTGGTGGGGTTGCTTCGCGGTCGGCGCGATCTCGAGTCCCCGCGGATCGTGCTCGCGTCGGACGTACGCGCCGGTCGCGCGCGACGTCGAACCGTCTGCAGCCCGCGGCGCGCGCGAACCTCCGGCGCGCCTACACCGCCGACGCGGCGCGCGCCGGGTCCGTGGCGACGTGGACCGTTCGCGGGACGGTCGGCGCTTCGTGCCGCGCCACGCGAACCGGATTCGGGGCAGCTCTCGCTCGGAGTGGAGTGATTTCCACCGACGAGAAGCCGGCCCGAGCCGGGCTGCGGATGGTTCGGTCGCCGACGCGGAAGCTCTCGCCGCAGCGCGCCTGGTTCGCGCACGTCGGCGCGCGGCTCGCGCCGGGCCGTCCGCGACGCGACACGCGCAGGCGCGGCTCGCGCCGGCGCGGATCGGGTTCGCGCGACTGCGCGTGCGGCTCTTGATCGACGCCGCTCGGTTCCGCTACCACGTCGGCAGCCAACGGGGGGAACGATGGCGCTCAAGAGTCTGACGAATGCCCAGATCGTGGAGCTGACCGCGGAGCTGCTCGCGCCAGGGGGCAAACGACGCAAGGCGCTCGAAGCCGTGCGCGGCGCCGAGGGTCCGCTCGGACAGCTGGAGCGCGCGTACGACGGAATGATCGCCGCGCAGCCTCCGCCGAACACCGCGCTCGCGAAGCTCGTGACCGAGATGACGTCGCTCGACGCGCGACACGACGCGTGCGTGCGCGCGCTGCTTTATCGCCTCGACGGCGAGATCGTGATCGCCGAGACCGACGAGGCCCGCGTCTCGCTCGGGCTGCTGCGCGACGCGCTCTTCCCGACCGGCGCCGCGATCGTGCAGCGCAGCTATGTGGAAGAGGCCGGCGAGGGCAAGCTGCGCGAGGCACGCGTCACGCCGGCGATGCGCCGCACGCTCGCGAAGCTGAAGTTCCTCGACGGACGCACCGGCGAGGAGCTCTTCGCGCTGCTGCAGTCGAGCGCGCGTGCGCTCGGCGAGGGCGAGGTGAAGCGCGCGGCGCTCGGCGCCGAGGGCCAGCTCGTCCTCAAGAGCGGCGCGGCGCGCAACCAGTGGATCCGCGTGGTCAACTCGGTCGCCGCCTACCTCGCTGCCGAGGGCATCGACGAAGAGCCGATCCTCGGCGCGATCCGCGCGGCCGAGGCCGCCGCGGAGCGCGGCGCGAGCAGCGACACCGATCCCGGTGTCACGCCCGCGCCGGGCGGCGACACGCCCGCGAGCTGATCCGCGCGCTTCGCGCGCGTCCTCTCGATCACGTCACTCGCGCGGGCAGCCGGTGCAGCACGCCTCGAGGCAGGCGACGACCTCGCCTTCGCGGGTCGCTTCGCAGATCGGGGTCGCGGCCGCCACCGGGTCACCGGTCTCGCGGATCGTGCAGCCGGTGCAGTCGGTGGCCGCGAGCTCCTGCGAGCAGCGGTGCTCCGACTCTCCGGGCGTGTGCTGTGTGGTCGTCGTGTCGTCCGACGCGGCCTGCTCGCTGCCGGTGGTGTCGGATGTCGATGCGGGCTCGCTCGAGGACGATCCGCCGCACGCGGAGAGAACGACGACCGAGAGCGCGAGGAGCGACGAGACGAAGGAACGCGACATGGATGGAGCCTCCTGTGCTCGCCATCGACGCGCGAGCACGCGGGATGTTCTCTCATGTCGCGACGATCGCGCGCTCACGCGCTCGCGAGCGGCAGCGTGAACGTGAACGTGGTGCCGACGCCGAGCTCGCTCTCCGCGTGGATCGTGCCGCCGTGGGCGTCGACGATGCCCTTCGTGATGAACAGCCCGAGGCCCGTGCCGCGGCGCGCGTGGCGGCGCGCGGACCAGTACGGATCGAACACGTGGGGCAGCTCCGCGGGCGCGATGCCGGGGCCGGTGTCGGCCACCACGATCTCGAGCGCGCCTTCGGTCAGCGCCGCGCCCACCGTGATCGTCTCGCCGCGGCGGCAGAACTTGATCGAGTTGCCGACGAGGTTCGAGAAGACCTGCAGCACGCGCTCGCGATCGCAGCGCACGACGACGCCGGCCGGCAGCGCGACTTCGGCGACGAGGTGCAGCTCCTTCTCGCGCGCGAGCGGCTCCTGCAGCTCGACCGCCTCGGCGACGATCTCGCGAGGGTCTTCGTCCTTCTGCACGATCGTCAGCCGTCCCGCCTGGATCGCGGCGAGGTCGAGCAGGTCGCGGATCAGGCGCTCCATGCGGCCCGACGCGCGCTGGATCGTCTCGATCAGCCGTCCCGCCGCGTGCTCGTCGCCGGTGCGCCCGAGCAGCGACGCGCTGGTGCGGATCGCGGAGAGCGGGTTGCGGAGATCGTGCGAGACGATCGCGAGCACGTCCTCGCGCGCGACCACCGCGCGCTGCGCCGACTGGTAGAGGCTCGAGTTGTCGATCGCGAGCGCGGCGCGCACGGCGAGCTCGCGCGCGAAGTCGAGATCGTCGTGCGCGTAGCGCCAGCTCGCGCTCGCGAGCGTGAGCGCGCCGAGGACGCGGCCCCGCGCCGCGAGCGGGACGCGGATCACCGAGCGCGCGCCGATCGCGTGGAGCGCCGCGAGATCGACGTCGCTCGCCAAGCGCTCGCGCTCGAGGCCTGGATGGAGCTCGGCCTCGCCGGTGCGGAGGACGCGCGGGGGCTCGCGCGACGACGCCCGGAGCTGCGCGTGCGCGCGCTCGCGCTGGGAGGGGTCCGCGTGGTGCACCAGCAGCGTCCCCTCACGCCCGCTCTCGCCGGGGATCTCGACGACGCAGCAGTCGGCGATCGCGGGCACCGCGAGCTCGACGAGCGAGCCGAGCGTCGTGTGCAGCTCGAGCGACGACGCGAGCAGCTCGGACGCGCGCAGCAGGACGCGCTGCCGGTCCTCGGCGCGCTTCACCGCGGTGATGTCGCGCAGGTAGCCGGTGAACCACGGCGCGCCGCCGCTCGGCACGCTGGTGATCGTGAGCTCGACCGTGAGCGCCGAGCCGTCGCGACGGATCGCCGGCATCTCGAGGCGTCGATCGAGGATGCGGCTCTCGCGCGTCGCGTTGTAGCGCGCGACGCCGCGCGTGTGCGCATCGCGCAGGTGCGGAGGGATCACGAGCTCGGCGAGCGAGCGCCCGAGCGCCTCGTCGAGCGTGTACCCGAACATGCGCGCCGCGGCGCGGTTCCACGCGACGACGCGACCGTCGGCGTCCATCGAGACGATCGCGTCGAGCGCGACGTCGAGGATCGCGGCGGTCTGCGCCTCGGCGAGCTCGGCGCGCGCGCCGACGAACGACGCGACCCCGGCCGCGACGCGCTCGGCGAGGAACGCGAGCGCGATCCGCAGCTCGGCGAGCGCGACGAGCGACGTGTGCGCCGCGACGAGATCGAGGAGGCACTCGCGGAGCGCGTCGTGCTCGCGCACGAAGGCCTCGAGGTTCGCGATCGGACCGACCGACTCGCGCGCACCCTCGCTCGACCCCGCGCGGAGGCTCGTGATCAGCGCATCGACCACCGCGTCGAGCGCGCCGTCGGCCCTCGCGGAGGGCGCCCCGCACGCGAGGAGCGCGTGGCGATGCGCCGCGATCAGGTCGGCGAGCGGAGAGACACGAGCGGGGACACCCGCGGCGAGCGAGCCTTCGGGGAGCGGGCCGGCCACACGACGCAACTAGGCACGGCGGGAGCCGTCCACCGCCCGTCGACGCCGAGGGCGCGCGGTGTTAGTCCGACGCGTCATGGAAGAGCGACGGCGCGTCCTCGAGAAGCACCTCTATCGCACGCTGAAGACGACGTGCGAGCGCTGGGAGCTGCTGCGTCCGGGCGAGCGCGTGATGGTCGCGATCAGCGGCGGCAAGGACAGCTACACGCTGCTCACGCTGCTCGACAAGCTGGTGCCGCGCCTGCCGTTCTCGGTCGAGCTCGTCGCGGTGCACCTCGATCAGGCGCAGCCGGGCTACGACGGCGCGCCGCTCGAGGCGTGGCTCGCGCAGCGGGGCAAGGCGTACGAGATCCTGCGCGAGGACACGTACTCGGAGGTGCTCGCGCGGACGGCGCCGGGCGGCACGTACTGCACGGTGTGCTCGCGCCTGCGCCGTGGGATCCTCTACAGCGCGGCGGAGCGTCTCGGGTGCAGCGCGATCGCGCTCGGGCACCACCGCGACGACGCGCTCGAGACGTTCCTGATGAACCTGTTCTTCGCGGGGAAGATGCAGGCGATGCCCGCGAGCTACGTGACCGACGACGGGCGCTTCCGGGTGATCCGCCCGCTGATCGAGTGCGACGAGGCGCGCATCGCGGAGTACGCGGCGCTCGAGGCGTTCCCGATCCTGCCGTGCAACCTGTGCGGCTCGCAGGAGGGCCTGCAGCGCGAGAAGATGAGCGCGCTGCTGGCGCAGCTCGAGGCGCAGCACCCCGACGTGCGCAGCGTGATGATGCGCGCGCTGGGCAACGTGCGTCCCACGCACCTGCTCGATCCCGAGGTGCTCGAGGCGTGGCGCGCGCGCCCCGAGCACGTGCGCCCGGAGCGCGCGACCGAGACGCGCGAGGCGCGCTACGAAGCGCGCGCGGTGCGGAAGCTGCCGGTCGTCGAGTAGAGCGCGAGGCACGCCGCGGGCGCGAGCGAGAACGTCGCGAAGAGCGCGAGCGCGGCGCGGGAGACGCCGTCGGGCGTGGCGAGCCCGGCGCCGTTCGCGATCACGCCCGCGAGCGCGGCGCCGAGCGCGGTCGCGAAGAGCTGCACGGTGGTGATCGACGCCGACGCGAGCTCGGGCTCGTCGGCGGGCGCGACCTGGAGCACGCGGGTGAGCACGTGCGGCCACGCGATGCCGACGCCGACTCCGAGCGTCGCCAGCGCGGCGGCGATCGGCAGGACGAGCGCGCCGTCGTCGGCGCGCGCGGGCACGAGCCAAGCGCACGCGAGGGTGGCGACGAGCACGATCCCCGGCGCGACCCGCAGCGCGCGCTCGATGGTCCGCGGATCGCGCGCGCTCGAGCCGACGAGCGAGCCGAGCGTCCACCCGCCCGCCATCAGCGCGGCGAGCGCGCCCGCGACGAGCGGCGAGCGCCCGTGCAGCACCTGGAGGAAGAGCGGCGCGAAGATCTCGGTGCTGGTGACGGTGATCGCGAGGAGCGAGAGCACCGCGTAGAGCTTCACCAGCGGCGCGACGAGCCGCGGGAAGACGCGCGACGAGGCACGCCGCTCGACGACGAAGAGCGCGATCACGAGCGCCACCGCGAGCGCGACGAGCGGTGCGCTCGAGCGCGCGACGCTCGCCCCGGACAGCGCGAGCACCGACGCCGCGAGCAGCGCGAGCTGGGCCCACGCGATCGGCGGCGCGACGCTCGTCTCGTTGCGCCCCGGGAGCGCGCGCAGCGCGAGCACGACGAAGAGCGCCGTCGCCGGGACGAGCGATCCGAACGCGGCGCGCCACGCACCGAGCTCGGCGAGCACCCCGCCGATCGCCGGGCCCACGAGCGTCGCGACGCCCCACATCCCCGAGACGAGCGCCATCGCGCGCGGCCAGAGACGCTCGTCGTAGAGGGTGCGGATCATCCCGTAGGGCAGCGCGACGAGGAGCCCGCCGCCGAGCCCCTGCACCACGCGGCCCGCGAGCATCGCGTCCATCGACGTCGCGCTCGCGGAGATCCACGCGCCGGCACCGAACACGATGGACGCCGCGACGTAGGCGCGACGCGCGCCGAGCCGCGCGAGCAAGCGCGCCGAGAGCGCCGACGCGACGATCGACGCGACCACGAAGAGCGTGGTGCTCCACGCGTAGCGCTCGAGCCCGCCGATCTCCGCGACGACCGAGGGCAGGATCGTGGTCGCGACGTAGAGGTCGATCGCGTGCAGCGCGACCCCACCGACGAGCACGAGCGCGCGCAGCGCGCCCGCGCCCGCGAAGAGCTCCCTCCAGCCCGCCACGTCGGCCTCAGGACACGAGCGCGGCGAGCTTGTCGGGGTTGCGCACGATGAACACCTGCGTGACCGCGCCCGCCTCGTCGTAGGCGAACGTGAGCGAGGTGGTGATCGTGCCGTTCGCGCGCAGGACCACGCCGCGCCCACCGTTGAGCTCGGTCGCGATCCACTCGTAGTCGCGCCACCACGCGGCCAGCTGGCGGACGAACGCGAGCACGTCCTGCTTGCCGTGGAGCGGCTCGCGGATCGCGGAGACCTTGCCGCCGCCGTCGGCGCGCAGCTCGACGTCGTCGGCGAGCAGCGCGGAGAGGCGATCGAGCTCGCCCGAGGTGATCGCGACCTCGAACGCGGCGAGCAGCTCGTCCTGCCGCTCGCGCGGCGTCACGTGGCGCACCTTCGCCTGCTCGACGTGGGTGCGCGCGCGCGAGACGAGCTTGCGGCACGCGGTCTCGTTGATCTCGAGGGTGCGCGCGGTCTCGGCGTAGGAGACGTCGAACACCTCGTGCAGGAGGTACGCGGCGCGCTCCTTCGGCGTGAGCCGCTCGAGCACGAGCAGGAACGCGGTGCCGAGCGACGACGCGAGCGACGCGTCGGTGGGCTCGTCCGCGGGCGTGTGGAGCGGCTCGGGCAGCCACGGTCCGACGTAGTCCACGCGCGAGCGGTGCGCGGAGCGCAGCATGTCGATGCAGCGCCGGGTGCACGTCGCGGTGAGCCACGCCGCGGGGCTCTCGACGTCGTGCGCGCCGAGCCACTTCACGTACGTGTCCTGCACCGCGTCCTCGGCGTCGGCGCGCGAGCCGAGGATGCGGTACGCGAGCCCGAGCAGCATCGGGCGCGCCTGGGTGAACGGATCGTCGGTCATCAGTGCCTCGCGACCTGGAATCGGTTCCAGAGGTTGATCATGGCGACGGTCGCGGTGAGCGCCGCGATCTCGGGCTCGGTGAAGCACGCGCGCAGCTGCGCGCGCAGCGCGGCGTAGTCGGTGTCGGGGTGCAGGTGGGTGAGCGCCTCGGTCCACGCCAGCGCGGCGCGCTCCCGCTCGCCGAAGTCGGTGGAGTGGCGCCACACCACGAGGCGATCGAGGCGCTCGTTCGTCTCGCCGTCCTCGCGCGCCTCGCGGGTGTGCATGCGGACGCAGAACGCGCACCCGTTGATCTGCGATGCGCGGAGCGTCACGAGGTGGTGCAGCTTGCGCTCGAGCGGGCGCTCGTCGATCGCGTGGTGCACCGCGCCGAGCGCCGAGAGGACGGCCGGGATCTGCTGTTCGTAACGGATGTCGCTCATGTCGTGTCTCTCCTTCGAGGAGATGACGATCGACGTGGCGCGTTGTGACGCGGGCTGCTCGATCAGATGTCGAACCGCGTCCCGGTCGGGTACGTCAGCTCGAACGGGTCGCCCTGACAGCCCGCGAGCACCGGCACGAAGCGCAGCGTGATGTCGCTGCGCTCCGGGATCTCGCGGCCGAACGGGTTGCCGACGGTCTGGTCGATGACGCCGTCGTTGCCGACCTCGTCGCCGTTGGTCCCGTCGTCGCGCAGGGTCAGGCCGAGGTCGACGACGCGCACCTCGTCGGCGCCCGCGTCGGCGGGCGCGATCAGCGCGAAGAGCTGCACGCTCGCCGCGCCCGGGCGCATGTCGCACGCCTCGAGCTCGACGTGCACCGTCGCGCGCGCGGCGGGATCGAGCGGCCCGATGCGCTCGGGCGTCACCATCGCGCTCGCGATCCCCGTGTACTCGTAGGGATCGCACTCGAGCACACGCTCGCCGGCGCAGCTCGCGGCGAGGTCGTCCGGCGCGCCGTCACCGTCGCACGCCGCCAGGGCGAGGCCCGCGCACAGCAGGAGACACGTTCGCATCATCACGGAACGCTGGGGCGCTGCTTCTCTTCGGCGGGCTCGACCGTCGCCGCGGGCGAGCCGCGACGTCCCGCCAGGCGCGCGGCCTTGCGCGAGATCTCGAGCACCGCCTCGAGCACCGCGATCGCGACGTAGCCCACGATGAGCCACACCAGCGCGAACGACGGGTGGTAGGTCACCGCGATCACCGCGCTCGACGCGATCGTGAGGCCGACGAAGATCACGCTGCGCCAGCCGAGCTTGATGTCCTTGAACGAGCGGAACGGGACCGTGCTCACCATGAAGAACGAGAGCGCGATCACGACGCCGAGCATCACCTCGGGCGCGCTCTGGAGCGAGCCGGTGACCGCGAAGTTCGCGACGATGATCGAGACCAGCGCGCCGGCCGCGCCGGGGATCGGCAGGCCCATGATGTACTTGCCCGGCTTCTTCGGCGCGCCGCTCGGGCTGGTCGCCATCACGTTGAAGCGCGCGAGGCGGATGGCGCCGCACGCGACGTACGCGAAGCTGGCGATGAGGCCGCCGACGCCGAGCGTGTGGAGCGACCAGCGGTAGACGAGGATCGCGGGCGCGATGCCGAACGAGACGACGTCGGCGAGCGAGTCGATCTGCACGCCGAACGCGCTCTGCGTCTTGGTCAGGCGCGCGACGCGGCCGTCGATCACGTCGAAGAACATCGCGAACACGATGAGGAGCGCCGCGCGGTAGAAGTCCTCCGCGCTGGTCTCGCCCGAGCCGTTCGCGGTGGTGCACGCGACGATCGCGTAGAAGCCGCAGAAGATGCTGGAGAGCGTGAAGAGGTTCGGGAGGATGAAGAGCGTCTTCCTCAGATCGAAACGCATGGCCCTCCCCTGCTTCCCGTCACGCACGAAACGCGGCCCAGTCTACGCGCAAAGCGCGAAGAATGTCCCGAGGGTGACGACGCGCAAGGCGGCTCGGTCCAGCTGGAGTCTCGCTGGCGGAGGGGCCGCACGGGAGCGTGTCGCGCACGCGGACGGGAGCGCCCTGTGCCGGCGAGCCGTTTCGACGCTCGCTCAGGGCTCGCCCGGCCCGGCGGCGCGCATGGCGGCGGCGAGGGCGTGGTTGCGGAGGCGGAGATCGCCGGTCCGCTCGTGGCCGTGGGTGAACGCGAGCGCTGCGCCCTCGGCGTCGCCGGCGCGCCACGCGAGCACGCCGCGCGCTTCGTCGGCGTGCGCGCCGCCGGCTCGTTCGTACGCGTCGAGCGCCGCGAGCCGCAGCCGCTCGTCCGCGGCGTCGCCGTGGAGCGCGAGCCAGCCGTGGTAGGCGCGCAGCCGCGCGTCGTCGAGGCCATCGGTGAGCGGGCGTCCGTGCACCGCGTTCCATCGCGCGGCGTAGAGCGCGCGCACGACGAGATCGGGCGCGACGCGGCGCCCGTCGGCGATCGCGCCCCATCGCTCGAGCGCTTCGGGGAAGTCGCCGAGCGTCGCGGCGCGCGCGGTGTCGTCGCCCTCGCCGGCGAGCGCCGGGATCATGCGCTCCACGTCCTCGGCGCGGAGCACGTCGACGACCGCGTCGCCGTGCGCGTCGATCATCCGATCGAGCACGTCGCGCAGCTCGGCGCGGCGCGCCTCTCCGCGCTCGGCGGGCTCGCCGTGGATCGAGGCGACGTTCTGCTCCTCGTAGAGCGCGCGCCGGCGTCGCGCGTCGTCGTCGGTCGGCGGACGCGCGGCGAGGCGATGCTCGTGCTCGATCGACGCGCGCGCGTCGGCGACGTCGATCGCGAGCGGCGGGATTTCCGCGGGGATCGCGGCGCGCGGCGAGAGCCAGATCGCGGCGAGCAGTGAGGACGGAACGACGACGAGCATCGCTGCGAGGAGATCCGGCCCGACGCGGAGACGATGCTTGACTTCACTCATCGCGAAGGGTCAGTGTCGACCTGCCCATGAGCAGCGGACGCAGAGTCCACGAGCGATATGCGCTCACGCTGGATGTGATCCTCAAGCACCCCGACGGTGAGTCGGCGGGCGTGACGCAGAACGTCAGCCTCGGCGGTGCGCTGATCGAGATCAAGGATCGCGTCACGTTCGGTGCCGAGGTCAGGCTACGCCTGCGCCTCGCGCCGCTCAAGGAAGACGCCGAGATCCCCGCGACCGTGCGGTGGATCAAGGACGGCCTGGTCGGCGTGCAGTTCGGCAGCCTCCGCGCGAAGGAAGTCTGGGCGTTCAACCAGATGTTCAAGGACGCGCCGAAGGTCTGATCGCCCTGCGGCGATCTGGTCGCGGGGCGCACGCGACGTCATGTTGGGCGCGTCGATGAGCGCGCACGGCACATCGCCCTCGGGCGCGAGCTGGGACGACCTCCGCATCGTGTTGGCGATCGCGGAGCGCGGGACGCTCTCCGCTGCCGCGACGACGCTCGGGATCAGCCATCCGACGCTCTCGCGGCGACTGCGTGGCATCGAGGAGAGGCTCGGCACGCGGCTCTTCGATCGGACTCCCTCGAGCCTCCGGCCGACCGCCGCGGGCGAGGAGATGCGCGCGCTCGCGGTGCGGCTGCGCGACGAGATCGCCGCGCTCGAGCGCCGCATCGAAGGTCGCGACAGCGGCGTCGACGGAACGGTGCGTCTGACGGCGCCCGACGCGGTCTCCGAGTACCTGCTCCCGAACGTCATCGCCGCGCTCTGCGCCGAGGAGCGCGGGCTGCGGCTCGAGCTGATCGTGTCGAACCAGGCGCTCTCGCTCGCGCAGCGTGCGGCGGACGTCGCGCTTCGTGTCACCGCGAGCCCGGACCCGTCGCTGCGTGGTCGCCGCGTCGGGCACGTCTGCATGGCGGTGTACGGCGCGCGCGAGGTGGTGCGTGGTGCGCGCGAGCCCGGCGAGCTCGGCGGCGTGCCGTGGATCGGCTTCGACGCGGCGCTCGCGTGCAGCGGGCCCGGCGAGTGGGTCGCGCGCCACGTGCCGGAGCGTGATCTGCGCTTCCGCGCGAACACGCTCCTCGGCGCGGCGCGCGCGGCGCGCGCGGGCATCGGGTGCGCGCTCCTGCCGTGCTTCGTCGGCGGCTCGATCCCCGAGCTCGTGCGCGTCGGCGCGCCGATCGACGCGCTGGAGCTCCCGCTGTGGCTGCTGGTGCACCCCGACGTCGCGCGCGTCCCGAAGATCCGGCGCGCCGCCGACGCGCTGGCAGCGAAGCTGCGCGACACGGTGCCGCTCCTGCGCGGCGACGCGGCGGCCTGAGCCGGCGCGCTGGGTCAGCTCGCCATCAGCCGCGAGAGGTGCGACCCGCGCTCCGCGAGATAGACGTGGAAGATGCGCGCATAGTCGGGCACGACCGCCTGCGCGACGCTCGGGCGCGCGGCGAGGGAGGCGCGATACGCGGGCACCTTCGAGAGCGTGTCGAAGATGCGGAAGTCGCCGATCCGATCGAACGTGTCGAAGAGCCGGAACACCGGCGCGAACGCGGCATCGACCAGACCGAAGTCGGCACCGTCGAAGTAGGGGCCGTCGGCGAGGTGCTGGTCGAGCCAGCACATCTTCGCGCGCAGGTCGCCGCACTTGCGATCGAAGCTGGTCGCGTCGGGCGCGGTGTAGAACGCGTAGACGTCGGCGAGGATCGCGGAGGCGAGCTCGGCCCACGCGCGGTGGTGAGCGCGGCGCAGGGGATCGGCGGGGAGCCGAGGCGCGTCCGGCGTGACCTCTTCGATGTACTGACAGATCACCGAGGTCTCGAAGAGCGCGGCGTCGCCGACGCGGAGCAACGGGACCTTGCCGAGCGGCGAGATGCGGAGGAACCACGCCGGCTTGTCGGCGAGGTCCACGTAGGTTCGCTCGAAGGGCACGCCCTTCTCGGCGAGGAGGATCGCAGCGCGCTGGGTGTACGGGCACAGGTGGTTGCTGACGAGCTCGAAGCTGGGCACACGCGACTCCGTTCGTGAGGCGCCGAGGACGCCGACGAGCCGGTTATGGCCGCGCGGTCGTCGCTCGAGGATCGAAGAGTTTTTCAGGCCGCCGTGCAGATTCGATCAGAGCGGGACGAGCACGAGCACGATCACATCCCAGAGCGCGTGCGTGATCAGCGGGACCACGATCCCGCCGCTGAGCTGTCGCTGCCACGTCCAGAGCGCGCCGCACGCGATCGCGAGCGCGATCAGCACGAGCGAGCCGCCCGCGATCTGCGGCACCGTGTAGAGCGCGGTCGCCGCGACGAGCACGGCGCTGCGCTTCACGCCCCAGCGCTCGAGCAGCGCGACGAGCAGGCCGCGGAACACGAGCTCTTCCGCGAGCACGACGAGCAGGAGGAGCGGCACCGCCGCGCGCGGTCCGGGCGGTGCACGCAGCTCGTCGTAGAGGGCGGCGACCTCGCGCTCGAGACCGGGCACGATCGCGACGCCGATCGGGTACAGCACGTGCGTCGCGATCGCCATCGCGAGCCCCGACGCCGCGCCGATCACGATCCAGCGCGGCGACACGCGCACCTCGATGCGCGTGGTGACGAGCGTCGCGGCGATCCCGATCGCGCCGGCCGCCGCGGTGCTCACCCACACGCTCACCTCGCTGCGGATCGCGAGCGACGCCGAGAGCGCGACGAGCGAGATGGCGAACGCGAGCCACGCGACGCGCGGCGAGGCCCGGAGCGCCGTCATCCCCGCGCCGCGCTCGCGCTGCGGAGCCGAGCGCGATCGACGAGCGTCGCGACGAGCCCGCGCTCCGGTCCACGTCGCGCGCGCATCGCCCGATCGACCGCGAGCTCGAGCGTGATCGGCGCGTGATCGGCGATTCGATCCCAGATCGAGTCGCCGCTGGGCACGAGATCGCTCTGCAGTCCCTGCACGAGCTCGCGCGCCATCGCGAGGCCGACGTCGGTCACGAGCGCGACCCACCAGCTCGAGAGCGACGGAGTGAGCACCGGCACGGGAACCATCGCAGGGCGATGACCGAGCTTCGCCGAGACGCGACGCAGCAGCTCCTCGTGCGTCATCAGCTCGGGCCCCGGCACGTCGAGCCAGCACGATCCGGGCACGTCGAGCTCGAGCGCGCGCGAGAGCGCGATCAGCACGTCGTCGATCGCGACCGGCGCGCTGCGGAACTGGGTCCACTGCGGCAGCACCATCGCGGGCAGGCGCGCGGAGAGATCACGCACCATCGCCCAGCTCGCGCTGCCCTCGCCGATGATCATCGCGGCGCGCAGCTCGACGCAGCACGGCGCGCCGGTGCGCAGCAGCTCGCCGGTGCGCAGCCGCGAGCGCAGGTGGCGCGACGCGCGGCCGCTCGGCGCGACGCCGCCGAGGTACACGACGCGCCGGAGACCGTGCGCGCGCGCTTCGATCGCGAAGCGGTCCGCCTCGCGCGCCTCGCGCTCCGGGTAGTCGTGCTTCGTCGAGATCGCGTGCACGAGGTAGTACGCGGCGTCGCATCCCTCCATCGCGCGCGCGATCGACGCGCGATCATCGAGATCGAGGTGCGTCCACGCGCGCTCCGGCCAGCGCGCACGCGCGCGATCCGGGTCACGACTGCCACACACCACGTCGTGCCCCGAGGCGCGGAGCACCGGCTCGAGCAAGTGGCCCACGAAGCCCGTCGCGCCCGAGAGCAACACGCGCACGAGGAGCGACCTAGGTCCGGGTGGCGCACGGCGCCAGCACTGAACCGCGCTTCATTTTCGGGCACCTCGCACCTATCCTCCAAGGTCCGTGCGCGCGCACGCGCGCCAGACGAGGAGCAGCGATGGATCTCTCGTTCACGCCCGATCAAGAAGCTTTCCGCGAGGAGGTGCGCGAGTTCATCCGCACCCAGATGCCGCCGCACCTCGCTGCGAAGGCCGCGGTCGACGGGCACTTCGAGCACGAAGAAGTGATGGAGTGGCACAAGATCCTCTACCGCAAGGGGTGGGTCGCGCCGCACTGGCCGAAGGAGGTCGGCGGCACCGGATGGGACGCCGCGCGTCGCTTCATCTTCTCCGAGGAGCTGGAGAAGGCAGGCGCGCCGACGCTCTCGCCGTTCGGGCTCGCGATGGTCGGACCGCTGATCATCCAGTTCGGATCCGACGCGCAGAAGCAGCGCTTCCTGCCGAAGATCCTCAGCGGTGAAGAGGCGTGGTGCCAGGGCTACTCGGAGCCCGAGGCGGGCAGCGATCTCGCGTCGCTGCGCACCACCGCGGTCGACGACGGCAAGGGCAACTTCGTGGTCAACGGGCAGAAGACGTGGACCACGTACGGGCAGTACGCGGACTGGATCTTCTGCCTCGTGCGCACGAACCAGACGGGCAAGAAGCAGACGGGCATCTCGTTCCTGCTGATCGACATGAAGACGCCCGGCGTGAAGGCGGTGCCGATGCTGACGACCGGGCACACGCCGGCGTTCTGCGACACGTACTTCGACAACGCGGTGGTGCCGAAGGAGAACGTCGTCGGGCCGGTCGACGGCGGATGGACGATGGCGAAGGCGCTGCTCGGGCACGAGCGAACGCTGATCGCCGCGGTGGGCACGTCGACGCGCGCGCTGATCCGGGTGAAGCGCATCGCGCAGGAGCACGGGCTGCTCGCCGATCCCGCGTGGCGCGGTCGCATCGCGCGGCTCGAGGTCGAGCTCGAGGCGCTGCGCATGCAGAACTATCGAGCGCTCGCGGGCGCGCAGCTCGGCCACGCGCCGGGGCCCGAGTCGAGCGTGCTGAAGATCCGCGGCTCCGAGATCCTGCAGCAGGCGATGGAGCTCGCGATGGACGTGATGGGACCGAGCTGCATGGCGTGGTTCACGCCGCCCGGCGTGCTCTCGCCGAGCGAGCAGTGGATCCCGTCGGCCTTCAACTACACGCGCGCGACGACGATCTACGGCGGGTCCAACGAGATCCAGCGCAACGTCATCGCGAAGTGGATCCTCGGGCTCCCTGCCCAGGCGTGAGAGAGGAGTAGACGAGAATGGACTTCGAGCTCACGCAGGAGCAGAAGATGCTCGCCGAGTCGGCGGCGAGCTTCGCGAAGAAGACGTCGCCGGTGGAGCGGCTCCGCAAGATCCGCTCGATGCCGCACGTCGAGGGCGTCGAGCAGCGTCACGCCGCCAAGGCGGATCCGCGCAACTGGGAGCCCGCGGTGTGGAAGCAGATGGCGGAGCTGGGATGGCTCGGCCTGTTCTACCCGGAGAGCGTCGGCGGCCTGGGGCTTCGCTTCTTCGACGCGTCGCTGGTGATCGAGAAGCTCGGCACGACGCTGGTGCCCGAGCCGTACGTCGCGAGCGTGGTGCTCGCGGGCTGGGCGCTGCTCAAGGCGGGCAGCGCGGAGCAGCACGCGAAGTACCTCACGCCGATGATCGAGGGCGACACGAGCCTCGCGCTCGCGTGGCAGGAGCGGCACTCGCGCTACGACGTGACGAAGGTGAAGACCGTCGCGAAGAAGTCGGGCGGCGGTCACGCGCTCACCGGTGAGAAGGTGCTCGTGCTCAACGGGCACGCGGCGGATCACGTCGTGGTGTCGGCGCGCACCGAGGACGGCGCGCTCGCGCTCTTCGTCGTCGATGCGAAGAGCAAGGGCGTCGCGATCGAGAGCATCACGACGATGGACTCGGGCCGCGCGGCGCAGATCCGGCTCGAGGGCGCAGAGGGCGTGCTGCTCACGGGCGGCGACGCGCAGGTCGCGCTCGAGTGGGCCCTCGATCTCGCGGCCGCGGCGGCGTGCGCGGAGGGCCTCGGCATCGCGCGCACCGTGCTCGACATGACGAACGCGTACCTCAAGGTGCGCAAGCAGTTCGGCGTGCCGATCGGGACGTTCCAGGTGCTGCAGCATCGCGCGGTCGACATGTTCGTGCAGACGCAGCTGCTCGAGAGCACGGCGATCCTCGCGGCGGTGCGCGCCGACGACGAAGACGCCGACGAGCGTCGTCGCGCGGTGTCGATCGCCAAAGCGCGGCTCACGGCGGGCGGCAAGTACGTGACGCAGCAGAGCGTCCAGCTGCACGGCGGCATCGGGATCACCGACGAGCACGACGTGGGGCTCTACTTCAAGCGCATGCAGGTGCTCTGCACGCTGTTCGGCGACGACGAGTTCCACCTCACGCGCTTCGCGTCGCGCGACGCGTTCGCGTCGACCGTCGGCGAGTGATCCCGAGCGCACGAGCACGAGCCATCACCGCTCGTGCTCGTGCGCGATCACGGCGCTGCCGCGTCCACGCCCGCGTCGGCCTGCGGGACGGGGTCTTCCTCGACCGGCCCCGTCGCGCTCCGCACGTCCCAGTCGCACGTCGTCGCGCCTTCCGCGAACGCGCGATGGATCACGGTGACGCGCCCGCTGTCCGGGCACGCGACGCGCACCATCGGGCACACCGAGCCGCACGCGTCGTCGTTCTCGCGCAGCACCGCGTCCGCCTCGGCGCACGCGCGCACGTCGGCCTCCGCCGCGTCGCAGACGCGCAGCACCGCGTCACCGCTGCACGAGCCGAGGCCGCACGCGCTCGCGCACCCGATGTCGATCGCCTCGCCGGGCGTGCACGCGATCGACCCGGGATCGCGCCCGTAGCCGCACCCGACGAGCGCGATCGCGACCAGCAGCGCAGCTCGTCTCGCGATCACTCTCCGATCCCTGCCGGGCGAACGGACCAGTCGCACGCGAAGGGATCGTCCTCGCCCCAGCCGCGGGAGGTCACCGTGATCGCGCCGCTGCCGGGGCACGTGACCGCGACCTCGGGGCACACGCCGTCGCACCCGTCGTCGTCCTCCGCGAGGTAGCTCGCGCCGTCCGCGCGGCACTGCTCCGGGGTCGAATTGCCATCGCAGATGCGGAGGAACGTCTCGGCCTCGCACGCGCCGAGGCCGCACTCCGACGCGCATCCCACCACGACGCGCTGGCCCGGGCTGCACACCTCGGTGCCGTCGGCGCGGTGCGGCGCCTCGCGCGCCTCCCACTCGCAGATCTGGCCCTCCACGGTGCGCGGCGCGATCGTCATGCGGCCCGACTCCGGACAGCGCACGACGCGCTGCGGGCAGCCGCCGCAGCTCCGGAAGCTCGTGCCCGAGTCGAGCGTCGCGCTCGTCTCGCTCATGCAGTCCGCGACCGACAGCGTCCCGTCGCACACGCGCAGCGTGGGGCTGCCCTCGCACTCGCCGACGCCGCAGAGCTGCGCGCACCCGACGACGTAGATCGCGCCGGGATTGCACGTGATCGTCTCGCCGTCGCGCCCGCCGGGCGGGAGGATGCCGCGGTGCTCCACCTCCCACTCGCAGCTCCAGTCCCCGAAGCTCTGGAACGGCGCGACGATCACCGAGCCCGAGGGCGGGCACGCGACGCGACCGCGCGGGCACGACGTCGAGCCGCCGCACGAGTTGCCGTCGATCTGCACGAACATCGTGTCGGTCGCGTCGGCGCATCCGTCGCGGCCGAGCGCTCCGTCGCACACGCGGATGTTCGGGAAGCCCTCGCACGAGCCGATGCCGCACTCCGCGGCGCACCCGATGATCAACGTCTCACCGGGCACACACGTCTCTTCGCCGACGCCCGTGCCCGGGCGGGTGTTCTTGCAGCCCGCGAGCGCGAGCACGGAGAGCGGGATCACGAGCCACGTCGATCGCATCACGGCGCGATCGTACGCGATCCGCGCGGGATTCTCCCGATGGAGTGCGGGCGATCACGCGCGACGGAGCTGGACGCGAGAGCGAATCGAGTAGGCTGGCGGCGCATGGACGCTCCGCACTTCCCCGAGCGCTTCAACCTCGCCGACTACTTCCTCGATGATCGCATCCGCGAGGGCCGCGGCGCGCGCACCGCGGTGAAGGTCGGCGATCGATCGTGGACCTACGCCGAGGTGCAGTCGCTCGCGAACCGCGCGTCGCACGCGCTGCGAGATCGCGGGATCGATCTCGAGGATCGCGTGCTGATCCTGCTCTTCGACGGGATCGAGTTCGCCGCGACGTGGTTCGGGATCCTCAAGGCGGGCGCGGTGTTCTGCATGGGCAACCCGCTCGCGACCGAGGCCGACCTCGACTACCTGCTCGGCTACACACGCGCGCGCGCCGTGGTCGCCGACGCGAGCACGCTCGATCGCCTCGCGCCCGCGCTCGCGAGGCACCCGCGCTGTCGCGTGCGGTTGATCGCCGGCGACGTGAGCGAAGAGATGCAGCGCGCGGGGTTCGAGCCGCTCGATCGCGCGATGGCGAGCGCGAGCGATCGCACCGAGAACGCCGACACCTCGCGCGACGACGTCGCGGGCTGGCTCTTCACCAGCGGCACGACGGGCAAGCCGAAGGGCGCGGTGCACTTCCACCACGACTTCGCGTTCAACACCGAGCTCTATCCGAAACAGGTCCTGCAGCTGCGCGAGGACGACGTGTTCCTCAGCGTCTCGCGGCTCTTCTTCGGGTACGCGACGGGCACGAACCTGATGTTCCCGTTCCGCTTCGGCGCCACGGCGGTGTTCTTCCCCGACAAGCCGACGCCCGAGAAGCTCTTCGCGGAGATCGCGAAGCACCGCGTCACCGTGCTGTCGAACGTGCCCGCGATGATCCGCCAGATGGTCGATCACCCCGAGAGCGAGAGCGCGGATCTCTCGTCGCTGCGCATGTGCCTCTCGGCGGGCGAGGCGCTCCCGGCGCCGCTCTACGAGCGATGGCGCGGCCGCGGGTGGTGCGAGATCCTCGACGGCATCGGCAGCGCCGAGCTCTTCCACATCTACATCTCGAACTACCCCGGCGACGTGAAGCTCGGCTCGCTCGGGAAGCTCGTGCCGGGCTACGAGGCGCGCATCGTCGGCGCGGACGGACAGGACGTCGCGCCGGGTGAGATCGGGCGCCTCTGGGTGCGCGGTGACAGCGCGGCACTCTGCTACTGGGGCGACCAGGAGAAGACGAAGAGCACGTTCGTCGGCGGGGACTGGGTGGTCAGCGCGGATCTCTTCACGCGCGATGCCGACGGCTACTTCTACTACTCGGGCCGCGGCGACGACATCCTCAAGGTGCGCGGCATGTTCGTGTCGCCGCTGGAGATCGAGGACTGCCTCGCGACCCACGCGTGCGTGAAGGAGTGCGCGGTGATCGGCGCGCTCGACGAGGACGGCATGACGGTGCCGAAGGCGGTCGTCGTGCTGCGCGATGGTTGGTCACCCAACCAAGAAACGATCGCCGCGCTGCAGGAGCACGCGAAGACGCAGCTCGCGCGGTACAAGTTCCCGCGGATCGTGCGCTTCGTGGATGCGCTCCCGCGCAACGATCGCGGCAAGGTGCTGCGCCGGGAGCTGACGGATGCGTGAGACGCCGATCGAGCTCGCGGAGATGACCTTCGAGGAGGCGCGCGAGCGCATCGCCGCGGGCGCGATCGCGCTGCTGCCGACGGGCGCGACCGAGGCGCACGGGCCGCACCTGCCGCTCGCGACCGACGTCGTGATCTCGCGCGAAGCGGCGCGGCGCGCGTTCCGACTGCTCGCGCGCGAGGGTGTGCCCGCGGTCGTCCTGCCGCCGCTCGCGTACGCGGTGACGGAGTACGCGAGCGAGTTCGCGGGGACGATCTCGCTGCCCTTCGAGACCGCGAAGATGCTCGCGCGCGACGTGATCCTCGGCGCGACGCGCACGGGGCTGCGCGGCGTCGTGATCTGCAACGCGCACCTCGAGCCCGAGAACCTGCGCGCGCTGCGCGAGGCGTGCGACGAGGCGCGCGCGAACGGCGCGCGCGTCGCGTTCCCCGACGTCACGCGCAAGCCGCACGCGCTGCGCCTCGGCGAGGAGTTCAAGAGCGGCGCGTGCCACGCGGGCAGCTACGAGACGAGCCTGGTGCTCGCCGCGGATCCGTTCCTCGTGCGCACCGCGCGCGCCGAGGCGCTCGCGCCGAACCCGACGTCGCTGAGCCGCGCGATCCGCGACGGCAAGAAGACGTTCATCGAGGCGGGCGGGCCGAGCGCGTACTTCGGCGATCCCGCGGCGGCGAGCGCGGTCGAGGGCGAGCAGCTCTACGCCGAGCTCGCGGACGTCTTCGCGACCGCCGCGCGCGAGCTCGCCTCGACCTGACTCACTCGACGAGCAGCTGTCCGAGGCAGCTCTCGGGCACCGGGCCCTCGCCGCAGGGCAGCGCCTCGATCGCGGGGATGCACTCTTCGTAGAGCTCCTCGCGATCGCGGATGTCGACGACGTCGCGACACTCCTCCTCCGCGAGCGACTCGTCGAACGGCATGTCGCAGCGCGCTGCGAGCGCTCGCTCGACGTCCATGCACGCCTCGCGCGCTTCGCCCTCGTCGGTCCCGCACGCGACGAGGAGCAGCACCGCGAGGACCCCGAATGGAACTCGTGCGCTCATCGAGCCTCCTGCCGTTCCATGTGCACCACGCGCGAGCATTCCACGCGCGGCACGAAGCCTCCATCGCGCTCCGGTGGCGTCGCAGGGTGCGACGTCGATCGTGTGGCGACGCGCCACTCACGATCGCAGCGCTCGCGGTGTGGACGCGTTGGCGTCGTCGTTGCTGGATGCGCTCGCGGAATTCGCAGGAGGCGAGCATGCAGACGAGAGGAGCCTTGGTCGTGCCCGCGCTGGGCGCGATCCTGATCACGGCAGCAGCGGGCTGCGGAGGCGCACCTCCGCCGACGCGCGCACAAGCGGAAGCGGTTGCAGCGGTGCGCTCGGCGGAGGCGGTCGGCGCGCAGGAAGAGCCGCAGGCGGCGTATCACCTCGAGCTCGCGCGTGAGCAGGTGCGCTCCGCGGAGCAGCTGATCGATCGCGGGCGGACGCAGGAGGCGGGCGGCGCGCTGATGCGCGCGAAGGCCGACGCCGACCTCGCGCTCGCGCTCTCGCACGAGGCGGACACGCGCGAGCAGGCCGCGACGGTGCGCGAGCAGGTCGAGTCCCTCCAGCGCGAGCACCAGCCCTGAGCGGAGAAGAAGCGATGGACCAGATCAACCGGAAGACGATGACGGGCGCGGTCCTCGGCGGCGCGCTGCTCACGGGCGCGGCGATCGCGGGCTGCGGTGCGGCCGCGCCGACGCCGCAGCTCCAGGACGCGCGCGCGACGATGCTCGAGGCTCGAGAGAGCTCGGCCGCGCGCCTCAAGCCCGACGGTCTGCTGATCGCGCAGCGCACGCTCGAAGCGGCAGAGGCCTCGGAGGACGGCTCGCGCGCGGAGGCGCACTACGCGTACATCGCGGAGCGCCAGACGCGCGTCGCGATGGCGGAGGCGCGACAGATCGAGCTCGAGCAGCAGATGGCCGCCGATCGCGCGCGCTACGGCGCCGAGCTCGAGGAGATCGCGCGCAGCCGCGGCGCGACGCTGCAGGAGCGCGAGCGCGCGCTCGCGGAGCAGCGCGGCCTCGTCGCGCAGCAGCAGCAGCAGCTCGAGCAGAGCCAGCAGGCGCTCGCGGCGGAGCAGCAGGCGCGCATGCAGGCGGAGCAGCGCGCGCAGGAGTCGATGGATCGGCTGCGCGAGCTCGCGGCGGTGCGTCAGGAGCGCGAGGAGACGATCATCACGCTGAGCGGCGAGGTGATCTTCGAGACCGACAGCGCGAACCTGCGCGGCACCGCGCGGGAGCGCCTGCTCGCGGTGGCCGATGCGTTGCGCGCCGCGCCGGATCGCCTCGCCGTCGTCGAAGGTCACACCGACTCGCGAGGCTCGGACTCCTACAACCAGCAGCTCTCGCAGCGGCGCGCCGAGGCGGTTCGCGACTACCTGATCGCGGAAGGCGTCCCCGCGGCGCGCCTCCAGGCCGTGGGCCGCGGCGAGGCCGAGCCCGTCGACAGCAACGACAGCGCGGAGGGACGCGCGAACAACCGTCGCGTCGAGATCCACCTCCAGGCGATGCCCGGCGGCGCGCAGCAGCAGCGCTGACGCAGCGCAGCGCGAGACCACGCACGCGGCGCGGCCCTCGATCCGGGGTCCGCGCCGCGTGTGCGTGGTAGGGTGCGCGCCGCATGGCGGACCAGGATTTCCTCGTACATCTGCAGCGCGAGCTGGGCTCGCTGAAGGACCAGGGGCTCTACAAGGGCGAGCGCGTGATCACGTCCCCGCAGGACGCGATCATCCGCGTGAAGGACGGCGCCGAGGTCCTGAACTTCTGCGCGAACAACTACCTCGGTCTCGCGAACCACCCGAAGCTCGTGGAGGCCGCGGTCGACGCGCTCCCGAAGCTCGGGTTCGGCATGGCGAGCGTGCGCTTCATCTGCGGCACGCAGGACGTGCACAAGGAGCTCGAGTGGCGCCTGTCGCGCTTCCTCGGCACCGAGGACACGATCCTCTACTCGTCGTGCTTCGACGCGAACGGCGGTCTCTTCGAGGCGCTGCTCGGCGAAGAGGACGCGATCGTCTCCGACGCGCTCAACCACGCGTCGATCATCGACGGCATCCGGCTCTGCAAGGCCAAGCGCTACCGCTATGCGAACAACGACATGGCGGACCTCGAGCGCAACCTGCAGCAGGCACGCGCGGACGGCGCCAAGCGCATCCTGATCGCGACCGACGGCGTGTTCTCGATGGACGGCATCCTCGCCGACCTGAAGACGATCTGCGACCTCGCGGATCGCTACGGCGCGATGACGATGGTCGACGACTCGCACGCGGTCGGCTTCGTCGGCCCGAGCGGTCGCGGCACGCACGAGCACTGCGGCGTGCTCGGCCGCGTCGACATCCTCACGGGCACGCTGGGCAAGGCGCTCGGCGGCGCGTCCGGGGGATACACGTCGGGCCGCAAGGAGATCGTCGAGTGGCTGCGCCAGCGCTCGCGGCCGTATCTCTTCTCCAACACGCTCGCGCCGGTGATCGCGAAGACGTCGATCGCGTGCCTCGATCTCCTCGAGTCGAGCGACGATCTGCGCACGCGCCTGCGCGCGAACAGCGCGCGCTTCCGCGAGGGCATGCAGGCCGCGGGGTTCACGCTCGCGGGCGCGGGCCATCCGATCATCCCGGTGATGCTCGGTGACGCGAAGGTCGCGTCGGACATGGCGGATCGCATGATGCGCGAGGGCATCTACGTGATCGGCTTCTCGTTCCCGGTGGTGCCGCGCGGCGCGGCGCGCATCCGCACGCAGATGAGCGCGGCCCACGCGCCCGAGCACGTCGACCGCGCGATCGCGGCGTTCACGAAGATCGGTCGCGAGATGAGCCTCGTCAGCTGAGCGTCGGCGCGACCCGCGCGTGCTAGAGCCGAGCGTTCGTGCAGGACGACGTGGCACCGGCAGCGCGGCCCCGCTTCGTGGGCGCGGGCACGATCATCGCGACCGTCGTGGTGGTCGTGCTCGCGGGCGTGTCGGGCGCGCTCGCGTCGAGCACGGCGTGGCTCCCGCTGGTCGCGGTGAGCGCCGCGTACCTCGCGATCGCGACCGCGGGCATGGCGTGGGCCGAGCGCAGCGCGCCGCAGCGCCCGGCGCAGATGCTCGCGCTGCAGGTCCCGCTCGTCGTCGCGACGATCGCGCTGAGCGAAGGACGCGCGTACCTCGTCGCGATGCCGCTCGTGAGCATGGCCGTGCTCTTCCTGCGGCTGCGCCACGCGATCGCGCTGGTGGTCGCGCTCGTCGCGGTGTTCGCGGTGATCATCACGCGATCGCTCTCGCTCTCGGGCGCGGCCCAGGCGACGGTCGGGTTCGCATCGGCGTCGGGCTTCGTCGTCGTGTTCTCGCAGCTGGTGCGGCGCGAGCGGGAGGCGCGCGCCGAGGTCGAGCGCCTCCACGATCGGCTCGCCGACTACGTCACGCAGGTCGAGGAGCTCGCGACGACGAAGGAGCGCAACCGCATCGCGCGCGAGGTGCACGACGGTCTCGGGCACACGCTCACCGTCGCGAGCGTGCAGCTCCAGGCCGCGCGCACGCGCATCGAGGATCGCGAGGTCGACGAGCGGCTCGAGCGCGTGCAGCACATCCTGCGCGACGGGCTCGGCGAGCTGAGGCGATCGGTGTCGATGCTGCGCGTGTCGCCGTCGAGCCCGCAGGCGTTCGCGCGCGCGATCGCCGAGCTCGTCGAGGGCTCGGGCGCGCCCGATCTCGCGGTGGAGCTGGTGACCGAGGGCGCACCGCGCACGCTGCCGGGCGCGATCGGGTTCACGCTGTATCGCGCCGCGCAGGAGGCGCTCACGAACGTGCGCCGCCATGCGCGCGCGCACCGCGCGACGGTGCGCCTCGTGTACGAGCCCGAGCGCGTGGTGCTGAGCATCGCGGACGACGGAGTGGGCGCCGATGCGCTCTCGCTCGGGCACGGCCTCACCGGTCTGCGAGAGCGCGTCGCGATCAGTGGCGGGACCGTCGAATTCGAGACCGCCGCGGGCCGCGGCCTCACCGTGCGCGTGGAGGTGCCGGCGTGACGCGCATCCGTGTGCTCGTGGTCGACGATCAGTCGCTCTTCCGTGAAGGGCTGCGCGCCGTGCTCTCGGTCGATCCCGAGCTCGAGGTCGTCGGCGAGGCGTCGAACGGCGAGGAGGCGCTGCGTGCGTGCGAGCGCCTGCGCCCCGACGTCGTGCTGATGGACATGAAGATGCCGGTGCTCGACGGCGTGGCCGCGACGCGCCGCCTCCAGGTCCAGCAGCCGCGCTGCAAGGTCGTCGTGCTCACGACGTTCGACGACGACGAGGTGATCTTCGAGGGCCTGCGCGCGGGCGCGGTCGGCTATCTGCTGAAGGACGCGTCCACCGCGCAGCTCGGCGAGGCCATCCGCGCCGCCTCGCGCGGCGAGTCGTTCCTCGAGCCCTCGGTCGCGTCGAAGGTGATCGCCGAGCTCTCGCGCCTGCGCGCGCGCCCCGCCGCGGCGAGCACGCTCGTGACCGCGCGCGAGCTCGACGTGCTGCGCTACCTCGGGCGTGGCGCGTCGAACAAGGAGATCGCGGCGGCGCTCTTCGTCACCGAGGGCACGGTGAAGAACCACGTCACGAGCATCTTCGAGAAGCTCGGCGTCACGAGCCGCACCGAGGCCGCGATGCGCGCGAAGGAGCTCGGTCTGATTTGAGAGGTCATGGGTCACCCATGACCTTCGTTCGTGACCTTCGATGCATGGAGGCGAACCCCGCGGATCACTAGCTTCCGTGGATGAGATTCGCTGCTTCGTGGCCCGCGCTGATGATCGCGCTCGCGGGCTGTGTGTCGTCCACGCAGGTCGCGCCTCCTCCGAGCTGGATCGAGCCCGAGACGCCGCCAGCGCGCCCCGTCGATCCCGCGGACCCGATGAGCGCCGTGATGTGGACGATGGGCTACGACCTTGGCGCGTTCGACGACGTCTGGCAGTGGCTGCACGACGACGTGCCCGCGGGCCCGGAGCGCGCGCGCGCGATCGGCGCCGCCGCGATGCTCGGCCTCTCCGAGCTCGATCGCACCGAGCTCGCCGACGAAGGTCTCGCGGCGTTCGAGGAAGCGATCGCCGCGTTCCCCGACGACGATCGCCTGCCGATGTGGCACGCGTTCATCCGCTTCGCGGTCGCGCGCAACGCGCACGACGAAGCGGGCATCGAGAGCGCGCTCGAGGCGCTGCGCGTCGCAGCCGAGCGCTACCCCGAGTTCAATCTGTTCGGCTTCACGCTCTCGGTCGGCAGCTACGAGGGCGCGTCGCCCGAGCTCGTCGACGAAGCGCGCCGCGCATTCGACGAGGTGAACGTCGCGACCGCGGCGCTCCAGGTGCGCACCGATCGCCGCTCGATCACGCGCTCGCGTCGCATCTTCGACTCGCCGATCGCGCCCTTCGGCATCCCCGCGATGATGGCGATGATCGGCGACATGGCCGTGCGCGCCGGCGACCTCGACGCCGCGCGTCGCTCGTACTTCACCGCGCTGCACGCGAATTCCGCGCACCGCTGGCCGTGGCGCGACGAGGTCGATCGCCGCATGCGCGAGATCGAGGAGGTCGAAGCAGGCTTCGCCGCGCGTCCCGCGACCGAGCACTCGCTCGGCTCACAGGCGCTCGGCTCGATGGGCGTGCGCAGCGCGACGATCGATCCGCGCTTCGGCGGCCGCGTCGGCAACGGCTCGTGCACGGTGTGCCACACGCACGTCTCGTCGCTCGACGCGCCCGGCAGCGAGCCCGCGGAGATCGGCTGGATCCGCGGTCGCTACGCCGCGCTCCCGGGCGTGCCCAATCCGCTCCCGATGGGCTTCGCGCTCTCGAGCGATCCCGCTGCGCCGCCCGGAGGCTTCGCGATCGGTCCTCCGGTCGAGGTCGACGCGGGGCGCGACTACGACACACGCGACGAGCTCTTCGATCGCTCGTTCGTCGTCGCGGTTCCGCCCGGCGAGTACTTCGTCGCGCTGCAGGTCGACTCCGAAGGCACGCTCTACCAGGGCTACTCGGCGCGCGAGCTCGGCATGCAGTGGTTCGTGCGCGTCGAGCCCGGGCTCGTCACCGACATGAGCGCGTACCCCATCGTGCTCACCGAGCAGGAGGCGCGGTGATGCGCGCGCTCGTCCTCGTCGCGTCGCTGCTCGTCGCGTCGCTGCTCGTCTCGTCGACCGCGCACGCGCAGGAGCGCCCCGGTCGCAGCGCGCTCGAGATCGGCTTCGATCACGGTGTCGCGCAGCTGCGCGAGCCCGGCGAGCAGATCGAGTGGACCGGCGCGACCGCTGCCCTCGACGTCCGTCTGCACGCACCGTCGGGCTTCGGCGGGATGATCCGCGCGGGCACCACGCTCGGGAAGATCATGACCCTCGAGATCGATGCCGGCGCGACCTACCGCGCGTGGATCCATCACCGCGGCCCACGCGGCCTGCAGCTCGGCGGAGGTCTCGGCGCGTCGATGTTCTGGAACGACCTCGCGCCGATGATCGGCATCGACACGTCGCTCGCGGCCGGAGGCTTCCTCACCGTGCAGCTCGACTACCGCGAGCACGGCTTCTTCGTCGGCATCGGCTACCAGGCGCGCTGGCTCCCGCTGCGCGAGCACGGCGACGGTCTCGACACGTTCTCGTTCTCCGCGACGGCGCGCGTCGGCGGCGAGATCACGCTCTGACGATCACGCGTCGGGATCGCACGACCACCCGACCCACACCAGCGCGCGCAGCGACTCGACGAGCACGAACGCACCGCGGTGGCGACGCGACGCGTGCGCCATCACCGCGCGAATCTCGAGCCCCTCGATCGAGCGGGACGCGAGCGGGCCCTCGTCGTCGAGGAACTCGACCGTTCCCATCTGCGTCCCGGTCGCGTGCCAGATCGCGGCGCCGTGCACGGCGCCCGACGGATCGATCGAGACCTCGGGCCCGCCCGAGAGCCCGCGCTCGATGCGCTCGACGGCGCGGCCGGGACGCCGCACGAGGAGCGCCCGCTCGTCGAGCGCGAACGCCGTCGACTCGTCCCACGTCACGTCGATCATGCGCGCGCCGATCGCGCCGGCGTCGATGACGCCCGCGTCGTCGAGGCCCCACAAGCGGCTCTCCCCGACGCGCGGCGTCGCGACGATCGCGAACGACGATCGACCCAGGCCGACGCCCGCGTGCTCGGATCCGTCGAGCTCCACGCGCACGAGGTCGAGCGCGCTGCTCGCGTCGAGCACCCACGCGGTCGCGCTCGTGTCGGGCCCGCGCTCGAGCACCACGCCGATGCGCCGCTCGCGCAGCGCCATCGTGACGCGCGTTCCGAGCGGCTCGTGCAGCCCGCGCGCGAGCGGCTCACCGTCGGCGTCGAGCACGTGGATCTGCAAGTCGCTTCGCCCCGCGAGCGCGAGCGCGATCCGCGCGTCGTCGCGCGCGCCCGCGATCGGCCGCAGCAGCTCACCGTCGACCGCGATGACGCGCTCGAGCACCGGCGCGCCGCGCTCGCCGTCGACGAGCTGCAGCACCTCGGTCCCGTGGCTCGGCGCGTGCGCAGCGACCCACGTCGTCTCGCCGAATCGAATGCGCGTCGCCGCGCGCGCGTACTCGCCCGGATAGACCGCGAACGTCTCCGGCCACTCGCGCACCGGCGCGTCGCATCCCACGACGCGTGATGCATCGCGTGACGCGTCACGCGTGATTGGCGCGTCGGTGACGCTTCCGTCACGCGCGCTCACGACGTCGTGCGACAAGTAGCAACCCGCACACACGATCGACGCAGCGCATCCGACGAGCACGAAGGTGATCGCTCTCACGCGCAGCACCGTACTCGTGCGCTCTCGCGCGTTGCCACTCTTCGGAGGCACCTCATAGACTGCGCGACCCCTATGAAGATGAAAGCGTTGATCAAGGCCCGTCGCGAGCCCGGCATCTGGATGGGCGAGGCCGAGATCCCCGAGGTCGGCCCGAACGACGTGAAGATCCAGATCACGAAGACCGCGATCTGCGGGACCGACATCCACATCTACAACTGGGACGAGTGGGCCCAGAAGACGATCCCGGTCCCGATGCACGTGGGCCACGAGTACGTCGGCAAGGTCGTCGAGATCGGCTCGCACGTGCGCGGCTTCGAGGTCGGTGATCGCGTCAGCGGCGAGGGCCACATCACGTGCGGCTACTGCCGCAACTGCCGCGCGGGCAAGCGTCACCTCTGCCGCAACACCGTCGGCGTCGGCGTGAACCGCGCGGGCGCGTTCGCCGAGTACCTCGTCATCCCCGCGGTCAACGCGTTCAAGCTCCCCGATGCCGAGTCTTCCGGGGGCGGCATCGGTGACGACGTCGCCGCGTTCCTCGATCCGCTCGGCAACGCGGCGCACACCGCGCTCTCGTTCGACCTCGTCGGCGAGGACGTGCTGATCACCGGCGCGGGCCCGATCGGGTGCATGGCAGTCGCGATCGCGAAGCACGTCGGCGCGCGCCACGTCGTGATCAGCGACGTCAACGAGTACCGCCTCGACCTCGCGCGCAAGATGGGCGCGACGCGCGCGGTCGACGTGCGCAAGGAGAAGCTCGTCGACGTGATGCGCGACCTGCGCATGACCGAGGGCTTCGACGTCGGCCTCGAGATGAGCGGCAACGGGCAGGCGTTCCGCGACATGCTCACCGTGATGAACCACGGCGGTCGCGTGGCGATCCTCGGCATCCCGCCGGGCGACACCTCGATCGACTGGAACCAGGTGATCTTCAAGGGCCTGGTGATGAAGGGCATCTACGGCCGCGAGATGTTCGAGACCTGGTACAAGATGATCGCGATGCTCCAGAGCGGGCTCGACGTCACGCCGGTGCTCACGCATCGCTATCGCGTCGACGAGTACCAGGAGGCGTTCGAGATCATGCGCTCCGGTCGGTCGGGCAAGATCGTGCTCGACTGGGTCGCCTGATCGATCCCAGCGCGCGAGCATCGAGGGCGGCGCCTGCACGGGTGCCGCCCTCGTTCGTTCCGTCGCTCTCGCACGGACGCGCGCGCGATGCGCAGTCCAGGCGGCGCGGCGAGTAGCGCACGCACGGCGCGCGAGTACCATCCGCGCGCCGTGCGCCCTGCCCTCCTCGCGTTCCTCTCGCTCGTCGCGCTCACGACCGCGTGCGCGCACAACCACGCGCGCAACCAGTGCCTCGCTCATTGCGAGCGCGTGAACCAGGCGTGCGTGATCGACGCGACGACGTCGGCGGCGCTCGGGCAGTGCAGTCAGGAGGCCTCGTGGTGCGTCCAGTCCTGTCCGCGTTGATCGCGTTGCTCGCCCTCTCCGCGTGCGTGCGTCGGTTCGAGGAGCCGCGCCTCGACGAGCCCCACGCGATCGTGAAGGTGCGCGTCGTCCACCACGACAGCCCGGGCCCGCAGCTCTCGGAAGACGTGCGCTGGAACGAGTACGCGGTGGCCGTCCCCGAGCCGATGAGCGGACAGCCGCGCGAGTCGCTGCGCGCGGTCCGCGTGCGCCCCGAGCTCGCGCACTGGGCGTTCGCGACGACGTACTTCCACACGGTCACGCGCATGGAGATGCGCATCGAGTACCGCACCGAGCAGTACGCGTGCGGCACCGAGACCACGGGCTTCGGCGCGACTTCGTCGACGCGCACGCGCTACTGCACGCGGCAAGTGCCCGAGCAGCGCTGGGTGCAGGTCACCGACCGCATCGTCGACGGCGCATGCCGCGCCGGCGTCGCGCACCAGCCGATCGCGGGCGCGATGTACGTCGTCCAGTACGACTACTTCGGGAGCGATCGCTGCACGGTGCAGTGCCTTCGTCAGCTCGGCGCGGGCGACGGCAGCTTCCGCTTCGTGCCGTGCGGCGCGGGCGAGCCGCCCGCCGAGACGACGGTCGCGGGCGCCGGCGGCGCGCTGCCTCCAGTGCCGCCCGCGTATCGCTGAGGATCGTGATCGGCGCATGATGGCGGCGGGGGAGTCATGGGGGCTGCGCTCGCTCGGTTCGTGGGTCCGTTCTCGCTCGTGATCGCGCTCGGTGCATGCGATCCCGGCGTCACGCTGGGTGTCGTGTGCACGCGCAGCAGCGAGTGCCCGGCGCCGCTCGTGTGCGCGGAGTCGCGCTGCCGCGAGGAGTGCGCGGATCATCGCGACTGTCCGCTCATGGCGCGGTGCGTGAGAGGCAACGACGGCCTCGGCGCGTGCACGCTGCCCGACGACGAGTGCAGCGCGACGTCGTGCGAGGACGATCTCGTGTGCGCGGGCGGCGCGTGCGTCGATCCGTGTCGTGACGGGAGCTGCCCCGCGGGCGGCGTGTGCGACGAGGGCGTGTGCGCGCGACCCGACGCCGTCATGTCGCGCGACGCGGGCACCGACGCGACGTCCGAGCTCGACGCGAGCACGCCCGCATGGGTCACGCGTCGCGCGTGCACGTCGCGCGACGACTGCGACGAGGGCGAGCTCTGCTCTCGGATCGGCGCGAGCGCGAACGCGTGCCGCATGCCCTGCGCCGAGTCCGGCGGCACCTGCGCGCCCTCGGGCACCACGCCGTCGTCGTGCGTGCGCGTGCGCCACCCCGACGTGATGGACGGCTATGGCTGCACCATCGCGTGCGACCCGCGCACGAACGAGGGCTGTCTGCCGGGCGACGCGTGCGATCTCGTGAGCGTGCCCGACTCGTTCAGCGTGCCGATCGTCGCGCTCGAGTGCCGGCCGCTCGCGGGGGCCCGCGCGCACGGCGAGTCGTGCGCAGGCCCCGAGCCGCTCGTGTGCGCGGCGGGCACGAGCTGCACGGCATCGAGCGACGGAGCCACGTGGACGTGCATCCAGCTCTGCGCGCTCGACGGCAGCGGGCCTCCGTGCCCGAGCGGGACGGAGTGCCGCAGCGATCCCGAGCGCATCGTCCGCTTCGGCTCGACCGTGATCGGCCGGTGTCTGCCCGAGTGATCACACCGCGAGCGCGCGCGCTGCGATCGACGGCATCGACGCGCGCGCGAGCGTCTCGTTCACGAGCGCGAACCACACGAGCGCCGGCGCGACGACGGCCTTCTGCGTGAGCCCGACCCAGAGCGGCGCCTCGGGAAGCGCCACGCGCAGGTACACCTCGGCGGCGATCAGCAGCACGAGCGCGATCGCGCCGCAGACGCGCCCGGCCTGCACCGCGGGCGCCCACTCGGGCGCGCGCGAGCGACGGAGCTCCCACCACGTCAGCCCGATCAGCGCGAAGAGCACGTTCGGCAGGACGTCGTGCGCGCGACCGACCCAGGTGCACGGCTCGATGCGCGAAGGATCTCTGCACGTGCTCGCGTTGATCGCGCCACGGAAGTCCCGGAGGTCGGTCGGCAGCAGCGCGAGCAGCACGAACAGGATCGCGATGCCCGCGACGGCACGCGCCGCTCGCGCGCGCTCGGTGCGATGCATGGCGCGCGCGCTGAGCGCGCAGGCGAGACCGAGCATCAGGAACACGCTCGTCATCGCCGGGCCGAAGTCGGTGCGCGCGAGCTCGCTGAGGAAGTTGAGCCGACCGTCGTACGCGAGCGTCGCGCCGGTCGAGGCGATCAGCGTCGCGTCCGCGAGGTGCAGCGCGACGACGGTGACGAACGAAGCGACGATCAGCGCCTGGCTCGTGCGCGCGAGCGTCGAGGTCGAGAGTGTGCTCATGCCGCGCGGCTCAGCAGCGCTCGTGCCTCGCGCGAAGCGCTGGATTCGCGGCGGCTCCGACGTTCGCGACGCGTCGGCCGAGTACATCGGATGTACGTCGACGTACATCCCGTGTACTCGACGCGCGCTCCGGCGAGGGCTCAGCGCGACATCTGGATCGGGTTCACGTCGATCACGAGCGCGTCGCTCGGACGGATCGTCAGCGTGAGCGTCGCGGGGCGATATCCGGTGCTCATGCCGGCGCCCGGGTACGACCCACGCGGCACGCCACGCAGCTCGTAGAACCCGTTCGCGTCGGTGCGCGCGCTCGCGACGAGGCGCGACTGGAACTGCGCGTCGGTGAGGCGCCCCGCGAGGAAGAGCGCGACGTGCTGCTGCAGGTCCACGCCGGGCTGCCCGATCAGCACCATGCCCTGCACCGGCATGCCGCTGCGCGCGTCGACCATCCGCCCACGCACCATCACCGAGCCCGGCGGCATCACCTGCGGCTGCGGCGCGCCGTACGGCTGCGCACCGACGCGCGGCTGCAGCACGCCCGAGTACGGCTGCGCGCCGTACGGCTGCGCGCCCGCGTACGGCTGCGCGACCGGCCGCTCGAGGCGCACGCGGAGCTGCACCGTCGAGCCGTCGTCGGCGCGCGGCACGAGCACCGCGAGGAGCGACCCCGGCGGATCGGTCGGGAGCACCGCGAGCGCGCCCTCGGCCTCGCGCAGCGGTCGACCGTTCGGCGCGATCAGCCCGATCGGGAAGCGCGGCGCGACGGTGATCTGGAGCGGGCGATCGGGCGGCAGCGTGTAGTAGTGGACCTCGGGCGCGTCGAGCGCGGCGCCGTCGCCCACGCTCTCGTCGGTGTGCTCGAGGCCCGCGGTCAGCGCGAGCAGGCCGCCGATGCGCACGTCTTCGATCGGTCCGCGCGCGAGCGCCTCGCGCCACTCGCTCGGCACACGCTCGACCGGCCGCGCGACCTCGATCGGCTCGAGCGTGTCGCTGCCGCTCACGACGGCGGTGGGCACCGCGACGATGCGCCCCGCGCGGTCGACGAGCATCCCGCCCGAGTTGCCCGGGTTGAACTCCGCGTCGCTGCGGATCCACGCGACCTCGCCGCGCGTGTTCATCTGGAACCCGGTGATGTGCCCGCCCGTGACGTTGATGGTGCGGACGCCGAGCGGGAAGCCGAAGCACCACAGGCTCGCGCCCGGACGCAGACCCGTCGTGGGCGCCATCTCCATCGAAGGGAACGTGGTGCCCTCGGGCACCGGCGAGCCGTCCGCCTGCGCGACGATGCGAACGAGCGCGAGGTCGAGCCGCACGTCGGCGCGCACCACGCGCCCGATCCATCGCGTGCGCGCGGTGTCGCGATCGGAATTGACCGTCGCGATCTGCACGTGCTGCCCGTCGCCGAGGAGCTGCCCCGGCGCGCCGCCGCTGCCGTGGCGCACGAACCCCACGACGTGGAAGTTCGTGAGCACGTAGCCGCGCGGATCGATGAGCGTGCCCGAGCCGGTCGACGACCCGCCGGGCAGGTCGACCTGGATGCGCACGGCTGCGCGCACCGCGCGCTCGGTCACTTCGTCCGAGAGGTCCTGAGCGCGCGCTGGGCTCGTCGAGACGAGCTGGAGGGCGAGGAGCGCGAGAGCGGCGATCGAAGCGCTGCGCATGCCGTGGGGACTAGACTGGCTCGCCCCCGAGATCGATTCAACCGCGCGGCGTCTTCGCGGACCACGCGTCGATCGTCGCGAGCACCATCGGGAACCACACCGTCGTCGACAAGTAGGTCGAGGTCACGCCGATGATCGCGAGGTACGCGACCGAGCGCAGCCCGGCGTGGTGCGTGAGCACGAGCGCCGCGAAGCCGAGCAGGTTCGTCGCGGACGCGAGCAGGTTCGCCATCGTGGTGTGGCGCAGCACGATCGGGATCGAGCCGGGCCCACCTTCGCGCCACCGGTGATAGACGTGGATCGCGTTGTCGAGCGAGATGCTCACGCACACCGGGAGGATCGCGGCGTTCATGAAGTTGAGCTGCACGCCCGCGAGCCAGAGCCCGACCGCCATCGCGACGACGCCGAGCAGCACCGAGCTCAGCACCGCGGCCGCGGCGAAGGGCCGGCGGAAGTCGAGCAGCAGCACGACGAACACCGCGAGCACGGTGCCGATCACGAGGAAGCGTCCGTCGTGCGCGATGCGCTCGAAGATCTCGCCGGCGATCCAGTTCTCGCTGAGCATCGGCGCGTCGACGCCCGCACGCACGAACGCCGCCGCGATCTCGCGCGCCTGCGCGGCCCACGCGACGAGCACGCCGGTGTCGGCGTCGTCGGTCTCCGCGGCGCGCACGTGCACGATCGATCCGTGATCGTCCGACGTGAGCAGGTGACCGACCACCGAGTACGGCATCTCGTCGAGCGAGAACGGGCGCGCGCGCTCGACCAGCGCGAGCCCTTCTTCGAGCCGCGCGCGGCCCGCGTCGTCGAGCATCGCGGGGCGGATGCGGCGCAGCTGCGCGCCGAGATCCTGCGCGAGCGCCGCGCGCCGCGCCTGCGCCTCGGGCGACGGGAACACGTCGGCGAGCGTCGCGACGTCGACCACGTCGAACGGCTCTCCGCGCGCGGTGCGCGCCGCGCGCACCGAGTCGATCACCTCTTCGACGCGCGGAAGATCGGCGTCGTCGGGCACCCACAGCACGGCCGCGTTGAAGCGCCCGGAGAGCTGGTGCCGCAGGTACTCGCCGAAGCGCGTCGCGTCGCTGTCGCCCGCCAGCAAGCGCCAGTTGCCGTCGAAGCGCACGTCGCCGCGCGCGATCAGCGTCGCGCCCACGATCGCCGCGATCGGGACCGCGATCACCACGATCCACCGCAGCGCGGCGGGCACACGCAGCGGCGGTTTCGTGTCGTCCGGGGCCGCGCGCATCTTCATCGGCGCGATGCGCTCGAAGAGCACGAGCAGCGCGGGCATGCCGAGCAGCGTCGCGACGAGCGTGAGCAGGAGCCCGATCGACGCGATGAGCCCGAACTCGCTGAACCCGCGGAACTGGGCGGCCGCGATCACCGCGAACACGCCCGCGTTCGTCATCGAGCCCGAGAGCAGCGCGCGTCCGGTCGTCGACACGAGCTTCTCGATCGCGCGATCGAGCGGGAGCCCTTCTTCGCGCAGCTCGCGATAGCGGTGCAGCAGGTGGATCCCGTACTCGATGCCGAGGCCCGAGAGGATCGAGAAGAGGAACCCGCTGATGATGTTGAGGTGCCCGACCGCGAGGCGCGCGAACGCGAACGTCCACAAGAGCCCGGTGAAGAGCGGCACCGCGAGCAGCACGATCGCGCGCGGCGCGCGCAGCGCCGCGACGATCAAGAGGATCACCCCGAGGAACCCGACCGCGCCGGCGATCTGCAGATCGGACACGAGCGCGCGCTCGTCCTCGACGCGGCTCGGGATGCCGCCCGCGTAGCGCACCTCGAGGTCGCGCGGAAAGCGCTCGCCGTCGCGCAGTCGATCCGCGACCGCGCGCACGCGCGCCCACGCCTGGCGCCCGAACTCGAGATCGCCGGTGTTGCCCGAGAAGAAGGCCCACACCGCGAGATAACGGCCGTCGCGCGTCTCGACCCACTCGCGACGACCGAGGCGCTCCTCGCCGCGATCGACCTCCGCGAGCAGCTCGCTCGTGTCCTCCTCGTCCGCGTCCTCGTCGTCGAGCCCGAGGTCGAACCCCGAGCGGCGCATCGTCTCGCGATCGATCGCCTCCTCGGCGCGCGCGATCAGATCCTCGAGCTCGCGCTCGGGCACGAAGAGCAGCTGACGCTGGCGGAACCACTCGGTGTCGACGTGCCCGCCGATGCCCTGGATGCCCTCGTCGCGCTCGAGCTCCTCGATCATCGCGCGGCCGAAGCGCTCGGCGAGCTCGCGATCCTCGGTCGAGATCGCGATCACCACGTCGCTCGCGCCGCGCGCGTGACGCAGCACTTGATCGAGCTGTCGCACCGGCAGCTCGTCGTCGGGCAGCAGATCGAGGAACGACGCGCTCACGTCGAGGCGCATCGAGAGCCACCCCGCCGGGATCAGCGAGAGCAGCAGCGCGATCACCACCGCGCCCGCGTGCCGGCTCACGAACCGACCGAGCGCACCCAGCGCGCGCTCGAGCCGCGGCTCCTTCTGCTCGCTCACGAGGGAGCGCTCACCACCGCGGCGTCGCGACGCCACATCGCGAGCGCGAGCATGCCCGAGCCGGCGATCACGAACTGCGCGACACGCGCGAGCAGCGCGATCGAGATCGCGCGCGCGGGATCGTGCGCGAGCCCGACCGCGTCCGCGAAGATGCGATACGCGCCCTCGAGGATGCCGATCTGGTTGGGCACGAAGTCTCCGAAGCCCGCGCCGACGAGGTGCACGCCGAGCGCGACGAGCGTCCCACCGAGCGTCACGCTCGCGCCGATCGCGGCGAGCAACGACGCGTACATCCCGATCTGCACGATGCGCGCGGCGCAGCACCACGCGGTCGCGACGATCAGATCACGGCGCGGCGCGACCACCGCGTCGTCGAGCTCCGCGCCCATCTTCGCGAGGCGCGGGAAGCGCGTGCCGAGCCACGTCCCGACGCGCGAACGCCGCACGATCAAGAGCGTGAACGCGCCCGCGATCCCGGTGCCGATCCCGTTCAGCGCGAGGAGCCACGCGAGCGGATGATCGACGCCGACCGTGCTCGAGACCGCGATCCAGCACGGCACCGAGATCACGAGGTTCGCGATCAGCACCCCACCCTGCACGTTCGCCGCGGCGGCCGCGGCGCGACCTCCACCGACCCACGGCGCGAACGACGCGGCGCGCGCGACCTCCGCGCCCGCACGACCGAGCGGCGCGATCGCGAGCACGCAGTAGTAGAGGAACGAGCTGCGCACGAAGCGCGACCACGGGATCTCGGTGCGTCGCGGGCCGAGCACCGCGCGGTGCGCCATCGCCTCGCACGCGAAGAACCCGAGATCGAACGCGATCACGAGCGGCATCCACGCCGCCGCGCCGATCACGGTCTCGAGCACGCGCTCGGGGCCCGCGCCGCGGATCAGGACCACGAGCATCGCGATGCCCGCGATCAAGAAGAGCGCGCGCAGCGCGCGCTTCCACGTCTCGGAACGAGCCGGCGCCTCCGGAGCCACTGCTGCTGCCTCCGAAGGCACCGACGATCCGATCAGCCCGCGGCGCCCGCGACCTTCGGCAGGCGACGCGACGCGATGCGGAGACGCTCCGCCGCGAGGCGGACGACGCTCGCGCCGTTCTCGACGGGCGCTTCGCTCGCGGCCTCGGGCATCGCGTGCGTCGTCGTCTCCGGCACGACCGCGGCGGGACGCTCGCGCATCAGGCCCTGCCACATCGGCTGCGCCGGGCGATCACCACGGCCCGAGAGCTCGAACGGGCTCTCGAGGTACGCCTCGCGCGAGGTGAGCGACTCGAGCTTCTCCCACATCGCGCGGTGACGCGCGCGCGGGTCGGTGCGCTTGTAGCAGAAGCCCTGGAACTGCATCGCGCGACGCAGCATCTCGGTGGCGAGCGGCGAGCCGTGCTTGCTCGTGAAGTAGAGGAAGCCGCGCTGCGCCTCGAGCCAGAGATCGGGCGAGGGCGCGGTGCTGCCGCCGCCCACGTGCACGACCGGCTCAGGCACGAGCTCGAGGTGATAGCCCGCGCGCTGCGCGCGGACGCACCAGTCGTACTCCTCGTTGTAGAGGAAGAAGTTCTCGTCGAACGCGCCGATCTCGCGCAGCACGTCGCGCCTCGTCATGAAGCACGCGCCGTTGAGCAGCGGGACGCGCGAGACGTTGCGGACGCGGAGCCAGTTCGGCCAGTAGAACGCGCCGAAGGGCCAGCCGAAGAGGTGCTGACGCGTGCCGTCCTCGTTGTGCAGGATCGGCGCGACCGCGGCGACCGAGCGATCCGCCGCGAGGCGGCCGATCATCGCGTCGAGCGCGGCCTTGCTCACGAAGAGATCGGAGTTGAGCAGCAGGATGTACTCGCCGCTCGCCTGCTCGAGCCCGCGGTTCACCGCGTGCGCGAAGCCGTGGTTCTCGTAGCGGTGGAGCGAGACGTCGGGGAACTCGTCCCGGACCATCTCTGGAGATCCGTCGCGCGACCGACCGTCGACGACGATGACCTCCGCCTCTGGAGCCGCCACCTGCAACGTGCGGAGGGTGCGTCGAAGAAGCGCCCGCGCGTTGTACGAAGGAATGACGATGCTCAGGTGCCGCATCTCGCTCATACGGTGGGAGCGCTCCGTCGCTCGGAGAGTTGCGTTAAGCGACTCGGTTGGGCCGAGGGTTAGCACGGTGGAAGTCCTGCGCCGCCATTTCTTGCCGGGCGGCCGGCCGCGTCGTGGAATCACGCCGCGTGCCAGTCGAGAAGTCCTTGTTTCGAGTGGAGACGGTACGGGCGTACAGTGTCCGGGGATTCACAGGCGTGGTGCGCGTTGCTCAGATGACCGCGTCCTGCTGTCCGACGCCTGTGAGGCCTCGAGTGGCTCACGTTGTAGAGAAGTCGCGCGGTCCACGATCCAGGTCTCGAAGCGCTCCACGGGCGCGTTGCTGATCGTGAAGGGCAATCCGTGCCAGACCGAGTAGTAGCCGAGCCGATCGGTGGTCGTGCGGAGCCAGTCGAGCGGCGCCGGGGCGATCTCCTCGACGTGCGCGAGGTGGAGCCGAGGTGCGTCGCGCTCGTCCCACGCCGGCTGGTCGACGAGCCAGGGCCGGATGATCCGGTCGCCGCTGCGGAGCTCGGTGCGACCCGGGACGTAAGGCTCGAGCCCGGCGCGCGCGGCGTGCCACTGCCATCCCCAGTGCCCGACGAAGAAGGTGCGTAAGCCGCTCGCCACCGACGCGTCGCCTTCGCGCGCCGCCACCTCGCGGTAGCGCTCGGCCCAACGTCGGTCGGAGATCCCGAGGAGCATGCCGAGCGCGACCGTGAGGCCGACGGCCGCGTTCAGGAAGGGGCGCGCCGCGATCGACGTGAGCGCGGTCAGGTGCGCGCGCGCGATCACGGTCATCGCGATCGGCAGCACGAGCAGCAGGTGCCGCACCGCGACGAAGGGCGAGAGCACGATCACGAAGAGCGCCGTGAGCGCGAGCCACACGACGAGCACGGTCGTGACGCGCGTCTCGTCCTCGACGATGCGCGCCGAGCGCACGACGAGCGCGATCACGGCGATGCCCGCGACGAAGAAGACGGCGCGTGCGGCCGAGTGCGCGATGGTCTCGCCGCGCATGGGCGGCACGTGGGCGGCGATCAGCTGGGTCGCGACCGTCAGCACGACGATCGCGATCGCGGAGATCAGCGCCGCGCGTCGCCAGCGCGGCTCGTCGCGGAGCGCGGGGATCATCGCGATCACGAAGGGCGAGACCGCGCCGAGCGTCAGGATCCACAGCGCGCCGCGCCCGAAGGTGATCCCGGCGGCCTCGAGCGCGCTGAAGCGCGCGCTCTCGATCGGGCGCCCCACGAGGTGCACGCCGCCGTAGTCGTAGAGATTGAAGAGCGACCACGCCGCGAGCGTGCCGATCGGGATCAGCAGCACGAGCAGCAGCCGCCGCGCGTCGCGCCCGCGCAGCACCACGTCGAGCGCGAGGATCGGCAGGAGCACGAGGCTCGTGTACTTCACGAGGCACGCGGCCGCGCACGCGACGGCGGCGAGCACGAGGCCGCGCGTGCTGCGCGCGACGAGCCCCGCGCCGAACGCGCACCAGAGCGCGAGCAGCGGCGCGTCGGTCATGACGTTCTGCCCCGGTACGTACGCGGGCCCGAGGAAGAGCAGCGCCGGGCCCAGCACTTCGCCCTGCGGACCGACGTAGCGCCTCCACCACGCGTGGAAGCTCGCGAGGCCGAGCGCGCCGAACGCCGCGACGACGAGCTGCGCGCCGATCAGCGAAGGGCCGACGAGCGCGAGCAGATAGAAGAAGAGGTGCGGCTGGTTCAGCTGGTGGATCGGCGCGGGGCCGTCGCTCCAGTCGACCAGACCGCTCATCGGATGGAGCGGATGCGCCGCGATCCATCGCGCGATCTCGAGGTGCGCCGCGTCGTCGACGTGCGCGGCCTTGCCGAGGTTGACGAACGTGAAGGCGAGCCAGACGAGCGCGAGCGGGACGATGATCGCGCGCTTGGAGTCGACGGCCGTCACGCGCGGCGGCGTATAGCAGTTTCCTTGCGCTCTGGAGCGAGTCCAGGTAACGCACCCGGCTACCGCATTCCCGTTCAGCGGCTCGCGCGTTCCTCGATGAACGCTTGTTCAGCCGCATCACCTCGGGCGCGGTGGGTGCACGCATGACCGAGCCGACGACTGCCGCCACGACCACGTCTCCCACGCCTCGGAAGCCTGGCGCAAGCAGGTGGATCGTGATGGGCGTGAAGGTCGTCCTGGCGATCGCGATGCTCGCGTACATCGTGCGCACCGTCGGCGGGCAGCGCGGTGCCGAGGGCATCGGCGAGGTGATGGCGCGCCTGCGCTGGGAGTGGATCGCGGTCGCGCTCGGGGTGCACGTCGTCGGCACCTCCGCCAACGTGGTGCGCTGGCGTGCGCTGCTGAAGGGCCAGGGGATCCGTCCGAACCTGTCGTTCCTGATCGGCTCGCTGCTGATCGCACGCTTCTTCGGCGCGGTCGCGCCCGGCGGGTTCACCGGCTTCGGTGGCTGGCGCATCTACGACGTCGCGAAGCACACCGGGAAGGTCGCGCGCGCGGTCGCGACGATCGCGGTCGAGACGCTGGTCGGCATGCTCGCCTTCGGCAGCGTCGTGATGCTCGGCTCGGCGTTCGGCGCGCGCTTCCTCGGCTCGAGCGGCGTGCTGCTCGTCAACGCCGCGTTCGGCTCGATCATCGCGCTCGGCGTGCTCTTCCTCGCGCGCCCGTTCCTCTTCGCGACGCTCGCGAGCCTGCTCCCCGCGAAGATCCGCGTGCGCGTCCAGACGCTGATCGACTCGCTGCAGGCCTATCGCGGCAAGAGCTCGATCCTCGTGACCGCCGTGCTCTGCGCGATCGTGACGCACACGACGCACTTCCTCATCTACGTGTGCACCGCGCAGGCGGTGGGCGCGACGCAGGTCGGCGTCGGCGAGGTCTTCTTCGGCTCGGCGCTGCAGATCCTCGCGACGATGGTGCCGATCACGCCGAACGGGATCGGCGTCCGCGAGCTCACGGCGCTCGCGCTCTACGAGTCGGTCGGCGTGTCGACCGCGGTCGCGGTGCTCATCCCGGTGCTCGGCTTCGCGGTCGAGATGAGCGTGAGCATGACCGGCGCGTTCTTCTTCCTCGCGCGCCGCAGTGGCTACGCGCCGACGATCGAGGTCGACGATCCCGATCGCGAGAAGGTCGCGGCGGCGGCGATCCCCGAGGTGCCGGAGCACGCGTGGCCGCAGATCGGTCGCGGCGTGACGATCGGGCTGGGCGCGGGGCTGCTCGCGGGCTCGATCGTCGGCATCGGCGAGGGGCTCGTGGTCGTCGCGTCGGGCCGCACGGGGTGGTGGGTGATCGCGTACGGCGCGATCGCGTACTCGATGTTCTGCGCGCTCGGTGGCGCGATGATGGGCGCCTTCCTCGCGTGGACGGGACGCCTCCTCAAGCGTGAGGCGGTCGCGGAGCCCGCGGCATACGCGCGCTCGGCGGCGATGATGGTCGCGGTGATCGCGCTCGGGCTCGGCGCGTTCCGCATCCGTCGCGACGTGTTCGAGGAGCAGCTGCGCTGGGTGAGCGCGCAGGGGCTCGCGGTGCTGCTCGGGTGCGTGCTCGCGGCGGTGGTGCTCTATCTCGCGCTCGCGGCGACGATCCGCTTCGTGGTCGCGCGCAAGCCGGGCGCGGTGATGCTCCGCGCGTGGGGCTCGCCCGCCGTGGTGAGCGCGCTCGTGATCGTGCTGGGCATCACGACGGTGCTCGCGGGCGGACAGCCCGCCGAGGCCGCGAATGGTCGCACGCGTCCGCCGGCGCACCTCCCCCCCGAGCACCAGGGCGCGGGCAACGTGCTCGTCGTCGTCGTCGACACGCTGCGCGCCGATCACCTGCCGAGCTACGGCTACGAGTCGGGGCGCACGCCGAACCTCGATGCGTTCGCGCAGGACGCGATCCGCTTCGATCAGGCGTTCGCGAACGCGAGCTGGACGCGCCCGAGCTTCGCTTCGATCATGACCGGTCGGTATCCGTCGTCGCACGGCGTGATGGCGAAGAGCGACGCGCTCCCCGAGGACCTCGTGACGATGGCCGAGGCCTACGCGTCGAGCGGCTGGCACACCACGGGCTTCGTCACGAACTACAACGTCGGGCCCTACTTCCACTTCGATCAGGGCTTCGACGAGTACCACTACCTCGAGCCCGAGTTCGTGCTCTGGGCCGACGACTCGGCGGCGAAGCTGCTGCTCGTGCAGTTCCTGCGGCAGCGCATCGAGGGCGTGCGCGACGCGTTCTTCGGCGTGCAGCCGGGCACTGCGTACCGCGACGCGGAGACGGTGAACTCGCACCTCTTCCACTGGCTCGATCGCGCGCCGCGCGAGCCGTGGATGATGTTCGTCGGGTACATGGATCCGCACGATCCGTACTTCGAGCACCCCTACACGGGCTCGGGCTACGGGCGCGCCGCGCACCAGGCTCCGTCGCTCGAGGAGGCGGATCATCTGCGCCGTCTCTACGACGGAGAGATCACGTACTGGGACGAGCACTTCGGTCGGCTGGTCGAGGACCTGCGCCGTCGCGGTCTCTACGACGACATGACGATCGTCATCACCGCGGATCACGGCGAGGAGTTCGGCGATCACGGCGGCTTCTGGCACGGCACGACGCTCTACGACGAGCAGATCCGGGTGCCGCTCTTCGTGAAGCTCCCGCGCGGCCGTCGTGCGGGCACGGTGGTGCGCCACTGGGTGCAGAGCGTCGACATCATGCCGACGCTCCTCGCCGAGGCGGGCATCGAGCGCCCCGACGGCGTGCAGGGCGGCAGCCTCTTCGAGGGCACGTCGCGCGTGTACGCGGAGGAGAGCCACGAGGGCAACGTGCTCGAGTCGGTGCGCGAGCTGCGCGGGACCGACGAGCTCAAGCTGATCACGGCGAACGCGGGCAATCCGCGCGGCCTACCGGTGCGCGAGCTCTTCCGCACGGACCTCGACCCGCGCGAGACGCGCGACGTGAGCCCGGACGACGCGAGCGGCCTCGAGCACACCGAGCGCGCGCTCCAGGCCGCGCGCGTGCAGGCCGCACAGGGCGCGGTGCAGGGCGAAGAGGTCGAGCTCGATCCTGACTCGCGCCGTCAGCTGTGCGAGCTCGGGTATCTGACCGGCGAAGCCTGCGAGCAGTGAGCGCGCGGGCACGTCGGATCGACGATCACGACCACGACCACGCTCACGACCACGTCGACGTCCGCGATCGCCGAGACCGCGGGCCGGCGTGTTCGTGGACGTGAAGCGTGGACGGTCTTTCCGACCACGATCAGAGCGGGCTGCACTCGGGCGCGGCGAGCGGCTCGCAGCTCGGCGGCGCGAACACCCAGAGATCGGCGAAGCGCGACGGCAGCTCGGGATCGCCGAGCTGCGCGCACTCGAGCCCGCCCGCGCGCTGACCTTCGGCGGTGTCGACGCGGCACGTCTCGACGTCGCCTACCGTGATCGGACACCCGTCGGGCGCTGCCGCGCCGCCGCCGTCGCAGTCGAGGTGCTCGTAGAGATCCGGATCGGCGAGGCACGCGCGCACCACTGCCTCGCACTCCTCGATCGTGTGGGGATCGCCGAGCCCGATCGCGATCGCGACGCAGCGCTGACGATGCCACGTCGGGTCGTTCCACATCATCTCGAGGTACGCGTCGTGCGCCTCGCACAGCGCGACCGACTCCTCGCGCGAGAGCGACGCGAGCGTGCGCGATGGATCGAGGTCGCTGTCGATGCCGTCGTGCGGCGCACACGCGCCGAGCCACAGCGCGGCTGGCAGCAGGGCTCTCGTCGCGCGTCGCATCGCGATCGGGAACGGTAGCAGAAGGAGCAAGCCCCTCGCGAACCGCGCGCCTATGTGCCGTCCACGATGGGCGCACGGACGGGATGTCTCCTCGGTCGGATCCGGCTCGGTTTCGGCGGTGATGCGGGCATCGCCGTCCCCGAGAACCTCTCGGCCGTCACGCGGCAGGGCGACGGAACGCTCTGGCTCGCGGCCGACGAGCTCGCCGCGCTCGACGTGCTCCGGCCCGAGGGCCCGCGCGCGCACGCCTATCACGGTCATCGCCGCATCCCGATCGCGAGCGCGCTCGGGCTCGAGGAGGACTGCGAGATCGACATCGAGGGCCTCGACCTCGAGGGCGGCGCGCTCTGGGTCGTCGGCTCGCACAGCGCGAAGCGCAAGAAGCCGAAGCGGAAGGGCAAGCAGGACCTCGCGCGGCTCGCGGAGATCGAGACCGACCTCTCGCGCTTCGTGCTCACGCGCATCCCGCTCGAGAACGGATCGCTCCAGCTCGATCGACGCGCGCATCTGTCCGCGCACGACGAGGGCGCCGCGTCGCTGATCGATCTGCTCGAAGGCGACGAGCACCTCGACCCGTTCCTGCCGCGCGAAGGGCGCGTGCCGATCCCCGGCAAGGACAACGGCTTCGACGTCGAAGGGCTCGCGGTGCACGACGACTGCGTGCTGATCGGTCTGCGCGGTCCCGTGCTGCGCGGCTGGGCGTTCGTGGTCGAGCTCGCGGTCGAGCCGCAAGAAGGCGGCGCGCTCTCGCCTCGGCGCCGGCGCAAGCGCGTGTATCGCAAGCACGCGCTCGACCTCGACGGGCTCGGCGTGCGCGAGCTGATGATCCACGGCGACGACGTGCTCGTCGTCGCGGGGCCCACGATGACGCTCGACGGCGCGCATCGCGTGTTCCGATGGCGCCGCGACACGGGCAGGGACGACACGCTGGTGCAGCAAGGCGACGCGCTCGAGCCGCTCTTCGACCTCCCGATGCAGGTCGGGCGTGATCGCGCCGAAGGCGCGTGCACGTTCGATTGGTTCGACGAGGGCGACTCGATGCTCGTCGTCTACGACGCGCCGAGCGAGATGCGCCGCGTCGGCGAGGACAGCGTCCTCGCCGACGTGTTCGCGCTGTGATCGAGCGCTCCGCTCACATCACGGATTGTCGTCGATGATGCCCTCGTCGCCGAACGTGTCGTCCGGCACGACGCCCTCTTCGTCGTCGATCAGGCCCTCTTCGTCGTCGAAGGTCTGATCGTCGACCAGGCCCTCGTCGTCGTCCGTGCGGACATCGGGCTTCTCGTCGCCGCTCGTCGTCGTCGTCTCGGGCGTGTCACTGCCGGGGTCGCACGCGCTCACTCCCGCGGCGAGCGCGAGCGCGACGATCGTGGCGAGAATGCTGTGCTTCTTGTCCATCGGTTCGGTCCTCCGTGTGCCGACCGTGGACTGCACGCGCGGTGCCGAGGAGTCGGCGCTCAGCCGTGATAGAGGCGTCGCTCCGCCTCCACGCCCGTGAACGCCACGCGGCGCGCCGCCACGCTCGCGACCGGCGGCTCGGACGGCGGGCGGCGATCGATCTCCGCGTCGGCCGCGCGAATCGCCTCGTACTCGGGGATCGTCAGCGCGCGTCGCGACGCGAGCGGCGCACCGAGCGCGAGCTTCTCGACGATCGCTGCCGCGCCCTGCTGCACGCGCCCCGCGAACATCTCCGCGCAGCACCCCGAGCCGTAGCTGAACAGCCCGATGCGCTCTCCCTCGAGCACGCGCGCCTCGGCCTCGAGCATCGACGCGAGCGCGAGGTACAGCGAGCCGGTGTAGACGTTGCCGATCTCCGCCGAGAAGTGCAGCGAGCTCCCGACGTCGTCCGCGAAGCGCGCGTCGGCTTCGTCCTCGGTGTGGCCGCGGTGCGCGAGCAGCGCGCGGTGCGCCTTCCTCGCCATCTTGCCGTAGGGCACGTGATAGCAGCGGCGCACCACCGCGTCGGGATCGATGCCCGCCTCGCGCGCCGCCTCGACGTACGCCTCGTACGCGCCGATCAGCGCGTCGAGGTAGCACTGCACCGAGTGCTTCCCGTCGACGACCGCGTCCTTCGAGTAGAGCGGGCGCCAGAAGTCGTCCACGTCGCGCGCGAACGAGCCGGTGACGCCGGGCTCGAGCGCGACGAGCCTCGGATTCGTCGAGATGATCATCGCGACCGCGCCCGCGCCCTGCGTGGGCTCGCCCGCGCTCTTCACGCCGTAGCGCGCGATGTCGCTGCACACGACGAGCGCCTTGCGACCGCGCGCGCTGCCCGATGCGATCCAGTCGACGGCGGTCATCAGGCCCGCGGTGCCGCCGAAGCACGCGTGCTTCGCCTCGTACACGCGGCAGCGATCGGGCAGCCCCGCGAGGCGATGGAGGTACGCCGCGATCGGCTTGCTGTGATCGACCGCGGTCTCGGTGCCGACGATGCAGAGACCGATCGTGCTCGGATCGATCTCGCCGAGATCGAGCACACGACGCACCGCATCGGCGGCGAGCGCGACCGGATCTTCGTGCGGCGCGGCGACGGCCATGCGCACCACGCCGAGGCCGTCGACGTACTTCGCGGGCGGCACGCCGCGCGCCTCGGCGAGATCCCGCAGCTCGAGGTAGCCCTCGGGCACCGCGATCGCCATCGCGTCGATTCCGATCGATTGCATCAGTCGTCCCTCCGTCCGCTTCGGCCGGGGACTCTAGAGGTGCGATCGGTGAACGGTCCGACGATTCCGGTGAACGGTGTCAGGGCGCGGGTGAGCCGTCGAAGAGCTCGCGGCGAGCTGCAAGTCGATGCGCGTGAGACCAATCACGACCGCATTTCGCAAGGAAAAGCGGACGTTTTGGTCACACTCCGTGGCTGTCGAAACATCGGCTCGCCCGCCGGCCCCTACCGCGCGCTCCCGTCCGGGATCGGCGGAACGAGCACTCTGGTGGGCCTCACGCCGCGGCGCGGTCGGCGCGCGGCTGGGGCGGTGGCGCCGAGGGTCGCACCGCGTGCTCGACGCGCTCCGCGAGCATGCGCTGGAAGCGCGCCTGGAACTTCGACTGCAGCTCCGCGTTGAGCGCCTTCGCGTGCTCGACCGGCACGTCGCGCGTGTCGATCACCTCGAGCGGCTCGATCGAGTACGTCGCGGTGTCCTTCGGCACGTGCCAGAACGGGACGCCCTTCATGAGGAAAGGACGATCGATCGCGACGAACATCGCGACGATCGGCACCTTCGCGCGCACCGCCGCCTCGACGGCGCCGCGACGGAAGCGATGCATGCGGTTCTTGAGCGAGCGCGTGCCCTCGGGGAACACGAGCAGCGGATGACCCGTCGAGAGGTGCTCGACCATCGTGCCGAGCATGTCCTCGCTCTCTTCCTCGCCGCTGCCGGGGCCCGGAAGATACGCGGTCTGCTTGAGCAGCGGGCCGAGCACGAGCGAGCGATACCAGCTGCCCTTCACCACGCAGGTGAGGCCCTCGAACGATCCGAGCAGCAGGATCACGTCGATCAGCGACGGGTGGTTCGTGATCATCACGTAGGGCGCGCCCGGCGCGACGCCGGGCAGCTCGGGCATCGCGGGCGGCGCGACGAGCCCCGAGACCCGCATCCACCACGTGAACACGCGGTGCAGCCTGCCGATCACGCGCGTGCAGCGACGCCGGTGATCCTCGCGATCCTTCGCGACGAGGCGAAGCAGCGGGAGCACGACGATGCCGATCAGCGGGCTCCCCACGAAGAAGAGGAAGAAGGCCCAGGCCGTCAGGATGATGCGCAGCCAGCGAGGCATCAGGTCGTCGTCGCGACGGGCTTCATCGTGCGGAGGTCGGTGTCACCCATGAAGTCCTCGAGCGGCACCGGGCCCCTCGGGAGCTCCGGCTGTACGTAGGGCATCGCCTCGGGCATCGGGACCTCGACGCGCTCGTCGGCGAGGATCTTCAACATCGCCTCGCGCGTCTTGTTGAAGATCATCTCGGTGCGGTCGTTGATCTCGCGGCGCGTGCGGCCCTTGCCGAGCCCGTCGAACACGCCGAACGCCTCGACGCCGTTGAGCACGTCGTGGCCGAGGTTCTTGCGCCAGTAGCGGCCGTCCTTCTTGAAGTCGTCGGCCGCGCTCTGGAAGAAGCGATTGAAGTTGCGCATCGCCGACAGGACGTAGTCCTTGCGGCGCAGCTGCGTGCGCACCCAGCGCAGGTCCAGGTGGTGGTCCTGCATGTACGCGTCGACCCAGAGGTTGTAGTACGACGCGCAGTCGAAGTAGCACTTCTCCTTGAAGAGCTCGTAGCTGCCGAAGGTCTTGTAGAGACCCGAGTAGAGCAGCAGCGTGTTCTCGAACCGGAACTGGACCATCTCGTCGTAGAGCGCGCTGCGCTCACGGATGTCCTCGCCGTTCAGCTCGCGGACCACGAGGTCGCTGAGCATGTCGTTCTCGATCGCGATGAAGTCCGAGCCCGGCGAGTAGAACGGATCGGTGAACGCCGCGCTCTCGCCGCTGAAGCCCCAGCGCTCCTCGCCCGCGAAGACCTTCTTGCTGCGATAGCTGAGCTGCGCGTAGCTGCCGACATCGACGAGCTCCGCCTTCTCGAGCATCGAGGCCGGCGCTCCATGCGCGCGCAGACACGAGAGGAAGCCCTCCTTCGTGCGCCAGCGCGGATCGAACTTCTCCGCGTCGATGACGATCCCGAGCGAGATCAGATCGCACGAGAGCGGGATGAACCAGATCCAGTAGCCGTCGTAACAGAAGTGGTTCGTCGAGAGCGTGCGCGGCGTGTAGCGCGCCTTCGCGCGCCACTCCTCGACCGGCCACTGATCCATGTCGGTCACGTTCGCGCCGCGCGCCCAGACCGCCGCGATGTGGTGCTCCGGCGTGCGCATGCGATAGCCGCGCTGGCGCGCGATCGGCGACGCACGTCCGGTGCAGTCGAGCACCCAGCGCGCGCGGATCGTCTCCTTCTCGCCGCCGCGGTGCTCGACGACGACGCGATGCTCGCGCTCTCGGTCGAGGTGGACCTCGCGCACCGTCGCGCCGAGGTGCACGGGCGTGCCCTCGGCGATGTTCATGTCGATCAGGTCCTGCTCGAGGCGCGCGCGATCGAGCTGGAACGAGGGCAGCGGCGGCAGGTGATAGACGCCGATCTCGCTCATGCGATCGAGCGGGGCGTTCTTGTCCTGGTTGTCGAAGAAGAAGCGGAGGCTGTTCTTCGGCAGCTGGTTCATGAAGAGATAGCGATTGAGCTTCTGGCGGCGGATCAGGTAGTTCGCCGCGATCTCGACGGTGCTCTCGCCGACCTTGAAGCCGCGCTCGACGTCGCGCTCGAAGATCTCCATCGCGAGCTCGGGCTTCGCCATGCGCAGCTGGCGGCCGAGGAGCGTGCCCGCGAGGCCGCCCCCGAGGATCACCACGTCGAGCTTTCTCTCCTTCACCGTCTCGATTCTCCTGTCGGGCCGAGGTACGCACGCAAACGCGCGAAACAGCCCCGAAAACGCCGAATGATCCGTCGGCGTCACACCACCGTCAACCGGAAGCAGGGACGGGTACCATGTACGCGATGCAGTCCTTCACTTCGATCACGCTCATCACGCTCGTCGTCGCGCTCGCCGTCGGTTGCGGCGACGACGACGGCCCCATCCTGCCCGACGCGGGGTCCTTCGACGCCGGCGCGGACGCTGGCACACCGCCAGTCGACGCGGGCGAGGCCGATGCGGGGCCGCCGAGCCCGATCGAGATGGCGCGCGACGACGCGCGCGTGCAGGTCGCCGAAGCAGGCGAGGCGTTCGGGATGCTGCCCGCGGCGACGCGCGAGAGCGCGGAGCTGCTCGCGGTCGATCTCACGTTCGTGCGGCTCGACGCGGTGATCGGCGAGAAGACGACGAGCCTGATCGATCTCGTCGGCGTGATCGGCGAGAAGCGGCTCATCCGACCGGCGTCGCTGCCGGTGAACGCGATCCCCGCGATCGTGGTGGCGCGACAGCTCGCGCGCGTGGTGCGCGACATCGACTTCCAGCTCGAGAACGCGGCGTGGGCTGCGTCGACCGAGCCGCTGCGCATGGCGCTTCGGATGCGGCTGGTCGAGGCGCGAGAGTCCCTCGCGACGCTGCGTGATCTCGTGTGGGATCGATATCGCGAGATCGTCGACTCGGTGCCGATCACCGAGTACCCGGAGGACACCGGGTACGACGACGCGATGGTCGTGATGGTGCCGCCGGGCGGCGTCGACATGCACGCGATCGTCGAGGGTCGCGATGCCGCGATGCCCGAGGCGAACATCTCGGTGGACTGCGGGCGCGCGGTGTTCGTCACGGTGTACGACGAGGAGCGCGCTGGCGCGGAGATCGTCGCGCCCGAGATGGTCATGCTCGGCGGCATCTCGGTGCCGCTGCCCGCGGAGACGCCGAGCTCGATCCGGATCGCCGTCGAGGACACCGTGAGCGACGGCACCTGGACGCAGTGCACGTTCCAGGTGTTCGGGCACCGACACTGGCGCGGCGAGGCGATCGAGCTCGACGCGAGCGAGAACACGACGCTCGACACGCTCACGACCGATTGGCAGACGCACAGCGCGATGCTGCAGGGCGCGCTCGAGGCGATCATCGCGTCGGGCGGCGCGGGCGAGCGCGAGGCCGCGACGGCGGTGCGCGCGTTCATCGCGGAGATGAACGGCGAGACCTCGACGTGGCGCGGGCCGATCCGCGCGCTGCACGAGGACGACTACGAGATCCACGATCTCGTCTTCACGCGGGTGATCGACGTGGTCGGACAGCACCTCGAGACGAGCCCCGCGCTGACGTCGTCGGGTGTGTTCGAGACGGTGCGCACGGAGCTCGCGGGGCTGCGGATGACCGAGGACGCGGCGCGCGAGACGCTCGCGCCGACGCACATGGGCGCGCTGTGATGCGACGTACGATCGTGATCGCGGCGCTGCTCGCCGGATGCGGCGGCGGTGGAGACGGCGGCGACGTCGACGCGGGCGTGGACGCGGCGATCGAGATCGACGCGACCGTGCCGAGCGACGCGGGCAGCGACGCCGGTGTCGACGCGTTCGTCGAGCCGCCGGGGCCGATCACGATGTCGCGCGAGGCGGCGCGGTCGAGCCTCGTGGTGGTGCAGGACGTCGTCGCCGACATCCCCGAGGCGATGCGCACCGACATCGATCTGGTGCGCATCGACGTGCTCTCGGTGCGGCTCGACGCGGTGATCGGCGAGAAGAGCGTGATCGAGATCGCGGGTGTGATCGGCGAGAAGTCGGTGGGCACGCGCTCGCTCGGCGCGGCGGCGATCCCCGCGCTCGTGGTGGTGCGACAGCTCGAGCGCGCGATCATCGACGTGGGCGAGCTCGCGCTCGAGGGCTTCCCCGACGACGCGGCGCTGACGGCCGCGCTGAGCCAGCTGCGCGACGATCTCGCGGTGCTGCTGACGCACGTGCGCGAGCGCTACGGCGCGCTCGTCGACGCGACCGCCGACGTGCGGCTGCGGGTCGACACCGAGTACGTCGCGGCGCGACGGTTGAGCCTCGTGGCGCCTGCGGGCGCGCGGGTGTCGGTGATCGTCGAGGGCGAGAGCGAGGCGGTGCCTCAGGCGACTCTGACGGTCGGATGCACCGCCGGCGCGCCTGCGTACCGCGTGTTCGACGAAGAGCGCGGCGGGATGATCGCCGACATGGTCGGCACCGGGACGAGCGTGCGCGGGACGTTCGCGGTGCCTGCGGGGCGTGCGAGCTCGCTGCGCATCGAGGTGAACGACACGCTCGGCGTGACTCCTTCGCCGACGTGCACGGTGCAGGTCTCGGGCACGCGCGACTGGCGCGGCACGACGATCGAGACCGACGCGGTCGAGCTCGACGATCTGATGCTCGCGACCGCGACGTTCGAGACGCAGCTGGAGAGCGTGGTGGACACGATGGCGCGCCTCGATGGCGAGGTGTCGCCCGCCGCGCAGTCGGCGTTCGATCTGGTGCGCGAGTACCTCGAGGAGATGGTCGCGGAGAGCGCAGCGTGGCGCGTGCTGCCGGTGGGCTTCGAGGAAGAAGAGTGGGACGTGATGAGCCTGGTGCTGGGCTCGGTGCTCTCGTCGATCGGGATCGTGCTCGAAGGAAGGCTCGGATCACGCGCGGAAGAGCTCACGCCGATCGTGACGGACCTGATGGAGATGCGCGGCGCGAACGACGACGCGCGGGTGATCCTCGACCCGACGCACATGACGACGTCCTGAGGGCAGCCTGCGTATGGCATCCAAGAAGCGCACCGACGTGGAGCCGCAGGATCTCGGCTCGGCGATACGCGACACGAAGAGCGAAGCGTGGCGAGCGCTCGTCGCGCGCACGACGGCCGCGGAGCTCGACGCCGCGCTCGCGGGCGTGAGCTGGTCGCAGCCGCGCGCGAACGATCCAGGATCGTTCACGCCGAACGCGCTGTTCTCCGGACGCGGCAAGGCGAAGAACGCGCTGATGCATCGGCTGGTCGCGGTCGCCGCGGCGGCACGCGGGCCGAATGCCGAGGCGCTCCGCGCATCCGTCGGGAGCCTCGCGCTCGAAGGGGACGCGAGCGCCCCGCTCGATCTCGAGCCGCTCGCCGCGTTCCCGAGCCTGCGGTGCTGCGCGTGAAGCACGCCGCCGCCCTGCACGGCGTCGATGCCGTGCGGAGCGTTCCGCGCCTCGAGCTCGAGGGGATCGGAGACCTCGACCTCGCAGCGCTGGGCGACGCGCGGCGCGACACGCTGACGATCGCTCGCTCGCGCATTCGAGGAGACGCGCCGCCGCGCGCGACCGCGCTCCGCCTCGTCGGGTTCGACGGTCCGGTCACCGCCGACGCCGAGACGCTCGAGATCATGCCGGCCAGCGAGGAGTGCTCGCTCGGTCCGATCGGCGGCACCGCCACGGAGCTCCGCGTCTACAACTCGAACGCGGTGCACACGATCGAGCTCGGAGGGATGCCGGAGCTCCGCTCGCTCGGCCTGAGCTGCCTGCCTGGGCTCCGCGCGCTCCACGGTGCGAGCGCGTGCCCGCGCCTGAAGAGCGCGTCGCTGTACCTCGTCGGGCTCATCGAGATCCCGGCGCTTCCCGACACGCTCGAGGAGCTCTCCGTCGACAGCGACCTCGAGCAGGCATCTGCGCTCGCGGGGCTCGTGCGCCTTCGCAACCTGAAGGTCACTGCCTCGAGCCCGGTGCGCGGGCTTGCCGATGCGATCGTGGCGATGCGCGAGCTCGAGCACCTCGCGCTGGGGCGCGTTCCGTTCGCCGAGGTGCTCCCCGTGCTCTCGCGCTTGCCTGCCCTGCGGTCGCTCGCGCTGTGCGGCTACTCGCTCGAGCGTGTGCCCGATCTCGACGTGCTCGCGCCGGCGATCGAGGTCCTCTCGCTCGAGGACTGCCGCGGCGGGTTCCTCGAGCACGACGCGCTCGCGCGCATGCCCGCCCTGCGCGAGCTGCGCCTCGCAGGCTCGACGCTCGAGACGTTCAAGAGCCAGCTCGACCCGGCGCTGCGGAAGCGCGGCGTCGAGGTGCGCTTCGACCGCGCGCTCTGACTGGCCCGTCGGCGGTTCGTGCGGGACCGCCGCTCGTCGTGCCGCCTCGAGCTCGACGTCCTCGCCCTGCGCCTCGTCGGCTGAAGCTCGTCGCGCCGGCCGGCGCTCGAGTCTCGGTGATCATCGACGGCGAGGGCGATGCGATGCCCGAAGCGACGCTGCAGGTGAGCTGCGATGCGGGCGCGCCTGCGTACCGCGTGTTCGACGAAGAACGGCGGGATGATTGCCGACATGGTCGGCACCGGGACGAGCGTGCGCGGGATGTTCGCGGTGCCGGCGGGGCGTGCGAGATCGCTGCGCATCGAGGTAAACGACACGCTCGGCGTGACTCCGTCGCCGACGTGCACGGTGCAGCTGTCGGGGACGCGCGACTGGCGCGGCACTACGACCGAGACCGACGCGTCGAGCTCGACGATCTGATGCTCGCGGCCGCGACGTTCGAGACGCAGCTGCAGAGCGTGGTGGACACGATCGCGCGCCTCGATGGCGAGGTGTCGCCCGCCGCGCAGTCGGCGTTCGATCTGGTGCGCGAGTACCTCGAGGAGATGGTCGCGGAGGGCGCAGCGTGGCGCGTGCTGCCGGTGGGCTTCGAGGAAGAAGAGTGGGACGTGATGAGCCTGGTGCTGGGCTCGGTGCTCTCGTCGATCGGGATCGTGCTCGAAGCGAGGCTCGGATCGCGCGCGGAAGAGCTCACGCCGATCGTGACGGACCTGATGGAGATGCGCGGCGCGAACGATGACGCGCGGGTGATCCTCGACCCGACGCACATGACGACGTCCTGAGCGATCGAGTCGGACGCCGCAAAGACATGCCGATTTGAGCGGGTCCGACCTCATTTCAGATGCGACCACGAAGAGAGTCATTCGAGAGCGAGGCGGGCGCCGCCCTCGAGCACGCGTGCATCCGTCGAAGCCGACCATCGGAGTTCGCGCGATGCGACCGAACGAGTCGTGGCGCGTCGATATGACGATTCAGCTCCCCAAACGACGCCTATTACGAACAGTCTCCGTCGGCCAGAGCACCCCAGGGAACCGGAGTTCGTGGGTTAACACGAGCGGCACCGGGCCGCACTCGAACGCTGGGGGGACGCGCCCATGGTTCCGGGCGCGTTTCGCCCGCATTCAGAGCTCGCGCGCAATTGCAACGCTAGACGACGGGGAGGTCCTGATCCGAACACCGCGTTGACGATCCTGGCGTTTCCAGCAGGTCAGCTATGCGGCTTGGCAGCGTGCCTCAGTCTAGCTGGCCTATCGTGAAGCGATACGCCTACGATCGTGTCGTTTTCACTCAGCGCCATTTTCACCTGCTCGTCAATACAACAACCCGAGCAACTGCCGTCGCCACCAATCCCATGCGGGTCCGCCCATCACGGGGTCGACCTCGGCAATCGCGATTCGCAGGGTCGGCTCATCCAGGAGAGCTTGGCTGTGTAGGAACCTCCTGAGGTCTGTCATGAGACGCAGCTCTACCTGTAGAAGCGACTCCATTGACGAGGCAAGGGGCCCTTCGAGGTTTTCACGGCCGTCAGCGCCATCCGGTTGAAACCAAACGCCCCCTTCACCACGGATATCGACGACGTAGCAACCACCATCACCGATATCGAATCCAAGGAGCCACAGGCCGTCGCGAAGGTACGCAGCTGCGCCGTCATGCAGTTGCGCGGAACGAGGGCCAGCAAACCTGGTGAGAGCGAGTCGCATCTCGGACCACGCATATCGGCTGTAGATCTCGGAGACGATCGCCTTCCAGTTCGCATCCGGAAAGGCCCTGCGCAATGCCAGCACCCATCCACTGAACTCATCAGAGCCTACGACCGAATAGCTCGAGTCACGTCCCGTGTCTCCATCTTCAGCCGAGAACCAGCCGCGATATGCGCTAACGAGCGCGTCCATGTTCATTGTGGTACTCACCTATGGTGCATTTGATCGCCGGAGCCCCGCGGCGGCCTGTGCGCGCCCCTCGGTATCGGAACGGCCCAGCGGCCACCATCGACGTGGTGGTGCTCGAGCACAGCTTCCGCGCCCGTGAACCCTGCGTGTTCGGGGAAATAACGTACCCACGTTTCGTCGACACGTGGAGCCGCAGGCGCCTGCCGCGCCCCCGTCGTTGGATTCATCCCCTGTATCAGGCTGAGATTCGTCTCGCTGAGCGTCTCGGGATGCATGCGCGCCCACTCTTGCCAGAACTCGACACTGCTCCTCGGGAAGCCACCGGAGACCGATCGGGTCCCAGTCGGGATCGCGCGGCAGCGTCATCGAGATCGGTCGCGAGGCGTGATCGAAGGTCGCCGGCGCACGTACGTGTGCGCGGGATGCGCGTCGTACGCGATGGTACCCGTGCTCGGCGCCTCGATTCGGCGCGGTACGTCGTTCGGAGCCGGTTCCTCATCGGGGTGGGGAAGCGGTGCTGCGAGCAGCTCAGGCGCGTTCGAGATGAACGCCATCTGGCGCGCCGACCAGACCGCGTTACCGCGTCGGTCGTACGCGATGACGGAACGCTGGCCGCGATCCTCGACGCCCGTCGGCATGCCAGCAGCACGTGCGTCAACCGCCGCGAGGACCTCGGGGTACTCGGGATGACCGAGATCGCCGCTGCGCACGTCATCACTCCAGTCGAGACCGGAGTAGTCGTCGTAGTAATAGCGGACGTCGACGAGGACCGGCGGCGTATTCTCGTCCAGCCCCGTCGCGCCCGCCGCGAGCAGGGCGATCGGTTGCTCGCCGCGCATCGGCGATGATTCGGTGCAGCTCACGTACTGCTCGCCGACGAGCCGCCCGCCGAGATCGTAGAAGAAGTTCTGGCCGCATCCGCGCGGATCGCGCACTGCCGCGAGATCGCCGACGCGGTTGAACAGATAGCGCCAGCTCCGATTCGCGGCCGTTCGCGTCGATCTCCGCGAGTCGGTGTCGGGATCCGCGCTGGTCCAGCGGCGACCGATGGAGTCGTAGGTGAACGTACGGGCAACTGTCGTCGCATCGCGGGCGGGGACACTCGCCGGGCGCGTGATCGAGGCGGTGCGCTGCGTGCGCGCGAGCGCGAGCACGGCGCCGTCCTGGCGGTACCACGTCCAGAGTCGATATTGCTCGTCAGCGCCGGTGTCGGGGTCTCGATTGCGCAGGATCTGATCGATCACGCGGCCGTGGCCGTCGACGCGCGCCGTGGTGCACGTGCGGTAGTGCGGAGACGAGTGGTCGTTGTCGAGCGGGTCGCAGACGTCGGTCGAGAGCGCGTGATGGCTCGTCCAGACAGTCGAGCCGTCTTCCGCGATCACGCCGCGCGCGCGACCGAACGCGTCGTATCGAGTGACGGCGTACGGAATGTCCGCGGGCAGCGCGACGACGGCCGCAAAGTCATTCTCGGATCCGTCGTAGAAGTCCGACTGGTAAGTCCGGCGGACCGAGCCCTTCTGGTCGAAGGTCGTGATCCCGCTGCGCACCCACGCGTGGGTCTCGTCGCCGGTCGCGAGCGCGGCGCGCGGGCGGCCGAGACCGTCGACGTAGCCGATGCCTTCGATGGGATTCGCGGGCGAGCAGTCCGCCGCGTTCCGCAGGACCGTGGTGGTGCGAACACGCGAGAGTGGCGCGTTCTCGGGATCGCTCGTGAGCTCGTAGCGGATCAGTGTGGTCGGAAGGCCGTCGGGGCAGCCTGCGACGGCCGGCGGGATCGCGGCGACGGGACGGCCGAAGCCGTCGTAGCGCATCGCCGAGATCTCGTGGTTCGGCGCTTCCGCGCTGAGCAGGAGCGCCAGGCCGCGATCCCACACGCCGGCGGTCTCGAGGTACGCATCCGGCGCGCGCCCGACCCAGGCTCGTTCGACGAGTGCGAGCTGAGCGAATCGTGCGTCGCGGGTGACGGTTCCGAACCGAAGACACTGAGCCGGCGGCGCGGTGGCGGCGACGCCGCCGAGATCGCCACCTGCGCACTGCGCGATCGGCTGTCCCCAGGCGTCGTATGCCACCGATGCGCTGACGTTCCGGCGCGCATCGGCGATGTCGTATCCGAGCGCGCCGCCTTCATCGGACGACTCGCCGCCGAACTCGAGCGTCGGCACGCCGGTAACGGTGGTGACGGTGTGCTGAGGGTCGCCTGCCGCAGTGAAGTCGTCGACATCGATGGTGGTCTCACCGAGTCGGAGCCCGGAGGGACCATCGACCCAGCTGCGGCGAGTCCGCCATGTCCAGGTCCCCAGCCGAACGACCTCGGCGTGCGAGACGATCGGTGAATCGACGGCGGACAGACCTCCATCGACTTCGACCGCACCGTGCGCGGTCTGCTCCAGGACGTGACCGAGGTTGTCGACACGGTCATAGGTCGTCCGGATCCGTGCCCAGCGCGCACCGCGAATCGGCACCTCACGTGTCCGGCTGGATGTGACGTCGCCGTCGGTGCCTGACTCGCGGTACTCGACGTCGGTGAGCGTGACTCGTGCGTCCGTCAACGGAGTGAACGGAGTCGTGTCGTATCGAATCTCGTTCGCCTCGACGACATACGCGTAGTCGATCGGCCGACCATCGAGCCCATCGGCGAGGTGACGCACTGCGAGGGTGGCGTGCGCGGACGCGAGATACCGCCCTTCGTCATCGAGCGTCTCGGTGAGGCACTCGCGGCCTTTGAGCGCCTCGTCGGGGTTGTGCTCGAGACGCTCTGCTGCGATCGCTTGCGAACGACGGCCCTGCTGGAACCAGGTGCGCGTGATCGTCGTCGGGTTGTTCCAGTCGCCGATGGCCCAGGAGTCCGTGACGCCGAAGCCGCGGAACTCCTGCTCGATGCCTTCGTAGTAGGCATCGTGGTAGTGCAGGCGCTGCGTCGCGCGCTGCGGGTCGAGACCGTAGACGTCCATCCGGTCCGTCGTGGTGATCGAGCGGACGACCGTGGAGATCACGGGCGACCCACCGGAGCGATGCGTCAGCAGGCGCTCACCAGGGTCACCGGGCTGGTTCCACGTGAAGCAGTTGCGCGTGTCGCCGGTCGCGCACGCCTGGAGGTCGCGCAGGTAGTCGACTGCGCTCGTCTCGTACTGCAGCTCGGTGCGTGCGCCGAGGCCGTTCTCGACGCCGACCAGAAGCCGCGGCCGGAGCCCACCGACGAGATCGATGTATCTCCACCCGTGCGCCGTGCCGTAGACGACATCGACGGTGCCCGACCCGTCGATGTCGACCAGGCGAATGCGATTGGCGAATCCCGGATTCGCCGGCACGCCGCGCACGATGATGCGCTGAGCGAACGCGCGCCCCGCGCGATTGAGCCACACGTCGATAGCGTCGAAGCGGACCTGCACGACGTCGTCGGTGCCGTCCGAGTCGATGTCCGCGAGGTACACGCCCGCCAGCTCGGTGTTGATCTCGGCCGGCGGAGTCGTCATTTCGATGTGACGATCGCTGGTCAGGCCCGGCGCACACCCACGCGTGCCGATACCGAAGCTGCCGTCACCGCGACCGGGCCAGTAGATCACGCGGCCACGGCGAATGCGCACGAGGTCTTGCAGCCCGTCGCCGTTCATGTCGCCGAGGCGCGACTCGGGATCTTCGAAGTCGTAGACGGTGCCCGCGACCGGCAGGCACGAGCGCACCGGAGCCGTGCTCAGCGTGGCAGTCTCACCGCGCCACGAGTACGACCCGAATCGCCCTTCCCCGCGGTCGAGCCAGCCGAGGTTGAGCCACGTCTGGATCTCGGTGCCCGTCGTGCGAACGACGTCGATCAGGTGGTCGTTGTTGACGTCGAGCACCTGGATGTGCGCGCCGTCGCGGCCGAGATCGATGCGCGGGTCCGCGTCGGTGGTGGGCAGCTGAATCTGCTCGTAGCTCCACTGCCAACCTTGCGCGCCCGGCGAGTACTCGCCCTCGTGGTCGGGCGAGCGAGTCGGCGAGAACCAGCCGTACGTGCGCTGCCGCGGCATGTGGAGCAGGTCGCTGCGCCCATCACCGTCGATGTCCATCGGCGCGACGTTCGGATTCGACAGCGCCATGACGCCGTCCATCCCCGGTGGGACAGCGACCGGAACTGCCGCGCTGAATTGCGCTGCGGTCTGCGCCGGTGCTGCTCCAGTACCACGGAATCCGTTGAAGAACACACCCGCTGCGGGGCGCCCGTCGCGCGTCCGATAGCGCGCGGGATCGGTCACGACGAGGTCGGGCAGACCATCGGAGTTGACATCGAACAGATCGCTGCGTGCCTCGTCGACGGAGTGCGGCGGGCTGCCGATCACGTCGTGCACCGTCCCATCGAGCGCGCTCGGCACGGACGTGTAGTCGAAGCGCATCGCAGGGAGCATCGGACCCACGGGGCTCGCGCTCAGGCTGCGCTCGGACACCGGCGCACCGAGCACCCGCACGCCCCACTCGTTCGCGGCGTCGGGGCGCCCCTCGAGCTGCACCGCAGTGAGCATCGAGTGGAATCCTGCGTTCGAGTACGAGAGGTGATATCGGCGCACCAGCGCGCGCTCGCCGAGGTCGTCGTCCCACGCGGTCACCACCACGCGCGCGAGTCGCCGCGGCGTCGCGATTCGCCATCCACTCACCCACGTGTCGAAGACATCGAGGCGCGCCTCGTACTCGAATGCGACGCGCGACGCGTATGAGGCCAGGCTCTCCGAGCATCCCGCGTTGTCGTCCGCGGAACCGACCGCACACGCGTGCGGCGAGACATACGTGACGTCCTGGAGGTACGCGTTGTTGTCGAACTGCTGATATCGATACCAGACGGGCGAGCCGTGCGAGTCGGCCATTCGCGTCAGCATCCAGCGATAGACGCGATTCGGCGCGCTCGGGTCGCGCTCGAGCGCGTTCACCGAGCCGCTGACGATCTCACTCGGCCCGGCGCTGACGCGCCCGAAGTCGAAGCGACTGCCATCCTTCGAGAGCACGACCCAGCGCGTGAAGTCGGGGGCACGGAAGAAGCGCATGAATCCGCCCTCGACCCGAGCGCGGTATTCTTGCCACTCCCCATTCACGCCGTCGGGGAACGTCGCAGTCGCGCTCGCCGACTCCATGTCGACTCGCGCCATCGCGGTCGAGTCGACCGGCACGAGCTCCTGACCGCCGTTGTAGATGAAGCGGTCCTCACCTCGATGCCATCGCTGCTGGTCGTCGTACTGCGGCACGCCACGATCGACCTGGCGCGAGATGAACGGGGCCGAGAGCGACCATCCGAAGCCGACGGGTCCGTTTCCGCCGCTCGTCGCGTACGCCAGCGAGAAGCTCGGCTGCACCCCCGAGCGACCCGGCGCGACCGCGATCGGCACGCCGATGCTCCCGGTGCCGGAGCTCAGGTTCGGCGTGAACGACTCGCCCATGCCGTCGATCGAGCCCTCGGCCGTCGGCAGCGAGATCGCCTGCGGATTGACCGCCGTGCGCGTGTCGCCCCCCGGGAGCGCGAGCGGCGCGCCGCTCGACGTCTCGCTCGGAGGCGGTCCTTCGTACTCCGCTTCCCTGTCGAGCTCGACGTCCTCGAGGTGCGCCTCGTCGAGCTCGGGCTGACGGTCGTACGCGGCCTCGCGAATCGCGCGCTGCTCCTCCTCCGAGATCTCGATCTGCTGCGCATGCGCGACGCGCGGAGCGAGCGGCGTCCAGAACAGCAAGCACGCGAGCGTCGCGGACAGCGCTCGAGCAACGAGCGAGTGCGTGCCCGTCGCCGACGTCCGGTGCGAGGACCTCCGATCGCGTCGCGCGAAGCGGCTCCAGACCATCGCGAAGACGAAGCCAACCCGCGTACGGGCTGGTCGGCTGATCGCGCGGAGGTGCGCACCAGCGGTGCTCGGGCGTGCGGGCATCGGCCGATTGTTCGGCGTCGCCTCGGGGCCGCGCACCCCCTTCGAGGGGGGAACGTGGGCCCGCCGCCGACGATCAGTCTCGAGGGCCCGCCTCCGGCGCGACGCTCGGCCTGATGGGTCCACGAATGCGCGCGCGACGTCGACACGCGCCTCGTCGGGCGCTCGGCCGGGACGCTCCCGTGCGCGCACGAGCACGCGAGGACGGGCAGGACGATTTCACTTGCCCGGCCTGGATTTGAAATCCAGTCGCGGCAACTCCACTCGCCCTGCCCTGGATTTCAAATCCAGTTGCGGCAACTCCACTTGCCTTGCCCTGGATTTCAAATCCAGTTGCGGCAACTCCACTTGCCCTTCCCTGGATTTCAAATCCAGTTCGGGCAACTCCACTTGCCCTTCCCCGGATTTGAAATCCTGCTCGGGCAACCCCACTCGTCCCGGCGCGCCCTGGGATCATCGCGCGGCGATCGCGATCGCCCGCGCGCCGTTTCACCGCCTTCGACGACGTTGCGGCTCGTCTACGGACGCCTCCTGGGCTCGCGGGCGGGTTCTCGGTGCCCGAGGGCCGCCGCGGCCGTCGATCACGACGACCCGGGTGATGTCGCACGACCGCCGCGGTGGTACGGCATCGAGGCACCCGCCGGCGGTGGCGCTTCCGCGTCCGCCGCGATACGCCCGTCCCCGTGGCTCAGACCGATCGTGCCGCCGTCGTCCAGGGCGACCGCTCCGTGCTGCTCGAGGTCGACCATCCGGGCTACGAGGCCGCGCGCCAGATCCTCGCGCGCTTCGCGGAGATCGAGAAGTCGCCCGAGCACGTGCACACGTATCGGCTCTCCGATCTCGCGCTCTGGAACGCCGCGTCGGCGGGGGCGCGCGCCGACGAGGTGATCGAGGGGCTCCGCGCGATCTCGCGCTACGACGTGCCGGCGAGCGTCGAGCACGAGATCCGCGATCGCATGGCGCGACACGGGGTGTGCTCGCTGCACGATCACCCGAGCGATCCCGCGCTGCTGCGCCTCGCGGTGCGGGAGCGCTTCGTGCGCGAGCGGCTCGCCGGGGACAAGAAGGCGGGCGCGATCCTGCGCCCCGCGCCCGACGGGTTCGTGCTCGACGTCGCGCACCGTGGGCTCGTCAAGCAGACGCTGCTGGGCATCGGCTATCCGGTCGACGATCGCGCCGGGCTGGTCGCGGGCGCGCCGCTTCCGATCGCGACGCGCGACGACGTGTTCACGCCGTACCCCTATCAGCGCGCGGCCGTGGACGCGTTCGTCGCGGCGGGCTCGCACGGCGTCGTCGTGCTGCCGTGCGGCGCGGGCAAGACGGTGGTCGCGATGATGGCGATGGCCGCGCTCGGCGTGCGCACGCTGGTGCTCACGAGCGGGCGCGAGGCGGGCGATCAGTGGCGCCGCGAGATCCTCGCCAAGACGACGCTCGGCGAGCACGACGTCGCGGTGTACAGCAGCGCGCGCAAGTCGATCGCGAGCGTGACGATCAGCACCTACGCGATGCTCGCGCAGAAGGGCGGCACCGGGCCGACGCGACACACGCACTTCGATCGCCTGGCGAGCGAGCCGTGGGGCCTCGTGGTCTACGACGAGGTGCACCTGCTGCCCGCGCCGGTCTTCCGGCTCACCGCCGAGCTCCAGGCGCGGCGCCGGCTCGGCCTGACCGCGACGCTGGTGCGCGAGGACGGACGCGAGGGCGACGTGTTCGCGCTGATCGGTCCCAAGCGCCACGACGTGCCGTGGCGCGAGCTCGAGAAGAGCGGGCACATCGCGACCGCGACGTGCTTCGAGCTGCGCGTGCCGCTCCCCGCCGCGCTGCAGCTCCCTTACGCGCACGCCGAGCGCCGCGAGCAGCCGCGCATTGCGGGCGAGAACCCGCTGAAGCTCTCGGTGCTGAGGCAGCTCGCGGAGCGGCACGCGGGCGATCGCCTGCTCGTGCTCGGCAGCTTCGTCGAGCCGCTCGCTGCGGCCGGCGCGCTCCTCGGCGCGCCGGTGATCACCGGCGAGACCGCGCACGCCGAGCGCGAGCGCGCGTACGCGGACTTCCGCAGCGGGCGCATCCGGCGCCTCGTGCTGTCGAAGGTCGGCAACTTCGCGATCGACCTGCCCGAGGCGAACGTGCTGGTGCAGCTCAGCGGGACGATGGGCTCGCGCCAGGAAGAAGCGCAGCGTCTCGGCCGCGTGCTCCGGCCCAAGCCGGGTGGCGCGACGTTCTACACGCTCGTGACGCGCGACACCGTGGAGCAGGAGAACGCGCTGCACCGGCAGCTCTTCCTGACCGAGCAGGGCTACCGCTACTTCATCGAGGACTGGACCGGCGACGACGATGGCGAAGCGAACGAAGCACGCGGGCCCGTCACGCTCCACTGACGAGCTCTATCGCACGATCCCTTTCGAGGAGATCGCGCACGAGGTCCTGCCGGTGGTGGGCCGCGCGCTCGGGCTGCCCGAGGACGCACGCAAGGCCGCGAAGAAGATCGCCGACCCGGCGTGGATCGACGCGCGGCTCGCGGCGGTGCCCGGCGTGGCGCTGGGCGTGCTCGAGATCCTGGTCGAGGCGGGCGGCGCGACGTCCGCGGAGCTGCTCGCGCAGGAGGCGAGACGCCGTCTCGGGCTCGACGAGGATCAGATCGCGTCGCTGCACCACGCGCTGCAGCCGCAGCTCCTCGCGATCGGGCTGCACGTCAGGACCCATCCCGTCCTGCCTCCGACGCTCGAGGTCGCGCTGATCGACGAGATGGCGCCCCACATCGCGAGCCGCGTCAGCGGGATCACGCTGCCCACGCCGCCTGCGCCCGACGCCGACGAGCCCTCGCTGCCCGACTCGTCGCTCCGCGATCTCGTCGCGCTGCTGGCGACGAGCGCGCACGTGCCGCTGCGCGTGAACAAGAACGCGACGGTCAACATGACGTCGTGCAAGAAGCTCGCGCTCCTGCTCGGCCGTCCGGAGCAGGACGTCGCGGTGCAGATCGACGCGGCGATCGCGGACGGGCTGCTCGGCGCGCAAGGGACGCTGCTCGCGCCGCGGCTCGAGGCGCTGCGAGCGCTCGCGTCGGGGGCGCGCGCGTGGGCGCCTTCGTCGGTGTCGAGCGTGGTGTCGACGTGGGTGCCGCACGATCGCTGGATCGCACGCGAGTCGGTGGTGCGAGCGCTGGTGGCGCACTGGAGCGAGGCGATCCCCGACGAGCAGATCGATCTCTTCGCGCTGCGCCGTCGCGCCGTGTCGGCGGTGGAGCAGGTCGCGCTCACGACGCGCACCCACGAGGAGCACGTGTTCGTGCGACGCGCGCCGTCCGGGATCGCGCGCGGCTCGGGCGACGGGCACGTCACGCCGAGCTTCGAGGTGATGCTCGGGCCGGCGGCGGATCCCGAGTTGGCGCTGGTCATCGCGCTCGCGACCGAGCCGGTGCGCTTCGATCGGGTGCTCACCCGACGCATCACGCCGGCGTCGATCTCGGCGGCGCTCGCGCTCGGTCTGAGCGCGCAGGAGATCGAACGCGCGCTGGAGCAGGTCGGGAGGCACGGCGTCCCCGACAACGTGCGCGCGATGGTCGCGGACTGGGCGAAGAGCGCCCGGACCGCGACGGTGCGTCAGGTCTCGATGATCGAGACGTCGTCGGCCGAGGCGGCGGACGCCGCGGCGCGTGCGCTCGGCTCGAAGGTCGTCGCGCGCCCCTCGCCGACGCTGCTGTTGATCGACGGCACGCCGGCGTCGCTCGAGTCGGCGCTGCTGAAGGCGGGCGTGAGGGTCGCCGGGGCGATCGCCCCGCTCGCCGAACGATCGTCGTTCGATCGGATGGACGCGACGCTCGCACCGCCCTCGTGGCTGGGCGCGCAGCCGTCGCCCGAGCTGCGCGCGCGCATCCAGGATCGCACCGGCCTCGCGGCGACGCGGGACTTCGCGCCGGCGCGGGCGCTGCGCAGCGCAGCAAAGGATCACGTGGGTCCCGTGAGCCGCTTCCTCGAGCTCGCGGCGAAGCTGTGGACGGCGGCGACCCGAGAGCTGCACGAGTGGGCGAAGGCGCTGCCCGACGACGACGGCCTCGACGTGCTCGATCACGCGATGTCGATGCCCCTCGACTTCGTCCCGTGGATCGCGCGCGTGCCGCGGGAGCGGAAGCGGATCCTGGATCGCGTGAAGGACCTCGATGGGCTGCTCGAGGCGCTGCACGCCGAGCCGCCGCCCGCCGCGAGCCTCACCGCCGACGGACGCGACTTGTTGCGGCAGATGGGCTCGCGCGACGTGTTGTCCGCGCTGGGCCGCCCCGCGCTGGAAGGAGCGACGACGCGCGATCCCGAGCCGCCGCTGGCACCGGGCGCGCGCCCGCGGGCGCAGGACTTCCCGGTGCAGGATCGCGTCGCGCTGCGGCGCACGCTCGACGAAGCGATCGCCGCGCAGCGCGCGATCTGGGTGCGTGTCTCGAGCAAGTCGCAGGGCGAGCGCGTCGTGTCGCTCACGCCCGAGCGCGTGCTCACGCGCGGCAACGAGGTGACGTTGCTCGGCACCGACGTGGAGAGCGGCGACGGCCGCTCGTTCCCGCTGGCGAACGTGCTGGCCGTGCGCCTCCACGGCTAGCCGAAGATCACTCCGCCGCGCGCTGCGCGGCCGCGGCGCGCGCCTCGTCGCCGAGCGCGCTCCACTGCGCGTGCGCGAGCGTGAACGACTGCCGCGCGCGCGTCGTGTCCTGCGCGTCGAGCCACAGACGACCGGCGAGCTCGGCGGCGCTCGCGATGTCGGGATCGATCATCGAGGTCTCCGCGAGCAGCGGCTCGGCGGCCTCGCGGTGACGATCGAAGAGCGCGCCGTCGCGGCTCCCCGCCGCGCACGGAAGGAGCAGCGCGTGGGTGTAGCCGAGATAGCCGCGCTGCCTTCCCTTCTCGAGCTGCGCGAGCGCGCCCTCGAGCTCGCGGCGCGCGCCCTCGAGATCACGACGCGTGATCAGCACGAGCCCGAGGTTCATGCGGCCGATGAACGTCGCCTTCGATCCGATCGTGCCCTGGATGCGCAGCACCTCGCGGTAGCCGCGCTCCGCGCTCTCGAGGTCGCCCTCGTAGCGCGCGACCTCGGCGAGGCCGTTCACCGAGTGCGCCAGATTCCCCTGGTTTCCGAGGCGCTCGAAGATGTCGCGCGCCTGCGCGTAGTACGACTTCGCGTCGCTCCAGCGCTGCGCTGCGCGATGCAGGTTGCCGAGCCCGAGCAGACAGCTGCCGCGCCCCGACGCGTCCTCGAGCACCTCGAAGAGCGCGAGCGCGCGCTCGTAGAGCTCCATCGCGCGATCGACCGTGCCCTGCTGACGCGCGACCGCCGCCATCGCGAGCAGCGTGCGCGCGTTGCCCACCGAGTCGTTCAGGCGATCGAAGAGCCCGAGCGCAGTGCGATGACGGCTCATCGCGAGCGCGAGATCGCCCTTCTGTCTCGCGCACACCGCGAGCATCGCGATCGCCTCGGCGCGCGCCGGCACGTCGGCGGCGCGCGTCGCGAGATCGAGCGTCTGCTGCGCGACTCGCTCGCACGACTCGAAGTCCCAGTGGAGGCGGTGCGCGTCGGCGCGCACCATCGCGCCGCGCAGCGCGCGCGGATCGGTCGGCGCGATCGCGAGCGTCGCCAATGTGCGCTCGTAGTCGTCGAGCAGACCGAACGCCGCGTCGAGATCCGACGTCGCGAGCCGCGCGCGCACCGCGCGGAGGAGCGGCTCGAGCGCGCTCTCGAGATCGCCCGCGCCGAGACGATGGAACGCGAGGCGCTCGGCCGCGCCCGGCGCGTCGGGCGTCTGCTCGAGCATCGTCGCGCACGCGCGATGGAGCGTGACCAAACGATGGGTCTCGCGCGCCGCGCGCACCAGGCTCTCGCGCAGGAGACCGTGCGCGAAGGACCAGCCGCTCTCGCCGGGCACGATCATGCGGTGGAGGATCAGCGGCTCGAGCAAGTCCGCGGGGAACTCGAGGCCGAGCACCGCGCATGCGCGCGCGAACTCGTCGGCGTCGACGTCGTTGCCGAGCACCGCGGCGAGCTCGACCAGCGCGCGCGCGTGCGGCGAGCGGCTCGAGAGCACCTGATCGATGCGGCCGATCCACAACGCGTGCATGTCGTCGGGCACCGCCATGCGCGCGCCCTGACGCAGCACGAAGCCGCGCTCGCCCACCGCGAGGAGGCCCCGATCGATCCAGTCGCCGACGATCTGCAGCGCGAAGAGCGGGTGTCCCGCGACGCGCGCCTCGAGCTGTCGCGCGAGCTCCGACGAGAGACCGAGCGCGTCCTCGGCGAGCATGCGGACGTCGGAGCGCGGCAGCGGACCGACCCACGAGCTGCGGGTGCGCGGCATCGCCTCGATCGCGGCGATCGAAGCGCGCTCGCGCGGGCGCGCGTCGAGCTCTTCGTCACGCACCGTGAGCACGAAGAGCACCGGGAGATCCGGCGCGCTCTCGAGCACGTGACGCGCGAGGGCGAGCGAGGGCTCGCCCCACTGCGCGTCGTCGAGCCACACGATCAGCGGGCGCTCGCGCGTGAGGCGCGCGAAGAGGCGCGTCAGCAGCACGTGCCGCTCGCCGGGCGTGGTCGGCGCGATCGAGAGCCGCGCGTTCTCGCCGCCCTCGCCGAGCAGGATGCCGCCGAGCGCGCGCCACTCGTACGCGTCGCCGACGCCGTCCTCGCGTAGCTGCTCCTCGATGCGCGCGAGCGCGCCCTCCGCGTCGAGCGAGCCGCAGCGGAAGTGACGCTCGATCAGGCGCGCGAGGCCCTGGCGTCGATCGGGCACCGCTTGGTGCGACGTGACGAGCGTCTCCGCCGCGCCGACCTCGTGCGCGCGCTCGACGAGCCACTGCGCGAGGCGGCTCTTGCCGCACCCCGCGCTGCCGCGGAGCACCACCGCGCGCGGCGCGCGCTCGAGCCGCACGTTGCGCAGCGCCTCCCAGAGCGCGTCTCGCTCGTTCGTGCGGTCGACCATCGGCACGGTGCGGAGCGACCACAGGCCGAGCCCCGCGCCGACGAGCCGCATCGACGTGGGCTGCGCGTCCGCGCCGCGGCCCCAGTGCGCGGGCTGCGGCGGGATCGTCTCGTCGTCGCCCTCGACCGCGAGCTCGAGCAGCGGCTTCTCGCTCGACGTGGGCTCGATGCGGATCGACGCCGACTGCGGCACGCCGGGCATCGAGGGCAGCGTGTCCCAGAACGCCGCGGGCTCGATCGATCGCGGCGACGCGCTCGGCGGTGGCTCGCTCGTGGTCTCGTCGAAGCGCAGCGACGAGAGCGCCCACGCGGCATCGGCCGCGCAGCGGAAGCGATCACGGGTGCGCTTCGCGCACAGCTTCGCGAGCCACGCGTCGAGCCCGGCGGGCACCGCGATGCGCGGGCGAAGCGGAGGCAGCGGCTGCTCGAGGTGCTGATAGAAGATCGCGAGCACGTTCGAGCCGGTGAACGGCAGCTCGCCGCACACGAGCTCCCACGCGAGGATCCCGAGCGCGTAGAGATCGGTCCACGCGCCGTAGTCGCGGAAGCGACCGAACACCTGCTCGGGCGCCATGTAGAACGGCGTGCCCGAGGGCGTCTCGGTGAGGCCCGACATCTCGCCCTCGGACGACGCGCGGCGCTCCTCCTCGCGCGGCTGTGCGCGCGCGATGCCGAAGTCGCTGAGCCGCACCGCGCGATCGAGCGGTCCGTCGTCCGCGAGCAGCACGTTGCCGGGCTTGAGGTCGCGATGGACGATGCCGAGCGCGTGGGCGTGCGACAGCGCGTCGAGCAGCGCGAGCAACAGACCGCGCAGCTCGCGCCACGAGAGCGGGCGCTTCAGGTCGTCGAGCGAGCCGCGCGACGCCCACTCCATGACGAGATAAGGGCTGCCCGCGACGAGCGCGCCGCCCGACGCGCGACCGGTCTCGGGCGGGATCGCGCCGTACTCGATCACCATCGCGATGCGCGGGTGCGAGAGGCGCGCGGCGGCCTGCACCTCGCGACGGAACTCCTCGTAGTAGCGAGGGTCCTGCATCGCCTCGCCGGTCATCACCTTCACGGCGACCGGGACGCCCTGCGCGCGGTGGAAGCCGCGCCAGATCTCACCCATGCCGCCCTGCGCGACGCGGCCGTGCAGCTCGAAGGGGCCGAGCGGGATCGTGTGCATGAGCCCGCCGACGATACGCCACCGATGCGCGACGCGCAGCGTGCTCGCGCACGCCGCGTGCGATCAGCTGCGCGCGCAGAAGTCGCGCACGAGCTCGTACAGGACGCGCAGGCCCCACGCGAACCCCTCGACCGGAATCCGCTCGTCGTGGCCGTGGTACATCTTCGTGAACTCGAGCTCGCGACCGAGACGCACCGGCGAGAAGCCGTAACAGATCGCGCCGAGACGCGCGTACGCGAACGAGTCGGTGAAGCCCGGGATCATGTACGGGACCGGCACGCCGCCCGGGTCGTGCACCGCGAGCGTCGACTCGATCGCGCGATAGAGCGGCGTGTCGGTGGTGAACTCCACTCCGTCGTGCTGCTCGCGCACCGTGATGCGCAGCCCGGGGCCGATCACGCGCTGCACCTCGTCGAGGAACTCGCGCTCGGTCATGCCCGGGAGCACGCGCCCGTCGACGTGCGCGCTCGCGCGCGACGGGATCACGTTCACCTTGTGGCCCGCGTCGAGCATCGTCGGCGACGCGGTGTTGCGCAGCATCGCGTTGAGGCCCTTCGCGCGATCGGGCTCGATGCGCTGCACGATCTCGAGCAGCGTGCTCGCGAGGCGCGGATTGAGCAGCAGCGGGAGCACCTTCGACTGCGGGAACGGCGCGCCCTTCGCGATCGTGCGCAGGAAGTTCTCGACGACCGGCGAGGCGTGCTGCGGAAGGCGCGAGTCGCCGAGCGCCGCGATCGCGCGCGCGATGCGCACCACCGCGTTGCCGGGGTGCGGCATCGAGCCGTGACCGGGCTCGCCCTCGGCCGTGATCTCGAACCAGCAGATGCCCTTCTCGGCGACCTGGATCGGATAGTAACGAGCCGCGCCCATGTGCAGCGTGTGACCGCCGACCTCGTTCAGCACGTACTCGCTCTGCACGAGCTCGCGGTGCTTCTCGACGAGGAACACCGCGCCCTTGTTCGAGCCCGACTCCTCGTCCGCGACGCCCGCGAAGATGATGTCGCGATCGAGCGCGACCCTCGCGCGCTTGAGCAGCACGAGGGTCATGGCGCTCATCGTCACCATGTTCTTCATGTCGATCGCGCCGCGGCCCCAGATGCAGCCGTCGGCCTCGACGGCGCCGAAGGGATCGTGCGTCCACTTCTCGCGATCGACGCCGACGACGTCGAGGTGCCCGTTGAGCAGCAGCGGGCCCTTCCCGCTCGGGTTCTTCGCGCGGATGCGCGCGACGATCGACGCGCGCGTCGGCTCGCTCTCGACGATGGTGTGCTCGATGCCTTCGGCCTCGAAGATGCGCGCGAGGTAGTCCGCCGCGGGTCGCTCGTTGCCCGGCGGGTTCACCGTCGGGATGCGCAGCAGGGCCTTGAAGTGCTCGATCGCCTCGGCGGTGATCGCGGTCCAGTCGAGCGGCGGGTTGGGGCTCATCGCGGCGCAACGATAGGCCAGCCCTCCGCGTGGTGGAAGATCAGCCGGCGAACGGATCCACGCTGAGCTCCATCAGGAACACGAGGTCGTCGGTCGGAAGGTGCCGCTTCATGTCCGCGACCACCGCGGCGCGACGACGATCGCGCGGCGCGCCGCGATGGCGCTCCACCGACTCGGCGAACGCCTCGACGTAGCGTCGCTGCGCGGCGACCAGCGCGCGACCGCCGGGCTCGCCGTGCCCCACGTGGAGCACCGCATCGCGCGGGAGCTCGCGCTCGAGGCGCTCGAGCACCGCGAGCCACTGCGCGGCGAAGCCGTCGGCGAGATACGCGTGCATGCGCGAGTACACGAGATCACCGACGAACCACTCGCGCTCCGAGAACCGGTAGAGACTGTCTGCCGGCGACTCCGCGGGCCCGAGATCGACGACGTCGAACGCGATGCCCGCGACGCGCAGCGTCGTGCCCGGCGCGACGTCGGCATCGGGGAACACGCGCGTCGTGGGCCACTCGCCCTGCATCATCGGACCGACGATCTCGTTCTTGATCGCGTCGTCGCGCTCGATCGCGGCGCGCACCGCGGGCGTCGCGTGGATCGGCACCGGACGATCCGCGAGGATCGTCACGAGCCCGGCGTAGTGATCGGGATGCGCGTGGGTGACGATCGCGGCCCGCAGCGGCTTGCCGATCGCCGCGATCGCGTCGCGCACGAGCCGTGCGTCGGAGACGGTGAGCATGCCGTCGACGAGCACCACGCCCTCGGCGGACTCGACCAGGTGGGCGTTCACGAGCATCACGCGCCCTTCGATCCGGTGCACCTTCGTCATTCGTTCGACCTCCTCGCGGCACGATGCGAGCGCGCCGCCGAGGTGCCCAATCCGACGATCGGATGCAGCGATTCGTGCGATCGATGATCAGCCGACGCGCGTCGCCGCCGCGACGAGGTGCGCGCGAAGCCAGCGCAGCGCGACGTCGGAGCCCGCGCCCGCGCGCCAGATCATCTGCACCGCGAACGACGGAAGCTCGATCGGCGGCGACACCACGCGCAGCGGATGCGCGCGCGCCGCGAGCTCGGCGATGCCGCGCGGCACCGTGCAGATCATGTCGGTGCGCGCGACCAGCGCGGGCGCGACGAGGAAGCTCGGGACACGCACCGCGACGCGCCGGCGCAGCGATCGCTTCGCGAGCTCGAACTCGACCACACCGGGCCCGTAGTCGGGCGCGCTCACCAGCACGTGATCGAGCTCGAGGAAGCGCTCGAGCGTGAGCGCTCTGCCGACGCGAGGATGGCCCTTGCGCACGATGCACGCGAACGACTCGCGGAAGAGCTCCGCGTGCTCGAGCCCGGGCGCGACGCGCAGGAACACGCCGAGCGCGACGTCGAGCTCACCGCGCTCGAGCTCGTGCGCCGGCGCTTCGCCGCGGTGCGCGTGCAGCTCGAGCTCGACGAGCGGCGCCTCGTCGCGGATGCGCGCGAGCACCTCGGGGACGAGCACGGCGCCGCAGTGATCGTTCGTCGCGACGCGGAACGTGCGCTGCGCGCGCGGGAACGAACGCGCGATGCCCGAGCAGCGTCGCTTCGATCTCGCCGAGCAGGCGGCGCACCTGCGGCGCGAGGCGCTCGGCGAGCGCGGTGTGGCGCATCACGCGTCCTTCGCGCGCGAGGATGGGATCGCCGAGCAGCTCGCGCAGGCGCGAGAGCGCGTGGCTCATCGCGGGCTGGCTGAGCCCGATGCGTCGCCCCGCCGAGGTCACGCTGCGCTCGCGCAGGAGCGCGTCGAGCGCGACGAGCAGGTTGAGATCGAGCGACGACAGGCGCGGTGACGCGTTCGACATCCGCGCGACTATCGCACTCGCGCTCATCACGCGCGCGAATGGAGCCATCCACACGTTCGATTCGCGCGCGCAGCGCGTCGAGCCATCGTCCGCACATGTCCACCGAGCGCGTCGTGTTCGAGGTCGACGGCGACTCCGTCGTCGGGCGCTTGTTCCTTCCCGAGGGGGCAGGCCCGCACCCTGCGATCGTGATCGACGGACCGATGACGTCGGTGAAGGAGCAAGCCTCCGGCAACTACGCGCGTGCGCTCGCGGCGCGCGGCTTCGTCACGCTCGCGATCGATCATCGCTTCTTCGGCGAGAGCGGCGGGCGCGCGCGCCAGTACGAGTCGCCGCCCAAGAAGATCGAGGACCTGCACCGCGCGCTCGACGTGCTCGCGGCGCGCCCCGAGGTCGATGCCACGCGGCTCGCGGTCGTCGGTGTGTGCGCGGGCGCGGGGTACGCCGCGTCGGTCGTCGCCGGCGATGCGCGCGTGAAGGCGTTCGGCGCGGTCGCGGGGTTCTTCCACGACGCCGCGCAGCAGCGCGCGTGGATGGGCGAGTCGTACGATCGCGCGCTCGCCGAGGCGCACGACGCGCGGCGTCGCTTCGAGCAGACCGGCGAGGTGATCACGATCCCGGCGGTCGGGCGCGAAGGACCGGTCGCGATGCCGCTCGCCGAGGCGTTCGAGTACTACGGCACGCCACGCGGCGCGGTGCCGAGCTACGTCAACGCGCTCGCGGTGATGTCGCGCGCCGACACCCTGCCGTACGACGCGATGTCCGCGGCGCCGCGCATCCGCGTGCCCACGCTCGTCGTGCACTCCGACCACGCGCTCGCGCCGAAGCTCGCGCAGAAGTTCATCGCGTCGCTCGGCGGTCCGGTCGACGTGTGCTGGGTCGAGTCGAAGGGACAGATCGACTTCTACGACGATCCCGCGCGCATCGAGCCCGCGTGTGATCGACTCGCTGCGTTCTTCACCGATTGCACGTGAGGGAGCGATAGAAGAGGCGCCTGCTGCCGTCCGCGCTCGCGCCGATCCACAGCTGGCCGGCCGCGCTCTCGCCCGGCGCGATCACGACCTGGTGCTCGGAGCCCGGCACGAGAGGCGGGTCGAACACGCGAACATCCCCGCTGTGCAGCGGGATCGCGACGAACGAGCCATCGCGCAGCGAGAAGAGCGCCTCGGTCTCGTTGGTCGCGAGATCGTGTGCTCCGCTGAGCGGGTGGTCGATCTGCGCGATCGGCTCGCGCTCGATCGCTCCGTCGCGCACTCGCAGGCGATCGAGCGCCCAGCGCTCGTGATGGCGCTCGTAGAGCAAGATCGCGCCACCGAGCAGACGATCGGGCACGATGCGCGCCCAAGCCGTGTTCCGCGCAGGGAGCACCGCGCGGAGCTCCGTGGCCTCGCGTGTGACGACGCGAACCTCGAGCTCGCGCTCTCGCCCCACGACGACGTATGCATGACCGTCGCGATCGAGCGTCGCGGAGGCGATGTCGCCACGCGACACCTCGAGCATCGTGCCGTCGTCGATGCGGAGGATCGAGATCACGCTCGACAGGCCTTCCGAGACGGGCCAGGTCTGCAGCACGACGTGCTCGAGGTCGATCGGATCGATCGCGCAGTCGTGCGTGGCGGGAAGGATCGCGAGGGTGCGCTCGACGTCGAAGCTCGGCGTCAGCAGACGTAGCTCGCAGGACGTCGCGTCACCGCGGACCGCTTCGAGCCATCCGCCAGGTCTCGGAACGAGACCACCACGATGGCGAGCGGGCACCTCGATCTCGCGCTGCAGCGCGGGCGTCGCGCGCGGGAGCAGGAGGAACGCGCGATCGACGGACGCGTCCTCGGGATCGCGCCCGATGATCGCGACGCGATCGAGCTCGGTGCTCACCGCCGCGGTCCGGCGCACTGCGAGATCGTTCGCCGGGAGCTCGACCGTCTCGCCCGGGAACCAACGACACGGAAAGCTGCGGAACGGCGCGGCGTCCGCGGCGTCGGCGCCCGCGTCGTCCGGCACGTCGAGGCCGCTGCGCGCACCACAGCCGATCGCCACGGACATCGAGAGCGCGAGCCAGGAACGACGCATCGGCGCGCGAGCCTATCGCACGTCGTGACGACCATGCACGCGGTGCATGGTCTGCGTCGAGACCATGCACACGGTGCATCACATGTGGCGGCGCGCGGCGTCGTCGATCGCGCGCTCGAGCGCGCTCGGGCTCAGGCCCACGAACACGCGGCCCTCGACGTCGATGGTCGGGATCGAGCCGCGCGGGTTGAGCGCGCGCATGCGCTCGCGCGCCCGCGCGTCGCGATCGATGTCGTGGTCGACGTAGCTCACGCCCTCGAGCTGATCGAGGAACGCGCGCGCCTGGCGACACGCACCGCACCACGACGTCGAGTACATGACGATCGACACGCGGCGGCGCGCCGCTGCCAGCGCGTGGCGATCGAGCGGCGGGGTCGCCTGGATCACGCGCGGCGTCGTCGGCGCGCGCGGGACGCTCTCGACCGGCTCGCGCGGCGCGCTCCGCGGCGGCATCGCCGTGCGTGCCGGCGGCGGAGGAGCAGCCGCAGGTGGGATCACGGGCTCGGGCTCGCGCGCGATCGTCGACGCGATCTCCGCGTCCGCACCGGGCCAGGTGACGAGCGCGAGGATCGCCATCACCACGACCATCGCGACGCCGACGAGCGCGCGTCCCCACGAGCTCTCGGGCTCCGGCTGCGCCGCCGGCGCGAGCGAGCGCCGGCACACGATGCAATCGCCGGACGGGCTCAACGCGATGTCGTGCGTTGGGCAGCGCGCGCCCGGCGTGCGCTCGCTCTCCATGCTCATCTCGGCTGGAGTGCTCGCCGGCGCAGGGCCCGACGGAAGCGTGCGGAGCACGCGGACGGGAGGCCCTGAGCGGGCGAGCCGATTTTGGGATCTCTCTTCACTTCTTCTGCTTCTCGGCCTTGTCGGCGTCGGCCGCGCTCTTCAGCTTCGCCTTGAGGCGCGACGCGTAGCCGAGCTTGTTCTCCTGCTTCGCGCGGCCGACCGCGAGCGCGTCGTCGGGCACGTCCTTGGTCACCGTGGTGCCGGTCGCGACGTACGCGCCCTTGCCCACGCGCACCGGCGCCACGAGGTGCGAGTCGCTCCCGATGAACGCGCCGTCCTCGAGGATCGTCGTGCTCTTCCGGTACCCGTCGTAGTTGCAGAAGATCGTGCCCGCGCCGACGTTCACCTTCTCGCCGACGAGGCCGTCACCGAGGTACGCGAGGTGGTTCGCCTTGCTGCCGCGGCCCATGCGCGTCTTCTTGAGCTCGACGAAGTTGCCGACGTGCACGTCGGGCCCGAGCTCGCTGTCGGGACGAAGGTGCGAGAACGGACCGACCTGCGCTGCCTCGCCGACCTTCGACTGCGACGCGACGGTGTACGGCTTCAAATTGGCACCGGGTGCCACTTCCACGTCCTCGAGCACGCAGCCGACGTCGATGCGCGCGCCCGCGCCGATCTTCGTCTTGCCGCGCAGCGTGACGTTCGCCTCGAGCACCGCGTCGGGCTCGACCACGACGTCGGCGCCCACGTAGAGCGTCGCGGCATCGCGGATCGTCACGCCGCTCTCGCCGAGCCGGCGCGCGATGCGACGCCGCATCACCGCCTCGACCTCGCTCAGCTGGAAGCGATCGTTGACGCCCTGCACGCTCTCCGCGCTCCAGCGGATCCCGGTCGCACCGCCCTGCGCGCCCGCCATCGCGACGACGTCGGTGAGGTAGAGCTCCTTCTGCGCGTTCGCGGGCGTCAGCTTCGCGAGCGACGCGCGCAGGAACGACGCGTCGACGCAGTACACGCCCGCGTTCCACTCCTTGATCGCGCGCTCTTCGGGCGACGCGTCCTTGTGCTCGCGGATGCCGACGACGTGGCCCTTCGCGTCGCGGAGGATGCGCCCGTAGCCGGTCGGATCGTCGAGCACGCTCGTGAGCAGCGCGACCGGGCCCGCGCCGCTCGCGCGACGCGCCGCGAGCAGCGCATCGATCGCGCCCTTCTCGAGCAGCGGCACGTCGCCGCAGAGGATCGCGACGTCGCCCTCGAAGTCGGCGAGCGGCTCCATCCCGCACATCACCGCGTGCCCGGTGCCGCGCTGCTCCGACTGCACCGCGATCTCCACCTCGCTGCCGAAGCGCGCACGGAGATCGGCCTCGACCGCCTCGCGACCGTGCCCGACCACGACGACGACGCGGCGCGCGCCCGACGCGAGCGCGCTGCGCACCACCCACGCGACCATCGGGAGCCCGCACACGGGGTGCAGCACCTTGGGCAGCGAGCTCTTCATGCGCGTGCCCTGCCCAGCGGCGAGCACGACGGCGGCGAGGGGACGATCCGCAGCGATGTTGGTCATTTCGACGGAACGGAGCCTAGCCCCCGCTCCGGTCGCCGCAAAGCCTCGCTCCTACCGCGCCGGCACGACCACGACGCTGCTGCGCAGCTGCACCAGCACGCCGACGCTCCCGCTCGCTTCCTGGAAGACGTACGCGCGCGCATACGTGCCGGGCGTCAGCAGCGGCAGATCGAAGATCGCCTGCACGTCGCCGTCGGCCTCGGCGTCGAAGCCGATCGTGTAGGTGCCCGCGGGGAGATCGACCGGCGCCTCGGTCTCGCCGAACCCGAAGTCGTCGACGAGCTGGGTGCCGAAGGTGGTGCCTCCGCCGAGCAGCTCGTACACGTCGCCGCGCGTGACGCCGGGCGCGACGTGGGTGATCGGCACGCGGATGTTCGACGACGAGAGGCCCGCCGCGTCGTCCTCCAGCGCGACGACGTCGATCGATGCGAGATCGTCGTACACGACGACGGTGTACGCACGACCGGGCATCACGCGGACGTCGGTGTCGAGCAGCGGCGTCGGGGAGCCGGTCGCGGCGACGGCGATCGACAGCGCGCCGCTCGGCACCGAGATCACGCTCGACTGCGCCTTGAACGCGAGGTCGGTGACCGCCGCGACGGCGCTGCCCGCGTACACGTCGACGTTCGGCGCGTCGCGCGAGAGGTGCAGCACGCGCACGTCGGACTGCGAGGGATCGACGCGCGTGGTGGTCGCGCCCTCGAGCTGCGCGAGCACGAGCGCGTCGCCCTCGGCGTCCTGCGCGAAGTAGAGGTTCGCGAGCGCCCCGCCTTCGAGCTCGGGGAGCGAGAAATAGAGATCCGGCGTGGCGTCGTCGTCGCGATCGATGCCCAGCGTGTACGCGCCGTACGGGAGATCGAACGGCTCGGCGGCGTCGCCGAATTCGACGTCGCTCAGCAGGCTCTCGGTCTGGCCGTCCGCGGCGACCGCGTACACGTCGACCGTGCCGAGCGTGGGCGCGGCGTGGATCGCGCGGACGCGCACGTCGATCGGCGACAGCCCCGCGGTGTCGTCCTCGAACACGACCGCATCGAGGCTCGCGAGCGCGCCGATCGCGACCGCGGTGTACGTGCGGCCCTGCTCGAGCCGCAGCGGCACGCTGAGCACCGAGGTCGCGCTCGTGCCGTCGGTCGTGAGCTCGAGCGCGGCCTCGCCGCCCGCGAGATCGACGTAGTCGGTGCTCGCGCCGAACGCGATCGGATCGAGCGCCGCGTCGCCGACGAGCGGCGTGATCGATGGCGCATCGGGGCCGAGGTGCACGACGCGCAGGCGCTGCCGGAGCGCATCGACGCGCTCGGTGTCGTCGGGCCCCTGCACCAGCAGGAACGGCGTGCCCTCGTCGTCGACCGCGGTGAAGACGTTGACGACGGCGCGCTCGGGGAGCGCGTCGATCGCGAAGAGCCGATCCGGGGTCGCGTCGTCGTCGAGATCGATGCCCACGACGAGCGCGCCGGCCTCGAGGTCGACGGGATCGGAGGCGCCGCCGTAGCGCAGGTTCTCGGCGAGGGGCTCGGGCGCGCCGGTGCCGGGCACGACGTAGAGATCGACGGTGCCGACGCCCTCGGCGGCGTGGATGACGCGCACGCGGGTCTCACCGCTCGCGATCCCCGACGCGTCGTCCTCGACGACGCTCGCCTGCACGCGCGCGAGCGCGCCGAACGCGACCGCGGTGTAGCGACGACCATCCGCGATGCTCACGCCGCTCAGCGTGACGACCGCCTCGTCCGCACCGTCGCCCGCCGCCGCGATCTGCACGTCGCGATCGCCGGGCGCGACGTGGATCGCGTCGCTTCCTTCCGCGAACGCGACACCGGACACGATCGGTCCTTCTCCATCGACGAACACGTCGATCCGCGGCGCGTCCGCGCTCAGGTGCACGACGCGCAGCGCAGTCTCCGGTGAGTCGTCGCCGCAGCTGGCAAGCACCACCACGCTCGCGCAAGCGAGCCATCTCCAAGCACGCATGGTCATCTCCTCTCGCGAGGCGGAGCACGTCATGCGGCGAACACACCGCGCACGACGCTCTCGGTCCGGCTCGACGCTCGATCGCGCGGGAGCACGCGATGATCGAGGAAGACGCGGAGCTCCGACCCTGGCCTCACACGAGCATGGTGCCGCGGGTCGCGACGATCGCGCTACGGGGTCGTTTAGAATCGCGCGGTGGCTGGCACTCCCTCGCGCCTCTTCGTCCCGCGCATGCTCTGGCTCGCGCTGCTGATCGCGCAGGGCATCTTCGTGCTGCTGCTCGCGGTGCCGCTCGTCGAGCTGCCCTCGGCGCGCCCCGACGACACGCTGCTCGCGGTGCTCGTCGCGGTCGCGACCAGCAGCGCGATCGCGTCGTTCCTCTTGCCGCAGCACTTCCTGCGCGCCGCGCTCGCGCGCCATCGCTTCGAGATGCGCGAGGTCCCCGACCCGAGCGCGCCCGTCGGGTTCCGCGGCGCGGCGCCGACGATCCGCGAGCACGCCGACGTCGCGGCGGTGCACCGGATCGCGCGGATGATCGGCACGACGCCGTTCATCCTCTCGATCGCGTTCTCCGAGTCGATCAGCGTGATCGGCTTCGCGAGCGCGTTCCTCGGTCATCCGCCGATCGTGTGGGGCGCGTTCATCGCGACCGGCATCGCGCTCACCGCGCTGCGCTTCCCGACCGACGCGACGTTCTTCGGTCCGATCGAGCGCCACACCGGCGTGCCGGTGCCGCGCTGACGGCTCAGTGCGTGACGACCTCGTTCTGCCGCTCGCCGACGAGGTAGCTCGCGACGCGCGCCAGCGATCCCAGGTCGTGCACGTCGTGCTCGAGCACCGGCACCTCGACGTAGAGCGCGTCCTTGCCGCTGCGGTTCTTCAGGCGATCCGCCTCGAGCCGATCCGCCACCGCGCGCAGGCGCGCGTCGTCGAGCGCGCGACGCATCCGCGCGACCATCTTCGCCGCGTCGACGTCCTCCGGCAGGTGCGCCTTCGCCTCGGCCTCGAGCTGCGACGTCGGCGCGCTCGGCTCCGCGATCAGCTGGTGCACCTGGTTGATCACGAACGCGTCGCGCCGCATGCCCGCCTCGGCGAGGCGCTCGCCGAAGTAGATCGCCTCTTCGATCGCGAGCGGCGCCGGGCTCGTGACGATCACGAATGCGACCTCGGCCGAGCGGAAGTCGTTCGCGACCTCCTGCGCGCGCGCCCGGAAGCCACCGAACAGATCGTTGAAGTCGGTGATGAACGCCGCGACCTCCTCGAGGAAGCCGGTGCCCGTGAACTTCGAGAGGCCACGCAGCAGGAACGCCGCGCCCTTGCCCACGAGGTTCAGCGAGAGCTTGCCCGCGCCCTCGAACGCCTGGACGAACCAGCGCATCGCCGGTGAGTCGACGAGCCCCGCGAGCCGCTCGGGCGCGTCGAGGAAGTCGAGCGCGTTCGACGTCGGCGGCGTGTCGAGGACGATGAGGTCGTAGCGCGGGTCGTTCTTCACGGCGTGGAGCTTCTCCATCGCCATGTACTCCTGCGTGCCCGCGAGCGACGTCGAGATGTACTGGTAGAGCTTGTTGCCGAGGATGCGCTCGGCGCGCTCGGGGCTCGACGCGGTGCGCCGCACGAGCTCGTCGAACGTGCGCTTGGTGTCGAGCATCATCGCGCTCAGCGCACCGCGCATCGCCAGGCCCTGCGCGTCGAAGAGCGTCTTCGGGACGACCTGCTCCTCCGTCGTCATCTCGTTCAGCCCGAGGCTGTTCGCGAGGCGCTTCGCGGGGTCGATCGTCAGACAGAGCACGCGACGTCCGTGCATCGCGGCGTGCAGCGCGAGCGACGCAGCGGTCGTGGTCTTGCCGACGCCTCCGGACCCGACGCACACGACGACGCGATGAGAGTCGAGGACGTCCCGCAGCGAGCTCGGCATCAGGCGCGCGAGCCTAGCGCCAACCATCGCGGGGTTCCATCGCGCGCGCACCTCGTGTATGGCTGCGGGCTCGACGTCATGCGCCGGCTCACGATCCCGCTCTCGATCGCGCTGCTGCTCGCGTCTGCGTGCTCGGGCCCCGAGCGCCCGCCGCCGGAGCGTCCACGCGAAGAGCGCATGGACGCGGGCACACCCGTGGTCGAGGCGCCGGTCGAGGAGCCCGGCCTGCAAGTGCCCGAGGACGATCGCGCGCCCGACGGACCCGCGTGCGTGCGCACCGACTCTTGCGGCGCGGGCATGCAGTGCCGCGGCGCGCCCGGATGCACGAGCGACTGGGCGTGCGGCGAGGCGCGCGAGTGCATGGACGAGAACGTCGCGTACTGCGACTGCGACGGCGCGACGTTCTACGCGCGCGGTGGGTGCCCGGGGCGTCCGTACGCGCACGTCGGGCCCTGCGAGGCGATGGGCGAGCTGATCGCGGCGGGCACCGAGCTCGGCATCCACGACTACGACGAGCCCCCGACGACGCAGGACCGCACGTGCGCGTCGAGCTCGCAGTGCGGGCGCGGGCTCACGTGCTTCGGCATCGCGGGCTGCAACACCGACTGGACGTGCGTGCGGGCGCGCGGTTGCACGCGTGATCGCGCGGCGTTCTGTGGGTGCGACGGGCAGACGTTCCACGCGAGCTCGACGTGCCCGGGGCGGCCCTTCGTGCATCGCGGTGCGTGCCGCGAGGCCATCGCGCGCGCCGACGAGCTCGACGCGGGTGTGGCGCCGATCGAGCGCGATGCGGGCGCCGCGATCGCGACCCGAGAGCGCGACGCGGGCGCGCCGATCGCGACCCGCCAGCGTGATGCCGGCGCGCCGACGAGCGTCGCGATGTCGATCCCCGAGGAGCCCGCGCCGCACCGCGGCGAGCGCGTGTGCCGCACCAACCGCGACTGCCCGGGGAACCAGGTGTGTCAGGGACCGGCGGGCTGCGGCATGGAGTGGACGTGCGGCCGCCCGGAGCGCGCGTGCGTGCGCGACACCCAGGTGTTCTGCGACTGCGAGGGCCAGGACTTCCGCGCGAGCATGTTCTGCCCGGGGCGGCCCTATCGGCACCGCGGCTCGTGCGAGATCGATCGTCTGCTCGATCTCAGCGGCGCGGCAGTTCGCTGAGAGTTGCAGGCGCAACCGTCACGGTTGCGCGCGCAACCCTCACTCCGCGTCGACGGCGACGCAGAAGCGCTGGACGTCGGTGTCGCGGACCTCGACGTCGAGGTCCATCTCCGCGAGGTCGTCGGGCCCGACGCAGCGGTAGCCGTCGTCCTGGCGGCAGTCTCCGCTGCTCTCGCAGCGCCTCATGCACGCGACGATCGCGCGGCGCGCCGGCTGCGGGTTGAAGCGCACGCACACCGAGTCGTCGGGGCAGCGGTCGGGCTCGCAGTCGAAGACCGTGCAGTACCCGCCGGGCTGCGCGATGTCGCAGAGGCGATCGCCGTTGATCGAGCAGTTGCTGGCGCTCGAGCACGAGTCGCCGATCTGCGGGGCGCACGCGGCGGCTTGGACCGCGACGAGCGCGAGGATCACGGAGCGAAGGAAGCGCACGGGGCGCGCAGCATAGAAGACGCGCTCTCGGCGCGCCACGCACGCTCCTTCGCCCAGGAACCCAACTGATCGGCTCGCCGCTCCGGGCCCTTCCGTCCGCGCGCTCCGCGCGCTCCCGTCCGGGCCCTCCGGGACGAGCACTCCTGTCGTCAATCGGCTCGCCGCTCCGGGCCCTTCCGTCCGCGCGCTCCGCGCGCTCCCGTCCGGGCCCTCCGGGACGAGCACTCCTGTCGTCAATCGGCTCGCCGCTCCGGGCCCTTCCGTCCGCGCGCTCCGCGCGCTCCCGTCCGGGCCCTCCGGGACGAGCACTCCTGTCGTCAATCGGCTCGCCGCTCCGGGCCCTTCCGTCCGCGCGCTCCGCGCGCTCCCGTCCGGGCCCTCCGGGACGAGCACTCCTGCTGGCGCGTCAATTCGCGGCGAGGATGCGCTCGACGCCGCGCAGCGAGGTCGCGAGGAGCGCGTCGCGCGCGACCGTCCCGCCGATCGACGCCAGATAGAGCGGCTGGCCGTGCACGCGCATCGTGCGCACCGCGACGTCGGCCCCGCGCAGCAACGGCGGCATCGGCATCGAGATCGTCCGACCGAGCAGCGGCGCGATCGCCGCGAGCTCCTCGCACACCGCGCGATCCCCCGACTCCGCGAGCGCGATGCCCGCCTCGTCCGCGAGCACCAGCGCCTCGAGGCGCGCTTGATCGCGCGCGTGGTCGATCTGGAAGCGGAGCGCGAGCTCGCGCTGCTCGCTGCGGCGGATCCGGCGTTCGACGATGCGCATCAGGCTCCTCTCGGCTCCCGCAGAGCCGTGTGGTTGGATGTAGGCAACTCTACCGGCTCGCGCCTCCGCGCCCAAGAAAGAGACGTGGCCGTGGATCGACTCGACCGCGCGACGCGCACAGACTCGCCCGCCGTGTCGTCCGGTCGGGACCCCAACGTCGCGCGGCTCACCTACGCGAGCATCGCGGGCAGCCTCGCGATGTCGATCGCGCTGCTGCTCGTGCACTTCGCGTTCGGCAGCCAGCTCGCGCTCGCGCAGGCCGCGGACTCGATCTCGGACATGCTCGCGGGCGCCGCGCTGGTGTGGGCGGTGCGCCAGGCGGCGCAGCCCGCCGACGACGATCATCCGCTCGGGCACGCGCGCGCCGAGCCGCTCGCCGCGCTCGTCGTCGCGGTGCTCGCCGGCGTGCTCTCGGTCGAGGTGCTGCGCACCGCGGTGGTCGCCCTCGCGACCGGCGCCCAGGCCGAGCTCGACTGGCCGGTCGCGGTCGCGTTCCTCGCGAAGATCGTCTTCAAGGGCACCATCGCGGCGCTCGCCTCGCGCGCCCTCGCCCGCCGCGCGAACCCCGCGCTCGACGCGCTCCGGGTCGACGCGCGCAACGACGTGCTCGTCGGGTCGGTCGCGCTGGTCGGCTACGCGCTCGCGCGCTGGCAGATGCCCGCGGTCGACTCGGTGCTCGCGATCGTGATCGCGATCTACGTCGGGTTCGCGGGGGTGCGCCTCGCGCGCGAGAACGTCGGGCTGGTCATGGGCGCAGCCGCGCCCGCGGATCGCAAGCACGAGCTCGCGCGCATCGCCGCGCAGGTCGACGGGGTCCGCGCGGTCGACGAGCTGGTCGCGACCTGGTCGGGCGCGTCGCTCCACGTCCACGTCGAGATCGCGGTCCCCCCCACGATGCCGATCCACGCGGCGCACGACATCGCGCACGCGGTCGAGGCCCGCCTCGGCCGCGAGGACGACGTCGCGCGGGTGGTCGTGCACGTGAACCCCGCGACGGCCTGACCGCGCGCGCGCGGGGGACGCGCGAGGAGCACGGCGGGGTCTGTGATCCCCGCACAGAGCACCGATGGCTCCGCCGATCGGAGCACGCATGGCTCCCGTTTCGCGATTCTGCGCACATTCCGCTGGGATCGTGAGCGGTACGCGACCTGCACAGGGGCGGGCCGGCTGCGCGTGACGCGCGGAGGAAGAGGAAGGAGCTCGGATGGCTGGCACCGCCCTGACGAGGATCGTCGCGCTCGCCACGATCATGATCGCGCCCGCGATGCTCACGGCATGCGCCGGTGACCTCGAGAACCCCGAGCGCTTCGGGCTCGGCGGCGGCGACGCCGGCGGGGGTGGCGGTGGTCAGGACGCGGGCACGCCTCCGAGCGACGAGGACTCGGGCACGCCCGGGGTCGACGGCGGTGGCGGCGGCGGGCTGAACTGGGCCGACGTGCTCGCCGAGAACTGCGCCGGCAGCGGCTGCCACGGCGCGTCGTCGCCCGCGCTCGGGCTCGACGTCGTGAGCGCCGGCGCTCGCGATCGCCTCGTGAACGTCGCCGCGACGGGCTGCGCGGATCGCATCCTCGTGGTGCCGGGCGATCCCGACGCGTCGTACCTCCTCGAGAAGATGGAGTCGTCGACGCCCGAGTGCGGTGGGCGCATGCCGCTCCTGCGGGGCTCGCTGAGCGACGAGCAGCTGGCGGCGGTTCGCACGTGGATCGCGGGCCTCAGCCCGTGACCGTCGCGAACGCCATCGAGAGAACGTGACCGGGACGAAGACGACGACGCCGAGGACGAAGGGACGACGACCCATGCGGAACGCGCTGACCCATGTCTCCACCACGATCGGGCTCGCCGCCGCGCTCGCGGCGCTGGTGGGCTCGCTCTCTCCGAGCACGAGCGAGGCGCAGGACCGCCGCGCGATCGTGCTCGACTTCTCCGGCCCGGGCGCCGACGCGGCGCGCACCGAGGTGGTGCGCTCGCTCGAGGGCGGCGGCTGGGACGTCGCGAGCCCCTCCGAGGTGCAGCGCGCGGCCACGCGGCTCGGCGCGGATCCAGCCTCGCCCGAGGTCGCCGGCGAGATCGGCGCGCGCGCGATCGTCGAGGGACGCGTGACGCGTCGCGGCCGGCGCTTCCAGCTGCGCGTGACCGTCAGCGACGCGTCGAGCGGCGCGCAGCTCGCGGAAGAGACGTTCTCGGGGCGCGGCGCGGGCCGCCTCCGCGCGCAGGTGCGCAGCCAGCTCTTCGACCGCATCGGGTTCTCGATGTCGCAGGGCAACGCGCCCGGGCGCGCCGCGTCGGGTGGCTCGTCGTCGCGCGCTTCGTCGCGCGACATGAGCGACATCGAGGACGAGGCGCCCCCCGCGCTGTCGCGCCGCGGTGCTGACGACGACGACGACGGCGAGGACGCCGAGGAGTCGAGCTCGAGCCGCGGCGACGCGAGCGGGCCGCAGCTCTCGCCGCTCTGGGTCGCGATCGGCGCGTCGGGCTTCTCGCGCGACTACTCGTACAACGACGACATCTTCCTCACGCTGCGCCCCTACCAGCTGCCGATCGGCTGGACCCTCCGCGCGCAGGCGCGCTGGTACCCGGCGGCGCACTTCACCCAGGACTTCCTCGCGAACCTCGGCGTCGAGCTCTACCTCGGCGGCGCGATCGGCATCCAGTCGCGCCAGCGCGACGGCACGACGTACCCGACGGACTCGATCGACATCCGCGGCGGCGCGGATCTGCGCATCCCGCTCGCGCCGCTCGAGCTCGGCATCGGCGTCGGCGGTGGCATCCACACGTTCGCGCTCGGCGCGTCGAGCGGCGGCAACACCGCCGCGCTCCCGAACGTCGAGTACCAGTTCCTCCGTCCCGCGGTGCGCGCCCGCCTCGACGTCGGCGCCGGCATCTACACCGAGGCGTCGTTCGGCTGGCGCGTGCTCACCGGCACCGGCGCGCTCGGGACGTGGTTCCCGCGCAACTCGGGCACCGGCATGGATCTCGGCGCGCACCTCGGCTGGGAGAGCGACATCGGCGTGGGCGTGCGCGCCGGCTTCGAGATGGCTCGCTACTGGTTCTCGATGAACCCCGAGCCGGGCGACACGTACATCGCGGGCGGCGCGGCCGATCAGTACCTCTCGGGCTCGGTCGACCTCGTCTGGCGCATGCGCTGAGTCTTTCGGGAGGGGTCTTGGAAGACCCCTCCCCCCGACCGGCGGAGCCGGATCGGGGCCCCTACCCCGAACACTGCGCGCGGGGCCCCAGCCCCGCTTGCTCTCGCCCGCGAACGCGCCGACGCCGGGCGCGACACCACGAGCCCGGTCGGGGATCCCATCCCCCGGCCGGGCTCTTCTCGTCGTGACCGCGCAGGTGCCTACATCTCGCGAGCATGGGTGGTCTCGCCGAGGTCGGGTGCGTCCTGATCGGGCGCAACGAGGGCGTGCGGCTCGTCCGCTGCTTCGACTCGCTGTCCGCGCTGCTCGCGCCCGGGGATGCGACACGCGTCGTCTACGTCGACTCGGGATCGACCGACGGCAGCGTCGCCGCCGCGCGTGCGCGCGGGATCGAGGTCGTCGAGCTGGATCCATCGGTGCCGTTCACCGCGGCGCGCGCGCGCAACGCAGGCGTCGAGCGGTTGCTCGAGATCGCGCCCGCGCTGCGCTACGTGCAGTTCGTCGACGGCGACTGCGAGGTGATGCCGGGGTGGATCGAGACCGCGCGCGCGCGGCTCGATGCCGATCGCGACCTCGCGGTGGTGTGCGGGCGTCGTCGCGAGCGCAGGCCCGACGCGAGCGTGTGGAACCGCATCACCGACGTCGAGTGGGACACGCCGGTCGGCGATGCCGCCGCGTGCGGCGGCGACTCGATGATGCGGCTCGACGCGTTCCGCGCGGCGGGTGGCTTCGACGCGACCCTCATCGCCGGCGAGGAGCCCGATCTCTGCGCGCGCATGCGCGACCTCGGGTGGCGGATCGAGCGCGTCGACGCCGAGATGACGCTGCACGACGCGGCGATGACGCGCGCGTCGCAGTGGTGGAAGCGCTGCGTGCGATCGGGGCACGCCTCGGCGGAGCACGCCTACCGTCGCGCGCGGGTGCGCGGCGTGCGCGCGCGCAGCGCGGAGAACCGCATCTGGCTGTGGGGCGCGCTCGTGCCCGCGGCAGCGGCCGGGCTCGCGGTGCCGACGTTCGGCGCGAGCCTGGCGCTGCTCGGTGGCTATCCGCTCTCCGCGTGGCGCGCCTACCGCGCGACGCGCCGCCGCGGGCGGCGGCGGCGCGACGCCGCGACCTACGCCGTCGCGATCACGATCGCGAAGTTCGCGGAGCTGCAGGGCGTGCTGCAGTTCCATCGCGCGCGGCTGCGCGGCGAGCGCGTGCGGCTCATCGAGTACAAGTGATCACTCGCTCGCGCAGTGGATGACGACGACGCCGCGCCGCGCGATCGCGATGCGGCCCGGCGCGACCGCGAGGTGATCGAAGCCCGCGGCCGGCACCGGCGTCGACCACACCTCGCGCAGCGTGCCGTCGTCGATCGCCAGCATCGTCTCGTGCTCGGCGCGGATCGACACCACGCGCCCCCACGCGTCGAAGCGCGTCGCCATCGCGGGCGACGATCGCGCGAAGCGCGCCACGAACGTCTCGGGGTCGAGCACCTCGAGCCCTTCGCCGCCGATCACCGCGAGCCGTCCGTCGAGCGCGAAGTCGAGCGGCGGGCCCGCGCTGTGCCCGCCGACCGCGAGCGTGCCGATCAGGCGCCCCGTCGCGACCTCGAAGACCTGCGCGCGACCGGCGTGGATCACCGCGTAGCGCCCTCCGTCGGCCGACTCGATCACCCGATCGACCGCCGCGAGCGCGTGGGTGCGCGCGATCTCGCCGCCGCGGATCCCGACGACGCGCAGCTCGCGCGCGCCCGGGCTCCAGACGTACGCGTGGCGCGCGCCGAGCCCCACGACCCACGCGTCGCCGACCTCGTGCACGATCGCGCCCTCGCCTTCGACCGGCTCGATCGTGAGCGTCGTGCCGGTGACGTACGCGATCGCGCTGCCGCGGCCCTGCACCGGACCGGTCGCGAGCTCGCGCGCGGGCGTGATGCGATCCGGTCGGTACACGCGCGTCGTGGTGGCCATCGCGACGACGAGCCGGTCGGGCGTGACGAAGTGCAGCCCATGCTCGACGTCGACGTCGACGTCGGCGCGCACCGGCGCGCCGTCCTCGCCCTCGACGACGATCGTGCGATCCGACGCGCCCGCGAGCGCGCCTCCCGCGAACGCCGGCAGCGTGCTCGGCGTGAACGTGCGCTCGACGCGCGGCGTCGCGCCCTGCACGTCGACGACGTCGCCGCTGCCGAGCAGCACGCGCGGCTCGGACGACGACGCCGCGATGCCGTGCTCGGGCCCGCCGCCCGCGATCGCGCGCACCGTCGTTCCGTCGGGCTCGACGATCAGCGCGCGCTCCGAGGGGTCCCGCCGGAGCGTCGTCGCCAGCGCGCCGCCCGACGTGAACGCGATCTCCGCAGGCACGCCGTCGTCGATCCCGACGACCTCGCGCACCACACGATCCGCGCCGTGCACGAGCACGCGCCCCGGCGTCCCGATCGCGACGAGCCCGCCGTGCCACGCGGCGACGCGCACGCCGCGCGTGGCGTCGGCCTCGTCGAACGCGATCGGATCGCCGAAGGGCGGCTGCACGAGCACGCCGCGCGCGAGCGGTCGCACCGTCGCGGGATCGAGCCCCGCGAGGAGGAACGACGCCGCGAGCAGCGGTGGCTCGTGGCGCGCGCGCTCGGTGCGCGCGCCGCTGCGGACGTCGATGTCGAAGCTCGCGCGCGGCGTCACCGCGCGCACGGTGCGCCCGTCCTCGGTGATCGCGACGGCGAGCACCGGCGCGTCGGGCAGCAGGTGCTCGGCGAGCACCCACGCGTCGGGCACGCGCACGACGAGCACCGCGCCCACGTCGGACCCGACCGCGACGAGCGAGCCCGCGCCGTCGATCGCGGTCGGCGTCCCGAGCCCGATCACGTCGCACGGCTCGAACCGCGTCGGAGGTGGGCCCGCGTCGACGTCGGGATCGGTCACACCGATCATCGCGTCCGGGGGGAGCACCACGAATCCACCTCCGTCGCGCTCGGCGACGTGGGACTCGGCGCACCCGGACAGCAGGAACGACGAGAGAAGGCAACCGGCGAGAGAAAGGAAGCGCATCGGCGCAGCATCCGCACGCGGCGCGCAGACCTGCGATTAAGCTCGATTAAACGTCGCGATCAGAGGTTCACGCGCCAGCCCGCCGACTCCCAGCGCAGGATCGCGCGGCCGAGCGGCTCGGGGTGGCGCATCGCGATCGCGTGCGTCGCGTCGAACAGGCTGTCGACCTGCGGCGCGGCCGCGATGAGGAGCACCCCGCGCGCAGGCGCCGCGGCGAGCATCGATCCGCCGAGCGCTTCTTCGATCACCGGCCACTGCGGCGTGAGCAGCAGCCGATCGCACTCGTGCAGGTCGCCGACGTCGCGCACGTAGACGCCGGGATGCCCCGGCAGATCTTCGAACGCGTCCGCGGGCGGCAAGCGCGCCGCGAGGTTCGCGAGCGCGACGTCGTGGAGGCGCGCGGGATCGATCAGCCCGAGCGCGCCGAGCGCCTGCGCGGTGGGGAACAGCGTCGAGGCCGGACGATCGACGCCGTAGACGATCGTCAGGTCGCCCGCGAGCGGGCGCGAGATGCACCCGCGCAGCGCGAACTGCACGAGCTCGCGCGAGCGCAGCGTCGCGATCACGTCCTCGACGCGATCGGGCGGTGGCTCGATCGCGTCGGCGACGGTCTGCATGAACATCGCGACCGCCTGATCGCGCTCGCGATCGCCGGGACAGCTCGCGAGGTGCGTGCGCAGCCGATCGAGCCGCAGGTCGATCGAGCGCGCATCGGGGAGCCGGACCGTGATCGACGAGACGCTCGTCACGTCGACGCGCGCGTGCGGCCAACGTCGTTCGATGCGTCCCGCGACCTCGCGCGCGAGGGTGTCGTCCACGCCGGGACTGTAGCGCGCCCGCGATCAGTCCTCGACGCCGCCCTCGGGGCCCGAGTCGTGCGGCAGCGAGCCGCGTGGCGAGCGCAGGTACACGAACGGCGTCGAGTACAGGAAGTTCGAGACCCGCGACGTGTACACGTCCGCGTGGCGCTCGATCTGCCGCGCGAGGTGGCTCTTGTCGTTGCCCGTGCGCAGCAGCAGGCCCCAGCGCGGGCTCACGAGCTCGCCCGACTTGCGGGCGAGCGGCCCGATCCGCTCGTCGAGCGCGACCAGCTCCGCGCGCAGCTCGCGCATCCGCGCCCGCAGCGAGCCGATCGTCACGCCCTGGGGCACCGGCCCGTAGCCGTGCTCGAGGCGCTGCAGCGCGATGCGCATCTGCGAGTAGCGATGCTCGAGCAGCTCCTTGTCGTGCATGCGCGCGCTCAGCTCGCGCTGCACCGGCTTGAACGACTCGAGCGCCTCGAGCTCGCCCTCGAGATCACGCAGCACGAGGCAGGTGCGCCAGCGGTTGACGCTCTTGCTCACGTTCACGTCGGCGAAGATGTGATCGCCGACGAAGAGCAGCGACTCGCCCGGGATGCCGAGGCTCGACTCGACGAGGCGCGCGTTGCCCCCGAGGTACGCCTTGCCGAGCTGCAGCTTGCCCTGGACCGGGAAGAGGCGCCCCGCCTCGTCGAGCACCTCGAAGGCGGGCATGCGCTCGGTGAAGAACGCGGGCTTGCGCGCGGCGACGATCACGAGGTCGAACAGGTCGCGCCACGTCTGCCCGTCGGGCATGTAGCGATCGAACGCGTACGACATCATCGCCTGCGTGTAGTGCCACTCGGAGTTCGTGATGATCACGAGCTTCTTGCCGGCGGCGCGCAGATCCTTGAGCGCGAGCGGGAGCTCCTCGTCGAGCTGCACGTACTGCTCGGGCGCCGCGATGATCTCCGCCTTGAGCTCGCCTTCCATGTGCGTCGCGTCGAGGCTGCGGCGCACGACCTCGTAGAGCTGCAGGTAGCTCATCACGCCCTCGCCCGCGGGATCGGCGGGGTCGACGCCGGGCGACGAGAGCCGCTGCACGTGCAGCTTGCCGTCGTCGAGCAGGTCGACGAGCTGCGCGAACATGCACGCCTCGCTCAGCGAGAAGAGCGTGTTGAGGAACACCCAGCGCGCGTCCGCGAGGTCGACGACGGTGCGCTCGTACGCGGCGCGCTGGTCCTCGAAGGACATGATGCGCGTGCCGTGCGCGGCGCGCTTCACGTAGCCGAAGCGGTTGGCCTTGACGAGGTTGCCACGCGGCACGTCGAGGATGAGGCCGAGCGCCGCGATGTCGGGATCGAACTCGAGGTGCTCGATCGGGAACCCACGCGCGACGAGCCGCCGCTTCAGGTGCTCGTACGCGCGCTGCTCCCACACGTGCACGTGGTAGTGCACGAGCGTGTAGTCCATGTCGAAGCCGATCGCCTCGATGCCGCGGAAGTTGAGGGTTCGGTTGCAGAACACGCGGCGAGCAGGAGGCGGGAGCTCGGCTCGCTCCAGCGCAGAGAGCGCATCGGACATGCGGCTACTGCTAGCACGTCGCGCGCGAGGAACGGCTGCTCGCGTGTTGCGCCGACGAGACGGGCGCTCCCGGATCTCCGGAGGGGTGCGCTCGATGCCGAATTGCGCGCTGCCGAACGTTCGCAGCGCCCCATTCGCCGCCGATCCACGGCGATGTCGAGGGGTTGCAGCGCGTGATACGCCGGCGTGACGCGCGCTGCCGACCCTTCGGAGAGATGCATTCGACGCCGAAACACGCGCCGTGGAACGCCGCGAGCGCGCGTTGCGCCGTCGAATGCTGCGCTGCCGGCGGTCCCCAGCGCCCGTTTCGTCGGCGCCACACGCGCCGTGACCGCTGGAGGCGTGCGCTCCGCGCGCGGGCGGCGATCAGGTCGCCGGCGTGTCGCCCCCCTCGCCGTCGTCATCGGGATCGGTGCGGCGCGCCGCGCTTCGGAGCGGGTCGAAGTAGAGCTCCTGCCGCGGGCGATCGCGGGGGTAGCGGGCGCGGACCGTGCCGGCGCTCGCGTCGTAGGCGCGCACCCAGTCCTCGCGCGCCGCGAGCTCGTTCGCGTACGCCGTCGCGAACGTCGCGGCGGCGGTCTGGCGCGCGTCGAGCGCGGCGCGCAGCGCCGCGATCGCAGCCTGGAGCGCGGGCTCGTGCTCGGCGCGCAGCGGTGCGAGCGTGCTGCGCGTGGTGAGCCGGTCGAGCACCCGCAGGCCCGCGGCGACCTGCGCGGCGGCGCGAGGCAGCGTCTCGGCGAGCGTGCCCTCGGGGAACGCGTCGCCGAAGATCGGGCCGTTGGCCTTGCCGTCGAGGGAGCGCGTGTCGTTGGCGAAGCGGCGGATCACCTCCTCGACGACGCGCTCGGCGAAGCGCACTGCGACGCGAGGCACGACCATCGCGCGCTCGGCCGCGCCGCGCGCCGTCGTGGTGGCCTCGAGCTCGTCCTGCGCGGGTTGGAACGCTCGCGCCAAATCCGCGAGCGAAGGGTCGTGGCCGAGCGCCGCGAGGTGCGCGAGGCCGAGGAGGAGAAGCCGCTCGGAGGCGACTTCGGCTGTCGGGATCTGCATCGCGGGGACGCTGCCACGCATGCGCCGCAGACGGGAAGCTCCGCGACTGCGGGCGTCGGTCGCGTCTCCGCGACGCGCGCCCGGGGGTGGGACCGTCCCATGGGACCGTCCCACGCGCTCGCCGAGATCGTGGAGATTTCCTCGGGTTTCGCCCAGGAACGGCCCGTGCTGAGGACGCCGCGCCGCACACGCGGTGGAGGTGCACGGGATGGAACGTCGAAGCTGGAAGGTGTGTCTGCTCGCGCTCGCGCTGGCTGCATGTGGCGGTGGAGGCGCCGATCCCGACGCCGGCACGACGAACGACGACGGCGGCGGAGGGGGTCAGGACGCGCGGGTCACGCCAGGCGACGGCAGCACCGACGAGCCCGACGGCAGCACGGGCGGGGGCGCGCTCGCGTGCACGACGGGCACCCTGCTCGCCGGTCACCCCGAGCACGACGCCGAGCCAGGCGTGCATGCGAACCAGGGCGATCCGCTGCGCGGCGTCGAGGGTCGTCCGCTCGGATGGCGCGAGGTGATCTTCGTCGGCGATCGCATGGTGACGGTCGTCGGTCAGGAGGTCTGGGCGAGCGATCTCTCGGAGGCGAGCCCGACGGTGCGGCGCGTCGCGGGCGTCGACAGCACGAACCAGCAGCTGCTCGACGGGCCGTGCGCGAGCGCGCGCTTCGCGAACCTGCAGGACCTCGCGGCCGACGCCGAGGGCTCGCTCTACGTGATGGATCAGACCGGCAACGCGGTGCTGAAGATCACCGACCCCTTCGATGCCGCGTCGTGCGAGGTGCACTACTGGGCGGGCACCAGCGTCGACACGACCGACATCAGGCCGGGCACGCCGCCGAACGTCGGTGAGACCGAGGGCCCGGGCGCGAGCGCGCAGTTCGCGCTGCCGGGGCGCATGGCGATCGACACGGACGGCACCCTGTACGTGTGGGACGAGGGCAACGCGTCGATCCGCCGCATCGCGAACGACGCGGCGCACACGGTGTCGACGCTCACCGCGGTCGAGAGCACGTACGACGGGCGCTCGCAGGACGTGATCGTCGACTCGATGCTCGTCTCGAACGGCGTGCTCTACCTGTACGCGCACGACACCGCGAACCAGGTGATCCTCGAGGCGGTGCGCCTGTCCGACGGCAGCAAGAGCGACATCCTCCGCGGGCGCGCCGACGTGTTCCCCGACTTCGACTCGAGCACGTCGCTGCAGGTCGGCGGCATGGCGACCGACGGCGAGGAGCTCTTCGTCTACTTCAAGGGCCTGATCTACGCGGTGACGCTCGAGGGCGCGATCCGGAAGGTCGTGGGCTACGAGGGCGCGCGCAGCACGATCGAGTTCGAGAGCGGCTACGACCCCACGGTGCCGCACCCGGTCGACGAGCTGCACCTCGCGAACCGCAGCCAGTACGCGACGGCGGGCGCGGACTCGTGGCTCGCGATCGACGCGAACGACGACCTCTACTTCGTCGGCTCGGTGCTCGATCCGTACGTGGTGCGCATCGACTGCGCGCGCTGAGCTCTGCCCGCGGGCCCCGCTCGATGAACGTCGGCGGGGCCCGACGCGCCTGATCTCCGAGCCGTGGGAGGCGGTAGACTGCGGGCGTCGTGGACTGGGACGACGTGCGACATTTCCTCGCGCTCGCCCGGGCGCGCTCGGTCCGCGCGGCGGGCGCCGCGCTCGGAGTGAGCCACTCGACGGTCGCGCGGCGCGTCGAGGCGCTCGAGGCGCGGCTCGGCGTGAAGCTGTTCGACCGCCATCGCGACGGCTATCTCCTGACCGACGCGGGCCACGAGATGGTCGCGGGCGCGGAGCGCGTCGAGCGAGAGATGGCGACGCTCGAGCGTGGCGTCGCGGGTCAGGACGCGCGCCTCGAAGGCGCGATCCGGGTGACGTGCACCGACCCGTTCATCGCGAAGATCCTGGTCCGCAGCCTCGCGTCGCTCTGCGAGCGACACCCGGGCATCGAGCTCGAGCTGAGCGCGGACGCGAAGTACCTGGATCTCTCGAAGCGCGAGGCCGACGTCGCGCTGCGCGCGCTCGCGCTGGGCGCGTCGCCACCCGAGCACCTGATCGGACGGCGGCTCGTCCCGATCGTGCTGTGCAGCTACGTCGGGAAGGCGCACGCGGGCAGGCTCGATCCCGATCGCGGGGGAGGTCCCACGCGCTGGCTCGGCTCGAACCTCGACAAGGTGATGCAGGAGCTGGTCGGCTCGTCGAGCCATCCCGACGTTCCGCTCTGGGGCACGTTCGAGTCGATGGCCGTCATGATCGAGGCGGCGCACGCGGGCCTCGGTCTGATCATGGTGCCGACGTACGCCGGAGATCCCGACCCCGAGCTCGAGCGCCTCGCGAAGCCGGACCTGCGGCACGTCGGCGACTTCTGGCTCCTCGGCCACCGCGACCTCCGCGACAACGCGCGACTCCGCGCGGCGCGCGAGGTGATCACGCGAGGGCTGCTGGAGCGCCTGCCACTGTTTCGCGGCGAGGGCGACGGGTGGTCCGAAAACGCGACGCTGCGTACCGAAGTTGCGCCGAGCGCGCGTCGCGCACGGTCGTAGAGTCGGCTCGATGACGACGACGAGCGCCGACGCGAAGTTCTGGGACGACATCGCCGAGAAGTACGCGGCCAAGCCGGTCGAGGACGTGCCGGCGTTCGAGCGCAAGAAGGCGATCACGCGCGAGCACCTGCGGCCCGACTCGACGATCCTGGAGATCGGATGCGGCACCGGCTCGCTCGCGCTCGAGATGTCGCGGCACGCCGGGCACGTGCACGCGATGGACATCTCGACGGAGATGATCCGGATCGCGAACCGGAAGAAGGAGACGCAACGCGTGACGAACGTCTCCTTCCACGTGGGCACGCTGGACGGCGGCAGCCCGCTGGGCGCGGCGAAGGTCGACGGCGTCTGGGCCTACTCGATCCTGCACCTCGTGCAGGATCGGCAGCGGACGTTGCGCACGCTGTTCGAGGCCCTCGAGCCGGGCGGCGTCTTCATCTCGTCCAACGTCTGCCTGGGTGACTCGTGGGTCCCCTACGGCGCCCTCCTCGCCGTGATGCGGTGGCTCGGCAAGGCGCCGGCGGTGCGCATCTACGATCGCGCGACGATCGTGCGCGAGATGAAGGACGCGGGCTTCGTCGACGTGGAGGAGAAGGACGTCGGCGCCGAGCGCACGGTGGCGTTCTTCGTGGCGCGGAAGCCGTGACGGAGCGTCACGACATCCCGCGCGCGCGCATCCACTCGATGCCCGCGCGGATGCCTTCGTCGGCGGGGCCGGGCGCGTAGCCGAGCTCGCGCGCGGCCTTCGCGTGCGAGAAGCGGAACCCCGGGCAGTACGCCCAGCGCACCGACATCGAGTCGATCGCGGTGGGGACGCCGACGCGATGCGCGACGTCGCCGAGCCAGCCGAACGCGGTCGCGAGCGCGCGCGGCACGACGAAGCGCGGCGCGCGGTAGCCGCCGATGCGCGCGATGCGCGTGAAGAGCTCGTGGTACGTGACGTTCTCGCCGCCGAGGATGTAGCGCTCGCCGGTGCGGCCCTTCTCGGCGCAGAGCAGCAAGCCGCGCGCGACGTCGCGCACGTCGACGACGTTGTTGGTGCCGGGCGTGCCACCGGGGATGCGCCCCTTCGCGAGCTCGACCGCGAGCCGCCCGGTGCTCGGCTTCACGTCGTAGGGGCCCCACATGAGCGTCGGGCACGCGATGACCGCGTCGATCTCGCCGGCGCGCACCGCGGCCTCGACGAGATCCTGCGCGGCGCGCTTGGTCTCGGCGTAGCCATCGAGCATGTGGTGCTCGGCGAGGTTGAACGCGTCGTCCTCGGTCGCGTCGCGCGTTCCGTCGCTCACGCCGATCGCGGCGACGGTCGAGACGTGCACGAGGCGACGCACCTTCGCGCGACGGCACGCGTCGATCACGTGACGGGTGCCGGCGACGTTGGTCGCGCGCATCACGTCGTCCGCGTCCTTGCCGGTCACGACGATCGCGGCGCAGTGGATCACGATCTCGGCGCCCGCGAACGCGCGGGCGAGATCGTCCTCCGACGCGAGGTCGGCGTCGGCCCAGCGGATCGGGAGGTGCGCGAGGTGCTCGACGCGGCTGCCCGCGCGTTTGGTGCAGACGACGTCGTGCCCCGCCGCGATCGCGACGTCCGCGAGGTTGCCGCCCACGAGCCCGCTCGCGCCGGTGATGGCGATGCGCATGGCGCGCGAGCGTGGACCGAGCGCGCGCGACCTGCACGTCACGCACCCGACCGCGCTTCGCTACACGTCGCCTCCGCGCGCGCCACGTGCGCCGCGCATCGTCCGCCGCGTCGCAAGACTGGGAGGCAACGGATGCGCAGACATTGGATGCGAGCGGCGTGTGCGCTCGCGCTGAGCGGCATGCTCGCGACGACGGGCTGCACGGGCGAGCAAGGCCCGCCGGGCGCCGACGGCATGGACGGGACCGACGGCCAGGACGGCATGGACGGTGACGACGGCACCGACGGCACCGACGGCGACGACGGCGCCGACGGAGACGACGGTGAGGACGGCACCGACGGTGAAGATGGCGAAGACGGGGTCGGCTTCGACGACTCGAGCGACATCCCGACGTTCGTGACCGAGCTCGTGGATCAGGTCGCGGCGGGCACGCTGCCCGAGGGCACGGTGTTCCCGCTCGACGCGCGCGCGACCGACAGCATGCGCGCGGTCGAGGGCCTGAAGCACGAGACGCTCGTGACGTGGCTCGAGCCGATCACGTTCCGCAGCGGCAACGACGATCCGCACTTCGGCGCGAACGCCGACTACATCGCGTACTTCGGCGACGGCTGGGACACGACCGCGGGCGACGCGCCGCAGTGGAACGGCAGCGGCACGAGCGGCTGGCTCTGGGTCAACCACGAGTACGTGTCGAACGACGGCCCGACGCCGACGACGCCGCCGAGCGGGCAGTACCTCACGCTCGCGAGCTGGATGCGCGGCCGCGGTCTGCTCGCGAACGATCCGCTCTCGAGCACCTGGGAGCAGTCGTCGATCGACGCGATCATCACCCAGACGCGCCGCCAGCTCGGCGGCAGCTGGGTGCACATCGTGCGCGATCCCGCGAGCGGCACCTGGAGCGTCGATCGCAACGCAGCGAACCGCCGCTTCGACGCGACGAGCGCGACGCTGTCGCGCGTGACCGGCATGGCGGTGAGCGCCGACACGCGCGACGACGGCACCGCGCTGCCGGCGGGCGTCGTCGCGGGCACGCTCGCGAACTGCTCGGGCGGCCAGACGCCGTGGGGCACCGTGATCACCGCGGAGGAGAACGCGCAGGACTACTACGGCGATGCCGAGGCGTGCTGGAGCGGTCAGCGCTTCACCGCGGGTCCGTGCGCGCCGGGCGGCGACGTGGCGATCGTCACTGCGCCGAGCACCTCGTCGGGCTTCGGCCGGCACTCGTCGCCGGGCGCGCGCCATCCGCGCGACGTCTACGGGTTCCTCACCGAGATCGATCCGAGCGCCGCGCCCGACGAGTGGTACGGCCGCAACACCGAGGGCGTCGGTCACCGCAAGCTCGGCGCGATGGGCCGCGCGCACTGGGAGAACGCGACGTTCGCGACCGACGAGGACTGGCAGCTGATCGAGGGTCAGCCGGTCGTCGTGTACGCCGCCGACGATCGCCAGAGCGGCCACATCTATCGCTTCGTGAGCGCGCAGCCGTACACCGCGGGCATGACGCGCGCGCAGATCCGCGCGCTGCTCGATCAGGGCACGCTCCACGTCGCGCACTTCGCCGACATGGCGCAGAACGGGTACGAGCTGCGCAGCGGCGCGTCGAGCGAGACGATGCGCGGCGCCGGCACCTGGATCGAGCTCTCGCTCACCAGCACCGACCTCGCGCCGAACGGCGCGGCGCTGGGCGATGCGACGATGACGGTCGGCGCCGCGCTCGCGAGCGCGACGTGGAACGGCATCGGCCGCTTCGCGACCGACGACGCGGTGCGCCGCGCGCTCTTCACCGCGAGCCAGAAGATCGGCGTGCGCGAGCTGAACCGCCCCGAGGACGTCGAGTGGAACCCGCGTGACCCGAGCGGCACGCCGCGGCTGTACGTCGCGTTCACCAACCAGACCGGCCAGCGCGCGCTGATGGACGACGGCTCGCTCGCGCCCACCGACGCCACCGCATACGCGACGGCGGCGTACCGCCCGAACGACACCGCGGGCTCGATCTTCGCGATCGAAGAGGGCACGCCCGCGACGCCCGCGACGAGCGACTCGTTCACGTTCTGGATCGTCGCGCGCGGCAACACCGCGAACGGCGCGTACGACTTCGGCAGCCCCGACAACCTGATGATCGACGGCTACGGCCACGTGTGGTTCGGCACCGACGGCACCTTCGGGCGCAGCGGGCACGCCGACGCGGTCTACTACCTCGATCTCGATCCCGCGCACCGCACGACGCCGACCGCGACGTACGGCCGTCCGTTCCGCGTGATCGCGGTGCCGAGCGACGCCGAGGCCACCGGGCCGACGCTCTCGAGCGACATGCGCACGTTCTTCGTCGCGGTGCAGCACCCGGGCGAGAGCGTGTGGAGCACCTGGCCCGCGACCGACCTCTACGCGCGCCCGCGCTCCGGCGTGGTCGCGATCTCGCGGCGCGCGCGCTGATCGATCGGAAGAATCGACCACGGAGACCGCAGAGGGCCACGGAGAGATTCATCTCTTCTGGACTCTGCGGCCCTCTGCGGCTCAATCCTCCTCGCCGACGGTCTCGCGATGTCCTCACGCGCACTCGTGCTCTCGATCGTGCTCGCTGCGTGCGGCGCTCCATCCGACGCGCCTGCCGATGACTACGACCCGCTCGCGACCGCGCTCGCGTCGCGCGGTCACGTCGAGAACCCCGAGGCGCCGATCCCGCCGCTCTGTTACACGGCGACCGACGGCCGCTCGAACCCTTGTTACGTCTGCCACACCGTCGGCGTCGGGCCCTTCGGGCGCGCCGACTGGGACCTCCAGGTCGAGTACGCGTTCTCCGATGCCGCGCTCGAGAACCGGTGGACCAACCTGTTCGTCGATCGCACCGAGCACGCGGCGCGCTGGGACGACGACGCGATGCTCGCGTGGATCCGCGAGGACGACTACACCGCGCTCCGCCGCGCGCTCGAGCAGCGCGAGGGCTACGCGGGCTACGTGCCCGATCTCGACTTCGATCGCGGCTTCGACGAGCGCGGCTTCGCGCGCGACGGAAGCGGCTGGCGCGCGCTGCGCTACAAGCCGTTCCCCGGCACGTTCTGGCCGACGAACGGCTCGACCGACGACGTGTTCGTGCGCCTCTCCCGCGCGCTGCGGAGCGACGCGCAGGGCGCGCTCTCGGACGAGATCCACGCGATCAACCTCGCGATCCTCGAGGCCGCGCTGACGTCCGATCCCGAGCGCGACCTCGGGCCGATCGACGAGACGATCGCGCGCGTCGATCTCGACGGCGACGGCGCGCTCTCCTCGCGTGTCACGACGATCCGCGTGCTTCCCTCGCACTACGTCGGCGGCGGCGCGGACGTGCCGGTGATCCCGTTCACGCACCCGATCGGCACCGAGTACCTGCACAGCGTGCGCTACGTCGATCCCGACGCGCCGGATCTGCGCTCGCGTCGGATGAAGGAGCTGCGCCACATGCGCCGCGTCGACGCGCCCGATCGCGGGTCGCTGCTCGCCGCGATGGAGGAGGAGCGCGAGGAGCGCGATCGCGGTCGCGTGCCGAGCTTCCGCGGCGCGCCCGACGTCGGGTATCGCAATGCGTTCGGCTGGCAGCTCCAGGGCTTCATCGAGGACGCGCGCGGGCGGCTGCGCGTGCAGACCGAGGAAGAGCACCGCTTCTGCATGGGCTGTCACGGCGGGCTCGGCGTGACGATCGACTCGGTGTTCTCGCTTCCGCGCAGAGTGCCCGGCGCGGACGGCTGGCGCGTGCAGGATCTGCGCGGGATGCAGGACGCTCCGCAGAGCGGGCACGACGTGCCCGAGATCCTCGAGTACTTCCAGCGCGTCGGCGGCGCGGACGAGCTGCGCGGCAACGACGAGATGCGCGCGCGCTTCTGGCCCGGCGGCGCGCTCGACGAGCGGTCGGTGCGGCGCGCATCGCTCGGCGGTGATCGCGATCTCGCGTGGCTGCTCGCGCCGTCGCGCGCACGCGCGCTCGATCTCGCGCGCGCCTACCGCGTGATCGTCGAGGACCAGTCGTTCACCCGAGGGCGCGACGCGACGCTGCGCCCCGCGCAGCACGTGCATCGCCGCATCGAAGAGCCCGACAGCGGCCTCGAGGCCGCGGGCCTCGTGCGCACCGACGGGCGCCTCACGCTGGACTGGTAGCCTCGCCAACACGCGCGCGCGCTCGTATCCTCGCGCGCCGCGATGGTCATCCGGGGGAACGGCGCGAGCTCGGGCGACGACGAGAGCCGCGCGTTCTACCAGGCGCGGCTCGCGCTGTTCGCGCGCGTCCTCGCGATCCTCGGGCTCGGCTTCCTCGTGCTGGTGCTCGTCGCCGAGGCGACGGTCGCGGGCATGGACGAGCTCTTCGCCGAGGTGTCCACGCGCTTCCGCGTGCTCCACGTCGCGCTGATCGCGCTCTACACGGGCATCTGGATCTTCACGCGCACCGGGCCGCGCTCGCGGCGCGTGCTCGAGGCGATCGACGTCGGCGGCAACCTGCTCGCGTACGCGATGGTGGCCCTGACGGTCTCGCGCCCGCACGTCGGGCTCGAGCGCACGATGGCGCTGCTGCTCACCGAGCTCCTCATGACGCGCGCGGTCCTCGTGCCCTCGGCGGCCTCGCGCAGCGCCGCGCTCGGCGTGATCGCGATCGCGATCTCCGTGATCACCACGTGGGCCGTCTACGCGACGAGCGGTCCCTTCGACGCGCGCGCCTGGGCCGCGATGATCGACGCGTTCGGGTGGCCTGCGTTCTCCACCGTCGTCGCGACCGTCGCGTCGCACACGATCTACGGTCTGCGCGCCGAGGTGCGCCAAGCGCGACGCCTCGGCCAGTACGTGCTCGAGGCCAAGCTCGGCGAGGGCGGCATGGGCGTCGTCTACCGCGCGCAGCACGCGCTGCTCCGCCGCCCCACCGCGATCAAGCTGCTCCCGCCGGAGCGCGTCGGCGCGGAGATGCTCGCGCGCTTCGAGCGCGAGGTCCGCCAGACAGCGCGCCTCACGCACCCCAACACGGTCCAGATCTACGACTACGGCCGCACGCCCGACGGCATCTTCTACTACGCGATGGAGTACCTGCCGGGCTGCGACCTCGAGCTCGTCGTGAACGAGACCGGCGCGATGCCGCCCGCGCGCGTCGTGCACGTCGTCGCGCAGATCGCGTCGGCGCTCGCCGAGGCGCACGAGCTCGGCCTCGTGCACCGCGACGTGAAGCCCGCGAACGTGATCCTCACCACGCGCGCCGGCGAGCACGACGTCGCGAAGGTCGTCGACTTCGGCCTCGTGAAGGACCTCGCGCGCGATCCCGCGGGCTCGATGACCCACGACGCGACGATCCGCGGCACGCCGCTCTACCTCGCGCCCGAGACGATCGGCACCGGCGACGTCGCGCCCGCGTCGGACCTCTACTCGCTCGGCGCGCTCGCGTACTTCCTGCTCACCGGCACTCACGTCTTCCGCGGCCACAACGTCGTCGAGATCTGCGCGCACCACCTCCACACGCCGCCCGAGCCGCCGAGCGCGCGCCTCGGCGCCGCGCTGCCGGAGGGGCTCGACGCGCTCGTGCTCCAGTGCCTCGCGAAGAAGCCCGGCGAGCGCCCCGCGAGCGCACGCGCGCTGCGCGCGTCGCTGCGCGCCTTGCGCATCGAGCCGTGGTCCGACGAGGACGCCGCGCGCTTCTGGACCGAGCACGGCCCGGCGCTCGAGGACGCCCGCGCTCACCGCGCGCAGCACGCCCCGCCGAGCAGCCGCGATCGCAGCGTCGCGATCGACCTCGACCGCCGCACCTGAGCCCCACCCCTCGACGCAGGCCCCATCGGCGGCGATATTCCCGCGCCATGGCGCCGCTCCGGTCCGTTCCACGCGCATTTCCTCGGGAAATCGCGCGCGGACAAATGACGCTCGTCGTCGCGCTCGCGCTCGCGCTGCTCTCCGGGTGCGGCGGCGGCCTCCGCCGGTTCCCCCTCGCCGAGCCGATGTGGCTGGATCGCGACCGTCGTCCATTCACGCCACAGCCGCCCGAGTGGTACTCGCCGTACGTCTGGGACGGCGCCGACAACAGCGTCTTCCGCCCGCTCGCCGACGTCTGGCGCTTCGAGCTCGATCGCGAGGCGGTGAACGTCAACGCGATGGACGAGGTGCCGGACTCGAGCTGGTACACCAATCGCCTCTCGCGCGGGCCGCTCTCCCCGATCCAGATCGCCTACGGCCCGTGCGCCGACGTCGACCCCGCGATCCCCGGCGTCGACGACGACGTCCCCGGCCCGCTCACGATCGTGCGCGGCAAGCCCGACGGCTCGAACCCCGGCTTCTTCGTGCGCGACGCGAACGGGCAGATGTACCTGATGAAGCCCGACGGCGATCTCCAGGCCGAGCGGCCCTCCGCGAGCGACGCGATCGCCGCGTCCGTCTACTGGTCCGCCGGCTTCTTCGCGCCCTGCAACCGCGTCGTGTTCGTGCGGCGCGAGGACCTCGTGCTCGATCCCGGGGCCGAGGTGCGGCGCACCGACGGACGTCGCGGTCCGCTCGCGCAGCAGACCGTCGACGAGATCCTCGACAAGGCGGTCGAGCTCCCCGACGGACGCCTGCGCTTCAGCCTCTCGCAGTTCATCGACGGCGAGCCGATCGCGCCCTGGACCTACGAGGGCACCTGGCCGCACGACCCGAACGACGTGATCCCCCACGAGCACCGCCGCGAGGTGCGCGGCATGTACGTGCTCTCGTCGTGGCTCAGCCACATCGACTCCCGCCAGGAGAACACGATGTCGGCGTGGATCGAGGTCGAGGGCGATCGCGGCTACGTGCGCCACTACATGATCGACTTCAGCGACACGCTGGGGATCCTCTTCACGTGGGACGCGCTCGCGCGGCGCTTCGGGCACTCGGGCTACTTCGACGTGCAGCACCTGACCGAGGACTTCCTCACGCTCGGTCTGCTCGATCGCCCGTGGCACCACGCGCAGTACGGCGCGGCCGGCAACATCCTCGGCTACTACGATCTCGAGCGCTACGAGCCCGATCAGTGGCGCCCCGGCTACGGCAATCCCGCGTACGAGCGCATGACCGAGCACGACGCGGCGTGGATGACGCGCATCGTCGCGCGCATCGGCGACGAGCACCTGCGCGCGCTGATCGATCGCGGTCGCTGGTCGAGCCTCACGGTGCGCGACGAGGTGTTCCGCATCGTGCGCGGCCGTCGTGATCGTGTGCTCGAGCGCTGGCTCACGCGCCTCTCGCCGCTGACCCAGCCGGTGCCCGAGCAGGACGGCGCGCGCGTGTGCGTGGAGGACCTCGCGCTCACGTCGGGGCTGCGCGATCCCGACACCCGCGTGTATCTCGCGCGCGGGTTCGCGGGCGACGACTACGAGCCGCGCGCCGTCGCGCTCGAGACGCGCGCCGAGGGCCGCGTGTGCGTCGAGATGCCGCGCGTCGCGGGCGCGAGCCACGACCACCCCGGCTACGTCATCGCGGAGATCGTCGCGCGCAGCGAGGGCCGCGAGACCACCGGCCCGCTCCGCCTCCACGCCTACGATCTCGGCGACGAAGTGCGCATCGTCGGGCTCGAGCGCCTCCACGGCGTCGAGGAGCCGCGCCGATGACCACCCGCACACCGCTCGTCGCGCTCGTCGCGATCACGATCGCGATCTCGCCCGCGATCACCCCCGCTCTCGCCCACGCGCAGACCGGTCAGGACGGCGAGGACGGCCAGGACCTCGGCCCCGGCGCGAGCGCCGCCGAGCAGCAGCGCCGCGCCGACGACTCCGCGGGCGATCAGGGCATGGAGGACGATCGCGAGGGCGATCCTCCGTCGATCGGCCGCCGCGAGGTCCCCGACTTCGACGGCCGCCCCGATCCCGGCATCTCGTTCGAGGACGCGATCCTCTGGGTCCCGCGCGTCCTCTTCTATCCGCTGCACCTCGTCTTCGAGTGGATCATCCGGCGCCCGCTCGGATGGATCCTCACGACCGGCGAGCGCGAGCGCTGGGGCGCGTTCCAATTCCCGCCCTTCGCCGAAGAAGAGCCGGAGTGGGGCCTCGTGCCGACGCTCTTCGTCGACTTCGGCTTCCAGCCGAGCGGCGGGCTCTACCTCTGGACCGACAACGTCGTCGTGCCGCGCAACGGGCTGCGCTTCCAGCTCGGCTTCGGCGGCATCGACTGGCTGCGCGCGTCGGTCCTCGATCGTTATCGCTTCGACGATCAGGGCACGATGATGCAGGTGAAGGTCGTCGGCACCATGCGCCCCGACTACCTGCTCGCCGCGATCAACGGCGAGGGCGAGAGCGACGAGCTCGTCCGCTATGGCGCGCGCTCGATCGAGGGCGAGGTCGCCGTGGCGTTCCGCCCGTGGCGCTCGAGCCACCTGCGCATCGAAGCCGGGGTGCGCGGCTACGAGTTCTACGACACCGACTGGGTCAACGACGAGCGCGGCGAGCAGACGATCAGCGACGGCGTCGCGCAGGGCTGGTTCGAGTATCCGCCCGGCTGGGAGGGCTACGTCGCGTACCGACAGCGCCTCGAGGGCTCGATCGACACGCGCCAGCGCCGGCCGATCGAGGGCAGCGGCGTGCGCGTCGAGGGCTACGTCGAGCAGGGCTTCGATCTCGCCGAGGCGCAGGATCGACGCTGGCTGACGTACGGCGGCGCGGTCGGTGCGTACTGGGAGATCAGCCAGGGCCGCACGCTCGGCCTCTGGGGCGGCGCGGAGTTCGCGACCGCGCTCGGCAGCCTGCCCGTCCCGTTCACCGAGCTGCCCGATCTGTCGGGCCGCGGCCGCATGGTCGGCTTCCGGCGCGGATGGCTCTACGGAGAGAGCATCGCCTGGGCGACGCTGGAGTACCGTTATCCCATCTGGATCACCGTCGACGGCTTCGTGAACGTCACCACCGGAAACGCATTCGGCGCAGAGCTCGACGGGTTCGATCCCGCGAAGCTGCGCATGTCGTTCGCGCTCGGCCTGCGCACGGTCGGCGATCCCGATCAGTCGTTCACGATCCAGATCGGGTTCGGCACCGACACCTTCGAGCGCGGCGCCGAGCCCGCCGTGCTGCGCATCACCGCGGGCATGCAGGAAGGCTTCTGACGATGGCGCGGCGAGGGGCGAAGCCGGCGTGACGAACGGTCGCGCATCCTTGCCGCCCTCGGCCAAGCGCGCGGAGCTCTTCCTCGCCGGCGGCGCGGCGGCGCTGCTCGTCGCGCAGCAGGTCGCGGGCAAGGCCACGCGCGACGCGCTCTTCCTCACCTCGTTCGATCCGCGCCGCCTGCCGATCGTCATGGGCGCGGGCGCGCTCCTCTCGCTGCTCGCCGTGCTCGCGATGTCGAACGCGATGGCGGTGCGCGGCCCCTCGCGCACCGTGCCCGCCGCGCTCGGCGTGAACGCGACGTTCTTCGCGATCGAGTGGCTCGCGCAGCCGCTCTTCCGCGACGGAGTCGCGGTCGCGATCTACCTGCACGTCGCGGCGCTCGGCTCGGTGCTCATCAGCGGGTTCTGGACGCTCGTGTCCGAGCGCTACGATCCCCGGCGCGCGCGCGCGTTCGTCTCGCGCGTCGCGGCGGGCGGCACGTTCGGCGGCGTGCTCGGCGGCGTGTCCGCCGACGTGATCGCGGGCAACCTCGGCGCGCGCCCGATGCTGCTCGTGCTCGCGGGCGCGAGCGTCGCGTCCGCCGCGCTGATCCACCGCTTCGCGGGCGCGCTGCCCGACGTCGAGGGCGCCACCGTCTCCGAGCCACAGACGGCGCGCGCGCTGAAGCTCGTCGGGCGCACGCCGTACCTGCGCACGCTCTCGGCGCTCTCGCTGCTCGCCGCGGTGTGGGCCGCGCTGCTCGACTACGCGTTCAAGGCGCAGGCCGACGCGGCGTACGTCGACGAGACCTCGCTCGTGCGCTTCTTCGCGTGGTTCTACACGGGCACCAGCCTCGTCACGTTCCTCGTGCAGACCGGGCTCGGGCGCACCGTGCTCGATCGGCTCCCGCTCTACGGAACGGTCGCGCTCTCGCCGCTCGTGGTCGCGTTCGGTGGCCTCGGCATGCTGCTCGGTCTGCCGTTCGCCGCGCTGATCGCGCTGCGCGGCGCCGAGAGCGTGCTCTCGAACTCGCTCTATCGATCGGCGTACGAGCTCTTCTTCACGCCGCTGCCGCCGCAGACGAAGCGGCCGACCAAGACGCTCGTCGACGTCGCCGCGACGCGGGTGGGCGACGCGCTCGGGAGCCTCGCGATCCTCGCGCTCATCTACGGGTGGCACGACATGCCGGGCATCGTGCCCGCCGTGGTCGCGGCGGGCGCGGCGCTGTTCTCGCTGCTGCTGGTGCCCTCGATCGCGCGCGGCTACGTCGAGTCGCTGCAGGAAGCGCTGCGCAGCGGGACGCTCGAGCTCGACGAGCAGAGCGCGCTCGACGCGACGACGCGCCGCACGCTCTCCGACACCGCGATGGCGATCGATCGCGAGCGCCTGCTCGCGGAGATCGAGTCGCTGCGCCGCCAGAGCCCGGCGCTGACCAGCATCGAGGCCGCGGCGATCGCCGCCGCGACCGCCGACGTGCAGTCGCACCCCGAGCCGCAGGTCGAGGGCGAGGCGCCGTCCGCGGTGGTGCCCACCGAGCCGAGCATCGTGCAGCGCTTCGCCGCGATCGCGTCGGGCGCGATCGATCGCACACGCGCCGCGCTCGACGCGCCGCTCGAGCCCGAGCTCGTCCCGATCACGCTGCACCTGCTCGCCCACCCGGAGCTCGGCCGCGACGCGATCGCCGCGCTCCGGCGCGTCGCGCCGAGCATCACCGGCACGCTGATCGACGCGCTGCTCGATCTGCGCACGCCGTTCGAGATCCGGTTCCGCATCCCGCGCGTGCTGCGCGTGAGCACGTCGCGCCGCGCGGCCGAGGGGCTGATCATGGGGCTCGACGATCCGCGGCTCGAGGTGCGCTTCCAGTGCGCGCGCGCGCTGGTGCACCTGGCGTCGACCGACCCCGCGCTCGCGCCGCCGACGACGGTGGTGTTCGGCGCGGTCGAGCGCGAGCTGGGCGAGCGCGGCGCGACGTGGAGCGCGGTCGCGACGATCGCGCCGCACGATCCGAACCACCCCGACCACCACGACGACGAGCCGATCTCGCTCGACGAGCTGGTGCGCATGCGCGCGAGCCGCAGCCTGCAGTACGTGCTCACGCTGCTCTCGCTGGTGGTCGAGGGCGAGTCGCTGCAGCTCGCGCTGCGCGGCCTCTCGGCGCACGACGAGAAGATCCGCGGCACCGCGATCGAGCTGCTCGAGAACGTGGTGCCCGAGCCGGTGCGCAGCTCGCTGATCCCGGTGCTCGCGGCCCGCCCGCGCTCGGAGATCCGCGCGCGCAGCCGCGAGGAGATCGTCGCGGAGCTGCTGCGCTCCCAGGAGAGCCTCCCGATCGTGCGCCCTCGGGGCTGAGCCCGCTGAGGGGAGCTCCGCTGAGGGGAGCAGGAGAATTGCCGCTGAGGAGAGCAGGAGGAGCAGGAGGTTGGGGGCTCGCCTTCGCTCGTCTCGTGCGTTCCGTGTCTGCTTCGGCGAACGTCGCGCGCCGCGAGCTCGGATCGATCGGCTTCGGACACGAGTCGACGCAGCTCGAGCGCGTTCGATCGCGATCGGACGCGGGTCGATCGAGCTTCGATCGCGACCGGACGCGGGTCGATCGAGCTTCGATCGCGATCGGACGCGGATCGATCGAATTTCGATCGCGATCTGACACGGATCGATCGAATTTCGGTCGCGATCTGGCGAGAGATCGCTCGAATTCGCGGCACTTTCGACGCGTCTCGCCAAGCTCCGACGGGAGGGGGGTGGGAAGGCCAACTTCCGGGGGTCGGAAGGCCAGCTCCTGGCCATCCATCGCCACGCCTCGGGGATCTCGACGCCAACCGGCGGCGGTCGAGCCCTCCCGATGCGGCGATCGAACCCTCCGCAGGCGGTGATCGAACCCTCCCGAGGCGCCGATCGAGCCCGCCGAGGCGCCGATCGATCGCCGCGCGACGGCAATTCACACCCACGCGACCGGGATCGCTCCCCTCCTCGACGACGTGGAGCGCCGGCGAGGCCCGCGTCGAGCTCGTGCACGCGCGCCTCGACGCCGCGCAGCGCCGACGCGATCCGCGTCGAGCTCGTCGACGCGCTCGAAATCTCGCGCGACAGCGCGCACACGCGCGCCTCGACGCCGCGCAGCGCCGACGCGACCCGCGTCGACGCGCTCGAAATCTCGCGCGACAGCGCGCACACGCGCGCAGCGCGGTGCTACGCGCGAGCGCCCGGGCCGCGGCGGAGCGCGGACCGGTCGCGAGCCATCGCCACCTCACCACGCGAGGCGGCAGACACGCGGTACCGGGCGTGGGGAGGAGGGTCCGGCGGGGCCACGCAGCGGGGCTCGCAGACACCTCGGCGAGGCTGACGTGGTCGCTTCGCGGCAGAGCGCGACGCGCGCGCCGCGAACGACCCTCCGCCTCCCGACGCTCGCGCCGCGTGCGTCCGGCAGCCGCGAGTACCGCCCCGCCGGACCCTCCTCCCCGCGCCGCGCGCCGAAGCGCCTCCGGTCAGAACGTCCCGCTGAACGTCGGCCCGATCATCACCGGCGGCGGGCCTTCGAGCGCTTGCGGCGTGACCGGCGTCGCTTGTGCGTGATCGATCTCGGGCACGATCGCGAGCGGCAGGAAGAAGCCGACGAGGAAGCCGAGCGTCGCGCCCACCAGCACGTCGGAGAGGTAGTGGCGGTCCGACACCACGCGCAGCAGACCGGTGGTCGCGGCCATCGCGAGCGACACGCCGCACGCCGTCGCGTCGGCCGCGACGTTCCCGTACATGCCGCGCACCGCGTGCATCGAGCACATGAAGCCGGCCGACGTGAACGTGACGCCGCTGTGCAGGCTGTAGAACGACGAGAAGATGTCGGAGTCGTCGCAGCCGTGGCGACTCGGATCGTCGGCGCAGTCGCGCTCGAACGGACGCGCGCGGCCGGCGACGCGCTTCACGATCTCGCCCGCGCCGAGCGTCACGCCGAGCGCGAGCAGGTGCGCGAACGACGCACGCCACGCGAGCTCGCCGTTGCCCTGGGCGAGCGGCGTCGCGAGCCCGTCGACGAGCGCGACGAGCGGCACCGTGAGCAGCAGCACGTCGCTCACGTGGCGCGCGATCTCCTGGTCCTCGACCGCGCTGAGGCGGATCGCCGAGCGGAACGCCTCGTCGAAGAGGATGCCCCCGCGCCAGCGCCCGTCGCTCACCCGCGCTGGCGCGAGCGTGAGCGCGAAGTCGCGCACCGGCTCGACGATCGTCGGCGGCACCGGCGACGTCACGCCCGACGACGCGGGGCGCGCGGGGTCGGGCTCCTGCGCGGACGCGATCGGGACGCTCGCCAGGAGCGCGATCACGAGCGCGGAGATACGGAGGAGCGGAGTCTTCGCCAAGCTCGACAGCTCGCTGGGCAGGACGTGGACGGACGGAGCGCGGCGGAAACCCTGAGACACGGATCGCGAATGCGCCAGGGTTGCTGCCCGAACGTGCAGGCTCGCAACGACGGGCGTGGTGCCCATCATCGAGGCAAGCTGCGCGACCCCAGTGCCAACGAATACCGAGAAGAAATCGCCGCTGCGCTCCCTCCTGGACGTGCGCCCCGGCGAGTGGCCGCTGGCGATCCCGATGTTCGCCCAGTTCTTCCTGGTGATCGCGACGTTCTGGGTCCTCAAGCCGATCAAGAAGGGGATCTTCGTCGCGTTCTACGACGAGCACGGCCTCGACCTCGGCGGCTGGCACCTCGAGGCGGCGCAGGCCGAGCTGCTCGCGAAGGTCGCGAACATGGTGGTCGCCGCGCTCGCGGTGGTCGTGTTCTCGGCGCTCTCGCGCACGCTGCGGCGCGAGAAGCTCACGTTCGTCTTCGCGGGCTTCTTCGTGGTCGCGCTCGCGGTGTTCGCGCTGGTGATCGGCGACCCCGGGCACTTCGTCGTGTGGTCGTTCTACCTGCTGGGCGACCTCTACACGACGCTGATGGTCGCGACGTTCTTCGCGTTCCTGAACGACAGCGTCAGCCCCGACGACGCGAAGCGCCTCTACCCGCCGATCGTGCTCGGGGGCGTCGCCGGCGGCGCGTTCGGCAGCTCGGTGCTCTCGGCGTGGATCGACTCGATCGACCACGCGACGTGGATCTGGATCTGCGTGGGCACCACGGTGACGGCGGCGCTGCTGGCGGGGCTCGCGGGGCGCGTCGTCGCGCGTCGTGAGCCCGAGCCGGCGCGCGAGCCCGAGGCGCGCGAGCCGGAGGCGGGCAACCCGGTGATCGCGGGCGCGCGGCTCGTCGCGCGCTCGCCGTATCTGCTCGCGATCGCGGCGATCGTGGGCCTCTACGAGATCGTGTCGACGCTGCTCGACTTCCAGTTCACGTCGACGGTCGCGCACTTCCTCGACGACGAGGCGATCGGCGAGCAGTTCGCGCTCGTGTTCACGATCACCAACGTCGCCGCGCTCTTCGTGCAGATCTTCGTGACGACGTTCGTGATGAGCCGCTTCCCGCTCGTCGTCTCGCTGATGACGACGCCGCTGGTGATCCTCGGCGCCTCGATGGGCTACCTGATCGTGCCGATCCTCTGGACCGGCAGCTTGCTCAACACCGCCGACAACGCGTTCAGCTACTCGATCAACCAGTCGGCGAAGGAAGCGCTCTACACGCCCACGAGCCGCGACGAGAAGTACAAGGCGAAGGCGTTCCTCGACATGTTCGTGCAGCGCTTCGCGAAGTCGATCGCGGTCGGCGTGAGCCTGCTCGTGACGACGGTCTTCACCGACTTCTCGACGATCCGCTGGCTGAGCATCGCGGTGGTCGCGCTGGTCGCGGTGTGGCTCTTCGCGGCGCGCTACGCGGGCATGCGCTTCCGCGAGATGACCCACGACCGCTGAGCGCCGTCAGAGCGAGGGCCAGATCACCTCGAAGAAGACGATGATGCCGACCAGCGAGACGACCCAGGTCAGGCATCCGCACCCGATCGGCGCGCCGACCGCGACGCCGGTGCCCTTCTTCCGCAGCAGCAGCGCGACGATCCAGGGGAAGAGCCCCGCGACGATCGTCGGCACCGTCACGTAGGAGACCTCCATCGCGAAGCGCTCGCTCTCGTTCGCGGCGACGATGCCGGTGACCGCGCACGCGAGGAACGAGCCGAGCAGGAAGAGCACCGAGAGGATCACGCCGATCCACGTGCCGTTCGGCTCGTTGGGCCCGCCCGGCGGCGTGACCTGCGGCGGCTGCGGCGCCCAGCCCTGGCCCGGCGGCGGCCCCGGCTGCGAGTACGACGGCGGAGGCGCGCCATAGCCCGGCACCGGCGCGCCACCGCCCTGCGGCGGCCCCAGCCGCCCCCTCCGCCCGGCGGCGGCGTCCCCCCCGGCACGCTCACGCGCCCGCGCTCCACGCGGCGCGCACCGCGTCGATGAGGCCCATCTCGGAAGGCGAGATCGTGTCCGCCGCGGCGATGCCCGCGAGCACGCCGAGGATCAGCTCGCGCGCCTCGGGCCGCGTGACCTTGAGCGTCGCGGTGCGGATCCCCTGCTCGTCGGGGAACGCCTGCGCCGAGTCCGAGATGACTTTCCAGAACGCGTCGCGCCCGCCGAGCTCGTCGCCGATGCGATCGATGCGCGCCTCCTCGAGGTCCGAGAACGACCCGTCCGCGCGCACGATCAGCCTCACGAGCCCGCCGAGCGCGAGCTTCTCTTCCGCCGTCAGATCCTGGAGCTGCATAGACGGCGGAGACTACCCGATCGCGCAGCGTTTCACTGCACGTCGCGCTTGCGCTTGCCGGGCGACGAGTCGCGCGCGGCGTCGGCGAGCGCGCGGCGCACGGTCTCGCGCACCTTCTCCTCGTCGACCTCGCCGAGCTCGAGCTCGCGCTCGGCACCTCGCGTCGGCACGCGCACCTCGATCCGCTCGCGCGCGACGCGCGCCGCGCGGCGGCCCCGACGCTCGCGCCACAGGCGAGGCAGCTTCCACGCGTCCGCTCCGTCGAGCGGCGGGAGCGGCATCAGGTTGAGCGCCATGATCCACACGTTCGTCCAGGTCAGCGCGGAGAGCAGCTGCGCGACGAACGGGCTCGTGATCGGCACGAATGCCGCGACCACGAGCGCGGCGACGAGCAGCACGGCCTGCGCGAGGACGCCGCCCCACGCGACGACCGAGCGCTGCCACTGCGAGACCGAGCCGCCGCCGTAGCGCGCTTGTCCGCCGAGCGCGTGGATCTCGATCGAGCGCGCGTGGAGCCCGACGCGCCGCATGAGGAACGCGTGCCCCATCTCGTGCAGCCCGACGATCAGCAGGTACCCGAGCCAGAACCCGGGCACGAACGCGAAGCGCCCGAAGAGCAGCATCCCGAGCGGCGTGCTCCAGTGCACGCGGATCGGCGTTCCCTTCCAGCGCGCGACCGTCACGTAGCCGGTGTCGAACATCGCTGCGCTCAGCATGCCATGCGGCGTGCCGACCCGCTCCGGCCTACCCGCGAAGACCGAGCCGCGCGCCGAGCAGGAGCGCGAGCTCCTCGACCGTGACCTCTTCGCCGCAGCGCACGACGGGCACGTCGCGCCCGAGCACGTCGCGCGCGCGCTGCGCGAGATCCTCCTTCGTGCCCCATGCGAGCACCGCCACGATCGAGGCGCCCTCGGCGCGCAGCGCGTCCTTCGCGATCGCGTCGGCGCTGCGCCCGTCGAGCACCAGCGCGCACGGCGCGGACCCGAGCGCCCCGACGCGGATCGCCTCGCCGAGCTCGGGGTGTCCCACCACGACCGCGCGCCCCTCGAGCTCGAGCCGGATGCCCGCCGCGAGCCGCACGTCGCTCGAGATCACGATCACGCGCGGGCGCTTGGCGCCTCCCTCGTCGGGCGACCACGTCGCGCCGTTCGCGGTGGGCGCGCCACCGTCGCGCCAGTCGATCGCCGCGATCACGCGCGCGAGCCGATCGCTCACTCCGTCCGCGGCTTCTTCGCCGAGGCGGGCGACGATCTCGGCGCGGAGCCAGAGCTCGACGAAGCGCCGCAGCGCGCGCGGCGATCGCGGTACGCCGGTGAGCGAGGCGCGCTCGAGCGCGACCTGGAGCGCGCGCTCCGCGACCTCGTCGGGCGCGTACGCGGAGATCGCCTCACGCACCGCGCGTCGCAGCGGATCGGCGGGGTCATTGGCGGGCGGGGGGCGGCGGCTTCCGCTCACGACACGGCATCGTTCCACTCTCACCGAAACGCCGCAACAACTGCGTGCGCTTCCCGAGAGACGGGCCGTTCGGGCAGACTCGTTCGTCCGACCATGCAGATCCACGTCGCCTCCGCCACCGACGTCGGCCGCGAGCGCACCCTCAACGAAGACTTCTGTCTCGTCGACCCCGCGCTGGGCCTCTACATCGTCTGCGACGGGATGGGAGGCCACGCAGCGGGCGAGATCGCCTCGCGCACCGCGGCGTCCACCGTGCAGGCCTACGTCCGCGATCGCCAGGACGTGCTGCGCGCGATCGATCGCGGCGAGCAGCCGATCGAGAGCGCCGCGGTGCTCATGCGCGAAGCGGTCGAGACCGCGTCGCGGACCATCTACGAGATGGGCAAGAACGACCGCGGCAAGAAGGGCATGGGCACGACCTGCGTCGCGCTGCTCGTCCGCGGCGGCAAGGGCGTGATGGCGCACGTCGGCGACTCGAGGCTCTACCTCGTGCGCCAGGCGCGCCTCTACCAGCTCAGCGAGGATCACACCTTCATCCAGGAAGCGCTGCGCTGCGGGATGCTCACGCCCGAGCAGGCGAAGCAGAGCGAGCACCACAACATCGTCACGCGCGCGGTCGGTCCGCTCGAGCGCGTGATCGTCGACACGCTCGTGTTCGACATGATCGTCGACGACACGCTGCTGCTCTGCAGCGACGGCCTGCACGGGTATCTCGGCGAGGGCCAGGAGCTCCCGACGCTGCTCTCGACCGCCGATCTCGACGCGGTCTCGCGTCGCCTGGTCGATCTCGCGAACCAGCGCGGCGGCAGCGACAACATCACCGCGGTGGTGCTCCGCGCGAGCGCGCACGCAGCGAGCCGCGAAGAGGACGCGCAGCGCACCACGATCGTCAACCAGACGTTCGAGACGCTGCAGCACGTCGATCTCTTCGTGGAGCTCACGATGCCGGAGCTCGTGCGCGTCTCGAACGCGTGCCGCTGCGTCGAGCTCGGCGCGGGCGAGGTCGTGATCGGCGAGGGCGAGGCGAGCGAGACGCTCTTCCTGCTGATCGACGGCGCGGTCGAGGTCGTGCGCAGCAACGTGCGGCTCGCCGAGCTCGGCCCGGGCAGTCACTTCGGCGAGATGGCGCTGCTCAGCCAGCGCCCGCGCTCCGCGACGGTGCGCACGACCGCGGAGACGCGCCTGCTCGCGCTCGATCGCCAGCAGTTCTACGGGCTGCTCCAGCAGGACCCGGTGCTCGCCGGGAAGTTTCTCTGGAAGCTCGCGCAGACGCTGAGCCTGCGGCTCGACGACTTCTACCTCTATCACGAGCAGGTGCTCGGGATGCCGGTGAAGTCCACACTGCGCTTCGGCCTCTACCCGTCGCCGTTCAACCATCCGGCGGGCAGCGGCTCGGGCCAGACGTGAAGCTCTCCGGGATCAGCCGCTTCCCCATCAAGTCGTGCCGCGGCAGCGACGTCGAGCGCGCGCACGTCGAGCGCCGCGGCATCACGGACGATCGACGGTGGATGATCGTCGACGCCGACGGTCGCTTCGTCACGCAGCGCGAGGACGCGCGGCTCGCGCTGATCGACGTGACGCTCGAGGACGATCGACTGCGGCTCGGCGCGCCCGGCGCGAGCGCGATCGAGATCCCGTCGCGCCTCGATGCCGGCGCGCGCGTGTCGGTCACGGTGTGGCGCAGCACGGTCGACGCGATCGCGCATGCCGACGCGAGCGCGTGGCTCTCCGAGCACCTCGGGCGCACCGTGCGCGTCGTGTACATGCCCGACGACGTGCGCCGGGGCATCAACGAGAAGTACGCGCAGCAGGGCGACGTCGTGTCGTTCGCCGACGGCTATCCGCTGCTGCTCGCGACGCGCGAGTCGCTCGCGGATCTCGAGGCGCGCGCGGGCACGTCGCTGGAGATGCGTCGCTTCCGACCGAACGTGGTGATCGAGGGCGCGCCGGCGTGGGCCGAGGACGGCTGGTCGCGCCTGCGCATCGGTCGCATCGTGTTCCGCGCGCCGAAGCCATGCGATCGGTGCGTGATCACGACGATCGATCCGAGCACCGCGATCGCCGGCAAGGAGCCGCTGCGCACGCTCGCGAAGTTCCGTCGCACCACGGACGGCAAGGTGCTCTTCGGGGTGAACCTGATCCCCGAGCTCGACGATCACGAGTCGGTCGAGATCTCGATCGGCGACGAGGTCGAGATCCTCGCCTGATCTTCGGCGTCGAGCGCCGCGACGCGGCGTCCCGCGACGAGCACCACGAGCGCGACGACGAGGCCGATGCCGCACGGCACCGCGAGCGCGACGTACGCGGGGCCCGCGTCGCGATACGGATCGAGCAGGAGCGGCAGCGGGAAGAGCACCCAGATCAGCGCGTGGTGACACACGGCGTGAAGCGCGGTCGCGCGCGCGACGCTCGGCGCGCCCGCAGCACGGTGCGCGAGCGCGTGGCCCGCGCGGAAGAGCGTGAACGCCAGCGCGGTGCCCGAGACCAAGGAGGCGCCGACGACGAGCGCGCCGATCACCACGCGCGGCTCGTGCGATCCGACCAGCATCGCCGCCAGCACCGCGCCCGCGGGCACGAGCACGACGAGCGTGATCGCGCCCCACATCGACGTGAGCAGCGCGGCGGTCACGACCGAGAGCGGCACGCGACGCGCGGTCTCGCGCGTCACGCGCCCCGCGCGATACGCACCCTCCCCCGCTGCGACCGGCGCGCGCGACACGCCCCAGCGATCAGGCGCCTCGAGCAGCAGGCAGACGCCGGCCACGCCGGCCACCACAGCGGGCACGACCACGCAGAGCCACTCCATCGCTCACCTCGCGTTCGTCGACGATCGAACGCTGAGGTCGGTTCAGAGGCAGGGCGAGACGGGGCACCAGACTTCGTCTTCGAGCCGTCCGCTGCCCGGCACCACGACGAGCGTGAGGCGCTCGGTCGCGACCACCACTCCGTCGTCGCGCTTCACGGTGTACTGGAACGGATAGGCCCGCATGCACTCGCGCGCCTCGCCCGAGAACTGGAAGCGCACTTCGTAGATCAGGAGCGTCCGACCGCGCACGCCGATGAACGACTGCGTGGCCTCGTCGAGCTCGAACACGTTCGCCATCGGCTCCGCGCCGACCGGGCCCGCGCCCGCGAAGTACGCGTCGGCGTCGACGTCGTCGGGCACCACCTGCGCGGCGGGCGTGAACGATCCGCTGAACGTCTCGCCCGAGCCCTCGACCGCGATCGAGACCGTCGCGCGCGCGGTGCCCGTCGCGGTCTCGCGCAGGAAGATCACGCGATCGGCGTTGGGCGACGTGCGCGAGAGCGGGTTGTGCCCGAGCGAGACCTCGGTGAGGTCGGAGTAACCGTCGGCGTCGGTGTCGGGGTCGTCGATGCGCAGCCCGCGCGAGCGCTCGTGCTCGTCGCAGAGCCCGTCGCGATCACTGTCGTCGCCGCCGCCGTCGCCCTCCGGTCCCGCATCGAAGAGCCACGGGTTGCGGCGTCGCGGACACCCCGAGGTCGTCGCGGCGAGCATCACCAACGCGGCGAGCACCGCGATGGAGCGGAGCGTGCGGGCGAAGAACGTCGTCCGGAGGCTCACGCGCAGGAGCGTGCGCGGGCTCACGTGCGAGGTCAAACGCTCACCCTCCGTGTTGACCGCTTCGCGCGCACGACGCTAAGCCAGCGCGATGCCCAAGCCTTTGAATCCCGCTGCGATCGGGGCCGAGAGCGAAGCGCTCCAGTTCACGTACCGCTGGCAGGACGCCGCGCTCTACGCGCTCGGCATCGGTGCGACGCAGACGGACCTCGGGTTCCTCTACGAGCACAGCGAGCCCGCGATGCGCGTCTTCCCGACGTACGCGGTGATCCCGACGTTCGAGGCGTGCAAGGCGCTCTTCGACGTCGTCGGTGGTGATTTCTCGGGCGTGGTGCACGGCGGACAGACGATTCGTCTACACAAGCCCTTCCCGGCAGCCGGAACGCTCACCACGGTCGGTCGCGTCGCGAACGTCGGCGACCTCAAGCGCATGGCGCAGGTGATCTTCGCGACGAAGACGACCGACGAGACCGGCGCGCTCGTGTGCGAGACCGAGTGGACGATCATGTACCTGCTCGACGGCGGGTATGGCGGTGAGCCGCCGCCGAAGAGCGTCCGCATCCGCGCGCCGGAGCGCGAGCCCGACTGGGTCGTCGAGGAGAAGACCTCGCCGGAGCAGGCGCTGCTCTATCGCCTGAGCGGTGATCACAACCCGCTGCACGCGGATCCGAAGGCCGCGGAGAAGGCCGCGAAGGTCACCGAGGGCAAGCCGATCCTCCACGGCCTCTGCACGTACGGCTTCATCGGTCGCGCGATCCTCGCGAACGAGTGCGGAAACGATCCGTCGCGCCTGCGCGCGTTCAGCGGTCGCTTCAGCAAGCCGGTCTGGCCCGGCGACACGATCATCACGCGCGGATGGCGCGAGGACGGTCGCGTGCTCGTCGTCGCGGGCACGAAGGAGCACCCCGAGGAGCCGGTGTTCACCAACGCGTTCGCAGAGATCGTCTGAGGAGAGACTCGTGATGAAGAAGCTCAGCAAGGAAATCTGGATCGTCGCGGCGAAGCGCACTCCGTTCGGGACGCTCAGCGGCGCGCTGAAGGACGTGTCGGCGATCGACCTCGCGGTGCACGCGAGCAAGGCCGCGATCGCGCAGGCGGGCATCCAGGCGACCGACGTCGACCAGGTGATCCTCGGCAACGTGCAGCAGACGAGCCCCGACGCGATCTACGGCGCGCGCCACGTGGGCCTGAAGAGCGGCGTGCCGATCGAGGTGCCGGCGCTCACCGTGAACCGCCTCTGCGGCTCGGGGTTCCAGGCCGTCGTCAGCGCGGCGGAGCAGATCCTCCTCGGCGACGCGAAGTGCGTGCTCGCGGCGGGCAGCGAGAACATGAGCCAGGCGCCGCACGCGATGTGGGGCCTGCGCGACGGTGGCGTGAAGTTCGGCAAGCCGCCGGCCGTGGTCGACACGCTGTGGGCCGCGCTGACCGACTCGTACTGCAACACGCCGATGGCGGTCACCGCGGAGAACCTCGCGGTGAAGTACGGCATCACGCGCGAGCAGGCGGACGCGTTCGGCCTGCGCTCGCAGCAGAAGTGGGCCGCGGCGCAGGAGTCGGGCGCGTTCGCGGACGAGATCGCGCCGGTCGAGCTCCCGTCGCGCAAGGGCACGGTGAAGGTCGATCGCGACGAGCACGCGCGCCCGCAGACGACGATGGAGATCCTCGCGAAGCTGCCGCCGGTCTTCAAGAAGGACGGCGTCGTCACCGCGGGCAACGCGAGCGGCATCTGCGACGGCGCCGCGGCGCTGCTCGTGGTCGACGCGGAGTGGGCGAAGTCGCGCGGCCTCACGCCGCTCGCGAAGCTCGTGCAGTGGGGCGTCGCGGGCGTGGACCCGACGATCATGGGCATCGGCCCGGCGCCGGCGATCCGGAACGCGCTCGACCGCGCGGGCCTCACGCTCGACCAGATCGATCTCTTCGACGTGAACGAGGCGTTCGCGCCGCAGTTCCTCGCGGTGCAGAAGGAGCTCGGCCTCCCCGAGGAGAAGTCGAACGTGAACGGCGGCGCGATCGCGCTCGGCCATCCGCTCGGCGCGAGCGGCGCGCGCATCACCGCGAACCTGATCTACACGCTGCGCCGTCAGAACAAGAAGTACGGCGTGGGCTCGGCGTGCATCGGCGGCGGCCAGGGCATCGCCGTGGTGCTCGAGCGCGCGTGATCCGCGCCCGCCCGCCGAGGAGGCAGGGAGGAGAGATCCTCTGAGGAGAGCAGGAAAGCAGGAGAGAGCTTTCGTGTCACACGACGCGAACGGCGAGCGAGTCTCTCTCCCTCCCTCCTGCCCCTCCTGCTCTCCTTGGCGGCAATTCCCAGGCTTCATCCGCTCAGCGCGGCGGAGATCTCCTGGCTTCTCGTGGCAGACTGATGAGGGAGGTGGAGCCGTGGACACGCAGCTCATCTACGACTGGAACTTCGCCGAGCGACGTCAGCCCGTCGTGCTGAAGAAGCGCTTCGAGCTCCACGACGAGACGCTGCGCGACGGATTGCAGAATCCGTCCGTCGTCGATCCCACGATCGACGAGAAGCTCGAGATCCTCCACCTGCTCGATCAGGTCGGTGTCGACACCGTCGACGTCGGTCTGCCGGGCGCGGGGCCGCGCGCGTTCGAGGACGTGCTGCGCCTCTGCCGCGAGATCGCCGACTGCAAGCTCGCGATCCGCCCGACGTGCGCCGGCCGCACGCACCTCGCGGACATCGAGCCGATGGCGAAGGTCGCGCAGCGCGCGGGCATCGCGATCGAGGTGATGACGTTCATCGGCAGCTCGCCCATCCGCGCGCTCGCCGAGGACTGGTCGGTCGAGCTCATCCGCAAGCGCAGCGTCGAGGCGATCTCGTTCGCGGTGAAGGAAGGCCTCCCGGTCAACTACGTCACCGAGGACACCACGCGCTCGAAGCCCGAGGTGCTCCACACGCTCTTCCACGCCGCGATCGAGTCGGGCGCGACGCGCCTCACGCTCTGCGACACCGTCGGTCACGTCACGCCCGACGGCGTGCGCAACCTCGTGCAGTTCACGCGCAGCCTGCTCAGCGCGTGGGGCGCGCCGCAGGTCGGGATCGACTGGCACGGCCACAACGATCGCGGGCTCGGCGTGACGAACTCGATCTACGCGCTCGAGTACGGCGCCGATCGCGTCCACGGCGCGATCCTCGGCGTCGGTGAGCGCGTGGGCAACGCGTCGCTCGATCAGATCCTCGTGAACCTCAAGCTGATCGGCGAGCTCGGCGACCGCGACGTGACGAAGCTCGGCGAGCTCTGCGACAAGGTCAGCAAGGCGCTCCACTTCCCGATCCCGATCAACTATCCGGTCGTCGGCGAGGACGCGTTCCGCACCGGCACCGGCGTGCACGCAGCCGCGATCATCAAGGCGCTCGAGAAGGGCGATCAGGATCTCGCGGATCGCGTGTACTCGGGCGTGCCCGCGTGGATGTTCGGGCGCGAGCAGGAGATCGGCATCGGCCCGATGAGCGGCGCGAGCAACGTGAACTTCTGGCTCAAGAAGCGCGGCTTCACGCCGAGCGAGGGCCTCGTGAAGGCGATCCTCGCTCGCGCGAAGGAGAGCAATCACCTGCTGACGGACGCCGAGGTCCGCGAGGTGATCACGAAGGTCGGCGCGCGCTGATCAGCGCGCAGGAGGGCTCGGTCGCGGCGGGCCGCATGGCAGCGCACGGAGCGTGCGGACGGAAGGACGCGCCGGGGCCGAGCCGACTTGATCAGAGACAGCCCGTCGATCCGTTGCACACGCGGATCGACGCGCTGCCTTCTTCGCGCGTTCCGTCTTCGAGCTCGAGCGACCAACGCAGCTCGACGCGGTCGCCGTCGACGTCGATCGTCTCGACCGTGCCGCCGACGACGTCGACGCAGACGTCGTCGATGCAGCGCTCCGCCGCGAAGGTGCGACTCATGTCGAACGACGGGGATCCGACGTCGAGCGTGCGGTCGGAGTACAGGTGCAGCCGCGTCGGCAGCGACGGTGCCGTGGGGCACGCGATCTCGTCGGACGTGACGAGCAGCTCGGTCGCCGAATCGCCCGAGTCGCAGCCGCGCGGCGACGACGCGTGACGGAGGATGCCGTGCTCGAACGTCGCGGGCTCGGCGCAGCCCGCGACGAGCGCGAGCAGCACGACGAGGTGCCTCACAGACATCGAGTGGTCGCGTCGCGACACACGCGCACCCACGCCGTGCCCTCGTCGAGCGAGCCGTCCTCGAGCTCGATCGACCACCGCACCTCGGCGCGATCGCCGTCCACGCGCAGCGTCTCGAGCGTGCCGCCCGCGGCCTCGATGCACGCGCCATCGACACAGCGCTCGGCGGTGTAGGCGCGCTCCATCTCGATGCTCTCGAGCTCGTCGACGGTGCCGAACGCGTACACGGCGAGCCGTGTCGAAGGGCGATCGGCGATCGGCGTGTCGCAGCCGAGCGCGTCCTGGGTGAGCACGAGGTCGATCGCGGGACCATCCGCCGGCCCGCACGTCGCCCGGAGCAGTCCGTCGTCGAAGACGCTGGGGTCCGCGCTCGAGCCGCATCCGGCGAGCGCGAACAACGAGAGGGAAGCGATTGGGAGGAACGAAGTCAGTCGCATGACGATCAGACTACGCGCCGAGCCCCTCGCCGCAAAGTCAGCGGCACGGGTGCGCGAGCGCGGCGCAGACGCGGACCCACGCGGTGCCCTCGTCGTGCGCTCCGTCGGCGAGCTCCAGTGACCAGCGCACCTCGCTGCGATCCGCTTCCGCGCGGAGCGTGTGCACCGTCCCGCCGACGATGCTCGCGCACGCGCCCTCGATGCAGCGCTCCGCGCCGTGCGCGCGCGCGATCTCGACCTCGTCGAGCGACGTGCCTTGCGCCCAGATCGTGATGTGCGTCGCCGGCTCCGGTGTCTCGCACGTGAGCTCGCCGTCCGCGAGCACGAGGCGCACCGCCGAGCCGCCCGCGGGACCGCACGTGGGCGACAGACTCCCCGCGCGGAACGCGCTCGTCGCGGCGTTCGAGCCACACGCCGTGAGCGCGATCGCGATCGAGCAGAAGAACACCATTCGCATCGTGCGCGCAGCCTCGCACACGTGAACGCGGACCCCCAGCGCGTGAACGTCGATTCACGCGCAGAATCGCGTTTTCCCCACGTTTCGTGCGTGGCGTACGCGTTGCTGAACGGCGCGACACTCCCATGCGTCGTCCGCTCGCCTCGTTCTTCGTCGGTCTCGCGCTCGCTGGCTGTGGTGGTCCGATCGCCGGCGCGAGACAGACGCTCCCACTGCCCGCTCACTTCACGGCGGTCGCGCGCGCGACCACCGACGATCCAGACGGCCTGCGCGTCCTCTGGAACGGCGGCGCCGACACCTCCGAGCACGGCGCGTGGATCGCGACCACGCACGCCGAGCTCGAGGCGCTCTGGGAGCGCGTCGGCGCCGCGGGCCCAGTGCCCGAGGTCGATCTCCGCACCCACGTCGTGATCGGCGAGGCGTTCATGAACGGCGCGTGCATGGACGAGATCGTCGCGGTCGAGCGCGATGCCGAGGGGCGCGTGCTGCTGCGCACCGAGCCGCTCGTCGAGATGTGCATCGCGCTCGCGGTGCAGGACGCGCGTGTCGTCGCGGTGCCGCGCAGCGTGCTCGGCGAGCGCATCACGTGGTTCTCGGTCGACGACGACGACGGCGGCGCGTACGCGTTCCGCATCCCGCCGCCCTCCCCCGACGCCTCGGGCACGGTCTCGCCCGGCGCGCCCTCGACCGAGCGCGACGCGATCGCGAGCGCGCTCGGGACCATCGCGCTCCCCGCGCGCGGCACGCTCGCGCTGCGCGCGCTCGACGACGGGCGCGAGGTCTGGGTCGCGCACCTGCCCGACGGCCGCGTGCACGTCGTCGCCGCCGACGCGGTCTCCACCAACGACTGGCTCCGTCATCCGGTGCGCTGGGACGCGGCGCGCGGGCGCTTCGCCACCGAGCACGACGTGACCGGTCGCTCGGTGCACGGCGGCGTGCCCCTCGAGACCCACGCGTTCGCGCGCGTCGGCGAGGATCGGATCGCGGTGGGCGAGGTGGTGTCGATCGCACCGCGCGGCACCGTCGAGCCCCGCGCCGCCGCACCGGCGATCGAGGGCGACGCGATGCCCTACGCGTCGCTCCCGGTGATCGATCAGCAGACGCTCGAGGCCGTGCCCGAGGGCTTCGTCGCGCGCGTCGGCGCCGATCTCGTCACCGGCCTCGACGGCCCGCCGCGCCTCTGCATGCTGCCCGAGGATCCCAAGCTCCGCGCGCACTTCGAGGGATGCGACGACACCTCGCTCGCGCTGCGCGACGCGCCCGCCGAGGCGCGCCGCGGCATCTCGGTGGTGCACGGCCCGCTCCTCGTGCGTCGTCGCGGCGACACGCTCGACCTCGCGATCGCCGATGGCGCGGGCGAGAGCGGATGGGTCGTCGAGCACCGCATCGCCGAGCCCGCGCCTGCCGGCCCGACGCGCGCGCGCGGCGCCCTCGCGCTCGACGTCGAAGCGAGCGGCGACACGCGCGGCGCGCCCGACGGCTTCGCGATCGAGTGCGTGCCCGCGGGCGGGTCGCCCGACGAGTCGTGGTCGTTCGTGGCGCCGCGCGACGGCTCGTTCGCGTTCGAGCTCGCGAGCGATCACGACGGCGCCATCGCGATCGTCGCCGACGACGGCTCGCCGCTCGCCTGCAACGACGATCGCCACGGCCACTACCGCTCGTCGGTCGCGCACGCGACGCTCGCCGCCGGCCAGCAGGTGCGCGTGATCGTCGACGGCTTCGGCGGCCAGGCGGGCGCGTATCGCCTCCGCGCGACCGAGACGCCGGCGCTGGAGCGCGAGGGCGTGCTCGCGCTCGGCGTCACCGTCGCGGGCGACACCTCGCGCGCCACCGACGACCTCAGCGCGGGCTGCCACGCGCCCGCGCACGACGACGCGTGGCGCCTCGAGGTCAGCGAGCCCGGCCGCCACCGCGTGCGCATCGAGGCCGACGGCTGGCACCCGCTGCTCGCGGCCTACGCCGACGGCGAGTCGATCCCGGCGACCTGCGGGCTCGGCACCGGCGGCGGCTCGCGCGAGGAGACCTACGATCTCGCCGCGGGCACGTGGTGGATCGTCGTCGACGGCGCGCGCGAGGAGGACGTGGGCGCGTACCGGCTCACGGTGGAGCGCGCTGATTAGCCGCACCCACCGCGCGTGACGAACGCGCGCTCCGGCCCCATCGTTGGCCGGTCGATGTCGAACCTGTTCCGCCCCTGGCTCCTCGCGCGCTTCTCGACGGGCGCGGCGGCGGCCGTGCTCGTCGTGGTCGGGCTCTTCGTCGCGATCCGCGTGCTGCGCCACTACCGCATCGCGCGCACGTCCGAGGGACAGCTCGCGCTCGAGCGACGCGCCGAGCTCGCGGGGACGCTGATCGAGGTCGCGCTCGGCGCGACGATCGCGGGGCTCGCGCTCGCGGTGCTCGGCGCCGATCGCATGACCGCGTCGATCCGCGGCGCGATGTGCGCGTGGGGTGTGCTCGACGCGTCGCCCTGGGGCTTCCGCTCGCTCGCGCTCTCGGCGATCGCCGCGCTCGCGTGCGCGCTCTGGATCGCGCTGCACCGGCTCGACCTCCGGCTGCGCAAGCCCGCGCTCACCCGCGCGAAGTTCTCGGCGCTCCTCGTCGTCGCGCCGCTCGTGCTCGCCGACTTCGCGGCCGCGACCGCATACGCGCTCGATCTCGATCTGCGCGTCGTCGCGTCGTGCTGCTCGACCGGGCTCGACGCCGCGCGCGAGGTCGCGGGCACGGGCGCGAGCGGCGGTCCGCGCGACGTCGCGGCCGCGCTCTTCGTCGTGGGGTCGATCGCGGCGATCGCGCTCGCCCTGTTCACGCGAGCGCGTCCCTCGACGCGCGCAGCATCGCTCGTCGGTGTCGCGTCGCTCGTCGCGGGCCTCGCGTCGGTGCCCGCCGTCGTGTGGTGGGTCGCGCCCCACGTCTACGAGACGCCGACGCACCTCTGCCCGTTCTGCCTGCTCCACGCCGACGTGCTCGGGATCGGATGGCCGCTCTTCGCCGCGATCTTCGTCGCGACCGCGATGGGGCTCTCCGCGGCGATGACCGGTCTCCTCGAGCGCGCGAGCGGCGAGCCCGAGACCGCGCGCGCGCTCGAGGCGCGCCTCGCGACGCGGACCGCCATCGCGTGGTCCCTCGCGCTCGCCATCGCGCTGCTCCCGATCGCGCGCTGGACGATCGTCTCCGGGGGCGCATCTCTCTTCGGAAGCTGAGATCACGCATGCACCGCGCGAACGTCCTCACCCGGCTCGTCCTCACTGCATCGATGGTGCTCGCCGTGCTCGCCGCGTGCGCCTCGGGCGACACCGGCGCGAGCGCGCAGGCCGCCGGACGCTGCGCGCACTGCGGGATGCGCGTGCCCGCGGACTCGACGTGGCGCGCCGGGCTCACCACCGCGTCGGGCGAAGCGCTGCTCTTCGACGCGCCGAAGTGCATGTTCCGGATCCTGCGCGGCGAGCGCGGGCGCGACGCGCGCGAGCCGTGGGTCATCGAGTACTACGCGAGCGAGCGTCGCCCCGCGTCGTCGCTCGTCTACGTGCTCGGCAGCGACGTCGAGAGCCCGATGGGCCGCGACCTCGTGCCGATCGAGGGCCGCGAGCGCGCCGAGCGCTTCCAGCGCGATCACCACGCGCAGCGCGTGCTCACGTACGACGAGGTCACGTCGAGCGTGATCGACGAGCTCTTCCGCCCGGGCGGCGGTCACGCGCACTGAGGAGGGAGGCTCCACCCTCCGATCGTGCCCGGCGCGAGCGACGATCCAACGCTCGACCGTGGCTGCGGTGCTCGGCGCACACGATCCATCCACGCTCGACCGTGGCCGTGGTGCTCGGCGCACACGATCCATCCACGCTCGACCGTGGCCGTGGTGCTCGGCGCACACGATCCATCCACGCTCGACCGTGGCCGTGGTGCTCGGCGCACACGATCCATCCACGCTCGACCGTGGCCGTGGTGCTGGGCGCACACGATCCACCCACGCTCGACCGTGGCTGCGGCGCTCGGGCTGCACGATCGATGCACGCTCGACCCTTCGCGTCGCGTTCGCGCGCACCGACGGGATCTCCGCCCTCTCCGCGCGTGCGCGCTATGCTGCGCGCGCCTCGATGACCCCCTGTCCTCGCTGCGGCCACGAGAACGTCGATCACGCGCGCTTCTGCTCCGCGTGCGGCGCGATCCTCGAAGCCCGCGCGAGCGTCGACGATCCGCTGATCGGACGGATCGTCGCCGATCGATACCGCATCGTCCGCCCGATCGGCGAGGGCGGCATGGGCCGCGTCTACCTCGCCGAGCAGCGCATGGGCACCACGACGCGCGCGGTCGCGATCAAGGTGCTCACCACGCCGATGAGCGACTCGCTCGCGGTCGCGCGCTTCTACCGCGAGTGCGAGACCGTCGTGCAGCTCACGCACCCGCACACGATCCGCTTCTACGACTTCGGCGAGCTCGCGCTCCCGCTCTCGAGCGGCGCGGTCGATCGCCGGCTCTACATCGCGATGGAGTACGTCGACGGTCGCTCGCTCGCGACCGCGATCGAGTCGGGCCCGCTGCCGCTCGACATCGTCGATCGCCTGGTGCGTCAGATCGGCGGCGCGCTCACCGAGGCGCACCGGCGCGGCATCGTCCATCGCGATCTGAAGCCCGACAACGTGCTGCTCGCGCACAACGAGGCCGAGGGCGAGATCGCGAAGGTGCTCGACTTCGGCATCGCGAAGAAGGACCACGTCGAGGGCCCCGAGATCACCGCGCAGGGCACGATCATCGGCACGCCGGCCTACATGAGCCCGGAGCAGATCTCGGGCATGCGCGTCGACGAGCGCTCCGACGTCTACGCGCTCGCGCTGATGACCTACGAGATGCTCACCGGCGCGCGGCCCTTCGCGGCGCGCACGCCGATCGAGTGGGCCACGGCGCACATGATGTCGGCGCCGCGATCGTTCGACGAGTTCCCGTCGGCGCAGGCGCTCTCGCCCGAGCGACGCGCGGCGATCCTGCGCGGGCTCGAGAAGGACCCGCAGAGCCGCACCGCGTCGGTGCGCCGCTTCGTCGACGACTTCTGCGGCATCGAATCGAGCCAGCCCACGCCGATCCCGCGCATCCCGTCGACCGCGCCGCCGAGCGATCTCGGCAACGCGCCGACGCTCGCCGCGCCGCACACGCCGCGCGACACCGCGCCGCACGTCGGGGCGATCCCGGGCGCAGGCCCCGGCCTCGGCGCGATCCTCGGCGCGGCGCTCGGCGGCATCGCGCTGATCGCGGCGGGCGCAGCGACGGTGTGGGTCGTCGCAGGCGGGCCGAGCGACGTGCAGGACGTCGCGGACGCGGCGGCGCCGCACGATGCGGGCACCGATGCCGAGGGCCACCTGCCGCACGAGTGGCTCACGATCCTCCACTTCGAGGAGCGAGCGCGCGACGCCACGCACGCGCTCGGCCCGCCCGACGGACGCTGCGCATCGATCGCGCCGGGCGGCACGATCACGCTCGAGCTCACGCCGGGGGCGCGCATGCTCACCGACGGCACCGAGCACCCCGACCTGCAGATCGAAGTGCGCGAGGGATCGGGCCCCTATCGCGTCGACGTGGGCGTCGAGCGCCGGCAGTTCCGCACGATCGCGCAGGGCCTCGTGACGAGCTCACCGCTCGACGTGGATCAGTTCGGGATCCCGCGCTTCCGCTACGTGAAGATCAAGAACCGCGCGACCCGCGGCGACGTGTGCGTCGACGCGGTCGCGGCGCATCGACACGAGTGATCACATCTCGAGCCGCGCGCCGATCATCCCGCCGCCGGGCAGCGTGATCGCGTCGATCGTCAGCCGCGCGCCGGGCATGGGCTCCATCACGTACTCGTAGTCGGTGTACGTGCGGCGGATCGTCAGACCGAGGACGATCGCGAGCGCGGCGAGCCCCTGCACGACGCCCGACACCACGATGCCCGCCTCGTGCCCGTTGAGGTCCTGGGTGAGCATCAGCCACGGGCCGACCACGGGGATCCACGAGAACGTGGCGGCATCGCCGAAGAACACCGTCGTCGAGATGGTCCACGTCGTGACCCACGCGATCGGCAGGACGATCAGCCCGGGCAGCCAGAGGCCGCGGATGGTCTCGCTGCGCTCGACCGGGATGCGGCGCGCGCGCGCTGCGGGAGGCGCGACCGGCGTGCCGTAGGGCGCCGCGGGCGCGACGGTGCCGTAGGCGTTGCCGGGATCGGTGGGCTGCACCGGCTGCTCGTATCCGTACGACGGCGGAGGCGCCGAGGGATCGGGCGGTGGAGCGCTCTCGTACCCGGGCGGCGTGTAGGGCTGTGCCGTCTGCGCGACTGCCACGCTCGGCAGCACCGTCGCCGCGAGCGCGGCGAGCGCGATCACGATCGGGACTGCGACGTGGGTCGTGCCTCTCATCGACGCTCGAATCCAGCGTAGCACGGGGCTCGATGCGGTCCGACGCTCGATCGGGATACGCTGTTCACGTGACGCGCGAAGCACTGACGTATGCGCTGTGGCTGGGCCTGTGTGGGAGCCTTTCCGCGTGCGGCGACTCCGACGCTGCGACCCCCGACGCCGGGCCCGCGGACTCGGGGCCCGTCGATGCCGGTCCACCGCCTGCGTCGCGCCCCGCCGCCACACCGCTGCTCCAGTGGGTCGACGCGTTCATCGGGACCGGCGGGATCGGATTCAACGACATCGGGAGCACGTATCCGGGCCCCGCGATGCCGTTCGGGATGATCCATCCGGGCCCCGACACGATGAACGAGACCGGTGCGCTCGTGTTCACGCACTGCAGCGGATATGCGTACCGCGACCGTTACATCCGGGCCTTCTCGCACACGCGGATGAACGGAGTCGGGATCACCGACTACGGCGCGGTCGCGCTGATGCCGACGATCGGGATGAGCGCGGAGCGCACGACCGCGCTCGGACATCGCTCGAGCTACGACAAGGAGAGCGAGCTCGCGTCGCCGGGCTATTACGCGGTGACGCTCGACGAGGGCGACATCCGCGTGGAGCTCACGAGCGGTCTGCGCGCGGCGCTGCATCGCTACACGTTCCAGGCGGGCTCGGACGCGACGGTGCTGCTCGACGTCGCGCACGCGCTGCCCGAGGTGCGCGTCGACGACGGCGCGATCACGGTGCTGCCCGAGAGCCGCGAATTCGAAGGCTTCGTGCACTTCTCGGGCGGGTACTCGGGGCGCTTCGGCGGCGTGCGCGTGTACTACGTCGCGCGCTTCGATCGTGACTTCGCCGCGCACGGCGTGTGGCAGGCGGGCGCGCTGCACGAGGGCGAGACGACGCGCAGCGGCGCGGACGTCGGAGGCTGGGCGCGCTTCGACGCATCGAGCGACCGCGAGGTGAGCGTGGCAGTCGGGATCTCGTTCCTCGACGTCGCGCGCGCGCGGATGAACCTCGAGGCCGAGGCGGCGGATCTCGATTTCGATCGGATGCGCGCAGCGGCGGAGTCGGAGTGGGAGTCGCAGCTGGCGCGGGTGGAGATCGAGGGACGCGACGAGCGCGATTTCCGGATCTTCTACACCGCGCTCTATCACGCGCTGCTGATGCCGACGCTGGCGACGGAGTCCGATGGTCGCTATCGCGGCCTCGATGGAGAAGAGCACGTGGCCGACGGATTCACGTACTACACGGATCTGTCGCTGTGGGACACGTATCGAACGTTCCATCCGTGGGCGACGCTGCTGTGGCGCGATCGCGCGACCGACTTCGTGAAGTCGATGATCGCGATGGCGGAGCAGCACGGCAGCTATCCGCGCTGGCCGCTGGGCACCGGCGAGACCGGAGGGATGCTCGGAGATCCCGCGGTGATCGTGCTCGCCGACACGTGGCAGCGCGGCGTGCGCGACTGGGACGTCGCGCGCGCCTACGAGCTCGCGCGGGTGAGCGCGGACGGTGATCCGCCGAGCGGTGGGCGCGGCAACATGGAGCCCTATCTGCGGCTCGGGTTCGTGCCGATCGAGAGCGCGGGATCGAGCGCGTCGAAGACGATGGAGTACGCGTACGCCGACGATGCGGTGGCGACGCTGGCGCGCGCGGCGGGTGACGACGAGAGCGCGGCGACGTACGAGTCGCGGGGGCGGAATTACCAGAACCTCTGGGACGCGGAGCGAGAGCTGTTCATCGGTCGTCACGAGGACGGCAGTTGGCCCGCAGAGGTCAACGAGCGTCGATGGGAGGACTTCTATGCAGAGGGCAATGCATGGCAGTACCTCTGGCTCGCTCCCCACGACGTCGAAGGGCTCGCGGAGACGATGGGTGGACGCGAGCGGATGCTCGAGCGCCTGGCGTTCTTCTTCCAGGAGAGCGAGCTCGAGCGGCGCACGGTCGGTCCGCCCGCGTGGTACTGGCACGGCAACGAGCCGGATCTGCACGCGCCTTATCTGTTCGCGGGCCTCGGCGATCACGACGGGAGCGCGCGCTGGGCGGCGTGGGCGCGGCGCACGTTCTACGGCGACACGCCCGAAGGGCTGCCGGGCAACGACGACGGCGGGACGATGAGCGCCTGGTACCTCTTCGCGAGCCTCGGGCTCTACCCGATGGCGGGCGACGACGACTTCGTGCTCGGCACGCCCCTCTGGACGCGCGCGGTGGTGCATCTCGAGGACGGCGATCTGGTGATCGAGGCGCCCGAGGCGAGCGCGCACGCGGTGTACGCGCGATCGATGTCGTGGAACGGCGCGGCGATCGCGGGGACGCGCATCGAGCACGTCGACGTCGCGGCAGGTGGGACGCTCTCGTTCGGGATGAGCGCGAGCCCCGAGTGATCAGCGCCGCGTCGCGGGATCGTCCTTGCGGAAGATGAGGCTGAGCACGATCAGCGCGGTCCACAGCGACGCGAAGAGATAGAGGATCGCCTCGCGGCCGAGCGACTCCGACACGCGCCCGGTGAGGTAGGGGCCGCTGAGCAGGCCTGTCGCGAAGAACACGTTGAAGATCGAATTCGAGCGCGCGTACTCGCTCGGGCTCGCGATCGCGCCCTGGAGCGCGAGCGAGAGCGGCGGGATGGACGCGAGCGATCCGCCGCCGATCAGCACCGCGACGAGCATCACCGGGAAGCTCGTGAGCGGTACGAACGAGAGCAGGACGAGCACGCCGACGATCGCGAGCGCGCGCAGCACGAAGAGGTGTCCGACGCGATCGCCGAGGCGCCCCGCGACGTTCGAGATGACGAGCATGCCGCCCGCCGACACCGCGGTGACGAGCGTCGTGTCCTCCTCGGGCACGTGCTTCACGTAGTGGAGGTACGCGGGCAGGAAGATCACGACCGACGCCTGGAAGAAGCCGGTGCAGAAGGTCGCGAAGCTCGAGGTCTTGATGCGCCACGCGAGCGAGGCCCAGTCGCGCACGTTCGCGGCGCCGTGGTGCTCGTCCGACGTGTGCAGCGCGGGCGGGTCGGGCTCGAGGCGGAAGAGCGCGATCAGGCTCGAGAGCGCGGCGACGACGGCGGCGATCACGAACACGGTGCCGAGCGACATCACGTGCACGAGCGCCCAGCAGATCCCGCCGCCGACGAAGTACCCGAGGCCGGTCGCGATCGCGTAGAGGCTCGTCGCGAACGCCTTGTGCTCCTTGGGCGCGCGCAGGAGGAGGAGCGTCTCGCAGCTCACCCACACGCCGACCGAGAACGCGCCGTCGAGGAAGCGGTTGATCCCGATCTGCCAGAGCTCCGGGAGGAACGGGAAGAGCGCGATCATCGACGCGTAGCCGAGGATGCACACGACGAGCGTGCGGCGCGCGCTGAAGCGCCGGATGATCCAGCCCGAGGGGATCGCGAAGCTGACGATGCCGGCGCCGAACCACGACGCGGTGGCGCCGATCTCGCCGTCGGTGAAGTGCCGCTCGATCAGGACGAGCGGCGTGGTCGCGAGCGCGAGGCCGTACGCGGTCGCGAGCACCCACGTGGTCAGGTAGACGACCCAGAGGTTGCGATCGGGGATGCGCTCCCGGAGCGTGTGGATCGGCGACAAAGCGCGCGCAGATTGGAAGACGCGCGGTGCGCTGTCACGCGCGCAGCGCGTCGAGCTCGGCGCGCACGTCGGGCGCGAGGTGCTTGCTCGCCTCGCGGTACGTGAGGCCGCTGCAGCGCGTCGCGTTCGCGCGGAGGAACGCCTCGGTGCGCGCGGGATGTTTGCGCGAGACGTCGCGCAGCACCCAGCCGATCGCCTTGCGGATCCAGAACGACCGATCGTCGAGCATCGGCTCGGCGATCGCGCGCCAGCGATCGAAGTCGCCCTTCCCCGCGCGCAGCACGTCGAGGTGCGCGAGCAGCGCGGTGCGACGCACCCAGACGTCCTCGTCGCGCGCCCAGACCTCGACCATCGACGACGACGCGGGGTGCGCCTCGAGCACGGCGCCGATCACCTTCGTCGCGAGCCAGTCGACGTGCGCCCACGCGGCGGCGTCGCGCACGAGCGAGACCAGCCACGCGAGATCGTCCGGCGCGAGCACGCGATGGCGCCGCTCGAGCAGCGCGATCGCGGCGTGACGGAGGTCGAACCAGCCCGACGCGAAGAGCGCGTCGGCGATCGCGCGCAGCGCGGCGCGATCGAGGTCGCGATGGGCCTTCTCGAAGTCGCGCGCAGCGCTGCGGATCGCGGCCATCGGGACGCCGTGGAACGCGAGCTCGCTCTTCATGTACGCCTTCTCGCTCGCGGCGCGCGCCGGGTCGCCCTCGGCCTCGAAGCGCGCGGTGAAGAAGGCGATCGCGTCGCCCGCCGTCGTCATCCGATCCTCACTGCGACGTCGGGGTGATCGTGGCCGAGCGTGCCGTACACGAGCTCGCGATGCTCCATGCGGGCACGCATGATGGCAGATCGCGCGCGGAGGACGGGTGGAAGGAATCGAAGCGGCGAGCTGGATGGCGATGGTGGGCTCGCTCGCGGCGACCCTGCTGTCGCTCGTGGTCGACGTCGGGCTGCTGCTCGTCGCGCTCGGCCCGGTGCGGCGGCACCGGCCCGACGTGAGCGGGCTGCTCGCGACCGCCGCGTGCATCCTGGCGCTGAGCACGCTCTGCGCGCCGGTGCTGATCGCGATCGGGCCGATGATCTCGGCCGCGGCAGGTGCGTCGCTCGATTCGACGATCGCGCTCACGACCGCGACGAGCTTCTTCATCGGGCTCGTGCGCGCCGCGGGGTTCGCGATGGTGATCGCGGGCATCGCGCGGCTCGCATCGCCGCGGCGGCACGATCCGCGCGAGCCGAGCTGATCCGGGACCGCGCGCGGCGCGCGTGCGCACGGGCCCGCTCTCGCCCAGAATCCGGGCGATGCGCGGGTGGATCGTGGGTCTCGCGTACGTCGCGAGCGTGCTCCTCGTCTCGTGTGGTGGAGAGCCGAGCGCTCCGGAGGGCGCGCCGGCGTCGCCCGAGGAGCAGGGCGAGATCGTGACGCCGCCGTTCGCGGTGCGCGGTGACGCGGAGGGGCTCGTGCTCACGTGGTTCGACGAGCAGGGCGCGCACACCGCGAGCGCGCGCCACGAGATCCCCGAGGCGCGGCGAGGCGAGGTGCGCGTCGACTCGCTCGAGGTGGCGCCCGAGCAGCGCGATCCCGATCACGTCTACGTCGCGGATCTGCGCACGCCTGGCGAGGACGGGCGCTACGTCGTGCGGCGCACGACGCGCGACGCGTTCGATCGGCGCGTCGAGACGTTCGGCGAGACGCTCGAGGGCGGCGGGCCGGCGAGCACCGGCGAGGTCGCGTCGGCGGACGTGATCGTGTTCGGCGCGTCGTGGTGCGGCGCATGCCGCGAGACCGAGGCGTTCCTGCGTGGCCGCGGGATCCCGTTCGTCGAGCGCGACATCGAACGCGAGCCCGGCGCGCGCGAGGACATGATGCAGCGCGCATCGCGCGCGGGCGTGTCGCCGCGCGGCATCCCGGTGATCGACTTCCGCGGGCGGATCATCCAGGGTTTCGATCGCGGCGCGCTCGAGCGCGCGATCCGCGAGACGAGCAGCGCGGGCGGTGCCGGCGGGGGCGGCGGGATCAGCATCTGATCCCGTGTTTGCTCGCCGTCGCTCGTCGGGTCATGCCTCGGGCGCCCGATGCGCGCGCGAAGCCTGGCTCTGCTCACGATCCTCGTCGCCGTCGGCGCGCTGGCCGTGATGTTCTTCTTCACGCGGCAGGACGACCGCACGCGCAACGACGCGCTGCTCTTCCTCGATCGCTACCAGGGGCTCGACATCGACGATCCGATCGAGGAGCGGCGCGAGCGCGTGGATGCGCTCGATGCGCTTCCGTTCGGCTCGGACGACGTCGAGCGCGTGCGCGACCGGTGCGTCGAGGCGCACCGCCTGCTGATCGTCGCCGAGGAGCGTGGGGCCGAAGCGCGCGCGATCTTCGAGCGCGAGACCGACCACGGTCGCATCGAGGAGAGCGCGCTCTCGACCGAGGCGCGTGCGTCGATCGAAGCGGCGCTCGCGGAGTCGAACGAGGCGCTCCCGCGCGCGAGAGAGCAGCTGCGCACGTGCATGGACGACGCGCGCCGCCTCGAGGTGCGCTTCCAGCCGCGCCGACGTTCGGAGCGCTGAGCCGCGCCGGGTGATCCGCGCGAGGAGAGAGCGGCGACATCGCTCGGCGGGAGCTTTCCTTTCGCCTGACCGTCGGTCAGCATCCGCCGGATGAAGGGACTGCTGGTTCTCGCGCTGACACTGGGGATCGTGAGCCCCGCCCTGGCTCAGACCCCAGATCCGACGCGCGACGCCGAGGCGCGCGCGCTCTTCGACGCGGGAGCGGCCTCGTACGAAGCGGGGCGCTACGACGAGGCGCTCGGCTATTTCCAGCGCAGCTACGAGCTCAGCGGGCGCCCGCAGCTCCTCTACAACATCGGCTCCGCGGCGGAGCGGACGCGGCAGGACGCGCTCGCCCTGCGCTCCTACGAGGAGTATCTGCGGCTCGTCCCCGACGCGCCGAACCGTGCTCGCGCCGAGACCCGGATCGAAGCGCTGCGACGCATCGTGAGCGCCGACGAGACCGCGGAGCCACCGACGGCGGAGCAAGCCGCGACGGCGGCCGTCGTCGAGCCGAGCACCGGCCCGAGCGGAGGCGAGCCGAGTTCCGGCCCGGGCGTCGGCCCTTGGATCGTCGTCGGCGGCGGCGCGGCGGTGATGGTCGCGGGCGCGATCCTGCTCGGCGTGGGGCTCGCGGATCGTGCGGCCGTCGAGGACCCGGCGGACGGCGCGCGCTGGGCGGACGCCGAGGCCGCGTACGAGCGTGGACCGGCGATCCTGACGAGCGGCATCGTGCTCCTTCCGGTCGGCGCGGCGATCGTCGGAGCGGGGCTGGCGTGGGCGTTCATCCCCGTCGAGAGCGGGGGCGTCGAGCGCATCTCGCTGCGGGTCGGGCCCGGGTCGATCGCGGTCGCGGGGAGGTTCTGATGCGCTCGATCTCGGTGTCCGCTCTGCTCTTCGCGCTCGTGATCGGCTGCGAGTTCGACGTCCCGTCGGGACGGTTCGCGTGCGACCTCTCGGCGGACTGCCCGCCGGGTCAGCAGTGCGTCGAGGGCCTGTGCGTGGAGGGCGATCTCGACGCGGGGATGCGCGACGGCGGCGCGCGCGATGGAGGCGCGGTCGATGGAGGCGGGCTCGACGCCGGAGAGCGCGACGCGGGGGGACGCGACGCGGCTTCGGAGGACGCCGCCGCGGACGACGCGGGATCGACCGACGGCGGCACGGACGCGGGCAGCGACGCAGGCACCGACAGCGGGCCGCCGGGCTGCAACCCGGTCGCGAACGACTGCGGGCCCGGTGAGTACTGCAGCGCGTCCGACTGCGGCAGCTCGGGCGTGTGCATGCCGCGGCCCAGCTCGACGTCGAACGTCCACCAGCCGGCCTGCGGGTGCAACGGCGTGTCCTACTGGAACGAGACGCACGCGCGCTGGCTCGGCGCGACGGCGTTCGCGACCGGGTCGTACCTGGGTTGCGCGAGCACGGCGCGAACGTGCGCGAGCAGCGCGGAATGCCTGCCCGGCACCGAGTGCATCATCGAGCGCGGCCTCGGAGCGTCGACCTGTGGGACGGCGGTCGCGGGACGATGCTGGGGAATCCCGAGCACCGCGACGCCCGCGATCTGTCCGGGCCCCGTGACGCCGCCCGACGTCGGATACCGTCGCTGCGGGAGCTCCGGCACGGAGTGCATCGACGTCTGCACTGCGCGGCTCGCGCGCAACTACTTCACGGCCTGCCTCTGACGTTCTGCCTCCGACGTCGACGCGCGCTGGAGCTCAGCGCGCGTCGGGCCAGCGGTCGCGCACGTACTTCTCGGCGCGCTCGAGCGGCGCGCGCAGCGCGGCCGCGATGCCCTCGAGGCGCTGCATCTCGACGTCGAGCACTGCGACGAGCGACGCGATCTCGCCCTCGAAGCGCTCGTTCTCGCGATCGAGGCGATCGCGCAGATCCGTGACCTGCGCCTCGAGCTCGTCGCACTGGCCCGCCTTCACGCGCACGTCTTCCTCGACCGCGGCGAGCTCCCAGAGGAGCGCGTCGGCCTCGCCCTCGGTCGCCTCGCGATCGCGCACCTTCGCGCGCGCGACCTCGCGACGCACCGCGAGCTCGTCGCGACGGCGCACGAGCTGCTCGAGCTCGCCGCGCCGCTTGCTGAGCTCGCCCGCGAGCTCGTCGATCGTGCGGCCCAGCGTCGCGCGGTAGTCGCGCGCGCTCACTCCGAGCGACTCGACCGTGGCCTGGTGTGTCTCCGACACCGCGACCGACTCCTCGAGCGACTCGAGCGTGCGCGCCGCGAACGCCATCGCGTGATCGATCTCGGCGGGCGCGGGGTGATCCATCTCGAGCTCGTCGAGCCACGCGCGGATCGCGTCGAAGCGCTTGCGCCAGCGGCGCACCCCGAAGAGGCCGTCGGGCGCCATCTCGGGCGCGGGCGCGGGCTGGGTCGCGCGATCGAGCTCTTTCGCCTTCTCTTCTTCGGCGATCGCGGCGACGTCGACCTCGACCTCGATCTCGAGATCGTCGCGCGGCGGCTCGGGGATCACCGGACGCGCGTACTCCGCGGTCACACGACCGAACCCGCCGGGCGCGGCGGGCCCGCGCGGAAGGCGCTCGGGCTCGAGCGGCGTGTCGTGCACCTCGCTGCGCGACGGCTGCGTCGTGCGCAGCTCGTCGCGCTCGCTCGAGTCGTCCTCGTGGGCGCTCCGCGACGCGGCGAGCACGTCGGGCGTCGGCGCGTGCTCGTCGAGCGCACGTCCGACCTCGACGCCGGGCTCGTTGAGCGCGCCCCAGCTCGTCGCGGGGCCGAGCCGCTCGCGCACGGCGCGCAGCTCCGAGAGGAAGTGGTACGCGTCGCGGAAGCGATCCTGCGGGTCCTTCACGAGGCACCGCAGCACGAGCGCCTCGACCGGGCCGGGCACCTCGGGGCGGCGCTGCGTCGGCGGGATCGGCTGCTCGGTGACGTGCTTCACGAGCAGGTCGCCCGGGTACTCGTAGTCGAACGGGAGCGCGCCCGTGACCATCTCGTAGAGGATCACGCCCAGCGAGTAGAGGTCGGCGCGACCGTCGATGTTCGTCGACTGGATGTACTCGGGCGCGATGTATCCCGGCGTGCCGAAGATCTGCTGCGATCCCGTGAGCGAGGGCGCATCGAGGATCTTCGCGATCCCGAAGTCCAGGATCTTCACGAAGTCCTTCCGATCGCGCTTCTGCACGATCAGGATGTTCTCGGGCTTGAGGTCGCGGTGGACCACGCCCATCTGGTGCGCGCGCGCGAGCGCGCTGCCGATCTGCTGCGCGATGTCGAACGCGCGCGCGATCGAGAACGGGCCCTGGCTGCTCATCACGCGCAGCAGCGGCTCGCCCGGGACGTACTCCATCACGAGGTAGACGAGCCCGTCCTCGGCCTCGCCGAAGTCGGTGATCTCGACGATGTTCTCGTGGTTGATCCGATTGACCGCGCGCGCCTCGCGGATGAAGCGGTCGCGCTGCACGGGATCGGACGCGAGATCGCGACGGAGCGTCTTGATCGCCATCAGGCGATCGATGAGCACGTGTCGAGCGAGGTAGACGCTCGACATCCCTCCACTGCCCAGCCGCTGGATCAACCGGTAGCGCCCGCCGATCGTACGTCCGATCAGCGGGTCGACCATCGTGCGGGCTTCGGGCATCGGGGTCGCGTCTCGTCTCTCTCGCTCAGGTCGCTGCGTCCGTGCCCGCGTCCTCGGTGCTCGCGTCGGTGCCGGCGTCGTCCCCACCAGCGTCGCTACCGGCGTCGGTCTCTCCATCGCCGGCGTCGGTCTCTCCTTCACCGGCGTCGGTCTCTCCTTCACCGGCGTCGACCTCTCCTTCGCCAGCGTCCTCCTCCATACCGGCGTCGGTCTCGGTGATGTCGGTGCACTCGGAGTCCGGCTGGCAGGTGCCGCGGGCCGGGACCGATCCGGTGGTCTTGCAGCAGATCAGCCCGCTCTCGCAGTCGCCGTGGACCTGGCACGTCTCGCCGCGCGTCTGACCGCAGCCCGAGGCGGTGATGGCGAGGACGAGCGCTGTGGCGAAGAGCGTTGCGAATCGAGACGACAAGGGAATCCTCCGGGGGTCGGCGGCGGAGGATAGCCGCCGGAACCGCGGCTTTCCAGCGACGTCACCGCGCGCGCGGAGGGTCGTACGCACAGCGCACGCCGACGTCGACGCGCGCGTCGCTCGCGAGCAGGAGCGCGCGGTGCGTGACGCGCATCGAGACCGCGGGATGGCTCCACGATCCGCCGCGCAGGATGCGATACGGCGTGGGGTCCTGGTCCTGCACGCCGAGCACGTCGAAGTCCTCTTCGCTCGGGCGCGACGAGGTCCACTCGTACACGTTGCCCGCCATGTCGAGCACGCCGTAGGGGCTCGCGCCGTCGGGGAACGAGCCGACCGGCGCGGCCCAGCGGAACCCGTCGCCGACGTCGGGGCGCAGCGGAGGACGACCATGGTTCGCGAGGCGCGCGTGGTAGAAGCGACCCCACGGGAAGCGCCGGTTCGTGTCGCCGCGCGCGGCCTTCTCCCACTCGTCCTCGGTGGGCAAGCGACCGCCCGCGAACGCGCAGTACGCCTCGGCGTCGCCCGCGGTGATCCCGGCGACCGGCATCGTGTCGCCGCCCACGCGCGCGTCACCTTCGTCGATGCGCGGCGGAGCGCAGCGCCCCGCGGCCACACAGCGGCGGTACGCCGCGTGGGTGACCTCGGTGCGATCGATGCCGAACGTCGCGACGTGCACGCGGCGCGGGCGGCCCTCGTGGTCGAAGCGCGCGTCGGCGCAGCCCTCGGCGACCGCGAGATCGTGCTCGTCCTGGCAGAGCAGGATCGCGAAGAGCACGTCGCCGCGCGAAGGGCCCATCGTGAATTCACCCTCTTCGATCCACACGACGTCGTCCCGCTCGAGGCGGAGATCGTGTGGACCCTCGATCGCGCTCGCGCGGAGCTGCAGGTGCAGGCCGCCGAGGAGCGACGCGAGCAGTGGGATCGTGAGCGCGACGCGCGTCATGGCGCGCGCTCAGGCTGCCACGGTCGCGCGCCGTCGCGCGAGCAGCACGCCCGACGCGAGCACGATGAGCACGACGGAGATCGTCTGCGAGGTCGAGAGCGGGCCCCACACGCCGCGGATCGCGTCGCCGCGGAGGCCCTCGACGCAGAAGCGGAGCACGCCGTAGGCGATCACGTACGCGAGCGTGCGTGTGCCGTTGGTGCGTCCGACGGGAACGAGCGCGAACACGAGGCCGAGCACGAGCAGCCCCGCGGACTCGTAGAGCTGCACGGGGTGGCGCGGGATCGGCGGGTGCGCCGCGGGCGCGAGCGGATGGGTGAACACGACCGCGAGCGGGCCGTGGTGCTCCGCGCCGTAGCAGCAGCCGCCGAGGAAGCACCCGACGCGACCGATCGCGTGGCCCGCGGCGATCCCCGGGACGCTGAGGTCGAGCATCTTCACGAAGGGCACGCGCAGGTAGCGCGCACCGAGCCAGGTCGCGAGCGTGCCGCCCGGCACCGCGCCGTAGAAGACGAGCCCGCCGCCGGTGCTCAGCGCGGTGATCGGCGATCCGGTGCGCGCCCACTCGACCGCGACGAACGTGAGCCACGCGCCGGCGAGGCCCCCGGCGACCGCGTAGCCGCAGCACGCGATGACCGCGCCGACGTCCTCGCGCGCGCGCTGCGCGGCGCGCGTCGCGAACGCGCCGGTCAACAGCATGCCGATCGCGACCGCGACGCCGTAGCCACCGAGCGGCCGCGTGACGCCGCCGATCGTGAGCTCGCCGACGATGGGGTTCATCGCGCGCTCGTCTCCGGCGCGGGCGCGACGGGTCCGGGCGGGAGCGGAGGAGGAGGCAGCGTGCCCGGCGGCTGGGCGGGCGCTCCGGGCGGCGCGCTCGGCAACGGTTCGATCGGAGACGGCGGCGCGATTGGCGGGGGCGCGATCGGAGGCGGCGTGTTCGGCGCGTTCGGCGTCGCGTGCGGCACGCCTGCGTCGACGAAGAGCACGTCGAACGGAGAAGGCCCGGCGTCGCGCTGGTACCAGGGCGTCGCGTTGGGATCGCTCGGCGTGAGCGCGATCCCGGTGCACACCGTGTTGCAGAGACCGCACGTGACGGCGACGAGCATCGCCGGCACGAACGCCACGATGTTCACGACGAGCCCCGCGATCGCGAGCCCCTCGTTCTGCCGGTTCTCCCTCGCGCGCGAGAGCGCGACGCCGCCCAGCACGATGCCCGCCACCGCCAGCACCGGCGCGAGGAACGAGAGCATCGTGCCGAGGAAGGGCACGAACGTGAGCACGAACCCGCCGAACATGAAGATCAGCGCGAAGACGCCGAGCAGGATCGAGCCGAGGCCCATCGCGGCGGACTCTACGCCATCGCGCCCGCGCTCGCTCGATCGCCGAGGTCGCGTGCCGCGCGACGAGCGGGGCAGCGCGCCACGCGCATCGCGTCATCGGCGTCACGCACGCCGTTTGCTCGGTGATGTCGATCGATGGAGCGATCGATGGAGCGAGCGACGGGATGATCGCACCGCGACGAGCACCGATCGGCGCCGAAGTGCAGCGCGACGGCGTCGAGCTGCGCGTCTGGGCGCCCACGACGAAGCGCGTGGAGGCGGTGCTCGATCCCGGCACGCGGCACGAGCGGCGCGTGCTCCTCGACCGCGACGGCACGCAACACTGGCGCGTGCTGGTGCGCGAGGCGGGCCCGGGCACGCGCTACGGCTTCCTGCTCGACGACGACCCGAAGCTCTACCCGGATCCCGGCTCGCGCTCGCAGCCCGACGGCCCCCACGGCGCATCGGAGGTGATCGATCCGCGCGCGTTCACGTGGAGCGATCACGAGTGGCGCGGTCGCGCGCTCCGCGACGCGGTGTTCTACGAGATGCACGTCGGCACGTTCACGCGCGCGGGCACGTGGCGCGCGGCGGCGGAGCACCTGCGCGAGCTCGCCGACGTCGGGATCACGGTGATCGAGATGATGCCGGTCACCGCGTTCCCCGGGCGGTTCGGGTGGGGCTACGACGGAGTCTCGCTGTTCGCGCCGTACGCGGGGTACGGCAGGCCGGACGATCTGCGCCGCTTCGTCGATCACGCGCATGGGCTCGGCCTCGCGGTGATCCTCGACGTCGTCTACAACCACCTCGGGCCCGACGGGAACTACCTCCCTCGATTCTCGCCGTCGTTCTCCAGCGATCGATACGAGACGGACTGGGGTCTGTCTCCGCGCTTCGACGGTCCGGGCTGCGAGCCGGTGCGCGAGCTCGTGATCGCGAACGCGCGATTCTGGATCGACGAGTACCGGTTCGACGGTCTGCGCCTCGATGCGACCCAGGACATCTACGACTTCGACGCCGATCACGAGCACCTCGTGTCGGCGCTGGCGCGCGCCGTGCGCGATGCAGCCCCCGAGCGCACGACGCTGGTGATCGGCGAGAACGAGCCGCAGCGTGTGGAGCTCGTGCGACCGCGCGACGAGGGCGGGATGGGCCTCGATGCGCTGTGGAACGACGACTTCCATCACTCGGCGACGGTGGCGCTGACGGGTCGCGACGAGGCCTATTATCGCGACTACACCGGATCGGCGCAGGAGATCGCGTCGGCGCTGAAGCACGGATTCCTGTACCAAGGTCAGCGTTATGCGTGGCAGTCGCAGCGCCGCGGAACTGCCACCTTCGACGTCGACCCGACTCGGTTCGTCGCATATCTGCAGAACCACGATCAGGTCGCGAACTCGCTCGACGGACGGCGCGTCCACCAGCTCACGTGCCCGGCGAAGTACCGCGCGCTGCTCTCGCTCGTGCTGCTCGGGCCCGCGACCCCGCTGCTCTTCCAAGGCGAGGAATTCCTCGCCTCGGCGCCGTTCCTCTATTTCGCAGATCACGAGCCGGCGCTCGCGGCGTGCGTGAGGAAGGGACGCGGCGAGTTCCTCGCGCAGTTCCCCTCGGTCGCGCAGGCGCGAGCACGTCTGTCCGATCCCGCCGCGCTCGAGACGTTCGAGCGCTCGAAGCTCGATCACGCCGAGCGCACGCGCAATGCCTCGCACGTCGACATGGTGCGCACGCTGCTCGCGTTGCGGCGCGAGGATCGGACGATCGCCGGCGATGCGCGGGTCGGGCTCGACGCGGCGGCGCTGAGCGATCCCGCGCAGCACGCGCTCGTGCTGCGCTACTTCGGGAGCGCCCCGGATCACGATCGACTGCTGGTCGTGAACCTCGGGCCGAGCCGCCACCTGGCCTCGTGCTCGGAGCCGCTCTGCGCGCCGCCGTTCGCGCGGCGCTGGCGCGACGCGTTCAGCAGCGAGGACCCGCGCTGGGGCGGGCGCGGCGCGACGCCGACCGAGCAGGACGACGGCTGGCACCTGACCGCGGACTCCACCGCGCTGCTCGTGCCCGAGCCCGATCCGACGCCGCGCTTCGGCCCGCCCGAGAAGAAGCGGAGCAGCGACACCACGACGAGCACGGAGGAGCGCCGATGAGCCCGCCGATTCGCATCCTCGGCATCGACGCCACGAAGGATCCCGACGAGCTGCCGCGCGCGTGCACCGTCGATCCGGAGGCGCCTTCGCGACCGCTCGTCGCGCACGAGTGGCTCGTCACCAACGGCCTCGGTGGATACGCCGCCGGCACGGTGAGCGGCGTGATCACGCGACGCTTCCACGGTGTGCTCGTCGCCGCGCTGCCCGCGCCGCGCGGACGCACGATGATGCTGAATCACCTCGGCGAGCGCGTGATGCTCGGCGCTCGTACGATGCGGATCTGCGGGCAGGAAGATCCGCACCGGCGCGACGAGCCGATCGCGCGGTGCACGGACTTCCGCATCGAGATGGGCCTGCCGGTGTGGCGCTACGAGATCGCCGACTGCGTCATCGAGCGACGCGTCGTGATGCCGCACCGCCAGAACACGACGTTCGTCGTCTACACGCTGTGCTCTGGGAGCTCCGAGCCCGAGATCGAGCTCGAGCCGTGGCTGCACTTCCGCCATCACGAGGGCTCGGTCGAGGGGCGCGTCGAGGGCGAGTACTCGCTGAAGCTCATCGGCGATCGCTTCGAGGTCTCGCAGGAGGACCACGCCGACGTGCCGCCCTTGCGCATGCAGGTGCGAGGATGCGAGTCGGCGTTCCGGATCGAAGGCAAGCGCATCCACGACGTGCGCTATCACATCGAAGCGAGCCGCGGATACGACGCCGTCGGTGCGTTGTACACGCCGGGGTTCTTCCGTGCGCGGCTGCGGCGCGGAGAGCCGATCGCGCTGGTCGCGTCGGTCGAGGACTGGAACGTCGTGCACGCGGTGCCGCACGATCAGGTGGTCGCGCGCGAGCGCGAGCGGCGCGCGAAGCTCGCGGCGCTCGCGCACCCGAAAGCACGCGAAGGGCTCGCGGCGGAGCTGGTGCAGGCCGCGGATCAATTCCTGATCACGCCGGCCGGACGCACCGAGGATGCAGCGCGCGCGCACGCGTCGGGCGACGAGATCCGCACCGTGATCGCGGGATATCACTGGTTCACCGACTGGGGCCGCGACACGATGATCTCGCTCGAGGGACTGACGCTCACGACGGGGCGCCACAACGAAGCGGGCTACATCCTCCGCACGTTCGCGCACTACGTCCGCGACGGTCTGATCCCGAACATGTTCCCCGAAGGGAAGAACGACGGCCTCTATCACACGGCCGACGCGACACTTTGGTTCTTCCACGCGCTGCAGCGCTACGTCGAGGTCACGCAGGATCGCGTGACGCTGCGGCTGCTGATGCCGACGCTGATGGACATCGTCGCGCACCACATGCGCGGAACGCGCTTCGGGATCGGCGTCGACCCCGACGACGGTCTCCTGCGTCAGGGCGCGGAGGGCTATCAGCTCACGTGGATGGACGCGAAGGTCGGCGACTACGTCGTCACGCCGCGTCGCGGCAAGGCCGTCGAGATCAACGCGCTCTGGTACAACGCGCTCCGCTGCATGCAGCGCTGGGCGCTCGACGAGCTGCGCGACGAGGGCACGGCGCGTCACTTCGCGGAGCACGCCGATCGCGCGTTCGCGTCGTTCAACGCGCGATTCTGGTGCTCGCAGGGCGGCTATCTCTACGACCTGATCGACGGAGAGGGCGGAGACGATCCCGCGTTCCGCCCGAATCAGATCTTCGCGTTCTCGCTCGCGCATCCGGTGCTCGAGAAGTCGAAGTGGGAGACCGTGCTGCACAAGGTGCAGACTCGACTGCTCACACCGTTCGGGCTGCGCTCGCTCGCGCCGGGACATGCCGACTACAAGCCGCGCTATTTCGGCGACCTGCGTGCGCGCGATCTCGCGTACCACCAGGGCACCGTCTGGGCGTGGCTGATCGGCCCGTTCGTCGACGCGTTCCTGCGCGTGCACCCGGAGCGCGTCGCCGAGGCGAGATCGCTGCTCTCGGGGTTCGGGAGCGCGATGAACGACGCGTGCGTCGGCAACATCAGCGAGATCTTCGACGCCGAGGAGCCGTACGTGCCGCGCGGGTGTTGCGCGCAGGCGTGGAGCGTGGCGGAAGTGCTGCGCGCGCTGGTGAAGACCGCGACGTGATCTCGTGGCGCGCCGTCATCCTCGTTCTCGGCCCGACTCTTGAACTCACGCGTCCTCCATGAAGGGCATCGCGGTGATCACCGGGGCGAGCGCGGGCGTGGGACGCGCCACCGCTCGCGAGCTCGCGGCGCGCGGCTGGGGGCTGGCGCTCCTCGCACGAGGGCACGACGGGCTCGTGGCCGCACAGCGCGAGGCGTGGGCGCTCGGAGTGCCTGCGATCGCGATCCCCACCGACGTCGCGGACGAAGCAGCCGTCGAGGCCGCGGCGGATCTCACCGAGCGCGAGCTCGGCCCGATCGACGTGTGGATCAACAACGCGATGAACACCGTCGTGTCGCCGATCGATCAGCTGATGCCCGACGAGGTGCGCCGCGTGACCGAGGTGACGTATCTCGGCGCGGTGTGGGGCACGATGGCCGCGCTGCGTCGCATGAAGCCTCGCGACCGCGGGCACATCATCCAAGTGGGCTCGGCGCTCGCCTATCGCGCGATCCCGCTGCAGGCCGCGTACTGCGGCGCGAAGCACGCGATGCGCGGGTTCACCGACTCGCTGCGCAGCGAGCTGCTCCACGACGGCAGTCGCGTCGCGCTCACGATGATCCACCTGCCGGCGATGAACACGCCGCAGTTCTCGTGGTGCAGGACTCGATTCGACAAGCACCCTCAGCCGGTGCCGCCGATCTACCAGCCCGAGGTCGCAGCGCGCGTGATCGCCGACTCGATCGGATACCGGCGCCGCGAGGTGTTCGTCGGAAAGCCGACGGTGAAGGCGATCCTCGGCTCGAAGCTCTTGCCGGGGTACGCCGATCACGTGCTCGCGCGCGAGGGCTACGACGGGCAGATGGCGGACATGCCGCTGCACCAGCCGCGTCGCGACAACCTGTTCGAGCCGCTGCCCGGCGACTTCGGTGCGCACGGCGTCTTCACCGATCGTGCGACGAACGACTCGCCCTACTCGCGGCTCTCGGTCCTCTGGACGCACGTGCGCAACGCCGTCGAGCGCGCCCTCGCGCCGCGGCGCGGTCCGTTCGCGCTGCCGAGCGGCTCGAAGGAGTGATCGCCACGATGCAGGGCAACCTACGGCTCGGACACGTCGCGGGGATCGACGTACGGCTCGACTGGAGCTGGCTGCTCGTCGGACTGCTCTTCTTCGTGAGCCTCAGCGCGCACTTCTTCGCGAGCCATCCGCTCTGGTCGCTCGGGCTCTCGGTGCTGCTCGCGTTCCTCGCGGTGATCGGGATCGCAGCGTCGATCATCGCCCACGAGCTCGTGCAGGCGGTCGTCGCGCGCAGGCTCGGCACGCCGGTGACCGCGATCACGCTCTTCCTGCTGGGCGGCATCGCGACGTATCCGCGCGAGGGGCGCACGCCCGCGCGCGAGATCGTCGTCGCGTTCGTCGGTCCAGTCACGAGCCTCGTGCTCGGCTTCGTGCTGATCACGCTCGCCGGGCTCCTGCAGGTCCCGCTCGCGAAGCTCTGGGTCGACGCGTCGGGTGTGCTCGCGTGGCTCGAGCCGGTGCCCGCGCTGCTCGCGTGGGTCGGCATCGCGAACCTCGCGATCGCGCTCTTCAACGCGATCCCCGCGTTCCCGCTCGACGGCGGTCGCGTGCTGCGCGCGCTGCTCTGGGCGCTCGACGGCGACTACCGCACCGCGACGCGTGTCGCCGCGCGCATCGGACAGGCGATCTCGCTCGTGATGATCGCGATCGGGATCGCGTCGGCGTTCCGGCTCGGCCCGCTCGCGTTCACGAGCGGCATCTGGGTCGCGTTCCTCGGCTGGTTCCTGCTGAGCGCGGCGAGCACGTACCACCAGAGCGCGCTGCTCGAGGAGCGCCTCGGCGGGCTCGTCGCGTCGCACCTCATGCACCCGGTGACCAGCGCGATCGGGCCCGACGTGCCGATCGCGAGCGCGGTCGCGAACCACTTCGTCGGCACCTCGGCGCGCGCGCTGCCGGTGATGGAGCACGGCGCGTGCGTCGGGCTCCTGCGCTTCGAGGACGTGCGTCGCGTGCCCGCGCGCGAGTGGGAGGCGCGCCCGGTGCGCGACGCGATGATCGCGGTCGCCGAGCTGCCGCGCATCGGCGCACGGACCGATCTCGCGGAGACGCTCCGGACCATGCTGCGCGCGGAGATCGCGACGCTTCCGGTGCTCGAGGGCGACGACGTGATCGGCGTGCTGGAGATGCAGGACATCGTGCGGTGGATCGAGTTCCCCGAGCCCGAGCCGCGCATCGCCCCGGCGTGACGTGATGGTGGCGACGCCGTCGCCGGCGAGCAGGAAGGTTGACCTCGGGACGCAAGCGCGGACCTATGGGGGCGTGCGAGAGAACGGCTCGACCAACAGGGACTGGCACACGAAACGCGCCGGCGACGTCGTCACCGCGCTCGGCGGCGACGATCGCGCGGGCCTCGACGAGGCGGAGGCCGGGCGGCGCCTGGAGCGTGACGGGCCCAACCGCCTCTCGCGACGGCGCGGGCGACCGGCGTGGCGGAGGTTGCTCGATCAGTTCATCGCGCCGCTCGTGCTCGTGCTGATCGTCGCCGTGATCGTGTCGATCGCGCTCGGCGACTACGTCGACGCCGCGGTGATCGGCGCGGTCGTGCTGCTCAACGCCCTGATCGGGTTCTTCCAGGAGCAGCGCGCCGAGAGCGCGATCGCCGCGCTCGATGCGCTCGTCGTCACCGAAGCGACCGTGCTCCGCGGCGGGCACAAGACGCGGGTGCGCAGCGAGCAGCTCGTCGTCGGAGATCTCGTCGAGCTGCACTCGGGCGACTCGGTGCCCGCGGACCTCCGTCTCCTGCGCATCCGCGATCTGCACGTCGACGAGGCGCCGCTCACCGGCGAGTCGGTGCCGGTGCGCAAGCAGATCGCGGAGCTGTCGATCGACACCGTGCTCGCCGATCGCACGAACCTCGCCTTCGCCGGCACCGCGGTCACGTACGGCAGTGGCACCGGCATCGTGATCGCGACGGGCGACGCGACCGAGACCGGCCGCATCGCGGGGCTGATCGCGTCGGCGGACGAGATGACGACGCCGCTCACGCGGCGCATCGAGGGGCTCTCGCGCGCCCTCGTGTGGATCATCCTCGCCGTCGCGGCGGCCGCGTTCGCGCTCGAAGCGGTGCGCCGATCCGATCTCGCGCAGACCTTCAACGCCGCGGTCGCGCTCGCGGTCGGCGCGATCCCCGAGGGCCTGCCCGCGGCGGTCACGGTGCTGCTCGCGGTCGGCGTGTCGCAGATGGCGAAGCGGCGCGCGCTGGTGCGCAGGCTTCCCGCGGTCGAGACGCTCGGCAGCACGTCGGTGATCTGCTCGGACAAGACCGGCACGCTCACCGAGAACCAGATGACGGTCACGCACGTGTGGGCGGGCGGGACGAGCTTCGGCGTGAAGGGCGTCGGCTACGACCGCGCCGGCGGGTTCGTGCGCGAGAGCTCGACGGTCGAGGTCAGCTCGCATCGCGCACTGCTCGAGTGCGTGCGCGCGGGCGCGCTGTGCAACGACACACGCGTGCTGCGCGGGCCCGACGGAACGAAGGTCGAGGGTGATCCCACCGAGGCCGCGCTCGTCGTGCTCGCGGAGAAAGCGGGCGGCGCGCTCGCGCTCGAGGAGAGCCGGCGGCTCGACGTCATCGCGTTCGAGTCGGACCACATGTACATGGCCACGCTCGATCACGACGAGCGGCGCGGCCAGTCGTTCATGCACGTGAAGGGCTCGTCCGACGTGCTGCTCGACGCGTGCACCGACGCGCTCGACGCGGACGGCGCGCGCACCGCGTTCGATCGCGCAGCGGCGGCGGCGAAGGTCGACGAGCTCGCGTCGCGCGGGCTGCGCATCCTCGTCGTCGCGAAGCGCGAGATGCCCGCGGGCGCGACCGACATCGTGCACGCCGACGTGAAGGAGCTGACGTTCCTCGGGCTCGTCGGGATGATCGATCCGCCGCGCGCCGAGGCGAAGCGCGCGGTCGCGAGCTGTCACGCGGCGGGCGTGAAGGTGAAGATGATCACGGGCGATCACGCGGTGACGGCCTCGGCGATCGCGGACGATCTCGGGCTCGAAGGCGAGCGCGACGCGAGCGGTCGGCTGCGCGCGATCACGGGACGCGAGCTGGAAGGCGTGAGCGACGAGGCGCTCCCCGAGCTCGCGGAGCGCGCGTCGGTCTTCGCGCGCGTGGCGCCCGAGCAGAAGCTGCGCCTCGTGCGCGCGCTACAGAAGCGCGGTCACGTCGTCGCGATGACCGGCGACGGAGTGAACGACGCGCCGGCCCTGAAGCAGGCCGACATCGGCGTCGCGATGGGGAAGAACGGCACCGACGTCGCGCGCGGCGCGGCGGCGATGATTCTCACCGACGACAACTTCGCGACGATCGAGGCGGCGATCGAAGAGGGGCGTCGCGTCTACGACAACCTCGTGAAGTTCATCGCGTGGACGCTCCCGACGAACGGCGGCGAGGGCCTGGTGCTGCTCGCGGCGATCGTCGCGGAGACGGAGCTGCCGATCCTGCCGGTGCAGATCCTCTGGGTGAACCTCGCGACCGCGGTGCTGCTCGGCGTGACGCTGGTGTTCGAGAAGAAAGAGCCGGGCGTGATGTCGCGCCCGCCGCGCGACGCGAAGAAGCCGCTGCTCGACGTGCGGCTCGCGGTGCGGACACTGATCGTCTCGTGCCTGATCGCGGGCGCGGCGTTCGGGTTCTTCGAGTGGGCGTACGCGGAGGACCCGACGAAGGTCGCGGAGGCGCGCACCATCGCGACCAACACGATCGTCGTGGTCGAGGTGGGCTATCTGTTCTCGTGTCGATCGCTGCGGATTCCCGCGCACCGACTGGGGCTCTTCACGAACAAGTGGGTCTGGGGCGGTGCGATCGCGATGCTCGCGTGCCAGCTGCTCTTCACGTACGCGCCGTTCATGAACGTGCTGTTCCACAGCGCGCCGATCGAGTGGCGCTGGTGGGGATATTTCGCGGGCATCGGTCTCGTGGTGTACGTGCTGAGCGAAGTGTCGAAGGCAGTCGCGCCGGTGAAGTGAGCGGCGCGGCGTGCATCGCGGTCGCCGGCGCGCCCTCGTTCATCGACTCGCGTCGAAGAGCGGGGGAAGCTTTTCGCCGGAGGGAAGGATGCGCATCGCGAGCTCGCGCGGCCTCCAAGTGAACAGACCTTCGCCGTGGCCCAGGTACATCGTCACGGTCGGCGATCGCAAGCCCGAGCGCGGAAACGATCGAAGATCCACGTGCTCACCGGACGCCGACTGGATGTTGATTCGCGTGATGTCTCTCGACGCATCGAGCCGGTACGCCTGCAGGCGCTCGAGCCCGACACCACGCAGCTCGACGCAGCGCTGAGCCGCGTCGGCGACTTCGCCGAAGCGAACGACGACCTCGTCGCCGGTCTCACGGGCTTCGAAGCCGAGCTCGAGAAGTCGAGCAGCATCGGGCCAGGTGCGCGGCAGTCGCAGGTCCGTTCCGGAGGCAGACTCCGGTACCGACACGCCACCGTCCGACCTGGTCGGCGCAGCACGCGCTTTCGTGCGTATCGCCGCGGACAGCGCGTCTGCTTGGAACGCCAGGGCAGCCGCGGGCACGAATCGAAGATCGACTCCGATCGATTGGGCCTCGTGATGAACGAGATCCAGAACGGGAACGTCTGCTCCCGCGCGAGTGATGTGCCCGAAGGTGACGTAGTCGGGCTCTGCGACCTCGAAGATGATCAGATTCGTGACTCTCGTCGCGCGCACGAGCAGATCCACGTGGCAGTCGACGGTGCTCGGATCGCCGACGCGATGAGCGCGAGCGTCGTCGAACTGCATCAGGACGTCGCGGGTGCGGGCATCGAAGTGCAGGGCCGCCAAGACCGAGTCGTGCAAGTCGATCCATTCCAGCGAGGGCTCGACGGTCATCGGTGGGCTCTTTCTGGACTGGGCCGGGGATTGTCCTCGCGACGCTGGCCCGCCCGGGGGGGACGGTTGAACCACGCGGGGAACCGAGCACGACCCGACCGCGGTCCTCTCCGACGTCGTGGCTCGGTGAGTCACTCCGACTCTCGACAGGACTCCAGCTCCTGCTCGACTGCCGCCCACACTCGCTCGTTCTGCAGCACGCCCGTGTGGGTGTCCTCGTATCCTCTCACGAATTGCGCTTCGTCCTGCGCCTCTGCGCGCAATTGGCTCGCGATGGGCACCACTCCGTCGTCCGACTGACCTGCTCGATATGCGAACAACAGCGCATATCGCGTCTCCGCCGGGAGCGGCACCTCGTACAGATCGCGCAAGAACAAGCTCGCCGGCACCAGCGAGCGCCACGAGTCGATCACCACCGGGCTCAGCACCACGCCTTGCGCGGCACCGGGATGTCCGCCGAGCGGCGATGCGATGGTCACGAGCCCGCGCACGAACGAGCGCGTCGGGTCCTCGCGCTGTCGCGCATGCATCGCGAGCGCGCGACGCGCGATCACACCGCCCATGCTGTGCGCCACGACGCACAGCCGCTCGAAGCGCGTCCTCGTGTGCGCCTCGCTCATCGCGCGGTGCAGGTACGACGCGATGCTCTCGAGGTCCCAGCCCGACGGATAGAACGCGACCCACGCCTGGTGCGTCCGGCGATCGAGGCGCGCGATCATCGACGCGAATTCCCGCGGATGACCGCCCATCCCGTGCACGAAGAGCACCGGCGTGCGCGACGCGTCGTAGGGCTCGAGGAAGTACACGCCCGCGCCCGACTCGCGCAGGAAGCGCAGCGGCTCCCAGATGCCCACGCGCGCGACCTCGGGCGCGAAGCGCGCGTCGTCGAGCGTGCGCACCTCGCCGACGCTCAGCCCGCTCGGCGCGGGCGCCGTCGTGATCGCCGGCTCGAAGCGCGGCGCGAGCCCCGAGAGCTCGAGATCGATCCCGGGATGGAACCGCGGCGTGAGCTCGAGATCCTCGAAGTCGTGCCACGCGACGATGCGCTCGCCGGGCGAGTACTCGAGATCACGCGACGTGTCTTCGAACGCGACGAGCCGATACGCGCCCGGCTCCGCGAGCATCTCGTATCCGCCCTCGCGCCCGAACACCTGGCGTCGATCGACGACCTCGTAGGGACAGCCCTCGCGCGCCGGCGCGCGCAGCAGCGCGACCACCACCGGCGCGCCGTTTCCCTCTTCCACGCGCACGCGGCCTGCGACGAGCGCGAGCTGCGCGCGCGCGTCGATGTCTTCTCTCGCGCGCTGCAGGCTCCCGCACGACGCGAGCAGCAGCGCGACCAGCACCCACCCTCGAGCCACGCGCGCAGCAGAGCACGAGACGCGCGCCGCTCAAAGCGCTGCAAGATCGCTCGACGCGCTCTCCAAGTCCTCTTCGAACCCAAGACGAGCCCCCGGCTCCAGGAGAGATCTCGTGAACGCTCATCGCTTCGTCCTCTCGCTCTGCATCGCTGCCCTCGCCGCGCTCGGCGGCACCTCGTCCGCGCACGCGCAGCCGCCGCTCGGCGGGAGCGGCACGATCGCGCCGCTCGTCAGCTACACGGTCGTGCTCACCGCCGAAGACGGCCGGAGCGACGGCACCGCGTCCGAAGTCGCCGTGCAGTTCCGAACTTCCGAAGGCGTTGTGACCGCGCCGGTGCGCTTCACGCGCGGCGTCGGAGCGGGCCAGTCGGTGTCGCTGAGCTTCAGTCGCGCGCCGCTCGGTCGTGTCGTCGAAGCGATCGTGACGATCGCCGGGAGCGACGGAGCGCGCGTGAGCGTCGAGCTCTACGATCCGTCGGAGCTCGTGGGCTCGTTCGGTCCGCCCACGTACGTCGCGGCCGGCTCGATCGCGCTCGACGACGGCAGCACCAACGGCGACTACGGCGACTGCATGAAGTACTGCATCGGTGACGGGAACACGTTCACCTCGTGCCACGCGATCTGCCGGCCGCTCGCCGACAAGGCCCCGCCCCCGCAGTGATCCGGAGCGCGGCACGCGTGGGCGCTCGAGGCTGATCCTCGAGCGCCCGCGCTCGCGTCTCTACTCCTCGGGCAACATCCCGCGGCTCTGCTTCGCGACCAGCGACGCGTAGTAGCCCTTCGCGCGCAGCAGCTCCTCGTGCTTGCCGATCTCGATGACCTCGCCGTGCCTCAGCACGACGATGCGATCCGCGTTCACCACGGTCGCGAGACGATGCGCGATCACGAACGTCGTGCGCCCGACCACGAGCTTCTCGATCGCGTCCTGCACGAGCGCCTCCGACTCCGCGTCGAGCGCGCTCGTCGCCTCGTCGAGGATCAGGATCGCGGGGTCTTTCAGCAGCGCGCGCGCGATCGCGATGCGCTGTCGCTCGCCGACCGAGAGCAGCGCGCCGCGCTCGCCGACCTTCGTCTGATAGCCCTTCGCGAGCTTCTCCACGAACACGTCCGCGTGCGCCGCGCGGCTCGCCGCCTCGACCTGCGCCGGCGTCGCCTCGGGCCGCCCGTACGCGATGTTCGCGGCGATCGTGTCGTTGAAGAGGATCGGCTCCTGGAGCACCACGCCGATCTGCCGCCGCAGCGACGACTGCCTGAGGTCACGCACGTCGACGCCGTCGACGCGCACCGAGCCCTCCCACGGATCGTAGAAGCGCTGCAGGAGCGACATCAGCGTCGACTTGCCCGAGCCGCTCGGCCCGACGAGCGCGATCGTCTCGCCCGCCTTCACGTGCAGATCGACGTGCTCGAGGATCGGGCGCTCGCGGCGGTATCCGAAGCGCACGGCGTCGAAGTCGACGTCGCCGCGCACGTGCGAGATCTCCTTCGCGTCGGGCGCGTCGCCGAGGTGCTCCTGCGCGTCGAGGATCGAGAAGATCGTGTCGATCGAGACCGTCGCCATGCGCAGCGTGCGGTACATGCCCGCGAGGTTTTGCACCGGTCCGAACGCGCCCGCGACGTAGCCGAGGAACGCGATCAGCGTCCCGATCGAGATCTCGCCGCGCACGATCAGCACCGCGCCGAGCCCGATCGCGCTGACGCGCGCTGCGGTGACCGCCGCGTTCTGCATCGCGCCCACCCGCGTGTCGAAGCCGACGCCGCGCACCACCACGTCGTTCGCTCCACGCACGTCGTCGAGGAAGCGCTCCTTCTCGAAGTCCTCCATCGCGAAGCTGCGCACCGTGACGAGCCCGGAGAGCACCTCGTTGAAGCGCGAGTAGATCTTCGACCAGCGCGAGAGCAGCGCCTCTTCGCGGCGCGTCTGCGTCGGCGCCGCGCGCGCCGCGATCAGCGCGGGCAGCGGCGCGAACGCGAGCACGAGCAGCGCGAGGCGCCAATCGAGCTGGACCATCACGATCACGCCGAAGAGCAGATAGCCGAGCGCCGGCAGCAGGTTGAACGCGATCTCGTTGAGCGCGCCGACGAAGCCCTGGATGCCGCGATCGAGCTTCGTCATCGTCGCGCCGACGCCCTCGGCCTTGTGGAACTCGATCGGCAGTCGGTGCAGGCGCTCGACGGTCGCGTCGAGCAGCGCGAAGTGGATCGCGAGCCTCGTGCGCCACGTCATGAACGTCGCGGTGCCCGCGCCGATCTCGCGCAGCACGCCCACGACCGCGAGCGCGGCGACACCGGTGAGCGCGACGTCGATGTCGCCGGTGCCCGCGGCGAGCGCGTCGAAGATCCAGCGCAACACGAGCGGCTCCGCGGCGCCGAGCGCGGCGGCCATCATCGTCAGCCCGAGGATCAGCGTGATCGATCGCCGGTGCGGCCTCGCGAACGTGAGCGCACGCCGGAGGAGCGCCCATCGCGAGCGTTCCTTCTCGGCAACCTCAGCGCTCGCGTCGCTCGAAGGCTCGTGAGCGATGTCCGTCATCGGCGCGCTGCTCTATCCGGATCCCTGATCCCGGGGACCGAGAGCGCAAGCGCGCGTGCTCGTCGCGTGGCAGCGCACCACGCGGCGCGCCGCATCAACGACGGCCGGCGCCCTCGAACACGCGCGCGCCGTGTGCACCGAGCGGGACGATCACCTCTCCCGCACGCCGCTCGACCGACACCGCTACGTCCTGCAGCCGGTCACGCCACGCACGCGCCCCGAACGCCCGCTGCGCGTCGGCGGGCAGCGTGATGCGCGCGCGCCGCGCCTCACCGCCGAGCTCGATCGCGACCAGCGCAGGCGCGGCATCGCCTTCGGGATCGCGACGCAGGAACGCGATCACCGCGTCCGCGGGCTCGACCTCGAGCATGACGAGCTCACCCTCGGTCAGCGCGCGCACCGAACGCCGCGTCGCGATGCCGCGCGCGAGCACGCGCGCGACGTCCTCCCCGCCCTCCCACTCGAGCGGCTCCTCGCGCGCATACGGCTCGTACTCCGCGCCGATCTCCGCGCCGGTGAAGAGCGCGGGGAGACCCGGCAGCGTGAAGAGCAACATGCTCGCGGCGTCGTGTGCGCCGCGTCCCTGGCGCGACAGGAAGCGCGCGCCGGTGTCGTTGTTGTCGAGGAAGCGCACGACCTCGAGCCCGTCGCGCGCCCGCTCGGTCGCGACGATCGCTTGTCGGAGCGCAGGCACGTCGATGCCGGGATCGGTGCCCGACCATCCGGTCGCCTCGCGCCACGCCCAGTGCCCGATCTCGTCGGTCCAGTCGTACGCGGCCGCGAACCCGACCTCGCGCCAGTAGGGATCGCGCGCGCTCGCCTCCGCGATCAACAAGAGCTGCGGATCGACGCGATAGAGCTCCTCGGCGAGCGTGCGGAAGAACGCGGGGTCGCGCTGCTGCACGCCCCACGCGGCGTCGATGCGGAACCCGTCGACGTCGAGGTCGCGCGCCCAGTGCGCGAACGCCTCGCGCATCATGCGGCTCACCTCGGGATCGTCGTACTCGAGGTTCGGCAGGTTCTCCCAGTCGAAGTAGTGCGTGACCTCGCCGGCCTCGTCGCGATCGAAGAACCCGTGGTACGGCGAGCGCGCGCCGTAGCGTTGCGCGTGCTCGAAGTACGGGTGCCGATCCGACGCGTGGTTCGGTACGAAGTCCATCAGCACGCGCATCCCGCGCGCGTGCGCGGCGTCGACGAGCGCGCGCAGATCCTCGGTCGTGCCGTAGCGCTCGCGCACCTCGAAGTAGTCGGTCACGGCGTAGCCGTAGTCGTCGTCGGGCGATCGCGTGATCGGCGAGAGCCAGATCGTGTCGACGCCGAGCGCGCGGATCGCGTCGAGGCGCGCCGTGATCGCGGGGAGCCCCGGCGCGCCGAACAAGAAGGGCACCGCGCCGTAGATCACCGCCTCGCGGATCCACCGCGCGTGCTCGCGCATCGGATCGCTCACGCGCGCGACGCCGCCCTCCACGACGATGCGCGCCGCCGCGCGATCGCTGCGCCCCAGCGCGTCCGTGATCTCGCCCTCGACGACGTGCTCGCCGTCGCTCGTCGGCACGCGCAGCACCACCGCGCGATCCGTCACCGAGTCGATCGGCGCGCCGCTCTCGGTGGTCAGCCCGGCGCCGCTCCACCTCGCGCGCACCAACGGCGCGCTGCGTCCTTCGGCGGGCGTGCTCGACTCGAGATCGACGATCACGCATTCGCCCTGGACCCTCGCGCGCACCACGGCGCGTGGGCGATCCTCGAGCCGCACCAGCAGCCGCAGCGGCGCGCTCTCCACGCTGCGTCCGCCCGCGAGCTCACAGCGCGCCACGATCACGTTCGCGCCCGAGACGAGCGGCACCATCGCGACGAAGCGCGCGCCTTCGCGCGCGACCTCGATCTCGCTCTCCCCGCGTCGCAGCTCGACGTCCACGCACGCCGCGTCGGCCGTGCCCTCCACGCGTCGCTCGAACGCCCACACGTCGGAGTCCATCGAGACGAACGCGACGCGTGGCTCGACGTCCTCCGCGCGCTCGACCCGCGGCGCCGGTGCTCCGCACGCCGCGACGAGCATCGCGAGCGCCACCGCGCGAGCCACGCGCGTCTTGCCTGCTCGGTCGTTCACAACGTCGGCACCCCGCGCCGCCGCTTCCCCTTCGGGAACACCGCGTCGATGTGCGCGATCTCGTCGTCGTCGAGCACGAGCTCCATCGCGCCCGCGTTGTCCTCCACGTGCGCGACCTTCGACGCCTTCGGGATCACCAGCGCGCCCGGCACGACCTGCAGCAAGAACGCGAGCGCGACCTGCCTCGGCGTCGCGCCGTGCGCGCGCGCGATCTCCGCGAGCACCTTGCCGCCCTTGCTCCCCGCCGCGGGGAATTCGCCCGATCCGAACGGCGAATAGCTCACCACCGCGACGCCGCGCGCCGCGCACCACGGCGCGACCGCGTGCTCGATCGCGCGCTCCTGCAGGTGATGCAGCACCTGGTTGCACGCGATGCGCCCGTCGCCCGCGATCCGCTGCGCGTCCTCGAGCTCCTCCTCGTCGAAGTTGCTCACGCCCCAGCGCACGATCTTCCCGGCGCGCACGAGCTCTTCGAACGCCTCGATCGTCTCCTCGAGCGGGAACGATCCCGGCCAGTGCAGCAGATACGCGTCGAGCCGATCGGTGCCGAGCCGCGCGAGGCTTCGCTCGCACGCCTCGATCGTCCCGCGGCGTGATGCGTTCGACGGGAGCACCTTGCTCACGAGGAACACCTCGTCGCGCCGCCCCGCGATCGCCTCGCGCACGATCTCCTCGACGCGCCCGCTCCCGTAGAGCTCCGCGGTGTCGACGTGGGTGAGCCCGAGATCGAGCCCACGCCGCAGCGCGCGCACGACCTCGTCGCGCGCGTCCTGCTCCATGTTCCACGTCCCCTGCCCGATCACGGGCACGAGAGCGTCCCCGAACCTCCGCGTCCGCACCCTCATCGCCATAGGCGCGGGCACCGCGATGCCCACCTCGGTGCGCATGGGCATCCCCTCGATGCGCACTGCGCACCACCCTCGATCGAGCGCTCTCGAGCGCGGTACGGCAGATGCTCGAGGCGCGCGCATGACGATGCGTCGCAACCTCCTCCGCGATCCACGCGGACAGCTCGGCACCGAGCAGCTCCTCCTCGCAGGGACGCTCGCGATCTTCGGCGCGACCGCGGTCGGCACGCTCGGCGTCGCGACCTCCGAGACCTTCGTCGGCGACGGCGGCGAGCTCGACGACTCCGCGATCGCCGGCCTCGATCCCGGCCTCGGGGGCGTCGGCGATCTCGGCCTCGTCCCGCCGCCGATCGGCGCGCCCGATCGCGACCGCCGCCGCGACCGAGATCGAGATCGAGATCGGGATCGAGGCCCGGCGCGCGACTACGACCGCGACGACGATCCTCGCCCCTGCTCGCGCGGCGGCGACGATCCCGGCGAAGGCCCGTCGAGCGCACCGCCGATGCCGCGCCCCACCCTCGGCGACATCGAGGGCTTCGACGTCGGCGATCCCGAGCGCCTCAGCGATCACAACGGCAACCCGCTCGAGCGCGTGCGCGTCGGCAACATCACCATCACCGGCAGCCCCGAGTTCGTCGAGCGCGCGCGCCGCGATCTCGAGACGATCGCGAGCACGCCCAGCGGGCGTCGCCTGCTGCGATCGCTCCGCGACAGCGGCGGCACCGTGCAGGTCGGCTCGCAGCAGGGCGGCGGCGGCGCGACCGATCGCCTCGGCCCGTCGACCGCGCGCCTCTCCTACAACCCCGAGGACAACGCGCTGCCCGAAGGCGTGCCCGGCGGGCGCCCCGGCGAGTTCGGCCATCGCGACAACTACCCGAGCGACGTCACGCTCTTCCACGAGCTCGTGCACGCCGACGACATCGTGCGCCGCCAGAACCAGGATCGCCGCGTCGGCCGCCGCGACGCGCGCATGTGCGGTCTACGTCCCGGCTGCCGCGGCGTGCAGCAGAACGAGCTGCGCACGGTGGGTCTCGGTCCCTACGCCGACGCGGAGTTCACCGAGAACCAGTACCGCGGCGATCGCGGCCTCCCGCGCCGCGACTTCTACTCCGATCCCAACGAGCAGCGGCACATCACGCCCGACGAGCGACGTCGCATGGAAGAGGACGCGGCGCGCCATCGCGCGCGACGCGACGAGCTCGATCGCCTCGAGCGCGACGAGCGCGATCGCCGCTCGCGCGGCGGCGACGATCGACCCTGCTCGCGACGTTGATCAGCGCCCGTCGCGCACGACCGCGGCGATCTCCTGCCCGGTGAGCGGCTTGTCCCAGATCTGCAGGTCGTCGATCGCGCCGATCAGCTGATCGTCGCCGGTCGGTCCGTTCTCGCCGACGTAGAGCGCCGAGCTCCCCGGCGCCCGGCTCGTCGACGCGGGCGCCGTCGCGACCTCGCGCCCGTCGACGTAGAGCCGCAGCGTCGCGTCCTCCACCACGCACGCGACGTGGTGCCAGCGGCCCGCCTCGATCACCGCGGCCGCCATCGCCCAGCCCGACCCCGCGATCGTGATCGCGCAGCGCAGCTCCCCGCCCGGGTGCACGAACAGCCCGTACTGCCCGTCGTGATCGACGATCCCCGCGCGTCCGACCGCCGGCATCGCATCGACCCGCAGCCACGCGAGCACCGTCGTCTCGGCGTGCGCGAGCTCGGGCCGCGTCGCGACGACCGCGCTGCTGGTCACGCCGAGCGCCATGCCGCCGCTCGGATCCCAGCTCACGCCGCTCACCGCGAGATCGTTGGCGCGCGGTCCGTGATCGAGCGCGTCGCCGTCGAACGGATAGCAGGCGACGAGCGCGGGATCGTCACCGCAGGCTGGGCCGCGCCCCGCGTCGGGCGGTCCTGCGTCGACGCCGTTCACGCCGGCGTCCGTGCTCGCGCCCCCACCGGCGTCGACCGGCGCGCTCGCGTCGACGCGCGCACCCCCGTCCCGCGGCGACCCGTACGGGACGATGCCGACGCGCTCGAGCCCGCATCCCGCATGGATCGCGCACAACCCCGACAGTGCGACCGCGACGACGTGCTCCCTCACTCGCCTCCGCCCGAGCGCGCACCCAGCCCGCGCGCCCCGGTTCACCCGCATCGTACCTCTACCGCGACGCTTTTTGCGCGGATCCGCCCGCGCGCCCGCCGACCCCGCGCGCCGATCCGTCCGCGAGCCCGCCGACACACCGCGCGCCCCATCGCTCGACGATCACGCGGCGAGCACTAGACTCGCGCTTCCGTCATGGCCCGCCCCCGCAGCACCACACCTCGCGATTCGACCGCGAATCGCAAGCAGAAGCCCGACGCGGCCCCGCCGCGCGCGGGTCGCTGCGTGATCGCCGGGCGCCCCAACGTCGGCAAGTCCACGCTCCTCAACGCGCTGCTCGGGACGAAGCTCGCGATCGTCGCGCCGCGCCCGGGCACGACGCGCACCGTGCTGCTCGGCGTGTTCGACGCGCCTGTCGAGGGCGCGCGCACGCAGATCGCGTTCCTCGACACCCCGGGCCTCGAAGCGCCCAAGAGCATGCTCGGCCGCGTGCTCGTCGAAGAAGCGCAGGGCGCGCTCGAGCAGGGCGACGTGCTGCTGCTGCTCGTCGACGCGGGTGACGTGGTGAAGCGCCGCGCGCTGGCGCCCGAGGATCAGCGCGTGCTCGAGCTGATGAAGCCGCTCGGCAAGCCGATCGTCCTCGCGCTCAACAAGGTCGACAAGGTCAAGGACAAGGGCCAGCTGCTGCCGACGCTCGAGGTGCTCGCGAAGGCGCACCCGTGGGCGACGATCGTGCCCTGCTCGGCGCTGCGCGGATCGAACCTCGCGCCGATCGTGAAGGAGATCCGCGAGCACCTGCCCGAGGGCCTCCTCTACGAAGAGGACGACGTGCTCACCGATCGTCCCGAGCGCTTCTTCGTGGCGGAATTGGTGCGCGAAGCGCTGCTCGCGCACGTGCGACAGGAAGTGCCGCACGGCGTCGCGGTGCAGGTCGACGAGTGGGTCGACGAGGGCAAGCTGCTGCGCATCGGCGTGACGATCATCGTGACGAAGGACTCGCACAAGGCGATCGTGATCGGCGCGCGCGGCGAGATGTTGAAGACGATCGGCCAGGAGGCGCGCGAGAACATCGAGGCGATGCTCGAGCGCAAGGTGTTCCTGCGCACCTTCGTGAAGGTGGTGCCGGGCTGGACCGAGGACCCCGAGAAGGTCCGCCGCCTCACGCGCGAAGGGAGCCTGTCGTGAGCGACGAGGAGCTCGAGGAGACCGCCTTCGAAGACGACGACGAGGGCGCTCCGCAGCAGAAGAAGAAGCGCAACCGCCGCAAGCAGCCGGTGCCCGCCGGCGCGATCTACGCGCGCCCGGTCGTCGCGATCGTCGGCCGTCCCAACATCGGCAAGAGCACGCTCTTCAATCGCCTCGCGGGCCAGCGCATCGCGATCGTCGAGGACGTCGCGGGCGTCACGCGCGATCGCCACTACGCCGACACGCTGATGCTGGGGCGCGAGGTCGTGCTGGTCGACACCGGCGGCTTCGATCCCGAGAGCGACGACCCGATGAAGGAGGGCATCGCGCAGCACGTGAAGCTCGCCCTCGAAGAGGCCGACGTCGTCGTCTGCGTGCTCGACGCGACGACCGGCGCGACGAGCGCCGACGAGGCCGCGATCGCGCTCCTGCGCCGCGCGAACAAGCCGGTGATCTACGCCGCGAACAAGGCCGACTCGAAGGCCCAGGCGATGGCGGGCATGGAGCTCTACGAGCTCGGCATCGATCGCTTGATCCCGATCAGCGCGCTCCACGGCAACGGCATGTCGGAGCTCGAGGACGCGATCGCCGCCGCGCTGCCCGCCGAGGGCACCGGCGCCTCGCAGCAGTGGGACGAGGCGATCCCGCGCGTCGCGATCGTCGGTCGCCCCAACGCCGGCAAGAGCTCGCTCGTGAACCGCCTGCTCGGCGAGAACCGTCAGCTCGTCGACTCGCGCCCCGGCACGACGATCGACGCGATCGACGCGCTCTACGAGCGCGGCGACGACAAGTGGGTGCTGATCGACACCGCGGGCATGCGCCGCAAGCGCGGCATCGACAAGGGTGTCGAGGGCCTCGCGGTGATGAAGGCGATCAAGGCGATCGAGCGCAGCCACGTCGTGGTGCTGCTCGTCGACGCCGCGGAGGGGATCGCGGAGCAGGACGCGAAGCTCGCGGGGCTCGTCGTCGATCGCGGGCGCGCGCTCGTGGTCGGGCTCAACAAGGGCGACCTGATGAGCGACGTCGAGCGCAAGAAGGCGGTCGCGCGCGCGCGTGAAGTGCTCTCGTTCGCGCCCTGGGCGCGCTTCGTCACGGTGAGCGCGAAGACGGGCCGCGCCGTGAACAAGCTGATCGAGGCCGCGAACGCCGCGCTCGTCGAGCATCGAAAGCGCGTGACCACCGCGGAGCTCAACCGCTTCTTCGAGGAAGTGCTGGAGCACCACCCGCCTCCGACCCAGAAGGGCAAGGCGGTGCGGCTCTACTACGTGACGCAGGCCGAGACGCGCCCGCCGCGCTTCGTGATCGTCACCAACGAGCCCGAGGCGGTGCACTTCAGCTATCAGCGCTACGTCGCGAACGCGCTGCGCGAGCGCTTCGGCTTCGAGGGCACGCCGATCCGCCTCTCGTGGAAGCGGAAGTCGCGGCGCGAGTAGTGTTCGCTGGCTCGCGAACTCCGCGCCGCGAACGCACCGCCAGGTGCGGATTCGCGCTGCATCTCGCGTTCCGCTAGGCTGGATCCGTGCACCTCCGCGCGCACGTCTTCTCCGCCTTTGCTTTTCTCTCCATCACCGGCATCGCGGGCTGCGGCCTCACGCTCGACGTCGATCCACCCGATCCGAGCGGCGGCTTCGACGCCGGTGGGCTCGATGCGGGCCACGTCGGCGCCGACGCGTCGCGCGGCGATGCCGGACCGCCCGACGACGAGTGCCGCGGCCAGCCGGACGGCACGCCGTGCGGCGCCGACGGCGCATCGCTGATCTGCGTCGACGATCGCTGCGAGCTCTCGTTCTGCGGCGACGGAGTCGTCGACGAGACCGCGGGCGAGGTCTGCGACGACGCCAACGATCGCACCGGCGACGGATGCGAGCCCATCTCCTGCGTGCCGAGCTGCGACGACCCGCTCGACTGCGACGACGAGAACCCCTGCAACGGCGTCGAGATCTGCAGCGCGGGCTCGAAGTGCGAGCCGGGCGTGCCGTCGACCGATCGCATCTGCACGACGCCGAGCGGCGACGACGGCGTGTGCGACTCGGGCGTGTGCATCCCCGCGGGCTGCGGCAACGGCGTGCGCGAAGAGGGCGAGGAGTGCGACGACGGCAACTCGATGGCCGGCGACGGCTGCGAGCCCGACTGCGTCCCCTCGTGCCGCGAGGATCTCGACTGCGACGACGTCGACGCGTGCACCGGGCAGGAGTCGTGCGACGTGAGCGCGGGCTGTCAGCGCGGCGTCCCGCCCGCGTGCGCGCCCGAGGACGACTGTCACACCGCGGTCTGCAACCCGCGCAACGGCTGCGAGATCACGCTGATCGACATGGATCGCGACGGCCACGCGCCCGAGGCGATCACGTCGTGCGGCGACGACTGCGACGATCTCGATCCGAACCGCTACGACGGCGCGCCCGAGCAGTGCAACGAGCTCGACGACGACTGCGACGGCGACGTCGACGAGGAGATCGTCGAGATCGAGTGCTACGGCGACACCGACGCCGACGGCTTCGGCAGCGTCGAGCGCAGCCTCCGTGACTGCTCGTGCCCGGCGGGCACCACGCCGAACGCGGGCGACTGCTTCGACGAGCCCACGCCGGTCGGCGAGGCGGTGAATCCCGCGCAGACGCGGTTCTTCCGCATGCCCTACTGCCGCGACGGAGGCCCGGGCAGCTCGTGCACGTTCGACTACGACTGCAACGGCAGCGAGGAGCGCGAGTTCGCGCAGATCCACCGCCAGTGCAGCGCGCTCACGGTGCTGATGCGCTGCACCGGCCAGGGCTGGCGCGAGAGCGTCCCGGCCTGCGGCGACGAAGGCACGTGGGTCGAGTGCGACGGCCTGCTGGGCCCGCTGGGCCTCATCTGCACGCCCCGCGACACGCGCCGCGCGCAGACCTGCCGCTGAGCGCCCATCACCGGCGTGAATGGATCCCCCCGGATCCATTCACGCCCGTGATGTCGTCACCGCGCGATCGCCTGCTCCACGCTCGCACGCTGCGCCTGCACCCGCGCCGCGCACAGCTCGATCGCCTCGAGCGCGCCCGCGAGGTTGCGCGGCCCGCCCGCGAGCCCCGCGATGCGCGGCTCGAAGAACGTCCGCACCCGCTCCGCGTCGTCGCGCGAGCAGAACCCCGCGAAGAGCCACGGCGTCGCGCCCGCGCGCGTCGTCGCGATGCGCGCCGAGAGCGCGTCGAAGTGCTCGACGAGCCACGCCCACGCGCGCTCGCGCCCCTCGTCGTGCTCGGCCTGCACGCTCAGCGGGATCAGCACCTCGTTCACGCGCAGCCGCGCATCGAGCCCGAGATCGAGCGCCCTCGCCGCGAGCGCAGCGTCCTCGGTGCTCGAGAGCGCCGCGATCAGCCGCGCGCGCACCACCGCGTCCTCGGTCGCGAAGAGCGTCGTCTGCACCGCGTCGAAGAGCGCCGCGTCGCCCTCCTGCACCGCGACCGCCGCCGCGATCCCCGCGAGATCGGGGGCGACCGCATCCGCGTGGATCGCGCCGTCGCCGCCCGCGCCGAGGTACGCGCGCCCTCGACGCGCCGCCTCGCTGCGCACCCGCGGGTCACGCGCGACGCTCGCCATGAACCCGAGCACGTCGCGACGCAGCAGCCGCGTGTCGCCGTCCTCGCGCGGGCGCGGCGTCCACCCGAGCCGCGTCGCGCTCGCGCGATAGAGCCCGCTCGCCCACGTGCGCGCGGCCGCCTCGTGCTCGTCGGACACGATCTGGTCGACGACGTTGCTCGCGAGCCCCATCGGATCGGTCGCGACGATCCGCACCGAGTCGCTCGCGATGCGCGGCATCGCCGCGATCACGTCGCCGCCAGGGATCGTCGCGCTCGCGAACGCCGCGCGGAGGTTGTTCGCGACGCTCGCGCGCTCCATCGGCGAGAGGCGCGTCCCACCGCGCTCCATCAACGGGCGCAGCTGCTCGGGCGGCAGCGTCCAGCGGTAGTACCCGCGCGCGCCCGCGTTCGGCATGACCCACGCGGGACAGCCCTGTGCGTCCGCGAGCGACAGGTCCGCGCTCGCCGCGCTCATCAGCTCGCACGTCGTCGCGAGCTGCGTCCCGCGCGCCGGATACGTGATGCACACCGGGATGCTCCACGTGCGATCGCGCGGCGCGGTCGAGCCCACCGGCGTGTAGCGCGACTGCGCGAGGTGCACGACCGGCTGCGCGCCCGTCGCACACTCGAGCCGCGCCTCGACGAGCGGCACGCCGGGCTGCTCGAGGAACGTGCGGAACGGCGTCATCACGTCGCGCCCCGCCGACTCGCTCAGCGCCGCGAGCAGATCCTCGCTCGTCGCGGTGCCGAAGCGATGCTGCCGCAGGTACGTGCGGATCCCTTCGCGGAAGACGTCCTCGCCGACCCACGCCTCGAACATCGAGAGCACGCCCGCGCCCTTCGAGTACGTGATCGAGTCGAACGCGTTGCGGATGTCGTGGTCGCTCTCGATCGGCTGGCGGATGCGGCGCGCCGACGCGAGCGAGTCCTGGCCCATCGCGCCGTGCACCGCGGCGAGCTGCGCGAGATCCGCGTTCATCTCCGGGTACACGCGCGCGACGGTCTTCGACGCCATCCACGTCGCGAACGCCTCGTTGAGCCAGATGTCGTCCCACCACGGCATCGTGACGAGGTTGCCGAACCACTGGTGCGCGAGCTCGTGCGCCATCACGTTCGCGAAGCCGCGCACCTGATCCTCGGGCGGGCTCGCGCCGAGCAGCAGGAGGAACTCGCGGAACGTGATCGCGCCCGCGTTCTCCATCGCGCCCGACGCGAAGTCCGGCACCGCGATGATGTCGAGCTTGTCGTACGGATACTCGGTCCCGAAGTAGTCCTCGAGCGCGGCGACGATGCGCGGCGTGTGCTCCATCGCGTGCGCGAGCTCGGGCCCTCGACCACGCGCCGCGATGCCGCGGAACGGCAGCGGACGCGAGCGCACCGCGCTCGGCGGAATGGCCGCGCCCTCGACCACGTCGAGCGGACCGACCGCCATCGCGACGAGATAGGTCGGCAGCGGCAGCGTCGTCGCGTAGCGCACGCGATCGAGCCCGCTCTCGAGCTGCGTGCGCTCGAGCTCGCGCGTGTTCGCGATCGCGACGTGCTCGCGGTGCACCGTGAGCTCGATGTCGAACGGCGTCTTCCAGCGCGGCTCGTCGAACGAGGGGAACGCGTAGCGCGCGCTCGTCGCCTCGAACTGCGTGAACGCGTAGTGATCGTCGCCCACGTCGACGCGATAGAGCCCCTTCAGCTGGCGATCGAAGGGCGCCTCGTACGCGATGTGGATCGTCACGTCGCCGGGCCCGACCGGCGTCTGCGTGCGCAGCGCCGCGATGCCCTCGCGCTCCGCGGGATGCCACGTCGCGGGCACGCTCACGCGCTCGTCGCTCTCTTCCTCCACGCGCTCGATCGACGCCGCCGAGACGTCCATGCGCGCGCCGTGGATCCAGATGCGCGAGGTCGCCTCCGCGAGGCGCGCGCGGATCCACACCTCGCCGCGGAAGCGATCGTTCTCGGGCAGCACCTCGAGCGCGATGCGGTAGTGCAGCGGCGTGACGCCCGCGGGCAGCGGCCCGTCGGGCGGAGCCTCGTCGGGCGCGCTCGTCGACGCGGCCTGGCGCGCGGTGTCGGGTGTGGTCGCGCGTGTCGTCGCGCTCGGGCCACACGCAGCGATCGACGCCGCGAGGAGGATTGCGATCGGCCTCGTTCTCATGGTCGCCGCGATATAGCGCGGCACATCTCGCGAGGACAGAATGGCGCCCCGTGCGAATCGCCGTCCCAGTCGCGCCGCTCGCGCTCGCGCTCGCGCTCACTGCGTGCGGCGAGGACGTCGCATGAGCGCGCGCCTCGTCGTGATCGTGATCGCGTGCGCCGCGCTCGCGTGCGGTGAGCGCGCCCCCGAGGACGCCCATGCGCCCGCGCCCACGCCGCCCAGCGCGCCCGTCGACGCGCGATGCCTCTCGCTCTGCGAGCACAGCGCCGCGTGCCTCGACGCGCGAGGGATCGCGCGCAGCGACGCGGAGAACGATTGCGCCGGATCGTGCCGGCCGGGAGGGCTCTACTCCGCGATGCCGGAAGAGGCGCTCGCGTGCGCGCCGCATCGCGACTGTGCAGCGCTCGACGCATGCACCGGCGCCGCGCTCGACGCCGTGCTCGGTGCGCGCGCGGCCGACGCCCCCGAGCCCGACACGGAGCACTCGGTGCTCCACAGCTGGCCAGCGGAGCTTCCATCCATCCCTGGAGGCACGCCCCTCCCGGTGCGCGAGCATGATCCCCTGACGATCGCGCGCGTCGCGTACCCGAGCGCGCCGGAAGGTCTGGAATCGCTGGTGCGCGCCGAGCTCGAGCGCGCGGGCTGGCAGGTCGATCCCACGATCGTCGAGGAAAACGCGCTGCGCTTCTTCGTGCGCCGCGGCGACAGGGAGCTCGGCGTGTCGATCTACGCGGACGAGCCGGGGCGCGCGGTCCTCCAGGTCTTCGCTTTTGGCGACTCCCGACCATGACAGGGATGTCACAGCGGCGTGCCGTGGCCGCCCGCAACCGAGCCGGAGCCCTGCGGAACCATTCGTGAAAACGCCGAAGTGTCGCGAACTCCGACAGGGGGCACGGATGGTGCTAAACCGCGGCTCCGCGAGGCGCGTTGCATAGGCGCCGACGTTCGACCGACCAAGGACGTCTTTTGCGGGGAGACCGGATCGAGATGCGGCTGAAAGCAGCGGCGAAGACGCTCGGAAGCGAGACCCTCGGGTCCGAGGGATCGTCGAGCAATGGCTCCGCGACGAGCGGTGATCGCGACACGAGCGGTGGTCGGAGCTCGGGTGTGGTCGCGGCCTCCGGGTTCCCGGCGGCGGGGCTCGCAGGCACCGCGAGCGGCTTCGCGGGCACCGGGTTCGCGGGGACGAAGGGCCTCGGCGGCAACGGTCTCGCCGTCGTGCTCGACGCCGTCTCGCGCCAGGCGCGCGACACGCTCCGCCAGCAGGCCGCCGCGATCGCGAAGCTGGGCGAGCGCCTCGACGAGCGCTTCGGCCGCGCCGTCCGGATGCTGCAGGGCATCGAGGGCCACGTCGTCGTCACCGGGCTCGGCAAGTCGGGCCACATCGGCCGCAAGATCGCGGCGACGCTCGCGTCGACCGGCACTCCGAGCTTCTTCGTGCACACGACCGAGGCGCTGCACGGCGACCTCGGCATGATCACCTCGCGCGACGCGGTGATCCTCATCTCGTACAGCGGCGAGACCGCCGAGCTCCTGCAGCTCCTGCCGTACCTGCGCCGCCGCGGCGTGCCGACGATCGCGCTGGTCGGCGCGCCCGAGTCGCGCCTCGCGCTCGGCGCCGATCTCGCGCTCGACGTGTCGGTCGATCGCGAGGTCTGCCCGCACAACCTCGCGCCCACGAGCTCCACGCTCGCGACGCTCGCGATGGGCGACACGCTCGCGATCGCGCTGATGCGTGTGCGCAGCTTCCGCGAGGAGGACTTCGCGAGCATCCATCCCGGCGGCAGTCTCGGACGTCGGCTCGCGCGCGTCGGTGAGGTCGCGCTCACCGACGGTCTCGTCTTCGTGAGCCCCGACACGGCCGTGAGCGAGTGCGTGCTCGCGCTGACGTCGAGCGACGTCGGCGTCGCGCTCGTGCGCGACGAGCAGGGGATGATCGTCGGGATGATCTCGGCGATCGAGCTCCAGCGCGCGATGAACAGCGTCGAGGGCTGCCTGCGCGCGTCCGCGCGCGACATCATGAGCGCGAGCCTGCCGGTCGTGGACGAGGACGTGCCCGTGCTCGACGCCGAGCAGCGCATGGAGAGCGACGGCCTCCCCGCGCTCGTCGTGCTCGACGTCGACGGACAGCCCAGCGGGCTGTTCGTACGCTCGCGGAAGCGTTGACAGTGATGCTGCTGGCTCGTCGCCACGCCGCCGTCCTGGGCGTTGCTCTCGCGCTGGCAGCATGCGGCGGTGCGCCCGTCCGCGACGAGGACGTCTACCACGAGGCATCGCTCCGACCCGGCGTCCTGCCGGCCGACGACGCCGATCGCGAGCTCCTCGCGCGCCTGCCCGAGAGCGCCGCGGACCAGCCGCTCGAGGTCGGGGGTCGGGTGTTCGTCCCGCGCGCAGCCTACGCGACCGCGAGCGGAAGACGCTGCGCGCCGGTCGTCGAGCAGGGCGCTCGCACGAGGCTCGCGTGCGAGAGCGCCGCGGGTTGGGTGTTCGTGCCCGACGTGTTCGGCGGCGACGATCCCTTCGCTGCGACGGCAGGCACGCCGTGAGCCCGCTGCTCCGCGGCGCGCGCGTCCAGCTCCGCGTGATCGGAGCACTCGCGACGCGCGAGACGCGCACGCGCTTCGGCGGCCACGCGCTCGGCTATCTCTGGGCCCTCGCCGAGCCGCTCTTCTGGGTGCTCACGTTCTACGGGGCCTTCGTCCTGCTCAACCGCCGCACGCCCGAGAACCTCGACGTTGTCGGGTTCCTCACCACGGGGATCGTGACCTACGAGCTCGTGATCAAGACGCAGGAGCGCGCGAGCCAGGCGATCTCCGCGAACCGCGCGCTGCTCTTCTACCCGCAGGTCCAGACGCTCGATCTCGTGTTCGCGCGCGTCGCGCTGGAGCTCGCGACGTACGTCGTGGTCTTCGCGGTCATCCTCGGCGGGAACGCGATCGTGCGCGGGGAGCTCGAGCTCGCCTCGCCTCTCTACGTTGCCCTCGGGCTGGTGCTCGCGACCGCGCTCGGCGGGTCGCTCGGACTGCTGCTCTGCGGGCTCCAGCTCGTGTTCCCGACCATCGAGCGCATGAAGGGGCCCCTCATGCGACCGCTCTTCTGGACCTCGGGGCTGTTCTTCACGGCGCACATGCTCCCACTCCGCGTCCGCGAGCTCCTCCTGTGGAACCCGATCTTCCACTGCGTGGAGATCGTGCGCGGCGGGTGGTTCCGCGGTTACCGCGATGGATACGAGAGCGTCGGATACGTGCTGGCGTGGATCCTCGCGCTCAGCTTCTTCGCGCTGACGCTCGAGCGCTCGGTGCGACACCGGATCGAGGTGACGTGATGTCGTCGAGCACCGTGTCCGCGGCGAACGAGCGGCCCGCAGTGATGGAGCTGCGCGACGTCACGAAGGCGTACCGGACCCACCGCGGTGCGCACGTCGTGCTCGATCGCATCTCGCTCGCGTTCAACCACACGGAGAACATCGGCATCCTCGGGCGGAACGGCGCCGGGAAGTCGACGCTCCTGCGGATCCTCGGTGGCGCCGAGCAGCCGGACGCAGGGCAGGTGATCCGCCGCGGGCGCATCTCGTGGCCGATCGGGTTCAGCGGCGGCTTCGCCGGTTCGCTGTCGGGCGCCGAGAACTGCAGGTTCGTCGCGAAGATCTACGATGCCGACGTCGACGAGGTCGTCGAGCGCACGCGCGTGTTCGCCGAGATCGGCGACTACTTCGACATGCCCGTCCGCACGTACTCGTCCGGCATGCGTGCGCGCATCGCGTTCGGGCTCTCGATGGCGATCGACTTCGAAATGTATCTCGTCGACGAGGTCACGGCGGTGGGCGACAAGCCGTTCCAGGAGAAGTGCCGCCAAGCGTTCGCGGAGCGCCGGGCCAAGAGCTCGGTCATCATGGTGTCCCACAGCATCGCGACGATCGCGGACTACTGCTCGCGCTTCGTGCTCCTCGACGCCGGCCGCATCGAGATGTTCGACGACGTGAAGACCGCCGAGAAGGAGTACCGGAGGTTGGCCGCGTGACGGCGCAGGTCAGCGGCGAGGCGCGCGCCGAGACGGTCCGCGTCCTCCGGAAGCTGCGCGCGCGCCGTCTCACGACGCGCCTCTCGCTCGGGGTCGGCGTGCCGACGTTGATCGCAGGGATCTACTTCGGCGCGATCGCGTCGCCGCAGTTCGAGTCCGTCACGTCGTTCACGATCCAGTCGGCCGACACGCCCGCGGCGGCGTCCCCGCTACAGGCGCTGATCGCGAGCGTCCCCGGATCCTCCTCGCGCGACACGATGGTGGTCGGGGAATACATCGAGTCGCGCGACATGGTCGATCGGCTCGCGCGCGACCACGGCTATCGCGAGCACTACTCGAGCTCCGATCGCGACTGGCTCTCGCGCCTGAGCGCCGACGCGCCGATCGACGACGTCCACCGCTACTACCTCGATCACATCGCGGTCGAGCTCGACGATCACGCGGGCACGATCACGCTCCGCGTGCGCGCGTTCTCTCCGCAGCAAGCCGAGGCGTTCGGCCAGGCGATCCTCGAGGCGAGCGAAGAGATGGTGAATCGTCTCAGCGAGCGCGCGCGCGCCGATCGCATGCGGCTCGCGCAGGAGCAGGTCACGGCTGCGACGGAGCGCCTGACCACCGCGCGCACCGCGCTGCTCGAGGCGCAGGCCCAGGGCGCCGAGCTCAACCCGCAGGCGTCGGCGACCGCGGTGCTCGGCATCCGCAGCCATCTCGAGGGAGAGCTCGCGATCGCGCGCGCCGAGCTCGCCACGCTGACGGCCACGCTTCAACGCGACGCACCGCAGGTCGTGGAGCAGCGCCGCCGCGTCGCCGCGCTGCAGCACCAGATCGACGAGCAGACGCAGCGCCTGGCGGGCAGCGGCGAAGGTCTGAGCGCCACGATCGCGCGGTTCGAGCCGATCTTCGTCGAGAAGGAGCTCGCCGAGCGTCTGCACGAGGCCGCGCTCGCGTCGCTCGAGGTCGCTCGCGTCGACTCTGCACGCCAGCATCGATACGTGGTGCGCATCGCCGGCCCCTCGCTGCCCGAGGCGCCTGCGCATCCGGTGCTGTGGCGCGAGGTGCTCACCGTGCTGGTCGTGAGCTTCGCGCTGCTCGGGATCGGCACGCTCGTCATCGCGTCCGTGCGCGAGCACGCGAACGTTTGAGCCCCAATCATCATGTTCGTCCGACGATCGATCTCCTCGCTCCTACTCGTCTCGGTCCTCGCTGCGCCGTTGCCCGTAGCGGCTCAGGAAGCGCCGCCTCCGGGCCTCGCGGATCAGGCCGCTCCGGCGACCGCGCCGACGACGGTCCCGCCAGTCCCCGCCGCAACTCGGCCGCAACCCTTCGGGTCGTCGCTCTTCACCGGGAGCTACGCCGCGCAACGCGAGAGCGGGCTGAACCCCGACTACCGCGTGCTTCCGGGTGATCGCGTGATGGTGAGCGCCTGGGGAGCGGTCACGGTCAGCGAGATCCTCACCGTTGACACGCAAGGGAACCTTTTCCTCCCGGGCGTCGGTCCGGTGCGCGTCGCGGGCGTGCGCAACGACGAGCTCACGCCGACGGTGCGCGCCGCGATGCAGCGCCTCTATCGCGGCTCGTTCGACGTCTACACGAACCTGCTCAACGCGAGCCCGGTTGCGGTGTTCGTGACGGGCGGCGTGAGACGGCCGGGGCGGTATGCGGGCATCCCGTCGGACTCGGTGCTCGTGTTCCTCGACCAGGCGGGCGGGATCGAGCCCGAGGCGGGCAGCTATCGGCGCATCACGGTGCTGCGCGGAGGACAGCCGATCGCCGAGCTCGATCTCTACGACTTCTTGTTGCGTGGTCAGCTGACCACGCCGCAGTTCGAGGACGGAGACGTCGTGCTCGTCGGGCGTCGCGGACCGGTGATCGAGGTGCAGCCGCACGAGCTCGAGCCAGTGCTCGTCGAGCTCGAGGGCGACGGCGACTCGACCGGCGCGGACGTGCTCGAGGTGATCGCGCCGGGTGCGCGGGTCGACTCCGTCACGGTGCGCGGCGCGCGCGAAGGGCTTCCCACCGCGCGCACCTTCGCGGTCTCGAGCTTCGGCGATGTACGACTGCGCGACGGGGACATCGTCACGTTTCGCCGGGACCTGCAGGCGGACTTCATCGTGGTGCGGGTCCAAGGCGAGTTCCTCGGACACGGTGAGTTCGCGGTCGCGCGCGGCACGCGGCTGCTCGATCTGCTGAACTACGTCCCCGTCGATCCCGAGCTCGCGAACGTCGGCGCGGTGTCGCTCCGTCGCCGCAGCGTGCAGGCGCAGCAGCGACAGTCGCTGCAGGAGAGCCTCGATCGGCTCGAGCGCGCCGTGCTCCTCGCGCAGAGCGACACCCAGGGCGAGGCCGCGATTCGTCGTCAAGAGGCGGAGATGATGCGCACGTTCGTGGCCCAGGCACGACGAGCGCAGCCGCACGGCATCGTCGTGACGTCGACCGCGGGCCGGCAGGTGAACGTGATCCTCGAGGACGGCGACGTGATCGTCATCCCGCCGCACACGAACGTCGTGCGCATCGTCGGCGAGGTGATGATGTCGCAGGCCGTGATGTTCCGGCCCGATCTGCGCGTCGACGACTACGTGCGCATGGTGGGCGGCTACACGGATCGCGCGAACCGCGGGCACATCATCGTGCGTCGCGCGAACGCGGAGATCGAGATCGGCGGAGGCGACATCCGCCTGCAGCCGGGCGACGAAGTGATCATCCCGCCGAACGTCGACGACAAGTGGCTCCAGAACGGGATCGATCTCGCGCAGGTCATCTATCAGCTCGCGGTCGCGGCCTCGGTCGTGATCCGGACCGGGCTGTGATCGGAGAAGTGGGATGAGGCTGGCTGGGTTCGAGATCGGCAATCGTCTCCCGCTCTTCGTGATCGCGGGGCCCTGCGTCGTCGAGAGCCGCGAGCTCTGTCTCGAGGTCGCCGAGGCGATGAAGGCGATCACGACGAAGCTCGGCGTGCCCTACGTCTTCAAGGCGAGCTTCGACAAGGCGAACCGCACGTCGGGCACCGCGTTCCGCGGGCCGGGCATGGAGCAGGGGCTCGCGGTGCTCGAAGAGGTGCGTGCGCGCGTCGGCGTCCCGGTGCTCACCGACGTGCACGAGGACACGCCGATGGACGAGGTCGCGTCGGTCGTCGACGTGCTGCAGACGCCCGCGTTCCTCGTGCGGCAGACGGGCTTCATTCAAAGGGTCGCGCGCGCCGGCAAGCCGGTGAACGTGAAGAAGGGCCAGTTCCTCGCGCCCTGGGACATGAAGAACGTCGTCGAGAAGTTCCGCGCCGAGGGCAACTCGCAGGTGATGGTGTGCGAGCGCGGCGTGTCGTTCGGATACAACACGCTCGTCTCGGACATGCGCAGCCTCGCGATCATGCGCGAGACGAAGTGCCCGGTCGTGTTCGACGCGACGCACTCGGTGCAGCAGCCGGGCGGTCAGGGCACGAGCTCGGGCGGTCAGTCGCAGTTCGTGCCAGTGCTCGCGCGCGCGGCGGTCGCGTCGGGCGTCGCGGGCGTGTTCATGGAGACGCACCCCGATCCGAGCGTCGCGCTGAGCGACGGGCCGAACATGTGGCCGCTCGGTCGCATGGAGGAGCTGCTCGGCGCGCTCGTCGAGATCGATCGTGTGGTGAAGTCGCGGCCCTACGCCGAGGGGCTGTGACGCTCGACGGCGTCGCGCTGCGCGAGAAGCTCGCGGCGGTGCGCGCGCTCGCGCTCGACGTCGACGGAGTGCTCACCGACGGATCGCTGACGTACGGCGCGGACGGCGAGGTGCTCAAGACCTTCCACGTGCGCGACGGCATGGGGATGCGCCTCGTGCAGAACGAAGGGATCGCGGTCGCGGTGATCACCGCGAAGCGCTCGCCGATGTTGGTGCGTCGGCTCGCCGATCTGAAGGTCGCGCACCTGCTCGACGGCCGCGAGGACAAGGGCGTCGCGATCGCAGAGCTCGCCGCGACGCTCGGCGTGCCGCTCGCATCGATCGCGTTCGTGGGCGACGACGTGCTCGATCTGCCGGCGATGCGCGCGGCGGGCGTGGGCATCGCGGTCGCGGACGCGCACCCGCTCGTGCGCGAGGCAGCCGCATGGGTCACGCGCGAGCGCGGTGGGCGCGGCGCGGTGCGCGAGGTGTGCGACGCGCTGCTCGACGCACGAGGTCGGCTGCGCGCGGCGTGCGAGGAGCTGTTGCGACGATGAGCGAGCCGTTCCGTGTGGTCGTCCCCGCGCGTTATTCGTCGAGCCGACTGCCTGCGAAGGCGCTCGCCGAGATCGCGGGCAAGCCGCTGGTGGTGCACGTCTGGGAGAAAGCGGTCGCGTCGGGCGCGGTCGAGGCGCTCGTCGCGACCGACGACGCGCGCATCGCCGAGGTGATCGAGCGCGCGGGCGGGATCGCGATGATGACGTCGCCCGATCACGCGACCGGCACCGACCGCCTCGCCGAGGTCGCGCGCCGTCGCGGCTGGGGCGACGACGCGATCGTGGTGAACCTGCAGGGCGACGAGCCGCTCGTTCCGATCACGCTGCCCGGTCGCTTGGCGGGCGCGCTCGCGTCGAATGCGCGCGCCGGGATCGCGACGTTCGCCACGCCGATCCACGAGGTGCGCGAGGTGCTCGCGCCGCAGGTCGTGAAGGTCGTGCTCGATCGCAGCGGCTACGCGCTGTACTTCAGCCGCGCGCCGATCCCGTTCGCGCGTGATGCGTTCGCCGCTGGCGCGCCGAGTGCACTGCCCGCGGGCGTGCCCTATCTGCGCCACCTCGGGCTCTATGCGTATCGCGCGGGCACGCTGCGCGCGCTGTCCGAAGCGCCCGTCGCGACGTACGAGCGCGCGGAGTCGCTCGAGCAGCTTCGCGCGCTCGAGCTCGGCATCGGCATCCACGTGAGCGTGCTCGACGAGGCGCCGCAGCACGGCGTCGACACGCCCGAGGATCTCGAGCGCGTGCGACGGGCGATGGCGTCGTGACGAGCGAGACGCGAAGGCTCGGGCGCGTGGGCGTGTGGTCGCGCGGCATCGCGCGCATCCCGCACATCCGCGCGCTGCTCGGCGCCGACGATGTCGTGCTCTGGCCTTCGTCGCGCGCACGCGTCGACGCGGTGGTGGGCTGGGGACGGAAGCCGAACACCGAGCCCGCGCGCCGCTACGCGGCCGAGCACGGCGTGCCGTTCTTCGCGCTCGAGGACGGATTCCTGCGCTCGTTCTCGCCCGGCGTGACGGGCGATCCGCCACTCTCGATCGTGATCGACGCGGTCGGCATCCACTACGACGCGACGCAGCCGAGCGAGATCGAGCAGCGCCTCGCGCGCATCGACGCGCTGCCCGAGACGACGCTCGACCGCGCGCGGCGCGCGATGGCGTTCATGCGCCGCGAGCATCTGTCGAAGTACAACGACGCGCCTTCGCGCACGCTGGGTGAGCGCACCCGGCCGCGCGTACTGGTCGTCGATCAGACCGCGGGCGATCTCTCGATCTCGCTCGGGATGTGCGTGCCGCGCGCGTTCGATCGGATGCTCGAGGCCGCGCTCGACGAGAACCCCGACGCCGAGATCGTGGTGAAGACGCACCCCGACGTCGTGCTCGGGAAGAAGAACGCGAATTTCGCGTCGATCCCGCGCGATCCCCGGGTGCGCCTCTTCGGCGAGCCCTCGAGCGCGATGGCGCTGCTCGACGAGGTCGATCGCGTCTACGTCGCGACGTCGCAGCTCGGCCTCGAGGCGCTGATCGCGGGCAAGCGCGTCACGTGCTTCGGCGTGCCTTTCTACGCGGGCTGGGGGCTCACCGACGATCGCGCGCCGGTGCCCGATCGTCGCGGCGCGTCGCGCACGATCGAGCACGTCTTCGCGGAGGCGTACCTCCACTACGCGCGCTACGTCGATCCCGAGACCGGGGCGCCTTGCGAGCACGAGCGCGTCGCCGAGCACCTCGCGCTGCAGCGACGCACCGCGCAGGAGAGCGGCGAGCACCTCGTGTGCGTCGGGTTCTCGCCGTGGCGTCGCGCGTTCGCGCCGCGCTTCGTGGGCGCGCCGATGACGCGTGTCGACTTCGCGAGCGATGCGCGCGCTGCCGAGTCGTTGTTGAACGATCGATCACGAATCGTGATCTGGGGCAGCCGCGCGAACGACGACGTGCGCGCGCTCGCCGATCGGCGCGGTGTGCCGCTGGTGCGCGTGGAGGACGGATTCCTGCGCTCGGTGGGCCTCGGGAGCGACCTGAACGCGCCGGCGTCGCTCGTCTTCGACGACCGGGGCATCTACTTCGACCCGCGCTCGCCGAGCGCGCTCGAGACGATCCTCGAGACGGCGGACTTCGATCACGACGAGCTCGAGCGCGCGCGCGACCTCCGCGCGCGCATCGTGCGCGCGGGGATCAGCAAGTACAACGTGGGCGCGCGCACGCACGTCGGCCCGCGCGAGCGCGGCGAGCGGCGCGTCGTGCTGGTGGTCGGCCAAGTCGAGGACGACGCGTCGATCAGGCTGGGATGCATCGACGTGCGCAGCAACGAGGCGCTGCTGCGCGAGGCGCGGTCGGCGCGCCCCGACGCGTACGTCATCTGGAAGCCGCACCCCGACGTGGTGCGCGGCAATCGTGCGGGCGCGGTCGATCCCGCGCGCGCGAGCGCGTGGGCCGACGAGATCGTCGAGGACGCGACGCTCGCGGACTGCCTCGCGGTCGCCGACGAGGTGCACACGATGACCTCGCTCGTCGGATTCGAGGCGCTGCTGCGCGGGCTGCGCGTCGTCGTGTACGGACAGCCGTTCTACGCGGGCTGGGGGCTCACCGAGGATCGCCATCCGCACCCTCGCCGCACGCGCCGCCGCACGCTCGACGAGCTCGTCGCCGCGACGCTGCTCCGCTATCCGCGCTACGTGAGCGCCGCGAGCAATCGCCTCACGACGCCCGAGCGCGTCGTCGACGAGCTGCTCGACGCGCGCGCCAGAGAGCCCGCGCCGAGCAAGAGCGCGTGGGCGCGGCGCGAGCTCGGGAAGGCGGCGAACCTCGCGCGTACGCTGCTCGGACGACCGACGACGAAGGCCGAGCCGAGCAACGTCGACGCGCTGCGCGCGCTGGGCTTCGAGAGCGCGCTGCTGATGCAGGGCCCGGCCGGGCCCTTCTTCCGGCGCTTCGGAGAAGATCTGCGCGCGGCGGGGATCCGCACCACGAAGATCAACTTCCACGCGGGCGACGAGCTCTTTTATCGAGGGCCCGACGCGATCACGTTCCGGGGCCAGCTCGCCGAGCTGCGCGGCTTCCTCGGGCGCGTGATCGACGAGCGCGCGGTCGACGCGATCTTCGTGTTCGGAGATTGCCGGGCACATCATCGCGTGGCGCGCGAGATCGCGCGCGAGCGCAGCCTCGCGCTGTGGGTGTTCGAGGAAGGCTACCTGCGACCCGACTGGATCACGCTCGAGCGCGACGGAGTCAACGGGTACTCGAACCTCCCGCGCGATCCCGACGTGTACCGACGCGCGCGGCTGCCCGAGCCGCCCGTCGCCGCGCCCGTCGGCGACAGCTTCGGGCGCGCGGCCTGGTACCACACCGTCAACGCGCTGACGTGCACCTTCGGGAACCATCGGTTCCCGCACTACCGACACCACCACGAGCTCAACGCGTTCAAGCAGGCGTTCGCGTGGGTGCGCGGCGCGGCACGCAAGCAGTGGTATCTGCAGCGCGAGGCACACCTGCTCGAGCGCATCGCGGGGCCGCTCTCGGGGCGCTTCTTCCTCGTCGCGCTGCAGGTGCACTTCGACTTCCAGCTGATGCACTCGCGCTACCGCGACGTGACCGACTTCGTCGAGGAGGTCGTGCGCGAGTTCGCGCGGCACGCCGACCCGCGCGATTCGTTGGTGCTCAAACATCACCCGATGGACCGCCCGTTCCGCGAGTACGGCGCGCTCATGGAGCGGCTGCGTCGCGAGCACGGGCTCGGGGATCGGCTGATCTACGTGCACGACCTCCACCTGCCGACGATGCTCAAGCACACGCGCGGGTGCATCGCGATCAACAGCACGACTGCGCTCCAGGCGTTCCACCACGGCGCGCCGGTGAAGGTGACGGGGACGGCCGTCTACGACATGCCGGGGCTGACGTTCCAGGGCTCGCTCGGCGAGTTCTTCCGCGATCCGGGCACGTTCGATCGCGAGCTCTACGAGAGCTTCCGGCGCTGGCTGCTCTGGGAGAACCAGCTCAACGGGAACTTCTACGTGCGGCTGCGCGGTCGAACGAAGGGGAGCGGCGTGGCGTGGCGTGCGACCCGCAGCGCGCACGTGGAGCTAGCGCACGGAGCGGAGAGATGAGCGAGTCGACCACCGGACATCCCACGTTCGGAGTCCGTGACCAGCGAACGGTGCACGCTCTCGTCCGCGATCACTGCGTCGCGCACGAGCTCCGGTTCGACTCGTGCCTCGACATCGGCTGCGGGCGGACGCGGCTCGACAAGTGGGTCGGGAAATCCGAGCTGTTCGACGCTCCTCGACGTTACGTCGGGCTCGAGCTCGACGATGCCATCCGCAGCGCCCTGATCGCGGAGGACGTGGACGTGAGGCACCCGTTCAGTCCCGAAGGGAAGAGCGCCGAAGGCGACATCGGGGTCGCGCTCGAGATCGTCGAGCACCTCGAGGCTGCGGATACGATCCCGTTCCTCTCGGAATACCTCCGGCGTACTCACAAGCTGTTCGTCCTGAGCACGCCGAATTGCGAGTACTGGACGGGACGACGCGCAGCCGTCGGATACGAACACCTGCGCTTCCTCCCCGACCACTACCCCGATCAGCTGGCGTCGCGCAGCTCTCCTCACTCGCACAAACAGGCTTTCACGCCGGAGACGCTAGCAGACGCGATCGCGAGCTCGCTGCCGGGCTCGCACTGGCGATATCGCGTCTACCGCGCGTGGCCGTGGACGATCACCGACATGACGCGGCCGGTGACGTACCCGCTCTATTTCAAGCTCTTCGCCCTCGTCTGGCCGCAAGTCTGACCGAGCCCGAGCGTCGATGTTCACGCTGCTCCACACCGTCGCCTCTCGGCTGCGCCCGCCGTCTCGTACCGCGCGAAGCAACGGAGAGACTCGCGTGCTCTTCTGGTACTCGGCGCTCGCGCGCGCGAAGGCGGTCGCGTCCTGTCGTTATCGCATCGGCAATCTCGCCGAGGTCGGGCACCGCGTGAACGTGGTAATCGCGGAGGCGCTCCCCGCGCGGGCGCTCGAGTCGACCGATGCGCTGGTCGTCGTCCGCCCGTATCCCACGCGGCACGTGCTCCGCGCGCTCGCGTCCGCGCAGCGGCTCGGGGTGACGCGCATCGCCGACTACGACGATCTTCTGTTCGCGGGCTCGGCCGAGGAGCGGCCCGAAGTGCAGAGCGGTGGGCTCACGCGCGAATGGATGGAGCGAGCGCATCGCGCGTACGCATCGATGTTGCCTGCGTTCGATGGCTACACCGCGGCGACCGACGAGCTCGCGGGCGAGCTTCGCGCAGCGTGCCCCGGGGCCCCGGTCTTCGTCGTACCGAACGGGCTCTCGCCCGCGTGGATCGAGCAAGGACGCGCGCTGTATCCGCGCTGGTGGCCGGGAGACAGCCGCGTCATGCGGTTCTTCCCGGGGTCGCCCACGCACGATGCGAGCTTCGCGGCGATCGCGAGCGGGCTCGCCGAGTGGATGCGCGCCCACGACGACACGGAGCTCGAGATCGTCGGCAACCTCGCGTGGGACGCGAGCGGATTTCCGTCGTCCCGGGTACGGCGCATTCCGGCGGTGCCCTTCGATCACCTCCCGCGATTGCTCGCCAGCGCGTGGGTCAACCTCTGGCCGCGCGCCGAGACGCGCTTCAACCGCTGCAAGTCCCCGATCAAGTTCCTCGAGGCGGCGGCGTTCGGTTGCCCCACGGTCGCGTCGCCGTCATGCGCGCGTCCCGAGCTCGACTGCGAAGGGCTCGTGCACGCGACCACTGCCGACGACTGGGCGACGGCGCTGACGCGGTGGCGCGACGATGATGCGCGCATGCGAGCGAGCGAGTCTTGCATGAGATTCGCCGACGAGCGTGGTGGCGCAGACCGCGGTTGGCGCGCGCTCCAGCACGTCGTTCGATCACTCCGGAGCGTCGCCGCATGAACGCGGTCCGCGTGCGAGTCGAGGGCGACGATCGTTTCGCTGCGGCGGTGCGGGCGCGCATCGCGCGTGTGCCGTTCGCGATCGTGACCGATCGCGGCGCCGAGCTCGACGTGCTGCGCGGCTCGCGCGTGCGACCGACGCTCACGCTCGACCGACCTGTCGACGACGACGACGCCGCGCGAGAGGCCACCCGCCTCGGCGCGTCGGCGCTTGCCTGGGAGGGCGGCGACGGTTGGTCGCCGTGGGAGCGCTGTCTCGCCCCGCTCATCGCGCACCCGCTGCGTGGCTCACCGGACCCGACGCGCCGCTGGGCGCTGATCGAAGATCCCGCGGATGGTGCGATTCCCCACGAGGAGGACCGCGCTTGGCAGTGGCACGCGGTGGTGCCCCGCCGCCGCCCCGCCCTGCCCGCTCACGTCGTGCAGTGGCCGCTCCAGAGTCGTGTCGTCGCGCCGCTCCTGGGCGCCGCGACCGCGGTCATCGGCGAGAGCGGCCCCCTCGTGTACGACGCGTGGCGGCTGCGAAGACCCGTGCTCGCCTCCGCGCCGGGCTCTCCGATCGATCGGTGGGCGACGGTTGCAGCCCCGATGCGGGACGCTCGACTGGCACACTCGATTCCTCCTCTGCTCGCCGACAGCGCGGGCTTCTGGGAGCGCGTGATCGCAACGGTTCGAGATCGCGGTGCGGTCCTACCCGCGATGTCGGCGTCGGCGATGCGCGCCGCGCGTGAGCACGCGCTCGCCGAAGATCGCACTCGCTGGGGCGCGCTGCGGCGCGAGCTCCGCAAGCTCCGCGAAGATCCGGGGGCGTCTCTGCGCACTGCCCGCCTCTGGGCCATCCGAACACTCTGGTCGAGCGCGCGACCGCCCTCGTCGCGCGTCGGACCGATTCGCCGTTCCTGATCCCGAGAGAGGCTTTTCATGCGAGACGAACGAACGCCGCCGCCTGTCCGCCACGATGCACTGCTGCGCGCGCTCACCCGCGCCGTCGCACCGCGATCGATCGTCGAGATCGCCGCGCCCGGAGCGTCCGGGGCCGCGCTCCTCCTCGAGAGCGCGGGAGAGCCGCTGCGCTCGCTCGAGCTCGTGGGCGAATCGAGCGGCGGAGTGGCGAGCGAGCTGCGCGCGAGCGCCGGAGACCGCGTTCGCGCGCGCGAAGGGCTCTCGCTCGACGAGATCGCCACGCTCGACGCAGCGCCGGATCTCGTGCTCATCGGACACGATCCGGATTGGAACGGGATCTTCCACGCGCTGCGCCTGCTCGCGCGCCTGGCCGGCACCGCGCCGTTCCCGATCACCATCGTGCGCGACACCAGCGGCGTGTCGCCCGAGAAGCCGGAGCTCGGCACCGGGAAGAACGGACTACGCGTCGCGCTCGACGAGTTCCGCGCGCAGACCGCGCACCCGCTCGACCTCGTGTTCGTGCCGGGGTTCCACGGTCTCGCCATCCTCGTCGATCCGCGCCGTGTCGTAGGCAACGACGCGCTGTCCTCCTTGCTTCGCGAGCTCGCGACGCCGCCGTCGATCCGCGCGCTCCTCGACGAGCTCGAGCAGGCGCGCGTCGACGCGCAGCTCGAGCTCGCCGCGCTCCACGCGAAGAGCGACCGTCGCGCGGCGGAGCGCGCCGAGCTCATCGGACGCCTCGCAGAGCAGCGCCGCGCGCTCGAGCGCACGGAGCGCGAGCTCGCGGAAGCACTGGAGCGCGCCCAGCGGAACGCGCTACGCGTGATCGAGGAGGAGGCGGCGAGGGACAGCATCGAGACGCGCGCGACCAGCCTCGAAGCCGCGCTTCGCGACGCGCACACCCGGATCGCCGAGCTCACGACGGCGAACGAGCGTCTCGCGGCCGCGAATGCGCGCGTCGCTGAGCGCGAGCGCACGCTGGACGATCTCGCCGCGCAGCTCGCGGCGGCGCGGCGGCGCGCCATGTCCGAGCCGCTGCGCGCCGATGTCGCCCACACGCTCGGTCGCGACCCGAGCACCGCGAAGAAGCCCGGCGGCAGCCAGCCGGCGACTCCGTTCGCGCGCGCGCTCGCCGGCGCCGCTCCCAAGCTCCTCGAGCCTGCCGTGCTCGAGCTCGCGAGTCGCAGGCTCGCGAAGCTCCGCCGCGACCCGAAGCTCTTCTTCGCGCACTCGCGATTCGAGATCGCACGCAAGCTCTCCCGGCTGCTGTGATGGGATTGGAGCAAGCATGATCATCGTTCTGGCAGCCCGCGGAGGCGGTGGTGGCGAGCTCGCGCACGTGCTGCGCCTGCTCGGGTGTCGAGTGGAGAAGTCGCCCTCGAGGGAGGTCGACGAGGCGCTGCTCGGCGCCGCCGACGGCGTTCGCGAGTGGAGCGACCCCGATGGTCTCGCGGACACGATCGCGAATCCGCCGAGCGAGCTGGTGGACCGAGCGCGCCGCGCACTGCCGCGCTCGCCGCTCGTCGTGTTCCACGACCCCCGGCTGTGCCTGACGCTGCCGGTATGGCACTCCGTCGCAGACAGCCCGGCGTACGTCGTCCTGCATCGCCATCCCTTCGCGGCCGCCGACACGCTGCGCCGCGAGGAAGGAGTCCCGCTCAGCGCCGGGCTCGCGATGTGGCAGCTCTCGATGCTGAGCGCGCTCCACCACTCTCGTGGGGCCGCGCGCCTGCTGGTGCGACACGACGACCTCCGTCGCGACCCGCTCGGCGTGGCTCGCGCGCTGCACGAGTTCCTGGGAGCGCGCGGCACCACGCTCGCCTCGCTCGACGAGATCGGCACCACCGCGCGCGACGAGCCCGAGCGCACGTCGGACGCACAGCTCACGCGGGCGCAGCTCGATTTGCACGAGGCGTTCCGCGAGCGTCGTTGGCCCCTGGTCGACGACGACGATCCCTTCGGGCTGCTCGCGAAGGACCCGCTGCTCCTGATGCGGCGCGCGAACGAGGCAGCACGACCGGATCACGGCTCAGGAGTCGCGTCCGAGCTCGCAGCCGAGCTCGGACGCGCGCGCGCTGCCGCGAGGCATCTCGAGGTGCGTGCGCGTCAATCGGCCGGACGACTCGAGCACGCGGAGGCGGAGCGGGCTCGTGCGCAGCGGGCGCTCGACGATCTGCGAGACGTTCTGGCGCGCGAGCGCGAGCAGCGTGCGGCGTTGGAGCGCCAGCTCGCATCGCTCGTCGGAGGTCAGGAGCAAGTTCCGGCGGTGATCGCGAGCCCCGAGGAGCGATTGCGCCTCTCGAGCTCCGCACTTCGGGTGTTCGCCAAGACGCTCTATCGCGAGTGGACGTCGACCGAAGGTGTGCCGTACGGCGGCCTCCGAGACGCCCCTCCCCTGCGCGTGATGGTCGGCACGCTGCACAGTGACGAGAACGAATTCGAACAGTGCGTCGAGTCGGTACGCAAACAGCGCTATTCCCGCATGAAGCACGAGATCTTCTCGGGCCTCGGGAAGAAGGAATCCGTCGCGACCCTGATGACGGCGTTCCAGCGGAGCGACTGCGATCTGCTGATCAAGGTCGACGCAGACATGGTGCTGACGTCCCCGGATTTCGTGGAGCGCATCGTCCGCGTGTTCCAGGCGAACCCGGGAATCGATCTGCTCTCGGTCGCGATCCTCGACTTCTTCTCCGGCGGTCCGATCCAGGGAATCAACGCGTATCGGAAGACGGTCGAGTGGAGCAACGAACGGCAGGACTCGCTCTTCACCGATCACACGCAAGTGCCTAGCCGCAAGCGTCTCGTCGTCTGGCCGACCTTCCTGCGCGACGCGGTGCACGCTCCGAATCCGTCGCCGTTCCAGGCCTTCCACTTCGGCGTCCACCGCGGCCTCAAGACGCTCCAGCTCTCGAGCGCTCGTTACCACGCGGCGCGCGCCGAGGAGCAGCTCGCGTATCTCGAGAAGACCTGGGATCACTTCCAGCTGCGCCGCGAGCTGCGTCTCGGGCTCGCGTGCCTCGGCTTCGAGCTCGCGCTCACCGGCTGCTACTCGTTGGAACAGCTGGACTACACGAATCCCTCGCTACGAGAGTCCTTCGCGCCGATCGACCAGCTCGACGTCGATCGCGTCGAGGCCGCCGTGGTCGAGCTGCGCTCGCGCCGACTGCAGTTCGAGCACGTGCAGCGCGTGCGCGACAAACGGCGCGAGCTCGTGGCGCAGCACCAGGCACCCGTGCAGGCGATCGTCGCTCTGCTGCCGCACACGAAGGTGTTCGGCGGAGTGAATCGCTTCTTCGAGCTCGCGCGACAGTTCGCGAAGCTCGGCGTGCGCTTCGTCATCGCACAGCCCGAGAACCGCGAGACCCAGGTCGCCGGAACGCGCTCCGACTACCCCGATGTCGAGGTGAAGCTCTACTCCGAGGTGATCGATCAGGAGTGGGACGTCGTCCTCTGCGGCGACGCGTTCGGGGGCGTGATGCTGACGATGCCGCTCTTCCGCGCGAAGGTGATGGCGGTCTACCTCCTGAACGGCTGGGGTCGCAGCCCGCTCAATCACGCGCAGATCGCCGCGGTGAATCCCGACGTGATCATCGCGAACTCCTCCTACTCCGCGGCACAGTACGTCGGGTACGCGCCCACGGTGGTGCCCGGCGGCGTCGACCTCGAGACGTTCCGTCCTCCGCCGCAGCGCCGTCCGCGCGGCCCGCGACTCAAGATCGGCGCGTATCCCGGGAGGCGCAAACCGAGCAAACGCTTCGAGGACACCCTCGAAGCGTGCGAGAGCCTCCACGCTCGAGGCGTGCCGCTCGAGCTGCACGCGTTCGACCAAGGGCCGCTGCACCTCGACGTGAAGTTCCCCGTGGTGTTCCACGGCGCGCTGCAGAAGGAACGCGTCCGCGAATTCTTCTGGGACATGGACGTGATGGTCTGCGCCGAGGAGGACGGCGGTTGGTCGAACCCGGCCGCCGAGGCCATGGCGTCCGGGACACCACTCGTCTGCACCGACGCGGGCACGATCGACTACGCGATCCACGAGGAGACCGCGATCGTCGTACCGCGCCGAGACCCGGCGGCGATCGTGGCGGGCATCGAGCGCCTCTATCGCGACCCGGAGCTCGCGGAGCGCTTGCGAATCGCCGGGCTCGCGCGCATCCGCGGCTTCGGCTGGCCGCAGGTCGCGCGCGACCTGCTCGATGCGCTGCAGGATGCACGTCCCGACCCCGAGGGCCGCGCGGTGAAGAACGCCCTCGCGCTCGAGCGCCTCGCCGCGCTCGGAGTGCGCTGAGCACGGGAGGCCGTGATGCGACCCATCATCTCGTTCTCTCCTCTCGCGCGCGAAGCGGTCGAACGATTCGCGACGGCCCTCGAGCGCTCGGTCCCCGAGCGCCCGCTAGCGCGGCTCTCCGCGCGGCCGGCTGTCTCGGTCGTCATTCCGATCTTCAACGCGCCCTACGCCCTCGATCGGTGCCTGCGATCGATCCGGACGTCGGACACGCCCGAAACGACCGAGATCGTGCTCGTCGACGATCACAGCAGCGATCGCCGCGTGGACGATGTCTGCACGGCGTTCGCGGCGAGCTGGCGCCGCACGAAGCACCTGCGGAACTCGCGCAACCTCGGCTTCGTGTCGACGGTCAATCGCGGCATTCGCGAGTCGGCTCCGGATCACGACGTCCTGCTGCTCAACAGCGACACCGAAGCCACCCCGGGGTGGCTCCCGCGCCTGAGCGTGGCAGCACACCTCGATGACGCGACGGCGTCGGTCTGCGCGCTCAGCAACGCCGCCGGCGTGTACTCGGTCCCGCGTGCCTACGGCGACCACGAGCTGCCCCCGGGCGTCACCGCACCGATGGCGCAGCGCGTCCTCGGCTTCGTGTCGGAGCGCGCCCTGGACCCGGTGCCGAGCACGTCCGGGTTCTGCATGCTCATCAAGCGGCGCGCGATCGAGCGCGTCGGGTATCTCGACGACAAGCTGTTTCTCCGCGGCTACGGCGAAGAGAACGACTGGAACGAGCGCGCTTCGCGCGTGGGGCTGGTGCACCGCGTCGACTGCTCGCGCTTCATCCTGCACGCGCGGGGGCTCTCGTTCGGTGCGGCGAGAGAGCAGCTCAAACGCAAGAACTCGCGGATCCTGCAGGTGCTCCATCCCGGACACGCTGCGGCGCTGCGCGCGTGGGAAAAGCAGGACGCGCTCGGCACCGTGCGAACGCGCTATGGCGCACTGCTCGACGAGCTGCGGAACGCTTCGGAGGCCGCGCGCCGCGCGTTCTTCGAGGCTCCGGTGTCGCTCGTCGTCGGCACCGATCCGCCGCCGGGCGGATGGGACGATCGCGGCGCTCGGATCAGCGTGCTTTGTCGCGCCGACGGAACGGTCGAGATCGACTTGTTCGGCGTGGCCCGCGCTCGACCGCCGGGGCTCGACGCGCGCCGCGCGGTGTTCGAGCTCGCCTATCGGTGGGATCCGACGCACCTCGACGTAAGAGAGCCCGAGCTGCGCGACCGTCTGCGCGACGTCGCCGGGATCTTCGGCCTCGAGAAATCCTTTGTGGAGCCGGCATCGATGAACGGCTCCACCGAATCGAGCGAGATGTGATGACTACCCGACATCGGATCGTAAAGTATCCTTGGCACACGGCGCACGACTACGAGCTCGCCAAGCTCCCGCACGACTTCTTCTTCATTGCGGGCACGTCGCGCAATTGGCACACCGATCAGCGGCCGATACCGCCCTCGATCACGTGGGTGCCTTCGCACGACGCGATCGAGTCCGACGTGATGATCCTTCACGTCGACCAGTGGACGTACCACGAGCCTGCCAAGCGCTTCTTGTTCCTGCGCATGCGTGACGCGTATCGCGGCCCGAAGATCGTCATCAATCACGGCTGCAACATGGTCGACGGCTGCTCGTCGGCACAGATGCGCGAGCTCATCGGCGACTGCCACATGGTCGCGAACAGCAAGACCGCGCACGAGCTCTGGGCGGTCCCCAGCTCGACGTACATCCATCACGGGATGAGCGCGGAGGAGTGGCCCGCGACCGACTACGCGAACCACAACGTGCTCCACGTGCAGCCCTTTTCACAGCAGCACGGAAAGTGCCGAAACGTGGCGGCGATCCCGCGTGCCGAGGAGCGCGTTCCCGTCACGTGGGTAGGGCGGGACGTCAAATTCGCGAGCTTCACCAAGTACCGACAGTTCCTTCGGTCGAGCTCGATCTTCTTCCATCCGAGCTACGCATCTGCGAACCCGCGCGCGCGCACTGAAGCGATGCTCACGGGCCTCGCGATCGTCACGACGGACTCGCACGGGGAGAGCGAGTACATCCGCAATGGGGTGAACGGCTTCTGCAGCAACGACATGGACGAGCTGCTCGATCATCTCGAGTACCTCTATCGACATCCGCGGGAAGTCCGGCGAATCGGGCGCGCGGGTCGAGCCACGGCGCAGGAGCTCTTCGGAATCAACGGCTACATCGATCGGTGGAACGCGCTCCTCGCGCGCGTCGTGGGTTTGTGATGCGTATTTCTTTCTTTCCGTTCGGCCCGATTTCCCAGGCCAGCGCGCGATTGCGCGCGCACTACATCGCCGACGCACTGCGGGCTCGCGGCCACGACGTCGAGATCGACGCTCGACCCGACGCCGAGCTCGTCGTCTTCCAGAAGAAGCGCAACTTCGCGGCGCTCTTCGAAGCGAAGCGCCGCGGCGCGCGCGTCGTCTACGACTTCGATGACCACTACCTGCTCGACGACAGCGGTGCGCGCGACGAGATCCTCAAGATCGTGAACCTCGCCGACGTCGTCACGGTCGGCTCGCACGAGCTGCTCCAGGCAGCGAGCGCATACCACCCGAACGTTCGTCTCTTCGAGAACCCGATCGACGTGCTGCCCGGCGCCGCGCGGAAGTCCGACTACGACTGGCGGAGCCGCCTCGCCTGGTTCGGGAACCGCACGAACCTCGTCGCGCTCGACGCGCTCGACCTCGCGCTCCCGGTCACGACCATCACCGCGCACGGCGACATCGAGTGGGCCCTCGAGACAGTCGACGCGCACATCGCCGCGGCGGACCTGGTGCTGCTTCCCGTCGAGCAGAGCGCATGGACGCTCGCGAAGAACGCGAACCGGCTGTTCAAGTGCGCCGCGCTCGCGGTCCCCTTCCTCGCAGCCGATACGCCCGAGCATCGCCGGGCCGTCGAGGAGCTCGGGTTGCCCGAGTGGTTTCTGGTGGGTGACCGGAGCGCGTGGCGTGACGCGATTCGCTCGATCGAAGCGCGATATGACGAGCTCCCGGAGCTGATGCGCGCAGCATCCGTGCGGGCGCACGATGCTTTCGGTATCGAGCGGCAGGCCGAACGCTGGCTCGACGCGGTCTTGGACCCAATCGAGCCGGGGGTGCGTGCGAGCGAGGTGACGCGGCGTTTCGCGCGTGGCGTCGACGTCGTCGTGCTCGCCGAGCGCACGCCGGATCGCACTCAAGCGACCCTCGCCAGTGCACGAGCGGTGGGCTGTGAGTTGAGCTCGGTGAGCACGATTTCGGCGCTGCCAGCTCCGGGATCGACTGCGCCGGCCGCAGCGGACTTCTTCGACATCTACCCGGCGCTCGCCACGCGCATCGGCGGATCGGCGGCCGAGCACACGTTGATCGTCCAGGCGGGCGTCGAGCTGCGACCCTCGGTGATGGCGGAGCTCGCGCGCACCGCCCACCCCGATCGCGTAGTCATCCTGCGGCCGCAGATCGGCCCGTCGCAGGACCCGACCGTGCCCGTGAAGCCTGGCACGTTGGTCGACGAGCCACCGCAAACCGTGCCGGAGCTCGTGTCGGAGCCCTTCCTGCCGCTCGCGCTGCTCGTGCCTGCGCAGGTTTGGCACGAGCACTCGATCGACGTCGCATCCGGGGCGCTCTGGGCGTGGGACCTGCTGCTGGACCTGGCGGCGAAGGAGCGCGAGCCGATCGTGCTCTCCGCGCCGGTGAGCCTCGTCGCGCCCGAGACCTACCGAGCGACGCCGATCCACGGTCATGCCGCTCATCTCCAGCTGACGGCGCCCGAAGTCGCGGCCGAGCTTCCGAACATGACGACGGAATGGCAGAGGCTGCGCTCGACCCTCGCGAGCCACGTGGTGGAGCGTCACCGCGCGCTGTTCGAGCGGTGGATCGCGTTGGTCGCTACACGGCCGTACTCGCACGCCGCGACCCCCTCCTCGGAGAACGCGCAGAACCAGATCGCGCGCCTGTCCGCGAAGCTCGCGGAGAGCAGCGCCAACACGAAGCGGGCGCTGAAAGCACAGGCCAAGCAGCAGCGGAAGATCGACGAGCTCGAGGCCGAGCTGAAGCGCTACGTGAAGAAGCGCGCGAAGACGCGCCGCTTGCCGACCGACTCGAGCTCCCCGGGCGAGTGGCGCCAGCTCGCGCGGGAGCTCTCGCACCTGTCGGGCACGCTCACGCGGGCGGCGGCGGCGAGGATCTTCTCGCTGGCGCGACGCGGCTCCTCTCGGACGTCCGGCGACTGAAGGGCCGCAGCGGCGCTCCGGTGCCATCGACGCGCGCGCCCCGGCTCGGGGCGCGCGCGCGCCGATGCTCGTCGGTGGGCACGATCGACGAGGTGCTCGGTCGAGCGTACGCGGATGCGTCAGCGCGCGTGTCGCTCGATGTCGAGCACGACCCGCAGCTTCTCGAACACCGGCTGATCGAACATCACGCTCCGCTTCGAGTGGATCGCAGCGTCGAACACGAGCGTGTCGGTCGGCGCGTCGATCGGCACGATCTCCGAGTGCGAGCTGTCCGCGACGGGACGGATCTGCTCGACTTCGAACGACGAGAACCCGGCTTCCTCCAGGATCGTCCGCATCCCGTCCGCCGTGACGTGGTGCGGGTGGACCTTCCAGTCCATCCACGCGAACTTGAGACCCGCGGTGCGGAGATACTCCTCCGCGGTGAAGTCGGGGTTCTGGATGAAGATCGAGCGGCGCGTCACGCGACGCGCCTCGCGGAGCACGTGCACCGCGAGCTCGCGCGGAACGTGCTCGAGCAGCTCGGTAATCACCGCGATGTCGAACGCACCGTCGTGAAAGGGCATCCGCGACGCATCGGCGCGAACGGCGAAGATGCCGTTCGCCCGCGCACCGAGGAGCCGGTCCTGGTGGAGGTCGATGCCGACGACCGCGCACGGGATACTCGGATCGAACCGCAGCACCTTCGATTGCTCGTCGAGGACGCCGCGCAGGTGCTTGCCGGTCTTCGTGCCGACGTCGAGCACGAGCGTGCGGGCCGGGCGAGCCGATCGCGCGACGTGTGAGGCGCTCGCGCCGGGCGCGCCGTCGACGACGGGCCGCCCGAGTTTGCTCATGAGCCACGGCACCTCGGCGACGATGGGGTACTCGCGTGCTCCGCCCGACACGCGTAGCGCGTCGCCAGCGCGGGCGAGCGGTTGCCGCGACTCGGGATCGACGAGCAGCGCGAGCACGTCGTCGAGCGTGATGGGAACGAGATCGATCGCGCGATTCTCCGACCTCGGCGTGTCGACGTGCCGCGCGTCCGTCGCGATCGCCGCTGCGCCCTCTTGCGAGAGCCGTTCGCCCGCGTTCGTGAGGAAGCGCCCGAGCGTGCGCAGCCCGCGGGAGACTTGCTTCTTCACACGCGTCCTGAGTCCCATCGCGCGCGAGCTTGGCGGCGGCGACGGCACGGAGCAAACGAGGTTGGCAGCGCGTGCGAATCCGACACCGAAGTGGTCGAGAAGGACCGCTGGGACAACTTCCACATCCGGCTGTACCCCAGGGCGCACAGACGGGATCGATCGCGATCTGGCGGGACCAGGTCTGGGGTTCGCGCGCAGCCCGATCCCGCGGCGAACGCGAGCCACACGGAGCTTCAGTGGGGCTTCGCTCCGACGCACACGCCGGGCAACGCCCCCCCACACGACGGGCATGCCTTCGTGCACTTCGTGATGGTTTCCGTGAAGCTCACGAGCACCCCTCGGCGATGCCGGGCTCTGATGCGTTCACGACCGGCGGAGCAGGCCGCGCCTGCCCGCTCGACGCGCCGCGCGCCCCTTCCCTCTCCGCACCGGATGTGCGAGATCACGCGGCCCAGCGATGACCGACTACATCTTCACCATGAAGGGCGTGACGAAGGTCCATCCGCCCGACAAGCGCATCGTCACGGACCTCTACCTGTCGTTCATCCCCGGCGCGAAGATCGGCGTCATCGGCCCGAACGGCATGGGCAAGTCGTCGCTCCTCCGCATCATGGCGGGCGAGGACAAGAACTTCACCGGCGAGGCGTGGATCCGTCCGGGCGCGACGGTCGGCTACGTGCCGCAGGAGCCGGACATCGGCCGCGATCGCCGTGTGATCGACGTCGTGCACGAGGCCGTGCAGCCGATGCGCGACGCGCTCGCGAAGTTCGAAGAGATCTCGATGAAGCTCGGCGAGGTCTCGGACGACGACGAGATGCAGAAGCTGCTCGACGAGCAGGCGAAGCTGCAGGACTTCATCGACGCGGGCGACGGCTGGAACCTCGACACGACGCTCGAGATCGCGATGGACGCGCTGCGTCTGCCGCCGGCCGAGGAGATCGTGAACCACCTCTCCGGCGGTGAGAAACGACGCGTCGCGCTCTGCCGCACGCTGCTGCAGAAGCCGGATCTGCTGCTCCTCGACGAGCCGACGAACCACCTCGACGCCGAGTCGGTCGCGTGGCTCGAGACGCACCTCCACGAGTACCCGGGCACGATCGTCTCGATCACCCACGACCGCTACTTCCTCGACAACGTCGCGGAGTGGATCCTCGAGCTCGATCGCGGCGAGGCCTATCCCTTCAAGGGCAACTACACCGGCTGGCTCGAGCAGAAGGAGAAGCGGCTCGAGGTCGAGGAGAAGCAGGACTCGGCGCGCAAGCGGAAGATCGCGCAGGAGCTCGAGTGGGTGCGCCAGTCGCCGAAGGCGCGACAGGCGAAGAGCAAGGCGCGCCTGCAGGCGTACGAGTCGCTGGTGAGCGAGGCGCAGAAGGCCAAGCGCACCGACAACGAGATCTTCATCCCGCCGGGCGAGCGCCTGGGCGACACGGTCATCGAGGCGAAGAACGTCAGCAAGTCGTTCGGCGATCGCCTGCTCTACGAGAACCTGTCGTTCCTGATCCCGAAGGGCGCGATCGTCGGCATCATCGGTCCGAACGGCGCCGGCAAGACGACGCTCTTCCGGATGATCACCGGCCAGATGAAGCCCGACGCGGGCGAGATCAAGGTCGGCGACACCGTGAAGCTCATGTACGTCGATCAGTCGCGCGACGCGCTCGAGCCCGACAACACGGTCTTCAAGGAAGTCTCGAAGGGCCAGGACAAGATCGTCGTCGGCAAGACGGAGATCCCGTCGCGCGCGTACGTGGGTCTCTTCAACTTCAAGGGCGGCGATCAGCAGAAGATCGTGAAGACGCTCAGCGGCGGTGAGCGCAACCGCGTGCACCTCGCGAAGGTGCTCACGCAGGGCGGCAACGTGCTGCTGCTCGACGAGCCGACGAACGACCTCGACGTCGAGACGCTGCGCTCGCTCGAGGGCGCGCTGCTCGAGTGGCCGGGCGTCGCGCTGATCACGTCGCACGATCGCTGGTTCCTCGACCGCATCGCGACGCACATCCTCGCGTTCGAGGGCGACTCGAACGTCGTGTGGTTCACGGGCACGTACCAGGACTACGAGGCGGACCGGAAGAAGCGCCTCGGCGCCGAGGCGGACCGCCCGCACCGCATCAAGTACCGCAAGCTCACGCGCTGATCGCGCGCGTCGAGCGCGACACGACGAGGCCCGGCGAGACCTGCTCGCCGGGCCTCGTTTCGTTTCGCGCGGCGCGCTAGCGTCGCGTCATGCGTCGCTTCGCTCCGTGGGTGTCGATGTTGGTGCTCGTGCTCTCGGGATGCGGCGGCGCGCCGAGCTACGCGGGATGGACCGAGGCGCGCGCGCAGGTCGCGACCGGCGGCGAGCGCGCTGCGAACGCGCTCGCGCTCGGTGCGTTGGTGTTCGTCGACGAGCGCGCGAGCGAGCCGTTCGCGGTGCTCGATGCGGATGGGCGGCTCCATCGGCGCGACTGCGAGCGTGTCATCGCGCAGGACGGCTCGGTGCGCGACGCGGCGAGCGAAGCGCTCGTGCTGCAGGTGACCATGGCGTGGGAAGGGGACGCGCACGTGGTCGACGCGGACGGCGCGCTGCGCTTCCACGTCGTCGACGATCGGCTCATGCGCGCGGATCGCACCGGCGCTGCGGCGTTCGACGGCGACGTCATGCGCTTCGAGGGCAGCGGCGGGATCGCGCTGCGCGTCGAGGGCGCCGATGACGCCGCGCTGCGACGCACCGCGCTGCTGGTCGTCGCCGCGCTCTCGATGTGCGAGTGAGCGCGGATCGGCGCGCCGCGGCACGGGAGCGCGCGGCACGACGAATCCCACGAGCCCGCGAAGAGAAGGAGGTTGGTGGGAGGGCTCCTCGCGAGATCGTGGGGCTCGTCGCGCCGCGCGCGCTCCGATCTAGCGACGGCTGGTGAAGTGCGCCGTGCCCGCGAGCGCGATCCAGTGATCGACGAAGCTGCCGCCGTCCTGCTCGAGCTCCGGGCGCGCGCTCGCGGCCATGCACGCCGCATCGTGGCGATCGATCGCGTAGGCGTGGCGCGCGACCCACGTCGCGATGCAGCCCTCGACCTCGGGGAGCTCGGCGAGGTGCGCCGCGATCGCCTCCGCGCCCTCGAACTCGATGTCGCCCGCGCTGACGTTCGTGAGCCGACCGCTGTCGTCGATCTCGAAGCGCCCTTCCGTCTCGCGACGGCGGCCCGCCGCATCGAGGTGCTCGAAGCCGAAGCCGATCGGATCCATCAGGCGATGGCAGCTGTTGCACGACTCGTTCGATGCGTGGAGCACCTCGTAGCGCTCGCGCGTGCTCACGCTGCCGACGTCGACCTCGGGCAGCGGGCCCACGGTGGGCGGCGGCGGCGGGATCTCCTGGCAGAGCAGGCGATCACGGATGAAGTGACCGCGGCGCGTCGGCGACGTGATCTCGGCGTTCGCCTGCACGCTGAGCCAGCCGCCCTGCGCGAGCAGGCCGATGCCCCAGCCCTCCGGGCGCTCCGCCGCGATCATGTCGCCGCCGCTCGCCGCGCCGAAGCCGTAGTAGCTCGCGAGCGTCGCGTCGACGTAGGTGCTCGGCGAGGTGAGCAGCTCGGCGACGCCGCCGCGCTCCTCGAGGATCACGTGATCGAAGTACGCGTCGAGCTCGCGGCGCATCGCGTCGCGCACCGCGGGCGTGAACCCGGGATAGAGCTCGACGTCCTTCGTGATGTTCGGCAGCGACGAGAGGCTCGCCCACTGCTCGAAGAAGCGCAGCGCGATGCGACGGAACGCCGGGCGCACCGCGCCCGCGTCGTCGAGCACCATCGAGCGCGCGACGTCGCGCACCACCGCGGGATCGTCGAGCTCGCCGCGCTCCGCGCGCGACAGCAGCGCGTCGTCCGGCGGCGCGCCGGTGTACGTGTACGCGAGCTCGGTCGCGATCTCCCAGCCCGCGAGCTGCGCGACTCCGTCGCCCGACACCGTGCCGAGCTCCGAGCGCCACACGACGTGCGGCGACTGCACCATCGCGATCGTCGCGGCGCGCACCCACGCCGGGAACCCCGCGGCCGGCACGATGCGACGGTACGCCTCGAGATAGCGGTTCAGCTCGGCGTCCGTCGGCGCGCGACGATAGAGCCGACGCGCGTACGTCGTGACGAAGTTGCGCGCGCACGCCTCGTCACCCGCGGTCGCGCAGGGCAGCATCGTCGAGAGGCGCGGCTGCGCGCTCACGACGTCGGCCACCGCGCGACCGGTCTCGAGCAGGCGGGACGCGTAGGTCTCGTTCACGCGAAGGCGATCGACGTCGCCGGTGAAGCCGTCGCCGCTCGCGGCGTCGGGCGGCGTGGTCGGTCCGCTCCACGCGCTCGCGTCGAGCGAGAACACGGTGCGGATCGTCGTCTCGAGCTCCGACGCGGTCAGGCGCCGCACCACGCGCGGGCCGAGCTCGTCGCCGTCGGGGCATGCGGGCACGGGCTCGTTGGGGCGCGGATTGTTCGGATTTCCCGGGTTGTTCGGCCCGCCTGGACGCCCGCTGCCGCTCGGCCCGGCCGCGCCGTCGCCGAGGTTGCCGACGCATCCGACGCTCGCCATCGCGAGCGCGCCGATGATCACGATCGCCTGCACGAGCTTCACGACCGCACCTCCCGGAGCTCGTCGCCGCCGAAGTGACCGCTGTCCGCGTCGCTCACGCCGAACGCGCGGCACACCGCCTTCAGCACGTGCCGGTTGGTCGCGCCCGCGGCGTCGATGATCGCGTTCGTGCGCAGGCGCCCGCCGAGGCGCCCGATGATCATCGTCGGCACGCCCATGCTCGAGTGCGACGACGGCAGGCACTCCGCCATCACCACGACGCACGTGTTCGAGAGCACCGTGTTGCCGCTCGGATCGAGCGGATCGGGCACGTCGATCGCGGTGAGGAAGCGCGCGAGCTTCTCCATGTACCAGGCCTGGCAGCGTGCGAAGAGCGCCTGATCGCCGTGCGACGTGTTGTGGTGCGGCTGACCGCCGTTGACCGGCACGAGCACGTTGCCGTCGGCCGAGCCCGCCTGCAGCGTCGCGACGCGCGTGAGGCCGCACGTCATCGCGCGCGCCATCACGTCGACCTGCGCGTCGAAGATGTTCGAGAAGTGCTCGTCCTTGTACGCCTCGCGCGGGTTGCCCTGCAGCGCGCTGCGCAGACGCTCGACGCTCGCGAGCGATCCCGTCTCGCACGACACCGTGGTCGGCGGCGGCATCTCGCCGGTGCTGCGGAGCGCGCGCACCGACGCGAGGTGCTGCGCGATCTTCTCTTCCTCGCTCGGCAGCCCCGTGACGCGCGCGCCGAGATCGCCGAGCTCGGCCTCGGTGATCGCGAGCGCCTCGGCGTCGAGATCGACGGTCGGCTCCGTCGGGCCGGGATCGACGGGACCGCCCGCGAAGAGGCGATCGTACGCGGCGACCGGCGAGGCCTCGTAGTCGACCGGGCCCTCGGGCGTGAAGAAGAGCGTGGAGCGCCCGTAGAGCTGGTAGAAGTCGTAGCTGTCCGCGGGGCGCACGCCGAGGTGGAGACTGCGCACCGGCGTCGGGCCCGACGCGTCGATGTGCGCGGCGACGACCTGATCGAGCGAGCGCACGCGCGGATCGGGCGAGAGGTAGTCGGGGACCGGCGCGCCCGTGAAGATGCTTCGGACTGCGAAGTGGTTGTCCGAGCCCTGCACGTTGAGGCCGCGCACGTACGTGATCTGATCGGCGAACGCGCGGAGCGGCTCGGTGACCAGCGATGTCGCGCCGACCGACGACGGCCAGAAGTGCGCCGGGTCCGAGCCGTTCATCATCGGCCACAGCACGAGGCGCAGCGGCGGATCGCCGGGACCTGCGAGCGCGCGCAGTCCGAACGACGTGAAGGGAGCGGCTGCGGCCGAGAGCGCGAGCCCCTGGAGGAAGCGGCGGCGTGCGAGCATGGCGTGCGGTCAGTGGCGGCCGCTCGCGCGCTTCGGGTCACGCGATTTTCGAGAAAAAGATCGCGTGCTTGCGAGGAACGTGGAGCGCTCCGTGCGCCGCGTCGGAGCGCTCCGTGCGCTGGCTATTCTCCTCGCAATTCCGCGGCTCTCGCCTCGGCGCGCTCCCACATGCGCAGGTAGCCCTCGGCCGAGCGGAAGAGCGGCGCGAGGTCCTCGTCGGTGACGCCGTCGTTGCGCGCGTCCTGGATCAGCTCGGGCATCAGCCCGATGTGCAGCATGCCCTCGGTGTCGAAGTCGACGTCGCGCTCGCCGAGGTGCGGCGGAGTGAACGTCACGTCGCCGCGGTACGACTCGAACGGGTACTCGATGCCGTTCGCCTGCGGCGTGCTGCAGTCGCTGTCCTCGCCGAAGCGAGGGCGCGGTCCGCCGGCGAAGCCGTTGAGGTCGAAGCCGAAGCCCTCGGCGGGATAGCCGCCGTGCTCCTCGATCAGCGCGACGCGATCGCGCAGTCGATCGCCCATCGCGCCCGGACGGTCGGGCGCGCTGCAGCGTCCGAGGCCGGTCTTCGAGACACCGCCGAGCTCGTAGATCACGCCGCCGAACGTGTTCCCGTGGGTGCCCGCCGCGGGATAGTCGGCCTCGACCAGCATCTCGTACGCGCGCAGGAACGCGCGCCGCGGGAGGTGGTCGACCTCGATGATCATCCCGCGCGCGATGAGCTCGCCGATCAGCGTCTCGCCGAGCGCGGTGAGGCCGGCGCTCTGGCAGTAGTCGCCCTCGAGCGGAGGCTCCTGCAGGTTCGCGAGGAACGGGCGCAGCGTGCCGATCGGGTTCTCCGCGAAGCCGCTCATGTCGTTCGGCGGGGGCGCGAGGTAGTCCTCGCGCGGCATGTTGAGCCCGCCGAACACGACGTCGCCGTGATCGAACACCGAGTCCACCTCGGGGCAGTCGAGGACGAAGCTCGACCAGTGGCCGCTGTTCACGAAGCTGCCGATCTGTCCGACGCGTCGATCGCCGTCGCCCGCGGAGAACGCGTTGTCGAGCTTGTGGACCGGGAAGATCGCGCGCACGCCGAGCTCGTGATAGCGGTCGAGCTCGGCGCGCACGTGCGCCTCGTCGCACGCGGGGAAGCCCTCGCGCGGCGCGAGGAAGCAGTCGAAGAGGTTCGAGACCTCGATGCCGAGGATCACGGCGAGCTTGCCCTCGTCGATCACGCGGCGCGCGTCCTCGGGCGTCGTCACGATGCGGAACCAGCCGCGCCCGGGACCGCCCGACTGCGCGTCGACGTAGCGCTCGAGCGCGTACGCCGCTTCGATCGAGCGCTCGGTCGCGACCATGTCGTTGCACGAGTAGCGAGTGGGCGACGCGCCGGGCAGGCCCGCCATGAACTCGCAGAGCACGGAGTTGCTCGTCGCGTGCTGCACGAAGAGGCGGAGGCCCGCCATCCACGCGCGCTCGAGCCAGCGGTAGTACATCGTCTGGTGGGTCGCGCTGCCCCAGGAATTCGGCCAGTCCGTGAACGTCGGATAGCCGTCGGTCGCGTGGTTCGCCTCGGGCGTCATGCCGGTGATCAGCGCGGGCAGCAGCGCGTCGACGTCGAGATCGCCGAGGCCCGCGAACGCGAAGCCGATCAGATCGCGACGGCCGTCGACGCCGTGGAAGGGCTCGCAGCTCGGCAGCGCGTGCTCGACGCCGAGGCGATGGAACGGCGCGCCGTGGTACTGGCCGCCGCCGCCGAAGCCCGCGTTGCTGAAGAGGTGCCCGTGGGTCTCGACGATGCCGAACACGGCGCCGTCGTCCCAGCGCTGCGGATCGATCGTGCCCTCGGCATCGAGCGTGAGCTCGGGGAACTCGGTGCATCCGGTCGTCGGATAGAGCGCGATCACCGCGGCGCGCGCCTCGTCCTCGACGAGGCCGCGCGTGCCGAGGAAGCGGCCGGTCGCGTGGTGCACGAGCTGGAAGCGCTCGGCATCGTGGGGCGAGACCTGGAGATCCCACTCGGCGGGCGACTCGTACGTGTCGTCGACGAGCAGCACGTCGGACGTCAGCTCGGACGTGCGCGCGAGCGCGTCGTCCTGCGCGACGAGGTAGTGGCGCTCGGCGTCGAAGAAGAGGTACGTGCCGAGGTCGGCCGCGCGCATCGTGAAGCGCGCGCCCGCGTCCTGCGTGGTCGCAGCGAAGGTGAAGGTCTCGCCGTCCGGCGCGGCGACGAGCCAGCGCGTGTTGGTGCTGCCGGGCTCGGTCGCGTCCATCGCGTAGCAGCCGCTCGCGAACGAGTGGATGCCGTCGTGCTCGGGCGCGGGAGGGCGCTCGACGTGGGGCGGAGCCTCGTCGCAGGCGGACACCACGAGGGCGAAGAGCAAGAGGAGCGAAGCGCGCGGGAAGTGCTGCACGTGACGACGGTACTACGGTCGCCACGGAAAAGTGGACCGCGCTCGACGCGCGCCGGCGCGCACGGAACACTCGCGGCCGCATGAAGCGGACGGTGATGGGGATCGTGCTCGCGGCGGCGCTCGCGGCGTGCGGAGGGAGCGCGGCCGAGACGACCGCGGGCGCGAGCACGAACGAGCGCGCGAGCGCCGGGGGCGAGGGCTCGAGCGCGAACACGAGCGACGCGCCGATCGACGAGGTCGCGGCCGGCAACGTCGTCGACGTCGCGCAGGGCGATCCCGAGCTCGTCGCCGCGACGGGGCAGGCGCAGTCGACGCTCGACGAATTCATCGCGGCGCTCGGCGCGGTCGATCCGAGCGCGCGCGGGCACGCGGTGAAGACGACGTTCCGCGACGGCGCGATCGGCGAGCACATGTGGGTCGGCCAGCTGCGCTGGGACGGCGAGCGCTTCCACGGCGTGCTCGACAACGATCCCGTCGACGTGAGGAACGTGAGGCGCGGCGATGCCGTCGTGGTCGAGCGCGCGGACGTGGAGGACTGGCTCTACTTCGTGGGCCAGGAGATGCGCGGCGGGTTCACGGTGCGCGTGCTGATGGAGCGTCGGGCGCGCGGCGAGTGATGGAGGCGCTGCCGATCGATCCGTTCCTGCCCGAGATCACCGCTGCCGCGCGGTCGGGCAACCTCGTGCTCGTCGCGGAGCCGGGCGCGGGCAAGACGACGCGCGTGCCCCGCGCGCTGTTGCTCGACGGCGGGCTCGCGGAGCGCGGCGAGATCGTGGTGCTCGAGCCGCGGCGCATCGCGACGCGGATGGCGGCGAAGCGCGTCGCGGAGGAGCTCGGCGAGGAGGTCGGCGCGCGCGTCGGGTACACGGTGCGCTTCGACGACGTCTCGAGCGCGAAGACGCGCGTGCGCTTCGTGACCGAGGGCGTGCTCACGCGGCGGCTGGTCGCGGATCCCACGCTGCGCGGGGTGTCCGCGGTGGTGCTCGACGAGCTCCACGAGCGATCGCTCCACGCGGATCTCGCGCTCGCGATGGTGCGCGCGCTGCAACGCGCGGAGCGCCCGGATCTGCGGCTCGTCGCGATGAGCGCGACACTCGAGGCCGAGCGCGTCGCGTCGTTCCTCGATGCGCCGGTGGTGCGCGTCCCCGGGCGCCGTTACGAGGTGACGATCGAGCACGCGGAGGGCGCGGACGATCGCCCTCTCGAGCGGCGCGTCGCGGCCGCGGTGAAGCGCGCGCTCCGCGAGTCGAGCGAGGGGCACGTGCTGGTGTTCCTGCCGGGCGCGGCGGAGATCCGTCGCGCCGCGGAAGCGCTCGAAGAAGGCGCGCGCGCGCTCGACGTGGACGTGCTCCCGCTGCACGGCGACCTGCCGCCCGCGGAGCAGGATCGCGCGGTGCGCCCCTCGGCGCGCCGCAAGGTGATCCTCGCGACGAACGTGGCCGAGACGTCGCTGACGATCGACGGTGTGGTCGCGGTCGTGGACTCGGGGCTCGCACGCGTCGCGCGCCACTCGCCGTGGTCGGGGTTGCCGACGCTCGAGACGGAGCCGATCTGTCAGGCGAGCGCGACGCAGCGCGCGGGACGCGCGGGACGCACGCGCGCAGGGCGCGCGATCCGCCTCTACACGAAGCACGACCACGACACGCGGCCGCGCCACGACGCCCCCGAGATCCAGCGCGTCGACCTCGCGGACACGGTGCTCGCGCTGCGCGCGCGCGGGGTGCGCGACGTGCTCGAGTTCCCGTTCTTCGAGGCGCCTCCGCGCGCGTCGATCGTCGCGGCGGATCGGCTGCTCTCGCTGCTCGGCGCGACGACGCAGGAAGGCGCGCTGACGAGCGTGGGACGCGATCTGCTCGCGCTGCCGCTGCATCCGCGCCTCGGGCGCGTGGTGCTCGAGGCGGACGCGCACGGGCTCGGGACGCGCGGCGCGACGCTCGCGGCATTGCTCGCGGAGCGCGATCTGCGCATGTCGATGCGCACGCGGATGTCGCGCGATCGCGATCACGCGCACGAGAGCGGGACGAGCGACGCCGTGCATCGGTTCGAGCTCTTCGAGGCGGTCGCGGCGCAGGGCGTCAGCGCGTCGCGGCTGCGCGCGCACGAGCTCGACGTCGCGGGCGGGATGGCGGCCGCGCGCGCGACCGAGCAGATCGTGCGCGCCCTGAAGCGCGTGAAGGGTCGTCCGAGCGAGCACGCGGACCTCGACGAGGACGCGATCCTGCGGCGCGCGCTGCTCGCGGGGTTCCCCGATCGTGTGGCGCGGAGACGGCGCGCGAAGGAGCCCGACGTGGTGCTCGCGGGCGGGGGCTCGGCGCGGCTGGCGGAGACGAGCGTGGTGCGCGAGCCCGAGCTGATGGTCGCGATCGACGCCGAGGAGCGGCGCGGCGCGATCGAGGTGCGCACCGCGAGCGCGATCGAGGCCGAGTGGCTGCTCGAGATGCTGCCCGATGCGATCGAGGACGTGCGCGAGCTGCGCTTCGATCCGAAGACGGGACGGCTCGAGAAGATCGCGGCGCTGCGCTACCTCGGGCTCACGATCGACGAGTCGCGCGGGGACGCGGCGGGCGAGCCGGGCGCGGCCGCGGTGCTGGCGCGCGCGCTGATGGAGCAGGGGATCGATCGGCTGATCGATCGCGAGGCGCTCGCGCAGCTTCGCCTGCGGCTCGCGCTGGCGCGCAAGGTCGATCCGTCGCTGCCGGAGCTCGACGATGCGCGCTTGCTCTCGGTCCTCGAGCAAGCGAGCGAAGGGCGGCGCAGCGTCGACGAGGTGAAGGGCGCGGGGCTCTTCGATCTGCTGCTCGCGGACCTCGGGCACGACGTGACGTCGAAGCTCGATCGGCTCGCGCCCGATCACGTCTCGCTGCCGGGTCGCAAGCGCGTGACCGTGCACTACGAGCTCGATCGCGCGCCGTGGATCGAGAGCCGGATGCAGGACTTCTTCGGGTGGCTCGAAGGTCCGCGCATCGGTGGCGAGCCGGTGGTGCTGCACCTGCTCGCGCCCAATCAGCGCGCGGTGCAGGTCACGACCGATCTCGCCGGGTTCTGGGAGCGTCATTATCCGACGCTGCGCAAGGAGCTGATGCGGCGCTATCCGCGCCACGCGTGGCCGGAAGATCCGCGCCGCCGCGAGTGAGCGTCACGGCCCGGCGCGCAGCTCGACGACGAGCTCGCGCCCTTCCGCGCGCGCTCGGTACGACACGCCGTGCGCGCGACCGACGCGCTGGGCGAGCGCGTCGAGCGCCGCGCGACGGGGATCGCCCTCGGGCACGCCGCGCGCGATCTGCGCGAGCACGCTCGAGGCCCGGTCACCGTCGATCGCGCCCGAGCCGCGCTCCGTCGACGCGCGATCGCCGACGCGCTCCGGACGCGCGAGCGCCGCGACGACGTCCTCCTCGCGCGCGCCGAGGATCCACCGCCGGCCGCGCGACGCGACGAACCCGCCGCCGACCTCGCGCACGCTGCCATCGCCGCGCGTGACGCCTGCCCCCGCGAGCGCACCGTCGAGCCGGGCGCCTTCACCGATCGCGACCCAGCGATCCCACGCGCCCTCGCCCGGCGCCGGCATCCACGCGAACGCGATCTGCTCGGTCTCGCGCAGCACGAGGCGACCGAGCGCGGCGCGATCCGCGACCGGCTGCACGGGACCGCGGCGACGGGGGGCGCGTCCAGCGTGCGAGGCGAGCGCGAAGCGCGCGATCGCGTCCTCGGGGAGCATGCTCTCGAGCGGCACGACGTCGCGCCGCGGCTCGCGGTACGGAGAGCGCGTCGTGACCACGATCGCGCCACCGTCGACGCGGAGCTCGAGCATCGAGTCGCGACGGGTCATCAGCGGCAGCTCGCGATCGGCGCGCCAGTCGAGCGTCGCGAGCTGCAGCGCGGCGTCGCGAGCACCACGCGCGAGGCGGCGCAGGCGCGACGAGGCGGCGAGCGAGCGGTTCGCGCGCGGCGGCGTCGAGAGCACCACGCGGGCGATCTCCTCGTCGCCGAAGAGCACGACGCGATCGCCGGCGAAGAGGCAGTGGGTCAGCTGCACGTCGGTCGCGCCGCTCGCGCGACGCTCGACGGTGGCGTAGCGCTCGAGCCCGACGCCGCCGCCGAGATCGATCTCGGCGCGCGCACGCTCGGCGAGGAGGAGCTCGCCTGCTCCGGCGAGGTCGGGACGATCGAGCAGCGGGTCGATCACCTGCGGCACCGGCCCGGCGAGCGCGGCGAGCTCGCCCGCGAGCGCAGCGAGATCGAGGGGCAGGCGCGCGGCCGCGGCGGCGCTCGATCGCGGCTCGGCGAGCGAGGCGCGCACGCGATCGGCGTCCCGCACGTGCGCGATGCACACCCACGAGGTCTCGCCGGAGTCGGCGATGGCGCACTCGATGGGACGGTCGAGATCGACGCCGCCGCCGGTGCCCGCGGCCGCGGCGACGGGCGCGAGCGGCCCGGCGCTCAGCGCGGCGGCGAGCTGCGCGGGCTGGGCGATGCGCGCGTGGCGCCAGTACGTGCCGGTGAGGACGCGCGGCAGCGGCTCGCTCGCGAGCAGGGTGAGCGCCGCGGGGGAGAGCTCGCTCGGGCGGCGCGCGCGACGAGCACGCTCGGCCGCGGGATCGGTGATGCGACCGCGCGCCGAAGCGGCGCGATGCAGCGCGACGTCGCGTGCGATCGCGGGGAGCAGCACCGGCACGCCGGCGGCGAGCGCGGGAGCGCGCTCGAGGCGCGAGCGGTCCTGCGGATCGCCCGCCGCGGCGAGCGCGTGCACCAGCGATGCGACGAGCGCGGCGTCGATCGGCTCGGACGACGGCTGCATCGCGTCGAGGCGCGAGCGCATCATGTCGAGCTCGGCGGAGGTCGTGCTGAGGTCGTGCGCGCGCACCGCCTCGAGCGCGAGCGCCGCGGAGCCGCTCTGGATCGTGCGCCCGAGGAGCTCGGGATCGATGGTGCCGGGCTGGACGCGCTCGGCGGCGAGCGCGACGAGCGGCTGGCGCGCATCGGCGCTGCGCATGAGCTCGTCCGCGAGCGTGCGGCGCGCGGCGTCGGGCAGCACGACGAGCGCCTGGACGCTCGCGTAGGGGAGGCCGGCCGGCGAGGACGACGGCGTGGGCGACGGCGGACGTGCGACGACGTCGCGCGCGGCGCGGAGCGCGCCGTCGGGATCGATCAGCGTGAGGGCGACGCCGCGGCGATGCGCGCGCGGATCGGGGTCGAGCACCGCGACGAGACCGAGGCCGCCGTGCTGCGCGGGCGCCTGCGGCGAGGCCGTCTCGGGCGCGGCGACGGGCGCAGCGTCGGTGGTCACCGCGGTGCGCTCGACCTGCTCGGCGGTGCGGAGCGCTTCGGCCGCGGCGCGGCGAGCGGCGTCTGCAGCGCGCTGCTCGGCATCGATGGCGCGCGCCTCGGCCTCGAGCACCTGGCGCTCGGCCGCGAGGGCGACCGCGTCGGCGTGGGACGGGCGCTCGCCCGAGAGGCTCGCGCGCTGCTCGGCGAGCGCAGCGCGCTCCTGGGCGTCGGCGAGGCGCGCGGCGTCCTCGGCGGCGCGGCGCTCCGACTCCGCGGCGGCGGCCTCGGCGGCGGCGGCACGATCGCGCGCGTCGGGCGCGACGGCGGCGAGCACGGGCTCGCTCGATGTGGCGGGGACGCTCGCCGGGGGCGCCTCGGCGGTCGCCGGCGACGTGATCTGCGGGGCCGTCGCGGCCGCGGTCGCGACGGGCGCTTCGGTCGACACGGCGGCGGCGCGCTCGGCGGGAGGGAGCTGCGCGAGGATGCGGATGCCGGTCTCGACAGGCGGCGCGGTGGGCTCGCTCGCGCCAGGCGCGTCGGTGACCGGCGCGCTGGGCTCGGTCGCGGGTGCGACCGCGACCTCGGCGGGCGTGGGGGGCTCGGCGGCGGCCACGGCGCGCGCGGGCGGCGGCTCCGACGCGGGAGGCGACGGGGGCTCGGTCGGCGGCGGGAGGGGCTGCTCGGGGGCGGCCACGGCCGTCGGCTCCGGGGTCGGCGCCGCCTCGGCGCTCGGGGACGCGGCGGCGGCGTCTCGGGCGCCGCTCGGCTCGCTGCGCGGCGAGGTCGTGGCGCTCCGCGCGGCGGCCGCGGCGGCGATCGTCGCGCGGCGGGTCTCCTCGATCGCGGCGCGCTCGGCGCGCTCGGCGCGCGCTTCGGCCTCCAGCGCGCGACGCTCGGCCTCGACGAGGCGGCGCGCAGCGTCGGCGGCGCGCTCGTCGGACTCGGCTGCGCCGGCTGCCTCGGGCTCCGCGGCGGCGGGACGCGGTCGCGCCTCGAGGGCGCGGCGCTCCGACTCCGCAGCGCGTCGCTCGGCCTCGGCGAGACGGGCCTCGGCCTCGCGGCGACGTCGCTCGGCCTCGGCGACGCGGCGCTCCGACTCGACCGCGCGGCGAGCTGCGTCTTCGACGAGCTGCTCGGCGCCGCGCGCGGCGTCCTCGGGCGCGACGACCGCCGCGCGCTCGGGGCGATCGGGATCGGTCGCGATCGCGCGCTCGGAGACGGTCGCGGTGGCGGCTGCGCGATCGCTCGGCGGGGGCTCGGCGGCCGTCGCGGCGCGTTCGCTCGATGCGGCGCGTTCGCTCGATGCGACGCGCTCACTCGACGCGGTGCGCTCACTCGACGCGGTGCGCTCACTCGACGCGGCGCGCTCACTCGACGCGGCGCGCTCGCTCGACGCGGCGCGCTCGCTCGACGCAACGCGCTCACTCGACGCGGCGCGCTCGCTCGACGCGCTGCGCTCACTCGACGCCGCCCGATCGTGCGGCTCGGCGCGCACGCTCGTCGCCCCGCGCGGGCCGGCGTCCCGGCTCGCCATCTCGGCGTCCGCGCACGCGAGGACGCGCGCTCGCTCGTCGGCGTCGCGCGCCGCGACGTACGCATCTCGCAGCAGCGCATCGCGCGCATCCGCCGAGCCCGCCGCCCGCAGCTCGCGCGCGAGCGGGCACGGCCCTTCGTCGCTCGCCGTGCGCGGCGCGACCTGCGCCGGCGCGCTCGCCACCGCGACCGGGAGCGCCTCGCCCTCGCGCTCGATGCGCGGATCGTCCGGCACGCTCGCCCGTGCACGCTCGCGCAGCGCACCGAGCTGCTCCGCGTCCATGACGCGTGCGATCGCCGCGATCATCGTCGGGCGCGCCACGTCGCGCAGCGCGACCTCCGCGTGCCGCAGCGCCTCCTCGCGCCGTCCCGCCCGCACCGCGCGCACCGCCGCGCCGTACGCCGCGAGCGCCGACTCCGGATGCTCGCCCGCGAGCGCCGTGATCTCCTCGCCCGCGAACCCGCTCCGCCGCGCGCGCTCGAACGCATCGACGGCGGCGGCATCGAGATGCCCGCCCGCGACGTCGTGCTCCGCCCACCCGACGAGATCGCGCAGCTCGTACGCCCTCGCGAGCTGCTCCGGCGGCGCGCCCTCGAGCGCGCGCACCGCGGCGTCCGAGTAGAGCTTGGCCGCGCGCACCCGCGCGTCGGCGAGCGCCAGCGCGGCGAGCTCCTGCCAGTGGTCCGCCGCGGTCCGTGCGCGCTGTGCGCGGAGCAGCAGCCCGGCCGGAGCACGTCGCGCGGGGTCGGGCTCCCAGCGATCGGGCAGCCAACCTCGCGCCTGCGCCTCGAGCTCGGCGGCGATCGCCGCGTCGCGCTCGCCGTGCTGTGCTCGGAGCACGGCCTCGCGGTGCAGCACCACGGCGGGGAGCGCGTCGCCCATCGCGTCGCGCGCCTCCTCGAAGAACGCCTCGGGCTCGAGCCCCGCCGCGCGCGCCGCCCGCGGCACCTCGCTCACCGCGTCCGCCAGCAGCGCCGCGACCACCGGATCGTGCCCGCGACGCCACGCCCGCAAGCACGTCGGCAGCGCGGCGGCGTGACCGAGCAGGCGCGCGTGCTCGCTGCACACGAGCGCGTCGAGCTCGGGGTGGTGCTCGGCGAGCACGCGCAGTCGCTCGAGCAGCTCGGGCTCTTGGCGATCGAGCGCGTCCGCCGCGACGAGCCGCCACGCGAGCCGCTCGTCGATCGCGCCCCGTGCCCGCGCGAGCGCCCGCAGTCGATCGTGCGGCGCGAGCGGGCGATCGTCGCGCACGCGCGTGCTCGCCGGGGCGCCCGCGTCGGCCGCGGCGAGCGCGCCCTCGCCGTCTCCGACGAGGACCCGCAGCCGCACCAGCCATCGCCGTCGCGCCGGCGACGCGGGCGAGCGCTCGACCATCGCGAGCATCGCGCTCGCGCTCGGCGCGTCGTCGCCGGGGCCCTGCGCGATCCGATGGCGCAGCGTCGCTTCGATCGCGTCCCACGCGCCCGGCACGCTCGCGATGCGCGGCCCACCACGCGCGACGAACTCGAGGTACCCGCCGGGCGCGGGCGCACCGTAGAGATCGGCGAGGTCCGCCACCTGCGCCGCCTGCTCGCTCACCAGCGCGGGCGAGAGCCCGAGCGGATCGATCGCGAGCAGCACCGCGCGCGCGGGCTCGGCCGGCGCATCGGGCTCGGCCTCGCCCCAGACCTCGATCCATCGCCGCTGGAGCAACGGAGCCGTCGGTGCGAGGACGAGCGCGCGCGCGAGCGTGTCGCGCGCCGCGCCCGGATCACCTTCGGCGCGGCGGCGCAGCGCCTCGAGCATCAGCGCGACGGCGCTTCCTGGCGCGAGCGACGCCGCGCGCTCCGCGACGTGTGCGAGCTCGCTCGTCGCCGCGCCGCGCTCGACCGCGTCGCGATCGATCGCTGCGCCCATCCAGCCCGCGATCACCGCGCCGTCGCGATCGGACGCGCGCTCGAGCAGCACCCGCAGCGCGCCCGGCGCATCCGCGCGCCACGCGCCGTACGCGAGGTGGCGATCCGCCGCGACCAGGCGGTGCGTGTCGCCCGCGATCGCCGGTGCGGTCACTCGCGGCGCGAACGTCGGCTGGGTGCCGAAGCGCGTGAGCGCAGGCCCGAGCGCCAGGGCCTCCTCGAGATCCGAGAGCGCGACCTCGCGGGCCGCGGAGAGATCGTCGAGCCACGCGGCCAGCGCGATCCGCGTCGCGCCGGTGAGCAGCGCGCCCTCGCTCTCGAGCAGCGACCGCGCGCCTCCGACGTCGCCCTGCCGCCCCATGAGCACGATGCGCGCGCGCACCCACCGCGGCGCGAGCGCGAGCCGCGAGCGCGACGCCGACTCGACCCACTCGGCCGTCGCGCCGAGCCGCGCGTCGTCGACCGCGAGCTCGATCGGCGGCAGCGTCGCCTCGTCGAGGTCGGGCACGTCGCCCTCCGGCGTGAGCCCGCCGCGCCATGCGTCCTCGCTGAGCACGACGAGACGCGCGTCGCACGCGTCTCGCGGCAGCCGCTGCGCCGCGCACTGCGCCGCGACACGCGCCGCGCCGCGATCGACGCTCCACAACGTGTCGACCGCGCGCTCCCGCAGCTCGGAGGGCGCCTCGCCATCGAGCACGACCTCGAGCAGCAGCGAGGGCGTCGCGAGCCCCGCGACGACGAGCGTGCGCGCCGCCCAGCGCGCGCGGTCGCGCAGCGCGTCGCTCGCGCCCGGCATCGAGCGCAGCGGCGCCAGCGCGCGCGCGATCGCGATCGAACGGCGCTCGCGATCGTGCTCGAGCTCCCAGTCCGCGATCACGCCGCCGTCACCGTCGATCGTGGACGCGAGGCCGGCGATGAGCGCGGCGGTCTTCCGCTCGTCGTCGTTGCGCGCGTGAGGGAGCGCGTCGCGCGCGAGCTCGAGCGCGTCGCCGTGGAGGCGCAGCCCGAGGCAGTGGAACGCGAGCCCGATCGTGATCGACGCGTCGTTCGGCGCGGCGCGGCGCGCGCGCTCCAGGCGGGCCACGGCGAGCCCGCGTCGCGCGGCATCCGCGCTGCCGACGACGTCGATCGCGAGCTCGGCGTGGTTCGCCTCCGCGAGATGCACGATCGTGCGGGCGAGCGGATCCCAGCGATCGATCTCGCGCATCGCGCGCGCGAGCGCCTGGACCGTGGCGACGTCGTCGCGACGCGCCGCTTCGCGCAGTCGGCGCGTCAGCACCGGGAGCGCACGAGCTCCGAAGCGCGCCACACGATCGACCGGCAGCGGCTCGCCCGGGAGCTCCGCGCCGAGCCGCTCGAAGTCGACGCGCGCAGCGTCGTCGAGCGCGCGGAGCAGCGGATCGGGGAGCACGAGCCCCTCGAGCGATCCGCCGGCATCGGCGCGGAGCCGCACGAGGCGCGCGATCAGCTCGCGCGCGCCGCCCGGCGCGGCGCGTCCCACCGCCTCGAGCGCGAGCTCGAGGCTCGCGGTGCGCTCGGCATACGCGAGCGCCTCGTCGCGCACCTCGACGTGGAGGTGACGCGCGCGGTCGCGCTCGGCCTCGGGGGCGAGCGCCGCGCTCGCGCGAGCGACCTGCAGCGCGCGGAGCATCGCTTCGACCGCGAGGCCGTGGTTCCCGAGCCGCGTCTCGAGCGCGGCGATGCGACGCAAGCGCGCGACCTCGCTCGGCGCATCGGTCGCGAGATCGGGATCGATCGCCCCGAGCGCGATCCGATCGCGCCGGTCGTCGTCGGATGGCTCGGCGCTGCGGATCGGCGCGTGGAACACGCTCGCGCCACACCCCGCGAGCGAGAGCGCGAGGGCGAGCGAGACGAGGCGGGACCGGTCGTGCTGCACGTTCATCCTCCGCGACGCGAGCGTGCTCACGTACGGCGCGAGGGTAACGCGAGCCGCTCTCGCGCGATGCAATCGATCGCGACGCTGCCTCGTCGGGGAAGATCCCGATGGCGTCGCTCGCCGCGAGCGCTCCGCGCGTCAGAACGTGCCGAGCACGTGCAGCGCGACCGCGTCGCGATCGAACGAGACGCTCGGCAGGATGGTCGGCTCCGAGTCGATCGGTCCGTCGCCGAAGCTCCACAGCGCGTGCGCGATGAGCCATCCGCCCGCGAACAAGAGGAACCCCGCCGCGATCGCGCCTTCGTCGCTCGTGGTCGGTCCGGCGCTGCAGAGGTTCGCGGCGTGCGCGGATTGCATGACCAACGGCGCCGCGACGCTCTGCGCGATCCCGAGCGAGAGCTCGAGCGCCGCCGCCCAGTCGGGGAACATCTCGGCGCCCGCGGCGATCTGCGCGCCGATGACGGTGAGCTCGATGGCGCTCCCGACGCCGAACGCGATGCCCCAGTGCAGCTCGCTCTGGTCGGCCGGCGGCGGCCCCGGCGGACCGATGCGCTCGCACGCGCGCGCCGCGCTCGGCGCGGTGAGGAGCGCGAGCGCGAGCGCAGGGACGAAGATCGACGCGAAACGTGGGTGCGTCATGGTCCGTCAGCTCACCAGCGTGCGCGCGACGTCGACCGCGCGCTCCGCGTCCAGCATCCCTAGCGCGTCGCGCGTCGCGCGCGACGGCTCGGTCTCGGCGTCGCGCACCAGCGCGTCGAGCGCCGCGCGTCGCGCCTCGTCGATCGCGCGTCGATCGCGCGTCGTGGATCGCTCGCGCGCCCACGCGTCGAGCGAGATCGAGAAGAGCGCGTGGCGCGCCTCGTCGCGCGCGATCTCGGCGTGCGCCCTGCGCACCTCGACGTCGCGCGCGGCGCGCGCCTGCGACCACGCGACCAGCGCGGCGTGCGCCTCGCCGACGCAGCCGTGCACGGCGTTGTCGATCGCGATCTCGCGCAGCGAGCGCGGCTCCACCGCGACGCGCTCGACCGGCGGGACCATCGCGCCGGCGCGCGCCGCGAGCAGGTCCATCGAGCGCGCATGACGCGCCTCGTCGCGCGCCGAGCGTCGCGCCTCCGCGACGAACGCGCTGGGCGCGCCCTGCAGCGTGAGCTCGCGCGCGAGGTCGAGGAACGCCGGGACCGACGCGCGCTCGAGGTGCGCCGCGCGCGCGAGGTACGTCGCGATCTCGCTCGCGGCCTCGGATCGCGCCGCGACCAGCCCGGCGGGCGGCCGACCGCGACAGATGAGCTCGATCGTGCACGTGATGCTCGCGCCGCTCTCTCCGTCGACGACGTCGCACTGCGAGACCCGCTCGCCCGGAAGAGTCCCGCCGTCGGCCTCGAGCCGAGCACAGACCGCCGCGCACGCCGCGAACGTGACGCCGCCGTCGTCCTCGAGCGACGCACGCACCGCGTCGTCGATCGCGAACGTTCGGTCGCGCGGCATGGGCTCGAAGCCCTCGCACGAGCTCGGCGTTCCGGTCTCACATGCGCTCACCAGGAGCGGGCCCGCGACGAGCGGCAGACCGAGCGCGATGCGGCGCAACCACACGAGCGCGAGCGGAGACATGAGGGACCCTCCTTGTGCCCGTCCGTGCCGCGGCGCGGGCGCCCGACCGCCTCAGCAAGCCGCGTGCTCGGAGTCTCGCGCCTGCACGCGCGTTTCGGCTACGTTGTCGGCCCACCATGACGACGCTCCGCTCTCTCCTCGTCGTCGCGATCGCCGCTGCGCTCACCGCGTGCGGCGGCGCGCGCACCGAGACGACGACCGCGACCACCGACACGACCGCCGGTGGCGAGACCGCCGAGACGCCCGAGGCGCACCCGATCCGCACCACGACGCCGATCCCGGTGCCGCAGCCCGCCGTCGCGCGCGAGCAGATGTCGCCCGAGCTCCAGCAGCTCTGGGATCGCGTCGAGGCCGCCGTCGCGACGCGCCCGCCCGAGCCGCCGAGCGACGGCTCGACCGAGTCGGTGAACGCGTGGGCCGAGGGGCCGTTCGCAGCGTGGCTGACCGAGCGCGCGCGCGCGTCCACCGACGTGCAGAACGCGCTCGAGCCGCTCGCCGAAGCGCCCCCGCACGAGCGCGGCGTCGCAGCGGGGCTGTTCGGGTACCTCCAGGAAGACACGGTCGCCGACGTGCGCGGCGCGCCGATCCCCGATGCGATCACGAGCGACGCGGAGCTCTTGCGCGTGTACGACGAGTCGATGCTCGCCGCGCTGGTGCCCTACGCGCGCGTCGCGGTGCAGGCGTATCGATTCTGCGAGGCGGCGTTCCAGGAGTCGGGCGAGGAGCTCTGGGGCGAGTGGGCCGCGTACTGTCGCGAGCGCGCGAGCGAGGTGGTGCAGACGTACGCGCTCGAGCCCACCGAGACGCCGAGCGAGCCCGGCGCGATCGACGATCCCGAGGAGTGAGTCGCGATGATCGGCGGCAAGGGACTGGTGCACGTCTCGACGAGCGATCTGAAGCTGATGCTCTCGCGGCTCCATCGTGGTCAGCTCTCGTGCCCGGTGACGCACGATCGTCTCGTGATCGCGGGGCTGCCGCAGCTCGTCGACAAGGTCGACTTCCTCAAGGGCCTCGACGAGCCCGCGGTGCGCGCGGTGCTCGTCGCGGTGATCGCGGAACGACGCGCGAACGAGCCTCGCTCGTGAGCGCGAAGAAGAAGGGCAAGAAGCCGGCGAGCGCGGCGCCCTATCGCGGTGGGCCCGCCGCGCCGGCGGAGAGCGCCCCGAGTGATCGCGGCCTCGTCGACGATCTGATCCGGCAGTTCGCGGACAGGTTCGCGTTCTTCCGGGAGCTCGTGCAGAACTCGATCGACGCCGGCGCGACGTCGATCCACGTGCAGCTCGCGTGGGAGCCGGCGCCCGAGGGCGAGCTCGGCACGATGCGCGTGTCGGTGCGCGACGACGGCGCCGGGATGACGCGCGAGATCCTCGAGAACGATCTCACCGTCCTCTTCAAGTCGACCAAGGAGTCGCGCGACGACGCGATCGGCAAGTTCGGCATCGGCTTCGTGTCGGTGCTCGCGGTCGAGCCCGAGGTCGTGATCGTCGACACGTCGACCGGCGACGGCACGCGCTGGTCGCTGCACCTGCACGGCGATCAGACCTACGACCTCTTCCGCGCGGACACGGGCGCGGGGCGCGGAACGACGGTGACGCTGGTCGTTCCGCTGCCGGACCCCGAAGAGGCCGCGTTCGTCGAGCGATCGGAGGCCGCGCTGAAGCGCTGGTGCCGCCACACGCGCGTGCCGATCCGCTTCGTCGCGCTGGGCGCGGACGGCGGCGATCCGCGCCGCGACGTGCGCATCGACGAGCCGATGACGGTCGACGCGGTCGTCTCGGTGCACGCACGGAGCCGCGACGGACTGACCACCGTCGTCGCGGGGCTGCCGCGCGCCGGCGATCGTTACGGCGCGTTCTTCAACCAGGGCCTCCTGCTGCACGAGACGCGCGATCACGAGCTCGGCGAGGTGATCTTCAAGGTCTCCGACGCACGCCTCGAGCACACGCTGAGCCGCGACGACGTGCGCCGCGACGAGCACTACGCGCGCGCCGTCGAGCTCGTCGCGACCACGATCCGCGGGCCCCTGCTCGACGAGCTCGCCGAGCAGCTCGCGAACGCATCGGAGGCGTTCGCGCGAGGCGGCCGCGACGCGGGAGCGCGCATCGTGGAGATCCTCGACGCGTTCGTGCGCTCCGAGCTCCCGGCGCCGCGGCGTGCGCTCGTGCTGCCCGCGATCACGACGGGGCGCGATCGCAAGGTCGCGCGCATGCACGAGCTCTCGAGCGCGTTCGTGTCGCACGAAGGGCGCACCCCGCTCGCCGAGGCGCTCGCCGCGGCGGGGCACGTCGTCGTCGATCTCTCGTTCGCGCCCGACGACGCAGCACGCGAGCGCGTGACGTCGCTCCTCGCGCGCGTCGGCGGGGACGCGCCTCCGCGCGATCGCGCGTGCTGGTCGTTGATCGTCCCGATCGAGCCGACGGACGCGGACGTCGCGCTGCTCGCGAGCGTGTCCGAGCGGCTCGATCACGTGGTGCGCCGCCCGAGCGAGATCCTGCTCGCCGAGGTGCACGGCGCGGCATCGGAGCACCTCGCGTTCGCGACGAGCCCGCGCGCGACGCCGTGGCTCGCGCGGGCGAACGATCACCAGGCCGATCCGTTCCGCCTCCTGATGCGGCCGCCGCTGGTGCTCCGCGCCGATCACCCGATCGTGCATGCCGCGCGTGCGCGCGCCGAGGACGCGCCAGTCCTCGCGTCGGCGCTGCTGGCGCGCGCGATCCTCGTGGCGCGCGGCGCGCTCACGCCCTCGGTCGACGCCTCGCTCACCGAGCGCGCGCTGCGCGACGCGCTGGGAGACGCACGATGAGCCGCTCGCGCAAGCCGCGCGCCGCGACGGGCTCGCGCGTCGGTGGAGGTCGCCTGCGCGTCGACGCCGCGCGCGCGGTGCACAAGCTGCGCGACTACCAGCTCGCCGATCCCGCGATGTGGGCGCTCGAAGCGGTGCGCGCCGCGGCGAGCGCATCGTCGACCGCGGTGCACGTCGACGGCGACGCCGACGACGTGTGGGTCGCGTGGGAGGGCACGCCGATCGCGCGCGAGGAGCTCACGCGGCTGTTCGACGAGCTCGTGAGCCCGCAGGCGAGCGACGATCGCCGCGCGCTGCGTCTGCTCGCCACCGCGATCAACACCGCGCTCGGCCTCGGCCCGCGCTGGGTCGACGTCTACACGCTCGGCGACGTCGGCGAAGGCGCGGCGCGCGTCCGCTACACGCCCGATCTGCTCGCGGCGGGGCACGAGGGCACCGCCGAAGGGCTCCGCCGTCTCGCGCCCGTCGACGCGACGCTCCCCGCGGGCGCGCCGACGATCACCCGCGGCGTCGTCGTCCATCTGCGTCGCTTCCCCGCGCTCGAGGCGCTCTCGCTGCTCGCGACCGGCCAGGAGTCGCGCGAGCTGCGCTACGTGCGCCGTGCGTGCGAGGACTTCCCGATCCCGCTGCGCATCGCGCGCGGCGCGCTCGCGCGTCACCACGCCGACGGCGACCTCCTGCGCGTGCGCCTCGACGCGAGCGTGCTGGGCGAAGATCGCGACGGCTTCATCGCGATCGTCGATCCGAGCGCCGCGCGCGCCGAGCCGTGGATCGACTTCGCAGAGCTCGGCGTGGTGCTCGCGACGCAGCCGCTCGAGCTCGGCATCCCGTTCCAGACCGGGGCGCGCGTGCCGGTTCGCGCGCGCATCGACACGGCGCGCCTGCCGACGAACGCATCGCGCTCCGCGGTGCGGCGCGACGAGCGGTGGATCGCGGCGCTCGAGGAGCACCTCGTCGAGCGCTTCGGCGATCTCGTCGCGCGTGTCGTGCGCGAGCTCGGCGATGCGCCCGAGGGCGCGTGGGACGTCGATCGTCGCGCGCGGCTCCGCGCGGCCGCGCTCCAGCTCGCTGCGGCGTGGTGTGGCGGCCCCGAGTGGCGTCGCTTGGCCGGTGCGCTCCAGGCGGTGGCCATGCCGGAGCGCCTCGCGCCGCTCTTCGACGCACCGATCGCGCGCGACGCGATCGGCCGCGCCCGCTCGCTGCGCGAGCTCGCGAGGGCGGAGGACGTCGGGGCGCACACCGGCGCCGAGCCCTTGCCCGCCGAGCTGGCGCCGTGGATCGGCGACGTGCCGTGGGTGCCGCCCGGCGATGCGCTCGCGCGCGTGTGGGGCGCCGATCCTCCGCGCAGCGCGCGCCGCACGATCGAGGTCGCGCGTGCGTCGCGCGAGGCCCGCGCGCGCTGGCTCGAGAAGCCGATCACACCGCCTGCGATCACGCCGCGCGCCGAGCACGTCGTGATCGCGCCGCTGACCGCGCCGGGCAGGAGCGCGCGCTCCTGCGTCCCGGCGACGCTGTTCGCGCGCCCCGATCTCGCGGGCGAGGTCGCGCTCGATCCGTCCCCGGCGCGCGCGTCGACGATCACGCTGCTCGTCGAAGGGCGCGCCACCGAGATCTCGCGCGTCGCGGTGCCCGTCTCGTTCGACGCGATCGCCACCGCGTCGGATCTGCGCGTCGCGGCCGATCACACGTGCCTCGTGGCCGACGACGCTCGCGGAGCGCTCCTTCTCGCCATCGACGGCGCGCGGGTGATCGCGTGCGAGTCGATCGCGCGGCGCCTCGCCGGGCAGGACGCACCGAAGGGCGATCCGGTGCGCTGGGTCGATCCCGACGGCGGGCTCGACGAGCACGACGCGGCGCGCGTCGTTCGCGCGGGCATCTTCGTCGCGGTCGAGCTCCTGCATCGTCTCGGCACCGGCGATGCGAGCGCAGGCGCGACGCGGCTGCTCGAGAGCAAGAGCCCGTTGCTCGACGCGCCCGTGTGGCCGACCGTCACGGGCGAGCGCGTCTCGCTCGCGGATCTCGTCGCGCTGGGCAGCGATCCCGCGAGCGCGATCGGCTCCGTGACGTCGGTGCCGCACGCGCCGTGGGAGCCCGAGGGGCGCCGCGTGCTCGTGCTCGATCTGCGCGAGCGCGACCTGCTCGCGACGCTCCTGCCCGGGCTCGCGATCATCGACTACGACGGGGCGACCGCACCGCCGACCGCGGCGCGCATCGCGCGCGGGCTTCGCGCCGAGTGCGTCGCCGCGATCGAGATCGAAGCCGCGGATCACCGCGGCGCGATCGGCCTCCACGGCGGTGCGGGCGCGATCCAGCTCACGCACGCCGGGCGCACGCTCCGCGACGTCCCGCTGCCCACGGGCGCGCCGCGCGCGGGCTGGTTGCTCGCGATCGACGACGATCGCGTGGTGCCGGGCGCGAGCGCACCGCGGCACGTGCCGCACGCCGCGCCGTACGACGACATCATGGGCCACCTCGCGCGGCTCGTCGTCGCGATGGCGGACGCGTTGCTCGGATGCGAGGTGCCCGGGCTGCACGCCGCGCCGCTCCATCCCGCGCCCGATCGTCTCCTGCTCGCCGCGTTCTTCGAGGCCTGTCGCGGCGTGCGTCCCTCGGCGGCGAACGTGCTCGGCCGCGAGCGCATGCAGGCGCTCCGGAAGGCGCGGCTCTTCCGCGGTGCGTACAGCGATCGGCTCTCGTCGCTCGACGATCTCGTCGCCGCGCTCGGCGGCGAGCTCGTGTACGTCACGCCCGTCGCGATCGCCGAGGATCGCAGCGCGCCGCCGCCCGACTTCGACCCGCTCCTCGCGACCGACGACGTCGCCGAGAGCATCGGGCGCTTCTTCCAGGTGCGCGTCACGAACGGCATCGCCGAGCTGGAGCGGCGACGGCGCGACGCGCGTCGCCACGCGCGCATCGAGGCCCACCGCGCGCTCCCGAAGCGCGCCCTCGAGCTCACGCGCTGCGAGCCCGAGGTGCGCATGTCGGGCGACGGGCTGCGCGGGATGGTCGGACTCTCGCGCGTCGACAGCGCGCGCCACGAGCTGCGCATCCTGCTCGAGCACCGCGCGTTCGCTTCGCGCAGCGAGGGCCTGCCGCACCTGTCGGCGATCGTCGACGTCGACCTGCCGCTCGTCGACGGCGAGCTCGAGGCGCTCAACAGCACCGGCGAGAGCCGCGTGCGCGGCGCCCTCCGCGAGGCGACGTGCGAGCTCGTCGGCAAGATCGCGACGTCGCTCGACGGCGCGCTGGCGCACGACGAGCCCGCGCTCGCGCTCGTCGACGCATGGCTCGCCGAGACGGTCGCGGGCGGAAAGAAGCGCGCCGCGTCGGAGCGCGCGATGGACGCGCTGCGGAACGCGTCGGTCTTCGAGACGGTGCAGGGCGGGCGCGCGTCGATCACCGCGTGCACGGTGTCGCGCCGGACCCTCCGCATCGCCGCGCCGATCGATCGCTGGCTCGGCGCGGCGCTCGGAGAGGAGCCCGACACGCTGGACGCGCCGATCCTCGCGCTCTCCGGCGATGGCGCGCTCGCGCGGGTCGTGCGTGCGCTCGCGCCCAGCGTGGTCCGCGACGTGAGCGCCGACGTGCGTCGCCTCCAGGCCACGCGGCGCGTGCGCTGCGGCCTCGCCGAGCGCCCTCGCCTCCGCCACGTGCGCGACACGCGCTTCCGCTGGACGCTCGAGGATCTGCTCGCGGTCGCGCTTCCCTCGGAGCGCGACGCGTTCGAGGTGCTCGGCATCGGCGAGATCGCGCTGCGCGGCGACGGCAGCACGCACGTCGCGCTGCACGAAGCGGGTGTGTCGGTGACCAGGCTCGACCTCGATCTGCGACCGAGCGTCGTGATCGCGTGCGAGCCGTCGTTCCCGGTCTCGCCCGAGGTCGCGCCCGCCGACCGCACGCGCCTCGACGCGGCGGTGCGAGAGGTGCTCGCGCGCGCGATCCGTCATCTCGTCGAGACCGTGCCGCACGAGACGCTGCCCGGCTGGGTGCGCGGCGCGCTGCGCGAGAGCGCGCTGCTCGGCGGCCGCGCCCACCTCGAGTCGCTGCCCGATCTGCCGATGTTCGAGACGACCGCGGGAGGCTGGGCGTCGTTCCGCGATCTGCAGGCCCAGGTCGCGCGCTTCGCGAAGCTCTGGGTCACGCACAACCCCGGACAGAGCCTCGAGCCGCTCGATCCCGAGCGCATCGCGATCCGCGTGCCGCGCCCCGACGCGACGAACCTCGGCGCGGTGATCGCGACGCAGGACGCGGATCCCGAGCTGCGCCTCGACGCGATCGCGCGCGCCCACCTCGCGCGCCCCAAGGTCGAGGTCGTCGGGCCCTCGGCGGGCGAGCGCGCGCGTGCGATCGCGGAAGCGCGCATCGAGGGCCACGAGGGCGTGGTGCTCGCGCTCTTGCCGACGCACGCGAACGTCCGCGCGATGCACGCGTCGCGCGAGCGTCATCCGCTCGGCACCGTGCCCGATCCCGCGTCGTGGCCCGCGCTCTCGTGGGTCGACGAGCCGCGCTTCACGCCCGACCGCACGTGGAGCGCGCCCCAGCCGGACGGCGTGCTCGAGGAGGTCTCCGCCGCGGTGCTGAAGGCTTGCGAGCACGCGCTCGAGAGCGCGTTCCCCGCGCCGGAGCGCCCGTTCGCGATGGTGCGCGTCGATCGCACGTTCTCGACGCAGGCGCTCTCGGGTCGCGGCGCGCAGGCGCGCGGCGTGCTGTGGATCGAGCCCGCGGGTGATGCGACGGTCGGCGTGCTCGACGCGTACGAGCGCTCCGAGCGCGTGCTCTCGACGTCGCGCGGCCCCGCGCGCCTGCCGCTCGCGGGCGAGCTCGCGATCGTCGGCGTCGCGGGCGTGGGCGCGAGCGCGGTGCTCACGTCGATCGCGAACCACGCGTACGAGCGCATGACGCGCGACATCGCGCGGCGCCTGGCGCGGAACGAGCGCGGTGCCGAGGAGCGCGATCTCGACCTCGCGGAGATGGTGCGCGCGGGCGCGCTCGGCTTCGTCGAGCAGACGCACCCGGGCGCCGCGATCGCCCTTCCCTTCCTCGACCTCTCGTACCGCGGCGCGAAGGGCGACGTGCTCGGTCTCACGCGCGAGCTCGCCGATCGTCAGGCCGCGCTGCTCGTCCCGCCGGCGCGCATCGCGCACGCGCGCGAGCTCGACTGGAAGGGACCGATCCTCTTCGAAGACGGCTCGCTCGCGGCGACGCGCGCGATCCTCGCGTTCGGCGATCGCGTCGTGCGCTTCGAGCAGGCGCTCGCCGATCGTGTGCGCGAGACGCCCGTCGTGCGCGCGCAGCCCGAGCAGCTCCCCGCCACCGGCCCGGCGCCGATCGCGCCGACACCCGCGCCGCCGCCGGCCGCGGCGCCGAAGCGCGTGGAGCCGCCGAAGCCCGCGCCGCGCGCCGCGGATCCGCTCGCCGAGCGTGTCGACGCGACGCTGCGACGCGCGGGCGCGGCGCGCGGATCGATGCCGCGCATCCGCGCGCTCCCGCTCTCGACGCAGCCGCTCGCCTCGCTGCGCCCCGACGGCAGTGTCGAGATCGCGCGCGCGCATCCGCTCGCCGACGCGCTCGCGCGCACCGGCGATCACCCCGACGCGCTCGCCATCCTCGCCGCGCACGTGATCGGCCTCGCTGCGCGCGGCACCGACGACGCGCACGAGGCCGAGGCCCACGCGATCCACGCGCTGCTCACGACGCGCTGACTCCTCACCGGAGTGCTCGGGCGAGCTGATTCGTAACCGGAGTGCTCGTCCCGTCGGTCCCGCACGGGAGCGCGCGAAGCGCGCGGACGGCAGGGACTGGCGGGCGAGCCGATGTTCGACTGATCACAGCCACGCGCGAACGCCGAGCACCGGCCCCGACAGCCACGTTCCGCCGCCGAGCTCGGCGTCGATCGGCTCGAACGCGACGTGCTCCCACCCCGCGTAGATCTCGATCGGCCCCGCCGCGAGCCCGACCGTCGCGCGCGCGGCGAGCACCCATCCTTCGCCGACCACGCCCACGCCGCCCTCGATCGAGATCACGAGCGGCTCGAGCGGCGTCACGTCGATCCCGCCGAACCCTTCGATCCCGGCGATCCCGCCCAGCCGATCGTGCACGTGTCGCAGCGCGAGCCCCACGCGCGCCTGCACCTCGGGCAGATCGACGAGCCGACCCGCGATCCCGAGCCGGCCGAGCCCCAGCGCCTCCACGCCGCGCGCGAGCGGCTCGACGTACACGCCGTACGCCGCGTGCAGCTCGACCGGCCACGCGAAGCCCACGCGCAGCGTCAGCGCGCCGTGCCCGATCCCGTCGAGCACGTACTGTCCTTCGCCCGCGATCGTGATGCGCAGGAACCGCTCGGCCGCCGGCTCGTCGCTCGTGATCGCGACGTACGGCCCCGTCACGATCAGCGGCGCCCATCGCCGGCGCGCCGTGACGCGCACCGGGTCGCGCGTGGTGCGTCGCTCGCGGCGCGTGGTGCTCTGCGCGCGCCGTGGCTCGCCGCGCACGACACCCGATGCGCGCCGCAGTCGCTGCGCGTCCGCGGTGGAAGGAACGAAAGTGAAGAGCGCGAGCAGCAGCGCTCCGGTGAAGACGATCCAGCTCGTACGCACGGCCGGCCGCATCGAGCCACCGACGCGCGCGTTGCCATCCGTGCTCGCAACCGGCTCGGCGACCGCCGGGGGTCGACAGGCGGGCGCGCAGCCCCCCGGGGAAGCTCAGCCCGGGAGCTCGAGCTGCAGCAGCAGCCCGCCGAGATCCTGGCTCGCGCTGCCGCCCGGCATGCCGCGCACCGCGCGCCGCTCGTACTCCGGCGTCTCGGGGCGCGCGACGAGGTGCACGCGCGCGCCGAGCCGCGCCGGCATCGCGAGATCGAGCTCGAAGATGTCGCCGCAGACCATCGTCGTCTCGGGGCCCGCGCCGGTCTCGTCCCAGATCTTCCGCAGCGCCTCGAAGTAGAAGCCACGGCGCAGGTGGATCGGACGACCGAGGCCCGGCAGCTCCATCGTCTCGGGCAGCGACGTGAACAGCGAGTGCGGCTTCTCGGGCTCGTGGATCACGAACTTGCGCGCATCGCCGCGCACGCGGATCGCGCTCTTGCCGATCGGATCGAGCGCGTCGATCTTCGCGCGCACGTGCTCGGTCGCCGAGTTCGACACCACGAAGAGCGGCAGGCCGCTCGCGACCAGCGCCTCGACGACCATCTTCGCGTCGGGCCGGAACACGGTGCGCGAGAGCGGGTACGCGTGCTTGTAGAGCCCCTGCAGGATCTCGGTGCGGCGCCCCGGCGAGTGCCCTTCTTCCGCGAGCAGCAGCTGACCGATCGTGGTGCACCGGATGTACGGGTCCGCGTGCGACGGCGCGACGATCACGCCCTCGTACTCCCAGCCGTAACGATCGGGATCGGCCTGGACGAGCTTCGCGGCGTCGTCCCAGCGCGCCGCGCGCTCGGGCGAGAGGTGCTCGGCGATGCCTGTGCGGAACGCCTCCACGAAGGGCGCGGCCTCCTCGTCGACGCGCGTGAACGTGCCGTCGAAGTCGAGGACGATGCACTCGATGCTGCTCATGAGGGGCGCAGCGATAGCATCGATCGTCGCGGGGCGACAGATCTCCTGACCGCATGGGATCGGCTATGCTCTTCGCTCTGCCGCGCGGAGGTCGCATGCGCCTTGGCTCTCGGTCTTCCACGCTCGCCGTCGCGTCGCTGCTCGCGCTCGCGGGCTGTCACACCGACCGCCGCTACGTGACGCCCGAAGAGGGAGCGACGTGGCAGCTCGCGTTCCCAGAGGGCGCGGCGCCGTTCTTCACCGGCGAGGAGCTCACCGTCTTCCTCGTCGAGCAGCGCATCGAGCTCCCGGTGCGCCCGCCCACCGACGAGGAGTTCGGCGCGCTGTCCGCGGGCGACGCGACCGAGTTCACGCCCTACGCGCGACGCCCCTGGGCCGCGCGCGGCGACTACGAGATCCAGATCGACTTCACGCTCTCGAACCTCGACGACGAGCCGCAGCGCATCGCGGTCACGCTCAACGGCATCAACGAGTTCCACGAGTACGTGCCCGGCGTGAGCGTCGTGGGCGACGAGACGGTCGTCGACTTCTCGGGCTGGGAGCGCACCTACGCGCTCGATCCCGGCGAGCGCATCCAGGTCACGATCCGCGAAGAAGAGATCGACGAGGTCGCGGTCGATCTCGCGACCGTCGTGAACGGCGCGCCGAACAGCAACCAGGTCGTGTTCTTCCAGAACCAGTCGTCGCACGACCCGCGCTCGCAGATGTACATCCCGCCGATCGTGCCCGCGCTCGTCGGCGTGCGGCTCGGGCTGCGCATCGAGGCCGGCGAGGGCGCGACCGAAGCGCCGCCCGCAGCGCTCGAGGCCGTCGTGCGAGTGCGCGATCCCGAGGACCGCGTCGTCGGGACCGGCGAGGAGCCCTGGGTGCTCCCCCAGCCCGCGCAGTTCGCACCGGTGGTCGTCGAAGAAGAGTGACGTGACGCCTCACGCGGCGCGCATCGCCGCACTTCGTGCGCTCCCGGGACGAATCGCCCGCGCGTGAGCGCGGCACGCCCGTTGCGCCGTCTCCTGCGAGCGCCCCGCGGACGACGGGGCCACGAAGGAGGTGTGACGATGAAGCCCGGCAAGGCGTTCGTCGCAGGCGTGGTCGGTGGGGCCGTGATGAGCGTGTGCCTCGCGGTCGCGCGCCTGCTCGGCATGCCCGTGAACCTCGAGATGATGCTCGGCACGATGACCGGCATGGCCCCCGGGTCCGGCACGTGGGTGCTCGGGCTGATCATGCACCTCGTGATCAGCGGCCTGATCGCGCTCGCGTACGCGTTCGGGTTCGAGCACGTGTCGCATCGCTCGGGCGCGCTGCCCGGGGTCGTGTTCTCGCTCGTGCACATCGTGATCGGCGGGCTCTTCATGGGCCTCATGCCCGCGATCCATCCGATGGTGCCCGAGCGCATGGCCGCGCCCGGCGCGTTCATGTCGAACGTCGGAGACGTCGGCGTGATCGCGTTCGTCGTGCTGCACGCGATCTACGGCGCGGTCGTCGGCGTGATGTACGGACCGGTCGTGCACCCCGCAGCGCCGATCGAGCGTCGCGTGATCGGCCGGCGCGCGATGGCGTGACGGAAGCGCGAAGCGCGCGCGAGATCACGTTCGATCTCGCGCGCGCTCGTTCGCGGCGCTCGGAGACCTGAGCGCGCTCGCGCGGTCAGGTCCGGGCCGAGACGAGCGCTCCCGCAGGGGCTCACTCGATGACGGGCGCGGACTCGACGCGCGGTCCTGCCGCGCGCGCAGCGCCGCCGCCGATCTCACGCGCGCCCGCGGGCGGCGTGAAGCGGAACACGTCCGCGCCGATCTCGCGGTTGAAGCGCAGGTCGCTGAAGTCGAAGCGGTTCCAGTTGCCGTCGGGATCTTCGATGCTCACGCGGCGCACCACACCGAGCGACGCGGGCTGGTTGTCGACGTACACGACGATGCGGCGGTAGTGCGGATCGGCGCGGCGCGGCGTCAGCTCGAGCGCGTCGGTGTTGGGCGGATCCGAGCTCGCGCGCGCGCGCAGCGAGCGACGGAACTGACGCAGGTCCGCGGTGCCCATCAGGAACCCGAACGCGCTCTGGCTCGCAGCGGCGCTGCTGCCGCGCGCGTACTGCCCGGCGCTGCCGTCGTCGCCCGGCTCGTACATCGTCCACTCGCCTTCGTTGCTCACGAGCACCTTGCCGCTCGGCTGGTCGTAGTCGAAGCGGATGCGCCCGGGGCGACCGATCGACACCTGACCGCGCGAGCTCTGCGTGCGCGCGTAGACGCGGTTCCAGAAGTGCTGCTGGAAGCGGGCCTGCACGGTGCGCGTCTGCTCGTAGAACTGCTGCACGCGCGCCGCGACCACGTCGGCGGTCACGCGCTCCTGCGCGCCGGCGTGCGGCTGCATCGGCAGCGTGAGCGCGGCGAGCGCGACGGGAACGGCGAACAGAACGGATCGTCGATTCATTGCGGATGGCCTCGATGGGAAGGAACGCGACCGCGAGCGGCCGTATTCATAGCGAGACTACGAGCGTCGGGCCCGGGCCTCGAGCGCGTCGCAGTCAGACACGAGACCGTGTGCATCGCATCCGTCGTGGGCGCGTTCACGCTTCTTCACGCGCACATGCGCACGCGAGCACGCGAGTGCCACCGCGGCACTCGCAGTGCCACTGGTGGCACTCGCGGTGCCACCGTGGCACTCGAGCGCGATCACTCCGCGGCGATGTCCTCGGTGCTCGACGAGGGCGCGCCGCCGACGGGGTAGAACTGCCGCGCCCAGCGCCGGTACGTCCCGACCGGGCCGTCACCCACCGCGAGCTGCGGCGGATGCACGTAGCGCTTGTTCTTCCAGATCTCGAAGTCCTGCCCGACGTCGTGCGCGAACATGCGGATGCCCACCTGCATGAACACCGCCTCGACGAGCTCGCGCGCGATGCGCGTCGCGAACGGCAGGCGCAGCGTGCCGCGGCGCACCGAGAACCCGACGCGCAACCGCACGCGCTCGCGCTCGGTCGCGGTCGCGAGCACGTAGTGGCGCGACTCGAAGCCGAGCGAGGGCACCTTCACCTCGACCATCGAGTACCCGAGACCGTGCACGTGGATCTTGAACACCGCGTGCACCGAGCCGAGCTTCGGGTGCCCCGGGATCATCGGTCGATCCATCGAGTACGTCGTCGTCAGCGACGCGCCGTCGACGCGCAGCGGCTCGACGATCTCGACGTTCGAGTAGCCGTGCACCGGACCGAAGTGCCCGATGTCGACGCTGTTCTCGCTCGTCTCCTGGGGATGACCGCGCAGCTCGAACACGCGATCGAGCATCGGCAGGTAGCCGTCCTGCGCGTCGTCGAGGTGCGGGATGCGGAACGTCGGCGCTTCTCCGGCCGCGCCGTGCCACACGAACACGCAGCCGTGGATCTCGTGCACCGCGTAGGTCGTCAAGCGCGCGCGTGGCGGAGGCGGCGTGCCGTAGCCGGTCTTCGTGCAGCGCCCTTCGCGATCGAACTCGAACGCGTGGAACGGGCACACGATGCTCTCGCCGCTGACCTTGCCGCCGCAGCCGAGGTGCGCGCCCATGTGCGGGCAGTGCGGCGAGACGGCGCACGCGACGCCGGACTCGGTGCGGTAGAGGACGACGTCGCGGCCGGCGAGGCGGCGCGTCAGCACGCGCCCGTCGTCGAGCTCGTGCGAGCGTGCGAGATCGAACCAGCCGCTCGGGAAGTGATCGTAGAGGTTCGCCGCGGGGTCGCGGGTCGGATCGAGTACGGGCAAGCGTCGCTCGTTCATGGCGCGCCAATGTTAGCTGCATTCGCAAACAACTGGCGCGCCCTCGCTCAGCCCAGCTGGAGTGCTCGCTCGCGCAGGGCCCGCACGGGCGCGTGAGCGTGGACGGGAGGGCCCTGAGCGGGCGAGCCGATTATTGCGCACTCCCTTCAGGGTTTCCGAGGGCGCGGGGCGCGCTCGCGACGAAACGCGCCCGGCGTCGTGTCGCGCACGCTCCGGAAGAGCGTCACGAGGCGCGCGGCGGATCCCACGCCGAGCATCGCGGCGATCGCGGCGAGGTCGAGCTGCGTGCCCTCGAGCAAGCGCTCGGCGCGCGCGACGACGTGACGGACGCGCTCTTCGCGGATCGAGGTGCCCGCCGCGGCGAGATGACGCTGCAGCGAGCGCACGCTGAGCCCGAGCTCGCGCGCGAGGTCGCGCGCCGAGAGCGCGCGCGGCTGCTCGTCGAGCGTGACGCGCACCCGGCGCACGATGTCGGGCGCTTCGAGGAGCGACGCGCGCAGCAGCTCGACGTCGCGCTCCACCTGCGGCGCGCCGAGCCACGCGAAGGCGGCGCGCGACGAGTCGAACGCGCCGATGCGATAGCCCTGCCCCACGAGCTGCAGCGCGCCGAGGATCACCGCGCCGCTGAAGCCGCCGCCGTGCAGGATCGCCTGCGGCCCGGTGCGCGCGATCCACACCGCGCGGTGCTCCGCGAACGCGCGGAGGAGCCGATCGAACGCGAGCACGTCGATCGACTCGAGCCCGCGGATGTCGGTCAGCGTCGGGTCCGACCCGCGCGGCGAGCGCACGTGCGCGTCCCACACGCCGCACATCTCGTCGACGTCGAGCTCGGTCGGGCGGCCCCACATGACGGTGCCGTGCACGCGCTCGCGCGACTCCCAGAACGCGAAGCTGCGCCGGACGAGCACGAGATCGGCGGGCGCTCCGAGGAAGCGCTCGATGTCCGGCGCAGGGGTGAACGGGGAACGCGCCATCGTGTTCTCGGTACGCGCCACGACGGAGCGCGGGCACGTGTCGTCATCGTACTACCGGCGCAGGAGGAGCCGATGAGGAAGACCGTGCTCGTCGCGTGCTTCGTGCTGATCGCCGCGTGCCGCGAGGAAGATCCGGTGAGCGACGCGGGGGTCGTGCCCGACGCGTCGATCGGCGGATCGCTCGACTGCGCAGGGCTGCTCGGGTGCGCGGCGGAGTGCGCGGACGAGCCATGCGCCGACGGATGCGTGGCGCGCGCGACGCCCGACGCGATCACGCGGGTGAGCGCGCTGATCGACTGCGTGGAGCGCGAGGGCTGCGGTGAGGACGACGCGTGCATCGAGGCGCGCTGCGGGAGCGAGGTCGCGTCGTGCCTCGGAGGCGAGCAGCCCGACGGTGGCGTGATCGTCGCCCCGCACGATGGAGGCGGCGATGCGCTGCCCTCGCGCATCGAGGGCACGACCCGCGACTTCACCGAGTCCTCGGGGCTGACGCTCGACTCGAACGCGACGGTCGTCTTCGTGCGCGACGACGCGGCGGGCGAGGCCGCGGGCTTCCCGATCGCGAGCGTCGCGTTCTACCGCGTCGAGCGCATCGAGTATCGCGCGACGGCGACGGGGACCCCCGGGGGCGTGTGCAGCCTGAGCGCCGACGAGACCGAGAGCTTCGTCGCGCCCGACCCGTTCGAGAACAACCTGATGATCGAGCGCACGCCGGGCGCGGACGGCCTCTACCACTACGAGCTCTCGACGTCGCTCTCGGTGCACCACCCGAACGGCATGGTCACCGTGTGCCCGCCGCCCGCGGGCACCAGCACCGGCATCTTCAACGCCGAGCACAACGTGAGCAGCGGGACGAGCATGCCGCGCGGTGACGCGCGCACGTTCGTCGGCAGCACGACGCTCAGCGCGCGCATGTGGTCGTGGGATCTGCGCGCGACCGAGTGATTCCGACGCACCGAGTTGGCAGCGCGGCCGCGCGTGGTAGCACTGTCGCTTCGTGAGCGTCGCAGTCCGCGCCCGCACCCTCCGTCCGCGTGTCCCGACGGTCTCGCTCGCCGTGACGGAGAGCGGGCTCCCGATCCGCGTGTTCCGCTGCGATGGCAGCAAGCGCATCCACCACGAGGGCCCGCACGCGCATCGGTTCTTCGTGATGGTCTACGCGGCGCGCGGCGTGTGCCGGGTGCGCACCGGAGGCGGTGAGCTCGAGCTGCGCGCGGGCGATCTGCACCTGCTCTTCCCGGGCGAGCCGCACGACCCGGTGCCGGTCGAGGGCTACGAGGCTTGGGTGGTCGAATTCACGACCGACGCGCTCGGCACGCACGACGGGCCGGGCTATTTCGGGAGCGCGGGCGGACGACCGCGCTGGGTCGGGTTCCTGCGCGGGTGCGACGTCTCGTCGCGTCGCGTGCCGGTGCAGTGCGCGCGTCGAGACGTGATCGAGCGGACGATCCGCGATCTCGCGCGCGAGCTCGACGAGGGCGCGCTCGCACATCGCGAGGCGGCGCGCGCGCACCTGCAGCTCTTGCTCGTCGAGGTGCTGCGCATGGTCGCGCCCGCACAGACGCCGGCCGCGCTGTCGCCGCTCGTCGAGGAAGTGCTCGCGGTGATCGACGCGCGCTACGCGGAGTCGATCTCGCTCGCGTCGGTGGCGCGCGCGGTCGGTCGATCGCCGGCGCACGTGACGCACGTGGTGCGGCAGCAGACCGGGCTCACCGTGGTCGAGTGGATCACCGAGCGCCGCATGGAAGAGGCGCGACGGCGGCTGCGCGACACCGACGAGGACGTCGCGATCGTCGCGGAGCGCATCGGGTATCGCTCGACGAACCACTTCATCCGCCAGTTCCGGCGCGCGCACGACCTCACGCCGGGCGCGTGGCGGCGCACGCGCAGCGAGCCGCCCGGCGTGTGATTCACCGTCGATCGAGCCCCACCAGCGCGTGCAGCGTGGCGCGCGCGCCGGCCAGCTGCGCGACGGCGAGCGCGTGCGCGACCGTCGCGTCGAAGCGCTCGCGCTCGGCGATCAGCAGATCGAGCTGCGTCGCGCGCGCGACCTGGTAGCGCTCGCGCGCGTCGTGCACCGCACGCGCGCTCGCCTCGAGCGCGATCGTCGCGGCCTCGACGCGCGCGCGACCGGCCTCGACGCGGTTCCACGCCTCGACGACCGCGCTGTCGGCCGCGACGCGCACCGCATCCGCGCGCGCCTCGGCCGCGGCGAGCTCGTGATCCGCGGTGGACAGCGCGGCAGGGCGCGCGAAGTCGAACGTCCACTGCGCGGCGACGCCGACGCTCCAGAGCGACTCGGGCTGGAACCCCGCGGCGTTCGTGTAGCGCTCCCGCGCGAAGGCACGCAGCACCGGGAGCATGCGCTGCCACGCGACCTCGCGGCGGCGCGACGCGCCGTGCGTCGCCTCGCGCGCGGCGCGCAGCGCGGGCATCTCGTCGAGCATCGCGCGGTAGTCGTCGAGCGGGCGCTCGGCCGCGAGATCGACGTCGAGCGCGACGCGCGTGGCGTCCGGCTCGAGCCCGCTCGCCGCGAAGAGCGCCTGCGCCGCGAGACGCTCCTCGAGCACGGCGTTCGTGTGCGCCTCGCGCGCGAGGCCGACCTCGACGTCGGCGCGCGCGACGTCGAGCGCAGGGGCGACGCCCGCGTCGTGCCGGCGGCCCACGTCCTCGCGCGCCCGCTGCGCGACGCGCAGGCGCTCGTCGCTCGCGTCGACCACGGAGCGCGCACCCACCAGGCGATGCCACGCGACGACCACCGCGATGCGCGCGCGATCCTCGGCGGCGCGGGTCGCTTCGTGCGCGCCGTCGGCGTCGGCCTCCGACGCGTCGAGCGCGGACCACGCAGCGACGTCGACGAGCGGCACGTCGAGCTGCACTGCGGCGTCGAACTGATCGTACGGAAGGATCGTCGCGGTGAGCACCGAGCCGTCGGGGCTCGTGCGCTGGGTCCGCACCTCGACCTCGTTGCGCTGGTAGCCGAGGAGCGCGGTGATCGACGGGAGCAGCGCCGCGCGCGCTTCGTCGATGCGGCTGCGCGCGGCAGCCTCGTCGTGACGCGCGGCGCGCAGCGCGGGCTCGTACGAGGACGCGGCGTCGACGAACTGGGAGAGCGGCTGCTGCGCGGCCGCGCGCGACGTGACGAGCAGCGCCGCGATCACGACGAACGCGCGCGTCATCGCGGCGCTCCGCGCTCGACCGGCGTGACGATCGCTCGGTCGGCGAGCCCATCGGGCGCGGAGAGCACGACGCGATCGCCGGGCTGCACGCCGGTCGCGATCTCGAGATCGCGGCCGCGGTCGCGCATGATCTCGACGCGCCGCAGGTGCGCGTGATCGTCGGTCCCGACGACCCACGCCGAAGGCCCCTCGTTCGTCATGACGAGGGCGCGCGCAGGCAGGAGCGCGGCCGCGTGCACGCGCGGCACGCGCAGGCGCGCGCGGAGGTACATGCCCGCGAGCAGCCCCGGCGAGGTCGGGACCTCGATCTCGATGCGCATCGTGCGCGTCGCGGGATCGAGGCGCGACGCCGTGCGCGCGACGCGCCCCGTCGCGACCACCCGCTCGCCCTCGAGGATCTCGGCGTCGAGCCCGATCGCCATCGCGGGCGCGTGCTCCTGCGGGACGTCGACGACCACCTCCACGTCGGGCCGCGCGATCTCGAAGAGCACCGTCGCGTTCGCCGTTGCGAGCGCGCCACGATCGATCGCGCGCGCGGTGACGATGCCGTCGAACGGCGCGACGATCCGCTGGTATCCGCGCAACGCCTGCAGGCGCCGCAGCTCGGCGCGCTGCGAGTCGAGCGCGGCGCTCGCGGTGCTGAGCGAGAGCTGCGCGTCGTCGTTCTCCTGTCCGGTCACGACCCCCTGCGCCGACAGCGTCGTGGTGCGCTCGGTCGACGCGCGGGTGAGCGCGAGGCGCTGCTCGGCCTCGCCGAGGCGCGCGCTCGCCGCGCGGATCTCCTCGTCGCGCTCGGGCGCGCCGAGCTCCGCGAGCAGCTGTCCCGCCCGCACGTGATCGCCGAGATCGGCGTGCAGCGCGCGCACGAACCCGTCGGCGCGCGCGATCACCGCGATCGTCTCCGCGGGATCGCTGGTCGCGGGCAGCGTCACCGTCAGCTCGGGCGGCGCGGCCTGCACCGTCTCGATCAGCACGCGCGGCGGCGCAGCACGCTCCGCCTCCTGCGCGGCGAGGCGCGCGGCTCGCTCGGCGCGCGGCATCCACCCGAGCACGCCGCCACCCGCGATCACCACGATCACGACCAGCACGCCCAGCACGCGCCCGACGGGCGACGTGGGGGCCTCGGTCCGCAGCTCTCCGTCCATCTTCGTCAGCTCTCCGTGCGTAGCGCGAGTTCGGGTCCGTCGAGATCGGGGTCGTGCTCGTGCACCGGCGGGCGGCGTCGCACGACCGAGTAGACGACCGGCACGATCAGCAACGTCGTGAGGGTCGAGCCCGCGAGCCCGCCGAGCGCGGCGCGCGCGAGCGTCGCGTTCATCTCGCTGCCCTCGCCGAGCCCCAGCGACATCGGGAGCATGCCGAGGAACATCGCGAGCGCGGTCATCACGATGGGGCGCAGGCGCGTGCGCCCTGCTTCGAGCGCGGCGTCGACCGAGGTCGCGGCGCCGGCGCGCGACTCGTTCGCGAACGTCACGAGCAGCGTCGCGTTCGACGTCGCGATCCCGATGCTCGTGATCGCGCCCATCATCGACGGCACGTTGAGCGTCGTCTGCGTGACCCACAGCGCCGCGACGATGCCGACGCCCGAGCCGAGCACCGCGACGAGCACGATCGCGGGATCGACCCACGATCCGAAGTTCACGACCATCAGCGCGTAGACGATCAGCGCCGCGCAGAGCAGCCCGAGGCCGAGCCCGTGGAACGCCGACTCCATGCTCGCGGGCTGACCGCGCAGCGCGATCGTCACGCTCGGCGGGAGCTCGGCGCGATGGCGCGCGAGGATCGCGTCGATGCGCTCGGTGACGCTCGCGAGATCGGCGTCTTGCACGCTCGCGCGCACGTTGAACGTCGGCTGCACGTCGACCTGGGTCGCGACGACCGGCGCGGTGCGCCGCGAGATCTCGGCGAGATCACCGACGAGCTGCGGGCCCGCCGCGGTCGCGAGGCCGAGCGTCGAGAGATCGTCCGCGGACGACGTGAGCCGCTCGGGGATGCGCACCACCACCGGGAACGCGTTGCCGCTGCGCGGATCGGTCCAGTAGTTCGGGTTCGTCACGCCGCTCGTGCCGACCGCGAGCAGCACGCTCGACGCGACGTCGCGCTGGGTGAGCCCGACCTCCATCGCGCGCGCACGATCGACCTCGAGGTGCAGGCGCGGTGCGTCGAGCACCTGCTGGAGGCGCACGTCGACGAGCCCCGGCACGTCGCTCAGCTCGGCGCGGATCGCGCGCGCCGCGGCGAGCGCCTGGTCGCGGTTGAGGCTCGCGACCTGCACGTCGATCGGCGCCGGGATCCCGAAGCTCAGGATCTGCGTCATGATGTCGGCTGCCTCGAAGTAGACGGTCACGTCGGGCATGCGGCGCTGGACCTCGGCGCGGATCGCGCGCCGGTACTCGTCGGTGGAGCGCGCGCGATCGTGCGCGAGGTCGATCAGGATCTCGCCCTCCGACGTGCTGGTGCTCGTCGTGTCGGTGATCGCCATCGTGTACGGCGCGGGCAGCCCGATGACGTCGAGGATCCGCTCGCGATCGTGCGCCGGGATGATCTCGCGCACGATCGACTCGACCGACGCGAAGATGCGCTCGGTCTCCTCGATGCGCGTGCCCGCGGGCGCGCGGACGTGCAGCCGGATGCGGCCCTGATCGACGGTGGGGAAGAAGTCGCGCCCGAGGTGCGGCACCAGCGCGAACGCGCCCGCGACGACGATCGCGAACCCGCCGATGGTGAGCGCGGGACGCGCGAGCAGCGCCGCGAGGGCGCGCCCGTACCGCGCGCGCATGCGCTCGAACGCACGCTCGACGACCCCGTTGACGCGCGCGAGCGGACCGTGGCCGTGCCCGTGCGGCGCCTCGTGGCGCAGCATCGCGCGCATCATCGTCGGCACGACGGTGCGCGAGAGGAAGTACGACGCCATCACCGAGAGCCCGACCGCGAGCCCGAGCGGGAGGAACAAGAAGCGCGGCGGCCCCTCGAGGAACACCAGCGACACGAACACGATCGCGATCGAGAGCGACGCGACGAACGCGGGCGTCGCGATCTCCTGCGCGCCGTCGAGGATCGCGCGGGTGAGCGGCTTGCCCATCGCGCGGTGGCGGTGGACGTTCTCGATCTCGACCGTCGCGTCGTCGACGAGGATGCCGATGGCGAGCGCGAGCCCGCCGAGCGTCATCACGTTGATCGTGTGGCCCATCGCGCGCATCGCGAGCGCGGCGACGAGCACCGAGAGCGGGATCGACGTCGCGATGATGATCGTGCTGCGCCAGCTCCCGAGGAAGACGAGGATGAGCAGCGCGGTGAGCGACGCCGCGATCGCGCCCTCGACGACGAGCCCGTGCACCGCCTCGGTGACGAAGCCCGACTGATCCGAGACGACGTCGATCTCGAGCCCCTCGGGCGCGACCGCGCGCAGCCGCGGGATCATGTCGCGCACCTGCGCGACGATGTCGGTGGTCGACGCGTCGCCGTTCTTCAGGACCGAGAGCACGATCGCGCGGCTGCCCTCGCGGCGCGCGACGTTGGTCTGCGTCGCGTAGCCGTCGTGCACGAACGCGACGTCGCGCACGAAGATGGTGCGCCCGTCACGGCGCGCGACCGGCACGTCGTTGAGCGCGTCGATCGACGTCGCGCTGCTGTTGAGGCTCACGCGCACCTCGAGCTCGCCCATCTTCGCGGTGCCGGTCGGCAGCGTGAGGTTCTGCAGGCCGACCGCCTGCGTGACCTCGGCGGGCGAGACGCCGCGCGCGCGCAGCGCATCGGGATCGAGATCGACGACGACCTGCCTCGGCGCGCCGCCCGCGGGCACCGGGTAGCGCGAGCCGCGGATCGAGCCGAGCTGCTGGCGCGCGGTGCGGTTCACGAAGTCGAAGATCTCTGCCTCGGAGAGCGTGTCGCTCGAGAAGCCGAGCTGGAGCACCGGCACGCTCGACGCGTCGTAGCGCACGATGATCGGCGGCTGCGTGCCCGGCGGCATGAGCCGCACGATCGTCTGCATGATCGCGGTGACCTGCGCGGTCGACGCGGCGACGTCGGTGCCCTCGTGGAAGTAGATCTTGATGACCGACGCGCCGTCGAGCGTCTGGCTCTCGATCGTGCGGATGTCCGCGACGTTGCCGGCGATCGCGTACTCCGCGGAGCGCGTGATCTGCTGCTGCATCTCGGGCACGGGCAGGCCCGCGTAGACCCACACGACGCTCACGACCGGCAGGTCGACGCTCGGGAAGATGTCGGTCGGCGTGCGCCGGATCGTCTCGACGCCGGCGACGACGATCAGCAGCGCCAGCACCGCGAACGTGTGTGGGCGACGGAGGGCGAGTCGAACGATCCACATCGCGGCGCAGCTTCTAGGGCGCGGAAAGGGGCCCGCGATGGTCGTGCGCCGACGCGCGATCACCCGATCTTTCGATCGCGATGTAGGCGCCCCGGGGGCGAGGCCTTTACACGTCCGCTACGCTCGATCGCCGAGGGCTCGCGCATGCTCGGAGGGGGATCGATCTCGCGCTCGCTCGTCGCGCTCGCCGCGCTCGCCGGCTGCGCGGGAGAGCCATCGACGACGACGCTCACCCACGCGCCGCCCGTCGCGACCGCGCCGGTGCCGACGTTGCGCGCGTCGCTGCGGCCCGCGGACGATCAGCTCGTCGCGGCCGATCCCTTGCTCGACGGATTCGACGGATGGCCGATCACGTTCGAGGTGAGCGCGTCCCGCGATCGCTGCGAGATCGCGCTCGCGCGCGACGGCACCACGCTGCGTCGGCTCGACGGCTGCGACGCGCGCTGGGACGGGCGCGACGAGTCGGGCGACATCGTCGCGCCGGGCGCGCTGGTCGCCACCGCGCGTCTCGTTCGTGCCGACGGATCCGAGCGTGCGCGCGCGGAGAGCGCGCTCGAGGTCGTACGGCTCGGGATCGATTGCGTGCAGCTCGAGGGCCCGTCGCGCGTGCCGCTGCTCTATCGCGCGACCGCGGGGCTGCGCGACGGCTGGTACGAGGTCGGATCCGCGATGGTCCCCTGGCAGCTCGCGCGCGACGCGAGCGAGGGCGCGGACGCGGTCGCGCTCGAGCTCGCCGACGGCACGCCGCGGGCGCTCCCGGCGCCGTGGGACGACGTGCTCTCTCCGCCGCTCGACGAGCGCTCCGACGACGGCGTGGAGCACGACACGTACAGCCTTCCGACCGCGTGGATCGCGGGCGCCGAGATCACGGCGCGCGTGCGTCTCGCGTCGATCGTCGCGGGCGGGATCGAAGGCGCGCCGCGCGACGTCGAGGTCCGCGTCGTCGCGCCCGAGGGGCTCGCGATCGAAGGCGAGGATCGCTTCGCCGAGGGCGCGGAGATCTTCGCGCGCACCACGAGCTCGCCGGTGCCCGCGGTGGGGCGCTACGACGTCGCGTGGCGCTTCACCTTCGAGGCGCGTCGCGGCGACGGTGCGTGGCAGCGGATCCCGGGCGCGACCACGCCGGCGCTGCGGCTTTACGGGCTCGTCGCGGAGCCGGTGTTCGATCTCGATCGCGTGCCCTACCGCGCGTGGGTCGACGTCGTGGATCGCATCGCGACGTGGGTCGACGGCGCGAGCGCGGACGAGCGCGAGGTCGCGGCCGCGATCGTCGAGGGCATCTACACGACGATGGGGCTTCGCTACGACACCGCGCGGGGCGCGTCGTTCTACACCGACTACGCGACCGACTTCTCGGGCGCGACGTTCTCGATGCAGCGCTTCGAGGAGCGCGCCTCGGGCTCGGTCGTCAACTGCAGCGACGCCGCGTCGATCCTGACCGCGTACGCGAACATGGTCGGCATCGACCTGCGCTACCACATCCTCACGAACGTCGCGGGCGCGCAGGTCGGCTTCGACCTCAACTACATCCGCGCGATCGGCGGCACCGAGTTCGACGAGACGCCCTTCGACTCGGGGCGCGGTGGCTTCCGCTACCACGCGATCGTCGGATCGCGCGACGGTCGCACCTGGGACGCGACGCTCGCGGTCGACGGTGACGGCACGCCCGCGGCGCCGCCCCACCTGCCGCTCCTCGTGCAGGGGCTCGAGCCCGACGTGTACCTCGCGGCGCTCTCGTCGGAGCCCGCGCGCATCCGCGCCGACTACGACGAGCGAGTGAGGATCCGATGAGGACGCTGCTCTGCTCGCTGCTCCTCGTGCTCGCGCTCGCGGCGAGCGCGTCGGCGCAGGCGCGCGCAGGGGTCGCGATCGACGCGCTGCGCGCGGCGCTCGCCGAGGACGGGCTCGAGCTGCGCGAGATCGAGCTCGACGACGAGGCCGATCGCCCGGTGCGCCTCGAGATCGCGCGCATCGGCGCGGGGGGCGCGGTCGCGCTGCTCGACGTGCAGGTGCGCGAGAGCGAGCGCGAAGCGAGCGCGACGGCACGCGCGCGGATCGAGGTCGAGAGCACGCACGGGCTCGTGGTGCGCGGCGCCGATGTCTGGGCCGACGTGGCGCACGGCGCTGCGGGGCTCGTGGTCGCGCGCGATGCGAACGTGGTCGCGATCGTGCGAACGATCGATCGACGCGTGGACGCCATGACGATCCTCGAGCGGGTGCGCGCCGCGATCGCGCACGCTCCGGTGAGCGCGACGCGCCGCGATGCACCGCGCGTCGAGGTCCCGCGCGACCTCGCGATCGGCGCGTCGTTCGGCGTGCCCGTGCCGCGCGAGCTGATCGCGGCGCGCGTGATCGCCGAGGGCCCGGGCTACGCGCGGCGCACGCCGCGCGGGTGGATGGTGACGCGCACCGCGCAGGGCGCGCTCACCGTGCGCGTGATCGGCGTCGACGCGCTCTTGCGCCCGCTGCGTTAGTCCGGCTCGCGGCGTGGATCGCGCGGGTCCCGGGGCGGCGGGATCTCCTCCACCGCGGGCGCGCGCCGGGGCGTCCGGGCGCGTCCGATCGACACCGAGCGCATCGCGTCGTCGGCGCGCGGCGGCGCCGGCGACGTCGGTCGCTCGAGCGGAGGAGGGGTCGGGCGCGACGCCATCGAGTGTCGCGCAATCCTGTACGAAATCACACGTGGGCGGCAATGTTTCCGCGGGGGCGGCGAGGTCACGTGGGGAGCATCGTCCCCGCTGCTCGGGCTCGTAGGCTCCGCTCCGGCGGTGTCCGCGCCGCGATGCGGTCGCGTTTCCCTCGTGATCTCGTCGAGCCTGCGCGCGGCACGCGCGTTGCGCAGGGCCGGCGCGTGCGCCGCCTGCCATCGATCGCCGTCGTGCTCGCGCTCGTGGGATGCGAAGGGGTCGTGCTCGACGACCCCGCGTCGCCCGGGCGCGCGACCTCCGCGAGCTACGAGCCCGGACCCGCGGTGCTCCCACGGCTCACCGCGAGGCAGTACCGCCGCTCGGTGGAGGACCTGCTGGGCGGACCGGTCCCCGAGAGCGCCGTCGAGGCGGACACCACGCCGTTCCTGTTCGCGTCGATCGGCGCCGCGAGCACCACGCTGTCGGCGCGCGGCGCGCAGCAATTCGAAGAGGCCGCGCACGTCGCCGCCGACGCGGTGTTCGCCGACGAAGCACGACGCGGTGCGCTCGTCGGGTGCGCCCCGGCGAGCGCCGACGATCTCTGTGCACGCGCGTTCGTCGCGCGCTTCCTGCGCCGCGCGTTCCGCCGGGCGATCGAGGACGACGAGCTCGAGCGCTGGATGACGCTCGCGCGCGTCGAGCCCGACGTCTGGCGCGGCCTCGCGAGCCTCGTCGCCGGCGCGCTCCAGTCGCCCTCGTTCGTCTACCGCGTCGAGCTCGGCGATCCCGATCCCACGCGCCCCGGATGGAGCCGCCTGCACGGGTACGAGCTCGCGAGCCGCCTCTCGTTCGTGCTGTGGGGGCGCGTTCCCGACGCCGCGCTGCTCGACGCCGCCGAGCGCGGCGTGCTCGACACGCACGAAGGTCTCCGCCACGAAGCGCGCCGCCTCCTCGGCGACGATCGCGCGCGCGAGACGGTGCGCGCGTTCTTCCGCGAGTACCTCGGCCTCGCGGCGCTCGACGCGCTCGATCGCGATCCGACGCTCTTCCCCTCGTTCACGCCCGCGCTCGGTCGCTCGATGCGCGGCGAGATCGAGCGCCTCGTCGAGCACGTCGTGTTCGAGCAGGACGGCGACTTCCGCGCGATCTTCGACTCGCCGGTCACGTTCGTGGACGCGCCGCTCGCCGCGCTGTACGAGCTGCCGATCGCGCTCGACGACGCCGACGAAGAAGGCTTCGTCCGCGTGACGCTCCCGGCCGGCGGCGTGCGCGCGGGCCTCCTCACCACGGCGGGCTTCCTCGCGGCGCAGGCGCACCCGAACCTCACGTCGCCCACGCGCCGCGGCAAGTTCGTGCGCGAGCGCCTGCTCTGCCAGCTCGTCGCCGATCCGCCGCAGGACATCGAGCTCGATCTCGGCGAGGCCGAGGACGACGACGGAAGGCCGCGCACGCTGCGCGAGCGCCTCGCGATGCACCGCGAGAACCCGGCGTGCGCGACGTGCCACGCGCAGATCGATCCGATCGGCCTCGGCATGGAGGACTTCGACGCGATCGGCGCGCACCGCACGCTCGAGGCGGGGCGCGCGATCGACGCGACCGGAGACCTCGACGCGCTGGCGTTCGAGGGCGCGCGCGAGCTCGGCGAGCTGATGCGCCACGACGGTCGCGTGCCCGCGTGCGTGACGCGCCAGCTCTTCCGCCACGCGATCGGGCGGCTCGAAGAGGAGCGCGAGCGGCGCGCGATCGAGGAGCTGACCGAGCGCTTCGCGGAGAGCGGGTTCCGCTTCCGCGAGCTGCTCTTCGCGCTGGTCACGAGCGAGGCGTTCCGCACGGTGCGCACCACCGAGATCGAGGAGGAAGCGCGATGAGGCTCTCGCGACGCGCGATGCTCCGCGGTGCGCTCGGCGGCGCGGTGTGCACGATGGGCCTGCCGCTGCTCGACGCGATGCTCGACGGTCACGGCACCGCGCACGCCGACGGCACCGCGCTCCCGAAGCGCTTCGCGGTGTTCTTCTGGGCGAACGGGCTGCCGTGGCACGGCGCGCACGGCCACGGTCGGCCGGATCACTGGACGCCGAGCACGATCGGCGCGGGCTGGAGCGCGACGCCGCTGCTGAGCCCGCTCGCGGGCCTCGAGCCCTCGATCGACGTGATCACCGGGCTCGAGCCGCACACCGAGATCCCCAGCGATCCCCCGGGCCAGGGCGACGGCCACATGCGCGGCTGCGCGGTCGCGCTCACCAGCGATCGACCGCGCAGCGAGGGGTTCCATCACCCCGATCACGTCTTCGCGTTCCAGCGCGCGACGCTCGATCAGGTGATCGCCGCGCACCCCGACTTCGCGGGGCGCTCGATCCTCGGAACGCAGCCGCGCTTCCGCTCGATCGAGCTCGCCGTGAGCGGCGCGCGCTTCCACGACTACGGGCACTGGAACGCGATCTCGCACCGCGGGCCCGACATGCTGAACCTGCCGATGCGCTCGGCGCGCGAGCTCTTCGCGCACCTCTTCGGCGTGCCCGCGGACACGGCGGTGCTCGGCCGTCGCGCGAGCGTGCTCGACGTCGTCGCGGAGGACGCGCGGGCGCTGCGGCGCCGGCTCGGCGGGCGCGATCGCGAGCGCCTCGATGCGCACCTCGAGCACGTCGGCGAGATCCAGACGCGCCTGCGCGCGGGCGTCGCGGCGTGCACGACGCCCGCGATGCCGGGCGAGAGCGGCGGTGATCTGATCGCCGAGACCGAGGCCCAGACGCGCCTGCTCGCGCTCGCGATGTCGTGCGATCTCACGCGCGTCGCGTCGATGATGCTCACCTCGCCCGCGACCACGCACGTCTTCCGCGACGTCGGCGTCGCCGGCGGCATGCACCAGGTCGTGCACGACGGCGACTGGGACGCGGCGTATCGCGTCACCCAGCGCCAGATGCAGGCGTTGCGCGTGTTCCTCGACGTGCTCGCGTCGGTGCCCGATCACGACGGCGGGACGCTGCTCGACTCGATGGTCGTCTACGCGACGAGCGAGTACGGCGAGGGCACGACCCACAGCAACCGCGAGCACCCGGTGATCCTCGCGGGCGGCGCGCGCGGTGCGCTCGCGCGCGGCATCCACGCGCGCGAGCCGGGCGGCAACCTCGCGAAGGTCCACGTCACGATCCTGCGCGCGCTCGGGATCGAGACGCCGAGCTACGGGTTCCACGGCGCCGAGACGAGCGACGCGATCCCCGGCCTGCTCGTCTGAGCCGCGATCAGAGCCGGAACGGGTAGCTCACCGAGAACGTCGCGCGCTCGAAGCGATCGAAGCGCGCGTTCCGCACCGCGCGCGCGACGCACGAGCCGACGGGCGTGCCCGCGAATTGTCCGCTCACGTTCGCGCTCGTCACACGACCGCTCTCGCCCGCGACGACGATCGCGACGATCGCGGTGCCGTGCTCCCCCTGCGCGCACGCCGACACCGACGCCTCGATGCGCTCCATCGCCGCGACCACCGAGTCGCGCCCCGGCATCTCGGGCAGATCGACGTCGGGCGCGGGCGCGGGCGCCGCGATCTCGGGCGTGCTGCGCTCGACGCTCGCCTCGGACGCGCCCGACGAGGCGCGCACCACGGGCGCGTCGTCGCTCGCTGCGCGCGCGGTCGACGAGCGACGCGACCGCGACGACCGTGAGCGCGATGCACGACCCTCCTGCGCGGCGACGGGCGCGGGCGCCGCGGGCGCGACGACCGGCGCCGGCGCGGCGACGATCGGCGCAGGCGGCGGCTCGTCACGGACGGGCTCGGTCGCGGCGACCGGCACGGCGGGCGTCGGATCGCTCGGAGGACGACCGAGCATCGCGCCCGCGACGAGCGCGCCCGCGACGAGCGCACAGCCTCCGAGGATCGCGCCGCTCATGATGAGGCTGGGCGCGCGCGCGGCCGGCGCGTGCGCGGGCGGCGGGGTCGACGGCGGCGAGATCGTCGGAGGGAGCGCGAGCGGCGCGGCGAGCGTGGGCGCCTGCGCGGGCGTGCTCCCGCTGAGCGCCGCGAGCACGCGCACGTCGGCGAGCATCGACGCCTCGTCGTCGGAGGCGGCGGGCTTCGGCGTGCGCTCGGGGCGCTGGCTCGGCAGCGGAGGCGGCTTGGTCGGCGCGGGCCGCTTGCTCGGCACCGGAGGCGGCGTGCGAGGCCCCGGGATCGGAGGCGGCCCGCTGCGCGGCAGCGCAGGCGGACGTGCCGACGCGAGCCCGAGGACGGCCTCCGAAGGCGCTTCCGGCGTCGACTGCGGCGGGGGGCGCAGCGCGAGCCGCGCGCGCGGCGGCGGGCTCTCGGAGGCACGCGCCACGCTCGGGGGAGGCGCGCTGCTCGTGCGGGGCGCGAGCGACGGGATCGCCGACGGGCGCGGCACCAGCGGTCGCGGCGACGGCGTGCCGTCCGACCCGCCGAGCGGTAGCGTCGGCCGCGCGCTCGGCGACGGCATCACGATCGTCCGCTCCCCCGAGTCGGTGCCCGCGGTGCTCGGCTCGGCATCGGGCATCGCGAAGATCGCCGCGCCGCACGTGGCGCACTGCACGCGCAGCATCCGCCCGCGCACCTTGCCGTCGGCGACCGAGTACCTCGAGCCACACTTCGAGCACGTGATCTTCATCGCGACCTCCCCCGGAACGGATCTCGGCGCACGCGATCGACGCCGCCCGCTCGATCACTCCGCACGCACGGGAGAGACGTCGCTCCGCGTGGCGCATCGTCCAGCTCCATCCGCGCGCGACGCGGGGCGGTGTCGCCGCGGGCGTCACGAGACCGCGCGCGACGTCGCGCGTCGCCACGCAGCTCGATGCGCTGCGCGATCGCGCCACGCTCGACGACGCGGGCGATCCGCGGCTGCGTTGCCGCGCTCCGGGACGGTGCCGAGATGCGCAGAGAGGAGCGAAGCGCGTGGCGACGATCGAAGGGGTCGGCTCGTTCGAGCGGCGTGAGGTCGAGCGCGATCGCACCGAGCTCGATCGCATCGAGGACGCGGAGCTCGCGCGACATCCGGCGCGCGCGCGCCTCGTGCGCGGCGCGCGGATGGTCGGCGTCGCGCTGATCGCGGCGATGGCGGGCTACGTCGCGGGCCGCATCCACGGCGCGATCGCGGTGGGCGCGGTCGAGTCGCAGCTCGAGCGCGCGCAGGCGGAGCACGCCCGCGCGCTCGGTGTCGCCGAGCAGCACGCCGGTGACGCGAGCGCGCGCGCCGCACGCGCGGAGCAGCACGTCCAGCTGCTCGAGGCCGCGCAGCGCATCGGCATCGCGCGGCGCGCGCTCGACGCGCGCAATTTCGGCATCGCCGAGGAGGCGCTGCGCGACGCCGAGCGACGCCTCCGCCCGCTCGAGCAGCGCGTCGAAGGGCTCTCCCCGATCGTCGCGTCGATCGCCGGCACGCGCGTCGTCGTCGCCGAGGACCTCGCGACCCAGCGCGCCGAGCTCGACGCGCTCGCGGATCGCCTCGACGCGCTCCTCGGATCGATCGAGGAGCGCGCCGGCTGAGCGCTCACTCGAGACGGTGCTCGAGCAGCCAGCCGACGAGCTTCTCCATCCACGTCGACTGGAAGCTCGGCACGTGCGAGCCACCCGCGATCGTCCAGAGCTCGGCGTCGTGCCCCTCGGCGCATCCGGTCGACCAGCGCTCGACCGTGGTCTCCGCGCCGTCGAGCGAGGTGACGAGATCGATCGGCTCGAGCGTCTCGACCGCGGCGACGTCGCATCCCGCGCGCCCCGCCCAGCGCTCCACCGCGGTGCGCGCCGACGGGTAGTACGCGGTGCCGGTGAACGACACCGTCTCGTCCGCGTCGCCGTGCACGTGCAGCACGGAGACCGGATGCGCCGGCTCGCAGTCGGTGTCGTTCAGGAAGTCCGCGCCCGCGAGGCCGCCGATCGCGGCGACGCGATCCGAGAGCTCGCAGGCCATCCGGAAGCTCATGTAGCTGCCGTTCGAGTGCCCGATGAAGTACACGCGCGACGTGTCGACCGGGACGACGCTCTCCGCTTCGTCGAGCAGCGACGTGAGGTACGCGACGTCGTCGACGCCGGTCATGTCGAAGTCACAGCACGCCGTCGTCGCGTTCCAGAAGCGGTTCCCGCGCGAGTCGGTCGTGCCGTTCGGCAGCAGGAGGTAGAAGCCCATCGAGCGCGCGGCCTGGGTCGCGCGCCAGTACGTGTCCTGCAGCGGCGCGCTCGCGGAGTACCCGTGCAGCAGCACGACCAGCGGCAGCGGCGTGGTGCCGTCGTGCGCATCGGGCACGACGAGGCGCGCCGGGCGTTCCGCGGGCCCGATCTCGCTCGGCGGCCCCGTCGGCGCTCCGGCATCGGGCGTGGCGGTCGACGCGTCGTCGACCATCGAGTCGTCGCTCGAGCCCTCGCACGCGAGCGTCGCGAGGGCGGAGGTCACCAGCAACACGCGAGCAGAGATGCGCATGGCCGGGAGGAGTACCCGATCTCGACGCGCTGCGTCGAGACCACGCGCCTCGATCTCAGGCCGGTGCGTGCTTCGCCGCGTCGAGCTCGCGCTTGGTCTCCGCGATCAGCTGCCGGCACTCCATCCGTCGGACGCCGAGCAGGTAGGCCTGCACGCCGATCAGCGCCGGCGTGCACACGAGGACCACGCCCGCGACGAGCGGACCGAACAAGAAATACGCGGGAATCGCGAGCAGCGCGAAGAACGCGAGGCGATGCTTGCGATGCCACTGACGCTCGAGGATCGAGAGCTCGTGCTCGAGGCGCGTCACCTCGGACTGCAGCATCGGGATGCGCTGGACTGCGGCCATCGACCGCTGATTTGCGGCCACCCGGCGAGCCCGTCAATCAGCGTCCGTACACGAGCGCGAAGCGCGGGAACGCCTCGCGACGATTCGGCGGATTGCCGCACAGGCGCGCCCCGCCCGCGGTGTTCCCGAACGTCGAGCACCCCGCCTGCCCGGCCACGCTCGCGCCGATGCCCGCCCATCCCGAGGCCTGGCTGCAGTCGCTCTGGCTCGAGGCCACGATCCCGATGCGCACCCGCACGCGCGGATCGCCGTCCGGCGCCTGCGCGGGGATGCCCACTCGGGTGCACGCCTCGCCCTGCACCGCGGTCGTCCCCACGAGCGACGTCCACTCCGCGAGCGTCCCCCCGACCTCGACCGGCACGTCGTCGCGCACCGCGGACACGAGCGTCACCGGCAGCCCTTCGCCGAGCAGCGGGAACACCTGATCGCGCGACGTCGCGCCCTCGCGCATCACGACGCGCAGCTCGCGCACCGGGAGCGACCAGTACGACGGGAGCATCGCGTCCTCGACCGCGCCCGGCATCTCGGTCCCGAAGGGCGCGGCCGTCGAGGTGACCCACTCGTCGTTCGTGAACGCCATGCGCGGCGAGCCGCCATCGACCTTGAGCAGGAGCGTCCACCCGTCGAGGCACCACGTCCAGAACGGCGGGCTCGCGCCGGCGCCGTCGGGATCGATCTGCTGGCGGCCGTCGAGGCCCTCGCACGATCGCGGCGACGTCCCGCCGTCCGACGGCTCCACCGTGCCGGCGTCGCCCGCGTCGACGACCTCCACCTGCGCGTCCTCGCCGCCGCCGGCATCGTGCTCGCCCGCGTCGCGCACGCCCGCGTCGCGCACGCCCGCATCGCGGAGCTCGTCACCCGGCCCGTATCCGTCGAAGATCTCGGGCGCGACCTCGTCGCCGCGGCAGTCGCCCGCGACGCACGTCAGCCCGGCCGTCGTGCACGTTCGCGCCTCGCACGCGCGCTCGAGGTGGACCACCACGCGAGCCGTGCTCCCCGCGACGAACGAGGTCCGCACGGTGCGCACCACGATGGCCGCGCCACGCTCGTCGCGTCCCTCGAGCTGCAGCGCGATCGGCCGGCTCGCGTCTCCGTCGCGCGGTGCGATCACGAACGAGAGCGGCATCTCGTGGCGCTCCGTGCCGCTCAGCGCGAACTCGGCGCTGCACGCGTCGCAGCCCGCCTCCGGGCCGACCTGTGCGTGCACCGCGGCGAGCTCCCCGGGGACCTCGAAGTCCGTCGTGACCACCACCAGGAGGCGCGTCGGGTCGCTCGTCTCACCGCACCCCACGCACATCGCCGCGAGCATCACGAGCCCGCATCCCCGAGCCCAAGCCATTCCCGGCGAGTGTAGTCGAGCCGCGGGCGGTCGCCCGGAGCGACGGCCGAGGCGGACGATTGCACCATTCACTGGCGTCCAGCGCGGGAGAGCCCTGGGAAGCCCTTGCACGATCAACTACAGTTGGTCAGGGGGAACACTCGAATGCCGCCGGCACGTGCTTCGCTCGAAGGCCCGTTCTCACGTTCGTTGCGCGAGGCGCTCGAGAGCGTTGCTTCGGAGCCGATGGTCCCGCGTCTGATCGCGATGGCGCTGTCCGCCGCGGGGCGCGGCGCGGTGCCCGAGGACGCGGCGCCGTTCGCGGCATTCGTCGAAGGCGCGCTGCGCACGGTCGTCGTGCAGACGCTCGGGCATCCCTCGTACGAAGTCGTCTCGGAGCGCCTCTCGCACGTGCTCGCGATGGCGACGAGCCAGGTGCGCGCGAGAGAAACGCACGACCACGCGGTCGACGAGCGCGAGGAGGACAGCCGCGTGCGCCTCGCCGCGCTCCCCGAGGCGGGCCGGCCCGGCGCGGTCGTCGAGATCGAGGATCCCGAGCTCCCGCCGCCCTCCGACGAGATCCTCATCCCGCCCGCGCCGCGCGTGCCGCGTCAGGCGCAGACGCTCGGGCGCATCCAGGCTTCGCGCGGATCGTCGCGCGGCGCGATCGAAGAGGACGCGCGCCGCTACGTGCCTCCTCCGACGCCCCCTCCCGTCCTCGCGGAGCCCGAGATCCCGCCGCCCGCGCCGGCGCAGCGCACCGTCGACACCGTTCGCCCGCCCCGGACCGCGCCGTCGCGCGTGCTGGTCGCGACGCTCGATCCGCTGTTGATCGGTGAGACCGAGGGGCGCCTCTCGGGCCGCAGCGACGTGCTCGCGGTCGGCACGACGGCGGAGCTCCTCGCGCACACGAGCGCGCCGGGTCGGATCGCGATCGTGATCGACACCGCGCTGCCCTCGATCGACGTGCCGACGTTCGCCGCGCTCGCGCCGTCGTTCCCGCTCGGCACCGTGGTCGTGCTGTGGGGCATGAGCGAGCGTCAGAAGCAGCGGCTCGTCGCGATGTTCCCGATCGCCGCGAGCTGGATCGCGAGCGGCGTCGCGGCGTCTCCGGCCGACGTGCTCGTGCGCGAGTGACCGGCGCTCAGAACGTCAGCGCGCGCAGGACGACGCCGGTCGAGCCGCGGTAGTCCTCGCCGCCCTGCGTCGCCGCGACGCCCGCGCCGATCGCGACGCCCGCGCCGATCACGACGACGCCGGTGATCACCCAGAACACCGGGTCCTCGAGGATGCTCCCGCCGGACGGCGGAGGCGGCGGATCGACGATCTCCGCGCTCTGGTGCGCGACGAGCGTCATCGATCGCGCGCCGTGCTCGCCCGCGAGCACCGAGATCGTCAGCGCTCCCTCTTCGTAGCCCTCGGCGTTCGCGCGCACGACGTGGCGCCCGGGATCGAGGCGCAGCGTCCGCGGTGAGCCGGTCTCCTCGCGGATCGGCTCGCCATCGAGCAGCACGCGCGCGTCAAGCGGCGCGATCTCGAGCGTGATCTCGGCGAGGCTCGCGACCGACTCGCCGCGCAGGCGCACCGCTTCGTCGCGACGCTCGCTCGGCGGCTGGCCCTCGGTCATCGCGAGGTACTGCTCGAACTCGTCGATCGCCTGGGTGAAGCGGCCGAGGCGATAGAGCGCGAACGCGACGTTGAACACGGTGTTCGGGCGCTCCGCGATCGCGCGCGAGCGACGGAAGTGCTCGAGCGCGTCGGCCCAGCGATCCTGCTCGCCGAGCTCGACGCCGCGGCGGAAGAGCGCGAGCGCCTCGGCCTGCGCTGGATCGAGCGGCGCGTCCTGCGCGCGCGCGATCGCCGGGACGATCCCGGGTGGCAGCGCGAGCGCGAAGGCGAGCGCGGAGACCAGCGCGAGACGCACCCTCACCACTCCGTCGCGAGCCCCGAGCCCGAGCGCGCCGCGCCTTCTTCGCGCTCGCGATCGTCGAACGAGCGCGCGAGGCCGCGGCGACGGCGAGGCGACGGCGCCGGCTCGATGGGCGCGGCGCCGATCTCGACCGGCGCGCTCGGAAGGGCGGCGCGCGCGCGCGCCTCCTCACGCATGCCGTCGGCCGACGGAGGTGCGCTCGCGGGCTCTACGAGCGTCGCTCCGGTCGTCGCGATCGGCTCGCGCGCGGTCTCGTCGGGCGCGACCGGCTGAGCCGCGCTCGGGACCACGTCGGCCGGCGTGGCAGCGGGCGTCGGGCTCGCGACGACCGGCTCACCTCCGAGGCCGACCACGCCGACCCCGATCGCGGCGAGCACCAGCGCCGCGAGCAACGCGACGATCGCCGACGTGCGACGGCGATCTCCGGGCCGCGCGTCGCTCACCACCTCGCTCGCGCGCTCGGGCACGCTGCGCAGCGGCGCGGTCGGTGTGGGCAGCGTCCCGCTCGCGCGCATCGGCTCGACCTCGCCGCGCGCGGCGCGATCGATCGCCGCGAGCATCTCGCGCATGTCGGCGTAGCGCTCGGCGCGATCGACGCGCAGCGCGCGCTCGACCACCGACGCGAGCGCGGCGGGCACGTGCGGCGCGCGCTCCGAGACGGTCACGTGATCGCCGCGCACGATCGCGAGCAGCAGCGACGTCGGCGAGCTCGCGAAGAACGGCAGCACGCCGGTGAGGCAGCGATAGAGCAGCACGCCCATCGACCACGCGTCCGACGCGGCGCCCACGTCGCTCGCGCCCTCGGCCTGCTCGGGCGACATGTAGAACGGCGTGCCGACGATCAGGCCCGACTGCGTCGCGTGCCCCCACGCGGCCTCGGTCATCTTCGCCATGCCGAAGTCGAGCAGGATCGGCCGGACGACTCCGTCGCCGCGATCGCCGATCAGCACGTTGTCCGGCTTGATGTCGCGGTGGACGATCCCGCGCTCGTGCGCGATCGCGAGCGCCTCCATGATCGGCCGCAGCAGCTCGACCGTGCGCTCGGGGGAGAGCGTGCTCTCGCGATCGAGGATCTCGCCGAGCGAGCTGCCCTCGAGCAGCTCCATCGCGAGGTACACGTCCCCGCCGGGATCGGTGCCCATGTCGAGGATCGTCACGACGTTCGGGTGCACGATCGTCGACGCCGTGCGCGCCTCGCGCAGGAAGCGCATCACGAGGCCCTTGTCGCGCGCGTGCTCGGGCTTGAGCAGCTTCAGCGCGACCGGGCGGCCGGTCCAGGTGTGGCTCGCGCGAAACACGACGGACGTGCCGCCGGAGCCGAGGATCGACTCGAGGCGGTAGCGTCCGGCGAGAAGGCTCCCGACTCGCTCCTCGGGCGTGAGGATCGGCATGCGCGGCGATCACCTTAGCACGCCTGGTTCCCAGCCTTTCGGCCCGGCGGACACGTTGGAATTCCGCGGTTTGCCCGGACGAGCGGGGCACTGCGCTTCCGATCAGGGACGTGGCGACGAGGCCGCCATACGAGGCGGCGCGGCAACGAGCCCCATCCCTGGTCGCGGTACAGCCTCCGTCGGACGCCCTCGAGCGGCTCAGCGCCTGCCGCGCACGAGCAGCACCACCGCGCCGACGATCAGCGCCGTCGCGGCGATCACCTCGAGGCCGACGTGCTCCGCCCCGAGCACCGCGCCGAGCAGCACCGCGAGCGCGGGGTTCACGTACGCGTAGCTCATCGCGAGCGCGGGTCGCGCGTTCTGGAGCAAGTGCGCGTATGCGCTGAACCCGACGAGCGAGCCGAGCACCACGAGATACACGAACGCGAACGCGGAGCTCCACGAGATCACCTCGGGCGCGTGCTCGCCCGAGAGCGCACCGACGGCGAGCATCACGACGCCGCCCGCGATCATCTGCGTCGCCGCGCCCGAGGGACCGCGCGCGACCGGGAGCTTGCGCGCCCAGAGCGAGCCCGCGGCCCATCCGAGCGGCGCGATCAGGAGCAGCGCGGCCGCGATCGGATCGCTCGTCAGATCGCCACCCGCCGAGAGCACGACCACGCCCGCGAAGCCGAGCGCCATGCCGAGCCACTCGCGGCGCGTCGCGCGCTCGCCGAAGATCGGGCCGAGCACGCCGGCCCAGAGCGGCGTCGTCCCGCAGACCACCGCCGCGATGCCCGACGAGATGCTGCGCTCGGCGTGCATCACGAAGCCGTTGCCGACGCCGAAGAGCAGGACGCCGACGGGGACCGCCGCGATCCATTCGCGCCGTGTCGGCAGTACCACTCCGCGCGCCCGCTGGATCGCGAGGAGCACCGCGCCCGCGATCACGAAGCGCACGCCGCCCGTCGCGAGCGGCGGCAGCTCGCGCACCATCACGCGGATCGCCAGGTACGTCGAGCTCCAGATCACGTAGACGAGCGCGAGCGCGACGAGGACGTGGCCGGGGAGCGACGAGGCGGGCGACGTGGGCGCGGGAGCGGGCGACGCGGCGGCAGCAGGGGTGGTCACGGGGCGAGAACTCTGGTCCGCGGTGGATCGGACCGGGAGGTACCACCCTGGCCGCACGGCGTGGACCGCCTTGGTCCATCAGGCAGCGATCGCGACCGCCGGCGCGCGCGTCGCCTCGTCGACGCGATCGAGCCACGCACAGAGGGTCGGGCGCGCGTCGATGCGCGAGGACTGCCACGGCGTGAGCGGCGTGCGCAGCGCGCGGAGCTGCGCGAACAGCGCGAGATCCGCGACGCTGAGGCGATCGCCGACCCACCATCCGCGCTCCGGCGCGCGCGCCTCGAGCTGATCGAGGAGCGCTTCGTAGCGACGCCAGCACTCGTCCTCGCCGGCGCGCCACACGTCGCGCGCGACGAGCGTCGCGACGACGTTCGCGCGGAGCCGCGCGGGGACGATCGCGCGCACCAACGCGGGCATCTCCGCGAAGTACGCGTCGCGCACGGCAGGCCAATTGCGCGCGTCGGCCCAGCGCGCGGCGACGAGGAACCCGTTGAGCGCGGTGTCCGCGAGCTCTTCCCAGAGCCACGCCTCGGCGCGCTCGCGCCCGGTCGGCCCCGCGTCGAGCGAGCGACCGAGCTGCGAGATGCGCGCGACGATGCGCGTCGAGTCCGCGACGGGCTCGTCGCCGACGAGCAGCACCGGCACCTGGCCCGTCGCGTTGAGCGACTTGAACGCATCGGGACGCGCGCTCGTGCGGCGCTGGTACTGCAGGCCCGCGGCGCGCAGCGCGCGGTGCGCCTTGAGGCAGAACGGCGAGAAGCTCTCGAGCCCCTCGATGCCCGTGTCGCCGAGCTCGCAGAGCGTGAGGATCGGCTGTGCTCGTCGGGTCGTCGTCATCGTCTCTCCTTCGTCGTCGTGGACGAGGAGGACGGTGGACTGGCGCGCTGTCAGGTGTGTGTCAGTTTTCGCGCGGTGAGCGACACGCCCGCGCGTCGATGGCCGAAGGGCCCGTTCCCCGACAAGTATCGCTGGGAGACGATCGAAGCGCGTCTCGCGGGCGGATGGGACGACCCGCGCCGGCGCACGCTGGTCGACGCGCTCGAGGCGCGCGGATGGCGCGCGATGGAGGGGCACGACGATCCGTATCTCCGCGTCGTGATCCGCGAGGGCGCGAGCGAGGAGGAGCTCGACGCGCTGCGCGCGCTCGCGCGCGACGCGGGGACGTTCGCGTTCCGATGGCGCGCGCACGATCGGCGCGAGGGCATCGGGCTCGTCGCGAGCGGGGATCCGGTCGACGCGGTCGCTGCGGTGGGCGTCGCAGGACCGCAGCACGGCGTGGGCACCGCCGCGATCGTGCGGTTCCTGGTCTCGCTGCGATCGTTCGCGCGCTACGAGCTCGAAGAGCTCGCGGACGATCGCGTCGCGATGCGCATCGAGCCGCGAGACGAGGAGATCGCGCGGATGATCGGCGAGCGCGTCCCGCACGTGTGCCCGCCGCGCGCGCGGCGCGCGCAGACCGGCGCGCAGATCGCGGAGGAGATGCGCACGACCGGCCGCTTGGTGCTCGACTACGCGTAAGCGTTGCCGGAGTGCTCGTCCCGCCGGTCCCGGACGGGAGCGCGCGAAGCGCGCGGACGGGAGGGGCCGGCGGGCGGGCCGATTTTTGGTTCGAGCGCGTCGCGGAGGGCTCGTCGCGGACGGGAGCGCGCGGAGCGCGCGGACGGGAGGGGCCGGCGGGCGAGCCGATTTTTTGGTTCGGCTCGTCGCGGAGGGCTCGTCGCGGACGGGAGCGCGCGGAGCGCGCCGTGCTCCGCGATCCGGCAGCTCGACTGGCCACTCAGCCGCGGATTCGTGGGGGATCCCGGGTGCGCGATGTGGGCGCGCGTCTTGCTCGAGCGCACGAGCGTGGCGTCGCCATGTGGCAGGACGGGCTACGAGCTCGTCGTCGACGACGAGCTGCACCCGGGCTGGCGGGTGATGTTCGAGAGGCTGCGCGCGATCGGTCTCGCGCACGACCTCGCGCCGAGCACCCTGCCCTCGGGGCTGCAAGCGCTGCTCGCGCTGCCGCCCGAGCCGGTGCTGCGCGGTGCGGTGCTCGCGGCGTACTACCTCGCGGGCGATCCCGTCGTCGCGAAAGCGCGCCGCGAGCGTGATCGCGTCGTCGAGCTGCACGAGGGCGAAGAGCTCGACGTGCTGCGCACGACGACGCGGCTCGCGGTGGCGCTCGACGGTACGCCGCTCTTCGCGCGGAACGCGGGCGATGCGTGGGAGATCCAGCTCGCGGGGAACGTCGCGCGGGTTCGGCGGGTGACGCGTCACGCGCGGATGGGGATGGTGCGCACCGCGCGCGCAGGCGAGCTCGACGTGGGCACGCTGCTCGCGGCGGTGCACGCGCTGCTGCGGGTGCACGGCGAAGCGCGCCGTTGGGTGCGCGTGCGGAGCGCGCCCGGGATGATCGTGCTCGTGCCGCTCGCGTGGGAGCGCGCGCAGGTGCTCGCCGAGCTCGATCTCATCGCGGGCGACGACGAGCACACGTGGGCGCAGCGCTTCGATCGCGAGTCGCGCTCGAGCTCGCGCGCCATCGATGCGATCGCCGACGTCGACGACGCCGAGCTCGTGCTCGCGAGCGATCCCGGCGCCGACGTCGACGACGCCGAGCTCGTCCTCGCGAGCGATCCCGGCGCCGACGTCGACGATGCCGAGCTCGTCCTCACCAGCGATCCAGGCGCCGACGTCGACGACGCCGAGCTCGTCCTCACCAGCGACCCGGGCGCCGACGCGAGCGAGCAGATCACGAACGTCGACGACGCGGAGCTCGTCGAAGCGAGCAAGACCGTCGCCGCGTGGATCGACGCGCACGGCGCGGACGCACCGGAGCCTCGCCCTGCGAGGAACCTCGGCGAAGCGCTGGGCGACGCAGTGGCCCTCGCGCGCGACGGCGCGCTCCCGCGACGCGACGCGACGCCGCCCTCGCCGTTCACGCTCCCTCCGCCGCCCACGACGCGCACGCGCCGCGCGAAGAGCGAGCCGTCGGTGCTCGAGTGGCGTCCTCCCGCGATCACCGAGACGCGCGCGATCGCGCGACGCGACGACACGCCCGCGACGCCCTTCCGGATCGACCCGCGACCCGTCGCGGCGAAGGCGCTCTCGCTCACGACCCGCACGGTCGCGCAGCGCGCGCCGGCGACGATGGCCGAGGCCGTCGCGGCCGCGCTCGCGACGCTCGCGCCTCCGCCGGTGGTGCGCGTCCCGCGTCCGTCCGAGATCGTGCCCGCACCGCCGACGTCATCGCGCGAGCGTGACGCGAGCGGGGTCGTGCGCCGCCCGACTCGCAAGCGCTGATCGCGTCGAGCGATCGCCTCGAACGATCGCCTCGAACGATCGCCCCGCGCGCCGGCGCCGCCACGCCTCTGGCGGCGCTGTCATGATTCTGTCAGCTTTGCTCCCTCGTGACCCGCACCGAACGGCTCTTCGCCATCGCCGAAGCGCTCCGGGCGCGCCGCACCGGCGTCACCGCCGAGCTCCTCGCCGAGCGCTTCGGCGTCAGCGTGCGCACCATCTATCGCGACCTCGACGCGCTGCGCGAGGCATCGCTCCCGCTGCACTCGGATCGCGGCCGCGGCGGCGGCTACGCGCTCGATCGCACCTACGCGCTGCCGCCGGTGAACTTCACCGCGCGCGAGGCGACGCTGCTGCTCGCGCTCGGACGTTGGGCGACCGACATGCGCGTGCTGCCGTTCACGACGACGCTGCACAGCGCGCTCGACAAGGTGCGCGGCGCGCTCCCGACCGCGACGCAGCGCCAGCTCGAGCAGCTCCTCGAGACGGTGAAGTTCGTCGGCGTCCCCGCGCAGCCGAGCGACGACAAGGTGCGCGCGGCGCTGGAGCGCGCGTTCTTCGAGAGCCGCGCGCTGCGCATCGTCTACGTGAGCCGCGAGCACCTCGAGACCGAGCGCGTCGTGCGCATCGAGAGCGTCGTGCTCGAGCGCGGCGAGACGCTGCTCAACTGCATCGACCTCGACAAGAACGAAGCGCGCCAGCTGCGCCTGCACCGCATCGCGCGCGCCGAGGTCGTCACCGAGCGCGAAGAGTCGCCATCGAACGTCGCCCCGCCGTTCCGGGGACGGCGCGGCTGATCGCGACGGCGATCGGCACCACCCACACGTTCGACACGCCGGGCGTGTCGTCGCCTGCCTCCGCGATGCGCAGCAGGAACGTGTCCGCCGGGTCGTGCCACACGCCGACCGCGCTCCGATCGAGGGAATGACGTGCCCCGGGCGGGAGCTCGACCTCGAATCGACCGAGCGGGCAGCGGCCGTAGGGGCTCCAGTCGTAGACGATCCGCCACGGGTCGCTGCGACGATCGATCTGCCAACCGGGGATGCCCTGGTCCTGGCCCTCGAGCACCACCAATCGCGCCGCGTCGTTCACGAGGGTCCACGTGGCGCGCTCGATGTGGATGTCCGGATCGAAGCGCGCGACGGTCACGCGGAGCTCGATCGGGCCGTCGTACTCCAACCGACCCGTTCGCAACAAGACTGCGACCTCTTCGCCCGTCGCGACGAACGAGCGCTCGAGGCGCGTGCGCTCCGAGGTCTCGACGGCGATCGTGTACTCGCCGGGGCCACGCCAATACGCGCGCTCTTGACGACACGGCGCTTCGGGCGTCGGTGTGCATGCGTCCTCCTCGACGACGGTCCCGTCGGGCGCGCGCGCGGTCACGCGCGTGATGCGCAGCTCGCTCCAGGACGCCGCGATCGAGAGCGGCGCCTCGGGGCCTTGCGCAACCGCCGGTGCGGCAGTGCCCAGGATCGCGATCGCGAGCAGACGTGCATGCATCGGAGCCACGACGGCTCCGCGCGTCCACCGCATTCCCGATCGCGCCGCGACGAACCGCGTTATGCACGGCCAGGACGATCACAACCGCGGGTCTCGCCATCGCGACGGCCGGGCCTACGTCGATCGCATGCGCGAGCCCGAGGTCGAACGCCGAGAGGACGGAGAGCGCCGTCGCGAGCAGGACGAGGCGGTGCGCGACATCGCTCGGCTCCGCGTGGGGGACGTCCGTGTCGCGGGCGGCAAGGGCGCGAACCTCGGCGAGCTGCGCGCCGCGGGTGTCGACGTTCCTCACGGGTTCGTCGTCACCGCGCAGGCGTACCTCGACGCGATGTCGCGCGCGGGCGTTCGGCGCGCGCTGATCGAGCGGATGAAGACCGTCGATGCCGACGACTCCGCCGCGCTCGCCGCGGGCTCCGACGAGGCGCGCGCGATGATCGCGAAGGCGGGCGTGCCCGACGCGCTGCGCGCCGCGATCGTGCGCGCGTATCGCTCGCTCGGCGATCCCACGACACGCGTCGCGGTGCGCTCTTCCGCGACGATGGAGGACTCCGCGGGCACGTCGTTCGCGGGGATGAACGAGACGTTCACCGGCGTCGCAGGCGACGCGGCGGTGGTCGACGCGGTGCAGCGCTGCTGGCAGTCGCTCTGGGGGCGGCGCGTCGTGGCGTACCGCGCCGCGCAGGGCCTCACCGAGGAGCCCGCGATCGCCGTGGTCGTGCAGCGGCTCGTCGAGAGCGAGCGCGCGGGCGTGATGTTCACCGCAGATCCGTCGACGGGCGAGCGCGGGCACGTCGTGATCGAGGCGTCGTGGGGCCTCGGCGAGGCCGTCGTGTCGGGGATGGTCGAGCCCGACACCTACGTCGTCGACAAGTCGAGCGGCGCGATCCTGAGCGCGCGCGTCGGCACGAAGGCGCTCGAGATCGTCGCGAACGTGCGTCGCGAGGTCGAGCCCGAGCGCGCGCGACGTCGTGCGCTCGACGACGCGGAGCTGAAGGCGCTCGCGACGCTCGGCGCGCGCATCGAGCAGCACTACGGCAAGCCGCAGGACATCGAGTGGGCGATCGCGGGCGGGCGGATCTGGATCGTGCAGTCGCGCCCGATCACGGCGCTCGAGCACGCGCATCCGACCGCGGCGAATCGCACGTCGGGCGCGCCGCTGCTGCGCGGGCTCGGCGCGTCGCCGGGCAGGCGTAGCGGGCGCGTTCGCGTCCTCGCGTCGGCCGAGCAGGGTCACTTGCTCGAGAAGGGCGAGATCCTCGTCGCGACGATGACGAGCCCCGACTGGATGCTCGCCCTGCGCCGCGCCGGAGCGATCGTCACCGACGCTGGCGGCATGACGTGCCACGCGGCGATCGTGAGCCGCGAGCTGCGCATCCCGTGCGTCGTCGGCACGCGCGACGCGACGCGCTTCCTGCGCGACGGCGAGGTCGTCACGGTCGACGGCAACGCGGGGCGCGTGCTCGCGGGCGAGATCGTCGGACCGAGCGCGATCGCGACCCCGGGCGCACACGAGCCGGTGGTCGAGGCAGGACCGACGCCGATGTCGCCCTTCGCGCGAGCGGGCGCGACGCCGGATCGCATGGTGAGCGCGCGCGGTGAGCTGTTCGCGGTCGCGGCGATCGAGCCGCTCGCGACGAGCGTCTACGTGAACGTGCACTCGCCCGAGGGCATCGAGGAGATCGCAGCCGGGCCCGTCGACGGCGTGGGCCTCTTGCGCGCCGAGTCGATGCTCGCCGAGGCGCTCGAAGGCGCGCACCCGCGGACGCTGATCGAAGAAGGTCGCGCGCGCGAGGTCGTCGCGCGGATGAGCGAGAGCGTGCTGCGCATCGCGCGCGCGTTCGGCTCGCGGCCGGTCGTCTACCGCACGTACGACTTCCGCACGAACGAGTTCCGCGCGCTGCGTGGCGGCAAGGACTGGGAGCCGCACGAGGAGAACCCGATGATCGGGTACCGCGGCGCGTTCCGCTACGTGAAGGACGCGTCGATCTTCGGGCTCGAGCTCGACGTGCTCGCGCAGGTACGCGAGCAGCAGCCGAACGTGCACGTGATGATCCCGTTCGTGCGCACGACGTGGGAGCTCGAGGCCGTGCTCGAGCGGATCGCGAAGCACGCGCTCGGACGGGAGCGCGGGCTGAAGAAGTGGGTGATGGCCGAGGTGCCGTCGGTCGTGTTCCGCATCCCCGAGTACGCGAAGCTCGGCATCGACGGGGTCTCGATCGGCAGCAACGATCTCACGCAGCTCGTGCTCGGCGTCGATCGCGACTCCGCGGTGTGCGCCGAGCTCTTCGACGAGCGCGACGAGGCGGTGCTCGACACGATCCGTCGGATCGTCGAGGCGGCGCGCGCGAGCCGGCTGACGAGCTCGCTCTGCGGTCAGGCCCCGACGACGTACCCCGAGTATGCGTCGCACCTCGTGCGCTTCGGGATCGACTCGATCAGCGTGAGCCCCGACGCGCTCTTCGCGGCGCGCGCCGCGATCGGGCGCGCGGAGCGCAAGATGCTGCTCGACGCGACGCGGCGCTGATTTGTCGCGCGCGCGCGCGCCGCGTCTATGATGCGCGCCATCATGCGTACCCTCTTCTCGATGCTCGTGATCGCGCTCGCGATCGGTTGTGGTGGTGGCTCGTCGACGTCGTCCGAGGAGACGACCGGAGGCGAGACGACGGGCAACGAGCCCGCCGGTGAGAGCCAGACCGAGCCGGGCACCGGCGCGACCGAGCGCCCGCTCCTCACGCCCGACGAGTGCACCGCGCAGGGCGGCACGGTCGTCGGCGACATCGGCGACGGTGCGACGCTCCGTCCCGACTACGTCTGTCCGAGCGGCGGCGCGCCGATCGGCAACGTGCCCTCGGGCATCGAAGGGTCGGTCTGCTGCCCCGGCTGATGCGTCACCAGGGGATCGTGCGGCCGTCGCGATAAAAACGTCCGGTCTCGAGATCGGGCGTCGTCGCGGCCCACACGATCCCCGCCGCTCCTTCGCGCGGTGATCGGCTCGCGCCCGCGCCGCCCACCCGTGTGCGCACCCACCCCGGGCACACCGCGACGACCCGCGCGCGCCCGCGCAGCGTCTCGGCGTACACCCGCGTCATCGCGTTCAGCGCGACCTTCGAGATGCGATACGCGGAGCGCGGCCAGCCCTCCTCGCGCTCTCGCCCGGCGCGCACGGCGCGCGCGAATTCGTCGACCGCCGCGAGCACGTGCGCGCGATCGCGCGGCGGATCGAAGCGCGCGCGGATCGCGCTCGGCAGCCCGTGCAGCTCGCCCATGCCGCTCGAGACCATCACGACGCGCGCGTCCTCGGAGAGCTGCGGCGCGAGCGCGTCGGTCACCGCGATCGCGCGCTCGAGGTTCACCGCGAGCGTGCGCCGCACGACCTCGACGTCGAACCCGTCGAGCGACGTCCCCGCGTTGTTCACCACCACGTCGATCGGCGCCTGCCCCTCGAGCGACGACACGAGCGCGGCGATGCTCTCGCGATCGGAGACGTCGAGCACGCACGCGCGCACGTCGTGGCCGCCCTCGCGCAGCGAGCGCGCAGCGGCCTCGCCCTCGTCGCGATCGCGCGCCGCGAGCAGCACGCGGAAGCCGGGCTCCGCGAGCCCGCGGCACACCTCGAGACCGATGCCGCGATTTCCGCCCGTGACCAGCGCAGTCCGTGTCATCCGTGCCGATCTGTGGCCCCGAGCAGGTCGTGTCGACGCCCGCGATCAGCGCTCGTCGCGCGGGAGCAACGCCTCGAGGTGCCACGTATGGAGGAGCAGCTTGCGCTGGGAGCCCACGAGCGCGTCGCGCACGCGCCCTGCGATCACGCCGGGCACGCCGACCGCGGTCGTCGCGCCCATCACGAGGAGCCACCACGTGAGGCGCGGCTCGAAGTCGACCAGACGCGGGAGCACGTGGATGCCCTGCGCGTCGACGACGAACGTCGGCGCGAGCACGCCGAGCTCCTCGAGCACGATCGGGATCCCCATGCCCGCGAGCGCGACCGCGATCAGCATCGCGCGCTGCACCGGCGCGGCGTACGCGCAGTAGACGATCAGGTGCGTCGCCATCAGCGTCGGCGCGACGAGCACCGGGCTGAACACCTGCGTGAAGACCGCGATCGAGATCGTCCCCGCGAGGAACGACACCACCGCGCCGAGCATCCCGCGCATCGCGCCCGCGGCGACGAGGCCCATCGCCGCGGTCATCGCGACGAGCGTCCCGATCGCGAAGATCGCCGCCGGTGGATCGCGGAAGCCCATCACGATCCACACCGGGATGAACGAGCACCAGAAGAGGTAGCGCAGCGTCGCCGTGCGCGCGGCCGCGCGCCACGCGCCCTCCGCCCAGCGCGACATCCGCTCGTGCACCGCGGGCGGCACCTCGCGCGGAGGCTCGAGCAACAAGCGCGACAGCAGCGTGCTCGCCTCGACGTGCTTCGGCACCAGCGCGACCGCGCGCGCGAGCAGGCTCGTCGCGATCGCTCCGTCCTCGCGCGCGAGCGCGCTCTTCGCGTCGATCACGAGCGCATCGGCCATGCGCGTGCGCTCGGCGAGATCACGATCGCCGTCGAGGAATCGCTCGACCGCGTCGGCCAGCTCGCGCGCGGTGCGCGTCCGCTCGCCGGGGTGCGCGCGTGTCGCGGAGGCGATGACGCGCGCGAGCTCGGGCGGCACGTCGTGCTCTCCGCCCGCGAGCGCGGCGCTCGGCTCGATGCCGCGGATCGTGAGGTCGAGCCGCTCGCGCGTGGTGCTGCCCGGGTTGAACGGGCGCGTCGCGAGGATCTCGAAGAGGATCACGCCGAGCGCGTAGACGTCGGCCTCGGGCCCGACGTCGGGATCGCCGAGCGCTTGCTCGGGCGACATGTAGCCGGGCGTGCCGAGCGCCTGACCGGGACGCGTCTCGGAGAGATCGTCCTCTTCGTTCGCGCGCGTGCGCTCGCCGGGATCGGAGAGGCGCGCGAGGCCCCAGTCGAGCACGTGCACCTCGCCGAACTCGCCGAGCATCACGTTCCGCGGCGAGAGATCGCGGTGCACGACGTTCTGCGCGTGCGCGAAGTCGATCGTGCGACAGCACTGCACGAACGCGGCGAGGAGACGCGCCCGCGTGAACCGCGCGCACGTCTCGGCGTCGCGCGCGACGAGCCGGGCGATCACGCCCTCGAGCGTGATGCCGCGGACGCGCTTCATCGTGAACCAAGGGCGCGCGCGCTCCGCGTCCGCGAGCTCGTAGACGGGCACGACGCCCGGGTGCTCGAGCCGTCCTTGCAGCCGCGCCTCGCGCAGGAAGCGTGTGCGCGCGTCGCGATCCTCGCTCTGATCGGCGCGCAGCACCTTCACCGCGACGTCGCGCCCGATGCGCCCGTCGCGGCAGAGCTGCACCTCCGCGCTCGAGCCTGCGCCGAGCGTCCCGGTTGGCGCGTAGCGCGCGAGGAACGTCGGATCGTCGAACATCCCGCCTTCACGATCGTCGCCGCCCATCGCGATCATCGTAGACGAGGTGCGCGCGGGCGCGCGCGCTCAGCAGTGATCGCGGATCACGTCGAGCAGCGTGTCGAGATCCACTGGCTTCCGCACGAACCCCGCGGCGCGCATCCGCTGCGCCGCGGTGGGCCCGTCGGCGTGCGCGGAAAGCACGACGACGGGGATGCCCGCGAGCGTCGCGTCGTTCTCCTGCATCGCGCGGAACTGCCATCCGTCGACGATCGGCATGAGGATGTCGAGCAGGATCACGCACGGGAGCCCGTCGACCTTCGCTTGCTCGAGCAGATCGAGCGCCTCGCGCCCGTTCGCCGCGGCGAGCGTGCAGAAGCCCTCGTCCGCGACGAGCTCCGCGAGGAGCTCGCGCACGTCGCGATCGTCCTCGACGATCATCACCAGCCGATCGCACGCGTCGGTCACGCGAGCCTCCGCTCGTCTCCGCCGGGCACGCGCGGGAGCTCGACGACGAACCGCGCGCCCGCGCCGAGCCGGCTGTCCACGTGGACGCGACCTCCGTGACGGCACGCGATCTCGCGCGTGATGTAGAGCCCGAGGCCGAGCCCCGCGGCGTGGCGCGTCACCGCCGCGCGGTGGAAGCGATCGAAGATGCGCTCGAGCTCGTCGGGCGCGATGCCGACGCCACGATCCTCGACGACGAGGCGCGCGCGATCCGCGGCGCCCTCCACGCGCACGCTGATCGGCTTGCCGGCGCCGTACTGGATCGCGTTCGCGACGAGGTTCGTCGCGACCTGCGTGAGCAGCGTGCGGTCCCACTCGCCCGTCGCGTCGCCCGACGCCGCGATCGTCAGCTCGCTGCCCGCGTGCTGCGCGGCGTCCTGGAACGACTCGACGACCTCGCTCGCGAGCTCCGCGAGATCGACGTGCCCCGGCACGACCTCGAGGTGCCCCGACACGATGCGCGACGTGTCGAGCAGTCGGTCGACGAGCAGACCGAGGCGGCGCGTCTGCCGCAGCGCGCTCCGCAGGCGCTTCTTCACCTGCTCGGTCGCATCGCCACCGACCGCGCGCTCGAGCGCGTAGATGCTGAGCTGCAGCGCGTTCAGCGGCGTGCGCATCTCGTGCGCCGCGATCGAGATGAACTCGTCGCGCAGGCGCACCTCCTGGCGCTGCTCGGCCGCGGCCAGCTCGGCCGCGCGCAGCTGCTCCTCGTCGGCGCGCCGGGCGATCGAGGCCGCGATGACGTTCGCCACGCCGCGCAGGAAGGTCACGTCCTCCGCGACGAGCGTGTGCGGCCGCCGGCGCAGCGCGACGAGCACGCCGTAGGGTCGCGCCGTGGGCTCGAGCGCCGGCACCACCACCGCGACGCCGCTGCGCACGCCGTGCGCCTCTTCGAGCGGAGTGCGCACGATCGACGCGCGCTCGAAGTCGTCGACGAGCGCGGGCTCGCGCGTGGCCTCGACGTGCCCGACGAGCGTGCGACCGTCGAGCTCGACGCGCGCGCCGACCAGGTCGTCCGATCCACCGAACGCCGCCGCGACGCGCAGGCCCTCGGCGTCGCGGACCAGCAGCGCGACGAGATCCGCGCCGAGCACGTCGGCGCTCACCCGCACCACGCGATCGCCGATCACGTCGGGATCACGCCCGCGCAGCGCCGCGAGGCCGAGCTCCGCCGCCGCCTCCTGCTGCCGCGCGCGCGCCTCGAGCCGCCGCGTCGCGTGCCGCTGCTCGGTCTGGTCGCGCGTGACCATCGTGAAGCCGAGCAGCGCGCCGTGCGCATCGCGCACCGCGCTGATCACCACGTTCGCCCAGAACCGCGTGCCGTCCTTGCGGACGCGCCAGCCCTCGTCCTCGTGACGTCCGTCGCGCTCGGCGATCACCAGCTCGCGCGCGGGCTTGCCCATCTCGCGCTCGTCGTCCGGGTAGAAGATCTCGAAGCGGCGTCCGATCACCTCCGCGCCGCGATAGCCCTGCAGCTGCTCCGCGCCCGCGTTCCACGTCGCGACGCGACCCTCGCGATCGAGCATGAAGATCGCGTAGTCCTTCACGCTCGCGACGAGCAGGCGCGCGCGCTCCTCGCTCGTGCGCAGCGCTTCGTCGGCAGCGCGTCGCGCCGTGAGATCGCGGGTGACCTTCGAGAACCCCACGAGCCGTCCGCTCTCGTCCTGCACGCGCGAGATCACGACGTCCGCCCAGAAGCGCGAGCCGTCCTTGCGAACGCGCCAGCTCTCCTCCTCGACGCGCCCTTCCTCGGCCGCGATGCGCAGGAGCTCTCGCGGGCGACCGCGCGCGAGCGCGTCGGCCGGATAGAAGATCGAGAGGTCGCGCCCGATCACCTCGCTCGCGGTCCAGCCCTTGAGGCGCTCCGCGCCCGGGTTCCACGATGCGATCCGACCATCGGGCTCGAGCATGAAGAACGCGTAGTCCTTCACGCTCTCGACGAGCAGGCGCAGCCGATCCTCGCTGCGACGAAGCGCCTGCTCCGTCTCGCGACGCTCGCTCAGATCGCGCACGACCTTCACGAACCCGCGCAGCGCGCCGCGCTCGTCGCGCAGCGCGGTGATCACGACGTCGGCCCAGAAGCGCCTGCCGTCCTTGCGAACGCGCCACGCCTCGTCCTCGATGCGCCCGACCGACGCGGCCTGCGCGAGCAGGCGCTGCGGCCTCCCGGCGCGCTGATCTTCCTCGGTGTAGAAGGCGGTGAAGCTCCGACCGAGGATCTCGGCCTCGCTCCAGCCCTTCATCAAGCGCGCGCCCTCGTTCCACCCGACCACGCGACCTTCGGTGTCCAGGACGACGATCGCGTAGTGCTCGATGCCGGCGACGAGCGCGAGCGCTTCGCGGCTGAGCACCTCCATCGTCGACTGATCGCGCGCGTCGTCCATCTCGCCCGCTCCCACCTCGGGCACCAGAGCGGCCCTGACAAGGCGCAAACGCAACGTTCCGCCACGAATACCGCACGATCGTGGCGCATCGCCACAGATCGTCCGATCACGCGTGATCGAGATCAGCTGTATCCGAGCACGAGCGCGCGTGCGAGCAGGTACCAACCATCGACGAGCACGAAGAGCAGCAGCTTGAACGGCATGCTCACCTGCGTCGGAGAGAGCGCGTTCATGCCGAGCGCGAGCAGCACGTTCGCGACGACCATCTCGACGACGAGGAACGGCACGAACACCAGGAAGCCGATCTGGAACGCCTCGCTCAGCTCGGTGATCACGAACGCGGGGAGCACGATGAGGAGGTCGTGCTCGGTCACCTCCGCGCGCTGATCGGCGGGCCGCGCGCGGCGCGCGAGATCGAGGAACAGACGCAGCTCGCGCGCGCCGGCGTTGCGCTCGAGGAACGCGCGCAGCGGCGCGACGCCGAGCTCCACCGCTTCGAAGAGCGCGTCGCTCGTCGACATCGGATCGGCGCGATCGATGCGCGCGACGGCGGGCGCGGTCGCGTCGACGATCTGCGATCCGACCGGCGCCATCACGTAGAGCGTGAGGATCGCGGCGAGCGCGGTGACGATCGTCCCGCTCGGGACCTGCCCGGCGCCGAGCGCGTTGCGCAGGATCGAGAAGACGACCGAGATCTTCACGAAGCTCGTCGCCGTCATGAAGACGAAGGGCAGCAGCGTCAGCGCGCCGAGCGCGACGATCGTGACGAGCGGCAGCCCGGTCCCGTCCTGCATCCCGGCGCGAGCATCGGCCGCGGCACCGGAGAGGTCAACGGATAGCGTCGCTCGCGGCGTGCGATCGACGCATCGACAGCTCGTCAGCGCAGCGCTGCCCGGGCGTGACGAAACGTCAGGACGCACTCGCGCGATCTCCGAGAAACGTCGCGGGGCACGTGCGTTGCTGAGGCGCGCGACGCATGGCTCGCATCGCGATCGTGGTCACGCTCGCGCTCGTCGCGTGGCTCGCGGCGGGCGCGACGAACGCGCTCGTCTCGCTCGCGCTCGTCGTCGACACGCCAGCGCGCGCACGCGCCGCCGCGCCGCCGTCCCCGACACGGATCGATCGCGGCTGCGAGATCCTCGCGCGCAACATCTTCGATCAGCGCGGCGCACTCCCGTGCGAGGAGCGGACGCCGACGAGCACGGTCACGGCCGCCACCCCGAGCGCGCCCGCCGAGTGCACGGAGGGGCTCCGTCTCGTCGCGACCTACCTCGATCGCGACGCGCCGCTCGCGATGATCGCGCGTCCCACCGGACCCACGGAGCTCGTCACGATCGGCACGACGATCGAGCCGGGCACCATCGAGCACATCGAGCGCGAGCACCTCGTGCTCGAGCGCGACGGCACGAGGTGCCTGCTCTCGATGTTCGCCTCGCGCGCGACCACGACGCTCGCGCGCACCGCCGCGACGCCCGAGCCGATCGCCGGCGCGCGCCTGCTCGACGATCGCATCGAGCTCGATCGCAGCGCGCTCGATCGCCTCGTGTCGGAGCCCGCGTTCGCGCGCCTCCGCGCGATGCCCGCGCCCACCCGCGATGGTCGTCTCGCGGTGCGCGTGCTCGGGATCGGACGCGATCATCCGCTCGCCGCGCTCGGTCTGCGCAGCGGCGATCTCCTCACGTCGATCGACGCGCGCCCGCTCGACGGGCCCGACGCGTGGCTCGAGGCGATGACGCGCGCGCGATCACCGGGACGGCACGTCGTGGTCGTCGAGCGCGGCGGCGAGCGGCGCGAGATCGTCGTCGACCTCCTCGATCGCTGAGTGGATCGTCCCGACCCTGATCTCGAAGGCTGGGCGAGCGCTTCGCGCGACGGCATCGCCTCGCGTGGAACGCTCGACGACTACCTCGATCCCGACGACGACGGCGACGGAATCTCGACGATCGACCAGACCCGAACCAGAACGGCGATCCGCGCGACGACGACAGCGACGGCGACGGGCGGCCCGACTACCTCGACCCGACGCGCGAGCGTGCAGCCCGGCGGCTTCAGCGGCGCCGCGCTCTGCGCGGCATCGCCCGGCTCGCGTCCGAGCGGTGCCGCGATGCTCGTGCTCGAGATCGCGCAGCGTCCACGCACGCGCTGACGGCGAGTCCACGGCGTGGACTTCCGAGTCCACGCGCGTGGACTCGGAACAGCTCAACCACAGAGGGCCACGGAGGGCCGCAGAGAGCTCTTTCCGATCTCTGCGGCTCTCTGCGTCCTCTGCGGTGAATTCGTCGCTCGCGCGAACCGCGATCAGCGGCCGCCGTCGATCACCTTGAAGCGCGCGCGGCGGCGCTTCGCTTCTTCGTCCGACGACTCCGGCTTCTCACCCGACGATGCCGGTGCCGGAACCGGCGCAGGCGCCTCGACGCTCGCCTCGCTGCTCTCCACGCCCTCGCGCAGCGCGGGCCGCTCGGGGTGCGTCTGCAGCGTCTCGTCCTTCGGCAGGTGGCTCTCGATCACGATCCCGCGCCCGGTCGCGCGATCGAGCACCACGTAGATCGAAGCCCACGGCAGCGTGCAGCGCGTGACCTGCCCCTGGAACGCGAGATCCACCTCGAGGCCCTGCTCGCTCGCGGTCAGGTTCAGCGGCCAGCTCGCGTCGAGATCGAGCACGAGCCGCGCGCCCCACTTCGTCTTCACGAACTCGGGCACCACCACGTCGTCGCGCCGCGCGTCCACCTGGATGCGCGGCGTGTGGCCGGCGTTCCAGATGTCGTCGATCGCCGCGTGGATGGGGTGGTGGATCTCGGCGCGCCGCATCTCGCTCTCTCTCGATCTCAATCTGTCTCGGAACGGGCGCGCTGTCAGAACGCGCTGCTGAGCGACTCGATCGACTCGCGCCGGAACTCCGGCGTGAACAGCATCGGCAGCGTCACGCGCGGCAGCTTCGGCAGCGCCGACGCGAGCTTCGCGAGGCTCTGCTCCTGCACGCCCTCGCGGATCGCGCGCGCCCGGCCCGCGAGCGCGAGCCCGTGCAGCACCGACCCGCTCGGCAGCTGCGCCGCGAGCCCGCTCACCGCGTCGCGCTCGCTCGGCGTGAAGAGCCGCGGCAGCACCTGGTTCACGACCAGTGCTTGGGGGTTCATGCCCAGCTCCTTCACGACCGCGCCGTGCAGCTCGATCGTCTCGTTCGCCGGCATGTCCTCGGCGAGCGTGACCAGCACCACGCCGCAGCGCGCGGGATCGCGGAAGAGCGCGAGCGCGTCCTCGGCCTCGCGGCGCAAGAGGCCCGGCGGCGCGACGTCCACGATCACCTTCGGCACGCGCAGCATGTCGAGCCCGTGCCCGGTCGCAGGCGCATCGAGGATCACGAGGTCGTAGCGCTTGCTGCGACCGTCGGGCAGCGTCTCCTTCGTGTGGAAGAACGCCTTGCCCAGCATCGACCACGCCTCGATGCCCGGGGTCCCGCGGAGCAGCGCGGTCACGATGCGGTTCTCGAAGATCGCGCGCTGCAGCGTGCGCGACTTGAGCACCATGAGGCCGTACTCCTCGAGCGCGTGCTGCGGGACCATGTTCACCGCGTCGAAGTTCGGCGCGACGTTCTGGTTGTGCGGCCCGATCGGCTCCACCTCGAGCAGCGTCGAGAGACGCTCCTTCGCGTTCGCCATCGCGACGAGCACGCGCTTGCCCTTGCGCGCCGCCGCGAGGCCGAGCGACGCCGCGACGGTGGTCTTGCCGACGCCTCCTTTGCCGACGACGAACAGGAACTGCTGATCGAGGAGCGCAGGCATCGGGTTGGGGGGCCGAAGCTACCGCCCTGCCCCGCCCCGGGCAACCGCCAGGCGCGGCGGAAACCAGACACACGCGACCGCGAAACCGGCACGGACCGCCGTTGCTTTTTCCGTGCGCGTGGCGCCCGCGTTTGGCAGCGTGTGCGGTTCGATGTCGTCCTCGACCGACAACACCACGTCCGGGTCGAACGCGCCCGTTCAGTTCATCGACGAGTTCTTCCCGCTGGTCGTGTGCGTCTCGCCCACGCGGTACGACGACGTCGAGCTCCAGCGCATGTACGACGGCTATCGCCGCTACTTCGAGCGCGGCAAGCGCTATGCGCTCGTGACGCACACGCGCGAGGGCGCGGAGCCTGCGTCGCCGCGCGCGCGCAAGGCGATCGTCGACTGGGCGAACCGGCCCGAGGTGCGCGCGAACAGCGCGAAGCTGTGCGTCGGCTCGTCGACGGTCGTCGCGAACGCGCTCGCGCGCGGCGCGATGACCGCGATGCTCTGGCTGTGGAAGCCCGCGTCGCCGCACCACCTCGCGGCGACGATCGACGAGGCGATCGACTGGTCGATCGATCAGCTCGTCGCGGCGGGCGTCGCGCTCCCGCAGCCGCGCGAGAAGCTGCGCGCCGCGGTGCTCGCGAAGCTGCGCCGGATCTGAGTCAGTCCTCCGCGGCCGCCTCGACCTCGGGCTCGACCGCCTTCACCACCGGCTGCTTCCGCGCGGCGTACCAGCGCCGCGCGTCTTCGAAGAGCGAGTACGCGACCGGAACGATCAACAGCGTGATCAGGAGCGACAGCGCCTGACCGCCGATGATCACCTTCGCCATCGACGCGCGCGTCGCGGAGCCGGGCCCTTCGCCGAGCGCGATCGGGATCATGCCGGCGATCAGCGTCAGCGTCGTCATGAGGATCGGCCGCAGGCGCTTCTTGTTCGCCTCGATGATCGCTTCGCGCAGCGGCACGCCGCGATCGCGCAGCGTGTTCGTGTAGTCGACCTGCAGGATGCCGTTCTTCTTCACGATGCCGAACAGCATGAACACGCCGAACGCCGAGTAGATGTTGAGCGTGTCGTCGAGCATCAGCAGCGAGAGCAGCGCGAACGGGAGCGAGAGCGGCAGCGAGAGCATGATCGTGATCGGGTGCAGGAAGCTCTCGAACTGCGCCGCGAGCACCATGTACATGAACAAGAACGAGAGCAGCAGCGCGCCCAGCAGGTTGAGCATCGTCTCTTCGAGGATGCGCGCGCGCCCGCCGAACTTGAGCGAGTAGCCGGGCGGCATGTCGACGCCCTGCGCGAGCTCCTGCACCCGCGAGACCGCGGTGCCGAGCGGGATCTCGTCGAGGTTCGCGCCGATCTCGATCTGCCGCGTGCGATCGAGGCGATCGATCTGCGCCGGGCCGCGCGCGCGGTCGAAGCTCGAGATCGCATCGAGCCGCAGCGGTCCGCTCGCGCCGCGCACCGGCAGCGCCGCGAGCCGTGACGCGCTGGTGCGATCCTCGGGCTCGAGCCGCATCCAGACGTCGTACTGCTCGTCGCCGTCGCGGATCGTCGAGACCGGCGCGCCGCCCGTCAGCGTGCGCAGCGCGCTCGCCACCTCGGTCGCGCGCACGCCGAGGTCCGCAGCGCGGTCACGATCGAGCTGCACCTGCACCTCGGGCTTGCGCACCGCCGCGGACGTGTCGACCTCGAGGAACCCTTCGCTCGCGCGCATGCGCGCCATCAGATCCGCGCTCACGCGATCGAGCTCGCCGAGGTCACGACCGCGCAGCGAGAACGTGAGCTGTGCGCCGCGCGCGCCGCCGCCGAACCCGCCGATGTTCTGCACCGAGGGCCGCAGATCGGCGTAGGGACGCATCAGCCGACGCGTCTCGGCGATCGCCTGCGAGAGCGGCCAGTCGCGCTGCTCGAGATCCGTGATCGCGACGTACATCTGCACCTCGGTCACGTCGTCGCCGCCGCGCGACGCGCCCACCGACGTGTAGATGCGCTCGACGCCGCGCACCCCGCGGATCACGCCCTCGACCTCGTCCGCGAGCGCCTCGCTCGCCGCGAGCGTGGAGCCCTCGGGCATCGTCAGCACCACCGCGAAGTCGCTGGTGTCGTCCTGCGGCGTGAAGTCCTTGCCCACCGCGACCAGCAGCGGCCACGTCGACGCGATCGTCGCGATCGAGATCAGCACGACGCCCCAGCGGAAGCGCAGCGACCACTCGACGAGCTTCCCGTAGATGCGCTCGAGCCGGTCGTTCAGCGCGTCGACGGCGCGCGCCATCACGTTCTTCTTCTCGTCGTGCACGTGCGGCTTGAGGAACCGCGAGCACAACATCGGCGTCAGCGTCAGCGCGACGAAGAGCGACACCATGATCGCGAACGCGGTCGTGATGCCGAAGCTCTGCCAGAAGCGCCCGACGCGCCCCTCCATGAACGCCGTCGGCAAGAAGATGATGACGAGCGAGAGCGTCGTCGCCATGACGGCGAGCGAGATCTCCTTGGTGCCGTCGATCGCCGCCTGGAACGGCGATTTCCCCTCTTCGACGTGCCGGTGCACGTTCTCGAGCACGACGATCGCGTCGTCGATGACGACGCCGACGCTGAGCGTGAGCGCGAGCAGCGTGAAGTTGTTGAGCGTGTAGTCGAGCGCGCGGAGGATCGCGAACGTCGTCACGATCGACGCGGGGATCGAGATCGCCGCGATGATCGTCGAGCGGAACGATCCCATGAAGAGCAGCACCGCGAGCGACGCGAGCAGCGCGCCGAGCACGAGGTGCAGCTCGACCTCGTGGATCGAGCGCCGCACGAACACCGACTGATCGCGCACCACCTCGATGCGCACGTCGCCCGAGACGTTGCGCCGGATCTCGTCGAGCCGAGCGAGCACCGCGTCGACGACCTCGACGGTGTTGGTGCCCGACTGCTTCTGCACCGTGAGCGAGACCGCGGCCTGCCCGTCGAGCCGCGAGAGCGAGCGCGGCTCCTCCTCCGAGTCCTCGACGCGCGCGAGGTCCGACAGCCGCAGCGGCGTCGAGCCCGGACGCTCGCGCACCACGATGCGCCCGAGCTCCGCGGCCGAGCGCACCTGCGAGAGCACGCGCACGCCCTCTTCGCGCGTCGAGTCGCCGATGCGCCCGCCCGGCAGCTCCACGTTCTGCGCGCGGATCGCGCTCTCGACCTCGTTCGCCGTGACGCCGTGCTGCGCGAGCGCGTCCGCGTCGACGAGCACCTGGAACGCGCGACGACGACCTCCGATCACCTGGATCTGCGCGACGCCGGGCACGCCCGAGAGCGCCTCCGCGACCTCTTCCTCGGCGATCTCGGTGGTCTCGCGCAGATCGCGATCGCTCGAGACGACGAGCGTCATCACCGGCAGCGCGGTCACGTCGAAGCGCGTGACGATCGGCGGATCCACTCCGTCGGGCAGGCGCGCGATGATCGTCTGCACCTTGTCGCGAACGTCCTGGATCGCCTCGTCGCGATCGCGATCGAGCAGGAAGTTCACCGTGACGATCGAGATGCCCTCGAGCGACGTCGATCGCAGCTCGTCGATGCTCTCCGCGGTCGACACCGCGTCCTCGACCAGCTGCGTGACCTGCGTCTCGACGACCTCGGGGCTCGCGCCGGGCAAGCGCGTCGTCACCGTCGCGACCGGGATCTCGACGTCGGGGAACTGATCCACCCCGAGCTCGCGGAACGAGAGCGCGCCGATCGCGACCGCCGCGGTCACGATCATCGTCGCGAAGACCGGGCGGCGAACGCAGATCTCGGAGAGCGTCACGACCCGCTCCGCGCGCCCGCGGCCTCGTCCGGCGCGCGCGCCGCGGCCGCGCCCTCGGCGTCCTCTTCGTCGCCGGCGCGGACCTCGACGTCGGGCGCGAGCAGGCCCGGGCTCCGCGCGACGACGATCGCGCCCGGCGCGAGCCCACGCACGATCGCGACGCCCTCGCCCTCGCCGACGATCTCGACGTCGTGCGGGCGCGTGCGCCCCTCGACCACCTCGACCACGCGCGATCGACCGAGCACCTCGAACACCGCGGGACGCGGCACGCTCACCGCATCGTCGACCGCGCCGAGATCGATCGTCGCGCGCACGTACGTGCCGGGCCGCAGCACCGAGCCCTCGGGCGCGGCGACCTCGACCTGCGCGCGGAACGTGCGCGTCTCGGGATCGACGACCGGCGCCACCCGCGCGACGTGCGCCTCGCCCGCGGTCTCCGACGTCACGCCGTCGAGCTCGATCGTCACCGGCGTCGACTCGCGCACCACGCCGCCGAGCCGCTCGGGCACGTCGATCGCCAGCCGCAACGGGGAGGTCGCGACCAGCACGAAGAGCGGGGTCCCCACGCGCACGAACGCGCCGGGCGACACGAGCCGCTGCGCGATCGCTCCGTCGAACGGCGCGATCACCCGCGTGTCGCGCAGCTGTCGTCCCGCGAGCGCGCGCTGCGCCTCCGCGACGCTCAGCTTCGTGCGCGCCTGCTCGAGCCGCTCGCGCGTCGCGAGATCGCCCTGCGCGAGGCGCTCGGCGCGCTCGAGATCGAGGCGCGCCTGCGCGAGCTCCGCCTCGCTCTGCGCGACGCGCGCCGCGAAGTCCTCGGAGGTGATGCGCGCCAGCGTGCTCCCACGCCGCACGACGTCGCCCAGCTCCGCATCGAGCCCGACGATCGCGCCTTCCACGCGGGCCGCGACCTCGACGCGCTCGGGCGCTTCGAGCGTGCCGCCGAGCGAGAGCGTGCGGCGCCACGCCGTCGGCTCGGCGCGTGCGGTGACGACGGTGCGCGGCCCGGCGGGCGCGCGCGCGGCCGCGCTCGGCGCACCGCCTCCGCCGCGCTCACCGGTGCCACAGCCACCCGCGAGCAGGGCCACGAGCACGAGGCCCGCGGCGAGACGACGATGGTTTGAGCTCATAGCAACGATCGGGAGACGTCCATCCGGGCGGACCCGCGACTCATGAGCAATACTCGCCGCGCGATGCGAGGACAACGTCGTAACGACGTGACGTGGCTCGCCGTCGTCGCAGTGAGCACCGTCATCGCGCTGTGCCCTCGCACGGCAGGCGCGCAGGATGGATCGAGCCCGGTGCGCGCCGAGGACGACACCTGGGCCGCGCCCCCTCTCCCGCAGCCGCCGACCGAGCGGCTCACGCTCGAGGAAGCGCTCGCGCGCGCCGACGCCGAGGCGGTCGATCTCGTGATCGCGCGCCTTCAGGTCGATCGCAGCGAGGCCGCGGAGCGCATCGCGTGGGCGGGCATCCTGCCGCTGGTCACCGGGAGCGTGAGCTACTCGCGCCTCGACGAGTCGATCGAGCGCGCAGGTGTGGGCACGGTGCGTCCCGCGGACTCGATCACCGGACAGCTGACGATCACCGAGACGCTCTCGATGCGCGCGGTGTCGCAGATCCGCATCGCGGAGAGCGAGTCGGACGCGGTGCGCGCCGAGCTCGACGACGCGCGGCGCGCGGCGCACGCGGCGATCGCGCGGGTGTACTTCACCGCGCTCGCGGCGCAGCGCGCATCCGAGCTCACGCGCGCGCAGATCGCCGACGCGGTTCGTCAGCTGCGCGCGGCGCAGCTGCGCGTCGAAGCGGGCGCCGCGATCGGTCTCGACGCGGCGCGCGCCGAGGTCGCCGCGCTCGACGCGATGCGGCGCGCCGCCGATGCCGACGCCGCGCTCGAGCGCGCGTGGGATCAGCTCGGCGAAGCGCTGGGCCTCGACGTCGCGGTGGAGCCCGCGCCCTCGACGCTGCCGAGCGTGCCGAGCGAGGACGCAGCGATCCAGCGCGCCCAGGCGACGCGCGCCGACGTGCGCGCGGCGATGCTTCGTCGCGAGCAGGCGTCGCGGCTGGTCGACGACGCGTGGTACCGCTTCGTGCCCTCGATCACGCTCGGCTGGGTCGGCACGCTCACCGCGCCCACGACGATCTTCAATCCCGATCCCGCGCAGTGGGTCGCGACCGCGACGCTGAACATCCCGTTCTACGACGGCGGCGTGCGCTACGGCGCGCTGCGCGACGCGCAGACCCAGGTCTCTCAGGCCGACGAATTCCTGGAGGGGCTGCGACGCCGCGTGCGCATCGAGATCCGCGACGCGCGGCGCCGCATCGACACCGCGGAGCGCGCGCTCGCGATCGCGACGCGCCAGGCCGAGATCGCGCGCCGCGCCGTCGAGCAGACCGAAGAAGGCTATCGCGCGGGCGCGAACACCGGCCTCGAGCTCGACGCCGCGCGCCGCGACGCGGAGCAGGCCGATCTGCAGCGCATCCTCGCCGAGCTCGAGCTCGACAACGCGCGCGTCGATCTGCTCACCGCGGTCGGCGATCTCTAGCGCCGCTCGGGCGACCCGGCGCTGCTACGGAATGCGTAGCGCTACGGATTCCGTAGCGCACGTCCGGAGCGCATGGACGCGGCGGCCCCCCGGGCAGAGGGGGACCGCCGCGTCGTCCCCACGCGACGCATGGATGGATGGGATGGATGGAGGATGGAGCAGGAACCAGGAACCGAGACCAAGTGAAGCTCGAGCATCCGTCGTGAACGCGACGGAGGATTTCCAAGAGCGCGCAACCCCGCGCTCGACACCGCCCTGAGCACCCCACGTGCCACGCGAAGCGCCCGCGATTTCCGCGCGTTCGCGCGAGATCGCGACCGTGCCCCTCGCGCACGCGTCGTGCCGCGCTGTGCCGATCCTTGGACGTGGCCGCCGACGCTGTCAGCGCCGCCGATCGATCCGCACCCGATCCGTGCGCAACGTCTCGCCCGGAGCCGGCTCGCCCTCGATCGCGATCATCGATCCGCGCTGCGCGCCCTCGAGCGCATCGCCCTCACGGCGGTTGCGCGTCAGCCGCGCGATCCGCACCAGCCCGGGCTCGCCGCACGCATGCCACTCCGTGCGTCCCTTGCTCTCGATCGGCCCACCCACGACGCGCCAGGCGTCCGCAACGCGCCCCGGCGTCTTCCGCAGCGTGAGGTACGCGTAGCTGAGCCCCTCCCAGCGCAGCCCCGCGCCGCGCGCGACCGTCTTGAGCGCGTCGGGCAGCGCGAGCGGGAGCTCCTCGTGACACCAGTCGCGCTCGCCCTCGAGCATCGGGCACGGCCCCGAGCGCGTGCACGGCGCGAAGACGTACGGCGCGCGCGGCGAGGCGTCGATGCGATCGCGCAGCTGCTGTAGCGCGCGCGAGCTCTCGCGCAGCGCGGGCTCGATCACGATCACCACGCCGTCGTCCGCGAGAATCTCCGATGCGCGCGCGAGCAACGTGCTGCGTCGCTCCAGCGGATCGGGGTGCGCGGCCCAGAGCTCGTTCAGCGCGAGCCCGAGCACGACCATCGAGTACCCGCCCGGCGTGCGGAGCGCCCGCACGTCGATGGGCTCGAGGTCGAGCTCGCGCGTCTCGAGCGTGACCGGCGCCGTCTCGTCCGCGAGCACGCCGCGACCGCACTTCGCCGCGAGGTGCTTCATCACGTCGAGCGAGCGCGGGTCGCGCTCGATCGCGAGCACGTCGAGCCCTTCGATGCCCACGCGCTTCGCGAACGTCGCGATCCCGAGCGTCGTCGTGCCGAGCCCGGCCCCGAGATCGAGCACCTTCCATCGCGGCCCGGCCGGCAGCGCGCCCGCCCACGCGAGCTCCGCGAGCGGTCCTTCGATCTTCGGCAGATCGCGCGGCAGGAAGAATCGCAGCCGCGCCGCGAGCGCCGCGCTCTGCGCACGGAGCGCACCTCGGTCACGCGTGTACAGCTCGCTGAGGCGCGCCACCTCGTCCGCGAGGGCGGGACCGGTTCGATCGTGAGGGCCGAGCAGCACGGGCGCCGCTTCGTCGATGGCGCGGAGCCACGCGTCCGAGAGGGCACGAGGGTCGTGGATCGATGACACCACGCGGCGAGCCTACAGCGCCGATCCCGCGCGTCGATGCGACGGTGCGCGCTCCGCGCGGGGGCACGTCCGCCCTGGCTCGCCCGGTGCTATCTTCGGCTTCTGCCGTGACGCGCGTCCTGCCCACGATCCCGCCGGAGCTCGTGGTCGTAGACGAGGACGAGCCCTGTCCGTACCTCGAAGGCCACACCGCGCGACGCCCGCTGCGCGTGCCGATCCGGCCGCTCAGCCCCGAGGAGCTCGACGCGCGGCTCGAGGCCGGGGATCGCCGGAGCGGTCCGTTCCTCTACAACCAGCGCTGTCCTTCGTGCAGCGCGTGCGAGCCGCTGCGCATCGACGTGCGGAGCTTCGAGCCGAGCAGCTCGCAGCGACGCGCGGGGCGCAAGGGCGATCGCGAGCTGATCGTGGAGATCGGCGAGCCGCTGGTCGACGAGGAGCGCGTCGCGCTCTTCGGCAAGCACGAGGAGCTGCGCGGCCTGCGCCAGCGCGAGCGCGCGCTCGACACCCAGGAGTACGCGCGCTTCCTCGTCGAGAGCAGCGCGCCCGCGTTCGAGATCCGCTACCGCCTCGCGTCGACGAAGCAGCTCGTCGGCATCGCGATCACCGACCGCGGCGCGCGCTCGCTCTCCGCGGTCTACACGTATTACGACCCCGACTTCGCGCGGCTCTCGCCCGGCGTGTACTCGATCCTCACGCAGCTGCGGCTCTGTCAGCAGATGAGCCTGCGCTGGCTGTACCTCGGCCTCGCCATCGAGCAGAGCGCGCACATGCGCTACAAGCTCGCGTGGTACCCGCACGAGCGGCGGATCGGCGGGGTCTGGACGCGCTTCGAAGAGGGCGCTGCGCTCGACGGGACCCCCGCGCTGCGATAGGTTCCGCGGACCCGATGGACCCCCGAGAGAAGGTCCGCGCGCCCGTCGCGTTCTGGGCGCTCGCCGCGCTCGCGATCGTGCTGCTCGTCGCGTCGCTCTACGCGATCTTCATCGTCGCTCCGGTGGAGCGACAGATGGGCATCGTGCAGAAGATCTTCTACTTCCACGTGCCGAGCGCGTACGCGATGTACGTGGGCTTCACGCTCGCGATGATCGGGAGCATCGGCTACCTGTGGACGCGCCACGACAAGTGGGACGCGCTCGGGGTCGCGGGAGCCGAGGTCGGGCTGCTCTTCACGGCGATCGTGCTGATCACCGGGCCGCTCTGGGCGCGCAAGGCGTGGGGCGTCTACTGGACGTGGGATCCGCGCCTGACCACCACGTTGCTCGCCGGGCTCATCTTCACCGCATTCGTCGTGCTGCGCTCGTTCGGCGGCGCGGGCGAGGCGGAGAAGCGCTTCGCCGCGGGCCTGTCGATCGTGGGGTTCTTCCTGCTGCCCGTGATCCACTACTCGGTGCAGCGCTGGCGCGGTCAGCACCCGACCGTGATCACCGCGCGCGGCGGCGGGCTCCACCCGGACATGTACCCGGCGCTCTGGCTCGCGTTCACGCTCTTCACCGTGCTCGTCGCGCTGCTCGTCTGGGCGCGCGCGCGGGCGGAGCGAGCGCGACAGCGCATCGCCGAGATCGAGACCGAAGCGGCCGCGCAGGGTCTGCTGGAGGAAGCATGAAGACGATCCGCGCCCTGATGCTCGCGGCGTTCGTGGTGCTCGTGCCGCTCGCGACCGCGCTCGCACAGGACGGCGAGCCGCGACGCGAGACCGCGGCCGAGAGCCGCGCGACGTCGTTCCAGGCCGTCGAGGGCCCGAGCACCGAGGACGTGCCCGGAGGCCCGCTGCTGGTCGGTGCGTACGGCACGATCCTCGTGCTCCTCCTCGCGTACGTCGCGTGGCTCGGTCGCCTGCAGAGCACGACCGCGCGCGATCTCGATCGGCTCCAGAAGGCGCTCGATCGCGCCCCCGCGCCGAAGGCGGAGTGAGCGTGGGGCTCCCGACGGCCGACCACTTCTTCTTCATCCCGGCCGTGCTCCTCGTGGGGATCGCGATCGGGTTCGTGCTCGGTGCGCGCTCGGCGCGCGCCGAGCTCAAGCGGCGCGAGCAGGCGCGCCGGAGGTAACGCGAGCTTCTGCTCGTCGGGGAAGGAGGGCCTGCGCACGGGCCCTCCAGTAGTCACGACACGAGGACGAGATGCTGGATTTCGAGCTCACCGAGGAACAGCAGGCGCTGGTCTCCACCGCGCGCCAGTTCACGAAGGATCGCATCATCCCGATCGCCGCCGAGTGCGACCAGCACTCGAAGTTCCCCGTCGACGTGTTCAAGCAGGCGTGGGAGCTCGGGCTCGTGACGCCGGGCATCGAGGAGAAGTACGGCGGCGCGGGGATGGGCGAGATCGACAACGTCCTCATCACCGAGGAGCTCGCCTACGGCTGCACCGGCATCCAGACCTCGATCACCGCGAACACCCTCGCCGCGACGCCGATCATGATCGCGGGCAACGAGGATCAGAAGAAGAAGTACCTCGGCATGCTCGCGCGCGAGCCCGTGTTCGCCGCGTACGCGATCACCGAGCCGGGCGCGGGCAGCGACGCGGCGGGCATCCAGTGCCGCGCGCGCAAGGTCGGCGACGACTGGGTCCTCAACGGCCAGAAGTGCTTCATCACGAACGCCTCGATCGCGAGCTGGTACGTGGTGTTCGCGACGACGAACCCCGAGGGCCGGCACAAGAACATCATGGCCTTCATCGTCGATCGCGAGAGCCCCGGCCTCTCGATCGGCAAGAAGGAAGACAAGATGGGCCAGCGCGCGAGCGACACCGCGACGGTGATCCTCGAGGACGTGAAGGTCCCGGCGGCGAACGTGCTCGCGGGCGAGGGCGAGGGCTTCAAGGTCGCGATGCAGACCTTCGATCGCACGCGCCCCGACATCGGCGCGGGCGCCTGCGGCATCATGCGCCGCGCGCTCGAGGAGTCGATCCGCTACGCGCTCGAGCGCAAGACGTTCGGCACCGCGATCGCGAACCACCAGGCCGTGCAGTTCATGATCGCCGAGATGGCGATCAAGTACGAAGCGACGCGCCTGATGGTCCACAAGGCGGCGTGGATGATCGACAAGGGCTCGCGCAACTCGATCGTCGCCAGCTACTCGAAGGCGTTCGGCGCGGACGCGGCGATGCAGGTCGCGACCGACGCGGTGCAGGTCTTCGGCGGCAACGGGTTCATGAAGGAGTACCCGGTCGAGAAGCTGATGCGCGACGCGAAGGTCCTCCAGATCTACGAGGGCACGTCGCAGGTGCAGCGCATGGTCATCGCGAAGAACCTCTTCGCGATGTTCAAGTGACGCGGGTCTGGTGATCGGCGCACGCAGAGCGTTCGCGATCGTCTCGGGGGCGGTGGTGATCCTGGTCACCGCCGCCCTCGGCGTTCGCGCGCAGGGGCCGCGCCGCTCGTTCGCGAGCGGCGAGCTCGGCGAGGCGGCGATCGTCGCAGCGCTCGCGTCCGCGCCGCCGGAGCGATTCCGCGCAGTCGGCTCGTCATCGCTGGTGTTCCAGGCCGAGCTCGCGGGCACGATCGACGCGGCGTTCCGGCCCGAGTCGCGCACGCATCCGCGCGGATGGCTCGCCGAGGTCGCCGCCTATCGAGTCGCGCTGGAGCTCGGGATCGACGACGTCCCGCCGGCGGTGCTGCGCAGCATCGATCGCGTGGCGCTGCGACGAGCGCTCGATCCCGAGGTCGACTTCGACGAGCTCACGCGCGAGCTCGTGCTCACCGGCAACGTCGCCCGCGGCGCGTTCGTGTACTGGGTGCCGGGCATGTTGCGCAGCGACCTCGACACGCCCGAGGGGATCGCACGATGGCGCGCGTGGCTCGCGCAGGGCGGCGCGATCCCGGAGGGCGATCTCGCGCTCGCGCGCGATCTCTCGAACGTGCTCGTGTTCGACTACCTCATCGCGAACCGTGATCGCTGGAGCGGTGGGAACGTGCGACCGCTGCCCAACGGGCGCTTGGTCATCCGCGATCACAACCTCGCGTTCCCGTTCGCGCTCGGGGAAGGCGTGCAGGCGCGCATGCTCGACACGCTGCGCCGCACGACGCGCTTCTCGCGGGCGACGATCGAGCACCTGATCGCGCTCGACGAAGAGGCGCTGCGCGCCGCGCTCGCGGCGGACGAGCCGAGCGTGCTGCTCGAGGATCGTCAGATCGCGGGCGTGCTCGAGCGCCGCGAGACGCTGCTCTCGTACGTCGGCGCGTTGATCGAAGCGCACGGCGAGGAGGCCGTGCTCTACTTCGAGTGATGGGCGCGCTGCTCGCGATCGCCGGCTTCGCGATCGGGCTCGCGCTCGGCCTCGCGATCGGCGCGAGGAGGCTCGCTGCGTTCCGCCGAGAGCTCGCGATGCGCAAGGCCGAGCTGCGCAGCCACGTGCTCCCGCTGCTCGAGCACCGCGCCGCGGGATCGAGCGTGCCTCCCGCCGAGCGCGCCCACGACGAGCGCGATCCGCTGATCGCCGCGATCGCGCTGGCGCGGTCGATCCAATCGACCGAGGCTCGCGCGGACCTGCCGTACACCGACACGCTCGAGGTCGGCCCGACGACACCGCGCGAGCGCTGAGCCGAGCGCCGCCGCCGACCGGTCAGGCGCGCTCCAGCCGGAGCGCGTCGGCGGGCAGCGTGAGGGCGAACGTCGTCGCTGCGACGCCGGCGATCACGACGGCCGGCACGACGAGCGCGGCGTACCCGAGCGTTCCCGCGAGCGCGATCCCCAGCCCGGCGCCGATCGCGAACGCGATCATCTTCCCTCCGCGGAGCGCAGCCGAGCGGCGCGCGGCCTCGCGGAGCGGCGAAGGAACGTCGTGCGCGAGCGTGCCCAGCGCGACGCCGAGGTCGGTCGCGGGGCCGGTCATGTGCGTCGTGCGCACCAGCATCCCGGTGGCGGTCGCGACCGCCGCGTTCTGCAGGCCCATCCCGAACGCGAGCACCGCGAGGAACGCGAAGTCACCGGGTCGCTCCACGCCCGCACCGAAATCCCCGAACACGCCGAGCGATCCGAGCGCGCCCGCGAGCGCGAGCAGCGAAGCGGTGAGCGCGAGAGGCGCCCAAGGCCGCGGCGGCAGGCCGCGCAGCCGTCGTCCCTCGGAGAGCCCGACCGACGACGCCGCGCCGAGCACGAACGCGCCGAGCACGAGCAGGTACTCGAACACCAGCGGCCACGAGAGCGCGTCGATGCCGATCCGCGTCAGCGTTCCGGTCACGTGCGTCACGTAGCGAGAGCACGCGGCGAGCGCGATCGCGTTCACCGCGCCTGCGGAGAGCGCGAGCGCGAGCCAGCTCGCGACGCGCGAGGGCGCGTGCACCGCGCTCGAGTCGAACAGCGGCGGAGGGCTCATCGAGACCCTCCGTCCCGCGCATCTGCGAGGAGCGCTCCATCGAGCGAGCGCCGCGGCTGATCCATCGCCGGCGCCTCACCGCCGAGCACGCGGAACTGCCCCGCGTCCTGGTCGTACGCGAAGACCTCGCCGCTCGTGATCTTGTAGACCCACGCGTGCAGGTGGAGCTTGCCGGTCGCGAGCCGCGCGGCGACCGCGGGGTGCGTGCGCAGGTTCGTCAGCTGCGCGAGCACGTTCTCCTGGATCGCGACGTTCAAACGCTCTTCGGGATCACGATCCGCGTAGCACTCGTCCACGACCTGCCCGGTCGCGGCGGCGTGCGTGAGCCACTCGCGCATCGCGGGCATGCGATCGACCGAGCCCGGTGTGATCAGCGCCTTCATCGCGCCGCAGTGCGAGTGGCCGCACACCACGATGTGCTCGATGCCGAGCCCCGCGATCGCGAACTCGATCGTGGCCGCCTCGGCGCCGTGCGTGCCCCATGCCGGTACGATGTTCCCCGCGTTCCGCAGGATGAACAGCTCGCCGGGCTGGGTCTGCGTGAGCAGGTTCGGATCGATGCGCGAGTCCGAGCAGGTCACGAACAGCGCCTGCGGGCTCTGGCCGCCACCGAGGCGGAGGAACAGGTCTCGCTGGCTCGCGAAGACCTCGCTGTGGAACCGATGCACGCCGTGCACGAGCTTCTTCATGGGACCTCCTTCGTCGAGCGCGCCGCCCGACGCCCGATGAGATGCGGCGTGCGTCCTCCCACCACCAGGCATGTAATTTCGTCGTAACCTGACGGTTGGAGCGTCACATCGCGATGGAATGGCTGAACTACCATCATCTTCTCTACTTCTGGACCGTCGCCCACGAGGGCGGTCTGCTGCCCGCCGCGCGCAAGCTGCGCGTCACGCACTCGACCGTCGGCGCGCAGGTACACGCGCTCGAGGAGTCGCTCGGCGAGAAGCTCCTGGTCCGCGAGGGGCGGCGGCTCGTGCCGACCGACGTCGGCCGGCTCGTGCTGCGCTACGCCGACGAGATCTTCGGGCTCGGGCGCGAGCTCGTCGACACGGTGCGAGGCCGTCCGACCGGACAGGCGCTGCGCCTCGACGTCGGCGTGGTCGACGTCATCCCCAAGCTGGTCGCGCGGCGGCTCTTGCGCCCGGCGCACGAGCTCGACCAGCCGGTGCGCATCGTCTGCCGCGAGGATCACCTCGAGCGCTTGATCGGGGAGCTCGCGCTGCACTCGCTCGACGCGATCATCAGCGACTCGCCCCCGCCGCCGAGCGCGAACGTGAAGGTCTTCGGACATCCGCTCGGCGAGTGCGGCGTCACGCTCTTCGCCGCGCCCGCGCTCGCGAAGAAGCTGGCGCGCGGCTTCCCGCGCTCGCTCGACGGTGCGCCGATGGTCGTGCCCACCGAAGGCACCGTGCTGCGCCGCTCGCTCGACCGCTGGCTCGCCGCGATCTCGGTGCGCCCGACGATCGTCGCGGAGATCGAGGACTCGGCGCTGCTCAAGGCGTTCGGGCAGGACGGCGCGGGCGTGTTCCCTGCGCCCTCGGTGGTCCGCGACGAGGTGGTGCGCCAGTACGGCGTGCGCGCGCTGGGCGAAGCGCCCGGCGTGGTCGAGCGCTTCTACGTGATCACCGCAGAGCGCCGGTTCCAGCATCCCGCGCTGGTCGCGATCACCGCGCGCGCACGCGCCGAGCTCGACGCCTCTCCCAAGACCGCTCGTCGCCGGCCCGGCGCGAGCGCACGCGACCACACCGGCTCGCGCTGAGCGCGACCGCGATCAGGCGCGTGCGCGCTTCTTCGCGCTCTTGCCGTCGCGCGCCGCGCGATACGCGTCGGCGTCGACGCGCTCGCCCTCGGCCCAGCGCTGCAGCGTCGGCACCACGACACCCGCCCAGCGCGCGCTGAGGCGCAGCGCGAGGAACTCGCGATAGAGCGCCGCGAGCACTTCCTCGATCTCGCGCGTCATCTTCATGCGCTCGTAGAACGGCGTGTCGTCGGCTTCGTCCTCGTCGGCGCCCTTCTTCTTCTTCGGCGTGCCGCGCGTGCGCCCCGCCATCTCGTCGACGAGATCACCGGTCACCGCCTCGCCCTCCCCGCCGAGCTCGGTCTGCAGCTTCAGCCCGCGCACCGCGAAGCTCTCGCCGGTGAGCACGAGGCTCGTGTCGTCGTCGCCGCGCGAGATGCGGATCCCCGCGCTCTCGGGGAGCTGACCGCGCAGCAGCGCTTCCTTCGCCTCGCGCCCGAGGCCCGGCAGCGCCGCGGTGATGCGCGTGCTCTCCGCGTCGGCCGAGAGCACGAGCTTCTTCTCGATCCACAGCCCGAACGAGCCGTGCTCGCGCGTGCTCAGCGTGCCGTCGAAGAGCTCGCTCTCCATCCACAGCCAGAGCAAGAGCTCGCGGCCCACGAAGCGCCGCTTCTCGATCAGATCCGCGAGCTGCACACGACCTCCGGAAGGGCGCGCATCATAGCGGGTTTCGATCACTCGGCCCGGACGAGCAGCGCGACGTCGGTCATGCCGACCGACGTGTAGCCGCCCGCGACGAGCACGTCGCCCGACGCGAGCACCGTCGCGGTGTGACCGCTGCGTCCGAGCGGGATGGAGCCGACGACCTCGAAGCGCTCGCCCTCCGGATCGAGCGCGAGCACGTCTTCGATCGACTGCCCGCCCGTCGACGGCGAGAAGAAGAAGCCGCCGATCGCGAGCACCGCCGCGCTCGTCTCGACCAGCGCGATCGAGTTGCGCGGCGACGGCAGCTCGGGCAGCGCACGGAACGCCTCGTCGCTCGAGCCGAGCGCCTCGACCACGTCGAGGAACACCGGAGGCGCGAGCCCGCCGACCACCAGGACGTCGTCGTCGCGCGTGCGCAGCGTCGCGTGGAAGAAACGACCCGGTCCCGCGAGGCGTCCACCCGGCGACACCGCGCCCGTCGTCGTGTCGATGCGCTCGATCTCGTGCGGCGCGCCGGTCGGTGCGAAGCCGCCGATCACGAGGACCGCGCCGTCGTGCTCGACGAGCGAGAGCATCGCGCGCGGCGCGGCCAACGCGCCGCCCTCGGACCACGTGCCCTCCTCGGGATCGAAGATCTCGATGGACGCGACGGGCGCGAACCCGCCGCCGCTCGCCGGCGTCGCCGCGCCGCCAGCGACGAGCACGCGACCGTCGCTCAGCAGGATCGCGCCGTGGTGCCCGCGCGCGTGCGCCATCGCCGCGGCGTCGATCACGTCGTGCGTGCTCGGGTCGTAGATCACGACGCTCTCGGTCACCGCGGTGCCCGCGGGCACGCCGTTCGACGCGCTCGCGCCGCCGCCCGCGACGAGCACGCGACCATCGGCGAGCAGCGTGGCCGTGTGGTTCACGCGCGCGGCGGGCAGCATCGCGACCTCTTCGAACGCGCCCGTCTCGGGGTCGTACTCCTCGATCGACGCGGTGGGCACGCGGCCGAGATCTTCCCCGCCGACGAAGAGCACGCGCCCGCTCGGCAAGCGCGTCGCGGTGTGACCGAGCCGCGCGACGTGGATCGACCCCGTCGGCTCGATCGCCAGCGCGACGCGCGGTCCCGCGTCGACGTCACCCGCGCCCGCGTCGAACGCGGACGCGTCGGGCAGCGCGGCATCGGGGAGCACGATCGGTGGATCGTCGCTCGATCCACCACACGCCGAGAGCACGAACGAGAGCACGAGAAAAGGAGCGAGCGTCCGCATGCGGCAGCGCCCGAGCACGCACCGGGCCGCGCGGCGGCCCCACGATTCGCGCGGTGCGCGTCCTCGCTCCGTCACGACCGCGACGCGCCACCGTCGCGGCGCGCACGCGTCGTCATCGGCCGCGAGGCGCGAGCACCGTCATCTCGAGCTCGGCCCACGCCTGCGTCTCGTCCTCGCCGAGCTCGAGCCGCTGCGCGAGCGTGTACGGCGACTCGGCGACGAGCTCGATGCCGAACGTCTTCTGGAAGAGCTCGAGCATCGCGAGCGCGTTGCGCTCGGTGTGGCTGAAGAAGCGCACGACGCCTTCCTCGAGCGACCACGTCAGATCGATCACGCGCGTCGTGGGCACGAGGCGCTTGCGCAGCTCGCGCGTCACGACCTCCTTGATCTCCGCGCGCTCGCGCCGGGAGAGCTTGTCGCGCCCGCTCTTCTCGCGGTACTTCGTCTCGGCCTCGCGCACCCGCGTCTTCAGGAGCGGCCCGGGGATCGCCCATCGATCGGTGCGGAACCCGAGGTTCAGGAACCCGTCGAGGTAGATGCGCTCGCTCGGCAGATCCACGTCGAGCGCATCGCCCATCACGCACCACCCCGAGCGCTCCGCGTCCGGCTCCTCCGGGCGCAGCGGCCGCATCGCGTGGTGCAGGATCTTCTCGTGCGACTTGTCGAGGAATCCGCGAGGGAGCGAGCGAGGCGCGAAGAACCGCGCATAGCTGAGAGAGCCCGAGAGCGCCGACATCGCGCGCGGGTGTAGCACCTCATCGGTCGATCGATCGACGCGCCGACTCGCACCGGTGTGAGCCCCGACTCGCACCGGTGTGAGCCGAAGCGCTCGCGACTACTCCTCGATCTCGCCCGACAGGAAGGCCCCCATGTCACGCAGCATCGCGTCGCCCAGCGCCGGGATGATCAGATCGGCGTGGAGCGGCGTCGGATAGCTGCGCAGCGGGCGACCGCTGACGCGCTGCAGGACCTCGGTCGTGCGGTTCGGGATGATGATGTCGCCGCGCGACATCTGGATCAGCACCTGCCGATCCTCCTGCGCGTACAGATGCGCGACGCTGTGCGGGTCGACGCTGTCGATCAGCCAGCGCGCCACGTCGAGCAGTCGCTCCTCCTCGAAGCTCGGCCGCGGCACGTCGATCGACGTGAAGTACTCGTCGATCTGCGGCGAGAAGTACGTCGACTCCACGAACAGATCGACCATGTCCGAGCCCGGCACGTTGAGCACCGCGCGGTCGATCTCCGGCGTGACCGAGACCCATACCGATCCGATGATCGCGCCGAGCGACTGACCGACGTAGTGGATGCGCTCGGGATCGAGCCGCACCCCCGTCGCGCCCTCCCAGTCCGCCGTCTGGATCGACCGCAAGAGCGACGAGAGATCGACCAGCGCCTGCCGGAAGTGATCGTTGATGTACGGCAGATCGTGGGTGTCGAGGAACGCCGCGCCGCTCGCCATCTGCACCGCGACGAGCGGGAACTGATTGAACTCGTCGGGCTCGCCGCTCGACGTCAGACAACGCCCGTCGGTGCTGCACGTCGCATCGGAGCCCGACGCGCACGGCGGGAAGCGGAGGATGTCGTCGTCGAGCCCGGTGAGGTTTCGGAACACCTCGGGGAAGAAGTTCGGGATCGCGACCAGGCTCGCGTCGATGCACGCGATGCGCTCGCCGTGGAACGGGAAGTCGATCCCGATCGCGACGAACCCGCGCTGCGCGAGCTCGCCCGCGATGCCCATCAAGAAGCGCGCGTCGGTCACGATCGCGTGCCCGAAGATCACGACCGGCGCCGGCTCGTCCTCCGGCAGATCGTTCGGCACCGCCATGTAGAACCGCACCGGCTGCATCGGGTGCTGTCCGTCCTCGCGCCACCGCCGCGAGATCGGATCGAGGAAGTACGGCGAGGGGATCGTCCCGATCACGTACTCGCGCACGCCGATGCTGCGCGTCAGATAGACCGCGCGGATCGCCGCGCCCTCGACACCCGGCGAGAGCGCCTCGAGCGCCTGCGCGGGCGTCAGCCGCTCGCGCACCGTCGGCTCCGCGTCGAGCTCGAGATCGATCGACGCACGCGCCGACTCGCGGATGCCGGGCACCGCATCCATCGTCGTGAAGGGCCACGCGGTCACGATGTTCTCGCGCCCGTAGCCATCGAGGAATTCGTCGATGCGCGCGCGCGTGACCTCGACGCGGCTCGCGAGCTCGTCGGTGAGCGATCCGATCTGGCTCGCGCCGCGCACCGCGATCGGATGCTCGCTGCGCATGAACCACCCGAGCGGCATCGGCTCGACCGCCTCGCCCTCGGCGCTGCGCACGCCGCGATCGACGACGATCGCGTACGTGGTGTGGCCCTGCAGCGGCAGCGCGGAGTCGTCGACCACCACGACGAGGTGGATGCAGTCCGCGGGCGTCGGCGTCTGACGGCACGCCTCTTCCCCGTCGTCGCCCATCACCTTCACGCTGACGGGCAGCTCGCGCGGCGTGTCGTCGAGCTCGAAGACGTGCACGTTGCCCGCGACCGTCGTGGGGTCGACCGCCTCGGTCATCTCGAAGAGCAGGTTCGGCGAGACGCCGAACCCATCGAGCTCGTTCGCCTGGCGCTTCGCGTTCGCCTCGAGCTCGCTGTCCCACTCGGCCTCTTCGAGCGAGACGAGCCCGGTCTCGGGATCGACCAGCAGATCGAACGGCAGCGGCACGCGCTGCGAGTCGCGGTCCATCGCGAGCTCGGGATCCTGCGTCACCGTGAACGACCACAACGCAGCGACCTCGTCGCGCGGGATCTCGCTCTGCGTGGGCCGCGCCGGGTCCTCGAAGAACTCGAAGAACGGCGCGAGCTCGAGGCGCAGGTCCTCGAGGCGCGAGCCCGCGTCGAGCCGCTCGGCGCGCGTCGCGCCGGGGAACGCGCGGTTGTGCCCGATCGTGTTCAGCACCTGGTCGCGGCGCAGGAAATAGAAGATCGCGTCGGGCTCCACCCCGAAGCCCTGCGTGTCGCGCACGCCGAGCTCGCCGCCGCGCACGACGATCACGTAGCGATGCCCGGGCTCCCACCCGGTGCGCGGCGGGAGGATCGTGAGGCGCCGATCACCCTCCTCGAGCCGCACCTCGAGGTCGCTCACGCGCTGCGGCGTCGGCAACCAGTCCCACACCTGCACCGTGTCGGGGTCGATCGAGCGATCGTCCACGACGGCGCTGAAGCGCACCGTCGCCGCCATGGTCGTCGACCAGCCGTCGCGCGTGTTCATCCACGCGCGGAACGCGCGCTCGGTCTCGCTGAGCTCGGGATCGTCGTCGTCGATCGGGAGATCGAGATGCCCCTCCTCGTCGTCGCGCAGCGCGTCGTTGGGCATCGGGATCTCGCCCGTCCCTGGATCGAAGATCGGGAAGGTCGGGACCCGTTGATCGGTGTCCAGTGGAAGGCCACAGCCCGCGACGAGCGCGAGCAGAACGTGAAGCAAGCGTCGCGTACGCATCGGCGTTGTTGAACAGGGTCCAACCGATGACGCGCGTGCGTCAAGACCGCGAACGGAAGTTTCTCCCGCGGTCTCCGCATGGTTTCTGGCCCTGCACGCCGCGCTGCGTCACGGCTTCGAGCCGCACTGCGTCACGGCGCGAGCGGCGGCGCTCCGTCGGGCGGCGACGTCGGCTCGACCTCCACGAGACGGCTCGTCCCGCTCGCGGCCTCCCACGCCGTCACCTCGAGCTCGCTCGTGTCGTACGGCGCCTCCACGTCGGCGATCTGCACGAACGTCGCGTGTACGCGCGCCGGCGAGAGATCGAGCACGAAGTACCCGCGGTGCGAGATGTCCGCGTACTTGATGTGCGGCGCGCGCGCCGCGAGCGAGCGCATCAGCGCGCGCTCGATCGGCCCGCCCGGAGGGCTGATCGGCGGCGAGCTGATCCCCGGCGCGACGAACTCCACCGCGCTCGCCGGAGGGAGCGGCGAAGCGCTCGGATCTTCCACCACCTCGCACGCCCACGCGGTGTGGATATCGCCGGTGAGCACGACGACGTCGCGCACCGGATCGCGCTCTCCGTCGCCGCGGATCGCATCCAGCACGCGCGTGCGCGACGCCGGATATCCGTCCCACTGATCGTCGTTCGCGAGCAGCGGCAGCGGCGAGAACATCACCTGTTGCCCGATCACCTTCCACTGCGCGTCGCTCGTGGTCAGGCGCTCGATCAAGAACGCCTCCTGCTCGCTCGAGATCAGCGGGCGCGCGCCGGGCTCACCCGCGCCCTGCTCGCTGCGTCCGTCGATGCGCGTGTCGAGCATCACGAGCTCGGCGAGCGCGCCGTAGCGCAGCGCGCGCCAGATGCGCGAAGGCCCTTCGCTCGCGGTGCGGATCGGGAGCCACTCGTCGAACGCCTGCTGCGCGGCGGCCTTGCGATCCGCCCACGCGCCCTCGGCCTCGTCGTGGTTGTTCGCGCCGTCGCGCCACGCATTGTCGGCGCTCTCGTGATCGTCCCAGACGTTCACGAACGGATGCTGCCGATGCGCCTCCTGCAGATCGGGATCGGTGCGGTACTGGCGATATCGACGGCGGTAGTCGTCGAGCGTCACGATCTCGCCCGGCGGATCGCAGTCGCGGAACGTGCCGTACTCGCCGGTGCCGTACTCGTAGATGTAGTCGCCGAGGTGCAGCACCGCGTCGAGATCGGCGCGCTGCGCGATGTTGCGATAGCCGTGGAAGTAGCCGAACGCGTAGTTCGAGCACGAGCACACCGCGAAGCGCAGCCGCGCGATCTCCGCGTCGCTCGCGGGCGCGGTGCGGGTGCGGCCGACGGGCGAGGTCTCGCCTCCGTCGACGACGCGGAAGCGATAGTAGTAGGTCGTCGCCGGCATCAGGCCGGTCGCGTCGACCTTCGCGGTGAAGTCGCGCGCAGGATCCGCCGAAGCCTCGCCGCTCGCGTCGATCGTCGCGAACGACGCGTCGCGCGACATCTCCCACGCCAGCGCGATCGCCGACGTGCTCTCGGTGGTCACGCGCGTCCAGAGGATCACCGCGTCGGCGAGCGGATCGCCGCTCGCGACGCCGTGCTGGAACGCGCCCATCGGCGCCGGGCCCGCATCGCGACCGCGTGGGCCCGTGTCGGGCATCGCCGCGTCGCCGCCCATCTGCATCGACGCGTCGACCAGCGGAACGTCGGTCGACTCGCACCCGATCATCGTCGCCGCGCCGAGCACGCCCGCGCTCTTCAGCGCGCGACGACGCGAGAACCCCGGCCCCTTCGAACTGCTGTCCATCGCACCACCTCCACGCGAAGCGGCGCGCACTCTAGTCGAACGAGCGCGACGGACGCGCGACGGACGCGCGTCAGCGCCGTGAGCGACGTCGCACCATCACCACGAGCCCCGCGAGCACGACGAGCGACGGCGCGATCGCCTCGTCGTGCGAGGTCACCGCGCCCGGCACGCTGCACAGCCACGCGGGGCCGAACCGACACTCGCTCTCGTGCGGCCGCCCTTCACGATGCTCGAAGGGACCGCACGCGGGGACCGCGTCGGCGCGCGCGACGCTCGCGACGAGTGAAGCGACGAGTGCGATCGCGAGCCCCAGCTTCGTGCGCATCGTGTCGCATCCTATCGCACGCATCGCCCTCGCCGTGCGCGTAGTCCTAGCAGCGTTCGCCGTCGACTCGTGGCATCCTCGCGTTCGCATGGGGAGCGGGACGACGACGGGACGGGCGCAGAAGAGCACCGGCAAGCGCCGCGCGGCGAACGGCGCGAAGAGCGCGAACGGCCACGCGGTGCACGCCGACGGCGAAGGCGCGAAGACGAACGGTGCGCGCCACAAGCGCAGCGCACGTGACGTCGACGTGGAGACGGCGTCGAGCGAGGCACCGGTCGAGCGAGCGCGCGAGAGCGAGCGTCTCGTGCCGGTGAAGGCGCGACCGAGCCGATCGGAGCGCGAGTTCGCCGAGCAGCGGGCCCAGGAGATCGACGACGTGTGCGCCGCGTGGGCGGCCATCGTCGCCGAGCGCATGGCGGCGGATCAGCAGTTCGCCGAGAGCTACGAGCAGTTCCAGAAGAGGCCGCGCGATCTGCGCGGCCTTTTCCTTTGGGACCAGCTCCACGCCGCGGAGTCACACGTCGCGATGGTGAACGCGGTGATCGCGAAGCACCTCGAGGGACGGCGCGCCGATCCCTTCGCGATCCTCACCGACCTCCGCGCCGCGCAGCGCAAGCTCGCGGTCGTGTACGCGGTGAACGCGTTCCTCGCGGTGCTCAACCAGATGAGCCCGAGCAAGCCCAAGTGGCTCACCGTCGAGGCGCTCGATCCGCGCATGGCGGTGCTCGCGCTCGCGCACCAGACGCTCGAGTACGCGCTCGAGGCCGCGCGCATCGAGGCGCCCTCCGATCTCACCGAGCAGATCCTCGCCGCCGCGCAGGACGAGTCGGTGTGGACGGGCGCGCGCGACGCGTCGGACCGCACGCTCGCGGCGTGCGCCGCGACGGCCGCGTTCTTCCGTACGCTCGGCGCGCAGGACCTCGCGACGATCGACGAGATCGTGACGCTGTACGAGACGCACGCGCGCGGGCGCGACGTCCGCGCCGCGTTCTGATCGGCCCGACACCGCGCTCCAGACCGCCACGACGCGCGCGATCCCGACGGGGTCGCGCGCGTTCGTCGTTCCGGGCCGGAGCACGACACGCGCGCACACGCTCCTCCCGTTCTTCTGCGCGAGCGTGTCGACGCACCACGTGGGGCTTGGTTTCCCGCGGCCGGCGAGCCTATGTTTCTGGCTCGTGTCCAACCTCGTTCCACGATGTTTCGGCTGGACGCTGGTCGCCCTCGTCGCGTCGACCTCGGGGGGCTGCTTCACGCACAGCCCGATCGACGACTCGGGGCGACAGCGAGCGCGCGCGACCGAGCGCGCCGCCATCGCGTGCGACGGCCTCGCGCCCGAGCTCGTCGAGCGCACGCTGGCCGACGCGCCGCATCTCGTGCTGCACGCCGAGGCGATCACCGCGTTCGGCGGGCGCCCGCGCCGGCTGCAGACCCTCGGCGTTCGCATCCGCGTCGACAACGATCTCGGCCTCGACGCGCGGCTCGCGGAGCGCGTGCTCTCGTGCCAGTCCGCGCGCTACGCGGCGCGCGGAGAGTCGCTCACCGCGCGCGATCCGCTGGCCGTCGCCGGGCTCGTCATGCGCGTCGAGAAGGCCGACGATCACATCGAGCTGGTGCTGCGCGCTCGCGACCCCCGCGACGCCGAAGAGGCCGTGCGGAGGGCGAGCGCGCTGCTCGCGGATCGCTGATCCCTACGGGAGTGCTCGTCCCGCGGGTCCCGCACGGGAGCGCGCGAAGCGCGCGGACGGAAGGGACCAGCGGGCGAGCCGATGTCACTACGGGAGTGCTCGTCCCGCGGGGGGTCGACGATCAGTCGGAGTGGGCGACCACGCCCAGGATGCTCGAGAACACGAGCTCGCTGGGCTGCCCGCTGTTGTCGACGAACTGGTCGTAGCTCGAGACGTCGAGACGGTTGTCGAGGCGGAACACGAGGTGCGGATCGGGCGCGACCTCGATGGTGAACGTGCCCGTCGTGAGCGACTCGTCGGTGTCCTCGAAGTAGAGGACCTCACCGCGCAGCGCGAGCGCGAACTCGGGGATGAAGCGGTACTGCGCGCCGATCATGCCGCCCGCGATCGTCGTGTAGCCCGCGGGACCGAAGTCCTCGATCGTCACGTCGCCGTTCGCCACGAGCGCGAGGTCGCCGACGCTGTAGCGCAGGATGAGGTCGACGAGGTGGCGGAAGCGCCCGTCGTGATCGCCGAGATCCTCGTCGGTGACGCAGCCCGCGATCGGCGGGTCGTCGGGCCCGGGGATCGCGTTGCAGTCGGACTGCTCGGGGCCGGTGAGATAGCCGAGCGCCACCGAGAAGTCGCCGACCGTCAGCGCGCCCTGGATACCGACGCTCTTGCCGTCGTTGTTGTCCGAGACGTTGTTCCAGCCGTTGACCGCGATCGCGGTGAGCGTGAGCTCGGGGATCACCGCGTACGAGGCGCGGAAGCCCATGTGATAGAAGGGCTGCACGACGTTGTAGAGCGAGCCGCGCGAGTAGTTCGGGTTGAGCCAGCTCTCCGAGACCTCGGCGCCGTAGATCGTGTCGAACTGACCGAAGTCGATCTGGAAGTTCTCGATCGGCCGCCACGACACGTAGGCCTGCTTCAGGAACTGCAGGCCCTCGGGCAGACCGCTGAACGCGCCGAGCAGGCGCGGCACCGCGGTGCCGAAGCGCAGATCGATCGCGGCGCCGAGCGGGTCGGGCGCGTAGCGCAGATCGAGACCGGCCCACGCGAGCGAGGGACCGCCGTAGATGTCGTACGCGCGGTGGCCGATGATCGCGGACTGGTTGCCCTCGAAGCCGTTCGGCAGCGTCCAGTGCGCGGCGACGTACGCGTCGGCGAACACACGGAACGAGAGGTTGTCCGTCCACGACGACGCCTCGGCCTCGGGCTCCGTGGCGGCGACCTCTTCCTCCTCGGCCACGACCTCGGGCATCGCGACGGGCTCGGCCGTGACGACCGGCTCTTCCGCGGGTGCGACCGCCGCCTCTGCAGGCGCTTCGGTGGTCGCTGGCGTCTCCACGACCGCACCGGGCGCCGGCTCGGCGCTGGGCTCGCTCGTGGCCGTGTCCTGCGCGTTCGCGCGAGGCACGAGGGTCAACGACACCAGGATCGCCAGCGCCGCCCCCGCGGCTCGCTTGCTGGTCCTCGAGACGAGCTCGTTCATCCGGATCCTCCCGACTGCCGTCGAGCGGACGGACGTCTCCCCCGCAGCTCTCCCCGCCCCGGGGCACCGCGCGAAACCCGCCGCTCTCGACGCTCCGGGATGTACCGGCCAGTTGTTTCGGCGACTTTTCGCGGCGGAAAGAAGTGACGCCACGCGTCACCGAACGGTCTTGCGCGCGGAATGAACGTGACGCGCGCGCGTCGCGCGGCCGGAGACGGAACGACCGCGGGCGCATCGGCTCTCGCCCATGCGCCCGCGTCGTTCGAACCGAGCCGTCACGCGCGCGGTGATCGCGCGCGCGGAGACGAGCGGATCACCCGCCCGTGCTGCGGCAGTAGCCGTCGCGCCACTGACCGTTCTCGTCCTGCGCCGGCGGCACCCACTCGCGACCCGGATGGCAGGTCCCGGTCGTGGGCGGCTGTTGCCGACCACCACATCCGACGAGCGCCGTGCAAGCCATCACAACGGCCACGATGCCCGCCGCGATCCGTCCTTTCGAATTCGTCATCCGATCCAGCTCCTGGGTTGGAACGCGCGAACCCTACTTCTCAGGTCCCGCACGGGTCAAACCGGAGCCGCCACGATGACGCCCTCGAGCGCGGAGCACTGCGCGACGAACGCCCGGAAACAGGGCGAATCTCGACGTGGGTCGTTGTGGTGGGACCTGCGGCGCGAGCATCGAACGCACCTGGAGACGACAGCCTGGCGACTCACGCGACGCCCGATTTGATCGGAGAATGAGCGTGCCCATGGACGACCCCTCCACCGAAGCCACGATCTGGTTGGCGGCCCTCGCGGCCGCGGTGCGCCGCGCGCAGAGCGCGAGCACGCAGCACGAGCGCCTCGCGGCGCTCGAGGCTCTCGACGAGACGAAGATGCGCCTCGAAGACGCGCTCGCGCGCGTTCGCGAGGAGCTCGCGCTCGGCGTCGAGCCCCCGAGCGACGCACTGCTCAGCTGACGCTGGAGCACGCGGGCCGCGCGCGAATCCCCCCCGCGCGCGGCCCGCGCGCTCGCGTCGATCCTCTCAGCGCGCTTCGCGCCACGCGATCTCGAGCGCGACGATCTCGCGGAGCTCGAGCTGGGCCATCGCGCGGAGCACCCGATCGGCCGCCTCCTCGTCGCTGCGGTGCACGTCGACGATCTCGCGCCGCGACGCGACCACGATCGTCAGCACCTCGCGATCGTCGCCGACGCTCCCGCTCCGCGCTCCGGTGGCGAGCCGGCGGAACACGCCGTCGGCGATCGGCGACGACATCGGGCGGTGATCCTCGACGCGCACCGCGCGCCACGCCGCGCGATGCGCGCGCAGCGCGTCGACCATCGCGCGCAGCCGCCGGACGCGACGCGGCTCGCGGCGGTGGGTCTTCCGCCGCGCGATCGCGCGCTCGATCTCGACGCGCGTCGCGCGATCGACCGTGACCTCGACGACGCCGAGATCGACGTTCTTCCACTCGGGCGACTGCGCGTCCGGCGCGGCGTCGCGGCGCACCGTGCGCGGTCGCGCGCTCACCACGAGCGCGCCGACGATCAGGAACAGCCCGAGCCACAGCGGGCCGTCACCGCCCGCGACGCGCGAGCCGGTGCTCGAGTACGCGTCGTAGTAGTACGCGGTCTGGCCGTGGCGACCGGCGTAGAAGTACCGGCCGCGGCCGTGGCTTCCGCTGCTCGAGCGCGCGCCGCCGCCGGAGCGACCTCCCCCGGAGCTGCCGCCGGCCCGTTGGGCCGATGCGACCGCGCACGACGAGGCGATCGCGACCAGCGCGATCACCGCCAAGAGCTTCCCCCGCATGCGAGCCGGGAAACTCTCGCACGTCGGGCGCGATTCCGCTCACGCCGGGGCGGCCCAGCGCACGTCGAGCGCGACGATCTCGTCGGGGTCGAGCTGCGCGAGCGCGCGCATCACGCGCTCCGCCGCGTCGGCGTCGTCGCGCTGCACGTCGACGATCTCGCGGTGCGACGCGACGGCGATCGTGACGACCTCGAGCTCGCCGTCGTGCTCGGCGAGCGGCGCGCCGTGCTGCGCGTCCTCCTGCACGCGACGGAACGAGCCCGCCGCCATCGGCGGCGACATCGGGCGGTAGTCGTCGACCCGCACCGCGAGCCACGCGTCGCGGCGCGCGCGCAGCTCGTGGATCACCTCTCGCAGCCACGTCGCGCCGTGCTCGCGCACCCGCAGCGGGACGCGCCGCGCGGCGAGCGTCTCCTCGATCGCGCGGCGCGTCTCCGCGTCCACGCCGATCTGCACCACACCGAGATCGACGTTGTCCCACGCGCGCGACTGCGGGCCCGGCACGCGCAGCGTCGCGCGCCGCGCGCCGCGAGCGAGGAGCATCACCACGCCGCCGATCACCACGAGCGTGACGAGCCCCCCCGCGCCGATGCCGCCCGGCGCGAAGAACACGAACGGCGCAGGCCCGTAGTACCCGCCGCCGCCGTAGCGCGTGCCGCGATAGCTGCTTCCGATCGGCGCGCGACCGCGGCCGCCGCCGCTCCAGCGACGTCCACCGAAGCTGCCGCCGGTGCGCTGCGCCTCGGCGATCGCGGCCTCGGCGAACGCGCCGACGAGCAGCAACGAGAGCGAGAGGAGGGCCCCGAAGATCACGCGTCGCACGAGACGTGACATGGGCCCGGCGGCGCCGGCTCGCGACCCTCGACAGATCGCCCCGCTTGGTCGATCGTCGCAGCATCGCGTGACCACCACCCGCGCCCTCGTGATCGTCTCGCTCGTCGCCGCCGGCTGCGGCGGCGCGGCGAGCGCACCGACGCACGACCGCGGCGAGCTCGCGTGCGCGCCCGCCCGCGCGTGCGACGAGACCGCCGACGCGTGGCCGAGCACCGACGCGTACCGAGGGTGGGCGCCGTTCGACGAGCGCGAGGTGCCCGCGTCGATCGTCGAGCCCGTCCCGCCGCTCCCGGTGTGCGCCGTCGAGAGCGGGTCCCAGGTGCTCCGCTGGACGCGCGATGCGCGCGGCCTGCCCGCGTCGTACGAGCAGGTCGAGCACGGCGAGGTCCAGCTGCGCGTGCGGTGGGAGCACGACGCGTCGGGCATGCTCGTGCGCGAGACCGTCGAGCGCGAGCTCGTCCCGGTGCACGTCCAGGGCGACGGCGATCGGGGCCCGACGTTCGTCGACGGCCGGCCCGAGCGCGTCACGACGTGGCAGCGCGACGGTGCCACGCTGCGCGAGGCGATCGACGAGGACGGCGACGGCACGATCGATCGCGAGATCGTCCGCACGCTCGACGCGCGCGGCGCGACCCGCAGCGAGACGCGCGTGCGATGCGGCGGCTCGACCCGCGCCGGCAGCGAGCTCCGCACGTGGGAGCGCGACGCGCAGGGGCGCGTGATCGCCGAGCGCTGCGACGCCGAGGGCGCGCGCTGGTCGAAGCGCACGATCCACGGCGAGCACGGCCCCTCGCGCATGGCGTACGAGCGGCGCGACGAATTCGGCGCGCGCGCGCTCGAGCACCAGTGGACGTACGACGGCGCGGGGCGCCTCGTGCGCGAGGGCTTCGACGCCGACGGCGACGGAGCGCTCGACGTGTGGCGCGAGCACGAGATCACGCTCGACGAGCACGGGCGCGTCGCCGCGCTGCGCACCGTGCCCCACGGCGACGGGCGACGAGCCGTCGAGCACCGGTGGGCGTACGACGCGGAGGGTCGCCGCGTCGATCACGTGATCGTCGAGGGCGCGTCCACGTCGAGCGTCCCACGCGGCTACGACGCGCGCGGCCGGCTCGCGACCACGCTCGCCGCGACGACGCTCCGCTACGAGTGCGAGTGAGCGCCCGGCGGAGCCGTCAGCGCAGCCGGAGCAGCGGATACGCCGCGTAGCCGGGCACCGTCAGCCGCTCGGTGAGCGTGCCGTCGACGCTGATCTCGCGGATCGTCGTCGACGAGAAGTCGGCCTCGACGCTGTGCACGAAGAGCCTCCCCTCGAGGCGCGAGAAGAAGATGTTCGACGAGCCGAGCGGCCACGCTTCGATCGGCTCCGCGCTCCACGCCTCGAGATCCACGAGCCAGAGGCCCCAGTTCGCCGCGTACCAGTCGTCGAGGAACGTCGGCGAGCTCGGGTCCGCGTTCTCGACGTGATAGACGGTCAGGATCCCGATCCCGTCCGCGAGGTAGTGGAAGACGCCCGCCGGCCGTCCCTCCGTGAGCTCCTCGAAGCGGCGCGGCCAGCCCTCGGCGATCGCGTGCTCGCCCGCGTCGATGCGCGCCACGCAGCGCTCGAGCGTGCTCGCCTCCTCGACGAGGTCGTACGCGATCGTGTCGACCATGCCGGAGAAGTAGAGGTTTCCCTGCTCGTCCTCGGTCGCGATCTGCAGCGCGGGGCACGGCACGTCGAGCAGCGCGTCGAGCGATCCGTCTCGCGCGTAGATCGCGATCTGCGACTGCTGGTGGAACGCGTACCAGTCCGCGTCGTGCCAGAAGTACGGCTGGAACACGCCGTCCTCGCGGACCACGCGCCCCTGGAAGTTCGCGGCGGTCACCGCCATGCCGTCGCGCTCGGGCGCGACCTCCGGCGTGTCCACCGAGCCGACGATCTCCATCGCGGTCGGGTCCCAGAGCACCCGCGACGTCTGCTCGAGCGCCATGTGCGCCATCGTCGCGTCGACGATCGTGTTGAACGAGAGCGACGCCGAGCTCAGCCCGTGCGCCGCGAAGCTCACGGTCTGCTCCGCGTCGCCGAGCGTTCCGTCGGCGCCGAGCGCGTAGCGCTCGACCTCGGGCCGCTCGCCGTGGCCCACGAAGAGCACGGCGTCGTGCGCGGCGACCGACGACCAGCCCGCGAACTCGCGCGCGGTGGAGAGATCGACCTGCTGCGCGTCGAGCGAGCCGAGCACCGTCACGTACGTCGCGGCGGTGGTCTCGTCGAACACGGTCGTCGTGACCGCGTACGCCGGGGCCGCGCCGCCTCCGTCGGGCGGAGAGCCGGCGTCGGGTGTGTCGTCGCGCGGTGTCTCCGAGCCACACGCGGTCAGGCTCGCGATCGCGAGCGCGGTCAGAACGATCCGGATCTCCATGCCCACTCCTCCACGGCTCACGCGCGCGCCCACGGCGCGAGCGCGACGATCGAGATCGCCAGGAACGCGAGCGCGATGGCGGACACCGGGATCGTCCCGTCGCCCTGCAGCGTGTCGATCGTCCCGAACGCCGCTTGCCCGATCGCGACCCCTGCGATCACCAGTCCTGCTCTCGCGCTCACGCTGCACCTCCCTGCGCCTCGATCGACGAGCGCGCGCTGCGCCGCGCGCGGATCCACGCGCCGCTCAGCGCGAGCAGCGCCGTGCCGATCGCCATCGCGCTCCAGAGCGCGCGCGTCGGGAGCCCGCCGAACGAGCCGAAGTGCAGCGCGTCGACGGTGTGCACCCAGCGCTCGATCGGCGGCATCGCGTCGGCGCGCCACACGCCGAGCACGACGCGCGCGCCGGGATCGAGGAACACCTGGTTCGCTTGATCGCGCGCGAGGAGCGCGTCGGTCTCGCCGAGCAGCGAGAGCACGGGGCGCCGCTCGGTGGGCATCGCGATCGCGCGCACCTCGAGCTCGGGCATCGCGGCGCGACCGAGCGCGACGAGGGTGTCGAGATCCGCGATCGGCTCGCTCGTCGCGCGGGCGCGACCTGCCTCGTCGATGCTCGGCGCGGCGGGCGTGAGCTCGACGTCGGCCCACGCGGCGACGCGCTCGACGCCGTACCAGGTGCCGGTGATGCCCGCGAGCAGCGCGAACGCGACGAGCGCGAGCCCGCCGACGCGATGCAGGTCCTTCGACGCGCGCTCCTTCGCGACGCGCAGCAGCCGCCGCGAGCGACTGCGCCACACCACGAGCACGCCGCTCGCGGTCGAGCCGAGGAGCGCGAGCCCGAACAGCGCGACGACGAAGACGCCGACGTTCTCGCCGAGGAAGAGCGAGCGGTGCAGGTCGCGCGCGAAGCGCTGCACCGTGAGGTACGGGCCCTCGCCGCGCACGCGCGCGTCGCGCGGGTCGAGCCAGATGCGCGCGAGCGTGTCGTCGGGCCGCGCGACGATCGCCTCGGCGGCGAACCCCGGCTCGAGCGGCGCGGCGAGCACGATGACGCGCGCGTCGGGCGCGTGGGCGCGCGCGCTCGCGTGGAGGGCGCCCCAGCTCGCGCGTGGAGCGCCGTCGGCGAGCGCGGGCGCGCGCAGCGCCGGATGGACGAGCCAGTCGACGTCGCTGCTGACCGCGGCGAGCGCGCCCGACGCGCAGATCACGAAGAGCGCGGCCCCGAACGTCATGCCGAGCGCGCCGTGCACCCGGAACGCGCGCTTCACGCCGCCGCGCGGACGCGCGCGCGCCGGCAGCGCGCGTCGCTCGACGCCGTGCCGGTTCGCCATCCGCGCGCGAGAGGAGGGGCCCATCGAGGGACCCAACCTGGTCTAGATGAGAATGACTGTCAATCTCCGGCCGCCACGTGTGCTGCAGCGCGGGCGCGCAGGCGCTCGCTCATCGCAGCGCGCGCTCGGCGGGCAGCTCGTCATGCGACCCGGAGCAGCCGAGCGCGCTCCACGCCGCGAGCACCCTGGGGTCCGCGCCATCGCGCGGTGATAGCCGCGTTCGTGGAGCATTGACGGACAGCGATCGCGACGCTGGGATTGCCCCTTCTCGAGGAGGACATCGCATGACGATCCCGATCACCGTCGAAGACCTCATCGCCATCGGCGAGCGCTTTCCATCGGAGGCGATCATCGCCGAGATCGATCGGTTGCTCCCGATCGCGTCGGCCGACCTCGCCATGCTCGAGGCGGGCGGATACTCGGCCGACCTGCTCGACGCGCTCCGCGGCTACCGCGCCACGCTCACCGAGGAGACCGCGGGCCGTCGCGCCCAGCGCGCCGCGAAGAAGAGCGCGCGCAGCGTCGAGGCCGAGGCGATCGCCGAGGCCAAGCGCGTCCTGCGGGCCGCCGTCGTCATGGCGGAGGCGGCGATCACGTATCGCGTGCCGCCGACGGGCGAGGCGCCCGAGACGACCCAGCGCATCACGCGCGACCTCGCCGCTGCGCTCGAGTCGGCGCGTGGCGTGGTCGGACACGACTCCGCCAAGCTCCGCACCCGCCTCACCGCGGTCGCCGCGGTGCTGGGCAGCGCGTCGATCGCACCCGCCGAGTCGGGCCGCGCGGCCCGCACCGCGATGATCGCGCGCGTCACCGCGGCGATCGCCGCGCTCCCGGCCCTCGCCGAGGAGAAGAAGGCCGCCCAGCACGAGGCCCGCTCCAACACCGACGCGCTCGACGAGATCGACGGCCGCGCATATCTCAACTTGCGGACACTCGCCAAGGTCGGCCGCGCCCAGTGGCGCCTCGCCGGGGACAAGACCCGCGCCGACGCCTACCAGCTGACGCTCGACGACCGCCGCCCCAAGCGCTCCGGCGAGCCCACTCCGACTCCGGCCTGATACCAGCGCGTAAGTGCCCGGAACGACGACACGATCGAGTCGCCCCGTGCACTGACGAAGTCACTCCGTGTGCTCACGAAGAAGGTCCACGGAGTGACGCCGTCGGTCCGCGTGGTGACACGGCAGGTCCGCGTCGTGACGAAGCAGCTCCGACGGCTGACGAAGCAGGTCCGGGTGCTGCCGAAGAAGCTCCGGGCGCCGCCGAAGAAGGTCCGCGTCGTGACGAGCTCGGTGCGCGTGGTGGCGAAGTCGCTCCGGGCCCTGTCGAAGTCGCCCCAGGTCACAGCAGGGAAGCTCCGTGTGGTCAGGCTCCGAGCGGATCGGCGTAGAGCTCGTCGACCCGCAGCGTGACCCCGAGCGACGCGAGCTCGATCGTCTCTCCGCCGCCCGCCTCGATCAGCTCGCGATCACGCTCGTTGCGCCGGTAGACCTCGATGCGCCGCTCGGTCTGCGCGACCAGCGCGTACTCCCGCAGCGTCGTGAGGTGCCGGTAGTGGGCGAGCTTGGCGCCCCGATCGTGCGCCTCGGTCGATTCCGAGAGCACCTCCACCAGCACCACCGGATTGGTCACCGCGTGACGGTCGTCGGGCGAGGTCTCGGGCGCGCCGCACACCACCGCGACGTCGGGATACGTCGCGAGATCGGTCTCGCGCACGCGCACCCGGAGATCCGACGAGTAGACCCGACACGGCTTGCCGCGGAGCGCGACGAGAGCGCGGGGATCACCGTCGCCGAGAGCGCGGCGTGCTCGGGCGTTCCGCCCGCCATCGCGAGCACCTCGCCGCGCACGAGCTCGTGCTTCACGTCGGTGCGCGACTCGAGCGCGAGATATTCGTCGTAGGTCATCACGGCAATCACTCGGGAGTCGGCTGTCTGCGCGCAGACCGAGGCATAGGCTGCAGTTTACCCGCGGATGCCTCCACTCGCGCGTCTAGGTAGATGCCGACCGGATGACCTCGGCGAGAATCTCACCACGCGTGATGCGGCTCTTCCGATGGTTGCTGCCCTGAGCCGCCGCGAGAGAATATCTCGACGCTCGCTCGCGCTCCGCTGAACTCATCTCGCCATCGTGCCCTTGGTAACGCTCGAGCAACTGCTCGAACCCGGTCAGCGCCGTACGCAGCGCCGCGGGATCGACCGCGCGAGAATCGACGCTCACCGCCCGATCCAACTCGACGATGAGCGAGAAAAGATCGGCCTTCTTCCACCATCGACTTGCGCCTGCGATATCAGCAGAGTCGAGAGCGGCGAACACGCTGTTCAAGCGCGCTTCCATTTCGGGCGCGCGGGGATACTCGTCGTTATACCTCTCGAGATACCTCTCATGCTCGTCGGTATCGTCGAAGTAGCCGGCCTCCATCGTAATCAGCAGACTGAGCTGGAAGCTAACATCACCCATCCGCCTGACATCCGACGCCTTGAAGACGCTTCGCCGCGAGTAGAAGTCATGTTCGGCGAGAGACGCAGCGGAACGTTTGATTGCGCCATCGTACCGTGCGTTAGCCAGTTCCATCGCATTCAGACCATATTTGGTCGAGTTGATTCGACTAAACACGTCCTTGACATAGTCCAACGGCACGCTTCCGAGGTCGCGAACGACGACCGTATACTCAAGAAAGCTACGCTTCTGCGCCTCGGTGAGCGCCGCATACGCCGGGATTCTCGGCGGCAAGCGGAGCGACTGTGCTCCGGAAAAGTACTCATAGATCGTCGAGACACGCTGCTGGCCGTCGACGAGCCACTCCGTCCCTTGCGCGGTTTCGGGGTCAACCTCACCGGCACACACGTAAATTTCCGGAAACGGCAGCGCCCGGAGAATCGTGTCGACGAACTCAACCTTGTCGCGATTGGTCCACACCAGACGACGTTGAAAATCAGGTCGCGAGACCAGCGCTCTCTGGTTAATCGCGGTAATCAATTCGCGAATCCTTCGATTCGTCGCATTCGTCTTCAGCTCGTACCGCACGCCGGAGTCGATCATCGCTTCACCGCCGAGGATTGAATGGACACTGGTGAGCTGGATAGCGGACCCGCCTCGCGACACATGCTGAGCGCTTTGAGCTGATACGACTCCAAGAAGTGCCAGTCTCGATACACCGCACCAGCCACCTTGACTCCTGCTCGACGGGAGAGCTCCGCGAACCTATCCCACCACATCCCGACTGTGTCTCCACGCACGTCGGGAAAGAAGTCGGGGCGTATCCAGCCGCGCATCAGATAGTCGGCGAAGTCATTCCGTTTCGGCCAAACAAGGCGTGCCTCGACGGCGACGTGGACCTCGCGCCAGAGGCGGTCGAACAGCTTCTCGTCGACGACCACAGCGTCGATATCTGACTTGTCGCCGAACGGTCGGTACCGCTTCGACGGAGCAATGCTGAACCCGAGCTTGGCCGATCCAACGACCAGAACGCTGGCGGGGTGGCACCCAACCGCTTCCGAAACAGCCTCACAGAACTCGTAGTAGCTATCATGGCTCGGATACACATATGCGCTTCCCGATATGATGCGTCTACGAAGGACGGTGCGAAGCTCAGCCCGCGCCACCTCATCTCTGAACTGCGAAACCAGCGCGCTTGAGTCGGCTAAAGCGCTCGTTTGAACTCTCATCGCAACACCTCTGCACCGAGCGCGGAATACCAGCTATTCGGCTGGAAGCTCATCCCGAGGAACGTCGGCCCCGACGAGAAGCTCGTGATCGCCCACACTATCCCAGAGCTACGAGCACCGACAACGGTCATGGGCGCACATCGGCTCCAGTCGCGCGAAGCGCGCTGCCGTCCCGAGGTTCTCGCGGGCGCGCAAGGCGCGTCCGCGAGAACCTCTCTCCCCCCACCAACAGCGGCGACTGCCTCCCTCCCCGCGCGGCCGAGACCTCACCAGCAGGGCGCGGGGGAGGGGTCCGAACGCTTCCGCAGCGGCCCACCAGTCTCCGTGTGGCCCTCGCAAGCGAGGCGGCCGCGAGCGCAGAGCGCACGTGGCCGCCGACACCACGTCGTCAGTCGCCACCGCCGCCGCAGGTGGGCCCCGCGAGGCTTAGTGAGGCCCCCCTCCCCCGCGCCCCGACGAGCCCTCCCCCGCGCGGGGATCAGCTCAGTCCGGGACTTCATGTCCGTCAGCTCTCGATCGCCGGTCGCAGCGTCGCGAGCGCGAGCGCATCTGCGATCGCATGGGCGACGATCGCCGGCCAGAGGCGGCGAGTGTGCCAGTGGTGGAGCCCGAGCACGACACCCATTGGAACGATCGCGGCGACCGCGAGCGGCCCCTGATAGGCGTGCAGGAGCAGTCGGACCATCAGCGACGCGCCGATCGCGAATCCCGGCCCCGATGCGCGCAGGCGCTCCTGGAGGAACCCGAGGTGCAAGCACTCCTCGAACACCGGGTTCACCAGCACCAGCAAGATCGCGATCACCGGGCTCGGCGCGCCGTGGAACGCGACCGACTGCCCGCGCGACGTGCCGGCGAGCAGCGCCATGCCGAGCCAAGACGCCATCATCGCGACCGCCCAGAGCAATACGCCCTCGCCCGTCGCGAGCCACGACGCGTCCAACTGGGACACCGAGACGCGCTTGCCGCGCGCACGCAGAAAGAGCAGCAGCGCTCCTCCGACGACGAGCTCGTAGAGAACCAGCCCGAGCAGCGTCTCGTTCGAGAAGTGGATGCGCCGCTCGAGCCCCGACGACGTCAGCTCGAGGAGCTCGCTGGTGATCGGCCACGCCCAAGCGGCGAGGAGGACGACAACGAGCTCGATGCGATCGCCGCGCGAGCTGCGCTGAGGTGGCAGGGACATGCGACGCAGAGAGTAGCCGCGCGCGTGCGCAAATCACCACGAGTCAGTCGGCTCCAGCCGCGCGAAGCGCGCTGCCGTCCCGAGGTTCTCGCGGACGCGCAGAGCGCGTCCGCGAGAACCTCTCTCCCCCCACCCCACCAGCCGCGACGCCCTCTCTTCCCCGCGCGGCCGAGACCTCACCAGCAGGGCGCGGGGGAGGGGGTCCGAACGCTTCCGCAGCGGCCCACCAGCCTCCGCGAGCCCCCCGAATGCCAGGCGGCCGCGAGCGCAGAGCGCACGCGGCCGCCGACACCACCTCATCAGTCACCGACACCGCAGCAGGAGGCCCCCGCGAGGCTTACTGACCTTTCATCCGGCGAACGGATCGGGAGGGGATCGACACGCCGATCAGCTCGTGATCTCCTCCCGGCGTGCGACCGACCGGAAGTAAGGCAGACCTCGAACGCCGTCGTCGCCTCGGCGTGGCGCTCCATCGCAGTGGCCACTCGATCCGCGAAGTGGCGAAGCAGCTCGGCTGCGCGCCCGGCTCTGTCGCGCGATGGACGAAGATGTTCGAGCAAGGCGGCGATGACGCGCTCGATCCAATCCCGAACGCCGGCGGCAAGAGTCGCCTGAGCGACAGCGACCGGGCGAAGCTCGTGGTCCTTCTTCGGCTCGGCGCACGCACGAGCGGGTTCGCAACGGAGCTTTGGACGCTTCGCCGCGTGCGTGACGTGATCGAGCGCGAGTTCGGAGTTCACTACTCGATCTCGAACGTGCACGCCGTGCTGCACAGTCTCGGATTCAGCCCGCAGAAGGCGGTGCGCCGCGCGCGCGAGCAGGACGCGGAAGCGGTCGAGCGGTTCCGACAGGAGGAATGGCCGCGCATCAAAAAAAAGCGGAAGACGACGGCCGCGTCCTCGCGCTGAGCGACGAGAGCGGCTTCATGCTGCAGCCGTCGTCGCCTCGCACCTGGGCGCCGCGCGGCGAGACACCAGAGCTCATCTGCGGCGCACGTCACGACCGAGTCTCGGCCATCAGCGCGATCACGATCTCGCCGCAAGCGCAGCGCACCGGGCTTTACTTCCGGCTGCTGCGCGGCAACTTCAACGCCGACGAGATCGAGCGGTTCGTGCGCCAAGTGCAGCGGGCGGTCCGCCGTCCCGTCACGTTCGTGTGGGACCGGCTCTCCGCCCATCGCACGGTCGCGAAGCGCCTCGAAGGCGATCCGCGCTTCGAGTTCATCCTCCTGCCGGCGTACGCGCCAACGCTCAACCCCGACGAGTAGGTCTGGCGTTATGCAAAGCACCATCTTCTCGCGAACTCCTGCCCGATGAACGGGCATGCGCTCGAGCGTGGCGTCCGCGCCGCGCTCGGCTGCATCGCGAAGCGCCAGGACCTCCTGCACGGTTTCATCCGCGGCGCGCGGCTGTCTCTTTAGCCGAGACAAAGGCCAGTAGTGAGGACCCCCTCCCCCGCGCCCCCGCCGAAGCCTCAGCGCGCGCGGCGATCAGTCCATTCGATACATCGTCACGACACAAGCCCCACCGAGCCCGAGATTGTGCTGCAAAGCCACTCGAGCCCCCGGGACCTGTCGAGCGTCGCCCTGACCACGAAGCTGCCAGACCAGCTCCGTGCACTGCGCCAGTCCGGTCGCGCCGAGCGGATGTCCCTTGCTCAGCAGTCCGCCCGACGGGTTCGTGACGAACTTGCCGCCGTACGTGTTGTCCTCGTCCCAGATGAACTTCTCGGCCTCGCCTTCCTTGCACAGGCCGAGCGCTTCGTACGTCAGCAGCTCATTCGCGGTGAAGCAGTCGTGCAGCTCGACGACCTGCACGTCCGAGGGTCCGAGGCCCGCCTTCTCGTACACCTTCGCCGCGGCGTTCTTGGTCATGTCGTAGCCGACCATCTTGATCATCGACTCTTCGCCGAAGCTCGACGGATAGTCGGTCGTCATCGCCTGCGCGGCGATGTAGACGCTCTTTCCGATCCCCTTCTTCTTGGCGAACTCGTCACTGCAGAGGATCGCCGCTGCCGCGCCGCAGGTCGGAGGGCAGCACTGATATCGCGTCAGCGGGTCGAACACCTCGGGCGACGCGAGGATCTCTTCCACCGAGTACGTCTCCTGGAAGAGCGCGAACGGGTTCTTGCTCGCGTGCTTGCGCGCCTTCTCCGCGATCTTCGCGAAGGTCTCGCGCTTCGTGCCGTGCTTCCAGCGGTACTCGCGCCCCGCGCCGCCGAACATCTGCGCTGCGCCGGGCGCCGACGTGAACCCCTGCACGTCGTTCATGAGCCCAGCGTGCTTGTCGAGCGGGTTGGTGCGGTCGTTCCACTTCGCCTGCAGCGCGCCCTTCTCCATCTGCTCGAACCCGACCGCGAGCACGCACTCCGCGATGCCGCCCTCGATCGCCTGCTTGGCGAGCATCAGCGCGGTCGAGCCCGTCGAGCAGTTGTTGTTGACGTTGAACACCGGAATCCCGGTGAGCCCGACCTCGTACACGGCGCGCTGTCCACACGTCGAGTCGCCGTACACGTATCCCGCGTACGCCTGCTCGAGGTCGCGGAACTCCACGCCCGAGTCCTTCATCGCAGCGCGGATCGCGCCCGCCGCCATCACGTTGTACTCGTCGCTCGCGCCGGGCTTCTGGAACTTCACCATGCCCACGCCGATCACGTTCACCTTGCGAGTCATCGTCGTACTCCTTCTCTGGCTCACGCGAGCTTCGTCATGAATCCGAGGCGCTGCGCGACGTGCGCGTCTCCGTCGATCCGGAGCGCGCCGCGCTGGTAGAGCTTCTGGGGCGTCGTCGCGCCGCTGGCGAGCGTCGCGAGGTCCGCGTCGCTGATCGTGACGATCGTGTCGGCGCCCTTTCCGCCGCCGCTCACGACACTGCCGCTGCCGTTCTTGAGATCGATCGTCCAGACGTTCTCCGGGTCCTTCACCCGGAGCTCGACGACGTATCCGACCTCACGAACGAGCCCCGCGTTGCTCGCGATGCGCTTGCTCAGCGCGTCGACGATCGCGGGCGCCTGCGCGCTCTTCGGCTGAGCGCTCGGCGCGGCGGCGACTGCGGCGCTCTTCTCGCCGCCACCCGCGCCGGTGCGCGCCTTCATCGCGGCCTCGACGTCCTTCGGGTCGACCTTGCGGAGGAAGTCGAGCTTCTGCGACGCCATCACGTTGCCGCTGATCTTCAGCTTGCCGGTCGTGAACAGCTTCATCGCGTCCGACTTGCCGGTGCACATGTCCATGAAGTCGGCGTCGCTGATCTCCAGCGTGCACTCCGCCGGGATCGGCTCGCCCTTCAGGACCGCGCCGTTGCCGTTCTTGAGATCGATCGTCCAGACGCTGTCGGGATTCTTCAGCTTGAACGCGTAGACGATCTTGATCTTCGCCGCGAGGTCGGTGTTCTTCGCGACGTAGCGCGTGATGCCGCCGAAGATGTCCTCGCTCGTCGGGGTGACCTCGACGCTGCCCGCCTGGTGCGGCTCGGGCGCCGATGCACCTCCACCGCTGCGCTTCTTCGCGGCGGCCATCACGTCGTTGGGATCGACGTTCTTGAGGATCGGCCCGAGCTTCTGCGACGCCATCACGTTGCCGCTGATCTTCAGCTTGCCCGTGGTGAAGAGCTTCATGGCGTCGGCCTTGCCGCTGACCATGTCCATGAAGTCCGCGTCGGTGATCTCGAACGTGCACTCGGCGGGCACGCTCTCACCCTGCGCGACGGAGCCAGTCCCGTTCTTCAGATCGAGAGTCCAGACCGAGTCCGGACTCTTGAGCTTGAACGCGAAGATCGTCTTCGCCTGACTGACCGCGTCGGCGCCCTTCTTCGCGACGAACGCCGCGATCCCGGCGAAGACGTCGCTCGAATTCGGGATCGGAGTGCCACCACCGCCCGCGCTCGCGGCCGCGGGCTTCTTCTTCTCCTTGGCCTTCGGCAGCTCCGGGAAGAGCTCGATCGCGGCGTTGGAGATCACGACCTTGTCGCGCTCCTTCACCTTCACGCGGAAGAGGATGCGAGTCTCGCTCTCCTTCCACATCTCGGTGATCACCGTCTCGCCCGGGAGCACCGGATCGGCGAAGCGCACCTTGATGCTCTTGAAGTAGCGAGGATCCCCGTCCTTCGCGAACGACTGGATCACGTGCCGCGCGGCATATCCGAACGTGCACAGGCCGTGGAGGATCGGGCGCTCGAAGCCGAACGCCTTTGCGAAGCCCGGGTCGGCGTGCAGCGGGTTCCAGTCGCCGGAGAGGCGGTAGAGCAGCGCCTGGTTCGAGTCGATCGTCTGCTCGACGCGCGCGTCGGGCGCGCGATCCGGCGCGACGTTCACCTCCGCGGCAGGACCGCGATCACCGCCCCATCCGCCGGCGCCGCGGACGAACGTGCTGACCTCGTTCTTGATCAGCAGATCGCCGTCCTCGTCGAAGCTCTCGATCGCGGTGATCACGACGGCGCCGCCCTTCTTGCCGCCGTCGCTGCCCTTGTCCCAGATGTCCTTGATCTTCGCCTTGTGGACGAGCTTCTGCTTGGGCGGCAGCGGGCGCACGAGCTCGAGGTACTGCTCGCCGTGCAGCACGCGATCGAGACCGTACTTCATGCCCGGCGCGGTCTTGCCCTCCTTGCCCATCGTGAGGATGCAGTTGATCGCCGGGATGACTCCGTACGTCGGCAGCGGCTTGAACCCACTGCCGTGCATCTCGTAGACGAGCTGCAGATCGCGATCGTCGTTGGGGTCGCGCGCCGCGCCGACGCCGAGCGCATAGAGCGCGAGATCGCGCTCGTCATAGGCGCTCTTCATCTCCGGGAACTCGTATCCGAGCGCCTGATCGACGTCGATGTACTGATTGCCACCCTTGCTCGGGCCGGCCTCGACGTTGTCCATGATCGGCTGGAGCGATCCCGCGATGTGCGGCGGGTGCGTCGCGCTCTCGTCGAACTTCGAGATCTCGCCCCACGCCTCGTGCACGTCCTCGGCCTTCACCGGACGTCCGAGGCGGAACAGCTTGCCCTTCGTGCGCTCCCACCGGAGCTTGCCGTAGTAGCCGCCGCCGACCTCGTAGAGGCCGCCGGTGTCCTCGTGCGACTCGTGGCAGAGCTCGACCACGAGCGCCGTCACGTACTCCGGCTTCAGCGCGTCGAGCAGGTTCTGCGGCATGACCGTCTCGGTCATGCGCGAGCCCGCGACCGGCGCGATCGTGTTGACGATGACGTTGTTCTTGCGCCCTTCGATCGCGAGCGTGTTCGCGAACCCGGCCAGGCCGAGCTTCGCCATCGCGTAATTCGCCTGACCGAAGTTGCCGTAGATGCCGGCGGCGCTCGCCGTCATGATGATCCGGCCGAACTTCTGATCGCGCATGTGGGGCCACGCCGCGTGGGTGCACTTGAACGCACCTTTGACGTGCACGCGATAGACGAGGTCCCAGTCCTGCTCGGTCATCTTCGCGAACGAGACGTCGCGCAGGATGCCCGCGTTGTTGATCAGCACGTCGATGCGGCCGAACGTGTCGATCGCGGTCTCGACGATGTTCTCGCCGTTCTCGACCGAGTCGTAGTTGGCGACCGCTTCGCCTCCCGCGGCCTTGATCTCGTCGACGACCTTCTGCGCCGCGGTCTGGCTCGCTCCTTCACCGGTGTGCGAGCCACCGAGGTCGTTCACGACGACCTTCGCGCCACGCCGCGCGAACTCCAGCGCGTGCGAACGCCCGAGCCCGTTGCCCGCGCCCGTGACGACGACGACCTTCCCGTCGAACCGGAGCTCCTTCGACATCGAACGTTCCTTCCTCGCCCGGTCGCGGCCTCCTCCACCAAGTCCCGAGGTCCGCGCTCAGATCGCGTGTTTCGCCCTGTGTTTCGAGCGACGATATTTCGTGCGCGAAAGAATCGTGGGCCCTCGAACCAAAGTCAACAACGTCCCCTGAGCCGTCGCCCGACGCTCGCGGTACCGACCCACCGATGACCGGAACCAGCGCGCGCGCGATGGCGGTGAGCGTCGCCTCGATCCTCACCTGGACCCTGATCGTGCTCGCGTGCGACGGCGAGCTCGGAGGCAGCGCGCCCCAGCTCGACCCGCGCCGCGACGCGCAGGTCGCGGACGGCGAGGACGCGGGCTCGACGAACGTCGACGAGGATGGTGGCGGCGCGCCTCTCCCCGCCGACGGCGGCACGACGTCACGCGACGACGCGGGCGCGACGCCGGTCGCCGACGCGGGCTCGACGCCGGTGGTCGACGCGGGCACGGGCGGCGGCGATCAGGTCGCGATCTTCGTCGCGCAGGGCTACGTCGGGCGCACGACGATCTCGTGCGACGACGGCCGCACGTGGATCGAGAACCGCTCGATGGACGACTCGCTGCGCTGCTTCGAGGGCGTCGACTGCGATCATCATCCGGGGCGCGCGAAGGGCATCGTCTACACGCGCGACGGCACGTTCGTCGCGACGTACGGCTGGGGCCCCGCGGGCGGTGTGGATCGCAGCCGCGACGGCGTGACGTGGGAGCGCACGCTCGAGGGCACGACGTTCGGCGGCATCGCGAGCGAGGGCGATCACGTGCTGCTCGGCGCGCACGACGTGCGCGTCTCGGAGGACGACGGCGCGACGTGGAGCTCGCCGATCACGTCGGCGCTCGAGGGGTGGAACGTGCGGCGCGCGGGCGCGTCGAGCGCGGGCGGTGGTCGCTTGCTGCTGGTGGGCGACGGCGGCGACGTGACGCTGAGCTCCGACGATGGCCGCACGTGGTGGAGGCCGAGATCGATCCCCGGGTCGTGCGGCGCGGCGATCCAGAACGACGGCGGGATCGGGACGATCGGCGAGACGATGGTGATCGTCGGCGGCAACGGCGACGTGTGTCACTCGCGCGATGGCGGCACGACGTGGACCGCGGGGTCGCTCGGCACGTCGGTGTCGTCGGCGGACGTGGTGTCGACCGGCAGCGAGCTGATGGTGTGGGGCGGCGGTCGCGTGTTCCGCTCGCGCGACGGCGCGACGTGGACGTCGACGCCGCTCTCGCCGGGCGGCGTCGCGATCGGCGCGGTCACGCGCGGCGCGAGCGGCACGTTCGTCGCGGTGAACGGCGGCTGGGACCAGTGGTACGAGCGGCAGCGCTTCTATCGCAGCACCGACGGCGTGAACTGGACCGAGCTGCCGCAGACCGCGTACGTGCGCAGCCATCCGATCCTGCAGATCCGCGAGGGACGCGTGCCGCGCTCGACGTGCGAGTGAGGTCGTAGACAGTCGGCGCGAGCGCGATCTCGAGGACGATCGGCCCGCTCCAGGATCGCGAGCTCGCCCGTTAGTTGTTTCGACAAAGTCTCTGTTACCGTCGCGCCATGCGCGCGTCGCTTCTTCGTTGCTTCACGATCTCCGCTCTCTCGATGGTGCTCGCGTGCGGCGAGCCCGAGGACGATGCCGTCGACGGCGGCGAGGACGCGGGGCCGCAGCCCACGTGCGAGAGCCCACCGGAGCTCGAGCTCGGCGATCCGGATGGCCATGCCGAGCCGCTCGGCGCAGGGCCGGGAGAAGCGCGCGCGGGGCGCATCGCGGGCGACGCGCTGCCGCCGTTCCCCAGCGGCCTCGGGATGTGGGACGAGGGCGGGTTCCTGCTCGCGAACGATCGCGTCGCGATGGTGATCGAGGACGTCGGGCCCTCGCACCTCTACGACCCGTGGGGCGGACGGCCGCTCGGCATCGCGCGCGTGGAGGACGGCGCGCTCGTCGACGTGGGCGACTTCGGCGAGATCCTGATCCTGACCGGTCGCTACACCGTGATGACGACGAGCGTGACCGTGCTCGCCGACGGCAGCGACGGAGGCGCCGCGATCGTGCGCGCGTCGGGTCCGCTCCGCGCATTGCCGTTCTTCGAGGCGATCACCGCGCGTCGTCTGTCGACCGAGTTCGAAGGGGTCGACGCCGCGATCGACTACGTGCTCGAGCCGGGCTCGAGCCACGTCGACGTGCGCATCACCTACGCGTCGTCGCTCGCGTTCCCGACGGGATCGATCACGACGATGCACGGCTTCATGTACACGCCGCGCATGCCGGCGTTCGCGCCGGGGCCGGGCTTCTCGCCGCAGAGCGTGAGCGTCGACGCGATCTCGTACACCGACGAGCGCGGCGTCGGGTTCGTGTACGAGGTTCCGGGCGACGATCTCTCCGTCGGCATCAACGCATCCGGGTTCGAGTCGCGCTTCACCGCGCGGCGGCCGATCGCGGACTGCGGTCTCACGACGGTCGAGCACGCGCGGCTCACGATTGGCGGGCCCGGGGTCGACGCGCTGCAGCGCGCGCACGCCGAGGAGAACGACGTCGCGATGCGAACGATCGAGGGCGTGGTGCGCGATGCGAGCGGCGCGCCCGCGGCGGGCGTGCGCGTGCACGTGCGCGCGAGCGAGGAGCGCTATCTGACGCGCTCGCTGCCCACCGGCGACGATGGCCGCTACGTGGTGCACGTGCCGGCGAGCGAAGGGGCGCTCGAGCTCTTCGCGTATCGACAGGGCGATGCGCTCGTCGGGCCGGTGGCGATCGACGCGGCGAGCACGACGCGCGATCTCGCGCTCGGTGCGGGCGGATGGGTGCGGGTGACGGTGGCCGACGAGAGCGGGGCCGCGCTGCCTTCGCGCATCCAGGTGCTCCCGCTCGACGGCGCGAGCGTGCCCTCGGTGCCGAGCGCGTTCGGAGAGGCGCTGCCGACGTCGGGGCGCGTGCAGGTCGCGCTGAGCGAGGACGGGACCGAGACGCTGCGTGTGCCCGCGGGGCGCTGGCGCGTGGTGATGTCGCGCGGCTACGAGTACGAGCTCGAGAGCCGCGACGTCGAGATCACGAGCGACGGCCAGACGATCGACGTGAGCGGGCAGCTCGCGCGCGTGATCGAGACGCCGGACGTGCAGTGCGCGGACTTCCACATCCACACCCGCCGCTCGAACGACTCGGCGGACGACGTGACCTACAAGCTGCGCGGCGCGATCGCCGACGGGCTCGAGATCCCGGTGCGCAGCGATCACGAGTTCGCGGCGGACTTCACGGCGGAGGTCGGCGCGCTCGGCGTGGAGGCGTGGGCGTACGGCGGCATCGGGTCGGTCGAGATGAGCAGCATGGAGCTCTGGGGCCACATGGGCGTGGTGCCGCTCACGCCGGATCCGACGCAGATCAACCACGGGACGCCGCTCTGGCAGGAGTGGCCGACGCCGGAGCAGCCCGATCTCCCGCTGCGCACGATGTCGCCCGTCGAGGTGTTCGACGCGGCGCGCGCGCGGCCCGAGCGACCGACGGTGATCATCAATCATCCGCTCGGCGACACGAACTACTTCGGGTACGTCGGCTACGACCCGGTCACCGGCACGGTCGAGCGCGAGGACGACTGGGACGACGAGTTCACCGCGGTCGAGATCTTCAACGACGCGGACTGGCGGCGCGAGCGCGAGCGGCTCGTCGTGCACTGGCTCTCGTTCCTCGATCGCGGCCGGCGCGTGTTCGCGGTCGGATCGAGCGACTCGCACGGGCTCGACGGCTCGCCCGTCGGCTATCCGCGCACGTGCATGGCGCTCGGCACCGACGACCCGCGCGAGCTCACGCCCCCCGGCGTGCGCGACGCGGTCGCGCAGGGACGGTCGACGATCAGCGGCGGGATCTACGTCGACGCGACGATCGGGGAGGCGGGGCCCGGCGCGGACGTGGTCGCGGGCGGCGCGCGCGCGACCGTGCACGTGCGTGTGCAGGCGGCGAGCTGGGTCGACGTCGACGCGATCGAGATCGTCGTCGATGGCCGCACGCTCGACACGATCGAGATCCTGCCCGGAGACGCGCCCGATCCCGTCGCGCGCCCCCACGTGCGCTTCGAGCGCGACGTGGAATTCGACGTCGCGGAGGGGCGCGGCAGCTACGTGATCGTCGCGGCGTACGGCGATGCGACGCTCGAGCCGGTGCACCGCGGGCGCGTGCCCTTCGGCGTGACGAACCCGATCTTCGTCACGCGCTGAGCTCGAGGACCGACTCGACCGCGCGGCGCGGCGTCGGCGCGGACGCGCGCACGGGGAACCCGAGGCGCATCACGAGCTGCGGGAACGTCGTGCGACCGATCGCCGCGCCGAGCTCCGGGCGCAGCGACGCGACCTGGATCGGCTGATTGAAGAACGAAGCCTGCGCGCCGGTGAGCGCGGCGCGCAGGAGCACGCGCGCGAGCGCTTGTCCCGCGGCGATCCACGAGGGCACGTCGTCGCGATCGGTGCCGAGCACCGCGAGCGTCGGCGCGCTCGTCGCGACGTGGTGATCGGCGCGCGCGACGTGCGCACCGAGATCGACGCGCGCGATCACGATCCGCGCGATCGGGAGCACGGGCGCCGGGACGAACGTGAGCCCGTCGCCGGCACGCCGCGAGCGCAGCCACACCGCGAGCTCGCGCCGCCACTCGCGATCCGCGAAGAGACGACGATCTCCCTCGGCCGCGAGCGAGGCGATCGCATCCCGCTCGCGCGGCGCGCGCACGACGTGGAGCCACGCGCCTTCGCGCACGGCGGCCGACTCGAGCTCGCGCAGCAGCGCGTCGGGCACCGGACGCTCGTGCATGCGACCACGCTCGGTGCGCCGCGTGTCGATCGCGCGCGCGAGCGTGCGGTCCACCGGGTCGACCACGCCCTCGGCGAGGCTCACGCGCGCGAGCAGATCGCGATCCTCGATCGACGGCAGGATCGACACGCTCGTGGTGAGCCCGACCGCCGCGGCCGCGACGCGCAGGTGCAGGAGCGCTGCGCCACACGAGATCGTGAGCTCGCGATCCTCGGGATCGTTGATCGAGAGCACGCGCGTGCGATCGGCGCGCAGGGCAACGACGCGATCACTCTCTTCGCGGAAGCGCCACGGCTGCGTGTTGTGGCTCGAGGGCGCGCGGGTCGCGCGCTCGACCAGCGCGCGTGTGGACACGATGCGAGGCGCGACCGCGCTCGTGATCTGCATCCGAAGGAAGTACCCGCGACGAGCGCCGAGACAAGGCGCCGATTGACACGTCGTCTATCGTTGCGCTCGCAAACGACTCGCTCGTTCTCGGACCACGACCATGCGATCCACTGCCCTCTTCCTCGTCGCGCTCTCGATGTCGATCCTCGGCTGCAGCGCATCGCACGGTCGCGGCAGCGGCGGTGACGGAGGCCCATCGAGCAGCGGAGACGGGGGCGCGCTCTGCGATCCCGGAGACGAGCGCGTCGCCGCCGTCTACTACGGTACGCGCGAGCCGACGACGCTGCCGCTGACGCCCGGCGAGATCCTCGCGATCGCGCGCGTCGAGCTCGGCGGGCTGTGCAGCGGCGTCGTGATCGCGCCGCGATGGGTGCTCACGGCCGCGCACTGTCTCGGTCGGCGCGGCGGCGACATCACGGTCGGCGCGAACCCCGATCGCGTCGATCGCAGCATCTCGGTCGTGCGGCAGCTCGCGCACCCGAGCCTCGACATCGCGCTGCTCGAGCTCGCGCAGGACGCGACGGTCGCGGTGCCCGGGCTCGTGCCGATCCGCATCGCGACGTTCGCGCTCGGCGGTCTCGTCGGCACGACCGCGGAGGCCGCGGGCTACGGCGAGCGCGAGGACGGCAACGCGGGCGCGCGGCGCTTCACGTCGGAGCCGATCGTCCAGGTGCGCGGCGAGTTCACGACGATCGACGGGATGGGCGAGCGAGGCGTGTGCTTCGGCGACTCCGGTGGCCCGCTGATGGTCGTCGCGGAGGACTCGAGCGTGCGCGTGATCGGCGCGCTGAGCTACGGCGATCCCGACTGCGTCGGTCGCGACAACTACACGCGCGTCGACCTCGCGCGTGCGTGGATCGAGGAGAACGTCGGCGAGACGCCGGCGCCGATCGACGGCTGCGACGGGGTGACGGAGGCCGGCACGTGCCGCGGCGCGACCGCGGTGTGGTGCGACGACGACGCGCTCCAGACCGACACGTGCAGCGACGACGAGCTGTGCATGCCGGGCGCGGATGGTCGCGTCACGTGCGTGCCGCGCAGCGACGATCCCTGCGGCGGGATCGACGCGACCGGGCGCTGCGAGGGCGCCGTCGCGACGTGGTGCGAGGGTGGGCGGGTGCGGCGCGCGGACTGCGGGCGCTGCGGGCTCGCGTGCACGCTCGACGCGGCGCGCGGCGGCGCCGTGTGCGAGTGACGTGACGGCAGAAACCTGAGCCGGTCCTCGTCTCGATCCGCGACTTCACGGCGCGCCGAACGGACGGCCAGAGAGCCCGTTCGTGTGCGCCAGGAGCCGCATGGATTCCATCCGTCTGGCGGTCGCAGTGTGCGCCGCGCTCGTCCTCGGCGCGTGCACGTGCACGAGCTCGCCGCTGCTCTCCGATCGTGACGCCGCCGTGCGGCCCGTCGACGCGCAGGTCGTGGCCGACGGCTTCGTGATCACCGACTTCGACGCCGGCCCGCCCGACGGCGGCCCGTCGTGCGCGACGCGCGATCCGATGGCGCCCCCGCGCGCGACCGAGGGCGAGTGGGTGCAGCGCTTCGCGAGCCCCGGCGTGGGCGGTGATCTCCCGAGCGTCGACGCGATCGCGATCGACGCGCGCGGCGTCGTGTACGTCGGCGGTACGTTCACGACCGCCGGATACGCGCCGGCGTCGAACGTCGCGGCGTGGGACGGCGCCACCGGCTGGCGCGCGCTGGGCGAAGGTGTCGCGGGACCGGTGAGCTCGCTCGTGCTCGGCCCCGACGGCAGCCTCTACGCGGCGTACGCGCTCGACGCGGAGTCGGAGCCCTCGCGCGTCGCGCGCTGGGACGGCACCGCGTGGACGCTGATCGGCGAGGCGGTCGGCGCGGTGGAGGAGCTCGCGTTCCTCGGCGCGACGCTCTTCGCGGTCGGCAGCTTCGACTCGATCGGCGGCGTCGACGTGCGCTCCATCGCGCGCTGGGATGGATCGCAGTGGAGCGGATACGCGGGCCTGCACGCGCGCATCGAGTGCGAGCTCTGCGGCGATCCCGCGCCGGGCACGATCCACGCGTTCCTCGCGCGCGGCGAGAGCGCATTCTGCGTCGCCGGCGCGTTCAGCACGCTCGGCGTGATCGAGGCGCACAGCGCCGCGTGCTTCGACGGGACGACCTGGACCGCGATCGGCATGCCGCTCGACGTGCAGGCGTACGGCGTGCTCGGCGTGGCGAGCATCTACGATCTCGCGATCGATCCGAGCGACTCGACGCTCGTCGCGAGCGGCGACTTCATGCTCGACGACACGAACGAGAACGGCGGCAGCATCGCGCGCTGGACCGGCGATCGCTGGGCGCTGATCGGGCGCGGCGTGATGCAGTCCGAGGGTCCGGGCACGACGCAGGCGGTGCGCTCCGTCGTGTTCGCGCCGAGCGGGATGTACGTCGCGGGCGCGATCGATCTCGTGAACGCCGACGCGCCGATCCCGGTGAGCGGCGTCGCGCGCTGGGACGGCACGCGTTATCACGACGTGGGCGGGCTCTTCCCCGAGATCGGGTTCGGAACCGGGCAGGACAACGTGCGCGTGGCCGCGGTCGCGCCCGACGGCAGCGTGTACTTCGGAGGCCTCTTCACGCGCGCGGGGAGCCAGCGCGTGGGCCACGTGGTGCGGTGGGACGGCACCTACTGGACCGGGCTCCGCACGCCGGGCGAGCCCTACGACAGCGTCTCGGGGCAGGTGCACGCGCTCGCGCGCCATCGCGCGTGCGAGATCTACGTCGGCGGTCTGTTCGAGTACGCGGGTCAGGTTCGCGTCGACAACGTCGCGCGGTATCGACCGGGTGTGGGCTTCGCCGCGATGGGGCGCGGCGTGCGCGGCGAGGTGAACGACATCGACGTGATGAGCGACGGGCGCGTGGTGATCGGCGGATCGTTCATCGATCCCGCCGAGGCGCCGCGCTTCCGCAACGTCGCGATGTGGAGCGACGGCGCGTGGGAGCCGCTCGGCGAGAGCCTCGACGGGCGCGTGTGGACGGTCGCGGTGCACGACCTGGAATCGCCCGACGAACCCGATCTCGTCTATGCGGGCGGCGCCTTCACGGGACAGCTCGCGATGTGGAACGGCGAGACCTGGCGCGCGATCGGTGGCGGCCTGCTCGGCTATCCGAACGACGGCGAGCCGGGCGAGCCCCTCGCGATCGCGCAGGATCTGCTGGTCGATCCCGAGAGCGGCGATCTGATCGTCGCCGGTCGTTTCCAGCGGGTCGGCGAGGACGAGCTCGTCGTGAACAACATCGCGCGATGGGACGGCGAGGCGTGGCACGCGTACGGGGAAGGCCTCGGCGGCCTCGGCGACGGAGCGCTCGCGCTCGCGTGGTGGAACGGTCGGCTCGTCGTCGCGGGATCGTTCTCGCGCAGCGGCGACACCGAGGTCGGTCAGGTCGCGATGTGGAACGGCACCGCGTGGGAGCCGGTCGGTGGCATCGTGGGGAACGCGGTCGAGGCGCTCCACGCGGTCGGCGACGTGCTCTTCGCAGGCGGTGTGTTCGACGTGCCCGGGGGCGAGTCGTCGTTCGTCGCGGCCTTCGACGGCACGTCGTGGATCGGGCTCGGGCGCGGCACGAGCGACGGCGTCGAGGCGATCGTGTCGCTCGACGACGGCGTGTACGTCGGCGGGAGCTTCGATCGCGCGGGCACGTCGGCGTCGATCGGGCTGGCGCAGTGGCGCTGGGAGTGATCACTCCGAGCGATCGAGCGGCAGCCCGCGCAGCAGCGCGACGAGCGCGACCTGGCGGTTCGTCTCCGTCTTCGAGAAGAGCTGCTTCAGGTGGGTGCGCGCGGTCTCCTGCGAGATCCCGAGATCCCGCGCGACGTCCTTGAGGCGCATCCCCGTCGCGAGCCGCCGCGCGACGCGCGCCTCCATGCGCGTGAGCCCCCACGCGCGCTGCAGCGTGAGCACGTCGGGGACCACGCCGATCGACGGTCGCGGCGGCTCGACGATCGCATCGAGGAGGTGCTCGACCAGCAGACTCAGCTCGCGTGCGTCGACCGCGCGTCGTGCGCGCGCGACGAGTGTGCCCGAGCTCGGCACGTGCACCCGGAACTGTCCGCCGCGCTCGCCGAGATCGTGCTCCACCTCGGCGTCGGGCAGCCCCATCGAGCGCGGCAGCGCGCGGAAGACGCCGACCGACGCGCGAAGCCAGATGGGGCACGGCAGGTACGGCGGAGGCACCTCGACGTCGAGCGTCACTTCGCGATCGCCGACCCACGCGTGCTCGAAGCGTGCGTGCGGCCACGTGACGTGGAGCGTGCCGAGCGTGACGCGGAAGAGGCGCTCGGGCGACATCGCGAGCTGCGCGAGAGCGCGGAATTCACTGACGAATTCGGTGTAGCGCTCGCCGAGCAGCTCCTGCTCGACGGGGCTCAGCCGCGCGCCGACGCGGTTCAGCATCGCCGCGTACTCGTCCCACGGCACGCGCTCGTGCTCGCCCCGCATCGCGCGCTCGATCGCTGGAAGCCCCGCGCGCGCGCCCGCCGCGTCGAGGTCGGCGTCCTCGATCACCGCGACGAAGGCACGCACGAGCGAGGGCAGGACTTCGGACATGCGGCCCTCGGGGCATCTAGAGGTGGGCTCCGCGACGAGCAATCACACGCAAGTGTGATGCTCGCATGTTCAGCCCCTCATTCGTAGCTGCGCGCGCGCACGTTCTTCGAGCGTCATCCGCGTCGGAAGAAGCGGAGCAGCGGAGTCACGCGCAGGTTGATCCCGCGTCCCAGCCAGTGCCACCACCACGTCACGAACCAGCCTGCGACCGCGGCCGTGAACGCGACGAAGAAGAGCGTGATCTTCGCGTAGTCGAAGAAGTGCTCGGCGCGGTCGGGCACCATGATCGCCGCGCAGATCGACATCGACGCGCTGAAGACCGCGACTGCCACTCTCGTCGCGCTGTCGTGCAGTCGATCGGGCAGCGCATCGAGCTTCGGCATGATGGGCCGCACCTGCACGTTGCCGGTCTCCATGTCGTGCAGGATCTGATCGACGTGCGTCGGCACGGTGCGCAGCAGCGACGCCATCCCGGTCGCGCCGCCGAGCGCTTGTTGCACGACTTTGTCGGGCGCCCAGCGCTCTCCGAAGATCTTCTCGACGTACGGACGGATGATCGGGATCACGTCGACGTCGGGATCGAGCCTCCGCACGAGCCCTTCGATCGTGCCCGCGCTCTTCGCGAGCACCGAGTACTCGGTCGCGAGCTTCACGCGGTACTTGCCCGCGGCGTTCGCGAACTCCTCGATGAAGCCGCGCGTGTCGAGGTCCTTCACCGAGCGGACCATCACGTACTGCGCGCGGACGCGCGTGATCTCGCTCTTGAGCTCGCCGATGTCGATGCGCTGGGTCGGCGTGCCGATCTTCAGGAGCACACGCGCGACGGTGCTCGCGTCGTCCATGATCGTCCCGAGCACGAGCGTGACGAGATCGTCGCGCTGCTCCGCGCTGAGCGTCCCGACGAGCCCGAGGTCGAGGAAGCAGAGCGTGCCCTCGTCGTTCACGAGGATGTTCCCGGCGTGCGGATCGCCGTGGAAGAAGCCGTCGACGAACACGCCCTTGCACATCGCGTGGAGGATCTGCTCGACCGCGTGCTTCGCCTCGGGGCTCTTCGGCGTCAGCGCGCGCACCGGGCGGCCCTCGAAGTACTCCATCGTCAGCACGGTGCGGCAGCTGAGCTCGGGCAGCGGCGCGGGCGCGATCACCGGGCGATCGGGATCGAGCAGCGCGCGCATGCGCACCAGGCTCGCGAGCTCCGCGCTGAAGTTGAGCTCGCGCAGGAGGCTCTTCTCGAACTCCGCGACGATCGCGCTCGGCGTGACGAGCCGCATCTCGTCGATGCTCGCCTCGAGCGCCTTCGCCGCGATGAACAGCAGATCGAGATCGCCGCGCATCGTCGAGCCGATCCCGGGGCGCTGCACCTTCACGACGACGCGCATGCCGTCGCGCGTGCGCGCGAGGTGCGCCTGACCGATCGACGCCGTCGCGATCGGCTCCTTCTCGATGTCCGCGAAGATCTCCTCGGCGGGCCGGCCGAGCCCCTCCGCGATCACCTGCTGCACCTCGGCGTAGGGGATCGGCGGCGCCTTGTCCTGCAGTCGGCTGAGCGCCTGGATGTACTCCGCGGGGAGCAGATCCGAGCGCATCGAGAGCACCTGACCGAGCTTGATGTACGTCGGGCCGAGCGCCGCGAGCAGGCGCGCGAAGCGCTCGGCCGGTGTGCCCTCGGCCTCCTTGCCACGCCGCGACGGAGTCGCGCCGAGCAGCTGCGCGGCGAAGGGGATGCGCGTGAGCACCTCGCCGAAGCCGTGCTGCGCGACGACCCCGACGACCTTGCGCAGGCGAGCGACGTCGCGGATCGCGACGCCGAGGAGAGATCCGTCGTGCGTCTGCTCGGCCATCTCGGACGAACGAACCCTACTCCACTCGTGTGTCGCCGGTCCGCTAATCGAAGCGGAAGAAGTCGCCGCCCTGCTGCGACTGCGCGGGCTGCTGCGACCCGCTCGGTCGCGCCGCGCCGCCTCGGCGAGCACCGCCGCGCGCACGCGCGCGATCGGGCTCGGCGCGCTGCAGCGTGAGCCTGACGCGCTGATCGACGTCGGGCACGATCGACTCGACCTGATCGCGATGCCCGTCGAGGTGGATCGCGATCTCGGTCGGCGCGTCGCTCCGCTCGAGCTCGATCGCGAGCGGCGTCGTGCCGCGCGGCTCTCCCGCGACGCTCACCGTCGCGCCGGGCGGCACCGTCTCGACCTGCACGCGCACGCTGCGCGGGACCTCGACGCTCGGCGTGGTGGTCACGCTCGGCGCGCTGGCGCCGATCTCGGCGGTCGGCGTCGCGGTGATCGGCGTGCTCGCGTGCTGCGTCGTCGCGGGCGGGTCGCGATCCCAGCCGAGCCCGAGCACGGCGCCGATCGCCACCGCGACGAGCAGCATCGACGCGAACGCGATGCTCCGCCACGAGGGCGCGCCGTGCCCGCGCGTGACGCCGGTCTCGACCGGCGCGTTCGCGCTCGGATCGGTGTCGATCGTCGGCAGGATCCTCGACGCGACCGCGCCCGGCGCGTTCACCTCGGCGTCGGTGTCGTCGACGTCGACGACCACGTCGATGTCGACCTCGGCGCTCGGCACGCTGGTGATCACGTCACCCGCGCGGACGCGCCGCAGCATCTCGTCCTTCTGGTGGATGCGGTCGGGGAACACGTCGCGCATCAGCGCGGCGAGCTGCTCCCGACCGCGCTGCTCGGGATCGATCGTGCGCGCGAACGCGAGCAGATCACGGCGCAGCGCCTCCGCGCTCGCGTAGCGCGCGCTCTTGTCGCGCGAGAGCGCCTTCGCGACGATGCGCTCGAGCGCGGGCGCGAGCGGCGGTGCCCCGAGCTCCTCGAGGCGCGCCGACGCGCTCGGCACCGCGTCCTCGACGATCGCCTTCCACACGAGCAGCTCGTTGGGCCGCTGGAACAGCCGCGATCCCGTGAGCAGCTCCCAGAGCAAGATGCCGAGCGAGAACACGTCGCTGCGCGCGTCGAGCTTCTCGGCGCAGCACTGCTCGGGAGACATGTACGCGAACTTCCCTTTGACCTGCCCGGTGTGCGTCTCGACCGAGCGGTCCATGAACTTCGCGATGCCGAAGTCGAGCACCTTCACCGCGCCGTCGTACGTGAGGAACACGTTCTGCGGCGAGACGTCGCGATGCACGACGCCGAGCGGCATGCCGTCCTCGGAGCGCAGCTCGTGCGCGGCGTGCAGGCCCGCCGCGGCCTCGGCGATCACGTACGCGGCGAGGGCGGGATCGAGCCGCGAGTCACGCCCCGCGACGCGACGCATGAGCCCGCCGACGCTCTCGCCCGCGAGGTACTCCATCACCATGAAGAGCTCGCGCCCTTCCTGGCCGAGCTCGCTCACGTCGACGACGTTCGGATGACGGATGCGCGCGACGATGCGCGCCTCGTCGAGGAACATGTCGCGGAACTCGCTCTGTCGCGCGAGGTGCGGAAGCACCCGCTTGACCACCACCGCGCGCTCGAACCCACCCGGCCCGATGAGCTTCGCCAGGAGGATCTCCGCCATTCCTCCGCTCGCGAGGAACCCGAGGATCCGGTAGCGTCCGATCCGTTCGGGAAGGCTCAACGAATGCGCTCCTCGAGAACTCCGCGTCCGGGCCGGGCAGTGGGTGAGAACGAGATCGACGGCGATGTGCCGTGCACGGGGGTCGCGGACCGAGGAGTCTCGCACATCGTGACCTGGGTCGCGACGATGGTGCTGGCGCTGATCATCACACTCTGTGCGCTTCCAGCGGGCGCACAGCAGGGCGATGCGGCGGCGCGGGCGCGCGCGCTCGAGCTCTTCCGCGAGAGCGCGGAGCTGTATCGACAGGGGCGCTTCGCGGACGCGGCGGCGCGCCTCCGCGAAGCGCGCGAGCTCCACTCCGAGCCGCTGCTCTCCTACAACCTGGCGCGCGCGCTCGAGGGCTCGGGCGATCTCGAGGGCGCGGTCGAGGCGTATCGCGACTACCTCGAGGAAGCGCCGAGCGCCGACGACGCGCCCGCGGTGCGCGCTCGGCTCGAGTCGCTCGAGCGGCACGTCGCGGAGGTGCGCGCGCTCGAAGAAGAGCGCGAGCGACTGCGCCGCGAGGGCCGCCAGACGCCCGATCCGACGCCGCCCGCGACGACGCGCGCGCGCGGGCCCGACGTCGTGCCGTGGGCGATCGCGGGCAGCGGCGGGGCGGTGCTGATCGCGGGCGCGGTCGTCGGCGGGCTCGCGCTCGCCCGCAACAACGACGCGATGCGCGCGCCCACGCACGCCGCCGCGGTCGAAGCGAGCGCGGACGCCGACTCGCTCGCGATCGCGGCGAACGTCCTGCTCATCACCGGCGGGCTGGCCGCGCTGGTCGGGACGGTCTGGGGCTCGATCGATCTCGTCTCGAACGCGGGCGACGAAGAAGAGCGCGCGACGGTGAGCCTGCGCGTCGGGCCGGGATCGTTGTCGATCGACGGCGTCTTCTGATCAGTCGCAGGGCACGCGCGTGCGCGAGAGCACGACCTCGTCGACGTACAGCGTCGCGGGTCCCTGCGTCGCGGGATCCGAGTACTCGATGCCCGCGGTGATCACCGCGAAGCCGCCGTTGGGCAGCGTGTCGAGCCCGGTGCGCGGACCGAGGCCGACGTCGTTGACGAAGAGCTCGACCGTGCCGCCGGTGTCGGCGACCGTCGCGTGGACCTGCAGGCACACCCAGCGGTCGCGCGGGATGTTGATCCCCGTCGCGTCGTAGTACTCGGCCGACCCGACCCACGTCGCCGCGCGCGCCGAGCCGGTCACGCCGTAGGTCTGGATCGCGAGGCCCGACGAGCCGTCGGCGGCGCCGATGTAGAGCAGGCTGATCGCGTCGACGGCGAGGGCGCTCGGCAGGTACACGAGCCCGCGCAGCCAGAGGTCGCCGCTGGTGATCGCGGCGAAGCTTCCGCCGATCCCGGCGCGCCCGCCGGTCATGGTCGTGGTCGCGCGCAGCGCGCGATCGCCGAAGAACGGCGCGGGCGACGTCACGGTCGTGACGTTGCCGTCCTGCAGGAGATCGAACGACCAGTGGACGCGCCCCGCGGGGTACGGCCACTCGAACCCGTCGCAGAAGATCGCGCCCGCGTGGACGTCGTCGCAACGCGTGAGGTCGCGACCGGCGTCGGGCGGGCCGGCGTCGGGCGGGCCGGCGTCGGGCGATCCGCCGTCCCGCGATCCCGCGTCGAGCTCGCCCGCATCGGGCCCTCCGTCGAGCGCCCCGGCGTCGGGCTCGAGACCGCCGTCGGCTCGCCCGGCGTCAGCGCTCGCTGCGTCCATCGCGGCATCGCGCAGCCCGCCCGCGTCACCCGGCGGCAGCTCGTCGCGCTGGCAGATGCCCGCGACGCACACCCAGCCATCGCCGCATGGACACGCACGACCTTCGAGGTCGACCGGCGCGAGCACGCAGCCCGCCATCGCCAGCGCCGTCCACGCGATCCACGTCATCGCCAGCGCGCGCACCGAGCACAGCATAGCCGATCGCCGCTTTCTTGGTGCCGCCGGCGCGCACCGATAGCGTCGGCGGGATGAAGCGCCTCGCCCTGCTGCTCCCGATCGCTGCGCTCTCGGGCTGCATGATGATCGACTCGATCTCACCCGAGGTGCGGCTGGGCGATCAGGTGCACGCGCTCAACGACGAGGTGCGCTGGGGGCGCGTCGATCTCGCGGCGCAGCGCGTCGCGCCGAGCCATCGCGCGGCGTTCGTCGCGAGCCATCGCGCGTGGGGATCCGAGGTGCACGTCGCGGACGCCGACGTGACGAACATGGACCTCGGGCTCGACGGCGGGCGCGCGGCTTCGTACGTGAATTACTCGTGGATCGACGAGCAAACGATGGAGCTGCGCGCGACCACGGTGCGCCAGATCTGGCGCGGCGAGAGCGAAGGCTTCGTGCTGGTCTCGGAGGAGATCGTGAGCGGCGACGAGGCGCTCCTGCCCGGCGTTCCGCGCGTCGACGCGGCCGAGGGCGCGGTCAGCGACGAGGGCGCGATCACGTCGGGCGACGAGGAAGAAGCGAGCGAGCCCGTCGCGCAGGCGTCGCCGACGCGTGCGGTCGACGCGCAGGGCATGCGCTGATCACGGCTCGGGCGGCGGCGGAGGGCCGTCGGGATCCTTCGGCTCCTTGGTGAGCTCGAGCAGCGCGATCTTCCCGACCGCGACGAGGCTCACCGCGACCGACGCGGCCCACACGAAGTCGCGCGACCCCGAGAACGTCGCGACTCCGAGCAGCAGCACGACCGCGGCCTCGATCGTCACGAAGGGCAGCGCGTCGAGCATCCCACCGCGTGTGCCCACGCCGAACACGGCGATGATGCACACGAACGGGATCGAGAGATCGGGATCCGCCCCCCAGCCCGTGGCGCTCGCGAGGCACACGAGCGCGATGACGGCCAACATCGCGACGCGGATGACGCGGTTCCAGGGGAGCGGGCGCGCCGACATTCGCGCGCCAGCCTATCACCACTCGCGCGGGATCACGCCGGACGATCGATGCCCACCGCGGCGCGCACGCGCGCGACGGTGCGACGCGCGATCGCGCGCGCGCGCTCCGCGCCTTCCTCGAGCGTGCGGTCGAGCGCGGCCTCGTCGGCGCGCAGCGCGTCGAAGCGCTCGCGGAAGGGCCCGAGCTCGCGCTCGAGCGCCTCGTAGAGATCCTGCTTCGCGTGGCCCCAGCCGTAGCCGCCCGCGCGCAGCTTCGACGCGAGCGTCTCGATCTCTTCGTTCGTCGCGACGAGCTTGTAGAGCTGGAACACGGTCGCGCCCTCGGGATCCTTCGGCTCCTCGAGCGACTCGCTGCCCGTGACGAACTTCATCACGCCCTTGCGCAGCTCCTTCGCCGGCGCGAACACCGTGATGCCGTTGCCGCGGCTCTTGCTCATCTTGTGGCCGTCGAAGCCGGGCACGAGCGGCGCCTCGGTGATCAGCGCCTCGGGCACCACGACCGTGCCCTCGCCGTAGTGGTGGTTGAGCCGCTGCGCCATGTCGCGAGCGAGCTCGAGGTGCTGCTTCTGGTCCTGTCCGATCGGGACGACCTGCGCGCCGTAGAGCAGGATGTCGGCGGCCATCAGCACCGGGTAATAGAAGACGCCGGCGTTGGGCACGTCGCCCTTCGCGACCGCGTCCTTGTAGGCGTGGCCGCGCTCGAGCTGGCCCGTCGCGACGACGCACGAGAGCACCCACGCGAGCTCGAACACCTCGGGCACCGACGACTGGCGGTAGACGATCGTGCTCTTCGGATCGAGCCCGCACGCGAGCCACGTCGCGGTGACGTCGTACACCGCCTGCTGCAGCGCCTTCGGATCACGCACCGTCGTGAGCGCGTGATAGTCGGCGATGAAGTACATGCCGTCGTACGACTCGGTCAGACGCAGCGCGGGGCGGATCGCGCCGAAGTAGTTGCCGATGTGCGGGACGTGCGTCGGCTTGATGCCGGTGAGCGAGATCTTGCGCTTCGAGTCCATCGCGATTGGCGCGCACGATGGCGCGCGAGTTGGAGCGCGGCAACAGCCCCGCGTATACCTTCGCGGCCATGACGACCGAGACGCGCCCCTTCCGCGTGCTGGGCATCCAACAGATCGCGATCGGCGGTCCCGACAAGGGCGCGCTGCGCTCGCTCTGGGTCGACCTGCTCGGGCTCACCCCGGTGAAGACGTTCACCAGCGAGCGCGAGAACGTCGACGAGGACGTGTGCATGGCGGGCACCGGGCTCTTCGCGGTCGAGGTCGACCTGATGCAGCCGCTCGACATCGAGAAGAAGCCGAAGGTGCACGAGCCGCCGCTCAACCACGTCGGGCTCTGGGTGGACGATCTGCGCGCGGCGGTGACGTGGCTCGAGGGGCAGGGGCTGCGCTTCGCGCCCGGCGGGATCCGCAAGGGCGCGTCGGGCCACGACGTGTGCTTCGTGCATCCGCGCGGCGATGCGGCGCATCCGCGCTCGGGTGAGGGCGTGCTGATCGAGCTGGTGCAGGCGCCGCCCGAGGTGGTTCGCGCGTTCGACGCGATGGCGGCGGCGCGCTAGTTGCGTCCGCGGTCGGGCTCCATCGAGATCGCTTCCAGAACCGGAGAGAGCGTGAAACCAGGTTCTCGCCTCGCGTCCCTCGCGCTGTTCACGGTGACGCTCCTCGCGTGGTCGTCCGTCGCGCGCGCCGATCGCGTCGTGCTCTATCCAGTCGGGGGTCGCGCCGACGAGGATCGCCTCGAGGAGATCGAGGACCGGATGGGCGACGTGATCCGCGCCCTCGGTCACGAGGTGATCACACCGCCCGGTGGGCTGCGCGACGGAACGCGCCCCTCGACCGCGGCGGAGCTCGGTGGGATCGCGACGGCGTCGGGCGCCACCTACGTGCTGGTCGCCGAGGTCGAGCCCCTGCGGGGACAGTACCGGCTGCATCTCGTCGTCGGGTACCAGCCCACGCAGCGCGTCGAAGAGCTCGTCGTGACCGTGCTCGCGAGCGAAGAAGAGGCGCGGCTGCGCGACGTGCTCGGCGCGATGCTGCGGCCCGAAGGGCTCGGCGAGGACGCGGTGCGCCTGACCGGCGGCATCGTGGACCCCGAGGCGGAAGCCGCGGAGCGACGTCGTCGCGAAGAAGAGGCGCGCGCCGCCGCGGAGGCCGAGGACGCCGAGCGACGCGCGCGCGAGGAAGAAGAAGCGCGGCGCGCCGAGGAGGAGCGGCAGCGCGCGGCGGACGAAGCGGCGCGCGCGGAAGAAGAGCGCGCAGCGCGCGAGCGCGAGGCGTGGGACGCGCGGCTCTACTACGGGCGCGACGGCGAGTGGCTCGTGATGGTCGGCGGTGGCGGCGGGTACCTCGCGGCGTTCGGCGGTGAGCGCGGCGGCGGCGGGGTCGGGACCATCCAGGCGCGACTCGGGCGCTTCTTCGCGGGCACCGACGGGCTCGAGCTGCGCGGCGGGCTCGACGCGGTGCTCGGCTCGGTCGGCGCGCTGAACATCGTGCTCGGCGCGAGCTGGCAATTCTCGCCGTTCGTCGAGCCGATCCGCATCGGTCCGCTGCTCGAGATCGGCGCGAGCTTCACGTTCACGGGCGCGCAGGACGCGGGCTTCCTCGCGCGCGTGGGCGCGGTCGCGAGCTGGGCTCCGATGCGTCAGCTGCAGATCGAGGTGACGCTCCCCGAGCTGGGCGTGATCACGAACGGCCCGGGCGCGTTCGTGGTGGGCGCGTCGCTGCGCGTCGGGTACCGGTTCGACTGACGCTCACAGCGAGCGCACGAACGCGATCAGCTCCGCGCGCGCGGGTTTGACATCCGCGCGCCGGCCGAGTCGACTGCCGGCGATGACGTCGCGCACGCGCTGGCAGGCGATCCGGCGGAGAACGATCGCGATCGCGGTGGTGACCGGCTTCGTGCTCTGCGTCGGGACGTGCCTCGATGCGCTCGAGTCGACGCCGGTCTCGGTGACGAACGCGGGCGCGGGTCCGCTCTGCGACGTCCGCCTGAGCATCCATGGCGGCGGGCTCGGAGCGTTCGAGCGCATCGCGCCCGGCGAGCGAGTCGAGGTCGACCTCACGACGAACGCCGGTGAGGGCGGCGTCGTCGAGGTCCACGCGCGCGACGGCGCGCAGCCGATCCCGAGCGTGCGCGCGTGTGTCGGCGTCTACTGGACCGACGAGCCGTCGGTCGATCTCGAGATCTCGGGCGAGCGCGTGGTGCAGCGCAGCCGCTTCGGTGACGTCGAGCTCCGACCGTGCGCGCCGGGCCAGTGAGCTAGCCCTTCTTCGCCGTCTTCTTCTTCGTCTTCGCGCGCACCGGCGCGGCCGCCGTCTTCGTGCCCGGCTTCTCGATGCGGTGCGCGCGCGTCGCGCCCTCGTGCAGCGTCGCGATCGCCGACTCGTCCTTCTTCTTCGTCTTCGTCGCGCGCAGCTTCGCGGGCGCGCGCTCGCCCATCGACGGCACCTCGTCGTCCGCGTGCAGCCGCAGCACCTGCTCGTAGGCGCGGCGCACCCACGGGCGCAGCTTCGTCATGTCGTCGTGCCACGCCTCGGGCACCAGCACCCAGCCGCGCATCGGGCTCTTGTGCGGCGCCCACGGCGCCGCCCCTTCGGTGCCCATCAGCGACGCGAACGACACCTCGTCGGGCAGCTTCACGCCGATGCGCAGCTCGCGCTTCCACGCGAGCGCGAAGATCGAGTCGCCCACGAAGAGCCCGAACGACCCGAACGCCTTGCGCACCGACACGTCCGCGAGCTCGCGCGTCGCATCCTCGAGCGTTGCCTTGAGATCCTCGAGCGTCGCTGCCATGCGAGCGAGCCTATCGAGGCCACGCGCTGCATGCGAGTTACCGGGCGCGGCTCTCGCCCTCCATCGCGCGCTCGCTCGTCCCGAGGCTCGCGAGGAGCTCCTGCGCCATCGCGTACTCGAAGTAGCCGACCATCCCGGTCTCCATCGCCGCCCGGAACTGCTCGCGCGCCCCCGCGGTGTCGCCCTGCGCGAGCTTGCGCGTGCCCGCGTAGAAGTGCGCCTCGCAGCGCTGCCCGGGGTTCTGCGCCGCCTGCAGCAGCTGGTCGTACTCGATCGTGCCCGCCGCGAACGCCGCGAGCCGACCGTGCCACCCCGGCTCCTCCGACTCGCCGCTCAGCGTGCGCACCACGTCGTCCGAGAGCGGCTGCGACGCGCGCCCCGCGACCGCCTGCACCCAGAGCGCGTAGTACACGCGCCACTCGTGCTCGAGCGCGAGCCCAGTCGTCGCGCGACGGAAGACTTCCTCCGCGAGCTCCGGCGCCGGCTCGGTCACGACGAGGTGCGCGAGGATCTCGGTGTACGGCTCGCGCCAGCTCGGCGCCGTCTCGAGCGCCGCGCGGAACTCGTCGCTCGCGCGCTCGCCCTGCCCCACGCGCCGCTGCAGCACGCCGAGCCGCACGCGCGTGAGCGCCTGACGCTCCTCGTCGCCCTGCCCCGCGAGCGGCGTCATCAGCTCGAGCGCCTGCGCGTACGCGCGCTGCGCCTCGTCCGCGCGCCCGCTCGCGCGCAGCGCGTCGCCGAGGTGCTCGAGCAACATCGCGCGCTGCAGCATCGCCTCCGGGCCCTGCTGCGCGAGACGATCGAGCGCTTCCTGATAGAGCGCCACCGCGCCCGCGGGATCGCCGGTGCGCGCGCGCAGCGTCGCGAGCTCGAGCAGCGCCTCGCGCGTGCGCTGCGCCTCGAGGCTCCGCTCGAAGTGCCGCGCCGCCTCGTTCACCTGACCGGCCTGCAGCTCCGCGCGACCGAGGTGGTAGTGCAGCGCCGCGCGCGACACCGTCGCCTCCTCGGTCGGCCACCGCGTCTCGCGCTGCGCGAGGATCTCCTCGGCGTGCCGCCCGATCGCGCGGATGCGGCCGATGTCGCTCTCGTCCGCCGAGAAGAGCCCGCCCTCGATCATCTGCGCGAGACGGCCGAGCGCCTCGTCGTAGACCTCGCGCTCCGTCGGCGCGAGACGGATCGCGTCCGCGTACCACGCCGTCGCGTCCGAGGGCTGACCGAGCTCCACGTGCAGCCGCGCGAGGCAGAGCGGGAACCGCGCGTCCTGCGGGTGCAGTCGATGCCCCACGCGGCACAGCGCCAGCGACACGTCCGGCCGCGCGCGCTCGAACCCGCCCGCGAGCTCGCCGAGCGCCTCCGCTCCGTCCTCGTTCGCCTGGCCCGCCTCTTCGATCAGCCGCCGCAGCCGCCACTCGATCCCGCCGCGATCACCGAGCTCACCGACGCGGCGCGCCGCGCCCTCGAGATCGCCGACGCGCAGGTACACCGCCGCGACGTCGAGCGGGATCCGCTCCGCGAGCATCTGCGCCATGCGCAGCTCGGGCATCGTGATGCGCTCGCCCGGCTCGAAGCCCTCCTGCAGCGACTGACCGAGCACCACGTCGCGCATCTGCACGTAGAGATCGGCGAGCCGCGCGAGCACGTCGGGCGAAGGCGAGAGGCGCGCGTGCTCCTCCCACACCGCGATGAGCTCGGGCGCGAGATCGAAGAAGTCCGGGCTCGGACGCGGCTCGCGCCCCCAGCGCGCCTCGCGCCCCCACTCCGCCACGCGCGCGTACTCCTGCGCGTGCGACGCGTCCGCGGGCTCGATGCGCGCGAGGATCAGCAGCGCCGCGAGCACGCGCGGCTCGTCACCGCGACGCGATCCGTGCTCCACGATCCAGCGCGCGACCGGCGCGATCAGCTCCGAGACCCGCTGGCCCTCCGCGAGATCGCGCGGCGCGAGCAGCGACGTCATCTCCGCGAAGTGCGAGACCATCGGGTCGTACTCGCCCTCGGTCACCAGCCCGTCGGTGCGCGTCGCGAGGTACTCGAGCAGCCGGAGCCGCGTCTCCTCGCGCCGCTCGTCGTCGTCCGCGAGCACGAGATAGAGCCGACGCGCGTCCGCGTAGGTCTCGTCATCCACGCGTACGTCGAGCGCGGTCCGCGAGCCGGGCCCCGAGGGGCCACCACACGCGTGGAGGAGCGCGGTCACCGCGAGCGCGCATGCGATCGTGACTGTCTGCTTCATGCGGATCGCGGGCAGTCTATCCCGCGCGTCCGAGCAGGGCACTTCGATGCGCGGAGCGAGGTCGCGTGTCATGGAGTGGCTCTCGTCATGCGGGCACCGCGCGGGCAGCTCTCGATCGCGCAGACCGTCGCGCTCCTGTTGCTCGGCATCGGGCTCCTCTACGGAGGCGTCGTGGTCGGGGCAGCGATCCGCGCCGCGGTGCACGGCGTCTCGCTCGACGAGGGCGTCGCGCAGGTCACGAGCGAGCCCTTCGGTCCCGGGCTCGCGCAGCTGATCGCGCTCGGCACCGTGATCCTGATCGGCGTGCGCGTCGCGTACGGCGATCGATCGCTGCGCGAGGCGCTGCGCATCGTGCCGGTGCGCGCGCCCGTCGCGCTGCTCGCGATGATCGCGGGTCTCTCGCTGCACTTCCCTCTCGTGGAGCTGATGACGGTCCTCTCGGACATGGTCCCGGGGCTGGCGCTCGACGAGGAGGCGGTGCGGCGCGTCGAGGAGATGACGCGGATCGACGGCCCGCTGCGCGCGATCACCGTGCCGTTCACCGTGATCGTGGTCGCCGCGGGCACCGAGGAGCTGCTCTTCCGCGGGCTGCTGCTGCCCGCGCTCACGCCGCGGCTCGGGCGCATCGGCGCGCTCGTGCTCACGTCGGTGCTGTTCGGCGTGTTCCACGTCGAGCCGTTCGCCGCGACGTACGCGATGATCGCGGGCCTCGTGCTCGGCGCGATCGCGCTGCGCACCGGATCGGTGCTCCCCTGCATCGCGTTCCACGGTGCGTTCAACGCGCTCCCGATCCTCCTGCCCGAGGAGGTGCTCGCGGTGCCCGGCTTCAACGTCGCGGAGAGCGAGGCGCACCTGCCGCCGGCGCTCCTCGTCGCGACGACCCTCGCTGGCGTGATCGCGCTCGTGCTGCTCTGGCGCATCACGAGCGCAGACGAGCCCACACCGCCCCCGGGCTGAACCGTCCCCAGCGCCGCGCGAGTGCGCCCACCACGGGGACTCACGACCTCAGCGCGGATGTGCGACACGCACGGATGCGCCCGCGCGACGTCGACCGCGGAGATCGCGACTTCTCTGCGGCCGTTCGGGTGAATCCCTCGCGCTTTCGCTGACGTGCGAGCGATGGCGCGTCGATTGCTGAATTGTTTCAGGCCGATGCGCTGCCCTGCCGTTCCGCTCGCCGCCGCCCTGATGCTCGCCGCCTGTGAGAACGGCGATCCGAGCGAGCAGCCCGACGCAGGACGCACGCGCGCCGACGCCGCCGCGCCCGACGTGTGCGAGGCGCGCTACGCGGTCACGCGGAGGCAGCCCGAGATCGTGCTGGTGCTCGACCGCGGCTGCGCGATGCGCGCGCGCTTCGACGGGAGCGAGGCGAGCGGACCGAGCGATCCCGAGGGCCGCTGGGGCGCGACCATCGCGCAGATCGAAGCGCGCCTCGCGCGTGGCGGCGCGTCGTGGGGCCTCGTGCTCGCGCCCGACGATCCGACCTCGTGCGACGCGCCGGTGCTGCGGGTCGCGCCGGGCCCGGGCGCGCGCGACATGATCGCGAGCGAGCTCGATCGCGACGGCACCGTCGATCCCTTCGCGGTGTGCACCAGCGGCGCCGCGGAGCTGCCGCTCGAGGGCGCGCTCGCGACGCTGGTCGACGCCGACCCGTTCACGACCGAGCGCCCGCTCGTGCTGGTGATCGCGGCGGGCGCGCCGAGCTGCGGCGCGACCGGCGAGACGCTCGCGGCCCAGGTCGGGTCGCTCACCGAGCTCGGCATCGAGGTCGCGGTGATCGCGCTCTCGTCCGATCCGACGCTCCAGGCGATCAGCACGCAGTACGTCGAGGCCACGAGCGCGAGCGCGCTCGAGGACGCGTTCGCCGAGATCGTCGACGCGCGCGGCGACTGCGTGCTCGAGCTGATCGGCGAGGGCGCGCCCGACCCCGAGCGGCTGCGCGTGTGGATCGACGACGAGGAGCTCGCCGCCGATCCCGACGAGGGCTTCTCGTACGACGCGGGCAGCGGCGCGATCGCGCTCAACGGCGCGGCCTGCGAGCAGCTTCGCGCAGGAGAGATCACCCGGGTGCGCGCGGCCGTCGGCTGCGACGCGCCTTCCTGCGTCGCGCGCGACGAAGCGTGCGACGGCCTCGACGACGACTGTGACGACACCGTCGACGAGAATTGCCTCTGAGGGACGACAGATGAGGATCCGACGTTCATGGATGCTCCCGCTCGCGCTCGTCGCGAGCGCTTGCGGCGGCGATGGCGACGGCGGCACGCCGGCGCCCACACCCTCCGCCGATGCCGAGCTCGACGCGTACTGCGCGGTCGCCCAACGCGGCGATCTCGCGACGTGGGTCGGCGACGTGCTCACGCTCTGCGCGAGCAGCGGCGAGGACGAGGTCGCGTGCAGCAGCGGCCTCTCCGCGGCGACCGGCGCGGTCACTCAGATCGACCTCGAGCTGGCGCCGCTGCGCGTGCTCCCGGCGAGCGGCGGGCGCCTGGTCGCGCTGCTCGCGGACGAGCGCCTCGTCGTGCTCGGCCCCGATCGCGCGATCGAGCGCGAGCTCGCGGCGTGGGCGTCGGACCCGTGGGTCAGCGACGACGGCGATCACGTGATGTGGGTCGGCCTGCCCGACGGCGTCGACGCGTGGGACTTCGGCGTGCCCACCGTCCTCGCGACACAGTCGCTCGACGCGAGCGCGCGCACCGTGCTCGTCGACGACGAGACCGCGTCCACGCCGCGCCCGATCCCGGGCTCGCGCGACGTGCTCTTCGTCTCGACCTCGACCGGCCTCGCGAGCTTCTGGCGCGTCACGCCGGGCTCGCAGCCGGTGCAGCTCACGAACGTCGGGCGCGACGAGGTCGGGCCCGGCTTCGTCCCGGTCGCCGATCGCCAGCTCGCGTGGAGCGAGGGCGCGCTCTTCTACGGCGTCGACGAGGAGGACGGCAGCACGCGCATCTGGCGCTTCGACCCCGCGACGCGCGATGCGACCGAGGTCGGCCCCGGCGCATGGCCGCGCACCGCGAGCGACGGCTCCGTGCTCGCGCTCCAGCCGAGCGGCGGCGCTGCCTGCGCCGCTCGTTACCCGGCGGGAGGTACGCCGTGACGCGCCGCATCGCATTCGTCCTCGCGTGTGTCGCGATCGCGTCGTGCGCTCCAGCCGAAGACGTCGCGGTCCTCGAGTCGAACGTGAGCGCGGCCGTGCGCCGCGAGCGCGCGACGCTGATCCGCGACACCGCTCGCGCCGCGGGCATCACCAACGGCCTGCTCGTCGCGATGCTCGCCGAAGAGGAGACGTACCTCTCGCACTGCGCGAGCGAGTTCCCCGCGTGCCCCGGGCCGGGCACCGCGGACTGCGGTGGTCGCGCCGTGATCTCGGGCGGCGGTGACGGACCGTGCTCGGTCAATCAGGGCGGCCTCGGCATGTTCCAGATCGACGACGGCACCGAGGCGCAGACCGTCGCGGCGCACGGCGATCGCGTGCTCACGCTCCAGGGCAACACCCAGGTCGCGATCGAGCGGATCATCCAGAAGACGATCGCCTCGCGGTACCTCGACGGCATCACCACGCGCCAGCAGGCGATCGACGCGATCAACGCGATCCGCATCGACGACGCGCGCTGGGATCCGTGGATCCGCACCCTCGTGCGCTACTGGAACGGCTGCCCCGAGAGCGGTCGCTGCTGGGGCAATCGCTACCCGAAGTACGACACCGCCGCGCGCACGCTCTACCGCGAGTTCGGCCACGACTTCTGGTACGGCGAGGAGCCGATGATGCCGCCGCCCGCCGGCGGTGGATGGCTCGCGTCGCCGATCGAAGGGCCGCGCGTCACGTCGTACGTCAGCAACCGCCGCGGCACCGGCTGGGCGCGCTACGACTGCACCGCGCTCACCCGCGCGAACCACCGCGGCACCGACTTCGGCGTCGCGGTCGGCACGCCGGTCCACGCGGCCGCGGCGGGCACGGTCATCCGCTCGACCACCGGCTGCCCCGCGAACGGCTCGATGTCGAGCACCTGCGGCGGCGGCTTCGGCAACCACGTGATCATCCTGCACGACGGCGGCTTCGCGACGCTCTACGCGCACTTCAGCCCGGGCGGCGGCCAGGTGCGCAACGGCGCGCGCGTCGAGTGCGGCGACGTGATCGGCAACAGCGGCAACAGCGGTCGCTCGAGCGGCCCGCACCTGCACTTCGAGGTGCGCGCGAACGTGCGCGACGTGTCGACCTACTTCGCGTCGAGCGCGACCACGCTCGACCCCTGGGGCGGCATGTGCTCGAGCCAGACCGAGACGCTCTGGATCGGCGGCCAGCCGATGCGCTCGTGCACCGCGAGCGAGCGCGACGACGCCGTCGTCACGCGCGCGACGCACTCGGGCGAGGTCCGCGGCAGCGCGGGCGCGCGCATCACCCAGACGTTCACGTGGCGCAACACCGGCACCACGACCTGGACGTCCGAGGGCTACGTGATGCGCCACGCCGGCGGTGCGTTCGGCACGCCGCGCGAGGTGATGCTGCCCGCGGGCACGATGGTGGAGCCCGGTCGCACCATCGAGCTCCGCGTCGACGTCACGGTGCCCGAGGCCGAGGGCCTGCACACCGGACGCTGGCGCATGGCGCGGGTGGGCGGCTCGCACTTCGGTCGCGAGGGCACGCTCGCCGTGCGCGTCTCGGGCGCGCCGCGCGCGTGCAACTCGTCGACGCTGCGCCGCACCGTGCCCGACGGCGAGTGCGTGCAGGTCTCGTATCCCGGCTGCGGCGCGTCGTCGTGCGCGTGGTACCGGTGCTCCGACGGCAGCTGGCTCTGCACCGAGGAGACCGACTGCATGGGCGAGATGCACGAGAACGCGTCGTGCGGAGAGATGCCGAGCAACGACGGCGGCGTCTCGATGGGCGATGCCGGCATGTGCACCGGCGGCGGCCAGCCCCTCAACTCGATGTGCGAGACGACGGACGACTGCTGCGAGGGCCTCGAGTGCGGCACGTCGGGCGACGGAACGCGCGAGTGCTGTCATCCGCGCGAGGATCGCTGTGCGCGTCACTCGGACTGCTGTGGATCGATGTTGTGCGTCGCGGGCCACTGCGCGTGCGCGCCGGTCAACCAGCTCTGTCTGAACGACTCGGAGTGCTGCGACGGACTGGCGTGCATCGCGGGCGCGTGCCGTGACGTCTCGAGCTGCACGCGAGAGGCGGAGTCGTGCGGGAGCCGCAGCGAGTGCTGCTATCCGCTGCAGTGCGGCGCGGAGAGCGTCGGGGGCGGCAACACGTGCTGCATCTCGGGCGGCAATCGCTGCGAGCTCGACGACGACTGCTGCGGTGAGATGCAGTGCGTCTCGGGGCGCTGTGCGTATCGCCGTGAAGGAGAGAGCTGCGCGAATCCGCTGGACTGTTATGGGGCGCTGATCTGCCGGGATGGGACCTGTCAGTTCTAGTGAGGCGGATCTCCGCGCGGGGTGAGGCTTCGGTGAGGGCGGGTGGCAGGGGGCCCTCGCTAAGCCTCGCGACCGTCGAGCAGAGACGCTGAGCCGCGGGAGGCGGAGTCGTTCGAGGCGGGGCGCGTTCGCGCTCCGCCTCGAACCGCTTGGAGAGGTGGCTGCCGTCGGGAGGGTCGCTGCGGAAGCGCTCGGGCCCCCTGCCACCCGCCCTGCTGGTGAGGCTTCGGCCGCACGCGAAGGGAGAACGGCGCTCGCTGTGGTGGGGGCGAGAGCGTGACGCGCGAGGGCGCTTCGCGACCTCGCTCGTCACGCGGACCGGCTCGCCCTTCGGGCATCGCGGACGAATGGGACGGGCTCGCGCTCCGCGCCTCGCCCCGATGTGGTGCGTGCGAGGCGTGAGCGCTGGGTCGCGCAGGGGCGTCGAGGCGCGACCGCCGTCGACGCGCGCCGAGCATCGCGACTCCGTCGATCTCCTCTGCGGGTCAGCCCGCGCCGGATTCTCTCGGGTTGATCAGGAGGATCGTTGTTGGGAAAGCACGGTTCGATGGACGAGCTGCTACGCGCGATCGTCGACGATCCCGACGCGGACGCGCCGCGCGCCGCGTACGCCGCTCGCCTGATCGAGGCCGGCGATCCGCACGGCGAGCTCATCCGGCTGCAGCTCCGGCTCGCGCGCCTGCGCCTCGGCGACGACGGCTTCGGCGCGCTCCTCGCCACGCAGGACCGGCTCGTCGCCGCGCACCCCGAGCGCTGGCTCGCGCCGCGCGAACGGCGCGTCGCGTGGCTGCGGCGCGGCTTCTACTGGCGGGCGACGATCGACGAGGTGGCGCTCGCCGATGCCGAGCTCGCGCGCCACCCGATCGTCGCGATCGACGCGTACGACGCGCGCGTCCCCGACGCGCTCCTCGGGAGCCCGCTCCTGCTTCGCGCGCGCGCGATCGACTTCTTCTACGAGGACGTGGACCACGAGGCGCTGCCCGCGCTGTTCGCGCACGCGCCGCGCCTCACGAGCTTTCACTTCTCGAGCGACGACCCGCTCGCCGTCCTGCCGCTCGTGCCGCCGGCCGTCGAGGAGCTCGGCCTCAACGTCTCGGGCGACGTCGAGGCGATCTGCGCGCACCTGACCGCGCGACGGCGGCTGTCGCTGCGCATCCCCCGGCCCGACGAGGCGGGGCTCGCGGCGTGCGCGCGGCTCACCCAGCTCCGCGAGCTCGCGATCGTCCACCCGCCGGCCGCGCTGCCCTCGTTCGCGCCGCTCGAGTCGTTGCGCCTCGTGTACTGCGACCGGCTCCCGCCCCTCATGCCGGTGCGCCGCCTCGAGATCGTGTCGAGCGCCGACGCCGACGGCGTCGTGCGCGCGCTGGCGGCCGATCCGGCGCTCGCCGCCGTCGAGGAGCTGACCCTCGGGCTGTGGATCTCGCCGGACAGCGTGGCGACGCTGGCGCGCTCGCCGTTCGCCGGCCGGCTGCGACGGCTCGAGCTGCGCGGGTTTCGCCTCGAGGACGCCGAGCTCCTGGCGCCGCTGGTGCCGCAGCTGACGACGCTCGCGGTGGGCGCGCTCGGCGCGACGCTCGACCTCGAGCGCGTGCTCGGGCCGCGCCTCGCGATGCTGACGTTCATCGAGGCCGACGAGCCGGTCGCACGCCGCCTCGCGGACGGGTGCTTCCCGGCGCTGGGGCGGGTCTCGACCGTCGAGAGCAAGGCCGGCGCTTCGATCATCGCCGAGCGCTGGCCGCAGGTCTGGGCCCAGCTCGGGGATCCCGAGCGGGGCGCATGAGGACGCGCAACCACGGCCGATGGATCGCTTCTCGTGCCAGATGAGCGATTCTGCTGCGGCCGAGTGGACTCTCTGGGGGGTATTCGTCATGCGCATCGCGACCGTGTCTCTCGTGCTCGCTTGCGTCCTCGCGGCTCCCTCGCCCGCCGCAGCGCAGCGTCCGACGGCGACCGAGGTCCTGCTGTCCCACCGAGCCGCCGTGGTCCAGATGCTGACGGAGGCCGCTGGACGTCCCGACGACGAGCGCCACAGCGCGCGAGACGCGGCGCACGACATGGCCGAGCTGATGGATTTCGATGCGGTGGCCCGCAGGGCCCTCGGGCAGCACTGGGACGCGCGGACACCCGAGGAGCGGCGCCGCGTCGCGACGCTGTTGCGCGCTCGATTCGAGCGCAACTACGCACGATGGTGCATTCGCAGCGTCGACTACGAGATCGTGTCGAGCACCGAAGCGCCGACTGCAGACGGCGTCGACGTGACGCTGGTCTGGCGAGACCCCCGCGCACGCGGCCAGCCCGGACGTCGAGTCGTGTACGGATTTCACGCGGTCGATGGTCGCTGGCAGCTCGTGGACACGGTCGTCGAGGGCTCGTCTCTCGTGGGACGATTGGCGCTCCGCGTCGCGGAGATCACCGAGCGCGACGGCTGGGACGGACTCCTCACGTGGCTCGAGGGACCGTCGGCGCAGTAGCTCGATGCGCTCGCGATGCGGACTGTCATGGGGCGCTCATTTGCGGAGGCGAGCGCGAGCTCTCTCCTGGGACGTAGAGCGTGCGCGACTCTACACGTCAGCCGGACAGCGATACCTCCGTGACCGCCAACGAGCGATCGAGACGAACCTCGATCGCTTGGTCGTCGAACAGGTCTGCGCAGTCCAGATAGACGGTGATTCGCTCCTCGTCGACATCCAAGGACTCGACTCGGACTCGCTGCGTGAAGCGCTCGCGACTCACCGGACTACCACTCGCCCAGGTGCTCTCATAGACCGGGTACATCTTCGCCACTGCGGTGCCCAAGACGTCCGACCATCTCGCGTTCAGCTGAACGACGCGACGCGAGACGTCATCGAGCAGCGCCCGATCGCGGTCGATGTCATCGAGATGATGGCCTCGCGGAACGAACAACTCGGCGCGGCGGCGCCCGACGCGAACCTCTCCGCGGAACCCGTTCGCGATTCGATCGAGGTCGAGCGTTCCGAGCGCAGGAACGTCCACCTCGTAGGGAGCGGCCAGCACACGCATGCCAGCTTCGAGCTCGGCGTCACTCGTCTCGACGTGCTCGAGAGCACCCTCTTGCGTCGCGACCTGGTCGCCGAGAACGAGCTCCTCCGATAGCGTCACACGCACTCTGACGAGCGTCCCCGACCTCACCGCTGACGCGCGGCGGCCGACCTCTTCCCTCGCGGCACCGGGAAGCGGGTGTTGGACTCGGAGCCCATTCATGTGGAGCTCCCCGTCGCCAGCTCTCCACGGCCTCAGCGTATATCGGACGTAGAATGTGCCGCTCGCGAATTGGCCCCGCATACCTGCGCTGAAGACGGCGCCGACGACGAGGTCAGTGGTCGTGGACATTCCAGATGACGCTATCACGCGGCGGCACACACGCCGCGGGACGACGGTGCGCCCATCGCCGAGCCCTCTAACCCTCCTCGCGCGCTCGTGCGCGGATCTCGGAGCCTTCGAGCTCTCTCGAGGTCGCCGCGGCGATCTTCGAGCCCTCGAGCCCTCTCCACGTCGCGGTGCGGCGATCTCGCGAGCCCGCGAGCCCTCTCCACATCGCGGCGCGGCGATCTCCGAGCCCTCGAGCCCTCTCCACGTCGCGGTGCGCCGATCTTCGAGCCCTCGAGCCCTCTCGACGTCGCGGCGCGGCGATTTGCGAGCCCTCGAGCCCTCCCCCCTTCGCGCCGTGAAGACACGACGAGCCCTCCGGGGCTCCGATCGCGCCGCGGCGCGAGTCGATGGACCTCGGAGGGCTCGTTCGTGCGGGCGCGCGCGTCAGCCGTTGCCGACCAGACTGCCGCCCTCCTCGCGCTGCGCGTCGGTCTCGTCGGGCTTGCGCGGGCGTGAGCGCTGGTTGAGGTAGAGCGGCGGCGCGTAGCTCGCCGCGTCGCCCTCGTGGCGGCGCACGTACTCGACCGCCCAGCGGATCTCGTCGTAGTCGTTCATCAGCAGGCGGAACGCGCGATTGCGGCGGTCGCTCCAGCTCGCGCCGCCGGTCGCCGGTCCCGTGCCGAGCTCCTTCGCGCCGAGCGCCGCGACGAGCGTGGTGCCGAGCACCGTCGCGCGATCGAGCTGCGCGTCCGTCACCTGGGTGTGGCCCTCGAGCTCGCTCCACACGCCGCGGAACAGCGCGGCGAGCGCGATGAGATCGTTGGCGCGATCGAGGTGACCCTGACCCTCGCGCACCGCGGCGATCGCGTCCGCGTCGAGCTGGCCGTGCGCGACGTGCGCGTCGGCCGACGCGAGCAAGCGCTCGCGCTGCACGCGCGCCTCCTCGAGGTCGGCCTCGCTCACCGTGATCTTCGGCGCGTGGTGCAGGTGCGCGTAGAGCGCGGCGAGCGCGCGATCGTGGAGGCGCGCGATCTCCGCGAGCGGCGGGTGCTTCAGCGCCGCCTGCAGCTCGCCGCGCAGCGACTCGAGCGCGGGCAGCGCGCCGAGCGCCAGCGAGACCGCGGTCGGCACGTCGGCGTTGACGCGCCCCACCCGCTCCTTCGGGAGCGCTTCGATGTCCTTCTCGGTGCGCTGATACGCCGCCGCGACCTCGTCCGGCGCGGCCGCTGGGCGCGCGATCCTCGGGCTCTTCTTCTTCGCCATTCGATCCCCCTTTCGAACGCGGCGACGTTCGTCGCCCCCGCGTCGACTGTCAACTCCGGCCAACTCACGCGCGCGCTCACACGACCCCTCTCGTCGCGCGCAGTCGCGTCGATAGCATCGATCGCATGCGCCTCGCTCTCTGCCTCGCCGCGACGTGTCTGCTCGCGCTGCTGCTCCCGTCGTGCACCGACGACGGGCCCGGACGTCCATCGCGCGACGCGGGACCGCTGGCCGACGGGCAGGTCGCGCCCGGGGTCGACGGCGGGCTGCGCTGCACGCCGGGACGTCTCGCGTGCGCGGGCAACACGTCGTTCGTCTGCGGCGACGACGGGATGTCGCGCACGAACGAGGTCGCGTGCGACGTGTGCGCGCCCGGGCTCGGGTGCGTGCTCTGCGTGCCGGGATCGCGGCGCTGCGAGGGCACCGTGTCGATGGTCTGCGCGACCGACGGACGCGCGTGGCTCACCGGGCGCGACTGCAGCGAGTGGGGCTCGAGCTGCGGCGGCAACGGCTACTGCGGCGACGCGTGCGGCGAGGCCGAGCAGACGCGCAGCAACGTGGGATGCGAGTACTGGCCCGCGCCGCTCGCGAACCCGGCGCTCGACGGCAGCAGGTTCGACTTCCGCGTCGTGGTCGCGAACCCGAACGACACCGCGGCGAACGTGCGCATCACGCGCAACGGCGTCGACGCGTACACCGGGACCGTCGCGGCGAACGGGCTCGCCGAGATCCCGCTGCCGTGGATCCCGGGGCAGAGCCTCGACGGGATCCAGCCCGACGACTGGCGCTCGATCACGGTCGCGGGCGGCGCGTACCGCATGACGAGCGACGTGCCGGTGATCGCGATGCAGTTCAACCCGTTCGAGTACTCGAGCGGCGGCGCGAATTCGTTCACCAACGACGCGACGTTGCTCTATCCGACGCACGTGCTCACCGGCGACTACGTCGGGCTCGCGTACTACCCGCTGAGCCGCACCGTCGACGGCAACGCGCTGCGCTACCCGGGCTACATCGCGGTGGTGGGCGTGTCGCCGGAGCCGACGCGCGTGCAGGTGTCGGCGCGCGGCGCGGTCGCGGCCGATGCGGCGGGGCGCTTCCCCGCGACGCCGACCGGCGGCTCGTTCGTGGTCACGCTGCAGCAGGGCGAGGTCGTGCACATCGCGGCGGCGATCCCGCCGGAGTGCGCGCCGGGCCGCCCCGGGTACGTCGAGAACCGCGAGTGCGAGAGCACGCCGATCGGCGAGATCTGCGACGTGATGGAGACCTGCCGCGAGCAGGACTACGACCTCACGGGCACGCGCATCACCGCGGATCGACCGGTCGCGGTGTTCGGCGGTCACGCGTGCGCGTACGTGCCGACGAGCGCGGAGGCGTGTGATCACCTCGAGGAGCAGCTGCCGCCGATCCAGAGCTGGGGTCGCGCGTTCGTCGGCGCGCCGATGGGCGACGGGAGCATCGGCGGCACGAACGTGCTGCGGGTGATCGCGTACGAGGACACGACGGTCACGGTGAGCCCGCCGCAGGGCGGCGTGGGCGGTGGCGCGCTGCGGGGCGGCGAGTTCCTCGAGCTCGACGTGACGAGCCCGTTCGAGGTGACCGGGACGAGCGCGATCATGGTCGCGCAGTACCTGCGCGGTCAGTACGCGACGGAGCCCGCAGCGCAGCGGGGTGATCCCGACGTGACGGTGCTGGTGCCCTCGGAGCAGTACCGCGAGGACTACACGTTCGTGCTGCCGAGCTCGTACAACGCGGGCACGAACGGGCAGAACCACCTGCTCGTGGTGCGGCAGCCGGGCGTGGCGCTGACGCTCGACGGCGCGGCGGTGAGCGCGACGTTCGTGACGGTGGGCGGGCGCGAGATCGCGGTGATCCCGCTCGCGGGCGGCACGCACGCGATTTCGAGCACGGAGCCGTTCGGGCTGATCGCGTACGGCCTCGGGAGCTTCACGAGCTACTCGTCGCCCGCGGGGCTGAACCTCGATCCGATCACGGTGCTGTATTGACGATCAGCGCGAGACGCCGACGCCGACCTTGAACGAATAGCCGCCTTCGCTCGGCAGCAGCTCGGTGCCCACGAGCGCGCGCTCCATGCACTGCACGACCGGCGGATCGATCGGGCAGAACACGAACGGCTCGACGCGCTGCACGCGTCCGTCGGCGCCGACGCTGAGCGTGTACCACTGCCCCTGGAGGAGCGCGTGGCCGCGATGACACGCGCTCATCGCGGCGGCGCGCGCGTTCACGAGATCGCGCAGCTGCGTGATGGTGCCGGGGGGCACGTTCTCGATCGCGGCGGCGCTCGAGGCCCACACCCGCTCGCGCCGCCCGACGATCACGAGCTGCACCTCCGAGCCTCCACACGTCGCGGTGATCTCGTGCGGCGCGGCAGGAGCACGCGGCGCGACGGCCGCGGTCTCGGGCGCGGCAGCTTCGGTCGCGGTCGCGGCAGCTTCGGTCGCGGACTCGGACTCGGTCGCGGACTCGGACTCGGACTCGGTCGCGGACTCGGACTCGGTCGCGGTCTCGGCCGCCGTCGGCGCGATCGGCATCATCGGCGCAGCGACTTCCGCCTCCGCGCCGCTCGTCGTCGTCGTCGTCGTCGTCGTAGCGACGTCGTCTCCACGCCCCGCGAGCGCCCACGCACCGGCGCCGATCATCCCCGCGATCACCGCCAGCGCGATCCACGCCGCCGTCCCCCGTCGCGGCGCCGCGTCCCGCCCCTGCCCCGCTCCCTTCCCCGGAGCCGTCCCGGACCCGGACCCCGACCCCGTCGAGGCCATCGTCGCGGCGAACGCGCCGTCCGACACGTCCCGCGGTCCCCGCCCGGCTCGCGCGCCCGGATCCGACCCGGCCCCCGTCGACACGCGCGTGACCGGCATCCCCGCGACGTCCTCGCGCAGCCCGGTGACCGCCGCGAGCGCGTCGGCCATCTCGCGCGCGCTCGCGAAGCGCGCCTCGGGTGTCTTGTGCATCGCGCGCTCGACGATGCTCGCGAGCGCGAGCGACGTCGCGGGATCGAGCTCGCGCAGCGAGGCCGGTGTCTCCTCGACCACCGCGAACATGAGCTCGTGGTAGTTGTCTTTCTCGAACGGCCGGCGCCCCGCGAGCATCTGGTACATCACCGCGCCGATCGACCACACGTCGCTGCGCGCGTCGACGCGCCGGCCGCGCGCCTGCTCCGGGCTCATGTACGCGGGCGTGCCGAGCACCGCGCCGGTGCGCGTCATCGAGTGATCGTCGTCGAGCATCCGCGCGATGCCGAAGTCGAGCAGCTTCACGAGCTCCATCCCGCTCACGCGCTGCACGAACACGTTCTCGGGCTTCAGATCGCGATGGACGATGCCGCGCTCGTGCGCGACCGCGAGCGCGCTCAGCACCTGCATCGTGATGCGCTGCGCGCGCCCCTCGGACAGGCGCCCTTCGCGCGCGAGCAGCGCCGCGAGGGACTCGCCCTCCAGCAGATCCATCACGAGGTACGCGCGGCCCTCGTTCGGACCAGCGTCGTGGACGCCGAAGTCCGTCACCTGCGCGATGTTGGGATGCGAGAGCGACGCCGCGAGCTCCGCCTCGCGCTTGAAGCGCGCGACGATGTCGGCGTTCCGCGAGATCTCGGGGCGCAGCACCTTGATCGCGACGGGGCGTCCCAGCGGCTCCTGCACCCCCGCGTGCACCGCGCCCATCCCGCCCGATCCGAGGAGACGCCCGACGCGATACCGGCCGAGCGTCGTTCCTTCGAGCCGTTCGTCCACGCCGCGAGCGTATCGCGACGTGGACCACGCTCACACGTCCCTCACGCCGCGCGCGCGACCGTGGTCACCGTGCGGTCCTCGAGCTTGCCCGCGCGCACGATGCTGACGCGCAGCGACTGATCGACGCGGCTGCGGAGCGCGCCGATCACGTCCTCGGGCCCGCGCACCTTCGCGCCCTCGATCGCCCAGATCACGTCGCCGAGCACGAGCCCCGCGACGTCGGCCGGGCTCTTCGGCTCGACCGCGACGATCAGCGCGCCGCTGCGCTGCTGGATCTCGGCGCCGACCACGTCGGGCAGGCGCACCGGGTGCACCGCGACGCCGAGCCACCCGCGACGCACCTGACCGTGCGCGGCGATCTCGTCGACGACGCGCGCGAGCTCTTCCTTCGCGAGCGCGAGGTCCGCGCCGCGCACCAGGCCGTCGGTGCTCATCCCGATCGCCGCGCCCGTCACGTCGACGAGCGGCCCGCCCGAGAACCCCGCGGGCAGGGCGCGATCGCTCTCGATCCAGCGCGACAGGCGCGCGCCCGCGCGCGTCGGCACGTCGGTCCCGATCACGCCGATCATGCGCAGGCTCGCGCGCACGCTGCGCCCCGGACGACCGAGCGCGAGCGCGAGGTGACCGACCTTCACCGCGCTCGCGTCGGCGAACGTGATCGGCGTGAGGCCACCACCATCGACGCGCAGCACCGCGACGTCGGTCGCGGGGTCGCCGCCGATCACCTGCGCGGCGCGCTCGGTCCCGTCGTGCAGGCGCACGCGCGCGTCGTCGCGACGCACGACGTGCGCGGCGGTGACGACGAGATCGTCGCTCCACACCGTGCCGCTCGCGCGGCGTGGGGACACCACCTGCACCACGGACGCCGACGCACGCTCCACCGCGACGGCGAGCGAGTCGCCGAGCTCCAGCATCGAACTGCTCATCACGCACTCTCCTCGGCGGCTCGGGAATACGAGAGCCACCACGCGAGCGAGGGTGCGCGTGCGACCACGTGCGGCGCATCGCCCCACGAGGCAGCCCCTGCCCGACTGCTCGGGGAGGGGCGACCATGCGATGTCCTACCGTTGACACCAGGGCGTCCAGCCGCAGGTTCTGGAACTGTGTCGGCCAATTCGAAGATCCGGCGGCCCAACCCTGGCGAAGCGCTCCGTGTGCTGGTGGTCGCGGACGATCCCCTGGTACGCGAAGCGCTCGCGGCCAGCCTCGCCAAGGAAACTGCGGTGCGCGTCGTCGAGCGCGCAGAGGACGCGCACGTCGCGTTGCTCGATCCCGGCGCGGTCAACCCCGACGGGGGTGATCGCCAGTCGCGCGCACGTCTCGACGCCGGCCTCCAGCCGGTCGCGGAGCTCGACATCCCGAGCGTCGTGCTCGCGGAAGGCGAGCCCCAGGCGCGCGCGGCGCTCGCGCGCGGTGCGCGCGGTGCGGTCATGCGTCGTCCCGACGGGCCTCGGCTCGTGGCTGCGCTCAGCGCGGTCGCGGCGGGCTTGACGGTGCTCGACTTCACGCTCGGTCCTCCGCCGCCGACGGGCGAGGACGGACCGCCGGTGCAGCTCACGTCGCGTGAGCACGAGGTCCTCGAGCTGCTCGCGGGCGGGTTCTCCAACCGTCGCATCGCGCGCCGTCTCGGGATCAGCGAGCACACCGCGAAGTTCCACGTGAACGGCATCCTCGTGAAGCTCGGCGCGGGCACGCGCACCGAGGCGGTGGTCATCGCCGCCCGTCGCGGCCTGGTCATGCTGTGATGGGCCGCGCTCTCGCGCCGATCGCGTGAGAGCGCGGCAGTCCGCTCCCGAGAGCTGGCGCGCGTGATGCTCTGCATCGCGGCATGCGCACGAAGCAAGCGATGCTCGCGGCGCTCGCGATCGCGAGCGTCGTGGCGGGATGCAGCACTCCTTCGACGGGCTATCCGCCGGCGGCTCCGGTCGCGACCGCGAGACGGCTCGAGAACCTGCAGGCCGTCGCGTCGCGCCACACGGCGTGCCCGGCGCGCGAGATCGGCATCCGTCAGGTCTCGGAGCGCGTGTTCTCCACGATGGGCTGCGGCGTGGTGCGCGAGTACGCGCTCGTGCAGGGCTCGCGCTACGCCGAGTGGCAGCCGATCATGCCCGTGAACATGCGCGCGGCGAACGAGATGGTCTGCCCGCTCGAGCGCCTCGTGGTGAGCGCGCCGACCGAGAACGTGCGGCAGGTGTCGGGCTGCGGGCGCAGCGCGCAGTACCAGCTCGCGTGCGACGTGTCGCAGTGCGAGTGGGCGATGACGACGCCGCCCGCGGGCGCAGGCGCGACCGGTCGCGTGGTGGAGGCGACGCCGCCGCCCGGTCGGGTGACGGCGCCCACGCCGTCGACGCCGGACAGCTCGGTCGTGGTGGTGCCGCAGCGCGCGGATCCCGCGGTCGATCAGGCGATCCGCGGTCAGCTCGACGCGCGGCGCAGCGCGATCCGCGCGTGCGTGCCCCGCGGCGAGCTGACGATGGTCCGCGCGCAGTGGGGCCGCGACGGGATGGTGCGGCTCTCGCTCGACCCGCCGTGGCAGGGCACGCAGAGCGAGCGCTGCGTGCAGCAGTCGGTCGGTCAGCTGCAGGTGACGACGGGCGAAGCGGGCGCGATCTCGCACGTCGTGCGGTGAACGGTTCGCTTGCCGCTGGACATGTGGCGATTACCCTCGCCGCATGCTCAAGCGGCTCGTGGTCGGCCTGCTGAAGGGGCTCGTGCTCGGTGCCGCGATCGGAGCCGGCATCCAGTACGGGCTCCACTCTGCCACCGGCGGACCGCTGCTCGTCACCTCGGGCGGGCTGCTCGGGTACCTGCTCGCGATGGGCACGTCGGGGACGACCGGCGTGTTCGCGGGCAAGCCGCCGTGGCGGGAAGGCGCGTGGATCGAGGCGCTGCTGAAGGGCCTCGTCGGCGTCGGCATCGGCGCGCTGCTGTACTGGCTGGGCTCGGCCTACGGCGCGGTGCAGCTGCCCTTCCCCGGGGTCGGGAGCGCGGCGTGGACGGCGCTGCCGGTGATCTTCCTCCCCGCGATCGCCGGGGTCTACGGGTCGCTGGTCGAGCTCGACAACAGCGACGACGGCGGCGCGAAGAAGGGCTCGGGCGGCGGCAAGGGCGAGACCCGTGGACCGCGCGCGCGCGTCGCGGTCGACGACGACGATGCGCTCGGCGCGACCGAGCACGCCGCGAGCACGCGCCCGGCGCGCCGCCGGATTTGACGTTCGACGAGAGGACGAGAGAGACGCGATGAGCACGAATCAATCGGTGGGCCCGAGCAGCGGTGACGAGCTCGGCTGGACGCTCGACCGGCACATCCTCGAGCGTCAACGCCGCACGCCGGGCGCGAGCGGCGACTTCACCGGGCTGTTCCAGGCGATCGCGCTCGCGGGGCGCGTCATCGCGAGCAAGGTCGCGAAGGCGGGGCTCGCCGACGTCCTCGGCGCGACCGGCGCGGTGAACGTGCAGGGCGAGACCGTGCAGAAGCTCGACGAGCTCGCCAACAAGATCCTCGTGCGCTGCGTGGAAGCGGGCGGCCACGTCTGCGTGATGGCGAGCGAGGAGGACGAGACGACGATCCCCGTCCCGCCGCAGTACCCGCAGGGCAAGTACGTGCTGATGTTCGATCCGCTCGACGGCAGCTCGAACATCGACGTGAACGTGTCGATCGGGACGATCTTCTCGATCCACCGTCGCGTCACCGCGAGCGGCCCCGGCACCGCGCAGGACTGCCTGCAGGCAGGGCACAAGCAGGTCGCGGCGGGCTACATCATCTACGGCTCGAGCACGATGCTCGTCTACACGACCGGCGACGGCGTGCACGGCTTCACGCTCGACCCGCTGGTCGGCGAGTTCTTCCTCTCGCACGAGAACCTGCGGATGCCGACGCGCGGCAACACGTACTCGATCAACGAGGGCAACCGCAGCAAGTGGACGCCCGGCGTGACCGAGTGGATCGACACGCTGAAGAGCGACAAGGCGCCGGGCGGGAAGCCCTACGGGATGCGCTACGTGGGATCGCTCGTCGCGGACTTCCATCGCACGCTGCTGCGCGGCGGCGTCTTCGCGTACCCGGGGGATCGCAAGGCGCCCGAGGGCAAGCTGCGGCTGCTGTACGAGTGCTCGCCGATGGCGTTCATCGCGGAGGCGGCGGGCGGCGCGGCGTCGACGGGGACGCAGCGCGTGCTCGACGTGGAGCCCACGGCGCTGCACCAGCGCGTGCCGCTGTTCATCGGCAGCAAGGAAGACGTCGCGGACGCGGAGCGCTTCGTCGCGAAGGACGCCCGCTGATCGCGTCGCGCCGGGATGCTCCCGGCGCGGCGCGAATTCCCGCGGAGAGCGCGACGTCGCTCGGCGCGCCACACGGCGAGAGCTTGACCCCACGGAGCCCGGAAGGTAGCGAGGGGGCTCCATGCAGAAGCGCGCTCGGCTCCTGCTCGCGGTGAAGGCCGCCATCTCGATCGGCCTGCTCGCGTGGCTCGTCATGACGATCGCCGAGCGCGAGGGCATGGACGCGCTCGGCGAGCGCATCGGGCAGCTCGCCGCGGTTCCCCTCGTCGTCGCGGTCGCGCTGCACTTCGCGGCGGTGCTCTCGGGCGTGGCCCGTTGGCGCGTGCTCCTCGACGCGCGTGGCCTCGGGCAGCCCGCGCCGTGGCTGCTGCGCTCGTTCCTGATCGGACGCTTCATCGGAGCCTTCACGCCCTCGACCGCGGGGCTCGACGGCTGGCGCGCCTACGACGTCGCGCGGCGCACCGGCGACATGCCGGGGAGCGCGGGCGTGATCCTCGTCGAGAAGCTCTTCGGGCTCGTGGGCATGGCCGCGGTGTGCGCGGTGCTCGCGCCGCTCGGTGCGCTCGATCGTCTCGGCCCAGGCGCGCTGCCGCTCGCCCTCGCGATCGCGGCGGGCTCGGTGCTCGGGCTCTTCCTGCTCGCGTCGCCGGCGCGCACGCGCGCGCTGGCGCGCGTCGCGCCGCGCGCGATCCGCGGGCGCGTCGAGAAGATCGCGGAGGCGCTCGCGGCGCAGCAGCTCTCGGCGTCGCGCATCGCGTCGGCCCTCGTGCTCGGCATCGTGACGCACCTCGCGATCTCGGCGGTGTTCGCCGCGACCGGCGCGTCGCTCGGCGTCGCGGCCTCGACGACGACGCTGCTCGCGGTCGGCAATGCGATCACCATCGCGATCCTGCTGCCGCTGTCGATCGGCGGCGTCGGCGTGCGCGAGGGCGTCGCGGTGATGCTGCTCGCGGGCGCGGGCGTTCCCACCAGCGACGCGGTGCTCGTCGCGCTGCTCGGCTACGTGACGGGCCAGGTGCCGGCGCTGGTCGGCGGCGTGTTGCTGATGCTCGATCGCGGAGCCCGCGAGCGGCGCGCCGCGAGCACCGAGCTCGCCCCCGACCGGACCTGATCACGCGCCGACGCGCACCACGCGCGACGACGCGCCGTAGCGGACCGTGCGCTCGACGCGCGTGCCGTCCGCGCTCGTCGCGCGCACCCGCACCACCACGCCGTCGCGGCCGCGATCCTCCACCACGCGCGCGCCGCTCGCGAGCGTCGCGTCGACCACACGCGTCTCGTTGCGCTCGATCGTGCGCACCACCGTCGCCTCGACGTCCGCCGGCGCGTGCGCCTGCGCGCCCTCGATGCGCACCACGAGCTCGCCCTCGACGGCGACCGCGCGCACCCGCACCGCGTGCGCGAACGGGTTCCGCACACGGAAGTCGATGCGCCCGTACGACACCGTCGCGTCGAGGCCCGCAGGCGCGTACGAGAGCGGGATGCTGTGCGCGCGATGCTCCACGATCTCGAGCCCTGCGCGCAGCGACGCGATGTGCAGCGTCGTCGCGACCTGACAGACGCCGCCACCGACGCCTTCGTGGAGGTGACCGTCGTGCAGCTCGGGCGCCTCGCGGAAGCCCGCCTCGAGCGTGCGCGGACCGACGCGATCGTTGAACGAGAGCTCCGCGCCCGGCGCGAGCACCACGCCGTCGAGCAGCGACGCCGCGAGCGCGACGTTGTGCGCGCGGCCCGCGTGCGCGCGGTCGACGAGGAACGCCGTCTCGTGCTCGCCCATCACCTCGGCGAACGCGTCGCTCGTCGTCGGTTGGACGTCGTCGCGCAGCACGATCGCGTGCGCGACTGGAGCCGAGACGTTCGAGAGCACCGCGAGGAAGACACCGAGGCGAAGCACCGTGCGCATGACCGACCCTCCGAGGAGGCGTCGTCGCAAGCACGTGGCCAGGGCTGGAGCCCGTGAATCTGCTCGGGAATCCGGCGGCACGCCGCGCGCGTCGTGTTCCCGGGGAGACACGACGCGTGCATCGCGGGACGCACCCGGGAAGCTCGGCTCAGCCGGCTTCCGCCGCGCCGTCCCCGCCGTCCTCGGGCTCGTCCTCGTCGCGCTTCCTCTCGAGCTTCCGAGGCGGGAGCAGCTCGGGCTCGCTCTCGACCTTCTGCGCGAGGAAGATCGCGGCATCGAGCTTGTAGAAGTTGCGCTTCCGATAGAACTTCAGCGCCGAGTCGTTGTTCTCCGCGACCTCGAGCACGAGGTGCGTGCAGCCGCGCACGCGCGCGAGGTGCTGCAGCTGCTCGAGCATGAACATGCCGACGCCGCGCCCCTGGTAGCTCGGGTGCGACGCGAGCTCCTCGACGAAGAGCGGCCGCATGTCGCGCGACTCGAAGAAGCGCGGGTTGATCCAGTTGTCCGAGCCGGTGACCTCGAACGCGCACTCCGCGTACCCGACGATGTCGCCGTCGACCTCGAACACGAGCTGCTCGATGCCTTCCTCCTCGTACTGCTCGATGAACCGCTGCTTGCTGCGCGGGCGCTGGTACTCGAGCGTCTGACGGTTCACGTCGCGGAAGACGAGCTTCAGGAACTCCCACACGCGGTTCAGATCGCGGCGATGGATGCGTCGCACGCGGATCTCGTCGGCCGCGACGGCCGGCGCGAGCTCGTCCTCGGGGGTGCTCTCGGGCTCGGGCGGTGGGGGCGTCGGTGCCGGTCGTTTGCGGCGGGTCGCCATGGCGCCGGTCACATACCACGGCGCGCGCGCACGCGGGTTCTATATGCTGGATGCCATGAAGGTCGGCATTCTGACGGGCGGCGGCGACTGTCCGGGGCTCAACGCGGTCATCCGTGCCGCGGTGAAGACGGGGATCGCCCGGCACGGCTTCGAGATGCTCGGCATCGAGGATGCGTTCCACGGCCTCGTCGACCTCGGATACCAATCACCGCACGGGAACCGGTGGCTCACCGAGATGGACGTGCGCGGCATCCAGACGCGCGGCGGGACGATCCTCGGCACGTCGAACCGCGGCGATCCGTTCCACTACGTCGTGAAGAGCGAGAGCGGCAAGGAGATCGAGACCGACATCTCCGATCGCGTGCTCGAGAACATGCACAGGATCGGGCTCGACGCGATCATCTCGATCGGCGGCGACGGCTCGATGCGGATCGCCCAGCGCTTCTTCGAGAAGGGCATGCCGATCGTCGGGGTGCCGAAGACGATCGACAACGACCTCGGCGCGACCGATCAGACGTTCGGGTTCGACACCGCGGTCTGCATCGCCACCGAGGCGATCGATCGACTGAGCGACACCGCGGCGAGCCACGACCGCGTGATGCTCGTCGAGGTGATGGGGCGCGACGCCGGGTGGATCGCGCTGCACGCGGGGCTCGCGGGCGGTGCGGACGCGATCCTCATCCCCGAGATCCCGTATCGCATCGACGCGATCGCGAAGATGATCGCGCAGCGCAGCGCGGCGAAGCAGAAGTACTCGATCATCGTCGTCAGCGAAGGCGCGAAGCCGCTCGGCGGCGATCGGAGCATCGGCGAGACGCGCGCCGGCGCGATGCCGCGTCTGATGGGCGCCGGATCGCGCGTGGCGGAGGGGCTGCGCGAGCTCGTGAGCGCCGACATCCGCGTGACGGTGCTCGGACACATCCAGCGCGGCGGCCCTCCGTCGAGCTTCGATCGCAACCTCGCCACGCGGTACGGGCGCGCTGCGGCGGACCTCGTCGCGACCAAGCAGTTCGGTCGGATGGTCGCGCTGCGCGACGGGCAGATCGTGACGCTGCCGATCGCCGATGCGATCGCGAAGCCGAAGCTCGTCGATCCGAAGAGCGAGATGGTCGAGACCGCGCGCGCGCTCGGGACGTTCTTCGGCGACGAGCCGTGAGCCTGCGCCCCGGGCGCGCTCCGCGAAGCGGCCCGGGGTCGAGAGGGGAGGGGCGCAGCCTCCCCCGGAAGACTCAGTCCCAGCGCGACGTGACGTCGATCGCCCAGCGCTCGAGCGTGCCGACCTCACCGCTCACGCGGTCGGCGACGCGCAGCGTCCAGGTGCCGTTGACCTGCTCGTCGCCCGAGAAGCCGCGCACGGGGCCGTCGAGCTCGACGTAGCCGGGCTCGGCGTCTCCCTCGAACAGCACGACCTCGGTGCCCGCGGGGTTCGTGAGCGTCACCCGCAGATCCGAGGGGCGCGAGTGGTTCAGGAGCGCGCGGATCTCCACGTCGGTGTCCACCGTCGCGAGGCCGTACACGATCACGCTGCGCTCGAGCACCGCGTCGTCGCCGATCTCGATCGAGTAGCCCTCGCCGTACGAGCCGCGCAGCCAAGTGGGCACGCACACGCCTTCGTCACCGCGCGTGAGGCCCGCGCACACGAGCTGCTCGTCGGCGCACGCGACGCTCGCCGAGCACGGCGCGCCTTCGCCCTCGACGCGCGCCTCGGGCGCACAGCGACCTGCGCCCTGCTCTTCCACGAAGCCCTGGCAGCGCAGCCCTTCCGCGCACGTGTTGCCGGTCCAGCCCTCGCAGTCCGCACCGATGCGCGCGCCGCCGGGCGCGCCGAGCACGACGCACTCGTAGAGATCGCCGTCGTGGATCTCCGCGCCGAGCTCGGTCGTGTCGCCGACGAGCACCGCGCCGTACGAGTTGTCGCCCGCGCCGTACTCGATCACCACGAAGCGGCGCCCGGTCGCGACCTCGGCGAGCTCGAGCACGTTCACCTCGTTCTGATCGACCGCCGCGAGCGCGCTCGCGAGATCGGTCGCGTCCTCGTACGCGACGCGCACCGCCGCGACGATCTGCGCCGCGCGCGCCGCCGAGATGCCGTCGGGCGAGCGCACCACCGTCGAGAGCAGCGGCTCGAAGTGCGCGCTGTCGCGCAGCTGTCGGTACGTCGTCCCGAAGAGGCACTCACCCGCGTCGCGCGGGCACCCTTCGCCGCTGCACTCGCTCACGAGCGTGAACGCGCCGCGCACTCGGCGATCGTAGCCCTTCACGATCACGCGATAGCGCCCCGCGCCGAGATCGCGCGAGAGCGCCGACCACAGCGTGCCGCCGGCGTCGTCGTTGCGCGCGATGTACGAGCCCCAGCCGCGCGGGCCTTCGCGATAGAGGTAGAGCATCGTGTCCACCTCGCGCGCGCCCTCGGTGCGCAGCGTGATCGACGCCTGCGCGCCGAGCTCGAACGTCCACGCGTGAAACGACTCGTCGCGCGTGATCTCCGCGCTGACCGATCCGCCGAGCGCGAGCGCGCCGTGATCGATCGGGTTGCGGAACGAGTCGGCCGCGCCCTCGAGCGGCGCGTCTTCTTCGACGCCCTTGTCGGCCGGAGCGGCCTGGCAGGCGAGCAGCGCGGGGACGAGGGCGAGCCAGCGGAGTGTGCGGGTCATCGGATCGGACCTTTCGTGCCCGAGCCGATGGCAATCGACGTGCCCTACCTCCGCACACACTTACCCAGCGTTTTTCGCGCGATCTGGCGGCGGGTGGCGGACGGCGGGTGGCGGCCCGTCAGGCCGAGGGGTGGCGAGTCGAGCAGCCGGTCGGGCGTGCGGGCGCAACGCGCGCGGGCGCTTCAGGATGCGCGCGACGAGCGATGGACGACACGAGACGGCGCGCGGAGACACGGAGACGGAGCCACGACACGCTCGGCGTCGCGATCGCGGCGCTCGCCATCGTGAGCGCGGCATGCTCGAGCGCACAGTCACAGACGTCGAGCGACGCGCTGGTGCCGTACGAGATCACCGCCGCGCGCGTCCGCCTCGCGCTCCCGGACTGGCAGGTCCGCAGCGAGGACGAGTCCCGCTGCATTCGCCGCATGACGACCACTGGTGATCGGAGCATCGACGAGCGCGCGGCGCGTGCGCAGGAAACCGTGGAGCGCTCGGGACGCGTCAGCGAGCTCGTGCTGGTGCGCGACCGCCAGCGGGGCGTGACGCCGGTCGTGCATCTGTGGGTGAGCCCGTCGGACACGCAGAGACCAGTGCTCGAGCTGGCTCGAGAGGGTGTCCGGACGATCGAGGGAGCGCCGGGCTTCGTGATGCTGGAGCCAGCGCGCACGCTCGCGCTCCCCGGGATCTCCGATGCGGCGGTGTCGCGGTACCGGAGCAGCGCCGCGATTCGCGGCGGCGAGCTGCGAGACGCCGAGAGCGTCCACGTGCAGCTCCGTCACGCAGGGCACCTCGTGATGCTGAAGATGACGACGCCAGTCGACGTGACCGGCCGTCCGGACGCGCTCTTCGCGCGTGTGCTCCAGTCGATCGCCGCGCTGTAGCAGCCGCTCAGATCCTGCCGCGGCTCGCGAGCACCGACTGGATCTTCGCGACGATCAGGTCGAGCGCGACGTGGTTGTCGCCGCCCTCCGGGATGATCACGTCCGCCCAGCGCTTGCTCGGCTCGACGAACTGCAGATGCATCGGGCGCACCGTCGAGTAGTACTGCTCGCGCACCGCCTCGAAGCTGCGACCGCGGTGCTCCATGTCGCGACGCACGCGACGCAGCACGCGGATGTCGGCGTCGGTGTCGACGAAGAGCTTGAGGTCGAGCTCGGCGCGCAGCTCGGGGTCGCTGAAGATGAGGATGCCCTCGACGACGATGATCGTCGTCGGCTCCACGCGCCGCGTGTACGGGCTGCGGCGGTGGATCTTGAAGTCGTACATCGGGATCTCGACCGCTCGGCCGCGCTTCAGCTCGCGCACGTGGTGCAGGAGCAGCGACGACTCGAGCGCGTCGGGATGATCGAAGTTGAGCTGGCAGCGATCCTCGTACGTGAGGTCGGGGCGATCGAGGTAGTAGCTGTCGTGCTCGAGGATCGCGACCATCTCGGCCGGGACCGCGCCCGCGATCTTCCGCGCCACCGTGGTCTTGCCCGACCCCGTGCCCCCCGCGACGCCCACCAGGAACGGCTGCATGGGCCGCGATCTATCACAGCTCCGCGGGCGCGCGCGCGCCGACGCTGGGATCGATCACGATCTCGACGCCGGCCTCGACCTGGTAGAGGCCGATCTCGTCTCCGCCCTCGAGGCCGTGCAGGCGCGAGTACGCGACGCCGAGGTGGATGTCGACGCGCGATCCGCGCCGCGGTCGATCGAGCTCGGCGTCGATCACGACCGGGATGCGGATGCCGGTCGAGAGCTGCCAGCCCGCGGTGCTCGGCGGCGTGAGATCGAACGTCTCGACGGTGTCGCCGTCGGGCTGGGTGACGCGCACGGTGCTCGGATCGACGGGCAGGCTGACGAACGCACGGGCCGCGCCCCATGGCACGACGTAAGGGTTCTCGTACGCGAAGATCACGCCGATGTCGGGCGCGACGAAGGGACCGTACGAGTGCCCGCCCGCGCCCACGCCCGCGACCAGCCCGACCGACTCGATGGGCGCGAATTTCACGCCCATCCGGCCCGCGCCGAGCAGCGGCGAGCGCTCGTCGCCGTAGTCGAGGTGCGCGATCGTGCCCTCGGCCTGCAGCTCGATCTGCGACGCGACGCCGACGCGCCCGCGCACCGATCCGCTCCCGCCCCGCACGTCGATCGCGTCGATGTACGAGCCCGCGATCTGCACCGAGGCCTGGCCCTCTTCGAGCGTCGCGGAGCTCTCGAGCGGGAGGGTGCGCGCTGGCGGCGAGAGCGCGAACGGAGTGCACCCGACGAGCGCGAGGGTGCTCAGCGCGAAGACGATGCGAGTCATGCGACGGGGCTCCTGGCTGGAGTGCTCGCTCGCGTGCGGACGGAGGGCCCGGGGCGGGCGAGCCGATGTTCGGACGGGGCCCATCGCAAACACGAGACCACCGTGAATTCCGTGCGATATCGCGGTGACCGTGGTGCGCGAGCAACACCTCGACGCGCCGAGGCGTGCCGTGGGCGCGCTACGCTCCGCGCGATGCGTCGTTCGCTCGTCCTCGTCCTCGCGCCCCTCCTCGCCTCGTGCGGAGGGAACGCGCCACCGCCCGCTCGCTCCACCGAGCCCACCGTCGTCGCGCAGGAGACCGCGCCCGCGGCGCCGCGGAACGCGACGATCTCGATCGTCGGCACCAACGATCTCCACGGTCACATCCGCGCGCTGCCGATCTTCGCCGGCTACCTCGCGAACCTCCGCGCGGCGCGTGCGCGCGACCAGGGCGCGGTGTTGCTCCTCGACGGCGGCGACATGTTCCAGGGCACGCTCGAGTCGAACCTCGAAGAGGGCGCGAGCGTGGTGCGCGCGTACGAGGTGCTCGGCTACGACGCGGTGACGATCGGCAACCACGAGTTCGACTACGGGCCGATCGGGCCGCGCGCGACGCCGCGCGATGCCGGCGACGATCCGCGCGGTGCGCTGCGCGCGCGCATCGAGCAGGCGCGCTTCCCGTTCCTCAGCGCGAACCTGATGCAGCGCGAGAGCGGCGCGCGCGCCGAGCTCGGCGTGCCCTCGGTGCTGCTCGAGCGCGCGGGCATCTCGATCGGCGTGATCGGCGTGACCACCGAGCAGACGCTCACGACGACGATCTCGACCAACGTGGCGGACCTCGCGATGCGCGGGCTCGCCGACGCGATCACCGAGGAAGCGCGCGCGCTGCGGGCGCGCGGCGCGGCGATGGTCGTGGTCACCGCGCACGCGGGCGGGAAGTGCGAGCGCTTCGACGATCCCGACGATCTCTCGAGCTGCGATCCCGAGGAGGAGATCTTCGAGGTCGCGCGCGCGCTCCCGCCGGGCACCGTCGACGCGATCGTCGGGGGGCACACGCACCAGGCGGTCGCGCATCGCGTGAACGGGATCCCGATCATCGAGGCGTACTCGTACGGCGTCGCGTTCGGGCGCGTGGACCTCGTGATCGAGCGCGCGAGCGGGCGCGTGATCGACGTGCGGGTGCTGCCGCCGCAGCGGCTCTGCAGGGCCGAGGGCGCGAGCGCGGAGGGCGATCTCGCCGCGTGCGCGCCCGGTGACTACGAAGGCGCGGCGGTCGTCGCCGATGCGCGCGTCGCGGACGTGATCGCGCCCTCGCTCGCCCAGGCCGACACGCAGCGCCACGACGAGCTCGGACCGACGCTGAGCGAGGCGTTCGTCAAGCAGTACGGCAGCGAGAGCGCGCTCGGGAACCTGTTCGTCGATCTGATGCTGCGCGCGCGCCCCGACGCCGATGCCGCGATCATCAACGGCGGCGGGCTGCGCGCGGATCTGCCCGCCGGGCCGCTGCGCTACGGCGCGCTGTACGAGGCGTTCCCGTTCGACAACCGGTTCGCGATGGTGCGGATGCGCGCGTCGGAGCTCGCGGCGATGATCGCGCAGAACCTCGCGCGCGGCGGCGGCCATCTCTCGCTCGGCGGCGTGCGCGCCGAGGCGCGGTGCGTGCGCGGGGAGCTCGTCGTGTCGCTCACGCGCGATGGTCGTCGCGTGCGCGACACCGAGGTGCTCGACGTGCTCGCGAGCGACTTCCTCGTGAGCGGTGGCGACGGAGCGTTCGCGGCGATCCGCGAGCGCGACCCCAGCGCGCTGACGATCGAGGACGATCCGCCGATCCGCGAGGCGATGGCCGATGCGCTGCGCGCGATGCGCGGGCAGACGCTCGCGTCGCGCGCGTTCTTCGATCCCGACGCGCCTCGGGTGCGCGCGCCGAGCGCGCGCCCGGTCAGCTGCGCGAGTCGATGATCGGCAGGAGCTCGCGCGGGTGCGCGATCAGGTGATGCGCGCCCGCGGCCTCGAGCGCCGCGCGATCTCGGAACCCCCAGAGGCAGCCCACCGCGAGCATCCCCGCGCTGCGCGCGGTGCGCATGTCGGTGTCGCCGTCACCGACGAAGACGATCGACGCCGGAGGCACGCCGAGCGCGCGCGCGATCTCGAGCGCGCCGGTGGGATCCGGCTTGTGCGGGATGCCGTCCTTCTGTCCGAGCACCGCGTCGAAGCGGAAGCGCGCGAAGAGCTGCTCGACGAGCTCGACCGACGCGGCGTGCGGCTTGTTCGTGAGCACGGCCTTCGCGATGCCGCGCGCGTCGAGCGCCTCGAGCACCTCGACGATGCCCTCGTAGGGGCGCGTCTCCACGATCAGGTGCGAGCGATACCGCGCGCGGTAGCGCGCGAGCACGTCTGCGAAGCGCGCATCGCGGTGCTCGGGGGGCAGCGCGCCACGCACGAGCTCGGACGCGCCGTAGCCCACGAGGCCGCGCACCTCGTCGATCGTGTGCGTCGGCAGACCGGCCTCGGCGAGCGCGTGGTTGAGCGACGCGGCGATGTCCGCGAGGCTGTCGATCAGCGTTCCATCGAGATCGAAGATGACGGCCGTCATGCGGGGGGCGAGATAGCACGTTAGAATTCGGGCAGCGCGCGCATTCCCAGCTCCAGCCACGAGGTGAGCGATGACGGCAGCGACGGTCACGCGGGACGAGCTCGAGCGACGCATCGCCGAGGTCCGCGCCCGCACGCGGGATCCGCGCGCCGGCATCTACGGGCCGGGCTCGATCTCGTGGAGGATCAACCGCGAGGGGATCATCATGCTCGGCGGCGGGCGCGCCGCGCTGCTGCAGCTCGCGCATCCGTACGTCGCGCACGCGGTCGATCAGCACTCGGACACGAGGCGCGATCCCGTCGGGCGTTTCCGCCGCACGTTCATGCACGTGTTCGCGATGGTGTTCGGCGATCTCGATCACGCGATCGAGAGCGCGCGGCGCGTGCACCGGATCCACACCGGCATCAAGGGCCCGATCCGCGAGGACGTCGGCGCGTATCGCGACGGGCATCGCTACCACGCGAACGATCCCGAGGCGCTCTTCTGGGTGCACGCGACGCTCGTCGACACCGCGGTGATGCTCTACGAGCTCGGCGTCGCGCCGCTCACGCGCGAGGAGAAGGAGCGCTACTACGCGGAGTCGCGGCTCTTCGCGGGGCTCTTCGGGATCCCCGAGCGCGTGATGCCGCGCTCGTTCGCGGAGCTCGAGGAGTACATGCGCGCGATGATGGCGAGCGAGACGATCACGGTGGGTCGTCCCGCGCTCGAGATCGCCGCGTTCTTGCTGCAGCCGCCGCGGCCGAGCGCGGCGCCGTTCGTCGCGTGGTACCGCGTGCTCACCGCGGGGCTGCTGCCGCCGCGGCTGCGCGAGCAGCTCGAGCTGCCGTTCGGCCCGCGCGAGAGGGCGATCTTCGAGCGATCGATCCCGCTCTTGCGCGCGACGTACCGCACCACGCCGAAGCGGCTTCGCTACTTCCCCGACTACGTCGAGGCCAAGCGCAGGCTCGCGGGCAAGCCCGCGCACGACGCGTTCGGGCGCGCGCTCGAGAAGATCGCGCTGCGCGCGATCGAGCCGGTTCGCTGAGCTGCGCGTGAGCCGCCTCACCCGCGTGCGGCCGGGCATTTGACAATCGACAGCTGGAAGTTGAACTTACGACTTCGAGCGGCGCAGCGGTTCGCGTCCACTCGGGCCGAGCGCGTCCGTCACCTCCACCCCAATCCCCGTCGGGCGCGCTCGGCCTCCTTTCTCCTCGCGTGTTAGCCTCGCGGCGAGCCACACGACACGGGGAGAACGCGGATGCAGGACTACCAAGAGGCCATGCTCAAGTCGCTCGTCGCGGTCGCGTGGGCGGACGGGCGTGTCGAGGGCGAGGAGAGCGAGGTCATCGAGGCCCTGCTCGACTCGTTCGAGATCCAGGGTGCGGACCGCGAAGCGATCCGCGAGTACGCCAAGACGCGCCGCACGCTCGACGACGTGCCGCTGAGCGAGCTGTCGGCCTCCGATCGTCGTGTGCTCCTGCAGCACGCCGTGATCCTCACGTACATCGACGGCCAGCAGAGCGAGCAGGAGAAGAAGATCGTCGGAGAGCTCGTGGAGCGGCTGCGCATCCCGACCGACGAAGCCGCGAGCCTGCTCGAGGCCGCCGACGAGCGCGCGCGCCGGCTGATCTCGCTGTTGTGAGCTCCGCTCTCGTGAGCTCCGCTCTTGTGAGCGACGCGTGATCGCGTAGACCTGCGCGACCATGCTCCGCGTCCTGCTGCTCGACGTCGGCAACACGATCGCGTTCCTCGACGTGCACGGGGTGGCCGAGGTCGTTCGCGACGAAGGCCACCACGTCGATCCCGCGCGGCTGCGCGAGGTGGAGGGGCGCGCGAAGCGCCGCTACGAGGCGCTGCTGCGCGAGGGGGTGTCGCACGAGGAGGGCTGGGGGCTCTACCTCGTCACGCTGCTCGAGGAAGGCGGGCTCGATCCCGCGCTCGCGCGGGCGATGATCGCGCCGCTGCGGCGCTCGCACGATCGGCTCAACCTCTGGCGCAGCGTGCCCGCGGATCTGCCGCCCGCGCTCGATCGCATCCGCGCGGCGGGCGTGCGCCTCGCGATCGTGTCGAACTCCGAAGGACGTCTGCCCGAGCTGCTCGCGCACGTGGGGCTCGCGCAGTGCTTCGAGACGATCGTCGACTCGCACCACGAGGGCGTGCGCAAGCCGGACCCCGAGATCTTCCGGCGCGCGCTGTCGCGGCTCGGGATCGCGCCGCACGAGACGGTCTATCTCGGCGACATCCCGGGCGTCGACGTCGCGGGCGCGAACGCCGCGGGCATCGACGCGGTGCTGGTCGATCCGTACGGCTTCTACGACGACTTCGCGGGCGCGCGGGTGCCCTCGGTCGCGTCGTGGATCGACGCGTACCTGCGCGGCGTCGCGGGCCTCGAGGGCTGACCCCGGTTGCGCGCCATGTGCGCGCGCGGCCACGATGAGCACGCATGCGTGCGGTGCGTCGGCGGATTCCCGCGGCGATCCTCGGCTCCGCGGCGCTCCATGCGCTCGCGGTGCTCGCGCTGCAGCTCGCGCCGGACGCGCCGCCCATCGAGCCGCGAGCGTCGCGCGAGGTCACGTTCGTGCTCACCGAGGATCCACCACCCGCGCAGCGCGAGGACGAGCGGCCGCGCGATCCCGCGGCGCGCGCCGAGGTCATCCCGAGCGCGGCCCGATCGCGCGCGATGCCACGGGTCGTACGCGAGCACGGCGACGTCGCGGCGCTCGTGCCGACGCCGAGCGAGTCGACGGGCGAAGCGCCGCTCGAGGCGCCACCGGTGCGCGAGGCGCCGCCCACCGCGACCGAGACCGAGGCGGAGCGCCGAGAACGCATCCGACGGCTCGTCGATCCCGCAGCGGTCGCGCGGAGCGCGTTCGTCGTCGAGGGCGCACCTTCGACGAGATCCGGCCCCGCCACGGCGCCGCTCGAAGCGCTCGCGCCGCGCAGCGAGCACGAGGCCCAGCGCGACCTGGACGAGCGGCTCCGCGCGGCGGCGATGACGAAGCAGCACACCGCGCGCGAGCGCCTCGTCGCGCGGGCGCGACCCGACGGAACGTACGTGTTCGAGCACGGCGCGTTCACGGCGGTGATCACCGCGGACGGCCAGGTGCAGTACGAAGACGCCCCCGCGATCCGCACCGAAGGCGTCTCGGCGAGTGGGACGCTCGACTTCAACGACATGATCGAGCGCGCGCAGGGCCGCGATCCCTACGCCGCCGAGAAGCAGCGCTTCGAGGACGACAACGCGGAGCTCATCGAGCGGCTCGAGCGCGAGGGGCGCGAGCGCGCGATGGCGGCCGCGCTGCGGCGACTGCGGGGTCGGCTCGCACGGGTCTGGGCCGACGACGTCCCGGCGGCGCAGCGTCGTCGTCAGCTGTTCGAGCTGTGGCGCGACGTCGACGACAGCGGCGGCGATGGTGGCGCGCGCGAGGTGATCGAGTCGTTCATCCGCGACAACCTGCCCCTGGGCCACGCCGACGCGTACGCGCCCGACGAGCTGTCGCGCATGAACGCGATGCTCGAGGCGCCGTCCCGGTTCGACCCGTACCGCTGACGAGCGTCAGATCGCGATCGATCCGAGCAGCGGCACGGTGCCGATGCGCACGTCGCGATCCTGCGCGACGAGCTGGTCGACCAGGCGCGGCATCTTCATCGCGGGCAGGGCGCGCGCGCCCTTGCGCATGGGCGAGAAGAAGTCGTCCCAGTGCGAGAGAAGCACGGCGCGCGGCGCGAGCGCGCGCATGACGCGCGGCGCGAAGCGCTCGGTGGTCGTCCATCCCGCGACGCACATCAGGAGGAGATCCACGTCGCGCTCGGGCGCGGCGTCGACGAGGTTCGCGCTCCCGAGGTGATAGATGCGCTTTCCCGCGACGCGCACGTCGACGCCGAACACCGCGCCGCACTTGTAGCGATGCGTCGCGAGCGGCACCTCGTCGCAGTCCGCGATGTCGCCGGGGAACGGGACTCGACCGAGCGCGAACGCCGAGTGCGCGCTCGGCACGAAGCGCAGCTCGAAGGGCCCGACCTCGGCGCGCGCATCGCGGCCCTCGACGTCGATGACCTGCTCCTGGGGCACGCCCGACGCGCGACACAGGTGCACGCACGAGCGCGACCCGTAGACCTTCGCGCCCGTCGCGCGCGCGATCGCGGGCACGTCGAGCGCGTGATCGAAGTGCGTGTGCCCGGTGACGATCGCGTCGGCGCGCGGCACGTAGCGCGCGATCGCGTCGAGATCGCTCACGAGCGGCGCGCGGACGCACTGCCACATCGAGGCGCGCGTCACGTACGGATCGATCAGCACGACCACGCCTTCGTGCTCGATCGCGAAGCCCGCGGTGCCGAGCCACGTGACCCGGATGGGCGCGCGTGTGGTCGGCGCTGCGAACGAGTCGGGCGCGAACGCGAGATCTTCGGGGCGCATCACCCCCGACGATAGGCCATCACGGCGTCCCGACGCACGCGTCGCCGCACGCGTCGAGCCCGGTGATCTGCTCGAGCACCGGCGAGCACGTGCCCGCGAAGATCACGCGGAGCTCCGCGTCGAGCGTCGAGCCCTCGACCACGCCGAGGCTCTCGAGGCACGCGCTCGACGGCAGGTATTGCTGGAGCACGAGCGCCGACCCCGGGCGCGTCGTCACCGTCGTGCACGCGGCGTAGGCGGGATCGATCGTGACCTCCGTCTCGACGAAGCGCGCATCGCTCGCCGCGGGGCACTGCGCGGACCCCTCGGACGCCTCCGAGATGCGCACCACGCGCGCGGTCGCCGGCACGATGCGGTAGCGACATCCCGAGCCGGTCGTCGGGAGCGACTCGCACTCGGGCGGGATCGCCGGCCGGGGCGGGACGATCGTGAGCGCGACGCGGCCGTGCGCGGCAGCACGACGGCCGCGCACCACGACGTCGAGCTCGAGCGGCGTGTCGCGCGGGATCTCGATCCATCCGAGCTGATCGAACACGTCCTGCACGACGACGCGGTCTCCGTCGCGCGCACCGGCGAGCGCGACGCGCGCGCCGCGGAACCCCTCGAACGCGGTGCCACCCTCGGGCTCGAGGTTCGCGATCTCCACCGACACGCACGGGGTCTCGTCGTCGGGATCGAGCGACGCGTCGGCGCGGAGGGTCGGAACGATCATCGTGCCGCCCTGCGGGCCCCACGCGAAGGCGACCTCGTCACCATCGGACCAACGCGTGAACGCGCCGTCCGTGATGCGACCGATCTCGAGCGCGAGCTCGGGCTCTCCTTCGAAGAGATCCTCGCAGGTCGATGGGAGCGGACCGCCGTCGTGCGGTCCCGGCCCGGGCTCGCCACCTCCCCCACCACAGGCACAGAGCACCAGCACCAGCGGCGCCGACCGAAGCCTCTCGAGCACGAACGCACCTCCGCGGCGCACCGAGTGCGAGCGTCGTGCCGAGCGGATCTCCGGCCAATCCAAACGACGCGTGGGCAAACGAGTGCGTCGAGTCGTGCCACCCGCGCCGTCAGAGCGCGAGCGTGGGCACGAAGAGCCCGCGCCGCTCGATCGTCGTCAGCGCCTCGCTCAGCGCTTCGCGTCGCGCCTGTCCGGTGCGCACGTCGGGGTGCCCCGACGAGCAGCTCACGCTCAGCTCGCCGAGGCGCGCGTCGACCTCGGCGATGCGGTCGCGGATCCACCGCGCGACCGCCGCGCGATCGACGCGGGCGCGCGTCCTGCGCATCGCCGCGATCGCCTCGCGCAGCGCCGCGCGCTCGCCCAGGACGTCGGCGTGGTTCTCCCCGAAGCGGATGCGCAGCGCCGAGAGGCGCGCCCAACGCTCGATCACCTCGCGCTGCAGCGCGGTCCCCGCGCTCTCGCCCGCGATCGCCTCGACGACCGGTGGCGCGCTCTCCTGCGCGTGCGCGCTCGCGCACGCCGTCGCGATCACGATCGCGATCGCGATCACGACGGAGCGCGCCTTCAAGCGCGGCCCTTCAGGAAGTCGATCACGGTGCGCGCGATGCGCCGCACGCGCGCTTCGCCGAGCTCGCCGTAGACCGGCAGCGCGAGCGAGTCGTCGGCCGCGCGCTCCGACTCCGGGAACGCGCCCTTCCCGTGGCCGAGGTACGCGAAGCACTCCTGCAGGTGCAGTGGGCGCGGGTAGTAGATCTCGGTCGCGATCCCGCTCTCGCCGAGGTGCTTCTTCAGCGCGTCGCGGTGCGCGGTGCGGATCACGTACTGGTTGTAGATGTGCCCGGTCTCGACGCGCGCCGGTGTGCGCAGCGCGTCGCTCGAGAGGCCGGCTTCGGCGAACAGTCGATCGTAGAGCGCCGCGTTCGCGCGACGTCCCTCGGTCCACGCGCCGAGGTGCGGCAGCTTCACGCGCAGCACCGCGGCCTGGATCGCGTCGAGCCGGAAGTTGCCGCCGATCAGCGCGTGGAAGTACTTCGGGTGCGCGCCGTGCGCGCGCAGGCGCTTCATCTTCTCGGCGAGCGCGGCGTCGTTCGTCGTGACGAGCCCCGCGTCGCCGAACGCGCCGAGGTTCTTGCTCGGGAAGAACGAGAAGCACCCGATCGCCCCGAGCCCACCGACCGGGCCGAGCTTCGTCGTCGCGCCGATCGCCTGCGCCGCGTCCTCGATGATCGGGATGTTCGTCTCGCGTCCGAGCGCGACGAGGGCCTCGGGATCACACGGCTGACCGAAGAGGTGCACCGGCAGGATCGCCTTGGTGCGCGGGGTGATCGCGGCGCGCGCCCGCGCGACGTCCATGTTCATCGTGCGCGGATCGACGTCGACGAACACCGGCTTCGCGCCGAGCCGCGCGACGCAGCCCGCGGTCGCGAAGAACGAGTACGGCGTGGTGACCACCTCGTCGCCCTGCCCCACGTCGAGCGCCATGAGCGCGAGCAGCAGCGCGTCGGTGCCGCTCGACACGCCGAGCGTGTGCGCGACCCCGATGTGCTTCGCGACCTCCTTCTCGAACGTGTCGACCTCGGGCCCGAGGATGAACGCGTTCTTCGCGATCACGCGATCCATCGCGGCGCGGATCTCGGGGAGCAGCGGCCCGTTCTGCGCGGTGAGATCGAGCAGCGGGATCGGGCTCGTGTCGTTCTCGTCGGAGCTCAGGGGCACGCAGCGCTCTCCTTCGATGCGATATCGCTCGCCGCTCTCGGGGCACGTCACGACGCCCTCGCCGCGCAGACGACGACCGAGGCGGCTCACCCAGCCCATCCGGCGCGCGGGCACGCCCGCGACCAGCGCGTACGGCGGCACGTCGCTGGTCACCACCGCGCCCGCCGCGACGAACGCGTACTCGCCGATCGTATGACCACAAACGATCGTCGCGTTGGCCCCGATGCTCGCGCCGCGCGAGACCTTCGTCGCGCGGTACTCGCTCTTGCGCTCCACGAACGCGCGCGGCTCGTTCACGTTGGTGAACACGCAGCTCGGACCGAGGAACACGTCGTCGGCGATCTCGACGCCCTCGTACACCGACACGTTGTTCTGGATCTTCACGCCGTTGCCGATGCGCACGCCGCGCCCGACGAAGACGTTCTGCCCGAGCGAGCAGCGTGCGCCGATGCGCGCCGCGGTGGAGACGTGGACGAAGTGCCAGACCTTGGTGCCGTCGCCGAGCTCGGCGCCGTCGTCGACGATCGCGGTGGGGTGGATGTAGGCAGCCATGCAGGGGGCCGAAGCGTAGCGCCGAAATGTCTCGCGTCGGGCGCCATTCGCAGGGCTCGCCGAACGGGTTGCTCGTCGCACGCGCGGCCGCTCACCATCGCGCGATGGACCTGAAGACGGAAGCGCAGGAGGTCATCGCGCGCCTGCACGACTCGGTCGCGCGTGATGATCTCGCCACCGCGCGAGACTGTGTGCTCTTGGCGTCGACGCTGAGCGAGAACGCGCTGGCACTCCTGCCACCGGCCGACGCGCCCTTCGCCGGCGTTGCCGATGCCGGTGAGGGCTGGGTCGTCTACGGCGTGGGAACCGTCGAGCGGTTCGGTCTCGGACGAGGGGCGAACGTCGCGCTGCTCCAGCTCTTCCGCGGGCGCGATGGGAAGCTCCGACTCGATGCCAGCAGCTTCGCCGTGGCCGAGGCCACGTCGATGGCCGCGAGGGACCTCGCAGCGGCATTCCAAGAGCATGCGGCGACGGAGAAGCGTATCCCTCGCAGCGCGCGCCCGGCACGCGCGTGGTCGCCGCCTCCCGCGAGCCCCACGCCGATCTCGTCGATCCAGTGGCTCGGGCGGCCCGATGCAGGCGTCGCGTCCTCCGACGTCGACGCCGCCGAGCGCGCGCTCGGCGTAACGTTCCCCGGCGGCTATCGCGAGTACGTCACGCGCTTCGGCGCAGCGCTCGAGTGCGGACTCGTGCGCATCTACCCGCCGCGCCGCATCATCGAGGAACTCGCCGAGTGGCGCGCGCGCGTCGACGCGTACTGGCTCTGGACGACGCTCGAGCTCGACCGCGATCGCGCCCAGCGCTGCATCGTCCTCGGCGACACCACCCGAGGCGACGAGATCGTCCTCGACCCGCAGCGCCCCGATGCGCTCTTCGTGCTTCCTCGCCATCACGACGCGATCGTGTGCATCCCCGGCGACCTCACCCACGCGCTCGCGTGGCTATGCGAGTCCGGGGAGCTCGCCGCGCCCTGCCACGTCCGCTACGCCGAACCGCTCGAAGGCCAGGCTCACCGCACGTACGACCCGACCAGCAACGAGGGCGACCAAGACGACTGGCTCGCCGACGCGCGCGCGACCCACGACGTTCTGCTCGCCCTCGACCCCGACGCGCAGTCGATCGCCCACGACGACGATGACGGCGGGTGGACCGTGCTGCTGCCGAGCATCGGCGGCACTGCGTTCGTCCATGCAAATGGCGCTGTGTCCGTGAGCTGCGATCCCGAGGCCGATCTCACGCGCCTCGATGCCTTGCTCCGCGACCGTGGTCTCGAGCTGCGCACGCGCTGACGACGATCACGGAGCCTGGGGCGTGGCGCCGATCGACGTGGGTCGTCTCCGCTCGGCGCTCGGCGGCGCCGATGCGCCCGCTGCGTACTCGCGCATCGGCACCTCGCCCGCGTGCCACGCGTCGATCACCGGGTCGATCACCCGCCATGCCTCCTCGGCCTCTTCGCCGAGGATGAACAGCGCCGGGTCACCTCGCAGCATGTCGAGCATCAGGTTCGCGTACACCGATCGGCGCGGCGGCGACGCGCACAGCTCGAGCGCACGGCTCTCCGCGACGCCGTCGGGGCCGTCGAGCGTCGTGGCCACTCGCACGTACGGCTCCGTGAGCCCGAGGCGCAGCGTGTTCGGCTCCACGCCGGGCCACGTGTCGCGCACGTAGCGAGGCAGCGCGCGGAAGTGGATCGCGATCTCCGCCGCGCTCGTCGCGAACGCCTTGCCCGAGCGCAGCGTGAACGGGACGCCGCTCCAGCGCATGGTCTCGATGCCGAGCGTCAGCGACGCGTACGTCTCGGTGTCGCGTCGCGGATCGACGCCGGGCTCGTCGACGTACGAGGGAACGCGCCGCGTCCCGATCGCGCCCGCGGTGTACCTCGCGCGCAGCGTCCGCGATCGGATCTCGTCGAGCGAAGGCGTCGCGACCGCGCGCAGCGCCTCGAGGCGCGCCGCGCGATACGAGGCTGCGTCGGCGCGCGAGGGCGGCTCCATCACGACGAGCGCCATCACCTCCATCAGATGGCTCTGCACCATGTCTCGCAGCGCGCCCGCCTGGTCGTAGTACCCGGCGCGTCCCTCGAGGGTCAGGCTCTCGAGCCACGAGATCTCGACGCGCTCGACGTGCACCGCGTTCCACACCGGCTCGAAGATCCGGTTCAGGAACCGCAGCGCGGTCACCCGGCGCACGAGCTCGTCGGAGAGGAAGTGATCGATCCGGAAGATCGACGGCTCGGGCAGCTCGCACCGCAACACGCCGTTGAGCCGTCGCGCCGACGCGAGGTCGACGCCGAACGGCTTCTCGATCGCGACCGCGTCGCGCGCCCCGAGCGCCGCGCTCGCGAGCGCGTGCAGCACCGGCTCGATGAGCGCGGGCGCCAGCGCGAGATACACGAGCGTGCCCGGCCGCTCGGGGCCGCCGACGAGCCGTCGAACGTCCTCCGCGCGCGTCACGTCGGCAGGCTCGTACTCGAGGCACCTCACGACGTCGTCGCGCGTCGCGGGCGCGACCTTCGAGTGCCGCTCCAGCTGCGTGGCGATGTGCTCGCGGAAGTCCGCCGTCGACCACGGGCGTCGCGCCGAGCCGACGATCCGGAGGCCTGCGGGCAACAGCTCGGCCTCGGCGAGCTCGGCGATCGCCGGCATCAGCAAGCGGCTCGTGAGATCACCCGACGCTCCGAGCAGCAGGATTCGTTCGATCATCACGGATCGTCCATGCACACGCCGGGCACACTCCCGCCTGCGCAGAGCACGACCGCAGCGCCACGTGGCGAGGTGGCGCGCCGCGCCTGCGCGTCGCCCTGCGGCGGAGGTCGTCGCGAGCGGTCGCGAGCGGTCGCGATCGCTCGCGCCCTGTCGCGGTGAGCTCTGGTATGTCCCTCGCTGCGCTCGCGGCGCATGGAGTACGTCGACATCCGAGGCGTGCCGATCAAGGCGAGCCGGATCGGTCTCGGGACCTGGGCGATGGGCGGCTATCAGTGGGGCGGCACCGACGACGACGAGTCGGTGCGCACGATCCACGCAGCGCTCGATCTCGGCATCAACCTCATCGACACCGCTCCGGCCTACGGCTTCGGCCACTCGGAAGAGGTCGTGGGGCGCGCGATCGCGGAGTACGGCGGTCGTGATCGCGTCGTGATCTCGACCAAGGGCGGCCTCGAGCGACGCGGCGACAAGCTCTTCCGGAACTCGCGTCGCGACGTGATCCGCACCGAGGTCGAGAACTCGCTCGCGCGGCTGCGCACCGACTACATCGATCTGTACTTCGTGCACTGGCCGGATCTCGACACGCCGTACGAGGAGACCGCCGCGGCGCTCGGCGCGCTGCAGAAGGCGGGCAAGATCCGCGGCGTCGCGGTCTCGAATTATTCGATCGCCGCGATGGAGCGCTTCCACGCGATCACGCCGCTCAGCGCCGCGCAGCCTCCGCTCAACGTCTTCGAGCGCGAGGCGCTGCGCGACATCATCCCGTGGTGCCGCGAGCGCGGCATCGGGACGCTCACGTACGGCGCGCTCTGTCGAGGTCTCCTCACCGGCACGATCGACGAGAGCACGAAGTTCGACGGCGACGATCTCCGCAAGGTCGATCCGAAGCTCGTCGCGCCGCGCGTGTCGCAGTACACCGCGGCCGTGCGCGAGCTCGAGGCGTACGCGCGACAGCGCTACCAGCGCGGCATCATCCCGCTCGCGATCCGCTGGACGATCGATCAGCCCGGCGTGTCGGTCGCGCTCTGGGGCGCACGACACCCGAGCGAGCTGTCGCCGGTGATCGACGTCATGGGCTGGCACCTCGACGACGAGGCGCTCTCCGCGATCGATCGGATGCTCAGCAGCACGATCCGCGATCCCGTCGGGCCCGAGTTCATGGCACCCCCCGAGCGCGCGTCGGGCGCCGACGCGAAGATCCCCGCCGCGCCGATCTGATCGCTCGCTCGCGCGCCGTTGAATGCGCGAAGCCGACGTCACGTTCGAAGGCGCATGCTTCACCAAGCTCGCTCTTCGTGGCTCGTCTGCTTCGCGCTCATCACCGCATGCTCCAGCAACACACCGCCATCGCAGCCGGACGCGTATGTCGAGCCCGATGCGGCCGCGCCGTGTCCGGTCGCCGCGCTCGCCCAGACGCTCGTCGGTCAGCACCTGCGCCAGCGCACGCCGGGTGATCCCTCGGCGGGTCGCTCGAATTGCCAGCTCTATCGCGCCGACGTGCGCTTCGACGAGTTCGACCCGCACACGTGCACGCTCGTCGGCGCGTGGGGCTGGATGGGCACGGACGACGCGGGCGTGACGACCGGCGGCGCGTCCAATTTCATCTGCCCGCTCGCGGGCGCCGAGGCTCTCGCGTGCCTCGGAGAAGACATCGGCACGGCGGGGATCTCGCTCGTCGACATGGGGTTCGTCGTGTCCGAGGAGATGCCGCTGCGGCTCACGATGTGGACCGACACGATCAGCTGCATCGACGAGGTCGAGCCGGTGCCCTGAGCGTGAGTACGCAACGCGTGCTCGTGGTCGTGTGATCCGGGACCGATGAGATCCTCCGCCGCCGGCCGTCCAACTGGAAAGCGGAGGATCTCCCGATGAGCTACGTCGACGGATTCGTGGTCCCGGTGCCGAAGAAGAACCTCGATGCGTATCGCGAGCTCGCGACGCTCGCGCGCGACGTGTGGAAGGAGTACGGCGCGCTCGACTACCGCGAGTGGATCGCGGACGACGTGCCGATGGGCGAGATCACGTCGTTCCCGCGCAGCGTGCAGCAGAAGGACGACGAGATCGTGATCTTCTCGTGGATCGTCTACCGCTCGCGCGAGCACCGCGACGAGGTGAACGCGAAGGTGATGGCCGACCCGCGCATGAAGAGCTCGCCCGAGACGTATCCGTTCGACGCCAAGCGCATGATCTACGGAGGCTTCGCGCCCTTCGTCGAGTGATCGTCATCCCGAGCGCGAGGGCTGCTAGCTTCCGTCGTGATGGGCGCTTCGGCGCACGATCTCGACACGCCGCTGGTCCTCGCGCTCGGCCCTACCAACACCGGCAAGACGCACCGCGCGGTCACGCGCATGCTCGAGCACGAGAGCGGCATGATCGGTCTGCCGCTCCGGCTGCTCGCGCGCGAGGTGTACGACCGCGTCAGCCGCGCGGTCGGCGAGAGCCAGGTCGCGCTCGTGACCGGCGAGGAGAAGCGCGTCCCGCGCGCGCCGCGCTACTGGGTGTGCACCGTCGAGGCGATGCCGCTCGACGTGCCGGTGCACTTCCTCGCGATCGACGAGATCCAGCTCGCCGCGCACCGCGAGCGCGGGCACGTCTTCACCGATCGACTGCTCCACGCGCGCGGCACGCGCGAGACGTGGCTGCTCGGCGCCGACACGATGGCGCCGATCCTCCGCGAGCTCCTGCCCGGCGCGCGCCTCGAGCGACAAGCGCGCCTCTCGTCGCTGCGACACGCGGGGCGCAGCGGGCTCGGAGGGCTCCCGCCGCGCAGCGCGATCGTCGCGTTCAGCGCGGCGGAGGTCTACGAGCTCGCGGCGCGCATGCGGCAGAAGAAGGGCGGCGTCGCGGTGGTGCTCGGCGCGCTCTCGCCGCGCACCCGCAACGCGCAGGTCGCGCTCTACGAAGCGCGCGAGGTGCAGTACCTCGTCGCGACCGACGCGATCGGGATGGGGCTCAACCTCGACGTCGATCACGTCGCGTTCGCGGCGGTCGAGAAGTTCGACGGCCGTGAGCACCGCCCGCTCGAGCCCGCGGAGCTCGGTCAGATCGCGGGGCGCGCCGGGCGCTATCAGCGCGACGGCACGTTCGGCACGCTCAATCCGCTGCCCGGGCTCTCGGAGAAGCTCGTCGCGCGGCTCGAGGAGCATCGCTTCCCGCCGGTCACGCGGCTGGTGTGGCGCAGCCCCGAGCTCGACTTCGCATCGATCGACGCGCTGCTCGGTTCGCTCTCGGCGCCCGCGCCGCACCCGGTGTTCTCGCGCGTCGAGCAGGCCGACGACTTCGACGTGCTGCGCACGTTGTCGGAGCGGCCGCGCGTGCGCGAGCGCGCGACGCACGAAGACGCGGTGCGCTTGCTCTGGGACGTCTGCCAGATCCCCGATTACCGCAAGCTCACCATCCTCGATCACGCGTCGTTGCTCGAGGAGCTCTTCGTCACGCTCGTCGATCGCGGGCACCTCGATCCGGGCTGGGTCCTGCGGCACGTGGAGCGCATCGATCGTGTCGAGGGCGAGATCGACGAGCTCACCGCGCGCCTCGCCGCGATCCGCGTGTGGACGTACGTGAGCCATCAGCGTGCGTGGATCGACGGCAGCCTCGAAGAGCGCGCGCGCGAGGTCGAGGATCGCCTCGGCGACGCGCTCCACGAGCGCCTGGTCGAGCGCTTCGTCGCGCGGGCGCCGCGCGCGACGTCGATCCCGCGGGCCGAAGAGGCCGCGCGAAAAGGCGGATTCTTCGCGCAGATCGGCGACATGCTCGACGACGTGCGCCGCGCCGAGGAGCGCGCGCGCGAGCAGTGGGTGCAGCGCATCGTCGATGCGCCGCACGACGCGTTCGGGATCGACGACGCGGGGGTCGTGTCGTTCGGCGACGACGAGCTCGGCAACCTGGTCGCGGGGCGCGATCTGCTCTCGCCGCGTGTCGTCGTCGCCGTCGACGACACCATCGGCGCAGGCGCGAGGTCGCGCATCGAGCGCAGGATGGCCGCCTACGCGCGCGACTTGGTCGCCGAGCTGCTGCGTCCGATCGCGTCCCACGACGCCGAAGGCCTGGTGCGCGGTGTCTTGTGGCAGCTCGAGCGCGGGCTCGGGACGCTCGACGTCGAGCGCGCGAAGGGCGAGATCGCCGCACTGAGCGACGAGGATCGGAGCGCGCTCGCCGAGCGCGGTGTCGTCATCGGGCGACGCACGGTGTTCGCGCGCGGACTGCTGAGCGCGGAAGCGCTGCGAGTGCGCGCGCTCCTGGTGCGCGTGCACCGCGGCGGGAAAGAGCCGAGAGCGCCGATGCGAGGCGCCGTGTCGATCCCGCGGCGTAAAGAGGTCCCGTTCGAGTCGTATCTCGCGGTGGGGCTCCTCCCGCTCGGCCCGCGCGTCGTGAGGGTCGACATCGTCGAGCGCGTGTTGACGAGGCTCCGAGAGAGCGAGCCCGACGTGCGGAACGAGATCGGCAGTTGGCTCGGCGTGCGGGATCGAGAGCTCCCGAAGGTCCTGGCCGCGCTCGGAGCGCGCGCCGGATAGTCATCGTCCGTCGCGCGCTCGCAGCGACGCGTGCAGGCGGCGCTCGAGGATCGCGCGCTCGAACGGGGGCGCCAGCGCGATGGCCTTCTCGTAGTACGCGATCGCGTCGTCCACGCGGCTCATGCGTCGGTGCAGATCCGCGTACGTCGCGAGCCACAGGTGCGACTCCCTCAGCCACGTCGGCGGGCGTTGCGCATCCAGCTTCGTCAGCGCCGCGTGCGGGCTCTCGGCGTACGAGAGCGCGATCGCGGCGTGCAGCTCGTGCAGCGGCGACGGGTCCATGCGCGCGAGCCGATCGTAGAGCGCGACGATCGCGGCCCAGCGTGTGTCCTCGAACGTCGGCGCGAAGGCGTGCTCGGCCGCGATCGCCGCCTCGACGTGGTACTTCGACGCGAGGCCGTCGCGCGCCGCGGCGTGGAGCGCGCGCAGCCCGAGCGCGAGATCGGCGCGATGGTAGCGACGCCGGTCCTGCTCCTCGATCGGCACCGGCAGGCCCTCGTCGTCGGTGCGCGCGTCGCGGCGCGCGTGATGGAGGTGCATCAGCGCGAGCAGCGCGAGGGCGCTCGCGGACGAATACCTCGGGTGCTCGGCGACCAGACGCCCGAGGCGCAGCGCCTCCTGGCAGAGCTCGAGGCGGAGCACGCGGTCGCCGCTCGACGCGAAGTACCCCTCGGTGAAGAGCACGTAGATCATCCGCAGCACGGCGTCGGATCGCGCGGGCCACTCGGCCTCCGAGAGCTCGAGCCGGAGATCGACCTCGCGCAGCCGCTCTCGCGCGCGCTCCCAGCGCTTCTGCACGTTCTCTTCCGAGGTCACGAGCCGCGTCGCGATCTCGCGCGTCGAGAAGCCACACAGCGTGCGCAGCGCGAACACGATCTGCGACGCGAGCGGGATCGACGGCTCGGCGCACGCGAAGAGCGCGCGCAGCTCGTCGTCGTGCATGTCGTCGCCGAGGCTCGCGGGCGGCTCGGCGTCGTCGGCTTCGAGCGCCTCGGGCGCGGAGTCGTCGAGGGCGGTGAGCCGTCGCTGTCGGCGCAGCTCGTCGAGGATGCGGTGGCGCGCCGCGCGATGCAGCCATGCGCGCGCGTTGGGCGGGATGCCGCGCGCGCGCCACGCGATCGTGCCTTCGAGCAACGCCTGCGAGAGCCCGTCCTCGACGATCGAGATGCGGTGCGTGCCGAATTCGCGCACCAGCGTCGCGACCAGACGACCGTACTCGTGTCGCAGCACGAGCTCGATCGTCTGGTGCGGCTCCGTCACGGACGCTCAGTATCCCGCGAGCTCGCGGACCTCGATGCTCGCGCCGGGCGCGAACAGGATCGGACACGCGCGCGCGACCACCATCGCAGCGTCGTAGTCCGCGGCGGCCACGATCGAGTAGCCGGACACGATCTCCTTGGACTCGATGGTCGGTCCGTCCGTCACGACGCCGGACTTGATGCTGCGTCCGGTGGGCAGCAGGCCGTCGCCCACGTCGAGGATCGACGGGAACTTCTCCTTCCACTGGTGCCACTGTGCGAGCACCGCCTGCATCTCCTCGGGGGACGGCTGCTGCTCCTCGAGGGCCAGCGGGTTGCGGTAGATGAGCAGGAATTTCTTGGTCATCACGGGTCCTTTCGTTCGGGGCTCGTCGGCCCTTCCCCCGGATAGCGAACGACGATGCCCCGTTCCGACACCCGCACGATCTTTTTTTTCGCCCCCCTCGCTCACTCGCAGAGACCGCGGATCACGCCGTAGCCGCCGGGGATGAAGAAGTCGGTGCCCGGCCGCATGCCGAACGCGTCGCACACGGTCGCGACCAGGTCCGCGGAGCGCGGCGGGCGCATCGCGGACGCGCCGTCCTCCTCGGCGATCTCGACAGGGAGCCCGTCGGTCGACGGCAGCGCGTATCCGCCGATCTGGCGATTGCCCGCGATGCCGCCGCCCGAGAGCACCACGCTCGTCATCGAGTGGTGATCGTCGCCGAAGCTCCAGCCGTCCGCGGACTCCTGGCTCGGTCCGCGCGGCCAGGTGCGGCCGAACTCGCTCTGCACGACGACGAGCGTGTCGTCGTAGAGCGAGCGCCCCGCGCGATCCGGCGACGGCGTCGCCTGCAGCTCGCCCATCAGCTGAGCGATCATGTCGAGCTGTGCGCGCGTCGCGGCCACTGCGCTGTAGAGCGACGCGCCGTTGTGGAAGTCGTAGTAGCGCTCGGGGAGGCTCGCGTAGACCGCGCTCGTCACGTTGCTCTTCAGCAGACGCAGGATCCACTCGCAGCTCGCGCTCATGTCGATGCGCCCGTTCGCGAGGCCGAACGTGAAGTCGAAGTGGCCGAACGCGCGCAGGTGATCGGGCACCGCGTGGGTGACCGGCGTGACCGCCTCGACCGCGCTGACCACGTCGTTCGCGAGGGTGCGGCTCACCGCGACGTAGCTGCCGTGGATCTGCTCGAGCGTGCTCGCCGTCGCGCCGCGCGCCCGCGCACCGAGCCTTCGCGCGCGCTCGAGCGCCCACGCGTCGGGCCCGGTGAGCCCGATCTCGCCGTGCGTGCCGGTTCCGTCGAACGTCGCCACGTCGGTCGGTGTGCGCGCGTCGCAGTCGCGCCAGCGGCGGTGTCGATCCGCCTCCGACGAGAAGAGCTGCGCGAGCGACTGGATGCTCGGCACCACGGCGGGTGCGGCTTGCGCGGGCAGGCCCGGCGCGAGCGGCACACCGCTCGAGTTGATCGCGACGCACGGGATCGGCCGCGTCGACGCGAAGCGCGCGTGGAGGTGGTTCGCGACCGTCGAGAGCATCGCGGGCGCGCGATAGGACTCGCCCGCGACTCCGCACATCGCCGAGACGTACGCGGCCGAGTGCGCGAAGGTGCCTTGATCGATGCCGTGGATCACCGCGGTCGAGGGCCCGAGCCCGTAGTGGATCCAGCTGTATCCCATCGGGCTCGCGCGATATCCGTCGCGATCACCGGGGTCCGCGACGTTCCAGTTGCGGCCCATGCGCAGCGGCGCGAACCCGCCCGAGTCGCCGTCGAGGGTGACCATCTCGGAGGGCGTGAAGAAGATCGGCTCACCGCTCGCGCTCCCCGGCGGCGGGATCGTGCGCGTGATCTCGTCGTCGCTCATCGGCACGAAGATCGGATAGAAGCGCACGCCGCCCGGCAGGTAGAGCACGAGCAATCGAGTCGGGCCCTCGTCGGTCGTGCACGCGCGGGCGCGCGACGGCTCGAGGAACGAGAAGCGCTCGAGCAGCGCGAGCTGGGCGGCGCCGAGCGACGCGGCGAGCAGCGTGCGGCGGGACATCTTGGAGGTCATCGGATCTCCGATCAGAAGGTGACGAAGAGCGGATCGCGGATCAGCGCGGTGCAGACGTCGGTCCACGCGGCGCGCGGGCTCGTCGCCTCGGCGGGCGCGTAGACCTGCGTGAAGAGCGCGTCGATCTCCGCGGCGTCCGGCGGCGTGTGAAGGAATCGACGATAGAGGTGCTCGAGGTTGCGTCGCACGTCGGGCTCGGCCTCGGGCAGGCGCGCATCGCGCGTCGCGTGCACGAAGAACAGCGGCTCGCTGCGCTCGACCGCGAGCGAGCACGCGCCCTGCGCGAGCTGCGTCAGCGTGAGCAGCGACGAGGGCGACCACGCGCCCTCGGGCGGTCGCTGCTGGAGATAGCTCGGCCCGCCGAGCATCAGATAGACCTGCCGGCGCTGGCCGTCGTTGTAGTCGATGCCGCTCGGCGAGTCGGGCGAGAGCGGCGCCATCCCGTCGACGCGCAGCAGCGGCGGGACACCCGCGCTCGGCGCCTGCCCGAGCGCCACCTCGATCGCGTTGATCACCTCGTCGGCCGAGAGGCGGCGCGTGGCGACCGCCTCGCGATCCGGGCCGCTGCGCGAGGGATCGGGCGGCGGCAGCGACGTGATCCACGCGCGGATCGCGTCCATGCCGATCGCGGTCTCGCCGCGCGCGGCGAGCGTCGCGAAGTCGTCGCCCGCGAGCGGCATCTGCGGGTACGCGCCGGTGCCGCGGCCCTCGAGCATCGCGACGAGCGCGCTCGCCTCGGGATCGCCGGCGACGACGTAGCGCTCGTCGTACGCGAGCAGATCCTCGAACGCGACGACGCTCGCGAAGAACGGGCGCGACGCGCCCGCGCCGTGGCACCCCGCGCACGACGGAGAGAGCGCCTCGAACATCGCGGCGTTGCCCTCGCTCGGTCCGCAGGGGAGAGCCTCGGTCGTGGCGCGCGCGCCCTCGCCCGCGCAGCCGAGCACCAGAGTCATCATCACGAGGGTGCCAGTCGCGGACTGGCACGCTCGATTCCGGACTGCCGCGCTCACAGGCCCCTCCGCATCTCGGGCGACTCGAGGAGACGGCGGACCAGCGCGCGCACCGCGCGTCCATCCGCCGCGAACTGCCGCGCGAGCGCGTCGACGTAGCGACCCTCGCGCGCGGGATCGAGCGGCCGCCCCATCACGCGCTCGTAGATCCGCCGCACCGCGCAGCGATCGAATTCGCCCGACGAGACGAGCACCTTCGCGAACGCGAGCGGCCCCATCGTGCCGTCGGGGTGCTCGCCGAAGATCGTGTACTCGGGCGGGATCGTGTCGAGGAAGAGCGCGCCGGTGTTGCGCGCGAGATCCTCCTCGGTGATCGGCGTCATCGTCGTGCCGGGCAGCCAGTTCTGCGCCCAGCGATCGGCGCCCGCCGCGAACCAGCGCCCGTTCGGATAGCGGCGCGCCGGCACGTAGAGGTCTTGCGGCACCTCGAGGTCCGCGAGATCCGCGAGGCGCGGCAGCGGGACGTAAGTGCCCATGAAGATCCACCGCCGGAACGCCATCGCGACCGGATCCATCAGCGCGTGGCAGTGCATGCACTGACCGCTCGTCGCGAGGTCCTCGGACACCGGCGGGAAGTGCTGATCCGCGGGCGGAGGATCGAAGTCCCGACACGCGAAGATCTCGAGGAACCGCGCGGCGCGCGGGCGCTCTCGCGGGAACGTGGAATTCGTGCCCGCCATCGTGAGCACGCCCGCCGCGGGCAGGCCGGGCGCAGGGCCGGTCTCGGCGCGCGGATCCCAGCGCAGCGTGCGCGACGGATCGGCGCTGCGCGCGCGATCGGAGAGGGACAGCAGCTGCGGCGCGAGCTCTTCGACGACGAACTCGCGCCATGCCTCGGGATCGGCGGGCTCGGGGTGCAGCGGATCGCGCGGTCGATCGCCGACCTCCGCGCGGAACCACGTCGTGTCCGCGTCGAGCCGATCGGCCTCGATGCCGGTCTGCCGGCCGAAGCGCAGGTACCACGCGCGCACGCGGTTGTTGCCGACGCTGTAGTTGCCGAGGACGAGATCGGAGAGCGGACGGTCGTGCCACGCGAGGTGCGCGACGAGCCGCGCGGGCTCGTCCCACATGTCGCGCTTCTGCGAGCCCGGCAGCGGGTTCGGCACGAGGCCGGTGCCCGGGTAACACCACGCCGCGTGCGGGCCGCAGCCGCAGCCGCGCGCGTTCGCCATGTTGTAGTAGCCGGAGAGCGCGATCCCGCAGTCGTGGGTGACGCCCTCGGCGTCGACGACCTCGCGCGTCTCGAGCGCCGCGTCGCCGACGAGCACGACGCTCGTGCCCGGCGCCCACCACGGCTCGACCTCGCGGCGCGGCGCGTCCGCGACGTCGCACCACGCGGTGCCGCGATCCGAGCCGCTGTCGGGCACCATGATCCACGCGCCCGCATGCACCGTCTCCGCGCCGCAGCGACCGAGGTGCGTCGACATGTTCCCCCAGTAGCCGTCGCCCTGTGCGCCGGTGGAGAAGCTGCCGTTGCGCATCCAGTGGTGCCCGAGGTCGAGCATGCGCGTGTAGAAGTCGGGCGAGTCGAGGCCCTCGTCGATCGCGCGCGCGATCACCGCCTCGCGCTCGGCGTCGGTCGTCGCCGCGGCGAGCGCGTCCTGGTCCTCCGGCAGCGGCGGGCGGCCGTGCAGGACGAGGTGGATGCGGCGCAGCACGCGCTCGGGCGGGATCGGCTCTTCGTCGAGCGGCGGTGGGGTGCCCGCGTCGGCGACCGGGTCGCACGTCGCGCCGCCGTCGCGGGGCGTCGTGCCGGTCGGCGGCGCAGGCGGACCGCCGACCATGCCCGTGCACGAGGCGAGCAGGAGCGCGAGCGGGGCCGTCGATCGGAGGTGGATGCGCAGCACGTCGGGCCCGCTCAGCAACCGAGGTGCCACGCCGCGCGCAGTGCGATCCGCGAACGCGATGGTCGGATCGATCCGACAATCGCTGTCGGACACACCCCACACACACGGCGCGCGACCGCGCGCGCCTCGTCGTACTACGCTGACCCTCGATGTACGGCTCCAACGACTCGACCGAGCGCACCTCGCTCGGCGATGCGCTGCCGATCCGCTCGCTCCGTGTCGTGGTCATCGCAGGGCCCGAGCAGGGCGTCGCGGTGACGACCGAAGAAGAGTCGCTCCGCGTCGGCACCGCCGAGGGCAACGATCTCGTGCTCGCCGATCGCACGATCTCGCGCTTCCACCTCGAGGTCCGCCGCACCGGCGCCGCCGTCGAGGTGCGTGATCTCGGCTCGACGAACGGCACGCGCGTCGGCCGCGTGCGCCTCGTCGACACCGCGGTGGAGGTCGAGCTCCCGGTCGAGATCGTCGTCGGCGCGACCACGCTGCGCGTCGAGGACGGCGCGTTCGGGATGCGCGAGGCCCACGCGCAGATCCGCTGCGGGGATCTCTTCGGGGCGTCGCCACCGATGCGCAGCCTCTTCGCCTCGCTGACGAAGGTCGCGGCGCGCGCGACGCCGGTGCTCGTGCACGGCGAGTCGGGCACCGGCAAGGAGCTCGTCGCGCGCGCGATCCACGACGCGAGCCCGCGCCACCGCGGCCCCTTCGTGGTGCTCGACTGCGGCGCGATCAGCCCGGCGCTGCTCGCGAGCGAGCTCTTCGGGCACGAGAAGGGCGCGTTCACCGGCGCGGAGCGGCGGCACCTCGGCGTGTTCGAGCGCGCGCGCGGAGGCACGCTCTTCCTCGACGAGATCGGCGAGCTCCCGAGCGAGCTCCAGCCCGCGCTGCTCGGCGCGCTCGAGCGAGGGCGCATCCGGCGCGTGGGCGGCGCGGAAGAGATCGCGATCGACGTGCGCGTCGTCAGCGCGACGCACCGCGATCTGCGCGCCGAGGTGAACCGCAACACGTTCCGCCTCGATCTCTACTACCGGCTCGCGGTGGTGACGCTGCGCGTCCCGCCGCTGCGCGAGCGGCGCGACGACGTGCGGCTGCTCATCGAGCACTTCCTGCGCAGCGCGGGCGTGGAGACGAGCGCGGAGGAGCTCTTCGGCCGCGACACGCTCGCGCGCTTCGAGGCGCACGCGTGGCCGGGCAACGTGCGCGAGCTACGCAACGCGGTGGAGGCGTCGATCGCGCTCGGCGAACCTGCGATCGAGATCGACGAGGCGCCGGGTGTCGACGGCGGCGCGACGGGCGTCGATGCGCTGCTCGAGCTCTCGTACCGCGACGCGCGCGCGCGACTGCTCGCGGACTTCGAGCAGCGCTACGTGCGCGCGCTGCTCGAGCGCGCGGAGTGGAACGTCCGGCGCGCGGCGCGCCTCGCGAGCATGGATCGCAGCTACCTCATCGACCTGATGAAGAAGCACGGCCTGTCGTGAGTCACGGCAGCGCGCGCGCCGTCGCGCGATCGGGGCCGTTCGCGATGTGCCAGGTCCAGAGGCGCCCTGCGACGTCGAGCGCGCCGAGCTGATAGACGCCGGCGTCGACGAACGTGAACTCGCGCGCCGTCGAGAGCGCGACCGGCGAGGTCCGACCCGCGCACCACAGCTCGAGGTGCTCGTTCACCCAGCACACCGCGATCGAGGTCGAGAGGTACGTCACCGCGATCGACGTCACCCGGCCCTCGTCGGCGCGCGGAACGAGGCGCCCGCCGGCCGGCCCGGGCGCCCACGCGTCGGGCACCGTCTGCCCGCGACACTCGATGTCGCCGCTCGCGTAGGCCCAGCACGTGTGGAGGATCCCCGCGGCGATCGCGACGACGTCGGTGACGAGCGGCGCGTCGGTGAGCGCGGCGCGCAGCGCGCCGGGCACCGGGCTCCGGCCCCAGCTGTAGAGCCCACCGTCACCGTCGAGCGCGAGCGCGTACTGCGCGTCGACCTGCAGCGCGACGAGCTCGGGCATCGCGCCGGTGAGGCGCACCGGCTGATCGGGCGGCGGTGTGTCGTCGTACTCGTAGTCGCCCCAGAAGAACGCAGCGCCGGCCGCGTTCACGCCGTAGCGAACACGATCGCCGACCGCGATGGTGCGCCACGCGAGCGGCGGCTCGTCGGGCACCACGCGCACCGGATCGATCGACGCGGGCGCAGCGCGCATCACCTCGGTGCCGGGCTCGAGGCACGTGCTCGGCGGGCTGTCGACGCCCGCGCCGGCGAGCCCCGCGCCCCAGCACCAACCGCTTCCGTCGACCAGCACCGCGCACGTGCCGGCGGTGCCCGCGCTGATCGCGCGTGCCGGCATCGGCAGCGTCACGAGCAGCGGCTCGTCCGTCTCGCACGCGCCCTCGGGGGGACGCACACCGAGCTGCCCCGCGCGATCCGATCCCCAGCAGTACACGCGGCCTTCGTGATCACGCGCACACGAGTGCGCCGAGCCCAGCGCGATCTCGGCCATCGGGTGCTCGACGCCACACCGCCCCGCGACGCAGAAGGGCGTGTCACTCGAGCAGCGCCGGCACACGCGGCCCGCGCTTCCGCACGCGTCCGCGGTGTCACCCACTTCGCACCCTTCGGCCGACAAACATCCGCCGCAGCACGCGCCGCCCGCGCACATCCCCGACGCGCACGGGGTCCCGTCCTCCGCGCCCTCGCACTCCGACACTGGTGCGTCCATCGGCACGTGCGCGTCGAGCGCTTGCATCGGCGCGTCGAACCCCGCGTCGCCCGGGCGGAAGTCGCGATCGAACCTGTACGTGCACGCCGCGACGCACAGCGAAGCAGCGAGCGCCAACGCAATGCGCCGCGCGACGGCCGCGTGTACCATCGGCGCGATGGTAGCCGATGCGCGCGAGGCGCCCGAGCGCGACGGCGCGCATCGCGTGTCGCGCGTGTATGCGCCCGGCGAGCAGATCGATCGGTACGAGGTGCTCGGCTTGCTCGGCCGCGGCGGCATGGCCGTGGTGTACGCGGTGCGGCGCCGCGGCGTCGGGCGCTTCGAGCGGACGCTCGCGCTCAAGATGATGCTCCCGCACCTCACCGAGGACGAGTCGTACCTCTCGATGTTCCTCGACGAGATCCGGATCGTCTCGCGCATCGAGCATCCGAACGTCGTGCAGGTCCTCGACGTGGGCGAGCACGACGGCTCGCCGTTCATGGTGATGGAGCTCCTGCGCGGCCGGACGCTCGCGGCATGCCTCGCGCGGCGCCCTCCGCCCGCGCTGATCGCGGCGTGGATCGCGCAGGTCGCAGAGGGCCTGCACGCCGCGCACGAGGTGCGCGACTCCGACGGGACGTGGCTGCGCGTCGTGCACCGCGACGTCAGCGCGGCGAACGTGCACGTCGCGCTCGACGGGCGCGCGCGCGTGCTCGACTTCGGCATCGCGGGCGCGGTGGGACGGCTCACCACGACGCGCCACGGCGAGCTCAAGGGGCGGATCGCGATGATGGCGCCCGAGGCGATCACACGGAGCGCGGAGATCGATCGCCGCGCCGACGTGTGGGCGCTCGGCGTGCTCGCGTGGGAGTCGTTCACCGGCGAGCGTCTCTTCCGCGGCGACAGCGACGCGGAGACGATGTGGCGCGTGCTCCACGCGCCGATCCCGCCGCTCGGCGAGAGCGCGCCCGAGCCGCTGCGCGACGTGATCGCAGCGTGCCTGGTGCGCGAGCACGGCGCGCGGCTCGCGACGGCTGCGGACGTGGCGGACCCGTTCCGCGCGTACGCCGAGCGCGAGGGCGCGACCGAGCTCGCGCTCGCCGCGTGGGTCGAAGAGACGTTCGGCGCCGAGCTCCAGGGCGCGACGCCCTCCGCGCCGCGAAGACGCGCGCGCCGCGCGGACGAGCGCTCCGACGAAGTCACGGCGACGCCGACCGTGCACGAGCCCGGCGCGAGCGACGAGCCCAGCATCGCGGTGGAGATCGGCACGCCGGTCGCGCGCTCCGCGAGGCCGCGCGCGCTGCGCATCGCCGCGATCGCGCTGTCGCTGCTGGGCGCAGCCGCCGTGGCGTGGGCGCTCGCGGGCGCGCCGAGCGAGGGCTCGACCGCCGAGGCGAGCGAGCCGACGGTCACCCCGAGCGAGCCCGCTCTTGTTCCTCCTTCTCCTCCGTCGCCGGTCGTGCCCGCGCCTGCCGCCGCGGAAGCACCGGTCGTCGTCGATCCCGCGCCGGTCGAGGTCGCGCCCGCGGAGGAGCGCGCTGCCCCGCGCCGCGCGTCGTCGCGCCGTATCTCGCGCGAGCGCAGCGCGCCGGAGACCGAGCGCGCCGCCACGCCCGCGCGCTTCGAAGGACGTCTCCTCGACAGCCCCTACCCCGGTGGAGGCTGATCGATGACGCTCGCTCGCGCCCTGCTCCTCGTGCTCGCCGTCCTCGCGAGCCCCGCGCTCGCGCGCGCCCAGGACGCCGCCGCGAGCGCGCCGGTCGAGGACGCGGCGCGCGCGTTCGCGCGAGGTCGCGAGGCGTTCGACGCGCAGCGCTTCGACGAGGCGCTCGAGGCGTTCCGCCGCGCGTACACGCTCGCTCCGCACGACCGGGTGCGCTTCAACGTCGCGGTCGTGCTCGAGGAGCTCGGCCGCTTCCGCGAGGCGGCCGTCGAGTTCGACGCCGTCGCCGCCAGCCATCAGCTCGACGACGACATCCGCGCCCGCGCCGCCGCATCGGCGCAGGCCGCGCGCGCGCGCCTGGCGACGCTCGAGATCCGCAGCGCGCACGGCGTGCTCGACGTCGAGGTCGACGGCGCCGCCGCGTGCGCGACGCCCTGCGAGATCGAGATCGATCCCGGCGATCACACGATCTCCTATCGCGTCGACGAGCGCGCGGAGGAGCGCCGGGTGCACGCGGTCTCGGGCGCGCGCCTCGCGATCGTGCTGGAGCTCGAGCGGGTCGCCCCTTCGGTCGTCGAGCCCTCGCGAGGGCCGCTCGTCGACCTCGGTGTGCTCGGCGGCATCGGCATCGGCGCCGCGGTCGTCGGCGCGGCGGGGACGATCGGCTTCGGGCTGCGCGCCACCGATCTGCACGATCAGTGGCAGCGCGGCGGGTGCGCCGCGATCTCGTGCGACGAAGGCGACGTGATGACCGCGATGACCAACGTGTCGATCGCAGTCCTGCTCTCGGGCCTCGTCGCGCTCGCGGTCGATCTCGCGTTCGTCGACGACTGATCAGCGCCGCCGCGATCGCGCAGGCGGCGCCTGCTTCGTGGGCTCGAGGCGACCCGTCGCGGCGAGGCGCACGATGCGTCGGAAGCGCGGACACTCCATGTGGCTCGGCGCGGAGCACGCGGCCGCGTGGCGCAGCCCGTCACGCAGCGCGGTGAGCCGCGCGATCGTCTGGTCCAGCTCGTCGGCCTTCGCCCGCAGCATCGCGCGCTCGATGCGCGGCGCGCCGTCCGACGCGAACATCCGAGCGATCTCGTCGAGCGAGAACCCCGCGACACGACCGAGCGCGATCAGCGCCAGTCGCTCCAGCACACCCGGGTCGAATTGCCGACGTGCCCCGCGCCGCCGAGTGGGCTCGATGAGCCCCTTTTCCTCGTAGAACCGCAGCGTCGAGGCGGGCACGCCGGAGCGCCGCGCGACCTCCGAGATGTCGAGATCGTCCGTCACCGCTTGACCTCAAGTCGACTTGAGCTCGCAGACTGCTGCCCATGACCACCATGCGCAATCAGGATCAGGCTGCCCTCTGGAACGACGCGAGCGGCAAGACGTGGGCGGAGATGCAGGACGTGCTCGATCGCATGCTCGCCCCGTTCGAGCCGCTCCTCGTCGACGCCGCGTTCCCCGGCGAAGGAAAGCGCGTGCTCGACGTCGGCTGCGGCGCGGGCGCGACGACGCTCGCGATGGCGAAGCGGCTCGGGCCTCGCGGTCACTGTCTCGGCGTCGACATCTCCGCGCCGCTGATCGCGGCCGCCGAAGCACGCGCGATCGCGCCCGCGGTGTTCCTCCGCGCCGACGCCCAGACCCACGAGTTCACACCGCACGACTTCGACGCGGTGATCTCGCGCTTCGGCGTCATGTTCTTCGACGATCCCGTCGCCGCGTTCACGAACATCCGGCGGGCGGCGCGACCGCACGCGTCGCTCACGTTCGTCGCGTGGAGGAGCCCCGCGGAGAACTCGTTCTTCACGCTCGCGGCGCGCGCCGCGGCGCCGTTCGTCCCGCTGCGCGCGCCCGATCCCGACGCGCCCGGCCAGTTCGCGTTCGCCGACGGAGCGCGGATCCGTCGCATCCTCGACGCGAGCGGATGGACGAGCGTCGACGTGCGCGCGGTCGACGTGCCCACGCATATCGAGGAGCACGATCTGATCGCCTACGTGACGAAGCTCGGCCCGGTGGGGCTCGCGCTGCGCGACGCCGACGAGACGACGCGCACGCGCACGACCGAAGCGCTGCGCGCGGCGTACGCTCCGTCGCTGCGAGATGGCGCTGCGCGGTTCAGCGCGGCGAGCTGGCTCGTCACCGCGCGCGCGTCGTAGCGCGTGCACCGCGGCATCGGCGCTCACGCCGGGGCCGCGGCCTCGGTCGTGAGCACGATCTTCCCTCGGCGATGCGGCTTGCCGGCGAGCATCTCGTGCGCGGCGCGCGCCTCGGCGAGCGGGAGCACCTCGCCCACCCGGACGACGAGCTCGCCGCGGTCGATCCGCTCGGCGAGCCGCGAGAGCGTCTCGCGGCTCACCTTCACGATGAAGTAGAGCGCGCGCACGCCTCGCGCGGCGGCGCGCGCGGCGTCGGGCTGCGAGGCCGCGGACACCACGATGCCGCCCTGCTTCACGATCTCGAGCGAGCGCGCGAGCGTTTCGCCGCCCACCGTGTCGAGCACGACGTCCACGTCGCGGGCGCGGTCCTCGAAGCGCGTCGTCTTCGGATCGATCACCTCGCGCGCGCCGAGCCGGAGCACCTCGTCGAGATCGCGCGCATGCGCCGTCGCGACGACGTGCGCGCCGGCGCGCGACGCGAGCTGTACGATGATCGCGCCGAGGCTCCCGGCGCCGCCGTGCACCAGCACGCGCTGGCCGGGCGCGACGCGCGCGTGCTCGAACACCATCTCCCACGCCGTCACGCCGACGACCGGCACTGCCGCGGCCTCGACGTGGCTCATGCGCGTCGGCTTCGGCGCGAGCATCGAAGCGCGCGCGATCGCGTGCTCCGCGTACCCGCCGGTGAAGAGACCGTTGGTCGCGCCATACACCTCGTCGCCCGGCGCGAGGTCCTTCACGTCGGGCCCGACGCGCTCGACCACGCCCGAGATGTCCGAGCCCGGCGTGAGCGGCACCTTCTGCCCGAGCACGCTCGTCCCGCTGCGTACGTATGCGTCCCACGGACCCACGCCTGCCGCGGCGACGCGCACCAGGACCTCGCCCTCGCCGGGCGTCGGGACCGGGACCTCTTCGAGCGCCATCTCCTCGATGCCGCCGAACCGATGCACTCGGATCGCTCGCATGCGCACGCCGGTAGCAGGCGCCGTGCGTGAACCGCTCGGTGCGAGCGCGCGCTCGCGGGAAGCTCGGCCCCTCGGTCGCGTACCACCCCACCATGAGCCGCATGGACTACGACGAAGAGGGGCACAGCATCGTCCTCGCGGACGGCGCCGAGCTCCTCGTCTACGACGGAGCGAGCGAGGCGCCGCGCTGGCGCGTCGACGTGGGCGCGCCGCTCGTCGGCGTCGGCTCGAACGCGATCGCGATCGTCAGCCTCGACGCGAACGGCGTCTTCGGCACGTGGTCGCACGAGACCGCGACCCAGGTGCGCTCGGTCGCGCTCGGCGTCTCCGCGACCGCGCTCGCGCACGACTTCGACGGACGCTGCGCCGCGGTGCATCCCGGCGGCGTGATCTCGCTCGTCGGTGGCGAGCCGCGCGCGATCGACGTGCCAGGCGCGACCGCTGCGGCGTTCGCGAGCGACGACACGCTCCTCGTCGGCACCCGCGACGGCGCGCTCCATCGCTTCGACGCGCAGGGCGCGCCGGCGGGGACGTCGCGCGTGCCCGGGCCGGTGCACGCGATCGCGTGGAACGCCGGTGGGTTCTTCCTCGTCGCGAACGGCGGATCGCTGCATCGCCTCGACGGGCTCGACGTCTCGCACGTCACGAACGCGCCGGATCGCGCGCCCATCCGCGATGTCGCGTGCTCCCCGCGCGGCGATCGCGTCGCGCTGCAGGCCGGTGACGGGCTCGCGGTCGTGCTCGCGTATCCATCGCGCGAGACCCTCGGTCACGCGGAGTACGGCGACCGCACCATCTCGGGCCTCGCGTTCGGTCCGGGCGCATGGCTCGGCGTCGGCCTCGACCGCGGCGACGCGAACAAATTCGACATGTCGACCGGCGCGGTCCACCGCACCGAGCCGCACCCCGGTCGCCCGCGCAATCGCTGGCTGCTGATGTCGGCGTTCGGTCCGCCGCGGAACGCGCCCGCGACTTCGCGCGCGCCGGCGCCGGAGCGGCGTGCGGGGCCCGATCCCGCGCGGCGCGCCGTGCTCGTCGACTTCGTGCGCGAGCAGCTCGGCGCGCAGCCGCGCTGGGTGCGCATGTGGTCGGTGATCTCGCTCGTGTTGTGCCTCTTCGTGCTCGGCATCCTCGCGAGCGTGTTCTTCAGCGGCGCGGCCCGGATGGACGACATCGGCCTGCCGCTCGCGTTCGCCGGCGGGCTCGTGCTGCTGAGCCTCGGAGGCATCGGGTGCGCGCAGCTCGAGCTCGGCGGCATCGACGACCACCCGCTGATCGTCGCGCTGCGGAAGGACCCGCCGCCGGTCGCGCGGCTCTACCCGACGACGATCATCCGCCGGGGCATGCAGAGCCCTGCGCTGAGCTTCGTCCTCGAGAGCCGAGGCGAGACCTGGATCGAGATGGACGACGCCACCCGCGCCGAGTTCGAGGCCTGGCTCGGGTGAGCGTCCGCGGGCACCGCCGCTCTCGACGCTCAGCCCATCCACGTGCACGCGGCCGCGAGCGCATCGCGCGCACCGCGCTCGACCGGCGTGCCGTGCCCGACGACCATGCGGTCGAACGAGCGCGCGAGCAGCGCGTCGACGCTCCGCCTCGCCGCCGATCGATCCGAGAACGCGGCGAGCCGGATCACGCGGCTCAGCGCGACGCGATCGTAGAACCCCATCGTCTTCGCGTAGAAGCGCGTCCAGCGATCCTCGGGCCGCCCGACGTTGTGCACGAGGTCCGTGACGACCAGCGTCCCGGTCGGCCGATGCACGAGCGCGCTCTCCTCGAGTCGGAAGCCGTCGATCCGCAGCTCGTCGAGCGTGTCGTGGAACGCGGCATCACCGCTCGCGCCGTGCACGCGCCCGACGCGCAGCTCGGGCCGCTTGCGCGCGAGCCCCGGCGGCCCGTGCACGCACGCCGTGGGATACGCCGCGGCCCACTCGCCGAGCCACAGGTGATGGTACGTGTTGGGCGCGTAGAGGTGCGCGACGCGCCCCAGCGCTTCGACCGCCGCGCGACGCTCGGGCGTCGCGGGGATTGGCGAGTGGACGAGCACGCTCCCGTCGCGGAGCGCGAGCACCGTCATCGTCGTCGTCAGCCGCATCCCGACGATGCGCACCGGCTCGGTGGCGACCCAGACACCCTCGGCGACCTCGGTGAGCACGCGTTCGATCATCCGCGCGAGGTAGGTCCGGTGCAGCGCGCGGTCGAGTCACCGCCCGCGAGCGACGCACGTCGCGCGCTCGGGCCGCGTGGGGCTATGTCGGAACAGTGGCCGCGCGCGACCGGGATCGTGGCTCGATCGAGAGCGGCTCCGCGCCGCTCGCGGAGATCGAGCGGCGCGTCCTGAGCTGCGCGCGGCTTCTCCTCGTCACGCTCTGGGCGCCGATCCTCACGCTCGGCTCGGTGCAGGCCTGGCTCGGCGGCACGCTCTCGATCTGGGCGGTGCTCGGCACGACGCTGAGCTACGCGGTCGCGCTGACGCTCTTCGTCCTGCGTCGGGCCCCGGTGCGGCTCCAGGCCACGCTGTTCTGCGCCGGAGGCACGCTCGTGAGCTGGTGCAGCCTGCTGCACGCCGGCCCGCTGCTCGGGGTCGGCCTCGCGATGGCGGCCACGCGTACCTCGTGGACGATCTTCTTCGGTCGTCGCGGCCTCGTCGCGAGCGTCGCCGCGATGCTCGTCGTCTTCGCGCTGACCGCGTGGGCAAGCCTCGAAGGCATCTCGGACATCGCGGAGCGCTCCCCGTCGGCGCCGCGCACCGCCGGCGTGTGGCTCCGGCTCTGGCTCGCGATGGCGGCCGGGCTCGCGTTCGTCGGCACGCTCGTGCACATCGTGCTCGAGGGCCACCGCACGATGGTGCAGCGTGCGCTCGCGAGCGAGCAGCGGATCAAGGAACAGAGCGCCGAGCTCGCGCGCACGCTCGACGCCGAGACGCACGCTCGTCGCGCCGCCGAGGACGCCACCCGCGTGCGCGACGAGTTCCTCACGCTCGCCTCGCACGAGCTCCGCACGCCGCTCACGTCGCTCAAGCTCGGCACGCAGGTGCTCCGTCGCACGAGCGACGGCCCCCACGTCGAGCGCATGGACCGACAGATCCGACGGCTCGAGCGGCTCGTCGCGTCGCTCCTCGACACGACGCAGCTCGCGTCGGCGAGCGTCCCGCTCGAGCGCGCCGACGTCGATCTCGCGGCGCTCGTGACCGAGGTGGTCGCGAAGCTGGACGCCGAGCGCGCGAGGTCGGGCTCGGTCGTGACGGTCCACGCCGCAGGGCCGGTGATCGGGCGGTGGGATCGACTCGGCCTCGATCAGGTGCTGACGAGCTTGCTCGAGAACGCGATCAAGTTCGGCGCGGGGCGCCCCATCGACGTCGACGTCGAGCCTGACGGCGACGCGGCGCGGATCGAGGTGCGCGACCGCGGGATCGGCATGAGCCCCGAGGTCCTCGAGCACGCGTTCGAGCGCTTCTACCGCGGGGTCTCGTGGACGAAGTACGGCGGGCTCGGCCTCGGCCTCTACGTGGCGCACCAGATCGTCGCGACGCACGGAGGCACGCTGACCGCGTCGAGCGAGACGGGCGTGGGCACGGCGCTCACGATCGTGCTTCCGACGTGCATTCCCCCCGCCCCACGCCGAGAGAGCGCGCGAGCCGACGTCGGCGTTCTCAGTCCGCGCGTCGCACGCTGACACGTGCTTCGCTCGGTCGCGCCTCGATCACACGCACGATCCACTCGCCGAGCGCGCAGTCGTCGCCCACCGCGCACAGCGACGACGCGACCACCTCGTCGCCGCGCTCGATCTCGATCTGCGCGAGACCGCGTCCCGCTCCATCGCTCTCGATCATCTCGCCCCACCCGCGATAACCGATGAGCACGTCGCCCACGCGCGCGCGGCCGCGCACCCGCAGCGTGATGTCCGACCCGTCGCCGGCGTCGACGATCTGCGCGTGCGGATTGCGCAGCTCGACGCGCGTCGTCGCGCAGCCGTGCGCATCGAGCGCCGAGGTCGTCCACGCGAGCACGTGATGATCCGCGTCGAGCATCTGCTCGTGCGCGTGCTCGGGCTGCACGTCGATCATCTGCTCGATGCGCACGTCGCCGCGCTCGCCGATCATCTCGAGCAGCCACACCGCGCCCTCCCCGCGCACCGAGCGCGCGTGGAAGCGCCACCCGTCGTCGCCCTCGAGCAGGTCGCCGCAGCCGAGCTCGACGCGCTCTCCCCACACGAGCGCGCGCGCCACGAGCGGTGCATGCACGCGCGACACGCGCGCGCGATCGTCGTCGACCGCGTCGAGCGTCCAGACCCACTCGCCGATGCGTCGATATCCAGGGCTCCGCAGATCGATCTCGCGCCCGTCGGCGCCCGAGAGACGCGCACCGAACGGCCCCCCGACCGTCTCCGCCGGCGACCACCCCGTCAACGAGAGCGTCTCGCCATCGACTTCGATGCTGTCACCGATCGCGATCTCGAATCGCTGCACCTGCGGCACGACCTGCGGAGTCTGCGTCGACGCAGGCCCGGCGGACACGGCCCCTCCGCCACAGCCCACAACGCACATCGTCAGCATCAACACGCCTGCACGGCTCGTCACGCGGGGATGGTCGCACACGTCCGGAGCTCTGCTCGACTGGGCTCGGCGCGCGTCGTCCGCGTCACGCAAGCGCATCGGCATGGTGCGGCGACGCCGAGATCGGAACGAGACGCAGACGCTCGATGTCGTTCGGCGACGTTCGTCTCGGCAATCGATGCTGTGAAGCACGGGAGCTCGACCCCGGCGCGTCCTGCGCCGATGCGCTCACTCGAGGGGCCCTATGTGATCGAGCCATGGACGCGACGTTCACGCTCGTCTACATCGCGCTCTGTCTCGCGGTGCCCGCCGTCACGTTCGGGCTCTGCACGCCCAGAGGCTCCTCCACGAGTGAGATACCGTGACGCCGTGCAAGCTCGAAGTGCAGCGTCAGGCTGCCGCGAGCTTCGGCACGAACGGGGTGCGCGTGCGCGCCACGCTCATGATGGCGCCGAGGAGCTTGCGCATCGCGGCGATGATCGCGAGCTTCTTCGGTTTGCCGGCGGCGACCAGGCGCGCGTAGAAAGCCTTCAGCCACGGGTTGTGGGTCACGGCGCGCAACGTCGGCATCCAGAGCTTGGCGCGCAGGTCGGCGTCGCCCATCGCGCAGGCGTGGCCTCGCAGCGGCTGGCGTTTGCCCGAGTGGTTCACGAGCGGAGCGACGCCGACGTACGCCGCGAGCGCGGCGGCGCTCTTGAAGCCGTCGAAGTCGATCGAGGCGATCATGCGCGCCGCAGTGTTGTCTCCGATGCCGTCGATGGTCGTCAGCAGCTTGCCGACCTCATGCCGATCCAGGCTCTGGCTGATGTCTTCGTCGAGCTTCCTGATGCGCGCCCGGAGCGTCGCGATGTCCTCGCACGCGTAGCGGATCTGCAGCTCGTAGGGCGTGCCCTGGTGCCGGCCCACGCTGGTCTTGGCGGCCTCGCAGAGCGCCTTTGCGAGTTCGAGACCGATGACGTGGCGCCCGTCGTACTTCAGCTCGGCCAGGACCTTCGGGTCAGCTGCTCGGAACTTCTCGGCGGTCGGGCACACGACGAGCAGCGTAGTGGCCTTGGCCGATGCCACGTCGCGCACGTGGTCGGTGAGCTCCGGGAAGCTCAGGTCCAGCGCGCGATGGACCTGTCGCGCGCGGTCACCGAGGTCCTGCACCAGCCGGTCGCGCAGACGCATCAGCTCCCGCAGCTCGAGCGTCGCTGCATCGGGCATCGGCGTCGCGGCAGGCCGCTTCTGCTGCGCGAACCGCGCGATGCCGAGCGCATCCAGCGCGTCCGTCTTCGCGCGGCGCAGGTCCTCGGCCGCGAACCGCGACGTGCGCGTCGGGTTCAGCAGCGCGATCTGGAAGCCCGCCGCGTGGAGGAACGCGAACAGGTTCTGCCAGTAGTGCCCGGTCGCCTCCATCGCGACGAATGCGTCTGCCGCCTCACCGAGCATCGAGCGCAGTCGCTCGTAGCCCGATGCGTCCTCGGAGAACGGTATTGGCTTGCGCAGCGGCTTGCCCGTCTCGTCCACGATTGCGACGACGTGCTTCTCCGAACCGATGTCGATCCCGACGAATCTCATGTTCCTCTCGACCGTGATCGCGTGCCCGGGAGCCTCGGAGCCGAGCTTCGTGCCCATGCTTGTCCATGCGAGGACGGTGGACGAGCCACGCCTCTGGATACCGTTCGAGCAAAGAAACTCGGTCGAGGGCGCCAATCTCACTCACGGGGACGTTGCCCCAAGCGATGCCCGGCGACCCTCTCCCGAAACCGCGTGGCGGCCTGCTATCACGAACCAGCCGCCGATGACTGGGGTAGATACAAGCGCCTCGCCCGCTCAGCGCATGCCTTCGTAGGCCGACGCGATGTCGTCGTCGCGATGACCGCGCTCGACCGCGCGCTGGATCACGCGATGGAACGCCTGCGGCAGCCCGGCGTCGATGCCGTGCGCTTCGCTGATCGCGAGGAGGTGACGCACCGACGCCAGACCGGGCGCGAGCGCCGACTGCGTCGTCGCGTCCGCGGCCCAGCGCCGCCCCTCGATGCGCTCGAGCGCCGAGGAGAGCAGCGGCTCGACCACCGGCCACGAACCTCGGAGCGCTCCGCGGAACGTCGCGAGCGAGAAGCGCTCCGCCTCGCAGATCGCCGCCCCGTGCAGCACACCGTGCACCGCGCCCCAGAGCACCACGAGGATCGCGTTGTCGAGCACGTTCGCATGCCCGATCTCGCGACCGAGATAGAGCCCGTTGTCCGCGAGCGCGCGCAGCGTCGCCTGGTGCGCCTCGAAGAGCTCCGTCGGCCCCGAGTACAGGATCGTGCAGCCCGGCTGACCGATGAAGTCGGGCGTCGCCATGATCGCGCCGTCGAGGTAACGAATGCCGTGCTCCTCCGCCCACGCGCCCGCGCGCTGCGCCTCGGCGGGCGTCCCCGACGCGAGCTCGAGCAGCGTCGTGCCGCGCAGCGCGCGCTGCACCTCGGCGTCGCGCAGCAGCGCCGCGCTCGTGTCGTAGTCGCTCACGATGTCGATCACGAGATCGGCGTCGACCGCATCGACGAGCGAGCGCGCGGTCCGCGCGCCCGCGGGCTCGAGGGCTCGTGCCTTCGACTCCGTCCGATTCCACACCGTCACCGCGTGCCCCGCCTTCGCGAGCGCGCGCACCAGCGCGGCGCCCATGCGCCCCGCGCCCAGGATCGAAACTCTCGCCATGTTCGTTCTCCTCTCGTGCACGGATCGCTACCGCTGCAGGCGCGACGGGTCGCGCACGATCCGCTGCGCGCGTGAGCACGATCGGATGTCACTCGGCGGCTCTGCGCCCTATGGTCGGTTCATGACGACGAACCCGAGGCTCCCGTGTCGCTGACCGCGCTCTCCCCGAGGGTCGAGCCACGCCTCGAGCTCCGCCAGCTCGCGCCCGGCACCGTGCGCTTCGGGGCGATCGCCGATCACTGCCTCAGCATCCACGCGAGCGCGCCCGCGCGCGTCTCGTGTCATCGCGTCGCGACACGCGCAGTCGTCGTGCGCGGCGAGATCAGCCTCGTCCCGATCGGCGGCTTCGACGAGTGCGTGCAGGACGATCCGAGCTCCGTGATCGATCTCTACCTGCCGCCTTCGTTGATCCGTCTCGCCGCGGAGGACCTCGGGCTCGATCCGGATCGCGCCGCGCTCGAGCCGCGCTTCTGCTTCCGCGACCCGCGTGTCGAGCACATCGTGTGGGCGCTCGAGGCGGAGCATCGCGCGGCCGCGCGATCCACCACGCTCTATCGCGAGAGCCTCGGCCTCGCGCTCGCGGTGCACCTCCTCGCGAGCTATCGCGCGCCGATCACGCCGCGCCGAGCGACCGGCCTCTCCGCGCGTCAGCTCGCGCGCGTCACCGAGTGGATCGAGGCGCACCTCGACGGCGATCTCTCGCTCGTGCGGCTCGCGAAGGTCGCGGGCGTGAGCGCGTCGCACTTCCGCGTCCTCTTCAAGCGCTCCACGTCGATCCCGGTGCACGAGTACGTCATCCGCCGGCGCGTCGAGCGCGCGCGCACGCTGCTGCAGCGCGGCGAGCTGGGCACGAGCCAGATCGCGCTCGAGACCGGCTTCGCGCACCAGAGCCACATGGCGCGCTGCATGCGCCGCGTGCTCGGCGTGACTCCGTCGCAGATCAAGCGCGCGCGCTGAAGGTCCGCGCGCGCTCAGCGCGTGTGCTCGAGCAGCCACGCATACACGTCGTGGCCCGCCGAGCCGTCGTAGGTGCGAGTCCACGAGTCGTGGCGCACGCCGGGATAGATCACCATGTCCGCGTCGGGCACGGGATCGCACATCGTCATCAGGTTCGTGATCGGCGTGCGCGTCCCCGCGACGTTCACCGTCGGATCGTCGTCGCCGTGGAACGCCCAGATCGGAACGCGCCCGAGGTCGCACATCGCGCGGCTCCACGCGCCGCGTCCGTCGCCAGCGATGAGCACTGCGGCCGCGACGCCCTGCGTGTCGGTGTGCGCAGCGAGGTAGTTCCATCCGCCGATCGCGCCGCACGAGAGCCCGGTGAGATAGATGCGCGACGGATCGACGTCGTACGCGCGCTTCGCGTAGTCGAAGAGCGCCTGGATCTCGGCGGTCGTGTGGCAGTCGGTGTCGGGCCGCGCGAAGTGCTGCGGCGAGAGCACGATGAACGGACGCTCGAGGTCCCACGCGTTGCGCCCGATGAGCCGTGGGATGCCGTTGCGCGCGACGTTCGCGAGCTCTCCGTCACCATCGCCGTTCTCTCCGATGCCGTGCAAGAACACGAGCAGCGGATACCGCGCGCCGTCGCCGTAGCCGGGCGGCGTGTACTCGAGATAGCCCTGCGTGACGCACTCGCTCGAGCCGCGCCGCCGCTCGATCTGGCGACACGAGCTCGTCGTGCAGTCCGCGGGGATCTCCACGTCGATGTGGCAGGGATCGGGCGGCCCGGCGTCACTGCCGGAGTCGTGCGTGAGTGACGCGTCGGTGCCCGAGTCGTCCTCGCGCGAAGCATCGAGCTCGCCGCCCGAGTCTGTGCGCGCGGCGTCGACGACCTGCGCGTCGCGCTCGGAGTCTTCGCTCGGATCGCCACACCCGCCGAGAGCGAGCGCGACCGAGACCACGGTGAAGAGCGTTCGCATGAGGGGGAGCGTACCGCGAGTGGCGAGGTGGTCTCACCTGGGCGTCGAGCGGCACCGTCGACCGCCGCGTCGGCGCGGAGAACAATCGCCTCTTCCCTCTCGACCGACGCTACCACCACGACCGCATGGTCGAGACGTGGAACGACACGAACGTCATCGACAGTCACCATCACCGAGAGCGCGCGCATCGACACCCGAGCCGGCGCCAACATCACGAGCGACGCGCGTGTACTCGGGTCCGTTGCAGCGATCGCGTGGGCGCGGCTCGGTCGATGAGCTCGAGCGAGCGCTCGAGCACGCCGAGCGCGCGGTCGCGCTCGCCCCCGAGAAGCCGTCGTTTGCGCTCGAAGTGCGCGCGCGCGCATTCTGGCCAGCCCGCGCGCAGCCGCGTCCGACATGCTCGAGCGTGCCGCGCGTGCAAGGCACCGCTGCCACCTGCGATCGCTGTCGCCGGCTCGACCGATACCGGACGGGCGTCGATGGTCCCGAGTGCGCCTGCGTCGTTGGCGCCCCAGCAAACGACGGATCCGTCAGGCAGGAGCGCGCAAGACTGCTCCGGTCTGACCGCCACCGCGACCGTGCTGCTCACGCCCGTAACCGCTGCCGCTACCGTGCGCGACGCCGTCGTGGCATCGCCGACCCGCACGCTCGGGGCATGCCCAGCAAGCATGGTCGCGAGCTCCCTGGCGCAGTTCTCCTCCGATACCGACTCGACGACGAGTGGGTGATCGCCGCTCCGAAGCGCCGTCCGTCGTATTCGACTTGGTCGCAGTGGACAGTCGCGCGGCAGGTGTTGCTGCTCGCCGTCCGCGCGCGATGCGAGACGCGCTCGTCAGCGTCGCTCCGGTTCGCGATCGGTTCCGGTTCTTCGTGATCGAGGTCCGCGAGACCGCCGAGCGCGTCGAGCTCGTGCGTCGCTGGGGTCGCGTCGGGACCGAAGGACGATGCGAAGTGTTCCGGTTCGCGACGCTCGGATGGGGCTCACGCTGCTCGCGGCGCGCTGCTCGAGCGGCGGTCCAGACACCGCTCGTCATGGCCGACCGCGAGGTCTTCGAAGAGGCGCGCCGGGAGGTTGGGGCCGATCGCGCAGCTCGCGGACGCGATTCGCGACAGCTCGCGTTGCTCTGAGCCGTCTCGCTGCGGTGTGCAACGACGGCGGCGGCGCCGCTTCGACAGTCTGGGCGCCGAGGTCGATCGGATGCACGCCGCGCCCGCTGCCCGAGTCGTTTGCGTGCTGGCGCATTCCGAGGGTCTGCTCTCGTGATGGAGGGCGCAGTGACGATCGGGAGCTGGCTCCGATGCGGAGCCGCTCGTGCGCTGTATGCTCCTTGGGTAAGCTCTGCGCGTGCGCGCCCTCGCACTCGTCACGGCGATGGTGGCCGCCGCTCTCGCGCCGGCTGGCGCCGAGGCGCAGCTCGTCGTCGCGCTCGGCGCGGCTGGCGCGGTGGCCGAGCTCGACGACGAGGACCGCGCCGAGCTCGAGTTGATTCGCGCGAAAGAGGACACGTCGGTGGCCTTCTACGTGAGCGGGGCGGTGTTCGCGTCAGGCGGTGTTCCTGCCGTGATCTGGGGCGCCGTGACGTATGCGGACGACGGGGACGTGTGGGGCGTGATCGCGCTCTCGATTGGAACGGTCGCCTGCGTGGCGGCAGTCGCGTACTTCGCGGTCGCGCTCGGATACGACTTCGGCGCTGACGGTCAGCGGCATCGCTGGCTGCGGGAGAGCGGGCTCGTCGTCGACGTCGCGCTCCACGATGGCGGTGGTGGGCTCACGCTCGCGGGGACGTTCTGAGCGGCCGCGCGTCGAGCGCGCTTCTCGTCGCTGCGCTCGCGCTCGGCTGCGGGGCGCGGCACCGCTACGACCACGGCGTCGTCGCCCGTCGGGCCGAGAGCACGGGCGCGCTCTTCGTCCAAGTGGTCGATGCGCGAGACGGCGGCCGCGCGCTCCCGGCGCCCGGCTCCGCCGCCCAGCGGGAGCTTGCGGAGGTGCGTGAAGCGGTCGCTCATCACGCCCAAGCGCTCGGGATCGGACGGCTCGGTGCGCGCGCGCCCGAGCACGCGGAGGAGGTCGACGCGCTCCTCGGGGCGGCCGCCGACGAAGGCGCCCGCGAGGTCGTCTTCGTGCGCTACCACGTCGCGCGCGTGCACCTGAGCGCGTCGCTATCGATCTTCGAGCTCCTCTCGATCGACCCGCGCTCGCGCGAGCTCCTATTCGGAGCGTCCGCGACGTCGACGCACCGCCAGGACCCCTGGCCCTTCGACGATCAGCGCGCGATCCTCCACCACACCATGCGCAGCGCGCTGGACGCGCTCTTCCGCGACCTGCTCGCGTCGCGCGCGGAGGGCCATCGGCGTCGCACGCGCGTCGACGACGTGGCTCGCTACGTCGTCGATCGTCCTCTCGCGCGCATCGACCGCGGTCGCGTCGTGGGCACGCGATGGTCGCTCGAGCACGTCGAAGGTTGGGAGCTGACGGGCCAACTCGGGTCCGCCATCGCCGGTATCCGCGCGCCCGACGGCGCTGCGATCTCGGTCGTGCTCGAGCCGACGTTCCAACGTCCCCGCGAGTACGCGGAGTCGAACCTGGCGACGCTTCGCGAAGTCGCCGCGGTGACGGGGCATCGCGAGTGCTCGGTCGACGGCCGCCCCGCGCTCGAGATCGAGACGCGATTCCACAACGGAACGACGACGATCCAACGCATCACGAGCGAGGGCGGGTTGGGCATCGTGATCTCGTGCGTCGGGACCGAGACGACGCTCGACGCACACCGCGCCGAGTGCGCGCGCGTACTCGATTCGGTGCGGCTCTCGACCGGCGAGTGACGTGAGCGACGGAAGACGATCGCGCCCGCCTTCCAAATCTCGGTGCTAACTAGCGCGGAGGTCTCGACGCCCCGCGTCCCGTCGCCGAGCTGCGGTCTGAATAGTCGGCCTCGACCAGCGATCCGAATTAGGACGGATCCTCGGCTCAGTCGCGTACGATAAGACCCATTTGTCGGGCGCAAGCCGGCCGCCGGGCATGTCGATTCATCCGGCCGACAACCTCTTCTTATCGGACGCGCCCGTCGCCTGTACCCACGGCCCGAGCATCGACTGCGCAGCGCACGCGGCGCAGCGTCAGCATCGGCGAATGTTGTAGGCACCCAGCGCGCCCTCGGAACGAGGTCCGAAGGACTGCGGCGACACGAGCGTCTGACCCCGGGCCGCGAGCGCCTGACGGGTGACAGCTCCACTCCGATCCGCGAGCTGCGCCCGGCGAACACGACGGTGGTGCGCGTGCGCTCGACACGCGCAGCTCGCGCCGCGCGACTCCCCCCTACGGCCGGGCGGATCCGCAGCCGGATCCGCAACCTCGCGGATCCCACAGCTTGCCCAAGCTCTCGATCCGTAATCTTGCGGATCCCACAGCTTGCCCAAGCTCGCGATCCGTAATCTTACGGATCCCACAGCTTGCCCAAGCTCGCGATCCGCAGTCTTACGGATCCCACAGCTTGCCCAAGCTCTCGATCCGCAATCTTACGGATCCGACAGCTTCACCAAGCTCTCGATCCGCAATCTTGCGGATCCGGCCGTCGGTGGAGCACTGGGCGCCGCGCCTCTCTCTCTGCGCGCTCCGCGCGCCGTCCGCTTCGCGATCTTTTTCGCGTCCTGCACGCAACGCCTCGCCATCGTGGTCGACACCCGTGCTCGCAAGGCGATGGTCACGCTGACTCTCGCCCTCTGCAGTTCCCCTTTCCTGCACACGAGCGAGCCATGCCCACCCCGATTCGTCCGAACGAGATCATCTACAACCCCGAGCCCGTCGTGTTCGGGAGCTACTGCGACGGCGCGCGCCTCCAGGCACGCCACGCGAAGTCCATCGCGGGCACCCTTCGCACCCATGCGCCGCACGACCTCCCGCGCACCGGCTCCGAGCAGCTCGATCGCATCGAGGCGCTCGCGATCTTCGTGGACGACATCCTGACGGAGCGACAGATCGCCGCGACGGTGAAGCCGGCGTTCGAGGACTTCGGCGCCGCGTGGGGCGGGATGAGCGACGCGCTACTCAGCAAGAGCCGTCTGCCGGTCCGCCACAGCCCCAACGCTCCGCGCGCCGTGAAGATGCACACGCAGATCTTCCCGGAAGGTGCCGGCTTCATCCGCTGGGACGCGCACGCCGCGTGGTCGGAGGGCGATCGCGTGCTCCGCGTGATCGCGCAGAAGGATCTGAAGTCCGAGCTCGACGCGCTCATCGGGACCGACTTCCTCCAGGCCGCGAAGAAGGCGACCACCGCGCTCCGCGAAGCGCTCGGTGTCGGCGAGACGCCGCGCGAGACGCCCAGCACCACTCGCCTCCAGCACGCGATGCAACGCTTCTCGCGCGCGCTCGGTCGCTACGCGCGCATCGTCGCGGCCGACGTCGATCTCGACGACGCCGCGTCGGTCGAGCGCTTCCGGAAGGCGGTGATGGTCCCCTTCGATCAGTTCCGCACCCGCCGCACCACCAGCGGTGAGGTCGAGAGCGAAGAGCCGGAGACCGATCCGCCGAGCGAGCCCACGCAGCCCGTCACGCCGACGCCCGGGCCCGCGCTGCCCAGCCCGTTCATCGAGGAGACCTGAACGAGAGAGGCGCGCGTGCCCCACCGGGCCGCGCGCCTCTCGTCGTCTGCGCTCAGCGCCTGCCGCCGGTGGTCGTCCAGGGCGGCGGATCGCTCGCGGGGAACGAGTCGGCGAGGATGCGGTCGATCCGCTCCTCGCGCCGCGCCTCGCTCGCGACGTCGCGCGCCTGCTTCTTCTCGCCTTCGTCGCGCGGAGGGCTCGGCCTCCGCGGTGCGTTGCTGATCCGAGGTTCGACGCCCATCTCGGTCACGTAGTCGCCCCCACCCACGCCTCCAGCCACGGCGCGCGACGCGCGACCTGGAGACGTCCGACGCGCCTCGCGGTCGCGCTCGAGATCTTGGCCGCAGCACGATCGACCGACGCATACGCGTCGGACGTCACGGCGCGCACGACGATCGTCTCCTCACCGGGCGCGCGCGCGACGACGCGACACTCGAGATCCTCGCCGCCCTTCGGCCCGTTCAGATCCGTGAGGTGCACGTCGATGCGATCGACGCGCTCCTGGAACCGGCGGACCGCGAAGCCGATCCGCCGCTCACAGTGCAGCCGCAGCGCCTCGCTGACGTCGACGCCGTGCCCGTGGACCACTACCTCCATGAGTCCTCCTTCTGCCCCCGAGATCCACTCTGGGGAGGCTCGGCGCGCCCGGCCAATACGAAGACCGAGCGGTTCCCATCGAGAAAATCGATGGCGCGGGCCCATGGAGAAAATCGAAGCGCGCGGCGCAGATTATCTGTTGGGCGATGCCGCGCGGCGTCACCAGATGTCCTCCTCGACACCGACGAACCGAGGAGGAGATCGAAGTGAACGTGTGGTCCGAGATGAAGCCGGAGTCGTTCGGCCTAGGCGTGCTCCGTGCGCCGGTGCGCGAGCTCGTCGCGGTGGTCGACGAGGACGCGTGGAGCGCGCGGCGCGTGGAGACGTTGGTGAGGAGGCTGGGCGCTCGCGTGCTCACGTTCGCGTCGCCGCTCGACGCGCTGCGGATGCTCCCGAAGCTCGCGGCCGACGTGCTCGTGGCGCAGCGAGACATGCGGGAGCTCGACGTGCTCGAGCTGCTCGCGCATGCGCGCGCAGCGGGCGCGCGGCGACGCCCGGGGCTCGTGCTGCTCGCCGACGATCCGTCGGTCGTGAGCGCGCCCGAGGTCGCGCTCGCGGATGCGATCACCACGCGTCCGGCGTGTGATCACGATCTGCCGCGCGCGCTGCGGATCGCGCGGCGTCGCCGGCGGCAGGACGCGGGGGGCAGCGCGAGGACGGTGTTGCAATGAAGGCGCGCACGTTCGTGCGAACGCACCTGTTCGGCGACGAGCCCTGGACCGACGGCGAGGCGCGCCCGCGCGAGCTGCTGCTCGCGGCGCTCGGCGCGTGCACGCGCCGGGCGATCGAGGCGCTCGCGAGACGGCGCGCATGGGAGCTCGGCGACGTCGCGATCGAGATCTCGCACGTCGAGCGCGACGGCAGGACGGGCATCGGACGCCTGGTGCACGTCGACGCGACGCTCGACGACGCGCAGCGCGCCGAGCTCGAGCGCGCATGCGAGGACACGCCGGTCACGCGCGTGCTGTCGGAAGGCGCGACGATCACGACCCAGGTGCTGGCAGGGGCGTGACGTCGGGTGGACGAACGAGCGCGACGTTCGCGCCACCACCGCCGCCCGCAGGCTCGTCTTCGAGGTCCGTCGACCCGTCTCGTCCTCTACGCCGACGGCGGGGCGCGGCAGCGATAACTGGCGCAACTCGCCAACGTCGCTATGGGGTGCGCGCAGGCAATCCGCCAATGCCCGTTCTTTGCTGTCGTGCGCCGCCTCATTCTACGGTAGCGAAGACAATCAAGTACGACAGGAGGCACCGTGGCAGAAGACAATAGGCAGAAGAAGGCGGCCGGCTTCATGGCTGGGAAAATGAGCGCCGACGCGTTCGATAGGGCTCTGTCCGCGGGTCAGAAGCCTTTGAGGCGCCGCCTTCGTGGATGGGCGAAGGAGTCGCACGTTGCGGACTGCATCGCGTTCGCTCCGCTGAGCCGCTGCGGCCTCTGGGTCGATTTGCCGAAGCAGATGATCGCAGAGGTCGAAATCGTCGGTGAAGTGACCTGCGAGGAACACACACACGCTGACGTATGGATTGTCCTGGGCGAGGACGATCCGCGGAACGCTGCGATCTCCCAGCTGGTCCAAGCTCTGGCGCGAACCGATGCCGAGCGCGACGCGGCGATACGAGAACATGCTTCCCGTCGAGGGACCGCGGACCGCATGCCGAGCAATGGTTGTCTCGCTGAGGGTGGCACCTGCAAGAACAACGGTTGTCGCGGGGAGTGCAAAGACGACGGCTACGGTGGTTGCGCGTGCGTCCGTTGATGAGCTGTCACGTAGGTCGGACAAGCCCGCGGTAGACACCAGCTTCGCGTCGAGCTCTCTCCGCGCCCTCGAGTCGACGCTGGCTGCCGATTCATGCGGTCGAGCGCTGACGAGACCGCACCGACTCATGCGCTCTTCAAGTGCGCGCGCAAGAACGCCACCTGGTCGCTCACGACCTTCTCGAATGCGTCGCCGTGATAGAGGTCGAAGTGCCCCACCGGGTACGTGCGGACATCGGCGCTCGCCGCGCCCTTCGCTTTCGCGCGGATGAAGTCCGTGGAGACCTCGATGTCGTGCTCCGCCAGGCAGATCAGGATGGGCGCTTTCACGCGCTCGAACGTGCCGCTGCGATAGCGCGGCGCGCCGAGCAAGAAGCGCGCGGCGACGCGGTTCTGCCAGGTCGGGCTCCCCTCCGCGACGCGGCGGAAGCGCGGCGCGAGCTCGGGGTCCGTGAAGAATGCCTCGCCCGGCGCGCCGTACACCGCGAGGTACAGCGGGTCCGCGCCCCGCGCGCGACGCGCGAGGTCGCGCAGCGCCAGCCCGATCAGCCGCAGTGTGATCGCCGCGGTGCGCGCGCGGCTCACTCCGACGCGCTTCCGCTTCTCCTCGACGTTCCCGCCCGACACCGCGTCGAGCGCGGGCATGTTCAAGATCAACGCCGCGACCTCCGGATCACCCGCCGCCGCATCGAGCGCATGGCTCCCGCCGAGCGAGGTGCCCCACAGCGCGACGCGGCGCGGATCGATGCGCGCATCGCGCCGCGCGTGTGCCAGCGCCGCGCGCAGGTCCGCGCGCTGCTCGCCGACGTCGACGATCTGCCGCGGCGCTCCGCCGCTCTCACCGAGATGGCGATAGTCGAACGTCAGCGCCGCGATGCCGGCCCCGGCGAATCGCGCGCCGAAGTCCGGGAGGATCCAGTCGCGTGTGCCCGAGAAGCCGTTGGCGAGCACCACGCAGGGCCAGCGCTCGCCACCACCGTCGGGCCAGTACCAGGTCGCTGCGCAGCGCTCGCCGCGAGACTCGAACGACGTCGGCTCGATGCTCATCGCCGTCTCATACGACGGAGATGAGCCAGCGGCGACGTCGCGCGCGATCAGAACGGATTGCCGCCGCAGCAGCTCGCGCAGTCCTGCCCCTCGCACCAGCCGTTGCGGCAGCGATCGATGATCGTGCACGCGTCGCCGTCGTCGCACGCGCGGCCGTTCTGATCGCGCGAGCACGCCTCGACGTCGACGCGGGTGCGGACCTGGACGCACGCGCCCGCCTGGCAGTGCGTCGACTGGCACGTTCGCTGGCGGCTCGCGTCGTCGTCGCAGTCGTCGCTGTAGTCGCACTCACCGTACGCGCCGCAATTGTCGGGCGCGCACTGGGCTCCTTCCGTCACTCGATTGCACGTCTGAGCGTCGGCGTAGGGCGCGCCCACGACGCACGCGCCTGCCGCGCAGACGCGGGCGCGGCAGGTCCGCGAGCGCGTGCCGAGGTCGTCGCACGCGTGGTCGTACGCGCACTCGGTGAATGCGTCGCACTCGGGGTCACCGCACGAGTCGCCTTCGGTGTCGCGCACGCACTCCTGGGTCTCGGTGCGCTCGGTCACCGAGCACGCGCCGCCCGCGCAGACACTCTCGGCGCAGACGCGCGTCTGCACGCCGGTGGCGTCGCACGCGCCCTCGAACCCGCCGCACTCCGACCACGCGCCGCACCCGGCCGGCGCGCACGCGGTCCCGTCGGTGTCGCGCGTGCACTCCTCGGACTCGATGCGCTCGTCGGGGACACACGCGCCCTGGGTGCACACGAAGCGGCGCGAGTGGCGCTCGCGCGTGCCCGCGACGTCGCACGCCTCGGCGTACTCGCAGTCGCTCCAGTCGCCCTCGGTGGCGGCGGGACAGTCGTCGTCACGCTCGCAGCCGACGCAGAGATCGCGCTGCTCGTCGCACTCGAGCGGCGCCTCGCAGGGATCGCCCGAGTGCACGCACTCGCCGTCGACGCACTCGTCGGTGCCGTTGCAGACGATACCGTCGTCGCACGACGCATCGCGCGCGGTGTTCTCGCATCGGCCGTCGAGGCACACGTCGCGCGTGCACTCGTTGCCGTCGTCGCACTCGCTGCTCGATGCGCACGCCCCGGTGCCGCCGTCCGCGTCGAGATCGCTGTTGTCGGCGGGCCTGCAGCCCGCGACGAGCGCGCAGAGCGCGAGAGAAGAGATCGAGACGAGCGAGAGAGCGCGACCTGTCGTCATTCCGAACGTTCCTGTCCCGACCCCCACGGCCGGGTGCTCGCCCTCTTGGCGACGACCGCCTCGACGCAGCGTCGCGCTCGTGAGCGGCCGCACGCGCGGGCGCGCGACCGACGGAGCGCGCGCGATCACCCCGCGGGATGTTCGCGAGACGGAGCAGACGCGGGTGCCTACGCCGGCGCGCGGACTGCGGGTGCTCTCGTCCGCAGTCCTCGCCGGCGACGAGCGCGCCGAGGGCGGTCGCGCGCGCTGCGTGGCATCTTCCGCGGCGCATGCTGCTGTTCCAGAAGCGCTTCCACGAGGGCCTCACGAGCGGTGCGATCACGCTCACGTTCCGCCGGTGGGACAAGCCGCACGTGAAGGTCGGCGGGCGCTATCGCTGTCATCCGATCGGCGTGCTCGAGGTCGATCGCATCGAGCGCGTGCGGGTCTCCGAGATCACCGAAGCGGACGCGACGCGCGCCGGGTTCGACTCGCGCGACGCATTGATCGAGTACGTGCGGACCGCGCGGGACGCGACGCTCGACGCGACGAGCGAGCTCTATCGCATCGAGCTCCATCACGGCGGTGACGGCGATCGCGTGGAGCTCGCGCTCGAGGCCGAGCCGACACCCGATGAGATCGCGACGATCCGCGCGAAGCTCGCGCGCATGGACGAGGGCGGCCCGTGGACGGCGCGCACGCTCGCGCTGATCGAGAAGCACCCGCGCGTCGCGGCGTCGCAGCTCGCGAAGAAGCTCCGGCGAGAGACGCTGCCGTTCAAGACCGACGTGCGGAAGCTGAAGAAGCTCGGGCTCACCCAGAGCTTCGAGGTCGGATACGAGATCTCGCCGCGCGGGCGCGCGTACCTCGCGGCGACGCGCCCTCGCCGGAAGAAGTGAACGCCGTAGCACCGAATGGTAGAGTCGCGGCCCACTCGCCGTCATCGATGACTTCGGATCCTCACGAGCTGCTGACACGGATCGAAGAGCACGCTCGCGCGGCGCTCGACGGTCGTACCGAGGCATCGGCGGCGCTGGAGGCGATCGCCCGGCTCGCTTCGCAGTCCACGCCAGTCGCGAAGCGGGACCACGACCGCGAGAGCTCGAGCGTCCTCAAGAACATCATCGACCACATTCCGTACGTCGTGTTCTGGAAGGACGTCCGCTCCGTCTATCTCGGATGCAACGCGGCGCTGGCGCGGATCGGAGGCCTCGCGAGCCCCGACGACATCGTGGGTCGCGACGACTTCTCGATGCCGTGGACGAGGGAAGAGGCCGAGTTCTTCCGCTCCGTCGATCGCCGTGTGATGGAGTCGGGCGAGGCCGAGCTCGACATCGAAGAGACGCAGGTCCAGGCCGATGGCCGTCAGCGCGTGATTCTGACGAGCAAGGTCCCGCTGCGCGACGAGTCCAATCGGATCATCGGCATCCTCGGAATCTTCACCGACATCACCGAGCAAAAAGAGCTCGAGCAACAGCTCCGCCAGGCGAAGGACGCCGCCGAGGTCTCGGCGCGCGCGAAGTCCGACTTCCTCGCGGTCGTGAGCCACGAGCTGCGCACTCCGCTCACGCTCATCCTCAGCCCGCTCGAGTCGCTGCTGTCCGAGGCGCGAGGGGAGCTGCCGGCGCGGGTCGTCGACACGCTGGAGAGCGTCCATCGGAACGCGCAGCGCCTGCGGATCCTCACCGAGGACATCCTCGAGTTCAGCCGACGAGAAGCCGGGCACCTCGCGCTCGATCCACGACCTCTCGACGTCGCGGCGCACGTCGGACAGCTCGTGCTCGATCTCGCGCCCGCCGCCGCTGCGCGTGGGCTCGAGCTCCGCGCGACGACGCTCGATCCGGCGCTCGGCGTCGCGCTCGTCGACATCGCGAAGCTCGACAAGATCCTGATCAACCTGCTCGGGAACGCGCTGAAGTTCACGCCCGCAGGCGGCGAGATCACCGTGTCGGCAGCGCTCGTCGACGAGACGATCGTGCTCGCCGTGCGCGACACCGGCATCGGCATCGACCCCGCCGATCACGAGCGCGTGTTCCGGCGCTTCGAGCAGATCGAAGGCGGCTCGGCGCGCGCGCACGGAGGAGTCGGGCTCGGGCTCTCGTTGGTGAAGGGGCTCGTCGACTCGATGGACGGATCAATCTCCGTCGAGAGCGAGCTCGGCCGAGGCGCGACGTTCACCGTGCGCATCCCGCGGCGCGCGGCCGATCGCGGCGCGCGCTCTCCGGTGCGCGATCTCGATCTCACGCCGCGCGCGCTGATCGTGGACGCGCCCGCCGACTCGCCTGCGTCGCCGACTTCCGCGCGCGCACCGGCGGACGCGGCGCGCGTCGTCGTGGCGGAGGACAGCAGCGATCTGCGGCAGTACCTCACGCAGCTCTTGAGCGCGGAGTTCCAGGTCGTCGCGGTCGCGAACGGACAGCTCGCGTACGAGGTGATCCGCGAGCTGAAGCCCGACGTCGTCGTGTCCGACGTGATGATGCCCGTGATGGATGGCTTCGAGCTCGTCCGACGGCTCAAGGCCGACCCCGCGCTCGCGACGATCCCCGTCGTGCTCCTCACCGCGCGCGCGGGCGCCGAAGCGGCCGCGGACGGGCTCGATCGCGGCGCCGACGACTATCTGAGCAAGCCGTTCAGCCCGCTCGATCTGCTGGCGAGGGTCCGATCCGCGCACCGCATGAAGGTGCTGCGCGATCGTCTGCTCGAGGCACATCGCCGCGCGGCCGACGCAGAGCGCGAGGAGACGCTGCGCGACACGCGCGCGGCGCTCGCCGAGCTCGGCAAGGTCGCGAGCCTCGGAGAGATGGCGGCCGCGATCGCGCACGAGCTCAATCAGCCGCTGGCGGGCGTGGGCCTCAGCGCGCGCGCGCTCATGCGGTGGCTGCGCGCCGAGCGGCCCGACATGGACGAAGTGCAGGCGGCCGCGGATCGGATCGTGCGCGACGTGAAGCGCGCGGCCGACGTCGTCACGCGCATCCGCGAGCTCTTCGGCAATTCCTCGGGCGCGAAGGTGCCCGTCGACGTGAACGACGCGGTGACCGAGGTCATCGCGTTGACGCGGGACCGCATGCGCGATGCGGGGGCGTCGATCCGAGCGGAGCTCGCGCCGGATCTACCGCCCGCGCTCGGCGATCGCGTGCAGCTCCAGCAGGTCATCGTGAACCTCGTGATCAACGCGGCGGACGCGATGCGCGACGTCAGCGATCGTCCGCGCGAGGTTCGGCTCCGGACGCAGCTCGAGGCAGGGCGGGTTCGAGTCGACGTGAGCGACGTCGGCGTCGGCGTGTCGGACGACGACAAGGATCGCATCTTCAACGCCTTCCACACGACGAAGGCCGGCGGGATGGGGATCGGGTTGTCCATCTGCAAGACGATCGTCGAGAGCCACGGCGGAAGGCTCGTGGTGTCGAGCCACGACGGACCGGGCTCCACGTTCCACTTCGCGCTTCCGCTCTTCCAGCCGGAATGACGCTCGCGCGAGCGCGCGCACCTCGAGGTCAGGGCTCGCAGTCGGGCGCGGGTCCCGGCGACTCGAGCCCGAACACGTGACGGTCGAACGTGCGGAGGATCTCCGTCGAGCGCGACGCGCAGTAGAGCGCCGTGCGGAGCTCTTCGGTCGTGTAGTCGCGCCCGTGGCGTGCGACGAAGAATTCGCGGAGGAGCTGGTGCAGCGGCGCCGCGCCCAGCTCGTTCGCCCACGCGCGGAAGAGATCCGCGCCGAGGAAGTAGTGGTCGTCGTCGGCCCAGCCGCGCACCCAGCCCGTGCCCTCGAGCCGCGTCGGCGGTCGATCTCCGAGCGGCCTCGGCTCGACGTAGTTCTCGTAGTAGGTGACGAGCGCCTCGTCGATCCAGTTGTGCCGAGCGCGACGCGGGTACGCGCCGCGTCCGATCCACGAGTGCATGAGCTCGTGGCGCAGCAGGCGCGGCACGGTGAGCGTCGCGCCCGCGTGCTCCATCCCGTAGCTCTCGGGCGTGATCACCGCGAGGAACGCGGGGTGCGGATAGGGCCCGAGGAAGCGCTCGAAGTCCGGGATCGAGGCGACCACCTCGTCGGCGAGCGGCTCGATCGCCTCCGTGTGATCGGGCATCGCGACGACGGTGATCGCGACGTCGCCGACCGACCTCTCGACGACGCGCATGCCCTCGGACGGCGCGAGATACCAGAAGTGCGAGCTCGAGCGGAACGTCGCGGGATATCGAACGGTCCAGTCGTTCTCCGCCGACGTCTCGATCTCGCCGTTGGCGAACAAGCGGTGCGGCGCGCCCCCGACGACGACGAAGCGGATCGTCGACTCGAACGCGTCGTGCACCAGGCTCGCGGGCAGCCAGCTCTCCAGGTACATGCCCGGGCGCTGATCGGACATCCGGGGCGCCCAGATCACCGTGTCCGCCTCGGCGTCGAAGCGCGGCACGCGACGCGGCGCATCCGTCGCGCCGGCGGGGGTCGGCGCGAGCTCGTAGCGCGCGGTGACGACGTGCGTGCTGCACGGCGACACGGGCAAGAGCCTGATCGTCGACGGCGTGCTGCCGGGCAGCGTGGCGGTGCCGATCGCGTCGCCGGCGATCGTGGCTCCATCGACCTCGAGCTCGGCGGGCTGCTGGAGGAGATCGAACACGATCGGGTCCGCGCTGGGGCCGGTGCGGATCGTCCAGGTCACGTCGGCCGTCGTGCGCTGCGCCGCCACGTCGAACGTGAAGACGGCGTCGAGCGACGCGACGTCGGCCCACGCCGAAGACGGCGTCGTGCCGGGCGGCTCGAGATCGAACAGCTCGGCGCACGCCGGTGGGCCGCCGTCGGTCCCCGCATCGACGCTCTGGGAGCCCGCGTCGGGCGTGCCGCTATCGGGCGCGCCCGCGTCGACCGCGGTGCTCGGCTCGTCGCCGCAACCGGCGAGGAGCAGCAGCGCGAGCGTCGCGAGTGGTGCCGCGCCGCGGCGACGGTTCGATCGACGAATCGAGCGTTCGAGTCGGTGAGCACGCATATGTGATTGGAGATCACCGCTTCGTCACCGAGTGGTCAAGATCCGATCACGTTCGCCCGCGTGCAGAGGACGAGTGATGGAGGACGAGACGACGTACCGTCGGTCCTGCGCAGGAGCGCGGTGAACGTCGACTGCATCGCGGCGAGCGCTGCAGCTCGACACCGAACGAGCGAGCAGACTCGAGCGCTCCGACTCACCACGACACGACTCGAATCAATCGAGCATCGCAGTCGCTCAGCGCAAGAGTCGGAGCCTCGAACACCGATGCTCGCGAAGCGGATCTCGCGTTTCCGAAAATTCCGCGCACAGCGCGCCCTGATCACGCGCGCAGCGCGCCCGACGAAGACGTCCCAGAAAACAGGACCACGTCCGTCACGACTACGCGCTTTCCAGTGAAAGCGCGCATTCGAGCGACAGTGTCAATCACCACGAAACCGTGGTGACACGAGCAAAAACGGATGTGAGGAATCTCGTCGCTCGATGAAATGCATACCGTTAGTGAGTCGCGAGCTCGAATGCGACACCTCGTCAATCTCACGAGCACACTGACGTCGATCGCAGTCCATGCGACGGGAGTCGTGGCGGCAATCTGGCTTTCGACTGGAATCCAGACGTCACCTCCTCTGGATGAGCCGGTCACACTGACATTCTTCGATCCCAGCCCACCGCCGCCTCCACCACCGCCGCCCGGAGGATCTCCAGCACCGCAGTCGACGGTGAGCGCAGCGCCGCAGACGCCGCGACCGGTGCGACCGCGGCGAGCCCCCGACGAGCTCGTCGCGCCGAGCGAGACGCCCGCCGAGCCGCAGCCCGCGGAGCCCGAGCCCGTCGTCGACGCGCCGGTCGAGACTCTCGCGAGCACGGAGGAAATCGGGCCTGCCGAGGGCGGCGCGGCGGGCGGCGTGCCCGGCGGAACGCCCGGCGGTGTCGCGGGCGGCGTCGTCGGAGGCGTGCACGGCGGGCAGCTCGGAGGCGTGGTCGGAGGAGCGGGCACGGGGCCCGTCACGCCCGTCTTCATGCCGAGCGACATGACTCCGCCGCGCCTCGTCTCGGGCGAGCAGCCGGGGCACACGCCGCAGGCGCTGAGCGCGCGTGTGGAAGGGACGATGATCCTGCGCATCGCCATTCGTCCCGACGGGACGGTGGGAGAGGTGCAGGTCGTGCGCGGACTGGCGCTCTTGACCGAGCACGTGGTCGCGACGGTGTCGCGGTGGCGCTTCTCGCCGCCGGTGTACCAGGGCCGTCCGATCTCGATCTACCTCACTCAACGTCTTCGATTCGAGATCACCGGGAGATAACCGTGGAAATGGGATTCGCCGAAATCTGGGAGACGATGGGGCCGGTCGCGAAAGCGGTCATGGTCTCTCTCCTCCTGATGTCCGTCGTCGTCATGTCGATCACGATCCAGCGCGCGATCGCGCTGCTGGGGCTACGCCGCGCGAGCGGCGGATACGAAGCGCAGGTGAAGCCGCTCCTCGCGCGGGGCCAGCTCGACGAGGCCGCGACGGTGCGCGCCGCGCGCCCGAGCCCGATCGGCAACGTGATCGAGGCGGGCCTCTCCGAGTACGTCGACACGCGCGCCGACGCGCCCTCGACGACCGAATTGATCGACGTCGTGAGGTCGCGCCTCGAACAGACGGTCGGGCGCGAGATGGATCAGCTCCGGAAGGGGCTCGGAGCGCTCGCGACGATCGGATCGATCGCGCCGTTCGTCGGGCTCTTCGGCACGGTCGCGGGCATCGTCACGTCGTTCGAGGGCATCGCGGCCACGGGAGGCGGCGGGCTCACCGCGGTGTCCGCGGGCATCGCGGAGGCGCTCGTCGCGACGGCGCTGGGGATCCTCGTCGCGATCCCGGCGGTGGTGTTCTTCAATTACTTCTCGGCGAAGCTGCGCGCGATCGAGTCGTCGCTCGAGGACGCGTCGAGCCTGCTGATCAACGGCGTGCGCAAGGCCGGCTGGATCGAGGGCCGCTCACTTACGGAAGCGGCCGAATGAGACCCCGCGCCGACGAGCCGCGTCCGGAGATCAACATCACTCCACTCGTGGACGTGGTCCTCGTCCTCCTGATCATCTTCATGGTCGTCACGCCGTATCTCGAGAACGGCGTCGAGCTCGAGCTGCCCGACGCGGATCACTCCGAGACCGCCGATCAGACCGACGAAGCGCTCTCGATCTCGATCACGCGCGACGGACGCACGTTCCTCGGGCGCGACGAGGTGTCCGAGGCGCAGCTCCACGCGGCGGTCGACGGTCACCTGCGGCAGTCGCAGAGCGCGCCGATCCTGGTGCGCGCGGACGAGCAAGTGGCCTATCGCAGCGTGCGCGAGGTGTTCGAGTCCTTGCGTGCCCGCGGCGCGCGCGCGGTCGCCCTCGCGACCGACGGGCAGGGAGCCGACTGATGGGGATGTCGATGCAGTCGGGGGGCGGGCGCCGCGGCGAGCCGACGCCCGACATCAACATCACGCCGCTGGTCGACGTCGTCCTCGTGCTGCTGATCATCTTCATGGTGATCGCGCCGATGCTCACGCCGGATCTCGACGTGACCCTGCCGAGCGAGCCGACCGATCACGGGCCGCCGCCCGACGCCAATCCGATCGTGGTCGAAGTGACGGAGTCGGGCGCGCTCGAGATCGACGGACAGCCCGTCGCGCGTGAGGCCGCGACGTCGACGCTGCGCGGACTGCTGGGCGCGGCACGCGAGAAGACGGTGTTCGTGCGCGTGCACGACGACGCGATGTTCCGTGACGCGATCGCCGCGATGGACATCGCCCGCGGGGCGGGCGCCGAGCAGGTCGGCACGGTGCTCGATCGTCCCGCCGCCGTCGCCGGCGACACGCACTGATTCCGAAGCGCGCGCGAGTCGCGCGATCCGAGAGAGATCCCGTCCAGCTCGATTCCCGCACTCGGGGCTCGGGTCGAAGGAGGCGTGTGCCCGGAAGTCCGCTCGGGGGCGCGTCGCCGCCGACTCACGCCCTCGACGTGCCTTCACCCCGGAGCCAATCGTGAACAGTGAATCCTCGAGTCGACGCACGGAGCAACTCCTGCTCTGTGCGCTCGTCGCATCGTCGTACGTGGCCGCCCACGCGCTCGACCCCGGTCCAGCGCTCGCCCAGCGCACGGGAGGCAGCATCCGCGGCCGCGTGCTGCGCGCCGGCGACGAGGCCGCGGTGGCCGACGTCGTCGTCTATGCGGTCAGCCCGAGCCTGCAGGGCGAGCAGATCGCAGTGACGGAGTCGGACGGCACGTTCACGTTCACGCTCCTGCCGCCCGGCGCGTACGTGCTGCGATTCGAGGGAGACGGCTATCGCCCCGCGAGCGTGCCCGACGTCGAGGTCCGGCTCGGACAGACGACGCCCGTGCGGCTCGGGCTCGTGCCGACGAGCATCGAGGCCGAGGAGATCGTCGTGCAGAGCGAGGCGCCGACGATCAGCCGCGGCTCCGCGCAGACGAGCGCGAGCCTCGACGACGATCTGCTGCGCATCGCGCCTCAGCCGCGCCGCTTCAGCGACGCGATCGAGCAGGTCGCGCCGGGCACGACGGTCGAGCCGCGCGGCTCCGCGCGAGGCATCTCGGTGCTGGGCGCCACCGGCCTCGAGAACGCGTACATCATCGACGGGCTCAACGTGACGGGCGTCGGGTTCGGGAACGAGCCGGTCGCGCTGCCGCCCGACTTCTTCGAAGCGATCGAGCTCAAGATCGGCGGGTATATGCCCGAGTTCGGTCGCTCGACGGGCGGTATCTTCAATCTGTCGCTGCGCCGCGGAGGCAACGACTTCCACGGCAGCGTGTTCGGCAATTTCAGGCCGGGGTTCCTCCAAGCGGATCGCCTGGGTGTCTATCGCGCGGGCGAGTCCATCCTGAGGCAGGACAGCCTGCTGATGGACATGGACTTCGGCGGGAGCCTGGGCGGTCCGATCATCCGCGATCGCCTCTGGTTCTTCGTCGGCTTCAACCCGCAGATGACCTTCACCGACGTGCACCGCATCGCGCAGGCGCGCATCGACGAGGTCACGCAGGACGAGCAGGGCAACGTGACCGCGGAGACGCCGGACGGACTGCCGGACATCGCGCCGGGCAATCCGGCGGATCAGCGGTTCCGCGAGGTCGGCCGGCGCACGCTCGGTCGCGAGGTGATCACGTACAACGTCGTGGGGCGCCTGACGTTCGCGCTCGACGCGGAGAGCACGCTCTCGCTCTCGTACATCGGAAATCCGGGGAGCATCTCGGGGGTGCGGCGCGCCGTCGGGGAGTCGCGCAGCGCGAACGGTGTCAGTGGCTCCGCGGACTACTACCTCGGTGAGCGCGAGGTCGGCACGCACAACCTCGTGCTCAACTACCAGGGTCATTTCCTCGATCGCAGCCTTCAGGTCGAGGCGTTCGCGGGGATGCACACCGAGCGCGACGTGATCCGTCCGCGCGTCGACTCCGCGACGTTTCAGAACGTCGGATTCGAGGTCTCGCTCGACGACTACGAGCCGGGCGCGTGCCCCGACGATCCGTCCACTCCGTTCGTCGACTGCCCCGTGCGCGACTACATCTTCGGCGGCACCGGCAGCTGGTTCGACGAGACGACCGATCGCTACACCGCGGGCCTCCGGCTCACGCACCTGCTCGCAGGCCACCAGATCCGCTACGGCGTCGACGTCGAGTACAAGCGTTATGCGTCGACGCGCGGCTATTCGGGCGGCTCTTTCGAGCAGCACTTCGCTGCCGATCCGTTCGACGCGGAGGGCGGCGCCAATTGGCAGCGTCAGTACTACGCGCGACAGGACGAAGGCGGGCCTCATCTGTACGGCGTCGACGGCAATGCGCCGTTCAGCGCGGTCGCGAGCACGGTGACGCTCTCCGCGTTCCTCCAGGACGTCTGGGAGGTCGACGAGCACCTCACGGTCAGCGGCGGTCTGCGCTGGGACTACGAGATGATCATGGACTCGGAGGGGCGCCCCGGGATCACGATCCCCGACGAGATCGCGCCCCGGCTCGGCGTGACCGTCGATCCGACGGGCGTCGGCCGCAGCCGCATCTTCGCGTCGTACGGTTGGTTCTACGAGTCCGTCCCGCTCGACATCAACCAGCGCGCGTTCTCCGCCGAAGGCACCGCGCTCTACGACATCGGCGCGGACGGGCAGCCCGTCGGCGAGCCGCACGTGCTCGGCGGCGCGAACGCCGCGACCGTCAATCAGCTCCAGGGCCAGTACCACTCGGAGATCATCCTCGGCGCGGAGTACGAGCTGATTCCGCACCTCGTCGTCGGCGCGCAGGCCACGTATCGCAACCTCGAGCGCGCGATCGAGGACATCTCGCCCGATGACGGACAGCACTACTTCATCGCGAACCCCGGCGTGAACGACTGCGATGTTCCCGAGGAGTACCGCGAGCCGCTCTCCGCCGCGTGCGCAGGCCCGGACGGCAGCTACGACCCGACGAGCACGGTCTTCAGCTCGCCGGTTCGGCGCTATTACGGCGTCAGCTTCACGCTGCGAAAGGACTTCTCCGATCACTGGATGATGCGCGCCTCGTACACGCTGTCGCGCGCCGAGGGCAACTACACCGGTCTGTTCGCGGCCGACAACGGCCAGGCGGATCCGAACATCAGCAGCCAGTACGATCTGCCGAGCCTCGTCTACAACCGCATGGGGCCGCTCCCCAACGACCGCACGCACGTCATCCGCGTCAGCGGTGGATACGAGCTCGGCGGTCTGATGCCGGAGCTGAGCGGGCTCACCGTCGGGCTCCAGTACATCGGGCGCAGCGGCACGCCGCTGAGCTACCTCGGGCGCCACGAGCTCTACGGGCGTCGTGAGGTGTTCATCCTGCCGCGCGGCGCGGCGGGACGGACTCCGTTCACCCATCAGGTCGACATGTCGGTCGGCTACGACATCCCGCTGACGCAGGGCATGGCGCTCAACCTGAGCGCGACCGTGTTCAACCTCTTCAATTTCCAGGAGGCGACCGAGCTCGATCAGGAATACACGACGGGTGTCGCCCAGCCGAACCGCACGCCGGGCGCGTCGATCGACGACGTCGAGGTCTCGAGCGTCAATCCCACCTTCGGACAGGCGCGACTGCGCCAAGAGCCGCTGCGCGTCCAGCTCAGCGCCCGACTGACCTTCTGAGGCGGAGAGAGACCATGCGACTTCGTCGAATGATGGATGTGCTCGGTGTGCTGCTGTGCGTCGGCGCGAGTGGGAGCGTCGCGCGCGCCCAAGAGTCGGGGGAGGCGCCGAGGCCTCCGGTGACGATCGATGACGAGCCGTGGATGGGCACGGTGGACATCGGGATCGAGGGCGTGGTGAACGCGCCGATGAGCCGGCTGTTCTATCCGGGCGGCAGTCTCGGCGTGGGCGTCTATCGCTCGCTCGCCGACGGTGTGGCCCTCGGCGCGCGGCTCCGCGCGGGGTTCCTGGCCGAAGGCCAGCGCATCCACGCGGAGGCCGAGCACCCGGGCGTGCTCGACTACGTGATGCTCAGCGCGGTGGTGCGACTGCGCCCGTTCCCCTCGGCGGTGGCCGATCCGCTGCGGCGCGCGACGGGCCTCTACGTCGAGCTCGCGCCGTCGATCGCAGTCGCCGACGAGCAGCTCGTGGGCGCGTACTGGATCTCGGCGGGATACGGCTTCGACGCGGGCCCCGTCACGATCGGTCCGAGCCTGCGATTCACGCACTTCATCCAGTCGGGCGCTCAATTCGAGCGCTTCGGCGATGACCAGGTGCTCACGCTGACGGGCGGCATCGAGATCGGATTCGCGGATCGAGCACGCGAGAGCCTCGTGGTCGCGCCCCCCGAGGTCGTCGAGGAGCCGATCGCGATGGAGCCGGCCGTCACGCCGATCGAGGAGGCGCCCGCGATCGTCGAGGAGCCGATCGCGCCGGTGGAGCTGCCGGCCGAGACGGTCGCGCCGGCCGAGACGGTCGCGCCGCCCGAGGTCGAGAGCGCGCCGGAGGCACCGCCCGTCGAAGCGCCGCCGCCCGCGGAGTGAGCGGATGAGCAAAGGAGCGCGCGTGTCGGAGCCGATCAACGCACGCGCGCTCCGCGCACCAACCGCTGGCCGATCTCGCGAATGCGCGGCGCGAGATCGCGCGGCTCGAGGAGCTCGAAGTCGACGCCCGCGAGCACGATCTGCGCGACCATCGCCTCGACGGTGTCGCCGCCCGTCGTGAAGACACAGCGCTCGTCGTCGAGCGGCTCGATCACGCCGACCCACGAAGGAACGACCTTCGCCATCTCCGCCGCGCTGCCGCGCAAGATCAGGCGCACCTGGCTGCGATACGGCGCCGCGGCGATCGATCGCGAGACGTAGGTCGCGACGTCCTCGGGCGGCTCGCGCGGCACGAAGCGCGGTCCGACGCGCAGGCCTCGCTGCGCGATGCGGTCGACGCGGAACGTGCGCCAGCCCTCGCGATCGACATCCCACGCGACGAGGTACCAGACGCGTCCGGTGTGCGCGAGACGGAGCGGCTCGACGGTGCGCGCCTTCGTGTGCCCGCGGCTGTCCTCGTAGGTGAAGAGCAGCTGCTCGCTGTCGCGGCACGCGGTGGCGATGGTCGCGAGGAGCGCGGGATCGACCTTCGGTCCGCCGGTCATCGCGATCGTCATCGAGTGCAGCGCGCGCGCGCGGCGACGCAGGCGCGCGGGCAGGAGCTGATCGAGCTTCACGAGCACCGAGAGCGCGGTGTCCTGCAGGTGCGGGATGCTCGCCGCGACGGTGCCGAGCGCGACCTCGATCGTCACCGCTTCGTCGTCGTCGAGACGAAGCGGCGGGAGCGTCGTGCCCGCGCCGAGGCGATAGCCGCCGCCGACGCCCGACGACGCGCTGATCTCGTAGCCGAGCTCGCGCAGCCGCTCGACGTCGCGGCGCAGCGTGCGGACCTCGACCGCGAGCCGCTCCGAGAGGTCGGCGCCCGACCAGTCGCGACGCGACTGCAGGAGCGTGAGGAGGCGGAGCAGGCGCGCGCTCGTCTTCATCGCGCTCGACTATCGCGGACACACCCTGTCCGCAATGCCGACTAGGTTCCTCACGAGCGATCCAAGGAGACGATGCGATGACCAAGAGCGAACCGAGCCCGATCGTAGACGAGCAGATCCGACCCTTCCGGATCGCGATCCCCGACGAGGACCTCGCGGATCTGCGGGCGCGCCTCGCGCGCACACGGTGGCCTTCGGAGCTGCCCGGCATGGGCTGGTCGCGCGGCGTGCCGGGGGACTATCTGCGCGAGCTCGTGGAGCACTGGCGCACGACCTACGACTGGCGCGCGCACGAGGCCGCGCTCAACGCGTTCCCGCAGTTCGTCACGCGCATCGACGGCGAGCGCGTGCACTTCCTCCACGTGCGATCGCCCGCGCCGAGCGCGACGCCGCTGCTCCTGCTGCACGGCTGGCCGGGCTCGATCGCGGAGCTGACGCAGCTGATTCGCCCGCTCACGGAAGGCTCGCCGGCGTTCCACGTCATCGTGCCCTCGCTGCCGGGCTTCGGCTTCTCGGGACCGACGCGCGAGGCGGGATGGAGCGTCACGCGGATGGCGCACGCGATGATCGTGCTGATGCGGCGCCTCGGCTACGAGCGCTACGCGATCCACGGCGGCGACACCGGCGCGATGATCGCGCGCGAGATGGGCGTGCACGACGCGGCGCACGTGTCGGCGGTGCACGTGCTGCAGATCTTCTCGTTCGGCGGGCCCGACATCGAGCCCCAGGACGAGCACGAGGCGCGCAGCCTCGAAGCGCGCACGCGCTACGACAACGAGCTCTCGGCCTATATGTACGTGCAGTCGCAGACGCCGCAGACGCTCGCGTACGCGCTCGCCGACTCGCCCGTCGGGCAGCTCGCGTGGATCGTCGACATCTTCAAGAAGTGGACGGACTGCGAGGCGCGTCCCGAGGAAGCGGTCGATCGCGATCAGATGCTGACGAACGCGACGATCTACTGGCTGACGAACACCGCGGGATCGTCGTCGCAGGTGTATGCGGAGGCCTCGGCGGCGTGGGGCGAGCCTGCGCGCTGCGAGGTGCCGATGGGTGTCGCGGTGTTCCCGCGCGACGGGTTCCTCACGGTGCGGCGCGTCGCCGAGGAGATGAACCACGTCGTGCACTTCACGGTGCTCGAGCGCGGCGGGCACTTCGCGGCGATGGAGCAGCCCGACGCGCTGGTGCGCGAGCTGCGCGCGTTCCTCGCGGGAAGGACCTGACGGACGCGCGGAGCGGATCGAATCGCGGAGGGCGGGCGCGAACAGCGACAGCGGACGAGCCCAGCGTCTCTGTACACGCGGTTCGTGATTCGCTACGGTCTGTCCTCGAGTGACAGCTCGGCGCCCACTCGTCCCCGGCGTCTACGACGCGCCCGTCACGGCCGCGCTGCAGGGCTCGCTATCCTCGCTGCCGCCGGACCTCCACGAGACCGAGCCGCTCGACCCAGCCGACTCCCCACGCACCCTCGCGCGGTTGATCCACGGGCGGCTCGTCCACGCGCTCGCGGCGTTCTCCACCTCGCGCGACGACGCGCTCGAGCGCCAGCTCGAGCTGACGAACCGAGTGCTCGCGGTGCTCGAAGACGTGCCGGGCTCGGGCGCCAGCGCCGACGATCACATCGTCCCGCCCGGCGCGCGCCTCCTCGCGGTGCGCGACCCCGCGGCCACCGCGCTCGGCCGCCCCGCCTCGCCGGCGCGCCCCGAGATCCCGCTCGCCACCAGCGACCTCCTCGTCAACGGCCGCCACGACGTCTCGCTGGGGCCCGAGGTGAAGCGCGAGCTCGCGTCGGCGGATCGCGTCGACCTGCTCTGCTCGTTCCTCAAGTGGAGCGGCTACCGCCTCGTCGAGGACGCGCTGCGCGCTCACCTCCAGCGCCGCCCCGGCTCGGTGCGCGTGCTGACGACCGCGTACATGAGCGCGACCGATCGCCGCGCGCTCGACGAGCTCGCCGCGCTGGGCGTGCAGCTCAAGGTCTCGTACGACACCACGCGCACCCGCCTGCACGCCAAGGCGTGGCTCTTTCACCGCGACTCCGGCTTCTCGACCGCGTGCATCGGCAGCTCGAATCTCTCGGCCGCCGCGATGCTCGACGGGCTCGAGTGGAACGTGCGGCTCTCGCAGGTCGACAACGGCCCCATCCTCGACAAGTTCCGCGCGACCTTCGAGCAGTACTGGGAAGACCCCGAGTTCGCGCTAGCTCGTCGTCGCGCCCCGTCCGCAGCATTCGCGTGCCGGCGCGGCGTGTTACGGTCGCGCCGACGTGCTCCAATCTGCTGCAATAGGAACCGCGATGGATTTCCATTCTAGAGAGACCCCGATCGATGAGCTTCTCACCGGCGTGGACGCCGGCCAACTCGCTCTCCCCGAGTTTCAGCGCGAGTTCATTTGGTCGCCGAGCAATGTCCTTGAACTGCTTCGGAGCATCGCGCGACGCTGGCCCACCGGCACTTTTCTGTTGCTTGAAGGACACGGCGGGCAATTCGCGACGCGACCGATTGACGGCGCCCCGCCGCCCGCAAAACGCCCAAGGATACTGGTGCTGGACGGCCAGCAGCGGATCACTGCCCTCTATCACGCCCTCCGCCCCGTCGCCGAAGAGGTGTATTTCCTCGATGTACAGAAGCTCGTAGGAGAGGAACCCGACGAAGCCTTCCGATTTACGAAACGCAGTTCTTTTGACGCTCAGTATCCGAACACGAAGGCTCTCGCGACTGCGCTGATTCTGCCGTTCTCGGTCATGTATGACGACGATTCGTTCTACGACTGGTTGAAGCATGTCGCGGAACCTTTTCAGTCCCAGGTCCGGCGCGCACGGGACCGCGACTTCGCGGGGCTCCGTCGTCACGTCTACCGAATGCCCTGCATCTATCTGTCCCCCGGAATCGAACTGGCGGCACTCGCAAAAATCTTCGAAACGCTGAATCGCACCACCGAACGACTTGACACGTTCGATCTCATGACCGCTTCGGTGTACTCGGAGGGCCTCAACCTCCGCAAGGAATGGAGCGACGCTACTGACGAGTATCCGCTCCTGGATCGCTTTTCTGTCGATCCTCTTGAGATCCTGAAGCTGATTGTACTCGCCGATGGACTCTTGGGGGACGGCAGACCAGGTGTCCGCCAGTCGGACGTTCTGCGACTGAGCCCAAAGATCGTGCGGGCCCGCTGGTCGCGATGCGTTCAAGCGTATGCAGACGCCCTTCGGATCGCCTCACAGCGGTTCGGAGCTATCAGCGCTGGTTTGCTCCCGTCGCGCGCGATGGTGCTGCCGCTAGCGACTGCAACCATCAGCGACCCGCTTGCATCGGATTCCGCCGCGATTGAGCGCTGGTGGTGGCGGTCTGTCTTTCGACAGTCCTACGCTCAGGGCGCAAATACTCAGGTCGTCGTCGATGCTAGGGCGCTGGTTACGCTTGAACCGCGCAGTGTTGGCGGCGTAGAGGTCACACCTGACGTCATGCTGGACTCCCGACGTCGCAACGAGATGCTGACGCGTGGCATATGTTGCATGCTGACGACCGACGGCGCTCTTACACAGGAAGGCATTCCTGTGCACCAGTCACCGACGGGAGCGACGACAGAGCCTACACGGATCTTCCCCGTCGACTCCGAGCCTCAACTCGACGTGGTTGCGAACTATATGGTCGCAACGCGGAATGGGCCGCGACGTCGCCGTGACTACGGTGCGCGTGAAGATCTGCTCGCAGCGGGCTCCCGCGGCTCGACGATCGCTGAGTCGCAGATGATCTCGTGGCGAGCTTTGCGCCTGGACTCCGCTTCTCAACTGCTCAAAGAGCGCGCGAAACTGCTCGCTCAGCAAGCAGAAGCGAAGATGCAACGGGGCTGAACAAAGGGCTGTCATGGCAGAAGAACTCAACACCCCCCCTTCCCGACGCAACTTTTGGCTCGCAGCAGTATCGATCTACGCCGTGGTCGTGGTGGCCTGGCTGGTGACCCCGTGGGCTGTCGGCACTCAGGCGAACTCACCTGAGACGCGAGGGCAGTTCGGCGACATGTACGGCGCGCTGAACTCGTTGTTCTCGGCGCTGGGTTTTGCGACCGTGTTGGTCACACTGTGGAAGCAGAATGACGATGTCCGAGCGCAGCTTGCGGAGATGCGGCGAGCTCGCCATTTCGAAGACAAACCGATCGTGATGCTGCAGCCCGGGGAGTACATGTCGATCAACCCCGGGCCCGCTTCGACGGGTGATGATGGTGCCGTGGAAGTACGAGCGCCGCTTGAAATCAGAGCCGCTGTTGCCAGTCTCGCAGAATCCCCGGCATTGAACGTGGTGTGTGACTGGAGCATTCAAGCGGGCATTGAGAGTCTTGGCGCGGGTTCGGTCCAGTACGGCATGTTGGGCGGGCGGGACGCATCTCAGGAGCTCGTGATCAAGTGTCAAGTCACCGCCACTCGTCTTCGCGCGGTCCATTCGGGGCTGGTCCTCAAGCCCAGCACCGCAAGGCCGGAGCTTCACGTTACTATCGGCTATGCAAATGTCGGAACGGGACGATTCCGAACGAAACAAGTCTTCAAGCTCTCGGTGGGAGACGAGGATGACGATGCCGCCCTCGTGGCATTGGTCGAGAGCTGGGATCGCCCTACGAAGAACGGCCAGAATGGCGTCAACGTGTCTGCAGCGGACAGAAGTATCCGACTCATCGCACAGCATGATCAGTCGCGCTTTCAATGCGGTCCTTTGGGTGTCTGACGAAATGGCCATGGCGGACAGCCCACGTTCCGCTGCTCAGCCCATCGACCCACGCCGCGGCCCAACTCCTACATGCTACGTCCTCAGGCGTGACTGACACCTCGGACGCATGGAGGACGAAGCAGCGGATGCGAGCTGTCCGCCAGCGGGACACCGTGCCCGAGCGAATGCTCCGTCAGTTGCTCCGTCGCGCCGGCGTCCATTACCGGATCTGCCCCCGCGACCTCCCGGGACGGCCCGACGTGGCGAACAAGTCGCGGCGGTGGGCGGTCTTCGTCCACGGCTGCTTCTGGCATGGACACCGCGACTGCAAGCTGGCAACCGTGCCCAAGACGAACACGGCGTTCTGGGTGGCCAAGCTCGAAGCGAACCGGCAGCGGGATGCTCGGAAGGTGCGCGCGCTGCGGGAGCTGGGGTACAAGGTTGCGACGGTCTGGCAATGCGAACTGGAGAACGATCTCGAGGCAGTGCTGCCGCGACTACTGCGCCAGCTGGACCTGAGCAAGGGCTCGACGCAGCCGCAGAGATAGGCGGCGACGACCTCCTGTACCTGCTCGGCCAGCGTACGCCGGCGCGTCCGGAACGCAGTCACTCCCCACCCCTGCGCATCGTCGATCTCTTCGCGGGATGCGGCGGAATGACGGCAGGTGCCGTCGAGGGTGCAAAGGCAATCGGACGGGTCGGGGAAATCGCGCTCGCAGCCGAGATCGACAAGGCGGTGCGTGCGGTGTACCGGGATAACTTCCCGACGGCGAACGTGCATCCGCAAGGGGATGTGGTCGAGTTGTTCCCGTCTGCGCTCGGGTCCCGCCTGTCCGACGGGGAGCGGATGCTCGCGAAGTCGCTCGGGCCGATTGAGCTGCTGGTCGGGGGCCCCCCGTGTCAGGGGCACTCCAATCTTAACAACCATACACGCCGCCGGGATCCCAAGAACGCACTGTATTCTCGAATGGTTCGCGCAGCGGAGGTTCTCGAACCGCACATGATCGTCATCGAGAACGTGCCGTCCGTACGGCGTGACCGTGGAGATGTCGTGAAGTGCGCGCTCGAGCGCCTCGTTGGCCTCGGTTACAGCGTTGCTGACGGAGTCGTCGCGATGTCTCAGATCGGCGTGCCGCAGCGCCGTTTCCGGCACCTGCTTCTTGCGACGCGAACACACGTGCCGTCGGTCGACCATCTCGTGGCGACGCATCGCCGCCCCGAACGCTCGCTGCACTGGGCGATCGCAGACCTGGAGTCCGTCGATCCGGAGCAGCCGTTCGACATGGCCGCCCGCCTCTCCGATGAGAATCTCGCTCGCGTGCGCTGGTTGCACAAGCACGATCGCTATGATCTGCCGAACTCAAAGCGTCCAACGTGTCACCGAGGCAAACCCGACCATCGATACAAGTCGATGTACGGACGCATGCGGTACGACCAGCCCGCGCAGACGATCACCACTGGCTTCGGGTCTCCGGGCCAGGGGAGATATCTTCACCCAACCCGGCTGCGTACGCTGACTCCCCACGAGGCGGCTCGGGTTCAGTTTTTTCCGGACTCTTTCACGTTTGGACGAGCGGCGACCCGAGCGGCACTGGCGCACTGCATCGGGAATGCAGTGCCGCCCAAGCTCGGCTACGCAATCGTGCGCTATCTCGGTTCGCTTGTCGCAGGCGTGGAACTTGCGATTCAACCTTCCGACGGAACGCCTTCCAAGTCGCTCGCCGAAGCTGCCGAGTAGGACCGAAGACTCGCTTCATCCGACTGCGCGAAGTGGTCGATCGCACGCAGGATGCGCTCCTTCTTCGAGCCGGAGCTGCGCAACTTGAGCCGTTTCAGAAGCGCCTCGATGTCATCGCTCCCGAGCGCCTGGAGGAGCGACTCCTCGGCGCGATGCGACTCCCATAGCGTGCGGACCTGCGAGTCTTTCGTGCCCCAACGCCTCAGGTCGAACTCGCCGGAGATCGCGGCGAGTTCGTGACCACGCAGTTGTGCGAACAAGAGTCCGAAGCGCTCTTCCGGGAGACGGCGCTGCTCTCGAATAGGAGGCGCCGGAGGCGGCTCCGCTTCTCCGCGCACATCCCGATCCGCCGCTACGTGCGCGATGATCCTACTGACGAGTTCCTCCTTTGCGCCCGAAGTGTTTGCGCCCATCTGCCGGCAGATCTCGCGCAGCCGATCGACGCCGAAAGCACGACTGCGCAACAGAAGCCGGGGCTGCGCCAGATGCGCGATCAGACGTTCGACTTTCTCATCCTTCGTACCGCTCGTGGCAGCCTGGACGAGCTGCAGTGCCTCGTGGAGCTCCGCCGAAGTTAGATAGCCGAACAGCCGGCGAGCCTGGGTCCTCGCCATGTCGACCCCCAACACCTGTCTCACCACCGGTGCGACATCATCGGCGATGACGGTTCGGCCATCGTGAACGAAGACAAGACCGGCGGAGCGGAGCGCGTGCAGAGCGCGTGCAAATCCGCCCTCCTGACCCCAGAACTCGCGAAGCTCCCGACAGTGTTCGATGAGAAAGTGCTCGACCTGAGCGATTCCAAGCTCTTGCCGCAAGACGGAGAGAATCGCAGCCTCGGAGGCATCGATCTGCATGTCGTTGCTGCGCGCCTGGTACAGAACGCGGCGATAGACGCGCAGCTGGTCGTCGCGAGCGAGTATCGCCGACGCATCGAGAGCGTCGCAGATCCGTTTCGTCTCAGCGAGCACGCTCTCGCGAAAGCCCGCGGTAGGAAGCGAGTAGTCCGGTGCGTCGAGCAGAAGGATGAGAATCGAGAAGGCGGGAGGCTGCCGATTGAAGAGAAAGTCGTGCAAGAAGCGGTAGCTCCGCAACACGCCACCGATCGCTTCCAGCAGCTGCGGGCCGCTCAAGTGATCGTCGGTGCGGGCATGCTCGTGGGCGAGTCGCTCGATCTCCTCGGGCTGCATGCCCGCCAGCAGGTCCGCGAGTTTCACCGCTTCTGCCTCCTCATTCGTGTCCCCAAAAGTGCCGGCGCAAACGTTCGACTACCGTGTGCTCGGCTCGTCGCGCCTCATCCAGCGTCACCAGATACCGTAAGTGTGAGATCCCCACGTCGACCGCTCTCACCCGGGGTACGTCCGCAGCAGCGTACCACTCGGGCTCGTCAAGCAGCGTGTACCCGGTGCAGTACGCCGCGCGGTCTGCATGCGAATAGCCCGCGCGCCGTAGGCACCCGAGCAGCTCACGCGGCTCGTCGCATCGCTCGAGCAGTCGTTCGACAAGGCTCGCGACAGTCTCGTGAGAGTCTGGATCCGGCTTGAGCCACAAGGACAACAGCCACGCGTCGTGTCGTCCTGAAGGCGCATCGACTTGGGAAAGCGAGACAAAATGCTGACGACGGTTCCGGGACGCCTTTACCTCGACGCTCACGCCGTCAGCGAAGAAGTCGGCTGCATCTTTCTCGGGACCACGCCATGACGCGATGGCGCGATTCACGTCATTGCTGTGCTCCAAGAACCAGAGCTCGCCCCAGAGCCCAATCTCCGCCTCCGAACTCGGCCGCCCGCGGCGCGCAAGCAGTGTTTGCCATTCCTCCACGAGCAAGAGGACACGCGCCCAGTCGGTTCCATGCGACGCCGCGCGCCGCAGAACGTCGCCCGCAAGGATGGAGAACGCATCGAGCAACTCCAGGTCGGTGCAGACAAGCACAGCCGCAGGGCTGGTCCACGCTCGCCGCTCGTGCTCGAAGCACAGGTTGGGATGAGCGAGTAGCTCGCAGCCGGAGGCGCGCCGGCCAACCACGCCAGCGCCGAGAGATGGAAGCGGCAGGACGAGGGCCGGGAGGCCTTTCCTCGTCACCGCTGCGTACGCGAAGGATATCGGTTCGAGAAGCATGTAGTCTCCCCGGGCATCTGCGCCGGCGTGTCCCGCCGAGTGCCAGGCCGCGCGTAGCTGCGTCGCTTCACGCGTCATCGGAAGTCACGTTGACGATCACGCTGGGCATCTGGCGGTCGAAGACGACCGTGGGATACCAGAACTCGTTCGCGGGCCTGTCAGCGATCTGCTTTCCATCATCGCGAAATGCAGCGAAGACCGGCCCATCCTGATTTCGCAGCCTTTCCAGTTCTTTGCCGGAGACAGCGCCCGTCGTGAGCATGCTCCGCCTCCGGTTCATCCTGCGCGTGTACAGATACGCTCTGCCTTTGCATCGATCGCGTTGTCGCTCGAGTACTCGCCCGATCGCCGCCGGAACCCAACTACTCGACAGCTCCTTCCGGTTGTAGGGGAAGGTCTCGACGAGCTCGAGCATGACATCGAACTCGATCGGTACGAGTTGGGGCTCTGTGCTCAGGCTGTCCCCGATGAGCGCCTCGATGCGACCGGCGATCGCCTCGTACTCGGATCGCTTGAGCGTGAGATCCGGATGGATCGGATAGACCTGGTCCTCGGCGTCGAAGGCATCGATGTAGGTCGGATCCAGGACCGCATTGCGTGTTGGTCGAAGGGATCCCGTTCTCTCGATTACGATCGGCTTGCCGAGGTCAGCCGCGGCCAGCTGTCGACGCAAACGCTGTTCGATGCGATGAATCTCGTGGAACCGGACGGCGAGCTGTGGCGGAAGAAACACTCGTGTGAGATGCATGAGCGGGGAGCGATAACCGTACATTCTCGCGTGCTGCAGCATCGTATCCATCTGGCCGACCTTCGGTTGACGCAGATAGTAGGTGACAATGAGGTTATCGATCGTCACACCGCGGCCGAGGATGTTCCCCCCGATAATCAGATTCAGACCCCGGCCGGGTTCTGCGTCGGCTTCGGAGTTTACGACGATCACTTTGCGGGTGACGAGCCGACGTCGAATTTCGGTGATGACGCTGTCAACAGAAGGGACGCTGGGGAAGGTGCGCTTCAGCTCGTCGAATGCGGTGTGCAGCTTGTTCAGCCCATCGCCCGAGCCTGCATCGATGTCATCACTGACTCTGTCCACATACGTACGAATCAGCTCTTCGAGGTTCCGATGCTGTTGTCTGAGCTGGCTCGTGTGACAGAGGAAATTCTGCCCGGAGCGCGCGGTCGCCGGATCCGTGAGAGCTTGGGCGCCAGCCGCGACGAGGAAGTAGGCGATCGCGCGCCGAAGTCCGTCGGGAGCATCTGAACTGCCTTGCGCGAGTTCCACGGACTCGTTCGGATCGACGAACACGAGCGGTGGCTCGGGGCCGTCTACGTGATGTGACTCGAAGAAGTACTCGCCGCCTGTGTACCCGTCGCCAGGTTCGAGCAGCCGTGTGAAGCTCGGCCTCAACTCGGTCCCCACGCTCTGCAGCAGCAGCGCGTACGGCGTTGCGGTGACCTGAAGGAAGACGTGGTGACGAAGTGTCTTACGGAGTCCGTCGACGACGGCGGTATAGATCGCCGTCGGGTCTCCGGGCACCTCTCCCTTGGTTTGCTTCCGGACGTTCCTTGCAAGGTTCGCGTCCAGAGTCGCCTGGTCGGCCTCGTCGTCGAGGATCAGCGCAGGGAACTCCGGTGCACCGATTTTCTCGAGGAAGGTGATCAGTGCATCCAGTCGCGTCTTGTTCTTAGAGCAAACGAACACCACGCCTGCCTGCGCAAGGTGCTTCCCGATGTGCTTGTGGTCGCTCGACCACGCGCTCGGATTGAGCGCATCCAGCGGGATCGGCCCTTCGAGCGCGGCAAACCGCTTCGTCGTTTGGTCGACGAGCGTGACGTTGTCGGAGGTAAGCACGACGACAACACGGAAGCCGTTGTCGATCGCAGCCGCGACCAGCGCGATCATCGCGACGGTCTTGCCGCTCTGGATGCGACCGTAGAGCAGGCCGGTGCACGGTTTCGTCGGCGGCTGCGGGCTCGCGCAGACCGAGCCGTCAGCACCGACCTCACCCGGCGCGACCTCGGCCTCGTACGTCTGCACGACACGGCCGAGTAGCGCGAGCGCGTCTTGACGGATCTTGTCCAGCGCGGCGCCCGACATCGGCTTCGGCCCGGCGCCGAGCGCTTGCAACGTCCCGTTCAGACATGCGCCGTCGCCGCGTAGGACTGGGGCAGGAGCGGTGGCGAGCTTCGCAATGCCAACAGGCCCGGTAGACATGCGGCGAGCGTACCGCGACCAAAGAATCTGCCGCAATGGCTGTGACTCGCGCCGATCCGTCCCCGGCGGGGGACAGGACGACGGTGCGTCGGGAACCTCGTTTCCACGGGGCGGCCTGATGCGCGAGCAGCTCAAGCGTTCAGCACGCACGACCCTCTGGGGCTCGCATACGTCAGAAACGCCTCCTACCCCGTGAACTGCGGCGCGCCTGTACACGGTTCGGTCGTGGCCTGCGTCGTCGAGACCGTTCTCCGACGCGGCGCTACCCGCGATAGACCGTCGATGGGCACGACGCTGATCGTGCGAACGAAGCCCGCGTTCGACGCTAGCCCCCGATGGGTCCGACCCATCCCCACCGACTCCAATCTCGATCTCGATGGGTCCGACCCATCACGACCGACTCCAATCTCGATCCCGATGGGTCCGACCCATCCCAACCGGCTCCAAGCTCGATCTCGATGGGTCCGACCCATCACGACCGACTCCAATCTCGATCTCGATGGGTCCGACCCATCACTCATCGAGAAAATTCTCGACCACCGATGGGTACGACCCATCCCTCATCGAGAAAAATCTCGGCAACCGATGGGTCCGACCCATCCCTTTCGCCCCAAAACTCGACGACCGATGGGTCCGACCCATCCCCCATCGAGAAAATTCTCGGCAACCGATGGGTCCGACCCATCCCCCATCGAGAAAATTCTCGACCACCGATGGGTCCGACCCATCCCGATCGACTCCAAACTCGATCCCGATGGGTCCGACCCATCCCGCGCACCGAAAATCTCGACCCACGTCGATTTTCGACGCAACGCCGGAACCACACGCGCCGATGAGGGGGCACTCGCGAACAAGAGCGAGTCGAACCCCGGAAGGAGTGTGTGTCCCCATGCCCGAGATCATCCACGAGCCGCCCGTCATGCCCGACGGTCCCACGCTGATCGCCGCGCTCGCGGCCAAGCGCGAGATCCTCACGAACATGCCGGCGACCGAGGTGCTCCACGCGATGCGCCTCGATGCGCGCTCGGCGGCCGGCATCGCCGGCGGCAGCCTGCCGCGGATCGCCCGGCACCGCGCCGCGCTCATCGCGGAGTTCGGCGAGCGCGCCCGCGCGCTGCTCGACGACCTGCCGACCGTCGTCTACGCGACGTACCAGGCGGCGTACGACGTCGACGCGGCCGAGGACGACAGCGACATGCGCGAGCTGCACCGCCAGGTGCTCGAGGAGCACCAGCTCATCGCCGGCGACCTCGACGCCCTCGCCAACCGCAAGATCATCGACCGCTCGCGCATCGACGCCGGGCGCTCGATCCTGGGCTACCGGACGACCGTCGACAGCACGTTCGTGCTCCTCAGCCTCACCCGCTCGCTCTGGATGACCATCCAGGGCCGGACGCTGCTCACCGAGGCCGACCTCGAGCGCATCGAGGCGAAGGCGCAGGCGATGCTCGACCGCCTGAACCAGCGCGAGCAGCGCGCGACCCGCATGCCCACGCGCGAGCTGCGCGACCGCGCGCTCACGCTGCTCGTCCGCACCTACGACGAGATCCGCCGGATGCTCACGTTCGTGCGCTGGGCGCAGGGCGACGCCGACGAGATCGCGCCGTCGCTCTACGCGCGTCGCGGCCGCAAGCACGGCGGCACCGACACCGACCCGCCCGACGAGGACGTCGAGCCGACGCCGGAGCCGGAGCCCACGCCGGCGCCGATCGTCATCGAGGGCCCGAACAACGGCGGCGGACCCTTCGCCCCGTGATCGCAGCGCGCGGCGCTGGGACAGTCGACCACGACCACGCCCACGACCACGTCGATGCGCGCGAACCGGCTGCACGTCGGCAAGCCGCCTCGTGAACGTAGACCGGACGTGAGCGTGGGCGTGGACGAGACCGCCATCACCGCGCTCGCTGCTCTCTCCTCTCCTTCGCACCGCTCACGGAGGCGATCGTGGCTCCTCGACTGCACCTCGGTCAGCGCCGGTCCATCGACGGACGCAACGACCTCGGACCGTTCCACCTGCCCACCCATCACCTGCTGACGCACGCGGTCGTCGTCGGGATGACCGGCAGCGGCAAGACCGGCCTCGTCACCGTGATGGTCGAGGAGGCGCTGCGCGCCGGCGTGCCGGTGCTGGTGATCGGCGTCAAAGGCGACCTGCCGAACCTGAAGCTCGCGTTCCCGTCGCTCGACGCGGCGCGGATGGGGCCGTGGGTGGAGCCCGAGCCCGACGACGACGACGGCGTCGCCGATGCGCACGTGGTCGAGGCGGCGCTGGCGAAGCACGCCGAGGGCCTCCGCGAGTGGTCGATCGGGGAGGCCGAGCTCGCAGCGCACGCGGCGAGCACGATGGTGCGCGTCGTGACGCCCGGCTCCGACGCCGGCGAGCCGCTGCATCTCCTGTCGGCGCTCGAGCGCAGCTCGGACGCCTGGGCGCACGACGCCGCCGCGAAACGCGCGCGCCTGAGCGCCGCGATCTCGCTGGTGCTGCGCCTCACCGGGCGCGACGGCGACCCCGGCAAGAGCCGCGAGCACGCGTTCCTCGCGGTGCTCGCCGAGCAGCGGGTGCGGCGCGGCGAGACCGCGGCGCTCGAGCAGCTGGTGCCCGAGATCCTCGAGCCGCCGCTCGCCGTGGTGGGCGCGCTGCCGGTCGAGCAGTTCCTCTCGGCGCGCCTCCGGGCCGAGCTCGCGGCCGACCTCAACACGCTGATCGCGTCACCGTCGTTCGCGTCGTGGCGGACGGGCCAGGATCTCGACGTCGCTCGGTGGATGGAGAAGGCCGACGGCAAGACACCGGCGACGGTGGTGAGCGTCGCGCACCTCGACGACGACGAGCGCGCGCTGGTGCTCGGCGTGCTGCTCGAGGAGGTGCTGACGTGGACGCGCAGCCTGCCCGGGAGCAGCCGGCTCAAGGCGCTCGTCGTGTTCGACGAGGTCTACGGCTTCATCCCGCCTCATCCGGCGAGCCCCCCGACCAAGCGTCCGCTCGTCGCGCTGATGAAGCAGGCGCGCGCGTATGGCGTCGGCGTCGTGCTCGCGACGCAGAACCCGATGGACCTCGACTACCGCGCGCTGTCCAACGCCGGCACGTGGATGCTCGGGCGCCTGCAGACCGACGCCGATCGCGCGCGCGTGATGGAAGGCCTCGGCGAGGACAAGAAGAAGAGCGAGCTCGGCGCGCTCGTGAAGATGCTCGCGCCGCGCTGGTTCGTGGTGCGCGACGCGAAGACGTCGCAGGCCACGCTCCTCAACCCGCGCTGGGCGATGTCGTACCTGCGCGGCCCGATGACGCAGAGCGAGATCCGGCGCGCGACGCGGAGCGAGCAGGAGGGCGAACGCGAGCTCGCCGGATGAGCGCTCGCCTGGGGCGCGCGCGTCAGAGACCGCCGATGTGGCCGCCGCCGCCGAAGCCGCCACCGCCGAGGCGGAGGGGCGGGCCGATGCCGAGCGTCGCGCGGAAGGTCGCGGGCGCGGCGTCGGGCGGCGCGGAGAAGCGCGAGGCGCGCAGCGCGTCGACGACGCACGCGGCGGCGCGGCCGGACGGGCGGATTGCACGCGCGTCGCTCACCGCGCCGCTCGCGTCCACCGTGACCTGCACGTCGTACGCGATCTCGCGCGCGCCGCGACGACACGCGACGAAGCGCTCCAGATCGCGCGGCCCGAGCGGGCCGTGCCACGACACGCCGGAGCTGCTGCCGCTGCCGCCGAAGGAGCCGATGCCGACGAGCGGCGCGAGCACCGAGAGCGTCACGCGCACCGTGGCGGGATGACCGTGCGGGAAGCGCGCCCCCGCGAGCGCGCCGCGCACGCACTCCGCCGACGGTCCGTCGTACGTCGCGATGGTGACGCGACCGCGCGCATCTACGTCGAGCGCGAGCGGATGCGACTCGAGCACCGGGCCCGGGCCGGCGCAGCGTGCGTTCAGCTCGGGCAGCGCCCAGTCGAGCGCCCAGCCCGCCTCGCGCGCCGTGAGGCCCTCCGCGGCGTCGACCACGATGCTGAACACACGGTGCTGCGCGTGGTCGCCCTCGCTCGTCACCGCCGGCGCGGCGTCCTGCGCGTTCGCCGTCGCGAGCGCGCCGAGCATCACGAGCGAGAGCACGCCCGTGGTCGTCGATCTCGTCATCGCTGCGAGAATGACACGCTCGGCCGAGGCGCTCCTTCGGGAGGCAACGACGCTCACTTCGTCCTCCGGCAAGCCGAACACACCCGATCGACGGACCCGTCTCGGACGCGGCGATGCCGTCCGTGCTCCGTCGTGCGTGCTACGGGGATCGGTCGAGCCGTGAGGGCGCGTGCTCCATCTTCGCCTCGCGCGCGACGACCCACGCCCTCGAGCGGTTCTTCGCGGGCCCGATGTCGCGCTGGTGGTCGATCCCCGAGGCGACGACGAGCGCAGCGGCCACTGCGAGAACGGCGAGCACCGTCGTGCGCCAGCGCGAGAATCGATTCGAGGACACGCGATGTTCTCCTATGCGCGCCGGCGCCGCGCATGATCACTCGAAGGACGAGACGAGCAGCCCGAGGAGCGCGGACACGAGCACGACCGCGGCCAGCACGACGAGCGCGATTCCGCCGACCTTGGATGCCTCGCGTACGCTCGGGGCGACCGGGCCGACCCGGAACGACGGCGGCTCGCGGGAGGGAAGCGACAGCGCCGCAGCGAGAGCGCGGTCGATGTGCGGGGGACATGGCCGCTGCGCGCCCTCGACGACCTTGCGCGAGGTGTATGCGCGGTGCTCGGCCGAGCTCTCGCCGAGCTCGTTGCGGAGCTCGTCTTCTCCGATTCCGGCGAAGTCATCGTCGTCGAAGAACGCTGCGGCCTCCCACGGCTGCACCTCACCGCGAGCCACGAGCCAGCCATCGCCCTCTTGGTACTGGAGCTCGCGCACGCATGCATCGCCGCGGAACAGCGCGAGACGGAACGAGTCCCCCGCGATGCGGAGAGCGACCGCGCTGCGCCCGGGGAGCGCCGCGGCGAGGCGCGCGGCGGCGCCGTGGACGCGCTCCCACGGCAGGTCGTCGGTGAGCTCCAAACACGACCACTGTCGCGCGTCGCGACGCGCGCGCTCGGGTGCGCTGGGGACGGAGATCGTGTGACCCGGAAAGACCGATTCGAGCGTTCGCGCGATGTCGGCCTGCGCGTCCTCGCCGTCGGCCTGGATGTAGATGCGATGGATCATGCGCGGCGACTCCGGAAGGGACTCGTCCTCGTACGCTCGCAGGATCGCGAGCGCCCCCGCAGCATCCTACGAAGGCGGCCTGCTGCTCCGTGACCGCGCGCAGCGCCTGCGCGCTCGGCGTGGCGGGCTGCCGAGGCGGCGGGCGAGGCGCTGAGCGATCGCTGACGTCGGACGCCGCGGACTGCATCGCGACTGCGTCCACCAGCGCCGGCCGCGCCTGCGCGGTGAGCAGCTGGCGGGCGTGCACGTCCTCGCGGCGGGCGCGCGCGAAGCTCAGGCCGAGCAGCGGCGACACGCGCGCGCGGCGCGGGCGCGCTCGTCGCTCCTGCCCGGCCGGCCGCGGGGTGCCGTGGACGCGCGGCACCACGCCGCGCGCCACTCGTAGGACCTCAGCGCGCGCGGCGGCGCGCGGCCAGCACGAGCGCCAGCGCGAGCATGGCCGCCGCGGCGATCGGGCTCACCGCGCGGCGATCGCCGCCGATCACGACGCAGCCGCAGCCGCCGTCCTCGCGCATCACCACGCCGGCGTCGGGCGAGGTGCCCGCGTCGGGCGCGACGCTCGCGTCGAGCGTCTCGCCGGCGTCGGTGCCGGCGTCGGGCGCGTCGTCGTCGTCGAGGATCGTGCCCTCGGCCGAGTCCTCGTCGAGCGTCGCGTTCGTCGCGGCGCTGAGCACGAGGAGCAGCGTCTCGTCGTTCTCGACCTCGACGTCGCCGAGCACCTGCACCGTGACCGTCTGCGTCGTCTCGCCGGGCGCGAACGTGAGCGTGCCGCTCGCGGTCTCGTAGTCGCCGTCCTCGATCGTCGCGGTGCCGTCTTCGGTCGTGTAGTCGATCGTGACGGTGTCGCTGCTCGCGTGGCTCAGCGTGATCGTGAACGCGAGATCGGTGGTGCCCTCGTCGCCCTCGTCGACCTCGGCGCCCGCGACGACGACGATCGGCGCGCCCTCGTCGTCGAGGATCGTGAGCGCGCCCTCGTCGTCGGAGATCGTCGCGTTCGTCGCGCCCGACAGGCGCACGAGCACGGTCTCGTCGTCCTCGGAGGTCGTGTCGCCGGTCACGTCGATCGCGACCGGCTGCGAGACCTCGCCCGGCGCGAACGTGAGCGTGCCCGACGCCGCGACGTAGTCGTCGCTCGTGGCGCTGCCGTCGGCGCTCGCCCACGCGACGGTGATCGGCTGCGCGCTCGGGCCCGAGAGCGTGACGCTCAGGGTCGCGGCCATCGTGCCGGTGTTGCCCTCGGGGATCGTCGCGTCGGCGATCGCGAGCGCGGGCTCGCTCTCGTCGTCGGTGATCGTGACCGTCGCGCTGCCGTCCGCGACCGTCGCGCCGCTCGGCGAGCTCAGCGTGATCGCGAAGCGCTCGACGCCCTCGTGCACGTCGTCGCCGAGCACACGAAGCGCGATCGTCTGGGTCGCGGTGCCGGCGGGGAACGTGAGCGTCCCGCTCGCGGCGTCGTAGTCGCTCCCGCTCGTCGCGCTGTCGTCCGCGGTCGCGTAGCCGACGGTGACCGGGGTCGCGGTCGTCCCCACGAGGCGCACCGTGACCGCCGCATCGAGCGCGCCATCGGTCTCGGCGACCGCGACGTCGTCGATCGCGAGCGTCGGCAGCGCGTCGTCGTTCTCGATCGTGCCGGTGCCCTCGGCGTCACCGAGCGTGCCAACCAACGGTGCGCTCAGCCGCAGCACGAAGGTCTCGTCGGGCTCGTGACGCATGTCGCCGCGCACCATCACGTTGATCGCGCGCGTCGTCTCGCCCGCGTCGATGCGCAGCATGCCCGAGGCCGCGGTGTAGTCGGCGTCGGCGATCGTCGCGGTGCCGTCGGCGGTCGCGTAGCTCACGTCGACGAACGACGAGCTGGGGTTCGAGAGCGTGACGACGAAGGTCGCGGTGGTGACCCCGGTCGTCCCTTCGACGACCGACACGTCGTTCACCGAGATCGTCGGCGCCGCGTCGTCGTTCACGATCGTGCCGACGCCGACCGAGTCGCCGAGCGTGCCGACCACGGGCGCGCTCAGGAGGAGCGAGAACGCCTCGTCGGGCTCGTGGCGGAGGTCGCCGCGCACCGGGACGTCGACGCTGAGGCTGGTGACGCCGGGCGCGAAGGTGAGCGTGCCCATCGTCTGCGTGTAGTCGCCGTCGGCGAGCGTCGCGCTGCCCACCTGCGTCGCGTAGTTGACGCGCACCTGCGACGCGCTGGGGCGCGAGAGCGTGACGGTGAACTGCGCGGGCGTGGTGCCGCTCGCGCCCTCGGTGACGCTGGCGTCGCTCACCGCGATCGCCGGCGCGGCGTCGTCGTTGGTGATCGTGCCGAGGCCCCTCGCGTCGGTGATGGTGGCGCCGGCGGGCGCGCTGAGGACGACCTCGAACGTCTCGTTCGGCTCGTGCTCGAGGTCGCCGCGCACCGGGACGGTGATGTTGCGGCTGGTCGCGCCGGGCGTGAACGTCAGCGTACCGGAGCGCGCGTCGTAGTCGCTCCCCGCGGTCGCGGTGCCGTTCGTGGTCGCGTAGGCGACGGTCACGGTCTCCGAGGTGGGCGCGCTCAGCGTGACGGCGAACGTGAGGTTGGTGGTGCCGCTGTTCCCCTCGGCGACCGATGCGTTCGCGACCGAGAGCGTGGGTCGCACGTCGTCGTTCTCGATCACGACGGAGCCTTGTGCGTCGGCGAGGGTCGCCCCGGTCGGCGCCGAGAGGTTCACCACCATCGCCTCGTCCGGCTCGAAGCGCGTGTCGCCGCGCACGGTGACCGAGACGGTGCGCGAGGTGGTGCCCGCCGGGAACATCAGCGTGCCCGAGGCCGCGACGTAGTCCGCGTCGCCCACGAGCGCGGTCCCGTTGGCGCTCGCGTAGGCGACGGTCGCGGGGACGCTCGACGCGCCCGAGAGGATCACGGTGAGCGTCGCGTTGCGGGTGCCCGTGTTGCCCTCGACCACGCTGGTGCTCGAGATGCGGAAGCACGGGCGCTGCGTGGACTCGTACGCGCCGACGTCGCGTGCGCCGCCGGCGAGCCGAGGCTGGCCGCGCTGATCGGTCGTGGGGCCGCCGCTGGTCGCGCCGGCGTCGATGCCCGGGCTGCACGCGAGCAGCGCGCGCGTCGCGGTCGGGCCGCCGTTGTCCACGAGCGGACCGAGCAGCGGCGTCGCGACCTGGTTGCCAGTGAGGACGCCGGTCGGCGCGAGCGCGGGCGCGGCGTGGAACAGGTTGTACCCCTGCGACACGAACGTGCCGGTGCCCGTCACGGCGGGCGCGCTCGGGGCTGAAGAGAGCAGCGAGTGTCCGATCGTGAGCGTGTCGCCGGGGGCGACGGCGAACGCGGGCTCGCCGCTGCCGGCGACGATCGTGCAATGCGTGAGCGTCGCGCTGCCACCGAAGCGGGCGACGATCCCGCGGTGCGGTGCGTCGATCGTCACGTTCGTCAGCTCCGCGATGCCGTGCACCGCGATGGCTCCCTCGACGCCGCCGCGGTTGCCCGCGATCGTGCTCGCAGTCGCGCGGAGGCGGCCACCTCCGCGCACCCAGATGCCGGTGCCGCCGCTCGCGGCCTCGCACCCGCGGATCGTGCTGCGCTCGAGGTCGAGCGTGCCTGCGACGTCGATGCACCCGCCGAAGGCCGGGCTGCGGCCGCGCTCGATCGTGAGGCGTCGGATCGTCGCGGTGATCCCGGCCGCGACGGTCAGCGGGACGTGCGCATCCGCGCCCGAGATCACGAGCCGGCCTTCGCCGTCGATGTCCGTGCCGCTGCGCGTGATCGTGCGCGGCCCGGGCAGGGTGATCGTGGTCGGACCGGCGCACGAGAACGTCGCGATCCCACCGGCGGCGAGGGCGGCGTCGAAGCCGGCGAGCGTGCAGGGATAAAGGACGGCGTGGGCGCGTCCTGGCGCGAGCGCGAGCGCGACGACGAACGTGAGCGCGGAGACGAGGCGGACGATGAAGATGCGTGAAGCGTGCATGCGGGCGTCTCCACGATCGCAGACTGAACACGCGGTTCCAAGACCGTGCCGCGCCGCGTACGATCGCGGCCCGATCACGATGCGACGCTGGATCCCGATCGCGCTGCTCGCCCTCGGCTGCAGCGAGCCGCTCACCGGGCTGCGCGCCGAGTGCGCCGAGCTCGGGCTCGACGACACCGAGTGCGAGACGATCGCGGCGTGGCGCCTGCAGGACGCGCTGCCGCCGGCGCGCGGGAACGCGTACGCCGACGATCCGCGCGCGGCCGAGCTGGGGCGCGCGATCTTCTTCGACACCGGGTTCTCGACGGTGCCCGACGTGAGCTGCGCGACGTGCCATCGCGCCGATCGCGCGTTCCAGGACGGCGTCGCGGTGTCCGAGGTGATCGCGGGATCGCCCGGCGCGCGCAACAGCCCGACGCTCTACAACGCGGCGTGGAACGACGGCTTCTTCTTCTGGGACGGGCGCGCCGACAGCCTGTGGTCGCAGCCGCTCTTCGCGTTCGAGAACGAGATCGAGATGCGCACGACGCGCCTCGCGATCGCGCATCGCATCGCGAGCGAGTACGGCGACGAGTACGAGGCGATCTTCGGCGCGCTCCCCGCGCTCGACGGTCTTCCCGCCGAGGGAAAGCCCGGCGACCCGAGCTGGGAGGCGCTGCGCGAGGAGGACCGCGACGCGGTGAACCGCGTCGTCGCGAACGTGGGCAAGGCGCTCGAGGCGTACATGCGACGCATCGTGAGCGGACCGAGCGCGCTCGATCGCTACCTCGACGGAGATCGCGACGCGCTCGACGACGACGCGCGGCGCGGGCTCGCGCGCTTCGTGAAGTCGGGGTGCGCGACGTGCCACTCGGGGCCGATGCTCGCGGACGGCGCGTTCCGGCTGACGGCGGCGAGCGGGACCGACGGAGATCGCGGGCGCGCGGAGGGCATCGAGATCTTGCTCGCGAGCCCGTTCAGCGCGGCGGGACCCTACTTCGATCAAGACGCGGGCGAGGCGCTGACGTTGCCCGAGGGGCCGAGCGAGGACGACGAAGGCCGGTTCCGCACTCCGTCGCTGCGCAACATCGCGCAGACCGCGCCGTACGGGCGGAGCGGGACGCGCGATCTCGAGTCGTTCATCACGAGCAGCTTCTTTTACGAAGAGGGCGACGAGCGGGTGATCGCCGCGTTCCTCCGCGCGCTCGACGGTGCGCCGCCGCCGAGCGAGTGGACGGACCCGTAGATCGGATATCGTCAGCGCCGATGTCGGACGAGAGCGCGCTCGAGTCGGTGATCGCGCGTGGCCGCGCGCGCTTCGCGGGCACGTCGGTGACGGCGGACGCGCTCGCGGCGTTCGTGCGGCCGCACCTCGCCGACGGAGAGACGGTGCAGGGCGCGCTCGAGGGCGCGCACGTGCTCGACGTGTACCTCGCGTGCGCGTGCGCGGCGGGGGACGCGGCGGCGCTCGCGGCGTTCGAGAAGAGCGTGCTCGACGGAGTGGCGCCCGCGATCTCGCGGATCGACGCGTCACCGCAGCTCGCGGCGGAGATCGCGCAGGAGCTGCGCGTGAAGCTGCTGGTCGCGGAGCCCGGCGCGCCGGCGCGCATCACGCGCTACGCGGGCCGCGGGCCGCTGCGGAGCTGGGTCCAGGTCGCGGCAATCCGCGCGGCGTACGATCGCAAGCGCCGCGCGCGCGACGAGGTCGAGGCCGACGACGAGAAGCTGCTCGACGCGTCGCTCGCGGGCAGCCCCGAGCACGACGCGCTCGGCGCGGAGAGCCGCGCGCTCTTGAAAGAAGCGCTCGCGGAGGGAATGCGGGCGCTGAGCGCGCGCGAGCGCACCGTGCTGCGGATGCACTTGGTGGAGGACGTCTCGACCGAGTCGATCGCGCGCTTCTATCGCGTGCACCGAGGCACGGTCGCGCGGTGGATCAGCGGCGCGCACGAGCAGGTGCTCGCGCACGTGAAGCGGGCGCTGCTGCGTGAGCGCGGGCTCGGGCCCGAGGCGCTCGAGAGCATGCTGCGGCTCGCGGGCAGTCAGCTCGACGTGTCGCTCAGCGTGCTGCTGCGGTGAGCGTTCCTTCGAGGTAGCGCGCGCGCCACTCGGCGTCGCTGATGCGCGCGGCGACCGATGCGCGCTCGGCGTCGGCGCGCGCGCGGGCGCGCATCGCGTCGTCGTCGTGGCCGCACGCGGCGAGCGCGGCCGCGAGCGTCACGAAGAGCTCGACGTCGTCCTCTTCGAGCGAGCCGATCGCGTCGCGGATCGTGATCGCGCGCCGTGCGTCGTCGAGCGCGGCCTCGCGCCGATCGCACGCCAGATGCGACCTCGCGCGAGCGCCGAGGGCGAGCGCTTCGACGGGGCGCTCGGCGACGACGTGCGCGTCGTCGATCAGCGCGGTCGCGAGCGCGATCGCGTCGTGGTGGCGCGCGGCACGCGCGGTGGCGAGCACGCGATAGAGGCGTGCGTAACGGGCGAGGCGCTCCTCGCCCGCGCTCTTCGCGATGCGCTCCGCGTCGTCGAGCGTCGCGAGCGCTTCGTCGGCGCGGCCGAGCTGGAGGCGCGCATAGGCGAGGTTCGCGAGCGCGTAGCCCTCCATGAGGTGCATCGAGAGGCGGCGACAGCGCTCGAGCGCTTCGAGGAGCGCGCGCTCCGCGTCGTCGAAGGCGCGCACGCGGTTGAGCACGTCGGCGAGGTTCACGCCGGCGCCCGCGGCGAGGCGCAGATCGCCCATCTCGCGATAGAGCTCGACCGCGGCCCAGTACGCGTGGTGGCGATCGCCGAGGTCGCCGCGCGCTGCCGCGAGCTGCGCGCGCCACACCGCGGCCTCGGCGCGCAGCTGGGGCACCCGCAGCGTGACGAGGCGCTCCGCGCGCACCAGCGACGCTGCCGCCTCGTCGAGCCGCGACGCATAGACGAGCACCGCGGAGCGCTTGCCGAGCGCACGCGCGAGCGCCTCGGGATCACCGCTCTCCTCGGCCTCGACGACCGCGGTCTCGAGCAGCGCGAGCGCGTCCTCGGAACGACCGAGGCGCTGGCGCACCACGGCGAGGAGCGTGCGCGCCGCGGCTCGCTCGCCGGCGGTGCGCGCGGCGCCGAGCGCGGCCTCGAGCGCCTCGGCCTGCGCGCTCTGTCGACCGAGCACCTCGAGCGCCTCGGCGCGCGCGAGGTGGAGCGCGTGGCGCGCGTCCTCCGCGACCCCGAGCGCGACGGCGCGCGACGCGCAGCGCTCGGTGGCCTCGACGTCGCCGCGACGCAGCGCCGCGATCGCCGCGTCGACGTACGCGCGCGACGCCCGCGCGGGCTCGCCGGCACCTTCCCAGTGGCGCGCGACGCGCTCGCTCGTCGTCTCGCCCGACGCCTCGAGCCACGCCGCGAAGCGCGCGTGTGACTCGCGCCGCGTGGTGTCGCCCAGCAGGCCCGCGATCACCTCGGCGAGCAGCGGCGTGCGGAACGCGTAGCGTGTCGCTTCGCCGGGCAGGCGCCGCAGCAGCTCGCGCCGCGCGAGCTCGTCGAGGAACGGCGCCGCGTCGGGCACGCCGAGCGCCGCGAGCTCGGGGGCGCCGAACGCGCCCTCGACGATCGACGCGCGCCGGCAGATCTCGCGCTCGATCTCGCCGAGCGCGTCGAGCTGCGCCTGCACCGCGCCCTCGACGCTCGGCGGGAGCGCGCTCGCGCTCGGCGCACGACCGAGCGCGGCGCACAGCTGCTGCACGAAGAACGGATTGCCGCCGCTGCGCTCGTGCAGCGCGTGGATCAGCGCGTCGGGCACGACGTCGCCGAGCTCGGCGCGCGCGAGCTGCGCGACGTCGCGACGACGAAGGCCGCGGACCCGGAGCTCGGTGATCGGCAGGCCGCGCGCGACCGCCTCGTCGAGCGGCGGCGCGTCGTCGCGCGCCGAGAGGAACACGGCGAGCGGCGCGCTCGCCGCGCGCACCGAGAGCTCGGCGAGGAGATCGAGGGACGCGACGTCGGCCCACTGCACGTCCTCGAGGACGATCGCGAGCGGCGACGCATGGGCGCGCGCGCCGAGCACGTCGAGCGCCGCGACGCGCGCGCGATCGCGGGTGGCGCGCGCCCCGCCGCCTTGCCCCGCCTGCGCGTCGAGCGTGACGTCGAGGAGCTCCCCGATCCCGCTCGCGCTGGCGTCGGGCGCGAGCGACGCGACACGGCGCGCGGCGTCGGCGAGCTCGGCGGGCGTGCGCGCGTCGCCCTCACGCCACGCCGCGAGCACGGGATCGAGGCCCGCGACGAGCCCGCCCATCGCGGCGAACGGTCGGCGCGCGCCGCGCGGATCGCAGCGCGACGAGAGCACGACGAACCCGCGCTCGGGCGCGAGCCGCGCGGCGAGCTCCTGCGTGAGCCGGGTCTTTCCGATCCCGGGTGCGCCGCGCAGCACGAACACCTCGGGGCGCGCCTCGTCGAGCACGGTGTCGAGCCAGGCGCCGAGCTGCGCGCGCTCGACGTCGCGACCGACGAGCGGCGCCGCGTCGCGCGACGCGCGCGCCCCCGCGATGCGTACGAAGCCGTCGCCCGCGTCGTCGAGCTGGTAGCGCGTGCCGAGCAGCGGCGCGAACGCGGCCGACACGAGCACGCCGCCGCGCGCCGGCGACGCGAGATCGACGGTCGCGATCGAGATCTCACCGCCGCGCGTGAGGCGCGCGGGCGCGACGAGCAGCGACGTCGCGTACGACGCGCCGTCGAGCGCAGCGGCGATCGCGTGCGCGAGCTCGTCGCCGGTCCAGGTCTCGTGGCCGAACACGACGAGCGCGTCGTCGACGAGGCGCCCTCCGTGACGCGCCATGCTCGCGCGCAGCGCGCTCGCGTCGCGGACACCGATCACGCGCACTGCGACGACCGCGCGCCGGGTGTCGCTCGGCGGCGGCAGCGTCGCGGGCGCGCGCTCGATGCTCGTGGTCTCGGCCCAGGGCGCGAGCCCCTCCGCGAGCTGCGCCATCGACGCGTGTCGATCGGTGGGCTCACGAGAGAGCGCGCGATGCACGATCGCCGCGAGCCCTGCGGGGATCTGCGATGCGACGTCGCGCAGCGCGGGCGGGGCTTCGCTCGTCGCGGCGCGCGCCAGCGCGGGCAGCGTGCTCGCGTCGTGCGGAGGACGGCCCGCGAGCATGCGATAGAGGATCGCGCCGAGCGCGTAGACGTCGGCGGCGGGCCCGACGCGCGATGCATCGACGAACTGCTCGGGCGCCATGTACTGCGGCGTGCCCATCACCGCGCCGGTGCGCGTCGCCTCGAGGCTCGCGAGCTCCGCGATCTTCGAGATGCCGAAGTCGAGCACCTTCACGCGCTCGCGCGAGCCCGCGAGGAACACGTTCGCGGGCTTCAGATCGCGATGGACGATCCCGCGCTCGTGCGCGGCGTGCACCGCGAGCGCGATGTCGCGCGCGATGCGCGCCGCGCGCGGCGGCGCGAGGATGCGCGCGTCCTGGAGCAGCGCGTCGAGGCCCTGCCCTTCGAGCTTCTCCATCACGAGGAACGGCGCGCCGCCCTCGGTGCGCCCGAGATCGATCACCAGCGCGATGCCGGGATGACCGACTGCCGCGGCGGCGCGCGCCTCGTTGCGGAAGCGACGCGCGATCTCGGCGCTGCGCGCGAGCTCGGGGTGCAGCACCTTGAGCGCGACCTCGCGCCCGAGGAGCACGTGCTCGGCGGCGTACACCACGCCCATCGCGCCCGCGCCGAGCCGCGATCGCACGCGGTAGCGCCCACCGATCAGCGCGCCGAGCAGCGGATCGTGGACGGTCTCGCCGAGCGCTCGCAGCGTCGCGTCCTCCTTCGCACGGGCCGCGGCGGCGGTGCCCGCGTGCTCGACATCGCGCGCGAGCTGTCCGACGATCGCGCGGCACTCGGCGCAGCGATCGAGCTCTTGCTCGACGCGCGACACCGCGTCGCCTTCGAGGCGTCCGTCGACGAACGCCGCGAGCTCTTCGAGAGGCACGTGCGACACGATGAGCCCGTAGGTTATATGAGCGCTCGGTGGGCGGAGGGACAATGAGGCGAGGTCTCGTCGGTGTCGCGATCGCGGTGCTGCTCGCGAGCTGCGACGGCGATGCGAGCGAGTGCGATGCGGACGCGATCCGCGCGGCGCTCGCGAGCGCTTCGAGCGGCGACGTGGTGCGCGTCGGCGCGTGCCGGGTGCGCGGGCCCTTCGTGGTCGGTCAGGGCGTCACGCTCGAGGGCGTCGGCGCGGAGAGCGTGATCGAGGTCGCGGAGGGCGAGCTCGGCGTGGAGCTGACGGGCGGCGCGCTCGCGCGGCTGACGATCGAGTCGCGCGGTCGTGCGGGCGTGGCGATCGGCGGCGCGGGAGAGGTCGACGACGTCGAGGTCCGCGCGGCGCGCGGCATCGCGCTGGCGGTGCGTCCGGGCGCGAGCGGAGCGCTGCACGCGGTGCGCCTCGTCGGCGAGGTCACGGCGGAGAACGCGGACGACACGCGGTGGGTCCTCGTCGCGCCGGGGCCGCAGACCGCGACCGGCTGCGCCGCCGCGACGTGCGCATGCGAGCCCGGCGCGATCGACGGTGAGCGCACCTGCGACGCGCTGGGCCGCTGGGCGACGATGACCGCGACCCACGGCCTCGTGGTCGAAGGCACGGTCGTCGCGGACGACGTCGAGGTGCTCGGGCTCGCGCGGGTCGGCGTGCTGGTGCGCGATGCCAGCGCGACGTTCGATGCGCTCCACGTCGCCGACACGATCGGCGCCGCGGTCGTCGCCTCGGAGAGCGAGCTCGTGTGTCGGGATTGCACGATCGAGCGCACGCGCGAGGGGCTGCGCGGCCAGCCCAGCTACGCGCTGATCACCGGCGGCGGGACGCTCACCACCGAGGCGCTGCGCCTGACCGACAACGATCGGTACGGCGCGGTCGCTGCGGGAGGTGCGATCGATCATGCGGGCCTCGTCGCGGAGCAGCAGGGAGACGTCGTGGTGTGGGCCGCGGGGGTCGAGTCGCTCGCGCTGCGCGCGCTCGAGCGCGACGAGACGATCCGCACGTCGATCGCGGACGGCGAGTTCGCAGGCGTGGTGATCTCGGACTCGGCGCACGTGTCGATCTCCGATGTGACGATCGCGAGCGTCGGCTCGTCGCGCCGCCCGGTCGGGCTCATCGGCGCGATCGAGATCGGCGACGGGCTCCACGTGATCCGCTCGCTCGAGGACGTGGTGATGGCGCGGGTCGAGGTGAGCGGCGCAGCGCGCGCCGGCATCGTGCTCGACGTGGGCGGCGCGGCGACGCTGCCGCGCTTCGAGCAGGTGAGCGTCGACGCGCGCGGGAGCGCGCTGGGCGCGGTGGCGGGCGCGCCGGTCGCGGGCACCGACACGCTCCAGGTCGCGACGCCCCCGGGAGGCTGGGACAGCGGCATCGAGCGGCTCGGCGATGCGGTGACGAACGACGCCGCGTTCACCGGGGCGCTCGACGCCGTGCTCTCGGCGATGCCTCCCAGCGCCACCGAAGTGCTCGGCGTCGTCGCGCCGATGTACTGAAGCGGCTCAGAGCCCGATGCGCGCGCGGAACTCCGGGCCGTTCGCGTAGATGCGGAACGCCGCCGTGATCAGGTGCGCGTTCTCGGGGTCGACCACGCCCTCCCAGAGCGCAGCCGCGACGTCGACCTCCAGCGCGTAGACGTACGTCGCCTGCACCATCTCCGCGATCTGCGCGCACGTGAACGTGTTGCCCGCGCGCACGTAGCCGGCGGCGACACCGGGCTGCTGCGCGTAGACCGGCACCGCGCGGAAGTCGTCGAGCAGACCGCGGAAGCGCGCGCCGCTCATCGCCTCGCGCCGCGGCGGCGCGACCGCGACCACCGCGCCGGCGCTCGCGCCGGTGTCGTAGACCGCGAGCCGATACGGCGCGCGCTCGCTCTGCCGGTAGCTGCCGACCCACACGTAGTAGACGCCCGGCGGGAGCTCGCCCTCGATGCGCGGGTTGAGCCCGCCCGCGCCGTCGTCGTCGCACCACACGCTGCCGTCCGCGCTCACCAGCGCGAGCGTGGTGTCACCCGCGCTCGCGGCCTCGACGCGCAGGTAGCCCATCGTCGCGTCGACCTGCAGCACGTGCGAGGGCGCGTCCGCGAAGAACCCGCGGCAGTAGTCGGGGAAGCGCATCTGACGCGCCGAGCGATCCCCACCCGCGACTCCGTCGTACGCCATCCCGCCGTGACCGAGCGACCCGGTGATCCGCACGGTGCCGTAGCCGGGATCGACCATGCTCTCGCGCGAGAAGCGCAGCCGCGCGACCGAGCGCCCGCCGCTCTCGCCGACGATCACCGGACGACGCGCCTCCGCCTCCGCTTCGGCGCGCCGCGTGCGCAGCCGCTCGCGCTCGAGCTCCGCCTCGCGCGTGCGATCGCGCTCGCGCGCCTCGGCATCACGCGCGTCCTGCTCGCGCTGGCGCTGCGCCTCGAGCACGGCGAGCTCGTGATCGCGCTGGCGCTGCTGGGCCTCGCGCGCTTCGCGCTCGGTGCGCTCCGCGGCCTCGCGCGCCTCGCGCTCCGGTCGCCCGACCTCGTCGTCGATGCGCGACGTCAGCTGCTGCATGCGGCGCTGATAGTTCGCGCTGATCATCACCTGACCATCGGGGCGCGTCTGCTGCGAGAGCCCGGCGCTGTCGAGGTAGACGATCTCGTAGCGCGTCGCGTCGTAGTGGATCTCGACGCGCAGGATCACGCCGCGCCGCTCGTAGCGCGCGACGATGCGGCCGGGCTCCTCGCTCTCCGCGACGTAGTCGCTCGCGGCGAGCGCGCGGATGATCGCGGCGCGCACCGCTTCTTGCTCGAACGACGACGAGAAGAGCACGGCGCGCTGCGGCGTCAGCGGCACGAGGCGCGCGCCGCAGGCGGCGAGGACGAACGAGAGCGCGATCACGGACAACGTGCGCGCGACGGGACGACGGATCGGGAACGACATCGGGAACGACCTCCTCGGTGGGCTCGCCCCGAGGACGTGCGTCACTCGCGCTCGTCGCGATTTTTTTTGCTGGAGTGCTCGTCCCGCAGGTCCCGGACGGGAGCGCGCGAAGCGCGCGGACGGCAGGGAACGGCGGGCGAGCCGGCTTTTTTTTCGCGCGTCAGAGCGGAGGCGGCGCGGATGCGCTCATCGGCGCGGGAAATCCGGTGAAGTCGACGTTCACGTCGTTCTCCTCGTAGCGCACGCCGTCGGTCACGCGCGCCACGTCGTAGCCCTCGACCTGAAGGCACGCGCCCACGCTGCACCCGCGGATCTCACCGCCGCGCAGATCGAGCGCGCCGTCGAACGCGACCATGACGCCGCACAGCGGCGCGCCCGCGATCCGCAGCGCTTCGCCGCGCACCGCGCCCCCGCCGAGCGCGACCACGCCGACCCCGCCGGGCTGGCCCGAGCACGTCGTCGCTGCGCACGCCCGCTCGCGCACGTCGCTCACCTCGACGTCGACGAGCTCGAGCCGCGAGCCCGCCTCGTAGCTGGCCGCCGCGCTCTCGCGCGTCCCCGCGAAGCGCGCGCGCCGCACGATCGCGTGCCCGCCGACGTCGACCTCGATCGCGCGCCCGAAGTCGAACGTGCTCGTCGCGTCGATCTCTTCGATGCGCGCGTCCTCGAGGGTCAGCATCGCGCCCTCGCCCATCACGTCGACGCCGAGGACGCGCGCGCCGCGGAGATCGAGGCGCGACACGGTCGCGGTCGAGCGGCTGACGAGGACGCCGAACCCGATGTCCTCCGCGCCCACGGCGACGTCGCGGATCGTGACGTCCTCCACGTCGCCGCTCGCGCTGGAGGCCTCGTGCTCGAGGATCGACAGGCCATACACCGCGAGCCGCGCGAGGTACGCGCGCGCCAGCTCGAGACGGCCGCCGACCACGCCGATCCCGACCGCGAACCCAGCGTCGTCCGCGACGACGTCGTGCACGACGACGTCGCGCGCCGCAATCGTCGCGCCACGCGCGGCGAGCATCCCGGAGCGCCGCGCGCCCGTGACCCGCACGCGATCCGCGTCGAGACGCCCGTCGCGCACGAGCACGCCGTACCCGTTGCTCTGCGTGGGCTCGCTCGCGACTCCGTCGATCACCACGTCGCGCACCGTCGCGCTCCCGATCGACACGATCAGCCCGGCCTCGCGCACGTCGCGCACGACCGCGCGCTCGATCATCAGCGTCGCGCCGTCGAACACGCCGATGCCGTTGCCGAACGCGCCGCTGCCGTTGCCACGCGTGCCGATCACCGCGACGTCGCGCGCGATCAGCGACCCGCCCTCGTGCACCACCGCGATCCCGCTGTCGCCGCCGTCCTCGACGATCACGCGCTCGATCGTGCCGGTGCTGCCCGCCTCGAGATCCACGCCGCGCCCGGCGCGCCCGTCGGCGTCGCTCGACGTGTGCGGCACGTGCAGCTCGCGCGCATCGAGCCGCGCACCGGCGCCGAGCACTGCGACGCTGACGCCCGCGCCCGAGACGCGCACCCCGCGCAGCGTGAGCGCGCCACGCACCGCGATCGCCATGAGATCCGCGCTCTGCACGGTGACGTCGCGCAGCGCGATCGCGCGCCCCTCGCGCACGCCGACCACCTGCGTCGCGCCGCCGCCCGCGACGTGCGTGAGCGTCACGCGCGCGCTGCACACGCCGCGGATCTCGACGTCGACCATCGGCGCGACCACGCCCGAGTAGGTGCCCGCCGCGATCGCGATCACGTCGCCGCTCGACGCGACCGCGAGCGCATCGGCGATGGTCGCGAACGGTGCGTCGCGCGACCCGTCTCCCGGCGCGGTCGCGCTCGCGTCGACGTGGATCGCGTCGGCCGCGAGATCGTCGGGCCACGCGCCGCTCGGACACGGCGCGCCCACCGGCGTGCACTCGGTCGCGCCGGGCCAGCGCACCGTCGCGTCGGGACACGCATCGCTCGGCGGATCACAGACGAGCGGCCCGCCCGGCTCGAGCGCGCGCTCGCTCCACCCCGCGGGACACGGAGTGAGCGAGGGCAGCGCGGGAGCCGCGGGGCCGCTCGTCGTGCCGCCGTCGGGTGGAGGCGTCGCGGCGTCGGGATCGCGCGACGACGCTTCGCACGCCGCGAGCGAGAGGAGCGCGAGCGCGAGTCCGAGGCGCGTCATCCCCGCAGGATACGCCGCGTCACTGCAGGAATTCGAAGCACGACTCGTCGCACGACACCGCGCGCGTCGACGCGCACGAGTCGAACTGCTCGCGGCTCGCCATCGAGGCCGCGTCGCAGAGATCGCGGCACGTCTGGAGCCCGCCGGGCGCGAAGCACTCGAAGAAGTTGTACGCGTCGCAGTGCTCGAGACACTCCGCGAGCGTCACGTCGGTGCAGTCGCCGGGGCACGCTTCGCCCGGCTCGCACACTCCGTCGCCGCACACCGGACCGATCGCGCAGTCGGGCGGACACGACGCCGCGCTCTCGCCCGCTTCGCACACGCCGTTGCCGCACCGCGGACCGACGCCGCAGTCCGCGGCGCACGCGCCCTCGCCGGGCTCGCAGAGACCGTCGCCGCAGACCGGCGCGCTCGCGCAGTCGGACGCGCACGACGCCGCGCTCTCGCCCGGCTCGCACGATCCGTTGCCGCACTGCGGGCCGCCCGTGCAGTCCGACGCGCAGGAGCTCGCGGTCTCGCCGCTCTCACACGAGCCGTTGCCGCAGACGGGGCACGACTGGCACGCGCCGATCGCCTCGCCGACCGGGCGCGCGCAAAACTCGTTGGGACCGCAGTTCGAGTCGCTGGTGCACCCCGGCGTGCACGTCGCGACCCCCGAGTCGTCGCAGTACTGGCCCGCGTTGCACGTCGTGACGCCGCTGCAGTCGCTGCGTCCGTCGCGGCCCGGGCTGCCGCACATACCGGGTGGGGGAGACATCGAGTCGTTGCCGCAGGCCGAGATCGAGAGCGCGAGGAGCGCGAGGACCGACGAGACGACGAGCTTGCTACACATGTGAGAGGAACCTCCTTCGCCCCGAGGACGCGAAGGCGCTCCGCTCGTCGCAGATTTTCTTTTTTGCCGGTCCCGAACGGGCGCGCGAAGCGCGCGGACGGGAGGGAACGGCGGGCGAGCCGGTGTCTTTCAGCTCGTCTTCGCCAGGCGCTCGCGCGCCGCCGCGGCGAGCGCGGCGTGGCTCGCCTCGGCCGTGCTGAGCGCGAAGCGCTCGGCGGCGCGACCGATCAGCGGCAGCGACGCCTTCGTCTCGCCGTCGAACCGGATCTCGGCACCGCCCTCGACGTCGACGATCTCGAACGTGCCCGACGCACGCACGCGCTCGTGGAGCACGCCGGGCACCGTCTTCCACGTCCCGCGGTGCCGCGCGAAGTCGTACTCGGTGTGCTCGTCGAAGTGGAACCCGCCGGCCGGCACCAGCGCCTGCAGCGGCGCCGGCACCGCACCTCGCGCACGCACGCGCAGCACGCGCTTCAGGTGATCGCCGTCCCGTCGGAGCTCGACGACGCTGCGCTCGTACTGGATGCGCTCGAACGCCTCGCGGTTGAAGTCGTCGTCGACGAGGTAGAGCGCCTCGACCTGCTCGCGCGTCGCGCCCTCGAACCGATGTCGGATCCGGATCTGCATCTCTCCGGACGAGTCATAGACGCCTCCGAGCCGCGCGTCGCGCCCAGAGCCATCCGGCGAGCACGACGACGATCCACCCGGCGCGCGCGCCCGACGTCGCGCCGACCGCGCGACATCCGCAGCCGCCCTCGACGCGCCCGGTCACGACGCACGCGCCGTCCTCGCACGCGCCGTCGCAGGCGTTCCCGCATGCGCCGCAGTTCGCGCGATCGCGCGTGGTGTCGACGCACGCGCGATCACACGCGACGAGCGATCCACCGCACTCGCTCGCGCACGCGCCCGCCGCGCACACCTCGTCGGCCTCGCACGCGACGTCGCACCCGCCGCAGTGATCGGGGCTCGAGCGCGTGTCCACACACGCGCCGCCGCACGCGCTCGCGCCGTCGTCGCACTCGCACGTGCCCGCGCTGCTGCACGCCTCGCGCGGCCCGCAGCGCCCGCACGTCCCGCCGCAGCCGTCGGTCCCGCACTCGCGCGCGCCGCACGAGGGCACGCACGCGCTGCCGGCGTCGGGCATCGACATCGTCCCCGCGTCGGGCGTCATCACGGGCGGCCCGGCGCCGTGCTCGAACGCGCCGATGTCGAGATCGCCCACGTCGGGCCGCGACACCTCCGCGCCCGGCGCGACGTGCGCGCGCATCCCCGGGTGATGCGTGGGCACCGCGAGCGGCCCCGGGAACGCGAAGCCCGCCGGGCTCGTAGGCGCGCGGATCGCTGCATCGATCAGCGCGCTTCCTTCGCGCGGCCGGAGGTCGTTCTCCGCGAGCGACTCGAGCCCGGGATCGCTCCCGCGGAGCGTGCCCGTCCAGCTCGTCGGCACGAACCCGAGCCCGTCCATGACCCAGTTGTTCGAGCCGTGCAGCTGCGCCGTGCCCGAGAGCCACTCCGCTTCGACGTCACGCACCACGCGCGCGGTGCTCGCGCCGCGCGACACGATCAGGTTGCCGTGCGCCTCGAGCGAGTCGAGGCCGGTGAAGACGCGGAACACGCCGCTCGAGTCGCTCGCGAGCACCATCGTGTTGTTCACGAAGCGATAGCGCCCCCACGTCTGTCCGGTGCCATCGCCGCCGATGCGCGTGATCCATCCGCCGGAGTGACCGCCGCCCTTCACGAGCACGTTCCCGACGACGTCGCTGTTCTCGATCGCGTCGTCCTCGTCGACACCCGCGTCGTCGGGGTCCGGACCGATCAATTCGAGCTCGTGATAGAGCGCGCCCTCGATCCAGTTGAAGTGGATCTCGTTGCGCTCCGATCGGCTCTTCACGTTGTTCCCGCCGCGCCCGTCGTGGACGTAACAGAAGCGCATCCGGAACACCGACCCCGGGTGCTGCGTGGTGTCGCTCGACACGTAGATCTGGTGGTGCTGCGTGCCCTCGCCGCTCCGATAGACCTCGACGAATTCGAGCGTCAGGTCGCCGCCTCCGCCGCCGCCGCCCTCGATGCCGTGGTTCACGCAGTCGTGGATGCGCAGGTTGCGCAGCGTGAGATCGTGCGCGTGCACGAACACGCAGCGGCGCGTGCCGCCGCGGATCTCGAAGCCCTCGACGAGATAATGATCGGCGGCGAGCTCGAGCGTGTTGTCGCCGCCTTCGAGCACCGGCAGCTCGCCGGACGACGCCGGGATCCCGCGCAGCACGATCGGCGCACCGTCGGCGCCGGGCGTCTCGAACGACGCGGGCTCGTAGATCGCGCCACCATCGACCTCGACGACGTCGCCCGGCGCGAGCGCGGGCAGCTCGGAGAGCTGCCGGTACGAGCGCGAAGGCCCGACGCGATAGGTGTCGGCGCGCGCGGGTGAGCTCGCGACCGCGTGCGACGCGAGCGCGAGCACGACGACGATCGAACGGACGTGCATGCGACGCGCGCTCAGCACGCGATGTGCCGCGCGCATCTACGCGCCGCGCCGCGCCCGGCGCGACGTCGCGTGGCCGGGTCGAGCCGACATGGCGGTCGGAACCGAGCGCCGCGCAGTCCTCGCGCCTGGACGCTCCCGAGCGCGCCTGCTAGCTCCGCAGACAACCGAGAACAACTCTCATCCTCGCGCCGAACCTGCTGTTCTCGAAGGGAAAACACGATGTCCGAGCTCGCCGGCGCCGCCCTCGCGTGGCTCTCCTACACCGCCCTCCACGCCGGGACGACCGAGCCACGGCGCCGCACCGCGATGCGGATCACGAGCGCCGCGCTGGTCGTCGCAGCCGCGCGCGTCGCGTCGCCCGACGATCTCGCCGAAGGCGCGCTGATCGCGACGCTCGCGTGGACGGTCGCCGCGAGCGTCGTGCCGATCGCGTCGCGCATCGCGCCTCGCTCGCGCGTGCTCTCGAGCGTGGTCGCGGTCGTCGTCGCGCTCGGCGCGATCATCGCGGAGCGCTTCGATGCGTGAGCGGGTCCTCGCCTCGCTCCGCGCGCTGCTCGCGGTGATCGGCCCGCTGCCCGCCGCGGTGCTCGCGGGCATCGTGCTCGCGCTGTTCGTGCCGGCGCCGGAGGACGTGCGCCTCGCGATCGGCTTCGGCGCGACGGTCCCGCTCTGGGTCACCGGCGCGTCGCTCGTCTTCCTCGACGCGCGCGTGTGGCGCGCCGCGCTCGCGCTCGCCGTCTCGACCGCCGCGCTCGCGCTCGCGGTCGCAGCACGCGGCTGAGCGCGCGCCTACCGCGCGCGGCGCGCGCCGCGTCGCACCAGCGCCGCGCACCCGAGCAACAACGCGCCGCACGCCGCGAGCCCGACGTCGACCGCCGCGACCACCGACGTCGGTGCCGCGAGCAGATGCAGCGGCGTGACCGCGATGCTCACGATCGGCACGAGCAGGAACGTCGCGCCCGCCGCGACCAACGTCGCGATCGCGCACCGCGCCTCGTCGCGCGCGACGAACGCGGCGATCGTCACGGCGATCCACACCAGCACGAACGCCGCGACCTCGCCCTCGACGTGCCACGCGAGCGACATCGGCAGCACGCGGCTCGCGAGGAACATCGCCGCGACCGCGTTCGCGATCCCGAGCCCCACGCCGAGCGTGAGCCGCGCGAGCACGCGATTGCCGCGATGCTCTCGCTTGCGATCGCGACGCGCGAGCCAGATCCAGTTCCCGCTCAGCAGCGTCGCGCAGCCCGCGATCCCGAGCAGCGCGTAGAGCAGCCTCGTGACCGCGCCGCCGGCGTACGCGTAGTGCAGCCCGTACACCCAGCGCATCAGCACGTGCGTCGCGCGCGCGCGATCGAGCACCGAGACGCGGAGCACCTCGCCGTCGCTCGCCCGCACGCGCACGCGCGCTTGGCCGAAGAGCACGCCGTGCACCGGCCCCCTGACCTCGATCGACGAGCTCGCGTCGCCGGGGCTCACGATGCGCACCGACTCCGCTTCCATCTCCGGCAGCGCGGCGCGCGCGCGCGCGACGAGCTCGTCGATCGGCAGCCGTGGCCCCGCGACGTCGCTCGGCGGCGGCGCACGATCGATGTCGAAGAACGTGTAGAGCGCCGCGTTCGGATCGTTCGCGAACACCGGCCCTTGCCACGCGCGCGCGAGCGGGGCCGCGAAGCAGATGATCGTGCCGGTGAGCGCGACCATCGTCTGGAACGGCAGCCCCATCACGCCGAGCACCTTGTGCAGATCCGAGAACAGCACCCGCACGCCGTGCGCGTCGTCGCGATAACGATGCAGCTGCCGCGCGAGGTCCTTCAGGTGGATCAGCACGCCGCTCACGATCGCGAGCAGCAGCACGAGCCCGAGCAGCCCCGCGACGTACATGCCCCACGCGACGTCGGGGTGATAGAGGAAGTGGAAGTAGAAGAGGAACGTCGCGACGTTCGATCGCTCGTCGAGCACCTCACCGCTCCGCACGTCGCCGATCACGATGCGACGCTGCTGCGCCTCCGCGCCTCTCAGGTCGATCGTGATCGGCGCGCACGCTCCCTCGTGCAGCGTGACGAACGCGTTGCGCGCCGCGAAGGGCGCGTCCTCGAGCGCGCGCGCGACGAGCGGCTCGAGCGACGCGTCGCGACACGTCGTGCCCGGCGCGTGATGCGCGCGCGTCTCCTGCCAGAGCGCGATCTCTTCGTGGAAGAGCGCGAACACGCCCGCGAAGAACATCGCGCTCAGCACGATCGCCGCGATCGCGCCCGACCACGCGTGCACGTCCCAGTACGTCTGGAACGCGTGACGAGGGAGCTTCACTGCGCGTGCCTCAGCGCGCGCGGGCGACGTCGAGCGCGAAGCCCGGGAACGTGATGCCCGGCGCCGGCGTCCCGCTGCTCAGATCGAGGAGCGTCGTCTCCGAGTAGTCCGCCTCGGTCTGCGACACGAAGAAGCGCGTGCCGTCGACCACGGTGAACCCGCTGTACGCGCCCGGCTCGCCCGCGATGCGCACGAGGTCGCCGACCGTCGCGAGATCGAGGCTCACCCAGCGCCAGCCCGCCGCGTACCACTCGTTGTAGGTCGAGCCCGGCGTGCTCGGCGCGACGGTCGTGTCGACGACCTGCGCCCACGCGCGACCGTCGCCCGTCACCGCGATCACGGTGCCGATCTCGTCCTCGCCCAGCGCGCTCGAGATCGTCCCGGCGTAGCTGGCGTCGAACACGTTCTGGCCCGGGAGCACGCGCAGCATGCAGTCCTGCTGGCCGCCGTCGTCGGGATAGACCGCGTGGCCGAAGCCGTTGATCACGCCGCTGAAGAAGTAGAGCGAGTCACCGACCACGCCGGTCTTGTTGAGATCGCGGCAGCGCGAGTCGTTCGTGACGGTGAAGGCGTTCGTCGTCGTGTCGATGCGCACGAGCGCGCTGCCCGCGTCGACGCGGTCGTACTCCAGCGTGGTCCAGCCCACCGCGAAGTACGCCTCGCCGGGCCGGCTCGCCCACGCGCTGAACCCGGTCACGCGTCCGTCGCGGATCAGCTCCGCGGGCAGCTCGATCACCTCGTCGACCTCCATCGAGGTCGGGTTCCACACGATGATCTGCGCCTGCCCGGCGTCCTTGTAGTAAGCGCGCGTCGGGCTGACGAAGAGCACGGCCTGCGCGCCCATCGACGTCACGCCGAAGGGCTGGAACGAGAGGCGCGCGCCCTCTTCGAACGTGCCGTCGTCGTTCAGCGTGTAGCGCGTGACGCTGGTGTCCTCGCCATCGCCGATCGCGAAGAAGCCGATGCCGGGCTCGGCGTACAGACGCGCGCGACCGGGCAGCTCGATCGACGACGAGTAGTCGATGTCCGCGACCTCCGCGAGCGAGCTCACCGCGGTGAAGTAGTTCGTGCGGCCCTCGGTGCTCTGCACGGCCGAGTGGAGGACGAAGAGCGGATCTTCGACGGGCTCGGAGGCGTCGGCGAGCGCCGCGTCGATGGCGCCCGCGTCGGGCTGCGTGCCCGCGTCGGTGTCGTCGGCTGGGGAGTCGTCGTCACCGCACGCGACGAGCGTGAGCGCGAGGAGCGAGGCGAGGAAGGTTCGGAGCGAAGCGGGATACGGCATGAGATCCTCTCAGGGGTGAGAGTCACTATCATTCTCGTGGCATTGTTCAAGGACCAGGATGGTGTTGCATCCTCGTTTGCGGCCTCGCGGGGCCCGAGAGCTCAACCTGGGTCGGTTCGGCTCACGAAATCATTCGAAAATCCGGCGCAAGCGCCGATAACGACTTTGACAATCGTTCTCACGACACCCATCTTCGCGGTCTTCCAGCATGAGGAGATCGACAGTGCGGACACGACGAGCGGTGGTGGTGATCGGCGCGCTCGCGCTCGCGGCGTGCGGCGGTGACGACGGTGGCGAGCCGCCCGCGCTCGACGCGCAGTACGCGGTCGCGAGCACGATCTTCGGCGACGAAGGGACGACGACCTACGTCGTCTTCCTCGACACGCTCGACGCAGGCGACGTCGACCTCGCGAGCGCGCGCGAGTTCGCGGGCTGGGCGACGATCGGCGGCGTCGACCGCATGCTCTTCGTCGGCGACGGCGAGTCGCCCACGCTGACGCGCTACTCCGCGGACGACCAGGGCACGTTCGCCGAGAGCGGGCGCATCAGCTTCCTCGACTACGGCGCGCGCGGCGCGCTCTATCGCAACGTGTTCGCCGGCACCTCGCGCGCGTTCATGGCGATCGACGACGTGCAGCGCGTCGCGTGGGATCCCGCGACGCTCGAGGCGATCGGCGTCGTCGAGCTCGAAGGCGTCGACGAGGCACGCGACGGGCTCGCGGTGCGCGCGAGCTTCGATCGCGCCGCGATCACGCGCGGCGATCGCGTGCTCCACCCGCACTACTTCTCGGACGACGACTACTACCGCTTCGCGCCCGCGTCGCAGATCGCGGTGGTCGACGGCGCGAGCGGCGAGGCACGCGCGGTCCTCGAAGCGCCCTGCCCCGGGCTCGACGTCGCGAGCGTCGACGAGGACGGCAACGCGTACTTCAGCAACTGGGTGTTCAGCGCCGCCGCGCCGCACTTCGAAGAGAGCGCGCCGCGTCCTTGCGTCGTGCGCGTGCCCGCGGACCGCGACGAGATCGACTCGACGTGGACGCGCGATCTCTCGACGCTCGTCGGCGATCGCCCGACCGCCGCGTTCCGCTACCTCGCCGACGGCGTCGGCCTCGTCGCGGTGCTGCACACCGAGGAGCTCCCCGACGACGTCGCTCCGGGCCAGGCCGCGGTCGCGACCGCGTGGCGGCTCTGGCGCGTCGACACCACGTCGTGGAGCGCCGCGCCGATCGACGAGATCGGTCTCTTCTCGGGCGGCTACTACGCGTTCCGCGTCGACGGCGATCGCACCATCGTGCTCCTGCCGACCGACGACTACGGCTCGACGTCGGCGTACGAGATCGGACCGGAGGGCGCGCCGACGCTGCGCTTCACGATCCCCGGCTGGGCGTATCAGCTCGTGCAGCTCGGCGACTGACGCGCGCGACGAGGACGCTCCGCGATGCACGCAGCGCGTCGCGGAGCGCTTCAGCGGCGACGCGCGGCGTCGTCGATCGCGGCGCGCAGGCGCGCCTCTTCGAACCCGACGAGCACCTGGCCGTCGACGTCGAACGTCGGAAGGCTGCGGCGCGGGTTCAGCATCTGCAGCTGCGCGAGCGCGCCCGCGCGGCGATCGACGTCGACCTCGTGGTACGTGATGCCCTGGTCGCGCATCCACGCCTTCGCGCGGCTGCACGCCTGGCACCACGCCGCGCTGTACATCTCGATGGAGACCACGCGGCTCGCGTCGGCGAGCGTCGCGGGCACCGCGTGAGCCTCGTGCGCTTCGTGGGCCGCATGCGCGTCGGCCTCGGGCGCGATCGCCACCGGGTCGGTGTGTCCGCGACCGCCTCGGGTCGCTGCCGCTGCGCTGACGATCACACCGCCGATCGCGACGAGCGCGACACCGATCCAGATCGCGGGGCTGCGCCTTCCCGCCGAGGGCCCTGGGCTCACGGCGGTGAGACTGACACGATGCCGAGAGCACGTCGAGATGGGTGCGCGGCGCGACGCACTGCGTCAGGCGAGCTACCCTCGCGCCCGGAGGTAGCGATGAAACCGCACCGTCTTGTGCTTCTCTCGACGCTCCTGGGCCTGACGATCGCGAGCTGCGGCAACGACCCCGAGAACGTCGCGGGCACGTACACGATCAACCTCACGAACGGCCCCAACGGCTGCATGCTCGACAACTGGGAAGAGGGAGACACGGTCACCGGCACGACCATCGCGGTGACGCAGGACGGCGACGCGGTGACGGTGAACGTCGAAGGTCTCGCGGGCGCGTACCTCGACGTCGTGGTCGGCTCGCGGCAGTTCGTCGGGAGCGTCGACGGCAGCCACATCGACGCGCGCCTGACCGGCAACGCTGGCACCACGGGCTCGTGCGCCTACACGTTCATCGTCGACCTCGACGCCGACCTCGACGGCGACGTGCTCGAGGGGACGCTCACGTGGTTCGCGCAGACGAACGGGCTCGCCGAGTGCGGGATGTACAACACCTGCCAGAACACGCAGGCGTTCAACGGAACGCGCCCGCCCAGCAGTGGTGACTGAGCCCATGCACAGGGGACGCGCATCGCGGTCATCTCGCTGCGGACGCCCGCAATGCGCATTGCAGATCTGAAATTGCAGATCTGAAATATGCGCGACATCGACGAGACGAAAACCTCGTGATTTCGCGACAGCGACCCCTGGCACGAACCTGGCTCTAGCGTGAAGGTGCGGCGGCTCGTGAAGGCGTCCCCCCCCAGCCCACGAGCCGCCCACTTTTTCTGGACCGCCCCGCTCTCGAACGAGACGGGGCGGTTCTTTTTTCTGCCTCGCTCTCTTTTCAGCGCCTCGCAGGACTAGGCGTTCTCTCTCGCCGTCGCCGATTTCGCGCTTCTCTCGCGAGCGGCGCGGCGCTAAGAGGATCGCTCTCCCGGAGGTCGACCTTTGCAGCCCAGCGAGTGGAGCGCGCTCGTCGCGCACCTCACCGAGATCGAGACGCTCGACGGCGTGATGGGCGTGCTCGGTTGGGACGAGCAGACGTACATGCCGAAGAAGGCCGCGGAGCTCCGCGGCGCGCAGCTCGCGCTGCTCTCCCGGCTGCACCACGAGCGCACCACCGACGCGCGCATCGGTCGCTGGATCGAGCTGCTCGAGGGTGACCGCGCGACCGCGAGCGATCCGATCCGCAGCGCGTGCCTGCGCAACCTCGGTCGCACCTATCGCCGCGAGAAGCGCGTCCCCGCGGAGCTCGTCGACAAGCTCGCGCGCGCGCGAAGCGAGGGCTTCCAGGCGTGGATCGAGGCGAAGAAGAACGCGGACTTCGCGCGCTTCGCGCCGGTGCTGCAGACGCTGCTCGATCTGTCACGGCGTCGCGCGGAGACGATCGACGAGAAGCGTCATCCGTACGAGGTCCTGCTCGAGCAGTACGACCCCGGCACGTCGGTCGAGAGCCTGCGCTCGATGTTCGCGCGGCTGCGCGAAGGGCTCGTGCCGCTGATCGAGGCGATCAGCGCGCAGCCGCAGCAGCCCGAGCTCGGCGGCGGATGGGACGAGACGAAGCAGTGGGCGCTCTCGCGCGAGGTCGCGGCGGCGCTCGGCTACGACTTCGACGGAGGCCGTCTCGATCCGAGCGAGCATCCGTTCTCCACGGGTCAGGGCCCGGGCGACGTGCGCATCACGGCGCATCTCGACGCGAACGATCTGCTGAGCGGGCTCGGCGGCACGATCCACGAGACCGGTCACGCGCTCTACGAGCAGGGCCTGCCGGTCGCGCACACCGGCACGACGGTGCGCGAGGCCGCGAGCTACGGCCTGCACGAGTCGCAGAGCCGCTTCTGGGAGAACTACGTCGGGCGCAGCAAGCCCTTCGCGACGTGGCTCGCGGGCGTGGTGAAGAAGCACTTCCCCGAGAAGGCACAGAGCCCGGACGCGATCTACCGCGCGAGCAATCGCGTCGAGCGCGGGCTCATCCGCGTGCAGGCCGACGAGGTCACCTACAACCTGCACGTCGTCATCCGCTTCGAGATCGAGCTCGCGCTGTTCGAGGGCACGCTCGCCGTGAAGGATCTACCGAGCGCGTGGAACACGAAGTACCGCGAGTACCTCGGCATCACGCCGCCCGACGACGCGCGCGGTGTGCTGCAGGACGTGCACTGGTCGGGCGCGGCGTTCGGCTACTTCCCGAGCTACACGCTCGGCAACCTCTACGCGGCGAGCTTCGGCGCCGCGATGCAGCAGGCGATCCCCGATCTCTGGGCGCGCGTGGAGCGCGGTGACTTCGCGCCGATCCTCGCGTGGCTGCGCGAGAAGGTGCACGCGCAGGGGCACGTGCTCGAGGCGCCGGAGATCGTGCGCGCTGCGGTGGGCGATCGCGATCACGTCGAGGATCTGCTGGCGTACCTGTGGGGCCGTCAGGGCGCGATCTACGGCGTGAAGCGGACGTGACACGCGGCCCGGGGCCGTGTACGAGTCACGACGCGACCGGGTGAGGTGAGATGCGGACGAGCGTGCGCGGGGTGATCGCGGCGGCGGTGGCGGCGGCGATCACGGGATGGTTGGTGGCGACGCCGAGCGGTGCGCAGGAGGCGGCTTCCGCGGCAGAAGCGCCGCTGCGCTGCAACGAGCAGCAGCCCGAGGCGGGCCTCATCCGCGGCAACTGGGTGGTGAAGGCCCGCATGTCGCCCGAGGAGCAGCGCGAGCGGCGCCGCCTCGCGCAGGAAGCGATCCGCGTGCGCACCCAGCGCTACGGGTTCTTCGAGGGCTTCGGGCGCAGCGAGTGGAACCCGCGCCCGCCGCTCCACTACGCGCGCGGCATCCGCGTGTTCGGCCTGCCGGTGCGCCTCCACGAGCGCGTGATCCCCGCGGTGCGCTGCGCCGAGCAGGCGATCGCGGAGTCGTGCACCGCGACGCCGTACACGCCGGTGCGCCTCAGCGGCATCCGCGATCGCAACACCTACCACAACGGCGAAGTCAGCAATCACGTCTACGGCATCGCGCTCGACGTCGATCCGCAGCGCAACTCGTGCTGCGGGTGCGTCGCGCCGTGGCCCGACCATCCGCTGTGTCGCCTCGAGACGGACGACATCTTCCAGCGCATGGCGATGCCCGAGTGCTGGGTGCGCCAGTTCCAGCGCTTCGGGTTCTACTGGCTCGGCGACGACGAGCTGCGGGACACGATGCACTTCGAGTTCCTCGGCGACCCCGATCGCATCGTCGCGCAGTGACGCGTCCGTCCGCGTGATGTGACCGGGGACGGGCGCGGGCGAGCCCGCGTAGACTCGTCGTCATGCAGCCGTCGCCGTCGTTCGAGCAGCAGTTCGGGCCGCAGGGAACGCCGGGCCCCTATCGTCAGCCGGTCGAGCCCGCGTGGATGCGGCACGATCGGACCGCGGGGCACCCCGAGGACGACTTCCTCGTGCCGGTCGAGCCCGCGATCGGGCCGGTGCTCTCGGCGTGCACCAACCGCACGAAGCACGGCTGGCATCGCGCGACGAAGATCCAGCGCAACCAGCGCATCGCCGCGGGTGTGCTGGGGTTCATCTTCGGCGGCATCGCGGGCGCGATCTTCGCGCAGCTCGTGCGCGACCTCGCGCTGCAGCTCGGCTTCTTCGTCGTGGTGCAATTCGAGGGCGCGCTGACGGCGCTGCTCGGGCTCGGCGGCGCGCTCTTCGGCACCGCGCTGCTCGTCGCGATCGTGTGGTTCCTGCGCCGCCCGCAGGCGACGTTCGTCGGCAAGCAGGGCCTCATGCGCTACACGCGCGGGCTGCTCTTCGGGCCGAAGCACGAGGTCTTCCGCTTCGACGACGCGAGCGAGCTCAAGGTGCAGCGCATCCGTCACTTCGTGAACGGCGTCTACACCGGCACGAACTTCGATTACACGTGGCGCGACGCGAACGGGAAGATCGCGTTCCGCATCGCCGGTCAGTTCCGCGACGACGGCGCGCTCGAGCCGACCGATCCCGTGCACTTCGCGTTCGCCGCGGAGAGCGCGTGGTCGGCGCACCGGATCCAGCACTTCGATCGCATGATCGCGCAGCAGGGCATCGCGCGGTTCGCGTGCGGCCGCGACTGGATCGGGATCGGGAAGGGCTTCCTCGAGATCGGCGCGAGCGGGCGCTCCGAGCAGATCCGTATCGAGGAGACGCAGGACATCCACTTCGAGCAGGGCATGCTCGTGATCAAGAAGAAGGGCGCCAAAGAGGGCCTCTTCAAGAGCGAGGGTGTCTATCGCTTCCCCGTCGCGGCGCTGACGGACTTCCAGGTGTTCCTCGTCGTGCTCGAGGAGCAGACCGGAGTGCGCTTCCGATGAGGGCGCTCCCGATGATCGCGATCGCGCTGCTCGCGATCGGCTGCGGCTCGTCCGCGCCGCCGGCGCAGTCGAGCGACGGCTCGCCGAGCGACGACGCGTGCGCCGGGTACCACGCGGGCGATGCGTGCATCACCGAGGAGAACCTCGCGCAGTGCCGTGAGATGGCGGCGCAGTGCGGTGGAGAGGTGCTCGTCCTCGAGAGCTGTCCGCTCCAGTTCGCCTGCCCGTGAGCGCAGCGCGCGCGACCTCGCGAGGTCGCGCGCTGCGATCACTGCGATCTACGAAGGGCTGCGTCAGGCCGTGCGGTGATAGGTCCGCCGGCCGACCATTCCGACGAGGAACAGGACGAGCAGCGCGCCCAGCACAGCGCCGATGAAGCCCGCGGGGTTCATCGCGAGCGCGTCGCGACCGGTCACCAGGTTCCCGATGAAGCCGCCGATGAACGAGCCCACGACGCCGAGGAGCGTGGTGGCGATGAGGCCCATGCCCTGCTTGCCGGGCATGATCGCGCGCGCGATCAGACCGACGACGAGGCCGAACAGAACCCAACCGATGATCGTGACCAACATGACGTTCTCCCACACTGCGATGCAGCGGATCGACGCCGCGCCCAATCGCGAACGTCACCCCGGATAGAGCAATCCCGTTGCCGACGTCGCGGACCGCCGGTTCTGGCCGAAAAAGGCGGGGATTCCGTGGGAGGCGGGGCCGAATGTCGCAGATGCGGCGAGGCCCACGGCAGAGTCGAGGCGCGATGCGTCGAGGCAGTCGCGCAACTCGCCGCGAGCACGCCTCGCCGCGGGCAGAGCGGGATCAGCTCACGGGCAGGGAGCGCAGGTGCCGAAGCACACGGGATCGAGCGTCGCCGGCCAGCCGCGGTGTACGCGCGGTCGCGGTGTAGATGCCGTCGCCGTCGGACGGCGACGAGAACGAAGAGGCTGCGCCGAGCGCGTCGCTGCACGTCACGCCCACCGGCATCGCGGTGCGCGCGACGTTCTGACGCTCACCGAGCGCGCGCCCAGCGGCGCGCCAAGACGACGGTGCCGCGCGACGGGTGCGTGGTGACGCGCAGCTCGTGGCCGAGCCGTCGCACCGCCGCGAGCCCTTCGCCGAGCCCGGCGCGCGGGGACACGCCGCCGCGCAGCGCATCGCCGAGCCGCGCGATCCCGCGACCGCGATCGATCGCGACCACCTCGAGGCCGCGCTCGTCGCACCTGCGCAGGTGGATCTCCCCGCCGCCCCCGTGGTCGATCAGGTTCTGCGAGAGCTCGAGCACGATCGTCTCGAACGCACCGCGATCGCGATCGTCCCACGCGAGCGCGCGAGCGAGCTCCCGCGCGCGGTGCACCGCGAGCACACGATCCGCGTCGCTCCGCACCGCGACGATCGTGGTCACCGCGGCTGTGCGGCGCGCACGCGGCGCGTGTACGCGAGCGCGTCGTCGATGTCGAGCAAGCTGGTCACGTCGGGGAGCTCGAAGCCCATCTCGACCATCGTCTCCACGACCGCGTCGGAGAGGCCACACACGACGACGCGCATGCCCATGAGGCGCGCCATCGAGACCATCGTCTCGACGAAGCGCCCGAAGAACGAGTCGCAGATCTCGACCTCGGAGAAGTCGAGGAGGAGCCAGCGCGGGCGCTCGCGCTCGATGCCCGCGAGGATCGCGCGGCGCAGCCCGAGGATCTGCGTGTCGGCGAGGTCCGCGGGCACGTTCACGAGGAGCAGATCCTCGAGCTTCTTGATGTGCGTGGACACGGTCAGTCCTCTGCGTGGCGGACGACGACCATCGTCGCGTCGTCGTGCTCGCGCGCGTGCGCGTCGAGCGCGGACTCGACGTACGCCGGGAGAGAGGCCCCGGGGCGCGAGAGCGCGAACGTGGATCGCACTCCGTCGGTCGTGAGCGCGAGCACGTCGCCGCGCTCCAGCGTCGAGGTGAACGCGCGCGTGGTGCGATATCGATATCCCACCGTGCCCGCGTACGAGACGCCGCGGCTCTCGCGCGCCGGCCACGATCGCACCTCGACGTTGCCGACGCCGCAGAGCTCGACCCCGCTCGGCCCGGCGCGCAGCACGAGCAGCGCGAGCCCGACGCTCCCGAGCGCGTCGCGATGACAGCGCGCGATCACGTCGGTGAGCGCGCGCGCCGCGTCCTCGGCGATCAGCGTGCGCACCAGCGCGAGCGCGCGCGTGCTGGCCGCGTGCGCCGCATCGCCGTGGCCCACTCCGTCGGCGACCGCGAGCACCACGCCGGCTTCACCCGCGGGCATCGCGGCCCACGCGTCGCCACAACGCTCGACGCCGCGCAGCGCGCGCGCCTGCCCCGCGATCTCGAAGCGCGCGATGCTGCCCGACGCGCGCGCGTCGCTGCCGAGGCGCTCGCTCAAGGCACCCTCTTGCGGCCGACGATGCGCGTGCCCGTCGGGCCCGTCTGCACGTCCATCGCGTCGAGCAGGCGCTTGCTCCCCGCGATCCCGAGCCCGAGCCCTTTGCGCGAGCGATAACGTCCGCCGAGGATCGCATCGAGATCGGGGATGCCCGGCCCGTTGTCGACCGACTCGATCTCCACGCCGCGCGCACCGACGAGCGGACGCACCGAGATCGTGCCGGTGCCCGCGTACATCACGATGTTGCGCGCGAGCTCGGACACCACGGTCGCGATCTTGATCGCGTCGACGGGATCGAAGCCGACGCGCGCCGCGAGATCGCGCGCCTCGGCGCGCGCGCGGATCACGTCGTCCTCGACGCGGATGCGCGCCTCGACCGGGCGCAGCGGCGCGTCCTCGTCCGCGACCATCACTCCGCGCTCGGCGATGCGCGCGCTCGTGACCTCGCGCTGGACGATGCGGACCTTCGTCTCGTCGAGATAGAGACGCAGCGGGCGCGCGAGCGCGGTCGCGAGCGCATCGCGATCGCGCTCGGTGAGCTCGCCCGGCCGCATCCCGAGGTGGCGCGCCGCGCTCATCACGACGGTGTCGGCGTGGATCGGCCCGAGGTGCGCCGCGAGGATGCCGCGCACCACCTGCTCGAAGGAGCGACCGCTCGCCGTGCCGGACGAGATCACGACAGCCGCGCGTCGCGCGCCTCGGCGACGCCCTCGCGGCGGCGCAGCTCGAAGCCGACGAGCGAGAGCGCGAGCCCGAGCCCGGTCTGCAGATCGCTGAGCGTCTCGATGCCGCTCCAGTCGATGCCCATCTCGACGATGGTCTCCGCGGCTGCGTCCGAGAGCCCCGTCACGATCGGACGCGCGCCCTTGAGCCGCGCGGCGCCGATCGCCTTCGTGAGGTGGTTCGCGACGCTGGTGTCGATCACCGCGACGCCGGTGACGTCGAGGATCACGACCTGCGCGCGGTGCTCGCGGATACCGGCGAGGAGCGCGCGCAGGATGTCGCGCGCGCGCCGCGTGTCGACGCTGCCGACGATGGGCATGACGATGATGCGATCGAGCAGCGGGATGATCGGCGTCGACAGCTCGCGGATCGCGGCCTGCTGCGCGTCGATGACCTCTTGCTGCAGGCGCTCCTGTGCGGCGAGCGCGTCGTTGCGCTCGCGGATGCGCGCGCCGAGGTGCATGTCGAGGCTGAACGCGACGTGCTCGCTCGCGAGGAGCATCTGCTCGCAGACAGCGAGCTTCCACTGCTCGTGCGGCACCTCGGGCGCATCGCGCCACGCGAGCTGGACCGCCTGGTACATCACGCGCGCCGCTTCCGACACGCTCGCCGCTGTCGCCTGCTTCGCCGCGAGCACGCGCGTGACGAGCTCCTCGATGAAGCCGCCCCACTGCGACTCACCGCGCAGCGACGAGACCAGCTGACGGACGGTCGGCTCCATGAGCTTCTTGATCAGCTCGGGCGGTCGCGGATCGGCGTGCTCGGTTCGACGCAGCGTCGCGTAGTGATCGAGCACGACGTCGATGTGCTCCTCGATCCACCGATCCACTTCCATCCACGCACCTCCGCACTGTCGGCTTCTTTCAGCACTGCAAAGCGCGCGTTTCGTATCTGCAGTACGCGCGCTCGAATCACGCGCGATCTCGCCGCGCGACTCGACTGCAGCGCTCGAATGGCAAGAGCCTCGCCAGTCCGCCGCGGTGGCGATGGGGTGCGTCGCGCAGGAGGTGCGTGATCAGCGCGCGACGACGACGTCGAGGCGGCACGCGCTCGCGCCGAGATGACCGTCGCGCACCACGAGCCAGAGCGCCTGCGGGCCCTCTTCGTCGGGCGCGGTCCACTCGCTCGCGCGCTCGGGCGGTCGCGTCGTGAACTCCGAGATCCCACCCGCGGTGGCGAGCCACGTGTAGTACGCGTTCTCGCGAGCAGTGGCGAGGCCGCCGGTGAAGTCGAAGATCGGAAAGGTCTCGAGCCAGGGCTCTTCGTCGAGACCGGGCGGCAGCACCGGCACGAGCTCGATCTCTGCGCCCGGCTCGACCGTGGGCACCACGCCGTCCGCGGCGGCGCACGTGAAGTCGAACGGATCGCCGGTCCCCGTGATCATCGTCGTGCCGAAGAGGAACGTCGGCGGCGGCGGGTTGGTCGTCGGCGTCTCGCGCGTCGTCATCGCGACGCGCTTGAAGCCCGCGACGACGACCTCGCCGTTCGCATCGAGCACCTGGACGTCGACGAAGAACGCGAGCCCGGTCGTCGCGAGCAGCGTCTCGAACGTCGTCAGGTCGAACCCGCCCGCGGCCGCGAGCGCGCGCAGCGTGTCGACGAGCTCCGCGGTGCGCTCGCCGCGCACGACGTAGGGCTCACCCTCGGGCAGCATCTGCTCGTCGCACTCGGGCGTGCCGGGCAGCTCGATCTCGCGGAAGCCGCTCGCGCGCAGCACCTCTTGGGCGTCGATGCACGAGAGCCAGCGCAGCGCGAGCGGGCGCGCGACGTCCTCGGGGATCGAGATCATCGCGTCGACGAGCAGGTCCTCGCCCGGCGCGGCCTCGGGCGGCTCGCCGGCGATCGCGAGGATGCGCGGCGTGCGGACGATCGTCGGGGAGTCGAGGCTCTCCGTGCACGCCGTCGCGAGCAGCGCGAGCGCCAGGATCGAGCATCGGAGTCGGAGACTGGCACGCATCACGGGTCGTAGGCGGCGCGGATCCCGAGCGTGCCGAGGATCGGAACGCCCGGCAGCGGGACGCTGCGCTGGTAGTCGTATTGATAGACGAGGCCTTCGGCGTTCTCGGCGTAATAGACGTTCAGGACCTCGAGGAACACAGTGCCGCGGATCACGTTGTCGATGTTGAAGTCGCGATCGACGCGCAGATCGAGCTGGTGATAGATCGGCAGTCGGCTCGTCGTGCCGGTGAACGTCGGGTCGTAGTCGTTCGCGTCCGCGTCGTACACGCCGCCTCGGATGTCCTCGATGGGGCGGCCGCTCGCGAGCACGAATCGACCGCCGAAGCGCCAGCCGTCGACGTAGTAGCTCGCGACCAGGTTGAGCACGTGCTCCTGGTCCTGGTTGAAGAGCTCCCAGCCCTCGAGGCGACGCCGCTCGCTGCGCGAGAGCGTGTACGAGACCCACGCGTAGAAGCCCTCGGTGACGGGCCGGCGGATCAGCACCTCGAGGCCGTACGCGCGGCCCTCCTGATCGGCGCGGAAGAACTCGCGGCGCGGCTGTCCGTCGGGACCGGTCCCGACCGCCGACGTGAACCGCGCGAGGTCGAACATGTGCGAGTAGAAGCCGTTCACCTCGACGTCGATGTCGAAGGGCAGATCGATCTCGGTGCCGACAGAGTTCTGCCACGAGCGCGTCGGGCCGAGCCCGGGATTGCCGCCCGTCGAGATCGTCTGCACCGCGATCGGCGGCTGCGTGAAGAGCCCCGAGCCCGCCTTGAGCAGCCACTCGGGCAGCACGCGCCAGCGCGCGACGACGCGCGGATCGGGCGCGACCGTCGTGACGCTGCCGTAGCGCAGCACGTCCATGCGCACGCCGAGGCTCACCTCGACGGGATCGAAGCGCAGCACGCCCTCGGCGTACGCGCCCGGCGTGCCGCGCGCGGCCGTCGACGTGAGCCGGATGAGCTGCGGATCGAAGACCGGTCGCGGGTACTCGCCGAGCCCGGAGGGCGCGGGCGCGGTGACGTCGACCTGCGTGGTCGAGCCCGCGAGATCGAGCCCGGTGTTGAAGCCGAGCCACGGCGCGACGTTGAGAGCGATGTCGAGGCGCAGGCCGGTGTTGAACGTCTCGAGCTCGAAGCGCTGTCGCGCCTCGCCGACGTTCGCGCTGCCGAAGAACTGCCCGTCGCGGCCCACGGTGCCGGAGAGCGTGACCGTCGAGCCCTCGCCGATGCGCCAGACGAAGCGCGCGATGATGCGCTGGAAGTTGATGGTGATCGCGGTGTTCGAGCCCGCCGACGTCGCGCCGCCGCCGATCGCGCCGGTCTGATCGAGCGTGTCCTCGGAGCCGAAGAGGAACACCGACGCGCTGAAGCCGCGATCGAATCGATACTGCGCGCGCAGCTGGTAGTCGGTGTACTGGAGCGAGAGCCCGTCGATGAAGAGCGGGAGCAGCAGCTCGTAGTACGAGCGGCGGAACGCGAGCGACACCGAGCCGCGCCCGCCGTCCCACGGCATCGCGAGCACCACCGCGGCGCGCAGCGCGTCGAGCGAGAGCTCCGCGCGGATCTCGCGCGGCACCGGCTGCGTGGTGTCGACGGCGATGAGGCCACCGCTGAACCGACCGTACGCCACCGGGTAATTGCCGGGATAGAAGCGCAGCCGCTCGACGTAGTCGTTCGCGATCACCGCGGGGCCGAACCCGAAGTGATAGAGGATCGGCACCGGGAAGCCGTCGATCATGAACCCGGTGTTGTTGAAGTTCGCGCCGCGCACGACGTAGAAGCCGATGCCGAACGGCGAGCGCGAGACGCCGGGCAGCGACGCGACGACGCGCAGCGGCTCGCCGAACGTGCCGGGCACGGTGCTGAGCTCCGCGCCTGTCAGCGTGATGCGCGTGGTCGCGCCGGGCTCGGGGCGATCGACGGTCGCGCGCGCGCCGAACGTCGGCGTTTCCTCCGGCGGCGGCACGATCTCGGTGTCCTCGCCCTCTGGCGGAGGCGTGGTCTCGCCCTCGGGCGTCGGCGTCTCTTCCGCGGGCGGGGTCGGCGTCTCGACCGGAGCGGGAGGAGGCGCGGGCTCGGGCACGCTGATGCGATAGCGGAAGCGGATGCGCGCGGGGATGGGCTGACCGTCGCGCGTCGCAGGCTCGAAGCGCATGCCGCGCGCGGCCTCGAGCACCAGCGCGTCGACGTCCTCGCGGAGCGGCGTCGCGATCTGCGCGTCGCCCACCGATCCGTCGGCGGCGATCGTGATCAGCAGCTCGACCGACGCCTCCGGGGGCAGCGGCTCCGCGCCCTCGGGGAGCTCGACGGGCGGGGACTCGATCAAGCGCGGTGGCGTCAGCGCGGGGCGCGGCGCCTCCTGCGGTGTGCCCGGGCCGATCTCCTGAGCGCGCGCGACCGTCGGCGCGATCGCGATCGCCAGCGCGAGGACGATTCCCGAAGCGAAGCGCACGACCGCTGTCTATCCGGATGCGAGCACGAGCGCCAGATGCTCGTCGTCAGGGATCGACACAATGGGCGATACCGCGGATCTCGCAGTCACCGCCGTTGCGGTCGTGCTCGCGACACCCGAAGCCCGCGCTGCTCCCGCCGAGCGTACCGAGGATCGAGAGCTCGCCGCCGGAGGTGCCCTCTTCACCGACCCAGCACCGTCCCTCGAGCCCGACGTCGGACGTGCGAACGACCTGGATCATGTCGCGCGGCACGGAGGCCAGATGCGCGTCCGTCACCGATCCCCACTCGAGGTTGCACGCCGCGCGCGCCCCCGCGAGCGTGCCCCCGTCAGGGCAGACGATCTCTCCGCGGCATCCCGCGTTGTGGCTCGATCGGGAGCACGCGAACGCGATCTCACGCGCGGGGCGAAGCGTCGGCGTCGACGCGTAGTCGAGATCACCGTCGACGCAGGTGACGTCGACGGGCGACTCGAACGGACGTCCGTAGCCATCCGTCGAGAGCCGGACGCTCTCGCCGTGAGGGACGAACCGCGGCACGTGCGCGTCGCGCACGAAGCAGCCCGATGGCCGCGAGATCGCGCTCGTCACCGTCGTGTTCCCCTCCACGTGGTTCGGGACGTTCGTGACCGGCCACTCGGTGTGGAGCACCTCACCGGGGGATCGGCTGTAGATCTGGTTCTGCATCACGGCATTCCATCGCGTGTAGTCGCGATCGTCGGCGCCGCTCCCGTACGGATAGTCGAGATCCTGATGGCAGAAACGATGTGTGGAGAAGCCGTCGTCGGCGCCGAAGAACACGCCCGGGTACGGACCGCGGTAGCGCTCGTAATAGAAGACGTTGTTGATGATCTCGTTGCGCTGTGAAGGCGTGAATCGAACCATCGAGCGCTCGCCGCAATTGCGATAGAGATAGATGCCACCGCGGTCGAGATTCGAGATCCAATTGGCGATGAAGCGGTTCTCCTCCGACGAGTCGAGCGCGATGACCTCGCGTCGCGTCTCGGTGTCGAACACGCAGTCGCGGATCGTCGCGCCTCTCGACTCCGCATCCATGTAGAGCGCGGTGCTGTTCGAACGGCCGGTGAAGTACGAGCGCACGACCGTCGTGTCCTGCACGCCGATCGAGACGTAGAGCGGAATGCCGCCGAGGCCGACGAACGTGACGTCCTCGAACGTGATGCGACGCGGAGCTGCTTCGCGGACACGCGCGACGTGGCCGAACGGGACGTGCGACGAGCGCGTCGCCTCGTCGGTCCAGCGACCCGTGCCCATCCCTTGGATGCGCACGTTCCCGTGGATCTCGCAGTCGCGGATCGTCACGTCGGTGACGGGATCCCAGATGCCGAGCCCTTCGATCGACGACGAGCCGATGCGCTCCGACACGATCAAGATCGTCGCCGGCGCATGTGCGCTGCCGAGCGCTCCGCCGTGGCAATCGAGCGACGTGCCGCTGCTGGCCGCGCCGGAGAAGACGAGCGTGCGCGTGATCGCCGCCGTCATGAGCGGCGTGAGATCGACGTCGCACTCGACGCGCGCCAGCGAGTCGTCGCCGTCGACCGGCGCGATGATGCGCGTGAGCTCCTCGTCCGTGCACGGCGCCGCCAGCGCAATGGATGGCGCCACCACGATCCACGCCGAGATCACTGCTGGGGCGAACGATCGGAGCATGCGGCGCTCAACCGGAAATCGTCTGTCACGCGGATATCGCGCGTGCAAGAACCGCCCTCGCGCGTCAGAAAGCGCGCCGTGAGCCACGCGATCGTCGGCCCTCTCGTGCTCGCGTCGGTGCTGACGGCGTCGGTCGCAACGGCCCAGACCAGGACCGGAGAGTCGCTCGATCCCGCGATCGAGCGGCGCATCTCCGGCGAGATCGCGGGCGGTGCGTGGCACCCGATCCTGGGCGGCTACACGCTCTTCGGCTCGCTCGCGGCGTTCGCGAGCGGTCGCGTCGGTGTGTGGAGCCGCGACGAGCGCGGCCTCGGCACGATCGAGCTCGAAGGCACGCTGCGCGGGTATTTCGGACGGACCTACGAGCACGTCGGCACGTTCCTGTGCTGCGCGATCGGCGGCTCGACGATGTCGCTGATGTTCGGCTGGAGTGATGGCGCGAGCATCCGCCTGCGCGGCGGGCCGGCGGTCGTGTTGCCCTTCGCGATGCTCAACGGCGACAGCCGCCGCGCCGAGCGCATGACTCACTTCGGCCACGCGATCGTCGGTCTGTGGGATCGCTGGGACGGCTTCGTGCACGGTCCCGGCATGCTCGCTCGCGGCGACGTGGACGCCCGCGCGGGCGCGCTCCTCGCGGGTGGAGATCTCGCGGTCGGCGCGTCGTTGTGGCTGCTCGACGCGAACGAAGAGACACCAGTCGCGGTCGCGTTCTATCAGGTCGGTGCGTACGTCGGCGCCCAGGCGACCGATTGGCTCGCGATCGGCGCGCGCGTCCAGCTCGCCGGATGGAGCGACGGTGGTGGCACGCCGAACGTCGTCAGCCGGCCCGCGGACGCGCAGCTCTCGCTCGTGCCGTTCGTACGATTCCTCGTTCGCCCCGGCTTCGTCGAGGTCCGCGGCACGCTGAACCTCGACGAGCCGGAGGGCCTCGCGACGCGCTCGAAGGTGTGGGGCGTTCGCATCGCCGGCGGGGTCGAGCTGGGGCCCTGATCCCGCGGGCGCGCGTTCTCGCTAGGGCCCGACGTTCGACCACGCCTCGTCGCCGTCGATCAGCTGACCGACCCACGCGCCGAGCGTCGTTCCGTCCTGCGACACGCTGCCGAGGCTGCGCCCCACGAACGTGTGGAAGTCGCCCTCTTGATAGAACGTGCGGAAGTTGTCGTGCGGCCCGAGGATGCGATCGCGCAGATCGATCACGCCCTCTTCGAACATCGCCGCGGACATCGACTGCGGGAAGTTGCAGCGCGGGCTCAGCCCGTACCCGAAGAACGTGCGGAACGTGCGATCGGCGGTGCTCGAGAGGAACCCGAAGCGCCGATCCGGATACTTGAGCGCGAGGTAGGTCCACACGGCCGAGAGCCCGCCGCCGTCGTCCGCGGTGCACGCGGTGCAGTCCGCGGGCACCGCGAGGCCCCAGTAGTCGCGCGCGATCGACTGCAAGCACGGCCGCAGGTACTCGTCGTCGAGCACCGGGCCGGAGTCGTCGAGCATGTGCACCGGCGTGCACCCGAACGCCTGCTGCACCTGATCGAAGTTCGCGAACGCGCCGAGCCCGCCCGCGCTCGCACCGGTGAGCAGCACGAGCTCGCTCTCGCGGAACGTCGGCACGAGTCGACGCAGGTACTCGTGCACGTTGTCGAACCCGACCTGCTCGCGGCCCTCGAAGCCGTCGGGGTTCGTGCCCGCGTGCGCGTCGCCCGTGCAGTACGGCACGTAGACGTAGTTCCAGTCGCGCATCGGGTTCGCTTCGTCGCCGCGGCGGAAGATCCCGTAGTTCGAGATCTGCCCCGACGAGCCCGCGAGATCGTCGCCGTCGAACCCGTTGATCCCGGCGACGCCCGAGCACGTGATCGAGTCGAAGCACGCGCCGCCGCCCTCGAGATAGATCACGAGGCGATCGCTCCCTCCGGGCGCGAGGTTCACGCCGATGCCGGTCGAGCTGCCGTTCATGCAGTGCGCGTCGGGGAACGGCACGAACGTCCACGTGCCCTCCTCGAGCCCGGTGATCGCGTCGCCCTCGTCGTCGAGCCCCCAGGTCTCGCACGCGCCGGGATCCGGCACGACGATCGGGCCCGCGTCGCGGTACGCGCGACCTCCGTCGTCGGCTGGTCCGGTGCCTGCGTCGACGTCTTGCATCGCGGCATCGATCACGTCGGAGGGCGCGTCGTCACCTCCGCATGCGAACAGAGAGAGCGAGAGCGAGCTGAGAACGAGCGAAGCGATCCGGCGCGTCATCGGTCCACCTCCGCGGGCGCTGGGTCGCGTGATCGTATCAGCGCGATCAAGCGTCGCTCGCGTCCCGCGTTGGACCCGCCGTCACTCCACGCTCGGCTCGCGGCCCTCGAGCGCGTCCTTCTCCGCGCTCCATCGGTCGTCGAAGAACGCGCGATCGAGCACGAAGCGCGTCGCCGCGGCGGCGCGCGCCTCGGCCTCGACGTGCGCCTCGCTCGACATCCACTCCGTGAGCTCGGGCGCGAAGGGCCGCACCTGCGCCTCGCCCTTCCAGCGCAGCACGGCGTCGTCGGCGCCGCGCACGCAGCCCCACTCGGTCGCCCAGCTCGCCTGCGCCAGCGAGAGCTTCTCGGTGCCCATCAGCGCCGACTCGAGCGCGCGCAGCCTGCCGCCGTGCGAGGGATCGAAGAAGGGCAGCTCGCGCGCGTAGAGCACGGCGTTGTGGAAGTACTCGGCGACCGTCACGAGCGCGTGCAGGCCGAGGCGCTCGACCATGCGATAGAGCAGCTCGAGCACGCGCTCGCCGATGCCGAGCCCCGGCGCGTCCTGACCCGGGAGGCGCGGTCGGTGCTCGGTGAAGCGCGCGAGCGGATCCTGCAGCAGCAGCCAGTCGACGGTGAGCACGTCGTACGCGGCCTCGAGCTTCGGGAGCCCGGGCACCTCGTGCACGACGAGCCGATCGCGGCGCACGACGAGCTCGATCAATCGATGGCGCTCGAGCGCGGGATCCGCGCTGGTCTCGCCGTCGCTCGGCGGCTCCTGCGCGGGACGCCCGAACACGAGCAGCGTGTGGCGATCGTCGGCGGCGCGCGTCTCGATCTCGAAGTGATCGTACCCGCGGCGACGCATCGCGCCCTCGAGCCCGTAGCGCGAGATCGCGAGGCGGATGCCCTCGTCACCGTAGAAGTCGAGGAAGCGACGCCCGGCGTCCTTGTCGAGGAGATCGCGATGATCGAGCCCGAGCACGTCGTCGAGCGACGATCGCATGAGCTCCACGTGCCCCAGCGAGCGCGCGACCGATCGGAACTGTCGCTCGTATCGCGTCACGCTCCTCCGATTCTAGTCCCCGCGCGTCACTCGACGTACTGGAACACGCGCGAGCTGCACGACGACGGGAACGAGCTGCTCGGGTCCGCGGGGTTCACCGCGGTGCACTCCACGGACTCCGCCCACGGGATGCACTCGTCGAGGATCGGGTGCGCGTCGGTGACGCGCTGCACGCCACCGCAGCCACGCCTCCCGTCGGGGCGCACCACGTCGAACTCGAAGCGGATGTCGCAGCGCTCGAACATCGCGTTGATCGCGTCCACGTACTCCTGACAGATCGACTGCGGCGTGCGCACGCAGCCCGCCTGCGACAGCGCGCACGCGGCGAACAAGACGAACGGCGCGAGTGGGTGGAGACGCTTCATGCCCGCGACGTTGTCCGAGCGCGAGGGCGGGGGCAAGAACGGTGCGTGAGCTGGGGCGGGTCGGTCTTGTGCAGATCCGGTGACCGCCGTACATCTCGCCCGTGCTCGTCCGCGGCCTGCTCGCGCTCGCGACCGCTTGCGCGCTCCTCGCGGGCGCATCGATCGCGCGCGCCCAAGGTGGCGCGGTGGTGCCCGGCGACGTCGGCTCGTCGAGCACACCAGTCCCACCGGTGAACCCTCCGACGCCTCCTCCGCCGCCCGACGTCGACGCGTCGCGCGTCGTCGAGGGCGCGGTCGACGACGCGACGGCGCCCGCCACGAGCGGAGGCGCCACCCTCGATCCCGAGGCGATCGAGCGCGACGACGGCGACGAGGAAGAAGACGCCGAGGGCCCGGACGAAGAGCGCGGCGAGGACGTCGTCGCGACGCTCGGCACCGTCGTCGGCACCGCGCCCGCGGCGCAGCAGGTCGATCTCGAGCCGCGCCATCGCATCGTGTGGCGCGAGGACTGGCCGCGTTACTCGTTCGACGAAGCGGTGCTCTCGCTCGGGCTGGGCGCGCTCCTCGTCGCGGCGGAGCTCCTGCCGACCGCGACCACGAGCGCGAACTGGACGGGTGGGATCCTCTTCGACGATCCGGTCGAGCAGAACCTGCGACTGCAGTCGGCGGAGGCGCGCGAGACCGCGCGCGTCGCGTCCGAGGTGCTGCAGTGGGTGATGATCGCGTCGCCCTTCGTGATCGACGCGCTGGGCGCGGTGGGCATCGTCGACGGCAACTGGGACGCCGCGTTCCAGATGGGCCTCATCGCGCTCGAGTCGTACGTGATCTCGCTCGTCGTCTGGAAGGTCACGGTGCTGCTCGCGCGGCGCGAGCGGCCGGTCGCGACGCGGTGCGCCGACTCGAGCTCGCCGCCCGATCCCGCGTGCGAGGACGGCGACTTCGAGACGACGAGCTTCTTCTCGAACCAGACGATGAACGCCTTCACCGGCGCGTCGCTCATGTGCCTGCACCACACGCACATGCCGCTCTTCGACGACGAAGCGGCGGACGCGTCGGCGTGCGTGGTGGGCATGACCGTCGCGAGCGTGGTCGGGCTGCTCCGCGTGATGAGCAACCAGGAGTACCTGACCGACGTGCTCATGGGCGCGGCCGTCGGGTTCGTGGCGGGCTACATCGTGCCGTGGCTCGTGCACTACCAAGGCGGCGCGCGCCCCGAGCTGCGTCCGCCGGTCGCGCTGATCCCCGCGCCGATGGTCGGCCCCGGAGACACGTACGGCGCGATGGTCGCCGGTTGGTTCTGAGCGATGACGAAGGCGTGGCGCATCGAGGGCGGGTTCGGGCTCGAGCGGCTCGCGCTCGCGACGGAAGACGATCCGACGCCGGGGCCCGGCGAGGTGATCGTGCGGACGCGCGCGGTCTCGCTGAACTATCGCGATTTGTTGGTGGTCAAAGGATCGTACGACCCGCGCCTCGTGCTGCCGCACGTGCCGTGCTCGGACGTGTGCGGCGACGTGATCGCGGTCGGGCCCGGCGCGACGCGCGTGAAGGTCGGCGATCGTGTGATCGGCGCGTTCGCGCAGACGTGGGTCGCCGGCAAAGCCACGCACGCGCGGCTGCGCTCGGCGCTCGGCGGCGCCGTGCGCGGCGTGCTCTCGACCGAGGTGCGGCTGCGCGACGAGGGCGTGGTGCTCGCGCCTCCGCACCTCACCGACGTCGAGGCCGCGGCGCTGCCGTGCGCCGCCGTCACCGCGTGGCACGCGCTGGTCGATCACGGACGCGTCGCGGCCGGCGAGACGGTGCTCGTGCAGGGCACCGGCGGTGTGTCGATCGCCGCGCTGCAGATCGCGAAGCTGTTCGGCGCGCGCGTGATCGCGACGTCGAGCCAGGCGCACAAGCGCGAGCGGCTGCTCGCGATGGGCGCGTCCGACGTGATCGACTACACGAGCGAACGCGAGTGGGGAAAGACCGTGCGCCAGCGGACCGGCGGCGTCGGTGTCGATCACGTCGTCGAAGTGGGCGGCGCGGGCACGATGGCGCAGTCGCTGCGCGCCGTGACCAGCGGTGGCAGCGTGTACGTCATCGGCGTGCTCGCAGGCGGCGCGGAGAACCTGAGCGTGCTGCCCGTGCTGATGAACGAAGTGCGCCTGCAGGGCGTGATGGTCGGGCCGCGCGAGAGCCTCGAGGCGCTCTGCCGTGCGCTGTCCGCGCATCCCGACGTGCGCCCGGTGATCGACCGCACGTTCGACTTCCACGATGCGCCCGCTGCGCTGGCGCATCTCGCCTCGGGTGCGCACTTCGGGAAGGTCTGTCTCGCCGTCTCGTGACGTGCGAGGATGAGCGCGCTTCGTCCTTGCCTTCCGGGATTGCACGTCCGTGTCGGACGTGGAACATCGCGCGCGGTTTTCGATGGCGGCGATCGTCGAGACGTCGAAGGAGACGAAGAAGGGCGGCCGCTGGCTCGCGCTCGACCTGCTGCGCTTCTGCGCCGTCTTCCTGATGGTGCAGGGCCACACGTTCACCGAGCTGCTCGACCCCGCGGTGCGCGCCGAGCGCTGGTACCGGCACCACATGTTCGTGCACGGCTACACGGCGCCGATGTTCCTCTTCGCGTCGGGGCTGGCGTTCGGCTACACGACGTTCCGCACGTGGGACGCGAACCTGCGCCCCGGGCCCGCGCTGTGGAAGCGCTTCCGCCGCTACGGCTGGCTGCTGATCATCGGCTACGCGCTGCACCTGCCCTCGACGTCGCTCCAGGCGCTCACCAGCCTGAGCCCGGAGCGCCTCAACCGATGGCTGCAGGTCGACGTGCTGCAGCACATCGCGATCAGCCTCGCGATCTGTCAGCTGCTCGTGCTCGTGCTGCGCACCCCGCGGCGCTTCGTGATCGCGGTCGGGACGATGTTCACGTTCGTCGTCCTCGCGGCGCCCATCGTGTGGCGCTGGCAGGCGCACGAGGTCCTGCACCCGGGGATCTCGGGGTTCGTGAACAGCTCGTCGGGATCGCTCTTCCCGCTCGTGCCGTGGGCGGGCTTCACGTACGCGGGGATCCTCTGCGCGTACTTCGCCCGCAACGTCGCGCAGCCCGCGCGCGCCCTCGCGTGGCCGTTCGCGATCGTGTCCGCGCTCGTCCTGCTCGTGCCGATCGCGGTCAACCACACGCTCTGGAACCCGTACGGCATCCACGACTTCTGGAAGACGAGCCCGTACTTCTTCTTCTGGCGGCTCGGCAACGTGCTCGCGGTGCTCACGCTCCTCTGCTTCGCCGAGCGCTGGATGGAGCGCGCCGCGGTCGCGCGCGATCCGAGCTCGCTCGCCGGACGCGCGCTGAACCAGGTGCGCGTGGTCGGCCAGGAGTCGCTGATCGTCTACGTCGGCCACCTGCTCGTGCTGCACGGCTCGGTGCTCAACCGCGGCATCCGCGCGTACACCGGCGAGTCGCTCTCGCTCGGCGAGGCGACGTTCGTCGCGCTCGCGCTCTTCGTCTCGATGCTCGTGCTCGCGCGCGTGTGGCACGAGCTGAAGAAGCGCGAGGTGCGCTTCCAGGCGATGCAGCTGGCGGCCGCGAGCGCGTTCGTGTGGATGCTCGTCACCGGCTGACCTACACGCGCGACGAGCGCGACAGCGCCGCGCGCTGGGTACATCCTCCCAGGCGATGGGAGCTCACGGGCGGAGCGCGATCGCGCTCTCCGGACTCGCCGCGATCTACATCGCGACCGGTTGGGTCGGGATGGCCCTCGCGAGCACACCGGGCAACGTCTCGGCGGTGTGGCTGCCCTCGGGGATCGCGCTCGCGGCGGTCCTCGTGCTCGGCGCGCGCGTGGCGCCCGCGATCTTCGCGGGCGGCGCGCTGCTCAACGCGCTCTTCTACGCGCGCGCAGGCGTGCCGAGCGCCGAGCTGATCCTCGCGAGCACCGCGATCGGCGTGGGCTCGACGGTGCAGGCGCTGGTCGGGCGCACGCTCGTGGTGCGCTTCGCGCGCGGCCTCGATGCGCTCCGCTCGCCGAGGAGCGTCGGGCTGCTCGTCGCGTGCGCCGGTCTCGCCTGCATCGTCGCCGCGACGATCGGGACCGCCACCGTGCACGCGATGGGCGCGCAGGGCGCGATCGCGCGCACGTGGCTCACGTGGTGGCTCGGCGACTTCATGGGCGTGACGCTCGTCGTCCCGATCGTGCTCGCGTTCCGCGCGCGGCTCGTGTTCGACGTGTCGCTCGTCGAGCGTGCCGCGTACACGATCGTGCTGCTCGTCGCGATCGAGGTGCTCTTCGCGCCCCTCGGGATCGCGCCCGGGACGCGCGCGCCCTACGTCCTGCTGCCGATCTTCGTCGCGATCGCGTATCGGCTCGGGCCGCGCGACGCCGGCATCGCGACGATGCTCGCGTGGCTCGGCGCGATCGGCGCGCTCGCGCGCGGTCGCCGGCCGCTCGGGGACGTGTCGATGGATCTCGCGCTGCTCGAGATCGACGCGCTCGTCTTCGCCCTCGCGATGCCCGCGCTCGTCCTCGCGAGCGCCGAGTGGGCGCGCCGCCAGAGCGAGCGCGAGCTCGAGGGGATGCGCGACGAGCTCGAGGCGCGAGTCGCCGCGCGCACCGACGAGCTCGAGCGCGCGAACGCGGAGCTCGGCGCCGAGATCGCCGAGCGCCGCCGCACCGAGGCACGGCTCGTCGAGTCCGAGGCGCGCCTCGAGACCGCGATCGAGAGCCTCCCCTTCGACTTCTGGATCCTCGATCGCGACGAGCGCTACGTGCTCGTCAACTCGAGCGCGAAGGCGCACTGGGGCGACGCGACGGGCAAGCGCATCGTCGATCTCGACGTCGAGCCGAGCGTCCTCGCCCACTGGCGCGAGAACAACGCACGCGCGCTCGCGGGCGAGGTCGTGGTGCGGCCCGTCGAGCACGTGCATGGCGGCGTGGCGCGCCGCTACGAAGGGATCTCCGCGCCGATCCGCGTCGGCGATCGCGTCGTCGGGATCCTCGGCGCGAACGTCGACGTGACCGAGCGCGTGCGGCTCACCGAGCAGCTCGTGCGCGCGCAGAAGGTGGAGACCGTCGGTCGCCTCGCGGGTGGGGTCGCGCACGACTTCAACAACCTGCTCACGATCATCGGCAACGCGTCGGAAGCGCTCGCGCGTCGCGCGCCCGCGGGCTCGGTCGACGCCGAGCTCACGACGAGCATCATCGAGGCGACGCGCCAGGCCGCGGACCTCACGCGGCGCCTCTTGCTCTTCGCGGGGCGACACCCGGCCGACGAGCGCGTCGCGCCGCTCGACGATCTCCTCTCGACGTCGCTCGGCCTGCTGCGCCCGCTCTTCGCGGCGAACGTCGCGGTCCGCTTCGAGCACGGCGCCACGATCGCGGTGCGCTTCGATCCCACGCGCCTCGGGCAGATCCTCGTGAACCTCGCGATGAACGCGCGCGACGCGATGCCGGACGGCGGCGCGTTCACGGTGCGCACCTACGACTGCGACGTCGGCGAGGCGTGCTCCGAGCCGTGGATCGACGCGCCGCCGGCGCCCGGCCGCTACGCGATGCTCGAGGTGAGCGACACCGGCGCGGGCATGAGCGACGACGTGCGGCGCAACGCGTTCGAGCCGTTCTACACGACGAAGGGCGCCGCGCGCGGCAGCGGGCTCGGCCTCGCGAGCGTGCACGGGATCGTGCGCCAAGCGGGCGGCGCGATCGCCCTCGAGAGCGCGCCGGGACGCGGCACGACCTTCCGCATCGCGCTGCCTCCCGCGAGCGCGACCACCGCGCGCTCGACGGGGCGCTTCGCACCGGCGATCCGCTCGACGCGCGCGCACGCGGTCCACAGCACCGTGCTGCTCGTCGAGGACGACCCCGGCGTGCGCCGCACGATCGCCCGGCTCCTCGCAGATCAGGGGCATCGTGTGCTCGGAGCACACGACGTGGCGAGCGCGCGCGACATCGCATCGCGCGAGGCGTTCGACGTGCTGATCAGCGACGTCGTGATGCCCGGCGAGAGCGGTCCGACGCTGGCGCGCGAGCTCCGCGCGGCGCGCCCCGATCTGCCGGTGCTCTTCGTCTCGGCGTATGCCGCGAAGGACACCGAGGGCGTGGAGGCGCCGCTGCTCGCGAAGCCGTTCACCGCGGACGCGCTCGGGCGCGCCGTCGCGTCGGTGCTCTCGACGCTGTCGGGAAATCCCCCGTGCCCCGAGGAGCGCGGGTCGTGAGAGGATCGAAACGGGCGCGCACGTGCGAGCGCGCCGGGAGCATGGTCGGATGCGCAGCGTTGGCTTCACTGGATCCTTTTGCTTCACGGTCGCGGTGCTCGCCGCGACGCTCGCGGGCTGCGATTGCTCGGGGAACATCACCGGCGGTCAGGCGTGCACCGGCGCCGGCGCGCCCGAGGGATGCGGGCGTCCCTGCAGCGCGAGCTCGCCGTGCGGCCCCGGTCTCTACTGCGGCGACGACGGCGAGTGCACCGCCGACTGCTCGTCGACCATCACGTGCGGCGCGGGCCGCGTGTGCTCGGGCGATGGCCACTGCGTCGAGAGCGGCCTCGACGGCGCGGTGGGCGACGCGCAGCGCCCCGACGCGCTGCCCGCCGATCGCACGTGCGCGTCGGTGACGGTCGACGCGACGCGCAGCACCCCGAACGTGCTCCTGGTGATCGATCGCTCGGGCTCGATGAACGAGGACTTCGACGACGGCGACTCGCGCTGGGACGTGCTCGAGAGCGCGCTGCTCGACACGCCGGACGGAGTGATCTCGCCGCTCCAGGCGTCGGTGCGCTTCGGGTTCGCGATGTACGACGAGTCGGGCTCGCCCTCGGGCTGTCCCGACCTGATCACGGTGCCGACCGCGCTCGACAACTACGACGCGATCGAGACGGAGTACCGGATGCGCAACCCGGCCGGCGGCACGCCGACGGGCGACTCGATCCAGGCGATCCTCGGGCGGCTCGACTCGCTGATCGACGCGCCCGATCAGCCGACGGTGTTCGTGCTCGCGACCGACGGCGAGCCCGACACCTGCGAGGACGGCGACGACGAGGTGAACGGTCGCCGCGAGTCGCTCGAGGCGGTGCAGGCCGCGTACGCGCGCGACATCCGCACGTTCGTCATCAGCGTCGGCGACGACGTGGGCGCGGATCACCTGCAGCAGATCGCGAACGCGGGCATCGGCAACGCGCCCGACGAGGACATGCCCGCCGCGCCGTTCTGGGTGGCGACCGACACCGCGGGCCTGCGCACCGCGCTCGAGACGATCGTCGGCAGCGTCGTGAGCTGCGAGCTGACGCTCGAGGGCGAGATCGATCCGACGCGCGCGTGTGACGGCGAGGTGCGGCTCGGCGGCGACCCGCTGACGTGCGGGACCGACTGGGAAGCGGTCGACGCGGACACGATCCGCCTGTTGGGCGCGGCGTGTGATCGGCTGCAGCGCGGCGGTGAGGCGCTGACGGCGACGTTCCCGTGTGGGGTGATCATCATCTGAGGCGCGCGCGAGGAGCTGCCGAGCACGCGCAGGTGGCACGTGGACGAGCACGCGGGACGAGCACGTGCACGTGCACGGGTCTCTCGCGGTGCTCGGTGGCACGAGTCGGCGGGCCCCGCGCGGACGCGCTCGACGGACCTCGGGTCAGCGCTCTGCTGAGCGAGACTCTGCGATCGCCCGAGGTCGAGCCTGCGATCGACTGAGGTCGAGCCTGCGATCGACTGACCCCCTGGTGTGCGATCGACTGACCCCCTGGTATGCGATCGACTGAGCTCGACTCAGCCGAGCGGATACCCGGGGGTCAGCACCCGACTAACCCCGTTTGGCGACATCACGAAGCACGCGAAACCACTCTGGATTCTGCGAACGACCCCGCTCGATCCGGGTTCGATGCGCGCGTTCGACGCGTCGCCGCGCATCGATCACCACCGCGCCGCCGCACGCGACCGTGCTCGTGCACGTGCGCGTCCCGCGTGCCTCGTCCTCGTGCCACCTGCGCGTGCTCGGCCGTCGTCTCTCGAGCGGCCGTTCTCGCTTCACGCCGCGAGCGCGTCCTCCGCGAACACGCTCGCGAGCCCCATGATCGTGTGCTGCGGGTTCACCCCGAGGTTGCTCGGGATCACCGACGCATCCGCGACCATCAAGCCCTGATAGCCGTGCACGCGCCCGCTGCCGTCGACCACCGCGCTCGCCGGATCGCGACCCATGATCGCGCCGCCGAACAAGTGGCTGAGGATCGCGATGTACTTCTTCGGATCGAGCGGCGCGTCGTCGAGCAGTCCGACCTGATCCGCCGTCAGCTTGTACGGCATGCCCTGGATGCCCGGGATGATCGCCTTCGCGCCCGCCGCGAAGTGCTGCTTCGCGAGCAGGATCATGCCCTGCCGGAAGCGCTCCATGTCCGCGCGATCGAGGCCGTACTTCACCATCGGCTTGTCGCTGAACGGCGCGGGACGCACGGTGCCCACCGACTCCGCGCGCACCGCGTGGCACCACATCGCGATGTGCCGGTACTCGGCGAGCCGCTTCATCAGCTCGACGCCCGCGCCGGTCAGACGCGACGCGACGAGCTCGGGCGGGATCGCCAGCGTCTCGAGCTTCAGGCCCGGCTCCTTGCGGAACTGCGTCGACGCCCAGCCCTGCGTCGCACCGACGTTCATGTCGACGGGCTCGTCGTAACAGCCGAACACGCCCGTGCCCGGGTGCGCGCGGAACTGCTCTCCGATCATCTTGCTCTTCACGCCCGAGCGCGCGAGCAGCACCGGCGTGTGCGTGACCGACGCCGCGACGAACACGCCCTTGCGCGCGCGCACGAAGAACACCGCGCCCTTCGCGCGCGTCTGCGGATGCACGAAGTGACCGCGCACGCCGATCGCGCGCGTGCCCTCGAGCACGACGCGCGAGACCGGCGCGCACGAGAGCACCGTGCCGCCGCGCGCGATCGTCTCGGGGACGTAGTTGAGGTTCGTGCTCTGCTTGCGCAGCTTGCGACAGCCCTGGAGGCACTGGCCCGTGCCCTCGCAGCCCTTCACGTAGCGGCGCATGTAGTGCGAGTCCCAGCCGAGCCCCTCCGCGCCCTTCATCGCGAGCAGGTTCGACCGACCACGCGCCGCAGGCGGGACCTCCTCGACGCTCAGCTCGCGCTCGATGCGCTCCTGGTGCGCGAGCACGCGATCACGCAGACCGCCGATGCCGCGCTCCTTCTCCCACTGCGCGAAAATGTCGTCGGGCGTGCGCACGCAGATCGCGCTGTTGATGACGGTCGTGCCGCCCATCGTGCGCGCCTGCACCACGGGCCAGAACGCGCGGCCCACCGCGACGGTCGAGCCCCAGTCGTCCATCAGGTCGCGCATCGAGCCGTACGCGCTGTACGGGTAGTGCTCGCCGTCGCGCCACGCGCCGGCCTCGACGATCGCGACCTCCGCGCCGCCGCGCGCGAGCGTGACCGCCGCCGCCGCGCCGCCTGCGCCCGAGCCGACGACGACGTAGTCGACCTCGACCTCGATCGTGCCCTTGCTGCGCTCTTCGAACGCGATGTGACGCGCGCCGCTCATGCCGACCTCTGCTGCATCTCGTCGCGCGACGTCGTCAGCGCGCTCGGCGGGACGTCGCCGCTCGTGCGGAACGTGCCGGGATCCGCGGGCTGCACCGGCAGCGCGAAGCGCTTCCGCACCTCCGGGTGCCCGCCCCAGCAGAGGCCCGCCGCGAGCTTGAGCAGGAAGACCGCCTGGCGGATCAGATAGAGGTTCGTCGTCGTGATCCGATAGGCGTGCTTGTCGCGCAGCCCCGCGGGCAGGAGGAACGCGGGCAGCGGCAAGAACACCGTGAGGATCGGCGTCCAGTGGAAGACCACCGCGCCCGCGACGACGCCGAGCCACATCAAGAACGTGGTCTCGCGGCGGAAGCGACGGAGGAACTCGTCGATGTCGCAGTCCTCGGCGCCGGGGAGCGCCTCGGTCCGCGGGTACATCGCGATGATCGCGGAGCGCACGAGCCAGGTCACGTCGCACCTCTCGTTCGGCGCGCCTTTATACGCGTGTTCGCGGCGCGTAGCGAGAGGCGATTGCGACGACAACCATCGCGCGAGCCTCGACGGAGCATCGCGCCGGGCCCGGCGCTCCTCTATCATCCCGGCGATGACCGACGGGAGCCCGCGCGTCGGCGAGGTCGTCGAGAAGTACGAGATCGAAGGCGTCCTCGGTCGAGGCGGCATGGGCGCCGTCTATCGCGCGCGGCACACGCTGACCGGGCGCGCGGTCGCGCTGAAGTGGATGATCCCCGACCCCGACGCCGATGCGGCGTCGGTGCAGCGCTTCCTGCGCGAGGCGCGCGCGATGGGGCGCATCGATCACCCCAACGTCGTCGGCGTGCTCGACGTCGGCGTGAGCTCTTCTTCCGACGCAGACCAGCGCTCCGCGTTCCTCGTGATGGAGCTGCTGCGCGGCGCGTCGCTCCGCGCGTACGTCGAGCGCGAGACGAAGCTCGCGCCGAGCGAAGCGGTCGCGCTGCTCCTGCCGGCGCTCGAGGGTGTCGCGGCGGCGCATCGCGCGGGCGTGGTGCACCGCGACCTGAAGCCCGAGAACCTCTTCGTCGTGCAGAGCGAGGACGGGCGCGCGATCACGACGAAGGTGCTCGACTTCGGGATCTCGAAGCTGCACGAGCACGCCCACGCGAGCGCGCCGCAGCCCTCGATCACCCAGACCGGCACGACGATGGGCACGCCGAGCTACATGTCGCCGGAGCAGGTGCGCGGCGCGCGCGACGTCGACGCGCGCACCGATGTGTGGGCGCTCGGCGCGATCCTCTACGAGATGGTCACCGGGCGCGTGCCCTTCCGCGCCGAGACGTACGGCGCGCTGATGGTCGCGATCGTGATGGACCCGCTGGTGCCCGCGGACGTGATCGCGCCCGATCTGCCGCGCGAGCTGGCGCGGGTGATCGATCGCGCGCTCGAGAAGGATCCCGAGCAGCGCATCGCGAGCGTCGAGGCGCTGCGCGACGCGATCGCGCCGTTCGCGGGAGAGCTCGCGGGCGCGAAGGTGGCGAGCTCGGCGGAGATCGGGATCAAGCCGACGACGCCGGCACCGAAGGCGCTCGCTCCGCGCGCGAGCGTCACGCCGACGCGACCGGCGCGGCCCGACTCGGCGCGACCGCCCGAAGGCGCGGCCGAGATCCAGCTCGACAGCGCCGCCATGCGCGCGCCCGCCGCGAACGCGTCGGTGCCGCTCTCGGTGCCCGATCTCCCGGTGCGCGCGCGAGGGCGGAGCACGTCGCGCGCGATGGTCGTGGGGCTCGCGATCGCGATCGTGGTGCCGCTCGCGGCGGTGGTGCTGCACGCGATGACGCGAACGAGCGCGCCGACCGAGAGCCCGACCCGCGCCGCGGCGACCACGCCCGCGCCGATCGCGCCGGCACCGCCCGCGCCGAGCATCGAGACCGCCGCGCCCGACGCAGGCATCGCGGCGCTCGAGCCGCAGGCGGTCGAGCCCGCGCCGGCGAGCGATCCGATCGCGGTCGAGCCGGAGCCGCCCGTGCGCCCCACGCGACATCGCGGAGGTCACGCGACGCGCAGCACCACCGCGCGCCCCGAGCCTCCTGCCGCCACGACGACCACGCCGCCGACACCGCCGCGCTCGACGTCGGGGCGCACCGGCTCGCTCTCGAGGGACGAATTCTGACATGACGCACGCGCTCCGCGTCGCCGCCGCATTGATCACAGCCGTCGCTCTCTCGTCGCAGGTCGCGCACGCGCAGGACGCGACGACCACCGAGCCGCCGGAGCCGACGTCGTACGCGACGTTGATCGAAGCGGCGGTCGCGGAGTTCGGCGCAGGGCGGTTCGCCGAGGCGCGCGCGCTCTTCCGCAGCGCGCACGACGTGTACCCGAACGCGCGAACGCTGCGCGGCATCGGCATGTCGAGCTTCGAGCTCCGCGACTATCCCGCGGCGGTGCGCGCGCTGAGCGCGTCGCTCGAGGAGACGCGTCGTGCGCTCACCGACGAGCAGCGCGCGCAGGTGAACGATCTGCTGCTGCGGGCGCGCGCGTTCGTCGGGCGCTTCGTGGTGCCGATCGCGCCCGCGGGGTCGCGCTTGTACCTCGACGGCACGGGCGTCGAGGTCGCGGGCGAGTGGCCCGAGCAGGAAGGCGAGCTGCTCGTCGGCGTCGGCGATCACGAGGTCACGATCCGCGCGCCCGAGGGTCGCACCGCGCGCGCACGGCTCGTGGTGCGTGGCCGCGAGGACGAGCCGCTCGACATCGACACGAGCCCGCTCGCGCCGCCGCGCGAAGAGCCGCCGCGCGTCGAGCCCGAGCCCGCGCCGCTGGTCCCGCCGCCGGCGTACGAGCCGCCGCGCGAAGAAGGCAGCGACCCCGCGCCGTGGATCGTCGCGGGCGTGGGTGGCGCGGCGATCGTGACCGGCGCGATCCTGCTCGGCGTCGGGCTGCACGACATCTCGAGCGTCGAGAACGCGCGCATGCACACCGAGTGGAGCGCGATCAGCGACGCGAACGATCGCGCGCCGGTGCTGACCGGCGTCGGGATCGCGCTGATCGGGATCGGCACCGCGGGCGCGGTGGCCGGGATCGTGTGGGGCGCGCTCGGGGACGGCACGCGCGGGCGGGAGCGCCAGCGCGTCGAGCTGCGCGTCGGACCGACGAGCCTCGCGGTCGGAGGAAGCTTCTGATGAACGTGTCGCGCCGACTGCTCGCGGCGATCGTGCTGTCGATCGCGGGGTGCTCTCCCGACCTCCAGGGAAGCGGCTTCTATCAGTGCACCGACCGGCGCTGCCCCGACGAGCTCCCGCACTGCTGGTCGGAGGAGCCGGGCGATCCACCGCACTGCCACGACCGGCCCGAGCCTCCGCGCGACGGCGGCATGGACGCGCAGATGCCGATGACGGACGCGCAGGTGCCCGACGCGCAGACGCCGGTCGACGCGTTCGTGCCGCCCGACGCGCCGCCGCCGCGCTTCGACTACCGCGCCTGCGACGACGCGCGCCCGTGCATGGGCGGCGATCTCTGCGTGCGCAACGGCCCCGGGACCAGCGGCTACTGCGCGCCGCCCTGCACCGCGGGTCGCTGTCCGTCGTCGATGAGCGGCATGCCCGGATACTGCGGAGGCTCGCACTGTCGCGTCGGCTGCGGGACCGACGGGGACTGCCCGACCGGCGTCGAGTGCCTCGCGGGTCGCTGGGGCGGCGTCACCGCGAACGCGTGCGTCGAGACCGGCCTCGCGACGGGCGCCGATCAGTACACGCGCTGCGCGACGAACGCCGACTGCGACGCGCCCTTCGCGTGCATCAACCAAGTGTGCACGCGACCGTGCTCCGGCAGCGCGACGTGCCTCGACGGCGAGGCCTGCCAGAACCTCCCGCCGCCGATGATGAGCACGACGACGTGCCTCCAGGTGTGCAACCCCGGCACGTGCCCCGCGGACACCACGTGCAACGAGGCGGGCATGGGCACCGGGCTCTACCGCTGCATCCCGATGGGCTGGCCGCGCCCCTGAGCCATCCACGGAACGGATGACGAGCGGCTCGCGTCATCCGCGTGGTGAATGACGCCGAAACACGACCGCCGCACCGAGCTGGGCTCGATGCGGCGGTCTTCTCGTCGGTGTCGTCGTCGAGCGGCTACATCGCGCCGCAGCGCGCCTGGAACGCCTCGAACGACTCGTCGGGCCGCGGGAGATCGCAGTCGGGCGGGGTCGCGCCTTCGGCCGGCGCCGCGCCCTCGCCTTCCGCCGGCGCGGCTGCGCCTTCCGCCGCGTTGCAGCGCGCCTCGAACTCCTCGAACGACTCGTTCTCGCGCGGCAGATCGCAGTCCGCCTGCTCGGCCGGCGCGCCCTCGCCGCCTGCGCCCGCGCCCGAGCAGCGCGCGTCGAAATCTTCGAACGACTCGCCCTCGCGCGGGACCTCGCAGTCCTCTCCGCCGCCCGCCGGCGCTTCGCCGCCCGCAGGCTCGCCGCCGCCGCCGCCGTCGTCGGTCGTCGGCGCGACCTCGGGCGTCGCCGGGTGCATCTCGGCTTCCTCGCCGAGCATCGCGAGCGAGAGCGACGGCACGTACGTCGTGATCATCAGCGCCGCCGCGAACACGCCGATGAAGGGCAGCACGACCGGATAGAGATCCGGCACCGGACGCCCGAACCGGAAGCCCGCGATGAACAGGTTCAGGCCCATCGGCGGCATCAGGTAGCCGATCTCGAGATTGATCAGGAACACGATGCCGAGGTGGTACGGGTTGATCCCGAAGTGCATCGCGATGCCCATGATCAACGGCACGATCACGACGATCGCCGAGAAGATGTCCATCAGCATGCCGACGATCAGCAGGAACACGTTCAGCGCGATCAGGAACGTGAGCGGCGAGTCGATCAGACCGCCCGCGCTCTGGCCCTGACGCGCGAGCGCGTCGACCGCCTCGCGGCACTGGAACATCACGTCGCTGTGCTCGGCGAGGTACGCCTGCGCCGGCTCACCGCACGTCAGCGCCTCGAAGAGCGCGTCCGCGGTCTGCGCCTGCACGAAGTAGAACGTCAGGACCGTCGCCGCGCAGAGCTTCACGAAGATGGCGCCGACGAGCACCATCGAGTCCGGGATGATCCGCGGGATGTCCTTGCCGAGCGAGAGGTCCTTGTAGACGAAGACCTCGATGACGAAGACGTAGAACGCGGTGAACGCCGCCGCGCCGAGCGGGCCCGCCGCGACCAGGCCGACGATCACGACGATCGGCAGCGCGAGCTCCCACTTCGCCTCCCAGAGGGCGGCGCCCGCTTCCTTCGCGTCGAAGCTCGAGCGCGGCACCTTGCGGATGACGCCGACCACCATCGAGTAGGCCATCATCAGGACCAGCACGAGCACGCCCGGGAGGATGCCCGCGAGGATCATCTTGTTGAGCTGGACGCGCTCGACGCCCGGCGGCATCTCCTGCAGGCCCGCGACGATGCCGTAGACGAGCAGCGGCAAGCACGGGAAGAACGTGATGCCGAGCGCGCCGCCGCTCGTCACGAGACCGAGCGAGAACTTCTCGGGGTAGCGGTCCTTGAGCAGCGCGGGGAAGAGCAGGCCGCCGATCGCGACGATCGTGATGCCGCTCGCGCCGCTGAACACGGTGAAGCCCGCGCTCGCGAGCACGCACACCACCGCGAGGCCGCCGGGCAGCGAGCCGAGGAGCGCGCGCGCCACGCGCACGAGGCGCTGCGGCGTCTTGCTCTCGCTCATCAGGTAGCCGGCGACAGTGAAGATCGGGATCGTCGGCAGGACGCTCATGCGCGCGAAGTGGTTGCCGAGCACGTCCTCGACGGCGTTCGCGAGCGGCGTGACCGGCACGGTCTCCGAGCCGTGGAGCCAGAGGAAGAGCGCGAGGCCGCCGAGGAACGTGAAGAGCGGCGCGCCCATCAGCGCGACCACCGCGAAGAACGCGACACCCATCGTGATCGAGACGTTCTCGATGTTGAGGATGCCGAAGTACGACAGGGCGAGCGTCGCGAGCACGCCCGCGGCCGCGACCAGCGGCGGCACCGGACCGTCGATCGTCGCGTACTCCTCGGGCAGCGGCGCGGTCGCCTTCGCCGAGCCGGTCTTGCGCACCCGCAGCGCGAGCGGGATGCCGAGCATCGCGGCCGACGCGAGCGATCCGAGGAGCACGGGCACGAACGTCGAGGTGCCGAGCGAGAGCACGATCGGGACGAGGAGGATCGCGATCGCGATCCCGATCTCGATCGGGCCCGCCTGCGCGATCGGCGACACGCGCAGCGGATCGCCCGCTTCACTCGGCGTTCCGTCGGGCTCTTCGTGGGGGACGCTCTCGTCCGCCGCGGGCGCGGGCGGCACCGGCTGGCTCGGCGCGACCTTGCCGCTCGCCGCCGCGAGGAGCTCGTGGAAGCCGTGCAGCAGCAGGCGGATCGCGATGAGCGCGAAGCCCGCCGGGATCATGAACTGGAACTCGTAGCTGCGGTCGACCGCCGCATCGAGGATGCCGCTCGACGCGAAGCTGCGGACCTGCTCGTCGGTCGTGTGGGCCTGCTCGACGAGCGACTCGTACACGCCGAGCCCGAGGCCGAACGCGACGACCGCACCGAACGTGCTCGCGATCGCGACGACCACGCGGCGCGCGCGATCGGGCAGCAGTCGACCGAGCGCGTCGATCGCGAGGTGCTTGCGCCCGCGCGTCGCGAAGCTCGCGCCGAGGAACGCGGCCCACACCGTGCCGTGCATCAGCACGTCGCCCGCGGCGCGGAGGATCGGGTGCTGGATCCCGAAGATGCTACCGATGGCGCTCGCGACGCCGAGCGTGACCATCACGAGGACGATCACGACCGATAGCGAGCTCTCGGCGAGCAGGATGCCGCGATCGATGAGGTCGAGCGGCTTGAGGAACGGAGCGGGCTTCGCGGAAGGGGCGGCACCGGCCATCGCGGGGGGGATCCTCTCGGTCGCAGAGCAGGTAGGACGCGCACTCCGGGCCGTGGGCAGCCCCGAGGGCGGGGCGAATCTACCGGGATCCCCTCGGTCAGGGAAGCGTGATGAAACGCAGAAGTTGCAGTTCGTTCATGTCCCCGTATCAGGACGCGCCTGCCCGCTGACGCGCGCGGGCAGGCGCGTTTCGTATCAGCCGAGCTTCGCGGCCAGCACGTCGTGCTTCTCGATCACCGGGGGCGCGGCGAGGAGGCGCGGTGCCTGCGCCATCAGCGCCTCCGCGATCCGCCCCGCGAGGTGGGCCTCGCGGCCGCGCTCGTCCGCGAACACGTCGAAGATCGCGAACGTCGTCGGGCCGAGCTTCACCGCGAACCACGCCACCGTGCCCGGCTCCTGCTGCGCGAGCGGGAGCGCGCCCTTCACGAACGCCTCGAGCTCCTCCGCCTTCCCCGCCGCCGCCTCGAGACGCACCCACAGACCGAGCTTCACCATCGAATCACCTCCGGACGAGCACGCGCCATGTCGCGTGTGGCCAGCACGTTGGCTTCGCCGCGCCGATCTCGGTATTGGCGAGATGGACAACGTTGATATCGTTCCCGCCAGATGCAGATCGCCGTCCTCGCGCTGGAGGGAGCCTTCGACGTCGGGCTCGCGTCGCTCCTCGACACGCTGAGCATCGCGTCCGATCTGTCGCGCGCGCGCGGCGCGGACGGGCCGCGCTTCGACGCGCGCATCGTCGGGGTGCGCCGTCGCGTGACGACGCATCAGGGCCTGCGCGTCCCGGTGTCGTCGCCGCCGCGCTCGGCGCCCGACGTGGTGGTCGTGCCCGGGCTCGGATGCACCGTGCCCGATGCGCTGCGCGAGCGGCTCGAGCGTCGCGACGTCGCGGATGCGGCCGCGCTGATCCGGCGGTGGAGCGAGCAGGGGACGCGCGTGTCCGCGGCGTGCACCGGCACGTTCGTGCTCGCGCGCAGCGGGCTGCTCGACGGGCAGCGCGCGACCACGACGTGGTGGATGGCGCCGCTCTTCCGCGAGCTCTTTCCGCGCGTGGAGCTCGACGAGTCGCAGATGGTCGTCGACTCGCGCGGGCGCGTGACCGCGGGCGCCGCGTTCGCGCACGTCGACCTCGCGCTGTGGTGGATCCGCAGGAAGAGCCCGACGCTCGCCGCGCAGGCCGCGCGTCATCTGGTGGTCGACGCGCGGCCCTCGCAGGCGCCCTTCGTGATCCCCGATCAGCTCACGCACGAAGATCCGCTGGTCGAGCGCTTCGAAGGGTGGGCGCGACGTCGCCTCGCGGATCGCTTCTCGCTCGCCGCGGCGGCGCGCGCGGCGGGGACGAGCGAGCGCACGCTCTCGCGGCGGGTTCGCACGGTGCTGGGCCGGACGCCGCTCGGCTACGTGCAGGACCTGCGCATCGAGCGCGCGGTGCACCTGCTCAAGACGACCTCGCAGGACGTCGAGGCGATCGCGCGCGCCGTCGGGTACGGCGACGGAGTGACGCTGCGGACGCTGCTACGACGAAAGCTCGGCCGCGGGGTGCGCGAGCTGCGCGCGCGCTGAGCCTCAGCACGCGTCGAGGAACGCCTGCGCCCGCGCCGATCGATCAGGGCGCGACACCACGCCGATCCGCAGCCGCACGCCGACGCCCGCGACCGGCCGCATCACCACGCCGCGTCGCTCGAGCACACGCATGCTGCTCGACACCACCGACACGCCGACGCCCGCGGCGACGAGCCCGAGCATCGCGATCTTCGTGTCGGTCTCCTGCACGACGTCGCCGCCGACGCCGTGCTTCGCGAGCGCGCGCGCCACCGCGCCGGCCCACGCGGGCTCGACGTCGGGGCGCACGATCACGAACGGCTCGCCCTTCAGCTCGCTCACGTCGACGCGCGTCTTCTTCGCGAGGCGATGCCGCGACGGGAGCGCCGCGACGAGCGACTCGGTCGCGAGCACGCGCGTCTCGAGATCACCTTCGAGCGGCAGGCACGCGATCCCGAGCTCGACGCGCCCTTCGTCGATCGCCGCGACCTGATCGGGGCTGCGCATCTCACGCAGCTCGAGCGCGATGTCGGGATGCGCGCGCCGGAACGCAGCGATGACGCGCGGCAGGATCTCGTAGGTCGCGGTCGGGGTGTACGCGACCGAGAGCACGCCCGCTTCGCCGCGCGCGACGCGCCTCGCTTCGTCGGTCGCGCGTGCGCTCTCGGCGACGAGGTGCCGCGCACGGCCGAGCAGCGCCTTACCCGCCTCGGTGAGCGCGACGTTCCGCGAGTCGCGCTCGAAGAGCCGCACCTCGAGCTCGTCCTCGAGCTTGCGGATCGCGATGCTGAGCGGCGGCTGCGAGACGTGCAGGCGACGCGCGGCGCGACCGAAGTGGAGCTCCTCGGCGAGCACCACGAACGCATGGAGGCGACGGATATCCATCGGCGGGAATGATATCGAATCGATATCGATCGCTCCCGAAACGATCTTGGACCTCGCGCGCGCTCGCTCGCAGCTTGGCGTCCATGACCAAGACCGACGTCATCCGCCGCTACTACGACGAGCTCTTCAACGCGGGGCGCACCGAGCTGGTGCACGAGCTGCTCGCCGAGGACTACGTGAACCACTCGACCGGCTCACCCGATCAGCCGCGTGATCGCGAGGGGGTCGCGCAGGTCGTGCGCGCGCTGCGCGTCGCGTTCCCGGATCTGCGCTACACGATCGACGATCTCGTCGCGTCGGACGACGCCGTCGTGGCGCGCACCACGATGACCGGGACACATCGCGGCGACTTCTTCGGCATCGCGGCCACCGGACGCGCGATCCGCGTCTCGCAGATCACGATCGAGCGCTTCCGCGGCGAGCGCATCGTCGCGCACTGGCGCCTGACCGACGAGCTCGCGCTGATGCGTCAGCTCGGTGTGATCGCCTGAAAGGAAAACGCCGGGCCTCGCTCGTGCGAGGTCCGGCGTTCTTCGTGGGTGCGCTGCGGATCAGCGACCGAAAGCGGCCACGCGATCCACGAGCGCCTGGTCGGCGATCTGGCCCACGAGGCGGGTGCGGATCTGCGCGCCCGCGTTGAGCCACTCCTGCTGCTGCGCCTGCGTCACCTCGATGACCGTCGCGCCGCGCGAGCGGATCTCGGTGAGCGCCTGCTGCTCGTCGCGGCGCAGGTTGCGGCGCGCGAGCTGGTGGAACTGCGTCGCGGTCTCGCTGAGGATCGTCTGCTGATCCGGCGTGAGCTCCGCCCACTGGCGTCCACCGATGACCGTGCCGCCGAGGACGATCGTCATCGGCATGTCGGTCATGTGCGTGAGGCGCGAGCACCACTGCAGCGCGACGCACGGGACCGGCGGCGTGATCGCGGTGTCGACGCGGCCCGTCTGGATCGCACCGAGCACCTCCGGCACCTGGAGCGGCACCGGGTTGCTGCGCACGACCTGGTAGAAGGTCGGGAGCACGAGGTCGTCACGCCAGACCCACGGATGACGCGTCGCCATGTCCGCGGGCACGCGCACCGGCGCCGTCGAGAAGACGCGCGACTGACCGACGTCGGCCCAGCCCAGCATCTTGAAGCCCGCGCTGGTGAAGCCCGCGTCCATGTCGGGCGCGAGCGCCTCGCGGGCGCGGTCGAGCTGCTCGTAGTTGCGCAGGATGCCGGGCATCTGGAACACGAGCGCCGGACGATGGATCTGCGCGAGACCGACCGCGGTCACCGACGCCGCGTCGAGGCGGCCCGAGCGGATCTTGCGGATGACCTCGGCCTCGTCGCCCTGCACGCCGCCGCCGTAGATGCGGAACTGCAGGCCGCGCTCGCTGCGGCGCCGCAGCTCGCGGTTCCACGCGTCGAACACGCGCATCCAGGTCGAGCCCGGGGGCGCGAGCGTGGCGAGCGAGATCGTGCGCGTCGTCGCCGCGGCCTCGGCCTCTTGCGCGCTCATCGGGCTCGCGTCGATCGCGAAGAGCGCGAACGCCGCGAGCAGGATGAGCGCGAGCTTCTGATGGATCTTCATGGTTCGTCCGGCTCCTCAGGTGGAAGAAGGAGACGCAGCGCCGTCGACGGACGCGCTCGGCTCCGAAGCCTCGCCCTCCGCTTCGCCCTCATCTTCGATCGGCGGGGGCACGAGGTCGTCGATCTGCGCGAGCAGACGACGGGCGCGGCGCTGCGCGAGCAGGTTCGGGATTCGCTGGTCGGGGAACGAGTCGACGTCGAACGCGACCACTTCGTTCAACATCGACTCGAAGAGCGCGCGATCCTGGAGCGGGATCGCGACGAGCTGCGCCATCGTCACGAGGTAGAGCAGGTTCTTGCGCTCGGTGAGCTCGATCGCGCGCTCGAGCTCGACGCGCGCGTCCTGCGGGCGACCACCGAGCTGCGGGGGCGCCGCCGCCATGAGGCCGGCGCGCAGCGCGATCGGGCCGTAGTCCATGTACGTCTGGTCGAGCTCGTACGCGCGCTCGGCGAGCGCCGTCACGTACGCGAGATCCGCGATCGCGCCCATGTCGTCGCGGTGCAGGCTGATCCAGCGCACCCAGTTGTACGCGGCCCAGAAGAGCAGCGGCGCGTGGTTCTCGCGGCTGTCGAAGCGGTTGACGTGCGCGGTGAACGCCTCGAGGCCCTGGCTCTGCACTGCGAGCAGACCGCCGCCCTCGGGGCGCGCCATGTCGAGCCCGCCGATCGCGACCTCGCGACCGCGCAGGTACGCCTGCGACGCGCGCTCGCGGAGGTGCTCGATCTGCTCTTCCGTCGCGTCGTCGCTGAGCTGCGCGACCTCGTAGTCGTCCTCGATGAACCCGTACCCGAAGCTCGCGTAGCTCCGGCCGAGCATCGCGCGGAGCACGTTGTCGTCGGGCTTGATCTCGAGCAGGCCCTCCATCTGCTGGATCGACGCGGGGAACGCGATCTCGAGGATCTCGGGGTCGCGCATGCGCTGCACGCCCGGCGACGCGCGGCGCATCACGCCGATCGTCGTGTTCGCCGCGAACACTCCCGTGTCGCATCCGAAGAGAGGAAGGCTCGCGGGCACCGCGACCAGCGCGATGACGATCCCGAGCGAGCGAGCGAGGCGCGGTTGAGAAGAGCTGCGTTGGTTCATCGGGTCTCCGGTCGGTCTGCGAAGCTCTCCGTCCGGAACGAGGCGCCCCTCGCGCAGTGCGCGGCCGAGTGACTGCGATGCGTGCGATCGCATTCAATCGCCGAGCACGTACGTCCGAGACCCCCCGGGTCGGAGGCGCCCGAGGATGCACCTGATCGGGTGGGTGCTGCCAGGTGGTTTCGGTAGGTTCTCGTGACGCATCGCGTCAAGAGATTCCCGACCAAAGCCGCGGGAATGCAGCGTGGGTGCGGGGACTACGTACCCGGACGGATGTCCGAGAGCACGACCGCGCTGGACCTGCTCGACGCATGGGCCTTGTTGACGCCGGAGGAGCGCGCCGAGGGCTTCCGCGCGATGTCGCGCGACGAGCAGGACGACTTCTTCCTCTCGCTGCAGACCGACGATCAGGCGGAGCTCTTCCGCGCGGTGCGGCCCGGCGAGCGGCGCTTGTGGGCGCGCTTGCTCGCGCCCGACGACGTCGCCGATCTCGCGCAGTACCTCGAGGGCGATCCGCTGCGCGACGAGCTGCTCTCGCTGCTCGACGAGGCGACGCGCAACGAGGTGAGCGCGCTGCTCGCGTACGAAGAGGACGAGGCCGGTGGTCTCATGAGCCCGCGCTTCGCGCGGCTGCGCCCCGACTCGACGATCGATCAGGCGCTCTTCTACCTGCGCAGGCAGGCGCGCTCGAAGGAGCACGCGCTCGAGACGCTGCACTACGCGTACGTGCTCGACGGAGAGCAGCGGCTGCTCGGTGTGCTCTCCTTCCGCGACGTGTTCGCGGCGCGCGAGAACGCGACGATCGAGTCGGTGATGACGCGCGACGTCGTGACGGTGCACGAGTCGATGGATCAGGAAGAGGTCGCGCGGATCATCGCGGAGCACGATCTGAGCGCGGTGCCGGTCGTCGACGACGAAGGCCGGATGAAGGGCATCATCACGGTCGACGACATCGTCGACGTCGTGCAGCAGGAGGCGACCGAGGACATCCAGAAGATCGGTGGCCAGGAAGCGCTCGAGCAGCGCTACATGCAGACGAGCCTGCCCGCGCTGGTGAAGAAGCGCGCGGGATGGCTCGCGCTGCTCTTCCTGGGCGAGACGCTCACGACGACCGCGATGGGCGCGTACGAGGAGGAGATCGCGAGCGCGGTCGTGCTCGCGCTCTTCGTGCCGCTGATCATCTCGAGCGGCGGCAATTCGGGATCGCAGGCGAGCACGCTGATCATCCGCGCGATGGCGCTCGGCGAGGTCGGCATGCGCGACTGGTGGCGCATCGCGCATCGCGAGCTGCTCGCGGGGATCGCGCTCGGCGGGATCCTCGCGGTGATCGGCGTCGCGCGCGTGGCGCTCGGAGAGGCGCTCTTCGGGACGTACGGCGAGCACTGGCTGCGCATCGGGATGACGGTCGGGATCAGCCTGCTCGGCGTCGTCGTGTGCGGGACCATCGCGGGCTCGATGTTGCCCTTCGTGATCCGTCTGCTGCGCGCCGATCCCGCGAGCGCTTCGGCGCCGTTCGTCGCGACGCTCGTCGACCTCGCGGGGCTCGTCGTCTACTTCAACGTCGCGCAGTGGCTGCTGCGTGGGACGCTGCTCTGACCTAGCGACGGGGCGCGGGCGGACGACGCACGTCGCGGTGACGCGCGACGAAGGTGTCGAGCACCTCGAGCAGGCGCGCCTCGATCTGCGGTGACTCGACGACGCCGAGTGCGCGGGCGATCGCCTCGATCGTGCAGAGACCTCCTTCGCGCGGATTGCGGCGCAGGCCGTAGCGGCTCGCGTCGCTCGGCGGGAGCACGACGGGCTCCGCGCCCTCGGCGAGCGGATCACGACGCAGGACCTTGCGCGCCTGGGCCCAGCTGCCGTCCGGCACGATCAGCGTGCAGCCGCGATCCGACGCGTCGAGCACGCGCGCCTCGGGCGCGGGGAAGAGGACGCGGCGACGTCCTTCGAGCGCGAGCGGCGCGCGCTCGGCGTCGCGATCACCGCGCACGACGAGCGACGCGCCCTCGAGGAGACGCACCGCGAGACGACCGGTGTTGGTCGGCTTGAGGACCTCCTTGCGGTGCACGACGAGGACGACGCGCGTGGCGACCTCGAGCGGCGGCGGGAGCTCCGCGCAGAAGCAGAGCGCGTCGGGCAGGCCGCACGTCGTGCACCGCGGGATGCGGCGGCTGCGCATCGGGCGCTCGGTCATCGATCGCGCTCCGCCCTGAGCGCCGCGACGTGCGCGACGCTCGTGCCGCAGCACCCGCCGACGATCGTCGCGCCCGCCTCGATCCAGCGTCGCGCGTGCGCGAGGTAGCGCTGCGCGCCGCGCTCGGGATCGTTGGACCTCCAACCAATTCCGTCCGCCTCGCGTCCCGCGTTCGCGTAGGCGCCGAGCGGGACGCCGAGATCGAGCCGCGCGATCGCTTCGACGTACGGGAGCGTGCGATCGGCGGGCACGCAGTCGACGAGCACCGCGCGCGCGCCGCGACGCACCGCCTCGCGAGCGCCCTCCGCGATCTGCGCGGGCGTGAGCAGATCCGCGTCGGGCCCGGCAGTGAGCGCGAGCCAGGTGGGCACGCCCGTCGCGACCGCCTCTTCGACGGCGACCAGCGCCTCGGCGACGTGCGGGAACGTCTCGCAGAGCAGGAGATCGACGCCGGCGCTCGCGAGCGCACGCGCGAGCATGCGGTGCTCGGGGCGCGGATCGGAGGGGCTGCGATCGGGGCGATAGCAGTCCTCGAGCGGCGCGATCGATCCCGCGACGCGATGCGCGGGATCGATCGATGCGCGCGCGATGTCGACGGCGCGACGCGCGAGGCGCTCCCACGCCGCGCCCGAGGCGCGAGGCGTGGTCCGGAACGTCGCGGCGGTGTGGACCGTCGCGCCCGCCTGCGCGTAATCGTGATGCACCGCGGCGAGCACGTCGGGCGCGGCGTCGATCGCGCTCGCGCTCCACATCGGCGCAGGCGTCGCGACGCCCCGGCGCGCGAGCTCGGTCCCGACCGGACCGTCGAGCAGGAGGAACGACACGCGCACAAACCTAGCTCACGAGCAGAACGCGTCCTCGCCGAGCGCGCAGACCTGGTCCTCGCACACGCCCGAGTGGCAGTCCTCGCCGAGCTCGCAGCGCTCGCCGAGCGCGCGCACCGGCTCGCATCGTCCGGTCGAGTACGAGCACCAGAGCCCCACGTCGCACGGGTCGGCGCGGCCCGCTCCGATGCACTCCTCGCCGCGCGCGAGCGGCGGCGAGCAGCGCGCCTCGCCAGCGATGCCGTGACAGACGGTGCCCTCGGGGCAGAGGCTGATCTCGAGCATGTCGTCGCACGCGGCGCCGGCCTCGAGCGGGCCCACGCAGACGCTGCCGTGGTCGAAGTCACACTCGAGGCCGAGCCCGCAGAGCAGGTTCTCGGCGTCACACGGCTCTCCGCGCGCTTGCGTCCTGCGCTCGCGACCATCGCGACACACGCCATCGACGCAGCGCAGGAGACCGCTGCACGCGTGGAAGTCCTCGCATGCATCGCCGCGACGCAGGGCCGCCGCGACCGGCTCGCAGGTGAGGCTCTCGCTCGCGCACTGCAGCCCGGGCGCGCACGGCCCGTCCTCGCACGCGCCGCCGCGCGCGACGTACGCCTCGCACGTGCCGCACACGCACGCGCCGGTGTCGCACTCGACGCTCGCGTCGCATGCGGCGTTCGGCGCGATCGTGCCCGCGATCACGGCGCGACACTCCGCTGGCCACGCTTCCCACGCGACGGGGGTGGCGAGCTCACACACCGCGGCGTCGATCGCGGCGAGGCACGCGGCGACGCGCGCTCGATCGAAGCGCGCGCGGCCGTCGTCCACCGCGCGCGCGACGTGCGCGATCGACGCCGCGACGTGCGCGCGGCAGCGCGTGTCGCTCCCGAGCCGCTGCTCGAACGAGACCTCGGTCTCGAGGCACGCGTGCGCGGACTCGCATGCTTCAGCAGCGATGGCGGCGACGAATTGCGCGGCCTCGTTCGCCGCGCCGGCGTCGCTCGGTTGCATCGCACCGCCGTCGAGCTGCGGCGCGCCCGCACCGTCGTCACCGCAGCCCGCGAGCACGAGCGCGAGCCATCCCACGATCATCGTCCTGTTCATCGCGACCTCCACGAGGCCGCGCGCTCTTCATCCAGCGTGCCGCGCCGTTTGCGCGCGATCTCGCGGCCGCGCGTGCAACCCCGTGCACACGCCCGGGCGGTGCTGCGCAGATCCCGTCAGCGCGAGCCGCGGTGGCCGAAGCTCGGGTGCAGGAACGCGCTCGTCACGTCGTCCCACGCGCCCTGCTGCTCCATCACGACGCTGGTCACGCGGATGTGGAGCACGACGCGCTCGACCTTCGACGTCACGCCCGCGGGCGTGCGCTTGCCGTCGCGCTCGAACACCGCCTCGGTGCCCGGCACCGGGAACGGCCGCGCGACGTGCAGCGTCTTGCCGTACTTGCGCTGTCCACCGACGAGACGCGCGCCGAGCACCGAGTGCTTCTTGTCCTCGACGCCGGTGTGGCGGTCGCGGACCTCGCAGCACGTCATCGTGGAGTCGACCATGTACACGCGGTTCTGCGTCCAGATCTCGAGCGCGCGGTAGGGCACGTCGGCCGAGATCACGCCCGCTTGGTGCATCTCGCGGTCGAACACGACCTCGAGCGGTGCGACCGGCGGCGCGTCGGGGATCAGATCCTTGAGCGTGTCGCGGCTCTCCTCGACCAGCGTCTTCTCTTCGTCGAGGTCGTCGAATTCACCCACGTGGAGAACGTATCACGGGCATGCGCTACGGAATCCGTAGCGCACGCCCGCCGAGGCGATCACGGCTGCTCGAGGCGATCGGCGATCTGCTCGAGCGCCGGGATGATCTGCTCGATGAAGTAGAAGTTGCCGCTCGTGTGCTTGCCGTCCGCGCGGAAGCGCAGCCATCCGCCGTGCGACTCGAGGTGGATGCCGTACGCGCGCAGCGCGGGATCGAAGCGCGAGAGGAACGGCGCGATCTTCGCGCCGACGCTCGGATCGTTCGCGGCGAGCGTGAACTCGCGATCGACGTTCGGATCGCCCGAGCGCTGCATCGGCCACGGGTGGCGCCGCGCGATCGGGCCGAGGCTGCTCTGGTTCGAGACGAGCTCGAACTCGGGCGCGCCGGGGCGCAGCTGCACCGCGATGAACGCGTCGTCGTAGTACGTGTACTTGATCTCGACGAAGCCGGTCTGGCGCTCGCGGCGGTGGTAGTAGAGGAAGTCGACGGGACGCCCGCGCGGCGAGCCCTGCAGGCGCACGTTCCACTCGTACGGCTTGTCGTCGGAGATGCGCGTCCCGACCGTGTTGTGCGGCGCGAGCATGATGTTCGCGCTGGGATCGCCGTTGACGATCGAGAGGCCCAGACGCGGGGCGAGCTTGCTCAGCTCGAACGGCGCGTAGGTCTGGCCCGCCTGCGCGAGGCGTTGGCGCTGCATGAACATGAACGCGACGACGACGACGATCGCGACGAGGGGGATGAGGTAGGTCATCGGACTGTCTCTCTCCGAAGCGGTTCAGGGCGCGTGCCGGATCATCCCGGCGAGCTGCTCGATGTTCGTGACGCTGCCGATCGAGACCTCGCGGCCGTCGCGCAGCGCGATGTGGATCGTCTCGTCGGTGCCCATCCGTGAGTGCTCGCGGACGAGCTCCACGCGCGAGACGTCGGAAAACGCGACCTCCTGCCGGCCGAGCAGCTTCGTGTGCACGAGCCCGCGCTCGTACACGACGACCTGCTGCCGCCACTTCATCGCGGCGGCGAGCACGATCGCGGCGCCGATCGCGCCCGCGACGAGGCCCGTGGCGATCTTCGTGAAGGCGTCGGGCGCGCCGGAGAACAACGCGAGCGCGCCCTGACCAGTGTTCATCACACCGGCGGCGACGAGGATGCCGCCGACGTACCAGAGCCAGCCACCGGCGCCGAAGCGCCCTGCGTGCTCACCGACCGGTCGACCGTAGAGAGGATGTTCGTTCATGGCGGCAACGATTGGGGATCTCACGACTGGAGCAAGTCGCGCCGACGATTCGTGGCGGAACGGAGGAGATTCGATGGCTTCCGACGACCATTCGCCCGATCGCGGAACGAGACGTGGAACGTCGTGCGTACGGAGATCTCGAAGCCGACACCAGGAGGTCCGACGTGCACCCCGAGACGCCCCACCCGACGAGCCCCGATCACGATCCGCATGCGATGACTGCTTGGGAGGCGACGCCGCCGCCCGTCACCAACCCGCCCGTCGTCGCGCCGCGCCCACCGGCCGCGTCGATCGAGACGCTGCGCGGCGACGCGACCCCGATCGCGGGGCACGGCCCGTTCGCGATCGTCGAGGCGCTGCTCAAAGCGCCGGCGAGCGTGCTCCACGACGTGCGCGAAGGACGCGGCGCGTCGTTCAAGCTCGCGGCGGTGATCGTCGCGACGATGGCGATCACCGGGCTCGTGATGGCGGTGTTCGGCGGAGGCTGGCAGCTGCTGCTCGTGCCGCTGAAGCTGAGCCTCGGCATCTTCTTCTGCGCGCTGATCTGCTTCCCGAGCCTGCACATCTTCTCGTGCCTCTCGGGCGCGGAGCAGAGCGCGCGCGAGACGTGGGGCGCGCTGCTCATGGCGATCGCGCTGATGGGCGTGCTGCTCGTCGGGTTCGCGCCGGTCGCGTGGGTGTTCTCGCAGGCGACGTCGTCGCCGATCTTCATGGGCGCGCTGCACCTGATGTTCCTCGGGATCAGCAGCACGTTCGCGATCGGGCTGCTGCGCCGGGTGCTCGCGGCGATGAACCAGCGCCCGGTGCGCGGCATCGGCACGTGGGGCTTCCTCTTCGTGCTCGTCGTGCTGCAGATGACCACGACGCTGCGCCCGCTCGTCGGTCCGTACGACGGGCAGCTCTTCCACGATCGTCTCTTCTTCCTCGCGCACTGGGTCTCGGGGTCGTGAGCGTGCTGTCGCGGCTCGAGGCGCTCTGCCGCCTCGACGACGCGCTCGTCGCGCGGGTGCGCCGCGGCGACGATCTGCGCGGGCTCGCGACGTCGTGCGCGATCACGATCGCGATCGGCGCGGGCGCGTACGGCGCGGCGTTCGGCATGTGGCGCGCGCCCGAGATGGCGCTCTACGTCGCGCTCAAGCTGCCGCTGCTCCTCGCGGCGATCGCGCTCTGCACGATCGGCACGAGCGCGCTCCTCGCGACGGTGCTGCGCTCGAAGCTCACGCTGCGGCAGACCGCGATCTGCATCCTGATCTCGCTCGCGGTGAGCGCCGCGCTGCTGGGCGCGCTCGCGCCGATCTCGATGCTCGTGGTCGCGATCGCGCCGCCGCCCGATCCCATCGCGAGCGGCCTCGCGATCGACGATCCGCGCGTCGCGCCGTCGATGGCGGTCGCGCGCGCGCTGCTGCTCTTCCACGTCGCGGTCGTCGCGTGCGCGGGCAGCGCGGGCGTGCTGCGGCTCCGCGGGCTGCTCACGCGGCTCGTCGACGACGAGGACGCCGCGCGGCGCGTGCTCGTGAGCTGGCTCGTGGTGCAGCTCGCGGTCGGCGCGGAGCTCTCGTGGCTGCTGCGTCCGTTCTTCGGCAAGCCGCACCTCCCGCCGAGCTTCCTGCGCGTCGAGGCGCTGCACGGGAACTTCGTCGAGGAGGTCGGCTCGCTGATGGTCACGACGTTCGGGCACGACGCGCCGATCGCGAGCGCGACGCTCGTGCTCGTCGCGCTCGTGGTGCTCGCGTGGGCGCTGCGCGGCGGGCCGCGCGAGGTCGTGTTCGAGGTCGTGCCCGCGGGCCTCCGCGCGGCGGGCAGCGTGATCGCATGGACCAGCGTCGTCGCGGTGCGCGCGGCGTACGACGAGGTCCACGTCGAGATCCGCGACGCCGCGACGCTGACGCGCGACACCTGGACGATGCGCTGTCGCGATCGCCACGAAGCGCGCGCGCTGGTGGAGCGCATCGAGCGAGCGCGCGGGAGCATCGGGCCGTTCCGCGACGCGCCCGCGAGCGGATGATCACTTCGCCGCGCCGGGCTCCACGAACTCGCACGCGCCGGGGACGACGCGCTCGGCCGAGACGAGCGCGCCGCGCAGCTCGTAGAACACTTCCTCGCAGTACGCCCGATCCTCGGCGCTCGCCGTCTCGTTCGGCGTGCCCTGGATCTGCCCGGCGCGGCTCGCGAGCGGCTGGCACTGCGCGGCGCCCTGCCCGTGCACCGCCGCGCAGCACGCCTCGGCGACGACGCAAGGATCGCCCACGATCCCGACCGCGCCGCTCTGCTCCTCGTGCCGCGTGAAGCTCGACGCCGCGTCGATCACGAGCACCAGCGCGGCGACCTGCGCGACGAGCGCGAGCGCCGAGAGGCCGATCGCGAACCGATGGAAGAACGGCGGCTCGGGCGCGCGCGTGCCGCGGCTCATCTCGCGACGATCGTTCGCCGCGACGACGAGCACGCCCACCGGGATCAGGAACGGGACGAACACGCCGAGCGTCGCGGCCGCGGCGAGGAGCGGACCGCGCGCGGGCCGCTTGCCGGGGGTTTTCGTTTCGTCACCCATCATCCCGGGATCCATGCGCCCGTCGTGAGCACGTCGAACGTCACTCCGCGGGCGTCGCGCCGTCGACGTCGCGCGCGGGCGATGCGGCGCGTCGCCGCCGCACGATGCGCGTCGCCACGGCGATCACGAGGGCGACCACCGCCGCCACGGCGATCAGCTCCTCGATGCGCGCGAGGCGACCGAGGAGCGCCTGGATCGCGCTGCCGAGCGACCAGCCGAGCGCGGTGATCGCGACCGACCAGAGCGCGGCGCCGATCGCGTTGAGCGGCACGAAGCGACGCGCGGGGAATTCCGCCGCGCCGAGCAGCACCGGCGAGACCACGCGCAGGCCGTAGAGGAACCGGAACGCGACGACGTACGCGTCGCCGCACCGGCGCATGCGCGCCTGCGCGCGCGATGCGCGGTCGGCCCAGCGCGGGCGCGACGCGATCAGGCGCGCGCCCGATCGCCGCCCGAGCCAGTACCAGGCCTGGTCCCCCGCGAAGCTGCCGGCGAACGCGGTGATCGCGACGGCGCGCGCGTCGAGCATGCCGTGGTGCGCGAGCGCCGCGCCCACGATCACGGCGGTCTCGCCTTCGAGGACCGCGCCGATCGCGATCGCGACGTAGCCCCAGCGTGCGACGAGCTCCTCGAGCACGATCCGGACATGCGCACCTCGCGAGGCGCGCGCATGGACGATTCGGCTGTCCGGAGCGCGCTTCTCAGACGATTCGTCTACGCAGGAGCCCGATCATGGCGAGAAGCACCAGCGCCGCGATCGGCGCGCGCCCGATCGGCGACGCCGCGCAGCCGAACGTGCCGCGCAGCGCATCGTGGCCCACGCCCACGCGGCGCCCGCCCGCGACGCGGATCGTGACGTCGCTCGGCGTGCTCTCGTCGGACCAGTCGGGCGCGATCCACGTGTGGTCGAAGCCGTGCCCGTTCGAGAGCGAGCAGCGCAATCCGTCGGCGTGGCGTGCGCAGAGATCCGCGCGGCCGTCGCCGTCGACGTCGGCGAGGCGGATCGAGCGGTGGCGCTCGGGCGCGGTCCACCCCGCGGCGTCGCTCAGCGCGGGACCGACGATCGCGCGATCGAAGCCACGACCGCCGAAGAGCCAGCACCGCACGCCTTCGGGCTCGCGCACGCAGACGTCGGCGCGACCGTCGCCGTCGACGTCGCCGAGGCGCAGCGTCGCGTAGACGTCGGCGCGCTCGTACGCCGCGCCGTCCATCGCGGGGCCGAGCACCTCGCGCTCGAAGCCGTGCGTGCCCGCGAGCGCGCAGCGGAAGCCCGAAGGCCCGCGCGCGCAGAGATCGTCGCGGCCGTCGCCGTCGACGTCGGCGAGGCGCAGCGTGCTCCAGCGCGAGAGCAGCGCCCATCCGCCTTCGTCGCTCCAGCGCGGACCGCGCACGCGCTCGCCGAATCGATCGCCCTCGCCGAGCCAGCAGTCGACGCCCGCGGCGTCGCGCGCGCAGACGTCGGCGCGGCCGTCACCGTCGACGTCGCCGAAGCGGATCGATCCGTGGTGGATGACGTCGGCGAACCCCGCCGCGTCGGCGAGCGCGGGCAGCACCACCACGCTCTCGAAGCGGTATCCGTCGCCGCGATGGCACGCGAGGCCGCGCGCGTCGCGCACGCACGCGTCGAGCAGCGCGTCTCCGTCGACGTCGGCGAGCTCGATCGCGGTCGCGCCCGCCACGCTCGGCCCGTCGATGCGATCGACGAACCCGACGCCGCTCGAGCGCCAGCACACGAGCCGATCACCCTCGCGCGCGCACACGTCCGCGCGACCGTCGCCGTCGAGATCGCCCATGCGGATCGCGGACGCGGTCCAGAAGTCGGCATCGCCGAGCGCGGTGCCGGTGAGGCGCACGGTGAAGCCCTGCCCTGCGCCGCTCGCGAGGCACGCGAAGCCGCTCGAGGTGCGCGCGCACGCGTCGGCGCGCCCGTCGCCGCTCGCGTCGCTGTCGCTCGTCGGCGCGTGCAGCGGCCCGCTCCACGCGACCTCCTCGCGCTCGCAGATGCGCTCGTCGTCGTTCGTGCCGTCGCAGTCGTTGTCGAGCGTGTCGCAGCGCTCGGGCACCGGATCGATCGCGCCCTCGCACGCGCTCCAGCTCGCCGCGCGACAGGTCTCGGTGCCCGCGACGCACTCGCCGACGTCGGTGCCGCAGCTGCGCACGAGCGCTTCGTCGGTCGCGCCGTCGCAGTCCTGATCGCGACCGTCGCACTCCTCGCCGCGCGGTCCGACCGAGCCGTGGCACGCGCCCCAGCCGCCGCCCTCGCACGCCTGCCATCCCGCGACGCACTCGCCGACGTCGGTGCCGCAGCCGCGCGAGAGCGCTTCGTCGCTGCGTCCGTCGCAGTCGTCGTCGCGGCCGTTGCACCACTCGCCGCTCGGCACGCATCCGCCGCCCTGGCATCCGGTGCCGGGCAGCCCGCGATAGCCGCCCTGATCGGTCCACAGCGTGTTCGCGCGGCTGCATCCGCCCGCGTAGGGATCGCTCGCGCCGCCGGCGCCCGGCGAGCGATGGCCGAAGTGCAGGTGCGGCCCGGTGCTGCTCCCGCTCGACGCCGAGCCGCCGAGCACCTGACCGCAGCCGACGTGCTGGCCGACGCCGACGCGGATCGAGCCGAGCTGCATGTGGCAGTACGTCGAGCGCGATCCGTCGTCGTGCGCGATCGAGACGTAGTTGCCGCAGCGACCGCCGCACGTGTTGCCGAACGAGCCGTAGTTCGCGCAGCCGTTGAACGTCGCGACCACGCGGCCCGCGGCCGCGGCGAGCACCGGCGTGCCGACCGGCATCGCGTAGTCGTTGCCGGAGTGACCGTTGTAGCAAGTGCCGCCGCACGCCCAGTCGGTGCACCCGCCGCCGCCGTTGTGATCGAAGTACGCGCTGACGCGGTGCCCGCCGTCGAACGGGCGCCGGTAGCGCACGCTCTGCGCGCGCGCGATCGACGACGACGCGATCACGGACGCGATCGCGATCACGAGCGCGCCGCGCATCAGGGCGCCAGCCAGGTGTAGAGCGGGAGCTCGTTCTCGATCGCGCCCGCGACACCGGCGTCGTGGTGGCGACGGATCGTGGGCTCGTCGAGCGCGTGGTCGTACACCGCGACCTCGTCGATGACACCGGCGAACGAGCGCGCGGCCTGCTCGCCCATCGCGACGCGGTGCCCGACGTAGAGCGTGTCGGTCACGTGCAGCACGGGGTCGCCCTCTTCGGCGGGCGCGGGGAGCATCACCTCTCCGACGCGAGCGCCGTCGAGGTAGAGGCGGCCCATCGCGCCGTCGAAGGTCGCGACGACGTGGTGCCACGTCGACGCCGTGATCGCGCCTTCGCCCGACATGATCGGGTGCTGCGCGTCCGCGCCGTCGACGAAGTTGGCGAAGACCTTGTCGCCGCGATCGTGGTTCCACACGTGCGGCCCGAAGCCCATCGCGTCGGACAGATCGAGCAGCGGGCGCGATTCGGTCACGTCGTCGCGGCGGAACCAGCACTCGAGCGAGAGCCCCTCGGCGTCCTCGAGCTCGTCGAGCCCCGCGACGCGCACGAACTGACCCTCGCCGCCGAGCTGGAGCGCGCCGCTCGTGTCGTCCTCGATCGCGCCCTGGCTCGCGCGCATCGCGCCCCCCATTACCTCGCCCGCGTGGCCGTGCCCGCTCGAGTCGGTGAAGCGTGCGCCGCTCTCGGCGAAGCGGAGGTACGCGATCGGCTCGGCCCCCAGCACGAGCTCCGAGTACGGGACCTCGAGCGGCCGCGCGAGCGCGGGACGCGCCGTGCACGTGCCCTCGCAGTGGCGGCTCGCGCACTCGAGGTCGCTCGCGCAGCTCCATCCATCGGCGCGCAGCGGGCGGCACTCGCCCCACACGCCGGGCTGCCAGCGCGCGGGCAGGCTGCAGAACTCGTCGGCCTCGCAGTCGAGCGCGTGCGAGCACGCGTCGTCGCGGCGCGCCTCGCACACGCCGACCGTGCTGCCGTCGGCGCGGAGGTGGAGCCGGCACGCGGCGCGATCGGCGCACGAGAGCGACGAGACGCGCAGCGAGATCGCGTCGAGGCGCGCGGGCGTGCAGTCCGCGCCGAGCGCGCCGGTGCCCGCGAACACGTCGAGGAACGACGCGTAGTCGAACGGCGCCTCCCAGCACGCGTCGCCCTGCGCACGCAGCGACTCGACGAACGCGCCGGCGCGCAGCGGGTCGTACGCGAGGCGCGGATCGTCGACCAGCGGCTGCACGATCTCGTCGCACCGCGCGGCCTGGGTCTCGACGCAGTCGTCGGGCGTCGAGCCGGGGAAACACGCGGTGTCGGAGCCGCAGACGATCGCGGCGATCTCGCCGCAGAGCGCGTCGGCGGCGACCGGTGTGCCGGGGTCTTCGGGCTCGCACGCGGCGAGCGCGAGGGCGGTGAGGAGGAACGCGGCGGTGCGAGCGGACATCGTGCGGTGCGCACAGCAACACACGTGCCCTCGCACCACGCGTCGCGAGGCGCCCGCGTGCGGGCTCGATGCGGCAGCGACGAGCCAAGCTGACGCGCTCGAACGCGCGCGGTGACCAGGCGTTGGTCGCTCGCGGTGGTCGAATCGACTCCGAGACGCGCGCTCGGCAGCCGATTCGACCAACGCCGAGCGCCGCCACCGGTCGGTTCGTCTGTGCGGCTCGGTCCGGTCAGAGCTGGCAGAACGGCGCAGGCTCGCGATCACACGCGATCGCGCCTACCTCGAATACGCCGGCGCTGAACACGACGCCGAACGACGCGGAGCCCGGCGGGATGTCGAGCGCGCCGGTCTGCAGCACCGCGCCGTTCTCGGTGCGCCGGATCTCGTACGGCACGCCGGTCCCGCTCGGAACGGGCTGACACGGCGAGCAGCTGTCGGGACCCCACGGGCCGACCAGCTGCGTCCCGATCTCCATCTCGACCTGCACCGGATTCAACGACGGCGTCGTGTAGATGCAGTGGCAGAGCCGCGCCTGGACCGCGGGCCGGCACGCCGTGCCGTCGCACGCGAGGCCGTCATCGCACGCGCCGCCGAGATCGCAGGGCTGGCCCTCGGCGCCGACCTCGGCGCACGTCCCGCCGACGCACGCGAGGCCCGGCTCGCACCCCTCGTCGGCCGCGCACGGCTCACCGACGCCGACAGGCTCGACGCACTCGTGGAGCACGCACTCCAGACCGGCGTGGCAGTCGGTCACGTTCACGCACGACGAGCCCGGCCCGCCGGTGCCCGCATCGAGGAAGACGAACGGACCGCCGTCGTCGTCGTCGCCGCACGCGACGAGAGTGAGCGCCAACAGGAGCGCGAGCGAGGATGGGGATGGGCGAGTCATGGCGCGCGAGCCTCCACGGAAGTCGTGACCTGGGTCAATCGTGATCTCGCGCTGCCGTCAGCGCGGCGATCGTCAGCGGAATCTGCTCTCGGAGGCACGCGTAGCAGTCGAATCGGCCACGGCGGCCGCATCCCGTGGTCGATTCGGCTGCGAGCCGCTCGACGGCCGGGAGCGCGCGCGGGTCGCCGAGCGTGCGGATCGCTTCGAGGTGCTGGGCGCGCTGCGGGCAGCGGTTCGCGATCGTCAGGCTCGCGACGAGGCGCGCGTACGCGGGCACCGTCGCAGGGTCGGCGTCGAGCAGGGCCTGCGCGGAGCGCTCGCGCTCGCGGTGCTGGCGGCTGTGCAGCATGCGCTCGATCGTCGCGTCGTGCGGGCCGGGCGGCTCGGGCGCGGCAGGGATCGCGACCGCGGGCGCGACGACCGCCGCGGGCGCGTGCGCCGCCGGCGTGGTGCTCGCTGCGGGCGCGTCGCCCGCGAGCAGCGCGTACGCGCCGATCATCATCGCCATCGCGGGCACCGCGCCGACGCCGAGGCCGATCGCGAGCCCGCGCGCGCCGTCACGCGTGCGCATCGCGGCGCGGATGCGATCGCCGAGCGCCGACGCGGTGCGCGCGAGGTCCTCGAGCGGATCGGGCGGCGGCGCAGGGAGCTCGACGCGCGCAGTGGGCTCGCGCGCGAGCGAGCCGTGGATGCGCAGGAGCTCGGTCCGCACGTCGCTCGCGGTCGCAGGGCGTCGGTCGGGCTCGACGCTCAGCAGGTCGCGCAGGAGGCGCTCGAGATCGAACGGCACCGTCGTGTCGAACGGCGCGGGCGCGCCGGGCGGCTCCGACGAGAGCTGCGAGGCGACGATCGCGGTGAGCCCTCCGTCGCGCGCGAAGAGCGGACGCCCCGCGATCATCTCCCAGAGCAGCACGCCGACGACGTAGAGATCGGCGCGCGCGTCGACGACGCGTCCGAGCGCCTGCTCCGGCGCCATGTAGCCCGCGGTGCCGACGATCGTGCCCATCACGGTGAGCGTGCCGGGCGTCGGCTGCGGAGGCGGTGCGCTCGCGGCGAGCAGCGCGGCGACGCCGAGATCGAGCACGTAGACGTGCGAGGTGCCGTCGTCGCGATCCGCGACGAGCACGTTCTCCGGCGTGAGATCGCGATGCACGTAGCCGGCGCGATGGATCGCGGTGAGCGCGTCGGCGATCTGCGCGGCGATCGCGCACGCCTCGCGCCACGGCGTCGGACCCCGGCCGAGGCGCTCGCGCAGGCTGGTCCCGCGCACGAGCTGCGCGACGAGGTACGCGCCGCCCTCGGGCAGCAGGCCGTAGTCGAACCCCGCCGCGATGTGCGGGTGCTCGATCTGCGCGGTCGCCATCGCCTCGCGCGTGAAGCGCGCGGCGATCTCCGCGTCGCCGATGCGCTCGGGCGCGATCGCCTTGAGCGCGACGCGCTTGCCGAGCTTGAGGTGCTCGGCCTCGAACACCACGCCCATGCCGCCCTCGCCCAGACGACGGAGGATCCGGTAGCGGCCGTCGATGACGCGGCCGATCCACGTGTCCTCCGGGTGCGAGGGCAGCGGTGCGCTCATGCGGGCCCGATGCGTCGCAGCGCGCGCGGCGCTTCCTTGCCGCGGAGCGACCACACGCCGCTCGCGCGCACGAGGCGCTTGGCGCGCGCGACCAGCTCCTCGGCGCGATACGGACGACGCACGACGTCGTCGACGTGACGGAGATCGACGCGGCGCACCGCGGAGCCGCTGACCAGCAGGATGCGCGGCGCGCGATGCCCGAGGCGCTCGCGCACCACGCGCGCGAGATCGATCGCGGAGAGCGAAGGACGATCGCCGGCGAGCACGACGAGGAGCGGCGGGCCCGCGAGGATCGCGGCGAGCGCGGACGCGGCGTCGCGCGCGCCGCGCACCGGACGTCCGAGGGGAGCGAGCACGGCCGCGACGCTGCCGAGCGAGCCTTCGTCGGAGTCGACGACGAGCACGTACGAGGGGTCGTCGCTCATCGGCGGCCCTTCACGCGCGCGAGCACGTCTTCCATGCGCACCTTCTCGCGGCGTCCGGTCTTGTTGCGCGACGGCTCTTCGTCGTCGGTCGCGGTCGCGGGCGGCGGGACGTTGCTCGCGGGCCGCGGCATGCGGATGCGGTGCAGCAGATCGAGGTACGTGCCGGGCGTCGCGAGGCCCGGATCGATCGGCGCCGCGCGCAGCCACGCGATCTCCTGCGGCGTGAGGTCGGGTGGCGCGTAGCTGCGCAGGAAGGTCTCGAGCCCTTCCTGGAGCGGCGGGACGACCGGCTCTTCTTCGCCGAGGAGATACGCGAGCGTCACGCCGAGGACCGACGCGAGCCGCGAGAGCGAGGTGGGGCTCGGCTGGGTGCGATCGCGCTCCCAGTGATCGACGTGTTGCCACGACGTGCCGACGGCGCGCGCGAGCTGGTTCTTGTTGAGCCCGGCGAGCTCTCTGGCGCGCTCGATGCGCACGCCCATCGTGGATCCCGGCATGGCGACCAGTCTGGCGATCGTCACGCGCGAGATGCAACGAGCGAATTGCAATTCGATATAAAGCTCGACGCGCGTTCAGGTGCGCCGATCGGAGCTTCCGAGGAGAGCAGGAGGAGAAGGAAGACCACGGAGATCGGCGCTGCCGTGACGCGCGAATTGCGCGTATTTCCTTGGGAGGAAGCGTTGGACCACAGAGGACGCAGAGGGCCGCAGAGAGGTGAATCCTCCGCGGCCCTCCGTGGCTCTCCGTGGTGAATCCTCCCCGCTACGAATTCCGTAGCGGTCGCGTCAGAGCGGCCGGCTCAGAGCGGCAGCGTGAGGCGGCCCGAGAACACGTGGCGCGCCGGGCCGGTCATGCGCACTCGCTCGCCCGCCTCGCCCACGACGATCTCGAGCGGGCCGCCCGGGAGCACGACCTCGATCGGCGCGCCGCGCGATGCACGACCGGTCTCGACCGCCGCGACCGCCGCCGCGCACGCGCCGGTGCCGCACGCCTGCGTCCATCCCGACCCGCGCTCGTACACGTGGAGCTGCATCGCGCCGCGGCCCTTCATCGTCGCGAAGCCGACGTTCACCTTCTCGGGGAAGCGTCGATCGTCCTGCAGCATCGGGCCGAGGCGCAGCCGCGCGGCGTCGGGCGCGTCGAACGTGACGAGGTGCGGGTTGCCCATCGACACTGCGGTCCCGTGGAGCACGACGCCGTCGGCGCGCAGCTCACCGTCGATCAGCGGCGCGTCGAAGCGCGCGGGCACGTCGCGCGGGGCGAGGCTCGGCGCGCGCATCGAGACCTCGACGCGACCCGGCGCCGCGACCTCGAGCACGCGCACCGCGTGCGGGCCCGCGTCGGTGTCGACGTCGAACGTGCGCCCGTCGACCAGGCCACGACGCACGAGGTGCAGCGCGACGCAGCGCAGGCCGTTGCCGCACATCTCCGCGGTGCTGCCGTCTGCGTTGATCACCGACATGAACGGGCGGCCCGCGCTCACGCCGGTGAAGAGCACTCCGTCGGCGCCGATGCCGCGGTGACGATCGCAGATGCGCATCACGTCGTCGGTCGAGAGCATCGACGACGTGCCCTCGACGACGACGAAGTCGTTGCCGAGGCCTTCGTATTTCTCGAAGAGCAGCGGGCGCATGGCGATGCAGGCGTTTCTGCATCTCCGATGCCGCGATGTCGAGGGGTGGACCCGGTCCGGGGCGCGCCGCGGTCGGCCGCGCCGAGGGACTGATCCAGATCACGCGCCCGTGGCGCTCCGGGGGGTCGCGCGTACTCTCTCGCGTCCAATGCGTCGGATCGCCGTTCCGATGGGGCTCGCGCTGCTCGCGCTCTCGTGCGCGCCGCAGGGCGACGACCTCGCACAACCGATGGGCTGGGACGAGGAGGTGCGGCTCGAGACGCCCACCGATCTCGAGCCCGATCCGCGCGTGATCGAGATCGAGCTGGTCGCGCGCGAGACCGAGCTCGCGCTCGTCGGCGCGGGCGCGACGCGGATGTGGTCGTACGGCGGGACCGTGCCCGGGCCGCGCATCGACGCGCGCGTCGGCGATCGATTGATCGTGCACTTCCGCAACGAGCTGCCCGAGCCGACCACGATCCACTGGCACGGCGTGCGGGTGCCGAACGAGATGGACGGCGCGCCCGATCATCCGAGCCCGCCGATCGCGCCGGGCGAGACGTTCGACTACGACTTCGAGCTGCCCGACGAAGGGCTCTTCTGGTTCCATCCGCACCATCGCAGCGCGGCGCAGGTCGCGGCGGGGCTCTACGGGACGATCGTCGTGCGCGCGGACGACGAGCCCGAGATGGACGAGCTCGTGCTGGTGCTGAGCGACGTCGCGATCGACGACGACGACGGACAGCTGCTCGAGCCCGACGTGGGCGGGACGCTCGCGACGCTCTTCGGGCGCGAGGGCAACCACGTGCTCGCGAATGGCCGCGAGCGCCCGACCATCCGCGCGCGCAACGGCGTCCCGCTGCGGCTGCGCATGGTGAACGCGGCGATCAGCCGGTACTTCCAGCTCGCGATCGAGGGGCATCGCTTCACGGTGATCGGCGGTGACGCAGGGCTCTCGCCGCGAGGTCCGCACGAGGTCGCGCGCCCGGTGATCATGCCGGGGCAGCGCGTCGACGCGATCGTCGTGCCGCGAGGTCGCGACGGCGAGACCCTGACGATGCGCTGGGTGCCGTACGATCGCGGGTACGGATCGACCGAGTTCCGCGACGAGGTCGACGTGCTCGCGATCGAGCTCGTGGGCGCGCCCGAGAACGTCGCGATCCCGGAGATCCCGGCGCGTCAGGTCGAGGCGCTCTCGACGGCGGGCGCGACCCGCTTCGACGTGGATCTCACGCAGCGCACGGTCGACGGTCAGCTCGTGATGGGCTTCGACGGAGTGCCGCACTGGGAGGCGACGCCGGTCGCGGCGCACGTGGGCGAGACGCAGGTCTGGACGTTCCGCAACACGATGGACTGGTCGCACCCGATCCACCTGCACGGGTTCTTCTTCCAGGCGCTCGACGCGCACGGGAACGTGGTGCCCGAGTGGATCGACACGATCGACGTGCCCGTCGACGGCGAGGCGAGCTTCGTCGTGCGCTACGACGACCGGCCCGGCATGTGGATGGTGCACTGCCACATCCTCGACCACGCCGACGCGGGGATGATGGGGATGATCGATCTGAGCGACGGCCACGACCACGAGCACTGAGACGGAAATGAGTCGGGCTCATTTTCGTCCGCGGCCGCGCAGCACCCGCTTGCGCGGGTGCGACGTGGGGCGCGATCCGTGCGGCGATCCCGGCTGGTGCATGCCGAGCGGCGCGTCGAGCTCGCTGGGCGAGAGCACCTCGGGCGCGGCCGCGAGATCGCCCAGCGAGCGCACGAAGCCCTCGAGCCCGGGGTACATCGTCGCGAGCGAGATGCCGCTGCGATAGGCGCGCTGCAGCACCGGGAGCGCGAGGCGCTTCGGGAACACGAGCTTGCGGATGTGCTTGCCGACGTCCTCGGGGCGGACGAGCGCGGCGAGGTTCTCCTCGAAGTCGCGCTCGACGTCGCCAGGGCAGAGGAACACGCCCTGCTGCGCGACGAGGCGCTCGTTGAGACGCCAGCAGTTCTGTCGCAGCACGAAGGGCACCGCGGGCCGGCGGTTGTAGACGGTGCCGAACGTGTCGTAGCGGCGCACGTAGAGGTCGTCGCGGTACGCGGCGGCGACGTCCTCCGCGCCCTGGTGACGAAGGTGATCGAGCGCGCGCGCGTCGAGCCACTCCGCGTCGATCGCCCACACCGCGGCGCATCGCTCGCCGAGCGGGCGATCCTCTTCGTCGTCGTGGGGATCGGCCGAGCGCGCCGCGAAGAAGAGCGCCACGTGGAACGAGTACGTCCAATCGACGAGCCGCGTGGGCGCGCCGAAGTGACGGATGAGCGCGAGCCACTCGATCACGTCGTCGTCGCTCGGCAGCGGCGACACGAACAGGTGCGCGTGGCGCTGGAAGCGGCGGTAGATCCCGATCTCGAGCGAGCGACGCGGCCTCTCCCACTGCATCCGGCGCGCGCAGCGCTCGAGCGACGAGCGCACCGGCCAGTCGGCGTCGCGCTGTCCGCGGAACATCCAGCCGCGCGCGCCGCATCGCTCGGCCCAGTTCCAGATCGCGTCCTCGTCGTCGACGAGCTCCATCGCGCGCGACGCGACGTCGGAGAGATCGGCGAGACGAGGAGCCACGTCGACACGAAGTAGGCCCGGGCGCGCTCGGGCCAACACGTGCGCGGATCACTCGACGGGCGTGAGCACCCCGATCGCGCGCGGGAGATCCGCCTGCGCGCCGTCGAGCAGCACCTCGACCGCGATCCGACCGCTCGTGTCGATCGCCGCGGCGCTCACGATCGCGCGCACGCCGGCAGGGCGCGTCGTGACGTGCGCGTCGAGATCGATCGCCTCGCCGGCCGCCCACAGCATCGCGTGCACGACGCCGGGCGCGACGCGCGCGGTGCCGACGACGACGCCGCGCTCGTCGACGTCGTGCGCTTCGGCGTAGCCGCTCTCCGTCGCGCCTTCGGGCGCGCCGAGCACCGCCGGCTCGTCGCTCGCGCGCCAGTAGGCGTAGGCCTCGACACGATTGCCCTCGAAGAGCGCGCGCCCGACGACGTCGCCGCGCTCGTTCGCGCCGAACGCCTCGGTGCCGAGCGCGCCCTCGGGACGCGGCAGCGGCGTGGGCTCGGACGCGAGCGAGTCCCACACGACCGCGAACATGCCGTCGCGCGACGTGAGCGACCCGACGATGCGCCCGCCTGCGATCGCGACCGCCTGACCGACCGGCTCCTCGCGATCGAGCAGCAGGAACTCGACCGGCGTCGCGCTCGCGCTCGCCCACGCGACCGGGCGCGGGCCCACCGGCGGCGGCGGGTCGTCGTGATCCGCGTAGCTGCCCGCGATGATCCCGCTCTCCCCGATCGCGCGCGCCGCGCCGGAGAAGAAGCCTTCGGGCACCTGCAGCGGCACGCGACGCCCGTCGGCCTCCCAGAGGTGCGGCTGGCGATCGTGCTCGCCGACGACGCGCCCGCCGTCGTCGGCGTCATGCGCGTACGCGAGCAGGCCGCGCTCGGTCTCGAGCGGATCGATCGCAGCGTCGTCGACCCCGACCGCGATCGGGATCGAGTCGGGCGACCACGGCTCGGGCCCGGCGTTGCCGACGATCATGCCCTCGTCGTTCATGCCGTACGGGGTCGCGACCGGCATGCCCGACGGGCTCGTGAACACGCGCAGCGTGTAGTCCGGCACCTCCCACGGGCCCGCGTCGGGCGCGCCGGCGTCGTGGTCGGCGTCGTCGCCCGCATCGCGCGCAGCGTCGATGGAGCCTCCATCGGTGGGCGATGGACCCGCGTCGCGCGTCGACGCGTCGGCCTCGTCGCCCGAGGACGAGCCGCAGCCGGCGAGCGCGAGGACGAGCGTGCAGACGAGCACCGGGCGCGAGGACGAGGTGTGCACGTGCTCTGATTGGCCGCGGATCGTCGCGCCCGTCACACGCGCCCTTCTCGCTTCCCAGCGCGGGACGCGCTTGCGATACTGCTCGCCCTTCTCGACGGGAGCAGCGTGGTGGGGAGCGACACGAACGGCGCGCGTCCGGCGCACGAGAGGCCGAACGGTCTGCGCCGCGGCGCGGTGAGCTGGGCGATGCCCTTCGTGGTGCTCACCGCCGCTGCGATCTTCGTGTTCGCGACGTTCTACTACCTCGACCACGTGCTCTTCGGGCACGTCGATCCCGAGGCGCGCAACGCGCTCGATCGCTTCGTCGACTTCGATCCCCACACGATCACCGACGCGATCAGCTCGCTCGCGGGCAACATCGCGACGGTCTTCGGCATCGTCGTCACGGTCGTCTCGATCATCGTGCAGCTCTCCGCCGAGCGGTACACGGGCGTCGCGCGGATGTTCCTCCGCGATCGCGTGAACCTCGCCGTGATGGGCTTCTACGTGATCGTGTGCGTGATGGGCGTGTGGACCGCGTTCACGCTCAAGAGCGAGTTCGTCCCCCGCGGCACGCTGCTCGCGATGATGGGGATGACGACCATCGGCCTCGTCCTGATGGCGCCGTACTTCGGCTACGTGTTCTGGTTCCTCGAGCCGATGAACATCATCCGGCGCATCCGACGCGACGCGATCCGCACCGCGACCGAGGGCTCGGAGTCGGCGGACGCCGAGCTCTCCTCGCGGCTGCAGAGCTCGACGCTGAACGCGATGGAGGAGCTCACCGACATCACGTCGAACTCGATCAGCGGCAAGGACAAGATCATCGCGAGCGGCGCGGTCGACGCGCTGAAGGACTTCACGCTCGCGTACCTGAAGCTGAAGTCGCGCGCGTCGGACGCGTGGTTCGCGCTGGGCTCGGGGCTCAAGCAGAACCCCGACTTCGTCGCGATGGATCCCGAGTCGCTCGGCGACCTCGAGACGCGCCGCACCTGGGTCGAGTGGAAGGTGATGCGCCAGTACCTCGGCATCTACAACGAGGCGCTGGGCTCGATGCGCGACATCAACTACCTCGTCGCGATCGACACGCGGTACATCGGCGAGGCCGCGAGCCAGGCGAAGGACGAGGAGCTCATCCGGCTCGTCCATCGCTTCATGAACAGCTACCTGCGCGCGACGCTCAACGCGCGCGACGTCCGCACCGCGTACAACGTGCTCAACCAGTACCGGAAGCTCGTCGAGGCGCTGCTGCGCGACGGCAACGGCGAGGCCGCGCGCGAGGGCGTGCGGCACATGACGTACTACGGGCACGTCAGCTTCGACATGAAGCTGCCGTTCGTGACCGAGACGGTCGCGTACGACGTGTCGGCGATCTGCCAGATGGCGCACGAGCAGGAAGCGCCGGAGCAGGACGCGATGCTCGAGCAATTCCTCGAGCTCGATCGCCCGCTGCGCTCGCAGGCGCAGGAGTCGGCGCTGCTCGGCGTGCGCAAGGCGCAGGTGAAGCTCGCGGCGTACTACCTGTGGAAGGGCCAGCGCGACAAGGCGCACCTGATCGCCGACGACATGCGGAACGAGCCGCGCGCGCGGCTCGATCAGATCCGCAGCTCGCTCGAGGGCGTCACGACGAAGGACTTCTGGGAGATCATCGATCGCGGAAGGAACTTCGAGTACATGCCGCCCGAGCAGCGCTCGCAGATGTCGACGTTCTTCGGCTGGCTCGAGGAAGAGCGCAAGACGATGGTCGGCGGCGCCTAACGAGCGCACACCGCGCGGGCGCAGAGCGCGGGGCACGTCGCGTCGCTCGGAGAGTCGGCCCAGCCTTCGCCCTCCACGAGAGCGAGCCAGTCCTCGCTCTCTGCGCTCGCGTCGGGGTCGCCCGCGCGCCAGCCGCTGAACACGCCCGACGGCGCGATCCCGTCCGCGACGCCCGTCCAGAAGAGCGTGCCGTCGGCGCGGCGCCACGTGCCCTCCTCGCTCGCGTCGGATCCGTCGATCCACGCGCACGTCTCCGCGGCGTCGGCGAGCGCGTCGAGCGCGGCCTGGTGCGTCGCGTGGTCGGTGATCGGCACCAGCGCACCGCCGTGCTGCGCGCACGCGAGCTCGGCCGCGTCGCGCGCCGACGCCCCGCAGAGCAACGAGAGGTCGACGCCGCTCCGGCGCACGCGCGCGCAGATGCCGTCGCACACCGCGCCCTCGTCTGCCGCGCCGTCGCAGTCGTCGTCGCGATCGTTGCACCACTCGGAGCACGCGACGCACCCGGCGTCGGCCGTGGGTGCGTCGACCGTCGCGTCGTCGCGCGGCGCCGCGTCGGCGACGAACCCGACGCGACCGCAGCCGAGCGCGAGCGCGCCGAGCTGCGCGAGCAAGAGCAGACGGACTGGTACCGACAGCGCGTGCGTGGCGTGCATCGCTCGCGTCCCCCCGAGCCGATCGTATACGCGGACGCTCGACAGCGCGATGCATCGGCACCATCACCACGAGATGGTGCTCCCGTACGCGGTCGTGCAGCGCGTCATGCTCACCTGCACCCATTGCGGCGCCGAGCAGACGCGGCTCGCCGCGGCCGTGAAGAAGGGCATGAAGCTGCGCTGCGAGCGCTGCCACAAGCTCTTCGACGTGCGCGAGATCAAGCCCGTGATCGGCAGCGCGAAGCGCTGAGCCGTCGTTCAGCACGTCGTCGGGAGCTCGACCGTGAACGTCGTGCCCTGGTCGACCTCGCTCGCGACGGTGATGCGCCCGCCGTGCTCCTCGATGATCGTCTTCGTGATGAAGAGCCCGAGCCCGAGCCCACCGTAGTGGCGCGACGACACCCCGCGACGGAACGGCTCGAACACGTGGTCGCGCACCTCGCGCGGGATGCCGATCCCGTGGTCCTCCACCACGACGCGCGCGAGCTCGCCGTCGAGCGAGACGCTCACGTGGATGCGGCCGCCGCGACCGAACTTGATCGCGTTGCCGAGCAGGTTGATCAGTACCTGCTCGAGCCGCGCGCCGTCCCAGCACCCGACGACGGGCGCCTCGGCGCGCACGACGAGCTCACTGCCCGAGCGCGAGAGATCCTGCGCGAGCAGCGACATCGCCTCGCGCGCGATCTCGCGTAGGTCGACCCGCTGGCGATCGAGCTGCAGGCGCCCGCGACGGATCCGCGAGACGTCGAGGAGCAAGCCGATCAGCGAGTCGAGACGGTGGACCTGACGCGTCACGAGCGCGGTCACGCGGCGCGCGTCCTCGATGCAGGTCGGGGGGAGCATGCGCGGCAGGCCCTGCACCGCGAGCTGCAGGCTCGCGAGCGGCGTTCGCAGCTCGTGCGACGCGATCGAGAGGAACTCGTCGCGCAGGCGCACCGCGTCCTCGGCCTCGCGATACAGGCGTGCGTTCTCGAGCGAGTTGGCGGCGCGGTGCGCGAGCTCCTGCGCGAGCGAGAGATCCGCCTCGTCGTGCATTCGCGCGGCGGACGATGATCCGATCGTGAGCACGCCGACGACTCGATCGCGCGCGCGGAGCGGCACGGCGACGACGCTCTCCGCGTCACCGAGCTCGACCGACTCGAGGTCCGCCGCGCCGGCGTCCTCGCGGCGACGGATCAGCGGCTCGCCGGTGCGCAGCGCGACCGCGGCGATCGGGCGCGACTCGCGCTCGTGATCGTGGTGCGCGCCGAGCCGCGCCTCGCGTCGCTCGTCCGCGTGCGCCTCGGCGACGCGGGAGGTCGAGCCGCCGTCGCGCACGACGTCGAGGGTCGACCAGTCGCCGAGGAACGGCACGGCGAGCTTCGCGACGCACGCCGCGGTCGCGTCCCAGTCGAGCGAGCGCGCGAGCGCGACGCTCGCCTCCGACAAGAAGCGCAGCCTCCGCTCGGCGCGCGCGCGCTCGCCCACCTCGAGCCGGAGATCCTCGAAGAGCCGGCTGTTCTCGAGCGAGATCGCGATCTGGGACGAGAGCAGTCGCAGCACCTGCACGCGCTCCGCGGTGAACGCGCGCGTGACGAGATCGTTCTCGAGGTAGAGCACGCCGATCGTGCGTCCCTGTCGCTGGATCGGCATCGCGAGCGCGGACTTGGTCTGGCGCGACGCGACGTACGCGTCGGCGCCGAAGCGGACGTGGTGCGCGGCGTGCGCGAGCACGAGCACCTCGCCGCTGCGGAACGCGTGCTCGACGAGCGACGTCGGCGCGCGGTCCGACGTGCGCAGCGGCTCGACCTCGAGGTTCGGCGGCTCGCCGACCGCGCCCGCCGCGCGCACCTCGAGCGCGCCCTCGCGCTCGAGCACGAGCACGCCGCGCTGGGCGCCCGCGGTCGCGAGGCAGACGCGCATCAGCTTCTCGACGACGCCCTCGAACGAGACCTCGCTCGAGATGGTCTCGGCGGCTTCGAAGAGCCCGAGCCGGTCGAGCGCGGCGCGCGCGACCTGATCGCTCGGCGGCGTGATGACGACGTTGAGCGGGATCGTCCCGGTCACGCCGAGCTCGCGCGTCTCCTCCTCGAGCGCCTCGACCTTCGCGGTCGCGCCCCATCGCGCGTACGCGTCCATCGCCGCCTCGAGGTAGAACGACGCGATGCGGCGCTGGCCGAGGCCGCGGTAGTACCGGGCCGCGAGCTCGCTCGCGAGCGCTTCGTCCTGCTCGAACCCTTCGCGGCGCGCGCCGGAGATCGCGGCCTCGTAGCGCGACGTCGCCTCGACGTGCTGCTCGCGGAGGCGCGCCGCCTCGGCGGCGACGAGGTCGTGCTTGTGCGCGAAGTTCGGAGGGCAGTTCTCGGCCCATCGTCGCAGTCGCTCGCGCCCACGATCGATCGCGACGAGCAGCGCCTCGCGCTCCTCGGGCGCGACGTCCGCGAGCGCGGCGCGCGTGAGGCACGCGACGTAGACGTACTGCGCCGCGAGGAAGAGCCCGCTCACGGCGCGCCATCGCTCTCCGGCTGCGTGCATCCGCGCGCGCGCGTCGCGGAGATCGCCGAGCAGGTACGAGGTCTCGAGGCGCATCACGTGATAGGCGCACTCGTGGTGCGGCGACTCGGCGAACGCGCCCGCGAAGCGCACCTCGTCGAACTCGTCGTCCTCCCATCCGCCGCGCTCGCGCGTGCGCCCCTGCAGGCAGCGGATCATCTGGCGCTGCAGCGTGAGCTGCTCGGTGCCGGCCTGCTGCTTCAGGCGCCGGCAGAACGCGGCCGCGCGCTCGACCTCGCTCAGCACCTGACCGAGCGGCGTGCCCTGCAGGTACAGCAGGCTCGTGAGCGCAGCGCGCGTGCGCGCCGCGTATCCCGAGTCGCCCACCTCGGAGCTCGCCGCGATCGCGCGGCGCGCGAGCGGCACGCTGCTGCGCAGCGGCGCGCGCCAGTGGTTCATGAACACCGCGAAGAGCGTGAGCGCGCGCGACTTCTGCGTCCTCCATCGCTGCGAGAGCACGGCCCCGAGCCGGATGTACGAGTGCGCGGCCTGCGCGTCCCCGCGATCCTCCATGACCTTGCCGTACGTCGCGTACGCGATGCCCGCGGGCGGCACGTTGCCGTGGTCGAGCACGAGACGGACGGTGCGCGCGCGGATCCACACGTGCAGGCGCCAGCTCGAGTAGAACGTCGGTGCCGCGAGATCGTCGAGGAGCTGCACGCAGGCGAGCGCATCGCGATCACGCATCGGCGGCGCGGCGATCAGCTCCTCTTCGGAGCGCTCCCGCCGCGACGCCGCGACGGCGGCGACCTCCTCGTCGACCGCGTGGACGAGCGCGCCATCCTCGGGCAGCTCGACACCGAGGATCCGCAGGCCCTCGCGGCCCCAGCGCGTCGCCTCTCGATACGCGCCGCGCGCGTCGGCAGCGAGCAGTCGCAGCGAGTAGAGCGCGGCCTTCTCGAAGCGCGAAGGGGCGTGGCGGATCGCGGCCTCCACGAGCGCCTCGGCGCGCTCGTGATCGCCGACGACGTACGCCGCCTCGGCGGCGTCGCGGTGGAGCGCGAAGCAGAGCTCGGGGTGCGTCCGCCACGGGTCGGCGGCGAGCAACGCGACGCCGCGCTCGTGGTACGCGAGCGCCGGCCCGAACGCCGACGCGGCCTTCGCCGCGCGTCCTGCCGCGAGGTTCAGCGCGGCGAGCTCGATGCGCTCGTCGTCGCTCATGAGCGCCGCGCCGCGGTTCAGGTGATCGACGCGATCGAACAGCCGCTGATCGCGCGCGTCGGGATCTTCGCCGAGGAGCCGACCGAGCCGGAGGTGCAGCCTCTGGCGCTCCGCGTCGTCGAGGAGCGAGCCCATCGCCTGCTGCACGCGATCGTGCGCGAAGCGGTACGTCGCGTCCCGCGCGTGCATGGGCGCGTCGGGCGCGTCACCCGCGAGCGGGGCACGCGGCTCGGCGACGAGGAGGCTCTGCTCGACCGCGGTCCACAGCGCCTCGGCGATCTCGGCCTCGGGGCGCTCGACGAGCCGCGCGAGCAGATCGACGTCGATCGCGCGCTTGAAGCACGACGCCGCGCCGAGCACGCGCTGCACGCTCGTGGGAAGACGGCGCACCGCGTCGAGCATCAGCTCGACGACGTTCTCGCTCATCGGCGCCGCGGCGATCTGCTCGGCGCTCCAGCTCCACTCGGCGCGCTCCACGTCGAGCGCCAGCAGACCGCGCTGGTGCAGGTCGCGCAGGAAGCGCTCGACGTAGAACGGATTGCCCGCCGTCTTGCGGTGCACCACCGCCGCGAGCGCATCCGCGCGATCCGGGCTGGCGTGGAGCGCGTCGGCGCAGAGCGCTGCGACCGCGTCGCGCTCGATCGGCCCGAGCAGCACGATGCGCAGCGGCGCGTGGTGCTCGCGGATCGCGGCGAACGTATCGCCGAGCGGCGGGTCGGCGGTGCCGTCCTCGCTGCGGTACGCGCCGACGAGCATCACGTGCCGCAGCGTGGTGCTCGTCGCGAGCAGCTCGATCACGCGCAGCGACGCGGCGTCGGCCCAGTGCAGATCGTCGACGAACAGCACGAGCGGCGACTCGGGCGTCGCGAGCGCCTGGACGAAGGCCTCGAACGTGAGGTCGAAGCGCGTCTCCGCGTCCGCCGGCGCGACCGGCTCGAGCGCGGGCGGCTCGCCGAGCAGCGCGCGCGCGCCGGGCACGAGATCGGTGATCACACGCGCGTTCGCGCCGACCGCGTCGGCGATGCGCGCGCGCCACTCGCTCGGCGTGCCGTCGGGCGACGTGACCAGCTCGCGCACGATCGCGTCGATCGCCTCGATCACCGGCGCATACGGCGCGTTGCCGCGCACGGGATCGAGCTTCCCTGCGCCGAAGTGGCCGCCGACCGCGCGCGCGCGGGCGCGGAGCGCGTGCACGAGCGCCGTCTTCCCGATGCCGGGCGGGCCCGTGATCATCACGGTCTCTCGCGCGCCCTGGCGTGCCCGCTCGAACGCGCCCTCGAGCAGCGAGATCTCGTGCTCGCGCCCGTAGATGCGACCCTCCGGGACGATCGTGCGCGCGACGTCGAGACGTGCGAGCTCGAACGGCTCGATCGCGCGCGACACGTCCCACCGCGCGCGCGCCTCGCGCAGATCCGCGAGCAGCGAGTCGGCGCTCTGGTACCGCTGCTCCGGCACCTTCGCGAGCAGCTTCAGCACGACGTCGGAGAGCACCCGCGGGATCTCGGCGCGGAGCTCGCTCGGCGGCAGCGGTGCGCGCGCGAGGTGCGCGTGGACGAGCTCGACGGGATCGCGCAGCGCGAACGGCGGGCCGCCGGTGAGCATCTCGTAGAACGTCGCGCCGAGCGCGTAGAGATCGGCGCGCTGATCCACCACGCGATCGAGCCGCCCGGTCTGCTCCGGCGCGACGTAGAGGAGCGTCCCCTCGACGTCGACCTCGAGCGCGTCGCGCGGTGCGGGCCCGGGCACGTCGGTCGCCAGGTCGAAGTCGACGAGCGTGATGCGGCGCGCGTCGGCCGAGACGACGACGTTCGTCGGGTTGATGTCGCGATGGAGGACGTGCGCGCGATGCAGCAGCGCGACGATCTCCGTGAGGTCGACGGCGATCCGCAGCGCGTCGTCGATCGCGAGAGGACCACGCCGGAGCAGCGACTTGAGGTCTCGCGGACCCGCGTCCTCGAGCCAGAGCCGCGGCCGCTCGCCCTCGGCGTCCTCGATCGCGATCACGCGCGAGATCCCGGGGATCGCGCTCACGCGCACGAGCATCGCGTGCTCGCGGACCAGCAGCTCCGCCCCGCGCCGTGCGCGCGAGCCGCGCCGCACCGTCTTCAGCACGCGCGAGCGGCCGCTCGCGTCGCGCACGCGGAACACCGAGTAGCGAGGCCCGTGGTGGATCTGCTCCCTCGTCGACCAGCTCCGCTCTTCGCGCTCGACCATGCGCCGACGCTCGCACCGCGACGTCGAGGGTCGCATCGGCCGTGCCATGACCGGCGCACGCGCGAATCCACGCGCACGAAGGCCGTCGCGCGGGGGCACGCGTCACACGGAAGGCAATCCGCGCCAGACGACGGCGAAGAAGGTGCAGCGCGCCTCGCGCTCCAGCCGCTCGCGCTCAGACCAGCAGGCCGGCGACACACGCCGTCATGAAGCACGCGAGCATGCCCGCGACCATCGCGCGCGGGCCGATGCGCGCGAGGTCGGCCCGACGCTCGGGCGCCATCGCGCTGATCCCGCCGATCTGGATCGCGATCGATCCGATGTTCGCGAACCCGCAGAGCGCGTAGCTCGCGATCACCGCGGCGCGACGGCCGAGGAACGGCGTCTCCTGCGCGAGCCCGTCCGCGAGCCGCATGTACGCGACGAACTCGTTGAGCACGAGGCGCTCGCCGAGCAGCGCCCCGACCGTCGCGCACTCGTCGGGCGGCACCCCCATCACGAACGCGAACGGCCAGAACAACCAGCCCAGGATCGTCTGCATCGAGAGCGGGTCCCACGCGACGAGCGGCGACTGCGTCACGCCGAGCTCGTTCGCGGCGCGGATGCACTGCGCGAGCGCGGCCGCACCGCTCGGAGCGTCGCAGCCCGTCGGGATCGCGAGCTCCGCGCGCCGGAGCGCGTCCAGCGCCTCCGCCCACTCCATGCGGTTGTGCAGCAGCGCAGGCAGCGCGAAGCCCCAGTTCACCATCGCGACCAGCGCGAGGAACGCGAGCAGCATCGCGCCCACGTTCAGCGCGAGCTTGAGCCCGTCCGCCGCGCCGCTCGCGGCCGCGTCGATCACGTTCGCGTAGGGCGCTTCGTCCTCCGTCTCGAGCGAGCCCACGGACACCGGCGTCTCGCGCTCCGGCATCATCACCTTCGCGATCAGCAGCGACGCGGGGGCGCTCATCACGCTCGCGGCGAGCAGATGCCCCGCGATGTCGGGGAAGCGAGCGCGTAGCATCCCGACGTACGCGGCGAGCACGCCGCCCGCGATGCTCGCGAAGCCGCCGGTCATGACGGCCATGAGCTCCGACTTCGTCATGCGCGCGACGTACGGCTTCACGACGAGCGGCGCCTCGGTCTGTCCCACGAAGATGTTCGCGGCGGCGCTCAGCGTCTCCGCGCCGCTGGTGCGCAGCGTGCGCTGCATCGCCCAGGCGAACGCCTTCACGACGCGCTGCATCACGCCGAGGTGGTAGAGCACGGTCATCAGCGCGCTGAAGAAGATGATCGTCGGCAGCACGTTGAGCGCGACCGTGAAGCGCTGATCGAGGTAGTCGCCGAAGAGGAAACGGCTGCCCTCCGCGGTGAAGTCGAGCAGCGCCGCGACCGCGTCGTTGAGCACCGCGAAGAGCGCGAGGCCGGTGTCGGTCTTCAGCACCAGCAACGCGAACACGAGCTGCAACGCGACCCCGGCGCTCACGACGCGCCAGGGGAACGCCTTGCGGTCGGTGGAGAGCGCCCACGCGATCACGATCATGACCACGAGGCCGAGCAGCGACAGCGCGCGCTGCCAGATCGGCACCGGCGCGTCGACGAGCGTTGCGAACGAGCCCACCAGCGCGCGAGGAGACCACGGATTCGGGGAGAACTGCCAGCGCGAGCGCGCGTATGCTCGTCTCGCGCGGAGGAGCACGGCAGTGAGAACACGATGGCGCGCAGCGCTCTACGGAATGATGGTCGCGGCGATGGTGGGATGCGGCGACGACGACGGCGCGTCGACGCCGGACGCGGGTGAGGGCATCGACGCCCAGGTGACGGGGGACGACGACGCGGGCGAGGCACCGCTCGACGCGCCGGCGCCCGAGCCCTGCGAGTCGCCCGGCAGCACCGAGACGGTCGCGTGTGGCTTCTGCGGCAGCGTCACGCGCTTCTGCACGGTGGATCGCACGTGGGCCTACGGGGAATGCGAGCAGGACGGGAGCGCGTGCGAGCCCGGCACGACGCGCACGATGCCCTGCGGCAACTGCGGCGCGCAGACCCAGCGATGCACCGCGAGCTGCACGTGGGAGGACGACGGTGCGTGCGCCGACCAGGGCGAGTGCGAGCCCGGCACGATGACCCGCGAGCGCGCCGACTGCGCGGCGAACGAGACGCGCGAGCTGACGTGCAGCGAGGCGTGCACGTTCGAGCCGAGCTCGGAGTGCATGGCGGACGCGTGCCCGACGCCGGGCGCGATCGAGACCGTCACGTGCGGGCGGTGTGGGACGCAGGACCGCTTCTGCAACGCGTCGCGCGTGTGGGAGTACGACCCCTGCTCGAACGAGGGCGAGTGCACGCCGGGCACGACCGGCACCGATTCGTGCGGCATGTGCGGCACGCAGACGACGCGCTGCGACACGTCGTGCAACTGGGTCGCGAGCGGCGCGTGCGGCGGCGAGGGTGAGTGCGCGCCCGGAGAGGTCATGCGCACGTCGATCGGGTGCACGACGGCGGGGCACACGCGCCTCGTCCGGTGCAGCGCCGCGTGCGGCTACACCGAGGAGCTCGAGGCGTGCAGGGCGTCGATCCCGGTCGACGTGCTCTTCCTCGTGGACGCGACGGGCTCGCATCACTCGGGGTTCCAGGCCGAGCGCGCCGAGTTCGTCGCGCGCTGCGTCGACCCGCTGCTCGCGCTGACCGACGCGCACGTGGGGCTCGCGTATTACGGCGATCACGGCACGTCGCCCCGCACGTTCATCGGCGCGGTCGAGCTCGGAGCGTCGACACGCACCGCGATCGACACGAGCATCTCGACGCAGGTCTCGTTCGGTGGCGCCGACGACGCGACGATGGAGGCGCTGCACATCGTGACCGGCGGCGCGCCGCAGACGGGCGCGACCCCGTTCACGTGCTTGAGCGGGCGCGTCGCGGGCGGATGCTGGCGGAGCGGCGCGGAGCGCGTGGTCGTCATGATCACCGACGAGAACGCGCGCGGCGGGCCCGATCCCGCGTCCACCGGGCTCTGGAACGCGTGGCCCACCGGCCCGACCTGGACGACCGTTCGGCCGCGTCTCACGACCGACGGCACGACGCTCCTCGTGGTGCTCGACGACAGCTTCTTCCCGGCGGACGCGCGCTCCCAGTACGAGGAGATGGTGCGCGACCTCGGTCAGGCCGTGACCGACGTCCACGTCGAGGAGACGACCGGCATCCGCACCGCGTGCGACGCGGTGGTCTCGCGCGTGCGCGAGATCGCCGGCCCCTGATCGCGAACGACGCGCGAAGGGCGTCCTTCGCGCGTCGTCGCTCGCTCTTCGTTCAGTACCCCTCGGCCGCCATCGGCGCGGCCTGCAGCTCGTAGCTGCGCGCGCGCTGCTCCGACTCCGTGCGCGCCGCGCCCGCGGCATCGGCGTCTCGCCCGACCGACGCCGAGCGACGGCGCAGATCGCCCTCGATCTGCGCGTCGTCGAAGTGATAGGTCGTCACCGTGCGATCGAGCTGCACGCGCGCCGCGGCGAGCTCGCGCTGCGCACGCTCCGCCTCACCGCGCGCGAGCATGTCGGCAGCGCGTCGCTGCGCCTCGCTCGCCTCGTGCTGCGCGACCATCGCCGCGACACGCGGCGTCGTCGGCGCGCTCGCGACCGCGCGCGTGTCGGTCGTCGCTTCGTAGCGGAGCACGGTCTGCTGGGTGCGCAGGTCGCGGCTGTCGGGGGTGCGGTACGAGAGGCGCACGTTCGCGAGCGGCTGATCTCCGGCGCGCGGCGCGCTCATGCGCACGCGGAACAGGACCTCGCGCCGCTGCCCCGCGTCGAGCGCGCCCAGCGCGAAGCGAAGTCGTCCGCCCTCGATCACCGCGCCGGTCGTCGCGCCGCCGAGGATGATCACGCCGGGCGCGGGGACGATCTCGATCGTGCCGTCGAGCGCGACCGAGCGCTGCATGCGCTGCAGCTCGTGCTCGAGGATCGCGGCCATCTGGTGCGGCGCGCCGAGGTGGTGCAGGCGCCCCGCGCTGCGCACGACCATCGCCTGGAGCGTCTGCGGATCGTAGTCGTAGCCCACGCCGATCGCGGTCACCTGCGTGCCCCACTCGGTCGCGCGCGCCGCGAGATCACCGAGCGACTGCGGATCCGAAGGACCGACGTTCGCGCGCCCGTCGGAGATCACGAACACGCGGCGTACCGGGTGCGTCGCGGGCGCCTGCGCGATGCGGCCGATGCCCGCCTGCATGCCGTCCCACAGGTTCGTTCCGCCGCCCGCGACGATCATCCCCGCGCGCTGGATCAGCATCCCTCGCGTCGCGGCGTTCACGACGGTCGGCGGCGCGATCTCGGTGACCGCGTTCGAGAAGCCGTACACCGACACGACGTCGCCGTCGGCGAGCGACTCGATCAGGCTCTGCGCCGCCATGCGCGCGTTCTGGATCTTGTCGCCCGCCATCGAGCCCGACGTGTCGATCACGAGCGACACCGCCATCGGCGCGCGCGCGCTCGGAGGCGCGACGACGTTCGGCGCATCGACCCACACTCCCACCCACGCCTCGCCCGCGCCGCCCACCACGACGCGTCCCTGCAGCGGCGCGCCGCCGACCCAGGTGTCCTGGGCGCGCGCTCGCCCCACGAGACCGATCACGACCCCGAGCGCCAGCAGCGCCCCCAGAATGCTCCGCATGCACGCCTCCGCCGGGCACGAGACGCGCGACGCGGGCGAACGATCTGGGGCTACCATGGAATCGTGAGCACGCCCCGGCGCCGTCGCGCGATCACGGCCCTCGCCGCGATCCTCACGCTCTCGATCGGAGGCGGCGGGCTCGCGTTCCTCCGCGCGCGCGACGCGTCCGCCGCGCAGTGGGCGCACGTCGATCCGATCGCGGACGACACGACGTACCAGGACGCCGCGCTGCTCGAGCGCGCGTGGCAGCTGCCGGCCGCGCGCCACTACCGCGCGCGCTTCGTCTCGCAGCCGAACGGCAGCTTCTGCGGGCCGACCAGCATCGTCGACGTGATGCGCTCCCTCGATCAGCCCGCCGAGCTCTCGACCGTGCTCGAGGGCACCGACATCGCGACGTTCGCGGGGTTCCTCCCGAGCGGGATCACGCTCGATCAGCTCGCGACGCTCGCGCGTGCACGACTCCCATCACGGCGCGTGACGATCCATCGCGACTTCGATCTCGCGACGTTCCGCGCGCTGCTCGCGCAGCACGCGAACAGCGAGTCCGATCGCATCGTCGTCAACTTCCATCGCGGCCCGCTCTTCGCGCGCGGAGCCGGGCACCACTCGCCGATCGGCGGCTATCTGCCCGACGACGATCTCGTCTTCGTGCTCGACGTGAACGACGACTACGACCCGTGGCTCGTCCCCACCGAGCGCCTCTTCGCGGCGATGGACACCGTCGACGGCGCGAGCGGCCTCGAGCGCGGCTTGATCGTCATCGAATCAGTCGAATAGCTCGTCGAACCCGTCGTCGACGTCGCTGGACGGCGGAGGTCCCGGGACGAACACGAACGGGCTCGGCTCGCCGATCGTACGGGTCGGCGACCCGGCCGCGATCACCCGCGCACCGAGCGCGACCCACACGCCGGCGCGCTGCACGACCTGCACGATCACGGCGGTCACGCACTGCGTGAGCTCGAAGCGCACCTCCGCCGCGTGCTCGCTCTCGACGTGCCCGCGCGTGATCACCGGCACGACGACCGCCGCGGTGATCGTCGCGATCGCCGCGAGGCACTCCTGCGACGCGCTCGCCGTGCCCGCGTCGGCGGGCCCGACGATCTCCTCCGCGTGCTCCTCGACGTAGCGCCGCGCGATGTCCGCGAGCGGTCGATCGTCTTCCGCGACGGGCGCCGGGGCCGCGAGCCACTCGCCACCGAAGCAGCAACATCCCTGGGCGAGCACCGCCACGAGCACGATCGCGATCGACCTCAACGCTCCACGCCCTCCACTGCTCGAGCGCGCACCGCGGCGACCGCACGCCGCCGCGGTGCCTCGATCGTCAGTCCTTGTCGCCCGCGTACATCGACTCGATCTCGGACGCGAAGTTCCGCGCCACGACGCTGCGCTTGATCTTCAGCGTCGGCGTGAGCTCGCCGGTGTCGATCCCGAACGGGCGCGGCAGGATCGTGAACTTCTTGACCTGCTCCACGCGCGCGAGCTTCTCGTTCACCTCGTCGAGCTGCCGCTGGATCTCGGCTCGGATCGCGTCGGACTCGTGCAGCGCGCCGCGGATGCCCTTCTCCGTCGCGACCTTCTGCGCCGCGTCGGGCTCGAGCGTCACGAGCATCGTCAGGTACTTGCGGCGATCGCCGATCACCACGGCCTCACCGACGAGCGGGTGGTTCTTCACCGCGCTCTCGATGTTCTTCGGCGTGATGTTCTTGCCGCCCGCCGTGATGATGATCTCCTTCTTGCGCCCGGTGATGTGGAGGAAGCCCTCATCGTCGAAGCGCCCGAGATCCCCGGAGTGCAGGTAGCCCTTCTCGTCGATCGTCTCGCGCGTCGCCGCCTCGTCCTTGAAGTAGCCGAGGAAGACGTTCTTGCCCTTCACGAGGATCTCGCCGTCGTCGCCGATCTTCACCTCGACGCCGGGCAGCGGGACACCGACCGAGCCGAACTTCGTCCGCCCCGCGAGGTTGAAGCTCGTCGGGCCGCAGTCCTCGCTCTGTCCGTAGATCTCCTGGATGAGGATCCCGATGCTCGCGAAGAACTCGATCACTTCCTTCGCGATCGGCGCCGCGCCGCTGACGAGCACCGTCGCCTGATCGAGCCCGATCGCCTGCTTGATCTTCGAGAACACGAGCCGCTCGGCGAGCGCGTACTGCAGCGCGAGCGCGCCCGTCGGCTCCTCGCCCTTCGCACGGAGCGCGCTCGCGCGCGTGCCCACGCTGCGAGCCCACTGCACGAGCTTCGCCTTCGCGCCCGTCGCCTCGCGCATGCGCCCGTCGAGCGTCGCGTGGAACTTCTCCCAGATGCGCGGCACGCCGAAGAAGAGCGTCGGTCGCACCTCCTTGAGGTTCTCGACGAGCACCTTCGGATCGATCGACTCCGCGAAGTACACCGACGCGCCGCCGGTGATCGGCCCGTGGATCGTCGCCATCTGCTCGGCGATGTGCGAGAGCGGCAGGTAGCTCAGCGAGCGCCCCGACGCGTCGATCTTCGTCAGGTCGCGCAGCACGTTCGCGGTCCACGCGAGGTTCTCGTGGCTGAGCATCACGGCCTTCGGCGGACCGGTGGTGCCCGACGTGTAGATCAGCGTCGCGCTCTCGTCCGGCTTCAGCGCGTCGACGCGATCGAGCACGTCCTTCTCCGAGACCGCATCGCCGCGCGACATGAAGTCGTCCCAGCTCATCGCGCCGTCGACCTTCGGTCCGCGCATGACGACGACGTGCTTCAGCGTCGGCAGCTCGGCGCGCTTGGCGAAGACCTTCTTCGCCTGATCGGCGTTCTCGACGAGGACGAGCGGCGCCTCGGAGTGGCTCAGGATGTACGCGACCTCGTCCGCCGAGCTCGTCGTGTAGATGCCCGCCGCGGCACCGCCCGCGGTCATCGCCGCGAGATCGAGGATCACCCACTCGGGCCGGTTGAAGCCGAGCAGGCACACGCGCTGCCCGGGCTGGAACCCCAGCGCGATCAAAGCACGCGCGGCCTGGGTGACCTCGCGCGCATATCCGGCCCAGCTCGTCGACTTCCAGACGCCGTTCTCCTTGACGAGATAGGCTGGACGGTCGGGCCGCTGCTTCGCTTGTTCGAGGAGCCGCCTCGGGATCGTGTCGACCACGCTGTCTTCCTCCGCGTTGGACGTCGGGCGGCACGCATCTTACTCGAAGCGCGCAGCGCCCACAGCGCCGCATCGACTCGCGCGCTCCGGCAATCCGACTCTGGCTTCTGCAGATCCGCTGATCCATCCTCGCGAGAGATCGATCGCCGTTCGATCGATCCCTCGCGTGCCGTGTCGCCACTAGCTCCTCCGTCCGCCTCTCCGCTGCGCCGATCTCTGCGCGCATCGATGCTCGAGGGCGGCGTCTCCGAGACCTGGAACGCGTTCGCGACCGGCGCGGTGCTGACCGCGTGGGCGCTCCACCTCGGCGCCGATCCCAGCACCATCGCGATCCTCCAGGGCCTGTCGACGGGCGCGCAGGTCCTGCACGCACCAGCCGGGTTCCTGACCGAATGGATCGGTCGCAAGCGCCTCGCGATCGTCGCGATGACCGGCGCACGGCTCGCGTGGGCGCCGATGGCCGCGCTGCCGCTGCTCGAGCTCGATCGCGGCGACGCGGCGCTCTTGCTGATCGGCGTCGCGGCGCTCTCGGCGACGCTGCAGGTGCTCGGTCAGAACGCGTGGGGCGCGTGGATGGGCGACGTGGTGCCACCGACGCTGCGCGGTCGCTTCTTCGGCGCGCGCACCGTGTTCGTCACCGGCGGCGCCGCGCTCGCGTCGCTCGCGAGCGCGCTGCTGCTCGAGAGCGAGCTGCCGCGCGAGATCACGCTGCCGGGCATCGCGGCGCTGCTCTGCATGACCGGGCTCGTGTCGGCGGGCCTGCTCGCGCAGCAGGTCGATCCGCTCGGCCGCGTGCCGAGGACGCGCCCCGATCTGCGCGCGTACGGCGAGGCGCTGCGCGATCCCCGCGCGCGCGGGCTCTTCGTGTACCAGCTGCTCTGGGGCGCGGCGGTCGCGCCGGCGGCGGCGTTCTTCTCGTTGCACGTGCTGCGCACGCTGCACGCGGGCTTCTTCCTGCTCGCGGCGCACGCGATCGCGATCGCGCTCACGCGCGTCTTCACCGCGCCGCTCTGGGGGCGCGCCGTCGATCGCTGGGGCGCGCGGCCGGTGCTCGCGATCTGCTCGTTCGGCATCTCGATGATGCCGGCGATCTGGGTGTTCACCGGGCCCGAGCGCGTGTGGCCGCTCGCGATCGACGCGATGCTCTCGGGGCTCTGGTGGGGCGGTCACGGCGTCGCGTCGTTCGACCTCCCGCTCGGCATCGCGCCCGCGAAGCGTCGCTCGTACTACCTCGCGCTCTTCGCGATGGCGTCGGGCTTCGGGTTCGCGATCTCGACGCTGCTCGCGGGCACCGCCGCGGACTGGCTCGCGGCGAACGCGGGCGGTGATCTGCGGCCGCTCTTCGCGGTGTCCGCGGTCGCGCGCGCGGCGTGCGCGCTCGTCGCGGTGCGGGTGCACGAGCCCGAGGCGTCGTCGGTGAGGTCGCTCATCTTCGGGCTCCGTCGCGGCGCGAGCGCTCCCTGACGATCACGGGGACGCGCTATCGTGCCGTCCGGGGGAACCTCTCGATGACCCATCACGTTCGCATCTCCATCGCGTGCCGCGACGACCGCGGCCTCCTCGCCGCCGTCGCCGGTCGCCTGTTCGAGCTCGGCGGTGATCTCGGCGACGCGTCGTTCGGTCTGCTCGGCGAGCAGGCCGAGCTCGTCTGCGTCTGCGCGATGCCCGATCACCAGTCGCCCGAGGCGATCCAGAAGGCGCTCGCGGCGCTGCCTGCGCTGAAGTCCGGCGAGGTCACGGTGAAGCCGTTCGATCTCGGGCGCGCGCCGACCGCGACCGGCCGCGCGACGCACGTCGTGCGCGTGCGCGGCAACGATCGCCCGGGCCTGATGGCGCGCCTCTGCGAGGCGTTCGGCGAGCTCGGCGCGAACATCGTGCGCATGGACGCGCAGCAGCTCGAGCGCAGCACCGGCACCGACTACCTCATCCGCTTCGAGGCGTGGATCCCCGCGGAGAGCGAAGAAGCGTGCCTCGCGAACGTCGCGAACACCGCCGAGTCGATGGCGATGAGCTGCGACGCGGAGCGCGTCGCGCCGAAGTGACCTCGCGGCGATTCGCGCCCCTCTCCCGGACTGCGACCGCCCCTCTCCGCCGCTCCAAGCATGCGGAACAATTGAGGAATTCGCCGCAGTCCGAGGACGGGGCGTGGATCAGCCGGGCTGCTCGTCGAGGAAGCCGCACACCCGCTTCATGCGGCCCTGCTCGGTCACCACGACGTCGAACCCGATCGCGACCGGCTCGCGCGCGCCCTCGGGCGCGGCGCGCCAGGTGAACCGTGCCTGATCGTGGTGCGCGTCGATCGCGCCGTGCAGCGTGAAGCGCACGCCGGGATAGCGCGCCTGCACCGCGCTCACGAACTGCTCGATCTGCTCGCGGCCCTCCGCCGCGACGTGGGGATCGACGTAGACCGCGTCGGCCGCGTAGACGCGCTCGAAGAGCGCGCGGCGACGCGCGGGATCGGTCTCGTTCCAGGTCTCGAGGTAGTCGCGCACCAGGGTCTCGACGTTCGTCATCGTCACGTCCTCCTTGATGCGAGAGAACGTGCGCTCGTCGCGCGGCGCGCTCCATGACGTGCGAGGTCAAGTCGTGCGTGTCACCGTGCACGCATCGTGATCGATCGTGATCGGCCCCTCGCTCGTCTCGCCCGTCGCAGCTCGTGCTGCGGTGCGTGCGCGTGTACCGAGCGCCTCGGGCCGAGCTCTCGATAGCGAGATCCGTCGGCTCGAGGCGCGTCTTCGGTCCCTTCTCCCTTCCACCGAAGAAGAGGTGCGCCTTGGCACGTCCGTTCCGCGTCTACGACACGCTCCGTCGATCGATCGTCCCGTTCGCTCCGCGCCGCCCCGGGCACGTCGGGCTCTACGTCTGCGGCATGACCACCTACGACCACGCGCACGTCGGGCACGCGCGCGCGATGGTCGTGTTCGACGCGTTCGTGCGCTACCTGCGCGACGCCGGCTGGGACGTCACGTACGTCCGCAACCACACCGACGTCGACGACAAGATCATCCGGCGCGCGCTCGCGAACGACGAAGATCCGCTCGCGCGCGCCTCGCGCTTCGTCGACGCGTTCGACGCGGACATGCACGCGCTCGGGCTCGTCGCGCCCGACGCCGCGCCGCGCGTGACCGAGAGCATCGACGCGATCGTCGCGATGATCGATGCGCTGATCGCGCGCGGTCACGCGTACGTCGCGCCGAGCGGCGACGTCTGGTTCTCGCTCGCGTCGGCGCCCTCGTACGGCGCGCTCTCGAACCGACGCGGCGACGCCATCGAGGCGAGCGCGGACGTCGACACGGGCAAGCGCGATCGCCGCGACTTCGCGCTGTGGAAGGCCGCGCGCCCGGGCGAGCCGAGCTGGAGCGCGCCCTTCGGTCGCGGACGTCCGGGGTGGCACATCGAGTGCTCGGCCATGGCGCACGAAGCGCTCGGTGACGCGCTCGACATCCACGGCGGTGGGCTCGATCTCGTCTTCCCTCATCACGAGAACGAGATCGTGCAGTCGGAGTGCGTGCACGGCGCGCCATACGCGGGGCACTGGATGCACAACGGCCTGCTCACCACCTCGAGCGGCGCGAAGATCGCGCGCAGCGAGGGCAACGGCGCGACGATCCGCGACGTGCTCGCGCGCGTGCCCGCGGAGGCGCTGCGCTTCGCGTACCTGCGCGCGCACTATCGCTCGCCGCTCGCGTGGGACGAGCGCACGATCGACGACGCGCTCTCGCACCTCGCGCGGCTCTACGCGGCCATCGAGAGCGCGCACGCGCTCGGCGGCGAGGGCGATCCCGATCGCGCCGCGACCGAGCTCGGCGCCGACGCACGGGAGACGCTCGAGCTCGCACGCAGGTTCGAGACGCGCGTGATCGAAGCGCTCGACGACGACTTCCACACGCCGCGCGCCCTCGCCTGCACGATCGAGCTCGCGCGCGCGCTGCAGCGCCTCACCGCGCTGCCTCGCGCGTCGAAACGAGGCGGGCCCATCGCGCGGGTCGCGCTCGATGCGCTCGACGTCGTGAGGCGCGCGCTCGGCCTGCTGACGTCGACGCCCGAGGCGCTCCACGAGGAGGTGCGTCGCAAGGTGCTGCCGGCGCGTGGGCTCGATGCGCGCACCATCGACGCGCGGATCGCGGCGCGCGACGCGGCCCGTGCGGGGGGCGCGTGGGACGACGCCGACGCCATCCGCGCCGAGCTCGACGGCTGCGGGATCGACGTGCGGGACACGCCCCGCGGCACCGAGTGGCGCGTGCGGCTGTGATCAGCGCCGGGATGCGTCGAGCAGCGCATCGCGCAGCGTGCGCAGCGACGTCACGCCCTCGATGACGCCGCGCCCGGGACCGAGCACGTGATCGATCGTCCGACCGATCGCGTGCTCGTCCGGCGCGACGCCGACGAGGTCCGTCTCGAGCGCCTCGATCGCGCGCTCGTCGGCGAAGAAGTCACCGGCGAAGCGAACACGCGCGAAGCGCCCTTCGTCGTCGAGCGTGGCACCGGCCTCGCCGATGCCGATCGGCACCGGCGCGGGCGCGCTCCAAGCGCTCACGTCGTCGCGCGCAGAGGGCGGTGGAAGCGCAGTCGGCAACGCGCTCGCGCGGGTGACCGTCGTGCCCGGGAAGCGCGTCGCGTGGCCCGACGCGATCGCCTCGACCATCGCGTCGAGCTCGCGCGGCGCGATCGATCCCGGTGTGTGCCCGCGGTAGTCCCGCGGCGGCGCGAACGGCGCGCCGATCGACACGAACGCCTCGATCAGCACATGCCCGTCGTGGTCGCGGTGCCACGCGATCAGCGCGATCGGCGTCTTGCCGCGGCTCAGCCACTCGCGCCCGAAGTAGAGCACCGGCTCGCCCGCGAGCGTCGTGAGCCCACCGAGGAAGCCGCGGACGTTGCGGTTGAGGATGCGATCGGGCGGGCACTCCATCAGCGCCGCGGGATGCGGCAAGCCGAGCGCGAGATAGAGCACGCCGAGCCCCATGCGCGCGCTCGGACCACCCGTCGCGCGACGCGGGCCCGAGCCTCGCTGCCATCGCCCGAGCACGAGCGCGTCGTCGCTCGCGATCGCGCCGTAGAGCGAGACGCCGCCCGCCTGCGTCGTGCCCGCGCCTCGCGCGAGCGCCGTGCGCGCGTCGACGTCGTGGTCCGCGATCCACGCGAGCGTGGCGCTCACGGATCGGTGCGGAGCGCGACGAACGCCTGCGTGAGCCCGCGCGTCAGCGCTTCGACCGCGGCCTCGATCCGCATGAACAGCGCGCGCAGCGAGAGCTCGAGCTCGCTGCCACGTCGCGCGAGGTGCGGCGGCGTCGACGGGCGCTCGTCGCGCGCCGCGCCCGCTTCGGTCGCGAAGAGCAGCGTGTCCTCGGCCGAGCGTGCACGGCGCGTCACGCCGCGTGATCCCGCGGGCGCCGCGCGCTGCGTCTCGTACCCTAGCGTCGCGTCGCGCATCCGGCGCGCCTCGCGGTCCTCGAGGTCGATCTCGATCACGCCGCTCCCGCCCTCGCGATCTTCGTCGTCCTCCGCTTCGTACGCGAGCTCGAGCACGAGGCGCGGCACCTGATCGCGCGACAGGTCCACCGCGACGCGCACGATGCGCGCGAGGCGCCCGTCTTCGTCGCGCACCTCGCTGCCGACGCGCAGGAACGGCAGCTCCTGCACCACGACGAGCGCGTCGTCGCGGCGTCGCGCCACCGTCGTCACGATCGGACGATCCACGCCGGCGATCCGCAGTCGCGCGCGCTCTCCGGCGCCGGGGTGCGGGAACGAGGGACGCGAGTGGCGGGCGCTCTGCATGACGAGTCCTCCTGCGTCCGGTTGTCGAGGAGGACGCGGATCGCGTCCAGAAAACGGCGTGATGACCTATCCTCCGCCGCGATGCGTGGCGTGATGCGCGTGCTCCTCGCGGTGCTGTTCGTGAGCGCCGGCGTGATGCACTTCGTGATCGAGCCGACGTTCACCGCGATGGTGCCGCCGTTCCTCCCCGCACCGCGCGTGCTCGTGTGGATCTCGGGCGTCGCGGAGATCGCGCTCGGTCTCGCGACGCTCGCCCCCCGGCTGCGCCCGTACGCGGGATGGGGGCTCGTCGCGCTGCTGATCGCGGTGTTCCCCGCGAACGTCTACATGGTCTTCGACGACACGCCCGCGATCGACGCGCCTCGCTGGGCGCTCTGGGCGCGCTTGCCGATCCAGGCGCTGCTCGTCGGCTGGGCGATCTGGGCGACCGAGGCGACGAAGCTCGTGCGTCGCTGATCGCGCTTGCGCGTCGCGCCCCGGCTGGGCACGGTCGACGTGTCGTGAGCGCGCAGCACGAGCTCGAGACCACCGCGCGGAGCCTGCTCGAGCTCGCGGAGCGCGCGCAGGCGCAGCGGCCCTCGGAGGCGCTGGTGCTCGCGGATGGCGCCGAGACGGTCGCGCGGGCGTCGGGCGCGCGCACGATCGAGCTGCGCGCCGCGCGTCTGGGCGCGCTGGTGGCGTACGCGCGCGGCGATCTCGATCACGCCGAGCAGCGCTTCCAGCGCGCGTCGGACGCGGCGCGCGCAGCGGGAGATCCGCTCGCCGCGGCGCGCAACGAGGCGAGCGTCGCGTTCCTCGCCTACGATCGCGGCGAGCCCGCGCGCGCGCACGATCGACTGTCGCGCGCGAGCCGATCGCTGGACGCGCTGCCCGCGGACGATCGCGGCGTGCAGCGCATGCGCGCGGTGCTCGACGGGTACTCCGGGAACCTCGCGCGCCAAGGCGGCGCGCTCGACGTCGCGCGGGCGCGCTATCGCGCGGCGCTCACCAACGCCGAGGCCGGCGATGCCGCGATGCTGGCGATGGATCTCGGCGCGACCGAGCTCGCCGCGGGCCACCACGACGACGCAGCGCTCTGGCTCGCGCGTGCATCACGGGGCCTCGACGCGCTCGAGAGCGGGCCCGCCCACACGCTGCTCGCGCCGCTCGTCGCGCACTATCACGCGCTGCTCGCGCTGATCACGGCGCGCGGGGGCGACGTCGAGATCGAGGGGGCCGCGTCCCTCGCGCCGATCCGCACCTGGCTCTTCGACGCGACGCGTGGCGGCACCGAGCGCGCGCGGATCGACGCATCGCTGCGACGGCGTCTGGTCACGCTGCGCCGCGATGCGCGCGGGATCGAGCACGCGCGCTTCGGCGTGAGCCTGCTCGAGCGGCTCGTCGCGCGGAGCGACGATGCGCGCGAGGACGTGACCGTGATCGCGCGCGACGGCAGCCTCGTCGTGCACGACTCGGTGAGCGCCGACCTGAGCACGCGCGAGCCGCTGCGCCGCATCGTCGAGGCGCTGGTGCACGCGATGTCGCGCGGCGACGCGCTCTCGCTGGCGGAGATCGTCGCGATCGGCTGGCCCGGCGAGCGCATGCGGGCGAGCGCCGCGAAGAACCGCGCGCACGTCGCGCTGTCGACGCTGCGCTCGCTCGGGCTGGCGCGCGCGCTGGTCCGAAGCGCGCGCGGCTACGCGCTCGATCCGCGGCGCGTGCGCATCGATCGCTAACTAGATCCCGTCGCGCGGCGCGAGCTCGAGCGCGTAGAGATCGGTGTAGAGCCGCGCTTCGTTCCCGAAGCCCCAGAGGATGCGGCGCCCTTCGGGATCGAGCACCCCCGCGCCGCTCGCGCGCGGCGGGATCGACGCGGGGAGCTCGACGTGGATCCAGCGCTCCCGACCGCGATCGAGCTCGAGCACCTCGAGCCCGGGCACCGCGGTGCGTCCGTCGCTCGTTCCGCCCCACACGAAGAGCCTGCGGCCCTCGGGGTCGAGCGCGTACGCGCCGTTGCGGCGCGGCGCGATGCCGTCGCTGCTCGCGAAGAGCTGCTCCCAGCGCGGCGGATCCGACGCGAGCTCGAGCGCCCACGTGTCGCCGCCGATGTCGAGGTCGCCCGGGCCGACCTGACCAGCGAACACGATCACGCGATCGTTCGCCGCGTCGAGCGCGTAGTGGAACCCGTAGCGACCTCGCGGCGCCGTGCCTTCGATCGCGAGCTCGGTGAACCCGCCCGACGGCGTGTACGCGTGCACGCGGCAGTGGATCCCGAGCGCGCGCGTGTCGGCGCCGCACACCGAGAGCCAGCGATCGCGCGCCGCGTCGTGCACGAGCGCGCCGGTGTAGCTCCCGGGCGCACCCTCGCTCGACGCCGCGGGCGACACCTCGAGCGTCCCTTCGCCGCCGACGAAGCGCGCGAGGATCGGCGGCGTGTCCAGGCCGGTGTCGGTGATCGAGGCGCCGCCGAAGTAGAGGATCGCGCCATCGGGCCCGGCCGCGACGCGCCCGCCGGGCGGAGGCGGCGTCCCGCTCACCGCGACGCGCGACCACACGAGCGTGCCGAGGTCGAGCCGGAACGCATCGGTCGAGGGCGTGAACTGCCGCGGCTGGTACACGAAGCCGCCGTAGAGATGCAGCGCGCGATCGCTGCCGATCCACCACGCGAAGTACTCGCGCGCGGGCGGGGCGTCGGGCGTCTCGCTCGGGCTCCACTGCAGCAGCGGCGTCATCGAGAGCGCCTCGACCGTGACGGGCACGTCGAGCGCGCCGTGATCGCAGCGCAGCGAGAGCGTGGCGTCGGTCGCGACGTAGCCCGCGCGCACGACGATGCGATCGCCGTCGCGCCACACGTCTGCGCCGCCGGTGACCGCGACGTCCGCGAGCGTCGCGGCGAGCTCGGCGGACATCGCGATCTCGGCGCGACCCCCGGCCGCGAGCGTCAACGGCTCGAGCTGCGCGCCGCCGCACACGAGCGGCTCGGGCTCCTCGCAGGCACCGAGACACATCGCGATCGTCAGGAGGAGAGCACGGTACTGCATGCGCGCGAACGTGCGCGTCGCGCCGCTTCGGCGCCGCTTAAGCGACCGCGCGGGACGCGCGATTAATAGCGCGCGACCTTCGGATCGACGCGCGTCGACCACGCCTCGATGCCGCCCTCGACGTTCCACACGTCGCGGAAGCCCATGCGCACGCAGTGCTCGGCCGCCGCGCGCGACCGCACGCCGTGGTGGCAGTAGAGGACGAGCGTGGTCGCGCGATCGAGGTCCGCGAGCTTCGCGCGCAGATCCTCGTCGAGCAGCTCGCTCCCCTCGATCTCCGCGATCGCGCGCTCTTCGGGCGTGCGCACGTCGACGAGCAGGTGCGGCTTTCCGGCGCGCCGCATCTGGTCGAGCTGCTCGACGCTCATGCTCTTCACCTTCGGCGGCGCCGCCGGGTTCGTGATGCGGAAGCCGGTCGCGCCCGGGCCGCTCACGAAGTCGATCGACACGCCGTCCGCGCGGCGCGCGCTCGCGCGATCCATCGAGAGCCGGAGCGTCACGAGATCGATCACCACGTCGTCCTCGCGCGGCGCCTCGATGTCGAGCTCGGCGTCGAACGCGCGATCGATCGCGAGCCGCACGTCCGGCTTCGACACGCCCGCGTACTGCCGGAACGCCGCGACCGCCGCGTCGCTCACGTGCACCTCGGGGATCTCGGTCTCGATCGGTCCCTCGACGCCGAGCATCGGCGCGAGCTCTCCCGCGCGCATCATCTCGGCCACGATGTCCGCGCCGCCGACGAGCTTCCCGCGCACGTAGAGCTGCGGGATCGTCGGCCACTGCCCGTACTCCTTGATGCCCTCGCGGATCGCCTCGTCGGCGAGCACGTCGACGGTCAGGTAGTCCTCGAGCAGCTCGTCGAGCACGTCGACGACGCGCGACGAGAACCCGCACCGCGGCGCGCTGCGCGTGCCCTTCATGAAGAGCACGACGGGGTGGCTCGAGACGATCTCTTCGATGCGCAGACGGATGTCCATGGCGGCGCGAGTCATGGTGCGGCGGGGGCCCCACGGCAACACGCGCCCACGGCTCAGGGCGCGCACGCCTCGGTCGCGTTGGCCTCGCACTCCGGCGACATGTCGAGCACCTCGGTGACGCACGTGCCGAGCGTCTCGAGCTCGGCCGGGCACTCCGATGCGCCGCACAGGATCAGGTCGATCCCGCTCCGACCGGGACACGCGCCCGACTCGACCGCACAGCACGCGAACACCGACCAGTCGGCCTGGCAGCCCAACGGGTTCGCGCAGCGCACCAGCGCGTCGTTCAGGCAGCGCCCGCACCCCGGGTCGGCCGCGAGGCATGCGTCGCTGCAGTCGGCCGACGTGCACTCGCCGAGGCACTCGAACGTCTCGCTCCGACATCCCGGTCCCTCGAAGGGCGGAAGCGGTCCGTCACACGTGAGCGCGCCCGCATCGCGACGCGGACCGGAGTCCCGCGCCGGCATCGAGGCGTCGAGCGTGGCGGGCGGTGCAGCGTCGAGCGCGAGGCCCCCGTCGCGCACCGGGATCGAAGGCGCGTCGCGCGCCACGTAGCAGCCGGATGCGACCGCGATCACGAAGAGGAATGGAAGACACCACGGGCCGGGACGTCGTGCGCGCATGCCGGGATCGTGCGCGCGATCGGCTCCGTCAACATCCCCCGACGTGCGGTCACCACGGGATGGGCTTGTAATCCTTGAGGAAGAGCCCCCACACGTGCTCGCCCGAGATCAGCCCGTCGAAGATCGGCGCGACGATGCGCGCCGCTCCGTCGACCACGTCGAGCGGCGGATGGAAGCCGTGCTCCTCGACCTTCTTCGCCGCGATCTCGAGCGGGTCCTCGTCGGTGATCCACCCGGTGTCGACGCTGTTCATGTGGATCCCGTCCTTCACGTAATCGGCGGCGGACGTGCGCGTCATCATGTTGAGCGCGGCCTTCGCCATGTTCGTGTGCGGGTGCTTGTCCGTCTTGTGGTCGCGATAGAACTGCCCCTCCATCGCGCTCACGTTGACGACGTGCTTGTCGCGCGTCGGCACGCGCATCATCAGCGGCTTGAGCCGCGCGTTCAGCACGAACGGCGCGACCGCGTTGACGAGCTGCACCTCCAGCAGCTCGACGCTCGAGACCTCGGCGAGCGTGAGGCGCCACGAGTTGCGACCGCGCAGATCGACCTGCTGCAGGTCCGCGTCGAGCCTCGCCGCGGGGAAGAGCGCGAGGTCCTGACCGCGATCCTCGGGCAGCAATTCGAGCTGCGAGAGCGCGGCGGGATCGACGAGGCCCACGTCGCGCGCGAGCTCGCTGCGCTCCTTCACGAGCGTCTCGTGGCGCGCCTTGCGGTGCTCTTCCCACGACGCGAGCAGCGCGCGCGCAGGCGCGGAGACCGCGTCGTGCCCGGCGCCCTCGAGCTCCATGAGGTGGCGATAGAAGCCGGCCGGACGACGCACCGTCTGGCACGCGTTGTTGAGGATGAAGTCGAGGCGCGGGAGCGTCTCGAGCATGCGCGCGCAGAACGCCTCGACGCTCGGCGTGTGGCGCAGATCGAGGCCGTGCACCTCGAGGCGATCGCGCCACTGCTCGAAGTCCTCTTCGCGCGTGTAGCGAGCCGCCGCGTCGCGCGGGAAGCGCGTGGTGACGACCACGTGCGCGCCGGCGCGCAGCAGCTTGATCGCGGCGTGGTAGCCGATCTTCACGCGCGCTCCGGTGACCAGCGCGACGCGCCCGCGCAGGTCCGCGCTCTGGTTGCGCTTCTGCCAGTTGAGCTCCGCGCAGGGCTCGCACATCTGGTCGTAGAACGCGTGGACGCGCGTGAACTCGGCCTTGCACACGTAGCACTTGCGCGCGTCGCGGAGCTCGCGCTGTACGGGCGCGGCCTCGGGCGCACTGCCGGGCAGCAGCGCGGGCGGCGTCACGAACACGGGCGCGCGGCGGAGCGTGCGGATGCCGGTCGCGTCGAGCACCTCGTCGTCGGCGCGCCTTCGCTCGTCGCGCTCCTTGCGGCGGAACGCCTTCGCCATCTTGCGCAGCGCCGCGCGGTCGGGGCGCGAGACGAGCCCCGCCGCCTTCACCAGGCGCTGTCGCGTCTCTTCGTCGACCTCGGCGAGCAGCCCGCGATCCTCGACGATGCGCTCGAGCGTCGCGATGCACGCCTCGATGTCGGCGCCGGGATGCTGTTCGTCGCTCACGTGTGCTCACCCACGAACGAAAGGGGGCGGACGCACTAGCACGCACCGATGTTGTACGCTCGCGGCCCATGAGCGAGACGAGCCAGAGCATCCTCGTGATCACCGACCTCTTGCTCGGCGCGGTCCACGCCGACGGGAGCAAGAGCGGCGAGGAGATCCACGTGGTGCGCGATCTCCTGAAGGAGCTGCTCGATCAACGCGACCTCCCGGAGTCGATCGAGAAGCGCATCGAGCTCTTCGAGCCCGGCGACTTCTCGCTCGCCGAGTGCGCGGCGACGTTCGCGAGCGCCGAGCCGGAGCGCAAGCGGCGCCTGCTCGAGCTCGTCGCGGCGGTGCGCGATGCCGACGAGGAGGTCGACGTCGCGGAGGACGAGTACCTCGTCTCGCTCGCGAAGGCGCTCGGCATGAAGGAAGCGGAGTACTCGGATCTCACGCTCGACTACGAGATCGAAGATCTGCGCGAGCATCTGTCCACGCTGCGCTCGGTGAAGCCGCCGCCGCTGAAGGCGTGAATCCTGACCGCAGGTCAGCTACCTTTTCGCGCACCATGCGAACGGTGCTGCGAGCGCGGAAGGAAGAAGACAAGGACGAGCGGCGACGCGTGCTGCTCGACGCGGCGCGCTCGCTGTTCGAGGAGCAGCACTACACGCAGGTGAAGGTCGCGGACGTCGCGGCGCGCGCGGGGCTCGCGAAGGGCACCGTGTTCGTCTACTACCCGACGAAGGAGTCGCTCTTCCTCGCGCTGACCGAGACGCTGCTGGTCGAGTGGATCGAGGCGCTCGAGCGCGAGGTCGAAGCGACGCGCGGAAAGCTCGGCAGCGCGCGCGCCGCGCGCATCCTCGCGAGCGGGCTCGTGGAGCGACCGACGTTGACGCGACTGCTCGCGATCCTCGGCTCGGTGCTGGAGCACGAGGCGGACGGAGAGCGCATCCTCGCGTTCAAGCGGAAGCTGGTCGAAGGGCTCGCGAAGATCGGCGCGATCCTCGAGCGCAAGATGAGCTTCCTCGGGCCCGGCGGCGGCGCGCACTTGCTGGTGCGCACCTACGCGCTGGTCGTCGGCCTGCACGCGCTGTGCGAGGTCTCGCCGAACGCGAAGAAGGTGCTCGACGCGAACGACGACGTGGGCTCGCTGCGCTTCGACTTCGCGCAAGAGCTCGAGAGCGCGCTGCTCCTGCTCTTGCGCGGGCTGGAGAAGGACGCGAGCTGACGCTCGCCGAACCCTTGCAGCCCTGGCGCCCCCCGAACCAAGCTCCGCGCCATGACGTCCTCCACCGGCGGCTGGGCCGCGCAGATCGGCTCCGTCCTCCGCCCCGACATCGAGCGCCGCGGGAACCTCATCCGCACCGCGTGGGATCGCCTGAGCAGCGTCCCCGGCGGCACCCGCCTCTTCTCGCGCTTCGTCGGCCGCGCCGCGCCCTACACCGGCTCGATCCACGCGCACGTCGTCGAGCTGCGCGAGGGCTACGCGAAGGTCGAGCTCCGCGACCGCAAGCCGGTGCGCAACCACCTCGATTGCGTGCACGCGATCGCGCTCGCGAACCTCGCCGAGCTCTGCGGCAACGTCGCGGTCGCGTACGCGCTGCCCGACGACGCGCGCTTCATCGTCGCGGGCATGTCGCTCGAGTACGTCAAGAAGGCGCGCGGAACGATCACCGCCGAGAGCCGCCCGCCGCGCATCGCGTCGAGCGAGAAGCGCGAGTACGCGGTCGAGGTCGAGATGCGCGACGCCAAGGGTGAGGTCGTCACGCGCGCGACGCTGCGCACGCTCGTCGGTCCGAAGCGCGAGCCGAACGGGAACGGGCGCGCTTCGTGAAGCCGCTCCGCATCGCGCTCTGTCAGCTCGACTACGCGATCGCCGATCTCGACGCGAACGTCGCCGCGATCGCCGAGGCCGCGCGGCGCGCGAAGGACGGGGGCGCCCAGGTCGCGCTGTTCTCGGAGCTCGCGATCACCGCGTACGGCCCGCGCGATCTGCTCGACCGCCCGTCGTTCGTCGACGCGGTGGAGCGCGCATGCGACGCGCTCGCGCGCGCGCTCCCGCCCGATCTCGTCTGCCTCGTCGGCGCACCGACGCGCGCGACCGGAGGCATCGGTCGCGACCTGCACAACTCGGTGCTCGTGATGCGCGAAGGGCGCATCGCGCAGGTGATCCACAAGCAGCTGCTCCCGACCTACGACGTGTTCGACGAGGACCGCTGGTTCGAGGCGGGCACGAGCGATCCGATCGTCGACGTCGCGGGCGTGAAGCTCGGCATCACGATCTGCGAGGACGCGTGGAACGACGTGACCGTGATGCGCGGCCGTCGTTACCAGGGCAATCCCGTCGACGCGGTGGTGCGCGCGGGCGCCGACGTGATCGTCAACCTGGCGGGCTCGCCGTTCACGCTCACGAAGCGCGAGGGGCGCGCCGCGATGCTCGCGGCGATCGCCGAGAAGCACGCGCGCCCGGTGGTGATGGTCAACCAGGTCGGCGGGCACGACGATCTGATCTTCGATGGCTCCTCGCTCGTGCTCGGCCCCGACGGAGCGACGTGGGCCCGCGCCGCGGCGTTCGCGCCCGACGTGCTCGTGTGCGACGTCGCGCCGGGCGGCCCGCAGCGCGCGTGGCCCGAGACCGACGAGGCCGCGGCGCTCGACGCGCTCGCGCTCGGCGTGCGCGACTACGCCGCGCGATGCGGCATGAAGAGCGCGATCCTGGGCCTCTCGGGCGGCATCGACAGCGCGCTCGTCGCGGCGATCGCGGTGCGCGCGCTCGGGCCCGATCGTGTGCTCGGCATCGCGATGCCGAGCCGCTACTCGAGCGAGCACTCGATCGCCGATGCGCGCGCGCTCGCGACGAGCCTCGGCATGCGCTTCGAGATCGTGCCGATCGAGCCGATCTTCGCGCCGTACGACGACCTGCTTCGCGCGCCGCTCGCCGCGCTCGGGCCCGCGCCCGCCGACGACGTGACGTTCGAGAACGTGCAGGCGCGGCTGCGCATGACGATCCTCATGGCGCTCGCGAACCGCGCCGGCGCGATGTTGCTCAACACCGGCAACAAGAGCGAGGTCGCGTGCGGCTACTGCACGCTCTACGGCGACATGGCCGGCGGGCTCGCGGTGATCAGCGATCTCTACAAGACGTTCGTGTACCGCGTGTCGCGCGAGGTGAACCGTCAGGCGGGACGCGAGATCATCCCCGAGAGCACGCTGACGAAGCCGCCGAGCGCAGAGCTGCGTCCCAACCAGACGGATCAGGACACGCTGCCGCCGTACGACGTGCTCGACGCGATCCTCGCGCACCTCGTCGAGGGTCAGCGCTCGACGCGCGAGGTCGTCGAGGCGGGGTTCGACCCCGCGATCGTCGCGCGCGTCGCGCGCATGATGAAGATCGCGGAGTTCAAGCGGCGCCAGATGCCGCCCGGGCTCATCGTGACGAAGAAGGCGTTCGGCCCCGGACGTCGCATCCCGATCGCGCAGCGCTGGGCCTACTGAGGACGGTCAGATCAGAGCGGTACGACGTCGATCGGCGCGCTCGACTCTCCGCGCCACTCCGGCGCCTCGGGCGCGATCCGCTCGACCGACAAGAAGTGCGCACCGCCGTCGCTCGCGCCGAGCTCGATCACGATCTCGTAGCGATGCCCCGGCTTGAGCGCGAGCCCTGCGCGGTGCTGCGCCGCGAGCGACACACACGCGAGCGTCCGCCGCCCGTCGCTCACGACGAGCCATCCCGGCGCGTCGGTCTGGATCGCGTAGAACGCCTCCGCGGGCGGGCGGAACGTGAACGTCCGATCGACCGATCCCGCGGGCGCGCCGCAACGATCCGGCTGCGAGCTCACCGCGCCGCTCGAGAAGAACACCGGCTGGCCGACCGTGACGGGCCCGCCGGTCGCGAGCGACGTCGACGTCAGCGTGTACGTCCCCGAGCCGCCCGACAGCCCACCGACGATCACGCGGTACGTCACGCCCGCGACCACGTCGATCACGACCTGCGATCGCGTGATGTCGCCGTGATCGTCGTTGCACGCCATCGACGTCGTGCTTCCCTCGGGCACGACGCCGAGGTACGCGTCGTAGTCCGCCTGCACCTGGAACATCTGCGCGCCGTCCTCGGTCGCCGTGAACGCCCACTCCTGCATCGGGCCGACGGGCGGGCAGTCGATCCCCACGACGGGCGCGCGGAACCGGGTGTCGCCCTGCACCGTCGTGCTCGCCGCGAGCACCTGCGGCGGCTCGGGCGTGCCTCCGTCGCTCGCGCTCGCTGCCGTGGTCGCGACCGCCGCGCCGCCGTTGACCCACAGCTCGTAGCTCCCTGCGGCGCCCGAGTACCCGCCCTGCACGACCTCGACGCGCTGTCCCTCGCGCAGCGGCACCGTGACCTGCGACGCGCGCGTGCTCGAGTGGTCGTCGTTGCACCCGAGCTCGCCCGTGCTCGGATCCCACACCGAGAGCACTCCGTCGTAGTCGGTCGTCGCCGACTCGAACACGTACGTCGCGCTGCGCGGCGCCACGAAGACCACGCTGCGCATCGGCGAGCCCGCCGCGTTCCCGCAGGAGATCGCGCGCAGCCCCGAGGGCCCGCCGCGCGTCGAGCCGCGCACGCGCTGCGACTCCACGAGCGTCGTGCCCGGGCTCGAGGTCTCGAGCGCCTGACGGATCGTCGACACGACGAAGCTGCAACCGCTCGCGCCGAGCGCGATCACGAGCGCCGCGATCACTCGCCCCATCGCACGCCGGCTCCGAATTCGATCCACAACGCGGGCATCCGATTCAGATCGTCGAGCCGCACGTGCCCGACGAGGAACGCGGCGATCCCCCAGTGCGCGTCGAAGTACCAGTCGCCGCCGACGCCGCCGGTCAAGAGCGCGCCCGGCAGCAGCGCGGACGCGTAGCGCTCGCGCACGATCACCTCGGTGCCGTCGTCGAGCAGCGCGACGTGCGGCGCGCGCTCCTGCTCGGGCAGCCCGACGAGGTACATGCCCGCGCCGATCAGCACCGTCGCGCGCAGCCCGTAGCCCTGCGCGACGGTCAGCCGCGCGCGCACGAAGTCCGCCGCGATCAGGTACTCCTGCTGGCGTCCGAGATCGGTCGAGCTGTCGCCGCCGAACGCGATCGACACCGAGGGCCCGATCGAGATGCCCGTGCTCGCATCCGTGACGAGGATGTCGAGGTCGTACGCGACCAGATACGCGACGCCCGGCTCCGCGCGGAACCCGATGTAGAGCGCGTCGCTCGATGGATGCACCGCCGTCTGCGCGCGCACCGACGCCGGCAGCAGCGACGTCGCCGCGACGAACGCGAGTGCCACGAGATGCGCGCGCACGATGGTTCGTTCCCCCGCCCTCCCGCGATTCTGTCCGATTCGACCGGCCGCGCGGAAGTCACGCCGGGAGCACGGAGATGTCGAGCGCGCGGAGCCGCTCGGGATCCGCGATCACCTCGACCGACGTGATGCGATCGTGCGCGAACGTGAACGTCAGCACGCCGCGCAGCACGCCGCGCGGCGCCACGACGATGCCCACCGCGCCGTCGACCACCGCGAGCGTCCCGTGCCGGGCCCGCGCCTGCGAGGCACGCCGCGCGACCACCTCCGCGCCGCGCGCCTCGGTCTCCGCCCCCGCCGGGACCGCCGCGCGATCCGCGCGCAGCACGACGTCGGGATCGAGCACCGCGAGGAGCGCGTCGATGCTCCCTCCGCGCGCCGCCGCGACGAACGCCTCGACCACCGCGCGCTGCCGCGCGATCGCCGCGTCGTCCGGCCTCGGGGCGCCCTGCACGCGCCGGCGCGCGCGGCTCGCGAGCTGTCGCGCCGCGACCTCCGAGCGATCGACGATGCGCGCGATCTCGTCGAACGAGACGTCGAAGAGATCGTGGAGCACGAACGCGACGCGCTCCGCCGGCGGCAGCGTCTCGAGCACGATGAGCAGCGCGACCCCGACCGAGTCGGCGAGCGCGAGCTCGGCCTCGGGATCGCCCTCACCGACGCGCTCGGCGTGTCCATCGAGCGCGTCCTCGCGGCGCGACTTCCGCGAGCGGAGCATGTCGAGGCACACCCGCGCGACCACGGTCGTCAGCCACCCGCGCAGGTTCTCGACCTCGCTCGTGTCCGCGCGGCTCACCCGGATCCACGCCTCCTGCACCGCGTCGTCGGCCTCGCTCGCCGATCCGAGCATCCGATACGCGACCGCGCGCAGGTGATCACGATCCGCGAGCCATCGCTCCGCCAGCTGTTCCATCCCGTCGTTCTCCTCGATCTCGATGACGGATGGAACGACGTGCACGTGACCGGTCACATCCGCGCTCCGCCATCCGTCAGACGATCAGGAGGTTCGAGATGACGATGCGAGCACGGATGAAGCACCCCGCGATGATGGTCCCCGACGCGATGCAGGCGCTCCAGGCGCTCGGCGCCGCGATCGAGAGAGCAGGTGTGCCCCGTCGCACCCTGGAGCTCGTGAACCTGCGCGCGAGCCAGATCAACGGCTGCAGCTTCTGCGTGGAGATGCACTCGCGCGCGCTGAAGCGCAGCGAGGAGAAGGACGAGCGCATCTTCGCGGTCGCGGCGTGGCGCGAGTCGCCGCACTTCACGCCGGCCGAGCGCGCCGCGCTCGCGCTCACCGAGGCGATCACGCGCGTCGCCGATCGCGCCGACCCGGTGCCCGACGAGCTCTGGCGCGAGGTCACGCACCACTTCGACGAGCCCGCGCTCGCCGCGCTCGTCCTCGGGATCTCGAACGTGAACACCTGGAACCGCCTCAACGTCGCGACGCGGCAGATCGCGGGATCGATCCGCACCGACTGAATGTCGTGACGCTCGCACGCCGCGCTGACGTTCTGTCGCGCGGCGCGCGACGGATCTCGCGTTCTCGCCGAGAAAACGCGGTGGAACGCGCGTTGCCATCGCCCTCCGCGCACTGGAGGAGCGAGCGATGACGACGACGATCACGATCCCCGAGCCCGAGACGAACGACCTCGCGATCGAGCGACTCCTGACGCGCCGCGGATGGGCGCTCGATCTCGCGTGGGTCGGCGGCGCGAGCGCGCTCGCGGTCGCCACGATGCTCGGCGCGAGCGCGCTCTTCGCGCTCGCGGTCGCGGCGACCAGCGCGCTGATCGGCGCAGCGATCGGCGCGGGCGCGCCGTGGCTCCTCTCGCGCCGCGTGCGGCGTCTCCCGGTGCTCGTGCTGCTCGGCGCGGGCGCGGGGCTCGGCGCGAACTGGGGCGCGCTCAGCGCCGCGAGCGTCGCGCTCGCGAGCGACGGAGGGCTCGGCTGGGTCCGCGCCGCGGAGCTCGGTGGGACTGCCGGCCTGCTCGTGATGGGCCTCTTCTGGCTGCCCGCCGCGCTGCTCCGCGCGAGCGGCCGCTCGACACGCCTCGCGCGCATCGCCGCGCTCGCACTGTCTCCCGTGATCGCCGGGTACCTACTCGTCGCGCTCTGAGCCCGAGTGCGCGAGCCCGCGCGCGATCGGCAGCGCATCCGTCACGAGCTCTCCGAGCTTCTCGCGGAACCACCGATCGCGCTCCGCGCTCGGCTTCTTCGAGAGGCTCTCCCAGAGCACCGTGCGCGAGAAGCTGTACCCGAGCGCCGCCGAGAACACGAGCAGCATCCCGAACTCGATGTCCTCGCGCGCCGGCACACGATCCTCGCCGAGCTGCGCGCGCACCCGCGCCTCGATCGCGTCCGCGACGAAGCGCATGCCCTGATCGCGACGCGGGAAGAAGTCCTCGCTGTCCATGCGCCCGCTGAGGATCGCCCACGCGAGCAGCCGCCCCGAGAGCGGATGCGCGAGCTGCTCGAAGCACATCTCGACCCACTCCGCCGGCCCCGCGTGCGCGACGTCCGCGATGCGCTGCAGCGTCTCGACACGCGTCTCGAGCATGTGATCGCGCAGCGCGGCCTCGACCAGCGCGTCGTAGGTGCCGAAGTAGTGCGAGACGAGCGCGTGGCTCACCCCCGCCGCCTTCGCGACCTCCTTGAGCCCGACCGCGTCGGGGCCGTGCTGCGCGAGCAGCGTCTTCGTCGCATCGAGGATCAGCCGGCGCGCCTCCTCGGGGCTCCGACGACGGCGCGTGCTGCGCGCTTCGGGCGCGGCTTTCTTCTCGGAGGAGGCGGACGGTGCCGCGGCGCGAGACGTTCGCCCGCGGGCAGGGGTACGAGCCATCGCCGCGAAGATAGCCCGGGGCGTATTGGCACGCTTGACAAGAGAGCGCATCCGCCTATTGTCAGATCTGACAACAGGAGCGCCCATGCACGCGACCCAGCACGCGACGCCGTCGACCGAACGTCCCCGCAGCGCGCCCGCCGCGAAGCCCGCGCCCCCGGAAGATCCGCGAGAGCGCGAGGCCGCGCGCATCGCCCTCGAGGGCACGCCGCTCCAGCGCACCGCGATGGCGTACCGCGCGCTGCGCGCGCTGATCGCGGATCCCGACGACACCAAGCAGGTCTTCTACGTCGGCCTGCTCGTCAACCGCGGCACGTACCCCACGTTCCTCGCGCGCTTCACCACCGACGACGAGGGCGCGCGCCTGCTCCGCGAGCGACCCGCGATCGATCGCTCGACGGTCGATTACGACGCGCTGCGCGCCATGCCCGCGAGCACGCTCGGCGGCGCGTACGTGCGCTTCCTCGACGCGAACGGGCTCGACCCCGACCTCTTCCAGTCGCCGCCCGGCCTGCCCGAGGTGCCCTCGTACATCGCGCAGCGCATGCGCCAGGTGCACGACCTCTGGCACGTGCTCACGGGCTACGACAGCGACGTCGCCGGCGAGGTCGCGCTGCAGGCCTTCACGTGGGGCAACACCGGGATGGCGAGCGCGGCCGCGGTCACGCTCGCCGCGGGCGTGCGCTTCTCGGTCACCGATCCGCGCATCGTGCGCATGGCCGCCGCGGGCTATCGCGACGGGCGTCGCGCGAAGTTCCTCGCGCCGATCCGCATCGAGGATCACTTCGCGCGCGAGCTCGACGAGCTGCGCGCCGAGTGGGGCATCCGCGCCGTGCGCTGATGCGTGAAGAATCCCGACGTCGTGCGGGTTGCCCTTGCACCTCCCGCCCCCGGGGGTGCATGCCATTCCTCGATGACCCGCCGCTCCGACGACGATCATCCGCCCTCGCCGCCGCCGCACCACGGTGAGCTCGACGACCTCTTCGCGATCGTCGATCGCCTGCCCTTCTTCGGCTCGCTGAAGAAGGACCTCACCCACCTGCGCAAGCTGCTGTACGACCGCCGCACGCCGCGCGTGCTCGCGGTCGGCGCGCGCGGCAGCGGACGCACCAGCCTCGCGAACTCGCTGCTCCGCCTGCCCGCGCTGCCGCTCGGCGAGCACGCGGCATCGCCGCCCGACGCGTGGATCCGCATCGACGCGGGTGGTCGTCACCTCGACTGGCTCGAGGTCGCGAGCGGTCCGCTCGAGGGCGGACGCCTCGCGATGGTGCGCCGCGCGCTCGACGAGAGCGTGCCCGACGTGATCGTCGTCGCGGCGCGCGCCGACGCGCCCGAGACCGAAGGCGCGGCCGCGCGCGAGACGCTCGCGCAGATCCACACGATGCTCGCCGAGTCGAAGACGATCGGCGACGCGAAGGCCGCGCGCCCCGCGACGATCGGCGTGATCACCCACGTCGATCGCGTCACCGAGCCCGAGGCCGCCGAGTCGGGCGTGCGCTTCGCGACCGAGGATCTCGCGCGCCTCGACGCCGCCACGCTCGCGCTGAAGAAGCAGCTCGAGGCGGGCACGACCACGAAGATCACGCGCCCGATCCCGGTGCTCGCGGGCGGCGAGCTCGGCGGCCCCGATCAGCCGGTTCGATGGAACGTCGAGGAGGTCGCGGCCGCGATCCACGACGCGCTCGCCGACGAGGCGAAGGTCGAGGCAGTGCGCGCGCTCGCGGTGCCGGTCGAGATGCGCCGCGAGCTCGCGCGCACGATCGTGAACCACTGCGCCGCGGCCGCGGTGACCGTCGGGCTCATGCCGGTCCCGTTCTCCGACGCGGTGATCCTGCTCCCGCTGCAGGGCGTGATGGTCAGCGGCGTCGCGTACCTCGCGGGCCAGCCCTGGGATCGACGCGCCGCGCTCGAGTGGCTCGGCTCGGTCGGTGTGATGGGCGGCGCCGCGTTCGGGCTTCGCTGGGGCGCGCAGCAGCTCGTGAAGCTGATCCCCGGCGCGGGCACGCTCGTCTCGGGCAGCGTCGCGGGCGCGGGCACGCTCGCGATCGGTCGCAGCGCGGTCGCGTACTTCGTCGACGGGCCGGGCGCGCGCACGCCGCGGCTGCAGCTCCCCGCCGACGCCTCGACCCCCATCGAAACGCCCCCGCCGACCGAGTGACCATCTGTTAGATTGCTCGGTCGGGAAACGATGCTGTCCGCCGAGCTCGTCGACGTTCTCGAGAGCGGTCCCTCGATGCTGATCGCGACGCGCGACGCGCAGCGCATGCCCGAGTGCACGCGCGCCGTCGGCGTCGTCGTCCGGGGCCCGGCGCGCGTCACGATCTTCGTCCCGCGCGCGGTCGGCGCGCGCGCCGTCGCGAACCTCGCTGTCGAGCCGCGCATCGCGCTCACGTTCTCGCGCCCCCACGATCACCGCACCTACCAGCTCAAGGGCACGACGACCGCGGTGCGCGACGCGAGCGACGACGAGCGCGCGATCGTCGAGTCCTATCGCGCGTCGTTCGCGGTCGCGCTCGACGTGGTCGGCATCCCGCGCCGCGTCACGATGCGCGTGTCCACCTGGCCCGCCGTCGCCATCGATCTCGACGTGACCGACGTCTTCGAGCAGACGCCCGGTCCCGCCGCGGGAGCGCGCCTCTCGTGAAGCTCGCGGTCCCGCTCGAGCGCCTCTCGCGCTGCTTCCAGGGGATCGTGCCCGGCGCGATCGCGACCTGCGACGCCGACGGTCTGCCCAACGTCAGCTACGTGAGCCACGTGCAGGTCGTCGACGATCGCCACGTCGCGCTCTCCTGCCAGTTCTTCAACAAGACGCGGCGCAACCTCGATCAGAGCCCGCTCGCGTGCGTGCAGATCGTCGACCCGCTCACGCTGCAGGCCTACCAGATGCGCCTGCGCTTCCTGCGCAGCGAGCGCGACGGCGCGCTCTTCGAGTCGATGTCGGCGCGCCTCGACGCGATCGCCTCGCACACCGGGATGAAGGGCGTCTTCAAGCTGCTCTCGTCCGACGTGTTCGAGGTGCTCGAGATCGAAGTGCTCGCGGACTTCCTCACCGGCGCCGAGCCGAGCATCACCGGGCACGACGAGCCGATGGCGATCCCCGGCCCGGCGAGCGAGCTGCGCGCGCTGCAGACCGTCTCGGCGCGCATCAACCGCGCGTGTGATCTCGAGGCGCTCCTCGCGTCGACGCTCGCCGCGCTCGAGGAGCTCTTCGGGTTCGGCCACGCGATGGTCCTCGTGCCCGACGGCAGCGGGAAGCGCCTCGTCACGATCGCGAGCCACGGCTACGGCGACGGAGGCATCGGCGCCGAGGTCGCGATCGGCGACGGCCTCGTCGGCACCGTCGCCGAGGAGCGGCGCGTGCTCGCCGTCGCGGGCATCGACGCGGGCCTGCGCTACGGCCGCGCGATCCGCGACGCGACCCGGCGCGCGCCTTCGCAGGCCAACGTGCGCCCCGAGATCCCGCTGCCCGGCCTGCCCGACGCGCGCAGCCAGCTCGGCCTGCCGCTGCTGGTCGAGGATCGCCTGCTCGGCGTGCTCGCGATCGAGAGCCGCGATCCCGCCGCGTTCGAGCCGTGGCACGAGGCGTTCCTCCAGGTCCTCGCGAACCAGATCGCGAGCCGCATGGACCACCTCGCGGAGCACGAGGACGACGAGGACGACGACGAGAGCCCGAGCGCGCGTCGTCCCGATCCCGATCGCATCCGCATCTCGCTGCCCGGCGGAGACCGCACCCGCGTCTTCTGCTTCTACAAGAACGACGACGCGGTGTTCGTCGACGGCGAGTACCTCATCCGCAACGTGCCCGGGAAGATCCTCTGGAAGCTGCTCAACGCCCACGCGCGCGAGCGGCGCACCGAGTACTCGAACCGCGAGCTGCGCCTCGATCCCTGGCTCGGCCTGCCGGCGATCAAGGACAACCTCGAGAGCCGGCTCATCCTGCTGCGCAAGCGCCTCGAGCAGAAGTGCCCCGAGGTCCGCATCGTGCCGACGCGCCGCGGTCGCTTCGCGCTCGAGCTCGAGTGCGCCGTCGAGCTCGTGGAGCGCGAGACCGCGTAGCGTCCGCGTCGCCTGCGCCGGGCGGCCTCGTCGCCTACGGCAGGCGGTGACCTCGCCTGCGCCAGGCGAGGTCCCGGCATCGGTGATGCGATGTGGTCGCCTTCGCGATGCGAAGCGGTCGCCTGGTGAAGGCGAGATCTCCGTATCCGAGTACGGACGTTGCGAATGACCAATGTTTTCCGTCAGTTTCCCTGCTGCGATCGTGTGGGATCGCGCTCGAACCGACGGAGATCACGTGGCGACCAAGAAGAACACCAAGAAGGTCGGCAAGAAGTCAGCGAAGAAGGTTGCGAAGAAGCGCGCGAAGCCTGCGCCGATCGCGCTCACACCCGCGGAGCGCTCGCGAAAGCTCCGACCGCGGCGCGATTACCGCGAGCTGATCGAGACGTTCCTGCGCGTGTGGGAGGAGAACCCGAGCGTTCGCCTCACCGGGCTCACGCGCGCGCAGCTGCGGCGCGCACTCGGACTCGCGATCAAGGCCGCGGACAAGGAGGACGCGCTGCGCCGCGAGGCCGACACGAAGCTCCGCGTGCTGATGGATGCGCGGCTCGTCGCCGAGGACGACCTGTGGCGCAAGCTGCTCGACGCGAACGCGCTGGTGCGCGCGCAGTCGCGCGTCGATCCGCGCCTGGCCGAGGCGTTCGCGTTCCTCTCGGACGCGCTTCGCCCCGAGTCGCGTGAGCGCGACGACGCCGAGGAGCCGGCGGCGGGTTAACCCTGCGGGAGTGCTCGTCCCGCCGATCCCGAACGGGGGCGCGCGAAGCGCGCGGACGGTAGGAGCGGCGGGCGAGCGTTTGCGGGAGTGCTCGTCCCGCCGATCCCGAACGGGAGCGCGCGAAGCGCGCGGACGGTAGGAGCGGCGGGACGAGCCGATGTTCTTCGGGTTAGCGGACACGTCGCGTCGATCGCCCACTTGGCACACGCGGAACCTCGCGGACGTGGGCAGGTGTGGGCCGCGCTCGTGGTAGAACCGTGGGCCGATGGCGTCCCCGGCGACCATGCCTCCTCCCGCGATCGACGCGACCTCGCTGTACCCGGTCGCCGACATCCTGCTCGGCGCAGTGCACGCCGACACGCGCTTCTGCGATCGCGAGCGCGACGCGGTGCGACGTTGCCTGCTCGACCTGCTCGGCACGCGCGTGCTGCCAGTCGAGCTCGAGCAGCGGCTGCGCGACTTCGACGCGAGCCGCTTCGACCTCGAGTCCGCGGTGCACGCGTACTCGGCGGACCCGCCGATCAAGCGCCGCGCGCTGCTCGCGATGGCGCGTCACGTGTGCGAGGCCGACGGCGCGTACGACCTCAGCGAGGACGCGTACCTGATGGCGCTCGCGATCGCGCTCTCCCTCGACGATCAGGCGATGCGCGGCCTCCTGCTCGGCTCGCCGTTCGATCGTCCGTGGGCCGAGCGGCTCAAGCGCCTCGAGGACATCGTGCTCGGCGCGGTGTTCCTCGCGGTGAGCGCCCCCGTGATGCTCGCGTGCGCGATCGGCGTGAAGCTCACGAGCAAGGGCCCGGCGCTCTTCAAGCAGCGCCGCTACGGGCTCAACGGCAAGGAGTTCTTCGTCTACAAGTTCCGCAGCATGACGGTCGCGGAGGACGGCGCGAAGGTCACGCAGGCGACGAAGAACGACGCGCGCGTCACGAAGCTCGGCGCGTTCCTGCGCCGCAGCTCGCTCGACGAGCTGCCGCAGTTCCTCAACGTGCTCAAGGGCGACATGTCGATCGTCGGGCCGCGCCCCCACGCGATCGCCCACAACGAGCACTACAAGAAGCTGATCGACGAGTACATGCTGCGGCACAAGGTGAAGCCCGGCATCACCGGCTGGGCCCAGGTCAACGGCTGGCGCGGCGAGACGGACACGCTCGACAAGATGCTCTCGCGCGTCGAGCACGACCTCTATTACATCCAGCACTGGAGCGTCCTCTTCGACATCGAGATCGTGCTGCGCACGGTCTTCGGCTCCGCGGTGAGGGAGAACGCGTACTGATGTCCGCGCCGACGACCAGCACGCAGCGCGGTGCCACCGAGGCGCATGACGCCGAGGCGTCGAAGCTGGTCACGTTCGGCAAGTACCTGCTGCTCGACAAGATCGCGACCGGCGGCATGGCCGAGGTGTGGCTCGGCAAGACGGTGCAGGACGAGAGCGTCTCGGACCTGCTCGCGATCAAGCGCCTGCTGCCGCGCTTCTCCGACGACGAAGAGTTCCTGCACATGTTCGTCGACGAGGCGCGCATCGCGGGCCAGCTCGAGCACCCGGGGATCGTACAGATCCACGAGCTCGGCAAGGTCGGCAGCTCGCTCTACATCGCGATGGAGTTCGTGTGGGGCCGCGACCTGCTCGGCATCCTGCGGCGGCTGCGCGAGCTCTCGCTGCCGATGGAGCCCACGACGATCGCGTACGTCGGCGCGCGCATGTGCGAGGCGCTGCACTTCGCGCACACCGCGAAGGGCAAGGACGGCAAGCCGCTCAACGTCGTGCACCGCGACGTCTCGCCGCAGAACGTGCTCGTCAGCTTCGACGGCAAGGTGAAGCTGATCGACTTCGGCATCGCGAAGGCCGCGTCGCGCAGCACGAAGACCCAGGCCGGCACGCTCAAGGGCAAGGTCGGCTACATGAGCCCGGAGCAGGTGCGCGGCGCGCCGATGGACGCGCGCAGCGATCAGTTCGCCGCGGGCACGTGCCTCTACGAGATGATCACGGGGCGCCCGCTCTTCTCGCGCGCCAACAACTTCGAGGCGATGGAGCTCGTGCGCGAGGCCGACGTGCCGCCGCTCGAGGAGGCCGCGCCCGGCACGCCCGCGAAGCTCGTCGAGATCGTGATGCGCGCGCTCAGCAAGCGCGCCGACGATCGATACGAGAGCGCGCACGAGATGCAGAAGGCGCTCACGCTGTTCCTCGCGGAGGCGGCGCCGGGCTACGAGCGCTTCACGCTGACGACGTGGCTGCGCGGCATCTTCCGCGACGAGATGGCGGAGGAGAAGGCGCGCCTCGACGTGCTCGATCTGATCGGGCGCCGTCCGAGCGTGCAGCCCGAAGCGAAGCGCAAGCGCACCAACTCGAGCACGCGCCTCGAGATCGGCGCGCACGATCTCTTCGACGACGACGAGGACGCCGAGACGCAGATCTTCGAGGGCTCGCCGCTCGCGAAGCTCGAGATCGAGGTGCGCCCGGTCGGCCCCTACGAGGTGTTCTTCCAGCGCGACGGCGCCGACGAGGGCGCGAAGCCGAGCAGTGGGTCGCACGTGCGGCCGCTCAAGGCGACGTTCCGCCCGGGCCGCACCCAGGCCGCGGAGAGCTGGCGCCCGCCGCGCACCGATCTCGCGGAGCTTGGCCCCTATCGCAAGCCCAAGGAGCGCGAGGTCGGGCGCGACACCGATCCGAATCCGTCGGCCGAGAAGGGCCCTGCGACGTCGCCTCCGCCCGGCAGCGAGAGCGAGCCGAGCGTGATGGTCGCCGACGAGCTGCGCACGACGATGCGCGACCCCGACTCGAACGAGAAGGTGCTCTCGACGATCCCGATCGATCCCGAGCACCTCTCGCTCGATCCCGCGGAGATCAACTCGCAGGTGATCCGCGCGCTGCTGCCGACGGGGAAGACCGATCCCGCGCAGAGGAAGGCGCAGCAGGCGGCGTCGCGCGAGCCGACCGGGCCGCACCGCGCGTCCTCGGAGAACCGGCGCGATCCCACGACGCGCCGGCGCATCCTCGCGGAGCAGAGCGCGCCGCGGCGGCGCCGCAGCGACGTCGTCTTCTTCGCGATCGCTGCGTTCTTCATGCTCGTGGTGGGCGCGGGCGCGACGTACTGGTGGCTCGCGGGCGCGGCGACGTCGTCGATCGAGGTGCGCACCGCGCCGATGACGAGCGGCGCGGTGCTGATCGACGGAGTGTCGCGAGGCCGCGTCCCGCTGCGCGTCGAGGGGCTCTCGCCGGGGCGACACACGGTGACGATCGTCGCCGACGGATACGAGCCCACGGTGCGCGAGGTGCAGCTCGCGCCGCGCGCGAGCGCGATCCTGGAGCTTCCGATGCAGCGCGCGAGCGGAGCTGCCGCGACCGAGTGACGCGAGCGTGGCGCTCGGCCACGCCATGCTCGCCGGCGACGCCCAGGGCCTCGCGCCTGGAACACACGATGCAGAGCGCGAGTCGTGATGCTCACGACTTCGTTGCTGGTGTATCTGGCGCTGACGTTCTCGCTCGCGAGCTCGATCGTGCTGTGGGTCGCGATGATCGGCGTCGCAGTGCGCCGCGCGCGCACCAGCGAGATGCATCCCGGCCTCTCGGTCGTGCCCCCGCTCGCGGCGGTCGCGGCGTGGCGCGGCGGTGAGCGCGAGCTCGCGCTCGGGTTCGCCGCGGTCTCGATCGTCTATCTCGTGCTCCTGATCGCGGCGCACGCATGACCGCGCTGCGCGACGTCGATCCCGAGCTCGCACGCGCGGCGCGCGATCGGCTCGCGCGCGCGCAGGAGCCCTCCCCCCACGTCGCGCCGGGGCTCGTCGCGCGCGGGATCATCGGAGCGGTCGACGCGGTCTACGGTAGCGAGGGATCGTTCCCGAAATTCCGCGCGCTCGAGGTGATCGCGCGCGTGATGTACCAGGCGTGGGAGAGCGTCGCGTACGGCGCGATCTCGAGCGACTACCGTGACGTCGACGCGCGCAGCGGCCACGCGCGCACGATCGAGCGCAGCCGTCACCAACAGGACAACGAGCAGCGGCACCTGTTCTGGATGCACGCGCTCTGCGAGCGTCGCGGAGAGCGCGAGGGATGGTGGCGACATCGCGTCGTTCCGCGCGTGCTCGCGGCGCTGCTCTATCGTCTCGCGTGGATCGCGCACTGGGTCGATCCCGCGTGGAGCCTGCACCTCAACGCGGAGCTCGAGGATCGCGCGGAGCGCGAGTACCTGCGCTTCCTCGCCGCGCACCCCGAGCTCGAGCACGAGCCCGCGGGCGTGCACGGGTTCACGAGCGTCGCGGATCTGCTGCGCTCGATGGTGCTCGACGAGCGCGAGCACAAGACGGAGAGCCTCGCGCACGCCGCGAGGCTCGGAGAGCTCGCGCTCCGCTGACTCACGCGCTCACGGCGCGCAGCGCGAGCGCGCCGACCGCGGCGACGGCGGCGGCGGCAGCGACGGTGCGAATCGTCGGTCCCGGGATCATGCGCGCGACCGCGACCGCCATCGGGGGCGGCGACTCGTGCGCGGGGGACGAGCCGGTCTGCAGCCGATGCGCGGTCGCGTCCTCCGCGTGGAGCCCGGAGTCGGCGAAGAGCGCGAGCATCGCGGGGACGAACTGCTTGAGATCCTGAGGACCGCGGCTGGTGATCCAGTTGCGGTCGCGCACGACGGGCTCGTCGCGCCACGTCGCGCCGGCGTGGACGAGATCGTCCCGCACGCCGGGCCACGACGCGAGCGTGCGGCCGCGCGCGATCCCCGCGGACGCGAACATCCACGGGCCATGGCAGAGCGTCGCGATCGGCTTCTGCGCGGCGTCGAACGCGGCGACGAAGCGGCGCGCGGGGCCGCTCTGACGCAGCAGGTCGGGCCCGATGAACCCGCCGGGGACGAAGAGCGCGTCGTACTCGTCGACGCTCACCTCGTCGATCGTGCGATCGACGCGCACGGTCTTCGTCGGCGCGGTCATGTTCATGCCGCGGATGCGCCCGGGGTGGAGCGAGACGATCTCGACGTCGGCGCCCGCGAGGCGCAGCGCCTTCTCGGGAATGCTGAGCTCGACGTGCTCGAATCCATCCGCGGCGAGCACCGCGATCTTCTTGCCCCGAAGCTTCGTGCTCGTGATCTGCATGGCGCGTCCTCCGGGCGACGCGACGAGGCAACCGACGCGCCGCGCGAAGAACGCGCCGTGGCGCGAGCACGGCGCGAGGCAGCCGCCCTCGCGATCGAGCGGGGATCGTGGCGGACGATCGCGCGCGAGCCGCAGGCTCAACGTGCGTAGCGGCGCGCGTCGCGCTCCCACGCGCGGCGGTCTTGGCGCGGCGGAGGCTCGTACGTGTAGCCCATCGGCCGCATCGTCGCGCGGCAGTGCGGACACGTTGGCACGGAGAGCGGACGCGCGAAGCAGCGCCGCTGGCCCGAGACCGACGCGGCGCGCTCGTGCGGCCACTTGAAGCACACGCGGCAGCGGAAGCACGCGTACTTCGCGCGATCACCGCGATGTCGCCGCCACTCCGAGTAGTCGCCGATGTTCATCTCACCGCGCCGTGCGATAGGTCGGACGGTCGAGCGGGGCTCGCGCGCCGTTCCATCGCAGGTGCTCGCGATGGTCGATCAGCATGTTGCGGATCGCCAGCGTGCCCTCTTCGAGCTCCTCGCGCAGCGTGCGGGCGCGGCCGTCGAGCAGGCAGAGCGCGAGCAGCGCGACCATCGAGACGAAGAGCCCGCCCGCAGTGCAGTTGAGGGACTCGGAGATCCCGCGCGCGAGCATCGTCGCGCGCGAAGACGCGTCGGCGTTGGTGTGACCGTAGCCGCCGAACAGCCCGGTGACGGTGCCGAGCAGGCCGAAGAGCGTCGCGATCTGCACGATCAGCTGGAGATATCCGAGCCGCCGCGCGAGCGGCTGCGCCTCGAGCATCCATCGCGTGGCGAGCGCGGCCTCGATGCGTGGCACCGACTGCAACGACTCGCGTAGGCCCGCGAGCGCGATGCGCGCGAGCGGGCCGCGATTGCGCTCGCAGATCGCGATCGCGCCGGTCACGTCACCGACTCGCAAACAAGCGCGCAGCGCGTCGAGCAGCGCGTCCGCGTTCGGCCGCGCTCGCAGCAATGCGCACGCGCGCTCGATCGTGATCAGCAGCGCGACGGCGAGGCACGCGACGAGCGGGTACATCCCCCACCCGCCCTCTTCGAAGTGGTGCGCCAGCCATCGCACGTCGCGCGTCGGACCACGGATCGCGGGCGAAAGTTCCCGCCGTCGGCGGAGGCGCCGTGCGCGAGCCGGACATCGCGCGTCAGTGCGAGCGACGGCGCAGCGTGGCGAGGAAGTCGCGGAGGTCCTTCGCGAAGAGGTCGGGGACCTCCCACGACGAGTGGTGCCCGCCGCGCTCCATCTCGGTGAACTGCACGACGTTCACGCGTCGCTCGGCCCAGGCGCGCGGAAGCGGCGCGTCGAGCGGCATCCGCGCGACTGCCGCGGGCACTTCGCTCCGACCGCGCGGAGCCGCGGCGGGGCTCGCGTACATCGCGCGTGCGCTCTCGAGATAGCTGCGCATCGCCGAGCCGATCGTGCCGCTGACCCAGTAGATCATCGCGTTCGTGATCAGCGCGTCGAGCGTGAAGCGCTCTTCGACGCGATCTTCCGCGCCGCTCGCGAAGAGGATCATGAGCCACGCGGCGAGGCCCACCGGCGAGTCGTTCAGCGCGAACGCGAGGCTGCTCGGCTTGGTGGACTGGATCATGTTGAACGCGCCCTCGCGCATCCACCACGCGTGGATCCACTGCGCGAACTCGCGCTCCTCGGGGCTGAGGCTCGCGAAGTCGGTGTTGCCGTCGGGATAGCCGACGTCGACGCAGTAGATGCCGGCGACCGACTCGGCGTGGCGGTGCGACATCGCCATGGGGATCGGCCCGTCGCCGCCGCCCGCGAGGTAGCGGTCGTAGCCGAGGCCCTTCATGAGCGCGGCGAGGGTGTCCGCGGTCGCGTCGACCGACATCGCCGTGTGCCCCGAGAATCCGAACCCGGGCAGCGACGGGATGATCACGTCGAACGAGAGCGCGGGATCGGCGCCGTGCGCGGCGGGATCGGTGAGCGGACCGATCGCGTCGACGAAGCGGTGGAACGAGTCGGGGAACGCGTGGATCAGGAGCAGCGGCGTGGGGCTCGGGCCGCGTCCACGCACGTGCACGAAGTGAATGGGCGTGCCGTTCACGTCGGCGACGAATTGCGGGTGCGCGTTGAGCGCGGACTCGTGACGACGCCAGTCGTACTCGTCGAGCCAGTGCTTCGTGAGGCGCTTCATGAGCGCGGAGTCGGTGCCCGCGCTCCAGCCCTCGGGCGCTTCGGGGAAGCGGGTGCGCGCGACGCGATCGCGGAGGTCGTCGAGAACGTTCTGGCTGACGTCGATTCGGAAGGGCGTGATCTTCATGAGGGTCAGTCAAGCACCGGCCCTCCGAGCGCTCTTGAAGGAATGCGACAATCGCAATCGGCTCCGGCAGGGGCTCAAATCGGCTCGCCCGCCGGGCCCTACCGTCCGCGCGCTTCGCGCGCTCCCGTCCGGGAACGGCGCGACGAGCACTCCGGCAGGCGCTCAAATCGGCTCGCCCGCCGGGCCCTACCGTCCGCGCGCTTCGCGCGCTCCCGTCCGGGAACGGCGCGACGAGCACTCCGGCAGGCGCTCAAATCGGCTCGCCCGCCGGGCCCTACCGTCCGCGCGCTTCGCGCGCTCCCGTCCGGGAACGGCGCGACGAGCACTCCGGCAGGCGCTCATCCGCCGCGGATCTGGCCCGGGGTGCGACCCACCAGGGCCTTCAGCGCGCGCGTCATGTGTGGCTGATCGGAGTAGCCCACCTCGATCGCGACCGCGGCGGGCGCGACGCCGCGCTCGAGCAGCTCGACAGCGCGACACGCGCGCTGGATCTGCGCGAGCTGCTTCGGCGTGATGCCGAGCGCGTGCACGAAGTGGCGCTGTAGCGTGCGCGTCCCGATCGCGCGCACGTCGCCGCGCGCCGCATCGGCGACGAGCTCGTCGCGCGCGAGGAGATCTCGGCGCGCGAGGCGAGCGACGAAGTCGTCGGCGTTGTCGAACGTGGGGATCTCGAGCGTCTCGCCGTGCATCGAGAACGCGCGAGGCGAGAGGATCGGCTGCACGATGCCGCGGTCGACCGTGCTCACGCCGGGCTGCTTCGCGAGGAACACGCCCGGCTTGAACGAGATCGCGAGATACGCGTCGCCCGCGTCGTTCTCGAGCTCGACGGGCCGCGTGATGAGCCCGGTCTGCAGGACGAGCCTGCGTCCCTCGCGCTCGATGACGACGAGATCCCAGGTGCCGTCGGGCGTCGACAGCTCGCGGACCGCCGCGTCGTACGTCACGCGCGTGACGCGCTCGACGAACGGTGAGTCCGAGGAGCGAACCTGTCGGCGCGCGCTCACTCGAAGGTCCCTCGTGACGACACGACGAGGCGTAGCACGCGCGACGGAATCAGGATGCTGGTGACGGGAGTCGTTAGGAGCTGCACGGAGTCCAGCGCCAGCTGGACGGAGTGCAGCGACGCGACGAGCGTCGGCAGCAGACACGAAGTGGATGCTGGTGACGGGAGTCGTTAGGAGCTGCACGGAGTCCAGCGCCAGCTGGACGGAGTGCAGCGACGCGACGAGCGTCGGCAGCAGACACGAAGTGGATGCTGGTGACGGGAGTCGAAGCGCTCCGGCAGATGGGAATCCTGCGGCCCGCAGCGCATCGATGACGACGAAGGCCCTTCCACACGACACCCAAATCGCAGGCGAAAGTACCGAGGCGGTGCACGGAGCTACGCATGTAGCCACGGCCACGACCGTCCTGCGTGCGCTTCGGACCGCGACGACCGACGACGCCACGCGCGCAGCCCTCGACGTCGCAATCGCCGCGCTCGAAGCGCACCGATAGGACAGGAATCCTTTCGAGCTCGCATCTCTTTGCGATCGTGGGGAACGGTCCGACGGCGGCGGCGAGCGGAGATCCGCCGTCGAGTGCCGCGCGATCACATCGTGCATCGTCAGGACGCTGAGGGATCCTCGATTCAACGGGGATTTTCAATCGGCTCGGCCTGCGCAGGCGCGCGAGAGACGTCGGATTCGCAAGGGATTCGAGATACGGATGCGACGGGCCACGACGGCTCGTCCCACCTCAGCCCCGCCTCGCCCCACTTGGACGGCACCTCGCCGCGTACCCGGATGATTGCCTCTCTGAGCTCGTCGATGGTGGAAGCGGTGGCCGTCGGCGACCTCGAGGCGGCCAGGGTCGCGCACGCTGCGATCGGGCATCTGCTGACTCCGTCGGCACCTGCGATTGCCGGAGCGGCGATCGTCGAGCTCGCCACGCCGCCCCGGCACTCCGACGCGGACGGACCGGTGACACGCTTGGCGACGACACTTCTCGCCCAGCGCGCGGCTGTCCGCGCTCGCGACGGTGGGCCGTCGAGGCGCCCCCGAACGCAAGCGTCTTGAGGACGCGATGCGCGAAGCCGGCGTCGCGGTTGCGATTTGAGCGTTGGCCATTCGGGCCCCGCATGATGACGATCGGAGCGCCACGGATGCCCCACGAGCGGAGGGTCTGGGTCCTCTCCGCGAGCTTCGTCCAGAATTCGACGAGCCATCGGGCTCCACGCTCTTGTTGACGCCCAGCGGCCCCGCACGGGCTCCAGCGTTCGTGTAGCTACGCCTCGCCTGCGGCGTGCACCGATGCGACCCTCGGTCCGATGGACGAGGAAGATCCCACCAAGAATGCGGTGAGTGCTGCCGGTCTTCACCCTGAAGCGACCGCCCTGTTTTCAGGGTCATGGGACCAGGGGGAAGTCGAGCGACCGGATGCAGGATGCGCGATCCGTCTCGCTCGTGTCGAGACAGCGGAGGCGCGCGTAGCGCGCCGACGTACGCCGCGTCAGCGGCGCTTTCCGATCAGCGTCTTCTTCTCGACCGGCGAGGACGGCGGAGGGTCGTCGTCGCTGACCTTCGGCTTGAGCCTCGCGCGATAGGATTCGCCCTCGACGACCAGGTCGAAGGCGTTGTGGATGAAGCGATCGACCGCGCTCTGCGCGAGCAGCACCTCGTCGAATGCTGCGAGCCACTCCGAGGTGTCTCGGTTGCTCGTGACGATCGTCGATGCGCGGCCCGAGCGCTCGACGAAGAGCTGATAAACGTCTCGGCTCTCGTCGCGCGTCATGGGCTCGAGCGCGAAGTCGTCGACGACGAGCAGATCGATCGTCGACAGCTCCGTCATCACCGCGTCGCGCGAGTTGTCGAGACGGCTCTGCTTGAGCCGCCTGAGCATCGCGTCGGCGCGCGTGAAGATCACGTTGTAGCCGTGCCGGCACGCGATGTGGCCGAGCGCGCTCGCGAGAAACGTCTTGCCGACCCCGACCGGCCCGAGGATCACCGCGTTCTTGCTCGCCTCGATGAAGCGAAGGCTCGTCAGCTCCGCGAGCACGCGCTTGTCGTATCGGACCTTTGCGCTCGAGTCCCAGCGCTCGAGAGTCATGTCCGGATCGAGGCCCGCCTTCGCAGCGCGTCGCGCGCACGCGCTGCTCTCACGACGAGCGATCTCGTCCGAGAGCACGAGCAGCAGAGTCTCTTCGAGCGAGAGCTTCTGCATCTCCGCGAGCGCCATGCGATCGGGCAGCGTCGCGATGATCGGACCGAGCTTCAGCTTCTTGAGCACCTTCTTCAGCTCGGGCGAGATCGACGGCAGCGTCTTCATCGCTCGCCCTCCTTCTTCGTCGCGAAGAGATCGGCGCCTCGCGCGAAGCGGGGCGCGCCACCGCTCGAGAGACGATGCAGCTTGCCTTCGTCGTGCGCGCGCTCCTCGCCGGCGATCGCGAGCTTCAGCATTCGCGCGATGCGAGGTACGTCGATCACATCGAACTCGAGCGCACGCGCGCACACCGCGTCGACACGCGCCTCGCCGTAGCGATCGCAGAGCCGCACGAGCTCGTAGCCCTGCCTCATCGTCGTCCACGGCAGCGGCCCGCCGAGCAGTCGCTCCGCGTAGCGACCGACGTTCGCGCCGCGCTGCTTCGCGCGCGCGAGCAGCGCATCGACGCTCCTCATCGCGAGCTCGCCGACGCCCTGCGGATAGTCGTTCGGGTCGGTCGACCGCTTGCCCGCCGCGACGCGCGGGTGCGTCTTGATGAGCTCGGTGCCGAGATAGATCCGCACCATGCGACTGTCGGCGCGCACGCGGACCTTCTTGCCGATGAAGCGCGTCGGCACGGAGTAGAGCGACTTGAGCACCTGCACGTGATGGTCGGGATGCACCTTCGCGTCGGACCAGTGCGGCACGTCGAATCGCTCGGTAGGCGCAGGGCCGAGGAGTGATCGCTCCTCACGCTCGAAGAGGTCGCGCGGCACCTCGCGCGTCGTGCCGTGCACACGCGCGCCGGCGACGTCGCGGCACCACGCTGCCGCATCTCGACGCGCGTGCTCGAGATCGTCGAACTGCTCACCGGCGAACCAGCTCTCGCGCACGTACGCGATCTGATTCTCGACGCGGCCCTTGTCCTTCGGCTGACGCACGCGCGCCGCGTCGACGAAGAGTCCGCGCGCCTGCGCATAGTCGGCGAACGCGTCGACGATCGTGGGCCCGATCGCGTCGGCCTTGGAGACCATCGACGATGCGTTGTCCGGCACGATGCGCTGCACGACGCCGCCGAAGAACTGCCACGCCGCGTCGAGCCCTTCGCAGACCGTCGCCGTCGTCTGATCCCACGTCGGCCACACGAACTGGTAGCGGCTGAAGCAGAGCGTCACGACGAGCACGTAGAGCGCGCGCACGCGACCCGCTGCCGGGTCGTAGACGTCGCCCATCTTGCCGAAGTCGACCTGGGCTTCTTCTGCAGGCGGCGCGTCGACCACACGCACCGTCGGCTTCTTCATCCGCCAGCTCAGCTCGTCGATCGCGAAGCGGCGCAGCGTCGCGTAGCTCACGTCGACGCCGTGGTCGCGCGCGAGCAGCACGTGCACCTTCGTCAGTCGCAGCGGCTTCGTCTGCGTGAGCCACGCGGCGATGCGATCGCGATGCTCCATCAGCATCTCGCGCTCGACGCTCGGCTCAGGAAGCGCGCGCGTCTGCACTCGCGACGCGACCTGGTGCACGAGCGCATCGTCGAGCTCGGTGTCGCGCGACACGCCCAGCGCATCGAGCACCGCGAAGTAGCGGCGCACCGTCTTCCGATCCAGTCCCGTCTCGCGTGCGACCTCGCGCACACGCTGTGCGGCCTGCCAGCGGCGCACGATCTCTCGTACTTCGATCATCGTCAGCTCCCGGAAGCTCACCGGCACCCCCTGCGCGCTGCCCCACGTCGGCGCGCAGGAGGGTCGGTCGTTTCACGCTCCGGTCGCTCGGCTCGAACCGCTCGGTCTCGAGGTCATGAAGGCGGTCCCATGACCCTGAAAATCGGGTGGTCCCATGACCCTGAAAATCAGGGGCACGCCCCTCGCGGGTCGGTCCCATGACCCTGAAAACCAGGTGGTCCCTTCAGGCTGGAAATCGCGCCCGAAGGTGGTCCCTTCAGGCTGAACACCGGCAGTGAGTGCTTTCCGAGAGGGCCGCGCCTGGGCTGAGCCGGGCGTCTTGGTCGAGCCGGCCCGCCCGACGGCCTTAGTCCAAGAGCACCCCGCTACCGACCGAAGCTTTGTGAGGGGGGCTCGATCGGAAGACCGCGCCACCCTCCTCCGCGACGACGGATCCGGAGATTGGCGCGTCCTTCTCAAGGGCAAGGAGTGTCGGATTCAGATCCGGCACTGGATGCCCCAAGGTGCTCGCGTCGCGGTCGGTGGCGAACCAGGGTGGATCGTCTAAGGCAGGTCTGGCGCTCGTCGCCGCGGCCGCGCGCGGCACCTGCTGGTGATGAACGAACAGAAGTGTCGGGTAGCCCGGGCTGATCGCTCAGCCCGGGCCCCCACCAGAACCGGACAAGGAGATTTCCACCATCCGGCTCTTCCGCCGAGGTCGTCTCACTAAGCCGTGAGCCAGATTTGAACACGAATGTCGCTCGCGGCAACGGGAGGCGATTCAACAGCTGGTCGAAGCGCGCCCATGTCATTCGCGATCGTTGACTTCGACGGTCGAGCCACTTGTGCCAGACGCGTCGCGTCCATTGAAGTAGCCGCGCCAAGCTGGCCAGGTTGCCATTCACGCCGAAGTAGTTGATGTGCCCATTCAGTCTGCGACAAAGCGCCTTGTGCTGCGCCTCGACAGGGAGATGTCGGTGGCTCCGACACCACTCCGCCACGGACACGAATGCCCGTGATAGGCGCGCACGGCGCGTCTTCATCCCGAGCGCCCACGCTCCCGTGTGGGATCGACGCCAGAACAGCGTGAACCCGAGGAAGTCAAAGGTGCTCGCTCCCTTTCGATCGTCCGTATTGCGCGGCGGCTTCTCGAAGGGAAATAGGCGCGTCTTGTCGGGATGGAGCCGGAGTCCAAACTTCTGCATCCGCTGCTCGATCACCTTCATCACGCGCTCGGCGTCGTCCTTCCGCTCGAAGCAGATGACGAAGTCATCTGCATAGCGATTGAGCGTCGCGCGACCGCGCAGTCGAGGCTTCACTTCCGCCTCGAACCACGCGTCGAGCACGTGATGCAGATAGATGTTGCCGAGCAGCGGCGACAGGATCGAGCCCTGCGCCGTTCCCTCGTCCGGCTCGGAGTATTCCGCGCCGTCGAGCACGCCCACGTGAAGACACTTTCCGACGAGCCGCGTCAGCGACTCGTCGCCGATCGTTCAGGGCGCGCTACGCGAGTTGCTGGAGGCGATCCACGAGCAGGACTTCTTGCCCTGTTCGTATGGCTTCCGGCCGGGGCGCAGCGCGCACCATGCGCTGCGTGAGCTGAATCGGATCCTGTGGACCGGCGAGGCGGCTTGGGTGCTGGAAGCAGACATCGAGTCCTTCTTCGACAGCATCGATCGCGAGATGCTGAAGGAGATGCTCCGGCGCCGGATCTTGTCCTCGATACACGAGATACCGATCGCGCGCGTCTTGCCCGGCGCTTTCGGATTGTGGACGCGACGGATCGGTTGGTGACGGTACAGCTTCGTCTTCAACCTCCCGTGCAGGTCCTGGATCCGCGTATCCAGTTCCTTCGCGTACGCATCCTTGGTAACGCCATCGACGCCGATCGCCACGTCCTTGCGGATTCGCTCGAACGCGCGATGCAGCGCAGCTTCATCGATCAATGGGCCAGCGTGCGGAACTGCAATTGAGGATCTCGCTCTGCCAGCTCCGCTACCTTCCGAAGTCCGGGTGACATGTGATTCGCCGCCGTCGGTGCGTCGGCCATGGTTCCCTCCGAAAGCTCGTCCTCGACACGGACCGCCTTCGCTCCATCCGGTCCAGCTTGCCTCGCTGTTCCCCGACGTCGTCGCTACTACGCAGTCCTCCGACTCCCGCGTATCCTTCGGCCTCGGCTGTGGTCTCCCTCGCCTTCGGCCTACCGCTGCGCGTGTCCGCTGGTTTGTTAATCGCGATGGATCTCGCCGACACCGACGATCGTCGCGGAGAGCTCGGGGCTCTCGCCGGGATTGGTCACCGGGTCCCTTCGCACCGGCATGGTTGCGCGCGGGGAGCGCGGGTCTCCCAGGTCACTGGGCCGGCCTCTTTCGTCACGCCGTGGTCTCTCACACTCCGCCGGGTGTGTCGTCTCCTCGCCCAATCGCGGATCGGACACCGTCGCCTTCAGGTCGGGTGAAACCCTGGGCACCCGGAATCGCCCCATTTCGGCGCTGACTCCACGGCTCGAACGCTCGCGTACCTACGCATCGCCCGACGCGTTACCGCGTCGATCGCAAGGCTCGCTTCCCGGTCGTCGGGCTCGACGTTCCGAGGCGGGATTCGCACCCGCTGGACGACGCTTCCGACTTTCAGTTGCTCATCGCGAAGCTCCTTCCTGTCGGACCAGTGCTGAATGGTCGCACCACCCGCACGGGTGATTCGCCTGCGGTCTGCTCCACGCGATCGTACCGAGCAGCACGACGCCTACCAACGCGTGGAGGGACAGATGGAGAACAGACTGGAGCAGTACTTCTGCGAAGCGGTCCGCACGGACACCGCGTATTTCGGCGAACCCGATCCGGCAGACACGTGGGAACTCGGCGATTACGGCCTCTGGGACGGGAAAGTCCTGCGATACGCAGGAAATCTCCGTGACCTCCCCGACATGCCGGCTGTCGAGGAGGATGGCTCGGGTCCGAGTGTCGATAACTTCCTCATGTCCCACGAGGCCCGGTCGGAGAGTTTCGAGGCGGGAATGAAATTCGTAATGCCAACCGGAGAGGTGAGTCTCGCGGTCAATGCCGGAGTGAAGATCGCGTTCCGCAGAAGCAACCAGTTCTGGATGTATCTCTCGGGCCGCCAAACATTCCGAATGGAAAACACCGCTGAGATCATGGATGAGCTCGTTCGGCGCGCGAAGCTGTCGAACGAGGACGCGAAGTGGTGGAACCACGGGCGGTACCGGGTAGTCACGACGGTAGTCCGTACGAAGCAGCTCGCTATGATCATGTCTCGCGCCGACCACTCGTCGTTTTCCATCGAGGTGGACGGAAAGGGCAAGGCGGCCGACATCGATTGGAACGCCGCGACGAAGTTCAGCTGGACGCGAGAGAGTGGTGGCCTGATCAAATGGCCGAAGATGGATGAGCAGGCGGGCAAGTTCTATACGCCCCTCTACAAGCTCTCCCACGTTTCGCTCGAACCCACGTGGAAGGGCTGGCAGGCGACCGGAGGCGTCGGTCAGTAGCGCTGGGGCTCGGGGTACGACCGAAGACACACGCGGCGGGATCGTCTTCGGTCGTCGGTCCGAGCCGTCGCCCGAACTACCGCCGTGTACTGAGTTCGCGTATGCGCGCGTTCGAGTTCCTCAAGCGCCCGCGGCGATTGCCTCACGCATCGCGAGCGCGCCGTCCGCATCCTCTCGCTCGGCGGTTCGGAGCGCGCCGCCGACCTCGCCGATCGCGGGGGCCCGCCGCAGCTCACGCCGTCGGCTTGTGTGGAGTCGCAAGAGTTTCGCGACGCGCGCGTCCTCGTCAACGTTCAGGTGCCGTTCAAGTGCCACTCCACACAGGATCAAGCTCGCGCACAGAGCACGATCCTGGCGCAGTGCCGGCCTCATCGCCACGAAGGCGACTGCGACTGACGAACGGCGGCATGGCGCAAGTAGGCAACGGCGAAGCCTCGCGATGAGCGCTCACGCCGGCGTCCATTTCCGCGTCTTCATGCCGAGGATTCCACCGGTCGTGGCAAGCGAGCCGTGGACGGCAGTGCAGAAGGTACTACAACCCTGTTGCTTCAGGAGTGCAACCGTGTTCGCTCCAGGGTGGCCGTATTGATTGTTGCGGCCGCAGCTGATGTGGACGTGGCTCGGTCGAATGCGATGCAGCGCATCCTGGGTAAGTCCGTGGTTCGATCCGTGGTGCGGCGCGATAAGAAGGTCGGCACGAAGGCGGCCGCGGAAGAGGCGGGCCATTGCGTCCCATCGTGTAGCCTCGGTGTCACCGGGAACCAGCACCTTGAACGAGCTCAGCGACAGGCCGGACCGTTCGACCTTCACGACGAGCGAGCTGTTGTTCGACGTATCCATGTCCTCATGGTGAGGACTGAATGCCTCGAACGCGAAATCATCCGAGAGCTCCGAGAGCACCGGGTCCTGGTCGATGCGCACCGACACGGCGACCAGCGGAGAACGTGAGGACTTTCGGTCGCGCTGCTCGCCGCGAATGACGCGAAACACAGCTGAGGCTTCCGCGGTCTCCTTGAAGTACGTCGGGTACATCACCCATGTCGGTTGGTACCTGCGCAGAACCCAGGCGACACCGCGTACATCCGCGTGATCGGCGTCGAAACCCGTCAAGACGAGCCCTCGGACGCTCAGTCCTTCGACCGCCTTTGCAAGAGCGCGCTTGACGAACTCCTCCCGTCCGCCGCGCGGCGGCACGTGCGTGTCGAAGACAATGGCTTCGCTCGGTCCTCGGAGGACCCCGAAGTTGCCCTGGCCAACGTCGAAACTAATGAACTCCACTGCGATCAGCTCTAAAGTGGTATTCACCTCAGATATCATGCATGTAGTGCATGAGAAGGACTCGGGTAAGCTGCTCGCCCCGGCGCGTGAGGAGCCGAACGTTCTCCTCCGACATGGGCGAGAAGTCAGTCGGATAATCAATGACGCACCGGCGCGCGACGAGATCGGGCGGCGCCCACGGCAACCGAGCGTCGTCCTGTCCGAGATACGGCATGACCATCCCCTTTATGCGCCCGTCCGACGCGTGGCGGTGCAGCCGGTTGCGCGTGTCGTTCTGCACGCGCCGGAACACCGTCTCGAACGCGGCCGTCATTCGCGTGAGCCACCAGTACGGGATCGATTTGCCCTCCACGACACCCGCTCCGGCGTCGCACGCGATGATATAGTCGGGTCGGGCGATGTGCGCGCTCACGCTCGGGTCTCGATCAGGTTCCATCGGGGCCGTGCCGAGGTTGTCGTAGACGCCGCCGTCCGTGAGCAGCACGCGCTGGCGTTTCGTCTCGCCGCCTTTCGTCGTTAACTCCATCTCGCAATCGAGCGCGGGAAGGAACACCGGGTACGCCGCCGACGCAGCGACCCCAAGGCTCACCGGAACGCTCGCGGCCGTGATCGTGCCGTGACGACGCGAACCGACGACGTCACTTGCGAACCGGAAGGCGGTTCCGGTGCGGAGCTCGGTTGCGTTTATGAAAACGTCGAGGGCGCCGTGTCGGGTTCTTCGCTTCACGTCGCTCATCCGCGCCTTGCCGAAGATGAGCGCGTCGAGACTCCGCTCGAACGACGTCGTCCTGCTGTGCCAGCGTCGAAGCGGCGGCTGCATCCGGCGCACCCGCCTCGAGAATCGGCCGGCCACCACTCGCAAGATGTCCGCACCAAGCGCGAGAACGGATGCCGAGAGCGACGTGAAGAAGGACGCGACGAGATCGGTGGGAGACAGGACTCGAGACAGGATTGAGCCCGCGAGCCCGCGTCGCAGCACGTTCACCACGCGCGCGTCGAAAGCCTCAAAGTCGTCGTCACTGTACGCGTACATCGCGCCGATGACGGAGCCCCCGGAGACCGTCGAAAGCACGCGAACCTGTTCCAGGATCCCTCGATCGTGCAGCGCGCGAAGGCACCCCAGGTGGAAAGCCATCGCGCGGGCGCCGCCGCCCGACAGAGCGAGCCCGATCTGCCTTGGAGGGGCTGGGGACACGACGACGGTGCCGCTCTCCGCTGTCGGGTCCTGCGCGGGTCGAAGTTCGGTTGTCATGGCACGAAGTCGGCCCGCGAAAAAAGGTATGCCCCGTGACTTGCGGGACGGCCCGCGGACGTGCCCAGGATTACGAGGAGCGCTTTCTGCGTTCTCGTGCCCGCGAGGCTCGTGAGACGCGCCATTCCCTCTCGATCCGTGGCGCTCGGAATTGGCTTCGCGTCGGGATGCGTGTGCCACATGCCGATGTACTCAACCGATCGGCGCGTGCGGGCGCGTTTCTCGGCGCAAGCGGCAAGGACGCCTTCGACGCCACACTCGAACACATCGGCGCGCGCGCGGCTGTCAGGCGGCGGTCCGAGAATCTCATCAACCCAGATGACGCGGCACGCGTCATTTCTCTCGCCGAAGAGGATGCCTCCGGTCTCGATACTCGGTCCGTGGACGCGTGCCGATCGCACGGTCCACCCTGCGAGTTCACGCCAAGCTCCGGCCGCGATACGGATCTGGTACCCGGATACCGCATCATCGCAGATGACATCGGCCGGCCAGACAACGCAGGCGTGGCGAACGCAGCCCGGTGGGGACCGCACGTGGGGCTGCGCGATGAAGTGGGCGCAGGCGGTCGCGTCAGGCGCAGGGTCGGACAAGCTCACTGCGGCGAGGTTCAGACCGGTTGCGGCGAGCCCGACGAGGTCTGCCGCCGAGCCCCGGAACGTGCTCGCGGAGCATCCGGGCTCGGGCTGGAAAACCGGCGCGCGCACGACCGGCCAGAACGCATCGGCGAAATCACGGAGCTCACGACGAGCGCACGCGGCGAGCTTCGCTCGGCGCGCGACGTCTCCTGCGGCTCCAGTGTGCTCGGCTCGCGCGATCGTCAGGAGCGCGCGCTCCGCCCCGCCATCCACCACGAGGTTCACCAGGGGTACGCGGCGTACCGATGCTGCGCGGCGCAGCTCCACCTTCTCGAGCACCGCGAGGCTGGCGCTGGCGTCAACGACTACGTCGGTTCCGTCGGTCCAGTCATCACAATCGAGCGGGTCGACCAAGAGTTCCGCGCGGTGCGGTTCCACCACGATCGACGGGTCAATCCGCGCCACGCGCGCCGCGACGAGCTCCGCTTTGTGGCGCCCGATATCGAGATCCTCAAAGGGCTGGCGAACGAGAACTCCCGGCGCGACCGTTGACCGGTCACGGAGCACGAGTCGGCGAACGCCAGCTCGTGCGAGCAACTCCGCGATGTGACCTCCGAGCGCGCCGCAGCCCCAGACCGCGACCGCCTTGCCGGCAAAGTAGTTCATCGGCGCGTGCTCATCGCGCCGGCGGGTCACTGCGGGCCGCGCCTCTCGGACAGTCGCCCACTCGATCTTCGCCTCAGCGGCCCAGGACGCGACGCTCTGAAGCAGTGCGTCCTCGATCTCGCGAAAAGCGGGATCGTCAAGCGCTGCCACCTCGAGAAGCGCCCGGAGCTTGTCAGCGAATGCCGCGTCGACACGCCACGCAGCAACGTGCTGCTCGAGTTGACGCGCGCCGCTGACGCCCCGCATGGGCGTGCCGACGATGACGTAGAGTGGAGTCCCGTAAGCGTTGCGCGTAGCCGCGGTGAACAGCGGGCGAAATCGCGCGGTAACGCCACGCGCTTCAAGCAGTCCGAAGAGATCCGAGACCTTCGCGGGGTACTCATACGGCATCGACGTATCGAGCAGGATGGCGGCGCCGGCTTGCAGCCCGCTCGCAGGGGTTTCCTCAAGCGAGCACCAGCCGACCAGGTCGACCCGCGCCTCGTGAACGACGTTCACCTGCGCGAGGCCGATCCACGGCGCGCCGTTCGGCGCGGGTGTATCGATCCGCGGAATCACGGTGATGCCCGACCGCTGGTACGCGACCGGCGGGTGGAGCGGAGCGCCTTCGGGCTCGAACTCGCCGCGCGCCCCATGCGAAAGCCAATCCACAAGCCGCGTAAGGAACCCGAACATGCCATCGCGCGGAGACCACTCGCTCTCGGTCGATTGGTAGAGGCAGAGCGAGCGCTTCCACTGAACGTGCCCGAATCCGGCGAAGCGATCGTGGGCTGCACACACGCTGGGTGGCACGAACGGGAAATCGTCCGGGATCGAGATCGTGAACCGTTCTCGATTCCGGATCGGCAGCCCCCCGGCCCGGCGCTCGAACCCGCCGCACCAAACGGCGAGATCCACGCACAGCGTGCGCGGATCCGGAACCCAGCTCCGGCGGACGCGGAACCGGCCGTTCGAGGCGTCCTCGATATCGCGGAGCTGCTGGAGCGCCTCGTCGTGCGGCTGAAGCCCCATACGGTTTCAGCGCGCCGCTCCGAACCCCACGCGATCGCGGGACGGCTCCGGCGCACCGCGCGCAGCGTCGATGTCGGACTTCAGCTGCGAGGCGCCGTCGTGCGCTTTCGTGGACGTTGCCGCTCCCGCCAAGGATAGACCGCTTGCAGTCATCGTGAACACCATCACGGTCGGATCCTCGGAGTTCGGATACTCCATCGTGCACAGGACTCCATTAGGGGCGATGATTTCGTACTGCTCCTTCGCGATCGCGTGTGGCGGGTTGTCGCCGGGCTCGTTTTTCTCCGGGATGCAGTGCGAACTCACCACGACGTAGCCATCGGGCTGAGCGGCCTGCTCGAGCACGTCGAGGAGATCCTGCTGCAGTACTTCCTCGTCGTCTTCGCTCTCCCCCCAGAACATGACGGACTTCGAACAGTGGTGCGGCGCAAGGAGGATGTTCCACTTGAGATCTTCTTCACTGCTTCGGTCGAAGATCGCTTTCACGGTCGGGTAGCAGAGATCGCCGAAGAGCAGCGCGCGCCCGACCGCCTCGCCGTCGAATAGACTAATCTGCAGCCCGACGCAGGAGTCGTTGCGCTCGCTCGCGATATCGTCTTTGAACGGCGCGTGCACGAACGCCCGGAATGTCGCCGAGAGGTCGGCGCCGTCGATCTCAGTGACCGCATTCCCAGGGATCGTGAGCCGGGCCTCAGGGAAGCCCTTGTAGTCGCTCTCCTGCAGTACCTCGTGGTACCCGATGATGCGCACGCGGTCGCCCGCCGGGACCGTGCCCTTGGCGTCGATGGTAGCTTTGACGCGTCGTTTCGCCTCGGTCTGGAACGCCCTGGCATCGTCGCCGAGGTCACCCTTGTACTCGGTAAACACGCGAGGCGTGAACCACAGCTCGCCGATGCCGACCTTCTTCTGCAACTCGGCGAAGCCTCGGCAGTGATCAGTATCAGGGTGCGTGAGCACAAAGAGCGACAGGTACGGCCGGCCGTTCTTCTTAGGCAGCATCTGCACGAGCTCGTCGACGATCGGAAGCGACGGGTCGTCATCGCCTTCGGCTTTCTCAAGGTGATTGACGTCGACCTGCACCACCGTGCTCTTGTCGATCGCGATCGTCGCGCTGTCGCCGGTGCCCACTGGCCAAAAAACGAATCCCTTGTCGGGAAGCGTGCGGGTGGTCATGCGATACCTCCTGAGCGATCGTTGTGCGATCCATCCGGGCCATCGACGCAACGCGCGTCGCAACACGGGTTGCGCCGCCTAAGCGCGCCGCGCCGCTCGTGCTCTTCGTAGGTTTAGCTACCGAGGAACAGGAGGGGAGCCTGGCGCGCCCGAAATCATCGGTCACGCCCGCGGAAGTGGACCGCACCCACCGTCTCGCGTCAATCACCCTCACGGGTGATTGAGCACACTCGAGAGGCACGCCGAGACTGTCATGCGAGCGTCATCATCGTGACGCCAGTGATACGGTCCACCGAGTGTCGAACTCGCTAAAACGCGTCTCGATCGCGCTGGTCGCAGCTTATGCATTCGCATACGCCGCAACGGGAGCTTGGGTTGTGCACGGCACGCCCGCGATCGCGGAGTCTGCACTCAACTCGGCCGGAGGGATCGACTGGACCAAAGCCGCAATCGCCGCGGTTGTCGCAGTCGCCGCGATGGCTCTGAACGGTGTCGTTGACCACGGAACGAAGACGTCCATCGTTTACCTGACACGCCGCTATCCTGAGCCCGGCACGCGCGTGTTCAGCGCACTCATCTCGGGCGACCCCCGTATCGATCCGGTCCGTGTGCGTGCGCTGGTCGGCGGTGAACTCCCTAACGATCCGGCCGAGCAGAATAGAGTATGGTATCGGCTCTACCGCGCCAACGAGAGCGACCCGTCGGTGCGACAGACGCACTTCGAGTGGCTGCTCTTTCGCGACTTGACTTGGGTCTCCATCGTACTGGGCTGCTTAGGATGCATCCTCGTGTACTCAGCGATGCCGACCGCACGGATGGCGACGCTGTATGCATCCGCATCTGTCGGAATCACGATCGTATTCTGCATCGTTGCGCGCGCGCGCGGCAACGCGTTCGTGCGCACGGTCGTAGCTGTGGCGTCCGCCGGAGTTGAGCCGGCCGCGAAGGGCTGATTCGAGAGCGCGTCTCCGCTGCAACAGCTCGCAGCGTGCCTCGCCTCGGAGAACTGGCGCCTGTGACGGATCGGGGGACCGCGTTGCCCCACACCGCGCAACAGTGTCGCCGGCCCGCCATTTCCGGTTGACCGCGTGAGGTCGCCCTGAAACTTCATGGCTACTATCCCCGAAATTGCATCTCGCTACTCCATCCCCCTGTGCTGCGTTCCCAGCTTAATCGAACTCTGGCGCCTGGGAGAGCTGCTGGAGCTCTCTGCCACTGACGCTGTTTTGTTCGAAGCGCTGGAGAAGGCCTACGCGGAGGCGAAGACCAAGTTATGCGACCGCGTCGGACGCAAGCAGGCGATCGCGTTCCTAGTGGAATACGACGCCATCTCGCGTGCAATCGTCGGCACTCCCAGCCAGACCGGGACGCGGCATGAAGTAGGCACTGCCCAAGGAGCGCCCATGTCACGTGCGACCGCCGTGTTCACCCAACGCCCTGTTGGACAGGGCGGATTTCTAACTGGAACGCTTGAGGCTCTCGACGAGGAAGTCAACATCGTTTACGACTGCGGATCGCGCAACCAAAAAGAGCTGCGACGCGAGATCGCCACGTTTCAGCATGGCCCGGGCCGAAGAATCGACATACTCGTTCTCTCGCATCTCGACTCTGACCACGTGAATGGCGTCGAGGCCCTTCTCGCGAAAAACGGCGCAGGAGCCGTGATCTTGCCGTATCTCACGCCAGTCGAGCGCGTCCAGCTCGCTGTCGGAGAGATCAGGAGTGACGGATACGGGCCGGATGCCGCCGAGCGCATCGTAAGCCCAATCAGTTGGTTGAGGAACCGCGGAGCACGGCGCGTTTACCTCGTGGCGCGCGGCGATCACGACGGTAGCCCGCGCCTTCTCGAACCGAAGCCACCTGAACGGATCCACGCGGCGCAATGGTGGGAGCTCAGCGGCGTCCATTCCACTGATGTTGCAGCCGACGGCGCAATCGGTTCTGGCGGCGTGCTGAAATTGCGAGTACTGGGCGCAGACCTCTGGGACGTTGCCCTATACGCTCCGCGCATCGACGCGAAAGCGCAGCTCGACCTCGAACGTCGCGTGTGCAGCGCCCTAGAACGCTCGGTCAACTTCGATGCAGTGTTGAGGGAGGCCGTCTGGAGCGAAACGCTCAGGAAGCGACTGGTGAGCGCGTATGACCGTGCGATCGGACGTGCACCGAATGACATGTCTCTGTGCATGTGCACCGGACCGAGCCATCCGGATTGCTGGAGGGCAGTGGGCCGGCAGCCTTCACGGAGGCTGAACTGGTTGTCCACGGGCGACCTTCCGCTCCGGTCAGCAGTGCAGATCGCGGAATTCGCGGCCGGGTTGGATCCCGTTCGCCTTCGGGGCGTGGACGTTTTCGTGATCCCCCATCATGGGTCCAAGCACAACTGTGACGTTGACGAGCTGAGCAAGCTGCTGACGCCGCGCGACTGGCTCGCTTGCGCTGGCCGCTCGGCTCATCATCCCTCGCCGGCCATACGCCGCCAGATCACGAGATGGCACCAGGGATCGTTCAAGAAAGTCGGGTTGCTGCCCCGAACTGCCTTCCGCCGCGCGTTTCGGACGAATGGACTGGCTAACCCCGGAGATCAGAACCGTTGATTCGCATATCCAGCGTAGCGAAACCAGCGCTCGCAATGGTGCCGAATCACTCGACGACGCGCTCGCTGGGCGAGGCGACATACAAGAAGCGGGCGCGCAGAGGCTGGGCGCGAATGAACTGCTTCAGCAAACCCCCGCGCGGACTCGATGGGATTCAGGTCGGGAGAGTACGTCGGCTGGTACATCACCTTGGTGCCGTGGTCGGCTCGCGATGCGGGCAACCCGCGGGTCGTGAGCGCGGCGAGGTTGTCCAGACGAGGACGTGCCGCTATTGAGGCTGGAAGAAGCTTGCCCCGAGCCACGCCACGAACCGCTCGGCGTTCATCGTCGCGAACATCGTGGATGTCTGAACCCAGCCGGAGAGGCGAATCGCGCCAAGCACAGTGAGTTCGTGCCCACTTTGATCGGGCGCCGCTCCACGCGTTCGTCGCCGCTGGGACCCATGCGTGCGCGCGATGCATGACGGTCGTGAGCCCGATTCGTCCAGAAACCACAAGGCGCTCGAAGGGAACGCGCCGGATGCGACACACGAACGCCGCACGTTGACGATCACGTCCTCTCGAAGCTGCTCAGCCGGGGCGGACACGCCTTTTTTCCCCACGCACCCGTGCCGATGAAGAGCCTTTCACACTCGGCACCTGCGCGCCGACTTCCTCGGCGACCTCGGTTGAGCTCGACATCGCGTTCGGATGCGCTCGGAGAGTGGCCGCCAGCGCCTCGCCGGCAACACGCGGAGGGGGGGCCGCATAGTGCGGCTTCGGGCTCAAGACGCCCACTCCCGCGCCAGTCACCCCATCGCTTGGCGGACGCAGTGACGGCGCCGAATCGGGTCCCGCCTGCTCGCCCCGTCTCGAAAGCCTCGACCACTTCTTGCGAATGACGGGATACCTCGCCCACCTCGCCCATCCCCTGGGTGGATCACAGCTCCCGAGCGGAAGTGCGGGATAAACCTCGCGAATTCTGGACAGAGGCGAGCGGAGGGCACGCCGCGCAGTATCGAGGCGATGATCACCCCGCGATCGATCCACCCCCAGGGGTGACTTAAGACTTGGCAATGGAGATCCCTCGGCTGCAACGATCACTAGACAGCGCCAGTCGGCTTTCGCTACGAATGCTCCGGGTCCCAGTGCACCGAGATGTCGGCGGGCAAGGGGAGAGCGGGGTGTGATCGGACGGAGTCACACGTTCGATTGGGTCCAGGCCGCGGCAGGTGCAGTGCATCGTGAGAGCTATCGACGGCGCGGCCCGCTCCCATCCGAACGAGCTTGGCGCGTTTCCTACTGGTCAACGCGCGGATTGGCGTGCCTTTCGGGATGCCAGCATCGTGCGGCTTCTGCGCGGCGGGTTGAGGGCAAGCAAGCACAGGTATGCCGATCTCTCTTCATAATACTCTCGCTTGGATCGCGGGGACTGTTCGATTTGCCACGCGCCTGAATTCGCCTTCACGCGCACGGATAGCTGTTTATGAGGTGCCGCGCACGGACGCCGGTCCGACGGCCGCGGACGTCGTCCTGCTACATGGACTGGGCGGCGATGCATGGGGAACATGGGCTGCGTCAGAACATCCGGAGGCTTACTGGCCCGGCTGGATGTCTCGAGGACTTGGCGTCCGTGTGCTGTGCGTCCAGTACCCCACGCAGGTAGCCAGCTTTCAGCCCACACCGAACATGCCCGCGCCCTGGCGAGCGGGGCTGGTGGGTAGCGCGTTGGAAACCGCCGGAGTCGGGACGCGCCCTTGGGTCATGATTGCCCACAGCCTGGGCGGAGTCGTCGCGAAGCACCTGGTCGTACAGCTCGAGCGCAAGGCGGACACGCGCCCCATCGTTGACCAGCTGCAAGGGATGCTCTTCATCGCAACTCCACACGATGGGTCTCACGTGGCGAACATCGCGAGTCACACGTCGTGGCTTGTGGGGCAAGATGTGCTCTATCTCCAGCGGCGGCGCGCCTGGGGGGAGCTCGAAGAACTCCATCAGCAGTTTCTCGCATCTGTGGGTACTGCGCGTGATCGCCGCCCCGCAACCGGCGCTGGCGCGCGCCCGCCCCGGCTGCGCGGCATGTACGAAACTCTCGAGACCAAGGGAGTGCTCGTCGTGCCCCGGAGCAGCGCTCTGCGCGGCATGGATAACGAGAACAATGACCCCTTCGCCGCCGTTGATGGCGACCACTTCGCGTGCTGCAAGCCGGAAGCGCCGTCCGATCCGGCATACGTGCGCATGGAAGAGTATGTGCGCGCGCTTCTGACCGAGGCGCCACCACCGTCTACATCGACGGATCCACCGTCTACATCGACGAAGGGACCGTCTACATCGACGAAGCCGCTTCCACCTGTACCCCGCCCGAGAAGACGCTCGCGCGCTGTGGGCGTTGGGGCGGTAGTCGCGACGCTAGCGATAGTAGTCGGCGCGATGGGCGTCTGGCGCCACGAGATGAGAGCCTGGATACAGAGCCGCCCGATCCGCCTCGCCGCGGTAGCTCATCAGGACGAGCACGCATTGACGCGGGACTGGGAAATCTCGCGCTTTGCGCACGATGGCGATCCACTTCACCCCGCTCGAACACTTGGCGACGTGCTCGTCGAGGCAAACAGCCAGGTGCGTCAGCTGCGCGAGTGCCTGCAGGAGTCGACGGGATCGAGGGCCGACTGCGTTGGCGTGACGATCATCGTCGCGCCCGGGGGCACCGGGAAGGGACCCGTCGGTCGCCATCTTGCGGTGACCTTGGCCGGCGCCACACGCATCGACCTCGCATGGCCCCGCGACGCTGGTGCGGCATTCGATTCGCTCGGAGGCACATACGAACCGTACTCCACCGTCCCGGGTGTGCTCGCAGCGTCGCTACCCGCACCCCAGTTTGATCGCGTGCGGTGGCCGCATGCGCGCGACGGTGCTGCTGATCGTGCCACGGACGCAAGCGAATTGAATGTACCCGGGAGCGCTCCAACGGACGCTGCCCGTGACACGGGCAGCGGCGCGCTCGCCGCGCGCTTTTCCGCTGTCATCGACTTTTACGGACAGAACGCTCCGGCTCATGAGCGTGGGTTCATTCGTGCGAACCCGAGGACCGTGATTGTCGACTCACTAGATGAGATCTCGGCGTCAAGCGGCCGGGCAATACTAGAACTCGCAACAGCATGGACCGCCGAGGACGACGAACGGGCCGTGGTGTTCCTGAGTCGTGCCGAGGCTGCCATTCCGCTGGTCCGCACGCACGGAGATACACGCGCGATTGGCATTGCACGTCTGGATCCACTCTTCGTGGGCTCTGGCGAAACGTTTCTCTGGTACCTGACGGACGTTGCATGCACCGCGCATCTCCGCGGGGTGCCGCTCCCGTCGAGTGCGCAGGGAAGAATGACGTGCGCGGAGCACGAGTCGTGGGCTGATCGACGAGCTTGGGCTGTCGACGCCGCGGCCGGCCTCGGACTGGATGGCGCACGTGACCTGCTGTACGCAGGCGAAACCGGAAACATCGTCATCCAGGCCGCGTTCGACGGAAGCGACCGAATCCCCACGGCAGTCCTCACTAGACTCCTGCAGCGGGCACGCGAGCACCACGGTCGACCTCAGCCCGGTGATCGCTTGTTCGCGCCCTACTTCAGCGCGCTCTCGACGCTAGCTCACGAAGGCATTCCACGCGGTGCGGGCATGACGCGCGCCGATGTCCTCGTCGGCATGGGGGCAGTGCGTTTCTCTGTTGGATCGCAATCGTACGAGATTCGAGAGGCCGACCTGCTGCGGTTCTCGGGCTTCGTCGCATACCACGGCGATGGCTTTGAATTTCATCCGCCAGCGCTGCAAGCCGTACTCGCATCGGCGGAGCTCCGCGATGGGCAAGTCGTCGTCGACGAGGCCCGCTACGGCGCGGCCATGGCCTGCGTTCTTCCGGGCTGCCCCCTTGGGCTCTAACTAGGCTCCCCTCCCCGCACGGCAGGTTGATGAATAGCGGTACTCGCAGGTAGCCCTCCCGCAGCGCGCCGCGATCGCGCTCTTCAAGAGCGTTGGTGGCTCGCAAACACGACTCTGGCGAGGAGCCCGAACCTCGGGCTCTGCCGTCGATATCTGACGTCTTCCGGCCGGGTGGGCGATGCATCCACCGGAACCCGTCGGGTCGCCCGGACGCACCCACGCGTGTGCCGCGGCTCGGCCGTGAATCACACTCCTCAACGCGAAAGCGCTCGTCCAGCTTCTGATACCGAGCGGCTCGCGCGCTACGCCGCCCAGTTGGCCGCCAGCAACTCGGCCTGTCTGATGATGGTTTCAACTGCCGTCTCGGTCTTGTCAGGCGGGTAGCCGCATTGGCGCAGCTTGCGCCTGACCAGCGTGCGCAGCTTCGCGCGGACGGTCTCCTTCATCGTCCAGTCGATCGTGACCGAGCCGCGGATCGTCTGCGTCAGCTCGCGCGCGATCTTCGCGAGCACCGCATCGCCGAGCACCGCGACCGCGGAGTCGTTGGTCTCGAGCGCATCGTAGAACGCGAGCTCGTCGTCGGTGAGGCCGAGCTTTTCGCCACGCTGGTGCGCGGCCTTCACCTCCCGCGCGATCTCAAGCAGCTCCTCGATGACCTGCACCGTCTCGATCGCGCGGTTGCGGTAGCGGAAGATCGTCTGCTCGAGCTTCTCGGAGAACGCCTGCGACTGCACGAGGTTCTTCTTGCGCCGGAGCTTGAGCTCGTCGTTGAGCAGCTTGCGCAGGAGCTCCACCGCGAGGTTCTTCTGTGGCAGCTCCTTCACCTCGGCGAGGAACTCTTCGGAGAGAATCGAGATGTCCGGCTTCTTGAGCCCGGCCGCGGCGAACACATCGATCACGCCGTCGGTCACGATCGCCTGCGAGACGATCTGGCGGATCGCGTGCTCGACGTCGGCCTCGGATTTCCCTCCCGGCGCGCCGCCGGTCGTCTTCACCACGGCCGCCTTCACGGCCTGGAAGAACGCAACCTCGTCGCGCACCGCGATCGCTTCGTTGCGCGAGGCCGCAAGCGCGTACGCCTTCGACAGCTCGGTGACGACCTTCACCAGACGATCGCTGCCGTCCTCGATGCCGAAGACGTGGTTCTGCGCGGCGGGTAGGATCTTCAGTCGCTCGACTGGCGTTCCGGTGAAGAACTTCGAGTAGTCGAAGCCGTGGAAGAGGTCGCGGCTGATCTCGAGCTTCTCGAGCATCACCTCGACCGCTTCGTCGAGATCGACCGTCGCCTCGCCTTGGCCGCCGCTCTCGGTGTACGTCGCGAGCGCGCGGCGCAGGCTGTCGGCGAGACCCAGATAGTCGACGACGAGGCCGCCCGGCTTGTCGCGGAAGACGCGGTTCACGCGCGCGATCGCCTGCATGAGCCCGTGCCCCTGCATCGGCTTGTCGACGTAGAGCGTGTGCATGCACGGCGCGTCGAACCCCGTGAGCCACATGTCGCGCACGATGACGATCTTCAGCGGGTCCGCCGGCTTCTTGAAGCGCTCGGCCAGCGCCTTGAGGCGCGTCTTGCTTCGGATGTGCGGCTGCCAGCTCTCGGGGTCCGAGGCCGAGCCCGTCATGATCACCTTGATCGCGCCCGCCGCGTCGTCGCCGTCCGCGCGCCACTCGGGCCGCAGCGCGCAGAGCGCCTCGTACATGTCGACGCAGATGCGGCGCGACATGCAGACGATCATCGCCTTGCCGTCGATCGCGGCGACGCGCGCCTCGAAGTGCGCGACCAGGTCCTCGGCGATCATCTTCACGCGCTTGGGATCGCCGACCACCGCCTCGAGCGCGGCCCACTTCGACTTGAGCCGCTCCTTGCGCGACTCCTCTTCGGCCTCGGTGAGCTGCTCGAACCCGTCGTCGAGCACCGGCTTGAGCGCGTCGTTCAGCTCGAGCTTCGCGAGCCGGCTCTCGTAATAGATCGGGACCGTCGCTCCGTCCTCGACCGCGCGCTGGATGTCGTAGACCGAGATGTAGTCGCCGAAGACCGCGCGCGTGTTCTTGTCGGTCGCCTCGACCGGCGTGCCGGTGAAGCCGATGAACGACGCGTTCGGCAGCGCGTCGCGCATGTGCTGCGCGAAGCCCGCGACGAGGTGCCCGCCGCCGTCCCGCTGCACCAGCCGCGACGCGAAGCCGTACTGGCTGCGGTGCGCCTCGTCGGCGATCACCACGATGTTCCGGCGCGCCGAGAGGCTCGGCACGCCGTCGCCGCCTTCCTCGGGCAGGAACTTCTGGATCGTGGTGAACACCACGCCGCCGGACGCGACCTGGAGGAGCTCTCGCAGGTGCGTCCGATCCCTCGCCTGCACCGGCGTCTGGCGGAAGAGGTCGCGGCAGCGCGCGAAGGTGCCGAAGAGCTGATCGTCGAGATCGTTGCGATCAGTGATCACGACGAGCGTCGGGTTCTCCATGTCAGGGTGCTGGACCACCTTGCCGGCGTAGAACGCCATCGTGAGGCTCTTGCCCGAGCCCTGGGTGTGCCAGACGACGCCCACCTTGCGGTCGCCCGCCGACGACGTCGCGCGCACCGTCTGCGCGACCGCGGTGCGCACCGCGTGGAACTGGTGGTAGCCCGCGACCTTCTTGATCACGCCGCCGTCGTCGTCCTCGAACACCACGAATCCGCGCACGAGATCGAGGAAGCGCTCCTTCTCGAACACGCCCTCGAGCAGCGTCCGCATCTCCAGCTCGCCGGGCGCGGCGACCTCGACGCCGTCCACCGTGCGCCAGGGCGCGAAGCGCTCCCACGAGCCGGTGAGCGTGCCCATGCGCGCGCCGATGCCGTCGGAGACGACGAGCAGCTCGTTGAACTGGAAGAGCGAGGGGACCTGCTTCTTGTAGGTCTGGAGCTGCTGGAACGCGGCGCGCGTCGTCGCGGCCTCGTCGGTGGGGTTCTTCAGCTCGATCACCGCGAGCGGCAGCCCGTTCACGTACACTACGAGGTCGGGCCGCCGGTTCGCCTGCCCCTCGATCACCGTGAGCTGGTTGACGACCACCCAGTCGTTGCCCTCGGGCGCCGGATAAATCACGCGCAGCCGCTCGCCGCGGACCTCGCCGCCCTCGTGCGCGACCTCGATCTCCACTCCGTCCCGCATGAGCGCGTGGGCGCGCCGGTTGTTCTCGATCAGCGTCGGCGCGTCGCCGAGCAGGAGCGTGCGCCGCGCCTCGCGAATCGCCGCCTCGCTCGCGTGCGGGTTGAGCCGGCGGATGGCCTCTTCCAAGCGGCCGACCAGCACCACGTCGGCGTACGACGCGCGCTCCGCGCTTGGCTCGCCGGGCGCGATGTCCGGCCCGTGCTGAACCTCGTACCCGAGCGCCGCGAAGAGCTCGAGCGCCAGCTCCTCGACGTGCGACTCGGCGATGCCCGGGATGCTCATGTCGCCTCTCCGACGAGCTTCTCGGCGTCCCGCATGCGGACCTCGCCCGAGAGGAGCTTGGGCAGGAGGTAGTCGCGCAGCTCCGCGAGCGTGCGGGACTCGACACGGCTCGAAACAGCTCGAGCCAGCATCGGCTCGAAGGTCCCGCCTGCCGCAGTGATCACCGCCTGCGGCGGAATGGCGACCTTCGCCTCCGTGAGGTGCCGGCGCTGGATGTGCCCCATCGTGGTCGCCTTGTCCGCCGCGATCGCTTGGAACGAGGGCAGGTGATGATCGAGCCAGCCCTTGAAGAACCATTTCGGGCATCGGTCGGACGTGACCTTGAATAGATGCTGGTTGAGCGCGCCGCGCCCGCCGCACCAGACGTCCACCAACAACGAGCCCGACCACGAGAACAGGAGGTCGCCGTCTTCGATGACGTACTGCGCCGGAACCGCGGCGTCCGCGAGTTCGCGCTCGTTCGGTGCACCCGCACGGAGCTGGGCGATCTTGATCACGGGCAGCACAGGACGACCTTCGATCGGCGGGAACTTCTGGAGCGCCAACCCGTTCAGGAAGCTCGCGATGCCGTCGAGCGCGTCGACGGCCCAGCCCTTCGGCACCTCGCCGGTCTCCGAGTCATCGAACGACGCCGGGAACAGGGCAGCGGTCGCAGCGTCCATCCCGAACGGCTGCCGGCCTTCGGCCTTCGCGCGCACCGGATCGAAGTCGACGAACCACGACTTGAAGAGCGCCCTCGCCGTCTCCTCGAGCGTCTCGCTCATCCGGCGGTTCAGGTCGATCTTGTCGTCGAGCGCGCCGAGCACCGCGGCGATGGCGCGCTGCTGGGGAAGGGAAGGTGCGGGGACCGCGGCGTTGCGCAGGTCCGTCTTGTTGAACTTCGGCTGCGCGCTCCCCGAGACGATCGAGCGCAGCAGATCTTGTCCAGGCGGCGAGGACAGAAAGTAGTAGAGGAAGTCGCGCAAGAGGATCTGACGATCAGGACGGCACAGGACCGCGTTGGGTCCCAGTGTCATCGGGTACGGGAGCCGCGGCGCGCGGAACACGGTTCCTGCGTTGGCACCGACATTCGCGACGATCACGTCACCAGGCGCGACCTCGCTCTTGCGGAGAAACCGGAACGCGCTCTCCGAGACGAAGACGTAGTTGCCGTTCCAGCCGTTGCTGTGGTCGACGAGCCGGACGAGCACGGCGTACCCCGGTGCATCGAGGTACTGCACGTTATTGCGGAGAGCTTCGAAGCTCCCGTTCGCGACGTAGTCGGTGATTTCGCAGCAGTCACCGAGGCGAACAGTGGTGCGCTCAGCCATCGGTCAGCCCGGCTAGACTCGCGCGAACCACGGCGCCGAGCCGGTCGCTCTCGGCGAACTGCTCCTCCAGCTTCTTCACCAGCCTCGGGAACTTCACCTCGAAGGGCTCGTCGTCGTCCTCGACGTCCTCCGCTCCGACGTAGCGGCCCGGCGTGAGCACGTGCTGATGAGCGCGCACCTCGTCGAGCGTGTCGCTCTTGCAGAAGCCCGCGACGTCCTCGTAAGTGCCCGCGCCCTTGTCGCCGCGCCACGCGTGGTAGGTCGCGGCGATGCGCGCGACGTCCTCGTCGGTCAGCTCGCGCTGCACGCGGTCGATCATCCGGCCGAGCTTGCGGGCGTCGATGAAGAGGATCTCGCCGCGGCGATCGCGGAAGCGCTTGTCGCGCTTGTCGCGCGCCAGGAACCACAGGCACGCGGGGATCTGCGTCGAGTAGAAGAGCTGGCCGGGCAGCGCGACCATGCAGTCGACGAGATCCGCCTCGACGATGCTCTTGCGGATCTCACCCTCGCCCGACTGGTTCGACGACATCGAGCCGTTCGCGAGGACGAAGCCCGCCTGGCCGCTCGGTGCGAGGTGGTGGACGAAGTGCTGCACCCACGCGAAGTTCGCGTTGCGCGCGGGCGGGATGCCGTACTTCCAGCGCGGGTCCTCGCGCAGCCGATCGCCGCCCCAGTCGGAGTCGTTGAAGGGCGGGTTCGCGATGACGTAGTCGGCGCGCAGGTCGGGGTGCAGGTCGCGGTGGAAGGTGTCGGCGTTCTCGGGGCCGAGGTTCGCCTCGATGCCGCGGATCGCGAGGTTCATCTTCGCGAGCCGCCACGTCGTCGGATTCGACTCCTGCCCGAAGACGCTGATGTCGCCCACGCGCCCGCCGTGCTCCTGGATGAAGCGCTCGGAGGAGACGAACATGCCGCCCGAGCCGCACGCCGGGTCGTAGACGCGGCCCTTGTAGGGCGCGAGCATCTCGACGAGCAGGCGCACGACCGAGCCCGGCGTGTAGAACTGCCCGCCCTTCTTGCCCTCGGCGAGCGCGAACTCGCCGAGGAAGTACTCGTAGACGCGGCCGAGGATGTCCTTGCTCTGGTCGGCCTTGGAGCCGAGGGCGATGGTGCCGATCAGGTCGACCAGCTCGCCGAGGCGCTGCTTGTCGAGCTGCGGGCGGCCGTAGTTCTTCGGCAGCACGCCCTTGAGCGACGGGTTGTCGCGCTCGATCGCGACCATCGCGTCGTCGATCAGCTGGCCGATCGTCGCCTGCTTCGCGTTGGCCTGAAGCGTGGTCCACCGCGCCTCCTTCGGCACCCAGAAGACGCGCTCGGCGCGGTACTCGTCGGGGTCCTCGGGATCCGCGCCCTGGTCGACCTCGGCGGCGAGCTTCGCGTGCAGCTCGTCGAACGCGTCCGAGATGTACTTGAGGAAGATCAGGCCGAGGACGACGTGCTTGTACTCGGCCGCGTCGAGGTTGTTGCGGAGCTTGTCCGCGGCCTGGAAGAGAGTGCGCTCGAAGCCGAGGTCGCCGCCGCTCTTCGGCTCCTGCGTCTTGGCGCGCGGTCCGCTCGGAGGCAGGGGCGGCGTAGGCGTCGCCGCAGCGTCCGCGGCGCGTGCCGACGCTGCGCCTCCGGCGAGCCGCGAGATCATGAGCGCCTTCTCGCGTCCGCTGTCGTCGAGCCCGAGCGCGCGGCACAGCTCCTTCAGCCGGTCGCGCGAGAGCGGGTCGAGGATCTGCTCGAGGCTCGCACTCCGCGAGACGACCAGCGCGTCCACGAGCTGGTCGCGCACCCGACGATCGGCGACGTGGATGTCGAAGCGCTCGACTGCCGCGAGCAGCTCGTCGCGTTTCAGATAGTTGAGGATTTCTCGCTTCACTGGCCCTCCGACGATGATGCCTTGGAGCCCTGCGTTCGGGGAAGTCCGAGGAGCGCCAGGTCTGGCGCTCCGCGGACCCGCGGCGCGGGTGATCGCTGTTGCTGGTGACGAACCGTTCCGGTCGAGCGCTGGCTCAGCCCCGACCTGCGGCGACGAGATTCGCGAGGGCACCCGCCGTTCGGGCGCGCGCAGACTCTTCCGCCGCGCGGAGCTCGGCAACCTCGCGCGCGAGGTCCGCGGCGTCGGGCGCCAGGGTCTCGCTCGCTTCGTCCTCGAAGAACCTGTTGGGGTCGAGCGAGTACTCGGCGGCGCGGAGCTCCGATGCCGACACGACTCGAGCGCGGCAGTCCTCCGTGTCGTGGTCGCGGTACTCGCGGACCAATCGCAGCACCGAGTCGACCACCGGCTGCGAGAGATCCTTGAGGCGCTCTCGCGCTGCACCCACGCGCACGAAGAGCGTGCGCCCCTTGCGCGCGGCGGGTCGATCGCGACCGAGGACGAGCACGACGATCGGGAGACTCGTCGAGGACAGCAACCCCGGCGGCAACGCGATCACGGCGTCGATCAGGTCCGCTTCGATGAGCCCACGCCGCACTTCCGCCTCGGCACCGCTCCGGAACAGCGGGCCGCGGGGGACGACGAGCGCTGCGCGGCCGTTCGCGTCCAACAGCGAGATCGCGTGCTGGACCAGGAGCAAATCCGCGGTTCTCGACGGCGCACCGAACCGGAAGCGACCCCCCGACGCGAGGTGCAGGTGATCGGGCGTTCGCATGTTGAACGGAAGCACGCTGATCACCGTGTCGAACGCACCTGCGTGATCGGGTACGGGGGCCGTCAGCGCGTGCGCCACGCGCACGTCGGGCTCGCCGTCGGCGAGGAACGTGAGGACGCGTGCCATCGAGACCGCCTCGAGCGAGGGGTGCGTCCCGTGGAGCCGCGGGACATCGCCAGCATCGCGTCGGACGCGTTCGACTGCATCGGCGAGCAGGAGCCCCGTTCCGCACCAGGGATCGATCTGTCGGAGGCGTGCTCGCCTACTCGGTCGTGCGCCTGGACCCGGTCATCCGTCCCGAGATCGATCGCTGAGGTCGATCGCTTCGTGTCGAACGGTCGCCGCATCTGACGCGCGCTGCCAGCGAAGCACGGAGAAGCCGCGCGCCTCGGTCACGCCCCAGCGCTCGAGCTACGGCGCGCGGCTCGTCGTTTTCGTCCGCCCGAGCGCGGCGTTTCGAGACGGCAGGCTCGCGATGAGGCGCGTGATGTCGTCGCACGCCGAGAACGAACGCGAGCGCGGTGTCGGACCGCTCCGGGCCCAACATGCGCAGAGCCGCGCCGCGAGCTCCTGCGCGTCGAGCGGGCCGGTGACGGCGAACTTGTAGCCGCGGCGTCCGTCGCCCGGCTTGCGACACGCACGCAGATGCGGTCGGCCGTCGTCCCAGTAGAGCTGGATCGGGCAGGCGTTCCGGAACTGGTCGCACGGCCGCGAGATCCCCGCACACGCCGGCGTCGGGACGGGCGGTATCTCTCCGAGTGCCGGATGCGCGCACACACCGCGTGCCGGCTCGTACGAGTACGGACGCGCGCACGCGTACGGCAATCGCACGCCCGGCTCCGCTCCCTGCGCGGGCCCGCGAGCGCACGTGAACTCGCGCCGATGCTGCGCCGAGCGTGCTTCGATCGCGCTCGGCGACGTGTATCGGAATCCCGGCGGCCGCGAGATCACGATCTTCGAGAACGTCGAGTGCGCGCCCGACCGCGAGTCGACGCGAGCGTGCTCGACGATGTCGACCGGCGGACGAACGCACACCGTGCGCGCGCGACCGCTCGCGCTGGTGCGTACCTCTTCCGAGAACCCGCGCGGACAGGATGTCGAGCGCTTCCGCCGCTGCTGAGTTGCGCATCGGCGCGTCGGCGGCGCCCGCATCGAATCCTTCATCCTCATCGATCCCTCGTCAGTGGAGCGTGTAGTTGATCGCGAGCCCGCCCGGCGCGCCTTCGGGTGTCCGCGTGCCGTACGTCCAGCACGCACGACATCCGATGCGCCCGTCCGGGGCTCTGGCCTCGCGGCAACTCGCGAGCTCGTTCGCCGAGTCGTACGCCTGGCAATCCCAGTCGTACGGCGGCCGCCGCCCGCCGCGGGCCATGACCCGCGGTCCGTCGGGCTTCAGGCTGTCCTTGTACGTCGTGGCGCCGGCGGCCCAGCCGACACCCAGCTCGCGCGCGTCGGGAGCGGCCTCGTTGATGTGAAACGCGCTCGGACGGATCACCAGGTTCGAGTGCTCGGCCGGACCGTTCACGGCGTTCACCGCTTCGCGCAGCATCTCATTGACCCAGACGCGCGAGGGCGCCCAGAAGCTCACGTCGGGATTCAGGTTCGCCACGCTCTTCCAGATCGCCAGATAGCCGGGGCTGAAGAAATCGCCGCTGTCGTGCAGTCGGAAGTAGCGCCGACAGTCGCGCTCCCCTCGAGCTCGGCGCCAGCCCTCGACGGGGTCGAGAGATCCGCGGCGCCCATCGAGGTAGTAGTTGGCGTTCTTGATCGCGTAGTCGAACAGCGCGGTGAGATCTCCCTGCCCCTCCCGCGACGTGAGCATCTCGCTGACGAATGCCAGCCGCACGAGCTGCGCGTACTGGACCGACGCGGTCGAGTACTGCCCGCCTTCCGCGTAGCAGTGCTGACAGATGGCCTGTGCGAAATGCACCGGCGCGCCGATCTGCTCGCTCACTCTGCGAGCTGCGCGGCGCAGCGTCGAGAGCGGCACGACAGACTGACCGGCGTTCGCGCCGGGACAGGTGCCGCCCATCGTAATCGCTCCGGCGGGGAGGCTGAATGACGGCGTGCCCATCTTGCTCGTCCACGACAGCAACTGAAATCGGCGCAGGTTCTCCTGCGCCGGCGGGTTCCACGCCGGCACCGTCGGCAGCGCATGCTCGAGCTCGAGCCACACCTGCCGACCATCGAGCACGGGTGTGATGCGGTTGCCCACGAGCGCGCGCTGCAATACCGCACGTATCCACGCCATCTGTTCGAGCTGAGCGTGCGACTTCTGCAGGGCCTCGCTGGCAATTCGGAGCGCGCCCGTGTCGTCCTCCGGCGCGCTCCCCAGACCGGAGGAGCGCTCGCGCGATCGCTTCGTAGCCCCCACGAGCTCCACCCGCGCGAGCGACGCGATCGCGCGGTCGAGTTCCGTCAGAGCCGACTGGTGTTCGAGCTTGATCGTGATCGCGGCCATATCTCACCCACAGTGCCGAACCCGCGCGATCGACGAGCAGTACCGTCGATGACAACGCTCGTGCTCAGCCATCGTCAGAGACCACTTCCGCGTCGATGAAGTCGACCGGGGCACGCGGAGCTGCGCGGTCCTCTGACATCGCCGTCTTCACCACGTCGAGAATCTCCAGCGACGTACGGAAGAACCCCGCCCAGTCGAATCCCGGCCGCTGCACCGTCGGCGTCGCACGAAGCCGCACGAGCTCGTGCTCGAATGCCACCATCGCATCCGTCAATCGATCGAGCGCGCGCCTCAACTCGAGCTGCCTCGCCTTCTTCACGCGCTCACTCGCCTCGTCCGCATACGCTCGGCGGAGGAAGTGGTGCGCGCGCACGACCACGCGCACCGTGCGAATCACGTCCTTCAAGGCTCGCACTTCGCACCTCCGCTCGTGCGCACGCGATCACGGCTCATCCCGATGCGTCGACTCATCGCCCACGTCGGCGGCATCGACCTTCGCATCCTTGTGCTTGCGCCCGGACCGGAGTGCATTGCTGACCGCCTCCGTCATCCCGCGAATCCGCGAGCTCGGCACGAACCCGAGGGCCCATCGGACCCCGAGCCAGAAGTCCTCCCTGACGTGCCCAAGACCGAACGCCGCGGGGTCTGCAAGGAGTCGCTGGACGACACGGCGGGCAGGCGGAGGTTCGCGCGCGGACTTCCCGTCGACTTCGCTCGTGCACAAACGATTTCGTACCGCCACGGCTGCGGCAACGGTTCGATTCTCGCCCCGCAGGAGCTCCTCGAGCGCCACAACCTGCAGCTCCGCAGGGAGCACCACGAGCTTCAGCGCAGCGGTCATCGTCACTGTTTCGTTCGCGACTGCCTCGCGCACCAGCGCGTCGAGCTCGAGCAAGCTGAGATAATTGCGGACCATCGGGACGCCAATACTGAGGTACGCCGCAATTTCGCTGAGCGTCTTGCCATCCGTCAGAAGCTGCTGCGCCGCCTCTGCGGTCTGGATCGCATGCTCGGGTTTGGCGCCGCGATTCGCGAGTCGCGAAAGCCCGAAGACGTGTGCGTCGTCCCCCTCCTGGACGATCGCGCGGATCGTGCGAGGCGCTTCCCCATCGCGCTCGCGCAGGACGCGATTCACCTCGCGCGCGTGAAGCACCCGGCGACGACCATCGACAACTTGGTAGCGGGCTCCGACCTGTCGCACGAAGATCGGCCTGAGCACTCCGACCATCTCGATCGAGTGGAGCATGTTCTCGTCGAGAGGCAGGAAGACGCGCTCATCGAACAGCGCGTGCTCCCCTTTTCGATGTGGCGTATCGACACCAATGAGCACCAGGTCCTCGGGGGCCAGGTGCAGCATGCTTTCCGAGACGATCGCGCGCTCGGTCGTACCCATCTCACTCCTCCAGAGACACTCCTGCACGAGCATCGGAGGCGGATCTCCGACGCGCGATCCCTTGTGCTTCGCGCGCATGTCGCGCGTCACGCAATGGGTGTGGCGCCGCCGAGTCGCTGCGCGCGGATGCGCTCATGACTCGCGACGTTCAATGCCGTGCCGCACTGCAGGGAGGCGGAGTGGTGGCAATTTTCGTCTGCGCTTCGCTCAATCTGGCGCAGACAAGGTGCCTAACCTAACGGCGCCATCGGCTGGGCTGGCTCACGTTCCTGTGCGCCGACCCACGCCGGCGAGAAGGACAGCAGTCCATGCGTCATGCTCTCGCAGAGCAGCCGGTTCGCGAAGCGAGCACGCACAAGGAACCGAGCTCCGATCGGCACGATCGCGTCATCGATCGTGTGCAGAGCACGGATGGTCGCGACCATGGTCCCGACCAGCTCATCGAGGCGGATGGCGAGCGCGCTGTTCGCCCGGTCCCACGCCATCTCCAACTCCCATCGCTCGCGCTCGAGTGCGGAGAGGGCCATTCCGCTGCGCGCACGCGCGCGCCATTCTTCACCGTAGCTCATCGATTCGATCACGATTCATCTCCACGACAGCATCGGAATCGACGTCCTCGAAAACCGGTTTTCTTCGTCCGTCTCTCCAAACCCGACGGAGCATGACGGGATTCCCGTCGGCGAGCCCGTCTGAAGGCGCCTGTATCAGTCGACACAATTGCCGAGAACCCGGGTTCCCGGCAATCGCGAGACTGCCGTGTTACCAGCGAGTTACCATCAAACTGGCAATTGTCATGGGAGTCGCCTTTCGACGACCATTTCAATACTTTTGGTCATCGAGAACCCGTCCTCGGCACCAGCAGAATCTGGCGCTCATGACTGTGAATCGGAGGTCGCGTACCCACGCTACGGGGGGTCACGTCATCATCGGGGTCGTTTAGGACGCAAATACTCGACATCACATGACGTCGTATTGACGGCACTGACGTCGTATTGACGGCACGACGCTCTTGCGCGCCGGTCTTCAGAGAACTCAACCGCAGGCTCTCCGCGTCCTGACGACGCTGGATCTCAGTCCATGTGGCTCGAGCGGAAAGCGTCGCGTAGACCGCTCTCTTGAAACCGTTCGGAAACGGTCTTTCGTCGCGCTCCAAGTCGAGTCGACTCTAATCAGCCAGTTCAACCCGGCATCCGTCACGGGCTATCCCGTTGAGAGCGTTCGACCGAAGCGCTAGTTGCAAACTCAGAATATTGAAGAATGGCGAGAACGCCGGCAGCCTCGGGCCGGGGTGTGGTTGCCAGCGTGACGACCTCACTCGCATCACAGGTTCGCTCGAGCAGCGGGTCAGTGATGTGAGACGATGCGCAGATGCTGACGCTCGGGATCGACCTCGGCGCACAAGCGAACGAGACCTACGGTTGCGCGATCGACTGGTCCGGGGGAGCCTGTCGGGTTGCGGCGCTGCACCCGAAACTCGACGACGAGCGTCTCGTGAAGCTCGTCACCGATGACGCGTTCGCCGCGATCGGCGTCGACGTGCCGTTCGGCTGGCCCGTTGCGTTCGTAGAGCTCCTCACGGCCCGGGGGTCCGCGCAATCGTGGAGCGTCGACGCCGCGAGGCTTCGGCTTCGAGACACCGATCGCCACTGCAAGCGCCTGACGGGCAAGGACCCGCTCTCGGTCTCGTCCGATCGGATCGCCGCGCCGGCGATGCGGTGGCGGCTGCTCGCGACACGCGTCGCGTCGGCATCCGCCCGGCTCCATGAGGTCTACCCGGGCAGCGCGCTCGCGGTCTGGAGCTTGGAACACAAGGCGTACAAGAACGCCGACCAGCGGGACGCGCGAATCCGCATCCTCTCGGCGCTGCGCGCGAAGCTCTCACTCTGCGTCGTGGACGCCGATGCCGAGTGCCTCGCGACGTGTGCCGACGCCCTCGACGCGCTCGTCGCGAGCCTCATCGCGCGCGCAGTGGCGCTCGGGCGCGTGCACCCGATCCCGCCGGACCTCGAAGCGGCGGCAGCATGCGAGGGTTGGATCCAGATCCCCACTTGCAACGTCGCAGAGCTGCGCTGCTAGCACGCAGTCGCCGTAAGTCTCGCGGTCAGTTCCGCTGCGACGGGCGCTCGCGCGTGCGCGGCGTTCTGTCGCGCTTGGAGATCACGGCTCCATCGCGCTATCGATCGGGCTCGAATGAGCGACCTCTCCGACGCACTCGAGCAACTCGATCGCTTGCATCAGTTCTTCGCAGATCGCGGTGATGCTGACGTTTATGCGGAGCTGTACCGCTTCGTCGCGGCGCTCGAGGCCGACGCGAGAACCAGCTCCGTCTTCGCGGAGCTCGTCGAGGAATGCGTCGAACGTCTCCGCGCCGCTCAAGCTCAGGACGAAGCCATCGCCCGGGAGGTCGTCGAGCTTCGAAGGGAGATTGTGCTCGAATTGCCGCAGCTCGAGGACAAGCCGCAAGACGTCGCAAGCGGCCCGGACGTCGACCCGTTTCCACGGCAGTGGTCGCTGGCACGCTTCGACGAGTTGGCCGCGGGAACGAGCTCCATCCGGTTCTCTCTCCTCGCACGCGACATCGACGACGGCTCGCTCGCGACGAAACTCATTCGAATCCTCGAGAGCCGGCTCCGTCGGATGGGCGAGGACGAGTTGTTCCCAAACGAACCGGGAGCAGCAACACCTTCGAGCGAGTTCATCCGAAGTGTCTCCAGGATCAAGCGCCGCCACCAGCACTTCGTGCGCGATTGGCTGCTCTACACGCGGACCGACGGATGCGCTTCCGCGCTGCGGATCCTCGGCATTGCTCGTGACGTCAACCCGAAACCGCGAGCATTGAGCACTGACCTCGCCCTGTTCGCGCTTCTCGAGGAAGCGTGGGTGGAGGTGGCCTATCCGTTCCGCAACCTGCGCGCGAATACGTTTGGCGAGCGAGTCGAGATGGCGAACACGCCACGCGACGCCGAGCTCGTCGCGATGATTCGCACCGAGGCCCGACGCGCATACGAGGAAACTCGCCGACGCCTGCTCTCGATGCGATCCCACCGCGCGCTCGTGCTCCGGTTCGCGCAGTGGGTTCAGCTCTACGGACGCAACGAGCTGTACGACCTCGCCAAGAATACGCCCGGCAAAGTCGAGGACGTGCTCACACAGCAGCTCGCGCGCTTTCTGTTCGAGCGCGGGCTTAACCCACTCACGAAAGCCAACGTCGGCCCGTCGCAGCCGGACCTGCTGGATCCGACCACGCGATGGAGCTTCTACGTCGAAGCGAAGCAGTACAATGAGGCGGGCAGGAGTGTCGTGAAGAAGGCGGTCAGACAGATCGCCGACACGCTGCTCCCGTTGCGCGCGCTGCCGAACGGCATCCGGGAAGCATTCCTCGTCGTGTTTCGCGTGGGAGGCCCGCGGCTCGTGCTCCCGCCGGAGGTGCCCGTCGATGGTGTCCGCATCTGGCCGGTGCTGGTGGACATCGCGCCGAGTTCCGAAGCGAACTCGCACCAGAAGCACACGCCGATCGTGGTCTCGCTCGAGGAGCTGCTCGCGCACGACGAGCAATGAGATACCTTGATAGCTTTCCCACGCTCGTTGACGCGCGCGCAAGGATCCGAGCGACCCTGGTGGCCCAGTTGGGCGGGCGAGTTCTGGGCGCGCCTCGGGACGTGACGCGCCTACACGAGCAGTACGGGCAGCGCGATGCTCGAAAGCCGGTCGCGAAACTCCAGAAGTTTCTTCCGGCTCATCTGGCCCACTTGGTCGCGCTTGCGATAGAGCTTCCCTGTCGAGAGGCAGAGTTTCAGACCCGTGCCGCGCTCGTGTGCGTGAGGATTCGAAGGAAAGTAGTCAGCATCGTACCTGTGGATCTCCCACAACCGCCCGTCTTGTTTGACGACCTTCTCAAGCAGCAGGTCGGACTCCCCCGGCGGCACTCCAACTTCTTCGTCTTTGAGGTGCAGCGTTGCGAGGACGACGGGCGACGCAGGCCAGTCGTAGGCCGCAAGCTGCTCAGCGATCGTCGAGGCGTCCCCAACCGCGCCGACGAGATGGCGTTCTTCTCGTACGCTCAGATGGACGCAGAGTGCCTCGGCAACATCGCGGAACGTCGTGGGCACTCCGCGACTCCGCGACAAGATCTTTGCCGCTTCGTCAATGGCAGCAATGGTCTGGGCAATCGGGTCAATCGTCATGCGACAACGCTCCGGGAATTCATTCTGACTGATCTATCACCCCGACAACCGTCCGTTCGTTGGGACGCCAGACTGATTACGAAGGCGAGATCACCCGACTATGGAGCCTGACGATCCGTGCGGCGAGCCCACGCAGCGAAAGGACCCCGGCCTCCCCGCGCTGGAAGCGAGTCAACAAGCAATCACGCAGTAGTCGAGCCGTTCGACGGAACCCACAGTTCCGCCTGCTTCCGGCTGGGCGCGGACCACGCAACAGCGCTACAGCAATGCTCGCCGAAACCGTTTTCGGTAGGGCGGCCGCGCGTACAGGGCGTCCCGCCCATTGCCGGAGGACGATATGACCACCGAGGTTGACCTCGCGCGACACGTGGCGGGCAGGATCGTCGTCGTAACCACCGAAGAGCTCGCAGCCCTCCTAGAGTCAGCCGTTCGGCGCGCACTCGATTCTCTTGAGGGTAGGTCGGCAGCACTCGAGTGGCTCGACGCGGCGGCAGCTGCGGAGTTGCTCCGCGTGCACCCCCGCACGATTGGCAAGCTGGTGCGGCAGCAAGGGTTGCCAGCGCACCGCATCGGCAAGCTCTACCGCTTCGAGCGTCGCGAGCTGCTCGCATGGATCGAGAAGCACCGCGCTCCTACGCCGAAGCACCTGCGCGAGTTTCGCGCCGTGCGCTAGTATCGTGTACAAGTAACCGACAGCCATGAACGAGAGCAAGCCGCGTGGTCCCGGAGGACGCTCGCCGAGAGCCGATCGGGCGGCCGAAGTCCGTGTGACTGTACCCGCGACGCGAACCGAGCGCGATCGGTGGCGACACGCACATCGGGATCTCGGTTTAGCGATGGCGGAAACGGCGCGCGCAGCCTTCGAAAGCGTTGTGGCTCGAGCGGAGGCGAAGAGGAAGCGAGGCGACCGATGACGAGTGGCCAACGGCGAACGAGTGGACGCGGCTCTGTCTATCGACGGTCCGGCACCCGGGTTTTCTGGTGCAAGTACGCCGGACCCGATGGACGTCGCGTCCAGGAGTCGACGGAGACAAGCGATCGGCGCGCGGCGCTGAGTTACCTGGCAAGCCGCGTCCGCGAGGTGGTCGACGGCACGTGGGCCCCGAAGAACGGCGCCCAACTGCCGGCAACGCGCACGTTCGAGGACGATTGGAACGAGTGGCTCAAGGGGCGAGAGGACGTGAAGACGCTCGCCGACAACCGCTCCGCGGGCCGCGATCACATCCTGCCGGTGCTCGGGAACCTCGTCACGCGCGAAGTGACAACGGGCCAGATCGCCGATTTCCTTGCCGAGCTGCGGCGGAAAAAGAGCGCGAGGGGGACGCCACTCGCGAAGAACACGATCCGCAACATCAACGCGCTGGTCGTGACGTTCTTCGCGGACATGGAGCAGCACGGGAAGATCGCGCGCACGCCGTACGCCGGGCTCCGCAAGAGCCAAAAACCGAAGAAGGCGTCACGCCACGAGATCGTCGCGGCAAAGCGCGTGTTCTCGCATCAAGAGGTCTCGACGCTCCTCTTCGACGTTCGCGTCGCGCAGGACCGTCGCGTGCTTTACGCGCTCCAGTTCTTCACCGGGACGCGTTTCGGTGAGGCGGCTGGACTGCGCTGGCGCGACTACGACTCCGCGGCAGAGCCGCTCGGTGTGATTCGCATCACTCACCAGTACGAGGATCTGCCGCTCAAGGGGAAGCGTGCAGAGCCGGGCCCGCCGCGCACCGCGCCCGTGCACCCGCAGCTCGCGGCCATGCTCGCCGCGTGGAAGCACCAGGGATTTCCGATGCAGTTCGGGCGGCCGCCGCAGCCCGACGATTTCATCTGCCCCCAGAGCTCCGGCGAGTGCCGAAAGCTTCGAACGGTGGACAAGCAGCTCCTCGTCGATTGCGCCGCGGTGCGAGTTCCCTCGACGGGCCAGACGCATGCGTTCCGACGTGCGTTCAAGACCATCGCCGTCGCAAACGGCGCTCCCGAGGTCTGGATCGAGCGCATCATCCACAACGCTGCGGGTGGCGTCGCGGAAGGCTACCTGGCGGACGATTACCCGGCGATGTGCCGGGCGGTTCAGTGCATCCCGGTGACCGCGCCGAGCCCCGGCGACGTTGTGCCTCTGCGAGCGACCGCGGATGAACTGCCGATAGACCCCCCGGGGCAGCCCGGCGGCGGTTCGCGCCCGCGCCGTGGCTACAGTCGTGGCTACAGTCGCCGCTCCACGGCTCGGTTTGCTTTGAAAACGGATACTGGTGACGGGAGTCGAACCCGCGGCCTCTCGACTGAGAATCGAGCGATCCCATCCCGACGGGATCTCCACCAGCGTGAAGGTCGAACACGAAGCCGTGCGCGGAGAGCGGATGGGGGGAGTCGCACCCCCGAGGTCTCGGATGGCGCCCGAGATCCGGCGCTCGCCGGGTCACCCGCGAAGAACAAAGGGCCGACCAATCAAGTGCGACCGAGAGCCCTGTACTCTCGTGCGGCATTCGGCCCGGGATCGATCAGGGCGCGAAGCTGCCCCGCCCTTCTCCGTCTCTCGGAGGCCCAGGCGGGGCAGCTCTTCCCTCGCTCACGCGGTCTCGATCTCCATCCGCTGGATCACGTCGACCCAGCCTGCCCCCTCGCCCCGCGCCTGCGCGAAGGCGGCGATCACGTCGAACACGCGGTCGGAGAAACCTCCGACGTTGAGCACGTCGTCGCGATCGGGCGCCTGCGTGTGCGCGTAGGGCTGGAGATCGATGCAGACGAGCTTGGCGCGCGGGCAGCGCGCCTTGAGCTTCGCCCACTCGGTCATCGTCGCCGACGCACCGTGCCCAGAAGCAGAGCCGCGCGCGGACGCGTCGACCCAGGACTGGTTGTCGGAGACGTACACCACGAGATCCGCGTGCTCGCGCTTCTCGTTGAGATGCGCGAGGGGCAGCGACACCGAGGTGCCGCCGCCGCCGACCGCCGCGAGCTTCGTCGCGTTGGTCAGCACGGTGTCGCGCGGCTCGAGCACGACGTCGCGCAGGCGATCGTCGAACGGGAGCACGCGCGCGTGCGTCGCGGTGCGGAGGAACGACGCGGCGATCAACGCCGCCACGTCGACGCAGCGCACCGCGGTGGTCTGGCCCTCGCCGCGATCGCCGGTGACCGGCGACTGCATGGAGCCCGACACGTCGGGGAGCACCCACACGCGGCCCTCGACGCGCGGCACGTTCGCGATCGCCATCTCGAGCGCGTCGTGCAGCGCCTCGACCACCACGCGCGGCAGATCCGATCCGCGCGTCGCGACGTACGCGATGAGGAGCTGGTACGGGAACACGCGCGACTTCGCGATCGCCTCGCGATCGCGCAGGCGCTCGGCGATGAGCTCCGGCATGCCGGGCACGCCGAACACGCCGTGACGCGCGAACGTCGCGAGGTTCATGCGCGTCACCTGCCAACCCGCGTGCTTCGCGATCTCCACCCACTCGTTGGTGCCGAGCGGGAGCGACGTGAGCAGCTGGTACGGCACGTCGGGCACCTCGCCCGTCACGTCGGTCTTGTACTGCTCGAACGCGCGCACGAGCGGCGGCAGATCCTTCGCGTCGTAGGTGCGCCCGATCAAATACGCGTAGAGCGCGCGACGCGCCGGCGTGAGCGGCTTCGGGTGCACCATCTTCACGACGTCGGCGAGCGACGGGCGCTCACCGATCGACGCGCGGAAGAGCTCGTCGTCGTCCTGCGCGTCGAGCCAGCCACGCACCGCGCGCTTGGGGCGCGTCCCGAGCGATTTGCGCCCGATGCGGCCCGAGCGGACGATCTGCACGAACGTGCGGACCATGCGCGCGTTGTCGACGACGCGCGGGAACACCTTCGCGAAGAGCGTCGGATCGCGCAGCGACAGCACCGCGACGAGGAGCGCGGGCATGTCCTTCATGTGCGCCTCGCGACGCGCGTAGAGCGCGGTCTTCGCGAGGAACACGGGATCGACTTTCGTCGCGAGCGCGAGTGTCTGCTCGAGCTGGTTCTCGTCGGTCGCGTAGTACGTCGCGCCGAGGCATCCGGTCACCGCGAGCTGCGCGAGCGCGTGCTCCGCGGAGAACGCGTACGCGTTGCCGCCGGCCTCGTGGATCGTGTCGGTGCCCGGCAGGCGCGCGCCCGAGTACGTGCGGAAGAGCGTCGTGTTCACCATGGCTCATCACCTCACCTTCTTCTCCTCGCGCGACGATTCGCGCGCGTGACACGCCACCCTGGAGTTGCACCAGGTCCACCGGGTTTTGGAGGCCCTTCGGCTCTGCAGCCTGTGACGTAGGTGAGTCGGGGAGATCGACCGAGAGGAGCTCGGCAGTGGGGGACTACGAGCGAACGCGGTCGCCCCGACTCGTTCGTGGATCACGCCATGTGAGGGAGTCGAACCCTGCTCACTCCGTCGACAGCGGAGTCGCATCCCGGATGCGTTCACACGGCAGACGAAGACCCGCGCCGACTGGCATCGACGCGGGCCTCCATCGATCGAAATGGCGAGGTGGTCAGTCGCTCGAGCGCTCGATCAAGCGCTCTCGCTCAGCTCCGACTGCCACCACATCCAGCTCTTCCACGCCTCGGGCACGCCACGACCGAAGTCGAGACGCACGAACAGCATGGGGAGCTCCTTCGGACGGACCGGCGGATGACGGAGCGCCATGCCCGCCTGCTCGGGCGTGCGGCCACCCTTGCGCGTGTTGCAGCGCGCGCACGCGGTGACGATGTTCTCCCAGCTCGTGCGGCCGCCCTGCGATCGCGGCACGACGTGGTCGAACGTCAGCTCACGCGGGGGCGCATTCCGGCCACAGTACTGGCAGGCGAAACCGTCGCGCGCGAGCACGTTGGCGCGGCTGAACTTCACACCGCGCTTCGCGTGGCGGACGTGACGCACGAGGCGCACGACCGCGGGCATCTTCACGGTGATGCTCACCGAGCGGATGTCCTCGTCGTACTCCGAGAGCACCTCGACCTTGCCGTCGAAGAGCATCGTGATCGCCTTCTGCCAGGAGACGACGCGATGCGGTTGGTATGTGTGCGTCAAGACGAGCGTCTGCATGGGAACACCTCGGGGGATGTTGCGGACGGCAAGACTCGAACTTGCACTCGGCGATACCTGAACCCGCTGCCTCTGCCGTTTGGGCTACGTCCGCATGTCTTCTCTGGATTGTGTCTGGATTCGACCCTCCTAGCAGGAGGGATGCCCGGAGCAGGACTCGCACCTGCATCGCCCTCGATCGGGCCCCGGCGCCTCACACCGGTGTGTCTGCTGTTTCCACCATCCGGGCCGAGCTCGTCGCCGACGCGACGAGCACGCAACGCTCTCGGGAGGACTCGAACCTCCAACCTCCGGCTTCGCAGCCCGGCGCCCGCTCCATTCGGGCCTCGAGAGCAGAGAACGAAAGAGGGCCGGCGAGGGTTCGCCAGAGGGTGAGCAGCCCGGCGGCATCCGGCCCGGTGAGTGAGCGCGACGCGCGTAGCGGCCGGCGAGGAAACGCCGGAGGGTGTGAGACCCGGCTGCATCCGGCCCACGCGTGTCGCCGTGCGCGATGCTGATTCGAGTCGCATCGCACGATGCCCCAGGGAGGGATCGAACCTCCACCTTCCGCTCTTCACGCGGACGCTCGACCTTCGAGCTGCCAGGGCACTTCGATGGCGCCGAGCGGATGGTGGTCCGCTCGGCGCCCACGGCTTCGTCTTCGGTTGTCAACGAACCGCTCCGGACGGACCGGGGCGTCTCGACGCGCTGGAGCCGCGCGCCGATCTCGATCAATTTCGATTGAATCGCGAAACTATCGCGTTTGAACGCGACAGATCACGCGCCGATCATCGATGTGTTCTTCGCACCACGAAGGCGCGCGGCGCGGAGCCAGCGCCGCATCGCCGCGCTCGGGCGCGGATCGAACGGACGAGCTGGCAGGGCGCGCGAGCGCGGCCGGGGTGCGAGAGAACGCAAGCGCACGGGGGCTCTCCAGGAGGCTCGCGTCGCGCGCGAGCACGACGAGAGGCGGACGAACGAGGAAGATCCCGGTGGCGCGACGATCGGCGAGCGGTCGGGGACGAACGCGCGACGGAACGACGAAGGCCGCCGGGGGGAGATCCCAGGCGGCCTTCGCGGACACACGGAGTGCGCGAGAAGAACGCCTAGGTGTGGCCCTCCAGGCAACGAAGGCCCGACGAGCGCACGAAGAAGGGCGGGGCCGGCTTCGAGCTGCCGTGCCCGTTCTGCGGATATCCCGCCGCGCGATCGACCGCCGGCAGGAGCGTGCCCAGCGAATCGCCGGGGCACGGGAAGGAGACGCCCGTGGTGCCGAGCACGACGCGGTTCGCGCCGTGGCTCTCACGCCAGCTCTCGACCTCTTGCATCGCGATGCGTTCGATCGAGCCGACACCGACACACTCGTGCATCTGCACGAGCCCGCGAGCGAACGACACGCCCTGCAGGTCGCCCTGCAAGCGCGCGCTCGAGCGCGAGATGTTCCGGTGCCTCGTCATGATGCGGTCGGTTGTACGTGGGCCTTCGACGACTGTCAAACGAAAAAGTTTTGGCGCTCGAATTCTTTCTGTTCGTCGAGCACGGACGTTCAATCCGAACATCGCGACGCGCACGTGCGCGCTGCGCGTCGGGGGGTACGTTGCCCCCGTGACCTGGGTCCCTTCCGAGAGCGACACGCCGTTCGATCGGCTCGGTGGCGAGACGCGCGTCCGCGCGCTCGCCGAGGCCTTCTACGACGCGATGGATCGCGACGAGCCCGCGCTCGCGCGCCTGCACGAGCTCGACGCCGAGGGTCGCGTCGCGCGCGGACCGCGCGATCGCTTCGCGCTGTTCTTGATCGAGTGGCTCGGGGGCCCGCGCGCGTACTCGCCGACGCACGGGCACCCGCGCCTGCGCATGCGCCACGCGCGCGCGCCCGTCGACGTCGCGATGCGCGACGCGTGGCTGCGCTCGATGTCGCGCGCGATGGACGCGATCGGCGTGGACGTCGAGCTCCGCGCGTTCCTCGATCGACGGTTCGCCGAGGTCGCGGACTTCCTGCGCAACACGCCGGGCTGAGCTCACTCGCCGGTCCAGTCCTTCCCGCCGTTCGCGATGCGGATCGCGCGCCCCACGTGCTCGAAGAGCGCGGGGTCCATGCCGTTCCGCTGCGCGAGCGAGGGCTCGCTCTTCCACATGCGGCCGAGCGACTCGTGGATGCCGCGATCGCCGCCCGTGAACTCGCGCACGAGCGCCATCCATCGCGACGCGATCGACTGCATGCGCGGGTCAGCGGGATCGACGCCTTCGTCCATCGCCTGCTTCGCCTCGGCGATCAGCAGCGGCCACGCCTGCTCGACCTCGCGGATGCGCTCCTCGCCGACCTCGACGCGCCGCTGCTCGAGCTGCTTTCGCTGCTCTTCGTCGTAGTACTTCTCGATCATCACCGTCTCCTCGATGGTGCGGAGCAAGTCCTCCGCGGACACCTTCGATCCCGCCCTCAGCGCGAGCGCGACGCGCTCGAGGCGCACCACGAGCCGCTGCTGCTCGGCGATGAGCTCCTTCGCGCGCGCGAGGTGCCGCTCGATCGCGTCGAGCGGCGATGCATCGCGCCGCGCGAGGAGCGCGCGGATCTCGTCGAGGGACATGCCGACGGCGCGCAGCGAGAGGATCTGCTGGATCCGCATCAGCTCGCGCTCGCCGTAGACGCGATGTCCGGCGCGCGTGCGGCGCGCGGGACGCAGCAGACCGACCTTCTCGTACCAGTGCAGCGTGCGCACCGAGATCCCGGTCGCGCGCGCGAGATCGCCGACCTTCCAGAGCTTCGCGTCGTCCGCCATCGACTGCCTCGACGACGGACACTCTGCGTCCTGACGTCACGTCAGGTGCAAGGGCGTCGATGCGAATTCGTCGTCGCGGAGCTGCGCGCTCACCGCCTCGGGGTGCGTGACGTGGAGCACGTGGCCCGCGCCCGCGACGGTCACGATCTCGCACGCGGGGCGCACCTCGAGCGGGTCCTGATCGCCGTGCACGATCGTGACGGGCACGGCGATCGCCTCGAGGAGACGGCGCAGCTCGGCGCGGGCCTCGAGCGTCGAGGCGCCCGCGAGCGCGCGGGCGATGCGCGACGCGACCCCGGGGCGGCGCAGGTGCGCGTGCGCGCTCTCGACCGCGGGATGCACGTCGCCCGCGCCGAGGAAGCGTCGCTGCGCGCGCTCGAGGCTCATGCCGCGGAGAGCACGCGACGTGAGCGCCGCGCACCGCAGCATCGCCGGCGCACGCCGCTGCAGGAACGCGGGCGAGACGAGCACGAGACGCGAGACCCGCTGCGGCCGACGCGCCGCGAAGCGCAGCGCGAGCCCTGCGCCGAGCGAGTGGCCCACCAGCACGATCGGCCGCGCTCGATCCGCGAGCAGCGCGTCGAGCCACGCGACGTCGTCGACGCGCGCAGGCGACGATCGACCGAGGCCCGGCAGGTCGACGCGCGCGCTCGAGCCCGGCGTGAGATCCGCGACGTCGCGCCAGCTCTCGGCGTCCCACGGGAGGCCGTGCAGGAAGAGCGTCTGCGCGGTCTCCGGGCGTCCGACGACGAACGTGCGGCTGCCCGCGACATCGCGGATCGTCGCTGCGCCCGACGGCGCGCACGCGCCGAAGCGCGTCGACGTCAGGTACGTCGCCCATCGTCGCAGCGTCGTGTCGAGATCGGGCATCTCGATCCCGACCGCGCGCGCATGCTCCTCGGCCGAGCGCGTGTCGTAGTCGTCTTCGCTGAGGAACGTGAGCGTCTCGGGATCGACGCCGGTGAGCGAGCGCGGAAGCGCGCGCAGCAGCGCGGGCGCCAGCACGCGCGTCGGCGCGGCGACGCCGAGGTGGTCGCCGATTCGTCGCACGAGCTCGGGGAGCGGCGGCGTGCGCGCGTCGAGCACGCAGAGCTCTCGTCCGATCGTCTCGTCGCGCTCGGGCGCGGTCGCGAGCATCGCCGCGACGTGATCGACCGCGACCACCGGCACGTTGGTGCGTGCGCTCCCGGCGAGCGCAGGGAGCTCACCCGCGACCATCCGTCCGATCATCTCGCCGAGCCCGGTGACCTGGATCGTCTCGCCGGTGCGCGAGTCGCCGATGACCGTCGACGGGCTGACGATCGTCAGGGGGATCCCTTCGCGCGCCGCGAGCGCGCGCACCTCGAGCTGCGACTCGAGCTTCGACGCCTCGTACGCGCCGTGCTCGCGATAGAGCCGCGCGCGATCGTGCGACGAGAGCGGGATCTGCGCCTCGCAGAGCCACGCAGGCATGCGCGTGGCGCGATATCCACCGAGGTGCACGAGGCGCCGCAGCTGCGGGCGCGACGCGGCCCAGCGTGCGACCCGCAGCGTCCCCTCCACGTTCACCGCGCGCGCGCGCACCGGGTCCATGCCGAACTCGAACGCGGCGCCCAAGTGGTAGACGTCGCGCACGCCCTCGAGCGCGATGTCGAGCCCCAGCCCGTCGCGCGTCAGATCGCCGTCGACGCAGCGCAGCAGGCGCGCGTCCCCGCCGTGCGCGTCCACGAACGCGCGCAGCTCCTTCTCGCGCTCCCCCGCGCGGCGCACCAGCGCGACGACGCGCCTTCCTCGTCGCGTCAGCTCGGCGAGCAGCCAGCGCCCGATGAACCCACTCCCGCCGGTCACGAACGTGTCGAATGAATCGTCCATGCGCGCAGCGTGGGCTGGAGCGTGCATGAGCGCTGATTCATAGATCTCATACCAGCCATGAGCGAACCTGCAGAGCTCGGCGCTCTCAACCTGAACCTGCTGCCCATCCTCGCGGCGCTGCTCGAGGAGCGCAGCGTGAGCAAGGCCGCGCGCCGCGCGGGCGTCAGCCAGTCCGCGATGAGCCACTCGCTCGCGAAGCTGCGCGAGCTGCTCGGCGATCCACTGCTGGTCCCCGCCGGGCGCGTGATGACGACCACGCCGCACGGCGCGCGCCTCGCCGCGAAGCTGCCGGCGCTGCTCCGCGATCTGCGCGACGTGGTCACGCCGCCCGCCGCGTTCGATCCGCGCACCGCGGAGCGGACGTTCACGATCGCGACGTTCGACTACTTCGAGATCACGACGCTGCGGCGGATGCTCGTGCACCTCGCGCGCGAGGCGCCGCGCGTGAAGCTGGTCATCGAGCGCTTCGGCGCGGAGACGCCGGCACGGCTGCGCGCGGGGGAGATCGATCTCGCGCTCGGCTCGGCGTCGTCGTCGTTCCCGAGCGCCGGCGTCTCGCGATGCACCGTGCACCACGAGCCCTTCGACGTGATCGCGCGGCGGGAACATCCGCGCATCGGGCGCACGCTCTCGCTCGCGCGCTTCGTCGAGCTCGACCATCTGTTGATCAGCCTCGAGGGGCGCGCGGAGGGCGTCGTCGACCGCGCGCTTCGCGAGCACGGTCTCCGGCGCAACGTCGCGCTGCGCGTGCCGCACTTCTCGTCGGCGCCGCTCCTGGTCGCATCGACCGACCTCGTCTGCACCGTGGCGCGCAGCATCGCCGAGCACGCGCGCGAGGCGTTCGACGTGCGTGTCGTGCGGCCGCCGATCGAGCTCCCGCCGGTCGAGATCGTCGCGTATTGGCCGCGCCTCCACGACGACGACGGTGCGTCGGTGTGGCTGCGCTCGCTGTTCACCGAGCGCGCGCTGCTGCAAACGAAGAAGCCCGGCTGAGCCGGGCTTCTTCTCTCACGCTCGCTCGCGGATCACTCGGCGGGCGGCGAGGCGCCCGAGCCGTTCGCCCAGAGCGACGTGCGCAGCGTCGTCATCTTCGTCTGCACCGAGCTCAGGCGCGCCATCGACATGCCCGTCTGCGACTCGAGCGACGCGATCTCGCCCTCGCCCTTCTGACGCGCCTCGCGCGCGTGGCGAACCACCTCGGCGATGCTGCGCGTGAGCTCCTCGTTCGCGTTCTTCACGAAGTCGACGAGCTTGTCGCCGAACTCGTCGATGCTCTTCTCGAACGCCTCGGCGAGGTCGCTCGACGCCTTGAGCACCGCCTGCGGCGCTTCCTCGGTCGCGCGGCGCTTCAGATCGCGATCGGCGCGCTCGCGGAACACGTACGCGAGCACCGGCGCGGCGAGCGCCATCGCGCCGCCGACGAACACGTTCGAGAGCGCCATCATCGTGATGCCGAACGCGCCGAGCGCGATGACGCCGACGTCGTACGCGAGCGTGTTCACCGTGAGGTCCACGTTGGGCGCGCCGCCGAACGTCTCGGCGATCTTCTCGCCCCGCGCGCGCGCCTCCTCGCTGACGAACGCGATCGCGTCCTCCGCGACCTTCTCGAGGCGCTTCTGGATCTCACCGCCCTGCCGGTCCGCGAACGAGCGGAAGCGCTCCTCCATGAACCCCGGCAGGTAGCGCTTCAGATCCTCGGCGCGGCTCGACTCGATCTCCTGCGGGAGCGCGGCTGCGAAGCGACGCCCGAAGTCGTCGCACTCCTTGCGCACCAGCGCCTTCACGGCGGCGAGCGACTCCCGGATGATCCGCTCGCGGCGCTCGACCGCCTTCTCGCTCGACGCGAGATCGCCCTCGAGCGCAGCGAGGCGACGCTCGAGCTCGTTCTGGTCCATCGCGAGCGCCTGCTTCTGCACCTCGATGCCGCGCTTGAGCGTGTGCGCGGTGCGCAGGCCCTCGTCGAGCGCGTTGTCGAGCAGCACCTTGCCGCGCTCGTCGGCGAGGAAGCGCTGGAGGTCGGCGATGAGCCGGTTGAGCCCTGCGCCCTCGCGATCGCCGCCCAGCGCCTGCTCCGAGCTGATCGCGTAGACGCGCGGCTCGGGGACCAGCTTCGCGAGCTGCGTCCGCGCGTACGCGAGCGCCTGCTCCTTCTCCTCGTCGTCGAGCAGATCGATCTTGTTGATGACGAAGAGCACCTTGTCGCGCGACTGCGCGAGCAGCTTGTTCGAGAGGAAGCTGCGCTCGCTCTCCTTCAGGATCTGACCCGCGTCGAGCAGGAACAGGATCGCGTCGGCGCGCGGCACGTACGAGTACGTGATCTCGGCGCGCGTCGAGTTGAGGTCGTTCACGCCGGGCGTGTCGACGAGCACCACGCCGCCCTCGAGGAGCGACGACGGATAGCTCACCTCGAGATAACGAACGCCCTCGCTCACCGCGTTGCCGCCGACGACGTACTGACCGACCTCGTCGAACGAGACGCCGCGCACGTTGCCGTCCTCCGCGACCGCCTTCGCGCCGCGCACGCCGTGCACGACCTGGTGGATCACCGCGGTCGTCGGCGTGACGCCCATCGGCAGCACCGGCGCGCCGAGCAGCGCGTTCACGAAGGTGGTCTTACCGTGGTTGAACTCGCCGAGGACGACGAGGTGGAATTTCTCCTCTTCGAGCCGCGGGATGCGATCGTCGCGCAGCTTCTTCGCGAGCGAGGCCGCGCCCGCGTCCTCCGCGAGGATCGCGACCTCGCGCAGACAGGAGAGGACGTCCTGACGCTTGCCCTGGTAATCGGTCTGCTCGCTCACTGTGCGCTCCCTCCGGTGCCGCCTGCCTGCGGCTCGTCCTTCCCGACGATCGCGATGATACGGCTGGTGCGCTCGTCGACCTCCTCGATCGAGATCCCTCCGTCCTGGCCCACGTGCTGGCGGTACAGCTGGCTGTCCGCGAACGTGCGCAGCGCCTGGATGCGCTTGGGCAGGAACGGGTGCGTCGCGAAGAACTCGCTGAAGCGGCCGATCGACGTCTGCCCTTCCTCGAGCTGCGCGAGATACGACTCGACGTCCATCTCCTCGTAGAGGCGGCGGCTGCCGATCGCGAGCTTCATGAAGCTCGACACGCCGGCATCGAGATCGCCGCTGCAGAGCAGGCCCGCGCGGTCGCACGTGATCTCGGCGCGGCGATACCACGAGCGCAGCGCGATCAGCGCGGGCTCGATCAGCGGGCCGAGCACCATGCCGAACCCCTGCGTGAGGATCGTGAGCGCGGTGCCGTAGACGACGTGCTTGTTCTGGATGTGACCGGTCTCGTGGCCGATCACGAACTCCAGCTCCTTGTCGTCGAGCGCGTCGACGAGCGCGGAGTGCAGCACGATGAACGACTCCTCGTCGGTGCCGAACGTGAACGCGTTCACCACCGGGCTGTTCACCACGTACATCTGCGGGGTCGGCACGCTCAGCGTCTGCGCGCAGCGCTCGGCGATCTTCTGCAGCCGCACGAACTGGCGCGGGCCGACCTTCACCGCCTGCCCGAGGAGCTGGCCGCGCACCATCTCCTTGCCGGTGCGCACCACCGCGGCGGCCGCGAGCTCGACGGGCCGGATGCGCTGGAAGCTGCGCAGCATCGCGACGTCGGCCGAGTATGCGTAACGCGCGGCGTCGTCCCGACCGAAGGCGCCGCTCTTGCGGGACTCCACGTAGCGATCGAAGCGGAACTCCTCGCTCATGCGCCCTCCCGGAGATCACCGCGCGTGCAGCGCGGTCTCTCGTCTCCGCCATCGTAGGGCCCTGTCAGGGCCACAGCAATTCTGGTGCTCGGTCCAACCACGCGCGCGCGCAGGCTCTTCCCCGTCGCGGTCACGGCGTCCGCGCGAGCACGATCGCTGCGTACGACGGTCGAGGGCTCCGGGTCAGCGCGTCCGCAGCCGGATCCCGCCCCGGCGCACGCCACCGCGCCACGAGGGCGTGTTCGGCGCAGCGCGCGGACGCGTGATCTCCTCGCGCGCATCACGGGTCGCGATCGCCCCGTCGAGCCGGAGCTGACAGTGCATCGCGGGCGATTCGCGCGCAGGCGCGAGCACGGCGGCCGCGGCGAGCGATGCGACGCCCATCGTGATCGTCGCGACCGTCGCCGCGAGGAGCTTGCGGCGCATCTTGCGGCGCACCCCCACGGCACAGTCGGCGGTGAGGATCGTGCCGTCCGCGCGCTGGAAGAACTGCGCGCACAGCGACTCGCCGTGGGCGCGCAGCAGCGCCTCTGCTTCGTCGGCGCGCATCGCGGAGAAGTCGAACACGGTCTTGTCGCACGACGCGCAGTGGCGCGCGCGATCGTCGCCCTCCATGTCCTCCCAGCGTGCATCGCACGGGCTCGCGATCCGGACGCGCGAGAGGAGCGGCAGCGTGCGCTTGCGGGCGCGATCGAGCGTGTCGCTCACGTCGTCGAGCGTGCGCGCGAGCGCGTCGCGGCGCGCCCGTTGCGCGTCGGTCTCGTGCAGCACGTGATCGAGGCGCGCGAGCTCGTCGCGGAGCGCGTCGCGGCGCGCGCGGGCGGCTGCGAGCTCGTCGCTCACAGCGCCTCCTCGCGCACGACCTCGGGCTCGGGCTCGGGACCGACGTTGGTCGCGCGCGGCTCGGGCAACGGCATCGGCGCGATGCTCCCCTGCACGTACACCGGCTCGATCTCCCCGACGACCGCCTCGCTGGTCACGAAGTACGCGCCGCCGGCGAGCGCTCCGAGGCCGGCGACCGCGGTGATGCTCGCCGCGAGCGCCCATCCGCGCCGACGCGCGCGCGCGACGCCGACGCTGCAGTCCGAGGTCATCACCGTTCCGTCCGCGCGACGGTAGAAGCGCACGCACATGCCGCTCGGCGCAGCGCCGTGGGCGCGCAGCAGCGCCTCGGCGTCGTCGCTCGTCATCGCCGAGAGATCGAAGACCGTCTTGTCGCACGACGCGCAGTGACGCGCGCGATCGTCGCCCTTCATCTGGTCCCAGCGCGCAGGGCACGGGCTCGCGACGCGGACGTTCGCGAGCAGCGGGAGCGCGACCTTCGCGCGGGCACGATCGACGTCGCGCTCGGCGCCCTCGAGCCGCTGCGCGAGAGCGTGTCGTTGCGCACGGAGCGCGGCGTCGTGGGCGATCGCTCGATCGATCTCCGCGAGCTCGCGGCGCAGCGCGTCACGCCGCTCTCTCGCTGCATCCGTCGCGTCCCGGTAGGTCATGCAGGGTGCGACCGGACGTTCGGCGAGGACCTTGGGCGCGACGCGCCGCGTCATGGCCGGCGCGAATGGCTTTGCTACGGTGCCGGCCCCTCTCGACGGGACTCAGGAAAGAGGATCGAGCGCATGCCGGGAATCACGATCGTCGGCTCGGGGCGTCACGTGCCGGGACGTCCGATCAAGAACGACGAGCTCGCGCGCGTGATGGACACGAGCGACGAGTGGATCAAGCCGCGCTCGGGCATCGAGCAGCGCCACTACGTCGCGGAGGGTGAAGGCGTCAGCGACCTCGCGGTGGTCGCGGCCGAGAAGGCGATCGAGCGCGCGCGGATCGACAAGCGCGAGATCGACTACGTGATCTTCGCGACGATGACGCCCGAGCACGCGTTCCCGGGATCGGGCGCGCTGCTCGGCGCGAAGCTCGGCATCCCCGGCGTGCCCGCGCTCGACATCCGGCAGCAGTGCGCGGCGATGCCGTTCGGGATGCAGCTCGCGGACGGGCTCGTCGCGTCGGGCGCGGCGAAGACGATCCTCCTCGTGGGCGCGGAGGCGCACGCGGGGTTCATGCCGTACGCGTGGGACGCGCTGCTCGGCGACACGAAGCCGACGCCCGAGGAGTACGAGTTCGCGACGAAGCATCGCGGCATCGCGGTGCTCTTCGGCGACGGCGCGGGCGCGCTCGTGCTGCGCAAGAGCGATCGTCCGGGGCACGGCTTCATCGGCGCGGTGAACCACAGCGACGGGCGCGCGGCGGATCAGATCTGGGTGCCCGGCGGGATGTTCACGCGGCGCCACTACTGGGACGCGAGCATCGACTCGCACATCCCGACCATGAAGGGGAAGGACCTCTTCAAGAGCGCGGTCACGCTGCTGCCGAAGGTCGTGCACGAGGTCTGCGACAAGCACGACGTGAAGCTCGAGGACATCGACTGGTTCGTCGCGCACCAGGCGAACGACCGCATCAACGCGTCGGTGCGTCAGGCGCTGGGGATCGCGCCGGACAAGGTGCCCTCGAACATCGCGCGCTACGGGAACACGTCGGCGGGGACGATCCCGATCCTCGTCGACGAGATGATGCGCGACGGGCGGCTCGAGCCGGGCCAGCTGGTGTGCTTCCTCGCGCTCGGCGCCGGGCTCAACTGGGGCTCGGTCCTGATGCGGATCTGAGCTCACTCGCACGCGGGGAACTGGCTCGCGCCGGGCTGATCCACTTCTTCGCGCAGCTCGATCCCGGTGTCCTCGACGACGCTCCCGTGCACGTCGATCGCGCGGAGCGTGTACGGGCCCTCGCCGAAGCCGCTCTCCTCGACGAAGAAGTTGTAGTCGACGCGCGGGACGTCGACCCAGTCGCCCTCGGCGGTGAGGCGCTCGACGCGCGCGATGCGATGTCGATGCGCGCGCACCTGCACCGCGGTCCACCACGGGTTCGAGCCCTCCTTCATGCGCCACGCGATCGGGCCGCCCACGTCGCAGGGCACCTCGCGCCACGTGATCGGCACGCGTCCCAGCTCGCGCGCCGCGATGCGATCGAAGGCCTGCGGTGAGAGGTCGAGATCGCCGCGCGCGCACTCGGGGCAGAGATCGACGATGCGCACCGTGACCTCGCCCGACGGGCCCACGACGTGCGCGCACATCCCGCATACGCTCGAGCCCGCGAACTGCGGTGCGTTCATCGCGGCGACGAGGAGCTCGCCGCCGCCGGTCTGCGCGTCGAAGCTGCACGCGCCCGCCCCCGTCGCGTCGTAGTACGTGCCCTCCCCGCGCTGCTCGTCGAACGTGATGCACTCACCGGGCACGTGCGGGACGCCGTCGTCCCCTCCGCACGCGATCACGAAGGACGAGAGCACGAGGAGGAGCTGCGCACGACGTGTCATCCACGCGCATCGTGCCTCGATCCGTGTCGCCGCCGCCAACCCAGTGCCCAGTCGAGGTGAGCCTCGCCTCGGGCACTGGGTTCGCCGTTCCCTTTCGGAGGGCGCGTGCGGCGCGCGCTTCCCCATCGGGCAAAGCCCGCCGAGCCTCCCTCCCGCCCGAAACCCGAACACCACAGCGTCGAGGATCGACACAAGTGGTCTTCGGGTTAGAGCACCCACGCCGCGAACGCGAGCTCGGAGAGCGCGTCGTCGTGGTCGCGCATCCACGCGATGCGCGCGTTCGCCCACTCGGCGGCGGGGTCGTGAGGAAACGCTTCGAGGTGCGACGAGACCGCGCGCGCCCACGCGTCCTCGTACGCGCGCAACCGGTCGGGGCCGAGCAGCACGTGCGGTGCGCCCACGGCGAGCGACTCGAGGGGAGGTGCGCCGAACGTCGCTTCTGCGCGCGCGCCGAGCGCGACCAGATCGCCGATCAGCACTCGATGCGCGCGCTGCGACAACGCGCGCGCGGCGGTCTCGAGCCCGGAGAGCGCATGGCTCGCGCCGAGACAGATCGCGAGCGCGACCGGGCCCTCCAGGCGCTCGAGGTAGGTCGCTGCGTCGGCGAGCACGAGCTCGACGTGCTCGCGACCTCGCGCTCGGCGGCGCGCTTCCTCGAGATAGACGTCGGAGCGATCGACGAGCGTGAGGTGCGCACCCGAAGTGCGGAGCGCGGCGTCGCCGCGTCCCGCGCCGAGATCGAGCACGCGCTCACCCGGCGCGACGGGCGCGCGCTCGAGGAGCGCGTCGAGCTCCGCGAGAGCGAGCGGATTGCAGAGCGGCATCGCCGCGTGCGCGACGAGCGAGAGCCGATCGCGATCGCTCATTCGCGCTCCAGCGCGGCACCGCCGCCGACGTGGATCGCCCAGAGCTCGCTGTCCGCGCTGCCGAACCCGAGATCGCCGCCGAGGGCGAGCGTCGCGCGCAGCGTCGCGAACGCGGGCCCGAGCGCGACGCGCACCCAGGGCTCGAGCGCGGGCTGGAAGCGCTCGTTCGCGCCGCCGAGGCCCCACGCCGCGATCGATCCGCGCAGCCCGGCACGCAGCAGCTCGGGCACGACCGAGAACGCGACCTCGCCCGCGAGCTGCAGCACCGCCTCGACGTCTCCCGCACCACCGAGCACCGGCAGCGTGAAGCCACCCGCGGCGTCGACCGCGCCCGCGACGAGATCGCCGCCGAACGCGATGCGCGCCGGCAGGAAGAACGCGATGCGCTCGGGGAGGAAGCGCCACGGATCGCGTCCGCCGTACATGCCGAGCATCGCGTCGTGGACGATCTCCGACGCGTCGCGCTGCGCGGCGCTCGCCGCGTCGGTCGGCGCCTGCGCGAGCGCCGCGACCGGGAGCGCGAAGCCGAGCCCGACGCGCAGCGCGATCGACTCCCAGCGCGGCGCCCACGAGAACGTGAGCGTCGGGTTCCCGGGCTCGACGCGCTCGACGTCGCCCTGGTAGGGCTCGGGCTCGTCGTCGCCGCCGTCGAACTCGCCGCGCACGCTCGTGACGCCGTACGCGAGGGCCCACGTCGCGCTCAGATCGAGCTCGTCGGTGAGCGCGAGGCGGAGCCCCATCGACGGCGCGATCGCGAACGTGTCGGCGCCCCGCACGCGCCCTGCGAAGAACGCGAACGACGCGGACGCGAGCAGCGGCTCGACGCGACCGTCCGCCGCGTCACCCCAGCGCTGATCGAGCAGCCGCGTGCCGCGCACGACCGGAGGTCGATCCTCGAAGAGCGGCTCCGGCTGCGGCGGCGGCCGGCTCAGCGACGCGCCGCCACCGAGGCTCAGCGGCTCCTGGGGCGCGGGCACGACCGGCTCGGGCGCCGGATCGGGTGGCGTCGCTTCGCCGACCGTGGGCTCTTCGACGACGGTCTCGTCGGGCACGGCGTCCTGCGCGACGGCGGACGACGCGAGCGCGAGCACGAACGAGACGACGACGATCGCGCGCATGAGGCGTGCGAAGCTAGCTCAGCGCGACCCGCAGATCACGGCGCGCGACGCGATCCGCGTGCGAGCGACCCCACGGCCGCACGGTCATCACGACCGCCGGCTCACTCCGGCGCCGCGCTCGCGCGCACTTCCTCGGGCACCACGCCGATCGCTCCGTCGCCCGCCGCCGGCGCGAGCGTCTCGGTGTGTCCGTCGGGATGGATCGCGACCGCCCAGCGCTCGCGGCCGTAGTGCCCGCCGGGCGCGCGCGCGTTCCAGTCGAGGTTGAGCCACACCGGGCACGCGCCGTCGCTGCGATAGTGGATGTCGCCGAGCTCCACGCGCTCGGGCGCATCCGGGCTCCGGTAGAACGCGGCGAGACGGCGCGCGACGTCCTCCGCCGACGCGTCGACGCAGACCTCGGCGTACGCGTGCCCGCCGCCGTCCCCGTCGACCATCACCATGCGCGCCTGACCGCCGATCGCCTGCAGCATCGCGATCATCACGGTCGCGAAGTCGTCGCAGTCGCCCGCGAGACCGTTCTCGATCGTCTCGCTCGCGGTCGCGAAGTACTCGCCGCCGCGCGGATCGCTCACGTAGCGCCACTCGCGACGCACGTGCGACCACACGCGCGCGACCTGCTCGACGTGGAAGGGCCCGCCCGCGCTCGCCGCGATCCGCACCGCGAGGTTGCGCGTGCGTGGATGCCCCGCGTCGATCGACGCCGCGACGAGCGGCGCGACGCGCGCGCGGATCGAGGCCTCCTCCGGGCTCGACGCGGCGGTCGGCGTCGGCTCGTTCACGAGCCCGAGCCACGCGCCGAGGCGCGACCACGCGTGCTCGGCGCGCGCCGGCGACGCCGCGACCATGATCCCCGCGAGCACCAACGTCAGCACCGCGCCCGCGCCGACCAACGCGGCGCGCACGCGCGGCGGATCTCCGCGATCTTCGCCCAGCACGAGGTGCGCGCCGCACGCCGAGCACACGAGCTCCCCGCGATCGAACCCCGGCGGAAGGAGGCCGCGCGTGCCGCACGCGCCACACACGAAGCGGCGCCCCCAGAGCGGTCGGCCTCGCAGCGTGCTGCTGCGAAGCGTCGTACGGCGCGGCCCGGCGCGCAGGAACGCACGCATCTTCTCGGCAGCCCACGGCAGCGGGACCCGCCCCAGCACGACCTCCTCGCCGGGGCGGATGCGCGTCGCCGACACCATGCGGCCGTCGACGAACGTCCCGTTCGCGCTCCCGAGATCGTCGATGGCGATGCGATCGCCGTCCCAGCGCAGGCGCGCGTGGTGCGCCGAGACGGTGGGGTCGTCGATCACCACGTCGCAGTCGCGCGCGCGACCGACGACGATCACTCGCAGGACGAGAGCGATGGCACCGGCGCGATCCATCGGGGGCACCGATGCCCGAAGCACGAGGGGTGCCGCGCGCCGTACACGCCCGCCGCGCCCGTCGGGGGCGAGGCCGCGGCGCGTCACCCGTTTCCGGATCCTCCGGCGCTCCCCCGGAAAAATCCGAGATCCGCGCGACCACACCGCCTGGGGCGCGCGGGTCGCTCACGCTCCGCGCCGCCTCACTTCTTCGGCGGCTGCATCAGCATCATGCCGAGCGCCATGGCGCGAGATGCATCGCCGGTGAGGCGCAGGCGCCCGATCACCTGCTGCGGCGTGAGGTCGCCCTCCCGCATGTCCTCGATGTCGTCGTAGCTGATCGCCGCGGTGAACTGCGGCTTGGCGGGCGGCGTGTCGGTGCCGATGCCGATCCGGATCACCACGTCGTCGTCGCGATCCGGAACGTCCTTCAGGATCACGTGGAACTCGAGCTTCTGGCCGTCGAGGATCTTCTCGGCGCGCGCCGAGAACATCCGCGCGAAGCGCTTCGGAGCGTGCGGGTCGTCCATGCGGCCGCTCGCGGTGAGCAGGCCGAGCGCCTCGCGCGCGACCTCGCCCTCGAGCTCGATCGCGCCGCGGACCGGCACGCCCTCGGGCTTGGCGTCGTGCACCGTGAGCGCGCCGTTGTCGACGCGGAGCCACGACTCGCCCTCGCCCTTCACGACGATGCGCAGCGCGGCGCGCGCGGCGAGCACGTCGTCGAGGTCGGCCTTCGCGTTCGGGCCGGTCGCGGCCTTCAGCGCGTCGATGCCTTTGGCGAAGTGGGCGGGGATCTCGTTCTTGAGGAAGGCGAGGGGCTCGGTGGTCATGAGGGCCGCGAATATACCCGTTCAGTCCGTCTGCGCCGAGAGCACGCGGAGCACGTTCTCGCCCGCGATCGCCGCGACCGGCAGCTCGCGCGACGTCAGCTCCTCGACGAGGCGCGGCAGGTCCGCGACGTCCTGCATGCCCTCGGGGAGCTCGGAGATCCCGTCGAAGTCGGAGCCGAGGCACGCCGCGCCCTCGCCGCCGATCGCGACGACGTGCGCGAGGTGATCGGCGAGCACGCGCACCGCGGGCGGGCGCAGCGCGGGATCGATGCGCGCCGCGATCGCGTTGCGCTCGGTCGCGGTCTGCCACGAGCGACCGCGCAGGTGCGCGAACTCGGCGTGGTGATCGTGCTCGAGCGCACGACGGCGCGCGCCGTAGTCGGCGTCGAGGAAGTGCGCGTAGAAGTTCACGCACACCGCGCCGCCGCCCGCGGCGATGCGCCGGATCAGCTCGTCGGGCACGTTGCGCGGGTGCTCGGAGAGCGCGCGGGTCGCGGAGTGCGAGGCGATCACCGGGCGCGTCGTGACGTCGAGCACGTCGTGCGCGGTGCGATCGCTGACGTGGCTGACGTCGACGATCACGCCGAGGCGGTTCATCTCGCGCACCAGACGTCGCCCGAGCGGCGTGAGGCCGCGCGACGCGTGCCCGCCGGTCGACGCGTGGCCGAAGCGATTGTCGCCGGTCCAGGTGACCGTGACGTAGCGGACGCCGAGCGCGTGGAGCTGGCCGAGCCGCGCGATCAGCGTGTCGTCGTCGGCGTCACCGAGGGCGTGCGCGCCCTCGAGGCCCATGAGCAGCGCGATGCGGCCCGCGGCGTGCGCGGCGCGCACCTCGTCGGCGGTCGTGCAGAGCGCGGCATCGTTCGGATGCGCCGCGGCGAAGTCGCGCACCGTGCGCACGAGGGCGAGCGCGCGCGCCCATCCGTCTTCGCCCTCGTAGCGCCGAGGGTCGACCCAGATCGACAAGAAGATCGCGGAGAGCCCGCCCTCGCGCATGCGCGGGAGATCGACGTGTCCGTCGGGCAGACGGGCCGAGAGGTCGTCGCCCATGTCGAGCATGCGCTGCGTCGTGTCGGCGTGGGTGTCGATCGCGAGCAAGCGCGGCGGCGCGCTCGGCGCCTCGGCGATCACCGGAGTTTCCGGGAAATTCTCGAGAATCGGCGCGGACTCGATCGGCGGCAGCGCGCTCGGCTCGGCCGCCGATCCGCACCCCACGCAGAGCCCCAGCACCCACGCGACGAGCACCCGCATCGTCCCCTCGACCTCGCGCGTCGAACGGCGCGCAGGCCCATCGTACTTCCCGTTCGTGCGGATGAGCGATTGACGGGAGGGCCGCCATGGCGACACTAGCGGCCCGATGGCCGAGCCGGACGTCGTCGATGCGCTGACCGCGCTGGGGTTCAGCCTCAACGAAGGGCGCGCCTATGCGGCGCTGCTGCGTTGGGGGCCGCAGACGGGCTACGAGGTCGGTCAGCGCGCGCAGGTGCCACGCAGCGCGGTGTACGGCGCGCTCCGGCGCCTGGTCGCGGTCGGCGCGGCGCGTTCGATCGCGGGCACGCCCGAGCGCTTCGTCGCGGCGCCGCCCGAGACGTTGCTCGCCCTGTTGCGGAAGCGCTTCGACGGTCAGGCGGAAGCGCTCGAGGGCGCGATCGCCGGGCTCGACGTCTCGCTCGAGGTGCCCGACGCGTTCAGCGTGCGCGGCTACGAGCGCGTGATGGAAGAGGCGGAGCGCCTGGTGCGCACCGCGGAGACGAACCTGCTGATCACCGGCTGGCCGCGCGAGCTGACGATGCTCGTCGGCGCGCTGGGCGAGAGCGCGCGTCGTGGGGTCGCGATCGTGATCTTCTCGCACTCGGCGCTCTCGCCGGAGATCCCGGGCACGCACTTCAGCTACGGGCTCGAGGAGCGCGCGCTCGAGGACTTCTGGAAGCACCGCCTCGTGGTGGTGAGCGACGATCGGCGCACGCTGATCGGCGCGACCGAGCGCGCGCCGAGCGACAACGCGGTGATCAGCGAGACCGCGGCGATCGCGGAGATCGCGACGAGCCAGATCGCGCTCGACGTCACGCTGCTCGCGCAGCGCCACCACTGGGACACGCGCGCGACGATGGCCGCGATGCTCGGCGATCGCGTGGGCCGGCTCGACACGCTGCTGGGCCGCGGCGAGAAGGCCGAGCTCGGCGTGCGCCACGATCCGCGCTGATCAGAGCTCGGCGCGCGCGGCGAGCACCTCGCGGCGCAGCACCTCGTGCACGCGGCCGTTCGTGCACACGACGCGGTTCTTCGGGCGCAGCGTGATCGGCGCGCCTTCGTAGTCCGTGAGCGTCGCGCCCGCCGCCTTCGCGATCGCCGCGCCGGCGCAGAGATCCCAAGGCGCGAGCTTCTGCTCCCAGTAGCCGTCGTAGGTTCCGTCGGCGACCAGCACGAGATCCATCGCCGCCGAGCCGAGGCGGCGGATGCCCTGCACCTGCGGGATGATGCGCGCGCTCTCGCGCACGTTGTTGTCGGGATCGATCGCGCGGTCGTACGGGAAGCCGGTCGCGATGATCGAGCTCGCGAGCGTGTCGTTCTCCGAGACGCGGCACTGCTCGAGGACGCCACCGACGCTGCGGAACGCGCCGACGCCCTCGGCGCCCCACCACGTGATCCCGATCGCCGGCGCGTGCACCACACCCGCGATCGGCGCGCCGTGGTGTGCGAGCCCGATCGACACCGAGAACACGAAGTGCCCGTGCGCGAAGTTCGTCGTGCCGTCGAGCGGGTCGACGTACCACGCGAGCCCGCTCGCGATCTCGCCGCCCGCCTCTTCCGCGACGATCGTGATCCCGGGGAAAGCAGCGCGAAGCCGCGCGGTGATCAGCGCCTCGCTCGCGAGGTCGTGCTCGGTCACCAGATCGATCGCGCTCTTCTTCTCCACGCGCCCGCCGCGCCGCCACGCGCGCGCGAGGAGCTGTCCCGCGTCGATCGCGATCGCGCGCGCTTCGTCGATCAGTCGCTCGAGCTCGGAGGTCGTCATGGCGCGCGAATCTGTCTTCTCGTGCGCCCCGGTCAAATCAGACCGAAGCCGCGCAGCACGAGCTGCAGCGAGCCGATCGTGAGCAGCGCGATCGTCGCGACGATGCGCGGCGTGCGCAGGGCGGGCGGCGTGCGCTTGAGCAGCGACACCGTGAACGCGCCCGCGACCAGCGCGACGAACCCGCCCGCGATCGCCACCCAGTCGGGCACTCCGCCCGGCCGATAGCTGAAGAAAAACGGGAAGATGGCGCCCACCGCACCGATCCAGTCGGCGGTGTGGGGGAACGCGGGCGCCATCGCGCCGCTCTCGGCATCGTCCATCACGACGACCTCCGAGAGCGTCACATCGTCCCGGGCTCGCGCGATTCAGCGCTGGCCAGAGCTGCTCGGCAGCGCGAGCGCGGCGAGCAGTCGATCGTGCAGCCCGCCGAAGTCGCCGTTCGACATGAGCAGCACCGTGTCGCCCTCGCGCGCGCGCGAGGTGATCGTCGTGATCACCTCGTCGAGATCACGCGGCGCGATCGCGTCGCCGCCGTGCGCGCGGATCGCGCTCGCGATCTGCGCGACGTCGAGGCGCTCCGCCTCGGGCACGTTCGATCGACCGAGCGGCGCGAGCACCGCGAGGTCGGCGTCGTGGAACGCGTCCTCGTACGCGCGCTGGTGCATCGCGCGGCACGCCGTCGCGCTGCGCGGCTCGAACGCGGCGATCAGCGCGCCCTCGGGATGACGCGCGCGGATCGCGGCGAGCGTCTCTCTCACGGCGGTCGGGTGGTGCGCGAAGTCGTCGTAGACGCGCACGCCGCGCGCTTCTCCGATCAGCTCCTGACGACGCCGCACGCCCGAGAAGCGACGCAGGCACGCGAGCACGTCCTGCACCGGGATCGTGCCCTCGCTCGTCTCGCAGATGAGCGCGATCGTCGCGACCGCGTTGCGAACGTTGTGCGCGCCGGGCAGCGGCGAGAGCACGGGCCCGCACGACGTACCGCCGACGAAGAGATCGAAGGGCTGCATCCCGCCCTGCGCCGCGATCGGCGCGGCGAGCCACGTCGGATCGATCCCGCCGGTGTCGTCGCCGCTCGACGCGTACCAGACGACGCGACAGCGCGCGCGCGACGCGACGGCGCGTACCTCGGGATCCCCGGCGAACGCGACGAGCGTTCCGCTCTCCGGGATGCGCTCGACGAAGCCCTCGAACGCCGCGCGATAGCTCGACGCGTCGGGATAGATGTCGACGTGATCGTGCTCGATCGACGTGAGGATCGCGGCGTGCGGCTTGTATCGCCACATCTTCGGCGTCTTCTCGAAGAACGCGCTGTCGTACTCGTCGCCTTCGATGACGAACGGGGCGCGCGCGCCGCCGACGCGGAAGCTCTCGCCGAAGTCGCGCGGGATGCCGCCGACGAGCATGCCGGGATCGCGACCGAGCCCGTGCAGCAGGTACGCGAGCAGCGCGGTCGTCGTCGTCTTGCCGTGGGTGCCCGCGACGACCCAGCCCGGACGCTCGGCGAGGAAGAGCGTCTCGATCGCGCCGGGCATCGACGTGTACGCGAGGCCTCCGTCGATCGCGGCGCGCGCCTCGGGGTTGTCCTTGCGGCACACGTTGCCGACGACGACGAGGTCGGGTCGATCCGCGAGGTTCGCGGGATCCCATCCGCGGCGCGTCTCGATCCCCCAGCGCGCGAGGGCCTCGCCCATCGGCGGATAGAACGCGGTGTCGCTCCCGCTCACGCGATGTCCCGCCTGCTGCAGCAAGCCCGCGAGCGCGCCCATGCCGGTGCCGGCGACGCCGATGAGGTGCACGTGCATCGCGCAGCGATACCACGACACGCGCGGAGGATCGCAGTGCGCGACACGCGACGGAGCGATCACGCGCTGCGCGCGCGGAGAGAGATCGCGCACGCATTCCGCGCGTGCGTTGATCACTGCGAGCCAGTCCGCGTCCCTAGACGCCCGTCCAGAACACGCCGCATCGGGAAGGCGAGGAGGAGCGCATGTCGAAGTCCATGCGCGCGTCGGTGCTCTGCGCCGTCGCGCTCGGAAGAGCGATCGCATCGTGTCGCGCGCGAGCAGCTGCGGGCAGCGCGGAGGTCGTGCCGATCCGCGCGAGCGATCGATCGAGGTCGCGCGCGACGCGATTGCGTGAGGTCGATCCGCTCGCGCGCGCATCGCGTCGCGCGAGCTCGATGCGCGTGCGCGACGATCCCGACGAAGCAGCGTGATCGATCGCGTGACCCGACATCGCACGACGTCGACACTCTGAGTCGACGACGCGGGGTCGCGCGTCCTCGGCAGCCTCCTCCACCACTGCCATCTCGACTCGATCGTTCGCGCACGAGCGTTCGAGTCGACGACTCCGATGCTCGTTTTGGGGTGCGATGTCTCCATCGGAGCCCCGAGCGTCGAGAACGGATCAAGCGCCGCTCTCCCGAGCCTCCGAACGCGCGTTTTCGCTGGGAATTGCGCGAATTCTCACGAGGCACGCACGTTGCTGAACGGGGCGAGCGGAGGCTGCTCTCATGTCGAATCTCGCGAAGGGTGTCGCGAGCCCGGACTCACCGGCGCTCGCGGACGGATGGAATTCCTCGTGCTCGAGCGAGCGCTCCGGGCGACGCCCGAGCGCGCGTTTCGTGGCCGTCGCTGCAGTCGTGCTGCTCACCGGTTGTCCGGGCGCAGTCATCGACGGGCCCGCGACTCCGCGTGGCGGATCGGATGGCGGGACCACGACTCCGCCCCCGTGGGATGGCGGCGGCGCGCCCCCGCCCGACGAGACGTGCGAGGAGTCGACGCTCGAGACGCAGGAGCTCTTCTCCGCGATGTGCTCGCGCTGCCACGGCGAGGTCGGCTCGGGCGGTCTCGCGAACATCGACGACGTCGCCTCGCTCGTGCGCACGGGCCGCATCATCCCGGGCAACCCGGAGAATTCGCCGATCTTCCGACGCGTCTCCACGGGCTCGATGCCGCCCTCCGGCGCGACGCCGCGCCCGACCGACGCGCAGGTCGGATCGCTCGAGGCGTGGATCCGCTGCGGCGCGCCGCCGTTCGACGTCACGCCGACGCCGACGCCCGCCGAGCAGCTGGCGGTCGACGACGTGCTCGACATGATCGCCGACGATCTGCGCCGCTTCGACAACCGCGCGGAGCGCCTGTCGAAGCGCTACATCATCCTCGCGCACCGCGTGAACGCCGGCGCGAGCTCGGCGGAGCTCAGCCAGCTCCGCGACTCGGTCGACGTGCTCGTGAACCACCTCTCGCAGGGCACGCGCGTGGTCTCGCCGCAGCCGATCGACACCGCGCGCACCGTGCTGCGCATCGACATCGAGGACTACGGCTGGGACGCGGCGACCTGGGATCTGATCGTCGAGAACTACCCGTACTTCGTCCAGTACGACGATCGCTCGATCGAGTTCCCGTTCGACTCGTCGGCGCAGGAGTTCATCCAGGAAGAGACCGCGGAGCAGATCCCGTTCATCTTCGCCGACTGGTTCGTCTCGAACGCGTCGCAGCCGCCGCTCTACTACGAGGTGCTCGACCTGCCGGGCACCGCGCAGGAGCTCTTCGCGCAGCTCGGCGTGAACTACGCGCAGGACGAGGCCGAGGGTGACTTCACGCGCGCCGGCTTCGCGGTCTCGGGCGTCTCGGTGTCGAACCGCATCATCCAGCGCAATCGCCAGCCCGGCGGCGGCTACGTGTGGTCGAGCTTCGACTTCCTGAGCAGCGCGGGCGCCGGCAACATCTTCCAGAACCCGGTGGACTTCGAGGAGGACGGCGGCGAGATCATCTTCTCGCTCCCGAACCAGCTCCAGGGCTACTACATCTCGAACGCGGCGGGCGTCCGCCAGAACGCGGCGCCGCAGGCCGTGGTGAGCGACCCGCGCACGCCGGACCGCTCGGTCATCGCGGGTCTGTCGTGCATGGGATGCCACGACTCGGCCGGCCTCATCCCGCGCGACGACGAGATCCGCGCGCACGTCATCGCGACGAGCCCGGCGGGCGCGCAGCGTGACCTCGTGCTCGCCACCCACCCGCCGAACGATCAGCTCATGGAGATCTTCGACGCGGACAGCGATGCGTACCGCGCGGCGCGTGCTCGCATCGGTCTCGACGGCCGCTCGCAGCCGGTGCCGGACACCGCCATCGCGTACCTCGAGGTCGACCGCGGCCTCCGCGACCTCGCGGCGCTCGTGTGGCTCGATCCGGACCGCGTGCGCGACGCGATCATCACCGACATCAACCTGAGCAACGCGTTCCGTGCGCTCGTCACGACCAGCAGCGGCCGCGTGGCGCGTGAGGAGCTCGAGGATCAGTTCGACGACATCGTGTGCTCGATCGGCGTGGGCCGCCCGGTGTGCACCGAGGTGACGGAGTCGTCGCCCTGCGGTTGCGTGAACCCCTGACGCGAGCGCGATGATCTGAACGAGGGCGAGGCCGGAGACGGCCTCGCCCTCTTCGTTTTTTTTCGGGGACGGACGGCCGACCACGTCGCGCTTCGCCGGCGGGCGGCGCTGTCACGGTCATCGTGGGCGTGGTCGGTCGCTCGGCGCGATCTACGAGCCGAGGATCTTCTCGATCGTGTCGCGCGCGCGCGCCTCGACGAGCGTCGCGAGCAGCGCGCGGACCTTCGGGTGCTCCGCGAGCAGGCGCTCGATGCGATGACGCGCGAAGGTGACCGTCGTGACCGGCGAGATCGCGGTGACCGTCGCGGTGCGCGGTCCGCCCGAGAGCACCGAGACCTCGCCGACGCACGCACCGCGGCCGAGCTCCGCGAGCTGCAGCGTGCCGGTCGGCGTGCGCGTCTCCACGCGGACGGTGCCTTCCATGACGACGTACATCGTGTCGCCGGGGTCGCCCTCGCGGAGGATCACGTCGCCCTCGTCGAAGCGCATCACGAAGCCGCTCGCGAGCAGGTGCTGTCGCCCTGCGTCGTCGAGCGACTTGAAGAGATGGCTCCGCAGGACGATCGCCTCCATGTCGCGCTCGAGCGCATCCTGCTCCGCACGATCGAGGAGGCGGCCACCGCTCGGGATGCTCGAGGGACGACGATCCACCACGCGGCGCGAGCCTACCAGCTTCCGCGCCCGCGATGGGACGCCCGCCTCGTGATAGACCGCGCTCGCGTGCGCTCTCCGCTGCTGCTCCTCGCGTGCCTCTACGTCGTGCAGGGCCTGCCCTACGGCTTCCAGGCGTCGGCGCTGAGCGCGTACCTGCGGAGCGAGGGCGTGTCGCTCTCGGCGATCGGCTTCGCGGGCGCGCTCGCGGCGCCGTGGATGCTCAAGGTGCTCTGGGCGCCGCTCGTCGACCGCTACGGCTCGGCGCGCTTCGGGCGACGGCGATCGTGGATCGTTCCGATGCAGGCGCTCCTCGCGATGGCGTGCCTCGTCGCTGCGGTGTTCCCGCCCGAGCGCGCGCTCGGCGCGCTGCTCGCGACCGTCTTCGCGATGAACCTCTTCGCGGCGACGATGGACGTCGCGGTCGACGGCCTCGCGGTCGACGTGCTGCGCGAGCGCGAGCTCGGCCACGGCAACGCGGTGCAGGTCGTCGGGTTCAAGGCGGGCATGCTGATCGGCGGCGGCTTGCTGCTCTGGGCGAGCCGGTGGATCGGATGGCAGGGCCACTTCGTCGCGATGGCGGCGCTCGTGGTGCTCGCGCTCGTGCTCACGCTGCTCACGCCGGAGCCCGGCGCGCGCCGTGCGCCCGGAGACGACGCGAAAGAGAGTACGCCCGCGCACACGTCGATGCGGCAGGTGCTCGGCACGCTGCACCGCGCGGTGTCGCGCGCTGGGGCCGGATGGCTCCTCGTGCTCGTCGCGACCTACAAGCTGGGCGAGTCGCTGATCGATCCGATGTTCTCGCCGTTCCTCGTCGATCGCGGCTTCGCGCGCGAGGACCTCGGGCTCTGGCTCGGCACCTGGGGCATGGCGGCGTCGATCGCGGGCTCGGTCGCGGGCGGATGGCTCGCGACGCACGTCGAGATCACACGCGCGCTGCGGGTCGCGGGCGCGCTTCGCGCGGTGCCGCTGGCGATCGTCGTCGCGCTCGCGACGCTGAGCACGTTCGGCGCGCCGGTCGTGATCGCGACGACGATCGCCGAGCACTTCTTCGGCGGGATGCTCACGACGACGATGTTCGCGTTCATGATGTCGCGCGTCGATCGTGAGGTGGGCGCGAGCCACTTCACGCTGCTCGCGACGGTCGAGGTGCTCGGCAAGTCGCCGCTCTCGCTCGCGTCGGGCTGGCTCGCCGAGCGCGCGGGCTACGTCGGGATCTTCGGCGTCGGGCTCGCGATCTCGGTGGTGTGGGCCGCGATGGTCGGTGCCGTCGCGAAGAAAGCGTGATCAGCGGCGGGTCGCGCAGGGACGCTCGCTCGCGGCGAGCGCGCTCGCCTCGGCCTCTTCGAGGTCGGTGGGCACGTCGCGTCCCTGCGCGACGAGCGCATCGCGGAGCTCGCCGAGCGCGACGCCGAGACAAGGCGCGGCGGTCTCGTAGGCGAGCGAGCCGCTCGAACCCCAGACCTCGATGCCCTCTTCGCTGCGCTCGAGCCACACGCGCGAGCGCTCCAGCGGCGCACGGAGCGGCTCCTCTCCACCGCTCGTGCCCTCGACCTGCATCAGCGCCGCGCGCGCGCTCTGCACGGTGGCGTCGGCGCCGACGCGGCGCGCGTCGGGCCCACACGCCGCGAGCGAGAGAAGGACGATCACCAGCACGCGCTTCATGCGATCGAGACTACTCCGAACGCGCGCGGCGCCGCGCGCAGCGACGCTCGGTCGCGGTGCGCGCGAGCGCCTCGGCCTGGCGCAGCGACTCGGGGATCGGCCGCGTGTTCCGCGCGAGCGACTCGCGCAGCACGCCGAGCGAGCGACCGAGGCACGGCACCATCGTCTCGAACGCGAGCGATCCCGTGCCTGGCCACGCGTCGACCGCCTGCTCGCTCTGCTCGAGCCAGCGACCCGCGTCCTCGCGTGCGCGCGTGAGCTCGGGCGTGCTCGCGATCTCGCCGCCGCTCGTCTCGTCGACGAGCGTGATCGCGCGCGTCGCGAGCTCGACGGTGTGCTCGGCGCGAGCGCGACGCACGTCGGGCCCGCACGCGACGAGCAGCACCGCGACGAGCGCGATCGCCCTCAATCGCGCACCCGGACCAGCGTCCCGGGGCGCGCGGACGTCGGCAGGATCGCGTCCCATCCGGGCGGCAGCGCGGGCTCGGTGATCGCGAACAGACGACGCGCGTCGCGCGGCGCGAGGTTCACGCAGCCGTGGCTGCGGCGGCGCCCGAAGTCGTCGTGCCAGAACGCGGCGTGCAGCCCCACGCCCTCCGCGAAGTACTGCACCCAGGGCACCGCTTCGATCGCGTAGTTGCTCTCCTGATCGGTGCGCTCGAGGTCGTCCATCGTGTCCTCTGCGAGCTTCACCCAGACGCGGAACACACCGGTCGGCGTGTCGCTGCCGGGGCCGGGACGACCGGTCGAGACCAGCGTCGCGAAGAGCGGGCGCGCGCCTTCGTAGAGCACGAGCGTCTGCGTCGTCACGTCGACGTCGATCCATCGCTCGGCCTCGCCGAGCCCGTCGGGCGGCGTCGTCGCGCGCGGTCGCTGCAGATCGCGCGCGGCGATCACTCCGTCGTCGATGCGCACGAGCCCACGCGCGAGCTCCTCGATCACGTGCACGCGCTCGCGACGGCCCGCGCGACGCACCTCGCGCCCGGCGCGGCGGCCATCCCACGCGCGCACGATTGCGCCTTCGCGCGCGACCCACGCGACGTCGAGCGCGCCCTGCAGCTCGACGCCCTCGAAGTCGCTGCCGCGCGCGCGACGGAGCTGGTCGTCGGGCACCCAGAGCCCGCCGAGGCTGCGCACGAACGTCACGCCCTCGTAGCGCTGCACCTCGGTGATCGCGATGCCGAACCCGCGGCCCAGCGACTCGGTCCAGTCGTCGAGGAAGTAGTCGCTCGGCCGCGCATACGCCCACGTCCCGTCGACGCCGACGAACGCGTACGCGCGCGGCAGGAGCGAGCCCGGGGCGACCACCGGCACTTCTTCGCCCCCTGGCGTCTCCGCGCTCGGTCGCACCAGCGAGCTGCACACGAACGCATCGTCGCCGACGCGGTACCAGTCGCCGCCGGGACACCCTTCGCCGTGCACGCGCGCGTGGACCGGAAGGCGCGTGCCCACGCGAACCGTGCCGCGTCGCGCAGCGCGCGTGGATGGCGCGGCGCGGATGGTCACCCCGCTCGCGACCACCTCGAGCGAGCGCGCCGGGATCGCGAGCGGCGTCGACTGCGCGCGCGCGAGCGCCACGAAGGCGATGGCGATCGCGACCGCGCACATCGACGCCCGACGCATCGCGCCGAGTATGCCGTGATCGCCGGAGCGCGGCCTACTCTTGCGCGTCCCAGTACGAGACGGTCTCGGCGATCACCGCCGCGAGATCGTCGCCGCCGTCGAGCCCCCAGAATTGATCCGCGGGGAAGTTGTCGCGCACCAGCGCGCGGCCGTGCTCCGGGAACATCCGCTCGTCGCGCGCGACGTCCGAAGGTCGCACGCCGCTCATCGCGTGCTGATGACAGCCGACGCAATTCGAGCGCACGAGCCCGGGCCCGGCATCGATGTACGGGTTCGAGCACCACGAGGGACCACCCTCGCCCGTGTGCACCGCGGAGAGCGCCGCGCCGAGGCTGCCATCGAGCCCGCCGCGCGGATCGGGGTCGCGCTCGTCGAACTCGACCGCGACGCACATCTTGTAGCTCGACCACGGGCCGCCGAGCGCGCGGATGGCGTCGGGTCGATCGGCGCCGAAGTCCTCGTCCGGCCGATCCGACCACCACATCGTGATGTTCAGCCAGTGATCGAGCTCGCGCGTGCGCACGTGCATGCCCGCGAGCCGGAACACGGCGCCGGTGGGCAGCCGCATCGTGTAGATGACGTCGTCGCCGGGCTCGGCGGTCGCGTCACCCGCGCCCCACGTCGCGTCCTCGCCCTCGGCGAGCCTGCGCGCGAGGCCTTGCGCCGACGTGTCGTAGACGGCCAGCGGTCGTTCCGGCTCGACGCGCCTCCACTCGAGCGCGACGGTCGCCGATGCGAGCGGGAACGGACCGTCGAGGCACGCCGTGAGCGGCATCGCGGGCTCGGTCCGCTCGACGTCGACGATCGCGTCGAGGCCTTCCTCGTCCGCGCTCACCGTCACGAAGAACGAGCCCGGCCCCTCGACCTCGCACTCCGTCGTGCCGGTGCACGAGCCGACCACGAGCTCCGCGCCCTCGAGCTGCTCGCCGTCGAGACGCGCGCGCAGCGTCCCACCGCGCGCCACCGAGAACGGTCCGATCGTCCTCGCGCCGCATCGCTCGATCGAGATCGCCTCGCGCGCGAGCCGCTGCGTGGTGTCGGCGGGCACACCCGCGAGCGCGGGAGGCGCGCCCTCGTCGAGACAGCGCAGCACCTCGGGGTAGCTCGTCATCACGTGGCGCGCCGCGTCGGGGCTGAGCGCGATGCGCCGCACGCCGCCGATCCCCGCGACGGCCGCGTCGTCCTCGAGCGCCGCGACGTACTCCGCCCATCGCGACGCGGGCCACGTCGGGAGCGTCGTCACGAGATCGACGTTCCATCCCATCGCCGCGTCGAGCGCGGCCTCGTCGAAGCGCGCGCGGCTCGCGCGCCCCGCGGGCCCCATGACCTCGTACGCATGACGGAAGAGACGCGCGAAGTCCTCGCTGTCGTACCAGGTGCGAAAGCGCGGCACGCGCGCGCCCTCGGCCGGCGTGGGCTCGGTGAGCTCGACCGGGCGCAGCACCCGGGCGAGCGCGTCCCACGCCGCCGCACGACGCGCGCGCTGCGAGCGCGCGAGCTCTTCCGCGCGATCTCGGAGCGACGCGTCCGCGGGGTACGGCGACGCGTGGCCGAGCAGGTGCCGATCGGGCGCGGTCGCCGCCTCGATCGCGGTGCCCACCTCCTCGCAGCTCGGAGGCGGCGGGGGCGCCGGCGCGCGCTCGCAGCCCGCGATCACGAGCGCGAGCAGCGCGACGCGCGCCCTCACGGCGCGAGCACGAGCGCAGCGTCGCTCGCGACGACCTGCTCCCGACCTTCGCCGCGCACGACGATGTAGATCCACCCGTCGGAGCGGAAGTGCGGGAAGAGCGCGTAGTACCCCGCGGACATGTTGGTGATGCGCGTCGTCTGCCCGGTCACGAGATCGACGAGCCACGCGTCGGCGCGATCGGCCTCGTAGTGGTGGAGGACCATCCACCGCTCGTCGAACGAGATCGCAGGCTTGCCGCCGTTGATGCAGTAGCGGCCGATCACCGGCGCCGTCGCGGACCAACTTCCGTCGGGGCTCCGTCGCGCGTCGACGCGGCGGAGCACGAACCCGTGCTGCTGCCCGCCCGAGCCGACACGCGTCACGACGAGGCGCGACGACGGCGAGATCACCGCGTCTCCTTCGTACGGCGTGCTCACGTCGATCGTCTCGCGCGCCGCGAACCCGCTGCCGTCGTTCACGAGCCTCGTGAAGCTCGTCGTCGTCGACACCGAGAACGACGCCCACGGGTCGGGCCCGTGGCCGTTGTCGCTCGTGAAGTCGCCGTGCACCGCCCAGTAGTCGCCGCCGCCGAGCGATGCGCCGACGTGCTCGTAGAGCCCGACGACGCCGTTCGTCTCGCACTGCGGCTCGTTGAACGTGATCGTCGTGGGCGAGCCCGTCGTCAGCACGCTCTGCTCGCAGAAGTGCGCGCCGCCGCCCTGGAACACGAAGCCGCTGTTGTCCGGGAAGAACGACGGGTCGTAGCTCGCGTTCGCGCCGATGACGCGGTTCTCCTGGAGATCGATGAACGTGCTGCGACCGCCGTCGCCGCCGCCGTGCGCGACGAAGCGACCGTCCGCGGAGCTCCGCGTCCAGAACGACGAGCGGCTCGAGTACGCGTAGAGCCAGCGCAACGAGCCCGCCCCGGCGACCTCCCACGCGGTCACGCGCGGCGCCGTCGCGAAGCAGTCGCGCGGCGACGCCGCGCCCGCGCAGCCGTGCATCAGGAGCCCGTTGTCGCGGTTGATCGCGCCCCAGCCGGTCGCGGTCATCTCGGCCACGTGCGCGGCGACCGCGGGCGTCGCGGAGGGCCGGCACACGTCGGGCGGAGGATCCTGCGGCAGCACCGCCTCGACGTTCGGCACGCCGCGCAGGAACCACTCCGCGACCACGTCGAACTCCGCCTGGGTGAACGGCGTGTGCGTCGCGGGCTCGATCGGCATGCCCGCCTGCGCGACGAACGCGTCGTACGACGCCTCCCACCCCGGCCCGAGCGCGCGCTCGAACACGAACGGGTACCAGTCGAGCCGCGCCGCGCCGGCGAGCACGCCGACCGCGTCGGCCTCGTACTCGTCGGTCGCCGCGCCTTCGCGCAGGCAGTCGACCACCGCGCGCGCGGACGCGACGGTGCGCACCTCGAGATCGGTGAAGCACGCGCCCCACGCGAAGTCGGTCATCGCCTGCCACTCGCGGATGCGCGCGCGGGTCATCGAGTGGCACGAGGCGCACGATCCCGAGCCGCCCGCTTGGGGCGCGCCGAGGATCCGGAGCGCCTCGGTCGCGAGCTCCGCGTCGGGCAGCGCGACCGGGTTGCGGAACGGAGGAGCCGGGTCGTGCACCCCCGAGTCGGGCGGGCCCGCGTCCGGCATGCCGGCGTCGGTGCCGGCGTCGAAGCTGCCGGAGTCGGGGCTGCCGGCATCGGACGCCCCCGAGTCGGTCGCGCCCGCGTCGGTGCCCGTGCTCGCGTCGTGACCGCCGTCGGTCGACGCGTCGATGGTCGGAGCGCCGTCGTCGTCGTCGCCGCACGCAGCGAGCGGCGCGCTCATGGCGAGCAGCAACAACGCCCGCGTCGCGAAGGTCTGTGGATCGATCCGTCGAGGCAAGCGCATCGTCTCCTCGTCCCGCTCTGGGCCGTCCGCGCGGCGGCGTTCGTCACGATCGACCGACGCTCCCCGCGCGGAAGAGTCGGCCGTCGGCGCCCATGATACGGCGACCACGAGCGGCGACGAGCGTGCTCTGTCGCACGAGACCCAGACCGAATTGATGCGCCCTCACCACCTCTTGTGAGGTCTCACTGGCAGCCGGGCGTCGAGTCGAGCTGCGTGAAGCACCGCACCGTGAGCACCACACTCCGCTCGAGCGGCACCCTGAGCTGGAGCGCAGGCCGATCCCCGCAGAGCTCGGGCGACGCACCGAGGAAGACCCCGTCGTCGTCCTCCGTCGCGACCTGCAGGATCGCGCACGTCTCGCGCCCGTCCTCGTCGATCGCGACCGGCACCGGATCGCGGCCGGGCCGGCCGGCGCACGGCGTGGCGGACACCTCGTCGACGGGGCGCTCCGTGAGGGTGCATCGCGGCAGCGACGTGAGCGGATCGATCGACGGCTCGCGCGCGAGGCAGATGCTCGAGAGCCCGAGCCCGCCCAGGCTCGTCGCTGCGGGCGGGACCGCCGCGCAGACCGAGCTGGCGAACGCCGACTCGAACCCGGCGACGCCGACCTCCGCAGCGAGCGCGAGGAGCCGCGGCGTGGTGGGCACGCTCGCGCCCGCGATCCCGCACGCGGCACCGCCGTCGAAGCGCGGGTCGGCCAGCGCCGCGGTGATCGCGCCGGGATCCGCGAGCGGGTCGAGGTCGGTGGGCACGCCCGCGACCACGCCGAGCTCGAACGTGAACGGCGAGAGCATCGCGACGCGCGGTCGGATCTCCTCAGCCTCGAGACCGGGCGCTTCGTCGACCGCGCTCACGACGTAGACGAGCAGCGCCGAGCCTCGGCGGCGGACGCCCTCGACGAGCCTGATCGCGTCGAGCGCAGCGAGCATGGGACGCTGCGCGTCGCACGTGTCGGTCGCCCACGCGAGGCACTCGATCGCGCTCGCGACGTCGTCGGCGCTCTGCGCGGGCCACTCCTGCTGCGGTGCGTACTCCGCGGCGCACGCCGCGGGCGCGCCGCTCGAAGGCGCGGTGCGGACGCGCGGGAGCTCGCTCGGCGTCGCACCGCACCCGAGATCGCCGCCGATCACGGAGAACCGCACGTCGCGCGTCAGGTGGCGCAGGTCACCGCTCTCGGCGCGCGCGAGCACCGATCGCGCGATCGACGCAGCGCGCGTGGCGAGCGCCGATCGCAGCGGCGCGCTCGCGGGCGAGGAGTCGACGGCGATGACGACGTCGAGGCCGCGCGGCGAGCTCGCGCCGATCTGGTCGCGTGTCTCGATCACGCGGCAGCCCTCGAGCGTCGTGTGCTCGATCTCGTTCCCGCAGGCCCCGAGGAGGGCCAACACCAAGAGGATCGCTGGTCGTCGACGCATGCGCGCGCACCGAGCAACGAGCGCGCCTGCGCCGGAGCGCGTGCGGAACGCCGCCGCACGCGTTCCTCCGCGCGCCAACCGAGTTGGCGTGACGTGCGGTTCCGCGCGCATTCGACGCCTTCACCTCACGCGACCGCGCCAACCGAGTTGGCGCACGCATCAGGGACGCAGCTGCGCGAGGAGCGCCCGCTCCCGATCACGATGCGCCAGCTCGGCCAGCGGCTCGCGGCCCATCGTCGCGATCACCGCGTCGATCACGCCGGGCAACCACGCGTCGGCCGGGGGATGCACCAGCCCGAGCTCGCGCACCGCGCGCGTGGGATCGAGCACCGACATCCATCGCCCGCCGATCGGGCACACGTCCTCGGCGCGCAGCCCGTAGCGCGCGAGCATCACGTCGTCGACCGGCACGACCGGCGCGTCGCTCCCGAGGTGACGCACGATGCGCCCGAGGAACGCGCCGACGGTCGTCGGCTCCGAGGGCGCGACGTTGTACGCGCGACCGATCGTCCGGCGCGCGCCGATCATCGACACCAGCATCGACGCGATCGTCGGCGCGTGGACGTGCCGCACCGTCGCGTGGGCGCGCGGCGCGAGCACGGGCCCTCCGTCGAGCACGCGCGCGATCACGCGCTCGATGCGCCGGTGGGGATCGCCCGGGCCGTGCACCATCGGGATGCGCACGCACGTCGCGGGGAACCCGCTCTCGTGGTGCGCGCGCGCGAGCACGGCTTCGGCCTCGCGCTTTCCGACGCCGTACGCGTGCTCCTCGCGATCGAGCGCGTCCTCGGGCTGTGCGATCAGCGGACCGTCGGCGTCCTCCTCGCGCGACGGTGAAGGGCATCCCTCGCGCACCAGGTACACCTGTCCGGTGCTCACGAAGAGGTAGTGCCCCACCCTGCCCTCGAGCACGCGCACCGCGCGCGTGAGGTCGTCCCCGGTGTAGCCCGCGAAGTCGATCACCGCGTCGAAGCGACGCCCCGCGAGCGCACGATCGAAGCGCTCGTCGGTGCGATCCGCGACGAGGCGCGTCACGCTCGCGCCGAGCCCGTCGTCGTGGGTCCCGCGATTGAGCAGCGTCGTGCGCACGCCGTGCGCGACGAGCCGTGCGGCGAGCTGCCTCCCCATGAAGCGAGAGCCGCCGATGACGAGCACGTCCACGCTTCGATCCGAGCACGAAACGAGCCCGCGGGTCACGCTCGACGTGCGTTCGTGAGATGCTCTCGCGAGGGAGGCGACGATGCGACGAAGGATGCTCGAGGTGATCGCGGCGATCGCGATCACGTGCGTGGTGCTGACGGGGTGCGCAGCGCGGACACGGCTCGCATCGAGCGCGCCTCCAGCGGCACAGGGCGAGACACGCGCGCAGCTGCTCGCGCGTGCGCGCATCGATCTCGGGTGCGAGCGCGCGTCGTTGGTCGAGCTCGGTCCCCGGCACGTCGCGGCCGCCGGGTGCGGCGCGCAGCGTGAGTACCGCAACGTCTGCGAGGGCGCGCGCGCGTGCGAGTGGATCACGATCGACGATCTCGCGATCCGCGCGAGCTTCGAGCTCGAGTGCCCGGTCGCGGATCTCGAGGTCGTCACGCTCGGCGCGTCGAGCCGCGGCGTCGTGGGCTGCGGCGTGCGCGCGACGTACGTGCTCGTGTGCCAGGGCGAGGGCTGCCACTGGCTGCCGTCGACGGTGCATCGGAGCGCGGCAGAGCGACACTTCGCGCCCGCTGCGCTCGTGCAGCAGTGAAGAGCTCCAAGTCGGCTCGCCCGCTCAGGGCCTGGTCACTCGCCGGTGTCGCGGATGCCGTATCGCTTCGCGAGCTCGCGCAGGTGATAGCGCGTGAGGCCCGCGGCGTTCGCGCTGCGCGTCACGTTGCCGCCGTGCTTGTCGAGCAGCGCCTTGAGGTACGAGGCCTCGAACGCGTCGAGCACGCGCTGCTTCGCTTCCTTGAACGGCAGGCCCTCCTCGACGAACTTCTCGGCGTTGCCGCCGGGCAGCGGCACCGGAGGCGTCTTCTGCGAGCTCGGCAGCAGATCGCGCACGCCGAGCTCGGTGCCGTCGGCGAGCGACGCCGCGCGCTCCACCGTGTTCTTCAGCTCGCGGATGTTGCCCGGCCACGGATAGGCCTGCAGCCGCGTCATCGCCTCGGTCGTGATCGTGAAGCGACGCGCCTCACCGGGCCATCGTCGCGACGCGACGTCCGCGAGGAAATGCTCGACGAGCAGCGGCACGTCCTCCGGGCGCTCGCGCAGCGGAGGCAGATCGATCTGCACCACGCTGAGGCGGTAGTAGAGGTCCTCGCGGAACGTGCCCTCGTTGACCATCTGACGAAGGTCGCGGTTCGTCGCCGCGACCACGCGCACGTTGACCGGGATGGTGCGATCACCGCCGACGCGCTTGATCTCGCGGTTCTCGAGGACGCGCAGCAGCTTGGGCTGCAGCGCGAGGTCGAGCTCGCCGAGCTCGTCGAGGAAGATCGTCCCGCCGTCCGCCTGCTCGAAGCTGCCGCGGTGACGATCGGTCGCGCCGGTGAACGCGCCGCGCTCGTGGCCGAACAGCGTGCTCTCGATCAGCTCCTTCGGGATCGCCGAGCAGTCCTGCACCACGAGCGGCGACGACGTGCGGCGCGATGCGCGGTGGATCGCGCGCGCGACGAGCTCCTTGCCGGTGCCGGTCTCGCCGCGGATCAGCACGGTGAGCTCGGTGGGACCGACCTTCGCGAGCGTCGCGAAGATCTCGCGCATCCGCACGCTCTTGCCGACGAGCTCGAAGAAGCGGTCGTCGCTCGAGAGATCGATGTCCACGGTCCCTTGGACCGGCTCGAAGCGAATCTGTGTCTGACCGACGCGGATGGTCGCGCCCGGCTTGATCCAGACCTCGCGGACGCGCAGCGCCTCGCTCGAGGCCGACGCGCCGCAGAACGTGCCGTTCGTCGAGTCGAGGTCGCGCAGCAGGAAGCCCTGCTCGTTCGCGACCACCTCGAAGTGCGTGCCGCTCACCGCCTTGTCCGCGAGCACCATGTCGCAGATCACGCTGCGACCCACCGTGATGCGCTCGCGCTCGATCGAGAGATCCTTGCCGCGATCGGGCCCTTCCGACACGACCAGCCGCGCCTTGCGCAAGCGGCGCTTGGTGGCGCGATCCTCGACGAAGATGGTGGTGAGAGCGGGGTTCGTTTCCTGGCTCACAGAGAACCTTTCGACGCGTCCGCGCGCAGCGCCGCGATCGAGCGCGCGTAGTCGCCCCCCGCGAACACCGCGTTGCCCGCGACGAGCACGTCGGCGCCCGCCGCGACCACGCGCGACGCGGTGCCCACCTTGATGCCGCCGTCGACCTCGAGCCGCACGTCCTTGCCCGACGCGTCTATCATCGCGCGCAGCTTCGCGATCTTCGGGAGCACCTCGGGGATGAACGACTGCCCGCCGAAGCCCGGGTTCACGCTCATCACGAGCACGAGATCGAGCTCGCCGATCACGTAGCGCAGCACGTCCTCGGGCGTGTGCGGGTTGAGCGAGACGCCGGCCTTCTTCCCGGCCGCGCGGATCGCCTGGAGCGTGCGGTGCAGGTGCATGCTCGCCTCGGCGTGCACCGTGATCACGTCGGCGCCCGCCTCCGCGAACGCATCGACCCAGCGCTCCGGCTCGACGATCATCAGGTGCACGTCGAGCGGCGACTTCGTGATGCGCCGCAGCGCCGCGACGACCGGCGGTCCGATCGTGATGTTCGGGACGAAACGACCGTCCATCACGTCGACGTGGATCCAGTCCGCGCCGGCAGCGTCGAGGGCGCGGACCTCCTCTCCGAGCCGCGCGAAGTCGGCGGAGAGGATCGAGGGAGCGAGCAGCACCGGGCGTGTCACCGGGCGTCAGTCAAGCCGCCCGAACGGCTCCGGTCAAGGCGCTCCGAACACCTTCAATTCCAAGGGATTCGCCGTGTCTCACGCATTGCTTGCTGTATTTCACGTGCGTTCCTACAATCGCGCCTCGACCCCGGATCACGGGGCGATCGCGCCCGCTCGACGACCATGAGAGCCGTGCGGGGCGCGCGAGGAGTTCATGGCCGCAGAGCAGCGATATCGCGTCACCGAGCGCCTCGAAGCCGGAGGCATGGCGGAGGTGTTCAAGGGCGAGTCGCTCTCCGTCCAGGGCTTCAAGAAGCAGGTCGCGATCAAGCGCGTTCTGCCTCACCTCGCGCAGAACAAGAACTTCATCTCGATGTTCCTCGACGAGGCGCGGCTCGGTGCGCGCCTCACGCACGCGAACATCGTGACGGTGTTCGATATCGGCGCGGCCGACAACACGTACTTCATCGTCATGGAGTTCGTGGACGGCTGCAATCTGAAGACCGTCATCGAGCAGTACCGGCAGCAGGGCCGGCGCATCGGCGTGAAGGAGGCGGTCTATCTGTGCCTCCAGGCGTGCGCGGGCCTCTCGTTCGCGCACGAGCTGCAGAGCGAAGAGGGCGAGGACCTGCACATCGTCCATCGCGACATCTCGCCGCCGAACATCCTGCTCAGCAAGCGCGGCGAGGTGAAGGTCACGGACTTCGGCCTCGCGAAGGCGACGACGCAGCTCGAGAAGACCGATCCCGGCGTCGTGAAGGGCAAGTTCTCGTACCTCTCGCCCGAGGCCGCGATGGGCGAGCCGGTCGACGCGCGGACCGACATCTTCGCGCTCGGCATCGTGCTCTGGGAGATGCTCGCGGGGCGTCGTCTCTTCCTCGGCGAGACCGACTACCAGACCGTCAAGCTCGTGCAGCAGGCGAACATCCCGTCGCTCGCGCGCTTGAACCCCGAGGTCGACGCGGACCTCGAGACGGTGCTCGGCAAGGCGCTCGCGAGGAACAAGGAGGAGCGCTACCAGACCGCGCGCGAGATGGGCGACGCGCTGAGCGGGTACCTCTTCGGCAAGCAGCTGAAGGTGAACTCGTTCGACATCGCGACGCTCGTGAAGGGCGTCATCGACGCGAAGAAGGCGGCGAAGACCGGCGGGCCGCGCGAGGCGTCGATCATCGATCGGCTGATCCAGGAAGAGCTGCTGCGCTTCACGTCGCTCGACGACATGAGCGATCCGCTCGCGCCGAACGCGCCGGGCGCGGCCGGGCTCTCGCCGGAGGCGGGGTTCGCGGGAGATCTGAGCGAGGGCGCGAAGCCGCTCGACGCGGGCTCGTTCGAGAACCCGGCGGACTGGTTCAGCGACGACGAGGACGTGGTCGGCGCGATCGGGCGCGGGACGAGCAGCAAGAGCGAGCCCGGCTGGCGCGAGTCGGGGATCGAGGATGCGGGCGAGGGAGATCTCGCGTCGGTGCTCGAAGACGTACCCGAGCCGGCGCCCGCGCGCGTGAGCGCGCCCGAGCCGGCGCGCGTGTCGCGACCCACGCCCGAGCCGGTCGCGCAGCCGCAGGTCGTGCAGCAGCGGGTCGCGCCCGCGGCGCCGGAGCGCGTGAGCGCGCCGCCGCAGCAGAAGAAGAGCAGCGCCGCGGTGTACGTGGGGATCGCGATCGCGCTCGCGGCAGGTGGTGCCGCGGCCGCGTATTTCGCGGGACTGATCCCGCACTGAGTGTCCCGGGGGAGGCTGCGCGCCTCCCCTCTCGACCCCTCGCGCTGCGCGCGGGTCCCCACCCGCTTGCGGTCGGCGCGCGTCCCCTCTCGACCCCTCGCGCTGCGCGCGGGTCCCTACCCGCTCGCGGTCGGCGCGCCTCTCCGGGCTGCATCGCTGTGCTCAGCGCGCGGGCGGGAGCTTGCTGCGCATCGCGAGGTCGCGCGTGAAGCGCACGACCTCGTCGAGGTGCTTGATCACCTGGAACTCGTGGTTGAACACGCCCGCGATCACGCCGTCGCGATCGATGACGTACGTGACGCGATGCGCGAGCGGCAGGATCGGGAAGAACACGTCGTACGCGCGCGAGATGCTGCGATCCTCGTCGGCGATCATCGGGAAGCGCACGTCGTGCGTGCTCGCGAAGCGGCACTGCGTGGCGTAGTCGTCGCACGAGACGCCGACGACCTCGCTGCCGAGCTGCACGAGGTCCTCGTAGTTGTCGCGGAACCCCTTCGTCTCGACGGTGCAGTTGGGCGTGAACGCGCGCCGGAAGAAGTAGAGCACCACGATGCGCCCGTGGAGCTCGCGCAGCGAGATCGAGTCGCCGCGCGTCGTGCGTGCGACGAACACGGGCGCAGGCGTGCCGACGGCGAGCACGCGCGCATCATACTCCAGCGGTGCGCACGTTCCGAAACTTGGGGCCGATCGATGCGGCGTGGCTACGGCACGCGGTGGCGCGCGACATCGCGTACTTCTTCCACGAGCAGGCCGAGTACGGGTTCCTCTTCGACGATCTCGAGCACTGGATGTTCGAGACACCGTACTGGCTGTATCTCGCGCTCGACGAGCGCGACGAGCACGTCGAGCGCGGCTGCCTCGCGCTCGCTTACGCGATGGGATGCTGCGAGGCAGGGGGCGTCGGCATCGCGCTCGGGGAGCGTCTCGCCGAGTGTCGCGCCGCGATCGTTGCCTTCACGCCCCACGGCGACGACCTCGCCCGCTTGCGCGACGCCGCGCTCGAAGCGCTCGAGCTCGCCGCGACTCCGAACGAGACTCGCGACTCCGATCGACTGACGGCGCTCGTGTCGCGCGAGACGGAGTGGATCCACGGCGCGGTGGTGCGGCGCTACTTCGAGGAGCACGCCGCGCGGATCCTTCACGCAGTCGGGTCGAAGTAGACGTCGTCGACGGCGATCGTCGCGTCGATCGACGTGAGCACGAGCTGCTCGCCGGGGCCCGCCTCGGTGAGCACCCAGCCTGCCTCGCTGCGCCGGAAGACCTCGATGCGTGGCGCGTCCTGCGCGACGAGCACGTACTCCTGGAGCGAGCTCAGACGGCGGTAGTGGGCGAACTTGTCGCCGCGATCGGCGCGCTCGCTCGATTCCGAGAGCACCTCGACGATCAGGACCGGGTTCGTGATCGCGTGCGGGTCGATCGCGGACGTTTCGCGCTTCCCGCACACGACCGAGAGATCCGGATACGTGGTGCGGTCCGACGCATCGATGCGGACCCGAACGTCCGACGAGAGGACCACGCACGGTCGCCGCCCGAGCGCACGACGGATCTCCGCCGCGAGCGCGACCTGGATGCGCCCGTGCTCGGGCGTTCCGCCCGCCATCGCCCAGACCTCGCCGCGGAGGTACTCGTGGCGCACGTCCCCCTTCGATTCGAGCGCGACGTACTCGGCGTACGTGAGCTTCGCGCGCGGCGCCGTGGCCATGACGACAGCCTAGCAGCCGACGTGCTCAGCGCGCAGGCGTGGCCGCGAGCACGAACCTCGGCGGCGGACCGCTGGGCTTGGTCGCGCGTGCGTCGTCGCTCCATCGCGCGAGCGCGGCACCGACGAACGCACGTGCGTCGTGCGCGAGCGGCGCGAGCGCGGTGAGCGCGCGCGTGAGCTCGTCGATGTCGAAGGGCGGGATCGCGAGCCGGAACGTCACCCAGCGCCCCGAGAGCACCACCAGATCGCCGCTCACGAGATCGAGCTCGCGCACGTGCGGCGGGCCCAACGCAGCGCGGTCAATCCAGTCCCCGAACGTGCCGGGGCTGGGCGTTTCGACGAGCTCCTCGCTGCGAATCACGCTCACGTCGAGGTTGCCGCGACGCGCGATGCGCGCGCGCCCTGGCCGCAGCTCGACGATGGTGAGCTGTGCTGCGGGACCGCCGACGTCGTCGTCCTCGGGATACGGCACCGCAGCCTCGTAGAACGCGGTGCGCGCCGACGCGAAGAGCGACTCGATCGGCGCGCTTTGCTCGGCGTCGAGCGCTTGCTCGACACCATCGAGCACCGGCGACGCGATCTCGTGCGCGCCGCTCGTCCAGCCACACGTGTGGCCCTCGGCCAGCATCACGAGCGTCCGAGCGCGCTGCGCGCGCACCCGCACGAACGACGCGAGGTCGTCGCGGTTCGTGCCGCAGACGACGCCGGCGTGCGACTCGATCAGCGACATCGGCGCAGCACGCCGTCGACCTCGTCGCGGTCGTAGCCGCGGGGTGAGGCGTCGACGTAGCGGCGCGCGAGCGTGCACGCTTCGTCGCCGCGCTCGAGGCGGATCGCGAGGCGGCCCACCGCCTCCGGCGCGACGCGCGTGCCCGCGATCGCCGAGCGGAAGTGCGGGATCGGATCTTCGTTGCGCTCGATCGCGACGTTCGCGAGCAGCAGGTGCCCCTCGCTGCACTTCGGGTCCGCCGTGATCGCCTGCTGCGCGAGCCGGCGCGCCTCGTCGAGATCACCGACCTCGTAGCGCAGCCGCGCCCGCGCGACCGAGACCCGCGCGAAGAACGACGTCGACGCGCCGCGCTGACGCCCCGCGCGCTCCGCGCGATCGATCGAGCGCGCCGAGCCTCCGAGATCGCCGCGCCGCATCTCGACGCCGGCGCGTCCGAGCAGCGCTTCGTAGTTGTCGTCGTCGGCGCGTACCGCGCGCGTGTAGAGGTCCCGCGCCTCGCGGTCGTCCTCCGCCTGCGCGTGCAGGTGACCGAGCGCCGCGAGCAGCGGTCCGTCGCGCCGGTTCTCCTCGACCACCGGCTCGATCGCCGCGATCGCGCCGTGCCCGAGCCCGCGCGCCACCGCCAGCTCCGCGCGCAGCCTCGCGAGATCGAGCGGCGCCGCGCCCGCGCGCGTCGCCTGCTCGATCGACGCGCTCGCCTCGTCGAAGCGTGCGTCGTCGATCGCGAGCGTCGCCGAGCCGACCAGCGCTCGCGCGAGCCCCGGCGAGAGCCGCAGCGCCTCCTGGAACGCCGCCGCCGCGACGTCGCGACGGCCCGCGCGCAGCCCGGCCTCGCCGAGCTCGGCACGCAGCTCCGCATCCTCGGGGCGCACCTCGCACGCGCGCTGGAGCGCTGCGAGCGCCTCGTCGACGCGCCCCAGCGCGAGCAGCACCGAGCCGCGCGCCGCGACGAGCTCGATCGCGTCGGGACGATGCGCGAGCGCCGCCTGGATCGCGGTCTCCGCCGCTGCCGCGTCGCCGGTCGCGAGCGCCGCGCGCACGAAGAGCGCGACCGCGCGCACGTCCGCCGGCGCGAGGCGCAGCGCGTGATCGAGCTGGGCGCGCGCCTCGCGCGGACGCGACATCCGGAGCAGCACCGCGCCGGATCGCGTGCGCGCCTCGAGCGCCTCGCGCGGGTCGCCCGCCGCGCGATCGTAGAGCTGCCGCGCGGTGTCGAGCTCGCCGCGCGCCTCGGCCACGCGCGCTCGCAGCAGCTCGGCGTGCGCGCCCGCGCCCGCCGACATCAGCGCGGTCTCCGCGCCCGCGAGATCGTTCGACGCCAGCGCGACCTCCGCGACCAGCATCGCGCGGCGCGTGGGATCCACCGGGCTCGAAGGCAACCGCGCGAGCGCCTCGCGCGCGTCGTTCGGCGCCTCGGCCTCGAGGAGCGTCTCGACGACGCTGAGCCCATAGCCCTCGTCGAACGCCGGCGTGCGCGACGCCGCCTCGAGCGCCGACGCGCGCGCCTCGGCCTGCGCGCCGCGACGCGCCGCGAGCCGCGCGCGCACGAGGTGCGCCCAGCCGAGCTCGACCGGCGTCGCGCTCGGCGCGAGCTCGGTGAGCACCGCGTCGGCCTCCGCCGCCGCACGCACGGGATCGCCACCGCTCTCGAGGAGCACCCGCGCGCGCGCGACGCGCACCGCCGGCGAGGTCGCGCCGTTCGGCACCGAGTCGAGCACGCTCAGCGCGCTCGACGCATCACCGGCCGCGAAGCGCAGCACCGCGTGCATCGCCGCGTGACGCGACGCGCCGGGACGCACGGTGAGCGCCTGTCGCGCCGACTCCTCGGCCTCGGGAACTCGCCCGGCCGACGCGGCGGCCCACGCGCGCGCACGGAACGCCTCGGCGAGCTCTTCGCCGCTCGCCGGCAGCCCGCTCAGCACGCCGAGCGCATCGGGCCCGCGCCCCTGCGCGACGAGCAACAAGCTGCGCGCGATGCGCGCATCGGGCAGCGCCGCGCCTTCGCGCTCGAGGCGGGAGAGCTCGACCTCGACCTCGGTCGCGCGATCCTGCGCGTGCTCGAGCGTGAGCGTCGCGAGCAAGCGCGCGCGCAGCGCGATGCGCCACGGCTCGTCGGCACCTTCCACGTCGATGGTCGCGATCGCGCGCTCGACGCTCGTGCGGCGTCCATCGCTGCTCGCCTGCGCGGCCGCGGTGCGGATCGCGGCATCACCGCCGCGCCGCAGGTACGTGCGGACCCCGATGCCCGCGAGCCCGACCACCAGGAGCCCGAGCACGACGAGCACGACCATCCGCGCGATCGACGCAGGGCGGCGCCGCGTGGACTCGGTCGTCACCTGCGCGCGCACGTCGATCGGGATCTGCGGCGTCCGGATCGGCGCGGGGTCGACGCGCCGCGGATCGGTCGGCGGCTCGGGCTGCGCGCCGTCGAGCGGAGGACGGCCGCCGAGGAACGGACGCGCGACGCCCGCGTCGCGCACGAGCGTCTCGGACGACGTCAGCTCCTCGGGCGGCGGGACGATCGCCGGCGGCGGCGCCGAGCGCAGCGCGGGGCGCAGCATCTCCGGCGGGCGCGACGGACGTGCGGGCGGAGGCGCCGACGGCGGAGGCGCGGCGCGCGGCGGCGCCGCGGGCGGCGGGACCGAGCGCGGCGCGGCGGGAGATGCGACGGGAGCATGCGCGCCCACGGGAGGACGCGACGCGACCGGGGCATGCGACGCGACCGGGGCATGCGACGCGACCGGTGCATGCGACCCAGGAGGACGCGACGCCGGAGGCGGCGCGAGCGAGTCGGGTCGACGACCGAGCAGCGTCGGCGCGTCGTCCTCGTCCTCTTCGTCGGGCTCGTCGTGATCGCGATCGGAGCGCGCGCCGGGCACGCGCAGCTCTTCTTCGAGCGCGATCTCGTCGGTGGGCGGATCGTCGTCGATCGCGCGTCGCGCGCGTCCGTGGGCGACGGTCTCGGCGTCCCGCAGCCCGCCGCCCTCCGCGGGGCGCGCGAAGCTGCGCAGCGCGGGCATCGGCTGCGTCGGGCCCGCGTCGCCGACGTGCGGGAGCGCGGTCATCGGCGGCGGAGGCATGCTCGCGCGCGGCGGCGGCGGCGCGGAGCGCCCGACCCGCGCCGGCACCGTCGCCTGGGCAGGCACCGTCGCCTGGGCAGGCACCGCACCCTGGGCAGGCACCGCGCCCTGCGGCGACACGCTGCGCTGGGCGACCGGCGCGGCGGGCTGCGCTGCACGCGGCGCCACCGGCGCGCGCGGCACGGACATCGCGCCCATGCCCATCATCGTCGGCTTGCGCGCCGGACGCGCCGCGGGCGCCTTGGGCTCCGCCGGCTTCGCCGCGGCCCTCGCCGCTGCCGCGGCCTCCTCGGCGAGCGACGGATCGACCTGCACCGAGGGCTCGCTCGGCGCGGTGCGCACCCGCGGCGACGCCGGCGCGGGCGTCGTGTCGTCGAAGTGCGGCGGCAGCTCCTGCTCGACCGTCTTCGGCCCGTCCTCGCCGAACCAGCGCTCGATCGTGTGCGAGAGCGGGCTCTCCTCGTCGACCGCCTCGCGCAGCAGGTCGCGCGCGATCGCGTCGTTCGGCGCGAGCTCGACCGCGCGGCGGAGCGACTCCTTCGCCTTCGCCGTCTGCCCGGCGCGCAGGTACGCCTCGCCGAGGATCCGATGCAGCTCCGCGACGTTCGGATGCTTGCGCGCGAGCGCCATCATCTCGACGCGCACCTGCTCGTATCGCCCCGTGACGAGCAGCGCCTGACCGAGCAGCAGGCGCACCTCGACGAGGTCCGGGCGCGTGAGCAGCGCCCTGCGACTGACGCGGATCGCCTCGTCGTAATTGCGCTCGGCGATGAGCCGCTTGGCGCGTGCGGTCTGCTCCTCGGGGCCTTCGGCCATCTGGCGCGCGAGATCGTAGTCGATTCATGGGGGGGATCGCAGCGACAAAGACGCGTGCTCGTGGATCGCGCGTTGCTGGAGCCCGGGAAACACGCGGAGAATGGCAGGATGCGGCACACGGGGATGGGGGCGGCGCTCGGAGCGGCGCTGGTGATGGGCGGCTGTTTCGGCGCGCACGGGCGCGGCGACGACGCGGACGCGGGGCCGCTCGGTGACGGCGGGCTGGTCGGCGACTGCGCGGCGGCATCGGCGGCGCCCGAGGGCGCGCCCTGCGTCGACGGGCTGCACTGCGACGACTTCGGCAGCTGCGGGCCGAGCACGACGATCCGGTGCGTCGACGGGCGGCTCCGCCGCATGTCGCGCATCTGCTCTCCGCCCCCGCGCGCGCGTGACTGCGACGAGTACGCGCGCTTCGCCGGCGGCCCGGTGCTCTGCGACGCGGCCGAGTTCGTCGGGTGCACGCGCGACGAGGGCGACTGCTGCTTCACCCGGATCGACTGCGAGGGCGGCATGGTCGTCGAGACGCGGCTCTGCGGCGACTGCGAGGGCGAGTGCCCGGGCTACACCCCGCCGCCGCCCGAGCACCCGATCTGCACGTCGAGCGTCGCGTGCGAGGGCTTCCCCTGCGTGCCGCCGGGCACGCCGCGCGCGTGCGGGATCTGCCGGCCCGCCGAGCACCAGTGCGAGGTCGACGGCGACTGCGGGCCCGGCTCGTTCTGCGTGGAGCGCGCCGCGTCGTGCCTGTGCGACGGAGCGACCCAGCGCGTCTGCGAGATCGACTGCCGCACCGCGGAGAGCGATCCCTGCGCGGCCGGCGAGCGCTGCGGGAGCGACGGGCGGTGCCGCGTGCTCTCGTGCGAGGGCGAGTGGACCTGCGGCGTGAACCAGCGCTGCACGCCGGGCGCCGACGCGCCGACCGACGCGCACGGATGCAGCCGCGTCGCCTGCGACACCGCGCTCGACTGCGACTGCGGCGCGTGCATCGACGGGCTCTGCTACGACGGCCCCGGCACCTGCGAGCCGCCGGTGCCCTGACCCGTCAGTCGACGCGCGCTTCTTCGCGCGCGCGCCGGGGATCGTAGAGCTGCGGCATCCGCCACCGGATGCCGCAGCTGACCGACCAGCCCTCGTCGGTGCTCGGGAACGTCGTGCCGAAGGTCGCGTCGATCTCGCGTCGTCCGAGAGGATCGAGCGCGGCCCGAGCTGCGCCCACGTCTCGAGCTCGACGTAGCCGCCGCCCACCACACGCGGGTCGTCGGTCAGGTACGGGCGCTGGGGGTCGGCGCGTGAAGGGAGCAAGAGCGCGCAGAGCGCGACCGCTGGAACGAGAGAGCGGGTCGTAGCGCTCCGGCGCGCCCGTCGGTCGGGCGGCCGATGGGTATCGAGGACGTCACCGAACACCCTCGATCGCGGACGCTCCGGCCGCTCCGGGGACATCCGAGCGCGTGTGGAGCCGGCCCGACCCCCTCTCCCGCATGTGCGGATCGCGGGTAGAGCCGGCCCGACCCCCTCTCCCGCATGTGCGGATCGCGGGTAGAGCCGGCCCGACCCCCTCTCCTGCATGTGAGGATCGCGGGTAGAGCCGGCCCGACCCCCACTCCCGCATGTGCGGATCGCGGGTAGAGCCGGCCCGACCCCCGCTCCCGCATGTGAGGATCGCGGGTAGCGCCGGCCCGACCCCCGCTCGCGCATCTGCGGAGCGCTCGTGCGAGACGCTCAGACGTGCTGGTACACGACGCGAATCGGCATCCCCAGCGCGCGCTCGACCTGCACGACGACGCGAGGCGCGCCGGCCGCACACGCGCGAGCCCGGGCACCGACGCCAGCACGCGACGGGCGTGCTCGAGCGCCGCCTCGTCGCACGTCGCCGACACGCTCGGGGACCACGCTCAGCTCGGCTTCACGTCGCGCAGCTTCTCGCGGAGCTGCGCGAGCTCGCTCGGATCGAGCGTCTCGCCGCCGAAGCGCACCGAGAGGTAGCGCTCCGTCACCTCGCGCACGATCGCGGCATGCACGAAGCCCTCGGCCTCGAGCAGCGCCGCGTGCTCGCGCGGCGTGCGGTCGAGGGGCCTCGCGCGACCGAGCGTCTCGAGCGCGCGCTCGAGCGCGCGATACAGCGCGACCACCTCGCGCGCATTCTCCGGCACCTGCGGGCCTCGAGCCTGCGCGCCGCGACGACGGCGCAGCATCACCGCGAGCGCGCCGAACGCGAGCACGATCCCGCTGATCGCGAGCACGCGCGTCCACGGCAGCGGCGCACCCGCCCGCGCGCGCGTCGGCTCGTCCGGCGAGATGCGCGCGCCGCCCGAGGGCGACGACGCGCCGAGCTCGCGCAGCCACCGCGAGAGCCGGCGCGCGAGCGAGCGCTGGGCGCGCAGGTCGTAGCCGATCACGTCGGACTCCCAGCTCGTGCGCAGCGCGTCGATCATCGCGGAGAGCTCGTCGAGCAGCCCGCGCGCGAAGTCGACCTCGCCGCGCGACGGCGGCGTCGGATCGAACGTCACCCAGCCCTCGCCCTCGAGCCACACCTCGACCCAGCTGTGCGCGTCGCCGTTCGTGATCGCGTACCAGCGTCCCCAGGCGTTCCAGCGCCCGCCGAGGAACCCCGTCGCGTTGCGCGTGGGCACGCCGAGCGAGCGCAGCATGATCGCCATCGCCGTCGAGAAGTACTCGCAGTGCCCGGCGCGCCACTCGAAGAGGAACGCGTCGAGCGGCAGGCGCGTGCCGGGGTCCTGCATGTCGAGCGAGTAGCGCATCGCGCGCAGGTGCTCCTGGATGCGCTCGGCGCGATCGCGGTCGCTCGTCGCGCCCTCGGTCCACTCGCGCGCGAGGTGCGCGACGCGCTCGTGGCCCGCGGGCACCTGCAGGTAGGGCGCGGCCGACGCGACATCGAGCGGCTCGGGGTCCTCGCGGCGCGAGCCCGGCGCGGCCACCCACGCGCGATAGCGCAGCCCGAGCCCGTCGTCGGCCTCGTAGCGGATGTCGAGCCCGGGCTCGAGCGTCAGGCGCCGGCCGACCTCGATGCCGGTGGTGAGGCGCCCCGGGATCTGCACCGCGACCGCGCGATCGGGGAGGAACACGACGGGATCGTCGAGGTGATCGAGCACGATCTCGAACGGCAGGTCGCGATCGAGATCGGGCACGCGCTCGATCGGGTAGTAGTCGTCGTAGCGACGCACCGCGCGAGGGTCGCGCAGCGAGCGCGACCAGCGCCGGCCGTCGTAGCGATCGAACGAGGTGCCGCGCATGCGGATCGCGGCGCGCGCCGGCGGGGTGATCCCGGCGCCGATGCCCGGCGGCACGACGCGCATGACGACCGTCGGATCGTCGCGCACGAGGCCCACCTGTCCGAGCTCGACGTCGCCGCCGAAGCCCGCGACGTGCGTCGGCGAGCCGCGCCCGAACGAGAGCATGCCGAGCCCGACGCGCGGGAAGAGCACGAAGAGCGCCGCGGTCATCACGAAGAGCGGGAGCGAGAGCGCGGCGGTGCCGAGCAGGAACGAGGGACCGACGACGCGGCGCGAGGCGAGCACGCGGCGCACGTCGGCGGCGCGACCGGGATCGGGATCGCCGGGATAGTGCCCCTCGATCTCGCTGCGCAGGTGGGTGAGCGCGAGCATCCACGGCGCGACCACGACGAAGCCGAGGAACGCGATGCCGTACGTCAGCTCGGTCGAGAGCACGGTCGCGGCACAGAGCTGGAGGAACGCGAGCATCGCGATCTGCTGGTGCTCGGCGGCGCTGCGGCGGTTGCAGAGGCGCGAGATCTGGAGCGCGGCGGTGAGCTCGAGCGCGAGCGGGAGCAGCGGCTCGCCGAGCACGCCGCGCACGATCGCGAGCGCGAAGAGCACGAGCAGCGCGACGTTCCATCCGCGCTGCCAGCCCGGCTGGTGCAGGCGCGGCCCCTCGACGAACACCGACGCGACGAAGCCCGCGACGATCACCGCCTGCACGAAGAACGAGAGCTCGCCGCCGAGGAAGAGCGCGGCGAGGCCGAGCCCCGCCATCATGTACGTGACGTGCTTGTGGAGCGCGGCGAAGCTCATGCGACCGCGTCGATCGCGAGCTCGGGGGTGACGATCACGCTCGATGCGCGCGGCGTGGGCAGCGGCGCCGCGTCGTGCGCGACGGGCCCGAGCAGCGCGAGGTAGCGGAGGATGGGATCGGGCGCGCCGCCTCCGAGCACGACCGGCGAGCCACCGCTGCGCGTGATCACGTCGACGCTCGAGCCGTGGGCGAGCGCGCGCTCCGCGATCGACGCGGCGTGGGAGATCGCGCGCTCGAACGCGAGGGGCCACGCGGCGTCGTCGAGGTCCGGGGGGCGCGCGTTGTCGAGCACGATCGAGAGGCGCGCGCCGCTCTCGCGCTCGCGCTCGCGCACCACGAGGCGACCGAGCGCGGCGCTGCGACGCGCGTGCACGGAGCGCGCTTCGTCGCCGGCGCGGTACTCGCGGAGCCCGGCGGGCTCGGTGCCCGGACCGCGCCGCGGGCTCGCACGATCCTCGGCGCGCGCGCCCGCGGGCAGCGCCGGCGCGACGACCGGGACGAGCGCGGGATACACGACGAGCTCGGTGCGATCGTCGACGAGGCGCCACTTCTCGAAGAGGCCGAACGGGTACCGCGTGCTGAGCCGGAAGCGCGAGAGCACGAGCACGCCGCGCTTGCTGGGCACGCGACGGTACGCGGCGACCTGCTCGGCGCGCGCGCCGACCTTGAGGAAGTAGCAGCGGCGATCGGTGGGCTCGTCGGCGGCCTGGTCCTCGACCTCGATCGAGAAGCTCGGGAGCCACTTCTTGTCGTTCGCGAGCGCGAGCTCGATCACGCACGGCGTGCCGACGAACGCGCGCGACGGCAGCGAGCGACGCACGCGCACCCACCACAGCACGAGATCGCTGAGCACGCCGGAGAGGACGATCAGGCTCAGCATCAGGCCGAGCACGAGGTAGAGCAGGTTGTTGCCGGTGTTCACCGCGCCCGCGCCGACGCCGAGCGTGGTGAGCACGAAGACGCGCCCTTCGCGGGTGAAGCGCAGCCCGCGCCGCGCGCGACGCGCCTTCTTCTCGGCCGCGGCGGCGCGATCCCGCCGCATGATCAGACGGGCACCGGCACGCCCGCGACCACGTCGCGCACGACGCGCGCCGCGTCGCCTCGCGCGCGCGGTCCGTCGCCGGCGCCCGCGACGCGGACGCGATGCGCGAGCACCGGCACCGCGAGCGCCTTCACGTCGTCGGGCGTCGCGTAGGCGCGTCCCGACACGAGCGCGTGGGCGCGCACCGCGCGCTCCAGGGCGAGCGCCGCGCGCGTGCTCGCGCCGAGCTCGAGCAGCGGCGTGGTGCGCGTCGCGCAGACGATCTCGTGCAGGTAGTCGAGCACGAGGTCCTCGGTGCGCACCTCGTTCACCGCGCTCTGCGCCGCGAGCAGCTCGGGCAGCGTGACGATCGGCGCCAGCGAGTCGACGGGATCGGCGCCGCGCCGCGCACCGAGGAGACGACGCTCGACGTCGCGCGGCGGATAGCCGATCTCGACGCGCAACAAGAAGCGATCGAGCTGCGACTCCGGGAGCGGGTACGTGCCGTGGAACTCCTCGGGGTTCTGGGTCGCGACCACGAAGAAGGGCTCTTCGAGCGCGCGGGTCTCGCCCTCGATCGAGACGCGTCGCTCCTCCATCGCCTCGAGCAGCGCGGACTGCGTGCGCGGCGTGGTGCGGTTGATCTCGTCGGCGAGGAGGATCGGCGTGAACACGGGCCCGGGCTTGAACGTGAGCGCGCCGGTGCTCGGATCGTAGATCGAGCCTCCGAGGACGTCCGCGGGCAGCAGGTCCGAGGTGAATTGGATGCGCCGGAACCCGACGCCGATGGAGCGCGCGAGGGTGCGCGCGAGCGTCGTCTTGCCGACGCCCGGGACGTCTTCGACGAGGAGGTGACCGCGCGCGAGGAGCGCCGTCACTGCGAGCGAGACGACCTCGCCCTTGCCGAGGAGGACACGACCGACGTGCTCGACCAGACGCGTCGCGAGAGAAGGACCGCTCACCGCGTCCGAAGGTACCACGCGACGATGGCCGGACGGCCGGCGACCTAGCCGTCCGCCGAGGCGTCCAGCGGCACGGCGACGACGTAGCGCGTGCTCGTCGCGTCGCGGCACTCGGCCCACACGTCGCCGTGGTGGAGCCGCACCAGCTTGCGCGCGAGCGAGAGCGCGAGGCCGAGCCCTCCCACCCGGCGCCCGCTGGTCGAGTCGCGCAGGTCGCCGAACGCGTCGAAGATGCGCGCGAGGTCCTCCTCGCCGAGGCAGCGCGCGTCGTCGCGCACCTCGATCAAGAGGGCGGGCGCGCCGCTGCGCGCGTTCCCGATCGCGGCGCGCACCGTGAGCACGCCTTCGCTCTTGCCGCGCGCGGCGTGACGGAACGTGGCGACGACGGCCTGCACGATGCGCGCGCGATCGACGTACACCGGCGGGAGCCCCGCTTGGACCTGCGGGTCGATCTTCACCGAGGTGCCCTCGACGATCGAGCGGCCGAGCCGCACGGCCTCGGTGACGATCTCGACCGAGGGCGTCCACTCGCGCTTGATGCGCAGGCGACGCGCGTCGAGGCGCGCGGAGTCGAGGATGTCGCCGAGCAGGCGCAGCAGATCCTCGGCGCTGCGGCGCACCATCACGACGCTCTCGCGCTGATCGTGGGTCATCGGTCCGTCGGCGCCGTCCTCGAGCAGCTGCGCGAAGCCGACGATCGAGTTGAGCGGGCTGCGCAGCTCGTGGCCCATCGCAGCCATGAAGCGCGAGCGGACCTGCTCCTCGCGCTCGATCTGTCGCTGCGCGTTCGCCTCGCCGCGGCGCGCGACCGACGCGGCGTCGACCTCGGCGCGCACGTCGGCCCACGCGCCGAGCGCGATCTCGGTGCGCAGCGCGGGAGGACGGACGTCCTGCTCGTCGGCCTCGGGATCGAGCGCCTCGACGTGGGCCGCGATCGCGTCGAGCTCGCCGCGCGCGATCGTGGTGCGCGCCATCTCGATCAGCGCGATGGCCGCGCCGGGCACCAGCGCGAGCGCGGCGGTGGGCGTCGGCGAGAACGCGAGCGCGGCGAAGCCGACGGAGAGCGCGGGCGCGGCGGCGATCGTCGCGTCGCGCAGCGCGATCTCGACGCGCGTGGGGTCGGGCAGATCGCGCGCGGGGAGGCGCGCGATCCACGCCTCGACCGGCGCTGCGACGACGCGCGCGGCAGGCGCGGTGACGAGCGCGCCCGCCGCGAGCACCGCGGGGACCACCGCGGGATCGAGCGGCGCGAGCAGCAGCGCGACGACGAGAGTGCCGAGCGCCGCGATCACGAGCGGCACACGCTCCGCGGATCGCAGCACGCGCGGCGAGGGCGCGAACGGCGCCGAGCCGGGATCGGATCGCGCGGCGCGATGCAGGATGCGCTGCGCGTGCACGAACGCCGCGCCCGCGAGGGCGCGCGCGACCGCGGCGAGCATCACGGCGGCGAGCGCGAGCTCCACCTCGCGGTGCGCGAGCTCGCAGAGCGCACCGAGCGCGACGATCTCGATCGCGCCCAGCACGACGAGCCCGATGAGCACGCGGCGCGCGCCGCCGACGCGCGTCGGCAGCGGGAGCACGATCGGGAGATCGCTCTCGAGCAGCTCGCTCGTCGTCATCTCCTCGCTGGTCACGCCGAGGGCCCTCCCTGCGCGGGAAGCACGAGCGTGAACGTCGAGCCGCGACCGACCGTGCTCTGCACCTCGATCCGACCGCCGTGCCACTGCGCCATCTCGCGCGCGATCGCGAGGCCGAGCCCCCAGCCCTCGGTGCGACCGCGGTTCGTGTCGACGCGCTCGAACGTGCGGAAGATGCGATCGAGATCCTCGCGCGCGATCCCGGGCCCGGTGTCCTCGACGGCGAGGCGCACCTCGCGCGTGGCGCCGCCCTCGGCGCGGAAGCGCACGTGACCCTTCTTCGTGAACTTCACCGCGTTCGCGCCGAGGTTCAGGAGGATCTGCCGGATGCGCCGCGCGTCGGCGGGCACGCGCGCGAGATCGGGCGCGATGTCGACCTCGATCGTGATCGGCTTGTCACGACGCTGCACCTCGACGAGGCGCGCGACCTCGCGCACCAGCGCCGCGAGATCGACGAGCTCGAGGCGCGACGCGATCGGCGTGCGGCGCGACGACGAGTCGAGCACCTCGTCCACGAGCTCCTTGAGGTACGCGCCCGCGGTGTGGATCGCCTCGACGTCCTCGCGCTGCGAGGGCGAGAGCGGTCCTTCGATCTCCGAGAGCAGCACCTCGGCGAAGCCCTGGATCGAGTTGAGCGGAGTGCGCAGCTCGTGGCTCACCGCGGCGAGGAACTCCTCCTTCGATCGCTGCGCGCGCTCTGCGATGCGGCGCTTCTCGTGAGCGCGCGTGCGCAGCGCGTCGAGCCGCGCGCGGAGCCGCGCGCGCGCCTGGGCGAGCGCGACGCTGCGCAGGGTCGGACCGCCGAGCGTGGTCGCGGCGCGGCGCATGCGCCCGAGGCGCGCCGCGCCGTACACCGACGCCAGCGCGAGCAGGCCCCACGCGAGCACGACCCACCCGAGCGAGAGCGCGCGCCACGACGCGCCTTCGCTCGTCGCCCAGGGCACGATCGCGACCGTGCTCGCCGCGATCACCGCGAGCGATGCACGGACGCGGAAGCTCGAGCCGACGCGCGCCCGAGATCCCATCAGACGAGGACGACGTCCTCCACGTCGAGCGCCTGCTGCGCGACGACCGAGCGCGTCTCTTCTTCGCGCTTGGTCGCGAGCTCGTAGAGCTCGGAGAGCAGCGTCGGGTGCGCGCGGATCGCGTCGTGGAACTGATCGCGCGACAGGTGCAGCGCGATGGTCGGCGTCGTGGCGGTGACGGTCGCGGTCGCGGGGCGACGCAGCACGAGGCCGATCTCGCCGACGACGTCGCCGGGGCCGAGATCGGCGAGCAGGATGCGATCGCCGTCGGCGTCGGTGCTCGTGACGCGCACGTGCCCGCTCGCGATGAGGAAGAGCCCCTCGCTCTCCTCGCCTTCCTTCACGAGCACGTCGCCCGTCGCGAAGTCGCGGCTCGCGAAGCGCGCGACGAGGTCGTCGCGCTGCGCGGGCGCGACCGCGGCGAGGATCGCGCCGTGGCGAAGCAGGTTCGCCATCATGCGGTGGCGGCAGAAGAGCGCGAGCTCGCTGCCGATCGCCGCTTCCTTCTGGGCGAGCTTCTCGAGGACGTCGCGGCTCGCGACGAGGAGCTGCACCGGCTCGAGCGCGACGACCGAGGCCGCGCGCGGCGCTTCGCTCACGAGGGCCATCTCGCCGAAGATCGCGCCCGGGCCGAGCACCGCGAGCACCTCGGGCTGCGCGCTCTCCTCGCTGGCGCGGCGCTCCGCGCGCAACGCGCCGCGGACCACCACGAACGCCTCGCGGCCTTCGTCGCCCTGGGTGATCGCGAGCGCGCCGGTCGCGAGGTCGCGCAGCGTGAAGCCCGCGAGCAGACGCTCGAGCGCCTCGGGGCGCAGCGCCGAGAAGAGCGGGAGCTGGCTCACCTTGCCGCTCTCGGGCGCGGTGTCGTCGGCGGCGCGCATCGCGGCGAGCGCGGCCTCGGCGCGGGTGATCAGCGCCGCGCCGTCGAGCGACGCGAGCGCGCCCTCGACCGGCGCGGGCACCGGGAGCGGCGGCGGCGCGGCCGACACGTCGGCGAGCCGGGCGCTGCCCTTGCCGAACGCCTTCGCGATCGTCTTCCGCAGCGCGCCGGCGTCGATCTCGGCCTCGCTCGCGATCGCGGCGATCGCGGTCGCAGCGGGGAGGTCGCTGCGGCGCACGTAGGCGTCGACCAGGCGCGCCGCGCTCGCCTCGAGGGCGTCGCGATCGAATCCGTCGGCGCGCGCGATCAGCTGGACGGCGAGCGCGGCCGCGCCGAGCTGCATCGGGTCGGCCTCGAGCAGCGCGGTGCAGCGCTTCAGCGCGTCGTCGCGCTCACCCGCCAGCGCCAGCGCCCACGCCTCGTCGAGCGTTCCGTTGTTCGTGTGGGAAGCCGCCATCGGGCGCGCAGCCTATCAGACGGGGTCCGGGTCGGGGCCCGGGTCGGGCCCCGATCCCGGGCTGGGCGGCGCTCGGGGCTCGAGACGGCAGGACGCCGATGGGCCATCGCGCGGCGGGAGACGGGGGCTCAGCGGCATCCGGTGGCGAGCACGGCGCGGAGCGGACTTCGGTCCGTGAGCACCGCGCGCAGACAGCGGATGACGATCAGCCCCCGTATCGCGCCGCGTCCCTCCCGGTGGATCGAACGCCAGCGATCAGTGATGGTGGCCTTCGTGGCCGTCGGCGCCGTGGGGGTGGCCGTGCTCGAGCTCTTCGTCGGTCGCCTTGCGCAGCGACACCACCTCGACGTCGAAGTGCAGCACCTCACCCGCGAGCGGGTGGTTCAGGTCGACGTGCACGACGTCGCTCTCGACCTTCGAGATCCAGATCGGGACGATCTGGCCCGACGGATCACGCAGCGCGAGCTGGACGCCCTCCTCGAGCGGCGTGCCCGGCGGGAACGCCTCGCGCGGCACGCGCTGCTCACCACGCGGATCACGCTCGCCGTAGCCGTCCGCGGGCTGCACCGTGACGTTGAGCTTGTCGCCGACCTTGCGGCCGCTGAGCTTCCGCTCGAGCCCCGGCACGATGTTGTCGTGGCCGTGCAGGTAGTAGAGCGGCTCGTCCCCGGAAGAGCTGTCGATCACCTCGCCGGACGCGTTCTTCAGGGTGTAGTGGATGCCGACGACCTGATCGGCCGCGATGCTCTGGACGCTCTCGGACACGGTGCCTCCGCCCGCTCGTTCGCGCGGGTAGTACGTTGCTCGCGGGCGATTCGCGCGCGAACGCCCACCCTAGCCCGCCTCGAAGCTGCGCACCACGCCCCACGTCCGGGGCCACTCACGGCATCGCACCAAAGAGAAAGGGGCGGCCCGATCGGGCACGCCCCTGCTCCTCCGAACGCCGCGCGCGCCTGCGTGATCAGCCGCCCGGCGGCGGCTCCGGCACCGGCTCACCGCCGCCGCCGCCCTCGCCCACGCCGACGATCTCCGCGCGCTGCGCGGTGAACGTCAGGCCCGCCGAGTACCCGTCCACGAAGCGCGGGCGCCCCGCGACCTGCTCGGTCACGCAGCTGCGGCCCTCGAAGCGCGTTCCGTCGCCGTCGATGCACGCCGTCACGACGGGCTGACAGCCCTCGGGCCCGTCGCGCGTCACCTCGAACGTCTCGAGCCCGTCGCCGTCGACGTCGACGTCCGGCGGCACGTTCCCGATGCGCAGGATCGCGATCATCGCGCCGCCGACCATCATGTCGAAGAGCGTCGCGGGCTCGGTGCTTCCGTCGCACGGGTCGCCGATCTCGATCGAGAACCCACCGCCGCCGCCGCCGCCCAGGTTCTCGAGCAGGTCCGCGTTCACCAGCGTGAGCAGCTCGGGCCCGATCGCGCCGCAGAGCAGACCATCCGAGATGCTCGACATCTCGCCGCCCGACGCGACCGTCGTGCCGCGCACGTGGCCCTGGTTGAGCGTGATCGGGAAGAAGTCGATCGGGAGCTCGATGTCCTCGGGGCCCGCATCGAGCGCACGCGACATGATCGCGCCCTGCAGCGACGTGCGCGCGTTGCCGCGATCGTCGAGCGCCGCGGGGTCGACGACGAACGTGCCCGAGCTCGGCCCCGGCTGGCCGGTCATCCACGCGACGCGCAGCGAGTCGTCGTTCGCGCCGGTGCGATCCTCGAGCCCGACGAACGACATCAGGAACGTCGGACCACCACCGCCGCCGCCGCCGCCGAGGAACATGTTGAGGAACGACGCCGCGGGCCCGAGCGCGCGCGCGAAGCGGTTGTCGGGCATGCCGTCGCCGCTGAAGTCGCAGCCGGTGCGCGCGTCGCCGAACTCCAGCATCTGGAGCTGCATCGAGATCTCTTCCTGGCAGTCCGCGCCGCAGCCGTCCCAGCGCGACGTGTTGCCGTCGTCGCAGGCCTCGCCGTCGTCGACGGTGCCGTTGCCGCAGCCGACGAGCACGGTGCACTCGTCGGTGCAGGTCGCGGCGTCGCCGTCGCAGACCTCGCCGACCGCGTGATCGACGATGCCGTTGCCGCACGTCTCGTTCGAGCGGCAGTCGGAGCGACAGCCGTCGGCGCTCCGGTTGTTGCCGTCGTCGCAGACCTCGGGCGCGGTCGTGGTGCCGTCACCGCAGTACGGCTCGCGCGCGCAGGTCGCGTCGCAGCCGTCGCCGGGCGTCGTGTTCGCGTCGTCGCATCCCTCGCCGGCCTCGAGCGTGCCGTTGCCGCACTCGGGGCCGGGCATGAACGCGTCGGGACGCGGCGCGGCGTCGATCATCAGGATGATGCCGGCGTCGTTGCCGAGGGTGCGCGACTCGCTGCACCCGACCAGGAACGAAGGTGTGCCGAGCGCGAGCACGATCGCGCACGACGACCACAAGCGAAGTCGAGCCATCGAGACCTCCCCCATCGAAGCGGAAAAGAACGGGGAACCGAGCCGGGGGAGCCTACTGAATGCCGCTTCAGCGTTGGAAGCGAGAAATCGTGAGATCGCTCATCTCCAGGATGCGGCGCGTCAACGTGGAGACCCCGACCGAAGCGAGATCGTCCGCGCCGACCGCCCGCGCGCCAGTGCCAGCGCTGGCACTCGCAGTGCCAGCGCTGGCACTGGAGAGCCGCGCGACGAAGACCTCCACGTCGAGCCGGCGATGCGTGAGCACGTGCTCGATGTGCCCCGCCGGCTCCCGCGTCAGCCGCGCGTCGATCGCGTGCTCGCGCAGCGCCTCGCGCGCCGTCTTCGCGCCGCGTCCCTCGCGCATCGGCACGCCCCAGAGCCCGCCGAAGAGCGCCTTCTCGCCGCGCACCATCATCGCCCTGCCCTGCGCGTCGTGCGCGACCACCGCGACCATCGCGACCTCGCGCGGCGCACGGCGCGCCTTCGCGACGGGCAGCACGTCGGTGCGATCGCTCGCGAGCGCGACGCAGGATCGCGTGATTGGGCACGACAGGCACTTGGGGCTCGACGGCGTGCACACGGTCGCGCCGAGCTCCATCAGCGCTTGGTTGAGCGCGCCGGGGCGCGGCCCGCGCACCACCTTCTCGGCCTCGTCCCAGAGGCGCGCCTCGGTGTCGCGACGGCCGAGCGGCGTGTCGATCCCGCGCAGCCGCGACAGCACCCGCGCGACGTTGCCGTCGACGAGCGGCTCCTCGCGATCGAAGGCGATCGATCCGATCGCGCCCGCCGTGTAGCGACCGACACCGGGAAGCGCGCGCCGCGACGTCGCGTCGTCGGGAACGCGCCCGCCGTAGCTCGCGACGACCTCGCGCACCCCCGCGTGGAGCAGCCGCGCGCGCCGGTAGTAGCCGAGCCCGCTCCACATCGAGAGCACGTCGTCCTCGCTCGCGCTCGCGAGGGCGTGCGCGTCGGGAAAGCGCGCCAGGAAGCGCTCGTAGTAGCGCAGCACCGTCTCGACGCGCGTCTGCTGCAGCATCACCTCGGAGACCCAGATCGCGTACGGATCGCGGGTGCGGCGCCACGGGAGATCGCGCGCGTTCGCGTCGAACCAGGCGAGCAGCGCGTCGCGCTCGTTCATCGGCGAGGCGGTGTATCGTCGTGCGCCATGCGCGTCCACCATCTCTCGTGCCTGACCTTCTGTCCGCTGTCCGCGCGCCTCGTGAACGGGCGCGGATCGCTCTTCGAGCGCGGGCGCATGGAGGCCCACTGCCTGCTAATCGAGACCGAGCGCCACGGGCTCGTGCTGGTGGACACCGGCATCGGCGTGGACGACTGCGCCGATCCGAAGGGGCGCCTCGGCGGGCTCTTCACCCGCGTGCTGATCGGCACGAGCACGCCCTCGGTCGCGCAGACCGCGCTCAAGCAGATCGAAGCGCTCGGCTTCCGCGCGAGCGACGTGCGGCACATCGTGCCGACGCACCTCGATCTCGATCACGCGGGCGGCCTGCCCGACTTCCCGCACGCGACGGTGCACGTGATGGCGGCGGAGAAGGACGCGGCGCTGCTGCGGCGCACGATGCCCGAGAAGAGCCGCTATCGCCCGGTGCACTTCGCGCACGGGCCGAAGTGGTCGACCTACGAGGCGAAAGGGGAGCGCTGGCGCGGCTTCGAGGCGGTGCGCGCGCTCGAGGGGCTGCCTCCCGAGATCTTCCTGATCCCGCTCGCGGGCCACTCGCGCGGCCACGCGTGCGTCGGGGTCGAGGGCGCGAGCGGCGGGCCGCTGGTGCACTGCGGCGACGCGTACTTCCATCGCGCGGCGATCGACGACGCGCGCGCGCCGATGCCCGCGGGGCTGCGCGTGTTCGAGCAGCGCCTCGCGTTCGATCGATCGCGGGTCGCGGAGAACCACGCTCGGCTGCGCGCGCTGCGCGAGGGCGGCGACGTGCGCGTGTTCTGCGCGCACGATCCCGAGGAGTACGACGCGCTGCGCACCGCCGCCGAGGTGGCGCCCGAGCTCCGCCGCGCCGGTTGATCACAGCGCGCGCTTGCGACATCGCGCGGGCTCCCCCAGGACTGCGCGATGTCCTCGACGCGCCCCGCTGATCCGGGGACTGTTCTCCCCGCTGTGTTCGCTGGCTCGGGGACTCATCGCCCCGCTGTGTTCGCTGGCTCGGGGACTCATCGCCCCGCTGTGTTCGCTGGCTCGGGGACTCATCGCCCCGCTGTGTTCGCTGGCTCGGGGACTCATCGCCCCGAGGTGCTGGCCCCCGCGGGCGATGCGGACGCGATGCGCGCGGCCGTGCGCGCCGGGGCCGACGCGGTGTACTTCGGGCTCACCGGGTTCAACGCGCGCGCTCGCGCCACGAACTTCGACGCGCGCGAGCTCGAGAGCACGATGCGCTTCCTCCACGCGCACGGCGTGCGCGGGTACGTGACGCTCAACACGCTGGTCTTCGAGGACGAGCTGCCGATCGTCGAGCGCGCGATCCGCGCCTGCGCCGAGGGCGGCGTCGACGCGGTGATCGTGCAGGACCTCGGGGTCGCGAAGATGGTGCGCGCGATCGCGCCGAGCCTCCACCTGCACGCCTCGACGCAGATGACGTGCACCGACGCGGGCTCCGCGTCGTTCGCGGCGTCGCTCGGCGCGTCGCGCATCATCCTCGCGCGCGAGCTCTCGCTCACGGAGATCGCGGCGATCCGCGCGTCGGCGCCCGAGCTCGAGCTCGAGGTGTTCGTGCACGGCGCGCTCTGCATCGCGTACTCGGGCCAGTGCCTCACGAGCGAAGCGCTCGGCGGCCGCAGCGCGAACCGCGGCGCGTGCGCGCAGGCGTGCCGGCTCCCCTACGACCTCGTGGTCGACGGCGTGGTGCGCGACCTCGGCGATCGCGCGCACCTGCTCTCGCCCGAGGATCTCGAGGCGAGCTCGCTGGTGCCCGAGCTGATGAAGCTCGGGATCACGTCGCTGAAGATCGAGGGCCGCCTCAAGGGCCCCGACTACGTCGGCGCCGCGACGACGCTCTATCGACGCGCGATCTCGGCCGCGATGGGCACGCAGGAAGGCGATCTCGACGAGACCCGGCGCGACGCGCTGCAGGCGTACTCGCGCGGCTCGGGGCCGGGCTTCCTCGCGGGCGTCGATCACCAGCGGCTCGTCGACGCGCGCGGCTGCGATCACCGCGGGCTCCACGTCGGCACGCTCGCGCAGGTGCAGCGCGAGCGCGGTCGTGTGTGGCTCGTGATGCGCGATCTCGAGGCGCCGATCGCGCGCGGCGACGGCCTCTTGATCGAGGGCGCGCGCGCCGGTGAGGGCGAGGTCGGCGGGCGCGTCTGGGACGTCGACGGCGATCGCGTGTGGCTCGGTCCCGACGTCGACGCGAGCGCCGCATGCGTCGGTCATCGCGTGTTCAAGACGAGCGATCCCGCGCGCGAGAAGGCGGTGCTGACGCGCCTCGAGCGCGAGCCGCATCGCATCGCGCTCGACCTGCGCATCGCCGGCATGCTCGGCGAGGCGCCGATCCTCGAGGCGCGCACCGAGCGCGGCCAGACCGCGCGCGTGACCTGCGACGCGCCGCTCGCCCACGCCGACAAACACCCGCTCGACGAAGCGCGCCTTCGCGAGCAGCTCGGTCGGCTCGGCGACACGCCGTTCTCGCTGCGCGCGCTCGACGTCGATCTACCGAGCGCCGCGCACCTGCCGATCTCGTCGCTCAATCGCGCGCGCCGCGCGCTCACCGACGCGCTGTCGACCGCGAATCACGCCGCGCACGCGACGACGTCGATCACCGCGAACGATCTCGTGCGCGCCGCGAGCGTGCCCGATCGCGCGCCGCCGCGCCTCGGTCGCGAGGACGCAGCGCTCTTCGTCCTCTGCCGCACGCTCGAGCAGGCGAACGCTGCGCTCGATGCTGGTGCCGACGGCATCACGCTCGACTTCCTCGAGCTCACCGGCACCGGCGAGGCGGTGCGTGCGCTGCGCGCGCGCGGCACGCCGTTCCACCTCACGCTCGCGCCGCCGCGCATCCGCAAGCCGGGCGAGGAGAAGATCGAGAAGTTCCTGCGCTCGCTCGCGCCCGACGCGCTGCTCGTGCGCGGGCTCGGCGCGCTGCTCGAAGCGCAGAGCGCGAGCGATGGGATCGAGCGCATCGGAGACTTCTCGCTGAACGTCACGAACCGCGTCGCCGCGGGCGAGGTGCTCGGGCGCGGCCTCGCGGCGTTCACGCCGTCGTTCGATCTCGACGCGCAGCAGCTCGTCGGGCTGCTCGGCTCCGTCGATTCGGACGGCAGGTCGCTCGCGCCGTTCGCCGAAGTGGTGCTGCACCACCCGATGCCGCTCTTCCACATGGAGCACTGCGTGATCGCGGCGCTGCTCAGCGAGGGCAGCGACTACAAGACGTGCGGCAGGCCCTGCGAGAAGCACCAGATCTCGCTGCGCGATCGCGCCGGGATCGATCATCCGGTCGAGGCCGACGTCGGGTGCCGCAACACCGTGTTCCACGCGAAGGCGCAGAGCGGCGCGGACCTCGTGTCGCGGCTCCGCGAGCGCGGCGTGCAGCGCTTCCGCATCGAGCTGGTGCGCGAGCGCGCGTCGGACGTGCACCGGCTCGTGCGCGCGTATCGCGCGCTGATCGAGGGCCGTACGAGCGCGAAGGACACGCTGCGCGAGCTGCGCACCGAGGGCGGCTACGGCGTCGTGAAGGGCACGCTGCGCGTCCTCCAGTGAACAGCCGCAACGGAACAAATTGATAATCCCAGAACGAGGAGTACCTTCGGCGTCCGCCTCGATGACCCACTCCTCCATTCGGATCGCTCGCACTCTCGCGCTCTGCGCGCTCTCGCTCGTGCCAGCCGCCTGCGGCGGTGAGGCCTCGAGCGCGCCTCCCTCGGTGCTCGTCTCCACCTCGCTCGAGCCCGCCGGCGCGAATTGCGCGAGCGGGGGCGCGCGGATCGACACCGGCACCGACTCCGATCGCGACGGCACGCTCGACGCCGACGAGATCGACGCGTCGCGCACCCAGCTCGTCTGCAACGGCACCGACGGCGCGAGCGGCGCGACCGGCGAGCGCGGCGCGCAGGGCGAGCAGGGCCCGATGGGGCCCGCGGGGATGAGCCTGCCCGGCCCGAGCGGCATCAACGCGCTCGTGTCGGTGAGCGACGAGCCGCCCGGCGAGAACTGCGAGGTGGGCGGCACGAAGCTCGAGGTCGGCCTCGACGCGGACGCGAGCGGCGAGCTCGACGAGACCGAGATCGACGAGGCGATGACCCGCTATGTCTGCAACGGCGGCGGCACCGGACCGCAGGGCATCCCGGGCGTCGACGGCCTCACGACGCTGGTCGCGCTCACCCCCGAGCCGGCCGGCGCGAGCTGCGACGCGGGCGGCAGCCGTCTCGACGTCGGCCTCGACGCGGATCGCGACGGCACGCTCGACGCGAGCGAGATCGACCCGGCGCGTACGCGCTTCCTCTGCGACGGCGCGACCGGCGCGACCGGCGCCAGCGGCGCGCAAGGACCCGCGGGCATCGCGGGCGCGGACGGGCTGACGACGCTCGCGCAGCTCACGCCCGAGCCGAGCGGCGCGACGTGCGCGGACGGCGGCACGCGGCTCGAGCTCGGCCTCGACGCGAACCGCAACGGCACGCTCGACGCCGGCGAGATCGACGCGGCGCGCACGCGCTACCTGTGCAACGGCGCGCGTGGGGCGATCGGGCCGCAGGGCCCGGCGGGCGTCGCGGGCGCGAACGGCTTCGACACGCTGGTGCGCCTCGACCCCGCGGGCGCGGCGTGCGCGTCGGGCGGCGTGGTGCTCACGTCGGGCACCGACGACGATCGCGACGGCGCGCTCGACGCCGGTGAGGTCGAGTCGACGCGGCCGATCTGCGACGGCGACGACGGACGCTCGATCGCGATGCGCACCTCGGCCGACCCTCCGGGCGCGAACTGCGCGACCGGCGGCGTGCGCATCGAGGCCGGCATCGACGCGAACGCGAACGGCACGCTCGACGCGGCCGAGGTGAGCGCGGCGCTCACGCGCTACGTGTGCAACGGCGCGCAAGGACCGCAGGGCGTCCAGGGCGCGACCGGAGCGCAGGGACCGCAGGGCGCGACCGGAGCGCAGGGACCGCAGGGCGCGACCGGAGCACAGGGACCGCAGGGCGCGACCGGAGCACAGGGACCGCAGGGCGCGACCGGAGCGCAGGGACCGCAGGGCGCGACCGGGCCGCAGGGTGCGCAGGGACCGCAAGGACCGGCCGGCGCGCTCGCGGCGTACGGCGACGGCAGCGCGGGCGCGCTGAGCGTCGCGGTCGGCAACACGCTCGACCTGACGACGCCCGCAGGCGTCGCGGCGCTCGGGGCGACGCGCACGAGCCTCCAGTTCACGTCGATCACGATCGCCGGCACGTTGGTCGTCCCGTCCGGCGTGACGCTCCGCGCGACCGGCGCCGCGACGATCACCGGCCAGATCGTCGTCGACACCGGCACGATCGACGGCGGCGGATATCGCGCCGACCCCGGCATCGCGCGCTCGAGCGCGGGCCCGCCGAACGGCGGCATCGCGATCGCGCCGCTCTCGATCACGAACCTCGTCGAGCTTCCGCTCTACGGCGGCGGCGCAGGCGGCCGTCCGGCGAACGCCGGCGGCGGAAGCGAGGGCGGCGGCTCGTTCGCGCTCTTCGCGCGCGGCGGGATCTCGATCCCGGTGGGCGGGTCGATCCTCGCGAACGGCGCGCACGGGCAGAACCCGATGACCGCCGGGCAGGGCATCGCGGGCGGCGGTGGCGGAGGCGGCGGCGTGGTCGTGCTGCTCAGCGCGGGCTCGCTCTCGGTCGGCGGCGCGGTCCGCGCGAACGGCGGCAACGGCGCGGTCGGCTTCAACGGCAACGGCGGCACCGCGGAGGGCGGCGGTGGTGGTGGCGGCGGCGGCGTCGTCCTGCTCGTCGCGGCGTCGGCGCCGTCGATCACCGGCACGCTGCAGGTGAACGGCGGCACGGCGGGCGCGAATTCCGGCCCGGCCGCGACGTACGTGTTCGGCGGCGGCGGCGGCGCGTCCGGCGGCCACGGCGGCTCGGGCTCGACCGGCACCGCGCCCGACGCGACGGCGGGGAGCATCGGCCGGACCCTCACGATCGTGGTGCCGACCCCCGAGAACCTCGTGCTCTGATCGGCAGCTAGCGACGGCGGACGGTGAAGCGGCCCGGGATCGCGCTCGGGCCCTCCCACCGTCCGGCGAACGAGCGGAAGTCGGCGCTCGCCGTCGCGTGATAGACGCCCGGCACGAGGTGCTCGCTAGCGATCGACTCGGTCTGCAGCTCGATCGCGCGCGACGCGCAGTCGATGGTGCCGCGCACGCGCTCGGTCCCGGTGTGGCCGTTCGAGCCGTGCCACTCGATCGTCGCGCGCACGGTCGCGCCTTCCTGCTGCACGTGCATCGGGAAGGTCCAGCGCGTCCCCGCGTCGTCGACCGCGTCGCCGATCCACTCGCCGGTCAGGTCGCAGCTCGTGGCGCCGCGCGGCGGAAGCGCCGACGCGCTCGACGCGAGCATCACCGCGATGGTCACGATCCCGAACGCTCCGAGCGCGCGTGCGTGCATCGACGCGATGATACCTATGGTCGGAGCGGATCGTTCCCGACACACCGTCCGATCGCGTACCCTGGATCGCGTGAGCGTCCACGACTCCGCGCCCGCCGGCCTCCCGCTTCCCAGCGATCTGCCCCCGGCCGCGCCGGTGACGCCGCCTGCGCGCCCGGGCGTGTTCTCGATCAAGAACCCGACGCCTGCCGAGCAGATCAAGCCGACCGCCGACGTGAAGCCGGTCGTCGACGATCGCCTCGCGTCGATCGAGCGGCTCGTCGGGCGCAACCAGTGGGCCGACGTGTGCGAGCTGCTCGCGCCCGAGCCGGGCTCGGCGGAGCGACTGCCGCCCGCGCTCGCGTTGGTCTACGCGGTCGCGCTGAAGGAGAGCTCGCCCGACGTGCGCGACGCGGATCGCCGCGCGATCGGCGCGGTCGCGGACCTGCTCGGGATCACGCGCGAGAGCCCGCTCGCGCTCGTGCTCGGCAAGCGGCTCACGCGGCGGCGCAACTGGGCGGAGGCACCGGCGCCGAGCAAGACGGTGTCGACGGTGGTGGTCCTCGGTGGTCTCGCGATCGGCGCGATCATCGGCTGGGTCGTGACCTACTGGGTGTTCTGAGCGAGCCGTCGCTCGACCCAGCCGGGCGCCCACGCGGTCACCGCCTCGATGAATGCGCGCACCTGCGGCGGCACGAGCGTCCGCTCCGGGTACACGAGCGCGAGCCGGCTCTCGCCGCGGAGCACGCCGGGCAGCACGCGCACCAGCGCGCCGCGCGCGAGGTCGTCGGCGACGAGCGTCGTCGGCAGCATGGCGATGCCGAGATCGCGGATCGCCGCGGCGCGGAGCAGCCGGATCTCGTTGGAGAAGAACGCACCGTCGACGTGCATCACGCCGCCGCTCGCGGGCCACTGCGACTGCGGCACGTCTCCGCGCTCGAAGCCCATCAGGCAGCGGTGCCGCCGGAGATCGCGCCTCGCGCGCGGGGTCCCGTGTCGCGCGAGGTAACGCGGTGACGCGACCGCGATCACCGGCATGCGCGCGAGCGTTCGCGAGACGAGCCCCGGCTCGGAGATCGATCCGGCGCGCAGCGCGACGTCGTAGCCGTCGCGGCGCAGATCGACGTGCACGCTCGCGAAGTGGACCTGCGGCCGCACGTCGGGATGCGCTGCGGCGAAGCCGGCGAGCATCGCGAAGAAGTCCTCGTCGATCATCGGCGGGACCGACACGCGGAGGCTGCCCGAGAGCGTCGCGCGATCGCTGCGCACGCTCGACTCGGCCTCGCCGAGCACGTCGAGCACGCGCCGCGCGTGCTGGTAGAAGCGCTCGCCGGGCTCGGTGAGCGCGAGGCTGCGCGTGGTGCGCCGCACGAGCCGTACGCCGAGCCGCTCCTCGAGCCGCGCGAGGCGCCGTCCGATCGTGGCGCGGGGAACGCCCAGCTCCGCGGCCGCGCGCGTCATCGAGCGCGCGTCGATCACGCGCACGAACGTGAGCAGCTCGGCGGTCTCGGGCGGCTCCGTTTGGATCATTTTCGAGCAGATGATGCCATTCGATCGACCGTAGCGACAGATGACGCGGACCCCCACGTTGAGCGCGTTCCGAAGAGGAGGCTCGACATGAACGCGCTACGTCCGATCGCCTACTGGATCTCCACCGCGCTGCTCGCGCTCGCGCTCGGCGCGGGCGGTGTGCTCGACCTGACGCGCGCGCCCGAGGTGATGACCGGCCTCGAGCGGCTCGGCTATCCCGCGTACCTCGCGACGCTGCTCGGCGCGTGGAAGCTCGCCGGCGTCGCCGCGCTCCTCGCGCCGGGGCTCGGCCGGCTGAAGGAGTGGGCGTACGCAGGGATCGCGTTCGACCTCACCGGCGCCGCGTTCTCGCACGTCGCGAGCGGAGACGCGCCCGGGGCGGTCGCGCCGATCGCGCTCTTCGTGATCGCGGCGGCGTCGTGGGCGCTCCGGCCCGCGTCGCGCCTGGCGCGCCCGCTTCCGTGGTCGACGGGGCGCGTCCCCGCGCTCGAGAGGAGGATGGCGTGAGCAGGCTGCTCCCGAGCATCGACACGCCCGCTCCCTCGGTCGGCTTCCTCGGAGCCGGGCACACCGCGGTCGCGGTGCTCTCGCCGCACGATCTCGCGGCGAGCGATCCCTTCGTGCTGATCACCGACGATCGCATCGACCTCGCGCCCGGTGCGCCGATCGGCGAGGCGCACCCGCACGCCGGGCTCGAGACGTTCACGCTCGTGCTCGAGGGCTCGGTGCTCGATCACGACGAGGGCGCGCTCGACGCGGGCGACGCGGCGTGGATGACCGCGGGCCGCGGCGTCGTGCACGGCGAGCACCTCGAGTCGCGCGGGCCGACGCGCATCCTGCAGGTCTGGATCGCGCTGCCGGCGCATGCGCGGGGCACGAAGCCGTCGTTCCGCGTGATCCGCGGCGCGCCGGTGCGACGCGAGCGCGGCGCGGAGGTGCGCGTCTACGGTGGCCGGAGCGGCGACGTGGTCGCACCGAGGGCCAACGTGGTGCCGATCACCGCGCTCGAGGTGCGGCTCGACCCGGACGCGTCGTTCGAACAAGCGCTGCCCGACGCGTACGGCGGGCTCGTCTACGTCGTCGACGGCTCGCTCGATCACGCCGCGACCGGGCAGGTCGCATGGCTGGATCGCGAGACCGAGTCCTCGGTCGTCCTGCGCGCCGGACCGCGCGGCGCGCGCGTCGTTCTCCTCGCGGGAGAGCGGCTCGACGAGCCGATCGTGCAGCACGGGCCCTTCGTCGCGGGATCGCGCGCCGAGATCGCGGAGATGTTCCTGCGCTACCGCGCGGGGCGCTTCGCGACGGTCCGCGAGCTCGCGACGGCGCCCGGCGTTCTCTTGTCGCGATGACTCCGTCGCACTAGATGCGGTCCTCATGCTCACCTGGAACGACGTCGTCTCCCTCGCCGACAAGGGCAATCTGCCGCCGCCGCGCACCGTGCGGAAGACCGAGGCGGAGTGGCGCGCACTCCTCACGCCCGAGGAGTTCCACGTCACGCGGCAGCACGGGACCGAGCGCGCGTTCAGCTCGGAGATGTGCTCGCTCTTCGAGCCGGGGCGCTACGAGTGCAAGTGCTGCGGGACGTTGCTGTTCGACGCGTCGACGAAGTTCGAGTCGGGCACCGGATGGCCTTCGTTCACGCAGCCCGTCGCGCAGGACGTGATCGCGTACCACGTCGATCGCGGCTACGGGATGGTGCGCGTCGAGACGCTCTGCAACGTCTGCGAGGCGCACCTCGGGCACGTGTTCCCCGACGGACCGCAGCCGAGCGGGCTGCGCTACTGCATGAACGCGGTCGCGCTGAAGAAGCTCTCCGAGTGAGAGAGCTCGCGATCGGCTCGCGGGCGGAGGGCCCTTCCCTCCGCCCGCGAGCACTCCAACCGAGCACTCACTCCGGCGTCGCGACGCGATCGACCTCGTCGGCGACGTCGGAGCGCAGCTCGAGCACGGGCGGCGGGAGCGTCGGTGCCGTGTAGAGCGGCCACGTCACGATCACGCGGCCATCGAACCCGGGCACGTCGAGCCCGTCGAGCGCGCCTTCGAGACAGGTGCGCAGCGCCTCCTCGATCGCACCGCCGACCTGCACCGCGACGATCTCGCGATCCGCGAGCTCGACGCGCAGCTCGGCGCGCTCCTGGTACGACGCGCGCCCCGCGCGATCGGCGCGGAAGCACGCACGGGCGGGCGGGATCACCCGACGTCGCAGCGACGCGAGCAGCACGCGCGCGGGGACGCCGCTGCGATGCTCGCGCCGCGGACGATCGAGCGCGCTCGTGGCGGGCGGGGGATCACAACGCCGGGTGTGCGCGAGCGCGATCGTCTCGCCGCGCGCGACCACGCCGCTGTTGGACGCGTAGGGCCCGCGCGCGCGGCACGAGCCCGCGTCGCCGCGCGCGACGTCGCTGGCGTCGATCGCGGCCAGCGCGGTGGCGCCGCGATCCGCGAGCGCGGTGAGCGCCGGGCCGATCTCCGCGCCGGCCGCGGACGCGCGCGTCGTGGTGCCGTCCACGGTGATCGACGCCGACGTGGTCGCGCCCGAGAGCGGGCCTTCCCACACGAGCTCTTCGCCCTCGCGCAGCACACCGAGCGCGTGGCGGGTGTCGCCGATGCGCACGCTCACCGCGCGCATCGCGACCGGCGCGAGCGCCGACGTCAGCCGCGCGACGAGCGGCTCGCTCCCTCTGCCCGCGGTCGCGCCCTGGGCCTCGGCGCCGGCGTCGATGACCACACCGTTCGCGCCCTCGATCGCGCTGCGCAGCGCGGTGGTGCTCGCGCGATCCGCGACGTCGACCGACGCGAGGATCACGCCCTCGCGCGCTGCCGAGGCGAACGCGCCGGCGCCCGTGGCGCTCGCGGTGAGCCCGCCGTCGCCCACGATCACCACGCGCGTGCCGCGACGCGCCCACGGGCCCACGAGCGCCCACAGCGCCTCGAACCGCGTCGCCGAGCCCAGCTCACGCTCCACCGCGAGATCGAGCGCGCCCGAGTCGACCGCGGTGGGCGCCACCCACGACGCACCGACCTCTTCGGCGCGCGCCGCGAACGCGACCACGCGCACCCGCGCGCCGCTCGGGAGCATCGAGAGCAGCGTGCGCACCGTCGGCGCGATCCGTCCGCGCGCCGACGCGACGGTCGACGGCGACGCGTCGATCGCGACGATCACGTCACCGCCCGCGATGCTCGGACGTCCCGCGACGACGCGCAGCCGCGCGCATCGTCCCGCGGCGCACGGCACGCTCGACGCGGTCGCGCGCACGCCCGCGGTGAGCGGCAGCGTCGCGCCGAGCGCGATCGGGACGCTCGAAGGGCGCGTCTCCTCGCGCGTCTCGATCGGCACTCCGTCGATCGAGGGCGCGACGAGATCGATCGCGCGCACCGTCCATCGCGTGTCCACCACGCGCGCGTCGTTGCCGCGCGCCGGTACCAGGAAGCGCACGCGCCCGCCGCGCACGATCGTCCGGACCGCCCAGGCGACGCGCACCTCGAGCCCGGCGCGCCGCACCGGCGCGGCGCGCACCACGATCGCGTCGCCGCGCTCGTCGCGCGCGTTCGTCGCATGCGCAATCGGCGCCGCGCTCGATCCGCTCGCACGCGCCGCGTCGTCGTACGCGCCGAGCGGGCCCGTCGTGCGATCCGCGATCCCCGTGCGGCACGCGCCCGCTGCGCACACTTCGAGCGCGACGAGCACCGCGCCTTCGGGCACCGCGAGCCGATACCGCGCCTCCGCGGGCACGCGCGCCGAGCTCGTCAGCGTGATCCGCTCGTGCACGATCGCGACGCCCTCGCGCAGCTCGATCTCGGCGCGATGCTCGGTCTCGCGCACACCCGGGATCGCGGTGAGCACGTCGCCGCTCACCGGCGGGATGCGCTCCTCCACGATCTCCTCGGGCTCGGGGAGGCGCATCGTGCGCATCTCGGCGTCGCCCGCGGACGTGCCGATCGGATCGCTCTCCTCGGCGGTGAACGGATCGGCGTCGACCATGCGCCGGAACTCGTCGAGCTCCGGCGTGCCCGCGTCCTGCGCGCTCGCGCCGCTCGCGACGAGGCCGGACGCCACGATCGAGATCACGAGCGCGACGATTCGCATCGCTCCATCGACAGCGTGCTTCGGACGCGGTTCCCGAAGCTTTCGCAGGGAACGCATGGCGGTTATCCTGCGTTGTCTCGATCGCGCCGCATCGTCAGCGGCCTCATACGCGTCGATACGGGAGGGCCCAGGATGGGAATCATGGACTTCGTTCGTGGTGGTGTGCGCGAGATGATGATCGCGCGCCCCGACTCCGCGAAGGATCTGATCGTCTACAAGCATCCCGAGCGCACGATCCCGAAGTACTCCCAGCTCACGATCGACGCCGACGAGGCGGCGGTGTTCTTCCGCGACGGCTCGCTGGTCGGCGTGCTGCGCACCGCGGGGGTCGGACAGCGCCACCAGCTCGACACCGGCAACATCCCGTTCCTCTCGAACCTGGTCGACTCGTTCACCGGCGGGAACATCTTCGTCACCGATCTCTACTTCGTGAGCATGCGGCCCAACCGCAACACGAAGTTCGGCGGGCCCTTCCCTCCGATGAAGGATCCCGAGCTCGAGATCACGGTGAGCCCGCGCATCTTCGGCACCTTCATCTGGCGCGTGGTCGAGCCCGACAAGTTCATCGTCAACTACGTCGGCATGGGCGGCACGCCCAGCAACGACCGAGTGGAGTCGTTCATCCAGACGAAGTTCATGAACTCGGTCAAGAAGACCGTGCCGAACTTCGTGATCCGCCAGAAGATCGAGATCCAGGCGCTGCCCGCGTACCACGACGAGCTCGGCCAGTCGTTCCTCCAGAAGTGCGACGATCTGAGCGAGATCGGCGCACAGTTCCTCGGGCTCGGCGACTTCACGATCAACTTCAGCGACGACGAGCTGAAGCGCATCCAGGGCGCGCAGGATCGTTACGCCGACATCAAGGCGAAGAAGCGCGCGAAGGACGAGCTCACCGGCGGCAACTTCATGCAGTACGCGGCGGGCGAGGCGATGCTCGGCGCCGGTCAGGGCATGGCGAAGGGCGGCGAGGGCACGGGCACGGTGGGCGCCGGCGCGGGGCTCGGGATGGGCTTCGCGATGGCGAACATGTACGGCCAGCAGATGGGCCAGCCCGGAGGGCAGCCGCAGCAGCAGCCGCCTCCGCAGGCGTCGCCCGCGCCGCAGGGTGGAACGGTGACGTGCCCGGGGTGCAGCGCGAAGGTGCCGCCGGGGAAGTTCTGCGCGGAGTGCGGCACGTCGCTCGCGCCGCCGCAGCCGAAGCCCTGCGCGGCGTGTCAGACGATGCTCGCGCCGGGGACGAAGTTCTGCCCGAATTGCGGAACTCGAGCGACCTGACAGGGTTCTCCCTCGATGTCTCGTGAAGCAGCACTCCGGCTCGGCGCGGTCGCGCTCGTCGCCGGCGTGCTGCACGTCGGGCTCGGCGGGTATGCGTGCAGCGATCTCGAGCTCCGCAAAGGCGAGGGCGAGCCGTGCGTGCGCGCGAGCGAGTGCGAGGTCGGCCTCGAGTGCATCGGCGGCGTGTGCCGCGCGGCCGATGCGGGACCTCCGCGCGATGCGGGCTCGCGCGACGCGAGCGCGATCGACGCGGACGTGAGCGACGCGGACGTGAGCGACGCCGACGTGAGCGATGCAGCCAGCGACGATGCGGAGAGCGACGATGCGGAGAGCGTGGATGCGAGCGACGACGCCAGCTGAGCCGCGCTGATCGCGATGTTGCGCTCCGACTCCCGCCGCGCCGCCGCGCTCGAGCACTTCGCACGCTTCTTCGCCGAGCTCGAGGATCGTTTCGTCGAGCGCCGCGATCCGCTGCGGCAGATCGCGCTCGCGCTGCTCTCGCGACAGCACGTGCTGATGACGGGCCCGCCCGGCACCGGCAAGAGCCAGCTCGCGGGCGCGGTGGTCGCGCGCATCGTCGACGAAGCGACCGGCGAGCCGAGCCTCTTCGCGCGGCAGATCACCGAGAGCACGGTGCACACCGAGCTGATCGGCGCGGTGGACTTCCGCACGCTGATGGACTCGGGGCGCACGGTGCACTTCACCGACGAGGGCCTGCTCGGCTCGGTGCACGCGTTCCTCGACGAGGTGCTCGACGGGCGCGACATGCTGCTCCGCTCGACGCTGAACCTGCTGGAGGAGCGCGAGCTGAAGCAGGGCGCGCGCATCACGCGCGGCGCGATCGAGTGCGCGGTGATGACGACGAACCGGTACCTCACCGAGGTGCTCGAGGAGAACCGACGCACGCTCCTCGCGTTCGTCGATCGCGTCGCGTTCGTGAGCTTCGTCCCGCGCACGTTCGCCGATCCCGCGAACCTGCGACGGCTCGTCGCGGGCTCGGTGGGCGAGCGCGTCGCGCCGAGCGCGCGCCTGACGATCCAGGACATCGACGCGCTCCAGGCGATGGCCTCCGAGGTGCGGGTGCCATCGAGCCTCGCCGAGCGCGTGGCGGATCTGGTGGTCGCGTTCGAGCGGCGCACGGGCGAGCTCGAGCGCGCCGATCCGAGCTTCGTCGCGACGCGCTACGTCTCGGCGCGCACCGCGGTGCGGCTCGCGCAGCTGCTGCGGACGATCTGCGTGCTCGACAAGGCGCTGCACCGGCGCGATCGGCCGCTCGTCGCGGAGCTCTCGGACCTCGCGACGCTGCGGCTCGCGCTGGTGGTCGCGGGGCCGGATCCCGCGGTGCTCGACGCGCTGCTCGCGCAGGAGCACGAGCCTCGCGAGCGAAGGCAGCTCGCGATCATGAAGGCCGAGCACGATCTCTGGGACGAGTGCCTGCGCGAGATCGTGTCGCGCCCGCTGCCCGAGGAGGCGACCGAGACGCTAGAGCCCTCCCTCGAGCTCGCGCCGATGACGCCGCGCGAGAGCGTGCCGCCGCCCGCCGTCGAGACGAAGGAGCCCGAGCGCGTCGAGCCGATCGCGCTCGAGGCGGACGATCTCCACGCGCTCCGCAGCGTGCTCGAGCGATCGCGCGCGCTCGAGCGCGACGATCCGGGAGCGCGGGAGATCGCGCGCGAGATGCGGACGCGCGCGCTCGGGGCGCTCACCGAGCACGTGGCGTTCGGCGGGTTCGTCGATGCGACGAGCGCCGCCGACGATCCCGAGGACGTCGCCGCCGAGATCGCGCGGTATCGCGATGCCGCGGAGCTGCGCGAGGCGCTGCTCGCGGAGGGCGCGACGATCACGAGCCCCGACGTGCACGCGGCGCGATGGGAGCGAGCGTTCGCGACGCTGGTTGATCGCGCGCGTCTCGCGCTCGACGCACACGCGGCGCAGCGGGTGACCGGCATCGACGCGCGAGGCGCGCGCGGGCTCTCGGCGACGCTCGATGCGCTCGCGCCGCTCGCGCGCGCGTTCGACCGACTGGAGCGCGATCTCGCCGCGCTCGCGCCGGGCGCGCCGCCCGAGCCGCTGCGCGCGACCGTCCTCGGCCCGCGGCTCTCGCCGCTCGTCGAGCGCTGCTACGCGACCGACCTCGCGCTGCCGAGCCGCGATGCGATGCGCGACGTCGTGCGCGGCGTGCTGGGGCATCTCGCGCGGCTCGGGGTGCACGACGCGGTGCCGGCGGGGGCGCACCTCACGTGGGTCGCGGGCGCGCTGTTGGCGCGCGAAGCCGCGCCGGGCGCGGTGGACGCGACGTTCGACCTGCCGGGCTATCGCGCGCTGCGCGGCGCGGAGGATCGCGCGCTGCTATGCCTCGTGCTCGGCGAGATCGCACTGCTGCTGCACGAGCCGGATCGCCCGCGCGGCGCGACCGCGCGGGCCGAGGAGGCGCTCGGCGCGCTGCCCGCGGAGACGCGCGCGCAGCTCGCGTCGATCGACGTCGCGCGCATCGAGCGCGTCGTCGCGTACCTGGAGGCGTGGCACGCGCACGCGGGGGCGGACGCGACGCTCGTGCAGATCGCGCACGACGAAGCATCGCTGCGCCGGATCTCGCTGGAGGCCGAGCTCGTCGCGATGCTGCTGCCCGAGCGCGCCGACGACGCGCGCGCCCTCGCGTCGCGGTTGCATGCGCTCGACACCGCGCTGCGCAAGGCGCTGCACGACGCGCGCGCCGCGACGACCGATGCGCGCTGGGCCGCGATCGTGCGTGCGCCGTGAGCGCGCCCGACGCGCTGCACCTGCGCATCGAGCGGCTCCTGCGCCGGCCCGAGGAGGTGCGCGCGCGCGTTCCGTGGTGGTCGCGGCTGCGCGCGCGCTTCTTCGGTGTGGACGAGACGTTCCGCACCGTCGCGCTCGAGGACGCCGCCGCGCGCGCGCTCACCCGGGACACGTGGCCGGGCCATGCGAGCGCGCTGATCGCCGAGCTCGAGGAGAACGTCGCGCTCGCCGAGCATCGCGTCGCGGCCGGCGAGCCCGTGGCGAGCGAGGACCTGATGTGGCTCGCGTCGCTGCATCGGTGGATCGTGCGCGTCGAGGAGGCGCTCGATCGTCCTCACGCGCTCGATCGCCTCGTGCGTGGGCTCGGCCGGCGGCCGCTCGATGTACGGCCCGGGCCCCGGCCGCCGCGGACGCGCGCGATCGACGCGCTGCTCGACGAAGCCGCACACGAGACCGCGCGGCTCGGACGTCGCCAGCGCCTGCTCGAGGCCGCGCGCCGCGCGCTGCTCGACGGCGGCGGCGCGGATGGCACGGCCAAGCGCATCGTCGCGCACGAGCTCGCGCAGGTGCGCCGCATGATCGCGAGCGGCGCGCGCGCCGACATCGATCTCGCGCATCAGATCGAGAGCGCGATCGCGCGGCGCGCGCCGGTCGCGACGACGCTCGCCGCCGCCGCGAGCTACCTCGGCGGCCACCACGACGCGCATGCGCACGTCCACGATCGCCTCGCGCGCCCGCTCCACGACGCACCGGCGAGCGACGTCCCCGACGCGATCCCACCCGCGCTCGCCGCACGCATCGAGCGCGCCTACGACGACGCGCGCGCACGGCTCGAGCGCGATCTCGAGCTCGCATCCCCTGCGCGCGCGCTCGCGCTCCGCCGGCGCCGCTCGTTCGTCGCGCCTGGCGCGCACCTGGCCGCGATGCGCGCGATGCTCGCGGCCGATGCGCGCCTCGAGATCGGCGGTGCGCTCTCGCAGGCGCGCTTCCTCGCCGAAGATCCCCGCGACGAGGAGGTCGCGTTCCCCGCCGAGCGCATGCGGCTCGCGCACGCGCGCAGCGTCGAGGATCTGCGCGATGCCGTGATCGACGATCCGCGGCGCGTGGTGCACCAGCTCGCGTCGGGCGAGCTCCTCGTGCGCCGTCATCTGCGTCCCCGTCGCACCGATCGCGCCCGCAGCGGCGCGAACGCGGAGGTGCGGCTCTTCCTGCTCGACGGGTCGACCTCGATGCACGGCGCGCGTGCCCGCATGCGCGACGCCGTGATCCTCGCCGAGCTCGCCGCGCTGATGGAGCGCCTCGAGGGCGGTGGCCGCGTGCAGCAGCTCCTCTACTATCGGTTCTTCCACACCGAGAGCGAGCCCACCCGCCGGGTGCGTACCCTCGACGAGGCACGGCGCGCGATCGACGACGTCGTCGGCGTCGAGCGCTCGGGCGGCACCGACATCGAGCGCGCGATCGTCGACGCGCTGCGCGAGATCGAGTGGGCGCGGCGCCACGACGTCGCGCTCACGCGCGCGCAGATCGTCCTGGTGAGCGACGGCGAGGCGACGCTCGACGCGAGCGCGATCGTCTCGTTGCGCGAGCGGCTCGGTGTGCCGACGCGCATCGCGATCGTCGCGCTCGGTGGCGAGGGTCCTTCGCTGCGCGCGCTCGCGGACGCGCAGCGCCGCGACGGCGGCGCGCGCGTCTTCTACCACCACGTGTCGGACGTGGAGCTCGAGGCGTGGGAGCGCGGCGACGGTGCGCCGAGCCCCTCGTACGCCGCGCAGGAGCCGCCCTGGGACGAGATCTCCGCGCTGCTGCCGTCGTCGGGCGTTCCCGACGAGGATCCGCGCCCGCTCGAGGATGCGCTCGCCGAGCTGGGCATCTCCGACGACGCGAGCGCCGCGCGCCTCGACGCGACGCGCCGCGATCTCCGCGCGCTCGAGGCTCGCTTCGATCGCTGGCTCCCTGCGCTCCCGAGCGGCCCCGACACGCTCGCCGGCGCGGACGACGACGACGACCTCTCGCGCACGCTCGACGCGATCGCGGTGCTCGAGACGCTCGACACACCCGGCGTGCCGCGCATCGAGCGCATGGCGGACGCGATCGCGGTGCTCGTGCGCGTGCTGCACGCGCTCGCGATCACGCCCGCGCGCTACGCCGAGCTGATCGCGCGCCACCCCGCGCGCTTCGCCGCGCCGATCGCCGCGCTGCGACGTCGTCACGGGCGCTGAGCGTCAGCGCGACACCGGGTACTTCGAGAGCTTGCGCTGCAGCGAGCGACGATGGAGCCCGAGCAGGCGCGCCGCCTGCGACACGTTGCCGCCGCAGTCCGTGAGCACGCGCTGGATGTGCTCCCACTCCGCGCGCGCGAGCGAGGGCACGGTCGCGGGCGGCGAGAGCTCCGGCGAGAGCGGCAGCTCGTCGCGGTGGAACGCGGCGAGGATCTCGTCGACGTCCGCGGGCTTCTGCAGGTAGTGCACGGCGCCGAGCCGCACCGCCTCGAGCGCGGTCGCGATGCTGCCGTAGCCGGTGAGCACCACCACGCGCGTGTGCGGGTCGATGTCGAGCAACGTGCGGATCAGCGCGAGCCCCGACGGACCGGGCATCCGCAGATCGACGAGCGCGAGCTCGGGGCTCTCGGCGTTCGCGAGCGTCGCGGCTTCGTCGGCGTCGCGCGCGGTGCGCACCGCGAGGCCACGCTGCGCGAGCGCGCGCGCCAGCCGCTCGCGGAACACGTCGTCGTCGTCGACGACGAGGATCGACGGTGCGTGCTCGCGTGCGTTCGTCATGCGCTCGCCCTCGGGATCGTCGCCTCGACCACGGTGCCGCGCCCGACCTGCGACTCGAAGCGGAGCGTTCCGTCGAGCTGCTCCACGACCGCGCGCGCGAGGAACACGCCGAGCCCCATGCCCGCGCCCGGCGGCTTGGTCGTGAAGAACGGCTCGCCCACGCGCGCGAGCGTCTCGTCGCTTATGCCGCTGCCGCGATCCTCGACGCGCGCGGTCAACGTCCCGTCGCGCACCGCGAGCGCGAGGTCGACCGGCGCCTCGCTCGCGTCGAGCGCGTTGCGCACCAGGCTCGCGAGCGCGTGGGTCATCGCGCGCGGCGGGACCGACACCTCGCCCGCGTCGACGTGCATCCGCACCCGCGTCGCGCGCGCGCCGATCGCATTCGTGATCGACTCGCCCAGCGCGTCGAGCGTCCGCCGCTCGCGCAGCTCGCCGGTCATCGCGCCCGCCTCGAGCGAGAGCCGATCGAGCACCGCGCGGCTGCGCTCGACCTCGCGGTGCACCAGCTGCGCATCGTCGAGCAGCGCCGCGAGCTCGGGCCGTGCCTCGAGCTCGCGCACCAGCTCGCGCGCGGCGATCTTGATCGTCGCGAGCGGCGTCGCGAGCTCGTGCGCAGCGCCTGCCGCGAGCGTCGTCGTCGCCGCCAGCTTCGCGGCGCGCGCCGCGCGCTCGCGCTCCACCTCGAGCGCCCGCCGCACCCGCGTCACGAACACCGCGATCGCCGTCGCCGCGATCGCGAACGCGAGCCACATGCCCTGCAGGTGCACGTCGAACGCGTCGCGCTGCGTGTGCGACGCGTGCCCGTGCGCGCCGTGCCCGCCGAGCTCGGGCGGCAGCGGGAGGTGCCACACGAAGAGCGCGCCGTACCCCGCGAGCGCAGCCGCGACGACCACCCACGTCCACCGCGCGCTCGCCGCGACCGCCGCGAGCGTGACGTACACGAGGAAGAGCACGCCGAACGGGTTCGAGGGCCCGCCCGAGAGCGCGAGCATCACCGAGAGCAGCAGCGTGTCGAGCAGCAGCACCGGCCCGACGAGCCGCTCTCCGCTGCGCCACACGATCGCGAGCACCGCGTTCGACGCCGCCGCCGCCCCGACCACGCCGAGCAGCGCGCCCCACGGCAGATCCGCGGTTCCGCGCGCGAACGCGACGCCGAGCAGCGCGAGCTGACCTGCGACCGCGGCCCAGCGCAGCGCCACGATCCAACGGTGCGTCTCTCCGTTCACGCGAGGCACGTACCCTAAGCGCTGCGCCGATCCGGGCCGTGCGGCAAATGGTCGCAGCAGCTCACATGTCGCCGCGTCGCTCGTGACCGGCATGTCACGCGACGGATGGCCGGTGGTTGCGCTCGCAGCGCACGGTCGCGCCGCATGAGAGCCCAATCGACCTCGACCTTCCTCGCGTCCCCCGTCGAGACCCGCGTCGCGCGCGCCGAGCGCATCGCCGCCGAGGCCACGCGGATCCTCCGCCATGCGATCGCGACCGCCGAGCCGGGCGCGATCGCGACGCTCCTCGGTGAGATCGACGACTTCTTCGCGATCCTGGAGGCGACGGAGTCGCTCGTGCGGAGCGCGCGCGCCGCGGACCGCGGCACGTCGAGCGCGAAGGAGCTCGCGCTCGACGCCGAGCTCCTCGCGATCGCGGCGCGCCGTGATGCGCGCATCCGCGCCGCGCAGCTGCGCGGATCGTCGCCGCCGCCGCGCTGGCTCGGCGACGCGTGAGCGCGCGCCTCGACGGCTAACGCGCGCCGCGCAGCCGCGCGATCGCGGCGACGAGCTCGGCGGGCTCGACCGGCTTGCTGAGGTGCAGCTGGAACCCGGCCTCGAGCGCGCGCCGCCGATCTCCCTCGCTCGCGAACGCGGTGAGCGCGAGCGCCGGCACGCGACGCGCGCGATCGTCGTCGCGCTCGCGCAGCGTCCGGATCAGCTCGTAGCCGTCGGTGCCCGGCATGCCGATGTCGCTCACGAGCACGTCGGGCCGCGCCGCGTCGAACGCCGCGAGCGCGTCGTCCGCCGACGACGTCGCGGTGACGGGCATCCCGCAGTGCTCGAGGATCGCGCGCAGCACGTCGCGCGTGTCGGGCTCGTCCTCCACGAGGAGCACGCGGATGCCCGCGAGCTCCGGCAGCCGCGTGAGCTCCGACGTCTCGAGCTCCACCCGCGGTCGCTCCGTGGCCACGACGCCCGCCGGCATCGATCGCAGCGGCACGATCGGGATGCGCACCACGAAGCGCGCGCCTCGCGCTTCGCCCTCGCTCTCCGCGTGCACCGAGCCGCCGTGCAGCTCGACGAGGTGCTTCACCACCGAGAGCCCGAGCCCGAGCCCGCCGTGCTTGCGCGTGCTCGACGCGTCGGCCTGCCGGAACCGCTCGAACACGTGCGGCAGGAACTCGTGCGGGATGCCCTGCCCCGAGTCCTGCACCGCGATCTCGACGTGCGCGGCGCCGCCGTCGATCACCACGCGCCGCATCGTGACCACGACGTGCCCGCCGCGCGGCGTGAACTTCACCGCGTTCGTCAGCAGGTTCCACACGATCTGCTGGAGGCGCGTCGCGTCGCCCATCGTGCGGCACGCGCCGCCGAGCGTGACGTCCAGCGCGATGCCCTTGCTCTCCGCCGCGGGCCGCACGATCTCGACCGCGGCCTGGACGACCTGCGCGATGTCGAGCGGCGCCGCGTCGAGGCGCAGCTTGCCCGTCGAGATCCGCGCGACGTCGAGCACGTCCTCGATGAGCGCGGTCTGGATCCGCACGTTGCGCTCGATCGTCTCGAGCGCGTGCGCTCGCTTGCTCTCGGGCAACGCGCCGCTGCGCAGCATCCGCGCCCATCCGAGCATCGCGTTGAGCGGGGTCCGCAGCTCGTGGGACATCGTCGCGAGGAACTCGTCCTTGAGCCGGTTCGCGTCCTCGGCGCGCCGTCGCTCGCCCTGCGCGAGCTCGTAGAGGCGCGCGTTCTCGAGCGCGATCGACGCGACGCCCGCGAGCTGCACGAGCACCGCCTCGTCCTCGCCGGTGAACTCTCCCGCGGATCGATGCGTGAGCTGCAGGAGCCCAAGGTTGCGCCCGTCGGAGCCCACCAGCGGCGCCGCGAGCCACCCGCGCATGCGCGGCGCGCGCTCCGCGTCGCGGAACGACGGATGCGCCACCAGCTCCGCGTGCGAGAGGCGCACCGGCCGATTCGTGTCGCGCACCAGCGCGTCGAGCTCGTCGACCGACGAGTCGTCCGTCCCCGCCGCGAGCGCGTGCTCCTCGGACCGCGACACCGCGCGCGTCGGCGGCCCACCGTCGAGATCGCTCGCGACGATCGCGATCGCCTGGTGCGAGGGCACCAGCGCGCGCGCTCGCTCGGCGGTGATGCGCAGCAGCGCCTCGATCGTGCCCGAGCCCACGATGTCGAGCGCTGCTTCGGCGAGCCCGCGCAAGCGCGCGGAGTGCTCGCGCTCGCGCTCGAGCAGCCGCGCGCGCTCGTCCTCGATCGCGCGCCGCGCCGTCACGTCCTCGGCGATCAGCGCGATGGCGTCGGGCCGCGGGCGCACCAGCGTGACCCGCACCCAGCCCGCGAACGACGGGCTCTCGTAGTGGAGCTCCCGCTGCCAGGTCACGCCGGTCTCGGCGACGCTCAGATAGCCCTGCCAGCGCTCGCTGGTCGGCAGCGTCGGCACCGTCTCGCGCAGGCTGATCGGCGGATCGTGACGTCCCGAAGGCAGCCCGTTGAGGCGCGCCGCCGCGCCGTTCTGGTAGAGGAGCTCGAAGTCGAGGATCGCGCCCGACGGGTCGCGCACCGGCGCGAAGTACGAGAACCCGAGCGGCGAGATCTCCTGCGACACGCGGAAGAGCTCCTCGCTCTCCGCGAGCTCCTGCGCGAGCGCGCGCCGCGTGCGACCGAGCTGGACGTGCGCGCGCACGCGCGCGACGAGCTCGCGCCCCGAGAACGGCTTCACCACGTAGTCGTCGGCGCCCGCGCCCATTCCGTCGACGCGCGACTCCTCGCCCGCGCGCGCCGAGAGCAGGACGACCGGGAGCGCTGCGAGCGTCGGATCGGCGCGCACCGCGCGCACCAGTCCGAGCCCGTCGACGCCCGGCATCATCACGTCGCTCACGAGCACGTCGGGCACCGCGACGCGCATCGCCTCGAGCGCGCGCGCGCCGTCCTCGACGCACTGCACGTCGAACGACGGCGAGAGCAGGCGCGTGAGGTACGCGCGCATGTCCGCGTTGTCGTCGGCGATCAGCACGCGGGCCTTGGTGCCCGGCGCGGGCGTCGCGACGCGCTCCGGCTCGGGCTCGGGCAGCCAGCGCTCCGCCTCTTCCACGAAGGGCCGCGCGCCGATGCGCGTGCTCTGCAGCGCGTGCGGAGACGAGACGCGATCCGCCGGCAGGTGCGCGTGCCCGGCGCGCAGCGTGACCGTGAAGGTCGTGCCGCGCCCGAGCGTGCTCTCGACGCCGATGGTCCCGCCGTGGAGGTGCACGAGCTCGTGCACCAGCGCGAGGCCGATCCCGGTGCCCTCGTGGGTGCGCGAGCGCGTGCCCTCGACCCGATGGAAGCGCTGGAAGAGCTGCGGCACCTCGTGCGGCGGGATGCCGCCGCCGGTGTCGGAGACCTCGAGCACGATGCGCTCGCCGCGCTCGCGCATCCGCACCGTGATGCGCCCGTCGAACGTGAACTTGAACGCGTTCGAGAGCAGGTTGAGGACGACCTTCTCCCAGAGGTCCGCGTCGACCCACACCGGCTGCGAGAGCGGCGGACAGTCGACCTCGAGCGCGAGCCCGCCGCGCTCGATCGGACCGCGGAACGCGCTCGCGAGATCGGTCGTGACCTGCGCGAGATCGAGCGGCTCGAACGACGCGCGCGCGCGCCCTGCCTCGATGCGCGCGAAGTCGAGCAGCGAGTTCACGAGCCGCAGCAGGCGGAGCGCATTGCGATGCACGCTCGCGAGCGAGTCGCCCTCGAGCCGGCCCGGCGGCGCGCGCATCGCGTCCTCGAGCGGCGCGAGGATCAGCGTGAGCGGCGTGCGCAGCTCGTGGCTCGCGTTGCTGAAGAACGTCGTCTTGAGGCGATCGAGCTCCGCGAGCTCCTCGGCGCGGCGGCGCGCCGCCTCCGCCGCGCGCGCGTGATCGAGCGCCGTCGCGACCTGATCCGCGAGCAACGAGAAGAACCCGCGGTAGCGATCGTCGAGCGCGATCCGCGGCGAGCACCCCGCCACCACGAAGCCCTGCGGGCCCGCGCCGCCCGGCGTCGCGAGCGGGAGCACCACCACGCAGGTCGCCGGCTCGGGCCACGGCCCACCCGGCAGCGGACCGAGCCCGTTCAGCGCCTCGCCGTGGACCACCACGAGCCCCTCGCGCGCCGCGCGCGCGAGCGGCCACGGCGTGCTCTCGCCCTCGAGCGCGATCTCCTCGGCGCACGCGATCGAGTCGATCCCGACCTGCGCCGCGAGCCGCGCGCTGCGCCCGTCGGGCGCGCTCAGATAGAAGAGCGCGAACGGCACGTCGGCCGACGCCGGCACGAGCGCCCGCGCGGTGCGCTCGCACGCGTCGATCGGCGACGTCGCGGTGCCCACGACCTTCGCGAGCGTCCGCAGCGTCCCGAGCCGCCGCTCGCCGAGCACCTTCGCGGTCGTCTCCTGGACCGCGGTGAACACGCCGCCGATGCCGCCGCTCTCGTCGCGGATCGGGCTGTACGAGAACGTGAAGTACGTCTCCTCGACGAACCCGTGTCGGTTCATCGGGAGCATCTCGTCCTCGGCCCACGTGCCCTCGCCGCGCTCGACGACGGTGGCGAGCATCGGCCCGATGATGTGCCAGATCTCCGGCCAGACCTCGCGCCCCGGCCGCCCCAACGCGCGCGGGTGCTTGTCGCCGAGGATCTCGGCGTACGCGTCGTTGTAGAGCTTCACGAGCTCCGGTCCCCACCACACCAGGATGGGGAAGCGCGAGCTCAGGCACGTGCTCACGCTGGTGCGGAGGCTCTGCGGCCAGCGCTCGACCGGCCCGAGCGGCGTGCGCGACCAGTCGACCGCGCGCATGCGCGCACCCATCTCACCGCCGCCGGCGAGGCACTCTTCGGTGCGTGCTCCGTCCGCCAAGTGGTCGAGCCTCGAACGCCGCCCACCTAGCCCCTCCACTGCCCATCACAAGGGACCCCGCCCGAGCCGGCAGGTCCACGCGTGCCTACGATCCTCCCCATGCGGTCGAGCTTTCCTCCGTCGTTCGCGTCCTCCCTGCGCTCGGCTACACTCGCCGGCACGAGATGAAGCTCTGCACCGCATGCGGCACGCGGTTCAGCGAGCCGGTGGCGTTCTGCCCGCACGACGGCACGCCCACGCAGGAGCTGAACGACGCGCCCCCGCCCGACCCGCTCCTCGGCCGCGTCATCGACGGTCGCTATCGCGTCGAGAAGGCGATCGGCGAAGGCGGGATGGGCATCGTGTACCTCATCTCGCACGCCGTGCTCGGCAAGCGCATGGCGCTGAAGGTCCTGCGCGGCGACATGGCGAAGGACAGCGACGTCGTGCAGCGCTTCATGCAGGAAGCGCAGAGCGCGACGTCGATCGGTCACCCCAACATCATCGACATCAGCGACTTCGGTCGCCTGCCCGACGGCTCCGTCTACTTCGTGATGGAGTTCCTCGACGGCACGTCGCTCACGCACTTCATCGGGACCGGCGGGTCGATCCCGATGCAGACCGCGCTGCACGTCATCCGGCAGATCGCGAGCGCGCTCGACGCGGCGCACGCGCGCGGGATCGTCCACCGCGACATGAAGCCGGACAACGTCTACCTCGTGAAGCAGGGCAAGGACCCGCACTTCGTGAAGGTGCTCGACTTCGGCATCGCGAAGGTGGGCGGCGCCTCGAGCAAGCTGACGAAGACCGGGATGATCTTCGGAACGCCCCACTACATGTCGCCCGAGCAGGCGTCGGGGCAGAGCGTCGACCGGCGCACCGACGTCTACGCGCTCGGCGTGATCATGTACGAGATGTTCACCGGGAAGGTGCCGTTCGACGGCGACACCTTCATGGGGATCCTCTCGAAGCACATGTTCGAGCAGCCGCTGCCGCCCTCGCAGGTGCAGGGCACGAAGGGCCTCGGCGCGGTGGAGGACGTGATCCTCCGGTCGCTCGCGAAGAAGCCGGAAGATCGCTACCAGTCGATGTCCGAGCTGATCGAGGACCTCGACAAGATCGCGGGCGGCGGGCAGGTCCACATCGCGCGGCGCGGCGGGATCGCGCCGCCGGGCAACCTCGCCGACGCGCTCGAGCCGCCGACGCGCACCGAGATGCGCCTCGGTCAGGCGTTCGGCGCGGACGGGATGCCGCCGGCCGAGCCCGACGTCGTGCCGAAGAGCCGGGCGCCGATGATCGCGCTCGCGATCGTCGTGCTGCTCGTCGTCGGCGTGGGCGTCGGCGGCGTGGTGTTCTGGGCGAGCGGGACCGCGGCGACCGCGGGGACGACGACGGGGCCGGCGCCGATCGTGGTGCCGCCGCTGCCGCCGGGCACGACGCCGACGACGCCGGTCACCACGCCGACGCCGACGCCCGCGGTCACGACGACGACCCCGGTGACCACGACCACGCCGACGGCGCCGGTCGTCGCGCCGCGGCCGCGCGTGGTGCAGATCGCGTCCGAGCCGGTCGGCGCCGAGGTGGTGATCGACGGAGCGATCGTCGGGAACACGCCGCTCGAGCTGCCCGCGCCGGAGACCGGCGAGCGCGTCGCGGAAGTGCGGATGCGCGGGTACGAGAGCGCGAGCGTGATGGTCGGCGCGACGAGCCCGGAGACGGTGCGCGTCACGCTGACGCCGGTGCGCGTCGCGAGCGGTGGCGGCACGGGACGCCGTCCGCCGCGCGAGACGACGACCACGACGACCGAAGCGCCGACGCCCACGCCGACCCCGACGCCCACGCCGCGGACGCGGCCGCAGAGCGAAGTCGTCGATCCCTGGGCGCAGTGACCGTTCACGGATGGGGCGTCGCGGCGACGTGACGCCATCCGTGCCGTCCTGACGCGCCCGACCCGACCGACGTTCGATTTTCATCCCTATACGGGGATGGTGATGACCCCGACCCGACGCCGTACGCGCCGTTGTGGCACGGTCATCACCCTCCATGTTCGACGTTCACCGCGATCGAAGACGGTCGAGACCCCGACCCCACGCCGTCGATCGCGCTCCCCCGCGGTGATCACCATCCACCCGCGGAATTCACGCGACCGAGGTTGGGTCGAGACCGCGACCGCGCGCCATCGATCGCGCTCCCCCGCGGTCATCACCCTCTCCCAGCGCGGCCCACCGCGATCCGAGATGGTCACGACCCCGACCCGGCGCCTTCGATCGCGCTCCCCCCACGGCGATCACCCTCTCCGGTCGCGGTCCACGCCGCTCCCCCGCGGTCATCACCCTCCACCACCGCGATCGATCGCGACCGAGGTTGGGTCGCGACCCCGACCCGACGCCGTCGACGCCGCTCCCCCGCGGTCATGCCCCTCGCGTGACACGCACGCCGGCCCCGTGTACGCATCCTGCCGTGCACAAAGCCATCGCCCTGCTCCTCGCCCTCGTCACCGTGATCGGCTGCGGTGGACGCCAGCGCACGCGGCTCGGTCGCGAGCAGACCGACACCGAGATCGCCGCGCCCGCGCCGACCGTCGCGCAGTACGAGACGAACGTGCCCGCGGGCTCGCCCGTCACCGGCGGTGGCGACTCGGCCGCGGTGCAGACCGCGATGACGAACGCGTCGACCGCCGCGTCGATGCCGCTCACCGGCGATCCGCGCCTCGGCACGCTCGCCGAGTGGGTCGCAGATCGGCTCGGACCGAGCGGCGATCCGCCGCCGCCCGAGGTGATCGACTTCCTCGCGTGGAACCTCGGCCTCGTCGAGCCCACGCCGCACGTCATCGTGCTCGGCCTGCCCGATCACGTCTCGATCGCCGAGCACGTGCAGCGCAGCGCGTCGCAGTTCCTCGGGCGACAGACCTACACGCACTGGGGCGCGACCGTGCTGCCGCGCAGCGGCGTGTGGCTCGTGGTGGTCGTGCTCTCGTGGCGGCACCTCTCGCTCGATCCGATCGCGCGCACGCTCCCCGCGGGCTCGCCGATCCGCGTGAACGGCCGGCTCGAAGAGGGCTACGCGAACCCGACGATCGTCGTGCAAGCGCCCGACGGCGAGGTGACGCGTCTGCCCGCGGGCAGCGGTCCCGACTTCGACGTGCGGGTGCCGACGACGACGAACGGCGGCTTCCAGGTCGAGGTGATCGCGCGCGGCCCCCACGGCGAGAGCGTGCTCGCGAACGCGCCGGTCTACGTCGGCACCGAGCCTCCGCGCAGCGTGCGCGTGTCGCCCGCGAGCGAAGAGCCGAGCGGCCCCGCGCCCGACGTCGCGACGCTGCGCGCGCAGCTCCTCGAGCAGCTCAACCGCACGCGCGCCGAGGTCGGCCTACCGCCGCTCCAGGAAGATCCGCGCCTCGACGAGATCGCGCTCGCGCACAGCCAGGACATGCTCGAGCACGACTTCCTCGGGCACGTCTCGCCGCGCACGGGGAGCGCCGCGGATCGCGTGTCGCGCGGCGGCATCCGCAGCGGGCTCGTGCTCGAGAACATCGGGCGCGGCTACTCGGCGAGCGAGATCCACCGCGGCCTGATGGACAGCCCGGGGCACCGCGCGAACCTCGTGAACCCCGACGCGACGCACGTCGGCATCGGCGTCGTGTCCGAGGAGGAGAACGGGCGCGTCGCGTTCCTCGCGACCCAGGTGTTCATCCGCGAGGCGCAGGAGATCGACGTCGCGTCGGCCCCGGCGCGCCTGCTCGAAGAGATCAACCGCGCGCGCGTCGCGCGCGGGGCGCCCGAGATGCGCATGGAGGAGAACCTCCAGCGCGCGGCGCAGGAAGCCGCGCAGGCGTACTTCGCGGAGCCCACGCTCGATCAGCAGTCGACGACCGATCGCGCGACCCAGAACATGCGCCGCTTCGCGATCGCGTTCCGCCGCGTCGGCGCGGTGATGGCGGTGGTGAGCTCGCTGGAGGAAGCGCGCCAGCTCGAGCCCGCGCTCGACGACACGGTGCGCGTCGCGGGCATCGGCGTCGCGCAGGGGGATCGCCCCGATCACCCGCCGAACTCGATCGCGGTGGTGATCCTGCTCGCGTGGGAGCGCTGATCAGCCGCGGCGACGACGGCACGCGAGCGCGGCGGCGGTCACCACGAGCCACGGCCACCACGCCGACGCACGACGCGACACGGGACACGAGCACCCGCCGCCGAGCAAGTGGCTCCCGGCGTCGGGGGCGGATGCTCCTCCGTCCGCCGGCCCCGCGTCGTCTCCGTCGGGCGGGAGCACGCCGGCGTCCTCCGCCGCGGCGTCGTGGGGCCCCGCGTCGATGCCGGCGTCGCACGTGAGCCGGCACGCGCCGGCGCCGTCGCAGAGACCCGAACACCCGCTGCTCGCGCATGCGCTCGCCGCCGCGCGGGGTGCGCAGTGCCCGTCGACGTCTCCGCCCGACGCCGCGCTGCACGCGAGACAGTCGTCGGGATCGCCGCCGCCGCACGCGTCATCGCAGCACACGCCGTCGACGCAGTGAGCGCTCGCGCACTCGTGGTCGGCGTCGCACCGCACGCCCTCGGGCGCCGCGAAGAGCACGCGCGAGCGGGCGCGTTGGTTGCGGTACGGGCTCTCCACGACCCACCGCGCGTACGCGACGACGCAGTCGCCGCTCGGCTGGCAGCCGATCCCACCCGATGGGTACGTCATCGAGACGAGCGGCTGGATCACGAACGGCGCTCCCGGGACGAGCGCGTCGTCCACGTCGAGCCCGTACAGCGCGTGACCGACTCGCTCGGGATGGTCGGTGGTGAGCACGGTCCAGCCGTGACCGCGTGCCGCGATGCCCAGCGCGACCCAGCGGTCGGGCAGCGCTTCGCCTGTTCAAACCGAGAGCACGGCGGCGGCCGTGTCGACGGTCGAGAGGCGCGCCGACCACGCTCCGCCGTCGTGCGATTCCTCGGTCCATAGCGCGACCGTCGCGCCGCGCGCCGCGAGCGCCTCGACGTTGCCGGACACCGTCACTCCGGCGCCATCGCGCCAGCCGAGCTCGCGATCCCAGCGCGCCAGCACCCAACTGCCGCGCCACGACCGGATCGCGGCGAGCGCGCCACTGGGGACCGTGACCAGGAGCAGCTCGCGATCCGACCACTCCGCGCTCGGGACCGGGATCGCGACGGGCGGGAGGTCCGGCTGGGGCGCGTGGCGCATGAGGGAGTCCGACGTGCCCACGACGAAACGCTCGCCGTCCCACGCGATCGACGACCCGAATGGGACCGGGACACCATCTCCGACCGGACGCAGCGATCGGTCGAAGCGGTACAGCGTGTCCATCGCGTCTCGCGACGCGACGAGCGCGACCACGTCGCCGCCGATCGCGAGGCGCGCCCGATACGCGTGCTCGACGGAGGTGCTCGCGGTCACGGCACCATCGCTCGCGAGGCGCACGAGCCTCACGCGCTCCTCGGTGAAGTGATCCTCGGTCTCGCGCCACGCCGCGAAGTGGGCGCCCTCGTCGCTCGCGAGCACGAGGTCGTCGTGCGTCGACGCGCGGAGGTCCTCGTCTCCTTCGAACCGCTCTTCCACGTCGAGCGATCCGGGAGCCACGCGCATCCAGTCGGGCTCCTGCCACTCCCAGGAGCCGAGCACGCGCCCGCGGAGGTGGCCCACCAGCCACCCGGTCCCCGACCACACGGGGAACGGCGCGTGCCACCAGCCGGCGAACGCGCGCAGAGCGAGCGTCGGCGGCGGTAGACGAGGGTCGATCTCCGCGAGCACCAACCCGGCCTCGGTCGCGCCGTAGACGAGGATCGTGTCGCCGCCCGACGCGACCAGCATGTGTCGGGTGGTCGAGGTCCGGGCGGTGGGCGTGCCATCGAGCGCGAGCCACTCGATCTCGCTGTCGTCCCAGCGCCATACCGCATATCCGTAGCGAGACGCGGCGAACGCGCCCGGTGCGACGGCCGACGTCCGGGCGCGCGCGGGGCTCTCGTCGCGGCGGAAGAGCACGGTCCGCCCGCCGATTGCAGCGATGCACTCGACGGGGCCGCACGTCACCCGGTACGGCGCGTCGGGGAGCGGCGCGCGATCCAACACGCCCCCGGTCGCCGGGTCGACGCGAGTCATCGTGATGGCGCCGCTCGCGTCACGAGTCGTGGCGACGTATGCACGGCCGTCGAACCACAGCTCGGCGTACGAGTCGGCGTGCTCGGCGTGCTCGGCGAGCGCGATTCGCTCGCGGGAAGGGCCGCCATCCGGGCCGAGGAGCTGCAGCCAGCGCCGCCATCGCCACGGGCCGTCGCGGCTGACGGTCTCGTAGTACGACACCGCGAATCCGGCGGTGCCCGCCGCTGCGAGCACCCTGCGCTCGAGCCCGAGCTCGGTCGACGCCGCGACCACGCGAGGGGTGCCGGTCGGTGTGCCGTCGTGCCGAAGCGGAAACGCGAGGATCTCGAGCACGGGATACACGTCCTCGAACCCGATCACGACGCACGCGTCGCGCTGATCGCAGAACATCGACGGCTGCGGGTAGCCCGTCATACCGGCCACGTCGGTGCCGTGCAGCGGCGCGAGCTCGCGCTCCTCGCCGACGCGGAGCGCCGCGCCCGCAATGGAGACGGCCGAGGGTGGCTCCGGCGCGCAGCCGAGCGCGATCAAGGAGACCGAGAGCGCGAGGGCCGCGCGGATCCAGCGCATGCGAGGAGCATAGTCCGCCGCGTCGTGGCGCGATCAGTCGGCGCGTCGGTACTCGAGCCGGTACTGCACGGGCGCGGGGAGCAGCGCGCCGCTCATCGTCACGTCGAGCGTGAGGCGCTGACCGTCCGCGCTCGGCGCGAACACGTTCCAGCGACGGCCCTGATCGGTCGAGAAGATCTGCTCGAGGCGACCGCCGCGCACGAGGTGCACGACCTCGACCGTCTCGCCCGCGTAGCCCGGCACCGGCATGCGGCGCGGACGACCGGGCGCGGTCGCGAACGCGTTCGCGCCGAGGCGCACCTCGATGCGCTCGGGCGCCAGGTCGATCGCGACGTCGCGATCGATCGGCGTGCGCGCGCGCAGCTCTCCCTGCGCCATGCCGCGCACGAAAGGGAGCATCCCGTCGATGGCGCGGTCGATCGCCCGCTCGATCGTTCCGCGCGCGTCGGGCTCGCGCGTGGCGAGCGACCACGCGCCGCTGATCGCGTGGTCCACCGCCGCGTCGCCGACGCTCTGACCGCGCGCGCGCGGCGGTGCCGACACGAGGCCGAGCAGCAGGGTCATGGTGATGGCGAGGACGAATCGCTTCATGGGCGCCTCCGGTGACCGGGAGTGCCCGCTCGACGTGGGTTCGTTCACAGGGCGCGCGCAAGGAGCGCAACGTTTCTTCGCGTTGAGCGAGAGCTGGTCGGACGCACGTGACGCGAGAGGAGGCACGGCCATGCGACACGCCGCTGCGATCTCGGTCTCGCTGCTCCTCGCGCTCGGCGCCTTCGCGCTCGCGGCGCCCATCGGTCACACGCAGGAAGGCGCGGAGGGCGAGAGCGCCCAGCCCTCCGGCGACACCAGCATCGCCGAGCGATTGAACGGACGCTGGGCGCTCGTCCACGGCGAAGAGGCCGCGCAGCGCACGGTCGATCAGGCGATCGAGCACACCACCGACGGCATGGTGCCGATCGTGAGCGGCGTGACCGCGAACGAGCTGCGCGAGCGCAACCCGGTCAACGGCGCGTTCACCATCCAGATCTCGCCCGAGCGCATCCGCACCGAGTTCGAGACCGCGACGTTCGACAGCGCGCCGGGCGCGTCGGTGCGCACGAACATCCCCGGCGAGTCGGAGGAGATGCAGCTCGTGCAGGTGCTCCGCGAGGGGCGCCTCGAGCAGATCTTCACGACCGATCGCGGCCGCCGCTGGAGCGTGTTCGTCCCGAGCGCCGACGGTCAGCGGCTGACGATGCAGGTGACGATCACGTCCGGCATCATCCCGCGCCCCCTGCGCTACGAGCTCGAGTACCAGCGCGCGCAGTGAGCGGCGGCCGGTGGCGGCCGCCTGCCGAAGCTCAACCACGGTCGGTTGCGCGCGGCGCCGCGGACCGCGAAACCATTGAGGAAAACCTCAACCCCGGTCGGCCCGACGATGGCGCCCGCCCGACGGCCGCCAGGCGGCCGTCACGCCGGGCAGAGCCAGTGAGCCATCTGCGCGCGCTCGGATGTCGGATCCGAGGATGCGCGCGCGACGACGGCTCGAGGACCGATCAGAAGCGCTCGGCCGGGCGCTCCTGCACGCCCTCGCCGACCTGCTCCATCACGTTGCCGCCCTGATCGTTGTAGGTGAACCCGTTGACGATGCGGAACGCGGGGCCGTCGTCCGCCGCGACCACCACGTCGACCGCGCCGGGATCGTGCGCCGGGCTGGCCACGAGGAGCGTCGTGTCGTCCATGATGGTGACTTGCGGTGCACGCGTGGCGCCGAAGTAGACCGTGTAACCGATGTCCTGGCGGAAGTTCGAGCCGGTGATGCGCACGGGCTGCTCGCCCTGCGTCGCACCCGCGCGCGGCTCGAGGTTCAGCACGGCCAGCTCGCCGCCTTCCGCTCCGCAGCCCGCGGTGATCGCTCCGCCGAGCCCGACGAGGACCCAAACCAGCAGCGACTTCGTGGCTCCGATGCTTCGGAAGATGCAGTGCCCAGTACGCGTCATGACCATCTTCTCCCGCGAGACCGGCGGCCACCTTACGAAAGCGCAGTGCGAGAGGTCAAGCGTTCGCGGCGAACCGTGCGCGAACCAGCCAGAGCCGCCGGGACCCACGCTTGACGTGCGCTCGCGAGGCCCCGCAGACTTCTCCGACTGCGCGCAGCTCTCGCGGGCGAGGGCCCACGTGAGCGTGGCGCGCCGTTCCATCCTCCGACGCTCGTTCTCCAGGTGATTGTGTGGCCCGGAAGAGCCTCCTCCTCGTCGATGCCGATCCGCGCAGCCTTCGCGTCCTCGAGGTCAGCCTCCGGAAGGCCGGCTACAACCTCGCGACCTGCGAGGACGCGCAGGGAGCGCTCGAGACGATCGAGCTCGCGCCGCCCGACCTGATCCTCACCGACACGCGCCTGCCCGGGATGAACGGGTTCGAGCTCGTCGAGCGGATCCACCAGAACTCCGACTGGGCGTCGATCCCGATCATGTTCCTCTCCTCCGACACGTCGGTGGAGAGCAAGGTCCGCGGCCTCCAGCTGGGCGTCGAGGACTACGTCACGAAGCCCATCTACATCAAGGAGATCGTCGCGCGCATCAACCTCGCGCTGCAGCGCAGCGAGCGCGAGTCGGTCGTCGCGCGCCGCACGTCGATCTCGCGCACGCGGTTCACCGGATCGCTGGGCGACATGGGGCTCGTCGACCTGCTCCAGACGATCGACCTCAGCCGCAAGTCGGGCGTGCTGACGCTCGTGCAGGACAACGACTCCGGCACGCGCCGCGGCACGATGGCGTTCCGCGACGGCACGCTGATCGACGCGGAGCTCGGGCCGCTGGTCGGCGAGCGCGCCGTCTACCGCCTGCTGCTGTGGAACGAGGGCGACTTCGAGGTCGACTTTCGCCCGGTCAAGAACGCGCAGCGCATCGACATCCCGACGCAGGGCCTGCTCATGGAGGGCATGCGCCGCGTCGACGAGTGGAGCCGGCTGTGCGAGCAGGTGCCGCCGCTCGACAGCGTGCTCGAGGTCGTCGAGGCCGAGCTCGCGCAGCGCCTCGCCGAGATCCCCGACGAGATCAACGGGATCCTCCGGCTCTTCGACGGCAACCGCTCGCTCGTCGACGTCGTCGACGCGTGCGCCGACGACGACCTCACGACGCTCAGCACGATCTCGAAGCTGTACTTCGAGGGCATCGTGCAGCCGACCGGTCGCACGCGTGTCGCCTCCGATGGAGATGGCGACGAAGAGATCGGTGGCGACGTCGGAGATGTGCACGTTCCGCGCAAGACCGACGTCGAAGGGCTCCTCTCGGGGCCCGATCCCGACGCCGCGGAGCTCGTGCCCGCGCCGGGCACCCCGTCCGTCCTGCCTGCCAAACCGTCGTCGGACCCCGACGATCGTGCAGATCCTGACGTCGAGAGCGTCGATGTGCCTGCACGTGCCGACGGGTCGACCCAAGGTCCGGCCGCGGATCTGCTCGAAACGGCCGCCACCGAGCTTACGAAGGAAGAGGGCACGCCGCCTGCACAGGCCGCGCTCTCCGAAGCCTCGGCGGTCCCCGAAGAACAGGCGGAATCGCCGGCGCCGATGGAATCGCCGAAGGGTCGGGGCGACCTGACCCACGAAGAGCTTGCTGGTTCGCGGATTGACCGCGAAGAGCTTGCTGGTTCGCGGATCGACCGCGAAGTGCCTGTCCGACCCGAGACGCGAGCAGCAGAGGACGACGTCATGGCCAAGAAGAAGAAGCGGAATCGCGGGCAGAGCGAGCGGCCGAGCATGGCGCCTCAGAAGGAGGTCTCGAAGGAGACCTCGGCGCGCGTCGAGGAGAAGGTCGCGCTCGAGTCCCAGCCGCCGGCGGCGGTGAAGGCCGAGGCCGAGGCCGCGCGCGAGGGCAGCTCGAACGTCATCCAGTTCCCGACGCAGGCCAAGCGCACCGTCACGACGACGCAGGTCGCGGTGAACGACGAGGCGGTCTCGGTGTCGGCCGGCGGCGGCGTCGCCCTCGACGACGAGGACGAGTCGATCCCGCCCGCGCGCACGAGCGCGCCCGCGTCCGACACGTCGCAGCTGCGCGCGCGCGACGACGAGGACGACGAGAGCGACGACGAAGACGAGGACGAGGAGCGCGCGAGCGTGCGCCCCGGCCCCGGCGAGGTCGCGAAGGTGAGCGCGCCGAAGAGCGAGGCGCCCGCCGCGAAGAAGAGCGAGCCCGCGCCGCCGCCCGCCGCCGCGCCGAAGAAGGAGAAGCGCGCGAAGAAGACGTCGATGTCGACGTCGGGCGAGATCCGCGCGGTCGCCGCGACCGGCGAGCACGCCGCGGTCGCCGAGGACTTCTTCCGCAAGAAGAACGAAGAGGACGCCGCGAAGGCCCCGGCGGTCGCGGACGACGACTTCGACGATCTCAAGGGGATCGTCACGCCGATGCCCCCGGGCGCGAAGAAGTGGATGTACGCGACGATCGGCGTGGTGATCGCCGGGCTCGCGCTGATCGGCGGCATCGAGATGTATCACGCGGTCGTGATCCCGGAGGAAGCGCCGCTCGGTCAGGGTGGTCCGCTCGAGCTCCCGGGCCCGATCGCGCAGCCGCCGCAGGCGGCCGCGACGCCCGAGCCTGCGCCGGTCGCGGAAGAGGCGCCGGTCGCGGAAGAAGCGCCGGTCGCCGAGGCCGCGCCGGTCGCCGAGGAAGCGCCGGTCGCCGAGGCTACGCCGGTCGCCGAGGCTACGCCGGTCGCCGAAGAAGCGCCGGTCGCCGAGGCTGCGCCGGCCGTCGAGGCTGTGCCCGCGGTCGCGCCGGCCGCCGCGGCGCCTGCGGCGACGGGCGAGACCTACGAGTCGGTGCTCGAGCAGGCCCGCGCCGCGCGTGGTGCGCGCGCGACGCCGCTCTACGAGCGCGCGATCGAGCTGAACCCGAACGGCAGCGAAGCGCTCGCGCAGCTCTCGTACATCATGCTCAACCGCGGCCGCATGGATCAGGCGCGCGACTACGCGCAGCGCGCGTCGACGATCGACCCGACGAGCTCGCTCGCGTGGCTCGTGCTCGGTGCGGCGCTCGACTCGCAGCGCGACCGCGCGGGCGCGCGCGCCGCGTACCAGTCGTGCGTCGATCGCGGCCAGGGCCAGTACGTCCGCGAGTGCCGCGCGATGCTTCGTTGATCACGTCACGACGCGCTCGATGAGACGCCCCGGGCCGGAAGGCTCGGGGCGTTTCGCGTTCCGTCGCTCACCACGCTTCGCTGCCGTCGGGCTCCTTCGCGGCGCTGCGTGCGATGACGCTCTCTCGGTACGCCGCCTTGCGCGCGCGGTTCATGCTGCCGAGCGGGCGCATGTCCTCGCGGGCGTGCCACGGGTCGAACGAGAGCGTGTCGACGTACTCGTGGATCTTCCGCCCGCGCTCGCTGCGCAGGTCCTGCTGCGGGATGCGCAGCGTCGCGACCGTCACGTGCGGCGCGACGTCGTCGGGCCACTCCGCGGAGTGATCCTCGATCGGCGTGCGCGCCTCGTCGACGAAGAACTGCAGGCGCAGGTCGTACACGATCGGACCCTTCGCGAGACGCTCCGCGAGGTCGAGCCCGAGGCCGTCGCGATCCTTCGGCGCGCTCGACGGCGCGACGGGCGCGTGCGGGCGCGCGGAGTAACGCACCGCGTACGGGCCCAGACGGATCGGCGGCGGCGCCCAGAACGTCAGCTCCGCGAGCGAGCCGATCGGCTTCGTCCCCGCGACGAACGCGCGCAGCCATCCCGCGAGCGTGCCGACCCCGTGCTTCCACCCGACGCGCGGCAGCTGCGTGAGCGGCGAGACCGCCGCGAGCGCGACGTCGACGAACTGGTGCGCATCGCGGAACGGCGTCGCGCGCGTCTGGATCAGCAGGAAGTCCTGGGTGCGCGCGTCCTCCATGCCCGGGATCAGCTTGCGCCCGTCGACCCCGACGACCTTCACCGCGAGCCCGCGCACGTCGCCGCGTCGATCGTGCTGGTGCACACCGTTGCCGGGCGAGAACCGCACGTACGCGCGGTACGTGCGCGGCGTCGTGAAGAGCCCGTGGCGCGCGTGCTCCGGCAGATCGCCGAGCACCTCGAGCTCCGCGAGCACCCCCGCGTGCGACTTCGCGTGGAGCGCGCGATCGAGCTTGCCCGCCTTCGCCCGCGCGCGTTGGACCTCGGCGAAGCGCTTCGCGTAGCCCTCGAAGCGTGCTCCTTCGTCCTCGTCGACGAGCTCGCGCCACTCGGTCGATGGTCGATGCGCGATCGCGATCGGTGCGTTCATGATGTGCCCCTCCAGTCGGAGGTCGCATCGTGAAGCCTTTCGTGAGGGCTCGCATCGACTCTTCTCGGACGTCGTGGGAGGGCTTGGGCCACCCATGACTCCGATGAAGAACGGCCTGGTCCGCTACGCGCGAGACGAGCACGGCGTCGCGCGCATCGAGCTCACCAACCCTCCGGCGAACGCGTACTCGTACGAGATGCTGCGCGACCTCGACGACGCGATCCTCGAGGCGCGCTTCGACGAGAAGGCGCACGTCATCCTGCTCACCGGCGCGGGCGAGCCTCCTCCTCCCGGGGCTCCGCCCCGGACCCGCTTCTTCTGCGCGGGCGCGGACATCGCGATGCTCGGGCGCGTCACGACCCGCTTCAAGTACATGTTCTGCCTGCACGCGAACGAGACGATGCTGCGTCTCGAGCACACGCCGAAGCTCGTCATCGCCGCGATCGAAGGGCACTGCGTCGGCGGCGGGATGGAGATCGCGATGAGCGCGGATCTGCGCGTCGCGGCGCGCGGCACCGGCAAGATGGGCCTGCCCGAGGTCGCGCTGGGCGTGCTCCCCGGCACCGGCGGCACCCAGCGTCTGTCGCGCTTGGTCGGCAAGGCGCGCGCGATCGAGCTCATGACCGAGGGCACGCTGATCGACTTCGATCGCGCGCAGACGCTCGGCCTCGTCAACCACGTCTGGGAGAAGGACGGCTTCGTCGATCGCGCGCTCGAGTACGCGCGCGGCTTCTGCCCGCCGAACAAGGCGTCGCTCGCGGTCGGCCACATCAAGCGCGCGGTGCAGACCGGCGCGGAGATGGCGCTCGAGCAGGGCCTCGCGCTCGAGCGCGAGCTGCAGCAGCGCCTCTTCGAGAGCGACGACGCGCGCGAGGGCATCGCGGCGTACAACGAGAAGCGCAAGCCGACGTTCGCGGGAGAATGACGGAGATGGAAGACGCACTGATCCTCGATGGGCTGCGCACGCCGATCGGAAAGCACCGCGGGGCGCTCGCGTCCGTGCGGCCCGACGATCTCGCCGCGCACGTGATCACGCAGCTGCTCGCGCGCAACGACGTCGCGAAGCGCGGCCTCGAAGAGGTGATCTTCGGCGCGACGAACCAGGCGGGCGAGGACAACCGCAACGTCGCGCGCATGGCGTCGCTGCTCGCCGGGCTGCCCGACGAGGTCACCGGCGTGACCGTCAATCGTCTCTGCGGCTCGGGGCTCGAGGCGGTCATCCAGGCCGCGCGCGCGCTGAAGGTCGGCGACGCCGACGTGATCCTCGCGGGCGGTGTCGAGTCGATGACGCGCGCGCCGTACGCGATGGCGAAGGCCGACGAGGCGTTCCCGCGCACGCCGCCGACCGTCTACGACACGTCGCTCGGGTGGCGCTTCCAGAACCCGAAGATGGCGGAGCGCTTCCCGCTGATCTCGATGGGCGAGACCGCGGAGAACGTCGCGGCCGAGCACGAGATCTCGCGCCAGGACCAGGACGCGTTCGCGGTCGAGTCGCACCGCAAGGCGGCGCGCGCGTGGGAGGCGAATCGGTTCGCCGACGAGATCGCGCCGGTGTCGATCCCGTCGGGCAAGAAGGGCGCGCCGGACACGATCGTCGATCGCGACGAGGGCGTGCGTCCCGACTCGAGCGTCGAGGCGCTCGCGAAGCTCAAGCCGGTCTTCAAGAAGGACGGCAGCGTCACCGCGGGCAACTCGTCGCCGCTCAACGACGGCGCGGCCGCGGTGCTGCTCGCGTCGAGCAAGTGGGCGAAGGCGAACGGCGCGAAGCCGCTCGCGCGCGTCGTCGCGAGCGCGGTCGCGGGCGTGCACCCGAACGTGATGGGCATCGGCCCGATCCCCGCGACGCGGAAGGTGCTCGCCAAGGCGGGCCTGCGCGCGGATCAGATCGATCTCGTCGAGCTCAACGAGGCGTTCGCCGCGCAGTCGCTCGCGTGCATCCGCGAGCTCGGCTTCGACCCCGCGAAGGTGAACGTGAACGGCGGCGCGATCGCGCTCGGACATCCGATCGGGTGCAGCGGCGCGCGCATCGTCGTGACGCTCGCGCACGAGATGAAGAAGCGCGGTGCGCGCTACGGCCTCGCGACGCTGTGCATCGGCGTCGGCCAGGGCCTCGCCGTGGTATTGGAGCGCGCGTGAGCGAAACGATTGGCGTCGCGGTCGTCGGCGCGGGCGGCTGGGGCAAGAACCACGTGCGCAACTTCGCGTCGCAGCGCGGCGCGTCGTTGCGCTGGGTCTGCGATCGCAGCGAGGCCGCGCTCGCCCCGGTCACGCGCGCGTGGCCCGACGTGAAGACCACGACGTCGATCGACGACGTGCTCGCCGACGAGGGCGTGCGCGCGATCGTGATCGCGACCGACGCGCCGACGCACCACGACCTCGCGAAGAAGGCGCTCGAGCGCGGCCGCGACGTGCTCGTCGAGAAGCCGCTCACGCTCGGCGCGTCGACGAGCGCGGAGCTCTGCGACCTCGCGGAGCGTGGCCAGCGCATCCTGATGGTCGGGCACCTGCTGCTCTACCATCCGGCGGTCGAGCGCCTGAAGCAGATCGTCGACAGCGGCGAGCTCGGCGAGGTCCTCTACGTCACGTCGCAGCGCACGAACCTCGGCGTGGTGCGTCGCGACGAGAACGCGTGGTGGTCGCTCGCGCCGCACGACCTGAGCGTCGCGGCGTACCTGCTCGGTGCGGAGCCGGAGAGCGTCAGCGCGAGCGGCGGTGTGTTCCTGCAGAAGGAGCGCGGAATCGAGGACGTGGTGTTCGCGACGGTGCGCTATCGCGGCGGGAAGCTCGCGCACGTGCACGTGAGCTGGCTCGATCCCCACAAGACGCGCCGGCTCACCGTGGTCGGCACCAAGAAGATGGCGGTGTTCGACGACGCATCGCCGGACATGAAGCTCACGCTGTTCGACAAGGGCGTGGAGCCGCCGCCGGCCGCGCTGACGTACGAGCAGGGCGTTCGCATCCGCACCGGCGACATCGTGGTGCCCGCGCTCAAGATGGCGGAGCCGCTGGGGCGCGAGACCGAGGCGTTCCTCGAGGCGGTGCGCACGCGCGTCCCGCCGCTCGCGAGCGGCCGCAGCGGTCACGCGGTGGTGCGCGTGCTCGAAGCCGGACAGCGCTCGCTCGCGGAAGCGGGAAGGCGCGTCGACATCGGGCTCTGACCGCGGCGCGCTCAGCGCTTCCAGGTCGTCGAGAGCGCGCAGTAGACCGCTTCGTCGGTGAAGCGGTCGTACTGCTCGTCGTAGTAGCTCTCGCGGAAGTATGCCTCCTGCGCGAAGCCGACCTTCTCGAGCACGCGCGCCGAGCCGCGGTTGTCGGGATCGATGCGGCCCTCGATGCCGTGCAGGCGCAGCACGTCGAACCCGAAGCGCACGATCGCGCGTAGCGCCTCGGGCATCAGGCCGCGGCCCCACTGCTCGGGCGCGAGCTCGTAGCCGACCTCGCCGCGCAGGTGCTTGCGGTCGATGCGCCAGATGCTGCAGCTCCCGATCATCCGCGGATCGCCGCGCAAGGAGAGCACCCAGCGGATGCCCTCGCGCGCGCGGAACGCGTCGTCCGTCATCGTGAGGCGCTCGCGCGCTTGCTCGACCACCGTCGCCGGCGCTCGGCCGAAGTACCGCATGACCTGGGGATCGGAGAGGATGCGGAAGAGGTCGGGCGCGTCGTCGTCGGTCGCCGCGCGCAGCACGAGGCGTTCTGTCTCCAGCACCGGGAAGGACGCGAACGCCGCGTCGAGATCGAGGGAGCGCATCGCTCGTCCTTGCGATGGGCGCGCGCGACGCGCAACGAGCCGCGGACTCCCGATCGCACGCTCGCCGGCTCTACGCTCCTCCCATGACCAAGAGACCGGTGTGCGTGGTGATCGGCGTGGGACCGGGGATCGGCGCGTCGCTCGCGCGGCGCTTCGCGCGCGAGGGATACGCGGTGGCGCTGCTGGCGCGCAGCCTCGAGCACACGCGAGCGCTCGAGGGCGAGCTGCCGGAGTCGCGCGCGTTCGCGTGCGACGCGTCGGACGGAGCGAGCATCGCGAGCGCGTTCGCGCGCATCCGCAGCGAGCTGGGCGAGCCCGAGGTGCTCCTCTACAACGCGGGGTCGGGCGTGTTCGGCACTTTCGAGGACGTGAGCGCGGAGCAGCTCGAGCAAGCGTGGAAGGTGAACACGCTCGGGCTCTTCCACGCGTCGCGCGAAGTGATCGGCGCGATGAAGGCGCGCGGCCGCGGCACGGTCCTCGTCACGGGCGCGACCGCATCGCTCCGCGGTGGCGCGCGCTTCGCGGCGTTCGCCCAGGCGAAGGCAGCGCAGCGCAGCCTCGCGCAGTCGATGGCGCGGACGCTCTGGCCGAGCGGCGTGCACGTCGCGGTCGTGATCGTCGACGGCATGGTCGATCTGCCGCGCACGCGCGCGATGCGGGGCGACCTGCCGCAGGAGGCGTTCCTCGCGCCCGACGACGTCGCGGAGGCGATGTGGACGCTGCATCGCCAGCCGCGCTCGGCGTGGACGTTCGAGCTCGACGTGAGGCCGCACGTCGAGACGTGGTGAGCGCGCTCAGCGTCGCCGCGGTCCTTTCAGGTGCGCGTCGATCACGTGCGGCTCGACGCCGAGCTCCTCTCCGACGCGCGCGAGCACGACACGATGCAGCCGCCCACCGGGAGGGCGCAGGATCGCGCGCAGCGTCTCGTCGTCGAGCGCGCGCGGATCGACGTCGTCCTCGTGCTGACGGGTCGCGACCTCGAGCCACGCGCGCGCCCGCGCCTCGCTGCGCTCGGTCGCGCACGCGAGACGCACCCGCAGCGCGAGGCGCATCCACGCGTGATAGCGCGCGAGCGCGCGCATCCACGGCTCGACCTCGCCGCCCGCGAGCGCGCGATCGAGCGACGCGATGCGCGCGTCGATCTCGTCCATCGGGAGCTCGTCGATCTCGCGCAGCGCGCCCGGGAAGCGCGACGCGAGGGCGCGCATCGCCGGGCGCGGATCGACCGGCGAGCCCGCGTCGTGCTGCTCGCGGAGTCTCTTCATCTCGCGATACTTCTCGCGCAGCGCGTGCAGATCGATCACGGGCTCGCGAGCATAGCGCTCAAGCCGAGCGCGGCGCGTTCACCGCGCGCAGCGCGCCGATCGTCGTCGCGACCAGCCCCGCGCCCACGAGGATCAGCGCGAGCGCGACGTTGTTGAGCGACTCCCCGAGCCCGATCAGCCACACGCGATGATCGGGAGCGCTCGCGATGTAGTTCGAGGACGCGATGAGCCCGGTGACGAACCCGAGCGACCCCGCCGCGAGCGTGAGCAGCGAGCTCGAGACGAGCAGCGGGACGAACCGCGTGTCGGGACGCACCGCGTAGCGGAGCGACGCGGCCACCGCGAGCAGGCCGAAGACGAGCGTGGGGAACATGCCCCAACCACCGAGCCGGAACGCTTCGAGCATGGGATCCTCCTCCTGGTCGGAGGCTCCGACACCACGCGCGCGAGCTCGGTTCCGACGAGCAGCGCGCGGGGTTCCCAGCCTCTCTCGTCCCGTGGAAGACTCCTCGATCCGCATTCGAATGGAGGCCAGGGGATGAGTCAGGCTTCGATCCAGAGCGTCTCGCGCGAGTCGCGCATCTTCGCGCCGCAGGACGAGTTCGCGAGGCAGGCGCGCGTCTCGTCGCGCGAGGGATACGAGGAGCTCTATCGCCGCAGCGTCGACGATCCCGACGCGTTCTGGCTGGAGATCGCGACCGAGGACTTCCACTGGTTCAAGAAGCCGACGCAGGGCCTCGACTGGTCGAACCCGCCGCACGCGAAGTGGTTCGCCGACGGCACCACGAACCTCGCCTACAACTGCCTCGATCGGCACCTCGTGGGATCGCACCGCAACAAGGCGGCGATCATCTTCGAGGGCGAGCCGGGCGACGTGCGCGTGCTGACCTATCAGCAGCTGCACCGCGAGGTCTGCCGCTTCGCGAACGTGCTCGGCAAGCTCGGCGTGAAGCAGGGCGACTGCGTCGCGATCTACATGGGCATGGTGCCCGAGGCCGCGATCGCGATGCTCGCGTGCGCGCGCATCGGCGCGATCCACACCGTGATCTTCGGCGGCTTCGCGGCGGAGGCGGTGCGCGATCGCGTGAACGACGCGAAGGCGAAGCTGATCGTCACGCAGGACGGCGCGTGGCGTCGCGGCAACCTCGTGCCGCTCAAGGAGAACGTCGATCGCGCGATGCGCGAGACGCCCGGCGTGAAGCACACGATCGTGCTCAAGCGCACCGGCAACGAGGTCGCGATGGATCGCGGCCGCGATCTCTGGTGGCACGAGATGGTCGAGACGGTGAGCGCGCAGCATCGCGCCGCCGAGCTCCCGGCGGAGCACCCGCTCTTCATCCTCTACACGTCGGGCACGACGGGGAAGCCGAAGGGCGTGCTGCACACGACCGGCGGCTACATGGTCGGCGCGGCGACCACGAGCAAGTTCGTGTTCGACTTGCGCGAAGACGACACTTACTGGTGCACGGCCGACGTCGGCTGGGTCACGGGCCACAGCTACATCGCGTACGGTCCGCTCGCGAACGGCGCGACGTGCCTGATGTACGAGGGCGCGCCGAACCACCCGGATCCCGGGCGCTTCTGGTCGATCATCGAGCGGCACGGGGTGACGATCCTCTACACGGCGCCGACCGCGATCCGCGCGTTCGTGAAGTGGGGCGACCAGTACCCGATGAAGCACGACCTCTCGTCGCTGCGCCTGCTCGGCACCGTGGGAGAGCCGATCAACCCCGAGGCGTGGATGTGGTACCGCCGCGTGATCGGGAACGAGCGCTGCCCGATCGTCGACACGTGGTGGCAGACCGAGACCGGCGCGATGATGATGACGCCGCTGCCCGGCGCGATCTCGACGAAGCCCGGCTCGTGCACCGTGCCGTTCTTCGGCGTGGTGCCGAAGGTGCTGCGCGAGGACGGCACCGAGGCGGGCCCGAACGAGGGCGGTCTGCTCGTGATCGAGAAGCCGTGGCCCTCGATGATGCGCACGGTCTACGGCGACGATCAGCGCTTCAAGGACACGTACTGGTCGCGCTTCGAGGGGAAGTACTTCACGGGCGACGGCGCGCGGAAGGACGAGGACGGGTTCTTCTGGGTGATGGGGCGCGTCGACGACGTGGTGAACGTCGCGGGGCATCGCCTCGGCACCGCGGAGGTCGAGAGCGCGCTCGTCGCGCACAAGAGCGTCGCGGAGGCCGCGGTCGTCGGGCGTCCCGACGAGCTCAAGGGACAGGGGCTCGTCGCGTTCGTCACGCTCAAGCAGGGCGAGGCGCCGACGAAGGCGCTCAAGGCCGCGCTGCTCGAGCACGTCGCGCAGGAGATCGGCAAGTTCGCGCGACCCGACGAGATCCGCTTCACCGATGGCCTGCCGAAGACGCGCAGCGGCAAGATCATGCGTCGTCTGCTCAAGGAGCTCGCGTCGGGCAACGAGGTGAAGGGCGACATGACGACGCTCGAGGACTTCTCGGTGCTCGCGAAGCTGCGCGCCGACGAGGAGTGACTCGGCAGCAAAAAGTGATATCGATCGGCACCATGTCGGCACCGCAGGACTCCCCCACCCGTAAGAAGCAGAAGGCTCGTCGTCGCAGGAAGCTCGCGAAGTGGCGCGAGAAGCAGGCCGCCGCCAAGGCGACCGGCGCGAAGAGCTGAGCAGTCCGAAATCGGCTCGCCGGCGGAGGGCCCTCCCGTCCGCGCGCTCCGCACGCTCTCGTGCGGGCCCTCCGCCAGCGAGCACTCCCCAGCGGAGCCACCGCACGCACGCCCGGGCGCTCGTTCGAGAGCCCGGGCGTCGTCGTTCCGTCGTAGCCAGCAGTGGCGCGATCTGGATCGCGAGACGCGCGCGCGAAGCTCGACGTCGAGGTGATCTGGGCAGCGTGCGAGCGCTTGCTCGTGGCGCTCCGGTCTCTGCAGCGATCTCGGGCCCGCCGACTGCGGCGTGTTCCGGAGCGACGAGCGCATCCGCGGCTCGGTCATCCCGCAGCGTCGACGCTCCGCGGAGCGCAGCCAGTGCGAGATGTTCGCCGACGACGCGAACTACGCGGGCTACACGCTGCCGTACGTTCGCTATCAGGTGCAGCAGCGGAGCAACCCCACGCTCGCGATGCCGGCCCTGACCCGCACGACGTTGCGCGCGACCCGCAAGACGTTGCGCGCGACCCGCAAGACGTTGCGCGCGACCCGCACGAAGCTGCGCGCGACCCGCACGACGCTGCGCGCGACCCGCACGACGTCGCGCGCGACCCGCACGACGTCGCGCGCGACCCGCAAGACGTCGCGCGCGACCCGCACGACGCTGCGCGCGACCCGCACGACGCTGCGCGCGACCCGCACGACGCTGCGCGCGACCCGCACGACGCTGCGCCCGACCCGCACGACGTTGCGCGCGACCCGCACGACGCTGCGCCACGGCCGCGCCTCTCGCCGTCGCGTCTACACCCATCCCATCAGCGGGCAGATCAGGCGCAACAGCACGAGCACGAGCACCAGGCAGGCGACGTCGAGGAACAACCCGGCGCGCATCATCGACGTCTGGGGGACGCGGCCCGTCGCGTAGACCATCGCGTTCGGGCCCGTCGCGATCGGCAGCATGAACCCGACGCTCGCGCCGACGCCGACCGCGAGCGCCGGGGGGATCGGCGAGACACCGAGCTGCTGCGCGATCGCGATCACGAGCGGCACGAGGATGTTCGCGGCCGCGGTGTTCGACGCGACCTCGCTGAGCACCACCGTCGCGAAGCACGCGATCGCGCTGAGCGTCCACACGTCGGTCGCGCCCGTCGCCTCGACGACCCATCGACCGATCGACGCGGCGAGCCCGGTGCGCTCGAGCTGCGTGCCGAGCGAGATGCCGCCGCCGAAGAGGAGGATCACGCCCCAGTCGATGCGCACCGCGACGCTCCACGGCAGCACCGGCGGGACCTCGCCCTCGTCGTTCTTCTTCGCGGGATCGGGCACCAGGAAGAGCGGCAGGCACGCGAGCACCGCGACCGCGCCGGGGTGCATCGCGTCGTTCATCGCCTCGGCGAACGACGCGCCCGCGACCTCGGCGATCGCCGGCGCGGTCCAGCCGATCACCGCGAGCACGAACGCGAGCGCGGTGACCTTCTCACCGCGCGTCCACGCGCGCGCCATCGGCTGCACCGAGACCGGTGCGCTCGATGCCCCGCCGCGACGCAGCGTGATCGCGGCCGCGACGAAGGAGAGCACGAGCGCCGCGGGCACGCCGAGCGCCATCCACTCGAGGAAGCCGATGCGCACGCCGGCGTTCTCGAGCAGGCGCGTGGTGATCAGGTTCGGAGGCGTGCCGATCAGCGTGCCGAGCCCCGCGGTCGAGCACACGTACGCGAGCGCGAGCAGCGGGCCGGTCGCGGGATCCTTCTCGCGGCGGCTCTCGGGTCGCTCGAGGCCGGGCAGGCCGAGCAGGATCGGCAGCATCATCGCGCAGGTCGCGGTGTTGCTGATCCACATCGAGACGATCACCGCCGCGGCGACGAGCGCGGCCTGGGTGCGCCACGCCGATCCGCGCACGAAGGGCAGCGCGACCACCGCGTTCGCGAAGCGGCGATCGAGCCCGTGTCGCTGCATCGCCTCGGCGAGCATGAACCCGCCGACGAACAGGAAGAGCAGCGGATCGGCGTAGTAGCGGAACGCGGTGCCGGCGTCGGTGATCTGCAGCGCGACGAGCGCGGGGCCGATCATGAGCGCGGTCACCGCGACCGAGACGACCTCGGTGACCCACGCGATCAGCACCGCGGCGAACAGCGCGACGAGTCGATGCGCGGCGGGCTCGAGCGGCAGTGGCGCGAGCCAGAGCGCGACGAACGAGAGCGGCGCGAGGAACGCGCCGGTGATCATGCGCGCGTTGCCCGGCGCGCCCTCGGCGGCGTCCTTCGTGTCCCCGCTCACGATGACGCTGTGTGTCGCCCGAGCGCGCGGCGACGTCAACCGCGCGCTCGTCGATCACGCGCCGCCGGCCGGGCTCCTGCGCGCGCGACCGGGCTCGCCGGTCTCGCTCGACGTCTCGCGCGCGAGCTGCGCCTCGACGTTGCGGCCCCAGCACCACGTCTCGCCGTCGTAGGTCCGGGCGCACGCGTGATCGCGACCGCTCGCGACGGAGAACGACGCGGGCATGGCCTCGACGGGGCTCGGCGCGCCCTGCGCGACCGGCGTCGCGCCCCAGCACCACACGCGATCGTCCGAGAGCAGCGCGCACGAGTGAGCGCGTCCGACGTCGATCGCGAACGCCGCGAACGGCAGCGCGACGGTCCCGCCTGCCTGGCCCGCGTCGTTCGCGCCCCAGCACGTCACCACGCCGTCGGTGACGATCGCGCACGCGTGCGATCCGCCGACGGCGATCGACTCCGCGCCCTCGATGCCCGGGACCTCGAGCGGCGTGGTGCGGCACGTCGTCGCAGTGCCGTCGATCGTGCAGCTCGTCGTCCCCTCGGGCGCGTCGCCGAGCAGCTCGGCGCGGCCCCAGCACGACACGCGTCCGTCGGCGCGCAGCGCGCACGTCGCGTGATCGCCCGCGTCGAGATCGACGACGTCCTCGAGGCCCGCGACGACGACCGGCGTCGCGCTGCACGGCGCCCCCGCCTCGCACGCCGCGTGATCGGTCGCGTCGCCGAGCTGTCCCGCGTCGTCGCTCCCCCAGCACTCGATCGCGCCCGACGCGCGACGCACGCACGCGTGGTGCGCGCCCACGGCGATCTCGTCGATCACCGACGCGTCCTCGGTCGGCGCCGCGATCGCGATCATCGGCGCGTCGACGCTGCCCGCTATCGCCGTCTGCCCGCGGTCGCCGCGGCCCCAGCAGCGCACCTCGCTCGTGTCCATCACGACGCACGCGTGCTGCGCGCCGACGCCCAGCATCATCGCCGGCTCGTCGAGCACGATCGGCAGCAGGAGCCCGCGCAGGCCGCCCTCTTCGGGCTCGGTCGGTCCGTCGCCGAGCATCCCGTCGGCGTCGCTGCCGGCGCAGTCGACGTCGCCCGAGACGCGCAGCGCGCACGTGGTGATCGCGCTGGGCGCGATCGCGAGATCGTCGTCGCACACGTCGAAGTCGCAGACGCCCGAGCCGCAGTACGCGAGATCCTCGCAGTAGATGCGCGAGACCGCGGGGTCCTCGCACGTGCCCGCGACGCACTCGGTCCCACCACACGTCGCCGAGCTCGTGCACGACGCGACGCACGCTCCGTTCGTGCACGCCGTGTCGTCGGGGCACGCGCCCTCGGTGCACTCGTTCTCCTCGGGGAGCCGGCAGCCGCGCGCGCCGTCGTCGCCCTCGAGGCACGCGGAGCCGATCGGACAGTCACCGTACCCCGTGCACTCCTCGCGACACGCGCCGAGCACACAGAGCAGTCCGTCCGCGCACTGCTCCGACGTCTCGCAGCCTCCGCCTTCGCCGGGCGGGTCGTCGTCGCCGCCACACGCGACCAGCGCGATCACGAGCACTGAGATGATCGATGTCCTCATGGTCTCCATCACGAGCGCGCGTGCGCCATCCACGGCGGCGTGCCCTGCCATGAATGGCGCGCGCGAGCGATCCCTTCGCGATGTCGCTCAACGAAGCGTGAACGTGCGGCGCTCGGTCCTCACCACGCGGCCGCTGCCGTCGAGCATGCGGATCTCGAAGGGCCGGGTGCGCAGGCCGAGGAACTGGTAGCGCACCGCGAGGCGCGTGCTGCGGGTGTCGCCGCTCACGCTGTCGCGCAGGAGGTAGCCGTCGTCGACGCGGACCTCGATGCTGCGCACGCCGCTCGGCGCGCGCTCGACGCTGAACTCGTACGTCGCGTGGCCGGTCTGCCGGATCGCGACCGCCGTCGCCGGCACCGGCTCGATCAGGCCGTAGGCGCGCGCGACGATCGCGCCGCTCGAGTTGTAGCCGCGCGCCTCGAAGCGGCGGTTGCGGGTCTCGCTGCTGAAGCGATAGCGGATCCGCAGATCGCTGCTCGCGCTGCGACGCACGGTGCCGATGCGCCAGCCGTCGACGTAGTAGTCGACGCGCACGACCGCGGCGGGCGCGCTCGAGGTGAACGTGTACGTGCGATCCGAGCCGCGCGACCAGCGCACCGCGACCGTCGACGGCGTCGCGAGCGGAGGCGGACGCGTGTCGCCGCCGGACGAGCCACCACCGCCCGAGCGCGCGAGCGAGCGGATCGTGTCGAGCCGCGCGAGCAGCTGCGAGCCCGGGCACGACGTGCTCTGCCCGCTGTGCTGGCGATGACCGAGCACGTTCCGCGAGGAGACCGAGATGCCGTAGATGCGCGAGAGCTTGTGGATGAGACGGCCCGCGGCGCGCACCGCCGCGTCGCTCGGGGTGCGCGAGCCGTAGCTGCGCGGGCACACGCCGTCGAAGCAGCCGACGAACGCGATGCCGATGTTGCCGCTGTTGTGACCGCCGACGTGCGCGCCGAGCTGCTCGAGCGGGCGCCCCTCGTAGATCGTGCCGTCGCCGCCGATCAGGAAGTGGTACCCGATGTCGCACCAGCCGTTGCTGTCCATGTGGTAGCGCTGGAAGCCGCGCACCATCGCCGCGACGTTGCCGGTCTGCGGCGAGACGGTGTGGTGGATCGCGAAGCGATAACGACGACCGTCGCGACCGCTGCAGCGACCACGACGCGCGCCCCACTGCGCGCGCGAGCGGACGCCGATGCTCGCGAGATCGCTGCGCAGATCCTCGGTCGTGAGACCGACCGCGGGCTCCTCGCCGGTGAGCGCGGGCGCCTCGTCCTCGGGGCCGAGCTCGTCGTCGGGCGCGACGTTCGCGTCGACGGGGACCACCGCGTTGAACGCGATGCTCGCGATCGCGTCGACGAGCGCGGCCTCGATGCGCACCTGCACCGCGGTCGCGCCGCCCGGGAGATCGGCGGTGCCGACGTGCACGCCCTCTTCGCTCCACGTGTTCTGGATCGCGACCCACTCGCCCTCGCCGCGCGCCTCGAGCTCGGGCATCTCGGCCGCGACGTCGATCGTCGAGAGCATTACGCCGACGCGCGTCGCGCCGAGCGGCGCCTCGAGCTGCGGCGAGACGTAGTGATCGCCCTCGAGCGACCACGTCTCCATGATCTCGTCGTGCCCGAACGCGAGCTCGGGGTAGTCGTCGGCGGACTCCTCGTCGTGCGCGGCTGGCTGCTCGCACGCGGTCGTGGCGAAGAGCAGAGAGCAGACGAGGGCGAGCCCGCGCAGCGCGCGAGAGAAGGAACGGTCCATGACGCCTCCTGGCGAGCGGGTCGCGCGTCCCGAGCGAGCCGCTTTCCGGCGTGTGCTTTTGCACCCGTCGTGCCGCTCCGAATGAGGTGTAGGTGCGCGTCGCCACTGGGTTTTCGGGTCCGCACGACCGCGACCATCCGGCACGATCTCGGCTATCCGGAGCGGCCACGCCGTACGCGATCTGGACAATGCTCACTCGAGGCAGCAGTCGCGCCGAGGCCTCGCGTTCCGGGCCGCGGGGACGCCGGTCCCCACCGCGACGAGCGTTGCGTTCGCGGCGACGCTTTGAGACGTTCGCTGTCTCATGTCCGCTCCCATCACGGTCCCGGGCACGCTCGACGATCAGACGATGTCGCGCAGCGCGAAGCTCGCGGTGGTCGTCGCCGCGCTCGGTTACCTCGTCGACATCTACGATCTGATCCTCTTCGGCGTGGTGCGCCGGCCGAGCCTCCAGGCGATCGGCGTCACCGAGGACCAGCTCGCGAACGTCGGGCACCTGCTGCTCGACGTGCAGATGGCCGGGATGCTGCTCGGCGGCGTGGTGTGGGGCGTGATCGGCGACAAGCGCGGTCGCCTCTCGGTGCTCTTCGGATCGATCCTGATGTACTCGGTCGCGAACATCGCGAACGGGTTCGTGACCGACGTGACGACCTACGCGATCCTGCGCTTCGTCGCGGGCATCGGCCTCGCGGGCGAGCTCGGCGCGGGCGTGACGCTGGTGACCGAGCTGCTGCCCGCGAAGACGCGCGGCTGGGCGACGACGCTCATCGCGGGCATCGGGATCTGCGGCGCGCTGCTGGCGGTCGGCGTGTCGAAGATCGCGACGTGGTACGTCGCGTACTGGATCGGCGGCGTGCTCGGGCTCGCGCTGCTCGCGCTGCGGGTCGGCGTGTTCGAGTCGGGCATGTTCGCGCGCATCAAGGCGAAGAGCGACGTGTCGCGCGGCAACTTCCTCGCGCTCTTCACGAGCCGCGATCGCGCGCGGCGCTACGTCGGGATCGTGCTGGTCGGCGTGCCGATCTGGTACGCGATCGCGATCCTCGTGATGTTCGGCGACTCGATCGGTCGCGCGATGGGCATGGAGCGCCTGCCCGACCCCGCGTGGGGCCTCTTCTGGTGTTACCTCGGGCTCGCGCTGGGCGACTTCGCGAGCGGGTTCGCGAGCCAGGTGATGCGCAGCCGCAAGCGCGCGCTGCTCGCGTTCTGCGGGCTGAACGTCGTCGCGCTCGCGTACTACTTCACGTTCGGCTCGCGCTCGACCGACGCGTTCTACGTCGGCTGCTTCGTGCTCGGGATCGCGAACGGCTACTGGGCGGTGTTCGTGACGGTCGCCGCGGAGCAGTTCGGGACGAACCTGCGCGCGACGGCGGCGACGACCGCGCCGAACTTCGTGCGCGGCTCGGTGGTGCCGGTGTCGTTCGTGTACCTCGGGCTGCGCGACGCGCTCGGCGGCGAGGGAGTCGGCGAGGCCACGGCGGCGCTGATCGTCGGCGTGGTGGTGATCGTCGTGTCGATGATGTCGCTGAGAGCGATCGAAGAGACGTACGGGAAAGAGCTGGACTTCGTGGAGCGGTGAGGCCGCCGTGGGAGGCGCGGGGTGGTGGGTCCGTCGCCCGCGCCGCCGCGCGCCTCAGCCCGTGCCCGCCTGGTCGTCGGCTGCGTCGATCTCCGTCTTCGTCACCTCGTGCTCGCTGCGCACCGGGACGCGCTCTCCGCGCCGCCGGCCGTCGAGCACCTCGCGCACGACGCGTGCGGTCTCCTCGGGATCGAACGGCTTGCGCAGCACCGCCGCGAACCCCTCGAGGCCGCGGTGCGCCTCGGCGTCGTGCCCCGTCGCGAGGATCACCTCGATGTCGATGCCGCGACGGCGCATCGCGGTGAGCAGGTCGCGGCCGCCCATGCGGCGCATCATCGCGTCGGTGATCACGACGTCGATCAGGCCGCGACGGCGCTCGATCTCCGCGAGCGCCTCGACGCCGTTCGCCGCGGTCGCGACCGTGTAGCCGAGCTCGCCGAGGATCGTGTCGAGGGCGAAGAGCGCCGCCTCGCGATCGTCGACCGCGAGGATCGTCTCGCGACCGCGCGGGAGCTCACGCGCACGCTCGGGCTCGGGCGCGATCACGCCGCCCTCGGTCGCCGGCAGACGGAGCGTGAAGGTCGTGCCGCGCCCGACCTCCGAGTCGAGCTCGACGCTGCCCGCGTGGTCCTGCACGAACGCGTACACCATCGCGAGCCCGAGGCCCGTGCCCTCGCCGGGGTCCTTCGTCGTGAAGAAGGGCTCGAAGATGCGCTCGCGCAGCTCGACCGGGATGCCGCTCCCGCCGTCGGTCACGCGGATCGCCGCGACGCGGCTGTCGCCGCTCTGCTCGACGCCCAGCGTATAGACGAGATCGCCACCACGCGGCCGCATCGCGTCGCGCGCGTTGATGCCGAGGTTGAGCAGCGCCTGCTCGAGCTGTCCGCCGTCGCCGTGGAACGTCACGCGCGACGAGGGCAGCTGCACGCGCACCGCGATCGTCTCGTCGACGCTGCGCGAGAGCAGCGCGACCACGCGTTCGATCACCGCGCCCACGTCGACGAGCGAGCGCACCGGGTCGCGACGCCGCGAGAGCGCGAGCAAGCGCTGCGTGAGCTCGGCGCCGCGCCACATCGACTGCTCCATGTGCTCGAGCAGCGACGCGTCGTTGCCCGTCGCGCGGCGCTTGAGCAGCGTGACGCTCGCGATCATGCCCGAGAGCAGGTTGTTGAAGTCGTGCGCGATCCCGCCCGCGAGCGTGCCGACGGCCTGCATCTTCTGCGACTGGAGCAGCTCGCTCTGCAGGCGCTGGGACTCGGTCACGTCTTCGATGAGCACGAGCGCGCCGCGGTCTCCGTCGTGGTCGGGCGACACCGAGACGCGCAGCGATGCACCGCCGAGCGCGAGCGGCGCATCGGTCACCACGCGCGATCGCGTCTCGAGCGCGCGGCGCACCAGCGGCGCGATCCCGATGCCCTCCCAGTCGCTGCTGCCGAGCAAGCGGCTGCGCTCGCCGAGCAGCGCGTCGAAGCGCGCGTTCGACTCCAACACGCGCCCCGTCGCGTCGACCCGCCCGATGCCGAGCGGCGCGCTGTCGACGAGGCGCCGGTGGCGGTCCGCTTCGGCGCGCGCGTCGTCGCGCAGCGCGCGCTCGATGCGGTGCGCGCCCCACTCGCGCATCGCGATCGCGATCGCGAAGCACACGCCGCCGATCAGGTAGACCGGCGCGAGCTCGGGCCTCCATCGATCGCGGAAGATCCCGATCGCGAGCGCGATCGTGAGCACGGCGATCGGCACGACCACGAGATCCTCGGCGCGCACGCGCTCGTCGACGCGCTCCTCGCCGAGCGTGCGCCACTCGTCCTCCGAGGCGGCCCACACCACGAGCGCGAACGCGCCGAGCCAGAACACGTCGAGCGCGTCGCCCGTCTCGTAGCTGCGCGTCAGCAGCGAGACCGCGTAGAACGTGGTGACGCCCGAGAGCATCGCGACCGCCGCGAGCACGAGCGCGTAGATGCGGCGGCGCGCGCCGCTCGGCTGGCGCGAGAGCCCGATCAGCCCGAAGCCCAGCGCGCCGAGGTGCAACACCGGATACGCGAGCGCGGTCGCGAGGAAGAGCGGCCCCGCCTCGTGGTCCGCGGCGGGCGCGTAGAGCACGAGCGAGCTCGTGATCGTGAGCGTCGCGAGCACGACGCCGAGCTCGCCGAGCTGCTTCCACGTGAAGTGCTCGCTCGGCGCGGCGCCGCGCATCGAGAAGAGCGCCGCGGACCAGCAGATCGGGGTCGCGAGGAATCCGACCTCGGCGAGCGTGGGGAACGGCGTGACGACGCGCTGGACGAGCTCGTACCAGTCCCACACGAGCATGCCCGCGAACCACGCGCCGGTGCCCGCGGCGAGCCACCACCACGGTCGCGCCTCGTGCGCGCGCCGCTTGCTGCGCGCGGTGCGCGCCGCGCGGTACGTCGTGTAGAGCGCGGCGAGCGTCCACGAGACGTCGACGAACGCGTGCAGCGCGAACGTGTGAGGCAGGAGCGCGACCTCGCCCGCGACGAACGCAGCGAGCGCGGCGCCGGTGATCACGAGCAGGCGTGCACGACGCGCGCTCCGCTCCTCGCGCGACGGATCGTCTCGCGCGGGATCGCGCTTCGCGTCGTGAGCCCCCGTACCCACAGTCCGAGATCAGTCTCTCGCACGAGGTCGGCGGTGTCGATACCGGGTCCGACGACCCACGCGTCGAGCGGAAGCTCAGTGCGGGAGCTCGATCGTCGGCTCGGCGCCGAGATCGCCGGGAGCCTGCATCGCTTCCTCCTGGGCCTCGCCGCCGCCGGCGCCCGCCGCCGCGCGCTCGGCGCGACGCAGGCGCGCCTCGAGATCCGCGATGCGCGCGTCGAGCTCGTTGGCGCGTGCTTCCGCCTGCTGTGCGCGCGCCTGCGCCTGGTTCGCGAGCGCTTCGGCTTGCTGGGTGCGGTGCTCGAGCTCGCGGCCGCGCACCTCGCTCTCCGTGATCGCGACCAGCGCGCGATCGCGCTGATCGGTCAGCTCGCGACGCTCGCGCTCGAAGCCCTCGCGCGCCGCGCGCAGCGCACGCTCCGACTCCGCGCGCTCGGTCTCTCGCGCGCGGCGCTCCGACTCGCGCGCCGCTTCCGCGGCGTTCAGCGCGCGCTGCATCTCCTCGATCGCGTCGCCGAGCCGATCGCGATCGCCCTGCGCGCGATCCAGCGCGCGCTGTGCCGCGCGCACCCTCGCCATCGCCGCGCGCGCCTGGCGCTCGCGATCGTCCGCCTCTTCCTCGCTCGACGCAGCGCGCTCGAGCGCGTCGCGCGCCGCGTCGCGCGCGAGCTCCGCCTCTTCCGACGCGCGATGCGCGCGCAGCTCGGCCTCGCGCTCTTCCTCCTCGGCGCGCGCCGCGGCCTTCTCGTGCGCGAGCAGCTCGCCGTGGCCCCACCACGCGAACCACCCGATCGTCAGCACGAGCCCCGCGGCCCACGGCGCGATGCGACGGAGCGTGCGCGCGCGCTCCGCGGCGCGATCCTCGGGCGCGGTGAGCACCGCGAGCTCGCGCAGCAGCGCGGCGGCGGTCGGACGGCGCTCGGGCTCGATCGCGAGCCAGCGCTCGAAGCACGGCTTCAGGTACGCGAGGTCACGCCCCGAAGGCGGCGCGACCGGCTCCTTCGCGCGCTGATCGAGGGACTCGCGCGAGAACGCATCGAGCGTCGGCGCGGAGTCGGGATCGAGCGCGTTGCGCAGCGCGAGCGCGAGCGCGTACACGTCCGCCTCGGGACCGATCACCGCGTCGCCGCCGGTCGGCCACATCGCCGCGACCTCGGGCGCGAAGTAGTCGGGCGAGCCCGCGATCGGCGCGTCGTCGCCGCGCGCCGCGACGCCGAGATCGAGCAGCACCGGCATCGCGTCCTCGAAGCCGTCGACGCGCGCGAGGAAGATGTTGCTCGGCTTGATGTCCTGGTGCCGCATCCCCTTCGCGTGCAGCGCCGCGACGCCCGCCGCGACGCTCTCGAACACGCGACGCGCCTCGGCGCGCGAGATGCGGCCCGCCTGCTCGAGCGTGCGACCCTCGAGCCACGGCATCACGAACCACAGCCGCGCGCCGTACCAGCCCGAGTCCTTGAACTGCACGATCGTCGGGTGGCTCACCGCCGCGAGCATGCGCAGCTCGCGCATCGCGCTCGCCTTCTCGTCGTCGCTGCGCGCCGCGTGGTGCATCAGCTTGAGCGCGACGACGTGCCCTTCGACCTCGAGGTCGTCCGCGCGATAGACGTCGCCCTGCCCTCCGCGCCCGACGAGCTCGACGATGCGATACCGCGCGCCGAGGATCTCGCCGGGCGGGAGCGTGTCGTCGGGCGCGATGCTCGGGCGCGACACCGAGGCCGGCGTCGGCGTGGGCGCCGCGAGCGTCGGCGCGAGCGCCTCGCGCGATCGTGCGCCATCCGCGTCCTGCGCGTCGGCAGGAGTCACACGTTCCTCTTCTCCGGAACGAGGCTCTTCGGTCCGCTGCATACGCGAGAGTCCCCGGCCGTGTTGTAGCAGCGTGTCGATGCCGATGGTGACGGTGCATCGCGCCCGTGCATTTCCTCGATCGCGAGATCGTGGCGCGATGCGACGCACGGCGCGCCGTGCGTGACGTTTCGCGACGTACGAACGAGCAGGATGCACCGTCGCCGCTCGAGCGGAACGCGGTGTGCTCTCCATCGGAGCAGGAGGAGAGCTCAATGGCGATCACGCATACCGACGCCCGCGGGGCCGTCGCGCGGCGCGGCTGGGTCGAGCCGATGGCGCGCGCGGGGTACCTCACGAAAGGCGTCGTCTACGTGCTGATCGGGGTCCTCGCGATCCTGGCGGTGACGGGCGCCGGCAGCGGCGCCGGAGAGATCGGCGGTCCCGAGACCGCGGTGCGCACCATCGGCGAGCAGCCGTTCGGTCAAGTGCTCTTGACCATCGTCGGCATCGGCCTGTTCGCGTACGCGGCGTGGCGCCTCGTGCAGGCGATCATGGACCCCGAGCGCGCGGCCTTCGACGGCGCGAAGGGCGTCGCGAAGCGCATCGGGTGGGGCGTCAGTGGCGTCCTGCACGCGGCGCTCGGTGTGGCGGCGCTGCAGATGGCGTTCGAGGGACGCACGCCGCGAGAGGGTGGCTCGCAGTCCTGGGTGAGCGAAGTGCTCTCGTGGAGCGCCGGCCCGGTGCTGGTCGTGATCGCGGGCGCGGCGGTGATCTTGTTCGCGCTCTACGAGATCTACCGCGCGTGGACGATCGACTTCACGCGGCACCTCAAGATCACGCAGATGACGCCGACCGAGCGGCGCTGGTCGATCCGCGCGGGTCGCATCGGGCTCTTCGCGCGCGGCGTGGTGTTCGTGATCGTCGGCGCGGGGATCGTCGAGGCGGGCCTGAACGCGCGCCCCGGCGAGGCCCAGGGTGTCGGCGGCGCGCTCCGCGACATCGCCCAGCAGCCGTACGGCGCGATCCTGCTGATCGTGGTCGCGATCGGGCTCGTCGCGTACGGCGTGTTCCAGGCCGTCGAGTCGCGGTACCGCCGCATCCCGACGCGCGCCTGATCCGATCGGGCGCACGAGCGGGCGCGATCCTCGTCGGGGATCGCGCCCGTCGTCGTCTCACGGGCACTGCGTCGTCACGGACACTGCGCGGTTCCGTCGACCATCTCCGACCTGCCGCTCGCTTCGCAGCGCAGCCAACACGAGGTCGCGCCGCGGCAGTCGACGTTGCAGGTGTCGCGGCACGTGATGTCGCACGCCGCGCGATCGATGCAGGTCACGCTCGAGCTCGAGCCCACGTCGATGTCGCAGGTGGCGCGATCGCAATGCGCGCTGCTGCTGGCGCCGAGCGTGACCGCGCACTGCGTGGTCCGATCGCAGCGCACGCTGGTCGAGTCGCCCGCGTCGGCGATGCAGCGCGACCGCTGACCGCACTCGAGCGTGCCGCGCTCGCCCGTCCACGCGCAGGTCGCGTCGGCGGCGCACTGGCATGTGCTCGCGCAGACGCACGTCTCGCTCGGGCACGTCGACGTGGGGCGCGCATCGATCGGGGTCGGTGCGTCGATCGGGGCGGCGTCGTTCGGCATCGACGCGTCCATGTCCATGCCGCCGTCGAGCTGCGAGCACGAAGGGAACGACGCGTCGAGCACGAGCTCGCCCCCGCGCGTGTCGTCGTCGAGCGGCAGCGACTCGACGTCCTCCGGCAGGCATTGCCCACCGATGCACGTGCTCTCGCCGGTGCAGCCGCTGCCGGTGCAACATCCCTCGAGCAGCACGTGCACCACGCGCGTCGTCCCGCGCGGCACCGTCGTGCGCGCTCGACGCACGACGATCGCCTCACCGCGCGCGTCGCGCCCTTCGATCTCGACGCGCACCGGTGCGTCGGGGCTCGCAGGGACGACGACGAAGGAGAGCGGCAGCGCGAAGCCACCGGCGTCCGGCTCGACCGGGAGCGTCGCCTCGTCGAGCGGCGTCCCGTCCGCGTCGAGCGTGCGCGCGACGATCCGCGCGATCGGAGGCGCGCCGAGATCGCTCGCGACGACCACGAAGAGGCGTGTCTCCGCCTCGCTCGGGCCACACCCGAGCGCCAGCACGACGCACGCGGACCACCACCCTGCACGCACGCGACGACGAGCATAACGCCGATGCGACGGCTCGCGCGCCTCCCGACCTGGAACATCATGCTCGCCATGAACGACGTCGAAGAGCACTACGAGGAGCACCTCGCCGCGATCTACGCGTGGAGCGTCGGCGGCGCGGAGACCGCGATCGCCGCGGCGGACGCGTGGCTCGCCGCGATCGCGCTGCCGGCCGCGCCCGCGCTCGTGATCGATCTCGGCGCGGGGTTCGGCGCGACCGCGATCCCCTTGGCGCGTCGCGGCCACCGCGTCATCGCGGTCGACACGTCGCAGGCGCTCCTCGACGAGCTCGCGACGCTCGCGGGCTCGCTGCCGATCGCGACCGAGCGCGCCGAGCTCGTCGCGTTCCTGCGCGCACGGCGCGAGCCGTGCGACGTCGTGCTCTGCCTCGGCGACACCCTCGCGCACCTCGGCACGCCGGACGAGGTCGACGCGCTCCTCGCTGGGATCGCGCAGACGCTCGCGCCGAGCGGGATCGCGCTGCTCTCGTACCGGCCGCGCCGCGAATTCGCGCGACCCGAGGATCGCTTCGTCCTGGTGCGCGCCGACGCCCGTCGGACGCTCACCTGCGTGCTCGAGCCGATCGACGAGACCTACCAGCGCGTGTGGGACGTGCTGCACGAGCACGAGGGCGAGCGCACCACGATGCGGGTGAGCGGATATCGCAAGCTGCGTCTCGATCCCGCGTGGATCGCGGAGCGGGCGCGCGCCCACGGCCTCGTCGCCGACGAGCTCGCCTCCTGGCGCGGCATGACGGTGCAGCGGCTCTCCGAGCGCTGATCACGCGCCGACGCGCACCGCGATCACCTCGAGCTCCTCGCTCTTCCCGCCGCGCTCGTTCTCGATCACGTCCCCCGCCTTCGCGCGGAGCAAGCGCCGCCCGATCGGCGACTCCGCCGTGATGCGCCCGGCCGCGGGATCGACCTCGTCCGGCCCCACCAGCACGTACGTGCGGCGCGCGCCGCGCTCGTCGCGCACGTCGATCGCGCACCCGAAGCCCGCGCCTCCGTCGAGCAGCGCAGGGGGCACCACGTCGACGCTCGCGAGGATGCGATCGAGCACCAGCGCGCGCGTCTTGGTCGCCTCGTCGCCCGGCGTCAGGGCCGCGCGCTCCTCGACGAGCCGGCGATGCCCCTCGGGCGTGATCGGCAGCGGCGTCGCGGGGCGCGGCGGCAACACCGGCCCCGCGTCCACCGCGGTGTCCTCGGGCAAGAAGGCCTTCGACATCGTCCGATCATGAGGCCGCGGCGCGGCGATCACACCTCGTCCGCGATCTCCACGAGCCACTTGCGCGCGCTCTCGGCCGTCAGCTTGAACGACGCGGCGACGCGCTTCTTCGACAGGACCTCGTCCGCGTCGCCGAACACCGTCACGAACGCGTGGGGATCGTCCTCGTCCGGCACGACGTCGAGATCGACGCGGCGCAGCTGCCCGTCGGGCGCGACCGCGCGCACGCTGCGATGCAGGAGCGCGCGCCGCTGCTGCTCGTGGCGCATCAGCACCTCGCTCGCCGTCTTCACCAGCGTCGCGAACGCGTTCGCGTCGAGCGGCTTCGGGTTCTTCTTGTCGCGCCCCATCGTCCACGGCCCGACGAGCGCGGGCTCGCTCTGCCCGTCGCAGGTCATCGCCACCGCCCAGCCGTCGTCGTCTTCGTTCTTGATGACCCGCGCCGTCCAGCCGTCGCCCTTCCACAGCGTCGGCGTGCGCTCGTTGCGCTCGTCTTCCATTCACCCTCCGAGGCGCGCCCCGTCGTGGCGCGCGCCCATCGACTGACGCGGCGCTAGCCGCGCTTCGGCTCGATCGGCAGCGCGCCCTGCGCCGCCCACTCGCGCACCAGCGCCTCTTCCTCCGGCGTCGACACGCGACCGAGGATCGCGTTGCGATGCGGGAAGCGCCCGAAGCGCCGGATCACCTCGATGTACTTCGCGCCCTGCTCCGCGTGCGCGGCCTGCATCGCGCGCTGATCGCTCGGGCACTCGGCGTCGAGCGCCGCGAGGATCGCGGCGAGCCGCTCGTGCATCGCGAGGTCCTCCGAGTGCATCAGCGGCATCGAGAGGAACACGCGCTCGATCCACGCGAGCTCGCGATCCAGCCCACGATCGAACGCGTCGAGCGCGAGCGCCTGCGCCTTGCGATCCCCCGCGTACATGCGCGCGTCGCCGCGATGCACGTTGCGCGCGAGCTGATCGAGCAGGATCACGAGCGCGAGGCGCTCCCGCGGTGTGCGCGCCCACGCGTCGAGCTCACCGCGGATCGCGGAGTCGACCAGCGCGCCGAAGCGCGACTGCACCAAGCGATCGAATTCCGGTCCTCCGTCGAACCACCGGCGCTCCTGCTCCGGCGCGAACCAGAAGTCGACGATCTCTCTCGCACGCTCGTCCATCACAGCACGGCTCACTCGGGCGGATCGTGCTCTTGCCTCCTTCCGGGAGATCTGTCCACAGGCTCCGGATCGCTCTGCTTCGATCGGCGCGAGCGAGGCCGCGCGCTGCCGGCGGCGCGCGCTCGCGCGCCTCCGCGCTCGACGCTCCACGGCGGCTCCGCGAACGCGCGCGCCAGGTGATCGACCAGCGCCCTCGTGCGCGCCGGCAGCTGTCGTCCCGCGGTGATCGCGAACACGCCGATCTCGGCGCGACGACGGCCTTCGAGCACCAGCTCGAGCCGTCCCTCGGCGACGTCGCGCGCGACCATGAACGACGGCAGCACCACGAGCCCGAGGCCCGCGAGCGCGGCCTCGCGGAGCACGCTGCCCGACGTCGTCGTGAGGTTCCCGCGCACCGGGATCGTCAGCGCGCCCCCGTCGTCGCCGCGGAAGCGCCACTCGCCGCGCTGCGAGACCAGCGCGTAGTGCAGGCAGTTGTGGTGCACGAGCTCGGCGGGCGAGCTCGGCCGTCCGACGCGCTCGAGGTACGGCGGCGAGCCGCACACGACGAGGCGATCCGACGCGAGCCGACGCGCGACGAGCCCGCTCGGCTCGAGCCGTCCGATGCGCACGACGACGTCGAACCCGCCCTCGACGACGTCGACGAAGCGATCGTCGGCGCTCAGCTCGACGTCGAGCTCGGGATGGCGTGCGAGGAAGTCCGTGAGCACGCCCGCGAGGTGCATCTGCGCGAACGCGATCGGCGCGCTCACGCGCAGCGTGCCGCGCAGATCCGCGCTGGCCGCGGCGACCGCCGCCTCCGCGGCCTCGGCGGACTCGAGCACGCGCGCGCAGTGCTCGTAGAAGCGCACGCCCTCGTCGGTGAGCGCGAGCTTGCGCGTCGAGCGCCGCAGGAGCTGCACGCCGAGCCGTCGCTCGAGCTCGGTGATGCGCGCGCTGACCGCGGACTTCGCGATGCCCGACTGCTGCGCCGCGGCGGTGAACGAGCGGAGCTGCACCACGCGCGCGAAGAGCGCGAGCGTGCCGAGACGGTCGAGATCGAACGACACGGGTCCTCCTCGATTGTTCTCCTGGGGAGAACACAGATTGCGCCGCGCTCGGTCTAACCCGGCGTCGTCCCGAGGGCCATGACTCGGTCCGTACCGAGGAGGTCACGATGGAACGACTGCTCAAGACCGACACGAACGACACGACTCTCTTCGCGCAGCGCGTGCTGCTCGGCGCCGTGATGCTCCCGCACGGCGCGCAGAAGCTGCTCGGATGGTTCGGAGGCGGCGGCTTCTCGCCGACGATGGTGCACCTGACCGACATGGGGATCCCCACGCCGATCGCGGCGCTGGTGATCCTGATCGAGTCGTTCGGCGCGCTCTTCCTGGTGCTCGGGCTGCTCAGCCGCGCGAGCGCGCTCGGCATCGCGGCGGTGATGATCGGCGCCGCGCTCACCGCGCACCTCTCGCACGGCTTCTTCATGAACTGGTTCGGGAGCCAGGGCGGTGAGGGCTTCGAGTACCACCTGCTCGCGCTCGGCCTCGCGCTCCCGATCGTGATCGCGGGCGGGGGTCGCCACGCGCTCGACACCTGGCTGCTGCGCCGCCTCGGCGCGCGTCGCGAGGACGCGGTCCACGCCGTCGCCTGAAACGTCCGGATCGTTCACCTCAGGAGAACAGATGACCCACATCGATCGACAGCAGCTCACCACCCTGATCGCGCGGGGCACGCCCGTGGTCCTGCTCGAGGCACTGCCCGAGCGCTACTTCGCCGCGGGCCATCTGCCGGGCGCGCGCCACTTCCCGCACGATCGCGCGGCCGAGCTCGCGGCGAGCGTGGTGCCGGAGCGCGAGGCGACGATCGTCGTCTACTGCGCGAGCGAGACCTGCCGCAATTCGCACGTCGCCGCGGCGGCGCTGACGCAGCTCGGGTACCCGGACGTGCGCGTGTACGCGGGCGGGAAGAAGGACTGGCAGGAAGCCGGGCTCGTGCTCGAGCGCTGAGCCCTCGCGGAGTGCTCGTCCCGCAGGTCCCGGACGGGAGCGCGCGACGCGCGCGGACGGGAGGGAACGGCGGGCGAGCCGATTTATCGACAGTCTCCCCGCGACCGAGAGCCTCGTCGATCGACGAGGTTGGTCGCGCCGCGTGAGTAGGGCACCCTTCGTCCCGCATGGCGTCCAGTCTCGTCTTTCGCCGCTACGGCGGCTCGCTCCAGGTGGAGATCCGCTCGTTCGCGGATCTCCTCGAAGCGATCCAGCTCCACGACGCGCTCTGGGTCGCGACGGCGTGCCCGCGCAAGGGCCTCGCGTGCGACGCGGCGTTCCTCGATGCGCTCGATCGCGACGGCAACGGTCGCATCGTGAGCGACGACCTGCGCTACGCCGTGAAGTGGACCGCGGAGATGCTCGACGAGCACCGCGGCATCGACGAGGCGAGCGAGGTGCTCGAGCTCTCCGCGCTGTCGAAGCAAGCAACGTCGCTGCGGCGCGCGGCGGAGACGATCCTCGAGGCGACCTCGGCGGAGAAGAAGAAGTCGATCTCGCTCGCGCAGGTGCGCGAGAGCGCGAAGGCGCTGCGCGCGAGCGGCATCAACGGCGACGGCATCGTCGCGCCCGAGACGATCACCGATGCGGGCGTCGCCGACGCGGTGCGCACGATCCTGTCGGTGCTCGACGCGAAGGAGAACCTCGCCGGCAAGAAGGGCATCGACGCGGCGATGCTCGAGGCGTTCCGGAAGCGACGCGACGCGGGCCTCGCGCGGCTCGACGCGGAGAGCGCGCTGATGGTGTGGGGCGACGCGAGCATCGCGCGCGCGAAGGCGACGCGCGCCGCGCGCGACGTGCTCGACGAGTACTTCGTGCAGTGCCGTCTCGTCGCGGCGCAGCCCGAGGCCGGCGAGCAGCTGCGCCTCCCCGCCGATCACGTGCGCGGTGCGATGGGGGATCGCGAGGCGCTCGCGAAGGCGGCGCGCGCGCTGCCGATCGCGCCGCCGCGCGCCGATGGAACGCTGCGCTTCGCCGAGGTGGTGCGCGGTCCGGCGTACGAGGCGATCGAGACGTTCCGCCGCGAGGTCGTCGTGCCGGTGCTCGGAGAGGGCGACGTGTTGCCCGAGAGCGCGTGGCGCGATCTGCGCGCGAAGTCGGACGCGATCCTCGCGTGGATCGAAGAGGGCGAGAAGGACCGCGTGATCGGGCTCGGCGCGAAGCTGCGCCAGCTCACGGGCGCGCAGCTCGACGCGATCGGCGAGGCGATCGCGAAGGACGTGGCGCACAAGCCGACGCTCGACGCGATCGCGTCGCTGGAGAAGCTGATCCTCCACCAGCGCTGGCTGCTGCGGTTCGCGAACAACTTCATCGCGATGCCCGAGCTCTTCGATCACAAACGCTCGGCGCTCTTCCAGCGCGGCACGCTCACGCTCGGCGGACGTCACTTCGCGCTCGCGGTCGAGGTGCCCGATCGCGCGGCGCACGCGGCGCTCGCCGAGAGCTCGAACACGTTCGTCGCGTACGTGAAGATCGAGCCCGCGGGCAAGCCGCCCTTCGAGGTCGCGGTGCCGGTCACGGCGGGCACGTCGGCGGGGATCACGGTGGGCAAGCGCGGCGTGTTCCGCGATCCCTCGGACGTCGAGCTCGACGCGAGCGTCGTGCAGATCGTCCCGCAGCCGGTGTCGCTGTGGGAGGCGGCGATCGCGCCGTTCGCGCGCGTCGGTCGCTTCGTGTCGAGCAAGCTCGAGGAGCTCGGCAAGACCGGCGACGCCGCGATGGAGTCGACGATCACGAGCACCGAGGCGCGGGTGCGCGAAGAGCGCGCGCGTCACGACGCGGCCGCCGCGGCACCGACGCCCGCCGCGGCACCGGCCGCCGCCGCGCCCGCGAGCGCAGCGCCCGGTGCGAGCGCGGGCGCGCTCGGCGGGGTGATCGCATCGGGCGGCCTCGCGCTGGCCGCGGTGGGCTCGTCGGCTGCGTTCATGATGAACCAGCTGCAGGGCATGAGCCTGATCGACGTCGTGCGCGCGGCGGTCGCGATCGCCGCGATCGTGATGGTGCCCTCGGCGTTCCTCGGGTGGCTCAAGCTGCGCAAGCGCAACCTCGCGATCCTCCTCGAGGGCGCGGGCTGGGCGCTCAACGATCGGCTGATGCTCACGCGCCGGCTCGGGCTCTTCTTCACGCGCCGTCCGCCGCGGCCCGAGGGCTCGCGCATCGATCGCAGCGATCTCGTGCCGGTGATCGCGCGCTCCGACGACGAGGCGAGCAGCACGCGCGGACGGATCACGGTCGCGGTGATCGCGGGGCTCATCCTCGCGGCGTACTGGACGCACGCGTGGTGGTGGCCGCACCTGCGCCACGCGCTGCCGCTGCTGGATCACGCCGAGCAGCCGGCGAGCGAGACGACGACGCCCGCGCCGTGAGCGACGCGAGGTAGACTGCGGGTCATGTCCCGCGGTCGTCTCCCGCTGCTCTTCGTGCTCGGGCTCGCACTCTTCGCCGGCTGCCCGGCGAGCTCCGAGCGACCACCGCCACCCGAGCCCGCCGCCGTCTTGGACGTGGCGCGCGAGATCGGAGAGTGGCGCTGTCGCCGGCGCGAGGCGTGCGGCTGCGGTGTCCTCTCGAGCACCGGGACGATCGACGTCGCGCGCTGCACGCAGCGCTTCGTCGACGACGTGGCGCGGACCAGCCGTGCGTTCCTCGACGCCGGCGTGATCGCGGACCGACGCGCGGCACGCGACCTCCTCGCGGAGCTGGATCGCGCGCCGCGCTGCGATCGCGTCGACGTCCGACTCTCGCGCGTCGTGTATCTCCCCGTCGAGATCGGCGATCGCTGCGCGGCGGAGCTCGCGACGTGCGCCGCGGGATACGGCGTCTGCCTCGGTGGCCTGTGCGATGCGCTGCCGAGCGAGGGGCGCTCGTGTGCGGGCACCTGCGCGCCGGGGCTGGTCTGCGACGAGGAGACGTCGCGCTGCCAGACGCCGCGGCTCGAGGGCGAGCCCTGCGACGAGACGCCGTTCGACGACCGGAGCGATTGCGCTCCGGGTCTGCGCTGTGTCGGCGTGTGCGTCGCCCCGCGCGCCGAGGGCGCGAGCTGCGAGCGCACGAACGAGTGCGACGCGGACCTCGCGTGCGTCGACGGTCGATGCGCGCCGGCGCGGCACGAGGGCTGCGCGGAGTGCGCCTCCGGCGAGCAGTGTGGGCTCTCGATCGGCCGCTGCCGCCCGCGACTCGACGAGGGCGAGGCGTGCGCCGAGAACGATGAGTGCGCGCGCGAGCTGGCGTGCGTGCGAGGGCGCTGCGCGCCGCGCGGGCTCGTGGGCGAGCCCGGCACGTGCGAGTGGACGGAGACCACGTGCGCCGCAGGGCTGTGGTGCGAAGGCGGCACCTGCCAGCCGTTTCCCGGCGAAGGCGAAGCGTGCAGCGAGCTGCTGCGTCTCTGCGCGGAAGGGCTCGAGTGCGTGAGCTCGCGATGCACCGCGTTGCCCGGCGCCGGCGAGCCGTGTGTCGAGGGCGCGTGCACGTCGGGGCTGGTGTGCGGCGCGGACGGAACGTGCAGGGCCGCGCGGCTCGGCGAGGCGTGCGCCCTCGACGAGTGCGAGCCCGGCACGCACTGCGACCGCGACGTGTGCGTCGCCGATCTCGCGACCGGAGCCTCGTGCCGTGATGCGGACGAGTGTGGCGCGCCGTGCGTGCCCGACGACACCGGCGAAGAGAGCTGCGCGCCCGCGGCTCGCGCCGAAGGCGACGCGTGCGAGACCCACGACGAGTGCCCGAGCGATCAGCGCTGCGTGAACGAGCGCGCCTGCGTCGCCGACACCTGCCTCGGCTTCTGAGCCGACGCGGCGAGCGCGATCACCACGAGCCCCGGCGCGACGAAGAAGAGCACGAGGCGCATCGCGTAGAGCGCGAGCGCGAACGGGATCGCGATCAGCGCGTCGACGCTCGGCGAGAGCAAGCGCTCGATCAGGTCCGCGCGATCGAGCGCGATCGCCAGCACCTCGTGCGCGATCGCCAGCACCACGACCGCGACGAGCACGCGCTTCACGACGCCCTCGCGGTGAGCATCGCGAGCAGGAGCGCGTTGCCGAGCGGACCCCCCGCGACGAAGCGTCGTCCTCCTCCTTCGCGATCGACCGGCACGCCGAAGAGCCACGCGGTGCGCGCGAGCTCGACGTAGCGATCGCGATCGCCGTGGATGCGCGCCGAGGCGAGCGCGAAGCCCGTCGCCGACACGCCGACGCCGAGCAGCACCGGGCCCGAGTCGATGTCGCCCTCCGCGCCCTCGCGCACGCCGCCGAAGCCGAGGAACGTCGCGTGCCCGCGCCGAGCGAGCCCTTCGTCGAGCGTGCGCGCCATGTCGCGATCGACGAACGACGCGAAGTAGGCGCCGATCGCGGTGCCCGATCCGCGCGGCGCGTCGCGCGCCTCTCCGGTGCGCGCGTCGCCCGCTTGCACGAGGTAGCCCGACGCGTCGATCCATCGCGCACGGAAGGTGCGCGACCACGCGTCCAGCAGCGCGCGATGATCGGCGCCGGTCACGCGCTGGTGCAGACCGAGCGAGCCCGCGACCGCGAGCACGTCGGGCGGATAGCTCTCGCCCGGATAGGTCTCGATCAGCGCGTGCGGCGCGCGCGCGAGGCGACGCGCGAGCGCGGCCTCGATGCGATCGTGGAGCGCTGCGTGCGGCGTCTCGGGATCGACCGCGCGCAACATGCCGAGCGCGAGCGCGGCGTAGCCGAGGTACGCGTGGCCGTGATCTCCGTCGAGCGCGGCGATCGGATCTTCGCCCCAGCGCGACGCCGCGAAGCGCAGCGTGCCCGCGTCGACCAGACGATCCGCAGCGCGCCGCATCGCGGGCACGTATGCGTCGCGCAGCTCGGGGTGCTCGAGCACGATCTGCCCGAGCGCGAGCAGCGTCATCTGATGCGTGCCGAACGCCCACTCGCCGTCGAAGAGCGCGCTGCCGGTGTGGAACGCGCCCTCGTCCACGTCGCGCTCGGCGTACGCGATCACCTCGCGCGCGAGCGCGTCCTGGGTCGCGCGATCTCCGTCGAAGAGACGCGCCGGCTCGCGACCGAGCCACACGCGCGGGACGATCGCGGCGAGCACGACGATCACCAGAAGCAGGAAGGCGTTGCGCATCGACGTGCTCTACGGCGCGCCCCGTACCGCGATTCCGTCGCGCGCGTGATCTCCTCCGGCTCGCCACGAATCCGCCAAATCCGCTGGTCGCGTCGTCCACCTTCGGACAGGCTCGCGCCCATGATTGCCGGACGGATCGTCGTCCCAGCCCTCCTCTTCGCGGTGATCGCGTCGCGCCCCGCGCTCGTGCGCGCGCAGGACGACGACGCCGAGGTCTTGCCCTCGCCGACCGCCGGCGCGCCCGAGCCCGAGCCCTCGATCGAAGAGCTCGAAGAGCAGATGATCCCGACGCTCGTGCTCCCGGAGCTCCGCATCCGTGTGGGCGGCGGCGTGGGCCTGCAGACGTCGGGCCCGGTCGCGGGCGCAGAGCCGGTCTACGGGCGCGTGACCGAAGAGGTCGAGTGGATGCCGCCGGCGCTCGAGTTCGTGTCGTTCGGCATCGGCGGCGCGCAGATGTTCACGACGGGCGGGCAGATCTACCAGGTCGGCGCGCGCGTCGGCGGCCACGCGTGGTTCTGCGAGGACGTGGTGGTGCGCTGTCAGGGCGCGATCACGCTGCAGCTCGGCGCGGTGTTCGGCTCGCTCGGCGAGTGGTTCGACTTCTCGGCGGACGCGGACCTGCGGTTCTTGTTCGTCGAGCGCTTCGAGCTGTTCGTGCGCGGGAGCTTCCTGTCGTTCGGGAGCAACTCGTGGATCAACATCGTGGGGGGGGCCGCGATCGCGTTCTGATGTGGACGGCAGCGCTTCGGTGGGAGGCGCGGGGGTGTGGGTCTGGCGGCCGGGGTGCTGTCGTAGTCAAGTGCGGACGCGTGTGATCGCCGGATCGGGCGCGTCTCGCACCCGCTGATCCGCACACCGGGCCCTTCTTGCGCGAGGTGGCTCGCCGCGAACGAGGGTTGGTGTGCGGTGGCTTCAGGCGGTCGGATCGGAGAGCGACGGGACGGATAGGCCCGAACTGTCTTGTCGGACGTCCGCGTGAGCGGCGTCGGGTCGGCCTCGTTGGGCATTTCGCCCGCCGCGTCGATCTCGAGGGTGCGCTGGGACTCGCGGTGCAGCCTCGCGGGCTCGAGCACCCCAGGTGAGCGTCACCCGCTCGATCTTCGCGCCTTGGAGCGGAAGCGAAGAGAAGAGAGCGCGAAGCTCGCCGTCAGGAGCCGGCGAGCGAAGATTGTCCGGCGTCGCGCGAGGGCGACGCGGTCACAGCGGTCATCGAGCGCGTGTCGAAGAGCTTGGTCGCATCGAAGGGCGCTCCTCGCGCGACGTGCACCATCGCGCGCGCGAGCTTTCGCATCAGCGCGACGACGGCCTTGAGCTTGATGTCGGCGCGGTAGCCCTTTCGCGCTCGGTACCACTCACGCGCGACGGGGTCGCTCTGCACGAAGCGCAGCGCTGCGAGGAAGAGGTACCGACGCGCGCGTCCGGGACCTCGCTTCGTGATGTGGATCGTGTGCTGCCCGGCGTTGTTGCCGCTGCTCTGGACCCTGAGGTTGAGGCCCATCGCCTTCTCGAAGGACGCGGACGATTCGTAGTCGGCGGGATTGCCGAGGTCGGCGACGAGCGCAGCGGTCGTGACGGCGCCGAACGCGGCGCGGATCGAGTGGAGCTCGCGATGATTGGCGAGCTCGGCCTCGATGCGCTTGTCGACATCGCGGATGTGCTCGCGCAACGCGAGCATGTGACGCGCGAGCGAGCGCAGGAACGAGCGCTCCTGATCGTGCATCGACTCGCCGAGCGAGCTGACGGCGCAGCCGACGATCTGCTCGATGCGCTCGAAGGAGAGCGCCGCGCGCGAGACGCGTCGGAGCAGCGCGACTGCATCGCCGCGTCTGGCGCGGACCTCGGCAGGGCCGGGCATCTCGCAGAGCAAGTGCAGGTGCCACGCGGCGTCCATGTCGAGGTGCTGGGAGAGCTCGGGCCAGTGACGCGCGACGAGCGCTTCGAGCCGTCCGTACGCGGTCTCGAAAGGTCGAGCGTAGAGGTCGCGCTCGTCGATCAGACTGCGCATCGCCCTCTGGACTGCGCTCCGCTCTTTCCAGCGCTTCGAGATGCCTTGCGCGTGAAGATGCGCGAGCAGCGTGCACGCCTTGGCGTCGTGCAGGCTCGGCACTCCGTCGAGCAGCGCGGCCGCATCGTGGACCTTCTTGGCGTCGACGCGGAACACGGGGATGTCGCGCAGAGTCAGCTGATAGCGGAGCGCGTCGCCGTAGACGCCCGTCGGCTCCATCGCGACCTCGAGCGCGACGCCGAGCTCACGAAGACGGCAGAGCAGCTCGAGGAACAGGCGCGTCTGCTTCGGGTGCTCGAAGCGGACGATCTCGATACAGCGACCCGCTGCGCTCGCGAAGCCGGCGAACATCTTCGTCTTCGCGAGGTCGATCGCGACGATGCAGCACGCTCCGAGCGCAGTGGCGAGCTTGCTCGCGTCGACGTGTTGGATCTCGACGGTCCGATAGGTACGCTTGGCCACGGGGACGACCTCCTGCACGGCAGTTTCGACTGTCTCTTCGAGGCGTCCCCAACTCTCCTACAGCCGACTCGCGGGCTGCTGGACGAGAGGGCGCGAGCGTCGGGACGCGGTGGGCGCATCGCGGCGCGCGCTTCGCGCTCTGCCGCGATGCTGTCGTCAGTCCGTGGTCGACGTCTGCGAGCCCCCGTCGCACGAGGCCGCCAGACCCACACCCCCACGCCCGGTACCGCGGTTCTGCCGCCTCGCTGGCTTTGGTGGTCGATGGCTCGCGACCGGTCCGCGCTCCGCCGCGGCCCGGACGCTCGCGTGTAGCACCGCGCTTCGCGCGTGTGCGCGCTTCGCGCGGTGATCACCGAGCGACGAGCACGCACGCGCGCACGGCGCGCGGGCGGGTGAGGAGCGGGCGCAGTGACGAGCGCGCGCGGGCGGGTGAGGAGCGGGCGCAGTGACGAGCGCGCGCGGGCGGGTGAGGAGCGGGCGCAGTGACGAGCGCGCGCGGGCGGGAGGGAGCGGCCCCTACTCGTTCTCGTGCGACGTGCACGTGCTCGGCGGTTCGTGCGGCGCCCGCCTGATCCATCGATCGCTTCGATGGTATCCATCGCGGATCCATCACTTCCATCGATGCGATCGCGTGGCTAGCGTGGCTCGTCATGACGACGCAGACGCTCCGCTCCGTAGCGAACATCGTGACCGCGCAACGCACCGTCGAGGGCGCCGGGTTCGTGGTGCATCGGCCCTTCCCCACCGAGGCGCTCGAGACGCTCGATCCGTTCCTCATGATCGACGAGATGGGCCCGGTCGACTACGCGCCCGGCGACGCCGTCGGCGCGCCCGATCATCCGCACCGCGGGTTCGAGACCATCTCGTACATCCTCGAGGGCGAGGTCGAGCACGAGGACTCGGCGGGCTTCTCCGGGACGCTCGGCGCGGGCTCGGTGCAGTGGATGACCGCGGGCTCCGGCGTGGTGCACTCCGAGATGCCGTCGCGCGCGATCCGCGAGCGAGGCGGGCGCGTCCACGCGTTCCAGATTTGGGTGAACCTGCCGCGTCGCTTGAAGATGACGACGCCGCGCTACCAGGACATCGCCGCGCATCGCATCCCCGAGGCGACGAGCGAGGACGGCAAGGTGAAGGTGCGCGTCGTCGCGGGCCGCGCGCTCGGCGCGAGCGCGGTGATCGAGACGCACGTCCCGATCACGTACCTGCACTTCACGATCGCGCCCGGTGGTCGCGTGGTGCAGCCGATCGACGCGACGCACGCGGCGGGCGCGTACGTGTTCCGCGGCGCGGGCACGATCGGCGGCACGTCGATCGAGGCGCGACGTCTCGCGGTGCTCGACGCCAGCGGTGACGCCGTGGAGCTCGCGGTGCCGAGCGATGCGAGCGAGCCGATGGAGCTGCTGCTGCTCAGCGGCGTTCCGATCCGCGAGCCGGTCGCGTGGTACGGGCCGTTCGTGATGAACGCGCCGGGCGAGATCAAGCAGGCGATCCTCGACTACCAGTCGGGCCGCATGGGCTCGATCAAGCCCGAGACCCGCATCGTCGAGTGACACGCGGAGCGCGTGGAGCGGAGCGAGTCGGTGGGCGCCGTCGGACGATCACGCTCGCTCCGACATCGCCGCGCGTCCGAGCGCGACGCGTGCGGCGTCGATTCGTCGAACGGCGGCCCCGCGAGCGATCGCGGGGCCGCCGTTTCGTTCGTGCAGTGGCCCGATCGCGCGCGCAGCGGCCCCGATTCCTCGAGCGCCGGCCCCGATTCTCCAGGACCATTCCCCGAATGCCCCGATCGGCGGCCTCGAGAACGTGATCGGGGGGCCCGAGAAAGTGATCGGCGGCCCCGAGAAAGTGATCGGCGGCCTCCAGACACCGCGCCGAGGGCACGAAATCGGCCGCGCCGGGCACGATCTCGAGCTTCGACTCTCTCCTGATACATCGCGGACGATCCGACCCTCGGTCGAGGAGCGTGATGAGGCACGGACGGCCGCTCGTGAAGCGATCGGCGACGCCGGTCATCCACCCCCCGACCGGCTGCAAGACCGGCCGGTGGAGGTGGCATGTCCGATCGCTGCTCGTCCCTTCTCTCCATCCTCACGATCGCGCTCGCGCTGACGACGGTCGCGGGCTGCGGCGACGACGAGCCCGAGGCGTGCACGCCCGGGAGCTCCGAGGGCTGCGACGAAGGCTTCGTGTGCGAAGAGGTGCTGGACGGTGAGCCCGCGTGCTTCGCGCCGGTGATCGTGCGCGGCCGCGTGCTCGACATGAGCACCGAAGAGGGCATCGCGGGCGCGCGCGTCGTCGCGTTCGACGCGAACGGCGCCGCGCGCTCGACGGTCGTCGAGAGCGCGACCGACGGCATGTACTCGCTGCCCGTGCCCGCGCGGCGTGATGCGGACGGCGTGCCCGTCGCCGACGCGATCACGCTGCGCGCCGACGCGGCGGGCTATCAGTCGTACCCGACCGCGCCGCGCACCGCGATCCCGGTCGATCTCGGGACCGCGGCCCCGGCGGCGGACGACGACCTCGTCGTGATGAACGCCGCGACCGACATCGCGCTGATCGCGCGCGACGACGTCGGGTCGGGCGTCGCGGACGTGATCGGCACGATCGATCACGAGCTCTCGGCGGGCGTGCTCGTCGTGGCGGAGCAGAGCGGTCGCGCGGTCGCGAGCGCGATCACCGACGAAGAAGGCGACTTCGTGCTCTTCGACGTGCCCACGAGCACGACGACGATCGCGGGATATCGCCAGGGGCTCGCGGTCACGCCGGTCGAGATCTCGGTGGTCGGACCGGAGACGACCGACGTCGTGCTGAGCGCGTCGACCGAGGGTCTCTCGGAGGTCACGGGCTCGGTGCAGATCGTCAACGCGCCGGGCGGATCGCAGACGAGCGTCATCCTCGTCCCCGAGTCGACGTTCGTGGAGAACACCGCGCGCGGCGAGGCGCCTCCGGGCCTGCGCGTCGCGCCGGTGAGCGGCACGTTCCGCATCGAGGGTGTCGCGCCCGGGCGCTACGTCGCGCTCGCGGCGTTCGAGAACGACGCGCTGGTGCGCGACCCCGACACCAGCATCGGCGGCACCGAGATCGTGCACTTCGAGGTGCCGGCGACCGCGGGCACCGTCGATCTCGGCGAGGGCTTCAAGGTGACCGAGGCGCTTGCGGTGGTGTCGCCGGGCGCCGAGACGATCGACGTCGTGACGAGCGCGCAGCCGACGTTCACGTGGGCCGACGACTCGTCGGAGGCGGGCTACGAGGTGCGCGTGTACGACGCGTTCGGCAACCTCGTGCACGAGAACGTCGACGTGCCGCGCGTCACCGGCAGCGCGACCGTGAGCTACACGTGGAGCGGCGCGGAGCTCGAGCCCGGGACGATCTATCAGTTCCGCGCGTGGAGCTGGGCGGACGATCGCGGCGAGCGCGTGCTGATCAGCGCGACCGAGGACCTGCGCGGCGTGTTCCTCTACCAGCCTTGAGAGCGGGACGCGCGGTATCCTCCGCGCGATGCGTGCGTCGGTCCTGATCGCGATCCTCGTCTTCGTCCCGGGCTGCGAGTGCGGCCACGACGAAGAGGAGGATCGCGATCGCGCTTCGAGGGCCGAGAGCGCGGGCGGCGACGTGATGGAAGATCCTGCGCGCGGGGTCGCCGAGCGCATGGGCGAAGGCGGAGGCGACGTGCCCGCGCCGTCGCGCTTCGAGCTCGTCGACGCGGAGCTCGGACGAGGCACGACGCGCGCGCGCGGATGGGCGAGCCTCGAGGATCTGCGCGCGGGGCGCGGCGCGGCGCGCATGTCGCTCGGCAATTGGCTGTGCCGGCTGTGGACCCACTACGGGCCGCCGCCCGAGGTGCAGCGCGACGGGTTCGTGTACGTGCTGCGCGATCGCGAGACCGGCGACGTGCTGAGCGCGTACAGCGCGGGCAGCGGACCGGCGATGGGCGCGCGACTGACGGACGAGCAGGGCGCGCCGCTCGCGAGCGAGCAGCAGGCGCGCGTGGCGGCGAGCGTCAACGCGTTCGTCGCGATGATCGACGCGACCGAGCCGCAGCCGTGCGAGCTCGAGCTGGAGACGGACCTCGGGCGCATCCGCGTCGGGGTGCGAGACGGAGAGTGGTTCGAGGACGAGCTCGAGTGACGAGCGCAGTCGCGGGAGAGAGAAGACGAATCGAACCGCAGAGAACGCAGAGCGCCGCAGAGATTTCGAGCGACTCTTGTCTGTGGTTCTCTGCGGCCCTCCGTGGTGAATCCTCTCTCCTCCGCGCAGTGCTCGCGGGCCGTGGCCGGAGCGATCTACGCTGTTCGTCATGCGTGCTTGTCCGAAGTGTCAGGTGCCGTTCCAGGCGATGCGGCGCACGTTCGCGGAGATCGACGTGTGCCCGCAGTGCGCGGGCGTGTTCTTCGATCCAGGCGAGGGCGTCTCGACGCACGGCGCGGATGGCGAGGCCGCGTTCCTCGTGCGCGACGGACGCGCGCGCATCGTGCGGAACTCTCCGTACACGTGCCCCGCGGGGACGCACGAGCCGATCGGCATGCAGGTCTACGCCGTCGGGTTCGGCGAGAGCGCGATCGAGATCGACTACTGCCCGCGCTGCACCGGGTTCTTCCTCGATTGCGGCGAAGGCGCGGCGCTCGCCGCGCTCGAGCGCGGCGACGACACGGTCGAGACCTCGTCGGGCGCGCGCTTCTCCGCGCCGCCGAAGGTCGATCGACAGGCGGAGGCGATCGCGCAGGCGCAGCGCGAGAGCTCGCGCGGGCTCTTCGACGTGTTCGTCGTCGACGTGCTCGAGGCCGCGCAGCAAGGCGCGCGCGCGATGGAAGAAGCGGAGCGACGTCGGCGCTGGCGACGCTGGGGCCTCTGACTCCGCACGCCCCCATGCGGGCCCTCCGGCTGGACCGGGCGCGGCGCGCGGCGCTGCTCGTCGCGCTCTTCGCGGTGGCGTCGACGACCGAGGCGCAGCGTGGCGCGCGGCTCTTCCCGGTGCGCGCGGACGTCGCGGGGCTCGGCGCGGGCACCATCGCGATCGACGTCGGGGGGTTCCGCGCCCCGCGCCTCGGAGAGCGCTGTGCGGTGATCGACGTCGACGGGCTCGTCGGCACCGGGCGCGTCGATCGGGTCCAGCGGGTCGCGGACGACTGCGACTGGTGCGGCGCGCCGACCGCGTACGCGCTCGTGCGCTTCGATGCGCCGCCCTCGCGCGAGCCGCGCCACGACTTCGAGCGCCACGTCGCGCCGGTCGCGGTGTGCGGGCTCGGCGACGGCGCGCCGGCGCCGGGGATCGTCACGAGCGAGATCGATCACGCCTCGGGGCGGCGCACGTCGGTCGATCTCGATGCGGACGGCCGCGGTGACCTCGCGCTGCTCTCGAGCACCGGCGCGTGCGCGCGGCCCGTGCGAGTGATGCCGCATGGCGCGAGCCCGTGCGACCTCGTGCAGCGCGCGGTGTGCGAGTCGCAGGCGCGACGGAGCGGCGACGGCTGGCGCGCGACGGAGCGCGTCGAGCACGCGTCGTGTCGGATGGACGGACGACGCGAGCACGAGCTCTGATCACTCGAGCCCGGGGTCGGGGATCTCCGGCGGCACGAGGAAGAACACGCGGCGCGTGTCGAGCTCGGCGTACGCGTCGCCGAGCACCCGCACCGTCGCGCCGTAGAGCTGCGGCTCGCGCGTGGCGCGCACCGTCGTGTTCGCGCGCGCGACCAGATCGAAGCACACGCGGCGGCGGCTGCCGACGCGCGGGAACATGTCGGCGAAGCCGTCCGCGTCGGTGTCGACCGCCGCGAGCGCCACGCAGCCGCGCGCCTCGTCGCCCGCGGTGCGCGCCTCGAGGCGATCCACGAAGATGCGCGCGTCGACCGCATCGGCGGGGTCGTCGCGGAGCTCGGCGGAGATGTCGAAGCGCGACGCCTCGGCGAGCGTGTCGACCTGCTCCACCACGACGCCGTCGACGTTGCCGTCGAACGCGCGGCTCACGAGCGGCACGCTCGCCGCGTCGACCGCGCCCGAGTCCAGCGCGATCGCCTCGAGGTGATCGATCGCGTCGTCCGCGATCGCGACGCCGATCACGCGGATGCGGCGGCGGACGATCGCGTCGCGCATCTGCGGGTAGCGCGTGTAGCTGGGATATCCGAACGAGCCGTCGGGGCCGTTGTGGAACGGTGCGTCGGTCACGAGCACGACGATCGGCACCGCGTCCTCGCGGAAGCACGGCCAGCCGTACGTGCGCGCCGGGCAGTCGGTGCGCGCCGGCGTCAGCAGGATCTCGCTGCCGCTCGCGACCGCGTAGAGCGACGGGACCTGCCCCTCGGGGCCGTCGCCGCCGCCGCTCGGAGACAGCGCGTTGACGCCGAGCTGCGCGCGCGCCGCGTCCGACGTGATGTCGGTCTCGTTCCGGAACACGAACGGGTCGTCGAAGTCCTTCACCTGACCGACGCCGAACCACGCCTCGGGGATCGTCGCGCGCACGCGATCGATGATGCCGACCACCGGCGTCGAGAGGCTGGTGCGCACGTTGTCGATCGGCACGCCCATCGAGCCGGTCGTGTCGATCAGGAAGTACACGTCCGCCTTGCGGATGTCCGTCGCGAAGTCGAGCGTGCGCTGCGCGGGCACGGGATCGTCGACGAAGGGGACGACGAACACGAAGTCGCCGCGCGCCTCGGGGTTGTCGGTGTCGTCGCGCGGATCGGTGCCGGCCGCGTGCTCGACGAGGTCGCTCGCTCCGTCGTCGTCGCTGTCGGCGTCGACGGGATCCGAGCCCGCGTCGGGCTCGGCGGCGTCGGCGAGGCCGTCGCCGTCGCTGTCGGCGTCGCGCACGTCGGGCGGGCCGTCGCGATCCGTGTCGATCGGAGGGGTCGCGAGATCGGCGTCGCCGGCCTCGTCGCGATCGCTGCGGCCGTCGCCGTCGGAGTCGAGGTCGTGGCGATCGAGCTCGTCGTCTCCGTCGGTGTCGACCGAGCCCTCGTGGCGATCGGCGATCGTGTCGTCGTCGGAGTCCACGTCGAGGAAGTCGGGGACGCCGTCGTCGTCGTGATCGACGGGCCACATCGGCGAAGGACCGGCCTCGTCGGCGTCGGAGACACCGTCGTCGTCGCTGTCGTCGTCGCGTGCGTTGGGCGACCCGTCGCCGTCGAGATCGTCCTCGCCCTCGACGATGTCGGGGATGCCGTCGCCGTCGGCGTCACCCGGCGCGGCGGGGCGCGCGTCGACGGGCACCATCGGGCCGGCGTCGCCGTCGTCGGTCTGGCGCGTGGTGCACGCGCTCGCGCCGAGCAGCGCGAGCGCGACGAGCAGAGTGCGGCAGAGGGTGCGCATCAGATGGGCCGATCCACGACGGGGGGAACGATGAAGTAGATGTTGCGCGCGTCGAGCACCGCGTCGTCGCCGCGCACCACGGCGCGCGCGCGGAACACCTGCGGGCGCTCGGTCGGGCGCTGCGTGACGTTGTCGCGCACGACGACGTCCCAGCACAGCTCGCGGCCGGGGATCACGGTCGGGTACGAGTCGTGGAACCCGTCGCCGTTGCTGTCGGCCGTCGAGAGCGTGTTCGCGCAGGTGCCGGTGCCCGCGTTGTTCACCTCGAGGCGGTCGATGAACTGGTGCGCGTCGCCGTCGTCGTCGGGCTGATCCTCGGCGTCGATCGTGACGAAGATCGGGCGCGCGAACGCGATGTCCCGGATCGTCCCGGTGACCGCGCTCGCGACCGCGGCCGCGGTGCCGCGCGCGTAGTAGGGCCGACCGGCGGAGTCGAGCGAGTTCGCGGCGCGGCCGATCGCCTTGAGGTCGAGCTCGGGCGACGCGACCGCGTCGGCGTCGATCGCGACGAAGAGGATCCCGTTGTCGCGCAGGAGCTGCCCCGCGCCCATCGCGGTGTTCACCGTGCACCCGGTGGTGCACTGGTTCGTCTCGTCGGTGATCGTGACGAGCACGCGGATCGCGTCGCCGCGGAAGCCCGGGCAACCGATGCCGCTCGCCGCGCACATCGCGTTGAGGCACACGCTCGGGTCGGCGACGCACGCGACGCTCTCGAAGAGCGACTCCGCGCCGCCGTTGCCGCCCGCCTCGGGCGGGATGCCGCGCTCGGTCGTCGCCGAATTCCCCTGGAGAGACACGATGTTGCGATAGCTGCTCGCGGTGCCGGCGTAGACGCCGACGCCGCTGTACAGGCTCGCGATGCACCCGCTGACGCGCGGGTCGCTCACGCACGTGCCGTCGACGCTGCACACCTGGCCCTCGCCGCACTCGGGATCGCCGGAGCACGGCGTGCCGCTGTCGATGCACGTGAGCGCGTCGAGCACGTCGACCGTCGCCGCGTTCATCGCCTCGAGCTCTTCGACCATCGAGCCCGTCGTGTCGAAGAGGAAGTAGACGTCGGCGTACTGGAAGCTCGTGCGCAGCTCGAGCGTGTCGCGGCGCGGCTCGGCCGCTTCGCGATAGGGCACGACGAACACGAAGTCGCCGCGCGTGAGCGGGCTGACGCCGGCGTCGTTGGGATCGGTGCCCGCGGCGGACTCGACGAGATCGCCGACGCCATCGTCGTCGCTGTCGGCGTCGAGCGGGTCGCTGCCTTCGGAGACCTCGTGCCCGTCGGGCAGGCCGTCGCCGTCGGCGTCGCGATCGCGGACGTCGGGGACGCCGTCCTCGTCGGTGTCGATCGGGCGCGTCGCGAGATCGGCGTCGCCGGCCTCGAGCGTGTCGGGCCGTCCGTCGGCGTCGGAGTCGTCGTCGAAGCGATCGAGCGTGCCGTCGGCGTCGGTGTCGCCGGTGCCCTCGTCGCCGTCGCGGATCGTGTCGTCGTCGCTGTCGGGATCGCGGAAGTCGGGCGCGCCGTCACCGTCGGTGTCGCTCGGGAACGCGGCGCTCGAGCCGAGCTCGACGCCGTCGGCGAGGCCGTCGTCGTCGTCGTCGGGATCGGCGAAGTCGGCGCGCCCGTCGCCGTCGGTGTCCTCGGTTCCGTCGGCGCCGTCGGAGCGACCGTTCCCGTCGGAGTCGGTGTCGCGCACGTCGGCGAGACCGTCGCTGTCGGAGTCGACCGGGGCCGACGCGAGCTCGTCGTCGCCGGCCTCGTCGCGATCGAGCACTCCGTCGCCGTCGGAGTCGGGATCGCGCGCGTCGAGGACGCCGTCGTGATCGGTGTCGACGCGCTCCGCCGCGAGCTCGTCCGCGTCGGAGATCGTGTCGCCGTCGGAGTCGATCTCGCCGAGCGGACCGGACGGGCCGGGATCGCCGGTGCACCCGGCGAGCGCGAGCAGCAGCGCGAGCAGCGTGGCGCGGAAGGGCTTGTTGCGCGTGTTCATGTCGGCTCTTCAGGGCTCGGCGAGGTAGGCCACGAGCGAGTACGGCCCGGGCGCGGTCGGCGCCTCGACGACGACGAAGTACGTGCCGGCGCGCAGCGTCGTGCTGATCACCGCGGGCATTCCGAAGCCGCACGACGCGTCCGAGGAGCGCACGGTGCACGTGCCCGCCTCGCGCACGCCGATCGCGAGCGGCTCGGTGCTCCCGCCGGTGCGGCGCGCGACGAACGTCACGGCGCGCTCCTGCGTGAGCACGAGGCGGTGCACGGTGTCGACCGCGCCGTTGCCGCCGCACGAGAGCACGTCGTCCGACGCGGCGGTGAGGTCGGCGCGCGAGAGCACGGAGTCGGTGAGATCGATCGCGCCGCCGCACTCGTCGTTCGCGGGCGGGAACGTCGCGGGCGCGAGCATCGCCGAGACGGTCACGTCGCCGGTGAGCTGCGTCGTCGCGACGGTGACGTAGTGCGTGCCCGCGGGGACGCGCAGCAGGCGCTGGGTGACGCGCGGCGAGCCGCTCGAGCAGAAGGTCTCGGCCGCGCGATCGCCGCAGAGCGGCGAGACCGACGCGTAGTGCGGGCCACCGGTGTCCGTGGTGAGGATGACGTCCTGCACCTCGCTCGTGGTGAACGCGAACGTCGCGTCGCGGAACGCCGCGGTGTCACCGCCGCAGCCGGTGCCGGTGTCGAGCGAGAGCTCCGAGATCGGCACGGTCGCGCTGCGGTTCGTCACGTCGAGCGGCGCGACGCACGCGTCGCCGGGCTCGCGCACCGCGGCGGGCGTGATCGTCGCTTCGAGGCGCCAGGTGAGCGCGGTCGCGCTCGCCGACTCGATCAGCACGTAGTACGTGCCGGCCGCGAGCGACTGGCGGAAGAGCTGCGGCGAGCCGCTGGTCGCGCAGCCGATCGCGCCGAGCTCGTTGTCGCAGTCGCGCGTCAGCGCGAGGTACGTCGTCACGGGCGCGCCGGTGCTGGTCTCGGCGCTCAGCCGCACGTCGGACGTCTCGGTGAGCACGAGCCGGTACGCGACGTCGCGCGTCGGCGCGCCGCCGTTGCACGCGATCTCGTAGTCGTCCTCGACGTCGGCGAAGAGCCCGGTGAACACGCCGCCGCCCGAGATGTCGGTGGTGCCGGGGCCGCACACGTCGGTGTTCTCCTCGGCGCTCGGCGCGTCGAACGAGAGCGAGAGCGTGAAGGTCACCGCCGCGCTCGTGCGCACGACGAGCACGTGATCGCCGGCGGGGAGCGCGCGCGTCGCGACCGCGTTGCCGCACGCGACGTCGGGGCCGTCGGCGCAACGATCGGCGGCGCGGATCGCGAGCGCGCCGGTGCCGGTCGACTCGAGGCGCAGCGACGCGGAGACGTCGCGCGGCTCGTCGAGGTGGAAGCGGAAGACGGTGTCGATGCCACCCGCGAAGCAGCTGAGCGGATAGTGGTTGGTCGCGCCGCGCGTGGTGCGGACGTAGGTGCCCGGGCCCGGGAGCAGCTCGGCGCGCGCGCAGTCGTCGTTCGTCGCGCGGCACGCGAGCTCGTAGTAGTCGGTGACGCGGTTGCAGTCGTCGTCGAGGCCGTTGTCGCAGACCTCGGTCCCGCCGGGATGCACCGACGCGCCGACCGACGGATCGTCGTTGCAGTCGTCGCCGCCGCAGCGGTCGTCGCTGTGGCCGTCGCCGTCGAGATCGCGCGCGACGTACGCGCAGCCCGTGACCGGATCGCAGGTGCCGATGGTGCACGGGTCGTCGTCGTTGCAGACGAGGCGCGGGCCCGGGACGCAGCCCACGCCGGGCACGCAGACCTCCGCGCCGTTGCACATGTTCGTGTCGGCGCACGCGGCGTCGTCGGGCGCGGGGTCGCAGGTGTCGGTGGCCTCGTCGCAGAGGTCGCCGGTGCAGTCGAGCTCGTCGACGCACGGCGGATCGCGCCGCACGCACGCGCCGGAGACGCACTGCTCGACGCCGTTGCAGAAGCAGCCGTCGTCGCACTCGGTCGACGAGCCGCACGCCTCGCCGACGGTGTCGCCGCGCGAGCCGCACTCGATCGAGCCCGCGTCGGGCGCTCCGGAGTCGGCGCTCGTCGCGTCGGCCTGAGAGCCGGCGTCGGATTCGCTCGGCTCACCGACGGTGCAGCCGCCGATCAGCGCGAGCAGGAGAGTGAGGACTGCGGTGTGAGTGCTGCGCATGTGTAGCCGTCGGATCGAGGTCGGGCGTTCAGTCGAGGCGGAGCCAGCGCGAGGTCTCGTTGCGTCCGCTCGAGACGTCGATGACGAAGAGCGAAGGCCCGGCAGGGTCGAAGCCCATTCCCTGGCCCGCGGTGGAGCGCCAGATCGGTCCGGCGAAGCGCGGACCGGCGGCGCCGTCGGGATCGAGCACGAGCCAGACGTGCGCGGTGCTCGGACCGATGAACGCGAATTCGGTCGCGCGGAAGTAGAGCGCGTCGTTCGCGGGGTCGAGGAACACCGGCGACGCGAGCGCGTCGATCCGCGCGGCGACGAGCAGCTCGGGCGGCGACGCCGGGTTCGCGAGCGCGTCACGGCGCAGGCGATAGAGGCCGCCATCGGGGCCGACCTGCGACGTGAGATAGAAGTACGTCGCGTCGACGGCGAGGCCGCCCGCGCCGTTGAGCACGGTGTTGTGCCCGAGGCGCGTCGCAGGGCCGCCCGCGAGCGGGATCGAATAGAACGTGAGGGCCGGCGTCTCGGACCAGCTGCGCGTCGTCGCGACGATCACGTTCGCGCCGTCACGCGCGATCGCGGAAATCTCCTCTTCGACGTAGCCCGAGGGCGTCGGCGGGGTGTCGAGGAACGCCGGCACCGCGGCCGCGACGCCCGCTGCATCGGCGACGCGCGCGAGGCGCGGCTCCATCGCGCCGCTCCCCGTCACGGTGCCGAGGATGCGCGCGCCGTCGAGGATCGCGCCGAACGAGAGCGTGCGCGGGGAGAGGCCCGCGACGCTCACCGAGAAGTCGGCGCCACCCGCGCGCGGCGCGGTCGCGATCTGCTCTCCGTCGAGACCGAGCACGAGGTGGCTCGGCGTCGTGACCATCCAGTGCACGTTGTAGAGACCGACGTTCTCCGCGCCGGTCGCCGGGAAGCGCACGCCGAGGTCGGTCTCGACGCCGCGCACGCCGCCGAAGTCGAGCTCCTCGATGGCGAGCGACGTGATCGCGGCGCTCGACTGCATCGCGATGCACACGTCCTGGCCCGCCGTGGTCGCGGCGAGGAGGCCCTCGCCGAGATCGGCGCCGCACCCGAGCTCCGTGCCGTCGGCGGCGACGACCGCGCCCCCGGTGGCCGCGTTGGTGCGGACGATCGCGAGGTTGCGCGTCGGCGTGTAGCGGTACCAGGTGAGCCCGCCCTCGCGCAGGCACGACGGCGCGTACGCGCGGTGGGTGCGATCGGGCATGACGTTGTTCGTGCCGGGGCTCAGCCGGATCGCGTTCGCGCACGTGTCGCCGAGGCCCGGAGTGAACTCCGAGACGCGCACCGTCGCGCCGGGGAACGGCACGAAGCCCTCGATGAGCCCGCCGGGTCCCGACGCCTGCTGCGGCGCGACGAGCCAGGTGTCGAGGCGACCCGCGGGACCGTCGAGCGTGATCGTCGTGCCGCCCGACTCGGGCGAGAGGCGCGTCTCGCACGCCGCGACGGTGCGCCCGGCGGTCGTGGGATCACACCCGCCGCGCGCGACCTCGACGTCGATGTGCGCGGTCGGTCCGAAGGGCGACGGATTGCCGAAGGGCACGACGTCGATCGTCACGAGGCTGTCGGCGCGCGTCTTGTCGAACGCGACGACCATGTCGTGGCCGAGGGGCGTCGTCGGATCGCACGACAGCGCGCCGCTCGGCGTGACCGTGCGGTCCATGCCGGTGATCAGGCCCTCGGGGACGACCCACACGTGCTCGCCGTCGGCGCTCGCCGGCGCGGTGTAGATCGTCGCGTCGGTCGCGCCGTCGTAGGGCGCGAGGCAGCTCTCGCCGTCGCGCGGATCGGCGTCCTCGGCGATGCGGACCATCGTCTCGCCGAACGTCTCGTAGTTGTTGATCCAGACGTAGTAGTCGCCGGGACCGACATCGAGCCACGTGTCGCTCTCGCCCGCGGGGCCCGCGCTCATGTACGAGCAGCGCAGCGGGCCCGCGGAAGCGGGCAGCTCGCACGTGCCCGCGGTCACCTCGAAGCTCGCGTAGCCGCCCACCGTGACGTGGAGCGCGGTGCCGCCCGCCGAGAGGCTCGGCGTGGTCTTGCGATAGCGGATCACGCCGTCGGGCAGCGTGAGCTCGCTGGTCATGCACGTGATCGCGCCGTCGTCGGCGATCACGCCCTCGTTCGCGACGAGCCACTCGAGCGCGCCGTCGATCGACACGCCCTGCGCGTTGGTGAGCGCGTCGCCGCAGCGCTCGCCGGTCGGCGCGCGCAGCGCGAAGTCGAGCGCTCCGTCGGCGAGCCCTTCGTGCGACGCGTCGAGCAGCGTGCCGGTCGCGTCGCGGAACGCGGTGAGATCGATCGAGTAGCTCGCGCCCGCGTTGAGGCGCGCGCCGACGGGGACCGTGAGCGACGTGCCCGCGATCGACCACGTGCCGCTCGCGGTGATCGACGCGCCGTCTCCGACGATCGTGACGTCGGAGGTCGACGTGTCCATGGCCTCGCTGAACGTGATCGTGATCTCGAGCGGCGACGCGGACGTCGACGGCGCGACGTCGGTCGCGCCCTCGGCAGGCGTGCTCGAGACGACGTACGGCGCGTAGAGATCGCCCGTCGTGAAGTCGATCGCGCCGTCGACGAGGCGCACCGTTCCGTCGAGCGCGTTGCCCGCGACGTCGCGATACCCCTCGAGCGCGACGCGGTGCGCGGTGAGGTTCTCGAGGCGTCCGGTGACGTCGAGCAGCAGGCGGCGGCCGCCCATGTCCCAGCTGCCCGTGAGCGTCGTCGCCGCGCCCGAGACGGTGAGCGCCGCGCTGCCCGCGGTCGGATCCATCGGCTCGGAGAAGAGGACGACGACCTGCGTGAGCGCGTCCCACGCGACGTCGATCTGGCCTTCGGAAGGGCTCGAGTCGGTCACGACCGGCGCGACGTCGTCGATGGCGGTGAAGTCGAGCGCGCCCTCCTCGCCCAGCGCGCTCGCATCGAGCGCGTTGCCCGCGAGGTCGCGCACGCCCGCGATCGTCACGCGGTACGCGCCCTCGTGCACGAGGCCGCTCACCGGGACGCGCAGCGTGCGCGCGTCGCTCCACGACGGCGTGCCGAGCGTCGGCGCGCCGTCTCCGGTGATCGTCATCGACGGCAGATCCCCGCGCACGCTCTCGCTCAGCTCGAAGACGATCTCCGTCGTGCCCACCGAGCTCGTCTCGCCCTCGGCCGGGGTGCTCGAGACGATGCGAGGCGGATCGAGATCGACCACCGCGAACGCGACCTCCACCGACATCGCGAGCGGGTTGCCCGCGACGTCGGTGAAGTCGTCGTCGACGATCACCGACACCGCGCCGCTCGGCAGCTGCGCCGCGGGGCGCACCGAGAGCTCGGTGCCCGACGCGTTCCACGAGGGCGCGCCGAGCGGGAGGTTGGTGTCCCCGCTGCGCACGACGAGCGCGCCGGCCTCGCGGTCCATCGGCTCCGAGAAGCGCACGCGGAGCGTCGCGTCGGGCGCGACGCCGGTCGCCCCGTCGGGCGGCGAGACCTCGACCACCGACGGCGGGGTCGTGTCACCGGAGGGCGGCTCGTCGTCGCCGCTGCATGCAGATGCCACGAGCGCGACCGCGAGCGAGCACGGGATGATCGACGAGCGTGCGTTCCTTGCCATCGGGCGCCTCCTCCGGTGACCGAGATCGGATCAGTCGAGCCGCAACCAGCGCGCGGCGCTCTGCACGCCCGCGGACGCGTCGATCACGAAGAGCGAGGGCCCGCTCGGATCGAACCCCAGCCCGCTGCCCACGGTGGTGCGCCAGATCGGCCCGGCGAACGCGGGGGTCACGCCGTCGGGATCGATGACGAGCCAGACCTCCGAGCTCGAGCTCGTGATCGAGATCGCCGTCGCGCGGAAGTAGAGCGCGTCGTTCGCGGCGTCGAGATAGACCGGCTGGTTGTTGAGGTCGACGGTCACCGCGACGAGGAGCTCGGGCGGCGTCGAGGGGCTCGCGAGCGCGCCGCGCGGCAGGCGGAAGAGCCCGCGCGTCGTGCCGACCATCGTCGTGAAGTAGAAGTACGTGGCGTCCGCCGCGAGGCCTGCGACGCCATCGAACGTGGTGTTCTCTCCGAGAAGCGTCGCCGCGCCACCGGCGATCGGGATCGAATAGAACTGCGTCGACGGAGGCGAGGAGAACGAGCGCGCCGTCGCGACGATCACGTTGTCACCGTCGCGCGCGATCGCGTTGGTCTGCTTGGCGGCATAGCCGGTGGGCGCCGGCGGCGTGTCGACGAACGTCGCGGGGTCGGTGGTGAACGCGGCGCCCATCGCGTCGGTGACGCGCGCGACGCGCGGATCGGTGGCGACGCCGCTCGACATCGTCCCGATGATCGACGTGCCGTCGAAGAGCGCTCCGAGGCCGAGCTGACGCGTCGTGCCGCCCAGCGTCGAGAGCGAGAAGTCCGCGCCGCCCGCGATGGGCGCGCTCGCGACGATCCGCTGGTTGAGCCCGACCGCGATGTGCGTCGGCGTCGTCGCGATCCAGCGCGGGCTCGAGAACCCGACGGTCTCGGGCGCGGTCGCGGGGAACGTGATCCCGAGATCGGTCGGCACGCCGCGCACGCCGCCGAAGTCGAGCTCCTGGATCGTCAGCGTCGTCGCGCCCGAGCCGGACGCGACCGCGATGCACACGTCCTCGCCGACCGTGGTGGGCGCGCTGACGCCCGTGGTGAGATCGGCGCCGCAGTTGATCGTGCTCGCGCTCGCCGCGCCCACGAGGGCGCCGCGCGTCGCGACGTCGGTGCGGACGATCCCGAAGTTGCGCGTCGGCGTGTAGCGGTACCAGGTGAGGCCGCCCGACGGCAGGCACGACGGGGCGTACGCGCGGTGCGTGCGATCGGGCGCGATGGTGTTCGCGCCGGGGCTCAGCGGGATCGCGTTCGCGCAGGTGTCGCCGAGGCCCGGCGTGAACTCCGAGATGCGCACGGTCGCGCCGGGGAACGGCACGAACGCGGTGATCAGGCCGTTCGGCGGCGCGGGCTGCTGCGGCGCGGTGAGCCAGGTGTCGAGGCGACCCGCGGGACCGTCGATCGTGAAGCTCGCGCCGCCGCCGGGGCCGGTGAGACGCGTCGCGCACACCTCGATGTCCCGCCCCGCGGTCGTCGGGTCACATCCGCCGCGCGAGATCTCCACGTCGATGTGCGGGGCGGGCGCTCCGAACGGCGACGCGCGGCCGAAGGGCACGACGCTGACGGTCACGAGGCTCGCGTCGCTGGTCTTGTCGAACGCGATCACCGCGTCGTGGCCGAGCGGCACGGTCGGATCGCACGAGAGCGGGCCCGGCCCGGCAGGCGTGACCGTGCGCTCCATGCCGTGGATCGTGCCGGTCGTGATCGCCCAGACGTGCTCGCCGTCGGCGCTCGCCGGCGCGGTGTAGATCGTCGCGTCGGTCGTGCTGTCGTAGGGCGCGATGCAGCTCTCGCCGTCGCGCGGCATCGCCTCTTCGGCGATGCGCACCGTCGTCTGCGCGAAGTCGTCGAAGTTGCTGACCCAGACGTAGTAGTCGCCGGGACCGACATCGAGCCACGTCTCGACGAGGCCGGTGTTGTCGGCGTTCATGTACGAGCAGCGCAGCTGGTCGGACGGATCGGCGGCGGGGAGCTCGCAGGTGTCCGAGGTCACCTCGAAGTTGAACCCGTTGCGCAGCGTGATGTGGAGCGCGGTGCCGCCCGCCGAGAGGCTCGGCGTGGTCTTGCGGTAGCGCACCACGCCGTCGGGCAGGACGGGGTTCGTGGGCGTGCAGGTGACCGCGCCGTCGTCGGCGGTCACGCCGCTCGCCGCGAGCTGCCACTCGAGCGCGCCGTCGACCGTCACGGCCTGCGCGTTGGTGAGCGCGTCACCGCAGCGCTCGCCGGTCGGCGCGCGCAGCGTGAAGTCCAGCCGGCCGTCGACGAGCCCTTCGTGCGCCGCGTCGAGCAGCGTGCCCGTCGCGTCGCGGAACGCGGTGAGATCGATCGAGTAGCTCGCGCCCGCGTTGAGACGCGCGCCGACGGGCACCGTGAGCGACGTGCCCGCGATCGACCACGTGCCGCTCGCGGTGATCGACGCGCCGTCGCCGGCGATCGTCACCTCGGTGCGCGAGGTGTCCATCGCCTCGCTGAACGTGATCGTGAGCTCGAGCGGCGTCGTCGGGGTCGACGGCTCGACGTCGGTCGCGCCCTCGGCAGGCGTGCTCGAGACGACGTACGGCTCGTAGAGATCGCCGGTGGTGAAGTCGATCGCGCCGTCGACGAGCAGCACGGTTCCGTCGAGCGCGTTCCCCGCGACGTCGCGGTAGCCCTCGAGCGCGACCCGGTGCGCGGTGATGTTCTCGAGGCGATCGGTGACGTCGAGCAGCAGGCGGCGTCCGCCCATGTCCCAGCTGCCCGTGAGCGTCGTCGACGCGCCGGAGACCGTCAGCGTCGCGGTGCCCGCCGTCGCGTCCATCGGCTCCGAGAAGAGCACCACGACCTGCGTGAGCGCGGCCCACGCGACGTCGACCTGGCCCTCGCTCGGGCTCGAGTCGGTCACGACCGGCGCGATGTCGTCGTCCGCCGTGAAGTCGAGCGCGCCTTCGTCGCCCAGCGCGCTCGCGTCGAGCGCGTTGCCCGCGAGGTCGCGAACACCGGCGATCGTCACGCGGTACTCGCCGTCGTGCGCGAGGCCGCTCACCGGGACGCGCAGCGTGCGCGCGTCGCTCCACGCGGGCGCGCCGAGCGCGGGCGTGCCCGCGCCGGTGATCGTCATCGTGGGCAGATCACCGCGCACGTCCTCGCTGATCACGAAGACGAGCTCGGTGATGCCGGTCGACACCGTCGCGCCCTCGGTGGGCGTGGTCGACACGATCTGCGGCGCGACGAGGTCGAGCACCTCGAACTCGACCTCGCCGCCCATCTCGAGCGCGTTGCCCGCGAGGTCCTCGAAGTCCGCGTCCACCGCGAGCGTCGTCGCGCCCTGCGGCATCGGCATCGCGGTGCGGATCGAGAGCTCGGTGCCTTCGTCGTTCCACGAGGGCGCGCCGAGCGTCAGCGTCGTGTCTCCGCTGCGCACCACGAGCGTGCCCGCAGCGGGATCCATCGGCTCCGAGAACGTCACGCGCAGCGTCGTGTCCGGCGCCACCCCCGTGGCCCCGTCGGTGGGCGAGATCGAGATCACGCTCGGCGCGACGGTGTCGCCCGGGACCGACGCGTCGTCGCCTCCCGTGCTCGAGTCGTCGTCGCCGCAGCCCGGCGCCGCGATCACGAGGACCGCCGTGCACCACCCCACCCATGAGCGAACGTGTCTGTACATCTGCTCCCCTCAGTCCAAACGGACGAAATTCCCGCGCGCGTCGGTCTCGGACTCGAAGAGGAAGATCGAGCGACCGAGCGCGTCGTACGTGAGCTGGTGGTCGTCGGCGTCGCCCAGCGGGCTCAGCACGCCGAGGTCGATCGGCGTGCTCGTGCCGAGACCGGTCACGACGCGCAGATCGCCCTGCGCATCGCGGAAGTAGAGCGTCTGCGCCGCGACGACCGAGTCGAGCTCGATCGAGCCGCGCGGCATCGTCTCCGGCACGTTCGCCGGCGCGACGAGCTCGGGGATCGGATCGTCGCCGAGCGCGTCGCGGCGCACGCGATAGACGCCGCCCGCGCCTCCGACACGACCGAGCAGATACACGTACGTCGCGTCGACGGCGGTCGCGATCGCGCGCTGCATCGTCGAGAGCACGCCCGCGACGCGCACCACGCCGGGCGCGCTGGGGCTCGCGCGGTAGAGCGTGATCGGGCCCGCCGAGCCGCCGCCGCCGAGCGCCGCCGGCGAGTCGACGAGCAGCCACAGCTCGGCCCCGTCGTACGCGACCGAGCGGTACACCTGGCTCCCGAGCCGCGCGGGCCCGTCCCAGTCGAACGGCTCGCGCGTCGTGAACGTGCCGCCCGGCGTCACGACGCGATAGAGCCGCGTCTGATCGGCCGGCCCGACGATCGTACCGAGACCGAGGTCGTAGAAGCCCGCGTCGTCGAGGCTGAAGAGCGCCTCGCCGACCGCGACGCCCGAGTAGCCCAGCTCGAACTCCTCGAGCTCGTGCGAGTCGGCGCGCACGTGGCCCGCGCGCGGCACCGAGAGGATGCGCGCCGGCCACTGCACCGCGGCGTGGATCGTCGTCGGCGTGACCGCGATCCAGACCTCGGACTCCATCGACTCGAGGCCGCCGGTCGCGCGCGCGGGCGGTGCGATCCCGAGCGGCGTGACGCGCCCCATCACGCCGTCGTAGGGGACGGGCGTGAGCGTGAGCGAGCCGATGCCCGCGCTGCTCGAGATCGCGATGCACACGTCGCTGCCGGGCGTCGCGAACGCGCCGAGCGCGGGCCCCGACGTGTCGGTCGTGCACGAGCGCGCCTCGAGCGCGCCGGGCGCGACCACCGCGATCGCGCCGGGGCCGCTCGCGTCGATCACCGTCGCGGCCTCGGCCGCGGTGAAGCGGTACCAGGTGATCCCGCCGGTCGTCGGGAAACAGCCGGGCACGTCGAGGCGCTCGGGGCGCGTCGCGCTGATCGTCGTGGTCCCGCTCGGCGCGATGCGGATCGCGTGCGCGCAGTCGTCGCCCGCCTGCGGCTCGATCTCGCGCACCCGCAGCGTCGCGCCGGCCATGCCGAGGTACGGCTTCGTGGCGGCCATCCACGCGTAGTGCGTGCCCGCGGGGCCGCGCGTCGTGAGCTCGGCGCGCAGCCTCCCGCTGATGTCGGCCGCGGCGCACGCGAGCGAGCGCGCGCCGGTCGCGCGCGCGTCGCAGCGATCGAGCAGCTCGACGTCGACCTCGCCCTGCACGACCGCGGAGAGCACGCTCGTCGACGACGCCTTCGGGAGCGCGATCACGACGTCGCCGCCCTGCACGCGCTCGGGATCGCACTGCATCGTCCCCGCGCCGTCGTAGGCGACGACGGTGCGATCCGACGCGCGCCCGGCGCTCGCGGGGATCGTGTAGACGTGCTCACCGCCCGCGCCCACCGTGTGGATCACGGAGCTCGCGTCGTACGGATCGGCGCACGACTCGCCCTCGGGGACCGCCGCGACCTCGTCGACGCGGATCGTCGCGCCCTCGAACGCAGCGAGCGTCCCCGCGGCCGCGGTCGCGACCCACACGAAGTACTCGCCGGGCCCGACGTCGAGCCACGACTCCCACGTCGCGCGCTCGCCCGGGCAGTCGAGCCGCGCCGGATCGATCGGCTCGCGCGAGGGCGCGCACGACGAGCGCACCTCGAGCACGACGAGCCGGGACGCCGCGCTCGTCGCGGTCACGTGCAGATAGGTCCCGCCCTGCGACGCGGCGGGCGTCGTCTTCACCACGCGCACCACCGCGTCGGGCGAGATCCAGTCGGGCCTCGTCGCGCACTGCGCGCCCGCGCCTTCTCCCTCGCGCGAGGTCACCGCGCGCGCCGCGAGCCGCCACTCGTGCCCGCCGCCCGCGACCGGCGTCGCCGACGCGATCGAGAGCGCGTCGGTGCACGACTCGCCGCTGCCGTTCGCGGTCGTGAAGTCGAGCTCGCCGTCGCCGCCGAGATAGACGCCCGCGACGTCGAGCGCGGTGCCGAACAGATCGCGCTGGGCGCGCAGATCGACGCGGTGCGCGCGCTCCGCGTAGAGCCGCGCGCGCACGTCGAGGTGCAGCTCGGTGCCCGCGAGGTTCCAGCGCGCGGGCACGTCGATCGGCGCCACTCCGTCGTCGACGCGCACGGTCGCGGTCGCGTCGCGATCCATCGCGCGATCGAAGCGCACGACGATCTCCTCGATGGACGCGCGCACGTTGCGCGCGCCCTCGACCGGCGTGGACGACACGACGGTCGGCGGACGCCCGTCCGCGCCGGTCGCGAAGTCGAGCGCGCCGTCCTCGAGGTACGTGACGGGGTCGAGCGCGTTGCCCGCGACGTCGCGCAGCGCGGTGAGATCGAGCGCGTGCGCGCCCGAGGGCGCGAGGTGCCCCGCGGCGCCGAACGTGATCGTGCGCGAGTCCTCGGACCACGTGCCGGTGAGCCACATCTCGGTGCCCGGCACGTCGAGGCGCGCCGCGCGCCGCGTCACGTCCATCGGCTCGTCGAACGCGACGACGATCTCGCGGGTGAGCGTCGCTACGTTGACCTGCCCTTCGGCCGGGCTCGCATCGACCACGCGCGGCGCGTCGGCGTCGGGCCCGGTCGTGAACGTGATCGCGCCCTCGTCGAGGTACGCGGTCGTGTCGAGCGCGCGGCCCGCGGCATCGGTGAAGCCATCGAGCACGAGGCGATACGCGCTCTCGTGCGAGAGCCCTTCGATCGTCACGCGCAGGAGCGCGCCCTCGGCCCAGCGCTGCTCGATCACGCGCGCGGTGCCGGGGCCCTCGAGGCGCGCGGTGCCTGCGCGCGCGTCCATCGGCTCGTCGAACCGCACCTCGATCGCGCCGAGCCGCGCCGACACGCCGGTGTCGCCGACGACGGGCTCGCTCGCGATCACGCGAGGCGCTGCGGCGTCGCCCACCTCGAACACGACGAGCACCGGCTCGCGCAGCGGGTTGCCCGCGCGGTCCTCGAAGTCGTCGGCGATGCGCACCTGCACGCGCGCGCGAGAAGGAAGAGCCTCGACCGGCTCGATCGAGAGGACGCGGCGCGCGTCGTCCCAGTGCAGCGGCTCGAGCGCCACCGCGGTTCCGTCGGCGGTCACGGTCACGCCGCCGCCCTCGGCGATCGGCTCGCTGAACGTGACGTCGATCCACTCGTCGGGCGGCACGTCGGCGCTGCCGCTCGCGGGTGACGTGCTCACGACGTACGGGCGCAGCTCGTCGGGTGGCGCGTCGCCTCCCGCGTCCACCCGAAGGACGGGCTCGCGCGTGCCGTCGCACGCGGCGAGCGCCAGCGCGAGCAGGACGATGAGCCCCGTACCGGATCGGGATCGCATGAAGCGGTCGTCTCCTCGGCCGGGGTTGTGTGAAAACGATCATCGAATGGCTCACGCGCTCGTCGCTTTTCGATCGCGCGCATCGGGGCGAGTGCGCGCGAGTGCCGTCCAGGGCGCGGTGTGCATCCGATTCCGCACACTGCCGACACCGTCGTTCGGTCAGGAAATGCGATCGGGCGTGAGCCATTCGCCCTTCGCCATCACACACACCCGGCATGAGCTCCGACGCGCGGGCGCACCTGCGATTGATCGGCTCGCCTCCCGACGACGAGGGGGACGAGCCGCACGGCGACGACGCCGATCCGTCGCAGCTCCGCGCGCCGATCGATCTCGACTCGGCGTTCCGTCTCCACGGGGGCTACGTGCTCCGGGTCGCCATGCGGATCCTCGGTCGCAGCTCGGAGCTCGACGACATCGTGCAGGACGTCTTCCTCGACGCGGTGCGCGGCATCGATCGCCTGCGCGATCCCGACGCCGCGCGCGCGTGGCTCGCGACGCTCACGGTGCGCAAGGCGCGCCTGGTGCTGCGCAAGCGCTACGCGCTCACGATCTTCGGGCTCAACGAGGAGCTCGATCAGGCGGCGCTCGCCGACGAGCGCGCGTCGCCGGAGCAGCGCACGCGCATCGCGGATCTCTACCGCGTGCTCGGGTCGCTGCCGACGGAAGAACGCCTCGCGTGGACCCTGCGCCACCTCGAAGGCGAGCCCCTCGAGCGCGTCGCGCTCGCGTGCGAGTGCTCGCTCGCGACGGTGAAGAGACGCATCGCCGCCGCCCACGCGGTCCTGGAAGCGGAGCTCGCCGATGAGTAAAGGCCACCGTCTCCGAGATGCGATCGCCGACGTGCGCGAGCACGTCGCGCCGGAGTGGGATCGCGCGCGCGCGAGCCGCGCCGCCCAGCGCGCGGCCGCGCGTGGCCGCCGTCGCGTGGTGCGGCGCACGATCGGATCGGCGATCGCGATCGCCGCGATGATCGCGATCGGCTTCGTCGCGCGCCCGACGGCGACGACGCCCGCGACGGGCACGCCCGACCCCGAGGTCTCGACGATCGCGACGCCGAGCGTCCTGCGCCTCGCCGACGGATCGATCGTGACGCCGCTCGATGCCGACAGCGAGGTCTTCGTCGGGCGCATGACGCCCGGCGAGATCGAGCTCGTGCTGGTGCGCGGCGCGGCGCGCTTCGAGGTCACGCCGGGCCTGCCGCGCGTGTTCCGCGTGCGCGCAGGCACCGTCGCGGTGTCGGTGATCGGCACGGTGTTCACGGTGCGGCGCGAGGGCAGCGGCGCCGCGGTCGAGGTCGATCAGGGGCGCGTACGCGTCGAGTGGGAGCCCGGCGCGCGCATCGAGCTCGGCGCGGGCGAGCGCGGCGCGTTCCCGACCGCAGCGGCCGCAGAGCTCGAGCCGAGCCCGACGATCGTGCCCGCAGCGGTCGCGCGACAGACGGTCGCGCCGCGCTCGGTCGCGGAGGAAACCGTCGCGCCCGAGACGATCGCGCCCGAGACGGTCGTGCCCGAGACGATCGCGCGCCAGACGATCGCGAGCGATTCGATCGCGCGCGAGACGATCGACCGCGTGCGCGATCGACGCGACGCCCCGGCGCGCGCCGCCGAGCCCGCGGCGGTCGCGCCGCCCGAGGTGGTCGAGCCCGCCACGCCCGAGCCCGACGCGCGTCCCGCGTGGCGCGCCCACGCCGAGCAGGGTCGCTACGACGAGGGCTACGCGCTGCTGCTCCTCGATCCCACGGTGCTGCGTGGCGATGACGTCGACACCCTCATCGTCGCCGCAGACTGCGCGCGGCTCTCGGGCCATCCCGCCGAAGCGCTCGCGTACCTGCGACGGGCCCTCGACGTCGGTCGCGACGATGCGCGCGCCCCGGTCGTCGCCTTCACGCTCGGTCGCGTGCTGCTCCAGCAGCTCGGCCGACCCGCCGACGCCGCGGACGCGTTCGAGCAGACGCGCAGTCTCGCCCCCGAGGGGACCCTCGCGCAGGACGCGCTCGCGCGCGAGGTCGAGGCTTGTCACCGCGCCGGGCTGCACGATCGAGCACGCGCGCGCGCTCTCGACTATCTTCGCCTCTATCCCGAGGATCTCCGCACCGACGCCGTCCGCCGGCTCGGCGGTCTCGAGTGATCGCGCGCGGCGCGTCGTCGCCGCGCTGCTGCTGAGCATCGCGCCGTGCGTGGCGCGCGCGCAGGACGGCGCGGTCGAGCACCCACGGGTCGCGATCGCGATCGATCCCTCGTGCGCGGAGCTCGACGCCGAGCTCGTCGCGCACGTGCTCCAGATCGAGCTCGGCGCGGACGCGGAGCTCGCGCGCTCGGACGTCGAGGCGACGAGCCGCGCGCGCGTGTCGTGCGAGGGCACGTCGGTCGCGGTCGACGTCGACGACGGGCTCACGCGCAAGCGCCTGCAGCGCACCTTCGATCTCGCGAGCGCGCCTCCGGCGGTGCGCGCGCGCCTCGTCGCGCTCGCGATCGCCGAGCTGCTCGGTGCGGCGTGGGTCGAGCTCGGCATGCGCCACGACGCCGAGCTCGATGCGGTGCGACCCGCGCCCGAAGGAAGCGAAGAAGCGCGCGCCGCCGCGCTCGACGCCGCGCGCGATCGCCTGGTCGAAGAGACCGCGCCCGGCGACCTCGAGGCCCCGACGACCGAGCCCATCGGCGCGCGTCCGCTCGGCATCCACGTGCTCGGCGCGCTACGCGTCTCGGGCGAGCCACTGCACGTCGCAGGCGGCGCCGGGCTCGGGCTCGACGTCGAGCTCTACGCGCCGCTCGCCATCGTGCTCGACGCGCGCGCGGAGCACGGCCGTGTCGAAGCCGGCGCGCTCGGCTCGGTCGGCGTGACGACGGCGTGGCTCGGCGCGCTCCTCGCGCTGCGCCTGCCGTTCGGCCTCGACCACGCGGACTTCGGCGTGGGCGCGCGCGGCGGCGTCGCGATCCTCGAAGGGCGCGCATCGTCGGGCGCAAGCGCGGACACGATCGTCGGCGGCACGCTCGCGGTGATCAGCGCAGCGCACCTCTCGCTGCACGTCGTCGGCTCCGCGTACCTGCACGTCGGCGTCGAGCTCGGATGGATCGCGGTGCCGGTGCGCGGGACGCTCGCGCCGACCGGCGAGACCATCGCGGGCATCGCGGGCGCGCTCGGCGTGCTGACGCTCGGCGTCGAGATCAGGCCCGAGTGATGCTCACGCGCGCTCGAGCGCGAAGAGCGTCGCTTCGCTCTTGCGCAGCCAGAGCCCGCCGCCCGCGTGCACGAAGCGCGTCGACAGTGCGCGCTTGTAGACCTCGGCCGATCGCAGCGCGACGTGGTGATCGCTGCGCGCTCGATCGACCGTCTTGCTCCAGTCCTCGCGCGTGACCGCCTCGAGGTAGATCGCCTTCGTCGCGTGGCGCTTCAGGTTCGCGAGCGCGCGCGTCGCCGCGCCATCGTCGAGGTACTGCAGCACGCCCTGACAGACCACGAGGTCGGCGGGCTCACCGCGCCAGTCGACGACGGAGCCGCGGCTCCAACCGAGCGTGTCGCAGAGGTGCTCGCTCACCTCGACGCCCGTCCAGGTCGCTCCAGGAAAACAGCGCAGCACGGGCTCTCTCCACCACCCGAGCCCGCACCCGAGATCGAGCACCGTGCGCACACGCACGTCCAGCATGCGCAGGTACGCAGCGACGAATTCGACGAGCTTTTCCGTGTCTTCGCGCGACGCGACGCGCCTTTTGCGATCGAGATAGAAACGCCGGTAATAACCCTCGTCGAACGTGCGTCGTGTCATCGAGTCGATCCGCTTGAAGCTCGCTGGGCGGTAGTGCGATGGTGCCCGCGCCCGCCGCGATTCCGGGCCAGAAGGTACCAGCGCATGTCCGCACCCGCCGTCTCCGAGAGCACTGCCGCGTCCGCCACGCCCGAGGGTCTCCCTGACCTCTCGAAGCTCCCCGAGGAAGAGCGCGACGCCGCGTGGGTGAAGCACTACTACCGCGGTGACGACGTCCCGCAGCTCACGATCCGCGCGGTCGTGATGGGCGGCCTGCTCGGCGCGGCGATGAGCGTCTCGAACCTCTACACGACGCTCAAGCTCGGGTGGGCGTTCGGCGTCGCGATCACCGCGTGCGTGCTGAGCTACGCGATCTGGAACGCCTTCGTCTCGCTGCGCATCGCGAAGACGAAGATGACGCTCCTCGAGAACAATTGCATGCAGTCGACCGCATCGGCGGCGGGCTACTCGACCGGCGGCACGCTCGCCACCGCGGTCGGCGCGCTCCTGCTGATCACCGGTCAGCAGATGCACTGGTTCCCGGTCGCGATCTGGGTGCTGCTCACCGCGCTGCTCGGCGTCTTCCTCGCGATCCCGATGAAGCGGCAGATGATCAACAGCGAGCAGCTGCCCTTCCCGAGCGGCATCGCGGCCGCGGAGACGCTGCGCTCGCTCTACGCCGCAGGGCGCGAGTCGGTGCTCAAGGCGCGCGCGCTGATCGCCGCGCTCGCGACCGGCATCGTCGTCGCGCTGGTGCGCTCGTTCGGGTACATGCCCGAGCAGATCTTCCTCAACTTCCCGGTCGTCAGCGCGCGCAGCACGGTGCTCACCGGCAAGACGCTCGGCATGTGGTTCGAGCCGAGCCTGCTGCTGATCGCGGCGGGCATGATCGTCGGTCTGCGCGTCTCGACGTGGATGCTCGTCGGCTCGCTGATCAACTACGTCGCGCTCGCGCCGGCGGCGATGGGCGTCGAGGACTGGGTCGAGGCGCCGAAGCGCTTCTTCGGTCACATGGAGGTCGCGAGCAATCCCGGCGTCGAGTTCGGGCCCGGCTCGACCGAGCTCGATGGCGCGCAGTACGACGAGGCCGCGGCGACGGTGCGCGAGGCGCTCGCGTCGAGCGGCGCGATCGAGGCGATCCAGCTGACCGGCATGGCGAACCAGTCGACCGGTGGCACCGCGGCGATCGCGACCGCGCGCGCCGAGCACCTGCGCGATGCGCTCGTCGAGCGCGGCGTGCCCGCGGATCGCATCCGCGTCGGCGAGCCCACGGTGGCCGCCGACGGTGCACCGATGGTCGGCTGGACCGTGATCGCGCCGAGCGCGAGCGAGCTCCACGAGCGCCCGATCATCGCGATGATCCGTGTCACGCGGTGGTCGCTGTGGCTCGGCACCGCGCTGCTCGTCGCGTCGGGCCTCACGTCGTTCGCGCTCGGATACCGCACGATCCTCCGCGCGATCCGCAACGTCGGGAAGAAGAAGGACGGCGCGAACGCCGATCCCGTCGAGCGCCTCGAGGTGCCGGCGAGCTGGCTCCTGATCGGCGGCGTGCCGGTGACGATCGGGCTGACGCTGCTGTGCTGGCTGTCGTTCGGGATCGCGCCGTGGCTCGGGCTCGTGAGCGTCGTGCTCTCGTTCGTGCTCGCGCTCGTCGCGTGCCGCGCGACGGGTGAGACCGACACCACGCCGATCGGCGCGATGGGCAAGATCACGCAGTTCACCTACGCGGTGCTCGCGCCCGCGAACACGACGGTGAACCTGATGACCGCGGGCATCACCGCGGGCGCCGCGGGCTCGAGCGCGGATCTGCTCACCGATCTGAAGAGCGGCTATCTGCTCGGTGCGAACCCGCGCAAGCAGTTCCTCGCGCAGTTCTTCGGTGTCTTCTTCGGCGTGATCGCGGTGGTGCCCGCGTGGTTCGTGCTGGTGCCGGATCGCGAGCACCTCGAGGCGTTCAACTCGCCCGCGACGACGATGTGGTACGCGGTGGCGCAGGCGCTCTCGCGCGGCGTCGAGACGATCCCCGAGAGCGCGCGCCTCGCGATCGTGATCGGCGGCCTCGTCGGCATCGTGCTCGCGCTCGCGGAAGGCCTCGCCCCGAAGAGCATCAAGAAGTGGATGCCGTCGTCGATGGGCCTCGGGCTCGCGTTCGTCGTGCCCTTCGCGAACGCGCTCTCGTTCTTCATCGGCGCGGTGATCGCGGAGCTGTGGATGCGCTTCGGCAAGGAGACCGGCGAGCGCTACATCATCCCGCTCGCCTCGGGCGCGGTGGCCGGCGAGTCGCTCGCGGCGGCGCTCTTCGCGATGCTCGCGGCGACCGGCCTCGTCGGTGGTCACTGAGAAGCTTCCGCTGAGGAGAGCAGGAGCTCCTCCTGCTCTCCCAGAGGCTCGGATCACCGCCACGCGTACGCGCCGCCGACGGTCACGCTCCAGCGCGCGACGTCGCCGAAGTCGATCGGCACGTCGATCATCGGACGCGCGGTGACGTACCAGCCCGGCGCGACGCGGATGCGGCCTTCCGCGTAGAAGCTCCACTCGGGGCGCAGCACTTCGTAGACACGCTCGCCGAGGTCGAACGGGATCGGCTGCGCGTCGCGCCCGTACGAGAGCCCGATGCGCCCGCCGAGCGAGATCTGGACGAGGCGCTCCGCGTCGACCTCGCGGCGCGTGTAGAACGCCGTCTCGATCACGTGCGTGATGTCGAGCTCCGCGGCGAATCCCGTCGTCCACACCAGTGCCGACGGATTCACGTACAGCGTGCTCGACACCGTCACGATCAGGCCGCCGAGCATCGGGCGTCCGCCCGCATCGACGTGCACGATCGCGCCGACCTCGCCGGCCACCGGCTGTCCGCCGATCCCGAAGCCCACGCGCACGATGCCCGGGCGCTCGACCTCGTGCTCGTCGAGCACGTGATCGCCGCGTGCAAACTCCGCTTCGACGTCCTGGGCTCGCGCTGGGCGCGCGTGCAGCAGAGTCGTCAGCACGATTGGAGCGAGCGTTATTTTCGAGCGCACGGTCGCGCATCGTACAGTCGCGCTCGTGCATTGGCAGATTCGCGACATGCTCGTCGTCGGCCTCGCGGCGATGGCGGGATGCTCGAGCGCTCCACCCGAAGCGCCACCGCTTCCACCGTGCACGCCGACGGTGACGATCGACGGAGCGCCGGCGTTGTGGGGCTTTGCCGATCTCCACACCCATCCGGGGATCGAAGAGGCATTCGAGGGACAGCTCGTCTGGGGACGTGCGCAGTCGAGCGCGCGAGTCTCGGCGACGTCGATTCCCTCACTGCCACCCTGCCCCGTCGAGACTCACGTCGTCCGCACGGGATCTCCCATCGAGCGGACTGCCCACTCGCAGATCCTGCCGCTGCTCAATCTGCAGTCCGATTTTCCCCATCCGCCGATCGCCGGCGAGGGTGGCCCACCGATCGAAGGTTGGCCCAACGGCAGCGACGTGCTGCACCAGCAGATGCCGGTGAACGCGATCCGGCGCGCGTACGAGGGTGGGCTGCGCGTGCTCTTCGCGAGCGTGACCGACTCCCAGGTGCTGACGCAGCTGCTCGCGGGCCCCGCATTTCCCGAGGTGATCGTGCCCAATCGCGCGCGCGAGCGGGACAGCGCGACGCGTCAGCTCGAGCGCATCGAGAGCATCGTCGACGAGCAGTCGGACTGGATGGAGATCGCGCGTTCGCCCGAGGACGCGCGGCGGATCATCGGCGAAGGGAAGCTCGCGGTCGTCCTCTCGCTCGAGATGGACGCGCTGACGATCGAGGACGTCGACGCGCTGATCGATCGATTCGGCGTCGCGCACGTCATTCCGATCCACCTGATCGACAACGATCACGGGGGCACCGCGGCGAACGGCGACATCTTCAATTCCGCGACGGCGCTGATGAGCACGATGTTCGGCAGACCGGCGCTCTCGTTCATCGAGGTCGAGCACACGAGTCGATACACGTCGCGCCTCGGATGGCCGCAGCTGCCGGGCACGATGTCGCCACCGCTCTTGTTCGCGCTGGGATCGGTGCCGCTCCCGTGGGCCGATGCGCTGCAGTACGACAATCAGTGCTTCTGCACCGGTGCGGGCCCGAGCGCGCTCGGATATCGCCTGCTCGGGCACCAGAATCGAATGGGGCTCACCGAGGTCGGGCGCACGTTCGTCCAGCAGCTCTTCGAGCGTCGATTGATCGTCGACGTCTCGCACATGGGCGTCGCGGCGACCGCCGACGCGATCGCGCTCGCGGAGGCCGCACCGGGCGGTCCGTATCCGCTGATCGCGTCGCACGGAGGGATCGCGCCCGACGACGGTCCGACGAGCTCGGAGCGTGATCTCGCGGCCGATCAGGCGCGGTGGATCGCGCAGGCGGGCGGCGTCGTGGGGCTCGGCAGCGGCGGCGCGCTCGCGCCCGAGACGGTGCTCGCGGTGCGCGGCGGACCGATCGCGACGTTCACGACCTCGACGCGCACGGCGTGCATCGCGGACGGCGACGCGACGTGCGCGAGCGGCTGGACGACGGTCTCGGGGGCGAGCGCCGATCCGATCACGCGCGTCGAGGTCGTGGTCGAAGGCGCGGTGGGCGGCGGATCGCACGTGCTGGAGATGCAGCTCGCGGGCGCGACGCTCGACGACGCGCCGGTGATCGTACGCGCCGAGATGACGTGCACGTCGAGCTCGTGCAGCGCGACGCTCGATCCGCTGCCCGCCGTGCTCGAGGGCGACACGATCACCGAGTGCGCGGACGGCAGCTCGACGCCGACGTTCACGCGCGCGCAGATCGAGCGCGTCTCGATCCGGCTCGTCGGCGCGTCGTGCGGCGCGCTGCCCGCCGACGGCACGTGGGCACCGACGCGCGCGACGATCTCGATCGACGGCGCCCCGTGGGCGGTCGCCGAGCGCGAGAACGGCGGCGTGCTCGCGCAGCTCGGCAGCGCGCGCGGCGGGCTCGACCTCTTTCGGAGCGGCGACGACACGCCGAGCTTCGACGACACCCGGAAGATCGTGCGCATCGGCGTGATCGCGAGCCCGGGCTCGAGCTCGCTGCTCGGCGCGGCGCTCGATCGGTACGGCAGCGAGCTGTGCGCGCGCCCGCGGCTGCGCGCGAACGATGGGACCTGTGCCGCACCGACGACGATCCCGACGAGCGGCTGCGAAGGCGAGTGGATCTCGATGAGCTTCCGCGGCACCTGGAGCGCCGGGAATCGCTTCGATCGGTTCGTCACGCTGCCCGACGACGTCGCGCCGAGCGCGCTCTGCGGGCTCGATCTCGCGCTGGTCACCCACGACGCGAGCGCGAGCGTGTCGTTCTCGATCGACGAGGCGCGGATCGAGGTCGTCCAAGATCCGATCGTCGCGTGGGCCGAGGACTACGCGGGCTTGATGGATCGGATCTTCGAGGGACGGCGCGGCGCGATCGGGTTCGGCACCGACATGAACGGCCTCGCGCCGCAGTTCCCGATCACGCGCCGATCACCGAGCACGTTCGAGTACGGCGCGCATGGATGCAGCACGCCTTCGATCGGTCCGCTGACGATCGACGGCGGCCCGCGCACGGTGCGCCTCGACGAGCGCGGCCTCGCCTCGTACGGGCAGCTCGCGGACGTGATCGCGACGATCGCGCAGAGCGACGATCTGCCCGAGGCGCAGCGCACGGCCGTGGTCGACTCGCTGATGCTCTCGGCGGAAGGCGTGCTGCGGGTCTGGGAGCGCACCGACCCGGCGCGCCGAGGAGGGACGCCGTGACGCGCGCCTGCATGATCGCGATCGCGCTCTCGCTCGTGGCGGTCACGGCGCGCGCGCAGATCGAGAACGACGACGACGACGCGCTCGCCGTCGATCGCGGCACGACCCAGGCATCGCACGGCGTGGGCCGCACCTGCGGCGCGACCGGCGCGCGGCCGGGGAGCCCGGTGCCGCCGGGCTACTTCGCGGGGCTCGGCGATCCGGCGCGCAACCTGTCGATCGAGCTCGAGGGCCGCATCGGCGTCGGTCCGATCGGCGCACTGCGTGCGCAGGCGCGAGGCGCACTGCCGCTCACGCCGCTCGTCGCGCTCTCGGCGGGCATCGCGGCCGGTGCGTCGTTCGGGCCCGATGCGGACATCGTGCGCGCGCCCGCGATCGACGTCGGCGTGGTGATGCACTCGCCGTGCGGCGAGTGGCGCGGCGAAGCATCGCTCGCGTGGATGACGCCGACCGCGGAGAGCGCGACGCCGGCACAGCTCGACCTCTCGATGCGCACTGCGCTCTTGATGGGCCCGGCGGACGACGCGCTCTGGTTCCCGCGCACCGGAGGTGGTGGTTGGAGGGCGAGCGCGTCGTTCGAGATGCGCAGTGATCCGTTCGCCGGTGATGCGATGTTGGTCGTCACCTCCGGGCTCGGGATCCGGCTCGGACAGGCGTGGATCGCGACGTGGCTCGGCAATCAGGAAGGACTGGTCGGCGGGCTCTCGGCGCAGCTCTTCCTCGGCTCGGCGGCGATCCACATGCGCTGGGGCGTGCGCGGCGACGTCAGCTTCTCGTCGATCTGGCCGGGCGGAGACGTGTTCCCCGTCTCCGTCGACGGCGTGTGGGGCTGGGAGCCGATTCGCGAGCTCCAGCTCGAGCTCTTCGGCGGCGGCGCGATCCTCGTCGAGCAGGTCGACTCGATCCGCGGTGGTGGCCGCGGCGGGCTCCGGGTGATCGGCTTCTTCGATCTCTGACGCTCAGAGCGATCGGAGGAACGCGACCAGCGCGTCGCGCTGCGCGGCGTCGAGCATCAGCACGCGCTGCTTCACCGCCTCCGCCTCGCCGCCGTGCCAGAGGATCGCTTCGAGGAACGTGCGAGCGCGTCCGTCGTGCAGCAGGCGCGTGTGACCGCTGACGGTCTCGACGAGCCCGATCCCCCACAGCGGCGGCGTGCGCCACTCGCGCCCTTGCTCGCCGCCGCTCGTGTCGGCGAGGTCCTCGCCGAGGTCGTGGAGGAGCAGGTCGGAGTACGGGCGGATGTCCTGATCGCGCAGCTCGATGAACGGGTGCGTCGAGCCGGTGTGCGCGGTCGGCGCGTGACAGCCGACGCACCCGAGATCGCGGAAGAGCGCTTCGCCCTGACGCACCTGAGGATCCGACGCGTCGCGCTGCGCGGGCATCCCGAGCAGCCGCATGTACGTCGTCATCCGCGCGAGATCCTCGGCGGAGATCTCGAAGTGACCGCCCGCCTCGGGGAAGTACTCGCTCGTGACGCCGAGGTCGGCCTCGAGCGCGTCGGCGACCTGGTGCTCGACGCTGATCTTTTCCGCGCGCCATCCGATGCGACCGACGTGCGTCTCGCCGGTGCGCGGATCGGTGGCGAGCTGCACGCGACCGCTGATGCCGTCGCCGTTGCAGTCGGTCGGGTCGGCGCGCGAGACGATCGTCTCTTCGTCGATCGCCTCGAGCAGGCCCATGCCGAGCAGCTGGCGCGCGACGCGCACCGACGCGCGCATGCCGTCGGCGGGGAACGCGAACACCGGTCGCTGCAGCGTGACGACGGTGCCGTCGGCGAACGTGACGTCGTGCTCTTCGTAGCGAGCGATCGTCACCGCGCCTTCGCTCGGCTGGAGCTGATTTCCGAGCGGACCGTCGCCGTAGAGCTTGATCGCGACGCGATCGAGCGGGACGCCGATGTCGGGAGGCGCGCTGCGTCCGTTGCGCTCGTGGCACTCCGAGCAGCGGTGCACGTTGAACAGCGGCCCGAGCATGCCGGCCGACGACTCGAGCACCGGATTGTCGCCCTCGGAGTGCGCGCCGGTCTCGAAGTCGGTGTGGAACAGGCGGCGCCCTTCGAGCCACGGCTGCACGTGGTCGGGCTGCATGTTGAGCGCCATCTGAGAGAAGTAGAGCTGCGGCTCCGCGTAGATCCACGGGATCGTCGTGTCGCCCGCGAGGCGCGCGTCGGCGACGGGACCGAGCACGCCGCTCGCGTCGTGGTTCTCCGAGGTGAGGCGGCCCTCGCCGACGACGTAGCGGAACGTGTCGGTGTAGTACGCGGTGCGGCCCTCGATCGCGCCGGGATCGCCGGGCTGATTGCCCGCGATGAACACCCCGAACTCGAACTCGAGCACGTCGCCGACCTGCATGGGGCGGTTCTCGCGACCGTTGCCGACGACGTCCTGCTGCCACGTCATCGGCGCGACCTCGTCGAGGTCCGTGTTGCGATGGAAGACGTTGCCGTCGCCGTAGACCTTCCAGTAGCGGAAGTTCGTCGTCGGTCCGAGCGTGGTCGGCTGCGCCTCGGGCAGATACCGGATGCGCACGAGGTCTTCGCCCGCCGCGACGTGATCTTCGATCTCGAACGCGTAGCTGCGGTTCTCGAAGTAGCGCCCGCCGAATTCGCTGAACGTGCCCTCGAGCTCGTGGCGTCCGCGCACACGACCCGCTCCGCGTGTGACGATCACGCCGTCCGGACGTCGCTCGGAGATCGGCGTGGAGGCCGAAGGTGCGTCGAAGAGCCTGCGCACCGCGAGCGCCTCGTCGTCGCAGCCCATCGGGACCGGCACGTCGGGGCCGTTGCACGTCGGGCGGTTCGAGGGGCCCGCGGCGAAGTACGCGTGCATGGCTTCGAGATCCGGCGTCGACACTTCGGCTTCGGCGAACGCGGGCATCGTGCCGACGCCGTCGCGCGCCACCTCGACGAAGCTCGCCGCGTCTGCTTCGTAGTCGAAGAGGCTCGGCGTGCCCGGCGTCCCCGCGCCGTTCGCGCCGTGGCATCCGGCGCACGAGAGCGCGAACGCGCGAGGCAGCGTCGGAGCCGCGGGATCGTCCTGGCACTCGCCGGGCGGCGGTGGACCGCCGTCGGGATCGGGATCGGATCCCATGATGAGCCCGTTCGAGCAGGCGCTCGAGCACGTCGCGAGCGCGAGCGCCAGGAGTCGGAGGTGCCGCATCGTCGTTCTCCACCCCGTTGGTGGGACCGACGGCGGAAGCTGGTTGCGCGAAATTCGAGTCAGCCGCGGAGCGCGAGCGTCGCGGCGTTCTCGGGCACCGTGCGCCACGCACGGTCGAGCCCGAGCTCGGCGAGCGCCGTCGCGATGATCTCGATGCGCTCCGCCGCGCCGCGCGCGGCGTCGATCGCCTCGGGATCGCCGAGCTCGCGCATCGCGTGGGCCTCGATCCAGCGCACGATCGACGCGGTCAGCGCGTCCATGCCGTTCTGCTCGCCGATCTTTCGCCCTTCGCGCGCGCGCTCGAGCGCGAGCGGGAGATCACCGCGGGCGAGCGCGATGCGGGCGAGCACCGCGAGCGCCGTCGCCTTGTGGGGCTGGAACAAGAAGCCCGCGTCGTCGATCGTCTTCGTCGCCTCGCGCTCGGCGTCGTCGAGGTCGCCTTCTTCGAGCAGACCGCGCGCGATCTCCGCGCGCGCGAAGAGCATCGCCATCGCGTCGGTGGTCTGCGCGAGCACCTGATCGCGCAGCACGCTGATGCCCTCGGCGCGCGCGCCGCGCAGCACGAGGATCGAGCCGAGCGTGCCCACCGCGCGGTGGCGCGTGAAGCGATTGTCGGTGCGATCGATGAGGTCCATCGTCGCGCGCGCCTGCTCGAGCGCCGCGTCTTGATCGCCCGCGAGCGAGAGCACGCGCGCGTACCATCCGCCCGCGACCCCGAGCCCGAGGAGATCGTTGGCCTCGCTCATCGCGTCCATCGCGCCGCGCGCGGCGCGGACGGCATCGGCGAGCGCGTCGGTGCGCGGCTTGTCGGCGACCACGGTGCGCACGATCTCGCGCCACCCGCGGAACGCGGGATCGCGCGCCGCGTCGGCGGCGCTGGCGATCGCGAGCTTGTCGTCGAGCGCGGTCGCGATCGCGCGCTGACCGAGCTGCGCGAACGCGGTCGCGAGCATGAACACGGTGAACGCATACGGGCCCGTGGGCGCGGGCTCGATGCGCTGGATCGCGTGCATCAGCTCGAACATCTTGCCGGGGTTGCCCGCGGCCGCGCTCGCGAGGATCACGATGCCCGCGGACTGCGACCACTCGGGCGAGCCGGGCTCGAGCAGCTCCATCGCTTCGGTCGCGAGCGGCGTCGCGGCGTCCCACGCGGCGCGCCATCCGAGCGGCGTGCCCTTCGTGACGAGCAAGCGCGCACGCAGCGCGCCGGTCGGGTCGCACGCGAGGCCCTTGTCGGCGAGCGCGATCGCACCGTCGAGGTTGCCCGCGCGGAGCGAGGCTTCGGCGGCGGCGAGGAGATACGGCGCGGCCTTCGCGGGCTCGCCGCCGCGGAGGTGATGCTGCGCGAGCACCTGCGGATCGCGCTCGCCCGCGCGCTCGAGCCACGCCGCGGCGAGGCGATGTCCGAGCGCGCGATCGCCCTCGACGAGCATCGCGTACGCGACGTCGCGCACCAGCGCGTGGCGGAACACGTGCTCGCGCTCGCTCGCGAACTTCTCGTTGCGCCCGTGCTCGATCACCTCGAGGCGCACCAGCGTCTCGAGCCATGCGTGCAGCTCGGGCTCGGCCATCGCCTCGCCGATCAGCGCGCCGACACCGCCGGCCCAGAACGACTCGCCGTACACGCTGCCCGCGCGCAGCACGAGGCGCGCGGAGGCATCGAGCTGATCGACGCGCGACTGCACCATGCCGAGCACGCTCTCGGGCATCGACTCGTCGCCGTGCTCCGCGACGTGGCGGATGAGCTCTTCGAGATAGAACGCGTTGCCGCCCGCGCGCTCGACGATGCGGCGCACCGTGGTCTGCTCGATCTGCTCGCCGAGCAGCGCGCGCACGAGGCGTTCGGCGGCGCGCTTGGTGAGCGCTTCGATCGGCATCTCGGCGGCTTGCGTGAGCAGGCGCGGGAGCGCGTCGCGCCACTCGGGGCGCGCGAGGCCGAGCACGAAGAGCGGCTCGCTCTCCAGGCGCGCGAGCGCGCGCTCGATCAGGGCGACGCTGGGCACGTCGGCCCAGTGCAGATCCTCGATCACGATCACGAGCGGCGTGCGCGTGCAGAGGGCGCGCATCCACTCCTCGAAGGCGAGGCGCGTCTGCTCCGCCATGATGCGCGGATCGTTGCGCGCGGCGCGGAGCGGCGGGCTGGGATCGCCGGGCGCCGGGGCGTGCGCGAGCTCGCCGAGGAAGTCGAGCGCACGCGCGCGCTCCGGCGCGGGGATGACGGCGTCGACGTGCGCGCGGAGCGCGGCGTGGCGCTGCTCGTGGGTCGCGTCCTCGTGGATCTCGGCGGCCATGCGCACGAGCTGCGCGGCGGCGTGGAGCGGCGAGCCGGCGTAGAGCGGATCACAGCGCGAGGTGAGCACGGTGACGGGCTCGTCGCGCGCGGTGATGCGCGCGACGAGCTCGCGGCGGAGGCGCGACTTGCCGATGCCCGCGGGCGCGACGAGCACCACGGCGCGCGCTTCGCGCTCGGCGACGCAGGACGCGAACGTGCTCTCGAGATAGGCCATCTCGCGCTCGCGGCCGACGCACGGCGTGGGCTTGCCGAGGAGCCTGCGCGACTCGCCGGCGAACGCCCGAGCGCCGGTGAGCATGCGACCGTGTACCGAGAAACGTCCGTCGAGGAGAGACGCGGTGACCTCGTCGATTCGAACCCCGGTCGGGTTTCCCACGTTTCTTTCGAGGGTTTCGTCCAAAAGCGAGGACGCCCGATCGACGACGGGTCCCGCCGCCCAACGACCCGAGACCTCCGCCGGTCCGGTCGCGAGCGCGACGCGCACGTCGGGGATCACCGCGTGGATCGCGAGCGCGCACGCCGCCGCCTGTGCGGCTTCGTCCTTCGCATTGGGACGGCCGCGGAGCAGCACCAGCGCGGTGCCGCGCGGGAGCACGACGACGGTGCCCCCGAGCGGCTCTACACAGGCGCGCAGCGGCTCGAGGAAGCGTGCGTGCTCGTCGCTGCCGACCGTCGCGCGGTCCTCGGTCGCGACCGGAAGATGCGGCAGCTGCACGAGCACCACGCTGACGACGCGGCGCTCGCCGGTGCTCACGACCTTGCGCTTCGGCGCGCGTAGCACCGGACCGCGGGTGATCGGACCGAGCGCGTCGAGCGCGGCGAGCACCTCGTCGAGGTTGCGCGGACGCGCGTCGCGCGACTTCGAGAGCATGCGATCGACGAGCGCAGCGAAATCGCTCGGCACCTCGGGGCGGATCTCGGAGACGGAGGGCGCGTTCTCGTGCAGCGCCTGCACGAGCATCGAGACCGGGTGGTTGCCGACGAACACCGGTCGTCCGGTGAGGCACTCGAAGAGCACGCAGCCGAGCGCGTAGACGTCGGCGCGCACGTCGATGTCGCGCTCGCCGCGCACCTGCTCGGGCGCCATGTAGCCGATGCTGCCGACCATCGCGCCGGTGCCGGTCACCGCGCGCGTCGCGTGGCTGGTGCGCGCGATGCCGAAGTCGAGCAGCTTCGCGCTCGCGGGATCGCGGCCGACGAGGAAGACGTTGCTCGGCTTCACGTCGCGGTGGAGCGCGCCCTGCGCGTGCGCCGCGCGAAGACCCTCGGCGATGCGACGCGCGAGACGCACCGTGTCGTGCAGCTCGAGCCCTTCGCGCGAGAGACGCTGCGCGAGGTCTTCGCCCTCGAGCCACTCCATCGCGAGGAACGGCTCGCCGTGCTCCGTCGTACCGTGCGCGACGTAGGAGACGATCGCGGGATGCGCGAGCGTCGCGAGCACGCGCGTCTCGCGTGTGAAGCGCGCGTCGCGATCGGGATCGGGATCGTGCAGCACCTTGATCGCGACGGAGGCGTCGGTGAGGCGATCACGCGCGCGATAGACGACGCCCATGCCGCCGGCGCCGGCGCGCACGAGCACCTCGAAACGATTCGCGACGAGATCCCCGGGCCGCACTGGACCGGGGATCGTCGCCGCGGGCTCGACGTCGCGCAAGAACGTTCGTGTCGGGAGAGCGAACGTTCAGCGTTGCGGGCGTCGCGAACGCTCTGGTAGTCGACCTGACGGAGGGGCGACGAATGGCGGACAAGAAGAAGAAGATCGCGATCGTGGGCGGCGGTGGCGCGGGTCTCGGCGCGGCGTACGTGCTGGGGCGTGCCGCGGACGTGACGGTGTACGAAGCGAAATCGACACTCGGCGGACACGCGCACACGGTGGACGTGAAGGGCGCGGACGGCGTGGTGCGGCCGATCGACATGGGCGTGCTCTTGACCGACCCGTGGACCTATCCGGTGCTCTACGCGATCATCGACAAATACAAGATCGAGACGCGCGCGGCGGGCTGGACGATCGGCGCGAGCTTCAAGGACGAGAAGTGGTGGACCGGGGGGCCGGACACTGCGCTGTGGCAGCGGCTGCGAGAGCAGTGCTCGCGGTTCGAGGTGGACGCGGCGCGGATCGATCATCTGCCCGTCGAGGAGCAACTCCGGTCGGTCGAGTACTGGCTGAACAAGCTCGGATACAATGAGGAATTCGCGGCGAAGGCGCTCTCTCCGGTGCTGACGCTGCTGGTCGTGACGAGGGCGGGATTGTTGGCGGCGCCCATCGTCAACATACTGGGGCTGTTCTCGGACAAGCAGCTGTCGTTCTTCAATGGGACGACGTGGCGATTGTTCCCGAAGGGAACGCGGCAGTACGTCGATGCGATGGCGAACGACACGCCCGCGCGATGGCTGCTCGAGCGCCCGGTGCAGAAGGTGCGCCGCAGCGGGAACAGCGTGTTGATCACGGACTCGATCGGTGAAGAGCAGTATGACGAGGTGATCTTCGCGACTCAGGCGAATCTGACGCTGCAGCTGCTCGCGGACGCAACCACGGAGGAGAAAGCGATCCTCGGAGCGTTCGATTTCCAGAAGGCGGATGTCTATCTGCACAGCGATACGAGCGTGCTGAGTCAGCACCTGCCGCACGAGCTGTGCTCGCAGTACTGGTACGACGGCGACGACGTGAAGCCGGACCTGCAGGGCGTGTTCAGCCTCAACGTCGGTGTCGGTCTGGGACTGCCGGCGAGCGCGGGCCCGACGATCATCACCGGGTACAATCACGACTCGACGGCGAAGCGGCCGGACCCGTCGAAGGTGTTCGCGTACGAGCAGTGGAAGCACGAGCTCGCGACGCTGAAGCAGACGGGCGCGCGGTCGGAGTTCCATTCGATCCAGGGAAACATGAACACCTGGCATTGCGGGACTTCGACGGTGTGGGCGAGCGCGGATGCGGTGATCACGAGCGGTATGGTCGTGGGCACTCGGCCGGAGCTCGGAGGAACGTTCCCGTTCACGCAGTCGGACGCGCTCGAGGACTATCAGCAGATCCAGAGCGTGATGTTCCCGACGCAGGAGAAGAAGAGCGCGAAAGCGCGTCAGTGTCCGGGATATCGGCGGACGAGGTGAGCGACCTGCGAGGTGGCGGCTCCGCCGCCACCTCGCCGCCACTTCGCCGACCCACGTTCGGTTTCCTGTAGGATTCACACAGTGAGAGCCCGGTACGCGACGTGCTCAGTCGCCGACCCGTGACTCAGCCACGCCTCATCGAACCGGGCAGCGTCTACCTCATCACGCGCCGCGTCCTCCGCCGATATCACCTCTTCGCGCCCGACGCGCGCATGAATCGCATCTTCCTTTACACGCTCGCCGTCGCGGCAGCGCGTGCCGGCGTGCTCGTCCACACGGCCGTGCTCATGAGCACTCACGAGCATCTCGTGGTGACTGATCCGGAAGGTAGACTCCCCGAGTTCCTTCATTATCTGCACCGTCACGTCGCGCTGGCGACGAAGGCTCTTCGCAAATGGGACGGCGCGGTGTGGGACCACGAAGCGACCAGCGTCGTCGAGCTGCGCACTCCGGCCGCAGTCGCCGAGAAGATCGCCTATGCGATCGCGAATCCCGTCGCCGCGGCGCTCGTGCGCCGTGCGCGTGATTGGCCGGGCGTGACCACGCGATCGACTGACATTGGCCAATGCGAGTGGCGCATCGAGCGCCCAGCGGAGTACTTCGCGCCGGACGACGAACGATGGCCGTCGAGCGTCGTGCTGCGCCTCGAGATGCCGCGCGCTGCCGGCGAGCTCGGCATGGCTGCGGCTGAGTTCCGAGAGCTCATCGCGCACGAGGTCGCCGCGTTCGAGTCGACCGCGCGCGCGGAGGTGAGCCAGCGCGGCGGAGCGTTCCTCGGCGCGGATCGTTGCGCGAAGCTCTCGCCGTTCCGACGGGCGCGCTCGCCCGAGCCACTACGGTCTCTCGCGCCTGCGTTTGCGGTGGGGCGCGGCAATCGCGACGCATTGATCGCATCCGCGACGCGGCTGCGCGCGTTCCGATTGAGCTATCGACACGCATTCGAGTCCTGGCGCACGGGACGACGCGACGTGCCGTTCCCAGCGGGCACGTGGTCGATGCGTCAGACGCACGGCGCACTCGTCGCGCCGGCGTGCGTCGCTGCCTGATTCGAGTCGCTGTGCGCGTGCGCGCTGGCCCGGGTGCGCACGGGGCGCGAGACGATCCGGGCGTCGCCGGCGGGATCTGTCGAGCTGCGCGCTCCTGCACGTCCGCGCGCCGGCTCTCGTTCGTTGCAAGCGGCCAAATCGCTCGGCTGCGCGACGAAGCGCCGTGTTCGCATCCCCAATAGGCGACGCGAACCGGTCTCGTCCGTTCGGAGCCGCGCGATCGATCTCCGACGCAACGTCGGTCGGCCCTCACGGCGCGAAACGAACGTGGGTCATCCTTCTCCCCGCCCAGCCGTCTCCACGATCCGACGCACGTCCGCCCCATTAGGCATCCGACCTTCGGCGCGCTCCGCGCGACCTCCGCCGCGTCCTCCCGTCGCTTTCGCGACCTCGCCCAACAGCACTCGCGCGTCAGCGCTGGATCCGGGCCCGCGTGCCACCACCACGTGCACTCCGCCGTCGACCGGCCCCGCGACGACGACCAGCCGGTCCCCTTCGCGCGTCATCTCCGCCGGGACCTGCCGGATCACCTCGATTCCGCCCTCCTCGACCCACACGCGTTCTTCAATGCGCGCACCGCTCGCGATGCTCCTCGCGAGCAGTGCGCGCATCCGTCCGAGCTCCTGACGAGCCCCCTCGAGCGACTCACGTACGCGCTCGACACCGCCTCGCACTTCGAGCGGCCCCGTCTGCAGGCCGCGCGCGAGGTCCCTGAGCACCGCGCTCTCGGCGAGCAGCTCTCCCCGCGCCCTCGCGCCCGCCGAGAACGAGATCCGCGTCCCGCCCTTGTAGCGCTCGCTTCCGATCACACGCAGCACGCCAATCTGCGCCGTACGCAGCACGTGCGTCCCTCCGCACGGAGACACGTCGACGCCGCCCGCGTCCACCACGCGCACCCGGGAATGCTCGGCCTTCGGCGCGCGACGCAGCGGTAGCGCCGCGAGCTCCTAGCTCGTCGGGAACCACGCGCGCACCACACGATCTTCGTCGATCACCCGGTGCACGAAGCTCTCCGCCTCCGCGATGCGCGCCTCCGCGATGCCGTCGCGATCCACGTCGATCGTGCACACCGACTCGCCGAGCCTCGAGCTGACGGTCTCCGCGCCCGAGACCTCGACGAGTGCCCGCGACAAGAGGTGCTGCGCGGTGTGCAGCGCCATGTGCACCCGCCGCCGCGCGACGTCGATCGCCCCGTGCACGCTCGCGCCAATCGCCGGCAGCGGCCCCTCCACGACGTGATGCACGCGCCCGTGGTCGTCGATCTGCACGTCGAGCACGCGCGCTCCAGCGAGCAGGCCGCGATCCGCCATCTGCCCGCCGGACTCCGGGTAGAAGGCGCTCCGGTCCAGCACCAAAGACGAACGCTCGCCATGCCGCGAATGCTCAACCACGGTCGCGTCGAATTCCGCGAGAAGCGCGTCTTCCTGTTCCAGGCGCACGGTGCTCATCGCGCAGGGTGGTAGCATGCGCCCCGCTCGCGATGCCGCGCTCTGCGTTCCTCTTCACCTCGGACGCCCGCGGTCTCGTGGAGCGTCGGTTCGACCCCGAGTCGTTCGAGACGCTCGGTCACGTGGAATCCGCGCCCTACCTCGCCGGACCCACGTGGATGTCGCGCATTTTCTCGCGTTTCCGGCCGACCGACGTTCGTCCCAAAACCCTCCGCGCCCCCTTCGACCACACGGGCCGCGACATCCTCACCCTCCTCCCTCCCACCGTCCCGCTCCTCGACGGCCACGACGACCCCATCGGCGCCACCCGACTCGCATCGGGCCGCGTCACCTGCCTCCCCCCGCGCGAGCCCGGCGACACCGTCGTCCTCCGCGACCTCTGGGCAACCACGGTCCGCCTCCTCGACGGCGCGCACTTCGCGATCGAGACCCACGACGGCGAGCCGATCGTCATCGCCTTCGCGCGTGCCCCGCTGATCGTCGCCGCACCGACGACCCGCACGCTCGACGAGCACCTCGACGCCGTCTCGCCGTTCGTGTCCTCCGCGTGCCGCGACGCGCTCGTCCGCGCGAGCGACGGCCTGCGCACCGCGCAGGTCGTCGAGATCCACGAAGGCGACACCGTCGACGTGCTCGGCCTCACGTGGATGCCCGACGACGCCGAGCGCCGCTTCGATCTCCGCGCCCGCACCGCGGGCTATCGCAGCGCGCCTCGCCCCCTGCGTCTCGTGATCGCCGACGCGCCCGGCACCCGCATCGTGATTCGCCGGACCGGCGCTCGCCTGCGATAGAGTGTCCCCGTGCGCGAGGGGGAGCCCACCCGGCAGATTCCGACGATCCCGCCCGCGTCCGAGCCGCTCATCGGGCGCGACGCGGACGTGCGCGCGGTGCGCGCCGCGCTCGCACGAGGACGCGTCGTCTCGATCGTCGGCCCGCCCGGCGTCGGAAAGACGCGCCTCGCGCGCGAAGTCGCCGCCGCGTGGCCCGAGCGCGTCGTGCGCGTCGACGCCGAGCGCGCGCGCATCGAGTGCGATCTCGCGCAGGCGTTCCGCATCGGCCTCGACATCGACGAGCCCACCGGCGACCGCGACGACGACATCGAGGCGATCGCACGCGCGCTCGCGCACCACGGCCCCTGCCTCGTGCTGGTCGACGGCCTCGAGCACGTCATCGAGCCCGCCGCCGAGTCGCTCCCTCGCATGCTCCAAGCCGCGCCGGAAGCGCGCTTCCTCGTCGCGAGCCGCGCGCGCCTCCGCGTCGAGATGGAGCACGTGCACGAGCTGCAGCCGCTCTCCACCGAGCCGCGCCGCGACGGCGAGCCCAGCGACGCCGCGCGACTCTTCCTCACCATCGCGCGTCGCGAGCGCGCCGAGCTCACCGACGACGCGCACGCGTTCGCCGAGGTCGACGCGATCGTGCGACAGCTCGAAGGTCTTCCGCTCGCGATCGAGCTCTGCGCCGCGCGCGCCCGCACGTTCGGCATCGACGATCTCTCGCGCGGCCTCGCGCGACGCCTCGACGTGCTCGCCGACGTGCGGCGTGATCTGCCCGCGCGCTCCGCGACCGTGCGCGGCGCGCTCGACGAGTCGTGGTCGCTGCTCCGCCCGGCCGAGCAGTCCGCGCTCGCGCAGCTCTCCGTGCTGGAAGGCGCGTTCTCGCGCGAGACCGCGGAGGCCATCGTCGACCTCGGCGAGATCCGCACCGGCACGGTGCTCGGCGCGCTCTCGCAGCTCGTGGAGTGGTCGCTGGTGCGCGCCTGGCGATCACGCGCAGACGGCTCGCAGCGCTTCCGCGTGCCCGCGCTCGTCCGCGCCTACGCGCGCGAGAAGCTCGACGAGCTCGCCCTCGCCCCGCGCGCCGAAGCGCGTCATCGCGCGTTCTTCGCCGCCGGCGCACGCCGCGCGGCCGCAGCGCTCCACGAACGAGACGGGCTCGACGCAGCGCGCTGGCTCCGTCGCGAGCGCGACGAGCTGGTTCGCATCGCCGACGACGCCGAGGCCGACGTCGGCGCGGCCGTCGACGTGACGCTCGCGCTCGTCGCGCTCGCGGAGCTCGTCGGCGGCGCGCGCTCCGTGCTCGATCGCCTCGAGCGCGTGATCGTGCACGTGCCCGAGGGCGATCCGCGCCACGACGAGCTCCTGCTCGGCCGCGGTCGCCTCCGCGCGCTCGCCCACGCGACGCAGCGACAAGCCGCGAACGATCTCGCGATCGCCCACGAACGACTGCGCGCCGCCGGACGACGTCGCCTCGAAGGGCTCGCGCGCGCGACCCAGGCGGCCGTGATGTGGCGCATGGCCGAGACCGAGGCGTGCGCGCTCTACGCCCGCGATGCGCTCTCGATCGCGCGCGCGACCGGCGACGCCGCGCTCGAAGCGACGAGCCTGCGCCTGCTCGGTGGCATGTCGCTCAACAGCGGCCGCACCGCCGACGCGCTCCCGCTCTTCGAGGAGGCGCTCGCGATCCAGGAAACGCACGGCGATCGCCTCTCGATCGGCGTCACGCTCGATCGCGTCGCCGCGGCGTACCACGGGCTCGGCCGCCGCGACGAAGCACGACGGCGCTGGACCGAAGCGCTCGAGTCGCACCGTCGCGCGGGGCATCGTCGCTGGGAGGCGTTCACGCTCTCGTACCTCGGCGAGCTCGCGATCGAAGAAGGCGATCTCCCCGGCGCGCGCGCGCTGCTCGCCGACGCGGAGCGCACCGCGCGCGAGGCCGGCGATCCCGCGGCGGAGGTCGCGGTCGCGGTGCAGCGCGCGCTCGCATCGCTCGCCGAGGGCGCGATCGACGCAGCGCGCGCGACCATCGAGGGCGCGCTCGTGCTCGCGCGCGGCACGGGGCAGCGTCCGATGGAGTCGCTCGCGATCGGCTATCGCGGCGCGATCCGTCTCGAGCAGGGCGAGCTCGAGGCCGCGCACGCGGATCTCGCGCGCGCCGAGTCGTTCTTCGCGGATCACCCGGGCATCGGCCTCGTGTTCTCCGGTTGGCTCGCCGCGCTCGAAGCGGAGCGCGATCGCGTCGACGAGAGCGACGCGAAGTTCGCCCAGGTCGAGGCGCGCCTCGCGGGCGTGACCGATCCGCGCCCGCGCGTCGCGCTCGCGGTGCAGCGCGGATTCCTCGATCTCGCGATCGCGCGACGCGGCAGCGACACCGGGGAGTTCACGAGCACCCAGCGGCGCAGCATCGCGACCGCGCGCGGCCGCGTGGCGCAGCTGCAAGGGCGCGACGACGTGCCCGTCGAAGCGCGCGCCGCAGCACGACGTCTCGCCTCGGCGATCGCGCGCGCCGAGCGCGGCGCCGTGCTCGAGGTCGGCGCCGGCGGTCGATGGTTCCGCACACCGGGCGGTGAGCGCGTCGAGCTCGAGCACCGACGCGCGCTCCCCGCGATCCTCGCCGCGCTCGCGCGCGCCCGCGTCGAGACGCCCGACGTGCCGGTCGCGCCCTCGCGTTTGATCGAAGCGGGCTGGCCCGGCGAGCGCATCCTCGATCGCGCCGCCGCGATCCGCCTGCGCGTCGCGATCAACGGCCTACGCAAGGCCGGGCTTCGCGAGCTCCTGATCACCCGAGGCGGCGCGTACCTGATCTCGGCCGACGTGCCCGTCGTCACGCACGAGTGATCACTCGACGGGGCGCGGCGCGTCCTGCGCCTGCTCGAGGCGCTCGTCGCAGAAGCGCTGCCACGGCGACAACGTGGCATCGTCGGCGCGCGCGCTCGCGCTCGCACACGCGCCGAACGCATCGGCGGCGCGATCCCAGAGCGGCGCCGCCGCGCGCAGGTACGCGTCGCGGAAGCGCAGGCGATCGGCGGGCACGAGGTCGATCGTGCTGGGCACCGGCATCGTCGCGATCGCGTCGGCGAAGCGCGCGAGCATGAGCCCGATCACCGCGGACGCGACGACGTACTCGCCGACCTCTCCTTGCTCGGCGGGCGCGAGCGCGGTGCGCGCGACCCGCAGCGCGTCGGCGCGGGCCGCGACCCAGCGCGCGTAGTCTTCTTCGACGAAGGTCTGGTACCCGGCGCGGTCGAGATCGGCCTCGGGCTCGGGCCGCGCGAGCATCAGCGCGTCGATCGCGCGCGCGAGCCCGGGCGCGAGCGGCGCCTCCTCGGCGTCGACCTCGCGCGGCAGCTCGGGGAGACGCTCCGGGCCGAGCGCGAAGGGCAGCTCGCCGTCGTCCTCGTCCTCCTCGGCGACCTCGCGCAGGCCCATCTCGCGGCGTGCGCGCTCGAGGCGCTCACCGCCGCTCGTGTCCTCGCTCGACGCGCTCGAGGTCGCGCTGCGCGGGCCGTCGTCGCATCCCGCGAGGGCGAGCACGAAGAGACCGATCACGGCGGCGCGGCGCATCGGCGCGCACTGTACCGCGCACGTCGCTGCGACGCGCACGCCGTGATCGTTGGGGAGGGATGGGATGGATGGATGGGAACGGGAACGGATGGAACGGATGGAAGTCTTTGCGCGGCAGCTCAGAGGCGACGAACGGCGTCGATGAGCCACGACTGCCCGTCGCGGCGCAGCGCGAGCTGCGCGTCGACGATCGAGCCCTCGCCGGTGCGCACGCGGAGCGCGACACGCGCGCGATCGCCCTCGACGTCGACCGAGCGCTGCACGAGCTCGAGGTCCCCTTCGGCGAGCGGCGACAGCGCGTCGCGGATCGCGTCGGCGGGATCCTCGTCGTCCTCGCCGAACTCGGCGCCCCAGTCGTCGGCGTGCACGGTGATCGGCGCCCGGGCGGAGTCCACGTGGGCGAGCACCGCGTCGACGCGCCGCTCGACGCGCGCGCCGGTCAGCGCGTCCGCGATCTCCGCGATCTGCTCCTCGTCACTCTCGACGAGCGCGTCCGCGGCGAGCGCGACACCACCGACCGCCACCGTCGCGATCAGACCCCACACTGCGAATCGGCCCCACTGCATGGCCGGGGGTTGAGCAGCTCACGTGCCAACCGCAGAAATCGCGCAAATCACGCGATTTCGGCCGACCGGGGTTGAGGAAAATGACAACTTGTCCAGAGCTGCTCGACGGCCGAGCAGCTGTCGATGACAGCTCGTCAGGGCACCAGCGCGCGCACCGCGTCGGCGGCCACGCCGCGCACCTCGACCCGCTTCGCGCGCGACGTCTCGCCCCGCAGCAGCACCACGTCGCGCTTCGCGACCCCGAGCTTCTTCGCGAGCAGCGCGACGAGCGCCGCGTTCGCCTCGCCCTCGACGGGCGGCGCGGTCAGCGCGACCTTCATCGCGCCGTCATGGACCCCGAGGATCGCGTCGCGGCTCGAGCGCGGCGCCACCCGCACGTCGAACCGCACCACCCCGGGCCCCTCCTCGATCGACAGCATGTCGCTGCGGACGTAGTCGATCGCGCGGCTTTCGCGAAGACCCTTCGTGCGTAAGTATTCCCGTCGTGGGGCAGACGCGGGTCGGGGTGGTGGTCGCGAGCGCAGCGCTGATGTGCGCGCTCGTGATCGCAGTGGGCGTGCAGCATCCAACCAGCGCGCAGGCTCCAGCCTCGGCCCCACTGACCGTCGGCGGTGCTCGCGCGCGGTCCGGCGTGCACCCGCTGCGCGCGCAGTTCACGCCCGATCCGTTCTCGGTCGCGGCCCATCCCGGAGGACCGATCCACGTCGCCGATCTCCGCCTCGGCGCGGGCTGTCGCGGCTACGTCGCCGCCGAGCCCGACGCGATCGTGCGCTTCTCGGGATCGGCGCCGCTCCTCCGCTTCTTCGTGCGCGCGACGACCGACGTGACGCTCGTGATCGCCGATCCCGGCGGGCGCTTCCTCTGCAACGACGACGCGGTCCCCGGCCGCACGACGAACGCGGTGGTCGACGTGTTCGCGCCGCGCCCCGGCCAATACGACGTCTGGATCGGCGCTCACGCAGCAGGCACGACGATCGACGCGACGTTGTTCGTGACCAGCTCGCGCGACCAGCGCCCGTGACGTCGCAGCTCACGCTCTGACGAGCCCGCCGCGCGCGTCCCACGCGATCAGCAGCGCGCCCGAGATCGCGGCGATCAGCGCCCCCAGCCCGAGCGCGTGCAGCGGCCCGAACGCCTCCCAGATCCATCCCGTGAGCAGGCCCGCGGGGATGGCCGTCACCCCGATCACGAAGTGATAGAGCCCGAACGCGCGTCCTCGCGCGCTCGGCGGCGCGAGGTCCTTCACCATCGCCTTCTCCGCGGGCTCGGTGAGCCCGTGGTACGCGCCGTACACGACGAAGATGACCCACGCCTGCCACGCCTCGGTGGCGACGCCGAGCGCGAGGTACGTGAGCGCGTAGACGATCCATCCGATCGCGACGAGACGCGGCCGCGGCACTCGATCCGCGAGGTCCCCGCCGATCCAGGTGCTCGCGACCTTCGACACGTGGAGCACCGCCCACAGCACCGGGATCATCGCGACCGGCACGCCGAGATCCTGCGCGCGCAGCAGCAGGAACGCGTCCGACGAATTCCCCAGCGCGAAGAGCGCGAGGATGCCGAGATAGCCGCGCAGCGAGCGCGGCACCGCGGGCCCGGCGATCGTCGGCGCCTCGCCCTTCGCGACCGGCATCGCCTCGGGCGCGGGCTCGCGCACGCTCAGCACACAGAGCAGCGCGATCACGCCCGGGATCAGCGCCGCCGCGAACACGCCGCGCACCGTGAGCCCCAGCGCGATCAGTGCGGTCGCGACCAGCGGTCCGACGACCGCGCCCGCGTGGTCCATCGCGCGATGGAACCCGAACGCGCGCCCGGCCTCGCCCGGCTCCGCCGCTGCTGCGATCATCGCGTCGCGCGGCGCGGTGCGCACGCCCTTGCCGACGCGATCGACGACCCGGATCGCGAGCACGTGCGCGGGGATCGCGGCGAGCGCGATCAGCGGGCGCGCGAACGTCGCGATCGCGTAGCCCACCACGACGAGCGGCTTCTTGCGCGGCGCGCGATCCGCGACGTAGCCCGAGCCGAGCTTGAGGAAGCTCGCGGTCGCTTCGGCCGCGCCCTCGATCAGCCCGAGCATCGCGGTGCTCGCGCCGAGCGTCGCGAGGAACGCGGGGAGCAGCGGCACGATCATGTCGGACGCGACGTCGGTGAAGAAGCTCGTCAGCCCGAGCGCGATCACCGCGACGGGCAGACGTGCGCGCGACGTCGGAGAGCGCGGCGAAGCCACGCCGCGAGGATGCGCGATCAATCGCTCGCAGCCAGCGGCACGAGCGCGGTGCCGAGGCGACGTCCGTCGTGGCTCGTCACGTCGGCGCGGAAGAGGATGCGCCCCGCGTCGGCGGGCACGTGCTGGAAGAACAGGAACCCGTCGACGAAGCCGCCGGGACGCAGCAGCCCTTCGGGGAGCTCGCGGCGGCGCATCTCCTCGACCGGCAGCTGCACGTCCTGCCACACCGCCGCGGCCTCGCTCTCCGGCGCGGTGTAGAACGCGTCGAACGTCGGCGACGGCTCGAAGCCCTCGGCGTCGATCTCGCGCGCGACCGGGATCGGCTGCGGCATCGCGTCGGGCGCGCGGTACGGCGCGACGGTGAGGTAGCGGCGCATGCTCGTGTCGGTGAGCGCGAAGTGCCCGTGGCGGATCAGGATCGGTCGCGGCCCGACGTTCTCGATGCGCACGCGCACCGGCGTGAGCACGCGCGCGATCTGATCGCGCCCCGTCCACGCGTCGCCCTGCACGATCCACCGCACGCCCGCGGCCTCCGCCCACGCGGCGTCGGGCGCACCGACGACACGATCGGCCTTGCCGGCAGGCGTGAGCTCGGTGGTCGCGCCACAGCCGGCGAGACCGAGCACGAGCGCGAGCGAGAGCAGCTTGGAGGGGATGCGGCGCATGTTCTCTCCTCTTCGAGAGCGCATGGGCGCCGACGTTCGTCGCGGAAACCCGTGGCGCGCTTCGTCGTGGCGCACCGCCACGATCGCGCTTCTTTCGCGCGCCGGACGCGGCGACAATGGACGCGATGGCGGGGACGACGAACCTGGATGCCGGTGCGCGGATCGCAGAGCTCGAGGCGCGCGTCGCGCTGCTCGAGGAGCGCTGGCGCCTGAACGACGCGGTCGATCGGCTGGCGGAGATCGCGGTGCGCGATCGGCTCCCGCTCGATCACGCGATGCGTCTCTTGATGCCGGTGCTCTGCGACGCCGTCGACGCGCGCGTCGCATGGATCCGCACCTACGACGAGACGCTCTCGCTGCACGACTACGTGCACGCGACCGGCGACGAAGCGACGCTGCCCATCGACCTCGACGCGCTCGCCGCGCGCGCGGATGCCGGGGCCGTCCTCGAGCGTGTCGGCTCGAGCACCGTGGTCGCGCAGCGGATCGACGTCGCCGGCGATCCGTTCGGCACCGCCGCGGTGCTGATCCCGACGGCGCTCGACGACAGGCAGGCCGAGCGAGTGCGCGGCCTGCTGCACGTGTTCTGCGAGGAGATCGACAACACGCTCGCGTCGATCGCCCTCGCGCGGAAGAAGGCGCTCGCGATCGACGCGATGAGCGACGCGCTCGCCGAGCCGGTGCTCGACGACGGCCTCCGCGCCGCGCTCGCGATCCTCCAGGCGAACGTGCCCTTCGAGGACATGCTGCTCGTCTTCCGACACGAGGACGACGCGTCGGGCCGCACGCTGCACTACAAGATCATCCAGAACGGCGTGCTCGTGCACGACTCGACGACGCGCGCGGATCCCGAGATCGACGCGTTCCTCCGCTCGCGTGCGTTCCGCATGATGGCCGGCGACGACGCCGAGGTGCGCGAGCGCTTCGGCATCCGTCGCTACCGCGAGGAGGTGCTGATCAACGGCGTGCGGTCCGCGCGCGTCGTCGGTCGTCTCGTCGTCTCGAGCAAGCGCGGCGAGTTCAACACGTTCGATCGCGATCTGCTCGACCGCTTCGCGGACTCGCTGCGCCAGCGCATCGTCGACTTCAACCGCGAGTGGAAGACGCTGAGCGTCGCGTTCCCGCGCGACGCGTGCGATCGCCTGCTGCGCGAGGAGAGCTATCGGGAGAAGTACCTCACGCCGCGCGAGCGCGAGTGCGCGGTGATGTTCTGCGACATCAGCGGCTTCACGCGCGTCTGCGAGCAGGTGCTGGTGCGCCCGCAGGCGATCGGCCGGCTCGTCGACACGTGGAGCGAGCGCGTCGTCGAGATCCTGTGGGAGACCGGCGGCGTCTTCGACAAGATGGTCGGCGACTGCATCATCGGGATCTGGGGCCCGCCCTTCTTCGATCGATCGTCGAAGGAGCTCTGCCTCGCGGCGATGGACGCCGCGGCGCGCATCCGCGACTTCACGCGCTCGCTCACGACGCACGAGGATCTGCCGGAGCTCGCGGGCGCCGAGCCGCTCGACGTGGCGACGGGCCTGCACTGGTGCCCGCTCTTCGTCGGCGTGTTCGGGCCCGACGAGGACTACACGGGCTTCAGCGCGGGCATGAACAACACCGCGCGCCTACAGGGCCAGGCGAAGGGCGGTGAGATCCTGTGCATGGACTCGCTGGTGGGCGTGGTCGACGACGACGCGCGCTTCGAGGCGTGGCGCGAGGCGAAGGTGAAGAACGTCGAGCACCCGCTGCGCTTCCGCGCGATGAGACGCTAGGTGTCTCGGCGCTACGGAATCCGTAGCGCTACGGATTTCGTAGCAGAAGCGTCCCTCTCCCACCCTCACCTGCACTTCCTGCCCTCCTGAGCGGAATCCTCTTCTTCTTCCTCGTCTCCACGGGGTGAAGTACCGTGCAGCCCGCCATGAACGACGTGCTGCGGGTCGAAGATCACGGTGCGGTGCGCGTGCTGACCCTCAGCCGCCCCGAGAAGAAGAACGCGTTCGACGTCGCGCTCACCGAGGCGCTCTGGAGCGCGCTCGAGCGCGCGAGCGCCGACGAGAGCGTGCGCGTGGTCGTGGTCACCGGCGCGGGCGACATGTTCTCCGCGGGCGCCGACGTGAACCTGTTCCTCCAGGCGGGCACCGGCGGGCTCGAGGGCGACATCAGCAAGGTCGCGCGCCTCTACGAGCCGCTGCGCGCATGCACGAAGCCGGTGATCGCCGCGGTGCAGGGCCCGACGGTCGGCATGGGCGTCACGATGCTCCCGCACTTCGATCTCGTGTACGCCGCCGAGCACGCGACGTTCTTGGTGCCGTTCGTGCGGCTCGGGCTCGTCGTCGAGTACGCGGGCTCGTTCGCGCTGCCGCGGCTCATCGGGCACCAGCGCACGCGCGAGCTGCTGTTGCGCGCGAAGCCGATCGACGCGCGCACCGCGGAGCACTGGGGGCTCGTCACGCGCGTCTTCCCGCGCGAGTCGTTCACCAGCGAAGTGATGGCGATCGCGAACGACGTCGCGGCGCTGCCGCCCGGCGCGATCCTCGAGTGCCGTCGCCTCGTCGACAAGGGCGAGCAGAGCGACATGCAGCACGCGATCGACGAAGAGAACCGCGTGCTCGCGACGCGCTACGGCAGCGCGGAGAACGTCGACGCCGTGAAGGCGTTCCTGACCCGTCGGAAGTGATCGACCTTCGTTGCGGGGGGCGCCGCGCGCGCCTAGGTCCGCAGCCCCAGGAGCAGCTCTTGAACGGACCCGGCGAGCCGGCGAACGACCTCTCGGCGGCGCTCGCCGACATCATGGAGCTCGTGCCGACGCGCATCGCGTACATCGACGCCGGCGAGCGCTTCCGGTTCGCGAACCGCGCGTACGTCGCGTGGCACGGGCGCGGTGTCGACGAGGTGGTCGGGCACACCGCGCGCGAGGTGCTCGGCGAGACGGCGTACGCGATCGTCCACGAGCACATCCGCGGCGCGCTCGCGGGCGAGACGCAGCGCTTCGACACCGAGATCCCGTACGCCGAGCGAGGCGCGCGCTGGGTCGAGGTCGTGTACCTGCCGCGGCGCGCCGACGACGGTCGCGTGCACGGCTTCGTGGTGACCGTCACCGACATCACCGATCGCAAGAACGCCGCGAGCGAGGTCGAGCGTGGGCGGGCGCGCATCCAGCACGCGTTCACGCAGCTGCCGGCGATCGTCTCGCTCGCGCTGGGCCCCGATCACGTGCTCGCGGCGATGAGCCCGTCGGCGATCGAGGCGCTCGGGCCGCTCGCCGCGCTGGGGCGCCCGCTGCGCGACGTCGTCGAGGAGCTCGGCATGGGCGCGCCGGTGCTGGCGCTCTACGACCGCGTGTACCGCGAGGGCGCGGTCGTGCGGACGCCCGCGACGCACTACGTGCTGCACGGTCGCGAGCGGGTGTTCGACTCGACGTACCAGCCGCTGCGCGACGAGCACGGCGGGATCGAGGGCGTGATCTCGTTCTCGCTCGACGTGACCGAGCGCGCGCTCGCGGCGCGACGCCGCGATCTGCTCGCGAGCGTCGGCAGCGCGCTCGCGGAGACGCGCACGCCGGACGCGACGCTCGCGTGCCTCGCCGACGCCGTCGTCCCCACGCTCGCGGATCGCGCGATCGTGCATCGACGCGACGAGGACGGAACCGTGCGGCGCGTCGTCGAGCGGGCGAGCGACGCGCCTGCCCCGACCCGAGACGTCGCGGCGATCGCGGACGTGATCGATCGCGCCGAGGCGATCGCGTCGTCGGAGGTGATCGTGGTCCCGCTCGCGCTCGGCGGCGGCACGCGCGGCGCGCTCGAGCTGACCCGCGCGCAGGGCTCGGGACGGGTGCACGCGTCGGAGGACGTCGCGCTCGCGCACGAGATCGCGCGGCTCGGCGAGACCGCGCTCGATCGCGCGCACGCGCACGCCGCGCTCGAGGAGGCGCGCGCGAACGACGCGTTCCTCGCGGAGGCCGCGCACATCCTGTCGGCGTCGCTCGACGTCGACGAGACGCTGCGTCGGATCGCGCGGCTCGCCGTGCCGATGCTCGGCGACCTGTGCGTGCTCGGCGTGGTCGAGCGCGACGGACGGCATCGCCAGGTCGCGGAGGCCGCGGACGACGACGCGCAGGAAGCGCGGCTCCGCGCGCTGCGCCGGTGGTCCGAGCATCCGCTCGCGCCGATCGCCAGCGCGATCGAGCGCCCGGGCGACGAGCCCGCGATCACCGAGCTCGACGACGCGCTGGTCGATCGCATGGCGCGCGATCCGGAGGAGCTCGCGATCCTGCGCGAGCTCGGCGCGCGCACCTCGCTCGCGGTGCCGATCGCGGCGCACGGACGCACGCTCGCGGTGCTGCACCTCGGCATGGCGCGCTCGGGGCGTCGTCACGGGCCACGACACCGCGCGCTCGCGATGCGGCTCGCGGCGCGCGCCGCCATCTCGCTCGAGAACGCGCACCTCTACACCGAAGCGCGCGAGGCCGCGACCGAGCGCGCCCGCGACGCGCAGCGCCTGCGCGCGCTCGCCGACATCTCGCGCGTGTTCGCGGAGGTCAGCCTCGATCCCGAGCTCGCGTACGACGCGATCGCGCGCATCGCCGCGCAGAAGCTCGGTGACCTCGCCGCGATCAACCTGCTCTCGCACGACGGCGAGTGGCTCGAGACGGTTGCGCTGCACCACCTGGATCCCGCGCGCGAGGCCCTCGCCCACGCCATCTTCACGCGGCCCACGCCGGTCGAGGGCTCGCTCAACGGCGAAGCCGTGCGCACCGGGAAGGTGGTGCGCATGCAGCACGGCCCTCGCGATCCGCACGTCGCGACCGATGCCGGGCGCCGCTACATCGACGAAGCGCAGGCGCGCGAGGTGGTCGCCGCGCCGCTCGAGGTGCGCGGTCGCGTGATCGGCACCATCGCCGTGACCAGCGAGCGCGAGGGCAAGTCGCTCGACATCGAGCTGCTGGAGGAGATCGCGCACCGCGCCGCGCTGCTGATCGAGAACGCACGCCTGTTCCGCGCTGCGCAGGACGCGACGCGCATGCGCGACGAGCTCGTCGCGACGGTCTCGCACGAGCTGCGCACGCCCCTCAACGCGATCCTCGGCTGGGCCGCGATCGCGCGCGCGCGCACCGAGGACGCGACGCTGATCACGCGCGCGCTCGAGACGATCGAGCGCAACGCGCGCGCGCAGGCGAAGCTGGTCGACGATCTGCTCGACGTGGCGCGCATCGTCGGCGGCACGATGCGGCTCGAGAGCGCCGACCTCGAGCCCGAGCTCGTCGCGCGCGCCGCGATCGACGCGCTGCGCCCGGCCGCCGACGCGCGACGCGTGCGCATCGATCTGGTCGCCGAGGATCCCTGCCCGCGGGTGCGCGCCGACGCGTCGCGCCTGCAGCAGATCGTGTGGAACCTCGTCTCGAACGCGGTGAAGTTCTCCCGCGACGACGGGCACGTGCGCGTGACGCTGCGCCGCAACGGCGACGCGCTCGAGATCGTCGTCGAGGACGACGGCATCGGCATCGAGCCCTCGTTCCTCCCCCACGTGTTCGAGCGGTTCCGCCAGGCGCGACCGACCCCGGGGCGCGGCAAGGGCGGTGTGGGGCTCGGGCTCGCGATCGTGCGGCACCTCGTCGAAGCACACGGCGGCACCGTCTCGGTCGCGAGCGACGGGCGCGATCGCGGCACGCGCTTCGTGGTGCGGCTGCCGGCGCGGCCCGACGGCGCGGACAGCGCGACCCACGCGCTGCCCGAGCCCAGCGCGCTCAACGGCGTGGTGCGCCTCGACGGAGTGCAGGTCCTGCTCGTCGAGGACGACGACGACACGCGCGAGGCGCTGCGCGTCGCGCTCTCCGCCGCGGGCGCCGAGGTCGTCGACGCGCGCGACGGAGCCGAGGCGCTGCGCGCGCTCGACCGCGCGGTGCCCGACGTGATCGTCAGCGACGTCGCGATGCCGGTGCTCGACGGCTACGGCTTCCTGCGCGCGGTGCGGGCGCGACCGCAGGTCGGCGGCGGGAACGTCCCCGCGATCGCGATGACCGCGTTCGCGCGCCCCGAGGACGCGTGGCGCGCCCGCGAGGCGGGCTTCCAGACGCACCTCGCGAAGCCCGCCGATCCCGCGACCGTCGCCCGCGCGATCGCCGAGATGACGCCGCGTCGCGCGCGCTGAGCCGTCTTGGCGCCCTCCCGCGCGCTGCGGCATCCTCGCGCCGTGCCTCCACACGATGCCAGGGCGCGCGACGTCGGGTGCGTCGCGATCGGCCGCAACGAAGGTGAACGTCTGGTGCGCTGCCTGCGCTCGCTCGCGGGGCGCGTGGCGCACGTCGTCTACGTCGACTCCGCCTCGACCGACGGCAGCGCGGCGCGCGCGAGAGAGCTCGGCGCCGACGTGGTCGAGCTCGATCTCTCGATCCCGTTCACCGCGGCGCGCGCGCGCAACGAGGGGTTCGCGCGGCTCCGCGAGATCGCGCCCGAGCTCCGCTACGTGCAGTTCGTCGACGGCGACTGCGAGGTGGTCGAGGGCTGGCTCGAGACCGCGCGCGCTCGGCTCGAGCAGGATCGCTCGCTCGCCGTGGTGTGCGGGCGCCGGCGCGAGCGCTTCAAGGACGCGAGCGTCTGGAACCGCATCATCGACGTCGAGTGGGACACGCCGGTCGGCGAGGCGAGCGCGTGCGGCGGCGACGCGATGATGCGCGCCTCGGCGTTCGTCGAGGTCGGCGGCTTCGACGGATCGCTGATCGCCGGCGAGGAGCCCGAGCTCTGCGTGCGGCTGCGCCGCGCGGGACATCGCATCGAGCGCCTCGACGCCGAGATGACGCTGCACGACGCGGCGATGACGCACGTCTCGCAGTGGTGGAAGCGCTCCGTGCGCGCGGGGCACGCGTTCGCCGAGGGCGCCGCGCTGCACGGCGCGTCCGAGCAGCGACACTGGGTGCGCGAGACGCGCCGGATCTTCTTCTGGGGCGCGGTCGTCCCCGGCGTCGCGATCGGGGCCGCAGTGCCCACGCTGGGCGCGAGCCTCGCGCTGCTCGCCGCCTATCCCGTGAGCGCGTCGCGCATCTATCGATCGACACGCGCGCGCGGGCGCTCGCGCGCCGACGCCGCGGCGTACGCGGTCTCGGTGCCGGTCGGGCGCTTCGCGGAGCTGCAAGGCGCGCTCAAGTACCACCTCGGCCGCGTGCGCGGCCGGCGCAGCGGGCTCATCGAGTACAAGTAGCGCAGCGCCACGCGCACGACGTGCGACGAGGCCGCGCGCCTCGCGCTCGTGCCGCGCGATCCGACGCCTCGCGCGGCACGTGCACGGGTACGCGGCGTGCTGCGCCGCGCCACGTGCGCATCCATCACCTCAACTGCATCTCGACGTGCCCGGTCGGCGGCTGGCTCTTCGACGATCGCACCGCGTCCATCGTCCGTCGCGGCCGCCTCGCGTGTCACTGCCTGCTGATCGAAGCAGGGCGCGACCTCGTGCTCGTCGACACCGGCTTCGGCCTGCGCGACGTCGCCGATCCCAAGAGCCGCCTGTCCGCGTTCTTCCTCGCGCTGCTCGCGCCCGAGTTCCGCGCGGAGCTCACCGCGATCCGCCAGGTCGAGCGGCTCGGGTTCGAGCCTCGCGACGTGCGGCACATCGTGATGACGCACCTCGACTTCGATCACGCGGGAGGGCTCGACGACTTCCCGTGGGCGAAGGTCCACCTGCTCGAGAGCGAGCGCGAGAGCGCGATGGCGCAGCGCACCTGGCTCGATCGCCAGCGATATCGACCGCAGCAGTGGAGCACCTCGAGCGGTTGGCGCACGTACCGCGCGAGCGAGGGCGAGCGCTGGCACGGCTTCGAGCGCGTGCGCGCCCTCGAGGGCGTCCCCGACGACGTCGTGATGGTGCCGCTGCTCGGTCACACGCTCGGCCACGCAGGCATCGCGGTGCGGCGCGGCGCGGGCTGGCTCCTGCAGTCCGGCGACGCGTACTTCTTCCACGCCGAGATGGATCCCAAGCGCCCGCGCTGCACGCCCGGCCTGCGCTTCTACCAGTGGATGATGGAGAAGGATCGCGGCGCGCGCCTCGCGAACCAGCGACGGCTGCGCGAGCTCAACGGGCGCGACGAGGGCGTCGAGATCATCTGCTCGCACGACGTGCGCGAGTTCGAGCGGCTCTCCGGGCGCTCCGCCGCCGTGCCGCGCCGCGCGATGCGTCCGCCGCCTCCGCGCAGCGTGGAGATCGCGCGATAGCCTATGCTCTGGGCATGACTTCGCCCGAGCGCCTCCACGTCCAGAACGGCACGCTCTTCGACGGCACCGGCGCGCCCGGCCGTCCTGCCGACGTCGTCGTCGAGGACGGGCGCATCGCCGCGATCCTCCCACCCATGCAGCGCGTGCATGATGCACGCGTGATCGATGCATCCGGTGCATGGATCGCCCCGGGCTTCCTCGACGTGCACACGCACTACGACGCCGAGGTCGAGCTGCTGCCCGGGCTGCCCGAGTCGGTGCGGCACGGCGTAACCACCGTCGTGATGGGCTCGTGCGGGCTCTCGATGGCGGTGGGCGATCCCGTCGACCTCGCGGACATGTTCTGCCGCGTCGAGGGCATCCCGCGCGCGACCGTGAAGCCGATGCTCGAGCGCGTGAAGACGTGGGACGGGCCCGCCGCGTACTTCGATCACCTCGCGTCGCTGCCGCTCGGACCGAACGTCGCGGCGCTGCTGGGCCACAGCGCGATCCGCGCCGCGTCGATGGGGCTCGAGCGCTCGCTGACGAGCGGCGTGCGCCCCAACGAGCTCGAGCTCGCGCGCATGGACGCGCTGCTCTCGGAGGCGCTCGACGCGGGGTACCTCGGCCTCAGCATCAACACGCTCACCTGGGACAAGATGGACGGCGACGGCGATCTGCGATCGCGCCCGACGCCGAGCGTGTTCGCGACGTGGAGCGAGTACCGCCGGCTCGCGCGTCAGCTGCGCGCGCGCGGCCGCATCCTCCAGGGCGTGCCCAACGTCAGCACGAAGGTGAACGTGCTGCTCTTCTTCCTCGAGTCGCTCGGGGTGATGCGCCCGGGGCTCAAGACGATGCTGATCACGATGATGGACGCGAAGGCCGCGCGCCTTCCGTTCCGCGCCGCGGGGCTCCTCGCGTCGCTCGTGAATCGCTTGCTCGGCGCCGACCTGCGGTTCCAGTCCCTGCCGAACGTGTTCGACCTCTGGGTCGACGGGATGGAGGCGCCGATCTTCGAGGAGATCGGCGCGGGCACGGCCGCGCTGCACGAGCGCGACGACGAGACGCGCGCGCGCCTGCTGCGCGATCCCGCGTTCCGCCGCCGGTTCCGCCGCGAGTGGGGCAGCTGGCTGCTCGGTCGCGCCTACCATCGCGATCTCGACGACACCGAGATCCAGGAGTGCCCGGGCGATCGCGCGCTCGTCGGCAAGAGCATCGGGCAGGTCGCGCGCGAGCGCGGCGTCGACCCGATCGACGCGCTGCTCGATCTCGTCGCGGAGCACGGCCGCGCGCTCCGCTGGTACACGGTGATCGGCAACGATCGACCGGAGTGGCTGCGCTGGATCGTCTCGCACCCCGCCGTGCTGATCGGCTTCAGCGACGCCGGCGCGCACCTCCGCAACATGGCGCACTACAACTTCCCGCTGCGGCTCCTGCGCATGGCGAAGGACGATCGCGTGATGCCGATCGAGCGCGCCGTGCATCGCCTGACCGGCGAGCTCGCGACGTGGCTCGGCATCGACGCGGGGCGCATCGCGGAGAAGGCGCGCGCGGATCTCGTCGTGATCGATCCCGCGGGGCTCACGAGCGACGTCGACCGCATCGTGGAGGTGGAGATGCCGGGCTTCGACGGCCTGTCGCGCCTCGTGCGCCGCAACGATCGCGCGGTGCGCAGCGTGGTGGTCGGGGGCCGCGAGGTCGTGCGCGAGGGCGCTCCGCTCGACGTGCTCGGTCGCGAGCGGAGCGGCTCGCTCCTCCGCGCGGGGTGAGCCCGCGCGAGCGGAGAACCGACGCGGCCCTGGCGGATCGGCCCACGCGCGGCGACGAGCAGCCGGTCGCCACTGGGAGCTCGACATTGAGCGGGGCGAGCTCGAGGGCGCCGAGCCGGTGCGCGACATGCTCGCGCTCCCAGCGGGCGCGATCTCGCTCGACGCGTTCGAGCCCTCGCACCACCACGAGATCCACCGCGCGCTCGACGAAGCGCGGGTTCGCGGCCGGCCGAAGGCGCGTCTGGCGCGCGCGGGTGTTCGCGTCATCCGTCTCGCGGTGGTCGGCATGGGCGGCGGCTCGCCGCCCTCCGCGCGGCACCGGCCTCGGGCGCGCGATGGTGCTGCTCGTCGAGGACGACGCACGAGATCACCCACCCGGGGGTTTGACGTGCGCGCACCGTTCCTCCGAGCATCACGTCATGCGCGTGACGAGGAACGGGATCGCGGCGTGTGTCATCGCGTGCGCGGCGTGGGCGTGCGCGGAGTCGAGCGAGTGCACCGACGGGCTCAGCGTCGCCTGCGCGTGCGCCGACGGGCGCGCAGGCGCGCAGGTCTGCGTCGACGGTGCGTTCGGCGCGTGCATGTGCGGCGACGTCGAGGTCGACGCCGGCCTCGACGCGTCCACCGAGATCCCCGATGCGCAGAGCGAGATGCCCGACGCGCAGAGCGACATGCCCGACGCGCAGAGCGACATGCGCGACGCCGGGCACGCAGACGCAGGCACGCGCGGCACCGGGCACCTCGTTCTGATCGGCCACGACCTGCTCCAGGCGTTCTCGCAGGGCGATCGCGTGCTCGGCAATGCCGTCGCGCTCGCGCGCGGGACCGGCGCGATCCGCGTGCTCGACTACACGCAGTACACCGATCGCGTCAGCTGGAACCCGGTGACGCTGCTGCGCCCGCGCATCCGCGACGGCGTGATGAACGCCACCGGCCGCGACGTGACGTTCACCGAGCTCACGTCGTGGCTCGAGCTCGACGACGCGCTCGACGACGACGTCGACGTGCTGCTCGTCTACGCGCAGTCCGCCGAGCGCGCGCGCATGCAGACGATCGCCGAGGCGTGGCACCCGCACCTGCGCGCGTTCCTCGCGCGCGGTGGTGTGATCGTCGTGCTCGATCGCACCCAGGGCGGCTCGATCGAGCTCGGCTTCTCGCACGAGCTCGTGCGCGGCGAAGGGCTCTTCGCGATCACCGCGGTGATGCCGGGCGGAGGAAACGCGACGCCGCGCATCCACGACGTCGCGCTCGCCTCCGATCCGATCGCGGTCGGCGTGACGAGCTACTCGGTCGCGCAGTCCACCTGCTTCGACCGCACGACCGGGGGCGACGCGGTCGTGCAGCTCCGCGACACGCTCTGCCCGGTCGTGCTCCACGGCACGCGTCGCTGATCACGCCGGCGGCGCGACCCCGAGCGCCTGCATGCGCGCGGTGAACGCGACGATCTCCTCGCCGAGCGCAGCGACGAGCGCGCGATCGGCATACGCGAGCATCGCGACGTGCCCGTAGAGCGACGCGTCGGCGAGCGTCGGCGCGTCGCCCGCGACGAACGCATGACGGCGCAGCGACGCGCGCGTCGGGGCGAGCATCGTGCGCGCGCTCTCGAGCAGCTCGTCACGCTCGCGCGCCCAGCGCTCGACGCACCCCGCGCCCCAGCGACGCTCCTTGATGAACGTGAAGAAGAGCCGCTCGTTGTGGGTCGCGAAGCGCGCGCGGATGCCCGGGGTCGCGGCCTGGAACATCGGGGTCTCGAGGGTCGAGTCGGCGAAGTCGTGATAGGCCCACACCACGGCCTCGCGTCCTTCCGGCACCAGCGCGGCGATCGCGGGCTCGCGCTGCACGAGCGCCTCGAGGATCTCGCGCGACCCCGTGATCACGTCACTGCCGTGACGCAGCACCGGGACCATCGGGTAGCCCGGCGCGACCTTCGTCATCACGTCGCGATCGAGATAGGGCACGTCGACGATCGTGAACGGCACGCGCGCCAGCTCGAGCGCGGCTTGGACCTTTCTCGCGTAGCAGCTGTAGGCGAACCGATAGAGCTCGATGGTCATGCGCGGGACTCTGCCGCGCGCGATCCGCGCCGCAAGGTCCGCCGACGGAACGACGAAACGCCCGCCCGACACGAGGTCGAGCGGGCGCTCGCTCACGCGATCAGATCGCGGTCAGCGGCACGCGCCGGTGTGCGCGAGGCCGACGTACGCCGCGCGGCGCACGCAGTCGTTCGAGTACGTGTTGCCGTCGCAGCCGCAGACCGGGCGGTACTCGCGCGTGCACGCGCGCGGCTCGTCGACGACGCACACGCCCGCGACGTCCGCGATGTTGCAGCCGCTCGCCGAGTAGTCGCACGCGAGGCCCGCCGCGCACTCGAGCGCTGCGATGCCGCCGCAGGTCTCGCCCTCGCCCTGGCCCACGCGCTCGCACTCGCCCGCGTGGTCGACGCTCATGCCGTTGGACGCCGCGGTGCACGCGTTGCCGTAGGTGCGTCCGTCGCAGCCGCAGACGGGATCGTAGACCTGGATGCACGCGTCGGGACGGCGCGCGCAGGTGCCGGTCGCGTCGGCGCGACCGCAGATCGCCTCGGGCGCGAACGCGCAGTAGAAGCCCTCGTCGCAGGTGTCGCCGAGGCGCGCGCCACAGGGCTCGCCCTCGCCTCCCGGCGCGGGGCACTCGCCGTCGTGCGCGACGCTGACGCCCGCCGACGCCGCGCTGCACGCGTTGCCGTACGTCTGGCCGTCGCAGCCGCAGACGGGCTGGTAGATCTCGATGCACGCGTCGGGACGGCGCGCGCAGACGCCGCCGCGATCGTCGGCGCCGCACATCGAGCCCGCCTCGAACGCGCAGAAGAAGCCTTCGCCGCACTCGGGGAGGCCGCGGCTGCCGCACGCCTGCTGCGAGCCGGGCGCCGCGCACTCGCCGTCCGCGCCGTTGCACGAGACGGTGAGGTGGAACGACATCGCCTCGGGGCGGTTGCGCACCGCGTACGAGTACGAGGTGGCCATCACGAGGTAGCGCACGCCGGCGCGCGTCGACGTCGAGAGGCACGCGTTGAGCGTGTCCGCGCTGCAGTCGTCGTTGCGCGCGACGAGAGCCCAACGGCCGTCGCGCTCTTCGTAGAGCGCGACGAAGACGTCGCTGCCGTCGCGGTTCGCGAGGTCGACGAAGGTGTCGTCACAACCACCTTCGAACGTGAAGAGCGCAGTGGGACGCGCGCGGGTGAGCTCGCCCTCGACCAGCTGGCACCAGGGCGCGGCCGGGATCGAGCGAGCCGAGTCGGCGGCGCCGAGCGACGCGACGTCGAGCGCGGGCTCCACGCCGTCGGCGGGGACCTTCGCGGCCGAGTCCATCATGCAGCCCGCGAGCGCGAGGCCGGCGAGCGAGAGCGCGACGTGCGCGCGGACGAACGAACGAGTCATGTGAGCCAGAACCCTCCGGGCCGCGCCGCGTAGCAGAGCACGTACCAGTGCGTACATCCGCGCAGATCTGCGAAACGTCGCGGAAACGAAGCGCCGGTGGTGGCGGGTCGGGTCGCCGGTGAGGGCGGGCGCGGCCATCGCGCGTCGAGGACGTGGTTTTCTCACAGGTTTTGCCGACCGACGTTCGGTTCCGGCACCCCAGGGAGCCGACCGGGGTTGGGCTCGACGTCCGCATTCGCGCGCCTCCGAGCGTGGCCTGGCCCACCTACGCCTGTGGTGTCCGGCACCTCAACCTCGGTCGGCCCTCAATGCACTTATTCCGGACTTTTCCGCTGGAACGGCTCGTGGATACAGGCCGCTCGCGTTTCCATCCGTTTCCAGGAGGTGCTCATGGAGAACACGATCGGCCGTCCTCTCGCGCTCACGCTTCGCGGTCTCGCGCTCCTCACCACGCTCGTGCTCGCCGGCGCGAGCGCCGGCTGCGAGGTGTCCGACGGGACCGACGTCCGCTCGTACACCGACAGCGCCGGCCGCTCGTGCACCGTCGACCTCTTCGACATCAGCTACACCGCAACCTGCGACGCCGACCCCACGACGGTCGTCACCTGCACCGAGGGCCAGGAGCCCGCGTTCGTGCTCGACGACGACTACGACTTCGAGACCGAGATCTGGACCCTGCGCAGCTGCGGCGCGTGCATCGATCGCGCGGCGCGCACCACGTACACCGACTCGCCCTCGTGCGCGCTCGTCGACTGTGAGACCGATCTCGACTGCCTCCACGACCGCTACACGTGCATGGGCGGCATCTGCCAGGACCTCGGCAACTGATCGAGCGCGGTCGAGTACGCTCCGGCGCATGGTCTTCCTTCCGATCGCCGAGCGTCTCGCGCGCGCCGCGCTCCGCGCGCGCGGCATCCGCGGCCGCATGATCGACACGCCCGTCGGGCGCGTGAACGTGTACGAAGGACGCGGGGCGGGGACGCTCCCGCCGGTCGTCGTCGTGCACGGGATCGGCTCGGCGGGCGCGCCCTTCGGGCCGGTGCTCGCGCGGCTCCTGCCGCACGTGCGCAGCGTGGTCGCGCCCGAGCTGCCGGGCCACGGCTTCAGCGCGCCGCCGCACCGCGCGCTCACGCCGGACACGCTGCTCGACGTGATGCGCGACGTGCTCGATCGCGTGATCGACGAGCCGGTGATCCTCTGCGGCAATTCGCTCGGCGGCGCGATCGTGCTGCGCTACGCGCGTGATCGACCGGAGAAGGTGCGCGGCCTCGTCCTGCTCTCGCCCGCGGGCGCGCGCATGAGCGACGAGGAGCTCGAGGACGTGCGCCGCGCGTTCCACATGCCGACGACCGCGGACGCACGCGCGTTCGTCGCCCGCGTCTACCACCGCACGCCGCCGCTCACGTCGCTCTTCGCGAGCGGCATCCGCGCGCGCATGCAGAGCGCGGTCGTGCAGGGCCTGCTCGCGGACGCGAGCCCCGATCACGCGGCGACGCCCGACGACCTCGCCGCGCTCGCGATGCCGGTGACGCTGGTGTGGGGCTGCTCCGAGCGCCTCTTGCCCGCGAGCGGGCTCGCGTACTTCCGCGAGCACCTCCCGCGTCACGCGCGCATCGAGGAGCCCGACGCGGTCGGGCACTGCCCGCACTTCGACGATCCCGCGCTGGTCGCGCGGCTCGTCCTCGACATGGCGCGGCAGGTCAGCGCGACGCCGCGCGCGTGAGGCGCGCGACGGTGTCGAGCAGCAGCGGGTGATCGACCGGCTTCTCGAAGCAGACGTCGGCGCCCGCGTCCTTCGCCTCCTGCATGCGGCGCCCGCCGTACGCGGTGATCGCGACGATCGGCACGCGCTGGAAGAACGGATCGAGCCGCATGAGCCGGATGAGCTCGACGCCGTCGACCTCGGGCATCGCGACGTCGGTGATCACGAGATCGACGGGCTGCGTGCACACCCGCCGGAACCCGTCCTCGCCGTTGTGCGCGACGGTCACGCGGTAGCCCTCTTCCTCGAGGAGCGCGGGCAAGCTCTCCTGGATGAAGCGGTTGTCGTCGACGACGAGGACGGACGGCTGCTCGCTCACGATCGTGCCTCCTCGAGGGCCGCGCCCTCGTGCGTGCGCGGCGACGTCGATGCCTCGTCGTGCGCGAGCGGCAGCACGACGGTGAACGTCGAGCCGGCGCCGGGCGCGCTCTCGAGGAGGATGTCGCCGCCGTGCAGATGGACGACCTCGCGCGCGAGCGCGAGGCCCATGCCCGATCCGCGCGCGCCCTTGGTCGTGAAGTACATGTCGAAGATGCGCTCGTGATCTTCGGGCGGGATGCCGACGCCGGTGTCGCGGATCGCGAGCCGCACGTTCCCGTCCTCGACGCGCGCCGCGACGTCGACGCGCCCACCGGACGCGGTGGCGTCGATCGCGTTCACGAGGACGTTCACCAGCGCGCGCACCAGATCGCTCTCGCTCGCGGGCACCCGCAGCCCCGGCGGCACCTCGTCGCTGAGCTCGATCGCGCCGGCATCCGGGCGCGCGAGCCGCGCGACGTCGAGCGCGCGCGAGACCACGCCGTGCAGCTCGACGGACGTGAAGCGCGGGCTGCGGTACGAGATGAAGCTCAGCGTGCGCAGGCCCGCGAGCACGTTGCGCCCTTCGTCGATCGTGGTGCGGATGAGGCGCACCCAGCGCGAGCGCTTCGCGGGATCGGCCGCGCTCGGACGCTCGAGCATCGCCGCCGCGCCCGACGCGGCCTCGAGGTAGTTGCCGAAGTCGTGCGCGAGGCGCTCGGCCATGGCGCCGAGCGCGTGGAAGCGCTCGGTCTTGAGCCGCTCCTGCTCGTAGCGCACGCGGTCGCTCAGATCGCGCAGCACGGTGACCGCTCCGACGACGTCGCGTCGCACCGCGATCGGCGCGCTGCTGACGCTGACCCAGCGCTCCTCGGTGCCGCTCGTGATCTCCACCTCGGCGGCGGCGAGCGGCTCCGCGCCGGCGATCGCGGACAAGATCGCGGTGCCGCGCTCGCTGTCGCGCAGCCGATCTGCGAGCGCGCTCACCGGCGCGCCGTCGTGCGCGCCGAGCAGCGATCGCGCCGCAGGGTTCGCGAGCGTGATCGTCCCCCGACGATCGGTGACGAGCACCGGATCGACCATGTGCTCGAGCACGCGCGCGAGGCGCTCCTGCTCGGCGCGCGCGATCGCGAGGAGGCGGATCACGTCGACCGACAGACGACCCACGTAGACGAGGATCGGCAGGCCGAGCAGCGCGAGCGCGAACGGCATCGCGAGGCGCGCGTCGTCGGCCCCGCTCATCGCGGCGACGAGCGAGCGCTTCTCGGCGTCGAGCGCGCCCAGGAGCGTCGCCGCGACCGCCTGGAATTCCGCGTAGACGGGGCCCGGGCGTGCGGTGTCGGGATCGTCGAGGAGATCGCGCTCGCCGCGCGCCGCGCGCTCCACGAGATCGCGCGATGCGTGCTCCCACGCGCCCTCGAGCGCGCGCAGCCGCGCGACGTCGCGGCGCCACGCGGCGTCGTCGGTCGCGGCGATCGCCTCGACGCTGTCGAGCGCGGCGCGCAGCGCGATCGCGGCCGACGCGTGATCGTGGAGACGCCTCTCGTCGGGCCGGTAGAGGAACGCGCGCAGCGCACGCTCGCGCTCGGCCATCGCGCGCGAAGCACGCTCGACCGCGAGCTCCATCGCGCCGACCTCGAACGTGAGGCGATTCCGGATCGCGCGCCCACGCAGGTAGAGCACGTACGGCACGAGCACCATCAGCGCGACGACGACGGAGATCGCGACCCACGACAGACCGAGCTGCGCGGCCCGCCAGTCGCGCTGTACGGCCTGCAGCCAGCCCGAGATGCTGCGCTGCGCGAACATCGTCAGAAGAGCTTCCCGAGCGGGCCGAGATCGAGACCGAGCTCGTCGGGATCGATCCCGAACTGCTCGCAGAGCTGCACGATGGTCTCCTCGAGGCGCATCAGCGCGAGCCCGATGCGCTCGACCTCGTCGTCGTCGAGCGTGCCGTCCTCCATGCGGCGGATCGCCTGGCGCTCCATCAAGCGCCGCAGGAACTCGACGAGCGTCAGCACGAGCTTCACGAGCGCCCGCTGCGCGTCCTCGGGGTTCGCGTTCCAGCGCGCGCGCTCGGCGTCCTTCTCGAGGCGCTCGCCGAGCTTCGCGATCTCGGCCTCGGCGATCTCCACGGCGCGCATGCGGCTCACGACAGCACCTCCGCGGCGAACGCATAGGGCGGTGACGACGCGCCCGCGACGAGCTGCCAGTCGGGCACCAGCGCGACGACGTGCGCGAGCTCCGTGCGGTACGCGGGCTCGCCGTCGCGCGCGACGAGGTGATAGACGCGCCACGCGTCGACGCGGGGGTCGCCCTCGTCGACGCGCTCCGCGCGGACGTGAGGACGCAGCGCGCGCGTCAGCGCGTCCCACCCCGGAGGTCGCGGGGCCCGCGCTCGTTGCCGCAAGAACCGCGCGCCCGGACCGAACGACGCATCGCGCTCGTCGACCGGCGCGACCACCAGCGGAGGCCCGCGCATCGCGCGCACCGTGACCTGCACCGCACCGTGCACGCGCTCGAGCCCTCGATGGAGCGCGTCCTCGCGACCGCGCAGGCGCTCGACGAGGCGCGCGGGCTCCGACGCGTGCGCGCCGAAGCGAACGGGCAACACGGCGGGCACCTGCTCCGCGAGCGTGCGCACCGCCGCGTCGTGGCGTCGCAGCGCGTCGAGGCCTGCGGCAGGCATCGCGGGGAGCTCGGCGGCGATCAGCGTCGCGTGATCGCCCAGCGCGAACGCCTCGACGCGCGCTCCGTCGATCGACGGCAGCGCATCGGGCGCGCGATCGACGACGGCGAGCGCCCACCACACGCTCATCGCGGCTTCCTCCGCGTCTCGGGCAGGAGGCGATCGGCCGCGCAGATCATCGCGCTCAGCCCGACGTACACGAGGTCCACGCCCGCGAGGCCGATCACGAGCTCGCCGTGCACGAGCAGGCCCTTGTCGAGCAGGTTGTCGACGAGATCGAGCAGCGTCGTGTCGGGCGGCAGCACGTGCTCGACGTCGTCGCGATCGGCGTGGGCGCGCACCAGGTCGTCGATGCGATCGGTCATCACGCGCCTCGCGAGAAGTGGTAGGGCGCCCACGGTCCGTTGAGCTCGAGATCGACGCCGTACCGCGCGAGCTCGGCGCGCGCCTCCTCGGCGATGCGCTCGAGCTCGGCCTGCGCATCGTGGGGCACGAGGAGCGCGGCCTCGGCGACGAGCTGCGTGGGCGAGCCCTCGGGCGGCGGGATCCGCAGGTGCGCGCGCGCCGGCGCGGCGAGGCGCTCGACGATCGCGCTCGCGACCTCGGCGGCCTCCACGCGCGCGCCGCGCGTCGCGTCCGCGATCTGCTTCTTGCGCGCGAGGAACGCAGCACCGCTCGCAGGCTTCTGCGCGGCGGCATCGCGCTCGCGCGCGACGCGCGCGGCACGCTCGTCGAAGCGCATCCGCACGCCCCACTCGACGCAGCCACCGACGCGATCGATCGCGGCGCGCACGCTGGCCTCGCGCTCGCGCACGTGATCGCGCGCGCGAGCCTCCGAGCGGAAGATCGTGAACGCCTTCATCGGCACGAGCGCGTCCGCGTCGAGGAAGAACGAGACCATCTCCTCGTGACGCAGCGCGCGCTCCGAGACCCAGTCGATGTCGCGCAGGCCCGCGGTGATCACGTCCTCCGACCACGCGCTCGCGTCGACGTCGGCGATCACGAGGTCGATCCCGTCCGCGATCGACAGCAGGCGCGGCGGCGATCCATCGGGCACGCCACGCGGCGCGCGCTCGAGGCGATCGGGCGACACGCCCGCGACGATGCAGTACGCGTAGATCGCGCGGCCCTTCATCTCGCCACCTCCCACTCGCGCGCCCACGCGCGCAGCCCGCGCACTCCACGCGGCGGCACCGCGAGCAGCGGCGCGCGCACCATCTTCGCGTCCCCGGTGCGGAGCGCGCGGCGCTCGTCGGCTTCGTCCGCGAGCGCGCGCGCGCACGGACCGCACCGCGGCGCCCCATCGCGATCGTCGTCGGCGACGACGATCACCGACGGAACGCGCATCCCACGCGAGGCGAGAGATCCGAGCAATCGCTCGGTTTCCGCGCGCGGCAGCGCCGCGGCGCGCGTGACCGGGACGAACGCGGTGCGCGCGGGATCGCGCCACGTCTCGACGACGCGGCCCAGCGAGCGCGACAGCGCGACGAGATCCTCGGCGAGCCCGCCGAGGCCGATCACACCGCGGTACTCGAGCAGCACCGCGAGCAGCGCCTTCACCCACTCCCGCACCGTCGCCGGCAATGCGAGCAGTCGCTCGGTGTGCCCCCACGGCGCGGTGTCGACGATCACCAGGTCGTAGGCGTCGTCGAGCGCGTCGAGGATCGCGACGATCGAGAAGAGCTCGTCGATGCCCGGCGGCGCGAGGTCGACGAGGTCGTGCACGATCGCGCGATCGAGCACCGGATCGAGCCGCGATCCGCCGCGCAGCGCGTCGAAGACCGCGTCGACGCCGCGCGCGTGCTCTTCCTTGCGGCGCGCGAGCTCCGCCGTCGCGTCGATCTCGCGCGCGTCGAGGCGGCCTTCGACGCCGGGCACCGGGCGCGGCTCGTCGTCGAGCCGCAGCTCGAGCGCATCGCCGAGCGAGTGCGCGGGATCGGTCGAGAGCAGCAGCACACGTCGGTCGGGGTGCTGCTCGGCGATCGCGATCGCCGCGGCCGCCGCGCAGCTCGTCTTGCCCACGCCGCCCTTGCCGCCGAACAGCGCGAGCCGCAGCGACGCATCGGTGACGAACCCGATCGGGTGCGCCGGGCGCGCGCGCGGCGCAGGTCGCGTCGCGCGCGTCTTCGTGGCGATCAGCCCGCGCCCGTGATCGTCGCGCCCCAGTGCCTCGCCGAGCGCGCGCAGCCCGTCGATCCCGCGCGGCTCCCCCTCGAGCCGCGGCACGAGCCGAACCGGCGCGCTCGCGCGATCGAGCAGCGCGCCGATCGCGTCGCGCTCGCTCGCGATCCTCGCCTCGCACCGCGCGCACCGCGCGCGCGGCATCGGCGTGACGCGGTTCACGACGATCTCGTCGACGCGCACGCCCATCGACGCGAGCGCATCGAGCCCATCGCGCGTCTCCTCGACCGAGAGCGCCTCGGGCAGCGCGACCCACCGCACCGCGGCGCGCTCGGGATCGCGCAGCCGCTCGCGCGCGTCGCGCGCTTCGCCCTCGATCTCCGCGATCAGCGCGTCTTCGGCGTCCTCGCGATAGCGACCCACGGCGAGCGCGCTCGCGACCTGACGATGCTTCTCCTGCATGTCGTCGAGCACGCGCGCGAGCTGCGCGAGCAGCGCCGGCGTGTCGAGCAGCCGCAGCGCATGTCCCGTCGGCGCGGTGTCGACGATCACGCGCTCGGGCTCGAGCTCGCGGCGCAGTCGCTCGAGCTCCACGAGCCCGACGAGCTCGTCGACGCCCGGCAGCGAGAGCCGGAAGAAGCGATCGATCTCCTCGCGCGAGAGGTACGTGCCGCGCGACGCGATCTCGCGCAGCCGCGGCTCGCGCGCCGCGATCCAGCGATCGAGCGCGGCGTCCGCGTCCATCTCGAGCGCACGCAGCCGACCTCGACCACGCACCGGCACGCCGCGCGCTTCGGGCCCCAGCGCGCGCCCGAGCGCATCGCCGAGCGAGTGCGCGGGGTCGGTCGAGACGAGGAGCACGTCGGCGCCCCGCTCCGCCTCGCGGAGCGCGGTCGCTGCCGCACAGCTCGTCTTCCCGACACCCCCCTTGCCCGCGAAGAACCGGTACTGCATCGCGGTCTCGCGGTCAGCGCTCGTCGTCGTCGTCGTGGACCACGCTCGCCTCGACGCCGGTCACGCGCATCGTGCGCGGATCCATCGTCATCGCGGCGTCCCCGCGCGCCTCCTGGATCGCGCGCAGGCGCGCCATCACTTCGCGCTCGATCGCGGCGAGCTCCTCCTCGTCGATCTCGCCGAGCTCGGCGCGCATCTGCGCTTCGAGCAATCGCTCGCGCAGCTGGGTGTCGTCGTTCAGCTCGCGATCGACGGCCGCGACGACCTTGTCGAGCACGAAGCGGATCCCGCCGATCAGCAGGCGGTCGAGGACGATCACTGCGCGCGCTCCAGCTTCAGCCGGATGTTGACGAAGTTGTAGGGCGGCCACGGCCCCGTGTACTTGAACGTCAGCCGTCCGTCGTAGCGCTGACCGATCTCCTTCACGCGCGCGTCGAACGCCTGCTCCTGATCGCGCGAGACGAGGAACGCGGCGTTCAAGATCATCTTGTCGCCGATCGGCTTGTTGGTGCGCGACGCGACCGCGACGTCGCGCAGCGCGTGGAACACCTCGGAGACGTACTGCTCGGTGCGCGACTGCAGCGTCGCGTCGACGAGCCGCCCGTACTGCATGCGCGCGAAGTACGTCGATCCCTTCTGCGCCGAGATCTCGTCCTTGAGGCGCCGCACGTTCTCGTCCTCGCGCTCGATCTCGCGCACGATCTGATCGCGATCCCACAGCACTTTCAGGCCGAATTCGAAGCGATCCTGCATCTTCTCGAGCACGTCGCGGAACGCGCCCTCGGCCGAGCGCAGGAGCTCGACGATGTCCTCGCGCGTCTTGAAGACGGTGCCGAACGACATCGGGATCACCGTGTAGCCGCGCATCACGGTCTCGGCGACGCCCTGGTGCGCGAGCACGTTCTCGCGCGTGGGGTCGTGCACCACGAGCGCGGTGTCGGAGACCACCGCGGCGAGATCGCGGTACGCGACGGTGTAGACCTCGGCGGGCTCCTGACCGATCCCGATCGCGCCGAAGCTCACCGGCCGATCCGTGCGGATGATGCAGTAGACGTACTTCCCGCGGACCGCGCTCTCGTGCGACGGCGCGACCGGCGCGGGGGTGACCGCCGCGAGCGCCTCGGGGACGGGCTTGCGGGCGCGCGTGCGATCGCTCGTCGCAGCCGCCGCCTTCGCGGTCGCCGCCCCGGGCTTCTTCGCGCTCTTGGTGCGCACCGGCTTCACGCCGCTCTCGGTCGCGGCGCTGCGCGCGCTCGTCTTCGGCGCGGTCTTCGTCGCTGCGGCTCGGGGCTTCTGCTTCGCCATGGTCGTGCTCCGTCTCCCTCGGGTCGCTCGATCACGCGCGCCGGCGCGCGAGCACGCGCCGCACTTCCTCGACCACGCGCTCGGGCAGGCACGGCTTGCTGAGCACGCCGTCGCAGCCCGCGGCGCGCGCCCTCTCGGCATCGCCGCTCAGCGCGTGCCCGGTGATCGCGATCACCGGGATCTTCTTCGTGCGCGCGTCCGCCTTGAGACGCCGCGTCGCTTCCCATCCATCCATCGATGGCATCGCGAGGTCCATCAGGATCACGCTCGGCGCGAGCTCGTGAGCGCGCTCGATCGCCTCCTTGCCGTCGCGCGCCTCGGCCGCGCGGAACCCCGAGAACACGAGGTACTCGCGGTACATCTCGCGCGCATCGCCGAAGTCGTCGGCGATCAGCACGAGCGGCTCGTCGCCCGCGCCCTTCGCGTGCTCGCCGGTCGCGCGCTTCGCGCCCGGCTTCTTCGCGCTCGTGGTCTTCTTCGCGGTCATCGCTTCTTCATCCGTGTCGGCAAGCTCAGCTCGAACGTCGATCCCTCGCCCAGCACGCTGACGACCGAGATGTCGCCGCCGAGCATCCGCGCGAGGCGGCGACAGATCGCCAAGCCCAGGCCGGTGCCGCCGTAGCGACGCGTCGGCGAGCTGTCGCCCTGCTGGAACTCCTCGAAGATGCGCTCCTGATCTTCCGGCGCGATGCCGATGCCGGTGTCGGCGACCGTCACCGACACGCTGCCGCGCATGCTGCGCGCGCGGATCCGCACCGCGCCCTCGCGCGTGAACTTCAGCGCGTTGCCGAGCAGGTTCAGCACGATCTGCTTCACCTTCTGGCGATCGCTGCGCAACTCGGCGAGCGCCTTCGGCAGCTCGACGCCGACCTCGAGCTGCGAGCGCGCGATGATCGGCTCGAGCTCCGCGACGACCTCGCGCACCACGTCGGCGATCTCGAAGCTCGAGACGTGCAGCGGCATGCGCCCCGCCTCGATGCGCGAGATGTCGAGCACCTCGTTCACGATCGCGAGCAGGTTCTTGCCGTTGTCCTCGATGCGCTGCGCCTTCTGCTTCTGCGGCGGCGTGAGCTCTCCGCTGACGCCCTGGAGCAGCATCGACGTGTAGCCGAGGATCGCGTTCAGCGGCGTGCGCAGCTCGTGCGACATGTTCGCGAGGAACTGCGACTTCGCGGCCGACGCGCGCTCGAGCTCGACCGCCTGACGGCGCAGGAGCTCGTTCTGTCGAACGAGCTCCGCGGTGGCCTCCTGCACGCGCTGCTCGAGCTCGCTCGCCGCCTTCTCGAGCTGCTCGTAGAGCCGCGCCTTCTCGAGCGCCTCGCGTCGGTCGTGGAAGATCGTGACGACCGCGTTGAGCTCGCCCTGCTGGCTCAGCACCTTGCCCGCGATCGCCTCGACCGGCAGCGGCTCGGCGGTGAGCGGCGACACCAGCCCGAGCTCGCCGCGGTAGCGCTGCTCCTCGTGCCCGCTGAAGAGCAGGTTCGAGACGAACGACGAGAAGTGCGCCTCGTTGCCGCGCACCGCTCGCAGCGCCTCTCCTGGTGCGTCGTCGGGCACGGTGAACACGCGCTCCGCGGGCTCGTTCATGAGCAGGATCTCGCCCTGCGGATCGGTCACGACGATCGGGTCCGCGACCGAGTCGATGATCAGCTCGAGACGGTGCCGCTGCGTGCGCACGTCGGCCTCCGACGCGCGGAGCTTCTTGTACGCGAGCTCGAGCTCCATCGCGGCGCGCCCGAGGTCCGTCACGTTGCGCAGCACCGAGACGACGCACGTGCCCTCGGCCGCGTCCTTCACGACGTGCGACATCAGCTCGAAGAGCAGGTCGCTGCCCTCGGTCGGATCGACCAGGAGCAGCTCGCTCGGCGCGGGCTGCTCGGGCCCCGAGAACACCATGCTCGCGAGCGCGGCGCTGAAGAGCATGTTGTTGAGCGCGATCGCGCGGCGTCGTCCTTCGCTCTCCTCGTCGCGCGACGCGAAGAGGCGCTCGGCGCGCGCGTTCGCGACGAGCAGGCGCCCGTCGGGATCGGTGAGCAGCACGGGATCGGGCACCGCGTTGAGCACCGCGAGCATCAGCTGTCGCTCGCGCACGTGGCGCGAGTCGGCTCGTCGCCTCGGCTGCGCGAGCCAGTCACCGAGGATCCCCGCGGCCCACACGACGTCGTCGCACAGCGCATCGCCGCCCGCGCACGACACGAGCATCAGCCCGAGCGCGATCTCGTCGTCGCTCGCACGCGCGCGCAGCACGAGCGCGTGGAACGCGGCGCCCCCGAGCAGCGCCGTGTCGCCGGCGCGGAAGAGCACGGGGTCGCGCTGCACGAGCACCGACGCGATCGGCTCGTCCGCACGATCGAGCGGGATCGCCGGGCTCACCTCGCGCGGATCGAGCCCCGCCGACGCGATCGTCACGCACTGCAGCGCCTCGAGATCGACGAGCCCGACGCACCCGCGCGACACGCCCGCGACCACGCCCAGCCACGCGAGCACCTCGCTCGCGCACGCGCTCGCGTCCTGCGCGCCGAGCACCGACTGGACGAGCGCGAGGCGCTGCTCGCTCGTCGCCCTCCCCCGGATCTCGCGCACACCCGAGCGCGGCGATCGTGAGTCCCTCGATCGCTGCGTCGCTCGACGTCGCGTCGCTCCCTCGGACGACATGCTCACTCAGCGCGCGACGCGAGCCCTGCGACGGTTGGTGGACGGAAGCGTCTGGGCTGCGAGCTCGGCGCGCAGCGTCGCGTTCTCGGCGAGGAGCTCCTCGCGGCTGCTCGAGACGGAGACGGTCTCGACGATCGGCGCTGGGCGCGAGAGCGACGTCGTCTGCCCGACCGCCTCGGAGTACTTGAGGTAGGTGTCGATCGACGCGACGACCACACGCGCCTCGACCGTGATGAGGTCGATCCCGACCAACGACACGCGCACCCACGCGTCGATCACGATGCCCTTGTCGAGCACGCGATCGAGCACGTCGATCAGGCTGGTTCCTCCCGGAGTCCGCTCGACGGCCATGTGTGCCCCTCACCCCTTCTTCGCGGTTTTGGCCGGTTCGCGGTCCGATCGCCGCGAAGTCTTCTTGCGTGCCGCCTGCGCCGTGCGCTCCGCACCGACGCGCGCTCGCACCGGACGCGACGCAGCGGCGGGCGGAAGACCCAGCGCGGCCACGCGCTCCTCGAGCGCGCGTAGCTCGCGGCGCAGCGCAGCGTTCTCCTCGGCGAGCGCCGATGCGCGCCCTGGCGCGAGGTGCTGATCGTGCTTCCACCAGTCCAGCCCGATCGCCTCGGCCTTGTCGAGCGAGCACACGATCAGCCGGATCCGGATCGTCAGCAGCTCGACCTCGGCGAGCGACACGCGCACGTCGCCGGCGATCACCAGGCCTTTGTCGAGCACGCGATCGAGCACGTCGACGAGGCCCGTCGAGCGTGACCGTGTCGTGAGGTCCGTCGCCATGAGGGAGCGTCCGCACCTCGTCCCCGCACGAGCGCCTCACAAGGGGCTGCTCGCGTCCCCTCACGATCCGTGGCGTTTCTACCCAGCGACCCGGTGCTCTGGGTCACGAGTTCACGGAGGGCACATCCGTTGCGTAGGAGCAGGTGGACCCGAGATCAGGAGGCCATCGTGGTTCGCTTCGTCCATCGATTCGACGCGATCGTCCGCGCGCACGACCGCGCGCCGTACCTCGCGTTCGCGTGCGCAGGACCGCGCCCGGACGACGACCTGTGGGACGCGTGGCTGGTGTTCGTGCCGCTCGAGGACGGCGCGACGATCGCGACCGATCGGGAGACGACGCAGCCCTCGCTCGATGCCGTCGACTACTGGGTCGGCGGCCTCTCGCACGTCTACCTCGAGGGCGCGCTCGATCGTGCGAGCGGGCGCACGCCGCGCGTCATGTCGCCCCGCCGGCTCGGCGCGGTCGCGCGATCGACCACGCTGCGCCCGCGCGTGCCGCGCCTCCACACGCCCCGCGGGCGCATCACCTCCCCGCGCACGACACGCCCTCGCTGAGCGCGCGGTCGATCGCCGCGATCCACGGATCACCCGCGGCGCCGGGCATCGCGCGGGCCTCGACGAGGAACGCGCGCGCCGCGTCGCGATCGCCGTCGCAGGGGCTGCGCGCCGGGTGCGGCATCGGAACGTCGCGACGCATGCGCCGTCTCGCCGCCGGGACGCGACCCGGTTCGCGCACCCTCTGCCGAGAGCAACGCCGCGCGTGCAGACCCAGGGAGGGACTCGCGGTTCACTCCCAGGGTCCGGCGCGCAACGCGAACCGCGGCTCAGATCGAGAAGCTGATGTCGTGTCGGGCAGCGACGTCAGCGATCCACTTCACGTACTCGGATACGAGTGTGTAGATGCCGCCGTCACCGCACGGCCTCCCAGCTTCGCGCGTCGCTCGGGACGTGATGCCGGCCAGCTTCCACTCAGCCCCGATCTTCACATAGACGGGCCCGCCGGAGTCGCCGTTGCAAGTGTCGATGTCGAGCCCCTTGCGACCCGCGACGAACTCGAGACGCGGAGAGTAGTTGAGCGTGCGTGCGAGCCCCTCGTATGCACTCACGCTGTCGCGGGGGGGCACCGGGCCGAGCGGGAGGATGGCTTTCCGCTTCTCACCGAAGCCGGTGCTGCCCCACTGGTCTGCGTTCCCGAACCCCACTGCAGTGATCTCGTTCTCCTTCATCAGTTCTTCGCGCGAAGCGATCGAGAGCGCCGCTTGCTTCGCCTCCTTCGCCAGGACGACGAGCACGAGGTCGCCGCCCGGAATGCCGCGCCGGTACTCGTGATGGCGCACCGACCCCTCTGCTTCGACGACATCCCCGCTTTCCAGGAAGATGCCGTGGACGCTGCGCCCGCCGAGCAGCACGCGCGTCACTCGGCCCGCGGCGTCGCAGTGCGCCGCCGAGAGCACGAGCCGCGGGGCGATCAGCACGCCGCTGCACTGCCAACCGCGACCCTCGAGCTCGATGCACGCGCAGTCGGGGAACTCCCCGGCGGCGGCGGGAGCGCCTCCGAGAATTCGCTCGGCCATTCGATCCGCGCTCTCGACTTGGCGCGCGACTCGCGGCGCGCTCGCGCCGATCTCGAGCAAGCGCGCCTTCGCGTGCTGGTCCGTTGCGAGCTCGACGACCGAAGTCCAGTCACGCGCGATCGCGCGCGATGCGATCCGCTCGGGCGGAGCGACCGGCGGCGCTTCGGGCCAGTCCCCTGCTGCCGACCCGGTGTTCTGCGCCTTCGTCGCCGCCTCGACCGCCGCCGCCAGCACGGCGATCCTCTCCTCCAGCGCCGCGATGCGGTCCGGGCCCTCGCAGCCGCAGTCGCTCGCTCGCGACGTACCTCGCGAGCGCTCGGACGCCAGGCTCCGGAACCGGATCGAGTCTGCCGAGAGAATCGGAACCGGCGCAACCGACGCGTTGCGATCGAGCTCGTGATCCGAGAGGACGTCCGCGCGTCGCACCGCATCGGCGAAGCGGAGCCCGCACCAACTCTCGATGCGCCGCAGCGAAACCTGGTACGTCTTGAGCTCGTTGTACTTCGCACCCTGCTTGTCGTTCCAGGCGTCGACTTGACTCATCGCGAAGCACGCCGCGGCAAGCGAGTCCCCACCGCGCTCGTCACGAAGGACGATGACCTTCCAGTAGACCTTCGGGATGCGATAGCCCGGCGCGATGCGCTCCAGCACCTCCTCGCTCAGCTCCGAGTATCGCGGGTCGTCGTCCTCGAACACCGGCCCGGTGAACACGCATAGCCGGTACGAGTTGTCCGCGGCGCGCTCGAGCACCCAGTCCTCGAGCTCCGCCCACTCGTCCTGGTTGAAGTTCTTGTGCTGAGGCGCGGAGTTCGTGAGGAAGAACGTCGCGTCGTTGGCGTGCTTCGCCTCCTTCGGCGTCTCGCCCCACACCACGTCGAGCCGGCGCACGAGATGCCCATGATCGAACGCGCTCTCGCTGTAGCCGTCGCGATCGCTCGTTTGCGCGCTCTCGGCTCGCGGATCGGGCTGCCAGCGAGGCCGCTTCGAGATGCCCCGCACGCGTCGCGCGCCATCGATGTTGCACGCCGCGTAAACAGCGAGGCGCCTCCGGCGGTTCAGCACGAGCGAGTAGTGGATGTAGTCGAGCGGCTCGCCTCCTCGATAGGCCTGCGCGAGCGTGCTCGGCTCGAGCGTCGGCAACGACACTTCGAAGCCGCGTCCCAGGAAGCTCGGATCGTACGGCATCAGGTACGGCAGGTACGGGTGGATCATCGTCACGCCTCCTCCTTCTCCAGCGCGCTCGCAGCGTCCGCGAGCTCGCGGAACCCCGGTCCGATCGCTGCGAAGAGTCGGAGCAGATCGCGGGTCGCGCGCTGCCCGAGCACGATCGCGCGTCGCGACACGTCCGCGTGAATCGCTCGGGCGATCTCCGCGACGGCTTCGCCCTTCGCCGTCGCGAGATCGGCGAGCAGCGCGGGCAGCCGCTCGCGCGCCGTCGTCGTTCCTCCCGACAGCAGATCCGGTCGAGGGTGCGTCATCGCACCTCGACCGAGCGCGCGACGCGCGAGCTGGTGCTCCGCCCAGATGCGCAGGCGTTGGGAGTCGATGTCCCTTCGGCGCTCGCGCTCGACCAGCTCCGCGGCTCTGCCGTAGAGCTCGAGGGCCGCATCGGCCCTGCCTTGATGCAGCCGCACCTGCGCGAGGAGCCGGCACCGCTCCGACGTCGGATGGACCTGGTGCAGCGAGTCGAGCAGCGCGGCCGCGCGCTCCACGTCGGGCCTCGCCTCGTTCCTCGAGAGCAGATCGGCGAGGTACTCGACCGTCGTGAGCGGCGGCTCCTCCGACCCCAGCGCGCGCACGAACAGCTCGATGGCGTCCTCGTCCATGCCCAGCGCGCGATGCACCGCCGCGACACGCTCGAGTGCCCTCCCGGTCGCGAGCGCGGGCGCGTCCAGCACCGCGCGCAACGCCGCCGCGCGCTCGCGCAGTGCGGGCAGCTCGCCGCGCATGCCGACCTGCGCGTCCCCCATGATCGAGATCGCCACCTCGATCACCTCCGCGCCCGAGACGAACGCACCGGGCTCCGTGCTCCCCCCGCCGCGGAGCGTGAACGCCGGATCGCCGTAACACTGGTACGCGCTCCACACCTCGCGCCCGCGGTCCTCGCGTTCCAGCGCGATGCGCGCCGAGCACACCGCGTCGGCGAGCGTCGCGCCCGCCAAGAGACCGCGGTACAGCTCCATCGCGAACACCCGCGCGAGCGAGTCGGGCACCTTGCGCGCCGCGCCGACGAACACCCGTGCCCCTCGGCTCATGAACGCCGCCGCCAAGCTCGACATCGAGCTGCTCGCCACGCGCCCCGCCTCGCACGCGTTCAACACCACGACGGTCGGACACGTCTCCATCGCCGACGCGAGCGCTCCGTCGAGCAACAGCCCGCCGCCGAGCGCGACCTTGCCGCCGCTCTGCGCGGTGCCGTGCGCGGCGACGTGGAGGATGCGCACCGGCGCCGCGAAGAGCGCGCGCACCGCGTCCTCACCGCTCCTCTGCGCCAGCGTCGTGACCTCGTAGCCCGCCCGCTCGAGCAGGCCCGAGACGCCCATCGCCTCGAGCCGCGCCTCGCTCAGCTCTCCCCCGCCGTCGGCGGGGTCACCGATCACCACCGCGCGATGAGCGACCGCCTCGCGCCCCTCGCCCCCCCGCACGTCGCGCAGCCGCCGCACGATGGGATGGCGCAGCGCGAGCGGCGCACCGTCCACCACGATCGACTCCCACGCGTAGCTCGCGCTCACCTCGTCGAGCTCGAGCTCGAGCGCGGTGGCGCCCTTCCTCAGGTCGGGTGGGACGAGCGCGAGCCCGTCCACGACCGTGCTCGGCACCGTGTGCTCGAGGGTCCGCGGCGCCGCTCCCCCGTCGCTGACGCGGAACCGCAGCTTCTGCGCCCCGTGGTACTCGATGCTCCAGCGCGTCAGCCGGCGCTCGCCCGCGCTCGCCGCGCGCGCCCCCAGGTACCCGCTCCCCCGCGCCATCGCCTCGGTCGCGATCCGCTCGCCGCGCGACGCGTAGCGCGCGAGGGCCCGCGTCGCGCGGATCGCGAGGTCCTCGTGCCGCTCGGTGATCCTCACGACGAGCTCGATGCCGAGCTGGTCCGCGGCGTCGTGCGCGCCCTCGGCGATCGCCACCGCCGCTTCCTCCACGCTCACGCCCTCGCCGGGCCTCGACCCGACGAGCTGCACCCCGACGGCGAGCCGTTCGAGCTTCTGCTCCGCCTTCTTCTCGCGCGGCACGAAGAGCCGGAGCAGCGCGCGCTGCACGATCGCCGCGAGGGAGCGCGCCGTCACCGCGTACGACGAGCCCAGCGAGACGATCGCGACGTCCTCCGTCACCAGGACCTCGCCGCCGATCGGAAGGACGCCGAGCTGCTGGTGGCGCTCGACGAGGCTCCACCCTTCGACCCGACCCAGCCGCGGAAGAGGCTCGCCGTCGTAGTGGGGGATCACGAGCGCGGTGGGCGGATCGTCGCCGCGATCCTTGGCGCTCGAGAGCGCGCCGTGGACGACCTTGGCGATCACCTTCGGCCTCGCCGGCGCCGCGGGCTCGTCACCGAGGGCCGCGGCGACGAGATCGTGCTCGGTGGGCAGCCGCAGCAGCGCGGGGATGTCTGCACCGTCGGCCACGGGGATCGCCCGTGGGGGCGCGCTCGGCGGGAGCGTTGCGTCCTCGACGAAGCGCACCACGAGGCCGTGCACCGCGGGATCGGCGAGCAAGCGCCCGAACGTCGCGCCGGCGCGGACCTGGCGATCGCGATGCGGCCACGCCTCGTCTTCGGCGGCGAGCACCACCGGCACCCCCGGAGGCGGAGCCTCGCTCGCATCGACCACGACCCTCTCGACGAGCGCGTCGCGGAGCGGCTCGGTGCTCGCCGGAGCGAGCTCGACGAGCCGCCGGCGGAGTAGGGCGCGACGGCGCGCCACGTTCCCGGCGCGCCCGAGCGCGAGCGCGCGCCCATGATCCTTCGGCAGCCGCGCCGCACCGGTGCCGTGCCCGATCACCGCGACAGCTTGGTCCGGCTCGATCGCACCCTCGGCGACCAGCTCGTAGCCCGCGCTCGCGAGCGCCTGCGCGAGATCGTCGTACCGCGCGGACGGCGCCGCCCGGGCCGCGGTCCACGTTTCCCCCTTCGGGTCGCGCTGGTGGAGCACGCTGGCGGTGGACGGCCAACGCGCCTCGCCGTTGTGCTCGAAGTGCGTGGTGCTCGCGTCGGGCAGCAGCAGCACCTTCCCGCGCGGAGCGCTCGACGCGCGCATGCGCACGACCGCGTCCTCCGGCACTGCCTCGCCCTTCGCGGCGCGCTCGATCACCGACCGCGCCTCTCCATCGCCGAAGTACGAGAGGTGGTGGAGCGAGCGGTGCCGGCGGACCCACCCGCGCTCCCGCGCTCGTCTCGGGAAGCCCGCGCTCATCGACGTGGTGTCGACGACGAAGTCGTGGTCGCTCGCGAACACCAGCCGCGACGCCTGCAGCGAGAGCCACCGCGCCGGACCGGTCATCAGCTCCGCGGCGGCCGCCACTCCGATCGGGGTAAGCGGCAGCTCGGTCGGACGTGTCGCCGCGAGCGCGCGGACGAAGGGCCCCTCGGAGCGCATCGCCGCGACGCCGGGCAGGACCGACGCGTCGATCCCCCGCCCGATGATCGAGAGGAACGCGGCCTTCGCGAACGCGAACGCATTCGACGCCGCCTCGTCCGCACCGCCGAGCTGGAGCGCCCACTGCGTGACGTTGAGCATGTGCCCGAGCACCGCGGGCAAGCGCCCCACCAGCGACGTGCCGGCCGCCGGGCACGCGACGCGCACGAAGCGCCCGACCCGCAGCTTCTTCTGTATCAGCACGCCGTCGAGCGTCTCGAGGACGCCGGCGAGCGCCCTGGCCTCCGGGTTCTCGGCGCGCGCGAGCCAAACGAGCGCGTCCTGCCTTTCGTCGCGGGACAGGTTCGCGCGGCACATCAGCTCACCGACGAGCCCGCCGCGCGAGTGGGTGACGAGATCGATCATGGCGCCGCCAGGCAGCGCGTTCGCCAGCGCGATCGCGTTGTCGATCGGGCTCTTGCCGAGCGTGTGGTGCCGCAGTGCGAAGAGTGGACCGCCGAGCGACGCCGGGAGGTTCTTGAACGCCGCCTCCGGCGTGGAGGCGAAGCCGTGGATGAACACGGTCGCGCGCTCGCCGGTGCTCGCCGCGCCCGCGACGGTCTCCCACTCGCCGTTCCACTGCTCGAGCCGATCTCCGCCTGCCCCGAGCAGCTTTCGCTCGAGCGCCAAGATCTGCTTCACCCCGACGTCGCCAGCGAGCTCACCGAAGTGCTCGACCACCGCGGAGAGATCCGCGGGGTCCACGTCGAGCTTCAGCTGCAGCAGTCGCCGCTGGCTCGATCGCGTCGTGGGCAGCACCGACGCCGACCTCGCCCACCGTCGGTAGCCGTGCTCGTCTTCGTCCTCGACGACGCGCAACGCACTCGATGGCGCATCGCCATCCACCGCGGAGCGCGTCGGGTCCTGGACGATCTCGATCGAGCCGAATTTTCCAAGCCGCTCGGCCATCGCGCGCACCCTCCCGCGTCCGAGCGCACCCGCGCGGACGTGAACGTCAGCAGAGGAACGGGTCGATCAGCTCTCGGGCGAGACCGGCTGCGCGGGGCTCGCCGCTGCGGTCTCGCGAGCCCGAGGCTCGATCGGCGCGGTGAGCGCGTCGGCGAGGCGAGGCCGGGTCTCGGAGAACGTGGCGCGCGCGGCAGCGCGGAGGTGGTCCAGGCGATCGAGCAGCACGTCGAGCGCGATCTGCAGGTCGTCGGCGTCATCGGCGCGCCTTACTGCGCGGTCGACCTCGGCGCGCTTCGCGCCCGTGACATGCGAGTCCGCGAGCTCGATCGCGTCCTCGGCGGCCTGCAGCACCTGATCGGTCAGCGCAGGGAACCGGGCACGCACGCTGCGCGCGCCGGACACGATCGCGCGCGCCTCGCTCGGCAACGCGCGCGTGGGCTTGATCGGAGCGCCGAAGCCGAGGGCGTCGCGCGCAGGGTCGCCGGGGCGCGTGGTGTCCTCGACGATCGCGCGGAGCGTCGAGAGCTTGCGCGCCAGCTCGCCGAGCGGTGAGGCCGCCCCGGGCGCGCCCGCGATCCGATCGCGGCGCGAGGCGTCGAGACGGTCGAACGCGGTCCACGCCGCGGCATGGAAGCCTCGCGGCAGCGCCGGGTCGAGGATCGCGCGGTACTTCCACGCGAGCTTCAAGCGGACCTCGGCGTTTTTCAGCGCGACGTCGAAGCTCTCCACCGAGCGATCCGAGCGCTCCGCCGGCGCGAGCACGACTGGCTCGAAGTGCGGCCGCTCCAACTCGTCCGCCTCCGCGACCGCTGAGGGCTCGGCGCCATTCGTCCGAGGCTCGGCGGCGTCCGTCCGGCCCCCACCGGCGTTCTTCTTGGCCCGACCGGCGTTCCTCTTGGCCCCACCGGCGTTCTTCTTCCCGCGTGCGGTCGCCACGTTGCTCCCCCGTGCTGTGGACGCGTCAAGCTCGCTCGGTACGCGCGGGGGCGTCAAGGGCCCGAGGGTTATCCGGGAGGTTCCTGTGACGGCGAGGTGTCGTGAGGCGGCGGCGAGGTGGGAGTCGTCGAGTCGGAGGGACATCGGCGCTCACAGGCCCGCAGCGCCGCGCGCGCGTCGTCGAGCTCGCCTGTGCACGTCGCTAGCGCAGCATGCGCCTGCGCTCCTGCGTCGCGTGCGTCGTCGCGCTCCCGGGTGCGCGTCGCCAGCGCGGCAAGCGACTGCGCTCCTGCGTCGAGCGCATCGTCCCGCTCCCGGGTGCGCGTCGCCAGCGCAGCAAGCGCCTGCGCTCCTCCGTCGAGCGCGTCGTCCCGTTCCCTGGTGCGCGTCGCCAGCGCAGCAAGCGCCTGCGCTCCTCCGTCGAGCGCATCCTCCCGCTCCCGGGTGCGCGTCGCCAGCGCGCCGCGCGCCTGCGCTCCTCCGTCGAGCGCATCCTCCCGCTCCCGGATGACCCGAGCAAGCGCCTGCACTCCTGCGTCCAACTCGCGTCGCATTCGGGCAAGCTGCTGCGCTCCCCCATCGACCGCGTCCCGCGCCTGGTCGCGCTCCGCTGTACGCGTCGCCAGGGCACGCATTCCCCCATCTACCGCCTGGTCGTGCATCGTCTGTGCACGCGCGTCGGCTTCGTGGACGAAAAGGCGGAGCTCGCTCTCGATCCGGCTGATGTGCGCCTCGAACGCCTCACGCTCCTGCGGCTCGGTGACCTGCCCGATCGCGTTCCGCAGGACTGCGAGCTGGTCCTCGACGCCTCGTACGTCGTCGCGCGGCGCCTCCGGCGCGAGCTGCGCTTCCAGGTCCCTGATCCGCTGCTCCCGCTCCGCGCTCACGACCGACACCCCGGCGACGGCCACGAGCGCGACGATCACCGTGACCGCCGCCGCCAGGAGCACCGCCCTGTGGCGACGTGTGCGCGCGGCGAGCTCGCTCGCGTCGAGGAACGCCTGCTCTTCGAGCGTCGCCTCGTTCTCGACGAGCCACTGCCTCGCGCGCGCCAGCGCGTCGCCGCGCAGCAAGTGACGCGGTGCCCGGCCCGACCCGAGCCACTCGCGGCTGACGTCGCGATACGGGCGCTTGAGCAGCGCCTCTTCGCGATCCAGCCATCGTCGGTCGAACGCTTCCTGGATGAACTTGCCGCGGAGCTCGAGCCGCAGCCGCGATGCGTCGCCCTCGATCGCGGCGCGGCGCGCCAGCCCGACGAACCAGAGCAGCTCGCCTGCGTCGCGCTGTGCGGCATCGCGCGCGTCGACGACGGGGAGCTCCCCGTCGAGCAGGCGCCGGTAGAGCGACAGCGCCTGCGCGCGCTGCGCGGGCGGAGCGTGAAGCTGCTCCATCTGATCGCGCATGAACGCGAACAACGCGTCGGCGTCATTCGGCTTCTGGGTCCTGCTCCTGCCCAACAGGTTCTGGGCGGCCGCGTGAACCCGCTGATCGACCGAGCCCTCTCGCTCTCCTCGAGCGATCGCCTCGCACAGGCGCTGGAACAGGTAGGGATGACCGCCGGTCCACTCGCCGAGCCGATCGGCGAGCACCGGGATGTCGATGGTCCCTTGGAGCTCGCTCTGTTCGAGCGCGGCCCTCATGCCCGCGGGGTCGAGGTCGCGGAGGTCGACATTCGGCAGGCGCGTGACTGCAGTCGCGGCGGCAGGCCCGAGATCGCTGGGCCGGCACATGCCAGCTAGCGCGACGCCGAGCCGACCTCCAGCCCGTTCGCTGAGCTCGAGCAGGGTGCCGAGCACGTCGCCCGCGAGCTGCGGTCCGAGGAAGTTGACCTCGTCGATCAGGAGCACGAGCGGCTTCGGCCCCGCGAGTGCCGCGGCGAGCACGCCGGTCAGGCGCGCGCGGAGCTCGCCCGGCGGGGGCTCGGGGACCTGGAGCTCGCTCGCGAGCTGTTGGACGATTGTCTTCGCGTGCTCGGCGTCGCTCACGTCGCGCTCGCGGTCGCGCTCGGGCAGTTTGACGTAGCCGACCCGCCGGCCCTCGCGCTCGAGCTCCGCCTGCGCGAGCAGCAACGCGCTCGTCTTGCCGAGCCGCGCCGGGCCGAGGACGGTGCACGCTTGGCCTTTGCGCAGTGTGTCGATGAGCGCCGCGATCTCGCGGCGCGGCACGAACAGGTCGCGGCCGACGCGGACCGGGCGCCCTGCGACGAAACGAGCACTCATGATTTCACCTCGCCAGCTTCGACAGGAGCGGCACGGCCAGCGTGGGGTTGCTAGGCGAACCGGCAACCAAGCCCCAGCTCCGAAGCTTCAGCCACTCGTCGGGCCGGAGTGTCCCACCAGGCAGCTCGAAGAGCGTCTCCAGCGTCCCGCCCTCGATCTCGCGGCTCAGTGTCCGCACCCAGTCGTCGAACGGACAATCCGACCGTTTGGGATCGAGCGCGTGCAGCACGGGCATCCCGCGCGCGACGGCAGAAAGCACTTGGAGCATCAGGTACGGGTGACCGCCCGTCAGCGTGCGCACCGTGGTGAGGTCGGCGCGGCTGATCGGCGCGTCTAGCGCGGCAGCCAGTGACTGCGCCTCTGCCGAGCTGAGCGGAGCCACCGCGAACGGGGTCACGCGCGCGAGCAGGTACGGCGGAGAGAACTCGAGTGGCTCGAGGGTCGAGACCAGCACCAGCCTCACGGGCTCCACCTTGCCCCTGACGATGTCGATCACCCAGTTGTCGATCGTCTGGAACAGATCGACCGGCAGCTCCTCGAGACCGCTCAGCACCAGAACGCCGGCATCCGCACGTCGGTCCTTCACGACCGAGGGCACCTCCGGGGCGCTGACCCAGCGCACGCGCCCGTAGCCCGCGAGCCGCGTCATCGCGGTGTGCTTGCCGTACCGTTTCGGCCCATGGACGAGCACGGAGTTCGGGATGCCCTGCTCGGGTTTGACGGCGAGCGCGTTCTGAACGGCTGTCTCCCAGGCGCGCTTCAGCGGCGGAGCGGAGGTCATCACCGCGAGTGTCGCCGACGTCGAGCGGCCGCTTCAAGGACGCTCAGGTCTGAGTTCCTGCTCGCACGTCGCAAGCGCCGCGCGAGCCTGGTCACGCTCCTGCGTGCGCAACGCCAGCCCAGCATTCGCCTGGTCGCGCTCGGTACGAGCCTGGTCGCGCTCTCGCGTGCACGATGTCAGCGCAGCACTCGCCTGATCGCGCTCCTGGATGCGCGTCGTCAGCGCCGCAAACGCCTGAGCGCACTCCTGGGTGCGCGTCGCCAGCGTTGCGAGCGCCTCGTCGCGCTCCGCCGTTCGCGTCGTCAGGTCCCGGCGCGCATCATCACGCTCGTGCGTCCGCGAGGCCAGCGCGTCGCGCGCGTCGTCGCGTTCCCGCGTTCGCGTCGTCAGCGCTCGATACGCCTCCTCCGTGTGCGTCGCCAGGTCGCGGAGCGCATCGTCGCGTTGCTGCGTGCGCACCGCCAGATCGCGTCGCAGCGCTTCGCGCTCCTCGATGATCGTCTGTGCGTGCGCGTCGGTTCCTCGGACGTAGAGTTCGAACTCGCCTTCAATCCGGCTGATGTGCGCCTCGAACGCCTCACGCTCCTGCGGCTCGGTGACCTGCCCGATCGCGCTCCGCAAGGCTGCGAGCTGGTCCTCGATGCCCTGCACATCGCCGCGCGGCTCCACCGGCGCGAGCTGCGCTTCCAGATCCCTGATCCGCTGCTCCCGCTCCGCGCTCGTGACGGACAGCCCGACGACGGCCACGAGCGAGACGATCACCGTGGACGCAGTCGCCAGGAGCGCGACCCTGAGGCGGCGTGTGCGCACTGCGAGCTCGCTCGCGTCGAGGAACGCTTGCTCCTCGAGCGTCGCTTCGTTCGCCGCGAGCCACTGCCTCGCGCGCGCCAGCGCGTCACCGCGCAGGAGGTGTCGCGGCGATCGGCCGGACGCGAGCCACTCACGGCTCACATCGCGAAACGGGCGCTCGAGCAGCGCCTCTTCGCGGTCCAGCCAGCGCCGGTCGAACGCCTCTTGGATCAACCTGCCGCGGAGCTGGAGGCGCAGCCGCGACGCGTCACCCTCGATCGGGACGCGGCGCGCCAGACCGACGAACCAGAGAAGCTCGGCCGCCTCGCGCTGCGCCGCGTCGCGCGCGTCGATGACGGGAAGCTCCCCATCGAGCAGGCGCCGGTAGAGCGACAGCGCCTGGGCGCGCTGCGCGGGCGCTGCGTGAAGCTGCTCCATCTGATCGCGCATGAACGAGAGGAGTGGATCGGCGTCCTTCGACTTCTGCGCCTTGTTCCTGCCCAACAGGTTCTGGGCGGCCGCGTGGACCCGCTGATCGACCGAGCCCTCTCGGTCGCCACGCGCGATCGCCTCGCACAGGCGCTGGAACAGGTAGGGATGACCGCCGGTCCACTCGCCGAGCCGATCGGCGAGCACCGGGATGTCGATGGTCCCTTGGAGCTCGCTCTGTTCGAGCGCGGCCCTCATGCCCGCGGGGTCGAGGTCGCGAAGGTCCACGTTGGGCAAGAGGGCCAGGGCGCTTGCCGCGGCAGGCCCGAGATCGCTGGGCCGGCACATGCCCGCGAGCGCGACGGCGAGGCGGCCGCCAGCGCGCTCGCAGACGTCGAGTAGGGTGCCGAGTACGTCGCCCGCGAGCTGCGGTCCGAGGAAGTTGATCTCGTCGATCAAAAGCACCAACGGCTTCGGCGCCGCGAGCGCCGCGGCGAGCACGGCGGTGAGGCGCGCGCGGAGGTCGCCCGATGGGCGGTCGGGGATCTGAAGCTCTGTCGCGAGCTGTTGGACGATGTTGTTTGCGTGCTCGGCATCGCTGACCTCCCGCTCATGGAGCTTGAGATAGCCGACGCGCCGGCCCTCGCGCTCAAGCTCCTCCTGCGCGAGCAGCAACGTGCTCGTCTTGCCGAGCCGCGCCGGGCCGAAGACGGTGCACGCGTGGCCTTTGCGCAGCGCATCGATGAGCGCGGCGATCTCGGGACGCGGCACGAAGAGATCGCGGCCGACGCGGACCGGGCGCCCTGCGACGAACCGAGCTGCCATCGTTCACCTCGCCAGCGTCGACAAGAGCGGCACCGCCAGAGTGGGATTGCCAGGCGAGCCGTCGACCAAGCCCCAGCTCCGCAACCTCATCCACTCGTCGGGCCGGAACGCCCCGCCGTACCTCGGCAGGTGGAACAGCTCCTCCAGCGTCCCGCCCTCGATCTCGCGGCACAGCGCCCGCACCCAGTCGTCGAACGGGCAGTCCGACCGCTTCGGATCGAGCGCGTGCAGCACAGGGACCCCGCGCGCGACGGCGGAGAGCACTTGGACCATCAGGTAGGGGTGGCCGCCCGCGAGCGTGAGCACGGCGCTGAGGTCGGCGGGGCTGATCGCCGCGCCGACCGCAGCGGCCAGTGAATGCGCCTCGGCCGAGCTGACCGGAGGCACGGCGAAAGGGGTCACGCCCGCGAGCAGATACGACGGGGAGAACTCGAGTGGCGCGACGCTCGAGACCAGCACCAGTCTCACCGGATCCGCCGTGCCTCTGCTGATATCGATTGCCCAGTCGTCAATCGTTTGCAGCAGGTCGACCGGCAGCTCCTCGAGACCGCTCAGCACCAGCACGTCGGCGTCCACGCGGCGGTCCTTCACCAGCGCGGGCACCTCGCGTGCGCTGGCCCAGCGCACGCGCCCGTGGCCCTCGAGCCGAATCATCGCGGTGTGTTTGCCGTACCGCTTCGGCCCGTGGACGAGCAGTGGGTTCGTGAACGCCTGCTGGGGCTTGGCGACGAGCGCGGTCCGAACGGCGGTCTCCCAAGCCCGAACGAACGGCAGCGGCGTCATCGGTGCGAGTCTGCGCGCTCCGCGACGCGGCTGTCGACTTCTCACCCGGCGAGCGCTCCGCGAGGTGGCGGACAATTTTCCGCTCACGCGGCCGTCGCGTACAATCTCGCGCCGACACGACACGAGGGGGTCGCGTGCCCGATCAGGTCTTCGCTCCACGACGAGAAGCGTCGGTCTTCCCGTACGACGAGCTCATCTCGGTCCAGCAGCAAGCGGTCGTTCGCATGCTCGACCTGCTCGCCGCGATGGCCACGTCGGACCTCAAGGGACCACACCCACGGAGCCGCGATACGCGCTTCGCCGCGGCGGTGGACTTCGAGCGCGAGAACCGTGTGATCCTCATCGACGGGTCGCGTGGATCCGGCAAGACCGCGGTGCTCGTGTCGCTGATCGAAGGCCTCGCGGCCGCGGCGTTCGGGGGCTTCCGGAACGACCGGGACGAAGCGGCGGCGAAGTACGACGCGCGGACGAGAGGGTACGTCGAGCTCGTCGAGAGACGGGAAGCGCGCGGCCGGATCATCCCGCTGCCAATCCTCGATCTGCAGCCCCTCCCAGACGGCGCGAACCTCGGTGCCTTGGTGATCGGACGCTTGCTCCGAGTCGCCGAGGAGCTCGGCAGCGAGCGACGCTGCGGCGAGCGCGGGGCGTCGCCGCCGCGCCGCGATGGCGAGGTGGACCGCGGAGAGCGCGAGAAGCTGGAGCGCGCGAGCGAGCAGCTCGCGCTCTCGCTCGCGAGCTGGGATGGCACGGCGGGCGCGCGCAAGGCGCACGTGGAGCCCTCCGTCTACGCGATGGAGCTGATCGAGGAAGCGCGCCTGGGGCTCGATCTCGACCTCACGTTCCGGGGCTTCATGGACGCGCTGTGCAAGCGCTACGAGCGCGGTCGATTCGACGGCTGCGGCGAGCCGCTCTTCGTGATCCCGGTCGACGACGCGGACATGAACCCACGGCGGATCTGGGAGCTGCTCTCGCTCGCGCGAGTGCTCTACCACCCGCGGCTCGCCTTCATCTTCACGGGAGACTCCACGCTCTTCGAGACGGTGCTACGCGCCGAGCTGCTCGCGGGTCTCTACGCGCCGTTGCGGAACATCCACCCTCACTGGGCGGAGGGCGCGCGGCTCGAGCCGCACGGCGCGACCGACCTCGCGGTCCAGCACTACGATCGCGCGATCCCGCCGCACCATCGGTGCAAAGTGGGCCCGATCGCGCCCGCGGATCGCCTCAAGATCTGGAGCGAGGGAGGCGGGCGCGGAAGCGTGGGTCACGGCACGACCGTGATGCTCGCCCTGCATCACCCGAGCGGCATCCGGCTCGGGGACCAAGAGCTCAACATGGCGCAGCTGTTCACTCTGGACGGCAAGCGCCCGGGACGGCTCGCCGCGCTGCTCCCGGATCGCCTGCGCGCGCTGCAGGACTTCGTCCGCTTCGTCGCAGATCGATCTCGGAGCGGTGACGGCACCACGCCGGCAACGACGGTCGCACGGCTCGTTCACGAGCTCTGGCGCGACGCGGTGCGCCGGAGCGGCCTCTCCACGTCGGAGCAACGCGAGCTCGACGAGGTCGTCACGCTCGGGGAGCGCGGCGAGCTCTCGATCGCCGCGGCGTCCCTGGAGATCCGGCGCGGCTTCCGATCGATCGACGTGATCGAGCTTCACGGGCCCGCCAGCATCGTGCTCCGCTCTCCGGCGCGAGGGCGTCTGTTCTGGACGAACGCGGCGTGGCGCGAGGACCGAGGGCGCCACGAGGCGCCGCTGCCGAGCGCGTTGCTCGCGTCGCTCGTGCTCGCGGTCGACGTCGCGTCGACGCGAGGGCGAGCGGCGTTCCTAGGCCGTGCGCCGGTGCCGCGTGAGCTCGACGGCCTCTTCGTGAAGACCCGCTACGAGCACGGGCGCCGGGAGCCCCTCGAGCTGGCCTGGCCGCAGCCGGAGTGGATGGGCTTCGTCTGGTCGGAGCGGCTCCGCGACGAGTGGGAGAACGTCGCGAATGGCAAAGGATTCGCCGAGATCGCGTACGACAAGATCCACGGGGGCTGTGTTCTGGCGGTGTACGTGGGGGCGGTGCTCGCGGCCGCCGGCATCCTCCGCGAGCCGCTCGTCCCCGAGCTCAAGTCGGATCCCGCGAAGGCGTACGCCTTCGTGATCGACCGCATCTCGAAAGACCTGCGCTCGGCGTTGCACCGCGACGACCCGGTCCGGCGCTGGGTCGTGGACGCGCTGCCGGTCGTGTGCGCACCGGAGTACGGGCTCGGCGCGCGCGACGCGAGCGCGGTCTACGACGCCATCCGGGGTGCGGTCCGCTACTGGGGCGAGAACGAGGAGCGCTGGGTCGAGCGCGTCGCACGCCGCCGAGTGAGGGTGATCGCAGACGCCCTCCGGCGCGCGGCCGCGGCGAGGCGCGACCCGGTGCGCGACGGTGAGGCGGACGAGATCGCGAGCGAGATCGACGCGAGTGTGTCGGGCTATCCCGTGCGCCAGCGGAGCGCAGACGAGCTCCTCCAGGCGGTCCTCGACGCTGTGCCCGTGGTCCACACCGACTCGTTCACGCGTGAGGTGCCCGCAACGCTGCTCGGCTACGCGCGAACCCGCCGCCGCGAGGCCCTGCTCGCGCGCACTCCGCCAGCGCTCCAGCAGCTCCTCGCGACGCTGATCGGCCACGTGCGGAGCGACCCCAAGAAGGGTCCGCGCGACGTGCTCCTCGAGGTCTGGCGCTGGCTGGGCAGGCAGAAGGCGTCGCAGGCGCGCGTGTTCTTCGACCCGGACCATCCGACCCAGGACGCGTTCCGCGTCGAGCGCGTCGCCGCGGCGAAGCTGGAAGGGGCGCTCTCACGCGTAGCGACGGCGCGGGCGCTCGAGATCGAGCGCGTGCTGAAGGGCTCGGACGACTCCTCGCTCGACCCGCTGGCCGACACGTTCCTCCGCATGCTGTGGGATCTCTCGCGCGATCTCGGCGACGACGACATGCCCTCGCTCGGCGCCAGGGACGTGTGGGACGGCTTCGAGCTCGAGCACCACGTCGCCGACCGTTCGTTCGTCACGAAGTGGCCCGCCCCGCCGTGGCCCGCGCTCTACGATTGGGAGCTGATGGACGACCGGTGGTACGCCGCGATCGACCAGCTCGCGCGGCGGAAGCGCCCCCTCGATCAGCCCGTGGTCGATGCGCTGGCGTTCGTCTTCATCGACGCGTGCGTCTCGCTCGGGAAGAGGCAGCGGACCAGCGGATCGCGGGTCGCGGAGGTCACGCCGATGCCCCCGAACGAATGGCAGGAGCTCGTCAAGCTCGCCTTCACGCGGAGCTCGGTGGACCACCGCGGACCGCGCTACGAGGCGTGGCAGCGCTGGCTGTACGAAGGACTCGTGCTCATGGCGGCGCCCGAGAGCGGGCTCTCGCCCGATCGGGCGTTCTTCCTGCTCGACGCGCTCTCGAACCACAGCCCGGTAGTGCTGCCGTGGGCCGAGCGCCAGGAGCGCCGGAAGCGCGCGATCGTCGCGCAAGGTCACAAGCCGGCGGTGGCGAACGCCATCCTCCGCGCGATCGACGACGGCGTGCCCGATCACCCGTGGCTCAAGTGGGCGCGCTGACATGCGCGACGGCTACGAGCATCGCTTCATCGCGCGCGCGCTGGCGTGGCCGCTCGCGAGCCCGGCGGCGTTCGCGGCGCGCACGGTCGAGCTCAAGCGCGAGAACGGCCGCCCCGAGCGAGCCACCGCGCCCCTCTACGACGCGCTCGAGGAAGAGCTCGCCCGCAGCGCGCGCGGCCTCTCGCTCGACGCGATCCGCGCGCTCGTGTCGTCGGCATGGTTCGGCAACATCGGGCTGGACGCGACCATCCCGCTGCGCCGGCACGTCGAAGAGCTCGCCCGCGAGCACCTCGACCTCGCGGGCGGCGTCCTCGTGATCCGCGACGCCGACGAGCGCGACGTCGATGCGGCGGCGATGGGGCTTCGCGGCGCTGATCGCGACGTTCGCGTTCGCCGGTTCCGCTGGCTCTCGCTGGAGCTGCCGAGCGACTTGATCGTGGCCGCGTGGTGGTCGCGGGCGCGCCGCCCGCCGATCACCGCGACGGTGTCGCTCGCGTCGCCGGCGCTGGCGGAGGAGCTCTCGCGCGGCGTGGCGGAGACGCACCTGCACGCGGGCACCGCGGTCGGATTCTCCACCGTCTGGGGCAACCTCATGGGCGAGCTACGGGGCGCGTTGCCCCCGCTGCGCGCCACCGAGACCTGGGCGCCTTCGCCCGGTGAGTTCAACAAGGTGCTCGTCGCGACCGCGATCGTGCGTTTGCTGCTCGCGCGCTTCCTCCGTTGCCCCCGCGCCACCAGGCTCGCGGAGCACCTCGACGATCAGGAGCGAACGCTGCGCGAAGATCTCGGCGTGTTCGCCGCGCCGATCGCCGACGCGAGGCACGTTCTGCTGCGCCGTCCGGGCACGCACGCCGACGCACCGGTGCTGCGCGCCGCGTACTCGCGGCTCGCGCCGCGGTGCCCACGCGACGCGGGGTCGATCGACGACCCGTTGGACGACGGGAGCTCGCGCCTCCCCGCCGAGATGTGCTTCACGTACGACGCGCTCGATTACTTGCGACAGCGAGACGACGTCGGCGATCCGCTCTTCGCGCAGCTCTTCTGGCAATACGTCCGCGCACGCAGCGCCGTGTTTCGATCCGTCACGATGGAAGCCGGGACCGGGGGGCTCGGCTGGTTCAGCCGTTACTCGCGGCGGACCGCCGCGCTCTCGGGCCACGCGCGAAAGAACGCGCTCCAGACCGCGCTCGAGCATCAGTCGCAGGGCGTCGCGCTGCGCTCGCTTGAGTTGCGCCTGAAGCCGCCCTCGACGGCCGGCGAGCTCTACGACATCGCGTATCGCGCCGCGCTCGCGGCCGCTCGTTTCAACGAGCGGCGCGCGCCGCTCCACCGTGACACCGAAGTCGGCCTGGTGCTCCACGTCACGAAGGACGCCACGCTCCGCAAACACGTCACGGGCGACCCGCGCGCGCTGCACGCGGGCGCGCGCTATGGCGCCTGGTATCGCAAGCAAGAGACGCTCGTCGTCACGACCGAGGACGCGCTCGAGCGAACCCCCGAGCTCTTGCTCTTGCTGCGAGGGCTCGACGTCGCGGCGGAGGAGCTGGCGATCCCGCTGTGGCCGGTGCTGCCGCTGCTCCGACGGCTGCGACAGGCGGGGATGCGGGCGGCGGAGCGCTGCGCGACGCGGAAGCCGGAGTGGAACGTGGAGCCGCTGCGGCTGACGTTTCATGCGGGCGAGGAGTACCGACGGCTGACGGAGGGTCTCCGTCGCATCCACGAGCTGGTGGAGTTCCGGGTGCTCCGACCGGGCGATCGGATCGGCCACGCGGTCGCGTTGGGCATGCACCCCGCTCGCGCGGCGGAGCGCGCCGAGGTGATGCCGCAGCCGCTGGAGGAACGGCTCGATGACCTCTTGTGGGAGATCGATCTCTACGCGTCGGGAGCGATCGACGCGCGCGCGCAGCGGCTGGCGAAGGTCGAGCAGGAAGCGGAGCTGCTCGCGAGCCGGCTGTTCGGCGGCGCGCTCCGGGGCGCGTCGCTGTCGGACGTGCGTCGCGCGCGGCGGCTGCGCCACGACTGCGATCGGCTGCTGGCGCTCGGATTTCCCTTCCCGATCGGGCCCGAACCGACCGGGCTGAGCGAGGCCGAGCGGCTGATGCACGCTCACGTGACCAGCCGAGACCTCTTCGAGCGGAGCATCGAGCTCGTCGAGGTGCGGACCGATCCCGACGAGCTCGAGCTGCTCGAGCGCGTGCAGGGCAAGCTGCGCGGCGAGCTCGGACGGCTCGAGATCGTCATCGAGAGCAACCCCTCGAGCAATTGGCTGATCGGCGATCTGCTCGCGATCGACGACCACCCGGCGTTCCGGCTCCAGCCGATTCCCGGGAGGGAGGAAGCGGGGCACGTGCCGGTGCTCCTCACGGTCAACACCGACAACCCGTTGACGTTCGCGACGTCGATCGGGGACGAGTTCGCGCACATCTATTTCGCGCTCATCCGCTCGGGGCTCTCGAGCCAGGACGCGCTCGCGTGGCTCGCGCGCGTGCGAGAGAACGGGCTCCGGTCGCGGTTCACGCTCCGAGCGAGCGCGGTGCCCGCAGAGTTGCTCCGGTTCATCGACCGTCTCCCCGTGAGCGACCGGCAGAAATCGTATGCCCGTCGGTCCGTCTCCGAAGCCAGGCGACGCTTGTGAGGTCTCGACAGCTCGTCGCGCCCAGTGCCGACATCACGCCGGTCCGAATTGCGAAATGCGCGTGCGCGCGACGACGCGCTTGCGATCGCCGCGCCGCGGGCCGAAGCGACGGAGCAGGATGCGCAAGTCTTCGTCTTCGACGTCTCTCGCGTTCGCGCTCCTCGCTTCCGCGTGTGGTCCATCCGAGGTCGACCCCGCGCAGTTCGAGGCCGACGCGATCACGATCGCCTGCGAGCGTGCCTTCGACTGCTGCGACACGACCGAGCTGCGCGAGGAGTTCGCGCCGTTCGGGCGACCGCCCGCGACCTTCGACGAGTGCGTGACGCTCCTCCGGGGCCGCATCACCGGCGAGGGCATCAGCGCGTCGGTCGGCGCGACGCGCGCCGCGTACGACGCCGACGCCGCGCGCGCATGCATCGACTCGATCAGCGCGCTCACGTGCAGCGAGTACCGCGGCGGCGTGCTCGCCGTCGCCGCCATCTCCGGCGCGTGCGGCGAAGCGCTCACCGCCCTCGTGCCGTCCGGCGGCCTGTGCACGCAGGACTACGAGTGCCAGACCGGGTTCTGCGAGACCGGCGGCATCGGCGACGGCAACTGCCAGACGATCCCCGGCCCCGGCGAGCCCTGCACCTACCGCTGCACCGAGGGCTACTACTGCACGCGCGGCAGCTGCGAGGCGCGGCTCGCCGACGGCGCCGCGTGCAACGCCGCCGACGAGTGCCAGAGCCGAAGGTGCGAAGGCGCCGATCCGCGCGCCGGTGTCCAGGGCGTCTGCGCGCCGCTCACCGGCTACTGCGACGGCGCCGCGCCCGCCGACGACTGATCGATCACAGCAGCGTGTAGACGAGCGTCAGCACGGTCGTCGTGTCGACCGAGTCGGTGCCCGGAACCGGCACGTTGTCGAACAGCAGCGTGAAGCGCAGGCCCGCCGCGAGGTTGTTGTCGATGCGCAGGCGGAACTCGCTGATCGACGTGAGGCGCACGTTCTCGCCGTCGACGACGTCGAAGAGCGCCTCGAGGCCGGTGCGGAACTGCCAGGCCTCGTTCATGTGGTTGTCGTAGCCGAGGAACACGCGGACCGAGTACTGGTCCTGCAGGTTCGGCAGGAAGCACGCGGGCGTCGGCATCCCGTCGATCACCATCCCGCACGTCTCGGGATCCGCCGCGGGGTTCGGCAGCGGGTTCGGATACCGATCGTCGACCGTCACGTCGAAGCCGAGCTCGCCCCAGAGGCGATGCTCGTTCGCCGGGCCCTCGCGGAAGATGTTCCGCAGGTAGCCGAGCTGGCCCTGGAACCGGAAGTCGAGGCCCGCGAACGTGTCGTGGCGCCCGCCGACCGACGCGAAGAGCGCGTCGTCGGGATCGAGGAAGAAGTCGTAGCGCAGGCGCCCGAGGATGTTGCGCGCGTTGTCCTCGAAGTCCGACCACTCGCGCGTCGTGTTGTCGCGGAGCGCCGCGAGCCCGAGCGTCGCCTGCAGATCGAGCGTGAAGAGGTGCTGGTCGCGGTGGATCAGGAAGTTCGTCGCGCCCGCGAGCTGCAGCGAGCGGCTGTTGCCGAAGTTCAGCGTACCGCCGAGCTGGATCGTGAACACCTCGTCGTCGGCGTCCTCCTCGGGCGGCGCGGCGATCGCCTCGGTGTGCTGCGCGGCCGCGGCTGGCTGAGCGAGCGCGGGCTCGGCCCAGCCCAACGATGCGATGCCCGCGAGCGCGAGCGCGGCGATGACGGTCTCGATCCTCGACAGCATGGAATCCTCCGCCGATGACGTCCGCACCGGCGGCCCAGGGCTAGAGGCTGGGGCCCCGGAACGCAAGGAACCGTCGCTTGCGGGCGCGCGAGCCGCGTCCGACGATGCCGCTCCCATGCGCCCTGCCCTCGCTGCCGCGCTCGTCGTGCTCGCCCTGATCGCCCCATCGCGCGCCCGCGCCGGCAACGACGACGCGGTGCTGCTCGGCAACGAGGCCGCGATGGCCGGCGGCGCGGTGAGCGCGGTCGTCAGCGACGGATCGGCGACCTGGTACAACCCCGCCGGCATCGCCGCCGTCGATCGCGACACGCTGGATCTGAGCGGCAGCGCGACGATGCTGCGCATCGCCGACACGCCCGGCCTGCTCCGCTCCGCGACCGGCGCGCAGGCGAACGGCGGCTACTACGAGTTCCTCGGCATCCCGAGCGCCGTGACGCTGGTGCGCCGCCTCGACTGCATCACGTCGCTCGGCCTCGGCATCTTCGTGCCGCAGCTCACGGGCCACACCGATCGTGTCGGCCTCGAGGAGCTCACGCCCGACTACCTCGCGCGCTTCCAGCTCACGCAGCAGGAGTCGAGCTCGACCTACTACGGCGGCATCACGCTCGGCGTCGCGCTCGCGCCGAACGTGCGCATCGGCGTGACGCTCTACGGCACCTACCGCCAGTTCGCGCTGACCACCCAGTTCTTCGGCGGCGCGGAGCGCGGCGGCGAGGACCTCGTCGCGTTCGGCGTCGCGAGCCTCACGTCGATCCAGAGCGTCAGCATCGAGGTCGGCGCCGGGATCCAGTGGGAGATCGTCCCGGGCGTGCTCTTCGGCGCGTCGCTCCGCTCTCCAGGTCTGCTGCTCGGCTCGCTCTATCGCGTCACGTCGTCGAGCTTCGCCGCGGGCCCCGACGACCTCGAGCTCGACATCTCCGACGGCAGCGGGCTCGAGCCGCGCATCGACATGGTCACGCCCGCGCGGCTGCGCGTCGGGCTCGCGTATCGCTGGGACGGCGGCTGGATCGGGATCGACGGCGACGTGCAGCACGCGCTGGTGCGCCCCGGGATCGGCGTGGACCGCGAGTGGGTCGGCGGCGTGCGCATCGGCGGTCGCGTGCAGATCGACGGCACGATCTCGATGGGCGCGGGCCTGTTCACGGATCTCGACGCGACGCGCGCGGTGGGCGACTACGGACAGACTCAGCTCGACTTCTTCGGCGGGACGTACGGCCTCGAGCTGCGGAACCCGCATCGCCTCGGCGAGGGCGAGAACGCCGCGGACATCGTGTTCGTGAACACGTTCGCGCTCCGCTACGCGGTCGGCGTCGGGCGCATCGGCGGCCTGCAGTTCGACACGATGCCCGAGATGGGCGAGGGCATCTCGATCGTCGAGGTGGACACGCAGGTGCACGAGATCTCGCTGCACCTCGGATCGGCGCTCTACTTCTGATCCGCTCCGCGCTTCGGGACCCCGGCTTTCCAACGGCAGATCGAATTCTTCTCAGCCGTGAGTACAGCCACACTTGACACCACGAGCTTTGCCGGGTAGGTAAACCGCCGTTCTTTCACCGGGGCGTAGCGCAGCCTGGTAGCGCACACGGTTCGGGACCGTGGAGTCGAAGGTTCAAATCCTTTCGCCCCGACTCTCTTTCTCCCCGGGGGGTTCCACCCCCCTCTCGACCCCGGCCGCTCCGCGGGTCGTTTCCTAGGGGGGCTCGCCTCCCTCGACCCCGGTCGCACCGCGGGTCGTCTTCCGGGGGGTGGCTCCAGCCCCCTTTCGACGGGTTCGACCCGGCCGCTCCGTGGGCCCGCCCGAGGCGGGGCTGAAACGGAGGGCCACCGCCGCCTCGAGCGTTTCTGTCCTGCCGTCTCGGCGGGGGCGGCCGCTTCTTGTCTTCTCGACCTGAACGGCTTTTCGAGGGAGGGCGGAGTGAGCAAGCCGATTCCTGCGGTCAAGGTCCTCGTCGTCGACGACGACAAGGAGATCTGCGACTACATGGAGACCTTCCTCGCGAAGGACGGTTTCCAGGTCACCGCGAAGAACGATCCGACACACGTCGAGGAAGAGGTCCGCATCGGCGGTTACCACCTCGTCGTGCTCGACTTGATGATGCCGAAGATGGACGGGCTCGACGTCCTCAAGCGCATCCGCAAGGTCGACTCGGACATCGCGGTCGTCATCTTCACCGGCTATCCGAGCCTCGACTCCGCCGTGCAGGCGATGAAGCTCGACGCCGTCGACTACCTGCGGAAGCCCTTCAACCCCGAAGAGTTCCGCGCGGTGCTCGACCGCGTGATGCGCAAGAAGGGTCTCATCCGCACGCCGGAGGAGAACCTCCACCGGCACATCGGCGAGACGATCCGCAACCTGCGCAAGGAGCGGAACCTGACGCTGAAGCAGATGGCGCGGCGCACCGCGCTCAGCGTGTCGCTGCTCAGCCAGATCGAGCGCGCGGAGTCGAGCGCGTCGATCAGCTCGCTCTACAAGATCGCCGTCGCGCTCGACGTGCGCATCGGCGATCTGTTCGGCGACTTCTGATCAGCGCTCGGGGTCGGCCTCGACCACCGGCGCGCCCGGCGGGTACGTGCCGGGATCGATGGTGCCCGGGGGCGTGTCCTCGCCCTGCCCGGTGTGCGTCATCTCGGGATCGTCCAGCTCGTTCGGGACGTGGACGTTCTCCTGACGCTCGGTCGGCGTGAGCGCGCCGGGGTCCTGGCGGTGCTCCTCCGAGAGCGTCTCGTCGCTCTCGCGACCGCAGCCTCCGAGCGCGAGCAGTCCGCCGATCACGAGCGTGAGCAGGGCTCGATTCCGCATGCTTGCCACCTCCGCCGCGGAGGTTTCGCAAGATGGAGGCCGGGCCGTGGCACGTCGCGACACGCCACGCGGGCGTGCTCACGCGCCCCAGGGCTCCATCTGCTTGACGACCCATGCGACGTCGAGCGCGTCGCGCTCGATCGCGCGCGCCCGTCGCTCCTCGTCGACGCCCTGCACGTCGACGTGCGTCGGCGCGCGATCGTCGCTCCACGTCACCTCGATCGACGCGTCGGGGTGGTCGCGCCGGAGCGCATCGCGCAGCAGCCCCGCGTAGCGCGCGGCGCAGGCCTGGGCGTCGAGCCCGTCGTTCGCGCCGACGAGCGCGCGCGCACCGAACGTGACGTTGAGCCTCACGCACGCGAGCCTACCGCCGCGGTCGGGCTCACGCATTTTCTCGCGGGGGAGGCCTAGGCGGAGGCCGGCCTGATCTGAGAAACAGGCGGCGTGATCGCTGACCGCTTTCGTTTCTTGCTGGTTTCGTCGCTCCTTGGGTGCGCCGCGTGCGGGCGCGTCGGGTACGACCCGTCCGACGCGTCGCTCGATGCGGCGTGCGCGACCGACGAGATCGTGTGCGGCGCGTTCGAAGGCCCGCTCGGCGGGTGGGGCGTGCGCATCGAGCCGGACAGCGACGCAATCGTGCGCGTCGTCGACGATCCCGAGCGCGGCGGCGCGCTCGCGGTCACGTCGGAGGGCACGGGCCACGGGCTCGCGGTCGCCGAGACGTACTTCGCGCCGGTGACCGAGGGATCGCTGCACGGGCGGGTGTGGGTGCGGATCGGCGCGCGCACGCACGTCGACGAGTTCGTGGTGCTCGTGCAGCTCGACGACGGCAACGACGCGGGCACGCAGAAGGTGTCGCTCGATCTCCTCCAGGGCGATGCGATCGGGCTCACCGCGACGACGGCGCACCCCGCGGTCCGCAACGGCACGGCCGCGGGCACGATCCGCCGCGACGAGTGGATGTGCCTGCGCTTCGAGGTCGATCTGCGCGACGACGGAGGCGCGGCGAGGCTCTCCGAGGGCGATCGGACGCTGGTGAGCGCGGACGCGATCGACACGATCCCCGAGGGCGGCTTCCGGCGGCTCATGCTCGGCGCGGTGGGCGAGCGCGCCGGGGTGCGCGACGTGATGTTCGACGACGTCGCGCTGGCGCGACACCCGCTGCCCTGCCCAGGTGCCCCGGGACGATGATCAGGCGCTGATCGTGATGCGCAGCCGCTCGGCGATCGCGTGCGCGACGCGCATGCCGTCGAGCGCCGCGCTCACGATGCCGCCCGCGTAGCCCGCGCCCTCGCCCGCCGGATAGAGCCCGTCGAGCGACGGCGACAGCAGCGTCTCGGGGTCGCGCGGCACGCGCACCGGCGCGCTGGTGCGCGACTCGACGCCGACGAGCACCGCGTCCTCGCCGACGTAGCCGCGCATGCGGCGATCGAACGCGCCGAGCGCCTCGCGCAAGCGCTTGCTGAACGAGATGCCCGCGACGTCGAGCACGTCGGCGACGTTCGTCGGCTCGAGCCCCGGTAGGTAGCTCGACGACGGCGCGCTGCTCGATGCGTGGCCGCGCACGAAGTCGGTGGCGCGCGTCGCGGGCGCCTTGAGCATGCCGTTGCCCGCCTGCATCGCGGCGCGCTCGATCGTGCGCTGGAGCTCGACGCCGCCGAGCGGGCCGCGGAAGCCGGCGCGCTCCCAGTCCTCGACCTCGCACGACACCACGAGCCCCGAGTTCGCGTAGGGCGAGTCGCGCCGCGAGAGGCTCATGCCGTTGACCACGAGCCCGTCGGGCTCGGTCGACGCGGGCACGATCCATCCGCCGGGGCACATGCAGAACGAGAAGACACCGCGCTCCTCGACCTGCTGCACGATCTTGTAGGAGGCCGCGGGGAGCTTCGGGTGCTCGAAGTCGCGCCCGTACTGGATGCGATCGATCAGCGGCTGCGGGTGCTCGATGCGCACGCCGAGCGCGAACGGCTTCGCCTCGAGGGTCACGCCCGCGCGCAGCAGCAGCTCGAACACGTCGCGCGCGGAGTGCCCGGTCGCCATCACCACCGCGTCCGCGCCGAGCTCGCGACCGTCGTCGAGCCGCACGCCGGTGACGCGACGGTGTCGGCCGTGCGGCGTCGTGATCAGGTCGACGACCTTCGCGCCGAACTCGAAGCGCACGCCATGCTGCTCGAGGCGCTCGCGGATCCCGGAGACGACCTTGGGCAGCTTGTTCGAGCCGATGTGCGGGCGCGCGTCGACGAGGATGTCCTCGGGCGCGCCGTGGAGCGCGAGGATCTCCATCACGTCGCGCACCGGGCCGCGCTTGTGCGAGCGCGTGTAGAGCTTGCCGTCGGAGTACGTGCCCGCGCCGCCCTCGCCGAAGCAGTAGTTGCTGTCGGGGTCGACGACGCCGCGGCGCTGCAGGCCCTTCAGGTCGTGGCGGCGCGGCTGGACGGTCTTGCCGCGATCGACGACCACACACGCGATCCCGTCGCGCGCGAGCTGGTACGCCGCGAAGAGACCACACGGTCCGTCGCCGACGATCACGACGCGCGGCTCGCCGCGCACGTCGTTCGGCTGGGGATCGGCGAGCGCGATCGTGTCGCTCGGCTCACGCAGGCCGAGCACGACGTGGAAGCGCACGCGCCCACCACGCGCGTCGATCGAGCGCTTGCGCAACGCGACGTGGGGCAGCGCGTCGGGCGGGACGCGCAGGATGCGCGCGGCGCGGGCGCGCAGCGACATCGGATCGTCGGGCTCGTCGAGCCCGAGATCGAGCTCGATCTCCTCGGGAAGCGCGCGGCGCACGGGGCGGAATGTAGTGCGGCACGCCCAGGTTGGCCCGCGAGTGCGACGGGTCGCGGCGAGCGCTACGGTGTTCGACGTGGAGAGCACGCCGGACCTCGATCTCGCGGCGGGCGAGCCGGTGTTCAAGGCGGCACCGGTGCGCATCGCCGCGTCGCCGGGCGCGTTCGGCGGGCTCGAGGGCTCGGCGGTGCTCACGTCGCAGCGGCTGATCGTCGTGCCCGGCGCGATGGGCGAGGTGCGGCGCGGCGATCCGCTGCAGCGTGCGCTCGCGACGTTGTGGGAGCGGGTGAAGCCCGCGGTGCTCGACGCGTTCCCGATCGCGCGGCTGCTGAGCCGCGCGCGCGATCGCAACGCGCAGCTCGCGGCGCGGGCGCGGCCCGGCATCGAGATCCCGCTGGAGACGGTGCGACGCGCGTTCGAGGCGCGCCTGCCGGGCTGGATCGGGCTCGAGCTCGCGCTGCCGCTGCCCGATCCGCGGCCGCCGTTCGCGCTCTATCTGCAGCTCGACGTCGGGCCCGGACCGCACCGCGAGTGGGCGCAGCAGATCGAGGCGCTCCGCACGTCGGCGCCCGCGCGCCCCGAGCTCGAGCGTCCCTACGCGCTCTTCTATCTGCTGCAGCCGCCGCCGCGCCCGATGGTGCGGGTGCGCAGCGCGGAAGGGACGCGCAAGGGCGCGCTGGTGCTGCACGCCGACGGACCCGCGATCGCGACGACGTTCGCGAGCGAGCGCGTGCTGCTGCCGTACGAGTCGATCACACGCATCGTGTACGCCGCGCCGACGTCGTGGCGGCGAAGCTTCCTGCGCATCGAAGCGGGCGAGCACGTGATGCGCGTCGAGCCGCAGAAGGACTGGGACGCGCAGCGCCTGCACGACAGCGCGCACCTGCTCGCGGAGATCGCGGGCGTGCCGCTGCGTCGCGACATGGGCGACGTGCGCGCGGCGCGCGTGATGACGGCGGTGATGACGGCTGCGGGCGCGGCGGCGGCGGTCGCGTACGAAGTGCTGCAGTCGCTGCCCTGAGCGCGCTGCGATCGTCAGCGCCCTTCGCGGAGCTCGTCGGCGAGCGCAGGGAGGCCGCCCTGGGTGATCGCGTCCGCGACGATCGCGCGCGCCTCTTCGTACGCCGACGCGCCCGCGGGCACCGCCGCGGCGATCGTCGCCGCATCACCGAGCCGGCCTTGCGCCAGGCGGGCGCGCGCGAGCACGACGCGCGCATCGGCGCCGCTGCCGCTCGCGAGCGCGGTCTCGGCCAGCTCCGCCGCGTTCTCGGGCTCGCCGAGCACCAGCCACGCGCGCGCGACCTCGAGCATCTCGTCGGGGCGCTCCGGCGTCCACGACGCGAGCAGCGCCTCGATCTCGGCGCGCGCGTCCGCCGCGATCAGCACCCGCAGCCGCAGCGCGCGGCTCACCGAGCCCTCGGGCATCAGCGCGAGCAGGCGGTACGCGAGGATCGGATGCCCCGCCTCGAGCGCTTGCTCCGCCGCGCGCGAGACCTCGTCGCGATGCTGCGGCGAGCGACGCGCGAGCTCGAGCGCGGCGAGCCCCGCGGTCGCCGCGTCGCCGCGCGCCATCGCGAGCGACAAGCGCGCGCGCGCGGCCCCGACGCCGCCTTCGTGCTCCGCGAGGTAGCGCTCGAGCACGGCGTCGGCGCGCTCGCCCGCGCCGCTCTCGCGCAGCACGCGCGAGAGCGCGATCACCGGCTCCTCGCTGCCCTCGCCGCTCTCGACCGCGCGCGCGTACGCGTCGACCGCTTCCGCGAGCTCGCCGTGGCGCTCCGCGATCGCGCCGCGGGCCATGGCGATCGCCTCGGAGCGCGGGTCGAGGCGATCGCCCTCGTCGAGCGCGCGCTCGGCCGCATCGCGGTCACCGAGCTGATCGCGCACGTCGGCGAGGCGCGCGATCACCAGCGGGTCGTCGATCGCGCCGGCGCGCGCGAGCTCGTAGTGATCGGCGGCCGCCCGCAGGTCGCCGGCCTCGCGCGCGAGCTCGCCGCGGACGAAGTGCTCGTACGAGTGCGGCCCGACGAACACGCCGAGCCTGCGCTCGCCGCCGATCGTGCGCTCGATCGGATAGCCGCCGCGCGGGCCGCACGCCGCGAGCGACGACGCGAGCACCAGCGCGAGAGAGCACGTTCGGGCGAGACGGACCACGGACGCGCGAACATAGCGGACGCAGCGGGCCCCGGGCACTCGTCCCGAGTAGAGTCGGAGCGTGCGCGCGCAACGAATCGCGAGCTGGGGGCTCGCGCTGCTCGTCGTCCTCGCCGTTCCGTTCGTCGCACCGCCGCGCGCCGCTGCGGGACCGTGGACGCCGGAGCCAGGGCACGGGTATCTGAAGCTCTGGCTCAAGTGGACCTGCAACTGCGGGTTCGGCTACGTCGCGAGCGACGGCAGCACGTACGACTACGGCTTCTACACCGAGATCTTCGCGAACGCGTACGGCGAGATCGGGATCGTGCCGGGGCTCGCGGCGTGGGTGCACTGGCCGGTCGTCGAGACCTTCTTGCTCGAAGACACGCGGCGCGGGCACGTCCGCGATCACACCGTGATCGGCGATCCCGCGATCGGACTGCGCTGGAGGTTCCTGCGCGCCGGGCGCTTCGCGAGCGCGCTGGAGGCCGGCGTGCGCCTCCCGTTCGCGCCGAGCGGCGAGGTGCAGCCGGTGTACGGGCGCGATCCGCCGCACGAGCAGATCGGCGCGCTGCGCGTGGGCACCGGCGTGTTCGACGTCCCGCTCGCGCTCTCGATCGGCTACGCGTGGGACGGGTTCTATCTCGCGGGGAGCGGCGGGTACGTCGCGCGCACCGGCGACTTCGATCACGTCGCGACGTGGAGCGCCGAGGGCGGCGGCACGTTCGACTTCGGGCTCTCGCTGCGCGTGCGCTTCGTCGGATGGCACTCGATCGGGAACGGCGCGGAGAGCAGCTACCACGAGAGCCCGAGCGGGATCGGGAGCGGGACCAACTACACGGGCTTCGCGGTCGAGATCGACTATCCGTTCGAGCGCGACTGGTGGATCGGGGCGACGATCGAAGGCGGGATGTTCGCGCTCTCGCGACAGACCGGCGGACCGGTCGTGACGCTCTACGTCGCGACGCGGTTCTCGGTCGTCGAGGACCCGGCGCCGCAGCCGCAGACCGAGCCCGTGGTGCCGAGCGAGGAGACGGACGTCGCTCCGTGAGCGTGTGCGCGTCGGGAGACGCTCGATCTCGGTCTCTGCGTCGCGTCGCGAGCGCCCATGTGCTCGCGGGGGCGCATGAGCAAGAGAGACATGTGGATCGGGATCGCAGTCGGCGCCGGCGCGGTGCTCGCGGCGCCGCTCGTGCTGCCGGTCGCGGGCGCGATCGCGCGACCGCTGGTGCGCGAGACGATCAAGCTCGGCTTCGTCGTCGCGGAGCTCGCGCGCGAGCGCGGCGCGGTCGCGCTCGAGGCGCTCGAGGATCTGATCGCCGAAGCCCGCGAGGACGCGCGGATCGCGATCGAAGCGCGCGAAGAGCCCCGCGGTCGCGGCGCACGCCGCGGCGGAGACGGAGCGCGACAGCGCGGAGCCGAGCCCTCGTGAGGGTGCCCGACGCGTTCGCGGTCCACCGCACGCGCCGCCGCGCGCGACTGCGCGTGCCCGAGCGTCGCGGCGACGCCGCGTTCTTCGAGCGGCTCGCGGACGCGCTGCGCGCCGCGCCCGGCGTGATCGAGGTGCGCGCCGATCCCCGCACGGCAGGCGTGCTGGTGCGCCACGACGGAGAGCTCGACGTCATCGCGGCGCACGCGACGCGGAGCGGTCTCGTCACGTGGCGCGAGCAGGGCGATCGCGACGTGCTCGCCGAGCTCCGCGAGCGGATGCGCGCCACCGACGCGGAGCTGCACGCGCGCACGCAAGGCCGGTGGAGCCTCGACTCGATCGCGTTCTTCGCGCTGCTCGGCGCGGGCCTCTTCCAGGTCGCGAGCGGCTCGATCCTGCCGGCGGGCGTCTCGATGCTCACGAAGGCGTTCTCGATGGTGGAGCATCGCGAGGACGACGACACCGGCTGACGTCACGACGCGCGCAGCGCGTCGACGGCGTCGAGCACCTCCCAGGGCGCGCGCAGATCTTCGCGCCCGAAGTGCCCGTACGTCGCGAGCGCGGGATAGAACCCGCGCTCGTCGCGCTGCGCGAGGCGACGCAGCGCGAGCCGCTGCAGGATCGCGCCCACCCGCAGATCGATGGCGCGCAGCACGCGCGCGGCGAGCTCGTCCTCGGGGATCGTCGCGGTGCCCCACGTCTCGACCTGCACGCTGACGGGATCGGCGAGACCGATGCCGTAGGTGAGCGCGATCTCGCATTGATCCGCGAGCCCGGCGGCGACGACGTTCTTCGCGGCGTGGCGCGCGGCGTACGCGCCCGAGCGATCGATGCGCGAAGGATCTTTGCCGGAGAGCGCCGCGCCGCTGTGGCGCGCGTACTCGCCGTAGGTGTCGACCGCGGTCTTGCGTCCGGTGAGCCCGGCGTGGTGCGCCGGACCGCCGTGCACGATCGGTCCGTCGGGGTTCACCGCGATGCGGGTGTGCGCGTCGGGGCGGATCTCGCGCTCGGCGAACACCGGCTCGATCACGCGCTCGCGAAGATGACGCTCGAGCCGCCGCGTGAGGCCGTCGCCGTCGCTCTGCTGGCTCGCGAGCAACGTGATCGCGTGCACGCGCCGCGGGCGGCGCTCCGCGTACTCGATGCTCACCTGCACCTTCGCGTCGGCGTCGAGCTCGGGGAGATCGCCGCGATGACGGAGCACGTCCATGCGGCGTACCAGCGCGTGCGCGAGCGCGATCGGGAGCGGCATCAGCTCGGGCGTCTGACGGCACGCGTAGCCGAAGACCGTCGCTTGATCCTGCGCGGTCAGCTCGTCGATCTCGTCGTCGTCGAGCGGCGGGCTCACGCGCTCTCCGGATCGCCACGCGGGCGGGACCTCGGCGATGCTCGTCATCACGGCGCAGCGATCGGCGTCGAGCGCGGGGTCGCGATACCCGATGCCGCGGATCGTCGCGCGCACGACGTCGACGACGTCGACCGAGCTGGCGCGCGAGCGCGCGCGCACGCTCACGAACACGATGCCGGTGGAGATGGCGCACTCGGCGACGACGCGCGCCCGGGGATCGAGGCGCAGGTAGTGCCCGACCACCGCGTCGCTGATGCGATCGCAGAGCTTGTCGGGGTGTCCCTCGCTCACCGACTCCGACGAGAACACGAAGCCCGACTGCATGACGTCCTCACTCTTCTTCGTCGCGGCGCCAGCGCGCCTTCAGCGCCTCGTTCGTCAGCAGCGTCGCAGCCGCGCTGCCCAGCGCGACGAGCCAACCCCCGGGCCCGATCGGCGCGGTCCCGAGCACGCGACGAACGAGCGGCAGCCGCTCCGCCGCCATCTGCAGCGCGAGCGAGCCCGCGATCGTCAGCGGCACCGCGCGGTTGGGCGGCAGGCGCTCGCGATCCCAGATCACGTGGCGCGTCGAGCGCGCGTGCACCGCGTGCACGAGCTGGCTCGCAGACAGGCTCGCGAACGCGAACGAGCTCGCGCGCGGGCCCGGGCCCCAGCGGGTGCGCGCCCACACGAACGACGCGAGCGCCGACGCGGTGATCACGCCGCCTTCGATCGCGACGCGTCCGAGCTCGCGACCACCGAACATCGGCGCGTCGGGATCGCGCGGCGGGCGTCCGAGCACGTCGCGCTCGGGAGGCTCGATCGCGAGCGCGAGCTCGGGGAGCACGTCGGTGAGCACGTTCAGCCACAGCAGCTGCAGCGGCGTGAGCGGCTCGCCGAGGCCGCTCGCCACGCCGATCGCGGTCAGCAGGATCTCGCTCGCGTTCGTCGCCACGACGAAGCGCACCGCCTTCGCGACGTCGTCGTGGATCGCGCGGCCGTGCTCGATCGCGATCGCCATCGTCTCGAGGCGATCGTCGAGGAGCACGACGTCCGCGAGCTCGCGCGCCGCGTCGCTCCCCGCGCGCCCCATCGCGACGCCGACGTTCGCGGCGCGCAGCGCCGGCGCGTCGTTCACTCCGTCGCCGGTCATCGCGACGATGCGCCCGCCCTCCTGCAGCGCGCGAACGATCGCGAGCTTCTGCGAGGGGCTGACCCGCGCGAACACCTGCACCCGCGGCGCGAGCGCGCGCAGCAGCGCGGGATCCATCGCGTCGATGCGCGTCGCGTCGAGGAGATCGACGCGCCCTTCGTGCGCGAGGCCGACGCGCTTCGCGATCGCGTGCGCGGTCGCGGGCTGATCGCCGGTGATCATCGCGGTCTCGATGCGCGCGCGATGGAACGTGCGCATCAGCGCCTCGAGCCCTTCGCGCGGCGGATCGGACATCGCGACGAGCCCGAGGTGCACCAGATCGCGCTCGTCGTCCGGATCGTCGTCGTCCGCGAGCGCGCGCCGCGCGAGCGCGAGCACGCGATGGCCCTCCCCCGCGAGCGTCGCGTTGGCTCGCTCGAGCGCGGCGCGCGCCGCTTCGTCGAGCGCCTCTTCCTGGCCGTCGCGCAGCCGCCGGGCAGACGCTGCGAGCACCTCCGACGGCCTTCCCTTCACCACGAGCAACGCGCCGTGCCGCGTCGCCATCGTGCCGCGACCCTCGCTGCGCGGACGGACGCGCTCGATCGGTCGCTCCGCGCGGAGCGCCGCGACGTCGAGCCCGCGGTCGAGCGCGAGCCGCACCAGCGCGGTCTCGGTCGGTGACCCGACGAGCACCGGCGTGCCGTCGGGCGCGTGATCGAGCTCGACCTCGTTGTTCAGCGCGAGCGCTTCGAGCAGAGCGCGCACGTCGTGGTCGCCGAGCGTCGCATCGCCCGCGCGCACGCAGCGCCCGGCGACGCAGACCTGCTCCACCGACATGCGGTTCTCGGTGATGGTCCCGGTCTTGTCGAGGCAGAGCGTCTGCACCGAGCCGAGCGCTTCGACCGCGTGGAGCTGGCGCACCAGCACGCCGTGCTCGCGCATGCGCCGCACGCCGAGCGCGAGCGTCGTGATCGCGACGGTCGGCAGCCCCTCGGGCACCGCGGCGACCGCGAGCGAGATCGAGCTCGTGAGCGCCTGGCGCAGCGTGTGGCCGCGCAGCAGCGACACGCCGAGCACGCCCGCGCAGACCGCGCTCGCGGTCCACACCAGCTTCGCCCCGAGCTCGCGCAGCTCGCGCTGCATCGGCGTCTCGTGCGCGCCGATCTCCGCGGCGAGCGCGCGGATGCGGCCGATCTCGGTCGCGTCGCCGATCGCGATCACCACCGCGTGCGCGCTCCCTCCGGTGATGACGGTGCCGCGGAACACCATCGCGTGTCGATCGGCGAGCGGGACGTCCTCGCGCTCACTCTCGATCGCGCGCTTCTCGACCGGTGCGCTCTCGCCCGTGAGCGACGACTCGTCAACGAAAAGCGCGTCCGCCGCGATCACGCGCGCGTCGGCCGCGAGCAGCGTGCCCGCGGCGAGCACCAGCACGTCGCCCACGACCAGCGCCTCGGCGTCGACCTCGACGACCGCGCCCTTGCGCAGCACGCGCGCGCGCCGCGGACCGGTGCGTCCGAGCTCTCCGAGCGTGCGCTCGGCGCGGCTCTCGGTGAGCCATCCGATGCCCGCGTTCGCCGCGACGACGAGCGCGATCACGCCCGCGTCGGCGAGGCCGCCGGTCGCGACCGAGAGGAGCGCCGAGCCCGCGAGCAGCGCGACGGGCCCGCTCCGAAGCTGCGCGACGAAGATCGCGAGCTCCGATCGGCGCGTCTCGGCGCGGAGCGCGTTGGGCCCGTCGTGCTCGCCGCGCGCGCTCGCTTCGGCGTCGTCGAGCCCGCGCTCGGAGCTCCCGACCTCGGCGAGCACGTCCTGCGCGGACATCGCGTGCCATGCGGGCGCGGTGCTCGGCGCCGGCGCGACGGGCGCAGCCGACGCGGGCGCGGACGCGGCGAGCGCACGCCCGAGCGCGACGAGATCGATCTCCCACGTGTCGTCGATCAGCGAGCGAGCGCGCAGCGCCGACGCGAGCGCGTGCAACGGGCCGACGCGCGTGACGCCCGGCGCGTGACGCTCGGGCGCGCTCACGCGCAGCGCGCCGACGATCGCGGAGATGCTCGTGCGCGCGGGATCGAACTCGATCAGCAGCGCGCCCGTGTGCGCCCGGGCGCGCGCAGCGTGCACGCCGGGAAGCGCGCGCGCGCACGCCTCGACGCGTCGTGCCTCGTCCCCGCGACGACGGATCGCGCCGATCGCGAGGCGCACGCGCCCGGGCACGCGCGCGTGCACGACCCGCGTCCCGCCGATGGCGCTCTCGTCCGCGTCCCGCATGGGCGCGGTCGACATCTAGTCGCGGCGTGCTCACGCAGGACGGGGACGAACGAGCCGGAACGTGAGGCTCACGCGCGCGCCCACCGGCTTCGCGGTCTTCGGCACCGAGTGCTGCCAGCGCCGCTGCGTGGTGCCGCCCATCACCAGCAGATCGCCGTGCCCGAGCGGGAGCTCGTGGGTCTCGCCGCGCCGGCGGTGTCGCAGCAGGAAGCGGCGATGCGCGCCGAGCGACACCGACGCGATCAGCACGTCGTCGGGCGCGTGCGGGCCGAGCTCGGGCTCGTCGTCCGAATGCCAGCCCATCGAGTCGCGCCCGTCGCGGTACTCGTTCACCAGCACCGAGTCGAAGCGCACGCCGGTGAGCGCCTCCACGCGATCTCGGATCTCGACGAGCGGCGCCGTCCACGGCGCGGGCTCGAAGGTGCGCCCCGAGTACGCGTAGACGCGCCCCGGATCGCCGTGCCACGCGGTGCGCCGCGGCGTGAGCACCTCGCGCGCGCCGATGCGCAGCGTCTCGGCACCGAGCGGCGAGCTCTCCACGATCCGCGCCGCGAGCGCGTCGGGCTCCTCCACCGCCTCGCGCGCCAGCGTGATCCACGCGCCCTCGCCGAGCTCGGTGACGTGCTCCGCGAGCCGCGCGCGCACCGCGTCGCTCGAGATCACAGGTCGCTGCGCGCGGTGATCACGCCCGCGCGTGCGCCGCTCAGCAGATCGAGCAGCTCGCGCTCGATGCCGCGCGGCGCGCTCTCGACGATGCGCCCGACCTCGGCGCCGTCGCGCCGCACGACGATCGTCGGCACGTAGCGCAGCCCCAGATCTGCGGGGAGCTCCGGCGCGCGCTTCGCGCGATCCACCCCGACGAACGAGATCGTGAACGGATGCGGCTCGGGCGCGACCTCGAGCGCGCGGAACAGCCGCGTGATCTCGCGGCGCGAGTCGCCGCACCACGTGCCGAGATACACGTCGACGTGCGCGCCGGGCGGGACGCTCGCGAGGGCACGCGCGGTGTCTTCCTCGACGTCGGCGGACGCGATCGCGTCGCGCCACGCGGGCAGCGCGGCCTCGATCTCGGCGCGCGAGGTGGGCCCGACGACGTCGCCCGAGCGCGCGGGCTCCGGTGCCCGCGATGCCATCACCGCCGAGCCGCAGCCGAGCGCGAACAGGGACCCGACGATCACGAGAAGGCAGCGCACGTGGCGAAACGTAGGAGCCCCGCCCCGCTCGCCGCAAGCGTGCGGCACGATCCGGGCGTCGATCGCGCGATCGGTGTACGATGCGCGCTCCCATGAAGGCGCTGCTCCGCTTCCTCGAAGTCGTCCGGCGCGAGCTCGAAGCGGACGACGTGCGCGGCGAGATCGGAGGGCGCGACCCGGGGCCCGACGTCATCTGGGGGACGATGCCGGGCGGCATCCGCGTGGTCGCGGTGTACGACGCGCCGCCCGTGGAGCTCGACGACAAGCGGGTGAAGCTGCGCGCGCTGCTCGAGTCGTTCGCGAGCCTCGGCACGCGCGAGGAGGCGAGCCCTCCTCCGCCGCCGCGCGTGGGCGCGGGCCACGAGCTCGACGACGCGCTCGACCTGCTGGCGCAGCGGGCGCGCGCGCTGGGCGCGCTGGTGGTCGACGACGCGTCGCCGGTGATCTGGGGCAGCTCGCTCGTGCCCCACGGGCCCGAGGACGTCGACGAGGCGACGTGGGTCACGCGCATCGCGGCCGCGGTGGAGGCGCTGGGGCTCGACCCGCTGGCGCTCTTCAAGCGCGAGCCCGACGAGGTGCGCGGCGAGCTCCAGAAGGCGGGCGCGTCGGACGCCGCCGCGCTGGCGCGCGACGTCGAGCGCGTGCGCGAGCTCGGTCGTCGTGTGCTCGATCGCGCGCACCTGCTCGCGATGCGCGCGGTGGCCGCGGTGCGCGAGTCCGAGGGCGCGAGCGCGGAGCCGCGCGCCGAGGGGATGCACGCGCTGGTGCGGTCCTTCGCGAACATCTACCGCGTCGTGCTGGTGTTCGACGCGCCGTTCTCGGAGCTGCACGCCGACGCGGCGCTCATCCACGCGATGCCGGTGATCGAGCGGCTCGTGACGTCGCTGCCGCCGCGCGATCCGGTCTCCGGGGGCGCGAAGGTCGCGGTGCTGCGCCGGCTGCGCCGGGTGTAGCCCCCCGCGGGGCCGCGCGAGCGCGCGTCGCGAGGGTCAGTCGATCACTCGAACTCGGTCATCGGGCGCGGTCCGCCCGACGCCGCCGGCGCGCTCGGGGCACGCTCGACGCGCTCCTCGCGCGGCGCTTCGCGCACGACCGGCGCAGCCGCCGGCGCGCTGCTCACCGGGCTCCGCTGCGCGCCACCGCGCGCACGTGGCCGTCGAGCCCGCACGTCGCTCGGCCCGTCGGCCGCGAGCTGCGGCGCTTCGGGATCGTCGTCGCGCGCCGCCTCGACGTCGGCCGCGCTCGCGGCGACCTCGTCGGTGACCTGGGGCGCTGCCGGAGCGGCGGCCTCGGGCGACGTCTCGGGCGGCGGGCTCGCGACGTGGACCTCGCTCGCCCCGCTCGCCGCGCTCGCGTTCGCCGCGTCGGCCCACTGCAGCGCGCGCCACACGCCGAGACCCGACGCCGCGATCACCACGCCCGCGACCAGCCACACGAGCGGCCGCGAGCCGCGCTCCGGCGCAGCGGGCGGACGCACCGACGCGATCTCGATCGTCGGCACGTCCTGCGAGGTCGTCGTCGTCGTGAGCTCGTGCTCCGACGACTCGACCTGCTTCACGATCTCGCTCGCCTTGCGCAGCGAGGTCGAGTGCTCCTCGATCTCGTCGGCGAAGAGCTCGTGCATGTACTCGCGCACCATCTGCGCGCCCGCCGCACGGCCCGTCGAGATGATGAACTCCTCGAGGTCGGCCGCGAAGTCCGCCGCGGTCTCGTAGCGATCCTCGGGCTTCTTCGCGAGCGCCTTGAGCACGATGCGATCGAGCTCGGGCGGGCACTCGTGGCGCACCGTCGAGGGCGCCTCGATCTCGCCGCGCATGAGCGCGAGCGCGACCTCGCCCTCGGTGCGGCGCTTGAACAGACGGCTGCCGGTGACGAGCTCCCACAGCACGATGCCCAGCGAGAACACGTCGCTGCGGCGATCGATCGGGAATCGCTGCAGCTGCTCCGGGGACATGTACGCGATCTTCCCCTTGAGCTCGTCGATCTCCGTGTGCTCGTCGTCGCTGCGCTCGTTCGAGAACGCGATGCCGAAGTCCATGACCTTCGTGCCACCGCCGTAGAGCACGAAGATGTTGTGGGGCGACACGTCGCGGTGGACGATCCCGGCGCTCTCGCCGTGCTCGTTCTTGAGTTCGTGCGCCGCGTGCAGGCCGCTCGCCGCGTCCGCGACGATGCGCGCCGCGAGCGGCAGCGGCACCGGACGATCGCGGAGCACCGCCTGCTGGGCGACCTTCCGCAAGGTCTGCCCGCTCAGGTACTCCATCGCGAGGTAGTACGTGCCGCTGTCCTCGCCGCAGTCGAACACCGTCGCGACGTTCGGGTGATCGATCTGCGCGACGATGCGCGCTTCCGTGATGAACATCTTCCGGAAGCGGTCGTTGCCGGCGTGCCGCGGATGGACGACCTTGAGCGCGGCCCACTTCGCGAATTGGTTGTTCCCGCGGAGCTGCGCGAGATAGACGCTCGCCATCCCGCCGTCGGCGAGGTGGCCGAGCAGTACGTACCGTCCGAAGCGACGTCCTCTGGCTTCGATCAGCGTGCCCAACGCTCTGCTCCCAGCAGCGTTTCGCGATGCTACGACGATCGGTGGAGCGGCAGAAGCGCCGGCAGCGTGAGGCATCGCCGGCGAAGGTACCGCGATCGTGCCCGCGCCGTGTAGGGACTGATCCCTACGCGGCGAGGTGGGAGAGACGTCGCTCACGATCCGCGCGACCACGTCGCTCCCCACAGCCACGCGACGGTGGTGCCCAGCGCCGTGGTCACACCACCTTCGATCAGCCACACCGGCGCCAGCGGCAGACCTGTCGTCTGCACACCCTGGTTCACCTGCAGTCCGCCCGCGCCGCCGCTGCGGAACGGCATGCCGCTCACGACCTCGTCGATGCCGTCACCGTCGACGTCGCCGGCGAGACGCGACGTCGCGATGCGGTTCTCGACCGGCGTCGAGCCGAACGCGCGCGGGTGCGTGGTGGACGCGCCGGCGGGCGTGATCGGCAGACCACCCGCCGATCCGTGGAAGACGAACGCGTACCCGACGAAGCCGGTGACGCCCGCGACGAGCTCGGGCGCGACGACCACGACGTCTCCGTACTCGTCGCCGTTCACGTCGCCTGCGGCGGCGACCATCGAGCCGAAGCCGTCGCCGTGCGACGTCGTCACGCCGCCGCCCGGATTGCCCGGCTGCTTGCGGACCGCGCCGACCGCGGTCGCGCCGACCCCGCTCGCGTTGCCCGCGTAGACGAACGCCGCGTGATCGATCGGCGCGCCGACGATGACGTCGGGATGACCGTCGCCGTTCACGTCGCCCGCGCACGCGACCGACGCGCCGAATCCGGCGCTGCTCGGTGCCGGCGTGAGCGTGATGCGCTCGTCGCCGATGCCGCTCGCGGCGCCGAGCACCACGAACGCCGCCTCGTCGGCGCCGACGATCAGATCGGAGTAGCCGTCGCCGTTCACGTCGCAGCTGCCCGCGACGCTGCGACCGAAGCCGGCCGCGCCGCTCGCGATCGGCGTGCCGGTCGTCGCGAGGCCGCTCGCGCCGCCGCGGAAGAGCACGACGCGGCGCATCGACGGCTCGCCGACGACGAGGTCGGCGTAGCCGTCGCGATCGACGTCGCCCGCGATCGCGAGGCGCGCCGGCGTGAGCGCGCCGAGCGACGCGAGCGTCGTGCTCGCGCCCGTGACGTTGAGCGCGGCGGGCAACGCGCCGCTCACGCCGTGGAAGGCGTACGCGTTCTCGGCGCCGGCGATCACGAGATCGCCGAGGCCGTCGCCGTTCAGGTCGCCGCCGTTCGCGATCGCGGTGCCGAGCTGGAGCGGCGTCGCGCCGGAGATCTCGGTGCTCGGCGTTGGCGGCGCGCCGCCGATCGGCGCGCGGCCGCGCCACAGGCGCACGACCGAGGAGGCCGGCGCGCCCGCGAGGACCTCGGCGAGGCCGTCGCCGTCGAGGTCGTAGGTCGAGCCCCAGGTCGCGCTGACCGTCACGGTCGCGCGGCCGTGCACGCTGAACGACCAGATCGGGCTCTGCTCGGTGCCGACGCGCGTGCCGGCGCGACCGGTGAGGCGCCAGTAGAAGACGCGCGACGCGGGCAGCGGATCGGGCGGCACCAGCGTCGTGAGCTCCTCGCCGTCGACGTCCTGCATCTCGATCACGGTGACGCACGCGGGGTCGCCGCAGATCTCGACGCGCGCGCCGGTCGCAGGCTCGGCGAGCGCCCAGCGGAACGTGACGGTCGGCGAGGTCGTGCGCGCGGTCGACCACGGCAGGATCGGGCGCGGCGCGGGGATCGGCGTGGTGTCCCCTGCGTCGGTGCCGGCGTCGGGCATCTCGGTCGTCGCGTCCGAGCCCGCGTCGGCGGCGGAGGCGTCGTCGTGCACCTCGCCGGCGTCGTCGGGCGTCGTGCCCGCGTCGTCGCGACCGGCGTCGATCGACGCGCCGCCGGAGTCGCGGGTGCCCGCGTCCGTCGCGGGCGCGTCGTCGTCGCCACCACAGGCGATCGTCGTGAGCGCCGCGAGCGCGCACAGCGCGCGAGAGAACGAGCGCAGAGCAGTCATGTCGCCTCCTCGATCGAACGCCACAGGAGCTCGGCCAGCGCGGCGCCGAAGCCCGTCGTCGCGGAGTCGCTGTACGACGTGCCGCTGGTCGCGAGACCGGCCGCGGTGTGCAGATAGAGCTGGAACGAACGGTTGGTCGGCGCGCCGACGACGGTGTCGTCGTGGCCGTCTCCGTCGATGTCGCCCGTGCTCGTCACGTCGGCGCCGAAGCGCGAGCCCGCGCTCGACGAGTACTCGGCGGCCGCGGTCGCCGACGGGCTCGGCCCGCCGCGATACACGAACGCGCGCACGACGCCGGGCGCCCCGACGACCCAGTCGTCGTAGCCGTCGCGGTTCACGTCGCCGTTGCCGTGGAGCGACGCGCCGAACTGCGTCGTCGACGAAGGCGCGCCCGGCGCGCTCCACTCGCTCGCGACCTCGGTCGCGATCGTGCCCTCGGCGGTGCCGAGGAAGAGCCGGACGCCGCTCTCGCCCGCACCGGCGCTCGGCGACGACACGAGCAGATCGGGACGCCCGTCGCCGCTCACGTCGAGCGCGCCCGCGATCGCAGCGCCGAAGTCCGCGCCCGCCGGGCCCTCGAGCGACGCGAACGCATCGGTCTGCGAGAGCGACGCGGGGAGCGTCGCCGCGCCGCGGAAGAGATACACGCGATCCTCGCCGGGCGCGCCGACGGCGAACTCGTGACGACCGTCGCCGTCGAGGTCGCCGAGCGACGTGAGCGACGCGCCGAAGCCCGAGCCCGTCGGGCCGGCGAGCATCACGTCGGCGCCCGAGTCGGGCGTCGCACCGCCGAGATAGAGCGCGACCATCGCCGCGCTCGGCGCGCCGACGAGCACGTCGGCGTAGCCGTCGCCGTTCACGTCGCCCGCGGGCGCGAGGGTGCGCCCGAACTCGGTCGCCGCGGCGGCACCCACGAACGACAGCGGCGTGGTGCCGAGGCCGCCCGCGCTGCCGCGATAGAGGTACGCGCGTCGGAACGCGGGCGCGCCGAGCACGAGATCGCCGTACCCGTCGCCGTCGACGTCGCCGGCCGCGGCGACGGACGCGCCGAACATCGAGCCGCCCGCCTGCGTGAGCGCGCCCGCGACGCGCGTGAGCCCGCTCGCCGAGCCGTTGTAGAGCACGACCGAGTCGCCCTCGCTGCCGACCGCGAGGTCGGAGTGACCGTCGGCGTTCACGTCGTAGACCGTGCCGAACGCGGTCTCGTGCTCGGCGCTGCGCGCGGGCAGCTCGAACGCCCACACCACGCTCGGGCTCGACCCCGTCGCGGGCCCGGAGCGCCCGAACAGCCGGAAGTACACGCGCCGCGAGCCGCTCGCGGGCAGCGTGAGATCGGCCGAGAGCTGCAGGCTCGTCGCGCCACTGCCGACCTCCTCCGCGGCGATGATCCGCGAGCACGCGCGGTCCTCGCAGATCTGCACCAGCGCGCCGTCGCTCCCCGACGCGAGCGCCCAGCGGAACGTCGGGCGCAGCGAGGTCACGCGGCTGAGCGAGAGCGGCGAGATCGGGCGCGGCGGCTCGACGTTCGGGCCCGGCACGCAGCCGTCGCCGGTGCGCTGGTAGCCGGGGTCGCAGCGGAAGCCGCAGCGCGATCCATCGCACGACGCGACGCCGTTGCCGCCCGAGGGCGCGGCGCACGGCTCGCACGAGTCGCCGCACGTCGAGAGCGAGCGGTTCGACACGCAGTCGTCGTCGCAGACGTGGTACCCGGGCTCGCACGCGTACGTGCACGTGCTCTCGAAGCAGCTCGGCTCGCCGTGGCTCGTGGGCGGATCGCACTCCGTCCCGCACTCGCCGCAGTGCTCGGGGTTCGTCGTGGTGTCGACGCACGCGCCGCTGCACATCGCCGTGCACGCGTCGGTCGGACCGCCGTCGCCGACGATGCCGGCGTCGGGCACCGGCGCGTCGGGATCGAACGCGGGCAGATCGCTGCGCAGCACCGGCTCGCAGCCGTTCGGGCCGCACGTCTGTCCCTCGTCGCAGTCGCGCGCGACCGCCTCGCGGCACCGCGCGGCGAGGAACACGTCGAGCAGCAGCGTGCTCTCCTCGACGTAGCGCGCCTGCGCGCGGTGCGTGAACAGCAGCGTGTCGCCCGGGCCGAGCGCGTCGATCTCGATCGACAGCAGCGCGTCGCGCGCCGAGTCGGGCACGAGGCCGAGCGTGCTCGGGAGCATCACGTCGGTGCCGAGCACGTAGCGCTGATCGTGCGCGGGCGTCGCGGCGCCGTCGTTGCTCACGCGGATGCGGATCGCGGCGAGCGTGGCGCTCGGGCCCTGCTCCATGTCGGTGCGGACCCGCAGCATGATCTGGGTGCGCGCCTGGGTGCACGACGCGAGCATCGCGACGAGGAGCGCGGCCTTGGCGAGATGGATCGCGTGCTTCATCGCGCCCCCAGCTCGGTCACGACGACCCCGAGGTTCGGCATCAGCGGCGCTTGCACGTCGGGCTCGTAGAGCACCGCCGCGGTCACGCCCGCGGCCGCACCGACCGCGACCACGCCGAGCACGACCCACAGCCACGTGAGGTCCTCGCCGCCCTGCGGCACCTCGAGCGAGAGCCCGAGGCGCTCGCCCGCCGCGATCGAGAACGCGCGCGTCACGTCGCGACCGCCCGCGCTCACCGCGAGCGTGTACGCGCCGGGGTCGAGCTCGATCTGCTGATCGCCCGCGCCGCGCGGCGCACCGTCGAGGCTCACCGCCGCGTCCTCGGGCGTCACGTCGAGCACCAGCGTCCCGCGCGTGCTGACGCGCTCGAGCGCGAGCACCTCGGTCGTGCTGCTGCCCGGCGCGAGCTCCACCTCGCGGCGCAGCTCCGCGTGCTCGCGCGCCGTCGCGACGATCACGTGGCGCCCCGGATCGAGCGCGATCTCGGCCGCGCCGACCGCGGCGGGCTGTCCGTCGATCGACACCTGCGCGTCCGACGGCGACACCTGGATGCGCAACCGCGCGAGGGTCGAGCGCAGCGTGCGCAGGTAGCGGTTCACCTCCTCGACGCGCGCCGGATCGCCGGTGCTGCCCACCGCCGCGAGGAAGCGCTCGAACGAGTCGATCGCGTCGCGCGCGCGGCCGGTGCCGCGGTACGCGAGGCCGAGGTTGAAGTGGATCGACGCGGTCGGATAGAGCGAGCGCGCGGCTTCGAGCTCGCGCACCGCGTCGGCGTACGCCGCGTCGGCGAGGAGCTGCACGCCGCGCTCGAAGCGGGCGCGCGACTGCGCGCGCGCGTCCGCGTCCTGCGCGTGCACGACCCCGACGTGCGCGCACACCGCGATCGCGCACGCGAGGACCGTGAGAGGAGAGAGAGAACGCCGAGCGATCATCGGGAAGGCCTTTCTCAAGGAACCAGCACCTCGACGCCCTGGCTCTCCGCCCCGCCGCGCGCGATCGCGGAGATCGCCCAGCGACCTCGGCCGAGCGACGTGGCAGGAGAGCCCGCGGGGATCCATCGATCGATCTCGAAGCTGCCATCGACGTCGCGGTAGACGGCGTACCCGCGGATCGTCGTGGGGCTCGGGTGCGAGAGCGTGACGTTGCCCGCCGTGCGCATCACGACGGGGGGCTCGACGGCATCGCCTGCGGTCTCGATCACCGCGGGCGGGCGCGCCGGCGTCGAGTACACGCGCGCCATCATCGCACGCGAGCCGTGCAAGTCGTTGGCGAGCATCCGGTAGCGGAACCACGTGTTGCCCGCGGTGCGCGGGGCCTCGGCGCGCGTGAGCATCACCTGGCGCTCGAACTCCGCGGCGTTCCACTCCGCGCCCTCGCGGTGGAGCGCGAGGCTCGGGATCACGAAGCGTCCCGGGGGTGCGAGGTCGGCCCACCACGAGACGAGCGCACCGAACGGTTGCTGGCTCGAGACGGTCGACCAGTAGAGCTGCGGCGCGAGGTAGTCGACCCACCCCTCGCTGATCCATCGCACCGAGTCGGCCGCGAGCACCTCGTACGCGTCCGTGCCGGCCACACCCGGGGGCATCCCGGGGCGGTAGATGCCGAAGGGCGCGATGCCCCACATGACCCACGGCTTCTCCGTCTTGATCGCATCCGAGACCCCGGCGACCAGACGGTTCACGTTGTCGCGACGCCAGTCGCCGAGCGAGAGCACGCCTCCGGCGTCGACATACGCTTGGTACGACTCGGAGTCAGCGAAGGGCGGTTCCCCGGGCCTGGGGTACGGATAGAAGTAGTCGTCGAACACGACGCCGTCGACATCGTACTCGCGCACGATCTCGGTCACGACCGCGACGATGTGCGCGCGGACCGCGTCGGCGGCGGGGTTCATCACGACCGCGCCTCCATACGTGATCGCCGCGTCGGGGAAGCGCTGCGTGACGTGGCTCGCCGCAGGCGTGACCGACGTCGACGTGAGCGCGCGATAGGGGTTCACCCACGCGTGCACCTCGATCCCGCGCTCGTGCGCGATCTCGAGAAGCAGCCCGAGCGGATCCCAGCCCGGCCCGACGCCCTGCACGTCGGTGAGGAAGCGGCTCCAGGGCTCGAGCGTGGACGCATAGAGCGCGTCGCTCTCGGGGCGCACCTGGAAGAAGATCGCGTTGATCCCTGCCGCGCGACACACGTCGGCGATCGCCGTCAACTCCGCGCGCGCCTGGGTCGCGCCGACGCCCGCCGCCGACGGGAAGTCGAGGCGGAACACGGTCGAGAGCCACATCGCGCGGAGCTCGCGGTCGTGCGAGACGTCGAGCAGCGCGGGAGGGCCACCATCGAGCGCGCCCGCGTCCGGCCCGGCGTCGGGCTCGCCCGCGTCCGAGCCCGCGTCGAGCCCACCGGCATCGGTCCCTGCGTCCTCGTCCGCGCCGGCGTCGGGAGGACCTGCGTCGTCTTCTTCGTGCCCGCCGGCATCGAATCCGGCGTCGAGCTGCATGCCGTCGTCGTCACCGCATGCCGTCGTGAGCGACACGAGACATGCGGCGACGAGGAGCAAACGGGACCAGAAGGGACCGATGCGGTGGCTCATTCGGTGATGCGACCTCAGGGAACGGGAGCGATGGCGACGCCGCGGAACGCAGTGTTCGTCGGCGCCGTGGCGATCGAGGAGAACGCGGTCGTGCTGCCGGCCGAGCTCGCACCGACGTCGCGCATGCGGAGCACCGCCGCCGCCGTGGTGCCGAGGCACACGACGTCGGCGCCGTCGCGCTGACACGCGAGGAAGCGAACCGGCCCGCCGAACACGTCCGTCGCCGCGTCGGACATCCACGCGCCGCTCACGCGCCGGTAGCGGCGCACACCGATGGCGTCATCCGCGAGGTAGATCCGGTCGACGCCCGGCTCGGTCGGATCCACGTCGAAGACGGCGAAGCCGTACGGGCTGCTGGTGGTGCCCTGCACCACGGTCGCGGTCGTGCCGGCAGCGGTCGGAAGGCCGGTGCCGATCGCCCAGACGCCGGCCTCGGACGCGGGCGGGCCGGCGGCCGACGTCGCGGTCGCGTACAGCTGACCTTCGAAGATGCCGATGGTGCGGCCCGGGCTCGGGACGGCGACGATCTGCGTCGACGTAGTGCCGCCGAGCGTGGCCGTGAAGATCCCGCCGAACCCACCGCTCGCCCAGATCCTCGTGCCGTCGACCACCGCCCCTCGCACCGCGGTCGTGTCGAACGCGCCACCGAGCGTCGTCGACGTGTCGACCCCTGCGGGATCCGTGAAGTCGTCCGCGCCCACCACGGCGACGACGCGCGGCACGTCGTCGGTCTCGTTCTGCACACTCGGCGTGCCGGGAACGGACTGATAGCCGGTCAGCGAAATCACCGATCCGTCCTGCGATCGCGCCAGGCTGCCATCAGCGATGCTTCCCGACAGAGTGAACGGCAGGTTCGCGCCGCTCGCCGCGACGGGCATGGCCAGCGTGCTCACCAGCGCTCCACTCGTGAGCGAGCGACGCTCGATGAAGACCGGGTAGGCCGGCCCGTTCGTGCCCACGAGGGGCGCGCTGCCGTCACCCACGCGCACCACGACGAAGTCGCTCGGCGGCGGCGCGACGTAGCCGGTGAACGCCGCGGTGTCCGCGGTCACCGGGATGCCGAACGTGTCGAGCAGCATGTCGTCGGCAGCGAGCGTGTAGGTCGTCCCCGCGGTCTGCGCCGACGTCGTCAGCGTGACGGTGTCGCCCGCCACGGTCGCCGCGCTCACCGTGAGCCCGCCCGAGATCGTGAAGCGCGCCGGCGTCGTCACCGGCGCGTGCACGTTGCGGTTGAACTCGACCTCGACCGTCGTCGCGCTCGTCGCGGTCGCGCTCACGATGCGGAACGCGTCGACGACCTGCACGTTCACCGGCGCGCTGTCGATGCCGCCGAGGCGCGCGACGACCGGCTGCTCACCGAGCGCCGTGCTCGCCGACACCGTGCCGATCACGATCTCGGTCGCGGTGCTGCTCGTGATCACCTGCGCCGCGCCGCCGATCGTCACGGTCGCGCCCGCGAGGTTCGTGCCCGTCAGCGTGAGCCGAGAGTCGCCGGGCACCACGTGCATCGGCGCGATGCTCGAGATCACCGGCACCGTCGGCGCGAACCCGGTGAAGTCCGCCTCGTTCTCGCCGGTGAGCCCGTTGCCGAACGTGTCGGTCACGTCCGCCGCGACCTCGACCGTGTAGTCGGCGTCGGGCGTCTGCGCGCTCGTCGTCAGGGTCACCATCGCGCCCGACGCGCTCGCCGCGCTCACCGTGAGCCCGTCGATCGTGAAGCTCGCCGCGTCGACGCTCGCCGCGTCGACCTCGCGCGAGAACGTCACCACGACCGACGTCGCGGTCGGCCCCGCGGCCATCACCACCGCGAGCGGCTCGAGGACCGTCACGTCGAACGACGGGCTCGTCCCGTCGGCCGTCGTCACGAGCACCGGCTGCGTCCCGGTCGGCGTGGTCGCCGCGACCGCGTCGATCGTGATCGACGTCTCGGTGCTCGCCGAGACCGTCTGCTCGACACCGCCGATCGTCACGCCCGTCGGGTCCGCGAGCCGCAGGCCGTCGAGCACCAGGCCCGAGCCCTGCGCGACGCTCGTCGGATCCGCCGCCGTGACCACCGGGCCCTCGGTCGGCACCCACGCGTCGGGGCCCGCGTCGCTCCCGCCGGCATCGTTGCCCGCGTCGGCGCGGCCGCCGTCGGTTGGCGTGCCGGCGTCACCGCCGCCCGCGTCCGCGTTCATCGCGGCGTCGGTCTCGTCGACCGGACCGTCGTCGTCGCCGCACGCGACCAACGGCAGCGCGAGCGCCGCCATCAAGGTCACGTTCCACCAAGCTCGACGCAGTCTCATCAGCTCACCTCCAAACAGAAATGGTTCGAGCGTCCGTGGGCGCGCGTCGGTCGTGCCTGGCGACGACCGAACGCGGGGGGCGCGCCCGGGGGAGCGACCTTGTCACCTCGGAGCGACCTCCGGATACGGGGTTTCCCTGACAGGCGAAAACTCCGTGTGCGCACGTGCCGCAGCGGCGCGCGGTGTGGGCGATGTGAGGCGCCGACACCGCGCGTCGCACGCAGCGTCAGCGGCAGCGCCTCGGCAGCGCGATCGCCGCGGCGGTCAGCTGGATCCGCCGCTCGTTGCGCCACGTCAGCAGCGACACGCGCGGCAGCAGTCGATCCGCCGCAACCTCGTAGAACGAGTCACCCGGGGGCGCGAAGTACGCGCCCTCGTCGGTCGTCCCGACGATGCTCCACTCGACCGGGATCGACCACGCGTTCGGGTTCGACACGCGGAACCGGCGACGCGTCACGTCGTCGGCGCACACACCGCGCAGCTCGAGCCGCTCGACGCGCGCGTTCTTCCACGGCATCGCCGGCCACTCCGCGTACCCGGGCCACGCCGCGCGCGCCTGCTCGAGGTAGCCGAGATCGCCCATCGTGCCGTGGCGGAACGGCGACGTGCCCGCGAAGCCCGCGAGCCGCGCCGTCTCGATCTGCCCCGAGAGATCGACGCCCGCGCGGAACGCATCGAGCGTCACGCCGAGCAGGCGATCACCGCCGTACGCCTCGGCATGCGCGGCGAGGCTCGTCGCGAACGCCGCGTTGTCCGCCGTGTAGATCTGCGGGAGCACGCCGTCGATCGCGCCCTCGGTCATCCACGTCGGCCAGTCCTGGTAGTTGAACTGGCGCGCGTCGGTGAGGCGGCCGATCGGGTACGCGAGCAGGATCAGATCGCCGTCGATGCGCTCGAGGCGACGGTGGATCGCCGCGACCGTGTCGGTGATCGCCTCCTGGCGGAACGTGATCCAGTCCGCGTCGCGCGGGCTCGGCACGCCGCGGCGGTGGAAGCGGCGGTTGAAGCGCTCGATCGCCTCGGGGTGGTAGCCGAAGTCGCGGTTCTCGCGGGTGAACGCGGTCTGCGGGTACCGGATGCGATCGAGGATGACGCCGTCGATCTCGTAGTTCGTCGCGATGTCGCCGACGACGTCCGCGAGGTACTCGCGCACGTCGGGCAGCGCGGGCTCGAGCCACATGCCCTCGGGGTCGTGCGCCGGCGTCTGCACGACGGGCGCGCCGCCGTTGTACGCGTAGGTCCGCCACTCCGGGTGCGCGTTCACGACGTGCCCGGGATCGCTCGGCGACGCGGCGCCCTCGGTCACGAGGTGCGTGTTCACGTACGCGAAGATCTTCAGGCCGCGCGCGTGGCCGCGCGCGATGAACTCCGCGAGCACGTCGACGTCGCCCACCGCCGTGCTGCGCGGCTCGTGGTTCGGGTACGTCGCGTCGGCGCGGTTCGGGATGTACGTCGCGTCGCCGCGGTAGCGCGTGTGGACCGCGATCGCGTTGTATCGATGCGCCGCGATCTCGTCGATGATCGACTGGATCGCGCCGACGTCCGAGAGGCCGTCGAACACGGTCACCGCCGCGACGCGCATCTCGGGCTCGTCGACGCCCGGCGAGGTCCCGGGCACGAGGCGCACCGCGTCCGCGATCGCCACCGAGCCGACCGGCAGGCTCTGCGCCGCCGAGAGCGTCACGCGCACCACGCCGGTCGCCGACGCGTCGACCCCGCCGATGTAGACCCACTGCTGGTCGCGCGTGCGCTGGTTGACCGACGTCGAGACGCTCGTCCCGTTCGACTCGATCGTGTAGTGCGCGGCCGTCGCGCGGTTCGCGCCCGCGCGGTAGGTGACCTGCACGTCGTAGTAGCCGGGCTCGACCGTCGCTTCCCAGGTCGCGACGCTGGTCGCGTTGCCCGACGACGCGAAGCGGTAGTGCCCGCCGCCGTGGCCGATGCCGCCGCTGACCGTCCACGCGCCCTGCTGCACGAAGTCGGGCGCGCCGTCGTCGTCGTCGACGATCGTCGAGCCGTCCGACGGACCGGCCGCGACCAGCGTGATCGCGCCGACGAGGACGTGGCCGCCCCAGGTCGCCGACCCGGCGCTCCAGGTGCCGCTCGTCACGTCGGTGCCGAAGGCGATGAGCAGGTCGTCGCCCGCGTGCGCGTCGAACTCGCCGGTGACCAGCGTCTGCGGGCCGAGCGCGGTGTCGTCCGCGGTGGTCAGCCCCGTGTAGCTCGCCGACACGCCGAGCCCGGGCAGCGAGCTCGGGTTGGGCCCGCGGTGCCGCGCGGTCGATCCGACCGCGACGCCGACCTGGAACGCACGGATGCCGTTCGTCGAGGTCGCGCCGGTCTCGACGACCTGGACCGGGACCGAGATCTGGTAGGTGCCGTCGGCCGGGATCGCGGCGCGGTAGATCGTGTAGACGCCGTTCGCGAACCCGCCGTCGTCGATGCGCATCGCGGGCGCGCCGGCCAGCGTGCTGCGCGACGGGGTGCCGAACGTGTTGTGGGTCGCGTCGTACCAGACGCCGTAGGCACCCGCGCTCTCGGGGTGGTTCGCCTGGGCGACGGCCGCGAAGGTGTCGACGGGGGTCTCGACCAGCGCGTCGTCGTGGGCGCCGAGGGGGCCCTCCGAGGTGCAGCCGGCTGGACCGAGCGCGGCGAGGGCCAGGAGAGCCACAGCAAAACGACGGGTGCTCATTCAGCCTCCTCGAGTACGAACTGCCGAGGATTCGACAGGTGTACGAGCCTTGCGCAGTCAGCGAGCACCCGTCAACGGTGAGCCGCACATTGTAGCTATGGCGTTCTGATCCGCTCTCGCTGGCATTCCGGGGCAGACGCGAGCGGACGCGCGAAACCCGCGCGAAACACGGGGCTCGCGCGGCGTCCGGGTCTCGAGGAGAGCGCTCGGGGTCAGCGCGCGCGCTGGCGGCGCGGCGCGGCGGGCGCTTCGGTCGTGGCCTCGGTCGCGGGCGGCGGGGCGATCGTCTCCGGCGTCTCGGCCGCGGGCGGCTCGACCGCGGGCGCATCGTCGATCGGCGGTGCGCCTTCGTCCGCGACGGTCGGATCCGCCGGGCGAACGTCGGTGACGACCTCTTCGACGACCGGGGGCTCCGGCGTCGGGTCCACCACCAGCCGCGCGGTGAACGAGACCACGTGGAGATCGCCCCAGTACCGCGCCAGGGGCGCGTCCTGGCTCGTCGACTCGCGCCCGACGAACGTCACGTACGAGTAGCTCGCGTCGATCCCGATCTCGCGCGTGACGTCGAAGCCCGTCCCGAGCGTCACGCCGAAGCGCGCCATGTCGGGCGATGCCGGGCCCAGCGTCTCCGGCGGCGACGCCTCCATGTCGTAGAAGAGGCCGGCCCGGGCGTGGAACCAGTCGATGGGCGTGACCTCGCCGCCGAGCCGGAACACCCAGGTGTCGCGCCAGTCCTGGGCCACGTCGCTGTCGCTGGTGGTCTCGCGCTCGAAGTCGACACGCTGCCGGTCGCGCACGCTCCACGCCGTCCAGCCGACGTCGGCGAACACCCCGAATTCGCGCTGCTGCCACGCCGCGCCGAACGTCAGGCGATCCGGGATGACGAGCTCGGTCGACGCGTGCTGGTCGGGGGCCCGTCCGACGAACGGCGGGGGCACCGTGAAGTCCGCGTCGCCCGTCGCGCGCATCCAGGTGCGGCTCTTGTACGAGGCGCCGAGCGCGAATTCCGGGGTCGCCTGCCAGAAGATCGACGCGTCGCCGCCCACGCCCGCGCCCCACATCAGCACGTGCACCGAGCCCTCGACGTCGATGAAGTCGAGCTGCCGGCGCGTCTCGGCGCGCGCGGTGTCGACGTGGGCGCCGATCGAGAGCCGGATGTCCGGGAAGTCGCGCAGGAGGCCGTGCTCGCCGCCGAGCCGCAGCGAGAAGAACGGCGCGGCGCGGAACACGAGGAGGTTCGTGCTCATCGCCTCGAAGCGCCCCCACCACGCGTCGGGCGCCGAGGGCCACGACACGCTCGTGCCGTGCGAGACGCCGAGGTACGCGCCGACCGCCCACTCGTTCTCCGCGTACGAGAGGTGGAGGTGCGGCGGCGGGGAGACGCCGGAGACGGTCGACGACGTCTCCATCTCGCCCTCGAGGTGCTCGATCGAGATGTTCGGCACCGCCAGCAGGATGCCGAGCGCACCGCGGAAGCCACCCCCGTCGGCGAGCGCCGCGGGGTTGTAGAACGCCGCCGAGGGATCGTCGCGACGGGCCGTGCCCGCGCCGCCCGTCGCCCCCGCGACCGCGCTCTGATCGGGCACCTCGAACCCGCCTGCGCGGGCTCGTGGAGCCGGCAACGTGGCAAGGAGAAGAGCCGCGACGAGCGCGAGCGTTCGAAGCGAAGTGCGCGTCACGGCCGAGCACGCTATCCGAACCGGCCGCGCCGCGGAAGACGCGTCGCGTCAATTGGATGAACGATCCGCTTCGTCCGTCCCCGCGTGCGGAGGAGGAGGCTCGCTCGGAGGGGGCGCGGCGGGCAGCGGGGTCGGCGTCGAGGGGCGGACGCCGGCCGACGAGATGCTCGTCTCGCCCGAGCGCGTCGCGCCCGCGCGGCGCGCGCGCGACTTGCGCGACGTGATCTGCACGATGATCTCGGTCGCGACCGCACCGCCGATCACCGCGGTGACGATCGCCTGGGTCGCGGGGCTCTCGTAGAGCGTGCGCGCGGTGATCACGAACGCGAGCGCGAGCGCGCCCATCGGCGGCGTGATCAGGTCGGGCGTCGGCATCTCGTCGAGCCCGGGATGACGCGCGTCGTGCGGCAGGCGCCGCGCGACGCGCGCGCCGAGCGCGCGGCCGACGATGCGCGCGACGACGAACACCGGCAGCAGCACCCAGCCGCGCCAGTCGTCCACGCGCCAGAGCGCGCCGACGACGACCAGGAACACCAAGTAGATCGGCCGCTCGAGACGCGCGAACGCCGCCGACAGACGCGGCTTGTCGCCGCCCGGCATGTTCTTCAGCAGGATGCCGGCGAGGAAGCACACGACGAGCGGCGGCAGCGAGAAGAAGCCCGCCATGCCGGCGGTGAAGCAGACGCAGCCGATCAGGAGCGCCGAGCTCTCCGCGGCCGACTCGGTCCCTCGGAGCACCGCGTACATCACGAGCCCGAGCGTCGCGGCCATGCCGAACGTCACGAAGAGCCAGCCGACGCCCGGCAGGTTCCAGCTGCCGCCCTCGGAGGGATGCAGCCACGCGAAGAGCATCGCGAGCGCGACCACGCCGACGACGTCGTCGAGCACGCCGATCGTGCGCGCGAGCTCCATCGCGCGCGCCGGGACGCGCTGCGCGCCGAGCCGCTCGAGCGTGGGCGCGGAGAGCGCGCCCGCGAGCCCGACGATCGCCGCGTCGCGCACGAACGTCGTCATGCGGAACGGATCGCCGCCGAGCCCCGTCGCGAAGAGCAGCACGCCGCACGCGACCGCGATCGTCGCGAACGACGCGCCGGTCAGGAGGATCACCACCGACGACGTGCCCTTCGGCACCTCGTCCATCGCCGCGCCCTCGAACTGGAAGCCGGTGTGGAACCCGATCCACCCGAGCCCGAACTGGAGCAGCGGCGTGATCGCGATGAGCACCTCGTCGTTCAGGATGTCGATGCCGGGGGCACGACAGATCACGCCGAGCGCGACGAAGGGCAGGCCGCTGGTGACGACCTGCGAGATGCCCATGCGCTCTTCGAGGCGCTGCACGCGCGGGTGCGCGCCGATCCACGCGAGCGCGAGCAGCGCGACGAGGCCCAGCAGCGTGCGGATGACGCGGCTTCCGTCGCTCTCGCCGGTGATCGACGGGATCTCGGTCGGGACCTCGCCCTCGGCGGGCTCGATCGGGACGAGCGCGATCGCGCCGGCATCGGTGCCCGCGTCGAGCTCCATCGCCGCGTCGGGGACGCCCGCGTCGTCGACGATCGCGCCGTCGGGGATGCCCGCGTCGTCCACCCCCGCGTCGGCGAGCACGCCCGCGTCGGGCGGCCCGGCGTCGCGCGCACGAGCCGGGGCCGTGCGCGCCGCTCCCGCGTCTCGCTCGCGCGTCGCGCCGGCGTCGCGCTCTCGCGCAGCGCCTGCGTCGCTCGTCGTCGCGGTGGCCTCGCCCGCGTCGGGGCGCCGACCTGCGTCGACGTCCTGACCGCGCGCCGGCGCTTCGTACGTGGCGAGCAGGAGCGCGGCCGACGCGACGAGCACGCCGACGTGGCCCCATGCGCGTCGTCGGGGACGATCCACGGAGCGCAGACTACTGCATCTCCTCACGAGCTCTCGACCGGAACCGCTCACGCGCGCGGCACGTGCTCGTCGAGCCAGCGCACGAGCGAGCCCATCACCTCGTCGCGGTTGGTCTCGTTGATCATCTCGTGGCGGCCCGCGGGATAGAGGCGATCGGTCACGCGCCCGAGGCCCGCCTTGCGCATCGTGTCGACGAGCCGGCGCACGCCCTTGCCGCGCTCGCCGACCGGATCGAGCTCGCCCGCGAACACCAGGATCGGCAGCTCGCGCGGCAAGCGCGACCACTGTCCGCGCCCGAGCTCCTCGAGCGCGCCGAGCAGATCGATCCAGGTCTGGGTCGTGACCTCGAAGCCGCAGCGCGCGTCCGCGCAGTACAGGTCGACCTCGACGGGATCGCGCGAGAGCCAGTCGTACTTCGTGCGTCCTTCGAAGCCGCGGTTGTAGCTGCCGAACGAGAGCTGCGTGAGCAGCGGGCTCGTGCCGCGCTTGCCGACCCGGATGCGCTCGAGCTTCGCGGCCTGCTTGCCCGCCGCGACGAGCGGACCGCCGCCCGCGGTCGAGCCCGACAGCACGAGCGCGTCGAGCTCCTGCGGATGACGCAGCACCAGCGTCTGCGCGAGGAAGGAGCCCATCGAGTGCCCGAAGAGCACGTAGGGCACGCCGGGGTGCTCGCGGCGCGCGTGCTGCGCGATCATGCGGAGGTCGGCGATGACGCGGTTCCAGCCGTCCTCGTCGCAGAAGTGACCGACCTCGGCGTCCGTCTTCGCGGTGAGCCCGTGGCCGCGGTGATCGCTCGCGTACACGGCCCAGCCCGCGTCGTTGAGCTGCTGCGCGAGGCGCGCGTAGCGCTTGCCGTGCTCCGCCATGCCGTGCGCGATCTGTACGATTCCACGCGGCTTCCCTGCAGGAAGCCAGCGATGCACCGCGATCTCCACGCCGTCGTCGGCCCGCAGCATGAACGTCTCGGTCGTCGTCATTGGTAGATCCTTACCTGCTACCGGCCTGCGCCGGCGGTTGGTCAAGACCCCCGTTCAAACCGTGCGTGCGGATTTCCCGCACACGGCTTACGGGCAGTCTCTCGAGTCGCTGCATTACGCGACCTCCCGGAAGAAGGCTCGCTCGGGGTACTGCACGGTCCCTCGCAGGCGATGAAGTCCGAGGCTCCAGAAGTACTCGCGCGTCCACCTGCTCGACTCCCCCGGCTTCAGATGCCGGCCCTTGCGCTCCACGCGCAGGTCCCGCAGCCGACGCCAGACGTAGCTGTCGAGTTGGTTGAATTTCTTGGCGGCATTTCCGGTGCGGAAGTAGTTGCCCCAGCCCCGCAGCACGGGGTTGAGATCGGCGATCACCTCGCGAAGATCCGCGTGGCACCGCCTCCTCGGGGTCAGCTCCTTCACGCGCTGTCTCACCCGCTTCATCGCGCGCGCGGACGGCCAGCGATGCAGGAAATAGAGGCGTCTGCCTTTCTTCTCCCACAGCGCTCCGCTCATGCGTTTGTGCAGGTGATGTCCGAGAAAATCGAAGCCCTGCTTGCCATCGTAGAGCTCGACTCGCCTCGTCTTGTCCGGATGCAGCTCGAGACCGAGGCGCCCGAGGATGACTCGAATGCGCCTCTCTGCCTCTTCGCACTCGCGCTTCGTCTTGCACATCACGACGAAGTCGTCCGCGTAGCGCACCAGCGTCCCGGGCGGGGCGCTCCTGCGCATCCACGTCACGTCGAGCACGTGCAGGTAGATGTTCGAGAGCAGCGGAGAGATGACTCCGCCCTGCGGCGCGCCCGCGACGTTGCGAGCCACGACGCCCTCGTCCATCACCCCCGCTTCGAGCCACTGCCGCACCAGCTTGAGCATCCGCCGATCCGAGATGCGTCGAGCGACGAGCTTCATCAGCTTGTCGTGATCGATGCTCCCGAAGTAGTCGCGGATGTCGGCGTCGAGCACGTGGAGATGCCCTTTCGCGCCGAGCTTCCTCAGCGTCTCCAGCGCACCCAGCGCGCCCCGCTTCGGCCGGAAGCCCCACGAGCACGGAAGAAAGTCCGCCTCGAAGATCGGCTCCAGCACCAGCTTCGCCGCCATCTGGACCACTCGATCCCGGACCGTCGGAATCCCCAGCGGCCGCTTCCTTCCATCTGCCTTCGGGATGTACCGGCGCAGCACCACCTCGGGCCGGTACGTCTTGCTCCGCAGTGCGTCGCCGAGCTCTTCGAGGAAGCGCTCGACTCCGTACTGCTTCACCTCGGCGATCGTCTGGCCATCGACGCCCGCCGCGCCCTTGTTCGCCTCGACTCGCTTCCACGCTTCCCGAAGGACGTCACTCCTCCAGATGTGGTCATAAAGAGCGTGGAAACGTCTTCCAGGTGCTCGCTTGGCCGCGACCCACAGTCGCCTCTGCAGTTGTCGCACTTCTTCGCGCGGCCTACGGCCGCCGGGGTCGTTAGGTCCGGTCCTGCCGGCCATTCCCTCGCGCTTACCTGCTTCCTCGACGTGACTGCCCCAGGGACCCTTCCCTCCCGTCGCGTTGTTCTGCACGACGTTCGTCGACATCACCGTGGCGATGCCGTGCGGTACTACGATCCCCTCGGACTCCCGCTGCGCGGCGGCCGATTTCGCCTTCGGCTTATACGGCGCGCTTCGCCCCGACGAGGGCTGCGCAGACGGGCCTCTCGTGTTCCGCGCTTCTCCGTGATCGCGTGCTGCGCCCCATACCCCGCCGAGACTCGATGCGCGCTCCGGAACAGACGCTTCGAGCGTGGCCTTCGCCGTGAAATGAGCGGCTCGGCTCTCGGATTGTTCATCTGACGAGGCTGCAGGCTTCACTTCATGTTGCGGCCCGCGATCTTGCTCCCCGCTGCACAGCTCTCGCTGCCTGACGGGCTTTCGACGCCCCGCTCGGGACGACGGGATCTCTCCCGACGCCCGGGGCCTGCTACTCGGCGCTCCGGCGCCTACCGAGGCGGGACTCTCACCCGCAGGAGAAGCGCAGCGAGCAGACGTCGGCCCTACGGCTCGACCTTCGTCTGCGTCACGACGCACCATCGCGCGCGACTCTACCCCGAAGACCACTTGCGTCGACCTCGACGCGAGGTCGTCGGGGTTCGGGCGGGAGGGAGGCTCGGCGGGCTCCGCCCGACGAGGGAGGGCGCGCCGCACGCGCCCTCCGGAGAAAAGCAGCGAGCGCCGCGTGACGAGAGATTGGAGCGAGCATCGCTCGGCTCCTACAATCGCGCGGTGGACCGGGACACGGCGCGCACCTTCGCACGAGCGCTGACGCGTGCGCTGCGGGGCTCGGACTCCATCGGGGCGGCGTTCGCGTCGTGAGCGAGCGGAGCACGCGCATGCGCCTGACGAGCGACGCCGATGCGGCGGCGCGCTCCGACGACGAGCTGCGCGCGCTGCAGCGCGAGAGCGACGACGCGATCACGCGCGTGCGCGCCGCGTGGGCGCTCGCGGCGCGGCTCGGTGCGAGCGCGATCACTGCGCGTGATCCCGGCAGCGGGCTCAGCGTCGGCGTGCGGCAGCACCTGCTCGGCGTGCTCGAGCGCCAGCACGAGCTCGCGACGATCGTCACGATCGGGCGCGACGATCCGGATGCGCGCCTGCGCGCGACCGCGTGCGCGCTGCTCGCGAAGCACGCCGGCGAAGAGCGCGCGGCCGTGCAGGTGCTCGTCGATCGGCTCGCGCACGAGCGCGACGGTGCGGTGCTGCGCGCGCTCGTCGAGGCGCTGCCGGAGCGCGCACCGCCGCTGATCGAAGCGGGGTGCGACGCGCTGCTCGCGCGCGGCGATGCCGACGCGGATCTGCGGTTCGCGGTGCTGGAGCGACGGATCGCGCAGGGCGGCCCGCTGCTCGCGCTCGAGCTCCACGAGTCGCTCGCGCAGCACGGCGCGGACGTGCGCGGTCGCGCGCTCGAGACGTGGATCGCGCGCGCGGGCGCGCCGGCGGTGCTGCGCGCGGTCGAGAGCGCCCCCGTCGCGATCGTCGCCGACGCGCTCGCGCGCGTGAAGGGTGGCGTCTCGTGGGACGACGTCGCGGCGATCGCGGCGCGCAACCTCCCGGCGCTCGACGCGCTGCTGCTTCCCTACGCGACGCCGAGCGATCGCCGCGCGATCAGCTTCCTCGTCGCGGTCGTCGCGCGCGGGCTCGATCCCGGATCGCGCGTGTTCGAGAGCCCCGAGCTGCGGCGATCGCTCATCGAGCGCGCGCTGCAGGTCCTCGGTCCGGTGCTCGACCGTCCGATCGATCCCGCGCTGGTCCCGGTGCTGAGCGTGCTGCTCGAGCTCGTCGAGCGCGTGGTTCCGCAGATGGACGCGGATCGCCTCGCGCAGGACGAGCACGCGCTCGCGGGCATCGCGGGCGCGCTGCGACATCGGCTCGGCGCGCCCGGGCCTCATGGCTGGATGGGCGCGCTGCGCCGGGTGCGCGACCCGAGCCCGCGCACGATCGTCGAGCACACGAAGCCCGACGGAACGTCGTCGATCGTGATCACCGCGACGAGCGGGCTCGAGCTGCGCGCGCCGGCGCACGCGGTGCGCGAGATCGCGCGCGCCCTCCCCGAGCCGGCGATGGCCGCGGAGGTGGAGCGCCTCGGGCGCGATGCGCGCACGCGCTTCCTGGATCCCGACGCGCTCGACGCCGCGCTGTCGCGCGCGGTCCCGCCCCACCCCGCGCTGGCCCAGGATCTCGGTCAGCTCGCGCGCATCGCGGGCGCGCGCGGCGCGCCGCTGCGCGCCGACTTCGAAGAGGGCTGGTGGGATCCCGCCGAGGAGCCGCAAGATCGCGCGACGATGGTCGAGCTCGTCGGCGAAGAGCTCTCGAGCACGCGCCGCGGCCGCGGCTGAGCCGCGCGCAACCCCGGGAAGCTCAGTCGACCCAGTCGTGCTGCAGCGTGCGCGACGCGCGGTACAGCAGGAACGACGAGAGCATGTAGAACGCCATGCCGGTGTAGATCGACCAGCGCAGGCTCTCCTCGCCGAACGTCGGACGCAGCACGTCGCTCATCCAGCCGAAGTAGAAGACGCCGACCGCGATCCCGAGCAGGTTGTTGATCAGCAGGAAGAGCGCGGACGCCGTCGTGCGCATCGGCGCGGGCACGAGCTGCTGCACCGCCGCCGTCACCGGGCCGAGCCACGCGAGGTTGAGCCCGGTCGGCACGACGAACACGACGAACGCCATCGCGAGCGCCTGCCAGCCGTTCGCGCCCGCGTCGGGGAAGAACGCCTGGATCAGCGACGCCGAGTTCATGCCGAGCAAGAAGCACGGCACCGAGATCACGAACGCGATCGCCGGCGTCAGCGGATACGCGGCCTTCGAGAGGCGCCCGAGGCGATCCGCGATCGCACCGCCGAGCCAGATCCCGATCACGCCGCCGACCAGCGAGATGCCCGAGTAATACCAAGCGGTCTGCGCGAGGCTGAGCTCGAAGCTGCGCATGAAGAAGCTCGGCAGCCACGCGGCCACGCCGTAGCCGCACACCGACGACGACGCCGCGCCGAACGAGAGCAGCCAGAAGCTGCGCTTCGGGAACACGGTCCGCAGCACCTCGGCGAACGGCGGCGCTTCCTTCGGTGCGGCGCGCTCGTCCATCGCGCCGCGCTCGGGATCCCGCACCGAGAGGCGCAGCACCGGCGCGACGATCACCCCGAGCAACCCGACGGTGACGAACGCGACGCGCCATCCGTACGTCGCCGCGAGCAGCCCGCCGACGAGCGTGCCCGCCGCGGTCCCGAGCGGGATCCCGAACGCGTACACCGCCATCGCGCGTGCGCGCTGCGACTTCGGGAACGTGTCGGCGATCAGCGAGTACGCGGGCGCGACGCCGCCCGCCTCGCCGATGCCCACCCCCATGCGGCACAGGAAGAGCTGCGTGAAGCTGCCCGCGAGCCCGCAGAGCGCGGTGAAGCCCGACCAGATCGTCAGCGCCACGGTCATGATCCACACGCGGCTCACACGATCGGCGGCCCACGCGATCGGGATCGCGAGGCTCGAGTAGAGCAGCGCGAACGCGAGGCCGCCCATCAGGCCGAACTGGCTGTCGGAGAGCTCGAACTCGTCCTTCAGCGGCGTCGCGAGGATGCCGATGATCTGACGGTCGAGGAAGTTGAGCGTGTAGATCAGCGTCAGGACCGCGAGCACGTAGTAGCGGTACGCGGGCGACGCAGCCTGCTGCGGAGCAGCGACTCGGACTTGGTTCACGACATCCCCTCTTCCCTGCCCTGACGGTAGCGGAGATTTGCTGCGTTGCACAAACAGCGAGTTGGGCGCCCGGAAAATCGCGGCTCCGCCGCATTGTGCGGCGCGACACGGCGGCGATCAGCGCGCGATCGGTCCGACCTTCGCCCCGGTCGTGCGCAGGTAGTCCGCGGGCGCGATCAGGATCTGCGTCCCGCGCACGCCCGCGCTCACGCTGATCACGTCGAAGAGCTCGATCGTCTCGTCGCAGCACACCGGGTACGGCTTCTTCGCGGCGAGCGCGGTGACGCCGCCGCGGATGTAGCCGGTGATCGGCTGCACTTCCTTCAGCGGCACGAGCTCCGCGCTCTTGTGCCCGGCGAGGCGCGCGTACGCCTTGAGGTCGAGCTCGGTGCCCGCGGCGATCACCGCGAACCCGATGTCCTTGCCGTCACCGCGACAGCAGAGCGTCTTCCAGACCTGCTCGAGCGGCATGCCGACCTTCTGCGCGACGGTCTCGGCGCTGAGATCGTCGGGGTCGACGTCGTACTCGCGCAGCTCGTACGTCATCCCGAGCTGATCGAGCACGCGGCACGCGTTCGTCTTCGGCATTCGCGCGAGGTGTAGCGCGGGTCGAAGCCGGTCGGGACCGACGGAACGCGCGCTCCTGCCGGAGGCTCAGCGGCCGAGGCGCTGCAGCGCCTGCGCGTTGTCGGGCTCGATCTCGAGCGCAGCCTCCCACGCCTCGCGGGCGCCGCTCTCGTCGCCGGTCGCGCGGCGCACGTCGCCGAGCAGGATGCGATAGGGCGCACGACGCGCGCGGCGGCGCACCGCGTCCTCGGCGAACGGGAGCGCGTCGCCGGGCGCGCCGCGATCGAGGAGCAGGCGCGCGAGACCGACCATCGCGTAGTGGTTCTGCGGGTCGAGCGTGAGGGCGCGCCGATAGAGCGTCTCGGCGAACGCGGGCGGTGCCGAGCGGGCGCGCGCGACGAGATCGTCGGCGGTCTCGCCCTCGACCGGCGCGAGCGCGTCCTCGGGCGACGTGGCGGGCGGCTCGGCCGCGGTGGGCTCGGCGGCAGCGGGCTCGGCGGCAGCGGGCTCGGCGGCAGCGGGCTCGGCCGCGGTGGGCTCGGCGGCAGGGGGCGGCTCGCTGGGAAGCTCGACCGCGACGGGCTCGGCGACGGCGGGCTCGGACGGCGGCTCGGCGATCGGCTCCTCAGGCGCGGCGGCCTCGGGCTCGACGGGCGGCTCGGCGGGCGGCTCGACGATCGGCGCCTCGGGCTCGGGCTCCGCCACCGGCAGCGTGGGCTCGGGCGGCGGCTCGATCGTCGGCTCGCCGACGCCGACGACGATCGCGGGCTGCGGCGGCCACATGCCCATCCGCCGCGCGACGATCAGCCCCACCACGCCGATCACCGTCATCAGCGCGAGCGCGAGCACGAGGAACCCGAGCACCCGCATCGCACCACCGCCGCGCCCCGTCTCCGACGTGGCCTGGGGCACCGGCGTCGGGCGCTGCGGGGGCGGGAACGACGTGCGCGAGGGCGGGCTCGAGATGCGCGGCGGGCTCGAGCTCCGGACCGGAGGCGCGGGCGGCGCGGCGGCCGGCGGCGCAGGCGGAGCGACGGGCGGCGGCCCGGTCAGCATGCCCGCAGGCGCGCTCGGCGCCCCGGCGGGCGCCGGATGCACCGAGAGCGGCCGATCCCGCGGCGTCTCCGGCGCGATCTGCTCACTGGACGACGATCCCAGCTCGACGAGATCGGCGCTGTCCATCTCGGCCGACGGAGACGACGCCGTCCCCTCGTCGTGCGACTCGATGCGCGGATCGGACGCGCCGCGCGACGTGATCTCCTCCGCGACGGCGCGCCGCTCGATCGCGCGCAGATCGCTCGCCGTCGATCGCCGCGCGGTCGCGATGCGCCCGAGCGTCGCGCTGCTGCGTGCATCACCGACGTCGGGAGACGACGAGCGCCGCGTCTCGCCCGACTCGGGCTCGCTCTCCGGCGGCTGGCTCGCGGCGGCGAGCGCGGCCGGCGGCAGCTCGGACGACGTCATCTGCAGCGTCGCGCGGCGCGTCGGCACACGACGCGGACGATCGGAGGCCGGCGCATCGGGGCGCGTGGTCGCCGCGGGCGTGGCGACCACCGGCGCGGTCGGCGCCACGGGCGCGCGCGGCGGCTCGGCCGCTGTCGGAGCCTTCGCGGGCGGCGCGATCGGCGCGCGCGCCGCGGGCATGCCCTGCGTGGACTGCCCGGAGCCGCGCATCACGCCCATGACCAGCGTCTGCTTGCGCGCGTTGGGCGCTCCCGGGCGCGGCGCTGCCGCCGGGGCCTGCGGCGGGGGCGCGGCGCCGCCCAGGACGCCGGTGGGGAGCTTCTCCGAGGTCGGGCGCGCCGGAGCAGCGGCGGCCGGCGGCGCGGCGAGGGCGGGCCCCTTGAGCGTCGTCTGCAGCGCCGGGGCCGCACCGCGCGCCGGAGCCGCGCCGCGCGCGGGCGCCGCGCCGGTCGGGCGGGGCACGTTCGCCGGGCGCGCCGTCATCGGCGCGGCCTCGCGCGGGGTCGGGCGAGGCAGCGCGCTCGCCGGCGGGATCACCGGCTGCTTCGGGCGCGGCGGCTCGCTCTCGCCCCAGCTCAGATCCTCGGGCGCGGCGGGCTTCACGCTCTGCGACATGCGCGTGACGCTCGCCGCCTCGATCGGCGCCGGCAGATCGCTCTCCGAGTCCAGCCCGGAGTCGCCGATCGGCATCAGCTCCTTCCCGAGCTCGCTGGCGTTCGGGAACGGCCGGCGCCGCCCCGGCGCGCTGCTGATCGACGACGCGCTCCCCGCGAACGACGGAGGCAGCATCGAGGGCGCGATCGGCGGCGACTCCTGCGACGCGCGCGCGAGCGCCTCGTCGACCGGCGCCATCACGTTCGCCGTCGCGGGGTGCGCCCGCTGCTCGACGTGCACCCGCCCCGAGCCCATCGCGAGCAGCGCCGCGAGCGCGCGCGTGCCCTCGAGGCCTTCGCCCGTCGAGCGCGTCCCGGTCGCGCCGACGACGAGCCCCTCGGCGAGGTCGACCTCGACCACCGCCTTCGAGCTCCGGACCATCACGTGGCACGTCCCGGGCGCGCCCGCGATCGCGCGCAGCAGCCGACACGGGCCGGTCGCCTCGAGGCGCGCGTCGAACGCGCTCTCGCTCCCCGCGCGCTCCCGCAGCGCGCGATCGTGCATGACCAGCGGCGCGATCTTCTCGGCGAGCCGCTCGGCATCCGGCGCGCCGCGCGGATCGGGCCACAGCTCGTCCCACGGCGCGACCAGGATCGACGCCCAGCGCAGCCGCACGTCGCGCCGCAGCTGCCGCACGACCTCGAACCCCGGCCCGTCGATCCCCGCGGCGTCCATCACGACGACCTCGGGATCGAGCCCCGCCGCGCGCTCGAGCCCCACGCCGCCGTTGTCGCTCACGGCGACCGTCGCGCCCCGCGATCGCAGCTCCTGCGCGAGCGCGTCCGCGCGCGACGGGTCGTGATCGACGAGCAGCACGCGCAGCCCGCGGAAGATCGTCAGATCGGCGCGCCGCGGGCCCTCGGGATCGATCAGCTCGATCGCGCCGCCCGCGCCGTCCTTGTGGAACTCGTAGACGAGCGGCTCCGCGCGCGAGACGAGCGGGCGCAGGCGCTGCACGAACTCCTGCACCGCCTCGGCGACCGGTCGCCCGGCGCCGAGCACGATGCGCATCGGATCGCCGCCCTGACGGCCGACGCTGAGGATCCCGCTGCGCAGCTCGCGCGTGACGAGCCCGACCAGCTCGTCGAACGTCGCCTCCCCGAGCTCCGCCGCGTCGGCATCGCGATCGGGGAGCTCGCGCGCGAGCTGGGCGACGCGCCGCGCGATCTCGTCGACGCTCGGCGTCTTGGGCACCACCGCGATCGCGCCGTAGCGGAACGCGAGCACGCGCTTGTCGAGCGCGCCCTGATCGTCCGAGAGCAGCGCGACCGGCACCACGCTCGTCGCGGGATCGCGCGAGAGCGCCTCGAGCACGGTGCGCCCGCCGTCCTTCGACGCATCGCCCACGAGCAGCACGAGATCGGGCGCGGACATGCGCACCGCGCCGGGGGCATCGGCGGTCGACGCTTCCTCCACGAAGAGGCCGTGACGATCGAGCGCGACGCGGAGCGCGGCGTCCATCGGCTCGCCGTGCCCGACCATCAGCAGCGTCGGACGATCCTTCGCTGCGCTCTGCGTGCTCGCAGTCACCCACATTCGATCGTCGCCGATCCCGGTGGTCCGCGCCAAGATCGATCCGATCCCGTACGTTCCGGCAGGATGGAGACCCTTCGCGAGCGCCTCGAGAACGTCCCGCAGGTCGGCCGGGTGACGTGGATCGGCGTCCGGCCCGAGCACGGCGCGCCGATCGAGGTGCTCGAGCGCGCGGGGGTGCTCGCGGATCGCGGGCTCGAGCGGGATCGGGTGTCGCGCCGCCAGGGCGGCAAGCGCCAGGTCACGCTGATCCAGGCCGAGCACCTCGACGTGATCGCGCGGCTGCTCGGCCGCGAGGGCGCGATCGATCCCGCGCTGCTGCGCCGCAACGTCGTGGTCGCCGGGGTCAACCTGATCGCGCTTCGGCGCATGCGGTTCGCGATCGGCGGCGCCGTGATCCTCGAGGGCACCGGCACGTGCGAGCCCTGCGCGAAGATGGACGCGGCGCTCGGCGAGGGCGCGTTCCACGCGATGCGCGGCCACGGCGGGATCACGGCGCGCGTGATCGAGGGCGGCGAGATCGCGATCGGCGATCCGGTGCGCGCGCTCTCGTACGTGGGATGATCGCGCGATGCGAAGGCTCTTCCTCGCGTCGCTCTCGCTCGACGGGCTCCCGGAATTCCTCGGAGGTGCGCGCGGCCGGCGCGCCGCCTGGGTGCCCACCGCGGCCGATCCGCTCGAGGATCGCGAGCGAGTCCGCGCGCTCTTCGCGGGCATGCTCGAGTCGATCGGGCTCTCGCTGCTCCCGGTCGAGCTCGATCGCGACGCCGACCCGACCATCGCGGTGCGGCTCGCGGCGAGCGATCTCGTGATCGTGACCGGCGGCGATCCGTTCCATCTGCTCGCGAGGGCGCGCGCGAGCGGCTTCGATCGTGCGCTGCAGACGCGCGCCGATCTGCCGTACGTCGGCGTGAGCGCGGGCGCGATCCTCGTCGGGCCGAGCCTCGAGCCCCACGTGCTGACGAGCCCGTTCGCGCCCGCGAAGGGTCAGCCGCTCGAGGGGCTCGGCCTCACCGAGCACGTCGTGCTGCCGCACCACGATCGCGAGGAGCGCGCGCTCCTGCACGACGTCGCGAAGCAGAAGCACGGCGCCCGATGGACGCTGACCCCGCTGCGCGACGACGAGGCGCTGATCGTCGACGGCGACGGTCGGTCGCACATCGTCACGAGCCGGTGAGCCGCGCGACGAGCGCCTCCGGCTGCGCCAGCGCGATCAGGTGCCCGGCGTCGATCTCGATCGGCGCGATCCCGAGCCGCTCCTTCGCGAGCCGTCGCACGAATTCGATCGGGAACAGGCGATCGCGCGTGCCCGCGATCACCTGGGTCTCGACCTCCGGCCACGACGCGAGCGGCCACGGATCCTCGAACGGACGGGACGACTGCGCGTGCGGGCGCGACGCCGACCCGGCGACGACCGCCTGCGGCACGTCGTGGAGGAACATCACGAGCGGATCGAAGGGCGCATCGGGATCGCGCCCTTCGGCGATCGCCATCGCGCGCTCGGCGTCGGTCTGTCCCGATCGCGACCACCACGCGTGCCCGGTCTCGCCCGGCTCGGGGATCATCGGCGCCACCAGCACCAAGCGCTCGCACGTCCGCCGCGCGCACACGATCGGCGCCGTCAGCGCGCCCATCGACTGACCGACGATCACGAGCTCGCGCCGGTCCCCGATCGCGCGCTCGATCACGTCGGCGTACGCATCGAGCCCCGCGGAGTCGTCGCTCGCCGGCAGATCCGGCGCGATCACGTCGTGCCCGCGAGCGCGCAGGAGCGGCACCACGCGATGCCAGTACCAGGAGTCCCCGGTCGCGCCCGGGATCAGCACGTAGGTCGCCATGCGAGAAGAGACGCTCCCGACGGCAGGATCTCATCGGTCCGCCTGGCGACAAGCCTGCCCTCCGAACCGCAGCGTCCCGATCTCGCACGCGGCCTCGCAGATCCCCGGGCAGAACGACGTGTCGCCGTCGACCAGGCCGCACACGTCGGGCGGCGACTCCGGCTCGCAGCGCACGCACTGGATGTCGTTCGCGACCAGGCTCGCGACCCCGCACAGCGCGCTGTCCGCGATGCGGCTGCGCAGCTCGATCGTCGTGCCGCCGAACGCGCACTGCGCGTAGTACCCCCACTCGCCCTCGAGATCGCCGCGGAACGCGCTGAGGTCGGCCTCGACCTCGTCGAGCACCACGCGCCCTTCGCACGCCGCGATGCGCGACGCGGCCAGGTGCACGCGGCTGAGCAGCGCATCGCCGCACCGAGCGAGCTCGCTCCGCAGCCAGTCGCCGCCACCCGCGGCGAGCTCGTCGATCGCGAGCGTCGCGTCGACGAAGTCCGCCCCGATCAGCTCGGCGCGTGTGGCGCGGACGACGCCGTCCGAGATCGCACCGCGCTCCAGCGCGAGGTGCGCGACGTCGATCCGCGCGACATCGAGCTTCGCCTCGCGCAGCCGCAGCACGCCGTGCGGCGACGTGATCGCCACGTCGCGGTGCTCGCCGCCCTCGACGTGCACCTCGAGCGCCTCGATGCGAGCACGCTCGAGCTCGGCGCCCGCCGTCGCGATCACGACCGCTCCCTCGCCGACGATCGTCGCGTCGACCACCCGCGACACCTCGAGCCGCACCTCGACCGGGCGCGATCTTCCGTGCACCACGACGTGTGCGTCCTCGAGCGACGCTCCTTCGAGCGCGATCACGAGCGGCGCCTCGCCCGGCGCGACCTCGATCGTGAGCTCGGTGCACGCGACGCTCGCTGCGTCGATCCGGGTGTCCTCGCTCACGTCGAACGTCGTCGGAGCGAGCCCGTCGCGACATCGCGGCGCGGGATCCGCCGCTTCGGTGACGTGCCCCGCGATCAGCTCGTCGAGCATCGCGCACTCGACGAGGCGCACGCACGGCGGGACGTCCGTCGGCCCGCCCGGCGGAACGCGCGACGACACCCACGGCTCGATCGCGTCGCACCCCGCGAGCACGAGCACCACGAGCGGCACGAGGCGCCTCATCGCGCGCCCTCCTCGGTGGGCGTCTGCTCGAGCTCGAGCCGGATCGTCACCCGGCGATCGGGCGCGAGGGTCGCGACGTCGTCGCTCCCGCCCTGCACCAGCGGGCGCGTCGTGCCCTCGCCGCGCAGCACCATGCGCGCGCGATCGACGCCGTGCGCGACGAGCCACTGCGCGACGACCTCGGCGCGACGCATCGAGAGCGGCAGGTTGACCTCGGGCGTGCCGGTCGTGTCGGCGTGGCCCTGGAGCACGATGCGAGCGCTCGGGTCGGCGGCGATCACGCGCTCGAGCACGTCGTGCATCGTGACCTCGCCCGCCGCGGTCAGCGCCGACTCGCCGTGCTCGAACAGCACCGGCGGCACGAGCATGACGACGTGGAGCGAGCGCGTGGGGATCGCGCGCTCGAGCAGCGCGTCGAGATCCTCGCTCGGCGGCGGCGGCGGCGGTGGCGACGGCGACGGCGGCGGCGGCGGTCGCACCCGCACGCGTCGCGGCGGGGGCGGAGCGGGAGGCGGCGGCGGCTCGGGCGCGCGCACCATCGGTCGCCACCAGAGGCCGAGCCCGGCGCTCAGGAAGAGCGCGTCGTCGCTCTGGTCGACCCCGTCGTTCTGCATCACGTGCAGGAGCGACACCTCGGCGGACACCGCGAGCTCGTCGTCGAGGTGCAGCGCCGCGCCGAGCGCGAGCGACGCGGCGGGACGGATCAGCGTCCCGGTGAACGCGACGCCGAGCCCGATCACCGCGAACGGCGAGACGTCGTCGATGCGCGGCGCGATGCGCGCGGCGAGCAGCGCGTCGATCGCCCCGCCCGGCCGCTCCTCCCCCGGCCCGACGAGCGAGCCGCCGAGGCTCATCTCGCCCTCGAGCCAGTCGACGCCGTCGAAGGGCCGTCCCGCGCCCGAGATCCGCAGCGTCCCACCCCCGCCGTCGAGCGCGAGGACGTCGCGCTGATCGGCGGAGATCATCAGTCCGCCCGAGATCGATCCGCGGAGCGCCCAGCGCGCCTCCACGTCGTCGGCGAGCGCGGGTCGCGAGACGACACACGCCGAGAGCGCGAGCCCCGCGCAAAGCCATCGCACCATGCCCGCGGTCGTCGTAGCCGCCCGGAGTTTCCACCCGGTGCTCCGACCCACATCGCGTCGCGCGCCTGATACCACCGGAAACCGCCACGATTCCGACCCCTTCGAGATTCTCCGTCGGTTCCGGCACTTGTTCCGTCGTTCCCCCGACCTCCTCCACGCGTCCCACGACGTCCTCCACGCGCAGCACGACGTCCTCCACGCGCAACGCGACGTCCTCCACGCGCAACGCGACGTCCTCCACGCGCAACGCGACGTCCTCCACGCGCACGGCGACCTCTCCCGCGCCTCGCGCGACCTCTCCCGCGCCTCGCGCGACCTCTCCCGCGCCTCGCGCGACCTCTCCCGCGCCTCGCGCGACCTCTCCCGCGCCTCGCGCGACCTCGCTCGCGCATCGCGCGACCTCCTCCGCCCGACGCGCCGTCGCCCCCGCCGTCGCCGCCGCACCCGCCGTCGCCGTCGCCCCCGCCCTCGCAGCGCGCGCCGCGCGCGCGCTCAGACGTCCTTCGACGTGCACACCTTGTTGCGCCCGCCGCGCTTCGCCGCGTAGAGCGCCTTGTCGGTGATCTCGAACAGCTCCGCGCCGCTCTTCGCGTCGCGCGGGTACGTCGCGACGCCGATCGAGCACGTCACCTTGAGCTTGCCGAGCTCGGTCTGGAACACCGTCTTGCCGAGCTCCTCGCGCACCCGCTCCGCGAGCAGCACCGCGCCGTCGGTGTCGGTCTCCTCGCAGAGCACGCAGAACTCCTCGCCGCCGAAGCGCGCCACACGATCGGTCTCGCGCTTCATCTTCATGAGCAGCTGGCCGAGCGCCTTGATCACCACGTCGCCGGTCGCGTGCCCGTACGTGTCGTTCACGCTCTTGAAGTGATCGATGTCGGTCACCAGCAGCGAGAGCTTCCGCTTGAAGCGCTCGGCGCTGCGCATCTTCGCGTCGAGCTCCTCGAGGAACGCCCGCTTGTTGAGGCAGCCGGTCAGACCGTCGGTGGTCGCCATCTCCTCGAGGCGCTTCACCGCGCGCGCGTTCGAGAGCGAGATCGCGATCTGGTTCGCGAGCACCTGCAGCGTCGGACGCGTGAAGTCGGGGAACGCATCGGGCCGCTGGGCCGCGACCGCGAGCGTGCCGATCGCGTCCTCGCGCACCACGAGCGGCAGCACGAGCACGCTCTTCAGCTCGGGCAGCTTCGCCTTCGTCGTGAAGAGCGTCTGCTGCCGCGCATCGAACTCGCCGCGGTACGGCAGGTAGTGCTTGTTCTTCACGACCATCGCGGTGAGCGACGCGTTGTCGCGGAACGCCAGCCCGCTCACGGTCTCGCTGCCCTCGCCCACCGCGCGCAGCACGTGGTGCTGCTTCTTCTCGTCGTCCCAGCGCGTGATCGCCGCGAAGTCGTAGCGCGCGATGCTCGTCGCCGCGCCGAGGCCCGCCTCGATCACCTGGTCCTCGCTGAGCGCGCCGCCGAGCGCCTGCGACGCCTTGAAGAGCACCGCCTGTTCGCGCTTGCTGCGCTGCAGCTGCACGAACACGCGCTCGTTCGTCAGCGCGCGCAGCACCTGGCCGATCGCGCTCTTGAGCAGCTCTTCCTCGCGCGCGGTGAACGGCCGATCGTCGACACGATCCGCGCACAGCGCGCCGCGCAGGTGCCCGTTCTCCATCACCGGCACGCCGCAGAACGCGCGCACCAGCGCGGGCGAGCGGTAGTAGCAGAGCCCTTTGTACCCGGGCTTCACGTGCTCGAGGTTCATCGTGAGCCCGCGGCTCGCGACCGCGCCCACCGCGCCCGCGCCCGCGTCGAACGGCCCGTCGGCGACGTCGTCGCTGTCGGTCACGAGCTCGACGATGCGCAGCCGCCCATCGGGATCGCTGAAGAGCAGGATGCACGTGTGCAGCTCGAGCGAGCGCTTGAGCAGATCGAGCACGTGATAGAGCGCGTCGCGCACTTCCTCGACGCTCGAGCGGAACATGCGCTCGTCGTCGTGCTCCTCGCTGTTGCCCGCGCTCGGCGCGGCCACGAGCCGGAAGAGCCGCGCGTCCTCCTGCGCCTTCTGCTGCTCCTCCGCGCGCTCCTTCTTGCTGCGCTCGCGCACCCGCGCGATCTCGGCGCGCGTGAAGAGCAGGTTCAGCACCCCGAAGAACATCACGAAGAGCGCGTGCAGCGCGACGGTGCGCGCCGGCACGAAGGGCTCGCCGAGGATCCAGATCGCGCCCTCGAGCGCGATCGCCGCGAGCACCAGCACCGTGCCCATCGGCTTCTTCGCGAACGCCGCGAGGAACGCGACGACCACGTAGACCATCGGATAGAGCGGGCCCTCGAGCCCACCGAGCGCCTGCACCGCGGCGTGGGTGCCCGCGAGCAGCATCAGCCCGAGCTCGAGCTCGAGCAGCATCGTCTCGCGGTGCGCGCCCTCGCGCTCCTGCTGCTCGAGCTTCCACCGCGCGACGCCGCGCGTGATCGCGATCGCCGCGAACGCCGCCGCGACGACGCCGTGCTCCACGTCGAGCGCACCGCGGAACACACCGAGCAGATCGAGCGCGATCAGCGCGCCCGCGGCGACGAGCCCGAACGATGCGCGCGCGGTGCGGCGGATGGTCAGCGCGGCGTGGACCAGCGAGGACATCGGGGGTCACGGTCGGGTACCGGATCGGCACGTGCGGGGTCAAAAAACCGGGCTCGCGACGAGATGGCGCGGTGAGGGAACCGCGGTCCGCACGGGAGCAAGGGGCGCAGCGCGGGCTCGACACGGGCGCTCCGAACGAGCGCAAGGGGGCGTAGGGGCCCCGCGCAGCGCCGAACGCGGCGGCCGGGCTCGAAAGGGGCGGAGCCCCCTTGGAAAATCAGCCTCTGATAGATTCGGCGGCGGAGGCTCGATGCGCATCGGCGGTAGTTCTTCGGCGCTCTTCTCGTTCCTGTTCGTCTCTTCTTCGCTCCTCTTCGCGACCGGCTGCGACTGCGCCGGAGAAGGCCCCGGCGGCCCAGGCGACCCGTGCGAGAGCGCGAGCGACTGTCGCGGCGATCTCACCTGCCGCGACGGCACCTGTCAGCCGCGCGCCGATGGCGCCCTGCCCGACGGCTTCGTCCCCGGGGGCGACGCGGGAAGCTGCGCCGACGCGCCCGAGCGCCAGTGCCGCGGCGGCCGCGTCTGCTGCGCCGAGGGCGAGGAGTGCGTCGACGGCTTCGTGTGCGCGCCGGTCTGCGAGAACACGCGCTGCGGCGACAACAACCTCGTGTGCTGCGAGGCGGGCCAGATCTGCCTCGATGGCGTGGTGTGCGCGGCCTCGTGCGAGGCCGGTCGCGCGCTCTGCGGCGAGGCGCTCGACACGTGCTGCGACGAGGGCCAGGTCTGCGTCGAGGACGCGTGCGCGACCCCGGGCGCGACGTGCGCCGACGACTACGACTGCCTCGACGAGGGCACGTACTGCGAGCCGACGATCGGCCGCTGCCTCGCGAACCCCGCGCCGCCGCTCTGCGAGGTGCGCCCGGACTTCGAGGACGTCGAGCTCGAGGTCGAGTGGCACTGGCAGGGCGTCGACGTCGGCGGTCGCCGCTACCAGAACGTCGGCGCGACGCCGGTGGTCGGCGACGTGTCGGGCGACGGCATCCCCGACGTCGTGGTCGCGGTGTACGGCGTGCCGGTCGAGGGTGAAGGCGATCCGCTGGACGACGAGACGGTGCTCGTCGCGATCCACGGCGGCACCGGCGCGCTGCTCTGGAGCGTGGGCCCGACCGACGGCCCGCAGCCCCGCAGCGTCGCGGCGCTCGCGAACCTCGACCCCGCCGACGACGCGCTCGAGGTCGTCTACAAGCTGCGCGGCAGCGGGCTTCGCGTGCTCGACGGCGACGGCACGACCGAGCTCGCGCGCATCACGACCGGCAGCGCGGCGTCGTCGCGCAGCGGCCCGTCGATCGCCGACATGGATCACGACGGCGTGCCCGAGATCGCCGCGGGCTGTCACGTGATGAGCTTCGAGCGCATGGGCGCGGGCTGGACGCTGCGCACCCGCGGCGACGGCGGCGCGTGCGGCGAGCCCGGGCAGCAGTTCGCGAGCCCGGCGATCGCGAACCTCGACGCCGATCCGGAGCTCGAGCTCACGAGCGGCGGCGCGGCGTACGGGATCGACGGCACGCGCCTCTGGCCGGCGAGCGGCACGCCCCAGCACGGGCTCGCGGCGGTCGCGGATCTCGACGTCGACGGGGACCCCGAGGTGATCACGATCCGCAGCGGCACGATCACGGTGCGCGACGGCGCGACGGGCGCGGTGCTCGTCGGCGCGGGCGGCACGTGGCTCGGCAGCGCGGTCGCGATCCCCGGTGGCGGCAACGGCGGCGCGCCCACCGTCGCCGACTTCGACGGGGACGGGATGCCCGAGGTCGCGGCAGCGGGCCAGGGCTGTTACGCGGTCTACGATCCCGACTGCCTGCCCGACGCGACGCGCCCGCGCAGCGGCGGCGACTGCACGCGCGCCGACATGCCCGGCGACACCTGCGACGACTCGCCGAGCGCGTTCTTGCGCTGGGCGCGCCGCACCCAGGACATCTCGAGCTCGCTCACCGGCTCGAGCGTCTTCGACTTCCAGGGCGATGGCGTCGCCGAGGTCGTCTACAACGACGAGTGCTTCCTGCACGTCTACGACGGACGCGACGGGCGCGAGCTGCTCGCCACGCCGCGCCCCAACTCGTCGCGCACGATCCTCGAGTACCCGCTGGTCGTCGACGTCGATCGCGACGGCAACTCCGAGATCGTCCTCCCGGCGAACAACGACCAGGGCGATCGCGACGGCTGCCTCGCGCAGTGGGTCACCGCCCTCGGCGTGCCGAACGTCGCCGCGCTGCCGCCCGAGTTCCGGAGCGGCTCGTTCGGCATCTTCGCGTTCGGCGATCCCAACGATCGCTGGGTGCGCACGCGCCCGATCTGGAACCAGTTCGCGTACCACGTGACCAACGTCGACGATCGCGGCGCGATCCCGACGAACGAGGACGACAACTGGACGGCCCCGGGCCTCAACAACTACCGCCAGAACGTGCAGGGCGCGGGCGTGTTCAACGCGCCGAACCTCACGGTGACGCTCGACGCGGTCGCGCTCTGCGGCTCGTCGAGCATCCGCCTGAGCGCGGTGATCACGAACGCCGGCAGCCGCGGCGTCCCCGCGGGCGTGCCCGTCGAGTTCGTCGAGACCGCGCCGACCGCGCGCACGATCACGACCAGCGCGACCACGCGCCCGCTGCTCCCCGGCGCGAGCGAGCGCATCACGATCACGGTGAGCGACGTGCCGTTCGACACCGACCTCGCGTACGAAGTGCGCGTCGACGGGGTGACGGCGACCGATCCCGTCATCGAGTGCAACGAGGACGACAACGCGTCGACCGCGATGGATCGCTGCCCCGGCTTCGGGTGATCACGGAGCGCGCCGTGGGGGGCGCACGGAACGCTCCGTGCGCCCTGGCTCCCGAATGATCCGGCGTGATCATCCGGGCACATCGTCTGCAGAGAGGGCGCGCGGAGGTCGGTGTGCCCTCATCGCTTCGTTTGCTGTCGATCGTCGCTGCGCTGCTCGCTCTCCCGCTCGCCCCCGGCTGCAACGCAGGCACGAGCGGCGGCGCGGACGACGGCGGCACGTTCACGCGCTTGCCCGACGGTCGTGTGGTCTCGACGCGCGACGGCGCGCTCCCGCCCGGCACCTGCGCGATCACGCAGGTGAGCACCACGCGCGTGGTGCCGACGGTCGTCGTGGTGGTCGATCAGTCGGGCTCGATGACCGAGAACTTCGGCGGCACCGATCGCTGGAACGCGCTCCGCAACGCGCTGCTCGACGACGAAGGGCTGATCCAGGAGTTCGAGAGCAGCGTGCGCTTCGGCATCGCGCTCTACACCGGGCTCGACGACGACCCGAGCGTGCCCGTCGAGTGCCCGCACATCACGAGCGTCGCGCCGGCGATGATGAACTTCGACTCGATCCGCGACATGTACGCGGACGAGCGGCCGCTGCAGGAGACGCCCACCGGCGACGCGCTCGACGCGCTGCTCGACGATCTCCTCGCGATCCCGGATCCCGATCCCGATCCGACGATCTTCATCCTCGCGACCGACGGCGAGCCCGACACGTGCGAGCAGCCGAACCCGCAGAACGGCCAGGCCGAGGCGCTCGCGGCGGTCCGCCGCGGGTTCCGCTCGGGCATCCGCACGTACTTGCTCTCGGTGGGCCGCGAGATCTCCGAGACGCACATGCAGGACATGGCGAACGCGGGCGTCGGTCGCGAGAGCGGTGCCGACGCGCCGTACTGGGTCGCGGGCGACGACGTCGGCCTGCGCACCGCGCTGCGCTCGATCATCGCGGGCGAGGTGAGCTGCACGCTCGAGCTCGCGGGGCGCATCGATCCCGAGGAAGCGTGCTCGGGCAGCGTCGTCGAGATGACCGGCCGCGGCGAGCTCGAGTGCAACACCGACTGGCGCGCGGTGGACGAGACGCACATCGAGATCCTCGGCGACGCGTGCGAGGAGTTCCTCACGAGCCGCGGCGCGACGATCGACGCGCGGTTCCCCTGCAACGTCATCCTCATCTGATCGCTCGCAGAGCTGCGACACGCGTGCATACTCGCGCGCGTGTCGCGCTCCTTCGCCGTGCTCGTCGTCCTCGCGTCGCTCCCAGCCGTCGCCGAGGCGCAATACGATCGCACCGGCTCGCTGCGCGCCGCGAACACGACGCAGGTCGCGGTCGCGCGCGAGGAGGTCGAGCTCGACTGCACCGCCGGCGCGCCCGACGAGCTCGAGTGCGCGCTGCACGTGACGTGGACGCTCGAGAACACGAGCGAGACCGCGCAGACCCCGCAGATCGTCTTCAGCTGGCCGCACGAAGCGGAAGCGCGCCTCACCGTGGAGGGCGCGGAGATCGCGGAGCTGCCGACGATCCGCCCGCTCACCGTCGTCGTCGCGCCGGGGAGCACCACGACCGTCGAGCTGCGCGCGACGCTGACGCTCGACTGGAATTACGTCGCGGGCGAGAGCGGCGTCCAGGGACCGCTCGAGTCGCTCGACGCGCTCTACGCGCGCCATCCGCTGCTCGCGACGCCGTGGGTGCGCGTGCGTCGCGGCTTCGTGTGGGTGCGCCCCGACGATCTGCGGTTCGCGTCGATCGGCCCGACGCACGTGCGGGTGCGCGTGCCCGAGGGATGGCACCCGGGCGCCGATCTGCGCGCGACCGACGAGGCGCGCGTGCTCACGTACGAGTCGCCGCGCGAGAACGCGCCGCGCCGCATCGGCATGGAGCTCACGCGCGGCAGCCGCGGCGACTTCTTCCGGCACGGAGGCCCGTTCCTGGCGCTCGGCGGCACGATCGACGCAGGCGTGCGCGGCCGAGTGGGCTACGAGATCGGCCTCGGCGAGTTCGTGCTGGTCTCGGTCGCGGTCGACACCGACTTCGAGGAGCAGGCGATCGTCACGCCGCAGGTCGAGCTCGCGAGCTGGGGCATGGTGCTCATCCCGAGCTTGTCGTTGGGCGTCGGCGTGCCGGTGCGCGTGACGAGCACCGAGGACCATCCGTCGACCGTCGGCATCCGCATCGAGAGCAGCGCGACGTTCTTCGCAGCAGCGTTCGTCGCGACGCTCGACGTGTGGCCCGGCGAAGGCGACTTCGCGCTCTCGATCCTCGGCCGCGTGGGGCTCTGATGACGACGTGGGTCGTGCAGCACGGGCTGGTGGGGGCGGACGGCCAGCTGCCGTTCGAGTACGCGAGCCCGCTCTACGACCTCTTCACTGTCGGTCCGCAGCACGTCGACACGAACGTCGAGCGACTCCTGAGGCAGGCGGCGGGGCTGCCGAGTGACCTCGACGTCCTCGACGAGCACCAGGGCCTGCTCGACGACGACGTCGTGCTGCTCGCCAGGCAGGATCTCACCAGCCTCGCCGCGTCACTCTGGTGGATCGACGCGATGACGCAGCGGGGCAGCGACGTGCAGCGGGTGCGTCTCGCGGTGGTCCCCGTGTTCGCGCCCGCGGAGGTCGTCGTGAGCGCGGTGCGCGACGCGCAGGCGATCGCGGAGGACCTCGAGCCGCTCCGCGCGCTCCGGCGTGTCATCGCGCGCGATGACGATGCGCTGACGCTTCCGATCGCGTCCGTCACACCGGCACGGCGCCCGTGGGCCGAGCTCTGTGCGCGGATGCGCGACTTCCTGCCTGACGCGCGCGGGCTCGACCTCGTCGACGTGCGCCTGCTGGACGCGGTCGGGAGCGAGTGGACGCGCGTCGTGCCCGTCGTCAGTCGCGTGTTCGCCTCGCAGGACGATGCGAATCGCGTCGGAGATGTCGTGCTCTGGCGACGGCTTCTCGAGCTCGCCGAGCACCGTCCTGCGAAGCACCCTCGTGATCAGGACGACGACGACGAGCCGACGAAGCTGATCGAGCTCGAGCTCGAGGGCCCGATCTCGATGCGCTTCGCGCGCGTGCGCCGCACCGCGCTCGGTGATCAGGTCCTCGCGGGTCGCGACGTGCTCGAGGTCCGCGCCTACGACCGCTGGGTCGGCGGCCGGTTCCTCACCTGCGATCGCATCCTCCGCGCGCCCTCGCTCCGGCGCGCGTGATCACTCCGCGACGCTGCGCTCGCTCGCTAGCGCATCACCCGCGGCGCGCGCCCCTTCCCGCGGCACGCCGACCGCGAGCAGCGCGGGCAAGAGCACCAGCTGCGCGATCAGCGCGCCGCCGATCGCGACGAACGAGAGCTCGCCGAAGAGCCGGATCGGCTCGAACGCGCTGAAGAGCAGCGCGCCGTACCCGAGCAACAGAGTGAGCGCAGAGAGCACGACCGCGCGCCCGCTGGTCTCCATCGTGCGCAGCAGGATCTGCTCCGGCGTCCCTCCGAGCGCGTGCTGCTCACGGAACCGCGCGATCACGTGCGTCGCGCCGTCGACCGCGAGCCCGACCGTCACCGTGAACACGATCACCGTCGCGGCGTGCAGCGGGATCCCTCGCAGCACCATGTACGCGAGCGTCATGGCCAGCGGCAGCGCGTTGGGCGGGATGCTCAGCAGCCCGAGCCGCACGCTGCGGAACAAGAGCGTCATCACGAAGAAGATCACGACGACGGCCGAGCCCAGCCCGCCGAGGGCCGCGACGATGCGCTCGAGCCCGCGCGACGCGATCCACGCCTCGCCCCCGAAGCTCACACGCGCCCCGTCGATCTCGTCTGCTCGCGCGCGGAACCGCTCGAGCATCGCGAGCGTCCGCCGCGCGCCGTGATCGAGCAGCCGCACCTCGATGCGCGCGCGCCGTCCGTCGTCGGTCACGAACGCATCGAGCGGATCGACGCCGCCCGACGCGAGCAACGCACGCAGCGCGCGCACCTGCGCATCGCTGCGGAACGGCTCGGAGCGCGCGGTCTCCTCTCCGGTCACGAGCACCCACGACTCGTGCAGCCAGTCCGCGATCGTCGTCGCGCGCAGCACGCCTTCCTGATCGCGAAGCCATCGCGAGAGCGACTCGAGCTGCGCGATCCCTTCGGGCGTCGCGAAGCGCCCGTCGTCCGCGTCGAGCGCGATCGAGAGCTCGCGCACGCCGTCGAGCTCTTCTTCCATCACGCGCGTGACCTGCGCGATCTCCGATCCAACGCCGAACTGATCGAGCAGACGACTGTCGACGACGACCCCACGCGCGATCACGAGCGACACGATCATCAGCACCGACGCGACCGCGATCGTCATCCGCGGATGCCGCGCGTTCGCGCGCGCGAGGAGCACGATCGCGCGATCGAGCCCGCGCGACATGCGCCCCGCCTCGAGCGACACCTTCGCTTCTCCGGGGAACGACGGCAGCGACGCCGGGACGAACACGATCGCGACCAAGTACGACGTCATGCTCGCGATCGCCGCGATCGCGCCGAATCGCACGAGGATCGGCGTTCCTTGCACTACGAGCGCGCCGAACCCGACCGCCGTCGTGAACGACGTCACGAAGCACGGCAGCCACATGTGCCGCAGCATCCGCGACGCCGCGGTGCGCGCGTCGGGCGCGCCCTCGCGCAGCTCCTCGCGGTAGCGGATCACGAGGTGCAGCGAGTCCGCGAGCCCGATCGTCACGAGCAACGGCGGGATCACGTTCGTGAGCAGGTTGATGGGCTCTCCCGCGAGCGCCATCCCGCCCATCGTGATCGCGAGGGTGATCCCGACCGTGCCCATCGGGAGGAGCACGCCACCGCGCGTGCGCATCCCGAGCATCAACACGAGCAAGCTCCCGAGCACCGCGAGCGACACGAGCAGCACTTGATCGGTCCGCAGCGCGTCGATCATCGACACGCGCATCGCGGGCAGTCCCGCCAGCCGCGCCCGCGCGCCCGCAGGCGGCGCTTGCGCGGCGATGCGCGCGCTCGTGCTCGCGACGAGCGCCTCCGCGTCGCGCTCGCTCGCATCGGACCCGAGCACCGCGGCGATCACGGTCACGCGCCGGTCCTCACTGATCATCCGCCCGCGCAAGAGCCCGCTCGACGCGACGAGCGCCTCGATCGCGGCGCGCTCGACCTCGGTCGGCGCATCTCCCGCGACCATCGGACGGACCTCCACCGGCCCGCGTCCCCGCTCCGCGAGCGACGCGAGGCCCGCAGGAAAACGCTCGGGATCGCTGGCGACCGCGGCGGTGATCGCGTCTTCCGCGCGCACGCGCTGTGCGTCCTCGACGTCATCGAGCGCCTCGAGCGTCAGCTCGTCGTCGCGCGTCGGTCGCGGCAGCGGCGTCGTCCCGAGGCTCTCCACGCGCATCACGCCGCGCTGCGACTCGAGGAATCGCGCCATCGAGTGCGACCACGCGAGCACGTCCGGCGCGAGCACGTCGTCCGCCTCGACGAGCACCACGAGCGCCTGCTCCTGCGCGCCGAAGTCGCGCGCGATCGCGGCCGCATCACGTGCCGCATCGTCGTCGCCCGCGACGAGCTCCTCGGGCGCGAAGCGCATCTCGAGCCGCGGGATCGCGAGCGCGAAGAGCGCCGCGACAATCAACACGATCGCGCGCACCACGCCGCGGTGCCGCACGATCGCGACGATCCGCTCTCCCGTTCGCCGCGCCTCGCTCACCGATCGGCCCCGCTCGTCGCACCGTCGGCTCGCAGCGTCATCGGGTGCCTACTCGTACTCGTCGACCGGCTCCTCCGCCACCATTCCGTCGAGCGCCTCGTCCCAGACGACCTCGTTCGCGGCGCCCGAGATCGGGAGTGGCGTCGTCCGCCCCGCGAACTCGCGAACCGGAGGCGGCTCCCCGCCGCGATGGAACTGGAGCGACTCCGCCTCGCGCACCCCTTCGTCGACCGCGGTCGCATCGAAGCGCTCACGCTCTCCGAGCGTGCGGATGAAACGCGCGACGCGCGACGCCCACGAGCTCGGGAGCGCGCCCTGCTCCCAGTGCGAGTGGTACGCCTTCGGGTTCGGCAGGATCGTCGCGAGATAGGCAGCCTGCGCGGGCGAGAGCTCCGACGGCTGCACTCCGAAGTAGTGCTGCGCCGCGTTCCGGATCCCGTACACGCCCGGCCCGTACTCGATCACGTTCAAATAGAGCTCGAGGATCCGCTCCTTCGGCCAGGCGCTCTCGATCCACCACACGAGCAGCACTTCCTGCACCTTCCGCGCGAGCGTCTTCTCGCGGCGCAGGAACACGTTCTTCACCAGCTGCATCGAGATGGTCGAGCCGCCCATCACGTAGCGCCCCGCGCGCAGGTTCCGCACCAGCGCCTCGCGGATCGACGACGGCGAGAACCCCGAGTGCCGGAAAAACCCGCCGTCCTCGTGCCCGAGCACGGCATGCAGCATGAAGGGGCTGATGTCCGCGATCGCCGTCCACTCGGGCGTCCCCGGCCCGGTCGTCATCTCGAAGACGGCCCCGTCCGGCTCTTCCACGCGATGCACGAACGGCGCGTCGAAGCGAGACAGATCCGCGAGCGGCGGCACCATCTCGAACCGACAGCCGTCCGCGACCCGGATCCTCAGCTGCGTCGCATCGAGATCGCGCGAGTCGACCCGCGCCTCGATACGCCCCCCGATCGACCCCGTCAGCGAGAAGGCAGCCATCTCCTGCAGCAGATCGCGCGGAATCGCCGAGATCGCGTCGTTGCAGCGCGTCGCCGGCATCTCCGCGCGGACGTCGAAGAGATAGTGGTCCGGGGCCCACTCCACGGCACCGGAGACGTCCACGTGCGCAGCCCCGGAGCGCACCCGCAGCCGCGCGATCTCCAGGCGCCGCTGCTCGGGCAAGAACGTCGACTCTCCCTCGAGCTCGAGCGCGATCCCCGCGATCGGCGCCGGCGCGATGCGCTCCGATTGCAGCGCGAGATCCCGCACCGCGAGCCGCCCGGTCGCGTGCAGCGCGTCGCCGGCACCTTCGATCGTGAGCGCGCCCTCGAGCCGCGCGTCCTCGGAGCGATGCAGCGGCAGCGCGTCGGGCAGCAAGGGCTCGACCACCGCCACCGCCACGTCTCGCAGCTCGATCGACCCGACCGCCCGTAACGACAGCGGCTCGACCCGCAGATCCCATCCGAGCCGACCACCGTGATCGGGCGCGCCCTCGCCGCGCGTGCGGAACGCATCCGCGCCGTCCCGGCGCACGTCGAGCGACAGGTTCGTGAGCACGTCGCGCGATCCGTCGGCCGTGCTCCGCCGCACGGTCAGCCCCTGGACGCGCCCTTCGAACGCCTCGCCCAGGAACCCGAACGCGCCGGCTGCTGCGCCCGCGCCCTCCTGTGCCCCGCTCTCCTCGTCGGACGCGCCCCGCAACGCGCGAGCGCGCGCGAGCAGCCCCTCGTCGTCCTCGCCCTCGCGGTCACGAACCTCGACCACGACATCGCGTGCCTCGACGCGGTCGAGCACCGAGCCACTCGCCACGACCCTCAGCTCGCCGATCGTCGTGGACTCCGAGGTGCCCGCCCCGAGCACCAGGTCCCTCGCGACGATCTCCAAACCACCCGCGGGATCACGCCTGACCTCGACGACGCCGCTCCCCAGCTCGCCGCGCGAGTCACGCAACACGGCGCGCACGTCGCGCGCGGCGATCGCGGGCAGCACGCGAACCGGGCCACCGTCCCCCGCGCCAGCTTCCTGCGGCGACTTCCGCCGAGCGCTCGCATCGACGACGACCTCGCCGCCGCGCACTTCCACGCGCTCGATTGCGTCCAGTCCGCTCGTCGCGAGCCCGAAGAGCCCACCGACGATCTCGAGCTCTCCGAGGCTCCCCCGCAGCAGCCCGGCGTCATCGTGCAGGTCGACGCCGCGCAGCACGATCGAGCCGAGCCCGACGTCGGTGTCGCGAACCGAGCAACGAAGCCCGCGCTGCTCGGCGCGCGCGACGACCTCTTCGCGCACGATCCCGGGCAATGCCAGCCAGCCGCCAAGCGCACCAGCCCCGAGAACGCCCCCCGCGACTGCTGCGACGACGGCCGCATTTCGACCGCGTTTCACGCGACGGTGCCTATCACGGAACTCGGATCGAGCCCAGCGGCGCGAGCGCGTGCAAGACGACGGAATAGGAGAAGCCCCGTGCTGCGCTGGGCAGCACGGGGCTTCGAAGAAGACCCGGCGGCGTCCTACTCTCCCACTCACTCACGCGAGCAGTACCATCGGCTCTGGAGGGCTTGACTTCCGAGTTCGGGATGGGATCGGGTATGGCCCCTCCGACGTTGCCACCGGAAAATGTGGAAGCGTGATCCCGAACCGATTCGCGTTGTTGGTGCGAGTGTCGGGTCGGGCGAGCTCCGCTGAAGTAGCGGACTGCTCTTACTCCCAACCCTGACCTCGAATCTGACGTTTGCCTTAGAGGTAGGTCAAGCCGCACGGCCGATTAGTACGGGTCAGCTCCACGCATTGCTGCGCTTCCACACCCCGCCTATTACCTCGTGGTCTTCGAGGGGCCTTCAGGGGCCTTGCGGCCCGGGATACCTGGTCTTGAGGCCGGCTTCCCGCTTAGATGCTTTCAGCGGTTATCCGTTCCGCACATAGCTACCCGGCTATGCCACTGGCGTGACAACCGGAACACTAGAGGTGCGTCCGTTCAGGTCCTCTCGTACTATGAACAGCTCCTCTCAAGTATCCTGCGCCCACGGCAGATAGGGACCGAACTGTCTCACGACGTTCTAAACCCAGCTCGCGTACCGCTTTAATTGGCGAACAGCCAAACCCTTGGGACCTGCTCCAGCCCCAGGATGCGATGAGCCGACATCGAGGTGCCAAACCGCGCCGCCGATATGAACTCTCAGGCGCGATCAGCCTGTTATCCCCAGAGTACCTTTTGTCCGATGAGCGATGGCCCTTCCATGCGGGACCACCGGATCACTAACGCCTGCTTTCGCACCTGTTCGAGGTGTCCCTCTCACAGTTAAGCACCCTTTTGCGTTTGCACTCTACGGCTGGTTTCCAATCAGCCTGAGGGTACCTTCGCGCGCCTCCGTTACCTTTTGGGAGGCGACCGCCCCAGTCAAACTGCCCACCAGACAGTGTCCCGCACCCGGATGACGGGTGTCGGTTAGAAGCCCAGAACAGCCAGGGTGGTATTTCAACGTTGGCTCCATCGAGGCCGGAACCCCGACTTCAAAGCCTCCCACCTATCCTACGCAGACTGTCCCGAGCCTCACTGTCAAGTTGCAGTAAAGGTTCATGGGGTCTTTCCGTCTTGCCGCGGGTAGAGGGTATCTTCACCCCCGATACAATTTCGCTGAGTCGCTGGCCGAGACAGTGGGGATGTCGTTACGCCATTCGTGCAGGTCGGAACTTACCCGACAAGGAATTTCGCTACCTTAGGACCGTTATAGTTACGGCCGCCGTTTACTGGGGCTTCGGTTCGGAGCTTCGCCTTACGGCTAACTCCTCCCCTTAACCTTCCAGCACCGGGCAGGCGTCAGACCCTATACGTCCTCTTGCGAGTTCGCAGAGTCCTGTGTTTTTAGTAAACAGTCGCAACCCCCGCTTCACTGCGACCCGTAGCAGCTCGAGGAGCAAGTCCTCTCACCGCCGCGGGCACACCTTCTCCCGAAGTTACGGTGCTATTTTGCCGAGTTCCTTAGCCAGCGTTCTCTCACGCGCCTTGGGATACTCACCCCGCCCACCTGAGTCGGTTTGCGGTACGGACACTAGAGGGACTCTGCACGCAGCTTTTCTCGGGAGCATGGAATCACCGAGTTCTGAGCCCGAAGGCTCACCTCATCACGTCTCGGAGTTGACCCTGCGTTTGTGGCTGTTGCCTCCTACAGGATCCTCCTACGCGCTTGAACCAGCACGACCGAACGGCTGGCTCGGCATATCCTTCTCCGTCCCTGCTTGCTTCGACGTCATCCCTAGTGGTGCAGGAATATTAACCTGCTTCCCATCACCTACGCCTTTCGGCCTCGGCTTAGGGTCCGACTAACCCATGGGAGGATTATCCTTCCCCAGGAAACCTTGGGCTTACGGCGACAGAGTTTCTCACTCTGTTTATCGCTACTCATGCCTGCATAAGCTCCTCTCAAGCCCGATAGCGCTCCTTGCCGGTACGCCGTGTATCTGCTTGAGAGTACTCCCCTACCGCTTCCGAAGAAGCCCGAAGCTTCGGTGCCAGACTTAGCCCCGTTGTATTTTCGGCGCAGGCTCGCTCGACCAGTGAGCTATTACGCTTTCTTTAAAGGATGGCTGCTTCTAAGCCAACCTCCTGGCTGTCTGAGCGCTCCCACATCCTTTGACACTTAGCCTGGACTTTGGGACCTTAGCTGTCGATCTGGGCTCTTTCCCTCTCGGCTACGGACCTTATCACCCGCAGCCTGTCTCCCGGATAGCTCTCACCGGCATTCGGAGTTTGGTTGGGTTTGGTAATCTGGTAGGACCCCTAGCCCATCCAGTGCTCTACCTCCGGTGGAGTTCGTCCGAGGCTATACCTCAATATATTTCGGGGAGAACCAGCTATCTCTGAGTTTGATTAGCCTTTCACTCCCATCCACAGCTCATCCCCTAACTTTTCAACGTTAGTGGGTTCGGTCCTCCAGGAGGTGTTACCCTCCCTTCAACCTGGCCATGGATAGATCACTCAGTTTCGGGTCTACGTCCCGCCACTATGTCGCCCTGTGAGGACTCGGTTTCCCTACGGCTTCACCTAGCGGCTTAACCTTGCGACGAAACGTAACTCGCAGGCCCATTATGCAAAAGGTACGCGGTCGCACATTCCTTGCGGCATAGTGCTTCCACTGCTTGTAGACGCGCGGTTTCAGGTACTATTTCACTCCCCTTGCCGGGGTTCTTTTCACCTTTCCCTCACGGTACTTGTGCACTATCGGTCGATGGGTAGTATTTAGCCTTGGAGGATGGTCCCCCCAGATTCCCGCCGGATTGCTCGTGTCCTGCGGTACTCAGGTACTCACTAGGGGAGCTTCAGCTTTCGCATACAGGGCTGTCACCTTCTATGGCCGGCCTTTCCAGACCGTTCGACTAGCCTCCGCTCTCCCATGTCGTGAGCCCTACAACCCCGAATGACTTGCGTCACCCGGTTTAGGCTCGTCCCCGTTCGCTCGCCACTACTAGGGGAATCTCGGTTGATTTCTTTTCCACCAGGTACTGAGATGTTTCAGTTCCCTGGGTTGGCCGCCATCGAGCTATGTGTTCACTCGATGACTAACACCTTACGGTGCTCGGTTGCCCGATTCGGAGATCTCCGGATCAATGCCTGTTAGCGGCTCCCCGGAGCTTTTCGCAGCTGTCCACGTCCTTCTTCGCCTCCCATCGCCTAGGCATCCACCACGCGCCCTTTGTAGCTTGACCTATCCCTAAGGCACGCGTCGTGACTCGAGACCAGGGTTCGTCGCAAGAGCTTCCGGACAGACGCACACGTCTGCACGACAACTCGCGCTCACCCCGTCCTCGCGCCATTCTCGCGATTACGGAATCTACGCTTCCTATTCGATTTTCAGAGAACTCGAGGCTTGCGCCTCGTCGGTGACCACGAGCTCGATGCTCATGAGCACTGACGAATCAGAAGACTCGCTGCCGACGGCTGATTCGGCAGATTTGGAGCTGACCGGGTTCGAACCGGTGACCCCCGGCTTGCAAAGCCGGTGCTCTCCCAGCTGAGCTACAGCCCCGTATGTGGAACTGCTGGCTCGAGCTCGCCCTGAGGGAAGAGAGTGGGGCTAGTTAGACTCGAACTAACGACCTCACCCTTATCAGGGGTGCGCTCTAACCACCTGAGCTATAGCCCCTCGGGTTGGGAGGGCCCCTCCTCGGAAGGAGAGACAGCAGCCTTCAAAGAACCGACCCTGTCGGATCAGTTGCTGAAAACTGAATCGGATGGACTCCGGCGTTCCGTCGAAACCAGTTCGACGCTCACGGGTTTGACCGAGCTGGCTTCGCATCAGAGACACGAAGCATTCGCTCCTTAGAAAGGAGGTGATCCAGCCGCAGGTTCCCCTACGGCTACCTTGTTACGACTTCACCCCAGTTACCGACCACTCCTTGGGGACCTGCTTCCCTTGCGGGTTAGCTCAGCCACTTCTGGAGCAGTCGACTCCCATGGTGTGACGGGCGGTGTGTACAAGGCCCGGGAACGTATTCACCGCTGCCTGCTGATCAGCGATTACTAGCGATTCCAGCTTCATGCAGTCGAGTTGCAGACTGCAATCCGTACTGAGGTCGGCTTTTGCCGATTAGCGCCCCCTCGCGGGTTAGCTGCGTTCTGTACCGACCATTGTAGCACGTGTGTAGCCCCGGACATAAGGGCCATGAGGACTTGACGTCATCCCCACCTTCCTCCGGCTTGACGCCGGCAGTCTCCTTAGAGTGCCCAGCCGAACTGATGGCAACTAAGGACAAGGGTTGCGCTCGTTGCGGGACTTAACCCAACATCTCACGACACGAGCTGACGACAGCCATGCAGCACCTGGACCACGGCTCTCTTGCGAGCACCCCTCTATTTCTAAAGGGTTCCGTGTTTTTCTAGCCCGGGTAAGGTTCTGCGCGTTGCGTCGAATTAAACCACATGCTCCACCGCTTGTGCGGGCCCCCGTCAATTCCTTTGAGTTTTAGTCTTGCGACCGTACTTCCCAGGCGGGGTGCTTAACGCGTTAGCTACGGCACCTCAGGGGTCAATACCCGAGACACCTAGCACCCATCGTTTACAGCGTGGACTACCAGGGTATCTAATCCTGTTTGCTCCCCACGCTTTCGCGTCTCAGCGTCAGTGACTGTCCAGGCGGCCGCCTTCGCCACCGGTGTTCCTCCTGATATCTACGAATTTCACCTCTACACCAGGAATTCCGCCGCCCTCTCCAGTACTCAAGGTCCGCAGTTTCAGATGCAGTTCCCGAGTTGAGCCCGGGGATTTCACATCTGACTTGCGGTCCCGCCTACACGCGCTTTACGCCCAGTAATTCCGAGCAACGTTCGCACCCTCTGTATTACCGCGGCTGCTGGCACAGAGTTAGCCGGTGCTTGCTAAGGAGGTACCGTCAAGGACCAGTCGTTTCTTACTGGCCGTTTTCTTCCCTCCCCACAGAGCTTTACAACCCGAAGGCCTTCATCACTCACGCGGCGTGGCTGGTTCAGGCTTGCGCCCATTGACCAATATTCCCCACTGCTGCCTCCCGTAGGAGTCTGGCCCGTGTTTCAGTGCCAGTGTGGCTGATCATCCTCTCAGACCAGCTACGCGTCTTCGCCTTGGTAGGCCGTTACCCCACCAACTAGCTGATGCGCCGCAGGGCCATCCTCGAGTGATAGCTTGTATACAGAGGCCATCTTTGACCTCAGCAGCCAGAGCTGCCGTGGTCTTATGCGGTATTAGCGTTCCTTTCGGAACGTTATCCCCCGCTCGAGGGTAGATTCCCTACGTGTTACTCACCCGGACGCCACGCTACCGGGGACGAATCCCTTTCGCGTTCGACTTGCATGTGTTAAGCCCGCCGCCAACGTTCGCTCTGAGCCAGGATCAAACTCTCCAGTTGAATTCGGCGGCACTCTCCGAAGAGAACGCCTAACTGTTGAGCGAGTCCTGAACTCCTTAGAGTTCGTTGCTCGACTTCGATCTCGACCTGCGAATCATCCGTGGATGATTCGCGGGACCCGTGATCACGCGGAGTCTTCCGATTCAGTTTTCAGAGACCGATCCGACCTTCGAGCTCGTCTGCGCAGCGCCTGAGCACCGCGGTTGCGACGACCGCTCTCCGTTTCGGGGCTGGGGAACCTAGCGGACTCACCCAGCGTCGTCAAGAACTTTTTTCACCCACCAGCTCGCGGCCTCTGGCCTGCTTTGCTGGCTTCTGGCCGGAGCCAGAAGGGCGCGGACTGTAGCGCGGTCTACCGCGCCGTCAAGTCCGAAGTGCGTACCCTGAACTGCCGGGCTTGCACGAATAGGAAGCGCCCTGCGTCGGCAGGTTCGCACAAATAGGAGAAGCCCCGTGCTGCGCTGGGCAGCACGGGGCTTCGAAGAAGACCCGGCGGCGTCCTACTCTCCCACTCACTCACGCGAGCAGTACCATCGGCTCTGGAGGGCTTGACTTCCGAGTTCGGGATGGGATCGGGTATGGCCCCTCCGACGTTGCCACCGGAAAATGTGGAAGCGTGATCCCGAACCGATTCGCGTTGTTGGTGCGAGTGTCGGGTCGGGCGAGCTCCGCTGAAGTAGCGGACTGCTCTTACTCCCAACCCTGACCTCGAATCTGACGTTTGCCTTAGAGGTAGGTCAAGCCGCACGGCCGATTAGTACGGGTCAGCTCCACGCATTGCTGCGCTTCCACACCCCGCCTATTACCTCGTGGTCTTCGAGGGGCCTTCAGGGGCCTTGCGGCCCGGGATACCTGGTCTTGAGGCCGGCTTCCCGCTTAGATGCTTTCAGCGGTTATCCGTTCCGCACATAGCTACCCGGCTATGCCACTGGCGTGACAACCGGAACACTAGAGGTGCGTCCGTTCAGGTCCTCTCGTACTATGAACAGCTCCTCTCAAGTATCCTGCGCCCACGGCAGATAGGGACCGAACTGTCTCACGACGTTCTAAACCCAGCTCGCGTACCGCTTTAATTGGCGAACAGCCAAACCCTTGGGACCTGCTCCAGCCCCAGGATGCGATGAGCCGACATCGAGGTGCCAAACCGCGCCGCCGATATGAACTCTCAGGCGCGATCAGCCTGTTATCCCCAGAGTACCTTTTGTCCGATGAGCGATGGCCCTTCCATGCGGGACCACCGGATCACTAACGCCTGCTTTCGCACCTGTTCGAGGTGTCCCTCTCACAGTTAAGCACCCTTTTGCGTTTGCACTCTACGGCTGGTTTCCAATCAGCCTGAGGGTACCTTCGCGCGCCTCCGTTACCTTTTGGGAGGCGACCGCCCCAGTCAAACTGCCCACCAGACAGTGTCCCGCACCCGGATGACGGGTGTCGGTTAGAAGCCCAGAACAGCCAGGGTGGTATTTCAACGTTGGCTCCATCGAGGCCGGAACCCCGACTTCAAAGCCTCCCACCTATCCTACGCAGACTGTCCCGAGCCTCACTGTCAAGTTGCAGTAAAGGTTCATGGGGTCTTTCCGTCTTGCCGCGGGTAGAGGGTATCTTCACCCCCGATACAATTTCGCTGAGTCGCTGGCCGAGACAGTGGGGATGTCGTTACGCCATTCGTGCAGGTCGGAACTTACCCGACAAGGAATTTCGCTACCTTAGGACCGTTATAGTTACGGCCGCCGTTTACTGGGGCTTCGGTTCGGAGCTTCGCCTTACGGCTAACTCCTCCCCTTAACCTTCCAGCACCGGGCAGGCGTCAGACCCTATACGTCCTCTTGCGAGTTCGCAGAGTCCTGTGTTTTTAGTAAACAGTCGCAACCCCCGCTTCACTGCGACCCGTAGCAGCTCGAGGAGCAAGTCCTCTCACCGCCGCGGGCACACCTTCTCCCGAAGTTACGGTGCTATTTTGCCGAGTTCCTTAGCCAGCGTTCTCTCACGCGCCTTGGGATACTCACCCCGCCCACCTGAGTCGGTTTGCGGTACGGACACTAGAGGGACTCTGCACGCAGCTTTTCTCGGGAGCATGGAATCACCGAGTTCTGAGCCCGAAGGCTCACCTCATCACGTCTCGGAGTTGACCCTGCGTTTGTGGCTGTTGCCTCCTACAGGATCCTCCTACGCGCTTGAACCAGCACGACCGAACGGCTGGCTCGGCATATCCTTCTCCGTCCCTGCTTGCTTCGACGTCATCCCTAGTGGTGCAGGAATATTAACCTGCTTCCCATCACCTACGCCTTTCGGCCTCGGCTTAGGGTCCGACTAACCCATGGGAGGATTATCCTTCCCCAGGAAACCTTGGGCTTACGGCGACAGAGTTTCTCACTCTGTTTATCGCTACTCATGCCTGCATAAGCTCCTCTCAAGCCCGATAGCGCTCCTTGCCGGTACGCCGTGTATCTGCTTGAGAGTACTCCCCTACCGCTTCCGAAGAAGCCCGAAGCTTCGGTGCCAGACTTAGCCCCGTTGTATTTTCGGCGCAGGCTCGCTCGACCAGTGAGCTATTACGCTTTCTTTAAAGGATGGCTGCTTCTAAGCCAACCTCCTGGCTGTCTGAGCGCTCCCACATCCTTTGACACTTAGCCTGGACTTTGGGACCTTAGCTGTCGATCTGGGCTCTTTCCCTCTCGGCTACGGACCTTATCACCCGCAGCCTGTCTCCCGGATAGCTCTCACCGGCATTCGGAGTTTGGTTGGGTTTGGTAATCTGGTAGGACCCCTAGCCCATCCAGTGCTCTACCTCCGGTGGAGTTCGTCCGAGGCTATACCTCAATATATTTCGGGGAGAACCAGCTATCTCTGAGTTTGATTAGCCTTTCACTCCCATCCACAGCTCATCCCCTAACTTTTCAACGTTAGTGGGTTCGGTCCTCCAGGAGGTGTTACCCTCCCTTCAACCTGGCCATGGATAGATCACTCAGTTTCGGGTCTACGTCCCGCCACTATGTCGCCCTGTGAGGACTCGGTTTCCCTACGGCTTCACCTAGCGGCTTAACCTTGCGACGAAACGTAACTCGCAGGCCCATTATGCAAAAGGTACGCGGTCGCACATTCCTTGCGGCATAGTGCTTCCACTGCTTGTAGACGCGCGGTTTCAGGTACTATTTCACTCCCCTTGCCGGGGTTCTTTTCACCTTTCCCTCACGGTACTTGTGCACTATCGGTCGATGGGTAGTATTTAGCCTTGGAGGATGGTCCCCCCAGATTCCCGCCGGATTGCTCGTGTCCTGCGGTACTCAGGTACTCACTAGGGGAGCTTCAGCTTTCGCATACAGGGCTGTCACCTTCTATGGCCGGCCTTTCCAGACCGTTCGACTAGCCTCCGCTCTCCCATGTCGTGAGCCCTACAACCCCGAATGACTTGCGTCACCCGGTTTAGGCTCGTCCCCGTTCGCTCGCCACTACTAGGGGAATCTCGGTTGATTTCTTTTCCACCAGGTACTGAGATGTTTCAGTTCCCTGGGTTGGCCGCCATCGAGCTATGTGTTCACTCGATGACTAACACCTTACGGTGCTCGGTTGCCCGATTCGGAGATCTCCGGATCAATGCCTGTTAGCGGCTCCCCGGAGCTTTTCGCAGCTGTCCACGTCCTTCTTCGCCTCCCATCGCCTAGGCATCCACCACGCGCCCTTTGTAGCTTGACCTATCCCTAAGGCACGCGTCGTGACTCGAGACCAGGGTTCGTCGCAAGAGCTTCCGGACAGACGCACACGTCTGCACGACAACTCGCGCTCACCCCGTCCTCGCGCCATTCTCGCGATTACGGAATCTACGCTTCCTATTCGATTTTCAGAGAACTCGAGGCTTGCGCCTCGTCGGTGACCACGAGCTCGATGCTCATGAGCACTGACGAATCAGAAGACTCGCTGCCGACGGCTGATTCGGCAGATTTGGAGCTGACCGGGTTCGAACCGGTGACCCCCGGCTTGCAAAGCCGGTGCTCTCCCAGCTGAGCTACAGCCCCGTGTGTGGAACTGCTGGCTCGAGCTCGCCCTGAGGGAAGAGAGTGGGGCTAGTTAGACTCGAACTAACGACCTCACCCTTATCAGGGGTGCGCTCTAACCACCTGAGCTATAGCCCCTCGGGTTGGGAGGGCCCCTCCTCGGAAGGAGAGACAGCAGCCTTCAAAGAACCGACCCTGTCGGATCAGTTGCTGAAAACTGAATCGGATGGACTCCGGCGTTCCGTCGAAACCAGTTCGACGCTCACGGGTTTGACCGAGCTGGCTTCGCATCAGAGACACGAAGCATTCGCTCCTTAGAAAGGAGGTGATCCAGCCGCAGGTTCCCCTACGGCTACCTTGTTACGACTTCACCCCAGTTACCGACCACTCCTTGGGGACCTGCTTCCCTTGCGGGTTAGCTCAGCCACTTCTGGAGCAGTCGACTCCCATGGTGTGACGGGCGGTGTGTACAAGGCCCGGGAACGTATTCACCGCTGCCTGCTGATCAGCGATTACTAGCGATTCCAGCTTCATGCAGTCGAGTTGCAGACTGCAATCCGTACTGAGGTCGGCTTTTGCCGATTAGCGCCCCCTCGCGGGTTAGCTGCGTTCTGTACCGACCATTGTAGCACGTGTGTAGCCCCGGACATAAGGGCCATGAGGACTTGACGTCATCCCCACCTTCCTCCGGCTTGACGCCGGCAGTCTCCTTAGAGTGCCCAGCCGAACTGATGGCAACTAAGGACAAGGGTTGCGCTCGTTGCGGGACTTAACCCAACATCTCACGACACGAGCTGACGACAGCCATGCAGCACCTGGACCACGGCTCTCTTGCGAGCACCCCTCTATTTCTAAAGGGTTCCGTGTTTTTCTAGCCCGGGTAAGGTTCTGCGCGTTGCGTCGAATTAAACCACATGCTCCACCGCTTGTGCGGGCCCCCGTCAATTCCTTTGAGTTTTAGTCTTGCGACCGTACTTCCCAGGCGGGGTGCTTAACGCGTTAGCTACGGCACCTCAGGGGTCAATACCCGAGACACCTAGCACCCATCGTTTACAGCGTGGACTACCAGGGTATCTAATCCTGTTTGCTCCCCACGCTTTCGCGTCTCAGCGTCAGTGACTGTCCAGGCGGCCGCCTTCGCCACCGGTGTTCCTCCTGATATCTACGAATTTCACCTCTACACCAGGAATTCCGCCGCCCTCTCCAGTACTCAAGGTCCGCAGTTTCAGATGCAGTTCCCGAGTTGAGCCCGGGGATTTCACATCTGACTTGCGGTCCCGCCTACACGCGCTTTACGCCCAGTAATTCCGAGCAACGTTCGCACCCTCTGTATTACCGCGGCTGCTGGCACAGAGTTAGCCGGTGCTTGCTAAGGAGGTACCGTCAAGGACCAGTCGTTTCTTACTGGCCGTTTTCTTCCCTCCCCACAGAGCTTTACAACCCGAAGGCCTTCATCACTCACGCGGCGTGGCTGGTTCAGGCTTGCGCCCATTGACCAATATTCCCCACTGCTGCCTCCCGTAGGAGTCTGGCCCGTGTTTCAGTGCCAGTGTGGCTGATCATCCTCTCAGACCAGCTACGCGTCTTCGCCTTGGTAGGCCGTTACCCCACCAACTAGCTGATGCGCCGCAGGGCCATCCTCGAGTGATAGCTTGTATACAGAGGCCATCTTTGACCTCAGCAGCCAGAGCTGCCGTGGTCTTATGCGGTATTAGCGTTCCTTTCGGAACGTTATCCCCCGCTCGAGGGTAGATTCCCTACGTGTTACTCACCCGGACGCCACGCTACCGGGGACGAATCCCTTTCGCGTTCGACTTGCATGTGTTAAGCCCGCCGCTAACGTTCGCTCTGAGCCAGGATCAAACTCTCCAGTTGAATTTGGCGGCACTCTCCGAAGAGAACGCCTAACTGTTGAGCGAGTCCTGAACTCCTTAGAGTTCGTTGCTCGACTTCGATCTCGACCTGCGAATCATCCGTGGATGATTCGCGGGACCCGTGATCACGCGGAGTCTTCCGATTCAGTTTTCAGAGACCGATCCGACCTGCTGCTCAGTCTGGTGAGCTGCGAGTCAGAGTGCCTTCGCCGTCAGGCTTTCGCCGTTTCGACTCGGGCTGAGGAGCGTAGCGGATCGTCGCTGCTACGTCCAGAACTTTTTTTCGCCGCCGGTTCAGGACCGGGGAAGCGAACCACCGGGGAAGCACTTGGCTTTTTCCCGGTCAGGGCGGCGGAGACTATCTGTCTCGCGGCACCTGTCAAGTTCGTTCGGTTCTTTTTTCAGCGCCGCTTCGGGTCCGCTTTTCAGGGCGTCGCCGTCGCGAGGGAGGCCCGATCTAGCATCGGCCTCCGGGCTGTCAAATCCGATCCGAGCTTCGGAGTATTTTCTTTCGCGGCACCCGGGATTTTCGAGACCTTTCCGCCGGGTGCGGGGGCTCGCGGACCGCTCGGGGCGCGATCCGCGCGCGGGATTTTCGGGCGCCTCAGTCGAGCGGGAGCAGCGCGATTTCGTCCCCAGGGCGCAAACCGAGATGGCGGCAGGTCTCCTCCGGGAGCACGACCTGACCGGCGCCCTCCGGGGCGAGCTGGAAGTGCGACGGGACCGCGTGGAAATGCGGGGCGACATCGTGCTCGCGCGCGATCAGGGCTTTTGCGCCGGGAAGCGGGTCGGTGGTGCCACGGAGGAGGCGCGCGCCCCGCGTCCGCTGGACGAGCAGGACCTCGTCGGTCTGCGCGATGAAGTGCGGGCCGCCGTCGAACGGATCGACGCGGTTCCAGTAGCGGAAGCCGATGCGGCGCAGGAGCTTCTCGACGCCGCGGGTCTGCGGGCCGACCTTGCCGATCACGTCCTGCGCTTCGGGGCGGAGCAGCGAGGCGTAGATGTCGCCGTCCGGGAACAGGCCGCGGATGAATTCCTTGTTCCGCTTGGAGAGGCGATCTGCCTCACGGTAGGTCAGGCCCGTGAAGTGGCGGCCGACCGACTCCCAGAGGTGGGAGGTGCCGTCGGGCTCGAGCGGCGGGAGGAGCTCGGCGAGGACGCGGTCCTGGAAGTCGTCGCGGTGCTGCGCGATCCACAAGAAGCGCACGTACGAGATGAGCATCCCGAGGCGCTCCGGGCTGCGGCGCACCGCGGGGTGCACCACGAGGCCGCCGATCTCGGTCGGGCCGTTGTACGAGTAGCCGATCGAGAGCACTTGATGCGCGAAGTGCTTGTCGAGCGTGGCCGAGTAGCGCTCCTCGACGTGCACGTCGAAGTAGATGTACGGCGCGTCTTTTCGGCCGAGCTGCGCGATCACCATCGACGTGCCGACCGCGCGCTTCTGCTCGAGATCGCGCAGCACGAAGACGTAGTTGCGGCGGCGTGGATCGCCGATCTCGCCCGTGAAGGACTGCTCGCTGTGCTCGAGGATCTCCTCGATCGTCGCTTCGTCGTTCGGGAGGTTCACCGAGTCGAGGAAGCGCGCGAGCTCGAGGATCTCGGCCTTGTCGGCGCGGGTGGCGGCGCGGATCTCGTAGCGGACACGAGGGTCGGTCGTCGTCATTCAGAAGAGCTTTCGACTGTCGATCAGGATGGTGACGGGGCCGTCGACCTGGGAGCGCACGTCCATGTGGGCGCGGAAGCGGCCGGTCTCGACGCGGAGGCCCATCGCGCGAAGGCGCGTACAGACTTCTTCGTAGCGAAGGCGCGCGAGATCGGGCGGTGCGGCGTCGTCGAACGACGGGCGACGGCCGCGGCGTACGTCGCCGAAGAGCGTGAACTGCGAGACGACGAGGACGGCACCGCCGACGTCGAGCACGGAGCGCGACATCTTGCCTTCGTCGTCTTCGAAGACGCGCAGGTTCGCGAGCTTTCCGGCGACGTAGTCGACGTCGGGCTCGGCGTCCTCCTTCGCGGCTCCGAGGTACACGAGGAGGCCGCGATCGATGCGTCCGACGATCTCGCCGTCGACCTCGACCTCGGCGCGCGCGACGCGTTGTGCGACGGCTCGCATGGAGAACGCGGACGCTACGACGGACGGCTTGCGAAAGGAAGGTCGCCGCGGGTAGAGCGGGAGGCGAGATGACGGCGATCGTGGGGCTGACGGGCGGGATCGCGTCGGGGAAGAGCACGGTGGGGCGCATCTTCCGCGAGCTGGGCGTGCACGTGGTCGATGCGGACCTCGTCGCGCGCGAGGTCGTCGCGAAAGGGAGCGAGGGGCTCGCCGAGGTGGTGCGCGTCTTCGGCGAGGACGTGCTCGCGGAGGACGGGTCGCTCGATCGGAAGAAGGTCGGCGCGATCGTGTTCGCGGACGCGGAGAAGCGGAAAGCGCTCGAGGCGATCACGCATCCGCGGATCGCGGCGCGCAGCATGAGCGAGCTCGCGGCGTTGGCGCAGCGCGGGGACGTGTACGGGATCTACGAAGCGGCGCTGCTCGTGGAGAACGGGTCGTACCGGATGATGCAGGCGCTCGTGGTGGTCGCGGCGAGCGCGGAGGTCCAGGTCGCGCGCGTGACGGCGCGCGATGCGCTCGACCAAGACGCAGCGAGGGCGCGGCTCGCGGCGCAGCTTCCGCTCGAGCAGAAGATCGCGGTCGCGGATCACGTGATCTGGAACGATGGAGATCTCGCGGCGCTGCGCGCGCGCACCGACGAGGTGCATCACGCGCTGCTCGCGCGATTCGGGGGGATGGGACGATGACGGGGCGAGTCACGCTGGTGACGGGGTTTCCGACGAGCTTCCTGGCCACGCGGATGGTGCGGAAGATCCTCGCGGAGGAGCGCAGCGCGCAGGTGCGCTGCGTCGTGCAGGAGAAGTTCTGGGAGCGCGCGCAGGAGATCGTGAGCGCGCTTCCGGTGCGCGATCGCGAGCGCGTGACGCTGCTCGAGGGCGACGTCGCGTCGATGGACATGGGGCTCTCGGGGAAGGAGCACGTGGCGCTCGCGCAAGAGGTGCAGGTCATCCATCACTGCGCGGCGGCGACGTACCTCGGGGTGGCGCGCGATGTCGCGCAACGCGTGAACGTCGACGGAGTGCGCGAGGTGCTCGAGCTCGCGCGCGAGGCGAAGAAGCTCGAACGGCTCGTGCATTGGTCGAGCGCGCTGGTGAGCGGTGGGCGTCGCGGGTACGTGCTCGAGGACGAGCTGCAGGCGCCCGAGGGGTTCCGCAACGTCGTCGAGGAGATGCGCTTCAAGGGCGAGCAGCTCGTGCGCGCAGCGATGCAGCGTGGGCTGCGCACGACGATCCTGCGGCCCGCGATCCTCGTGGGCGACTCGGTGACCGGCGAGATCGATCGCTTCGAAGGGCCGTATCTGCTCGTGCTCTTGATGCTGAGCTCGCCCGTGGATCTGCGGGTGCCGCTGCCGGGGCGCGGGGACGTGCCGCTCAACCTCGTGCCGATCGACTACGTGGTCGATGCGGGGTGGGCCATCGCGAACGACGCGCGCAGCGTGGGGCGCACGTTCCATCTCGTGGATCCGACGCCGCAGTCGGCGCGACGGGTGTTCGAGCTGATCGCGCAGGCCGCGGGGCGTCCGCTGCCGCGCGGGTTCTTGCCGACGAACCTCGCGACCGCGCTGTTGCGTACGCCGGGGCTCGAGCGATTCGCGCACGTGCCGCGCGCGTTCCTCGAGCAGCTCGCGACCGAGGTCGTGTACGACGATCGCGGCGCGCGGGAATTGCTGGATCCCAAGGGGATCAAGTGCCCGGGGTTCGAGTCGTACGTCGACGTGATGGTGAGCTACGTGCGCGCGCAGCAGAGCGCGAAGCGACAGCGTCGGCCCGACAGCTTCGAGATCGAAGGCGAGGACGAGGCGAGCGATCCGCTGCAGTGATCAGGATGCGACCCACGGCGGCGCGAGCAGGCGGCGCTTGCCGTCGGCGCTGCGAGGTGTCGTGTCGTCGAGGGACTCGCGATCCCAGCGCTGGCACGTGACCTCCTTGTGCGATTGGTCGAGCGCCTCGCAGTAATTCGTGAAGAGGCAGCGACGGATGTCGTCGCCGCGGCCGCGCCGGAGCTTCTCGAAGAAGTCGGGATCGGCGAGCGCCTGGCGCGCCATCGCGACGATGTCCGCGTCGCCGCGCGCGAGGATGGACTCGGCTTGATCGAAGGTCGCGATGCCGCCCGCGGTGACGATCGGCGTGGTGAGATCGTGATCGCGCAGCGCGCGGCGGATCGTCGCGGCGAGCAGGACGTTGCGACCGAACGGGCCGGGCGGGCCGCTGTGCACGGTGGGCATGCACTCGTGGCCGCTCGGGCCGGTGTAGGGATACGCGGCCTCGCCGACCTTCGGTTGTTTCGCGTCCTCGAACCGGCCGCCCTTGCTGATGCTCAGGAAGTCCATGCCGGCACGGGCGAATTCGAGGGCGAAGAAGGTCGCGTCGTCGATGCGTGAGCCGCCCTCGACCACGTCGTCGCCGAGGAAGCGCGCGCCGACGACGTAGTCGGGGCCGACGGCGTCGCGCACTGCGCGGTAGGTCTCGAGCGGAAGGCGCACGCGGTGCTCGCGGGGGCCGCCGTATCCGTCCGCGCGATCGTTCAGGCGCGAGAGGAACGACGACATCGTGTACGCGTGCGCGTAGTGCAGCTCGACTCCATCGAACCCTGCTTCGCGCGCGCGGCGCGCCGCATCGGCGAAGAGCGGCGGGATCGTGCGCGGCAGATCGCGGATGTGCGGGAGGTGCGTGTCGGTGACGCGCTCGCGATGGCCGATCGTGAGCGACTCGTGATCGCGCGGGGATAGATAGTCGCGGAGCGCGTCGTCGTCCTGCGCGAGGAGGAACGCGCGGATCTCGGAATCGCTCGCGCCCGGAACGCGCGCGCGGAGCGCGTCGTCGATCACGAGGAAGCGCTCGAGGAACTTCTCGCGCGGCGGGCGGCGCTTGATCGCGAGGAAGTCGATGATCTGCAGGAACAAGCGGGTGCGCCCGCGCGATGCGTCGCGCACTGCCTCGGTGAGGCGACGCAGCCCGGGCACGAATCGATCGTGGCCGATGCGCAGCAGCGGTCCGCTCGGCACGTCGCGGATGCCCGTCGCTTCGACGACGATCACGCCGGGCGCGCTCTCCGCGAAGCGCCGGTACCAGCCGATCACGTTCTCGGTGACGAAGCCGTCCTCGGTGGCGCGCCACGGGACCATCGCGGGGATCCACGTGCGCTCGTGCGCCTCGATCGGGCCGATGCGCACCGGGGAGAGCCAGCGCGAGCGTCGCGCTTCGTCCTCGGTGGGCCAGCGTTCGACGGGCAGGAGGCGGAGGAGCCGCTTGTCTTCGCGGGCGCGGGGCGCGGGCATGCGAGGCGAGGACGGTATGGCATGCTCGCCGCTTTCGCGAGCGTGGAGCGTGCGATGGCGAGGATGGGCGTGTGGAGCGTCGGGACCGTGGCGATCACGGGTGACGAGGGTGAGAACGGCACGGCCGTGCTCGTGGTGGACGAGGACGAAGGCGGGCTCGTCGCGAACGATCTCTGGGCGTCGATGGGCGAAGGCGACGCCGTCGCGACGTCGCTGAAGCAGCTGTTCGGCGAGGTGGGCCGGCCGCGCAAGCTCGTCGTGAAGACGGGCCCGCTCGCGAAGGCGGTGCGCGCGGCGGGCGTGCGCGAGGAGATCACGGTCGGCGCGACGCCGAAGCTCGATGCGCTGATGGAAGAGCTCGAGAAGGACGCGGCAGCGCTCGCGAGCATGCCCGGTCCGCTCGACGCCGAGGACACGACGAGCGCGCACCTCAACACGTTCTTCGCGGCGGCGCAGGTGATGCGGCACGTCGCGCCGTGGGGGTTCTTCCCGCCCGCGACGTCGTTCTCGGTGGAGGCGCCTTCGCTCGGAATTTCCGAGGGCGGCGCGTTCGTGCTGAGCTCGGAGGACGACGATGACGAGCTCGAGGGCGAAGAGGCCGTCGGGATCGAGAACGACGATCTCACGCCCGGCGAGGCGCCCGGTGGGTGGATGTTCGTGGAGTCGCCCGAGGACTTCGCGGCGCTGAGCGAGGCGATGATCGACGGGAGCGCGCCGCGCGACAAGGCGAGCGTGATCGCCCTCGCCTACGAGCGCGCCGAAGATCTCGGGCCCGCGTTCGAGGCGTTCGCGCGCGAGCACGAGCTCGACGTGCCGGCGGACGGATGGATCCCCGTGCTCTCGCGCTCGAAGCGCGGCGTCGGGACGGTCGCGGTGAGCGCGAGCGATTACGAGCTCGCGACCGCGATCTGCACGGCGATCGCGAACATCACGGTCGCGCTCGCGGAGGACGACGAGGAAGAGGTCGACGGAGTGCGCGCCGAGCTCGTGACCGCGAGCGGGATGCAGGTCTTCGTCGAGGGCCCGATGGCGGACGACGACGAAGAGGACGAGAGCGAGAGCGAGTGACGCTCAGGAGAGCACGGCGGGATCGTCGCTGGCGCGCACCGGGCCGAGCGCGCTCGGCTCGATGACGAGACGCTTCTTCCGCGCGGTCTCGCGATACCCGGCGCCGCCCTGTGCGGCGCCCGGGTGAGGATCGTCCTCCCAGCGCGCGAGACCGAGGATCGCGACGGTCTCGCCGGGCTCGAGCGCGCCCTCCTGGTAGCGAACTCCCTTGTTGAAGCCGAAGAAGTCGGTGCTCGAGTGGCCGTGGCGCGCGAGGTACGCGTCGAGCTCGGGCGTCGCGTCGTTCCACGTGCCCGAGCGCTGGTGGTGATCGAGCACGATCGCGGGCTCGAGCTGGAGCGCCTTCACGATCGCGCGACCGGTCTCGTCCTCGACGACGAAATCGACGCTCTCGCGGTCGCGGATCAACGAGCGCCAGCTCGAGCTCTTGCCGGTCGAGACGCGCACGTCGACCTCGACGCGGTACGCCGCGCAGGTGCGGTGCGAGAGCGGCGCGTCGAGGGTGCGCGGACCGGCGCGCAGCGTGCCGACGATGCGCACCAGCTGCCCGTCCGGCGCATCGGCGACGCGCACCAATGGCGCGGCGCGGATCGCGCGGAGCGTCTGCTGGTACGGCGAGAACCACCACGCGCCGAGCGCGATCGCGCCGGCGGCGCCGAGCGCGATCAGGAGGAACAGCGGGGACGCGACGAGCAGCATCCCCGCGCTTCCTTCACTTGCCCGCGAGGGTCATCGCGCTGACGCGGAACGTCGGGCTCGCGATCGACGTGCGCAGATCGAGGTCGCTGCCGACCATGTCGATGCGCTGCAGCATCTGATCGAGGTTGAGCGAGATCGTCACCTCGCTCACCGGGAACGTCTTCTCGCCGTTCTCGATCCAGAAGCCCGCCGCGCCGCGCGAGAAGTCGCCGGTCACCGCGTTGAAGCCGAAGCCCATCATCTCGGTGACGTAGAGGCCCTTCTTCGTCGCGCGCACGATGTCCTCGGGGGTCGTCGCGCCGGGCTGGAGAACGAAGTTCGTCGTCGTCGGCGACACCCCACCCGAGCCGCCGCGCGCCGCGCTCGCCGTGCTCTCGAGGCCGAGCTTCCGCGCGCTGTACGTGTCGAGGAGGTACGTCTTCAGCTCGCCCTTCTCGACGACGACGTTGCGCCGCGAGAGCAGGCCCTCACCGTCGTACGCGCGCGATCCCGGCGCCTGCGCGATCAGCGGATCGTCGATGATCGAGACGAGATCGCTCGCGACCTTCGTGCCCACGCGATCGACGAGGTAGCTCGACTTCCGCCAGATCGCGCCGCCGCCGATGCAGCCCGCGATGAGGCCGAGGATCGAGCGCGCGACGTCGGGATCGAAGACGACCGCGCACTCCTGGGTCTCGACCTTGCGCGCGCCGAGCTTCGCGAGGGTGCGTCGCGCGGCCTCGCGACCGACGAGATCGTCCGCGAGGAGGCCCGCGTAGTGGCGCTTCGCGGTCCAGTAGTACCCGCTGCGCTTCTTGCCGCCCTGCCCTTCGGTCGTGTCGTCGGCGACCGGATGCACCGAGAGCGACGCGTACGTGCCGCGCGAGACGCCGCGGAACCCGCCGCTCGTCACCAGCGCGCGCGCCCCGCTCGCGCGGCTGAAGCTCGCGCCCTCGGAGTTCGTGATGCGCGCGTCGTACTCGAGCGCCGCCGACTCCGCGCGCCGCGCGTGCCCGATCGCCGACGCACCGTCGATCGAGTCGACACGGTCGTCGTGCAGATCGAGCTCCGCGTGCTGCTCCCGTCGCGAGAGCAGCGTCGTGTCCGGCGGGCCCGCCGAGGGATCCGGCTGCGACAAGCGCGCGAGCTCGATCGCGTCCTCGACGAAGCGACGGATGCCGCGCTCGCTGAGGTCGCTGGTCGTCGACACCGCGACTTGCTGCCCGATCATCACGCGCAGGCCGACCGAGCGTGACCCTGCCTCTTCCACCAGCTCGGGCTCGCGCATCCGCACCTTCGCGGACAGATGCGAGCCCTCGCCGATCACTGCTTCCGCGACATCGGCGCCCGACTTCTTCGCCATGTCCACGATGCGCTCGCCGAGCGCGATCAGACGCGACTGCGTCGCGTCCCAATTCTCACGCGTCATTCGTCCTCACCCGACCTGCGTGCCGCCGACCGTCATCCCGCTGATCTTCACCGTCGGGCACGCCACGCCGACGGGCACGGACTGCCCTTCCTTGCCGCACGTCCAGATCCCGTCCGAGAGCTCCATGTCGCTCCCGAGCATGACGACCTTGCGCATGACGTCCGGACCGTTGCCGATCAGGTTCACGCCCTTGAGCGGCGCCGTGATCTTCCCGTCTTCGATGAGGTAGCCCTCGGTCAGCGAGAAGACGAAGTCGCCGTTCGAGATGTCGACCTGACCGCCGCCGAACTTCCGCGCGAAGACGCCCTTCTTGACGCTCTTCACGATCTCCTCGGGGTCGTCCTGACCCGCGAGCAGCATCGTGTTCGTCATGCGCGGCATCGGGTGCGACTTGAACGACTCGCGCCGTCCGTTGCCCGTCGGGGCCCCGCCGAAGAACTCGGTGGACTGACGGTCCTGCATGTAGCCGCGCAGGATGCCCTTCTCGATCAGCATCGTGCTCCGAGGAACGTTTCCCTCGTCGTCGACATTCACCGATCCGCGCGAGCTCGCGAGCGTCGCGTCGTCGACCACGGTGCACAGGTCGCTCGCGACGCGCTGTCCGATCTGGTCGGTGTAGTTGCTCGTCTTCTTGCGGTTGAAGTCCGCCTCGAGGCCGTGCCCCACCGCTTCGTGCAGGAGGATGCCGCTGTCGCCGGGCGCGAGGACGACCTCCATCTCGCCCGCCGGCGCCTCGCGTGCGTCGAGCATCGTGAGCGCCTGACGCACTGCTTCCTTCGCGTGCCACTCGGGCGAGCGCTGCTCGAAGTACTCGAGGCCCATGCGGCCGCCGCCGCCCGAGCTGCCCGCCTGGCGCTTGCCGTTCTGCTCCGCGATCACGCGGATGCCGAAGCGGATCAGCGGCTGGACGTCGTGCACCATCGTGCCGTCGCTCGTCGCGACGAGGATCTCGCGGAGGCTCTCGCTGAGCGACGCCTCGACGCGCGACACCCGCGGATCCGCCGCGCGCGCGGCCTCGTCGGCGCGGCGCAGCAGCTCGCGCTTCGTCTCCCCCGCGACGTCGAGCGAGTAGAGCTCGACGTGGTAGCGCTTCGGCGTGTCGAGCGGCGCGAGGCCCACCGGCTCCTTGCCGCCCGCATCCGCGATCTGCGCCGCGGTCTTCGCGGCGCGCTCCATCGCGTCGACCTCGAAGTCCTCGCAGTACGCGTAGCCCGTCGCGTCACCCTTCCGCACGCGCACGCCGAGGCCCATCGACACACCGCGGCCCGCGCTCTTGAGGATGCCCTCCTCGTAGCCGTAGCTGCCGCTCACCTCGTACTCGAAGAAGAGATCCGCGTAGTCGCCGCCCTTCGAGAGGGCGACCGCGAGGAGCTTCTCGGCGAGGCGCGGGTCGATCGGGGAGGTGCCCTGAGGGCCGAACGGGGCCTGATAGCGCTGGCTCATGTGCGGTCGAGTGACTCTAAGGCGCGAGGTGTCGCGATCCAAGCGTGCTCGTCCCCGATCGATCCGTCGGGGCGACCTCCCCGGGCGCTCGCATCGCCGTCGCCGGAGCGTTCAGCTGACACTCGCGAGTCAGGTTCGAGCGCGGTGCGCATCGCGTGCATCGGGCCGCTGTGCTCCGCTCCGGTTCCGCGTCGGACCGCCGCGATGCACGTCGCGACGCCTGCCGCGCCGTCGGAAGGAGAACGCCATGTCGATCACGCTCTATCACCATCCCTACTCGCGCGCGGCGAACGTCGTCTGGATGCTCGAGGAGCTCGAGACACCGTACGAGCTCCGATTCGTCGACATCATGCAGGGCGAGCAGAAGACGGATGCGATCCGCTCGATGAACCCGATGGGCAAGCTGCCGATCCTGAAGGACGGCGACCTGATCGTGACCGAGGTGGCTGCGATCGGGCTCTACCTCGCGGATCGCTACGCGAGCGGACGGCTCGCGCCGAAGATCGACGATCCTGCGCGCGGCACGTACCTGCGCTGGTCGTTCTTCGCGCCTTCGGTCGTGGAGCCCGGCTCGACTGCGAAGTTGTACGGCTGGAATGCCAAGCCCGCCCAGGTCGGATGGGGCGCCTACGACGAGATGCTCGCCGCGATCGAGTCGGCGATCTCGGGCCGCGAGTGGCTGCTCGGATCGCAGTTCTCGATGGCCGACTGCATCTTCGGCGGAACCCTTCGCTACATGCTCGACTTCGAGATGATGGCGCCGACACCGAGCCTCTCCGCGTACGCCGATCGCCTGCGTGCACGCCCCGCGGCCAAGCGCGCCGACGAGCGCAATCGGGCGATCGCGAAGGAGCGCGGGCTCGGCACCTGAGGTCCCGCCCTCGAGGACCGGGAGTGTGTCGAAACATCGACTCGCCGGCGCAGGGCCTCCCGTCCGCGTGCGCCGCACGCTCGCGTACGGACCCTCCGCCAGCGAGCACTCCAGCTGGACCGACTCCGATCGATCAGTCGGGCCGACCTCCGCGGGCGCGATCGAGCGCGAGCAGCTCGCGTCGCGTGCGCGGGCCGTACGTCGTGAAGCTCGGTGCGGTGCGCGCGCGATGCTCCTCGCGCGCACGCGCGAGCTCGTCGCCCGCGTGCGCCGCGTGCATCTCGCTGGGATCGACGCCGTACACCCGCGCCGCGTTGAGCCCGAAGATCTTCGCCTTGATCGCGGGCGTCAGCGCCGGATAGCCGAAGCGCTCCTGGAGCTCGGGCGTGATCTCGAACGTGCGGAACGCCTGGATCTGATCCTGCGGCGAGCCGTACCAGATCGAGTCGGTGCCCCAGAGGATCCGATCCTCGCCGAGGTGCACGAGCAGCTTGCCGATCAGGTGCGCCGCCTCGTCGGGGCGGCTCATCACCTCGCGCCACGCGCTCCCGAGCTCGGCGTAGACGTTGCCGTCGCGCCCGATGTCGTGATCGCGCAGCGTGTTGATCAGCGCGTCGACGCCGCGCTCCGCGCGCGGATCGTGCGGGCCCTCGGTGACCGCGTCGTCGTACGCCGAGTGGTAGACGAGGAACGTCGCGTCGGGGAAGGCACGCGCCACCGGGCCCACGTCGCGCGGCTTCGCGTACTCGGGATCGAGCCCGCCCAGCGGCAGCCCTTTGTGCACCGCGAAGAGCGGCACCCCGAGCTCGATCCCGCGACGGATCACCCGCATGCCGTCGTCGCCGTCGAGCCACCAGCCGTCGCCCTCGGGGCCCCACACCGGATAGAGCTTCCACGCGCTCACCCGCCATCGCTCCGCGAGCGACTGCATGCGCTCGTGGGTGCGCGCGGGCTCGTGCGCCTCGGGCAGCACGATGCCGTGGATGCGCAGCCGACTGCCGAGCCGATCGAGGCGCTCGCGCGTCTCGGCGAGCCCCTCGATCGTGTTCGCGTTGATCTCCTCGTCGCCCCACAGCGCGCTCAGCACCGCGAGGTCGGTGTCGCTGTCCATGAAGACCTCGCGCACGTAGCGATCGCGCGAGTAGCACTGCACCCAGCTCGGCTCGTCGCACCACGCACGCGCCGTGCGGCGCAGGAAGCCTCCGATGTTCGGGCGCGCCGACGCGTACCACGCGCGGTCCACGTCGACGTGATGCGTCTGCACGTCGAACACGAATTCGTCGCCCTGCATCGTCGCGTCGGCGAGCGCGAGCTCCTCGGTCGCCTGCGACGAGACCGCGTAGCGCCCGCCGCCGCATCCGCTCGCCTGGTTCAGCGCGACGAGCACCGCGGCCGCGCCGCAGCTCGACTCGAGGAACGCCCGTCGAGAGATGCCGAGCCGTCGCGCGCTCCGTGCCGCGATCTCGTGCGCGACCCGCTGCGCGCGTGCGATCACCGGCGAGCACGGTCGTGGCGTGTACTCGCCGTTCGAGCACGGATCGAGCTTGATCGGCAGGCGCAGCGGCAGCTCGGGGTCGGACTTGCGCGCCATCGCGGCGACGTGAGCACGCCTTCCGCGACGACAACGCGCGACGACAACGCGCGACCACGACGCGCGCCCCATGCGCGGGGATTGGCTACGCACCACCAGCGAGGGCATCATGGCGCTTCCAGCTGAACCGAGATTCACCCTCGCCTTCGGGAGAAGTCGCGCCATGGAGCAGACGCGCACCAACGGACACGCGAACGGCAGTCACGTCAACGGGCACGGGCAGTCGGTGGGCGCCTACGAGGGCGGGATCATCGAGAAGCGCAGCCCGGTCACCGGCGAGCGGCTCGGCGAGTTCCCCATCACGTCGCGCGAGGGCGTGATCTCCGCGGTCGCACGCGCGCGCGCCGCGTTCGCGAGCTGGCGCGAGACGAGCGTCGAGGCGCGCCTCGTCATCCTCGATCGCATCAAGGAGGTCGTGCGCACGCACGGCGAGGAGTACGCGCGCCGCATCTCCGAGGACACCGGCAAGCCGCTCGTCGACTCGCTGCTCACCGAGCTGATGAGCGTGCCGCTCTACATCGACTACTACCGGAAGCACGCGCCGAAGATCCTCGCGCGCAAGAAGGTCGCGACGCCGATCCTCTTCCCCGGCAAGACCAGCTACGTCGAGCACTTCCCGGTCGGCGTGGTCGGGATCATCTCGCCGTGGAACTTCCCCTTCCAGCTCTCGATGGTGCCCGTCGTGTCCGCGCTGATCGCGGGCAACACGGTGGTGCTCAAGCCGAGCGAGGTCACGCCGATCACCGGCGAGATCATCGCGGAGATCTTCCGCCGCATCGGCATCCCGAGCGGCGTGGTCGAGGTCGTCCAGGGCGACGGCACGACCGGCGCGGCGCTGGTCGAGGCGGAGGTCGACAAGATCTTCTTCACCGGCTCGGTCGCGACCGGGCGCAAGGTGATGCAGGCCGCGTCGAAGAAGCCGATCCCGGTCGAGCTCGAGCTCGGCGGCAAGGACGCGATGATCATCTGCGCCGACGCGAACCTCGAGCGCGCGGCGAAGGCAGCGGTCTGGGGCGGCTTGGTCAACTGCGGCCAGATGTGCGTCTCGATCGAGCGCATCCTGGTCGAGGCGCCGGTGCACGATCGCTTCGTCGAGCTGCTGCGCCGCGAGGTCGCGAAGGTGAAGGTCGGTGGGCCCGACGAGCACGCCGACATGGGCCCGATGACGTTCCCGAAGCAGATCGAGACCGTCGAGCGCCACGTGAAGGACGCGATCAGCAAGGGCGCGAAGGTGCTCTTCGGTGGCGAGCGCCTGCCGCGCCCCGGGCAGTTCTACGCGCCGACGGTGCTCACCGACGTGCGCCCGGAGATGGAGATCTACTCCGACGAGACGTTCGGCCCGGTGCTGCCGGTGGTGAAGGTGCGCGACGTCGACGAGGCGGTGCGCATGGCGAACGAGCACCAGTACGGGCTGGTCGGCAGCGTGTGGACGAAGAACGTCGAGAAGGGCCTCGCCATCGCGTCGCGCATGGAGTGCGGGCAGGTGACGGTCAACGACGTGATCGTGTCGGTGGGCAACCCCGCGCTGCCGTTCGGCGGCGTGAAGTCGAGCGGCTTCGGGCGCTACCACGGGCCCGAGGGGCTGCTCACGTTCACGCACCAGAAGGCGATCATGGTCGACCGCGGGTGGGCGAAGTCGGAGCCGTTCTGGTTCCCCTACGGCCGCAAGTACCCCGCGATGCGCGAGGTCTTCCACGGGCTGCTCAGTGGGAACATGGCGCGCGCGCTGGTCGGGATGGTGAAGCTGAAGAAGCTCGGAGACTGATCGCTCCGGATCTCGAGACGAGGAGGTCTCGGCGGGGGGCGGGTGGCGCTTCGGCCTGCATGGTCTCGCGCGCCTCGGTGGTGGTTGGATGGAGCGGCGGCTCGGTCCCGCGCGTCGCGCGGGATCGAGCGCGCCGCGGACGGCAGCGCGCTCCGCGCGGCTGGGGGCCGATTGGGAGGTGGCGAGGGGGGTGCTCGTGATCTCGAGGTGGCGCTCCGTCGCCGTTCTCGTCCTCGTGCGACGAGCGCGTGCTCGTGCACGGACGAGCGAGCGCTGGTCCGTCGATGGGATCGAAGAGGTCGTTCGATGGGCGCCGACCCTGCGATCGACCACCGCGAGCTCCCGTCCGCACCACCGCGGTGGTGGTCGTCGCACCACCGCGAGCCCATCACGCCACCACCGCGGCGGTGGTCACTGCACCACCGGCCGCCCATCGATCCACCACCGCCGCGGGATCGCGTGAATTGTCCGCGAAAACGCGTGCTCTCGCTGCGTGTTCGACGGTCAGCGGGGCGAAGATCGCGCGGAAGTGACCTCGCGCCAGCGCGGATCGGCGCGGAGCGGCGCGAGATCGTCGTCGGTCTCGAGCTTCGCGACGTCGTCGAAGCCCGCGTTCGTCGCGATGGCGAGCCAGTCGAGGCCTTGCGCGATGCGTCCGAGCCGCGCGCACGAGCACGCCGCGTTGTAGGCGTGGGTCGCGACGTGGAATCGGTTCCACGCGAGCTCGCTGACCGCGAGCGCGTGCTCGTAGTGCTCGGCGTAGAACAGCGCGGCGCTGATCGTGAGGTGCGCGTTGGTCGAGAGGCGCGCGCCGCGGAGGCTGCGGAGCATCACGACCGCGCGCTCGGGCTGGCGCGCGTCGACGTGCGCGGCCGCGAGCACGAGGCCCGGCAGATCACCCGGCGTGTCCTGCCACGCGCGCTCGAGCGCCTGCATGCCCTCGTCGTGTTTGCCCTCCGCGAGCAAGAGACGCGCGGCGAGGAGCGCGCTCGGACGGAAGCGCGCCGGCATGCGTCGCGCGACGCCGCTCGCCTCGCGCTCGCGGCCCGCCTCGAGGTGCGCCCACGCGATCGTCTCGAGCAGGCGCGCGCGCAAGGGCGCGCTCGCTTCGTCGTCGGGCGTGCGCTCGAGGATCGCGTCGCACGCGGCGATCGCGTCGTCCTCGCGGCCGCCGCGGATCGCGTCCCACGCGTCTTCGATCGCGCGCTCGACCGCGGGATCGATCGGGGCGCGCGCCGGGATCGAGCCATCGCCCTCGGGAGCCCCGAGCGCGCGCATCGAGTGCAGCCCCGCGAACAGCGCGATGAACGCGAGGCCGGGCACCGAGCACGTCATCGCGACGAGCGCCGCGATCACCGCGAGCGCGATCGACGCGTAGCGCGCGAGGCGGGGGCCCTGCGCGCCGAAGATCGAGGTGAGCGCGACCTCCATCACGTGGCCGCCGTCGAGCGGGAGGATCGGCAGCAGGTTCAGCGCGCCGTAGAAGAGGTTCACCAAGAGCGCCTGATCGACCGCGGTGTGCGCGAGCGAGCCGGGCTCGAACGCGCCCCATCGCGCGGCGATCGCGATCGGGAGCGCGAGCGCGAAGCCCGCCGTCGGGCCGGCGAGCGAGACCACCGCGCGCTTCCAGCCCGAGATGCGCGGCCCCTCGCCCCAGTGCGTGAGGCCGCCCATCGCCCAGAGCTCGATGCGCGGCGAGCGACCGAGCGCGCGCATCGCCCACGCGTGACCGAGCTCGTGCACGAGCACCGAGACGAGCACGATCGCGACCCACGTCGCGACGAGCGGCCACTCCCCCGCCTGCAGGTATGGCGACGCGAGCAGCGCCGCGACCATCCAGAACGCCGGCCGCACGAGCACCGGGACGCCGAAGAGCGAGAACCGCATCGCGAGCGCGATCCTAGCGAGGACCGTGTCGTCGTTCACGCGCCGCGTCGACGAACGTCGGGGGCCTACGACGCGCGCGGCGTTCCGGCGACAGCACGGCCGACCACGACCACGATCACGACCACGACCACGACCACGACCACGACCACGACCACGACCACGACCACGACCACGACCACGACCACGACCACGACCATGTCGGCGGCCTACGGCGCGCGTTCCGACGTGAACGTGATCGTGGTCGTGAGCGTGGTCGTGGACGGCCGCTCGACGGCCGCACGATCGACCATGTCGACGACCACGACCACGTCAGCGACCGACGACGCGCCCCGCGTTCCGACGTGACCGTGGTCGTGGTCGTGGACGGCCGCTCGACGGCCGCACGATCGACCACGTCGACGACCACGATCACGTCGGCGGCCTACGACGCGCGTTCCGACGTGAACGTGGTCGTGGTCGTGAGCGTGGTCGTGGACGGCCGCTCGACGGCCGCACGATCGACCACGCCGACGACCACGACGGCGGCCGACGACGCGCGCTCCGTCGTGAACGTGGTCGCGGACCGCCACGATCACGTCGGCGGCCGACGACGCGCTCCTGTCCGGGGCAGTCGCTCGGAGGTGGCTCGAACCCGACGCGATCGAGCGAGCACGCGAGGGTCGACGTCGCGCCGAGCTCGCTCGAATCCGTCCACCTCGGCGGACGCGAATTCGCTCACCATTTCCAGCGCTCAGCGCCGCGCGCGCGGTGCTCCCCGAGCGCCTGGCGCTCCGCGCGCAGGTGGGGTCGATCGATGCCGTCGTGGTCGGCGAGCGCCCAGCCGCGTCCCGGCCGGTCCCGACGAGACTGGGCGCGCGCGAGATCGCGATCGGACACGCCAGAACGCGACTTTGCACATCGCGGAGCGCGATCTCGGCGCGTGGGATCGCGATCTTGCGCGCGCGAGCTCGTGCTCGGTCTCGTCGGTGCGACACCTGGCGCGCACGTGAGACCGATCGCGCCCGTCGGATCACGACTGTGCGCGCGCCCGGCGTCACCACGACGCGTCAGCACGACCACGATCACGTCGGCGGGCTACGACGCGCGCCCAGCACGGTTGCGTGACGTGGGTCGGCGACGGGCTCTCACGGCGCGCGTAGCATCGCGCGGATGCAGTGGCGTCTCGCGTGGGTGTTGGTGACCGTGGCGCTCGTGGGGTGCGGGGACGACGACGGCGCGGTCGTCGACGCGGGCACGAGCGACGCCTGGGTCGATCCCGGCGAGGCGATCGCGCGGTTCGATCTCGGCGCGATCGGCGACGACTTCTTCGCGTTCCCCTTCCCGTCCGATCTGCGGCTCGAGGAGGACGGGACGCCGGACCTCGCGGGCTATCCGAACCCGCGCGGCGCCGACGTGGTGAACGATCTCTTGCCGCTCGCCGACGAGCGTCGCGGCTGGCCGGTGGTGCCGGTGGTGTACGCGCGGTTCTCGGCGCCGCTCGGGGCGCGATCGGCGGACGACGTGATCGCGGCGGAGCCCGATGTGCCGATCCTGCTCGTCGACGTCGATCGCGACTCGCCCGCGCGCGGGTCGCTCGTGCCGGTGGTCGCGGCGACGATGCCCGAGGACGGATCGACGGGCGCGCACCTGCTCGCGGTCTCGCCTCGGCCGGGGTTCGTGCTCGCGCCCGATCGCACGTACGCGGTGGTCGTGATGCGCACGCTCGGCGATGCGCTGGGGCGCCCGCTCGGAGTGCCCGACGCGCTCGCGGCGCTGGCGCGCGGTGAGACGCCCGATGCGCCGTGGGGCACTCGCGCCGCGGAGATCCACGCGCCGCTCTTCGAGACGCTGGCGACGATGAACGTCGACGCGGGCGACGTCGCGGCGGCGACGGTGCTGACGACCGGCGACGTGGTCGCGGACCTGCACGCGATGTCGGAGCGCGTGATCGCGGCGCACGACGTGACGCTCGAGTCGCTGGCGCTCGAGCGGACGTGGGATCGCTACTGCGAGCTGCGCGGGACGATCTCGATGCCGCAGATGCAGCGCGGCACGCCGCCGTTCGCGACCGAAGGAACGTTCGAGCTCGACGCGGAGGGAACGCCGATCGAGCAGCGACGCGAGACGGTGCCGGTGGTGATCACGATCCCGCGCGGCGCGATGCCGGCGGACGGATGGCCGCTGATGGTCTACTTCCACGGCTCGGGCGGGGTCGCGTCGCAGGTGGTCGATCGCGGGCCGCGGGTGGAAGGCGGCGAGCCCGCGGCAGGCGAGGGACCGGCCCACGTGATCGCGGCGCACGGCTTCGCGGCGGTGGGCGCGGCGCTGCCGCTGAGCCCGGATCGTCTGCCCGGCGCGGGCGACACCGCGTACCTGAACCTCGAGAACCTCGGCGCGTTCCGCGACACGTTCCGCCAGGGCGCGCTCGAGTCGCGCCTGCTCGTGGAGGCGATGACGCGCACGACGATCGCGCCCGAGGTGATCGCGTCGTGCGAGGGCGCGAGCGCGGGCGAGCATCGGTTCGACGGCGAGGCGTTCGTCGCGCTCGGTCAGTCGATGGGCGGGATGTACACGAACGTCGTGGGCGCGATCGAGCCGCGCTTCCGTGCGCTCGTGCCGACCGGCGCGGGCGGGTACTGGTCGTACTTCATCCTCGAGACGAGCCTCGTGCCGGGCGCGGCGGGGCTGCTGGGCGCGCTGCTCGGGGCGAACGGAAGGACGCTCACGCACCTGCACCCCGCGCTCTTCTTGCTGGAGCTCGCGTGGGAGCCGGCCGAGCCGCTGGTGTACATGCCGCGGCTGTCGCGGCGTCCGCTCGAGGGCGTGGCGTCGCGGCCGGTCTACGAGCCGGTGGGCGAAGGCGACTCGTACTTCCCGACGCGCGTGTACGACGCGGTCGCGCTCGCGTACGGGCACGCGCAGGCGGGCGACGTGGTGTGGAGCTCGATGCAGGACGCGCTCGCGCTCGACGGGCGCGAGGGCGTGCTCGGGTATCCGGTGCAGGGGAATCGAACGTCGGAGCGCGGCGACGCGTACACCGGCGTGGTCGTGCAGTACGCGGGCGACGGGTTCAGCGATCCCCACGACATCTTCGTGCAGCTCGAGGCGGTGCGGCACCAGTACGGGTGCTTCTTGCGCAGCGTGATCGAGGGGCGAGGCGGCGTGGTGATCGCGCCCGGCGCGAGCTGCGACTGAGCTGAGCGGAACAGCCGACCACGACCACGCTCACGACGACGAGGCCGGCTCTCGCGCGGCGCACGTGGTCGTGGTCGTCGACGTGGTCGTGGTCGGCCGTTTCGATCGGCGCAAACACGAACGGCCGACGCGATCGCGCCGGCCGTTCGTCGTGCATCGCGCGATCGGCGCTCAGCCCGGCGGGATCGGGGTCGGCGCCGCCATCGTCGCGGTGATCTGGTACTCGCCGCGCGCGCCCTGCGCGTCGTCGCGCACCATCAGCCCGCCCGCGTTGATCACGAGCGAGGGATCACGATCGTTGCCGCTCGTGTTCACGTCCGCGACCAGCGTGCCCGGCGGCCAGCTCGGATCGGTGCACGGATTGAAGCCGCCCTCGGCTTCGCCGTAGACGACGTGGCTCCCGCAGGTGACCTGCCAGCGGCAGTCGAAGCCGTACTGTGCGGCGTCGACCGCGGTCTGGGTGTACGTGCACTGCGTGCCCGCCGCGACGCCCGGGACGTTGCCGCTGACGAGCGCGACCGTCGCGACGCCGCTGCGCAGCACCGTGCCCGGCGTGCCACCACCGCCGACCGGCGGAGGGGGCGGCAGCGTCGGGCCCCCGCCGACCGGCGGCGGGAACGGCGGGACGACGCCGCCCGCGCCGAGCGTCGACGGAGTGACCGAGGGGTTCGTCGTGAGGCCGAGCGTGTACGACGCGCTCGCGCCCGCGGCGTAGGTGCCGACGAACACGTTGTAGCTGCCGGCCGCGAGGTTCGTGAGCGCGACCGCGGGGTTCAGACCGTCGCTGTCGTCGTTGCAGACGTACGTGCCGTCGGGCTGGCGCACGACGAGCGTGGTGTCCTGATCGGCGCGCACCAGCACGTTGAGCTGCGGCATCGGCCCGGTGATCTGCAGCGTGTGGCTCGGAATGATGCCGACGTGGCCGCGACACGTCGGGCTCAGCGTGCTCGCGTCGGTCGGGCCGCCCGCGCTGCCGGCGAGGATCATGGGGTCGGGCGCGAAGCCCGGGCCGATGCTCGTGGTCGGACCGGTGACCGTGAAGTTGCCGCCGCCGAAGCAGCAGCCGCCGAGCGCGACGAGCGCGGTGATCGCGACGAGACGTTTCATGAGTGGCTCTTCTCGCTCCTTCGGAGTTCCGGGACGCGACGGTATCACGAGGGGCGATGGCTCATGCGATGATGCCCGGTGATGTCGTCGCGGTGGCTGTGGGTGGGCGCGGTGGTGCTGGCGATCGGTTGCGCGAAGGCGGGGCCGATCCGCAATCCAGACGGCGGCGCGCGCGGCGCGGACGCGCAGCCACCCGAGCTCGACGCCTCGAGCAGCGACGCGAGCACGACGCCGATCGACGCGCAGACGGTCGAGCTCGACGCGTCGACGCCGCCGCCGATCGACGCGTGGGTGGCCCCTCCGATCGACGGAGGCCCGCCGCCCGGCACCGGCGCGTACCTCGATCGCTGCACCACCGACGCGCAGTGCGCGGACGGACGCTGCGTCGACGATCGCGGCGGAACGCGCTTCTGCACGCGTGCCTGCGCGAACCACCTGCAGTGCGCGCGCGAGCACCTCTGCGTCGGAGGCGTCTGCGTGCCCGACGACACCGGCGAGCCGTGCAACACCGCGACGCCGGGCACGTGCTCGACGACGCTGTGCCTCGGCGACGCATCGAGCGGTCAGTGCGTGCGCGACTGCGCGAGCGCCGCGGACTGTCCCGCCGGCCACGCGTGCACCACGTTCGACGGATCGGGGCGACGGGTGTGCATCGACGTGGAGCGCCCGTGCAACGCGGCATCGGAGTGTCGCACCGGGATCTGCATCCCGGGCATCGGGTGCACCGGGCAGTGCCGCAGCGCGGGCGACTGCCCGCGACGGTTCGGAGAGCTCGGCGTGCCTGCGTACACGTGCGGCACCGCGAGCGGCGTGACCGGGACGATCTGTCTGCCGCCCGACGACATCCTCGGCGACGATCCGATCGGCGCCTTCTGCGACGGCGAAGCGAGCCTCAACGCGTGCCGCAGCGGCGTGTGCGATCCCGGCGCGACGCCCGCCGCGATGTGCACGCAGTCGTGCACCGAGCAGGGCGGATGCGCGGTCGGGCTCGGCTGCGCGCCGACGCCGGCAGGCGACGTGTTCGTGTTCGCGTGTCAGCGCGCGGGCACGCGCGACATCGGCGCGGCGTGCGCGCGAGGCAGCGAGTGCCACAGCGCGCTGTGCGCGTCCGACGGCGGGTACTGCACGCGCCTGTGCGGCGACGGGACGTGCCCGACCGGCTGGTCGTGCGTGCCGGTCCCCGGTGTGCCCGACGTGGCGATCTGCCGGCGCCCTTGACCATCGTGGGCTAGCCTGCGCGCCCCGATTTCCAGGGTGAGCGATGCAGGCGTTCGGTGATGCGATGGCGCTCGGGTGCGCGCTCGCGTGGGCGCTCGCGGTGCTCGCGTTCCGTCGCGTGCAGGGCGTCGGATCGGCGGCGCTCAACCTGTTCAAGAACACGCTCGCGAGCGTGCTGCTCTTCGCGACGATGCTCGCGACCGGGCTGCGCTTCGATCTCGCGCGCGGGTGGAGCGATTGGGGCGCGCTCGCGCTGAGCGGCGTGCTGGGGCTCGCGGTGGCGGACACGCTCTTCCTCGCGGGGCTGCGACGGGTGGACGCGTCGATCGCGGCGGTCGCGGACTGCGCGTACGCGCCGACGGTGCTCGCGCTCTCGGTGCTCGCGCTCGGCGAGCCGATCACGACCGGCTTGTGGATCGGCGCGCCGCTCGTGGTGCTCGGGCTCGCGGTGGTCGGGTGGGAGCCGCGCGGCGAGGCGAAGCCGATCGATCGGCGCGGCCTCGTGCTGTGCGTCGCGGGGGTGATGACGACGGCGGTCGCGGTGGTGCTCGCGAAGCGCGCGCTCGATCGCAGCGAGCTGATCGAGGCGACGGCGGTGAGGCTCGTCGCGGGATCGATCGCGCTCTTCGCGTGGGAGACGATCGCGGGGCGGCGGCGCGAGGTGCTCGCGCTGTTCCGTGAGCGCGCGTCGTGGAAGTGGGCGGTGCCGGGCGCGGTGCTCGGCTCGTACGTCGCGATGATCCTGTGGCTCGGCGGGATGAAGTACGGCGCGGCGTCGCGCGCGGCGCTGCTGAACCAGAGCGGCGCGGTGTTCGTGCTCGTGCTCTCGCGGATGAGCGGCGAGGTGGTTCCGTCGCGGCGATGGATCGGCGCGGCGATCGCGATCGCGGGCGTCGCGGCGGTGCTGGCGTGGTGAGGAGCGGATGTCGAACGACGTGACCGTGAGGGCGGCGACGCCCGACGATGCGGGGACGATCCTGCGCTTCGTGCGCGCGCTCGCGGCGTACGAGCGCGAGCCGGACGCGGTGGAGGCGACCGAGGAGGTGCTGCGCGCGCAGCTCGCGTCGGAGCGCCCGCCCTTCGAGTGCTTCGTCGCGGAGATGAGCGGCGCGCCGGTCGGGTTCGCGCTGTTCTTCGCGACGTACTCGACGTGGCGCGCGAGCACCGGGATCCACCTCGAGGATCTCTGGGTCGAGCCCCACGCGCGGCGTCACGGCGTGGCGCTCGCGCTGATGCGCGCGATCGCGCGCTCGCTGATCGCGCGCGGAGGTGCGCGGCTCGAGTGGCGCGTGCTCGACTGGAACGAGCTCGCGCTCGGGTTCTACCGGCGGCTCGGAGCGAGCGCGCTCGGCGAGTGGGAGACGATGCGGCTCGACGGCGAAGCGCTCGCGCGGCTGGCGAACGGCTGAGGCCTGTCGCGCGCTGCTCCTCGCGCGGTACCATCCGACTCGTGCAGTGCCACCAGCCGCTCGTGCGAGCGTGCGCCCTCGTCGCCGCGCTCCTGACGCTGGGGGCCTGCTCCGATCGGACGTCGCTGCTGGTGCGCGTGACCTCGGATCTCGCAGTGCCGGGCGAGATCGACGCGCTCGAGATCGACGTGCGCGGCGGGCGCACCGGGGCGACGGTCGAGCGCGAGGTCGCGCTGCGCGACGGGTGGCCGCAGACGCTCTCGGTGCGGCCCGGCGAGATGGAGTCGGGCGAGGTCACGATCACCGTGACCGCGATGCGCGGCGGCGCGTTCGTGCTGCGTCGTGTGGTCGGCTCGGCGTTCGTCCCCGGCGTCGAGCGCGTGGTCGACGTGGAGCTCACGAGCGCGTGCCGCGAGGTGCGCTGCGACGAGGGCGTCGACTGCATCGACGGGCGCTGCGAGACGCCGACCCGCGACGGAGGCACGGGCGACGCGGGCCGCGGCGACGGGGGCATGCGCGACGCGGCGACGTGCGGCACCGACGGAGACTGCGACGACGCGGTCGGCTGCACGATCGATCGCTGCACCGACGGCGCGTGCGAGAACGTGCCCGACGACAGCACCTGCGCGGTCGGCGCGAGCTGCGATCCGCTCGAGGGATGCCCGCCGCGCGCGTGCACCGACGACGACGGGTGCGACGACGATCGCGCGTGCAATGGGCTCGAGCGCTGCGTCGACGGCGAGTGCGCGCTCGGCGCCGCGATCGACTGCGACGACGGCGACGCGTGCACCGACGACGCGTGCGACGAAGCGATGCGCGGCGAGTGCGTGCACCGCACCCGCGACGCCGACGGGGATCGCGCGGGCGACGCACGGTGCGCGGTGATCGGGGCGGTCCCCGCGAGCGACTGCGACGACACGAACCCCGAGGTGTTCCCCGGCGCGCCCGAGGTCTGCAACGGCATCGACGACGACTGCGAGGGCGGCTGCGACGAGTCGTTCACCTGCTGCCGCGGCGAGACCGGCACGTGCGACACGACGTGCGGCACGACCGGCACGCGGGTGTGCAGCGCGACGTGCGGCTGGTCGCTGTGCTCGCCGCCCGCCGAGACCTGCAACGCGATCGACGACGACTGCAACGGCGGCGTCGACGACGTGTTCGCGTGCGTGCGCGGCGCGACGCAGCCGTGCACGACGGCGTGCGGCTCGAGCGGAGCGCGCACCTGCGGCGACGACTGCACGTGGAGCGCGTGCGTCGCGCCGGACGACGTGTGCAACGGACGCGACGACGACTGCGACGCGAGCAGCGACGAGGGCTTCGAGTGCGTGTCGGGCACGACGGCCGCGTGCACCACGACGTGCGGCACGACGGGCTCGCGGGCATGCGACGCGAGCTGCGCGCTCGGCGCGTGCACCCCGCCGGCCGAGGGATGCAACGGCGTCGACGACGACTGCGACGGCGAGACCGACGAGACCGTCGAGTGCAGCGTGGGCGCGATGGAGGCGTGCACGACGAGCTGCGGATCGACCGGCTCGCGCGCGTGCAGCGCGAGCTGCACCTGGAGCGCGTGCACGCCTCCCGCGGAGAGCTGCAACGGCAACGACGACGACTGCGACGGACGCGTGGACGAGACGTTCACCTGCGTGCCCGGCGCGACCGGCACCTGCTCGACGGGATGCAGCACGACCGGAGCGCGCGTGTGCAGCGCGTCGTGCACCTGGGGCGCGTGCACGGCGCCCGTCGAGGCGTGCAACGGCGCCGACGACAACTGCGACACGCGATGCGACGAGACGTTCGCGTGCTGCGCGGGCAGCGCAGGGACGTGCACGACGTCGTGCGGCACCACGGGCTCGCGCACCTGCAGCGCATCGTGCGGATGGAGCACGTGCTCGCCGCCCGCCGAGAGCTGCAACGGCGTCGACGACGACTGCAACGGCGCGTGCGACGACGGCTTCACGTGCTGCGCGGGGCGCACCGGCGCGTGCACGACGTCGTGTGGCTCGACCGGCTCGCGCATGTGCGCGGGGGACTGCTCGTGGGGCGCGTGCGCCGCGCCGCCGGAAGCGTGTGGTGGCGGCGACGACGACTGCGACACGCGCGTCGACGAGGGCTTCGCGTGCTCGCCCGGCGCGACCGGTCCGTGCACCACGTCGTGCGGCACGTCGGGCACCCGCACCTGCGGCGGCGACTGCGCGTGGGGCTCGTGCACGCCGCCCGCCGAGGCGTGCAACGGCGTCGACGACGACTGCAACATGCTGACGGACGAGGGCTGCGGCGCGTGCGTCGGGTGCACCGGCGCGATCGCGGTGTCGGGCGCGGGTGGCCGCTACGACGTGATGCTCTCGTCGAGCAGCCACGCGGGCACCTGCGGCGGCGCGGGCGCGGAAGGCGTGCTCACGTTCACGCTCGCGAGCGCGAGCGACGTCTTCATCACGACGCACGCGTCGGCGGTCGACACCGTGCTCTACGTGCGCAACTGCTACTGCACCGGCGCCGAGCGCGCGTGCAACGACGACGCGGACGGGCGCACGTCGTCGGCGCTCCGCCTCACGAATCTGCCCGCGGGCACGTACCAGGTGTTCGTCGACACGCGGAGCGCCGCGAGCGGGACGATCCCGGTCGACGTGTACATCACGCCGCCGGGCACGCAGAGCGATCGCTGCGGCAATCCCACCGCGATCCCCGCGGGCGCGACCACGCTGAGCGGCGACACCTGCGCGTTCGGCGCGGACTACGTCAACGCGAGCGTCGCGGACTGCGACTACGTCGGCACCGGCGCGGCGCGCGAGCGCGTCTACTACTTCGTCGTGCCCGGGCCGACGAGCCGCACCGTCTCGTTCAGCGGGTGCACCGCGGGGACGAGCTTCGACTCGACGCTCTACGTCCGCTCGGTGTGCAGCGACGGATCGACGACCGCGCAGCGCATGTGCAACGACGACGGCTGCAGCGGGAACGGTTGCAGCGGCGGGCTGCGCTCGTCGATGTCGGCGACGCTCGCGCCGGGCCTCTACTACTTGTTCGTCGACGGCTACCAGAGCGGCGACTCGGACTGCCCGTGCGGCGCCTACTCGCTGTCGGTCGGCGGCCTGTGATCAGAACGCGAGCAGCGGCAGCGTGACGTTGCCGAGCGATCCGTCGCTCGGCCCTTCGCTCGCGACCGCGACCCCGACGCCGATGCCCACGCCGGCGCCGACCACCGCGACGCCGATCAGCGTCCAGAGCCACCACTCGCCTGTCACGTCGCCGCTCGCCGGCTCGACGTGATCGCGCGGCTCGTCCACCGTCGTCGTCGCGCGCGCGACCACGACCGGCGCGGCCGCGGGCACCTCGACGACCAGCGGCGCGTCGGGCGATCCGACGCGCGCGAGCACGTGCCCCGAGGGCGCGGCCGCCTCGATCCAGTACTCGATCGCCGCGGCGGCGTCGTCGCCGGGAAGCGCGATGCGGCCCGACGCGGCACCGTCGGCATCGAGCGCGAGCACGACGACGCTCGCGCGCGCTGCGCCACGCGCCCGGTGGGCGAGGCGGATCTCGTGCACCGCGTCCGCGTGGTCGACCACACGCGCGCCGATCTCGGCCGCGTCGTGTCGCGCCAGCACCGGCGGCACGTGCTCGATCGTGATCGCGAGCGGCGTCGCGGACTCCCGGGCGCGCGCGAACGCCGACTGCACCACCGGGCTCGCGTCGGGATCGGCGAGGCGGTGCGCGGGGTCGCGCGCATAGAGCGTCGCGAGCGTGTCGCGCGCCGCGATCTCGTCGCGCATCGCGAGGTGGATCGTCGCGAGCACCTCGAGCGCTTGGTTGCGCGTCGCGGCGTCGAGATCGGTGCGCGCGAGCAGCGCCTGCGCGGCGGGCAGCGCGGTGCGGTAGTTGGCGCGCAACGCGAGCTCGCGCACCTCGGCGAGCTGAGCGCTCGGTGGCGTCGCGTCCTGCGCATGCGCGAAGGGCGCCCACGCCGCCAGCATGACGATCACGGCGACGATCGAGCCTCGGTGAGACGCGCCGCGTGTCATCCGCGAAGCGTATCCGAAGTTGTGGTAGCTTTTCGACCAGGATGTCCTCTGCGGGGCCCAGGGGCAGCGGCGCCGACGGTGATCCGGCGCGCGCCGAGATCGACGAGGACGCGGACGCTCGGACCGAGGTGCGCAAGCCGCTCGGTCCCGCCGACGACGCGAGCCGCTCGACGCTCCCGCCGAAGCGCGCGATCCCGAGCCACGTGCTCGAGCACGCGCGCGTCGTGCAGGGCGCGCGGCGCTCCGATCCCTCCTCGCGACCGCCCCCGCCGCGACCCGTCGCGATCCCGCCGCCGCCTTCGCCGCTGCTCGCGAACGAGCTCGCACCGCGCGCGATCGAGTCGATCGACGACGCGGAGCACGCGCCGATCGGGACCGACTCGGTCGAGGTCCCGCTCGACGCCGAGCCCACGCCGCCTCCGACCTCCGGCGCACGACCGACCTCGCAGGGCCGCGGCTCGCTGCAGATGCCCGCGATCTGCACCTACGGGCGGTTCGACATCCTCGGGCGCGTCGCGTTCGGCGGCATGGCGGAGATCTTCCTCGGCCGCGAGACGACGAGCGTCGGAGCGACGCGCTTGCTCGCGATCAAGCGCATCCTCGCGCACGTCGCGGACGACCCGCGCTTCGTCGCGATGTTCCTCGACGAGGCGCGGCTCGCGATCCAGCTGACGCACCCGCAGATCTGTCACATCTACGAGTTCGGCGAGCTCGAGGGCACCTACTTCATCGCGATGGAGTGGATCCACGGCGCGCAGCTCGGGAAGCTGATCCGCAAGGCGCGCGGGCGCGGCGGCATCGCGCCCGAGCTCGGCGCGCGCATCGTCGCGTACGTCGCGGAGGCGCTGCACTACGCGCATCGCGCGCGCGACGCGAACGGAGAGCCGCTCGGGATCGTCCACCGCGACGTCAGCCCGCACAACGTGATGGTGAGCTTCGACGGGCAGGTGAAGCTGCTCGACTTCGGCATCGCGAAGGCCCAGTCGCACACCACGAAGACCCAAGCGGGCGTGGTGAAGGGCAAGTTCTCGTACATGTCGCCGCAGCAGTGCCTCGGGAAGCCGATCGACGCGCGCGCCGACGTGTTCGCGCTCGGCATCTGCCTCTACGAGACGCTCACCGGCGAGCCGCTCTATCACCGCGCGACCGAGTACGAGACGATGCGCGCCGTCATCGAAGATCCGGTGCCGTCGATCCGCACCGTGAACGCGGCGCTGCCGGCCGAGCTCGATGCGATCGTGCAGAAGGCCCTGCAGAAGGAGCCGCGCGATCGGTTCGCGACCGCGGGCGAGATGCAGGCGGCGCTCGAGGACTGGCTCGCGAAGATCGGCAAGGCGGTGACGACGGCGCGCATCGCGTCGCTGATGGAGCCGCTCTTCGAGGAGCAGATCCACGCGGGCCCGCTGGTCGACTCGACGCCCTTCGGAGAGAGCTTCCGGAAGCGGCCTTCGCCGATCGCGCAGCGTGTGTCGCCGCCGCAGGCCGGGGCGCGCGTCGAGGGCACGCCGATGCCGGCGACGATCGACGAGCCGAGCGCGACGCGCTCGCGCACCGCGTGGATCGCGAGCGCCGCGGCGGCCGCGGTGCTCGCGCTGATCGGCGCGGGGTGGATCGCGAGCAGCGCGACGTCGTCGCATCCCGCGGTGACGAGCGCGCCCGCGGCGGTGGTCGCGCCGCCCGAGGAGGTCGTGCCCACGATCGCGGCGCCGCCCGCAGCGACGAGCGGCCACCTGGTGCTGCGCGGCGCGCCCCCCGACGCGATCGTGCGCATCGGCGATCGCACGCTGCGCGCGGACGAGCTCGCCGCGCCGATCGAGCTGCCGGCGGGCGCGCATCTCGTGCACGCCGAGCGACCGGATCATCGATCGTACGACGTCGGGATCGACGTGCGGGCAGGCGAGTCGATCGAGGTCGAGCTCGCGTGGGCCCCGCTGCCGCGCGCCGCCGCGGAAGCGCGCGGGCCGGTCGCGCGCCCCGGGCACCTCTCGATCAACACGCGTCCGTGGTCGAAGGTCTACGTGGGCTCGCGCCTCCTCGGCACCACGCCGATCGGCGAAGCCAACGTCCCCTCGGGCACGGTGCGGCTGCGCATCGTCGATCGCGACGGGCGCACGTTCTCGCGCACGGTGCGCGTGCAGCCGGGCGGCGACGAGAGCGTGTTCTACGACCTCGACGAGTGAAGGCTGACGAAGGGCACGGCCATACACCGGGATCGCCTCGGGGGGGTCCCGCATGTCGTGGTCGTGTCGTGCTCGCGCCGCGAGCATGGTCGTCTCGTGCTTGCTCGCGGTCCTCGCGAGCGGCTGCACCTGCGGTGTGCCGATCGCGCCGCTCGAGGACGTGTACATCCCGTCGCTCGACGCCGGCGCGGACGCGCAGCTCGAGCGCCCCGACGGATCGACGTGCAGCGCGGAGACCGGCGAGGGCTGTCCCTGCGCGGCCGAGGGCGAGACGCGATCGTGCTCGACCGGCGGCGTCGGCGCGTGCGGCATGGGCACCCAGACGTGCGTCGTCACGTTCGAATTCCCGGTGTGGGGCGCGTGCGGCGACGTCGCCGAGCCGAGCGACGAGACGTGCAACGGCGTCGACGACGACTGCGACGGCACGCTCGACGAGGCGCTCGGCGAGCTCACGTGCGGCGAGGGCGCGTGCCGCACCACGGTGCCCGCGTGCGCGTCGGGCGTCGCGCAGGAATGCACGCCGCTCGCGGCGTTCGGCGAGGCGTGCAACGGCGCCGACGACGACTGCGACGGCGCGATCGACGAAGCGCTCGGCAGCTCGATCTGCGGGACCGGCGCGTGCGAGCGCGAGGTGGCGGCGTGCGCGGAAGGCGTCGTCGGCGTGTGCACGCCGGGCGCGCCGGCCGTCGAGTCGTGTGACGACGACGACGACGACTGCGACGGCATGATCGACGAAGGGCTCGGCACGATCGCGTGCGGCCGCGGCACGTGCGCGCGCACCGTCGCGGCGTGCGCCGACGGAACGCCGGGCGTGTGCATCCCCGGGACCGCCGGCAGCGAGACCTGCGACGGCGCCGACGACGACTGCGACGGGACGATCGACGAGGGCTTCGGCACCACGGTGTGCGGCGTCGGCGAGTGTCGCCGCGTCGTGCTCGCGTGCTCGGGCAGCGGTGGAGGCACGTGCACGCCGGGCACGCCGACCGCCGAGATCTGCAACGGCCTCGACGACGACTGCGACGGCACCGTCGACGACGGGATCGCGCCCGTGCGCTGCGGCGTCGGCGCGTGCGCGCGCATGCAGGCGGGCTGCGTCGGCGGCGTCCCCGCGACGTGCACGCCCGGCATGCCGAGCGCCGAGGCGTGCAACGGCGTCGACGACGACTGCGACGGCACGGTCGACGACGGCTTGCCCGAGCTCACTTGCGGCCTGGGCGCGTGCCGCCGCACCGCGACCGCGTGCACGAGCGGCAACCCCGGCACCTGCACGCCGGGCACGCCGGGCACCGAGGTCTGCGGCAACGGCGTCGACGACGACTGCGACGGCGCGGCCGACGAGCTCTGCGCGTGTGATCCCGCGGTCGATCGCGACTTCGACGGATCGAACGAGTGCCTCGACTGCGACGACGCGAACGGCGCGGTGCGCCCCGGTCGCGCCGAGCTCTGCAACGGCACCGACGACGACTGCGATCGACGCATCGACGAGGCGTTCGACGCCGATCGCGACACGTTCGGCACCTGCTCGAGCGATCCCACCCAGCGCGACTGCGACGACACGCGCGCGAGCGTGTACCCCGGCGCGCCCGAGCTCTGCGGCGCCGACGGGCGCGGCGACGGGATCGATCAGGACTGCGACGGATACCTCGACGAGCTGTGCAATCCGTGTGACCCGCGCGACGACGACGGCGACGGTCTGAGCGAGTGCGCGGGCGACTGCGACGACACGACCCCGAACGTCTCGCCGCGCGTCGCCGAGCGCTGCGACGGATCCGACACCGACTGCAATCGCTTCACCGTCGACAATTGCGGCGTGAGCGAGCCGTGCAACTTCTCGAGCGGCGCCGACGTCTGCGGCGACGATCTGCTCTGCGGATGCGTCGTGGGCGGCGGCGGGATGTGCACCGGCAACTACGTCTGCACGTCGTTCTGCGAGGGCAGCTACACCGGCGCGCTCGGCGCGGGCTGCACCGCGACGCAGACGTGCCGCTATCGCGTGACGATCACCGACAACCTGCACGGCTGCGCGGAGAGCACCGATCCGATCGGCACGCTGATGGGCGGCGCGGTGTGCAGCGGAGACGCGCAGTGCCGCAGCGGCGACTGCGATCGCTACTGCATCGGGCCGGGGTGCAACACGCAGCGCTGCGTCGACTACTGCACGCACCACGCGCCCGGGACGTCGGGCAGCTGCGCGAGCGGCACGGTCTGCGAGATCGTGTCGGTCGCGGGGACCTCGCCGCTGATGTACGCGCGCTGCGCGCTCGACGACAACGGCACCGGCACCACCGGCGCGGCGTGCGGTCGCGCGGGTCAGCCCGGGTGCATGTGGGGCGCGCAGAGCTGCGTCAGCGGCGTGTGCGCGCAGCCGTGCGCGGTCAACGCGCAGTGCCCGAGCGGCACGCACTGCTCGGTCCGCGGCAACGCGACGACGATCGGCACGTTCGGCAGCGACGCGCCCGCGGCGATCCGCGGGATGACCGCGGTCGAGACGGTGCCGGTCTGTCTCGCGAACACCGGCGCGGGCCTGCACAACCGCCAAGCAGGCGCGGCGTGCGCACAGAACGGCGACTGCGAGAGCCAGCTGTGCGAGCGCTCGCTCGGCGTGTGCATCGACCTCTGCACGAGCGACGACTCGTGCCCGACCGGCCTCGGATGCGAGCTCGCGTACCTGCGCACGCCGACCGGCGTCGTGTCGTCGCGCGTGTGCCTGTCGGCGAGCTACGACGGGCTCTTGAGCGCGCTCTGACGATCGCGGTTGGTCAAGTGTCCTTGACCAACCCGGTTTGTTGATCGCGGGCACGGACGTTGCGGAGACTGCAGCTCGGGGGAGCTGGAGGAACGATGGACTCACACACCGGCACGCACGCGCTCTGCACGAAGATCGCGATCGCCCTGACGTTCGCGCTCGGCTTCGCGCTCGTGCACGTGCCAGGACGTGCTGCGGCACAGGCACAGCCCGTGAACCCCGGGCAACAGATCGTGATCGTGCAGCAGCCCGCTCCGGGCTACTCGCCGTACACGCCCGTGACCGCCGAGCCGCCGCGCCGCGAGCGCGGGCCGAACGTCGGGCTGATCGTGACCGGCGCGGTGATGCTGGGCGTCGGCTGGATCGTGAACGGCTTCGTCGGGATCTTCGCGGGATCGACGCTCGACGGCACGTCGAGCGATCGCTGGGGACGCGTTCCGCTACTCGAGCTGGGTGCCGATCGCCGGGCCGTGGATCCAGCTGGCGGTGAAGCCGACCGCGTTCGACTCGGACGACCGGGGCACGTGGCTGATCTTCGACGGCCTGCTGCAGGCGGCGGGCGCAGCGCTGCTGATCGCCGGCATCGCGACGTCGGGCGGCGACGAGGAGCCGGCGCTCTCGATCCTGCCGAGCGCCGGGCCGCATCACGCGGGGCTCTCGCTCGCCGGGCGGTTCTGAATCCAACCACAGAGGGCCGCAGAGAAGAGATCGTTTCGGTTCGATCTCTGCGGCTCTGCGTGAGCTCGGTGGTGGATTCGGCTCGGTCGCACATGGTCGGCGAGCTTGACCATGTGCGGGTAGCATCGGGGGATGGTCCGTCGTCCCTTCGATCCCGATTGCGGCGACGAGCGCGCGAGCCCGGCGCAGCTCCTCGCCCGGTGCGCGCGACGCATCGACGAGCTCGCCCTCGAGCGCATCGCCGCCAGGACGCGCATCGCGATCCGGCCCGCGCACGCCGCGCTGTTCCGGCACCTCGATCTCGAGGGCACGCGACAGACGGAGCTCGCGCGGCGCGCCGGCGTGAGCAAGCAGGCGATCCACCAGCTCGTCTCGGAGCTCGAGGAGCTCGGGCTGGTCGAGCGCGCGCCCGACCCGGAGGACGCGCGAGCGACGCGCGTCCGCTTCACGAGCAAGAAGGGGCGATCGCTGCTCGACGAGCTCGGCGAGGTCGAGCGCGAGCTCGAGCAGGCGATCGGCAAGGAGCGCATGCGCGCGCTGCACGACGCGCTCGCGCGCATCGACGTGCACCTCGATCGCGCGGAGGACGCGCGCGCAGCGCCGCGGGCCCGCGCACGTCGCGCAGACTGACTGACGTCTGTGCGCGCGGGCTCTCCCCCATCCGAGCACCGCGCGCGCCACCTTCTCGCCCTTACAGACTGCTCGCCGCGGCGCGTCAGCCGAGCGTGCGCGATCGGCCGAGACGCGTCGTCACGGTGGCAGTCGCTGGCGCCACCGCTACGCAGTGACGCGCGACTCGCGCACGCGGCTCACGCGAGCCGCGGGCACGAATGCTCGAGCGGCAGCGCGAGCGCGCCCAGCTCGCTCGTCGCGCGCACGTCGTCGCGCTTGGCGTTGCGCGTCTCGTTGGGACGGCGCCACGCGCGAGCGACCAGCGACTCGGCGCGATCGTCGGTGAAGTGTCCCATCGCTTCGAACTGCAGCAGCTCGTGCTCGTGCGTCTCCATGATCGTCCTCCTCGTGTGTGCGGCTGCGTCGCGCCGCGAATGCGTCGCGCCCCTTCGAGCACGGTGCGCGCCACGACGCAGCGCGTAGAGATCGCGCCGCAGCGCGTCAGCGGTGTTGCCGGTTAGTATCGGGCTCCCCATGCCCGAGCTCCCCGACATCACGCTCTACATCGAAGCGCTGGAAGCGCGCGTGATCGGACGCACGCTCGCGTCGATCCGGCTCGCGTCGCCCTTCGTGCTGCGCTCGGTGGATCCGAAGATCGCGGACGTGGTGGGGCACGAGGTGATCGGGCTGCGAAGGATGGGCAAGCGCATCGTCTTCGCGATCGAGCCCGACGTGTTCGCGGTCGTGCACCTGATGATCGCCGGACGCTTCCAGTGGAAGGACGAAGCGAAGGCGAAGATCCCCGGCAAGGTGGGCCTGCTCGCGTTCGACTTCGTCAGCGAAGACGGCGCGGAGCACGGGACGCTGCTGCTCACCGAGGCCTCGACGAAGAAGCGCGCGAGCCTGCACCTCGTGCGCGGCGAGGCCGCGCTGCGCGACTTCGATCGCGGCGGGCTCGAGCCGCTCGGCTCGACGCTCGAGCAGTTCAAGGACGCGCTCACCCGCGAGCGCCACACGCTCAAGCGCGCGCTGACCGATCCGCGCCTGTTCTCGGGCATCGGCAACGCGTACTCCGACGAGATCCTCCACCGCGCGAAGATGTCGCCGGTCACGCGCAGCGATCGCCTCGACGACGCGGCGATCGCGACGCTGCATCGCGCGACGATCGAGGTGCTCGAGGAGTGGATCGATCGCATGCGCGCCGAGCTCGCCGGCGGCTTCCCTGCGAAGGTCACTGCGTTCCGGCCCGAGATGGCGGTGCACGGCAAGTACGGACAGCCGTGCCCGGTGTGCGGGACGAAGGTGCAGCGCATCGTGTACGCGGAGAACGAGTCGAACTACTGTCCGCGCTGCCAGACCGAAGGGAAGCTGCTCGCGGATCGATCGCTCTCGCGGCTGCTGAAGGGCAACTGGCCCAAGACGATCGAGGAGCTCGAAGGTCGTTGAGCGACTGGCACGCTCACTGCCAGGCGGGCGCCTCGATGTGCCGCTCTGTTGCACGTGGGAGCACCGCGCTGGTCGTGATCGCGATGATCTCGCTCTCGTGCCGAGAGCCGGATCCCGACGACGGGCCCTTCCCCACCGACTACGAGCGTGCGTGGACCGAGGCGCGCGACGGCTGCACGCTCAGCCACGATCACGAGCTGCGCTACATCCGCGTGTTCGCGAACGACGGCGCGCTCGGGCCCTACACGCAGCAGGACGCGCCCTACCCCGTCGGCGCCGCGCTGCTGAAGGCGGAGTACGACGACCCCGAGTGCACCGAGCTGCTCTCGTTCGTGCTGATGGAGAAGCTCGAGGCGGGCACCACGCCCACCGAGGAGCACGACTGGACGTGGCGCCGCTTCGACGCGCAGCGCCGCGAGGTCTTCGATCGTCGCGCGATCCCGACGACGTGCATCGACTGCCACGCTTGGCATTGCGAGGAGCCCCCGTATGGCTGGGACTACACGTGCCCTCCCGGTTCGATCGAGCCGACTCCGCGCTGAGATCGCGCTCGTCGCGCTGATCACGATCGGGTGCCCGGGGCCGAGCGAAGAGCCCGTGCACCGCGTCGTGATGGAGGAGCTGCCCGCGGGCTTGCTCTCGGTGTGGGGGACGAGCGCGCGCGACGTGTGGACGGTCGGCGCCGATCCCGGCGACGGTCCGTACGTGCTGCGCTACGACGGCGACGGGTGGACGCGCATCCCGACCGGCGCGCAGGGCGACGCGTGGTGGGTGCACGGCTTCGAGAGCGATGGCTCGGTGCTCGTCGGCGGCGAGGGCGGGATGATCCTGCGCTGGGACGGGACGTCGTTCGCGCGCATGGAGACGCCGAGCGATGCGCCGACGATCTTCGGCATCTGGGGCAGCGCGCCGGACGACGTGCTCGCGGTCGGCGGGCTCGGCCGCGTGGCGGGGTTCGTGTGGCACTACGACGGGAGCGAGTGGCGCGCGATCGAGCTGCCCGAGGCGCTCGAGGGGCGATCGCTCTTCAAGGTGTGGGGGCGCGGGCGCGGCGATGCGTGGATCGTCGGCACCGACGGAGCCGTGCTGCACTGGGACGGCGAGGAGCTCGCGATGCACGACGCGGGCACCACGCGGACGCTCTTCACGGTGCACGTCGGGCCCGACGGCAGCGTCGCGGCGGTGGGTGGCGCGGGCTCGGGCGTGCTGGTCGTGCGCGATCCCGAGGGTGCTTGGCACGACGTGGCACCCGACCTGGTGCCCCATCTGTTCGGTGTGTTCCTCACGCGCGACAGCGGTCGTGCCGTGGGGATCAACGGGACGTTCGTGCGGCGCGAGAGCGCGACGTGGGTCGTCGAGGACACCGGGCTCGCGCTGGCAGAGACTCTGCATTCCGTGTGGATCGATCCCGACGGCGGCGTGTGGGCCGCGGGCGGACAGGTGCTCGCAGAGCCGCTGGAGCGCGGTCTCTTGATCTATCAGGGGCGCGAGGAGATCGCGTCGTACGAGGGGGAGTGATGGGAGCGAGGCTGCGAACGCTGGGCGTGCTCGCGGGCGGTGTGATCACCGCGGCGGGGCTCGGCGCGTGCGAGGAGAGCGGATGCCCGGACGAGCGCGGCGTCGCGTGCGTCTACGCGGGCACCGGTGAGCAGGCGCTCGGCGAGGACGGATTGCCGCCGCGCGAGACCGCGATCTACTGGTCGATCGATCTCGAGTTCGCGCCCGACGGCACCGCGTACTTCCTCGACTGGAACAACCACCTCGTGCGGCGCGTGCGCGCCGACGGAACGGTCGAGACGGTGATCGGCGACTTCATCGGCGACGGGCCGCGGCTCGATCCGGAGCGCGAGTTCGACGGCACCGGCGTGCCCGGTCGCGAGGTCTCGCTGAACCACCCGACCGATCTGCAGTTCGACGATCGGGGCCGGCTCTACCTGATGGCCTGGCACAACCACAAGCTGCGCACGTGGGATCCGACGACCGGGCTCGTCGAGGTCGTGTGCGGCAGCGCGCCGGGCTATCGCGGCGACGGGTCGAGCGACCCCGCGGCGGCGCGCTTCAACCAGCCCAAGGCGCTGGTGCGCGCGAGCGACGGCACGTTCTACGTGCTCGATCAGCGCAACTTCTTGGTGCGACGCATCACGCCCGACGGGGCGATCGAGACCGTCGCGGGCACGCCCCCGATGCCGGGCACGATGCCGATGCCGGGCTTCGAGGGTGACGGCGGTCCCGCGACGAGCGCGCGCCTGCGCTTCGAGGCGGGCGGCAATCCCGAGCCGAGCGGTGGGCTCGCGCTCGACGAGGACACGAACGTCCTCTACATCGCCGACGGTCTGAACTTCCGCATCCGCGCGGTCGATCTCGCGACCGGTGTGATCGACACCGTGCTCGGAACCGGCGAGATGGGCTACGACGGAGACGGAGGCCCCGCGGCGAGCGCGCGCATCTCGCACGTGCGCGATCTCGAGATCGGCCCCGATGGTCGGCTCTACTTCGCCGACACCGAGAACCACGTGGTGCGCGCGTGGGATCGCGACGCCGACGTCGTGACCACGATCGTCGGCACCGGCGAGCGCGGCACCGGCGCGGAGGGCGCGGACGCGACGGCGACGCAGCTCGCGCGGCCGATGGGCATCGCGTTCGGGCCCGATGGCGCGCTCTACGTCGCCGACACCGAGAACAGCCGCTTCCTGAGGGTGCCCCTGTGACGATGAGCAAGACGAAGAAGGTCGCGGCGTGCGCGCTGCTCGCGATGACCGCGTGCGAGCCCGAGACGCCGGCTGCGTGCGAGCCCGCGCCGGGCACGATCTGCACGATCGTCGGCACCGGGCGCGCGGGGCTCGCGGGCGACGACGGGCTCGCGCGCGAGGCCGAGCTCTACCTGCCGATGGACTCGACGATCGGTCCGAACGGCGACCTCTACGTGGTCGACTGGAACAACCACCGGATCCGCGTGGTGAGCGACCCGCTCGAGACGAGCGTGATCGAGACGTGTGCGGGCAGCGGTCGTCTCGGCGACGGACCGCCGGGCCCGGTGCTCGAGGCGGACTTCAATCATCCGACCGACATCGTGTTCGACGGGTCGGGCCACATGTGGATCGCGGCCTGGCACAACAGCCGAGTGCGCATGGTCGACCTCGAGACGGACACGCTGAGCGACGTCGCGGGCACCGGCGGGCGCAACTACTTCGGCGACGGCGGGCCGGCGTCGAGCGCGGTGCTCGACCTTCCCGCGGGCCTCGACTTCGATGCGGCGGGGAACCTCTACTTCGTCGATCAGGCGAACCAGGTGATCCGCCGGATCACGACGACGGGCACGATCGAGCGCGTCGCGGGCATGTGCGTGACCAACGAGTGCGCGGACGGCGAGACGCCGGTCGCGTGCCCGGGGGGCAGCGGCCGCACGCACTGCGGCGCCGACGTGAGCGCTTGCGATCTGCCGTGCGCGCGCGCGTACGGGGGCGACGGTGGGCCCGCGCTCGAGGCGCGCTTCGCGATGCCGTTCGGGCAGTCGGCGGAGCCCTCGGGCCGCATCGCGATCGCCGGCGACGGCACGATCTACTTCGCGGACAGCCACAACCATCGGGTGCGCGTGATCTCGCCCGACGGGATGATCGACACGCTCGCGGGCACGGGCACGCGGGGCTACGCGGGCGATGGGGGCCCGGCGAGCGCGGCGCAGCTCGACAACCCGGTCGACGTCGAGCTCTCGGAGGACGAGCGCACGCTCTACCTGACCGACACGTTCAACCACTGCGTGCGCGCGATCGATCTCGACGCGGGCACGATCGACGGCGTCGCGGGCCGCTGCGGGACGCGCGGGTTCGAGGGCGACGGCGGCGATCCGCGCGAGGCGCTGCTCGATCGCCCGTACGGGATCGAGATCGATCACGCGACGGGGAACCTCTACGTCACCGACACGCACAACCACCGGGTGCGCGTGATCGTCCCCGCGACGTGATCGCCATCGTCGTCGAACGCGGAGGCTCCGGGCGAGGAGATTGAGCCCGCGCGTCGCGCGCGGGCAGACTCGCTCCGATGGCGGGGAGCGCGAGCGTGCACTGGGACGGCGACGTGATCCGAGTGCACTACCGTGGATACATCGACGGCGCGGCGATGCAGCAGGCCACCGACGGCGTGAAGCGCTGTCTGATGCAGCGCCGTGCGAGCGCCGTGCTCTTCGACACGCTCGAGGTCGAGGGATACTCGGCCGAGGTGCGTGCGCCGGGCATCGAGATGTTCCGCGCGCTCAAGGACCACGCGCTGGCGCGCGCGGTCGCGATCTCCACGTCGTCGGCGGTGCGGATGATGGGCTCGGTGTTCGCGTTCGCGACCGGGATGCCGCTCGAGTTCGTCGAGTCGCGCGCCGAGGGCGAGCGACGCGTCGCGCTGCGGTGATCATCGACCGGAGCGCTCGTCCCGCGGGTCCCGGACGGGAGCGCGCGAAGCGCGCGGACGGGAGGGGCCGAGCTCCTAGCGGGCGCCGCCGCCGAAGAACTCGGCGCCCGGTCGCGCGAGCACGGTCGCGCGCGCGGTCGTGACGTCGATGCGCAAGAGGACGCCGCCGCGCGTGAGCCCGTAGAGCGTCTCGCCGAACGGCGCGAGCCCCCAGATCATCTCGTGGCCCGTCGCGCCGATCACACGCGCGCGAATGCCTCCGTCGAGCGGCACCTCGACGAGCCAGTCGCCGCCGCGTCCACCGGTGACCGTCGCGTACAGGCGCCCCTCGACGAACGCGAGATCGCCGCTCGCGCGCAGCCCACCGGGGAACGTCGCGACGCGCATCGCGGCGCCGCGCGCGAGATCGAAGCGCACGACGCGCTCGTCGACCGAGCCGTAGAGCGTCCCGTCGGGCGAGATGTCGAGGCCGACGAACGCGCCCATCACGTCGACGAGGCGCTCGACGGTGCCGGCCTCCGGGTCGACGCGCACCAGCGTGCCCGCGACCGCGCCGTAGAGCGTGCCGTCGGGATGGAGCGCGAGATCGGTGAGCGTGACCGGCGTCGGCGCGAGCTCGCGCAGCGCGCCGCTCGGGAGATCGATCTCGTAGAGGCGCGTGCGATCGTGCGCGAGCGCGCGCGCGACGCAGCCCATCACGGGATCGCAGCGGTGGCTGATCGGACAGAGATCCGCGTCGGGCTCGCGCACGCACGCGTCGATCGCCTCGTCACAACGATCGACGGTGCACGCGATCGCGTCGCCACACGCCGGCGGCGACGCGACGCACCCGACGCGCACGTCGCAGCGCTCGACGCCGGTGCAGAACAGCGCGTCGTCGCACCACATGTCGACGGGCTCGGCGACGCACGCACCGTCGATGCAGCGATCGAGCGTGCAGGCGAGCCGATCGTCGCAGTCCGCGTCGCTCGTGCAGCGCGGCGCGTCGATCGGCGGCGGCGCGTCGTGGCCCGCGTCGATCGGCGGCGGCGCCGCGTCGAAGGGCTCGACGGGCGGAGGCGCACCGAGATCGGTGCGCGCACCGCAGCCGGCGAGGAGGACGCAGAGGAGCAGAGCCCGCGTGATGGTCACAGCTCGTTGTCGTAGATGAACGCGTCCTCGCCGTTCGTGACGGTGACGAGGAGGATGGTGTCGCCGCGCGTCTCCTCCGAGAGCCCCGCCCACGCGGCGCGGAGCTGCTCGGCGTGCATCGGGGCGTACGCCATGACGTGGAGGATCTGCTTCACCCAGCGATCGCGCTCGTCGACGTTCGCGGTGCTCGCGTGGATGTCGGTGAGCTTGTTCATCAGGATGCGCTGCGCCTCGCTCGCCGGATACGGTGCGTCGCGCGGGAAGTGCACCGCGCGCGTGACGCTGACGCCGACGCGGTGCCCGTCGATCTCGACGAGGAGATCGGTGCGCGTGCCGTTCGGGTCCATGTAGCGAATGCCGGGCTCGCTCGCGAGGAGCGTCGCGCCCTCGCACCGCGCGAGGACCTCGAACGACATCGCCTCGCTGTAGACGCTGCTGCCCCCGACGGTCCCTGCCTCGAGCACCTCGCGCGCGCCTTCGGTGAAGTGCACGAGGTCCGCCTCGGTGATCCGCACCGGGAACGTGATCTCGTTCTCGAAGAGGAACTCCGATGGATCGAGCAGCTCCGTGTCGATCTCGTCGCAGCTGCCGGAGACGATCCCCTCGACGGGCGGCCCGGCGTCGGGCGCGCCCGCGTCGAGCCCTGCATCCATCGCCGCATCGTCCGTCGAGGCGTCGGGGTCGTCGGTCGCGGCGTCGGCACTCGCGTCGAACGAAGACGCGTCGAACGAGGACGCGTCGGTCCGTGTGCCGCCGTCGGTGGGCCCGGGGGTCGGATCTCCACAGGCGATCAGGAGGACGGCGAGAGCGAGGAGCCGCGATCGAAGTGCCACGAGCCGAGGCTACACGGGAACGCCGCGGATGCCTCGCAGATCACGCCGCGCGCGCGGTCGCCTCCGCGCCGTACTTCGCGCGCGCCCAGGCGGCGGTGGCGCGCACCTGCTCGTCGAACGGAGTGGGCTCGATGCCGAGCACGCGGCGGAACGCCGAGTCGTCGACGAGGTACGGCGCCTCCCACTGATACGTCATCTCGCGGAGCTCGCGCATGATCGGCACGACCACGCCGGCGATCGCGAGCAGCCAGCCGGCCAGCTTCGTGATCCGCACGTCCACCCCGAGCTCGCGGCCGAGCGCCTCGCCCCAGGCGCGCATCGAGCGCGCTTCGAGCGTCGGCAGGTGCCAGATGCGACCCGCGACGTCGGGCGCGCGTCCGAGCGCGGCGAGCCCACGCACGACGTCGCGCCCGTACGTGAACGCGTGCGGCAGATCCGCGTCGCCGAGGCACTCACCGGGGCTCCCCGCGAGCACGCGCGTGAAGAAGCGCTCGCCGAGGTGCGCGCCGACGATCTCGGGACCGACGAAGTCGCTGGCGCGCGCGATCACCGCCTCGACCTCGCCCGCGTGGTGCGCCGCGAGCACGCGCTCGGCGAGCTGCTTGCGGAGCACGCCCTTCCTCGAGCAGGGCTCGAACGGGCCCTCGGGGCCCATCGGCGCGCCGCCCATGCGGCCGAACGCGTAGAGGTTGTCGAGCACGACGAGGCGCGCGCCCGCGCTCTTCGCCGCCACGATCGCGCCTTCCACGAGCGGCGCGAGCTCGCGGTGCCAGCGATCGTACGGGACGTTGGTCGCGCTGTAGACGACCTCCGCGCCCCGCGCGCACTCGGCCGCGAACGCAGGGTCCGCGACGCTGCCCCGAACGCGCTCGACGCCCGGGATCGCGGCGCCGCCGCTGCGCGCGACGAGGCGCACGCGGTGGCCGCGCTCGGCGAGGAAGCGCGCGACAGCGGTGCCGATCTGACCGGCGCCGAGGACCACGTGGAGCGAGCTGGACATGTCTTCCGTTCCTCCTGGCGCGCTCTGGGCGCCACGAGCGGAGCATTGCGCGGATGCATGGCCACGGGTCGCGCTGCAAGCCATCCTTGCAATCGTGCAAGCCACGGGCTCGACGCCGCTGCGGTGGGACGACGTGCAGCTCTTCCTCGCGCTCGCCCGCGAGCCCTCCCTCGCGCGGGCCGGCGCGCGGCTCGGGGTCGATGCGTCGACCGTCAGCCGTCGCCTCGCCGCGCTCGAGGACGCGCTCGAGCTGCGGCTCTTCGATCGGACGCGCGAAGGGCTGCGCGCGACGGCGGCCGCGGAGCGGCTCCTCCCCTCGGCGGAGGCGATGGAGGCCGGCGCATCGGGGTTCGCGCGCGACGCCGAGACCTTCGAGCGCGAGATCGAAGGCAGGGTGCGCATCACCGCGCCGCCGGGGCTCGCGGACGCGTTCGTCGCACCGCTGCTGGTCGAGCTCGTCGCGAAGCACCCGCGGCTCTCGATCGAGCTCGACGCGAGCATCGGCTACGCGGACCTCGCACGACGCGACGCCGACCTCGCGCTGCGCGTGGCGAGGCCGCGCTCCGGCGATCTCGTGGCGAAGAGGATCTTCACGGCGCGCGAAGCGGTGCTGGGCGCGCCGGCCTACGTGACGCGCCTGGGCCGGCTCAAGCGGGTGTCCGACGCACGCTGGATCACGTACGCCGACGACCTCGCGTCGCTCCCGACGATGCGATGGCTCAAGCGCGAGGCACCGGCGATGACCGCGGTGCTCGCGACGAGCGACTTCTCGGCGCAGGCGCGCGCCGCCGAGGCCGGGCTCGGCGTGCTCGTCGCGCCGAGCCCGTTCGTGCACGCATATCGACTCGTCGAGGTGCCGCTCGCGCGACCGCTCGCGAGGTCGCTCGCGGAGGTCGCCGAGAACGAGCTCTGGCTCGTCGGGCATCGCGCCCTCCGCGACGTCCCGCGCATCGCCGCGGTGTGGTCGTTCCTCGACGAGTCGTTCGAGCGCATGACGAAGGCGCAACACGCGCGCCGGAAGCGGTGAGCGTGGACGACGTCGCGGATCGCACGCGCTGCGTGCGGGGCGTGACGTCGTGCGTGCGAGGCGTGACGCTCCGCGCATCCGCGCTCGCGGTCTTCTTGCGATCTCGCGGGCACGCGACGTGCTGTTTCGCACACACGATGCAGCCATCGCTTCCTCGCGCGTCGTGGTCCGCACCTCCACCGAAGCTCCCGGAAACGACGGCATCACGCGCGCTTCGCGCGTCGATCGCCGATGCGACGCGCGCGGGTCCACGCGCGCTCTTCGTCCTGGGCGCCGATCCAGGTGCGACATCCGAGCTCGTCGACGCGGCACGAGCCGGCACGACCGTGCTCCGTGGGCGTTGCGTCCCGGGCCGGCCCTACGCGGCGCTCGCGCCGATCGTGCAGAGCGCGCTCTCGCTCGCGTCGGTGCACGACGAGCTCGACGGTGCGCTGGCGTGCGCTCCTGGCTGCCACGCACGCTGGTGGGAGCACAGCACCGCCGAGGACGTGGTGCGGCTCCATCGCGACGCGCCGCTCGCGCGACGCGAGTCGCTCCACGCCGAGCGACGCGTGCGCTTCGTCGACGCGATCCGGATGGTCGTCGAGCGCGCGTCCGAGCGCGGAACGCTGTTGCTGGTGCTCGACGACGTCGAGCACGTCGACCACGGCACCGCCGAGGTGCTCCGCGCCTGGCTCGAGCCGCGCGTCGATGCGGAGACACCCTCGAAGCCGGCGATCGTCGTGCTCGGCACCACGTCGCGCGCGAGCACCGACGGAGGCGCGCTCGCGACGCTGATCCAGGCGCCGCGCGCGATCACGTGCGAGGCCGGGCGGTTCGACGCGAGCGCGCTCGCGAGCTGGCTCGCGGAGCCGGAGATCGCCACGTGGATCACGGCGCGCACCGGAGGTCGGGTCCGCTCGCTCGAGCGCTGGCTCACCACCGCGGCCGATCCCGCGCCCGAGCCCGTCGCGCGCGCCGAGGCCCCCGACGCGCGATCCGGTGTCGCGCTCGCGCTCGGCGTCACCCGCGCGATCGGGCGCTCCGTGCCGCTCGCGGCGCTCCTGAGCGAGCCGCGTGATCGCGCGGTGCTCGAGCGCGATCTCGAGCGCCTCGGCGCGCTCGCGCGCGATCGCGACGGAGCGCCCGCCGTCGCGTGGCCCCGCCCGGCGCCGATGCTCGACGGTGCGGTGCAGGGCGCGGTGCACGCGCACGCGGCGCGCGCGCTCGAGCGGATGGGCGCCATCGAAGAAGCGGCGTGGCACGCGTCGCGCTCCGACGACGTGATGCTCCACGTGCGCCTCGCGCTCGCCGCCGAGCCGGCGCTCTCGGCGCGTCACGGGGCGCGAGAAGCGGCGGACCTGCTCACCGCGGCGCGCGCGCGGCTCGACGACGACGCGGCCCAGCGCGTGGTGCTCGATGCGCGGCTCGCGCGGGTGTGGAGCACGCTCGGCGAGTCCGAGCGCGCGATCGAGTCGGCGCGCGCCGTGTGCGAGCGTGCGCCCCACGATCTCGCGGTGCGGCTGCGCTGCGGCGAGATCCTGCTGCGCGCAGGACGACATGCCGAGGCGATCACGTGCTTCGAGGCGGTCACGGTCGGCGCGGCGACGCGAGAGCACGTCGAGGCGCGCGTCCTCGCCGCCGAGGCGCGCTACACGACGGGCGATCTCGCCGGTGCCGAGCGCGACGCGCGGCACGCGCTCGCCGACGCGTCCGCGCAGGATCACGTGGCGCTCCGGATCGACGCGCAGAACGTGCTCGGGAAGATCGCGCTGGCGACCGGCGACACGCGCGCCGCGCGCGCGTGGTTCGGCGACGATCTCGCGCTGTCGCTCGCGGGCGCGCTGCGCACCCACGAGTGCGTCGCGCGCCAGAACCTCGCGATCGTGCTGATGCGCGAGGGCGCGCTCGACGACGCGGCCACGCACTTCGAGGTGAGCTCGGAGCTCGCGCGCTCGGTGGGCGCTGCGTGGCACCGCGCGATCGCGCTCGAGAACCTCGGCGTGCTCCACCACCTGCGCGGGCGCTGGAGCGCGGCCCGTCGCTGTTATCGCGAGTCGGCGGCGATCCTCGAGCCGATCGGGCACCGCGACTGGCTCGCGCGCCTCCTCCTGAACCGCGCGTCGCTCGAGCTCACGCTCGGCGATCCCGCGAGCGCGCGAGAGCTCGTGCAGCGCGCGCGGCGCGTCGTGGGGGACGAGCCGCGCCGTGCGTTCGCCCGTCGCGCCACGCTCGTGGATGGCGCGGTGCTCCTCGCGCTCGGCGACGTCGAGCACGCGCGCGATCTCTTCGAGATGGTGCGCTCCGGCGAGGGCGAGCCGTCGAGCCTCGCCGAGGGCGCGCTCGGCGTGGCGCGCTGCGCGCTGGAGCTCGGCGACGTCGCGCTCGCGCGCCGCGCGCTGCACGACGCGTCTCGGACGAGCACGTCGCCGCGCCTCGAGTGCGAGCGGCAGGAGCTCGAGGTGCTCCTCGCGATCGCGACCGGCGGGCCCGCGGCCTCGCTGGCACGCGCGGCGCGCGAGCTCGCGACGCGCACCGAGCACGTCGAGGTCGAGCTGCGCGTGTGGTGTCACCTCGCGCGCGCGCAGCTCGCGGACGGCGCGCTCGACTGCGCGCGCACCTCGCTCGAGCGCGCCGGAGAGCTCGAGGCGCGCGTCACCGAGCACGTGCCCGAGGACTCGCGCGAGCTCTTCGCGAAGCGCACCGACGCGCGCGCCCTGCACTCGCTGCGCGAGCGCGCGTGGGGCGCGCGCCCGCAGCCGAGCAGCACCGCCGCGACGCGGATCATCGTCGGAGGATCGCGCGCGATCGATCGGCTGCGGCGCTCGATCGAGCGCGTGGCGGGCTCGGATGCGCAGGTGCTCGTGCTCGGCGAGAGCGGCACCGGCAAGGAGCTCGTCGCGGAAGCGCTGCACCGTCTGTCCCCGCGCGCCCGCGGTCCGCTGGTGCGCGTCAACTGCGCGGCGCTCACCGAGTCGCTGCTGCTGAGCGAGCTCTTCGGCCACGAGCGCGGCGCGTTCACCGGCGCGAGCGCGCGCAAGCTCGGCCTGTTCGAGACCGCGCAGGGCGGGACGCTCTTCCTCGACGAGATCGGCGACATCTCGCCGCCCACGCAGGTCGCGCTGCTGCGCGTGCTCCAGGAGCGCACGATCGTGCGCGTCGGCGGCACCACGCCGATCCGCGTCGACGTGCGGGTCGTCGCCGCGACGCACCGGCGCCTCGAGCAGCTCGTCGAGCGCGGCGCGATGCGCGAGGACCTCTACTACCGACTGCGCGGGATCGTGCTCGAGGTGCCCGCGCTGCGCGACCGCATCGACGATCTCCCCGCGATCGCCGACGCGCTGCTCGCCCGGATCGCGCGCGACGAGCGCGCCGCGCCGAAGCGGCTCTCGCCCGCCGCGACGGCGCGGATGCGCGCGCACCGCTGGCCGGGCAACGTGCGCGAGCTCGAGAACGTGCTGCGCGCTGCGTCGGTGCTCGCGCCCGGCGCGACGCTCGAGATCGACGACGTCGCGCCGCACCTGGTCGCGCCGCAGCACGTCTCGCCGCAGCACGGGGCGCCGAGCGACCCGAGCACCGAGAGCGGCGAGCTCGAGACGCTCTACTGGGCGAGCCTCGGCGACGGTCACTCGGTGTACGAGCTGCGCCGCTCGCTCGAGCGGCGCGCCATCGAGCGCGCGATCGACGAAGCGGGCGGCAACCTCTCGCAGGCCGCGCAGCGGCTCGGGATGAAACGTCCACGCCTGTCGCAGCTCGCCAAGGAGTACGGGCTCCGCAAGAGGTCGTCATGAAGACGCGCTGGACGTACGCGCTCGCCGCCGCGCTCGCGGTGCTGAGCGGATGCGCGGGACAGTCGGCGGAAGGCGCGGTCGCCGAAGCGCTCGTCTCCGACGAGCGGGTGCCCGAAGCGGCGTGGCGCGCGATCGATCCGATCGCGTGCGGGGATGCGGAGGACGTCGCCGGATATCGCCGCGCGGCGGGCGCGGACGAGCTGGTGGTCGGCGTCGACCTGCGCGGCCGGCTGCGATGCATCGACACGATCGCGTTCGAGGGCCCGCGGGTCATGTCGCAGCCGCGGACGCCGGTGCTCCTGCCGCGACCGCGCGGCGTGGATCCCGAGCCGCAGCCGATGCTCGACTGGTCGCGCCGTTGGTGGTGACCGCGCGGTGTCGCGGCGCGCACGTGCGAGCGTGCCCGCGATGACGCGCGTGCGATCGCGCGCCCACGCGAGGGGAGGTTTTCGCGCGGCACGCCGTTTGACGGAGCGCTTCACGATGCTTCTCCACTCGTCTTCGGGCGCCCTCGCCGCGCTGGTCTCGGGCGGCGTGATGGTCGCGGGCTGTCACCTCTCTCACGAGCTCGAGCGCGGGCCCCACGGCGACCCACACCAGGTCGACGCGGGCGTTCCCGGCGCGGACGCCGGCGAGCCACGCGACGCGACGACGATCTGCTCGCCGTGGACGCTGCGCGTCGAGCCCGTGTCGCCCGACGCGGTCGCCGACGTGACCGCGATGCCGATCGCGTTTCGCAGCGGGCACGAGACGACGGTCGCGTTCGTGACCCACGGCGCGCTGACCAACGCGGGCGAAGGCGACGTCGCGCTCGACCCGACGCGGTGTGCGAGCGCCGGCGACGCGACCACCTGCGCGCCCGACATGCCGTCGTCGTGGGACGGCGCGGGGATGCTGCGGCTGTGGGCGCGCGATCGCGTGCTCACGCTGCCCCTCGACGACGCGGAGATCGCCGCGACGGGCACGCTCGCGAGCGCCGACCTCGACGCGAACCACAAGCCCGAGCTCGTCGCGTTCGGCCGCTTCTCCGGCGCGATCGCCCTCGATCACGAAGGCCACGTGCGATGGCGCGCCGACCTGCCCTCGCTCGACGAGGTGCGCATGCTCGACGTCCCGCTGCCCGAAGGTCGTCCGCGCTCGCTCTCGGGCACGCCGCTCGTCGTCGATCTCGAGGGCGACGGTGAGGTCGAGGTCGCGTTGGGCTATGGGCTCGTCGAGGGCCGCACCGGCGAGGTGCGTTGGCGCGCGTCGGGCCATCGCGGGATCAACCGCGTGTACGGCCCGATGCCCTGCGCCGGCGATCTCGACGGTGACGGCGTGCTCGAGATCGTCGCGGGCGGCACGGCGTACCGCGCGGATGGCTCCGTGCTCTGGCAGGCCGCGGTGAGCGACGGCTTCTGCGCGATCGGCGAGACCGCGATCGCGCTCGTCTCGGAGGGCAGGCTCTTCCTGCTCGATCGCGAGGACGGCGCGGTGCGGTGGACGACGATGCTCGCCGGCGGGCTGCGCATGGGCGCGACCGGGCCCGCCGGCGGGCCGCCCACCCTCGTCGACGTGGACGGAGACGGAGACGACGAGATCCTCGTCGCGTCGGAGTCCCGGCTCGCGCTCTACGACCCGCGGTGCCACGACCCCTCGTGCACCATCGACGGTTGGTCGATCGCGATCGAGGACGGCCTCAGCGGCGTCACCGGCGTGACCGTGGTCGACGTCGACGGAGACCTCGCGCTCGAGGTGCTGCACGCGGATCAGACGACGCTGCGCCTGCTCGATGCGCGCACCGGCGCGGTGCGGGTCTCGACGCCGCGCCTCTCGCGGACGCGCACCGAGCGCCCGCTCTTCGTCGACGTCGACGGCGACGGCTCGGGCGAGATCCTCGTCGGCATCTCGTCCGAGTGGGATGGCAACCACGATCGACGCGACGAAGGGCCGAGCGCGGGGCTCGCGGTGGTCGGACCGGTGTGCGCGCGATGGGCGACGCCGCCGGGCAGCTCGCCGGGCCGGCTGATCGGGCCCGACTGACTGGCGATCAATAGACGCCGGGGACGATCTTGTAGGGCACGAGGCGTCGATATTCCTCCCACGCGGCGCCGTACTTCCGTTCACATCGTTTGTCGTCGCGGGCTGCGCGATCGAAGAGCAGGATCGCGAGGAACGCGAGATAGAAATACGGAATCGCGTGGGTGTGCCCGGCGGGCAGCGCCCAACAGAGCGCGAGCACGAGCTCCGGCACGTAGTGGAAGTGCCGCGCGACGCCCCAGAAGCCGGAGACGAGCAGCAGATTCGTGCGCTCGACTCCCTCGCTCGTGCGATATCGCGCGACGATGGTCTTCGGCGGACGACCCCAGATCGTCGTCTTCCCACCGGTCGCGCGGACGCGCTGGCGCTGCGCGTCCGCCTCGTAATTCGCCCAGAGCGCAGCGAGCCCGAGCGCGGTGATCGCGATCGCGGCGAGCGGGCTGAGCGCGCGCGGATGATGCGCGAGATACTGACCGAAGATCGTGTAGACCGACGGCACCCAGACCAGCACGCCCCAGCAGATGTAGTAACCGAAGCGGTCGTGCATGATGTCGAGAGAGCCGAAATAGCCACTCTCCCAGACGAAGAACTTGAGCAGATAGAGCATCACCAGACCGCTCGAGACGAGCATCGAATTCGCGATGAATCCGTAGGTCTCCCACTGGTGCAGCGCGAAGCACAGGAAGAGCGCGCTCCACCCCATCATCGACACGCGGCAATTGACGAGCTGCTTCAGGCTCGCTCCGAGCAGCGTCGGATGCAGCTCGATGCCCTGGAAGAAGTCGAAGAGTGGATATCCGGTGTACGTCGCGTCGGTCGACGACGGGTAGTGTCGGCCCTTCCAGTAGAGGAACGCGCAGAAGAGCAGCGCGGCGACGTTGAGGATGACGATCATCGCGCCGAGCTCGCGGACGACCGTGCTCGCCGACCAGAGATCGAGCGCCCAGGTGCCGATCAGCGCGACGTGCGTCACGGCCCACGCGGCGACGCCGTTGAGCCGATAACGAGGCTGTCGCCCGGTGGGCGTGACCGGCCCGAGGTGCTCGCGACCGGGCAGCACCGCGAGCAGGAGCGTCTGCGCGACGACCCAGAGCGCGAGGATCGCGCCAGCGCTCGTGGTGGGCCTCGGGAACAGGCGCACGAACGTGCCCAGGTCGATCTGCGCGAGGAAGAGCGCGATCGATCCGTCGAAGTGCGCGCAGGTCATCCACAGCACGACGACGAGGATCGGCGTCGTGGAGAGCAGCAACGCGGGCCCGATCCACCGCCGGAGCGCCGGGATCTCGACCGCCGTACGAGCGGGCGGAGCGGGCCGGGACACGGGACCGTGGCCGGTGAGGATCCACGACGCGATGCGCTCGGCCGACACTCGTCCCTCCTGCGGGCGCACCACGCCGGCGGCGCATCGTTGCGCCGAGGGGCCCCGTCGCCTCGCACCTATGCGCGCGAACGGTGCGGCTCAACCCGAGGTCACTCCCAGAGCGGCCGGAGCGAGGCGATCGCCCACCACACGACCGCAGCGCCTCGCGCCGCGAGCTCGATCGACGCGGCGCGCACGAGATCGCGTCGCACCTCGCGCTCGTGCGCGGTCTCGATGTCCGTCACCGCGACCGCGGGCCCGATGCCGAGCCGCTGTGGCGACGGGACCCATCCGGCGAGCGGGAGCACTGCATGGACGAGCGTCTCGACGCGCGTCGCGAGCCACGCGTCGGGATGGCGCGCCGCGCTCAGGTCGAGCCGCAGCCACGTGCCCTCCTTGCGCTTCACGATCGCCTCGCGCCCCTCGCCCTCTTCGATCGTCGACTCGTCGCTGCGCTCGAACCGGCGCCCGAGCGCGAGCAGATCGAGCAGCTCGTGCAGCGGGCGCAGCGCGGGCGCGGCGCACAGGATGCACACCAGGAGCGCGCCGAACGCCGGGAGAATCCGGCGCAGATCCGGCACCAGCCACATCATCGGGAGCGCGATCGCAGCGAGCGCGACCGTGAGGAGCGCGACCTGCGGGCCCATCGTCGGACGTCGCGCGTCGCGCGCGTCGGGCGCGATCTCGGGGCCGGTCTCGACGTCGACGAGCACGCGCGCCAGACGATCGAGCTCGGGCGTGCACGCCTTGCGGCGCGCGAGCCAGCGCGGGGCGGCGCGCGGCGTCGCGAGCGTGATCGCGCGTCCGTCGCGGTCGGTGATCTGCAGCACGCGGCCGCGCTCGGCGTCGTCGATCCGGGCGCGCGCGTCGAGCCAACGGATCGCCGTGCGCACGTGCGGGCCGTCGTGCTCGGTGATGCCCTCGCGATCCCAGGTCACGCGCGCAGGACGTGGCGCGCGCGCGCGCTGGAGCATCGGCGGGAGCAGGAGCGAGATCGCGAAGGTGAGCGGCGCGGTGATCGCGAGCAGCGCGGTGAGCGCGCCGTCGGAGAGCGAGCTCGCGAGCAAGGCCGCGGGGATCAGCGCGACCCAGAGCCCGAGCCCCGGGAACCCCAAGAGCGCGCCGAGCGCGCCGAGACGCACGATGCGCCCGCGTGGAAAGTCGAGCGAAAGCTCACCTTCGCCCTTGCCGCGCGTCTCGGAGATGTCGTCGTCGCTCACGGGACGCGCAGCGTAGCGCGTCAGGTGAGCGCGAAGAACGCCAGCGCCGCGAGCACGCCGAGCGCGCAGTCGATCAGCGCGAAGCGTGCGCGCTCGAGCTGGATGCGGCGCTCTTCGTCGGTCGGGCCGGGAAGACGACGCACGAGAGGCGCTTCGCGATAGGTGCTCGCGCCCGCATCGCTGACGCGCGGGAGCGCCGCATCACGGAGAGCCTGATGTCGATCTCGGAGGAGCACCAACGGGCCGCGACCGAGCCACATCGCGAAGCCGAGCGCCGGAAACGTGAGCAACACGTTCTGTGAGAACGGCAGCAGGAAGAACTGCGTGGGCGCGTAGAGCAGCCACCACGACCACCGGAGCTGCGGTGGCTCGTACATGCCGTTCGTGACCTCCCGCGCGCGCGCCAGGGCAGGCTCGATCGGATCGAACGAGTCGATCCAGTGGCTCCGCCCCGGACGACCCGCGACCTCGGGCCCACACAGCTCGATGGCGCGATCGCCGTCGTCGCGGATCGTGACGGCAGCGATCGAGGCGTCGTCGCGTCGGCGGAGGTGCACGCGCGAGTCCGACCAGCGAATCGTCGCGCGCACGATCGACCCTTCACGCAGCGAGATCTCGTCGCCATCCCAGACGAGCCGCAGCGACGCGAACCGAGCACGCTGGAGGCGCCCCCACGCCGCCATCGAAGCGAGCGCGAACGGAACGATCGCGAGCCAGAGCAAGAACGAGCCGGGCCGTGGCGCGAGCCAATCGCCGCCGGGTGGCTCGCGGCGGAGCACCGACACGAGCCCGAGCAGGACGAAGAGCGCCGGCAGCAAGGCCCGCGCGCGCCGATACCCCGGCGTGTCGGTCTGGGGCGGAGCTGGGTGGAGGGCTAGCTCGTTCATTTCGAGACTCTGCAACGCGCGCATGCGGTTCGCTCATCCGCGCCTCGCGTTCTGGTAGCGTCGCGCGCATGCGCTTGTTCACGCAAACGTTCTTCTTCCTTCTCGCTCCTTCGACGTTGCTCGCGTGCGGTGGCGACTCGTCGGCGCTCGACGCCTCGGTTCCGCCCGACGCGCCCGCGGTCGACGCGTACACCCAGCCGTTCGCGTTCGACGGCAACTTCGCGCCGCGCCCCGACGCGTCGTTCGAGCAGTACACGCAGGACGACACGCTCTCGCTCTTCCACGTGCAGCTCGAGGCGACGCACAACAGCTATCACCTGCGCCCGAGCGACGATCCGATCGTCGACTGGGACTACGAGCACGCACCGCTCGACGTGCAGCTCGAGGAGCAAGGCGTGCGCGGCCTCGAGCTCGATCTCCACTGGGACCAGGCGATCGGCGTGCACCGCGTCCTCCACGTCCCCACCGTCGACGCGCGCAGCACGTGCGAGCTCTTCGTCGAGTGCCTCGCGATCGTGCGCACGTGGTCGGACGCGCACGCGGACCACGTCCCGCTCGTCATCCACCTCGAGCCGAAGGGCGGTGCGACCGCGGCCGAGCGACTCGCGCGCATGCTCGCGATCGAGAACGAGATCCGCAGCGTGTGGCCCGACGAGCTGATCCTCACGCCCGATCGCGTGCGCGGCGATCACGCGACGTTGCCCGAGGCGCTCGCCGAAGGTGGCTGGCCCACGCTCGGCGAGACGCGCGGCCACGTGCTCTTCGCGATCGACGACTCCGAGGGACTGCGCGCTGCGTACGTCGCGGATGCGCCGAGCCTCGAAGGCCGCGTGATGTTCGTCGACTCCGAGCCCGGCGACACGTTCGGCGCGTACGCGATCATCAACGACGCGTTCGCGAGCGAGCGCATCGAGGCCGCGCTCGACGCGCACTTCCTCGTTCGCGTGTTCGGACAGGACAGCGTCGAGCGCGCACTCGAGGGCGATCGCACGCACCTCGAGCGCGCGCTGGCGAGCGGTGCGCACGTGATCAGCTCGGACTTCCCGGCGCAGGTCGACGAGACGACGTTCTTCGTCGAGATCCCCGAGGGGTCTCCGTCGCGCTGCAATCCGTCGACGGCGCCGGAGAGCTGCACGTCGGCGGCGATCGAAGCTCGGTGAGTCCTTGCGGAGTGCTCGTCCCGCAGGTCCCGGACGGGAGCGCGCGAAGCGCGCGGACGGTAGGGACCCACAGGCGAGCCGATTTTGGTGCCCGAGACGACGCGACGCGTCATTCCGCGTGATGGTGCGCGCGCGCGACCGGCGCTATACGTCTTCCGCTCATTTCGTCGCTCGGGGCGCGTCCTCCGGATGGTCGGAGGTCGCTGAGAAGCACCCGGGAACCTGATCCGGTTCGGACCGGCGTAGGGAACGCGACGATCGAACGACGCCGCGAGGCGTCGCGGAGGAGATCCCGTCATGTCGATCAGCAAGTGGACGCTGCCGCTGCGTGGCGCGCACAACCCGTCGTCGCGCGCGGAGGGCACCACGCCGGGGTCGTTCGCGAACGCGGCGAACGTCGGTGGCCCGCTCTCGTTCAGCTCGCCCGACACGCCGGGGATGCCCGCGCCGAGCGCGAAGACCGCGTGGGACTTCCTGCCCGACGGATGGTCGCGCGACGCGACGACCGGCTTCGCGATCGCGCCCGCGGGCTTCGAGCCGATCACGCAGCTCGAGCACGCGCGCCTCGGCATCGTCACGCCCGAGATGGAGCGCGTCGCGGCGCGCGAGGCGCACCTCACGCCGGAGCAGGTGCGCGACGAGGTCGCGGCGGGACGCATGATCATCCCCGCGAACCGGACGCACCTCTCCTATGCGCTCGACGCGATGGCGATCGGCCGCGCGACGAAGACGAAGATCAACGCGAACCTCGGCGCGTCGCCGGTCTCGAGCGGCACCGACGAAGAGGTCGAGAAGATGCGCTGGTCGGTGCGCTGGGGCGCCGACACCGTCATGGACCTGTCGACCGGCGGTGATCTCGACGCGTGCCGTGAGGCGATCATCCGGGCGAGCTCGGTGCCGATCGGCACGGTGCCGATCTACTCGATGATCATCGGGCGCAAGATCGAGGAGCTCACGCTCGACGTGATCCTCGCGACGCTCGAGCACCAGGCGCGACAGGGCGTCGACTACTTCACGATCCACGCGGGCGTGCGGCGCGCGCACCTGCCCTTCGTGCAGAAGCGCCTGATCGGGATCGTGTCGCGCGGCGGCTCGCTGCTCGCGAAGTGGATGCTCGTGCACGGGAAGGAGAACCCGATGTACGAGCACTTCGAGGCCATCTGCGACGTGATGCGCCGGCACGACGTGAGCTTCTCGCTCGGCGACGGCCTCCGCCCTGGGGGCCTGAGCGACGCGAGCGACGCGGCGCAGCTCGCGGAGCTCGAGACGCTCGGTGAGCTCACCGAGCGCGCGTGGCGCAAGGGCGTGCAGGTGATGGTCGAAGGGCCGGGGCACGTCCCCTTCGATCAGATCGAGTTCAACATGAAGCTGCAGCGCACGCTGTGTCACGGCGCGCCCTTCTACGTGCTCGGGCCGCTCGTGACCGACGTGTTCCCCGGCTACGACCACATCACGAGCTGCATCGGCGCGACCGCGGCCGCCTATCACGGCGCCTCGATGCTCTGCTACGTGACGCCGAAGGAGCACGTCGGGCTGCCCAAGAAGGACGACGTCAAGCAGGGCTGCATCGCGTACAAGATCGCGGCGCACGCGGCGGACGTCGCGCTCGGCATCCCGGGCGCGCGCGACTGGGACGACGCGCTCACGAAGGCGCGCGCCGCGCTGAACTGGGAGCAGCACTTCGCGCTCGCCTTCGACGGTGAGTACGCGCGCGCGCTGCACGACGAGGACCTCGACGTCGACACCGACTTCTGCGCGATGTGCGGCCACGACTGGTGCAGCGTGCGCATCAGCAAGGAGATCGTGGAGTTCGCGAGCGGCAAGGCCGAGGGCTTCGAGCGCGAGAAGGTGATCAAGAGCGCGGCGCTCACCGAGGAGCAGAAGCGCGTGCTCGAGCAGCGCGGCGTGCTCTCGCCCAACGAGATCCACAAGCTCGCGAGCAAGACGCGCAAGGCCGTCGACGCCGAGGTCGGAAAGGGCCTCTGCCACTCGGACTTCGTCGAGCCCGAGATCGCGCAGCGCATCCAGAAGGATCGCCTCGTGCAGATCCGCGCGAAGGACGAGGCGACCGCCGAGGACTGAGCGGCGATCGATGCTGACAGCACACATTCGTGTGCTGTCAGCACACCCGTGCGCTCAGCACACGATGCAGCCGCGCACCGGCGTCTTGATCTCCGAGACGATCTCGCCGGTCACCTCGTCGTAGATGCGGATCCATCCGATGCGACGGCCCTCGATGGAGCAGTTCGCATCGCTCTGGATCAGCTCGGCCGTGTGGTTGGCGGTCGCGAGCTCGAGCGTCACCGCGCGCAGCCGGCGCATGCGGATCGGCGCGGCGTCGTCCCAGAGCAGCTCGACCGCGTCGTCGAACGTGACCGCGTCGCCGGGCGCCGCGGTGTACATGCCCTCCCCGACCGGCTGACAGCCGTCGGCAGGCGGGGGCGCGAAGTGCGTGTAGTGGAACGGCGTCGCGCGGACGATCGCTTCGACCACCTCCTCGGGGCGCTCGGGGCACGCCTCGAGCCCGTCGACGAGGGTCGCGTCGGGGCTCGGGATGTACTGCCCGCCGAACCCGAACAGCGTGACCACGCCCGCGCGTCGCTCGACCGCGACCGTGAACACGTCGTTCACCATCGCGTAGGGCCCGTACGCGACGCGGCGGATGCGCAGGAAGTCGACGTTCTCGGTAACGGCGGAGCACGGGTACGTCGAGTCCGGGCGCCACTCGTCGCGATCGATCTGGAAGAGATCGGGCGAGGCCTCGAGGACCTCGAAGAGCGCGTCGTACGCGTCCTCGGCGCCGTCGCACTCGGGAAGCGGGATCGCGAGGCCTGTGATCGAGGAGAGCGTGCCGCGGTTCGCGACCCAGGTGAGCGACGCCGCGGGGTCGAGCGCGGCGAGCGCGGTCGCCGCGCGCGCTTCGGCGCCGGGGTCGGGCGTGAGCTCGAAGGGCTCGCCGCACGCGCCGAGATCGGCGTCGACGTTCACGACGTACGCGTCGGTCATCGGTGCGTCCATCGGGCTCTGCGCGTCGGTCTGCGCGGCGTCGACCGTCGAGGCGTCGTGGCCTCCGGCGTCGTCGAGCACGCTGGGGCCCGAGTCGCTGCAGCTGCACCCCCCGAGCGCGAGGAGTGGAACGAGGAAGAACGCCATCCGCGACATCGCGAGAGCTCCTGTGGTGCGATCGCATTGGTGGCGAGCTCGCGCGCTCGTCATCGCGCCGCGCGGCGCGGTGACGAGCCTCACCGCACCGCGCGACGCACGTCGATTCGTCGACGGATCACCCGTGCGGGTGGCCACGCGCAGCGCGCACGCGAGGCTCGTGTATCGTCGCCGAGAGGAGGTGGATCGATGGAGCACGACAAGGGTCCGACGCACGTGGTGCTGACGTGCATGGACTACCGGCACATGGACGATCTGGTGTGCGCGCTCCGCGCTCGGATCGGCGAGGACAAGTACGATCACCTGATCCTGCCAGGCGCTGCGGCTGCCCTCGCAGAGGTGTCGCTGCAGACCGATTTTCCGAGCTGGGTCCCGGCGTTCTGGTCGCAGGTGCAAGTCGCGAAGAAGCTGCACGGAGCGACGATTCGCGAGATCTGGCTCGTCGATCACCTGGAGTGCGGCGCGTATCTGCAGGCCCTCGGCGTCGACGCCGCGAAGGAAGTCGACGCGCACCTGCGCTGCCTGCGGCTCGCGAAGCAGGCCGTCGAAGAGGGATGTCGCGCGCGCGGGATCGGATGGACGGTCGCGTGCAAGATCATGCAGCCCGTCGTGGGCAGCGACTCGAAGAAGTGGTCGCTCTGCGATCTCGAGCTGACGTAAGAGCGCCATCTGCGGTCTGGCTCCGCGGCGCGCGCTGTGCGACATGATGCGCAGCGCGCGCACCTGCGCGTCGGAGGTGCTCGTGCACACAGGCCGGACTCGCTCGTTCCTTTCGCGCGGAAACACAGCGCTCGCGGCGCTCCTCGCGATGTCGTGCGCTCCACAGCAACGCGTCGATCAGAGCCGTCTCTCGGACTTCGCGCGCTACGGGCGCAGCATCGCGATCTCCGATCGCACCGCGGTGGTCGGCGCATACCAGGAGGACGGCTCGCAGGGCGCGGTCTACGTGCTCACGCGCGTCGGCGACGGCCACGCGTGGTCGCACTCGGCGCGCATCGCGTCGCCGAGTCCCGCCGACGAGCAGTTCGGCGACGACGTGGCGATCGACGGCTCGACGATCGTCGTCGGCGCGCCGCTCGATCACCAGCCGGGCGCGGTGCGCGCGGGGCGCGTCTACGTGCTCACGCCGAGCGACGGCGCGTGGGCCTCGGTCGCGCAGCTCGCGTCGCCGGGCACGCACCAGGCGTGGGAGGCGTTCGGCGGCGCGGTCGCGATCGACGGCGACACGATCGTGGTCGGCGCGGTCGATCGCGACGCGGGCGCGGTCGTCGACGCGGGCGCGGCGTTCGTGTTCACGCGCAGCGGCGGCACGTGGTCGTTCACCCAGACGCTCACCGCGCCGTCGCCGGTCGCGTCGGACAAGATGGGCTCGGCGGTCGCGATCGCGGGCGACACGATCGCGGTCTCCGCGCTGCGTCGCAACGTCGGTCGTGCGATCGACGCGGGCGCCGTGTTCGTGTACCAGCGCAGCGGCTCGAGCTGGTCGCTCGTGCAGACGCTGACCGCGACCGACGCGGGCCCGAGCGATCTCTTCGGCACCAGCGTCGCGCTCGAGGTCGATGCGGAGACCGGCGATCGCCGGCTCGTGGTCGGCGCGGAGTCGGACGATGCGCCGGGCTTCGCGAACGCGGGCGCGGCGTACGTGTTCGAGGCGCCCGCGGGCGGATCGTTCGCGCAGACCGCGAAGCTCGTCGCGAGCGATCCGGCGGCGAACGCGATCTTCGGCACCGACGTCGCGCTCTCGGGCGATCGCATCGTCGTCGGCGCGTCGGGCGCATCGAAGTCCGCGGGCGCGGCGTACGTGTTCGCCGCGAGCGCGGGCAGCTGGGCGCAGGTCGTGCGGCTCGATCGATCGCCGAGCGACGCGAGCGCGTTCCTCGGCACGTCGGTCGCGATCGCGGGAATGCACGCGCTGATCGGCGCGACCGGTGAAGAGGTCGGCGCGACGACCGGCACCGACAGCGGCGCGGTGCACGCGTTCCGCGAGCACGAAGGAGGCACGTGGGCGCACGGCCACGCGCTGCACGCCGCGCACAACCCGAGCGCGACGACGTACTACGGCAGCGCCATCGCGATCGCGGGCGCGACGGTCGTCGCCGCGAGCCCGGTGCGCGCCGATGCGTTCCAGATCGACGCGGACGGGCTCTCGCTCGCGCTGCCGCTGCCGCCGCCCGCGAGCTCGCAGCTCTGGGGCGTCGGGACCGACGGCGCGTCGATCGCGGTGTTCGCGCGCCGGCAGATCGACGTCGACGAGATCGTCGGCACCGTGCAGGTCTTCGGCGCGAGCGCGAGCGGGTGGACGCTCGAGGCCGCGATCGAGCCGGATCTCACGTCGCCGGCGGGCCCGTTCGAGGCCGCGAACAGCGGCTGCGTGAGCATCGACGGAGAGACGCTCGCGATCGGCGCGCCGCGCTGGAACGGCGGCGACGGTCGGGCCTTCGTGTGGACGCGGACCGGCGGCGTGTGGTCGCAGCTGCAGGCGCCGCTCGGATCGGCCGAGGAGCTCACGAACTTCGACATGAATTTCGGGCGCGTCGTGCAGCTCGACGGCGACACGCTGATGATCGCGGAGGTGCCCTCGTCGGGCCTCGGCGGCTCGACGCGCAACGGCAAGGTGCACGTGTACGTGCGCGACGGCGAGGGCCCCTACGTGCTCGAGCAGACGCTCACCGAGGCGACGCCCGCGGTGCTCGACGGGTTCGGCTCGTCGGCCGCGATCAGCGGTGATCTGCTCGCGGTGCTCACGCGCACCACGAAGACGGTGCGCGTGTATCGCCGCACCGCGGGCGTGTGGAGCGAGATCTGGAGCGTCGTGATCGACGCGTCGATCTCGAGCTCGTCGCGCCAGATGATCGACATCGACGGCGACCTCCTCGCGATCGGCGTGCCCGGGATGCAGGTCGCGTCGATCGCGGGGGCCGGCGAGGTGCGCGTCTACCGACGCGCCGAGGACGACACCTACGCGGTGGAGAACGTGCTGCGCGCGTTCGATCCCGTGGTGAACCGCGGCTTCGGCGCGGTCGTGCAGATCGACGGAGACCGCGTGATCGCCGCGACGGCGGACGGCGACGGCGGCGTCTACTCGTTCCCGCTCTGAAGGACGCTACTCTCCGCGCCGAATGGACACGGAGTCGGAGAACCAACCGCCGAGCGCGGATCGCGTGCTGCGTCGCGCCCGCGTGCTCGCCGCGATCGCGCATCGAGGTCTGATCGAGCAGGACCGCGATCGGGATCGCGCGCGCGGCGTGCTCGCGCAGATCCGCCGCTGGATCGGCAACGAAGGGCTGCACGGCGAGGTCGAGCCCGAGGAGCGCGCCCGCATCGAGTCGGACGTGGGCGCGCTCGGCGCGGAGGCGACGGTCGCGTCGGTGTGGCGCTTCGAGGGCGCGGCGGTGCTCGGTTGGGCGCTCGGGCTGATGCAGCTGCCGGCGCACGATCGCGTGAACGACGTGGGCGCGGTCTCGACCGCGCTCGCGGTCGGCGGCTCGCTGCCCGAGGCGCTCCGCGCGCCGACGCTGCGCAGCGCGCGCTCGATCGATCGCATGCGGGAGCGGCTCTTCGCGATCCACTGGCGCGTGGTCGAGCAGCGGCTGCGCCCCGGCACGATCGACCTCGTCTCGTTCGCGCGCACCGCGTGGTTCGGGCCGCTCGAGATCGACTCGTCGATGCTGATCGACGGCGATCTCGGGATCGACGGCGCGCCGATCGCGCGCGCCAGCGCGGAAGCGCTCCGGCGCGTGGCGTCGATCGCGCGAGAGCGGCACCAGGCGATCAACTGGCTGAACGGCGACGATCCCATCTACTCGGAGGTCGACGTCTCGACCTGAACGTCGCGATCCGGCAGCATCGCGGCTCGTGGACGATCTCGATCTGAATTCGTCGCGGCGCGGGGCCGAGAACGTCGTCCGACGATGCCTCGCCGTCGCGGCGGACGAGCGCGTGGTGGTGCTGCACTGGCAGGCGGCGCCCCTCGCGCGCTGGCTGATGGACGCGATCGCCGCGGCCGGCGCGCGCGGCGAGTCGGTGTCGGCGGACGCGGCGCCCGAGGGCAGCCCGATGCAGGTCGAGCGCTGGGTCGAGGACGCGCTGAGCGACGCGCCGGCGAGCATCCTGATCGCGAAGCACGGCCTGCCGCCGTCGCTCTCGATGGCGGTGCTCGCGGTCGCGCGCAAGCGGCGGGTGCGACACCTGCACCTCACGCGCGCGGACGCGAAGCTGTTCGCGCAGTCGTACCGCGCCGAGCCGGAGCGCATCGCGGAGATCAACACGCGGGTGCGCGATGCGCTCGAGGGCTCGCGACAGCTGCGCGCACGTGCGCCGGGCGGCACCGACATCACGGTCACGCTCGATCGCGCGTATCCGATCCTCACGTCCGACGGGCGGCCTTCGCCGGGCAAGCCCGACAACCTCCCGGCGGGGCACGCGTTCTTCCACCCGGCGTCGGTGTCGGGCACGTTCGCGCCCGATCGCGGCGTGCTCGGCGCGCTGCGCATCGGACGCGATCGCGCGCCGAGCGCGCGCATCCGCTTCGAGCTCGACGGCGGGCGCGTGCGCGCGGTGCACTGCGACGACGCGCAGCTGCGCGCGGACCTCGACGAGTACCTCGCGAGCCACGCGAACGCGGGACGCGTCGGGATCATCGGGCTGCCGACGAACTATCTCGCGCGCGCCGAGTCCGGGCTCGAGGTGCAGGACGCGCTGCTGCCCGGGGTGAGCGTGGGCCTCGGCTACAGCTTCGAGGCCGAGACGCGCGCGCCCTTCGCGTGCCCGGTGCAGCTGCGCTTGCTCGCGCGGCGCATGGACGTCGACGCCGGCAGCCGCGCGCTCGTTCGTGCAGGACGCTTGGTGGACGATCTCGTCACCGGGATCGATCCGTTCCGCTGATCAGCGATCGGTGTAGGCGCACGTCGCGGGGCAGGTCCCGCCCGTGAAGGGGCGCGGGTACGTCGTGAGGGCGGTGTGGACGGAGTACTCGATCGGCTCGACGCTCCGCCGCTCGTGCGCGCGCACCGCGAGGCGCAGCGTGCCGCCTCGCACGAAACGCGGCTCGATGCAGCTGCACTGCGCCGCGCTCGCGACGGTGGCTCCGGTCGGGCGGACCGACCACTGCGGGAGCGGCTCGGTCGAGTGCCAGCTCGTCCTCGCGCCGTCGTCGACGAGCGTGATCGGCGCGCCGCCCGAGTGCGTCGACACCGGCGTGCACCCACCGCCCCCGGTGAGCACGTCGCCGTCGCAGAATTCGACGTCGATCGCGAGCGTGCCGGGCGCGGCCGACGCGGCGCCCGCGAAGTACCACGCGACCATCCACCCGAGCCCGCCGCCGGGATCGCTCGACGGCAGCTGGAGCAGGTACGTGTCCACGTCGCTCGGCCATGCGTCGTAGTCGCCGGCGCCCTGCACCGCGCCGCCGCCGTACGTGAGCTCGCCTCGCAGGACGGTGCTGCTCGCGAGCGAAGGCATCGGGTAGTCCGCGGCCGTCGCGTCGTACGCCATCGTCGCGGAGGACGGCTGCTCCGCGCCTCCGGCGTACCGCGCGGCCTCGTCCGTGTCCTCCTCGAGCGTGAGCGTGAGGTCGGACTCCACGTCGACCGCGGCGTCTCCGGCATCTCGGGTGATCGTGAGCGAGGTCGTCGAGCTCGCGGGAGGCAGCGGGATGACGACGTCGAACGACGCCCGCTCGTCGGGCGAAGCGCGGTCGACCCGCCGCGCGACCAGGCACTGTCGCTGCTCGCACGCCGCGTCGACCTCCGCGAGCAGCGCCGGCGACGCGCTCGCATCGCGCGGGCACGATGCGCGACACGACGCAGCGTCGGCCCAGCCGCCGAGGAGCACACGCAACACCTGATCGCCGGGGAGCGGCCCCACGCGGGGGTACGAGCCCTCTCGCTCCTGAACGACGACGCGCAGCACTTGCGGGACCGCGTGCGCCGGCACCTCGGCGCGCACCGCGTCGACGTCACCCGGATGGCTCGGGCGCCCCAGCGCGAGCGTCGTCGTGGAGGGCGCGGGGGAGATCGCGAGCGTGCGCCGCGGCGACGTCGCGTCGTCGAGCTCGCCCTCGTCGGCCTCGGTCAGGAGCGCCACGAGGAGCACGTAATAGGCGGCACGATCACTCGACACCGTGAGCCGCACCGTGCTCGCGCTCGGGACGCGGCGCGCGATGGCGGCGTATCGCGTGCCGGTCGCGCGATCTCCGATGGGAGCGCCGTCGCTGGACGAGAGCCCGAGGCTTATCGTCCGCTCGACCATGTCGTCGATGCGGGGCTCCAGCGACGCGTAGAGCACGAACGGCCCCCCGTCGGGCACCACCACGTCGAACCCGTCGACGTCCCCGTCGAAGTCCCAGCCGGCGGTCACTCCGCCGTGCGCACCGAGCGCCGCGGGATCGCCCTCGAGCGCGATGGTGCGCGGTGGCTCCTCGGGGTCGAGCGGCGGCCCGGTATCGCTCGCGCCCGCATCGAACACGCCCGCATCGAACGCGCCCGCATCGGGCGCGCCCGCATCGATCCCACCGGCGTCGCTCGCGCTCGCGTCCGTCACGTCCCCGTCGTCGTCACCGCACGCGATCAGCGCGAGCGACGCGAGCACGATCGTGAGCGCGCGCATCAGGACGCGCGCACCGGCGTGGAGAGCGCGTCGAGCGCCTTCAGCACCGCGATCGGCTCGATCGTCCCGCGCCGTCCCGCGCGCTCGATCGCGGCCTCGACCGCGGTGCGCGAGTCGCTGTGCACGCCTGTCGGGATCGGCGGCGTCGCGATCCACAGGATCGCGGTGAGCACGCCGCGCGAGACCGCCGAGGGCAGACAGAACTCGATGCACGCGCAGCGCCGGATCAGCAGCTCACGGTCCTCGCGCCACCAGTCCGCGACGACCTTGCGCGCCGCGGCGTCGGGCGCTCCCGCCGCGCTCGGCAGCGCGTCGTAGACGAGCGCGATCTTCTCGTTCGACGCGCGCATCCGCGCGTTCACCTCGTTCCGCAGCGACGCCATCGTCTCTGCGTTCATCGGACCGACACGACGAGACACCAGCACCGGCACGAAGCGGTCGAGGAGCACGTATCCAGCCATCCGCTCGCTCCGGTCAGGGCGTCGCCGCGCTGCACTCGTCTCCGCTGCACGCGACGCTCGGCGGGTCTTCTCCGCGCTCGAGCTCGCGCAGCCAGTCGACGAGGCGACGCCCGCCCACGTTCACCGTGTAGAAGTTCTCGTAGGGAACGATGCAGTGCTGCTGGCCGGGCGCGAGGTAGGACGAGAAGTTCGGCGCGCGCTCCTCGATCTCCGCGATCGACATCTGCATGCGCTCGCTCCACTCCTCGACGCCGCTGCCGCCCATCGCGCGGAAGTAGAACGTCTGGTTGTCGTCGAGCGCGGTGTTGTACTGGCTCATGTGCTGCGTCGGGTACGCGTTCGCGATCCCCGCGTAGAGGTCGGGCAGCGCCATCGAGAAGATGTCGTGCTCGTCGGGATCGAGCGCGGGGATCCACGTCGGGAAGACCTCGAGCGCGTTCCACGACGGGAAGCTGTTGCGGAAGAAGTCGTCGGTGATGATGCCCGCACCGCTGTCGCCGAACTGCAGGATCGGCACGTCCTGGTAGTGCTCCATGATGTGCGCGCTCCACAGCACCGAGCCGTACGAGCCCGCGCTGCAGCCGGTCACGAGGATGCGCTCCGGCGACTCGAACGAGTCGTAGACCCAGTCGAGCACCGCGCGCGCGTTGACCGCGCCGCGATGGTGGATCGTGACCGCCGCGTCGCCCTCGCCGTACGTCGTCGTCGCGTTGCCCCAGTGGATGTCGCCGGTGCAGTAGGGCACGACGACGTGCCAGTAGTCGGCGAACGGATTGTCCGGGTTCTCGTGATCGTAGAGGCCCGCGCGGTCGCCGCTCTGCACCGCTGCGCGGATCTCGTCGACCGAGTCGCTGAAGATCGCGTCGGCGACGCCGCACGTGAACTCGTCCCAGCACGCGCCGCCGCCGATGAAGTCGACGATCACGCGATCGACGTTGCCCGGCCGCACGAAGAACGAGTACGGGTCGCCGCGCGAGCAGATCGTGTCGCCGCCTGGCGCGATCTCGGTCCACTCGCCGGGCGGCAGGTCCTCGGCGCGCGGCAGCGGCGGCGCGTCGGAGTCGTCACCACACCCCGCGAGCGACGAGAGCAGGACGAGCGTGAGCACGGAGCGCGTCGATGAAGCCATCAGCTCGCGATTGTGCCGAAAGCATCCGTGTGCTCCAAGCACGTGCAGATTGCTTCATTGAGCGACGATCACTTTTTGATTTGACGCGCGACACGACATCCCGTAGACCAGGCTCAACGTCATGGCGCTCCTGCTCTCGATCGCGCGCTCGTCGCGCTCCGGCTGCTCCGGTTCTTCCGGTCGCGCGGGCTCGCTCCCGTGCGTGGTGGAGATCCCGGCTCGCCCGTCGAGTCGCCCTGCGCCGTATTCTCCGAGCCCGAGCTCCTAGGCGGAAATCGTCGTCGCACCCGTGTGCTGCGCGAAGGCCGCCCAGGGATCCCCGGGCGGCCTTCGTCGTTTCCGCGGCTCTCGCCGAGCGGAACCGGGACCGAGAGCGCCCGGCAGGACCGAGGACGTCCAGCAGTGCGACCACGCCCGGCGCGCTGGGTGACCGAGCGCGTGTTGCGGCTTGGATCGACGCGCACTCAATTGCGATTGTCGCGCGCGTTCAATCGCAATTGTTTCGACCACGGAGCGGACGCCGCAGGTGCGGCAGGTGGTCTGTAAAGCCGCGGCCCTTCGGGGCACGGGAGGTTCGAGTCCTTCCCGCTCCATTCGTTCTCGGCGCGTAGCCTAGTGGCTTCAGGCACTCCGTTTGGGGCGGAGACGACGCAGGTTCGAGCCCTGCCGTGCCGATCAGTGCGTTCGTTCGGAGGGTGATCCGATCCGGGGATCGGCGCGGTCTCGAAAACCGAGGGCACCTTCGCGGTGTGGAGTTCGACTCTTCCGCCCTCCTCTCTTCTTGGAAGTCGAACCGGGCGAGGCCCGGGCCCGGTTGCTAGCCGGTGCGCACCCTTCGGGGTGTGAGGGGCGGTACCTCCGACTTCCGTGCGACTCGCCGCGCGAGGAGCCGACGCGCTCGCGGGGGCGGGCGTCGCCGGGATTCTCGGTACAGGATGCGCGGCCACGTCGATGGGGGATCGGCTCGCAGAGTCGCGCGAGGAGGGGCGCTCGCACGACGGGTCGGGGACGCTGCCCGAGCGGCCGCGAACCGGCGAGGTCGTCGACGGCTACGAGATCGTCGGCCTCGTCGCGGGCGGCGGCATGGGCGAGGTGCTGCTGGTGCGCCGGCGTCGCGCGGGCGGCTTCGAGAAGCACCTCGCGATGAAGGTGATGCACCCGCACCACGCGGTGGATCCCGCGATGGTCGCGATGTTCCTCGACGAAGCGCGCATCGCGTCGCAGGTCGCGCACGCGAACGTCGTCGAGGTGATCGACACCGGGATCCATCGCGGGCTCCCCTGGCTCGTGATGGAGCTGATCGACGGGCGCTCGCTCGTCGAGGTCGCGGCCGAGCGCCCACCCGCTGCGTTCCTCGCGCACGTGCTCGCGCGCGCCGCGCTCGGCTTGCACGCCGCGCACGAGGCGAAGGACGCGTCGGGCGCGCCGCTCGGGATCGTGCACCGAGACGTGAGCCCGCAGAACGTGCTGGTCGCGCTCGACGGTCGCGTGAAGGTCGTCGACTTCGGCATCGCGGCGGCGCGAGGTCGTCTCGCGCACACCGCGACCGGCGAGCTCAAGGGGAAGATCGGCTATCTCGCGCCCGAGCTCCTCTCGAGCGGCAGACGACCGGCGACGCGCGCTGCGGACGTGTGGGCGTTCGGCGTGATGGCGTGGGAGTGCTTCGCGGGGCGACGTCTCTTCGACGCCGACGGCGCGAGCGCGCGGATGCGGCAGGTCGAGGCAGGCGAGATCGCCGCGCTGACGGACGAGGCGCCAGGGATCGACCCGTCGATCGCGGAGCTCGTCGAGCGCTGTCTCGCGCGCGACGTGGCGCAGCGCGTCGCGTCGCTCGAGCCGATCGCGCGTGGGCTCGCGAGGGCCGCGGAGTCGGGCGGACACGCGAGCACCGAGCACGTCGAGCAGTGGATGCGCGCGCGGTTCTCGTCGCGCATCCGGGCGCGCGCGGCGATCGAGGAGAGCACGCTGCCCGGCGGCGCGAGCGTGGCGCGCGATCGACCCGACGACGACGCGCCGGCCGCGGACGACGCAGCGCCCGGATCGGGCGTACGCCGGTCGCGGCGCCCGCCGCCGCGTCGCGCGACGCGGCGCTGGGTCGCGCTCGCGATCGCGGTGCTCGTCGGCGTGAGCACGAGCGTGTGGCTCGCCACACGGCGCGACGAGGTCGCCCCAGCGGCCGCGCCCGCGCTCGTCCCGCCGAGCCAGCCCGCGGTGATCGAGCCCGCCGCGATCGAGCCCACCACGATCGAGCCCACCACGATCGAGCCCGCCACGACCGAGCCCACCACGACCGAGCCCACCACGACCGAGCCCACCACGACCGAGCCCATCGCGATCGAGCCCGTGCGCGCCACCATCCGTCCGCGCCCGCGCGTCGTCCCTCCCGCGCTCGAGCCCGCGCCGATCGCGCCCGCCGCGCCCGAGCCCGACGAAGCGCCCCGCGGCGCGCCCGATCTGCACCTGCTTCCTTCGCCCTACCGCGAATGACCCGCTGCGCCGCGATCCTCGCTCTCCTCCTCCTCGTCGCGCCGGTCGCTCGCGCGCAGGACGTGTCGCTCGAGGCGCGCGCCCGCACGGAGTTCCACGCGGGCGAGGTCGCGTACGGCGAAGAGCGCTACGCCGAGGCCCTCGAGCATTTCGTCCGCGCGCAGCAGCTCGATCCTCACGACGCGGTGCGCTTCAACGTCGCGATCTGCCTCCAGCGGCTCGGACGATGGAGCGACGCGTGGCGCGAGTACCGCTCGCTGACGACCAGCGACGCGCTCGACGACGCGCAGCGCGCCTACGCGGCAGCGCTGCTCGCCGATCTCGAGGCGCGCCTCGCGGTCGTGCGCGTCACGACGTCGGAGCCCGCCGAGCTCCGCATCGACGGCGACCCCGTCGGCCCCGCACCGCTGGAGGTGCGCCTCGCGCCCGGTCCGCACGTGCTCACCGCGCGCGCCGCCGATCGTGAGTCGATCCGGCGCATCACCGTCGAGCGCGGCGAGCAGCTCGACGTGGCGCTCTCGCTCCCGGCGCCCGTCGCGATCACACCGCCGCCACCTCGCGAGACGCGCCTCGTCCTGCGCGATCCGGGCTGGCTCACGTACGTCGGCGCGAGCATCGCGGCGATCGGCGCCGGGGGCATCGTCGGCTTCGGCGTGCACGCGCAGTCGCTCTGGGACGCGTACCACACGCCCGGGCAGGCGACGCTCGCGCTGCGCGAGGAAGGCATGCTCGCGACCGACCTCACGAACGTCTCGATCGGAGTCGCCGCGCTCGGCGCGGTGCTCGTGGTGATCGACGTGATCCTGCTGCTCGCGGGCGACGGCGCGCGCGCGATCGAGGTCGAGCGCCCCTGATCGCGGGCTCGAAAATCCATCGAGCGCGCGTCGACCCACGCCTCGAAGGATGCTCTCGCCCCGCCTCGTGCTGCGCGTGCTCGACGCGCCGGATCGCGATCTGCCCGTCGAGCTCCCGTTGCGCGACGAGCCGCTCGTCATCGGCCGCGCGACGAACGGTGGGCGCTCGATCAGCATCCGCGATCCGCGCCTGTCGCGATGGCATCTCTCGGTGATGCGCGACGGGCGCGGCGCACGCGTGCGCGACGCGAGCACCAACGGCACCTTCGTGCTGCGCCAGGGCGCGAGAGCCCGGCGCGTCCGCTACGAGGCGGTGATCGCCGACGGCGACGTGCTGCGGGTCGGCGACACGTTCCTGCTGCTGCGAGAAGCACCGAGCACCGACGACGACGTCGCGATCGACGGCGTGCTGGGCCGCGCCCCGCGCATCGTCGCGCTGCGCGCCGCGGTCGACGCGCTCGCCGCCTCGCGCTCGAGCGTGCTCGTCACCGGCGAGAGCGGGACCGGCAAGTCGACGGTCGCGCGCGCGCTCCACGCGCGCAGCGGGCGCGCCGGCGCGTTCGTCGCGATGCGCGGCAGCGCGGTGATGGCGCCCTCGGTCGTGACGGCGCTGATCGAGCAGGCGCGCGGCGGCACGCTCTTCCTGAGCGACGTCGACGAGCTCCCGTCCGCCGTGCAGTCGACGCTCGTGCACGATTCCACGCGCCTGGCGTGCATCTCCGTCGACGTCCGTCTCGTCGCGGCGTCGCATCGCGATCTGGGGCGCGCGATCGCCGACGGGCGGCTCCGATCCGATCTCCACGCGCAGCTCTCGGAGCGCACCCTCGCGACACCTCCGCTGCGCGCGCGACGCGAGGACATCCTCCCGATCCTGCGCCACGCGCTCGGCGCCGACGCGCCGCCGCTCGCGCCTTCGCTCGTCGAGGCGCTGCTCGCGCACGACTGGCCCTTCCACGTGCGCGAGCTGCTCACGGTCGCGACCGAGCTGCGCGTGCGCGGTGTCGGTGCGACGTGCCTCGAGCTCGACCTCGTCGCCGCGCGCCTCGACGCACCGCACGCCGCGACACCGAGCATCGGCCCGGCGTCGGGCGTGCGGTCGAAGCTCGGCGCGCCGAGCCGCGAGGACGTGGAGCGCGCGTGGCGCGAGGCCGACGGCAACGTGAGCGAGGTCGCGCGGCGCATGCGGCGCTCGCGACGCCAGGTGCGGCGCTACCTCGAGCAGTACGGCATCACGCCGGTGCGGTGAGCTTCAGCCCGACGATCGCCGCGACCAGCATCACGAGGCACGCCACGCGCGCGACGCTCAGCGGCTCTCGGAAGAGCACGACGCCGAGCACCGCCGCGCCGAGCGCGCCGATCCCGACCCACACGCCGTACGCGGTGCCGATCGGGATCTCGCGCGCCGCGCGCGCGAGGAGATACATGCTCGCGACGATCGCCGACGCGGTGAGCACGCTCGGCAGCGGACGCGTGAATCCCTCGGTGTACTTCAGCCCGATGGCCCAGCACACCTCGAGCAGACCGGCGACGACGAGAAGACCCCATGCCATGACGAGAGGAACGTCCTTCCTCGCGTCGTCTTGTCCTCACCGGGTACGACGCGCCTCGTCCGGGGCGCTGCGGCGCCGAGCCAGATCTACGGCGCTCGCGCGCCGTGTCCAGCCTCGTCCAGCTGGAGCGCTCGAACGCTCTCTCAGATCTTCTCCTTCACCTGGAAGCGCACGCCCACGCGCTGCAGGCGCTCGCGCAGTCGATCGCCCATCGCCACCGCGGGCGTGATCACGCCGGCACGCTGGGGCAGCGACGCACGATCGAGCGCGAGGCAGAGCGCGGACTGCGCGACCATCTTCGCGGTCTCGTCGTAGCCGGGATCGCCGCCGCTCACGGTGGTGATCACACGATGGCTCGCAGCCTCGCCGATCAGCGTGAGCTCGAACCACGAGCGCATGCGCGCCGCGGCGTCGGGCCCTTCGCCAGGCTTGCGCACCTGCTCGAGCAGCTCGCGAGTCGGCCCCAGCTGCGCGAGCGCCGCGACGCCGCCGACGCCGAGCGCGAGGCCGAGCACGCCGCGCAGGTGGCGCATCCGGAGGTGATGCCCGAACTGGAAGTCGGGCCCGAACACGTCGAGCGCGCGCGCGCTGCGCAGCACGACCTCGTTTTCGATCGTCGGCATCGGCACCGCCCACGCTTCGAGCTGCGGCACCCATCGCACGCGCCGCGGCATCAGCCGGACGCGTCGCGCAGCGTCGCGCGGTCGCGGCCGCTTGCGACCGACGGTGTTCTCGCGCGCGTTCGCCATCCCTGCGATCGCGGTGTTCCACGTCCCGCCCGAGAAGGTCGCGCGCATGCGGACGAACGCCTCGATCGTCATCGGCGCGCCCTGCGGGAGCATCTTCGCGGTGAAGAGCGCGCCGAGATCGTCGGGGATGCTCTCGAAGCCGCAGCTGTTCACGATGCGCGCGCCGCGCTCGCGCGCCTTCGCGTCGAAGCGCTCGATGCAGCGATCGACGAACGCGGGCTCGCCCGTGATGTCGACGTAGTCGCTGCCCGCCTCGACCGCGGCCTCGACGACCGGCTCGCCGTAGCGCGCATAGGGCCCGACGGTCGACAGCACCACGCGCGCCGCATCGGCCATCGCGCGCAGCGAGCGCGCGTCGTCGACGTTCGCGATGATCACCTCGCGGGGTGGACGAGGTCGCGTCTCGAGCTCGCCGCGCATCGCGAAGAGCCGTCGCTCGTCGCGCCCCGCGATCGCCCAGCGTGTGCCCTCGGGCGCGTGCTGCGCGAGGTGCTCGCACACGAGGCGCCCGGTGAACCCGGTCGCGCCGAAGACCACGACGTCGAGCGCGCGAGATGTGTCCGCCATGCGCGCGAGAGGCTATCACCGCGGCGCGTCGATCACCGGCCCGGCCGCGCGCACCTCGACGTCGACGTGCTCGAACCCGAGCGAGCGCACCAGCGCCTCGACGGTGCGCTCCGCGTTCGTCGCCGCGCGATCGAGGATCCCGGCCTCGATCGCGCTCGCCTGGAGCGTGCGCTCGGCCTCGCGTCGCGCCTCGCTCTCGAGCTGCTCGCGCCGCATCGCGAGCACGTCGGTGCGCCGCGAGTGCACGAACGTCCGCTCCGAGTCGAGCCGCGCGGAGAGCACGCGCGCGGGCGGCAACGTGACGCGCACCCGACGCGTCTCGGGATCGACCACCACGTCTCCATCGCGCAGCTCGCTCAGGTCCACGCCCGCGACCACGTCCGCCGCGGCGACGAGCAGGATCGAGTCCTCCGCCTCGAGGAGCCCGAAGACGCGACGCTGCGTGCTCGTGAGCTCGACCACGCGCTCCATGTGGAACGACGCCGACTCGAGCCGCGCGAGATCGCGCACCGCGACCACCACGTCGGGCCCCGATCGCACGGTGCGCGCCTCGCTCGAAGGCACGGCGACGTGCGCGAGGTTCCATCCGAGCTGCACCACGCCCGCGCCGATCGACGCCATGAGCAGCACGACCAACACCCACGCCCCGCCCCGCACCACACGCCGCTGCGTTCCGCTCGGCGCCCGCGGCTCGCGCTCGTGGCTCACGTCGGTCTTCTCGTCGTGCATCGAAACGACCTCGCTCGACGCCGCACATCCCGCGTACGACGCGCCGCGATCATCGCGCATCCAAGCGCATCCGTGAGCGCGAAACACTCGCGCCGCGCGCTCAGCGAAGGCGAGTGACCTCGAGAAATCCCGTCACGGCGCGCAGTGGTACATGCAGACGAACACTTCGACGGGCCCGCTCGGGCACGGCACCTCGTACACGTCGACGATGTGCGCGTCCTGCAGCGGGTCCCCGCTGCGCGGCCCGGTGTACGAGTGCGGTCCGACGTTCCCTCGTCGCGCCGCCGCGCCCGCGCCGGGATCGCCGCCCAACGGGTTCGGCTGTCCGCCCGGGCACTGGAAGTCGCGCGCGACGAACAGATAGCTCTCCTGCGGTCCGCACGTCGGCACCGGGTGCTCGCGATCCGCGCCGATCAGCGCGGAGCCACCGCCCGCACCGCGACCCGCGCCGCCGTAGCCCGAGCGCCCGAGCACGTCGGCCTCGCTCGGCGCGCTCGCGCCCTCGCTCGACGTGCTCGCGACGCGCTCGCCCTGCTGGTTCGCGGCGACGGTCTCGGGCAGCGGCCCGCTCGCATACGGCGACGACGCCGAGCGCGCGGTCTCCGCGCCCGACGTCGTCGTGGGTTGCGCCGTCTCTCCGCTCGCGCCGCCGCACGCCGACGACGCGAGCGCGACCACGATCGCCGCGATGCGCGCGCGCATCACGTGTAGAGCTTCTCGATCTCCGCGCCCCAGCGCTGCATCACCACCCGGCGCTTCAGCGAGAGCTTCGGCGTGAGCATGCCGTTCTCCTGCGTGAAGTCCTCGGCGATCAGCTTGATCTTCTTGATCTTCTCGAACTGCTTGAACTCGCCGCTGTACTTGTCGATCTCACCGCGGAGCAGGGCGACGACCTTCTCGTCCTCGAGCAGCTCGCTGCCGCGCTTGTGGATCTGCTGGGCCTGCGCCCACTCCTCGATCTCCTTCATCTCCGGCACGACGAGCGCGACGTTGTACGGCTTGTTGTCGCCGTAGACGAAGGTGTTCGCCACGTACGGCGAGAGCTTCAGCTTGTCCTCGAGCGGCGCGGGCGCGACGTACTTGCCGTTCTCCAGCTTGTACTGCTCCTTGATGCGCCCGGTGATGTAGAGGAACCCGTCGTCGTCGAGATAGCCCATGTCACCGGTGCGAAAGCCGCCGTCCTCGGTGAAGACCTTCTCGTTCTCCTCGGGCAGGTTGTAGTAGCCCTGCATCACGTTGTGCCCGAACACGACGACCTCGCCGTTGCGCGGATCGCCCGTCGCGCCGAGGTCGATCGCGATGCGCACGCCCGGGATCGCCTTGCCGACGCTGCCGATCTTGCGCGCGCCCGGCCAGTTCGCGGTCGCGATCGGCGAGGTCTCGGTGAGGCCGTAGCCCTCGTAGACCGTGATGCCGAGGTTGTCGATGAACTCGGCGACCTCCTTGCTGATCGCCGCGCCGCCCGAGAACGCGTAGCGCAGCCGGCCACCGAAACGATCGCGCACCTTCTGGAACACGACGCGATCGAAGATGCGCTGCTTGAAGTCGGCGAAGCCGCTCGTGCGGCGCTGCTCCGCGAGCTTCTTTCGGTGCGCCGCGTTCGCGACCGCGCTCTCGAAGATGCGGCGGCGCAGCGGCGTCGCCTCGGCCATCTGCTTGTGCAGGCGGTCGTAGATGCGGTTGAAGATGCGCGGCACGCTGAAGAGCAGCGTGGGCTTCACCTCGCCGAGGTTGTCGATGATCTTGTCGACGCTCTCCGCGATGCCCATCGACGCGCCCATCGAGAACAGGCCGTGGAGCTCGACGGTCTGCCCGAAGCTGTGCGCCCACGGGAGGAACGAGAGCGAGCGGTCCTCCGGCGACATCGGGAAGACCTCGTGCATCGCGCTCACGTTGCTCGCGAGGTTCGCGTGCGAGAGGCGCACGCCCTTCGGGTTGCCCGTGGTGCCCGACGTGTAGATGAGGCCCGCGAGGTCGTCGGGCTGCGGCTTCTCGTTCGGGACCTTCTTGCCGCGTCCCTTCGCGCGCAGATCGCTCCAGCCGATCGACCCGTCCTTCGCGCTCCCGTCGACGACGACGACGTGCTGCAGGTCGGGCGTGTTGCCGCGCAGGCCGAGGATCGCGTCGCGGATCTTCTCGCTCGCGCAGATCACGACCTTCGCGCCGCAGTCCTTTAGGATGTACTCCCACTCCTTCGGCATCTGCGACTCGTACATCGGGACGAACGCGCCCTTGCGCCCGTACGTCGCGTACGCCGCGATCGCCCACTCCGCGCGGTTGTTCGCGATCATCGCGACGCGATCGCCGACGCCCACGCCCAGCTCCGCGAGCGCCGCGCGGACCTCGTCGGTCTGCTGCGCGAACTCGCGATAGGTCAGCCACTTCCACTCGCCGTTCTTCTTCGTGCCGAAGAGCGGTCTCTCGGCGAAGCTCGTCGTCGCGTGCTCGTAGATCGCGACGAGCGAGTCGAAGCGCGGCTTGAAGCCTTCGGTCGCCTTGCGGGAGCGCGTGGCGGTGCTGGGTTCCGTCGTCGTTTCCATGGGAGTTTCGGGAGGGTAACAGCGCCGACACCGTCCATCTAGCCCCCCGGGCGCGCGCGGAACCGGCGATCCGGGCCATTCGCAGGCCGAGGCGGCCGACCACCGCGCACCGCGTGCTCGATCGACTCGACGATCCACGCGCTCACCGCGCGCACCGCGGGCACACGCGCGAGATCGCGATGGACCAGCAGCCACGGAGAGCGCGGCACCAGGCCACGCGGGCTCGGCACCTCGATCAGCCCCGCGGGGCGCGCGAGCGCCTCGGGGAGCAGCGCGATCCCCGCGCCCGCCACCGCGCTCGCGAGGAGCGCGCGCGTGCTCGTGGTGCGCATCACCAGCGCGTCGTCGAGGCCGCTCTCGCGGAACCAGCGCACCTCCGGGATCAGGCCGTATCCCTCGTCGTACCCGAGCAAGCGCTCGCACGCGAGATCGATCGCGTCGGGCGCACGACGGCCGAGGTAGCCCGCGCTCGCCCAGAGCCCGAGGCGCAGCGCGGGCAGTCGCTTCGCGATCAGCGCGGAGTCGGTCGGACGCGACATGCGGATCGCGAGGTCGGCCTCGTGCCGCGCGAGGCTCACGAGGGCCGCGCTCGATCGCAGCTCGACGCGCACGTCGGGCGCGCGCTCGATCAGGCGCGGCAGGCGAGGCGCGAGGAGATCCGCGATCACGGTCTCGGTCGCCGAGACGCGCACCCGCGCGATCCCACCCTCGCGCAAGGTCAGCGCCGCGCGCTCCAGCTCGGCGGCCTGCGCCTCGATCGGCTCGGCGAGCGCGACGATGCGCGCGCCGTGCGCGGTCGCGCGCACTCCGTCGGGCCTTCGCTCGAGCAGCGGGAGACCGAGCGAGGCCTCGAGCGCGTCGATGCGCCGCGAGACGGTGGTGGTCGCGACGCCGAGCCGCTTGGCGGCCGCGCCGAGCGACCCCGTGCGCGTGACCGCGAGGAAGAACGCGAGATCGCCCCAGTCCATCGCAGGCAGTGTAGCGTTCTCGCAAGGGGGTCTTGCATCTTCGCAACACCGTCGCGAACGACCGTGGCGCACCTTGCGATCGACGGAGGTGCACGATGCAGGAGCTGGTCTTCGTGGAGCGCGGGAAGCTCGAGTGGCGGGAGCGCGACGCGCCGCGGGTCGAAGGCGCGGGCGAGGCGCTGGTGCGGCCGCTCGTGGTGACGCGGTGCGATCTCGATCGCGCGATCGTGACCGGTGTGTTCCCGATGGCCGGGCCGTTCGCGGTGGGCCACGAGACGGTCGGCGAGGTGCTCGAGGTGGGCAGCGGCGTCACGCGCGTGCGGCCCGGGGATCGTGTGGTGGTGCCGTTCCAGATCTCGTGCGGCGCGTGTGATCGCTGCGCGCGCGGCTTCACCGGATCGTGCCGCGAGGTGCCGCTGCGATCGTCGTTCGGGCTCGGACCGCTGTCGGGTCGTGAGTGGGGCGGCGCGCTCTCCGACGTGATCCGCGTGCCCTACGCCGACGCGATGTTGGTCGCGCTCCCGGAAGGGCTCGATCCGATGATCGCGGCGGGCGCCGCGGACAACGTGAGCGACGGATGGCGCACGGTCGCCGAGCCGCTCGCGCAGCTGCCGGGCGCGCCGGTGCTGGTGGTCGGCGGCGCGGCCGAGAGCATCGGCTTGTACGCGGTCGCGTCGGCGCGCGCGCTCGGCGCGAGCGAGGTGGCGTACGTCGATCACGACGAGGCGCGGCTCGCGATCGCGAGCGCGCTCGGGGCGCGGGTCGTGCCGTTCGCGCGCGACGCCAAGCCGGGCCGCTTCGCGATCACGGTCGACGCGAGCGCACGCACCGAGGGGCTGCGGCTCGCGCTCGCGTGCACCGACGTCGAGGGCACGTGCACGAGCGTCGGCGTCTACACCACCGAGGTGTCGTTGCCGCTGCTCGAGCTCTACTCGAAGGGCGTCCGCTTCCTCACCGGCCGCGCGCACGCGCGCGCCGTGCTGCCCGAGGTCCTCGCGAAGCTCGCGGATCGCACCCTCGCGATCGACGCGGTCACGATGGCGCGCGTGATGTGGGGCGATGCGCGCGACGCGTGGGGCGAGCCCGCGACGAAGATGGTCGTCGCGCGCGAGTGAGGACGGTCGCAAGCACGTCGCGCTGCGCTGCGCTAGAGAGCGCGCGCCGTGGATCTCTGGATTCTCCAGGCCGCTCGCGTTCTCGACCGGCGGCGGCGCAGCGAGCGCGGAAGCCTCGACTCGCTCGTGCACGGAGAGGCGCTCGCCGAGCACGCGGCGGACGGCCTGGACCCGTCTCTGGCGTTCTCGCTGCGCCTCGCACGTGCGCTGCTCGGGTGCGGCATGCCCGCACAGCGGGTCGAGGAGTCGCTCTACCGGCTCGCGGAGTCGCTCGGCTTCGACATCGACGCGTTCTGCACGCCGACCGCGCTGATCGTCACGATGTCGAAGGAGGGCGCGACCGGACCGCACGACGTGCGCACGCGCGTGGTGCGCGTCGAGCCGGGCCAGACCGATCTCGAGCGGCTGAGCGCGCTGCACGATCTCGTCGGTCGCGTCGAGCGCCGCGAGATCACGCCGGGCGACGGGGCGCGCCGCATCGAGGCGATCCTCGCGCGCCGCCCGCGCTGGAACGACACGTCGATCGCGCTCGCGTTCGGCCTGGTGTCGATGGCCGCGTCGATCCTGCTGGGCGGCGGCGGGCTCGATCTGCCGATCGCGGGCGCGCTCGGCGTGCTCGTCGGCGTGCTCGACGCGATCGGACATCGCGTCCCTGCGGTGCAGCGCCTCCTGCCGGCGCTCGCGGCGAGCTCGGTGTCGTTCCTCGCGTCGATGCTCGCGTGGCAGGGCGTGCCGGTGCGGCCGAGCGTCGTGCTGCTCGCGTCGATCGTCGTGCTGCTGCCCGGGCTCACCGTGACGACCGCGACGCTCGAGCTCGCGACCGCGAACCTGGTGTCCGGCACCGCGCGCTTGATGGGCGGCGCGGTGACGTTCCTGCAGCTCGGGTTCGGCGTCGCGCTCGGCCTCGAGATCGCGAAGATGCTGCCGCACATCCCGGCGCCGCCGCCGCCCGACGCGCTGCCCGCGTGGGCCGTGCTCGTCGCGCCGCTCGGATCGGCGCTCGGGTTCACGGTGCTGCTCCGCGCGAAGCCGGCGGATGGCGTCTGGGTGCTCTTCGCGGTCGTGCTCGCGCTCGCCGGATCGCAGCTCGGCGGTCGCTTGATGGGCGCGGAGCTCGGCGCGTTCGTCGGCGCGCTCGTGGTCGCGAGCGCGTCGCACGTGTTCGCGCGATGGCGCGATCGCCCGGTGAACCTGATGCTCGTGCCGGGGATCTTGTTCCTCGTGCCGGGGAGCATCGGGTTCCTGTCGATCCGATCGCTGCTCGAGCACGACGTCGAGGGCGCGGTGAGCACCGCGTTCCGCATGTCGATCGTCGCGATGGCGCTCGCCGCGGGCATCCTGGTCGCGACCGCGGCCGTGCCGCCGCGCAAAGCGCTCTGACCGCTCAGAGCGACGCGAGCGCGCTCTGTACGTCGAGCCGGTCGACGTCGCGCAGCGCATCGAGGCCGCGAGGCGCGAGCGCGTGCGTGCGACACGCGTCGAGCAGTGCGATGTGCACGCTCCACGTGACGGCGGGCGGCTGCTCGAGGATGTCGAGCAGCTCGCGGAGATCCCCCACCCGACCGAGCTTCGACGCGGCATGGACGGCGTGCGCGCGCACGTTGTCGCGCTCGTCGTGGCGCACGAGCTCGAGCAACCGCCCCGACGCGTCGGACGACGCGTGCGCGACGTAGGTGTCCAGCGTCTCGACCGCGTTCGCGCCCGAGGTCTCGACGTCGAGGAGGTGCGCCCACGCGCGCGCTGCGACGCGTGCATCGTCGATCTGCGCTCGCGCGGGGCACACACGACGGCTCGTGTGGGTGGTCGTCGATCTCACCGAGCAGCGCTCGCACCGCCTCCATCCACGCGCGCAGCCGCGCACGGGCGTCGTCCTCGGCCAACCCGAGCTCGTCCCGCATCTGGCCGCGGAGGCCGTCGAGAGCCCACGCGATCGTGCCGTCGCGATCGCGACGCGCGGCGAGCGCGCGGAAGCAGCGGAGGCTCGGGTAGTACTGCAGCGTATCCGCGACGGTGCGGACCACGTCGCGATCGGGATCGTCGAGGCACGCGAGCAAGGCCTCCTCGGCGGCGACGGGCTCGTCCCAGACGATCGCGTGGGCGGCCGCGCGTCGTACTCGCGGATCGCCGTGCGTGAGCGCCGCGATCTTGATCGGCTGGTAGCGTGGTGCCTCGAAGCCGAACGCGAGGCACTCGATCGCCTCGAGGTGGAGCGGGTGCCCGCGATCCGCGGCGACCGCGGTGACGATGTCCGCATGGGCAGCGCTCATCTCGAGCAGCGCGTGCGCCCGGAGCACCTCGTCGCCGTCGCGCCACGCATCGCGCAGCGTCCGTCGGTCGAAGCCATGCCCGAGGTCGCGCAGGACGCGCCCCGCGGCTTCGCGCGACGCGATGGGCATCGCACGATCTTCGAGCAGCGTGAGCAGTGGCGCCCACGCTCGCGGATCGTCCAGCACCGCGAGCGTGCGCTCGATCTCCGCGCGCTCGTCGCTCGGGAGCTCGGGCTCCGCGAGCGCCGCGAGGCATCGCGCGGTCGCCGTGCGGTCGGCGCGTTCACGGATCTCGCGGTGATCGAGCTCCATGCGTGCGTTGTACCGCGCGCACGTCGTCGAACCAGGCAGTGCGCCGCCGTCAGCCCTTCGCGACGCCGACCGCGACGCGCTTCCACATCTCGCGGTGGTCGGCGCTGCGCGCGCGGAGGATCTGCGCGCGCACGATGTCGATCGCGCGCTTGCGATCCGCGGCGCCCAGCGCGACGCCGATCAGGCGCGCCTCTTCGGGATCGACCGGCGCGCCGTGCTCGGTGCGCCGCGCGATCTCGCGGAGGACCTCCGCGACCACCGACGCGCCTTCACCGCGCGCCTTCGCGACGAGCGCACGCGCGCGCGCTTCGCCGTCCTCGGAGCGCATCAAGCGCTCGACGAGATCGCGCGAGCTCTCGGTCCACGGCAAGCGATCGAGCGCGCGGCTCACGACGCGCTCCGTCGCGCGATCGGGGATCCCGAGCACGCAGAGCAGCACGCGCGCGCGATCCGGTCGGGCCTGCTCGAACACGCCCGAGTCACGACCCGACCACTCGTTGCTCTCCACCGTGCTGCGCGCCTCGTCCGCCATGGGAACCTCCGTCGAGGTCCCGTTCAGCACGTTCCGGGCCGCACGAAATCTGCGCAGTTTTGCGCGTGATCCGGCGCGCACGGCGCGCGCGGCTCGACCGCGGGACGCGTTCCCGCGGAGCGGAGCGCGCTCTCGGCGCTGGCGAGCTGCAGTGATCGCGGAAATGCGCGTGGGCTCTCGTTCACGTCCGCGCGTCGCGAATCCTTCACGCGCGATCGATGGAGGCCGTGTGCGCGCGTCAGCGGATCGCGAGCACACGATCGCCGACGCGAACGTGGCTCGCGCGCTGCGGCGGCGCGGGGAGCACCAGCACGAGCTCGTCGGTGTGCGACTGCGCGATCGCGGGCGCGAGGCCGCGCGCGATGGTGCGACCGATCGCGTCGAGGTAGCGATACGCGCGGTGATCGCGCGTCCGCGGCGCGCGCATCCGTGCGCGGCCCGCGAGCACGAGCTCGTCTCCGTCGCGCACCAGCAGCACGTCGTGCGCGGCGTGGTGCCGGGAGAGCGCGCTGACCGCGATCGTGCGCGCGAAGAGCGCGCTCCACGTGTAGTCGCTGATCCACTCGGGATCGCAGTAGCTCATGAAGTCGCTCGCCTCGCCGGGATCGACGAACGAAGCGTCGCGCGCGTCGAAGCCCCACACGCCGACGCCGCCTTCGTCGTAGGGGAACGCGAGGTCCGGGCTCGAGGCACCGCCGCACGGCGCGTGACGTCGGCCGTGGATGTGCCCGAGCTCGTGCGCGAGCGTCCACGCCGAGCCCTCGGTGCCGAACCCGACGCCGGTGCCGACGCGGATGTCGTGATCCTCGGGATCGTCGACGACGAAGCTCTGCCCGGTGGTGCAGCGGAACGAGCAGTACTCGCCGAACGTCTCCTCGGGACGCGCCAGCGCGTAGTAATAGGCGCGCGGCGACGCGCCCTCGCGCTCGCGCAGATCGACGAGCATCGAGTTGATCGCGCCGAAGCTGAGCCCGCCGCTCCACGCGACCGGCGCGTGCACCGTGATGTCGACGTCGACCAGCGGATAGAGCGACGTGAGCAGCGCGCGCACCCGCGCGATCCACGCGTCGTCGGTGATCGGCAGACGACCGCTCCCGTCGCCATCCCAGCGGATCGGGACGAGCACGAGCTCGAGCCCCGCGCCGTCGTCCTGCGCGCGGAGATCGATCGCGCTTCCGTCGCGCGGCAGACGCGCGTCGTGCGAGGCGCCGGTCGGCGCGAGCGTGCCCGCGGGATCGACGAGGCGTACCGCGAAACGCGTGGTCTCGGTGACGTGCTCGGCGGCGATCTCGAGCTGGAGGACCGACGTGGGGTCGTCGTCGCGCGAGGTCGTCGCGATCGTTCGGGTGTCGCGCAGGACGTCGAGGACACGATCGCCGTCGCGCACCTCGAGCTCGGCGGTGATCGCACGCGGCGCGTCGACGCGGACGTAGACGCGCACGATCGCGGCGCGGCGCGCGACGATCGGCGCGTTGCGCGAAGCGACCGCCGCTCCGTCCGCCGCGAGCGCGACGCGAACGCCCTGGAACAGCGCGAGCCCGTCGATCGCGACGCCCTCGGCGAGCCGCACGCCCTCGGGCGCAGCGTCGATCGGCGGAGCGCCCGCGTCGCGCGCCGTCGCGGCATCGCTCGCGAGGACGCTCGCGTCGTGCTGGGCGCGATCCTCGCGCGCTGGCTCCTCGCGGATCTCGCCGGTGCACGCGACGACCGCGAAGCTCGCGAGCACCCACGTCACGCATCGCATCGAGCGCGCGCGTCGAGCACGTTCCGATCCACCGAGAAAATGCGGCGAATTCACGCGCTCACGCGGGGAGCATCGACCCCGGCGGGGTCCGACGGCCCCGGCCGATCAGGTGAAATAGAGGACGAGCAGGACGCAGAGCGCCCACGCGCCGACGCTCGCGAGGAACGGCGGATCTTTGAGCATCGCGTCCGTGGGGCTGTCTGCGTCGGCCTTGCGACGCACGAGATGGAGGAAGCGCCCCACGCCGATCGTCGTGAACACGACGCTGACCGCGAGCCAGCGCGTCCCGAACGCCGCGATCGTGTCGGGATCGAGCGTGTACACCACGTACGTCACGAGCGTCGCGACGCCCATCACGTAGAGCAGCGGCATCAGCACGCGAAGGTCGTACGAACCGAGCGCGGCGCGCGTCTTCGACGCCTTGCCGCCCGCGTGCTCCTCCATCGCCGCGAGCTCGTGCGCGCGCTTGCCGAGGCCGAGGAACGTCGCGGCCAGGAACATGACGATCAGCAGGTACCAGGAGGGCGGCACCTGCGCGGCGAACGAGCCACCGAGCACGCGCAGCTCGAACCCGCCGGCGATGCACAGCACGTCGAGGTACGCGATCTTCTTCAGCTTGAACGAGTACGCGAGGTTGAGCGCGAGGTAGCCCAGCGCCGCCGCGAGGAACGCGCCGCCGAGCGCGAGGCCTCCGACCACCGCGATCGTCGCGAGCACCACGAGCGCGCCCTTCGCCTGCGCCTCGGTGACGCGGCCGCTCGCGATCGGTCGGTGCTTCTTCTTCGGGTGCTCGCGATCGGCCTCGACGTCGACGAGGTCGTTGAGCACGTAGACCGCGCCGGCGAGCACGCAGAACAGCGCGAAGCCCGCGAGCGCCCGCAACAACGCCGGGACGTCGAAGAGCTCGCGTGCGAACACGAGGGGCGCGAGCACCACGAGGTTCTTCACCCACTGGTGCGGCCGCATCGTGCGGAGGAGACCGATCAGCATGAGAGCGCGGCAATATAGCCGGAACTCTCGCCGCCGCCGCTCGCCCGGATCTTCGCGCGACCACGCCCCTTCCGCGCAGGGACACACCGGGAACATCCCCGGGAGCGCGCTTGTCCAGCGTTTCACCGCCCACTAAGGTCGCCCGGATCGGCGGGGTCCCATCGATCCCGTCGTCGTCTTCTGCCGTTTCCTGGCTCTCGCCGGAGGACTCGTTTGCACGATCGCACCCTCGCCGCGCGCGCGCTGCGCCCCGATCCTTCTCGTCGGCGCAGCGCGGCCGCGCTGGGCCTCGCGCTCTCCCTCGCTGCCTCGATCCACGCCTCGCCCGCCGACGGCCAGCGCCGCGCGACCGCGAGCGCGACCACGACGAGCAGCGCGCGCCCGTACGAGGCGCGCCACCGCGAGCTGGTCGCGGAGATCGGACGTGCGGGTCGCTCGTCGCGGGCGATCCTCCCGCTGATCGAGCTGTGGCGCATGTGGAACGACGTGCCGCCGGCGACGACGGTCGCGTCGCTCGAGCGCATCGCGGCGGACCGCCGGCTGAACGTCGCGGTGCGGCAGTACGCGGCACAGATGCTCGCGCGCGCTCGCACGCGCATGGGCGATCCCGATGCGTCGCGGCGTGGGTTCGAGGAGCTCGGGTACCTGCGCCAGTGGCGCGTGGTCGGGCCCTTCGACAACGAGGGCAAGGCGGGCTTCGATCGCGCGTTCGAGCCCGAGACGACACCCGACGCCGGGCCCTTCGAAGGCCGCGTGCGCGCCGTCGACTGGCGTGATTTCCCGGACGTCTCGCAGTACGGCTACGTCTCGTTCGACGCGGTGTACCGCCCCGACACGAACGTGTGCGGCTACGCGCGCACGATCGTCACGAGCGAGCGCGCGCAGCCGCTCTCGCTGTGGCTCGGCGGCGGCGGCGCGGTGCGCGCGTGGTGGAACGGCGAGCGCGTGATCGACGACGGCGCGTACCGCCAGCCCGATCCCGACCGCGCGGTCGCGATGGTCGGCGCGCACCAGGGCGAGAACGTGCTGCTCGTGAAGGCGTGCGTGACCAGCACGACGTGGGGCTTCTTCGCGCGGCTCGGCGACGCGACCGGCGCGCCCGCGCGGGGCGTGCGCAGCGCGACGATGCCGACGTCACAGTCGCTCCCGAGCGGGCACGCGCCCGGCGTGCGGCTGCCGAATCCGCCCGAGGCGCCGCTCGCCGCGCTCGAGCGTGCCGCGAGCGGTGAGCGCGCGAGCGCGTCGGCGATCTTCGATCTCGCGCGCTTCCTCGCGTTCACCGGCGCCGACGATCCCGCGGAGCAGCGCGCGAAGCAGCTCGCGGCGCGCGCCGCGCAGATGCAGCCGATCGTCGAGCACCTGGTGCTCGCCGCGCAGCTCGCGGACGAGCGCGGCGAGGCGATGCGCTTCCTCGATCGCGCGGCGCAGGTCGCGCCGGCGGATGGACGCGTGCTGCTCGCGCAGGCGCGCCTCGCGAGCACGGGCCCTTCGCCCGAGGCCGCGCTGCCGATCCTCGATCGCATCCCCGAGGGGACGCTCGAGTGGATGGACGGCGTGTCGCTGCGCGCCGAGCTGCTGATGTCGATGGGCCTGCCCGAGAGCGCGCGGACGGTCGTGAACCGCGCAGCCGCGCTCGCGCCGGGCACGCCGCGCTGGCTCGCGATGCGCATCTCGGCCTCGAGCGCGACCGAGCGTCGCGACGACGCGGTCGCGATGCGCGCGGAGCTCGCGCAGCTGCGCTGGGACGATCTCGGCAACCGTCGCGCGCTGATCGCGGACGGACTGCAGCGCGGCGATCGCGACGAGGTGATGCGTCACCTCGACGTGTACCGCCGGCTCGGCGCCGACTCGGTCACCACGTACGTCGCGGCCGCCGAGGTGCTCGATGCGCTCGGTGATGAGGCGGAGATGATGGGCGCGTATCGCGCCGCGCTCGATCTCGCCCCCGAGGACGCCGACGTGCGCGTCGCGTACGGGCGTGCGCTGCTGCGCGAAGGACAGCAGGACGTCGCGGCGACGATGCTTCGCGAGGCGCTCGCGCTGCGCCCGCAGGACGCGGAGACGCGCGAGCTGCTCGAGACGATGGCGCCCGAGTCGCAGCGCGTCGACGAGGCGTTCGCGGCGAGCGAGCGCGACATCCTCGCGCGGGTGCGCGAGGAGTCGGGCTATCCGGCGCACGTCCTCCAGAACCTGACGGTCAACACCGTGTTCGAGAGCGGGCTCGGCACGAGCTTCCGCCAGCTCGCGGTGCAGATCGCCGACGAAGAGGGCGCGCGCGACTGGCGCACGTTCCCGATCCAGTTCGATCCCGACGTGCAGCGCGTCACGATCCGCACCGCGCGCGTGTATCGCGGTGGGCAGCGGCTCGAGGCGATGCAGACGTTCGAGCAGCAGCTCGGCGAGCCCTGGTACCGCATCTACTACGACACGCGCGCGCTCGTCGTGGTGTTCCCGGATCTCGAGCCGGGCGACGTCGTGGAGCTGCGCTGGCGCATCGACGACGTCGCGGAGCGCAACCAGTTCGACGACTACTACGGCGACCTCACGTACTTCGCGGGCCCGGTCCCGAACGCGCGCATCGAGTACGTGCTGATGACGCCCGCGTCGCGGCAGTTCCACTTCAACGAGCCGCGCCTCCGCGGGCTGCAGCACGAGCAGCGCGTCGAGGACGGGCGCCGCATCGATCGCTTCGTCGCGACCGACGTCCCCGCGATCCAGAGCGAGGACAACATGCCGGGCATGACCGAGGTCGCGCCCTACCTGCACGTGTCGACCTACCGCACGTGGGAGGACGTCGGCCGCTGGTACTGGGGCCTGATCCGCGATCAGCTCTACGCCGACGAGAACCTGCGCCGCGTGGTCGCGGACCTGGTGCGCGACGCGCCGGACACGCGCACCAAGGTGCAGCGCATCTACGGCTGGGTGATCCAGAACACGCGCTACGTGGGCCTCGAGTTCGGCATCCACGGGTTCCTGCCGTACCGCGTGCCGCAGATCGTCCAGCGCGGCTTCGGCGACTGCAAGGACAAGGCGTCGCTCATCTACACGATGCTGCGCGAGGCCGGGATCGACGCGCGCATCGTGCTGGTACGCACCCGCAACAACGGCGCGATCCACGATCTCCCCGCGTCGCTCGCGGTGTTCGATCACGCGATCGCGTACGTGCCCGAGCTCGATTTGTTCCTCGATGGAACGGCCGAGTACAGCGGCACGAACGAGTTCCCGCAGATGGATCAGGGCGTGACGGTGCTGATCGTCGGGCCCGACGGCGCGGAGCTGCGCCGCACGCCGGTGCTCCCCGCGGAGCAGAACGAGCGCTCGCGACAGATCGCGATCGACCTGCAGCACGACGGCACCGGGCGCATCGAGGTCACGGAGCAGGTGCGCGGCTCGGAGGCGCCCGGCTATCGCGTGACGTACCAGGCCGAAGGAACGCGCCGGGAGCGCTTCGAGCGCGCGCTGCGCGGCCTCTTCCCGGGCATCGAGCTGCGCACGCAGGAGTTCTCGGGGCTCACGAACTACGAGGAGCCGATCCGCATCCGCTACACCGCGGACGTGCCGCGCCTCGCGGTGACCGACGCCGACGGGCTGCGGGTGCAGGCGACGGTGCTCGACGATCTGACGCGCAGCCTCGCGCGCTCGGCGACGCGCCGTCATCCGCTCGATCTGCGCGGCACGACTCGTTACATCGAGGAACGACGCATCCGCGTCCCGCAGGGCATGCGCGTGCTGCACGTCCCGGAGGGCGGCGAGGTGAGCTCGGAGTACGGGCGCCTGTCGCTGCGCTTCGAGCAGAGCGAGCGCGAGATCGTGGCGCGCACCGAGATGGCGCTGACGCGCGATCGCATCGCGCCCGAAGAGTACGAGGCGTTCCGGCGATGGGTGGAGCAGGCGGACTTGATCCTTCGGCAGCGGATCGCGATCGGGGGGCGTCGATGATGCGTCGGGCTTGGATGGTGATCGCCGCGCTGCTCGTCATCGCGTGCGGCGGCGCGCAGCACGCCGGGCAGAGCGAGGGCATCGACGCGATCCGTCGTCGCGCCGAGGAGCGTCCGAACGATCCCGCGGCGCAGGCCGCGTGGGCCGAGGCCGAGCTCTTCATGGCGGGCGGTGACGGCGAGGCCGCGGAGCGCGCGATCGCGCGGGCGCGCCAGCTCGATCCCGAGAGCGCGGAGATCGAGTTCCTGCACGCGATGGAGCGCCAGCTCCACGGCGATCTCGACACGTCGCTCGACGCGCACCTGCGCACGATCGCGCTCGCGCGGGCCGGGCGCACGCCGCTCGCGGCGTCGCTCGCGGAGGTGTCGGTCGCGTTCGTGCTCGAGTTCGACGACGCGGTGCCCGACTACGCGCGCCGGGTGCGCGAGGCGCTCACGCCGATCCACGCCGAGCCCGGCGCGATCGGCCCGTCGGCGCGTCACGGCATCGGGTCGGCGCTCTCGGACCTCGCGTACCGCGACGGGAACCTCGACGCGGTGCGCGCGATCACGACCGCGCAGGGCTGCTCGACGCAGTGGCGCGTCGCCGGGCCCTTCGGTCCGCGGCACCTGCTCGGCTTCGATCAGCAGCTCGCGCCCGACGAGCCGGGGCCGCTCGCGGAGACCTACGACCTCGGGCCCGGCCGCGGCACGCGCCCGACGCGCACGCTCGAGCCGCGCGCGTGCTCGCTGCACCTCGGGAACGGTCCGGTCGCGGGGCCGGGCACGACGTACGCGGAGACCGAGATCACGGTGCCGTCGGCGGGCGAGTACCTCATCCGCCTCGAGAGCCCGAACTCGGTGGAGCTCAGCGTCGACGACGCGCGCGTGGTGCGCATCGATCGCCGCAGCGAGATGGTGTCGCGCATCACCTATCACCCGGTGCAGCTCACGGCGGGCGCGCATCGCGTGATGGTGAAGACGACGACGCGTCATCCGAACCCGCTGCTCGTGGTCTCGGTGCTGCCCTCGTCGACGTTCGGCGCCGAGTGGAGCGACGAGGCGCCCGCGGCGGATCGCCCGCTCGGTGTGGCGCTGGGCGCGGCGCGCGCGATCGCGCGTGCGGACTTCGTCGGTGCGCGCGAGACGCTCGCGCCGCACGTGCGCGACGACCAGGCCACGGGCGCGATGCTCGTGCTCGGCAGCATCGTCGCGCTCTCCGATCCGCTCACCGGCCAGCAGGTCGCTGCCGACGAGGGTCGCCGGCTGCTCACGCTCGCCGCGCAGCGCGATCCGCGCGCGTGGTACCCGCGGATGCAGCTCGCGAACCTCGAGCCCGACGAGCTCACGAAGATGCGCATGCTGCGCGACGCGATCCAGCAGTGGCCCGAGGTGCTCGTGATGCCGCTGACGCTGATCGACGTGCTCGAGGCGCGCGGCTGGGAGGCGCAGACCGACGCGGCGATCACCCACGCGCGTCAGGTCGCGCCGACCGCGTGCCGTCCCCGCCGCGCGGCGCTCAACGCGGCGCTGCGTCGCGGTCGGGCCGCCGAGGTCGGTGAGCTCGCGGAGGCGCTCGTCGCGTGCGACGCGCGCAGCGACGCGCGCCTGCAGCACGCGGTGCGTCAGCGCCGCTGGGAGGACGCGCAGCGCGAGGTCGCGCGCATCGCGTCGCTCGAGCCCGAGTCGAGCCGCTATCAGACCGCCGACGCGGAGCTCACGCTCGCGCGCCAGCGCGGCGACGACGCCGCGGTCGAGCGCCTGCTGAGCGAGCTCGCGGCGCTCCGTCCGCGCGCCGAGGGCGTGGTGATGATGCAGGCGGATCGCATGCTCGCCGCGGGCGACGCGCAGGCCGCGCACCAGCGCATCGAGGCCGCGCTGCACGAGGAGCCGGAGTCGATGGGCGACCTCCGCCGCATCCTGCGCGCGATCGGCGGCGCGAGCCCGATCGAGCCGTTCCGCCAGGACGGCGCGCGCGTGATCCGCGAGTACGAGGCGTCGGGCCGCAGCTACGACGGTCCGAAGGTGCTCGTGCTCGACTACACGGTCGTGCGCGTGTTCGACGACGGCTCGCAGCTCGAGCTCACGCATCAGATCGTGCGCGTGCAGAGCGAAGAGGCCGTCGACGCCGAGGGCGAGTTCAGCCCGCCCGAGGACGCGCAGCTGCTCACGCTGCGCACCATCAAGGCCGACGGTCGTCGCCTCGAGCCCGACGAGATCCAGGGCAAGGACACGATCTCGATGCCCAACCTCGCGGTGGGCGACTACGTCGAGTACGAGTACCTGCGCGCATCGCCCGCGCCCGCCGGCTTCCCGAACGGCGCGCTCGGTGATCGCTTCTACTTCGCGTCGTTCGAGGTGCCCTTCGATCGCAGCGAGCTCACCGTGATCGCGCCGCCGTCGATGGAGCTCGCGGTCGATCCGCGCGGCCCCGCGCCCGAGACCGAGACGACCACCGAGGACGGCCTCCGCGTGCGCCGCTGGCGCGTGCGCGAGAGCCGGCCGCACACCCAGGAGCCCGGCGCCGTCGCGGCGCGCGAGTACCTGCCGTCGATCCTCTGGGCGCACAACGCGACGTGGCCCGCGTACGTCGAGAGCCTGCGCGACGTGCTCGCGGATCGCGAGGTGCGCGACCCCGCGCACGTGCGTCTGGTGCGCGAGATCGTCGGCACCGACGGCAATGCGTCGCCCGAGCAGCGCGCGCGGCGCATCTACCAGTGGGTCCTGACGAACGTCGAGGACACCAACGATCCCTTCGGTCAGGCCGCGACGATGGTGCACGCGCGCACCGGCAACCGCTCGCGCGTGCTGCTCTATCTGCTGCACCTCGCGGGCATCGACGCGGACCTCGCGCTGGCGCGCAGCTTCGCGGGCGACGCGACGCAGAGCGACGTCGCGGACGACGAGACCTACGCGTTCCTGGTGGTGCGCATGCAGGGATCGTCGGGGCCGATCTGGCTGTGGCCGGGCGCGCGCGGCGCGCCGTTCGGGTTCCTCCCGCTCGAGCCCGCGATCCGCGGCCAGCAGGCGCTCGTGCTGAACGAGCGCGGTGAGCGCGCGACCGTGGGTGATCCCGGCATCGAGAGCGACCTGACGAACATCGAGCTCGACGTGCGGCTCGACGGCGAGGGCGGCGCGCACGTGGAGGTCGTCGAGACGTTCCACGGCGCAGCCGCGGTCGCGTGGCGCAACCAGCTCGAGGGGGTGCCCGCGGCGCACCTCGAGGAGATCTTCGAGCGCCAGTACGTCGCGCGCATCGCGGGCGGCGCGCGCATGACCGAGCTGCGCATCACCGGCCGCGAGGACGCGGAGCAGCCGCTCGTGCTGCGCTACGCGTTCGACGTCGCGCGCCTGGGGCGGCTCACCGGCGACGCGCACCTCGTGCCGCAGCTCTACTCGCTCGAGCTCGCGAGCAGCTACGCGCCGCTCGCGCGACGCGCGACGACGCAGGTGATGCCGGGCGGCGCACGCGACGTGACGATGCGCGTGCACCTGCCGCAGGGCGCGCAGGCGCCGGTGCTGCCCGACGAGCGCACGATGAGCGGCCCCTCGGGCATGCAGGCGACGTGGCGCGCGGGCACCCAGGGCAACGTCGTGACGGTCGAGCGCCGCGTGCGCCTGCCGCGCGCGCGCGTGACGCCGGAGCAGTACCCGGAGCTCGCGCGCTTCGCGCGTGCCTACGACGAGGCCGAGGCGATCGAGCTGCGCGTCGCGATGTGATCGTCGTCAGGGGCGCGTCGCGGTCGCATCCCGCGGCGCGCCCGACGACACGATCTTCAGAACGTCGAGGTACCCGGGCGGCTCCGGCACCACGCCGCGCTCGCGCAGCATGCGATGCAAAAGCGGCAGTCGGAAGTACGGCACGCCGGGCAGCACGTGGTGCTCGAGGTGGTAGCTCACGCGGATCGGCGCGACCGTCATCCGCGCGAGCCAGCCCGCGCGCGTCGTGCGCGTGTTCGCGAACATGTCGGTGCTGCGCTCGGTGCACGCGTGCTCCGCGAGCGAGCGGATGCGCAGGAAGAGCGGATACGGCGTGACGTACGCGAGCACCCAGATCGCGTAGAGCCACGCGTGCCCGCACGCCCAACACGCGGCGAAGAGCAGCGCGTTCGTGAGCATCATGCCCCAAGCGTTCTTCACGAGCTCGAGCGGATAGCTCCACCAGCGGCGTCCTTCGCGCGGCAGCCACACCGCGTCGCTCGCGACGGTCCAGCGAACGACGCCGGCATCCATCAGCGCTCGCCCGAGCAGGTACTTGAGCCCGGTGAGCCCGACGAGATCGCGCGCGAGCTTGCGCAGCAGCGACGCGCGCGTCGTGGGGAACGGCTCGATCAGCGAGAGGTCGGGATCCTCGGGCTGGCTCGTCTTGCGGTGATGCACGAAGTGATGCGCGCGGTACTTCGCGAGGTCGTTCCAGACCGGGCGCGCGCAGAGCCAGTCCCCGACGAAGTCGTTCAGCCAGCGCGACCGGAAGAGCGACTGGTGCGCGGCGTCGTGGTGCAGGATCGCGAGCGCGAGGTGGCGTCCGCCGAGGATCACGAGCCCGAGCACGAACGTCGGGATCGCGATCCATGCGGGCTGCGTGCTGGCCCACGCCAACGTCGCGAGCGTCGCGACGATCACCGCCCACGTCGAGCCGACCGCGAGCATCCCCATCGTATTGGAACGCTCGTTCAACATCCGGATCTCGTCGCGCGTGAAGATGCGCCCGACGGTCTTGATCGTGCTCGCCGGCATCTCGGTCGGCGTCGATGAGTCGATCGTCACGGGACCTCCTTGGCCGATGCGCCGAGCACGGTGCGCCAGATCGCGTGCCCGGCCTCGTCGAACCGCTTCACCACGTCGACGAACGCGCGCCGCTCGCTGACGTCCACCAGCGGGTCGGGCAGCAGCGGGTCGAACACGAGCTGCCGGATCGCGTCGCTCCCGAGCAGGAACGACTCGCGCGCGGCGACCTCGGGCTCGAGCGTGCGCATACGCTGCAGCCAGCGCTCGAGCTCACGGCGCGTCCGGGCGTACGACTCGGTGAGCGCGTCACTGGTCCACAGCGCGCGCGCCCGCGCGTCGAGCTCCTCGTCGAGGTCGTCGGCCGTGAACACCGGCGCCTCCGCCGCGAGCCCGAGCTTGCGCAGCCGCGCGCGCACCGACTTCACGCCCCCGACGAGGTTGTCGGGACGCACGAAGAGGTCCTTCTCGAGCTCGCGGAAGCCGAGCATCCGCAGCGCGCGATCGCAGCGGCGCCATGCGGCACGATCGCTCCGGAGGAGCGCGGCCGAGTGCACGACGAGCCACGCGCCGTTCCACTTCCGGACGCGTGACTCGGCCGCGCGCCAGGCGCGCACCTCCTCGGCGAGATCCGACGAGCTCGGCCCGATGCGGTACGCGCCGCGCCCGGTGCCCTCGATCATGCCCGTCGCCGAGAGCCGCACGAGCGCGACCCGCGCGTTGTTCTCGCGGATGCCGAAGAGCGCGCACGCCGCCACCGCGTCGCGCGCCGAGAACGACCCGCCCTCCGCCCCGAGGAGCAGCTTCAGGATGAGGTCACGCGGGTTCGGAGGCGTTGCTACACGCACACATCAGCTCTTGCGGCGAGTTGTAACATAACGGACGATCGCATGACCTGCAATCGATCGTAATCCAGGAGGAGACCGTCGTGGACACGCTGAAGACGATGACGTTCGAAGTCACCGGGCGGATCGCGCGCATCACGCTGAACCGCCCGAAGCGCGGCAACGGCATCACGATGGACATGCCGCGCGAGCTCGCGGCGTGCGTCGAGCGCGCGAACCTCGATCCGTCCGTGCACGTGATCGCGCTCTCGGGGAACGGCTCCGGGTTCTGCGGCGGCTACGACCTCGTCGAGAGCGCCGAGACGTTCACCCTCGGCAGCGAGGATGCTTCGCGTGTCCCCGGCTCACCGCTCGACCCCGCGGTGCAGCTGCAGAACCACGTGCCGAACGGCGCGTGGGACCCGATGGTCGACTACGCGATGATGAGCCGCAACGTCCGCGGCTTCATGAGCCTGTTCCACGGCGAGAAGCCGGTCGTGTGCAAGGTCCACGGCTTCTGCGTCGCGGGCGGGACCGACATGGCGCTCTGCTCGGATCTGCTCGTGATCGCCGACGACGCGAAGATCGGATATCCGCCGGCGCGCGTGTGGGGCTCGCCGACGACGTCGATCTGGGTGCACCGCATCGGGCTCGAGAAGGCGAAGCGCCTGCTCTTCACCGGCGACTGCCTCTCGGGCGAGGAAGCGCACGAGTGGGGCCTCGCGATCGAGTCCGCGCCGCCGGATCGGCTCGACGAGCGCTTCGAGATCCTGCTCGCGCGGATCGCGAAGATGCCGATCAACCAGCTCGTGATGATGAAGCTGCTCCTCAACCAGACGCTGATGGCGCAGGGGCTCCACACCACGCAGCTCGTCGGCACCGTGTTCGACGGGATCACCCGCCACACGAAGGAGGGCTACGCGTTCCAGCAGCGCGCGGCCGAGGTCGGCTTCAAGCAGGCGGTGCGCGAGCGCGACGAGCCGTTCGGCGACTTCGGCTTGTCGACGTTCAAGGGCTGAGTCCTCGCCGGAGTGCTCGTCCCGCCGGTTCCGGACGGGAGCGCGCGACGCGCGCGGACGGCAGGGACCGGCGGGCGAGCCGAGTCCCAGCAGGAGTGCTCGTCCCGTCGGTTCCGGACGGGACGCGCGCAAAGCGCGCGGACGGCAGGGACCGGCGGGCGAGCCGAGTCCCAGCAGGAGTGCTCGTCCCGTCGGTTCCGGACGGGAGCGCGCAAAGCGCGCGGACGGCAGGGACCGGCGGGTGAGCCGATTTTTACCCGGCCGCGAGATCAGTAGAGCGCGATCACCAGAGTGCGAACACTGGAGCTCGATCAGTAGAGATCGAAGCCGATGCCGCCGAGCATCGAGACGGTCATGTGGTCCTCGTCGAACCACGTCGGGTGCGCCTCGAACGAGAGCGTCAGCGCCTGACGTCGGCCGCGATCCGTCGCGCCGAAGCCGACGGACACGCGCCCGTGCATCCCGAAGTAGAGCGAGTCGCGCGCGCATCCGCGGTTCGCCTGCACGTCGTCCTCGCAGTCCTCGTAGAGATCGGCCGAGGGCCCCACGCCGAACGAGATCGCGTCGAGCACGGTCGCCTCGAAGAGGAACACGTTCCACATCACGAACGCGTTGTCGGAGTCGCCGTCGTCGTCGCGATCGTCGATCTCGGTGCCGCCCGCGAGCGCCGCGTACATCAGGTTCGCCTGGTAGTACGTCGCGAAGTACTCGCCGAGCTGCGCGCCGACGCGCACGTTGCCGCCGGCGAGCCAGCCCTCGGGCTCGCCCAGCGTGCCGCCGAGGACGAGCGATCCGCCGACGCGCGGTCGCACCCAGAAGCCTTCGTCGCCCTGTGCCGCGGCACGCCCCGCGACGCTCACCAGAGCGAGGCAGAGCGACACCAGCACGCAACGCTCGACTCGCATGACGACACCTCCCCGCGCGCGCTCGAGCCGCGCTGGAGCGCTCCACGCGGCTCGACCATCGGCGTTCTCGACGCGTGCTCTCGCAGCGCGCGTGCCACTCTCGCCCGTGGGCACGGCGCGCGCTTCGTGGCTGCGCATGGCCCAGCCGGCGCTGTTCGCGGGCGACCCCTTCGATCGCATCCTGAACGCGCTCGACCCGCGCGCCGGGCCGAAGCGCCGCGTCGTGGAGCGTTGCGCCGCGATCGTGCTGATCGCGTGGGCGCCGCTCGCCGTCGCGTCGTACGCCGAGGGCACGTTCCGCGGCGCGCCGGGATCGTTCGCGAGCGACATCCTGGTGCACGTGCGCCTGCTCGTGTCGGTGCCGCTCCTGATGATCGGCGAGCACGCCGTCGCGCGGCGCTTCGGGGCCGCGCTCGAGCACCTCGAGCGCGCCGGGCTGGTGCCCGAGGATCGACGTGCGGCGTATCGCGCCGCGATCGCCTCGGTCGAGCGGCTGCACCGCGCGGTGTGGCCCGACGTCGTGCTGGTCGGGCTCGTCGCGGCGTTCGCCGTGGACGACATCACGGCGGGGCGGCTCGAGCGATGGATGCAGCCCGCGCTCGTGCCGGGCGCGACGCTCTCGCTCGCGGGTGCGTGGGATCTCTGCTTCAGCCTGCCGGTGTATCGGTTCCTGGTGGGGCGCTGGCTGTGGCACTTCGCTCTCTGGTTCCTCCTGCTCGCGCGCGTCGCGCGCGTGCCGCTGCGCCTCGAAGCGACGCACCCCGATCGCATGGCGGGGCTGCGCTTCCTGTCCGACGCGCACGAGTCGCTCGCGTGGCTGGTGCTCGCGCTCTCGTGCACGCTCGCCGCGAGCTTGATCATGCTGCTGCGCCACACCGGCGAGGCGGTGGACGCGCTCGATCCCACGGTCCTGCTCTTCTGCATCGCGGCGCCGCTCCTCGCGGTCTCGCCGATGACGGTGTTCGCGTGGCCGCTCGAGCGCGCGCGGCGCGAGCGTCACGACGACTACGGCGTCGCGGCCGCGGATCTCTCGCGCCGCTACGTGGCGAAGCACATCGCGGGCAGGAGCGCGACGCCCTTCCCCGTCGATGCCGACGAGCCGTCGACGCACATCGACATGTCGTCGAGCTTCCAGAACTGCATCGACATGCGGCGCGCGCCGGTCCGTCGCACCACGCTGATCCTCCTCTTCGCGTGCGCGGCGGTGCCGATGCTCGCGGTCTACCTGCAGCAGCTGCCGATGGTCGAGATCGTGAAGCGCCTGCGCGGCCTGATGGGCTGAGTCCGCTCAGTAGAGCTCCGCGCCGACGCCGCCGAGCATCGCGACGGCCGAGAGATCCTCGCCGAACCACGTCGGGTGCACCTCGAACGAGACGCTCACCGCGCCGCGCTCGCCCGGGCCCCCCGCGCCGAGGTTCAGCGCGACGCGCCCGTGCAGGCCGAAGAACGTCTCGTCGACGCGCGAGCACGCGGCGTTCGCGCGCACCCGCGGGTCGCAGTCGTCGTAGATGTCGACCGAGGGCCCGACGCCGACCGAGACGATGTCCCAGAGCGTCACCTCGCCGACGAACGAGCTCCAGAAGACGAACGCTCCGTCGGAGTCGCTGAGCCCGCCGTAGAGGAACGTCGGCGCGTAGTAGAACGCGAACCACGGACCGAGCTGGGTGCCCACGCGGAGGTTCGCGCCGACGAGCCAGCCGTCGAGGTCGCCGATGATGCCGCCGCCGATCGCCGACGCGCCGAGCCGGAAGCGCGCGAGCTCCGGCGCGGGCTGCTCGATGTACATCGGGCCCTCGGTGCGCGGCTCGGAGCCGAGCTCCACGCCCCCGCTCGTCGTCGTCGTCATCGGAGGCGGCTCGACGATCTCGATCTGCGCGGTGTCGGTGCTCACCGACGCGAGCACCGCGGTGCGCGGCACCACGGGGATCGTCTGGCCCTCGACGGGCTGCGTCCGATCGACGCGCACGAAGCGCGCGCGCCCGTCGCCCTCGTCCGGCGCGTCGATGCGCCGATAGAGCTGCAGCGCGCCGTCGTCGCCCTGCACGTAGACGAGCTGCCCCTCCGCGACCTGCGCGCTCGCGCGCGACGCCCCGGCGCTCGCGGCCACCGTGATGATCGCGGCCAGCCAGCACGCACCCACGTTCGATCGCTCGTGCTGCATGGGTCCTCCTCCTCCGTCACGTGGTCTGGAAGCGCAGCGGACAGCGTCCCTCGCCCAGCACGCGCGCGTCGTCGCGCAGCTCGTCGCGCAGCTCGCGGCGCGCTGCGGCGTCGCCTTCGCGGGCGATCAGCTCCATGCGCACGCCGCGCGCGACGTCGTGCAGGCGGACCTCGTGCGTCTCGTGCATCGCCCCCGACGCGGCGAAGCGCGGTGTGTGGGTGATCGTCGCGCGCTCGCGTCGCTCCTCGTCGAGCGCGCTCGCGAGCTCGCGGACGCGGCGTCGCAGCTCGTCGACCTGCTCGGGCTCGGACGTGCGGAGCACGAGCGCAGCGCCGCGCGCGGTCGTGACGGCTCGCGCCTCGAGCCCGGCCACGTCGCTCGGGCATGCGAGCGCGGTCGCGTCTTCCTCGACGTCGGCGTCGACCTCGGCGGCCTCGATGGGCGCGGGCGTCGCGTCGGGCGTCGGCGCGGCGACCGTCGTGGGTCCCGGCGCGGTCACCTCGGGCAGCGCGGCGAGCGCCGACTCGTCGACCTCGATCAGCGCGGGCGCGGTCGCGCGCGCCTGCTCTCCGCCGTGCGTGACCACCGTCGCCGGAGGGCTCGAGGGCTGCGCGGCGCACCCTGCGCAGAGCGCGACGCCGAGCGACCGCGCCACGACCTCGTTCGTCCATGCCTTCGGCATCGTCGACCTCCCCGGACGCGCTCCAGCGCGCATCGCTGGCGAGGGCTGCTCAGCACGGCGTGATCCACCGACGATCCTCGCGTGATCACGCGAGCAGCGTCTCGCGATTCGAGGTCCCACGCCGCGAGCCGCGAACGGTCGCGCGAACCGACGCCACGCACGCGAGCGGCGCGCCGGCGAGGCGCTGCACCGCGCTCGCCTCGCGACACGTCGGATCACGCCGCGACGTCGCGCGGGATCGCGCGATTCGTTCCGAGGCGCGCCGCCCGTGCGCTCGCGGTGCGCGAGGGCATCGCGCGACGCGCAGCTCACGCTCGTCACGAGGCACGTCGCCTGCTTCGTCCCTGCATCACGGCCCTTCGCACGAGGCACGACGATGCGACCCGAACGACGTCAGGGTTCGATCCACCGGAACGGCGCGGCAGCGCTCCTCGGCTCCGCGCTCGCGCTCGGTGCGTGCGCGACGAGCGGCAGCGGTCGCGGCGAGCTCCAGACCGTCGGCAAGCAGCGCGAGGGCGACGTCGAGTTCGCGTGGGTCGCCGAGCCCGACGCGACGAGCGGCGACATCGCCGCGACGTTGCCCGACGGGCGCGTGTTCCGCGGCTCGTTCCTGCAGGTCACGTCGACCACGCTCGGCACGGACATCTCGCCGTACTGGACCACGTGGGGACACACCTGGTACGGCGGCTACGGCTACCCGGACATGTACTACGACTATCCGGGCTTCGTGCGGACGTACTCGGGTCGCGTCATCGCGCAGCTCGAGGGCCCCGAAGGACAGCGGATGCGGTGCGCGTTCGTGCTCGCGCGGCCCGAGGATGGCCCGGCGTCGGGCGGCATGGGCGACTGCGAGCTCTCGACCGGCGAGGCGATCGAGTACGCGACGCTGCGCGGCGAGGACGACTAGCCGCCGATGTCCGACGCGATCCGGACGGTCATCGCGGTCGCGCTGCCCGCGATGATGTTCGCGCACGGGCTCTCGATGCGCGTCGACGAGCGCCGCGCTGCGGGCGCGGATCGCCCCTGGTGGATGTCGCGCGCGGTGCTCGCGGTGATCGTGCTCGTCCCGCTCTTCGCGCTGCTCGTGCTCCTGGTCGTGCCCACGACCCCGAGGGTGCGGGTGGGCATCGCGATCATGGCGGCGTCGCCGGTCGCGCCGCTCGCGCTCGGGCGCATCGTGGGGCAGCGCGGCGACGTGCCTTTCGCGACGGCGATGCACCTCACGCTCGGCTCGCTCGCGGTGTTCACGACGCCGATCGTGCTCGCCGCGCTCGGCGCGGTGCTCGGGTTCCGCGCGTCGGTCGGCCCGAGCCAGGTCGCGGGCCAGCTCGCGACCGCGCTGCTCGCCCCGATGGTGCTCGGGATCGTCGCCGCGCGGCGTGCGCCCGCGCTCGCGCGTCTCGCGCGTCCGATCGGCGCGATCGCGAAGCTCGCGCTCGCGATCGCCGTGGTGCTGATCCTCGTCGCGTCGTCGGGATCGATCTTCGCGATGGACGTGCGCTCGTACGTCGCGATGACGCTCTTCGTCGCGGGCGCGCTCGCGATCGGGCACCTGCTCGGAGGTCCTCGCCGCGAGGATCGCGTCACGCTCGCGCTCGAGACCTCGTTCCGGAACCCCGGTCTCGCGCTGCTGATCGCGTCGGTCGCGTTCCCCGAGGGTCGCCCGCTCGCGGTGCTCGTCCCGTACATCGTCACGGCGTTCGTGGTGCAGTCGCTCTATCTCGCGGCGTGGCGCCGCCGCGACATCGACACCGAGGCTCTCGGCGCGCCCGCGCCTGCGTGAGCCATCGATCACGGCGGCGCGAGCGGCAGCTCGAACCAGAACGTCGCGCCCTTGCCCACGCCCTCGCTCTCCGCGCCCACGCTGCCGTGATGCGCCGCGACCACCTCGCGCACGATCGCGAGCCCCAGGCCGAGCCCGCCGCCACGGCTGCCCGCGAGCGGATCGCCCTGCTTGAACGGGTCGAACACCGAAGCGCGGATCTCCGGCGCGATGCCCGGCCCGTCGTCGCTCACCTCGACGCGCACCCGATCGGCGGCGCGCGCCACGCGCACGACGACGTGTCCGTCCCGCGGCGTGAACTTGATCGCGTTCACGAGCAGGTTCGAGAGCACCTGCAGGAGGCGGTCGGGGTCGCCCTGCACGTGCGCCGGCGCGATGTGCTCGATCGACAGGTCGACGCCCTTGCCCGCCGCGTGCGGCCGCGCCGACTCGACCGCCGCCGTGACGAAGCGCGCGGCGTCGACGCGCTGCAGATCGAGCGAGAGCTTGCCGCTGCGCACCCGCGCGAGATCGAGCAGATCCTCGACGAGACGGCGCAGCACGGCGACGTTGCGATCGATCGTGTCGATCGCGCGCACGAGCAGCTCGTCCTCTCGCACTCGCTCGCGCGCGAGCGCGATCCACCCGAGCACCGCCGTCAGCGGCGTGCGGATCTCGTGCGCGATGACCGCGACGAAGAGATCCTTCTCGGCGTCCGAGCGCTCGGCGCGGAGCTTCGCGCGCTGCGCCTCGTCTCGCTCGCGCGCGATCGCGGCGCGCGCGACCGACTCCATGCGCTCGACCGACGCCGCCATCGAGTCGTCGAACACGCCGTGGAACGTGCGCCCCGGCGGCCCGCTGAGGAGCTGCTCGTCGGGCGCCAGCCGCTCGACGATGATGTCGCGCAGCAACGCGATCTCGCGCACGACCGCGCGGATGTCGTAGCCGTGCCCCGCACGCTGCGCGCCGTGCTCCGAGGCCGCATCGTGGCGCCGCTGCGGTGCATCGTGCCCCTCGAGCGCATCGCTGACCTCGTCGAGCAGCATCGGCGAGTGATCGAGCAGCTCGGGGTCGGAGAGCGCTCGGGCGCGCGGCACACGCTCGTCGGCGCGCACGCGCGCGATCCAGGTGTCGAGGATCGGCTGCTTCTCGCGGCGGAGAATGCGCGCGAGCTCGGCGCATCGCGGGTCCGTGGAGACGGGCACGCGACGCCGTCACGCACGAGCCGGACCGTCGCGTGGCGCGAGGTCGCGCGCCACATGCTCACGGATGCGCGGGCTGCGGCGCGGGCTGCGCGCGCGTCGTCTTCTTGGCGCGACAGGTCTCGATCGCGTTCGCGGTGAAGATGAGCGCGAGGTGCGAGAACGCCTGGGGGAAGTTCCCGATCTGCCGGCCCGCGTTCGGGTCGTACTCCTCGGCGAGCAGGCCGAGGTGGTTCTGGATCGCGAGCAGCCGCTCGAAGAGCTCCTCCGCCTCGGCGATGCGCCCCTGGAAGGCGTAGTTGTCGGCGAGCCAGAAGCTGCACGCGAGGAACGGGCTCTCGTCGCCGGGCAAGCCGTCGAGGCCGAGCTCGGTCGAGTAGCGCTGCACGAACCCGCCGCGCACCAGGCGCTTCTCGATCGCGCGCACCGTCGAGAGCATCCGCGGATCGTCGGCGGGCAGGAACCCGCAGTGCGGGATGATCAGCACGCTCGCGTCGAGCGCGTCCGATCCGTACGACTGCGCGAACGCGCCGATGCCCTCGTTCCACGCGCGCGTGCACACGTCCTCGTGGATGCGCTCGCGCAGCGCGCGCAGGTGCGCGAGATCGTTCGCGCCGCGCTCGCCGCCGACGCCGAACTCCTCGATCAGACGGATCGCGCGATCGATCGCGACCCACGCCATCACCTTCGAGTGCGTGAAGTGCCGAAGGCCGCCGCCGCGCACCTCCCAGATGCCTTCGTCGGGCTTCTGCCAGATGCTCTCGATGCGCTCGAGCAGCTCGTGCGCGATGTCCCACGCTTCCTCGAGCGCCGACAGTCCGGCGCGACGCGCCTGGTAGAGACAGCTGAGCGTCTCGCCGTACACGTCGAGCTGGAACTGGTTCCACGCGCCGTTGCCGACGCGCACCGGGCGCGACTCCTCGTAGCCGGGGAGCCAGTCGAGCTCGAACTCCGTCAGCCGCCGCTCGCCCGCGAGGCCGTACATGATCTGGAGCCGCGAGAGATCGCCGAGCACGGTGCGCGCGATCCAGTCGCGCCACGCGCGCGCTTCGTCGGAGTAGCCGCCGATCATCAGCGCATCGAGCGTGAGCGTCGCGTCGCGCAGCCAGCAGAATCGATAGTCCCAGTTGCGCACGCCGCCGATCTCTTCGGGCAGCGAGGTCGTCGGGGCGGCGACGATGCCGCCGGTCGGCGCGTACGTGAGCGCCTTCAGCGTGAGCAGCGAGCGCACGACCGCGTCGCGCCACTTGCCGCGATAGGTGCAGCGCCCTGCCCACTCGAGCCAGAAGCGCTCGGTCTCCTGCAGCGCGCGGCCTGCGTCGAGCGGCGGCGGCGCGGCGCAGTCCGACGCGGCCCAGGTCGCGACGAACGAAGCCTGCTCGCCCGCGCGGATGGTGAAGATCGAGGACACGCGAGTGCGCGTCGACGTGAGCGGAACCGAGGCGCGCAGGTGCATCGAGTCCGGCCCCGCGACGAGCGTGACCTGCCGGTCGTAGCTGCGGATCCAGGGCAAGCTCGCGCCGTAGCCGAATCGCACGTCGAGCACCATCTCGAGCGTCACCGCGCCACGCACGCCCTCGACGATCCGGACCACGTCGCTGCGGTCCGACGTGGGCGTCATGAAGTCGACGATCCGCACGACGCCTTCGTCGCACTCGAGCTCGGTCTCGAGCACCAGCGTGTCGCCGCGATAACGCTGCCGCGTCTCGAGCACGCGCGAGGTCGGGCGCAGCGCCCATCGTCCGTGCTCGTCGCGGCCGAGCAGCGCGGCGAGGCACGCCTCGGAGTCGAAGCGCGGCACGCACAGCCAGTCGATGTCGGCGTGGCGCGAGACGAGCGCCGAGCCCTTCATGTCCCCGATGAATCCGTAGTCTTCGATGCGAGAGGCCATCGCGTTCGCTCCTCGTCCGCGGGTCGGTGCGGACGGGTGCAGCGCGCGTGCCCCGCGCGTCGCCCGACGCGACGTGTCCCGCGATCGACGAACGCGCGACGCGACGCCGCATCGATCGCTCGACACCACGCTCGCACGAGCCAACGCGCTCACGCGCGCTCGCACGAACATGATGCGCTCACGCGCGCTCGCACGAGCACGATGCGCTCACGCGCGCTCGCACGAACGCGATGCGCGTCACGCGCGCTCGCACGAACGCGATGCGCCTCACGCGCGCTCGCACGAACGCGATGCGCCTCACGCGCGCGCTCGCGAACGCGATGCGCCTCACGCGCGCTCGCACCCGGAGCTGCGGTCGCGGCCGGTATCCGGTCATCCGCGCGTGCCGAGCCCGAGCAAGCGGGGCTGGGGCCCCGCGCTCCGAAGCGCTCCGAAGCGCTCCCGAGCACGCGCAAGCGGGGCTGGGGCCCCGCGCGCAGTGTTTGGGGAGGGGGGCCCCGACGACGTCGGGGGGAGGGGTCTTCCAAGACCCCTCCAGGGAAGCTCAGCGGTCTTCCAAGACCCTCCAGGGAAGCTCAGCGGTCTTCCAAGACCCCTCCAGGAAGCTCAGCGGTCTTCCAAGACCCTCCAGGGAAGCTCAGCGATACGTGAAGCGCAGCTCGTAGTCGCAGAGCTGGTAGACGTCGCCCTCTTCGATGCGCTTCCCGTCGACGCGCCGGCCCTGGAACTCGACGCCGTTCGTGCTGCCGAGATCCTTCATGTAGAAGCCGCCGTTCTGGAAGATCACGGCGGCGTGGCGACGCGAGATGTTGCCGTCCTTGATGGCGAGATCCGCGGTCTTCGTGCCGCGGCCGATGATGAACTCTTCCTTGTTCACCGGGAACTTCTGCCCGTTGAAGATCACGAAGAGGGTCGGCATGCCCGCGGGGTGCGTGCCTCCGCCCGCGCCGGGCAGCGGAGGCGCTGCGCTCGGGAGCGGAGGCGGCGCGCCGTACGACGCGGGCGCGCCCCCACTGCCGTACGCCGGCGGACGCGTGGTCTGCGGGGGCGGCGGATACGACGAGGGCGCGGCGGGCGCGGCCGGACGCGGCGGCGGCGCGCCGTACCCGGGCGGCGCGGGATAGCCGCCCGGCGACGACGCCGCGGGATACGAGGGCGGCGCGGGATAACCCGGCGTCGGCGCGCCGTAAGGCGCTCCACCGTAGCCGCCGGCCTGCGACTGCGGCTGCATCGGGGGCGCGCCGTACGCCTGGGGCGCGGGCGCGCCGTAGCCCGCACCGCCGTACGCCGCGGGCGGCTGCTGCGCAGGAGGCGCCGCCGGATACCCACCGGGCGACGAGCGCCCCGGAGGCGGCGGCGGATACCCGGCCGAGCCCGGGACCGGCGCGGGCGAGGGCTGCCCGTACGACGGTGCGCCGGGCTGCGGGTACGATCCGCGCGCGGGCGGCGGCGGCGGCGCCGACGGGATCGCGGGCTGGCTCGGCACGCGCTGTCGGCCCTGCTGCGCGGTCGGCTCGGGGCGCGCGCGCTGCCCGGTCGGATCGGGCGTCGGCCCGGTGCGCGCGCCGTAGTTCCGCGACCGCGCGTACTGCCGCATGGCCTCGTTGATCAGATAGTCGACGGAGCACTCGAGCTCGCCGCTCATCTGCTCGAAGATCTCCCAGAGGTAGTCCCGGCACTGGAACTGCCGCAGGGTCTTCTTGTTCTGGTCGTTCATCGTCGTGCTTCGTCCCTCAACCAGGCGCACCGGCGGAGCCGGCGCCACCCGCGGCCGCTCCACCCGTGCCCCCGGCCCCCGTCGCGCCCGTCGCACCGGCCCCCGCCGCGCCGCGCGTCATGCGCTCGCGGATCGCGGTGACCACGTCCTGCGCGATCTTCCCGACCGTGTCGTGCTCTTCCCAGTGCTCGCCGCGCGTCGCGGTGGTGTCGCCCGCCATCGCCTGGATCCGCGGCAGGTCCGCCTCGTCGCCCTGGCGCTCGAAGTAGTAGAGCGCGATCGCGCGGTTCCACCAGTTCGGCGACGCGAGCTGCGCGGTCATCAGCGCGTCCGGCTCGGGGCGCATCGCGGCGATGCGCGTCGCGTACCCGTTGAGCTCTTCGCGCGCGTACTGGATGTCGCGCGCGTTCGGCAGACGACCGAGCCACTCCGGCAGGATCTCCGGGCCACCGAGCGTCAGGATCAGCGAGCCCACGCGCCAGCGCTGGCGCCACTGCGCGTTGTCCGCGCTGGTCGCGAGCGGCCACAGCTGCGGGATCGCCTCGCGCGCGCGGCTGTCGGCGATGCGGTCGAACGCGTAGTCGCGCACGCGCACCGGCGAGCTCTGATCGAGCGCGAGCGCGAGCAGCGTCGCGTTCTGATCGGGGCGCACGTGGCCTTCCATCGCCTGGAGCGCGACGACGCGACGATCCTCGGTGCTGCCCGCGGTCTGCGTCGCCATCTCGAGCAGGCGGTTCGAGACGGTCGGCTGATCGGCGAGGTGGTGCATCGCGGGCAGCGCGCCCGTCGTGATGAACTGCTCGCGGTTGAGCGCGACCGCGGCCTGCACGCGCGCGTCGTCGGGCGCCGCGCCACCCGCTGCGGCCAGCTGGGTGCGGATGCGCTCGCCGAGCCAGGTGCCGAACTCCGGCCCTTCCATCTCGCGCTCGATCGCGACGAGGCGCTCGGCGGCGCGCGTCTTGGTCTCCGGCGAGCCGAGCGCGGCGACGAGCTCCGCGATCTTCACCAGCGCCTGCTGGGGGATGCGCGCGTTCATCGCGTCGACGAGGCGCTGCGCGGCGGGCGCGCCGAGCTGGCGGACGACCTGCTCCGCGCTGAAGTTGCCGGCGAGGCTGCGGCCGTTGAAGTCCTCGACGAACCAGCCGACGACGCCGTCGGTGAGCTGGCCCTGCTGCGTCGGGCTCGCGTACTGGAGCACGAGGAACGCCGCGTCCTTCGCACGGACCTGGAGCGTCGGCGGCGGGCCTTCCTCGGCCTGCTGGGGCTGCCCTTCGCCGCGCATGAGCTCGAGCAGGCCGGGCGTCATGCCGTCGACGATCCGGCGGCGCGTCTCGTCGTCGAGCTGGCGCAGCGCGCTCTGCAGCTCGGTCACGCCCTCCACGTCCTGTCGCTCCATGCGCACGAGCGCGAGACCGGCGTGGATGCGGAGCTCGTCGTCGTACTTGTCCGAGAGCAGGACCGCCTTGATCTTCCCCGGGCCGCGGACCGTGCCGATCCACGTGTCGACGTCCTCGTGCGTCACCGCGCACGCGGCGAGGAGCGCCACGGAGCAGAGCACGGTGAACAGGTTCCGGAGCGAGCGAACGTGGAGGTGCATGGATCCTCGTGAAGGCACCACGAGCGTGGGGCCCGGCCGGTATCGCCCCCGAGAGGGGCCCCGCCGCGTGCGTCACACCAGGCGTTCCGCACACCTCGGCCTGGCGATGGGTGCTCGATAGTACGGAGGAATCGGCCGAGGGATCAAGAGCGCGGAGGGAGTCGAACGGGGGCGGGCAACCCCAGTCACGGGGGCGGGGTCGGGGTCGCGACCCGGACCCGGACCCGGACGGAACGCAGGGCCGAGCCGGCGCAGGCGCTCGAACGGGAGCCGAAGCGAGCCGACCGGGGCCGAAGCGGGCCGACCCGAGCCGAAGCGGGACCGGGCCGGGGCCCGAACCGGAGCGGGGACCGGTACCCGGGGCCGCCCCGGACGCGTCAGCGCTTGTTGTTCCGCTCGTGTTTGTCCGCGATGCGTCGGCCGAGCACCAGGTTCCGCTCGAGCTCGGCGCGCTGGTCCCGGTAGAACGCCCTCAGGAACGTCCCCGGGGCGCGCTGGGGCTCGTTCCCCTCGAACCCGATGCGGCGCGCGATCGTCGTCGCCACCACCCGCAGGTCGTCGTCGTCCGCCTTGCCCGCCTCGGCCGAGCGCAGCAGCTGCGCGAGCGTCTCGAGCTCGTGCTCGCCGTACACCGAGAGCTGCTCGCGCGTGAAACGCAGCCGCGTCGCCCGGGTGCCGCGCGCCTCGTCGCGCAAGAGCTCGCTCCGCGGGACGCGCACCACCACCGTGCCGGCGACGAGATCGCCCGCGCGCGTCCGCTCGCGCGTGAGCACCGGCAGCAGCGCCACCAACATCAGCCACGCGACCGCGGGATACGCGAGCCACGCCGGCGCGCGACCGATCGCCGCCTCCGGCGCCACGAGCAGCATCAGCGGCAGCATCACCTCGAGGTCGCGCATCACGTTGCGCGCGACGATCGCGTCGAGCCCGAGCTGCGCGCCGTCGCGCGACACCACGCGCAACCGCAAGAGGCGCTTGCCCGGCGTCGAGCCCTGGAAGCGCGTCTCGAAGAACAGGAAGTACCCGTGCCGGATCACGAACGCGCCGAGGATCAGCAGCGCGAGCACGTGCTCGCTCGTCGTGATCACCGTCGCGACGAGGCCGATCACCACGAACAGCAGCAACAGCAGCTGCGAGAACACGACGTCGAGCACGTACGCGATCGCGCGCTCGCCGACGCTCGCGAGCGCGAGGCCGATCTCGGTGCCCTCCGGCGCCAGCAGGCGCACGCTTCGCTCGCTCACGACCGACGCCTCACGAGCGCCCGACCGCCGAGGACGATCCACGCGCTCAGCCACGCCGCGTTGAACAGCGCGAGCGCGAAGCGCAGCAGGTCGTGGGTCACGACCTGACGGAACACGCCCTCGACGAACCCCGCGATCAGGAAGAGCACGACCGAGCCCGCCGCCACCACCGCGCCGCGCCGTCCCGCGTCGACCAGCGCATCGCGCACGCTCCGCGCGCCCGGCGCGAGCACGCTGCGACCGAGCGCGAGCCCCGCGGCGCCACACAGGAGGATCGCGCCGATCTCCGGCACGCCGTGGGGGAGCAGCCAGCCGAGCAGCGGGACGAGCAGCCCGCGCTCGTCGTAGAGCGCGAGGAACCCACCGAGCATCAGCCCGTTGGTGAACACGAGGAGCGCCGTGGGCACGCCCGCCGCGAACCCGAGCGCGAACGCGAGCAGCCCGATGCCCGCGTTGTGGCTGAAGAGCGACGACGCGAAGATCGAGAGGCCGTCGTGCTGCGGCGCGTAGAGCGCGTCGCGCAGGAACTCGGTGCTCGCGCCGGGCGAGCGCCCGCCCGCGAGGCCCGCGTCGACGAACGCGAAGTACCACTCCGCATCGGCCCGCACCATCGCGTACGCGACCAGCACGCCGAGCGCGAAGATCGCGGTGGACAGCGCGAGCTCGCGCGCCATCGAGCGCACGGCGATCGGGAAGCGCTCGAAGAAGAAGCGCCGCAGCGGCCCGCGCTCGGGGCGACGCGACGTGTAGACCGCGAGGTACGCGCGACCGACCAGCGACTCGAGGTACGTCACGAGCGCGCGATCGAGCGCGGTCTTGCGCGCGACGTTGAGCGACGAGACCGCGCTCCGATAGAGCATCGGGAGGCGATGCAGCTCCTCCTCGGTGAGCCGGCGGAGGCCCCCGGCGAGCGCGCGATCGAGCATCTGCTCGAGCTCGCTCCACTCGGCCTCGCGCTCGGCGCGGAAGCGCACCGAGCGAGGCTCGACGCGCATCGGATCGGACACGCGGTCCGTCGTCATCCGATCAGCCCTCGCGCCTTGATGTTCACGTATCGCTCGACGAGGTCCGCCGCGACCGCGCCGGGGCGCGAGTGCACGACGTGCACGCCCAGGCGCGGCAGGCGCGCGAGCACGAGATGACGACGCTGCGCGAGGTTCGACGCGACCACCGCCGCCGCGAGATCCGACGCGTCGGAGGGCAGCGTCGAGAGCGGCTCCTCGAGCAGCGGATCGTCGAGCGCGACGAACACGATCACGTGCTTGCGCGCGAGCTGACCGAGCGCGTCGAGCATCAGCTCGGCGGTCGTCGCATCGGAGAACTCGGTGAAGACGACGACCATCGTGCGGCGGCTGAGGCGGCGCAGCAGATCGTGCAGGCCGAGCACGTGGTTGGTCTCGTCGGTCTCGGCGCGCAGCGCGGCCGCCGCTTGTCGCAGTCGCGCGAACTGACCGACGCCCGAGCGCGGCGGCACCCACGCGCGCGGCTCGCCGCCGTACGCGTGCATCCCGACGAGATCTCCCGCGCGCAGCGCCGCCTTCGCGAGCACGAGCGCGGTGTGCACGCCGTGATCGAGACGCTCGAGCCCTTGGATCGGATCGCGCATCGCGCGGCCGACGTCGAGGCACACGACGATGCGCTGGCGTCGCTCGACGTGGAAGCGACGCACGCGCAGCTGCTGGTGCCGCGCCGACGCCTTCCAGTCGACCGATCCGAGGTCCATCCCGAGCGTGTACTGCTGGAGCGACTCGAACTCGCCGCCCTCGCCCGTCCACTTCTCGCGCTTGAGCCCGGAGAGCATCGGCTGCGCGCCGAGCACCGCCATCGTGGTGCGATCGACGTGCTCGACGTCGGGCACGACCGCGATCGGCCCCGCGCCGCGGTCCACCTTCTCGATGCGCGCGACGAGCCCGAGCGGACCGGTGACGCGCAGCCAGATCTCGCGCAGCGCGCCCGTGCCGCGCGCGTCGGCGTGCAGATCGATCGGGAGCTCCGACGCACCGCGCGGGATGCGCACCGCGATCGGCGCGGACGCGCTCAGCGGAGCCTCCGCGATCGCGCGCAGCGTCCCGTGGAGCGGCGCCGCGGCCCGCAGATCGATCGCGGCCTTCGCGCGGACCGCGCGCCCGACGCCCGCGCTCGCCGGCCGTTGCAGCGCGACGTCGAGCCGCGCGCTCGCGAGCAGCGCGAGGTCGACCCCCACCGCGACGGCGACCGCGACCCAAGCGACCGCGAGCGCGATCCACGCTGGCTCGATCGCGAGAGGAAGGATCGCGAGCGGCGCGATCGCGAGCAGGACGACGAGGAGGCGCGGAGTCGGGACCACGGCGAGAGGCCCGAGCGTAGCTGAGGAACTCGCGCGCGCTCACGACGATCGCGCGCTGGCGCGCGGCGCCCCTCGCACGACACGTCGCTGGCGCTCGATGCGACGAAGTCGGCGTCGCGCGACGTGCATCGGCCCTGGTGTGCGTCGTGGCACGACCCTGGCTCGCTCTCGACGTGCGCCCCCGCGTCGCGCTCGGGCTGCGTACGTCCGGAGTCGGATCATGACCACGAATCGTTCGTTCTCGTACGGCTGGGCCGCTGGGGTCGCGATGGGCGTCCTGATGATCCTCGGCGGGATCTTCTGCATCGGCGCGAGCCTCACGACCGGGCTCGTCACCGTCGTCTTCGCCGGCGTGTTGCTCGTCGCGGCCGGCGTCTCCGAGATCATCGCGGGCTTCCGCCTGCGCCGGCACGGCTCGATGTGGCTGCCGTTCCTCAGCGGCGCGCTGTCGATCGTCGTCGGTGTCGCGATCGTCTCGCGACCGTTCACGGGGCTCGCGGTGGCGACGCTGTTCATCGGCGCGTTCATGGTCGCCGCCGGCCTGGTGCGCGGCATCGCGGCGGTCGCGGATCGATATCCGCGCTGGGGCTGGGACGCGCTCTACGGCGTCGTCGCGCTCCTGCTCGGCGTCTACCTGCTCGCGTCGTGGCCTGTCTCGGCGCTGTGGCTCGTCGGAACGATCGTCGGCGTCGAGCTCGTCTCGCGCGGGATCGCGTGGGTCGTCGGCTCGCTCGCGATGCGTCGCGTCGTGCGCACGCGCGAGGGTCGCATCATCGAGGGCGCAGCGGCGCCGGCCTGAGGGCTCCAATCGATCGCGATGCACGTCGCGAGACGGCTCCTCTTCGTCTCGCTCACCGGGTGGCGTCCTCGCCGGAGGTGAGTGCGATGGACCCGTTGGAGTCGGGTCGACGGGGCGCGATATCGCACCGGCATGTGGTGGTCCCGCGTGTCTTTCGTATCGCTCTCGTTCGTGTGTCTCACGGCCTGCGATCCCGACGATCCAGCGAGGCCGGGGCCCGACGGCGGCGGAGCGCTCGGCACGTTCGACGCGGGCATGCCGCTCGACGCCGCGGTTCCGCCCCGTGATGCGCTTCCGCGCACCGACGCCGGAGACGTGTGCGGCGACGGAATGCGCGGGATCACCGAGGCGTGCGACGACGGCGACGCCGATCCCGGCGACGGATGCTCGGAGACCTGCGTCGTCGAAGAAGGATTCCGCTGTCCGCCGGCCGGCGGCGCGTGTCGCGCGATCGTGTGCGGCGACCGAAGGGTGGAGTCGCCGGAGCGCTGCGACGACGGCGACGCCGACGCCGGCGACGGATGTGATGCGAGCTGTCAGGTCGAGGACGGATGGGCGTGCACGATCCCCGGCCTCGAGTGTCAGGCGGCGAGCTGCGGCGACGGAATCGTCGCGGGGTTCGAGCAGTGCGACGACGGCGGCGCCGCGACCGCCGGATGCAGCGCGGAGTGCCGTCTCGAGCCCGGATATCACTGCCCCACGCCGGGCGCCGCGTGCGCCCCGACGCGGTGTGGCGACGGAATGCGACAAGGCGTCGAGCAGTGTGACGACGGCAACGTCCGCGCTTATGACGGCTGCGACAACGAGTGTCGCAACGAGCCCTCGTGCATGGGCGGCACGTGCGCCGCGACGTGCGGCGACGGAGTGATCCTCCCCGGCACCGCCGAGGACTGCGACGACGGCAACACGCTGAGCGGCGACGGGTGCTCCGCGACGTGCGACGAAGAGGACGGATTCGAGTGCTCGCTCGTCGAGCAACCGCTGCCGCCCTCGATCCGACTGCCCGTCGTGCATCGCGACTTCCGCGGCGGCGATCAGGCGGGCAGTCCGACGCACCCCGACTTCAACACGCGCGGCGGCGACGGAATCACGTTCGACATGGTCAGCGACACCCTCGACGCAGAGCGACGACCGGTGTTCAGCGGTCTCGTGGTCGGCGGCTCGGGCGCGCTCTCGACCGAGTCGTTCCACGACTGGTATCGCGACAGCGCGCGCAACACGCCGGTGCTGTCGACGATCGAGCTGACGCGCGTCGGCACGACCGATCAGTACGAGTTCGCGAGCACCGCGTTCTTCCCGCTCGACGGACAGGGCTGGGACTCGCCCACCTCGACCGCGCCCGAGACGTACATGGAGGACCACAACTACGGGTTCACCACGGAGATTCGTTATTGGTTCCAGTACCAGGGCGACGAGCGCCTCGACTTCCGCGGTGACGACGATGTGTGGGTGTTCGTCGACGGGCACCTGTGCCTCGACGTCGGCGGGCTGCACCCCGCGGTCCCTGCGGTGATGGACTTCGCGAATCCGGCCAACGCGGGAGATGCGCGACAGACCGCCATCGTCACCGAGTGCCGCGATCGGCTCACCGTCGGCGGCGTGTACGAAGTGATCGTGTTCCACGCCGAGCGTCGCTGTTGCGCGTCGAATTTCCGACTGACGCTCTCGGGGTTCGTCACCCGCGAGTCGCGCTGTGACTGGACGTGCGGAGACGGAATCGTCACGCGATACGAGCTCTGCGACGACGGGCCCGGGATGAACACCGGCGAGTACGGGCGCTGCGGAGCGGACTGCCGCAGTCGCGGCCCGTACTGCGGTGATGGCGCGGTCGAGAGCGGTGTCGAGCAGTGCGACGAGGGCCCCGACAACGACGGTCGATACGGCGGCTGCAATCCCGACTGCACGGCCGGCCCGCGGTGCGGCGACGGCGTGCGTCAGGGCGCCGAGGAGTGCGATGCCGGCGAGGAGAACGGCGCGCCCACGAGCGGTTGTGATGCCGAGTGCGAGCTGACCCTCGTGTGATGATCGGATTTGACGAAGCGCGCGTCGTCCCTCATCTCTCGCTCGCCATGAACGCCCTCGCTCTCACGCGCTGACCGGGCTCTGGGGATCGCCGACCTTCGCATCGGCGGCGGTCCCCGCGTGAGCTCGGTCGAGACTCGGTCTCTCGACGTGGGCTCGGTTCATGGCAACGACACGGTACGGCGAGATCCTCGCCGACTTGCTCGCGCTGCGCGCGTGCAAGGGGATGGACTCGCGAGGCAGGCTGCTCCTCGAGGGCGTGCGGATGGTGCTCTCCGCGCGCCGCGCGGGGGTCGCGCTCGACGCGCTCGCGTATGCGCCGGAGCACGGCGGCGACGCGCCCGCAGCGCAACAGCTGATGGCCGCGCTCGAGCGCGAGGGCGTGCCTCGTGCGCGCCTGTCGGCGCGGGACTTCTCGCGCATCTCGTACAAAGCGGACGGAGTGATCGCCGTGGTGCGGCCCGCGTGGCCGACGCTCGACGAGGTGCTCCGCCGGAGCGGGCTCGTCGTCGCGCTCGACGCGCCGAGCGATCCCGGCAACGTCGGCGCGGTGATCCGCACCGCGAACGCGTGGGGCGCGGCGGGCGTCGTGGTGCTCGGCGATGCCGAGAAGATCACCCACCCGAAGTGCCTGCGCGCGTCGACGGGCGCGCTCTTCCACACGCCCACCTGCGCCGCGACGCGCGACGAGCTGCTCGCGCGCGCGCTCGGACGTCGCCTCGTCGTGCTGGTGCCCGACGGCGATCGTGCGTGGCGCGCGGACGAGCGCGCGATCGTCGTGCTCGGCAACGAGAAGCGCGGCGTGCACCCCGAGCTGGTGCGCGCGGCGAGCGAGCGCGTCGCGATCCCGATGACGGGCGTGGTCGACTCGCTGAACGTCTCGAACGCCGCGGCGGTGATCCTGTGGGACGCCTTCCGCGCGAGGAGCACGCCATGACCGAGCCGTGGCTCCTCCATCTCCCGCACCGCGCGCTGCGCGTCGGGCTCGACGTCGCGCGCATCGCGCGTGCGCGCGGAGATCTGCGCGATCCGCGCGAGCTCGAATTCCGCTTCGGGCTGCACAGCCACGAGCGTCGCTTCGTGCGCGAGCTGCTCGCGGCGCGCACCCAGCTCTGGGTGTTCCGCTGCGATCAGCTGCGCGCGTGCGGCGATCTCGTGGTCGTCGACATGTCGGCGCCGCGCGCGCTGCGCCGCTGCGTCGTCGTCGAGCTGAAGCAGCGCGTGCGCGTCCGCGCGGCGCCGAACCACGTCCAGCTCGCGAACCACACGATCGCGGTCGCCGAGCTCGCGGCTCGCGGCATCGTCGCGCCCGATCCGCCGGTCACCGCGCTGCTCGGCGAGGTCGGCGTCGGCACGTTCGCGTCGTGATCGTCACCCGTCGATCGCGACGACGCGCCCGTCGCGCGACACGCCGAGGAGCACGCCGCGCCCCGACTCCCACCCGAGCGGTCCGCGCACGCCGTCGATCGCCCGGGTCGCCCCGCTGACCACGCATCGCTCGATCACGACGTGCTCGTCCGCCGTGTAGACGCGGTCGGGCCGGCTCACCATCCATCGCGCGCCGAGGTGATGGCCGAGCGGCGCGAGGTGTCCGTCGCCGAGCGAGATGCGATCGACCTTGCCGCCGCTCCACACCACGTCGACGTGCTGCTCGTCGGGATCGAGCGAGACCACCTCGGGGTCGCGACGTCGTGGGTTCCGCACGTGCCGGCGCGCGCCGCGCGCGCGGTCGAGCACGCTGATCAGATCCTCGTCGACGTGCACCACGATCGACGCGCCGAGCGCGCTCTCGCCGACGAACACACCGCTCCACTCGCCGCGCCGCGTCCCGTCGATGCCCCACACCGCGAGCGAGCGCGACGTCGCGATCACCACCTCGCGCAGCGCGGGATGCGTCGCGATGCGCGCGTCGCCGACGTCCACCTGGAGCCCCGCGGGCGCGCCGGTCTCGACGTGGAACGCCTGGATCTGCTGGGCGCCGGTCGCGGTCTGCTCGATCACCACGACCACGTGATCGTCGGCGAACGACGCGTCGCACCACACCCGCGCGTCGGACGCGTCGAGCGTGCGCGCGCCGCGATCACAGCCGCTCTCGTCGCGCACCACGAGCCGCAGCCAGCTCGTCGCGATCGTCCGCGGCATCGCGAGCGGCGCGAGCGCGACAAGGTCGAGATCTCGGTCGGCGATCATCAGCGGGGCGGCGCAATCTGCGCGAGGATCTCGGCGAGCGCCGTCTCCACGCGCACGCCCTCCATCTCCGCGCTCGGCGTGATCACCACGCGATGATGGGCGAGCGGCACGAACAGGCTCTTCACGTCGTCGGGCACCACGAAGTCGCGCCCGGCACAGAGCGCCGCCGCGCGCGCCGCCGCCGCGAGCATCGTCGCCGCGCGCGGCGAGAGCCCGACCGCGAGCGCCGGGTGCTGTCGCGTCGCGCGCGCGAGCCCGACCACGTACTCGCCGATCTTCGGGTCGAGGTGCACGCGCCCCGGCATCGTGCGCAGCTGATCGATCTGCTGCGGGTCCATCACCGGCTCGATCCCGAGCGCGTCGATCGGCGGCATGCCCGCCTGCCCGCCGTGCGTGAGCACCGCGCGCAGCTCCTGCTCGAACGCGGGATAGCCCACGTCGAGCTTGAACAAGAAGCGATCGAGCTGCGCCTCGGGCAGCGGGTACGTGCCCTCCTGCTCCACCGGGTTCTGCGTCGCGATCACCGTGAAGCGCTCGGAGAGCGAGTGCGTCGTGCCGTCGATCGTGACGCTGCGCTCCTGCATCGCCTCGAGCAGCGCGCTCTGCGTCTTCGGCGGCGTGCGGTTGATCTCGTCGGCGAGCAGGACCTCGGTGAACACCGGGCCCTGCGTCAGGTGGAACGTCTGGGTCCGGAAGTCGAAGACGTTCGCGCCGAGCACGTCGCCGGGCATCAGATCGGGCGTGCACTGCAGGCGCCGCATCGGGAGGCCCAGCGCGCGGCTCAGGCACTGCGCGAAGAGCGTCTTGCCGGTGCCCGGCACGCCCTCGAGCAGCACGTGGCCGCGCACCGCGATCGCCACGAACGCGAGGCGCGTGTGCTCCTCCGCGCCGTACACCACGCGCCCGATCTGCTCGCTCAGCGCGCGCAGGTGATGCCGCACCACGTCCGGGGTCATGCCCGCTCCTCCTTCTTCGTCCCCATCAGCGCCGCCCGCAGCTCCGCGGCGCGCCGCGCGATCACCAGCGCCTCGCGCCGCCGCCGCGTCTTCTCCACCGCGCGCGCGTCCGCGAGCAGCTTCGCCGCGCTCGCGCCCACACGCCGTCGCTCCGCGGCCTGATCGATCAGCGCCGCGCGCGCGTCGGCCGTCGCGGCCTCGCTCAGCCCGAGCCGCCGATGCAGGTCGGCGATCACGTCCTCGACGTAGCGCAGCGCGAGCGTCGTCTCGCGCGAGCCGTTCGCCAGCACCGATGCCGCGACGTCGATCACCTCGCGCGGCCCGCGACCGAGCGCCTCGGGGATCGGATCCGGCGGGCCGAACCGACGCCGTCCCATCAGCAGCACGACGAGCGCCACGATCGCGCCGTGCACCAGCACCAGCACGCCGGGCCATCGCCCGAAGAGCTCGGGCAGCGATCGCGTGCGCACCGCGCCGTGGAAGACCTCGTCGATCACGATGTCCTCGGCGTGCAGCGTGTCGCGCGTGAAGTCGCGCCAGAGCGCGGCGTGCGCGCCCCGCTGCAGGTTGAACGAGTGCAGCAGATCGGGATCGGACACCACGTAGATCAGCGCCTTGTCGTCGCGCACGACGAAGCTGCCCTCGTCGTCCCAGAGCACCGGCACGCCGCCCTGCACGCGCTGCGGCCAGCGCAGCTCGAGACGTCGCGTCGCGTCGCGCGCGAGCTCGTGCGCGTCGATGGTGCGCCAGTCGTCCTCGATCGGACCGCGCACCAGCGAGACCGCGAAGGGCAGCTCCGTGAGGATCGCCGCGATCTCGATCGCGTCCTCGTCGGCGACCATCCCGAGCATCCCGGGCTGCCACTTCGGGAGCACGATCACGGTCACCCGCTCCGCGTCGGCGCGCGCGCGCACCAGCTCGCCGAGCGTCGTGGTGCGCGACTGCACCATCACCCACGGCTGGTTCGGCTCGATGATCCACAGCGGCGCGCTCACCGAGTCCCACTCGGGGCGCGTCCAGCGCTGCACCCGCACGCCGAGCGCGCGCATCGTCTCGAGGAACGCGCGATGTCCGAGCGCGCCCGCGCCGTACGAGTCGCGCGGCTGCGCCTCGGGCGTCGTGAGCCGTCGCCCGAACACCAGCGCGCCGACGGTCGCGACGAGCGACATCACCGCGACCGCGATCACCACGCGGCGCACGCGATCCCCGAAGAGCGCGCGATCGCTCACGACGCGTCCTCCTCGATCACCGCGCCGCGCGGCACCGCGTCGGCGAGCGCGCGCGCATCCCGGAACTGCGTCTCGTCGGCGTCGCGCGCGCCGAACCACACGCGCTCGGTCAGATCGAGCAGCGACTCGAGCTCCGCGCGCCCGGCACGACGTCCGTCGATCGCGCGGACCAGCTCGCGCGCGGTGCGCGAACGATGGCGCCCCTCCGCGCCTCCGACCCGCCCCAGCGAGTCGAGGAAGAGCGCGTGGATCGCCTCGCGCCACCGGCCCTGCGCCGCGAGCGCGTCCGCGCTCTCCCCGGTGCCGACCAGCAGCGGATCGATCGCGGCCTCGCCCACGCTCTCGTCGCGCGCGCTCGCCTCGAGGCGCGGCGCGCGGAAGCGCATGCTCGCCGCGAAGAACACGATCACCAGCGCGAGCACCGCGAGGCCCAGCGCGAGGAACACGTACCCGAGCGGCCCCGAGAGCGACGCGAGCACGCTCGCGAGCCAGTCCATCAGCGGCCGCGCGAAGGGCAGCTCCACCTGCGGCCCGGGATCGGGCGACTCGCGCTCGCCGTCGATCGACGTCTCGCCGCGCGGCCCGCGACCCGCGCCCTCGGCCCCCTCGGGCGCGCCGCCCGACTCGTGCTCGGGCACCAGCACCGTGACGTCCGCGGGATATCCGCCCTGCTCGCGCACCCGCGCAGCAACCGCCGCGGGATCCTCCTGCGCCGCCGCCGGAACGACTGCGAGCGCGAGCATGATGCTCGCGCCCGCAGCGATCACCGTGGCGAGGCCGCGCATCGTCGACGCGCGAGACTATGCGAACACGCGCGCGAGCGCCTGCGCGTCGACGCCGTCGCGCAGCCCGCGCAGCTTGGCGTAGACCACCGCGATCGCGGCCGAGAGCACCATCGTCGAGCCGAGCTGCACGACGAACATCACGAGCTTCGCGGCGAGCTGCAGCGGGTCGAGCGGGTTCGGGATCGCGCCCGGCGTCATCCCACCGGCGAGGCGCGCCGGCATCGCGACGCACAGCGTCACGCCGAAGAAGCCGCCGAAGAGCACGAGGAAGATCAGGAAGATCGTCATCCGATGCCCCTCGGTGAGCTCGATGCTGCGCTGCATCGACTGGATCGGACCGAGGCGCTCGACGAGGCACGCGGGCAGCGCCGCGGACAGCCAGATCCACGCGATGATGCCGGGCGCGAAGCAGAACATCGCGCCGATGCCCGTGACGAACGCGACGAGGAACGACGCGATCACCAGCGGCACGATGCGGCCGAGCACCGCGCGCACCGCGTCGCCGACCGACGCCTTGCGCCCGACGAGGCTCTCGACCGTCAGGTACATGATCGCGCCCTGGCCGAACGCGTACATGAGCATGATCAGCCCGAGCACGCCGATGTAGCCGAGGCTCAGCAGCCCGAGCATCGAGAGCGCTTCCTCGGGGCGCGTCGACGCCAGCGACTGCTGGGTCACGTTGTAGATCAGTACCTCGAGGATCGTCTGCACGATCACCGTCGGCAGCACGACGATCGCGGAGATCACGAGGAAGGGCACGAGGTTCTGCCCCACGGCGCGGAACGTCGAGGCGATCGCGTCGCCGAGCTCCAAGGGCGCGGGAGGCGCGTTTGGCGCGCCCCAGGTCTGGTTCTCCATCGCGGCCGACGTAGCAGAGCGCTCCACGCACGCCAAGCCGGGCGACCTGCGAACCCCCGGAAAACCACGCGCTTTCGCGGCACCAGAAAGTTGACCTCGCGACCCTCGTGACGGCACCCTGCGATGTGGGCATGAGTGCGCACGAATCCACCATCGGAGTGCTGGCGACGACGGAGGGCGGACGTCGTCACGAGGTGCTCGGCATCCTGAGCGGCGCGGCGACCACGTTGCTCGCGCTCTCGCTCTACACCTACGACGCGCGCGGCGGCGAGAACTGGATCGGCCCGGTCGGCGAGTGGATCGCCAACATCGCGGCGACCGCGTTCGGCGCGGCCGCGTGGGTCGTGCCGTTCGAGCTCTCGCTGCTGACGATTCGTCTCTTCCAGCGACGTCGCTCGCCGGTCGGCCTCGCGCACCTCGCGAGCACGCTCGTGATCGTGCTGGTCGGCTGCGCGATGGTGCACCTCGCGATGCCGGGCGAAGAGGTGCTCGGTGGGCACCTGCCGGGCGGCATGTTCGGCGAGGTGCTCGGCGAGGTGCTGCGCTCGCTGCTCGGGCTCGTCGGCGCGTTCGTCGTCGGGACCGCGGTGATCCTGGTGACGATGGTGCTGCGCACGTCGTTCTCGATCGTCGGCGCGGCGCGCACGGTGTTCGGCGGCGCGGCCGCGGGCGCGAGCGCGGCGCGCGAGTGGACGAGCTCGGTCTGGGAGGCGTGGCAGGAAGCGCGCGAGATCGAGCGTCGCGAGCGCGAGGAGGAAGCGGCGCGGAACGCGCCGCGCATCGTGGTCCCAGGCGCGTCGCAGTCGGAGGCCGACGAGGAGCTCGAAGAGGAAGCGATCGCCGAGGAGGACCTCGCGCCGGTCGAGCCCGCGCCCGAGCCCGTCGTCGTCGAGAAGAAGGCGAAGAAGTCGCGCGCGAAGAAGGAGAAGCCCGCGACGATCGACACCACGCCGGCCGCGAAGCCGGCGAAGGCCGCGCGCGTGGCCGCGCCGGTGATCGAAGAGGAAGACGAGGAAGAGATCGTCGCGAGCGCCGAGGAGGCATACGAGGAGGACGAGGTCGAGGAGCCCGCCCCTCCCCCGCTGCCGAGCAAGCGCCCCAGCAAGCCCGCCCCCGCGGTGGCTGCGAAGGCCGAGCCGGTCGCGAAGGGCCCGACGATCGTCGCGCCGCGCGCCGACGTCGTGAAGCAGGAGCCCGCGCGCGAGAGCGACGAGATCGAACAGAAGGGCGAGTACGTGATGCCGCCCACCTCGCTGCTCGACTCGCCCCCGTCGCAGCAGATCGAGATCGACGCCGCGACGCTGCAGAACAACGCGGTGCGCCTGGTGCAGAAGCTCGAGGCGTACGGCGTGAAGGGCCGCGTCGACGAGATCCACCCGGGGCCCGTCGTCACGATGTACGAGCTCGAGCCCGAGAGCGGCACGAAGGTCAGCAAGATCGCGGGGCTCGCCGACGATCTCGCGATGGCGCTCGCCGCGCAGAAGGTCCGCATCGTGGCGCCGATCCCGGGCAAGGCGCGCGTCGGGTTCGAGCTGCCGAACAAGCACCGACAGACCGTCTTCCTGCGCGACATCCTCGAGGATCGCCGCTGGGAGGAGAACGCGGAGAAGGCCGCGCTGCCCACCGCGTTCGGCAAGGACATCGCGGGCCAGCCGGTCTACGGCGATCTCGCGAAGATGCCGCACCTGCTCGTCGCGGGCGCGACCGGCGCGGGCAAGAGCGTCGGTCTGAACGTGATGCTCTGCTCGCTGCTGATGAAGCGGACGCCCGAAGAAGTGCGGATGTTGATGATCGACCCGAAGGTGGTCGAGCTCGCGGTGTTCGACGGGATCCCGCACATGCTCCTTCCGGTCGTCACCGACATGAAGAAGGCCAGCCTCGCGCTGAGGTGGGCAGTCGACGAGATGGAGCGTCGATATCAGCTCTTCGCCGACGCGGGCGCGCGCAACATCACGACGTACAACGAGCGCGTCGAGAAGGTGCTGCGCGGAGAGCTCGCGCCCGAGAAGCTCGCGCCGAAGAAGGCGGGCAAGCAGAAGGCGATCGGCGCCGACGGCGAGGACGTCTATCTCAATCCCGTCGACGACGAGGCCGCGGACGCGGTGCCGATGCCGACGAAGCTGCCGTACGTCGTGGTGGTGGTCGACGAGTTCGCGGACCTGATGATGGTCGCGGCGAAGGACGTGGAAGCGGCGATCGCGCGATTGGCGCAGAAGGCGCGCGCGGCGGGCATCCACGTGATCCTCGCGACGCAGCGTCCGTCGGTCGACGTGATCACCGGCATGATCAAGGCGAACTTCCCGGCGCGCATCGCGTTCAAGGTGAGCCAGCGCGAGGACAGCAAGACGATCCTCGGGCGCATCGGCGCGGAGCACCTGCTCGGTCAGGGGGACATGCTGATGATCCCGCCGGGCGCGAGCGACCTGCGCCGCGTGCACAGCGCGTACGTGTCGGAGCACGAGGTGCAGGGGCTCTGCGATCACCTGCGCGAGCAGGGCAAGCCGGTGTACGACGAGAAGATCCTCGCGCCGCGCGACGAAGAGAGCGGCGAGGTGCTGGGCGACGACGGTCCGTCGCACTCGGACGATCCTCTTTATGACCGCGCGGTCGCGTGCGTGGCGACGGCCGGATACTGCTCGATCTCGCACATCCAGCGGCAGCTGGGCATTGGCTACAACAAGGCCGCGAAGCTGGTCGAGAAGATGGAAGCGGAGGGCGTGGTCGGGCCGGCGACGGGCAAGGCGGGTGGGCGCCGAGAGGTGTTGATCAACGCACTGTGATCGGCGTGCGGAGGGGTCCTGAGCTGAGCGGTGACTCGAGGCAACGACGGCCTCGACACGCTCTGAATCGGGGCGGCCTGTGCGTGAGCTGCTATCGGGAACAATGGTGCACGTAGGATCCGATCGCGACGTCGCTCACGATGAAGCAGCGGTCCGTGGTGAGCAGCCGGCGCGCACGGATATCGCGTGACAGCGAGACGAAATCAGGCGGAAGAACGAAGCGGCGGACGAGCGCGCCGGATCCACGGTCGATCTGGCGCACGTCTTCCCCGAGCAAGATCGCGTCTGCGCCGAATCGCTCCACGTGAAGCGCGCCTGCGCGATCGATGCACCATTCCCAGTCGCGACCGGAGAAGCGACACACGTCGTGCTCGAGCGTCACGTAGAAGCCTTCTGCCCCATCACTCTCCAGCTGAATGTTGGACTCGGGTGGCATCACGCACGCCACCGAGCCTGTCCGTGCGTCCACGATGACGTTCCCGTCGCCGCGCTCCACCGCGACCCAGTGCCCTGCCGAGTGCGCCAGTCGAACCTCCGACTGACTCCAGAGCGCAGCGAGGCCTCTTCCTGCGTCGGCGCGCCAGAGTGACACCGCATTGACGTGCTCGGACGTCATGGGCACCCCCAACTGTCCCGTGATCAGGAACGGGTACGCATGGTCGAAGAGCTGTCCTTCGGGCTCTTGCGTTTCGCGACCGTCCAGGCTCCGAAGAACCAACGGCGGCATGCCGCCGCGGTCGACCAGAACGTACGGCCCGAAGAACGACGCGCGGACCGGTGCGACGTCGGCGCGCCGCCACGCAACACTTCCGCCGCGGACGAGGATGATCTCGCCAGAACGAGCGGAGACGACCACCTCGTCGTCGGGCTCGTCCACGTCGGCCGACCACACGCCCGCTGGAACACTCAGCCGCCAGACCGGACGCATGGAGGGAAGGTCGCGAAGCACGAGCTGAGTCGCGCCCTCGGGCTCCGCGACCAACACGTGCGTCCGACCGACGGCCATCGGAATGCCGGGTCCAGCGCTCGGGCCATCGATCGCGACCACGGGTGCGTGGCCGACGGGCAGCGCCACGACGGCTGACGGCGGCACACAGACCCGATGCGATCCGGAACCGCACGCGAGCACGGAAACAGCCAGCAGGCCCGCGACGGCACGGCTCGCCATTTCGCGCACCGTGCGAGTCTCGCTGCGTGCCGTCGTCGGTGCGGGGCGGGCCCTCTCCTTGCAGCTCGCCATCGGCTCCTTCCCTACATCGGCGCGTGTTCCCGATCGTCCCGAAGTCGTAGCGCGAAAGCACCAATCCGGATGTTCGTCGATGCGTCCAGCTCGTGCCTCGATGGGTCGACCCTTCGGGCGACCAGTCCAGCTCGAATCGCGATGGGTCGGCCCTCCGGGCGACTCAATCCAGCTCGACGTTCGATGGGTCGACTCTTCGGGCGACCCAGTCCAGCTCGAACCGCGACGGGTCGACCCTTCGGGCGACTCAGTCCAGCTCGACGTGTGATGGGTCGACCCTTCGTTCGCCCCAATCGAGCTCGTTGGTCGGTGGGTCGAACCATCACGCTCCGAAATCGACGTCGGTCGCGCAACGGTCGCCCGCTCGGTCCGACGAAGGGCCATCTGCGCGGGGCACCTCGGCCCCGTGCCCTCCCCTCTCGACCTCGAGGAGACATGGCCGTGGGCATCCTTCCGAACGACAGTCCGATCTACTTCCACTCGCCCCGCTTCGACGGGCCTTCCGGCGTGCTGCTGGTGCGGCGCCTCATCAAACACGCGCCCGCCGATCCCTCGCCGCTGCTGCGCCGCGTGCTCCGGCAGATGCGCACCGACGGCGAGGCGCTGCGCGTCGTCATCCAGGAGCGCGACGCGGCCAGCCCGGCGCGCAGTCGGCCGTTCGGCCTCGCGCACGCACGTGCGTGGAGCGCGCTGCACGCGCGTCTCGACGCCGGCACCAAGCTCGCGACCGACGTGTATCCGCTCGCGCCGCGCGCGGCGGAGCTGATCGAGTCGATCTTCCCGAACGGGCTCGTGTTCGTCGCGGGCAACTACGACACCGCGTTCTTCGAGGGCGAGACGCGTCTCGCGAAGATCGTAGAGCGCGTCGAGCGCGACGTGATCGCGATCGCGGGCGCGCCGTTCCTCGACGGCGTGCGCATCACCCACGCTGCCCTCGGCGAGGTGCTGGGGCTCGGCCGCTCGACGCCCGAGGTGCCGAGCACGACGGCGGTGCAGGACGCGATCGCGCGCACGATGAAGTCGGTCGCGGCCTACAGCCGCGTGCTGGTCGCGGAGCTCGACGAGGACGACGAGGCGTCGGTCGCGCGGTTCCGGCGCGCGGTGGGGCCGCTCGACGCCTACCGCGCGTCGACGCGTGCGAGCGCCGATCAGCCGCAGGTCGAGCCGACGCCCGGCGACGACGACCCGGACGAGCCGCTGCCGCCGACGCCGCCGGTCTCGTGATCGCGGTCGAATCGGGGCGCGGGTGTGCCGTGAGGTGCGCTTGAAATGGGTGCAACTCTCGGCACGATCGCGCCTCGATGGTTCGTTCGTTCGCGCTCCTGATGCTCGTGCTCGTCGGCTGTTCTCCGGCGCCTCGCGCGACGAGTGATGCCTCGGCTTCGAGGGATGCATCGACGAGCACGCGCTGCGTCGCGCCCGAGGGCGTGAGCGCGTCACCGCGCACCATCGACGAGGTCGTCGCGCTGATCAACGCGCTGCCCTCGCCCGTGACGATCCCGTGCTTCCTCGAGGCGCTCGATCGGCCGCTCTACGTCGAGGCGACGCTCAGCCGCGTGAGCGCGCAGCCGGCGTTCGGCGAGCGCAGCCCGCGCATCTTCCTGTTCGTCGGTGATCTCGTGCTCTCGATCGTGCCCGATGGCGAAGGCGCGCCGCTGCTCGAGATGTCCGAGTTCGTCGAGGAGACGCGGAGCCGAAAGGCCGAGCTGCACATGCCGATCGCGACGCCGGTCTCGAGCGCGGCGCCCTACGAGCGCGTTCTCTACGAGACCGGCACGACGTGCGGCGGGTGCCACCGCAGCGAGGAGCGCGACGAGACGATCGACTTCACCGACGCGTTCGTGTCGGGCGCGCTGCGGCCGCGCGACGACGATCTCGTCGACCTCGATGCGCTGCGCAGCGAGTGGCTCGCGTGCAGCCCGCAGGAAGAGCCCGATCGCTGCGCGATGCTCGAGGCGCTGTTCGCGCACGGGCTCGTCGCGCACCGCAGCTTCCCCGAGCACATCCCGACGCTGTGAGCGCGATCGACGCGGCGCGAATCGCTCGTTCCGCGCGCGAGATGCGTCGGCCGGCTCCAGTCGCTGCGTCGAGCGGGCTCAGGCGACGAACGTCGCGACGATCGGCGCGACCACGTCGGGCGCGGCGCCGTGGTCCTGCCCGTCGAGCACTTGGTAGCGTCCGTCGGGGAGCAGCTCCGCGATGCGCTTCGCGGTGTCGCGGAAGAACGGCGCGCTCTCGGTGCCTGCGAGCACGAGCGTCGGGATCCGGATCGCGCGCACCAGCTCGCGCGGGATGACGCCGCCGGTTCGCAGCTCGCCCATCACCTCGAAGTCGTGGAGCATCGTGGGCGCCATCGCGAGCATCTTCGGGTCGCGCGCCATCGCCTCGATCATCTCGGGCGGGACCCCTGCCGCGCCGAGGAACGTCGTGATCGCCTCGGCGCGCCGGTCCTCGTGCAGCAGGTCGCGCACCTGCTCCGCGAGCCCTCGCGCGCCGCGCACGCTCTCGTCGTCGTCTCCGCCGTACGGGGGCTCGTGCAGCACGAGCTTGGTGATCGCGAGCCCGCGCACCGCAGCGTTCAGCGCGAGCGCCGCGCCCGACGAGTGACCGTAGACCGCCGCGCTCCCACCGACCTCGGCGATCAGCGCGGCGATGTCCTCGATCTCGCGCTCGAGCGAGCACGGCGCTCGATTGCCGCTCTCGCCGCGACCGCGACGGTCGTAGTCGATCGCCGTCAGCCGGCTCGCGAGCTCGTGCGCGAGCGGGCGGGTGCGATCGCGATCACACAGGATGCCTCCCACGACGATCACCGGGGCGCCTCGCCCGCGACGATCGAACGCGATGCGCGTGCCGTCCTTCGACGTGACGAAGCTCGTCATGCGCGCGCTCCGCGAAGGAGACCGCCCAGCCACACGCTCGGCAGCGCCGTCGCGGCGACCGCGACTCCGTACCACTTCGGCCCGAATTCCGGGCCTGCGTCCCACGTCGCGATCGCGCCGACGGTGCCCGCGAGCAGCCCGATCGCGCCGAGCACCCCGACGTGCGTCATCGGTCGCGCGGGCGCGAGACGCGCGGTGAGCCACCCGCCCGCGACGCTCACGACGACTCGATAGCCGAGCGCGAGCACGAACAGCGGCTCCGCCATCGGCTGTCCGAGCGGCGGATAGATCCCGGTCGCGTGCAGCACCATGTCGATCGCGGTCGACACCACCGCCACGACGAGCGCGCCGGCGAGCACGGCGCGCGTGCTGCGCAGCGCCGACGGGACGAGCGTGAGCGAGGTGCTCATCTCACTTCCCTCGCAAGAGCGCGATCACGCGCGCGTCGCGCAGGGCGAGCGAGCCCCAGAGCATCGCGGCGATCACCAGCGGGAACCAGAACGGCGTCTCGCTGCGCACGTGGATCGCGACCGCGCCGCCGAGGAACCCGGTGAACGCGAGCGCACCGAGCAACGACGTGCGCGGCACGAGGTAGAGCGCGAGGCACGCGAGCTCGAGCGCGCCGATCACCGGCGCGAGGTGCATCGGGATGCCGAGCCGCGCGTGCGCCTCGACGACGCCCTCGACGGTCGTGAACTTCACGAGCCCGTCGACGAGCAGGAACAGGGCGGCGAGCCCACCGAGGATGCGTCCGGTCCAGAGGCGCGCCTTCGTCGGCGCGATCGAGACGGGCTGCTGCTGCGTGAGTGCGATGTCCATGTTCGTCTCTCCTTCAGGCCTTGGTCGGCGCGGCGGCGCAGTGGAACGTCCACGAGATGCCGAAGCGATCGGTGAGCCCACCGAGCTTCGCGCCGAAGAACGTGTCGTGGAGCGGGTAGAGCACGCGCCCGCCCGCGGCGAGCGCGTCGAACTTCGCAGCGGCCTCGGCGGCGTCGTCGAAGTCGAGCGACACGTGGACGCGGCTCGCCGTCGCGACCTCCATGCCGGGCGGTGCATCGCTGAGCAGGACGCGCGACGCGCCGAGGCGGAGCACGCAGTGCATCACGCGCGCCGCATGGCCCGGCACCGACGCGAACTCCTTCACGTCGCCGTAGCGCATGATCCGCTCGACCTGCGCGCCGAGCGCGCGCTCGTAGAGCGCGATCGCGGCCGCGGCATCACCGTCGAACGAGAGGTAGGGATCGACCTGCTGGATCGTCATCGGAGCCTCCTTGTGTGCTCCGAGGACGAACGAGCCCGGGCCGTCCCGACACTCGATCCCGTCTTTTTTGTTTTTTGGCGCTCAGCCCTTCGCGTCGGCCTGGAGACGGTCGAGGTGCATCCGGATGTGGGCCGCCTCCGCGGGGGTGCGCGCGAGCGCGATCGCCTGGCCGAACGCGGTGCGCGCCTCGGCGTCGCGTCCGAGCTGCAGGAGCAGCGCGCCCTTCAGCCCGAAGAAGTGGAAGTACCCGGAGAGCTTCGGCGCGAGGGGCTCGATCATCGCGAGCGCGTCCGCCGCGCCGCGCGTCTTCGACACCGCGACCGCGCGGTTCAGCGTGATCACGGGCGACGGAGCGAGTCGCTCGAGCGTCGCGTAGAGCCGATCGATCTGCGCCCAGTCGGTGTCCTCGGGGCGCGACGCGCGCGCGTGGAGCGCCGCGATCGCGGCCTGCACCTGATACGGATCGGGACGACGATGGCGCAGCGCCTTGTCGAGCAGCGCGAGGCCCTCGTCGATCAGCGCGCGATCCCAGCGGCTGCGATCCTGCGCCTCGAGCAGGACGATCTCGCCGTGCGCGTCGAAGCGCGCCGCGCTGCGCGCGTGCTGCAGCAAGAAGAGCGAGGTGAGCCCCATGATCTCGGGCTCGTGGCGGAACAGGCGCATCAAGATGCGCGCGAGACGGATCGCCTCGTCGCACAGCGGAGCGCGCGCGCTCGCGCTCTCGCCGTTCGGCGCGGAGTAGCCCTCGTTGAACATCAGGTAGAGCACCGACGCGACCGCGCTCAGGCGCTCCGCGCGCTCGGGCGCGCCGGGCGTCTCGTACGGCACGTTCGCGTCCGCGATGCGCGCCTTCGCGCGCGTGATGCGCTGCTCCATCGCGGCCTCGCTGACGAGGAACGCGCGCGCGATCTGCGGCACCGAGAGCCCACACACGATGCGCAGCGCGAGCGCGATCTGCTGCGTCGCGGGGATCTCCGGGTGAACGCAGATGAAGAGCAGACGCAGGACGTCGTCGCGGTACTGCGCTCCGTCGAGCCCTTCCGCGAGCGACGTCTCGGCGTCGTCGGTGTCGGAGATCGCGTCCTCGTCGGGGAGGTCGCGCTGCTTCTTGCGGCGCCGCACGACGTCCATCGCGGCGTTGCGCCCGACGAAGATGAGCCACGACGCGGGATCGCGCGGCGGCCCGTTCTGCGGCCAATTCTTGAGCGCGCGGAGGCACGCTTCCTGATACGCCTCTTCGGCGAGGTCGAGATCACGGAAGTAACGCAGCAGCGCGCCGACGACCTGAGGTCGCGCCGCGCCGAGCGCCGTGCCGATCCACGCGAGCTCGCTCACGTCGGGCTGCTCCCGTTCGGTGCGAAGTAGCGCAGCGGGCGGATCTCGAACGTGCCGTGGCTCCCGCTCGCACCGCCGAGCTTCTTCGCGGTGTCGATCGCCTCCTCGAGCGACTCGCACTCGACGACGTAGAAGCCGAGGAGCTGCTCCTTCGTCTCGGCGAAGGGGCCGTCCATCACGATCGTCTCGCGACCCTTGCGCAGCGAGGTCGCGGCGGTGGTGGGCATCAGGCGCGCGACCGGGCCGAGGCGTCCCTTCGCGCGCAGCTCGTCCTGGACCGCACCGAGCCGCTTCATCACGGCGTCGTCCTGATCCTTCGTCCAGGCCTCGACGACCTCTTCCGAGTCGTAACAGAGGATCGCGTAGAGCATCGGAGTCGCACCTCGTCCTTTCGTAAGACGAACGAGTATGGCCGGCGCCGACAGACGATTTTCAGAATCTGCGTCCCGTGGCAGATCGCCTCGATGGACGCGCTCTTCCGGCTCTACGAAGGCCTCGCGCTGCTGGCGCCCGGCGACGAGGAGACGTCGCGGGCGGCGCTGCGCCGGGTGATGCCGCTGCCGCCGGGGGCGCGGGTGCTCGACGTCGGCGCCGGCACCGGGCGCAGCGCGCGCATGATCGCGAGCGCGGTGCCCGACGCGGAGGTCGTCGCGATCGACGTGCACGTGCCCTTCCTCGAGGAGGCGATGCGCGACGCACCGCCGAGCCTGCGGACGCGCGTCGAGTCGATGGACGCGCTCTCGGACCCGGACGAGAGCGTCGATCTGATCTGGTCCGAGGGCGCGGCGTACGTGATGGGCTTCGAGTCGGCGCTGCGCTCGTGGCGGCGCGTCGTGAAGCCGGGTGCCCACGCGGTGGTGAGCGAGCTGTGCTGGCTGCGCGACGAGCGGACCGATACAGCGCGCGCGTTCTGGGCCGAGGCGTACCCCGACATGACCGACGTCGAGGGCGCGAGATGCCGCGCCGAGAACGCAGGCTTCGCGGTGATCGAGACGATCGTGCTGCCCGAGCGCGCGTGGGACGCTTACTACGCACCGCTCGAGGCCCGCTGCGACGCGCTCGCTGCCGATCCCTCGATGAACGAGGCGATCGAGAGCGCGCGCCGCGAGATCGCGCTGTGGCGCGCGACGCGCGGCGAGTACGGGTACGTGCTGTTCGTGGCGGCGCGCGTCAGCCGCTGAGCTCGACGCCTGCGTAGAGCGCGTCGATCGGCAGCGCGACGGTTCGCTCGTTCCCGAGCGCGAGCGTCACGTCGCCTCCGCGATGCTCGCGGAAGCTCCACACCCCTTCGGGGCCTCGCGTGTAGATCTCGACGCGCTGCTGGTCCTGCGAGATCAGAACGAACGACTGCATGCTCGTGATCGTGCGATACGCGGCGAACTTCTCGCCGCGGTCGAACGCCTCGGTCCCCGCGGAGAGCACCTCGATCACGACCGTCGGGTTCAGCAGCACGTCGTGGTGCTCGTCTTCCAGCTGCGCTCGACCGCAGACCACGGTGGCATCGGGGTACACGTATCGATCGCTGCCCGGGATCCGCACGCGGAGGTCGGACGGGTAAGGCCGGCACGCGCTCCGATCGAGGCGCGTGCCCAGCGCGATGACCAGGTTCGCGACGATCGCGTTGTGCGCGAGCGATGCGCCGGCCATCGCGTACACCGCGCCGTCCCAGAGGATGTGCTTCTCGGAGCTGGCACGCTCGGCCGCGAGGTACTGCTCTCGCGTCATGCGCACGAGCGTGGCTGCGCCGCCTGCCATCGTGGGCAGTCTATCCGCCGATGCGCTCGCGGGCCCGCGCGCTGTGCTCCACACAGCCACATCGCGGCGGGACCTCGCGCTGCGGTATACCGGTCGAGCCATGAGCACCGGGGCCAGCCCGCCGGCGATCGGGAGCTGGATCGCGGGCCGATATCGCATCGACGCGCCGCTCGGCTCGGGGACGATGGGCGCGGTGTATCGGGGCACGCGCGCCGACGGGATGCCGGTCGCGATCAAGCTGATGCACCCCGAGTCGATCGAGCGTCCCGAGTCGCGGCGTCGCTTCGAGCGCGAGGCCGCCGCGCTCGCCGCGGTCACGCACCCGAACGTGATCGGCGTGCTCGAGCTCGCCGACCTCGCGGGCGCGCCGTGCCTCGTGATGGAGCTGCTCGAGGGGCACACGCTCGAGGCGCTCCTCGCGCGCGAGCGGCTCGCGCCCGAGCACGCGATCGCGATCGCCGATCAGATGCTCGCCGGGCTCGCGTTCGCGCACGCGCACGGGATCCTCCACCGCGACATCAAGCCCGAGAACGTGTTCCTCGCGCGGCAGCCCGGCGGCGCGACGGTCGCGAAGCTGCTCGACTTCGGCCTCGCGAAGTTCACCGAGGGCGCGATGTGGGGCAGCGGCAGCGTGCTCACGCAGCACGGCGCGATCCTCGGCACGCCCGCGTACATGGCGCCCGAGCAGGTGTTCGGCCCGACCGTCGACGCGCGCACCGACGTCTACGGCGCGGGCGTCGTGCTGTTCGAGCTGCTCACCGGGAGCTGGCCCTTCGTCGCCGAAGAGATCACCGACATGTTCCGCGCGCACGCGATCGATCCCGTGCCCGCGCTGAGGGCCGTGCGCCCCGAGCTCGACGCGCGCCCCGAGCTCGAGGCGGTCGTGAAGCGCGCGATGGCGAAGCGTCGAGAGGATCGCTTCGCCGACGCGCGCGAGATGCGAGTCGCGCTGTCGCGCGTGCCGCGACCGGTCGCGCGCATCGTCGCGGGATGAACGCGATGCACACGACGGAGTGGATCGGGCGCGTGCTCGACGGTCGTTACCGCATCGAGCGCGTGCTCGGCGAGGGCGGCATGGGCGCGGTGTTCGCGGCGGAGCAGATCGCGCTGCAGAAGCCGGTCGCGCTGAAGATCATCCTGCCGGAGCTGGCGGGCGATCCCGAGCTCGCGCAGCGCTTCGCGCGCGAGGCGATGGTGAGCGCGAGGCTCGATCACCCGCACGTCGCGAGCGCGCTCGACTACGGCGCGCTCGAGGGCGGCGGCGCGTACCTCGTGATGCAGCTCGCGCGCGGTCGCGGGCTCCGCTCGTGGATGCGCGAGCGCGGCGGCGACTGGCGCTTCGCGCTGTCGATCGGCGCGCAGATCGCGGACGCGCTCGCGGCGGCGCACGCCGCGGGGATCGTGCATCGCGACCTCAAGCCCGAGAACGTGATCGTCGAGGATCGCGACGGGGCGCTGCACGCGCGCGTGCTCGACTTCGGCATCGCGCGCGTCGCCGATGCGCCGAAGGACACGGGCCCGCTGACGCGCGTCGGCACGGTGATGGGCACGCCCGGCTACATGGCGCCGGAGCAGGCGCTCGGCGAAGCGGTGGACGCGCGCGCCGACGTGTACGCGCTCGGCGTGATGTTGTGGGAGCTCGCGGCGGGCCAGGCGCTCTTCGATCACGAGGAGCTCGGCGCGATCGTGAGCGCGCAGCTCACGTCGAGCGCGCCAGCGCTCGCGAGCGAGGTGAAGGAGGTCCCGCCGGAGCTCGACGCGCTCGTCGCGCGGATGCTCGCGGGCTCGAAGACGTCGCGGCCGAGCCACGGCGCCGAGGTGCGCGACGCGCTGCGCGCGATCGGCGCGTCGGTCGGGCTCGCGGTCGGTCCGGCGGGGAGCGGCGTGCTCGACCCGGCTGCGCTCGGCGCTCGCTCGAGCGGGATGATCGCGAGCGCCGCGTCCGCGCATGCGCGCACCGAGCTCGCGCAGAGCTCGCAGATCGGCACCAGCGCGGCGATCGCGGCCCACGCTCCCACCGCGTTCGCGAGCGAGGCCGTCCCGTCGTTCGTGAGCCCGAGCGCGACGGTCTCGCCGCACGCGCCCACCACGATCGTCGCGCCCCCGTCGAAGACGCTCGCGTGGCTGATCGGTGGCGCGGGCGCGGGCGTGCTCGCGCTGGTCGTGCTCTCGTGCGTGGTCACGCGCATCGCGTGCTCGGGGGACCCGAGCGAGGTCGCGAGCGCGCCGCCGACGGTGCCGTCTCCGGCGCCGAGCACACCACAGGTCGCGACGGGGAGCGCGTCGCCCGCGTACGGCCTCGCGCCGATCCCGCCGGATCTCGCGCAGGATCTCGCGGTGCTCGAGACCCACCCCGACGCGTCGTTGCGCTCCGCGGCGGCAGCGCGCCTCGCGCCGCGCGCCGCCGAGCTGCCGAGCTACGCGCGCGCGGTGCTCGCGTACGAGACGGGCGCCGAGTGCGACGATCGCCGCGAAGCCGTGCTCGCGATGCGCGCGTTCGGCGACCCGCGCGCGATACCCGCGCTCCACCGCATCGCAGCGACCCCGCCGACCGGCTGCGGCCGCCGCGGCAACCAGGACTGCGACCGCTGCCTCCGCCGCGACCTCGAGCGCACGCTCGAGCGCCTGTCGGGCGAGTGACCCGAACGCGCGCGCGCATCGTTCGAAGTCGTCTCCAATTGCCGCGCCACCGGGCGCGCAGTCGGGCGCCGAAGGCGCGCGCTGCGACCCGCGAGCGTCCGAGCCGCGCGAAGCGCGTCTCGGTCGCGAGCTCTCCTCAGCCCCACCGAGTGAGACGGCAGACGCCGCGTCACGGCGCGGGGGTGGGGGTCCGGCGCCCTCACGCAGCGGGTCCGGTCGACGGCAACGCGAGATCGTCGGCGAGCGAGCGCCGCGCGCGAACGCGCGCAAGCGAGCGAAGCGCCGCGCCCCGACGCTCTCACCGTCACAGTCCGGCAGCCGCGAGTACCAGGGCGCCGGACCCCCACCCCCGCGCCCCCGCCGACGCTTCTCCAGCTCTAGACGTCGTCCCGTCGAACGGACCAGACGAAGCCGTCGTACCAGAAGTGCATCAGCGACACGACCATCGTCACCGCCCACCACGCGTGCAGATCCGGCTGGAAGAGCTCCGCCATCGCGCCGTACGCGAGCGTCGACCCGAGGAACACGACGAGCGCGATCGACCGCGCGCCCGGCACCCGCAGCAGCCCCGCGATCCGATCGCGCTCCGACCACCACACGAGCGCGAGGTACTGCACCGCGTGGAAGAGGTTCATCACGAAGAACGCCTCGCCCCACGAGTTCAGGCCCCACGTGTAGATCGAGCAGAGGCCCGTCGACGCGACGAGCCAGATCTTGACCTTCGAGATCGGCACCCCGCGCCGCAGTCGTCGCACCGACGCGATCACGTACGCGATCACCATCGCCGTCCCGATCGCGATCACGCACCACGCGAGCGCGCCGCGGTGTCCCTCGGCATACGCCGGGACCGACGCGAGCAACAGCGAGAGCGGATCCTCGAACCCCTCGAGCTCGCCGAAGACCTCGACGTGATCGATCAGCGTCGCGCCCGCGAGGATCGGCCCCGCGTACAGCAGCTGGTTCATCCAGAAGTCGAGCGCGCGATCCTCGTGAGGCGGCGCGCCCGCGTTGCGATCGTAGATGCGCGCGAAGCCGAACGTCTGCGCGCCCGAGTGGTACACGTCCCAGAACGTCGCGACGATCGTCGCGACCACCGCGATCCACTCCGACCACATCAGCGCGGCCCACAGCGCCGCGGGCACGAGGAGGAAGCGCGACGGATGGCGCCGGAACACCGTCGGGTTCGCGTGGCTGCGGAACACCACCGCGACGAGGTGCGCGTGGATCACCACGCCGATGAAGAGCCCCGATGCCGTGAGGTCGCCGGGCCCGATCGAGAGCGCGACGCGCGTGAGGTCGGTGCCCGAGATCGCGATCCCCACGATCAGCGCGAGCACCGGCGGCGCGAGGAAGAACGCGACGTCGTAGCCCGCCGAGACGATCCACGGCTTCCGCTTCACGCCTCGTGCTCTCGCATCAGCCGCGCTCGCAGCGCGAGGAGGAACGTCGTGGTGCCCGCGAGCTCGAGCGTCTCCTCGACCCAGTCGAGCATGCCGTAGACGAGGTTGTCGTCGCCCGCGCGCTCGGTCCACCAACCGAGCGGCAGCTCCATGCCGAGCGCGCCGCTCACGAAGATCACCGCGGCGAGCACGAAGCGCCGTCGATCGATCACGGGCAGGCGCAGCAGGAAGCGACCGAACGCGAGCGCGAGGAGCACGACGACGAGCGCGCCGGGGATCACCCAGCTGAAGTAGAGGACCCCGCGTCCCTCGAAGAGCCCGCCGAGGTGCTCGTGGATCTCGATCGCCTCGTCGAGCGACGCGAACGCGAAGATCGCGGCGAGCGCGAGCCACGCACCCCGATCGCGCGGCGCACGCTCGGCGCACAGCACGAGCGCGGCGCTCGCGAGCACGAGGAGCGCGCTCGCGTACCACGTCGGCACGTTCGCCTCGAAGCTCAGCGCGACGAGCTCGACCAGCGCGTCCGGCCAGCCGAGCACGTACCCGCCGATCTCCGCGCACGCGCCCGCGATCGCGACGAGGCTCGTCAGCGCGACGAGCCCGATCGCGATCGGATCACGAGCACGCCGCGCCACGATCAGAAGCGAACGCGCACGCCGTGACCGCGCCCGTGTCCCCACCCGCGATGCTTGCGGTGCTTGCGGTGCTTCCCGTGCCAGTGCTCCTCGACGACGATCACACCGGCGGGCGCGGTCTCGACCACGACGACCGCGGGCAGCACGACGAACGTCGCGACGTGACCGACCCAGCGCGCGCCGCCCACGACGAGCACGACGTCGACCGGTCCGGGCACGATCCGAGCGCGCCGCACGCGTCCGCCGAAGCGTCGCTCGCCGGGCTCCCACGCGAGCTCGACGGTGCGCACGCCGCCGGTCACCGGCACCACGACCGTGAGCTCCGCGTCGGGCGGCGGCGCCTCGCCGACGACGTACGCGTAGACCTCACCCGACTCGTGCGGCACGACCTCGACCGGATAGGCGCCCGCCATCACGACGGTGCCGCCGTGCGACGGCGCCGGCGGCGGCGTGACGACCACCGGGGCCGCAGGGGCCGCCGCGGCGACCACCGGCGGCGCGACGACGACGCCGGGTGGCGCAGCGGCCGCGGCGATCACCGGCGGCTCCGCGACCACGACCGCCGTGGGCTCGCTGCCACACGCGAGCGCGCCGATCATCACGCACCCGACGCTCGCGCCGGCGATCACGCGCGGCGCCGTGAGCCCGCCGGCGACCCAACGTTCGAGCTTCTCGATCATCCCCGTACGATCCTCGCTTCCGCGTGTGCGCCTCAAGGCGCAGCTGCGAGCGTGGATGGCCGCCGGGATCGCGGCCTTCACCGCGCGGAGATGCGGCGCTCACCCACACGAGCGCCCGACGCTTGTATCTACCCCAGTCATCGGCGGCTGGTTCGTGATAGCAGGCCGCCACGCGGTTTCGGGAGAGGGTCGCCGGGCATCGCTTGGGGCAACGTCCCCGTGAGTGAGATTGGCGCCCTCGACCGAGTTTCTTTGCTCGAACGGTATCCAGAGGCGTGGCTCGTCCACCGTCCTCGCATGGACAAGCATGGGCACGAAGCTCGGCTCCGAGGCTCCCGGGCACGCGATCACGGTCGAGAGGAACATGAGATTCGTCGGGATCGACATCGGTTCGGAGAAGCACGTCGTCGCCATCGTGGACGAGACGGGCAAGCCGCTGCGCAAGCCAATACCGTTCTCCGAGGACGCATCGGGCTACGAGCGACTGCGCTCGATGCTCGGTGAGGCGGCAGACGCATTCGTCGCGATGGAGGCGACCGGGCACTACTGGCAGAACCTGTTCGCGTTCCTCCACGCGGCGGGCTTCCAGATCGCGCTGCTGAACCCGACGCGCACGTCGCGGTTCGCGGCTGAGGACCTGCGCCGCGCGAAGACGGACGCGCTGGATGCGCTCGGCATCGCGCGGTTCGCGCAGCAGAAGCGGCCTGCCGCGACGCCGATGCCCGATGCAGCGACGCTCGAGCTGCGCGAGCTGATGCGTCTGCGCGACCGGCTGGTGCAGGACCTCGGTGACCGCGCGCGACAGGTCCATCGCGCGCTGGACCTGAGCTTCCCGGAGCTCACCGACCACGTGCGCGACGTGGCATCGGCCAAGGCCACTACGCTGCTCGTCGTGTGCCCGACCGCCGAGAAGTTCCGAGCAGCTGACCCGAAGGTCCTGGCTGAGCTGAAGTACGACGGGCGCCACGTCATCGGTCTCGAGCTCGCAAAGGCGCTCTGCGAGGCCGCCAAGACCAGCGTGGGCCGGCACCAGGGCACGCCCTACGAGCTGCAGATCCGCTACGCGTGCGAGGACATCGCGACGCTCCGGGCGCGCATCAGGAAGCTCGACGAAGACATCAGCCAGAGCCTGGATCGGCATGAGGTCGGCAAGCTGCTGACGACCATCGACGGCATCGGAGACAACACTGCGGCGCGCATGATCGCCTCGATCGACTTCGACGGCTTCAAGAGCGCCGCCGCGCTCGCGGCGTACGTCGGCGTCGCTCCGCTCGTGAACCACTCGGGCAAACGCCAGCCGCTGCGAGGCCACGCCTGCGCGATGGGCGACGCCGACCTGCGCGCCAAGCTCTGGATGCCGACGTTGCGCGCCGTGACCCACAACCCGTGGCTGAAGGCTTTCTACGCGCGCCTGGTCGCCGCCGGCAAACCGAAGAAGCTCGCGATCATCGCCGCGATGCGCAAGCTCCTCGGCGCCATCATGAGCGTGGCGCGCACGCGCACCCCGTTCGTGCCGAAGCTCGCGGCAGCCTGACGCTGCACTTCGAGCTTGCACGGCGTCACGGTATCTCACTCGTGATCGATCGAGGTCTCGTCCGAGGACGGCGCGTGCGCGTGCGCGCCCAGCAGCGGATCGCTGCGTCGCGCGCGCGGTGCGTCGATCACGTTGGGCAGCGAGGCGCGCACCGCGTCGATCAACACGTCGAGCTCGGCCGGCGCCGGGACGAAGCGAGCACCGAGCGCGCGCGCATCACGCGCGAACCCGCCCTCGGCGTCGTGCCCCGACACGAGCACCACCGGTACGCGCGGCTGCTCCGAGGACTGCCGCAGCGCGCGCAAGAAGCGCAGCGCGTCCTCGCTCCGCACACCCTCGCAGGTGACGACGACGTCGACGTGGAAGCTGCCCAGCACGGCGAGGGCCTGCGCGATCGTCGCGGTGCCGATCGGTCGCGCGCCGACTTGGCGCAGGCGCTCGAGGAGCGGCTCGACGTGCGCGGGCACGCCGTCCACCACGAGCACCGCCGGCGCGACGACCGACGGGGAAAAACGCGACACGCCCCCCGACATCCAGCTCCCTGGCAGAGTGGATCTGCGCCCGCACATGCCCGTCACAAGGCCCACGCGGACGCGCCCCGGTGGACACGAGGTCTCAGCGCTGCGACGTGCGGTAGAGCGCCATCTCCTCTCCGAGCGCGCGCTGCACCGCGGGACGTGCGCGCACCCGCGCGAGGTACGCGGTGAGCGAGGGCCACTTCGCGAGATCGATCGGCGTCGCGGGGGCCCAGCCGAGCACGGTCGACGCGTACGCGTCGGCGACGCTGAAGGCATCGAGCAGGAACACGCGGCGCTCGAGGTGCGCGGCGAGGAACGAGAGGCGCGCCTCGGACTTCGAGAGCGCGTAGGCGCGCACCGCGTCGGGCGCATCCCGATCGAGCAGCGGGTTGAGCACGGTCTTGTGCAGCTCGGTGCCGACGAAGCTGAGCCACTCGTGCAGCCTGCTGCGCCCGGCGGGATCGCGCGGCGCGAGGTGCGCCTCGGGGTGGCGATCCGCGAGGTGCTGGAGGATCGACGCGTTCTCGGTGAGGAGCGCGCCGTCGTCGGTGCGCAGCGCGGGCACGAGCCCGAGCGGATGCACCGCGCGGTAGTCGGTGCCGTCGGGCAGCGCCTTCGTGCGCGGCTCGACCGGCACGAAGCGCGCGTCGACGCCGATCTCGTAGAGCGTGATGCGAGCGGCCATCGAGCACGCGAGCGGCGAGAAGAAGAGCTCCATTCGGTTTCCTCCTGGTCGCCTCACTCTCCGCCGCGCGTCGCGATGCATCCAACGCATTGCTCTTGTAGAGTCGATGCGTGGAACGCATTGCCCACCGAGTCCCGGCCCCGCGCCTCGACGTGCGCGATCTGCGCGTCGTGATCGCGATCGCGGAGGCAGGAACGACCGCGAAGGCCGCGTCGCTGCTGCACCTGACGCAGCCCGCCGTGAGCCGCGCGCTGCTCGCGGCGGAGGAGCGCCTCGGCGTGCCGCTCTTCGCGCGGACGTCGCGAGGGCTGGTGCCGACCGCGGCGGGCGAGGCGCTGGTGAGCGGCGCGGCGCGCGTGCTGGTCGATCTCGGCGAGCTCGAGCGGCGCGTCGCGCTCCCGGCCACACCGCCGTCGCGCGTGCGGATCGTGTGCGAGTGCTACACGGCGTACCACTGGCTGCCGTCGACGCTGACCACGCTCCGGCGCTCGCTGCCCGACCTCGACGTCGCGCTCGCGGTCGAGCACACGGGGCGCCCGGTGCCGTCGCTCGAGGCGAGCGAGGTGGACGTCGCGCTGCTCACGACGTCGCAGGTGCCGCGCGGCATCGAGCAGAAGGCGCTCTTCAGCGACGAGATCGTGTTCCTCGTCGCGCGCACGCACCCGCTCGCCGCCCGGCGCGCGCTGACGCCCGACGATCTGCGCGCGCACACGCTGATCACGGGGCTCGCGCCGGCCGAGGAAGGGCGCTGGTTCATGCGCCGCGTGTTCGGTCGGGCGCGCCCGAAGCTGCGCTTCGATCGGCTGCCGCTCACCGAGGCGATCATCGACGTGACCCGCGCCGGCATGGGGATCGCGGTGCTCTCGGAGTGGATCGCGAGGCCGCACCTCGAGCGCGGCGATCTCGTCGCGATGCGGCTCGCGTCGGGGCCGCTGCGGCGTGGATGGCGGATGGCGTGGCGGCCCGAGGTCGCCGACGCCGCGGAGCGACTGCACGCGGCGCTCAGCGCGACCTCCACCGGACGCTGAGAAAGGGCGCGCGTGCGCGCGGATCACCAGCGCGGGTGCGCGGGATCGTGGAACGCGATCGGGGCCGCGAGACACGCGTCGGGGATGCCGAACGCGTCGACCAGCGGGACCGCGGCGTCGCGCAGCTCGCGCGCGATCTTCGGGACGAGCTTGCGGATCGCGCGCGTCTGACCTCCGTCGAGCTCGCCGTTCTCGACGAACCACGCCGCGCGCGCCTCGAGCGTCGCGAGCGCGTGGAGGTCGCGCAGCTTCGCGAGCCACGCGCGCGTGTCGTCGTCCGGCGCGCGATCGACCGCGCCCGCGATCGCGTCCATCACGCGCCGCTCCACGTGCGCCTCCGCGAGCGCGACGAGGTGCTCCTGCAGCTCCATGAGCACGTCCTGCGCGTCCATGCCCGCGTCGCTGCGCTTCTTCGCGCGCGCCGCGGCGCTGCGCAGCAGCGACTCCTCGCGCCATGCGAACGCGGCGCGCTGCATCTCGGGATCGCGCAGGCTCGCCTCGTCGGCGCGGTGCGCGCGGAACGGCGCCTTCTCGCGCATCGTCAGCACGGCCGCGGACGCGAGCGCGCGCACCAGCGCGACCGGCCCGCCGGTGAAGCGCTTCGCGTACCTCCCGAGCAGCTCGCGCGCGACGAGCTGCAAGAGCACCGTGTTGTCGCCCTCGAACGTCGTGAAGACGTCGGTGTCGCTCTTCAGATCGGCGAGGCGGTTCACCGACAGGTAGCCCTGCCCGCCGCACGCCTCGCGGCACGCTTGGAGCGTCCTCGTCGCGTGCCACGTCGCGATCGCCTTGAGCCCGGCGGCGTGCGCCTCGAGCTCGCGCGTGTCCTTCGCGCCCTCGCGCTGCGCGCGCAGATACGCCTCGCGCAGCTCGTCGATCGCGAACGACAGCGCGTACGTCGTCGCGAGCGGGATCAGCAACCTCCGTTGGTGCGTCGGGTACTCGAGGAGCAGCGTCTCGGGCTCCTTCGTCGGCCCGAATTGCCGGCGCTCCGACGCGTATCGGATCGCGATCGCGAGCCCGACCTTCGACGCCGACACCGCCCCCGCCGCGACCGACACGCGCCCTCCGACGAGCGTGCCGAGCATCGTGAAGAAGCGCTTGCCCGGGCTGGTGATCGCGCTCTCGTACGTGCCGAGGTCGGTGATGCGCGCGTGCCGCGAGAGCAGGTTCGCGCGCGGCACGCGCACGTGGTCGAACCAGATGCGCCCGTTGTCGACGCCGTTGAGCCCCATCTTGTGCCCGCAGTCGCCGGTGCGGACGCCGGGCAGCTCCTCGCCGTTCGCGTCGCGGATCGGCACCAGCACCGCGTGCACGCCATGTCGCTCGCCCGCGACCTCGAGCTGTGCGAACACCGTCGCCACGTGCGCGTCGCGCGCCGCGTTGCCCGCCCAGTCCTTGCGCGCGCTCTCGCTCGGCGTGTGCACGACGATTTCGTCGCTCTCGGCGTCGTAGCGCGCGATCGTCTCGAGGTCGGCGACGTTCGAGCCGTGCCCCACCTCGCTCATCGCGAAGCAGCCGAGCAGGCCCAGCGACGCGACCTCGTGCAGGTACTTCGCGCGCTGCGCATCGTCGCCCAGGAAGAAGATCGATCCGCCGAAGAGCCCCCACTGCACGCCGTTCTTGATCAGCAGCGAGAGATCGCCGTACGCGAGGGTCTCGAACGCCGCGAGGTACCCGCCGAGATCGGGCGCGTCGGTGGTCACGCCGGGATATGCGAGCGCGCCAATTCCGACCGTCTTCGCGAGCTCCTCGAGCCAGCCGAGCACCTTCGCGCGGTGCTCTTCCTTGGTCAGCCCGTACGCCGAGCGATGCGCGGGCTCGGCGAGGAACGCGCGGACCGTCTCGCGCACCGCGACGTGAGGTCCGTCGAGCATCGCGCGCATCGCGGCGACGTCGGGGCGCGGACCGCGCGCGAAGGGTCGCGGCGCGTCGTGCTCGTACGGCGTGATCACGTCGTCGAGCGCGTGCGCGGCGTCGAGCGCGAGCAACGACTCGATCTCCGCGAGCGCGTGCGCCGTCGCCTCGCACGCGTGGCCATCGACCATCGACGACGCGAGCTGCGCGAGCGAGAGCCGGCGCGTCGGACGCATCGTGCCGACGGAGCGCTCGAGCGTGCGCCGCAGCGTCGCGAGCTCCGCGGCGCTCGGAGGACGCGCCGGGTCGAGCCATTGCTCGAGCGCGATGCGCAGCGCGGGCTTCAGCCACGGCTGTGCCTCGAGGCGCTCGCGCAGCACCCGCACGTCGTCGGGCGAGAGCGCGTCGTCTGCCCACGCCACGTAGAGCATGGGCAGGAAGGGTTGGAGCTCGGGGGTCGCGAGCGCGCCGGTGCGGTCCATCGGCGGGGCACGTAGGCGCGGACGATCACCGCCGGCAGGAGGGTCCGCGGCTGGGGCGAGGCCGCATGCCCGCAAGGCCCACACTCGCCCACTGATCAGGTCGTCCTGGCCGATCGGGGAGGACCGACGGGCCGAGACTCGTCATAATCTCGTCCTTCGTGAGCACGACGTGAGCCGCCACGCGACTGCGATCATCTCGGGCTTCCTCCTCTGCGCGATCGGCGTCGCTGCGGCCCCAGCCGCCGCCCAGGAGCCGACGCCACCGCACCGAGCGCCGCCGCGCACGCGCATCGACGGCATCGCAGCGCCGATCACCGGCGGGCTCGCGGCGGCCGCGCTCGGCGCGGGGCTCGGCATCTACGTCGCGCCGACGTCGCAGCACTCCCCCGACGTCGGCGTGTGGCGCGGCGGCATCGTCGCCGACGAGCCGTTCCGCGACCTGCTGCGCGCGAGCAGCCCGCGCGGGATCAGCATCGCGGGCCACACGAGCGACGCGCTGATGCTCGGCACGATCGCGTACACCGCGCTCGTCGACTCGCTGCTCGTGCCGCTGGTGCAGGGCGATCTCGATCTCGCGTGGCAGGCCTCGCTCGCGCACTCGCTCGCGTTCGGTCTGACGCTCACCGCGGGCGGCATCGTGAAGCGCGTGACGAACCGCGCGCGCCCCTACGAGCGCGAGTGCGCCACGAACCCGAGCGCGCCCGGCTGCCAGTCGCACGACATCTACGAGAGCTTCTACAGCCTGCACACCGGGCTCGCCGCGACGTCCGCGGGCTTCTCGTGCGCGCTGCACCTCGAGCGCAACCTCTTCGGCGATCTGGGCCACGACATCGCGTCGTGCGGCGGCTCGATCGCCGCGGCGACGGTGACCGGGCTGCTCCGCGTCGTCGCGGATCGTCACTATCTCTCCGACGTCATCATCGGCGGGCTGCTCGGCTTCGCGGTCGGCTACCTCGTCCCGATGATCGTGATCCCGTCGCGCGCGTCGCGCCTCGAGGGGCTGAGCGACGAGCCGCGCTCCGACTTCGCGTGGTCGATCCTGCCGATGGCGTCGCCCGGAGACTCGGGCGGCTTCGCGGCGGGCGCGTCGGTGTTCGGCACGTTCTGATCGGAGCGCGCGCGCACACGCGACGAGCCTATCTGTCTCGTCGCGATGACGAGCACCGGCTGGTTCGCGCGGATGTCGCCGCCCGAGCGGCGCACGTTCTGGTCGTGCTTCTGGGGCTGGGCGCTCGATGCGATGGACGTCCAGATCTACAGCCTCGTGATCCCGACGATCATCGCGACGTGGGATCTCTCGACGCGCGAGGCCGGCGAGATCGCGACCGCGACGTTGCTGTCGTCGGCGCTCGGCGGATGGATCGCAGGCGCGCTCGCCGATCGCATCGGTCGGGTGCGCACGCTGCAGCTCACGATCCTCTGGTTCTCGATCTTCACGCTCGTGTGCAGCCTCGCGCAGACGTTCGAGCAGCTGCTCGTCGCGCGGACGCTCATGGGGCTCGGCTTCGGTGGCGAGTGGACCGCGGGCGCCGTGCTGATCGGCGAGGTGATCCGCCCCGAGCACCGGGGTCGCGCGGTCGGCACGGTGCAGTCGGGCTGGGCGGTCGGCTGGGCGCTCGCGCTCACGGCGCAGGTCGTGACGTTCCAGCTCTTCGAGCCGGAGATCGCGTGGCGCGCGCTCTTCGCGGTCGGCGTCGCGCCCGCGGCGCTGGTGCTCGTGCTGCGTCGCTTCGTCGCCGAGCCGCCGGTGTTCGAAGAGACGCGGCGGCGCGTCGGAGCGCGCGCGCGGCTGCGCGAGATCGTCTCGCGACCGCTGCTACGCATCACGGTGCTGACGTCGCTGCTCACGACCGGCGCGCAGGGCGGCTACTACGCGATCGCGACCTGGCTGCCGACGTACCTCGAGACCGAGCGCGGGCTCGGCTCGCTCGGCACCAGCGCGTACCTCGCGGTGGTGATCGCGGGATCGTTCGCCGGGTACCTCACGGGCGCGCACCTCGCGGATCGCATCGGGCGCCGCGCGCTGTTCTTCGTGTTCGCGATCGGCGCCGCGGCGATCGTCGTCGCGTACACGAGCGTCGAGCTCGACGACGGGTCGACGTGGACGCTGCATGCCGGCTGATCCGACCCCGCCGGGCGCCTGCGACGCGCACGCGCACGTGATCGGCGCGTCGATGAGCGCGGCGCGCAGCTACACGCCGCCCGAGGCCACCGTCGAGTCGTACCTCGCGATGCTCGACGCGCACCGCATCGCGCGCGGCGTGCTCGTGCAGATCAGCGTGCACGGCACCGACAACCGCGTGATGACGGACGCGGTGAGCGCCCACAGCGATCGGCTGCGCGGCATCGCAGTCGTGCACGCCGACGCGCCCGATGCGGAGCTCGCGCGCCTCGCGTCGTCGGGCGTGGTCGGGCTGCGGCTCAACACGGCGTTCGGCGGCGGCCCGAGCCTCGACGATCTCGAGCGCCTCGCGGCGCGCTGTCGCGAGCTCGACTGGCACCTCGAGCTCCTTCTCGATCATCGCGCGCTGCCCGAGCTCGCGCCGCGCCTCGAGCGACTGCCGGTGCCGTTCGTGCTCGATCACCTCGGGCACGTCCCGGTGTCGGCGGGGATCGCGCACCCCGCGGCCCAGGCGATGCTGTCGCTGCTGCGCGGAGCGCACTGCTGGGTGAAGCTCTCGGGCGCGTATCGCGTGTCCGCGACGGGCCCGCCGCATCGCGACACGATCCCGATCGTGCGCGCGCTCGTCGACGCGCGCGCCGATCGCCTGGTGTGGGGCAGCGACTGGCCGCACACCGCGCACGCCGGTCCGACGCCGCGGGTCGGCGCGCTGCTCGATCTGCTCCGCGAGCAGGTGCCCGACGCTGCGCAGCGCGACGCGATCCTCGTCGACAACGCCGCACGTCTCTACCGCTTCGGCGAGGGCGGGTGATCGAGGTACGCTGGGCGCGATGGCGGCGGCGCGCGTCGAGCCGATCGAGGCGCACGCCTCGGTCTCCGCGAGGCTTCCTCGCGGACGCTTCGTACCTCCAGCATCGACGTCGCACGTGCCCCGGCTGCGGAACCGCAGCGACCGCACGCGCAGGACCGGAATCGTCGACGCACGCCGCCGCCCTCTCCGATGACCGAGTGGACGTTCGACGCCGACGACCTGGACGAGGACGAGGAGGACGCAGATCCGCCGCCCGGCCCAGCCGAGCTGCGCTTGGCCCGCGCGCTCGCGCTCGCGTTCCTCGGCACCGACGGACGCCGGCGCGCGATGATCGAAGCCGCGCTCGCGACGCTGCACGTGCCCGACGAGGCGCGCGCACGCGCGTGGATCGGCGCGCTCGTCGCGCTCGTGCGGCGCACCTTCGATCCGCTAAGGCGCGCGTCGCTCGACGAGCTCACGACGACGATCGCGCATGGTCGCGCGCTCGCGCGACGCGACCGCGGCGTCCACGTGGTGCGCTGGGTGGCCACGCCCGGCGAGATGCGCGCGCCGCGATGGGACGTGCCGCGGATCGACACGGTGGGCGATCTCGCGCGCTGGCTCGACGTCGAGATCGGCGAGCTCGACTGGCTCGCGGATCGGCGCGCGATGTTGGTGCGCGCGCGCGTCGGCCCATTGCATCACTACGTGCGCACGTGGGTGCCGAAGCCGAGCGGCGGCGCTCGCCTCATCGAGGCGCCGAAGGCGCGGCTCGCCGCGATCCAGCGCCGCGTGCTGCGCGAGGTCCTCGAGCGAGTCCCGATGCACGACGTCGCGCACGGCTTCCGGCGCGGGCGCTCGGTCGCCACGTTCGTCGCGCCGCACGTCGGACGTGCCGTCGTGGTGCGCGTCGACCTCGAGGACTTCTTCGCGAGCGTCACGCGCGGCCGCGTGATCGGCATCTTCCGCAGCGCGGGCTACCCGGAGGAGATCGCGCGCACGCTCGCTGCGCTCTGCACCACGCGCACGCCGGCGTCGGAGATGCGCGGCATCGAGCACGCGGTGCGCGCGCGGCTGCGCGTCCCGCACTTGCCGCAGGGCGCGCCGACGTCGCCTGCGCTCGCGAGCCTCGCGGCGTTCCGTCTGGATGCGCGCATCGAGGGCCTCGCTCGCGCGGTCGGCGCGCGATGCACGCGGTATGCGGACGACGTCGCGCTCTCGTTCGAGCGCGATCGATCCCACGGCGCGATCGATCGTGTGATCGCGCGCATCGCCGAGATCGCGCGCGAGGAGGGCTTTGGCGTCGCGTCGCACAAGACGCGCGTCATGCGCCGCGGCGCGCGCCAGTCGCTCGCCGGCGTGGTGGTGAACGAGAGGCCCGCGGTCGCGCGCGAGGAGTACGAGCGACTGCGCGCGATCCTCCATCGCGCGGCGACGCGAGGCCCGAGCCCCGACGAGCTCGGGGCGCATCGCGATCTGCGCGCTCACCTCGCAGGGCGCATCGCGTGGATCGCCCAGTGGAGCGAGCGTCGCGGCGCGAAGCTGGCGGCCATGCTCGCCCGCATCGACTGGAGCGCGTGACCCGCGCTTCGCGGCTCACCCTCCCCGCTGCGATCGGGCATCCTTCGCGCGTGCTCCGCGTCGCGCTCCTGATCGCCCTCGTCGCGTGCTGCGTCGCGCCCGCGCCGACCCGTGCCCAGGAGCGCGCGCTCACCGACGCGATCACCGTCGACGGCCGCGATCCATGTCTCGAGGCCCCGCGGCTCGCGACCCAGGTCGGTGCCTGGCTCGAGCGCGACCGCATCGCCGACGCGCTCGGCGTCTCCGTTCGCACCGACGCGGGCGCCACGTCGTTCGTCATCACCCACGGCGGCGAGGAGGTCGCGACCCGCCGCTTCGATCGCCTGCCCTCCGAGTGCCCCGACCGCCGCGCCGCGGTCGCGCTCGCGATCGCGCTCGCGCTCGACGCCGCGATCCTCGAGTCCATCGGCATCCCTGCGCCCGCGCCCGCCGTCGCGCCGACGCCGACTCCCGATCCCACGCCGCCGCGCGTCGACCCGCCTCCTCCGCCGGCCGGAGAGCGCCCCGCGTTCTCGATCGAGCTCGAGGCGTGGCTCGCGCTCGAGCTCCTGCCCGACCCCGCGCTCGGCGGCCTCCTCGCGGTGTCGTGGATCATCGATCCGGGCGTGCGCATCCGTGGTGGCGTGCTCGCAACGCAGCTGGTCGGCGCCTCGGTCGTGCCCGGTGGCGCGGACGTCTCGCTCCTCACCGGCCGCATCGACGCGTGCGTCGATCGCAGCGTCCTGCCACACGTCCTGCTCGGTGGATGCGCCGGTGTGCTCGGCGGCGCGCTCCTCACGAGCGGACGCGATCTGCCGACCGTCTACGCGCCGGTGCTGCCCTGGGCCGGTGCCGCCGTGCGCGCGGAGCTGCGCTGGCTGCCCGTCGACCCGCTTGCGCTCACCATCGGCGCCGAGGGAGTGTTCTCCTTCGTGCAGCCCAGGCTCGACGTCGGCGACGGAACCGGTGGTGTGGTCGCGTCGCGCTCACTCTCGACGGCGGGGCTCGCCATCGTGATCGCGACAGCCTTGGTGATCGAATGAAGGCCCCCGCGACCCCCGGTCATGCAGCCATTGCGAGCACGGACGACGCGGAGCCGGAGCGAACCGGCGCCGCGGAGCTGTTCCGGGCGCATGCTGGCTTCGTGGCGGGTTTCCTCACGCGCATGGGTGCGAGCAACGTGGACGTCGACGATCTCACGCAAGAGGTCTTCCTGGTGGCGCACCGCCGCGGCGGTTACGTCGCCGGGCCCGCCCGTCCCACGACCTGGCTCGCGGAGATCGCGCTGCGCGTGCTCTCGACCCACCGCCGCACGAAGCGCCGCAAGCCCGAGAAGATGGCGGGCGACGAGCTCGACGCGATGATCTCGGATCGCGCGGCCGCCGACGACCAGGTCTCGGCGCGGCGTGCGCTCGCTCGCGTGCAGCGTTGTCTCGAGGGCCTCGACGAGGAGCACCGGGCCGTGTTCGTGCTCTTCGAGCTCGAGGGAGAGCCTTGCAGCGCCATCGCTGCGGCCCTCGGGATCCCCGTGGGCACCGTGTACTCACGGCTGCATCACGCCCGGAAGAAGTTCACCGACGCGTGGGGAGGGGGGACGCCGTGACCGATCGCGAGCTGCAAGATCCGCCGCGCCTCGTCGACGACCTCGGCACGCCGCCGGAGCTGCGCGACGCGCTCCGACGTTCGGCGGCGATCGTCCCGGCGTTCGACGCGAGCGGGGGCCTCGCGAAGCTGGAGCAGGCGATCCAGAGCGGCGGTGGAGCGACGGGAGCGGGGGGAGCGGCGGTGCTGGCGCGGCGGGGGCCGCCGGCGTCGCCGCGGTGGTGGTCGCGCTCGCGGTGATCGGCGGCGCGGTGGTGTGGGCCACGAGCGGGGGGGACACCGCGAGGGAGCCCGACGAGACCGCGGCCGACACCGCGAGCGTGACCGCCATCGAAGAGAGCGCGGCCGAGACCGAGGCCGAGATCCCGGCCGAGCCCGAGATCGCGCCCGAGGCCGAGGTCGCGGTGCCCGACGTGCCGGCGGTGCCCGAGCTCGAGGTGCAGCCGGTGCCGGGGGCGCGCCCGACCACGACACGTCGGGGCGACGACGCGCCGAGCGACGAGGACGCGCTCGCAGCGGAGATGCGCGAGCTCGCCGAAGCGCGCCGAGCGCTCGCGTCGGAGCCGGCGCGCGCGCTCGCGATCCTCGAGCGTGGCCGCCGCGAGCACGGCCCGCGCAGCCTGTTCGCGGAGGAGCGCGAAGCGCTCACCGTGCTCGCGCTCGCGGCCCTCGAGCGCGATCCCGAAGCGCAGCGCCGCGGCGAGCGCTTCCTGGCGGCGCACCCCGAGAGCCCGCACGCCGAGCGCGTGCGCCGCAGCATCGAGGAGTGATGTCGAGCGCGGCTATCCGCTCATCCGGATGAGCGGATAGCCACCTTCGCTCACGACACCAATCGAGTCCTCGCTGCCGGGACCCGAGCTCGTGCGCGCTTGACGCGCTTCGACGGCGCGCCCCACGATGCCCGGAATGGCGAGCGAAGAGCGCGCGCACGGCCCTGCGACCAAGGTCGCGATCCGGAACCTCTCGGCCCTCAAGCCCGAGCACCAGCAGCTCCTCCGCACGCTGCTGGCCGACGCCGGCATGGCGACCGCGACGCTCGAGACGCTGGTCGAGCATCTCCTCGAAGAAGAGGACACGCGGCTGCAGACCGCGCTCTCGCGCGTGAAGGCGGGGCACTCGACGGTCGAGGCCGCGTCGGCGGCGAGCGCGCGCCGCGGCGCGACGGTGGGCTCGCTGCGCACCGAGCGTGGAAGCGCGCCGGGCGGCGCGCGCGGCACCGTGGGATCGCTGCGCAAGTAACGTGGCGCGCACCATCGCGATCACGATCGCCGCGGCGCTGATCGCGGGGATCGCGGGCTACACGCTCGGCGCGTCGAGCGCACCGCAGGTGGCGATCGAGCCCTCGCCCGAGCCCGACCGCGAGCCGCGCGAGGAGGACGACGCGCTCGCGCTCGAGTCGGATCCCTCTGCGCTGCAGGCCTGTGAGGACCGACTCGCGTCCGCCGAAGCGGCGCTCGCGCTGCGACCGGCGCGCGCCGAGGGCCCTGCGATCGATCCCGCGACGCTGCCCGAGCCGGCGCGCGTGGCGCTCGAGTCGCCCGAGGTCTCGCGCGCCATCGACGCCGAGGTCGAGCGCCGCATGACCGAGCGCATCGAGCAGGAGCGCGCGCGCCGCGAGGCCGAGTGGGCGGCGCGTCGGGCCGAGCTGCGCGAGCGCCTCCGCGCGATCGGCATCGACGACGCGACGATGGGCGAGATCACGCCGACGCTCTGCGCGATCCGCGACGTGTACCGGCAGGCGTGGCAGGACCGGCGCGCGGGCGCTGGCGGCGGTGGCGGCGGCGATGCGGGCGTGCGCGGTGGACGGCGCGCGCTGCGCGAGGCGACGCGCCCGATGCGCGAGGAGGTCGAGCAGGCGCTCGGCCCCGAGCGGACGGCCCGCCTCGAGGACGAAGGCGGCATGCGCGCGCTGGGGATGGCCGCGGAGTGCGGCGACGGACCGCGCTGACGGCGCTGCAGCGACGCGCGCGTTCGTCTACTCTCGCGGCATGAACCAGAGCCCGCTCACCGACGAGCAGTGGGAGTTCCTGCAGCAAGAGGTCGTGCGTGAAGCGCGACGCACGTTGGTCGGTCGCCGACTCCTCGGCATCTACGGTCCACTCGGCGCCGGTCTCGAGTCGGTCGCGGTCGAGCAGTACGGCCCGGACGAAGACGCGGAGATCGAGTTCCTGAGCCGCACCGATCCCAAGCCGATCCACGGCGCGAACGAGGTCATCCTCCGCGTCCCGATCCTCTACAAGGACTTCGTCCTCCACTGGCGCGACGTCGCCTTCAGCAAGAAGCTCGGCGCGCCGCTCGACGCGTCGCGCGCGATCCGCGCGGCGCACGCGGTCGCGGATCGCGAGGACACGCTGATCTTCAACGGCGATCCGCGCCTCGGGATCGAGGGCCTGCTGAACGCGCGCGGGCGCAAGACGGTCGCGCGCAGCGACTGGACGAAGTACGGCAACGCGTACCGCGACGTCGTGCGCGCGACCGAGGTGCTGCTCGAGAGCAACCACCACCGCCCGTTCGCGCTCGCGGTGTCGGCGCAGGACTACGCGCGCCTGGTGCAGCAGCTCGAGGGCCAGTTCGCGCCGGAGATCGACTCGATCCTGCGCCTGTGCGACGACGGCGTGTACACCACGCCGACGATCCCGCAGGGCAAGGCGGTCCTGCTCTCGACCGGCGATCAGAACTTCGACATCGCGGTCACCGAGGACCTCACGATCGCGTACCTCGGCGAGCGCGATCAGGACTATCCATTCCGCGTCTACGAGTGCCTCGCGCTGCGCATCAAGCGCCCGAGCGCGATCTGCACGATCGAGTGAGCCTCGACCGGAGTGCTCGTCCCGCAGGTCCCGCACGGGAGCGCGCGAAGCGCGCAGACGGTAGGGACCCGCGGGCGAGCGACGCTTCTCGCGTCACTCGCCGTACGCCGCGATGTTCCCGTCGAAGCGATGCTCCATCGGGAACGGCGCGCTCGGCGGGCGCGGCACGGTCCAGCGGCTCATCTCGCGCGTCAGGCACTCCGTGAGCTGCGGGAACAGATCGCCCGCCGGGATCGCGCCGCGCATGCGACCGTCGGCCTGGATCGTCAGCTCGACGCGCAGCTGTCGCTCCGGGGACTCGAGCGCGCGCCGCGAGCGCTCGAAGCACGCGTGCACCGAGGGCTGATGCGACTCGAGCGCGCGCACGACCGACTCGCGATACGCCGCGGTGCGCGGATCGCCCGCCGCCCCGCCACCACCACCGCCACGCTGCTCGCGGAACGCGAGCTCGAGCGTCAGCGTCGTCGCGCGCGCCCGCGAGCCGAAGCGCAGCCCGCTCAGCGCGCGCTGCACGCATGCGCGCGCGTTCTGCTCGTCCGGACGCGCGTCACCGTCGAAGCGGACCTCGGTGACGCGGCCCGGCGGCGACACCGTGAGCACTGCATTCACCGGCCGTCCGATCAGCGGCGCGGCCTCGTTCGCGCACGCCGCGAGCGCCTCGGTGACGCGATTGGGCAGCTCGTCGAGCTGCGACTGCGGGATCGACGCGCCGCTCATCTCGTACCCGACCGCGGCGCCCGAGGCGGTGCGCGGGATGCCGGTCGCCGGACCGGGCGAAGCGGCGCTCCCTTGCGCGTGGGCCGCGCCGATCGGGGCGAGCATCGCGAGAGAGATCACCACGCTGGGGATGATTCGTCGCTGCATCACCCACCAATGTAGCCCCCGCGCGTCCGTTCATTCGATCCGCGGACGGTGTTCCCGTCCGTTCCGACGGGCCCGCGGATCGCACCGTCCCGCTGCGTGCTTGAATGACGGCGCACGTCCCACGCGTCTGAGGACCCATGCGCACCGCCTTCCTTCTCGGTCTCGCGCTCTCGTTGTCGTCGCTCGCGACCATCGCCCACGCGCAGGACCCCGCGGCGAGCGCGCGCACCGTCGCGCAGTGCCTGCGTGAGCACGACGAGCAGGTGCAGCGTCTGATGCGCCTGCTCGAGCAGGCCGAGACGCGCGCGCACGAGCCCGGGATCGCCGACGACGTCCGGCGCGACGCGGCCGCGTCGGTCACCGCGCTCGTCGATCGCATCCGCGCGCACGCGCAGCAGGTGCGGCACTGCATCGAGCGCAACCCGATCCCGGTGCACGTCGACGGCACGGTCACCGAGACCACCGCGGACCCCGCGCACGACTCGCTCGCCGCCGATCGCGGCACCGTGCACCAGATCGAGAGCGGCACCCAGCTCGCGCCCTCGGTGCGCGCGGTGCGCGGCGAGCGCGTCGACGGCTCGGGCCAGGCCCCGGACGAGAACGTGCGCGCCGCGATGCGCGGGATCGGATCGCGGCTCGCCGCGTGTTACGGCCAGTACCTCGATCGCGCGGCGCACCGCGCCGGCGAGGTGACGCTGACGTTCACCGCGAGCGACGGCGGGCGCGTCGGCAGCGCGCAGCTCGAGGGCGCGGGCGGCTTCGACACCACGATGCGCCAGTGCGTCGAGCGCGCCGCCGTCGAGATGGTGGTGCGCGGACAGCGCGGTCGCGCGGTGTACTCGTACGTCGTGCGCTTCGGCGACTGATCACGCGCCGGCGAGCTCGCGATCGATCTGCTCGCGACGCTGGAACGCCGGGCGCGCACGCACGCGCTCGAGGTACGCGTGCATCGCGGGCGTCGGCGTGATCGCCTCCACGATGCTCACCGCGTAGTGCAGCATCGCGCCGATCTGCACGTCGGCCGCGGTGAACCGGTCGCCGACGAGGTACGGCGACGCGGAGAGCGCGCGATCGACGTGTCGCACCGCGTCGTCGAGCGTGCCGAACGACACGCCCAGCGGCACGTACGACCAATCCGAGAGCCGCGCGGTGATCGCGGGGTCGAGCACCGCGTCGGAGTAGACGAGCCAGCTCAGGAACGCCGCGCGACGCGGGTCACCGAAGCGCGGGGCGAGCCCGGTCTCGGGGAAGCTCTCCGCGAGGTGCAGCGCGATCGCCGCGCGCTCGGTGATCGTCACGCCGTCCAGCACGACGGCGGGCACCTTCTTGTGCGCTTGGATCTCGCGGTACCCCTCGGGCGCGCCGCCGGTCGCGCGGATCGGCACGACGTCGAGCTGATACGGCACGCCGAGCTCCTCGAGGAGCCACACGGTCGACGACGAGCGCGAGTAGGGAGCGTGGAAGAGCTTGATCACGGTTCGTTCTCCTTCGAACCGGACGATGACCGGCGTCAGTGTCAGGTGATTGTCAGGATATGTCCGGCGCTCGATCCGCGCGCTACGACGCGGTCGTGCTCCTTCCTCCCGGGCTGTCCCGCGACGACGTGATCGCGCTCGAGCGCCGTCACGTCTGGCCTCCGTACACGTCGAGCGAGAAGCACGAGCAGCAGGAGCCGCTCGTGATCGTGCGCGGCGAGGGCGCGTGGATCGTCGACGCGAACGAGCGCCGCTACCTCGACGGAGTGTCGTCGTGGTGGACCTGCACGCTCGGCCACGATCCGCCGCGCCTGCGCCGCGTGCTGCGCGAGCAGGCGGAGCAGCTGATCCACGTCGCGGCCGGCGGCATCACCCACGCGCCGATCGCGCTGCTCGCGAAGGAGCTCGCCGAGGTCGCGCCCTCGGGCCTGACGCGCACGCACTTCAGCGACGACGGGAGCACGTCGGTCGAGGTCGCGATCAAGATCGCGTTCCAGCACTGGCAGCAGAACGGGCGCCCGAAGCGTCATCGCTTCGTCGCGCTCGCGGGCGCGTACCACGGCGACACGATCGGTGCGGCGAGCCTCGCGGCGCTCGAGGAGTTCAGCGGCGTGTTCGGCCCGCTGCTCTTCGACATCGTGCGCCCGCCGCCGCCCGACGAGGGATGGGACGCGGTGATCGATCACGTCGAGCGCGAGCTGCGCGCGCGCCCCGACGAGATCGCGGGCGTGGTGGTCGAGCCGCTGATCCAGGGCGCGGCCGGGATGCGCATGCACCCGCCCGAGGTGCTGCAGCGCCTGCGCGCGATCACCCGCGAGATCGACACGTTCCTGATCGCCGACGAGGTCTTCACCGGCTACGGCCGCACCGGGCACATGTTCGCGTGTCAGCGCGCGGGCATCACGCCGGACCTGATGTGCATCGCGAAGGGCTTCACCGCCGGCATCCTCCCGATGGCCGCGACGATGGCGACCGATCGTGTGTACGACGGGTTCCGCGGCGGCCCGTCACGCGCGCTGATGCACGGCCACACGTTCTGCGGGCACCCGCTCGGCGCGGCGATCGCGCGCGAGGTGCTCGCGATCTATCGCGACGAGAAGATCGTCGAGGGCGTCGCGCCGCGCGCCGCGACGATCGCGCGACGGTTCGCGAAGATCGCGGAGATTCCCGGCGTGCGGCGGGTGCGTCACCTCGGGACGATCGGCGCGGCCGACCTCGGAGAAGGCGGCTACTCCGGCGCGATGGGCCACCGCGTGTACGAAGAAGCGCTGCGCCGCGGCGCGTACCTGCGCCCGCTGGGCGACACCGTGTACGTCGCGCCGCCGCTGAACGTGACGTTCGAAGAGCTCGAGCTCCTGCTCGACATCCTCGAGGAGTCGATCCGCGCCGCCATCGCGTAGCCTGTCGCGATGATCGACTGGGACGCGCTGCGCTCGGGACGCGTCGACGGCCGCAGCGCCCGCGTGCGCGGCGCGCGCATCGGCGATGCGATCGGTGCGATCGAGCTCGACGCCTCGGTCCGCTACGAGTCGATCGCGAGCGGTCCGCGCAGCCACGGGACCGACGGCGCGTTCGACATCCTGCCCGACGGTCGTCGCGTGCCCGTCTCGCCCGAGACGCTGCGCGAGGAGGTCGCCGCTCGCGGCGGACGAGTGTTCGTCGCGGGCACCACGTTCGAGCTGCGCGACGGCGTCGTGCGACGCATCTGGGTGCGTGGACCGGGGCTCGAGGCCTTGCGCATCCGTGCCGAGGAGGAGATCGATCGCGCCTTCGGTCGTCCCGATGGTGTGGAGCTCGTGCTCGGGTGGCGCGTGCATCACTTCTTCGCGGCGGCGATCTCGATCGCGTGGGACGCCGCGACCGCGCGCGTCGAGCACGTCGCGTTCGGCGAGGTGATCTGGAGGCCGCGGGTGCTCGGCGCGATCGACGTGCTGCACGAGTGGCTCGGCTCGCCGCTGGCGGGCGATCCCACCGCGCGCGCGCCGAGCGACGGATCGCTCGCCGTGCGTCACGCGCGGGTGAACGCGCTGCTGCGCGCGTTCGAGCTGGGATCGCCGCAGAGCTTCGCGCGCGGTGAGTTCCTGCGGGCGCGCGCGCTCGACGCCCATCCGCGCGCGCTCGCGAGGCTCGCGAAGCACGCCGGAGACCGTCGACCGCGGGATTTCTCTCTCGTGATCCTGTTCACCACGCTCATGCGTTACCGCCGAGACGCCGACCGCGTGGTCCGCGGAAGCGAGGGATGGCTCGAGGCGGGCGACGCAGGCGTGCTCACCGCGCTCGCGCTCCAGGACCGCGCGAGCCGCGCGCTCGGAGCCGCGCTCGTCGACATCGACGACGTGCTCGCGGAGCTGATCGCGCCCGACGGGCGAACGTTCACCGAGCCCGATCTCGTCGCGCGCTGGGGCTGGCCCGACGTCGATCTCTTGCACCTGCGAGCCCAGGAGCTCTGATCAGCGCCCGCGATCGCGCCGATCGTGTTCGCTCACGCCGGGAGCAGCCCGTCCACGAGCGCGCGCATCCGCCCTGCGATGCCCACCGAGATCGACTCCGGCGGCGGCTGTCGCACCACGTGCAGCGTCCCTTCGCGCCGCGTCACCTCGAAGCGGCAGTGCCCGTCGCGGTCGCGCCACACGTCGACGTCGACCTCGCCTCGCCCGACGCGCAGCTTCCGGACGCGCAAGCGATCGAGGCACGTCGGCAAGAGCGGATCGAGCGCGAGGAGATCGAGCGGCGCGACGTTGAAGATGCCCAGCATCGCGTGGAGCAAGCCCGGGATCGCGCTCACGTTCCACGCCTGGATCAGATCGGCGCGCGGGTACGCGCCGGGGTGCGGCAGCTCGTCCTTCGTGTACCCACCGACGCACTCGGGCACTCGGAACCCGGGGTACAGCGACGCGAGCGCGAGCGTCGCGTCCGCGAGCTGCAGCGCGCGCCGATCGAACCCGAAGCGGCGCAGCCCGAGCGCGATCGTCGCGCTCTCCACGCTCCACACCGAGCCGCAGTGGTACGACAGCGGCTGGTACGCGGGGTGCGCCGACGAGAGCGTGCGGAACCCCCAGCCGCTCCAGAGATCGGGCGCGAACATCCGGTCGACCACGCGCTCCATCACGTCCTGCGCGACGATCCCCGACGCGAGGCAGTGCCCGACGTTCGACGTGATGCTGCGCAGCAGGCGCCCGTCGCGATCGAGCGCGAGCCCGTAGTAGCTCTCGTCCTCCATCCAGAACGCGCGGTGGAAGCGCTGCTTCAGATCGCGCGCCGCGCTCCACAGCGCGCGCGCGTCGCCCTGGCGCCCGAGCGTCCACAGCACGATCGCGAGCAGCTCCTGCGCCGCGAACCAGTAGCCCTGGATCTCGCACGCCGCGATCGGCGAGCGCGCGGGCGTTCCGTCGGCGTGCACCATCGCGCCGCCGCTGTCCTTCCAGCCCTGGTGCTCGGGCCCGTCGGGCGAGCGCGTGTGGTAGTGGAGGAAGCCGCCCTGCGCCTGCTCGCGCGCCCAGTCGAGGATGCGCCGCGCGGTGTCGAGGTGCGGTCGGATCAGCGCCTCGTCGCCGCGCAGCGCGTAGAGCTGCGCGAGCGCGATCACGTACATCAGCGGGCTCGCCACGTCGGCGTAGCTCACCGCGAACGCGCCGTCGCCGAGCCGCGCGCGCGGCCCGCGCCGCACCTGCTGCGGCACGCGCCCCGGCTGCGCGTCGATGCGCGGATCGTCGCGCGTGCTCTGGTGACGACCGAGGCGCGCCAGCGCCGCGTCGAGCATCGCGCCCCCGTCGACGAACGAGGCCTGCCATCCGGTCGTGAGCGCGTCGCGCCCGAAGAGCGCGGGATAGATCGGCAGCCCCGCCTGCGGCGCGAGCCACTCGCGCGCGCGCCCCTCGAGCAGCGGCAGCGACGCGAGGTCCTCGAGCGCCGCCGCGATCACCAGCGGCTCCACGCCGTGCCCGCTCGTGTCGACCACGACGTGCGACGCGCGCCACCGCTCGAGCACGCGCTCGCGCGCGGCGATCCCTTCACCCGTCAGCGCGTCCTCGAAGTCGATCGCGCGCACTCGCATCGCGAGCACGACCTCCTCGCGCGGCGCGAGCTCGACCGTCCATCGCACGCCGCACTCGTGCGCGCGCGCACCCGGCGCCTCGACGTGCGTGACGTACGGCAGCTCGGGGTGCGTGGAGCGCAGCTCGAGCGACGACCCCGCGCACACCGCGCGCTCCCAGATGCGCACCGGCGCCTCGCGATCGCCGATCGTGTCGCCGATGTCCGCCCAGTCGCCGTCGAGCGCGACGTCGATCACCAGGCGCACGTCGCGCTGCGCGCGGTTCGCGACCACCAAGCGCGACTCGAGCCCGTCGATCTCCACCGAGTGCGTCACCCGCAGGTCGATCGCGCGGTGGGGCACACCGTCGGGCCCCAATGACTCCTCGGAGCGCGCGAGCCCCGAGCCGCCGCCCCCGAATTCCTCGAGCTCGGGGTGCACGTAGACGAGATCGAGCGTGTGCGCGCCCTCGCCGCCCAGCGCGCAGAGGTGCGGCGCTCGCCCGTTCACGAGCAGCCGCAGCGTGCGCAGATACCGCGTCTCGCGGAACCACAGACCGCTGCTCGACACGCCGCGCCCGAGCTCGCCGCGCACGTCGGTCACGAGCATCGTCGGCCCGCGCCACGCGAGCCGCACCTCGGGTCTGATCTCGGCGCGCAGGACCACGACGAGCCCCGAAGCACGCGGAGTGCCCTCGAACGAGTGCGGGGCGCCTCGCCTCACGTATGCTCCGCGCCATGCCTCGTCGTTGGATGGTGCTGCTCGTCGCGCTCGCGACCAGCGGGTGCGGAACCAAGACCTCCCTCGAGATCCCGCCGCCGGCGCCCTGCACGCCGTCACCACCGCCCGCGCCGCTCGACCGTTGTGAGACCTGGGAGCGCGGTGAGTCGGTCGTGCTCGACGTCGGGGACGACGTGGGCTCGGTCGCACACCGCGGCGGCGCCGCGCTCGCGTATCGCCAGTTCCTCGGCGGCTCCAGCGAGGTTCGCGCCCTCGATGTCGACGCCGAGGGCATGCCCCGCGGAGCCGCGCTCACCGTGTCGAGCGTGCGCGTGGGCGGATCCTCGCTGGGCGTCGAGCCCGGCGCCGCGGGCGACTGCTCGCTCTACGCGCTGGCCTACGAGGCCACCGACGTCGAGAAGGCGAGCACGCTCGCGATCGTCGACCCCGACGGCTACACCCGCACCGTCGCGCACGACCCCGACGAGGCCGCCTGGGACCTCCGCTCCGATGGCGAGACGCTCACCTGGCTCGCGCTGCGGCGCAGACGCCTCTTCGACCCCGACGCCTTCCAGCTCGTGCGCGCCGATCGAGGCGGCCGCGAGCTCGAGCGCGTCCCGCTCGGAGGCAGGATCGGCCTGCACATCGGCTATGCGCGGCGCCAGCTGCGCGATGACGGCAGCTTCGTGATCGTCGGCAACGCGGCCGACGGGATCGCGATGGACGTGTTCGACCCCGCTGGAGCGCGGATCGCGACCACGCGGCTCTCGGATCGCGACCTCGCCCACGCGTCCTCGGTGCTGCGCGATGGAGCGCTCTGGGTCGTGTGGAGCGACCGCGACAAGCCGGCCGATCCTCCCGACGCGCTGCACGCGGTGCAGGTCGATGCCGGGGGAGAGATCGCGGACCGCATCGAGCTGGAGCTCGGCGACACCCGCCCGCTCCATCGCTTCGAGGTCACCTGGACCGGCGGCAGCTACCTCGTCCCCGTCGCCGATGACACGCAGTGGTACGTCGGCGTGTTCGCGCCCGACGGCGCGCGTCGCGCGCTCCTCCCGATGTCCCCCGACGCGCGCGACGCCGAGGTCCTCCGCACCGACACCGGCGCGCTGGTCATCGCGATCGAGCAGGACGACCCCACAACGCGCCCGCTCGTCGTCGCGACGCCGCTCCGCTGCGCTCGGTAGCGCAATGGCCCGATCCAGCTCCCGTGCTAGCCTCGCTGCCCTCCGATGGTGTCTGCGCCTCCGACCACCGGTCGCCCGAAGATCTTCGTCGTGGAGGACGAAGAAGATCTGCGGCGCATGCTGAGCAAGATCCTCGGCACGGTGGGCGACGTGACGACCGCGGTCGACGGTCAGGATGCGTACACGCGCCTCACCGGCGGCTTCGTCCCCGACGTGATCGTCACGGACCTCATGATGCCGCGGATGGACGGGCTCACGCTCGCCACGAAGCTCAAGGCGGACCCCGTGCTCGGCCGCGTGCCGGTCGTGATGCTCACCGCGAAGACCCAGGCGCGCGACGTGATCGCCGGCATCAACGCCGGCGCGCGGCACTACGTCACGAAGCCCTTCAAGACCGAGGAGCTCGTTGGCAAAGTCCGCAAAGCGCTCGCCGCACGCGGCAAGTGAGCCCGCCCCGAAGACGCCGCTGGTGATCCGCGCGCGCCCCTGGGCGCTGCTCGTGATCTCCGCGGTGCTGATGTTCCTCGGCTTCGCGGGGTTCGGCATCTGGCCGCTCGCGTTCGTCGGCATCATCCCCGCGCTCTTCGTCTTCGATCCGCTCGAGACACGCGGCGGCTTCGAGCGCCCGCCCGGCAAGCACTTCTTCTGGCGCGCGCTCTTCTTCGGCTACGTCGCGGAGCTCGGCGGCTTCTACTGGCTGACCAACACGCTGGTGGACTTCTCGGGGTTCCCGGTCGTCGTCTGCCTGCTCTTCGCGTCGATCTTCTATCTCTTCCAGGGCCTGCAGTTCGTCGCGATCCTCGCGCTCTGGGCGCGCGCCCGTGCCCGCGGCTTCTCCGCGACGCCCGCGCTCGTCGCCGCGTACCTCGCGAGCGAGACGCTCTTCCCGATGCTCTTCGAGCACTACTACGGGAGCGCGTTCCACCCGGTCCCGCTGCTCATGCAGATCGCCGATCTCGGCGGCCCGATGATGTGCACCGCGCTCGCGATGGTCGTCGCCGGCGCGCTCTACGACGCGGGCAGCACGTGGACGCGCGAGCGCCGCGTCCCGAAGCTCTGGCCCGGCATCGCGCTCGCGTCGGTGATCTTCGCGTGCGCGTACGGCGCGTACCGCCTGCACGAGACCGACGCGCGCATCGCCGCCGCGCCGCAGCTCACCGTGGGCGTCGTGCAGACGAACATGGGGCTCTTCGAGAAGTGGCAGAACCCCGCGATGGGCGTGCGCCGCCACGTCGAGCAGACCGCGGAGATCGCCCAGGAGCACGACCCCGATCTCGTCGTGTGGCCCGAGTCGGCGGTGACGTACTTCCTGCCGAGCGGCCTCACGAACGTGCGCGACTGGCGCTGGGCGCGCCGCCTCGGGCTCGACCGCGTGCAGGTGCCGATCGTGTTCGGCGCGCTGCGCCAGCACGTGACCGCCGAGGGCGCCGAGCAGGATCGCAACACCGCGTTCGTGACCGACGCGCGCGGCGAGATCGTCGGCGTCTACGACAAGACGTACCTGCTCGCGTTCGGCGAGTACATCCCCTTCGGCGACTGGTTCCCGATCGTCTACGACATCTCGCCGATGAGCGGCCGCTTCACGCCCGGCGACGATCCCGACGCGGTGCCGTTCACCGCGCGCGACGGGCGCACGTACCGGCTCTCGATCCTCATCTGCTACGAGGACATCGTCTCGACGTTCGTGCGTCGCGCCGAGGCGCAGGGCGACCCGCACCTCTTCGTGAACATCACGAACGACTCGTGGTTCGGCGACACCCAGGAGCCCTGGGTGCACCTGCACCTCGCGCGCTTCCGCGCGATCGAGCACCGCCGCTTCCTCATCCGCGCGACGAACTCGGGCGTGAGCGCGATCATCGACGCCGCGGGGCGCCTCACCGAGCAGAGCGGCACGTTCGTGCGCGCGAACCTGGTGGGCGAGGTCGCGATGCTCGAGGGCGGCACGACGCTCTACCAGCTGCTCGGCGCGTGGCCGGGCTGGGTCGGGTTGGTGGTGATCGCGCTGATGGGGTTCCTGCCTGCTCGGTACTTGCCTCGTCGGGCGCGGCCGTCGGCGCTGGACGGTTCGGCTTCGGCGTGAGGCGCGGGGTGGTGGGGCCGACGCCCTGGGTGCTCGCGGGCTGCTGTTCGAGCGGGTGAGAGCTTCGGGAGGCGGTGGGCGCATCGCGGCGCGAGGCGCGCCGCGATGACTGTCGACAGTCCGTGGTCGGCCTCGGCGGCCCCCGTCGCACGGGGGCGTCGGCCCCCGTCGCACGGGGGCGTCGGCCCCACCACCCCACGCCCGGTACCGCGGTTCTGCCGTCTCACCGGGGGATGGTGGAGATGGCTCGCGACGTGGTCGCGCTTCGCCGCGCCCACGACGCTCGCGCGTAGCACCGCGCTCCGCGCGTGTGCGCGCTTCGCGCGAGATCGTCTTGTCTCGGTCGTCGGCGATCCTCGAACCGACGAGGGGCGCTGGCGCTCTGGGCGGTCTTCGAGCGGGCGTGAGCACCCTCGTGCTCGTGGGTCGAGCGCGACGGCGGCGCGCGTGCCGGCGACCGGACATTCCGCGAGCGATGTCTGGTCGCTCGCGACGGGTACCGGACATCTGTCGCGGACATTGGCGTGGAGCGTCCCGTCGATCGGACTTCGGTCCAGCGAGTGGCCGTTGCTCGCGCGACATGACGGCCATCCGTCGCGCGAAATGGCGTGGAGTGTCCTATGCTGTCCGGTCATGAGCCGGCGGATGACGTTCCCCGATGCCCTCTGGGCCGCGCGTGAGTCGCTGCGCCTCGAGCAACGCGAGCTCGGCGCGCTGATCGGGGTCGCGACCCGCACCATCGCGCGGTGGGAGCACGGCGACGCGCTGCCGCGCGGGAACGTGCGCAGCGCCATCGTGGCGGCGATCGCGAGCCGCGACGCGGCGCGCGCCAAGGACGTCGCGGTCGCGCTCGACGTGCCGGTCCCCACCCCGCAGCCGCCGCCCGACCAGGCGCCGAAGGTCGAAGCGCTCGATGCCGCGGTCTATCTCGCCGCCGATGCGCTCGGCGTCCCGGCTGCCGCAGCGCGCCCGGTGCTCGCGCGGTTCCTCCTGCACCTCGCGGCGTCGCGCATCTCCCTCGATGAAGCGCGCGCGAAGCTGAAGCCGTGATGCGCACGCTGATCCTCTCGCGCCGCCACACCCCCGACTCGCAAGCGCTGTGGCGCGCCGCGGTCGATGCGGGCTGGGACGTGGTGCGCGCCCAGCGCTACGCCGTCCCGCCGGAGCTCGCGGGGCGCACCGACGTCGCGTTCTACGCCGAGACGTTGCTCGCGGACGCGCTGGCGCCCGAGCTCGGCGTGGTGCTGCTCGAGCCCGACGTGCGGTGGCTCGCGGAGCTGCCCTCGGCGTACCGACTGCGCGAGATCCGCGCGACCACGCTCGCCGCGGTGCGCGAGGTGCGCGAGCGCGCGTTCGTCAAGCCGGCGGACGAGAAGGTGTTCGCGGCGCGCGTGTACGAGCCCGGCGAGCGCATCGACGAGCACCACGCGCTGCCCGACGCGCTCCCGGTGCTGGTCTCGGAGCCGGTACGGTTCGAGATCGAGGTGCGCGCGTTCGTCGTCGATCGCGAGGCCGCGACGCTCTCGGCGTACGTGCGCGACGGCGACATCGCGCGCGCCGAGGACGGCACGTGGCCGCTCGACGCGCGGGATCGCGAGGACGCGATCACGTTGCTCGCGTCGCTGCTCGCCGATCCCGAGGTCGCGCTCCCGCCCGCGGTGGTGATCGACGTCGGCCGCATCGAGGGTCGCGGCTTCGCGGTGGTCGAGGCGAACGCAGCGTGGGCCGCGGGCATCTGCGGCTGTGATCCCGACGCGGTCCTCCGCGCAGTGGCGCGCACCTGCGTGCCCACGTCGTCGCTCGACGACATCACACGCCGCTGGGCGCGCGCCGCCTCGCTCGCGATCGAGTGAGGTGATCAGCGAACGCGGGAACAGCCGTGCACGTGCACGTGGCGCGTGGACGATTCACGACGCGGTGGGGTGCAACGGCGGCGCCGCGCTCCGCACGACACGCCGCGTGCGGTCGCGACGTCGCGCGGCGTCACGCGCGGGAGAAAGGGCCCGCGATCGGGCTGGCCGAGTCGTGACTCGTACACGTGCACGTGCCACGTGTCACGTGCACGGCTGTTCCACCGCAGGCGACCGCTCGCGCCGTCAGCGATCGTGCGGGGGCGACGCTCTCGGCGTGCGTGCGCGACGGGCGACATCGCGAGTCACTGCTCGCGCGAGGTCGCGCTGCCGCCCACGGTGGTGATCGACGTCGGCCGCATCGAGGGTCGCGGCTTCGCGGTGGTCGAGGCGAACGCAGCGTGGGCCGCGGGCATCTGCGGCTGTGATCCCGACGCGGTCCTCCGCGCAGTGGCGCGCACCTGCGTGCCCACGTCGTCGCTCGACGACATCACACGCCGCTGGGCGCGCGCCGCCTCGCTCGCGATCGAGTGAGGTGATCAGCGAACGCGGGAACAGCCGTGCACGAGCACGTGGCACGTGCACGTGGACGATTCACGACGCGGTGGGGTGCAACGCCGGCGCCGCGCTCCGCATGACACGCCGCGTGCGGTCGCGACGTCGCGCGGCATCACGCGCGGGAGAACGGGCCCGCGATCGCGCTGGCCGAGTCGTGCCTCGTACACGTGCACGTGCCACGTGTCACGTGCACGGCTGTTCCACCGTCAGCGACCGCTCGCGCCGTCAGCGATCGTGCGCGAGCGACGAGCCCGTCACCGGATCGTCCCACCGCTGGCCCCCCGATGGGGTACCTCCGAGTCAGGTTGACAGCCGCCCTCCGACGTCGTTGGATGGCGGCTTCTTTTTTTCGGCCCCGAGCCGTTCCCGCGGAGCCCCACCCGGTGCGGAAGAGCGTTCTGAATCTGGTCGCCCTGCTCGTGCTCGCCCTCGCGCTCGGGAGCTCGGCCGGCACCCCATCGCACGCGATCGCCGACGAGTGGACGCGCGTGTTCGTCAACGGCCAGCTCGTCCCGGTGCGCTTCAACGACGGCGACAGCTTTCGCGTGCAGGGCGGTCCGCTCGCGGGCTCGCAGTGCCGCCTCGGCGGGTTCAACACGCTCGAGAGCTTCGGCCCCGCGCACCAGTGGGGCGACTGGCATCCCTACGAGCTCTTCGTGATCGCCAAGCAGGCGCTGGCCAACGGTCGCCGCGGCACCTGGCACTGCACGACCGACGGCAACCGCGACGGCTACGGGCGCCTCCTCATGGACTGCCCCGACCTCGCGATGAGCCACATCTCGCAGGGCCTCGCGATGGCCTACATGGTCGACGACAGCCCGACGCGCCCCGAGTACATCCGCGCGCAGCGCGAGGCGATCGAGAACCGCCGCGGCATGTGGGCCCACGGCGTGCCCGACTACGTGATGACCTCGGTGCACTCGGCGGACGAGGACCCGAGCCGCGAGCACCACTACAACCGCCTCATCTCGACGCACGACGGCCACTCGGAGTCGATGCAGCACAACGACACCTACGCGGAGTGCGCGTGGGTCTGCAACGACGAGATCCGCGCCGACGAGCGCGCCGTCGAGGCCAGCGCGCGCCGGGTGCGCGAGGACGCGACGCTCGCGCCGCTCGCCGCCGACGTGCCGAACTACCAGCTGCTCGAGATGGTGCGCCGCTACGCGCGCCTCGGAGAGCTCCCCGAGTACACGCCGTCCGCGCTCGCCGAGCCGCTGCGCGCGCGCCTCGCGTCGGAGCGCACGTCGGGGCAGCTCGGACAGACGCGCACGGAGCGGGGCTCCTGCATGATCGCGGTCCCGTTCGGCCGCTGGTACGGGCGCGAGCGCGCGACCTGCCTGCGCGGTCACGGCACCGCGCCCGACGGCACGCGCTGGTCGCACGCATCCCACTGACATCGCTGCTCCCCGCGGCACCTGCTGAAAAGTGAATCGCTTGGACCTCCGACGTTCTCGTGTGTCGATCGCGGCGCTGCTCGCGCTGTCCGCCGCGCTCGTGCCCGGATGCTTCGATCCGGACCTGATCCCCGAGGGCCCGCCGCTCGGCTACGAGACGGACGAAGAGACGTGCCAGAACGGGCACGACGACGACTTCGACCGCCTCGTCGACTGCCTCGACGAGGACTGCATCATGCGCGGCTGGTGCGACGAGATCATCCGCCAGGTGCCGACGATCGAGCCCGAGGACGACGCGGTCTCGTGCAGCGATCGCATCGACAACGACGACGACGGCCAGTTCGACTGCGGTGATCGCAGCTGCCAGGGGATCCTCGAGCTCTGCTGCTCGATCGAGCTCAGCGACGAGCTCTGCAGCAACGGCTTCGACGACGACGGCAACGGCTTCGCGGACTGCGCGGACAACGGCTGCCGCAACAACGCGTTCGTGACGGTCTGCGACCGCGAGACCGACTGCGCCGACGATCGCGACGACGACGGCGACGGCATCTTCGACTGCGACGACACCGACTGCGCGACGGCCGCGGTCTGCACCGGCGGCGAGCTCGACTGCGGCAACGGCGCCGACGACGACGACGACGGCGCGACCGACTGCCGCGACCCCGACTGCCGCACGAGCGCGGCGTGCCAGGGCGCGGAGGACACGATCGCGCGCTGCAGCGACGCGGTCGACAACGACGGCGACATGCAGATCGACTGCGCGGACCAGGAGTGCGCGACCAGCACGGACATGCGCATCGTGCTGTATTGCGACGGCCGCAACGGGCCGGAGAACACGCTCGATCGCTGCATGGACGGCGTCGACAACGACGCGAACAACTTCGTCGACTGCGCCGACTTCGGGTGCTCGCGCGCGACCGACCCCGCGATCGCCGAGTACTGCACGAGCGTCCTCGAGAACACGCTCGAGCGCTGCATGGACGGCGTCGACAACGACCGCAACGGGTTCGTCGACTGCAACGACTTCGGCTGCTCGCGCGGCACGCCGGACATCGTGGAGTACTGCGCGGAGGCCGACGAGACGTCGCTCGAGGAGTGCCGCGACGGCATCGACAACGAGGGCGATCGCTTCATCGACTGCGCGGACTTCTCCTGCACGATGGTCGATCGCGGCGCGTCGCCGGAGGCGGTCGAGTACTGCACGAGCCGCGCGGAGACCGACCTCACGCGCTGCACCGACGGCATCGACAACGACGGCAACGGCTTCGCGGACTGCGGCGACTTCTCGTGCTCGCGCTCGACGGATCGCGCGATCGTCGCGGCGTGCCGGCTCCAGGGCGAGCGCAGCTTCGATCGCTGCCGCGACGGGCGCGACAACGACGGCAACGGGTTCGGCGACTGCTCGGACTTCTCGTGCCGCGACGTGGTCGACATCTCGTTCACGATCGCGCTGCCGTGCACGGTCGGCGAGGCGTGCGCGCTCGGCGACGGCACGCCGGCGCACTGCTACGCGGCGACGAGCGAGGATCGACCCGACGAGCCGCTGACGGTGTGCGCGGTGATCCGCGCGCCGTGCCGCGAGAGCGCGGTGTTCGAGCAGCCGCTGCCCGAGCTGAGCGGCGGCTACGTCCTCCAGGACCCGGCCCGCCAGGCGCGCGACGCGTGCTGCGATGGCGTCGACGGCGACGGCGACGGCTTCGCCGACTGCGAGGACTGGGACTGCAACTGGGATCCGCTCGCTCGCAGCGAATGCGTCAACGTTCCGCGGCAGGTCTGCGACGAGGACAGCGACTGTCCGCCTTGCGGTCGGGGTCGCTGCGGAGAGCCGACCGAGCCCGACGGCGTTCGCCACTGCGAGATGCTGATCGCTCCGATCTGCGGCTGAGCGCGACTCGTCATTCGATTTTCAGGGAGAGAGACGGTTCCGATGAAGCACCTCCGACTGCGCGGCGCGGCCGCGCTCCTCCTGCCCGTGATCGCGCTGGCGATCGCCTGCCCGCCAAGCGCCGCGCGTGCCCAGGACACGACGACCGAGCCGACGACGCCGGAGCCGCCCGCGGAGAGCTCGCCCGAGACGACGCCCGCGACCTCGCCGACGCCGACGAGCACGAGCGAGACCGTCTGCAACGATCGCCGCGACGACGACGGCGACGGCCTGGTCGACTGCGCGGACGCGGAGTGCTTCGAGAACGACCTCTGCCACGCGGGCGGCGGCGAGGAGCGCACCAGCGCGGCGTGCAGCGACTGGATCGACAACGACGGCGACCAGATGGTCGACTGCGAGGACGCCGACTGCCAGACCCCGCAGATCGCGGCGTGTCAGGGCAGCTGGCGCGGCGGCGCGCAGGCGAGCGGCGGCGCGGCCGGTGGTGCGGCGGCGGTCGGCGAGGAGGACCTCCCGGAGCTCGGCGAGGGCCAGAGCGTCGAGGATCTGATCGGCCGCGGCGGTGACGCGAACGGCGAGCGCACCGACGAGCTGTGCAGCGACGGCATCGACAACGACTTCGACGGCCGCAGCGACTGCGCGGACTTCGGGTGCCGCTTCGATCCCCAGGTCACGGTGTGCAACGGCACGCCCGGCCTGCGCTTCTCGGTGGTCGCGGGCGTCGGCGCGAACATCGGCTGGGACTACGACCAGTCGGGCAGCGAAGAGCGCATCACGAACACGCCCGAGGCGGGCTTCACGCTGCTCCAGCTGCGCGCGCTCGGCCCGATCCCGTTCATCGAGAACTCGTTCTTCCTCATCAACGTGCGCGCCGAGGATCGCGTCCGCCTGACGTTCGCGAACTTCCAGATCCCGATCTCGGATCTCGGCCACTACATCTCGATCAACAGCGGCTTCGGCGGTCTGTCGCCGGGCCTGATCATCTCGGCGGCGCGCCAGCCGCTGCTCGATCCGCCGTTCTACATGTACCGCGCGTTCGAGCAGGGGAACGGCGCGGCCCTCGAGGTCGGCGGTCCGATCGACGAGCGCGGCGTGATCCGCTTCCGCGCGTGGGGCGCGGCGGGCGCGGGCGAGTTCACCGGCAACGTCGGTGGTCGGTTCTTCCGCAGCGACGATCGCAACTTCGCGTGGGCCGCGGGCGGCGCGTTCCAGTTCAACCTGATCGGGTTCTTCGATCGCTTCGACTCGCCGTTCCTCTACACCGCGGTGCCGCTCACGTGGGGCGTCGCGGTCGGCGGCAAGTACGACCAGCGCCCGGCCGAGCGCTTCGCGGCGACGAACGCGTTCTCGCTGCTCCAGGTCTGGCACTTCTCGCTGCGCGTCGAGAACTACACGCGCTTCGTGATGGACGATCCGCAGACCATCCCGGTGCAGAGCGCGTTCAACGTGCAGCTCGGCGTGCTGCTGATCCCGCGCGTGCTCTTCTTCGCGGCGGACGTCGGCGGCGTGTGGCAGGTCCAGCCGTGGTCGACGGGCGCGGAGCCGACGAGCGATCCGAGCTATCGCGAGCAGCTCGACACGTTCCAGTGGCGCGCGGCGCTGCACTGGTACTTCTTCCGCAGCACCGGGATCCTCGCGGTCATGTACCGCGAGGCGCACAACGAGGAGAACCCGTCCGACGAGGACGCGCCCGAGCTCGAGCGCGAGCTGCGCCTCGAGGCACGGTTCCGCTTCTGAGCGGACGAGAGTGAGGACGTGGTGCTCCGCTTTTCGAATCGCGCACTGATCGCGCTGCTGCTCGGGCTGACCGGCTGTCTCGGTGAGCCCGAGCCGGTGGACGACGGCACCTACGACCCCGAGGTGGGCAACCTCTTCGAGGGCTCGATCCAGCTCTCGGACCAGCGCGTGCTCGAGCTCGAGGCGAGCGATCTCCCGTCGACTCCCGCGCCCTGTCAGCCGCCGCAGCGCGTCGTGATCACGAACATCACCGACGGCGACACGTTCGCCGCGGTGCGCGAGTCCGACAGCCAGCCGATCGACGTGCGCATGATCGGCGTGGACACCCCGGAGACCGAGAAGCGCAACGACGAGACCGGCGAGATCACGCCCGCCGAGTGCTACGGCAACGAGGCGTGGGCGTTCACCGAGCTGCTGCGCGGGCGCTACGTGTGGCTGACGTACGACGCGGAGTGCCAGGACCACTTCGGTCGCGACCTCGCGTACGTGTGGGTCGGCTCGGGGCCGGGCGACATGTGGAACCGGCAGCTCGCGGCGCGCGGCTTCGCGGAGCCGCTGACGATCGAGCCGAACTCGTCGAACGCGCCGGTGATCGCGGAGGACAGCGCGGCGGCGCAGGCGGCGGGGCTCGGGCTCTGGTCGGCGTGCGAGTGACGCCGTGAGGCGCGCGGTGATCGCGCTCGCGATGCTGGGCGTCGCGAGCGCGTGCACCTGCGAGCCGGCGCACACGCCCGAGGTCGAGGTCGAGGTCGTCGATGTCCCGCGCGACGCGCTGCCGCGCGCGCGACGCGGCGATCTCCCCGCGGCGACGCCGATGGTGACCCTCGAGGTGCGCGAGGACGGCTTCACCGTCGACAACCGCGCGCTGATCGCGACGTGGCCGGAGCGCGATCGCGCGCGCCTGTCCGACGCGGAGATCCACGCCGAGGTCCCGGTGGCGAGCGAGGCGCTCGAGGTGCCCGCGCTCTCCGAGGTGATGGCGCGCGCGCGACGCACCGAAGAAGCGCGCGCGGAGGGCGGAGGCACGCCCATCGCGTACGCGCTGCGAGCGGCCCCCGAGGTGTCGTGGCGGCGCGTATCGCAGGCGATGTGGAGCGCCGGGCGCGAGGGCTGGGCCGAGCCGCGGGTCGTGCTGCTCGACGGCGAGCGCGAGGTCGTGCTCGCGCTGCCGCCTTCGCACCGCGGTCGGCGCGCCGACGTCGAGCGCGAGGTCGCAGCCGCGCTCGAGGCGCTCGGCGAAGGCACACCGCGGCGCGAGGGCGCGACACGCCACGCCGAGGTCGAGCCCGCGTCGCCGTCGATCACGATCACCGCAACGCTCGACGTGCAGGTGACGCTCCGAGGCGAGCCTCTCGCACCCTCGTGCGACGCGGTGTCGCCGTCGGCGCCCGCGATCCCGGCGCGCGAGCGTCACGTCGACGTCGACGCGCTCGCGCGCTGTCTCGACGCCGCGCGCGCGACCGCGACGCTCGCGCCCGACGAGCGCGCGCTCTTCGCGGTCGCGGCGGCGCCGAGCGTGCAGTTCGGCGAGATCACCGCGGTGCTCGAGACGCTCGCGTCGCGCGGCGAGATCGCGATCCGCGCGACGCCCTGATCATCCCGCCGCGACCCGGCCCACATCTGGCTGCGCGATTCGATGCGCGCCGTGGGCCGGTCGTCGTGCGGCGAGAGGGCGTCAGCTCGCGACGGCGCGGATGGTCACGTTCACGCGGATCGTGTTCGCGACCTTGAGGCGCACCGGCGCGCTGATCGACACCTGGTGATCGGCGAGCGCGATGTCGAAGCTCGCCTGGGCGCGGATCACGTCGCCGGTGATGCCCTCGGCGCGCAGCTCGTCGTTGAGCGGCACGAGGCGCACCTGCGCGCTCGCGGTGATGTCGCGGGTCACGCCGTGCAGCGTGAAGCGGCCGCGGATCGTCACGCGCTGCGTCTCGTTCGGGCGCAGCGCCGTCGCGCCCTCGATGCCGGTGATCTCGAGCGTCGCGTTCGGGAAGCGCTGCGCGTCGAGCCAGTCGCTGCCGCGGAGGTGCTCGTCGCGCAGGTCGAGGCCAGTGCGCATCTGCGCGATGTCGACGCTCACCGTGCCGCGCGCCGTCGCGAGGTTCGCGGGATCCACGCTGAGCTCACCGGTGACCGCGTTGTTCACGCCGGTGATGCGCTCGAGCGGCGCGTCCGAGACCCACTGGATCCGGCTGCCGCCGCCGCGCGTCATGCGGAACGTGCGCGCCTGCGCGGAGGCTTCCGAGGCGACGAACGACGTCACCGCCACGAACGCGAGCATCGAGATGAACCAACCGGACGTGCGCAGTCGCATGCTTTCCTTGCTCCTCACGAGTTCTTCGTGTTCTCGCTTCACCGCTTGCCCGCGGCGGCGTGAGTACCTCTGCTCGCGCGAAGGTTCGCAGCGGGGGCTCCCTCGAACAAGAGGGATTTCCCCGGAATTCGTTACCGGCACCCGTCGGGGTTCGACGCGAGCGGAGCGCCGGGATTCATGATCGCGTCGCGGATCGCCGCACCTGGCGCATCGAGCAGCTCGACACCCGCGACCCCTCGGCGCACCCCGAGCCAGGCGAGCGTCTCGTCGACGTCGGGGAACTCGTCGCGGTCGATCCAGGGCGCGATCACCTGCGCGAACGGGCCTCCGTCGCCGCCATCCATCGCGCGCACGAGCTCGTCGGCGCGCAGCGTCTCGTCGCGGCGGTCGGACGCGCGCACCATGGCGTCGTCGAGCGAGCCCTGCCCGTCCGAGCTGCGGCGATACGCGACGTCCGCCATGAGCGCGAGCGCGGCGCCGGACCAGTAGACCCGCCCGAAAGCGTATGTACGCAGCATGTCGCGCGACTCCTCGCGGAGCGTCCGACCGGTGCCCTCGCTGCGCCCGCGCGCGAACCCGTGGAGCATCTCGTTCCACGCTTGCTCGGGCGTCAGCATCCCTTCGCGCGCGCGCAGGACCTGCTGGTAGTACGTCGCGAGGCCCTCGGTGATCCACGCCTCGTCGCGCTCGACGAACGGGCTCGCGAGGTGCGTGAACTCGTGCACCGCGGTCCAGTCGGGCACCAGCGCGTCGGGGCGCGCGTTCTCGCCGACGAGCAGCGCGATGGTCGGCAGCGCGCCGCGTCCCACGATCCCGAAGAGCACCGGCGTGTCGGCGAACGGCGTCGGCACGACGATCACGCCCGCGCGCTCGGCAGGAAATCGACCGAGCACGCGCGACACCGCGCGCCCCGCGGTGCCGAGCCACGCGCGTCGCTGCTCCGCGTCGATCTGCAGCGCGCCGTCGAGCACCACCGCGTCGATGCATCCGCCGGGCACCGGCACGCGCTCGACCTCGAGCTCGCCGAACGCGACGTACGCGATGTAGCGGAACGCGCGCTCGTCGATGCGCATCCACCCTTCTTCGTCGGCGTCGGGCCACACCGTCGACGCGCGCACGCCGTCGGGGAGCACGAACCGCGCGAGCATCGCCGTCGACGCATCGCGCGGCGAGGGCGCGCGCAGCCAGAGGCTCGTCGGCGCGACCAGATCGTCGCCGACGCGATAGCTCCCGGGCGCGCCCGGCGTCGCGCGGCGGCCCGGCGCGAGATCGACGCGATACCGCACGCACTCGCCGGGCGCGACGCCGCGCAGCGAGATCTCGCCGTCGATCGGGAGCGCGTGCGGCCCGTCCGCGCGCAGCACCTCCGCGGTCTCGACGCGCGCGCGTCCTTCCTCGTGGATCGCGGCGAGCGCGTCGGGCACTCCGTCCTCGAAGCACACCGTCGTGTGCATGTGCTCGAGGTCGGGCTCGAGCGCGAACGTGTACCGCACGGTGCGCGCGGGCAGCGGCGCTGGAGGGCTCGGCGGCGCGCTCGCGCCGCACGACGCGAGCACGAGCACGATGCCGAGCGCCGCCGACCTCACACGCGCGAGCATAACCCCGCCGCCACGAAGACGACGCGCGTCGCGAGGCCGCGAGCTCGGGCGCTCGCACGGCGATGTCCGCGCGCGACATGGCTCCGCGACCGCTCGCGCCGCGATGTCCGCGCGCGACATGGCTCCGCGACCGCTCGCGCAGCGATGTCCGCGCGCGACATGGCTCCGCGACCGCTCGCGCAGCGATGTCCGCGCGCGACATGGCTCCGCGACCGCTCGCGCCGCGATGTCCGCGCGCGACATGGCTCCGCGACCGCTCGCGCAGCAATGTCCGCGCGTGACACGGCGTCTGGCCGTCCGGGAACGGTGTCGTCGTCGGCGCGCTCGCGCCGGTCGCGCGTGATCACTCCGCCGGCAGCGTGCGGACGAGGCGCAGGCCGACGACGTTCTCGCGCATGTCGAAGCGACGCGCGCCGCGGTTCGCGCTGCGACACGCGAAGTCGCCGAACGCGAACGACCCACCGCGGATGACACGCGTGGTGCGCGTCCCGAAGGGCCCGACCGGATCGACCTGCGCGCCCGCCGGATACTCGTCGTAGCCGTCCCAGACCCACTCGTAGACGTTGCCCGTCATGTCGTGGAGCCCCCACGGGTTCGCGGGCTTCTGCGCGACGGGGTGGGTCACGCCGGCGCCGTTGCTGGTGCACCAGCCGATCTCGTCGACGCGCTCGATGTCGTCGCCGATCGGAAAGGCAGTGCGCGATCCCGCGCGCGCGGCGTACTCCCACTCGGCCTCGGTCGGGAGGCGATATCCCTCGCAGTCGAGCCCGCGGAATTCGGCGCGCGAGCACTGGAAGCTGCCGGGGCACATGCTCCACGTCCCGGGCACTTCGGTGGGATCGGGGCAGCCCTCGCCGAGCGCGCCGGTGCACGCGAGGTCGTAGCAGCGCGGCAGGCCTTCCGCGTCGCTCATGCGGTTCGCGAGCTCGAGCGCCTCGAACCAGCTGATCGACTCGACGGGGCACTCGTCACCGCAGCTGCCGAAGTAGCTCGGTCGTGTGCCGGTGAGGCGCTCCCAGAGGCCCTGCGTGACCTCGGTGCGCATCACCCAGAACGGCCGCGTGAGGGTCACGACGTGCAGCACCTCGTCGTCCTCGCGGCCGCGCTCGCCGGGCGGCGAGCCCATCGAGTAGGGCTCCGGCTCGAGCACGACGCCGCCGCAGCCGCACTCGGCGTCGTCGCAGTCGGTCGCGCCGTCGCACTCGTTGTCGACCGCGTCGTCGCAGATCTCGGGAACGCCGGGCCGCACGTCGGGAGCGGTGTCGTCGCAGTCTCCGCCCTCGGTCACGGCGCCCGCGGGGAGCGAGCACCCTCGCACTGGCTCGGCGCCGAATCCGTCGCCGTCGACGTCGCGGAAGAACGTCTGGAGCACGCCCTCGTCGACCTCGCCGTCGCAGTCGTCGTCGACGTCGTTGCAGCGCTCGACCTCGCACGCGCCGGCGTCCTGCCGGGCGAGCGACGCATCGTGCGCGACGACGTCGATCCCGCTGCGCGCACCACACGCAGCGAGGAGCAGGAACATCGGGAGCAGCCGAGCGCTCACGCGCGAGACCCGAGCAGCGCGCCCGCTTCGAGCAGCGCGGTCAGCAGGGCGCTCATCTTCTCGACGAACGCCTGATCCGGCGCGCGCCCTTCGGCGGCGAGCACCTCGCGCACTCCGTCGATCGCGGGACGATCGCCGCGTGCCCACGCGCGCACCAGCGCGAACGACGTCGCATCGAGCGTGCGCGTCTCGACCACGTGATCGGGACGTCGATGCACGCAGACGAAGAACGCGCCCGCAGGCGGAGGCTCGACGTCCCGATGCACCGCGTGGCCGAGCGCGAGCACGCGCAACGTGGGGTGCGCGACCGGGATCTTCTCGAGATCGAGCTCGACGACGTCGCCGTGCACCTCGCCGGCGCGCCACGCGAGCTCCCATCTCGTCGACTCGAGGAGCAGCACGTCGCGCGCGTGGCCCTCGACGCGCGGAAGCGCGAACGCGACGAGCTCGGGGATCACCTCGCGGAAGAAGCGCGAGCGCGGCGGCGCCTCGGCGAGGAACGCATCGAAGAGCGCGCTGGTCCGCGCGCGTCCGAGCGCGGCCTCGGTCTTCGGGAGCACCTTCGAGACGAGCTCGCGCAGCCGCGAGCGCACGAGCTCGCGATAGAGGAGCGCACGCTCGCTCCCCACGAGCGCCAGGTCCTCGCGCGACGGAGCGGCGTCGAAGCACACGCGCTGCATCGCGCGCTGCAGATCGGCGACCGTCACGTGCGTGCTCCGTCCGCGATCGCGCGGAGGCGTCGCAGCTCGTCGAGCAGCACGTCGAGCGAGGGGAAGTTCCCGTCGCGCTCGAGCAGCACCGGCACGTCGGGCATGCGCGCGAGCGTGTGCCCGAGCAGCGCATAGACGTCGTCGCAGACGGGCTCGGCGTGGGTGTCGATGATCGGCTGTCCCGTGCGCACGAGGTGCCCCGCGACGTGGATCTGCACGACGCGATCGGCAGGCACGCGATCGAGGTACGCGCGCGCGTCGAACCCGTGGTTGCGCGCGTTCACGTAGACGTTGTTCACGTCGAGCATGAGCCGGCACCCGGAGCGCTCGAGCACCTCGAGCACGAAGTCGATCTCGCGCATCTCCGGCGCGCCGGGGTGCACGTAGTAGCTGACGTTCTCGATCGCGATGGGCCGCCCGATCGCGTCCTCGACCTGGGCGATGCGCGCGCACGCGACGTCGACCGACTCGCGCACGAAGGGCATCGGCATGAGGTCGTGCAGCGCGACTCCGTCGACGCCGCCCCAACAGAGGTGATCGCTGTACCAGGGCGCGTCGATCGCATCGAGGAACGCGCGGAGCGTGCGGAGGTACGCCGGCTCGAAGGGCTCGATCGAGCCGAAGCAGAGCGAGAGCCCGTGGGGCACGACCGGCCAGACCGCGCGGGCGTCGGCGAGGTGTCGCTCGAAGGTGCCGGCGCGCTCGACGTAGTTCTCGGGGTGGATCTCGACCCACTCGATCTCCGCGGGCCGCCGCGCGAGCATCTCCGCGGCGATCTCCTGCCGCAGACCGAGCCCGATCCCTCGTGCTTCCTTCGCTGCCATCCTGCTCCTGAAACGACGAGAGCCGGCGCACGTCTCGTACGCCGGCCCCCTTCGCGATCGCGACGCGACGCGCGCCGCGCTCAGCGCGAGGAGATCAGGTCCCCGAGCCCTCGGCCGGCGCCTCGCCGGTCGACTCGCCGGCCGCGCCGCCGCAGCTGCCCGCGCCGCACGACGCCTGGGTGCCCGTCGCGTCGCCGGTCGACTCGGTCGTCGTCGTCTCGGTCGTGGTCTCGCTGCCCGACGAGGCGGTCTCGCCCGTCGACTCCGAGCTCTGGGCGCTGCCGCCGCCACACGCGCTCAGGCCGAGCAGGGCCGACGCAGCCACCACGAGCGAGGTCTTCAGCTTGCTGTTCATGGTCTCAGATCTCCCGGTTCCATTGGGGTTCGAGCCGCACTCGGGGCCTTGCAGGGCCCGGCTCCCGGTCCGGTGGCCGAAGACTAAGCCGAAATACACGCCGGCTGACAAGAGCCTGCGAGCACGTTCCGGCCGAGCGGCCGTTTCCGCCTGGAACGTTCGTATCCAGCGTGAATCGCTCCGAGCCCCGCGCGCCGCGCAGCTCGCCGCGCCTCGCGACCCCGGCAATGCGCCTGGGCGCGCGAAACGCCGACCCGAGCGCGAGACGGTCTCTCGCGACGGCCCTCGCCGGACGTCTCGCGAAAGCCCACCGAGCAAGAGGCGCCCGGCCGACGTCTCGCGAAAAGCCTACCGAGGAAGAGCCGCCGGCGCGACGTCTCGCGTCACCGTCGCGGCGGGCGTCAAGCGGCCACCGAGCAAGAGCAAGCGGGGCTGGGGCCCCGCGCGCAGCGTTTGGGGTGGGGGCCCCGATCCGGCTCCGCCGGTCGGGGGGAGGGGTCTTCCAAGACCCCTCCCGCAAGCTCAGCGCAGCTCGGGCGGGAGCAGCAGGAGGAAACGGCCCTCCGCGTCGCTCGTCGCGCGCCCGATCGGCACCGCGCGCTCACCGACGATGGCGTACGCCGTGATCTCGGCGCCCGCGATCAGCGCCCCGTCGTCGAAGCTCGCCTGTCCGCGGACCGCGATCGGGTGCCCGACGTCGAGCACCTCGGTCCACTCGCGCGCGGCCATCGCGAACGCGGGACGCACCACCCACGGCCATCCGCTGCCCTCGGCCGGCTCCGCGATCAGGTCGTAGACGCCCACGTCGAGGAGCAGTCGGAAGTTGCCGAGCGGGTCGGTGATCGTCTCGTTCGGCCGGTTCAGCAGCGATGCCTCGTCGAGCCGCGGGCCGGGCAGCGGTGCGTTCAGCGGGACCGCGCGGACGCGCGCGTCGAACACCGGCTCGCCGGCCGAGCGCTGCAGGATGCCGCTCAGCCGCGCGCGCTCCGGGAGCACGAACACGGGGCCCACGGTGTCGTCGGTGATCCGACGGTGCTCGACGTAGACGCCGAGCTCCGGCTCGAGAGGACGGATCTCGATGTCGTACTCGCCGGGAAGGACGCGCGCCTCGAACCCGCCGGGCGGCAATGGTGCGAGCGAGCACCCGATCGGCGTGCCGGCCGCCGCGCCCGCCGACGTCGTCAGCTGCAGCGCGAACGTGCCCGTGAGCCCGGTGCCGTCGTCCTCGAGCTGGCGCGAGCGCAGCGTGATCGTCGCACCGACCGCCGCGCCCCCGGCGGGCATCTCGACCGTCCCGGCGAAGCACGCGCCGGTCTGATCGGGCGTCGGCACGAGCACCCGCACGCGCGGATCGTCGGTCGGCCCTTCGTAGACGAGCACCGCGGGATCGACCGTGATCGTCGGGAACGCCGCGGCTGCCTGATAGGCGGGCGGCGCCGAGACCACGAGACGCCAGTTGGTCGCGGCCGGATCGACGAAGAGCTCGAAGACGCCTTCGTCCTCGCCCATCGTCGACGTCGTCGCGACCGATGACACGAGGCGCCCGGTCTCGTCGATCGCGCGCACCTCGAGCCCGTCGTGCCCGGTGCCCACGAGATCGACCAGCGTGCCCGCGAGCCGGAAGTGCTCCTCGTTCGGGCGCAGCGTCACGTCGTAGCGCTGCCCGCCCATCAGCTCGAGCACCGCGCGCGTCGGCGCGAGGCGGCGCGCGTCCTCGCCGCGCGGCCGGACCTCCACGTCGTAGACGAGGCCGGGCACGAGCTGCGTCGCGAACTCGTGAGCGCGCATCGGCTCCATGCCCGCGGTCTCGACACCGGGCGTGCTGACCGACAGCCGCGGCGCGACCGGCACGAGGACGCTGGTGCGCGGCGCGAACACGACGTCGGCTTCGACCGGGCGCGTCCCGCCCTCGCGCACCCAGCCGGTCACCGGCACCGGCGCGCGCACCGCGATCTGGATGCTCGCGTCGACGCCGCTCGCCGCGAACGAGCCGCTCGACGTGACGAGCGCGGGACGCCCTTCGTCGATCGACGCGGGCAGCACCATCTGCACGTTGAACGCGTACGGCGCGGCCGTCTCCGCGACGCAGATCCCCATCTCGCGATCGCAGCGCGATCCACCGCAGTCCGCGTCCTCGCCGCACGCGTTCATGGGCGGGGTGCGCGGCGGATCGATCGTCAGCGTGCACCCCGAGAGCGCACCGGCGACGAGCAGGGCGAGGCTCGCGCGGGTCACAGCTGGCACCCCCTCGCGTCGACGCCGTTCATTCCGTCGGTGTCCGAGATGACCCACCACGTCGCGGTCGCGACGTCTCCTTGGGTCTGCGGCGCGCGGCCGATCGGGCCGGCGAACGCGCTCGACACCACGACCTCGATGCGGTGGCAGCCCTCGGGCTCGAGGAACGATCGCGGCACGAAGATCTCCACCTCGCGGAGCACGCTCGGCGGGTTCGGCGGGATCGGCGCGCTCCCGGTGAGCATCGGGGTGTCGGAGTCGAAGTCGATGTAGACGCGGTACTCGAGGCGCTGCGCGACGTTGGGGTCGCGCACGTCGAGCTCGAGCGGCAGCCGCTCCAGCGTCGTGACCCCGCCGTCGGCGTCGACCTCGAGCTCGCTCGGGAACTGGATCAGGCTGTTCAGCGGGAACAGCGCGGTGTCCGCCGACTCGATCGAGGGCGGGTAGTTCTGCGGGACGTCGTACTGCACGTTCTGCGTCAGGCAGCCCGGGAGCGTCACCATCAGCGCACCGGCCGCGATCATTCCTGCGCCCGCGAATGCAGCGCGGGTGCCACGCGATGCGCGAGCCACGGTGCGCGCGGATCGCGCGGCAATTCGCGCGATCCGGTCGAACGCTGCCCGAGCCGCCCGCGACATCGATGTCAGACCTCCGATCCCGCGATGGGATCGACGCGATGCGTCATCACGGCTCCCGTGATCACTCGGTCGGCGGGCCGCCGGGCTCGGGCGCGTCGGGCATGCCTTCGAGGTACCGGAAGATGGTGCGCGGATCGACGCCGAGGTCGCGCGCGGTCTTCGTTCGGTTCCCGTTGTTCCGCTCGAGGACCTCGAGGATGTAGCGGCGCTGGAAGTCCTCGCGCGCCTGCGTGAGCGTCATGATCGGCTGCAGGGCCTCGGGGAAGAGGTCCATGTCCTCGGGGCCGACCAGCGTCTTGTCGCAGAGGACGATCGCCTTCTTGATGCGGTTCTCGAGCTGCCGGATGTTGCCCGGCCACTCGTACTTCCGGATCGCGATCAGTGCGTTCGGCGTGAAGCCCTTCACCTTCGGGTTCAGCTCCTCCGCGTACTTCGCGAGGAAGAACTTCGCGAGGATCAGCACGTCGTCGCCGCGCTCGCGCAGCGGCGGCAGGTGCAGGTTCACGACGTTGAGGCGGTAGTAGAGATCCTCGCGGAACGTGCTCTTGCGGATCTCGTCCTCGAGGTTGCGGTTGGTCGCCGCGACCACGCGGATGTCGACGCGCTCGACCTTGGTGTCGCCGACCTTGACGACGACCTTCTCCTGGAGCGCGCGCAGCAGCTTCACCTGCAGCGGCTGCGGCATCTCGCCGATCTCGTCGAGGAAGAGCGTTCCTCCGTGCGCCGCCTGGAACTTGCCCTGGCGCGTCGCGATCGCGCCCGTGAAGGCGCCGCGCACGTGGCCGAACAGCTCGCTCTCCATGAGGTTCTCGGGGATCGCGCCGCAGTTCACGACGACGAAGGGCCCGGCGTGGCGCGGCGAGCGACGGTGGATCTCGCGCGCGATGAGCTCCTTGCCGGTGCCCGTCTCGCCCGTGATGAGCACCGAGATGTCCGTCGACGCGACCTTCTCGACCTTGCGGAAGACCTCGACGAGCGAGGGGTTCGTGCCGACGATGTCGCCGAAGCGACGCTCGTTGAGCTGCTCCGCGAGCTGATCGCGATCGCTGCGGAGCTGATCGAGGAGCATCGCGTTCTGCAGCAGCAGCGACGCCTGCGACGCGAAGATGGTCAGCACGTCGAGCGAGCTCTCCTCGAAGAGGCCGCGCACGCTGTCGTTGCCGACGTAGATGAGCCCGAGGAGCTGGCCCTGCGCGATCAGCGGCGCGCACATCACGCTCGCGAGCTGCAGGTTCATCACGCTCTGGCTCGCGCCGAAGAACGTGTCGTTCACCGCGTCGCTCACGATGAGCGGCTGACGCGACTCGAGCACCTTCTTCACGATCGAGTCGCTCAGCAGCTGCTCGGCCTCGGGCAGAGGGCGGCCCGCGAGGTGGCGCGCGACGCTGATCTTCGTCTCGCCGTTCTCGAGCAGGACGAGGAAGCCCTTCGACGCGTGCGTCGCCTCGAGCACGGTGTCCATCAGGAGCTCGAGCTGCTCCTGCATCGAGCGGCTCTGCATGAGCCGCATCGAGAGCTCGTGGAGCTTGCGCAGCCCCGAGAGCTCGGCCGCGACCGATGCGTCCGCGTCGCCCTCGGGCGCGTCGCGATCGACCGACTCGTCGAACGCCGAGAAGACGAGCTCGACGCCGCCGAGCGTGAGGCGATCCGCGTGCTGGATCTTGCAGCGGCGCTTCTTCTTGCCGTTGATCAGGATCTCGCCGTCGCGGTCGACCTCGTTGAGGTTGAACTCGCGGCCGTCGAAGACGATCTGCGCGTGGTACTCGGCGAGCGAGCGGTCGTCGATGGGGATGTCGTTGCCGCCGGCGCGGCCGATCGACGTGAGCTTCTTGAAGATCGAGTAGACCTTCGGCCGCCCTTCGGGCCGGATCCACTTCAGCGAAGGCATCGCGACCAGTCTACTCCGGAAGCGCGGGCGGGGCGCGGAATCGCGACGCCGAGCGTACGTGTCATGCGTGCGCGCCGATCGGTATCCTCGGGCGCCGGAGGGGGCAGCGTGAAGGCGACGACGCGGACGATCCTGGTCACGATCGCGATGGGGCTCGGTGCGTGCAGCGGTGGGAGCGAGGCGCCGCCCACACCGACCCGGCCCGCAGCCGCGCATCCCACGACGCCTCCACCGACCACGACGCCCGCGACGAGCGAGCCGACCGCCACGACCGAGCCCGCGGCGACGACGCCTCCGACGCCGCCGCCCGCGCCCGAGCCCGCCGCGGCGCAGGCCGATCCGCTGCGCGCGCGCATCCAGGCGGATCCCAACGACGCGCAGGCGCGCTGCGAGCTCGGGTGGCTCTACTTCGACGTGGGCAACCTCGACGGCGCGGACGCGGAGACGCGGCGTGGCGTCGCGACCCTCGAGAACGACTTCCGCCTCGCCGACGCCTCGAAGCGCAACACGCTCGGCGCGTGCCTCTACAACCGCGGGCGCATCGCGGAGGCGCGGGCGCGCGCGCTGACCGACGCGGAGGCGACGCGCACCGGCCTGACGAGCGCGCTCGGCGACTACGAGCGCTCGCTCTGGTATCGCGAGAACGAGGCGGTGCGCGGGCGATGGAACGACGTCGCGACCGAGCTCGGCCGCCGCGGCGAGCGACCGGAGACCGTGCCCGCGACGCTGTGGACCTACGCGACCGGGCGGGAGAACGAGGTGTGCGGCGCGCCGGTCGAGGAGGGCGACGACACGATCGGCGAGGACTCGACCGAGGGCAGCTGCGCGGTGCACGTCGAGGCGGTCGCGCGCGGTCGTGAGCGGCGACAGGCCGCGGTGATCTCGATCGGCGACTACGACGACGCGGGCACGCCCGATCAGGTCTGGGACGATCGCGGCGAGACCTCGTACGAGCTGCTCACGTTCGACGGACAGAGCTGGATCACGCGCGGGCCGGTGTACTCGGTCGAGGGGATGGACTCGACGGTCACGATCGATCTGCGCTTCCAGGACGTGCAGCCGGGCGGCGACCCCGAGGTCCTCGTGGTGGTCGAGGACGAGTGGTACATGGAGGCCGACGACGACGAGGACTACGAGTCGACCGACACGTACGGCACGCACGGCGAGCTCTCGATCTGCGGCGTGCCCGAAGGCGCGACCGACATGCTCTGCGCGGAGATCGTCACGCGCGAGGAGAGCCACGGCGGTGAAGAAGAGCGCGTCGAGAGCGTCGCGGTGCGCTTCGCGGGCGAGGGGCGCGTGACGATCCGCGGCCGCATGGAGGGCGAGCGCGTGCGCGAGGAGACGACGGTCGCGCAGATCTGGACCGACGAGCTCGCGGCGCGCGAGCGTGCCGCGCTCGAAGCGCAGCGACGCGCGCAGCAGGCCGCGACGCCGCCGCCCACGCCGCCGCGCGAGATCACCGGCACGACCACGCCGACGACGACCGGCGCGCCCACCGAGGTGCGCTGATCAGCGGCAGTCCCAGACGCGCGCGACGACGACACCGGAGGACACGGTGTCGTGCGCGATCGTGCACGACGCGAGCGCAGCCTCGTGCTGGTCGAGCTCGTACGCGAATCGCTGCGAGATCACCCACTGCGCGCCTGCGCCGCGGTGCTCGATCAGATCGTCGCGCAGCGGATCGTGGAGGTCGCGACAGCTCGTGCGGTACTCGACGCGCTCGCCCTCGCCGGCGTGCGCGTTGACGTACGCGGTCGCGTCCTCGAGGCCCTCGCACCAGTCGGCGATCTCGAACGCGCGCGTCTCCGCGACGTGCGGCGCGCCGCCGGTCCAGAGCGCGAAATAGGTGCGCGGATAGGGCTCGGCGCGGAGCAGGCCGAACGTCGCGACGAGCATCACGACGACCGCCGGGACCAGGCGCGCGCGCTCGCTCCGCTTCGCGAGCAGCGCGCCGAGCGCGTCGGTGCCGATCGCTGCGAGCAGCGCGAGGCCGAGCCACGCCGTCACGACGTAGCGCGAGAGGTCCTGCCGCACGTGCGAGAGGCTCTGCGCGAACGGCAGGAGGAACGACGCGACGACGAGCAGCGCGTACGAAGGCGAGCGCCGCGCGAGCACCACCGCGCCGAGCGCGCCCGCGATCAGATGGAGCTCGGGCGTCGTCGCGAGGAACGCGTGCGTGAAGTAGCCGCGCCCCGGGTGGTGCAGGTGCCCGCGGTACCACTCGAGCGGCAGGTAGTCGGTGAAGTGCCGCACCGCGTGCCCGAATTGCTCGCGCGGATCGGACCAGAGCCACGGCCATCCCGCGTAGACGATCAGCACCGCGACGAGCGCGCCCGCGATCGTCTCCCACGGGATCCAGAGCCCGCCCTGGCCGCGGCGGCGCGACACCAAGCACGCCGCGAGCAACGAGAGCGGTCCCGACCACACCGACGTCGCGCGCGCGAGCGTGCCGAAGATCGGAAGCGCGCCCGCCAGCGCGCGCAGCGCGCGCTCCCGCGGCAGGTGCGCGCGCCGGGCGACGTGATCGCCCGTCCCCGCGTCGCGCATCCACAGCGCGAGCACGACGAGGAGCGCGGCCCAGATCACGCACGTGACCGCCTCGAGCGTGCATGTGCGCATCAGCCCCGCGAAGTGCGGTGTGCACGCGAGCAGCGCGGACGCGACGAGGCCGACGCGGCGCGACACGAGGATGCGCCCCGCGATCGAGATCAGCGTGACGACGAGCGCGCCACAGAGCGCCGCGGTCGCGCGCGCGCCGCCCCATCCGCCGAGCAGCGCGCCCCATCCGTACACCCACTTCGCGACCGGTGGGTGCTCCATGTTCCAGCGCCACGCCGCGGTCTCGAAGTCGCCCGCGAGCAGGTTCGCGACGTACGTCTCGCCGGCTTTCACGTACGCGAGCTCGTCGATCGAGAAGCCCGCCGCGAGCGCGCGCGGCACGAAGTAGATGCTCATCAGCGCGAAGACCAGGAGCGCGTCGGTGAGCCACGCGTCGCGGATCGATCCGCGACGCGCGATCACGAGCGCCGAGAGCGCGACGACGAGCGCGAGCGCGAAGGCGATCGTGCGCGCGGCGGTGCGCGGCGCGGGATCGCTCGACGCGGACACGTGCCACTCGTCGAGATCGACGGGGCGCGAGCCCCAGGGGCGCGCACCGTTCATGAGCAGCGTGTGCACCCGCAGGTACGCGCCGGGCTCGGTGGGCTCGGTGAGCGCGAGCTCGATCGGGTGCGCGCCCGGCGCGAGGACGATCTCGTGCGCGTGCACCTCCGTCTCGCCGCGCGACGCGTGCAGCACGTCGGCGCCCTCGACCCGGAGCACGAACGCGCGGTTCGTCTCGATCTCGAACCGCACCGGCGTGCGGAACCGCGTGACGAACGCGGCGCTCCACGTGATGCAACGACGCGCGCGCTCGCGCGGAAGCACCACCGCGTCGCGCACGATCTCGCGCGTCGCGTCTTCGGGCGCGGCGTCGCAGGTCTCGCCGCGAGGGCGCCACGAGCGCTGCACGATCCCGCGGCCACGCGTCGGCGCGATGGACTCGAAGAGCAGCGCGGCAGCGACCAGCACCGACGCGATGGCAACGCCCCAGAGCGCCCAGCGCGCGCGTGTGCTCGCGAGATCCTGCATCCGCCGGCGCGCGAGCATGCTCGTCGTCTCCGCTCCGGGCAACGGCGGCGTATCCTCTTCGCATGGCCAAGTCGCCGATCGACGAGATCGCTCAGCTGCTCACGCACGACGCGCCCGAGCGTCGGATCGCCGCCGCGATCGTGCTCGGCGAGCTCAAGGCGCGCGGGCCCGAGGTGATCAAGGGGCTCGTGTCGATGCTCGAGACCGGCGCGCCGCCGCTGCAGCGCCCTGCCCTCGAGGCGCTCGGACGCATCGGCGCGCCTCGCGCGCTGCCCGCGATGTTGCCGCTCGCCGGCGCGCGCGATCCGGACGTGCGGCGCCTCGCGATCGACGCGATCGTCGCGTGCGGCGAAGAGGTCGTCGAGCAGGTGAAGGCGCGCGTGCCCACCGCGCAGGGCGACGAGCGCAAGGCGCTCGACGCGATCCTCGCGCGCTTCGGCGATCGCAAGGAGGCCGTGACGACGCTGCTGGCGAACCTCGAGGCCGCGGATCCCGAGGTCGCGCGCGCCGTCGCGCTGCAGGTGCGGCCGCGCATCAAGGACGCCGACGCGAAGACGCGGCGCATGTGGCTCTCCGAGGTCACGCGCATCCTCGAGAAGATGAAGAAGACGCCGCCCGCCTCGCCGATCCCGGTGGCGACCGCGGTGAAGATCCTCGGCTACCTCGAGCGCGACGAGGGCACCGAGATCCTGCTCGAGCACGCGCGCGATCCGCGCGCGCCGTTCGCGGTGCGGCAAGAAGCGCTGATCGCGCTGCGGTACGTGATCGCGAAGGACGAGGCGCGCACCGCCGACGTGATCGACGCGATGGTCGACGCCGCCGAGGCCGACGATCGCATGCTCGCGCAGGCGGCGATCATGGGGCTCGCGGCGGTCGAGCTGCCCGCGAAGCACGCGGGGCGCATCGCGCGGCTCGCGGTGCATCCCGATCCCGAGCGCGCGCGGATCGCGATCGAGAAGCTCTCGAGGCAGCCCGGCGGCGAGGTGACGAAGGCGCTCGTCGAGGTGGTCGCGAAGGCCGATCGTCGGCGCGGAGAGCTCGCGGCGAAGGCGCTCGAGGCGCGCGACGACGCGGGCCCCGCGCTCGCGACCGCGCTCGCGGCGGAGACCGACGCCGATCGTGCGAACACGCTGCGCTACGCGCTGCGCCCGCACACCAAGAAGCTGCCGCCCGCGGCGCGCAAGAAGCTGGTCGAGGCCGCGCTGTCACGCCTGTCGAGCGGCGAGGCATGGCAGGCCCACGCCGACGTCGCGCGCGAGGCGGACAGCAAGTCGTTCGCGGAGGGGCTGCGCGAGCTCGTCGCGAAGCTGAAGCGCAGCAAGAACAAGGAGAGCGAGCTGCGCATCGCGCTGGGCCTGCTCGCGCGCACCGAGCACGCGAGCGACGACGATCGCTACGCGCTCGCGTCGCTCGCGCTGCGCGCGTCGCACCTCGACACGCGGCCGGCGATGCGCAGCGGCGACGAGGGGCTGACGCAGCTCGAGGCGCTCGCGGATCGCGGCTTCGACGTCGGCGCCGCGCTCAAGAAGGACAAGGCGCTCGAGATGGAGCACCTCTACTACGTCGGCTTCCACTTCGCCGAGGCGGCGCACCCGCTCGGCGAGGAGCTGCTGACGCACGTGATGAAGCAGGCCGGCCGCACGAAGATCGGCAAGGCCGCGAAGAACAAGCTGGGGCTCGCGAGCGCAGGCGAAGGCTGAGCCTCTGCCAGAGTGCTCGTCCCGTCGGCCCCGGAGGGGACCGCGCGAAGCGCGTGGACGGGAGGGGCGGGCGGGCGAGCCGATCGTTCGTCATCTTCGGAGGGTGCCGCGCTTCGAGAAGCTGCTGGTGCTCGATCTCGACGAGACACTCGTGCACGCGCGCGAGGACGCGCTCGAGCGGCCCGCGGACCACGTGCTCTTCGACTATCACGTCTACGAGCGGCCCGGGGTGCGCGCGTTCCTCTCACACGTGCTCGATCGCTTCCACGTCGGCGTCTGGACGAGCTCGGGCGAGCGGTATGCGAGCGGCGTCGTGTCGATGCTGTTCGGCGATCGGTCGCGACTGCGCTTCGTGCTCGCGCGCGATCGCTGCGTGCCGCACCGCGACCTCGAGACCCTCGACACCGTGTACCTGAAGGACATCCGCAAGCTGCGCGGCTTCGGGTTCGCGAAGGAGTCGATCCTCTTCGTCGACGACTCGCCGGAGAAGATCGCGCGCAGCTACGGCAACCTGGTGCGCGTGCGACCCTTCGAGGGCGACCCCGACGACGACGAGCTCCCCGCGCTCGCTGCGTACCTCGACGAGCTCGGCGCGGTGCCCGACGTGCGCGCGATCGAGAAGCGCGGCTGGCGACGTCGCGCGGGGTGATCGGAGACGATCAACCGCAGAGGGCCACGGAGGGCCGCCGCGAAGAGCTCTCACCCGCTGCGGCTTCTGCGGTGAATTTCCGGACAACGCGTCTCCGCGACGCCGAACGACCTTCTGGCCGTCCAGAACGCTCGTGGGCAACGCCACATCGCGTTCTGGCTTCGTAGGACGCTTCTCTGCGACGCAGACACACGTCCGGGCGCTGCGGATCGCCTGTCTGCGGCGCAGACGAGCCGTTTTTCTCGTCCGACTGCGTCTCTGCGACGCAGACGAGCCTCTTTTCTCGCCCGACTGCGTCTCTGCGGCGCAGACCAGCCTCTTTTCTCGTCCGACTGCGTTCTCTGCGGCGCAGACGAGCCTCTTTTCTCGCCCGACTGCGTCTCTGCGGCGCGAACGGGCGTCCTGGCGCGTCAGGACGCCCGTGTCCTCGCGCCATCAGCGTCCGCAGGTGTCGGTCACCGAGATCGTCGACACCGCGCCGCTGCGGATCGCGTCGCAGTGCGCGCCGAGCAGCTCGAGGCGCGTGCCGGTGAGCGTGTAGCCCGAGCTCGGCACCACGACGGCGTCGCGCCGCACGACCACGCTGCCCGGACGCGCCGGCGCGCTCGAGAGATCGACCGCGCAGTCCGTCGCCGCCGCGAGGATCGCGCGCAGCGCGCGCTCGAACGCCGGCGCGTCGACCGCCTCGTAGTAGCGCAGCGTGCCCGCGCCCATGCGCGGCCGGCCGCCCGCGTCGGCCATCTGGTTCAGCGCGTCGCGCAGCGCGGGGATGCCCGCCGCGCTGCCGCTGCCGTCGGGCCCGACGAAGCCGAGCACGAACGTGTCGACGCCGAGGTCGGCGCGCAGGCTCGCGATCGCGCTCACCGTCGACGCGACGGTCGCGCCGCAGTTGGGCTCGGGCAGGCCGTCGGTCGCGAGCACGACGAAGCGCGGGCGCGTGCTCGGGTTCGCCGCGAGGTAGCTGCGCGCGGTCGCGATCGCGGCGGGCGTCGGCGTGTCGCCGGCGCGCGGGTCGGCGTAGATCAGCCGCGCGCTGATGTTCGATCCGCTGCCCACCGCGATCGGGATCTCGGGCGAGCTCGCGACCATGCAGCTGCGCAGCTCGTTGCCGCCCGCGGGATCGCGGAGCGGGAACGTGAGCATGCCGAGCGGCAGATCGCCGATCGACGGGAGCACCGCGTTCATCGCGGTCGTGAGCGCCTGCCAGCGCGTCTGCGTCCCGGTCTCCTCGAGCCAGTCCATGCTGCCCGAGCGATCGACGACGAACAGGATCTCGGCGTCCACCGGCACGATCGAGACGGTGTCGTCGAACGGCGTGCAGCACGCCGCATGGGTGTCGCAGTCGAGATCGGCGCAGTCGATCGCGCCGTCGCAGTCCTCGTCGCGACCGCCGGTGCAGGTCTCGCCGGTCGGCAAGGTCGTGCCCACGCACGCGCCCCAGCCCGCGATGCCGCCGGTCACGGTGCAGGTCTGGGTGCCGGCGCGGCAGAGGCCCACGTCGCGCGTCCCCGCCGGGCCGCCGTAGCAGCTGCGCGTCTCGCCGGCGCTGCAGTCGCAGCCCTCGTCGATCACGCCGTCGCAGTCCTCGTCGAACGTCGCGTCGCAGACCTCGGTCGCCGGGAGCGACTCGCCGAGGCACTCACCGCTCCAGCGCGAGCCTCCGTCGATCAGCTCGCAGCGCTCGATCCCGTTCGCGCACAGGCCGACCTCCGCGGTGCTTGCAGGGCCGCCGTAACACGGACGCACCGCGTCCTCGGGGCACTCGCAGCCCTCGTCGGTCTCGCCGTCGCAGTCGTCGTCGACGCCGTTGCAGCGCTCTTCGCTCGGCGCGCCCGAGCCGACGCACAGGTCCCACGTGCCGAACTCGAGCCCGCTCGCGCAGTCCTGGACGCCCCACGCGCACGCACCCTCGCCCGCGAGATCCGGGTCACCCGCGAAGCAGCGCTGCTGGGCGCCCGGCGTGCACTGACAGTCCTCGTCGACGCGCCCGTCGCGATCGTCGTCGAGGCCGTCGCCGCACTCGTCGGGCGGGCCGCCGTCGCGCGGCTCGCCGCCGCCGTCGTCGTCGGGGACCTGCTGGCCGCCATCGCCGGCGCCGCGGCGCGGGGTGCGCTCACCGGCGCAGTCACAGCCGCTCGCGAGCAGGGTGATCAGCGCGAGCGCGACCGCGCATGGAGGAAGAGGAAACAGCCGAACGGACATCCTGACCTCTCGTGGGAAAGGTGCGACCCTACCCCACTCGGCCTCCGCGCTGAATCGCCGGAGCGGCCGCGATCGCGACCGGTCGGGACGATCGCGCGAGTGGCGCCGGGGCTTCACGACGGCGTGACCACGGCTCGACACGCGCCGCGCGGGACGCGTGCTTTCGTGAATGGCGCGTCGGCTGCTAGCGTCGCTGGCGCATATGCCCCGCTCGCCATTCGCTCGTGTGCTCTCGCTCTCCACGCTGCTCGTCGCGCTGCTCGCCGTCGGTTGCGGCTCGCGCGCTCGCTTCGAGGTCGTCCGGCCCGCGCTGCTCGACGCTTCGCAGGTCGGCAACACGTTCAGCGTGCAGCCGTTCAACGGGGTCGATCCCAACGCCGCGTATCAGGTGCAGACGATGCTGCAGCAGCGCATCGCGAACAGCCTGAACCCGTCGATCCGCCTCCTCGCCGCGGGCGGCGGGATCATCGTCACCGGCGACGTGATGGACTTCAGCTATCGCGAGGACTTCAGCACCGCGCAGGCGACGTGCTCGCGCAGCGTGCAGTACACCGACGCGAACGGGCGCCAGCAGACGCGCACCGAGAACTACCCGTGCGTCCAGACGACGCGCTGGGGCAACGCGAGCGCGAGCGTGCGGTTCGTCGTGATGGTCGCGAACAGCGGTCAGGTCGTGTTCGATCGCACCTACCAGGACGCGCTGCAGAGCTCGACCACCGCGACCAACGGGAGCCCGGGCCCGATCGACGGGCGCGGGATGCTCGAGTCGATGATCACGTCGTTCGTCGGTCAGTTCGCGCGCGTGATCCTGCCGTGGCCCGACACCGTCGAGGTCGCGTTCACCGACTGCGGCGGCGCCGACGGATGCGGTCAGGCGTTCGACCTCGTGCGCGCCGGCAACCTGCAGGGCGCGGAGCAGGTCTACACGCAGATCCTCGGTCCCTACGACGACGCGAGCGCGCAGCTGAACCCCGAGGACGCCGACATCGTGAGCAAGACGCTCTTCAACCGCGGCGTGATCCGCGCGTACACGGGCAGCTACGAGCTCGGCATGCAGGACCTGCAGCGCGCGATCGCGATCCGCCCGAGCGAGCAGCAGTGGCACGAGGAGCTCGCGCAGATCGAGCAGCTCGCGGCGGAGCAGGAAGCGCTCGCGAGCCAGATGGGCCAGGCGATGGCGCAAGCGCAGGGCGGGAGCGCGATCCAGCAGGTGCAGTGATCGAGATCGCCGCGGTCGCGGCGCGCGCCTCGAAGCGATGACGGAGACGCGCGCCGATGGCCAATCAGCAGTATCTCGATGCGTTCTTCCTTTGCTTGGGTGCCGCTGATCGTCGTGCTCGGCGGCTGTTATCTGGATCACGGTGCGACGGAGCGCGACGGCGGCACGACGCACGACGCGCACGTCGAGCCCGACGTCTGCGCGTTCGAGCCGGGCGGTGAGCTCTTCGAGGTGCAGGCGCTCTCGGACAACCTCCCGTCGACGCCGTACGACGTCGACGCGAGCGGGCGCGTGTACCTCGAGGTCCTCGGCGACACGTATCGCTGGGACGCGCCGGGCGAGCTGCTCTCGCTCGACGCGCTCACGGGCGTGTCGCCGTGGCGGATCGCGCGCATCGCGCGGGTCGCGCCGGATGGATCGCTCGCCGGACAGATCTGGCACGGCGAGCAGACGCACGCGTTCGTGTGGAGCGCCGCGAGCGGTGTCGTCGATCTCTCGCTCGACGACACGGTCGAGTCGAGCGCGACCGCGATCGGCGCGGACGGCATGGTGCTCGTCAACGAGGCGCGGCGCGCGTCGCTGCGCACGACGACGCGCCACGTGCTGCCGCTCGGCCTGCCGCCCGACGGCCACTCGCGTCATGCGGTGGTGCAGGCGCTCGACGTCGCGGCCGACGAGGCGGGCTCGGTCGTGGGCACGTCGACCGCGGACGAGACGCTCGACGTGTGGCGCGCGTTCGTGTGGACCCACGCGGCCGGTCATCGGCTCTTGCCGAACGACGGCGCGCTGCATTCGCGTGCGCTCGCCATCTCCGACGACGGCGCGTTCATCGTGGGCACCGCGTCGTCGCTCACGAGCAGCGTGATGACGCCGGTGGTCTGGCGTCGTGAGGTGATCGCGCGCATCCCGCTGCTTCCGCTGCCCGACCTCGCGTGGGGCGCGGCGACCGACGTGAACGATCGCGGCGTGATCGTCGGCACCGACAGCGGGCCGAGCGCGACCGGGCCCGAGGCGTACGGGTGGATGATGGTCGGCGAGCGGAAGCTCGCGCTCGACGCGCTGCTCGCCGAGGGCGACGCGTGGCACGTGACGCGCGCGGTGCGGGTCACCGCGGATCTGCGGGTGCTCGCGGTCGCGGAGCGCGAGGGCTCGGACGTGCGCGAAGCGGTCTTGCTGCGGCCGCGCTGCGCGCTCGAGGAGTGAGCCTCAATAAGGGCGCATGCTCGCGCAGTCGACGTGGTCGCCCTGCGAGACGCCGAGCATCGACGTGAAGCGCGCGTAGAAGCCGAGCCGATCCGCGACGCGATAGTCGCCGGGCCGTCCGCACTCGAGCCCGCCGTTGATCACGTTCACGGTCATGCCGAAGCCGGGCAGGCGACCGGCCGCGCGATCGGCGTCGGTGGGCGTCCAGCGACCGGTGATCACGTCGTGGCACGAGGGCTTCGGCGACTGCGCCGTGGTCCAGAACCAGAGCGCCGTGCGGAACGCGACGACGCCGTCGCGCGTGACTGCGTCGGGATCGGCGAGCAGATCGACGCCGAGCTCGCGACCCATCGGGCCGTAGTTGTAGTTCCACGAGAGCTGGATCGGCCCGCGGCCGTGATAGGTGCGGCCGGGCGCGCAGGGGTTCGTCGCGGAGGGCGCGCAGTACTGGGTGCACGCGCCGCTCTCGCACCCGACCTCTTGGATGAAGTAGAGGCCCCACGCGTATCGGCCGCCGGGCGCGGTGTCCCAGCCGCCCGTGGTCTCGTGCGCGATGTTCGCGAGGAACGCGGCGACCTCGCGGCGGCGCTGCTCGAGCGTGCCCTCGCGCGCGAACGTCGGGTGGTGCTCGGTGGCCGCGACGAGCGCGTCGTACGAGTAGAGCGCGTTGCGCTGCGGGAACATCTCGTCCCACTGCGCGCGGGTGACGAGATCGGCGAACCCGCCGACGGGCGGCGGCGGCGGAGGAGGCGGCGGAGGAGGCGGAGGGGGAGGAGGCGGAGGCGCGCCGGCGTCCGGCTCGGTGCTCGCGTCGATCGGGGGAGGCGGCGGAGGAGGCGGCGTGCCGGCGTCGACGTCGTCGTCGGGCGGGAGCGATGCGTCGATGGGATCGGCCCGCGGCGACGTCCCTGCATCGTCGTCGCTCGGCGGATCGATCGGACGCGCCGCGTCGACGCTCGGCGTCGTTCGGCCGGCATCGATCTCGCCGAGCCCTCCGCGCTCGATCAGGATGCCCTCGCACCCCGAGATCACGAGAGCGAGCCCGACCAGGAGGACACGCGCGCGCCGCATGGAACGAGAGAGGCGCGGCGCGCGCCGATCGGGTCACTCAGAACCGGATGCGCGCTCCGAGGCCCACGTCGCCCGGTCCCGGCGCGAGCTCCACGCGCTCGGTCGTCGGGCTGGGCGCGTCGTCGATCGCGGCCACCACGATCAGCACCACGCCCGCGATGCCGCCCGCCGCGGCGACGAACGTGAGCGCGGTGGACACGTCGGCGAGGGTCGACGCGCTGTCGCGATCGTCACGGAGATCGCCGGGGCACACGCCGCCCGTGCACTGCTCCTCGAGCGTCGAGTACGTGTCGTGCGCCGCGACGCCGAGCCCGATCGCGACCGCGGCGATCACCGCCGAGGCGGAGAGCGTGATCGTGCCCGGGAGGTAGTCGAGCCCGCCTCCGCCTTCGCTCGTCGTGGGCTCGGTCGTGGTCGCGGTCGTCGTCGCCGCGGCGCGCGCCGCGGCCTCCTCGCGCTCGCGCACGAGCCGCTCCTGCATGCGCCGCAGGCGATCGAGGCGCGGCTGCGCGAGCTGCGCGGACTCGGTGCCCGGGAACTGCTGCATCACGCGCTCGAGCGCCGCGATCGCCTCTTCGAGGCGCGCCGCGCGATCCCACGCCGTCGCCGCGTTCAGAAGGAGCTCGGGGCGCGGCGAGAGCGCGAACGCCTCTTCGTACTCGCGCGCCGCGTCCTCGAAGCGCTCCTGCTCGAAGTAGAGCGTGCCCGCCTGGAAGTGGATGCGCGCCTGCTCGTCGCTCGCCGACGTCTGCGCGCTCGCGCGCGTCGTCGTCGCGCCCAGCAGCAGCGCGATCGCGAGCACTCCGATCGTCCTCGTCATCACGCGCCTCCCGGCAGATCGAAGCCCACGAGGATGCTCCCGCCCGTGCCGTACGTCGTGCCGTCGATCACGACCGTGCCCGCGAGCCCCATCACCGCGAACACGCGCTGTCCGTCGGCGCTCGACGTGATCGTGCTCGCGCCGTCGAACTCCGTGCTCCCGAGCACCGCCGACCAGCGCCACGCGCCGTCGGGCGTGATCTGCAGCGCGAGCGCGTCGTGCATGCCCACGTTGGGCAGCGCGCCGCCGCCGAGATCGGCGCCCTCGCCCGACCATCCCGCGATCAGCAGGTGCCCGCCCGCGAAGCGCATGCGGTTCACCCCGCCCTCGCTGTACTGATCCGAGAAGATGCGTGAGAAACGATGCTCCGCGCTCGACGTGAGGCTGACGAGCGTGAAGCCCTCGCCGAGCGTCAGCGGGATCGCGCCGCCGCCGTAGTCGGCGCCGCCGTTGGTGCGCGTGCTGAAGTAGACGTTGCCCTCGGCGTCCGCCGTCATCCAGCGCAGCAGCTCGCCCTCTTCGTTCTCCGGCACGCCGTAGATGCGTCCCCACTGGGCCATCCCGTCGGCGGCCGAGAGCGCGACGACGTAGCCCTGTCGGAACGTCGTCGGCGTGAGCTCGACGTCGTCGAAGACCATTCCGTCGTCGAGCTCGCCGCCGACGAACAGCGTGTCGCCGCCGGCCGCGAACGCCTCGATGAACTCGGAATTGCGCGCGAACGTGCGCACCCAGCCGGTGCGCCCCGAGAGCTCGTGCTTCACCACGAACACGCCGTCGGTCGGCGCGTCGGCGTACGGGATCGGGATGCCCGACGAGTCGCGGTCGTTGCGCATCGAGAAGCCGCCCGAGTAGTTGCCCGCGACGTACGTCGCGCCGTCGGCATCGCGCGCGACCGCGACGACGTTGTCGTAGCCGGTGCCGCCGTACTGCGCCCACCACCGCAGCGTGCCGTCGTCGGCGAGCGAGATCACGAACGCGTCCGTTGTGTTCATCGCGCCGAAGAGCGCCTGCGACGCTCCGTCGGCGTAGATCATCGTGGGCGACGCGGTCGTGCCCGCGACGACGACGTCGCCGAGCGAGCCCGCGATCTGCGCGTCGACGACGCGCTCGAGCGACGTGCCACCGAACGTGCGCGACCACAGCGGCGTGCCGGTCTCCTCGTCGACGCGCGTCACGAGCGCATCCTCGGAGCCGTGCGAGACGACGGACGCCGAGCCGACCGCCACGGTCCCCGTGAACGCGCCTGCGGCGATCAGCGCGCGCTCGCCGGCTGCGATCGCGTTCCACTGCACGCCGGGCACCAGGAGCGACCAGCCGATCTCACCGGACGAGCACGTCGCGTCGACGCACGCATCGGTCGCCTCGCACACCGTGTCGCAGCCGCCGCACGCGCCGTGATCGCCCGTGACGTCGCGCTCGCAGCCCGCGGCGCCCTCGTCGCAGTCGTCCCAGCCCTCGGCGCATCCGGAGACCGTGCACGTCCCGGCCTGACACGCGGTGAGCTCGTTGGGCCCGCCGCACTCGGTCGGCTGCTCGTCGACGCGCGTGTCGCAGTCGTCGTCCTCGCCGTTGCACGTCTCGTCGCTCGCGACGCTGCACCCGTCCGCGCGCGTGCCGCCGTCGGCGTCGACGCGCGCGTCCATGTCGTCGCCCTGGAACTCGAACTTGCCGAAGTCGTCGATGAAGCTGCAGGCGCCGAGCGAGAGCGTCAGCGCGACGATCGACGTGAATGTGCGAGCCATCGGGGGCCGACTCTAACAGAGCCGCGCGACGCCGAGCGCGCGCCGTCGCAGACTGCCCACGATGCGTGTCGGGACCATCCCGGTGACCGTGGTGACCGGCTTCCTCGGCGCGGGGAAGACGACGCTGGTGAACGCGTGGCTCGCCGAGCACGCGCGCGGCGAGATCGCGGTGATCGTCAACGAGCTCGGCGCGATCGGCATCGACGGCGAGCTGCTCGCGGAGCGCGCGCGCACGCTCGTGGAGATCACCGGCGGATGCATCTGCTGCACGACGTACGCGGAGCTCGTGAAGGCGCTCTCCGAGCTCGCGTCGCGCGCGCCGCACCGGGTGATCGTCGAGACGTCGGGCGCAGCGTCCCCGGCCGGCGTGATCCGCGCGATCAGCCGCACCGAGGCGCTCCGGCTCGACGGAGTGATCACGGTGGTGGACGCGACGCGCGTGCCTTCGCTCGCGTCGAACGATCTCGCGCTCGAGCAGATCGGGTACGCCGACGTCGTCGTGCTCTCGCGCGCCGATATGTGCTCACAGCACACGATCGACGAGGCGCGCGAGTGGGTCGGTGCGCGCAACGGCGCCGCGATCGTCGCGACGTCGGCGCGCGGTGTCGCGGAGCGCTTCGAGGGCCTGCTCGCGCAGCGCGCGACCGACGTCGGATGGCGCGCGCTGCCCGCGGCGGCACACGCGAGCGCGATCGAGTCGGTGTCGCTGGTGGTCGACGACGAGCTCGACGAGGATCGCTTCCTCGAGTGGATGGAGGACGAGCTCGCGCGGATCGCCGGGCGTCTCCTGCGCACCAAGGGCGTGCTCGCGATCCGCGGCGTCGAGCCGCGCATGATCCTCCAGGGGGTCGCCGACGAGGTGGAGGTCACGTTCGGCGCGCCGTGGCGCGACGACGAGGTGCGACGGAGCCGGCTCGTGATCGTCGGATACGGGCTCGACCGGGACGCGCTCGCGCGCGGTTTCGCGGCGTGTCGCGCGGGCCGAGGCGCGCCTACGTAACGCCCCGTGGAGCGTCGGGATCAGAGGCCGGGCGGCGAAGGGCTTCGCGAGCGCGCGTTCGAGGTCGTGTTCGAGTCCGACACGCCCGCGGGGCGCGCGTTCGACACCGCGCTGCTCGTGGCGATCTTCGCGAGCGTGGTCGCGGTGCTGCTCGAGAGCGTGCCGTCGTTCCGCGCGCGCTGGGGCGACGCGCTGCGCGCGTCGGAGTGGGCGTTCACGATCCTCTTCGCGATCGAGTACGTCCTGCGCCTCGCGATCGTTCGCCAGCCGCTGCGCTACGCGACGAGCTTCTTCGGGCTCGTCGATCTGCTCGCGATCCTGCCGACGCTGGTCAGCCTGCTGGTGCCGGGCGCGCAGTCGCTGCTCGTGATCCGCGTGGTGCGTCTGCTGCGCGTGTTCCGCGTGCTCAAGCTCGCGAGCTTCACGGTCGAGGCCGCGGTGCTCTCGCGCGCGCTCCGCGCGAGCCGCCAGAAGATCACGGTGTTCATCGGCGCGATCCTCAGCACCGTCGTGATCGCGGGCGCGCTGATGTACCTCGTGGAAGGCGACGCCGCGGGGTTCGACAGCATCCCGCGCGGCATGTACTGGGCGATCGTCACGCTCACGACGGTCGGCTACGGCGACATCTCGCCGCGCACGCCGATCGGACAAGCGATCGCGTCCGTGCTGATGATCGGCGGCTACGGGGTGATCGCAGTGCCGACCGGCATCGTGTCGGTGGAGCTCGCGAACGCGACGCGCGCCGGGCTCTCGCCCGAGGCGTGCCCGGGCTGCGGGCTCGAGGGCCACGATGCCGACGCGGGCTTCTGCAAGCGCTGCGGGACTCGGCTGTAGGCGTCGACGATCACTCGACGACCGTGCCGAGCGTGCACTCGGGGTCACAGCCCGGGCCGTTCGGGCGGAACCGCTCGTAGCTCACGATCCACTCGTGCGCGGCGAGGAGCGTCCCGTCGTGCGCGACGAGCTCGAGCCGATACGTGTCGCGGCCCTCGACGTCGATCGCGCGCTCGCCGCCCGGCGCGAGGTCGAGCCGAGCGCGCCGCGAGCCGTCGCTCCACAGCGCCACGCGGAAGTGCTCTCCGATCGGCACGACCGCCGGGCTCGTGCGCTCGCCCTCGGCATCGATGGCGGCGTCGACGCACTCGTCGTTGCGGCACACGGTCACCGTGCCGCCGACCGCGGTCGCGTCGTACTCGAGCGCATCGATGGCCAGCATCGAGCGGCAGAACACCAACGTGCAGTCGGAGTCGACTGGGCCGCAGCCCGCCACCGAGACGGCGAGCGAGAGGAGCGCGAGAGATGGACGCATTCGTCGGAGTGTACCCGCGAAGGCGCGTCTCTCGGCATGCGCCGAGCGCTCAAGCGTCGTCACGAGACGTCGAGCGCTGCAGCGTCACCTGCTTCGCCTCCCGGAGCGGCGTGAGCTTGTGAGGGTTGCGGACCGCGTAGATGCGCGTGATCCGGCCGTCCTCGACGACGAAGCTGATCGCGGTGTCGAGCACGCCATCGACGTCGATGCGCGCCGCAGGGCCGCCGTTGATCCACATCCGCGAGACGACCGTGCCCGCGCGCGCGCGCTTCGCGAAGCCGGAGAGAGCCCGCACGACCGACTCCACGCCGACGAGCGACACCCGGAGCGCAGGGACGACGCCGCCCCCGTCGGGGACCAGCGCCACGTCGGGCGCGAGCACTTCGACGAGGCCTCGCACGTCCCCGTCGGTCAGCGCTTCGAGGAAGCGCGCGATCACGGCTTCCTGCTCCGCGCGGGTCACCTGCATCCGCGGTCGGCGGGCGGCCACGTGCTCTCGCGCGCGGTGCGCGATCTGGCGCACCGCGGCGGGGGTCTTCCCGACGGCTGCGGCGATCTCGTCGTACGGCGTCTCGAACACCTCGCGGAGCACGAACACCGCGCGCTCCGTGGGCCCGAGGGTCTCGAGCCCGGTGAGCATCGCCATCGAGATGCTCTCCGCGAGCTCGACGTCCTCGGCGACCTCGGGGCCGACGAGGAGCGGCTCCGGCAGCCACTCTCCGACGTAGTCCTCACGCCGTCGCTTCCGGGAACGCAGCCGGTTGAGCGCCTGCCGGGTGACGATCCGCACGAGGTACGCGCGAGGATCGCGCACCTCGGGCCGCGCCGCGCTGGCCCACCGCAGCCAGGTCTCCTGCACCACGTCGTCGGCGTCGGCGACGGAGCCGAGCATCTCGTACGCGACGGTGAAGAGCAGGCCACGGTGGGCGACGAACGGATCGTCGCTCATGTCGCCGCGGCCGTTTCCGCGGTGTGCGCCGCGAGCGGCCGCAGGCCGCAGCTCGCCGAGAAGCCCTGCGCCTGGATGCCGAGCGCGACGTTGGTGCGGGCCGCGAGGTTCGCCAGCCCGGCGAACGCCGTGAGCTCCAGGAGCGCGGGCGCGCCGAGCTGCTCGAGCAGGCGGGCGGACATCGCATCGGTGACGCGCGGCGGCGTGTCGCTCATCGCTTCGGCGTACTCCATGACGTCGCGCTCGAGCGGCGTGAAGACGTGGGACTCGCGCCACCGCGGCACCTCGCGCGCCTTGTTCACGTCGAGGCCCTCGTTGTGGGCAGTGAAGTAGCCGAGGTCGAGGCAGAAGCTGCAGCCGACCATCGACGCGACCGCCATGTGCGCGAGCGACTTCAGGTTGCGATCGCAGGCGCCCCACTTCTGCGCCTGACCGGACATCCCGAAGAGCGCCTTGAGCACCGGGCGGTGGTGCCAGAAGACGCCGAGGGACTCCGGCACCTCTCCGAGCATCCGCTTGCTGAGCCTCTTGATCATCGCGCCGTAGATGCCGGTGATCTCGGCCGCGGGGATCCGTGTCGTTCCTGCCATGTCGCCTCCTTCGCGCTGCGTTCGAGCAGGAGACACCGGACGTCGCGCGGATGTGACAGGCGCCGTCGTTGACACGGCGGCCGGGAACATATAGCTAGACAGCTATGCATCGTGAGGCTGCCCTCGACCGCACGTTTCGCGCGCTCGCCGACCCGACGCGCCGCTCGATGATCCACGCGCTCGCGAGCGGCGAGGCGCGCAGCGCCGGCGAGCTCGGCGCGCGCTTCCGCTCCGCGCAGCCGACCATCTCGCGCCACCTCAAGGTGCTCGAGCAGGCGTGCCTCGTGGAGCGGCGCGTCGAGGGGCGCGTTCACCGGTTTCGCCTGCGTCGCGAGCCGCTCGCGGAAGCCAGTCAGTGGCTCGAGCGCCATCAGGCGTTCTGGACCGGCGCGGTCGATCAGCTCGAGCAGCTCCTGAAGGAGTCCGAGCGATGAGCGCTCCGAGCCCCGGCGTGCTCGTGCGCCGCTTCTTGAGCGCCTCTCCCGACAGGGTGTTCGCGGCCTTCGCCGACGCGACGCTGGTCGCGCGGTGGCTGCGTCCGTCGCCGGACATCGCGCTCACCGTGCTCGCGTTCGACTTTCGCCGAGGTGGTGCGTACCGGTTCGCCTACGACGTGCCGACCGGCGAGCGGATGGTCGTCGGCGGCACGTACAGCGTCATCGAGCCGCCGTCGCGCATCGTGTTCTCGTGGCTGATCGAGCCGCCCGACGAGCACGCCGGCATCGACTCGGAGGTGATCGTGACGCTGGCTGGAAAGGACGCCGGCACCGAGCTCACCATCCGCCACACGAAGCTCGGACGCGCGGACGCCGACCTGCGGCACGACCAGGGCTGGCGCGGCGCGCTCGATCTGCTCGACGCGCGACTGCGAGAGGAGCCCTGAGATGGCGATCGACGAAGCGCTCGCCGCGCAGGTGCGAGCCGCGCTCGCGGACGCGAGTCACGTGCGCGAGGTCAAGATGTTCGGTGGCCTCGGCTTCGTGCTGAACGGCCACATGGTCGCGGCGAGCTCCGACCGTGGCCTCCTCGTGCGCGTCGGCGAGCCCGGCGAAGCCGAGGCGCTCGCCAAGCCGGGCGCTCATCCGATGGTGATGAACGGCCGCACGATGCGCGGCTTCGTCCGGGTCACGGGCGCGCTGGATGCGCGAAGCGTCGAGTCGTGGCTGCGACTGGCGCGCGTTTTCGTCGAGACGCTGCCCGCGAAGGAGAGCGGTGCCGGCTCCAAGCGCAGGAGGGCGACGCGATGATGCGGAGGATCGGAGTCGGCGCGCTGTGTTATCTCGTGCCCACGTTCGTGTTGGGGTTCGTGTGGCACCTCGTGGTGTTCGAGAGCTACTACGAGCGTCTGGCGATGTATCGACAGGACGTGATCGTCCCGTTCGGATTCCTGTCGATGACGATTCAGGCCCTGCTCTTCGCCTGGGTCTTCGACACTTCGTTCGCTCGTCGCGCAGCGGGTGTGGGTCGGCGCGCGCTCGCCTTCGCTGCGTTCGGCGCCGCGCTCTCGTGGAGCTTCACGACGATCGCCGTCGCCGCGAAGAACGTGATGACGTCCGTGCCGGACTACCTGCTCATCGAGACCGCGTTCACCGCCGTGCAGTGGGCGATCGTCGGGCCGCTGATGGCGCTCTCGCACGCGAAGCTCGCGCCGGCGTCGGACGCGGCTCCGCCTCGAGCATCGGCGGCGATCGCGCCTGAATGAACGTGCGCTCGTGCCTCGAGCGCGAATCGCGAGATCGTCGACGGCAGTCGCCGAGATGCTCTGAAGTCGGAGCGCGCGCGATTAGATCCCCGAGAGCACGAGTCCGGACTCATGCGCTCGGTCGAGATCGCGGGTGGGGCGATTGCGGCGCTTCTCGCGCTGATGGCGGCACCGTGCCGCGGCGACCCACCGCTGGAATTCCGACACGAGAGCTACGTCGGCGTCGCGCCTTCTGCCGATGACGACGTGACGTGGACGCGCGTGCTGTGGCTCGATCGCGGTCTCCTGCACGTCGAGGCGCGTTACGGCTACGAGGGCGACGACATCGCCACCGCGCTCGGCGGGCTCCACTTCGCGGGAGGCTCCACGCTCACGTACGACGTGCACCTCGCGCTCGGGCTCTCCGCGGGCGCGACCTCGGGCGGAGTCGTGGCATATCGCGCCGAGCTCGTGCTGGGCACGCTCGATCTGTCGAGCGAAGGCGAGCTCTTCGTCGAGTGGTCACAGCGCGCCGAAGCGTTCTTCTTCACGTGGACCGAGCTCGGCTGGTCACCCATCGAGTGGCTGCGCGTCGGCGGCGCGATGCAGAGGACGCGCTTCTACCAGAGCGCGCGAGACGTCGATGCAGGCCCGTTCGCCGGCGTGTCGTCGGAGTCGATCGACGTCGCGCTCTATCTTTTCGGGCTCGGCACCGACGAGACGAACGGGCTCGTGTCGATCGGCGTGACGTTCTGAGCACGTCAGTCGACGGCGATGCCGCGCGCAGCCGGGACGGAGAGAGGGCCCACAAGATCACTCTTGTGGGCCCTCCGAGGGTCCGTCACGTCAGTCGACGCACGGATGTTCGAGGTGGATGGGGAAGGGCTTCTTCCGGTATTCGATCCTACCGTCAGGAAGCCTGCGTCGGCGGCTGAACCGAATCGGTCCGCCGCACTTTCGGCAGCTCTGGTGAGCCATTGTCGGGTTCCTCATCTCCGCGAGGAACGGATGAATCACACCAGAGTCTTGACCGATCGGCGCTCGGGCCGATAACTTGGGCTCGCTTCACGGAAGCCAGATCCACCGCTGCTCCTCAGTAGTGGGCGGTCTGAAGAGAGGGCCCGGGTACCAGCCGGGCCCTTTCTTTTTTCCGTCAGTCACGCCGCCGTCGTAACTGCCGACGCATCGTGCGCATCATACGACGATGCGCCGGCACCGCCCCGAAGAGCGGTGCCGCTCACTCGTTCAGCTGCAGCCCAGACTCGCGCCGCAGTTCAGGCACTTGTAACAAGCGCCGTTGCGGACCGTGATGTGGCCGCACTGATCGCACATCGGCGCGTCGCCCATCATCTCGCCGAGCTGCTGGTCGAGCACGCTGCCGCCGCCCTTCGCCGCCGCGTGATCGGCGCCCGCGAACGCGAGCTCGATCTGCGGCGCCTTCGTGATCGCCGGGGGCGCCATGCTGTCGATCTGGCCCGCCGGGAGCTTCTGCACCGCGTCCGCGTCCGTCGGGTTCGAGAGCTCCATCTGCGTCTCCGCCGGCGGCACCTGCGCGAAGTCGTAGCGCTGGAGATATTCGACTCCGAGCACGCGGAAGACGTAGTCGATGATCGACGTGCTGAACTTGATGTTCGGGTGTCCCTCGACGAGACCGCCCGGCTCGAAGCGCGTGAACGTGAACTGATCGACGTACGCGCTCAGCGGCACTCCGTGCTGGAGGCCCATCGACACGCTGATCGCGAAGCAGTTCATCAGCGAGCGGAAGGCCGCGCCTTCCTTGTGCATGTCGATGAAGATCTCACCGAGCGAGCCGTTCTCGTACTCGCCGGTGCGGAGGAACACCTTGTGGCCTCCGACCTTCGCCTCCTGCGTGAAGCCGCGGCGACGCTTGCTCATGCGGTGACGCACGCTGATCGGCGGCGCCTTCGCGTTCTCGACCGTGCGCGGCTTCGCCGGCTCGCTGACGACCTGCGGGACGAGCGCAGCCGCGGGCGCCGCCGCGATCTTCTCGCTCTTCGCCTCGGCCTTGTCGTCCTTCTCCGCGCTCGACGTCGAGAGCGGCTGGCTCGCCTTGCACCCGTCGCGATAGAGCGCGACCGCCTTGAGGCCGAGCTTCCAGCCCTCGTGATAGATGCGCTCGACCTCTTCGATCGTCGCCTCGTTCGGCAGATTGACGGTCTTGCTGATCGCGCCGCTCAAGAACGGCTGCGCCGCCGCCATCATGCGAACGTGCGCCATCGGCTCGATGAAGCGCTTGCCGTGCTTGCCGCAGCGGTTCGCGCAGTCGAACACCGCGTAGTGCTCCTTGCGCAGGTGCGGCGCGCCCTCGACCGTCATGCGGCCGATGACCACGTCGTTGAGCTCCTCGATCTGCTTGCGGGTCAGACCGAAGTGCTCGAGCAGCGTGAAGCCGGGCTTGTTGTACTGCTCGGGCTTGATGCCGAGGCGCTCGAACGCGCTCGTCCCGATCACCCACGGCGAGAGCGCCTGCGACGCGTCGAACACGCCGGGCAGCGCCTTCTCCGCCTTGCTCAGCTCGCTCTCGGTCAGGCCCTTCTCGATCAGCATCGAGCGCGTCAGATAGGGCGCGCCGGTGAACGTGTTGGTGCCGCTGACGTACGCGATGATGTCGGCGATCTGCGCCGGCGAGTAGCTGAGATTGCGAAGCGCGTCGGGCACGCTCTGATTGACGATCTTGAAGTACCCGCCGCCCGCGAGCTTCTTGAACTTCACCAGCGCGAAGTCGGGCTCGATGCCCGTCGTGTCGCAGTCCATCAACAGGCCGATGGTGCCAGTCGGCGCGAGCACGGTCGCCTGCGCGTTGCGATATCCGTACTGCGTGCCGAGCTCGACCGCGTGATCCCAGTCCTCGCGCGCCGCGCCGAGGAGATCGTCGGGAACACCGGTGTCGCCGCTGCCGACGATGGCGGGGAACTCCGCCTCGTCGATCATGTAGGCCATGTCGCGGTGCTTGCCCATCACGCGCAGCATCGGCTGGCGATTGCGCATGAAGCCCGGGAACGGGCCCTTGCTCGCCGCCATCTCCGCGCTGGTCTTGTACGCGTGACCGGTGAGGATGGCAGTCAGCGCGCCGCACCACGCACGGCCAGCATCGCTGTCGTACGGGATGCCGAGGCGCATCAGCAGCGTGCCGAGGTTCGCGTAGCCGAGCCCGAGCGGACGATAGTCGTGGCTGTTCTTGCCGATCCGCTTCGTCGGATAGCTCGAGTGATCGACCAGGATCTCCTGGCTCGTGAACATGATGCGAATCGCGTGGCGATATCCCTCGACGTCGAACTTCCCGTTCTCGTCGAGGAACTTCACGAGATTGATCGACGACAGGTTACAGGCCGTGTCGTCGAGGAACATGTACTCGCTGCACGGATTGCTCGCGTTGATGCGATCCGTGTTGGGGCACGTGTGCCACGCGTTGATCGTCGAGTCGTACTGCACGCCGGGATCGGCGCACTGCCACGCGCTGTCCGCGATCTTCCGCCAGAGCTCGCGCGCCTTGTACGTGTCGACGACCTCGCCGGTCGTGCGCATCGTCGTCTGCCACTCACCGTCCTGCTCGACGGCGCGCATGAACTCGTCGTTGACGCGGATCGAGTTGTTCGAGTTCTGGCCGCTCACCGTGTGATAGGCGTCGCCGTTGAAGTCCGCGGGATAGCCGGCCGCGATCAGCGCGCGCGCCTTCTTCTCCTCGCGGGTCTTCCACTCGATGAAGTCGACGATCTCCGGGTGATCCATGTCGAGGCAGACCATCTTCGCGGCGCGCCGCGTGGTCCCGCCCGACTTCGTCGCGCCCGCCGCGCGATCGAGCACCTCGAGGAAGCTCATCAGGCCCGAGCTCGTGCCGCCGCCGCTCAGCTTCTCCTGGCGTCCGCGCAGGTTGCTGAAGTTCGTGCCGGTGCCCGAGCCGTACTTGAAGAGGCGCGCCTCGTTCTTCACGAGCTCGTAGATGCCCATCAGGTCGTCGCCGACCGACTGGATGAAGCACGCCGAGCACTGGGGGCGCTCGTAGGCGTTCGTCGTCTCGAGGACGTCGTCCTTCTTCTCGTCCCAGGCCCAGTTGCCGCCCTGGCCCTCGATGCCGTAGCGCTGGTAGAGGCCGAGGTTGAACCAGACGGGCGAGTTGAACGCGGCGCGCTGGGTGACGAGCAGGTACGAGAGCTCGGCCTCGAACGCGTCGGCGTCCTCCTTCGTCGCGAAGTAGCCGCCCTGCGCCTCGCCGGCCTCGCGCACGGTGCGCGCGATGCGGTGGACGAGCATCTTCACGCTCGTCTCGCCCTTCTTCGCGTCGCCCTTCACGCCCGCCTTGCGGAAGTACTTGGAGACCGCGATGTCGGTCGCGAGCTGCGACCAGTCCTCGGGGATCTCCGCGCCGCGCATCTCGAACACGACGGAGCCGTCGGGGTTCGTGATGACGCTGTCGCGCAGCTCGTAGATGATCTCGTCGAGCGGCTCGACGCCCGAACGCGTCCAGCGCCGCGCGATGCGGAGGCCTTGCTCCTCGATGGGCAGCGCGTGGTGACGCGCGCTCGCGGGAGAGTGCGACTGCGGCTTGCTGTCGACGGTGTTGCTCACGGTTCGAGTATCTACGGACACGGCTTTCCTCCCGCCACCTACGCATTGGCCGCAGTCGCGGCGTTTTCCGCTGGGTCTCGGCCGGACCCCCCAGGTCCGACCCGAACGGCAACGGAGACGAACGACAAGACAAAGAAGAGAAGAGACAAAGGGACCCCGGCCCCTGAGCTGCGGCGCCCAGGGCATGTCTCCCCCTGTTTCCCGGAAAAGGGACGAGTCCCCGATCGAGCTACGTCCGACCCGGCCTACGACCGGGGACGGTACGTCCTGTCACACAAGTCGCTGCCTCGCACCTACAAGGGGTGGGCTCGTCGTCCACCCGAACCCACGACGGCTTGTGGAAGGACCCCCTGGATAAACGGGCACCGGAGGGGTGGTCAAGGGGTCTGAACGCATGTTTTTTCCGATTCGCATTTCTCCTGCGATTTCAGCATCTTGAGTTGGCATCACAGGGGATGCGGAGAGCGCTCGGGCGGCAGGTATCGGGGACGATGACGCGAGATGACGATATGTGCACTGTCATTTCGCGAACCATACAAGCTGTCGTGGTGCCCGCCCCAGAAAACCGCAAGACCGCGCGGCGGTATCGCACCGGATCGCACCCGAGACGCGGGGTTTCCCTCGGGGTGTCGTCGCGGATCGCCGGCGAGACGAGCGGGTGACGGATCCGTCGCGATCGCCCGGGCGCGGCAGCGATGAAAGAACTTTGAAGTCGCGCAGATGCCCGCCAACCCCGTTGCCCTCGCGGCGGCGCGCGGGTTAGAAGCGAAACGCCGGGGAAAGTGGGGACGCACCCCGGCGTATTCGGAGCGCCTCGGCCGCGCGGTAGGACCACCGTGTGGCGGGTCTCGGAGGAGACATCGATGGATCAGCAGCCGCAGTACGCGCAGCCGCAGCACCCGGGGCATCCCGGCGGCTACGGGCAGCAGCCCATGCAGGGCATGACGCCGGCGCCGATGGGCGCGCCCGCGGGGGGCGCGAGCGTCGCGCACGCCATCACGCACGGCCCGTCGTTCGCGATGCTGCGCGTCGATCTGCAGCCCGGTCAGGTCGTGATCGCCGAGGCGGGCTCGATGGTCGCGCGGCACTCGCACGTCGCGATGGAAGTGAAGATGAACGCGGGCAAGAGCGCCGGCTTCCTCGCGAAGGTCTGGGCGCTGATGATCGCGTTCATCCGCAAGGTCGTCGGCGGCGAGACGTTCTTCGTGAACCACTTCAGCGCGCCGCAGCCCGGCAGCGTGTGGATCGCGCCGACGATGAGCGGGCAGATCGCGCATCGCCGCCTCAACCCCGGCGAGAAGCTCGTGCTCTCGAGCGGCGCGTACGTCGCGAGCGCCGGCGACATCGACGTGAAGATGAAGTTCGGCGGGCTGAAGTCGATCCTCGCGAAGGAGGGCGCCTTCATGCTCGAGGTGAGCGGCACCGGCGATCTCTGGTTCACCAGCTACGGCGGGATCCAGGCGATCGACATCAACGGCCCGTACATGGTCGATAACGGCCACCTCGTCGGGTACGAGGGCAACCTCACCATGAACATCAAGAGCGCGGGCGGCGGCCTGCTCGGGTTCATGGCGTCGGGCGAAGGGCTCGTCTGCGAGTTCAACGGACAGGGCCGCATCTACATCCAGTCGCGCAACCTCAGCTCGCTCGCGGGCTGGCTCACCCCGCTCATGCCTTCCTGAGGAGTCACGACGATGCAGATCGACATCGGATATCGTCCCGCGCACTCGCTCGCGAAGGTGTCGCTGGGCCACGGCGAGCAGATCGTCGCGGAGTCGGGCGCGCTCGTCGGCATGAGCACGAACGTGCACATGCAGACCCAGTCGCAGGGCGGGCTGATGGGCGGGCTCAAGCGCCTCTTCGGCGGTGAGAGCTTCTTCCGCAACACGTTCACCGCGAGCAACGGGCCCGGCGAGGTGCTCCTCGCGCACGCGCTCAACGGCGACATGGTGACGCTGGAGATGACGCCGGGAGGTTATTTCCTCACGAGCTCGTCGTTCATCGCGTCGACGCCGAACGTGCAGATCGAGACGAAGCTCGGCGGGATGAAGAGCTTCTTCTCCGGCGAGGGCATGTTCGTCATGAAGGCGAGCGCGCAGTCGCCGGGACAGCTCCTCGTCGGTGCGTTCGGCGGCATCGAGGAGCTCGTCTGTCAGGGCAACATGGTGATCGACACCGGTCACCTCGTCGCGTGGGACGCGAGCCTGACCTACAAGGTCGGCAAGAGCGGCAGCGGGTGGATCGCCAGCTTCCTCAGCGGCGAAGGCCTCGTGTGTCACTTCGAGGGCCAGGGGCGCATCTGGATCCAGTCGCGCAATCCCCCGGCGTACGGGCAGGCGGTCGCGGCGATGCTGCCGCCGCGCAGGGCGTGATCTCGGCGAAGAGAAGAGGAGAACGACGAACATGCGTTACGAGCTTCTCGAGAAGCCGGACTTCACGATGGTGAAGGTCACCTTCGATCAGCAGGGCGAGTCGATGCTCTGCGAGGCGAGCGCGATGGTCGCGCGCGACTCGAAGATCGACATGAAGACGCAGATGCAGGGCGGCTTCCTCGCGGCGGCGAAGCGCAAGCTGCTCGGCGGCGAGAGCATCTTCCAGAACACGTTCACGGCGACCGCGCCCGGCCAGTCGCTGTACTTCGCGCCGGCGCCCGAGGGCGACGTGCAGGTGCTCGAGCTCGACGGGCACACCCCGATCCTGATGAACAGCGGCGCGTTCCTCGGCGCGGCGCCGAGCGTGAACCTCGACACGAAGTGGGGCGGCACGCGCGGCTTCTTCAGCGGGCAGGGCTTCTTCCTCCTCAAGGCGGAGGGCACGGGCCCCGTGTTCTTCGCGAGCTACGGCGGCATCCACGCGGTCGACGTCGGACCGGGTGGATACGTGTGCGACACCGGGCACGTCGTCGCGTTCACCGGCGGGCTCAACTACAACGTGCAGCGCCTCGGCGGGCTGAAGAGCCTCTTCTTCAGTGGCGAGGGTCTGGTCTGCAATTTCCAGGGCCAGGGGCGCCTCTGGATCAGCACGCGCAACCCGGGCGGGCTCGTGAACTTCGTGCATCCGTTCCGTCCGGTGCAGCGCTCGAACGGCTGAAGAAACCGAGTCCACGTGCTCCGCACGTTCCCGTGCGGACCCCGCGCCAGCGAGCGCTCCAGCTGGACTGAGCTAAGCCTCGCGCGTGCGAGGTGAGGTCGTGAAGACGGCGATCGCGATGCTCGCGATCGCCGTCGTCGTTCCGGTGGTGGCGCGCGCGCAGTCCTCGTACGACGTGCAGTCGCGGACGATCGCGCGGGTGCTCGCGTCGGGCGGGATCGGCGGGCGCTTCGGGCGTCCGCTGTGTCAGCACGGGCTCACGATCGAGCCGTCGCAGAGCGCGCTCTTCACGTACGCGCTGGTGCGCGAGGCGCGATCGCCCGACGCGCCGATGGTGCTCGACACCGGCGGGCTGCTCGCGCCGCACGGCGTCGCGCGGTTCGCGGCGGTGTCGGATCCGACGGCGCTCGCGGAGCTCGTCGATCGGCTCGGCTATCGCGCGCTCGCCTTCGGCGTGGAGGAGCTGGGCGCGCCGCGCGCGTCGCTGCTCGACGTGATCCGATCGCTGCGGCGGCGCCGCATCCCGTCGATCGCGACCAACCTGCGCTGCGAGGACGAGGCGGTCGTGCTCTGCGATCTGCTCGTCGACGCGGGCGATCGTCCCTCGGTGCACGTCGTCGACGGGCGGCCGATGGCGGTGCTCGCGTTCCTGCCCGACGACGCAGCGACGCAGATCGCGCCGGAGAACTCGGCGGGGCTCTCGATCGTGCCGATCGCGGAGCGGATGCCCGAGGAGGTTCGGACCGCGCGCGCGATGGGCGCCGAGGTCGTCGTCGCGGTGGCTGCGATCGAGACCGAGGCCGCGCTCGAGCTCGCGCGCGAGCTGCCCGAGGATGGTCGCCCCGATCTGCTGCTGCTCGCGGGCAGCGGCGAGCTGCTCTTCGCGCGACCGTCGACCGTGGTGCCCGCGATCGCCGAGGCGCCGCGCGGCGATGCGGTGGAGATCCTGATCCGCGAGGGCCTCTTGCGCGCGGGCTACGAGATGGTCGTGCAGCCGCTCGGCGGGCGCGGCATCGACGTCGGCGAGCCGGTGCTCGACTTCCTCGATCGCATCGGCGAGGACTACTGCGCGGAGTGGGGCCGCGTGCTCGGCGGCGGGCTGCTCACGCGCGAGCTCGACGCGAACGGGCTCGCCGAGCTCGCGGCGCGCGTGGTGCTCGAGGCGGCGGACGCGGACGTCTCGGTGATCAACCTCGGCGCGATCGACGAGCGCTGGAGGACGGCGCGCGAGGACGCGCTGACGGCGAGCGATCTCTACATCGCGCTCGAGTACGACGAGCCGCTGGTGGTCGCGGACGTGCCCGCGTCGTGGGTGGTGGAGCTCGCGCGGAGGAGCGCGGACCAGCACCTCGTGACGCCGGGCCTCGAGCGCGACGGAGACGGTGCGCGCGTGCTCGGGAGACCCGTCAACGCGCGCGCGACGTATCGCGTGGTGACGCTGCGCTTCCTCGCGAGCGGAGGCGACGGCGCGCTGCCCGCGCTGCCCGAGGGCACCACGTGGAGCCCGCTCGACGTCGGCACGCTGCGCTCGGTGGTGCTCGAGCGGCTGCAGCGCGGGAGCGAGCTCGACGCGCGCGAGGCGCTCGAGGATCCCGCGGTGACGCCCGAGTGGATCGTGAGCGCGAACGCCGATGGATCGTTCTCGGGCTCGTCGATCGACAACCCACGACGCCCGGACGGCACGCCGCTCTACGACTCGGCGCTGCTCAACCGCGGCGACACGATCGCGCTCGGGCTGGAGATCAACCTGCGCGCGGACGCGACGGCGCCCGATTGGTCGTGGGAGAACAGCGGCCTCTTGCGCTATCGCGCGCAGTGGACGCCGAGCATGACGCCCGGCGTCGCGGGCGCGTTCGCGGAGGCGGTCGATCAGATCCAGCTGCGATCGCTGGGCGCGTGGCGCGGGCTGCGCGTGGATCCGGCGCACTGGTACGTGCCCGACGCGTACGCCGAGATCTTCCTCGAGAGCGAGCTCAGCGAGCCGCCGGGGCGCGGATGGCACTGGATGCTCTTCCGCCCGACGATCGGCGCGCGGTTTCCGCTGACGAGCGAGCTCGACGTGAAGCTCTCGACCGGTCTCCAGGCGCAGCTGCTCGATCCGAACGGCGAGGCCGAGTGGGGTGTCGGTGCGGTGGTGCAGCTGCGCCCGTGGGACATCGCGCGCATCGAGCAGCGACACGTGACGCTGCAGGGGCTGCTCGACTGGTTCGTGGTGGACCTCGGCGATCAGAACCGGTGGCAGCTGCGCGGATCGTTCGACGCGATGTTCGACCTCGCGGGGCCGCTCGCGCTGACGCTCGGCGTGCGGCTCTACATGCAGCAGGAGCGCGCGGATCAGCTCGGCGTCGCGCTCGATGCGACGGCGGGGCTGCGGCTCGGCTGGCTGGGACGCGCAGTCGGTCCCGAGCTGTAGTCGAGCTGGGGTCGATCGGGACCAGCGGAGCGCGGGGTGCTCGGGAGCGGCGCTCGCTCCGTGTTTCGCCCCGCTTTCCGCGGTGTTCTGCGCGGCGCGGACGTTGCTGTTCGCCTTCGTGTGCGGACGTCGATGGTGCCGTGGGTCGCGCTCGCGCTGGCCGGGTGTGAGGGAGTGCTCGGCGGGCCGGAGCACGATCCGACGGACCCACCCGCGTTCGTCGCGCCGCTCGAGTCGGTGACGCTGTTGCCGTTCGACGTGAGGCTCCAGCGCGTCGCGGACGCGGTCGGCGTGAGCACCGACGATCCGATCCTCGCGGACCTGCGCGCGGCGCGCCTCGAGCTGGGCGATCACGACTACGGCGCGGGCGTCGCGCCCGATCTCGCGTGGTCGGCGCGCCGCATGACGTCGTGGGCGCGTGCGCTGCGCCCGGTGTGCGCGTCGGAGGCGATGCGCGCGCGGTATCCGGCGCTGCGCGATGCGCTCGAGGAGCTCGCGATCGCGGCGTACGGGCGGCGCGCGACCCCCGAGGACTACGACGCGTACGACGCGGCGCTCGCCGAGGTGCCGCTCGTCGGCGACGCGCAGTACCGCGCGATGTGCATCGCGCTCCTCAGCAGCACGGAGCTCGTGGCGCGATGAGAGCGATGATCGTGCTCGCGGTGCTGGCGCTCGGGTGCGCGGCGGGCGAGCTCGATCGCGCGCGGTTCGAGGTCGATGGAGGCGCGGGCGATGGGAGCATCGTGGCCGCGCTCGAGAGCGAGGCCGCGCTGGCGCGACGGCGCGACGCGATCGCGCCCGAGGACGCGGAGCGCTACGCGCGACGGCTCGCTCCGATGCTGGTGCGTCGCTCGCTGCGCGAGAGCGAGATCGAGCAGCTCGAGCGCGGCGGGCTCGCGCTCGCGACGGTGCTCGACGCGTGGACGTCCGAGCCGGGCCTCGAGCGCGCGGCGCGCGACATGATCTCGACGCTGCTCGGCACGAGCGGGCATCGCGACGGGATCGATCTGGACCTGCCGGGAAACCTCGCGGCGCACCTGGTGCGCGCGGACGCACCGTGGTCCGGGATCCTCACGAGCGATCACTGCGTCGACGCGAGCGGCGCGGCGAGCGCGTGCGACACCGGCGCGCCCTACGCGGCGGGCGTGATCACGACGCGCGCGTTCCTCGCGGGCAACCACAGCCGCTACAACCTCCGCCGCGCGCGCACGCTGATGCGGCGCTTCGCGTGCGTCGACTATCCGATCGCCGACGACGTGCAGCCGCGCCTCGAGCGCGCGCTGCTGATCCCGATGTTCCGCGCGACGAGCGCCGACGATCAGACCGAGGACGCGGCGCGCGCGGGCTTCGGCAACGGGCTCGCCTGCTACACGTGCCACGGGCAGTTCGGCGCCCACGCGCAGCTCTTCGTGCGCTACGACCGCGACGGCCGCTACCGCGCCGACGCGACGGGTGCGCAGCGGGCGGGCGGCGAGCTCGGCGTGAGCGACGTGGAGGGGCTCTACGCGTCGCACTTCGTCGACCCCGAGCGCGCGCGCGACGAGCGCACCGAGATGCTCGGACAGGAGGTCGCGTCGCTGCCGGACGCGGCGCGCGTGATCGCGACGAGCCCCGCGTTCCTGCCGTGCGCGACGCGTCATCTGCTCGCGTACGGCTTCGATCTCGCGGAGCCCTCCGGGCCCGCGATCGACGCACGCACGGTCGACGAGATCGTGCGCGACGCAGGGCCCGATCCCTCGCTGCGCGCGCTCGCGCGCGCCGCGTTCCTGCACCCCGACGTGATCCGCGCCGCGCTCGCCGCGAACGAGGCCCGATGACCAAGCCGTACGTCGATCGACTGCCCTCGTCGCAGCGCCGGACGTTCCTCAAGTGGCTCGCGCTCGCGAGCGCGGCGCCCGCGCTCTCGACGTCGTTCCGCGCGCGCATCCGAGACGCCGCGCTCGGCCGCGCGCACGCGCAGCTGCCGCCCGACGCGACGTTCCTCGTCGAGATCTGCATGCGCGACCAGCTCGACTTCGGGCACGTGATGGTGCCGCCGGGGCTCGCGCGCCACGCCTCGCTGCGCCGCGGCGAGCACGGCCGGCAATGCGCGCTCTTCTACCGGCAGGACGAGCTGATCGAGGCCGCGCCCGACGTGTTCCTCACGCCGCAGTCCGAGGTGCTGCGCCCGTACGTCGGCGACATCGCGATGATGGAGCTCTGCGAGCTCACCGACGGTCCGGTGCACGGGCACGAAGCGGCGAACCCGGTGCGCTCGCCCGGTCGCACGCGCGCGCAGGGCAACGGCCGCATCGCGATGTGGGAAGGCGAGCCGGGCGGCGACAGCTCCGAGGGCGCGTTCTACTCGAGCACGCCCACGCCCTTGGCGCTGCACAACTGGTGGCAGCGCCAGCACGACGGGACGATCCACAACGCGGTCGTCATCAAGGGCACCGAGCGCGCCCACGCGATGTACCACTTCGGCGCGGGGCTGCCGGGGAGCGAGCCCGATCGCTTCCAGACCGTCGACGCGCTGATGCGCGAGTTCCCCGCGACCGCGATCGATCGCAACGTGCTGCCCGATCCCGGCGAGGCCGAGCTGGTGCGTCGCTTCCTCGGTCGGGTCGATCCGCGGCTCTTGGAGTCGCGCGGGTACTCGGCCGCGGCGGTGAGCGCGCACGACGCGCAGCTCGACGACGTGCAGCGTCTCCTGCACCTCGGCGCACCGCGGGTGGTCGATCTGCGGCTGACCGAGGAGGACGTCGCGTTCTGGTCGGCGGATGTGCCGGCGCGCTACGGGCGCACCCGCATCGACGCGTGGGAGCAGGCGGCGTACGCGTTCAAGCTGATCGAGGGCGGGCTCGTGCGCAGCGTCGCGATCGAGATCGACGTCGGCGACGTGCACGGCGAGCGCACCGAGGCGCAGATGCGCGATCAGACGCTGACGACGGTGCTGCCGCTCGTCAGGCTGATCGAGCGCTTCCAGGCCGCGGGGATCTGGGATCGCACGCTGATCGCGATCTCGAGCACCGACGGAGGGCGCGCGCCGGCCGCAGGCTCGTCGGGCGACGAGGGGAAGAACGGGTTCCTCCTCGCGGGCGGTCGCATCCGCGGCGGCTACTACGGCGACGTGCGCGTCGCGGGTGACGACGGCGACGGGCACCGCTACAGCTATCACATGCCCGACGGCGCGAGCGGCGCGGCGATCGCGGAGGGCACGCTCGTGAACGATCGGCGCATGAGCGGCGCGCCGGTGTGGAGGACGATCGCGCGCGCGCTCGACGTGCCCGACGAGGCGGTGATGCGCTTCCCCGACATCGCGAGCGCGCGCGCGTGTCAGTGGATGCTGAAGTGATCAGTCGCTCCGCCGGCGCTTCGCCATCCGAGCGCGCGCGCGATCACTCCTCGGTCGCTGCGGGCTCCGCGGGCACCGGCACGGTGCCGAACACCAGCCGATAACCGCCCGGCGCGGGAAGGCGCGCCTCGATGCGGCCGTCGGTCCACGTCGCGTCGACGAGCTCCCAGCCGCTGCACAGGTTCGCGACGTTCGGCAGCGGATCGAGGCCCTCGCGACAGATCGTCGCCTGCTCCATCGCGAGCACGAGGCGCAGGTTCGCGCGCCCGGGATCCCGCGGCTGTCGCAGCGACACGACGACCGGGCTGCGCGTCGCGTTGATCGCGCCGTCGAACGAGACGATCGGGCCCACGCGGCGGAAGCCCTCCGCGACGTGCGCGGGGTTCAGCGCGGCGCGCGCCGTGGCGACGCGCATGCGGCGCGCATCGCCGATCGGCAGGCCGGCGGGGACGAACACGCGGAAGCCGCTGCCGAGCTCGAAGGTCATGCCCGCTTGACCGACGGCGGCGGTCGCTTCGTCGCGCCCGCGCGTCGTGGGCGGCTCGGCGGGCGCGGCGGCGGTCTCGTCGTCCGCGTGGTCTTCCTGCGCACGCGACTGCGGCGCAGCGAGCGCGAGCAGGAGCGAGAGGGTCGCGAGGGCGATGACGGATGGACGCATCGACATGGCGTGGCCTCCAGAGGTGGTCGATTTCATGTAGCGCAAACTCGCATCAGCGCGCGGCGAGCACGCTCACGACGATGCCCGCGAGCACGAGCGCGAAGAACGCGCCCGTGGAGCCGAGGAAGCGTCGATGGACGGCGTGGCCCGACTCCTTCCAGGTGTCGCGCGCGTAGAAGCGCCAGCCCTGGAAGAACAGCGCGCCGAGCGAGACGTCGTCGCGGCGATGCGGCAGCAGCAGCAGCGCGTGCACGGCCGCGCTCAGCCAGGCGAGGAACGCGAGCGCACCGATCCCGATCGCGAGGAGCTGGGCCATTCGCACAGGGTATCCGAGCTCACTCGACGTCGCGCGGGGGCGCGACCTCGAGCGGGCGCGGCGCGAGCACCGTGATCGCCCCCGGCGCGTCGGCGGGATGCGCGATCACCGCGAGCCCCTCGAGCGTGCCGTGCACCGACCAGCGCAGCGGCAGCGGGAGCACCGCCGCCACACCCGCCTCCATCGCGGGCAGCGTGACGCGCACGAAGCGCGGCTCGCGACGCGCGACGTCCAGCGCGCCGCGATCGCGCACCAGCTGGAGGAGCGCCTCGTCGGCCTCGACGCCCGCGGGGAGCTGCAGGTCGACCACCACGCCGCTCGGGATGCGCTCACGCGCACGCACCGTGAGCTCGAGCGCGGCGACGTCGCCGGCGTCGCCGGGATCGCCGTCGAGCGAGAGCTCGATCGGCGCGCGATCGATCGCGCGGAACGGCAGATCGAGCACCGTCTCGGCGCGCGCGATCACGTGCACGCCGGGCCCGCCGCGGCGCAGCGAGACGTCGACATCGCGCGCGTGGTCGATCGGGATCACCGCGATTCCATTCGTGAATTCGACAGCGTACGAGCGACCGTTCGCGACCAGCGCGAGAGAGGGCGCATCGCCGGCGCCGAGCACGCCGTAGCTCGCGGCGGCGAGCATCCAGAAGAGCGGCTCGCCGCCGCGCCGCGCGATCACGTGATCGCGATCGAGCGCGCCCGCGACGAGGCGCACCGCGAGCTCGCTCTCGCCGAGCTGATGCGCGGCGAGCGCGAGAGCGAGCGTCGACGAGAGCTGCTCGAAGCCGCTGTCGCGCGGCTCGCGCGTGCGCACCACGAGACCACCGCCGCTCTCGACGTCGACGACCGCGGCGCGGGCGCGCTCGAACATCACGCGTCCGTACGCGTCGCGCGGATCGGCGAGCAACAGGCCCGCGGCGAGGCGCGCGAGCACGACGGGCTCCTCGGGCACCCGACGCAGCGCGCGTCGGATGCGGGTGCGAAGCTGCGCCGCGTACGCGCTCACCGGATCGAGCTCGGCTTCTTCGGCATCGGCAGGATCGGGCACGCCTGCGGCGGCGAGCGCGACGAGCTGCTGCGACCACGACGCGAGGTCGTCGCTCGAGGTCGACTGCAGCGCCCAGCGCGCGCGCTGCAGCGCGGCGGCCGCGTCGTCGTCCTCCTCGGCGAGCGCGGAGAGCGCGACGATCGCGCATGCCGTCGCGACCGCGCGATCGTGGCCGGTGAACGATCCGTCGGGCTGCTGCGCCGAGAGAAGTCGCGCGCGCAGCTCGGGATCGATCGGTGCGCCCGCCATCGTCGCTGCCCAAGCGAGGGTCGCCGCGTCGTGCTCGCGGCGCTCGACGAGATCGGGATCGCGATGCAGCGCGCTCGGGTGCATCACGACGACGCGCGCGATCGCGCGCGTCGCGCTCGCGGGCTGCTCGAGGCGCGTCTGCCACTGCTCGCGGAAGAGCGCGGTCGCGCTGCGCACGCGCCACGGATGCAAGCCGGCGTCGACCGCCACGCGCCAGCGCACGGTGCGGATCGGCTCGTTCGACTCGCTGAGCGTGATCGTCGCCTCGCCCGCGCCGATCGCGGTGCCGCGCAGCTCGATCGTGATCGCGCGCGCAGTGCCCGCGGGCAGCGCGAGGGACTCGCTGGTGCCCTCGATCGGCGCAGCACCGCCCACCGTGATCGCGAGCTGGCGATCCTGCGGCGACGCGTTCGTCACGACGAGCGACAGTGACACCGGCTCGCCCGCGCGCAGCCGCGCCGGCATCGCGCCGGTGACGATCAGGGGCGCACCGAGCCGCGCGCGTGCCTCGGCGAGCGCGACGCTGCCCTCGGGCGTGAACGCGACCACGAGCGCGCCCCAGGTGCGCGGCTCTTCGTCGATGTCGAGCGCGACGCGCTCGCCGAGCGTCACGATGCGACCGCCCGCGCCGACGCCGGGCTCGGTGGGACGGCGCAGCGCGAGCGGCTCGGGATCGACCTCGAGCTCACCGGGGAGATCGTTCCAGAGGCGCGCGCCCTGTTCCTGCGCGGCCGCCGCGGGCTGCGAGGGCACCGCGCCGACCGAGACCGGCACGATGCCGCCGTGCTGCAGCAGCTCGATCGTCGCGCGACCGAGCTCGGCGCCGCGCAGCCGCGCGACGAGCGCGTCCTCGCCGACCGCCTCGGCGTAGGGCGAGCCCGAGGGCAGCACGCGCGCGCTGGGATCGGCGACGTCGTCGCCGTTGCCAGGAATCCCGTCGGGCCCGCTCGAGAAGAGCTCCCATCCCGGCAGGGGCGACCACGCAGCGAAGCGCGCACGACCGGTGATCGCGCGCAGCACGAAGGGGCGGCCCCACGCGTCCACGAGCTCGCGCGCCGGGATCTGCCCAACTCCGTCGATCCACATCGAGGAGAGATGACGCAGCCAGGTCGAGGGATCGCCGAGGCGCGCCCACGGTAGGTCGAACCCGTTCGACTGCACGAAGCGGCGCAGCGCGACCATCAGCCGATAGAGCCGCTCGCGCGTGATGCGCGCGGCGACGCGATCGTAGGTGAACGCGGGATCGACACGACGCAGCTGCTCGATGGTGAGCGGCTCGCCGCCGAGCCCGGTCGCGCCCTCCGCGCCGAGATCGCCCGAGCCCTCGAGCGCGGCGAGGATCTGCGCGTTGAAGTCCCAGCGCCCGTTCGTCTGCACCGCGACGTCGTCGATGCGCCCCGGGACCGCGCCCGCGACCTGACGCTCGATCGCCGAGAACACGAGCGCGAGGCGCCCGGTGAGGAAGCGCGACTGCGCGCGCCAGGGATCGCGCAGCAGTCCCTGCGCGACGGGATCGTCGGGCGTGGGCATCGGGATCGTGCGTCCTTCGCGGAGCACGAAGGGCGCGCCCACGTCGATCGGCGTCGCCGCGGAGAGCGCGCCTGCGATCAGCGCCGGGCTCGCGGTCGCGGGCTCGGTGCGCAGCGTCGCGAGCGGGCCGAGCGCGTCGTGTCGGATCGTCTGCGCGAGCGCGCGCGCCTCGTCGAGCGGCAGCGCGATCGTCCACGCGCGCGCGGTGATCACGTCGGACGTGGTCGACGCGGTGCGGAGCCCGCTCGCGTCGAGCGCCGCATCGATCGCGAGCGGTGCGCCGGCCTCGGCGAACACCAGCGCGCTGCCGCCGCGTACCTCGCGTCCCTCGATGATCGGGCGCGCGCGCACCAGCAGCGGGCCGGCGACGTCCTCGGGGATCGGGAGCTCGATGCGGGTCTCGCCCGGCGCGAGCACGCGCGCTGCCACCGCGTGCTGCAGGCCGCTCTCGACCGCGAGCACCGACACCGCGATCGGCGCGCGCGCGACCGACGCGGCGCGCGCGATCTCGAGACGCAACAACGCGCCGCTGCGCACCCGCACCTCGTCGGCGCGCACGCGCGCGGTGCCGTCGGCGTCGAGCGGAAGGCACACCTCGCGCTCGAACGCGCGCGGACCATCGCCGACGCGGATCGTCACCGCGGCCTGCGCGTCGCCGCCACAGTGTCCGCTCGCGTCGTTGCCGGTGATCGAGACGTCGAACGTCGCCACGCCGCTGGCGTCGGTGGTCGCGGTGCGCTCCGCGCCGAGCCGTGGCCCCGAGATGCGCACCGGCACGCCTGCGCTCGCCGCGCGTCCTTCGAGATCGACGACGCGGACGAAGATGCGCCCGCCGAGCTCCGGGATCAGCGCGCCGCCTTCGACCGCGAGCGACGCGACGTGATCGACGCGCGACACCCGCACCGTTGCCTGACCGTCGCCGCGCCCCAGGCCTTCGCGCGTGACCGTCGCGTGGATCGTCGCGTCCGACCACGCGCCGCCGATCGCCGGCGCGCGCCACGCCATGCGCGTGCGGCCCGTCGCGTCGGTGCGCGCGGTGCGACCGGGATCGTCGTGCTCGAAGCCCGAGAGCTCGACGAGCGCGTTCGGCACCGGACGCCCATCGGGACGCCGCGCGACCACGTCGACCGCGATCGCGGCGCCGGGCTCGATCACGCGGCGCTCGGGCGCGATCGACACCAGCAGCGCAGGCGCAGCCGGCTCGGCGACGAGCGCGCTCGCACGCGCGCTCACCACGTTCTCCTCGGCGTCCTCGGCGCGCGCCTCGATGCTCACCTGACCGACCACGTCGCGACCCACCGCGAAGACGTGCGCGAAGAGGCCCGCGGCGTCGGTGCGCACCACGATGGGCGCGCCGAGCGGATGATCGTGTGCGTCGCGCGCGACGAGGCGCACCTCGACGTTCGCGATCGCACGCCCGGTGCGCGCTTCGCTGAGACGACCGAACGCGTGCACGCGTCCTTCACGCGGCACCTGAGCGCGCGCGACCCAGAGCTGGATCGCGCGAGGCTCGGTCACGCGGACCGTGAGCTCGAAGCGGCGCACCACACCGCGCGAGAGCACGCGCAGCACCACCGGGAACGCGTCCGGCGCGTCCTCGGGAATCGCGAGCTCGAGCGTCGCGCGGCCCGACGCGTCGGTCCGCATCGGGACCGTCGGAGCGCTGGGATCGAGCGCGGTGGTGAGCTGGATCCCGGCGTCGGCACCGGGGCGCAGATCGCTGGTGCCGATCACCTCGTACGCGGTGAGCAACCACCGCAGATGCCCGCCGCGCGGCGCGCTGAGCGCCCCTTCGAGCCCGAGCTCGAGCCCCTGGATCTCGGCGCCGCGCAGCGACGTGCGGCCCGCGCTCTGGGCGGCCGCGGAGGCGGTGAATAGCGAGATCGCGAGCAGAATCGAGATGTTACGCATCATCATCGCGCCACCTCCCACAGCGGGCGCGGCATCGGCACCGGAGGTCTGGGCTCGGGCGGCGGCGACGCGTCGGCCTCGGGCGGCTCGGGCTCGGGGCCGTCGTCGGCGATCACGAGCTCGCGCGAGGGCAGCACGCTCACCGCGCGCACGTCGGCGCGCGGCGGCGCGGCGTCGTCCCACGCGCTCGCGCCGAGGCCGCGCAGCGTGCCGCCGACCGACCAGCGGGCGCGCACCGGGATCGCGGTGAAGCCGCCGGGCGCCATCGGACGCAGGTGCAGGCGCAGCGTGGCGCCCTCGAGCTCGGGCGGTGCGGCGAGCAGCGCGGTCATCGCCTCGCGCGTGGGCTCGTCGAGCTCGGCGCCCGCGGGCAATTCGATCTCGACGATCGGTCGCGCGATCACCCGCGCGCCGCGGTTGTGCACGGTGAGCAGCGAGCCCGAGCGCACGTCGCGCGCGCCGGTCTCGCCGGTCCACGCGAGATCGAGGCGCGCGCTGCGCGCGGGCGCGACGTCCCACGGGAGCGCGTAGCGCAGATCGATCGTCGCGAGGGCGAGCGCGCCCTCGGGCAACGTGATCACGATGCGATGCGCGCCCGGCGCGCCGAGCCCGTCGAGCGTCGCGCTCGCGACGCCGCCCTCGAGCGCGCTCTCGATCGCGCGTCCGTCGAGCGTCACCGCGATCGACTCGATCGCCCCGCGCGTGAGCAGCGCGGCGGCCGCCGATGCGAGCGCGCGCACCCGAGGCGGCCATCGGTGCGCGCCGCGCGCGATGTCGGCGATGTTGCGGAGCAGCGGCATCGCGCCTTCTGGCTCGCCCATCGCGATGCGCGCGAGCGCGAGGTGCGCGGTGGGCTCGACGCGCGGCTCGATGCCGCCGTCGTCGGCGTCGGGCTCGAGCCACGCCTGATCGCCTCCGTCGGACGAGCGCAGCGCGAAGACGTGGCGCTCGGCGCGGCGCAGCATCTCGCTCGCGCGCGGATCGTCGGCGCCACGGCGGCTCAGCGCGAGCGCGGCGGCGACACGCGCCCACGTCGCGGGCGCGTCGGAGGCACGCGCGCCTTCGGCCGACGCGAGGCGGCGAAGGCGATCGACGAGGCGCAGCAGATCGTCGCGCGCGCTCGGGTGCGCATCGACGTCGCGGATCGCCGGCGCGAGCGCGACGAGCATCGCCGACGCGGGCGCGAACACCGGCATGTCGGGGCGCACGATGCGCGCGTCGCGCACCTCCTCGGGCAGCTGCGTCGCGAGCGAGCGCAGCGCGGCGGCCGCCGCGTCCTCGCTCAGGTTGGGCAGCGTCCATCCCGCCCCGAGCAGCGTCGCGAGGTGCAGCGGGTCCCAGCCGCGGAACCAGCCCTCGTCGACGCCGGGGTCGGTCGGCAGCTGCGAGAGCACCGCGTCGCGCGCGACGTCGGGCATCGGGCGGCGCGCCATCGCGAGCGCCCAGGCGGCCTGCACCGCGTCTCCATCGCTCGCCCACTCCGCGGGGTCGCCGACGATCGCGCCGCCCACCGCGACGCGCAGCTGACCGGGGCCGCGCTGCAGCGCGCGCGCGGGCACGTCGATCGTGATCTCGTCGCCGCTCCCCACGAGCTCGCGACGCTGCTCGACCACGCGTCGTGCGTCCTCGATCACCACGATCGGCCGGCGCACCGCGTCGAGCGCGGTGCCGTCCTCGCGCAGCGCGCGCACCACGATCGCGCCCTCACCGGCGGCGCGCGCACGCACCACCGCGATCGCCTCGCGCGAGTCGCCGGGCGGGATCTCGATCGGCGCGAGCGGCTCGACGTCGAGCCCTGCCGCGCCCTCGATCGTGATCTCGAAGCGCGCGCGCAGCGGCTCGGTGGTGCGATTCTGCACGCGCACCGGCAGGCGCATCAGGTCGCCGATGCGCGCGGCGGGCGGCACCGGCGCGTCGACCATCGCTTCCTGATCGACGCGGACCCTGCCGCGACCCGAGGTGATCCAGCCCGACGTGGTCCAGCCGATCGCCTCGAGGCGATACGTCGTGAGCGCGTCGGCGAGCGGGATCGTGATGCGCGCGGTGCCGCTCGCATCGAGCGCGACCTCGCCGACGAAGAACAGCGTCGCGGGGAACTCCTCGCGCACCACCGAGCCCATTGCCTGGAGGCGATCCGGCGCGACGGGCTGCGCGGGGGCCTGGGCCTGCGGTGCTTCACGCGCAGGCGCGTCTCGCGCGCGACGGCCGCGGCCACCCTCGGCGTCGTCGGCGAAGTCGTAGGCCACGCTCTCGCCGCTGGCGGCGGCGCCGCCCATCGCCTGCTGCTCGATCTCGCGCGCCATCCGATCAGCTTCGGCCTGCATGTCGGCGAGCTCGGCCTGCAGTCGGATGTCCGACTCGCTCACCGTCGCGGTCACCGGCCCGGCGCGTCGCTCTTCTTCCGCCGCGAGCCCGAGCCGTCGGTACGCGGTCACCAGCGCCTGCAGCACGCGCTCTCCCGGCGCGAGCCGCGAGAGCTGCTCCATCAAGCGGTCTTCGCCCGAGATCACCGCGTACGGCGTGCGCGCCGGCACCGCGCGCTCGAACGGATCACGCACGTCGTCGGCCGTGCCCGCGCGCCCATCGGGCCCCGGCGACGCGAGCTCGTAGTCGACCGCGCGCGACGACACGACGAGCGCGGGGCCACGCCCTCCGACGCGACGGAGCGCGAACGGCCGACCCCACGGATCGATCAGCGCGTCCGCAGGAAGCATCCCGAGCTGCACCACGCGCGCGAGCCAGCGCTCGGGCGGCTCCCCCGCCGATGCACGCAGCGCTGCATCGTCGTCCGGATTCGCGAACCGCGTGAGCGCGACCAGCAAGCGCACCAGCCGCTCGCGCGCCACACGCCGCGCGATGCGATCGAACGTGAAGCTCGGATCCGCCGCGGTGATCATCGCGAGCGTCAGCGGCTGACCACCGAGCGTGAGCGCCTGCGAGGGCGCGAGCAGGTGCATCGCGACCACGCGCTCCACCACATCGGGTCGCAGCTCCACGCGCGTGCCGCTCGTGCGCACCAGCGCATCGCGCGCGGCGCGGTCCGACCCCAGCTGCGCCACCGCGCGCTCGATCGCGTGCATCACCGGCGCGAGACCACGACGGCGCAGCTCCTCGCGCGCCGCGATCGGATCGCGCAGCACGCCGCCCGCGAGCACCGGCGCGCTGCCGGTCGGGCTCTCGTGCGTGTCCCACGGCTCCTGCACCAGCGGCGCGGGCTGCGTCACGGCGCCGTCGAGCGGCAGCGAGCTCGCGAGCGACGCGCGCACGTAGCGCTCGTTCGTCGCGTCGAAGGGCCCGCGCAGCACGTCGCGCAGCTCGCCCGCGATCCACTCGAGCGCGAAATCGCTCTCCCCACCGTGCGCCGCCTCGTCGCGCGCGAGCAGCGCGATCCACCCCCGCTCCGGCGACACGCTGGCACGCACCGCGACGTCGGCGCGCTCGCGCACCCGATGCAGCTCGCGCTCGGGCGTCACGTCGAGCGCGAACGCGTCCGCGGGACGCACGAGGATCGCGGTGATCGTGCCGCGCTCGATCAGCGCCGCGCCGAGCTCACCCATCGGGCGCGACGCATCCGCCGCCGACACCGGACGCGCGCGCACCCGGAGCACGCCCTGCACGTCGGCCGGCAACACGAGCGTCACGCTCCGCGCGCTCGCATCACCCCACGCCGCGGCGACCGCGCGATCGTTCGCGAGCGCCTCGACCAGCACCAGGCGTCCGTTCGCGCGCGGACGCCGGATCAGCTCGATCTCCACCCGCGACCCGGGCGCGACCACCGGCGTGCGCGCCCGCGCGAGCACGCCCGCCTCGAGCGCCACCCGCGCGCACACCGTCGCGAGCGTCGACGCCGGCTGGGTGCGCACCTCGACCTCGAAGCTCGTCGCGGGCTGCCCCGCGCACGCCCCACCCTGCGCGCGCGCCGCCGCACCGCGCGGCAGGCGCACCCGCACCGAGGCGAGCCCGTGCGCATCGGTGCGCGCCGTCGCGCGTCCGTTCGGCACGCCGAGCCCACGCACCTCGAGCTCCACGCCCTGCGAGATCGGCCGCCCGCGCGGGTCGCTCACCGCGAGGTACAGCTCGGTGTCGATCTCGGGCACCAGCCCGCCCGCCTCGGGCGTCGCCGCGACCAACCATCGCGTGCGCGCGAGCGTGTACGCCGCCGAGCCCACCAGCGTGCCGTGCGCCGCGTGGCTCACGCGCGCGATCACCTGCCGCGGCGCCGCGTCGCCCGCGAGGAAGCTCGGCGCGCGCGCGTCGATCACCGCGATGCCTTCGTCGTCGGTCACCAGCTCGAGCGGCGATGCGTTCTCGTCGCCGACCGTCAGCGACACGCGCGCGCCGCGCACCGGCGTGCCCGAGGGCGTCGTCACCCGCACCCGACCGCCGAGCGGCGCGCCGGGCTCGAGCACCTCGCGGTCGAGCGTGACCTCCACCGCGAGCCGCTCGACGGTGCGCCGCACGATCGTGATCGCACGCGCGGCGAGCGGCGCGCCTTCCGCCTGCGCCTGCACCGTCCATCGCCCGAGCGCCGCGCCCTCGGGGATCACGATCTCGACCGATGCCGCGCCCGACGCGCCGGTCTCGGTGCGCCGCTCCGCGACCATCGTGCCCTGCTGATCGTGCAGTCGGAAGACGATCGGCGCGCTCGGGATCGGCGCGCGATCGCGCACCGCGCGCACCAGCGACCAGACGCGCACCGTCTCGCCCGGCTGATAGCGATTGCGATCGGTCAGCACGTCGACGCCCCGCGCCGCGAGCTGCGTCATCGGGAACCGGAAGACGCGCCCCGCGATCCCGGCGCGATGCACGTGCACCTCGATCCACGGCGCCGCGAGATCCTCGAGCGGCACCGGCACCTCGATGGTCACACGTCCTTGCTCGACGCTCCGCGCGTGCGCGCGCAGCACCACCTCGCGGCCGTGCCCTACCCTTCGCTGCTGCGTGAGCGTGACGTCGAGCTCGAGCCCCGGCGTCGGGCGCAGATCGGAGAGGCCCTGGACCTCGTACGCGGTGCCGTGCAGGCGCACCATCGCGCCGCGCTCGGCGGCGGTGCTCCCGTGCAGCGCGAGCTCGTAGCCCACCGGGCTCGCGGGATCCACGGCGTCGGCGTCCTGTGCGCGGGCGAGCGCTGGGGCGAAGAGGACGAGAGCGAAGAGAAGAAGAGAGCGCGGGCTCGTGCGCATGGAGCTCCTGGTCACGCGTCGTACGACCCACGCGACGCGATTCGCCGTGGGTGCGGACCTTGGGACGCGCGAGGAGCCTATCCGTTCCACTGCGCGCGCTCGTAGTTCGCGCGCGCCGCGGAGATCAGTCGTTCGCGGCGGGCACGACCGCGAGATCCTCCGCGACGGTCATGTGGAAATGGAAGCGATGCAGCGGGTTGTGCATCAGCATCGGCGGCCCGACGTCGCTCGTCATGCCGCGCCCCTCGAACCACGCGCGGAAGTCGCGGACCAGATCGGGGTCGTTGTAGTAGATGCGCAGCCGACCGCCCGAGCAGGTCGCGAGGATCTTCGCGAGGTCGATCACGCGCGCGCGCAGCAGCTCGACCTCGCGCGCCGAGCGCTGCGCGTAGTTGTCGGGATAACGCCCGCCCCCGATGTTCTGCGCGATCATCGCGTGCTCGAGGTACAGGTCGACGTCGACGCCGCGATCGTGGGTCTGATGGCGCGGCCCCGCCGCATCGAGGTCGCCGACCGTCACCACCTCGCCGGGCCAGCGACGCTGGTACTCCGCGGCCGTCGCCGCGATCAGCGAGACGAGCCCGGGGCGCGCCCAGCGATGATCGTCGGTGGTGTTGCGCCACGTGCGCCAGAGCCCGCCCGACTCGCGCCCGGTCGGGAGCTGCCAGCGACACCGCGGATACGGCGCGCCCTCGTCGCACGCGGGATCGCGCGGGTACTCGAGCGCCGGGCGCAGGCACGCGTAGTCCTCGTCGCTCGGCGCAGCGAGGATCGCGCCGTCGGGCGCGAAGCGCGGGTCGTGCGTGCCGGCGTCCTCCGGCGTGCTCGCCGCGACCACCACACCCGCATCGGGGCTCGGCTGGTCGCGCCGGGTCTCGACCACGATCTCGCCCGCCTCTTCCCCGGCGAACGCGAGGGCCACCGCACCGAGCGCCGCCCCGACGAGCGGGAGCGCGAGCCAGACCACCGGAGGAACGCGTGCAGGACCTGCCACGACGAGGGCTGCGGGTATCGCAACGAGGCGCCCGGCGCAAGGATTCGAGCGCGACCCGAGATCGGATTTGACAGCCTGCGACCTCTCTCCAATACTCCGCCGCTACCTCGACCGTGGGGCCCAAAACTCCGCGGAAAACGAGCGAAACGGCGACGTAGCTCAGTCGGCTAGAGCGGGCGTTTCATACGCGCTAGGTCAGTGGTTCGATTCCACTCGTCGCCATCATCTCCGTGAGATCATCGAGCCCCGGCCGTGCCAGCGGTCCGGGGCTTCGACGTTCTGGCGGCTCGGCCCACCTGAGGCCGATCTCGGCGCGACGTCGCCACCGCGAAAATCGCGAGCGGCTGCGCGTCCCGGCTGGCGCGCGAGCGGACGAGCGGGAAGAAATGGAGCGCGCGACGCGGACGTTGCGCGCGAACCCCGGTGCGCTGCCCCGGGTCGAGGTGCGTGGTGCTGGTTCGGATGGACGAGCGCGGGGCCGGGGGGCCCGGCGAGCGACAGGGACGCGCAGGGTCCCATGCGACGCGCGAAGGCCTCGCGCGATCGCTGGCGCGCACCGTTCCGCTCGCATCCGCGCTGGGCGCCGCGCTCGGCTCGGCGCTCGCTGCGCTCGTGGTGCACGCGCTCTCGCTCGCCGTTCCACTCGCGCCGGTGCTGGTCACGTGGGCGGGCATCGGCGCCGCGATCGCGGGCGCGCTCGCCGTGCGCCGCGCGACGCGCCGCTTCGATGCGGTGGCGCGCTTCCTCGAGATGCGCATCGCCGCGACCAGCTCGCAAGCGCGACGCGAGCAGGACGCCACGCGACGCGAGCGCAAGCTCGCCGCGGACCTCGCGCGGAAGACCGAGGAGCTCGAGGCCAGGCTGCGCGAGCGCGCGCTGCTCTTCGAGGTGCTGCGCGAGAGCGCGAGCAGCCACGACCTCGACTCGGTGCTGCGCGCGCTCGTCGACCGGCTCGGGCCCGCGCTGCGCTTCCGCGAGGTCGCGGTGCTCATCCAGCAGGGCGAGCGGCTCGCGATCCGCGCCGCGTGGGGCTTCACCGATCCCAGCACCGTGCTCGGGCGCACGATCCGCGTCGGCGAGGGGCTCTCGGGCGAGGCGGCGGCGAAGGGCGAGTCGGTGGTGGTGCCCGACGTCGCGGCGGCGCCCGAGTACCTGGCGTTCTGGGGCGAGGTCCCGCGCACCGGCTCGTTCATGTCGGTGCCGATCCAGGTGAAGGGCGCGATGATCGGCGTGCTCGCGCTGACCCGCCCGCCGACCGATCCGCTGACCGAGGAAGAGACGCGCTACGTCGAGGCGCTCGCCGATCAGGTCGCGCTCGCGATCCACAACGCGCAGCTCTTCGAGGAGCTCGAGGCGCGCTCGACCCACGACGCGCTCACCGGGATCGCGAACCGCCGACTGTTCGAGGAGCGTCTCGCGAAGGCGCTCGCCGACTCGCGGCGCTTCGGGCACGCGGTGTCGCTGCTCGCGATCGACGTCGACCACTTCAAGAAGCTGAACGACCGCTGCGGTCATCCCGCGGGCGACGCGGTGCTCGTCGAGGTGGCGCGCGTGCTCGCGCGCGGTGTGCGCGAGGTCGACACGGTCGCGCGCGTCGGCGGCGAGGAGTTCCTCGTCGTGCTCGCGGGCGCGGACGAGCACGAGGCGGCGAAGGTCGGCGACAAGCTGCGCGCCGCGGTCGCCGCGATCGAGCTGCCGGGCACGAAGGACCAGCCGCTCGGTCGACTCTCGATCAGCGTCGGCGTCGCGAAGGCGCGCGAGGGCGAGACCGCGGAGGCGCTGGTCGCGCGCGCGGACTCGGCGCTCTACGACGCGAAGCGCAAGGGTCGCAATCGCGTCTCGACCTGGCCGCCCCCTTCCGCGTGAAACGACGTCGTCGCGTCGACCGTAGACGTGGACGTGAACGACGACGATCGGACCGCGCGTGGCCCCCGACGAAGCGCCTCCTGGTCGCAGCGCGATGCGCGCGCGCATGGGACGCTGCGCGACGTGACGAGCACACGCGCGACGAACCTGACCGAGCGGATGACCGACGCGCTCGATCGCTGTTTCACCATGGACTTCAGCACGCTGGCGCGCGTGCACGGCGAGCTCGACGAGCGCGCCATCCCCGATGCGCTGCGCGCGCTCTCGCAGCGCCATCCGCTGCTCTCGGCGCGCGTGATCCGACGCGCCGGGCTCGCGACGCAGTTCGCGCTCGGCGAGGCGCCGCCGATCGCGCTCTCGTTCCGCGACGCGCAAGACGCCTGGGCCTCGTTCTCTTACCGACATCGCGTGTGGGACGACGCCGGGCCGCGCGGCGTGCTCGATGTCGTTCGTCACGGTCCGCACGAGCGCACGTTCGTGCTCACGCTCCACCACCTCGTCAGCGACGGGCGCTCCGGTGTGATGGTGATGCGCGATCTGCTGCGTCTGCTCGGTGAGCCGGGTCGCGCGCTGCCCCCGGTCGAGTCCCCCGGACAGGCGGCGTACTACCCCGAGCCCGTGCGCGGATGGCGTCGTCTGCGCCCCACGCTCGCCGCGCTCTCCGCGATGCAGCGCCCGCCTCAGCCGGTGCGGCTGCGCCCCGACGCGCTCGCCACGCCGGACGAGAGCGAGGTCGTCGTCCGCCCGATCGTGATCGACCCCGAGCGCACCGAGGCGCTCACGCGCGCCGCGCGCGAGACCGGCGCCACGCTGCACGGCCTCGTCTCCGCGGCGCTCGCGATGGCGGTCGCGCGCGAGATGGAGCGCGGCGAGGTCGTGCTCGACGTGATGCACCCCGTCGATCTGCGGCGACGCGTGCCCGAGATGCCGCGCGACGTCGTCGGCTACTACGTCTCGTCGGTCTCGACGCGCCTGCGCACCGACCCGGCGGGCGATCCGCTCGCGCTCGCGCGCGAGGCGACGAATGGCGTGCGCCGCGCGATCGATGCGGGCGAGCACTGGACGAGCGCGCCGGGCGGCGGCGCGGTGATCGTCGCGGCGACGCAGCTCATGGGTCGCGCGCTCACCTCGTCGCTGCTCCCGAAGCACGTCTTCACCGGCGCGCTCGCGGTGACGAACCTCGGCGTGCTGGAGCAGCTCGGGCTCGAGCACGCGTACGGACCGCTCGAGGTGCGCGCCTGCGGGTTCGCCGCCGCGCCCTCGATCCTCGGCTCGCTCCTGGCGGCGGTCAGCACGTTCCGCGGCACGCTCACCATCGCGGTGGGCCACACCGTCCCGCTGATCTCGCGCGAGCGCGGCGAGCGCATCGCGGCGCACACCGAGGAGATCCTCGCGCGCGCAGCCGATCGCGCCGCGCTCTCGCTCGCCGGGTGATCTCGGCGCGCGCGGTGCGCATATGCTCGCGCTGCGAAATGTCGCGCGCGCGAGAAGAGCTCGAGGCCGTCGTCCGCTTCGCGGACGCGCTCCCCGTCGCGGTCTGGGTCGGCCGCGCGCCCGGCGGCGAGGTCGTCTACGTCAACCGCGAGTTCGAGCACATCCTCGGCATCACCCCGCCGGAGGGCGCGGCGCGCGGCAACTACGTCGGGCCCTACGGCGTGCACCTGCCCGACGGCGCGCCGTACCCCGAGGACCAGATGCCCTTCGAGCGCGTCATGCGTAGCCAGCGCACCGAGATCATCGACGATCTCGTCATCCACCGCCACGACGCGACGAAGTGCTACCTGCGCGTGCTCGCGCGACCGCTCTTCGACGACGACGGCGCGATCGCCTACGTCGTCGAGGCGTTCACCGACATCACGCGCGAGGTCGAGACCGAGCGCATGCGCGCCGAGAGCGAGCAGCGCCTGCACGCGATGCGCCGGCTCGAGTCGGTCGGCAGCCTCGCGGGCGGCATCGCGCACGACTTCAACAACCTGCTCGCCATCGTGAAGCTCGTCGCGACGCAGCTGCGCAAGGACGAGCGCGATCCCACCCGCCTCGCGCTGGTGCAGCACCTCGACGACGTCGCGGCGAGCGCCGCGAAGCTCACGCGCTCGTTGCTCGGCTTCGCCCGGCGCGGACAGCACGCCGCGCGTCCGATCTCGCTCGCCGACGTGGTCGCGCCGATCGTGGAGCTCGCGCAGCGCACCTTCGAGCGACGCATCGTCGTGCGCGCCGAGCTCGAGGCGTCCGCCGACGTCGTGCTCGGCGATCCGACCGAGCTCGAGCAGGTCGTGATGAACCTCGTGATGAACGCGCGCGACGCGCTCCCCGGGCCGGGGCACATCGTGGTGCGCACCCGGCGCGAGCACGTCCCCGAGGGCCATCCCGTGCTCGCGCCCGGCGATCACCTCGTGCTCGACGTCGTGGACGACGGCCCAGGCGTCGATCCCGCGGTGCGCGATCGTGTGTTCGAGCCCTACGTCACGACCAAGCTCGTCGGCGCGACGAAGGGCACCGGGCTCGGGCTCTCGACGGTGTACGGCGTCGCGCGCGCCCACGGCGGCACCGCGGAGATCGCCGAGACCTCCGCCGCGGGCACGACGATGCGCGTGTGGCTGCCCGCGTGCGACGTGCCGGCCGAGCGCACCACGCCCGCGACGTCGCACGTCGTGCGCGGCAGCGGCACGATCCTCGTCGTCGACGACGAGCCGCTCGTGCTCAGCATGACCGCGCACACCTTGGAATCGCTGGGCTACGACGTGATCGCCGCGGGCAGCGGGCGCGAGGCGGTCGACGCGTTCCGCGATGCGCACGACCGCATCGGCGCGGTGGTGCTCGACATGGTCATGCCGGGCATGGACGGACGCGAGACCGCGCTCGCGCTGCGCGCCATCGATCCCGTGGTGCGCGTCGTCATGACGACCGGGCTCGTGCCCACCAGCGACGACGTCGAGCCCGCCCGCGACCTCGACGTTCGCGAGGTGCTGTCCAAGCCGTACGACGAGGCCGAGCTCTCGCAGGCGGTCGCGCGCGCCCTCGCGCCGTGAGCGGATCTGCGTAAAGAACTGCGAAGCCCGGATGCAATTCGGCCGCGCGGCGGGTACACACCTCGCCCATCATGGCGGACGCGCACGCGCTGAAGCGCCTCGGCATCCCGACGCGGTCGCGGGGCCGCACGGTGTTCGTGGCCCTCGCGGTCGTGGTCGCGATCGCCGCGCTCTCGCTCGCGGTGATGGCGTGGCGGCGCCGGACCCCGCCGCCCTCGCCTTACGAGTCGGCGCGCGTCGAGCGCGGTGATCTCACCGCGACCGTCACCGCGACCGGCACCCTCGCCGCGACGAACACCGTCACGATCGGCGCCGAGGTCTCGGGCCGCGTCGCGCGCGTGCTGGTCGAGCCGAACGATCGGGTGAACGTCGGCGACGTGCTGGTCGAGCTCGATCCGATCCAGCTCCAGGCCCAGGTGCGCGAGGCGCGCGCGAACGTGTCCGCGGTGCAGGCCTCGCTGCGCGTCGCGCGCGCGACCGCCGAGGAAGCGGCGCGCACCGCGACCCGCGCCGCCGCGATGCACGGCCGCGGCCTGGTGCCCGACAGCGAGCTCGAGCAGGCGAACGCCGCGCGCGAGCGCGCCGAGGCCCAGCTCGCGAGCGCGAACGCGCAGCTCGAGGTCGCGCGCGCGACCCTCGCCCGGCAGGACGCGAACCTCGAGCGCGCGGTCATCCGCTCGCCGATCTCCGGCGTCGTCCTCACGCGGACGGTCGAGCCCGGCCAGGCGATCGCCGCGCAGTTCCAGACGCCCGAGCTCTTCGAGGTCGCGGAGGATCTCGCGCGCATGCGCCTCACCGTCGACATCGACGAGGCCGACGTGGGGCGCGTGCAAGAAGGTCAGCGCGCGACGTTCACCGTCGACGCCTACCCCGATCGCACGTTCGACGCGACGATCCACCGCGTCGATCTCGCGCCGACGACCGAGGGCGGCGTGGTCGCGTACCGCGCGATGCTCGACGTCGACAACGCCGAGGCCCTCCTGCGCCCCGGCATGACCGCGACCGCGACGATCGTGACCCAGCGCTTCGACGGCGTGCTGCTGGTGCCCGATCCCGCGCTCCGCTTCGCGCCGCCCGCGCCGCGCAGCGGCCCCGATCCCACCGCGAGCCTGCCCGAGGGCGCGCGCATCTGGACGCTCGAGAACGGCTCGCCGCGTCCTCACGTCGTGCGCGTCGTCGCCAGCAACGGCGTGCGCACCGTGATCGAGGGCGAGGGCATCTCCGAGGGCACCGAGGTCCTCACCGGGGTGGTCGAGCCGTGACCACCTCGCTGCTCGAGCTGCGCAAGGTCGAGCGCGTCTACGGGCACGGCGACGCCGAGGTGCGCGCGCTCGACGGAGTCGACCTCGCGATCGGGCGCGCCGAGTTCGTCGCCGTCATGGGCTCGAGCGGCTCGGGCAAGAGCACGTGCATGAACATCCTCGGCTGCCTCGATCAGCCGACGGGCGGCGAGTACCTCTTCGACGGCGTCTCGGTCGGCGGGCTCGATCGCGATCAGCGCGCGATGCTGCGGCGCCTGCACCTCGGGTTCGTGTTCCAGGGGTTCAACCTGCTGGCGCGCACCAGCGCGCTCGAGAACGTCGAGCTGCCGCTGCTCTATCGCGGCGTGCGCAGCGACGAGCGACGCGCGCGCGCCATGTCCTCGCTCGAGCGCGTCGGCCTCGCCGATCGCGCGCGCCACATGCCGAGCGAGCTCTCGGGCGGCCAGCAGCAGCGCGTCGCGATCGCGCGCGCGCTGGTCACCGATCCCGCGGTCATCCTCGCCGACGAGCCCACCGGCAACCTCGACTCCCAGCGCAGCGTCGAGATCATGCAGCTGCTCCAGCGCCTCCACCGCGAGCAGTCGATCACGATCGTGATGGTCACCCACGAGCCCGACATGGCCGCGTACTGCGAGCGGCTCGTGACCTTCCGCGACGGGCGCATCCTCTCCGACGCGAAGAACGAGGCCCCGTCGTGATCGGCGCGACGATCCTCCTCGCGCTGCGCTCGCTGCGCCGCAACCCGCTGCGCTCGTTCCTCACGACGATCGGCATCGTGATCGGCGTCGCGTCGGTGATCGCGATGGTCACGCTCGGGCGCGGCGCGACCGCGAAGGTCACCAACGAGATCGCCTCGCTCGGCAACAACCTCCTCATCGTCGTGCCCGGCGCCGCGAACCAGCGCGGCCCCTCGAGCGTCTCGCGCCCGTTCACCCTCGCCGACGCGCGCGCCATCGACGAGCAGATCCCCGACGCGCTCGCGGTCGCGCCCAACGCCGGTGCCGCGGCGCGCATCGTCTACGGCTCGCGCAACTGGAGCACCTCGATCACCGGCGCGACCAACGACTGGTTCGTGGTGCGCGACTGGGACGTCGCGATCGGACGCCGCTTCCACGAGGGCGAGGTGCGCTCGGGCACCGCGGTCTGCGTGCTCGGCGAGACCGTGCGCCGCGAGCTCTTCGGCTCCGGCGATCCGGTGGGCGCGCGGGTCCGCGTCGCGAGCGTCGCGTGCGAGGTGATCGGCGTGCTCGAGTCGCGCGGTCAGTCGACGTTCGGCCAGGACCAGGACGACTTCGTCGTGATGCCGCTGGTGGCGGTGCAGCGCCGTCTGCTCGGCAGCGACGACATCGGCGTCATCGCGGTCTCCGCGAACGACGGCGCGACGTCGCGCGTGCAGTCGGAGATCACCGCGCTGCTGCGCCAGCGCCGTCACATCCAGCACGGCGAGGAGGACGACTTCTCGGTGCGCGACCTCCGCGAGGTCAGCAACATGCTCGGCGTGGTCACCGGCGTGCTCACCGCGCTGCTCGGCGCGATCGCCGGCGTGTCGCTGCTCGTCGGCGGCATCGGGATCATGAACATCATGCTGGTCTCGGTGACCGAGCGGACGCGCGAGATCGGCATCCGCCTCGCGATCGGCGCGCGCTCGCGCGAGATCCTCTCGCAGTTCCTCATCGAGGCGGTCGTGCTCTCGGTCGTCGGCGGGCTCGCGGGGATCGCGCTCGGGCTCGGCGCGAGCGCGCTCGCGGCGCGCGGGCTCGGCCTGCCGTTCGTGTTCGGCGCCGACGTCGTGCTCGGGTCGTTCGTGTTCTCCGCGCTCGTCGGCGTGTTCTTCGGGTGGTACCCGGCGCGCCGCGCGGCGCGGCTCGATCCCATCGAGGCGCTGCGACATGAGTGAGCTGCACTGTCATGAGTGAGCCGCAGCGACATGAGTAGGTGGATCGCGATCCTCGCGGTGCTGCTCGTCGCCGCGCCGGTCCACGCGCAGACGAGCGACGTGCTGAGCCCTGGCGGCGTCGTCTCGCTCGCCGCCGATCAGAGCCCCACGCTGCGCGCCGCGCTGCTCGAGCGACGCCGCGCGTCGCAGCTCGTCCTCTCCGAGGAGGCTCGCTACACGTTCGTGCTCGGCATGGACGCGTCGCTCGACATCGGCGACACGCCCTCGCTCACCCAGGTCGGCGTCGCGCAGAGCTACCACGAGCAGGTCGTGCTCGGCGCGCAGCTCTCGCGCGCGTTCGAGTGGGGCATGTCGATGCAGCTGCGCGTCGCGGGCGCGCGCCAGTTCCGCCGCGCGATCCTCCTCGCGACCATCCCCACGCCGATCGCGATCGGCCCCGGGTACTCGTTCGACGTCACGCTCGGCGTCACCCAGTCGCTCCTGCGCAACGGCTGGGAGCGCAACGGGCTCGCGCAGCTGCGCCAGGCGCGGGTCGAGCTCGACGCCGCGACCGCCTCGCGCAACCGCGCCGCGAGCGAGCTCGTGCGCGACGCGCTCTCGGCGTACTGGGAGCTCTGGTACGCGCGGCAGGCGCTCGAGGTCGACGTCGAGGCGCGACGTGTCGCCGCGACCCAGCACGCCGACGCGAACGCGCGGCGCGAGCTCGGCAGCGTCGCGCCCGCGGACGTGCTCTCGTTCGCGCGGCAGCTCGCGGCGATGGAGGAGACCGTCGCGGCGGCCGAGGGCGAGCTGCGGGTCCGCCAGCTCGAGCTCGCGCGCGTGATCGGCGGCGAGCGATCGACCGCGCTCTCACCGCACGACGAGGCGCCCACGCTCCCCGCGCCGCGCGACGCCGACGTGATCGCGATCGCGATCGAGCGCTCGCCCGAGCTCTTCGAGCTGCAGATGCAGGTGCGCAGCGCCGAGGAGGCGGAGCGCACCGCGGGCGCCGCGCTCGAGCCGCGCCTCGATCTGAGCGGCGAGCTCGGGCTGCACGGCATGGGCTACGACGACGCGGGCGAGCCCTTCGCGCAGGTCGGCCGGTTCGCGGCGGTCACCGGGATGGTCTCGCTCGAATTCGAGATGCCGCTCGACGACGCGCAGCGCCGCGCGCAGATGGAGCGCGCGAGCCTCGCGGTGGAGGTCGCAGAGCGCAGGCTCGAAGCGGCGCGCGATCGCGTGCGCGCCGAGGCCGCGACGCTGCTCGATCGCGCGAGCGTCGCGCGCCGCCGGCTCGCGCTCGCCGACGAGACGGTGCGCATCGCCGAGGAGCTCGCGCGCGCGGAGCAGGAGCGCTTCGAGCTCGGCGCGAGCACGCCGACGGTCGTGCTCGAGGCGCAGTCCGAGCTCCGCAACGCGCAGCTCCGGCGGCTGCGCGCGATGATCGATCTCGTGAGCGCGGACCTGCAGATCGCGCACACGACTGGAGAATTGCTCGACGACGTCGCGCTCGACGACTGAGCGGCAGCGCCGCGCGGGAACGCGGCGCGGTAGCATCGGGGCCCGATGCAGTCCTCGCTTCGCCTCGCCCTCGCCTTGTCCGTCGCGCTCGCCGCGTGCGCCTCCGACGACACCGACCCCGCCGACGCGGCGCCGCACGACGCCGGTCCAGCCGACTCCGGCGCCCGGTGCGACGCGGCGGACTGCGCGCCTGCCTGCCGCATCTCGGGCGCCACCTTCGAGCCCGGCGCGCTCCACCCCGACAACCCGTGCGAGCGATGCGATCCCTCGCCGTCGGCGAGCGGATGGACGCGCCTCGCCGACGGCGAGGAGTGCGGCGGTGGCCAGGTCTGCGCCGCGGGCGTGTGCGGGACCGGCTGTCTGATCGACGGCGCGAGCTACCCGCCCGCCGCGACGAGCCCGGACGACCCGTGCCTCGAGTGCGACCCGACGATCGATCCACGCGCGTGGTCGCCCCGCGCCGACGGCGCCGCATGCGGCGCGGGACTCATCTGCGACGCGCTCGCGTGCGTCGCGGGCTGCTTCATCGATGGTGCGCTCCGCGCGCCCGGCTCGATCGACCCCGCGACCCCGTGCCGGCGCTGCGCGCCCGAGGCGAGCACGACCGCGTGGACCCCGCTCGACGACGGCACCGGCTGCGGCGACGGCGCGGTGTGCAGCGCCGCCGCGTGTGCGCCCGGGTGCTTCGTCGACGGCGCGGTCCGCGCGCCGGACAGCAGCGATCCCTCGAGCCCCTGCCGGGCTTGCGCGCCCTCGACCAGCACCACGGAGTGGACGACGCGCCCCGACGGCGAGCGCTGCGGCGACGGCGCGGTGTGCGACGCGGGGAGCTGCCGGAGCGGCTGCTTCGTCGAGGGTGCGTTCCGCGCGCCGGACGCGCTCGACCCCGCGAACGAGTGCCGCGCATGCGCGCCCGCGGCCTCGACGACGGCGTACTCGCCGCGCCCCGACGGCGCGGCGTGCGGCGCCGCGCAGTTCTGCACCGCGGGCGCGTGCGGACCGACGTGGCACGGCTCGACCCCGAGCGAGCTCGTGCCGGTGTACGGCGGCTCGGCCGCGCCCACGCACGACGGGCGCATCGTCGTCTTCGGCGCGTTCACCAGCGGCGTCGGCTTCAACGCGTTCACGCAGATCTACAGCCCCGCGAGCGGCACCGTCCGGCGTGGCGCCAGCGCGCCGTACGTGCCGTACCGGAGCTGTGCGGTGACCGCCCGCGACGGTCGCATCTACCTGATCGGCGGCAGCCCGTCGGGCGCGCCCGTCCCCACCGTCGCGGTCTACGACCCGATGACGGATCGATTCGTCCCCGGCCCGCTCATGCCGTTCGCCGCCCACGAGCACGCGTGCGCGCTGGGCGCCGACGGCCGCATCTACGTGTTCGCCACTCAGGACGCGGCGACCCCGGGCGCCCTCTACGTCACGTCGCGCACGATGATCCTGGACCCGGCCACGCAGGCGTGGACGACCGGCGCACCGATGCTCAGCCCGCGCCAGCGCGCGACCGCGGTCACGCTGCCCGACGGGCGGATCGCGGTCACCGGAGGCAACCGCGGCTACATCTTCGGCGCGATCTCGACCCTCAACGAGATCTACTCGCCGGCGCACGACACCTGGACCACTGCGGCGCCGATGCCGGTCGGGCTCCACTGGAACGTCGCCGCGCTCCGCTCGGACGGCCGGATGATCGTGACCGGCGGCGTCCACGCGACGACCGGCGACGTCGAGCGGGCGACCCACGTCTTCGACCCGGTGACGAACGCGTGGGCGCTCGGGACGCCGGTCACCGGCATCCACTACGCAGCCTACGCCGCGACCGCGTCGGATCAGCGCGTGTACGTGCTCACCGGGCGCGGCTTGGGCGCCGAGATGTCGTCCGTCGTCGACGCGCTCTACTGATGTCCGAGGCATCGTCGTCGCGAATATCGGACGGGGCCCGCGAGTCCATCGCGGCCATGCCGCACCGCCTCGCTCCCACCACGTCACCTCGTGCTCCGCGTTGCGTCGCGGTGCTCGCCCTCGCGCTCCTCGCCGGGTGCGGCTCCGACGACGACGCGACCCGCGACGCCGGCCCGACCGTCGACGCGAGCGCCCCGCCCGACGCCCCCACGACCGACGCCGCCGCGTCGCCCGACGACGACGCCGGCGCGGGCGCGGGCTACGCATCGCTCGGGCTCGGCTACCGCCACTCCTGCGCGATCACCACCGGCGGCACCGCGCAGTGCTGGGGCTCGAACGCGCTGGGACAAGCGGGCCTGCCCGAGACCGGCGCCGCGGTGTCGACGCCCGCCGACGTGCAGGAGCTCGGCGCCGTCGTCGCGATCGCCGGCGGCGAGGACCACTCGTGCGCCGTGCTCGAGGACGGCTCGGTCGCCTGCTGGGGCGAGAACTCCGACGGGCAGCTCGGACGCGGCACCACGAGCGTCGGCTCCAGCGTCCCCGCGACCATCGCGGGCCTGACCGGCGTCACCGCGATCGCCCTCGGCGCGTCGCACTCGTGCGCGCTCGCCGGCGGCGCCGTGCACTGCTGGGGCGCGAACGGATTCGGCCAGCTCGGCGACGCCACCACCACCGACCGCGCCGCGCCGGTCACCGTCCCCGGGATCTCCGGCGCGATCGCGATCGGCGCCGGCGACTACCACTCGTGCGCCGTGCTCGCGGGCGGTGGCGTGCGGTGCTGGGGGCTCAACACCGACGGCCAGCTCGGCGACGGCACCACCGAGAACCGCACCGCGCCCGTCGAGGTCACCGGCGTGACCGGCGTCCTCGAGCTCGACGGCGGCCAGGGGTTCACCTGCGCCCGCACCGCGACCAGCGTGTCGTGCTGGGGCGCCGGCGACGCGGGCCAGCTCGGCGACGGCAGCAGCGGCGATCGCCCCACCGCCGCGCCGGTCCCGGGCATCACCGGCGCGCTCGGGATCGCCGCCGGCTCCCGCCACGCCTGCGCCCGCCTCGCCGACGGCACCGCGCGCTGCTGGGGCTACGGCGCGCGCGGACAGCTCGGCGACGGCTCCGACATCAGCGGCCTCCCGGTCATCCGCCGCACGCCGGTGAGCGTGATGGACCTCGACGACGTCGCGGTGATCGCCGCGGGCGGCAGCCACACCTGCGCGCTCGGCGCGTCGGGCGCCGCGTACTGCTGGGGCGACGACGCCGCGGGACAGCTCGGCGACGAGGCCTCGGGCGCGCAGTCGACGCCGGTCGCCGTGGAGCCCTGAGAGACGGCCGAGCGCAGTGGTGCGATGCCTGCGCAGGGCGCGGGCGCGCGCGTCGTGACAGACCTCGCGCCATGCGACTTCGAGCCCTCTGCTGCGCCGTCCTCCCACTCACGCTCGCCGCCGGTTGCCGCGACGCCGACAACGCTTGGGTCGGCCTCTACGACGTGACCGTCACCGAGACCGTCGCCGCGTGCGGCGGGTTCGACCCGATGGAGACGGTCACGTCGTCGGTCTGGCGCATCGACACGTCCGACGGCGACGCGTTCGTCAACGGCGCGTGCCGGCTCCCGCTGGACGTGCGCTCCGAGACCGAGGCGGCGTTCGCCCCCACGCGATGCCTCACGACCCTGCCCGACTTCCGGCACCTCACGATGATGGTCACAGGCGGGATGCTGGTGTTGGACGGCGACTTCCTCTCCGGCGACATGCAGTACGAGGCCGACGTCGAGGGGCTCTGCGCGACCGGCCACATGACGTTCGAGGGGCGCCGCCGCTGACGCGCGCGCCGTCCGCGTCCGCGGTCTCGCGGGGCTCGTTACGATCGGCGGCGGAGGTGCGCTCATGCCCACGACCCGCGACGACGACACCACCGAGCTCGAGGAGCTCGAGGCCACGGTCACCGACGAGATCCTCGAGGAGACACCCGCGCGCGCGCTGGTCCTGCTCCGCGCCGTTGGGAGCTCGCTCCGCATCCGCCGCGCGCTCCTCGCGCGGGGCTACGACGCCGCCGCGCACCGCGAGGGCTGGTCGCTCATCCAGGCGACGATCGGGTTCCTCGACGAGCGCTCCGAGCCCGACGAGGACGCCGCGGTCGTCGAGGCGATGCGCGAGCTCGAGGCGATCGACGAGCCACTGCTGCGCATCGTGCGCGCGTCGCTGCGCGCCCGTCACCCCGCGCAAGCGACGCGCGTGCTCGCCGGGCTGCACGCGTCGACCGGCGCGGAGTCGGTGGTGGTCGTCGCGACGCTGCTCGAGCGGCTCGACGCCCTCGGGGAGAGCCGCGACCGCGGAGATCAGGCGGCGATCGCGACGCTCGCGCGGCGCGGCATCGACGCGGCGGAGCGCGACCGGCTCGCGCGCCTGGTGAAGGCGGCGAAGAGCGCGAGCCCGCTCGCGCCGATCGACCCCGCGGCCGAGCGGACCGAGCGCGAGCGGCGCAACGCGCTGGTGCGCCTGCGCGGGTGGTACGAGGAGTGGAGCGACATCACGCGCGCCGTGATCCGCCGGCGCGACGACCTGATCCGGCTCGGCCTCGCGACCCGGCGCGCCCGCAGCGCGGGCGAGGCGCCGGCCGAGGACGCGCCGAAGGACGCCTGAGACGCGCCTGCGCGCGACTCGGACGCGATACATCCGCCGCTCCGGCGGCGGTTCGAGGCCATCGACGCGCCCCGAACGCTTCCGACGCGTCCGCCCGGGACGATCGCCGCGCTCGGGGAGGCTTCCGACGCGCTCCCGGAGCTTCCGACGCGCTCCCGGAGCTTCCGACGCGCTCCCCGAGCTTCCGACGCGGGCGGGATCGGCGCGTGGAACCCGTCGGAACCATTGGGAGCGCGGCGGAAGCCCGGCGGGCGCGAGCGTCCGCGACCGCCGGGCGACCGGGCGCCTCGGAGGGGCGAACGAGGGGCGTCCCAGGCGCGCCGAACGCCGGTCTGCGGCGGCGGATTCCACAATGGCGGATGATTTCGCTTGCAGCGCAACGTCGGACGGCCGAGTCTGTTCATCCGAATGGAACAAATCCGTCATCGATGCAAACTCGTCTTGGTCGGCGTCGTCGCCGTCGGGCTGGCCGGGATCTTCGCTGCCGGCTGCGGCGGCGAGCCCAGCGACGGCGGTGACGACGCCGGTGCCACCCCCGACGCGCCGGAGGCCGAGTGCGCGGTCGGCACCGACTGCCCCAGCGGGGTCTGCACCGCCGGCGAGTGCGCCGAGCCGACCTGCGACGACGGCGTGAGCAACGGCGCGGAGACCGGCGTCGACTGCGGCGGCCCGGAGTGCGACGCGTGCGCCGACGGGAGCCCCTGCGACGCCGCCGACGACTGCACGAGCGGCGTGTGCAGCCCCGCCGGGACCTGCGTCCCCGCGACCTGCGCCGACGAGGTGCTCAACGGCGCCGAGACCGACGTCGACTGCGGCGGCGACGCTTGTGACCCCTGCGGCGACGGCAGCACGTGCGAGCTCGCGAGCGACTGCGCGAGCCTCGTGTGCGACCCCGAGGCCGGCACCTGCACGCCCGCGACCTGCGAGGACGGGGTGGAGAACGGCGCCGAGACCGACGTCGACTGCGGCGGCGACACCTGCGATCGCTGCGACGACGGCGCGGGCTGCGCGGTCGCCGAGGACTGCACGAGCGGCGTGTGCGACGCGACCACGTCGACGTGCGCGGTGCCGACGTGCACGGACACCGTGCGGAACGCCGACGAGACCGACGCCGACTGCGGCGGCGCGACCTGCGATCCCTGCGACACCGGCGGCGCGTGCAGCGCGCCCGCCGACTGCGCGAGCGGCGTGTGCACCGCGGGCTTCTGCATCGCGCCGGCGTGCGGCGACGCGGTGACCAACGGCGACGAGGAGTGCGACTCGGGCGCGGTCGACAGCGCGACCTGCAACGCCGACTGCACCGCGGTGGAGTGCGGCGACGGCCACCTCAACACGACCGCGAGCGAGATCTGCGACGACGGAAACACCGCGGACGCCGATGGATGCTCGTCGGCGTGCGCGCAGGAGGCGGGCTGGCTCTGCAGCGGCGCGCCGAGCACCTGCGCCCAGTGCGGCGCGGGGACGTACAGCGACGGAACGGCGTGCGTCGACTGCGGCACGATCGACGGCTGCACCGCGACGGAGACGTGCGACGTGACCGACGGCAGCGACCTCGTGTGCCCGACCTGCGCGCCCGGCACCTACGGCAGCGGCACCGGCAGCTGCACCGCGTGCACGCCGATCGCTGGCTGCGCGGCGGGCCTCGCGTGCACCACGGCGAGCGACTCGATCTGCGGCACCTGCGCGCCGGGGATGATCGGCGACGGCACCGGCGCCTGCACCGCGTGCGGCACCGGCACCTACGACGCCGGCGCGAGCTGCGCGGACTGCGGGACGATCACGAGCTGCGCGGCGGTCGAGACGTGCAACGTCGTCGACGGCACCGGCCTGGTCTGCCCGACCTGCGCGAGCGGGACCTTCGGCAACGGCACCGGCGCCTGCACCGCGTGCACGGGGATCACGAATTGCGCGGCCGGGCTGACGTGCACGTCGGCGGGCAGCTCGACCTGCGGCACCTGCGCGCCGGGCTTCGGCGGCGACGGCACGAGCGCGTGCACCGCGTGCGGGGCCGGCACCTACGACGCGGGCGCGACGTGCGCGGACTGCGGGACCATCGCGAACTGCGCGGCGACCGAGCTCTGCAACGCGGTGACCGGCGCGGGCCTGACGTGCCCGACGTGCGCGAGCGGCTACTACGGCAGCGGCACCGGCAGCTGCACCGCGTGCACGCCGATCGCGAACTGCGCGAGCGGCCTGACCTGCACGGCGGCGGGCACCTCGATCTGCGGCACCTGCGCGCCGGGCTACGTGGGCAACGGGACGGGCAGCTGCACGCCCTCGCTCTACGCGTTCACGGCGCACACGTTCACGAGCTGCGGCGCGAGCGGCCCGAACGGGCCGACGCTCGCGGGGTGTCGCGGCGCGTACACGACGACGTGGGACGAGTCGGCGTCGTTCTTCGGCATGACGACCCAGGGCTATCAGCAGTGGACGGTGCCGTCGGACGGCACCTATCGCATCGAGGTCGCGGGCGCGCAGGGCGGCTCGGACGGCGGCTTCGTCGGCGGACGCGGCGCGCGGGTGCGCGGCGACTTCGTGCTGACGCGGGGCACGGTGCTGACGATCGTCGTCGGCCAGATGGGCACGAGCTCGGGCGGCGGTGGCGGCAGCTTCGTCGCGCGCTCGGACGACTCGCCGCTGATCGTGGCGGGTGGCGGCGCGGGCACCGGCAACGGCGACGGCCTGGGCGGCACGATCACGTTCGGCGGCACGGGCGCCGGCGGCGCCGGGGACTCGAGGGGCTGCGGCTGCTCGGGCGGCGGCGGGATGCTCGGCGACGGTGGGAGCGCGGTGAGCTCGACCGGCGGTCGGAGCTTCGTGAACGGCGCGGTCGGCGGCTCGAGCACCGGCTGCGACGGCGGCGTTCACGTCGGCGGCTTCGGCGGCGGCGGCGGCGCGGGCCATCGCGACAACGCGGGCGGCGGCGGCGGCTACGACGGCGGCTACGCGACGTGGGTCGGCATCGGCGGCGGCGGCAGCTCGTTCAACGGCGGCGCCAACCAGGCCAACACCGCGGCAGTGCGCGAGGGCGACGGCGAGGTGACGATCACGCGCCTGTGAGCGAAGCGAAGCGACGCGCTCGAGCCGGGGGGCTCGAGCGCGTCGCGCGTCCGTCTGCGCAGCAGAGCCCGAACCGCGAGCGTCGTGGACGCGGCGAAGCGCGGCCACGTCGCGAGCCACCCAACCGCAACCCAATGCGACGGCAGAACCGCGGTACCGGGCGCGTGGGGGTGGGGCCGACGCCCTCGTGCGACGGGGGCTCGCAGACTCCGACCACATCCTGAACGAAGCATCGCGGCAGAGCGCAACGCGCGCGCCGCGATGCGCCCACCGCCTCCCGACGCTCGCGCCGTCTCATGACAGCAGCCCGCGAGTCGGCTGTAGGAGAGTTGGGGACGCCTCGAAGAGACAGTCGAAACTGCCGTGCAGGAGGTCGTCCCCGTGGCCAAGCGTACCTATCGGACCGTCGAGATCCAACACGTCGACGCGAGCAAGCTCGCCACTGCGCTCGGAGCGTGCTGCATCGTCGCGATCGACCTCGCGAAGACGAAGATGTTCGCCGGCTTCGCGAGCGCAGCGGGTCGCTGTATCGAGATCGTCCGCTTCGAGCACCCGAAGCAGACGCGCCTGTTCCTCGAGCTGCTCTGCCGTCTTCGTGAGCTCGGCGTCGCGCTCGAGGTCGCGATGGAGCCGACGGGCGTCTACGGCGACGCGCTCCGCTATCAGCTGACTCTGCGCGACATCCCCGTGTTCCGCGTCGACGCCAAGAAGGTCCACGATGCGGCCGCGCTGCTCGACGGAGTGCCGAGCCTGCACGACGCCAAGGCGTGCACGCTGCTCGCGCATCTTCACGCGCAAGGCATCTCGAAGCGCTGGAAAGAGCGGAGCGCAGTCCAGAGGGCGATGCGCAGTCTGATCGACGAGCGCGACCTCTACGCTCGACCTTTCGAGACCGCGTACGGACGGCTCGAAGCGCTCGTCGCGCGTCACTGGCCCGAGCTCTCCCAGCACCTCGACATGGACGCCGCGTGGCACCTGCACTTGCTCTGCGAGATGCCCGGCCCTGCCGAGGTCCGCGCCAGACGCGGCGATGCAGTCGCGCTGCTCCGACGCGTCTCGCGCGCGGCGCTCTCCTTCGAGCGCATCGAGCAGATCGTCGGCTGCGCCGTCAGCTCGCTCGGCGAGTCGATGCACGATCAGGAGCGCTCGTTCCTGCGCTCGCTCGCGCGTCACATGCTCGCGTTGCGCGAGCACATCCGCGATGTCGACAAGCGCATCGAGGCCGAGCTCGCCAATCATCGCGAGCTCCACTCGATCCGCGCCGCGTTCGGCGCCGTCACGACCGCTGCGCTCGTCGCCGACCTCGGCAATCCCGCCGACTACGAATCGTCCGCGTCCTTCGAGAAGGCGATGGGCCTCAACCTCAGGGTCCAGAGCAGCGGCAACAACGCCGGGCAGCACACGATCCACATCACGAAGCGAGGTCCCGGACGCGCGCGTCGGTACCTCTTCCTCGCAGCGCTGCGCTTCGTGCAGAGCGACCCCGTCGCGCGTGAGTGGTACCGAGCGCGAAAGGGCTACCGCGCCGACATCAAGCTCAAGGCCGTCGTCGCGCTGATGCGAAAGCTCGCGCGCGCGATGGTGCACGTCGCGCGAGGAGCGCCCTTCGATGCGACCAAGCTCTTCGACACGCGCTCGATGACCGCTGTGACCGCGTCGCCCTCGCGCGACGCCGGACAATCTTCGCTCGCCGGCTCCTGACGGCGAGCTTCGCGCTCTCTTCTCTTCGCTTCCGCTCCAAGGCGCGAAGATCGAGCGGGTGACGCTCACCTGGGGTGCTCGAGCCCGCGAGGCTGCACCGCGAGTCCCAGCGCACCCTCGAGATCGACGCGGCGGGCGAAATGCCCAACGAGGCCGACCCGACGCCGCTCACGCGGACGTCCGACAAGACAGTTCGGGCCTATCCGTCCCGTCGCTCTCCGATCCGACCGCCTGAAGCCACCGCACACCAACCCTCGTTCGCGGCGAGCCACCTCGCGCAAGAAGGGCCCGGTGTGCGGATCAGCGGGTGCGAGACGCGCCCGATCCGGCGATCACACGCGTCCGCACTTGACTACGACAGCACCCCGGGCGTCGGACCCACCCCCACGCGCCTCTCGCCGAAGCCTCACCGTCTCGCATCCCGGAGGACCCACCCCGACGCGCCTCTCGCCGAAGCCTCACCGTCTCGCATCCCGGAGGACCCACCCCCCACGCGCCTCTCACCGAACCGCCAGCTATCATCGGCCCGCCCGAAGATGGCCCTCATCCCGAAGCACCCGCGCGACCCCAGCGTCTCGCTCGTCGCGTACGCGCTCGCGATCGGGGTGCCCTTCGCCGCGTACCTCGCGACCGCATCGCCGCACGCGTACTGGCTCGACTCGGGCGAGCTCGCCGGCGCCGCCGTCGCGCTCGACATCGCGCATCCGCCCGGGCATCCGCTCGCGGCGCTCGTCGGGCACCTCTTCACCTTCGTGCCGCTCGGCCCGCTCGCGCTGCGCGTCGCGCTCGCCCAGGCGCTGTGCGGCGCGATCGCGGCGGGGTTCCTCTTCCGCGCGATCGACACGACCGTGCGCGCGATGGAGGTCCGCCACGATCGCCTGTCGATCCCGATCGCGCTCGGCGCGACGTGGAGCGTCGCGTGCTCGTACGCGTGGTGGTTCCAGTCGGTGCGCCCCGAGGTCTACGCGCTCCAGGCGCTGCTGCTCGCGATCGCGATCGAGCGCATCGTCGCGCTCGAGGCCGCGTGGCCGACCCATGACGTGCGGCCGCTCTCCGTCGCCGCGCTCGCGCTCGGCCTCGCGCTCGCGAACCACCACTTCATGGCGGTCATGGCGCTGCCCGCGATCGCGCCGACGCTCGCCCGCGTGTACCGCGCGCGCGGCGCGCGCTCGCTCGTCGTCGCGCTCGGCGCGCTCGCCGCAGGGCTCGCTGCGTACGTGTACCTCCCGGTGCGCTCGAGCACCGATCCGCCGGTCGACCTCGGCCACCCGACCGACCTCTCGCGCTTCTTCTGGGTCGTCTCGGCGCGCGCGTACCAGCACACGAACGTGCTCGAGGACGCGGGTCCGATCGAGCGCGCGATGGACGTGATGATCGCGATCGTCGAGACCGTGCACCCGCTGCTGCTCGTGCTCGCGCTCGCCGGGCTCTGGGCGCTGCTGCGCGCGCCGGGCGCGCGACGGCTCGGCTGGGTGTGGGCCGCGATCGTGCTGTTCGCGTGCCTCGGGCGCACCTGGCTGGGTCACACCGCGGGCAACCCCGACGCGCTCGGGTATCTCCTCCCGGCGTTCATGGGGATCGCGGCGCTCGCCGCCGCGTTCGTCGGCGCGCTGATGGCGCAGCTCGGTGGAGGGAGCGCGCGCGCCCCGCGCGCGATGCTGACGGTGCTCGCGCTCGTCACCGCGGCGCTCGGGCTCGCGCAGCTCGACCAGAGCCGCGCCCACGCGTCGCTCGCGACGTTCCACGCGACCGACGACTTCGACGATCGCCGCATCCGCGCGCTGCCGCCGCGCGCGGTGGTGATCGCGCACCTGCCGCAGACCGTGTTCCGCCACTGGGAGCTCGCGCAGACCGAGCACGCGCGCCCCGACGTGACGCTCGTGCCGATCCCGTTCCTCGGCTACCCGGGCGTCGTCGATCATCTGGTGGAGCGCGACCCCTCGCTGCGCGAGCTGCTGAGCGGCTATCTCGTCGACGGCGAGCTGCGCCAGCCGTACCTGCAGTCGCTCGCGGCGTCGCGCCCGCTGCTGATCGAGATGGACGTGCGCGTGCCCCGCGCGCTGTACGAGACGATCGTGCCGGGCCCCGGGTTCTACGAGGTCGTCGACGGAGGCGCGACCGACGCGGACGTGCGCGGCGGAGCGGCGCGTCGCGCGGCGTCGCTCGAGTCGCTGGCGCGAGCGCTCGGGCCGCGGCAGGACGACCCCGAGACCCGCAACCAGCTGCTCTGGGCGCACTACGTCGACGCGCTCTACTACGCGCAGGTCGGCGTGCTCGAGCGGGCGCGCGAGTCGGTGACGCGCGCCCTCGCGCTCCAGCCCGAGGCGCTCGAGCTCCGCGCGCTCTCGGAGCGCCTCGCGGGCGCGGACGGCGAGACCCCGATCGACGTGTCCGACTTCACCGTGGGCCTCCCCGAGTAGGCGCACACGCGCCCACCAAAATCGGCGGGCGGGTGATCGCTCTGTGGCATCGCGACGCACAGGGCCGAGGTGCAGCACCTCCGCCTCGCCCACCTCGCGCTCGCCCTGCTCACCACGCTCGCCGGCTGCGTCGGCGAGCTCTCCGAGGCACCGGGCCGGCGGACGTCGCCACCGGTCGACGGAGGTACGCCGATCCCGCCCGGCGTGGACGCGTGGGTCCCGCCCGGCGTCGACGCGTGGGTCCCGCCCGGCGTCGACGGAGGACCGCCGCCCGGTCCGATCGACTCGGGGATCGTCGTCGATCCGCCCGACGCGTTCGTGCCCGCGCCGCTCTACCCGAGCGCGACGATCGGCACGCGCTGCAGCGAGGGCGCGGAGCGCGAATTCCTGGTGCTCTCGAGCGAGCCCGCGGACTGCATGGCGCACGCGCGCTCGTTCACGACGCCCGACGCGACGCGCTTCGTGCCGGTCCAAGTGGGCGCGGCCTCGCCGTTCACCACGACCGCGACGATGTGCAGCGACGACGGCGCGTGCGCGCCGACGTCGATCACGGTGACGCTCACCCGCACGGCGAGCGGCGCGACGGGCGAGTGGTCGGCGACGGTGGGCGGCATCGCGCGCACGGGCCGCATCGAGGCGAGTCGCTGCGACTACGACGCGCTGCTCCCGCCCGCGGGCGAGACGCCGATCGGCGATGCCGCGCTGCGCGAGGTCGCGATCTACCAGGGCGTGAAGATCACGATCGCGCGTGAGGGCGCGGCGGTCGCGCCGAGCGCGCCGATCGTCGCCGGGCGCGACGCGCTGCTGCGCTTGTTCGTCGAGCCGCGCGCGGGCTTCGTCGCGCGCGAGGTGGTGGCGCGCGTCGAGCTCGGCGACGGCGCGCCGATCGAGGTGCGCGGGCGCATCCAGGGCTCGTCGACCGACGCCGATCTCGCGTCGACGCTGAACGTGCGGATCCCCGGGGATCGCATCACGCCGGAGGTGCCGATCGCGGTGGGGATCTACGACGTCGCGGCGACGTGCGGCGGCGGCGGCGCGACCGGCGGGGCGCGCTTCCCGAGCTCGGGCACCGCGACGCTCGCCGCGCGATCCAACGGCGGCACGTTCCGCGTCGTGCTGGTGCCGGTGCGCTACGCCGCCGATGGCTCGAACCGACTGCCCGACACCAGCGCGGCGAACGTCGCCGCGTATCGCGACTTCATGCGCAGCGTCTTCCCGGTGCAGGACGTGGAGATCACGGTGCGCTCGAGCCCGCTCGTGTGGAACGGCGGGATCGGCGCCGACGGCAGCGGATGGTCGCAGCTGCTCAACGAGTGCATGAACCTGCGCCAGTCGGATCGTCCGCCCGCGGACACCTACTACTACTGCTTGTTCAGTCCGGCGTCGTCGTTCTCGCAGTTCTGCGGGCGAGGATGCGTCGCGGGCCTCGGGCCGGTGCCGTCGGTGCGCGACACGTTCTCGCGCGCGAGCATCGGGCTCGGATATCGCGGCACCGAGGACACGTTCGTGCACGAGGTCGGGCACTCGCTCGGTCGCCCGCACGCGCCGTGCGGAGGCGCCTCGGGCGCCGAAGCGTCGTACCCGTACTCCGGCGGTCGCATCGGAAGCTGGGGCTACGACCTGCTCCAGAACCAGCTGCTGAATCCGTCGCAGCACACCGACGTGATGGGCTACTGCGACAACCAGTGGATCAGCGACTACAACTACCGGCTGGTCTTCGAGCGCATCCGCGGCGTGCGCGGCATCGCGTCGGTGTCGGGGACGCCGACGCGCTACGCGACGGTGGTCGTCGACGTCGACGGATCGCTCTCGTGGGGCAGCGAAGTGGAGCTCGTGTTCGCGCCCGACGGCGACGCGCTCGACGCGACGTGGGCCACGACGAGCGGGGAGATCGCGGCGGACGCGACGCTGCTCCCGGTGAGCCACGTCGACGGCGGCATCGTGTACGTGCCGGTGCCGGACGCGAGCGTCACGGCGATCACGATCCCGGGCTACGGCACGCTCGCAGTGCGCTGATCGAGAAACGCGCGACGACGGGCTGCACGCTCAGCTCGTCGTCGCCGAGCGCGAGCTCGTCCTGCGTCGCGGCCTAGAGCCCCGCGGGGTACAGCGTCTCGTCCCGCTCGAACGCGCCCTCGGCGTTGACCCGCCAGACCTCGAACACGCCCTCGACCTCGCCGAGATCGTCGACGTCGACGGGGCCGCTCGCGCCCTCGTAGTTGATCACGCGCCCGTCGCGCAGCAGCCGGATGCCCTCGGCGAGCGAGCCCGCGCGCACCACGACGCCGCTGGGATCCGACAGCGTGCGCAGCGCCTCGCGCATCGCGATGGGCTCGTCGACGCCCGCCGCCGCGATCGACAGCAGGATGAGCGCCGCCGCGTCGTAGAAGCTCGCGTCGAACGTCGCGGCCTGGCGCCCGAACGTCGCCTCGTACGCGGCACGGAACGCGTTGTTCGCGGGGGTCTCGGGATCGGTCAGCGGCGCGGTGCCGAGGAACCCGGTGAGCACGCCCGAGCCCGCCTCTTCGACGAACGCCGGCTGGCGCAGCGCGTCCGCGCCGAACCACCGCACGTTCGGGCGCGTCGCGATCGAGTTCCACGCGCGCATCAGGCGCCCGCCCGAGCCCGGATACGCGACCAGCGCCGCACACGCGGGCGCGGCGGCCGCGACCGCCATCGCGTCGCTCGTGTAGTCGGCGCGGTTGTCCATGATCGCGAGAGACGGCATCAGCGCGCCCGCGCCCGCGAGCTGCATGAAGCGCTCGCGCACCCCGGCCTCGAAGGGCATGCCGTAGTCGTTGTCGAGGTGGACGATCATCACGCTCTCGCACCCGCGCGCGTGCATGACCTCGGCGAGCACCGGCGCCTGCGCGGCGTCGGAGGGCGCGGTGCGGAAGAACCAGCGCTCGTCCTCCTCGAGCGAGCGCTGCAGGTCGGTCAGCAGCGTCGACGTCGAGCTCCCGCTCGCGTGGAGGATGCCCGCGGGCTGCGTGACGTCCATCGCGATGCGCAGCGTGCTCGTGCTCCCCGAATCGCCGATCAGCGCGACGACGCGGTCGTCCTCGAGGATGTCGCGCGAGGCGCTCACCGCGACCTCGGGCACGCTCTCGCCATCGGCGCTGACGAGCTCGACGCGCCGCGCGGGGAGCACGCCACCCGCGGAGTTCACCTCGCGCACCGCGAGCCGCACCGCGTCGAGGCGATGCTGGCCCGACGCCCCGAGATCACCGGAGAGCGACAAGACCAAGCCGATGCGCACCGGCTGCGTGTCGTCGCCGTCGAGCGTGCGCGAGGGACCACAACCGAGCGCGAGCGAGACGAGCACCAAGGAGAAGATCGAGCGTCGCACGACCGCGAAGCTATCACCGCGCCGGACGCCGCGCCGCGCTGACCGCCAGAGCGCAGAGCGCCGCCATGAGCGGCACGACCGGCGCGTGGTAGCGATCCCCACCCAGGAATACGAAGTGGAGCGCCGCGAGCCCGAGCAGCGGCGCGAAGATCGCGACCTTCACGCGTCCGTCGCGCGATCGACGCAGGAGGATCACCGCGCCCGCGATCACGCCCGCGAGGAACACGAGCCACCACGCGCGCTCGATCGCGAGCGCCCACAGCCCGTGCGCCTCGCCGCTCACGCCCGCGCGCTGCGTCGCCTCGGCCCACGCCTGCGCGGGGCTCGACTCGTGCCCGAACGTCGAGGTCAGCTTGAGCACGCCGCGCGCGAGCCACGCGAGCGGGTCCGCCTCGATGCGCGCCATCGCCATGTCCGCGAGGCAGCGATCGCGCGCGACCTCGCCGAGCCCGCCGCAGTCGCCGTCGTCGTCCGCCTCGAGCGTCGAGTAGCCGCCCTCGCCGCGCGTGCCGACGAGCAGGTTCGCGCCGCCGTTCGTCGAGGTGAGCGCGGCTCCGTCGAGCGCCGAGGCGTTGCGGAGCGCCCACGGCGCGAGCACGAGCGCGACGACGATCGCGGCGACCGCGCCGTGCGTGACGAGCGAGCGCGCGCGTCCGGCGAGGTCGCGCGACGAGACGAGCGCGATGCCGATCACCATCAGCGCGAGCATCGGGAGCGACGTGGGCCGCACGTACGCGCCGACCGCGAGGATGAGCGCGGCGAGCGCGGTCGCGCGCAGCGCGTGGCGCCGTCGCGCGTAGACGATCACGAGGCTCGCGGCGCACACGAAGAGCGCGAAGAAGGGCTCGCTGAGCCACGACGCGGAGAGCAGGATCCCGCCCGGCCAGAGCGCGACGAGCCACGCGGCGCGACGCCCGGCGCGCGCGCCGCCGACCCGACGTCCGAGCAGCCCGGCGCCGATCACGATGAGCGCGCCCGCGCACGACTGCGCGACGAGGTCGAGCGCGGGCGCGGCGCGCACCCAGCGCAGCGGCGCGATCATCGCGGAGAAGCCGACCGGATAGAACGCGGTCGCTTCGCCGGCATCGGGCGCGTCGGGATCGATCGAGCCGCGCGTGTAGCCCTCACCGCGCGCGATCGCGTCGGCGGCGCGCTCGTAGATCACGCCGTCCCAGACGGGCCTCACCGGGAACGCGACCGCGAGCGCGAGCCGCAGCGCGAGCGCCACGAGGAACGGCGCGACGAGCGCGCTGCTCGTCCACGACGAGAAGCGACGCGCCGGGGAGACCGCGGGCGCGGCTCGGAGAGCTTCGCTACGCACGCGCGCTACTTAGCCGCCAGCGGGCGTGCGCCCAAGCGGGATCAGCCCCGCAGGCGCGCGATGCGCTCGCGGATCGCGTCGGCGTCGCCTGCGCTCGGTGCGATCCGCAGGTAGCGCTCGTACGCCTGGATCGCCTCGGGGGTGAGCCCCATTCGCTCGCTCGCGAGGCCCAGGCCGCGCCACGCGGCACCATCGCGCGGCGCCGCGCCGGTGGCTTCGCGGTAGAGCTCTCGCGCGCGCGGGACCTCACCGCGCAGCAGCGCGCGTTGTGCCTCGCGGACGAGCTCCGCGGCGCGCGCGGCCCCGTCCTCGCGCGGCGGCGCGTCGGGCGGAGGATCGACGCGCACCGGCGGCGCGGTCTCGGCCGGCGTGATGCGCTCGGGCGCGCCGCTCGTCGCGGCGACCTGCTCGGGCGAGCGCGCCGTCACCGCCGTGCGCCGCGTGCCGCCGCGCGACGTGGGCTCGCTCGGCACGGTCGGCGCGACCACGGGATCGCTCGGCACCTCGACCGGCGGCGCGGCGACCGGAGGCGGCGTGACCGCGGTGACCTCGGGCCCGGGCACCAGCGGCACCGTGGGAACGACGACGATCGTCGGCACCGGCGTGCTCGCGGCGGCGGTCTCCGCGCCACCCCCCGCGACGCTCCACACGCCGAAGCCGACGCCGAGCAGCGCGACGAGCAGCGCCGCCGCGATCCACGCGCGGCCGCGGCTCTGCGGCGGAGGCGGAACCGCGTCGGTCGAGTCGCCACGCTCGCGGGGCGCGGGCGGCACCGAGTGATCCTTCACGACCACCGGCGAGGCCTCGAGCGCAGCGGTCAGCTCGCGCACGAAGTCGCCCGCGCTCGCGTGGCGCGCGGCGGGCCGTCGATCGAGCGAGCGCGCGATGACGCGCTCGACCTCCTCGGAGAAGCGCAGCCCCGACGCCTTGAGCATCGACGGCGCGGGCTGGCTCACCTTGTCGACGAGCACCTGCACCGGCTGACCGTGGAACGGCAGCGCGCCGCAGAGCAGCTCGTACGCCATCGCCGCGAGCGAGTACACGTCGCCGCGCGCATCGACGAGCGCGCCGCGCGCGGCCTCGGGCGCCATGTACTCGGCGGTGCCGACGACGGTGCCGTGCTCGGTGAGGCGCTCGCCCTTGCCGGTCGCGAGCGCGGCGAGCCCGAAGTCGCCGAGCTTCACGGTGCCATCGGCCGCGTAGAACACGTTCGACGGCTTGAGGTCGCGGTGCACCACGTCCTGCGCGTGCATCGCGTCGAGCGCCGCGCCGATCTGCGCGAGCAGCTTCACGAGCTCGCGCGCGTCCACGCGCCGCCGCTCGACGAGCACCATGTCGAGATCGCGCCCGGTGAGGCGCTCCATCACGAGGTAGGGCTCGCCGCTGTCGAGCCGCCCGAAGTCGAAGATCGTGACGACGTTCGGGTGCGAGATGCGGCTCGCGGTGCGCGCCTCGCGCTCGAAGCGCTTCATCGCCTCGGCGCTCCGCGCGTAGACCCCGGGCAGCACCTTGATCGCGACGTCGCGCTCGAGCTCGAGGTGCACGCCGGCGTACACGACGCCCATGCCGCCGCGGCCGAGCACGCTGGTGATGCGATAGCGCGCCGCGACGGTGCGCCCGATCATCGCGAGCGCGGGATCGTTCTCGCCGAGCTCCTCGTCGTCGTCGTGCTCGTCGATCGCGCTCATAGAAGGTTGCACCTCCCGTTGGTGCACCCGAGCAGGCAGGTGCGCCCACAGCGACCGCAGTTGCCGCCGTCGGTCTGGGTGTTGACGCACTCGCCGTCGCACCACGTTCGACCCGCGGGGCAGCAGTGCCCATTGCTGCACGCCGGCGTCGTGACGTCGCACACCACGCCGCAATCGCCGCAGTTCGTCGGATCGTTCGCGAGGTTGGCGCAGCCGTCCACGCCGCAGCAGCTCTCGCCGGGCTCGCACGTCGTGCCGCAGGTGCCGCAGTTCGCAGTGTTCTCGTCGACGCAGCGGTTGCCGCAGCAGAGCTGATTCTCGCCGCACACCACGCCGCACGCACCGCAGCTCGCCTCTGCGTCGTCGGGCACGCAGTCGCCGCCGCAGCAGAGCTCGCCCTCGCCGCAGACGTTGCCGCACGCGCCGCACGCGTTGCGGTCGGTCTGGGTGTCGACGCAGCTGCCGCTGCAGCACGAGCGACCGGTCAGCGAGCAGTCCTCGGTGCACGAGCCGCAGCGGGCCGACTCGGGATCGTCGCACTGGCCGCGGCAGCACTGCTGTCCGATCTCGCACTCGTTGCCGCACCCGCCGCAGTGCTCGGGATCGGTGTCCTCGATGACGCACTCGCCGTCGCAGCACGTCGTGCCCGCGGCACACACGCGCCCGCAGGCACCGCAGTTCGACGGACTGTCGAGGACGTTGATGCAGCCGATGCCAGGGCAGCAGCGCTCACCGATCTCGATGCGGCAGCGCATGTTGCACCCGCCGCAGTACTCGTCGTTGCCGCCGGTCAGGTTCACGCAGACGCGCTCGCCGGGGGCGCCGCCCCGTGCGGGACAGCAGTCGAAGCCATCGGCGCAGCTCGCCCCGCACATCCCGCAGTTCTCTTCCGTGTCGAGCGGGAAGCCATTGTCGACGACGCCGTTGCAGTCGTCGTCGTCCCCGTTGCACGACTCGTTCGACTGCACGGTGAGCGACTCGCAGGGCCTCGTGCCGTCACTGCACGCGAGCTCGACGCCCTGCTCGCACACGCCGTCGCGCCCGGTGTTGCAGAGAACCTCGGTCTCTTCGCACGTCACGGGCGGCCCCGAGTCCACCTCGGCGTCCACGCCCGCATCGATCCCGCCGCCCTCCACGCAGAACCCGCGGTAGCACTCCTCGCCCGCCGCGCAGTCGCCGTAGCCCGCGCACTCGCGCGCGCCGCGATCGACGCTGCATCCCGCAGCCGCGATCACGATCATCGCGATCCACGTCGCGCGCATCAGAGACCTCCTCCGAGCGCGAACCGTCCGGCCATCACCACGCCGCCACCCTCGGGTCCGGCGTACGGCGCGAGCGCGAACACCGAGCTCCCATCCTCGCGTCCCGCCGCGAGCAGCCACGCGAGCCCGCCGGCGAGCAACACCCCGCCGCTCACGAACAGCACGTTCGCCGCCGTCGCCTCGGTCTCGGCGCGCGACAGTCGATCATGCGCCTCGTCGGCCTCCGCCTGGGTGCTCGGATCGGCATCGCGGAACGCGCTCGCGTCGTCCGACGACATCGCGCCCGCGATGCCTCCGCCGACGAGCGCGAGCGCGCCCACGCTCATCACCACGATCGGCCACGGCGAGATCCCCGCCGGCTCGCGCACCGGCGCGACCGGCGTCGTGTCGCGCTCGCCCTCCGGGGTCCCGACCAGCGTGCCCTGCCCCTCGGCCTGCGGCGGCAGCCCGAAGAGCTCGCGCAGCATCGGCTCGACCTCCTGGAGCAGCGCCGCGTCGCTCTGCACCCGACGCACCACGCGCTGCTGCGATCCGTCGCGCGCGTCGAAGCGCAGCAGCGTCGCGACGATCTCGTCACCCGCGCGATCGAGCGACGGCACGACGAGCACCTGCACGTCGAGCTCGTGCGCGACCTGCTCGAGGCACGAGACGCTCTCGCCCATGCACCCGAACGCGAGCTGCACCTGCTCGAGGTCGAGCACCACGGCGCCGCTCACGTCGACCACGTGCAGCGAGTCGATGCGCTCGCGCAGCATGCGATCCGTTGCGCGCGCCGTGCCCTCCTCGATGCCGCCCGAGCGCCCCGTCTGGAGCAACGACGCGCGCGGCATCTCCTGCGCGTGCGCGGGTCGGGCGAGCGAGAGCGATGCGATCACGAGCGGGAAGACGACCCATTTCATCCAGGCAAGCCTCGTCGGTACGTGCGCCATCCGAGCGAGGGGCCCGGTCGGATCGCGCGAGTCCCTCGTGATCCGACGAGCGGCTCCCGACGCCCGACGTCTAGGCTCGAAAGTATCACATCGGACGGATACGGAAGACGTGGGGGAGTGTCAGTGCGCACGCGCGAGGTGGAGCCGCAGCGACACCGGACGGTCGGGCACGACCTCGGCCTCGCTCGTCACGTAGCCATCGCGCGAGATGCGCACCGAGACGGCGGACGTCGCGCGCGACGCGTCGAACGTGAGGGGCGTCTCACCACGCACCGAGCCGTCGATCCGCACCTGCGCGCCGCTCGGCACGCTGTCGATCGTGATCGGCACGCGCGGGGGCGCGCTCGCGATCGTCGGGATCGACGCGGCCGGCGAGAGGGTCGCGAGCGTTCCCGCGATCGCGGTCACCAGCGCGCCGGTGACGATCCACGGCACGCGCTGCAGCGCCGTCGGACGCAACGGCGCGCGCGCCGTCTCGCGGTCGCTCCCGACGTCGCGCGGCGGCATCGATCCCGCCTCGTCGGCCCCGCGCACCGTCCACGGCACCTCGGGCAACGTCGCGGTCTCGCGCACCATCGCCTGTCGATCGCCGGCGTCGGCGGCGTAGGCGCGCGCGAGCTCGGCCACGCGATCGCGCACGTCCTGCGAAGGATCGAGCGAGCGCAGCTCGGCGCGCAGCACCGCGCGCATCGCGGCCGCGGTCTGGAAGCGCTCGTCGGGATCGCGCGCGAGGGCGCGCATGCACACGTCCTCGAGCGCGCGCGGGATGCGCGCGTCGGGCGCGACCTCGGAGGGACGCGGGACCTCCTGGTCGACCACCGCGCGCACGATCTCGGCCTCGGTCGTGCGCGCGAAGAGACGCTGCCCGCTGAGCATCTCGTGCAGCACCACGCCGAGCGCGAACACGTCGACGCGGCGATCGGGCGCCGCGCCCTCGAACTGCTCGGGCGCCATGTACGCGAACTTGCCCTTCGCGACCCCGGTGTTGGTGCGCGACGAGCGATCGGCGAAGTGCGCGATGCCGAAGTCGAGCAGCTTCACCTCGCCGTGCAGCGTGAGGAACACGTTGTGCGGCGTGACGTCGCGATGCACGAGCTCGAGCCACCGGCCGCTCGCGTCCGTGAGCTCGTGCGCGGCGTGCAGCCCGGCCGCGACCTCGGCGACGACGTGGGCCGCGACCGCGGGCTCGATGCCACGTCCCTCCGCGCGCAGCTCGCGCTCGACGCCCGAGAGCGACGCGCCGCGCAGGTACTCCATCACGAGGAAGTACGCGCTGTCGTCGTGCCCGATCTCCTCGACCGCGACGACGTTCGGATGGCTCAGCCGCGCGAGCACGCGGCCCTCGTCGAGCATCGCCATCGACAGCGCCTGATCGTGCGCGAGGTGCGGCAGCATGCGCTTCACGACGACGCGTCGGTCGAAGCCCTCGATCCCCGTCCGCCGCGCGAGGAACACCTCGGCCATCCCACCGCACCCGAGACGAGCGATCACCCGCAGATCGCCGATGCGTGTCGGCAGCTGAGGCACGACCGGCAGCACACGCATGGAACGCGCACATAGGTTCGAGCGCGCGACGACAAGACCGCGCGCGGGAACCGACGGCGCTCCGATCAGAGGTTCTTGCGGATCAGCGACAGCGCGCGCGAGCGCGTGCCGTCGGGGCCGAGCGGCATCGCGAGCTTCTCTTCCGCGAGCTTCGCGAGGCACCAGTCGAGCGCGTCGTCGACCGACGTCGTGACGTGGTGCGGGTTCGCGGGCTTCCAGACCCAGAGGATCGCGGTGAGCGCGCCGCGCGCGAGCGCGTCCTTCACGAGCGTCGCCGAGCCGACGCAGAGCTTGCGCGACATGTCGCGCACGCGCGGCGAGCTCGCCCAGTCGGCGATGCGCTTGCGCTGGCGCGCGTCGGGCGCCTCCGCCTCGGCGGGCGTGACGCTGATGATCGCGTAGCGCTTGCCGCGCTGGAAGTGCTGCTCGAAGAGCTCGGCCATGCGATCGACGGTGCGATCGTCGTAGCGCATCGGCGCGACGCTCACGATGATCGGGAACGCGTCCTCCAGCAGACGGTTGTCGACGGCAGAGCGCGAGGAGACGAGCGGTTCCATCGTTCCTTCCGCGGGCACACGAAGCCGCGCGACGGCCGGAGATCGACCGTCCAGCGTGCACGCGCGGAGCCCTCGCGCGCGCCGGGATCGCTCGGGACCGGGTCCACCGAGCGTCGATCGTTCGTACCGCATCCGAGGGCGGACGCGCAAGCGATTTCTTTCAGTGTCGTCCGACGAATCCGTTGCCGGCGCAATCACTCGTGGTGGTGACCGTGGCCGCCGTGGCCGTGATCCGGCGTGCAGCGCGCGTCTTCCCAGCCGACCCAGTACGCGCCGTCGGGGCCGTGCTCGCGCTTCCAGATCGGCACGCGCTCCTTGATGCGATCGATCAGCGCGCGGCACGCGTGGAACGCCTCGCCGCGATGGGGCGCGCTCGCCGCGCACACGACCGCGACGTCGCCGACGTGCAGCGCGCCGATGCGGTGCGCCGCGGCGAGGCGCGCGTCGGGGATCTCGCGCTCGAGCTCGTCGACGATCCGCTGCATCTCCGCGAGCGCCATCGCCTCGTACGCCTCGTACTCGAGCAGCGTCACCGCGCGACCGTCGTTCACGTCGCGCACCGTGCCCTCGAACACGACGATCGCGCCCGCGCCCGGGCGGCGCACCTCGGCGGCGACGCGCTCGGTGCTCAGCGCCGCGCGCTCGATCGACACGCAGCTCACGCGCAGCCTCCTGCGACCGGCGGGATGATCGCGATCACGTCGCCCTCCTCGATGGCGTCGCTCATCGCGGCGAACGCTTCGTTGCGCGCCCATCGCAGCGACCCGCCGCGACCGGCGAGCGCAGGCACGCGCTGCTCGATCCACGCCGCGAGCGCGCCGACGGTGCGCACGTCGTCGGGCACGTCGACGCGCTCCTCGGCTCGCCCCGCGAGGTCGCGCGCGCCCGCGAAGTAGAGCACCGTGACGCGCATCAGGCGCGCCCGATCGGCGGGTTCGCGCCCGAGGGCTCCATCGCGACGCCGAGCTCCTTGCGCAGCGCCATCCACGAGGGCGAGACCGAGTAGGTGATCAGGTCGTCGATCAGATCGTCGGTGAGCACGCCGGGCACCGCGGGCATCATGCGCTGCATGCGGTCCGACACCGCGAGGCCGCCGCACAGCGCGAACCCGGCGCGCACCGCGGTGTGGTGCACCGCGCGGCGATGACGGCGCACCGCGTGCGCGAGCTCGGCGCGCGGATCCGCGCCGGCGAGGCGCAGATCGGCGGTCGCGTTCTGCAGGGCTTCGCGCACCGGCGGGACCATGTGGCGCGCGAGCGCGTCGGCGAGGCCGACGATGCGCGCGTCCTGCGAGGGCACACGCCCGTCGAGGTGCAGCGCCGCGAGCACGATCGCCTCGAGCTCGAGCTGCGCGGGCGCGAGCGCGATCAAGTACGCCTCGTGCCGGTAGAGCGAGAGGTGGTGCCCGAGCACGTGCAGCATCGACACCTCGTCGAAGCCGGTCGCGAGCGTGCCGCCGCAGAGGCTCGCGACGGGCCACGCGTGCAGGTGCGCCATGCCGCCCGGGACGTCGGTGCGCAGGAAGAAGCGCGGGCGATCGAGCGAGAACGCGCGCGCGGCGTGCGCGAAGAGGCGACCGACGCCGCCGCCCACGTGCGCGAGATCGATCTCGTCGCGCGGGCGCAGGCCGAGCTCGCGATCGGAGCGCGCGCGCATCTGGAGGTACGCGGGCCAGAGCGCGCCGAGCAGGCGGCCGATCTCCGCGTCCTCGTCGTCGTGCGCGAGGAACGCGCGGAAGAGATAGGGCGAGAGCGGCGTCGGGAAGCCGGGCGGCGACTCGGGCTGCAGGCGCGAGAGGCGCAGCTCCATCGCGTCGGCGACGTGGAGGTGCGCGAGCGCGCGCGCGACCTGGCTCGCCTCGTCGAGCGCGCCCTGCTCCCAGTGGTGGCGGAAGCTCGCGCGCAGCGCGTCGAGATCGCGCGAGCTGCGCACGATCGGCGCGGGCTCGGACGCGAACGCGGGAGGATGGACGCTGCCGCTCGACGCGCCGATGCGCGTGGGCTCGGAGCTCGGCTCGCGGGTGGCGGCGGTCTTGCCGATCGAGATCGAGGCGGGGGTCTGGTCGCGACGCGCGAGCGGCGCCGGCTTCTTCGCTGCGGGTGACGGCGTCGCGCCGGGCTTCGTCGCGGGCGCGCGCGGAGCGGGGCTCGACGAGGGCACGTCGCGGGGCGGCTGCGTGCCCGGGGCGCGCACGGTCTTCGGGATGCGGACGACCTCCATCTCGGCGCTCTCGGGCGGGCGCATCGTGGACGGCCGATCCGAGCCCGACCGGCGCGGGCGCGCCGGCGGATGGCTCGAGGGCGAGCGTCGCACCTCGACGATCTCCTCGAGCTCGAGCACCCGCCGCACCGCATCGCGCTCGATCTCGAGGAGCGACAACACGAGCACGCGTCCGTCGACGGTGCGCGCCTCGAGCTGCAGCTCGCCGGTGCGCCACGCGAGGCTCAGCGGGAGATCACCGGCGAGCGGCAGCGCGCGGAAGGCCTCGAAGCGCTCCGGCCGCGTGAGCAGGCACGGAGCGCCTCCGGCGAGCCGCAGAACCAGCGCCTCGCCCTGCTTGCGATCGAACGAGCGCCCGATCAGCGCCCAGTCCGCGATGGTGCCCGCGGGCAGGTCGCCGGGCAGCCACTCGGCCAGGTCACGGGGGAGCGCGGTCACGGGGCGAAAGATACACGTAGCGCGATCCGCCGCTATCATGCGCGTCCTTTCGACAACGTTCGCACGGAGGACATGAGCGTGGAGCCCGTCATCCAACTCACAGGCAAGGTCGCGATCGTCACCGGGGCGAGCCGCGGGATCGGTGAGTCCATCGCGCGCACGTTCGCGAAGGCCGGCGCGAAGGTGGTGCTCGCGTCGCGCAAGATCGACGCGCTGAAGGCGGTCCAGGCGGGCATCGAGGCCGACGGGGGCGAGGCGTTCGCCCACGCGTGCCACACGGGCTCGCGCGAGCAGGTCGAGGGCCTGGTCGCGGCCGCGGTCGAGCGCTTCGGCAAGGTCGACGTGCTCGTGAACAACGCGGCCACGAACCCGTACTTCGGCCCGATGACGAACATCGAGGACGCGGCCTGGGACAAGACGTTCGAAGTGAACGTAAAGGGCTACTTCTACGCGACGCGCGCGGTCGCGCAGCACTGCATGTCGCGCAAGGCGCCGGGCTCGATCGTGAACGTCGCGAGCGTCGCCGGGCTGATGGCGATGCCGCTCCAGGGCGTGTACGCGATGACGAAGGCGTCGGTGATCTCGATGACGAAGACGCTCGCGATGGAGCTCGGCTCCGCGGGCATCCGCGTGAACGCGATCGCGCCCGGCCTGGTCGACACGAAGTTCGCGTCGGCGCTGACCGCGAACGACGAGATCATGAACATGGTGCTCGGCCGCACGGCGCTGAAGCGCGTCGCGCAGCCGCACGAGATCAGCGGGATCGCGCTGCTGCTCGCGAGCGACGCCGGGTCGTACTTCACGGGCGAGACCGTCGTCGTCGACGGAGGCTGGACGCTCTAGCGCGGGGCGTGGGGCTCTCACTCCGTCGGGAGCCCCTGCTCTCTCGCTCGTCGATCGTGCCGCTCCGCGACCACGTCCAGCGCGCGCCGGACGTCGCTCGGCACGCTCTCGTCGAGCACGATCCGCCACGCGCCGTCCTCGCGCCGCATCGCGATGCGCACGCCTTCGCGCGGCGCGACCGTCGCGCGGTCGCCGAAGATCTCCACGCGCAGCTCGTCGCGCCCCGCGGCGATCGCACCGAGCACCCACCCCGCGAGCCCCTCGCCCACCGGGCCCGGCGGGAGATCCGCGAAGCACGCCTCGAACGACGCGCGATCGCGCAGCTCGAAGCGCTCGTGCGCGGCCATGCGCGCGCGGATGTCCTCCTGCGTCGCGTCCTCGAGCCCGTAGCTCGCGAGCAGCGTCTCGATCGTGTGCTCGGGCGTCGAGAAACGCGCGTCGACCCCGCGCGGCGCGTCGCACGCGACCATGCCCAGCACCGCGATCGCGATCAGCTCCCGACGCATCGTCCTCGCCTACTCCCTGCGATCTCGCGCGTCCAGTTCGCCGCGAAAGGGGATCGCGACGGCCGTGATCTCGTAACCTCCCCGCGCCGCCATCAGGCGAGGAGGGGCAATGAGAAGACACGAACGCGCGCGGCTCGCCGCGCTCTGGACCGGGTGCGTGCTCGCGGGGTGCACGCCCGACGGCGCCGCGATCGCGACGCCCACACCCCCAGCGACCACGACGACCCCGCATTTCGAGGTCGCCGACGTCGTGCTCCAGGCACGCACTCGGTTCCGCGAGCACGACGGGCGCATCGTCGCCGGCATCGACACGCACCTCGCGGAGATCCAGGGCGACGCGATCGCGCTCACGCCCGCGCACTGGACGGCTCGGGAGCGCGCGCCGATCTCGCCACAGGTCACGCCGCCCTCGCAGGACGACGCGATCCGCGCGCGCACGCCGTTCGTGGTGCGCACCGCGCGCGTCGCGCGCGGCGAGACGCGCGCCGACACCGACGCGGCGTCGCGCACGCTGCACGACGGAACGATCGAGCTCGCGCGCGGCGCCGTGATCGAGCAGGTGCGCGACTCGGCGCAGGGCGTCGAGCAGAGCTGGCGATTCGATCGTCGCCCCGAGGGCGCGGGCGATCTCGAGGTCCACGTCGCGCTCGCGAGCGATGGCTGGGCGCACGTCGCGTCGGACCACGAAGGCGCGCACTTCCGCGAGGCCGCGAGCGGGCTCGGCGTGCGCTACGGGCACGGCACGTGGATCGACGGCGAGGGCGCGCGCACGCACGTGCCGGTGCGCTGGAGCGGCAGCGAGCTCGTGCTCGTGGTCCCGAGCGAGCTCGTCGAGTCGTCGCGGTATCCCGCGGTGCTCGATCCGGTGATCGGGCCCGAGGTCGCGGTGGGCACGCCGGTGAACGGCCCGCTCGCGTACGACCAGATCGATCCCGCCATCGCGAGCGACGGAACCAACTGGCTCGTCGTGTTCGCCGACTCGGTCTTCGGCGACTGGGACGTCCGCGCGCTGCGCCTCACCGCCGCGGGCGCGGCGATCGGGTCGGTCGTCGAGATCGCGCCGGCGCTCGGCGATCAGGGCACGCCGAGCGTCGCGTGGAACGGGACGCGCTACGTCGTGGCGTGGGAGGACGGCCGCAACGGCGTCGACTGGGACGTGTACACGACGACCGTCGACGCGGCGGGCACCGTCGCGACGCTCGGCGGCACCGCGCTCGCGAACAGCGCCGCGAACGAGACCGCGCCTCGCGTGGCGTCGTCGGGCGAGACCTCGCTCGTCGTGTGGCGCAGCGGCGATGCCGCGCCGTTCGGCGTGCTCGGCATCCGGCTGATCGGCGACGGCTCGCGCCTCGACGCGACGGCGACGGCGATCGCGACGACCGAGCAGAGCGCGGGCGTCGGCGGCGGTCCAGCGTTCGTCGTCGCGTGGCCCGCAGCGGACACGGCGGAGCTGCAGGGGCGCCGCATCGCGCCGTCGGGCGCGTTCTTCACGGACGCCGCGAGCTTCTCGATGAACGATTTCGGCGTCGACGTCGCGATCGCGGGCGGCGCGAGCAACTGGCTCGTGACCTACTCGGGCGTGGACGCGACCGGGACGCGCTGGGCGATCCACGGCGCGTCCGTGCCGAGCGCGGGCCCGGTGGGCACGCCGGCGGCGGTGCAGCTCAGCCCGAACCTGACGCGCGAGTACCGCGTCCCGGCGGTCGCGTACAACGGCGCGACGTTCCTCGTCGCGTACCTCGAGTCGCTCGACGACACGTTCGCGCTCACCGACGTGCGCGCGACGCGCGTGTCGGCCGCCGGCGCGGTGCTCGGCACCGCGGGTGGGCTGGTGCTCGGCGGCGACGGCAACGACATCCAGCCGATCGTCGCGACGCTGGGCACGACGTTCCTCGTCGCGTGGACCGAGCTCGGCACCGATCAGACCGACATCGTCGGTCGCCGCGTGAGCTCGTCCGGCACGATCACCGACGCGACCGCGCGCGTGCTCACGACGGGTCCGTCGCGACAGCTCGCGAGCACCGTCGCGTCGAGCGGCACCGCGTTCCTCGTCGCGTGGGTCGAGACCGCGGGCGGCGTCGTCGACGTGTACGGCGCGCGCGTCGGCGCAGGCGGCGCGCTCGTCGGCAGCGCGTTCGCGATCGCCGACGGTCCGGACCGCCAGACCGTGTCCGACGCCGCGTTCACCGGGACGAGCTACGTCGTCGTCTACTCGGAGGCGAACGACGTCTACGCCGTGACCGTGACGACGAGCGGGCTCGCCGGGGCCCCGCTCGCGCTCGCGAACGATCCGACGCGCATCGAAGGCGCGCCTGCGGTCGCGTGCCACGCGAGCCTCGGATGTCTCGCGGCGTGGGAGCAGGCGCCCGACGCGGAGTCGGAGTTCGACGTCTACGCGCGTCGCTTCACCCCCGGCACCGGCGCGATGCAGGATCCGGCGCCGATCGTCACCGAGCCCGGCGATCAGGGCACGGTGTCGGTCGCCGCGAGCTCGAGCGCGTTCCTGATCGCATGGGCCGACGCGCGCAACGCGGGCGACTCGGACGTGCGCGTCGCGCGCTTCACCAGCTCGCCCACGCCCGCGGGCGGCACGCTGCTCGCCGGCGGCGCCGCGCTCCAGGGCCTTCCCGACGTGGCGTCCGATGGCACCAACTTCCTCGTGGTGTGGCAGGACCAGCGGAGCGGGGGCGCGACGCCCGACGACGTGTACGCGGCGCGCATCTCCGCGGCGGGCGCGTCGCTCGACGGAAGCGGGTTCGGCGTCGCGACGAGCACCGACTTCGAGAGCGGTCCCTCGGTCGCGTTCGACGGCGCGCGGTACCTCGTCGCGTGGTCGCGCCGCACCGCGAGCGACGCGGACGTGCTCGGCGCGCGCGTCGCGACCGACGGCACGGTGCTCGACGCGCCCGCGCTCGGCATCGCGACCGGCGCGCTCGAGCAGGGCGGCGTGAGCCTCGCGGGCGCGACCGGCGGGCCGTGGCTCGCGACGTACGTCGCGGTCGACGGAGTCGATCGGGTTCGCACCCGCACGATCGGCCGCGACCCGACGGGCACCACGTGCGGGGCCGCGGCGGACTGCGCGAGCGGGCACTGCATCGACGGCGTGTGCTGCGAGCGCGCGTGCGGCGCGGGCGAGGTGTGCAGCATCGCCGCGGGCGGCACGAGCGACGGCACGTGCACCACGCTCGGCGTCGACGCGGGCACCGAGGACGCGGGCGTGATCGGGATGGTCGACGCAGGCACCGACGCAGGCACGACGACCGAGAGCGATGCCGGCACCGACGCAGGCAGCGACACCGATGCCGGCAGCGACACCGATGCCGGCAGCGAGACCGACGCCGGCACCGATGTCGACGGTGGCACCGATGTCGACGGTGGCTCCGACGTCGACGGTGGCTCCGACGTCGACGCAGGCGGCACCGACGCCGGAACGATCGGCGTCGACGCCGGCTCGGGCAACGACGCCGGCACGCGCAGCGACGCCGGCACCACGACGCCGCCCGACGGCGGCGACGAAGGCTGCAGCTGCAGCGTCCCCGGTGCGCACCCGGGCCGCGCGCCCCGCGCGCCCCTCGCGCTCGCTGCGCTCGCGCTCGCCGCAGCGGTCACGCGCCGCCGCCGCCGCTGAGCGATCCCACACGAACGAGGCCCCGCGTCGCAGCGCGCGTCGCGGGGCCTCGTCGTTCCGTCGCGCGCGCGTGCACCGTTGACCGCTCGGATCGCGTGTTTAGCTTGGCCGCTCGCTGGCGCGGATGTTGCGCGCCTGCTTCCACCGAGAGGCACGCCAATGCGACTCGACCGACTGACGAACAAGACGCGCGAGGCGCTCGCGGCGGCGATGCAGATCGCCACCGAGATGGGCAACCCGGAGCTCTATCCCGAGCACGTCGTGCTCGCGCTGCTCTCGCAAGACGGCGGCGTCGCAGGGCCCGTCGTGCAGAAGGCGGGCGCCGATCAGCGCGCGCTCGCCGACGCGATGAAGCAGCGCCTCGCGACCATGCCGAAGGTGAAGGGCGGCGCCGAGCCCGCGCTCTCGCGGCGCACCCGGCAGCTCCTCACCGACGCGTGGAAGGAGACCGAGGCGCTCAAGGACGAGTACACGAGCGCCGAGCACGTGCTGCTCGCGATCACCGCGCAGCGCGGCGACGATCTCACGAAGATCTTCGAGCAGCGCGGCCTCACGCGCGACAAGGTGCTCGCCGCGCTCAACGAGGTGCGCGGCAGCCAGCGCGTCACCGACGCCGAGCCCGAGGGCAAGTACCAGGCGCTCGAGAAGTACACGCGCGATCTCACGAAGGCGGCGCGCGGCGGGAAGATCGATCCCGTGATCGGCCGCGACGAGGAGATCCGCCGCGTGATCCAGGTGCTCTCGCGCCGCACCAAGAACAACCCGGTGCTCATCGGCGAGCCCGGCGTGGGCAAGACCGCGATCGTCGAGGGCATCGCCCACCGCGTGGCGCAGGGCGACGTGCCCGAGTCGCTCAAGGACAAGCGCGTGCTCGCGCTCGATCTCGGCGCGATGGTCGCGGGCGCGAAGTACCGCGGCGAGTTCGAGGATCGCCTGAAGGCCGTGCTCAAGGAGATCGAGACCGCAGCGGGCGGCGTGATCCTCTTCATCGACGAGCTCCACACGCTCGTCGGTGCGGGCGCCGCCGAGGGCGCGATGGACGCGTCGAACATGCTCAAGCCCGCGCTGGCGCGCGGCGAGCTCCGCGCGATCGGCGCGACGACGCTCGACGAGTACCGCAAGCACATCGAGAAGGACGCCGCCCTCGCGCGTCGCTTCCAGCCGGTGTTCGTCGGTCAGCCGACGGTCTCCGACACGATCAACATCCTGCGTGGCCTCAAGGAGCGCTACGAGGTCCACCACGGCATCCGCATCCAGGACCCGGCGATCGTCGCGGCCGCGGTGCTGAGCGATCGATACATCACCGATCGCTTCTTGCCCGACAAGGCGATCGATCTCGTCGACGAGGCCGCGTCGCGCCTGAAGATGGAGATCGAGTCGCTGCCGACCGAGATCGATCAGGTCGAGCGCAAGATCGTCACGCTCGAGGTCGAGAAGCAGGCGCTCAAGAAGGAGAGCGATCCCGCCTCGAAGAAGCGCCTCTCGGAGCTCGAGATCGAGCTCAGCGAGCTCAACGAGAAGAAGAGCGCGATGCGCGCGCAGTGGCTCCGCGAGAAGGAGCTCATCGAGGAGATCCGCGAGTCGAAGCAGGAGGTCGAGGACCTCAAGGTCGACCTCGAGCGCGCGCAGCGCACGCGCGACTACGAAGCGGCCGCGCGCATCCAGCACGGCGAGATCCCGGAGTCCGAGCGCCGCGTGAAGGAGGCGCAGGCGAAGCTCGCGGAGGTCCAGCGCGAGAAGAGCTTCCTCAAGGAGGAAGTGACCGAGGAGGACATCGCCGCGGTCGTCTCGAAGTGGACCGGCGTGCCGGTGAGCAAGATGCTCGAGAGCGAGCGCGCGAAGCTGCTCCACATGGAGGACAAGCTCCGCACGCGCGTCGTCGGTCAGGACCTCGCGCTCGTCGCGGTGGGCAACGCGGTGCGTCGCTCGCGCGCCGGGCTCGGCGATCCGAACCGTCCGATCGGCAGCTTCCTCTTCCTCGGCCCGACCGGCGTCGGCAAGACCGAGCTCGCGCGCGCGCTCGCCGAGTTCCTGTTCGACGACGAGCGCGCGATGGTCCGCATCGACATGAGCGAGTACATGGAGAAGCACGCGGTGTCGCGCCTCATCGGCGCGCCGCCGGGCTACGTCGGGTACGAGGAGGGCGGGCAGCTCACCGAGCCGGTGCGTCGCCGGCCCTACTCCGTGATCCTCTTCGACGAGGTCGAGAAGGCGCACCCCGACGTGTGGAACGTGCTGCTCCAGGTGCTCGACGACGGGCGCCTGACCGACGGCCAGGGTCGCACCGTCGACTTCCGCAACACGGTCATCGTGATGACCAGCAACGTCGGCTCGACGCACACGCTCGCGCTCGACGACGACGAGGGCATCCGCGTCGCGGTGATGGAGGAGGTGCGCGCGCACTTCCGGCCCGAGTTCCTGAACCGCCTCGACGAGATCGTCGTGTTCAAGCGGCTCGGTCGCGAGCAGATCCGCGGCATCGTCGACATCCAGCTGCGCCGGTTCGCGCAGCGCCTCGCGGACCGCGAGCTCGCGCTCGACATCAGCGACGGCGCGAAGGACTTCCTCGGCGAGGTCGGCTACGACCCGGTGTTCGGCGCGCGCCCGCTCAAGCGCGCGATCCAGAAGCACCTCGAGAACAAGCTCGCCGAGGACATCCTCGCGGGCCGCTTCGAGCCCGGCGACACGATCGTCGTGGAGCGCAGCGGCGACGACCTGACGTTCCGCCGCCGCCGCGCCGACGGCGCGACCGAAGCCGCGACGCGCATCGAGGCGTGAGCCCCGACAGGAGTGCTCGTCCCGCCGGTCCCGGACGGGAGCGCGCGAAAGCGCGCGGACGGTAGGGCCCGGCGGGCGAGCCGATTTTGTGCGGGGGGTGATCCGCTAGCGCGAGAGAAGAACGGCGGGCCTGCGTCTCCGGACGTGGGCCTTGTCGTTCCGTCTCATCGTGACTCGACGATTGGAACGTCCAGTGCTCTCCTCCGACCGATCGGGGTCGTTGTGCCGCCCCGCGCCGGAGGCTCTCGTGCCGCGTCGTCTCCCGCTCTTCGCGTTCGTCGCGCTCACTCTCGTCTCGCCGATCGGCGCGGCGGCCCAACAGGCCGATCGCGCGGCGGACACGAGCTCCGCGCCCGCCGAGCAGCCACGACCGAGCGAGGTCGTGCGCGAGCTCGAGCTCACGGCGATGCGCGTGCAGCGGATGCTCGACGAGACGCGGCGCGCCGGTCGGACCCAGCACGCGAGCTGCGTCGACGAGCAGCTCTCGCAGATCACGGCGACGCTGCGGCTCGCGCTCGAGCGCACCCAGCGCACCCAGCGCTACGAGCGCGAGCGCAACGTGGAGATGGCCGAGCGCGAGCGCGCGCTGGTCACGCGCCTGTTGCCCCGCGCGCGCGAGCTCGAGCGCGAGGCGCGGCGCTGTGTGGATCCCGACGCCGACACCGAGAGCGGCCGCACCCGGGTGACGACGATCATCGACGCCGACGTCCCGCGCGACGCGATCCGCGAGCCGCGCCGCCGCGAGGGCGCGGTCCACGAGTGAACGCCGGCGCATGCGCGCGACACGATCGCGCACATGCTGCACCGCTCGTTCGTGCTCGTGGTGTTCCTGTCGCTCGTCGCGCTGCCCGCCGCCGCGCAGGAGCGATCCTCCGAGGTCGTACGCACGCTCGAGCGCAGCGCGACGCGCATCCAGCACCTGCTCGGCGAGACGCGCCGCGCCGGTGACGTGCGGCGCGCGAGCTGCGTCGACGAGCAGCTCTCGCAGCTCACCGCGACGTTACGGCTCGCGCTCGAGCGCCAGCACCGCGCGAACCGCCACGAAGATCGCGGGGATCGTGTGATGGCGGAGCGAGAGCGCGCGCTGATCACGCGACTGTCGGCGCGCGGCCAAGAGCTCGAGCGCGAGGCCCAGCTGTGCGTGGACCCCGACGCGCTCGAGGGGAACCGCACCCGAGTCACGGTGCTGATCGATCCGGACGTGCCCGACGACGCGCTCGAGGAGATCACGGATCGTCGCGCCGTGTTCGCGCGCTGACGACGGCTGTCACCCTTCCGGTGGCCAGTCGACCCGCAGCGCGTCGAGGTCTGCCTCGATTTCCTCGATCGTTTCGACCCATCCATCGCGCTCGGACCCGTTCTCGCGGGTGAGCACGAGGTATCCGCCGCCCGGCGACCGAACGATCTTGATCATCTCGACCGCTCCGGCGGCGGGCGCGGGCGAGACCATCCCCCAGACATCGAACGGGAAACCCGGCACGCTGAAAACGCGAATGCCCGGCGCGCTCTCACGAGCGGCCGGGCTTTGTTCTGCGCTCTCGCGACGCGCTCAGCGCGCCTGGAGCTGCTTCTCGCGCTTGCGACGGCGACGCGCGGCCTCGGACTCCTTCTTCCGGCGCTTCACCGACGGCTTCATGTAGTGCCGGCGGCGCTTCAGCTCGCGGAGGATGCCCTCGGCGGCCATCTTGCGCTTGAGGTGCTTGATCGCGCGCTCGACGCCCTTCTCACCGACCACGACCTCGACGGGCTTGCACTGCACCGCGTCGCCGACCTGGATCGCGTCCCCGTTCTGCGCCGGGGCGCCTTCCGGGCGCTGCTGCGTCTCCTCGCTCACGAAGGGCTCCTCTCGAAAAGGGCGCCGAGAATGGCACGGGGCCCTGGGACGTGCAAGCGCCGAGGGATCATCTCGGCTCCGCCTGCCGCGATCCATCCATCATGAGGTGCGGCGCGGCGTGCGAGCCCTCGTCGCGGAGGCGCATCCCGAGGTCGATCCGCAGCGCCGCGTTGACCAGACCGAGGTGGCTGAACGCCTGGGGGAAGTTGCCGAGCAGCACGCCGCTCGACGCGTCGATCTCCTCCGCGAGCAGGCCGACGTGGTTCGACGCCTCGGCGTGCGCGACGAACACCTCGAGCGCCTCGTCGATGCGTCCCTGCAGCGCGAGGTTCTCCGCGAGCCAGAACCCGCACAGCAGGAACGCGCCCTCGTCGCCGCCCACGCCGTCGTCGGTGTCGAGGCGATATCGATGGATGAACGGCCCCACCGAGAGCTCCTTGCGCACCCACTCGGTGGTCTCGACGACGTACGGGTGGCGCGCCTCGAGGAAGCCGTGCAGCGGCAACCTCAAGAGCGCCGCGTCGGGCACGTCGACGCCGTACGCCGCGGTCAGGCGCTTGCCGGTCGGATCGAGCGCCGCGCGCAGCACGTCGGCCTGCACGTCGCGCGCGGCGTCGCTCCACGCGTGCTCCTGCGCGACGTCGCCGAAGAGCCGCGCGATGCGCGCGCCGCGATCGAGCGCGACCCAGCACATCGCCTTGCTGTCGACGTTGTGCTTCTCGCCGCTGCGGGGCTCCCAGATGCCGTGATCGGGCTCGCGCCAGCGACAGCGCACGATCTCGACCACGTCGCGCAGGTGGCGCCAGGTGCGCAGCGTGAGCGAGCCACCCATGCGCTCGAACATCGACGCGGCGTCGACGAGCGGGCCCGTCGCGTCGAGCTGCAGCTGCGTCTTCGCGCCGTTGCCGATGCGCACCGGGCGGCTGTCGGCGAAACCGCGGAGGTGCTCGAGCACCTTCTCGTCGGGCACCGCGAGGCCGTCGATCGCGTACATCACCTGCAGGCCGCCCTCGCGCTCCATGCAGTCGCGCACGAAGTAGAAGAACTCGCGCGCCTCGCGCTGACAGCCGACGAGGTTGAGCGCGTGCACCGCCATCGCGGCGTCGCGCGTCCAGGTGTAGCGGTAGTCCCAGTTGCGCGTGTTGCCGATCCACTCGGGCAGCGACGTCGTGGGCGCCGCGACGATCGCGCCGGTGGGCGCGTACGTGAGCAGCTTCATCAAGAGCGCGGAGCGCACGACGTGGTGTCGCCACGGGCCGTCGTAGGTCACGTGGCTCGTCCAGTGGCGCCACGCGCGCCGCGTCGCGCGCAGGTGATCGAACGGACGGTACGCCTCGATCGGCTCGGGCGAGCGACCCGCGTACGAGAGCACCATCCACCTGCGCTCGCCCTTCTTGAGCGAGACGCGCGTCGCGAGCCCCGAGCCGCGCTCGCGCGCGCTCCACTTCGCGTCGCGCACCACCGCGACCATGCGGTCGCCGCTCGTCCCGCGCGCGAGCACGCCGCGCTCGCCGTGCTCGAGCGTGGTCTCGGTCGCGCCGTAGTCGAAGCGCGGATCGAAGACGATCTCGAGCTCCACGCGGCCCTCGACGCACTCCACGCGGCGATGGATCTCGTGGATCGCGGCGCGCGGATCGTCGGTCCACGGCATGTAGTCGGTGATCCGGACCACGCCCTCGCCGGGCACGCGGAAGAGCGTCTCGAGCACGTTGGTGTCGGGGTCGTAGCGCTGGAGCGACTCGAACGGACGGCGCACCGGCTGGATCGACGTGCTCCCGCCGCGCTCGGGATCGAGCACCGCGCCGAAGCAGCTCGGGCTGTCGAAGCGCGGCATGCAGCACCAGTCGATCACGCCGTCGACGCGCACCAGCGCGCACGTGAGACCGTCGCCGATGATCCCGCGCGCGGCGATGCCGAGGCGCCGCGCCACGCGGTGCGGATCACGATCGTCCTCGGTGAACACGAAAGGGCGCGAGAGGCGCGAGGCGGCGCTGTAGAGGTCCATCGCGAGCTCGAGGGTAGCGCGCGGCCCCGGGTGCGGTACCGCGCTTGCTGCCCGTCGCACGGTGCGCACCAACGCTCGGGCCCGACGCGCCCTGCGGGCGCTCGCGATCGCGTCCGTCGCGACGCTCGTCGTGGCGTTGCTGCACGTGTGGCTGCGCCCCTGGCTGGGCTCGACGGCGTCGCTGATGCTGTTCCTGCTCGCGGTGTACGTGAGCGCATCGGTCGCGGGCATGCTCGGCGGATCGATCGCGGCGGTGCTCGGCGTGCTCGTGGGCTCGGTCTTCTTCATGGGACGACCGGGCGAGCTGGGACCGCTCGCCAGCGGCGATCAGGTGCGCGTCGTGTTCTTCCTCGCGGTCGCGATCGCGATGTCGGCGACGAGCGAGCTGCTCCTGCGCACGCGGCGCCGCCTGCAGCGCGAGGTGGACGCGCGGAGCGACGCGCTCGCCGAGCGCGAGAAGCTCCTGCTCCGAGAGCGCGATGCGCGCGCGAACGCCGAGTCGATGGCGCGGCTGCGCGACGAGTTCGTGGGCACCGTCTCGCACGAGCTGCGCACGCCGGTGAACGCGATCCTCGGGTTCGCGGTGCTGCTGCGGCAGCGCGCGAGCGTCGACCCGAAGATCGTGCGCGGGCTCGAGGTGATCGAGCGCAACGCGCGCGCTCAGGCGCGCTTGATCGACGACATGCTCGACCTCGGGCGCATCCTCGGCGGCAAGATGGCGCTCGTCCCCGAGCGGCTCGATCTGCGGGTGCCGATCCGCGACGCGCTCGAGTCGGTGCGGATGTCGGCGCGCGCGAAGCACCTCGTGCTCGAGATCGATCTCGGCGAGGAGGCGGTGCCGGTGATGGGCGACGCGGGGCGCCTGCAGCAGGTCGCCTGGAACCTGCTCTCGAACGCGCTGAAGTTCACGCCGAGCGGCGGGCGCGTGCGCGTCGCGCTGCGGCGCGAGGACGAGCGCGCGGTGCTCGACGTGATCGACACCGGCGAGGGCATCGATCCCGCGTTCCTGCCGCACGTGTTCGACCGCTTCCGCCAACAGGACGCGTCGAGCACGCGCGTGCACGGCGGGATGGGCATCGGGCTCGCGATCACGCGGCAGCTGATCGAGCTGCACGGCGGGCGCGTGCGCGCGGAGAGCGCGGGGCGTGGTCGCGGCGCGCGGTTCGAGGTGTCGTTGCCGATCGCCGAGCCCGGTGCGCAGCCGCACGCCGAAGAAGCGATGCCGACGCGGCCGAGCGCGGTGACGCCGGTGCCGCTCGCGCACGGTCTGCTCGAGGGCGCGCGCGTGCTGCTCGTCGAGGACGACCCGGACTCGCGCGAAGCGGTGCGCGAAGGGCTGCGCTCGAGCGGCGCGATGGTGGACGCGGCGGACGCGGCGGAGCCCGCGCTCGCGCTGCTCGACCGCGGGCGCTACGACGTGCTCGTCAGCGACATCGGGATGCCGGGGCACGACGGCTGGTGGCTGATGCGCGAGGTGCGGCGCGCGGCCGCGCAGTACAGCCGGATCCCGGCGATCGCGATCAGCGGGTTCGTGCGCGAGGAGGACGCGCGCGCGTCGAGCGAGGCGGGGTTCGATCGCCACGTGGGCAAGCCGCTCGATCCGATCGAGCTCGCGCGCGAGATCGCGCGGATGATCGGGCGCCCGTCGGACGTGACGAGCGCACCGTCGTGAGACGAGGTCGAGCCCGCCGATGAAGGCGGACTCAGCAGAGTCGTGCTCGTGCGGGGAGAACGTGGGCGCGTCGGGTGCGCGAGGCCTGGAGTGCCTGGAGCGCGCTCGGCATCGAAGGCGCGTGAGCTTGCCCGGCATCTCGGTGCGCGCGTAGCTCGGCATCGGCTCACCCCTGAGCGCCCACTGCTCGCGCGTCAGCGTCCAGACCAGCGCGGTGCGTTCGTCGACCGTGCTCGCATCGCGCGAATCGGGGCGGCCTTCTTCGTCGAGTGAGACGCGCCGAACCGGCCATGGGTCGACGAGCTCCGTCGCGAGCCGATCATCTCTGAGAGGCCACACTCTGCGCCCGCATGCTCTTCGCGCCCGGTCGGCGCGACGTGGGTCGCTCTCAATCGATCGCAGCGGCCAAGTCGAACCCGACGTCGTCCAGGCTCGCGTTGCAGCGGACCTCACCGCTTCTCAGGATCGCACAGGTGCGCGCGAGGCTCGTCTGTCCGATGTCCGCGACCTCACCCAGTACACGGCGAGGCTCTCGATCGACGAGCACGCTCGATGGGATCGTGACCCCGAGTGTCGTGAGACAGTGAACGTCGCCGTCGGTGAGCACCGCGCAGACGTTCACTCCGACGCTCCGAAGAGCCTCGACCGAACCAGGCAGGCGATGGCGCCTGATCGCGTCGGCAGGAGGCATGATCCGACTGCTGTCCGGGTGGCACAGACTCGTGTCGCCGACGACGCCGCCCCAACAGTGGAGCTCGGTTCGGTTCACTGCGAGCGCACACCCGCCCTGAATCGTCGTCGCGACCGCGATGACGCGATCAGGAATCGGGACGTCGACCCACTCATCGCAATGGGATGACGAGCACCCGGGGCCGAGTCGCCCGCCGTCCGCGTTCCCACGACACCTCACGACGCCGTCCGCGATCACGCATGAGTGCGCGAGATAGTCCACGGGAGTGCGGAGCTCTCGGCCTGCATCGTCCCCACGACACACCATCTCTCCTGAGCGCTCTCGCCAACACAGAGAGAATCCCGAGTCGTCCTGTGCGAGCTGAACGACATCGCGCCCGTGCGAGACGGGAGCCCCGATCGGAGTCGTCGTCCGCCGACTCATCCGCCAGCATCGTGCGGGCCCCGCGAGCCCCCAGACGCACAGGCGTTGCGCGCTCAGGTCGAGCCCGGCGAGCGGTTCGCGCGAGTCGTAGGTGAATCGCTGCGATTCGCCTTCTCTGCACCGAACGGTGTGTGGGTCGGCCAACCAGCACACCGCGTAACCGAAGGCATCGATTCGAGGCGAGACGCTGAGCGGCGGCAGCGCCGCAGGCACAAGTGTCGAGGGCTCGCTCGGAGCAGGCTCGACGTCGCGAGCTGGAGCCTCGAGCGCGTGAGCCGACGCGATTTCGAGGTCGCGGTCTCGCGGCGGGTCCCCGGAATCGACCGACACTCCACAGCCATGCGCCGCGTGCGCGAGCGCCAGCAGCAGCAGCGCAGCTCTGGGCCTGCTGCCACAACGCATGTCACGGGTTGACCGCGCGATCGAGTGCGGTCTCCGCGGTCGCACGCCGAGAAGAGCGCGCGCGGCAGGGCGTCCGAAAGCCCAGCCTGAGATCTTGAACGTCGAAGCGAGGAGCAGCGCGAGCTGCGTTCCATCGATCTCGTCTCGGTTCACCACGCGGCGCCGTAGTCGTTTTCGATGAATCGCGCAACGAGCCGTCGCGCACCGGGACGAGCCGTACGCGCGCATCAAGGAATGCCGAGCTGATTCTGCCACCTGCGCCAGAGTCGATGGCGCCACTCGTCCGACGGTTCGGGCTCGTCGACGACGACCTGCATTCCGCACGTCTCGATCTTGTGCAGCAGCGCCCACGCGAGCCCAAAGCAGTCGTCCGGACCGAACGAGGCCGAGAGCGCGCGTGCCTCTTGGAGGGAAACGGGCTCGGGGATTCGCTGGATCGTGTCCTGCCAGCGTCGCAGCTCGGCGTCGGTGGCATCGGGCTCGGCCGGCATCCGTCCTAGCGCGATCGCGTCGAGAGCTTCGGGCCTCATACGCCGACGTACGATTGTGCGCGGATCTCGCGATCACGTTGGACTGCAAGTGAGCGCGGAAGATCGTGCGGGGCTCCAGGTCATCGACCGCAAGGCGCGCGGCCGCGCAGTGCAGCGGGATCCGGCGATCGCGATCAGTGGGCTCGTGCGCGAGGAGGACGCGCGCGCGTCGAGCGAGGGCGGCGTCGATCGCCACGTGGGCAAGCCGCTCGATCCGATCGAGCTGGCGCGCGAGATCGCGCGGATGATCGGGCCCCCTTCGGACGTGACGAGGGCACCGTCGTGACACGAGGTGGAACGCGGGGTTGACTGGCGCGATCAGCGCGCGCGTACACGTACGTCCGCGCAGGCTCGCCTGTGCGTCATGACATCTCACCGAGCCGGTTCTCACCGGCATTCCGGGCTCGCGCGCAACTGCAGCGCTGATGCGTGGGGGTCGTGAGCCAAAGCATTGCAACTGCAACGCCGCTCCGCGGGGAAGCTCCTGCCGGAGCACCGCTCCAACACAGCGAAGCGCACCGTGCCTGTGATGGTCCATTCCCTCAGCAGCGCGCGGGGGAGACGGAGCTCGCTCGTACCTGTATCGCGTTAGTTGGATTGCTTGTCGTACTCTTGGACCCAGTCCGATCGCCGCGACGCGATTAGCATCCTCCCGTCGTCCGGAAACCACCAGACCGGGAGCATGTCGCGTCGCACCCCGAGCTTCGAAACATTGACTTCGAACGCCACCCAGATGGTTGCACACGTTCCGTACGGGCGCTCACGCAACGCTCCGATCTCAGACACGGCAACGTGTCGAACGTCGAACGGGCCGAGTCGCGTCATCCCGCGGACATAGATGTCGCGAGGCAGCTCATTCGCCCCGCTCGGATGGTACAGCTGTCTGCGCGCGAGCTCGATGTCCCCTCGACTGAACGCGTCGAAATGTGCGCGCACCAACTCCACTGCTCGTTCGAGTACGCTCGCGTCCATCCGCGTCCGACCTCCAGGCTAGTTCGCCGAAGACAAGTGCGGCCCGACGATCACACCGCCTTCGGCCTCGAACATCGCCACAATCGCACTGCCGCCGTTCTCGGTTCTGACTTCGTACTGCACGGCACGGAAATCGTTCGGATCATACCCGGCTCGTCGGAGTCCGTCGCGCACGGCGGGATTCTGCACCGGGCCGATGTCCCCGATGCGGCGAACACTCCTCACGCTCTGACCACGAATCGGTGGCGGCACGTCCGGACTCTCCAGTGCGTACCGGGCTGCGTCTTCTGGCCCGTAGAACTCGAGCGGGCTCTCGGAATCGCCGTCTCCGGCGTTCATGCGGTCGATGTGATCGAGCGCGGTCACGGCGCCGCGCACGTGCGCGGCCGCAGCGGCCAGACCAGCGGTCACGAGCGCCGCACCCTCGGCGACCCCAACAGCCGCGGGTACGAGACTGAGACCCCCGCTCGGAGCAGCCCCTGCGATGCCACCGGCCCCCGATCCCCCGATGGCGCCGAGCCCGCTCACGATCACGGCAGCGTCGTATCCCAGGCCACCAATCGAGCCGATGAGCACGCCAATCTCGAAAGCACGTGCATTCTCGGGGTCGGTCGGGGGCGGGCCGACAGACCCCGTGAGACCTACCGCGATACCCCCGACGAGATGGACAGTCCGGTCTGCTAGCGTTCCCCAGTCGATGGAAGGCGATTGTCCTTCCGCGACACCTCCGGTCGCGATCGGCTCGCCGCTCGAGCTGGTCTCGGCGTCGTAGGGATTCGGCGGCGGCGACATGCCTTCCGATTGGCCCGGCGACCGACGGGCGCCGAATATCGGGTTCCCCTGTTCGTCGTATCCGAGCAACTCGACACCGGGGGGCGGCTGAAGCGTGGCAGGCCCACCATCCGTGCTCGTGACGCTCACCCCGTTGCAGCCAGTCGGATCGGTCCACGAAGGGCGAGTTGTAGACGTACGCATACCGATTGAGCGACTGAGTCCACGTCGGCATCGCCGTGATGGGATCCGGCGTGAGGAACCGGCCGATCACCGGGTCGTACACCCGACCGATCATATCGATGAGGCCGAGCTCATCGTCGTGGCGGTGCCCGGTGTATCCGGCCTCGGGGCCTGTGACCGAGCCAGCGTCACCGAAGCTCGCATAGCTGCGCTCGTCGACTTCGTGACCGTTGTCGTCAGTCACGAGCACGATCGAGCCAAGCGCATCAGCATGAAGGAATTGCCGCGACTCCGTGGTTCCACCCACACCGCCGGTGTGCCTCGTGACTTCGACGACCTGATGCCCGTCAGCGTAGACGCGGAAGCGGTGCTCGACTCCAGCGCTCGTCTCCTCACGAGAGTAGAGTCGCCCGATGTAGCGGATATCGGTCCCCGTGCTCAGGCGCGCTGCGATCCGATCGGACGCGTCATAGCGCATTTCGACCGTCTCCGCGGCTTCACCGGCACCGACAACAATCGTCGTCGGCAGGTCGAACGCGGTGTATTCGTCGATACGCTGGAACCCGCCAGACACTTGCGGACCACTCCGCTCTTGCTGGCGCCCGCGTGCGTCATAGGAGTACGAGTTCCCACCAGCCTGACTGACGGCGTGAGGCGATCCGCTGGGATCGTTGGAGTCGTAGGTGCCGATTCCCGTGCGGAACGTGATGTTCCCGAGAGCGTCATAGCGCGTGCTCTCGTGAGTCACAGTTCCGTCGAGGTTCGTGACGTCGGTGAGTCGCCCGAGCACGTCGTGGACGAACGCACGAGAATTCGCGGGAGTCAGCCCATCGATCTCCGAAGCTCGTCGACCATCGAGATCGTACGCGTAGGTCACGTCGCGCGCGACGCCGGCTGCGCTCGTGGTCGACATTCGCTGGATTCGGCCGGTAAGAGGCTCGAAGCTGACCGAGCTCTCCACGCCGTTCCCAAACGTCTCACCAGCACGTCGATAGCCCTGGTAGCTCTCGAGCGACTCCCAGAGGAGCGTTCCCGTCGAGTCACGCAGTCGATTCAGATGGCCGAAGCTATCGTATTCGTGAGTGACCGCGAACGCACCGGCCTCGCCGGGATAGCCGAGTTGAAGCGGCCGGCCGAAGCTGTCGTAGGACGACGTGACGACCATCTCCGGCAGGCCCGGCTGGTCGTGAGTCTCGGACGACAGGAAACCGCGGTTCGCCCCCATCGTCGGGACGGGCTCGTATCCATAGCGAATCTCGTGCGCGAGGGCGCCTCCCCCTGCGAACACGCGCTGTGCGCGAGCGCGTATCGGTCCCAGCCCGACCGCTGCGCGGCCGGCACGGCCCGGTGCCGGTCGGTCAAACGTCAGCCACCAAGCTTTGCCGTCCAACCGTCCATGAAGTCGAAGAGCTCGCGGATGGCGACAATCTGCACGTCTCCGCGCACTCCTACGTACATCTGTCCTGCGCTCAGCATGAAGAGGAGCGCTACCTCACCCGTCCCGTCCTCATCCACCCCGCCGCCGTGGATGGCAAACCAGAAGTTCTGCTGCTCGGGAACGAACTCCTCGGAGTTCCTCACCAACGCGCCGTCGGAGTCTACCGTTTCCCGCAGATAGGCCTCGAACGAAGTTCGAAAGACTCGGAACGTCTCCGGGCGGATCGAGCACGCGATGTCATGAGGCAATCGAAGACCGGCTCGGGCCGCGGCTTCCGTGGGACGCAGTGAGACGAGACAGGTCAGCATGCCATCGATGAGCCGCGCGTTCGACATGTCGAACTCGACGCAGCCTCCCTTCGTGACGAGCGAAAATGCGTTAGCGACTGTCTGTCTAGGATTGGTCGGCATGAGATTCGGCCCATCCATCAGGATGCAGTTCTGCGGAGCACGGTCTCCCATTCGCTCATGAACTCAAAGAGTCCTCGGACCGCATCGACCGCGACGCTCCCCTCGATTCCTGCGTAGTCGCGCTCATTCGGGGGCGACGAGGGCATGATCAGCATGAACACGAGCCGCACCCGACGACCGTCCGGCCAACATCCAAGCCGTCCGCGAAAGTAGAAGAAGAAGTCCAGTTCCATAGCCAGGAAAATCTCCGACGCTTCGTCGGGGACTCCGTCGGTGTCCTTGCCGCCCGAGAGGTACTCCTCGAACAGCCTTCGGAAAGAGCGAAACGAACCCTGGTAGGTAGAGCACGGAACGCGAGTCGGGAAGCAAACACCCGCCGCGCGCGCGTCGTCGAGAGCACGAATCGTCACGTGATAATCCAGGAACCTCTCTGCGAAGCTCGCCGTCGTCATGTCGAACTCGATATCAGCACTCGTGGTGTGCAAGACAAAGCGCTCCTCGAGCGTCACCATGCACCCTCCCAACCGTAGTTACGAGCGAGCCCGGGCAGTTCGTCCCTCCTCATATTGCTCATCGCGGTCACCACGCCTTCTTCTCCGACGACGACGACATCGAAGCGAGCGGAACCGCCGCGTCCTTGCCGCCGGATGAAAACGTCGGCGCCGTCGGCCTGAGTCGTAGTCTGAGTTGCACCGTCGATGACCTGATCGATGAGGCTGGGGTCGGATCGAAAGCGTCCGTCGATTCGCACCTCGGCGCGCCGGTCTCGTCGGTCACCAGCACGACCGAGCCGAGGGGGTCGGTGTGCAGGTAGCCCGTGCGGGACGCCTCCCCGAGGCCGACGGTCACCGACACCGGCAGGTCGAAGGCCGTGTAGGAGTCGATCCGCTGGAAGCCCTCGCGGACCTGCGGACCGCTGCGCTCCACCTGGCGACCGCGTGCGTCGTAGCTGTAGCCGTTCGGGCCCGCCTGCGTCACTGCGTGCGGCGCGCCGCTCGGATCTGCGTACACGTAGCTCCCGATCCCGTCCGCGACGTGATGTTCCCGAGCACGTCGTAGCGGGTGCTCTCGATGATGGTCGCGCCGTCGAAGCTCGTCACGTCCGTCAGCCGGCCCAGCGAGTCGTGCACGTACGCGCGCGAGCGCGAGCCATCGAGCCAGTCCCGCTCCGGATCCTGCCCAGTGACTCCGTCGGACTATCGGCGATCACGTGGGTCAGGCTTGGGGCAGGGTTCCCGAGCCCGGGATACCAGATCCAGGATGCCGCACGTCGCCAACAAGGTCGTAGAAGCAGTCGAACCTGACGTTGGAAACGGTCGACGCCAACTCCCGAGTCAACGCCACCATCCAGTCCTTCCACCGCGGCTGTCCGGGCCGCCCTTCGAACACTACGTCGAACGTACTGTCATCCCTAACCACGATGTACGGAGCCGACGCGAGGTCTTCGGTCAGCTCGATAGTCTCCGCCTCGCGTTCCGCGATCCAGCTTCGCACCTTCGCCGCAGCAGCGTCAGCCGCCACTTGTCCACCGAAGTTGAACCGTCCAGCAACGGAGACACTTCCATCAGCCCGTCTCGTGGGGAACTTTGCCTGTCTCATGAAGACCTCGTCGAATCTCGTCACGGCACCAGGAAGAAGGTCACGGCATTGTTGAAAGCCTCCCAGTTCCTCACGACGTGGGCACCAGTTCCGTCGAGCGCTATGAGGCCTGCCTGCTGTGCCTCAGCAAGAGTACCCGGCAATCTCATCCCGACTACGCCCGTCGACTCAGCCATCGCGGGGTTCGCTTGTGCGAACCAACGGGCCTTGTTAGCGGCGATCTCCTGTGCGCTCGCGAGATCCGTCCCGTGATACAGGACCGCCCCACCACCACCACCGCCCCCACCGCCGCCGAGGAGGAGCCCGCCTGCTCCCCCTGCGGCTCGTGGGAGTACCGGGGCTGCAGATCATGTGTCGCGCGTCTACGAACGCACTCTGTGTCATCGGTCCGTGCAGATACGACATCGCCAGGACGGTTCAGCAGAGTCCGACTCGGATTCTTCGCGTCGCGCCGCGAGACAGCGGTGTGACGGATGAGCGGTCGCCTATTCGGCGGATTCGCGGAACGAACGAGGCGCGGATTGCTCCGCGCCTCTCCCATTCACGACGTGAACGGACCGTCGCCGTTCATCGGACCGGGCGTCGGGATCGGCGTCACCGGCGTCTCGGGCTCGGTCGGGTCGGTGGGCTCCACCACGACCTCGTTGCGGCTGCCGCGACGGCGGCCCGACCAGAGCGAGGGCGCGATCGTGTCCGCGTCTTCGTCCCACCACCGCACGTACGTGATCATGCGGCGGACCTCGCCGTAGGTGCTCACGAGCAAGCTGATCGCGCGCGTGCGCAGCTCCGCCGCGGGGAGACGCGTCGAGCCCTGCTCGCGCTCGTCGAGGCGCTGCAGGAGCAGCTCCGCCTTCTTCTCGACGCGATCGAGATCCTCGCGGGTGAGCGGCGTCTTGTTGCGCACCGCGCTCCAGTGCTCGCGGAAGAGCGAGACGATCACCAGCGTGCTGGTGGCGACGGTGCGATAGCCCTGCACCGGGCGGCCCGTCTCGACGCGGCTGCGATCGAGCAGCTTGCGGTTCGCGAGCGCCTCCGCGTCGGTGAACACGAGCTTGTGCTCCTCGGCGACGTCCGCCGCCATGTCGGCGAGATCGCTCATCGCGTCGGACGCGGTGAGCTCGACGTTCGCCTGCAGCGTCGCGCGCGCGACGATCGGGAGATCGTCGAGGAACCCGGCGCCTTCGCGGCCGAACTGCGCGGCGATGGCATCGCGGTGCTGCGCGATGCGCGGAAGGCTGCCGATGACGACGCCGGCCGCGGTCGCGGCGTCGAGGCGGTGGGTGCGGAAGATCTCCGGCTCCGGCATGCGCTCGAGCAAGTCGCGCTTGCTGTCGAGCGCGGCCTTGAGGCTCGGCGCGTCGGGGTGGCTGTCGGGACGAACGGGCACGGTGTCGCTCCTTCTCGCGCGAGTGGTTTCGTGCGCGAATGCCCGGTCATCGGCGTGGGCTTCGGAGCGTTGCGTGCGCTGATCGGAAAAAAGGCGAGCGGAGCAGGGTCTCGCCTGTCCTTCCGCCGTGAGCGGCCTCGGACGGCTGGAGCGCTCCGCCGAATCTCCGACATTCGCTCGGCGATTCTAGAATCGACCGGCGAATCTCCGAGATTCACCCCCTGGATTTCGAATCCACCCGGCGAATCTCCGACATTCGCTCGGCGATTCCAGAATCGATCGGCGAATCTCCGAGATTCACCCTCTGGATTTTGAATCCACCCGGCGAATCTCCGAGATTCGGTCGGCGATTCTAGAATCGACCGGCGAATCTCCGAGATTCACCCTCTGGATTTCGAATCCACCCGGCGAATCTCCGAGATTCCCGACACGCGAACGAGCGCGGCACGCAGACGCGCGCCGCGCTCGTTCTCGAGATCAGCTGCCGAAAATCGGCTCGCCCCCCAGTCCCTTCCGTCCGCGCGCTTCGCGCGCTCCCGTCCGGGACCGGCGGGACGAGCACTCCGGCAGCTCAGTACATGCAGCAGCGGAAGCCCGTGGTGGGCGCGCGGAACGTGCGCTGCGCGACCGTGAAGTCGAAGTCGCAGGTACGTCCTTCTTCGATGCTCTGGTACGAGCCGCCGCGCACCTGGTAGAGCGGCACGCCGCCCGAGGTGCCCGCCGACGTCGAGGTCCACTCGCGGACGTTGCCGCTCATGTCGTAGACGCGGCCGGCTGCGGCCCAGTCGGTGTAGCAGGACGAGAACGTCGGCGAGCCGGTCGTCGCGAGCGCGTCCTGATCGCCCGCGAGGCTCGTGTTGCTGTCGTACTCCATGCCGTTGCACGCGACGGGCTGCGTCGCGCTGCACGTCGCGGCGTACGACCAGTCACAGCTGCCCGCGGGGCCCTCGCACGCGGTCTCCCAGTCCTCCGCGCCGCAGAGGTGCCAGCCGCTCGTCGGCGAGGTGCACGTGCCGCTCGCGTTGAGCGCGCAGCACGCGGCCTCGGCCTCGGCCCAGGTCACGCTCGTCCACGGGCGCACGTTGGGCGCCGAGCACGCGAGCGTGCTCAGCGAGCCCGCGCTCGTCGACGTCGCGTCGGGACGCGACGCCTCGTAGCGCATCACGCGGATCGTGCGGCCGCCGCTCGTGTACGTGACGGTCGGGATCGCGCTCGCGTCGATCGCGTCGCGCCACGGCGTGCCGGGATCGTTGACGCCGGTCTCGTCGACCTCGCCGTCGCAGTCGTCATCGGCGCCGTTGCACGACTCGTCGCCGGGGGTGCCCGCCGCCGCCGCGTTGCACTGCACCGCGGTGCCCGACGCCGCGCAGACGTAGGTGCCGACGCGACGGCAGGTGCCGCTGCCGTTGCTGCACTGATCGCCGACGAGCGGGAACGCCTCGTCGATGCTGCCGTCGCAGTCGTTGTCGAGCGAGTCGCAGCGCTGCTCGGTCTGCTGGTAGGTCGCCGGATAGACGCACTCCCAGCCGCGCGCGCCGCCGCAGGTCGCCGCGGTGCCGTTGCAGACGCCGTTCGGGTTGCAGAACGCCGAGGGCGCGGTGAGGCCTTCGTCGGTGCGGCCGTCGCAGTCGTCGTCGCGGCCGTTGCACGCCTCGTTGCCGGCGAACGAGCACGCGTACTCGCAGCCGGGGCGCGTCGGATCGAGATCGACGAAGCCCGGGCGGCACGCCGCGATCGCGCAGGTGCCCGCGTTGCAGCGCGGGGTCGCGTTCGGGAACGAGCACACGCGGCCGCACGCGCCGCAGTTGTTGATGTCGGTCATGAGGGCGAAGCCCTCGTCGGTCATCGCGTCGCAGTCGTCGTTCGTGCCGTTGCAGAGCTCGACGGTCGGGCCGATCGCGCCCTCGCAGGTGAGCGTGCCGCCGCGGCACTGGACGGTGCCCGCTTCGCACGCGCCCGCGGTCTCGCCGCACGCCGCGCCGCCGCCGGGGTTGCCCTCGTCGACGTTCGAGTCGCAGTCCTGATCGACGCCGTCGCAGGTCTCGGTGGTCGCGGTGATCGCGCCCTCGCAGACGAGCGAGCCGCTGCGGCAGTGCTGCACGCCCGGCGCGCAGCGACCGACGTCGCTGCCGCAGAGCTGGCCGCCCTCGGGATCGCCCTCGTCGACGTTGCCGTCGCAGTCGTCGTCGACGTTGTTGCAGAGCTCGGGGCTCGGCCCGACGCCGCCCGTGCACACGAGCGCGCCGCGCGTGCAGGTCACGACGCCCGCTTCGCACGCGCCGGCGGTCGGGCCGCACGCGGCGCCGCCGCCGGGGTTGCCGTCGTCGACGGCGCCGTCGCAGTCGTCGTCGATGGTGTTGCAGATCTCGGCGGTCGCCTCGACCTGGCCCATGCACACGAGCGCGCCGCCGACGCACTGCTGGGTGCCGACCTCGCACGCGCCGGTGCTGATGCCGCACACGCGGCCGCCCTCGGGGTTGTTCTCGTCGACGCGCCCGTCGCAGTCGTCGTCGACCGTGTTGCAGGTCTCGGCCGCCGGCGCGGGCTCGCCGGTGCAGACGATCTCGCCCGCGCGGCAGATCGTGACGCCCGCCGCCGCGCCGCACGCGCCGACGTCGCTGCCGCACGCCACGCCCGCGCCGGGCTCGCCGTCGTCGACGGTCCCGTCGCAGTCGTCGTCGAGGAGGTTGCAGACCTCGACCGGCGGATCGGCCGGCGTGCACTGGTACTCGCAGCCGTTCGTCGCGCTGCCGTCGATGTCGTAGTAGCCGGGGTCGCAGGCGCCGAGCGTGCACACGCCCGCGCTGCACGAGCCGGCCGCGCGCGACCCACGACAGTGGTTGCCGCAACGACCGGCGCCCGAGCTGGTGAACCCGCAGTTCTCGGGGTCGTTCGCGAAGTCGATGTCCTCGTCGATCGCGCCGTCGCAGTCGTCGTCGTTGAAGTCGCAGATCTCGTCGGTCCCGTCGGTGACCGTCGGGATGCAGTAGTACTCGCAGCCCGGCTGCGCGGGATCGAGGTCGAGGTAGCCGACGTCGCACGCGCCGATGCTGCACTCGCCCGCCTCGCACACCGCGAACGCGTGCGGGTAGACGGGGCACGGCATGTCGCAGCCGCCGCAGTGGTCGGGGTTCGACTCGGTGTCGATCCCCTCGTCGGTGTGGCCGTCGCAGTCGTCGTCGCGCTCGTTGCAGAGCTCGAAGTCGATGCACGCGCCGTCGGGCACGACGATCACGTCGGCCGACGCATCGCGCGGCGCGACGCGCGCGTCGCTGCCGGCGTCGGTCCCGCCGTCGAGCGGCTCACCGCCGTCGACGTCGGGACAGACCAGGCAGTACGGCTCGACGGTGCACGAGGAGAGGACGACGAGGAGCGCCAACCGCTGCGCGCTGGAGACGAAGCGGCTCATCGGACCCTCCGGCGCGCGACGAGGACGAGACCGAGCGCGGCGAGCATCGCCATCGCCCACGGAGCACGCGAGCTCTCACCGGTGCCCGCCGCGGTGCAGAGGCAGCCGCCGCCGCCCGCCGCGAGCACGCGGACCGTTCCGTCACCGCCGTCGGGGCCGGCGTCGACGTCCGAGCCTCCGTCGTCGAGCGGCGGACCTCCGTCGAGGCGCGGCACCACGACGAGCTCGCACTCGCCGCCGCTGCAGCGCTGGCCTTCGGGGCACTGCAGGTCGAGGCAGCGATCACGACGGCACAGGCCCGTGAGCGGATCGCAGACGTCGCCGCTCGAGCAGACCACGTCGCCGCACAGGTTCGTGGTGCACTCGCCGGTCGTCGGATCGCAGACCCGCTCGCCGCCGCACGAGACGTCGGCGCACGGGTTCACGAGGCACTCGCCGCTCGTACAGCGCTCGCCGTCCTCGCAGCTCACCTCGGCGCAGCTCGTCTCGCAGACGCCGGCGCGGCACGCCTGCTCGGCGGTGCATCCGGCGGTCGCGCACGGGTCCGGCACGCAGACCGGATCGGGCGCGGTGCGATCGCAGATCTCGCCCGCAGGGCACGGGAAGCTGCGGCAGTCGTCGACCTGACAGGTGCCGGAGAAGGGCTCGCAGCGCAGGCCCTCGGCCGAGCAGTCGACGTCCTCGCACGCGTAGGTGCAGCGGTTGTTGTGGCACGCGCACGACGGGATGCCCTCGGCCTCCATGCCGGGCGCGCAGAAGACCTCGTCGCCGTCCATCACGGTCTCGCCGGCGCACGCGGTGTCGTCGCACCGCGGCGCGACGCAGAAGCACATGCCTTCGTCGTTCGTCTGCGGGACGCGGCCCGCGGGGCAGCGCGCGAACTCGCTGTCGGCGCAGGGCAGCGCGCACGCGCAGTCGACGCACGCGCTGCCCGGCGGGCAGAGCGTTCCGTCGGGGTCCTCGTCGACCATCATGTCGCAGTCGTCGTCGTCGCAGTCGCAGACCTCGCGACCGCGCGGCGTGCCGCCGGTACAGACCTGACGGCCACCGATGCACGTGAGCGTGCCCGGCTCGCAGACGCCCTCGGTCTCACCGCACACCGCCGAGGGCACCTCTTCGTCGATGCGCGTGTCGCAGTCGTCGTCGAGGTTGTTGCAGCTCTCGTTGATCGGGCCGTTGCCGCCCTCGCAGACGATCTCGCCGCCGACGCAGGTCAGGCGCCCCGGCGTGCACTCGCCCGTCCCCTCGCCGCACGGCGCGCCCACCGAGAGGCCGTCGTCGACGACGCCGTCGCAGTCGTCGTCGAGGTCGTTGCAGACCTCCTCGACCGGGCCCCGCCCGCCGCTGCACACGAGCGTCCCGCCCTGGCACATCGTCGTGCCCGCGGTGCACTCGCCGGTGTCGTCGCCGCAGGCCGCGCCGCCGCCGGGGTTGCCCTCGTCGACGCTGCCGTTGCAGTCGTTGTCGAGGCCGTCGCAGCGCTCGGGCTGCGGGCCGCTCTCGCCCACGCACACCAGCGCGCCGCCGACGCAGACCTCGGTGCCGCGCTCGCACTCGCCGGCATCGCTGCCGCCGCACTCCGCGCCGCCGCCGGGGTTGCCCTCGTCGACGAGGTTGTCGCAGTCGTCGTCGATCGTGTTGCAGCTCTCGGTCGCGGGACCGGTGCCGCCGGTGCAGACGATCGCGCCGCCCGTGCACTGCGTCCTGCCGGGCTCGCACGCGCCGGTCGACGTGCCGCACGTCACGCCGCCGCCGGGGTTGCCCTCGTCGATGCGGGTGTCGCAGTCGTCGTCGGCGCCGTTGCAGATCTCGGTGCCGGGCGCGCGATCGCCGGTGCACGTCATCGTGCCGCCGACGCAGCGCATGAGGCCCGCGCCGCAGGCGCCGCACGACGCGCCGGTCGGGAGCTCCTCGTCGACGCGGCCGTCGCAGTCGTCGTCCTGGTTGTCGCAGGTCTCGGGCGTCGGGCCGGTGCCGCCGCTGCACACGAGCGCGCCCGCGACGCAGCTCAGCGCGCCGGGGTTGCACTCGCCGAGCGCGGTGCCGCACGCGCCGCCGCCGCCGGGGTTGCCGTCGTCGACCACGCCGTCGCAGTCGTCGTCGAGCGTGTTGCAGATCTCGGGCGACGCGCCGACCGCGCCGACGCAGGCGCCCCACACCGACGCGGTGCAGGTCTCGGTGCCGGGGCGGCACACGCCGACGCTGGTGCCGCACGGACGCGTGAGGCCGTCGATCACGCCGTCGCAGTCGTTGTCGACGTTGTCGCAGGTCTCGGTGGCGGGGCCGGTGCCGCTGCACGTGCCCCAGGCGCCCGCGGTGCAGACCTCCTGGCCGACCGTGCACGCGCCGACGTCGGTGCCGCAGACGCGCGCGAGGCCCTCGTCGGTGCGGCCGTCGCAGTCGTTGTCGACGTCGTCGCAGAGCTCCGCCTCGGGGCGGCAGCCCGCGCAGACGTTGTTCTCGTCGGCGACGCCGTCGCAGTCGTCGTCGACGCCGTTGCAGACCTCGGGCGGCTCCGCGCCGCACGCGCCGCAGCGGTTGCGCAGGCCCTCGTCGATGCGGCCGTCGCAGTTGTCGTCGACGCCGTTGCACTGCGTCTCGCCGGGATCGGTGCAGAGCGTCGGCGACGTCACGCCGCCGGGGCGGTTGCAGTAGAGGACGAAGCCTTCGTCGACGAGCGTGTCGCAGTCGTCGTCGCCGCCGTTGCAGAGCTCGGTGCGGATCGAGCCGTTGACGATGTCGGCGATCGCCGCGCTGAGCGCCGCCGAGTCGTCGACGAAGATCGCGCTGCCCGTGCCGCCGTTGCTGGCGATCGCGTTCAGCTGCGCGCTCGCGTCGGGGCTGTTCGCGAAGCCGATGACGTTGACGGGGAAGCCCGCGGTGCGGAGGTCGGTCGCGGCGTCGATCGGATCGCCGCCGCAGGTCTCGGCGCCGTCGGTCAGCAGGATGACCTCGTAGGGGCGGCACGAGCTGCGCGGATCGTCGGTGCGGACGTCCGCGAGGTACGCCTGCGCCGACGCGAGCGAGCCCGCGAGCGGCGTGGTGCCCGAGCCGCGCAGCTCGAGGTCGAGCCCCGCGGGCGCGGTGCCGCCGTAGTTGTCGCTGCCGTCGAGCCACTCGAGGATCGAGTACTCGTTCTCCGGCGAGAACCCGACGAGCAGATCGCCCGCCGCGTACTCGCCGCACACCGCGCCCGAGCCCGCCCAGCCGCCGGACGCCGCGGTCGCGTTCGCCGAGGGGCACGCGAAGCTCGTCGCGCGCTGGCGGAAGCGCATGAGGCCCATCTCGACGTCGCCGAACGCCGCGACGACGTCGCTCACGCCGGCGCGCGCACGCGCGATGCGCGAGTCGTCGGCGATGCCGTTGCCGCACCCCGACGCGCCGCAGGTCGCGCACGCGACGTCGCCGCCGAGGCACTCGCCCGAGCCGTCGCCCCCGGTGAACTGATCCGCGCAGGTGTGCCAGTTCATCGAGCCCGACGTGTCGAACACGAGCAGGATGCGCGGGCGCACGTCGCCCGGCGCGTAGACGAACGGGCCCTCGCTCGTGTCGTTCGCCGAGTGGCAGCCCTCGTCGTTCGTCGCGCCGAGGCCGAAGTCGATCCGGCCGTCGCCGTCGTTGTCGAGACCGTCGCTGCACGCGCGGCGCGTCACCTCGTCGCGATCGCTCGAGCTCGAGCAGTCGGGATCGGCGGGATAGTCCACGCGCCCGTCGCCGTCGTCGTCGACGCCGTTGCTGCACGCGGGCGCGCCGCCCTCGGTGCCGTCGTCGGGGCCGTTGCACTCGGGGTCGGCGGGGAAGTCGACGCGCCCGTCGCCGTCGTTGTCGACGCCGTCGGAGCACTGCACGTCGCGCTCGTCGTTGTCGCCGGGGCCCGAGCAGCCCGAGTCACCGGGGAAGTCGACGTCGCCGTCGCCGTCGTTGTCGAGGCCGTCGCTGCAGCCCGGCACGTGCGTGACGAAGCAGGGCTCGCTCGGGAGCGAGACGAGCTCGCCCGGTGCCTGCGCGGTCGCGGTGACCTCGAGGCCGCCGTAGAGCGCGCCGAACGTCGAGCCGGGCCCGAACGTGCCCACGTCCCACGCGCCGCCCGCGGTCGAGGCGTCGCTGCCGCGCTCGATGTTGTTGAAGAAGACGCGCACCACCGTGCTCGCGTTGCTCTCGGTGTGCGTGCCGACGATCGTCGTCGCGCTCGAGAGCACGCGCGAGCAGTCGATCACGGGACGATCGCTGCGCGGCTGTCCGATCGGCACGCGCACCGCCGTCGGGAAGAACGCCTCGAACGAGCCACCGTAGTTGCTCGCCGACCAGAAGAGCTTGAAGTCGAGGTCGTAGAGACCGGCGGCCGTGCCCGCGGGCGCGCGCAGCGTGACCGAGATCGGGGTGCTCGTCGGCGTCGTGATGCTCGTGCGCGGTCCGAGCGACGTCGTGCCCAGCGTCGGGCCCGAGACGACGGTCCAGCCCGCGGGCAGGAGCATCTGCGCGGGATCGAGCGACGCCGCCTGCGTGCCCCAGTTCTGCAGCGTGCCGCTGAGCACGACGTTGCTGCCCGCGGCCTGCGCGGTGAGCGGCTGGGTGAACGACGCGCGCAGCACCGGCGTCGGGCGGCTCAGCGTGACCGCCTGCGTGGTGAATCCCGGCGCGGGCAGCTGGGTCGACGTGTAATTCGCGTACGAGACGAGCGAGATCTGGCCGGTGCCGCTCACGTCGTACTGGAACGTGAACGTGTACTCCTCGCCGGGATCGAGCGTGCCGAGCACCCAGCGCAAGCACGGGCGGGTGCCGCACATCGCGGAGCTCGGCGCGCCGGTCGCGCTGCCCGGCACGAGCGCGCCGCGGCTGCTGTCGTAGTCGGCGGTCACCACGACGTTCGTCTGCGGCAACGTCGACAGGTTCATGCCGTGCAGCGTGTAGGTGATGCGCTCGCCGTTGTCGGTGAGCATCCGGTCCGGCGTGAGGTCGAACTGGTTGTTCAGGAACACGCAGCCCGGCGACGGGATCACGAAGCCCCACGGGTTGTCCTGGCCCGCGTTGCTGCTCGAGGGACCGCCGCCGAAGCTCTCGGCGCAGTTCGCGTCGCGCATCATCACCGGGTCGAGCGGCGTGTCGATCACGCGCAGCGCGATCTCGAGGATGCCCGCCTCACCCGCGCGCAGCTCGCCGATCGCGGCGCGCACCGCGTTCGTCGCGGCGGGCAGCGGGTTCGCGGGGCGCACGTCGAAGCCGGTCGCCGACGCGTCGATGCTGCGGCGCGTGTCGGAGGCCGTGTACGTCGCCGTCGTGCCGGTGCCGATCCGCGCGCCCGCGTAGCGGATGCGCTGCCACGGGCCGACGACGTGGTTGAACACGACGTCGGTCGGCGGGTCGGCGCCGCCGACGCTGAGATCGGTGGCTTCGTAGAGGTAGTGGGTCTGCGGCCCCGCGACGGGCGAGCCGTACTGGAACGGCGTGTCGCCGTTGCCCTGGTTGCCGCTGCGGTTGCCGTCGCTGTTCGCGATGCCGAACGCGTAGACCTGATCGACGTCCCACGGCGTGTGCCCGAAGAACGTCGTGACGCCGTCGAGGCCGAGGATCGGCGAGATGCTCGCGGCGAACGTCGGAGGCCGGCCCGCCATCGACTGGCCGTTGAAGTACGTGAGGAACGCGTTCGCCGGCGTGCGCTGGGTGCGCGCGTCGGTCGAATAGAAGAAGCCGGTGTCTCCGTAGAGCTGCGAGAGCGCGCCTTCGGGCACGCTGCGCGTTCCGCCGCTGCAGCCCGCGCCCCCGGTGCACGGCAGCGTGTAGGTGCCGCAGCTGCCGCCGCTCGTGCAGCGGTCGAGCGCCAGGCCCGGGTGGTTCGGCGCGATGGTGCGCCCGCCGGGATAGGCCGTCAGCGTCGTCGGATCGATCAGGCGGACGCCGACCACCTCGGTGTTCGGCGGGACGAACTCCGTGATGTACGCGTTGATGCCGCGCGCGACGCGGTCCGGCATCCCGAAGTAGTTGATGCGGAACAGGATCACGTCGCCGGGCGCGATCCGGACGTCGGTCCCGGTGCTGGCTCCGCTCGACGTGCCCGACTCCGGGTCGATCACGGCGACGGTCGACTCGGGAATCGACTTCGAGACCATCAGCGCGGCGATGCCCTCGCCGTAGGCATGCCCGACGTGCATCAAGCAGATGCTGAACGTCGCGACGGCTGCGGCCCCTCGGGCCCATCCTCGGAATCTGGCTCCGCTCTCGTTCCGTACGCCCATCGCGTTCTCCCGCTCGGCCCCCCGCCGAGGTGAAAAGAAGGGATGCGCCGGTCGATGGCCGCGAAGGTTTTCGCCTTCACACCGGGCGTACTTTTTTCACGAGCATGGAAGCGCGAACAGATCACGCCCTCAGCTCGCGGCGACCATCCCGTCGACATCACGACGGAATGGGACAGCGCGCGACACCCCCACCACCCCAACGACTCCCCCGAGTCGCGATCGAGAGTGCACGAAAAATTCGCAGCGCGGCAGACCACGCGGAGGCGTCGCCCCGCGCAGACCGCCGCGAGCGCGGGCCCCGAATCGCGAATGAGGCGCACGCCCGGCGGCGGGGCTAGAGCGCGGAGATCACACGCGTTCTGGCGTCCCGCGGGCGGACGACCCCGAGGGCTCTCCGCCGTCCCGCGGGACGGGCATGGAGATCCCTCGTCTCGATTCGGCGTCGCGCGGGGCCGGCAACAAATCGGCTCGCTCGCCGACCCCTACCGTCCGCGCGCTTCGCGCGCTCCCGTCCGGCGCCGGCGAACGAGCACTCCCGCAACCAAATCGGCTCGCACGCCGACCCCTACCGTCCGCGCGCTTCGCGCGCTCCCGTCCGGGCCGGCGAACGAGCACTCCCGCAACCAAATCGGCTCGCACGCCGACCCCTACCGTCCGCGCGCTTCGCGCGCTCCCGTCCGGGCCGGCGAACGAGCACTCCGGTTGGGGCTCAGACCTCGTGAGGGCGGCGCTTCGTGAACACCGCGGCGCCCTCGGGAAGCGGGCTCGACCCGAGGTCGCTCGGGATCACGTCCGGCCCCACCTCGGCGCCCGCGCCGACCACGAAGCCCGCGGGGATCACCGCGTTCTTGCCGAGCACCGCGAACCGGCGCGAGCCCGGCTCGTCGTCGCCCTGCGGCATCGCGCCGACCCGCGCGCCCTGCCCGACGCGCGCGCGCTTGTCGAGGATCGCGCGCTCCACCACCGCGCCGCGCTCGATCACGCAGTCGGTCAGCAGCACCGACTCGCGCACCACCGCGCCCGGCTCGACGCGCACGCCGGCCGAGAGGATCGAGCGCTCGATGTGCGCGTCGGTCGCGATCGCGCAGCCGTGGGTGATCAGCGAGTCGCTCACGTCCGCGCCCTTCGCGAGGCGCGCCGGCGGGCGGTTCTCGGAGCGCGTGTGGATGAGCCAGCCGAGGTCGTTGAGGTCGTAGAGCGGCGGCTCGCCGATGAGGTCCATGTGGGCCTCCCAGTAGCTCTCGATCGTGCCGACGTCGCGCCAGTAGCCGGCGTACTTCCACGAGAACACGCGCTCTCCGCGCGCGATCATGCGCGGCAGGATGTCCTTGCCGAAGTCGTGGTTCGAGTCGGGCATCCGCGAGTCCTCGAGGAGCACGCGGTCGAGCACGCCGTAGTTGAACACGTAGATGCCCATCGACCCGAGGCCGGGGATCGGGTCCTTCGGCTTCTCGACGAACGAGGTCACGCGCTCGTCGTCGTCGAGCTGCACGATCCCGAAGCGCGACTTCTCGTGATCGGGCACCTCCATCGTCGCCAGCGTCACGTCGGCGCGGCGCTCGAGGTGCTTCGCGATCAGGTCGTTGTAGTTCATCCGGTAGATGTGATCGCCGCTCAGGATCACCACGAGATCGGGGCGGCGATCCTTCACGAACAGGAAGTTCTGCTGCACGGCGTCGGCGGTGCCGACGAACCACGAGCCCGCCTCGCGCGACTTGTACGGCGAGTAGATCCGCACGCCGCCGGTGCGCTCGCGGTCGAGCTCCCAGGGCCCGCCCGCGCCGATGTGCTCGATCAGCGAGTGCGGGCGGTACTGCGCGACGATCATCACGTCGAACAAGCCGCTGTTCACGCAGTTCGAGAGCGCGAAGTCGATGATGCGGAACTTGCCGCCGAAGGGCACGGCGGGCTTGGTTCGCTTGGCGGTCAGGACGCCGAGGCGAGAGCCCTCGCCGCCCGCCAGGATCACGGCCACGGTCTTCATCAGCGCGTCTCTCCGGTCACGAGCTCTCGGTAGGTGTGCGCGTACGCGAGCGCGGCGCGCGACCACGAGAAGTCTTCGCGCATGCCGTTCTGCTGCAGCATGGCGAAGCGTCCTTCTCGAGCACAGTGTTCGCCGGTTCGCGGGCTCACCGCCGCGAACGTCGCGAGCGCGCGCCGCAGCCCGAAGGCGAGCGAGCGCGACGACGCGACCGGGAAGAGGAAGCCGGTCGGCGCGTCGTGCAGATCGAGGTCGCGCACGGTGTCCGAGAGGCCTCCGGTGTCGCGCGCGACCGGCACGCAGCCGTATCGCATCGCGATCATCTGCGCGAGCCCGCAGGGCTCGTAGCGCGACGGCAGCATCAGCATGTCGGCGCCCGCGTAGATGCGGCGCGAGAGCGCTTCGTCGAACGCGACGCGCACCCGTACGCGATCGCCGAGCTCTCCCGCGAGGCGGAGGAGCTGCTCCTCGAGCGCGTGATCACCGGTGCCGAGGATCACGCACTGGAACGCGTGATCGCGCGCGAGCGCGCGGATCGCGTCGGGCACGAGGTCGATGCCCTTCTGGCCGGTGAGGCGCGAGACCACCGCCAAGAGCGGCAGCGGCTCGTCGACACTGCCTTGCTCGTGAACCAGGCCGAGCTCGCGGCGGAGCGCGCGCTTGTTCACGGCGCGCGCGGCGAGCGCGGTGGTCGCGTCGTAGCGCTGCGGGAGCGCGGCGTCGGTCTTCGGATCGTAGAGCTCGGTGTCGATCCCGTTGAGGATGCCGACGAGCGCGTCCTTGCGCGCGCGGAGGAGCGCGTCGAGGCCGGCGCCGAATTCCGGCTCGAGGATCTCGCGCGCGTACCCGGGCGAGACGGTGGTGATGCGATCGGCGAGCGAGAGGCCGATCGGGAGCGGCATCTCGCGGCCCTCGGGCGCGACGCGCGGGAGCTCACCGGGCACCAGCCCGAACGCGCGCATCGCGGGCCCCGCGCCCCAGCCGACGTAGGGCAGGTTGTGCACGGTGAGCGCGGTGCGCGCGCGACCGAGCTTCGGGTCCGAGAAGCGCGCGCGGTGCAGCGCGGGGATCGACGGCGCGGTGTGCCAGTCGTTCGCGTGCAGCACGTCGGGCACGAAGTCGATCACGCGCGCGAGCTCGAGCGCGGCGAGACAGAAGAACGCGTAGCGATGCCCGTCCCACCCGGTGTCCTGGTGGTAGACGGCGATCGAGTCGTCGAAGAGCCCGGGCGCGTGCACGAAGTAGAACGGCACGCCGTCGTATGTGGTCGCGAGGATCTCTGCACCGAGCGGTCCCGAGGGATGCGGGACCGAGACGCGCGCGACGCGCTCGAGCGGCGTCGTGATGCGCGCTCGCGCGCCGCCGTGGAGCGGCGTGACGACGCGGACGTCGAGCCCGGCACCTGGAACCGCACGGAGCGCCGCGGGGAGCGCGCCCGCGACGTCGCCGAGCCCACCGACCTTGGTGAATGGAGCGGCCTCGGCGGTCAGGAAGAGGATCTTCATCGAGCGTGCGGACGATACCGGAGAACGACGATCTCGGGCGGCGCTACTTGGACACCGGACGAGGGCTCGCCAAGGGGTCACGCGCTAGGCTCGGCGCCCGGAGGTTCCCGATGACGAAACGAACGACGGCCCCAGCGATCGTGCTCGTTGCGCTCGCGCTCTCGGCGTGTGGTCAGAGCGCGGAAGAGGCGGCCTGCAACGACACGGTGCAGGTGTTCGGCGACGCGATCGTGCGCTGCGGGCTGGACGACGGTCTGTCGCGAGACGCGCTCGAGCGACAGATCGAGTCGACGGTCACGATGACGCAGGGCTGCGGGCGCGTCGTGAGCATCCGCGACGAAGCGGAGCTGCGCGAGGAGTGCCTGCCGGCGCTCGAGACGCTCGCGTGCAGCAGCCTCGAGGCGGGCACGCTGCCCGCTTCGTGCCGCGCGCAGATCGAGGTCGAGGTCCGCTGAGCTCGACCGGAGCTCGTGCCGACGGGAGCGCGCTGCGTCACTTCGGCTCGCGCGTCCGCCACGCGCCGGGTGTGACCCCGGTCCAGCGGCGGAACGCGCGGCTGAAGTTCGCGGCGTCGGAGTAGCCGAGCCGCGCCGCGATCTCGTCGAGGCCGAGCTCGTCGCGCAGCAGCACGAGCGCGCGGGCGCGGCGCGCGTCCTCGAGGAGATCGCGGAAGCTCGTGCCTTCCTCGGCGAGGCGCCGCTTGAGCGTGCGCGTCGAGACGTGCAGCGCCTTCGCGACCTCTTCGATCGTCAAGAACCCGCCGCTCGCGCGCGGCAGCACGCGCGCGACGCGCTGCGAGAACGGATCGCCGGCGCGCAGCTCGGCGAGCTCGCGCTCGCACTGCTCGAGCGTGAGGCGCAGCGCGGCGGGATCCGCGGTGACCAGGCGCGCGGCGAGCGCCGCCGCCGGGAACGTGATGCGATGCACCGGGCACCCGAACCGCGCCGGCCGGAGGAGGTGCGCGAAGCGCCGGTAGTAGCTCGGCTCGTCGAACGCGAGCTCGACCTGGTACGCCGCGTCGGCTCCGGTCAGCGCGCGCGCGAGCTGCACGATGCCCACCGTCAGCGCGAGCACCACCGCGTCGCGCGCGGAGCCGAGATCGGCGTGCTCGAGCATGACGAGCGCGGCGCCCTCGGGCCCGGTCTCGAGCCGCAACGACAGCGCCGTCGTGCGCGTCGGCGCGAAGCGCACCGCGACCTGCGCGGCGTCGCCGAGCGTCGGCGCCGCCATCGCCGCGAGCCCGAGGAACCCGTGCGACGCGATGCGCATCTGCAGGCCGACGTGGAACCCGAGGCCGGGCTCGCCGGTCAGCTTGCGCGCCCGCTCGACCAGCCGCTCGACGTCGGCGAGCGTGAGCCGCGCGTCGGGCTGCGCGAGCGCGTCGGGCGTCCATCCCGAGCCCGCGAGCAGCGCGTCGACGTCGATGCCCCAGCGCTCCACCACGTCGGCGAGGTGGAGCGCGTGGATCGCGGGGATGGTGTGCGCGTCGGGCGCGTGCATCGGGCGGCCGAGAGTCTCGCGAAAACACGAGATCATGGCGAGCTGGCCCGAAATGACAAGAGCTTGGCACCGCCTGACTTCGCGGGCGCCGCGCATCGCGCGGAGAGTGTCGTGGAGGAGGCCTGCAGCAGCATGAACGGCACGCAGACGCTCGAGGTCCGCAACCTGACCTTCGCGACCGGCGCGGACGTCCCGCGGCACTGGCACGGAGGTCGGCGCTCGGTGACGCGCTTCCTCGACAACCTCTCGATCTTCTTCCCGGAGGGCGAGCGCTTCTTCGTGATGAGCGTGCAGGCGCACCGCCACGTCGTGGAGAACGACCCGGTGCTGCGGAAGCTGGTGCGCGACTTCTGCGCGCAGGAGGGCATCCACGGACGAGAGCATCGTCGATACAACGACATGCTCCGCGCGCAGGGCCTGCCGGTCGACGAGATGGAGCAGTCGGTCGTGCGGATCTTGAAGCGCGCGAAGCGCACGCTGCCGCCGCGCACCCAGCTCGCGGTGACGGCCGCGCTCGAGCACTTCACCGCGCTCATGGGGCACCTGATCCTCGCGCGCCCCGCGCTGCTCGAGGGCGCGCACCCCGAGATGGTCGCGCTCTGGCGATGGCACGCGGCGGAGGAGAACGAGCACAAGGCCGTCGCGTTCGACGTGTATCGCGCGGCGGGCGGCAACTACGCGGAGCGCAGCGTGATCATGCTCGCCGCGACCGCGGTGTTCTGGGCGAAGGTGCTCGAGTTCCAGACGCGCATGATGGCGGAGGACGGCGACGCGCTCTCGGCGCGCGAGTGGATCGCGCTGGTGCGCTTCCTGTTCGTCGAGCCGGGCGGTCTGCAGGAGGTGTGGCGGCTCTGGGCGGACTGGTTCCGTCCGGGGTTCCATCCGAACGACATCGACTCCGCGGGCGCCATCGCGGCGTGGCAGGCGAGCGCGGGCGCGTGATGGGGCTGCTCTCGCTCGTCGAGGGGCTCTCGCACGTCGCGCTGCGGGCGCGTGGGCTGCGTGGTCGCATGATCGACACCGCCGTCGGGCGGGTGCACGCGTACGTGGGGCGCGGGCACGGCGCGCTGCCGCCGGTCGTCATGGTGCACGGGATCGGCTCGGCGGCCGCGCCGTTCGCGCCGGTGATCGCGCGGGTGCAGGAGCACGTGCGCGCGGTGATCGCGCCGGAGCTGCCGGGCCACGGATGGAGCGCGCCGCCGCGCGGACGTCTCGCGCCCGATACGCTGTTCGAGGTGATGGGCGCGGTGATCGATCGGCTGATCGACGAGCCCGCGGTGGTGGTCGGGAACTCGCTCGGCGGCGCGGTCGCGCTGGACTACGCGCGCACGCGGCCCGAGAAGGTGCGCGCGCTCGTGCTGCTCTCGCCCGCGGGCGCGCGGATGAGCGAGGACGAGCTCGAGGCGGTGCGGCGCGTGTTCCATCTGCGCTCCACCGCCGATGCGATCGCGTTCGTCGAGCGGGTGTATCACCGCGCTCCGCCGGGCGCGTCCTGGGTCGCGGGTGACGTGCGGCGGCAGATGGGGCGCGCGGTGGTGCGTGAGCTGCTGGCGAACGTGCGCAGCGATCACGGGTTCGATCCCGACGCGCTGCGTGGGCTGACGATGCCGGTGACGCTGATGTGGGGCCGCTCGGAGCGCGTGTTGCCCGCGAGCGGGCTCGCGTACTTCCGGGCGCATCTTCCGGCGCACGCGCGGGTCGAGGAGCCGGAGGGCGTGGGGCACTGTCCGCACCTCGATCGGCCGGGGCTGGTCGCGCGGCGGATCGTGGAGGCCGCGATCAGCGGCAGCGCTCTCGAAGGAGCTCGAGCGCACGCGGGTGATCCTCGGGCGTGAGGACCCACGCGACCGCGTCGAAGCGGAGCGGGCCGGAGAGACGGTTCGCGAAGACGAGAGAGTGCGCGGGTGCGGCCGCGTCATCGGCAGCGGCCGCGCTCTCGCAGCGGAGGCCCGCGCAGCGCAGCGGGACCCGGGCGAAGCGGGCGCGCGCGTCGGCCGCGAAGGTCTGGGCGTCGGCGTCGCGGAGGCACTCGGCGACGAGCGCGGTGCGAGGGCCGGCCTGGATGCGGCGCGCGCGGAGGGTCGCGTCGTAGAGCGACGGGTCCTGGAGCGCGATGCGATCGTGCAGCGCGCACGCTTCGTCGCGATGGGCGAGGGCGGCGAGGACGTCGTCGGGCTCGGTGGTCGGCGTGGTGTCCGGGTAGCGGATCAGCGCGTAGGGCTCGCACCTGTCGTCGTGCTCGCGCGCGAGGAGGATCGCGCGGTCGCCGACGCGACATCGGGTGCTGCCGGGCTCGCACTCGATGGCGCCTTCGCGGAGGACGAGCGCGGGGGAGAGGCAGGTGCCGAGCTCGCGCGGGAACGATGCGTCGAGCACGAGGATGCCGCGCTGGCCGAGCGGCTCGAGCGTGGTGGGCGACGGCGGATGCGCGTCGCACGGGGTCGGCGGTGGAGGCTCGATCGCGTCGGGGACGTCGGTGTCGGGGATCGCGGCGAGCTCTTCGCCGGTGGTCGCGAGGACGTCGGGCTCGTGGGGTGGTGGGGTGGGCGCGCAGGACGCGAGCAGGAGCACGAGCACGAGCACGTCGGACGAGGACGAGGACGGGATGGTGGGCTGGCGGGTCACGGGGGATCGCCGAACACGATGTCGAGTGTCTCCTTCGACACCGCGCGCTCGAACAGCGGCGCGAGCGCCGGGCTGGTCAGCCGCTTCGCGGTCTCGAGGTCGACCCACGACGCACGATCGACCTCGGGGAAGCGCTGGAGGCGCCCCGAGCGCGGCGGCCACTCGAGCTCGAACTCGTTGCTCACGATCCGCGACGGATCGAAGTCCGCGCGCGCCGCCCATGCGTGCACGCGCTTGCCGCTCTTGAGCCGCACGTCGCCCAGCGCCACGTAGGGCGGCGCTGGCGGTGTGACCCCGAGCTCCTCGACGACCTCGCGCTGCGCCGCGGCGAGCGGGTCCTCGCCCTCTTCGATCATCCCCTTCGGGATCGACCACGCACCTTCGTGCTTCTTCGCGAAGAAGGGCCCGCCTGGATGCACGACGAGCATCTCGATGCCGCGCGCACCGCGTCGCAGCAGCACCATCCCCGCGCTCACCTCGCGGCTCGTCCGACGTCGCCGATCGCGGTTCAATCCCGGTATGCGCTCCCCCGCTCGCGGATCATCGCACGAGCGATGGGCGCTCTCGCAAGGGCGTCGTCGCCCGGACTGCGCGAGCGTGCGGCGATCGAGCATCCGGCGACCATTCACCCAGCGAGCGTCATCGGCGCCGGCGATACCTCGACCCATCCGCCATCGAGCTGGATTGCGGGCGGCGATACCTCGACCCATCCGCCGTCGAGCTGGATTGCGCTCGGCGATGCCTCGACCCATCCGCCGTCGAGCTGGATTGCGCTCGGCGATGCCTCGACCCATCCGCCATCGAGCTGGATTGCGCTCGGCGATGCCTCGACCCATCCGCCATCGAGCTGGATTGCGCTCGACGATACCTCGACCCATCCGCCATCGAGCTCGAGCTTCCCGGCCCCGCGCTCCTCAGCCGTGGTACACGCGCGATGCGACGAACCGGCCGCCCTGCACGTCGAACACGTTGCACACCGGCATCGCGGGCTCGCCGTCGACGTGCCGCACGTACTCGAGCGCGACGCGATCCTCGCTCGCCGCGATCCCGACGAGCTCGTAGCGCAGGCTCGGGGTGCGCTCGAGCGCGCCGCGCCACCACGCGCGCAGCGCCTCGCGTCCCACGATGCGCGCCGCGGCGATCTTCGGCGACGTATGGGTCGCGTCGTCGGCGTACAGCGCGACCATCGCGTCGACGTCGCGCGCGTTGAACGCGTCGAGCCACCGGCGCGCGAGCTGCTCACTCTCGGTGCTCATCGGAACGGGTGCTCCTCTCCTCGCATCAGCTCGCTCGCCAGGCGCGACGCCGGCAGCTCCCACCGCGCGACGCTCGCGAGGTCGAGCTGGGGATCGCGCAGCGCCCGCAGCATGCGCAGCGTCGCGCGTGCGCTCTCGACGTCCCCGCTCGCCGCCTGCGCGTGCGCGCGCACCGCGAGCCACGACGCGCGCCTCGGGCCGTGCTCGTGCGCGGCCGCGCTCGCGAGCGTGCGCTCGGTCGCGCCTTCCACGACGTCCAGCAGCGCGCCGAGGTACTCGAACGCCTCGGCGTGGCGCTTGCGCGGAAGCGGGCGCGGCACCGCGTCGAGCAGCGCACGCGCCGAGCGCGCGTCCTTCGCACGCAGCGCGAGCACGGCGCGGTAGTACGCGATCGACGTCCGGTACTCGCCCGGCACCGGACGCGCCGCGATCGGCTCGATCAGCGTCGAGAGCTCGACGTCGCCCGCGAGCGCCCGTCGATCGAGCGCCACGAGCGCGATCCACGGCAACAGCAGGATCGCGCTCTCGACGGTCAATCGCGCTCCGCCGCGTCGCACCAGGCGCGCACGTGCGGGTGCGCGAAGATCGCCTCGGAGTAGCGCGCCGCCGTGTCGTCGAGCGCGACGCCGTAGCTGCGGAAGCGCGTCACCACCGGCGCGTAGAAGCAGTCGGCGATCGAGAACGCGCCGAAGAGGAAGTCACCGTTCTGTCCCCATTTCGCGCGGGTCTCGCGCCAGATCGCCATCACACGATCCGCGTCGGCGCGCGCCTCGGGCGAGAGCTCCTTCTTCGTGCGCAGCTCGACGTCCATCGACATCTCGGTGCGCATCGCGACGAAGCTCGAGTGCATCTCCGCGCTCACGCTGCGCGCGATCGCGCGCGCGCTCGGATCGCTCGGCCACAGCGACGGCACGCGCTCCGCGGCCCACTCGCAGATCGCGAGCGAGTCCCAGATCGTCAGCTCACCGTCGATCAGGAGCGGCACCTTCCCGCTCGGCGAGACCGCGGCGATCTGCGCCCTGGTGTCGGGCCTGCGCAGCCGGACGACGTGCTCGTCGAACGCGATGCCGCCCTGCTTCAGCGCGAGCCAGGGCCGCATGCTCCACGACGACCAGCGCTTGTCTCCGATCACCAGCGTCCGCATCTCGCTCACCCTCCGTCGCGCACGAGCACGAACATCAGGAGCCCGAAGAGCGCGACCAACGAGACGATCTCGATCCAGTTGAACTTCCCGTCGTCCTCGATCGCGCGCGAGAGGATCGCATAGGTCGGATAGATCAGCGCGAGCGCGAGCGTGGTCGGGATCGTGATCGGCACGGTCTCGTCGTGGAGCACGCCGATCGTGTTGAAGAACGCGATCATCAAGCAGCAGAACGCCATCACGTTGAAGAGGTTCTGCGTGAGCCCGCCGAACGTGTTCGAGAGCGCGATCAGCGGCTGCTTCTTGTAGTGCGCGTTGAGCACGATCACGTACGTCGGGACGCCCGCGATGATCGCGAGGATCAGCGCGACCGCCATGCGCGACAGGTCGGGGAACGCGGCGACGATCGCGTCGCCGACCTCGCTCATCGACTCGCCGCCGAGGAACGATCCGAACACGCCGAGCACGAGCAGACCCGCGACGCCGCCGTACGTCTTGGGCACGCCGTGGTGCGCTTCTTCCGGCTCCTTCTTCGGCGTCGGCTCGCCTTCCTTCTTCTCCTCGGCACCGAAGTAGCGCACGAGGCTGACGAGGAACGTGCCGAACACCGCCATGAGCGCGAAGCCGACGAAGTAGAGCTCGGGCACGCCGATGCGATCGATCGGCGAGCCGAACTCGCGCAGGACGATCATCGTGATCGCGAGCGCGAGGCACAGGCCGCCGCCGAAGCTCAGGAGGTCGGTGCCCGCGCGCACGATCGGCATCGGGATCGACGCGGTGCCGCGATCCTTCGGCATGATCACGGCGTAGAGCGCGAACGCCATCGAGTTCGTGTAGACGCTCATCAGGCCGATCACGAACGCCATCGTCGGATCGTCGACGACGAAGAACCCGAGCAGCGCGATCTCGGGCACGTTCGACACCACCGCGGCGATCGTCCCGCCGACGAACTGGTTCCACCCGAGCAGCGCGCTCATGCCCTCGACGCTCATGATCAGCGCCTCGCACGAGCCCGCGATCAAGCAGAGCCCCGCCAGCGCCTCGAGCCCGCCGCCCGCCAGCCCTGGCACGTGCACGACCTTCAAGATCCCCGCGAGCACGAGGCCCGCGACGAGGATCCAGCCCCAGATCGGCATCGAGAATTTCGTCTTCGCGTCGGCCATCGCGCGCCAGCCTCGTGTGGGCGCGCGCGAGCGTCAAGAACCCGGGGCGCGCGTCAGAGCTGGACGGTCGCGTACACGACCGCGCCGACGAACGGATCCGAGTAGACGATGTGCGGCCGCCGATCGGGGCCGATCACCATGTCGGCGTGCACGCGCTCGGGCACCGCGCCGATCACACCGACGACGTCGACGACCCACTCGAGCTCGCCGCCACGACGCACCTGGCGCCAGTACTCGAGCTGCGTCTCGGGGCTTTCGACGCGCGCGGTGAGCAGGTGCAGGAGGCCGTAGGCGTCGGTCTCGATGACCATCGGATGGCGGCCGGGGCGATTCAGGATCGAGATGTCGTCGATCAGCGTGGTGATCGCGATCGGACCGCTGCCGGTGAAGCGCGCGAGACGGACCGCGCCGCGCTGCTCGGCCCAGTCGAGGTACGCGAGGAACGTCTCGTCCCCGACGAGCGCGAGGTCGACGCCGATGCCCGACGCGCGGTCCTCGATCTCGCTGTTGTCGATCATGCGCGCGGCCGACCACGAGGCCGCGGCGGTCGAGACCGAGTACGACGGCGCCGACACCGCGAGCGAGACGCACCACTGAAACGCGTAGTGCATCGCGGAGCCCGCGCCCGCCGCGAGCGCCACCGCGCCGACCCCCTCGATGCCGGGATCGCCGTCGCTGCGCACGTTCACGTCGATCGCCCACGTGCCCTCGCCCGTCGCGCGTCGCACCGCGTTGCGGCCGGTCTCGTCGTCGTGCCACGCGACGACCGGGAGCCCTGCCGCATCGATCTCGATGTCGACCGCGCCACGCGCGCCGACCGAGATCGCGACCGGATCGGGCTCGGACAATAGGTTCCCGCGCAACGTGCGGTGCTGGATCTCGTGCCCGACGTCGGAGCGGACCCAGTACGCGAGGTGGTGCGTGTCGGCGCCCTGCGTCGCGAGCGCGACCGACGTGCCGACCCACTCGCCCATCACCGCGACCGGTCGGATCACCGGCCCGGCGGCGGCGTGCTCGGGCGCGTCCTCGTGGAAGCGCAGCGTGCGCAGCTCGGCGAGGTCGGGCCCGTCGTACGAGTCGTACGCGATGACCACGACGCCGTCGCTGCCGCGCGTGATCGCGACGTCGTCGAGCTCGAACGGCGCTCCCACGCGCTCGCTGACGCGGCCCGTGCAGACCTCGGGGAACGGCGCGACGAGGTCCTCCCACGGCGTGGGGCACGCGGTGTCGAGCGGGGTCGCCGGCGGATCGTTCGCGTCGATCGGGCCGCCGTCGTTCACGTCGCCCGCGTCCTCCTGCGCGACCGTGGCGTCCATGCCGCCGTCGTCCCGGGCGATGTCGTCGACGATGGTGAACCCGGAAAAATCAGGGATGCACCCCTGCGACAGCACCGCGGACAGCACCGCGAAAGCGAGCGCTGCTATCCTCCGCGGCGCAGTCGGATGTCGGACGCGCCCGCCCTCGAGAAGAGCGTCTTCGCCCCGGTGCGCATCGGTGACGTCGTCGCCGCGCGCTACCGCGTCACCCGCGAGATCGGCGCGGGCGGCATGGGCCAGGTGCTCGAGGTCGAGCACGTCGAGCTCGAGAAGCGCTTCGCGCTGAAGCTGGTGCGCCCCGATCGCTGGGACGCGACCCTCGACGCGCGGTTCCGTCGCGAGGCGCGCGCGCTCGCGAAGGTCACCACCGCGCGCGTGCCGCAGATCACCGACTTCGGCGTCGACCCCGGGTGCGGCCCGTTCTACGTCATGGAGCTCGTCGACGGCACGCCGCTCGACGTGCTGCTCGCGCGCGAAGGGCCGCTGCCCCGCGAGCGCGCGCTCGAGCTGGCGATCGGGATCGCGGAGGCGCTGGTGGACGTGCACGCGGCGGGCATCGTCCATCGCGACGTGAAGCCGAGCAACCTCGGCGTGTGCCGCAGCGGTCCGGTGCGAGTGCGATTGCTCGACTTCGGGCTCGCGACCGGCGTGGACGAGCGCTTCGGATCGAAGATCACCGAGAGCCGCAGCATCGTGGGCTCGCTGCCCTACATGGCGCCCGAGCAGTTCCACGGAGAGCGCCCGACGGTGCGCGTCGATCTGTGGGCGCTCGGCGTGATCCTCTACGAGATGCTGACGGGCGCGCTGCCCTTCGAGGCGCCGTCGACCGCGGCGCTGATGCACCAGATCCTCTACGCGCCGGTGCCCTCGTCGCACGACGCGCCGCGCAGCTGCGGGAGCGTGCTCGCGAAGCTGCTCGCGAAGGATGCCGGGGAGCGGCCGGCGAGCGCGAGCGAGGCGATCGAGCTGCTCGAGGGCGCGCTGGCGAGGCCCTCGTCGGGCACCTCGCGATCGTCGCTCGCCACGCGCGCGACCGCGCCCGACTTCGAGTCGTCGCCCGAGGTGCGCAGCAGCGGCGCGGCGGCGTCTGGCACGATCGTGCGGCCGTCGCGGGATCGCGAGGCGCGCATCATCGCGATCGGGATCGCGCTCGCGCTCGCGGGCATCGTCGCATGGGGCGCGAGCGTGTGGCTGATGCGGCGCGATGCGATCACCACGATCGAGCACGAGGCCGCGCCGGCACCGAGCGCAGCCCCCGAGCCCGCGAGCGCGCCGACGCCCGAGCCGGTGGTGGTGCCGTCCGCCGAGCCGGTGATGGAGCCAGCGCGCGAAGAAGAGACCGCGCCGGCGACGGTCACGGCACCCGAGGTGCCGCGCGAGCGAGCGCCGCGACAGCGAGGCCGCGCCGAGCGCGCCACGACGACCACCGCCGACACGCCGCCGGCGACGACCACGCCCGCGACCCCGCCGAGCGAGCCCGCGACGACGTGGGACGGCACGATCATCGAGCAGCACTGATGCGCTTCCACGTCCTCGTCGCGCTGATGATCGTCGTGCTGCCCGCGCTCGGGCGCGCGCAGGACGCTCCACCCGAGGATCGCGCGGGCACGCTCTTCGAGCGCGGCGTCGAGCGCCTGCGCGAGGGCGATCACGAGGCGGCCGCGGCGGCGTTCCGCGAGTCGTATCGCCTCGCGCCGCGCGTCACGACGATGTGCAACCTCGCGCTCACCTACGATCGCTGGGGGCCCGAGCACCGCGCGCAGGCCGCGCGCGCCTACCGCACCTGCGCGCGCGACGACGACACCGGTCGGTTCCGCACGTTCGCCGAGCAGCGCGTCGCGGAGATCGAGCGCGAGATCGTGCTCAGCGAGAGCGAGCCCACCGAGCACGAGCCGCCGCCGCCCGAGCCCGCGCCGCCGTCCGAGCCCGAGATCACGCCCCCGCCGCCGAGCGATCCGCTGCCGCCGCCCGAGCCCGATCACACGTCGCTCTACGTCGGGCTCGGCCTCGCCGCGCCCGCCGCGGGTGCGGCGATCACCGCGATCGTGCTCGCGCTCGACGCCCAGTCGACCGTCGACGATCTGCGCGACGAGCCATTCATCGTGCGCGGCAGCCCCGAGCACGATCGTCTCGAGCAGGCCCGCACCACGGCGACCGTCGCGACCGCGCTCTACGTGACCGCGGGCGTGCTCGCGGCCGGCGCGGCGACGCTCGTGATCATCGATCTCGCGGCGAGCGACACGAGCGAGACCCACGTCGCGATCCGCCCGAACGGGATCGCGATCGAAGGTCGCTTCTAGCGATCCGCGATCGCGCGTCCCTCCACGTCGACCACGCGCCCGAGCGTGTCCTCGTGCGTGCTGCACGGATAGGGCGTCGTGCGCGGCGCAGGAGGGTCGACGAAGAGCGGCTGCACGACCCAGCCCGACGCGAGCGCGTTGCACATCACGCGCACGTTCTGGCGATCGAGCACGATGGCCAGCGCGGTCGCGTCCTGCAGCATCGCGAGGTCTCCGTCGCTGTCGCCCGCGACGAGCACCGGGCGCAGCGCGGGATCGTCCTGACGCATCCGCTGCCGCGCGGAGGGCACACCGAAGATCTCGCGGTTGATCCAGCAGCGCTTGCCCTCGAGCCACGTCATCACCGGCGTCGCGAGCGGGCCCTCGCCGCACGCCTCGAAGCGCGACGTGCCGCGCCCCGCGTCGTCGTGCTCCATCCGCACCCCGACCACGCGCGCGGGATCGAGCCCCGCGATCTCCGCGATCGCTTCCACGATCGGCTCGGGCGACGCGCTCACGATCCACACCTCGACGCCGATCGCCTCGAGCGCGCGCGCGAGCTCGATCATCGGCGCGTGCAGCCGCGCGAAGCGCTCGACCTCGACCCCGCCGATCACCTCGCGCGCACCGATCGGCGCGACGCTCGCCGCGGTGAACGCCTCGCGCGCGATCGCGCGCAGCGCGTCGTCGGTGCGCCCGGCCGCGAGCACCTGTGCGATCACGCCGTACGTCGCGCGATAGAACGGCCCCACCGACACGGTGAACGCGGGCTCGCCCTCGGGCGTCGTGCCGCGCCACGCGAGGTGCGCGACGACGCGCCCCCGCTCGGTCGCGTCGCTCGCGCGCGCGAGCGCCTCGTGCGCGGCCGCGCTCAGCATCGCGTCGCCCTGCGGGATCACGCCCTCCGCGATCGCACCCCGCTCGATCAGGTGCGCGAGCACGAGGTCGCCGATGTCCCCGCGCATCATCGTGTTGTCCCAGTCGAACACCGCGACGCGACGGCCGTCGCGCGCGCCGAGCTCGCCGATCACGCGCTCGATGCGCGCCCGGTTCTCGGGCAGCCAGCCCTCTTCGCGCAGCGTCACCGGCACCCGCCGCTCCTCTCTCGCGCGCGTCGCGCCACACGCAGCGAGCACGACCCACCAGCACAGTCCCCACGCGACGACGTTCGTCCGCACATTCCGCGCGCCGAGCATACCCGCGATCTTTTCGTGACGGACGCCCATGGGCGCGCCCACCAACCGAGCGAGCACCACGGACGTGCGACGCGAGGAGTCGAGGCGCAGCGCGCCCCGGGGGTCCCTCCACGCGCCGGCGACGGTGCGCACGCCCGCGATCGGCCACGCGCTGCGAGGCCCGATCAATTGCGTTTGATTGCATCATTTGATTGGCACACGCAGGCACGACTTCACGCGGCACATCCGCTGCAGAACACGAGGCACCATGCACGATCGATCCATCCTTCCCTTGCGCGCCGCGCGAGCGCTGCGCCCCGCGTTCGCGCTCCTGCTCGGCATCCCACTGCTGCTCGCGCCGCGCGGCTGCGAGGAGCCCGGGGACCCGGACACCTGCTTCTGCGCCGACATCTACGCGCCGGTCTGCGGCGCGGACGGGCGCACCTACGGCAACGCGTGCGAGGCCGAGTGCGTGGGCGCGATGATCGCGCACGAAGGCGAGTGTGACGCGGGCTGCGTCTGCCCCGCGGTCTACGCGCCGGTGTGCGGCGACGACGGCAAGACCTACGGCAACACGTGCGAGGCCGCGTGCGCCGGTGTGATGGTCGTGCGCGACGGCGAGTGCGAGACGAGCTGCGCGTGCCCCGACGTCTACGCGCCGGTGTGCGGCCAGGACGGGCGCACGTACGGCAACGCGTGCGAGGCCAACTGCGCGGGCGTGATGGTCGATCACGAAGGCCGCTGCGAGTGCCCGGCGATCCCGCCGATCTACTGCGAGTGGGGCTACGTCGTCGATCAGAACGGCTGTCCCACGCCCGAGTGCCTGCCGCCTCCGACGTGCGAGCCGGTGATGTGCGAGATCGCCTGCGAGTTCGGCCACGTGATCGACGAGCGCGGCTGCGCGATCTGCGCGTGCAACCCGCCGCCGATGTGCGAGCCCGTCCTCTGCGACGTCTACTGCGAGCACGGCCACGCGCGCGACGAGCGCGGCTGCGAGACCTGCGCGTGCGACCCGCCGCCGGTGTGCGAGCCCGTCCTCTGCGACGTCTACTGCGAGCACGGCCACGCGCGCGACGAGCGCGGCTGCGAGACCTGCGCGTGCAACCCGCCGCCGGCGGACCTCTGCCTGAGCGACGACGAGTGCGGCGCGGGCGCGTACTGCGACCACACCGTGTGCCGCTCGCCCTGCGAGGGTCTGCCCGACGACCGTGCGTGCCCCGCGGTCTGCTACGGCGAGTGCCGTCCGACGCCGCCGCCCTCGTGCTCGGCGGACGCGGACTGCGCGGCCGGTGAGGTCTGCGTCGTGCCCGTGTGCATCTGGGACGACCCGAGCGCGCCTTGTCCCGACGAGGGCACCTGCGTCCCCGTCGAGCGCTGATCCTTCTCTTCACTCCCGGTTCCTCCTGCCGGCCCGGTCCCACCCGGGCCGGTTCTTTTTTGCCGGAGTGCTCGTCCCGCAGGTCCCGGACGGGAGCGCGCGAAGCGCGCGGACGGGAGGGAACGGCGGGCGAGCCGTTTTTCTTTTTCCGTCGCGTGGGAACCGGAAGGCGGCACGGCGCGTCTATCGCTCGCGTACTCTCGCGGAGAAGGACGCGGATGCAGTCACCACGCGACCCTCGGTCGATCCGGCCCGGCCTCGTCGTCGTCAGCACGCTGGTGCTCGCGCTGCTCGCGCTCGGAGTCGGCGGCGTCGTCACTCAGCACGCGCGTACGACCGACGACGACGAAGAAGAAGATCGCGGCGGCCGCACGTTCGTGCTCGAGCCCGCGACCGACGACGACGCCGATCGCGACGACGACGGATGGGCTCGCGCCGTCGACGATCCTGGCGCGGAGGGCTCGGCGCGCGAGGCGTGGGCGCAGGCGTTCACCGATCGCGACGAGCCGCTGCCGCCGCTCGTCGAGGCGGTCGTCGATCCGCAGATGAGCCGCTACCGCGCGGTGTACACCGAGGCGCCTCCGCCGTTCACGCCGATCGGCCGTCGCGGACGCGTGCTCGCGTCGAGCGGCCTCGACATCGACTCGGCGCAGCCCTGCGAGGTGCGCGTGCTGCCCGCGGCCGACAGCGGGTTCAACTGCCTCGTGCGCGTGATGTGCGGCGAGACGGTCGTGTACCCGAACCGCGCGCAGACCGCGGGCTACGTCGCGTGCGACCTCGGCGAGGGTGGCCCGAGCGCGGCCGCCGATTCGAACCCGAGCGTCACCGATGGCGATCCCGCGATCGCGTTCGACCTCGCGCGCGGAACCGTCACGGTGCGGGACGCCGATCGCGAAGGGCGCTCGCTATTCGAGGTCACGCTGCAGCTCGATCCGACCGCGCTCCGAGTGATGTGAGCGCGGCGTGACGCACGGCGATCAGCTCGCCTTCGCGTAGCGACGAAGCAGTCGATCGTCGGGCGCGAGCTCGCGCAGCACGTTCGCCACAGCCTGAGCGCGCCCTGCCGCACCCGCGCGCTCGTGGAGCCAGAGCCCCTGGCGCAGCGCTTCGATCGCTTCGTCGTCGCGACGCGCACGACGCAGCATCGCGCCGGCCATCACCCACGACGCCGCATCGCCCACGATCGCCGCGCGCTCACGCAGCGCGAGCGCGGCTTTGCGGTACTCGCCCTTCGAGGCGAAGCGCTGCGCGCGGCGCTTGAGGACGTCGGCAGGCTCGGTCGAGAGGACGGTCATGGCGAAGCTCCTTCGCCATGACGCTCAGCAATCGTCGATCCATCACGACACCGCGCGAGGCGCGACACGGAACGACTGCGCTTTCGTGCTCACGCCTCCGCGCGCGCGGACGGAACGCGCAGCTCACGCGTGAGCGCTGCGCGACATCCACGTCGCATCGTTGCGCTCACATTGCGTGCGCGGCGCGCGCGGTGCGCCGCCCACATCGACTCACGGCAGCTCGTCGATCTCCGCGATCACCTCGTCGACGTGCACGCCGGGATCGACGTCCTCCCACACGTGCCGGACGACGCCCTCGTCGTCGATCAGGAACGTCATGCGCGCGGTCATGCCCATCTGCATCGGCACGCCGTACTGCTGCGCGACGCGACCATCGAGATCCGCGAGCAGCTCGAAGGGCAGCTGGTGCTCGTCGTGGAAGCGACGATGCGACTCGACGTCGTCGGTCGACACGCCGAGCACGACCGCGCCCGTGCCCTGCAGCCGATCCCACGCGTCGCGGAACGCGCACGCCTCCGCGGTGCAGCCCGGCGTCGCATCGCGCGGATAGAAGTAGAGGACCACGGGGTGACCGCGGTACTCGGAGAGCTGCCGCACCCGCCCCGTCTGGTCCTGCAGCATGAACGCAGGCGCCGCCTCACCGACGGGCACCGGCGTCTCGCGCGCGGGCGCTGCTTCGGCGGTCGTCCCGCCGCCGCCGCTCACTTGCTGCGATCCTCCGCACGCCGCGAGCATCGCCGCGATCACCACGTTCCCGATCATCCGCAGCCGCATTCCGACCTCTCCTGTCGAGGCCACGGACATGCGCCGCCTCGCCCGGTTCCGCAATGACCGGACGGAGTGAACCACCGAGGACACAGAGGGCCGCAGAGGGGAGAAGCGCGCGCTCTCTGCGCCCTCTGCGGTGGATTCTCTCTGTCGTCGCTACAGGACGAACTGATCGCCCAACCGACAGATGTCGAGGTTGCGATCGCGGATGCGCGACAGCTCCTTCTCGACGCGCTGCTCGAACACCGGCTTGATGTGATAGAGGAGCACCGGCAGCTCGCGGTGATCGTGGAGCTTCTGCAGCTCCGCCTCGAGCGTCTCGGGCGTGTGGTGGCCGCTCACCTTCGCGAGCTTGTGGTGCTCGTCGGGGAACGAGATCTCCATCAGCAGCGCGCGGAGATCGCGCGTCGCGTTGAGCTTCTCCCAGAACCGCGTGGTCGGCCCGGTGTCGCCGGAGTAGCCGAGCGCACCGCTCGGCGTCTCCACGACGAAGCCCGACGCGTCGATCGTGTGGTGCACCAGCACCGGCGTGATGCGCATCCCGCTGAGCTCGGTCGTCTCCTCGGGCACGAGCGGGCGCAGCTCGATCGTCATCCCCGAGCTCCCCGCGGGGATCTTCGAGAAGTCGGGCCACAGCAGGTCGTTGAAGAAGTGCTTCTTCAGCACCTCGAGCGTCTCGGGGATGCCCGCGATCACCAGCGGCGGCCCGCCCTGCTGGCAGCGGTTGTCGGCGAGCGTCGCGAGGTCGCGCACGTGGTCGAGGTGCGCGTGGCTGACGAGCACCGTCTCGATCGCGTGCTGCTCCTCGAGCGTGAGCATCGAGGTCACCGCGCCGGCGTCGATCGCGACCTTCCCGTCGAGGAGGAAGCTCGAGGTCTTGTGCTTCGGCGTCTCACCGCCGTGGCAGCCGAGGACTCGTAGTTCCATCAGTTGCCGTCCCCGAAGCGCTCGCGCATCTCGAGGAACTCGAGGAACTCCTGCAGGCGCTGGACGTCGCCGACGACGAAGCCGTCGTCTCCTCCTTCGACGATCCGCAGACGACGCAAGCGCACCAGCACGTCCTCCGTCTCTTCTTCGCTGAGCCCGATCTCGGCCGCGAGATCGGTGCGCGTGATCGGGACCCAGACCGAGCCGTCGTCGCGCTCCTCGCCGATCATCTCCGCCTGGCGCGAGAGACCGAGGATCACGCGCGCCTTCGGGTCGCGGTGCATGAGCACCTCGATCAGCGCGTTCGCCGAGTCGAGCCGGCGCGCGAGCTTGGTGATCATGCGGACCGCGATCTCGGCGTTGCTGACGACCATCTGCCCGAAGGTGCGCGCGTCGATCACCAGGCAGCGCAGCGGCGAGAGCGCCTCTGCGGTGGCGTTGCGCGGCTTCGAGTTGAGGATCGCCATCTCGCCGAAGAACTCTCCGGGGCCGAGGATCGCGAGCGTCTTCGTGCCGTCGCGGGTCGCCTTGGTGATCCGGACCTGACCCTGCTGGATCACGAACATCGTGTTGCCGGGCTCGTCCTCGCGGAACAGCACCTCTCCCGGCTCGAAGGTGCGGCCGAACCGCGCGAAGAGCGCGTCGCCCTCGCCCATATGGCCTGTGAGCGTAACGGGTGCGCGAGGTGTGGTCAAAACGTGGATGTTCGCCGTCTCTGGCCGAGGAGCAGGGCGGCGGTGGCGGGCGCTGCGCGCGGATCGAGGGTGAGGTGCGTCCCGAGCAGCGCGAGATCGGCGGGCTCGTCGACGTCGTACCAGGGCGCGGTGAGCGCGATGCGCGACGGCGCGGCGCGCATCGTGTCGGCGAGCGCGTGGCGGGAGGACCAGCGGATGCGCGGATCTTCGAGGAACGTCGAGGGTGCGCGACCCGCGCTGCCGATGAGCGCGTAGCCGCCGTCGCTCGTCGGCGTGCACACGAAGTCGTCGTCGCCGAGCGCGATGCTCGCGCGACCGATCAGCGCGTGCGGCAGCGTGGGCGCGTCGGTGCCGATCACACACGCCGGGCCTGGCTCGCGATCGAGCGCGTGGCGCATGCGCGCGCCGAGATCGCCCTCGACCTGCACGATGGGCGGAGGCAGCTCGAAGCGCGCGCGGAGCTGCGCGAAGAACGGATGGAGCTCGGTCACGTGGAGCTCGGGGCGCAGCCCTTCGCGCGCACGCACGTGCTCGAGCGTGTCGATCACGAACGCGGCGTGGAGCTCGGCGGCGCGCACATCGCCGATCGCGCGCGCGAGGCGTGTCTTGCAGCGACCGGGGATCGGCGGGCGCGCGAAGATCGCGACGCGCATCAGCTCGGATCGACGAGCACGCCGCTCCGCACGATCGCCTCGCCGTCGACCACGACCGACGTGCCCGCCGCGCAGCACGGGAGCGATCCCGCCGCGCTCCATGCGACGCCGGTCACGTCCGACGCGGCATCGCCGAGCGCGAGGTGCAGGCCCGGCATGTTCTGATCGACGATCGCCTCGCCGGTGGACTCGACGATCCCGTAGTTGCATCCGATCGCGACGAGCCCGACACGATCGCGGTTCGGCGCCGACTCGATGCGCGCACGCAGCATCTGCTCGAGCACCGGATCGTCCTCGGCCGCGAGGCGCACCACGCGACCGTCGGCGATGTAGAGCGTGACCGGCGTGCTCGACGTCGCGTGTGGGCCGACCGCGGCGTTCGCGACGTACACGCCGTCGATCGAGTCCGGCACCGCGTAGAGCGCGCCCGCCGGGAGGTTGCCCCAGCGCCCCGGCTCGAGCTGACCGAGCTGCGGCATCCAGCGCGTCGCGGGCGAGGTCGCGATGCGCAGCCGCGTCCCGCTCGCGGAGCTCACGGTGATGCGCGTCGACGACGTCAGGCGCGCGAGCAAGCGCATGCCGTGGCCCGCGACCGCGTCGTAGTCGACGCGCAGCCCGCGCACGAACGCGAGGTGGCTGACGCCCGGCATGTGCGCGTGACGCACGCGCTGCCCGGTGAGCTTCGCGAGCAGCGCGCGACGCATCGTGATCTCGGGCGCGGGGGCGCTCGCGACGAACGCGCTCGCGGTCATGCCCTCGAGCACGACGTCGATGCCGACCGGGAGCTCGAGCAGAGGGCGTGGCCCGAGATCGTCGAGCCAGATCATCCGCGGCTCCGCGCCGCGCGCCTCGACCGCGCGCGCGAGCGCGTCGCCCATGCGCACCGACGTCGCGTCCGCGAAGATCGCGACGACCTCTCGCTCGCGCACCGCGAGCGCGCTGCCCACGACCTCGCGCGCCGCGAGATCGAGCTGCGAGACGGTGACCCGGGAGAGCGCCGTCGCCGACATGCTGCGATCCGAGTCTGGTCCGACGCTCGGGGCGCGGTCCACTCGGGACGCGCCCCACTTCCGCGCTCGGCGACTTCGTGATAGCGCCGCGCCATGCGTTTCCACCTCGCCGCGCTCGTGCTCGCGCTCGGCATCGCATCGAGCGCGCGCGCGCAGAGCGCCGAGGACGGCTGGGCTCCACCCACCGAGGAGGTGCGGCCGACCTCGGGCGAGGCGTCGTTCCTCAGCGGGCGCACGCTCGGCGTCGGGCAGGTGCTGATGGCCGCGGCGCTCGGATGGCCCGGGCTCTGGGCGCACGTCGAGCTCGCACCGGACTCGACGTTCAACGTCGGCGCGCGGGTCGCGGTGGTGTACGGCTCGCCGGTGATGGGGCTCGTCACCGGCGCGGGCGGCGAGCTGATCGTGCCGATGCGCGTCCATCTGTTCGGCGAGGGCGACGTCGATCTCGCGCTGCGGATCGCGCCGCAGGTCGCGCTCGGTGAAGGGCGGCTCTTCGGCGAGGCCGAGGGCGTGCGCGCGAACGATCTCGGGGTGTCGTCGCGGCTCGAGGTCGGACCGCGCCTCGGGTGGCGCGTCGCGGAGCGCGTCACGGTGCTCGCGGGCGTCGACGCGGGCGCGGGGGTGTCGTGGACGAACGGCGAGGACGTGCGCGCCATCGGCACGTTCAGCGCGACGCTCGGCATCGAGGCGCTGATGACGCTTCAGACGATGCTGTTCGCCGAGGTGTCGGGAGGCGCGGGCGTCGCGGACGGATCGGGGCGCGCGGTGCCGCTCTACCCGCAGCAGGAGATCTTCCGGCTCTCGCTCGGTCTCGCCTATGTGCTGTGAGCACCTGCCGGAGTGCTCGTCCCGCCGGTCCCGGACGGGAGCGCGCGAAGCGCGCGGACGGTAGGGCCCGGCGGGCGAGCCGATTCTTTCCCGGAGTGCTCGTCCCGCAGGCCCCGGACGGGAGCGCGCGAAGCGCGCAGACGGTAGGGCCCGGCGGGCGAGCCGATTTGTTCCCGGAGTGCTCGTCCCGCAGGCCCCGGACGGGAGCGCGCACGATCGTGTGCTCATAGCATGCATCTCACAGATAGGTCGCCGCGCGCTCGAGGGCCCGCCGCGCCTCGGCGCCGTGCGCGACCTTCTCGTGCGACACCACGAGGCGCGTCAGATCGGGCAGCGCCGCGAGGCGCTCGAGATCGCGGCGCAGCGCGCTGCGATCCTTCACGAACACCCGACGCACGAGGCGCGACACGCGCGGCCCGGGCGCGGAGCCGAGCAGCGTCGTGAAGAAGAAGCCCAGCGGATCGCGCTTGCGGTCCATGTTCATCACGCAGTCGTTGAGCACGACGGTCACGCCGTCGTCGGAGCGCACGATCATCGCGCCCTCCCCTTCGTCGACGCCGGCGAGCGTCTCGAAGCGCACGCTCGCATCGCCGACGTCGACGTCGGCGTAGGTCGCGTCGACGTGCACGACCTCCTCGACGCCCTTCTTCGCGCCGCGCGGCGCGACGACGCGCGCGTGCGGATAACGCGCGGCGTACGCCTTCGCATCGAGCCGGTGTCCTGCGTTCGGCACGACCAGGAACGCAGGCGCGCCCCACGCCTCGATGCGCTCCATCTCGCGCGCGCCGAGCGCGATGCCGCTGTGCACGACGAGCCGTCCGTCCGCGAGGCGAACGATCGTCATCGTTCGCTTCAGGGACATGCCGGGCAGCGACCCCCAGACGCGCCACAGGTTGCTCGCGAGGACCTCGATCGGCCCATGCGATAGGACCTTCCACTCCTCGAATGCTTTCGGCACCGTGGCTTGCTAGCACGAGCCCCGGAGGGAACGAGCGATGAGCACGACGATCGATCTCCGCACCCGAGCACACGCGGCTCGATGAGCGCCGACGATCTCGCTGCGCTCGCCGACGCGATCGCGCCGTTCCTCGACGATCCGCCGCTGCGCGACGACGTCGACCTCACGCGCATCGGACGCTATCGCGGCTTCGGCGAGGTGGTGGGCGCGATCGCGGCGCTGCGCGATCGCGGCGCGCGCGTGACCGTCGCGGGGCGCTCGCACGAGGGGGCGCCGGTGCTGCGCGTCGACATCGGCGACGTCCGCGCGAGCAGCGGCTCGCTCATGATCGCGGGCACTCACGCGATGGAGTGGATCGGCGTGGAGGTCGCGCTCGCGATCCTCGACGCGATCGCGGACGAGCCCGGCGATCGCCGCATCGTCGCGTTCCCGGTGCTGAACCCCGACGGCTATCGCCGCGCGGAGCGCGATCTGCGCTCGGGCAGGAAGATGCGTTACTCGCGCGCGAACGCGCGCGGCGTCGATCTCAACCGCAACTGGCCGACGCACTGGGCGCCCACCGGGCTCATCCCGCGCGTGCTGCCGCTGCTCGGGAGCGCGGGCTCGCACCCCGCGTCGGAGCCCGAGATCCGCGCGGTGCTCGACACGATCCTCGAGGTGAAAGAGGCGGGCCACACCCGACTCGAGCGCGCGCTCTCGCTGCACTCGTTCGGCGCGGTGTTGCTCCTGCCCTACGGCGGACGATGGGCGCTCCCGCCCGAGCATCCGCGCCTGCACGCGATGGCGCGCGAGGTCCGGCGCGCGCTGCGCAAGCGCTACGGAATTCGTAGCGTCGCGCGCTGGGTGCCCGGCTTCTTCGCGCACGGCATGGAGGTCGATCACCTGCTGCACGAGGGGATGTCGCCGCTGCTCGTCGAGTGCTCGCGCGGGGGTCTGTCGTTCTTCGATCCCTCGAGCTGGGTCGTGCCGTTCCGCTGGTACAACCCGCCGCGCCCGGTGCGTCACGTGACCGAGCTGCAGCACGCGCTGCTGCCGTTCCTCGGCTTCGGTCACGCGAGCGAATGAGGCGATCGACGCGCTCTCGCGCGTGCCCTATCGTCCGCCGCGATGAAGCTGTGGCTGATGAAGAGCGAGCCCGACGTCTTCTCGATCCAGGATCTCGCGCGTGATCGCACGACGACGTGGGAAGGCGTGCGCAACTACCAGGCACGCAACTTCATGCGCGACGACATGAAGGTCGGCGACCTCGTCCTCTACTACCACTCGAACGCGGATCCATCGGGCGTCGCGGGCGTCGCGCGGGTAGCGAAGCTGGCGTACCCCGACCCGACGCAATTCGACCCGAAGAGCGAGTACTACGACGAGGGCTCGCCGAAGGACGATCCGCGCTGGCTCATGGTCGACGTCGAGTTCGTCGAGGCGTTCGACGAGGTGGTCTCGCTCGATCGACTGAAGAGCGACAAGGCGCTCGACGGGATGCTCGTGATCAAGAAGGGACAGCGCCTGTCGGTGCAGCCCGTCGAGAAGAAGCACTTCGCGCGCGTGCTGAAGCTGGCAGGCGCGAAGACGAAGCTCTGAGCCCAGCGGGAGTGCTCGCCCGCGGAGGGCCCGCACGGGAGCGTGCGGAGCACGCGGACGGGAGGGCCCGGAGTGGGTGAGCCGATTGTTTGCCCAGCGGGAGTGCTCGCCCGCGGAGGGCCCGCACGGCAGCGTGCGGAGCACGCGGACGGGAGGGCCCGGAGTGGGTGAGCCGATTGTTTGCCCAGCTGGAGTGCTCGCCCGCGGAGGGCCCGCACGGCAGCGTGCGGAGCACGCGGACGGGAGGGCCCTCCGTGGGTGAGCCGATTTGATTGCCCAGCCCGGCTGGCGCGTCAGGTCTCTTCGACCTTCTTGCGGCGCGCTGGCTCGAGCTCGCGCGTCGGGCGGACCTGCTCGAGGCCCGGCTGCGACGGCGCGCGCGCCGGCGGGAGCGCGGTGAAGCGACCGGTGCTCGCCGAGGACGCGCGCTGGGGCATCGGGGCGCCGCTCGCATCGCGCGCCGGATAGACGTCGCTCTTCGTGCGCGGGGGCGGCGGCGGAGGAACGCTGCTGCGCGGCTCGCGCTCGGCGCGCGGCGGCGGGACCGGCGTCTGCGACATCGCGCCGAGCGGCGCGCTGAACGTCTGCGAGAGCGTGCGCTGTCGTCCGCTCAGCCAGCGATGCGCCTCGTGCACCGCGCCGAACGCGCAGATCCCGGCGCGATGCGAGCGCGCGACCATGTTCACGCGCACGACCGCCATCTCGCTGCCGAGCACGAACGCGATCTGCTCGAAGACGCGCGCAGTGAGGAGCCAGCGCCACAGCGCATCGCGCACGTCGGGCGGGAGCTCGATCGCGTCGGCGGCGCGCGAGTCGATCAGCGCGCGACGCACGCCGGTGCGCCCGACGAGAAGCTCGAGCGCTGCGGCGTACTGATCGACCTCGTCGACGTTCCGGAGCGTGCCGTGCTCGACGATGAACAGATAACCCGGTCGGGTCTCGACCTCGAGGCGACCGCTCGGCAGCTCAACGGTGTCCCCCATTGTGCGTGCGACGCTACCGCGGGTCGGTAGGGCGCGCCACGGGGGGTTGGGTGACGGAGATCACGAGGCGAAGTGGGCGAATCGGACGCCCGCGCGGCCGGATCCGAGCGCGCGGGCGCCGGCGGCGACTCAGCCGACCGTGGGCTCGTCGTACCGGACGATCGGGTTCCACGGCCCCGCGTTCGGACGCGGCTGCCAGTTGTGCCAGATCTCCGAGCCACGACCGAAGTAGAAGAGCTCGAGGCGGCCGTCCTGGTTCTGACCGATCGCGAGATCGGTCGCTTCGTCACCGAGCACTTCCTGGTCGGTGCCCCAGTCGCCGTTCGCGTGGACCTGCCAGAGGTTCCGGATCTTCTTGTCGCCGTCGACGTAGAAGACCTCGAGGCGCCCGTCGCGGTTCTCCGCGACGTCGATGCGCTTGGCCTTCACGCCGAGGCTCTCCTGGCCGTGCCAGTCGCCGTTCGGCTCGAGCTGCCAGTCGTGCCAGACGATGTCGAGATCGTCGCGCCAGAACACCTCGAGGCGACCATCGGCGTTGCTGCCGACGACGATCTCGCGCGCCTTGCCCTGCAGCGCCTCGGCGCCGAACCAGTCGCCGTTCGGCTCCTTCTGCCAGTCGTGCATCACGGCGCCGTTCTCGCCGACGTAGAACACCTCGAGGCGACCGTCCTGGTTGCGACCGACCGCGACCGCGCTCGCGACCTTCGCGAGCTTCTCCGGTCCGTTCCAGTCGCCGTTCGGCGCGAGCTGCCAGTCGTGGTGGAGCGCGCCGTCCGCGCCGACGTAGAACACCTCGAGGCGACCATCCGCGTTGCTCGCGACCGCGAGCGCCTTCGCCTTCGCCTTCAGGTCCTCGGCGCCCGCCCACTTGCCGCCCGGCGTGAGCTGCCAGTCGTGCATGAGCGTGCCGTCGGGCGCGACCCAGAAGACCTCGAGGCGTCCATCGGCGTTCACGCCGCAGCCGACCTCGATCGCGTTCTGCTTCAGCGAGCTCTCGCCCTCCCAGAGACCGTTGGGCCGGCTCTGCCAGTTGTGGCGGAGCACTCCGTCCTTGCCGACGAAGAAGACCTCGAGCCGTCCGTCACGGTTCCTGCCGATCGCGATCCGCTTCTCGCTGGAGATCTCACGCGTCATCTGAGAAGGCCCTCCGGGTGTTTCTCTGCATCGCACTCGCCCGCTGGAAAGGCAAGCGTCGCGGGCGTCCGCCGCCGAGCACTTGGGTGCCGCGGCGCGCGTTCCTAGCTCGCATCGACCGAGGAGGAACGACCCATGGAGATGACCGCTCGGATGCTCGAGATGACGCCCGGGATCCGCATGCGCAGCGACCGCGCGCTGCTCGCGTGCATCGACGCGTGCTTCGAGTGCGCGCAGGTCTGCACGCTCTGCGCGAACGCGTGCCTGCAGGAGCGCATGGTCGCGATGCTGCGCCAGTGCATCCGGCTCAACCTCGACTGCGCCGACGTGTGCGACGCGACGGGGCGCGTGCTCTCGCGCGTCGGTCCGCACGGCACGCGCATGGCGCGCACGATGGTCGAGGCGTGCGCGATCGCGTGCGAAGAGTGCGCGCGCGAGTGCGAGCAGCACGCGGACGTGCACGAGCACTGCCGGCTGTGCGCGGAAGCGTGCCGGCGCTGCGAGCGTGCTTGTCGCGCGCTGCTCGCGTCGTGATCGAGCGCTGACGCGACGCTGGCGATGCCTTGACACTGGGACATCGCGCCGTCAGTTTCGCGCGAGTGAGAATCATTCTTGACCGGGCGCCACGGGCGGCGGCGGTGCTCGCGATCGCGATCCGACTGGTCGCGAGCCTCGCCGTGGCGGTCTGCGTGGCCGCGGGGATGACGCGGTGGGTCCCTCCCGGCGGAGGCGTCGACCACGTCGTGGTGCCAGTCGTCGTCTTCCCGGTGATCTGGGCGACCGCGTTCCTCGTGCTCCAGGTCCGCCGAGGGCGGAGCGGGACGTCGGTCGCCGCCCTCGTCGCGGTCTCGGCCGCGAGCCTCCTGCCCTTCGTGATGGCGCGATGAGCGAGCCGTCCGCGAGCGGGCCGTCGACGCGCCGTCGACTCTTCGAGGTGCACACGTGGAGCGGGCTCCTCGTCGGGCTCCTCGGCTTCGTGGTGATCGGCTCGGGCGCGATCGTCGTCTTCGCGGACGACATCGACGTGTGGGCGCACCGGGATCGACCGCACCCCGAGCTCCACGACGTCGACGCGCTCGGCCTCGAGCGAGCGATCGCGCGCGTCGCGACGACGGTGCCGCCCGAGCACCTCGAGGACATCGGCCTCTGGACGGCGCACGGCTCGGTCGTCGCGTGGATGCATCACCACACGACGGACGCGAGCGGCGCGCCCATCGAGCGCGGCACGGTGGTGCACCTCGACCCGGCCAGCTGGGGCGAGCGCGCGCGACGCAGCGGCACGGTCGACGAGGTGTTCGCGCCTTCGCCACGCGAGGCGCTCTCGCGCTTCTTCGTCGATCTCCACATCCGTCTGTTCCTGCCCGACACGACCGGGCTCTGGGCGACCGGCCTCGTGGGCTTCGGGCTCTTGCTGCTCGTGGTGACCGGGCTCTTCGTGCACCGGCCGTTCTTCCGTCACGCGACGCGGGTCCGCGGCACCGCCGCGCCGAGGAAGCTGCTGCACGATCTGCACACCGTGGTCGCGGTGTGGACGCTGCCGTTCACCGCGGTGCTCTCGCTCACCGGCGCGTTCCTCTCGTTCGGCGGTGCGCTCGTGTTCCCGCTCCTCACCGAGGCCGCGTTCGGCGGGGACGAGGCCGCGCTCGATCGCGCGTTCTCCGGCGCGCCCGAGCCCGCCGCCGAGATCGCGATCGCGCCCGCGACCACGGCGCTCGGCGCCGCGCTCACGGACGCGCGCAGCCGCAGCGAGCACGACGCGCGGCGCGTCGAGTGGATCGAGGTCGCGCACTGGAGCCGCAGCGACGCGCACATGACGCTCTACACGAGCCCGGTGTTCGGCCCGCAGTACGACGTCTCGCATCGCTACGACGGCGACGGGACCTGGCGGAGCGTCCGCGCGTGCTTCGGGAACGGACAGTCGTTCGGCGGCGCGCTCTACCAGTGGATGTCGGCGCTCCACTACGGGAACTTCGGCGGAGGCCTGGTGCGCGCGCTGTGGATGCTGCTCGGCGTGCTCGCGGCGTCGCTCGCGCTGACCGGGCTCGGCATCTGGAGCGTGCGACGCACCGGCGGCGCCGAGGCGCGCGCAGGGCGCGTCGCGGGCGTGCTCACGATCGGCGCCGGGCTCGGGCTTCCGCTCGGCGCGGCGGTCGCGGTGCACGCGTGGGCGCTCGCGAACGCCTCCGGCGCGTCGCCGTACGCGGCGATGGCGGTGTCGCTGGTCCTCGGGCCGGCGATCGTCGTGTGGCACGCGGCGCGTCGTTCGTTCCGGAGCGTGCTGCGGCTCGGGCTCGTGGCGCTCGGCGTCGCGTGCGTGCTCGCGCCGCTCACGGCGCTCGTCGCGGTCGGGGATGCGTTCGGCGCGGCGTGGTGGATCGACGTGACGTTCGCCGTGACGGGCATCGCCGCGATCGCCGCGGGAGCACGCATCGGGCGCGCCGTCGCGCCGGACGTCGTGCGCCGCGTCGCGGTCTCCGGCCCGAGCGCGCGCGAGGCATGAGATGAGCGCGCGCGTCGCCGTGCTGATCGCGCTCGCGCTCGCGACGTGCGCGTCGCGCGCCCTCGCGCAGGATCCAGACGCGCCCGATCCGGCGTCGGACGAGCTCGACGACGACGATTTGCTCACCGAGGACGTCGTCGTGTCGACGACGAGCGAGGCCGACGCGATCGCGGAGTCGGCGGACTCGGTGCTCGTGCTCGAGACCGACGTCGTGCGCATCCAGGCCGCCGACGCGGGCGAGGTCCTCGCGCGACAAGAAGGGATCTCGGTGCGCCGCGGAGGAGGGCTCGGCTCGAGCGCGCGCATCTGCATCCACGGGATCTGCGACGCCGGGATCCGCTACTTCCTCGACGGCGTCCCGCTCGAGCTCGCAGGGTTCGGCCACGGGATCTCGAACGTCCCGCTCTCGATGGTCGAGCGCGTCGAGATCTATCGCGGCGCGGTTCCGATCCGGCTCGGCACGGACGCGCTCGGCGGCGTGATCGACCTCGTGCGCGAGCAGGCGTACTTCGTCCCGCACGCGTCGGCATCGCTCCTCGCGGGCTCGTGGGGCACCTACCGCGCGTACGTCGACGGCGGCTACCGGCACGACGCGTCGGGCTTCTACGCGGGCGCGAGCGCGTTCGTCGATCACGCGGACAACGACTACCCGATCGACGTGCTCGTGACCGACGCGGCGGGGCGCCTCTCACCGGCGCGCGTGCGCCGCTTCCACGACGCGTACGACGCGTACGGCGTCGCGGCGGAGGTCGGTCTCGTCGGCGTCCCGTTCGCCGATCGGCTCCTGCTCCGCGGCTTCGTGAACGAGTACGACCGCGAGCTCCAGCACAACGTCGTGATGACGGTGCCCTACGGCGAAGTGACGTACGGCGAGGTCTCGGCGGGCGGGCTCCTCCGCTACTCGCACACGATCGACACGCAGTGGTCGATCGACGCGTTCGCCGGCTACACGCGCCGCGAGATCACGTTCCGCGACGCGTCGACGTGGGTCTACGACTGGCACGGACGGCGCGTCCGCGAGCGACGCGTCGCGGGCGAGATCGATCCTCGCGCGCGCGACCAGGTCGTGTGGGAGGACGCGGCGCCGGCGCGCCTGACGCTGTCGTTCCAGCTCACGCCCGAGCATCTCTTCGTCGCGAACGTCACGCCCGAATTCACGAGCCGCTCGGGCGACGAGCGCGTCCAGGTCGATCCGATGGCGCGCGATCCGCTCAGCGCGCAGCGCGACCTCTTCACGATGGTCTCCGGCATCGAGCACCGCATGAGCGTCTTCGACGACGCGCTCGAGACGTCGCTGTTCATCAAGGACTACGTCTACGCGAGCGCGTCGGAGGAGGTGCTGCGGGACTCGATCGTCGCGCGCCACGATCGCAGCACGCACGACGTCGGCGCCGGCGCGGCGGCGCGGTACCGCATCGCCGACGGCATCCTCGCGCGCGCGACGTACGAGTACGCGACGCGCCTGCCCGAGCCGTACGAGGTGTTCGGCGACGGAGTCCTCGTCGTCGAGAACCTCGATCTTTTGCCCGAGCGCAGCCACAACGCGACGCTCGAGGGATCGCTCGACGTGCGCGCCGACCCGGGGCGCTTCGAGGCGAGCATCGCCGGCTTCGTGCGCGCGCGGGAGAACATGATCGTCCTCCTCGGCACCCAGCGGAGCTTCTCCTATCAGAACGTGTACAGCGCGCTCGTCGTCGGCGGCGAGGCGTCGGTGCGCTGGACGAGCCCGGGCGACTGGGTCGTGCTCGCCGCGAACGCGACGTACCAGGAGGACCGGAACACCAGCGCCGAGGGCACGTTCGCGCGGGTCCGCGGTGATCGCATCCCGAACCGGCCCTTCTTGTTCGCCAACTTCTCGGCCGAGCTCCACGCGAGCGGCGTGCTCGGCCATCGCGACGAGCTGACGCTCGGATGGCGTGGCCGCTACGTCCACGAGTTCTTCCGCGGCTGGGAGTCGCAGGGGAGCGTCGAGCACAAGCAGACGGTGTCCTCGCAGCTCGCGCAGGACGTGTGGCTCACCTACGTGGTCGACGGCGAGCCGCGCATCTCGACGTCGCTCGAGGTCCAGAACCTCGCGGACGCGGCGCTCTTCGACTTCTTCGGCGCGCAGCGCCCGGGGCGCTCGTTCTTCGTTCGCGTCACGGCGGAGCTCTGAGCTACCTGAGAACGACATTGCGAATCGTTCTCACATCGCCTATCCTGGGACGGCTTCGCCGAAAGGATGCAGACGATGCGCTCGAGGACGCCGACCGGTAGGAACCCATCCGCAGCAGCCGGGCTGCTGCTCGCAGGGATGCTCGCGGGCGCCGTCGGGTGCGGCGGCGACGACGACACGGGCGGCGGCCCGGGCCCGGAGGGACCGCTCTACGCCGTCATGTACGAGGTCTACGACGACGTCGGATCGACGAGCTACCTCAGCCTGCTCGACTCGCTCGACATCGAAGAGATCGACACGACACGCACGCGCGAGTACGGCGGCGGCCGCGCGTTCATCCAGGCCTACAACGGCTGGCTCTTCGTCGGGGAAGCGCAGTCTCCCACGGTGATCCGCTACAGCGTCGACGACGACGGAGAGCTGGTGGAAGAGGGGCGCGTCAGCTTCTCGAACTACGGCCTCGAGTCGGCGGTCCTCGACGACTGGGCGATCACCTGGCTCAGCCCGACGAAGGCCTACCTCGTGAACTTCGCCGACGGGCGGACGATCATCTGGAACCCGACGACGATGGAGATCACGGGCGAGATCGAGCCCGCGGAGGAGTTCCTGCGCGAGGGTCTCTCGCTCGAGGGCGCACCGGCCGCCGTGCGCGGGAACCTACTGTTCCGGACGTTCAACTGGGTGAACTACGACACGGCCGAGTACTCGACCGACTTCCTGCTCGCCATCTACGACACCGACAGCGACGAGCTGATCGAGCTCGTGACCGAGACGCGCTGTCCGGTGCCGGGCAACCTCGTGCACCAGGACGAGGCGGGCAACATCTACTTCAGCAACTGGCTGTGGCCGCTGGCGGGCACGATCATGCGCGACGCGCCCGAGAGCTGCGTCCTGCGCATCGCGCCCGGCGAGACCCGCTTCGACCCCGAGTGGACGCTCGACTACGCCGACGTCACCGACGGTCATCACGGCGCGATGTTCACCTACGTGGGCGATGGCGAGGCGCTCGCGTCGGCGTTCTACGACGAGCGCACGTCGTTCGACGAGACGACGAACCCGTGGAGCTACCTGTCGACGCTGAACTGGCGCATCTGGCGCTTCGACATCGACGACCCGAGCACCGCGGCGCCGCTCGAGGGGCTCGACTTCAACGGTGGCGCGTTCACGCCCGTGCAGTTCGACGACCGCCTGCTCCTGATGGTCCCGGGCGGCGAGGCCGAGGGCTACGCGACGCAGATCTACGAGGTCGAGGGCAACCAGGCGACGCCGCGCGTCAGGCTTCCCGGCTGGTCGTATCAGTTCGTGAAGCTGCGCTGAGCGGCGCGACGTCGCGCGATCACGAGCGCGAGGAGGAGGCCGATCGCCCACGTGGTGATCGGCCTTCGTGCGTCCGTCGCGCCCACCGCGCGGCAGCCGCAGCCGCCATCGCTCGACGTGCTCACCGGCATGCAGTAGCCGCCCATCGTGCTGCACACCTCGCCGCCGCGACACTCGTCGTCGTCGTCGCAGAGCACGCGGCACATGCCGCCGACGCACGTCATGCCGCCCGCGCAGTCGGTCGGCATCGTGCAGGTCACGCGCACGCACTCGCCCGCGCTGCACCGCTCGCCGCCCGCGCACTCGCGATCCTCGGTGCAGCTCGTCGAGCTCGAGCCCGCGTCGTCGTTCGACGAGGTGCCGGCGTCGAGCGTGGTGCTCGCGTCGCGCACGCCCGCGTCGCTCGTGGTCGAGCCCGCGGGCGCGACGTCGAGCCGGATCGCCCAGTCCCCGCCGATGCCGGTCGCGCCGGTCGCGGGATCGCTGATGTCGCTCGACTCGTTCCAGTGCCAGCCCGCGGGGACCGCGCCGCCGAGCGCCTCGACCGCGTAGATGAAGCCGACGTTGTTCTCGATGCGTCCGTCGTCGTCGCGCAGACCGACCGCGCTGGGCGGCTCGAGGCCGAGATCGCTGCACGACGCGGACGTGCTGGCGCCGCTCGGGATCGTCACCACGACGCGCAGATACGTGTTGGGCGCATCGACGCGCGCCGAGATCGGCACCGACGTCAGCATCACCTCGTACATGCGCGAGCCCGGCGTGGTCTCGACGCTGAGGTTGAGCTCGGCGCTCTCCGCGAAGACCTGCGTCTCGCCGGGCCACGGGCCCGAGCCGGGCATGCTCGTGATCGATCCGCGAGGCGCGGTGGGACCCGCGTACACTTCGATCATCATCGAGACCATCCCGCCGCCCGCGGTGCCCGAGCACGTGTAGCCCTCGAGGATGCCGCCCGTGATCTGAGTGCGCGCGACGCCGACGTCGACCGAGGTGAGCGTGAGCGGGAACTCGTCCGCGCGCAGACCACCGCCCGAATCGAGCGGGCGGAACACCATGCCGAACCGCTCGCCGGCGCAGAAGCCGCACGAGATCGCGGCGGGCGACTCGCTCGTGAGCGTGTCGTACTGCACGCGTCGCTGCGCGCTCGCGGATGGAGCCGCGGCGACGATCGCGACGAGCACGAGCAGCGAGAGCGAAGACACTGCGTGGCGCGGCATGCGATCGAGCCTATCAGCGGTGCGGATCGCACGGAAAGAAGGGGTGGGAAGACGCGCGAGGGGACACGATCTCGCGATCGCGCCCCCTCGCGGCGTCCCCCCTCCCCGCGCGCTCAACGCTGCTCGGCGGCCAAACGCGCGCGGTCGCTCGTGCGTGCATCAACGCCGGCGGCGCGTGATCGCGAGCGCGATCACCACACCGACGGCCAACAGCACGCTGGCTCCTCCTGCGCGCGAGCTCGCGCTCGCCGCGCAGCGCGGTCCTCCTCCGCCCGGACGCAGCGCGCGGCGCGCTGCCGTCGCCCGCAGGCGATCCTCGGACGTCCACGGCGCGAAGTCGCCGCTGCGCATGTCGTCGCAGAGGTCCTCGTCGCTCCCGCCGTACGCGATGCCCTCGCGCCACCGCTCGGCCCGACCGCTCGGCAGCTCGATGCGCTGCGGCGCGGTCCAGTGCAGGTACTGCTCGCTGCACTCCGTCACGACCGTCGCGACGTGCGCGTTCGAAACGTCGGGCAGGCCCGAGTCGAGCGAGAACGTCGGGTCGAGCGTCATCTCGTCGGCGCTCATCGTCGTGAAGAGGCGCGTGAGCCGCGCGTGCCGCGCGAGCATCTGCTGCGCCTCGCGACGCGGCTCGACGATCTGCGTCTCGAGCGCGGCGACGAGCCCCGCCGCGTCGAGCTCGCCGTCGAAGCCGCACGTCGCGGCCGAGCCCCACGAGAAGAAGAGGCAGTTGTAGTACTGGCTCGGATCGCTCGCGTACATCGCAGGCGGCGGCAGGAAGCGCGCGAGGATGCCGAGGAGCTGCGAGTCGCCGACGAACCCGCGGCCGCGCAGCTGCTGGAGGAGGTCGGTCGGATCGGTGAGCGTCGCGAGGTCGCTCACCGAGGGCAGCTCGAGGAAGAGATCGGGCGTGCGCCCCGCGAACTCGGGCACGAAGCCGCGCCCACCCGCGTCGTCGATCAGGTTCGAGACGTACGTCGGGTAATACGAGAAGTCCCGCCACAGCCGGACGTCGTCGTACGTGGGCTCGACGCGCGAGTAGTTGTTCGGCGTCGCGTACCGATCGGCGAGGAAGTACGCGATGATCGGCATGTCGGGGATCGTCGCGATCGCGGTCAGGCGGATCGGCACGCACGGCTGGCCCTCGCGATAGCGCAGCACGATCGGCTGGATCTCGCGGGTGCTCGCGTTCGCGAGGAGCTTCAGCGCGACGAAGACGTGGCGCGCCGCGACGTAGTCCGCGACGAGCGGGCGCGACGAGTCGGGGATGCGGTACTCGTTCTCGTCGAGCCACGCGAAGAGCTCGTCGGCCGAGCCCGACTGCAGCACGACCGCGTCGTACGGACCGACCGCGCCGCGGAAGTGGACGGTCACGCCGCCGCCCGCGTCGGCGAACGAAGCGCCGGCGTCGGCGACCGCGCCGGGCGCGGGCCACGGGCCGTCGTCGGTGCCGTCGAGCTCGCAGCGCTCGGGCGGGTAGCGGCAGGTGCCGTCGGTGCGGCTCGCGAGATCGAAGCGCGTCGCGGTGCGCTGGCCGAGCTGGCGGAAGAGCTCGTCGCTGCCGACGTCGAGCTCGGGCACGCTCGGGAGCGGGAGGATCCACGCGAACGCGTCGGCCTCGCCCGAGTAGAGGATCTGCACGTGCGTGGTGAGCGTGCCGTCCCCCTCGATCGAGAAGAGGATGTTCTCGCCCGCCTGATCCATCGGGACGTTCTGGCAGAAGAACCCGCCGCACGCGGACGCGCGATCGGGCGCGAGCAGCGATGCGCCGAGCGCGATCCCGAGCGCGCCCATGCACGACGTCCACCGACGATCGTTGGTGCTCATCCGGCTTCGTCCCCCCACACCGGCGCCCTGACGTCGCGCGCCGCGCGGGTGCGAACAGCAAGTCACGCGCCTGCAGGAATTGCCGGGAATTCCGCGATGTGAGAGGGTCGAGAGCGCGCGGGGGCGCTCGGCGACGTGCGGAGGCGTGCCACGTGGAGATCGTCGCGCGACGTGGCGCGTCCGTGGGGGACGCCGCGTCGATCACGCGCGCGGTCACAGCGAGCGGGGACGCAGTCACATGGACGACAGGATGACCTGGGCGATGCCGCAGACGAACCCGGATCCCATCGAGGATCCGATCGAGCGATCGATCCGGGCGGGCGCGTTCCGAGACGCGATCGCCCTGTGCGCGCGCATGCATGGAGCGCCCCTCGGGCGGCTCTGCATGGCGATGTTGGGGAGCCAAGCCGAAGCGGAGGAGTGCGTGCAGGAGGTCCTGCTCGCCGCGCACGACGCGTTCCCCAGCTACCGCGGGGAAGGCACGGTGCGCGCGTTCCTCTTCGGCATCGCGCGACGGATGTGCGCGCGACGGCTCGAGATGCGAGGACGACGCGAGCGCCGGCTGCGGCTGGTGCACGACGCGGACGCACCGTCGAGCGACCCGGAAGGGCTGCTCGAGGCGCGACGCGAAGCGGAGAAGGTGCGCGACGCGCTCGAGCGACTGAAGCCGAGCGAGCGCGACGCGGTGGTGATGCGGTACCAGGGCGGCCTCGAGTACCGCGAGATCGCCGCAGCGTGCGGCATCGACGAGCCCGCCGCGCGCAAACGCGTGAGCCGGGGACTGGCGCGGATGAAGGAGCTGCTCTCGGAGGTCGAGCGATGAACCGCAACGAGAACATGGAGAAGTTGCTCGACGAGCTCGCGCTCGTGGTCGACGGCGATCGCGAGGCGATGGAGCGTCATGCGGACTTCCTCGCCGACGACGACGAGGCGCGCGACCTCAAGCACGACGCGATGGAGACCGCGGAGCGCCTGGCGGAGGCGGGCGCGGACTACGTGCCGCCGGCGGACCTCGAGGCGCGGCTGATGGCGGCGCTCGATGCGCGCGCGGCGGGCACGGTGCCTGCGGTCGAGGGCACGACGCGCAAGACCGATCCCGGGTTCGTGCTCGACCCGCACGCGCAAGCGGAGATCGCGAAGGTCGAGGCGCGCATGAACGAGCCCGCGCCGATCGCGGAGCGCGCGGTCGCGCCGACGGTCGCGATGCGCGAGGTCGTGGAGCCCGCGCCGCGCGAAGAGGCGAAGAAGGTCGAGCCCGCGCGTGGCAACGGGCTCGCGAAGGTGATCGTGCTCTTCGGCGCGCTGGGCGTCGCGGCCGCGGCGGCCGCCGCGCTCGTGGTGATCGGCGCGAGCATGCTCGGCGGCGGCGAAGAGGTCGCCGAGGGCGAGACCGAGACGCCGGTCGTGATCGCGCAGGGCGCGACGACGGGGCGCGTCGTGGAGATCGCGCGCTCGTCGAGCGACGGCGCGAGCGGCGTGCAGGTGCGCGCGGCGGGCGGCGCGTGGCAGCCCGCGACGCAGGGCGCGGAGATCGCGGCGGGCGCGGCGATCCGCACCGACGAGCGCACGCGCGCGCGCATCACGCTCTCGGACGGCAGCGAGATGGTGCTCAACCACTCGACCGAGGTGCGCTTCGACCCCCAGCAGGCGCGCCGCTTCGAGCTGCCCGCGGGCGAGGTGCTCGCCGAGATCGCGCACCTCGAGAACGGGCCGAACCTCGGCATCACGGTGCCGACCGGGCGCGTCGAGGTGCTGGGCACGAAGTTCGTGCTCGCCGCGACGCCCGAGAGCGCGAGCGTGCGCGTGACCCGCGGCACGGTGCGCGTCCACGGTGCGAACCAAGGCTCGCGCGAGGTGAAGAGCGGCGAAGAGGGCGTGCTGCGCGCGAACGCGGCGCCCGAGGTCGCGCCGGTGATGGACCTCGCGCGCTCGCTCTCGTGGAGCGAGCTGAACAACGTCGTCGCGCAGGACGATCCCGAGACCACGCTGCCCGGCATCGGCTCGCTGCGCGCGCGCCGTCCCGGTGAGCGCGAGGATCGCGAGCGCCCGCTCACGCTCGCGCGCCACGACGTGCGGGTGCGCATCGTCGGCAACGTCGCGCGCACCGAGATCGAAGAGGTCTTCCGCAACGACTCGGACGCGACGCTCGAGGGCATCTACCGCTTCCCGCTGCCCGCAGACGCGCAGATCGCGCGCCTCGCGCTCGACGTGAACGGCGTGATGGAAGAGGGCGCGTTCGTCGCGCGCGAGCGCGCGCAGCGCATCTGGCGCGGCGTGATCCGCAACGCGACGCCGGTCGCGGAGCGCCGTCCCACGGAGGAGTTCATCTGGGTGCCCGGCCCGTGGCGCGATCCCGCGCTGCTCGAGTGGCAGCGGGGCGGTCAGTTCGAGCTGCGCATCTTCCCGATCCCCGCGCACGGCGAGCGTCGCGTGGTGATCGCGTACACCCAGACGATCGCGCCGACGGCCGAGGGCCGTCGCTACGTGTACCCGCTCGCGCACTCGCGCGACGAGTCGCTGCGCGTCGGGGAGTTCAACGTCGACGTGCGCGTCGCGAACGCGCAGCGCGTGAACGCGTCGGGCTACCAGGTGCGCAGCGCAGCGGACGCCGACGCGACGCGTCTCTCGTACCAGCAGACGGGCTTCCTGCCGAACGGCGATCTCGTGATCGACTACGCGATCCCGGGCGGTGAGCGCGAGCTCGCGTTCTGGACCTACCAGGGCGACGCCGCGCAGGCGCCGCCCGCGCAGAGCCGCGATCAGGATCGCGAGGTGATCGATCTGCAGCGTCAGATCGCGGCGGACTCGCGGCCCTACGTCGCGTTCGCGCTGCGGCCCGAGCTGCCGGCGCGCACCGAGGGCGCGGCGCGCGACTACGTGATCGTCGTCGACTCGAGCCAGTCGATGGTCGGCGAGCGCTTCCAGCGCGCGAGCCGTCTCGTGTCGGGCGTGATCGCGGAGATGGATCGCCGCGATCGCTTCACCGTGCTCGCGTGCGACTACGAGTGCCGCTCGATGGAGGGCACCGCCGAGAACGCGCGGATGCGCGTGCCGAGCGCGGGCGAGATGTCACAGGTCTCGCAGTGGCTCTCGCGCGTGGAGCCCGCGGGCGCGAGCGATCTGATCGCGACGATGCGGACCGCGTCGCGCGCCGGATCGGCGCAGCGCGAGACGAGCCGCCGCGTGCACGTGATCTACGTCGGTGACGGCGTCGCGTCGGCGGGCCATCGCAGCACCGCGGCGCTGAGCTCGGAGGCCGAGCGCCTCGCGACGAGCGCGCACGTCGCGTTCACGACCGTCGGCATCGGCGGTGACGCGGACGCGACCTCGCTCGCGGCGATCGCGCGCAGCGGTGGGGGTCACTACGTGCCCTTCGTGCCCGGCCAGCGCGCGTCGCTCGCGGCGCTCTCGGTGCTCGAGACGACGTACGGCGTCGCGCTGCGCGACGCGCGCCTCGAGCTGCCCTCGGGCCTCGTCGAGGTCGCGCCCGAGCGGCTTCCGACGATCCGCGCCGGTGAAGAGGTGATCGTCACCGCGCGCATGAGCAGCGCGAGCGAGCTGAGCGGTGACGTCGTGCTGCGCGGCACGGTGGGCGGCGAGCCCTTCGAGCAGCGCTATCCGGTGCGCCTCGTGCCGAGCACCGCGGCGGGCAACCGCTTCGTGCCCGCGCTCTGGGCCGCGCACCGCATCGAGCAGATCGAGGCCGCGGGGCGCGGCGAGGACGAGGCGCGCATCGTCGCGATGAGCAAGGCGTACTCGGTGATGTCGCGCCACACGTCGCTGCTCGTGCTCGAGAGCGAGGCGATGTTCCGCGCGTTCGGCATCGATCGCGCGGAGGCCCCGGTCGCGCAGTGGACCGGCGAGGACGACGTCGAGGGCGGCACGGCCATCGGCGCGCTCGCGCTGCCGCCGAGCGAGATGGGCGGCGTCGGCGACGTGCTCGCGGGCGGCGCGGTGACGAGCTCCGCGAGCGGCGCCGGTCGGAGCGGCGGTGGGGAAGCGGCCGCGGGCTTCGCGACCTCGGGCACCCGCGCAGCGCGCCGCGCCCCGGCGGAACCGACGGTCACCGAGGCCGCGCCGATGGCGGAGGAAGCGGAGGAGCGCTCGCGCGGGCGCGCGGCCGACTCGAGCGCGGTCGCGCAGACGCGTGACGACTTCGATCGCGCGTGGCGCGAGCAGCAGCAGCAGGCGCCGCAGCGGCCGCCCGCCGCCGCCGCGCCGACCCCGACCGTGCCCGCGATGCGTCCGCGTGGACCCGGTCAGTGGATGCGCCGCGTGTACTACCGCGTCGGCGAGATCCAGGAGGACGGCGCGCCGAGCTTCCGCGAGCAGGAGCAGGCGCGGCTCGCGGAGGAGTCGCTGCGCATGCAGCCCGACAGCCGCGATCGTCATCGTGCCGCGGTTCGTGCGCTCTCGCGCGCCGGCAACCTCGAGCGCGCGCTCGAGGTGGCGGAGGCGTGGTTCTCGCGCGATCGCCTCGACCCCGAGGCGCTCGTGGCGCGGGCCGACGTGCTGGCGCGGCTCGGTCGCCGTGACGAAGCGCTGCGCCTCCTGACCGGCGTGGTCGACGTGCGGCCCGACGACGCGGCGCTCCACACCCGTCTCGCCGGCGCATTCGAGCGTGCGGGCGACGAAGCGCGCGCGTGCGCGCACCGGATCTCGCTCGCCGAGATCCGCAACGAGGACGCCGAGATCGTGGCGGACGCGGTGCGCTGCGAGCGCATGGCGAGCCACCGCGAGCTCGCGCAGCTCCTCCTCGACGGAGTGCGCGAGGACCGTGCGCGCACCCGCGCTGCGACGCTCGCCGAGCAGGCGGACGACGCGCGCCGCAGCCGCGGCGAGATCACGGTGGAGGCGAGCTGGCCGGGCGGTGACGACGTCGACGTCGCGCTGATCGCGCCCGACGGCTCGCGCCTCTCGTGGATGGGCGGGCGCACGACGATCGTCGGTGAGGACGCGCGTCGCGACGGGCGCGAGACGATCGGGCTCTCGCGCGCGACGGTGGGCAACTACCTCGTCGAGGTCGCGCGCACGAGCCCCGAGCAGCGCGGCGCCATCCGCGGCACGCTGCGCATCCGCGCGCTCGACGGGACGCGCACCGTGCCCTTCGTGATCGACGACGGCGAGCGCGAGAGCGTCGCGCGCATCGTGGTGCGTCGCGAGAGCCGCATGGAGGCCGTGGGCGCAGGGTGGTGATCGTTCTCCTGGGATGAACGATGCGAGGCCGGTCGCTCGAGAGAGCGGCCGGCCTCGTGCTTTCCGTCGAGGAGGCGTAGCGTCGTCGCATGCGCATCTCCTTCGTCGTGATCCTGAGCAGCCTCGTCGTCGCGTGCGGCGGCGCGGCGTCCTCCTCGCCACCACGCGACACCACGCCCGCGGCACGCGCGGGCGGCGGTTGCAACGTCGCGCCGGTCGCGCTGCGCTTCGCTTGGCCCGACGGCATGCGCGCGCGGGTGCGGGGCGTCGATCTCACCGAGAGCGCGTTCGCCGACGGCTCGCACCCGATGCGCGGCGAGTCGGTCTCCGAGCTGCGCCTTGAGGTGAGCGCGGAGGGCGACACGCGGCGCATGCGGTTCCTCGTCGAAGGACGCAACCGCTTGCGCAGCCAGGGCCTCGCGCCCGACATCGCCGGCGCGCGCCCGACGCTCGTGCTCGACGGCGGCGGCGCCGTGGTCGGCGTCGAGGGTGTCGACGAGATGCGCCGCGCGCTCGGCGATGCAGTCGCGCGCGGCGAGCTCGATCCGCGCTCGGTCGCGATGATCGAGCCGAACCTCACCGCCGAGGCGCAGCTCGCGACCGCGCACGCCCACTGGGACTGGGTCGTGCGCGCGTGGAGCGGGCAGACGCTCGGGTGCGGACAGGTCGTCCGCGGCTCGGCGACCGTGCCTGCGCTCTCCCTCGGGACGACGACGCCGACCGAGGTCGACACCGAGCTCGAGCTGATCGGTGAAGCGCCCGGCGAGGCGGCGGTCTCGCCCGAAGCGCGGTGCGTCGCGCTGCAGGTGCGCCAGCGCGCGCGCCCGGGCTCGCTCCGGTCCGCGCTCGCCGGGTTCGCGGCGCAGCAGGGCGCCGTGCTCGCGAACGCGACGCTCGAGCGCACGATCGATCTCGTGGTCGAGGTCGCGACGCTCGCGCCGCACCGGATCGTGGTGGAGGAGCGCACGTCGCTCACGTGGCGCGCGCCGGGGCAGCCCGACCTCACGCGCAACATCGTCGATCGACAGGACTACGCGTTCGACTACGCGGTCGTGCCGACGCCGGGCGCCCAGCGCAGCACTCAGATCGTGGTGGACCCCGAGGGCGGCGGGTTCGCGGTGTTCCGTGACGGCCAGCAGGTGCAGCTGCCGCCGACGCCCGCGTGCCGAGCCTTCGTCGCGTGCTGCGGCGCGATCGCGAGCGCGGGCCCGATCTGCGGCATCCTCGTCGCGCAGCACGAAGGCGGCGACTGCACCGAGGAGCTCGCGACGGTGCGCCTCGTCGCGGCCGGCGGCGACGGCGAAGTGCCCACCGAGTGCCGCTGATCGTTCTTCCCAGGAGAACGATCTGCCTCGCGGCGCGAATGCCTCGTAGGCAGTGATGCTCGCACCGTCGCGCGCCGCAGCGGTCCATGCGTGGCAGACTCGGCGCGTCGATGGACGAGCGACTGTATCCCGCGCCCCCGCCGCGACTGCCGCCGGGCTATCTCGGGTCCTCCTTCTCGTACCGCGCCCAAGCGCTCGGTGTGCTGCTCGCGATGGGCACCTTCGTCGCGGTCTACGTCGCGCTGCTCGCGTGCACGGTCGGCGCGCTGCGCTGGGTGGTCGTGCACGTGCCACCGCGCGATCTCCCGATCTTCCTCTTCTTGTTCTGGGTCGGCGCGATCGTCGCGCTCGGGCTCGTGCTGCTCTTCCTGCTGAAGGGCCTGCTCGTGCGTCAGGCGCGTGCGCGCGACGAGTGGATCGAGCTGCTCCCCGCGCGCGAGCCAGTGCTCTTCGCGTTCTTGGCGCGCCTCGCGAAGGAGGTCGGCGCGCCGGTCCCGAGGCGCGTCTACGTCGCGCCCGACGTGAACGCCGCGGTGTTCCAGGACACGACGCTGCTCTCGCTCGTCCTGCCCTCGCGCAAGCAGCTCGTCATCGGTCTCGGTCTGATCAACTCGCTCGATCTGCGCGAGCTCAAGGCCGTGCTCGCGCACGAGCTCGGGCACTTCTCGCAGCGCTCGATGCGGCTCGGCAGCTACGTCTACTTCGGCCAGCAGATCCTCGTGCAGCTGGTCGCGGGGCGCGACGCGGTCGACGTCGCGATCGATCAGCTGCGCTTCGCGTCGCGCCGCGAGCTCAGCCTCGTCGGCTGGACCGCGTACGGGCTCGTGGCCTCGATGCGCGCGGTGCTCGCGACGACGTACCGGCTGGTCACCCTCGCCGACCGCGCGCTCTCGCGCGAGATGGAGCTCCACGCCGATCGTGTCGCGATCGCGGCAGCAGGGAGCGACGCGACGGTGCGACTGCTCGGGCGCGTCGCGTACGGCCAGGCGTGCCTCGATCACGCGATGTCGGAGCTCGCGCACGCGGGCGATCACGCGCTCTTCACGACGGATCTCTACGCGCACCAGCTACGCGCCGCGGAGACGCTGCCCGACGAGGCGTTCCGCGCCGAGTGGGCCCGGCTCGACGCGCCGCTGGGGCCCGATCTGCCGCCGCTCTTCCCGCCGGGCGCCGACGACGCGCGGCCTTCGATGTGGGCGACCCATCCGCCGAACGCGGCGCGCGAGGACGCGGCGCGCGCACCGTGGATCGACGCCGCGCGCAGCGCGGGCGACGAGACGTCGGCGTGGGCGCTGTTCGCCGATCCCGACGGGCTCCGCCAGCGCATGACGATGCAGCTCTTCCGGCGCATGCATCCCGGGCGCACGCTGCGGTTCAGCGATCCCACGACGGTCGAGCGCTTCCTCGTCGAGGAGCGCGAGAGCGCGAAGCTGGACGAGCGACACCGCGGCGCATACGGGCAGCGCCTGATCGCGTTGCTGCCGCTCGACGAGATCTTCGCGCGTGCGAGCGCATCGGCGATGTCGGCCGACGCCGTCGAGCGTGCGCGCATCGAGCTCTACGGGCCCGATCACACGCGCGCGGTCGCGCGCGCCGAGGCGATCCTGCGCGAGCTCGAGTCGCTCTCGCGGGCGCTCGCACACGCGGAGCAGGAGGGGCGCTCGAGCGTGACGGTGCGCGGCTTCGAGCGACCGCTCGAGGAGGTGCGCGACGTCGCGATGCCGCTCGAGGCCGAGCTCGAAGCGCTGGGCTCGGCGCGCGACGCGTGGGACCGCCGCGTCGCCGAGGTGCACGCGCGCATGGCCGCGGACCTCGGGCCCGACGCGACGAACGAGCTGCGCGCGCGGTACGCGTTCCACCTCGCGATCCAGGATCTGCGCCGCGGGCTGCACCGCGCGGCGGCGCTGCTGCATCCCGCGATCGAGGCCGCGGGCGTGCAGGTCGCGCTCGCGCCGCACGTGCAAGAGCATGCGATGCGGCTCGCGCTCGACGCGCGCGGCGTGGTCGCGGAGGTGCTCGCGCACGCAGGCACGCTCACGCCGCCGGCGCTGCCGGGCCTCGCTGCGGATCGCGGCGGAGCACAGCCGGAGCGGCTCGCGCGCGTGCTGCTGCCCGAGCCGCTGATCTCCGACCCGCGGCTGATGGAGGCGCGCGTCTCCCGCGAGGTGATCGAGCGTCTCGCGCGACAGCACGGCGAGGTGCTGGATCGGCTCGAGCGCGTCCGGCGCAAGAGCCTCGCCGGGCTGGTCGCGTCGCAGGACGCGATCGCGGCGCGCTGGTCGAGCGCGCGGCGCACGAGCGCGTGATTCGCGCTACGGCAGCTCGACGTCGGTGAAGCGCGAGCGGCCGTGATCGAAGTGCAGGTGGTCGAGGTGATCGGCGCGGGGCGGGCCGACGATCCCGCGGAAGCTCTGCTCGTCGATCATGCGCCGCACCAGCGCGTGCCAGAACCGCACGTGGATCGCGTCCTCGCCGGTCGCGCTCCAGTGATCGCGGATCGTGATCTCCTCGCCTTCGTCGAGCACGATCCCGCGCAGATCGACCGCGTTGCCGAGCGCGTGCTCGCTGATGCGCGTCGGGTTGCCGCGCATCGTGCGGCAGCGATGGCTGCTCGCCGACAGGATGCGGATCGGCGCGCGGTGATACGTGAGGATCGCGGTCTCGACGATCGCGCGCTCGAGCGCGCGCACCGCGGGCACCAGCGCGGGATGGACGCGCAGCGCAGGACGCCAGGGCACCGGATCGCCCGCGTGATCGACGAGCGGCACCTCGGGACAGCCCTCCGCGAGCTGTGCGCCGTCGCGCGGGAGATCGTCGAGCGCGTAGGGCACCTCGACCCGCGGCGTCGGAGCGACCTCGGCCGCGCCCGCATCGACACGCTCGATGCCCGCATCGATCGACACGACGCTCGGCGCGCGCACCTCGGGCTCGGGCCGCGTCGCCACCGCCGCCGCGAGCGCGACCAGCGCGACGAACGAGAGCAGCACCGTGATCGCCGCGACGAGCCCGCGCGCGTCCCGCTCGATCACCTCTCGGGCGCTCCGCCACATCCGACCGAGAACATGCGGGCCCGAGCGCGCGATGGAAACCCGCCGCGCGCTCGTCGACCCATTTGACATCGCTGCAGGCGCGGCCGAGCCTGCCTCCACGCATGCCTTCACACCGCATCTCGACATCGCTGGGGACGCTCGTCGCGATCGCGCTCTCGATCCTCGCTCCAGCCGCGCTCGCGCACGCGCAGGAGTGCGCCGAAGGACGCGTCAGCACACCGGCGACGCTCGGCCGCTGTTGTTGGCCCGGCCAGTCGTTCTCCGAATCGCTCGGTCGCTGCTCGGGCGCGCCGGCGTGCCCGCCTCCGTTCGTCGCCGAGGGCGATGCGTGCGTGCCGCCGTACACCGCGCACTACGGCCTGCCCGAGGAGTGGGCGAACGCGCCACCGCCGGCCGACGATCTCGTGCAGGTCCCGAGCTCGATGCGCGCGCCGGGGACCACGACCTCGCCCGCGCTCGCCTGGCCCGACGAGCCGCGCTCGCTGGCCGACGCCATCGTCTCGCCGCGGCTCGAGCGCGGCACCGACGACGGCCTGCTGGTCGCCGGGCTCACCGCGTTGCTCGGCGGGTACGTCGGCGGCTTCGTGCTCGCGCTCGCCGACGAGGCCGCGCGCAACTGTCAGCAGTTCGGCCCGGTGAGCTTCGGCTCGGTCGGCTGCGAGAGCTGGCCCTACGCGTTCATCCCGGTCGTCGGCGGTGTGCTCGCAGGGACGGTGATCGAGCGCGAGAACGCGTGCTGTCGCAACGTCGCGCTCGGCATCGGTCTCGGCCTGCCGCTCGCCGCGATCCAAGGGTTCGGCCTCGCGCTGATGACGATCGCGCTCTTCGGCGGCGCCGAGCACCTCGTGCCCGGCGAGATCGGCGGCGAGCACGCGAGCGTCGCGCTCACGCCCTACTTCACTGGCACGGAGGGCGGCACGTGGCTGCGCGTCGAGCTCTGATCGCGCTCGTGCTCGCGGGCGCGTCGTCGCTCGCGTCGCTCGGGTGCCAAGCGTCGCAGCGCGTGCCGCCGGTGCTCGTCGGCCCGATGCGCGTCGCGCCCTCGCGCGAGGCGTTCGAGCGCCTGCTCGACGGCGCGCGCGCCGCCGGGTTCTCGGTGGAGGACGCCGACGTCGTCGCGGGGCGCTTCCGCGTCGTGTCGCGCTACGCCGATCGCTCGACGCGCATCGGCGAGCACGCGTTCGTCGTGCAGTGCCACCAGAGCGGGCACGTGCAGATCGTCGCGGTCGGACCGCGCGTCACGCACGACGGATCGGAGTACGTGATGCCGCCCGGTCTGCGTCGCGAGCTCGTCGCGCTCTCGCAGGTGCTCACCCGCGCCACGATGTGATCAGACCGGGCTCTCGGTCCCGCCGCGCTCGTCGCGATCGACGTCGACCGGCGCGGGCGTGTGATCGGGGCGCGGCTTCAGCGGGTCGTGCGCGGCCATCAGCGGATCGTGCTCGTCGCGCTCCTTCGGCCAGATCATCGACGCGACGATCGACGCGGTGATGATCAGCGCGATCACACCGAGCGAGAGCCCGATCGGGACGTGCACGACGTCGGCGATCAGCATCTTCACGCCGACGAGCACGAGCACCGCGCTCAGGCCGAGCTTGAGGAAGTGGAACCGGTGCACGACGCCCGCGAGCAGGAAGTAGAGCGAGCGCAGGCCGAGGATCGCGAAGATGTTCGACGTGTAGACGAGGAACGGATCGGTGGTGATCGCGAACACCGCCGGGATCGAGTCCACGGCGAACACGAGATCGGTCGTCTCGATCAGCACGAGCACCACGAAGAGCGGCGTCGCCATGCGCTGCATGCGCCCGGGGCTCGTCTCGCGCTGCACGAAGAAGTGCGAGCCCTCGTAGGTGCGGCTGATCGGCATGATGCGCTTGAGGAGGCGCAGCACCGGGTTCGACTCGAGCTCGATGTGGTGCTCGCTCTGCGTCGCCATGCGCAGCCCGGTGATCACCAGGAACGCGCCGAAGATGTAGAGGATCCAGTGGAAGCGGCTGACGAGGAACGCGCCCGCGGCGATCATCGTGCCGCGCATCACCAGCGCGCCGAGGATGCCCCAGAAGAGCACGCGGTGCTGGAACTGCGGCGGAACGCGGAAGTAGCCGAAGATCAGAACGAAGACGAAGATGTTGTCGACCGAGAGCGCCTTCTCGAGCAGGTAGCCGGTCAGGAATTGCGTGCCCGCTTCGGGCCCCCGGAACCAATAGATCCCGGCGCAGAACGCGAGCGCGAGCGCGACCCAGACCACGCTCCACACCGCGGCCTCGCGGAGCCGAACTCGATGCGCTTCGCGATGGAAGACGAAGAGATCGAGCGCGAGCATCGCGAGCACGAACCCGTTGAAGATCACCCAGGGCCAGATCTCCGCCACGCGCTTCTCTCCTCGTGTATCGGCCGAGCGCGTTGCGAGAACGGTGCCGGCTGATCCCGCGTCCCGCGCGCACACGAAACACGACGAGCCCGCGGCGTGACCGCCACGGGCTCGTCCTCGATCGAGCCGTGAGCTCGATCAGTCCTGCTCGCCCTCGTCGGGCATCTGGATGTCGACGGTCGGCATCTCGACGCGCTCCTCGCGCGTCTGGACGTCGATGTCCGGCACCTCGACGGTGTCGGTGCGCGTGCCGGTCTCGATCTCGGCGGTGTCGACGTCGTACGCGGGCATGTCGCCCTCGCGGACCTCGACCTCGGGGAGCCGGCCTTCACGCGTCTGGTCGATGTCGCAGCCGATCGCGAAGGCCGCGAGGCCGAACGCGACGAGGAGCTTCGTAGCGTGGCGGTACATGGGTCTTCTCCTCCCGCGCTCGTGTTCGCGGGCATCGTGTGGAACGCCCTGCGACACAGCACGCGACGTGCCGTCAGCGCGCGAGGAGCGCGAGGAATGAGGGCGCACGCCCGTGCGCGCATCGCGCCGCGGGGCAGATCGCCGCACCACGGACGCGCGCGACACGACACGCGCGGCGACTCGTCAGCCCTGGAGCTCGATCGCGCGGCCCTTCACGCGCGCTGCGCCCGCCGGCCAGATCGCCTCGAGGTGCCGCGTGAACATCGCGTTCGTCATCCCGAACGTCAGGAACGTGCGCCGGTATCCGGCGTGCTGCGACGCGACGATCGCCGCGCGCTCGGACGCCTCGAACGTGCGCTCGAGCGCACGCGCCAGGACGCGCTCGTCCATCTCCGCCTGCTCGGCGAGGAGCGCGTCGATCGCGCTCACGAGCTCGAGGTACTCGGTGAACGCCTGCTCGATCTGCCCGCGCGTCGCGAGCCGCAGCAGCTTGTCGAGCTCGAGCGCGTCGATGCGCGCGTGCTGCGACTCCTCGAGCCAGTGCATGCGCAGCAGCTTCGAGAAGAACGGATCGATCGTGTCGTCGTCGCGCACGCACTCGACGTAGTGCGCCTGCGTCATGATCTCGAGGTGGAGCGTCACCATCATCACGGCGATGGGGCTCTTGCTGAGCACGACGTTCGCGACGTCCGACGCGCCTCGGAGCACCTCGGTCGCGTAGCCGGAGTCGCGGCGGAACGCGTCGCCGTAGCGCTGGAAGAGCTTCTGGTGCTTCGCCTCTTCGTCGGCGAAGCGCAGCAGCGCGCGGACGGCGTCGTGGTCTCCGAAGAGCTCGGCGCGCGCGTGCTGCATCATCAGCGCGAGGATGTACTCCTCGACCAACGCGAAGAGGTTCAGGTACGCGTTGCCGTTGATCTGGTTCAGCACGCGCTCCGCGCGCGCGTCGAGGAACGCGTGGGTGTCGCGCCCGGCGAGCGCGCGCGGGAGGAAGGGTCGCGTGAAGTCGAGGCGAGTGCCCCGCGGCATCACGTCGTCGATCGCCCACGAGACCTTCTCGGACGCGCGGACGCACGATTCGTAGTCGTACGCGAGATCGAGCATCGTCCCCCACTTCCCGCGCGCCGTGCTCATGCCGCGCGCCGCGTCGAGCGGCACCGAACGAGACCACGCTAACGCGGACGGCAACCCTGGGGGAAGCCCTCGGTGGGTCACCCGCGCGAGGTCTCGCACGCGCTCGGACGAGCGCGCCCGAGGCGCAGCGTCGACACGAAGACGAACGCGGTGGACAGGATCACGAACCCGGCGACGAAGGTCATGCCGGGACGACGTCTCACGCCGCGTGCCGCGACGAAGCACCGAGATCTGCGCGGATCTCCGCGTCCGCGAGACACGGCGGCGTGTCGCCCCCGACGCGGTTGGAAATCGCACGGCGCGCGGACGAATCCCGGCAACGCCCGCGAGGACGCTCGCACTGAGGTCCCCGGGGCACGCGCGAGAGCCCCGGGGAGGCTCGAGTGGAGAACCAGAGAAGGTGCGCGGCGGTGATGGTGTGCGTGGGCCTCGCGATCGGGTGCGCGAGCACCGAGCGAGCGGTGGGCAGCGGCCTCGGCGAGGAGCGCTCGCTCTCGGCGCTCTCCGGCGACGAGGTCCGCGTGCTGTGCGAGTGGCAGCTCGCGCCGATCCACGAGGCGCGCGGGCCGGAAGCGCTGAGCCGCACGTCGTGCCTCTCGGGCGCGCTGCGCACGACCGAGGACGAGGCGGCGTGCGAGGCGTCGGTCGCGGCGTGCCTCGCGGCGACGCGCGCGCGGTTCGACGAGGCCAACGCGTGCGACGGCGCGCACGCGGTGCCGGCGTGCGACCCGGCCCACCGCGTCGGTGACTACGAAGCGTGCGCGCGCGACGCCGTCGAGGCGCTGCTCACGATCGAGCTCGACTGCTCGATGGCCGGCGACACCGCGCGCATCGACGCGGAGCTCGCAGCGCTCGATCCGTCGCCCGAGTGCACGTGGATGAACGCGCGCGCGTGCGCGCCGTTCGCGCCGGCGGAGTGATGCGGTGATGCGAGCGCGCGGCGCCGTGATCGTGATCGCGCTCTGCGCCCTCGCCTCGCGCGCGGCGGCGGACGGACGCGTCGTGCTGCGCATCGCGAGCGACGATCCACTGAGGAGCGCGCTCGCGTTCGAGCTCCGACAGCGCGGCCTCGAGACGATCGACGACGCCCCGCCCGGCGAGGGTGACGCGCAGCGGCGCGCGCACGAGTCGCGCGTGATGGCGCAGGCGCTCGGCGCCGACGCGGCGCTCTGGGTCGACGCGGGGCCGGACTGGCAGACCGCGGTGGTGCGCGTCGTGCGCGCGGAGGATGGACGCGAGACGAGCACGCCGCTGCCACGTCGCGCGCTGATCGACGAGCCGCGCGAGGCCGCGCTCGTCGCGTCGGTGCTCGTCGAGGAGCTGCTCGCCATGCCGATCACGCCGCCGCCGCCTCCACCACCGACGACGTCGGACGCGGAGCGCGCGCCCGTGATCGCGAGCGCGCCGCGCGACGTCGTGATCGCCGAGGAGCGCGTGTTCGGGCTGCTCGCGACGGGCTTCTGGATCGAGCCTGCGCGCGCCGCGCGCGGAGGGTTCGCGGTGCGGGGCGCGGTCGGGCTCGAGTGGCGGAGCGGGCTTCGCGCCGCGGTCTCGCTCGCGGCGATGCCGACCAACGAGAGCGGCGAGTGGAACGACCGTCGGGTGTCGGGCCTCGCGGGCGCGATCGCGATCGGCGTCGAGGGCGGGCTGCGCGCGGCGGTGCCGGGCCACGCGCTGTCGATCGGCGCGCACGCGGTGATCGGGCAGGCGCGCCACGTCGGGCTCGCGATCGATCGCGAGCCGATGCCGTGGTCGTTCGTCGCGATCCTCGGCGGGCACGCGGGGATGACGATCCCGATGGGCCGCACCGCGGAGATGGGCGTGCGCATCGACGTCGACGTGTGGCTCGCGGCGGAGCGCGCGGCGATGCCCGCGGTCGGGCTCTCGACGCAGTGGGGATGGCGATGAGCGACGCGCTGCGGCTCGATGCGCTCGCCGACTGGGTGCACCTGTCACCGGGCACACAGGACGACCGCGTGATGCTCGAGCGCCTCGTCGCGCGGCTGCGAGGAGGCGACGACCGCGTGCTCGAGCGCGTGGTGCGCGAGCTCGTGCCCTCGGTGCGGCGCTGGGCGTACCGCCTGCTCGGACCGCATCCCGAGCTCGACGACGCGATCCAGGACTCGCTCGCGGAGATCGCGTCGGCGCTGCCTCGCTTCGAAGGGCGCTCGAGCGTCGCGACGCTCTCGCATCGCATCGTGGTGCGCACCGTCGCGCGCTACTACGGGCGAAGGCGCGCGCGCGGCGATCACGACGTCGAGACGCTCCCCGACGAAACGAGCTGTCCCGAGCGCGCGCTCTCGTCGCGACAGCGCGTCGCGCGGCTCTACGCGCACCTCGACGCGCTCTCCGAGCCGCGGCGCACGGCCTTCGTGCTCTGCGCGATGGAGGAGATGTCGCCGAGCGAGGCGGCGGCGATCGTCGGGTGCACGCCGCTCGCGATGCGCAGCCGGTTGTTCGATGCGCGGCGCGAGCTCGAGGCGCGGATCGCGAAGGACGCGGCGCTGAGGAGGGAGCGATGAGCGAGCTCGACGAGCTGCTCGAGGACGCGCGCGCGCTCGAGCCTCGGCACGGCGAGGCCGACGATGCGTCGCTCGCGAGGCGTGCCGTGCTCGCCGGCCGCGCGCGAGCACGCGCGAGGGCGTGGCGCGCCCGGATCGCGCTCCTCGGAGCGGGGGTCGCGATCGCCGCGATCGCGCTGCTCGCGTGGACGCCCGAGAAGGCGCGGCGCGAGACGGTCGCGCACGAGATCGTCGAGCTCACGCTGCCCACCGGCGATCGGCTCGCGACGACGGGCGATGCGCGCTTCGAGGTCCGCTCCGCCGAGCGCGCGCGACGCATCCATCTCGCGCAGGGCGCCGCGATGTTCGACGTCGCGCCGCTCGGGCCGGGATCGTCGTTCGAGGTGTCGACGCCGCACGCGATCGTCGCGGTGCGCGGCACGGTGTTCGTCGTCGAGGTCGGAGCGCGCGCGACCTCGGTGCGCGTCTACGAGGGACACGTCGAGGTTCGTGCGCGCGGCGAGCGCCTCGCGCTGCACGCGGGAGACCACGTCCATCGCGACGCTGCGACCCAGCGGAGCGCGCGGCTGGAACGCCGCGCCCGCGAAGCCGCCGATCGACGCGCGCGCGTCGCGCGCATCGCGGCACCGGAGCCCGACGCGGACCAAGCACACGCGTCGGATCCGCCTGCTGCATCACCGCGCCCTCGCGCCACGCGACGCGCGCATCCGACGACGACGCGCGCGGAGCCCGCGATCGACCCCACCGAGCGGCGCGACGCGGCGCGCGCCCACCTGCTGCAAGGCGATCCCGCGGCCGCGCTCGCCGCGCTGCCGCCGCCGCCCGAGCGCGACGGAGAATGGACGCTGCTCGAAGCCGACGCACTGCGCGCGCTCGGTCGCGATGCCGAGGCCGCGCACACCTACGAGCGCGCCGCGCGCACGCTGCCTCCCGGCCTCGCGCGGAGCGCGGGGTTCCTCGCGGCCGAGCTCTACCTGCGTCGCTTGCACGATCCCGCGCGCGCGCTCGCCGCGCTCGACGCGAGCCGCGTCGACGCGGAAGGCACCGCGCTGCGCGAGCGCGCGCTGGTGCTCCGCGCCGAGGCGCAGCTCGCGAGCGATCGTCGCACCGAGCTCACCGAGACCGCGCGCCGCTACCTCGATGCGTACCCGAACGGCCCGCGCGCCGCGTGGATGCAGCTCCACGCGCAGTGAGCGTCCAGTGCCACCGTGGCACTGGCGCGATCACGCCATCAGCTCGCTCACCGTCTCGCTCACCTGACCGCCGCGATTGCCGAACTGGGTGAACGGCAGATCGAGCGCCTGCAGGATCGAGAGCAGGATCTTGCTCGTGTTGTCGCCCAGCCGACGCACGTGCACGCCCGAGCGCAGCCGCCCGCCGGCGCGGCCCGCGACCAGCACCGGGTAGTCGTCGATCGAGTGCGCGCGACCGTCCGCCACGTCGCTGCTCGCCAGGATCGCGCAGTGGTCGAGCAGGTTCCCGTCGCCCACCGGGATCGCGCGCAGCGCTTCGAGCTGGTACGCGAACTCCTCCATGATGTAGCGCGTGATGTTCTGCATCATCGGCTGATCACCGGCCTCGTCGTGGCTGAGGCTGTGGTGGTTCTCGCCGGCGCCGAGCGCGCGATACACCGCGAGGCTGACGCCGCCGCTGAACATGTTCGAGAAGACGCGCGTCTGGTCGCACGCGAGCGCCATCGCGACGAGGTCGCTCATCGTGCGCGAGATCGGGCGGTAGTCGAACGAGTCGAACGTGCCCGGCGCCTCGGGGCGCATGCACGCGTCGATCGGCGGCGGCATCGTCTCGATGAGCTCGATCTGCCGCTCCAGCGTCCGCACGCTCTCGAGGTGCTGCTGGATCCGCATGCGATCCGTCGAGGACACGCGCGACTCGATCGCGCGCGCGTCGCTCATCACCGCGTCGAGGATCGAGCGGCGCAGCGCGAGGCGCGGATCGATCGTCGGCGTCGTCGAGGGATCGGTGAACCCGTCGCCGAAGATCCGATCGAACACCGCGCGCGGCGAGTAGATCGGCGGGTTCGCGTTGTCCGGGCCGTTGTGCGAGAGGTAGTGGAGCGTCGTGCCCTCGCCGCGCACGACCTGCTGCGTGATGCCGATCTCCAGCGAGCGGAAGCGCGTGGGCGACGTCTCCGCGAACGCGCGCGCGACGACCTGGTCGATGCTCGGCGCGCTGAACGTCGACGCGTAGGGCGCGCCCATCGGGTCCTGCGAGATCATCGGCGAGCCCGAGAGGATGCCGACCGCGCCCGCGTGGTGACCGCGCTCGTTGCCGGTCTTGATGTCCATCCCGCTGACGACCGAGACGTAGTCCTTCACCGCCGCGAGCGGCTCGAGCGCCGGCGAGAGGGGATAGTCGGCCCCGGTGCCGCTGGGGTTCCAGCGGTCCTTCTTGACCCCGTTGCCCCAGAAGAAGACGCCGAACCGCTTCGGGATGGTCTCGCCACCCGCGTACGCGGTGCCGTTCACGTCGAACATCGCCTCGAGCGGCGGAAGCGCGACGGCGATCGCCGCGCCACCGAGCATCCCGCGGAGGACCGTGCGCCGATTGAGCGTGAAGCGTCCCATGTCAGTCCGCGCTCCCTGCGAAACGGAATCCATCGCTCGTCACGAGCTCGACCATCAGCGCGCCCAGCTCGGGCTCGCCGGCGAACGCATCGGCCAGGTCGCGGATCGTCGGCTCCTCGCCGCGCGTCTCCACGTGACCCGTGCCGTAGCGGTAGAGGTTGCGCACCAAGCACGCGGTGAGCTGCGGGTGCGACGCCATCGCCTGTCCGAGCTCGCGCGCGTCGGCGAACGCGGTGCCGTCGAGCTCGCCGCTCGGGTCGATCGTCGCGCCGTTCTCCTGCTCGCGGAAGCTCCCGATCGCGTCGAAGTTCTCGAGCGCGAGGCCGATCGGGTCGGTGATCGAGTGGCAGCTCGCGCAGGCCGGGTTCGCGCGGTGCTCCTGGAGGCGCTCGCGCATCGTCGGCAGCTCGGGGCTCGGCTCGGGCAGCTCGCCGACGTCGGCGGGCGGGGGCGGGATCGACTGGCAGAGCAGCGTCTCGCGGACGAACTTGCCGCGCAGCGTCGGCGACGACGCGTGGCTGTGCGAGAAGAGCGCGAGCACCGACGCCTGGCCGAGCAGACCCGCGCGCGGACCGTCGGGCAGCTCGACGCGCGCCCACTCGCCCTCCGCCGGCGCCTCGACGCCGTAGAGCGCCGCGAGCTCGGGGTTCACGAACGTCGTGCGCGTGGTGAAGAGGTCGCGGTAGCTGCCGCCCTCGACGAGCAGGTGATCCTCGATCGTGCGCAGCGTCGACTCGCGCATCGCCGCGCCGATCGTCGCGCTCATCGCGGGGAACTCGTCGGGATCCTGCGGCAGGCGATCGAGGCCCTCGAGGCGCAGCAGCTCCGCGAAGAAGTCGCGCAGCGCGCCGCGGCTGCGCTCCTCCGCGACCATGCGCTCGGCCTGCGCGCGGAGCAGCTCGGCGTCGACGAGATCGCCGCGCTCACCGGCCGCGAGCAGCGCCTCGTCCGGAGGCGCGTTCCAGATGAGATAGGAGAGGCGCGACGCCATCTCGACGCTCGAGTAGCGACGGCGGCCGTCGGCCTCTTCGCCGATCTCGACGCGGAAGAGGAAGTTCGGCGACTGCAGCAGGCCCGCGGTCGCCATCGCGAGGCCCTCGTAGAAGTCGCCGAGCACCGTCGCCGACTGATCCGCGATCGCGACGTAGCGGGTCACCTCGTCGACCGCGAGCGGGCGGCGCCACGCGCGGCGGCCGAAGGTCTCGACGAACTCGCGCGCGCACGCGCTGTCGACCGTGCCGCTCGGCGTGCAGGGCACGACGTCGCCGCGACGCGCGGGATCCGTCAGCTCGCTCTCCGCGATGCGCAGCGCGGCCGACTCGTAGAGCTCGGCGGCGCGCGGCGAGATCGTGGTGCGCGCGCTGCCGATCGCGACGAAGCCGTTCACCGGGGTATCGGCCTCGAGCTCGGCGTCGACCTGGACGTCGTCGCCGAAGAGCGCGCGCATCGTCGCGTCGTACTGCACCGCCGTCAGGCGCCGCATCGCGGCCTGCACTGGCTGCGTCGTCGCGGGGATGGGCTCGGGACCGCCGTTCCAGCCTCCGGGACCCACACCGCGCGAGTCTCCGAGGTCGCCGACGCACCCACCGAGCGCGAGGAGGCCGGCAGTCACCAGCAGCATCGCGCGAAGTCCTGAGAGGCGCATGGTCGGCGCACCTCTGCACCGGTCGTACCGGGACGAAACACCCCGGATCTCCGCGTGATCCGTGGAGCACCGCGTGCTCTGCGGAGCACCGCGTGCTCCGCGCCGGGGTCTGCAGGCCCGCTCGTCGACGACGCGATGTCGCCGGCTGCTTCACGAACGAGCGCAGCGAGCGAGGCTCGCCGCGAAGGCATCGCTCGCCCTATGCTCGCCGTCGTGGCGGGGATCGGGTCGGTGCTCGGCGGTCGCTGGGAGCTCGTCGCGCCGGTGGGCGGCGGCGGGATGGGCACCGTCTGGCGCGCGCGCGATCGGCAGGGCGGCGACGACGTCGCGGTGAAGCTGATGGCGAAGCACGTGCGCGGCCTCGCGTCGTTCGAGGAGCGCTTCTCACGCGAGGCGATCGCGTGCGAGTCGGTGCGTCATCCGAACGTCGTCTCGGTGCTCGGCCACGGCACGACCGACGAGAACGAGCCCTATCTCGTGCTCGAGCTGCTCGAGGGCGAGAGCCTCGGCTGGAGGATCGAGCGAACGCCGCCGCCGATGGCGCGCGAGGCGATCGGATGGATCGTCGATGCGCTCGCGGGGCTCGAGGCGGTGCACGCGGCGGGGATCGTCCATCGCGATCTCAAGCCCGACAATCTCTTCCTCGCGAACGCGCCCGGCGGGCGCACGCGCGTGAAGCTGCTCGACTTCGGCATCTCGCGGATGACCGCCGCGCCGCCGATGGGTCGCGCCGCGCAGTGGGACTCGCTCACGCGGAGCGGCGAGATGCTCGGCACGCCGGTGTACATGGCCCCCGAGCAGGGCACCAACGCGCACCACGTCGATCACCGCGCGGACCTCTTCAGCGTCGGCGCGATCCTCTACGAGACGCTCGCGGGGCGCGCGCCGTTCGAGGGCGCGAACGTCGGTGAGATCCTGCTCGCGGTGTCGGCCGACGATCCCGAGCCGCTCCACGAGCGCGTGCCCGCGATCGGCTCCGAGGTGAGCGCGGTGGTCGCGCGCGCGCTCGCGAAGTCGCCCGACGATCGCTGGCCCGACGCACGCGCGATGCGCGAGGCGCTCGAGATCGCGCTGCGATCGGTGCCCGCGGACGCGTCGTGCGGGTTCGTGATCGGCAGCGCGCGGATGCCGCAGATCCATCCGCAGCGCGCGCGCGACGAGGAGTCGAAGAAGACGGTCCGCAGCGAGCCGCCTCCCGGAGGTCGCGAGCTGCCCGAGGACGCAGGCGAGGTGTTCGGGACCGAGACCGACCGGCCCCCGCCGTCGCGGCGCACGATGCTCGCGGTGGCGCTGGCGATGCTCGGCGCGCTCGCGATCTTCGTCGCGTACGTGGTGCTCGGAGGCGATCCCTGAGCGACCGCTCGCAGACGCGCGCGGCGCATCCGCTGGTGCGACGCGAGGCGCTGATGGTGCTCGCGTTCGGCATCGTGCTCACGATCGCCGCGACCGCGCTCGCGCACGAGCGCGCGCAGCAGCACGATCGCCAGCGCCTCGCGGATCGCGCCGAGCGCCTCGGAGACGCGCTGCGCGACGAGCTCGGCAGGCCGCTCGAGGTGCTGCGCGCGGTGCCGTCGTTCTTCGCGGCGAACGACGGCGTGCCGAGCCGCGCGGCGTTCGGCGTGTTCGTGCGCGATGCGCTGGCGCGTCACCAAGGGATCGCCGCGCTCGAGTGGGTGCCCTTCGTGCGCGATGCCGATCGCGACGCGCTCGGGCTCGCGATCACCGAGCAGGCGTCCGACGGTACGATGCAGCCCCGCGCGCGCGACGCGCTCTACGCGCCGCTGCTCTATGCCGAGCCGCCCGACGGCATCGCGTTCGGCTACGACCTGATGAGCGAGCCGGTGCGGCGCGCGAGCGTGCTCCAGGCGCGCGAGCTCGGACAGCCGGTGGGCTCGCGACGGCTGCGCCTCGTCGAAGATCCCGAGGGCGTGTTCTCGCTCGCGGTGTACCTCGCCGTCTACGAAGGCGGCGCGCGCCCCGACGCGATCGCGAACCGCGAGGCGCGCGCGCTCGGGCTCGCGATCGCGCTCTTCCGACTCCGTCCGTTGCTCGAGCCGCTGGTCGCGCCGGTGGTGCGCGAGCACGTCGAGCTCGCGCTGATCGATCCCGACGCGCCCGAGGATCTGCGGGTCCTCTACGAGACCGCGCCCGGCGTCGCGAGCGATGTCACGTCGTTCTCGCGCGAGGTGGAGATCCCGTTCGCGGAGCGCAGCTTCCGGCTCGTCGCGCGGCCCGGCGCGGGGTTCGGCGGCGCGCGCACGGACACGCTCGTGGTGCTCGTCGTGGGGCTCGTGCTGAGCGTGCTGCTCGCGTGGGGCGCGAGCGGCATCGCGCGGGTTCGCGCGCTCGAGGACGAGGTGCGCAGCGCGCGTCGGCTCGGTCGCTACGTCCTCGAGCGCAAGCTCGGCGAGGGCGGCACCGGCGTCGTCTATCTCGCGAAGCACGCGATGATGAAGCGGCCCACCGCGATCAAGATCCTGCGCGGCGCGGACCGCGAGCGGGCGGCGCGCTTCGAGCGCGAGGTGCAGATGGCCTCGCGCCTCGTGCACCCGAACACGGTGCAGGTCTGGGACTACGGCCGCACCCCGAGCGGCGAGCTCTACTACGCGATGGAGCACGTCGACGGGCTGCCGCTCGACCTCGTGGTGCGCGAAGAGGGCGCGCTGCCGCCGGGGCGCGTGGTGCGCATCGTGCGCGCGATCGCGGAGGCGCTCGACGAAGCGCACGCGCTCGGGATCGTGCACCGCGACGTGAAGCCCGCGAACGCGATGATCGCGGTGCGCGCGGGCACGCCCGACGCGGTGAAGGTGCTCGACTTCGGGCTCGGCAAGATGCTCGGCGCGGAGCTCACGGACGGCGCGGCGTTCTCGCACGAGGGCACGATGATCGGCACGCCGGTGTACATGGCGCCCGAGCAGATCAGCGCGCCCGATCGCATCGACGCACGCGCCGATCTCTACGCGGTCGGCGCGCTCGCGTACCACCTGCTCACGGGCACGCCGCCGTTCGTCGGCGAGACGCCGCTCGCGGTGGCGACGATGCAGCTGCGCGCGGAGGTGGAGCCGCCGAGCCAGCGCCTCGGGCGCGCGCTGCCTGCGGAGCTCGAGGCGCTGGTGATGCGGCTGCTCGAGAAGGATCGCGCCCGTCGCATCGCGAGCGCGCGCGCGCTGATCGAGGCGATCGACGCGCTCGGCGGCGTGGTGCCCTTCGGCGACGACGCGGCGCGCGCGTGGTGGGCGAGCCGCGGCGAGGCGCTGCGCGCGAAGATGGTCGCGGAGCAAGCGGCGGGCGGCGGCGCGGTCGACGTGGACGTCGAGCGCCGCGTCGCGTGACGGTTGCGCACGCAACCGTGAGGGTTGCGCGCGCAACTCTCAGCGATCGCAGAGCACGGCCTCCTCGGTGCTGCTCGTCGAGCACGCGAGGATCGTGACGGACCGGGGACCGAAGCCGTCCGTCCTTCGCTCGATCGGGCCGACGCAGCGGAACGCGACGAGCCGCGGGCACGCGCCGTCGCCCCCGCTGGGATCGCCGTCGTAGGAGAGCGCGCGGGCGCTGCCGTCCTCGCGACGCGTGACGTACGTGCGCACCTCGGAGTCGATGCCGAAGCGCGCGAATCCCGCGGAGAACGCGCGCTCTTCGGCGATCGCCTGCTCCGCGCACGCGAGCACGGGCGCGGGGTCGTCGCCCAGCCGGACGAAGCCGCAGTCGGTCGCGCCGTCGCCCGCGAGATCGCGCGCGATGTCGGTCGCGTCGCACGGGCAGCCGCACCCGGCGAGCACGATCGCGAGCAGGAGCGCGCGCCTCATCGCGCCTCCGCTGCGTCGCGCCACGCGCCGTGCTCGGTCTCGTGCGCGGCTTGGCGGCGCGCCGCGTCGGCGTCCTCGTGGAACGTGTCGCCGAGCGGGCGCCCTCCCCGTCCGAGCCGCGAGAGGATCGCGCCGTCGGGGCCCTGCTCGATCACCAGCGTCTCGACGCGCTGTCCGTCGGTGCGCAGCAGGCGCGGCTCGACCGGCCAGGCGTCGTCGTCGAGCGACGAGACGGCGTGGCCCTGCACGTCGGCGCGCTCGCGCAGCGCCATCGGGCGCGCGCTCGCGGGCAGCCCGAGGTCGAGGCCGAGCACGATCGCGGAGCGCTCGACGCGCCCGTCGGCATCGAGCACCTCGACGTGGAGGTGCAGCCCGATCGCGGGATCGTCGAGATCGCTCGGGAGCTGGCGCACGCGCGTGCGCCGATCGCGCGAGACGAGCATGCCGCGCGCATCGAGCTCGACGTCGGGGCCGAGACGCTCGATCAGTCGCCGCCTCAGCACGCGCAGCCCGAGCGCGATCCCGAGGAAGTGTCGCTGCGCCCCCGCCGTGAGCACGAGGCTCACCACCAGCACGGCGAGCGCGACCGGCACGCGCTCGATCGTGACGAGCCACGCGACCAGCATCGTCGCGAGCCCGAACGTGATCGAGACCACGAGCGCGCGTCGGAACGCGCGACGCTCGGGTGCCAGCCGACGCCGCAAGGAGAACGACGCGGCCCGACGCTCGGCCTCACGATACGCGGCGCGTGGCTCGCGCTGCATCATCACGCGCGCGCCCTCGCGCCGGAGCCGAGCCACGCGCTCGCTGATGACGAGCTCGTCCTCGGCCCGGACGCGGTACACACCCGGAGGTGCGTGCGCGCGCAGCGTCGCGAGCAGCGTCTCGCCGAGCAGCAGCGCTGGGACGGTGAGCCGACGTCGGGCGTGGGACGTCACGATCAGCTCGCGCGTGATCCCCGCGGCGAGCTCGACGGCCGCGATCTCGCTCCACGCGATCCGAGCGACGCGGAACAGCCGCGGTTGGCGGATGCCGTCGCGATCGACCTCGAGCCACTCGGCGCGCTTCACGAGCTCGGCGCTGAGCACGGTCATCGCGAAGAACATGCTGGCGATCGCAGGCGCCGCGACCGGCGCGCGAGGGGATGCGAAGAGCGCCAAGACACATGGCACCGCGGAGACCGCGGGCACAATCCAGAACAGCCGCGCGTGCGAGCTCTCGAAGCGCGCCCCCATCGCCCCGCATCACAGCACGAAGCCCGTCGCCATGGCTCCCCCAGACGCCAGGTGCGCTGGGGTATGGCGACCACCGACCCCAGCCTCGACGCAGCGCGTTATCACGATTTTCTTGCGCAATTCGTCTATCCCACATGCGGCACGGGATCTGTAATCGGCCGCCTCGCATGTCGCTCACGAACCGCCGCCCATTCCTCCTCGCGTCGCTCGTCGCGCTCGCCGGCTGCGCGAACAGCCCCGACGACGACCTCCCGCTCACCTACGACGAAGCGCCGGTCTCCGAGCTCGGTCCGCTCGTCGACGGCATCCCGCCGAACGCCGAGCTGCCCGACGAGAGCAAGGCCGACGAGGTCTATCCCGCGCGCTTCGATCTGCTCGAGACGCAGACGCCGGTGCGCAACCAGGGCAGCCGCGGCGTGTGCTCGATCTTCGCGACCGCGGCGCTGATGGAGTCGCTCTACATCAGCGAGGGCACGATCACGAGCCCCGACTTCAGCGAGCAGTACCTGCAGTGGTCGGTGAAGACCGAGGTCGGCGCGTTCACCAACACCGACGGCTCGAGCGCGCAGCGCAACCTCGAGGCGATCAACCGCTTCGGCATCGTGGAAGAGTCGCTCTGGCCCTACGAGTCGCGCGGCTGGAGCACGACGCAGGATGCCGCGTGCACCGGTGAGAACCGCCCGGTGCGCTGCTGGACCAACGGCGAGCCGCCCGCCGCGGCGCGCGAGGGCATGCGCTGGCACCTGCCCGCGGGCCGCTGGATCCGCAGCACGCCGCGGAGCATCCAGGGCCACATGGTCACCAAGCGCACGCCGGTCGTCGTCGGCGGCGACTTCTTCTACCAGGCGTGGAACCACGGCGGCTCGATGCTGCCGACGAACGGCGAGAACTCGCGCCGCGGCATCGTGATGTCGCCGAACGACGCGGACATCGCGGACTCGCGCATGCGCCCGGCTGGTCACGCGTTCCTGCTCGTCGGCTGGGACTCGGAGATGGAAGTCCAGCGCCTCGACGGCGAGGGCAATCCGGTCGTCGACGCGATGGGCCGCCCGGTGATGGAGCGCGGCTTCTTCATGTTCAAGAACTCGTGGGGCACCACGCGCTTCGGCACCGAGGGCACGCAGCCCGACGGCTACGGCTGGATCTCGTTCCGCTACGTCGAGCAGTACCTCACGGCGTACGTCAGCGCGGTGCCCACGGTCCGCCTGCCTCCCGAGACCTGCAACAACACGAGCGACGACGATCGCGACGGTGCGATCGACTGCGAGGACAGCGACTGCGCGAGCGACCGCGCGTGCATGGACAGCACGAGCGAGACGACGCACTCGGCGATGCCGATGGTCGCGATCCCCGACAACACGCCGGCCGGCGTGAGCAGCGAGATCGTGGTGGCCGAGGCGGGCGCGATCAGCTCGCTCGCGGTGACCGTCGACATCACGCACACGTACCGCGGCGATCTGCAGGTGCGCCTCGAGCGCGACGGCCGCGTGGTCACGCTGCTCGATCGCGCGGGCGGCGCGGACGATCACGTGCAGCAGACGTTCAGCGTCGCCGACTTCAACGGCGTCGACGCGGCGGGCACGTGGCGCCTCGTGGTGGTCGACACGGCGAGCGCCGACGTGGGCACGCTGAGCTCGTGGAGCCTCGCGATCACGCGCTGCGAAGGCGCGAGCTGCGGCGGCACCGAGCAGACGCGCGAGCACTCGGCGACGCCGGCCGCGGCGATCCCCGACGACAGCACGAGCGGCGTGACCAGCGACATCGTGGTGAGCGACGCGGGAACGATCTCGCGCATGAGCGTGACGGTCGGCATCACGCACGAGTTCCCGATGGACCTCACGGTGCGCCTCTCGCGCGTCGGTGGTCGTGAGTTCGTGCTGCTGCGCGAAGCGTCGATCGACGCGGGCAGCTTCGAGCGCACGTTCGCGGTCGAGGGCTTCGTCGGCGAGAGCGTGACCGGCACGTGGCGCCTCACGGTGGTCGACGGCGCGCGCAACGACGTGGGCACGCTCGACCGCTGGTCGATGAGCGTCACGACGCGCTGATCCTGCAGGAGTGCTCGTCCCGCGGGTCCCGCATGGCAGCGCGCGCAGCGCGCGGACGGACGGGACCAGCGGGCGAGCCGATCTTCAACCGAGCGACGTGGCGAGTGCCAGTACGTGTCCGGGCAGAGCTCGTCGATCTCCCGCGTGACGCGCGCGAGCGCCCGTGCGGTCGGCAAACCGTCCGCGCCGATCGGCGGCTCCGGCGGTGGATCGGTGAAGTCGACCACCTCCGGCACCGGCACGTGCGCTGATGCGCGATCGAGCTCCTCCATTCGCGCGGCAAACGTGGAGTCGTCAGGCGAATCCGCCGGTGAGCCGCAGCTGGCTGCGAACGCAGCGAGCATCGCGAGTGGAGCGAGGCCGCGCACGGCGCACATCGTATTTCGGACTGCCGGTCGCGGGCACACGAAGAGCGCCGATCCTCCGCGAGGGGATCGGCGCTCTTGTCGTTTTCAGCGCAGCAACACGAGCGCGACCGCGACGCCCGCGGCCATCATCCCGAGCACGACGAGCGTCGACACGATCATCACGATCGCGATGCCGCGCCCCATCGCCTGCGCCTGCTTCGCGACGATCGCCGACGGGTCGCCATACGCCTGCGTGATCACCGCCGGCGGCGGCCCGCCCGGCGGTCCTCCTCCGAGCGGCGGCGGGGCATACGGACTCTGCACGTAGCCCGCCTGCGCCATCATCTGATTCATCATCGCGCCCGCGACCTGCGCGTGCTGCGCGGCCTGCGAGTGATGCGGATAGACGACCTGGCAGTACGGGCACTGCGTCTTGCGCATGTCGTCGAGCGTCAGCCCCGCGCCGCAGCCCTGGCACTTCTGGACGACTTGGTACACGGGGCGCTCAGACGCTCAGGTACTGGTTCGCGATCCACATCGTACGGCCGTCGGAGAACACGATCTGCGACTGGCCCTGCGCGATCTGCATGATCGTCCCGGGGTACTTGTTCCCGTCCGACCACTGCACCTTCACCGCCGCGCCGACGATCAGCCCGCTGCCGCCGCCGAGCTGCGCCATGCCGCTCGCCATCTTCACCGCGGCCTGCACCGCGCCCTGGTTCATCACCGCGGCCGCCTGCGCGAAGTACTGCTGGTTGTGCTGCGCGGCCGCGTTCATCTGCATCGCGGCGTGCGCGTTGGGATCGAACGCCGCCGCGCCGCCCGCCACCGCAGCGCCCGCGGGACCGCGCTCCACGACGACCGCCTTCGGCTGACCACCCGCGCGCAGCCGCTGCGTCTCCTGCTCCTGCAGCGTGTTGCGCTTCATCGCGAGGTTCATCGGATCACGGCTCAGCTCGCTCTGCCAGTGCGCGCTGATCGTCGTCCACTCGCCCTGCGTGACCCCGAAGTGCTTCATCGCGGCCTCGTAGCCGAACACCGCGATCGCCGCGCTCATCGCGCACCAGTCTTCGAACGAGACCTTCGCGACGCCGGTCTTCTTCGCGAGCGCCTGGTTGTAGAGGCCCATGTACTTCGTCGCGACGGCGCCCATCAGACTCATGTCCTGCATCCGCGCGGTCCAGCCGTTCTTCGCCGCGGTCCAGTCCGCCGCGCTCACGCCGAGCTGCGCGACCTTCGCGATCTGCGCCTGCTCGTCGGTGATGCCGTCGAGCTCCGCGCCGAGCTCCGCGTAGCGTTCGAGCGAGATGCCTTGGATCGGGGCGTAGGGGTCGGACACGCGAGGGCTCCTTTCGAGACTGACGAAGCGCCCCGGTGCACCCGGCGAGCCAAGGCGGGATCGCGAATTTCCGTGGGAATTGCCCGCTCGCCCGAGCGTGCGCGCACGGTTCGCGCACGTTTTGCCCGATGCGACGCGGGCGCCGGCCGGTGCCCTCGGGCGCTGGCTGAGCCCCGACTCGGCGGTGCTTCCGGTCTGCGAATGACGTTCTGAGGAAGAGAGCTTCCGAGGAGGGCAGGAGGAGAAGGAAGACCACGTCGATGGTTCTTCCTTTCGTCGCGCCTGCGCTCGGAACGCGCTCGGGATTCCGAGGAAAGCAGGCGAGTTAGGAGGACCACGTGGATTCTGGTCGTCTGCTGACCTGCTGGATCCACCGGGCGCTTCGCACGTGAAGCCGATCGGCTTCGACTCGAGCGCTCGACGCGCCACGCCGTGATGACCTGCGCGCGCATTGCCGTGGTCTTCCTTCTCCTCCTGCTCTCCTCAGAAGCGGCTCCGGCTCTCCTCGGAACGCGCCGTCGGGCTCAGCGCTTTCGCAACGCTCGGTGAGGCACTCGACCCACTGCGCCGAGCTCCACGAGCATTCGCTCGATCACCGCGAGCGCCGGGGACGTCTCGCCGCGGGCGCGCACCGTCTCGACCAATCCGCGCAGCTCCGACACTGCGCTCGTGAGCTCCGCCTCGTGCGGCGCGAGCAGCGGTGCGAACGCGGGATCGAACAGGTGCGCCGCGCGCGGCGCGTGCGCGGCGACGCAGTCGAGGAACACGTCGTGGCGGCGCGCCGCCTCCGCGAAGTCGTCTCCCTGCTCGGCGAGCGCGATCCAGTCGAGGTCGTCGCTCCACAGCTCCTCGACGAAGCCGCGGCGCGCCGGCGTGAGCGCGGTGCCGAGGAAGTCGCGACTGCCGCGCCGCTCGCTCCCCCGCACCGCGCGCCGCACCGCGTCCGCGATGCGATGGAAGTTCGGGTCGTCGAGCGAGAACCCGACGAAGAGCATGTGCCGCGTCATCAGGAGCGCCTGCACGATGCCCATCAGCGCGCCGCGCTCTTCCGCGTAGCGGAGATAGTCGGTGCGCGTGAGCACGATCTCCTCGGGCCGCGTCACGCACCCGTGCATCTTGAGCAGCCAGCGCGCGCGATCGCTCCGTCGTCCCGGCCCGAGCACCGCGAGCGCGTCGGCGCCGATCACCGGCTCGCTCGCGATCTCGAAGAGTCGATCGTAGTTCGTCGTGACGATCTCGTTGACGGGCAGCGCCGCGAGCAGCGCATGCGCGAGCGAGGATCGCTCCGAGCCGAGCAGCGACGCGACCTCGCGACCGAGCGCCGCGGTCCCTCCGAAACGTCGCTCGAGCACCTCCGCGCGATCGAGGTGATCGAGCCGCGCGAAGCCCGCGCGATCGTCGATCGCGGCGCGCGCCGCGAGCTGCTCGAGCAGCGTCGCCCAGTCGGGCAAGCCCGCGCCGCGCGAGATCCCCGCGCCGAGGAAGAGCACGAGCTTGCCCTCGACCGCCTGCTGCGCGAGCGCGATCGCGCGCGCGCGCTGCGCCTCGGTGAGCGCAGGCCACGCCGGCTCGTGGGGCGAGCGCGACGCCCAGTACGCGCGGCGCGTCGCCTGCGCGGCCGCGTGGTTCGACGCATCGAGCGACACCAGCGCGATGTCGATCCCGCGCGCCTCGCTCTCGCGCTCGAGCTCGGGCAGCAGCATCGTCACGATCTCGCCCGCGCGCGCCGCGCCGCCGCCGTAGCCGGTGCCGACGATCGGCATCGCGAGCAGGTGACGCGCGCGACCGTGACGCGGCGGATGACCGTCGCGTCGCAGCCGCTCGTGCGCGCGCGCGACGAACTCGAGCGCGCCCTCGACGAACCACGCGACCTCGGCGTCCTTGCCGCCGCCGATGTGCGTCGCGAACGGTCGCGGCCGATCGTGATCGCCCTCGAGCGCGACGCAGCGGAGCACCTTGGTCCAGTCGCCGGGCGGCCACTCCCACGCGTCGTAGATGTCGGCGTTGGGCGGGATGCGCCAATACCCCGCCGTGCTCCCTCCGACGCCGCACGGCAGCAGCCACGCGTCGCACTCGAGGCGCAGCAGGTTGCCGTGGACGACGAAGACGTGGCCGCGATCGCGCATCGTGTGCGGTGCGCGCGATCCTACGAGATCAGCGTCCCTTCGCGCGCGCCTTCTCGTAGCGCTCGCCCCAGTCGGCGATCGGGCCGAGCGCTTCGTTCAGCGAGGCGCCGAGCGGCGTGCACGAGTACTCGACGTGCGGCGGCACCGCGACGAGCACCTCGCGATGCACGAGCCCGTCCGCCTCGAGCTCGCGCAGCTGCTGGGTGAGCATCTTCTCGCTGATCCCGGGCACGAGGCGCTTGAGCTCGCCGAAGCGCTTCGCGTCGGTGTGCATCTCCCAGAGGATCTGCGCCTTCCACTTGCCGCCGATCACCTCGAACGCGGGACCGATGCCGCACACCCGAGGGCGCTTCTTCGCCATCCTCGCCTCCACGCACCAGAAGGTACGTACCGTACCAAGACATCCGTACTCGACGTCCGGTTCGAGCATCCACACAGCTCGTCGCGAAGGAGGTTCGGATGCAGACGAGCGACGTGACGGTGGTGGGCCTGGGCGCGATGGGCGTGACGATCGCCGGCCTCTTCCGCGCGAACGGCATGCGGGTGACCGTGTGGAACCGGAGCGCGACGAGAGTCGCGGAGGAGGTCGCGCGCGGCGCGCTCGCGGCGCCCGACGTCGCGTCGGCGTTCGCCGCGAGCCCGGTGATCGTGATGTGCGTCTCGAACGACGACGCGGTCGACACGATCCTCGCGGCCCCCGGCGCGACGCTCGCGGGCCGCACGCTGATCCAGCTGACGACGATCTCGCCCGAGAGCGCGCGCCGCGGCGCGCGCTGGGCGCGCGAGCACGACGGACACTTCCTCGCGGGCGCGATCCAGGCCGCGCCGAGCCAGATGGGCCACCCCGACACGCCGGTGCTCGTCAGCGGCGATCGCGCGACGTGGGACGCGCAGCGCGCGCTGCTCGAGACGCTCGCCGGCGGCCTCGTGTACCTCGGCGACGATCCCGCCGCGGCCGCGACGATGGATCTCGCGACGCTCTCGTGGGTCTACGGCGCGATGATCGGCTTCGTGCACGGCGCGACGATCGCGCAGAAGGAGGGCCTCGACGTCGCGACCTACGGCCGCATCGTGCGCGACATCGGGCCCTCGTTCGGCGCGTTCTTCCAGCACGAGGGCGCGGTGATCCAGTCGGGCGACTTCACCGTCAGCGAGAGCCCGCTTCGCATCTCGGTCGACGCGACCGCGCGGCTGCTCGAGACCGCGCGCGCATCGGGGCTGAGCACCGAGTTCCCCGCGCTCGCCGCGGGCATCTTCGCGCGCGCCGCGCGCGCCGGGCTCGCCGATCGCGAGGCCGCCGCGATCATCGAGGTGATGCGCTGACTACGAGCTCGCGCTCGTGTAGCGACGGATCGACGTGAGCCACACCGCGCGCGCCGCGAGCGCGAACACGAGGCCGCCGATCCACGCGCCGATCACCGTCGACCAAGGAAGTCGTCCGAGCAGCGCGCCGGCCGGGTAGCTCGTCATCAGCGCGAGCGGGATCACGAACGTGAACACGAACGAGAGCACGCCGCGATAGACCGTGCTCGGCCAGCGCGCCGCGTCGAACACCGCGAGGAACAAGAAGCGCAGGTTGTCGATGCGCCCCACGTAGAACGCCGCGCTCACCACGATGATCCAGAGCGCGTAGAGCACGATGATCGCGAGCACGAGCATCAAGCCCGCGAGCGCGACGTGCGCGGGCTCGGGCGCGCGGCCCATCTCGAAGAACGCGTAGATCAGCACGCCGATCCCGGCGAGCACGTTCACGCCGCGCCACGGCGCGAAGCGCTGCGTCGAGACGAGGAACTGCGCGTCCGCGGGCTTCAGCAGCACGAAGTCGAGCGTGCCCGTGCGGATCGCGTCGATCACGGTCGCGAGGCTCGGATGGATCGCGCCCTCGAGGATCCCCTGTAGCAGCGTGAAGAACCCGACGACCGTGAGCGCCTCGGGGTACGTGTAGCCCGCGATCACCGGGCGCTCGTCGAACACGAGCCAGAGCGGGAGCAGCGCGGTGATCGTCCAGAAGATCGAGAAGAAGCCGTCGAGCAGGAACTCCCAGCGGTACTGCAGCGCGAGCAGCCCCGAGAGCCGGAGCTGCGCGGCCAGCAGTCGCAGGTGACGACGGATCATCCGGCGCGACGTAGCGCGTTCGTCGCGACGGGACGAGCGATCTCGTGCACGCCCGACGTCGGCTCGAGGCGCTCCTCGAGCATCTCGGCCCAGGCGCGCATGTACTTCACGACGTGCGCGCGATCGCGGCGATCGAGCGGCCGCTCCTCGAGCGGGATCCGCGCGAGCACGTCGGGCGCGGAGAGGCGCTCGAGCTCGCCGATGTCGCGCAGCTCCATGCCTGCGTCGAGCATCGTCGTGATCACGTCGTCGATCGGCAGGCCGCTCGTCGCGCAGTGCTCGATCGACTGATCGCCCCAGTCGCCCGCGCGCTGGAGCGCGAGCCGGTGGAGCTCGGCGCGATCGATCCGCGTGAGCGTCTGCGCGAGGTGCCCGCAATTGCACGCGCCCATGTGCGTCCACTGGTACGTGGCGCCGTCTTCGAGGCGCGCCGCAGTGGTGCGCAGCGCAGTGACCAGCTCCGAAGTCGCGATGGCCATGCGCACGAGTATGGGTCGCGCGCTGCACCCCGAAAAGCGGGCACGCGCGCTGCAGCGATCTGTCGCATGGCGAACCAGAAGCAGGCGGGCTCGCAGCCGCAGGAGCGCAGCGAGCCGGCCAAGAAGACCGGAACCGAGTGGCCCCACAACCCGCCGCTGCCGTCGCGCGAGGAGGACCCGACGGGCGAGGGCGACGCCCTGCGCTCGAAGGCGCACCCCGGCGACGACACGGTGTTCGCGGCGAACGCCGACGACGAGAAGAAGCCGAACAGCGCGCCGAAGAAGAAGGAGGACAACCAGCAGAAGAAGCCGAACTGAGCGGCGCGAGCAAGGCACGCCGCACGCCGATCCCGCGGCGCGTTGCGACCGACTACGATGCGCGTGGTGTCAGCCCGCCACGTGTCGGTCGCGCTTTGCTCGGCGCTCCTCTTGCTCGTCGCGTGTGACGATCCCGTCCCGTTCGCGCCGACCTCGCGCGACGCCGGACCGCCGCCGGTCTGCGAAGGTGCGAGCGAAGGCATCGTGTGCGCGGGCGACGTCGCGTGGTCGTGCGATGCGCGCGGCGTCCCGCGCATGCCCGACGACTGCGCCGCGCGAGGCGAGCGCTGCGTGACCGGCACCGGCTGTCGTCCTTGTCTGCCCAACGAGGTGCGCTGCGACGGCGAGACGATCGAGGTCTGCGACGCCGCGGGCAGCGGCTGGACGCGCGGCGCGACCTGCGATCCGAGCACGGGCCAGCGCTGCAGCGCGGATGGCTGCGTCGATCTCTGCGCGCGCGCCGCCGAGGATCGCTCGTACCTCGGGTGCGAGTACTGGCCGGTCGTGACGCGCAACGCGCCGCTGCCGCGCGAGTTCACGTTCGCGGTCGCGATCGCGAACCCGCAGCTCGTGCCCGCGGTGATCGTCGTCGATCGCGCGGGCACCGAGATCGCGCGGCGCACCGTCGCGCCGGGCGCGCTCGAGATCGTCGCGCTGCCGTGGATCGAGTCGCTGCGCGCGCCGCTCGGGATCGCGTCGGTGCGCGAGGCGGACGGCGCGTACCACCTCGTGTCCGACGTGCCGGTCGTGGTCACGCAGTGGAACCCGCTCGAGTTCCGGCTCGAGCACGACTGCGAGGACGAAGAGGGCGTCGCCGGCGATCGCCAGTGCCACTCGTTCACCAACGACGCGTCGCTGCTGCTGCCCGCGCACGTGCTCACCGGCAACTACGTCGCGGTCTCGCGGCCCACGTTCTTCCTCGGACGCGCGGGCACGTACTCGACGTCGCCGGGGTTCGTGACGATCGTCGGCGCGGCCGAGGGCGAGGTGTCGGTCGAGATCGAGGCGAGCGCGCGCATCGCGCCGAGCCTCGACGGAACGTTCGCCGCGATGGCGCCCGGCGAGCGGCGCACGATCACGCTCGCGCGCGGCGAGGTGATTCAGCTCGCGAGCGAGGGCGCGGAGACGTGCCCGGGCGTCGAGCGCGTCGAGACGAGCGCGCTCGATCCCGGCGTGCGCTACTGCGATCCCGGCGCCGAGTACGATCTGACGGGGACGATCGTGCGCGCCGACGGACCGGTCGCGGTGATCGCGGGCCACGACTGCACGTTCGTGCCCTTCGATCGCTGGGCGTGCGATCACCTCGAGGAGCAGCTCTTCCCGGTGGAGTCGCTCGGTCGCTCGGCGTTCGTCGCGCCGACGAGCCCGCTGCGCGACGAGCCGAACCTCTTGCGCGTCGTGAGCGCGGCCGACGCGAACACGATCACGTTCACGCCCGCGATCCACGCGCCGATCACGCTCGGCCGCGGTGAGCACGCCGAGCTCGAGCTGCGCGACGGCGTGCGCGTCGAGGGCACGGGCGCGCTGCTCGCGACGCTGTTCCTCGTCGGTCAGGACTACGCGGGGCTCGGCACGTCGGGACGCGGAGGCAGCGGCGATCCCGGGATGGCGCTCGCGATCCCCGACGCGCAGTTCCGCAGCTCGTACACGGTGCTCGCGCCCGAGACGTACCGTCAGAGCTGGCTCGACATGATCGCGCCGACCGGCGCGCGCGTCGAGCTCGATCGCACGATCGTCACCGGCTGGCGCGAGATCGAGGGCACGGGGTGGTCGCACGCGAGCATGCAGATCCAGCCCGGCGTGCACCGCGCGAGCGCAGAGCGCCCGTTCGGCCTGCAGGTCTACGGGTTCGGCGCGTACACGAGCTACGTCGTGTCGGGCGGGCTCGATCTGCGGCCGATCACGCCGCCGATTTGATACATCGGCGCGAGAACGGCTCCCCGCGGCCGCCTCGGACCCGTCGTTCGGCCGAAGAACGGCTCCCGCCCCAGGAAACCCGCGGGTTTTCGCCGAAAAACGGCTCCCGCCCCGGGAAACCCGCATTTTTTCGCCGAAAAACGGCTCCGCCGCTGCTTCGGACGCGTTTTTCCACCAAAAAACGGCTCTGGCCCCGGGCCAGACGCGTTTTTTGGTGAAAAAACGCCAGTCTCCCGCGGCCAGGCGCGATCCTCGGCGCCAGCGCGGCTCGGGTCGCGATCACAGCTCGCGGAACGCGCCGCTCGACTCGAAGCGGCCCTCCGCCGCGCGCCACGTGGGCGCCGAGCCGAGCTGCGTTCCCTCGGCGATCCCGGTCGAGAGCGCGCGGCCGCCGATCGTGATGGTCGACGGCGCGCGCAGCGTCGGCGCGGGCAGCGCGGGCTGCGAACGATCGAGCAGCGAGCTCGCGAGGAAGTGGCTCAGCACCGCGACGTACGCGCGCACCGTCGCGGTCTCCGCGCTCGACATCGCGCGCCCTTCGGCGGCGACGCGCAGCTCGGTGAGCTCGATCCCACCGAAGCTCGGATCGGCGCCCGACGACACGGTGCTCGCGCGCGCGAGCGCCGAGAAGCGCACCCGCAGTCCGTCGCCGTAGGGCGCGGGCCCGTCGAACGTCGCCGTCATCCCGCCGAGCATCAGCGACACGCCGCTCGCGTCGACGCTCGCGATCGGCGGCACCGTCGCGTCGAGCCGCATCATGTCCGGCGCGACCACCATGTCCGGCGCGACCACCATGTCCGGCGCCACGACCATGTCCGGCGCGACCACCATGTCGGGCGCGACGACTCCGTCGAGCGCGCCCGCGCGATGCAGCGCGTGGAACGTCTGGTTCAGCGCGACGACCGACACCGCGGATCGGCTCGCCTCGTGGAGCATCGTGTCGACGTCGATCGCCGCGCTCTCGAGCGCGATGCCGCGCCCGCCGTCGCGCACCGCATCGCCCATCAGCTCGTAGCGGCTGCGGATCCCGAGCAAGAGGCCGTGCTCCGCGCTCGCCTCGATGCGCGTCGGGGTCGCCGCGAGGCGCAGCTCGGTCGTCGCGCCGGCGTAGCTCGGCACGCTCAGGCTGCCGCGCGCGAGCGGCGTCTCGAGCCCGCGCAGGAGGCCTTCGACGAGCGCGCGCACGCCCTCGCCGTACGCGTCACCGAGGTCGTCGCGCGCGCTCGCGGTCGCGCGCTCCGACGGGAGCTGGCTCCGCAGCGAGCCCACGATCGGGTCGCGGATGAGCTCGTGGATGTCGGGCAGCTCGACGTCGACGCTCGTGATGCGCACGGCTTCGATGGTGCGCGTCGTCGCGGTCGGCGTGGCTCCGTCGAGACCGACGTCGACGATCGTGGTGATCTCGAGGTCGAGCTCGACCGTGCCCATCGAGTCGAAGTCCGGGCCGACGGGATGGCACTCGAGGGTCACGTCGTCGCAGACCATGTGGGCCTCGTAGGTCCAGCCCACGACGTGCACGCCGAGCCGCAGATCGCGGCTGCGCGCGATCACGCGCAGGCCGCCGTCGACGACCGAGAGCTCGCTCTCCTCGGGCGCGCCGAGCATGCTCGTGTCGAGATCGATCGTCGTGAACATCACCTGCGGCCCGGTGGAGCACCCGGTGCCCGGGTCGGTGGTGCACGGCACGACGTCGAACACGAAGCTGCCGAGCCCGACGTCGAGCGCGCCCGCGATCAGCCCCGCGGTGCCGGCGCGCGTGAGCACGTCGTCGAGCGAGCCGAGCGTCGTGTCGTCGTCGCCGTCGTCGACGCCGGATCCACCGATCTGCAAGAGCGCGGTGGTGCCCACGCGCGGATCGTCGCCGTCGGTCGCAGCGAACGCGGGCGCGACCACGAACGTGCAGAGCTGACGCACGCCGTCGACCTCGACCTCGACGTCGTTCACGCCGAAGCGCACCGGGATCTCGGTCGTGACGAGCCCGTTCGCGTCGATCGCGATCGCCACGTCGTTCACGCGCGCGCTCGTCGCGCCCGGCGCGCGGATCGCGGCGACGAACGGGATCGGGCGCATCGGCTCGTCGAGCACCATCTCGCCGTGGAACGGCCGCACGCACTCGATCGCCGGTGTGATCGCCGCATCGATCACGGCACCGGCATCGGCGGGATCGCTCGGAGATCCCCCACACGCGATCAGCAGAGCGAAGACGAGAGCACACGGCGCGCGCATCGCGCCCATCGTACTCCCGATCAGCTCGTCATCGCGGAGATCGTCCCGCTCACCTCGCCGAGCGTGTCGCTCTCGTAGCCCGCGGCCTGCATCGCGGTGACGAGGCAGTGCGCGGGGTGCGCGCCCGCCGCGTCGACGTGCTGCCCGGTGCGCAGCGAGCCGTCACCGCGCCCCGCGACCAGCATCACCATGCGCTCGACGCTGTGCGTCTGGAAGTCGGTGGTCGCGTCGTTGAGCTGTCGACCGTGCCCCGCCTCGGGCGTGAACACGACGACGGAGTGATCGAGCAGCGAGCCGTCGCCCTCGCTCGTGCCGCGCATCTTGTCGATCAGGTACGCGTAGTGGCTCACGTGCCACTGCATCATCAGGCTCACCGCGAACTGACCGCGCGTGTTGGCGTCGCCGTTGTGCCCGACCTCGTGCAGGTCCGCGTAGATTGGCGTGCCGAGCATCTCGCTCACCGGCAGCACGCTCATGTGGCTCTGGAAGGTCGTGATCTGCAGCGTCGCGACGCGCGTGAGGTCGCAGACGAACGCCATGTGGATCAGGTCCGCCATGATCCGCGCGCGCTCGTGCTCGTTCGAGTAGCCCGCGCCGGGGCGGATGTCGTCGCTGCCGCTGCCGGTGTTGTCGCCGCCGATCGGCGAGTCGGGCCCGGGATCGGTCGGCACCTCGCAGCCGCCGCCCGCGACCGGAGGGAGCGCGGCGATGCGGGTCTCGAGATCGCGCAGCTCGTCGAAGTGCCGCTCGATGCGCTCGCGATCGGCGCGCCCCAGCCGCGCGAGGAGCTGATCGCGCTTGCCGAGCACCACGTCGAGCACGCTGCGCCGCGCGCGGCGCTCGAAGTCCTGGCGCGCGGCGGCCGCGTCGTCGTCGGGCACGAACCCGCGGAACAGCGAGTCGAACGCGATCTGCGGCGAGGTCTGCGCCTCGATGGGATCGCGCATCCCGCGATAGCTCACGTACTGGCGCCCAGCGTAGCTCGAGCCGCTGAGATACCAGCTCGGCTGCGCGCGCAGCACCAGCGACTCGTGCGTCGTCGCGCCCGCGTGCAGCTGCGCGATCAGCTGATCGCTCGTGGGCCCGTTGCAGGTGAAGCGCGCCTCGGTCGAGCGCGTGCCGCTGAGCAGCGGGCTCTTCCCGCCGCCGTGGAAGTCGCGATACGCGCCGCCCGGCGGGACCGCGGCCGCGTCGGTCGACGTGGTCGAGTACGGGATGCGCATGTTCGAGACGATCTGGAGCTGATCGCGCATCGTCTCGAGCGGGCGCAGCGGCGTCGTGATCTCGTATCCGTCGCCGTAGGTCGAGGGCACGATCCAGTGCCCGGTCTCGCTGTTGCGCACGCCGGCGACCATCGAGCGATCGTTCGCCCATCCGTCGCCGCCGCACGCCTGGCCCGCGAACACGACGCAGTAGCGCGACGGCGCGGTCTGCGCGCGCGCCCGCGATCCACGACGCTCGAGCATCGCGTCGAGCAGCGGCAGACCGATCGCGACCCCGCCCGCGCCGAGCAACATCGTCCTGCGGTTCAATCGCATGATCACTCCTCCGCCCGGAGCGCGAAGCGCTCGCTCGCGACGAGATCGATCAAGAGGCCACGCATCGAGCGACCGTTCTCGCGGAAGCGCGCGACCGTGGCGTCGATCGCTGCGCGCTCGCTGGTCATCGCGTCGCGGCCCACCGCGAACTCCCACACCTGCCGCACCACGCAGTCGTCGATCTCGCCCTCCGCGATCAACATCGCGCCGAGCTCCGCGGGACCGCTGAACGCACCGACGCCCGGCAGCTCGCCGACCCCGTCGATCGCGCACTCCGGGCGACCCTCGTCGTGCTCGCGGACGCGCCCCGAGATGTCGAAGCGCTCGAGCCCGAACCCGATCGGATCGAACTGCGCGTGGCACGCGCCGCAGCTCGACGACATGTCGCTGTGCGCGGCGTAGCGCTCGCTCTTGCACAGCGCGTCGCCTCCGTCGCCGCCGGGCGGCTGATCGACGTCGACGGTCGGCGGCGGCGGCGCGACGGCGTCGCACATCAATCGGGTGCGCACGAAGATGCCGCGCTGCGTGGGGCTGGTGTCGGTGAACTTGCTGAACGCGGCGAGCACGCTGCCGTGCGCGAGGATGCCCGCGCGCCCGCTCCCCTCCGGATAGCGCACCCACGCGCCCGCGGGATCGCTCGGCGCGGGCAGCCCGTAGTGCGTCGCGAGCGCGGCGTCGACGAACGTCTCGTCGCTCGCGAAGAGGTCGGTGTACGCGCGCGCCTCGTCGAACACGACGCGATCGATGAGCGCGCTGGTCTCGCGATCGAACTGCGCGACGCGCTCCGCCGAGTGCGGGATCGAGCGATAGCCGAGCCACATCGCGTGGAAGCGACGCACCTGCTCGCGCGCGCGCTCGTCCTCCATCATGCGCTCGGCGATCGCGCGGCGACCTTCGCCGGTGCGCAGCCGTCCCGCGGCCGCGTCGGCGAGGAGCGTCGCGTCGGGCGTCGTGCCCCAGAGCAGGTAGGCCATCCGCGTCGCGATCTCGTGATCGCCCAGCGTGAAGACGCCGGCGTCGTCGGTGCGCTCGCCGACCTCGATGCGATAGAGGAACTCGGGGTCCTGGATCACCGCGCGGATCACGAGGTCCACCGCGGTGGAGAAGTCGTTGTCGACGTACGGGTTGTCCTCCGTCGCGAACGCGAGCAGCGGCAGGTAACGATCGACGTCGTCGTCGCTCGGCGGACGACGCAGCGCCTGGCCCACGAACGACGCGACGAACGCACGGAAGCACGCCTCGTCTCCGTCGCTCGCCGGCGTGCACGGGACGATGCGCGCCATCACCGCGGGATTCGCGACCGCGCGCGTGCCGACGTCCTCGGCGAGCGCCTCGAGCGACTCGATCAGCGCGCGCGACGCACGCTGCAGCGTGTAGTCGTTGTCGTAGGGCGCGTATTCGTCCTCGGCGAGCAGGCGACGCGCGGGGCGCGTGTCGTCGCCGAGCAGATCGAACAGCGTGCGATCGAGCTCGGCCTGCGAGAGACGGCGCGCGCCGCTGACCGACGCGACGGTCGAGGTCGCGCCGGGACCGGGTGGGGTGCGCGACGTGCCCGACGGCCCGGCGGGCGCGTCGTCGAGCGCGCCGCTGCACGCGCCCGTCAGCGCGAGCGCGCACGTGAGCGCGAGGTGCGTACGCATGGTCACGGTTCACCGGCAACGCAACCGATGCGCCACGACGAATCGTGAATGGTTACGCGCGGATGTCCGCGAACGCGGCGGGGTTCCGAGACCCCGCGCCCGGGCCTCGCGCCCCCGGCTCGAAACAAATCGGCTCGCCCGCCGGCCCCTACCGTCCGCGCGCTCCGCGCGCTCCCGTCCGGCACCGGCGGGACGAGCACTCCGGCACGACATCGGCTCGCCCGCCGGCCCCTACCGTCCGCGCGCTCCGCGCGCTCCCGTCCGGCACCGGCGGGACGAGCACTCCGGCACGACATCGGCTCGCCCGCCGGCCCCTACCGTCCGCGCGCTCCGCGCGCTCCCGTCCGGCACCGGCGGGACGAGCACTCCGGCACGACATCGGCTCGCCCGCCGGCCCCTACCGTCCGCGCGCTCCCGTAGGCTCACGCGAACAAGAGCGTGTCGCACATCAGGTTGCCGTGGCGGTTCGTCGGCGTCGGGCCGGTGAAGCACCCGATCTCGCCGAACGTCGCGGCCCCGATGAACGGCGCGCCGCCGATCGCGCGCGAGTAGAGCGTGCCCACCTCGCGCGCCGCGTCGCCGATCGCCATCACGCAGCCGCCGCAGTACACGAGCACGCCGCCGCGCAGCGCGCGACCGCGCTCGCTGCCGAGCGCGCGCGAGACCGCTTGCTCCGTGCGATCCATCAGCGAGCCGCGCGAGCCAATCATCATGACGAGCTCGTCGCCCGTCGCGACCTCGGTGAAGAGCGTGAGCGCGCCGTCGGAGCGCACCTCGTGCGGGTGCGAGAGCAGATGCCGCGGGAGGTTGCCCACGCGATCGATCACGCGCCCCAGCGGGTGCAGCGTCGTCTTCGCGAGCACCACGCCGGGCTCGTGACCGAGCTCGCCGCCGCGCCACTCGTCGTAGACCTCGGCCGCGGGGCGTCGATCGATCTCGTACACGACGCGCCCCGCGGCGCGCGTGACGGTGCCGCGCTGTCGGCCCGGCACGTAGCCGCTCACGAAGGAGCCGTGGATCGGCGCCGAGCTCGCGAAGCCGGCGAGCACGAAGCCCTCGCGCTCGATCGTCGAGCCGTGGAGGACACGCCACTGCCCGCTGAGATCGTCGTCGGCCGCGCTGCCGCCGTACATCGGGGGCGCGGCGCCCTCGAACGCGTCGTCGACGCCCTCGATGAGGCGCTCCTCGAAGCCCGGCGTCGCGTGCAACAAGAGCGCGTCGGGCTTGCGGCCGAGGCGCTTCACGATCTGCTGCGCGGCATCGCGGGCGCTGCGGCGCGCGGCGGCGGCGTTGCACGCGCGCCCCGCGATCTCGACCGTGGGATCGCCCTCGTCACCGAGCAGCGCGAACGCGCCGCGCTCGAACCCGCGTGGGGTGAACACGCCGCCCGACGACGTGCACCCGAGCACGACGTCCGCCCGCGTGCGCGCCGACGTCGCGAGCGCGGCCGAGGCCGCGTCCGACGTGCTGTAGACCAGCGCCCACCGCGCGCGCGACGCGCCGCTCGCCGCCACCGAGAGATCGACCAACCGCATCTTCTCTCCTCGTCAGCCCCAGACGAGTCGAGTCTGCCGAGTCGGTCGATGTTCCACAATTGTTTCAGCCGCCGAACGCCTGGAACCGCTTGAGCCCCCGGTTCCACAGCACGACGCACAAGAGGCCCAGACCGAGCACCCAGCCCCACTGCCGCGCGAGCATCGAGAGCGCGTCCTCGAGCGCCATCGATCGCGTGAGGACCTCGACGGGGAAGCCGAGCTGATAGCGGAACGGCAGCCACTCGGGCAGCCCGCGCACCGGCTCGGGGAAGAGCGCGATCGGCACGAGGTACCCGCTGAAGACGAAGAACCCCGAGGTCCACACGTCCATCACCTTGATGCTGCTCTGCGTCCAGAGGCTCAGCGTCCCGACCGCGACGTGCGCGAGGAACGTGATCGACCACGCGCCGATCAGCGAGACGAAGAAGATCGCGAGCATGCGCGGATCGCTGGTCAGCCGATCGCGTGACGTCGCGAGCAGCGCGACGATCGCGACCGGGCCCGCGACGAGCAGGCGCATCGGGAGCGCGGCGAGGTTCTCGATCGCGTAGGCCCAGAACGGATGGATCGGGCGCATCAGGCGCAGCGCGAGCGTGCCGTTCTTCACCTCGTAGTTGATCGTCCAGCTCGCCCACGCGCTCGTCACCTGACGCACGACGAACGTCGTCAGGAAGTACGCGACGAAGTCGTCGCCGGTGAAGCCGCGCACCGGGCCGGTCTCGGCCACCGCGATCCACAGCGGCAGCATGACGAGCGGCATCGTCGTGGTGAGCACCCAGACGAGCAGCTCCGCGCGGTACGCCATCGCCTCGGCGAACCCGACGCGCATCAGCGTCGGCATCGCGCGCAGCGTGCGCATCATCGCGCGTGCTCCGCCCGCTCCTTGCGCGTGCGCGCGAAGAGCTCGCTCATCACTTCCTCGAGCGGCGCGCTCGTCACCTCGAGATCGATCACCGGCAGCGTCTCGAGGGCGCGCGACACCCGCGCGCCGAGATCCTGCTGGGGCACGTCGATCACCGCGCGCTCGCCGGCGTGCTCGACGATCTTCCCGAGGGCGTCGAGATCGCCGCGCTCCACCGCGCGCGAGAAGCGCAGCACGACGCGCTTCTCGGGGCGCACGCGGCGCACCAGCTCGTCGAGCGCGCCGTCGTAGCTGAGCACGCCCTTGTCGATCACGAGCACGCGCGGACAGAGCGCCGCGACGTCGTCCATGTAGTGGCTCGTGAGGATGAGCGTCGCCTCGTGCTCTTGGTTGTAGCGACGCACGAACTCGCGCACCGCGACCTGCATCGCGACGTCGAGGCCGATCGTGGGCTCGTCGAGGAAGAGCACCTTCGGCTCGTGGATCAGCGCCGCGATGAGCTCGCACTTCATGCGCTCGCCGAGCGAGAGCTCGCGCGTGGGCTTCTTCACGAGATCGCCGAGCTCGAGGAGCTCGCTCAGCTCGCGCACCGTCTTTTCGAAGCGCGTGCGCGGCACCTCGTAGACGGCGCGGTTGAGCTCGAAGGTCTCGACCGGCGGCAGATCCCAGAGGAGCTGCTGCTTCTGCCCCATCACGAGCGTGACCTTCTCGAGGAAGCGCACCTCGCGCTTCTGCGGCACGTGCCCGTCGACGCGCACCTCGCCGCTCGTCGGGTGCAGCAATCCCGCGAGCGTCTTGAGCGTCGTGGTCTTGCCCGCGCCGTTCGGCCCGAGGAACCCGACGCGCTCACCGCGCGCGAGCGAGAACGAGATGCCGTCGACCGCTTTCACGATCGTCGTGGGGCGGCGGAAGAGCGAGCGCGTCGCCGCGAGCAGCCCCGCGGCGCGCTGGTGCACGCGGAACTCCTTGCGCAGATCGCGCACCACGATCTGAGCGTCGCTCATCGACACTCGCTGCCGGGATCGCTGGTGACCTCGGCGCGCAGCGACTCGACGTGCTCGAGCCACGCGCGCTGGACGTCCTCGGGCACGCGGTGGGCGATCAGCACCTGACGCAGGATCTCCTTCCGCCGCGCGAACTGCCCGCCGAAGATGCGGTGCGGCCCGTGCGCCGCGCGCAGCGGACGCCCCGTGTACCGCACGTCGGGCGCGCCGAGGAAGTCCGCTGCGTGCTCGTACTCCTTCTCGGCGAGCCGCGCGCGATCGACCTTCGCGAAGAAGAACCCGATCATCGCGTCGCTGGTCATGCGCGCGACGAAGTCGTCGATGATCGCGCGCAGCGCGCGCTCACCGCCGATCGCTTCGAACCGGGACACCATCGCCCATGTCTATCCGGCGCCCCCGGGACGCGCACGACGACGCGAGCCGCCCGAGAGAGCAGCCCGCGCCGTCGCGCCGCGCGCTACGCGTGCCGCGGCGCGCCCACGGCGCCGCGCGCGCGGTCGAACGAGTGACGGATCGCACCCTTCATGCGCTCCCAGGTGCCGGGGTGCTCGGTCTCCCAGCGCGTGCGCAGGTCGCGCTCGACCGCGGTCCACTCGCGGCCGCCGTAGCGGCGATCGATCGCGAACGAGTGGCCCATGCGGTACGCGGGCTCGTAGCTCTCCCACGTCGCGCCCTCGCTCGAGGCGAACGTGCGATCGAAGTGCCCGCGGTGCTCGCGCAGCAACGTCGCGTCGTACCCGGCGAGCGGCTCGACCGCGACCTCGGTCTTCCGGACCGTGTCGTGGATGTGCTCGACGTGCTGTGCGACGTCCTTGCTGACGCGCACCTCCTCGACGACGTGCGCGCTCTTACCGACGACCGCGCGCTCGGCGTGCTCCCTCATCTCGATGTCGCCCGCGCTGCGCGCCGCCGCGATGTCGGCCTCGGTCGCCGGGCGATCGACGCGCTTGCGATCGACGTGCACGTGCTCCTCGCGGAGCGAGACGTCGACGTCGACGGGCTTGTCGATCACGCGCGTCATCACGTGGATGCCGCCGCTCTCGATCTCGCGCTTGCCGACCTCGAGCTCCTCCTCGACGACCGGGATGACGACCTCGCGCTCGCCCGCCTTCACGCGCGCGGCGTCGGTCGTCGCGGTGGTCGCGGTGGTCGCGGTGGTCGCGGTCGTCGCAGCGCGCGCCTCGGCGAGCTCGTACCGCCGCATGATGTCGCTCGCCTTGCCGGCCTCGAGATCGCTGGTCTCGGCGATGACGAGCGTGCGTCCGCTCTTCATCGCGGACTCGTACCGTCCGACGTCCGGGCGCGGGATCCCGAGGCTCTCGAGATCACGCATCGACGCACTGCCCCGACGCTGGATGTCCTTGCGGGCGAAGCCCGCGCCCAGAAGATCGCTCTCGACGCGCTTGCTCGTGGCGTCGTCGAAGAGCCCGACGACAGTCTTGGCCATGATGACTTCTCCTCCTGTTCGGTTCCTTCGGTGGGGTGCTCCTCCTTCGCGTCAGCGCGAGAGCAGCACGATCTCGCTGCGACGGTTCTCTCGACGACCCTCCTCCGTGTCGTTCGACGCGATCGGACGCGACGCGCCGTAGCCCTGGGCCTCGATGCGATCGGGCTGGACGCCGCGCGTGACCAGCGCGTCGCGCACCGCCTCGGCGCGCATCTGCGAGAGCGAGTCGTTGAACGCGGGATCGCCGGTCGAGTCGGTGTGGCCCTCGATGCGCACGCGCGCGTTCGGGTTCTCGCTCAGCATCTGGGCGAGGCGATCGAGCTCGGGCGAGTCCGCGGAGAGGTCGGCCTCCGAGGAGCGGAAGTCGAGCCCGTCGATCGTGAAGCGCGCGGGCAGCGACTCCCCCGAGCCCTCCTCGAACGACGCGGCGAGCGCGTCGATGCCGCCGCGCGGCGCTTCGGCGAGCGTCTCCTCGCCGGGCGCGGGCTGCATCGGCTCGGCCGCAGCCTGCTCCTCCATCGCAGGCTGCTCCTCCATCGCGGCCTGCTCCTCCATCGCGGCCTGCTCCTCCGTCGCGGCCTGCTGCTCCTCCATCGCAGCCTGCTGCTCCTGCATCGCAGCCTGCTCGGTCGCGGCCTGCTGCTCCTCCATCGCAGCCTGCTGCTCTTCCATCGCAGCCTGCTCGGTCGCGGCCTGCTGCTCCTCCATCGCGGCCTGCTGCTCTTCCATCGCGGCCTGCTCGGCCGCGGCGGCCTCTTCTTCGTGCATCGCGCCCGAGGGCGGCGTGCCACCGAGCGTCGCCTGCTGCTCTCCCTGCGGCTCCATCGCGGGCTCTGCCTCGGTGCCCTCGGGAACCGGCGCGACCATCGGCGCAGGCGTCGCCTCGGGCTTGCCGGCAGGCTCGCGCTCGGGCGTCGTCGTCGCGGTCGCGGCGGGCTCGGGCTTCGCCGGCGGCTCGCGCACGGCGGCGCGCTCCTCGCGCTCGACCGGCACCGGCGCGACCGCGGCGCGCCGCTCCTCGCCGCGCCCGCGGAACAGGAAGAACAGCGCGAGCAGCAGCGCGCCCAGCAGGAGCAGCGGGATCAGCCACGCGGGCCGCTTCTTGTGCGGCTCCTCGGTGGCGACGCGCTGCGTGCGCACCGGCTCGGTCACGACCGGCGCAGGCCGCTCGTACACGTGCGGCCCGACCACGCCGTACGTCCGCGTGACCTCGTCGGGCACCAGCCCGCCGAGATACGAGCGCTGGTGACCGAGCAGTGACGAGAGCCCGTTCGCGTCGAGACGTTGCTCGCGGATGGTCTTCCCGAGCACGCCCATCACGAGCGGCGCGAGCATCGCGAGCAGGCCGCCCATCGAGCGTCCGCTCATGCCCGAGCGGCCCGCGAGCGCACCCGCGACCTCGTCGGTGCGCGATCCGAAGATCGATCCGAGGATCCCCGACCCCTCGCGCGCGAGCGGCTCGGCCCCGATCCCTGCTCGGCCGAACGACGACGTGATGCGTGAGAGCGAGCCCTCGGAGTCGTACTGGCTCGATCGCACCAGCGCGAGCACGCGCGATGCGCCGCCCGGCGTGTCGCCCATCGCCGTCAGTCCGCCGAGGATGGCGGGAATGCCGGCGTGCGCGCCGCGCCGGACGACGTCCGGGCTCTCGCCGAGGGCTCCACCGAGCCCGCTCAGCGTGTCGGTCCCGATCGCCGACGTCACTTCGTTCAACAGGTTGATCGCCACGACGGATCGCTCCTTCCGCCTCGTCCGCTCGCGCGAGCACGCGCGGACGCGGGAGGCGTTGGCCGCGCTGCATCGACCGTGCGTGTGACGTCGGACGCGCAGACCGCTCCCGGGCCCCACGTCGTCGCACCGAGCCAGCGACGTGAGGCACGAGGGACCCTCCGCCACGCGCGCGTGGGGCGCGTCGGGACGCGCGTCCTGCTACCTTCGTCGTCCCGTGAGCACTGCCCAGCTGGACGCGCTCGAGAAAGCGCTGGCCGCATCCCCAGACAACCTCGCGTTGCGCGCGATCGTCGTCGAGACGCTGCTCGCCGCAGGCGAGGCGCGCCGGGCCGCGAGACACCTCGACGTCGTCGATCCGAGCGCGGTGCTCGAGCCCGCGCAACGCATCCTCGCGATCGACGCGTACCTCCGCGCCGAGAGCCCGACGCGCGCGCTCGCGTTCGCGACCGGCGATCGCCCGGAGATCACGATCCGCCGCGCTCGCGCGCTGCTCGCGCTCGATCGCCGCGACGAAGCGCTCGTCGCGTACCGCGCCGCGCTCGCGGCGAACCCGACGCTCGAGGACAAGGAGCTCGCGGCCGCGCTCGAGGCGAAGGTGCGCGAGGTCTCACGCCCGGGCGGCCCGAAGCTGCGCGTGATCGCGAACGACGCGACCGACGACGCCGACGTCGTCCGCATGCTCCAGCCCGCGCGCGAGAAGGTCACGCTGCGCGACGTCGGCGGTCACGACGAGGTGAAGCGGCAGATCGAGAAGAAGATCATCCTGCCCTTCCAGAAGCCGACGATCTTCCAGCGGTTCAAGAAGCGCGTGGGCGGCGGGATCCTGCTCTACGGACCGCCCGGCTGCGGCAAGACGCTGCTCGCGCGCGCGACCGCGGGCGAGTGCGACGCGACGTTCTTCGACGTCGCGATCTCCGACATCCTCGACATGTACATCGGGGAGTCGGAGCGGAAGCTCCACGCGATCTTCGAGAAGGCGCGCAGCAGCACGCCCGCGGTGCTCTTCTTCGACGAGCTCGAGGCGCTGGCGGGCAAGCGCCAGTACAGCCGCGAGATGCACGCGTCGAAGATCGTCAGCCAGTTCCTCGCGGAGATGGACGGGTTCGCGCAGAACAACGGCGGCGTCCTGGTGCTCGGTGCGACGAACGTGCCGTGGGCGATCGATCCCGCGTTCCGCCGCCCGGGTCGCTTCGATCGTGTGCTCTTCGTGCCGCCGCCCGATCGCGGCGCGCGCGCGGCGATCCTCGAGATCCTGCTGCGCGACAAGCCGACCGACGACGCGATCGACGTCGGCGCGATCGCGGCGCGCACCAGCGGGCTCTCGGGCGCGGACCTCGGTCACTTGGTCGAGAACGCGACCGACGCGGCGATCGAGGAGTCGCTCGAGCGCGGCGCAGAGGTGCCGATCACCCAGGCGCACCTGGTGCGCGCGCTCGGCGAGACGCGCGCGACGACGAGCGAGTGGCTCACGACCGCGCGCAACTACGCGCGCTACGCGAACGAGGCCGGGCAGTACGACGAGGTCCTCGCGTTCCTCGATCGACACGGGAAGGGTTGAACGAGTGTTCAAGAATCGGGGAGAGCGATGAGCTATCGGATCGTCGACGAGCCGAGCGCGAGCGGGCTCGCGCGCTTCGCGGTGCGGCCGTTCTGGCCACTGCTCGCGCAGATGCTCGCGGGCGCGTGGCTCGCGTGGCCTTGGTTCATCGTGAACTCGATCGCGATGGGCAGCGCGACGCGCAAGCAGGAGCAGCGCTGGGTCGCGATCGCGGCGGTCGGCTCGGTCGTGGTCACGGTGCTCGTGATGGCGATGCTGGGCGCCGAGGCCGCGGGACCGGCCGCGCGCTACGTCGTGCTCGTGATGCTCGGGCTGAAGCTCGGCGTCGCGTATTGGCTGCACACGCTCCAGGAGCGCACGTTCGGGCTCTTCGAGCACTTCGGGCACAAGGCGCGCAGCGGGCTCGCGCTGGTGATCGCGGGCGCGATCCTCCGCGCGACGATCCTCCCCGAGCTGCCGCTCTTCCTGATGCTGGTGCTCTCGTGAGCGAGTCGTTCGCGGATCGGAAGCTCGAGATCGCGCGTCGCTTCCTCGCGCAGCGCCACTGGGCCGGAGCGATCGGCGTGCTGAAGGACGTGCTCGGCGCCGAGCCGAATCACGCCGACGCGCACCTGATGCTCGCGCTCGCGCTCTACGAGCAGCGCCGCATCCACGCCGCGCTGCACGAGGCCGAGACCGGGCTCGCGCTCGCGCCCGAGAGCGCGAACGCGCACCGCGTGCTCGGCGTCGTGCTGATCGGCATGCGCCGGCTCGACGATGCGCAGCGCCACCTCGATGCCGCCCTCGCGCTCGAGCCCGCCGACGTGCCGGCGCACGTCGCGCTCTCCACGCTCGCGACGCTGCGAGGCCGACGCGACGAAGCGCGTCGCTGGCTCGAGAAGGCGCTCGCGATCGATCCCACCGATCCCGAGACGCTCGCCGATCTCGCGCGGCTCGAGGCCCAGGCGGGTGATCTCGCGGCCGCCGAGCAGCACGCGCGCGAGGCGCTCGAGGAGCACCCCGGCGCGTCGAGCGCGCTCGTCGCGATGGGCCTCGTGCTGCTCAAGAAGGGCGACGTCGCGGGCGCGCGCGAGCACGCGATCTGGGCGCTCCGCAACGACGCCACCGATCTCGAGGCGCTGAACCTGCTCGCGCAGGTGAAGGCGCGCGAGAGCCTGTGGCTCGGCCTGTGGTGGCGGTGGGCGAGCTTCACGAGCGTGCTCGGCGACGGACGCTCGGTCGCGCTGATGCTCGCGACGTTCATCACCTACCGCATCGCGCGCCTCGTGCTCGAGGATCTCGATCTCGAGGGCGCGGCGTCGCTGCTCCAGTACGCGTGGCTCGCGGTCTGCGCGTACACGTGGATCGGGCCCGGCGTGTTCCGTCGCATGCTCGACAAGGAGCTCGAGACGGTGAGCCTCCGCGACGATTACTGACCGCGCTAACCTCCGCGCGTGATCACACGGCTTCGCGCGCGCGGCGGTCGTCCCTTCGTCTACGGTCATCGCGGCGCGTCGAAGCGCGCGCCCGAGAACACGCTGCGCGCGTTCGCGCTCGCGCTCGACGAGGGCGCCGACGGCGTCGAGCTCGACGTCCGCCTCAGCCGCGACGGCATCGTGATGGTCGCGCACGACCCCGATCTGCAGCGCGTGGCGAAGCGCCCCGAGCGCGTCGCCGATCTCGACGCGGCGACGCTCCGCACGATCGACGCCGGCGGCGACACGATCCCGACGCTCGACGACACGCTCGATCTCGCGCTCGCGCGCGGCGCGCTGGTCAACGTCGAGCTCAAGGGCGACGTGCCCGACCGCCTCGCCCTGGCGCGCGCCGTCGCGAGCCTGTTCGCGCGCCGCAGGCCCAGCGAGCGCGAGGGGCTCTTCGTCTCGTCGTTCCGCCCCGAGATCCTCGTCGCGCTCCGTGCGCTCCGCGCCCGCGTCCCGCTCGCGTTCCTGTTCGATCCCGAGCACACCGGCGAGGTGCGCGGCGCCCTCCTCCGCCGCGTGACCCCGTCCGACGGGCTGCACCCTCACCACACGCTCTGCACGCCGGGCGCGATCACGCGCTGGCACGCGCGCGGCCACTTCGTGAACGCGTGGACCGTCAACGCGCCCGAGCGCGCGCTCGCCCTCGCCGCCGCGGGCATCGACGGGCTCATCACCGACGATCCCGCCGGGCTCGTGGCCGCGCTGCGCCGCTGAGGGCTATCAAGGCGCGTGCCGTTGCCACCCACGCCGTACTTCACTATATACGCCGCCCTGAGCCGGACCGGCCGCGCGCGCCCTGCACGCGGAGCCTCGTGTCCGCGCTCCGAAGGCGATGCGTGGCAAGGCGACGGAGAAACGAAGACGCGTTCTACGAGGAAGACAACGAGCGTGACGATCACGTCAAGCTCGACGGCGTGATCTCGAACGTCTACGCCGGTGGTCAGTTCGAGGTGAAGACGGACGCAGGCGCGGTGGTCCGCGCGCAGCTCTGCGGCCGCATGCGCAAGTACCGCATCCGCGTGATCCTCGGCGATCGCGTGACGGTCGCGCTCAGCCCGTACGACCTCACCCACGGGATGATCGTCTACCGCGCGAAGTGACCCGCACGCCGCGCGTCGCGCGGCGCGGATGGATCGCGCGGGCCCCGACGGTCTCCCGCTCTCTCGGTTCGACATCTCGATGACGGCTCGCCTCGAGCCTCGCCGCCCCGGCGAGGAGGCGAGCGCGTGCGCGCGCTCAGCGCACCCGACGGATCTCCGAGACCCCGAGCCGGTAGGGCTCGGTCGTGTCCTCTGCGAGCGTGCCGACCCAGACGCGATAGAGCCCTTCGGGCCACGCGTCGGCCGCGACGTCGGGCACCTCGCGGGTCCCCACGTCGCAGAGGAAACGTCCTTGCGGCGTGAGCACGATGATCGTGAGCTCCTCCTCGCGATCGCCCTCGGCATCGACCCAGAGCTGCAGGAAGTCGAAGTCGCTGCGCAGCGTGATCGCGTGCGTCGGCCGCGCCGAGATGTGCCCGCGGCAGGTGCCGCCCAGCGAGGTCGCGTCGATCGGTCCGCCCGCCGCGCCGGCGAGCGTGCGCGGATCGGGCAGGAACCCGCGCTGCAGCCGGATGCCCTCGTGGCTGCCCTCGGTCGCCTCGACCTCGAGCCCGAGATCGCGCGCGAGCGCTTCGCCCTCGTCCCACGTCGACGCCTCGCCGATGCCCGGCCTCACGCTGCGCGTCTCGGTGATGCGCAGCTGGTAGTCGCCGCTCGTGCCGAGGGTCTTGCCGCCGATCCACACCTCGACGCGCCCCGCGGGGAAGAGCCCTTCGACCGCGGGATGCGGCCCGAAGCGGTCGTCGCTGCACAGCCACTCCCCGCGCGCGTTGCGCACCGCGAGGACGAGGTCGACGTCGGCGGTCGCGAAGAGACGCAGGTACCCGAAGCGCGTGTCGAGCGCGAGCACGTGGCTCGGGGAGGTCCCGACGAAGCCGGTGCACGCCGACGCGAGCTCGCTCGCGGGACGCGTCGCGCTGGCGCGCCCTTCGAGCACCGCGGGGTCGGGGATGAACCCGGTGCGCAGGTGCACCGCGCCCTCGAGCTGCGCGCGCGCGCTCGCGTGCGTCAGGAGCAGCGCGACGAGGACTGGCAGCGCACGGACGAGAGGTCGATGCATCGAGCGATCGGTGCGGAGCTCGCACGGGAGCGTGCGGAGCACGCGGACGGGAGGGTGCTGCGCCGGCGAGCCGAGGTTGGACACTCGGTCAGATCGTACCGTGCTCCTCGTCGGACGGCAGCGGCTTGCCGCCGAGCCGGTTGAGCAGGTCGATCGCGATCTCGCGGCGCGTGATGATCTCGCGCCGCGTGACGGCGTCGCCCGCATGGGCGAGCTCCTTCTCGCACTGCGCGAGCGCGTGGCGCGTGCGCGCGATCGCCTCGCCGACGAGATCGAGCTCGAGGAAGTGACGCGCCTGCTCGAGCAGCAGATCGATGCGCTCGGCCGGCGTGGTGACGTCGCGGGTGCTCATCGAGAGGTGAGATAGGCACCCGTCAGCGACAGAGCACGACCGTCGCGGGACCTCCGTGCACGCCGACGATCGTCCACCCGCTCGGGATCGGCGTCGTCGTGCGCGGCGTCGAGAGCGCTGTCACGTCGTTGAAGACGAGCGCTTGCGCGTAGCACTCGGCGTAGCCCCGGGTCTGCGCGGTCGCGCTCGATCGCAGCGCGACACCCGCGGCGAGCCCGAGCGCGAGGCCGAGCGCCACGATCGCGACCATCCATCTGCGTGCGTGCATATGCAGCAGTGGTGCCCGCCGCTCGCGCGCCCCCGTCCGGGACCTGCGGCACGAGCACTCCAGCAAGCGCTGTCGAACATCGGCTCGACCGCCGGTCCCTACCGTCCGCGCGCTTCGCGCGCTCCCGTCCGGGACCTGCGGCACGAGCACTCCAGCAAGCGCTCACCGCTTGGGGCGGCCCGAGCGTCGCTCGAAGTACGACACGGTGTCGGGGCGCACGCAGAACCAGAGGAAGTACACGTCGAACGCGACGCGCGCCGCGAGCGAGAACATCTCGGGCCCGGTCATGTGCCGGCGCACCGTCGCGAACGCGATGCCGCCGATCGCGAGCTCGATCAGCGCGCCCGTCATCAGGAGGAAGCGCGCCCAGTTCTTCCCGGCCCAGAAGAAGTACGCGATCAGCAGCGAGACCCCGAGCGGGATCATGTAGAAGCCCGCGATCGGCGCGTTCGAGCGAGCCCAGAGGCCGATCGAGAGGATGTCGATCCCCGCGAGGATCAGGACGAGGAGGTCGATGCCCTGCGGCGGACCTCCATCGCCCACGGCGCGCAACCACGGGCGCTTCTGCGCGTCGCGCTCGAACGCGTCCTTCGGAGGCGGCGCGGCGAACGGTCCAGCCACCTGCGGAGGCGGCGGCGCGAACGATCCGCGCGCCTGCGGAGGGCCATGCATGGATGCATGGCTCGCGGGCTCCGCCATGCGTGGGTGCATGGCCCCTTCGAAGTGCTGCTGCGCGCGGGGATCGGTCGGGATCTCCTCGCTCGCGTCGAGCCGGACCCACGTCTGCTCCGCGTCGTCGACGACCTCGGGCGCTGGTGGCATCGGCGGCGGGACGTCGCTCGATCGCGGCGCGCCGGCACCGTGGATCGGCGGCAGCGGGCGCAGATGACGATCGAGCATCGCGCCGCACACCTGGCAGCGCACGAGCTCGTTGCTCGCCTCTTCGAGCCGCGCCGCGCCACACGACGGGCAGCGCGCCGCGAGCCCGTACTGGCTCATCGATGCCGGAACGCGCGCTCGTACGCGTCGAACGGACCGACCGGCGCCTCACCGGTCCACGTGAACGCGAAGTCGCGCCGCGGGCGCGACGTGCCCATGCGGCGATCGGGCTGGCGCACGCAGCGACGGATCGCGTCGGTCACCGAGCCGAGCCCGGGGATCGTCGCCGCCTCGAGCGGCTCCGCGAGACCGACGCCCGGCAGGTGCTTGCCCGCCTCGAGGATCGGCGGCGCGCGCAGCGAGTCCCAGAGCTCCTCGACGCAGCGGCGGATCAGGTGCTCGCCGAAGTTCGTGATCTCCGTGTCCTCGTTGACGAAGACCGCGCGCCCGGTGCGCGAGACCGACTCCGCGATCGCCGGCCAGTCGTAGGGGTGCAGCGAGCGCAGGTCGATCAGCTCGACGTCGATGTCCTCGCGCGACAGCACGTCCGCCGCGCGCTTCGCGACGCCGACCATGCGCCCGTAGGTCACGACCGTGACGTGCTCGCCGCGACGCACCGTCTTCGCCGCGCCGATCGGCACGAATTCGAGCGCGGTCTCGGGCCACTCGGGCTCCCAGCCCTCGCGCTGGCCGATCGGCGCGTCGATCATCTTGCCGAGCGCGCGCGCGTCGTCGGGCTCACCGGGGATCATCTCGTCGGGCCCCGCGGCCTTCACGCGCATGAGCGCCTTCGGGATCAGCACCATGACCGGGTTCGGATCCTGGATCGCCGAGAGCATCAGCCCGTACGCGTCGCGCGGGTTGCTCGGCATCACGATCTTCCAGCCCGGGATGCGCGTCGCCTGCGCGTCGAGCGAGTGCGAGTGGTACAGGCTGCCGTGGATGCCCGCGCCCACCGGCGTCATCAGCACGAGGGGCACGTTCCAGTCGCCGTTGCTCGACCACAGCGTGTTGCCCGCGAGCTTCAGCAGGTCGATCGTGTTGAACGCGTAGTCGCAGAACTGGATCTCGGCGACCGGCTTCTGGCCCGCCATCGCGAGGCCCATCGCGGCGCCCACGATGCCGCGCTCGTCGAGCGGCGAGTTCCACGCGGTGCGCAGGCCCTGCGTGGCGGTGAACACGCCGCCGAGCGGCGGGCCCACGTCCTCGCCGAAGATGTCGGTCACGCCGAGCTTCGTCTCGCCGACGTGCAGCGCGAGACGGACTGCCTGGACCATCGTTGCCATGAGGAGCTCCGGGTTTCTCATGCGCGACGGGGCCCCGAGAGGGCCCCGTCGAATCGTCGTCGTGGTGGATCGATCAGCTCAGGAGGCGTTGCCGTTCTTCGACGCCTTCGTCGTCGGGAACGTGCAGCTCGGCGCCTTCCACAGACGATTGTCGTGCGGCACCTTGCGCGCGCCCTCGCCGACGATGTCGCGATCCGCGAAGACGTGCTCCCAGACCGACGCCGGCTCGGGCTTCGGCTCGAGCGAGACCGTCTTCGCCGCCTCGAGCAGGAACTGCTCGTACTCGTTGCGCAGCGAGTCGCACTCGTCGCTGGTGCGCAGGCCGCGCGCGACGAGCTTCTTCTCGATCTCGGTCACGCAGTCGATCTCGCTCTCGACGTAGTTCGAGCCGCTCGAGCTCGAGTGCCCGTAGAGGCGCGAGACGTACGCCTCGAGGAGGAACGGCTTCCGCTCGCGACGCACGTAGCGCATCGCGTCCTCGAGGCCGCGGTACGCGCTCTCCGCGTCGTTGCCGTCGATCGTCGCGGTGCGGATCCCGAACGCCTTGCCGCGATCCGCGATGCGCTGCTCGCCGTGCTGCTCGTGGCCCGGCGTGGAGATGCCCCAGCCGTTGTTCGTCACGATGATCAGCATCGGCAGCTCGAAGCCCGGGCGCGACGCCCAGACGAGGCAGCTCGCGAAGTCGCCCTCGGCCGTGCCCGCGTCGCCGCCCTGCACGATCGTGATGCCCTCGCCGCCCGCGCGCTTCTGCGCGATCGCGGTGCCGATCGCGGTCGCGTACTGCACTTCGATCGGCGAGGTGATCGGCGCGACGTTCCACTCGCGCTTGCTGTAGTGACCGCAGAAGTTGCGACCGCCCGAGTAGGGATCGGTCGCGACGCTCTTCATCTGCCGGAGCGCGTCCACCGGATCGGCGCCCATCGCGAGCAGCGTCGCGCTCGAGCGATAGTGCAGATGCAGGTAGTCGTGATCGAGACCCTGGCCCTTCTTCGCGAGCAGGCCGAGCGCGACGTTGAACGCCTCTTCGCCGGGCCCGCCGATCCAGAAGTAGCCGTCCCCTCCACGCTGCATGCGGATGAGGCGCTCTTCGAGAGAGCGCGCTTCGACCATGCGCTCGTGCATGCGCAACAGGAGCTCCGCGGGAAGCGGCTCTGCGCGTGCACGTAGCGTAGCGAATGGCGCAGGAAAGCCGCTCGGAGACGTGTGGCTGAAGTCCGCCATAGGTCGACCTCTACCACGCATTTCCGGCCTCGTCCGTCGAGAAGCATTGACGCGCCTCACGCCGCACCGCGTCGTGCGCGTCACGAAACAAGACGGAACGATCGCGTTTACGGATCGCGACGCAGTGCGTCGTCGTCGAGTCGATCGCCACCCTGCGCGATCATCTAGGCACCGCGTGCTCGCGTCGGCTACGCGGGCGAGACCTCGACGATGCCCTTCTTGCGCAAGCGAATCAGCGCGAGGAGCGTCTCGAGCTCGCGCAGGGGCGAGAGCAGCGTGAGCGCCGCCACACTGCGCGGCTTCTGGGCGAGCGCGTCGAGCAGCGCTTGGTCCGCGCTCGAGATCGCGCTGCTCGGCGGGCGCGCGATCCGCACGACGTCGGTCTTCGCGAGCTGCGCGTAGCAGGCCGCGAGGTGCGCGCGCTCGGTCTGCTCGAGCAAGCGCCGCACGCGCGTGTCGGCAGGGCTGCTCGCGAGCAGCGAGCGCAGCACGTGCGCGGCCTCGGCGAACTGCTCCTCGCGCACCAGCACCGCAGCCTGATCGATCAGCGTCGCCGCGAGATCACGCGCGCCGGGCAGCGCACCTTCGACCTCGACGCAGCCGATCGCGCGCAGCTCGTCGACGCGACGGAGGAGCGCGGTGCGCGAGAGGCCGAGCACGAGCTGCATCTCCGCGAGCGTCGGCGTGCCCGACCCGAACGGACGGCGTGCTTGCTCGAGGATCGCGGCCTGCACCGCGCCGAGCTCGTCGTCGGGCGCGGTGCCGATCGCGCGCAGCCGCGCCGCGTCGTCGGGGTACGTCGACGCGAGGCGCGGCCACTCGTCGAGCTGACGCAGGCCTTCCATCACGAGGAACCCGAGCGGCACTGCGAGCTTCACCGCGGCCTCGGACGACGCGGGGCCGCTCTCGGACACGTCGCGCAGCGTGAAGCGCCCCTGCGTCTCGAGGAACAGATCGAGCAACGACTCGATCGCAGCCGCGCGCAGCCCCGGCCCGGGCGCGTCGGGCGTTCCGTCGGACGCGAGCACGCCGCGCACGTGCGGCATCGAGCTCGCGATCACCTCGCGCTCGTGGGTGATCATCCACGCGCCGAGCCCGCTCTCGCGCTCGATCTCGATCCGTACGTTCCGCCTCGCCGCCTCGGCCCACTGGAGCACGTCGGTCAGCGGCATCGTCGCGAGATCACCGCGCAGCATCGAAGGTCGACAACCTATCACGAAGGGGTCGGCTGATCTGATAACGTTCGTGCGTCGTGTCCTTGATCAACCCGCTCGCTCGCGAGATCTCCGCCAAGATCGTCTATTACGGCCCCGGTCTGTCGGGAAAGACGACGACGCTGAAGGCGATCTACGACGCGGTGCGGCCCGAGCGGCGCGGTCAGCTGCTCACGCTCGCGACCGAGGGCGACCGCACGATCTTCTTCGACTTCCTGCCCATCACCGTGAACCAGGTGCAGGGCATGGGCGTGCGCTTCCAGCTCTACACCGTGCCCGGTCAGGTGTTCTACGAAGCGACGCGCCGGCTCGTGCTCAACGGCGCCGACGGCGTGGTGTTCGTCGCGGACTCGCAGCGCGCGGCGCGCGACTCGAACCTGCAGTCGTTCGAGAACCTGCAGCAGAACCTCGAGGAGATGGGGATCGACCTCGCGAGGTTCCCGTTCGTCGTGCAGTACAACAAGCGCGACCTGCCGGACCTGATGTCGGTCGAGCAGATGCGCGCGGACCTCAACGCGCTCGGCGCGCCCGAGCACGAGACCGCGGCGAACGCGGGCGTCGGCGTGCTCGAAGCGCTGCGCGACATCTCGGGGCTCGTGGTGCGCTCGCTGTGGAACGAGCTGCCGAAGAGCGCGCCGCGCGAGACGCCCGCCGAGCTCCTGCCGCCTTCGCCCGAAGCAGCGGCGACGCAGTCGGTGCGGCCGCGCGGCGTCGCGGGTGGGATCGTCGCCGAGCTGCAGCGCATCGTGGACTCCGGCGAGCACGAGGCGTTCTCGCTCAACGAGTCGACCGACGTGGTGCGCGCGGCGAAGACCGCGGTGCCTCCGCCGATCGCGTCGCCCGACGTCGGCATCTCGTTCGCGCCGCTCTGGGAGGGCGCGGACACCGCGACGGTGGTGGAGATCGAGGACGCGATCCGGCAGGGCTCGCACAAGCACGCGCTCGAGCTCTCGGCGCGCGCGCTCGCGCGCCTGCTCGAGTCGCTACCGGGCACGCTCGCGAACGAGAGCCCGATGGCGAAGGCCGGTCTGCTCGGGCTCGATGGCCGCGAGTACCTGCGCTTCTGTCGGCTCGTGCTGATGCCGGAGAGCGCGGTGACCGACAAGGACGCGCTGTTCGCGCTCTACATGCTCATCTCCGCGAAGCTCAAGGCGCAGGCGATCTGAGCGCGACGCGGAAGGAAGCGCGGCTCCGCGCGTAAGGTCGGCGGTGAGCCACCCCGATCAGGAGCTCGTCGCGCGACAGCTGCGCGGCCTCACGATCCTCGACGAAGCGCATCGCGCGACGACCCGCGGCAGCGCGACCGCGGGGCTCGTGTTCCTCGGGCTCGGGCTCGCGTTCCCCGCGATGAAGATCGCGGCGATCGCGGCACTGAGCGTGACGTGGAGCCCGTTCCTCCAGCGCGCCGCCGACATTCCGATCTGGGTCGTGGCGATCATGATCGTGTGCGGCGGCGGGATCGGCGCATACGCGCTCGTGAACGCGTGGAAGCTGCGCGCGGCGGGGTCTCCGGTGCTCGCGCACCTGCGCGCGAACGCCGACGATCCGCTGGTCGACATGGTGTGTCAGGTCGTGGTGCATCGCGGGCATCGCACCGCGTACTTCGACTTCACCACGCGGCGCGGTCGCGTGCTGCGCGAGGTCGTGACCGGCGCGCTCGAGGGGCGCGTCGCGGACGCGGCGTCGACGTGCGTGCCGCGCAGTCGCTGATCACTCGTCGCGCTCGAGCGGATCGGGGAAGAGCGAGACCAGGACCGGTCGCGTCGCGTGGTCGAGCTCGCCCGAAGGTGCGCCGAGCTGACCGAAGCGGTTGTCGCCCCAGCACACGAGGCGGGTGAAGGTACGGAAGCACGCGTGCGCCTCGCCGCACGTCACGCTCCCCTCGTCGTGGATGTCGAGGACGCGCACCGGCGTCGTGCGGTCCTGGTGGGTGCCGTCGCCGAGCTGACCGCGCTCGTTCGCGCCCCAGCACCACACGCCGTCGAGCACCGACGCGCAGCTGAAGCCGGATGCCGCGGGCACGACGAGCACGCCGTCGGCGTCGATCTCGAGCGGACCACCGCCGCCGACGCAGAGCGATCCGATGGGCCGCTCGGGCAGCCCGATCACCGGCACGGGCGCGTCGTGGTCGCGCATCGTTCCGTCTCCGAGCTGCCCGAAGTCGCCGCGGCCCCAGCAGCGCACCGTGGTGCCGCCGCGGACACACGCGTGCTCCTGGCCCAACGCCGGCCCGAGCGGGATCGGCGCGACGTCGATCGTGATCGCGCGTTCGGTCCACGCACCGGGCTGGAGACGACCGCCCGGCGGTGCGCTCCCCCAGCACTCGAGGGTCAGCGCGTCGCGCGCGAGGCCGCAGCTGCGCATGCCCCCGGCGAACATCTCGATGCCGTCGAAGCGCCGCGCGGGATCGAGCGCGGGGCCCGTCGCGGGATCACGACCGTCCCACGCGCCGAAGCAGTCCGAGGCCTCGATCCCGCCGCCGGAGAACCGCTGGAGGCACGTATGCAGCGCGCCCGCGCTGATCATGAAGCCCGCCTCGGGACGCGTGACGATCTCACCACGCGCGCCGCCGACGACGCGCGGCTCGCCCCAGCAGAGGATCTCGGTCGCGCCCTCGACGCACGTGTGCGCGGCACCGAGCGCGAGACCGTCACGCACGCTCGCGAGACCGAGCACACGACGCGGCGTGATCTCGTGCTCGCTCGCGTCCGGCGCCGCTTGGCCGCGATCGTTGGAGCCCCAACAAAACACCGCTCCCGAGCTGGCCAGCACGCACGTGTGCCTCGCGCCCGCGGCCACCTCCCTCAAGAAGCAGTCGTCGAACGTGCACTCCGTCGGCTCGCGCGGAGACCGCGGCTCTCCGCCGCCGTCGGGTCGCTCGTACGACCAGCTCGGGGTCGGATCGCAGCGGAACGACGTGCCCTCGCACGATGCGAGGGCGATCGCGATCACCACGAGACACGTCACGCGGGTGCGGGTCACAGCTCGATCCGGAGGCCGAGGTTGGGCGCGACGATCGGCGGCGCGCGGTCGGTGTTGCACCTGATCGGGATCCCGTCGCCGTCGACCGCGCACACGAGCGCGATCGCCTCCTGCGCGAACGTCACGTTGAGCCACTCGATCGAGACGCGCAGTCGGCCCCAGCCGGCGTCCCACGCGTACGCGATCGACGCATCGAGCCGCGCGAAGGGCGTCACCTCGCGCTCGACACGCTCGAACAGCGAGAGCGGCATCGAGAAGTCGCGGTACGCGAACCCACGCGGCCCGCCGCTGCGCAAGTGCACGCGCGCACCGACGGAGAGCCCGGGCACGATCTCCCAGCGCGCGACCGCGTTCAGCACGTGGCGCACGTCGTAGCTCGGCCGCATCGCGACCTCCCACGCCCCGCCGAACGAGATCGGATCGAGCTCGCTCCACGAGAGCGTGTACGAGATCCATCCCGAGACGCGCTCGCGCGGCGCGATCGCGATCAGGCCCTCGCCGCCCCACGAGATCCCGTTCGTGCGCGGCACGAGCGGCATCGTCGGGCAGTACGCGTCTTCCGGAAGCTCGAGCAGCGGATCGCACGCGCCGCGCTCGTCGAGGATCGTGAGGAAGTCGGAGAACACGAGGTCTTCGTAGCGATGCACGAAGAGCTGCAGCTCCGCGCGGAACGAGCCCAGCTCGAACGTCGCGCCGCCGTCGAGCTGCATCGCGGTCTGCAGGCCGGGCGCGAGGATCAGGTCGTTGGTGCCGGGGACCGGCAGGTAATAGCCGGGCGGCTGTCGCGCGACGCCCGCGCCGACGTGCAGCGTGAGCTCGGTGATCGGGCGCCACGCGATGCGCAGCCGCGGATCGAGCGCGCCCTCGAGGCGCTGCGCGTACATCCACGTGTCCACGCGCGCACCCACGTCGATGGTGAGCTCGGGCAGCAGCAAGAGCGTGAGCTCCGTCCACAGCGCGGCGGTGCTGCGCGTGAGCGCGTCCTGGATCTGCGGCTGGAACGTGTTGCGCAGGCCGATCTCGGGGTTGCGACCGAAGCTCGCGAGCACGTCACCACCCGCACGCCACGAGACGAAGCGATCGCGCAGCCCGCCCTCGAGGCGCGCCGCGACGTGCCCCGTCTCGGCGTGCGTCGCGCTCTCGAGCCCACCGAAGTAGTCGGTGCGGTCCCACCCCGCGCGCAGCGCCGCGAGCCCCGAGAACGCGCCGGCTCGGCGTCGGACGCGCGCCTCGACGCGATGGAACTGGATCTCCGCGTGCGTCGCGCGCCCCGCCTCGCTGCTGTACGCGAAGCGATCGTAGGACCCCAGCGCGACGACCTGCACGTCGTCGTGCGCGTCGAGCGGCACGGTGGCGCGCAGCTGGTAGTCGCCGAAGCCGAGCTCGAGGTTCTGCACGAACGCGCCCGCGAGCAGCGAGCTCCAGCCGATGCGCAGCGCGCCCGCGAAGCGACCGCCGTTCGGAAGCGGCGTCTCGAAGTAGCCGCTCACGTCGAGGAGGCGCACCTCGATCTCGCCGTGCGTTCCGTCGAGCGGCGCGCGATCGTCGGGGCCCTCCGCGAGGATGACGCCCCCGATGTGACGGCCCCAGCGCGCGGGCGCGGCGCCGGCGTGGAGCTCGATGGCGCCGAGCATGCGCGGGTGCACCACCGCGGGCCCGAGCGCGAGATGGAACAGCTGCGGCAGCGGGATGCCGTCGTACACGTAGAGCGTGCCCGCGGGCGGCGAGCCGCGGACGAACGCGTAGGGCACGCCGTTCGCGACCGGCACGACGCCGGGGAGCGACTCGATCGCGCGCAGCGGATCGCCCATCGAGCCGGGCGCGTCGCGCGCCTCGATCAGCTCGAGCCGCCGCACCGCGGGCGCGACCGGGGACACCTCCGCGCGGGCCCGGAACGGCGGAGGCTCGCGGCGTGACCGCACCCGCCACGGCGCGTCGTCCTCGGGGAGCACGGGCTCGAACGCGACCGGATCCCAACGGATGCGGACACGCGCGGCGATCGGCGCGCCGTCGCGCAGCGCCGGCACGAAGCGCGAGCGCTCGAGCGCGACGTGGACGGCCTCGCAGAGCGCGAGCGTCGCATCGCAGGCCTCGAGCGCGGCGAGCCCGTCGACGCCCACCAGCGCTTCGACGATCAGCTCGCGCTCGTGATGCGCCGGCAATGGCTCGAGCTGCGCGATGGACGGTGGCGTGAGCGCCTGCGCGCGCGCGCGCCCCGGCGCGAGCATCACGACGAACGTCGCGAGCCACACCAGGGCGCGGGCGAAGAGCGCGGACGAGCGCATCGGGACGGACTGTGCGCACCGGCGCACGCGATCCGAGCGCCAACGACGTCCGAGCCGAGGGGCTCGATTCCCGATGACGCGCGCTCAGCGCGCGAACTGCGCGAGCGGCGCGTCGACGGGCGCGCGGACCAAGCGGTTGGCGTACGTCGACAGCACGTAGATCGACACGCCGAGCACCACCTCGAGCGCGGCGCGCGCATCGAACCCCGCCGCCGCGAAGCGAGCCCGCTCGTCGTCGCCGACCTCGCCGCGCGTCGCGAGCACGGCCTTCGTGAAGCGCCGCACCGCCTCGAGCCGCGCGTCGCTCAGCGGCGCGCCGATCCGGATCTCGCGCAGCAGCTCGGTCTCCCCGAGGCGCGTGAGCAGCGCCGCGTGGAACGCGTCGCAGAGCTCGCAGCCGACCTCGTGCGCGACCACGAACGCGACGACCTCGCGCGAGAGCTCGTCGAGGCTGGTGGCGCGCCACGTCTGCTGCAGGCGCACGAACGCTTCGAGCATCAGCGGCGCCACGGCCTGGCGCGCCATCGCGGCGGGGACGAACCCCGCGTGGCCCGCGGTCGCCTTCAGGATCGCGCGAGCATCTTCGGGCGCGGACTCGATCGTGTGATCACGGAATTCCATGTCGTCCTCCTCCGATATTGTCGATGCAACATTCACGACGCGGGATCACGGCCCCGCGTCCTGGTCGAGGTTCGCGAACATCTTCTGCAGCGTCGCGCGCGTGACCTCGAGGTCCTGCTTCGAGATCCCGCGGAGCGAGCGCGCGACGAGCTCGCGCACCCGCGGCACGAGCTCGCCCTTCAGCTTCTTCGCGCGCGGCGTGAGATACACCCGCCACACGCGCGCGTTCTCGGGATCGGTCTTGCGGCGGATCAGCTCGCGCCGCTCCATCCCCGCGAGGATGCGGCTCATCGTCGGACGATCGCGGTACGTCGACGTGCCGAGCTCGGTCTGGGTGCGCCCGTCCGACTCCCAGAGGCGCACCAGCACGATCCACTGCTCGGGCGTGATCTCTTCGTCGTCGATGCGCAGCACCGCGAACGTCGCGTTGCGCGTCGCCTGGTAGACGCGGTGGATCCAGTACGCGAGCGCGTTGTCGAGGACGATCCCGTCCGACGTGAACTGATCGTGCACGCGATCCGTATGGCGCGGGCGCGCGATGTTGTCAATGCAACATAGCGCGCCGCGCTCACCCGCGAGCGCGCGCCACCGCCGCCGCCACGAGCCGCGCGAGCTCGTCGACGTCGCCAGGATCGCCGCTCGCGAGGAGGTGCCAATTGCCGCCCGATCCGATCAACAGCGCGCGCTCGCCCTCCTGATCGACGACCCGCGGCAGCACGCGATCGAGCGGAAGACGCAGCCGCGATCCGAGCAGGCGATCGCGCCACGCCAGCCCGTCTTCGTCGATGCGGATCCGCTCGACCGAGAGCGGCCACGTCGCGGCGATCCCCGCCGCGAGCGCGATCGAGAGCCCCTGCGCCATCACCGAGAGCGCGCCGAACGCGACGGCGAGCGCGGTCGACGCGACCACGATCGGCACCACCTCGCGCGACGTCGCCTCGGCGCGTCGCTCACGCGTCAGCTCGGTCGCGCGTCCCGCGCGCGTCTCGGTCCATCCGAGCCGTCGCGCGTCGGGCGGAGCCGCGCGATAGGGCCGCTCATCGGGCATGCGCGCAGTATGGCCCGATGGCACGTGGGCTGCTGCGCTGGTTGCCCATCATGCGAACGCCACGAATCGGCACACTCACGAGCTCGACGGCATCAGCGCTGCTCTGCGTCGGGCTCGCGTCTTGTCAGCCCTTGAACGACGCCCTGATCATCCAGCGACTCCAGCTCGAGCTCGCGCCCGGAGCGACGATCCACGTCGTGCTCACGCCCAACGCGACCGCGATTGCACAGGCGGACGCCGGCGTGCGCCTGCTCGCGAGCGCGTTCTCGCCAGGGCGCGCCGCGCTCGAGGTGATCGCCGACGATCCCGGGCTCGACGAGTTCGTCGTCCTCGACACGCGCTCACTCGCGGACGGGTCGACGTCGCTCAGTGCCGGCGTGAGCGGCGGCGACCTCCGCGCGCTCTGCGCGGAGCTCGACCCGTGCGAGATCGGGTTCACGCTCGCACTGCTCGAGGCGCCGGGCCCCACGGCGGTCCACCTCGAGATCGGCGTCGCGCGCGCGGGCGACCGCGGGCTGTTCCATGTTCGCGGCCCGAAGCACTTCGAGCGCGAGGCGGCGATCACGGTGCGAACCGAGTGAGCGATGCACGGATGCATCACGGCACGCCGAAACGTGTAGGCGTCATGCATCCGTGCATGGGGTGATCAGAGCGCCGCGACGAACTCGCGCGCGAGCTCCATCGGGTACGGGCGATCCTTCGGCGAGAGCGCGGTCGCCGCGCGCATCAGCTTCGCCATCGCCGCGGGGTACGCGCGCAGGCGCTCCGCGTCCTCGAAGGGATCGCGGTTCATGTGCGCGATGATGCGATCGCGCGGCGACTCGAGATCGTCGAAGAACGTGCGGCCCGTCGTGACGTTGTAGATCGTGCCCGCGAGCGCGTAGACGTCTGCGCGCGCGTCGAGCTCGACCGGATCGAGCACCTGCTCCGGCGCGATGTATCCCGGCGTCCCGGCGACGAATTTCCCGCCGACCTCGGGCGGGACGCGCATCGCGCGCACCATGCCGAAGTCGATCACGACCGTCGCGAGCGGCTGCGCGCGCGCCGGGTCGCGATGTTTGTCGGCCTCGAAGCGCTCCCCGCCCGAGAGCGGCAGTCGGAGCCACAGGTTCGCCGGCTTGATGTCGCGATGCACGAGCCCCGCCGCGTGCAGCGCCGCGAGCCCCGCGCACGACTCGACCACGACCTGGCGCAGCTCGAAGAGCGACATCGGTCGCGCGGTCGCGTACTGCTTGAGGTCCGCGCCGATCAGGTACTCGAGCACCAGGAACGGCACCGCGCCCGAGACGCCGCGATCGATGATGTTCGCGACGTTCGGGTGATAGAGCCCGGCGAGCGCCTTCGCCTCCTCGACGAACGACGCGAGGATGCCCTCGCGCTCGGTGTCGCTCGCGCCCGCGAGCGCGTCCGCCTTCGGGATCTTCAGCACGAAGAAGCGATCGGCGCCCGGCTTGCGCACCAGCCACACCGTGCCGATCCCGCCCTCGCCGAGCGGCTTCACGAGCTCGTAGCCCTCGATGATCTTCGGCTCTTTCTTCTTCGGCGCGGGGGGCGGCGGAGGCGAGCGACGCACCGCGCCGCTCACCGCGCCCTCGACCAGCGCCGACGCGACGGGCCCGAGCGACGCGAACCACACCTCGAGCATCGAGAGCTCGCGCGCACGGATCGCACGCGCGATCAGCGCCGCGACGCGCGGTGCGTTCTCGGTCGCGGCGCGCGAGAGCGAATTCTCCGCGGTGATCTCGCTCGCGGCGTGCAGCGCCTTCACGGGATCGGCGAGCGCGCCCTGCAGGCGCTCGGCGCTCATCACGAGCTCGAGGCAGAGCGCCTCGAGATCGGGCTTCGGGCCCGCCGCGCTCGCGAATTTCTCGAGCCCGCGCGCGAGTCCGGCGAGCGCGTGCGCGAGCTCGGTGTCGTCGGCGTGCAACGCGGCGAGCGCGCTCGCCGCCGTCGCGCCCCAACGCCCCTCCGCGTCACCCGACGCGACCGCGGTGCGCAGCGCCTCGGCCTCCTCGCAACATCGCGCGAGCGCGCCCGGCGCCATCATCGGCAGCGCGGTCGCGAGCTGCTGCAGCATCGCGGGACGATCGATCACGAGCGCCCACCACGCCGCGAACGGCCCGAGCCAGCGCACGTCGTCGACCTCGCCGAGCGCGGTCCCGCGCGTCGTGTCGACGAGCCTCCAGAAGAGCGCGCTGAGCGCGCCCTCGAGCGGCGCCGGGAGATCGCGCGCACCGTCGGCGAGCCCCTCGACCTTGCGCAGCCAGCGACACGTGCCGTGCGCGGTGGGACCGCTCCCCGGACCGAGCTCGCTGTCCTCGCCGCACGCGTCGAGCGCGTACCCGCCGAGCCGCACCGCGAGCACCTCGAGCGGCAGATCGTCCTCGGTGCGCTCGCGCTCCTTCAGGAGATCGAGGATCTCCGCGGGCGCGCGCGCGATCGTCGTCCACGTCGCCTCGAGATCGGGCGCGTCGACGTGCTCGCCCTCGGGCCGCGTCGCGAGCAGCGGGCCCCACAAGCGCAGCGCGAGCGAGCGCGCGCACCCCTCGAGCGCGTTGATCGCGGCGGCGCGATGACGGAGGGTGTCTTGGCCCAGTGCGATGCGGCTCGCCTCCGCGAACGTCGCGGCGAGCGATCCCGCGAAGCGCGCCGCGCGCGCGTCGGCCTCGTCGTCGTCGTACTGCGCGGCGATGCGCACGAGGTTCTCGAGGCCGAGCTCGAGATCGAGCGGATCGCGCTCCGCGCCGTCGACCGGGTCGGTGACCGCGATCACCTCGAGCCAGCGTCGCTGCTCGTCGAGCGAGCTCGCGCGCGCGCGGCGCGCCATCTCGCGCAGCTGGCGCATGGGCCCTTCGATCGCGCTCTGGTTCGTCCCGCGCCGCCACAACGTGCCGAGCCCGCGCGCGAGCGCGCGCGCCGCGACCGCACCGCCGTCGCCCTCGAGGATGCGCGCGGAGAGGCGATCCCAGAGATCACGCCGCTCGAAGAACAGATACGGCGTCGCCGCCGCGACCGCCGCGAGCGCCCAGCCCTCCTCGGGCGAGTCGAGGATGTGCACGAGCTCGCTCGCGAGCACCTTGAGCCGCTCGGCCGGCAGCGACGCGAACGCGGTGAGCGCGCGCTGGCGCAGCAGCAGCGACTCGCCGCGCATCCAGTCGAGCAGCGTGCCCTCGAGCTGATCGATCGATCCGGTGAGCCGACCCAGCGCGCGCGACGCGTGGATCCACACGAGCGGCTCGGGGTGGAGCAAGAGCGGCTGCAGCACCTGCAGCGTGCGACCGACGAGCTCGGGATCGACGTTCGCCGGGATCCCGCGCGCGCTCACCTCGAGACAACGCGCCGCGAGCACGCGACCCCGCAGCGATCCGTGCGCCGGGCGCGCGACGATCGCCTCGAACGTCTCGCGGCTCGCCCACACCCACGCGCCGAGATCGGGCAGCGAGAGCGCCGTCGCGCCCGCCTCCCAGAGCAAGATCTCCATGCGCGCCGCGGCCTCGGCGTTCTCGGGGAGCGCGAAGCGATCGCCGGTGCCGAGCAGCGGCGCGCACGCGAGCGCGTCGAGCAGCGGTCCCTCGACGATGCGCGCCCGCGCCGCGGCGGCGACGCGCGAGGCGAGCTCGGGACGCGTCGCCGCGCTCGCGAGCAGTCGCGCCATGCGCGCATCACGACGCGCGGCGCCCGCAGCGCACCACGTGAACACGATCGCGCCCGCGGGCTCGCCGAAGAGCGCACCGAGGTCGGCGAGCCCGTTCTGCGATCGCGTGAGCGCGGGCATCGCGCGATCGAGCACGTCCGCCGCCGCGCCGGCCGCGCGCGGCAGATCGGGCTCGGGCATCGCGTTCGCGCGCCAGCGCGCGTAGAGCGCGCCTTGGATCGCGGGATCGACCGCGAGCGCCGCGGTCAGCGTGGAGAGCGCCTCTTGGACCGCCGCGGGTAGCATCGCGTCGGGATCCGAGCGTATTCGTCTGCGACGGATTGATCCATACCCACGGTGAACGCGCTGGCACAGCCACTGCTGAATCCGCGAGGCATGGACATGCGCTCACGATCGAAGGCGTGCCTCGCGTGGCTCTCGGCCGCGATCGTGGCGATCACGCTCTCGCCCACGCTCGCCGCGGCGCAGTACGAGCGGCCCGACCCCGCGGTCGGTGCGCTCTCGTACTTCTTGAGCTGGGCCGCGGGGACGTTCGCGCTGCTCGGGCTCGCCGCGATCGCGGCGTGGCTCGTCCCGCACGAGACCGCGGAGCGCGTCTACCGCACCGCGACGTACGAGACGCGCCGCACGCTGCTGATGGGCCTCATGGTCGCGGTCGGCATCCCGCTCACGATCTTCGCGCTCACGCTCACGATCCTCGGGATCCCGCTCGCGATCGCGACGTCGATCCTCGCGGTCCCGCTCGCCGCTGCGGGCTACGTCACGAGCGGCTGGCTGCTCGGTCGCGCGCTCTCGGCGCGTCGCCACTCCACGCGCGAGCTCCGTGATCGCGTCCTCTGGTCGCTGCTCGGCGTGGGCGCGCTGCGCCTCATCGCGCTCGTGCCGCTGATGGACGGCCTCGTCGGGCTCGTCGCCAGCACGGTCGGCATCGGCGCGCTGATCGCGACGTTCGATCGCGCGGGTCGCACCCACACGTGGCGTCGCGCGACGCGCGCAGCAGAAGAAGAAGACGCGCCGCGCGGCACGCGCATCTACGATCAGGCGCCCGCGGGCGCCTGATCGCTCCTCGAGCTGGAATGCTCGCTCGCGCAGGACCCGCATGGAACGTGCGGAGCACGTGGACGGGAGGGCCTGAGCGGGCGAGCGTTGTTGGAGACGCGCTCAGGCGCGCTCGACCGAATAAACGCCTTCGACGCCCTGGATCCTGCGCATCAGGTTCTGCAAGCGCCCCGCGTCGTCGACGAGGAACTGGAAGAGGTTCACCGCCTGTCCGTCGGGTCCGACGCGGCAGTTCGCCTCCTGGATGTTCACGCCCGCTTCGGTGAACGCAGCGCTCACGTTCGCGAGGATGCCCGGACGATCCGACGTGATGATCCGCAGCGCGACCGGACGCGCGATCTTGATCGCCTCGCTCCACGCGACGTCGATGCGGCGCTCGGGGTCGAGCTCCATCGCCTTCGGGCACCCGCGACGATGCACCGTCACACCGCGCCCGCGCGTGATCCATCCGGTGATCGGATCGCCCGGCAGCGGCTGGCAACACTGGGCGAAGCGCACCAGCACGTCGTCGACGTCGTCGATGCGGATCCCGCCCGCGCTCGAGCTGCCGGTGACGCGACGCACCGTGCGCTCGATGAACGAGGGCCGCAGCGCGTCCGCCGACTTCTCGTCCTGGATCGCCGCGTCGTAGACGTCGCCGGCCGACACGCGCCCGTAGCCGACCGCCGCGAAGAGCTCGTCCGGGCTCTGCACCTTGAAGTGCGTCGAGACCCGCTCGGCCTCGCCGCTCTTCAGGAAGCGCGCGAACGACATGTCCTTCTTGTGGAAGGCGCGCTCGACGAGGTCCTTGCCGAGCTTGATCGAGCGGCGCCGCTCCTCGCTCCGGATGTACGTGCGGATCCGCGAGCGCGCGCGGCCCGTCTGCACGAAGTCGAGCCAGTCCTTGCTCGGATGCTGCTGCGGCGACGTGATGATCTCGACGGTGTCGCCGTTGTGCAGCGTGTATCGCAGCGGGACGATCGCGCCGTTCACGCGCGCGCCCGCGCAGTGATCACCGACCTCCGAGTGCACCGAGTACGCGAAGTCGATCGGCGTCGCGCCGCGCGGGAAGACCTTGAGCTGTCCCTTCGGCGTGAAGACGTAGACCTCGTCCGCGAAGAGATCGACCTTCACCGAGTCGAGGAACTCGGCGGGGTCCGCGACCTCCTGCTGGAACTCCATCAGCTGGCGCAGCCACGCGAAGCGCGCCGCGTCCTTCGCGTCCGGACCGCCGCTCTTGTCCTTGTACTTCCAGTGCGCCGCGATGCCGTTCTCGGCCGTCTTGTGCATCTCGTCGGTGCGGATCTGCACCTCGATGCGTCGCTGGCCGGGCCCGATGACCGTCGTGTGCAACGACTGGTACATGTTGGGCTTCGGCAGCGCGATGTAGTCCTTGAAGCGGCCGGGGATCGGGGTCCACTGCGAGTGGATGACCCCGAGCGCCGCGTAACAGTCCGCGACGTTCTCGACGAGCACGCGGAACGCGAGCACGTCGTGCACCTGCTCGAACTCGCAGTTGTTCTGCCGCATCTTGCGGTAGATCGAGTACAGGTGCTTCATGCGCCCGCTGCACTCGGCGGCGAACCCGCGCTCGATCAGCATCTTCTGCAGTCGCTTGCAGACGTCGCTGATGTACCGCTCCTGGTCGCGCGAGACCTTCTTCGACTTCGCGATGATGTCGACGTAGGCCTCGGGATACAGGTATCGGAACGAGAGATCCTCGAGCTCGCTCTTGAGCCAGTTGATACCGAGCCGACCGGCGAGCGGCGCGTAGATCTCGAGCGTCTCCTGCGCGATGCGGGCCTGCGCCTCGGGCTTCATGTGCTCGAGGGTCCGCATGTTGTCGAGACGGTCGGCCAGCTTCACGAGCAGCACGCGGATGTCGCGCGCCATCGCGACCAGCATCTTGCGGAAGCTCTCCGCTTGCTGGTCTTCCTTGCAGGTGAAGTTGATCTTGCCGAGCTTCGTGACGCCGTCGACGAGGAAGGAGACCTCCTCGCCGAAGATCTCCTCCATCTGCTTGGTCGTGACGTCGGTGTCCTCGAGGACGTCGTGGAGCAGCGCGGCGCAGACGCTCGCGCTGTCGAGCTTCATCTCCGCGATGATGTTCGCGACCGAGACGGGGTGCGTGAAGTAGGGCTCGCCCGACTTCCGCTTCTGCCCCTCGTGCTTCTGCGCGGAGAAGACGTACGCGCGATTGACGAGGTCGAAGTCCGCCTGAGGTTGGTAGCCGCGAACCTTCTCGACGATCTCGGTGAGAGAGATTCTGTCGGTCAGGCGGACCATACGGGCGGCGCTGCTGCTCGGTACGGTGGCGCGAGCCGGAGGCGGTGACCTCACCGAGCCCTCGGATTCGCGAGTGTCAGGCAGCCTAACACTGCCGTTCTCCGCGAACAAGGAACGCGCTCGTGCCCTCGTGCCCTCGTCCTTCGCCACTGCTCGATCCGTAGGGCTCGCCGGCGTGTGCTGGGAGATGCGAAGCAGGGACGAGATGCGGACGCCCACGCTCCATCACGTGGAGCGCGGGCGCTCGTTCGGGTCACCGCGCGCGCGGCTGCGCGCCGTGCAGATGCTCACTCGTCGAGGAGCTCGTTCGCGACGCGCCCCGACACGTCGGTGAGCCGGAAGTCGCGGCCCTCGCTGCGATACGTGAGGCGCGTGTGATCGAACCCGAGCAGGTGCAGCACCGTCGCCTGGAAGTCGTGCACGTGGAGCGCGCCGTCGACGACGTTGTACGAGTAGTCGTCGGTCGTCCCGTGGACGAGCCCGCCGCGCACGCCACCGCCCGCGAGCCACATCGAGAAGCAGCGCGGGTGGTGATCGCGCCCGTACTGATCGGTGCGCACCTCGCCCTGCCCGTACACGGTGCGGCCGAATTCGCCGCCCCAGATCACCAGCGTGTCCTCGAGCAGTCCGCGTCGCTCGAGGTCGAGCACCAGCGCCGTCGACGCGCGATCGACGGCGCGCGCCGCGATCGGGTGGTCGGTCTGCATCGTGCCGTGGTGATCCCAGTCGCGGTGGTAGAGCTGCACGAAGCGCACGTCGTCCTCGAGCAGGCGCCGCGCGAGCACGCAGTTCGCGGCGAACGTGCCGGGGATGCGCGCGTCGTCGCCGTAGAGCGTGTAGGTGCTCTCGGGCTCGTCGCCCGCGCGCGCGAGCGTGGGCACCGAGGTCTGCATGCGGAACGCGAGCTCGTACGCCTCGATGCGCGCCGTGACGTCGGGATCGCCGGTCTCGTCCGCGTGCATCTGGTCGAGCGCGGTGCGCGCGTCGCGGAGGCGCTCGCGGCTCGCCTGCGGTGCGCCGGTACCGTCGTCGAGATAGAGCACGGGATCGCTTCCGCCGCGCAGCTGCACACCCTGGTGGTGCGCGGGCAGGAACGCGCTGCTCCAGAAGCGCGTGCTGAGCGGCTGTCCGCCGAAGAGCCCGCTGTTCGAGAGCAGCACCGCGAAGGTCGGCAGATCGCGGGTGGGCGCGCCGAGCCCGTAGCTCACCCACGAGCCCATGCACGGGCGCCCGGGGTTCATGCTGCCGCTCTGGATCAGCGTGACCGCGGGATCGTGGTTGATCGCGTCGGTGTGCATCGAGCGCACGATGCAGAGGCGATCGACGATCGAGCCGAGGTGCGGCAGCAGATCGCTGACCCACGTGCCGTTCTCGCCGTGCTGGGTGAAGCCGACGCGCGGCGCGACCACCGGGAACGAGCTCTGGCCCGAGGTCATCGTGGTGAGGCGCTGCCCGCGGCGGATCGACTCCGGGAGCTCGGTGCCGTCGAGCGCGGCGAGGCCGGGCTTGTGATCGAAGGTCTCGAGCTGCGAGGGCCCGCCGGACATGAAGAGGTACACGACGCGCCGCACCCTCGGCGTGAAGTGCGGCATCGCGAGCGCGCGCTCGCGGCCGAGAGGGAGCAGCGACGCGAGCGCGGCGGTGCCGAGCAGCGACATCGAGCCGGTGAGAAGAGCGCGTCGGTTCACGTTCACTCCCTCGAGAGCGTCTCGCTGAGGTTCAGGATCGTGCGCGCGACGAGGGTGCGCGCGGCGTGGGCGGCGGGATCGCCCGCGGAGTCGCGGCCGGACTCGCCGATCGCGAGCACGCCGAGGATCGAGGGATCGCTGAGGGCGGCGTCGAGCTCGGCGTCGTAGGCCGCGCGCAGCACCGCGACCTCTTCGTCGCGCGGCGTGCGCGCGGTGAGCAGCCGGAACGCGAGACGAATCTGCGCGTCGGGATCGTCGCCGGCTTCGCGCCGCATGCGCTCGGCGAGGTGGCGCGCGGCCTCGACCATCACCGGCTCGTTCATCAGCGCCAGCGCCTGGGTCGGCGTGCTGGTGACGTCGCGCCGCGCGACGGGCGTGACGCGTGATGGCGCGTCGACGATTGCCATCGAGGGCAGGAGCGAGCCGCGCCGCCAGAACGTGTAGAGCGAGCGACGATGGTTCTGCTCGGGGCGCCGATCGGGGCGATACGTGACGAGCTCGCCGAAGCTGTCCTGCCGCTCTTCGTAGAGCCCGTCGGGATGATACGGACGCACGCTCGGCCCGCCGATCGACTCGACGAGCAAGCCGCTCGCGAAGAGCGCCTGATCGCGGATCACCTCGGCATCGAGGCGCCCGCGCGGACCGCGCCAGAACAGGCGGTTCTGGGGATCGCGCGCGAGCAGATCGGCGCGGATGCGCGACGACTGGCGATAGGTGTCGCTCGTCACGATCGCGCGGACGAGCGCGCGCATGTCCCAGCCGCCGTCGCGCAATTCGATCGCGAGCCAGTCGAGCAGCTCGGGGTGCGAAGGGGGCTCGCCACGCGTGCCGAAGTCGTCGGGGGTGCCCACGAGCCCGCGCCCGAAGAAGAGCTGCACGTAGTGGCTCGCGATCACGCGCGCGGTGGTCGGGCTCGTCGGGCCGACGATCCATCGCGCCAGCTCGAGCCGGTCGCGCACGCGCGCGTCGGGATCGTCGATGGTGAGCACCTCGGGCAGCCCACACGTCACGCGATCGCCGAGCGCATCGAACTGACCGCGCAGCCGCACGTGGGTGACGCGCTCGGGATCGTCGTCGCGCATCACGCGCGTGCTCGGGGTCGCGGCGAGCTCGCGCTCACGGGCCTCCAGCGCGGACAGACGCTGGGCGATCGCGCGCGTCGCGGGCTCGGCGTGCACGCGCGCGACGTGATCGCGCAGCAGCGATTGTTGCGCAGCGGTGCGCGAAGCGCGCGGGGTCGCGAGGATCGCATCGAGCTCGTCGGTGAGCGTCGCGCGCGGCTCGGACGCGACGAGCACGCGGATGTCGCGGAACACGCCGCTCCATCCTTGTCGCTGATCGATGCGCAGCGAGAGCGTCTCGCCCTCGCCCAGCGTGATCGTCTCCGCGGGCACCAGCACGATCGTCGTCGGCGACTCGACGTAGATCTTCGTCGTGGTGCGCCCATCGACGATCTCGGGGATCGCGGTGCCGTCGAGGCGCGACGCGCTCTCGAAGGTCACGCGCGTGCGGCGATCCGCGCGCTCGATGCGCGCCGACACGTCGGAGATCGACGGCGCGTCGCTCGCGCGGCGTCCTCCGAGCTCCATGCGGATCGCGCGGATCTCCGCGGGCGCGGTGATGTCGAGCCACCACGTCTCGACGTTGGGCACCGGTCCCGACGCCACGATCGAGCGCGCGGCGTCCTCGGTGAGGATCGTGCCTCGTTCGGTGCGCAGCGCCGCGTACGTCGGCGCGATCCAGCTCGGCGCGGTGCGATCGACCGTGCTCTCCCACCGCGCGAGCGCGCCCTCGGCGTCGAGCTCTCCGCGCAGCCTCGTCATCTCGGCGCGCACCTCGTCGAGCGCGGCGCGCTGCAGCGGGCTCTGCGCCGCGAGCAGCGGGACGCCATCGTCCTGGTACGCGGTGCGCCCGCGATCGCGCACACGATCGAAGCACGCGGTCAGTCGGTAGAAGTCGCGCGCCGGGATCGGATCGTACTTGTGATCGTGGCAGCGCGCGCAGCGCACCGTGATGCCGAGCAGCTGACCGCCGACGAGGCTCGCGCGATCCATCGCGTACTGGATGCGCCACTCCTCTTCGTCGATGCCGCCCTCTTCGGTGGTCGGCGCGTGGCGCAGGAACGCGGTCGCGAGCACGTCGTCGTCGCTCGCGCCGGGCAGCAGATCGCCCGCGATCTGCGCGACGAGGAAGTCGTCGAACGGCTCGTTGCGCGCGAACGCGTCGATGACCCAGTCGCGCCACGGCCACATCGTGCGCTCTTCGTCGAAGTAGATGCCGTTGGTGTCGCCGTAGCCCGCGAAGTCGAGCCAGTCGCGCGCGAGGTGCTCGGCATGGCGCGGCGACGCGAGCAAACGATCGACGAGGGCGGCGTACGCGTCGTCGCTGGGATCGGCGACGAACGCATCGACCTCCGCGGGCGTCGGGGGAAGCCCGGTGAGATCGAGCGTGACGCGACGGATCAGCGTCGCGGGATCGGCCGCCGGCGAAGGCTCGATGCCTTCACGCGCGAGCCGATCGAGCACGAACGCGTCGAACGCGTCGTCGACGGCACCACCGGGCACCTCGGGTCGCGACGGAGGCGCGAACGACCAGTGCCGCTCGTACTGCGCGCCCTCCGCGATCCATCGCTCGAGCAGCGCGATCTGCGCCTCGCTCAGCGCGCCGCCGGGCGGCATGCGTCGCGCGGGATCGGTCTCGCGCACCCGCTCGATCACCAGGCTGGCAGCGGGCTCCCCGGGCGCGATCGCGCGGCGTCCGTCGGGCCGCTCCGCGATCGCGTCGTCGCGCGTGTCGAGGCGCAGCCCCGCGAGGCGTCGTCCTTCGTCCGGCCCGTGGCACGCGAAGCAGTGCTCGCTGAAGATCGGCAGGATGTCGCGCCGATAGTCGACGAGCTGCGACGCGGGTGGCTCGTCGTTCCCTCCGCAAGCGACGGCGAGCAACGCTGTGCAGAGCAGCGATATCCGGCGGCACGACACGGCACGATTCACGCGCACGGCGCCGCCGAATGCAACGCCCGGTCCGGGAGATTCCCGGACCGGGCGTCGTCGTGGATCACGATGCGCGCTCGATCACGCGATCACGGCGCCTTCGCCGCCGCCCTTCGGCGTCGACGGAGTCGTCGGGCCCGCGTCGACCGCGACCGGATCGGGCTCGAGCGCGGCCGCGAGCACCTCGCGCATCTCCTCGGCGATCACGAACTCGAGCTCGCCGCGCACCGACTCCGGCACGTCGTCGATGTCGCGCTCGTTCAGCTTCGGAAGGATCACCCGCTTGAACCCGGCGCGGTGCGCCGCGAGCACCTTGGACTTCACGCCGCCGATCGGCAGCACGCGTCCGCGGAGCGTGGCCTCACCGGTCATCGCGACGTCGCTGCGAACGCGACGTCCGGTGAGCAGCGATGCGAGCGCGGTGAACATCGTGACGCCCGCGCTCGGGCCGTCCTTCGGGATCGCACCGGCCGGCACGTGGATGTGCAGGTCGTGCTTCTCGAGGAACTCGGGATCGACGCCGTACTCGTCGGCGCGGCTCCGGAGGTAGGCGAGCGCAGCGCGCGCCGACTCCTTCATCACGTCGCCGAGCTGCCCCGTGATCTCGAGGCGGCCCTTCCCCGGCATCTTCGTGGTCTCGATGTAGAGGATGTCGCCTCCCACCGGCGTCCACGCGAGGCCTGCCGCGATGCCGGGTGCGTTGCCGCGCTCCGCCATGTCGGAGAGGAAGCGCGGCTTGCCGAGGCTCTTCTTCAGATGCTCGGACGTGACCGTCACCGCCTCGCGCTCACCGTGCTCGTCGGTCTTCGCGCGGGCGACGTCGAGCGCCACCGAGCGAGCGACCTTCTGGATCTCGCGCGCGAGCTGACGAACACCGGCCTCGCGCGTGTAGTCGCGGACGATCGCCGCGAGGATCTCGTCGGCGAACAGCACGCTCTTCTCGGGCATGCCCGCCTTCACGAGCTGCTGCGGGACGAGGTGGCGATGCGCGATCTGCACCTTCTCCTCGGCCGTGTAGCCGGTCACCTCGATGATCTCGAGGCGATCACGGAGCGGCGCGGAGAGCGTCGAGAGATCGTTCGCGGTCGCGATGAAGAGCACCTCCGAGAGATCGAAGGGCAGCTCCATGTAGTGGTCGGTGAAGTTCTTGTTCTGCTCGGGGTCGAGCACCTCGAGCAGCGCGGCCTCGGGATCGCCCTGCCAGCCGCGCCCCATCTTGTCGATCTCGTCGAGGACGATGACGGGGTTCTTCACCTTCGCCTTGCGCATCGCCGCGATCAGACGACCGGGCAGCGCGCCGATGTACGTGCGGCGATGACCGCGGATCTCCGCCTCGTCACGCACGCCGCCGAGCGACACGCGCTGCAGAGGACGACCGGTCGCCGCCGCGACCGACTGCGCGAGCGAGGTCTTGCCCACGCCGGGCGGACCGACGAGGCAGAGGATCGTGCCGCGCGCCGCGTTGCTGCTCGCGCCGCTCAGCTTGAGCACGGCCATGTGCTCGAGGATCCGGCGCTTCACGTCGTCGAGGCCGTAGTGGTCCTCTTCGAGCTTCTGCGCGACCGCGTCGATGTCGCTCGAGGCAGGCGCGCGATCGGTCCACGGCAGATCCGCGATCCACTGCAGGTACGTGCGGATCACGTTGCCCTCGGCCTGGTTCGGCCCGACCTGGTCGAGCCGACGCAGCTCGCGATCGACGACCTCGCGGACCTCCTCGGGGAGCTCCATCGCGTCGAGCTTCTCGCGCAGCTCGTCCTTGTCGTCGCCCTCGCCGAGCTCCTTCTGGATGGCGCGCAGCTGCTGGCGCAGCATCGCCTCCTTCTGGTGCTTGCCGAGCTCCTTGCGGACCTCGCCGTCGATCTTGCTGCGCAGCTCGGCCTTGGCGCGCGCCTCGTTGATCAGCTCGGCGACGCGGCGCAGGCGCGCGGTGACGTCGAGCTGGAGGAGCACCTCGGTCTTCTTCGCGTCGTCGGTGTCCATCCACGCGGCGACACGATCGGCGAGCACGGCGGGGTCGCGGGTCTCGCGCAGCAGCTCGTGCAGCTGCGAGTCGCCGGGGGCGAGCTCGCGGAGGTGATCGCGCAGCGCGGTCGCGAGGATCTGGGCCTCGTCACCGCCGCTCGTCTCCTCGGCGAGCTCGGCACGCGCGGTCCAGTACGGCACCGTCTGGAGCAGCGAGATCAGGCGGTAGCGCGAGGTGGGCTCGACGACGAGGATCACACCACGCGAGCCGCGGTCCGTCTTGTCGGTCACTCGCGCGAGCGTCGCGATCGGGTGGAGATCGGCGAGCGAAGGATCTTCCTGCGAAGGATCGCGCTGCACGGCGAGCAGGACGCGATCACCAGGGCGAAGCGCGTCCGCGAGGGCGCGCGAGCGGGGTCGACCCACCGGGATGGTGGTCACACGACCCGGCAGCACGACGCCGTGCCGGAGCGGCAGCAGGGGAAGCGGGGATTCCGGGTGGCTCATGACGGCTGACCGTAAGTTTCAACCCCGCGCTGTGAACCCCACCGTACCGGTAGGAACGGTGAAGAAACGTTGCGGGTGCGGGCGCGCGACCGGGCCCACGGGCCGGCAACGATGGCGCGACGCGCGTGGTGCCGGTGGCGAGCGATGCAGAGGGCGCCGGTGACGCTCGGGGGCCGGCTGCGAGCGGTGCAGGGCCGCGCCGGTGACGCTCGGGGGCCGGCTGCGAGCGGTGCAGGGGCGCGCCGGTGACGCTCGCGGAGCCCGTTGCAAACCTTCCACAGCGCGTCGGCGACACCCGCGGAGCCCGTTGCAAGCGTTGCAGGGCGCGCCGGCGACGCTCGCGGAGCCCGCTGCAAGCGTCCGAGAGCGCGCCGCGACGCTCGCGGAGCCCGTTGCAAGCGTCCGAGCGCGCGTCGGCGACGCGCGGGGAGCCCCTTGCAAGCGTTGCAACGGGCTCCCCCGACGTCACCGGGAGCAACTTCGACCGTTCGATCGGGCTCCGCGACCCTCACGGCGGCGCCGCGCAAGGCCCAGCTCGCCTCCCCGAAGTCCGCGTCTCAGGTCGACACGGCGCGCGCGGCGCGCGCGATCTCCGCGAGCCGTCCCCACAGCGGCGCGCTCGGATCGCGATGGAGGTCCGGCTGCACACGCGCCCACTCGAGGCGCGCCTCGTCGCCCCCGAGTGCCGCGCGCAGCGCGACGACCAGCGGGAACGTGTCCTCCGCGAACCCGCGCGCGACGAGCCGCGAGTACGCCGCATGCGCGTGCTTCGCCGCGAGCTCGCGATCTCCGCGCACCAGCGCGACCAGACCTGCCGCCTCGTGCTCGGCCACCCAGGGCTGCCATCCGCGCGCGCCGCGTCGCGCCGCGTGCTGCGCCTCGTCGAGGCGGTCGACCATCAGCAGCTCGACCGCGAGCATCGACCACCCCGCGAGCGAGTGGGGGAAGCGCTCGGTCGCGATCTGCGCCGCCTCGATCGCCGCCTCGTGCGCGCCTTCCGACGCGCGGAGTCGCGCGCGCGTGATCCACGTCTCGGCGCGATCCTCGCCCAGCATCGCGATCGCCTCGCGCGCCGCGCGCACGAGCTCGGCATGACGCACGTGGTGCGCGGTGCTGATCGACGCGACGAGCAGCTTCGGGTTGCGCTCGTGCGCGATCAGCGCGTCGAACGCCGCGCGATCTCCGCTCACCGCGCGGCTGCCCGCGAGCACCGCGTACGCCCAGGTGCGGTCGTAGTGCACCGCGCGCGGATCGCCCTCGAGCCGCGCGAGACGTGCGTCGACGAGCGGGCGCAGCTCGTCCCATCCATCCGTCGACGCGATCAGGATCGTGCGCGCCGATGCGTCGTCCGCGGGCAGCCGCGCGTCGATCTCGCGCACCACGTCGAAGCGCCCGAGCGATCCCGCGAACGCGAGCTGCGCGCGCAGCTCGCTCGAGCTCGGATCGAGCGCGTCCTTCGCCTCGCGATCGCGCAGCACGATGCGATTGCGCAGCTCCTGACCGCTCCATCCGAGCTGACCCTCGAACGGCGCGAGCACGTCGCTCGCCTCGTCCCAGCGCCGCACCTCGACCAGCTGCGCCGCACGATCGAGCTCGACGTACGCGTCCTTCGCGCCGGGCGCTCTCGCGAGCAGCGCGATCGCACCGTCCGCGTCGTCGCGCCCCTTCAGCGTCGCGAGACAACGACGTGCCCACGCGTACGTCGGCGAGCCCTGCACCGCCTTCTCGAAGAGCGCGATCGCCTGTGCGTCGTCGTCGTCCTGCCCGACGACACGCGCCGCGAGCTGCGCGCAGGCGTACGGCGAGTCCGGGCTCTGCGCGTGGAAGTCGTGCAGCACCTCGAGCAATCGCGCGTGGCGATCCGCGCGCTCGAGCACGTCGAACAGCACGCCCAGCATGCCCACGGTGGGGCGCGCCATCGCGAAGCGCTCCGCGTACTCGACCTCGCGCTCGGTGTCGCCCGCGTCGTGGAGGATCGCGGTCAGCGTGCGCAGCAGATCGACCGGCTCGTCCTGCGCGATCTCGAGCCCCGCGACGAGCAGATCGACCGCCTCTTGGATGCGCCCGCGCTCCTCGAGCATCTGCGCGGCGCGCCAGCGCGGCTCGAACCAGAGCGGCGCCTCGCGCGACAGGCGCGACACGATCTCGAGCGCCTCGTCGCGCTGCGCGTCGTCGCGATCGGTCGAGAGCATCTGCGCGAGGTGGATCGCGCCGTACGTGTAGCGCGGCGAGATCTCCATGCACTTGCGCGCGAGCGTGATCGCCTCGTCGCGCTTGCCGAGCTTCTCCGCGATCTTCGACGCCGTCATCCAGTTGAACGGGTTGTTCGGCGCCATCACCCGCGCGCACCGCGAGAGGTGCTCGGCGAGCTCGATCGCGCCGCCCTCGAGCGCGTGCGACGCGAAGTTCTCGGTCGCGCGCGCGTGCGTCGGATCGATCGTGAGCGTCTTCCAGAACGCCGCGTCCGCGTCGGCGCGTCGCTTCATGCTCATGTGGCACTCGGCGATGTCCTGCGCGTTGTTCGAGTCGCCGGGGTCGAGGCGCAGCGCCTCCTCGAGCTCGATGAGCGCCTCTTCCCAGCGCCCCTCGTCCATCAGGTACCAGCCGTGGATCTGATGCGGCCACTCCTGGTCGTGATAACGAACGCGCGCCTCGCGCAGCGCCGCGAGGAAGCGCGCGAGGTTCGTCTGCGCGCGGTACTGCGCGAAGTGCCGGAAGAGCGCGTGGGTGCGCCGATTCCAGGCGAGCGGGTAGTCGCGCTCGAGCGCGATCGCGCGATCGCAGCGCCGCAGGATCTCCTCGGGGTCGCGCTCGACGTCCGGCGTCGCGCACGAGTCGATGATCCGGATGTGCTCGGCGTCCTTCACCCCCGCGGCATCGAGCGCCGCGATCGCCTTCTCGTCGCCGGCCCGGAACGCGACGATCGCCGCGTTGCGATAGAGCTTCCCGAGCGAGCCCTGGGTGTGGATCAGGCGCTCCGACGTGACGTGCGTCATCGGGTCCTGCACGAAGAGCAGCCCGAGCTCCTCGTCGACGCCGATCATCACCGCGACGTGGCTCGTCGTGGAGTACTCCTCCTCGACGATCACCGGCAATCCGAGCTCGAGGCACGCGCGGAAGCGCGACGCGTCGCCCTCGAAGCGGCGCGTCACGAGCCCGTGCGACTCGAGGTACGTCGTCATCGCGTGGAGCGTCGATCCACGATCGCCCTTCACCTCGGGCGCGATGCGATCCTGATCGACGTCGATGCCCAGCGAGCGCAGCACCAGCTCGAGCGAAGCGGGCCCGCAGTAGTTGCGCTTCTGCTGCACCGTCGGGAACGCCGGGAGCATCACGCGCTTGCGCTCGCCCGCCGCGCCGCGCTCGAGGTGGTTCAGCACCTCGCGCGCGAAGCGCCCTTCCCCGTCGTCCGCGTCCTCGCGCCACAGCGCGCGATAGACCTCGGCGCCCTCCTCGCGACGACCGAGCGCGAACAGCGCGCTCGCACGATCGAGCTGATCACGACGGCGATGCGCGCCCCCCGGCGTGACCTCGAGGATGCGCGCGACGTGATCGAGGAACCCCTGCCAGTCACCGCGCACCCGGTCGACGTCGGCGCGCAGCCGCAGCGCGGCCACCCGATGGCGCGGCGCATCGACGAGCGATCCCAGCGTGCTCAGCGCGGCGTCGAAGCGCCCGCACACGTAGTGCACGCGCGCGAGCAGCATCTGCGCGCTCTCGGGCTCCTCGAGGCGCGTGCCCTCTTCGGCGCGCGCCAGCGCTTCGTCGCGATGATCGAAGCGCAGCGCGACCCACGAGAGCGCGGTCGCCCACACGCTGCCCTCGGGCCACGCGACGCGCGCGTGCTCGACCTCCTCGCGCGCGAGCGCCTCGCAGCGCTTCGCGACGAACGAGTACGCGATCTCGGTGTGCAGCCGCGCGCGCACCTTCGGGTCCTCGGCGCGCACGAGCTGGGCGCGCGCGTCGATCGCGATGCGATCCACCGGCTCACCCGCGAGCAGCCGGCACCGCAGCGAGCGCAGCACCGCGCGCCCCCACAGCGCCGGTGGCAGCGCGGCCAGCGAGCCGAGCGAGGTGATCTTCTGGCTCGCCTGCGCGTACCGCTCGGCGCCGAGATCGGCGTCGACCGCGTCGAGGATCTGCTCGGGTGTCATCGTCATGGCGTTCGATTCCATCACATCCCCTCCACACGCGCGCCGCCCGTCCGCTGCACCGCGCCCTGAATGACCGCGCCCTGCACCACCACGTGCGAGCTCGCGCCCGCGACGATCGCGGCGGTCGCTCCGGTGTACGAGCCTCCGTCGAGGATCACCTCGGCGTTGCCCCCGACCTGGAGCGCGATCGGCGCGCTCACGTTCACGCCATGAAGCGTCATCCGGCAGTTGCCCATCGCGGAGATCGCGGGGCTCGCGCCGAGCGTCGCGGTGACGGGCGTGACGTCGAGCACCTGGTTGCCCGCGCACACGAGCGGCCCGGTGCCGTCCCAGATCGCCGTCGCTTCGATGTTGCCGATGCCGCCGGCCCAGGGATCGGAGCTCGCGCGGTAGAGCTGCCACGCGACGTACCCGCCGACGCCGGAGAGGATGCACCCCGCGAGGCCGACGCCGAACGCGGTGATGAAGCACCCGGTCATCGCCTGCGAGGCCTTCTGTTCGGCGCGCCGCTGCGCGCGATGCTGGAGCTGCTCGAAGGGGTTCATCGTGGGCCCCGGCTCGGAGCAACCCGCGCACCGCGCGCGAGCCCCACGTTTGTCGGCTGTTCCGCTGCGACCGAACGTGCTGGGGCCGCACGCTCGCGCAGGAGTTGCGCGACGCGTCCGCGCGAGCCGGGTGGGACGGGTTCGTCCCTGTTCGTGGGACCTCGGGCCGGCACCAGGAGCCGATTTGTCCCTATTCGCGGTACCTCGAGCCGGCACCGGAGCCGGTTTGTCCCTGTTCGCGGTATCGGCTCGTGGCGCCCGGAGGCGATCACGATCGGCAGCGGACGCCACCGCCCGGCACCCGACGCCGATCACGATCACCGCCCGACGCCACCGCCCGGCGCCCGACGCCGATCACGATCACCGGCCGACGCCACCGCCCGGCGCCCGCCGCCGATCGCGATCACCGGCCGACGCCACCGCCCGGCGCCCGACGCCGATCACGATCACCGCCCGACGCCACGGCCCGGCTCCCGCCGCCGATCACGATCACCGGCCGACGCCACCGCCCGGCACCCGCCGCCGATCACGATCACCGCCCGACGCCACCCGCCGGCGCCCGCCGCCGATCACGATCGCCGCCCGCTGCCCCCGCGTGGCACCCGACGCCGATGACGATCACCCGCCCGACGCGACCGCGCTCAGCTCGCCTCGCAGAGCGGCGCGCGCGGCGCGCACTCGTTCTCGACGCACGAGAAGCTCGCGCACTCGAGCGACGACTGGCACTCCGCGCCGTCCTCCCGCGAGCGCGTGCACACCGGCGGCTCGGCGCGGACGTCGCAGAAGAGGCCCGTCGCACAGACCGTCGAGGCCCCGCATGCGTCGCCCTCGCCCGCGATCGCGCGGCAGGTGCCGAGCGCGTCCGCGTTGATCGCGGTGCACGAGCGGCTCTCGCAGTCGAAGAGCGTCGAGCAGGCGCCGCCATCGGCGACCCGCGCCTGGAAGACTCCGTCGCACTGCGAGACCAGCACCGAGCCGGTCACCATCGCGCGGAAGTCCTCGCACGACTGCTCCTCGAAGCCCTCGAGGCACGAGGCCGCGAGCGCCCCGTCGTAGTCGACGCGCCCGGCGTCGATGCTGGTGGCGAGCGTCTCGAACACGGTCCCCAGCGATGCATCGAAGTACGCGATGCACTCCTCGGTGGTGCTCGGCGTGGGGGACGCGACCCCGAAGAAGCCCGCGCGAGAGTCCGCGTCGCAGCAGTCGAAGAGCCGCGTGCAGAGCCAGCGCGATCCCTCGGCGCCGTACTCCTGGACCGAGATCGGAGCCGGGTCGTTGTCGCAACCAAGCGCGGCGATGAGGACGAAGGGAGCGAGCCAGCGTGTGTCGTGGATGTTCATGACCGCCGATTGTGCACGCACCGCTCCACGAGCTCCGCGCCGAGCGCCCCCGCACCGATCGCCACGACCCCGATCCCCGCGCGACAGCGCGCGCACGCGCGCGGCGCGAGCCCTCCCCACCTCTACCTCGCGAGGCGGCAGAACCGCGGCGCCGGGCGCCTCACGCCGAGACCCATCAGCCGCGGGACTGCGCCTCGAGCAGCGCGGCCTGATGGCTCGCGCGCAGCGCGCTCAGCAGCTCGTCGACGTCGCCGTTCATCACCGCGTCGAGCTTGTGCAGCGTCAGGCCGATGCGGTGATCGGTCACGCGGTTCTGCGGGTAGTTGTAGGTGCGGATCTTCTCGCTGCGCTCGCCGCTGCCGACCATGCCGCGACGCTCCGCCGCGATCTGCGCGTCGTGCGCCGCTTGCTCGCGCTCGAGCAAGCGCGCGCGCAGCACCTTCATCGCGCGCGCCTTGTTCTTGATCTGCGAGCGCTCGTCCTGGCACTTCACGATGATGCCGCTCGGACGGTGGAGGATCTGCACCGCGCTGTTCGTGGTGTTGACGCCCTGACCGCCGGGCCCGCCGCTCGCCGCGATCGAGATCTCGAGGTCCTTCTCGTCGATGTCGACGTCGACCTCGTCGGCCTCGGGCAGCACCGCGACGGTCGCGGTCGAGGTGTGGATGCGCCCCTGCGACTCGGTCGCGGGCACGCGCTGCACGCGATGCACGCCGCCCTCGAAGCGCATGCGCGAGTACACACGATCGCCGCTGAACGACGCGACGATCTCCTTGTAGCCGCCCGCGCTCGCGTGGCTCGTGTCGAGGATCTCGACCTTCCAGCCCACACGATCCGCGTAGCGCGTGTACATGCGGAAGAGATCCGACGCGAAGAGCGCCGCCTCCTCGCCGCCGGTGCCGCTGCGGATCTCGACGATCGTGTTGCGCGCGTCGTTGGGATCGCTCGGCAGGAGCAGGACCTCGAGCTCCTTGGCGAGCGTGTCGAGCTCGGCCTCGAGCGTCGGGATCTCTTCCTCCGCCATCTCGCGCAGATCGGGATCCGCGAGCGCGGCGCGATCGTCCTCGAGCTGCTTCGAGGTCTTCTTCCAGCGCGCGAACGTCTCGACCAGCGGGCCGAGCTCACCGTGCTCGCGGCGCAGCTGCGCGTAGCGTTTGCCGTCGCTGATCACGTCGGCGCGGCAGAGGAGCTCTTCGAGCTCCTCGTGACGCATCGCGAGGGATTCGAGCTTGTCGACCGGGAGCATGCTCAAGTGGCGCGCCTCGAGGCGCGGAAGGCGCTGCGCAGGAGCGCGCTCAACGCGATCCTGCGTAGTGCGCGAGCGCGCCGTCGAGCGACGGGAAGACGCGCACCTGATCGCTCGCGGGCGCACGATCGCCTTCGCGCTGGCGCCAGAACGCGCTCTGCATCGACGCGATCGCGACCTCGATCTGCGCGTCGTCGGGCTCGCGCGTCGTGATCTTCTGGAAGAGGAACCCCGGCCACAGCAGCACCCGCAGCGGGCCCGTCGTGCAGTAGCGCGCCGAGAAGCGCTGGAGCTCGTACGAGATCGCGGCGATCGCCGGAAGCAGCGAGATGCGCAGCGCGAGCGTCGCGATCTGTCCGCCGATCCCGCTCGCGCCCGGGAGCACGAGCGGCGTGACGATCGAGCCGAGGATCACCGACACGATCACCACGGTGATCAGGAACGTCGTGCCGCAGCGCGGGTGCAGCGTCGACTGCGCGCGCACGTTGTCGACGGTGGGCGCGAGCCCCGCTTCGTACGCGAAGATCGTCTTGTGCTCGGCGCCGTGGTACTGGAAGACCCGACGAATCTCGGGGATCCGCGAGATCGCGACGAGGTACGTCGTGAGCACGACGAGCTTGAACACGCCGGTCAGCGCGTGGAAGCGCCAGTCGCCGAGATCGAGGTCCGCGCCGATCAGCCAGCCCGCGCCGGTCGCGAGGAGCTGCGGGAGCGCGATGAAGAGCCCGAGCGCGAGCAGCGTGGACACGAACATCGCCGCGCGCGAGCCGCCGCTCGATGCGCCGCCGCCCGACGAGGTGGGCTCGGGGTCCTGGGTCGCGAGCATCGCGGGGAAGAGCAGCACCGGGAGCATCGACGCGATGCCGGTGCGCTTCGGCGCCTCTTCTTCGCCCTGCTGGTCCGCGCTGAACTGGAGCGCCGAATACCCGAGCGAGAGCGACTCGTACAGCGTCCCGATCCCGCGCAGCCCCGGGATCTTCCAGATCGGGCTGCGCAGCGCCGCGGGGAGCGGACCGTCCTTGACGACGATCTGCCCGTCGGGCCTGCGCACCGCGACGGCGACGCCGCCCGGCGCGCGCATCATGACGCCTTCGATGACGGCCTGACCGCCGATGTAAGGCCGTGCTTCCTGCGTGCTCACGGCGTGCACTCTAGTGCCCTCGAGCAGCGATCGCGAGCCGCGCGCATCGGTAGGTCGGTGCCGGGTGGCACAGCGCGCGGCTCGTCTGCGATCGCGCGAGGATCACTCCTCGCCGGCGCTCTCGGCGGCGGCGGCCTTCGCGGCCTTCTTCGCCTGCTTGACCTTCTTGCCGGTCGCGGCGGCCGGCTGGTTCTCGTACTTCTTGCGGAAGCGCTCGACGCGTCCCGCGGTGTCCATGATGCGCTGCTTGCCCGTGAAGAACGGGTGGCAGTTGCTGCAGACGTCGACGCCGAACGAGCCGCGCGACGAGCGGGTCTCGTACGTGGCGCCGCACGCGCAGGTGATGGTCGCGGTGTCGTACTTCGGGTGGATGCCGGCCTTCATGGGTACCTCTTCCGCCCCTTCGGAGATAAAAGGGGCCGGGAGATGTAGTGGATCGCGCTCGGGACCGCAAGGACGGGGCCCGGCGCGCTCGCCCGCGGTTTTTTTGGAGATCCGGTCCACCCCGGATAGTGAGGAGTCTGGCTCGATGGCTCAGAAGCGGATCCACCTGGTGATCCGAGGACGCGTGCAGGGCGTGTACTTCCGCGCGTCGTCGGTCCGCGAGGCCAAGCGTCTCGGGCTCACCGGCTGGGTCAAGAACCGGCCCGACGGCGCGGTCGAGATCGTCGCCGAGGGCGAAGAAGATCAGGTCAAGGACTTCCTCGCATGGGCGCAACGAGGCCCCTCGACGGCGCGCGTGGACAAGGTGGACACGCGCTGGAAGAGCTACACCGGCGAGTTCGCTGCGTTCGTGATCGAGCAGTAGCGATCGCGCTGGTGGTCCTCGTCGCGTGCGCGCCGTGCGTGGCGCGCGCGCAGACCACCGAGGACGAGATCGCGACGCTGGTGCGCGCGCTCGGGAGCGACGACGCGGGCGAGCGACGCCGCGCGTACGAGACGCTCGGTGCGCTGCCCGCCGAGGCGCTGCCCGCGATCCGCGCGCGCCTCGTGACGCTGCGGCGCGCGCGACCGCTCCCCGAGGACGCGGTCGCGCTGCTGACCGCGTTCCGGCGCGCGACCGGGTCGCGACGCGCCGACGATCTCGTCGACGTCGCGGACGGGATCCCGGTGGTGCTCGGAGAACGTCGCGATCGCGACGCGCTGCGGATGGCCGAGCCGCTCCTGCTGCTGCGCTCGCTCGAGCGCATCGCGACGACGGATGCGCTCGTGCTGATCCCCGAGGTGCTGCGGCTCGATCGCGACGCGTGGACGATGGACGGGCGGCGTTCGGTGCTGCGGCTCGGTGATCGCGCGGCCGCCGCGATCATCCGCGCGCGCGCTCACGAAGACGTCGCGGGGCGCGAGTGGGCGCGGTGGTCGGGGCGCGAGCTCTCGCTCGACGACGCAGGACGTCTCGTGCAGCGGCTCGCGCCGACGGATCTCGCGGACGTGCTGCGCGCGTGGGGCACGACGCGCTCGATCGACGCGATGAGCGTCGTCGCGTCGTTCGTCGACGATCCGCGACGGCTGGTGCGCGACGCGGCGCGCGATGCGCTGCGCGAGTACGGACAGAACGGCGTGTGGCAGGCGCGCGAGCAGTTCCGCCTTCGTCTCGGCGAGGACGCGAACCAGGCGTGGAGCTGGTCGCGCACGCTCGACGTGCTCTACGAGCGGCTCGACGCGGCGCGGCTCGCACGCGTCGCGGATCTCGCGGTCGCGGCGGACGGTGCCCTCGATCGCGGCGAAGCACGCGCGGCGACCGAGGCGCTCGAGGCGCTGCTCGCGCGCGCCCCCGACGCGGGATCACACGAGGTCGCGGTGCTCTTCGCGCGCGCCGGCGAGGCGTGGATGGCGCTCGACGAGCGCGCGAGAGCGCGCAGCGCGTACGAGCGTGCGGTGCGCATCGCGCCGAGCGACGAGCATCGCGCGCGATGGGAGGCGCGGCTCTCGTTCGTCGAGGCCGAGGACGCGCTCGCGCGAGGCGTGCTCGACGTCGAAGCGTATCGACGCGCCGCGAGCGGGGACCCGACGTGCACGCGATGCGCGGAGGTGCTCGCGCGCCTCGACGCGCAGGCGCAGCCGGCCGCGGTGAGCGCGGACGACGCCGAGCGTCGCCGCGGCGCGCTCGGCGTCGCGGCGGCGCTGTTCGCGGTGCTCGGCGCGTGGCTGCTGAGCGCGCGCAGCACGCCCGTGGTCACGACCGGAGAGGACGAGCCCGAGGAGGACGACGCGCCTCCCGCGCACGACGTCACGCTGCCCGGCTGATCACACGTGGATCCAGCGGAACGGCGACATGTCGAAGTGGAAGTGGTTGCGGTGCCCGGGGTGCGCGGGCCCGTAGATCACGCGGAACACGTCCTCGCGCGCGAGCCGCTCGATGAGCGTGCGCAAGAAGCGCTGGTGCACCGCGCCGGTCTCGCTCTCCGCCTCCCAGTGCCGCTCGAGCGACACCGTGAACCCACGACGCAGCGCGCGCGGCAATCCCTCGGGCGCTCGGGTGCGCCGCGGGAGCGCACGGAACTCGAAGCCGCGCACGTCGAGCGCGTTGCCGAGCGCGTGCTCGCTCAAGCGACCGCGGTTGCCGCGCACCGAGCGACAGTTGTACGCGCCGGCGTGGATCAGCCGATGTGGCGCGCGCCCGTAGATCTCGGTCGCGACCTCGATCGCGACGCGCTCGAGCTCGGGCAGTCGTTCGAGGAACGCGGGATGGACGCGCACCGTGCCCGAGTAGCGCAGCGCGGTGCCGCGATACGGCACCATGATCTCGGGCTGGCAGATCGACGTGTCCTGCCCGCGCCGCGCGATGTCGTCGAGCGCGTAGGAGGGACCTCGCCGTCCGAACAGCCAGCCGAGATCGAGCTGTGCTTTCGCGGAGGACGCGGCGATCATCGCGATCGCGACGAGGATGGAGAGCACGAGCGACGCGCGTGCGATCCGACCGTTCGACAGCTTCACCACGGTGGGCTCTGGAGCATGGGGCGGGTGCTCGCGAACGCCAAGACGCGGCCGCCCCTCGCGGGATTCAGCGCGTCACGACTCGTCGCGACGCGGTGCGCGCGCGGACGTCATCGTGCCGTGCCCGTTCGACGGCTTCTTCGAGCGGCCGTTGCCGCTGCGCGGTGCGGGGGCGCGCGCGCCGAGATCACCGGTCTCCACGAGCTCCTTCAGTCGCCGTAGGTCGCTGCGCAGCTGCTGCTCCGGCGCGAGCCCGAGCCACGACGCGACGTGCGACGCGAGCGCGGCGGCAGGCATCGAGTACACGAGCTCGACCTGGACCTCGGTGCCGCGCCCGTCGCGCGAGCGCTCGAAGCGCACCGCGCCCTCGTGCGCGATCGGCGAGCCCGGCACCGTGCGCCACGCGATCGCGCGGCCCGGCACGTCCTCCACCAGTTCGGCGTCCCACGCGACGCGCGGTCGATGCGCAGGAAAGCCGGGCAGCGGAGTGAGCTCCCACCGCGAGCGCGCGCCCTCCACGCGCACCGACGCGACGTGCCGGAGGAAGCGCGGCAGCAGCGAGAGATCGCGCCAGAGCCCGTAGAGCTCCTCGGGACGCGCGTCGATCGTGATCGCGCCGCGCACCTCGACGCGCTCGCGCGCGAGCGCCCGGTGCGCGGTCGCCGTCAGCTCGCGCGACACCGGACATCGCCCGGTCAGGCCGCGGTACACGCCGTATGCGCCGAGCGCTGCGAGCACGACACCGCTCGCGCGACCGCGCGCGAGACCGAGCGCCGCGAGCGCGACGCCGGCGACCGTCGACACGACGCGCTCGCCCTCGTCGAGCTCTGCTGCCTCGGTGAGCGTGTCGCGCGGTGACACGCGGATCGCGTCGCTCGCCATGCGTGCGGTCCTCCGGGCGCGGGCGATCCTCACGCCTCGATCCGCGACGTAGGTGCACGGCACGGACGCACAACGCGGGTGGAGACCCGCCCTTGTGGGCCTCGCGAGCGCGGCCATCTGATGGTGACGAGAGGCGACCGCACGAGGACGAGGAGGCGAGATGGAGACGAACGCAGTGATCGCGCTGTTGCGCGATCTCGTGCACCTCGACGTCGACGCGATCCATGCGTACGACCAGGCGATCAAGAACATCGACGTCGAGCCGGTTCGTGCGGAGCTCGAGCGCTTCAAGGGCGACCACGAGCGGCACGTCACGGAGCTGACGACGGCGATCCTCGATCTCGGTGGGACGGCGCCGGTGATCCGGCGCGACCTCAAGGGTCTGTTCATCGAGGGCATGACCGCGCTGCGCGCCGCGATGGGGACCGAGCAGAGCCTGCGGGCGATGCAGACCAACGAGAAGCTGACGAACAAGGAGTACGACAAGGCCGCGAAGATGGCCTTGCCTGCTCGAGTGGACGAGCTCGTGCGTCGCAACTACGACGACGAGCGACGTCACCTCGAGTACATCGAGGACGCGATCGCACGACGCGTCTGGGAGCAGGTGCGGCACGCGTGAGCGCGCCGAGGGCTTGCCCTCCGAGGTGCAGCGGGATCGATCGGGTGCGGGAAGGGGCGGGAGAGCGTCGGAAGTCGCTCTCCCGCCCCGACTCGTTTCGTCGTTCTTGAACGATCGTTCAAGCGAGCGCCCGGACGCGCAGGCGCGCGATCAGGCGCTCGAGCGCTCGAGCTCCGCGCTGCGTGCTCCGCGCGCTCGATAGCGCGCGTCGGCGACCCACGACTCGAAGCGCGCGCACGCGGCGTCGGCGGTGAGCGCAGCGCGGAGCGACTCGGCCCAGCGCGCATGCTCGGCGATCGGCTCGCGCAGCGCGGCCTCGATCGCCGCCACGAACGACGCTCGGTCCGCGACACGCGCGAGCGGCGAGAGCGCGGCGAGCGCCCCGAGATCGCGCGAGCTCGCCGCGACGACGGGGCGCCCCGACGTCATCACGTCGAGCGCGAGGCGCGGCTCGTCCCCACCGCTCGTGAGCACGGGCGCGATGCCGATGTCCCATCCCGCGATGTAGCGGGGCAGCTCGTCGTCCCGCTTCTCACCGAGCCAGCGGATGTTCGGCCGACACGGCAGCGCGCGCACGTCGATCCCGCGCGGCGCCCCGAGCGCGATCACCGAGAGCTCCGGGAGCGCGTCCGCGACGCGCGCGAGGAGCGCGACGTCGAGGTGCGCGTCGATCGGTGCTGCGAGCCCGAGCCGCGGCCCCGGAATGCACGACTGATCGAGGGGATCGACCCACTCGTCCGCGCTCGCGCGAGCGTGCCGCGACGCATCGACGATGAGCGGCATGACCTGCACGAGCGCGTGCGCGCGACGGCGCGCGTCGGCGCTCGCGTGCGTCGCGGTGAGCACGAGGTCGGCGCGCGCGAGCAGCGCGCGCTCGCCCGGCGCGAAGGGCTCGTCGTCGCAGTCCCACACCACGACGCGCGGCTCCACGCAGCGCGCGACGGCGAGATCGGCAGCCGCGCGCACCCACAGGATCTCGGCGCGGATCGCGTGACGATCGACGAGCTGCTGTACGAGCGTCGCGAGCGCGGCGCGCGCGCGCACCTCGTCGAGATCGTCGCGTAGGTGCGGCACGCAGACGACGAGCCCATCGGCGACGCGCATCTCTTCGACGAACGCAGCGGCGACGCACGCATCGCGCACCGGCGCTTCGATCACGAAGACGCGTCGCGCTCGAGCGAGCGCGTGCAGGAGCGGATGCTCGCGCGACGTCTGGGCGCCCCATCGAGCACGAGTGAAGGCGACGATGTCGGTCATCTCGCGCCTGGCGAGCATCGCGCGGCAACTCTGCAATCGACGATCCCGCGTCGTGGGGCGTGGTGCGCGCGCGAAGCCCGCGCGTGCCGAGGCAACGTGCACGACGCGGCGCGCCCCACCGAGGCGCAGCGCGGCGGAAGCACGCGCGTCGACCGCACATGCGTGCGATCGACGCCGTGTGTTTCCGCGACGCGTCGCGATGCGCGTGCGGAGGAGCACATGCGTGGCACGCGCGATGCCCCATCAGCGCGACACCCGAGGCGCGCCGACCCGCGGAGCTCTCCGCACGAGGCCAAAGCGCGCGAGGAGGACGGATGGCGCGGGAGGACAAGAGCCAGACGAGCGCGAGGACCGGCGTCGGGCGCTACGTCGAAGGAGTCGGGACGCGTCTGAAGCGCGACGAAGATCCGCGCTCGCGCGTCGGGCTCCCGGAGCGCGGCGCGAAGAAGAAGAGCAAGTCGAAGACGAAGGCGATCGATGCCGGCGATCGCTCCGCGTTCGACGCGCGCGCCACGAACGTGGCCGCGCGCAAGGCAGGAACGCGCGGCCGGACGACGGCGCGCGGCTCGGACGACGAGGACACGAGCGCGCGCGGCGCGACGAGCTCTGGAGGACGGCGCGTGAAGTCGAAGGCGAAGACGAAGAAGGCGCGCGGGCCGGCCCAGGAGCGGGCACGCGAAGGACTGCGCGGGCCGAGCGCGCGCGATGCGCGCGCGAAGGGTCGCGAGCCGCGCGGCGAGCACTCGAGCGCGGGCAGCGCGCCCGGCATCGGGACCATCACGCGCCCCGTCCGCGTGGGCGAGTCGCACTTCATCGAGCGCGACGGCGAGGACGTCCCGCCGGGGCGCCGCCGCGCCGCGGGGACCGTCGGGGGCCGTGCGAAGCCGCGCCGCGATCACAGCCCGCCCACGCGCGCGGCGAAGGCGAGCGGCGGGCGCTCGACCGGCGCGCGGGGAGGCTCGGGAGGCGGCCGCTCGCGCCCGACCGACGCAGGCGCCCATGCCGCCTCGGGGCGCTCGGGCTCGCGCAAGGCGGTGAAGAAGTCGACCGAGCAGGCGATGCGGCCGTCGGTGCGCGGCGCCGCGAGCAGCGGAGAGCAGCGTGGCGCGACCCTCGGACCGCGGAAGGGAGTCCGCCTCGCGGGCGCCCCCTCGCGCGGCACGAGCAGCAAGCCGGGCTTGGCCCGCGGCTCGTCGAAGAGCAACGCCGGACGTCGCTCGCGGGCGACGACCTAGACGGAATGAAGAAGCCCCACGACGCACGCGTCGCGGGGCTTCTTCTCGTCGAGGCGGGCTCAGGCTCCGTCGTGCCTCCGCCGTGGAGGCACGAGCGGTGGATCACTCCGCCGCGCTCTCTCCGAGGATCTCGATCATCGCCATCGGCGCGTTGTCGCCGCGGCGCGTGTTGAGCTTCGTGATGCGGGTGTACCCGCCGCCCTTCTTGTCCTTGATGCGCGCGAGGAAGCGCGGCGCGATCTCGTGGAAGAGCTTGTAGACGAGATCGACCTCTTCGGTGCTGCCGTCCGAGTTGGTCTTGGTCAGCGTCTTCGGCAGGTCGCGCGCCACCAGGCGCTGCGCGTGGACGCGACGCGCGACGACCTCGCCACGCTGCTCCTCGCTCAGCTTCCCGATGTCGACGGTGAGCTCGTCACCGAGCCGCGCCGCGCGCGTGATGAGGCGCTCCACCGTTCGGCGGAGCTCCTTCGCCTTCGCGTCGGTCGTCTCGATCTTCTCGTGCAGCACGAGGTTGCCCGCGAGGTTGCGGAGCATCGCGCGGCGGTGCGGGGTATTGCGGCCGAACTTCCGGCCCGACTTGCGGTGACGCATGGCTTCCTACCGTCTCTCTACTTCGCTCGTCTCGCGACGATCGCCTCGAATCGGCCGCTCAGTTCAGGCCTGCGCCTGCTGCTGCTTCCAGCGCTCGAGCATCGCCGGCCAGTTGTCGATCTTCATGCCCAGCGAGAGGCCCATGTCGGCGAGGATCTCCTTGATCTCCTTCAGCGACTTGCGGCCGAAATTCTTCGTCTTGAGCATCTCGGCCTCGGTCTTCTGGACCAGCTCGCCGATGAGATGGATGTTCGCGTTCTGCAGGCAGTTCGCGCTACGGACCGAGAGCTCGAGCTCCTCCACCGAGCGGAAGAGGTTCTCGTTGAGCGGCTCCTCTTCCTTCGAGTCGAGGGTCGTCGCCTCTTCCTCTTCCTCGAAGTTGATGAAGATCGAGAGCTGGTCCTTGAGGATCTTCGCGGCGTACGCGACCGCGTCGTGCGGCTTCACGCTGCCGTTCGTCCAGACCTCGAGCGCGAGCTTGTCGTAGTCGGTGATCTGACCGACGCGCGCGTTGGTGACCGTGTAGTTCACCTTGCGGATCGGCGAGAAGAGCGCGTCGATCGCGATCGTCCCGATCGGCATTCCCGGCGTCTTGTTGCGATCGGCCGGCACGTACCCGCGCCCGACGTTGATCGTGAGCTCCGCCGAGAAGCGGCCGCCCTTGGCGACCGTGCAGATGACGTGCTTCGGGTTGAGGATCTCGACCTGGTCGTTGACCTGGATGTCACCCGCGGTGACCTCGCAGGGACCTTCGCGGTCGATCCGGAGGACGTGGGTCTTCGGCGAGTGCGCCTTGACCACGACTTCCTTCAGGTTGAGCACGATGTCCGTGACGTCTTCCACGACGTCCGGCACCGACGTGAACTCGTGGAGCGCGCCGTCGATCTTCACCGCCGTGATTGCCGCGCCCTGGAGCGAGCTCAGCAGGATCCGGCGCAGCGCGTTGCCGAGCGTGATGCCGAAGCCGCGCTCGAGCGGCTCGCACACGAACTTGCCGTAGGTCGGCGTCGCGTCCTCGACCGGGACGCTCTTCGGCTTGATGAGATCGCGCCAGTTGCGTGCAACGAACGTCGTCGACATGGAATCCGAACCTCTCTCCAGCGCGGAAATATGACCGCGCTCGGAACCCCGACGGGCCTAGAGAAAAGACCACGGGCGGACACCATGTCCGCCCGTGGAAAGACTTCGATCAGCGCGAGTAGAACTCGACGATCAGCTGCTCCTTGATGGGCAGCGTGATCGCCTCGCGGACCGGCTGGCTCACCACCTTGCCGGTGAACGCGCCCTTGTCGAGCGAGAGCCACTCCGGCACGCCGCGACGCTCGACGCCTTCGAGCGCCGTCACGATGCGGCCCTTCTGGCGGCTCTTCTCGCGGATCGTGATCGTGTCGTTCGGGCGAACGAGGTAGCTCGGGATGCTGACGGTCTTGCCGTTCACGAGCACGTGCTTGTGGCGCACGAGCTGGCGACCGTCGCTGCGCGTCGCCGCGAAGCCGAGGCGGTAGCAGACGCTGTCGAGACGGCGCTCGAGCAGCGCGAGCAGCGCCTCACCGGTCACGCCCTTGCCCGCGTCCGCCGACGCGAAGTACTTGCGGAACTGGCGCTCGAGCACGCCGTAGATACGACGCACCTTCTGCTTCTCGCGAAGGCGGATGCCGTACTCGGTCGCCTTCGAACGACGCTGGCCGTGCTGGCCGGGCGGGTACGGACGGCGATCGAACGCGCACTTGTCGGTGTAGCAGCGGTCGCCCTTGAGGAAGAGCTTCTCCCCCTCGCGACGGCAGAGCTTGCAGGACGGGCCGGTGTAGCGAGCCATCTCTCAGTTCCTCTACTTCAGACGCGGCGACGCTTGGGCGGGCGGCAGCCGTTGTGCGGGATCGGGGTCACGTCACGGATGAGCGTCACGCGCATGCCGGCCATCTGGAACGCGCGGAGGGCCGACTCGCGGCCCGCGCCCGGGCCCTTCACGAAGATCGCGACGGTCGTCATGCCGTGGTCCTGCGCCTTGCGAGCCGCGTCTTCGGCGGCGAGCTGCGCCGCGAACGGCGTGCTCTTGCGCGAGCCCTTGAAGCCACGCGCGCCCGCGCTGCTCCACGCCACCACGTTCCCCGCGAGGTCCGTGACGGTGACGATCGTGTTGTTGAAGGTCGACTGCACGTGCGCGATGCCCGTGCCGATGTTCTTCTTGACCTTCTTCTTGCCCTTGGCTGCCTTCGGCTTCGCCATCTCTCAGATACTCCGGTGAGGTGATCCCCGTCGCTCGCTCGAGGCTCTTCCGAGCTCAGCGACGGACGGCGCTGCCGCGACGCGGGCCCTTGCGGGTGCGCGCATTCGTGTGGGTGCGCTGGCCGCGCACGGGAAGGCCACGACGATGACGCAGCCCGCGATAGCACCCGAGGTCCATCAGGCGCTTGATGTTGATGGCGATCTCGCGGCGGAGATCACCCTCGACCTTGAACTGCGTGTCGAGGAGATCGCGGATCTTCTTGACGTCGTTCTCGTCGAGATCGTCCGCCTTCTTCGTCTCGGGAATCCCGGCCTTCTCGCAGATCTGCTTCGCGATCGCGGGACCGATCCCGTAGATGTACTGGAGAGCGATGACGGTGTGCTTGCGACCAGGAAGGTCGACGCCGGCGATGCGTGCCATGACTCGATTCCTCTTTCAGCCCTGACGCTGCTTGTGGCGCGGGTTCTCGCAGATCACGCGCACGGTCCCCTTGCGGCGGACGACCTTGCACTTCTCGCAGATCTTCTTGACGCTCGGACGGACCTTCATCGCAGCCTCGCTCTTACTTCCAACTCTCTACGGGAGAAAACTTCCGACTGAGAATCCTCAGTCACCGGCGCGAGCAGTGATGCGCGCACGGCTGGTGTCCGCGGGGGACACTTCGATCATCACGCGGTCGCCTCGGAGCAGCTTCACGATCGAGTGCCGACTCCGAATCGGCAGGGATGCGACGAAGCGACGACCATCTTCGCTGCGCACCGCGTACAGACCTCGAGGCAGCTCGTCTTCGACCACTGCTTCGAGAACCGTGCCCTTCATACGAAGGGCGAGCTCACTTCCCGAGGATCGACTCGATCCTGCGGGTCACGTCTTCCACCGCGCCGGTCCCGTCGACCTTCGCGACGATCCCCTTGTCCCCATAGTGGGCGAGGATCGGGAGCGTGTTCTCGAGGTACACCGCGTTGCGCGTGCGCACCTTTTCCTCGCGGTCATCGTCGCGTTGGACGATGCGATCGCTGCCGCAATTGCCACAGCGGCCCGTCGAGGGGGGCGGATTATAGCTCACGTGGTAGACCTGTCCACAGGCCTCACACGATCGCCTGCCGCTAATTCGATCCACGATCGCCTCGGTCGGCACCTCGAGCGCGATCACCTTCTCGATTCGACGGCCCATCTCCGCGAGCATCGCGTCGAGGGCCTTCGCCTGATCGACCGTACGCGGGTAGCCGTCGAAGATCGCGCCACCCTTCGCGTCGGCCTGCACCAGGCGGTTGCGCAGGAGCTCGATCACCAGCGAGTCGGGCACGAGCAGGCCCTGCGTCATGTACTCGTCGAACTTCTTGCCGAGCGCGGAGCCGCTCTTGCGCTCCGCACGCATCATGTCGCCCGTCGAGATCTGCGGGATCCCGAGCCGATCGACGAGGAACTTGCTCTGCGTGCCCTTCCCCGCCCCCGGGGGCCCGAACAGGATGAGATCCACGTCTAGCCCCCCTTCAGGCCGTGCGGCGACCACGGATGCGCGGACCACGCGGACCGGTGAGGCCCTCGTAGTGGCGCGTGATGAGGTGCGACTCGATCTGCTGCACGGTGTCGAGCGCGACGCCGACGACGATCATCACCGACGTGCCGCCGAAGAAGAACGGCACGTGGAACGAGTCCTGGAGCACCTGCGGGACCACGCAGACGAGCGCGACGTAGATCGCACCGCCGACCGTGATGCGGGTGAGCACGCGGTCGATGTACTCGGCCGTCGCCTTGCCCGGGCGAACCTTCGGGATGAAGGCGTTCTGCTTCTTGAGGTTGTCCGCGACCTCGACCGGCTGGAACGTGACCGCCGTGTAGAAGAACGCGAAGAACACGATCATCACGACGTAGAGCAGGTTGAACAGGAACGACCCCGGCTGGATGTAGTCGTTCACCGTCTCCATGCCCGGGATGATCCCGACGAGCTGCTGCGGGAACATCAGGAGCGACGACGCGAAGATCGGCGCGATCACACCGCTCGAGTTCACGCGGAGCGGCAAGTGCGAGGTCTGGCCGCCGTAGAGCTTCCGACCGACGAGCCGCTTCGCGTAGTGGATCGGAATGCGGCGCTGGCCACGCTCGAAGAACGTGATCACCGCGATCACGAGCAGCACGATGGCCGCGACCATCAGCAGCGAGACCGGCTGGATCTGACCGATCTGGACCTGCTCCATCGTCTGCACGCCGGCGCGCGGAAGGTCCGCGACGATGCCCGCGAAGATGATGAGCGAGATGCCGTTGCCGATGCCGCGCTCGGTGATCTGCTCGCCGAGCCACATGATGAACGCGGTGCCGGTCGTCAGCGCGATCACCGTCAGGAACACGAAGCCCCAGCCCGGATCGCGAACGACGTCGCCGACCGTCGAGAAGCCCGTGCCCGCGCCACCCGCGTTCAGGCCCTGGAAGTAGTTCGCCCAGAAGATGCCCTGGACGACCGAGATCACGACGGTGCCGTACCGCGTGTACTGGTTGATCTTCCGCTGGCCCGCCTCGCCTTCCTTGCGCAGCTCGCCGAGCTGCGGGACGACGATCGTCATCAGCTGGAGCACGATGCTCGCCGTGACGTAGGGCATGATGCCCAGCGAGAAGATCGACGCCTGCTCGAGCGCGCCGCCCGAGAACAGGTTGAACATCCCGAGGAAGCCGCCCTGCTGGCCGATGTACTCGCGGAGCACGTTCCGGTCGATGCCGGGAATCGTGACGAAGATCCCGATGCGATAGACCGCGATCATCCCCAGCGTGAAGAGGATGCGGCGGCGGAGCTCGGGGATCTTGGCGATGTTCGCGAAGGCGCTCATGCGAGTGGAATCGGTGCTCGGAGTGACGCGAGCCCGCGAAGATCGCGGGCTCGGTTCACCGTGGGGCTGCTGTCTCCCTCAACCGCGACCGGAGGTCAAGCCTTTGCAGCGGCCTTCGGCTTCTTGCCCTTCGCGGGCTTGTTCTTGTGCCGCACGACCGGAGCGACCTTCTTCTCGATCGTCTCGATCGAGCCGCCGGCCTTCTCGATCTTCTCCTTCGCCGAGGCGCTGAACGCGTCCGCCTTGACGACGAGCTTCTTCGAGAGCTCACCCGTGCCGAGAATCTTCACGCCGTCCCAGCGGCCCTTCACCAAGCCGCGTGCGCGGAGCGCCGCCTCGTCGACCGTCGCGCCAGCCTCGAACGCGTCGAGCGACTTGACGTTCACCGGGGCGAGGTCGCGCGGGAACAGCGAGTTGAAGCCGACCTTCGGGAGGCGGCGGTTGAGCGGCATCTGGCCGCCCTCGAAGTGCAGCTTGTGGATGTTGCCGGGCTGACGGGCCTTCTGACCCTTCTGACCGCGGCCCGCGGTCTTGCCCAGGCCCGATCCGGGACCACGGCCGACGCGCAGCTTCTTCGTGACCGCACCCTTCGGGGCGCGCAGGCGCGAGAGGATCGGCACCTCTGCGCTGATCTTCTCGTCAGCCATCGATCTCCTCCACCGACACGAGGTGGATCACCTTCTTGATCGCACCGCGGAACGCGGGCGTGTTCGCCACGACGACCTCGGTGTGCGGGCCGCGGAGACCGAGACCCTTGAGCGTGCGGCGCATGGCCTCCGTGCGGCCGATGCCGCTGCGGAGCTGCTTCACCTTGAGCTTCGGCTTGATCGCCATGATGCGCTCTCCCTCTGAGCTCAGACGCGGATCTCGTCCGCGGCCTTGCCGCGACGGCGCGCGACGTCGTCGATCGACTCGAGCGAACGGAGCGCGTCCATCGTCGCGTGGACGACGTTGTGCGGGTTCGAGGTGCCGACGATCTTGCAGAGCACGTCGTGCACGCCCGCCGCCTCGAGCACCGGGCGCATCGCGCCGCCGGCGATCACGCCGGTACCGGGGCTCGCCGGGTTCAGCAGCACGCGGCCCGCGCCAGCGTGACCGAACACGCGGTGCGGGATCGAGCCACCGACCAGCGGGATGCGGATCAGGTTCTTCTTCGCGCGGTCGGTGCCCTTGCGGATCGCGTCCGGCACCTCGTTCGCCTTGCCGAGGCCCACGCCGACGTGGCCCTTGCCGTCGCCGACGACGACCAGCGCGCTGAAGCTGAAGCGGCGGCCGCCCTTCACGACCTTCGCGACGCGGTTGATGTGGATCACCCGCTCCTTGAGGTCCTCGAGGCTCTCGGGATCGATGATGGCGCTCATGTGACTTCCGTTCTCTCAGTCAGTCCGGACGCGGCTCAGAAGTCGAGCCCCGCCTCGCGCGCCGCGTCGGCGAGAGCCTTCACGCGACCGTGGTAGATGTAGCCGTTGCGGTCGAACACGACCTTCGCGATGCCCTTGTCCTTGCAGACCTTCGCGATCGCCTGGCCGACGACCTTCGCGACGTCGCTCTTGTTCTTCTCGCCGAGCTCGCCGCGCACATCCTTGCTGAGCGTCGAGACCGCCGCGAGCGTCTTGCCCTGCGAGTCGTCGATCACCTGCACGTAGATGTGCTTCGCGCTGCGGAACACGGTCAGACGCGGGCGCTCGGTGTCGCCACTGACGTTCTTGCGAATGCGCTTCTTGCGCTTCGCGCGCTGCTCGTCCAATGCCATCTTCGATTCCTTTCGTGACTCCGCGGGGGGCGGCTTCGTACGCCCCCTCCGTCACGCGTTCAGATCACTTCTTGCCGCCCTTGCCGCCAGCCTTACCGGCCTTCTCGCGGACCTTCTCGTCGACGTACCGCACGCCCTTGCCCTTGTAGGGCTCCGGCGGGCGGAACGAGCGGATGCGCGCAGCCGTCTGGCCGAGCAGCTCCTTGTCGTGCGACTCGAGGTGCAGGCGCGGCTTCTTGGTGCCGCCGACGTCGAGCACTTCGACCTTCGCCTTGATCCCATCGGGAAGGCGGAAGAACACCGGGTGCGAAAGGCCGAGGTTCAGGGTCAGATCCTGGCCCTTCACTTCCGCCTTGTACCCGGTGCCGATCAGGTCGAGCGAGCGCGTGTAGCCCTTGCTCACGCCCTCGACGATGTTCTTGATCAGCGCGCGCGTGAGGCCCTGGTACTGGGCGAACGCGGTCGTGTCACCCGACGAGCGCGGCGCGAGGACGAGGGTGTTGCCCTCCTTCTTCACGTCGACCACCGCCGGGAGCTCGCGCTCCATCGAGCCCTTCGGGCCCTTCGCGACCAGCTTGCCGCCCTTGACGTCGATCTGGACGCCCGCGGGAAGCTCCACCGGGCGCTTGCCGACGCGCGAGACGCGAACGGTCTGCTGCTCCGCCGTCGCCATCACCACACCTCGCAGAGGATCTCGCCGCCGACGCGCTTCTCGCGCGCCGAGCGGTCGGTCATCACGCCCTGCGACGTCGACAGGATCGCGACCCCGGTCCCGTTCTGGACCTTCGGGATCTCGTCGTGTCCGACGTACACACGGCGGCCCGGGCGCGACGCCCGGCGGATGCCCGCGATCGCACTGTGGCGATCACGGCCGTGGTACTTGAGCTGGATCGAGATCGTGCGCGCGCCCTCGTCCACCGAGAAGCCCAGCACGAACCCTTCGTCACGGAGGATCTCCGCGACGTGCACCTTCAGCTTCGACAGCGGCACGTCCGTCCGCTCGTGCCGCGCGAGCGACGCGTTGCGGATGCGAGCGAGCATGTCGGCGATCGGATCGGTCATCATGACGACGCTACTCCCTGATCACCACGAGCTCTTCGTCACGCCCGGGATGTCGCCCGCGAGGGCGTACTTCCGCAGGCAAACGCGGCAGAGCTCGAACTTCCGATAGACCGCCCGGGGGCGACCGCACACCTTGCACCGGTTGCGGTAACGCACCTGGAACTTGGGCGTCTTCTCCATCTTCGCGAACGCGCGGGCGCTGGCCATTCTCGATCTCCTCAGGACTTACTTGCGGAAGGGCATCCCGAGCTCGCGGAGGAGCGCGCGTCCCTGTTCGTCGGTGCGGGCGGTGGTCACGAAGGTGACGTTCATGCCCTTGATCTTCTCGATCTTGTCGTAGTCGATCTCGGGGAAGATGATCTGCTCGCGCACGCCCAGCGTGTAGTTCCCGCGGCCGTCGAACGCCTTCGGGCTCACGCCCTTGAAGTCGCGCACGCGCGGAAGACCGAGGTTCACGAGCCGGTCGAGGAACTCCCACATGCGCTGCTTGCGCAGGGTGACCATCGCACCGATCGGCGCGTTCTCGCGCAGCTTGAAGCTCGCGATCGACTTCTTCGCGCGGGTCACGACCGGCTTCTGGCCGGTGATCGTGCCGAGCTCCTCGACCGCCGACTCGATGATCTTCTGGTTCTGGACGGCCTCGCCCAGACCCATGTTGACCACGATCTTCTGCAGCCGGGGAACCTCCATGATGTTCCCGAGCTGGAGTTCCTTCTGGAGCGCCGGGACGACGTTCTCCCGGTAGTGCTTCTCGAGACGCGCGAGCTGCTGATCCGCCATTTCCGATTCACCTCACCCGACCTTCGAGCGCTCTCTTCCGCGCGCTCGATGTCGAGTCTCCACTCGATATCTGACTCTGCTGCTGCGCAGCAGAGAAGCTCAGTCGATCGCCGCGCCGCTCTTCACGGCGACGCGGACCTTCTTGCCATCCTTCTCGGCGAAGCGGACGCGCGTGGGCTTGTCCGTCTTCGCGTCGACGAGCATGACGTTCGAGATGTGGATCGCGGCTTCCTTCTCGATGATGCCGCCCGACGGGTTCTTCGGCGTGGGCTTGGTGTGCCGCTTCACGCGGTTCACGCCCTCGACGATCACGCGATCCTCCTCGCGGATCACGCGCAGGACGCGGCCCTTCGTGCCCTTGTCCTTGCCGGCGATGACGACGACCTGGTCGTCCTTCTTGACGCGGATACCCATCACACCACCTCGGGCGCGAGGCTGATGATCTTCATGAACTTCTTGCCGCGGAGCTCGCGCGCCACCGGCCCGAAGATGCGCGTGCCGATCGGCTCGAGCTGCGCATTGAGCAGCACCGCGCTGTTGTGGTCGAACTTGATGTAGCTGCCGTCGGCGCGCTGGTACTCGCGGCGGGTACGGACGACGACGGCCTTCGCCACGTCACCCTTCTTCACCTTCGCCGTCGGCAGCGCTTCCTTCACCGCGACGACGATCAAGTCGCCGAGGCCGGCCCAACGACGACGCGAGCCGCCGAGGACCTTGATGCACTCCACGCGCTTCGCGCCGCTGTTGTCGGCGACGTCGAGCTCGGTCTGCTGCTGGATCATGGCTCAGACCTCCTCGGGGCGATCGACGAGGCGCACGGCGACCCAGCGCTTCGTGGCCGAGAGCGGGCGGCTCTCACGGATCTCGATGAGATCGTTCGTGCGGAACTGCTCGGTCTCGTCGTGCGCGTGGTAGCGCTTCCGGCGCTTGATGTACTTGCCGTAGATCGGGTCGCGAAGGCGGCGGACCACCTCGACCGTCACGGTCTTCTTCGCGCGGCCCGCGCTCGCGGTGTCGCTGATCACACGGCCGACCAGGTGGCGCTTGTTTCCGCGCTCCTCGTCGTTCTTCGGCGTCGGCCCCTTGGCCTGCGTCGCGTCGCTCATCTCGCTCACCCGTTCTCGCCGGCGGCCTTCGTCGCGCGCTCGGTCATCAGCGTCTTCACGCGAGCGATGTCGCGACGGAGACGGCGGATCTTGTCGGTGTCGTCGAGCTGGTTCGAGTAGTTCGAGAAGCGCGACTGCCACAGTTCGCGCGTCATCGACTTCTCGAGCTCCTTGAGCTCGTCGTCGGTCTTGTCACGGAGCTCGGAAGGCTTCGTCACAGCTGCTGACTCCTCATCACGAAGCGGGTGGCGACCGGGAGCTTGTGCCCGGCCAGACGGAACGCCTCGCGCGCGACCGACTCCTCGACGCCCTCCATCTCGTAGAGGATGCGGCCGGGCAGGATCTGCGCGCGCCAACCCTCGACTGCGCCCTTGCCGGTACCCATTCGGGTCTCGAGGGGCTTCTTCGTGAAGGGCTGGTCGGGGAAGATGCGGATGTAGAGCTTGCCAGCGCGCTTCGCGTGGCGCTGGATCGCCATACGAGCGGCCTCGATCTGACGCGAGGTGATGTGACCGCTCTCGAGGGCCTGGAGGCCGAAATCACCGAACGAGACCGAGCTGCCGCGCTGGGCGACGCCACGGAGATTGCCGGTGTGCGACTTGCGGAACTTGGTGCGCTTGGGCTGCAGCATGGGAGTGCTCGCTCTTCTGCTCGGTCGGCGATCAGCCGGCGACGGGCTGGCGGCGGCGGCGCTGCGGGAGCACCTCGCCCTTGAAGATCCAGACCTTCACGCCGATCGTGCCGTAGGTCGTCTTCGCGGTCGCGACGCCGAACTCGATGTCGGCGCGCAGCGTGTGGAGCGGCACGCGGCCCTCGCGGTAGCGCTCCGAGCGCGCGATCTCGGCGCCGCCGAGGCGGCCGCCGGCGTAGATGCGGATGCCCTTCACGCCGAACTTCATCGCGGTCTGGAGCGCCTTCTTCATCGCGCGGCGGAACGCGACACGGCGCTCGAGCTGCGTCGCGATGTTCTCGGCGACGAGCTGCGCGTTCGTCTCGGCCTTGCGGACCTCGGTGATGTCGACGAAGAGCTCGTTGCCGGTGAGCTTCTGGAGCTCGCCACGGAGCTGCTCGACGCCTGCGCCGCGCTTGCCGATGATGATGCCGGGGCGCGAGGTCGAGATGACGACCTTCACCTTGTTCGCCGCGCGCTCGATCTCGATCGCCGCGATGCCGGCGTGCGCGTAGTTGGTGCGAACGTGCTCACGAAGGGCGAGGTCCTCGTGGAGCCACTTCGAGTAGTTCTTGTCCTCGTACCACTTGGAGTTCCAGGTTCGGATCACTCCGAGGCGGAACCCGTACGGATGCGTCTTCTGACCCACGTGAAACCTCAGCCTTCGTCCGACACGACGAGCGTGATGTGGCTCATGCCCTTGGTGATGCGGGTCGCGCGGCCCTGGGCGCGCGGACGCCAGCGGCGCATGAACCGGTCGGGCGCCTTGTCCGCGAAGACCGTCTTCACGACGAGGTTGTCGAGATCGACGTTCTGGTCCTTCTGACGCGCGTTCGAGATCGCGCTGTCGAGGAGCTTCGCCACGATCGGCGCGGCCGCCTTCTTGGTGAAGCGCAGCATCTCGAGCGCCTCGGCGGCGTTGCGTCCGCGGATCAGGTTCGCGATCACGCGCGCCTTGCGGACGGCGATACGCTGGTTCCGAGCCTTCGCGATGGCTTCCATTGTCTTTCTCTGCCTACGCTCTGCTGCTGCTAGGAAAAATGCTGGGCTCGGGAAAAAGGGCGCCGGATCTAACACAGCGCCCCTGATCCGTCGAGCCGTTCTTGATCACTTCTTGGCGGGCGGCGCCTTCGCCTTGCGATCCGCCGCGTGCCCGCCGAAGGTGCGCGTGGGCGCGAACTCGCCGAGCTTGTGACCGACCATGTTCTCGGTGACGAACACCGTGATGAACTTGCGTCCGTTGTGGACGTTGAAGCTCAGACCGACGAAGTCGGGGGTGATCGTCGAGCGACGCGACCACGTCTTGATGACGCGGCGATCGTTGTTGCGAGCCGACGTCTCGACCTTGGCGGCGAGCGGGGCGTCGACGAAGGGGCCCTTCTTGAGCGAGCGTGCCATTCGAGTCTCCGATTCCTACCGACCGCTCACTTGTCGCGGCGCTTGACGATGAACTTGTCGCTCGTCTTGTTCGTGCGGGTCTTCAGGCCCTTCGCGAGCTGGCCCCACGGCGAGCAGGGGTGACGACCACCGGACGTGCGACCCTCACCACCACCCATCGGGTGATCGACCGGGTTCATCGCGACACCGCGGTTGTGCGGGCGGCGACCGAGCCAGCGCGTGCGACCCGCCTTGCCGTGCGAGACGCGCGCGTGCTGGAGGTTCGAGACCTGACCGACGGTCGCGCGGCAGTTCAGGTGCACCATGCGGACCTCGCCGCTGGGCAGACGAACCTGCGCGTACTCGCCGTCCTTCGCCATCAGCTGCGCCGCGGCGCCGGCCGAGCGGACGAGCTGACCGCCCTTGCCGATCTTGAGCTCGATGTTGTGGACCATCGTGCCCACCGGGATGAAGCGCAGACGAAGCGCGTTGCCCGGCGTGATGTCGGCGTTCTTGCTCGAGACGACCGTGTCGCCCTGCTTCAGGCCGTCCGGCGCGAGGATGTACGCCTTCTCGCCGTCGAGGTAGTGCAGGAGCGCGACGCGCGCCGAGCGATTGGGGTCGTACTGGATCGAGTGCACCTTCGCGGGCACGCCGATCTTGTTGCGCTTGAAGTCGATGACGCGATAGCGGCGCTTGTGGCCACCGCCGCGGAACCGCGAGGTGATGCGGCCGCTGTTGTTACGGCCGGCCTTCGAGTGCTGCGACTCGGTGAGCTTGCGCTCGACCGCCGCGCCCTTGGTGAGGACCGAGAAGTCCGGCACCTCGAAGTGGCGGCGTCCCGCCGACGTCGGCTTGAACTTGCGGATCGCCATGGGTCAGGTTCCTTCACCGAGGTCGATCGTCTCGCCCTCGCGGACCTGCACGATCGCCTTCTTCCAGTTCTGCGTCTTCGCGTGGCCGCGTCCCATGCGGCGCATGCGACCGCGGACGATCATCGTCTGCACGTCGACGACTGCGACGTTGAAGAGCGTCTCGACCGCGTTCTTGATCTCGATCTTGTTCGCGCCGCGCGCGACCTCGAAGAGGTACTTGTTCTGCGTCTCACGCAGAGCGTTGCCCTTCTCGGTCAGGATCAGCGGGCGCTTGATGACGTGCTCGGGAAGCATTGCAGTCGGCCTCTCACGCGCTCTTGCAGCGGGCCTCGAGGGCCTGCGCCGCGCTCTTGGTCAGCACGACGTGCTCGTGACGGAGCAGGTCGTACACGTTGACGCCCTCGGGCGGAAGATACTGGTGCGCGTCGAGATTGCGGGCCGACAGCTGGAGCTTGTCGTTGCCCTTCGCGTCGACGATCAGCGAGCTCTTGCCGACCTTGAGGGTCGAGAGGACGCCCGCGAGCGCCTTCGTCTTGATCTCGGCGAGGTCGAAGGTGTCGACCACCGTGAGGCGGCCTTCCTTGAGCTTCATCGAGAGCGCGCTCGCGAGCGCGCCGATGCGCTGCTTGCGGTTCGGACGGTACGAGTAGTCGCGCGGCACGGGGCCGTGGACCTGACCACCCCCGACGAAGTTCGGGGCATTGCGGTCGCCGTGACGCGCCGAGCCCGTGCCCTTCTGGCGGTAGATCTTCTTCGTGCTGCCCGAGACCTCGGCGCGGTTCTTCGTCTTGTGCGTGCCCGAGCGCTTGCTCGCGAGCTGCGCCTTCACGACTTCGTAGAGAAGCGCTTCGTTGACGTCGCGGCCGAACACTTCGTCCGACAGCTCGAGCTCGCCCACGCTCTCGCGGCGCAGGTTGTAGACCGGAATCTTTGCCATGACGTTCCCCGCGCTCAGCTCTTGATCTCGACCTCGACACCCGCCGAGAGATCGAGCTTCATGAGGGCCTCGAGCGTCTGCTGGTTCGGCTCGAGGATGTCGAGAAGGCGCTTGTGAGTGCGGATCTCGAACTGTTCACGCGACTTCTTGTCGACGTGCGGGCCACGGAGAACCGTGAACTTCGAGATGCGGGTGGGCAGCGGGATCGGTCCCGCGACGCGCGCGCCGGTCCGCTTCGCGGTGTCGACGATCTCCGACGCGCTCTGGTCGAGCAGGCGGTGGTCGTACGCCTTGAGGCGAATCCGGATCTTCGTGGCAGCAGCCATGATTCTATCCTTCCGAGTCCAGCGTTCGAGTCAGAGTCAGAGTCTCGACTCGATCACTCGATGATCTTCGTGATGACGCCGGCGCCGACGGTGCGGCCGCCCTCGCGGATCGCGAAGCGCTGCTGCTCCTCGAGCGCGACCGACGTGATGAGCTCGACGGTCATCGAGACGTTGTCGCCCGGCATGACCATCTTCACGTCCTCGGCGAGGTGGATCGTGCCGGTCACGTCCGTCGTCCGCATGTAGAACTGCGGGCGGTAGTTGGTGAAGAACGGCTTGTGACGGCCGCCCTCCTCCTTCTTGAGGACGTAGACCTCGGCGTTGAACTTCTTGTGCGTCTTCACCGAGCCGGGCTTCGCGAGCACCTGGCCGCGCTCGACGTCGTCCTTCTCGATGCCGCGCAGGAGGCAGCCGACGTTGTCGCCAGCCTGGCCCTGGTCGAGCAGCTTGCGGAACATCTCGACGCCGGTGACCGTGGTCTTGCGCGTGTCGCGGAAGCCGAGGATCTCGACTTCCTCGCCGACCTTGATCACGCCGCGCTCGATGCGGCCCGTCACGACCGTGCCGCGGCCCTTGATCGAGAACACGTCCTCGATCGCCATCAAGAACGGCTTGTCGGTGTCGCGAACCGGCTCGGGGATCCACGCGTCGAGCGCGTTGAGCAGGTTGATGACGGTCTGCTCGCCCTCGGGATCGCCCTGCATGGCCTTGAGGGCCGAGCCGCGGACGACCGGCGCGTTGTCGCCGTCGAACTTGTACTTGTTGAGGAGGTCGCGGACCTCCATCTCGACGAGCTCGAGCAGGTCCGGATCCTCGACCGCGTCGACCTTGTTGAGCCAGACGACGATCTTCGGCACGCCGACCTGACCCGCGAGGAGCACGTGCTCCTTCGTCTGCGGCATCGGGCCGTCGAGCGCGCTGACCACCAGGATCGCGCCGTCCATCTGGGCGGCGCCGGTGATCATGTTCTTGATGTAGTCGGCGTGGCCGGGGCAGTCGACGTGCGCGTAGTGGCGCTTCTCCGACTCGTACTCGACGTGCGAGACCGCGATCGTGACGATCTTCGAGTCGTCGCGGACGGTGCCGCCCTTGGCGATGTCGGAGTACGAGATCTCCTTGCCGCCGAACTTCTTCGCCGCGACCTTCGTGATCGCCGCGGTCGTCGTGGTCTTGCCGTGATCGATGTGACCGATCGTGCCGACGTTGACGTGCGGCTTGGTCCGGACGAACTTTTCCTTGGCCATGACTCGTGTCCTCTAGTCTTCGATATCGGCGGGAGTCTTCAGAGGGCGGCGATCAGCCCTTGCCCTTGACCTTCGCGATGATTCCGTCCGCGACGTTGTTCGGCACCGCGGCGTAGTGCGAGAAGGTCATCGTGTAGCTCGCGCGACCCTGCGTCTTGCTGCGCAGATCCGTCGAGTAACCGAACATGTTCGCGAGCGGCACGTCGGCGGTGACGACCTTCATGTTGCCGCGCTGGTCCATGTTCTTGACCTGGCCGCGGCGCGAGTTGAGGTCGCCGATGACGTCGCCCATGAAGTCCTCGGGACAGACCACCTCGACTGCCATCATCGGCTCGAGGAGGTTGAGGCCCGAACGCTTCGCGGCTTCCTGGAAGGCCATCGAGCCGGCGATCTCGAACGCGTTCGCGTTCGAGTCGACGTCGTGATAGCTGCCGTCGACGAGGCGCGCCTTCACGTCGATCACGGGATAGCCCGCGAGCACGCCGCGCGTCATCGCGTCCTTGATGCCCTTCTCGACCGGCGGGATGAACTCCTTCGGCACCACGCCGCCGACGATCCCGTTCTCGAACACGAAGCCGCTGCCCGGCTCACCCGGCTCGAGGTCGATGTAGACGTGGCCGTACTGGCCGCGACCACCCGACTGCTTGACGTACTTGCCCTCGATCTTCTTGACGGGCTTCTGGATCGACTCGCGGTACGCGACTTCGGGCGCACCGACGTTCGACTCGACCTTGTGCTCGCGCTTGAGCCGGTCGACCATGATCTCGAGGTGCAGCTCGCCCTGGCCGGCGATGATCGTCTGGCCGGTCTCCGCGTTCGTGTACGCGCGGAACGAGGGGTCCTCCGCGATCAGCTTGCCGAGCGCCTCGCCGAGCTTCGTCTGATCGGCCTTCGTCTTCGGCTCGATCGCCTGCGAGATGACCGGCTCCGGGAAGATCATCCGCTCGAGGATGATCGGGTGCTTCTCGTCGCAGAGCGTGTCACCCGTGCGGACGTCCTTGAGGCCGACGGCCGCGCAGATGTTGCCCGCCTGGATGTCCTTGATCTCCTCGCGCTTGTTCGCGTGCATGCGGAGGAGACGACCGATGCGCTCGCGCTTGCCCTTCGTGCTGTTGAGCACCGACGCGCCGCTCTCGAGCGTGCCCGAGTAGACGCGGATGAAGGTCAGCTGACCGACGAACGGGTCGTTGATGATCTTGAACGCGAGGCCGGCGAAGGGCTCGTTGTCGTCCGCCTTGCGCGAGAGCTTCTTCTCCGCGTCGTCGACGTCCTCGCCCTGCACGGGCGGGATGTCGAGGGGCGACGGGAGGAAGTCGACGACCGCGTTGAGCAGGAGCTGGACGCCCTTGTTCTTGAAGGCCGACCCGCAGATGACGGGCACGCACTTGAACGCGAGGGTGCCAGTCCGGAGCGCGCTCAAGATCTCGTCGACGCTGAAGCTCGTGTCGCCCTCGAGGTAGCGCTCCATGAGCTTGTCATCGAGCTCGGCGACCGCCTCGAGCAGACGCTCGCGCGTCTTGTTCGCCTGGTCCTGGTACTCCGCCGGGATCTCGACGACGTCGTACTTCGAGCCCTTCGCGTCGTCGTGGAAGACGAACGCCTTCATGCGGACGATGTCGAGGATGCCGCGGTGGTTCTCCTCGGTGCCGAGGGGCAGCTGCACCGCGATCGCGTTCGCGCCGAGGCGCTCCTTGATCGACAGGAACGAGCGGTCGAAGTTCGCGCCCGCGCGGTCCATCTTGTTGATGAAGCAGATGCGCGGAACACGCCAACGGTCGGCCTGACGCCACACCGTCTCGGACTGCGGCTCGACGCCGGCGACGCCGTCGAACACCGTCACCGCGCCATCGAGCACGCGCAGCGAGCGCTCGACTTCGATCGTGAAGTCGACGTGGCCGGGGGTGTCGATGATGTTCACGCGGAACTGCTGGCCGTTGAACAGGCCCAGCTCCGGACGCCAAAAGCAGGTCGTCGCCGCGGAGGTGATCGTGATTCCACGCTCCTGCTCCTGCTCCATGTAGTCCATGGTCGCAGCGCCGTCGTGGACTTCGCCGATCTTGTAGTTGACGCCCGTGTAGAAGAGGATGCGCTCGGTCGTCGTGGTCTTGCCGGCATCGATGTGCGCCATGATGCCGATGTTGCGCGTTCTCTCGAGCGGGTACTCGCGGGGCACGGTCGTTCTCCGAGGCGGGGTGTTTCTTCGGGAGTGGGATTCGAATCGGTATCGAGGCCTGGATAGACGAAAACCCCCTCTGGCCTTTCGTGCTCTCCCTCGGAGCACCCTTTTCCAGAGAGGGTTCCAGTCAGCGCGCTTGCTGTCTCTTCGAGACAGTCTTTGTCAGCGGCTCACTGGCCTATGTGGCGGTCGTCATCGTCTCGAATCGACTCCTGCAATCAGGATCGAAGGAAGGGCCGTCCGTATGAACGGAATCAGCGCGGGAGTCGAGACTCCCGCGCTGCGTGATCTCACCAGCGGTAGTGCGCGAACGCCTTGTTCGCGTCGGCCATCTTGTGCACGTCCTCGCGCTTCTTGACCGCGTTGCCACGGCCCTCGGACGCTTCCTTCAGCTCGGCCGCGAGGCGCTCGACCATCGTCTTCTCGCCGCGATCGCGGGCGTAGTCGACGAGCCAGCGCATCGCGAGCGCGACGCGGCGTTCGGGGCGGACCTCGACGGGCACCTGGTAGGTCGCGCCACCGACGCGGCGGCTCTTGACCTCGACCTTCGGCTTCACCGTGTCGATCGCCTTGCGGAAGACCTCGATCGGGTCCTCCTTGTAGCGATTGCCGATCACGTCGAGCGCGCCGTACACGATGTGCTCGGCCGTGCTCTTCTTGCCGTCCTTCATGACGACGTTGCAGAACTTCGCGATCATCCGATCGTGGAACTTCGGATCGGGAAGGATCTTGCGCTTGGGGACTTCGCGACGGCGCGGCATGGTGGGCTCCTACCTGCTCACTTCTTGGCGCGCTTGACGCCGTACTTCGAACGACCCTGCGTGCGGATCGCCTTGTTCGTGTTCGACGGGCCCGACGCGCCCGACGCGTCGAGCGCGCCACGGACGACGTGGTAGCGCACGCCGGGGAGATCCTTCACGCGGCCACCGCGGATGAGCACGACCGAGTGCTCCTGCAGGTTGTGGCCCTCACCCGGGATGTACGTCGTGACCTCGATGCCGTTCGAGAGGCGCACGCGGGCGACCTTGCGGAGCGCCGAGTTCGGCTTCTTCGGCGTGGTCGTGTACACGCGGGTGCAGACGCCGCGCTTCTGCGGGCACTCCTGGAGCGCGGGGGACGCCGTCTTGTGGCGCACCTTCTCGCGACCCTTACGAACGAGCTGGTTGATGGTCGGCATCGATACTCGGAAGGTCGGTCGATCGGGGAGACTCTTCGCGGCGGTCAGTCCGCGAATCGGCGAACTTGGCTCCGCGTGCAGCGTCCGCTTCCTGGAAGGAGAGCCGACGAGCGCTCGAAGCACCTCTGCTCGAGAGCTCCTGCGCGCGAAAATCGGGCGCAAAGAGCCATCCCTGGCAGCGGGAGGCCGGAACTTTACCGGCGGCCCTCGGCCTGTCAAGGAACATCACGCGAAAACGGATCACGCGCGATCCCCGACAGGCCGTTTCAGAACGAGAATGACAGCGAGAGCCCGCCGATCCCCAGCCCGATGTGGAGGTCGGAGACGGTGGGACCCGCTTCCTGGATCGGACCGGTGTCCGTGTCCAGATCCTCGCGGAGCTCCTCGGGCGCGCGGCGGCGCTCGGTGACGACACGGGTCGGGACGAAGCGGATCTGGGCCTCGACGATCCCGGCGATGGCGAACGCCGCGAGCGCGCCGAGGCCCGCCCAGTGGATCCCGAACGCGATCTCGAGGAGGCGATTGCCCTCCTGCACCGCGTCGATGTCGCCGACCGTCTGGGCACGCGCGACCTGCGAGGAGAGCTCCTGGTGCCAGATGAGCGCGCCGATCGCGACGCCGGCGAACGCGGTCTCGGAGAGGAGGAACGTCCAGCCGAGCGGGTCGTCGCCGTTCTGGAACTGGCCGATGCCGAACGGGACGAGCGCGAGCCAGCGCGAGTTCGGGAGCTCGAGACGGATCTCTTCCTCGGCGAACGAGAGGAGACGTCGCGCTCGCTCGCGCTCACGCGCCGCGCGCGCTTCGACGGCGGCACGGGCCTCGGCCTCGCGGCGCTCGAGCTCGAGGCGCTCGCGGACCGACGCGAAGAGCTCTTGGACCTCGAGCGGAAAGAGCAGCGGGTCGAGCACGTACGTCGGTTGCTCGCGCAGCAGGCGCTCGAACTGCTCGCGCGCGGCCTCGCGACGCCCGACGAACACGTACGCGGCGCCGAGGTATTTGCGCGCTTCGGCGACGAGCGCGGCGCTCGAGAGGCGCGGCACGTCGCCGCCGACGAGCTGCTCGAAGTAGAAGACCGCGCGAGAGAAGTCGCGCTGCTCGTACGCCTGGCGCGCGATCTCGAAGTCCTCGATGTCGCCGGCGCGCGCGCGCGCTGGAGCGAGCACGGCGAGCACCGCGACGAGCAGCACGCCGAGGACGAGCGCGCCTGCGCGTTCCTCGACGCGTGTGCACATCAGCGCGGCGGCTCCTCGGCCTCCAGCGTCACGCGCTCGATGCGATCCGTGCCCGCGGAGAGAGCCACGCGCCCTCTATACTCGCGGTGCCCCTCGGCTGTCACGGTGTACTCGAGCTCGGCGCGGCGCGACGCGCTCGTGATCGGGACCTCGATGAGCCCGTTGGCCCGGCCGCGCGCCACCCCGTCGCCGACCACGACGTCGGCGGCGACGTTCGTGTAGACGACGAGCAGCGCGGGACGGCTCTCGAGCGTGCGACGGAGCAGGTAGCTGCCTTCGCCCGCAGGGATCGTCTCGTCGAAGCTCGCGGTCTCGCAGCAGCTCTCGATCGACTCGACGAAGAAGTGATGGCGCCCCGGCGTGAGCTCGATGTTCTGGAAGCGCGGGCCGTACGGCTCGGGCGTGCGGCCATCGACGCCGATGCGGACGCTGACCGGGTTGAACGCGAACACGACGTGGCGCGGCGGCGCGCCGGGGTCGGGATCGGGATCGCTGCGGCGCGGTGTGGTCGCGATGCGCGTGCGGCCGGCGTCGGGCTCGGCGGCGATGGGAGCGCCGGCGTCGGGCTCGGCGAGCGCGACCACGCTCGTGCTCGTCGTCGTGGCATCGGGCGGCGCGGAGACGATCGATCCCGCGTCCTGCGGATCGGCCGCGGTGATCGGCACCTCGATCGTGCCGGCGCGCGCGTCTTGATCGCCGACCATCATCCAGCCGCCGAGCGATGCGAGCGCGAGCGCGCCGATCGTCGCGCCGGCGATCGCGAGCGTGCGCGTGCGGCGGCGCGCGCGGCCCACGCTCTCGACGAGCGCGAGCACTTCCGCGTTCCCGTTGTCGAGCGCGAGCACGCGACCGAACTGATCGAGCGCGGCGGGCACGTCGCCCGCGTCGCGCGCCTTCTTGCCGAGCGCGGTGCACGCGACGATCGTGCGCTGCGTGATCTCGTGCGCGATGCGCGTGGGGTCGCCGAGGTACTCGGCGAGCGTCGCGGCCGGATCGTCGATGCCGACGTCGGCGACGAATGCGCGCAGATCGCGCTCGAGATCGGCCGCGGTCGCGTAACGCGCCGCGGGATCGTGGGCGAGCGCGCGCACGATGATCGCGCGCAGCTTGCCGCCGATCGCCGGCTGGACGCGCAGCGGATCGGCGTAGTCGCCGTCGACGATGCGCTTGAGGACCTGGTGCGGGTTGCGCCCGATGAACGGCAGCTTCCCGCACGCGAGGAAGTAGAGGACCGTGCCGAGCGAGAAGACGTCGGTGCGCGCGTCGCAGTCGCGCCCTTCGATCTGCTCGGGCGACATGTGACCGGGCGAGCCGAGGATCTGGCCGGTCGCGGTCATCGTGTGCGAGTCGACCATGTCGGCGATGCCGAAGTCGGTCAGCTTCACGCACCGCGCTTCGTGGATCAGGATGTTCTCGGGCTTCACGTCGCGGTGGACGATGCCCTTCTCGTGCGCGGCCGAGAGCGCGCGGCACATCTCGATCGCGAAGCACGCGGCGATTTCCGCGGGGATGCTCGGGTGGTCGTCGGCGAACTTGCGGAGCGTCGGGCCCGTGAGGAGCTCGGTCGCGATGAACGACTCCTCGGAGTCTTCACCGGAGTAGTCGTAGATCTCGAGGACGCAGGGGTGGCGCAGGCGCGCAACACCCTGGGCCTCGCGGCGGAACCGGGCGCGCGCTTCCTTCGAGCCGCGCAGGTGCGGGTGCATGACCTTCAGCGCGACCAGGCGATCGAGCTTCGAATCGCGGGCGCGGAAGACCGTGGCCATCCCACCGTGGCCGATCTCCTCGAGGATTTCGTACTTTTCGAGCGTCCGGAGCATGGGCGCGCGCCACTCGAGACACGACGAATCTAAGTGGGCCCGCCAGGACAGCGAGAAGTCTGGCGGAGGATACGGTGCCTCGCTCGGTGGAGACAACTCGGACCGGGGCGGACCCTTGGGTCGTCCGGACGGGCTCGTTAGTTCAAGGGGTCGAGCTCGCGGGGCCAACAAAGCGCCATCGAGCGGAGCTCTTCGCCCTCGTCGTCGACGCCGCCGATGATCGCGACGATGCCGTCGGCGAAGAGCGCGGCGCCGGCGCGAGCGCGGGCGGTGGGCAGACCATCGGCGAGCTCCTCGATCGAGACGGCGTCGCCCACGCGCTTCACGATCTCGACCGTGGCCTGGGCGGTGCCGTCGGCCGCCTCGCCGCCGAGCAGCCACACGCCGCCGACGGTCTCGGCGGTCGCGGGGCGGAGTCGCGGGAAGGCCCAGGGCGTGCCGACGCTGACGCGGCACGCGTCGGGGCAGCCGGTGACGACGAGCGTATCGTCGCGGACCGTCGTGCCGTCGGCCGCGAGACCGCCGAGCAGAACGCCGACGCGACGCTGCGGCGCGACGAGCACCGCGCCTTCGCGCACCTCGGTCGGACTGCCCTCGAGCGCGACCCCGTCGCTGCGCAGGCGCGCGACCTCGAAGAGCGGCTCGCCCTCGGCCTGGCCTCCCGCGATGACGAGCACGCCGCCGACGGTGGTGGCGACGGGGTTGCGGCGCGGCGTCGCGAGCTCGGTGATGTCGATGCTCTCGTCGAGCGGATCGATCCACGAGATCTCGCGCACGGGATCGCCGCGGCCGTCGACGCCACCGACGATCGCCACGCCTTCCGCCCCGAGATCGACCACCGCGGACTCGCCGCCCGAGCCATCGTGCGTGGGCAGCATGCGCGCGCCGGCGCCGCTCCGGAGGTTGGTGTCGAAGCGCGCGACGTAGTCGACGGTCGCGTACACGACGCGCGAGACGCTGAAGCGCGACGCGCGCGTGGCCTGCATCGGTCGAGGCAGGACGGGGAACGGATTGCGGTCGTCGGGCGGGATCGCGTTCTCGTAGGTCAGGACTGGGTTGGCGATCGGGACGAGGCGATCGGTCGACGTGCCGCGCGTGGTGCCGCCGACGATCAGCAGGTTTCCGTCGAACGCGACGAGCGCCGGATCGGTGCGGCCCGTCGTGAGCTGGGGCTCGTCGAGATCTTGGCAGCTGAGCTCCCGGCCCATCACGACGCGCACGAACGGCACGTCGGAGAGCAGGAACGAGGGCACCGCACCGACGAGCTCGCACTCCTGGAGGTCCATCGTCATCTGGATGCGCGTGACCGCGGTGTACGTCGCGATCTCGAGCGGAACGTCGAAGTTGCCGCTCGCATCGACCGCCGCGGACGCGACGAACGTCGCCATTCCGCCGCCCTGATCGACGACGAGCTCCAGCGTCCCCGGGCCGCATCCGAGCGCGGGGTTCGCGGCGATCGGATCGACGACGTGCACCGGGATGTTGCTCGCGGGCGAGGGCTCGTCGCATCCCGTGATCCACGCGCCGAGCAGCGCGACACAAGCGAAGAGACGACGCATCGTGCGCGCCTTTACTTCGCGAGTGCCCCGAGTCAAGGAGCCCGCCGTGCGCGCGCGGGAGATCGACGGACGAATCGACGCAGCAGCGCTCGCGGCGGGATGGCGCGGACGCGGGCTCGCGTGGCTCGACGGCGACGGGAGCTCCGCGCAGGGCCGCTGGTCGTTCGTCGGGTGCGAGCCGGTCGAAGTGCGCTCGGTGCGATGGGGCGACGCTGCGCCCTACGACGTGCTGCGCGGGCTCTCGGTGCGCGGCTCCGGCGATTGCGAGATCGATCCGGCGGACGTGCCCGCGTGGATCGGGCTCGTCGCGTACGACGCGTGCTGGAGCTCGGGCTCGGGGCTGCGCCACGCGCCTCGGCTGGCGCGCTCGGGCGATGCGCCGGTCGCGTCGTTCGCGCGCTACGACGCGCTGATCGCGATCGACGCGCAGCGCGGGCGTGCGTGGATCGTCGGCGACGACGAAGCCGCGATCGATCGGCTCGCATCGCGCATCGACGAGCGCGCGTCGGCGCCACGCGCGCGCGTCTCGCGTCCGATCGGCGAGCCGGCGGAGGTGCATCGCGCCGCGATCGAGCGCGCGCTCGAGCACATCGCGGCGGGCGAGATCTACCAGGTGAACCTCGCGCGGCGCTGGAGCGCGACGATCGAGGGCGACGCGATCGCGCTCTTCCTCGCGATGCGCGCCGCGAGCCCGGTGCCCTTCGGGGCGTACCTCGAGCTCGGCGCGGATCGCGCGATCCTCGCGCGCACGATGGAGCGCTTCCTCCGCTGGGACGCGCGCACCCGCGCGATCGAGACGCGCCCGATCAAAGGCACGATCGCGCGCGCCGGCGATGATCGCGCCGAGGCCGCAACGTTGCGCAGCGACGCGAAGGAGCGCGCCGAGCACGCGATGATCGTCGATCTCATGCGCAACGACCTCGGGCGCATCGCGGAGGTCGGCACGGTGCACGTCGAGCGCGTGATGGACGTCGAGCCCTACGTCGGGCTCTCGCACCTGGTGTCGACGGTGCGGGCGACGACGCGCGAGGACGTCGACCTCCGCGCGATCCTGGAGGCCACGTTCCCGCCGGGCAGCATCAGCGGCACGCCCAAGCTGCGCGCGATCGAGATCATCGAGGCGCTCGAGCGGTTCCCGCGTGGTGCGTACTGCGGCGCGATCGGTCACGTGGATCGCGCGGGCGGGCTCTCGCTGGCGGTCGCGATCCGCACAGCGACGGTCGCGCGTGGTGAGCTCGAGTACTTCGCGGGCGGCGGGCTCGTCGAGGCGAGCGTCCCGGAACGCGAGGTCGCGGAGACCGAGCTCAAGGCGCGCGTGCTCCTGGACGCAGTTCGTGCATTGGAGGAGGAGGCCGTCGGGGCTCGTGCTACAACGACCGACGATCCGTTCCGGCGTCGTCTAAGGGCAGGACAGCGGACTTTGGATCCGTGAATGCTGGTTCGAATCCAGCCGCCGGAATCGCTCGCCCCCATCGCATGATCCCCGCTCGCCGCGTGGTCGATCCCCGCCGCATGATGCTCGCGCTCACCATCGGCGCGACGGCGGGCGTGATCGTGGGCGCGCTCGGCGGGTCGATCGCGGACGGGCTCGTCGGGCGCGCCGCGGAGAGCGCGACGAGCGCGAGCCGTCTGCTCGCGGGAATCGCGGCGTTCGCGGCGGGCGGCGCGTATCTGCTGGGCGCCGCGGGCCATCGGCGCGCCGCGATCCTGCTCGCGTCGGGCGCGTCGATCGGGGTCGCGACGTGGCTCGTGGTGGTCGCGTCGCGCGCGCCGGTGCGCGCGGCGCTCACGTTGCTGGAGTCGGATCGCGCAGGGCTCGAGGTCGTCGAGGTCGAGGGACGCTCGTGGGTCGCGCATCGCACGCTCGGGTTCCGGTTGCCTCAGCCGAGCGTCGCGCTCGCGCCCGCCGAGGACATCGTGCGCGAGACGAGCGACCGCGCCGGGCCGGGCTGGCGTGACGTGCACCAGCTCTGGGCGTTCGAGTCGAGCGATCGCGCGGTCACGGTGACGCTCGATCTCACGCGCGCCGACGACGTGTCGCTCGACGCGCTCGATGCGCGCGCTCGCGCGGCGGCGGGCCCGCTGCGGGCGCAGGGGATCGAGGTCGAGGCCCAGGACGCGCGCAGCGAAGGAGCGCGGTGTGGCTCGGCGCGGTTCGGCGCGGCGCTCGAGCATGGTGGACGCGTCGAAGCACGCGTGCTCGCGTTCGAGGCGCCGACGTCGCACCGCGCGTTCCATCTGGTGGCGACGATCGTCGGGCCCGCGGGCGCCGACGCGCGCGAGTACCTCGACGAGATCGTCGTCCCGTGCGGGCGGTCCGCATCCGAGTAGATTGTACGGTTCCTGTGCGGGCAGAAGTTCTGCTCGCGTGAGGACTGGAATTCACTCGATGTGGCTCGCGATCGCGCTCGGGATCGCGTGGGGTGGATGCGCGACGCAGCGACCCGAGAGGGGAACGCTCGACGCGTTGCAGGTGACGGCGAGAGAGATCCGCGCCGGGCGCGCGGTCGCGTCGCTGCCCGCGCTGGACGCGTTGATCGGCGCGTCACGAAGCGCGCTGGTGTCGGCGCTCGGGGCGCCGCGCGACTGCCGCTTCCCGCTCGAGCAGCCGTGCCGCGCGATCGGCGAGACGGTGTGGACGCTCGGCGGCGCGCAGCACGAGGACGCGCACGCGCCGGTGCTGGTCGTTCGTCTCGACGACGCTCGGCGAGTGATCGACGCCGAGTGGCGGCGCGACGGGCACTGATCGTCACGCCGCCGGGCGGCGCAAGTGGAGGAAGGCCTCGACGTTCCCGTCGGGCCCCGCGAGCTGCGAGTCGCAGCGACCGATCACCTCGAGCCCGAGCGCGCGCGCTTCGGCCTCGACCTTCTCGATCGCCGCGATGCGCGCAGCGGCGTCGCGCACGACGCCCTTGTGGAGGTCGCGCCGATCGACCTCGAACTGCGGCTTCACCATCGCGAGGATCGAGCCGCCGTCGCGTAGCACCTCGCGCGCGGCGGGGAGCAGCTTGCCGAGCCCGATGAACGACGCGTCGATCACGACGAGATCGATCGCGTCCCCGAGCTCGCCCGCGCGCAGATGGCGCGCGTTCGTGCGCTCGCGGACGATCACCCGCGGATCGTTGCGGAGCTTCGGGTGGAGCTGGCCCCACCCCACGTCGATCGCGTGCACGCGCGCGGCCCCACGCGTGAGCAGGCAGTCGGTGAAGCCGCCGGTCGACGCGCCGAAGTCCGCGCACACCAGGCCGCGCGGCTCGACGTGGAGCGCGTCGAGCGCGCCCTCGAGCTTCACGCCGCCGCGCGACACGTAGGGATGATCGGCGCCGCGGACCTCGAGCGGCGCGTCGACCGCGAGCGCATCGCCCGCCTTCTCGACCCGCCGTTCGCCCGAGTAGACGATGCCCGCGAGCACGAGCGCGCGAGCCCGCTCCCGACTGGGCGCGAGCCCGCGCTCGACGAGCATCACGTCGACGCGCTGCTTCCGGATCGACACGCTCGCTCAGTCGTGGCCGCGCGCCGCGAGAGCGCGCGGACACCTCGCATCAGAACGCTCGGCATCAGAACGGGATGTCGTCGCCGCCGAAGTCGTCGGGCGGAAGATCGTCGGGCGGTGCGTCGTGCCCGCCGCCGCCTCCGCCACCACCGCCGCCGCCGCGGCCACCACCGCCGCCGCCGTAGCCACCGCCGCCGCGACCGCCGCCGCCGTAGCCGCCACCACCACCGCCGCCGTAGCCGCCACCACCGCCACCACCGCCGCTGTAGCCGCCGCCACCGCCGCCGTAGCCGCCCTCGCCGCCCTCACCGCGCTGCCCGCCGCCGAGCAGGAGGATCTGCGTCGCGACGATCTCGGTCGTGCTGCGCTTGCCGCCGTCCTTGTCCTCCCAGTTGCGCGTCTGGAGGCGCCCCTCGACGTAGATCGTCCGGCCCTTGTGCAGGATCTTGTTGAGGGCCTCGGCGCGGTTCCCCCACACGATGACCGTGTGCCACTCGGTCCGCTCCTGGCGCTCGCCGGCCTTGTTGCCGTAGCGCTCGGTGGTCGCGAGCCGCAGACGCAGGACGGCCTGCCCCCCTTGCGTGTACTTCAGCTCGGGATCCAGCCCGAGATTGCCGATCAACAGAACCTTGTTCAGGCCTTCCGATGCCATCTTCCGCTCACTCTCTCATTCAGGCCGGCACCCTCGCCGACCGGGCCTCTCTGTGGGGTACGACGCTCGCGCTGCTACGACGCGCGCTGCTCCTGGTGCAGCAGCACCGCGAGCTCACGGACGATCGCGTCGTGACGCGACTGACGATACTGCGGGCCGATCTCGCCGCGCTCGAGCTCGCGCTCGAGCTGCGCCGCTTCCTCGAGCAGCTCCTGCTTGCGCCGCTCGCGGCTCTCCTTCGCGACGCGCTCCGGTGAGCCTCCGCGCGCCGCGCCGTACGCGCCGCCGAGCGCGATGAGCACCGCGGCCGCGACCGCGATCCATCGCAGCGGGCCCGGCCCCGGGATGTTCGTGAAGCGCAGCGTGAACGACTCGAAGGGCGCATCGCCCGGCCGACGCTGCACCTCGGTGCCGAACAGCGGGCGCCCCGAGTCCTCGAACGACTGCACCTCCGGCAGGCCGTCGGCCTCGAGCTCCATGCCCGGCGGGGCGTCGGTGATGACGCGATAGATGTACGTGCGGAACGGCACCGGGAACTCGACCGCCATGTCGCGCCCGGTGATCGGAAGGTCGTACGCCCACGTGAGCGTCACGCGCCCGGGCGGGAGCGAGCCCTGGATGCGCATGCCGTAGTCCGCGACCTGCTCGACGCGCTGGTCGGTCATGACCGGCTGCGTCTGGAACGCCATGAAGCCCTCGGGCAGGCGCACGCGCAGGCCGCCCTCGGGGAAGACGTAGGTCTGCGGCGTCTGGCTCATGTTCGCGAGCTGCGCCTGCTGGATGACGTGCAGGCGCTCGTCGCGGACCTCGACGAACGTCTGGCCGATCAGCTGCAGCACGGTGCGATCGTCGTGCGTGACCGGCAGGCGGACGACGCGCACGTCGTAGCCGCGATCGGTCGGGAGCTGGAACGGGGTGCTGCTGTACGTCGCACCCTCGAAGGGCACGTTCACGCGATAGGCCTGCGAGGTGCCCGTCGGCAGATCGTCCCAGCGATGCGTGCCGTCGGCCGCGGTGAGCGCGGAGACGCGGTTGCGATCACCGCCCTGCTGCATGGTGCCGAGGAGCACGGTCGCGCCCTCGATGGGCCGGCCGTCGACGTCGCTCACGATCACACGCACCGTGCCCGGCGGGACGGCGGCGGACGGAGTCGCGGTCGCGACCGGCGGCGCGTCGAACGGGGTGCGCGAGCCGGCGCCACCACCGTGGCCCGCGGCGACGGGCGGATGACCGGGCATCGTCTCGCCCGAGCCGCCTGCACCGTGCGCGGGCTCTTCCTGGGCGAGCACCGGGCTCGTGATCGCGAGGACCAGCAGCGCGAGCAGCGTGCGCTTCATTCGCCGCGCTCCGTGCTCTCGGGCTTCGGCTCGTCGGTCGTCTCGGCGGCGCTCACGAGCGCGGGCTTCTCCTCGTCCTTCTTCGTGCGCGCGTACTTCTCGAGCATCTCCTGGAGGAGCGTGACGACCTTCGCGCGCTGCTCGTCGGTGAGATCCTCGGGGAGCTCGCCCACGCCGACGACGCGTCCCGCGCGGATCGACTCGATGAGCTCGTCGAACGACGTGCTGCTCGTCTCGACCTCGCGCGGCGGCTCGGCTGCGCTCGCCTCGATGGTGCGGGCGACCTTCTTCGCCTTCGTGGTCGGGCGCGCCGCGGCTTCAGGGCTCGCGACGTGCTGCGCGATCAGCTTCTCGGCCTGCTCGTAGAGCGGCTTCACGTCGCGATCGAGCTGCACCAGCACCTGCTTGGCGCGTGCACGGTACGCGGCATCGAGCCGCTGGTAGTCGGCGTCGCTCGTCTTGCCGACGGCGTGCTCGTACTCGAGGTCCTTGATCGCGCGAAGCAGCGCGTTCTTCTCTTCGACCAGCGCCGCGTGATCCGGGAGATCGCGCGCGGTGTCGATCACGAGCGCGCGACCGCCGCCGAACGCGACCCGCAGGCTGCTCCAGATCGCGGCGAGCGCGGCGATCAGCGCGGCCGACGAGAGCGCGAAGAAGAGCGCGGGGAACGAGATCATCGTCACGGCTCCTCGAAGCGGCGCAGCTCGTCCTCGAGCTTCGCGTCGTACTCCGCTCCGGTCGCGCCCGCGGGCGCCTCCGTCGCTGCGACACCGCCGCGGCCGCGCCAGCGACGACCGATCACGAAGAGCCCACCGAGCGCCGCGAGGATGATCGCGACCGGCACCGCCCAGAGCGCGCGATCGAGCCCACTGTCGCTCGGCACCGCGATCGCACGCGCGCCGAAGCGCTCGCGATAGTCCGCCTGGATCTGCACGATCGTCGCGCCTGCCGCGAGCTGCTGCCGCAGCTCGCTGCGCATGTTCTCGGCCCAGCTGCAGCCGCACGTCGAGAGCGGGAGACGCTGGCAGCCGCCGCACTCGCAGAGCACGCGCTCGAAGAGCTGACGTTCCGTGGGATCGTGGATCTCGACCGTCCCTCCGTGCGCGTGCAGCGTGCTCGAGCTGTCGGCCTGTGCGTGCGCGTGGCCGGGCACCAGCAGCGCCGCACCGCCGAGCGTCGCCGCGAGCAGCATCGCCGCGGTCGCGGCGGCGGCGCGCGGAGCACGCGAGCGCTCCTCGCTCTCGCCGAGGATCTCCTTGACCGACGGGAAGGCCGCGACGAAGACCCCGAGCAGCAGGATCGCGCCGCCGAACCAGATCCACCACACGAAGGGCCGCACGATCACGCGCAGCGTCGCGCGCGACGTCTCGGGGTCGATGGTGCTGAGGATCACGTACATGTCCTCGAGCGGCGTGGTGCGGATCGCCACCTCGCTCGTCGGCATCTCGGGGTGCGAGCGATAGACGAACTTGCCCGGCGCGAGCGTCGCGAGCTCGCGACCGCTCGAGTCGAGCGCGGTCACGTCGCCGAACACCATGCGCTTGTTGAGGTCGACCTCTTCGCGCCAGCCGTCGTAGCGGAACGTGTACCCGCGCACTTCCATCGTGCCGCCCGGGCGCAGCGCGGCCTCGCGCTCGACGTCGTACGCCGCGCCGGTGAACCCGACGTACGCGAGCACGATCCCGAGGTGCACGAGGTAGCCGCCGTATCGCCGCCGCGCGCGCGCGACGAGCTGCACGAGCGCGACCGGCGCGCTCTCCTTCGCGTTGCGCATGCGCATCGCGGTGCCGCGCGCGAACTCCTGCACGATCGCGACGAGCACCCACGTCGCGAGCGTCGTCGCGACGAGCGGCGAGACCGCGCCGATCTGCGCGAGCGCGTCGCCCGTCGCCGTCTCGTAGATCGAGGAGCTGTCGACGAGCGGCGGGAAGCCGAGCGCGCTGCCCGCGACGATGTGCACGAGCATCACGAGCAGCGAGAACGCGGTGGGCCACATGAAGGCCTGCACCAGGTTCTTGCCGGTCGCCTTGCGCCACGCGATCAGCGGACCGACGCCCATCAGGAAGAGCAGCATCAGCCCGAGCGGGACCATCCAGCGGTTGTAGTAGGCGGGCCCGACCGTGACGGTCTGATCGCGCAGCTGCTCGCTGATCAGCGGGAACGTCGTCGCGATCAGCACGAACAACAGCATCCCGGTGAGGATCCAGTTGTTCAGCACGAACGCGAACTCGCGCGAGAGGAGCGACTCGATCGCGCCACCGACGCGTCCGCGCAGCGTCGGCCTCGCGAGCGCGATGCGCGCCTTCTCGATCGCCCAGCAGTACGCGAGCACCGTCGGCGCGATCGCGACCACGAACGCGGCGAGCGCCCAGTACTGCGAGAAGATCCCGATCAGCACCGCGAGGACCGCGCCCACCGCGGTGCCCACGAGGAAGTCGTCGCGCGTCAGATACCGCGAGCGCAGCTCCGGCAGTCGCCACCCGATCAGCGTGACGATGAAGAGCCCGAGCGCGGCCATGTACCAGACGAAGTAGATGCCGATCTCGCTGCGCGCGAAGCTGTGCACGCTCGCGATGAGACCCGAGCGCGTGAGGAACGTGCCGAAGATCGTGAAGAAGAACGTCCCCATCAGCAGCGAGACGTTCCAGACCTTCAGCATCCCGCGGCGCTCCTGGATCATCACGGAGTGCAGGTACGCGGTGCCGAGCAGCCACGGCATGAACGACGCGTTCTCGACGGGATCCCAGGCCCAATAGCCGCCCCAGCCGAGCTCCTCGTAGCTCCAGAACATGCCGAGCAGGTTGCCGAGCGAGAGGAACGCGAACGCGAGGAGCACCCAGCGGCGCGCCATCAGGATCCACTCGTCGCCGACGCGCCCGGTCATGAGCGCGGCGACGACGATGCCGAACGGAACGGCCCACCCGGTGAGGCCCATGTAGAGGGCCGGCGGGTGGATGGCCATCCAGTAGTTCTGGAGCAGCGGGTTGAGCCCCTCGCCGTCCGCCGGGGCCGGCCCGTACGTCGTCGCGAACGGGTTCGCCGCGAAGAGCATGAGGATCGCGAAGAACGCGAAGATGCTCGCGAGCGTCGCGTAGACCCACGGCTGCAGCTCGAGGTAGCGCCGCTTCACCCACGCCGTGAACGCGAGCGAGTACCCGCCGAGCAGGAACGACCACCAGAGCAGCGAGCCGTCCTGGCCGCCCCACAGCGCCGTCCACAGATAGCCCGCAGACATCGAGCGATCGCTGTATCGCGCGACGTAGCGGATCCGGAAGTCGTGCGCCTGGAAGGCGTACGCGAGCAGGAACACCGCGGCGGCGACGAACGCGATGGTCGCGAACATGCCGAAGCGCGAGGCCTGCACGAGCTGCGGGCGCCCTCGCGCGGCCGCGAGCGAGATCGCGAACGTGTAGGAAGACGCGATCAGGATCGCGCACACCAGCACGTTGCCGAGCAACGGAACGTCGACGGGCGGCATGGGTCCGGCGAGCCTAGAGCCCCAGGCACCCTGGGGCAATCAGAGCCGCCGAATCACTCGGTGGGGCCAGGCGCGCCGTTCTCGATCCACGCGCGCACGATCGCCGCGTCGGCGGTCGGCATCGTCACGCCCTGCGGCATCAGCTGACCGAAGTCGCCGGGCGACGTGCCCCGACACGACGTGCCGGGATCGAACGTCCAGCCGTCCTCGGGCGTGAAGTCGATGTCCGGCCCGTCGTGCGGCCCCGCCATCTTCACGTAGAGCCAGCTGTTCTCGGGATCGTTCGGCTCCACGAGGTCCATCGCGTCGTACTGGCAGGCAGGCTGGTTCACGAGGATCTCGTCGTACGACTGGCCCGCGCGCTCGGCGGCCTCGAAGTTCAGCCCGCCCGCGCCGTCCCCCGCACCGCCGTGACACGAGGCGAACGAGCACGCGCGATCGAAGATCGGCGCGACGCTCTCGTAGGTCCCCGAGGGCAGCATCGGCGCGTCCATCTGGACCCTCGCGTCGACCGGCGGCGAGCCGCCGTCGGTGCCGGGCGTGGCGTCGTCGTCACCGCCGCATCCGGCGAGCATCAGGAGCACGATCAGGATCGAAGAGCGTCGAGCGAAGCGCATGGCCGCGGAGCATAAACGAAGAGGCCCGATGCGCGCGCGCATCGGGCCTCTTCCGTGACCTCGATCGGCGATCAGTTCGTCTCTTCGAACTCCGCGTCGATCACGTCGCCTTCCTTCTTCTTGCCGCCCTTCGCGCCACCCGCCTCGGGGCCCGCGCCGCCCGCGCCCGGCGCACCACCCGGCGCGCCCGCGCCGCCGTACGCCGCCTGCGCGAGCTCGGCCATCGCCTTCTCGAGATCCTCGGTGCCCGTCTTGATCGCGTCGTGGTCTTCCTTCTCGACCGCGCTGCGCAGCGTCTTCACCTTGGCCTCGATGCCCGCGATCTTGTCCGCCGGCAGCTTGTCCTTCACGTCGCCGAGGGCCTTCTCCACCGCGTAGCAGAGCTGGTCGGCCTTGTTGCGCGCCTCGATCTGCTCGCGGCGCTTGGCGTCCTCCTGCTCGTGCGCCTTCGCGTCCTCGACCATGCGGCTGATCTCCTGATCACTCAGGCCGCTGTTCGCGGTGATCGTGATCTTCTGATCCTTGCCGGTGGCCTGATCCTTCGCGGTGACGCTGAGGATGCCGTTCGCGTCGATGTCGAACGTCACCTCGATCTTCGGCACGCCGCGCGGCGCGGGCATGATGCCCTCGAGGTGGAAGCGACCGAGCGTGCGGTTGTACCGCGCCTCGGCGCGCTCGCCCTGGAGCACGTGGATCTCGACCTTGCTCTGGCTGTCCTCGGCCGTCGAGAACACCTCGCTCTTGCGGGTCGGGATCGTCGTGTTGCGCGTGATGAGCGGGGTCATCACGCCGCCGAGCGTCTCGACGCCCAGCGAGAGCGGCGTGACGTCGAGGAGGACCATGTCCTTCACTTCGCCGCTGAGCACGCCGGCCTGCACCGCCGCGCCGATCGCGACGACCTCGTCGGGATTGACGCCCTTGTGCGGCTCCTTGCCGAAGAACTTCTTCACGCGCTCGTGCACGAGCGGGATGCGCGTCGAGCCACCGACCAGCACGACCTCGTCGATGTCGCCCGCGCTCTTGCCGGCGTCGCTGAGCGCCTTCTTCGAGGCGTCGAACGTGCGCTCGACGAGATCCTCGATCATCGACTCGAGCTTCGCCCGAGTCAGCTTGATGTTCATGTGCTTCGGGCCGGTCGCGTCGGCCGTCAGGAACGGCAGATTGATCGTCGTCTCGAGCTTGCTCGAGAGCTCGATCTTCGCCTTCTCCGCGCCGTCCTTGAGGCGCTGCAGGACCATCTTGTCCTTGCTGACGTCGATGCCGGTGTCCTTCTTGAACTCGGCGATCAGGTAATCGATGATCCGGTTGTCGACGTCGTCGCCGCCGAGGTGCGTGTCGCCGTTCGTGCTGATGACCTGCACGACGTTGTCGCCGACCTCGAGGATCGAGATGTCGAACGTGCCACCGCCGAAGTCGTACACGGCGATGACCTCTTCCTTCTTCTTGTCGAGGCCGTACGCGAGCGCCGCCGCGGTGGGCTCGTTGACGATGCGCTTGACCTCCAGGCCCGCGATCTTGCCGGCGTCCTTCGTCGCCTGACGCTGGCTGTCGTTGAAGTACGCGGGGACCGTGATGACCGCCTCGGTCACCGGCTCGCCGAGGTAGTTCTCCGCGGCCTTCTTCAGCTTGCGCAGCACGTGCGCGCTGACCTCGGGCGGCGAGACCTCCTTGCCCGCGACCTTGAACGCGACGTCGCCGTTGGGTCGGCGCACCACGTGGTAGGGGACGCGCTTGGTCTCGTCCTGGATCTCGTCGAACCGGCGCCCGATGAAGCGCTTGGCCGAGTAGAGGGTCCCCTCGGGGTTCGTGATCGACTGGCGCTTGGCGATCTGGCCGACCAGGACCTCGCCCTGGTCGTCCCACGCGACCACGCTCGGAGTGAGGCGGTCGCCCTCCTCGTTGACGATGACCTTGGGCTCCTTGCCCTCCATGATCGCCACGACGGAGTTGGTCGTGCCCAGGTCGATGCCGATGATCCTGCCCATGTTCGTTCTGCTCCGGCCTTTTCGGATGTAGATAGGGCCTCGCGGCGCGATTCCTCGAACAGGAAGGCCCGTGAGCCCGACGACCGCGCGAAGCTAACCACATGACCCAACCGGTCAAGACGGCCGGAATCGCGCTTGCTCTCAGCCCAGCTGGAGTGCTCGCTGGCGGAGGGGCCGCACGAAAGCGTGCGGGGCACGCGGACGGGAGGGCTCTGCGCCGGCGAGCCGATCTGGACACTCTCTCAGGCCCGAGCGCGCCCGATCGCGCCGCTCGCGATCCCGTCGCGGAGGCTCTTCATCTCCGCGGTCTCGGCGAGCACGATGAGGGTCGAGCCCGCATCGAGGCGGTGCTCGGGCGCTGGGTTGTACTCGTAGCGGCCGTCCTCGCTGCGCACCGCGATCACGAGGACCTTCGACTTGCGGCGGATCTCGGTCTGGCGGAGCTCGCACCCGACGATCGCCGAGCCCTCCGGGATCGAGACCTCCTCGATGCGGAGGTTCTTCTTGGGATCGCGGAGCATCAAGTCGAGGAATTCCACGACCTTCGGGCGGATCGCCTCGGACGCGAGGCGCATGCCCCCGATCTGGGTCGGCGAGACCACCGCCTTCGCCCCCGCGCGCATCAGCTTCGCGCGCGCGCTCACCTCGACCGCCTTCGCGACGATGCGGAGCTTCGGGTTGAGCGCGGCCGCCGTGACCGTGACGAAGAGGTTGTCCTTGTCCTCGTGGAGCGCCGCGACGAGGCCGGCGGCGCGCTCGATGCCCGCCGCGTTCAGCGTCTCGTCGTCGCTCGCGTCGCCCACGATGTAGAGGAAGCGGTCGGTGCCGAAGCGCTCGGCGAGCTCGAGCAGGCGCACCTCGTTCGTGTCGATCACGCAGAACGTCTGGTGGGACGAGAGGAACTCCTCGATCACGTGGATGCCCGTCGTGCCCGCGCCGCAGACGATGTAGTGGTCCTTCAGCTGGTTGAGCTTCGACTGCATGCGGTTCCTCCGCAGTGCGCCCTGGAGATCGCCTTCGACGATCAGCGCGGTGAGCGCCGAGATGAAGTAGAGGAGCGTGCCCGAGCCGAGCACGATGAGCCCGATGGTCCAGACGCGCGCGTACGCGACGTTGCCGAAGCCGTCGAGCGTCTCGCCGTACCCGACCGTCGAGAGCGTGATGATCGTGAAGTAGACGCAGTCGCCCCAGCCCCAGCGCTCGTGGCCGATCGCGTGGTAACCGCTGGCGCCGACGATCACGACGACGACGAGCCAGGCGCTCGCGTAGAGCAGACGGCCTCGGAGCACCGCGCTCTGGTCGGACCCGTTCAAGCGAGCGGATGATGCCGCTTGACCCCGATCGCGGGAAGGGGGATGCAGGCTCGCACGTGGCCGAGAACGAGCACGAGCGCACCGAGCTAGCCGCGAGCGCCGGGCGCGGCGTGCTGTGGACCATGACCGCCAAGGCGGTGTTCATCGTGAGCGGCTTCGGCGTGCAGCTCGCGCTGCCGCGGGTGCTCGGCGATCCCGAGCAGTGGGGGCGCTACTCGACCGTCGCGACCATCACCGCGATCGTCACGAACACGCTCGTCGCGGCGACGGTGCAGACGGTCAGCAAGCGCACCAGCGACGACGAATCGCGCGCCGATCGCACGCAGCGCGAAGGGCTGCTCGTCGGGCTCGCGATGGCGGTCGTGCTGGGCGGTGGGTTCGCCGCGGCCGCGCCCTGGCTCGCGTCGGAGTGGCAGCACGACGCGACGCTCGCGCCGCTCCTGATGACGTCGTCGATCGTGATCGCGAGCTACGCGATGTACTCGGCGCTGATCGGCGCGATCAACGGGCGGCGTCGCTTCTCGGCGCAGGCGAGCTTCGACATGGGGTTCGCGATCCTGCGCGCCGCGTGCATCGTGGGCGGCGCCGCGCTCGGCGCGGCCGCGGGCGCGATCGGTGGGTTCGCGAGCGCTGCCGTGATCATCCTGATCGTCTCGCTGCTCGTGATCGGCGTGGGACGCGGCCCGGCGCGGCCCGACGTGCGGGCGTGGCTCGCGTTCTTCGTGCCGATCGCGATCTACCAGGCCGCCCTCAACGGCGTGCTCCAGCTCGATCAGCCGCTGCTCCGCGCGAACCTCGCGGCCGCCGCGATCGCGCGCGGCGTGACCAGCGAAGAGGCGAACACGATCGCGTCGAGCTGGGCCGGCTTCTATCGCAACGCGCAGACGTTCGCGTTCGTGCCCTACCAGCTCATCCTCGCGGTGACGTTCGTCGTGTTCCCCACGGTCGCGCGCGCGACGAGCTCCGGCGACGCCGAGGCCACGCGCCGTGCGATCCGCGGCGCGATGCGCTTCTCGCTCGTCGTGCTCCTCGCGATGGCGACGCCGATCGCCGGCGCGTCCGACGGCGTGATGCGCGTCGCGTACTCCGAGGCGTACCTCGCGGGCGCGCCCGCGCTCGCGCTGCTCTCGCCCGGGCTCGTGCCCTTCTCGCTCTTCGCGATCGGCGCCGCGATCCTCGCGGGCGCCGGTCACGCGCGCACCACCGCGGGCATCGCGATCGGCGCGCTCGTGCTCGTCGTCGTGCTCAACACGATCGCGGTGCGCGGCGCGCCCGACGCGGAGAGCGCGATCATCGCCGCCGCCCTCGCGACCAGCGCGGCCTCGGCGCTCGCGCTCGTCGGCGTGGGCGTGACGATCCAGCGGCGCTTCGGCGCGTTCCTCGCCCCGCTCACCGCGCTCCGCGCGCTGATCGCCGGCGCGTGCGGCTACGGCGTCGCGTACCTCGTGCCGCACCAGAGCGCGCTCGGTGCGCTCGCCGCGTGCGTGCTCGGCGCGCTCGCGTACGTCGTCGCGCTCGTGCTCGTGCGCGAGATCGGCGGCGAGGATCTCGCGCTCGTGAAGCGCGTCGTCGCGCGCCGTCGCGCGTGATCAGCGGACCCAGTCGCCGCTCTTGCCGCCGTGCTTCTCCTCGAGCGCGATCTGCTCGATCGTCATGCCGCGATCGATCGCCTTGAGCATGTCGTAGAGCGTCAGCGCCGCGATGCTCACCGCGGTCAGCGCCTCCATCTCGACGCCGGTGCGATCCTTCGCGCGCGCCGTCGCGCGCACGTGCACCACGCGCTCGTCGTGCGCGTCGAGCTCGAAGTGCACCTCGACGCTCGTCAGCGCGATCGCGTGGCACAGCGGGATCAGCTCGGGCGTGCGCTTGGCCGCCTGGATCCCTGCGATGCGCGCGGTGGCGAGCACGTCGCCCTTCGGAACGTCCCCCGAGACCAGGCGCGCGCGCGTCTCGGGCTGCATCCGCAGAAGCGCGGACGCGACCGCCGTTCGGGCGGTCGCGTCCTTGGCGCCGACGTCGACCATGCGTGCGCGCCCCTGCTCGTCGAGATGAGTGAGCTCGTCGCTCATTGGTAGATCCTTACCTGCTACCGGCCTGCGCCGGCGGTTGGTCAAGACCCCCGTTCAAACCGTGCGTGCGGATTTCCCGCACACGGCTTACGGGCAGTCTCTCGAGTCGCTGCATTACGCGACCTCCTGGAAGAAGGCTCGCTCGGGGTACTGCACGGTCCCTCGCAGGCGATGAAGTCCGAGGCTCCAGAAGTACTCGCGCGTCCACCTGCTCGACTCCCCCGGCTTCAGATGCCGGCCCTTGCGCTCCACGCGCAGGTCCCGCAGCCGACGCCAGACGTAGCTGTCGAGTTGGTTGAATTTCTTGGCGGCATTTCCGGTGCGGAAGTAGTTGCCCCAGCCCCGCAGCACGGGGTTGAGATCGGCGATCACCTCGCGGAGATCCGCGTGGCAGCGCCTCCTCGGGGTCAGCTCCTTCACGCGCTGTCTCACCCGCTTCATCGCGCGCGCGGACGGCCAGCGATGCAGGAAATAGAGGCGTCTGCCTTTCCTCTCCCACAGCGCTCCGCTCATGCGTTTGTGCAGGTGATGACCGAGAAAATCGAAGCCCTGCTTGCCATCGTAGAGCTCGACTCGCCTCGTCTTGTCCGGATGCAGCTCGAGACCGAGGCGCCCGAGGATGACTCGAATGCGCCTCTCTGCCTCTTCGCACTCGCGCTTCGTCGTGCACATCACGACGAAGTCGTCCGCGTAGCGCACCAGCGTCCCGAGCGGGGCGCTCTTACGCATCCACGTCACGTCGAGCACGTGCAGGTAGATGTTCGAGAGCAGCGGAGAGATGACTCCGCCCTGCGGCGTTCCCGCGATGTTGCGAGTCACGACGCCCCCGTCCATCACGCCCGCTTCGAGCCACTGCCGCACCAGCTTGAGCATCCGCCGATCCGAGATGCGTCGAGCGACGAGCTTCATCAGCTTGTCGTGATCGATGCTCCCGAAGTAGTCGCGGATGTCGGCGTCGAGCACGTGGTGATGCCCCTTCGCGCCGAGCTTCCTCAGCGTCTCCAGCGCACCCAGCGCGCCCCGCTTCGGCCGGAAGCCCCACGAGCACGGAAGAAAGTCCGCCTCGAAGATCGGCTCCAGCACCAGCTTCGCCGCCATCTGGACCACTCGATCCCGGACCGTCGGAATCCCCAGCGGCCGCTTCCTTCCATCTGCCTTCGGGATGTACCGGCGCAGCACCACCTCGGGCCGGTACGTCTTGCTCCGCAGTGCGTCGCCGAGCTCTTCGAGGAAGCGCTCGACTCCGTACTGCTTCACCTCGGCGATCGTCTGGCCATCGACGCCCGCCGCGCCCTTGTTCGCCTCGACTCGCTTCCACGCTTCCCGAAGGACGTCACTCCTCCAGATGTGGTCATGAAGAGCGTGAAAACGTCTTCCAGGTGCTCGCTTGGCCGCGACCCACAGTCGCCTCTGCAGTTGTCGCACTTCTTCGCGCGGCCTACGGCCGCCGGGGTCGTTAGGTCCGGTCCTGCCGGCCATTCCCTCGCGCTTACCTGCTTCCTCGACGTGACTGCCCCAGGGACCCTTCCCTCCCGTCGCGTTGTTCTGCACGACGTTCGTCGACATCGCCGTGGCGATGCCGTGCGGTACTACGATCCCCTCGGACTCCCGCTGCGCGGCGGCCGATTTCGCCTTCGGCTTATACGGCGCGCTTCGCCCCGACGAGGGCTGCGCAGACGGGCCTCTCGTGTTCCGCGCTTCTCCGTGATCGCGTGCTGCGCCCCATACCCCGCCGAGACTCGATGCGCGCTCCGGAACAGACGCTTCGAGCGTGGCCTTCGCCGTGAAATGAGCGGCTCGGCTCTCGGATTGTTCATCTGACGAGGCTGCAGGCTTCACTTCATGTTGCGGCCCGCGATCTTGCTCCCCGCTGCACAGCTCTCGCTGCCTGACGGGCTTTCGACGCCCCGCTCGGGACGACGGGATCTCTCCCGACGCCTGGGGCCTGCTACTCGGCGCTCCGGCGCCTACCGAGGCGGGACTCTCACCCGCAGGAGAAGCGCAGCGCGCAGACGTCGGCCCTACGGCTCGACCTTCGTCTGCGTCACGACGCACCATCTCGCGAGCGTAGCGTGCCTCAGCTGGAGTGCTCGCCTGCGCAGGGCCCGCACGGAAGCGTGCGGAGCACGCGGACGGGAGGGCCCGGAGCGGGCGAGCCGATGTCGCACTCTCTCAGCTGGGGCGCGACGCGGAGATCGCGTTGCGCGTCCCGGTCACGCGCGCGAGGAGCTCGACACGGCTGTGCACGCCGAGCTTCGCGAAGATGCGCTTCAGGTACGTGTTGACCGTCGCGACCGTGAGGCCCGTGCTCTGCGCGATCTCGCGCGTCGAGTGACCCGAGACGAGCCGCCCGACGACATCGCGCTCGCGCGGCGTCAGCGGCGTGCTCGCGAGGAGCGCCTGGATGTCGATCTCGCGCGACCCGTTGGACGCGCCGCTCATCATCTTGCGCGAGTACGCGATGCCGCGGGCCAGGAGGCGCCCACCCCATCGCGCGATGCGCTGCACGTCCTCGTTCCGACCTCCGTCGGCGAACCACAGCTGCAGCGTTCCGATCTCACTCTTTCCGTGTCGCAGCGGGACTGCGAGCGCTTCGCCTCGATGCTCGGCGCCATTGCTCCCGTTGCCCTCTGCCTCGGCGCCCTCGAGCACCATGCGGTGCGCGGACGCGCCGGCGAGCTGCGCGACGATCGCCGCAGCTCGGGCAGGGTATGTCGCAGAAGGCTCGATCTCGAACAGCTCCTCTGCGAGCTCCAGATGACGAATCGTGACCACGTACGCCTCCCCCCGGGCACTGGTGCCCACTACGCTCCTTCGGTCCCCCCCGGGACCGTGATGGAGCGTCGCGGAGCCCTCGGCCCGCGACGACCTATCTCAGCCCCGAGAGGGGTGAGCGTCAAGGGTTGGCGGTCGATTGATCTGGATTTTTTTGCGCTTCGATTGCGCCCAGATCAGATGTCTTCACCCGGCAGCGTGGCGAGATCGCTCTCCGGCGCGGTCCCCTCGAGCTCCTCGACGAAGCGTCTCGAGAAGGCGAGCACACCGTCGTCACCCTCGAGGGGCCGCTTGCCGCCGACCGCCTCCTCCTGCCAGCGCGCGCGATCGCGCGACTGCAGCGAACGCACTGCGATTCCGGCCACGCGCGGGTCGGCGTCCTTGGTGAGCGCCTCGACCTGCTTCACGCATCCGTGGTTCGCGAGGTGTGCCAGCGTGAGGACGTAGCGCTCCTCGGGCGCCTTCGGATCGTGGAGCTTCTGGCTGAGGGTACGGAAGCTGGCGTTCCCGAAGCTGCCGTACACGCGTGCGACCTCGCGCCACACGTCCGTGGTCTCCGACGTCAGCAGGTGGAGCAGCGGGACCACCGCCCGCCGCAGCTTGAGATGACCGAGCGCGAGCGCGAAGGCCTGACGCGCGAACGTCTTCCGCGAGGTGAGCCCGTCGATGAGGGCGTCACCCGCCTCGTCGCCCAGCTTCGTCATGCGGGGCACCACCCGGACGACCTCGGCGCGCGGCATCTTGCGCACCGCCTTGCAGATCGCCTCCGCGAGCTCGGGGTCGCCGCGCTCGGCCAGCGCGATCGCCGCGACGCGACGGTGCCGCGGGTGCTCGAGCAGCATCACGAGCTCCGGCGTGCCCATCGCCGCGATGCGCGCCGGGTCGAGCGCGCCGCCGGGCATGCTGCCCGTCTGCTCGCCGCGCACGTCGCGGATCGCGCGCCACGCCATGTCGTGCGCCTCGGGATCGAGAGCGACCTCGGCGTCCGCCGCCGCCGCGAGCAGGCGCTCCCAGTTCCCCGCGACGGCTTCGTCGTCGAGCCCGCCGCGATCCGGCAGCGCCAGCGTCCTGCGGAACGCCGCGATCTGCTTGCTCACCAGCGCCCCCGCGTCGTCGGCGAGGCCCGCGCCGAGCGCGCGATCGCCGAGGCTCGCGGGCAGCGCGAGGCCGTGCTCCACCGCGCGCTCCAGCACGCGCACGAACGTCGCGTCGATGGTGTCGCGCGGCACCGAGAGCACGAGCAGCGCGTGGTCCATCTTCTCCGGCGACGCCCAGTCCGCGAGCTCCTCGAGCGCGCGCGCCGTCTGCGCCGCGGTGTCGAGGCGGCCCTTCTCGTCCTCGGCCGCGAACGGGCTCGCGCCGGCGATCGGCGGCGGCGCCGCGAGCGCGCGCTCGATTGCCGTGCCCGCGTCGAGCGCCGCGTCGGCGCGCAGCCGCGACACCCGATCGAGCGTGCGCGCCACGTTGAGCTCGCGCGGCCCCGCCACACGCCCCACGCGCAGGAACTGGTTGCCCTCGCCGAACAGCACGAGCCGCGCCTCGAAGCGCCGGCGCAGCGACTCGAGCATCCGCCGCCCCTCCGCGGCGCGCGGATCGATCGCGGTGCGCCGCACGAACGGGCGCGCGCCCGTGGGATCGACCAGCGCGAGCACCACCACCGGGCACCCCTCGACCACCACCAGCTGCACCAGCAGGTCGGCCTCGCCCTCGAGCGCGTCGCTGCGGTCGCCGAGCGCGACGTGCAGCTCGAGACCGTCCGCGAGCAGCGCGACCATCTCCGACCGATCGCCGAGCCCGGGCGCCGCCGCGACGCCGGTCGACACGCCCGTGACCTCGTCCGCCGCGTCGAGCTCCGCGGTGTCGTCGGCGAGCGGCGCGTCGCTCTGGGGCGCCGCCTGGATGTCGTCGTCGTCGACCTCTTCTTCGACGTCGTCGTCGTCGACCAGCTCCTCGACCTCGCTCAGCGAGATGCGCTCCTCGCCCGTGCTCACCATGCCGATGCTCGGCTCGGTCCCGGGGTGCGTGCGGATCGGCTCGAGCTCGTCGAGCTCCTCGACGTCGTCCTCGACCGACGAGACGTCGCCCTCGGCGATCGGCTCGACCACCGGCGCGCGCATCGCGGGCACCATCGACGACGCCGCGAGCCCGAGCCCCAGCGACGGCGGCGGCGGGTGCGACGAGCGGGTGCGCGGACGCTCGGTCGGCGCCGAGATCGTCACCGGCATCGGCTCGGGCGGCGGGCCCTGGACGATCAGCGCGCGCTCGCGCTCCACGATCGACTCGAGGCGCTGATCGAGCTCCTGCTCGCGCATCGCGAGATCGCGCCGCGCGCCCTCGAGCTCCTCGGCGCGTCGCGCCAGCTCCGCCTCGCGCCGCGCCAGCTCGGCCTCGCGCCGCGCGTGCTCCTCGCCGCGCATCGTCAGCTCGTCCTCGCGCCGCGTGACGTCCTCGGCGCGCTCGCGCATCCGCTGCTCGCGGTGCAAGAGCGTGCTCTCGCGCTCCGCGAGCGCGTCCTCGCGCGCGATGAGATCCTGCTGCGCCGCGCCGATCTCCTTGCGCTTGCCGACGAGCTCTTCTTCTTCGGCCGCGCGCTGCGACGCCGCGCTCGGTCGCGCGAGGTACTCGCTCAGCGCCGCGATCCCGACCACCACCGTCGCGTCCGCGACGTACGCCGGCACCGCCGCGCTCGCGTCCTCGGCGACCGCGGCGAGGAACCGCGCGCGCTCGCGCAGCTGCTCGTGACGCAGCGCCTCGGGCACCACGATCGCGAGCTTCCGCGCCGCGGGATCGTGGAGCACGAAGGGCACCGCGAGCTCGACGCCGTCGAACCGATGCAGCGCGCCCGCGAGCGCGCGCTCGCGCAGCTGCGGATCGGTCGCGACGTTCACCGCGCGGTGCACCGTCAACGTGCGCAGCGCGCCGCCAGGCAGCGGCAGGTGCACGCTCTCGACGCGCGTCGCGCCCGCACGGCCCTGGTACGGCGCCTCGCTCGTCGGCTCCGCCATCGCCTTCGCATCCCACGCGGCCATCGGGTCCCCTCTCGCTTCCGAAGGAATCGGCGGCGTCGATCGGTATCACACCTCGTCTCGCGGGGGCTATGCTGCGCCGCCATGCAGGACGACACGCCCGAGACGATCCGCACGCTCGCCGAGGGCTGCGTGCGCTTCGTGAAGCAGGCGCTCGGTATCGAGCTCGACGGCACGCCCGAGACCCTGCCGATCCTCGACCACTACCTCGAGCTCGCGCGCGAGGACGACGCGCGGGGACGCGACGAGGTGCTCGGGCTCGTCGCGACCTCGGCCGGCGCGTACTTCGGCGAGGTGATCCGGAGCCAGCAGCCCGCCGCGCGCTGGCACGTCGGCGACATCGCGGACGCGTCGACGTGGCGGCTCGAGCTCGACCACGTGTTCCTGGCGTTCAACCCGGTCGGGATGGCGCGCGAGGCGATCACCCAGGAGACCGAGGAGGGCTGGAACGCCCACCTCGAGGTGCTCCAGCAGGATCGCTCGGTGCTCGAGCAGTCGCTGGAGCGCGTCGGCGCGGTCGAGGACGAGGACTACTGGCGCCTCGCGGTGCGCTGGGAGGTCGTCGATCAGGCCGTCGCGGTGCTGGAGAGCGCGGCCCAGGCGCGGAACGAGCTGGGGCGCCGCTGGACGCCCGAGATCTACGCGCGGGCGCTCGACGAGCGCCCGCCGACGCACGACGCGAGCTGAGGCGGGCGCCCCCGGCGCGCTCCGGATCGCGTCCCGGGCGGCCCGAACGCGATCCGGAGGGCGCCGGACGACGGCCCAGCGCGCCAGGACGCGATCCGGAGAACGCCGGACGACGTCCCGCGCGCCCGGAGCACGATCCGGAGATCGCCGGATGACGTCCCGCGGCCCCGGAGCGCGATCCGGAGCGCGCCGGATGACGTCTCGGGCCCCCAGAACGCGATCCGGAGCCCACCGGAGACCGCCGGGCGCGCCACGACGCGATCCGGAGCGCGCGAGCGCGCCCTAGAGCTCGTCGTCGCGAACGCGGCGCGCGCCGAGCACGGTGCGCCCCGGCACGACGACCACCCGGGGGCGCAGCACGACCGCGCCCAGCGGCCGGAGCGCCGCGATGCGATACGCGCCGGGCCGCAGCCCCACGAAGAGGCCGCTCGCGCCGGCGTCGACCCACCCCAGCGCGACGCCCTCGGCGGCCACGACGACCCGCGCGTCGCTCTCGTTCACGAAGTCGAGCCCCTCGGCGGGCGCGGTGGGATCGCGCTCCGGCAGATCGCGCGGCGGGCGATCCATCGGGGGCACCCGGGAGAGCGCGGCCGGCTCGAGGAATGCGCGGCTGCGGGTGATCGGCACCGGCGGCGGGGGATCGGACTCGTCGGCGCGCAGCGCGCGGCGCGGCAGCTCGACCGGCACGTCGGCGGTTCGCTCGGCGCGCCAGAACCCGACGCGGAACGCCATCGGCGCGCGTCCGTCGCAGCGCCGCATCACGTTCTCGCGCAGGTCGCCCGACCACTCGGCGAGCAGCGCGCAGATGAGCCCGCCGGGGATCTCGCGCTCGGTGTGCGCGGGGTCGCGACGCACCGAGAGCGGCGGGCCGGTGCGCCGCGGGCCGCCCTCGAACCACTCGGCGAGCGCGCCGGGCGGGAGCGAGCGGCCGCCCTCGCGATCGAACACGTAGGACCCGGGGCTGTCGCCGCGGACCCGCACCTCGGAGCCCGCCTCGACCGGCCAGCCGGGCCCGACGAAGCGCGCGCGGAGGCGCTCGGCCGAGACGTCGACGAAGAGCTCGGCGGCGGGGATCGCGAGGTCCGAGCGATCGGCGCCCAGCGTCTCGGGGACCACGAGCGTGACCCGGTAGACGTAGCGCCGCGCGTCGACGGGCTCGTCGCTCGCGTACTCGCTGTCGGGCGCGGGCGCGCGCTGGATGACGCGCGGCGGGGGCTCGAGCGCGGCTTGCGCGGCCTCGGCGGCGGCGGGGTCGGCGATCGGCGGCGGCGCGGGCTCGTCGGCGAGCGCTTCGGGCGGGAGCTCCTCGACGTGCGCGCCGCTCGGCGGGCGCGGGCTCGGAGCGCTCGCGCGCCGCGGCGGCGGGCTCGCGCTGTCGCACCCGATCGCGAGCGCCAGCAGCGCGATCAGGGCAGCGTGCCGGACGCGCGCGTCCATCCGTCGGGAATGCCCGGGCTGCTCGTCGCCACGCCGGCGCCGATGCCGACGCCGCCCGCGACCAGCACCACGCCCACCGCCGTCCAGAACCACCACTGCTCCCAGAGCTCGGGCTGGCGCTCGTGGCCGCCCGGCCCGTCGTCCTCGGGCGCCGCGATCGCGCCGCCGAGATCGACGCCGCGGTAGAGGTCGATCGCCATCTGGCGCGCGGTGACCATGCCCGCTTCGTCGTGGGTGATCGTGCCCTCGCGCGTCGCGAGCAGGAAGCGCGTGCGGATGTCGTAGAGCCAGACCTGCACGTGCATCTCGTGATCGCCGATCGGCCGCACCACGCCGACGATCACCTGCGCCGCGCCGAGCGTGTTGCCGAGGCTGCGGAGGTTCGCGCCCGCGCGCTCCTCGCCGAGCTCGCCGCGCAGCACGCGCTGGAACTCCTGGGACGCGACGAGCTGCGCGCGCTCGTTCGTCGCGAGCTCGTAGCGCACCCGCGAGTCGTTGCCGTCGAGGGTCGCGCGGCGGATGACGCGCTCGTACCCGAGGTGCTTGATCGTGACGTAGTGATCGCCGCGGAGGAGCCCGTCGACGCGCACCGGGGACGGGCCGTAGCTGCGCCCGTCGACGTAGATCTCGGCGCCTGCGGGCTCGGTCTCGACGATCAGCGTGCCGCGCGGTCCGGCGAGGGTGCGGGTGCGGGCGCGCTCGAACGCGTCCTGCGCGCTCGCGGGGTAGCGCGAGGCGTCGAACTCCTGGCCCTCGCGGAACACGAGCACGCGCGCGAAGCCCTCCTCGCACTCGCGGGCGCGGCGCATCTGGCAGCGCGCGACGGCGGCGAGCATGTGCGCGTCGACGAGCTGCTCGCGGCGCACCGCCTCGAGGCGCTGCTCGAAGAGCTCGACGATGCGATCGGCGCGCTCGGCGGCGTCGCGGGCGTCGCCGTTGGCGACCTGATCGGCGAGCGGCTCGAGCTCTTCGATCGCGAACTGCACGTCCTCGTCGAACGGCGTCGGCGAGAGGACGTCGACCGGGTGCACGAAGCGCACGCCGCCGACCTCGGTGAGGCCGCGGCGCAGGCCGATCGACACGGTCGCGCCCTGCCCGGCCGTCGCGCCGCCCTCGAGCAGCATCACGGCGGTCGCGGTGACGCTCTCGGCGGAGCCGCCTTCTTCGTCCTGTGCGCGCGCCCGACCGCCGAGCCCCAGCGCGACGACGAGCGCGATCCCGATCGCGAGGCGACCCGTCATCTCAGAACTCGAGGACGACGTAGCCCTGGGGATCGTTGCCGAGCCCGGGGCCCTGATCCGAAGCGGCGACGCCGATCGCGACGCTCGCGCCGATGACGACGGCGGCGCCGCCGACGATCGCCCAGAACCACCACTGCTCGAATACCGACGGCTCGGAGGGCGGCGGGGTCGTGACCGGCGGCGGCTCGTCGCCGCGCGCCGGGATGCGCTCCGCGTCCGACTGCTGGCGCGCGGTCAGCGCGGCCTGGAGCGCACCGGAGACGAGCTGATCGACGCCGCGCTCGAGATCGCCGACGCCGGTCGGGACCGTGCCCGCGCCGCGCACCAGCCGCCGCCCGCTCGCGACGTCGAACACCAGCAGCTCGAGCGCCGCGCGATCGTCGGAGTCGCCCGGCGAGACGCGGATGACGCCGATGCGCTCGACGTCGAGGCGCTGCGCGATCTCGCGGATCGCTCCGTCCGCCTGGAGCGACGCGACGTCGTCCTGGGGCACGCGCTCGAGCACGTCCGAGAGCCCGGCCGTGCGGTCGTCGTCGACGAGGTACGCGCTGGTCGCCTCGGTGCCGCGCGGGCGCACCGTGATCGCCTGCACGTACGGCGTCGCGCCCGCGCGGGTGACCCGCACGACGTGCTCGCCGCCGAGAAGCCCACCGACGTCGATCGGCGTCACGCCGCGCGCGAGGAAGTCGACGTACGCGATCGCGCCCGGCGGGTCGCTCTCGATGCGGATCGTCGACGCCGGGCTCGCGCCGTCGCGCGGCCGCGCCGCTTCGAAGCGCGCGATGACGTCGGGGTTGAACACGTTCGGATCGGGCCGGACGTGCGGCATCTGCACGTGCAGGCGCCCGAACACGCGCGCGGCGTCGCGCGCACGCCCTTCGAACGCGAGCGACGCGCCGAGGAAGAGCAGCGCCTCGCCGAGGTCGTGCGGATCTTCGAGCGCCGCCGCCGCCGCGTCGAAGTCCGCGACCGCGCCGGTCAGCAGCTCGATCGCCTGCGCGAGCTCGAGGTTCAGGTACGCCTGGCGCCCGGCCTCGAGGCGCTCGCGCGCGCGGTCGATCACCTCGAGCGCCGAGTCGTCGTAGCCGAGGAAGAGGCGGTCGGCGTGGCGCCAGTCGACGCCGTCGATCCCTCGAAGCGTCGCGCGCGCAGCGGCCCCGGCGCGCTGCGCGACGGCGTCGAGGCCCTCGCTCATCGCGACGGAGATCACGTACACGCGGCGCTCCTGCGACGGCGCGCTCTCGGTGCGCGCGACCGGCTGCGCCGGGGGCGCTTCGGGCTCGGCGGCGGGCTCCTCGGCCTGCTCCGGCGGCATCTCGACGCGCCTCGGGAGCGTCGGGCCTCCCTCGTCCTCGTCCTGCGCGTACGCGGGAAGCGCGCACGCGAGCACGAGCAGCGCGACCACCGCACCGAATGGATCTCGTGGTACCCGACCGAGAGCCACGATCGATCGACGAGCCCGCAGCACGCCCTCAACGACCACGCGCGAGATCCCTCTGCATCGCAGCGAGCGTCGGATCCTCTTCCAACGCGGCGCGCAGCATCGCTTCGAGCTCGGCGCGGCGCGCGGGCGGGAGCGACGCGGCCATCCCGCCCAGCGCGCGCTCGACGAGGCGATCGATCGCCTGGCTCGCGTCGATGCGGCCGCTGCGCACCTCCTCCGCGAGCGCCTTCAGCGCGTCGGTGCGCGCGCCCGAGGCCGCGCTCGGCCCACCCGTGGCGCCCGCCTTCTCCAGCTCCGCGCGGAACGCGTCGGACGCGCCCTCGGCGCCCGTCGCTGCGCCCACGTCGGACGGGGCACCGGACGTGGGGCCCGTGCCGGGAGGCTTGATCGCGCTGCTCATCGCCGACCTCCGCGCAGAGTAATCAAACGTCGTGCGCGCTCGCAAGCGCGCTGGGCGCCGCGCTCGGGCAGGGCCTCAGGTTCCCGACGTGCCGTCATCGTGTCCTCCTCCGGGGCGCGTCCGGAGGGCGGCCCACGAGGCGTGTCATCGGCGCGGCCCCGACCGCGTTGCGCGCATCGCGTCGCCTTGACACCGAGGAGGCGAGATCCCTATACCGAGCCGGGGTTTTCGACGCATCGGACCCGCATTCCGCAGCGGCCCGGGAGCAGGCTCTTGCCCGAGCGCACTCACAAGTTGACCGAGCAGACTGATACGGACTCCAGCTCGGTGGCGCCTCCCGACCCGCTCGCCGCCCCGTTCGGCGTGGCTCCGCGCGTCGTTGCCGCTCCCACCGAGGCGCTGCGCTCCTCCGACAAGAGCGGCTCCTCCGACAAGAGCGGCTCCTCGGAGAAGGGCGGCTCCTCGGAGAAGGGCGGCTGTGGGTCGTGCAGCGGCGGCGGGACGTGCGGCTCGAAGGCCCAACCCGCAGTCGTCGTCGATGCGAAGCCCATGATCGATGCGAAGCCCGTCCTCGACGGACACCCGGTGCTGAGCGCCAAGCCCGATCCCTGTGGCTCGTCTCCGCTCTCGAGCGGTGACATGGCGCGCGGCTGCGAGACGACGATCCGCACCGTGCGCTTCTACGAGGAGGCGGGGCTCATCGAGCCGGTCGCGCGCAGCGAGGGCGGCCACCGGATGTACAGCCCGGAGCAGCTCCTCAAGCTCCAGCTGATCATGGATCTGCGCGAGGCCGGGCTCTCGCTGCAGGACATCAAGGCGCTCTTCGAGCTCAAGCACCGCTTCGACAACGCCGAGGCCGCGAGCAAGGAGATGGCGGACGTCCTCGAGGCGCAGATCGAGTGCATGCAGCGCAAGATCGCGGTGCTGCGACGGCTGCGCGAAGAGCTCGCGTGCATGGTCGCGACGATCCGTGAGTGCGAGCAGTGCGAGGTGCCGGACTTCAAGAAGCAGTGCGGCGGATGCGACGTCATGGCGCGTCCCGATCTGCCGCGCGCGATGCGTCTGCTCTGGGGCTCCGGCCGCGAATGACGCGGAGACCGGCGGATCTCGATCGCGCGACGCGCGCGGTCGAAGACTTCCTCGACGCGCTCGGCGTTCCGGTCTCGAGCGACCCCGAGCTGAGCGAGACCGGGCGTCGCGTCGCGGAGGCGTTCGCGAGCGATCTGCTCGAGGGCTACGCGCTCGATCCCGCCGTGATCCTCGGGGAGGCGACGAGCTCGAGCGCGAGCGGGCTCGTGGTGGTCACCGGCATCGCGACGACCGCGATGTGCCCGCACCACCTGCTGCCCGCGAGCGGCGTGGTGCACGTCGGATATCTGCCGGGCGAGAAGGTCGTCGGGCTCGGCGCGATCGCGCGGCTCGTCGACTGCTTCGCGCGGCGGCTGATCCTCCAGGAGGATCTCGGTCAGCGCGTCGTCGATGCGCTGGTGGCGCACCTCGGTGCGCGCGGCGCGGGCGCGGTCGTCGATCTCGTGCCGACGTGCATGACCGCGCGCGGGGGGCGGCGTCACGGATCGCGCGCCGTGACCACGGCCTACGCGGGCGTCATGGCCGCGGACGCGTCGGCGCGACAGGAGCTGCTCGCGGCGATCGCCGTCGCGGGCGGAGCGGACGGTGGCGCAGGAGGACGTTGATCTCGCGCCGTTCGAGCCGGAAGAGCTCGAGGCGCTGCCGATCTTCCCGCTGCCGCGCGTGGTGCTGCTGCCGGGCGGCGTGCTGCCGCTCCACGTCTTCGAGCCGCGCTACCGCGCGATGGTGAGCGACTGCCTCTCGCACGGTCCGCGCGCGATCGCGATGGCGATGCTCGCGCCGGGCTGGGAGCGCGACTACGAAGGGCGCCCGCCGACCCGCACGATCGCGGGCGCGGGGCGCATCGTCGCGCACCGGCGCAACCCCGACGGCACCTACGACCTCGTGCTGCACGGCGTCACACGCGTCCGCCTCGACGAGCGGAGCGATCTCGATCGCCCCTATCGCGTGGCGAGCGCGACCGCGATCGACGACGAGGACGATCGCGACGAGGACGCGCTTCGCCGCGCGCTCGAGCCGGTCCTCGCGATCGCGTCGTCGCTCTCCGCGCTCGAGAAGCGCGGGCTCGTGCCGCCGCCGCAGCTCGTCGGCACGCCCAGCAGCGTCGCCGATCGCATCGCGGATCGCTGGATCCACGAGGCGAACGCGCGCCAGGAGATCCTCGAGACCACGAGCGTGCCGCGGCGCATCGCGCTGGTGGGCGATGCGCTCGTCACGCTGCTCGCGCGGCTCGCGACGCCCAGCGGATCGGGCGCCGCGAACTGATCACCGCAGCGGGCGGACCTTGGTGTCGCCGTCGGGCGCGATCGGCTCGCCGTCGGCGGTCTCGGTCATCATCGGCTCGATCGGGCCCACGTGATCGCCGGCGACGAGCGCCGCGATGTCGAGGTGGTGGCCCATGCGCCGCGTCTTCGCGATCAGGTACCCGCGGTTGTGCTCGTTCGGCTCGACGAACGCGCTCACGCGGCGCGCCACCGGCACGCCCTCCGCGCGCAGCGCCTGCACCTTGAGCGGGTTGTTCGTGAGCAGCACGACCGAGCGGATGCCGAGGTCGGCGCACATGAACGCGGCCACGTCGTATCGGCGCGAGTCGTCGGGCAGGCCGAGCATGCGGTTGGCGTCGACCGTGTCGACCCCGCGCTCCTGAAGCGCGTACGCGCGGATCTTGTCGCCCAGGCCGATGCCGCGACCCTCCTGGCGCAGGTAGAACACCGCGCCGCGCCCTTCCTCCGCGATGCGGCGCAGGCCGAGGTCGAGCTGCTCGCGGCAGTCGCACTTCATCGAGTGCAGCACCTCGCCGGTCATGCACTCGCTGTGGACGCGCACGAGCACGTCGTCACCGCGGACGTCGCCTTTCACCACCGCGACGTGATCGTGGAACCCGTTGCGGGCGCCGAGGTCTTCTCGGTAGACCACCACTCGGAACGTCCCGTACTCGGTCGGCACGTTGGCCTCCGAGTAACGAACGACGGAGGCGGCCTTCGAGGAGCGCGGGAACGCGTTCATGTGATTGTGTCTCCTTGGCGTCCATCTCGTCCGCGCTCGTCGAACCATTCGTCGGACGACAGCCGAGACGCACAAGAACGTTGTCACTCTGACTTCAGAGAACCCCGACTCTAGGTCAGGGCCCTCTTGCGTCAAGCATGCCTCACCGGCACCTTCGGCGCCCGTGACGCCGGTCTCGTTCTTGCGGCTCGGATGGCACTTCGCGGCGCGGCTCGTCGCGCGTGCGTTTCTGCCGGCGCGAGGCCTGCTGCGCTTCAAGGAGAGCTACGGGCGCGAGGGGCTCTTCGAGCTCGCGCGCGACGAGCAAGAGGTCGTCGCCTCGCTCTCGCGCTGCATCGCGTGCGGCATCTGCGACGCGCACTTCGGCGACTTCACGAACGTCGCGCGGAGCACGATGCGCGCGCCGAGCGACGTCGTGCTCGCCCACACCCGCTCGCTGCCCGACTGGGATGCGCTGGTGCGCCCGCTCGCGCAGCTCGAACGTGGCGATCTCGCGCGGATCGAGCGACTCTGTCCCGCGCAGATCCCTCTCGCGCGCGTCGTGGAGGTCGCGAGGAGGAGAGCCGAGGCACTGCGAGCCGAGCGCGCGAGCGCGCCGCCCGCGCTGACCTCGCCGGATCGGAAGCACGACCCGGGCTGATCGCCCGGCCGAGAGGATCGAGAGGTTCGATGCGCTACGCACGAGAGCGACTTCGCTGGAACGGATGGGGATCGCGCGAGGTGACCTTCGAGACGAAGGGGCGCGATCGCGAGGTCTGGGACTTCGTGCGGCAAGCGGTGGGCGCCGACGCGCTTCCATCGACGCCGCCGACACCGCTCGACCAGATCGATCTGCCCGCGATCCGTCTCTCGCCCGCGATCGTCGAGGGGCTCGGCGGTGTGCTCTCGCCCGACCGCGTGCGCACCGACGCGTACGAGCGCGCGTTCCACGCGCTCGGCCGCAGCTACCACGATCTCCTGCGGCTGCGGCGCGGGGATCTGCGCCATGCGCCGGACGCCGTCGTGTACCCGGAGAGCGCCGCCGAGGTGCTCATGCTGCTCTCGTTCTGCGAGAAGCACGACGTCGCGGTCGTGCCCTTCGGCGGCGGCTCGAGCGTCGTCGGCGGCGTCGAGGCGCGCGGCGCCGACGGCCAGGCCGGAGTCGTCACCCTCGACACGACGCGCATGGATCAGGTGCTCGAGGTCGACCCCGTCTCGCACACCGCGACCGCGCAGAGCGGCATCTACGGCCCGGTGCTCGAGGAGGAGCTCGCGGCGCGCGGCTTCACCGTCGGGCACTTCCCGCAGTCGTTCGAGTACTCGACGCTCGGCGGATGGATCGCGGCGCGCGGCGCCGGTCAGCTGAGCAACCGCTACGGCACCGCGGACAAGCTGCTCGTCGCGGCGAAGGTCGCGACGCCGCGCGGCGAGTGGCGCACCCTCGCGTTCCCCGCGTCGGCGGCGGGCCCGAACCTCAACCACCTCGTCGCGGGCTCCGAGGGCACGCTCGGCGTGATCACCGAAGCGACCGTGAAGATCCATCCGGTCGCCGAGTCGCGGCGCATCGCCGCGTTCGTCTTCCGCGACTTCGAGACCGGCGCGGCCGCGGTGCGCGCGCTGGTGCAGGGCGAGGTCGGCGCCGCGATGATCCGCCTCAGCGACGCCGACGAGACGCGCTTCTTCGGCGAGTTCCGCAACGTCATCGAGCCCCACGGCGGCGCCTCGAAGATCGCGGAGAAGGCGCTCTCCTACGCGGGCTTCGCCGACAAGTGCGTGATGATGGTCGCGTTCGAGGGCGGCCAGCGCCAGGTGCGCGAGGGGTTCCGCCGCGCGTTCGGCATCGCGACCCGCGCGGGCGGGCTCTTCGTCGGCGAGAGCCCGGGCAAGGCGTGGTGGAAGCGCCGCTTCGAGATGCCCTACCTGCGCGACCCGATGATGGACCACGGCGTCGGCGTGGACACGCTCGAGACCAGCACCGAGTGGGCGAACGTGCCGCGCCTCTATCGCGCGGTGCGCGAGGCGCTCGCGGGCGCGATGAAGAGCGTGGGGAGCGGCGGCGTGGTGATGACCCACGTCTCGCACTCGTACCTCGACGGCGCGAGCCTCTACTTCACGTTCGTGTTCGCGCGCGACGTCTCGCGCGGCCTCGAGAGCGAGCTCGCGCAGTGGAAGACGATCAAGGAGGCCGCCTCGCGCGCGATCAGCGAGCACGGCGGCACGATCAGCCATCACCACGGCGTCGGCATCGACCACGCGCACTGGCTGCCCGCCGAGAAGGGCACGCTCGGCATCGACGTGCTCTCCGCCGCGAAGGCGAAGCTCGACCCGAAGGGCGTGATGAACCCCGGCAAGCTCGTCCGAGCCGGGGGGTGATCGCGATGCAGCAGAGCGCGAACGCTACGTCGTTTCGAGAACCGGCCTCCGGGCGTATGCTGGCGACGATGGTCGGCATCGTGCGCAAAGGACCGGGCTGGCCGGATCGTCTTCCACCGCCACCGCGGGCGCGTCAGGGCGATCCCGCATGCGCCAAGTGCGGAGAGCCCGTCGCGCCGGACGAGCGCGACGCCGGCGAGCCGGTGCGTCATCTGGTCTGCGACACGCAGGTGCGGGGGGCGCTGCTGCGGCGCATCGAGGCGAGCCGCGCCGTCCATCGCGCGGCGGCCGCGCTCGCCGCGGTGCCCGCGGTGCAGGCGAAGCTGACGGCGGACATCGCCGCGCTCCCCGACGCGTGCGACGTGGGCGACGCGCTCGCGTTCCTCGCGCGGGCGCGCGTCGTGGTCGAGTGCAGCTCGGAGCTCTCGCCGCAGCAGCGGCGCGTCGCGATCTCGTTCGTCGACGCGACGATCCGGAAGCTCGGCGGATGAGCGCGACGAAGCTGGGAGCGCTGGCGGCGATCGTGATCGCGATCGCCGCGACCGAGGTGCGCGCGCAGGACGTCGCGCCGACCACCGAGGACGCGAGCGCCGACGCGACGACGCCGGTCGCCGAGCCGGTCGTGACGGCGCCGCCGGCGGTCGAAGCGCCGCCTCCGCAGCGTGCGATCGCGCGCGGTCGCGGGGTCACGTGGGGGCTCGCGCTGGTGGTGCCGGTCCTCGTGACCGACGTGATCGAGGCCAACGGGCACGTCATCGACTACATCGCGCCGGGCGGCGGCGTCGACGGACGGGTGGGCTTCGAGCTCTCGGGCGGGATCTCGCTCGGGGTGACCGGCGGCGTGAGCGCGCATGCGTCGCAGAATTCGCGCTCGCTCGCGATGTACCGGGGCGGCGTCGAGGCGCGGTGGACGGTCGACCTCGGCGACATGGTCGCGCCCTCGTTCGGGATCGCCGCCGGGGTGCTGCTCGTGGAGCTCGATGCCGGGCTGCAGGTCACCGCCTACGGACGGGTACTGGCCGGGGTGCAGCTGATGTTCGCGCCGTGGGTCGCGATGGAGCTCGGGGTGTCGGTCGAAGGCGCGCTCGGGCTGGACGCGTTCCGCGATCCCATCCTGTGGGTCTCGCCCCAGGTCGGGATTTCGTTCTACGAGTGATACATCCGCGGGCCCACAGGGCGATCCGCACTCTGCAGGGTCGGGGTAGAGCCGGCGCTACCCTCGATCCTCACTCTGCAGGGTCGGGGTAGAGCCGGCGCTACCCTCGATCCTCACTCTGCAGGGTCGGGGTAGAGCGGGCGCTACCCCCGATCCTCACTCTGCAGGGTCGGGGTAGAGCGGGCGCTACCCCCGATCCCCACTGTGCGGAATCGGGGTAGAGCGGGCTCTACCCCCGATCCCCACTGTGCAGAGTCGGGGTCGCGCCGGCTCCACCGCCACCCGCGCCGCGCTCACCCGAGCGCGAGCACGCGCACGCCGATCTCGCCTTCGATCTCGACGAGCTCGCCGAGCGCGATGGTTCGCTCCCCGGCGCGCAGCACCACGCGCTCGCCGAGCGCGCGCCCCGTCGCGAGCACCTCGCCGGGGCGCAGCGCCGCGAGCTCGGCGAGCGGCATCTCGAAGCGCGCGAGCTCGACCACGAGCTCCACCGGCGCATCGCCCACCGCCTCGAGCATCCGCGCGGTCGCGCCGCTCTCCTCCTGCGCCATCTCGACCTCCTCTTCCCTGCGCCGCACCACGGGCGGGCGCGGCTCGATCGCGCGCACCACGATCCGCGTCGCGTCGCCTCCCGCGCCCTCGAGCGCGCACCGCCAGCGCGTCGCGCCGCGACGCACGCGCGCGATCACCTCACCCGCGAGCCCGCTCGCGCTCGGCGTCGCGCTCGCGTCGTCGAGGATCACGACGTCGCCCTCCGCGAGGCCCACCACGTCGCGCGCGCCGAGGCTCGCGCGACCGCCCCCGATCACGATCGTCGCGGCGAGCCCGCCGAGCGCCGCGGCGTGCGGCGCGTGCGTCGTCTCCGCGCTGCGCGCGAGGAGCGCCTCGGGGATCCACACCCGCACGATCCCGGCGTGCGCGCCGAGCGACGCCCGCAGCGGCCAGCACGCGCCGCCGCGATCACCGAGGGCGAGCAGCACCGCCTCGGGCGTCGTCACCACGGTCGCGATCCGCAGCGCGCCGCCGGCCGCCGGGCCGAGCGCGCGGGCGATCGCGTAGGCGAGCACGCCGCGCTCGGCCTCGGTGAGCGCGCCGGGATGGAGCGGCGCGTCGTCGCCCGCGCCGAGCACGCGCTCGACGACCACCGCCGCGAGGCGTGGCTCGACGTCGATCGCGATGCGCGCGCCGAGCGGCGCGGCAGGCTCGGCGATCACCGCGCACAGCGGATCGACGAGGTGCGCGGCGAGCGTCCCCGGCGCCCACGGCTCGATCGGGAGCGGGTCGAACGCCGGCGTCGCGCCGAGCCACTCGCTCGCCGAGCGCGCCGCGTCGCCGAGCTGCGCGAGGGGCAGACGTCGCGCGCAGCGGCGCAGCAAGCGGGCCTCGGCGCGCGTCACGCGGGGCAGTCGATCGAAGGGAAAGGGCGTCGCCTCGGGCACGCGGCGCGAGTCTACACGCGCGTCGATTCGGTTCGTCCTCGCCTTTCGCTCACGAGTGGTATGCTCGCGCCCGTGGCGGACCCGAACCTCGGGCGCGAGATCGCGAACCAGTTCCGAATCCTCGAGAAGATCGGGTCGGGCGGCATGGGCGCGGTCTACAAGGCGGAGCAGCCCGACATGCGGCGCTTCGTCGCGATCAAGATCCTCCACCCGCGATATCTGTCGCGCCCGGATCTGGTCTCGCGCTTCCGCCGCGAAGCGCGCGCGATGAGCCACCTCGCGCACCCGAACACCGCGAAGGTCTTCCTCTACGGCCAGCTCGAGGACGGCGCGTGTTACTTCGCGATGGAGTACCTCGAGGGCCGCAACCTCGCGCAGACGGTGCGCGCGGAAGGCCCGATGGACGCGGCGCGCGCGATCCACATCATGGTGCAGGTCTGCGGCGCGCTCGAGGAAGCGCACAGCAAGGGCATCGTCCACCGCGACCTGAAGCCCGAGAACATCTTCCTCACGAACCTCGGCGGCATCGCGGACTTCCCGAAGGTGCTCGACTTCGGGCTCGCGAAGGTGACCGAGCGCGAGATGCGCCCCGGCTCGCTCATCCTGACCCAGGAGGGCATGGTCTTCGGGACGCCGGAGTTCATGTCGCCCGAGCAGGCGCGCGGCGAGAAGCTCGACGGCCGCTCCGACATCTACTCGCTCGGCGTGATCCTGTACGAGCTCCTGACCGGCAAGCTGCCGTTCGATGCGGCGCAGCCGATGGAGTTCATCCAGAAGCACATCAAGGAGCCGCCGCTGCCGCTCCAGCGTCGCGCGCCGAACCGCGAGTTCCCGGCGGGGCTGTGGGAGGCGATCGCGAAGGCGCTGGCGAAGGACCCGGCGCAGCGCTTCCAGACCGCGAACGAGCTGGCGAACGCGCTGAAGGACGTGCTGGCGCGGCCGCGCTCGGCGCCTGCTCCGTCGCCCGAGCCGGTGTACGGCGGCTACGGGAGCGCAGGCGGCGGCGGGATGACCGGCGGAGGCCCGGCGGGGTACCAGGCGACGCAGATGGGGTTCAACCCGTCGCCCTACCCGGCGCCGCAGCCGGCGCAGGTGCCGGCGCCGTCGGCGCCGCCGCCCGCGCAGTCGCAGTCCGCGTACCCGCAGCAGGCGTACCCGCAGCAGGCGCATCCGCAGTCCGCGTACCCGCAGCAGGCGCACCCGGGGCACCCCGCGCACCAGGCGTCGTACGCGCAGCACTCGCCGCCGCACCAGGCCGCGACGGTGCACGCGCCGACGGGCGGGCATCCGCCGGCGTCGCGCGCGCCGTGGATCGTGCTGGGCCTCGGGACGCTGCTCGCGCTCCTGGGCACGGTCGCGCTCGTCCTGGCGATCTGGCTGCGCTGAGTTGCCCCGGGGGGCTCCGCCCCCCTGTCGACCCCCGGCCGCTTCGCGCCGTCGGGCGCGCGCAGTCCGCCCGCTCGTGGAGCCCCGGCCGCTTCGCGCCGTCGGGCGCGCGCGGACTCCGCGCCACCCCGGCCGCTTCGCGCCGTCGGGCGCGTGTAGTCCGGCCCCGGTCGACCCCGGTCCGCGGCCCGGCGCTCCGTGCGTCGGCGCTCGGCGCTCGCTCCGCGCGTCGGCCGCCTCGGCGCGTGCGGGCGCGCCTCGCGTCGAGGTCGTGTCGAGCGGTTTGCTCGCGATCGCCGGGCGTCGCGCGCTCCGCGCTGGGGACCGAGAAACGTGGCCTTGTCGCGGTGTTGCGGTGCCCCCACTTTCGGTTGACGAATCGCGGGGCTGGCTGCTAACTACGCGCGCCCTCGCGCCGGATTTCTCGGCCTCGACGGGCTCCACCGACGAACGATGCAAGCCACGCACGATGCTGCTGGTGCGGATGCGACGGGCCGCGGCTCGCTGCTCCGCGATCTCGTCGCGCTGACGAAGCCGCGCATCACGCTGATGGTGCTGATCACGACCGCGGGCGGGCTCTGGCTCGCGCCCGGCGAGATGACGCTCCTCGCGATCGCGGCGACGCTGATCGGGACCGCGGCCGTCGTGTCGAGCGCGAACGCGCTCAACTGCTGGATGGAGCGCGACAGCGACAAGCACATGGCGCGCACCAAGCGCCGCCCGCTGCCAGCAGGGCGCATGGAGCCGCACGTCGCGCTGCGCTTCGGGCTCGCGCTCGGTGCGTTCTCGGTGCCGCTGCTGGCGCTCGCGGTGAACCCGTTGACCGGGCTGCTCGCGGCGATCGCGCTGGTCTCGTACGTGTGGATCTACACGCCGATGAAGCAGGTGAGCCCTGCGGCGCTGCTCGTCGGGTCGGTGCCCGGCGCGATGCCGCCGCTGATGGGCTGGACCGCGGCGACCGGGTCGCTCGAGGCGCCCGGCATCGTGCTCTTCGGGATCCTCTTCCTCTGGCAGCTGCCGCACTTCCTCGCGATCGCGATGTTCCGCCAGGGCGAGTACACGCGCGCCGGGATCAAGGTGATGCCGGCGGTGCGCGGGGTCGCGCGGACGAAGCTGCACGCGGCGATGTACGCGGGCGCGCTGGTGCCGGTGAGCCTGATGCTCGTGCCGCTGGGCATCGCGGGCGCGATCTACCTGACGGTGGTCGGGCTCGCGGGCGTGGTGTTCGCGGTGATGTGCATCCGCGGGCTGCGCATCGCGGAGCAGGATCGCGAGGCGTCGCATCGGTGGGCGCGCGCGGTGTTCTTCGCGTCGCTGGTGTATCTGCCGCTGCTCTTCGCCGCGCTCGCGATCGACGTCGCGGCGCGCTGAGGCGGAGATGACGCGAAGGACGCGGCTGATCGCCGGCGGCGTCGGGTGGGCGCTCGTCGCGGCGATGGCGCTCGCGCTGTGGGCACGGTCGGAGCGCGCGAGCGAGCCCGAGGTGCTGATGCCGATCGCGCCCTTCGAGCTCGTCGATCAGGACGGGCGCGCGTTCGGGAGCGCGCAGCTGCGCGGGCAGGTGTGGATCGCGGGGTTCGCGTTCACGAGCTGCACGTCGATCTGTCCGATGCTGACGAGCCAGATGGCGAACCTGCAGCGTCGCCTCGCGGAGCGGGGCGACGACGTGCAGCTCGTGACGATCACGGTCGACCCCGAGACCGACACGCCGGCGCGGATGCGCGCGTACGCCGAGCAATACCGCGCGGATCTGCGGAGCTGGTCGTTCCTGACGGGCGAGCCGCAGCGGGTGCGCGAGACGATCGAGCAGGGCTTCCGCAGACCGATCGGCGCGCGCCGCGACGTCGAGGGCGGCTACGACATCCTGCACAGCGGCGATCTGATGCTCGTCGATCGCGACGGGATGCTGCGGGGGATCTACCCGACGGATCAGGACGGGCTCGATGCGTTGATGCGCGACGTCGGCGCGCTGCGGTAGACGCCGCGCGCCCGACTCAGGACGTGCAGTAGCCGCTCGGCGCGCGCTGGATCTCGCGCAGCTTCGTCCGCGCTTCCGCCGCGAGCGGGCTGCGCGGATGGGCGCGGATCAGCGTGTCGAGCGCGGTGCGCGCCTCGCCGCACGCGTGCAGGCGATAGAACGCATCGCCCATCGCGAGCAGCGCCGCGGGGACCGCGTCGCCCTGCTGGAAGTCGCTGATGACCCGACGCAGCTCGCCGAGCGCGGTCGCCGGGCGATCTTCGGTCAGGTACGAGCGACCGATCGCGAGCTGCGCGTCGTCGGCCCTCGCGTCGTCGCGGTAGCGCGTGACGTACGCGCGATAGAGCGCCCGCGCGGTCGAGAAGTCGCGCGACTCCACCGCGCGCAGCGCAGCCTGCCAGTGCTGCTCGCGATCCGCGGGGATCTCGGTCTCCTCGAGCGGCATGTCGATGCCCGCGCGTCGCGCGAGCTTCTTCATGCGGTTCTCGTAGTCGGTCTGCTGCTCGCGGAACTCCTCGTGGAGCCGCGAGAGCTCGTGCTGCAGCTCGGCGATCGCGCCCTCTTGGCGGGCGATCTGCTCCTGCAGCGCCTCGACCTGCGCGCCGGTGTCGGCGCTCGAGCGCGTCACGACTTGGGTCGCGCGCTCGAGCACCTGCTCGAGCTCGGCGACCTTCGTCTTCGCGTGCTCGACCTGCGCGCCCACGTCGGTCTCGAGCGACGCCGAGCGCGTCTCGAGCGACTGCACGCGCGCGGCGAGGCGATCGAAGCGCTCGGTCGTCGCCCAGCACGCGCTCAGAAGCGCGCTGCCCGCGGCGAGGCCCACCCCGATCAGGGTCGGCCTCAGCGCGGGCAGTCTTCTCGCTCGCTGGTGCATCGTGCGAGAGCGCGTTCGGAAATCAGCGCTCGCCGAGCTCGGCGCGGCGGTCGCGGCCCCAGCTACCCTCGTCGTAGCCGGTCGCCTGCTCCTCGCCGACCGAGCGCGTCTGCATGCGACGGCGCTCGACGCCGAGGCGCTGCAGGTGGTCACGCGTGGAGCGCGCGCGGCGATCGCCGAGCGCCATGTTGTACTCCTCGGTGCCGCGCGGATCCGTCATGCCGGTGATCATGACGTTCTGGATGTTGCGCTCGGTCATGCAGCTGACGTTCGTCTGCAGCGAGTTGCGCGCCGTCTCGTCGAGCGTGCTGTCGTCGAACGCGAAGTAGACGGGCGTGAGCTGGCAGGGGCCGGGCTCCGGCTCCGGCTGCGCCTCGCTGACGACCGGGCGCGGCTGGCAGCGGTTGTTCACGCACTCCTGGTCCGCCGGGCACTGCGCGTCGGTGTCGCACCAGCCGGGGATCGGCGCGCAAGCACCTTCGTCGCACTGCTGGCCACGCGGGCAGTGGCTGTCGTCACGGCAGTCCTGGCAGCGACCGTTCACGCAGAACTCGCCTTCGTGGCACTGCTCGTCGTTGTCGCAGTTCGGATAGCTTGGGCCACAGCCCACCACGGCGGCGCCACCGATCAACGCGAACAAGGCGCCCGTCGCGACGGTGAGCCCCCGATGCAGCATCTTCATCTCCGATCCTCCGTATGGCGCCCGCGCTGGGCAGGCGCGCTCTCCCGGGAAATTCCGCTCTCGGGCTCGGACGTCTGGGGTCGCCCCCGGATCGCCCGTCCTCACGACGGCGGGCGGATCTAGCCTGGTCGAACGCGGCCGGGTGTTAGGCCAACTCCTGACGCCTGTCAACGTTCGCACCTCGCACATCGCGGATCGACGATGCTGCGAGAGCGTCGAGGAATTCGCGCACGCTTCGTGCACTGCTGCGCGAATCCGGTCTGGCTCGGGGGCCCGGGCCCCCGAGCGGACCGCTTGTCTTGCGATGCTCGCGGTACGCCACCTATGCTCGTTTCTTCCCTGTGAACGGGGGCGTCGATGTCGTTCGTCGGCGCACTGATGTGTTTCTCAATCTGGTTGATCGCTCTCCGCTCGCTCGCCGCACGGAGTGGTCGAATGGCTTGGAGTCGTCAGCTCGCGATCGTCTCGCTCGCCGCCAGCCTGGTCGGGACGGCGGGGTGCACGCGGCGCACGAGCCCGCGCGGCGACGACGGCGGCGACGCGTGGTCGCCCTGCGGCAGCGGCGACGATCGCGACGGCGACGGGATCGGTGATCTCGACGAGGGAGATGCCGCCCCCGACGAGGACGGCGTCGAGAGCCGGCTGGACCGCGACGCCGACGGCGACGGCATCGACGACGCGATCGAGGCGGGCGACACGCGCTGCGACACCGCGCCGGTCGACGGCGATCGCGACGGTGCGCCCGACTTCCTCGACCTCGACAGCGACGACGACACGATCGCCGACGCGCACGAGGGCGCGAACGACGCCGATCTCGACGGCATCGCGAACTTCCGCGACCTCGACGCCGACGACGACGGGGTGCCCGACGCCGACGAGGCGGGCGACGACGATCTCGCGACGCCTCCTGCGATCTGCGCGGCGGAGAGCCCGACCGACGGCGCCGCGGACTACGCCGATCTCGATCGCGACGACGACGGTCTCGCCGACGGCGAGGAGCTCGCGCTCGGCACCGACGCGTGCGACGTCGACAGCGACGACGACGGACAGGGCGATCTCGTCGAGGGCGCGTACGAGCGCGTGAACTGCCCCGAGGGCGTCGACTGCGGCTGCGCGACGAGGGCGTCGTGCACGATCCCGCCGCAGCACTTCTACGTGGTGCTCGCGCAGGGCGAGTCGGCGACGCGCGATCTCGAGTTCGGCACGTCGATCCGGCGCGCGGACGTGTTCTTCCTCGTCGACACGACCGCGTCGATGGGCCCGACGCTCGCGCAGGTGCGCGACACGATCGCGACCGCCGAGACCGGGCTCGTCGATCGCATCACGCGGACGATCCCCGACGCGTGGTTCGGCGCGGGCGAGCACCGCGACTTCCCGTTCGCCGGGCACGGCGGCACCGGCGACGAGCCCCTGCGGATCGCGAGCGGCATGCGCGACGCGCGCGGCGCGCAGGCGCTGCGCGATGCGTTCGTCGCGATGGAGGCGGCGGGCGGCGGCGATCCGCCCGAGGCGCAGACCGAGGCGCTGCTGCGCATCGTGACCGGCGAGGCCGAGACCTGGACCTACCGGCGCAGCGACGGCGTCGAGACCTCGTACGCGCTCCCGCACTACGCCGGCGACTGCCTCGAGACGACGTGGGGCGCGCCCTGCTTCCGCGACGCGTCGCTGCCGGTGATCGTGATCTTCACCGACACGTGCTCGCGCAACGGGCCGACGGGGGAGTCGAGCGCGTGCGGCACCTACGACGGGGTCGCGCCGCCGCTGGCGCGATGGGACGACGCGATCGCCGCGATGAACGCGCGCAGCGCGAAGGTGATCGGCGTGAACACGTCGTCGATCACGTGCGAGACCACGCCGGACGCGTCGGGCTATGCGCCCTGCTTCTTCTTGCGCCGCACGGCGGAAGCGACCGGCTCGGTCGACGTCGACGGGCGGCCGCTCGTCCACGACCTGCCGGGATCCGCCGATCTGGCCACGTTCGCGACGACCGTCGCGTCGGCGGTCGAGCGGCTGGCGACGCGAGTCCCCCTCGACGTCGACACGGTGGTGCGTGACGACCCCAGCGACGAGGTGGGCGTCGACGCGCGCGCGTTCATCGGCGCGCGCGTCCCGGCCTGTCGGGCGGGCCTCAGCACGTGCTGGGCCGCGCCCGAGGGCGTCGCGCACGAAGATGCGGTCGGCGGGCTCGACGACGCGCGCTTCCTCGACGTGGTGCCGGGCACGCGGATCACGTTTCGCATCACGTTCCGGAACGAGACGCGCCCGGGCGGCGCGCGCTCGGAGGTGCACGTCGCGTTCGTCGACGTGCGCGGCGAGGGCACCGCGATCCTCGACACCCGTCAGGTCTACGTGGTGGTGCCCGCGAACGACGACTTCAGGCCGGGATGACCGGCGCGCCAGGTGGAGGCGATGATGCAGTCGGTGCTTGGAAGGGCGAGCGAAAGGAGCGAGCGATGAAGAGAACGCTGATCATCGGGGCCGCGCTCGCGCTCGCGGGAGCGGTCGGGCTCGGGTGCACTCCAGGCCGATCCGGGCCCGACAACGGCGGACGGACCCGCGGCGACGGCGGTGGCCTCGGGCTGCCGGACGGGTTCGTCAGCGGATGCGACGACGAGACCGACACCGACGGCGACGGAATCGCCGACGCGCGCGAGGGCTCGACGAGCGACACCGACGGCGACGGCACGTCGAACCATCTCGACGACGACTCGGACGGCGACGGGATCCTCGACTCCGAGGAGACGACGAGCGGCAACGTCTGCGCGCCCACCGACTCCGATCTCGACGGCATCCCGAACGCGTTCGACACCGACAGCGACAACGACGGTCTGACCGATCGCGAGGAGCGCATGGCGGGCAGCGACGCCACGCGCCCCGACTCCGACGGCGACGGCATCGACGACCTCACCGAGACCGCGGCCGGCTCGAGCCCGACCGACGGATCGAGCGTGCCGCCCGAGGGAACGCTCTACGTGACGGTGCCCTATCACCCGCCGACGGGCCCCGCGGGCGAGCATCCGCGGCGCGAGTTCGAGTTCCAGACGCGCCTGCGCTCGGCCGACATCGTGTTCCTCGTCGACACGACGGGCTCGATGAGCGGCACCGTGAGCAGCGTCCAGAGCGAGCTGCAGAGCCGCATCATCCCGGGCATCGTCACGGCGCTCGGCGCGGACGGCGATGCGCGCTACGCGCTCGCGTCGCACGGCGACTTCGGGCCGGGCACCGGCCCCGACGACGACGGTGCGCTGACCATCTGGCACAACCTCTCGCGCGACGCGGCGTCGGTGCAGGGCGCGACGTCGCGCCTCGCGACCGACTTCGGCGGCGACGAGCCCGAGTCGCAGGTGCCCGCGATGTACGCGCTGCTCAACGGCGAGGCGGGCGCGTCGTACCAGAGCGAGAGCCCCTACGCGACGAGCGGCCCGGCGCACCCCGACGCGCCGAAGACGCCGACGCGCGTCGTGAACACGCTCGTCGACTGCCCCGGCGTCGGCCCCGACGATCCGCGGCCGTACGGCTGGGGCTGCTTCATCGAGGGACGCGTGCCGATCATCGTGCTGATGTCCGACGCGACGATGCACAACGGCTCGGGATCGCGGCAGGACTACTCGGTCAGCCCGGCGCCTCCGACCTACGATCAGCTCGTCGCCGAGATGCAGCGCCGGGGCGCGATCTTCGTCGGCGTGTCGGTCGGCGGTCAGCGCGGCACGGCCGAGTACCGGGCGCTCGCGATGGCGACCAACTCGCTCCGCGGCGACGGCAGCCCGCTGGTGTTCGAGGGCGAGCAGAGCGAGACGTCGAACCTCGTCGTGCAGGGCCTGACCGAGATCATCGGTGAGAGCCGGCAGGACATCACGACCGACACCGTGCCGGACGCGGCGGAGACGCGCCTGCCGGCGGGCTTCGACACGACCGACTTCATCAAGGCGATCCGTCCGGTCCGCGGCATCCCGGAGATGCCCGCGGGCTACGACCGCCGCGACGAGACGACCTTCTACAACGTCGCGCCCGACACGCGTGTCGTGTTCGAGGCCGACTTCTACAACGACTTCCAGCCCGGCGGCGCGACCGCGCAGGTGTTCCGCGCGACCATCCGGACGCTCGGCCGCGCGCGCAGCGTCGTCGACAGCCGCGAGGTCTTCATGGTCGTTCCGGCCGAGGGTGGTGGCGGCCCGATCTGACGGCACGTCCCCCTGAGTGACTGTTTCGAGAACGAGGCCGGGATGGGCGACCATCCCGGCTTTTTCTCTTGTTCCACCGCGGGTTTTGACGCAGCGCGCCTAGCGACGCACCGCGTCATGTGATATGGCGCGCCCGCATGCCGTCCCTCGCCTCGCGCCTCTCGGTCATCAAGCCCTCGGCGACGATCGCCATCTCGGACCGCGCTGCGGCCCTCCGCGCCCAGGGGATCGACGTGATCTCGTTCGGCGTGGGCGAGCCGGACTTCCCGACGCCGGCGCACATCCGCGAGGCGGCGAAGGCGGCGATCGACAAGGGCGCGACGAAGTACACGCGGGTCCGCGGCATCGCCCCGCTGATCACGGCGATCCAGGACGACTGCGAGAAGCGCCGCGGCGTGCGCCCGGGCGCGGACGAGATCGTCTGCTCGGTCGGCGCGAAGCACACCCTCTACAACCTCGCGGTCGCGCTCTTCGAGCCGGGCGACGAGGTGATCATCCCTGCTCCGTATTGGGTGAGCTACCCGGAGCAGGTGCTGCTCGTCGGCGCGACGCCGAAGATCGTCGAGACGCGCGAGGAGGACGGGTTCCTGCTGCGCCCCGACGCGCTCGAGAAGGCGATCGGGCCCAAGACGAAGGGCCTCGTGCTCTGCTCGCCGTCGAACCCGACGGGCGGCGCGTACTCGGAGGAGAAGCTCCGCGCGATCGCGGCGGTGCTCGCGAAGCACCCGAACGTCTGGGTGATCGTCGACGAGATCTACGCGCAGCTGGTGTACGGCGGGTTCCAGCAGCGCTCGCTGCTCTCGATCGCGCCCGAGCTGCGCGATCGGCTCGTCATCGTCGACGGCGCGAGCAAGACGTACGCGATGACCGGCTGGCGCATGGGCTGGATGATCGCGCCCAAGGCGCTCTGCGACGCGTGCGAGATGGTGCAGAGCCAGTCGACGACGAACCCGACGTCGTTCGTGCAGCACGCGACGATCGCCGCGCTCCAGGGCGACAAGGCCGAGCTCGACGCGATGGTGCGCGAGTTCGAGGCGCGTCGCGATCTGATGGTCAGCGGGCTCAACGGGGTGCCCGGGATCACGTGCCGCGTGCCCGAGGGCGCGTTCTACGCGTTCCCGAGCGTGAAGGGCCTCCTCGGGAAGAAGACCGCGGACGGGACGGTGCTCGCCGACGACGTCGCGGTCGCGTCGTGGATGCTCGAGGAAGCGAAGAGCGCGGTGGTGCCGGGCTCGGCGTTCGGCGCGCCGGGGTACGTGCGGCTCAGCTACGCGACGTCGCGCGAGCTGATCTCGAGCGGGGTCGCGCGCATCGCGGCGGCGGTGAAGACGCTGCGCTGAGAGTGCTCGTCCCGCAGATCCCGGACGGGAGCGCGCGAAGCGCGCGGACGGTAGGGACCGGCGGGCGAGCCGATTTTGACAGTCGGTGAGCGCTCAGGCGCGCTTGCGGGCGTCACGCATCTCGCGGACCGCTTGGAGCGCCTCTTCGTACGTCTCGAACAGGTTCGAGCGCATGCCGCTCTTCTGGTGCTTGAGCGCCTCGGTCCGGATGTACGAGCGCAGCACCGGGTCGTTCGCCGCGTAGCGCACCGCGCCCGCGAGCCGCGCGTTCCACTTCGCGGCGCGGGCGCCGTAGTGCGCCGCGACGGCCGGGCTGCCGATCTCGACGTCCTTCCAGCAGATCATCGCGTAGCGCCCGGGGTACTTCTCGGCGAGCGCGTCGAGCTCGTCGAAGATCGCGTCGACCATCTCGATCGTGCTCGCCTTGATGCCCGTCGCGTCGACGAAGAGGAGGTCGTTCTCGGCGTCGTAACGAGAGATCCGGCGCGGGAGCTTCACGCCCCGATTCGTCGCCCGGAAGACGGGCGTCGCGCAACCGCGAAGCTCAGGCGCGACGGCGGCGCATGACGAGGATCATCGCGAACGCCGCGATGCCGAGGGCGCCGATGGGCGACCCACCTCCGGTGCCGGCGCTGCGACACGCACAGCCGCCCGCGGTGTCGGGCCCACCGCGACGCCCTGCATCGCCCGCGAAGCCGCCGTCGGCGCCCGCGACGCCGACGCCCTCGAGCCGCACGATCACCGTGGACTCGTCGGGGTCGTCGCTGTCGAGGAAGAGCATCGCCGCCGCCTCGCCGACCTCGACCGGCGCGAAGGCGACCTCGACGCTGCGCGAGCTGCGCGGCGGGACGACGACGGTGGTCGTGTCGAGCGCGAAGGGCTCGCGCGCCGCGCGCGGGGTGACGCGGAGCTCGGCCTCGCCCTCGTTGCGGATCTCGAGGAGCTGGGTCGTGCTCAGGCCGAGCTCGACCTCGCCGAAGTCGACGTTGCGCGGCTCGATGCGCAGATCGGGCAGCGGGACGTGGACGGTCACGCTGGGGAAGCGGATCTCGCGATCGAGATCGAGCAGCGGGACGTCGAGCGTCGTGATCGGGAGGTCGAAGCGGCGTCCCGCGATCTCGACGAAGAGCGCGGGCGCGACCGCGACGACGCCGTCGTAGTCGAGGTCACCGACCGGCGTGATGACGACGTCCTTCGCGGCGCCGAAGCCGGTCTCGCCCTCGTCGGCGGTGGCGACCGTCGAGCCACCCTCGGTGACGATCGGGAGCGCGGCGTCGCCGATCTCGATGCGCGTGGTCTGGTACGCGGCGCTCATGCGCGGCTGGAAGTCGACGACGAGCCCACCGCCGATCCCGGGCAGCGGGATGATCGCGTCGGTGATGTCGACCTCGTAGCGGAACGGCGTCGTCATGTCGCTGATCGCGACCGGACGCGGCAGCTGCGGCGGAAGGAGCATCGAGTCGAAGCCGACCATCGCGGCGAGGCGCAGGTCGCGCGGGATGTTGCCGGGGAGCGGGATGTCGCCCTCCCACGTGTAGCGGGTGCCCGCGACGGTCACGTCGAAGCGCACCTTCGCGACGATCTCGAGGCCGTAGTCGATCGACAGGCGTCCGCTGCCCGGTGTGCCCGGCACCGCGATCGAGAGCGGCGCGGGCCAGAACGTGATGCTGCGCCCCGCGAGACCGATCTCCGTCTCGCCGCCTCCGGCGATCGCGAATCGCACCTGGAGCGGAGAGCCCGAGGGGATCCATCCGGTGTCGTACGAGAAGGAGTCGAAGAAGCCTTCGCGATAGTGGAACTCGAGATCACCGGACTCGTGACACCCGTCGCGCAGCTCGGGGCACGTGGTGATCGGGACGCCTTCCTGCGCGTGCGAGCGCGCTGGAAATGCCGCGAAGATCGCGAGGAGCGAGGCGGTGAAGAGGCTCGACGACGCGTCGAGAATTCGATCAAGCAAGCGCGTGCTCATGTTCGGCTCGAGCCGATGTTCGAGAAAAGCGCGACGATCTGCAATGCCTCGGACTCGGACGCGACTTTTCGCATCGGCGAGCACGCACGAACTGCGTCGCTCGTGCGCGCTTGTGCTAAGCGTCGAATCCGGATGGCGCCCCTCGCGAGCGACACGATCGCTCGAGCGCGTCCGAGGACGTAAGCCGCAGATTCTTGGCGGATCGTGACGCGCAGCAGAGCCACATGCGATTTCGAGGCTGAGGCGCGACTCGTGGGGTCGTTGCTCCGCGCGCTGTCGACGATCGTCTCGCTGCTGCTCTGTGCAGTGATCGCCACCGGGTGCTCCGACGAGGAGCGCGAGGAAGCGGGCGAAGGAACGCGCGCGACCGATGGACGTCGCGCGACGACGCCGAGCCCGCCGAGCTACGAGCCGATCGAGGTCGTGAACGGCGGGACGATCACCGGCAGCGTGCAGTGGGCGGGTGAGCGTCCCGCGCCGATCGAGATCGCGGTGCCGATGCACGCGGCGCGATGTGGTGAGTCGCAGCGCTCGCCGGCGATCGAGATCTCGCGGCGCGGCGGCGTGAGCGGCACGGTGGTGTGGCTCGAGGGCATCCGTCGCGGTCGCGCGCTGCAGGTGCCGGCGGAGCCGGTGGTGGTGTCGATCGCGGACTGCGGGTTCCGGCCGCACGTGGTCGCGGTGCCGGTGGGCGCGCGCGTCGCGTGGCGGAACGACGAGCCGATCCTGCACAACGTGCACGCGAGCTTCTTCGAGCGGGCGCGCCCGCCGCGGAGCTGGTTCTCGGAGGGGCTTCCCGAGCAGGGCGCGTCGCACGAGGTGACGATCGAGCGCGCGGGCGCGGTGCGCGTGGTCGACGACGCGGGGCATCCGTGGATGCTCGGCTGGGTGCACGCGTTCGAGCATCCGTACTTCGCGGTGAGCGACGCCGAAGGGCGATTCCAGCTCACGGGCATCCCGCCCGGGCAGTACGTGGTGCGGGTGTGGCACGAGGGATTCCTGACGAGCGGAGCGACGGAGTCGGGACGTCCGGTGTACTCGGCGCCGATCGTGATGAGTCGGCCGGTGACGGTGTCGACGGGGCACGACACGCCGGTGGACTTCGAGGTGGGGGTCGCTGCGGCGCTCGCTGCCGGGGAGTGATCGCGCTCGGGTGCTGTGACGCGCGATTCGTGAGTCGCAGTCGGCTCGCGCGCGCGTTTCGCGCCGCGCTCGTCTGCAGTGGCGATCAGTCGCGGGTGGTCGGCGATCGGTGGCGGGCGGCGTGCTCGTCGGCGCTGCGGCGGGCTCGGGCGTGCTGAGCTGCGATCGACTCGAGCGTGGTCGGGCCCGCGACCCCGGCGAGCTCGAGCTGGATCGCGAGCGCGGCCTCGAGCGCGGTGCGGTTCGGTGGTGTGGGGCTCTGGTAGAACGCGCGCCACGCGCGGCTGATCGCGGTCTCGGCGAGCGACGTGTCGAGCAGCGCGCGCTCTTCGGCCGGCCACTCGGCGGCGAGCTCGGTCGTGAGGTCGACGCCGGTCCAGGCGCGCGAGATGCGGAGCAGGTTGGCGACCCAGCGGATGCGCCACGCTCGCGAGAGGACGTCCCACGAGACCTCGAGCACGAGGCGCGGGCTCGGCGACGCGACGTCGCGCGTCACCGCCAGCCACGCCGGGGCGAGCAGCGCGCGGACCTCGGGCTCGCAGTACGGCGCGACGTCGTCGGAGAGATCGGCGGGCCACATTTGCTCGAGCGCCTCGACGACACGCGCGCCGAGCGGGGTGCGATCGTCGCCCCGCTCCCGCAGACACGCGACGAGGCCGAGACGAACGGCTTCGGCGCTGCCAGTCGACATCCACACCGAGTCGCCCGCGACCGAGATGATCGCGCCCATTTCGGCGAGGATACGCGACCCAGGGCGACGACGACGCGACGCGAACGAGCGTCCGCGCGCAGGACGCGCGTCAGGGCTCCGACGCGGCCTTCGATGCTCGCTCGGCGTCCTCGGCGGGCGCTGGCTCGCGCTCGGCCTCGGGCTCCGGCTCGCGCTCGATGATCGCGCTCGCGCCGCGCGTGGGCGGGGAGCGCCACCGGAGCGCGGCGCGGCGGAGGCCTTCGGGGTCCGCCGCCTGGGCCGCGCGCGCCAAGAGGATGATCCCGAGCACCGCGTCGAGGAGCTGGATCGGGCTCCGCGCGGCGTAGCCGCCCGCGATCCACAGCGCCATGCCCGCGCCGAGCTGGCGCTTCCACGGATCGTCGGACGTCATCCCCGCGAACGCCGCCGCGAAGCCGACCGTCGCGACGAGCACGTAGAGGATCGTCGCTTCCTCGGGGAGCGCCGCGACGCGGAACGCACCGTAGAGCACCGTGCTGTAGTGCGGCGGGAGCGCGTCCTGTCCGGCCATCGCGAGCGCGATGCCGATCACCAGGACGAGCGCGGCGGCGCCCCACGAGATCATCGCGCGCCGATCACGCCCGCGCGGCAGCGCCGCGGGCACCAGCACCAGCGGCACGAGCAGCCACGTCAGCTCGCCGCCGTGACGGCACAGGTAGGCGATCGGGCCGCCGATGCCGCCGCCGAGCACCGCGCGGAGGCTCGCGATCGTGACGACCACGAGCGCCTGGAGCGCCGTCGCGACCGCGAGGATCAGCGCGACCTTGAGGACTCGGTCGCGGTAGCTCGCGCCCGCCGAGCCGAAGAGCGAGATCAACGCGTTCGTCGCGAACATGCCGATCAGCACGATCAGCGGTGTGAGGCGCTCCCGCGGCAACATCAGCGCGATCGTCAGGCTCGGCATCAGGATGCCGGCGAACCCCGCGACCGGGAGGCGCACGTAGAGCGGCGCGAACCCCGGCATGCGCAGGTAGGTCGTCAGCGCCGAGACGAGCGCGTAGAGCCCCGCGATGCCGGCGAGGTTCCGCGGGAGCGCGCCCATCCGCATCCACTCGAGCAGGACGGGGGCCTCGACGCTCTCCGCGGCGGCGCGCACCACGACGCGGTTGATCGCGAGATCCACGACGGCCGCGAGCGCGGCGAGGATCGCGAGCGGCGGCGCGGCGCGGAGCGCTTGGACTCGCGGGTCGGACGACGACACGGGAGCCGGACCCTAGCACCGTCTGGGACGCGGGTGCGCACGAGGAACTCTCGCGTCCCGCCGCTGTCGGAGCGCGACGTGCGTACGGCGCTCGTCCCTCTCGGCGCGGTCCTCGCGGCCGCGCTCGCCTTTCCATCCCCGGCGATCGCGCAGACGCCGCTCACGGTGTCGATCGAGAGCCCGACACCGGGCGTCGCGGACGTGCACGGCAACGCGACGACGCTCGAGGCCGTGGTGTCGGACCCGACGCTGCGCACCGCGACGCTCACGATCCACGGCGCGAGCTACTCGGTGCCGATCGAGCACGGGCGGATCACGCAGCAGCTCGTGGTCGCGGGCGGCGTGAACCGCGTGGGCATCACCGTGCAGCGCGGGGACGAGGTCGCGCGCGACGCGGTCACGTGGTTCGTGCGCGGCGAGACCACCGAGCTGCTCGTGCTCGCGACGTGGGAGGCGACCGGCGAGATCATCGATCTCTGGGTCCGCGAGCCGGGCGGCGAGACGTGCAAATGGGACCATCGCTCGACCGAGCGCGGCGGGCGCCTGCTCGACTTCTCGACGAGCGCGATCGGGCTGGGATCGCAGGGGTTCGTCGCGCCCGAGGTCGAGGCGGGGACCTATCGCATCAAGGTCCACTACTGGGGCGGCTTCGGCGACGAGGACCAGCGGTGGAGCGGCGACTACGAGCAGCTCATCGGCGAGCTCGACGCCGCGGAGCTCGCGCTCACGACCGCGGTGGGCGCGCTGCGGGTGATGCGGATGCGCGAGCGTGATCGGCTCGCGGCGCGGCTCGATCGCTGGGCACTGCCCGGGGCGCCGCAGACCGCGGTGCACGTCGAGGCGATCCTCTTCCCGGGCACGCCCCACGAGCGGCGGTGGCGCTTCGATCGACGGGTCGATCGCACCGGGCACCTCGCGACGCTGGGCGAGATCGAGATCGACGAGGCGCTGATCCGCGCGGCGCGCGCGGGGCGGGAGCGATGACGATGAGGCGGTGGAGCGCGCTCGGAGTGGTGCTCGTGATCGCGCTGGGCACCGGTGCCCCCGCGCGTGGCGTGGACCTGACCACGTCGCTGCCGATCCCGTTGCCGAATCGGCCCTTCTTGTTGGTCGACGCGCCGCGGCGGTTCCTGCCGAGCGAGAGCGCGGAGGTGAACGTCGATCTCGCCGAGGAGGGCACGGTCGGGGTCGCGGTGCTGCGGGTGCACGATCCGGTCGCGCTGCTCGCGATGTCGCCCTCGCGCCAGGGGATCTCGGTGGCGCCGACCGCGCTCGGGCGCGAGTCCGAGGCGCTGATGGCGCAGTCGGGCCCGCTGCCGCGCCGAGGGACCGCGCTGACGCTGATCGCGACGCGCGACGAGCCGCTGCGGATTCGGCGCGGACGCGGGCGCGTCGCGTCCGCGGGGGAGAGCGCGGTCTACGACAGCTACGAGGGCGAGGAGAGCGACGTCGAGACCTACGGCGTGCACGCAGGTGCGTGGGCGACCGGGAGCATCGCGCTCGGGCGCTTGCCCGAGGGCCTCTATCTCGTGCGCGTCACCCGCGGCGCGTGGGCGGGCTCGACGCTGGTCTCGGTGGGACGCGACGTGCTGCTGGTGCGGCGCGGCGATCTCCACGACGAGGTGCGCGTGATCGGAGCCGACGGCGCGCCGCGCGCGAACGTGCGCGTGGAAGCGCGCGTGGGCGCGAGCGTGATCGCCGCGGGCGTGACCAACGCGCAGGGCGCGCTGCGGGTGCCTGCGTCGGATCGCGAGCGGCTGCGGTTCGTCGCGCGCGAGGGCGAGGACGTGACGTGGGCCGACGTCGCGCACGCCCGGATGGCGGCGTGTGATCCGCGGGTGTTCCTCGGCACCGGGCGTCCGGTGTTCCGCGCGGGCGACGTGATCCACGTGCGCGGTCAGGTGCGCGGCTGCGACACGCGCGGCGAGGAGCGCCCGCTCGCCGACGAGCCGCTCGTGCTCGCGCCCGGCGACGTCACGGTGCGCAGCGATGCGAACGGCGACTTCGTCGCGGAGCTGATCGCGCCGGCCGACGGCATCCTGCGAGCACGGGTGCGCGGGCACGAGTCGGTGCGCGACGTGACGATCGATCCGCGTCGTCTGCCGGACCGCGCGCTGACGGTGCGCGTCGATCGTGCGTACGCCGCGTCGGGTGAGCGCGTCGCGGTCGAGGTCGCCGACGCCGACGGTGGATGGCCGCGCGTCGCGCAGGTCTCGCTGCGCACCCCGGTGGGCACGATGTCGAGCGAGATCGGCCCCTCGCGGCCGGCGCGCTTCTCGTTCGTCATGCCGCGTCGCGACGAGGTGCTCGCGCGCGTGTCGCTCGAGGCGACCCTCGCGCAGCCGGGGCGCGTGCAGACCGCGCACGCCGAGCTGTGGACCGGCCGTCGCGCGGAGATCGTGGAGCTGTCGAGCGATCGCTCGCACGGACAGGAGAACGCGCGCATGCCGGTCCGGGTGCGCGCGAGCGATCTCGCGGGGAACGCGCGTCCGGGCGCGATCGTGGTGAGCCTGCACGGCAGTGACGGGAACGCGCGCGGCCCCGAGCGTGCGCGCTGGGACGTGCAGGCCGGCGAGGACGGATGGGCGACGCTCGACGTCGAGCTGCGCGGCGGCGGACCGTGGTGGATCGAGGCGCGCCGCGGGGAGAGCGTGGCGTCGCTGGTGGTGCGCAATCGCCCGGGCCCGCCGCAGCTCGGCACGCGCGGAGAGCTCGCGGTGCAGCCGCGCGCCGAGATCGTGGAGCCGGGCGGGACGCTCGAGGTCGACGTGCGGATGCGCGCCGGCGCGAGCGCGTGGGTGACGCTCGAGCAGGGCAGCGTGCACGCGAGCCGGCTGGTGCGCGGCTCGCAGCGCGTGACGCTCGACGTGCCGCGCGAGGCGCGCGGAATGGCGACCGTCGTCGCGACCGAGGTGCGCGGCGCCGAGGTGAAGAGCGCGAGCGCGACCGTCGAGGTGCGCACCAGCCGTCGCTTCGCGATGAGCACGGCCACCGAGCGGCGCAGCTACGCCGAGGGCGAGCGCGCGCAGGTGACGATCGAGGCGCGCGATCACGCGGGCGCGCCGCGCGACGCGGTGGTGTCGGTGTGGATGGCCGACGCGGGGTGGTGGGAGCTCGGCGACGAGCGGCACCCCGCGCCCGACGACTACTTCCGGATCGCGGGGCGCCCGGCGAGCGCCGGCGACGGCAGCGCGCCGGTGGTGTACGGCGCCGAGGAAGGGCGGCACGTCGACGCGTGGATGGAGTGGAACGGCACGCGCGTCGAGCGCGCGAGCTTCCGTCACGGCTGGGGCTTCGGCGGCGCGCTGGTCGCGATGGAGCGCTCGGGCTCGCTGCGCGACGTGGTGCAGGCGCTCGCGCAGGCGGCCGGGCTGCGCGGTGCCGAGGTGTGCGAGCGCGCGAACGCGCGCCACGAGCCGGTGAGCGTGCGCGCGCAGCAGCTGCCGTGGGATCTGATCGCGATGCGCACCCACGAGCTCGCGAGCGTGCAGCTCGACGGCGAGGAAGCGCTCGGTGAGCCGTACGTGCAGGGCGGCGTGCTGCACTTCGAGTGCGGCGGGGGCACCGGCGTGTCGGGCGCCGGCGCGAGCGGAAGCGGGAGCGGGTACGGCTCGGGCACCGGCGGGATGGGCATGCGCGGCGGGGCGCGCGAGGAGCGGCTCGAGGGCACGCTGTTCTTCCTCGGGCGCCTCGCGCTCGGCGCCGACGGTCGCGAGGTGATCGAGATCCCGCTCCCGGCGCACCCGGGGCGCTGGCGCATCGAGGCGCTGGCGATCGCGGACGATGGAGGGGGCGCCTCGGCGAGCGCGGTCGTGCACACCACGCGTCCGGTCGTCGCGACGATCCAGGCGCCGCGGCGGCTCGCGGTGGGCGACGAGAGCGAGCTGCGCATCGACGTGCTCGCGCCGAGCGCGGCGGGCGCCACCGTGGAGATCGCGATCGCGAGCGGCGGGGAGCTCGTGATCGAAGGCGAAGCGCGCTCGGTCGCGATCGACGCCCGCGGGCACGGCTCGCTGCCGCTGCGGGTGCGCGCGGTGCGGGAAGGGCGATCATCGGTGACGGTTCGCGCTGCGGTCGCGAGCGGCGCCGACGACGAGGTGCGCACCGACGTCGAGGTCGCACCGAGCGCGACGTCGCAGCCGGTCGCGATGCGCGCGGTCATCGGGCCCGACGCGACCGACGTGATGATCCCGGTCCCGCCTCGAGTGCGCGACGCCGTGCTGCGCGTCCGTGTGGGCAGCGACGTCGCGGCGATGGTGCGCGAGCGGCTCGAGGTGCTCCACGCGCCGCAGTGGCAGGTCCCGGTGCTGCGCGCGGATCGCCTCGGCGCGCTCCTCGCGCTGGCGCGCGCGAGCGATGACGACGCGGTCGTGCGCGCGGTGCGCGGGGAAGCAGCAGCGCTGATCGCGAGCGCGGAGGCGGACGCCGGCGGAGACGGATCGCTCTCGTGGTGGGCCGGCATCGCGCGCGACGACGTGATGACCGCCGAGCTCGTCTGGGGGCTCGCGCCGTGGCGCGACGACGCCGCGCTTCGCGCGGGGTGGGTGCGCGCCGCGGAGGCGCTTCGCACGCGGATGGACGCGGGAGAGATCGACGCTCGCGAAGCCGCCGCGGTCGCGGCGGCGCTGGCGCGCGCAGGTGATCGCGATCGTGCGCGGCGCTTGCTGAGCGACGCCGCGCTCGATCATCCGGACGCGCTGGTGTGGGCCGTGCGCGCGGCGCGCGCGGCGGGAGACTCGGCGTCGCCCTACGGCGCGCGGCTCGAGCCGATCGTCGACGCGATGCTCACCTCGCGCGCGACCGGCGGCACCTGCTTCACCGGGTTCCTCTGCACGGCCCGTCAGAGCGAGCGCGCGACGATGGCGCGCGCCGCCGAGGCGCTGATCGAGAGCGGGCGTCCTGGCGCGCGCGAGCGTGCGGCGCGCATCGCGATGCGGATCGCGGAGCGCCCCGCCGACGTCGGCGCGTGGACGTGGGGCGACGCCGACGCGGACGTGCTCGCGCTCATCGCGCGGCTCGAGGACGGGCACGCCGACGACGTCGTCGCGACGGTGGTGCAGGGCGAGCGACGCCTCGCGCGGGTGCGCGGCGACGCGAGCGTCGTGGTGCCCGCGGGAGACGAGCCGATCGCGCTGCGCTTCGAAGGCGGGCGCGGGCGCTTCGTGCTCGCGTCGATCGACGGCGTGGTCGACGTCGACGCGACGCGCGCCGGGCGCGGGAACGTGCCCGTCGAGCGGCGATTCGTGAGCGAGCGCGGCGGGCAGTTCGTGGAGATCGAGCTGACGCTGCGCCGCGATGCGCGGGACGTCGCGCTGTCGGTCCCGCTGCCCGCCGGGCTCGAGCTCGGGCGCGCGACCGTCGGCGTGAGCGCGACCGGGCGCCGCTTCACGTGGTGGGGCGCCGAGGTCGACGCCGGGCCCGAGGTGCCGCGTCTGGCGCGCGATGCGTCGGGGCTCGCGCTGCGCTGGGAGCGCTTGCGCGCCGGGCGCTACGTAGTGCGCGTGCCGCTCGTCCAGAGCGCGCGCGGTCGCTTCACCGCGGGCGCGGTGCTGCTGCGCACCGCCGACGACACGACGTGGGGCCTCGCCCCGCCGCTCGTGCTGGAGTGAGGAAATCCATCGGGGGCGTCCTTCCAAGCGCAGGACGCTCACCGATAGACTCGTCGCGTGCGCACCACGAGCTTCGCCTACGCGGTCTTCGTCTGTCTGATCTCGCTGCTCGCTCCACCCGCTCGCGTGCACGCGCAGGCGACGTGCGTCGACGCGACCGGCGATGCGTGCCGCAACGTGCTGCGCACCGCGCGCCCCGACGGCGTCGTCAACGACGTCTTCACCACGCGCGACGGGCTCTACGGCCCGCAGCTCAGCTTCGCGAGCTACGTGCGCGGCGCGAACGGCTGCTACGGCGTGAGCGATCGCCCGACGATCCTCGAGGGCTACACCTGCACCGACACCGGCGTGCCCGCGCTCGGCGCCGATCGCGCGCCCTACGCGAACTCGCTCGACTGGTACTGGACGCAGGTCTACCGCACGCGCGACGACGGCGTGACGTTCGTCGGCGACGGCGAGCCCGGCTTCTACGAGCCCTCGCGCGGGCGCATCTACGACCTCGGCGGCGAGGCGAACCGCGTGGTGCTCTTCCCGATCACCGATCACCCGCCGCTGCCCTGCGAAGCGTTCGAGTACAGCGTCTATCTCTCGAACGATCCCAACGCGACGGTCACCGCGTCGCCCGACGCGCCGAACCCGCTGCACTGGAACCCGGCGCGGCTCATCCGCGCGTACGAGCAGGGCTGGACCCGCAACCCGACCGCGCGCGGCGCGTCGGAGGCCGCGCGCCCCGACCTCGGCACGTGGCTGCGCGACAACAGCGCGGGCGAGGCGGTCTCGGACGCGCTCGTGACGGTGTGGGCGCTCCCGTGCGGCCTCTCGTTCCGCTACGCGTCGATTGTCGCGGGCAACTACGGCAACCCCGGCCCCGAGTGCGTCTACCACAGCAACGAGGACGAGCTCGACGCGGTCGCGGGCCTCAACGAGGACGACACCGCGATCTGCATCGACGCCGACGGCGACGGGCACCGCGCCGCGAGCTGTGGCGGAAGTGACTGCGACGATAGCGATCCCGCCGTGCACCCCGGCGCGTTCGAGCCCTGCGACGCGACGCGCGATCTCGACTGCATGCCGATGGCGGAGTGTCCCTCGGGCACGCGCTGCGAGAGCGCGAGCGGGCTCTGCGTGACCACGTGCTTCGAGGGTGGCTGCGGCGCGGGCTTCACGTGCACCGGGAGCGGGCTCTGCGTCGAGAGCGCGTGCGCGGCGCGCACCGAGCCCTGCCCTGCCGGCACGATCTGCCGCGCGGGCGAGTGCCGCGCGCCGTGCGACGGAGTCGTGTGCCCGCGCGGCCAGGTGTGCACCGGCGGCGCGTGCATCGATCCCTGCGCCGGCGTGGTCTGCCCGGTGAACCAGACGTGCATCGCGGGCACGCCGGGCGCGGTGACGCTCTGCGGGCCCGCGTGCACCTGCGACGAGATCTCGACGCCGCTCTGCGGCGAGGGCCGCGCGTGCGACGCGCGCGCCGACTCCCCGACGCGCGGCGAGTGTGTCGATCCCGGGTGCGAGACCGCGACCTGCGCCGCGAGCGAGGTGTGCGTCGGCGGTTCGTGCGTCGATGCGTGCGCCGGCGTGACGTGCCCGATCGGACAGCGCTGCGACGCGGGCGCGTGCGTCGTCGATCGCTGCGCGTCGGTGACGTGCCCCGGCGGTCGCGTGTGCCGCGCGGGCGAGTGCGTCGACGCGTGCGAGGGCGTGACGTGCGGCGAGGGCGAGCGCTGCCGCAACGGCGCGTGCATGCCCGACCCGTGCGCCGGGATCACCTGCGCGCCGGGCTTCGTGTGCAACGAGGGCACGTGCGTGGTGTCGGGCCCGCAGGACGCGGGCGGCAACGGCATGGACGGCGGCGGGCGCGGGCCGCGCGGGACGACCGACGGCGGATGCTGTCGCGTCGCGGGCGGCGGCGATCGCGGCACGAGCGGCGTGGTGCTGCTGGTGATCGCGCTCGCGATCGTGATCGCGGCGCGCCGTCGTGGCTGAGTGATCGCGGGAGTGCTCGTCCCGCCGGGCCCGGACGGGAGCGCGCGAACCGCGCGCACGGGAGGGACCGGCGGGCGAGCCGATCTTCGACCGTCGTCGATTCCACGCGGGCTTCCACGCCCGCTCCAACGCGGGCCCCGCACACCGGTCTCGTCCCGCCCGAGTCGGGCGACACGAGGAGACCGACGACATGGATCACGCTCAGCAGGTTCCCGCGCAGCCCACGACCCTCAACGGCATCGACCTCACCGCCCTCGCCACCGCGGGCGCGGCGCTCGCGAGCGACCCGACGCTCGCGCCCGTGACGTTCCGCGCCTCGACCTCGTGGCGCGGCGCGTTCCGCACCGTCACCGAGATCGCCGACTACGACATCGGCGGCAACACCGTGTCGCGCCGCCATCGCATCGTGACCGACGAGCCGCTCGAGATCCTCGGCGGCGACAGCGCGCCGAACCCGCAGGACCTCATCCTCGCGGCGCTCGGCTCGTGCATGATGGTCGGCTTCGTCGCGGGCGCGACCCAGCGCGGCATCCGCATCGAGTCGCTCCGGATCGACACCGCGTGCTCGTTCGATCTGCGCGGCGCGTTCGGGCTCGATCCCTCGCTCCCGCCGGGCGCGACGGTGTTCCACTACACGATCCGCGTGAGCGCGCCCGGCGCGAGCGCCGACGCGCTGCGCGAGATCCACGACGAGGTGAAGGCGCGCTCGCCGAACCGCTTCCACCTCACGACGCCCATCCGCATGGAGTCGTCGCTCGTCGTGGAGTGATCCGTGACGCAGCCCGGCGCGCCTCGTTGCGCGCCGGGCTGCGTGCTTGCACACGCTCCCTCGGAGGTGCGCGTGGATCCCGGATCGCGTCCCGGCCTGCACCTGCGACTGCTCGGTGAGCTCGAGGCGAGCGCCTCGGGAGCGCGACTCGCGCTCCCGCCGTCGAAGAAGACTCGCGCGCTGCTCGCGTACCTCGCGCTCACCGGGCGCGCGCATCGACGCGAGCGGCTGAGCGATCTGCTCTGGGACGTGACCGACGATCGTCGCGCCGCGCTGCGGTGGAGCCTCACCAAGCTGCGCGACGTCGTCGACGTGGAGGGGCGCGAGCGGCTGCGCGCGGATCGCGAGCACGTCTCCCTCGACCTCTCCGACGTGCACGTCGACGTGCTCGAGGTGCGCGAGATGGTCGGCAGCGACGTCGAGTCCGCGCCGACGCCGGTGCTCGAGCGCGCGCTCGAGCGCTTCGGGGGCGAGCTGCTCGAGGGGCTCGATCTCGATGATTTCCCGGTGTTCCACGCGTGGTGCGTCGCCGAGCGCAGCGACGTGCGGCAGCTCCGCGCGCGCATCCTGACGACGCTGCTCGAGCGCGCGCGCGGGAACCCGCAGCGCGCCCTGCCCTACGCGCGCGATCTCGTGCAGCTCGATCCGAGCGACGCCGCGGCGCGCGCCCGGCTCCAGGAGCTGCTTCACGCGAGCGGCCGCTATCGCGAGGCCGAGGCGCAGTCGCGCACCGACCGGCGCCTCCTCGGCGCGCCCGCGCTCGAGGCGCTCGGTGACGCACGCATCTCGTCGTCGCCGCGTGCGCCCGGCTCGCTCGCGCCGCTGGTCGGCCGGCGCGCCGAGCTCGCGTCGGTGCGCGCCGCGATCGAGGCGGGCGCGCCGCCCGTGCTCGTGCTCCTCGGCGAGCCCGGGATCGGCAAGTCGCGGCTCTGCGCGGAGATCGTGCGCGAGCTGCGCGACCGCGGCGCGCCGGTGCTCGAGGGGCGCGCGCTCGAGGTGCACCCGGGCTGGCCGTTCGGCGCGTGGATCGACGCGTTCCGCGCGCTCGACACGAGCGGCCTCGACCCCGTGCTCGCGACCACGCTCGCGCCGCTGCTCACGCCCGCGGTCGCGCCCGACGAAGCCCCGGCGCAAGGGCGCGAGCGCCTCTTCCACGCAGCATCGGAAGCGCTCGCCTCGCGCGGCGTCTGGGTCGTCCTCGAGGACGCGCACTGGCTCGACGAGTCGTCGATCGCGCTCGCGCACCACGTCGTGCACGCGTGCGCCCAGCGCGGCGTCCGGCTGCTGCTCACCGCGCGCGAAGGAGAGCTCGCCGACAACCCGTTCGTGTCGCGCGTGCTGCGCGCGCTGCGCAAGGCGGACCTCGTCCACGAGATCCAGCTCGCGCCGCTGGGACGCGACGAGACCGCGCAGCTCGTGGGCTCCGATGCCGACGATCTCTACGAGCAGAGCGGCGGCAACCCGCTCTTCGCGCTCGAGCTCGCGCGCGCGCCGCGCACGTCGGGCACCGTGCCGCGCTCGATCACGCGCGTGGTGCGCGATCGGCTCGACGCGCTGTCCGCCGAGACCGGAGACGCGCTGCGCTGGGCCGCGGTGCTGGGCGCGAGCTTCGACCTCGTGATGCTCGAAGGCGCGCTCGCAGTGTCGGAGGACGCGCTCGTCGGCACCATCGAGGAGCTCGAGCGCCACGGCTGGGTGCTCGCGGTCACCTCGGACGTCGAGCGCGCGCCGGTGTACCGCTTCGCGCACGAGATCGTCCGGCGCGCGGTGTACGACGCGCTCTCCGAGCCGCGCCGCCGCCTCATGCACGGCAAGGTCGCGCGCCTCGTCGCGGCGCGCCCCGACGTCGATGGCTCGGCGGTGTCGACGATCGCGCACCACGCCGCGCTCGCGGGCGACTTCGCGCTCGCGGCGCGCGCGTGTCGCGACGCCGGCGAGCGCTCGATGCGCCTCCACGCCGCCGCCGACGCGTTCGCGCTCGCGCGGCGAGGCCTCTCGTACGTCGACAAGCTCGCCGATCCCGAGCGCACCACGCGCGCGATCGATCTGCTCTACCTCGCGCTGCGCGCGCGCCGTCCCGACGATCGTGGCGAGGCGATCGCGAAGCTCGCCGAGCTCACCGAGCGCGCGCTCGACCTCGGCGCGCACGATCACGCGCGGATCGGCTTCTATCTGCGTGCGTTCCTCGAGTGGGAGGACGGCGAGGCCGGCGACGTGCGCAGCCTCTCGGACGCGATCGAGCGCACCTCGCGCCTCGGCAGCGCGCGCGAGCGCGTGCTCGGCTTCGGCGACGCCGCGCACTGTCTCGTCTCGATCGAGCGCGACCTGCCCCGCGCCGAGGCGCTGATCCTCGAGGCCGAGGCGATCGCGGCGCGCGAGCACGTCGAGTCGTTCGCGGTGTCGCTCACCCGCGCGATGCTGCGCGCGCACAAGGGCGACCTCGACGCCGCCGAGGAGCACCTCGAGCGCGCGCTCGAGATCGCGCGTCGCACCGGCGACCGGCTCCAGGAGTACGTCGCGCTGGAGCGCCAGATCGACGTCGACCTCCAGCGCGGCGCGCTCGATCGCGCGCGCGGGCGCGCGGAGCGCCTCATCGCGCTCGGAGAGCGCACCCGCGAGGGCAGCGAGCGCCCGCATGCACGCGCGCTGCGCGCGCTGATCGAGCACGCGACCGAGCGCGGGCACGAGGCCGCGCTCGACGAGGCGATCGCCGCGCTCATCGCCGCCGACTCGAAGCGGCGCTGCGCCTACGTCCTGGTGCGCGCCGCCGAGATCGAGCTCGATCGCGGAGAGCACGATACCGCGCGCCGCCACGCGCTCGACGCCCTCGACTTCGCGCGGCGCATCGACGCGCCGAGCGACATCGCGGGCGCGCTCGCGGCGCTCGCCCGCATCGGCGATCACGACGCGCTCGGGGCGCTGCGCGACGCGACGTCGCGTGTCATCTCCGAGCGTGCTCGCCGCGCGGCGGCGAAGGTGGGAGGCACCACGTGGAGCGCGTGATCGTCGAGCGTGAATTCGACGTCCCGGTCGATCTGGGCGAGCTCGTCGAGAGAGCGAAGCGCAACGCGCTCTGTTACGAGCTGCGCCACGTGAAGCACGTGCGCACCGTCGTGTCGAACGACGGGCGCCGCATGATCTGCGAGTACGACGCGCCCGACGCGGAGTCGGTGCGCGAAGCGAACGATCTCGCCGGCGTGCCGTACGTGCGCGTGTGGACCGCGCGGCGCATCGAGTGAGCGCCGCAGACGATTCCACGCGCGCTCCCACGGGGACGACAACGCCCGCGCGGCACATCGGAGCAGCCCGACGTCGTGCGGGCGGAAGGAGCCCCGATGAGCACCGGTCCCGTCTTCACCTACCAGGACGCGCTCGACGCGTCGCAGCGCACCCGCTGGACCCTCGAGGACGTCCTCGACGAGCGCGTGCCCTTCGACCTGCGCCGTCCGTTCCTGCCCGAGCCCCTCGCGCGCACCGCGCGCCTCGGATCGCTCGCGCCGCGCGACCGGCTGCTGCTCAACCAGATCCGCGGGCACGCGTACCTGTGCATCTTCGGGCTGGTGGAGGAGTTCATCCTGCCCTTCGTGCTCGACCACGCGCGCTCGCAGCTCGCGGGCGACGACGTGCGCACCCGCGCGCTCCTGCACTTCGTCGAAGAAGAGGCGAAGCACATCCACCTGTTCAAGCGCTTCCGCGATCACTTCGCGCGCAGCTCGGGCCTCGACTGCGACGTGATCGGACCGCCCGCCGACGTCGCGCGCGAGGTGCTCTCGCACGGCCCGCTCGCGGTCGCGATCACGATCCTGCACATCGAGTGGATGACCCAGCGCCACTACGCCGAGTCGATCCACGGCGACGACGCGCTCGAGCCGCAGTTCGCGCGCCTGCTCAAGTGCCACTGGATCGAGGAGGCGCAGCACGCGCAGCTCGACACGCTGATCACGCGCGAGCTCGCCGCGGAGCTCGACGCGCGCGACGTCGGCGCGAGCATCGACGAGTACCTCGAGATCGGCGGCGCGCTCGACGGGCTCCTCGCGAAGCAGGTCGAGCTCGATCTCGACGCGCTCGAGCGCGCGCGCGGCGCGCGGCTCGCCCCCGATCAGCGCGAAGAGGTGCGCATCGTGCAGCGCGCGGCGAACCGCTGGACCTATCTCGGCTCGGGCATGTCGCACCCGGTGTTCCTGTCGATCCTGCGCGGTCTGCACCCCGAGGGCGCGGAGCGCGTGCGCCGCGCTGCCCCGGCGCTCTCGTGATCAGCGCAGCGAGAGCGCCGGCGTGATCGCGCCGTCGCTCTGCCACGCGGCCGCGTGGCAGTCGTTGCACACGAGCGCGACCGGCTCTGTGCCCGCGTCGCGATGCATCGCCGCGTAGCCGTGACCGCTCGGAGGGCCGGGGCCGCGCCACACGATCACCGGCGCGTCCTCCTCGCCCTCGGGGAAGCGCAGCTCGAAGAACTCCCAGCCGATCGTGCCCGCGCGGTTGTAGGGCACGCCGCGCTTCACCATCGCGTGGATCGTCCACGCGCTCGGCGGGCCGACCTCGATCGACTTCACGAGGATCGTCCCCACCGGCCAGCGCGACGCGCCCTCGGGCGCGCGCCCGCTCGCGTAGACGTAGGTCGGGCCCTCGGGCGCGCCGATCGGCACCATCGCGCCCTCGACGGCGATCCGCTCCCAGCGTCGGAAGCCCGCGAAATCACGCGCGAACGCGACGAACGGCCCGGAGCCGGCGTCGACCCCGGCGTCGCTCGGCGCGCTCGCGACCGCGGGCATCTCGACCGTGCTCGCGACGCTCACCAGCGCGCCGGTGAGCGCGGCGGCGACGAGCACGACGACGAGCGATGCGAAGGCGGAGCGCATGATCGTTCACCGCGCGATCGGCGCGATCCCCATCGCCTCCCCGGCGCGTCGCAGCCGCGCGGCGAGCGAGCCCTCGGCGCGCGGATCGCTCGCGCGCGAGAGCATCACGAAGAGCCGCCCGTAGGGCGTGTCGTCGCGCGGCGCGTCGGGATCGAATCCGTCGGGCACGGGCGGCAGCGCGTCCTCACCGCTCTCCGCGTACACGCGCTCGAGCGCGCGGAGCTCGCGGTCGATCGCGGCACGCTCGTCCGCTGCGATCGGCATCGCCGCGAACGCGTCGAGCACCGCGCGCCCGCCCTCGAGGTTCGCGCGCATGTCCGCGAGCGTGTGCTGCGCGTAGCGCGACTCGTCCTCGCCCGTCGTGCCGAGCCGCACCTTCTCGGCCTGCTCCTCGATCGAGCCGACGATGCCGCGCCACGCGGTGGCGGGATCGAGCGCGAGCGGCCCGAGCGCGCGCTCCATCGCGCGCACGTCGCGGCTCAGCCGCGCGCAGAGCGCGCCCTGGAACGCGCGCGCCTCGGCCTCGCTCGCCGGCGTCCGCGGCGGCGTGTAGCTCGCCAGCGCGCGCTCGAAGCGCTCGGTGGGCGCGGGGATCGCGTCGGACCAGAGGATGCGCTCGATCGCGTGCATCCCGACGAACCCGTTCGCATCGAAGGGCGTGTCGTCACGCCGCAGCTCGACCTCGTGCTCGTAGCGCCCGTCGACCGCCGCGTCGGTGTCGGGGAAGAGGATCGCGATCGCGCCCTCGACGTGCTCGTACGCCCGACGTGCGCGGCGCCACTCCGCGCGCATGCGCTCGACCGCCTCGCGATCGCTCGCGATCGACCAGCCATCGGCATCGGGCGCGGGCGCAGCGGCACAGAGCGCATCACACGCGCGCGCGAGCTCCGCGACCTCGGCGTCGACGTACGACTTCACCGCGCGCGTCGCCTGCTCGTCGGGCGCGACGATCGGCGCTTCGTCGCGCGCCCCGCACGCGACGAGCACGAGGCCGAGCCACGCGCCGCGCATCACAGCTCGCGCGCGCCCGCGGGCGGCGTGAAGCTGAACGTGCTCGGATCGATCGGCGCGTCGAACGCGAGCTCGTCGAGCGCGAACGTGTTCCAGTTCCCCTCGTGATCGAGCAGCCCGACGCGCCGCACCGCGCCGCGCGCGTCGACGTGGAGCCGCACGCAGCGATGGTGGGGATCGCGCTGCACCGGCACGAGCTCGAGCGCGTCGGTGTCGGCCGGCGCGCCCGCCGATCGATCGGCGACCGACGCGCGGTACGCATCGAGCGAGATCGCGCCGCTGAGGATCCCGAGCGCCGCGATCAGCGCGCTCGACGTGCCGCGCGAGAACTGCCCCGGACCGCCGTCGAACGGCTCGTACATCAGCCAGCGCGCGCCCTCGGCGACGAAGATCTTCCCGTTCGGCGGGTCGTAGTCGAAGCGCACGCGACCGGGGCGCTCGATCGCGATGCGCCCGCGCGACGTGCTCGTCCGCCCATACGCGCGCGACCAGAAGAACTGGCTGAAGCGCGCGCGGATCGTGCGGGTGCGCCCGTGGAACGCATCGACACGCGCCACGAGCTCGGCCGCGGTCGGACGTGCCTGCGCGAGCGCGATCCCGGGTGCGCCGAGGAGGAGAAGAGCGCCGACGAGCTCCCGCCGCTTCATCGCGCCCGACCGTATCACGGCATCACAGCGCCTCGACGAACGTGATCAGCGCGCGCTGCTCGTCCTCGCCCAGCGCGCGCCACCTCGCGACCACCTCGTTCGCCTCCGAGCCCTCCGACGCGTGCGCGTCGATCGCCTCGCGCACCGTGCGCGCCCGTCCGTCGTGCATCAGCCCGCGCAGGTGACGCACCCCGACGAGCGGCGCCGTCCGCCACTCGCGCCCGCTCGCCGCGCCCTCCTCGATGCCGTCCGCGAGCCCGTCGCCCATGTCGTGCAGCAGCAGATCGCTGTAGATCGCCGCGTCCACGTCACGGAGCGCGCGCACCGGATGATCGTCCCGGGTGCGCATGCTCGGCAGGTGGCACGTCGCGCAGCCGATCTCCTCGAACACCGTCCCGTCGCGCGCTTCTCTCCGCGGCATCGCGAGCAGCCGCACGTAGTCCGCGAGCAGCGCGATCTCCTCGTCGCTCACGTCGACGCCCGGCTTCGCATCGTCGCGAATCCCCTCGGGCCCCGGCAGCTCCTCGGGGCGCACCGGTGAGGTCAGCCCCATGTCGCCCAGCAGCGCGTCCGCGACGAACTCGTCGAGCGTCGCGGTCCGCGCCTTGTGCCCGAAGCGCCCGATCCGCCCGTCGCGCAGCCGCGCCACCCGCCCGCCCGTCCCGCGCCGCGCGTTCGCCTCGATCGCCGCGTCGGGGATCGCCTCGATCAGCCCGCGCGCGAACACCGCCGGCGCCAGCCGCACCGCCTCGCCGATCGCCGGATGCGCCGGCGCCATCACCGGCACCGAAGCGCCCGCCGTCATCCGCGGCCGCACCACGTCGCCCCACGGCAGCGCCGGCGCGTCCGCGCCGCGCCGCACGATCCGCCGCACCGCGCCCGGCCCGCGCGCGTCGTCCTCGTGGCAGCTCGTGCACGCGCGATGGATGTAGAGCGGCCCGAGCCCCTGGGCCTCGCGGAACGGCAGCTCGAAGCGTGCATCGCCGTCCTCGAAGCGCACCAGCTCCTCCTCGCTCAGCCCCGCGAGCGGCGCGTCGCTCGGGTCCTCCACCACCCGCTCGATCGGCGCGGCCGCGATCTCCGGCAGCGCGGGCGGCTCGTCCCCGCACGCCGCCGCCAGCGCGATCCCCACCGCCGCCCACGCCCTCACGGCGCCAGGATAACCGTGTGCTTGCCTGGGGTGCACCGCGCGCGGTACGCCTGCGCACCCATGCAGTCACCCGAGATCCGTCACGACTGGACCCTCGACGAGGTCCTCGCGATCCACGAGCTCCCGCTCACCGATCTCCTGCTCCGCGCGCAGATGGTGCATCGCCGCTTCCATCCGCCGGACTCGGTCCAGCTCTGCACGCTGCTCAGCGTGAAGACCGGCGGCTGCCCCGAGGACTGCGGCTACTGCCCGCAGTCGAGCAAACACGACACGAGCGTCGAGCCCGAGCGCCTGCTCAGCGTCGACGAGGTGCTCTCGTCGGCGCGCCGCGCGCGCGAGTCCGGCTCGACGCGCTTCTGCATGGGCGCGGCGTGGCGCGAGGTGAAGGACGGCCCGGCGTTCGATCGCGTCGTCGACATGGTCAAGGGCGTGCGCGAGCTCGGCCTCGAGGCGTGCGCGACGCTCGGCATGCTCACCGAAGATCAGGCGAAGAAGCTCGCGGCCGCGGGCCTCACTGCCTACAACCACAACCTCGACACCTCGCGCGAGCACTACGGCGAGATCATCTCGACGCGCACCTACGACGATCGCCTGAAGACGATCTCGAACGTCGCGAAGGCGGGCATCTCGCTGTGCTGCGGCGGCATCCTCGGCATGGGCGAGTCCACGCGCGATCGCTGCGAGATGCTGCGCACGCTCGCGGCGCTCGATCCCCAGCCGGGCAGCGTGCCGATCAACGCGCTGGTCGCGGTCGAGGGCACGCCGCTCGAAGATCAGCCGAAGGTCGATCCCATCGACATGGTCCGCGCGATCGCGACCGCGCGCATCGTGATGCCGCGCGCGATGGTGCGCCTCAGCGCGGGCCGCGCCGACCTCTCGCGCGAGGCGCAGATCCTCTGCTTCATGGCGGGCGCGAACTCGATCTTCTACGGCGACAAGCTGCTCACGACGGGCAACCCCGACGTCGCCGCCGACCGCGCGCTGCTGCACGACGCGGGCATGAAGCCGATGCTCCCCTACGCGTCGCCCGACCCGACGGTCCAGAGCACGCGCGAGCGCGGCCCGCAGCCCAAGCCGGGCACGATCGCGCTCTCGGCGCGCATCCCCGCCGACGCCGAGTGAGCACGGCGACCGGAGCTGCGCGACAGCGCGCGCAGCTCCGGTCCTCGTCACTCCTCGCCCGACGGATCGCCCTTGCGGCCGCGCCGCGCGCTCTTGCGGAAGTAGCTCTTCGCCTGGCGCTTGTCGCCGGGGAACAGCTCGATCAGCGCGCCCTCGTTGCGCTGCAGCGCGCGGATGAGCTCGACCCGCGCGAGGCGCTCGTCGCCCATCGCCGCGCTCAGCAGGCGCTCGGTCTCCAGCCACGCGCGCTCCGCCGTGACCGCCGCCGCCGCGAGCTCGGTGAGCGCCGCGCCGTGCGCCGCCGCGACGTCGGGGAAGTGCACGCCCAGCGCCGCGACCAGCGAGCGCGTCGCGCGCTCCTGCTCCTCCCCGCGCAGCGCGATCAGCGCGGTGAGCCCCTGCGGAAAGCACGCGCGATACCCCGGCGTGCTCCGGTCGCGCAGCACCGCGGTGAGCACCTCGAGCTCGACCCGGCGGGTGCGCGCATCGAGCGCGTAGTCGGCGCGCACCAGCCGCGCGTAGGCCTCGACCCGCGCGTCCTCGGCGGCTTCGGTGGCCTGGGCGGCGTCGCGCAACACCCGCTCCCCGGTCTCGACCCGCTCGGCCAGGTGCGCGGTCGTTGGGTCGGCCTTGATGGATGCGCGGTGATATCGCGCGTCGCGCAGGATGATCGTGCTCGCGCGATCGTCGGTCGGAAGGCTCATCGGTCCCTCGTTTCTGCCCCGGTGAGGCGTCGCGAAGGTGCTCGCGGGCGCGCCCGGGGAGCAACCGAGGCCGTCCGTTCAGGCCGCTTTCGCGGACGGAGCGCGCCCAGCGGCGGTCCGACGCGTCGTGGTGACGCCTTGCGCGCGCCCAGTCGCGATCCGACGGGCACGATCGGTCTCACGCGCGCGCCAGGTGTCGCACCGACGAGACCGAGCGCGATCTCGCGCGCGCAAGATCGCGATCCCACGCGCCGGGAGCGCGCTCCGCGATGTGCAAAGTCGCGTTCTGGCGTGTCCGATCGCCATCTCGCGCGCGCCCAGCCTCGTCGAGACCGGCCGGAACGCGGCTGGGCGCTCGCCGGCGCCGACGGCGTCGATCGACCCCACCTGCGCGCGGAGCGCCGGGCGCTCCGGGAGCACCGCGCGCGCGGCTCTGAGCGCTGGAAATCGCTAGCGAATTCGCGTCCCCCGCGGTGGACTGATCCGTGCTGGGCGAGCTGCGGATCTCGCCTCATGCATCACCGGATCTGCGTGCTCCTGGTCTCGCTCGGCGCGACGTCGAGCCTCGCGTGCTCGCTCGAGCGCGTGGGGTTCGAGCCACCCCCGCGCGACTGCCCCGGACAGGACTGTCCCGCCCCCGCCGGCGACGGCGGGACACCGCGGCCCGGCGCGTGCGGCGACGCGGTGTGCGCAGCCGGCGAGGACTGCGCGTCGTGCCCCGCGGACTGCGGCGCGTGCACCGACGCGTGCGAGAGCGGGCTCGCGCCCAACGTCGACTACGGCGAGGATGTCCAGCCGATCTTCGACGCGCGCTGCGTCGGCTGCCACGGCGGGACCGATCCCGCGGCCGGCCTGCGCCTCGACACCCTGCTCGGCTTGCTCGCGGGCAGCGCCTCGGGCCCGGTGATCACGCCGTGCAGCTGCCGCGACAGCTTGCTCTGGAAGAAGCTCGGGCCCGACCCGTTCACCGGCGATCGCATGCCGCTCGGGGGCGCGCCGCTCTCGGACGCGGAGATCGCGCGCATCTGCCAGTGGCTCGACGAAGGCGCGGAGTCGCGCTTCGACCCCACGACCTGCGGCGCGCCGGTGGGCCCTCCGCGCGGCGCGTGCGACGAGTGCGGCGACGGAGTGTGCGGCGTGACCGAGTCGTGCGGGTCGTGCGTGATCGACTGCGGGTGCGAGCCCCCGCCGCCCGAGCGCGACGTCACCGCGCCGGCGTTCGAGGGCGCGCGCGACGCCGAGTCACCCTCGCCGGCGCAGTGCGTGGTGTCGTGGCGCCCGGCGGTCGACGACGTGACGCCGTCGGAGGCGATCGTCTACGAGGTGTTCGCCGGGCCGCGCGACACGGTCCCCGACCTCTCGCGCCCCGTCGCGGTCACCGCGCCCGGCGCGACGTCGCACGTGCTCGCGATCGGACCGGGCGAGCGCGTCGACGTCGTGGTGCGCGCGGTCGACGCCGCGGGCAACCGCGACACGAACCTGCGCGCCCGCGAGTGCGACGGGCGGGACTAGCTCCCCGACCGCGTCCCGTTCCCGAACGATCAACCGCGCGTCGAGAGCGACACGCGCTTGTCGAAGTTGCCGCTCAGCCGGCTGTACGTGAGCTTCGCGTCGACGATCGCGACCTGGCGGAAGCCCGACGCGGGATCGAGCTTCAGCTCGAAGCGCTGCTTGCGCGCGATCGTGCCCGCGAGGTGGATCGCGGTCTCGAGCACGTGCTCGCCCGGCTCGATCTCGACGCTCACCGAGAAGCCGTCGCGGAAGCTCCCGTCGTAGAGCATCCGATCGCCGAGCGTCACCACGAGGCGCGGATCGTTCAGGAAGAACCCGGGCGGCGGAAAGCTGACGTTCAGACGCATGGGCTCAGGATGTCACGGCCTCATCGCTCGTGGATCTTCTCGCCCCGCTCGAGCATCGCGACGAACTGCTCGATGCGCCGCGCCCGCGTCTCGGGCTTCTTCGCGGTCTGGAGGCGATGGAGGATCGCGTAGCGGTTCGTCGCGTCGAGCGTCGCGAACGACGCGCGCGCCTCCGCGCTCTTCGCGAGCGCGGCCTCGAGATCCTCGGGCACCTTCGCGTTGCTCGGCGAGTCGTATGCCGCGTCCCAGCGGCCGTCGGCCTTCGCGCGCTCGACCTCGCGCAGCCCGGCCTCGCGCATCGCGCCGCTCGCGATCAGCGCCTCGGCCTTCGCGCGGTTGATCTTCGACCAGATGCTGCGCGCGCCGCGCGGGGTGAAGCGCTGGAGCCACCACTCCGCGCCGTCGCCCTTCTTCTGGCCGTCGATCCACCCGAAGCAGAGCGCGACGTCGAGCGCCTCGGGGTACGTGACCGAGGGCGTGCCCGTCCCCTTCTTCGCGAGCCGGAGCCACAGGCCGCGCGAGCTCGTGTGGTTCGCCTCGAGCCACTCGCGCCACGCATCGGGCGACGCGAACGTGCGCGTCTCGTCGGTCGTCATCGCACCTCCATCGCGTCGCTCACGCCGTTGGCGCGGCAGATCGCCGAGTACACGTCGGCGCTGCGGCGCGCGGTGCGCGCCTGGGTCGCGCGATCGAGCGCGAGCAGGCCGAACGGGGTGGACCATCCCTCGGCCCACTCGAAGTTGTCGAGCAGCGACCACACGAAGTAGCCGCGCACGTCGGCGCCCTGCGCGATCGCGTCGTGCACCGCGCGCACGTGCGAGACGAGGTAGCTCGGGCGGCGCGTGTCGGTGGGATCGAACATGCCGTTCTCGGTCACGTAGAGCGGCAGCCGCGGGAACGTGCGCGAGAGGCGCAGCAGCTGGCGCGTGAGGCCCTCGGGGTGGATCTCGCCCCAGTCGTTCGAGTCGGTGTGCACGGTGTCGCGCGCGTCGCGGCGACCGAAGAGCTCGCCCGGATGGCGCGCGTCGAAGCGCACGCGGTAGCGCCCGTAGTAGTTGAGCCCGACGAAGTCGAGCGCGGGGCCGCCCGAGACGCGCAGGATCGGCGCGCGCTCTTCGCGGAGCGCGAGCGGGAACCGGAAGCGTGCGTGGGCGAGCGCGTCGAGCACGACGCCGTTGAACGCCCAGTCCTGCGCCGCCGCGACCGCGCGATCGCGCACGCTCGAGGGGTCGAACGGATCGAGCGCGGGCATGTTGATCACGAGCCCGACCTGCGCGTCGGGGCGCGCGTCGTGCACCGCGTGGAACGCGGCGCCGTGGGCGACGAGCTGCGCGCGCAGCGCCTTCATGCCGAGCGCGGGGTTGCCGCGCCCGGGCGGCCACGCGGTGCCGACGTAGCCCATCAGCGCGAGCACCGAGGGCTCGTTCAGCGTGGTCCACAGCGGGACGAGATCACCGAGCCGGCGCGCGCAGCGATCGGCGTAGCGCGCGAAGCGATCGGGCGCGTCCTCCGCGAGCCAGCTCCCGCGCACCGCGAGCCAGTACGGCAGCGTGAAGTGGTTGAGGCCGACCATCGTGGTGAGCCCGAGCTCGCGCGCCTTCTCGAGCAGGCGCGCGTAGCGATCGAACGCGCCCTCGTCGAACACCCCGGGCCGCGGCTCGAGCCGGCTCCACTCGAGCGAGAGACGGATCGCGGAGTGGCCCATCGTGCGCGCCCGCGCGAAGTCCTCCTCCGCGCGCCCGGCCCACCACTCGCACGCGCGCCCGGCGCGATCGCCGCCGTGGATGCGCCCGGTCCGCGCTTCCCACGCGGCCCAGTCGCTCTGGGTCTGCGCGCCCTCGACCTGATGCGACGAGGTCGCGGTGCCCCACAGGAAGCGCGGTGGGAACGTGATCGCGGACGCGCCGCGCTGCGCGCGCGACGCGTCCTCTCGCTCGATCGTCGGTCGGCTCACCCGCGCATCGTACGACGGCGACGCAGGCGCGTGATCGCGGCGAGCCCGATCACGATCCCGAAGACGAGCGCTCCGTCCTGACGCCCGCGCTCCGCGCCGGCGGCGACCGTGCAGCACCCGTCGCCGGTGCCCGGCGGACGACGACGACGGCCCGCGTCGGGCTCGCTCATGCCGGCGTCGAGCATGTTGACCGGCGGCATCCCCGAGTCCACGCCGCTCACGCCGCCGTCGGGACGCGGCGTGCCCGCGTCGACCTCGGGCGGCATCGCGACGCACGCGCCCGCGCGGCAGATCTCGCCCTCGGGGCACGTCGCGCCCACGCACGCGTCGACGCACGCGCCGGCGCGACAGATCATGCCGGGGCTGCACGACACCGTCGCGCACCCGCTGGGCACGCAGCGCCCGGTGCTCGCCTGGCACTCCTCGCCCGCGCCGCACGAGCCGCCGAGATCACAGCGCGGCGCGCACGATCCGTCGTCGCAGGCGGTGCACTCGTCGCACATCACGGAGGCGCAGGGATCGACGCACGCGCCGCCGATGCAGATGGTCGGCGCGGGGCACGTCACGCCGCCGCACGCATCGACGCAGGCGCCGCCGCGGCAGCGCTCGCCGGGCGGGCACGTCACGCCGACGCACGCGCTCTCGACGCAGCCGGTGTCGGTGCAGGTCAAGCCGGTGGGGCACCCACCCTCGAAGCACGTGCCCACGCACGCGCCGTCGATGCAGCGCTGGCCCGATGCGCAGAGCGCGCCCTCGCCCTCGTCGTCGACCATGCCGTCGCAGTCGTCGTCGAGCTGGTTGCAGCGCTCGGCGCGCGGCGTCACCTGGGGCACGCACGAGGTCGTGCACGACGCGCCGCTGCACGCGCACGAGATGCGGCCCGCCGCGCACGCGCCCTCCATCTCGGTGTCGCACTCCTGGCCGGCCGTCGGGCACTGCACCGCGCCGCCGCGCAGCTGGAACCGCCACACACCGGGCATGCCGACGTTCGACTCCTCGCAGAGCCGGCGGTTGATCGTGCGGCTCTCGCGCGACCCCGGGATCTCGTAGAAGTTCGTCATGTTCCCGGCGTCGAAGCCCGACTGCACGGCGACGCCGGCGCGGCAGCGCCCGCCGGTGCACGGTGCGGTGGGATCGATCGGGCAGACGCCGAACAAGCAGGTGGCCTCCTGCGCGAAGCCACCGGAGCCGCCGCTCGCGTCACCGACGTCCCACTCGCAGCGGTTGAACCGGAACTCGACGTTGAAGTCGCCCGCGCTCTCGCCGCACACCTCGGCGGCCTCGAGGATGAGCTGGAAGCTGTTGCGGCGATCGTCGTGGCAGTCGAAGTAGCCGACCTCGTCCCAGGTGAAGACCGCGAGGCCCTCCTCGAAGTGCCACCACACCTGGTTGTCGGCGAAGGGCTGGCAGGGGCCGCACTCGGTGCAGGTCTGACCGAACGACTCCTGGCACATGTCGTCGGCGGTGCGGATGTCCACGTCCGCCCAGAAGGGCGCGATCATCGGCTGGTTCGCGACCGGGAACGGATCGGGCGTGAACGTGCGGACGCGGCCGCTGAACGTGATGTTGCCGTTCGTGTTGACGAAGATCTGGTTGTGCGTGCGGTCGAAGAACCGCAGGCCCATCGGGAAGTAGGGCCGGATGTCGATCGGCGGCGAGCTGCCGTCGTCGTTCTGCGACAGACAGCTCGCGTTCGTGCCGAACCCCGCGGCGCCGCCGAAGCCCGTGCGGAGATCGGTGCCGCAGAAGCGGTTCCCTGCGACGTCGTCGGTGGTGTCGCCGGGAAGGCAGCGCTGCGCGGACGCAGACGCGCATGGAACGAGCGCCGCGATCAGCACGGCGAGACAAGCGAAGTCACGAAGTCGAAGCATCGGCTGCACCCCTCGGGCGCCGATTCTAGGAGCGCGGTCAAGCGGAGCCGGGCGAAGGGGGCCAGGAGACCCCGCGCCGGCTCACGCGGCGGCGCGACGCGCTTCCACCTGCGCGACGCGGCGCGCGCCCTGCACGAGCAGCTGGGCGAACGAGCGATGCGCAGGCAGCGACGCATCACGCGCGTCGGCGTCGATCCAGCGCGCGAGCGTGTCCGCGAAGCGGACCGCGCCGTCGTCGAGCGCGAGCGCGTGGCGCACCTCGCGAAGGAAGCGCGCTTCGCCGGGATCGATCACGCGGTCGGCCAGCGCGGTCCACACCGCGGCCGCGTACGCGAGCAGGCGCTCGCGATCCGATGCGCCCGCGAGCGTGCGCCACGCGTCGCTCGGCCCGTGCCCGATCGCGCTCGCCGCGTCGTCGCTCGGGTGCACGAGACCGAGCGCGATCTGCGCGCCGCGCGCTGCTGCGATCTCGCGATCGGCCACGTCCCCGTCGGCCCACAGCGTGGCGACGACGAGATCGAGGAGAGCACGCTGCAGCGTGGCGTCGAAGGCGAGGAGCGCGGACATCGAAACCTCCGGGGGCGCGTCGATGCGACGACGACGTGAGACGCGCGAGCGCGGCGTTCGGTTCGTGCGCGTTGCAACCGAGCGCGCGGTGTCGTGATTCCCTCTGGGGCGGATCGCGCCCGACGGGAAGAGACCGACGCCCGCGCGACGTAGGATCCACGATGGGCACCGAACGACGCGGCGCGGTCGCGCTCGCCACGATGGTCGCGGTCGCGCTCGCGACGCTGGTCGTCCTCGCGGACACCGATCGCATCACGCCGCTGCTCGTCTTCGTCCACGCGGTGCCGCTCGGGGACAAGCTCGGGCACCTCGTGCTGATCGGGCTGCTCGCGCTCGTCGTCGAGCTCGCGACCGCCGGGCGCGTCGTGTCGATCGCGCGCGCGCCGATCCGCATCGGCAGCGCGGTCGTGCTCGCGCTCGTCGTGCTCGAGGAGATCTCGCAGCGCTGGGTGCCGGCGCGCAGCTTCGACTACGGCGATCTCGCGGCGGACGTGATCGGCATCGCGGTGCTCGGCACGCTCGGCGCGCGCCTCGCGCGGCAGCGCGCGCGCACGACCGGTGCGGCGACGTGATCGTCGCCGCGTCCGATCGCGTGCGTCACTCCCAGACCTGGATCGTCTCGGGCGCGCGCGTGCGGTACGTCGCGTCGACGTAGTCGACCACGTCGAGCAGGAAGGTCTCCATCGCGGGCCCGTTCGGCGTGCTCTCGGGCGCGTCGGTGTAGAACGTCCCGTTCACGCACTCCGCGCCGCGACAGCGGCCGTCGGGGAACACGAAGATCGCCTTCTGGAACCGCTGCGCCTGGGGCAGGCGCGCGTCGCTCATGAAGTTCCAGAGCAGGAGCCCGGTCGCGAGCAGATCGCTCGGCTCCATGCCGTAGCCGTGGAGGAAGTAGACGACCGGATAGCGATACTCCGCGTACTGCGGATGGAAATAGCCGGGCGGCAGGATGATCGTCACCGGACCGCTCCGCTGCGCGGTCGGCGCGTCGAAGTCGAGCTCGATCGAGTTCACGTGATCGCAGCCCGATCCGATCTCCGAGCACAACGAGTCGCGCACGACCTCGCGATCACCGCCGGGCCAGCGGCGATCCATCGCCGCGAGCGACGAGAACAGCCGGTGCTGGATCTGCACCACGGTGCCGACGTGACCGCCGTCGCCGTTGATCTTCTCCTGCTCGGTCGCGTCGATCGATCCGTAGCGGACCATCGCGTGCCGTCCGATCTCGTTCCACGGCACGGCCGAGAACACGAAGTCCTGGTCGCGGCCGTCGAGATAGAGCGCGCTGTGCCCGTTGTAGAAGCGCACCGGGATGCCGCGCGACGCGAACGCGCCCATCGAGTGGTGCCCCATCACGACCCAGTTGAAGAGGTCGCGCACGCCGCCGTCGGCGAACACGTCCTGCGCGCGCGCCGTCGCGTCGTCCATCTCGCGCAGCATCCCGCGCGGCGAGGCGTCGATCATGCGCTGCGCGCCCTGGGTGCGCGTGAAGACGCCGTCGCCCTCGCCCGAGTCGTACCCGCCGTCGGCGAGCTGCGCGGTGCCGTCGACTCCGTCGATGCCGAAGTCGTCGAACGGCTCGCCGTCCTGGCGATCCCAGTCGCCCTCGGTGCCGAGCGGGTTGTACTGGAAGTCGTAGTCGTCCCCCGCGGGATCGGGGTTCGTGATCGCGTCGTAGCCCTCTTCCATCTCGCTCGGGAGCCCGTCGCTCCCGACGTCGCGATAGGGCTCGCGGCCGTTGCGGATCACCGGCTCGCCGGGATCGCGGCGGCCATTGCCGTTCACGTCGACCGCATAAGCGACCTCCGCCGGAGCGCTGTTGTCGCCCTCGGGCGCCCATCGTCCGGTGTCGCCCGGCACCTCGGCTCCGTCGCAGAAGCTGATGACCGGATATCGACCCTCGGGGTTGTACTCGTCGTCGAACCATCCGGTCGCCGCGAGCTCGTCGCCGCCCTCGGGCTCGGGCGCGATGCGGATCACGTTCTCGAGCGCGCAGCGCTCGGCCGGAAGTCGATAACGCTCGGAGTCGGGCGTGCCCGGGGGCGCGACGTTCGGATCGTCGGCGTCGAGCCCGGCGTCGGTGTTCGCGTTGCCGAACATCGCCGAGAGATCACGGAAGATCTCGAGGTACTCGCGGCGATCGAAGCGCCCGCCCTGCCCGTCGTACGCGTCCTCGTACCACCAGTTCTCGAAGTGCTGCACGTGCTCCATGAACTGGCCGCGCGCGGGCGCGCGATCCTGCGACGCAGCGCTGCAGTCCACGGTGCCCGACTGGCGCTCTTCCTCGGTGCAGAACCCGCCGAGGTGATAGCGGCGGATGTACTCGAGCATGTATTGCCAATCGGTCGGGCCACCGAGCGGAGCGACGAAGTCGAAGCGATCCGGATTGCCGAGCCCGACTCGACCGCTCCCGCTGCCACCCATCGAGACGCCGGTGATGCCGCGATAGACGAAGCGGCGATCGCGGCGCTGCGGTCCCTCGTCACGCGTCACGACCTGGTACGTGCCGAGGCGCGGCGCGCGGAAGTGGAAGACGCCGTCGCCCGCGCTGCCTTCGAACACCGGATCGGCGATCGGCACGATGCGCGGCTCGGTCACGCCCGGGCCGACGTACGCGACCTCGACGTGGCCGCGATGCGCGTGCGAGGGGAGCAGCGCGAGGCGGATCGGCACCGCGAGATCGAGCTCGCGCGGGAAGCGCGTGCGACCCGCGCTGCTCGCGAGCGACACCGCAGGACCGAGCGCGCGGTAGCCCTCGGGCACGATCGCGTCGCTCGCGCACGCGATCTGCGCGTCGAACGCGTCGACCTGGAACTCGTCCTCGCGCGACGCGCCCTCGGCGAGCGCGATGCGCGCGCCGCGCAGCGATCCGCTGGTCGCCTCGATCGCCCCGCCCGGCGCGACGTTCCCGCTCGCCTCGCCCTCGCACTGCGGCACCGTCGTGCCGGTGATCGCGACCTCGAGCTCGGCCTCGACGCGCTGGCCGTCCTCGCTCGTCGCGGTCGCGGTCACGGTGAGCACACCCTCGCTCACGCCGGTGATCTCGAGCGCGTGGCGCGACGTGCCGAGCGGCTCGATCACGAGATCGCCGGGCAGCGCTTCGATCGATCCCGCGCCGCTCGTCTCGAACGAGAGCGAGACGTCGTTGCACGAGAACGGGCGCGTCAGCTCGATGGTCACGTCGCGCGTCGCGCCGACGGTCACACCGACGCTGGCGTGCGACCAGGCGACGGGCTGGAGCACGCACGGCGTGCCGCCGTCGGGCGCGGGCGGCGCGACGTCGTCGTCGCCGCAGCCGGTCAGCGAGAGCACGATGGACGTGAAGAGAAGCGCGCGGATACGGCAGGACATCGCGCGCGAGGATAACGCGACCGACTCGTGCGCTGGAAAGCACGAACATGAGTTCGGGCGAGCGCGCTCACGCTGGCCGCTCGGAACGTTGAGCTGGCCGTTTGGGACATCCTCGCCGCGGATCAGACGTCCGCGTCGAGCCCCGTCGCGCGATGGATGTCGCGCACCGCGTCGCGCAGTCGATCGACCAGCGGATGATCGAAGTCGTGCGCGAGCGCGCGCACCACCTCGCGGTAGTACCAGAGCGTCTCTTCGCGCGACGCCGTGAAGCGCGTGAACACCTCGTCGCCCATGCGCTGGTGGTCGTCGACGATGCTGCGCGCGTTGTGCAGCTTGTCCGCGGCGCTGATCAGCTTCACCTCCGCGGGCTCGTCGCGCAGGTGCGCGAGGTACGCGAGCTTGCGCGGCTTCCACGGCGCCTTGTTCTGCGCGTCGGTCGCGTCGGAGAGCGCGCGCACCAGCCGCGTCACGCGCGCGCCGAAGCGCGCCTCGAGCTCCGACGCTTGCGCGCCCGGGATGTCCTCGAGGTAGTCGTGGAGCGCGGCCGCGCAGATCTGATCTTCGTCGCCGCCGTGCTCCATCACGAGCGTCGTGACCGAGAGCAGGTGCGTCAGGTACGGCGCGCCGCTGCCCTTGCGCGCGCGTGCCGCGAACGCATCGGCGGCGAGCTGCAGCGCTTCTCCCACGCGCGGTCCGTAGAACGCGTGCGCCATGACTGGGATGCTGCCATGCGCGTGATAGGCTCGCGAGCCCGCGCGCGACCTTCGTGGGAGGCGCACGCGGCAGGAGACTTCGAATGACGACGAGCAAGATCCCCAGCGGTGCGCGTTCGGTCATCACGGGCGCGGGTAGCGGCTTCGGGCGAGCGGTGTCGCTCGCGCTCGCGGAGCGCGGCGCGCGGCTGCTGCTGAGCGACGTGTCGAAGGAGGGCCTCGCCGAGAGCGTCTCGATGGCGCGCGGCAAAGGCGCCCAGATCGAGTCGATGATCGTCGACGTGCGCGACGCCGCGCAGATCGAGGGCATGGCGAAGCGCGCCGAAGAGATGTGGGGCGGCGTCGACGTGCTCGTGAACAACGCGGGCGTCGCGGTCGCGGGCGAGGTCGGATCGATCCCGCTCGACGACTGGAAGTGGCAGGTCGACATCAACCTCTGGGGCGTCATCTACGGCTGCCACTACTTCGTGCCGAAGATGAAGGCGCACAAGTCGGGGTGGATCCTCAACGTCGCGTCGATCGCGGGCGTCGTCTCCGCGCCGATGATGGGCCCGTACAACGTGACGAAGGCGGGCGTGATCGCGCTGAGCGAGACGCTCGCGACCGAGCTCGCGACGAGCGGCATCAAGGTCACCGCGCTGTGCCCGAGCTTCTTCCGCACCAACATCCACAAGGGATCGCGCGCGACCGGGATGCTCACCGGGCGCACCGAGAAGCTCGTCACGCAGTCGAAGTGGAGCGCCGAGGAGATCGCGGAGCACGCGCTGCGCGGCCTCGAGCGCGGCCAGCTCTACGTGATGCCGCAGTCCGACGCGAAGGCGATGTGGCGCCTCAAGCGCGCGCTCGGCGGCGGATTCTTCGGCGCGATCGGCGCGGCCGCGAAGCGCGGCGTGCTCGATCGGGTGATGGGCCGGGACTGATCAGCGCGCCGGCTCGACCGAGGGCTGGTGCTCGACGTGGGTCGTCGCGTGGCTCCACGCGATCATCGCGATCACCAGCAGCGTCGGCACGATCAAGAGGAGCAGGGCCCCGAGCAGCGCGCCCTTCAGCGCGCGCGGGCTCAGCCCGGAGCCGAAGGGCTCGCGACCGCGGTCGAAGGTCTCGGCCATGACGTCAGCTCCTCACTTCGCGCTCTCGATCGCGCGGTCGTCCGGCACCACGATGCGATTGCGATCGCCGACCTCCGCGATGAGCAGGATCAGCGTCGCGACCAGCGGCGGGACGAGCAGCGCGAACAGCACGATCGCGACGAGCTTGCGCGCGTCGCTCTTGGTGTTGGGCTCGAGCGGGTGTCGTGAGTAGACCTCGGCCATCTTCGCGTCCTCGCGCGCGAACGCGTGCATCGATCGCGCCTGTGAACGCGGCCGAGGCGCGTCGACACGCGAGGCATCGTTCCGCGATACTGCGCGCGTGGCGTACGACCTCGCGATCGTGAACGGGATGGTGGTCGACGGAACCGGCGCGCCCGCGCGGCGCGCCGACGTCGGCGTGAAGGACGGGCGCATCGTGGCGATCGGCGCGCTCGAGGAGCGCGCGGCGCGCACGATCGACGCGGAGGGCGCGCTCGTCACGCCGGGGTTCGTCGATCTGCACACGCACTACGACGGACAGGCATCGTGGGACGCGTCGATGCTGCCGAGCTCGGCGCACGGCGTGACCACCGCGGTGATGGGCAACTGCGGCGTGGGATTCGCGCCGGTGCGCCCGCGCGATCGCGAGCGGCTCATCGCGCTGATGGAAGGCGTCGAGGACATCCCGGGCAGCGCGCTCGCCGAGGGCATCCGCTGGGAGTGGGAGCAGTTCGGCGAGTACCTCGACGCGCTCGATCGACGTCCGCGCACGATCGACGTCGCGGCGCAGGTGCCGCACGACGCGCTGCGCGTGTACGTGATGGGCGAGCGCGCGGTCGCGGGTGGACGCGCCACCGACGACGACGTGGCCGGGATGCGCGCGATGCTGCGCGCCGCGCTCGAGCAGGGGGCGCTCGGGTTCTCGACCGGGCGCAGCGACAACCATCGCGCCAAGGACGGCAGCGAGACGCCCGCCGCCGACGCCGAGGCGCGCGAGCTCGCGGGCATCGCGCGCGCGTTCGAGGGGCTCGGCCGCGGCGTGCTCCAGGCGGTGAGCGACTTCGACATGCACGTCTCGCCGGAGCGCTTCGACCCCGAGTTCGACGTGCTCGAGGCGATGGCCGAAGCAGCGGGCCGTCCGCTCGCGATCTCGACGCTGCAGCGCGACTCGGCGACCGATCAGTGGCGCAAGATCCTCGCGCGCATCGAGCGCGCGAGCGCGCGCGGCGTCACGATGAACGCGCTGGTCGCGCCGCGGCCGATCGGCGTGATCCTCGGGCTCGACGCCACGTTCCATCCGTTCATCGGGTTCCCCTCGTACAAGGCGATCGCGCACCTGCCGCTCGCGGAGCGCGTCGCGATCCTCTCGCGCCCCGACGTGAAGGCGAAGTTGTTGAGCGAGCGTTCAGAAAAGGTCGCGGGGGATGGATCGCCGATCCCGCCCCTCGCCGATCAGCTGCTCGCCGCGATCGACTTCGTCGCGATGCGTCTCTTCCGCATGGGCGCGACGCCGAGCTACGAGCCGCAGCGGCAGGACGCGCTCTTCGCCGAGGCGATGCGCCGCGGGGTGCCTGCGCTCGAGGTGGTCTACGACGCACTGCTCGAGGAGAGCGGCAACGCGCTGCTCTACTTCCCGCTCTACAATTACGGCGGCTACTCGCTCGACGACGTCGCGGAGATGCTGCACCACCCGCGCGCGATGGTCTCGCTCGGCGACGGCGGCGCGCACGTCGGCACGATCTGCGACGCGAGCATGTTCACGTACTTCCTCGTGCACTGGGCGCGCGATCGCGAGCGCGGTCGGTTCTCGATCGAAGACGCGGTGCGCAAGCTGACGAGCGAGCCCGCGCGCTGGGCGGGGCTCGTCGATCGCGGGGAGATCGCGATCGGTCGGCGCGCGGATCTGAACGTGATCGAGCTCGATCGTCTGGCGCTGCGCGCGCCGCGCCTGGTGCGCGATCTGCCCGCGGGCGGAAAGCGCTTCCTGCAGGACGCGATCGGCTATCGCGCGACGATCGTGCGCGGCGAGCCGATCGCGATCGATGGCGCGCTCACCGGCGCGACCCCGGGCCGCATCGTGCGCGCGTCGTGATCAATCGACCTCGGCGCGCCACAGCGCGTCGAGGTCGAGCTCGAGCGCGTCGATCCACACGATGCACTGCTCGGGGTTCACGTCGATGCCGCGGTCGACGAGCTCGACGAGCGCTGGCGGCACCCAGCACACGAGCATCGACCCGTACGACGGGCAGCCGTGAGCGCGGTCGTGGACCGAGATCCACGTGTCCCACGGGGGCACGTTGTCGGCGTCGAAGAAGCCATCGGTCTCGAGCTCCGCTGCGCCGCAGGAGAGGTTCGCGTCCGGGAAGTACACGAGGAGGCGCCCGCTCGCGGGACGCGTGCTGGGCGGGATCGGCTCGCCGCGCACGCGCCGGTCACGACGCGACACCAGCCACGCGACCGTCTGCGCACGATCGCGCGCGAGGAGTTGCGGCTGGAGCTGTGGATCGCGCAGGGAGCGGCGCGGATCTCCGATGCCCGCGCGCGGCGCGCACCACGCGATCGTCTCCGCGAGCCGCTGCGCGAACGTGCTCCTCTTCATGGCGTCTTGGTGCGCGGCCACCAGCGACGGCCGGGGCCGAACGGCTTGGTGCCCGCGGGTGATCGCAACGACACGTGCGTGCGGATGTCGAGCACGAGCCCCGGCATGCCGCCGCCGTCGACGAGCTCGGCGAGCGTCGTGTCGAGGAACGTGTCGTAGATCTCCGCGCCGAACGCCGCCGCGCGGAACGTCGGCGCGCCGCGTAGCTCGCGCTCGAACCATCGCGCCGCAGCTTCGCGCGCCTCGGGCGCGACGAGGCGCGCGTCGTCGCAGGTGCCGTAGCTCATGCCCACCGGCCAGAGCCCCACGAGCCAGCCTTGCGGCGTCTCGCGCAGCGTGATGTCGAGGACGAGGTCCCCGTGCTCGATCGGGATCGTTCGCCCGTGGAAGTGCGCGACGAACGCTTCCGCTTCGTCGCGCGCGCCCACGAACGCTGCGAGGTTGTAGTAGATGGCCACCGTTTCCCCCGCGATCGAGCGTACCGCGAGCGTGCGGTCGCATGCGATGCGCGGGGTACGCAGGCCGTGCGCGCCGCGATCAGAATTGCGGCTGGAAGAGCCCGATGTGCGCACCCGTCGGATCTTGGATGAACGAGATGCGCCCGACGTTCGGCACCTCGATGAGCGGCACCACGATCGTCGCGCCGAGCGTCTCCGCCTTCGCGCGCGCGGCCTCGACCGTCTCGACCACGACGTAGGTCACCCACATCGGGGGGAAGCCCTCGGCCTTGCCGAGGTCCGCGACGCCGTCCTCCATCCCCGTGCCGGTCGCGAACACGGTGCTGCTGCCGCCCGGCATCTGCGTCTCGATCCAGCCGAGCACGCTCGTGTAGACCTTCTTCGCGCGCGCGAGATCGGGGCTCGTGATCGTCTCCCAGCAGAACTCGCCCGGCTGCGGGCGACCCCCTGCGGGATCGTCGCCGTTCGACTTCAGCAGACCGATCGTCGCGCCCGCGAAGTCCGAGACGATCGCGAGACGACCGACCTCGGGCACGTCGGTCGGCGGCATCATCGTGGACCCTCCGAGCTCGCTCATGCGCGCGACGGTCGCGTCGACGTCCTCGACCGATACGTAGCTCAGCCAGAACGGCGGGAACGGCGCGCCCTCGGGCTTCTTCATGATCCCGCCGATGCTCTTCTCGCCGACGTGCGCGATCGGGTACGGCGGCGCGCCTTCGCCCATCGGGAAGTCGACGAAGCGCCATCCGAAGAGCGCCGAATAGAACGCCTTCGCCTTCTCGACGTCGTCGGTCGTGAGCTCGCGCCAGACCACGCGACCGGGTGTCCGCTTCACGCTCATCACATGCTCCTCGTCGTGCCGGCGCCCCCCGCGGGCGCGGCGCGCGAGCATCGGTAACACGAAGCGCGAAGGCCGCGCGCTCTCTCGAGCACGCGGCCTTCGTTCGATCACGCTCGGTCGGCGTCAGCCGTTGTCGCCGCGACGCGGCGCGACGCCGGGCGGCAGCGTGCGCGCGCTGGGCGGCACCGTCGGCGGCTTCGGCGAACCGAACTTGTCGCGGAGGATCTCCGGCACGTCGAGCCCCGTCGCCGCCTTGATCTGCTCGCTCGTCGCGACGAGCTTGCCCGCGAGGCTCCCGTCGCCGCCGCTGCCGTTGCCGTGGCCCGGGCCGATCACGGTGAGGCGATCGATCTTGAGCTCACCGATCGTGCCCGTGATCTGACCGAGCATCGGCACGAGCTTCTGCATCAGCAGCACGTCGCGCCCGTTCGTCCCGCTCCCGCGATACGTCGCGGCGAGGTTCTTCAGCACGAGCGCGGTCGCGCGACCCTGCTCGACGATGCGCGCGGCCTCGGCCTTCGCGTTCTGCTCGGCCTTCTGACGCGCTGCCTCCGCGGGCTGGATGATGTCCGCCTGCAGCTGCAGCTTCACCTGCTCGATGCGCGCGTCCTGCATGCCGATCTCGGCCTGCGACTGCGCGATCAGCGCCTGCACCTCGGCCTGCTGCTCCGCGATCATCGCCTCGCGCTTCGTGCGCGCGTCGAGGATGCGTCGCTCGTTCTCCTTCGCCGCGACCTGCATCTGCGCGTCGAGCTTGGAGACCTCGGCCTCCATCGTGTTGCGCCACTTCTGCTCGGCCGCTTCCGCCTTGGTGCGCGCCTCCGCGATCTGCGCGTTGCGTCGCACCTGCGCGCTGAGCATCCGTCCGATCGCGTCGAGGTAGCCGACCTCGTCGGTCACGTTCTGGATCTTCAGCGTGTCGAGCACGAGCCCGATCGTCGACAGATCGTGCTCGGCCTCCTCGGTGAGCTTCGCCGCGAACGCTTCCTTGTCCTGGTTGACCTGCTCGGGCGTCAGCGTCGCGAGCACGCCGCGCAGGTTGCCCTCGAGCGTCTCCTGCGCGATCTCCATGATCTCGTTGCGCGACTTACCGAGGAAGCGCTCGACCACGTTGTGGATGAGCGGCTCTTCACCGGGCACCTTGATGTTGGCGACGCCCTGCACGGTGAGCGGGATGCCGCCCTTCGAGTAGGCGTTCTTCACCTGCAGCTCGATGATCATGTTCGTGAGATCCATCCGATCCACGGTCTCGAACAGCGGGATGCGGAACGTGCGGCCGCCCTTGATGAAGCGATATCCGATCGTCTTCCCGTCGGCGGTGGTCTGCTTGCCCCACCCCGAGAAGACGAGGACCTCGTTCGGGCCGCTCACGTAGAGCACGTTCTTGATGACGACGAGCATCGCGATGACGGCGACGACGCCGATGATCGCGAGCGCGAAGAGCGGAACGACGAACGCCATGGCTCAGGCCCTCCCCTGCGACGCGCCGTTGCCGCGTCCATCACCACCGAGGATCGCCGGCACGTCGACGCCGGTCGTCTCGCGCAGCGCGCTCATCACCGCCGCGACCATCTTCGGGTAGGTCGCCGCGTAGCTCGCGAGCGCGCTTCCATCGCCCTGATCGAGCACGTTCACCTCGTCGACGGACACGTTCTCGAGCGAGCGCACGACCGTGCCCACGATCTCCTCGAGGTGCTGGATGACGTAGATCTCGCGCGCCTGCGGTCCCATCGACTGCCAGGCGTCGCTCATCAGCGCGAGGATCTCCGCCGCCGCCGCGCCGTTCTCCGCGGTGGGCGCGGCCGCGCCCTTCGCGAGGATCTGCTGCGCCTGGCGCTGGAACTCCGCGGGGATGACGACCTCGGCCTGGAGGCGACGCCCCTCGAGCGCGGCGCGCACTTCCTGGAGCTGACGCTCCGCCATCGCGCGCGCCGTCTTCGCCGCGGCCTCGGCCTCGCGCTCGACGGCCTGCGCTTCGCCCTCGAGGTTCGCCTTGAGCGTGCGCAGCTGGTTCTGCTTCTGCTGGATGACCATCTGCGCGGTCGCGCGCGCGACCTCGGCGCGACGCGTCGCCTCGGCCTGCGCCTGCTGCGTCTCCTGCGCGGCCTGCGACTCCGCGTTCTCCGCGTCGCGCAGCGCCGCCGCGATCACCGGGCGACCGATCGAGTCGAGATAGCCGGTCTGATCGCTGACGCTCTGGATCTTCAGCGTGTCGAGCGCGAGCCCGAGCTTCTGCAGATCGTCCTCGGCGGCGTGGATCAGCTTCTCCGCGAACTTGAGGCGATCGGTGTTCACCTCTTCGGGCGAGAGCTGCGCGAGCACCTCGCGCAGCGCGCCCTCGAGCGTCTGCTGCGCGACGACCTGGATGTCGCGCTGGCCACGGCCGAGGAAGCGCTCGACCGCGTTGCGGATCCACCGCAGGTCGCCGTGGACCTTCACGTTCGCGATCGCGTGGATCTGCAGCGGGATGTTGCCGCGCGAGTAGGCGTTCTCGACGACGATGTCGATCGGGATGATCGTCATGTCGAGGCGATCGACCTTCTCGAGGATCGGGATGCGGAAGGCGCGATGCCCGCCCTTCACGATGCGGTACCCGAGCTCGGTCCCGTCCTCCATCTTGTAGCGCTTGCCGCTGAAGACGAGCGCTTCGTTCGGCTGCGCGACGTAGAGGAACTGCTTCACGATCTGGATCAGCACGAGCGTGCCGATCGCGATCACGATCGCAGCGCCGACGACCATCCAGAGGATCGACGGATCGATCGGGAACTGCTGCGCCTGGACCGGTGCGTACGGGTCCTGATAGGGCTGATATCCGTACTGCTGCATTCTCTCGCTCTCCCTCCGATCACGCTCGCTCGTGACGCGCACGATCGAGCGTCCTCGCCTCTCGCGCCGCGGCGCAGACCCCCCGCGCACGCAGCCGCCCCGACTGCCGGCAGGCAGCCGAGAGCGTAGACGATCCCCAGCGCGGAGATCAGGCTTTGCTGAGACGGTCGGGCGTGAGGCGCGCGACCTTCGCGCGCGTGCCCTCCATCTCGACGACGATCACTTCTTCCTCGAGCGCGAACGACGCTCCGTCGATCGACACCGCGAGCAGATCGATGGTGCTGCCGCGCACCTCGACCCGGACCTTCCCGGTGCGCCCCGGACCGAACGCGACGAGCACGCGCGCCGTCTTGCCGACGTAGTCCTGCGTGGTCGCGGCGCTGTTCGAGTCGTCGGCGCGCACCCGGCGCATCAGCCACACAGCGCCGCCGCCCGCACCGAGGCCCATCGCGAGCGCGAGGATCGCCGCGACGATCGTGCTCGCCACGAGCCCGAGCCCGTCGAGCACGACGCCCGTCAGGCCGAAGAACGCGAGGAAGAACGTCCAGAACCGCAGCGAGAGGAACGCGACGAGGAAGGTCTCGAACCCGCCTGGCGCGTCGTGCCCGTCGGCGCTCGCGGCGCCCTCGGTGCCGTGCGATCCGTCGCCGTGCGACTCACCGCCGCCCAGCAGCATCGACGCGCCGAGCAGCACGCCCCCGAGCACCAGCGCGAATACGTAGACGTAGATCAACGGCTCCCCTCGCTGCTCCGGTGTACCAGCCTCGCGTCTCGGCGCTCAACCGGATGCTGTGGGCACACATTCCAACGCTTCGTGAAGTGATGCATCGTGACGCGCGCGCGAGGATACGCGGCGCCCCCGGCCTCGCTCCCCCGCGGCTTGCTTGACCGTGCAGAGCGGCGCCGTGTACGCAGGGGCGCCATGTCGGACCCCCTCGATCTCCTGCGCGAGAAGCGACTCGCCGCGATCGTCCAGGCGCCCGAGCGCGCGGCGCTCATCGCGCGCGCGGAGGCGGCGGCGCGCGGTGGGATCACGCTGCTCGCGCTGCCGGTGTCGGTCCCGTTCGTCGCGGAGATCGCGGCGGAGATCGCGGATCGCACCGACGCGATGGTCGGGCTCTGCGAGGTCGTGGAGAGCGAGCACCTCAACGTCGCGCTCGCCGCGGGCGCCGAGTGGGTGATCTCGCCGGTGTTCGACGCCGAGCTGATCGCGGCGTGCCGCCAGCGCGGGCTCGGGATCGTGCCGAGCGTCGCGACGCCGAGCGAGCTGCTCGCGGCGAGCCGCGCGCACGAAGGGCCGATCGCGATCTATCCCGCGGGCGCGCTCGGCGGGCTCGACTACGTGCAGCGCCTCGCGCGGGTGCGTCCGAGCGTGCCGCTGGTCGCGGCGGGCGGCATCGGGCCCGACAACGGGCCGCAGTACCTCGAGGTCGGCGCGGCCGCGATCATCGTCGACGTCGGGCTCTTCCCGGCGGAGAACGATCCCGCGTCGCAGGAGATCATCGCGGTGCGCGCGAGCGCGCTCGTCGAGATGTGCGGCCTCGCGCAGCCCGGCATGCGCGCGTCGCGCCCTTGAGGCGCGACCGCGCTCGGACGAACGTCAGCGCGCGCGATGCCCGCGCGTCGCGCCCTGGACCTTCTCGCCCAGGAACGCGCCGAAGAGCGACAGCATCACGCCGATGAAGCCCCCGACCACGTACGCCATGATCGTGGGGTCGAGGCCGCCTCCGGGCTCGCCCGGCGTGCGCCACATCAGGTACCCGATCGTCGGGATCGTCGCGATCACCGCGGCGAGCGCGGGCTCGAGGAACGTGCGGCCCGGCGACACGTAGCCGACCACGATGCCGCCGATGAACCAGGTCAGCGACGAGATCAGGATGCCCCACACGTTCTGGAACGGGTCGTACGCGGGGATCACCGCCGGGAGCACCGCGAGCGCGATCGCCTGGAACACGAAGTAGATCACGAACGCGATCGCGACCCACTTGAGCTCGAACCCCGTCTGCTGGTTCCTGCGCGCGGCCTCTTCCTCCGTCGAGTAGTCGGCGGAGACCGCCTCGAGCTTGGCGCCGCAGGAGACGCAGCGCGTCGCGTCGAACGCGTTCTTGAAGCCGCAGACGTGACAGACGATCGGGTCCTTCGAAGCCATCGAGGTCCTCTTCCTCTCGCGCCTTCCCCCGCGATCGCGCGGACGAACGGGGCCGCATTGTCGCGCTCCTACCCGTAGCTCCGCAACTCCGAAGCGAAACGGAGAGCCTCACGACGTGGCGCGAGGACCCTCGCGTGGCGCCCTGCCCCCACGAACCGGGCCCCGCGGAAGCAGTCCGCGCGAAGCCGTGGGCGGCACCTCGCTTGCTCCACACCGGAGCACCCGTTCGAGCCCCGAGCCCAGGAGGTCGTTCGATGGTCGACATCACGAAGACGATCGCGTCGATCGGCAATCGTCCCGAGGTCCGCAAAGCCGTCCGCTCGCTGCGCGAGGTCGGCGTGGGCAACGCGATCGCGGCGGTCGGCATCGTCCCGGTCGTCGGCACCGCGCTGATTCCCGGCGTGTTCGCCGCGGGCGCGTTGTTCGGCGCCGCGGCCGCGCTCGTCTTCACGCCGCGCACCCGCGAGGCGCTGAAGAAGGACATCGACGAGATGCTCGAGCAGCTGCGCGCCGGCGGGCGCGAGGACGCGGCGACCGCGGGCTGACGCAGCGGCGCGCGGCGACGACGACGCGATGACCGACGCCGACGTCGAGCTGCAGGCGCCCCCGCCGACGCTGCGCGTGATGACCTACAACACGCACGGCTGCGTCGGCACCGACGGAGTGCGCGCGCTCGAGCGCATCGCGGACGTGCTGCGCGCGTGCGACGCCGACGTGATCGGTCTCCAGGAGATCGACGTCGGGCGCACCCGCAGCGGCGGCCTCGACCAGGCCGAGGCGATCGCGGTGCGCCTCGGCATGAGCCACGTGTTCGGCGCCGCGCTCTACGACGGCCGCGGGCACTACGGCAACGCAGTGCTCTCGCGCCATCCGATCGAGCACGTGCGCACCGAGAAGCTGCCGACGTGGCGCGCCGTGAGCGAGCCGCGATGTTTCGTCCACACGCGCGTCGCCGCGCCGGGCGGCGAGCTCGACGTCGTGGTCACGCACTTCGGGCTCGGTCCGATCGAGCGCATGGGCCAGGCGCGCCACGTCGCGGCCGAGATCGAGCGGACGTCCTCGCCGCACACGGTGCTGCTCGGCGACTTCAACTGCGGGCGTGGGTCGATCGCCTACCGGCGCCTCACGACGAGCCTCGCCGATGCGCAGCAGCTGGGGCGCCCCGGGTACGTCTGCGCCACGTATCCGTCCTGGCGACCCATCTTGCGGATCGACCACGTCCTGGTGGGCGCCGGGCTCGAGGTCCTCGCCGCGGAAGTCCCGAACAAAGGGCTGGTTCGCGAGGCGTCGGATCATCTCCCGGTCGTCGTATCCGTGCGCCGGGCGCGCGCGGTGGAGCGTGCGCGCGGACGCCTCGCGTGAGGCGCGGTGCCACAGCAGGGAGCACGCAGTCAGGGCGTGTCTTTCGCGATCTCGACGTGATCTCGGCCCTCCGCGCCGTGGCACCAGCCGTGCAGAACGGCCCCGCGCACCCCCCGACGAACCCGATGGTTTCTCGACGCGCGTGGCCCCGGAGGCCCGCGCTCCTGCACGTCTCGGAGGAACGATGTCGATCCACAGCGCACGCGAAGGTTCCCTCGGCGCATATCTGCGCGCGGTCACCCGGATTCCCATGCTCACCCGCGAGGAAGAGCGCGATCTGGTGACGCGGATGAAGTCGACCGGCGAAGAGTCGCTGCGTCGCCGTCTCGTCGAGAGTCACCTGCGCCTCGTCGTGAAGATCGTGCGCGGCTACCCGGCGCTCCAGCGCTGCATGATGGACGCGATCCAGGAGGGCAACGTCGGCCTCCTCGTCGCGGCCGACCGCTTCGACCCCGAGCGCGGGGTGCTCTTCTCGACCTACGCGTCGCTCTGGATCCGCGCGTACGTCATCGCGTTCCTGCGTGATCGCCTGCGCGTCGTGCGCAGCTCGACGACCCGCGCGGGCCGCCGCCTCTTCTTCAACGTGGGCCGCGCGCACGCGTCGCTGCTCGCCGAGAACATCGAGCCGACGCGCGAGGCGATCGCGGAGCGCCTCGGCGTGGACGCGAGCGAGGTCGAGTCGCTGCTCGCGCGCCTCGAGAACCGCGACGTGAGCCTGAGCGCGGCGACCGGCGACGGAAGCCGCCGCACGGTCGAGGACACGCTCGCGAACGATCTGCCGGGCCCGGAGGAGGTCGTGGCGGCGCACGAGGAGCGCGAGCGCGCGGTCTCGGCGATCAACCACTTCCGCCAGCAGCTCGGCGATCGCGACGCGTGCATCTTCGATCACCGCCTCGTCGCCGACGAGCCCGCGTCGCTGCGCGCGGTCGGCGAGCAGATCGGCGTGAGCGGCGAGCGCGTGCGCCAGCTCGAGCGCCGGCTGCGCGACCGGCTCGCGGATCACCTGCGCGCCTGCGCCTGAGAACGTCGCGTCGGTGCGTCGGATGAAGCCCGCGCGTCCCTCCGGGGGGACGACGCGGGCTTTGTGTTTCGACGGGTCGACGTCCGGGGTCGGGGGTGGGCGGGCCGAGGTCGCGGTGCGCGCCAGACGATTTCGTCGAAAAGCGGGTGCCGACGACCCCCCGCCAGACGATTTCGTCAAAAAGCGGGTGCCGACGACCCCCCGCCAGACGATTTCGTCAAAAAGCGGGTGCCGACGATCCCCCGCCAGACGATTTCGTCAAAAAGCGGGTGCCGACGACCCCCCGCCCGACGATTTCGTCAAAAAGCGGGTGCCGACGACCCCCCGCCAGACGATTTCGTCAAAAAGCGGGCGCCGACGACCCCTCGCTGGCCAGACGGAAACGTCCGAGTCGAGCGAGCGTGCGCGGTCGCGACGCGCGCGACGCGGGGACGAGCTCACCCGAGCAGCCGGCGCTTCGTCGGGACCAAGCACGCGATGGCGAGCACGAGGTCCTCCGGCGCGAGCGGCTTGCGGACGTGCGCGTGGAAGCCCGCGCGCGCTGCTTCGTCGACGTGGTCCTCTTCGCCGAGCGCGGTCACCGCGAGCGCCGGGACGCTCGCCGCGCGGCCGCCCCGCGCGCGCACGCGGCGCATGAGCTCGAAGCCGTCGACCTCGGGCATCGACAGGTCGCTCACGATCACGTCGAACGACGCGCCCGTGTCGAGCACCTCCAGCGCCGCGCGCGCCGAGCCGACGGCGTGCACGTCCGCGCCCGCCTCGCGCAGCGCGATCGCGTGGAGCTCGAGGATGTCGGGGTCGTCCTCGACGACGAGGACGTGGGCACCTTCGAGCGGCCTGACGGTCTTCACGATCATGGCGGCGTGCGCGTTGGCAAACGACGTTCCGTCGTGCGTCGCGTCCGGCTCGGGCGCGACGCACGGCGGGTCCGCGTGATCACGCGAGCCGGCGCCGCGTGGCGAACATCATCAACACGAGCAGCAGGATCGCACCGAGCACCGAGCCGATGAAGCCCGCGGCGTGCACCTGCAGCGCCGTGTTGCCCGCGAGCAGGTTGCCGACCAGGCCACCGACGAACGAGCCGGCGACGCCGAGGAGGATCGTGCCGGGGATGCTCATGGGCTGCGAGCCGGGCACCACTGCGCGCGCGATGAAGCCGACGACGAGACCGAAGACGATCCAGGTCAGGATGGTGATCAACATGGGTCCTCCAGTCGCTCGCGCGTCGCGTCTCCATCGAACGCGCCGACGTCGAGCGCTGCCTCGTGCTCAGCAACGAAGAGGCCATCCGAGGACTCGCGTCTGCGCCACGCCGCCCGTCGTCGCAGCGGCGCGTCGTGCCTCGCGCCGACGCGGAAATCCCGGTCCTTCGGCGAGGGCACGCGTGCTGCACTCGGCCTCACGCGGGAGCAGGAGGACGAATCGGTCGTATGGAGCGGCACCTCGCGACGAAGGGATCACGCGGCAACACGCGACGGAGCGTGCGGCACGCGGCCACGATCGCGCTCGCGATGCTCGCGTCGGCGCTCGTTCCAGCGTCGGGCGCGCGGGCGCAGCAGTACTACGAGCCGCTGCCCGAGGGTTACTACACCGACGATCGCGTGCGCTTCGCGGTCGACGGTCTGCTCGGCGGAATGGCGGGCGCGGAGGGCGGAGTCGGCGGCGGCGTGTCGGTGCACGTCGGGCTGCAGCTCAACGACATCGTCGCGACGTACGCGGTGCACCGGCTCTGGCTCGCCGATCTCGTCGCGAGCGATCGGGGCACGTTCGCGGTGTCGACGAACTCGGTCGTGATCGACCTGACGCTCTTCGAGCACGTGCAGTTCGGCGCCGGGCCTTCGCTCGACGTCGGCATCGGCGGGCTCTGCGGCCAGGACGCGAGGCGCTGCGACGGCCTCGGCGATCTGCACCTCGGGCTCGAGGCGCGCCTCGCGGTGGTGCTCGGCGAGCGCACGCGCGCGCGCCGGCGCGGCCTCGTGATCAGCGCGAACGTCCACCCGATCTTCATCGATCGGAACGTCACGGTCGTGATCATGGGGCTCGCGGTCGGCTACCAGATGTACTGACCCGCCGGTCGTGAGCCCGCCGCGAGAGAGCAAGCGGGGCTGGGGCCCCGCGCGCAGCGTTCGGGATGGGGGGCCCCGATCCGGCTTCGCCGGTCGGGGGGAAGGGGTCATCCACGACCCTTCCGAGACTCAGCTCTCGCGATGGTGGGGCACGACGAGCACGGGCATCGGCGCGGTGCGCACGACGCGCTCGGCGGTGCTGCCGAGCAGCAGGTGCGCGAGCCCGGTGCGCCCGTGGGTGCCCATCACGATCATGCCGGCGCCGATGCTCTTCGCGAGCTTCACGATCTCGCGCGCGGCGGTGCCGGTGACGACGTGCACGTGCGGCTCGAGGCAGAGCTGCGTCGCGAGCTGACGAAGGCTCGCGGACGCCTCGCGCTGCATCTGCGGCAGCGGCGGGCCCATCATCTCCTGCGGCGCGAGGCCGATCTCGGGCACCGGCATCGCCGGCATCGGGAGCGGGACGACGTGCGCGAGGTGGACCTCGGCGCCGAGATCGCGCGCGATCGACGAAGCGAAGCGCGCGGCAGCCTCGGAACTCGCCGAGAAGTCGACGGGGCAGAGAATGGCCGCGATGTTCACGTAGACCTCCGGCCCGTTCCCAGCACGGGCGGTGCCACGCGCGGAGGTGCGGCGCGCCTCGATCGTGCGCGCGCGGGCACGCTCGCCACGGGCTCGTCGTCGACCCACGGCGGCGCGCCCTCGCGGGCCCTCACGTGGCCGCCGCGCATCGCCACGACGCGCGTGAGCTCGGCGCCGAACACCAGGATCTGCCCGGAGAACGCGAGCCAGAGGAGCACCACGATCACCGAGCCCGCCGCGCCGTACGCCGCGCCGACGTCGACGCGCGCGAAGTACGCGCCGAGCAGCGCGTTGCCGATGCTGAAGAGCAGCGCGGTGACCATCGCGCCGATCCAGGTCTCGTGGAGCTCGACGTGGCGGTGCGGAGCGCGCCGGAACGCGAGCGCGAACGCGAGCGTGAGCACGCCGATCGAGAGCATCGCGTGCGCGCCGCGCAGCGCGAGGTGCACCGCGACGCCGCGATCCGCGAGCTGCACGGTGATGAGATCGAGCACCGTCTGCGCGACGAGCGAGCCCGCGATGACGAGCCCGAAGCCGAGCACCAGCACGAACGAGATCGCGCGCTGCACGACCATCCAGCGCACCGCGCCGCGCACGCTCTCGTGCTCCTTCACCGGCGCGTCCCACACCGCGTCGAGCGTCGACTCGAGCTGCGCGAACACGCGCGACGCGCCGAGCGCGAAGAGCACGAGGCCGATCACCGTCGCCTCCGAGCTCGCCGCGCTCGCCTCGTCGGTCCACGCGCCGACCATCGCGGCGGCGCGCTCGCCCGCGAAGCCCTCGATCGCGCGCATCAGCTGCATGCGCGCGTTGCCCTCGCCGAACACGACGCCGGCGATCGCGACCGCGACGACGAGGAGCGGGGCGATCGAGAGCAGCGTGTAGAACGCGAGCGCCGCACCGAGCAGGCTGCCGCGGTGGCGCTGGTAGGACGCGAGCGCCTCGCGCACGACGGCGACGAAGGCCCGCACCACCCCGATCGCGCCGTGGCGGACCTCGGTGCGCGCGTGGTGCCACATCGAGGCGGGGTCGGAGCAAGCACGATGCCCTCGAACGCGCGACGCGAGCGGGGCGATGCGCCTCGGTCCACGCGCGATGTTCCGGCGCATCACGCGCGATTCGCGTGGCACCCCCTCTGCTACTCGGTCTGACCGACTGCTTTCCGACGTCTCGTGGAGGACACGTGGAAACTCGGACCGTTCCCGCTCACACGCCGCGCACCACGCGCAACGAGTCGATCACCCGCTGGAGCCGCAGCGCGCGCATGGTGCTCGGCATCGTGCTGGCCGTCGTCATCGTGACGTTCGCGGTGTCCGCGATCGCCAGCTTCGCGGTTCCGACGCCGCCGGAGAGAGTGAGCCTCATCCACTGGAGCCTCTTCGTCGCGACGTTCATGCAGTACTTGCTCTGCCTGTTCTTCATCTCGTTCGCGGCGCAGAACCCGCGGAGCGACAACCGAGGGCTCTGGATCGCGGGGATGGTGCTGCTCCCCTGGGGCATCCTGCCGGTGTACTGGTGGGCTCACGTCTGGAACGCCCCTTACGTCAGCGATCCCAGCCACGACTACAACGTGCCGGGCGGCCAGCTCACGCCGCAGGCGGACTGAGGCGCGGGCGCGACGCCCAGGTCGCGTCACGGGCCGAGACATTTTTCACCACCCGGGGCGGTGTGCCTCGCCAGTGATCCCGCCCGGCTGCCCTGATCCGCAGGAAAGCCGGGCGTCCTCGCGTGGTGCGCGCCTTGCTGTGGCAGCGCCTCGAGGTGCGACGAGAATCGGTCACCGTTTCTCGGAAGGATCCGGTGCGGGGAGAGCGCGGCGACGTGCTGGGACCCCTCGCCGACATCCTTCCGCACGTGGTGTGGGAGACGGACCCGCGCGGTCAGCTCACCGCCGTCAACGCTCGTTGGGTCGAGTACACCGGCGTCTGCGCCGACGACTCGATGCGGCTCGGCTGGTCCGCCGTGCTCCATCCCGACGACGTCGGCGCGCGGCTCGGGACGCGGCCCGATGGGTTCGGCGACACCCAGATGTCGCGCGTCCGCGTGAGACGTCGCGACGGCGCGTGGCGATGGCACGAGCTCCGCGCGTGCGCGGTGCGCGAGAGCGACGGCACGCTGAGCCGGTGGGTGGGAACCCTGACCGACGTGCACGACGAGCAGAGCTCCGGCGAGACGACGTTGACCGACCGACCCGACCGAACCGGCGCGATCCCGCGCACGCCGCCGAACCACGAGCGCGCGATCCTCGACGCACTGCTCGGCCAGGCGCCGATCGGCATCGCCATCCTCGATCGCGAGCTGCGCTACCTCGAGGTGAACGAGGTGCTCGCGCGCATGAACGGTCGCGCGCGCGACGCGCACCTCGGGCGCCACCTCGACGAGATCATCGACGCCGAGAGCGCGGCGCGCGCGAAGGAGATCGCGGCGGAGGTGCTCGCGTCGGGCCTGCCCTCGCCGCAGCTGCACGTGCGGTGGCGCGTCGGCGTCGGGGACGGCGCGGCGCCGAAGGTGAACGACGGGCTCGCGAGCTACGTGCCGGTGCGCTCGGGCGAGTCGATCGTCGGCATCGCGGTGATCATCGTCGACGTGACCGACGAGCGGCGCATGGCCGAGGCGCTCGCGGAGAGCGAGCGCCGGTTCCGCATGGTGCAGGACGCGTCGCACGAGGGGTTCCTCGCGCTGCGCGCCGAGCGCGCGGAGGGCGCGGGCGGGATCACGCTGCGCTGCGTGTACGCGAACCACGCGGCGAGCGAGACGCTCGGGAGCGAGCGCACGATCGCGGGCGCGGATCTGCGCGAGGTGTGGCCGGAGATCGAGCAGTCGATCCTCTGGGGGCTGCTCACGCGCGTGCTCGACGGCGGCGAGGCGCAGAGCGTCGAGGTCGCGCGTCCGACGCGCGGCGCGGGCTCGTGGTTCCAGTGCTGGGTCGCGCCGCTCGGGCCGGACGAGGTCGCGCTGCGCTTCGACGACATCACGGCGCGCAAGCGCGGCGAGCAAGCGCTCGCGATCGTCGGCGAGGTCACGCGCGCGCTCGGCGCGTCGCTGGTGCGCGAGGAGATGCTGCAGGGCTTCGCGCGATCGGTCGTCGTCGAGATGGCCGACGTGTGCGCGGTGCACCTGCGTGACGCGACGGGGCGCGTGCGCTGCGTCGCGACGGCGGACTCGCGCACCGACTCGCCGGACACGCGCGCGATCGCCGATCTCTTCCGCGACGACGAGAGCGCGAAGCACGGGCTCGGCGCGGTGCTGCGCACCGGGACGAGTGATCTCGTGGCCGAGGTGACGCCCGACCTGCTGCGCTCGGTCGCGCGCGACGACGACGCGCGGCGCGCGCTCGAGGGGCTCGGCACGCGCGCGTGGATCTTCGTGCCGCTCTCGGTGCGTGGTGAGGTCGCGGGCGCGCTGACGCTCGAGTCCGCGCAGGCGGGTCGTCCGTACGACCTCGCGGATCGCTTCATCGCGGAGGAGCTCGGCCGTCGCGTGTCGGCGGCGCTCGAGAACGTCCTGCTCTACGAAGAGGCGCAGCGCGCGAACGCGCTGAAGGACGAGTTCCTCTCGATCGTCTCGCACGAGCTGCGCACGCCGCTCTCGACGATCCTCGGTTGGTCGAAGCTGCTGATGGACGATCCCAAGCCCGCGCAGGAGCGCGTGCGCAAGGGGCTCGAGGTCATCCAGCGCAACGCGCAGGCGCAGGCGCGCATCGTCGACGACATCCTCGACACGTCGCGCATCCTCCGGAACAAGATCACGCTCGATCCCAAGGTCGTGCCGGTCTCGGCGCCGATGGAGGAAGCCGTCGATCTCGTGCGCAACGGCGCGACCGAGCGCGGGATCGAGATGGCGCTCGACGTCGATCGCGCCGCGACGGTGCGCGGCGACGCGATGCGCCTGCGCCAGATCTTCTTCCACCTGCTGACGAACGCGGTGAAGTTCACGCCACAAGGCGGCCGCGTCACCGCGCGCGTGGTGCGCGACGGGAACGCGACGATCGCGCAGGTGATCGACACCGGCGCGGGGATCGATCCGTCGTTCCTGCCGTTCTTGTTCGATCGCTTCCGCCAGGCCGACGCGAGCTCGACGCGCAGGCACGGCGGGCTCGGGCTCGGGTTGGCGATCTCGCGCAAGCTCGTCGAGCTACACGGCGGGACCATCTCGGTGCAGAGCGAAGGGCTCGGGCGCGGCGCGACGTTCACGGTGCGCCTGCCCGACGGGCGCGCCTCGAGCGAGCCGGGCACGTCGCCCGGCATCAGCATCGCGCCGCGCGCGAAGACGCCGGATCTCGTGGGCGTGCGCGTGCTGCTCGTCGACGATCACGACGACGCGCGCGAGCTCTACGGCTCGGTGCTCTCGCTGCGCGGCGCGCGCGTGACGCTCGCCGCGTCGGCGGCGCAGGCGCGCGCACGGCTCGCCGAGTCGCGCTTCGACATCCTCGTGAGCGACATCGCGATGCCCTACGAGGACGGGATCTCCCTGGTGAGCTTCGCGAAGAAGCACGATCCCGTGATGCAGGCGATCGCGATCTCCGCGTTCTCGCAGCCCGACGACGTCCGGCGCGCGCTCGAAGCAGGGTTCGAGCACTACCTGACGAAGCCGGTGGACACGCACGAGCTCGTGACCAAGGTCGCCGAGCTCTGCGACGTGCGGACGTCTTCGTACGGCTGAGCACGCGCGCGGCGGGCGCGCGCGTGCTCGTCGTTTCGTCCGCGTCAGGTGCGCAGCGTGGGACGGCGGCCCGCGACCAGGCTCAGCACCGCGAGCGCGAGGAACCCGACGAACAGGATCTTGCCGATCGTCGCAGCGCCCGCCGCGATCCCGCCGAAGCCGAAGATCGCCGCGATGAGCGCGAGGACGAAGAACACCACAGACCAGTACAACATGACGATCTCTCCTCCGTGATCTGCCGTGAAGTGCTCGTGATCTCTGCACGAGGTCCACTGCACGGCAGATGCCACGGAGGGCCCTGCGGAATCACGCCACTAGGACGTGCGCTGGGCCTGCGAAGCGCGGCGCCGCTGCCCCAGCGCGCCCGTCGCGACACCACCGATCGCGCCCATCGCGCCGCCCGCGAAGCCCGCTGCGTGCACGCCCCAGAGCGGCTCCCCGACCAGGTGGTTCGCGAGCGCCCCACCGATCAGCGCGCCGGTCATCCCGAGGACGAGGGTCACGTCGACGTCGATCGCGCCGTCGTCTGGAAGCAGCGCGTGGGCGAAGAGCGCGAAGAGGAACGCGACGACGATCCACGAGAGAATCAGGACTGCCATGGAACCCTCCGGGAGCCACCACCACGTCGGATGTGACGGGTGGTGCGTTCGTCGGGGCCCGCGTCGTCGATCGTGCGGATGGGCGCGCGCGTGGGATCCTCGACCCACGCCCGTGCGCCGCTCGGCAGACCGAGATCGCGCGCGAGCACGGCGAGCGCCTCGGCCGCAGCCGCCGCGCTCTGGTAGCGCGCGTTGCGGTCGACCGCGACGCAGCGCTTGACGATCGACTCGAGCCAGGGCGGACACTCGGGGCGCTTCTGGCGGACGGGCGGGAGCTCGTCGATCTCGAGCTCGGGCTCGACCGCGTAGCGCTCCACGAACGTCGGCCGCGGCGGCACCGAGCCGGTGAGCGACTCGTAGAGGACGACGCCGAGCGAGTAGACGTCGGCGCGCGGATCGACGAGCTGCGCGCGCAGCTGCTCCGGCGCCATGTAGCTCGGGGTGCCGACGAGGAAGCCCTCGCCCTGATCGCCGCCGGCATTTCCGCGCAGCCGGCGCGCCACACCGAGATCGATCAGCTTCGCGCGCACGCCGCGACGGCCTGGCTTCAGCATGATGTTCGAGGGCTTCACGTCGCGGTGGACGATGCCGTGCTGCGCGAGCGCGCTGAGCCCGGCGAGCACCTGCCGCGCGAGGTCGACCGCCTGCGCGATCGTGAGCGGTCCGCGATCGAGCCGCTCGCGGAGGGTCTCGCCCTCGACGAGCTCCATCACGAGGTAGGGCTCGCCCGCGGACGTGCTCCCGACGTCGAAGATCTTCAGCACGTTCGGGTGCCGCACGAGCGCGCCGATCTCGGCCTCGGTCAGGAGCCGCGAGCGCAGGTCGTCGGCGATCGCGGAGCGCGGATCGACCGAGAGCGTCTTGATCGCGACCGGGTAGCGCAGCCGCGCGTGCTGGCCTCGATAGACGCCGGCGTGGCCTCCGCGACCGAGCAGCGCGGTGATGCGCCACCGGCCCTCGAGCACGTCGCCGGGCGCGGGCCCACGGCTGATCGACGATCCTTCCTCGCTCATCGCGATGCTGCTGCCCCAGCGGATTCCGAGAGCACGGCGAGTGCCACGCGAGGCGCGGCTTCGTGGGTGAGATCGCGAAGGAAATCAGGGCTCATGCGACGTCGAGAATCGAGAGGCGCCGGGCCCGAATGGGGCGCGGCGCCTCGTGGTGGTGTGCGGGTCTCACGCGCGTGCGGCACCTCGTGTCGAGAGCGCCGCGCGCGTGGTGTGGGCTCAGAGGAAGAGCCAGTCCTCTTCCCAGTCGTCGTCGTCCCACACGTCGTCCGCGCGCTCTTCGCGCGCCGGTGCGGGCCGCGTCGCGGGCTCGGGCTGGAATGCCGGGCGGTCGCGCTCTTCGGTGTCGAGTCCGATCATCTGGTGCTTCCTCCCTGGTCCCGCGACTTCGCCCGTCGCGCGCGTGCCGCTCTGCCGAGCAATCGCGGGGCCACCTCGAAAACCGTGAATTCCAAGGGATCGGCGCGGTGCTCGCCCTGGCGAGCGGGGCGATGCGTCGCACTGCGTGGCGACTTGCCCGCGCCTCGTCGCGAGAACGTCCCCGTCGCGCGTTCAGCGTCGCGCGAGCGCGCCTCCCCGACCTCAGCCGCCGCCCGCGAGGGCCATGCACGCCATCCATCCGGCGGCGAACGCCGAGCCGACGAGCGTGAGCCCTGCGAGCACGATCGCGCTGGTCATGCGCGCGGTCGAGACCTCGTCGCACGGCATGTCCGCGATCGCCGCGGCGCTCATCGCGTAGCTGCCGGCGGCGAGCACGCGCGCCTCGGGCGTGGTCGCCGCGATCTCGGCGGCGTGCAGCCTCGGGCGCACGCCCGACGTCGCGTTCTCGTCGGCGTCGTGCGACTCGTTCGCGCGCACCCAGGCGAGCAGCACGCGCTCGAGATCGTCCACGAGCTCGCGCGCGCTGCCGTGACGGTCGCGCGGCTTGCGCGCCATCGCGCGATCGAAGACCGCGTCGAGCCCGGGCACCGAGAAGCCGAGCTCGCTCGGACGCCGCGGCACGCTCTCCGCGATGTAGCGGAGCGTCGTCGTCGCGGGCGCGCTCGGATACGGGAGATCCCCGGTGAGCATCTCCATCGCGATCACCGCGAGCGCCCAGCGGTCGCAGGCGGGCCCGACGAGATCCTCGAGGCCCATCGCCTGCTCCGGCGACATGTACTCGGGCGTGCCGACGACCTCGCCGTAGTCGCTGAAGGTCGAGCTCTGGCGGAGATCGCGCGCGACGCCGAAGTCGAGCACGGTCACGAAGTCGCCCGCCTCGAGATCGACCATCACGTTCTCGGGCTTGAGATCGCGGTGCACGATGCCGTGCGAGTGCGCGTGATCGATCGCGATCGCGAGCTGACGAAGCACGTGGAGCGTGCGCTCCACGCCGAAGAGCCCGTCCTGCATCATCAGCGTCGCGAGGTCGGCGCCGGGCAGGAGCTCCATCACGAGGTAGCAGCCACCCTCGGGCAGGATCCCCCAGTCGAACACCTGCACGATGTGCGGGCAGCGCAGCGCCGCGGTCGCGATGGCCTCGCGCTCGAAGCGCCCGGCGAGCATCGGATCCTCGTAGCCGGCGCGGTCGAGGATCTTCACCGCGACCGACATGCCGAGCCGGATCTGCTCGCCGACGTAGACCTTCCCCATCCCGCCGTCGGCGAGATGCCGGACGATGCGGTAGCGATCGCCGAGCACTCGTCCGATCCACGGATCGTCTCGGCGTGCGACGCGAGCCAGCTCGCTCTGGACGAGCGCGAAGTCTCGGTCGTTCGTCCTCTGCGCGGACGCGGTCACGGTTCTGCCCTCCCAACTCTCCCGAAGAGACGACGACGACGAACGGCGGCGATCAGTGCGTGAACCCCGGCGGATCGCTCGCGGGGAACGACTCCCACGACGCCTCTTCGACGACGTCGCGATCGAAGTCCTCGCCGTAGCGGCGCTCGAGATCGGGGCGCGGGGCGAAGAGCTCGTCGCGCACGTGCGTGTAGAGCTCCTCTGCCGCGCGACGCAGCACGACGCCGCCCGCCGTCGCGAGCAGCGCGCCGACGATGCCGCGGCGACGAACGCCGGAGACGAGCAGGACGCTGCCGATCACCGCACGCGCGACCGACCCGCCCGCGCCCTCGAGCGGATGCGGCGTGTGCACGTGCCGCGCGCGCTCGCTCGTGGTCTGCGTGCTCGCTCCCGCCCTTGCCGTCCCCTGATGCATCTGCCCGCTCCTCCGTCGGTTTCGAGCTCGCTCGAGCCCTCGCCGTGTGCACCGCTTCCGAGCAGGCGACGTGCCATTCGCGATGGCTTGCATTCGGGGCTGCTCGCGCACCGAGCGCGTGGCGGTGCGCCCCGAGCGAGCCGGTCCGCGTCGCGCCTCGCCCACGACGGGCCCGCGTGTTGCTCTCGATCGGGGACGAAGGAGACGACGAGAGATGGCGACCACGCACCAGCGAATGTCCCCGCGCATCGCGCGACTTCCCGAGCCCGCGCGCACGAAGGCGATCGAGATGGTCAACGCGCTCGTGCGCGACGGCAGCAGCGAGGAAGAGGCGATCGAGCGCGCGGTCGCGATGTCGGCGCAGTGGGTCTACGAGCGCGCGCCGGGCGATCTCAGCGCGCTCGAGGGCGACGGAGCCACGACGCCCGAGCGGCCCGCGGCGCCGCCGCGGCGCTGATCACAGCGCGATCGCGAGCAGCACGAAGTAGAGCGCGGCGAGCACGCCCCACGCGAGCGCGAGCGCGCGACGCCCTGCGCGCGCCGCGGCGACCGGAGCCGTCGGCGGGAAGCACGCGAAGGCGCGCTCGCGCGGGCTCGCGGCGCGCGTCCATGCCGCGGCCGTGGCGAGCGCGTGCACCAGCGCCCACGACGCGAGCACGAGCGTGAGCGCGACGTAGAGCGCGATCGACGCGGTCACTTCGACTCCTCGTCGTCGTCGGGCCCCGCGTCCTCGTCGTCGAGCTGCACCGCGTCGGGCGCGCCGGCGATCGTCGTGACGAGCTCGACGCCGAACATCGCGAACATGCCGAGCGAGCCCGGCTCGGCGTCGGTCTGCAGGCGCGGGCGGACGCCGCCCTCTCCGTCGACGAGGTGCAGATCGAGGTCGATGTCGGAGCCGAGCACGGCGATGCGCATCTCGAAGAGGCCGAGCTGGCGCCATCCGGTGCGGATGCGCCCCGACGCGCGCTCGATGTCGGCCCGCACGTTCATCGGGAGCCCCTCGGTGCGCGCCTCGGCGCGGATGCGATCGAAGCGCATCGCGATGCGGCCCTGGTCGTCGGTGTAGAAGCGCGCGAGACCCGAGGCGTCGTCGAGGTGGAACTCGGGCGCGTCCCCGACGCGCCACTCGCTGTCGAGGTCCTGGAACGCGACGTTCGCGAGGTCGAGCGTGATGCCGCGGCCCTGATCTTCGCCTTCGCTGCCCCGGTCGTCGTCGTCGTCGAACGCGCGCTCGAGGCCGAGACCGTCCTCGCCTTCGCGCTCGATCATGTAGAGCATCGCGCCCTCGATGCGCGCGCGGCGCACCGCGATCGCACCCTCGCGCACGAAGCGGCGCACGTCGGGGTCGAGCTCGATGCGGCGGAAGCGCAGCGCCTCTTCGCCCTCGGGGGTCGTGAACACGACGTCGCGCGCGCGCACGTAGTCGGTGCGCAGCTCGTCGATCTCCCCGATGCGCATCGAGCCCGGGATCTCGTTCGAGATCACCGCCTGGAGCGCGTCGGCCGCGGCGCGACGGCCCACGGGAAGCGAGAGGTGCAGACGCGCCGCCGCGACGAGCGCGAGCACGAAGAGCGCGACCGCGGCGAGCACCCCGAGGGTGCGCCGAACGTTGGAGCTCAAACGATCTCCTCCTCCTTCGCGATCCGGAGCGCCTCGAGCGTCAGGCGCACGACGAGCGGGCCGAGCATCAGGCCCCACCCGCCCGCGACGGCGAGCCCGCCGAGCATCGAGACCAGCACCACGAAGGTGTGCATGTGCAGCCGCCCCCAGCGCGCGAGCACGGGGCGCAGCAGGTTGTCGACGGTGCCGACGACGAGGATGCCGACGCCCGCGAGCAGCGCGGCCTCCGACTCGCGACCGGTGAACGCGAGGCCGAGCGCGACCGGCACCCACACGAGCGCGGTGCCGACGGTCGGGATGAACGACGCGACGAACGTGAGCACGCCGAGCACGAACGGGCGCGGTACGCCGAGCGCCCAGTACGCGGCGGTCGCGATCACCGCCTGAACGAGCCCGGTGAGCCCGACGCCGACGAAGAGCCCGCGCCCCGTCTCGACGAACGCGCCGGCGAAGCGCAGCGCGTGGCGGTGCGCGATCGGCGTGTGACGCTCGACCCACTCGAACGCGCGCGGCCCGTCGACGAGACAGAAGAACGCAGCGGTGAAGAACACGAACAGGCCGAGCACGAGATCGGCGGTCGCGCCGGCGACGCTGCTCGCCATCGTCCACGCGCGCTCGCCCTGGCTGCGGAAGACGTGCACCACCGTCGGCACGTCGAGGTCGGGGCGCGGGATCGCGCCGTCGGGCGAGACGATCGCGATCACCGCCTGGCGCCCCGAGCGCGTCCGCGTGACCTCGTGCACGAGGTCCGCGGCATCGGCGGAGAGCGACACCGCGAGCCCGAGCAGCGGCCCGAGCGAGAGCACGAGCAGCAGCATCGTGACCACCGCGGCCGCGGCGCGCCGCCCGTGGGTGACGCGCGCGAGGCGCTCGACGATCGGGCGCGCGAGCGCGGCGAACCACGCCGCGAGCGTGAGCCACGGCCAGAACGGCCAGAGCACGACGCAGGTCGCGACGAAGAGCAGCGCGAGCCCGACCCGCAGCGCGATGACGTGGCGCGGCGTCGGTGCGCCCGACGAGGTCGTCGGCGGCGCGATCGGGACGCCGGGGTAGGAGCTGCTCGGGCTCGAGACGCTCGCGCGGAGCGGCGCGAGCGCGTCCACCGATGCGCGATCGAGATCGGGCGCTCCGAGCACGGGCGCGCGATCGAATGCGTCGAAGCGCGGATCGTCGTCGAGCGTGGCAGCGGTGCGTGCGACGACGGTGGCCGGCAACCTCACCGTCGTGCGCGTCGACATCCCCCACCTCCTCGCGCGCTCTCGCGCCGCGTGCAGCCTCGTTGTGCAATCGTCGTGCGCAACGCGATCACGTGGATCCCACGGACGCGGCGCGTCCCGCTCCGTGGCTGCCGGCCGCGCCGTGCGTGCTCGCCTCGCCGGCTCGCCACGATCGCGCGCGCCGCGCTCGACGTCGCAACACGATCGTGATCGCCAAGCCCGCGACCGCGGCGCAGCCCGTCGCGACGTTGGTGGCGACGAACACCGCGTCCTCGATCAGCGCGCTGTAGATCGCGAAGCCGGTCGAGGCGCCGAGCTGTCCGATGAAGAGGAAGCGCGAGACGCCCTCGCTGCTCCCCTTCTTCCACTGCGCGCGCAGCTGCCAACAGAGGGTCGCGACGAGCGTCATCGCGCTCGCGATGCCGATGGCTCGAGTGCCGGCGTCCATCGCGGCGAAGAAGAGCAGCCGCCGTACCGGACGAGGCCGAGGGCCGCGCTTGGGACACTCCGCCGCGCGGGCGGGGCACGATGCGCCGGATTTCGAGCGTTCGCGCGGCAATTCTTCGCCATCCAGCTCGGCACGACCGGTGCTCGTGGCTCATCGCATGGAGATGCTGGGTCACGCGCGGGTCGTGAGGGTGAACGACTGCGACGTGGCGTGGGGCGAGCTCGGCGAAGGCCCCCCGCTCGTGCTGCTGCACGGGCTCGCGGACTCGCACCGCACGTTCCGGCGGATCGCGCCCGCGCTCGCGCGCACGCATCGCGTGCTGATGCCCGATCTACCGGGCCACGGGTACTCGGGGCGCCCCGCCGACGCGCCGTACGACGCGCCGTGGTTCGCATCGACGATCGCCGCGTGGATGGAGGCCGCGGGCGCGCCGCACGCGGCGATCTGCGGCCACTCGTTCGGCGGCGGCGTCGCGCTCGCGATGCTGCGCGATCACGCGGCGCGCGTGGAGCGCCTCGCGCTGATCGCGCCCGGCGGGCTCGGCCGCGAGGTCACGCCGTGGCTGCGCTTCAGCGCGCTCCCGGTCGCGCGCGCGCTGCTCGGATCGATCCTCGCGCGTCGCATCGCGACGCGGCTCGCGGTGTCGCCGCTCGGCCCCGCGCGGTTCGCGCGCCCGGAGCCCGAAGAGCTCGCGCGCTACGCGGTGCTCGCGGCGATGCCGGGCACCGCCGAGGCGCTGCAGCGCATCCTCGACGCGAGCCTCGACGTGAACGGACAGCGCGCGACGTTCTGGGAGGTCGTCGACGCGAAGACGACGCTCCCGCCGATCGCGGTGCTGTGGGGCATGCTCGATCCGGTGCTGCCCTTCGCGCACGCGCGGCGCGCCGCCGAGAAGCTCCTGCACGCGTCGGTGCACGCGTACGAGCGCTGCGGCCACTTCCCGCACCTCGACTGCCCGGAGCGCGTGCTCGCGGATCTCTCGGCGTTCCTCGGCGACGCGGAGCGCCCGTGCTGTCGGCTCGTCGACTGCGGCGACGACGGGACGCAGCGCGCGCAGTGGCTCGACGGTCTCGCGATGGCCGCGGAGTGACGCGACGCGAACGACGAAGGAGCTCGTGCGTCGAGCGCGCACGAGCTCCTTTCGCGTCCGATCCGACCGAGGAGCTCGCGCATGCGCACGAGCTCCTCTTCGTGATGATCACGGGCTCGTGCGGCGACCGCGCACCGACGTCCTGCCCGGGCGCGCGCGCGGCAGCGTGTCGGCGTCCTCGTCGACGTCGGGCTGCTCCTCGTCGGTGCCCGCAGCGGAGTCGAGCGTCGCCTGCCCGACCAGCTGGGGCACGATGCCCGCTTCCATCGCGTCGCGATCGATCTGCTCCTCGAGCGAGTCGTCGCCCTCGATGCGCCGCGACCCACCGCCCTGCGTAGCGAGCAGGATCGCCTCGCCCGCGAGCTCTTCGACGGCCTGGGGATCGGTCGGCGAGTCGATCGGCGGGCGCTCGTGTCGATGCACGTCGGCGTCGTCCTCGGAGCGCGCCTCGCGGTCGAGCATGCGATCGACGTCCTGCTCCTCGTGGAGCGCGGTGGGATCGGTCGTCGGCTCGAACGTCTTGGGCACGCTCAGCCCCGGCTGCGTCGCCGGGTCGCTGTCGATCGTGCGGTCCTGATCGCGTCGTCGGCGGGACATGGCTCGATGGAACCTCCGCGCTCTCTGGGTGCAGCCGCGATGCCACGCCGAGCGACCGAGCACGCGCGCGGCCTCTCGCCTCATCCTCGCCGTGGAACGCGGGTTGCGAAGCGAGGACGCGTCTCAGCCACAGGAGAACCGCCGATGGAGAAGAACGCAGAGATCGCGCGGCTGCTCGACGTCGCGCGCGACTTCCGCTTCGCGATGCTCACGACGATCGCCGAGGACAAGCACCTTCATGCGCGCCCGATGACGATCGCCGAGCTCGACGAGGAGGACGGCGCGATCTGGTTCCTCGCCGCGAAGGACCACGCCTCGATCTCGGAGATCCAGCGCGACGCGCGCGCGCTCGTCACGATGCAGGGCGACGGCTCGTACGTGCAGTGGTCGGGTCGCGCCGCGATCGTCGACGATCCGATGCGCATCCACGAAGTGTGGAAGCCGAGCTTCTCGCTCTGGTTCCCGAAGGGACCCGAGGAAGGACGCCTCGCGCTGATCCGCGTCGACATCGAGGTCGGCGAGTACTGGGATCAGAGCGGCGTGATGAAGCTGCGCACGATGCTCCGGCGCGCGAAGGACGCGATCGCCGGGCGCGATGCCGACGAGACCCCGCGCGACGAGCGCGTCCACGGCCGCGTGAGCACGCAGCAGCCGAACGGTCGCGGCGCGAGCTGATCGATCCGACGCGATTCCGACGCGATGACGCGCGCCGCGCGGCTCCGAGCCCGCGCGGCGCGCGCGCCGAATCGACTCACTTCGCCGGCGCGATCTCCAGCGCGCGTCGCTCGGCCATCGCGGTGCGCTCCTGCTCGGGCGACGCGAACGGCGAGGGCTCGCCGCCCGAGAGCATCGGATCGAGCGACCCGAGCTGGTTCGTGCGCGCCGGATCGCGGCGATCACCCGGCGCGCTCGCGGGCTGATCGGTCGCGTACGAAGGCTCCCAGCGCCCATCGACGGGCGGCTGGCGCTGGACGCCGCGGTCCTGGCACCCGAGCGCGAGGAGCACGACCACCGCGGTGACGATCCTCATCGGCGCTCCTCGATCTGCGGCGCGCGGCGAGCGCGCGCGGTCATCGGCACGGTGCGCTCGTCGGGCACGCCCGCGTCGAGCCCGCGATCCGGACCGAACGCGTACGTGCGCTCGAGGTAGCTGCAGATCGCGGAGGCGCCGTAGAGCGTGATCCCCGCGGCGGGATCCTCGAGGCGCGGCAGCTCCATCGTGCCCTCCTCCGCGAAGTACGCGCGGCGTCGCGGGCTGTGCGGCGCGAGCGGGCGCGAGAGGTACGGCAGCTCGAGCTCGTCGAGCGTCTCGCGCACCAGGCGCGACGCCGGAGACGCCTCGTAGCCGGTGAGCTCGAGCGCGCGGCTCGGCGCGATCGAGGGGCGTCCATCCTGTCCGCGCCCCTGGCGCAGCTTCGTCGCGAGCTTCGACGTCACGTGATCGCGCAGCCGCAGCGGCACGTGCCCTCGCCCGTAGTGCTGGAAGAGGTGCGCGAGGATCGCGTCGGTGCTCGCGAGCACCACGCCCATCGCGGGATCGACCAGCACCGGGATCTCGATGTCGCCGGTGAGCGCGATCAGCTCGCGCGCGTGACGCACCGAGCCGCGCGGCACCGGCTTGATGCGCGCGTCGAGGTCGAGCATCGCGAGCGCCTCGCGCACGCGTCTCGAGAACGGGCATCCCTCGCGCTGGTAGAGGATCAACGTCTCGGCGGGCCGCGGGCCACGATCGCGGATCGTCCGCGCGCCCGCGCCCAGCCTCGCGAGCGTGGGCAACGTCGCCTCGGCGAGGCGCAGACGTTCGTCGTTCGTGCGCGCGCGCGTCCACTCGACCAGCGCGTCGAGCGCGGTGCTACCGAAGAGCTCCATACCCTTTCCTCGCAGCACGCCCTACGCCATCCCACGTCGGGCGGCTCAGCGGCCCTCTTCGCTCTCGATGCCCACGCCGCGCTCGATGCCCTCGGGCCCGCCCACGTCGATCGAGGGACCGTGCTCCACGTCGTCCTCGCCCCGCACGTGGGTGCGCGGCTCGTCGTCACGCCCCGAGTCGGGGCTCGGTCGCTCCACGCTGTCGTCGATCTCGGGCTCGTGCCGCTTCTTCTTCGGATCGTCCGGCATCTCGATCTCCTCGGCCCCAGGGCCCTCGGGTACCTCTGGGGCCTCGCGGCGCGAGCCGGGATCGATTTCGATCTCGGGACGGCTCGGACGATCGTCGCGCATCGGTCCGCTCAGAACGGCGCGGCGACGCGCGAGCGCTCTCTCGCGAGCTCGAGGAAGTCGACGTTCGCGGCGACGGTCGCGAGCCCCACGCTCGTCACGCAGACCTCGTGCTCCGGGTGCACCGGGCCGAGCCGTCCTGCGGTCGTGACCCATCCGATCACGCGATCTCGCGCGCCCCGCACGAACGCGCCCGCGCCGCTGTCGCCGTGGCAGTTCGGATAGCCCTCCATCGCGACGAGCGTGGGCACGTCGGACTCGCTCTCGGGCTCGAGCCCGCACGCGGTCCAGATCTTCCGATCGCCCTCGGTGCCGCGCGCCGTCACCATGTACGTCGGCAGCTCGACGTCGCACGGCATCGCCTGCAGCGCCTCGAGCGACGCGGGCGTGACGCCTTCCACCGGACGCTCGAGCACGAGCGCGACCAGCGCGTGCCGCGGATCTTCACCCGCCATCGGGTGCCACATCGCGGCGGCGACCGGGATCGATGGATCCCCCGCGTCGCCGACGCCGAACGAGAGCTCGTACCAGCCCTCGTCCGCGCAGTTCGACGCGGTGACGACCACGTCCGGCGCGACGAGCACGCCATGGCAGTAGGGGACGAGCGGCGAGCGCGCGTGCTCGATCCAACCACCGGCCGCGTGCGCGACGATCGGCGCCGCCTCGGCGACCTCGGCGATCGGCGCGTCCTCCGTCGCGCATCCGCCGCACGTCACCAGCGCGATCGCGGCGATGCTCCCCACCTCCGACTTCCGACTCGCGTTCATGGGCTTCGGCGCTCAGCAGCCCACGTGCCACGCGACCATCGATGTGCGAATCGCGAGCACGCGGCGCGACACTCGCGCGATCGCTGCGCGTCGTCACGAGGTCGGCTGCCTCATGCGTGCAGGTCGGCGGCGCGTCGTGCCTCGTCGCGATCGCTCGATGCGCGAGACGCGGCGCGATGCGGCGAGCTGGATCGTGGGTTGCTGAGCACGTGCGAGCGCACGGACTCCCGATCGACGCCTCGCACGCGCGGCGCCGGCCGTCGGAGCGCTGCGTCCGGAGGTGCATCGATGGGGGCTTCTCGCGTGCTCGCGATCGTCGGTGCCGGCGTGCTCGTCGCGTGCGCCGATCCCATGTACGTCGACACGAGCGCCGACGCGTCGATCGAGACGCGAGAGATCATCGAGTCGGTCGAGACACCGATGATCGCGTTCCCGGGCGCGGCGTCACTTCCGAGCACGCCCGCGCCGATCGCCGCGAGCCAGCTGCACCGCACGCCGTCGGGATCGTTCTCGTGCCCGCTCACGCGTCCTGCCGGTGACTGCGATCGCTGCCCGGACCGACCGTGCCGCCAGGTGCGCCTCTCGAGCACGGTGCCGCCGAGCGAAGCGCCGTGGGTGATGTTCTGCGAGCAGGGCGACGTGCGCGAGGAAGCGCGCATCGCGTGTCTGTGCGCGGGTGGCGAGGCGCGCTACTGCGAGCGCGCGGCGAACGACGCCGCGGTCGCGCTCGCGATGATCGACGCCCTGTTCGGCGGCGCGGTGCCCGCGGTGGGCACGCGCTACCGCGACTCGAACGGGCTGCGCGCGATCGTCGATCAGGCGACGCACGACTGGCTCGCGCGCGTCGCGAGCCCGCAGCAGGTGATGCGCTGCGACGAGCCCGACCCGATCGCCGCGACGCTGCGCTACGAGTCGCTCGCGCAGCGCGTGCGGATGAGCGGCTCGTGCGATCCGATCGAGCTCTGAAGCACGAACGCGCCTGTTTCATTGCCGTTCGTCGCGTGACTCTGGCTGGAGTGACTTGGATGCGTGCGCTTGGTAGAACCGCCGCATGCGGTGGATCGTGGGAGCGCTCCTGGTGCTCGCGGGGTGCGCGAGCGAGCAGCCATCGTCGAGCCACGACGCGGGCGTGGACGTCGGCCCCGCGCGCGTCGATGGCGGCGTCGACGCGGCGCCGGTCGACGGTCCCTGCGCGATGAGCGGCCGCGTGCCCTCGTGGATCGAGACCACCGATCGCGCGCACCACGTGATCGCGCGCGGCGCGATCCGCGACGTGCACCTCTGGGCGTTCGACGACGGCCTGCTGCGCGTGCGCTACGTCCCCGCGAGCACCGCGCCGATCGAGCGATCGTTCGCGCTGGTCACGCCTGCGAACGAGATGGCGCCCGCCGCGATCACGATCGACGCGACCGACGACGGAGCGTTCGCGACGATCTGCAGCGACACGTTCGTCGCGACGATCGAGCGCGAGGGCATGCGCGTCGTGGTGCGCGATCGCGCGGGCACGGTGCTGCTCGAGGACGCGCCCGACGTCGCGCCGAGCGCGCGCGAGGTCGTGCGCATCTCGCCGCGCGACGAGCTCTTCACCGGGCTCGGCGAGCGCACCGGTCCGTTCGATCGACGTGGACGCCGCGCGATCGTGTGGACGACCGACGCCTACGATCCCGCGCACGGAGGCTTCGCCCCCGACGCCGATCCGCTCTACCTCGCGATCCCGTTCTTCGTCGCGGTGCGCGGCGCTGCCGCGTCCGAGGCCGTCGCCTACGGCCTGTTCACCGACGTCGCGTACCGCCAGGAGTACGACCTCGCGGCGAGCGATCCCGACCGCTACGGAATTCGTAGCGCCGGCCCCGAGCTCGATCAGTGGCTGATCGCGGGCCCGCATCCGCGCGACGTGCTGCGCCGATATTCGTCGCTCACCGGTCGCACGCCGCGCCCGCCGCGCTGGTCGCTCGGCTTCCACCAGTCGCGCTGGGGCTATCACGACGTCGCGCGCATGGACCGGCTCGCGAGCGACTTCCGCGCGAACGACGTGCCCGCCGACGCGCTGTGGCTCGACATCCAGCACATGGACGCGTTCCGCACGTTCACCTTCGATCCGCTGCGCTTCGGCGATCCCGAAGGGCTCGCGTCGCGCCTCGACGCGCGCGGCTTCTCGCTGATCGTGATCGCCGATCCCGGGTTGAAGGTCGATCCCGGCTGGAGCGTGCACGACCGCGTCGTCGCGGGCGGGCTCTACCTGCGCAATCCCGACGGCACGCCGCACGTCGCGAGCACCTGGGCGAGCGACTCGCTCTTCCTCGACTTCACGATGCCCGCGGCGCGCGCGCTGTGGAGCGAGGAGATCACGCGGCTCGCGCGGCGCGGCATCGACGGCATCTGGCTCGACGTGAACGAGCCCACGACGTTCCCGGAGAGCGGCGGCGAGAACACCGTGCCGAACGATCTGCCGATCCACGGCGACGGCATCGCGACCACGATGGCCGAGGGCCACAACGTGTACGCGCTGCTGCAGGCGCGCGCGACGCGCGAAGGCTTGCGCGAGGCGCATCCCGATCGCCGCCCGTTCATCCTCTGTCGCGCCGGGTTCGCCGGGATCCAGCGCGAGGCCGCGGTGTGGACCGGCGATGCGCCGAGCACGTGGTGGTCGCTCGAGCAGGTGCTCCCGATGCTGCTCGGCACGAGCATGTCGGGCGTGCCGTTCGTCGGGAGCGACGTCGGTGGGTACTCGGGCCACGCGACGCCCGAGCTCTTCGCGCGGTGGATGGCGCTGGGCTCGATCTCGCCGTTCTTCCGCGCGCACCAGACGAACGGTCCGCCGGACGCCGAGCCGTGGAGCTTCGGGAGCGAGGTGCTCGACATCTCGCGCGCTCGCATCCGCGCGCGCTACGCGCTGACGCCGTACCTCGTGTCGCTGTTCGACGAGCACGAACGAACGGGCGCGCCGGTGCTGCGACCGATGATGTACGAGCACTTCGAGGATCGCGCGCTGCGCGACGTCGGCGATCAGGCGATGCTCGGACCGTTCTTGCTCGTCGCGCCGATCACGCGCGAGGGCGCGACGACGCGCGAGGTGCGCCTTCCGAGCGGGCGCTGGTACGAGGTCGACTCGGGCGCGATCGTCGAAGGACCGCGCACGATCGAAGTGGGCGCGACGCTCGCTGCGCTCCCGACCTTCGTGCGCGAAGGCGCGATCCTGCCGCGCGTCTCGGGCGACGTCGCGAGCACGCGCGAGCTCGGTGGGACGCTGTTCCTCGACGTCTATCCGTCGGCGCGCGAGAGCACGTTCACGCTGGTCGAGGACGCAGGGGATGGATACGGCGCGACGTCACGCACCACGCTGACGCTGGGCCGCCACGAAGCGGGCGCGCGCCTCGTGATCGGCGCGCGCGAGGGCGACTTCGATCCCGGCGCGCGCACGATCGAGCTGCGCGTGTGGCGCGTCGACGGCGTGGTGCGCGGCGTGCGCGTCGGCGGTGTCGAGCAGGCCTTCGTGCACGACGAGAACGAGCGCACGCTGATCGTGCGGATGGCCGATCCCGGCGCGGCGGGCGCGACGATCGAGCTCGACTACGACGTGACGATCATCGAGCCGAGCCCGCCGCTCGACGTCGTGCTCGAGGTCGAGGTGCCCGAGAGCACGCCGGTCGGCAGCGTCGTCCACGTCGCGAGCAGCGCGAACGGATGGACTCACGCGCCGCTCGAAGTGGTCCATCCTGGTCTGGCGCGCGGAACGCTGCGCGTCGGTCGCGGCGAGTGGTTCGAGTACAAGTACACGCGCGGCACGTGGGACACGGTCGAGAAGTGGCCGGGCTGCGTCGAGGCGACGAATCGCTACGGCCTCGGGCGCGCCGGCGTCCGTCGTGATCGCGTCTTCGAGTGGCGCGACGTCTGCGAGTGACGCAGACGAGCGCGCATGACCACGACGTGCGAAGGCGCCTGTCACTGCGGCGCGATCGGGTACGTGCTGCGCACCGAGGTGCCGCACGACGCGATCACGCTGCGCACCTGCGGGTGCTCGTTCTGCGCGCCACGAGCATGAACCTCGTGCCCGACGCGCCGAGCGCGGAGACGTCGGCGCACGCGATGATCGACGGCGAGGACGAGAGCGCGCGAGCGGCGCGCCGCGCGCGGAGCTGGACTCCGATCGGGCGCGGCTGGCCGCGCTGATCGTCACAACGTCTCGACCGGCCTGCCCCGCACGGGCTCGGGCACGTGCGCGCCGTCGTGCAGCTTGCTCCCGCCGTGCGCCGAGTACGCCTCGTCGCGCGTCGTGTACGGCACCTCGCGCCCGCAGCGCGGACAGCTCTCGCCGGCGCGCATCTTCGCGATGTAGGGACCGAGCGCCGCGACGAAGAGCAGAAGCGGCACGAGCGCGAGGAACATGAACGGCCCCGCGAGCACCGCCATCGTCACCGACGCGAACGCCGCGATCACGAGCGCGGGCACGCCGAGCCGCCAACCAGGGCCCGCGCGCTCGGCCAAGACCTGGCGATCGCAGTGCCAGCAAAAACGCTCCGACACGCGAGTGGCGCGCGTCGGATGGTGCGCGCGATGTTTGATCTCTTCGATGGTCTCGTGACGCATCACGTGCCTCCAATGAGAGGCTATAAGCGCCAGACGAGGACCTCGAAGGGGTGCTGGTCAGACGCTCAGGTCTTGAGGTCCCACCACGACGCGACCCAGTCGAGCGGCTTCTTCTCGCTCGCGGTCACGCCGTCGCTCGCCGCGACCCGCTCCAGCAGCGCGTACATCGCGCGGCGCGCCTCGGGGCGCGTGATCGTCTTCGCGTGCTCCTTGAGCGCCGCGCGCGATCCCGCGTAGCGACGCTTCGCCTCGTCGATCGCGGCATCGAAGCGCTCGTCGCCGAGCGCGTCGCGCAGCTCGCGCATCTTCGCGCGCTCGGCGGGGCTGTAGTCGTCGTCGGCCTGGATCACCTCGCGCAGGAGGCCCATCAGGCAGACCGTCTCGTCGTTCGTGAGATCGCGGAGCTCCATGCCGCGATCAATACCGCTTCGGCAGCCGCGACGCGACGGCGCTCATCGCGTTGAGCAGACCGATGTTCGCCATGATCTTCAGCTTCGAGCCCTCGACCTGGTAGTCGGGCGACGCGACCGCCTGCAGCACGTTCATCTCGCCGCGATCGAGCTTGCACCACAGCGCGTACGGCGCGGTCGTCCGCGCGAACACGGTCTTCTCGATCGGCGCGGCGCGCAGCGAGCTCGAGGGCGCCTTCTCCGCGCGCCGCGTGACGCTGACCGCGCCCTTGTCGATCACGTACGTCGCCGCGACGTCCTCGCCTTCCGGCGTGTCGAGGCAGCGGAACGTCATCGCGCCCTCGAATTTGCGCGCCGCCTTCTGGAAGTCCGCGTCGCGGCGCAGCGCTTCGACGTACTGATCGGTGTAGGCCTGGGACCAGTAGAGGGTGTCCGTCACGGGTCGGAGGGTGACACGCGTGGAGCACTGCGCACGAGAGCCCTTCGTGCGAAGCTGGCCGCCGTGACGAGCACCATCTTCGACGAGCTGGATCCTCCGACGCGACTCCTGATGGGCCCGGGCCCGAGCGACGTCCCGCCGCGCGTGCTGCGCGCGCTCGCGTCGCCGACCGTCGGGCACCTCGACCCGTACTATCTGCGCGTGATGAACGAGACGCGCGAGCTCCTGAAGCGCACGTTCCGCACCGACAACGAGCTCACGTTCCCGATCAGCGCGACCGGCATGGCGGGCATGGAGGCCGCGGTCGTGAACCTGATCGAGCCGGGCGACGAGATGATCGTCGGCGTGAACGGCGTGTTCGGCGAGCGCATGTGCGACGTCGCGGCGCGCGCGGGCGCGACGGTGCATCGCGTGGAAGCGCCGTGGGGCACGACGATCGAGCCCGACGCGATCCGCGCCGCGCTCTCGGCGAACCCGAACGTGAAGGTCGTCGGCATCGTGCACGCGGAGACGTCGACGGGCGCGCACCAGCCGCTCGAGGAGATCGGCAAGACGGTGCGCGAGCACGACGCGCTCTTCCTCGTCGACGCGGTCACGTCGCTCGGCGGCGCGCCGCTCGAGATCGACGCCTGGCACGTCGATGCGTGTTACTCGGGCTCGCAGAAGTGCTTGTCGTGCCCGCCGGGCCTGTCGCCGGTGACGTTCTCGCCGCGCGCGATCGAGCGCATCGAGAAGCGCACGAGCAAGGTGCAGAGCTGGTACCTCGACGTCTCGATGATCAAGTCGTACTGGGGCGGCGAGCGCGCGTACCACCACACTGCGCCGGTGAACATGACGTACGCCATGCGCGAGGCGCTGCGCATGGTGCACGAGGAAGGGCTCGAGCAGCGCTGGGCGCGCCACGCCACGCACCACCGCGCGCTGCGCGCGGGCCTCGAGGCGCTCGGCCTGCGCTACGTGCCCGAGCGCTCGCTGCCGATGCTCAACGCGGTGCACGTGCCCGCGGGCGTCGACGACGCGGCGACGCGCAAGGCGCTGCTCGAGCAGCACGGCATCGAGATCGGCGGCGGGCTCGGCCCGTTCAAGGGCAAGGCGTGGCGCGTCGGGCTGATGGGCGCGTCGTGCACGCGCCGCCACGTGACGACGCTGCTCGGCGCGCTGGGCTCGCTGCTGCCGAACGCGTCGGCGGGCGAGGCGCTCGCCGCGGCGGATCGCGCGTACTCGAGCTGACGCTACGGAATCCGTAGCGCTACGGAATCCGTAGCGCTACGGCCTGGGCGCGGGACCGCGGCGCGATCGCTGGCGGTGAGGACGCTGCTCCTCGTCCTCCGCGCTCGCCTCGTCGATCGTCTCGAGCAGCTCGCGCGGGTCGACGTCGCGCTGCAGGTCCGACACGTCGGCCGGTTGGTCTCGCACGCCGAGGCGGACCGCGATGCGACAGGCGAGCGCGAGCACGCGCGTGATCTCGCGCTCCGAGAGCAGGTTGATCTGCAGGTCGAGGTCGGCGCGCTGATCGGCGAGCTGCGCCATCCGGTTCTGGCTCACGAGCACGAAGGTCGAGAGGAAGATCGCCTCGACCGACGCGAACATCGCGAGCATCACGAACGGGTACGGATCCCAGTGGGGCACGCCCGGGATCGAGTTCCACACGAGCCACACGCCGAACAGGACCGCGTGCGCGTAGGCGAAGTACATCGTGCCCGCGAAGCGCGCGATCCGATCCGCGATGCGCTCGTGGATCGTGCGAGCGCGCTCCACCTTGCGGCGGTGCTCGAGCAGCGCGCTCAGGTTCGCGGCGACCGCGTCGTCGAGGCGGTCGTGGCTCGCGGGACCGTTCGACATCTCGCCGGGATCGCCCAGCACGTGACGTGCCCGGAGGCGCACCATGAGGCAGGACGCGACGGGCGCCCGACCGCTACGGAATCCGTAGCGCTACGGATTTCGTAGCGGTCGCGCCCACTCCTCGCGGAGCAGACCGAAGTCGATCCGATCGTAGGCGCGCCCGGCGCGCAGCACCGCGCGACGTCGCACGCCTTCCTGCTGGAACCCGAGGCTGCGATAGAGCGCGATCGCGGGCTCGTTGTACGCGATCACGTCGAGCCCCACGCGCTCGAGGTTCGCCTCGGTGAACGCGTAGCGCAGCAGCAGCTGCATCCCGTCGCGCGCGTACCCCTTGCGACGGTGAGCGGGATCGCCGATGCCGATCGCGACGGTCGCGCAGCGGTTGTTCCACTCGATGCCGAAGAGCGCGACGAACCCGACGAGCGTGTCGCCTTCGAGCGTGCGCAGCCGGAATTCGAGCGAGTCCCCGGCGCGCACCGTCGCGCGTCCGAGCTCGCCGGGTGTGCGTGGCACCGCGAGATCGGTGTCGACGAGCCTCGGGTAGCGCGAGCTCTCGCTCCACGACGCGATGATCGCGGCGTCCTCGGGACGCGGCGCGGCGAGCCTCACCAGCGCGCCACGGAAGAGATCGTCGCTCACGGGCACGCGTCCTCGCCGAGCACCGTGTTGTCGATCAGGCGCGTCTTGCCGATCTTCGCGGCGACGGTGATCACCGCGCGCCCTTCGATCGCGCTCGGGAACGGCTCGAGCGTGTCCGCGTCCGCGACGTCGACGTAGTCGATCGAGTCGAAGCGCGGTGCGATCTCGCTGCGCACCATCTCGGCGATCGTCGCCGCGTCGCGCTCACCCGCGCCGTACGCCGCGTGCGCGGCGCGCAGTCCGCGCGCGATGCCGAGCGCGCGCTCGCGCTCCTCGGTCGAGAGATATCGATTGCGCGAGCTCATCGCGAGGCCGTCGCTCTCGCGCACCGTGGGCATGCCGACGACGTCGATCGGCATGTCGAGATCACGCGCCATGCGCTCGATGACCTTCCACTGCTGGTAGTCCTTGCGCCCGAAGCACGCGACGCAGGGACCGGCGAGCATGAACAGCTTCGCGACGACGGTGGTCACGCCCGTGAAGTGCCCGGGGCGGAACGCGCCCTCGAGCCGCGTCGTGAGCTTCGTGACCTGCACCTCGGACTGGAAGCCCGGCGGGTACATGCCGTCGCGCGGCGGCGCGAACACGAGGTCGACGCCGGCATCGCGACAGCGCGCGACGTCGGCCTCGAGGGTGCGCGGATACCGATCGAAGTCCTCGTTCGGACCGAACTGCAGCGGGTTGACGAAGATCGTGAGCGCGACGTGCGTCGCGCCGCGACGACGCGCCTCCGCGACGAGCGCGAGGTGCCCGTCGTGCAGCGCGCCCATCGTGGGGACGAGCCCGAGGCGACCGCCCGACGCGCGCACCGCGTCGCACGCGGCGCGCAGCTCGCTCTTCTCGTGCACGACCTTCGTCATCCTCGCTCGCTCCTTCAGGCGTCGCTCGGACCGTACGCCGGCTTCTCCGGCGCGTCGCTCTTCTTGGCAGGCGCGGCGCCGAACGAGTGCTCGGGCGCGGGGAACGCGCCGCTGCGCACCTCTTCCACGTAGCGCTCGGTCGCTGCGCGACCGTCCGCGAAGAGCTCGGCGTAGCGCTTCACGAACTTCGGCTTGAGGTCGGGCGTGAGGCCGAGCAGGTCGTAGCTCACGAGCACCTGACCGTCGCAGTGCACGCCCGCGCCGATGCCGATCGTCGGCACGTCGATCGCCGCGGTGATGCGCTGCGCGAGCTCGGTCGGAATGCCCTCGAGCACCACCGCGAACGCGCCCGCGTCGGCGACCGCGCGCGCATCGCGCAGCACGCGCTCCGCGTCGTCCTCGCCGCGGCCCTGCACCTTGAAGCCGCCCATCGCGTGCACGCTCTGCGGCGTGAGCCCGACGTGCGCCATCACCGGGATCCCGACGCTCACCACGCGCGCGATCGTCGCGGCCATCGGCTCGCCGCCCTCGAGCTTCACCGCGTGCGCGCCGCCCTCGGCGAGGAAGCGACCCGCGTTGCGCAGCGCCTCTTCGATCGAGACCTGGTAGCTCATGAACGGCATGTCGCCGACGATCAGCGCGCGCTTGGTCCCGCGCGCGACCGCGCGGCAGTGGTAGATCATCTCGTCGACGGTCACCGGCAGCGTCGTGTCGAGGCCCTGCACGACCATCCCGAGCGAGTCGCCGACGAGCAGCACGTCGGCGCCGCCCTCGTCGAGCATGCGCGCGAAGGTGGCGTCGTACGCGGTGATCACCGCGATGCGCTCGCCGCGCGTCTTCATCCGACGGAGCTCGGGCACGGTCACGCGCGCCGGCGCGCGCGCGGAAGCACGATCGGTCGTCATGTTGCGGTTCGCGTTCGTGGTCGCGGCCGAGCCGATTCTCGGTCCGCGCCTCTCCGGCTCTCCGAGCGCGCGATCTAGCACGCGCCCCGTCGCGACGTCAGCCGGAGTGTACGCATCCGCGGCCATTGTGAGGGGAGACGACGTGCCTAGGCACGGGCCCGAACACTGAGGAGGTGAGGGAATGAGGCGGACGACTTGGGCTCTCCTGGCGACGGCGCTCTGGCTCGCGGCGTGTGGCGGCGGAGGCAGCAGCGCGGAGGAGAGCACGACCACCGAGACGACGACCGGCGGCGACACGACGACGACCGGCGGTCAGACCGGCGACACGTCGGGAGGAATGGGCAGCGAAGAAGAAGGCATGGGCAGCGATCCCGGCGCCGACACCGGCACTGGCACCGGCGGTGGCGCGAGCGGCACCACCGGGACCAGCGGCAGCGGCGGCGGCGGCGGCGGCGGCGGCGGGATGTGACGCGGTCGCGGCGAGCTCGCTCCGCGGTTCTGCGAGCTCGCCGCCGTCGTCTCAGGCGCGCCGCCGGGGCGAGCGGAACGCGGCGCGGACCTTCTGCTCGAGGCGCTCGGCGCGCGGGAAGAGCACGTTGCCCTCGAGGTGCATGTGCCGCACGAGCTCGCGCTCGTGCTCCGCGAGCGCGGCGTAGAGCGCGCGGGTCGCGTCGCTCGCGGTCGGCGGCGCGACGTAGTCGTGCGCGAGCGCCCGCAGATCGTGGAGCTGGTGATCCGCGGTCTCGTGCTCGTGGATCATCTCGGCGATCGGCTCGGTGATCGTCGCGAAGAGCGCGGCCGGCGGAGGCGTCCCGTCGAGCCCCGCGCGCTCGAGCGCGACGACGTACGGGAAGACGTGGCGCTCCTCGAACGCGAGGTGCGGGAGCAGCTCGCCGAAGTGCGTCTCGAGCAGCGCGACGATCTTCGCGAGCCGCGCGTCCGATGCGCCGTCCACCGCGACGGCGTCGCGCGCGAGCGCGACGAGCGAGGTCGCGTCGGCGCGCTCGCGCGCGTGGTGGTCGTCGACGATCTTCTTCACGAGGTCGACGAGCGGGACCGAGAGCATCTCGCGGTCACGCGGCGCCTGCGCGCCGGGCTTGCTCGCCTCGTCGATCAGCGTCGCGATCACCGCGTGGACGTCGGCGCCCGCGCGGCAACAGGCCTCCTCGAGCGCGAGCGCGCCGCCGCAGCAGTAGTCGACGTGGTGCCGCTCGAGCGCGGTCTCCGCGCCGGCGATGTCGAGGAGGATGTCGCGCACGATCGTCGTGCGGGCGACCTCGTCGGGCTTCATCGGGGGCTTCCTCGGGTGATCACGGTGCGTCGTTCTACGACGGGGCGGGTCCGCAGCTGCGTCGCGGCGCACCGGGGCCCGAGGGTACACGGGCCGAGGAGCGCGCGCGCATCGTATCAGACGAGAAACTTGCGCCAGAGTGTCTATGGAACGGCGCATGGACCGCGCAGTGATCGTCCTGTTCGTGGCGCTCGGTGTCGTGGCGTGCGGCGGCGAGAGCCGCGAAGGCGACGACGGTCGCGATGGCGGCGCCGACGCCGCCCCGCTGCCCGACGACGACGCGGGCGCGCCGCCCGACGACGACGCAGGCGTGCCGCCCGACGACGCCGGACCGGCGCCCGAGTGCACCACCGACGCCGACTGCGCGAACGACGATCTCTGCGACGGGACCGAGCGCTGCGCGGCGGGCGCGTGTGTGGCGGGGACGCCGCTGAGTTGCATCGTGGACGATACGTGCTCGCCCGAGGCGTGTGATCCCGCCACCGGATGCGAGACGCCCGCAGGCGACCGCGACGACGACGGCGCCGACGACTGCAGCGACTGCGCGCCCGACGACCCGACGATCCATCCCGGCGCGGACGAGCTCTGCAACGAGGTCGACGACGACTGCGACGGCGCGATCGACCCCGGCGTCCGCACGTGGTTCGCGGACTGCGACGGCGACTCCCACGCGTCGCTGCGCGCGTCGTCGGCGACGAGCTGCGAAGAGCCCGCGGTCGACGGCAGCGGCTGCACCGGCGCCGATGCCGGCTGGACGGATCGGATGCCGACGCGGCGCACCGCGGACTGCGCCGACGACGACGCGCGCGTGTTCGTCGGGCAGGAGGCGTACTTCACGACGCCCGTCGAAGGGACGCTCGCCGAGGCCGACTTCGACTTCGACTGCGACGGCGAGGAGGAGCCCGAGAGCGCCGCGGCCGGCGAGTGCACGCGCGCGGGCGGCTCGTGCCGCACGAGCGTCGGATGGTCCGGCGAGGTGCCGTCGTGCGGTGAGCCCGGGACGTTCGTGGCCAGCTGCAGCGGCGCCTGCGCGCCGGTCACCGAGACGCGCGTCCAGGCCTGCCGCTGAGCCCCACGTGACGCCGCGCTCCAGCTCACGCGGCGTCGTTCTTGCGAGTACCACGTCCGATTCCATGACGCGCTCGGCCGACGCCTCCTGCCCCACTCCGCGCCCGGATCCACGGAGGCGCTGCGGCGCATCCGTGAGCCGCTTCGGCGACGGAGGGTGTGATGAAGCGACGCGAACCGAGGACGGCAGGCTGGAGCTCCGCAGCCTGCGCGCTGTGGATGCTCGCGGGGTGCGCGGCGTCGGGAGAGGACGTCGCGACGAGCGACGATCACGCGCCCGCAGCGCTGTCCGACCTGCCGGTGCTCGAGGTCCTCGTCGTCGAGTCGCGCGGTGACGCGCTCTCGTTCCGGCGTCTCGATCCTGCGACCTTCGACGCGGTGCGCGCCGGCGAGGTCGGCCTGCGCGAAGAGGCGCTGGTCGACATCCCGTCGGTCCGGTGCACCAGCGACAACTGCCCCGCCGGCGACTTCGTCGCGTTCTCGAACGTCGCCGGGGCCGCCCGCGCGATCACCAACGGGGCCCCGGCCGCCGGCGTCCCGCTGTGGACCGCGGCCGATGCGCCGAATTGCGGGCCCGTCCCCGCGAGCGGCACCGGCGTCTGCCGTCAGGTCCGGCTGCGCAACCTGCGGCCCGATCAGCTCGAGCGCGTGTACGCCGAGCTCGTCGAGCTCGCCCCGAGCGGCGCCACGACGTCGGTGAGCATCCCGGAGCAGCCGTGGAACGCCGAGCCCGACTTCGGGCTCGCGCCCGCGATCCCCAACGGGCTCTGGCGCTTCGGAGAGCTCGGGCGCAGCTCGCCGCCTCCGCCCGGGCTCGCCGGGCTGAGCTGGTGGGCGTTCGAGGGCACCACGCCGCCCGGCGAGGCGTTCACGTTCCGCTTCCTCGTGATGGTGCGCGGCCAGGTCGTGCGCCCCACCCAGCGCGCGAACGTCGCCGCGCCCGATCAGCCCGCGTCGGACTATCCGGTCGTCGCGAGCGGGCCGTCCATCGCGACCTCGCAGGTCGACGTGTCCGCGGACGGCCGCTACGTCGTCTTCGCGACGAGCTCCACCACGATCGGCGGCGCGGGCACGCCCGCCGAGCGCAGCAACGTGGTCCGCCACGACATGCTCACGGGCGCGAACGTCGTGGTGAACGTGGGCGCCGAGGCCTCGAGCAACTGCCGCGCGCTGAGCCCCAGCATCTCCGACGACGGCACGCGCGTCGCGTTCGAGGCGCAGCGCTGCCGGCTCGTCGCGCGCGCGGGGCACAGCAACCAGCGCAGCTACGTCCTCGTGCGCGACATCACTGCGGGCACGACGACGCTCGCGAGCGTCGCGACGAACGGCGCCTACCCGAACGCGAGCTCGACGACGCCGCGCATCAGCGGTGACGGCTCGACGGTCGTGTTCCAGAGCCTCGCCACCGATCTCGTCGGCGGCACGCGCAGCGCGTGCAACCGCATCTACCGCTACACCGTCGCGACGGGCGCGGTCAGCCACGTGAGCGCGACGCGCGGCACCGCGCCGAACGCCCCCGCCGGGTTCCCCGCGTGCACCGCGCTCACGCCGGCGGGCGAGGACGCGGACGTGAGCGACGACGGCTCGGTGATCGTCTTCCGATCCGACGTCGCGCTGACGACGAGCGACACCAACGGCGAGCCCGACGTCTACGTGTACCGGCAGGGCGGCACGACCGTCGACGTCTACCGCGCGAGCGTGAGCACGACCGGCGGCGCCGTGACCGGCGGCGAATTCGATCACGCGGCGGTGTCGGGCGACGGTGCGTTCGTCGCGTTCTCGTCGACGGCCACCGGGCTCCTCGGCGCGAGCACCGGGCGTCACGTGTACCGCCGCGGATCGGGCGCCGCGGACGCGGGAACGCTCGAGCGGGTGACGGTGCGCCCCGACGGATCGACGCCGAGCGGCACCGGCTTCGCGACGCCGTGGCCCGCGCTCTCGCAGAGCGGGCGGTTCGTGTCGTTCTGGAATTCGTTCACCGATGTCACGAATCCGGCGCGCTCGTTCCCGGGCACCCAGCTCGTCACGTGCGACATGGGCGGGCCCACCACGCCGGACGCGCTCGCGCGCTGCTTCGTGATCAGCCGCGTCCAGCTGACGCCGAGCGCGACGTTCACCGCGCTCTCGGGCACGGTGCACGCGGGCGCGCGACACGGGATGGCGTGCGACGACGAGAGCGAGGCTTGTTACACCGTGTATCAAGCGAACGGGACCGGCTGGGGCAACCTCGCGGCGACCACGCCCCAGGTGTTCGTGAGCCCGATCGGCGATCCGCGCGATCAGATGCCCGCGCCGTCTCCTTGAGGCGGGTCCCCTTGAGGCGAGGCGCGACACGCGACACAAGAGGCGCGTGGACGCGCCGCGCGAGGGAACGGTCGAGCGATGGGCGTGGGAGTACGTCCGCTCGACCGACCTCGCGCACAAGCTCGCGCCCCCTCCGGTGCCGCGCGTGTGGGACGAGGCACCGTGCGCGCTGCGGATCGACGCGCCGGGGCGTCCTGCCGAGCTCGTGCGCGCGGACAAGCGCGCGAAGACGCCGCGCCCCGAGGCGCTCCGCGATCCGCGCAAGCGCGCCGAGCTGCTGCACGTGTTCGCGCACCACGAGCTCCAGGCCGCGGAGCTGATGTGCCGCGCGCTCCTGCTCTTCGTGGAGCGCGACCCGGCGTTCCGGCGCGGCTTGTTGCGCATCGCGCTCGACGAGGTGCGGCACCTCGCGATGTACGACGCGCACCTGCGCGCGCTGGGCTTCCGGTTCGGGAGCTTCCCGGTGCGCGACTGGTTCTGGGAGCGCGTGCCCGCGGCGGAGAGCGCGGAGGCGTTCGTCGCGATGCTCGGCGTCGGGTTCGAGGGCGCGAACCTCGATCACACGCGGCGCTTCGCGGACGCGTTCCGCGCGGCCGGCGACGAGGAAGGCGCGCGCCTCCAGGAGGTCGTGGGCGACGAGGAAGTGCCGCACGTGCGCTTCGCGGTGCAGTGGCTCGAGCGATGGAGCGGCGGCGCGCTCGAGCTCGACGCGTGGCGCGCCCGACTGCCCGCGCCGATCACGCCGATCGTGATGCGCGGGCGGCCGCTCGATCGCGCGCGGCGCGCGCGGGCGGGCATGGACGACGCGTTCGTGGACGCGCTCGATCGCTGGACGCCGTGATCAGTCGGGGCGCAGCACCGCGAGCCGCACCACGTCGGCGCGGTTCGCGGCGCCGAGACGCTTCATCACCGACGCGAGCAGGTTGCGCACCGTGTTCGGAGAGAGCTCGAGCGCGCTCGCGATCGCCGCGTTGGTGTGCCCGAGCGCGACGTGCTCCACGATCTGGCGCTGGCGCGGCGTGAGCCGGCCGTCGCTGCACACGAGGCGCGCCATCACCGCCGCGCGGGGTGCGCCGTCGAGCCGTGCGTGCAGCGCGTCGCCCGCCGCGAGCATCGGCGCGAGCGCGCGCAGCAGCGAGAGCTCGGCCTCGTCGTAGGGGCGATCACGCCACCGCACGAGCACGAGCAGCGCGACGATCCGCCCTCGGACCACGAGGTGCACGAGCGCCGTCGCGCGAGGACGGCGACCGAGCGCGGCACGCATCGCGGCGTCGAACGCGACGCGCGCGGCACCGCGCGTGGGCAGCGCCTCGCGATCGCTCGCGACCCCGCCGCGCGCCAGCGCGACGTCGCGCAGCCGGCCGAGCTCGACCGCCCACGCGTCCCAGCGAACGGTGCTCGCCGCGAGCCGCGCGGGGTCGAGGCCACGCACCGCCGCGGTCTCGAGCGGCACCCGCGGCGAGCCCGCGTGCATCATCGCCGCGTCGAACAGACCGCGCGCCGCGAGCGCGTCGAGCACGCCGTCGCGATACGTGCGCAGATCGGGCGCGCTCGCGGCGAGGAGCGCGATGCATCGTGCGAGGTCGTCCACGCGCATGGTACGAACGTACCACGGAGGCTGCGTACGGGGCCGCCCACAGTCGTGCTCATGACGACGACCTCGAGCTCTGCTTCCCTCGCACGTCGAAGCTCCTCTGCCGTGGCGCAGGCGAGCGATCTGCCGCCCTGGCTCGACCGCGCGAGCTACCCGTGGACCCCGCGCACGTTCGAGACCTCCGAGGGTCGGATGCGCTACCTCGACGAGGGCGAGGGCCCGACCGTGCTGCTCGTGCACGGGACGCCCTCGTGGTCCTTCGAGTGGCGCGAGGTCGTGCGCGCGCTCGCGCCGCGCCATCGCGTGATCGCGCCCGATCACCTCGGCTTCGGGCTCTCCGACAAGCCCGACGCGCCCGAGATCCTCGCGCCCGCCGATCACGCGCGACGCCTGCGCGCGCTGGTGAGCGCGCTCGAGCTACGCGACGTCGTGCTCGTCGTGCACGACTTCGGAGGCCCGATCGGGCTGCCGCTCGCGCTCGAAGAGGGCTCGCCGGTGCGCGCCGTCGTCGTGACGAACACGTGGATGTGGGCGCACGAGGATCCCAAGGTCGCGCGCCTCTCGCGCTTCGTCGCGTCGCCGCTCGGGCGCTGGCTCTATCGTCGGCTCAACGCGTCGCCGCGATGGCTCGTGCCTGCGTCGATGGGCGATCGCAGCAAGCTGACGCGCGACGCGCACCGCCACTACCTCGCGCCCTTCGGCTCGTGGGCGGAGCGCGCGGCGCCTTGGAAGCTCGGCGTCGAGCTCGCGGGGTCGAGCCCGTACTACGCGTCGCTGTGGGCGAAGCGGAGCGCGCTCGCGAACGTGCCGCTCGAGATCGTCTGGGGCACGCGCGATCCCGCGTTCACGACGCGCGAGCTCGAGCGCTGGCAGCAGAGCTTCGCGCACGCGCGGACGCACACGCTCGACGTCGGGCACTTCGTCGCCGAGGAGGCGCCGCAGGCGCTCGCGTCGGTGATCGCGTCGGTCGCGAGCCGCTGATCCTCTGCTATCTCCGTGCGTGGCCCGCGCGTGGGTGCTGAACCTCGACGCCGAGCACGAGCTCGAGCTCGGCCGTCGCTACACGCCGTCGCGCGAGCTGCGCGCGCGGGTGCGCGCGATCGGGACGGCCCTCGCGCGCTCGCTCGAGCACGGCGACGTGGTGATCGCGCCGGACGAGGACGTGTCGGTCGACGTCGCGTCGTTCGTGCCGCGCGCGTGGTGCCCCACGCCGCGCGCGCTCGAGGTGCTCGCGAGCGTGGGTGCGCCGATCGACGATGCGCCCTCGTTCGAGACGCTGCGCACGGTGAACGAGCGCGGCTTCGCGGCGACGCTCGCGGGCGACGAGCTGCCCGGATGTCTGCGCGCGACCGAGCTCGGCGCGATCGAAGCGCACGTCGCGCGTCCCGGCCCGAGCGGCGCGTGGCTGCTCAAGCGCGCGTTCGGCGTCGCGGGGCGTGGCCAGCGCCCGCTTCGTCCGGGCGCGATCTCGGACGCGGATCGCGCGTGGATCGTCGCGTCGTTGCGCCGCGGTGCGCTCTACGTCGAGCCGCGCGTCGAGATCATCCGAGAGCTCTCGGTGCACGCGTGGGCGACGTGCGGCGTGCACGTGCGCTCGATCCGCGAACAACACGTGCAGGACCGCGCATGGCTGGGCAGCGAGCTCGCGCGCGATCTCCCGAGCGCGATCGAGAACCCGCTGATCGACACCACGGAGCGCGTCGGGCGCGCGCTGATCGAAGCGGGCTATCACGGCCCGTTCGGCGTCGACGCGTACCTGTGGCGCGCGTCGAGCGGTGCGATCGCGGTGCGCACGCTCGGCGAGATCAACGCGCGCTACTGCATGGGCTGGGACGCGCGCGACGGCTGGGATCCACCCTGATAGCCTGGCGCGCATGATCGAAGAGCTCGTCTCGACGGTGATCTTCGGCGCGGAGACCCTCGCGCTCGTCGCGCTCGTCGTGTGGGGGCGCTGGGTCGGGAAGCAGCTCGGCGGCGGGTGGCGCGTCGCATCGTACCTGCCAATCGTCGCGATCATGCTGCAATTCGCGGGGATCTGCGGGACGGCAGCGATGCTCGTCGGCGCGTTCGATTCGGTCGCGTCGGCCGACGCCGCGAGGCGCGCGACCGTGCTCGCGCGTGGCATCGCGGACGCGATGAACGTGACCGCGATCGCGGTGCTCGTCGCCGTCGTCCTCGCGATCGCGTCCGCGGTGCTCTTCGCGATCGGCACCGCGAAGGTGCGCGCTGCGCGCGGTCCGCGCGAGGGCTGATTCTCGCGGAGCGCGCGTGTACGATGCGCGCGATGCTTCGCTGTCCGAAGTGCTCTCTCGCCCTCGTCGCCACCCATCACGACGCATTCGGATGCGCCCGCTGTGGCGGGCTCTGGGTGCGCGAGGGCGCGCTCTCGTCGCTGCCGGAGTCGCTGGGCGGCACCGTCGATCCGGCGACTCGCGCGCCGAACGACGGGCGCACCGGGCTGTGCCCCGACGGCCACGGGATCCTGCTGCGCGCGCGCATCGACGACGACGAGGGCGCGGCGTTCTACCTCGAGCGCTGCAGCGCGTGCCGCGGCGTGTGGTTCGATCCCGGCGAGTGGTCGCGCATCGCGTCGAGCGAGCTTCGCACCAAGCTCGACGCGCTCTGGGATCCGGCCGCGCGTCGCGCCGCGCTCACCGCGCGCAACGAGGCGCGCCTCGCAGAGGACCTGCGCGCGCGCCTCGGTGATGCGCTCCACGATCGTCTCGTCGATCTCGTCCGCGCGCTCGAGTCGCACCCCGATCGCGCGATGGCGCTCGCCTACCTCGACGAGCACCTGCGCTGACCCGCTGCGTCAGCGCGGATCGACGACCCGACCGGCGAACAGGATCGCGCCGCTGCGCGTGTCGCGCAGGAAGAACAAGAACGGGTGATCCGCGTGGAAGCTCGGCGGCGGATTCGCCGGCATGCTCCGCACCGCGACGACCACGCCGGTCGCCGCCGCGGCCTCGGTGCCCTCCTCGTTCACCTCGACGAACACGCGGTGATAGACGTCGGAGATCGCGAGCGCCTGCGCCCCGTCCGCGCTCATCCCCGAGAGGTCCGCGCGATCCGAGAACGCGATCGCCATCCCGAGCCCCTCGAGCTCGGTGCGCAGCGCGAGCGATCCCGTCTCGATGCGGAAGCGCGGGAGCCGCACGTCGACGTCGTGGCGCTCGGTGACGCGCCCCGCCCACTGCTCGACGCGCGTCGCGTCGAGCGTCTCCTCGACCGCCGCGAGCCCGTCGCGCTCGCGCGGGAGCACGATCATCATCGCGAGCTCGTCGCCGGTGTACGGCAGCTCGAGGATCTGCACGCCCTCGTCCTCGCCGTAGCGTCCGCCGCGCGCGTGCATCGTGGGCACTGCGACGCTCGCCTCGCCGCCGTTCGCGAAGAACGGCAGGTCCTCGGTCCGCGCGCGATCGAACTCGTGCTGCCAGCGCCCGTGGAAGTACACGGCGTTGACGAGGACGAGCCGGGTGAGCGGGTCGATCGACCCCGACGGGAGCAGCTCGCGGATCCGCTCGCGCGTCTGCGACGACACCCACTCGTTGATGTGCGCGCGCGAGGCCTCGGCCGCGCTCACGAAGTCGAGGCGCTCGGCCTCCGCGCCGAAGTGATCGCGCGTCGCCGCGAGGTACGCATCGCGGAACGCGTAGGAGTCCTCGGCGAACAGCCGGTTCGCGACCGCGAGCGTGTAGGTCTCGCGCGGCGCGTTCCACGCGCGCACCAGCGCGCCGGCCGCGGGCATCGTCGCGTCGGGATCGGTCGCGAGGTGCAGCGTCCGCTGCATCGCGGTCGCGGTCTCGCCACGCGCGCCGCCGTACGTCATCGCGAGCGCGGTCGAGAGGCTCGCGGGAGAGATCGCGAGGTTCCCGGTCTCGCCGCGCGCCCGCAGCGCGCGCCACACGTCGAGCCCGAACGCGCTGGTCGCGGTCGCGAACGCGCGCGCGTCCGCGGGATCGGCGGGGGTCACCTGGGTGGCCGGCGTGGTCGAGGTGCTCGAGGAGGTCTGCGAGGGCCCCCCGCACCCGGCGAGTGCGAGCAGGAGGGCAAGGACGATGCGCTTCGTCATGCGGTCGCTAGACGTACGACCGCGCGATCCGGTTCACCAGCGGATCACGGCGCTGCCCCACGCGACGCCGCCGCCGAGCGCGCAGAAGAGCACGCTCTGCCCCGCCTTGATCGCGCCCTCGCGCACCGCTTCGTCGAGCGCGATCGGGATCGACGCGCTCGACGTGTTCCCGTACCGCGCGAGGTTCAGGTAGAAGCGCGTGAGCGGCACCCCGGTGCGCTCGGCGACGCCCTCGAGGATCCGCAGGTTCGCCTGGTGCGGCACGACCCAGTCGAGATCGTCCGCCGCGACCCCCGCCGCCGTGAGCGCGGCCGCGCTCGCCGACGAGAGGTTCTTCACCGCGACCTTGAAGATCTCGCGGCCGTTCATCTCGACGAAGTGTCGCTTGAGCTCGAGCGTGCGCGCGCTCGCGGGCTCGGCGCTCCCGCCGCCCGGGATGCGCAGCGCCGACGCGTAGCTTCCGTCCGCGTGGATCGCGGTGCTGAGGATCCCGCGCCCGTCGCCGCGCGACTCGCTCACCACGACCGCGCCCGCGCCGTCGCCGAAGAGCACGCACGTGCTGCGATCGCTCCAGTCGACCACGCGCGAGAGCAGCTCGACGCCGACGACCATCACGTGCTTCGCCGCGCCCGCACGCACGAACTTGTCGGCGATCGAGAGCGCGTAGCAGAAGCCCGCGCACGCCGCGGCGATGTCGAACGCCGCGCAGTCGTTGCGCGCGCCGATCTTCGCTTGCACGAACACCGCGGTCGACGGCAGCGGCATGTCGGGCGTGACCGTCGCGACGATGATCATGTCGATGTCGCGCGCGTCGAGCTCCGCCGACGCGAGCGCACGGCGCGCGGCCTCGGCCGCCATGTCGCTGGTGGCCTCGCCCTCCGCGGCGATGCGCCGCTCGCGGATCCCGGTGCGCTCGACGATCCACTGATCCGTGGTGTCGACGCGCGACTCGAGATCGCGGTTCGTCATCACGTGCGAGGGCACGTAGTGACCCGTTCCCGAGATCCGAGATCCCGCCGTTACAGTCGTCGCGTGCCCCATGCGGTCCCCGGCCTACTCGGTCCCTGGGCGCGCTGTCCACCCGAAAGCAGCGTCGACGGTCACGAATCGGTCACGCACGCCTCCTGACGAACCGGTCAGGTTTCGCCCTGTTTTCTCGGCGCAACTATTGTTCGCGACAACGACGAGCGCGTGCGTCGCGCGCACAGCGATGAAAAACGCGCGCTCGATCGCGCCACGAGGGGCGCGCGGCACGCGTGTGCGCTGGAAGTCGAACGTCGAGCTTCACCGTGACGCGCGATCTCGACACCGGGTCGCCCAGCAGCGGCGCGCGGCGATCTCGCGCGCGTGACGCCGCCACCGCGCGCGTGCATCCTCGCGCGCGATGACGACCAAGGAGCAGGAGGAGCGCGTCCCGCTGCGCGAGGTCCTGTCGCGGCTCGCGCGCGCGTCCCGCGGCTTCTGGCTCGTGAACTGGGTCAATTTCGGCGATGGAATCGCGTACTTCGGGTTCCTCTCGCTGCTGACGCTCTTCTTCCAGCACGACGTCGGCATGGACGCGCGCGGCGCGACGATCGCGACGAGCACGTTCACCGGGCTCGTCACGCTCTTCATGGTGCTCGGCGCGGGCGCGCTCTCGGATCGGCTCGGCGCGCGCCGCGCGCTCACCGTCTCGATCGCGATCGTGCTCGTCGGACGCGTGCTGCTCACGCTCTCGCCCTCGCTCGGCGCAGGCACCGGCGCGGCGCTCACCGCGGCGTGGATCGCGATCCTCGTGATGGGCTTCGCCGAGGGCGCGGTGCAGCCGGCGCTCTATGCCGGCGTGAAGCAGTACACGGACGAGCGCACGGCCTCGATGGGCTACGCGTTCCTCTACTCGATCATGAACCTCGGGATCTTCCTCGGGGAGATGGTCTCGCCCTTCGTGCGCGAGCAGTTCGCGCATCACGTCGAGGGCGTGTCGGTCGAGGACGTGCCGACCGCGGGCATCACCGGCTCGTTCTGGTTCTTCACCGCGGTCACCGCGCTCGTGCTGCTGGTGAACGTCGTCTTCTTCACGAAGAAGGTCGAGGCGCGCGATCGCATCGCCGAGCCCGCCGCGCCCGCCGAGACGGGCTCGCTCGTCGATCGCATGAAGCGCCTGCCGATCCTCGACGCGCGCTTCCTCTTCTTCATCTTCGCGCTGCTCCCGGTGCGCACGCTCTTCGCGCACCAGTGGCTCACGATCCCCGACTACGTCACGCGCGCGTTCCCCGCCGAGGTCGGCGCGCGCGTCGAGTGGATCCAGGGCCTCAACCCGATCGTGATCGTGTTCGCGGTGCCGCTGCTCACGATGGTCACGCGGCGCATGCACGTGATCGACGTGATGATCCTCGGCACGCTCGTCTCGGCGAGCGCGACGTTCCTGCTCTCCGCGCCGCCGTCGCTCGCGCTCCTGATCCTCTACGTCGTGATCTTCACGCTCGGCGAGGCGATCTGGTCGTCGCGCTTCCTCGAGCACGTCGCGGATCTCGCGCCGCCGGGACGGCTCGGCGTGTACATGGGCCTCGCGGGCCTGCCGTGGTTCCTCGCGAAGACGGTGACCGGCTTCTACGCGGGCTCGATGCTCGACGCGTTCCTGCCGGAGGGCAGCCCGGGCTCGCCGGGCACGATGTGGACGATCCACGGCGCCGTCGCGATGGTCTCGCCGATCCTGCTCGTGATCGGGCGCAGGTGGATGATGACGAAGGACGAGGCGCGATGACGCTCACGGCGACGATGCGAAGGTTCGAGATCGAGCTCGCGGACTCCGATCGCGGCGTGTACGAGACGCTCGATCTCCGCGTCGCGCAGCATCCCTCGGAGACCGATCGTTACCTCGTCGCGCGCGTGATCGCGCGCTGCCTCGAGCACGACGAGGGCGTGGACTTCACGCGCGGTCTCGCGGAGAGCGACGAGCCCGCGCTGTGGCAGCGCGACCTGCGCGGCGATCTGCGCGCGTGGATCGAGGTGGGCTCGCCCTCCGCGGATCGGCTCCACAAGGCGAGCAAGACCGGCGCGCGCGTCGTCGTGTACGCGTGGAAGAACGTGCCGCAGCTCGCGCGCGAGATCGCGGAGCGCGGCGTCCATCGCGCGGACGAGCTCGCGCTCGTGGCGCTCGACGGCGCGTACCTCGACGCGATCGCGACGACGCTCGACCGCGTGAACCGCTGGTCGCTCTCGGTCAGCGGCGGCGCGCTCTACCTCACGATCGGCGGGAAGCTGCTCGAGGGCGGCGTCGAGCGCGTCTCGATCGCGTAGCTCAGTCCATCGCGAACCGGCGATCGACCACCTCGCGCAGCACCGCGCCGAGCGTGGTCACGTCGACGGGCTTGCGCAGGAACGTGTCGAACATCCGCAGGAGCGGCGTCGTCGGGATCACGCTCCCGCTCGCCGCGACGATCGCGAGGCCGGCGGTGCGCTCGTCGCTGCGCAGCGTGCGCGCGAGCTCACGGCCGCTCTGCCCGTTGAGGTTCACGTCGGTGAGCACCACGTGTGGCAGCCGCGCGACGATCGCCCGTAGCGCGTCGTCGGGGTTCTCGAAGACCCGCACTTCCCAGCCGTCGCGCTCCAGCATCTCGCGATAGATCGCGCGCAGATCCGCGTCGTCCTCGACGACCACGACCGAGCGGGGCTCGGAGATCCGCATCCCGCTCGAGCGTCGCGCCCGGCGCGCGCGCGCTGCCGCCGCGCGCTCCGTGGGGACCAGCTCGTCGATGTCGCTCGCTCTGCCACTCCGTGCTCGTGAGCTACCGCTCATCACGGACCTCCCTCGTGCGCCGCTCACATCGGCGCGCGACCTCCCGTGACAAGGCCGGGACATTTCACGCGAGAGGCAGCACGAGCCGGAACGTGGTGCCCTGCTCGGTGCTCGACTCGAACTCGACGGTCCCGCCGTGCGCGATCGCGATCTCGCGCACGATGAACAGCCCGAGCCCGACGCCCGCGCCGCCTCGCTGCGCGCGCTTGAACGGCTCGAACAGCGTGTCGCGGATCCCGCCCGGAATCGGCGCGCCCGCGTTCCACACCGAGAGCTCCGCGTGCCCGTCGCGCCGCACCGCCGCGACGCGCACCGGCCGCTCCGGCTCGCCGTGGTGGATCGCGTTCACGAGCAGGTTCGTGAGCGCCTGCTGCACGCGCGCCGGATCCCATTGCCCGCGCAACGCGGCGCACTGCTCCACCTCGATCGGGGAGCGCGGATGCGCCTGCCGGGTCTCGGCGACGACCTCGTCGATCAGCGCGCAGAGCTCGACCGGCTGCGTCGTGATCGGCACCGCGACGCCCGCACGCGCGCGCTCGTAGTCGAGCAGGTCGTGGATGAGGGCGCGCATCGAGTCCGCGCTCCGGTGGATCCGCGCGAGCAGCGCGGTGTCGGTCCCGCCGACCGCGCCCTTTCGCTCCAGCAGGTACACCGCCGAGAGGATCGCGCCGAGCGGGTTGCGCAGATCGTGGCTCACGATGCCGACGAAGCGCTCGCGCTGCTCCGCCGCCTGCTCGCGCTCGCGCTCGAGCGCCTTGCGCGACTCGATGTCCTCCACGAGCGCGATCGCGATCGCGCGCTCCTCGCCCTCGGCGTGGAACGCGGCGAGCACCGCGCGCACGCACACCGTGGTGCCGTCCTTGCGCACGAAGCGCGTCTCGTGCTCGGTGCTCGTGCGCGGCCCGTGCAGCACGGCGTGGAACGCGGCGCCGCACGCGCTGCGCACCGAGGCGTCCGCGAGGTCGTCGAGCACGCGCCCGCGGAGCTCGTCCTCGCCGTAGCCGGTGATCGCGCAGAGCCGCGGGTTCGATCGCGTGATCTCGCCGGTCGCGGGATCGAGCTCGGCGATGCCGATGGGCGCGAGCGCGAAGAGATCACGGAAGCGCTGCTCGCGCGCCGCGATCACCCGCTCGGTTCGCTTGCGCTCCGTGATGTCGGTCGCGATCGCCGCGGTCGCGAACGTGCGCTGCTCCGCGTCGCGCACCGGAAAGCGCGAGACCAGGAACGTCGAGCCGTCGGGCGCGACCTCCTCGCGATCGATCGCATGGTCGAGCTGCCGCACCTCGACGTCGTGCGCGTAGAGTCGGTCGCCGAGCTCGCCGCCGACGATCTCGCGATCGTCGCGCCCCACGATCGACGCACCGCTCGGCGCGAGCAGCTCGGCGAAGCGCCGGTTGGTGAGCAGGTAGCGCCCTTCGAGATCCTTCACCGCGACGAGCGCGGGCGAGTGATCGATCAGCCCCTTCAGCAGCTCGCGGCTCTTGCGGAGCTCCTGCTCGCTCCGCCAGCGCTCGGTCACGTCGCGCGTGACCTTCGAGAACCCGCAGAGCACGCCCTTCGCGTCGTGGATCGCGGTGAGCGTCACCTCGGCGAAGAAGCGCGTCCCGCCCTTGCGCATCCGCCAGCCCGCGTCCTTCGCCAACCCGTCGCGCGTGGCCGTGTCGAGCATCCGACGAGGTCGCTCCGGGCGCTGCTCGGGCGGATAGAGCACGTCGAAGCGCTGACCGAGGATCTCGTCCGCGCGGTAGCCGGTGATGCGCTCGGCGCCGACGTTCCAGGTGCGCACGTGCCCGTCGACGTCGAGCAGGATGATCGCGTGGTCCGCGACGCTCGTCACGATGCGGCGGTACGCCGCCTCGCTCTGCGCGAGCGTCGAGCGCGCTTCCTCTTCGTACGAGCGCGCCGCGACCGCCATCGCCTCGTCGATCGCGGTGTGCACGAGCTCGAACGCATCGAGCTCGGGCGTGCGATCCTGGCGATGGAGCAGCTCGACGACCGTCGCGCGGAACACCGAGAGCTCGCGCAGGACCTCGTCGAGCGCATAGCCCTCGCGGAAGCGCTCGGCGGCGTGGGCCTCGGCGTGCGCGCCGTGCCACACGGTGCGGCCGATGTCCCCGGCGGGCGCCTGCGTGACCGCGCGTGCTTCGAGCGCCGCGACGAGGTCTGCCACCAGCCGCGGCATGTGATCGACGAGGTACGGCTGCGGCAGATCACGCGCCGGACCGGTCACCGCGTGCCCGGTGCGCACGCGTCGCGTCCACTCCTCGATCAGCCCGTCGCGCGAGCGCTCGAGCAACGCGGCGACGTCGGCGCTTCGGAGCACGAGCGACGCATTGGGCACGCGCCGATCGTCGCGAGCGCCGTACCAGAGCGCGCGCGAGCGCGAGGGGCGCCGCGCCCCGGATCGTCCGAGGCGCGGTGCTCGCGCGAGAGGAGGATCAGCCCGCGGCGAAGAGGATCGACGCGAGGATCATCCACACGCCGACGCCGATCGCGACCAGGCCCATCGTGCCCTGGAAGGGCGCGAGCTTCGCGATCGTCTGGTCCATCTTCGCCTGCGCGGTCGCGTCCTTGATGAACGTCTTCAGCACGCCGACGCCGAGCAGCAGACCGAGCGCGACCGAGAGCAGCGAGTCCGCGAGGAACGTGAACCAGTAGATCGGGAACGTCGTCATCCAGCCGATGTTCAGCACGCTGCTGATGACGCCCCACACACCCCACAGCGCCGAGATGGCGCCGATCCAGCCCTGGTAGGGCGCGAGCTTCGCGATCGCGTCCTTCGCGTCGGGCCGACGCGCGATGATCAAGCTCGCCGCACCGAGCACACCGAGCACCACGAGCCACAGACCATTCACGATTCCCATGTCGAGCCCTCCTCGTCAGCGCAGCGTCCTGTCTGCGCGAGCGGGCCGACTCTCCGCAAGCCCGGCGCCAGGGACAGCGCGCGAATTCATTGAGGAATTCGCCGAGCAAAGTCCGCGCGGAGCGCAAGAGTTGCGCGCACGAAGGGCGCGATCGGGCCGCGAGCCGCCGATCACTCGAAGCGTCGGCTGAAGCGCAGGTTCTCGGGGTACGGGAAGATGTCGGCCTGCTCGCCGCGACGACAGCGGTCCTGCGCTGCGATCCAGAACGCGGGGTCCATCAGGTCGCCGTGGAGCTCCATGAAGATCTCGCGCTGCTTCGGATCGGCGAACAGGAACGTCGGGAACTGCTCGGGGAACACGTCGTGGGGGCCCACCGAGAACCACGGGTCCGCGCTCATCTCGTCGTCGTAGTCGCGCGCCTTCGGGATGCGGCGGAACTTGAAGTCGGTGAGATAGCCGATCTCGTCGTAGTCGTAGAACACGACGCGCCCGAAGCGCGTGATCCCGAAGTTCTTCAGCAGCAGATCGCCCGCGAAGATGTTCGCGCTCGCGAGCTCCTTGATCGCGTTGCCGTACTCGCGGATCGCGGCGCGCGTGCGCTGCTCGTCGCTCTTCTGGAGGAACAGATCGAGCGGGACGAGGCGCTTCTCGATGTAGAGGTGCTTCACGATCAGCTGATCGCCCTCGATGCGGATCATCGAGCTCGCGACGCTCTTCAGCTCCGCGAGCAGCTCGGGCTCGAAGCGCTCGAGCGGGAACGCGACGTGCGAGTACTCGAGCGAGTCCGCCATGCGCCCGACGCGATCGTGGTGCTTCACGAGCAGGTAGCGATCCTCGACCTTCGCGCGATCGACGTCCTTCGGGGGCGGGAACCAGTCGCGGATCACCTTGAACACGTAGGGGAACGAAGGGAGCGTGAAGACCGCCATGACCATGCCCTTCGTGCCCGGCGCGACCGTGAAGCAGTCCGACGAGTGCTTCAGGTGCAGCATCATGTCGCGATAGAAGAGCGTCTTGCCCTGCTTCTGCAGCCCGACGAGCGTGTAGATCTCGGAGCGCGGCTTGCGCGGCAGCATCGACGAGACGAACTGCACGAACGCGGCGGGCACCTCCATGTCGACCATGCAGTACGCGCGCGCGAGCGAGAACACGCGCCCGATGTCCTGCGGCGAGAGCAGGAGCGCATCGAGGAACATCGCGCCCTGCTCGTCCTTGAGGATCGGCACGACGAACGGGTACTCGCGGTAGCCGTTGCGCGCGCGCCCGCAGAGATACGCGGCCTTGTTGCGGTAGAAGAGTGACGAGAGCACCTGGATCTGGAAGTCGACGTCGCTCGTCCACGGTCCGCCGAAGTGCTCGGCCACCGCGCGCTCGAGGCGATCGAGATCGCGCTCGAGGTCCTGCCACTGGCCGCGCAGCTCGTAGCTGAGCACGACGTCGCGCAGCGCGCCGCGCAGGCCCTCGCCGCGATCGTAGAACGAGCGGTAGTCGGGCTCGCCGCCGGTCAGGTACTCGGTCGAGATCGCGGGGCGCCAGAAGATGTACTCGTTGCGGTAGTAGCGACGATCGAGCACGCGACAGGCGACCGAGTTGAAGAACGTCTCGGCGCACTCGGGCTGTCGGTGCTCGTAGAGCAGCTGGAAGTAGGCCTGCTTCACGTGCGGCCAGATCAGCTCCTCGACCGTCGCGAGCGGGAAGCGATCGGAGACGAGATCCACCGCTTCGCGCACGCGCTGATCGTAGAAGTGGATGCGCGTGCGGCCCGCCTCGCGCGACGCGGCCCAGTCGGCGCGCTCGAAGCGATCCTTCGCGGCGCTGCTGATGTCGCGGAAGATCCGGTAGTGCTTGTCGAAGCCGCGGAGGATCTCCGCGGCGATCTGCTCGGCGAGCTTCATCGGTGCCGCGGAGTGTACGTCGCGGCGAGAGCGCGTGGGCCGATCAGCTGGTGCGCAGCGCGCGATGGATCGCGTGGATGCGATCGAACGACGGGATGCGCGCGGGCTCGTGCACCTGGCGGTGCGCCATGCGCATCTGCACGGCGCAGCGCTCGGGGTCCATCGCGCCGATCCCCGTGCCGAGCCCGGGACAGAGCAGCGTGTCGATCGCGCGCGAGGGCGACGCTTCGTTGTGGGCGCGCACCGCGAGCAGGATCGCGCGGAACGCGACGTAGGCGTTCACCGTGCTCGCGATGCTCTCGGGCGCGCGCATCGTCGGCGCCGCGACGAGCCACGGCCAGCGCGCGTGGCCGGTCTCGACGATCTCGGCCTGGCCGACGTGGAGCTCACCGTGGTGTCGCTCGACGATGCGCTGCTGCAGCGCGCGCTGGACGTCGTGCCCGAGCTGGTCGCGGATCGCGCGGTCGATCCCGCCGTCCATGATGCCGAAGCTGTTCGCGGGGCTGACCATCGCGTCGGCGTCGTGCGCGAAGAAGTCGCCCGCGGAGACGCGCACGCCCTCGACATCTTCGAAGGCGCGCTGCCACGCCTGCACGAGCGGCGCGTGATGATCGACCAGGAGGATCGTGCTCGGGAGCATCGTCAGGGCGCGTCGCGGCGGTTGCCGCAGGTGTCGACGCTCGGATCATCATCGCACGTCGGCGCGACGCACGTGGGCTCTCCGGCGCAGCCGGCGCCGCCGCACTGGTCGCAGCAGATCGTCCCGCCGCCGCACCGCGCGCGCTCGTGGCAGCGCTCGCCGGGGTTGCGCTCGAAGCAGCGCGTGCCGTCGACGCAGCCGCGCAGCGAGTCGAACACCTGGGTCACGCCCGGGCAGTGGCACGCGAGCGCGGCGCACGCGAGCTCGGACTGCTCGCCGCACTGCGAGTGCACGCAGAAGGGGCCCCACTCGCCGCCGGTCTCGGCGCAGAGCACGTCGGGCGGAAGCGGATCGACCTCGGGACAGCCCGCGATCACGCAGCCGACGCCGGGCTCGAAGCGCCGCTCGTCACCGCAGTCGCACACCGGCATGCCGCGGATGCACACCTCGGGCGGCGGGAACCCGCACTCGAAGTGCCCGCACTCCTCGGCCCACCACAGCCACTCGCCGCCCGTCGACTCGCACAGCGCGGCATCGCACGCCGCGTGCGCGGCCTGGCACTCGCCCTGCGAACGGAAGCCGCGATCGCAGTCGGCGCCCTCACAGGTGCCGCAGTCGATCGCGAAGCACGAGTCGCCGTTCCAGTGCCAGGTCGGCAGCCCGTCGCACACGATGTCGACGCACAGCGCCTGGCGCGCGTCGGCGGGATCACACGAGACGCGCGCACCGCCGTCGAGGACCAGCGAGGCGTCGGGACCGACCTGCGCGTCGTGCAGGAGGATCGCCGCGTCGACGGGCCCTCCATCTCGCTCGGTCGCCCCTCGCCCGTGCGAGTCCGCGCAGCCGACCAGACCGAACGCAACGAGGTGTGCCAGAGCGAGACGCGAGAAGCGCATGACCATCGCCTCCAGCACTCCGAGTGCCACCGCTACACGGTGCCGAGCCGCGGATCTTTCGGACCCTCGACCACCTGCACCTCGACGCCGTGCGTCTTGAGGTACTGCACGCCGTTCTCGCCCGCGTAGCCGCCCTCGACGATCAGCACGCGCGTGATGCCCGCGTGGTGGATCATCTTCGCGCACATCAGGCACGGCTCGCCCGTCACGATCAGCCACGCGCCGCGGCACGCGACGCCGCTCGCCGCCGCGTTGCACACGACGTTCATCTCCGCGTGATGGCAGCCGACCTCCATCCGCGTGCCCGACTTCACCTGCAGGGTGTCGCGCAGGCACTCGGTGCCGCCGCAGAGCTCTCCGCCGCCGCGCGGACCGCCGTTGTAGCCGTCCATCAAGACGACGTTGCGCTCGGGGTCGAGGAGCAGCGCGCCGAACTTGCGGCGCGGACAGTTGCTCGCGTTCGCCAGCGCGAGGCACTGCTCGATGCGGATCCGGATGTGCTTGTCCTTCATCGCTCTCCCGGCGCCGGCACATTAGGGCGCGGTCTCGAACAAGTCGATCGCGGAAAGCGCGGGATGCAGTGGGGCGCCGGCCCGAATCGGACGTGAGGTCGATCATTGGAGCGAGGACTGGGGCGCCAGCATCCTGCGCGGCCATGCGCCGGCCGGTCTCGATTCTCCTCCTCGTGCTCGCAGGCTGCTCCACCGGCACGGACGAACCACCCGCGGTGGTCGACGGAGGCGGCACCCAGACGCCCGACGCGCGCACAACGACCATCGACGCTGGGCCCGCGGGCACGTGCGACGAGCGCCTCGTGCCCCTCGTCTACAACGGGACGCGCGAGCCCACGGCGATGCCGCTGACGCCGGGGCAGATCCTCGCGATCGGCTCGTGGGACGGCTGCAGCGGCACGTTCATCACCGACGAATGGGTGCTCACCGCGAGGCACTGCGGGATCCGCGTGGGGGGCTCGTTCTGCGTCGGCGCCGATCCGCGCAACCCGAACGTGTGCTTCACCGCGGCGCAGGTGCAGAACCACCCGAGCCAGGACATGACGCTGGTGCGCATGGACGCGGCCGCGTCGTCGCGCATCGCCGAGCTCGAGCCGATCGCGATCAACACGACGATGCTCGACGACACGTGGCTCGGACGCACCGCGGAGGCCGCGGGCTACGGCCAGCAGGAGGACGGATCGAGCGGCGAGCGCGAGTTCACGGCGGAGCCGATCGTCGCGTTCGAGAGCCCGCAGTTCCTGGTGATCGACGGGATGGGCGAGCGAGGCGTCTGCTTCGGCGACTCGGGCGGTCCGGTGATGATCGTCGCGGACGACGGCAGCGTGCGCGTCGCGGGCGATCTCAGCTACGGCGATCCCAACTGCCTCGGACAGGACCGCTACTCGCGCACGGATCTCGCGGTCGAGTGGATCGAGTCGTTCACCGGGCCGACGAACGGCAGCACCGACTGCGCGACGCTCGGGAGCGAGGGGCGCTGCGTCGGCGAGACCGCCGTGTGGTGCGACGGCGAGACGCCTCGGAGCGAGCGCTGCGAGACGTGCGGCTGGGACGCCGCGGCCGAAGGTTATCGCTGCATCACCGCCGCCGATCCGTGCGAGGGCCTCGACGAGGCGGGCGCGTGCGCAGGCGTCGTCGCGCGATGGTGCGATCGCGGCGTGGTGCGCGAGCGCGACTGCGCCGCGTGCGACGACGGAACGTGCGGCCGCGTCGACGGTCGCGTGGGCTGCGTGGACGACCCCTGCGGCGGCGTCGACTACCTCGGCCGCTGCGACGGAGACGTCGCGGTGTGGTGCCACGAGGGCACGATGCTCCGCACGCGCGACTGCGCGGCGGAGGGCCTGCGCTGCGAGTACGTGAACGACCGCGTCGGCTACTTCTGCGCGCGCTGACTCCGCTCGGCGCGCGCGCCCTGCGCCGCGAGGTGCGCGATCCAGCGGTTCGCGTCGGCGATGCTCGCGGCGTCGCCGACGCGCGCGGGCGTCGACTCCACCAAGCGCTTCGCGTCCGCGAGCCCGAGCCCGGTGATCTCGCGGATCGCCTTGATCACCGCGATCTTGTTCGCGCCGGTCCACGTGAGCGTGACCTCGACGCCCTGCCCCGGAGGCGCGTGCAGGAATTGCGGGAGCGCGCCCGGCACCGGCGCGCCGCGCACGTCGATCGCGTGCGGCGCGTCGAGCCCGGTGATCTCCGCGCGACGCACCGCGTACGCCATCGGCACCTTCGAGTACGACGCGAGCGCGATCGAGCCGTGCCGGTACGTCGCGTCGCGCAGCGCGATCACCGAACGACCGTTCAAGAACATCGAGAGCCGGTCGCCCTCGGCGCGGACGCGCAGCTCGTTGAGCGCGCCGGGCTCGCGACGCACGGCGTCGGACGCCGCCCACGGCACGAGCACGCGCGGCTCGGTGCCGGTGACGAGCTGCAGCGAGAACGTGCCGATCGTCGAGAGGTGCGCGGCGTAGTGACCGCTCGCGCCCTTGCGGAGCATCAGCGTCACGCGCGACGTCTCGAGATCGCCCCAGAGCAGGCGCAGCGCGATCGTCGCCTCGAAGTCGTCGAACGTGCCGTGCGACTCGAGCGACGTGAAGTACGTGTCCTCGCGCGGCTCGGTCTGGACCAGCAGCTCGTCACCCTGCTCGCGCGTGCGTGACTCGTAGACGCGCCAGCCGGCGCGCGGCGCGAGCGACGCGAGCACGTTCCGCGGTGCGAACGGGCTCGGCTGCGCGACGCGGCAGTACGCGCAGCGGACGATCGTGCCTTCGACGTGCGCGGGATCGAGCGGCGCGCTGCACGCCGCGCAGAGGAACGCCTTGCTCATCGCGAGAAGTCGCAGCTCCCGCCTGCGCAGCCCGCGGGCACCTCGACGCTCGCCTCGCCGGCCCACGCGGACTGCACGAAGCCCATGATCTGCTCGCGCGCGGCGTCGGCGGCGGGCCCTTCCTCGGCGGCGAAGCCGTGGATGTCGAGCGCGTCGGTGCTCGCGACGCGGTACTGCGTGATCGCGCTCGCGCCCGCGATCGTCGTCGCGCCCTGCAGGCCCGCGATCGGCACGATCGGCGCGCCGATCATCGTCGCCTCGAGCACGCGGGCCGCCATCTCGCTCCCCGGGTTCGGCAGCACCGGGTCGCCGATGCTCTCCTGCAGCAGCGCGACGATCGGGTGCGGGCCCCGGATCTCGTCGACCCACGACGCGCCGTCGCACTCGTCGAGCTGCGTCTGCGCGATCGCGACGACCAGCGGCACGTGGAGCTCGCCGCCGTTCGCGATCGAGATCAGCCCGCGGATGTACCCGAACTGCAGCGCGTCGCGCACCCACGTGGCCCAGCCGGCGCCGCCGACGTTGAGCACCGCGTGCTGCACGTCGGAGTTCGCGGCGGTGAACACGAGGCCCATCGTGCCGCCCAGCGATCCACCGACCCAGATGGGCACCGAGTCGTCGGGACGACGTCCGACGTGCGGGTTCGGCATGCCTCCGAGCTGCTCGGCGGAGAGCGCGTCACCGAGGATCGTGCTCGCCGCGCGACGGATCGCCGATGCGTCCGCGACCGCTTGCACGAGGCCCGCCGCCGCTGCGCTCGAGCCCTGCGCCATCTGCGCGAGATCGAGGAACGTGTCGATCACGGTCGTGTCGGTCCAGCGGTAGAACTCGATGCCGATCTTGGCGGCCCCGGCTTCGGCGATCGCGTCGTCGAAATTCCCGTCGCGCACGTTGCCGCCGGTGCCGTGCCCGTACATCAGCATGCGGTAGTCGCCCTCGCCGCGCGGGATCACGATGCGGAACGGCGCGTCCCGGGTGCCCATCGCGACCGGTGCGCCGTCGTCGTCGGCGGCCAGCCCGGTGTCGGTCAGGAAGCTCGGCAGCCCGACGAGCCGTCCCATCACCACGCTCGCGACCGGACCTTCGTCGCGATGCTCGACCTCGTCGATCGCGACCTCGACCTCGCCGGCGTCCACCGCGGCGATCGCGGCCTCGCGCATCGCGCGCAGACGGCGCAGGGGATCCTCGGCGGAGCGCGTCGTGAAGTCCCACGTGCGCAGCACGCGCTCGGGATCGATCCCGGCCTCCGCGATCACCGCGCGCGTCGGCGCGTGATAGCCGGCGAGGTCCGCTTCGTCCTCGGTGTGCGCCGGCTCGAGCGCGAGCGCGACGCGCACGACGCGGTCCTGCTCGATCGCGGCGCCGCTGTCGTCGCGCAGGCCGTCGGTGATCACGACGACGTAGTCGGTCGCGGCGTCGAGCGGCGCGAGCGGATGCGCGATCACGAGCGACGACGTGCTCGTCTCGGGCAGGAACGTCTCGATGCGCAGCGGCACCTCGGTCGCGTCCGACGCCGCGAGGAGGTGCACCTCGCCCTCGGTGGTCGCCGGATCGACGTGCAGGGGGAAGCCCGCGACGAGCGTGCTGACGCGCGAGAACCCATCGGCCCGGGTGAGCACGCTGCCGTCGTCGCGCGGGTTCAGCTGCGACATGTCGACCGCGAGGCGCAGCCCGGTCTCGGTGCTCGGATCGGCGACCGTGAACGCGTTGCTCGGCCACGGCATCAGGCAGTGCGTCGCGTCGAGCTCGTCGCACGTGCGCGAGAGCGGCGTGCGATCGCCGAGCGCGCGATCGGGCGAGGTGAAGATCGGTGGCTCGCTCTCGCACGCAGCGAGCAACGCCATCGAGGTGGAGAAGAAGAGAGGCGAAAGAGCGAAACGACGCATCGCGCAGCGAGGATCACCGCAGCACGACGGGGCCGTAAAGAGCCGCTCGTTCCACTCGGTGCGCGAGCACACCTCGTCCGCCATCGCGCACGAATCGGCCGATGCGGCCATAGGCGCACGCCACGACGGGCGCTCGCGCGACTCGCCCGCCGGTGCGCCCGCAGTGGAGGTGCGGGCACCACACGCGCGCGTGATCGCGCCACGATCGTACGTCGCCGATGCGCGTCCCGTCGCGTAGGCTGCCCCATCCGGTGGATGGAGGAAGCGCGAATGGGGATGCCGCCGATCGGTCGACGAAGGTTCCTGAAGACGGTGGTGGTGAGCGCGGGCGCGGTGACGCTCGCAGGTTCGCTCTCGGGATGTGGTGACGACGGCGGAGGCGACGGCGATCCCTCGGGGACGTTCCCACAGTCGGTCGCGTCGGGAGACCCGCGCACCGACTCGATCGTGCTGTGGACGCGCCTGGATCGCGCGGGCGAGACCGTCGACACGACCGTCACGCTCGAGCTCGCGCTCGACGAGGCGTTCTCGATGCGGGTCGAGCTCTCGAGCCCCGAGATCCCCGTGGAGGCCGCGCACGACCACTGCGTGCGCGTGAAGGTCGACGGGCTCGAGGCCGGCACTCGCTACTACTACCGCTTCGTGTACGAGAGCGTTCGCTCGCGCGTCGGTCGCTTCAAGACCGCGCCGGCGCGCGACGCCGACGTGCCGGTGCGCTTCGCGATCGTGAGCTGCCAGGACTACGTCGGTCGCTTCTACAACTCGTATCTCCCGCTGCTCGACGCGGAGAACGACGAGCTCGACTTCGTCGTGCACCTCGGCGACTACATCTACGAGACGACCGGCGATCCGAGCTTCATGAGCGCGTCGGACGAGCGCGCGGTCGAGTTCACCGACACCGAGGGCGCGATCGCGCTCGAGGAGGACGGCGAGACGTTCTACGCCGCGCGCTCGCTCTCGAACTACCGCGAGCTCTACAAGACGTACCGCAGCGATCCGATCCTGCAGCGCGTGCACGAGCGCTTCCCGTTCATCGTCACGTGGGACGACCACGAGTTCGCCGACGACTCGTGGCAGGACGTCGCGACGCGCAGCGGCGGGCGCGAGGACGAGCGCGATCCCGATCATCGCCGCAACGCCGAGCAGGTGTTCCTCGAGTTCCACCCGATCGCGCGCGACATCGCGGGCGAGGACGCGGCGGGCTCGCTCGTGGGCAGCGCGACCGAGAGCCTGTTCCCCGAGAACCGCATCTACCGCGACCTGCGCTTCGGGCGTCACCTGCACCTCGTCGTCGGCGACTACCGCAGCTATCGCCCCGATCATCCGATCGCCGAGAGCGCGTGGCCGGGCACGGTCGTGATGACCGAGGCGCAGGTGCGCGCGGTGCTCACGACGCGCGAGACCGAGGGCCGCCTGCCCGAGGGCCAGACCGCGGACGTCGCGTTCGAGATGGGCGGCTATCGCCCGTACGTCGATCTCGCCGACGCGGCATACGCGGACTACAAGACCGCGCTGCAGACCGCGCTGACCGGCGCGTACACGGCCGGCGGCGCGCCCGCCGAGCGCGCCGCGACGCTCGCGACGGAAGCGACCGCGGGCGCCGCGGATGCCGCGGTCGTGAACGCGACGCTGACGGCCGCGGGCGTCGCGCTCCCGCCGATCGAGATCACCGACGAGCTCCCGCGCGGGCTCTCGTACGCCTCGCTGGGCAAGAGCGGTCTCTTCGGATCGATCGGCGCGCGCTATCTCGTGGTCGCGCGTCACTACGATCTCTGGGCCGAGCACCGCGCGCCGAGCGCGCCGCATCCGCTCGGCGAGGCGCAGCTCGGGTTCATGCGCGAGGCGATCGACGCGAACGACGACGCGACGTGGACCGTGCTCGGATCGAGCGTGTCGTTCTCGCCGCTGATCCTCGACGTGACGCCCTTCGCCGCGCAGCTGCCCGAGGGCTTCCCCGCCGAGCAGTTCTATCTGAACGTCGATCACTGGGACGGCTTCCCGCTCGAGAAGGAAGCGCTGCTGCGCGACGTGCTGCGGCCGCGCAACGCGCTGGTGATCTCGGGGGACATCCACTCGGCGTTCGTCACCGATCACGACGGCGAAGGTGGACGGGCGATCGAGCTCACGACCCCGGGCATCAGCAGCGGGAACTTCCGCGAGCTGCTCTATGGGAGCGCGCAGCAGCTCCCGAGCCTCGCCGGCAGTCCCGTCGTCGAGAGCGTGCTGACCCTGCTCGACTCGCTGATGATGACCGCGCGGCCGCAGCTCAAGCACTCGCGCACCGACGTGAACGGGCTGATCGTCGCGCAGCTCGACGCGACGGGGCTCGAAGCGACGCTGATGCAGCTGCCGCCCGAGGTCGTGCGCGAGAGCTTCTACGAGCGCGCCGAAGAGCTCGCGCCGCGGTGGCAGATCGTGCGTTATCGCGTCGCGCGCACCGCGGAAGGCAACGGCCCGATCGAGATGGTGAGCTGAGCGCTCGAGCGCGAGCGCGGGTCGATACGCCCGCGCTCGCGCGTCGCTCACTCGAACGCGCGCGCGATGTCGCGCGCATCGTCTTTGCGGGTCCGCTCCGCGTAGAAGACGCTCTCGAGCGTCGTGTCGAACGAGAGCAGCATCAGCGACGTGACGTACGGCACGAACGCGTAGAGCGTCACGAGCAGCGTCGCGACGCCGCCTCGCATCCCTGCCGCGGCCACGAGGAGGAGCGGCGCGTTGGTGCTGCCGTAGATCACGACCGCGATCACCGCCCAGAGCACACGCGCGAGCGCCATCGAGCCGCGGTGGCCGCGCAGGAGCTCGACGCTGCGCGAGAGCGCGGCGACCGCGCCGCCGCGCTCGTGGAACGCGACCGGCCCCGACACGCCGAGGAACGTGCGCACCCCGATCATCCCGGCGAGCCCGGCCGCGTACGCCGCGAGCATCGCGAGCGCGATGCGCACGGCCGGGTCCATCCACCCCTCGGCCACCCACTCCAGCAGCACGAGCACGGCGCTCGCCGGCACGATCGCGACGGCCGCATCCACGACCACGCGCGCGAGCATCGCCGACGCGATCACCTCGATGCGCGCGAACCCCGCGTTGAACGCGTCGCTCGAGGAGATCGGCGCGCCCGCGCGCTCGCCCGCCACGATCGCGAGCGTCGCGCCCTGATGGATCGAGAAGATCGCGACCGTCGCGATCGCGAACACCGGCAGCACGATCGCGATCCCGATCGACGACCCACTGCCGCTGAGCAGCATCGCGGGCATGTAGACCACGATCGTCACGCAGCAGAGCACGAGCAGCGCGAGGACCACGAAGCCGACGTTCCAGCGCAGGTGCGCGAAGAAGCTCCGGCGGAACGAGGCCAATGTCGCGCGCAAGACGTCGGCGGCGGAGATTGGTCGCATCACGCGAAGCTCTCACGACCGTGCCCGCGCGTCGACGGCGACAACTGCGCGCAGTCATTCGTGAAATACGGGTATGGCGGCGCGGGTGCGCGAAGGTGGACGTGCCGGTCAGGAAACAGTCCGGAAAGAATCGATTGACGGTCTAGGACTGAACTATCGATACTGATCCACGCATGGGGGTACGGCTGCAGGCCATCGTCGACCGCGTGCGGACCGAGTCCAAGGGACTCCCGAACGTGGATCTCGCGAGGCTGAACTTGAAGGTTGGACGACCCCTCTCGCGCCAGGCCGCCGAGCTGCCGGACGATCCGACGCTCGTCGCGCTGGCCGAGAGCATCGCCCGAGAGATCCTCTCGGAGAGTGGACGAGGAGGCGGACGAGGATGAGCGAGCCCGTGTTCGATCGCGAGAAGGGCACGATCGTGATCGGAGGCTCGCGCCTCGTCTTCCACTGCCATCACTACAACGTGTTCCTGCAGCGCTCGCTCGAGGACGCCCTCGGCGATCGCGCGGTGAGCATCCAGCGTCGCGCGGCGACCGAAGCGTCGCGCACGATGCTCGAGCGGCTCTTCGCCCAGGCGCCCGACGAGACGTTCGCGGCGCGCATGTCGCGCGCGGCGAGCCTCTTCGCGACGCTCGGCTTCGGTCGTGCCGACGTGAGCGAGCTGACGCCGATGGGCGGGCTCGTGACGATCTCTCCGTCGCACTACGCGGTGGGCTGGATCGCGAAGTTCGGTCCTTCGTCGCGGCCCGTCGATCACTTCGCGACGGGCTTCTTCCGCGGCGCGCTCACCGCGGCGACCGGTCTCGCGCCCGAGCGCGTCGACGCGGAGCAGCGCGCGTGCGCGAGCATGCGCGAGGGTGACGCGACCGAGATCCTCCTGAAGGTGCGTTGAGATGGCGATCGACGAGAAGACGATCGTCGAGGCGGTCTCCGGCCTCGGCATCCGTGGCAACGAAGAGGGGCTGATCCCGGCGTTCGGGCTGCACCTCACGCAGCACTTCGCGGACTACTACAACCGCATCTCGTTCGCGGTCGCGCGCGACCTCGAGGGCAGCGGGCTCGAGGAGGACGCGCGCGCGCTGCTCGTCGAGGCGGGCCACGTCTGCGCGTTCAACACGTTCGGCGGGATCATGCAGTCGGCCGAGTGGGAGGCCGTCGTCGCGCCGATGATCCAGACGCGCGAGGACTGGATCCGCGGGATGGTCGCGGTCGTGAACGCGTTCGGCTGGGGCGTGTGGCGCATCGAGGATCTCGCGCCCGGCAAGGAGCTGCGGATCTCGATCGACAACGCGTACGAGTGCACCGGCTGGGTGCGCGACTACCCGATCGGCAAGAACGCGCGCTGCTATCTCGCGACGGGCGGCGTGTCGGGCCTGATGAACCTGCTCTACGTGGGCGACATCACGCAGCGTCCGACGCTCGACGAGGACTACTACCGCCGGCTCTTCCGCGGCAGCGATCACTTCGTCGCGGAAGAGACGAAGTGCCTCGCGCGCGGTGACGCGCGCTGCGAGATCGTCGCTCGTCGCCCGCTGTGAGCGGCGAGCTGCTCGATCGGTTCACGGTCGGCGCGCTCGACGTGCGGGTGACGCGCTCGTGCGCGCGGCGCGATCTCTACGACGTGCGCGCGCCGGGCGCGCTGCCGCTCGCGCTGCGCAGCGCGATGGTGGCGCGCGCCGAGGGCGCGACGCTCGCGGGCAACGACCTGCTCTGGGTGATCGACGTGCCGCACGTGCATCGGATCACGGTGAGCGCGGCGTCGGGGCGCATCGCGGTGCTGCCGCGCATGGAGACCGAGCGGCCGGATCAGCGCGCCGCGGTGATGGCGCTCTGCGAGTGGCTCGAGGGCGCGCTCACGGCGTGAGCAGCACGTCGGGCGCGACCGGTGCGTCGGGCGCGATCGTGTCGAGCACCGAGGACGTGGCGTCGTCGAGCGGGAGCGCGGCGGGACGCGCGATCGCGACGGCGCGGAACGGGTAGCTCACGTCGATCCGGCCGTCGAAGCGCGGGACCTGCAGGTCGTCGACCCCGGCGAGGATGCACGACGCGAGCGAGGCATCGACGTTCTCGCCGGACACGCGCGCGCCGAGGACCTCGCGATGCGCGAGCGAGAGATCGAGCGTGACGTGCGCGTGCCAGTCGGGGCGCCCGGCGCGCGCGCCGGCGAGACATCCGCGCACGCGCGGGCCGAGCTGACGGCGCACCATTCGACGCAGCGTCTCGGCGGAGGCGGTCGCGCGGATGCGCGCGGGCGCTGGGACGCGGAGGAGCGGGGGACGTGCGCTGCGGGCGTAGAGCCCGTGGCCGATCGGCATCGCGGTGATCCACGAGTGCACGCCGCCGATGCCGCCGGGCACCGGCGGCGGCCGACGACGAGGCCGCGTCCACTTGTCGAGGTCGCCGAGCACGCGGCGATCGAGGGCGAGCGCGTCGAACGATCCCTCCTGCGCGAGCACTGCACGCAGCGCGTCGCTCGGCGACGACGCGCGCGACGTGCGCGTGCCGACGACGAGCCGAGCTGCGCGGCCCGGAGCGAAGAACGTGAGCGCCTCGCCGGTGGGCACCGTGGCGAGATCGATCGCGGGCTCGCCGCGGAGCTCGATGCGCGCGCGCGGCGCGGGCTCGGCGACGATCGACGCGAGGTCGAAGCCTGCGCCCGCGAAGGACGCGCCGAGCGAGAGCGTCATCGTCGACGTGGTCGCGCTCGCCGCGCGCAGCGTCACGCCGCCGAAGGGCGCGTCGGACACGTTCGCGATCACCACGCGCGCGCCTCGCGCTTCGAGCGCGGCGAGATCCGCGCGGTCGAGCCACCCGTCGCCGATCACCACGACGAGCGGCGAGCGCGCGTCGTCGAGCGCGTCCGGCGGGAGGTCGAAGAGCGTGCGCGACCCGAGCGCGCCGGGAAGCTCGCTCGCGAGCCGCGCGGCGTCGAGCGTGTCGGGCGCGCACCACGTCGACGTCTCCCAGCGCGCGCGTGCTCCGAAGCGCAGCACCCGCACGCGCGAGCCCGGCGCGAGCGACGCGAGCACCGTGCGCAGCGCCGTCTCGACGCGCTCGACCGGGACGTCGAGCATCGAAGGCGACGCGTCGATCGCGAGGATCACGTCGTGGCGCGCGACGCGACGCGGCTCGACCAGGTGCGCGTGCGCGCAGCGCGCGCCGATGCACTCGACGTCCGCGAGCACGCGGAGCGGTGACGCGACGCGCGCCGAGATCACGGCGTCCTCGCCCGGCGCGCCGCCCGAGACCGAGAGCGTGTCGTGACCCGGCGCGACGAGCGTGATCGACGCAGGCACGAGGCGCGGATCGGCGTCGCGCGCGGGCAGCACCAACGACGACGTCCCGCCGCGCACGACGAGCGGCGCGGCGTAGCGGACCGCGAGCACGAGGCGCGCGCCGTCCCCGACGGGCGCGGCGCGGATCGTGAGCGCGGAGCGGCGCCACGACGCGCTCGCGATCGGACGCGACGTGCGACCACGCGGCGCGCCGTGCAGCGCGACGGCGTAGGGATCGACGTGCGAGCCCCGCGTGATCGAGCTCGAGAGCGCGCGACATCCGCCGCCGGCGCGACAGACCTCGAGCGAGATCGCCTCGGCGCCGCGAGGCAGCGCGAGCGTGTAGCCGATCTCGGCGCGCTGCGTGCCGTCGCGCGCGAGCTCGATGCGCAGCGCGATCTCGGCCACGCCCTCGGCGAACGTGACCCGCACGTCGTGCGCGACCTCGCGCACGTCCTCGGGCGCATCGAGCGTCTGCGCGTGCGCCCGCGGCGACCACGCGACCACGACGATCACCACGAGCGAAGCCGCGCACCGCACGTCGCGTCCGACGCCGCGCAGACCCCGAGGTTCCCCTCCGCTGGAGTGCTCGCCCGTGCCGAGACCGGACGGGAGCGGGCGGAGCACGCGGACGGGAGGGCTCGGACCGGCGAGCCGATGTCGGACCCTCCGCTGGAGTGCTCGCCCGTGCCGAGACCGGACGGGAGCGGGCGGAGCACGCGGACGGAAGGGCTCGGACCGACGAGCCGATTTCGGACCCTCCGCTGGAGTGCTCGCCCGTGCCGAGCCCGGACGGGAGCGGGCGGAGCACGCGGACGGGAGGGCTCGGACCGGCGAGCCGATGTCGGACCCTCCGCTGGAGTGCTCGCCCGTGCCGAGACCGGACGGGAGCGGGCGGACCGGGCGAGCCGGCTTGTGATTCTCTCAGGTCGGCTTCGCGCGCGACGCCACGCTCGCGACCACGAGCACCAGCTCGACCGGATCGAACGGCTTCGCGACGTGCACGTCGAACCCGGCGCGCAGCGCGCGCGTGCGATCGTCGGTGCGCGCGAACGCGGTCAGCGCGACGGCCGGCACGCGCCCTCCGTCCTCGGCCGCGCGCCGTCGCAGCGTCTCGATCAGCGCGTACCCGTCCTCCCCGGGCATGCCGATGTCCGAGACGATCACGTCGGGCACACGCGCCGCGATCCGCGCCAGCGCCTCGCTCACCGACGCGCTCGTCGTGACCTCGGCGCCTGCGCCCTCGAGCACCGTGCGCAGCAGCTCGCGCGCGTCGCGCTCGTCGTCGACCACGAGCACGCGCACGCCGCGCAGGCTCGGCGTGCTCGCCGGCGGCGCGATCGCGGGCATCGCGGGCGAGCTCGGCGGTCCGCGTCGCGGCTCCGCGCGGTCGGGCGCGATCGGGAGCACGACCGTGAACGTCGCGCCCCGACCGCGTCCCGCGCTGTGCGCGCCGATCGTGCCGCCGTGGAGCTCGACCAGGCTGCGCACGATCGCGAGCCCCAGGCCGAGCCCGCCCTTGCTGCGCGTCGTGCCGACCTCGGCCTGGCGGAAGCGCTCGAACACGTAGGGCAGGAACGACGGGTCGATGCCCTCGCCGCTGTCGGTCACGGTGATCCGCAGCGCGTGCTCGATGCGCTCCGATCGCACGCGCACCGTGCCGCCCGCCGGCGTGAACTTCACGGCATTGCTCAGCAGGTTGAAGACTACCTGCTGCAAGCGATCCGCGTCGCCGAGCATCTCGCTCGCGGCGGGATCGCGCTGCACCTCGACGGTCAGCTGCTTCGCGTCCGCCGCGGGGCGCATCGACTCGAGCGCCGCGTCGATCACGCGCGCGAGATCGACGCGCCGGACCTCGAGGCGGATCTTGCCGCTCACCACGCGCGTCACGTCGAGCAGATCGTCGATGAGCTGCGCCTGCGCCCGCGCGTTGCGCGCGATCACGTGGATCGCGCGGCCTCGCTTGGGCTCGTCGAGGCCGCCCTGCTCGAGCAGGCGCGCCCACCCGAGGATCGCGTTGAGCGGCGTGCGCAGCTCGTGGCTCACCATCGCGAGGAACTCGTCCTTCGCGCGGTTCGCTTCCTCGGCACGCACGCGCTCGGTCTGCGCGAGCGCGAAGAGGCGCGCGTTCTCGAGCGCGGCCGCGGCGCGACGCCCGAGCTCCTCGGCGAGCGCGAGATCCGCGGCGTCGTACGCGACCGCCGACTCGGTGCGCCCCACCGAGAGCGCGCCGAGCACTCGCCCCTGCGCGCGCAGCGGGACGATCATCATCGAGCGCGGCGCGATGTCGCTCAGCAGACGCGCGTGATCCGCGGACGTCGCGCCCGCATCGAGCGTCGCGGGATCGATGCGCGGATAGATCTCGGCGCGCCCGGTGCGGATCACGGCCGCGTGGCCGCACGTCGCGTCGTCGGGGCGCGGATAACGCGCGACCTCCTCGCGGATCAGCGCGGCCTTCTCGGGCGAGCGGTGGGTCAGCGCGGCGAGCGTGGTGCGCCCGTCCTCGCCCCGCAGGTACACCGCCGCCCACTCGCCGACGTCGGGCACCAGGACGCGCGTGAGATCGGAGAGCACGACGTCGGTCTCGAGCGACGCGCCGAGCTCCACGCTCGCGCGCGCCAGCAGATCGAGCGCGCGCTCCGCGCGGCGTCGATCGCTCACGTCGTGCACGAGCGCGACGAAGCCCTCGACGTCGCCGCGCGGCCCGAGCACCGGCGCGTACGTCGCGTCGACCCACCGCTTGCCACCGTGCGCGTACGGGATCTCGTCCTCGAACGCGACGCGCTCGCCGCGCAGCACCGCGTCGATGCGCGGCCGAACGATCTCGTGCGCGCGCTCGCCGACGACGTCGCGCATCGCCCGCCCGACGTACGTGCGCGCGACCGGGCCGAACCACTGCTCGTACGACTCGTTGCACCAGCGATAGACGAGGTCGCGATCGATGTACGCGACGAGCGCCGGCACCGTGTTGACGATGACGCGCAGCTGCTCCTCGCTGCGTCGCAGCGCGTCCGCGGTCTCGGCGATCCCCTCGAGGTGCGCCTGGTCCTTCTTCGCGCTCGCGCGCGCGATCTGCACCGCCTCGGTGACCTCGGTCGCGATCGCGACGACACCGTCGACCTCGCCCGACGCGCGGCGCACCGGGTGCAGGCTGAAGGTGAAGTACGCCTCCTCGCGCACACCGGTGCCGCGACGGTCGTAGTCGCCGCGATGCTCGTACGCGACGAACGGCTCGCCCGTCGAGTACACGCGATCCCACAGCGCGTACGCGTCGCCGTCGAGCTCGGGGAACGCCTCGCGCAGCGTGCGACCGACGAGCGCGCGCGGCGCGAACATCTCGGCGTAGCGCCGGTTCACGAAGCGATAGACGTGCTCGGGGCCGCGCCAGATCGCGATGCCGACCGGTGCCTGGGCGAGCGCGGCGCGGAGATCTTCGCGATCGAGCTCCGCGCCGACGGCCTCCGCTTCCTGGAGATCGGCGACGATCGACGCGAGCGGGCGCGCGTCGGGCGCGCCCTTCCCCCCGGGCTCGCTGTGCTGAGACACACGCCGAGCTTAACCCCCGGCGCGGCCTCCGATCACGCCTTACCGCGCGCCACGATCTCTTCGGCGACGGTGCGCAGCTCGGGCGTCCAGCGCGCGAGCTCGGGGACCAGCGCCGCGACGTCGATCCCCGCGGCCGCGAACGCCGCATCGTGGGCGCCGAGCACCGACACCAGCGCCTCGAGCGCGGCGCGACGCTCCTGCTCGAACGCGCGCATCCGCTCCTCGCCGAGCGGCGCGAGCTCACGCTCGAGCTCGGCGATCTGCGCGTCGATCTCGTCGCGCTTCGCGCGCGCGGCCGAGAGCTTCTTCTCGAGCGTCTCGCGGCGGCGCTCTTCGCCCTTCGACAGCCCCTGCGCCATCTTCGCCTCGGCGCGCGTGACCGCGTAGGCGCGGCCCTCGACCACGCGGATCGCGTCGGCGAGGTCGGGGTGATCGGCGATGGTGAGCGCGCGGCGCAGCTCGGCCTGCTTCTTCTCGAGCGCCTCGAGCTCGGCCTGGAGGCGGCGGCGATCGGAGATCGGCTCCGCGGGGACGGTACCCGGCGACGAGGTCGACTCGGCGGCCATCGCGCTCTCGGCCGTCGCGCTCTCGGTCGGCTCGGTGGTCGCGGGCGCCGCGTCGACGCGCGCCTCGGTCTCTGCGGTCTCGGTGATCTCCGCGGGCGGGGCCGCGGGCGTCTCCGCGCTCGGCGCGGCCTCGGTGGTCTCGGACGCTGTCGCGAGGCTCGCCTCGGCGCTGGTCGTCTCCGCCTTCACCGCGCGCTTGCTGCGCTTCGGCGTGTCGCTGCTCTCGTCGGTCGTGTCCATCGCTGCCTTTGGTGTGTCCTCGCACCGCGTCGCACGTCACCTCGTCTTCGCGCGAGCTCGGCACCTCGCGATGCTGGCTGCACGAAGCCGCGGCGCCGTCCGGCGCGCTGCTCGCGGGCCGACGTGGATAGGTGAACGCCCGTTCGCCTGCAAGCGAGATCACACGAGGTCTCACGGCTGCTGCGGGCGCAGCCGGATCAGACCCTCCTGCGCGGTCGACGCCACGAGCCGTCCGTCGCGCGTGAACACGCGCCCCCGCACCAGCCCGCGCGCGCCGTGCGCGGCCGGGCTGTCGATCACGTGGAGCAGCCAGTCGTCGACCCGGAAGTCCTGGTGGAACCACATCACGTGATCCACCGACGCGACCTGCATGCCCGGCGTGAGCCACGTGACGCCGTGAGGCCGCAGCGACGTCGTGACGAACGAGTAGTCCGACGCGTACGCGAGCAGATAGCGATGCAGCGCGCGATCGTCGGGCAGCTTCGCGACGGTCTTGAGCCACACCATGCGCATCGGCGGGCGCGGCGCGGGGACGAACGGATCGTCGGCCTCGTCGACCGGACGCAGCTCGAACGGCCGCTCCGCGACCGCGCGCTCGCGCAGCCCGCGCGGCAGTCGACCGGCGTAGCTCGCGATGCGCTCCTGCTCGGTCTTCAGCGACTCGGGCGGCGGCGCTTCGGGCATCTCGTCCTGGTGCGAGAAGCCTTCTTCGACGATCTGGAACGAGGCCTGGAGGTTGAGGATCGGCTGCCCGCTCTGGATCGCGACCACGCGTCGCGTGGTGAACGAGCTGCCGTCGCGGATGCGATCGACGTCGTAGACGATCGGCTTCGAGACGTCCCCGGGGCGCAGGAAGTACGCGTGGAGCGAGTGCGCCGCGCGATCCGCGGGCACGGTCTGCAGCGCGGCGGAGAGCGCTTGCCCGAGCACCTGCCCGCCGAACACGCGGCCCCACCCGAGATCCTGGCTCTGCCCGCGGAAGAGGTTCTCCTCGATCTTCTCGAGCGCGAGGAGCTTCACCAGCTCGTCCAGCACCTTGCTCATCGGGCGCGCACGGTACTGCAACGGACCGGCGCGCGCACCGAGGCCACCGAGCCCACGAGGGCGAGCCGGTGCACGCGAGCGACGATCCTTCGGGCCCGTACTGAACGACTCGTCCCCGTCCGGGCACGACCTCACGAGCGACACGCGCCAGCCTTTCGAGCGCGCGCTCCGGAGGATCGATGACGTCCCGGGCTTCCTTCGCAGGCTCGCGCGCCGAGCACCACTACGACCTGCGCGGCACCGACGCGCTCCCCACCGATGGCCCCGATCCCGTGGTGAACATGGGGCTCTGGCGCGCGCGACCCGCGACGCTGCACGCCGCGAACCTCGCGCTCTTCGATCGCGTGATCGAGCTCGCGGAGATCCGCGGCGGCACGCGCGTGCTCGACGTGGGCTGCGGGTTCGGCACCGCTGCGATGCGCGTCGCGGAGCGCACCGATGCCGCGCAGATCGTCGGCATCAACGTGTCGACGGTGCAGCTGCGCACCGCGTACGAGCTCACGCGCGCGCGTGGCCTCGAGCAACGCGTCGCATTCGTCGCCGCGTCCGCGACCGCCCTGCCCTTCGCCGATGCGTCGGTCGATCACCTCGTGAGCATCGAAGCAGCGTTCCACTTCGACACGCGCGACGCGTTCTTCCGCGAGGCGCATCGCGTGCTGCGCCCCGGCGGCACGCTCGCGCTCGCCGATCTCGTGATCACGCCACCACGCAACCGCGTGCAGGAGGCGATGCTCGTGCAGCTCTCGCGCGCGCTCGCGTTCCCGCTCGGCAACGCCTACGGGCTCCCCGAGTACGCCGCGCGCGTCGCGCGCGCCGGGCTCGTCGTCGAGCACGCCGAGTCGATCGCGCACGACGTCGTGCCCGCGTTCCGCCGCTGGATGCTGCGTCACTCGTGGCGGCATCGCGCGCTCGCCGCCGATCTCGCCGCGTGGCCGTATCTCGTCTATCCGTGGGACTACGCGCTGGTGCGCGCCGTCCGTCCGTGAGGCGCGTCGAGATCGAGCGTCGGACCGAGCGGCACGATGCGCGTCGGGTTCACCGCGTCCTGGCTCCAGTAGTAGTGCGTCTTGATCGCGTCGAGGTCGCACGTCTCGCGCACGCCGGGCGTCTGGTACACGTCGCGCACGAAGCCCCAGAGCGCCGGGTAGTCCTGGATGCGGTGCAGGTTGCACTTGAAGTGCGCGTAGTAGACGAGGTCGAAGCGCAGCAGCGTCGTGAAGAGCGCGACGTCCGCCTCGGTCATCGCGTCGCCGCACAGGAAGCGCTGCCTCTCGAGCACCTCGTTCCAGCGATCGAGCGCCGCGAAGAGCTCGCGGCACGCGTCCTCGTACGCCTTCTGCGACTTCGCGAACCCCGCGCGATAGACGCCGTTGTTGATCGGCTCGTAGATCGCGTCGAGCACCTCGTCGATGCGCGCGCGCAGCGCGGGCGGCGCGAGCGAAGGACCGCGCGTCGCGAGCGGCTCGCACTCGACGTCGAGCATCCGCATGATCTCGCGCGACTCGTTGTTCACGATCGTCGCGCGCTCGCGATCCCAGAGCACCGGCACCGTGACGCGCCCGGTGTAGTCGCGCTTCGCGCGCAGGTACACGTCGCGCAGGAACTGCGAGGGCCCGAGCGGGTCGGGATCGCGCGCGTCGAACGGCCAGCCGTCCGGGCCCATGTGGGGATCGACGACGGTCACCGAGATCGCGTGCTCGAGCCCGCGCAGCGCGCGCGTGATCAGCGTGCGATGCGCCCACGGGCACGCGGTCGAGACGTAGAGGTGATAGCGGCCCGCGACCGGCGCGTGATCGGTGCTCCCGTCCGCGCGGATCCAGCCGTGGAACTTGGTGCGCGGACGCTGGAAGCGCCCCTCCGCGTCGGGCGCGTACCACTCGGTGCTCCACTTCCCGTCGACGAGATGACCCATGCCCCGAAGGTAGCTCCCGAGCGCCCTCGGGGGTGTCCGGGGCCAGCCACTGGCTCACAGCCGTCGCGGGGACGATGTGCCCACGGAGCGACCTCGCTCATGCCGCACGACTCCGCGCCCCGACGACGCTCGAGCACGCCGTGGATCGTGCTGGTCGCGTCGATCGCGCTGGTCACGTTCGCGGCGGTCGCGGCGGCGCAGTGGGTCGAGTCGCAGGCGAGCTTGCGCCGGGAGCGCGCGACCGCCGAGGCGGTGCGCATCGTCGAGCGCCGCATGGACGCGTACGTCGCGCTGCTCCGTGGCGTCGCCGCGCTCTTCGCGTACGACGAGCGGGTCGACGGCGAGGGGTTCGCGCGCTTCGTGGAGCACCTCCAGGTGCGCGAGTACCCGGGCATCCAGGGGCTCGGCTGGTCGGAGCGCGTCGAGCCCGAGCAGGACGGCGCGGTGCTCGCGCGCATCGACGGCGCCGCGAGCGGCTTGTGGCCCGAGCGCCCGCACGATCGCGAGCGGCACGCGATCGTGTTCCTCGAGCCGCGCGACGTGCGCAACCGCGCCGCGATCGGCTTCGACATGCACAGCGAGGCGACGCGCCGGGAGGCGATGGATCGCGCGCGCGACGAGGGCGTCCCTGCCGCGACCGGCGCGGTGACGCTGGTGCAGGAGATCGACGGGGACGTACAGCCCGGGTTCCTGATCTACGTGCCGGTCTACGAGGGCGGAGACGTGCCGCGCACGCTCGAGGAGCGCCGCGCGCGGTTGCGCGGGTTCGCGTACGCGCCGTTCCGCGCCGGCGATCTCTTCCGCGCGATGTTCCCCGACGGCTTCGGTGCGCACCTCACGATCCACGACGGCACCGAGGCCCACGCCGCGCGCGAGCTCTTCGAGATCGAGGCGAGCGGTCACACCGCGTCGCCGAGCGTGCAGCGCATGGAGATCGCCGGTCGCCCGTGGACGCTCGTGGTGCGGCCGCGCGGCGATCGGGTGTCGGACGCGCGCGTCGTGGGCATCGTGATCGCGCTCGTCGGTGCGCTGCTCACGGCGCTCGCGTTCCGCTCCGCGTGGGCCGAGGCGCGGGCGCGGGAGCGCGCGGAGGAAGCGCTCGCGATCGAGGCGCGCCACGCGCAGTTCCGCGAGACGTTCCTCGGCGTGCTGGGACACGACCTGCGCAACCCACTCTCGGCGGTGCGCATGACCGCCCAGGCGTTGCAGCGCGCACCGAGCATCGACGAGACCAGCCGCCGCGCGCTCGAGCGCATCGTCCGCAGCGCCGACCGCGCGATCCGCATGGTCTCGCAGCTGCTCGACGTCACGCGCGCGCGGCTGGGCGGAGGGCTCCCGATCGAGGCGCGCACCGTCGCGCTCGCGCCGTTGCTGCGCGAGGTCGTCGACGAGCTGTGCTCGACCCACGACGCGCGCTTCGAGCTCGACGTCGACGACCGTCTCGCGCTGCACGCCGACCCCGATCGCATCGCGCAGGTGCTCTCGAACCTCGCGGGCAACGCGCTCACGCACGGCGAGCCGCCGCTGCGGCTGAGCGCGCACGCCGAGGGCCGCATGGCGCGCGTCGAGGTCGCGAACGGCGGAGCGCCGATCCCGCCGCACGTGCTCGCGACGCTGTTCGACCCCTTCGTGCGCGGCGCGCAGCGCGGCGGAAACCGCGAAGGGCTCGGCCTCGGGCTCTACATCTCGCAGCAGATCGCGATCGCGCACGGCGGCTCGCTCGACGCCTCGTCGGACGCCGAGCGGGGCACGCGGTTCGTCGTGCGGCTGCCCCTCGCGGGCTGAGCGACGTATACGCTGCGTATACGGTTTCGTGCGGCGACCAGTTGGTCTCGTGAGCCGACCAGAGCACCCTCATCTGCGTGAGTCCCTTGATTCACATGGGGTGCGGGGGCCCTCGTCGAGCCCTCGGTCGTATACTCGGATGCATCCGAAATCGCACGGGAGCCCGGTGATGAGCGCCTCGTCCGCATGGTCCCTGGGGTGGCGCGAGGACGATCTCGCGGCGCGCTTCCCGCGCGTGATCGGTCGCTCCGAGCGCACGAACGAGCTGCGCCGGCAGCTCGCGGCCGCGGCGGGGTGCGACGCGACGGTGCTGCTGCGCGGCGAGAGCGGCACCGGCAAGGAGGTCGCGGCGTGGTCGATCCACGAGGCGAGCGAGCGACGTCGCGGCCCGATGGTCGTCGTCGACTGCAGCGCGATCGCGAGCGAGCTGATCGAGAGCGAGCTCTTCGGTCACGAGCGCGGCGCGTTCACCGGCGCGCTCGGTCCGCGCGCCGGGCTCTTCGAGACGGCGAGCGGAGGCACGATCTTCCTCGACGAGATCGGCGAGCTCCCGCTCGCGATGCAGCCGAAGCTGCTGCGCGTGCTCGAGAGCCGCACGGTGCGGCGGGTCGGCGGCCAGAAGAACGTGGCGATCGACGTGCGCGTGGTGTGCGCGACGCATCGTGATCTGCGCGCCGAGGTGCGCGCGGGGCGGTTCCGCGAGGATCTGTACTTCCGGCTCGCGGTGCTGAGCGTCGAGCTGCCCGCGCTGCGCGCGCGTCGCGAGGACGTGCCGCTGCTGATCGAGCACTTCCTCCAGCAGCAGAGCGCGAGCGCAGCCGCGGTGATGGCGCGCATCGCGCGGGAGCGGCGACACGAGCTGCTGCAGCACGCGTGGCCGGGCAACGTGCGCGAGCTGCGCAACCACGTGGAGCGCTGCGCCGCGTTCGGACGTTGGGTCCCGCTCGACGGAGACGTGGAGCCCGAGCTCGCGCGCGAAGAGCCCTCGGGCGAGCACCGCGTCGCGGCGATCCTCGGCGTCGACGGATCGAAGGCGTACGCCGACGAGAAGCAGAAATGGGTCTCGCTGTTCGAGCGCGCGTACCTCGAAGAGCTGCTGCGCGTGCACGACGACAACGTGAAGGCAGCAGCGAGGACGGCGGGGATCGACCGGGCGTACCTGTACCGGCTGTTGCACCGCCACGCACTGCGCTGATCGGACACGCCGAGCAGGAGGCACGGGGACGCTCCGTCAGCACGCGACTCCGCCGCGTTCTTCGGGTCGTCAGCTCGCATGCGTGCGAGGACGCGCGCCGCGTAAACCGTCGCCGTCCCGCGCGGTCGCCGTGACGTCGACTCCCACACACGTCGCCGTCCCGCGCTCCGCGCGTGACGTCGACTCCATTCCGGCGAATGCGCAGCAGAGCCCGGCTCGCGAGCGTCGGGACCGCGGCGAAGCGCGGGCCCGTCGCGAGCCATCTCACCCCAACCGAGTGAGCCGGCAGAACCGCGGTATCGGGCGTGTGGGGGTGGGTCCGCCGCCCTCGTGCGACGGGGGCTCGCAGACTCCGACCACAGCGTGATCGAAGCATCGCGGCAGAGCGCGAAGCGCGCGCCGCGATGCGACCACCGACTCCCGACGCTCACGCCCTCTCGTACTGCAGCCCGCGAGTCGGCTGTAGGAGAGTTGGGGACGCCTCGAAGAGACAGTCGAAACTGCCGTGCAGGAGGTCGTCCCCGTGGCCAAGCGTACCTATCGGACCGTCGAGATCCAACACGTCGACGCGAGCAAGCTCGCCACTGCGCTCGGAGCGTGCTGCATCGTCGCGATCGACCTCGCGAAGACGAAGATGTTCGCCGGCTTCGCGAGCGCAGCGGGTCGCTGTATCGAGATCGTCCGCTTCGAGCACCCGAAGCAGACGCGCCTGTTCCTCGAGCTGCTCTGCCGTCTTCGTGAGCTCGGCGTCGCGCTCGAGGTCGCGATGGAGCCGACGGGCGTCTACGGCGACGCGCTCCGCTATCAGCTGACTCTGCGCGACATCCCCGTGTTCCGCGTCGACGCCAAGAAGGTCCACGATGCGGCCGCGCTGCTCGACGGAGTGCCGAGCCTGCACGACGCCAAGGCGTGCACGCTGCTCGCGCATCTTCACGCGCAAGGCATCTCGAAGCGCTGGAAAGAGCGGAGCGCAGTCCAGAGGGCGATGCGCAGTCTGATCGACGAGCGCGACCTCTACGCTCGACCTTTCGAGACCGCGTACGGACGGCTCGAAGCGCTCGTCGCGCGTCACTGGCCCGAGCTCTCCCAGCACCTCGACATGGACGCCGCGTGGCACCTGCACTTGCTCTGCGAGATGCCCGGCCCTGCCGAGGTCCGCGCCAGACGCGGCGATGCAGTCGCGCTGCTCCGACGCGTCTCGCGCGCGGCGCTCTCCTTCGAGCGCATCGAGCAGATCGTCGGCTGCGCCGTCAGCTCGCTCGGCGAGTCGATGCACGATCAGGAGCGCTCGTTCCTGCGCTCGCTCGCGCGTCACATGCTCGCGTTGCGCGAGCACATCCGCGATGTCGACAAGCGCATCGAGGCCGAGCTCGCCAATCATCGCGAGCTCCACTCGATCCGCGCCGCGTTCGGCGCCGTCACGACCGCTGCGCTCGTCGCCGACCTCGGCAATCCCGCCGACTACGAATCGTCCGCGTCCTTCGAGAAGGCGATGGGCCTCAACCTCAGGGTCCAGAGCAGCGGCAACAACGCCGGGCAGCACACGATCCACATCACGAAGCGAGGTCCCGGACGCGCGCGTCGGTACCTCTTCCTCGCAGCGCTGCGCTTCGTGCAGAGCGACCCCGTCGCGCGTGAGTGGTACCGAGCGCGAAAGGGCTACCGCGCCGACATCAAGCTCAAGGCCGTCGTCGCGCTGATGCGAAAGCTCGCGCGCGCGATGGTGCACGTCGCGCGAGGAGCGCCCTTCGATGCGACCAAGCTCTTCGACACGCGCTCGATGACCGCTGTGACCGCGTCGCCCTCGCGCGACGCCGGACAATCTTCGCTCGCCGGCTCCTGACGGCGAGCTTCGCGCTCTCTTCTCTTCGCTTCCGCTCCAAGGCGCGAAGATCGAGCGGGTGACGCTCACCTGGGGTGCTCGAGCCCGCGAGGCTGCACCGCGAGTCCCAGCGCACCCTCGAGATCGACGCGGCGGGCGAAATGCCCAACGAGGCCGACCCGACGCCGCTCACGCGGACGTCCGACAAGACAGTTCGGGCCTATCCGTCCCGTCGCTCTCCGATCCGACCGCCTGAAGCCACCGCACACCAACCCTCGTTCGCGGCGAGCCACCTCGCGCAAGAAGGGCCCGGTGTGCGGATCAGCGGGTGCGAGACGCGCCCGATCCGGCGATCACACGCGTCCGCACTTGACTACGACAGCACCCCGGGCGGCGGACCCACCCCCACGCGCCTCACGCCGACGCCCAGCCGATCCTCAGATCAGGATCACCGGCCGCGCCGGCACGATCACGTAGACCTCGCGCTCGTCGAGCACCGCCGTGCCCGCTCGCACCTCGATGTGCGCGATGAAGAGCTCGCTCTGCGTGCTGCCCTCGAAGAAGTCGTTCCGGAACGTCACGACGAACGTGACCTGCGTGCCCGGCACCACCGAGAAGAACGTCGACGCGTCGGTGCCCCCGACCGCGTGGTCGTGCTCGGTGCCCTCGGGCGCCTCCCAGCACGGATCGATCGCCGGCGTCGCGCGGCATCCCGGCGTGCGGCGCTTCACGAAGCGCGCCGCGTCGGCGAGCGGGTGCGGCTCCCCGCGCACGCTCGTGCTCACGTCGAACGGAACGCTCGAGCGGATCGTGTCGATCGCGGCGACGACCGTGTCGACGAACGCGTCGCGCGTCGACTCGTTCGGCAGATCGTAGACGAGCGGCCGTCCGCTCAGATCGACCGAGCGCGTCGCCTCCGCGGTGCGGCGCATGAAGTAACAGGCCGACACGCCGTTCGGCATCGTCGGACCGTCGCACGAGGCCGCGCCCGCGTTGACGCCGACGTATCGCGCGCCGCGCTCGTTCATCAGGTCGACCGCGTCCTGCCACATCGGCAGCGCCGGCGTCACGCCCGTGTACGGGTTGCAGTGCACGAGATCCTCACCGGGCGGTCCGCCGTGCGCGCAGCGATCGGTGAAGTGCACGACGATCGGAAGCGCGTCGGTGCGGAAGCACGCCGCGCCCCAGCGCCCTCCGGTGCACGCCTCGCCGTAGCTCGGAAGCGTGTAGATCGACACGCCGCCCAGCGGACCGCGGTGCTCCCAGGTGCCGCCCACACCCGAGAAGAGCGCGTGCAGCGCGGGCACCTGCGCCTCGGGCGCGTCGATGCCGCTGTGGATCTCGATGCCGTCGATCGCGCTCTGCACGTCGGCGTCGACACCCGTCATCGTCGACGCGAGCCCGAACGTGACGTCGTCGGGCGGCGCGCCCCACGTGGAGAACGGGAGATCGTCGTGCTGTCCGCCGCCGAACCAGGTGTCGGGGATCGACGCGCGCACGCGATCGACGATGCCGGTCGTCGGCTGCGTGACCGTGTCCTTCGCGTTCTGCAGCGTGCCGCCCATCGAGCCGGTCGTGTCGAACAGGAAGAACACGTCGGCCGAGCGGATCTCGGTGCCGAACACGAGCGTGCGCGTCACCGGCGGCGCGTTGAACGGGAGCACGACGTAGTAGTCGTCGTCGGGGATCACGCAGTCCGCGTTCACCGCGCAGTCGCAGAACTCGGCGCCCGGCGCGCTCGGTCCGTCGGGGCAGTGCACCTGCACGTACGCGCCCTCGAACGCGTCGGCGACTCCGTCGTCGTCGCTGTCGCCGTCGCACGGGTTGCTGCCGATCGCGACCTCCTGGCCGTCGGCGAGACCGTCGTCGTCGCTGTCGGTGTCGAGGAAGTCGGGCTCGCCGTCGTCGCGCACCTCGCCGGTCACGATGTCGGCCTCGACCGGGCACGCGACGGGCGCGGTCGCGACGTCGCCGTCGCCCGCCTCGTCGGCGTCGTCCACGCCGTCGCCGTCGGAGTCGAGATCGAGGTACGCGGGCAGGCCGTCCTCGTCGCGCTCGGTCACGCCCTCGTGCTCGTCGGAGATCGTGTCGCCGTCGGAGTCGAGATCGAGCACGTCGTCGGTGCCGTCTCCGTCGGTGTCGACGGGATCGTTCGGATCCTCGCCGACCTCGACCGAGTTGCGGATCCCGTCGCCGTCGACGTCGGCGTCGCGGAAGTCGGGCAGGCCGTCCTCGTCGAGATCGGTCGTGCCCTGCGACGCGTCGGGCACGCCGTCGCCGTTCGACTCGAGGTCGAGGTAGTCCGGCGTGCCGTCCTGGTCGGTGTCGTAGGGCAGCGACGCGCAATTCGTGTCGCCGGCCTCCGCCGAGTCCTCGATGCCGTCGCCGTCGCTGTCGTCGTCCTCGTCGTTCGGGACGTCGTCCCCGTCGGGATCGGCGCGCCCCTCGTCGACGCTCGAGATGGTGTCGCCATCACCGTCGTCGCCGGGCCCGCAGCGCGGCGGGCCGCCGTCGGGCGAGCCGCCGTCGTCGGCCCCGGGCGCGGGCTCGGTGCACGCGACCATCAGCAGCGCGAGCAGGAGCGCGCGAATCGATCTCGACATGACGAACACCTCTCTCGACGACGCTCAGCGGGGGGGCGTGGGGCAGCCCTCGGTGCCTTCACCGGGCTGGATCTTCTCGCTCGCGACCGCGCAGATGCAGATCGCTTCCTGCTCCGTCGCGCACGCGCCGAGGCTGCTGCCGATCGGGCGCAGGCAGTACGGCGCCGACGCCGGGCAGCGCGTGTGCGCGAAGCCGCCGCAGTCGGGCGCGCGATCCACCGAGCAGAAGTCGCCCGCGCTGCCCGTGTAGCAGCGGAGGCCGGTCTGGCACTCGCCGGTCTCGGCGTCGCACGCCGCGCCGATGCCCGGAGGCGCGCACACGTCGCCGCCGCCGCCGTCGCTGCCCGCGTCGCTGTCGCCGCCCGCGTCGCTGCCCGCGTCGTCTCCGCCGCCGGAGTCGGGCTCGCTGCCCGAGTCGACCTCTTCGTCCTCGCCCGAGTCGACCTGCGTGCCCGAGTCGGTCTGCGTGCCCGAGTCCATCGACCCGGAGTCGACGCGACCGCCCGCGTCGGTCTCCGTCGCGCCGTCGTCGTCGCCGCCGCACGCCGCGAGCGCGAGCGCGAGCATCGCGACCGACCCGATCGAAAAGAACGCTCGTCCGACTTGGTGGGAATGGGCACGCATGAGCTCTCTCGCCTCCATCGCGCGGCGAGCGAGAGCACGCGTGGTGCCAATGCGCGGCATGCATCCTGCGGAGCGCCCGCGCGATGCGTCCCGCTCTCGCTCGTCTCGCCTGCGCGCTCGTCGTGCTGACTGCCGCGTGCACCGTCCCGATGGATCCGCCCGACGAGGGCTGGCGCGACGCGCAGATCGACGCGCAGCCCGAGGCCGACGCCGGCCCGCCGCCCGACGACGCCGCGGTCGCGTGCGATCCCGAGGGCTCGCGGATCGGCGAGACCTGCACCGCCGACGACGACTGCAGCGACGCGTGCTTCTGCAACGGCGCCGAGCGCTGCGTCGAGGGCGTGTGCGCCGCGGGCGACGATCCCTGCGCCGACGGCGTGGTGCCCGACGGCGCGCCCTCGTGCGTCGTCGCCGGCTGCGTCGAGAGCGCGCGCGCCTGCGCCGCGATGCCCGATCACACGCAGTGCGACGACGGCGAGCCCTGCAACGGCGCCGAGACCTGCAGCGCCTCGCTCGGCTGCGTCGCGGGCGAGGAGCCCTCGTGCGACGACGACGACTCGTGCACGATCGACGCCTGCGAGGCGGGCGTCGGATGCGTCCACGATCCGCGCGATCTCGACGCCGACGGCCACCCCGACGTGCGCTGCGGCGGCGACGACTGCGACGACGATCCGCGCACCGGCGCGTCGACCTACCCGGGCGTCGGCGAGCTCTGCGCGAACCGCCGCGACGACGACTGCGACGGCGCCCTCGACTTCGAGGACGAAGACTGCGTCCCGAGCAACGACGACTGCGCGACCGCCGAGCCCCTGCCGCCGAACGACGTGACCGTCTCGGGCAGCACCCGCGGCCTCGACGGCGACCTCGATCTCTCGTGCGCGCCCGCGGGCGGCGCCGACGCCGTCTATCGCATCCAGCTCCCCGCGCACACCGACCTCCACGTCGAGGCGCGCTCGGGGAACACGACGATCTCGGTCGCGCTGCGGCCGCTCGACGAGTGCATCACCGGCCCCGATCTGCGCTGCAGCACGCGCGTCGGCCCCTCGTTCGTCGGGCGCAATCTCCCGCCCGGCGACTACGCGATCATCGTGCGCACGCCGCTGCCCGCGCCGTTCACGCTCGTCGTCGACGTCGAGCCGCCCAGCGCCCCGGCGCAGAACGAGACGTGCAGCGCGACCACCGATCGCCTCGAGAGCGGCGTGACCGTGAGCGGCCGCTTCGACGAGGTGGGCGACGACGTGCAGCCCGCGTGTCGCGAGGACGGCGGGCTCGTCGCCGACGCGGTGTACCGCCTGCGGCTCGACGCGCCGAGCGACGTCGTGATCAGCGCGTCGACCGACGGGCTCACCGGCGTGTACCTCTCGCTCGTCGAGGGCTGCGACGCGCTCACCGACTCGATCTCGTGCGTCGTCGATCGCGCCGCGATCGTGCGCCGCCGCGCGCTCCCCGCGGGCACCTACTTCGTGGTGGTCGAGCCCGAGGATCCCACCGTGATCACGTACGAATTGGTCGCGCACGTCACGCCCGCGGCGCCCGCCGCGCCGGGCGATGCGTGCGGCAGCGCGATCGACGTGCCGGTCGACGGACGCGTCGTGATCCCGGTCGCCTCGCTGCTGCAGGACGGAGGCACCTCGTGCGGCGGCGCGAGCGGCGCCGAGCGCGACGCGGTGCTGCGCCTGACGCTCACCCAGCGACGCGACGTGACGGTGACCGCGACCACGACCACCGGGCACGCCTCGTACGTCGCGCTGCGCACCGAGTGCGACGACACGTGGAGCGAGCTCGCGTGCCGCGCCCAGCCGCTCACCACCGAGGCGCTCGCCGCGGGCACCTACGCGATCGTCGTCACCACCGCCGCGACCAGCGGCGACCTCACGATCGACGTCGAGACGAGCGCGCCGAGCGAGTCGGTGCCCGGCGATCACTGCGAGGACGCGGTCGACGTCTCGGCGGGCGCGCGCATCGACGCGACGTTCGCGGGCGCGGCCGACGACCTGCGCGCCGGCACCTGCGCGAGCTTCGGGCGCCCCGACGCGTTCTACCGGCTCTCGCTGGCGACCGAGCGGCGCGTCCTCGTGTTCGCGGAGAGCCTGGTCCCGGGCCTGGTCTCGGTGTCGCTGCACACCGGCGGCTGCGCGGGCCCCGAGCTCCTCTGCCGCACCGGCACCACCGCCGCGTTCGAGCGCGTGCTCCCGGCGGGCGAGCACTACCTCGCGGTCGAGGGCGACCAGACGACGCCGGGCGCGTACCGCCTCCGCGTGTTCGTCGAGGCCCCGTGACTGTCGACCGGGAGTCGACACTGTCGACTCCTGGGTGTCGACTCCGTGTCGACACCGGGAACGATCACCGCGCCCCGCCGTACGCTGGCCCACCGGCGTGCGCCCCGCTCTCCTCACCACCGCGCTCGTGCTCGCGAGCTGCGCCTCCCATTCGCGTGTCGCGTGCACCATCCCGCCGGTGACGTGGCTGCCGGCCGCGGAGCCGCCGTCCGAGCCGCCGGCCGCGCCCGAGCCGACGCCTCCGCGCTGCCTCGGGGTCGAGCTGGCCGTCGACGTGATCGCGCCGGACGACTCGTCCCGCAGGCGCATCACGCTCCACTGCCGCGCCGACGAGGCGGTGCTCTCGGTCGTGAGCCACTGCCCCGACTGCGAATCCACTCCCTCCGAGCTCACGCTCGACGTCGCGCAGGCGGACGCGCTCTGGGACGAGCTCGAGCCCGCGCTCGAGACCGCCGAGTGCCCCGACGACCCCGGCCGCGCGACGCTCGAGCTCCGCTCCCCCGCGCGCTCGCTGAGCTGCCACAGCGCGGACCTCCCACCCACCTGGCGCGCGCTGCGCGAGACACTCGAGCGCACGTTCCGCGCGGTGGTGGACGCCCACCGCGACTGGTCGCCGTACTCCGCCGACTGCTGGCCGCACTCCGCCGACTGCTGGCCGGACTCCGCCGACTGAAGCGCTCAGGCTGGCGCGTCGAAGCGGTACGCGGTGCGCTCCGCCGACGGCCGCGCGCCGAGCTCGCGCGCGAACCGAACGAGCGACGGGTACGGCTCGAGCGGCAGCGTCGGGCGGAACCCGAGGTGCTCGATCAGACAGAAGAGCGACACCTCGAAGACGCTGAGCGCGCGCTGGGCCTGCAGCGCGCTCAGCGCGGCCTCGAGGTGCTCGTCGAGCCAGCGCAGCGCGCCCTCGAACCCACCGCGCGCCTTCGTGAAGTACAGGTTGTCGGCGGGCAGCTTCGCGAGCCCGGTGCCGACCACGAGCTGCACCTGCGCCGACATGCAGTGCCACACCAGCTCCTGCGCGTTGCGCGAGACGTCGTCCCGGAGCTGCTCCGGCCACACCACGCGCTCGGTCGCCCCCGCCCGTTCCGCGAGCACGCGACACACGTTCTGCGCGCCGAACACCAGCCTGTCCTCGCAGCGCAGCGCCGGAACCTTCAGCGCCGGATGCCCACCGTACGCCTCGGCATCGAGCCGCGTCATGTCGTGCACCGGCACCAGCTCGAAGGGCACCTCGAGCTCGTGCGCGAAGATCAGACACATCCGCGTGAAGTGCGAGCTGCTCCGCCCGACGATCTGCACGGTGCTCATACCGCGACGATCCCGCGCACCAGGCGCGCCCGACAGAGCCGCCCCGCCGCCCGGCGCGAGGCCAATCCAGCGCGCGGGTCGAGAGTGGCCACATGCGCGCACGCGACGAGCAGCGCGCACCACGCGTGCTTCGCCCGGCCGCTCACAGCGCGCGCTCGAGGATCGCGATCAGCTCCGCGCGCTCGAGCACGATCGGATTGCCCTTCGTGCTGCTCGCCTTCGCGGCTTTGTCCGCGATCGTCTCGACGTCGCTCGCGCGCATCCCGTACGTCGAGAGCGCCGGGATCGCGAGGTCGCGCGCGATGTCGTGGCCCCACGCGATCAGGTCTTCGATCTTCGCGTCCGCGCGCCCGCACACGATGCGCGCCGCCTCTTCGTAGCGCGCGAGCGAGGGGCTCTCCGGCGCGCGGGCCCGCAGCGCGGCCACGTTCGTCTCGATCACCAGCGGCAAGAGCCGCGCGCACACCGCGCCGTGCGGGCTCTCGAAGCTCCCGCCGATCGGCGCCGCGAACCCGTGCACCGCGCCGAGCTTCGCGTTCGCGAGCGCGATCCCGCCGAACACGCTGCAGAGCGCCATGTCGCGGCGCGCCTCGCGATCGTCGCCCTTCGCATACGCGCGACGCAGCGCGCCCGCGCCGAGCCGCATCCCCTCGCGACAGAACGGATCCGTCAGCGGGCTCGCCATCGACGACACGAAGGGCTCGAGGCACTGCGTGATCGCGTCGAGCCCGGTGCTCGCGGTCACCGCAGGCGGCACGCTCCACGTCAGCTCCGGGTCGACCAACGCGACGCGCGGCAGCATCGCGTCGCTGCGCAGGCTGACCTTCACGCGCTGGGTCGGATCGGCGAGCACCGCGTTCTTCGTCACCTCGGAGCCGGTGCCCGCGGTGGTCGGCGCCGCGACGAAGGGCAGCGGCGCGCGCGTCAGCGGCAGCCCGCGCCCGATCACCTCGAGGTAGTCGAGCGGATCGCCCTCGTTGGTCACCAGCGCCGCGATCGCCTTGCCCGCGTCGAGCACGCTCCCGCCGCCGATCGCGACCACGATCGAGCACCGCTCGCGACGCGCCAGCGCGGTGCCCTCGCGCGCGAGCTCGGTCGTCGGCTCGCCCGACACCGCGAAGGGCACCGCCGCGATGCCCGCGCCCTCGAGCGCCTGCCGCACGTGCGCGAAGCGCTCGACGCGCGCCCCCGTCACGAAGAGACAGCGCGCCTCGCCGCCCGCGAGCGACGAGACGATCGACGGCAGCTTCGCGATCGCTCCGTCGCCGAAGACGATGCGCCCCGCGGTCGCGAGCTCGAACATCACGACCTCGTGTACCCGCTCGTCGCCCACGCGGTCTGCTCGCGCGGGAACACGTCCGCGTACTTCACGCTGCGTCGCGGCTCCGCCATCATCGGCTCGACCGCGTCGCGCCACTTCGCGTAGTGCGCGGTCTGCTTGTGCTTCGCGGGATCGTCGTCGGTCCGATAGACCTCGACGAGCACGAAGCGATCACGCTCTCCGGCGTCGCGGATCAGATCGAAGCGCAGGATCCCCGGCTCCTGCAGCGACGCGCGCGCGTTGTCTTCGGTCGCCGCGACGAACGCGTCGACGTGCTCGGGCTTCACACGAACGTGGACGTGAACGATCAACATGCCGCGGAGCATGGCACGCGATCGACTTCCACCGGAGCGGGCTCTAAGCTCTCGGAATGCAGCGGGTGCGCGGCAGGGTCAGTCGAGGGCGCCTCCTCGTGGACGAGCCGATCGACCTCCCCGACGGATCGGAGATCGAGCTCGAGATCGTCGAGAACGACGACGAGTGGTCTCCCGAGCTCGACGCAGAGCTGCTCGCGCGTGCCGAAGCTGCCGCGCGTGGTGAGGTCGTCACCGCGGCCGACGCGATCGCCCGCCTCCGCCGCCGCTGATGCGCGAGGTCGTCCTCTCGGCCGACGCGCTGCGCGACGTCGAGGACGCCACGAGTTGGTGGGACGAGCACCGCCCCGACGCGCGTGGGCTCGTGGTCGACGAGCTCGCGGCAGCGCTCGACCACCTCGGTGAGCACGCGACCACGTTGCCAGTGTTCCAGCGCATCGGGAGCTCGTTCGTCGTGCGGCGCTACCTGCTGCCCCGAACACGAAGGCACATCTACTTCACCGTCGAGGCCGACCGCGTCCTCGTGCTCGCCGTGTGGGGCAGCGTTCGGGCGGTGCTCCCTCGACTTCGCGCGCGGACGCGCACGTGAGCGCGCGATGAAGAGCGCGCGCGAGCTCGCCGCCGGCGTGCTGGACGACGTGAGCGCGCGCGAGCACGACGCGGCGCGCGGCACGTTCGATGGGCTCGACGTCGAGATCCGTCTCGTGGATCGCGGCGTCGGGTCGTCGCGTGATCCGTGGACCGAGATCGTCGTGCTCGGACAAGCGGTGCGCGACGACCTGCACCTCGGCGTCATCGCGCAGACCGACCGCGACGCGAAGGACGTCGAGGAGGAGCAGCTCGGCACCGATCTCGTGCTCGACGATCCGCAGTTCGATCCGGTGTTCCTGGTCGAGGCAGGCCCGGCCGACGTCGTGAAGTCGCTGCTCGACGCGCGGGTGCGCAAGCAGATGCTCGCGCTGAAGCCGCTCGGTCTGCACACGCGCCCCGAGGGGCTCGTGCTCGACAAGCCGAGCTGGCTCGAGGACCCGAAGGTGGTGCGCGCGCTGGTGATCCTCGCGGTCGCGATCACGCGGCGCGTCCCTCACGCGTTCGAGGCCCCGGATCGCGACGCGCGATCCCGCAGCGCGTACCGCGACGGCCCGAGCGCGACGTCGATGGGTCGCTCACGCCGCGACGAAGTCGCGGACGTGAAGGCGCGCAAGCAGCTGCGCGACGAGCGCAACGCCCAGCGCGGCTGTTACACGGTGATCGCGATCCTGGCGATCGTCGCGATCCTCAGCATGCTCTCGCTGATCTTCGCGCAGGAGTGAGGAGTGGAACGAGTCCACATCGCGGCCGACCTGGTCGCGTCGTGACGTACCGCGACCATCGTCGCCGCTGGATGCCGGAGACAGAGGTCGTGCTCCGCGGTGCGGGCTGGTATCCCGGGCGTTCGGCGGACCTGACGAGCTACGCGGGTTGCCTACGAGCCTGGGGACTGCCGTGGATCGACGTCGCGGCGCCGTTCCTGCGCGAGCTCGGCGGGCTGCGCATTCCGTGCGGAAGTGGCGTGCTCTCGATCGATCCGTGCGCGCTGCTGGCGTACGCGCAGTGCTGCGAGGACATCGATTGGATTCGCGCCTTCGGAGATCGCGTCGACGAACCGGTGATCGCGATCGGCAGCATCAGCCACGGACAGATCCTGCAGGGCTCGTCGGGTCGCGTGTACGCCCACTACGACGGTCTCGTCCTGCTCGCGGGCGCGACGTCGGACGCCGCGATCGACGCGCTGGTGCGGGATGTCCCGCTGCCGCCCGCCGACGTGCTCCCCGCCCCCGACGACGAGTGAGAGCGATCGTGCGAGACTCGGCCGTGACCTCCCGACGCCGTTTCCTCGCGCTCGCTGCCGCCTCGGTCACCAGCTCTTGGTGCGCGATCGCGAGCGCTCAAGCGCCTGTGAGCGAAGCGCGCGCGATCGAGCTCGCGCGGACCGCGTGGCAAGCGCACTGGAGCGCGCTCCCCGGCGCGGACCGCAGCGCGACTCCGCGAGCGCGCCTGACGACGGGCGCGGAGCTCGCCCGCGAAGCGCGCGAGCACGGATGGGAGCACCTGCACGGCACCGAAGCCGACGTGACGCGCACGACGCGAGTCTGGTCGGTGATGTTCGCCGCGCGAATGACGGGCACCGCGGTGGTCGCAGTCGACGCGACACAGGAGCGAGTCGTCGCGGTGTATCGAATCCCCGAGGGCTGACGCACTGTCGCTCGCGATCCTTTAGGTTGTGGGCAACCGCGGCGTGGACGGGTCAGACTGGGCGAAGGAGGATCCGTGCCGGTTCATCGCGTCATCGCGCTCTCGAGCGCAGAGGGCTTTACGCGCGGTCTGGGGCGTGGCGCGAAGGAGCTCCTTCCCGCGCTCGACGATGTGACCGGGGGCGCGGTGCTGCTCCGGTTCGCTGGCCGGAGCGACAGCGCGCGACGTCGTTTTCGAGGGGCCGCAGAGCCGCGTCTCGTGGCGATCGAGCGCGGCGACATTGCACGGCTGCATTACGAGGCGCCGGCGCTCGGCGAGGCGCTTCCCGACCTATATCGGCAAACCACGCTGCTGCCGCTCTACCCCCCGCGGGAGTGGACCGCGTTCGAGCTCGTCGCCGAGTCACTCCGGGACGTGCATGCGGCCAACGCTGACAGCGATCGCTTCGATCAGGCCTGGTTGCGTGACGTGCGAGCGCTGAAGACGGCGCTGAAGCATGGCGTACGACGTGTCGAGCTCGTCGACGTCGCGGAGACGCTGCGCCCGGGCGCCATCCTGGACGAAGACACGGTGCGAATCGCAGGCGAGCTCGCTTCCCGCATCCCGAAGCCCAGAGCGGCACGGATCGTCGGAAAGCTCGACATGATCCGCCATAGCACACCGTCGTTCGAGCTGGTGCTCGATGACGGATCGCGCGTGCGCGGCGTGTTGACGGGGACCGAGACCGATTCGTTGCAGGCGCTCTTCGGCCACCGTGTCGTGATCGACGGTCGCGTTGTGTATCGCGCGTCGGGCCGACCGCTTCGCGTGGAAGCACGCTCCGTCAGCGACGGAACCGGCGAACCCGCTGTGTTCTCGCGCGTGCCCGGGCCGCGTCAGATCGCGAAGTCGAGCCGGGGGCGTTCTCAAACCGAACATACCGGCGTGAACGCGATATGGGGCCGCTGGCCGGGTGACGAGAGCGAGCAAGAGCTGCTCGCGCAGCTCGCGGAGCTGCGTCGGACGTGAGCTCTCGAGTATTCCTGCTCGACACTAGCATCCTCCTCCCGATCGCACGGGGCGGACCCATCGCGAGCCGGCTCGAGCGGAGCTACGGGCTGCGCGCGTCCGGTCCGACACCGCTCGTGAGTGTCGTCTCCGAGGCTGAGCTACGCGTGATGGCGGATCGGAACAGCTGGGGTCCGAGGAAGCGCGCCGAGATCGATCGGCTGTTCGATGAGCTCGTCGTGATCGATATCGGGAGTCCTGAGGTTATCGATCGATACGTCGCGCTCTCACGTGCGGCAGACCAGGCACGCGGAGGCGCGCGACAGCTCTCGCACAACGACTTGTGGATTGCAGCGTCTGCGGCGGCTACGAGTGCAACGCTGCTGACGGCGGATGCGGATTTCGACGTGTTCCCGGCCGAGCTCATCAGTGTGCAGCGGATAGAACCGCTCAAATGAGGCCTGCGGAAGAGCCAGACGGGCTCCCGAATCCACGAACGCGATGAACGAAAACGGAGCCCGCGGCTCTCGCCGCGGGCTCGTTTTCATAACTCCCCTCGTCACTCTCACGCTGCCGGCGTCTCGGGCTTCTCCTCCTCCTCTCCGCCGTCTTCGTCACCCTCTCCGCCTTCGTCCTCGTCCTCTTCTTCCTCGAGGTCGGGCTCGATCACCGCGCCCGTGCTCGTCTGCAGGAAGCCCATCGCCTTCAGCAGGCGGCGCTCCTTCACCGCGACTCGCGCGATCGCGCTCCACTGCAGGTACCACTCCCACATCTCGCGCTCGGCGGTCGCGTCGTCCTCGGGATCGCGCTCGGGCTCGAGCGCGGGCTCGATCTGCGCGACCTCTTCGAGCGTCCTCTTCACCGGCGCGATCACGTCGGGCGTGAGGCCGCGCTTCGCGAGCAGGTCCATCGCTGCCTTGCCCTCGCGACCGAGGCCGCCTTCGCTCTTCGGCTTCGTCAGCCGATCGAGGCGCTCGAGGAAGGTGCGCACGTTGATGACCGCGCCGGCGCCGGTCGTCTGCGTGATGTTGCGGAAGAGCAGCTCGTGCGCCTCGGGGTGCTTGTGCTGCAGCGTCGCGATCGCAATCGGGAACCACTCGTTCTCGAACGCATCGACGTCGTCGACGAGCTTGGGGCTCGCCGTGATGACGACATCGAGCCGACCGCGGCTGAGATTGCTGAGGAGGTTCCAGCCGAGCTTGAGCTCGTCGCCGTCGAACCCGTAGCGCGCGAGCGCGCTGGCGATGCTGCGGTTGCGCAGCGCGAGCAGGAAGACGAGCACGCGCCTCGCCTTCTGTCCGTAGGTGAGCCTGGCCATGTGCGATCCGGTCCTTCCGATGTGCGAGGTGGGTCGTTCTCGGCGTCCCGCGGGAGAGCCTCGAGCTCCCTGGCTTCGCGCCGACGCTCCCCTCATCGCGCGACGCAATCCCTCGTTGCGTGCGCCGTGCACGTTCGTGCGCCGGCGGTGTCCCTCGGCTCACACACCGAGTCCCTTCGACGGCCGACGAGCTCCCTCGGCGCGCGCGTCGGGTCCCTTCGCTCGCCGACGCGATCCCTTCGCTGGCCAGCGCGCTCCCCGCGCTCGCGCGCGCCGACCCTCGAGGGGATCGCGTGCTCGATCGTGGGGATCTCGGCACGGGCGGTGGGGATCGACGCGGTCCGGCAGGGGAGTCACGAGCAGGACGAGGGGATCGCGACTTCGACGCCGGGGATCCACGAGGACGGCGAGGGGATCGAGCGGACCGACGAGGGGATCGAGCACGCGCCGAAGGGGATCGAGGCGTCGGAGCAGGGGATCGAGGAGCGCGCCGAGGGGATCGAGCCGGCCGGACCGCGGGAGCTCCGACGCGATGGAGAACATCGCGAAGCCGAACCGGTCGATCGCTATCCGCGGAGGATGCTCGCCATCTTCTTTCCCTTGGCGAGCTCGTCGACGAGCTTGTCGAGGTAGCGGATCTTCTGCATCAGCGGGTCGGCGACGTCTTCCACGCGCACCCCGCACACGACGCCCTTGATGAGCGCCGCGTTCGGGTTCATTCGCGGCGCTTCGGCGAAGAACGTCTCGAGGTCGACCTTGCTCTCGATCGCGCGCTGGAGCTGCTCGCCGTGGTAGCCGGTCAGCCAGGCGATGACCTCGTCGACTTCGTCCTTCGTGCGGCCCTTCTTCTCGGCCTTCTGCACGTAGGGCGGATACACGCTCGCGAACGACGTCGTGAAGATTCGCGGCTTCTTGTCCATGCGCGCCGTGATCATCGGCAGCGCGCGGGTCGGCATCAAGGGCCGAGGCGGCCGAGCTCCTCGCCGGGCCCCCTCGTGGCCTCATCGCCTCAGATCTCCGAGCGCGTCGGGATCAGCGTCAGCGTCGGCGTCGGCATCGGTGTCCGCGTCGGTGTCGGCATCAGCGTCGGCATCAGCGTCGGTGTCGGCGTCTGCGTCTGCGTCTGCGTCGGCATCTGCGCCAGCGTCAGCGTCGGAATCAGCGTCGGCGTCCACGTCGGAATCAGCCTGAGCGTCTGCGTCTGCCTCACCGACACAGCCAGAGCTCGTGTCTGCATGGGAGCCAGCGCCGCAATCGGGGTCAGCGCGTGGTCGGCGTCAGTGTTTCGAGCGCGCGTCGGAGTGCAATCGATTCGCGCGGACACGAGCAGCGCGTCGACGCGCCGAACCGCATGCAGACGTGACGACGGGGCGTGCGCGCAACGATGGCTTCCTGTGTTCGCCCGGCGGTCAAGCTCCGCCGCGCGCAGGACCATCGCGTGGATTCTCGTCGCGCCGGCACATCGTTCCGGACCTCGTGCTCTCCAACGTACCGCCGTCGCATGCTACGGGGCAGGGTAACATGCGCACCTACTTTCCTGCGGGGTCCTCGCGATCGTCTGCATTCGGGAGACGGTGATGAGCTCTAGCTCTGTGGGGTCATCCGTTACCGAGCTGATCGTGAGAGCGTGTGACTCGACGTGTCCGTGGGAGGCCACCGGAGACGACGTGGAGCGAGCAATCACAACGATTCGATCGGGTGCGATCTCGGCGGACGTACTCGATGACCTTCCCTGCGGTGACACTCAGCTCGTGGCGCTGGTGGGCGCATGCGAAATCCCCCGCACGCAGCTCGCGCTGGCGATGCTCGACGCAGGTGCGGATCCGAATCGTGTCTTTCGCTCTTCAGTGTCCATGACACGACGGCTCCTTGCCGACGAAGGCCAGACGCCTCTTCGCGCAGCGATCGCCTCTTCGCGAGATACGGGAGACCTGACGCTCATCGACGCTCTTCTTGCCAAGGGCGCAGATCCGAACGCTCCGGGGCATGCAGGTCTGACGCCTCTGCATTTCGCCTGCGGGCGCGACGCGCGAATCGAGGTTGTCGAGCGTCTGCTCGCTGCGGGCGCCGACCCCACCATCGCTTCCGAGATGGGTGAGACCCCCATCGACAATATGAACGCCGCCGTGATGGACCAGACGGTCCGCGCGGCGGTGCTCGACATGCTTCGCGAGGCGGCAGCTCGTCGTCCGAACGCTCGTGTCGCGCCGACGGTCGAGCTCAGATCCTCGCGAGGTCGAAATCGCGAGCTGTTTGGGGCTCGCGAGATCCGGAAGCTGTACTGGAGCTCCGATCTCGACTGGTGTGTTCTCGCCGTCCGTGCGGCGCCGGAGGACGTGGCCTCCGCGATCGAGCTCGCGGCGCGCGATGCGTCGAGCCCTCGCGGCGATGCAGGGCTCCCCGCGGCGCTCCATGTCTTGCAGATGCGCGGCTCGAGTTGCTCGCTCGCTCCGATCGAGCTGGGCGGAATCGTGCCGACCGGTGGCTGGCTGGACGACCTCGCCGCCGCGATCAGCCGACGAGCTGGTGCCCGGGTGATGGCGGTCTACCCGGCTTTGTCGCTCGAGTGGCAGCAAGGGCGCCTCATCGAATCGGTCGAAGCGCTCGACTCCGATGGCGACGCATCCCGCACATCGCTCGAGTCGCTCGATCGCAAGCTCCACGACGCAGGCGTCGACATCCCAGCGATGGAGTTCGGCGAGCCAGCGCGCTCACGGCTCATCGTACGAGGGGTTCGTAAAGGCGATCTGAAGTCGACCACCGTCGAACTCTCGGCGTGAGTCTTCGACACCGTCGAGACGGACGCCAATTGACGTGCGGGCGAGAGGCGCCGTGTACTGGCCACGAACTACGACGCGACGGGTTAACTAGGGCCTGCGTATGAACAACCGTCTCGGTCACGCGGCAACGTTGCGCGGGCGAACGATGTAGTGCCAATCGTCGGAAGACGTCCGATTCGAGGTTGAGCGAGCGCATCTCCCTTTCGGAGACCCGCTGTCCGACCGAATACCGCGCGGATCTAACTCGGCTCGCCGACGAGCCCTCCTCGGTTCGTCGTGTTGCCGATCGAGTTGATGACGGTCTCGTGGGTCCGGAGCGGCCTGGCGCACCAGTTGATGCTGATGAACGAGAGAGCCGATGCTCAACCTTGTTCGACTTGCTGGTGCCGGGCGGGAAATGGCTCACGCGGATCGCGATGCCGTGCTCGCCGGCAAGCCGATGAAGCTCACCTTCCACACTCGCGATCGGTAGCCGTTGCTCCCCCTGCGTCGGCCGTGAGAAGAGTTCCTTGGCGCGCGGACGCTCACGCCGACGCTGATGCCGACACAGACGCTGACGCCGACACAGACGCTGATGCCGACACAGACGCTGACGCCGACACAGACGCTGACACGGACGCTGACCCCGACCCCGACCCCGACACCGCCCGCGCGCCCCCCGTCTCGTACTTTCGGCCGGTTCACGCGCGCCGCGTTCCCACTACGCTCTCTCTCGCAGTGCTCGATCTCGTCCGTTCGCTCCTCGCGGAGCCCGCGCTCGCGCGTCCTTCGCGCCCGTCGCGCGCCGATCGCGGGGTCGCGCTCCTCGTGCTCGCGCTCGCGCTCGCCGAGGGCCTGCTCCGCGATCACGTGCCCTCGCGCCCGATCGCGATCGCCATCGGCCTCGTCATCGCAGCCGCTCTCCTCTTCCGGGGCACGCACCCGTTCGGCGCGTTCGTCGCGGCGTTCGCTTCGGTGAACGCGGTGACCGCGCTCGAGCTCGCGCTCGGGGTCGCGCGGGCCGAGCTCCACACCGGCCTGGCCGTCTTGCTGCTGCCGTACTCGCTGTTCCGCGCCGCGTCGGGGCGACAGGCCGCGCTCGGGCTCGCGCTCATGGCGCTCGCCTACGCGCTCGGCGCGCTGCAGGGCGGCTTCCGCCATCCCGGCGATGCGATCGGCGGCGCGGTCGTGCTGCTCTTTCCGGCGGTGCTCGGCGCGTCGGTGCGGTTCCGCGATCACGCGCGGCTCCGCGAGCTCGATCACGCGCGGCTCCGCGAGCGCGAGCGGCTCGCGCGCGAGCTCCACGACACCGTCGCGCATCACGTCGCGGCGATCGCGATCCAGGCCCAAGCCGGGCGCGCCGTGCTCGCCACGCGCCCCGATGCGACCCGCGGTGCCCTCGCCGCGATCGAAGCGGAAGCCGCGCGCACGCTCGCCGAGCTGCGCGCGCTGGTGGGCGCGCTGCGCGACGACGACGGCGCCGCGCTCGGGCTCGCCGAGCTCGACGCGCTCGCCGCGCGCGCCGCGCTGCCGGTGACGATCGAGCGCGCAGGTGAGCTCGATGGGCTGCGCCCGCTCGTGCAGTCCGCGCTGTATCGCCTCGCGCAGGAGTCGATCACGAACGCGGTCCGTCACGCGCGCGGGGCGCGGCGCGTCGTGGTGCGCATCGAGGGCGAGCGCGACGTGGTGCGGCTCACCGTGCGCGACGACGGAGAGCGTGCGCGCACACGTGGGCCCTCGGGCTACGGTCTCGTCGGGATGGCGGAGCGCGCCGCGCTGCTCGGCGGCACGCTCGAGGCCGGTCCCGCAGACGAAGGAGGATGGTCGGTGCGAGCCGTTCTGCCCCGCGAAGGAGGCGCGCGATGACGAAGCCGATCCGCGTGCTCGTCGCCGACGATCAGGATCTCGTGCGGACCGGGCTCCGCATGATCCTCGAGGCGCAGCCCGGCATCGTGGTGGTCGGCGAGGCGGGCGACGGCGTGCGCGCGGTGCGGCTCGCGCGCGAGCTGCGTCCCGACGTGTGTCTCTTCGACATCCGCATGCCGCAGATGGACGGCATCGAGGCGACACGCCGGCTCGCCGGGCCCGGCGTGGACGATCCGCTCGCGGTCGTGGTGATCACGACGTTCGATCTCGACGAGCACGTGCACGGCGCGCTGAAGGCGGGCGCGCGCGGGTTCTTGCTGAAGGACGCGGGGCCCGAGCTGCTCGTGCAGGCCATCCACGCCGCGGCGGCCGGCGATGCGTTGATCGCGCCGAGCATCACCGCGCGGCTGCTCGAGACGTTCGTCGCGCGCGGCGGAGGCCCTCCGCCCGCGTCGCCCGCGGAGCCGCTCACCGAGCGCGAGGAGGAGGTGCTGCGCACCCTCGCGCGCGGCCGCACCAACCTCGAGATCGCGAGCGAGCTCCACATCAGCCTGAGCACGGTGAAGAGCCACGTCGCGAGCCTCATGGGCAAGCTCGGCGCGCGCAACCGCGTGGAGATCGCGATGTGGGCCTACGAGACGCGACGCGTGCGGCCTCGTTGACAGGTCGTACTTTCGGCCGAGGCGAAATGGCCGTTCGTCCGATGCTCGCGAGCGCGCGCGTGGACAGCATCCATCGCGATGGCCCACTCCACCTCGCTCCCACTCGCCGCGCCGAGATCCGACTTCGGGATCCTCGCCGGACTGCTCGCGCTCGCCGCGGTGCCGACCCTCGCGGGCGTCGCTCGGCTGCTCGCGCTCGCGATCGGCGATCCGACGCTCGCCGAGAACGCGCGCTTCGCTGCCGATCCGATCCCCGCGATCGTGCACGTCGTGAGCGCGACGACGTTCAGCGTGCTCGGCGCGCTCCAGCTCGCGCCGGGGATGCGTCGCCGCGCGCTCGGGTGGCACCGTGCGGCGGGGCGCGTGCTCGCGCCGCTCGGGCTCGCCGCTGCGCTCTCGGGGCTGTGGATGACGCTCGTGTACCCGCCGGGGCCGCTCGATGGGTCGGCGCTCTTCGCGATGCGCCTCGTCGCCGGCACCGCGATGGCGGGCTTCGTGGTGGCGGGGCTGGTCGCGGTGCGGCGTCGCGACTTCGTCGCGCACGGCGCGTGGATGACGCGCGCGTACGCGATCGGGATCGGGGCGGGGACGCAGGCGCTCACGCACGTGCCGCTCGTGCTGGTCGACGGGCTCCAGAGCGAGGCGAGCCACGCCGCGGCGATGGGCGCGGGCTGGGCGATCAACGTCGTGGTCGCGGAGTGGGCGCTGCAGCGACGACGTCACGTCGGGCCGGTGATGCGCGCCGTGGTGTACGAGCGCTACGGAGGCCCCGAGGTGTTGCGCATCGCCGAGGTGCCGCGTCCGACGCCGGGGCCCGGACAGGTGCTGGTGCGGGTGGCGTGCGCGTCGATCAACGCGGCCGACGCCCGCTTGATGCGCGCCGATCCGTTCCTCGCGCGGCTCGCGAACGGGCTCTTCCGACCGCGCCGGCGGATCCTCGGCGTCGACGTCGCGGGCATCGTCGTGGCGGTGGGCCCGGGCGTGACGAAGCACGCGATCGGCGATGCGGTGATGGGCGACACGTTCCTCGACGGGCTCGGCGGGTTCGCGGAGCACGTGTGCGTGTCGGAGCGCTCGCTCGTCGGGGTGCCCGAGGGCCTGTCGTTCGCGGAGGCGGCCGCGGTGCCGCTCGCGTCGATCACCGCGATCTCCGCGCTCGCGCGGGCGCGGCTCGCGCCGGGCGCGTCGATCGAGATCTACGGGGCGGGCGGAGGGGTCGGAACGTTCCTCGTGCAGATCGCGAAGGCGCGCGGGCTGCGCGTCACCGCGGTGTGCGGGCCGAAGAGCGTCGAGCTGGTGCGCTCGCTCGGCGCCGATCGCGTGCTCGACCGCTCGGCGGGCGACGCCGACGACGAGCGCTACGACGCGGTGCTCGGCGTGAACGGCCATCGCCCGCTCGCCGCGCACCGGGCGCGCCTCGCGCCGCGCGGCACGTACGTGATGGTCGGCGGGGCGAACGCGCAGATCTTCGAGGCGCTGTTGCTCGGGTGGCGGCGGTTCCGGGGAGGCGAGCAGCGCATCGAGGTGCTGACGCTCGACGAGGCGCCGCGCACCGCCGAGCTCGAGGAGGCGCGCGCGCTGCTCGCGACGGGCGCGCTCCGCCCGGTGATCGATCGCGTCTTCCCGCTCGCGGAGGCCGCGGACGCGATGCGCTACGTGGAGCGAGGGCACGTGCGCGGAAAGGTGGTGCTCGACGCGCGCAGCGATGAATTCGGCGGCGCTCATCCGTCTACGTCTTCATGAAGAAGACCTATCGCGGCTCCTGTCATTGCGGCGCGGTGCGCTTCGAGGCCGACCTCGACCTCGCGAAGGGCACCATCCGCTGCAACTGCTCGCTCTGTCGCAAGGCGCGGAACTGGCTCGCGTTCGCGGTCGGGCCCGACTTCCGGCTGCTGGCGGGAGAGGACGCGCTCGTCGACTACCGTCACACCCCGCCGGGCAAGTCGGAGCCGTTCCTGCACCTCACGTTCTGCCGTCACTGCGGCATCCGCGCGTTCGCGCGCGGCGGGTACCTGCCGGCCTTCGGGGACTCGTTCCACGCGGTGAACGTGACGTGCCTCGACGACGCATCGCACGAAGAGCTCGCGAGCGCGCCGATCCAGTGGCCCGACGGCGCGAACGACGACTGGGACCACGAGTCGCCGCATCGGTACTTCTGACGCGGACCGACCCCCACGCCGAGGAGGCGGCCGAGCGCTCGCCCGGCCGCCCGCGTGCTTCATCGCGTCAGCTTCCACAGCGCCGCGCAGATCCGGTCGAGCTTCTGCATCAGCGCGGCATCGAGCCCATCGAGGTACCCGAGCGCCTCGGCGACGCGCAGCGCGACATCGACCTCACGCGCGCTGCCGAGCGCGGTTCGGAACCTCTGTCGCCCGTTCCCGTCGTGCGCGCTCGTTCCTTCCGCCGCGTTCAGCGCGACCGACGTGATCGCGCGCCGCAGCTGATCTGCGAGCGAGCGATCGTGCTTCGCGATCACCTTCGCGATCCGACCGACGTCACGACAGCACTCGATCGCGTTCTCCGTCAGCTTCAGCATCGTCTTCCTCCGTTCGCGTCCCACTCGGGGCTCCGCCCACCGCCCGGCGCGCGCAGACCGGGTCAACGACGCGAAGCGCCCGCGCGGAGCCGCACGGAGCGCAGCGGAGGAGGCGAGCACGGGTGACCGCGAAGCGGTCATCGTTGAGGCGGTCGAGCACGACGGCATCCTCGAGAAGCCCGAGTGGAGCAATCCCGGCCTCCGGTCGAGACGGCAGGGCGTTGGCGTTGGCGTTGGCGTCAGTGTCAGCGTCAGCGTCAGTGTCGGCGTCCGCGTCAGCGTCAGTGTCAGTGTCAGTGTCAGTGTCGGCGTCCGCGTCAGTGTCGGCGTCAGTGTCGGCATCAGTGTCGGTGTCAGCGTCGGGTATCAGTGTCTGCGTCTGCGTCTGCGTCGGCGTCGGCGTCTGCAGACGCGTTCGCATCCGCGTCCGCCTCGGTGTCGCGCGATCAGCAGCGCGTCGGGCCGGAGGTTGGTTCGGCGTCGGTCGTTCTGCGGAGCCCCGAGCAACGCAAACGGCGAGTCTCGCGCCCACGGCGTCCGGAGGACGGACGCGGAAGCAGAACACTGACGCAGAGCAGACGCTGAACGCCGACACGGACGCCGACACGGGCGCCGACGCCAACGCCAACGCCAACGCCGACGCCGTCGCCGTCACTGACGCAGACGCAGACGCAGACGCTGACGCAGACACCGACGCTGACGCAGACACCGACGCTGACGCAGACACCGACGCTGACGCAGACACCGACGCTGACGTAGACACCGACGCTGACGCAGACACCGACGCAGACACCGACGCAGACAGTAGAAGTAGAGCGCGGTCCCTTCGTCGCACAGCGGGTGCGCGAGCACGGCGTAGATCGGCAGGTTGCCGTCGTTGACGTCGTACTCGAGCGCGAAGCGGTGGAGCTGGACCGCGCTGTCGAGCGCGGCGATCGCCTCGCCGGCGGCCTGACCGGCGCTGAGGGCGCGATCGAGCGCGTCGCATTCGTCCTTCGTCATCCCGCGCGTGTAGCGCCGCGCGCGCGCGCGGGGAGCTGATTCGCGCGGAGCCGTGCACGATTGCGCGCCAGCGGTCACGCGCGTGCGCGCGTCATCTGCTCGAGGCGGTCGACGATCACGTTGCCCGCATCGCTCGCGCGGAGCCGCTCGGACATCGCGCGGCGGGGCGCGTCGGGCAGCGCGAGCGCTTCCTCGATCGCGCGGACGAGGGTCTTCGCGGTGACCTTCGCCATGCTCGGCGCCTTCGGCGCGAGGCCGGCGCGCGCGAGGTGGTGCGCGTGGTGGAACTGGTCGAGCATCATCGGGAGCACGACCTGGGGCACGCCGGCGCGCAGCGCGGCCGCGGTGGTGCCCGAGCCGCCGTGGTGCACCGCGACCGCGACGCGCGGGAACAGCTTCGCGTGCGGCGCATCGCGCACGACGTGGAGTTCTTCCGGCAACGCGCCGAGCTTCGCGGAGCCCGCCGCGACCAGCACGCGACGGCCGGTCGCGCGCGCGACGTCGTGGAGCACGGCCACGACGCGCTCGGGGTGACCGCCCGCCATGCTGCCGAACCCGACGTGGATCGGGGGCTCGCCCTTCGCGAGCCACGCGTCGAGCGCGGGATCGAGCGGCGCGGGATCGTCGAGGAACAGGAAGCCCGCGTAGGGATAGCGCCCGTTCCACGCGGGGTCGGGCGGGAGCAGCGTGTCGTCGGCCGCGATCACTGCGGGCACGTCGACGAAGAGGTGGCTCGTGAACGACGCGATCGGCGGGAGCGCGAGCGTCGCGCGCGCTTCGTTCACCGGCGCGCCCATGAGGCCGTTCTGGATGTGATCGCTGGTCCACCACAAGAGCGCGTTGAGCCACTGCGGCAAGCCGTAGAACGGCATCAGCGGCGGCGGGTGGAGGCGCGAGGGCGCGCACGACGTGGGCAAGAGCTCGAGCGCCGGGATGCCGAGCTTCTCCGCGACCGAAGGCGCCATCCACGCCATCGCGGTGCCGACGATCGCGTCGGCGCCGCGCGTGATGTCGAGCAGCGCGGGCGCTTGCTGGAGCAGCTGCTCGCGGAAGTACGACTTCATGCTCGCGAGCGAGCGCTCGAACGACGCGCCCTTCTCGGCCATGAGCGCCTGGAGATCTTCGCCGAGCGCGCGGTGCTCGACGCCGAACGAGCGCACCCACGGCGCGAACGAGTCGGGGCACGCGACGATCGCGTGGTGCCCGCGCCGCGTGAGCGCCTGCGCGAGCGCGAGCATGGGCTGGACGTCCCCTCGAGTGCCGACGGTCGCGAGCACGACGCGCATGCGAGCGAGGGTACGCTCAATCGCCGAGCTTCGACGCGCGGTCGAGCAGCATCGCCTTGTCGCGGGCGTTCTTCGCGAGGAACGCTGCGCGCTCGAGCTCGGCGCGCGCTTCGCGCGCTCGTCCCAGCTTGATCAGCAGGTCGGCGCGCACCGCGTAGAGCAGGTGGTAGTCGCGCAGGACGCTCTCTTCCTGGAGCGCGTCGACGAGCTCGAGCGCTTGCTCTGGGCCGAACGCCATGCCGACGGCGACCGCGCGGTTGAGCTCGACCACCGGCGAGCCGGTGATCTGTGCGAGCGCATCGTAGAGCGCGACGATGCGGGCCCAGTCGGTCTCTCGCGCGGTGCGCGCCCGCGCGTGGCACGCGGCGATCGCGGCCTGGATCGTGTACGGGCCGAGCGGGCGCTGCAGCGACTCGGCGCGCGCGAGCGCCTCGAGGCCGCGACGGATGAGCAGCGGGCTCCAGCGCGCGCGATCCTGCTCGAGCAGGAGCACCGGGTCGCCCTTCGCATCGACGCGCGCATCGGCGCGCGACGCCGAGAGCTCCATCAGCGCGACCAGGCCGTGCACCTCGGGCTCGTTCGGCACCAGCGCCGCGAGGATGCGCCCGAGGCGCAGCGCGTCCTCGCAGAGCTGCGGTCGCATGAGATCGTCGCCCGACGTCGCGAGATAGCCCTCGTTGAACACGAGGTAGACGACCTCGAGCACCGACTCGAGCCGCTCCGCGAGCTCCGCGCCGCGTGGGACCTCGAAGGGCACGCGCGCCTCGGCGAGCGTGCGCTTCGCGCGCGTGATGCGCTGCGCGACGGTGGGCTCGGCGACCAGGAACGCGCGCGCGATCTCCTCGGTCGTGAGGCCCGCGACGAGGCGCAGCGTGAGCGCGACGCGCGCCTCGGTGGAGAGCACCGGATGACACGCGATGAGCACGAGGCGCAGCACGTCGTCGCCGACGTCCTCGTCGATCGCGGTCTCGAGGTCCGGCGCGTCGCGCTCGTCGAGCTCGCGACCGATCTCCTCGTGCTTGCGCGCGAGCATCTTGCGGCGGCGCAGCTCGTCGAGCGCGCGGTTCTTCGCGGTCGTGACGAGCCACGCGCTCGGGTTGTCGGGGATGCCGTGCTCGGGCCAGCGCTCGAGCGCCGCGAGGAGCGCCTCCTGCGCGAGCTCCTCGGCGAGCGCGACGTCGCGCGTCATGCGGAGGAGCGCGCCGACGATGCGTGGAGACTCGATCCTCCACACCGCGTCGATGGTTCGTCCCACGTCGTTCTTCATCTGCGCCTCAGGCCGCGAACTCCGCGACGTGCCCCGCGACGTCCTGCACGATGTCGGTCGCGGGGTGACCGGTGATCGTCTCCACGTCGGACGTGGCGCGATCGTAGCGGTTCGCGGCGTGGAGGCGCGCCATCACCTCGATGTGGTGTCGCAGGTGCTCCGGCAGGTTGCGCGGCCCGAGCTCGTGATCGCGCCACTGCTCGAACGGCACGTCGACGTAGGTCACCGGGCGGTGCAGCGCCGCGGCGTACTGCGCGGCGATCGTGCGCATGTCCTGCGATCGCGGCCCGGTGAGCTCGTACGTGCGACCGATGTGCGGCGCGGGGTCGCGCAGGATCACCGCGACCGCGTCGACCACGTCGCGCGCGGCGACGGGCGAGGTGCGTCCCGCGCCGAACGGGAGACGGATCGTGCCGTCGCGCCGGATCGACTCGGCGGCCCACGAGAGGAAGAACGGGTTCTCGAACAGCACCGTCGGGCGGATCTCGACGACCGGGAGCCCCGACCACGCGAGCACCTGCTCCGCGAGCCAGTGCAGCCGCTGCTGGGGCGAGTCGGTCTGGTCGGTGAGGCTCATCTGCGAGACCGTCATCTGCGAGATGTTCACCAGCACCTCGAGGTCGCCCTGCGCGCGCGCCACCGCGGCGACCGCGGTGGTCGCGGCGAGGTATTGCTCGGACACGCTCATGCCGAAGTACACGCGACGGCAGCCCGCGAGGGCGCGCGCCACGTCCTCGGTGCGCGTGAGATCGCCGAGCACGACCTCGGCGCCGGTCGCGCGCAGCGCGTCGGCGCGCGCGTCCTCGCGATGGACGAGCGCGCGCACTGCGAGGCCGCTCTCGCGCAGGCGCTCCACCAGCATGCGGCCCATCGCGCCGACCCGTCCCGCGGCTCCGGTGACCAGGATCGGCGCTGCCGCGCTCGGCGCTTCGGGTGCCATCGGTGCGACCTCCCGAGGGGACGTCGGTGCGCAGGCGCCCGGTGTCAACGCTGACGCCGGGCGCGCGATCGCGCGTCACCGCGCCGTGAGATCCGGCTTGAGCACCTCGCGCACGTCCGCCGGGTACTCCGACCACTCCTGCACCTGCCGCACCTCGATCATCTCGTCGTCACTCGCGGGGCAACGGCGGGCCCACTCGATCGCCTCGTCGCGCGAGCGCACCTGGATGAGCCAGTAGCCGCCGACCACCTCCTTCGCCTCGGCGAACGGCCCGTCGACCACCTTCGGCTTGCCGCCGCGGAACGAGACGCGCGCGCCCATCGACGGCGGATGCAGCCCATCGAGCGCGAGCAGCACGCCCGCCTGCTGCAGCGACTCGTTGTACTTCGCCATCGCCGTGACGCGCTCGACGTCGTCGGGGATCGTGCCCGGGGGCGCGGCCTCGTAGCCCTTCGGGATCATCAGCAGCATGAAGCGCATGGCCCGCTCACTTCTTCGCGGCGCGGGCCTCGAGCTCGGCGCGCATGCGGTCCTCGCGCGCGCGCTCCTCCGCCGTGAATTCCGCGCCGAAGTCCTCGGCCTCGAAGATCGGGCGGATCTCGATCGTCGACTCCTCGGTCTCGCCCTCGGGCATCGGCACGCGGCGCACCCAGTCGACCGCCTCCTGCATCGACGCGACCTTCCAGATCCAGAAGCCCGCGATGAGCTCCTTGGTCTCCGCGAAGGGCCCGTCGACGACGGTCTTCTTGCCGCTCGGCGAGCAGACGACGCGCTTGCCCTTCGAGCTCGGGTGCAGGCCCTCGCCCCCGAGGAGGACGCCCGCCTTCAGCAGGTCCTCGTTGAACTTGCCCATCTCGGTGATGAGCTTCTCGCTCGGCATCTGACCCGTCTCCGACGCCTTGTTCGCCTTGATGATCACGAGAACGCGCATGTCTTCTTCCTCCGCATCGGCAGGCCCCGAGCCTGCCCTTCGATGGAACGACGAACCAGCGGCGCGCGAATCGACATCGCTCGCGATTTTTTTTCGCGAAGCATCCGTAAGTGCCCGCCGCGGCGCGCGGGTGGTACGCGGTCGAACCGGAGGAGGCATCTCATGGGCAGAGTCTCGAGCGCGCTCGCCGTCGTCCTGGTGCTGGGCGCGTGCACCAACGCGCCAGAGGTGGAAGTCGCGACCGAGGCGGTCCGATGCAACCCGGTCGTCACCGTGTATCCCGTGCGCGGCCGTCACAACCACGGCTACGACCGGAACGCCGGGAATTCGAGCCTCTGGACCTGCGACGACGCCTACTCCAACGAGGACTTCATCGCGGGCGATCACATCGGCAACGACATCTGGGCGGCCGAGGGCACGCCCGTCGTCGCGTCGAGCGCGGGGCGCCTGACCCTCGTCGGGTTCTCGAGCTACTCGGGCAACAAGGTCACGGTCGTCGACGACTGCGGCTGGTACCACTTCTACTGCCACCTGCAGCGCATCGCGCCGGGGATCCGCGACGGAGTGCGGGTCACCGCGGGCCAGGTGATCGGCTACGTGGGCCGCACCGGCAGCGCGTCGAACGGCGTGGTGCACCTGCACTACTCGATCTATCCCGACGGCGACTACGACCGCGGCGTCGATCCGTGGCGCTACACGCACCCGGTCGAGCGCAACGTGTGCGGCGCGAGCTGCACGCCGGGCGCCGAGGTGTGCAACGGGCGCGATGACGACTGCGACGGCAACAGCGACGAGGACGACGTGTGCGACGTCGCGCTGCTGCAGGAGCAGCCGCACGCCTACGCGCCGCCGAGCTCGACGGACGTGAACGCCGACGGACGCGCCGACGTGTGCGCGCGCGGCGCGTCCGGCGTGCGCTGCTGGACCGCGCGTGACGGCGGATGGAACGAGGCGGTGCTCGCCGCGCCGTGGAGCGACGCGAACGGCTGGGGCGACGTGACGAACTACGCGACGATCCGCATGGGCGACGTGAACGCCGACGGACGCGCCGATCTCTGCGGGCGCGCGAACGATGACGTGTGGTGCGCGGTCGCGACCGCCGACGGGTTCACCGCGCCCGCGGTGTGGCGCCCCGCGATCTCCGACGCGAACGGGTGGAACCAGGCGCGCTTCTACACGACGCTGCGCCTGGCCGACGTGAACGGCGACCGCCGCGAGGATCTCTGCGCGCGCGACAGCCAGGGCTTCGGGTGCTGGCTCTCGGACGGGACGCGCTTCGATCGCCGCATCGACGGGCCGCGCTGGTCGGACGCGTCGGGCTGGGGCGCGCCGCGGTTCTACGGCACGGTGCGGATGGGCGACGTGAACGGCGATCGGCGCAGCGACGTGTGCGCGCGCAGCTCGGCGGGCATCGAGTGCTGGCTCGCCGACGGCGAGGGCTTCCCGACGCGCGTCGCGGGGCCGGCGTGGAGCGACGAGAGCGGCTGGGGCGCGGTGCAGTACTGGAGCACGCTGCGCCTCGCGGACGTGAACGGCGACGGGCGCGCCGACGTGTGCGCGCGCAGCTCGACGGATCTGCGCTGCGTGCTCGCGAGCGAGAGCGGCTTCGGCGAGACGGTGATCGTCGCGCCGCTGTCGAACGGCAGCGGATGGAGCGACCGCGCGAACTACGCGACGCTGCGCGTGGGCGACGTGAACGGCGACGGCGCCGACGATCTGTGCGCGCGCGCGAACGCGCAGGTGCACTGCTGGACGTGGGATGGCGACGGTTTCGTCGGGCACGCCGGTCCTGCGTGGGACGAGGCGAACGGATGGAGCGCGGCGCACTACTACGACACGATCCAGCTCGCCGACGTGAGCGGTGACGGGCTCGACGACATCTGCGCGCGCGCGGCGGTCGGATGGATTTGCCAGCCCTCGGCGGGCGACTCGTTCGGCGCGGTGATCGAACTCGGCGACATGGGCAACGAGCAGGGTTGGACCGACGCGCGTTACTGGACGACGATCCTCTCGAGCAGCCGCACCTGCCGCGCCGAGATGGAGGCGTGCAACGGGCGCGACGACGACTGCGACGGCGAGGTCGACGAGCACGCGGTGGACGAGATCTGCAACGGCGTGGACGACGACTGCGACGGCGAGGTGGACGAGAGCGCGAGCGACGAGGTGTGCAACGGGCGCGACGACGACTGCGACGGCGAGGCCGACGACGGGCTCTCGTGCACGGGCGTCGAGAGCGACGGCGGCGTGGGCACGACGCCGCGGACCGACGGCGGAACGGGCGGCGGACGCGTGCGGGTCGACGGCGGCTGCGCGGTGTCGTCGGGCGGGGTGTCGTCGGGGCCGAGCGCGAGCGCGTGGTGGCTGGTCGCGGCGATGATCGCGGTGGCGGCGCGCCGTCGCCGTCGGTAGCCGGTAGCGTGCGCGTCGCGTGCACGACCACGTCGCGATCGTGGTCGTGCACGCGCGCCGCACGCAGACGGGATCCCTCGATCACCAGCCGCGCGCCCACTCGGACGACGGCGGCATGGCGCGGCTCTCGGCGCGGGGCGGCTCGGCGGGAGACGACGTGAACAGGCTCAGCCCGAGGCTCCTCGAGAGCTCGCGCGCGACGAGCTGTCCTCGGATGCTGTTGCCCGCGCCGTCGAGCAGCGGCGAGAACGAGCCGAGCGCGCCCTTGCCCGGCGCGACCGCGACGATGCCGCCGGCGATCCCGCTCTTGCCGGGGATGCCGACCTCGTAGAGCCAGTCGCCGGACGTCTCGTACATTCCCGCGGTCGTCATCACCGCGAGCGCGTACGCGCAGCTCTCCACCGAGACGACGCGCTCGCGCGTCTTCGGCTGCACGCCGCCGTCGGCGAGCGTCGCGCCCATGAGCGCGAGATCTTCGGCGGTCACCTGCACGCACGACTGACGCGTGTAGAGCTCGGTCGCCTCGGTCGGATGCATCCCGAGCCGGCCGAGCCCGTGGAGCAGCCACGCCATGCCGTGGTTGCGGTGGTGCGTCTGCATCGCGGACGCGTACACGTCCTCGTCGAGCGCGAGCGGATGTCCGGCGAAGCGCGCGAGGCCTTCGCTCAGGTGCGCCCACTTCGCTTCGAGGCTCTCGCCCGGCAGATGGCTCGCGGCCGCGAGCGCGCCCGAGTTGACCATCGGGTTGGTGCGCCCCTCGTCGCCGAAGTCGATCGCAGCCGCGGAGTTGAAGGGCATGCCCGTCGCGTTCGCGCCGATCAGGCGCCGGCACGCGGCAGGACCGAGCGCCTCGCAGAGCAGCGCGAACGTGAAGGGCTTGGCGACGCTCATGATCGTGAACGGGTGCCGTGCGTCGCCGATCGAGACGAGGCTCCCGTCGATGCCCGCCAAGCTGACGCCGAAGAGCTCGGGTGAGACGCGCGCGAGCGCCGGATAGACCTCCGAGCACGCGCCCTCGGTGTGGACGCGCGCGTGCTCGAACGCGGCCTGCACGCGGCGCTGCACGTCGGCAGGAGGCGGCAGGTGTCCCGTGGAGACGTAGAGGCTCTCGTCGGTGAGATCGGTGGGAGCGGGCGGCATCGAGTCGCCAGATGGGCGCATCCCGAGCAGCAGCAACGGCGCGCTCTCCGTCGCACCGCGCCACGTCGGCGCGCCCTCTACGCGACGTCGGGTCACGAGCGGCGCGCGAGCAAGTAGGTCGGCTCGGAGAACGTGGTGTCCTCGACGGCGTAGACGATCTGCCGGCCTTCCTTCTCGCCCACGCACACGCCGTCCTCGGCGAGCGAGCGCAGCGCCTGCTGCACCGCCCGGAGCGAGAGCCCGACGCGCTTCGCGGCATCGCTCGCGGTCACGCGACCGTCGTGCGCGAGCACGCGCAGCACCGCGTCGTGGATCGGCGCGGCGCAGCGCGGATCGGGCACCGCGATCGCGGCGCGCAGGCGCAGCGCGATGACGCCCTGGCCGCGCACGATCTCGCCCGCGCCCTCGAGGTACAGCCGGGCGCGGGTGACGAGCACCTCGAACACGCCGCGATGCGCGATCGCGTCGTAGGGCATCTCGTAGGTGCGCGCGAAGCACTCGGGGTCGGTCAGCCCCTCGGGGCCCGCGCACGCGAGCACCGCGACGAGCGTCTCGACGCGGCCACGACGCCGCAGCGTCTTGCGCAGGTGCACGCGGGGATGCCGCGCGACGAGCGCGCCCGCGGCCCCGAGCACGCGGCGCGGCGCCGCATCGGGCGCGGCGAGGACGATCGCCTCGGCCGCGTCGCGCGACTCGGCGTCGATGCGCATGCAGAGGCCGTGGATCGAAGCCGGCGCGGCGATCGTCGCGCCGCTGCACCACGCGGCGAGCTCGGGCTCTTCGGCGCGCGCGTCGACACGCGCGTCGAGCGCGACGAGGACGTGGCGTGCCTCGCGCGCGGCGAACGCGATCGGGCCCACCGCGTCGAAGAGCGCATGCGCGGCGCGCTCGAGCGCGGGCTCGTCGCCGGCGGTCGCGGCGCGGAGCACGGACGCGAGCGCCGCTGCGCCGCGCTCCGCGCAGGTCGCGTCGGGCGCGGGGCGAAGCCCCTCGAGGGCCTCGGTGTCGCCCGCGAGCAGGCGCTCCCAGCGCACCCACGGACGGCAGGGCTCGGCGACGAACCGATCGAGCGCTCCGAGGATGCGCAGCGCGAGGTGCGGATGGCGCGCGCTCCGGCGCGCCCGCGCGAGCACGAGGTGCGCGAGGTGCTCGTGCGCGGGGAGCGCCTCGGTGCGCGCCATGCGCGAGGCGCGTCGGGCGTGCGCGAGCATCGACGTGACGTCGCCGCGGCTCTCGGCGCGGAGCGCGCGCAGGGTGCCCGCATCGATCACCACCGGCGCGCTGCCGGCCTCGCGCGCGAGGCGCTCGATCGTCGCGAGCGATGCGTCGTCGTCTTCGAGATCGCCGCGCAGCCACGCCGACCAGGCGTGCCCGAGCGCGAGCCAGAGGCGCGGCTCGGACGCGTCGGGCAGATCGTGGGCGAGCGCGGCGTGGAGCGACGTGATCGCGTCGAGCTCTCGGCGCGCGAAGCCGAGCACGGCACGGCGCGCGAGGTGGGCGCACGCGAGCGCGGCGATGGCGCGCGCATCGAGCGGCGTTGTGCGATGTCGCGCGATCTCGTCGACGGAGGGCGCCTCGAACGCGTCGGGATCGAGCAGCGCGCCCGCGGCCCGGAGCGCGAGCGACCACGCGTGATCGATCGCGGTGCGCGCAGGCTGCGAGACGACGAGCGCGGCCTCGTCGAGCGCGCCTCGGATCATCGCGGCGTACGCGCGCTCGCTCATCGGAACGTCCCCTCGAGCGCGAGCGAGGTGCCGCCCCAGCGGATCGCGATCGGCCGATCGTCGTGCTCGAGATCGATCACGACGATCGTGACGAGCGCGGCGATCGACAGGCCGGCGAGGACGAACCCCGCGATGCTCGCGCCGAGCGCCGCGTCGCGCTCCACGAGCACCGCCTCGCACCCCGTCGCCGGAAGACCGAGCGTGCAGACCTCGTCGTAGGCACGCTGCCGCTCGTCCACCGCGAAGACGAAGCCGATGCCCGTCGCGAGCGAGGCTGCGCCGAGCGCGGCCGACGCCACGTACCACGCGCTGAAATCCGGCGTCGCGTCGGGCTCGACCTCGACGCGAGGCGACACGAGCCGCACGAGCGCGGGCGCCTCGCCCACCACCAGCGTCGCGCTCGCGCTCGCGAGCACGTCGCCCTCGGCATCGTGGGCCTCGAAGCGATGCGCTCCGGGCGGCAGGCGCACCGCGGTGCTGCGCGGCAGCGGGCCGAAGTCGAGCCCGTCGACGACCAGCCGCGCGCTGCCGCGATCGAGCTCGACGATCGCCTCGCCGGGCTGGAGGTTCGCCTCGATGCGACGGCGCCGCCGACCGTCGAGCGACGAGAGCGGATGCACGCGCAAGAACGCGTCGTAGCTCTGTGCCGAGCGCAGCGGCTCGCCCATCAACATCAACGCCGCGCCTCGCTCGGCGAGCGCAGCGGGATCGCCGAGCGCGCACTGGCGATCGAAGCGCGCGAGCGCGGACTCGGCGATCACGCGCACGCGCGCGCCGCGACGGCGCGCCTCCGCGATCGCGTCCTGGAGCAGCGCGGTGCCCTCCGTGAGCGCGACGCGCGCGCCGCGAGGATCGTCGCCGTCGCACTCGGGCAACGGCTGCGCCGCGAGCCGCGATGGTGCCCATGCCGCGGCGAGCGCGAGCAGCAACGTGATCGTCAGTCGAGGCACGGGATGCCGGTCGCGGCGCCGCAGTCGGCGTCGGAAGGCGCGCGATCGCGACGCGCACGGGCACGACGTCGCGCGGGCCGCGGCGCGGGATCCGCCTGCAGCGTGGTGCTCGCCGCCGGCGCGACGACGGGCTCGGCGGGCGGCGCGGGCTCGACGTTCGGCGCCGTCGCGGGCGCGGCCGCCGCGCGCGGCGGCGGAGGCAGCGGCGTGACCGTGATCACCGGAGGCTCGGCGCGATCGGTCACCACGAGCGCCGCGATCCCACCGAACGCGGCGAGCGCCGCGACGATCGCCGCGCCGACGAGCGCGCGCCGTCGTGCCGGCGCCGCGCGGCGGTGCACCGAGGTCGGAGGCTCGGACACGCCCGAGCGCGCCGCCTCCGCGAACGCGCGCGCGAACGCGAGCGTCGTCGGAAAGCGCCGCTCGCGGTCGTGCTGCAGCGCGCGCTCGATCACGCGCTCGAGCGCCGGTCCGACGTACGCGATCGTGCTCGGCGGCGCGTACGGATCGCCGCGCAGGAGCTTCGCGAGCGCGCTGCGCGAGTCGTCGGACTCGTAGGGGCGCGCGCCGGTGAGCATCTGGTACGCGATCACGCCGAGCGCGTACTGATCGGCGCGCGCGTCGATGTCGCGCCGTCCCTCGGCCTGCTCGATCGCCATGTAGAACGGCGAGCCGATCACCATCCCGGTGTGGGTGTGCTCGTCGTCCTCGACGTCGCGCGTGGTGCCGAGGTCGATGACCTTCGGCGTCTCGCCCGCGTCGGTGCGCGCGAGGAACACGTTGCCCGGCTTGAGGTCGCGGTGGACCAGGCCGCGATCGTTCAGCAGCTGCACCGCCTCGGCGATCGGCACCAGGATCGCCGCCGCCTCGGACGGCGTGACGCGCACCACGCGCCGCAGCCGCGACGCGAGCGTCTCGCCCTCGAGCAGCTCCATCGGCAGGTAGATCGTGCCGCCGTCGATGCCGGGCTCGTGGGTCTCGACCAGGTTCGGATGCTGGAGCTGCGACGCGATCGTCGCCTCGCGCACGAAGCGATCGACGAAGTCGGGATCACGCCCGAGCTCGGGGCGCACGACCTTGAGCGCGCGCAGCTGCCCGGTGACGCGGTTGCGCGCACGGTAGACGACGCCCATGCCGCCCGACGCGATCTCCGCTTCGATGACGTAAGGTCCGAGGGTGTCGCCCGGGGCTGTCACGTCGCGGTCTATGGTACTCCAGGGGTGATCGCCGAGCGACGATGCGACGATCGACGACAGCGCTGCTCGCTTCGCTGCTGCTCGCGGCCTGCACCACGCCGCGGCTCCTGCCGTTCGACGCGGGCGACGACATGGACGCGAGCGACGGCGCGCTCGACGCGCCGCCCGACGCGTGGATGTGCGTCGAGGCCACGAGCGCGTGCGCGAGCGAGTCGGAGTGCTGCGGCGATCTGGCGTGCGCGACCACCGCGACGTCGGGCCCCGAGCGCACCGTGTGCTGCGGGCTCGCGACCGAGCCCTGCTCGTTCATCGACGGCGAGGACTGCTGCGGCCGGCTGATCTGCGCGACCACGACGACGTCCGGGACGCGCAAGGTGTGCTGCGCGGAGTCGGGCCAGGCGTGCACGACGTCGACCGGCTGCTGCGGCACGAGCGTGTGTCGATCAGGCGTGTGCAGCTAGCTCGCGGACGAACGGCGTGGCGGGCGCCGCGACGAGCTCGTCCCACGTGCCCTGCTGCACGACGCGCCCCGCCTCCATCACCGCGATGCGCTGGCCCAGCGCGCGCGCCTCCGCGGCATCGTGCGTGACCACGATGCTCGGGATCGCGAGCGCACCCAGCGTGGTCGCCAGGAAGTCGCGCACCTCGCGGCGCGCGCGCGCGTCGAGCGCGGCGAGCGGCTCGTCCAGGAGCAACGCGCGCGGCGAGATCGAGAGAGCGCGCGCGAGCGCGACGCGCTGGCGCTCACCGCCCGAGAGCGTGCTCGGCCTCCGCGATGCGAGGTGCTCGATCTGCAGATCGCGCAGCACCTCGTCGATCCGGCGCGCGCGCTCGGCACGTGCCAGCGCGCTCGACACCGCGAGTTCCACGTTCCCGCGCACGTCGAGGTGCGGAAAGAGCGCGTGATCCTGGGGCGCGTACCCGAGCCGGCGCGCCTCGACCGGCGCGTTCACCGACGCGCTCGTGTCGAGGAGCACCACGCCGTTCACCTCGATGCGCCCGCGCGTGACCGGCAGCACGCCGAGCAGCAACGAGAGCAGCGTCGTCTTGCCCGCACCGTTGGGCCCGACGATCGCGAGCACGCCGGGCCCGGTGTCGAGCTCGACGTCGATCGCCAGCCGCCCCACCTGCGCCTCGATGCGGGCGCGCAGGCTCACGTCGCTCTCCGCAGCAGCGCGCGCATCGCGACGAAGAGCGCCGCCGCGACCGCGACGAGCACGATCGACATCGCCTGCGCCGCGCGCAGATCCGACTCCATCGCGGTGTAGATCGCGAGCGGCATCGTCTGGGTCACGCCCTCGAGGTTGCCCGCGAACATCAGCGTCGCGCCGAATTCTCCGAGCGCGCGCGCCCACGACATCGCGGCGCCGGCGAGCAGCCCCGGCGCGGCGAGCGGCAGCGAGATCCGCAGCAGCACGCGGAGCGGCGACGCGCCGAAGGTGCGCGCGACGACGATCAGCCGCTCGTCCACCCGGCGGAACGCGCCGAGCGCGGCCTGCACGAAGAACGGCGCGGCCACGAACACCTCGGCCATCACCACCGCGAGCGTCGTGAACGCGGGCGATCCCGTCCACGCGCCGACGAGCCCCCGGCGCCCGAACGCGAGCAGCAGCGCGACCCCGGCGACCGCAGGAGGCACGACGATCGGGAGCTGCACGATCGTCTCCACCACGCGCGCGACCGGACCGCGCGCGCTGCGCAGCGACCACGCGAGCGGGATCCCGAGCACGACGACGATGCCGAGGCTCGCGAGCGTGGTGAGCAAGCTGAGGCGCAGCGCGGGCACGACGAGCGGGCTCGCGAGGCCCGCCGCGAGATCGGTGGTGGTCACGACGAGCGCGACGAGCGGCACCACGAGGAAGATCGCGAGCACGCCGCCGAGCGCCGCGACGAGGATCGACTGCGCGCGCGTCATGGCGCGAAGCCGTGCTCGGCGAGCACGCGCCGTCCGCGCTCGGAGCGCACGAGCTCGACGAATTCGCGCGCCAGCGCGGGGTGCGCGGCGTTCGTCGTGATCGCGATCGGGTACTCCGCGACGACGTTGCGCTCGGGCGGGATGCTCACCACGCGCACCTCGTCGCCCGCGGAGCGCGCGTCGGTGCGGTACACGATGCCGGCGTCTGCCTCGCCGAGGCGCACCTTCGCGAGCACCGCGCGCACGTCGAGCTCGTGCGACACGATCCGCGCCTCGATGCGCGCCCGGAGCTCCGCGGGCAGGCGCTCGAGGATGCGCCGGGTGTAGCGACCGATCGGCACGCTCTCCGCGCCGATCACGATGCGCGTGGCCGCGGGCAGATCCTCGAGCGCGCGCACCGGCACGTCGGGCGCGACGACGATCACCGGCTCGTTGTGCGCGAACACCACGGGCGACGCGACGAGCCCGGCGCGCACCAGCTCGTCGACGTGCTGCACGTCGGCGGACGCGAGAACGTCGGCGGGCGCGCCCTGCTCGATCTGCGCGCGGAGCTGCTGCGTGCCCGCGAGCTGGAAGGTGAGCTCGACGTCCGGATGCGCACGCTCGAATTCGTCGCCGATCTCCGCGAACGTGTCGCGCAGCGAGGACGCCGCGAATACGACGAGCCGATCCTCGCGTGGCGGATCGCTGCACGCCGCGAGCAGCAGCACGAGCGCGAGCGCTCTCACGCCGCGCTCACTTCCGCGACGCGCGTGCCGCTCGCGCTCACGTCGTAGCCCAGCGACGCGAGCTCGCGGCGCGAGGGCCCCGCCGTCATCACGTCGAAGAAGCGCTCGACCCGCGCGTCCGCGAGCAGCGCGCGCGGCACCACGAGGTCGTACCGCTCCTCGGCGAGCGCGACGAAGTCGAGCCCGTACGCGATCGCCGCGTCACGCGTCGCGATGCCCGCGTCCGCCGCGCCGAGCGAGACCGCGTGCGCGACCTCGAGGTGCCCGCTCGCCTGGATGGTCGAGGGCGCGCATCCCGCGTCGCGCAGCGCGCGATCGAGCAGGCGCCGCGCGCCCGAGCCCGGCTCGCGGGTGACGACGCGGATGCCCCGGCGGCCGAGATCGCCCGGCCCGCGGATCGTGTTCGCGCGCGCGGGCGCGATCACCAGCCCCGCCTCCCAGCGCGCGAGCGTGATCAGCACGAAGCGCCCCGCGCCCGCGTGACGGCGCACGTCGGGCACGTTCGCCTCGCCGGTGCGCGCGTCGACGAGGTGCACGCCCGCGAGGTGCGCGCGGCGCGACGCCAGCGCCTCGAGCGCGCGCGTGCTCGAGGCCGGGATCCACACGACGCGCGCCGATCGCGCGGCGAGCACGCCGAGCGCGGGGGCGCAGCCCATGACGATCAGGTTCTCCGCGCTCTCCGCGATCGGACGCACCGCCTCGACCGTGGCCCTGCCCTTCACCGGCATGCCCGCGATCCCGTCGGCCGCGCGCACCGCGCCGCCGTGCAGCGGGTACGAGACCCAGCGTCCGCCGATCTTCGCGAGCGCGACCCGGCCCGGGCGCGTCGCGCCCCAGGGCTCGGCGGAGATCGTCTCCTCGCTCGGCGCGGCGCCGAAGAGCTCCTCGACGGTCGTGTCGAGCGCGCGCGACAGCCGCAGCGCGACGTCCACACCCGGCACGGCGCGTCCCGCTTCGATCGCGCCGATGCTCTGCCGCGTGAGGCTCGCGGCCGACGCGAGCGCGACCTGGGAGAGCCCGCGTGCCTCGCGCAGCGCGCGCAGTCGGTTCGGAGGCATGACAAGCGCTCCTTGCAGGGTGCAGCGTGTGCTTGTCAAGCATGACGCGCGCCTCGGCACGTCGCGGTTTTTTCGCCGCGCTCCCTATCCTCGCGGCCTTCTCGTTCGTCCTCCGGGCATGACGACCGAAACCCAGGCAGGCCGGCGGCTCTACGTCTCGATGTGCGTGTCGCTCGACGGCTTCATCGACGGCCCGAACGGCGAGATCGATTGGTTCCACGACGGCGATCCGCAGTTCGAGCAGTACTGCGACGAGATGATCGACTCGGTCGGGCTCGCGATCTTCGGCCGACGCTCGTACGAGATCATGCTGAGCTACTGGCCCGAGGCCGAGCGCCACCCGCGCTCGCCGCACGAGCGCGCGTTCGCGCGCAAGATGAACGCGCTGCCGAAGGTCGTGCTCTCGCGCACCCTCGAGCGCGCCGAGTGGCAGAACACGCGCGTCGTGCGCGATCGCGTGGGCGAGACGATCCGCGAGCTCAAGCAGCAGCCGGGCGAGCCGATCGTCGCGTGGGCGGGCGCGGAGCTCGTCGCGACGCTGAGCGCGCTCGACCTCGTCGACGAGTACCGGCTGATCGTGCACCCGGTGGTGCTCGGCGGCGGCACGCCGATGTGGAAGGACGTCGTGCAGCGACGAGCGCTGAGGCTCGTGCGCACGACGCAGCTCGGCCAGCAGCTCGTCCTGCTGTGTTACGAGCCCGAGCGCCGATCCGCGTGAGCGCTCGTGCCGAGCGCCTCGCGCAGGACGTCGATCGCCTGGGCGGTCGCGGCCTTCGCGGCCTGGGTGTCGCGCAGCGGGTTCAGCATCATGAAGTCGTGGCAGATGCCGTCGTAGCGCACGGTCGTCACCGAGACGCCCGCCTCGCGCAGCTTCGCCGCGTACGCCTCGCCCTCGTCGCGCAGCACGTCGGCCTCGTCGACGATCAGGAACGCCGGGGGCAGGCCCTTCAGGTCCTCGGCGGTCGCGCGCAGCGGCGACGCGGTGATCTCGGATCGCCTCGCGACGTCGGGCGCGTAGGCATCCCAGAACCACGCCATCGCCCTCGCGGTGAGGAACGGGCCGTTCGCGAACTGCGCGTAGCTCGGCGTGCTCATGCCGGCGTCGGTGACCGGGTAGTACATCGAGTGGTGCACGAAGCGGACGTCGCCGCGCTTCTTCGCGAGCAGCGCCACGGCGGCGGTCATGTTGCCGCCCACCGAGTCGCCCGCGATCGCCATGCGTCCGGGGTCGAGCCCGATGCCCTCGCCGTCGCGCACGATCCAGCGCGCGGTCGCGTAGACCTGCTCGATCGCGACGGGATAGTGCGCCTCGGGCGACGGCGTGTACTCGACGAACACCACCGCCGCGCCGACGCCGACCGCGAGCTCGCGCACCAGGCGATCGTGGGTGCGCGCGTTGCCCAGCACCCAGCCGCCGCCGTGCACGTAGAGCACGACGGGGAGCGAGCCGGTCGCGCCCTTCGGTCTCACGACGCGCACCCGCACGTCGCCGACGTCGGCGGGGACGGTGACCCAGGTCTCGTCGATCGCGGGCAGATCCATCGGGCCCGACTGCAGGCCGTCGAGCACCTTGCGCGCGTCGGCGGGGGAGAGCTCGTAGAGGAACGGCGGCTTCGACGTGGCCTTGGCGAGGTCGCGCGCGGCCGGTTCGAGGACGACATCAGGCATCTCACTGCTCCGTTCGCGAATCAGCGGTGAGTTCGGTCCGCAACCAGGGCACGCAAGCGCCGAGCGTCGGCGGAATCGGCGACCATGAAAAAAAGCGCCGAGGCGTGTCGTATCAAGCGCCGATCGTTCGTCGTCTCGGCAAGGAAGCGAGGACGCGATGGGCAAGCTGACGGTGACGACGTTCGTGACGCTCGACGGTGTGATGCAGGGGCCCGGTGGGCCCGACGAGGATCGGCGCGACGGGTTCACCCACGGCGGGTGGGTCGTTCCGTACTTCGACGACGCGCTGGGCGCGTTCGTCGTCGACGTCTTCTCGCGCGTCGACGCGTTCCTGCTCGGGCGCTTCACCTACGACACGTTCGCCGCGCACTGGCCGCGGGTCACCGATCCGAACGATCCCATCGCGGCGAAGCTGAACGCGCTGCCGAAGCACGTCGCATCGCGATCGATGCGCGAGGCCTCGTGGAACGCGTCGAGCGTGATCCAGGGCGACGTCGTCGAGGCGGTCGCGGCGCTGAAGAAGCAGTACGCGCGCGAGCTGCAGGTGCACGGCAGCGCGGGGCTGCTGCAGACGCTGCTGCGCTCCGATCTGGTGGACGAGCTGAACGTGATGCAGTTCCCGATCGTGCTCGGGACCGGCAAGCGGCTGTTCGAGCCGAGCGTCGCGCCGAGCGCGCTCTCGCTCGCGCGCTCGAGCACGAGCACCACCGGCGTGGTGATGAGCGTGTACCGGCGCGTCGGGAAGCCGTCGTACGGGTCGTTCGCGCTCGAGTGAGCGTCACAGCCCGGCGAACGTGGCGGCCTCACGCGGTGAGATCACCGCGCCGTCGAGCGACATCGTGGCGGCACGAAGGCGGAGGCGTCCACCGGCGCCTCCGCCGCCTCCCGCGTTGTCGAGGCTGCCCGTCGCCGCGCGCCCTGCGACACCGCCGACCGCGCCGGTCGCACCGCCGGCCCCGCCCGATGCGCCTTCGCCGCTGCCCGTGCCGCCGCGCGCGGCGCGCGAGGCCGTCTGACCGGGCTCTCCGTCGGCGCCGCGGCGCGACACGTCGGCGCCCGCGCCGCCTCCGCCGCCGTTCGCGACGAGCACGCCGTGCACCTCGAGCGTGCGCGCCTCGAGCAGGATCGCGCCGCCCGCGCCGCCCCCGCCGGCGCCGTCGTCGAGCGCGCCGCCACGCCCGCCGCCGCCCGCGCAGTCGATCACGCCGCCGGCCGCGATCACGATGCGCTCCGCGACGATCTGGACCGCACCGCCGCCGCCGCCGCCCTCACCGGGTGCGTCGGAGCCACCGCCGGCCGCGCCTCCGCTGCCCCCGAGCAGCGGCGAGAGATCGTCCTCGCCGCAGCGCGCGCCTCCTGCCGGTCCGCGGGTGTCGTCGTGGTCGCCGCCGGCACCGCCGGGCGCGGCGAAGCCGCCGCCGCCGCCGCCGACGTCGGTCGACGTGCCGGCGCCCGCAGCGCCGCCGCCCGGGCCGCGGCCCGCGCGCGACGACGAGGTCCCGCCTGCGAACCCGCCCGGGCCGGGCTCGTCGCCATCGGCATCGGCGTCGAGACGCCCTTCGATCCGCGCTTCGTCGCGCACCGCGAGCACCAGCGCCGCGCTGCCGACGACGCGCAGCTCCGCGCCCGCCTCGACGAGCAGCGATCGCAGCGAGACGATCGTGAGATCGGGCGCGCCGCCGAGCTGCGGGAGCACCGAGATCACGACGCCCGAGGGCCTGCGGTTCGATCCGTCGGAGAGGCGCTCGATCGTGCCGTCGTCGGTGTCGAGCACGACGACGTCGTCGGACGCGCGCACCACGAGATCACCGCTGCCGATCGACACGAGCGGCGGCGGGATGTTCGACGGCACGAGCTCGTCGTCGGGGGCCGGGCCCGCGTCGGGCGCGCCTGCGTCGGCGGGCGGCGCGCCACCGTCGAGCGCGGCGATCCCCGCGTCGGCCTCGTCGAGCGGCCCCGCGTCGAGCTCGACGAGCCCGGCGTCGTCGATCGCGATCGGACCTCCGCCGCAGACCCCGGCGCGACAGCTCGTCGCGTCGCACGTCGACTGCGAGACGCGCTCCGCGACGACGACCACGACGTGCGCATCGTCGGCGGGCAGCACGACCTGCGTGCATCCCTCGGCGTACACCGCGCACGACGCGTCGGTGATGCGCACGCGGAAGCCGTACGTGCCCGGCGCGAGCGGCGCGATGGGCGCGCCCTGATCGCGCACGTCGAACTCGTCCTCGTGGAGCACGCTCCCGCGACAGCTCCCGGACGCCACCGTCACCGACGCGCGCACCGCGCGCTGCGCGAGCGCGTCGCTCGCGAAGACGATCTCGAACGTGGCGCGGCGCGGCGACGCACAACCGAGCACACCGGCCACCGCGAGCGTCGCGAGCACGGTGCGGCGGATCGATGGCTCGAGAGGCTGGCGCATCGCTCGGCGAGCGCTGCAGCGCGCATGCCTCGGCACGAGCGTCGCTACGTGCGTCACGGGGCGATGACACAAGCCACTTCGATCACTGGCGAAAGCGCGCACGATCCGGGGCGCACGACGCGCGCGACGAGGCGCGACGGATCGCGGTCGGCTCCCGCGTGGAGCGCGCTCGGCTCCGCGTCGCTCGTGGTCGTGACGGCGCTCGTGTGCGACGCGTCGAGCGCTTCGGCGCAGGCGTGGGAGCACGAGGCGATCGCGATCGCGCGCGCGGGTCGCGCGAGCGAGGCGATCGAGCGCCTCGAGCGCGCGGAGGCCGAGGAGGTGCGCGCGCGCAGCGAGCTGGTGGCGCTCCACGCGCTGCGCGCCGAGCTCCGCGACGCGCTCGGCGCGCACGACGCGGCGCGCATCGATCTGCGGAGGCTCGCCGCGCTCGACCCGACGCGTGATCTCCCGTCGAGCGCGACGCTCGAGCTGCGGCGCGCGCTCGACGAGGAGCGGGCGGCGCTGGGAGGCGCGCTCGCGGTCGACGTCGACGTGCAGCGCGGCGCCGGGCGCGCGGTCGTGCGCGTCCACGCGCGTCACGCGCCGAGCGGTCTCGTGCAGGCCGTCCGGGTGAGCGTGCGCAGCGCGCGCGACGGGCGCTGGCAGGTGCTCCACGGCGACGAGGTCGACATCCCGATCGAGTCGATCGACGCGCTCGATCTCGCGATCGAGCTGCTCGGACCGCGCGGCATCGTGCTCGCGACGCGCGGCACGACCGCGCTCCCGGAGCACTTCGCGGGCACGACCGCCGGCGAGATCGCGGCGCGCGAGGAACGAAGCGGCGACGACACGCTGGTGTGGGTCGTCGGCGTGTCGGTCGGCGTGCTGGTGGTGACGGCCGCAGTGCTCGGGCTCGTCTCGACGGTCGGCTCGCAGGAGAGCGATCACACCGCGGTCGACGGGCCCGTCGTGCGCTTCTGATCGAGCGCGTTCAAGCGCCCCTGCAGCGTCGCGATCTCGCCGATGAACGGAACGTCGCGGATCTCGCGACCCTCGACCATCCCGCGCTGGCCGACGGCACGCTCGTGATCGCGCGCCGCGATCGCCTTCACGAAGAAGTCGCGCAGCAGCGGCGCGACCCGCGCCGCGTCGTGCTCGAACGGCGCGCCCGCGCGCCACGACTCGGCCCACGCGCGGAAGGGCTCGCGCGCGAGCTCTCCGACGAGCGTGGGTGCGGCGAGCTCGCGCTCGATCTCGGCGACGAGCCCGCTCGCCTCGACGAACTGGGCGAGGCGCTCGCGCTCTTCGCTCGATCGCACGCGGTGCGCGCCCGCGATCTCGACGGGCGCGGCGCGCAGCTCGACGAGCTCGCCCGAGCGCATCCACATCGAGAGCACGCCGCGCGCGTGGTCCACCGCGACGATCGCGCCGGGCGCGAGCGCGACCTCGCGCAGCCGGCGCAGCGCGCGACGCCGCAGCACGACGAGGAACGCGGCGAGCCCGACGAGCAGCACCACGAGCGATCCGAGCGCCCACGCGCGCCAGTGATCGATCGCGATCGTGATCGCGACGACGATGCCCGCGAAGAGCGCCTGCACGACGTGGTCGCGCCAGGTGCGCGCGATGTCGCGGTCGAACGCGGCCCGGAGGTCGTGGTGCACGGCGCGAGGATACGGCCGTTGCGGTCTCCTCCTCCCGGCTCCACAAGCGGCGCCCACAGGAGGATCGGATGGAGCACAGACGGCTCGGCGGCTCGGGGCTCAACGTACCGGTGCTGACGCTCGGCACCGGCACCTTCGGCGGCACGAACGAGTTCTTCCGCGGCTTCGGCCAGAGCGACGTGGCCGAGGCGACGCGTCTCGTCGACGTGTGCCTCGACGCAGGCCTCACGATGTTCGACACCGCCGACGTGTACTCGGGCGGCGCGTCCGAGGAGATCCTCGGCCAGGCGATCCGCGGCCGGCGCGATCGCGTGCTGATCTCGACGAAGGCGACGTTCCGCAACGGCCCGGGCCCGAACGACGTGGGCTCGTCGCGCCATCACCTCGTGCGCACCGTCGAGGCCTCGCTGCGCCGCCTCGGCACCGACTACGTGGACCTCTTCCAGCTCCACGGCTTCGACGCGCTCACGCCGATCGAGGAGACGCTCGCGACGCTCGACGATCTCGTGCGCGCCGGGAAGATCCGCTACGTCGGCTGCTCGAACTTCTCGGGCTGGCACCTGATGAAGTCGCTCGCGCTCGCCGAGCGCCACGGCTAGGCGCGCTACGTCGCGCACCAGGCGTTCTACTCGCTCGTCGCGCGCGACTTCGAGTGGGAGCTCATGCCGCTCGCGCTCGATCAGCAGGTCGGCACCGTCGTGTGGAGCCCGCTTGGTTGGGCGCGCCTCACCGGCAAGATCCGCCGCGATCAGCCGCTGCCCGAGGTGAGCCGGCTGCGCAACGAAGCGTCGCGCGCAGGCGGACCGCAGATCCCGGAGGAGCACCTCTACCGCGTCGTCGACGGGCTCGACGAGGTCGCGCGCGAGACCGGCAAGACGGTGCCGCAGATCGCGCTGCGGTGGCTCCTGCAGCGCCCGACGGTGTCCACGATCGTCATCGGTGCGCGCGACGAGGCACAGCTGCGACAGAACCTCGGCGCGCTCGGGTGGACGCTGACCGACGCGCAGATGGCGAAGCTCGATGCCGCGAGCGCGGTGCCGCGTCCCTACCCGTACTGGCACCAGGAGCAGTTCGCCGAGCGCAACCCGCTGCCCGCACCGCGCGGCTGACGCACACGCTGCGCACCGCGCGCAAACGCTGCGCAGCGCTTCGCGCGAGATCGCGAAGACGCTGCGCGGCACGCGCGATGCTGAGCCGCGTCGCGCATGACCGACGCGTCCTTCACACCGGTGCCGCTCGCGCGATGGACGATCGCGTGCACGCTCGGCGAGCTGCTCGGGTTCGGCGTGGGCGGCGCGCTCGGCGCCAGCGCGTTCATCGCGATCCCGGACCCCACCACGCTGCCGCTCGCGGCGATGCTCGTGCTCGCGTGCGTCATCGCGGGCCTGATCGAGGGCGCGGTGCTCGGCGGGATGCAGTGGCTCGCGCTGCGCACGACGTATCGCTCGCTCCCGGCGCGCGCGTGGATCGCGACGACGGCACTCGCGGGCGCGACCGGGTGGTTGCTCGGCTCGCTCCCGCCGACGCTGGTCTCGCTGCTCGGCGCGCCGACCACGGGCGACGCGCCCGCGTGGGATCCCGATCTCGTGACGACGGTGCTCGTCTCGGCGGCGCTCGGCGCGGTCCTCGGCGCCATGTTCGGCGCGTTCCAGTGGCTCGCGCTCCGCCGTCACGCGTCGGGCGCCGCGCGGTGGATCGCAGGCAACGCATGCGCGTGGGCGCTCGCGCTCCCGTGGAGCTACGTCGCCGGCGGGATGGCGTCGGCCGCGACCCGCCCCGACGTGATGATCGCGATCGTCGCGGGCACCGGCGTGATGATGGGCGCGACCGTCGCGCTCGTGAGCGGGCTCTTCTTGCGCCGCATCGCGCCCCGCACGCGCGAGCGATCTCTTCAGGTCGGTTAGGGAGATCGTAGGAAACGGGTCCGTCGTCGCCTGCCCAATCACCCTCGTCCCGCACGAAGAAGACCGCGGGCGAGGAGACCGAGAAGGCCATGACGACGACGACTTCCCACCAGCGCCCGAGCTTCTACCGCGAGGTCCACAAGGGCGTTCGCGCGATGCTGGCCTCGCTGGTGGAGCGCGCCGGCCGCACCGACTTCGGCGACGCGGGGAACATCACGCGGCTGCGCAACGAGACCACCGAGATCTTCGCGCTGCTGGAGTCGCACGCGCACCACGAGGACGAGCACGTCGGACCGCTCCTGCGCAGCTACGCGCCCGTCACCGCGGCCGAGCTCGACGCGGCCCACGTGGAGCACCACGAGCGCATGCGCCTGATGGTCTCGACGCTGGTCGCGGCCGAGCGCGGTGGCCCGCGCGCCGCCGATCTCGGGCACGAGTTCGTCGTCGCGCTCTCGCGCTTCGCGGGCGAGCTCGCGCTGCACATGGCGGACGAGGAGGAGCTCGCGATGCCCGCGCTGTGGGCCGCGCTCGACGACGCGCGGATCGACGCGGTCCACCAGGCGCTCGTGCGGTCGATCCCGCCCCAGACGGCGTTCGCGTTCTACCGCTGGATGCTGCCCGCGGTGAGCGCGCCGGAGCGGCTATACATGCTCGCGGCGATGCGCGCGGGCGCGCCTCCGCAGGTGTTCGACGCCGTCGTGGCGCTCGCAGCGCGGGTGCTGAGCGCCGAGGACTTCGCCGCCCTCGCGCCGGTCCTCGGGGTCGCGAAGCCCGCCGGTCGCGTGTCCCACGCAGCGTGAGCGATCGCGTTTGACACGCCGCGTCATGCGCGCGACGTTGTCCGACCGTGCCTCACAAGTCCGTTCTCAGCGCTCACTGCTCGTCGTTTTTCGGCCTCTTCGCGGTCGTCTCGTCGTTGCTGACGGTGAGCGGCTGTGCGCGCGGCGGCGCCGATGGACGGGACGCGCGCCCAGCTCAATCCCTCGACGCCGGCCCCGCGATCGACGCGGCGAACGACGCGGGAATGGGCGACGACGCGGCCCCCGCGCCGATCGACGCCGCGACAATCGACCCCGACGACGCGGGGGATCTCGATGCGTCCTCGAGCATCGCCGACGCCTCGACGAGCGACGCCGGCACGGTCGATCGCTGCGCGAGCGTCGACTGCGCCGGCCTCGACGGCCCGTGCGTGGTCGGCGTCTGCGACCCGCTGAGCGGCGCGTGCCGCGCCCAGCCGCGCGCGAGCGGGACCGGCTGCGACGACGGCGATCGCTGCACCACCGGCGACGCGTGCAGCGCGGGCACCTGCGCCGGCACCGCGCTCGACTGCACGTCGATGGACGGGCTCTGCGCGCGCGGCACGTGCAACGCCGCGACCGGCGCGTGCGTCGCGACGCCCGTCGCGGACGGCACGTCGTGCGATCCCGACGCGACGGACTGCGTGACCCAGACGTGCCGCGCCGGCACTTGCGGCGCCGTCGTCGCGAGCGACTGCACGGCGTGCGGCGGCGGCGTGTGCGCCGCGGGCACGTGCGGCGCGGCGCCCTCGGCGCTGCACTACGGCTTCGAGGCCGGGCTGCCGAGCGGATGGACCGTCGGCGGCGCGGGCGGCTGGGTGATCGACGGCTCGCGCGTGCTCTCGGGCGCGATGGCCGCGCACAGCGGAGCGACGGGGAACGGCGCGACCTCGTCGATGCGCGCGAGCTTCACGGTGCGCGAGCGCTCGCTCGTCACGTTCCGCCTCTCGACGTCGAGCGAGCGCAGCTACGACTGGCTCGAGGTCGCGGTCGACGGCGTCGACCAGTGGGGCTGGTCCGGCGAGACCGCGTGGATGCAGGCCGCGGTCGTGATCCCCGCGGGGACGCACGTCGTCGAGTGGCGCTACGCGAAGGACTCGAGCGGCGCGCAGGGCAGCGATCGCGTGTGGATCGACGACGTGCGCGTCGAGCACCTCCAGCCGAGCGCGGACTTCGAGAGCGGCGTGATGCCGAGCGCGTTCACGACCTCGAGCACGACCGGCTGGGTCGTCGACGGCAGCAGCGTGCACGCGGGCGCGTTCGCGGCGCGCAGCGCGGCGATCGGGAACGACGGCGCGTCGACGCTCTCGCGCCTCGTGTCGCTCGGGGCCGCGGGCGAGCTCTCGTTCTGGGTGCGCACCTCGACCGAGCGCGACTACGACGTCCTCGAGCTCTTCGTCGACGGCACCGCGCGCGGCGAGTGGTCGGGCGAGACCGCGTGGACGCGCGTCAGCGTCGCGCTGAGCGCGGGCGAGCACCTGATCGAGTGGCGCTACTCGAAGGACGGCAGCGACGTCGCGGGCATGGACCGCGTGTGGATCGACGACGTCGCGACCGGCGAGGCCGCGGGCAGCGGCGCGATCTGCGGGCCCTGATCAGATGCGCTGCGCGAGCTCCTCGCGGACGCGATCGCGCGTCCGATCGAGCTGCTCGCGCGTCGCGCCGAGGCGATCGAGCAGGACCTCCGCCATCGCCAGCGCGACCTCGGCCTCCGCGGTGACCACCACGTCGGCGCCCGCGGCGCGCGCCGCGCTCGCCTCCGAGAGGTACGGCGCGCGCGCGATCACGCGGAGGTCCGGGCTCAGATCGCGCGCCGCGCGGATCACGGCGTCCGCCGGCGTGCCCACCGCCGCGAACACCAGGGCGCGCGCCGTCCGCACGCCCGCCTGCTCCAGCACTTCCTTCTGCGCCGCGTCGCCGTAGATCGCGCGCACGCCCTGCTCGCGCAGCGCGCGCACCGTCTCGACGTTCAGCTCGAGCACCGTCGCCGCCACGCCGTTCTCGCGGAGCAGATGCACGAGCGTCTCTCCGACCGGGCCGTAGCCGACGACGATCACCGGGTGCTCCGCCGGCTCGGGCGGGGGCCCACCGGGGGCGGCGTCGGTGTCGGGCCAGCGCGCGGCGAGCCACGGAAGTACCCGGAAGATCAGCGGATTCAGCGCGATGGTGAGGATCGAGGTCGCGACCAGCACCTGCATCGCGTTGGGCGGTAGCAGACCGAGCTCGCCGCCGAGCACCGCCACGATGAACGAGAACTCGCCGATCTGCGCGAGCGCGAGCCCGACCGTCAGCGCGGTGCGCCGCGGCCTGCGCAGCGCGCGCACCACGACGAACGCAGCGACCGGCTTGGCGATCAGCACGATCGCGAGCGTGGCGAGGATCGGCAGCGCGTTCATCGCGAGCTCGCCCGGGTCGAGCAGCATCCCGACCGAGACGAAGAAGAGCACCGCGAACGCGTCGCGCATCGGCAGCGCCTCCGATGCCGCGCTGGTGCTGAACTCCGACTGCCCGACGACCATCCCGGCGAGGAACGCGCCGAGCGCCATCGACGCGCCGAAGAGCACCATCGAGCCGACCGCGATCCCGAGCGCGATCGCGAGCACCGTGAGCGTGAAGAGCTCGCGCGAGCGAGTGCGCGCGACGCGACCGAGGAACCACGGCAGCGCGCGCCGTCCGACGACGATCGTGAACACGACGAGCGCCGCGAGCTTCACGACCGCCACGACGAGCGCCCACAGGACACCCCCGACGCTCTGTGCCTCGCCCGAGCCGAGCACCGGCATCAGCACGAGCACGACGACGGTGAACAGATCCTCGACGATCAGCCACCCGACCGCGACGTGCCCCGCCGGGGTGTGGAGCGCGTCGTTGTCCGAGAGCACGCGCGTGAGCACGACGGTGCTCGCGACGGAGATCGCCACCCCGAACACCAGTCCCGCGGCGATGCTCCACCCGAACGCGACCGCGACCACCACGCCGAGCGCCGTCGCCACCGCGATCTGCACCGCCGCGCCGGGGATCGCGACGGCGCGCACGGCGAGCAGATCGCGCGCGTGGAAGTGCAGCCCGACGCCGAACATCAGGAGCACGACGCCGAGCTCCGCGAGCTGCTCGGCGATGTGGCTGTCCGCGACGAAGCCCGGCGTGAACGGGCCGATCGCGACACCGGCGAGGAGATAGCCGACGATCGGCGAGATCCCGAGGCGCTGCGCACCGAGGCCCGCGAAGAGCGCGGCGACGAGGCCACCGGTGATCGTGAAGACGAGAGGGAGCTCGTGAGGCATGCGTCGGGCGCTCGTGCGCAGATAGGGCGCACGAGCGGTGGAGACAAGCGCGAACACCTCCCGCGACGCATCGGTAATTCCGATGGGTGCTCCGCGTTTCTCCGCCGTGGACGGACGGCGTCCGGGCCCCAGATCCCATCACGCGCCGGTCGCGGAGAGGAGCTGGTGGTGCCCGACGCGCAGTCTTCGTTCGTCGTCCGAGTCGTGTTCCTGCTGGCGATCGCGGTCGCGGGCGCCGGCGTGCTGCGGGTCTGCGCGCCGAGCTCGCCGAGCGCGAGCGCGGTCGAGACCGGCGCCGAGTGACCCGCGCTCAGCTCATCGCGTTGCGCGCGGCGCGCTGCGCCATGACGATCGCGCGGCGCGCGTAGCCCGCGTGCTCGGCGAGCTCGTGGTCGTCGTAGAGCGTCGCGAGGTCGTCGGCGCACGACTCGGCCGCGTGCGCGGCGGCGACACGCAGCTCGGGCTCGGCGCGGCGATCGACGGCGAGGCCGAGCAGGCGCGTGAGCGCATCGGAGAGCGCGCGCTCCGCCGCGGCGTGCGAGCCCGCTGCGCGCTCCAGCGAGGCGAGACGATGCGCGGCGAGCGCGAACGCGCGCACCGCGGCGCGCGCCGCGGCGACCGGACGGCGCGCGTCGACGACCTCGAGCAGGCCCGACAGCGCGCGCTTCGCGCGGTTGGCCTCGACGAGGCGCGCGCGCGCGAGGTGCTCGACGAGCGGCATCGAGCACGGGTGCTCGGCGAACGCGGGGAACGAGGGCAGGAGCTCGGTGCGCATGGGCTCACTCCGCGGCGTCGGCGAAGGTGTCGTCGCCCTCGACGTCGTGAGCGCGACGGGCGTGGGTGAGCAGCGCGGCGAACGCGACGTCGTCCGCGCTCGTGCGCGGCGCGGCGGCGACCCGTGCGAGCGCAGCCGTCGCGAGCGCGCGTGCGGCGTGCCGCATGCCGAGCGACTGGGCCTCGTCGGCGAGCTCGATCAGCGCGCGGGCGCACCGACGCGCCGAGTCGGGGCGGGCCGAGTCGGGGCGGGGAGCGGAGCGATCGGGCGTACGCGGATCGGACAAGGCGGCCTCCTTCCCTCGGACGGGTCGGAAGCTGCGCTAGTTGAGAACGATTGTCAATCGCAGAGCCGCGACGACCCGCCCGATTCACCAACGAAAACGGGCGCAGACGAGGTCTGCGCCCGTTCGCGGGTCGTTGAAACTGGGTGGGCTCAGCGCGTCGGAGCGCCCTGCGCCTCGGGCCGCGGCCCACCGGGCCGGCGCCCGCGACCGCCACGGCGACGCTTGCGACGCCGCCCGCCGTCACCCGGCTGCGCCGCCGAGCCACCCTCCGCGGCAGCGCTCCGCTCGCCCGCCGGCTTGCGCTCGACGATCGGGCCTTCGCTCTTGCCGCGCGACACACGCTCGACGATCGGACCGCGCCCGCCGCCGCCCGGTCCGCGCGAAGGTCCGCCTCCGCGCGCGTGCTGCGGCCGTCCACCGCCGCCACCGCCGCTCGGACGCTGGGCGGGGCGCGGGCCCGCACCGCCCCCGCCGCGACGCGCGAGATCGGTCATCGGCGGCAGCGGCTCGCTCGGCGGGTACGCGTGCTGCTCGACGCGCGGCACGTGCTTGCCGATCAGCCGCTCGATGTCGACGAGGTACGGGCGCTCCTCGCTCTCGCAGAACGAGATCGCGATGCCCGCCGCGCCCGCGCGCCCGGTGCGACCGATGCGGTGCACGTACGTCTCGGGGATGTTCGGCAGGTCGTAGTTGATCACGTGGGTGATCCCCTCGACGTCGATGCCGCGCGCCGCGATGTCGGTCGCGACCAGCAAGCGCAGCTCGCCGGTGCGGAAGCCGGTCATCGCGCGCTCTCGCGCGTTCTGCGACTTGTTGCCGTGGATCGCGGCGGCCTTGAGCCCCGCCTTCTCGAGCTGCTGCACGACCTTGTTGGCGCCGTGCTTCGTGCGCGTGAAGACGAGCGTGTGCTCGATCGCCGGATCCTTCTTCAGCAGGTCGACGAGCAGGCGCGGCTTGTTGCCCTTGTCGACGAAGTACACGTGCTGATCGATGCGCTCCGCGGTCGACGAGACCGGCGTCACCGCGACGCTCACCGGATCACGCAGCAGCGAGTCTGCAAGCGCGCGGATGTCGGGCGGCATCGTCGCCGAGAAGAAGAGCGTCTGGCGCTCGCGCGGGAGCTTCGCGATCACGCGCTTCACGTCGGGCAGGAAGCCCATGTCGAGCATGCGATCGGCCTCGTCGAGCACGAAGATCTCGACGTCGGCGAGCTTCACGTGGCCCTGGTTCATCAGGTCGAGCAGGCGGCCCGGCGTGGCGATCAGCGCGTCGACTCCGTCGCGGAGCTCGGCGATCTGCGGCTTCTCGTTGACGCCACCGAAGATCACGGTGTGCCAGAGGTCGAGGCCCTTGCCGTACGTCGTGAACGAGTCGCCGATCTGGATCGCGAGCTCGCGCGTGGGCGTGAGGACGAGGGCACGGAGCTTGGGCTCGTCGCCCGCGCTCGCGTCGAGGCGCTGCAGGAGGGGCAGCGCGAACGCTGCGGTCTTGCCGGTGCCGGTCTGCGCGCATCCGAGGACGTCGCGGCCGGCGATGGCGGGAGGAATGGCCTCGCGCTGGATCGGAGTCGGCGTCTCGTAGCCGGTCTGTTCGATCGCGCGGAGGAGGGGGGCCGAGAGGCCCAGGTCACGAAACTGCACGCGCCTAGGTCGCACGGATCGGCGGGATTGCAAGCGGGATCTCGCGATCAGCGCGTCCAGTGACACTCGGGGCGCGTGCGCGCGAAGTGTGCGTCGTACTCAAGATCTTCGGCGTAGAACGCGCGTTCTTCGGGGTTGCGCTCGCCGACGATCACGAGCGTGCACTCCGTGTCGCCGCGGTTCACGAAGGTGTGCGCGATGCCGGTGCCGGGCGGGAACGCGACGAAGTGGCCCTCGCGCAGCGTGATCTCGCGGGCCTCGCGGCCGGGCTCGATCACGCGCACGTGGCAGGTGCCGGAGACGACGTAGATCAGCTCTTCTTCGCGCAGGTGGGCGTGGGTGAAGCTGGTGCGCCGTCCCGGGAGCAGGCGCTCGACCGAGAAGCCCACGCGCGTCGAGCCCGCAGCGCGTCCGAGGTCGCGATAGAGCGAGAGCTTCTCCGCGTCGAAGGGCGCGGGATACGTGCCCTCGACCTCCGGCACGTCGTCGCGGTGCACGACGTACGAGGGGAGCGCGTCGTCACGATCGGCCATGCGCGCGATGTGCACGCACGATGCGGCGCCCGCAAGTCAGGCCGCGACGCGGGTGCGCGGACCGATCGCGCCGCGGACGCGGTCGAGCACGCGGCGCTGCTGCGACGGATCGAGCGCGCCGGTGCAGCGCAGCAGCGCGCGTCCTTCGCGATCGATCACGAGCACGTTGCTCTCGCCGCGCACGAACGAGAACGGCGCCGCGGTCATCGCGCCCTGCCAGTCGAAGAGGATCTCCACGCCGATGGTGCGGGCGATCGCGGCGATCGCGGCGCGCACGACGTTGCGCGCAGGCGCGAAGTCGAACGCGTTGACGTCGCCGATCGCGACGATCGAGAGCTCGCGGCCGAGCTCGCGATCCTGCGCGATCGCGCTGAGCGCGTCCTTGAGCGCGCGGTTGTCACCCAGGTGATCGCGGTCCTCCCAGAAGACCACGACGACGCGCCCGCGGTGCTCCGAGAGGCGGCGGCGCCCGCCGGAGGACGACTCGAGCTCGATGTCGAGCGAGGAGATGTCGCAATTCGGCATGATAGACACCTTGGGTCACGGAAAAACATGGACAAGACCTGGACAGCTTGGAGCGCACGCCGAGCCGGGCGCCGCCCCCGTGCATCGGAGGCACGACCGGGGCGCGACGTGACAGCGCGTGTGATGGGGCGGGTTGCGAACCACGTGCCGCGACCGCCCGCGGAGATCGCGGGCTGCGCGTGGCGGCAGCGAGATCGTGGAGCGCGCCGGGCTCCCTCTTCCGCCGATGGGGAGCGCGCACCCCGTCGGGCTGCGGCCTGTTTGTCGTCGATCGCCGCGGAAAGAACAAGCCTCGATCTTTCCCCGCGATTGGCCACCTTCACCGGCCCTTTTCGACCGAGGAGGTGTCATGTCGAGACTCGCGATCTTGTTCGCCCGTCCGCGCGCCGAGCAGGAGATCGAAGACGACTTCGAGGCCGAGGCGCTCGCGGCGGAAGAGCTCGGGATCGAGGCCCACGAGATCGATCTCGATCTCGTCGTCGACGGTGACGCGGAGCGCGCCTGCGCGCGGCTGCCGCGCGGGCGCGACTGGCTCCTGCGATCGTGGATGTTGAAGGAGGACGAGTACGAGTCGCTCGAGGAGGGCGTCGACGCGCGGCGCGGGCGGCTGATCACCGACGCGCGCTCCTATGCGCGCGCGACGTATCTGCCCGAGTGGTATCCGGAGCTCGAGGACGTCACGCCGGCGTCGCGGTGGATCGAGGGCGCGGATCTCGACGAGGCGTGGGACGCGGCGCGCGCGCTCGGCGACGGGCCGTGGATCGTGAAGGACCACGTGAAGTCGGTGAAGGAGCAGTGGCTGGACGCGTGCTTCGTGCCCGAGGGCGCGGAGCGCGCGCGCTTCGACGCGGTGTGCAGCGCGATGATCGAGGCGCGTGGCGATCGCTTCGAGCGCGGCATCGTGGTGCGACGCTTCGTGCGGCTGCGCGAGCTCGGATATCGGATGCCCGAGCGCGCGGTGAGCGACGAGCACCGGCTCTTCTTCTTCGAGGGCGCGCTGATCGCGCACGCGCCCTATCACGACGTCGAGGTCGTGCCGCTCGACGTCGGCCCGCTGCGCGCGCTCGCGAAGCGCGTCGACTCGCCGTTCTTCACGATCGACGTCGCGCGCACGAGCGACGGCGGATGGACGGTGATCGAGGTGAACGACGGCGGGGTGTCGTGGCTGCCCGCGCAGCTCGATCCGCGCGCGCTCTACGAGCGCATCGCCGCCTGATGCGCGCGAGCGTCGCTCGCGTGCCATCCTCGCGCTCCGGTGATGACGAAGCTTCCCGACAAGAGCGCGGTGAGAGAGGCACTGCGAGCGGCGCTCGCGAGCACGCTCGCGATGCTCGCGCACGCCGCGAAGGACGCGGCCGAGGGCGCGACGCACGAGGAGAATCGCTCCGAGGGCGACAAGGACATGCGGGCGACCGAGCAGAGCTACATCGCGCGCGGACAGGCGATGCGCGCGGAGGAGATCGCGGAGGAGATCGCGCGCCTCGACGCGACACCGGTGCGCGCCTTCCGCGACGACGAGGCGATCGCGGCGGGCGCGCTGGTGCGCGTGTCGATCGACGGCGAGGACGAGCGCGTGCTCTACGTCGTGCCGTGGGGCGGCGGCACCGAGCTCGACGTCGGCGGCACGCGCGTCACCGTGATCACGCCGGTCTCGCCGGTCGGCCGCGCGCTCTGCGGGCGCTCCGCGGGCGACGACTTCGAGCTGACGCAGCGGGGCGCGGTGCGCGAGTGGGTGATCGAGGACGTTCGCTGATCGGAGCGGCGCGCGGGGACTACGTGCGGGCACATGCCCACTCGAGTCGGCGATGTCCTCGGGCGCGCGGGCGGTCTCGTCCTGGCGCCGCTCACTGCCACGATCAGTGCGGTGCGCCGTGCGCGGATGTTCCATCCGCGTGGCATCGCGCTACGCGCCGACGTGCGGCCGCGCGCTCGCCTCGCGCCGTGGGACACGATCGCGGAGCGGCTCCGTGGGCCGGCGCTGGTGCGGCTCTCGAGCGCGTGGTGGAAGCACGGTGAGATCAAGGACGTGCTCGGCATCGCGATCCGCTTCACGCGCAGCGAGCGGATCAGCCCGCGGCCGGGCCCCGGGGATCAGGATCTCCTGTTCGCGACGATCCGTCGGCCGTGGACGATGCCCTTCGCGCCGCTCACGACGCGCGTGCACGACTTCTTCGCGAACGAGTACTTCGCGGTCTCGCCGTTCGAGGTGCACGGCGCGGGCACGGTCGAGTGGCGCCTCGTGCCGGACGGCGCGATCGACGAGGGCGCGACGCGCGAGGAGAAGCTGGCGATCGCGATCGCGCGCGGCCATGCGCGGTTCGTGCTCGAGGCGCGGCCGTATCGGCGGCTGATCGATCTGGGGCGCCACCGTCATTGGCATCCGGTCGCCGACGTGGTGCTGCTCGAGCGCGTGACGATCGAGGACGAGATGCTGCGCTTCGATCCGTTCCGCGCAGGGCGCGGGATCCGTCCCGCGGGGTTCGTGCAGTCGCTGCGGCGCGCGACCTACGCCGCGAGCCAGTGGGCGCGCGCGCGCGCGACCGGTGTCGACGAGCACGGGGACGCCGCGCACGTGGTCGTCGATCTCGAGAAGGAGCGCGCGCGCCGCCACCTCGAGGGACACCGTCACGCGCGTGCGTGAGCGAGATGCTCGAGCAGCACGCGCGCGGCGTCGCGCGCCTGCTCGCGCAGCTCCGGCACCGCGGTCGACTCCCAGAGATCCGGCTTGCGCAGCGTGCCGATCACGACGAGATCGCCGCGCGCCCGATCGCCCTCGCGCGCGCGGCCGTGCTCGTCGGTGCGAACGCCGAGGCCGAGCCCGTCGAGCTCGAGGTGCTCCGCGCGGATCAGCGCGCCGAGGCCGGGCGCGCCGGCGAGACGCGCGCCCGAGCCTGGGCCGGTGCAGTTGACGATCCACGCGGTGCGCAGCGAGTGCGGATCGACCGCGCCGCGCGCACGCACGTCGAGCGTGACGCCCTCGTCGTCGGCGCGCGCCGCGAGCACGCGCCCCGCGAGCGTGCGGAACACGCCGCGCGACTCGAGCTCGTGGAGGATCGCGGCGACGGGCGGCGCGACGCGGTGCCGGCGCACCTCCCAGTACGCGCGCGCGTGACGCAGCAGGCGCGCGGCCTCGCGCTCCGGGAGCGCACGCCAGGTGCGCGCGGTGTGCGGCCGCAGCCCGTCGATCACCGCGCGCCAGTCGTCGGCGCGCGCGATCGCCGCGCGCAGCTCGCGCACCAGCGTGCGCGCGGTCGGGCCACGGTCGATCAGCGGATCGAGCCACTCGCTCGGATCGATCGCGCGCACCGGCACGCTCGCGTGCGACGCCGGCGCGAGCCCGCGGCGCGAGATCGCGACGACCGGAGCCTCGCGCAGCGAGCGCGTGATCGTGAGGAGCACGTCGATCGCGGTGAGGCCGGTGCCGAGCAGCACGACCGGCTCGTCGGGCGCGATCGCGGAGAGCGCGAGCGAGGCCCAGGGATCTTCGATGTAGCGCGAGCGCGAGCCCGACCAGCGATCGCCGATCGGGCACTCCGGCGGGCGATGCCCCGTCGCGACGACGATCGCGTCGGCGTCGATCGGCGCGCCGCCGTCGAGCTCGAGGCGCCACCGGTCGGCGTCGCGACGCACGTCGTGCACCTCGGCGCGCACGATCTCCGCCGTGACGTCCTGCGCGGACTCCGCGGCGACCTCGAAGAACGTGTCGCGCACGTACTCGCCGTAGAGGCGGCGCGGCAGGAAGTCGGTGGGCGCGACCGCGGGATCGCGGCGTCGCGCCCACGCGAGGAAGTGCTCGCGGCGATCGGGCCAGGCGCTCATGTTCGACGCCGGGACGTTCAGGAGGTGTCGCCCGTCGGCGGTCCGATACGCCGCGCCTTCGCCGAACGCGGCCTGGCGATCGACGATCACGACGTGGAGCGCGCGGTCCGACTGGCTCGCGAGCCGCACGAGGTGCGCGGCCGCGAGCGTGCCCGAGAACCCGCCGCCGATCAGCGCGACCACCGGTGCGCGCGCGGCGCGGCGGCGCGAGAAGATCGGCAGCGCGCGTGCCTCGCTCGGTCGCGCCGCGAAGCGCCGCAGCTCGGGCAGCGGAGGTGCGTAGACGTGCAGCGTGACCAGCAGCGAGCCGTCGCTCGCGTCGTTCGAGAGCGCGTGCACCTCGGTCGTGGTGTCGACCGCGACCTCGCCCTCGCGGAGCTCGCCGCGCGCGCACGGATCGACGAGCCCGTCGGGCGCCGGCGCGTACCGCGTCTCGTGCACACCGCCGCGCATCACGCGCAGCGCGCACAGCGATCCCGCGTGGTCGTGAGGCGCGCTCCGTTGCCCGGGGCGCCACGTCATCACGAGCATCTCGAACGCGTCGGTGCGCGCGATGCGGCGGCGCGTGTACCCGTGCTCGCCCGGCGACACGAACGGCGCGACGTCGTCCCACTCCAGCTCCGCGCCCGCGAGCAGCGCCATCGCGTCCTCGCGTCGGACCTGCGCGCCGAGGGCCTCGAAGCGCGCGATCAGCTCGCGCAGGCGAGATCGTTCGGACATCGACACGCGGCGCAGCATGCCGTGTGCCCGATCGCCCGTGCGTCTCGATGCGCGTGCCCGCCGCGTGGAGCGGGCGCGAACGCACGCAGCCCGCGACCCGTGATGGGTCGGCCATCACCGGTGATGGGCACCACCCGAGACCGTGCCCGTGATACGTGTCCGCGCATGCGTTCCGCGCTCCTTCGCTTCTCGCCGCTCGTCATCGCCTTCTCGCTGCTCGCGTGCGATCCACGCGACAACGCGCCCGCCGACGCGGGCACCGACGCGGTCCGCGACTACCGCGCCGAGCCGTTCGAGCCGACCGACGCGACGCGCGCGTACTGCGGCGACGCCGACGACGACGCGATCGAGGCGCGCATCACCGAGATCCTCTCGACGCTCACCGTCGACGAGAAGGTCGCGCTGATGCACGGGAGCGGATACTCGTCGAGCGACCGCGCGTGGCGCGTGCCGGGCAACGAGCGCGTCGGCGTGCCCGGCTTCCGCATGCTCGACGGGCCGCGCGGCCTGAGCCGCTTCACGCGCGTGCCTGCGACCGCGTTCCCGGTGGCGATGATGCGCGGCGCGACCTGGGATCCCGCGCTCGAGCGCGACGTGGGCGCGGCGATCGCGCGCGAGGTGCGCTCGATCGGCGTCGACGTGCTGCTCGCGCCGACGATCAACGTGCTGCGACATCCGCGCTGGGGCCGCGCGCAGGAGACGTACGGCGAGGACTCGCACCACATGGGCGAGCTCGGGGTGGCGTTCGTGCAGGGCGCGCAGGCAGAAGGCGTGATCGCGAGCGCGAAGCATTTCGCGGCGAACAGCATCGAGAACACGCGGCACGAGGTCGACGTGGTGATCGACGAGCGCACGCTGCGCGAGGTGTACCTGCCGCACTTCCGGCGCGTGGTGATCGACGGGCGCGTCGGATCGGTGATGAGCGCGTACAACCGCGTGAACGGGCTCTATTGCGATCAACAGTCGCACTTGCTGACTGACATCCTCCGCGGAGAGTGGCAGTTCGCGGGGTTCGTCGAGTCCGACTGGGTGCTCGGCACCCACGGTGACGTGGACTCGCTGCGCGCCGGGCTCGACGTCGAGATGCCGTTCGGTCCGAATTTCCGGCGCCTCCCGGCGGCGATCACGAGCGGCGCGCTGGACGAGCGCGAGCTCGACGCGTCGCTCCGGCGCGTGCTGCGCGCGCAGCTCTGCTTCGGGCTCGACGAGCGGCAGCGGCCCGTCGACGAGCCATCGGTGCGCGGGAGCGCGGAGCACCTCGCGCTGGCGCGCGAGGTCGCCCGGCGCGGGATCGTGCTGCTGCGCAACGACGGCGGGGCGCTCCCGATCGCGCCGGGCGCGACGTCGATCGCGCTGCTGGGGCGCAACGCAGACGCGGAGAACATCGGCGATCTCGGCTCGAGCAGCGTGATCCCGCAGGGCGTGGTGACCGCGCTCGAAGGGCTCGGAGAGCGCGACGGCGTGACGGTCACGCACGTGCCGGGCACCACGCTCGACGCCGCGGGCGAGGCCACCGTGCGGGCCGCGGACGTCGTGGTGATCGTGACCGGGCTCGACTCCGACGACGAAGGCGAGGCCGACATCGCGGCGGGCGATCGCGAGAGCCTCGCGCTGCGCGCCGAAGAGGTCGCGCTGATCCGCGCGGTCGCGGCGCTCCACGATCGCGTGGTGGTCGTGCTCGAGGGCGGCTCGGCGATCACCACGGGCGAGTGGGACGGCGACATCGAGGCGCTCGTGCTCGCGTTCTATCCCGGCAGCGAAGGCGGGCGCGCGATCGCCGACGTGCTCTTCGGCGACGTGTCGCCCTCGGGGCGACTGCCGTTCTCGATTCCCGCGCAGGAGTCCGATCTACCGGAGTTCGACAACGTCTCTCACACGGTGGACTACGGATATCTGCACGGATATCGACACCTCGCCGCGAACGAGACGCCGGCGCGCTATCCGTTCGGCTTCGGGCTCTCGTACTCGACGTTCACGCTGTCGGAGCTGGCGCTCTCGTCCGAGCGCACGACCGCGACCGGCACGATCACGGCGACGGTGCGCGTGACCAACACCGGCACGGTGCGAGCGCGCGAGACCGTGCAGGCGTACGTCGGTGCGCGAGGCTCGAGCGTGACGCGCGCGCCCTACGATCTGCGCGCGTTCGCGCAGGTCCAGCTCGATCCCGGCACGAGCGAGACGGTGACGCTCGCGGTGCGCGCGGAGGATCTCGCGTACTGGAACGAGACGTCGTCGCGCATGGAGGTCGAGGCGATCGAGTACGAGCTGCGGGTCGGCACGCACGCCGAGGACGCGCGGCTGACCGCGACGTTCCGCGTCGAATGATGTCGGGGTGCGCCCCGACACCTCGTGCCCGATCGCGCGTCCAGGATGGAATTCGTGGACGTACGACACCCCGTCTCGCAGCGGCTCAGCAAGTGGGGACTGGTGCACGGCTGGCTGGTCGCGCACGGCGCGCGCCGGATCGCGATGCGCGCGACCGCCACGGGGTTCCTCGTCAGCGCCGAGGACCCCGTGCTCGGGGAGCACGCCGAGGCGGTGGGGATCGACGAAGATCCGTCGTCCGCCGCGTGGCGCGCCATCACGCGCCTCAACGGGACGCCACGCTGAACGTCGCGATGCGGAGCGCGTCGAGATCGCCGGCTGCGCGCTTCGGCATCGAGCGCCCACCGACGTAGCGCCATCCGCCATCGTCGACCGCGAAGCTCGAGAGCTCGACGAACGACGCGTCGCGACCGGCGACCGCGACGTCGACCGCGAACAGCACGCGCGCGATGCCGTCCGCGTCGGGCCCGTCGCGATCGAGGATGCGCAGCCCGCGATACCGCGCGCGCTTCACGTGCTTCTCGAGCGACGCGACGAAGTCACGCTCGGGGCGCGCACGATCCTCGTGGTCGCGATGCAGCGTCCGATAGAGGAAGCGAGGCTCGCCGAGGGCGAACGCGGCGTAGCGCGCGCGCATGAGGCGCTCGGCGTCCGGAGGCTCGGCGCCCGCGTGGAACGGCGCGCAGCACATCGCGTACGTCGCGTTGCTGCCACACGGGCACGCATCGTCGGGTCGTCGCACGGCCGCGGAGCGTAGCCGAACGCCACGCTCGCTGGCGAAATGCCACGATTCGGCGTCAGAATGCGGCCTGTTGGCATTGGCGCGCCGTGTGCTCAGATCCAAGCTCGAAGCGAAACGCCACACCGATCGACCGCCAAACCGCCGGGCACGGCAAGCGGGGCGATCGGCGTGGAAGCGCCGAGGTGCGCTTCCGCGCGGCAGGAGGTCCAGTGCGGATGTCCACCGGTCCCATCACCGCAATCCGTTCTCCCAGCATCGACTCGATCGTCCGCGACGATCGCGAGGCGCTGATCGCGCGCTGGCGCGAGCGGGTGCTCGACGACGTGCGCATCCCGAGCGCCCAGTCGATGCCTCCCGCCGCATGGCTCGACGACGTGCCGGTGCTGCTCGACGTCATCCTGCGCGCGCTCGAGCTCGCGACCGACGACGTCGACGCGCTGATGCGCGAGACGTGGCTGCGCGAGGCCGCCCATGCGCACGCACAGTCGCGCATCTCGCACGGCTACGCGGTCGACGAGGCGCTCCGCGAGCTCTCGCACCTGCGGCTCGCGATCTTCGATCGCCTGATCGAGCGCGGCGAGACCACGGAGCTGCGCGCGCTCACGATCGTCGAGCACGTGCTCGCGGAGGCGATCGCGACCGCGGCGACGGAGATGGAGCGCCTCACCCGCGACGGAGATCGCGACGCGCACGATCGCCGCATCGGCATCGTGTCGCACGACCTGCGCAACCCGCTCCACGCGATGCGCAGCGGCGCCGAGCTGCTGCTCGCCCACGGCGTGCTGGGCAAGCCCGAGCGCGCGATCGCCGAGCGGATCCGGCGCTCGGCGCAGACGATGGCGCAGCTGATCGGCGATCTGCTCGACGACGCGCGCGTCGCGGTCGGCATGACGATCCCGATCGTCGCGCGCCCGATGGACCTCGCGCCGTGCCTCGGCGGCGCCGTCGACGAGATCCGCGCGTCGGCACCGGGGCGTGCGATCGAGCTGCGCACCGAGGGTGATCTGCGCGGCGAATGGGACGGCGCGCGCCTCGCGCAGGCGATCGGAAACCTGCTCTCGAACGCGCTCCGCCACGGCGACGCGCGCCAACCGGTGCGGGTCACCGCGCGCGGCGAGCCGACGGAGGTCTACGTCGAGGTCTGGAACGCCGGCCCGCCGATCCCGGCGGAAGAGCTCGCACGCGCGCTCCGTGGCCAGGCGTCGGCCCACGGGCTCGGTCTCTCGATCGCGCGCGAGATCGCGCGCGCGCACGGCTCCGAGCTCCGCATCGACTCGGATGCGACGCGCGGGACGTCCGTGTGCTTCCGCCTGCCACGCGATGCGGTGTGACGGTCGCGGCGCGTGACGGTCACAGCAGGTGCGCGAGCTCGCGCACGACGATCTCGGGATCGATCGGCTTCGGGAAGAAGCCGACGTACCCGGCGTCCGCGATGCGCCCCGATCGCTCGAGGCGCAGGTCACCCGAGAGCGCGAACGCGGGCACGCCCGCGAGCGTCGGCGTGTCGCGCAGCGCCCGCAGGAACGCGAGGCCGTCGAGCCCCGGCATGTGCACGTTGCTGACGACGACGTCGGGTCGCTCGCCGCCCGCGAGCTCGAGCGCCTCGCTGCCCGTGCGCGCCTGCGCCACCGACGCCCCTTCGTACTCGAGGTAGAGCGCGAGGATCTCGCGGCCGTCGTCGTGATCGTCGACGAGGAGCACCTTGAGCGTGTCGAGACGCGGCATGTGCGACGAGGATACCAGAGCACCTCGTCGCGTCACGCGCGACGCCACGCGCCGGGTGTGGTCCCGGTCCATCGGCGGAACGCACGCGTGAACGTCGTGGCGTCTCGGTAACCGAGCGCGAACGCGATCGCACCGACGCTCCGGGCCGGATCTTCGACGAGCGCGAGCGCACGTTGCCGGCGTGTTTCGTCGAGCAGCGCGGCGACGCTGGTGCCCTCCACGGCGAGGCGGCGATGGAGCGTGCGCGACGACGTGCCCAGCGTGCGCGCGAGAGCGTCGGCCGAGGGCTCGCCGCTCGCGAGCGCGGCCGCGATCTCGCGGCGCACGCGATCCGCGATCCGATCGTCGTCGCCGAGCTCCGCCTCGAGCGCGCCCGCGCGGCGCACGAGGTAGTCGCGCAGCGCGGGGTCGGCGCGCACGTTGGGCCGCGCGAGGATCGACGCGTCGAGCACGAGCTCGTTCACCGCGGCGCCGAACGCGAGGTCGCGGGTGCCGAACAGCGCGAGGTGCGCTGCGATCGACGGGGGCGCGGGATGCTGGAACGCGACGCGACGCGCGTCGATGCGGGCGCCGACGAGCGCGCGCAGCGTGGTGATCGTCGCGGCGGCCTGGCACTCCGCGGGATGACGGAGCCGCGCGAAGCGCGCGGGCAGCGGCTGCACGACGTGCGCTTCGTCGTGCTCCACGTGCAGTCTCGGCACCGCATCCTCGAGCACGAGCCGACGAAAGCGCTCGAGCACGGACCACGCGTCGCCGACCGTCTCGGCGCGCGACATCGCGTGGCCGACCACGCCGAGCGCCGCTGTCCCGAGGCGCTCGCCGAGCTCGAGGCCCACGTCTCCGCCGAGCGCGGCGATCTCCTCCCAGAGGCGCGCGTGCACGGCGAACGGGATGCGCGCGTCGGGATCGCTCAGCGCGCTCGCGTCGATGCCGGCGCGCGCGCGGACCGCACGCTCGTCGCGCCCGAGGCGCGCGAGCGTCGCGAGCAGGGTCGCAGGCAGCGCAGCGAGGACGGTCGCGGGCACGGACGCCAGCTTCGCACGGCGAGCGATGACCGAGATCGATCGATGGCGACCGAGGTCGATCGATTGGCGGCGACGGACGGGGCGCGCGCTCGGGAGCGCGCGCATCGTGATCGGCATGACGCGACCGCTTCCCGACCCGATCGTGGTGCCCTGGACGATGAAGCCGCTCGAGTCCGCGCCGGTGGCGCGCCTCGACCATCTCGACGACGGCCGCATGCACCTCTCGATCGTGCACGACGTGCTCCACGGCGTGACGCCCGAGATGCTGCGCTGGTGGTTCCGCAACATGCACGGGGCGATGGAGATCGAGGGCCGCGCGTACCCGCGCTACCGCGTGTGGCACCCGCTCGATCACGTCGAGCACGAGTACGTGCGCAACCCGCCGGGTGGCGCGGGGCCGGGCTCGATCTTCCACATCCACGAGGTGCTCGGGCGCAACCCCGCGTGGCGCGTCGACGTGCTCACCGACGTGACGCGGCTCGACGTCGGTGGCTTCGCGCACCGGCCGCGCCTGCACGGCATCCGAGGCCTGGTGCGCATGGACTACGCGTTCGAGCGCGTCGCGGGAGGCACGCGCTACGTGAACTCGATGACGATCGGAGCGCCGGTGCCGCCCGCGCTGCGCGGAGTGAACGCAGCGCTGCTGCGCGTGGGGTTCCCCGAGGAGAAGGGGCGCGCCTGGCTGAAGCACAACGTCGAGGAGGTGGGGAACTTCGAGTTCTTCCTCCCTGCGCTCTACGCGGCGCAGAAATGAGCCCGACTCATTTCCGAGCCGCCGAGGAGAGCAGGCGCGGGAGCAAGAACACGGAGAGTGTCCTTTGATTCTGCGAGCTGCGCGTGCCGTGCTCTCCGAGGAGCGAGCGAGAGCGGTCGACGTGGTCTTCTCTCCTCAGACGCGCGATTCGTCGCGACACGCCGCGAGCGCCTCCGCGACCGCGCTCGCGTCGGGCAGGCGATCGGTGGGCTCGATCGCGAGGCAGCGCGCGAGCACCGCACGCGCGTCGTCGGGCACGTCGGGAAGCGCGCGCACGAGCGTCGGGTCGTCCATCAGCGCGCGCATCGAGACCGCGCCGTCCACGTCGAGCGGTGAGCGACCGGTGAGCGCGTGGAACAGCACCGCGCCGAGCGCGAACACGTCGGCGCGCGCGTCGAGGCTCGCACCCTGGCGCTGCTCGGGCGCCATGTAGCGCGGAGACCCGGCGATGCGCGCCGCGCGCGTGCTCTCGATGCGCGGCTCGGACCCCGCGCCGATGCGCAGCGCGAGCCCGAAGTCGATCAGCTTCACGCGATCGGGATCGGCGGGCGACGAGCTGAGCATCACGTTCTCGGGCTTCACGTCGCGGTGCACGATGCCCGCGGCGTGGGCCTCGGCGAGCGCGCGCGCGATCTGTCGTCCGACGTACAGCACGCGCGCGATCGACATGGGTCCTTCGCGCTCGACCACCTCGGCGAGCGTGCTGCCCGCGACGTGCTCCATCGCGCAGTAGAGGCGACCGTCCTCGGTGCGCCCGCGGTCGACGAGCCGCACCGTGCCGGGGTGCGAGAGCGACGCGAGGATGTCGATCTCGTTCGCGAGGCGCGCGCCCGCATCCCCGCGCGCGAGCTTGAGCGCGACGGGCCGGCCGAGCCCGGGGTGCTGCGCGAGCCACACCTCGCCCATGCCGCCCCCGCCGAGGCGCTCACGCAGTCGATAACGTCCCACGCGCTGCGCCTCGAGCGCGCGGCGCCGCAGCGCCCACAACGACTCGCCGCCGTACACCAGGAACGCGCCGCTCAGCGCCGCGAACCCGAGCGAGAGCGCGAGCGGCACCCACGCGCCGGGATCGTCGTAGTACGCGGCGTTGCGGTGCGTCAGCACCTCGGTGACCACGAACGCGATCGGGTACGCGAGCCAGGTCGCGCCGAGCGAGACGAGCCCCGCGCGCCACGGGCGCGGCACCGTGATGCCCTGCGCGAGCAGCGTGCACGAGAGGAAGATCGGCGTGGGCCCGCCCGGTCCGTGGTTCAGCGCGGCGAGCCCCACCGACGTACCGACGAAGAGCAGCGACTCGTAGACGCGGAGCTGCGCCGGCGTCGGGCGCAGGAAGAACCCGACGTAGCCGGCGAGCTGGATCGACGTCGCGAGCACGCGCGCGATCGTGAACTCGGTGTACGAGAGCCCGAACGTCTCGGTGACGACGACGTCGTTGGGGATGCCCACGACGTTCCACAAGAGGAGCCCGAGGCCGAGCACGCGCTGCAGGCGCGCGACGTTCGCGTCGTGCGCGCGCGCGTCGGGCGCGATCGCGTCGCTCGTCTGCACCGGACCGAGCGTCTCAGCCCGCATCGGCGATCCTCGTGGGCACGTCGTCGCTCGGCGGATGGCTGCGCGGTCGCGCGGTGATCGGTCGCGGACGATGGCGCGACGCGAGCCCGGTCTCGGCGAGCGCCCGCGCGAGCTCGCCCGCGTCGGCGAAGCGCGCCGCGCGATCGCCGTCGAGGCAGCGCGTGACGAGGGCCTCGAGCGCGATCGGCACGTCGGCGCGGCGCGACGAGAGCGGCAGGATCGTCCCTGCCGCGTGGGCCGCGACGATCGCGAAGATCGTCGGCTCTTCGACCGGCGCGGCGCCCGCGATCGCGAAGTAGAGCACCGCGCCGAGCGCGTAGACGTCGGCGCGCGCATCGACGGGCTCGCCGAGCGCCTGCTCGAGCGACATGAAGCGCGGCGTGCCGACGAGCGCTCCGTCCGCCGTGAGCGCGCCGTCGGCGGCGAGGCTCTTCGCGATGCCGAAGTCGAGCACCTTCACGACGTCGTGCTCGCCGCCCTGCGACGTGACGAAGAGGTTCTCGGGCTTCACGTCGCGGTGCACGAGCCCGCGCGCGTGCGCCTCGGCGAGCGCACGCGCCGCCTGCAGCACGAGGTACGTCGCGCGCTCGGGCGAGAGCGGCCCCTCGCGCCGCACCAGCTCCGCGATCGTGCCGCCCTCGAGCAGCTCCATCGTGTAGTAGAGGTGCCCGTCGTCGGTCGTGCCGCAGTCGAGCACGCGCACCGTGCTCGGGTGCTCGAGCACCGCCGTCGCGCGCACCTCGCGCACGAAGCGCGCGCGCAGCGACTCGTCCGCGCGGTCACGCAGGATCTTGAGCGCCACCGCCCGCCCGAGCCCGGGATGGAACGCGCGGAACACGGTGCCCATCCCGCCCTCGCCGAGCTTCTCCTCGAGGCGATAGCGACGTCGCTCGCGCGCGACGAGCACCTCGCGGCGGATGTGCCACTGCACGTGCATCCCCGAGCCCGCGAGCAGCGCGCCGACGAGCTGCGCGATCGCGCTCTCCTGGAAGTCGGCGGCGAGGCGCGGGTCGTCCCATTGCGCCGCGAGCGAGCCCGCGAAGCGCGAGGCCACGAGCAGCGTGATCGGCCACGCGAGCGTCGTCGCGACGAGCCACGGCCACGACCGACGCGCCGGCAGCGGCAGCGCGATCGCGAACGCGGTGAGCACGCACAGCACGCCGTGCGCGAACGGGCTCGTGATCCCGCCGTGCGCGATGCTCACGAGACCGCTCGCGATCGCCGGCACGACCACGCCGGTCGCGAGCACCGCGCGCTGCGCGCGATCGTCGAACGTGGCGCGCTGCGCGATGCGGAGCGCGACGACGATCCCCATCCACCCGGCGAGCTGCGGCGCCACGAAGCTCGCGAGCGACGCGCTCTCGCCCAGCGCGATCGGGAGGTAGACGAGCGCGACGATCGGCCAGAGGATCGCCGACGCCGCGAGCACCTCGCGCAGGCGGGTCACGTCGAGCGCGCGCTCTTCCGCGCGCACCGCGGCCTCGCTCTCGCCGTCGAGCGCGCCCGCGGTCGCGAGCCCTTCCGAGCCGCGCGCGTCGCTCCGGGTCATCTCGCGTGCATCTTACGCGAGTTTCCGCAGCAGCCGACGAATCCTCTGTGACGGCTCACTGGACGCGCGCATCGGCTCGCCCGCCGGTCCTCCCGTCCGCGCGCTTCGCGCGCTCCCGTCCGGGACCGACGGGACGAGCACTCCAGCAAGTATCGCCGCGCGCGATAGAGTGCGCGCCGATGACGAACGCGAAGGCCGCCGAGGCCGAGCTCACGTGGCGCGCGGTGCTCACCGGTGCGGTGCTCGGCGGGGTGCTCTCGCTCTGCAACATCTACAGCGGGCTGCGCATCGGCTGGGGCTTCAACATGTCGATCACCGCGGCCCTGCTCGGCTGGGGCTTCTGGCGCGTGGTCGGCGGCGCGACGCGCGCACCGGCGTTCACGAAGCTCGAGAACAACCTCAACCAGACGGGCGCGAGCGCGGGCGCGTCGATCTCGTCCGCGGGCCTCGTCTCCGCGATCCCCGCGATGACGATGCTCACCGGGCGCGAGCTCTCGTACCCGGAGCTCGCGTGCTGGCTCTTCGTGATCGGCATGGTCGGCGTGACCGTCGGCATCGCGCTGCGACGTCAGATGATCGAGGTCGACAAGCTGCCCTTCGCAAACGGGATCGCGTCCGCGGAGACGCTCGACAAGATGTACGCAGCGGGCGCGGACGCGGCGCGCAAGGTGCGCGCGCTCGTGGGCGCGGGCGCGCTCGCGGCGCTCACCAAGACGGTGCTGCACTTCGCGCACGTCGCGAGCGTCGCGGTGCCGGGCTCGCTCGCGGTCGGCGCGCGTCGCGCGAGCATGATGAACCTGACGGTCGCGATCGATCCGTCGCCGCTGATGATCGCGGTCGGCGCGCTCGGCAGCGTGCGCACCGGGATCACGATGCTCTGCGGCGGGCTCTTCTCGTGGCTCGTGCTCGGCCCCTGGGTGATCGCGAACGGATGGGCCCAGGCGGGCGCCGACGATCCGACGCAGTCGTGGTTCGGCCCGATGGTGCGCTGGCTGCTGTGGCCCGGCGTGTCGATGATGGTCACGTCGTCGCTCACGACCGTCGCGCTCTCGTGGCGATCGATCGTGCGCACGTTCACCGGCGGCAGCGTCGACGCGAGCGAGGACGGCGCGACGCGCGTCATGGTCGACGAGGTCCCGCGCCGCGCGTACCTCGCGCTCGTCGCGGTCGTCGCGGTGCTCGCGGTGATCGGACAGATCGTGCTGTTCGACATCGCGTGGTGGGCCGCGCTCGCCGGTGTGATGCTCTCGTTCGTGCTCGCGGCGGTCGCGGGGCGCGTGTCGGGCGAGACGACGCTCACGCCGGTCGGCGCGATGGGCAAGGTCACGCAGGCGGCGTTCGCGGTGCTGCAGCCGGGCAGCGTGACCGCGAACCTGATGGCCGCGAACGTCACCGGCGGCGCGGCGGCGCAGTGCGCGGAGCTGCTGCACGATCTGAAGACCGGCGTGCTGATCGGCGCGTCCCCGCGACGTCAGGCGATCGCGCAGACCGTCGGCGTGCTCGGCGGTGCGATCGCGGGCAGCGCCGCGTACCTCGTGCTGGTGCCCGATCCCGCGCGCCAGCTGCTCACCGACGAGTGGCCCGCGCCCGCCGTCGCGACGTGGCGCGCGGTCGCCGAGCTCTTCGCGCAGGGGATCTCGTCGATGCCGACCGGCGCGCTCGAGGCGATGGCGATCGGAGGCGTGATGGGCATCGTGCTCGCGGTGCTCGAGCGCGCGCTGCCGAAGAAGTACGCGTCCTTCGTGCCGAGCCCGGCGAGCCTCGGGCTCTCGTTCACGATCCAGGCGTGGACCTCGTTCTCGCTCTTCTTCGGATCGATGCTCGGATGGGCGCTGCGTCGCTGGGCGCCCGAGTGGTCGGAGCGTTATCTGACGGTCGTCGCGTCGGGTGTGATCGCGGGCGAGAGCCTCGCCGGCGTGGCCATCGCCATCCACGCGATCCTCGGCGGATGAGCCCTTGCGGCGCGCGGCGCGCACGCTCAAGAGAGGAGCATGCGTCGCGCGATCGTCGTCGGGTGCGCGCTCCTCGCGCTGGGATGTGTGCTGCCAGCGCCGCGCAGCGTGCGCCTCGAAGCGGACGCGTCGACGCTGCAGCCGCTCGCGCGGCTCGGTCGATGGGACGGCACGCGCTTCGTCGCGGTCACGCCGGGGTCGCTACCGCCGAGCCACTTGCGCGTGGTCGTGCATGGTTGGGCGCCGGGATGGGGACGCGCGGTGCGCAACACGCCGAGCCTGCTCGCGTGGGACGCGATCGACGCGCGAGGGCGGCGCTTCGAGCCGTGGCTGCGCGAGCTCGCGCAGACGCTCGCCGCCCACGATCCTCACACGATCGTGGTCGCGTACAGCTGGCTCGACGACGCGGCGACGGGGCGGTTCCCGCTCGCGCAGCGCGACGCGGCGGCGCACGTGAGGCCGCACGGTGCGCTGCTCGCGCGCGCGATCGAGGCCGCGACCGCGCCCGAGTTCGAGGCGCACGGTGGGCAGGTGCACCTGCTCGGGCACAGCTACGGCGCGCGCGTCGCGAGCGAGGCCGCGGTCGCGATGGAGCACGCGCCCGCGCAGCTGACGCTCTTCGACGCGCCCGATGCGCCGCTCGTGTGGGTCACGGGATCGCACATGCATCTCGCGGAGCTCTTGCCCGCGCTGCAGATCGGATGGGGCGCGGGACGCACCTTCGTCGAGAACTACGTCGCGATGGTCGGCGCTCGCTACACGAGCCAGCCGCTGGGGCTCGGCGCGCTCGTCGAGGTCGCGCTCGCACCGCCGCACGGCGCGTTCGACTATCGGCATCGCCACAACTACCCGATGCGCTTCTACGCGAGCACCGCGGGCACGTCGTTCGGGCTCGGTTGGTCGCCGCTGACGCCCGGCGCGCAGGCGCCGGCGCCGGGATGTTGGGAGCAGCGCTTCGGAGAGATCGCGCTCGACCGCGGCTGCTCCGGGCTCTGAGCGATCACTCCTCGCGGCGCGGATCGCGCTTCCAGTCGTCGGGCGGGAGCTCGATGAGCTCGCGCGCGACGGGAAGCGGCTCGGGCGCGGGATCGGTCGCCCGCTCGGCGCGCCGCCGCGCTTCGTCGGAGAGCGCCGCGCGCACGACGTCGATCAGCCGATGGCCGTCGACCGGCTTCGCGACGAAGTCCGCGCCCAACGCGCGCGCTCCTTCCGCGACGTTGCCGTCGCGGTCGTGGGCCGAGACCATCACGACCGGCAGCGCGTCGCCGCCGTCGGATGCGCGGATCTTCCGGACGAGGCTGAGCCCGTCCTCCCCGGGCATCGCGTAGTCCGTGACCACCGCGTCGACCTGGAGCATCCCGAGCAATGCCTCGGCCTGGGCGACGCTCGACGTGACGATCGAGCGAGCGCCGATGAGACGTAGGCATTCCGCGAACATCTCCGCGGTGTCGATGTGATCGTCGACGATGAGCACCATCGGCACCGACGTCAGACGAAGGCGCGGAACCGACGACGAAGCGTGCTGTTGGTCCGACATATGTGCGCAATTCTACTCCCGGATTGGCGCCATATCGCTCCGGACGTCCCGAATCACAAATCGTGATCATCAGGAGTCGGGCGTCTGCGCACTGCCACGCTGATTGGCACACATACGGCCGCGCCGACTGGCGCGCTGCGAGGCTCAGCCGCCGATCAGAGCGGGGCAGTCGCGGCGCATGCGCTCGCAGGACGCGGGCTCGGGCTCGGTGCGGATCTCGTCGAGCGCCTCGCGCTGCGTGGCGTCGTCGAGCACGGCGCACGTGGCGAACGCGTGGAGGCGCGAGTCCTGGCGGATGCGCCAGCTCGTGCAGGCCTCGTAGTCTCCGACGGTCGCGCGGCAGCTCGTGGGCGGCGGGAGCGCCGTCTCGCAGACGTCGATGTCGACGACCGGCGTCCGGGTGATGCACTCGACGCGCGCCGTCTCGCAAACGCCCGAGTCGGTGCCCAACGCGAGCGCGGTGAACGCGCACTGGAGCTCGATGCGCTCGCGCACGGGCAGGTGCTGCTCGAGGAACGCGGCCTCGGCGTCGCAGATCGCGCGCGCCTCCTCGAACGAGACGTCGCCGTATGGTTCGTCGGGCGCGACGCCGGAGTCGAACGTCGCGGGCGCGCACCCGATCACCAGCGCGATCATCGACGACGGGAGCACGCGGGAGAGGTTCGAGGGCACGCGTCGCGCTCGCCGTGTCGGGTGGTCCACCCTGCCGGAGATTCTTCCCAGCTGTCAACGACCCCCGAAAATGCCCAGCATTTCGAGCGCGAGAGGAGGTCCGATGACCACGAAGCACGCACGCGTGAACGGGCTCGAGATGCGCTACGAGGATCGCGGCGAGGGCCCGCCGCTGCTCCTGCTGCACGGCTTCACCGGCGCAGCCGTCGACTGGGGGCACGCGCTCGAGCTCGACGCGCTCGCGGCACGATGGCGGGTGATCGTGCCCGACCTGCGCGGCCACGGCGGCACGCGCAACGACGTGTGGCCGCTGACGCATCGCCGCTGCGCGGAGGATCTGCTCGCGCTGCTCGACGCGATCGGCGTGGGCACGTTCCGCGCGATCGGCCTCAGCTTCGGCGGCAACGTGATGCTGCACGCCGCGACGATGCAGCCCGAGCGCGTCGAGGCGATGGTGATCGTCAGCGCGACGCCGCGCTTCCCCGACCAGGCGCGGCCGATCCTGCGCGCGTTCGCGACGGCGCCACGCAGCGAGGAGGAGTGGCGCGTGATGCGCGAGCGCCACGAGCACGACGACGATCGCATCCGCGCGCTCTGGCGGACGCCCGCGGACTTCGCGGAGAGCCACGACGATCTTTGCTTCACGCGCGAGGCGCTCGCGCGCATCGCGGCGCGGACGCTGATCGTACAGGGCGATCGCGACCCGCTCTATCCGGTGTCGCTCTCGGTCGAGATGCTCGAGGCGATCCCGCGCGCCGCGCTCTGGATCCGACCCGAGGCCGGGCACGGGGCGATCTTCGGCGAGGATCGCCCCGAATTCGAAGCGCGCGCGCTCGCGTTCCTGGCGCGGTGATCAGGGCGTCGTCGCGACGAGGTCGCCGGCGATCACGAACTGCGATCCCACCAGCGACACGTCGGCGTCCGCGACCGACAGCCGAGTGCCCGCGGCGAAGCCGGTCGCGACCGACGCACCGTCGATCGTGATCGCCTCGGGCACGACCAGGCCGACGAAGGGCAGCGCGGGCATCGCGTCGCCGGTCGAGAACGTCGCGACGTGGTGCGCGAGGATCGCCGCGTAGCTGCGCAGCGTGCGGCGATCGCTCTCGCTCGCGCCGGCGGGCACCGAGACCCGCAGCTCGCTCAGTCGATCGACGACGATCGTCGGGTCGGCGCCCGTGCCGGTGAGGCGTGCGTCCGCGATCGCCGCGACCCGCACCGTGGTGGACGTGCCGTAGGGCGCGGGGCCCGCGAACGTCGCCTCGAAGCTCGTCGCGATCGAGAGCGCGCCCGCGGCGCCGAGCTGGGCGATCACCGGGAGCGCCGACGTGAACCGGATCATGTCGGGCGCGACCACCATGTCCGGCGCGACCACCATGTCCGGCGCCACGACCATGTCCGGCGCGACCACCATGTCCGGCGCCACGACGCCCTCGAGGCCGCCCGCGAGCCAGTGCGCGTGCAGCGCTTGCGAGAGCACCGCGCCCGAGACCGCGATCGCGGCCGGCGTCTCGGTCTCGACGGGCAGCGCGCTCGCGAGCGCGAAGATGGGCGCGCCGCGGCTCGTGCGCGTCGGCGCGCCTCCACCGCCGCCGCGTCCCGGCGCGTCGTAGCGCGTCGCGACGCGCAGCACGAGCAGCTCGGGGCTCACCTCGCTCGCGCGCACCACCGTCTCGATCTCGATCGGCGCGCTGGCGCCCGATGCGATCGCGGGGAGCACGCGCGTGCTCGGCCCCTCGGGCGTCGCGCCGCCCACGACCTCGTCGAGCAGCGTCGACACCGCGTCGGCGAGACCGCCCGCGAGCTCGGCGCGGATCGAGAGCGCGTCGCCGCGCTCGACCTCCTGCTCGGTCGCGAATTCCGCCTCGAGGCGGTTCATCTCGTCGGCGATCCCGGTGAGCGACGCCGTGACGCCGCCGCCGAGGAGATCGGAGCGCACCGTGACGAGCGCGAGCTCGCCGCCGACCTCGGTGATCTCGAGCTCGGCATAGACCATCACGTCGACGATCGACACCGTGCCGGTGCCCGAGACCGGCACCTCGAACGCGACCATCGCGTCGATCGCCACGTCGAGCTCGATCCGCGGGACGACGCCGTTGATCACGATGCGTCCGCCGTCGCCGGTGGTGCTCGAGAGCATCGCGTCTCCGACGATCCGCGAGCCGGTGTAGGTGATGCGCGTGACGTACGCCGAGGAGCACTCCGGCTCGCACGAGGGCGGCGTCTGCGGGCCCGCGGGCAGGCCGATCGCGATGCCGCGCGCGGCGACGCTCGTGCTCGCGGCGGTACGCACGACGTCGCTCAGCGACGTCGCGTCGGGGCTGGTGCCGCCCTCACCGCGGATCGCTTCGTCGCCGAGCTGCACGAGCACGGTGCCGTCGAGCGGCTCGCTCGCGTCGGCGTAGCGCGGCGCGACCGCGAAGCTGCAGAGCTCGGTGCGCTCGGTGCCGTCCTCGAGCGTGATCGCGACCTCGACGGACTGGATGCCCTCGCGCGCGACGAGGTCGCGCGACACGAGCCCGAACGCGTCGGGGGTGACGGCTTCGCCCTCGATGCGCACCGAGGTGATCGCAGCGGGATCGCCGAGCGCGGCGACGAAGTGGATCGGATCGCCGGCGCTGCCGAGCACCATGTCGCCGTGCACCGGCGCGACGCACGCGATCGCGAGCGGGTCGCCGCCGGCATCGGGGATCACGAGGGCATCGGTGCCGGCGTCGGCGATCGCGGCGTCGAGAGGCGCGGGACCCGAGCCGCACGCGAAGAGAAGGAACGAGACCAGCGAGAAGACGAAGCGCGTCCAACGGTACATCGCGCCCGATGGTACCTGGGTCCGAGCGCGACCATCGCACGACACACGAGGCGCGATGCCACGGCACGCGCGAGCTGGGCACGCTCGATGCTCCTGCTCGCGCCGAAGGAGGACGACATGGACCGAGCGTCGTCTCGATCGGGATGGGCGGCTCTGGCCGCCGGGCTCCTCGTGGCGCTGCCCGCGCACGCGCAGGAGATGCCCACCGCGGCGAACGCGGGCGAAGAGCTCGCGGAGACGATGCGCACCGGCATCGTGCCGCTCTTCACGGCGATGGGCGCGGGCATGCTGTTCATGGCCGTGCTCGTGGTGCTCGCGGTGATGATGCTGCGGCCGCGCCTGCCCTCGCAGCTCTCGGGCGCGTGAGCGCGCGCCGCGGAACGCCACGCGCGACGGCGTCGTGTGACGATTCGCGCACGTCGCTTCGCGCGCGGTCCGGGCCGGGCGATGATGGCCTCCTTCGCAGGAGGCCACGTCGATGACCACGAGCTCGCACCGCACCCGCACGTCGTTCGCGCTCTTCGTCTGGGTGTCGCTCGCGGTCGCGGCGTGCGGAGACGGAGACGGCGAGGCGTCGGCGTGCCCCGGCCCGGCGTGCACCTGCACGGGCGCGGGCACCGACTGCGCGTGCGCCGAGGGCGCGCGCTGCGCGACGGAGTGCGCGGGGAGCTGCAACCTCGACTGCGGCGCGACGGGCGATTGCGACTACACGTGCGAGGAGTCGTGCAACGTCGACTGTCCGGCGGGCAGCTCGTGCCTCGTGAGCACCGCCGAGAGCTCGAGCGTGAGCTGCGTCGACGCGAGCTGCGAGGTCGCGGTCGGCGCGAGCAGCAACGTCACGTGCTCGAGCGGCGCGAGCTGCGCGGTGTCGTGCACCGGTGCCTGCAACGTCGACTGTCGCGGCGCGGAGACGTGCACGCTGCGGTGCGCGGGCGATGCCGCGCCGCGCGCGGTGAGCGCGACCGATCAGTGCTCGTGATCGTCTCCGCCGAGGGATGATTGCATCTGCAACCATTCGCTGCGTAGGCTCCTGGACATGGGGTCCGCAGCGGCATGGCGGTGCGCTCGAGCGTGGATCCACGACGTGCTGATCGTCCCCGCCGCGCACACGCGCGTGCTGGACGGCGATCTGCAGACCGAGCTCTACGAGGTGTTCCACACGCGCCCGATCGCGCGCTGGGGACACGCGCTGTGCACACCCGTGATCAACGTCGCGCTGCTCGCGCTGTGCGCCGAGGTCACGGTGCAGCTCGCCACCCGCGGCGGGCACACCGAGATCGACGGAGCCATCGCGGGCGCCGCGATCGCCCTCGCGTTCTACGTCGCGGTGCACGGCGCGTGGGCGCTGGTGATGGCGCCGCTGCTCGCGCTCGCCGTGCTCGGAGCGCACGGATTGCGCGAGGTGCTGGGCGCGCACGCGGTGAGCGGCGCGATCGTGATCGCGCTCGGCGCGGTCTGGGTGCAGACGCTCTCGCACGTGTTCGAGCCGGTGCCGCCTCCGTGGTCGCGCGCGGCATCGTTCGGCACGGTGCGCGAGCTCTGGGAGCGCACGTCGATCGCGCGCATCGTCGCGCTCGCGGTCACCGGCGTGCTCGTGTTCCCGGTGCTCGAGCTCTGGGCTTCGCCGCGGGTGTGGCCGCTGCAGATCGCGCACGCGATGCGGCGGCTCGGGTGGAAGCACGGATCGGCGACGCTCGAGGAGCGGGTGCGCACGATCCATCGCGACGCGCGCGCCGGATGGTCGGTGCCGGTCGAGCGCTGATCAGCGTCGCGCCGAGGCGGCGATCGCCCACTGCCCGAGCCAGTACGTCGTGATGATCGCGAGGCGGAGCGGCCATCCGGTGCGCACGCTCTCGGACAGCAGGTGCGTGCCGAAGCGTCCGAGCGCGATCATCGAGTCGCTCAGCGCGAAGACGATCGCGCCGCTCAGCGCGAGCCGCGCGCTCGCCGCGTCCACGTGCCCCAGGCGCGCCGCAGCGCGCCACAGCATCGTGCAGATGACGAGCGTGTAGAGCACCACCGGCGCGACCATGCCGCCGAGACCGGGCCAGAGCGCGGCGAGCATCAGCGCGCCGTACGCGTACGCTGGCAGCGCGCGTGCCGGATGGAGCGCGCGCGTGTCGCTCGTGTACGCGCGCACGTAGAGCACGTGCGCGACGAGGAACGCGAGCAGCCCCGCGACGAAGAGCGAGCCTGCGAGCGCGGGAATGCCCGAGGCGAGCTCGAGGAGCACGTCGCCCGCGAGCGACGCGCCGAGCCCGAGCACGATCGCGCGCCGGTACGCAGAAGGCGGCGCGGCGCGCACGATCCACAGCGCGATCGCGATCACCGGCAGCGGCTTCGTGAGCATGCGCAGCGCGTGCGAGTCGATCACGACGCCGGCGACGAAGAGCGCGCCGCCGACGAACGCGACGATGGCGAGGACGCGAGAGCGCACGGGTCGCGAGGATAACGCGGCGCCGGATCGCAGCAGTGCGAGATCGCGTGCCGCGCTGCGAGCGCGCGAGGTCGCACGAGGTCACGTGCGCGCCCGAGCCACACGTTGACGGCGATCGCGGGCGCGCCGACATCGCGGACGAGAACCCACTGAACGGAGAAGACGCGTGCGAGGACGAACACTGCTCATCGCGATCACGTGCGCGCTGACTGCCGCGGCGTGCGGCACGACGCCCACGGAGATGCACGCGGAAGGCACGCAGCGCGTGCCCGCGGCGAAGGCGGAGATCGACGTCGAGATGGAGGGCACGCATCGCGACGTCGACGTGCAGGTCTCGGATCTGCCGGAGCCGCAGTCGCTCGGAGAAGACTTCTCGCGCTACGGCGTGTGGATGATCCCGAGCGGCGGCGCGCCGCAGTTCGTCGGCTTCCTGCGGTACCAGTCGGACATCGAGTACGGCGAGCTCGAGACGCGCGCGCCGCTCGATCCCGTCGAGATCGTGGTGACCGCGGAGCGCGGCGAGATCGGCACCGAGCCGAGCGACGTCGTCGTGCTGCGCCGCCGCATCGACTGAAGGGCCGATCCGCCTCTCGTGCGTCGCGCCGCGTCGCGCTGCCCCGCGGCGCGGCGCGACGTCGTCCGCGGGGTCTCCCGCGCGGATCGGCTCTTGCGGACACGCGAAGCCACGGACGGAGAGGCGAGATGAACACGAACAAGAAGTGGTGGAGCGCGCTGATCGTGACGGCGCTCGGCGCGCCGGGGCTGCTGGCCGGATGCGAGCGTCCCGAGCAGCAGCAGCAGGAGACCTACGAGCAGCCCGGCAGCACGACGTACCAGCCGAGCGAGCCCGGCGCGAAGCCCGAAGAAGAGCCGAGCGGCGGCGTGATGCCGCCCGAGGGCACGACGCTCGACACCCAGGGCACGACCGGAGGAACGCTCGACACCCAGGGCACGACCGGAGGAACGCTCGACACCCAGGGCACGACCGGAGGAACGCTCGACACCCAGGGCACGACGGGCATCGAGGGCCGCGGCACGACGGGCTTCGAAGCCGAGGGCACGACCGGCACGACCGGCTTCGAGGCCGAGGGCACGACCGGCGGCGTCGAAGGCACGACGGGCACGGTGGGCGAGCCGAGCGGCTCCGAGGGCGTGCAGCCCGGCACCGGATCCGCGGGCGGCACGTTCGGCGAAGAGGGCACGACCGGCGGCATGCCGCAGGACGAGGAAGACACGATGCGGCCCGGCACGACCGGCGGTACCGGCACGACGGGCACGACCGGCGGCACCGGCACGACCGGCACGACCGGCGGCACCGGCGGAACCGGCACGACCGGCACGACCGGCACGACCGGCACGACCGGCGGAACCGGCACGACCGGTGGAACCGGCGGAACCGGCGGAACCGGTGGAACCGGCACGACCGCTGGAACCGGTGGAACCGGCGGCAGCGGCGGCGGCTTCTAATCGCGCGACGGCGCACGACGAGCGCGGGGTCGGCGAGCGCGCCGCCCCGCGCTCGTTCGCACTCCCGATCACCGCGGGCTCCCCACGCCGCGGATGCTTGCGGACGCACTCTTCCGTTTGGTAGAGGGCCACGCCATGACTTCTCCGTGCTTTCTGGGGCGCAGCATGGCGATCGTCGTGATCGGCATCTTCGCGTGGAGCTGCGAGGGCGCTGCCACCACCGAGGTCGACGCCGCGCTCGATCCATCCGACGCCGGCTCGCAGCCATCGATCGACGCCGCTCGACCGCCGCCCTTCGTGCACCCGACCGGCATGACCGCGGGCTGCGGCACCACGACGGACGCGCAGGGCGTCGTCGACCGCACGCTCACGGTGCGGGGCGTCGAGCGTCGTTATCGCCTCGTCGTCCCCGAGGGCTACGACGCGAGCGTGCCGCACGCGCTCGTGTTCGCGTTCCACGGCCTCGGCGACAGCGCCGAGAACTTCCAGGCCGCGCTGCGCTTCGAGGAGCTCGCGGGTGGCGAGGCGATCCTCGTCTATCCGCACGGCGTGCACCCGACGCTCGGCGCGAACGGGTGGGATCTCTCCGCAGACGGCGCGGACGTCGAGCTCTTCGACACGATCCGCGCACAGCTCGAGGGCGAGCTCTGCATCGATCGCGCGCGCGAGCACGCGCTCGGCTTCAGCTACGGCGCGTTCATGACGAGCTCGCTCGGCTGTCATCGCGGTGACGTGATCCGCGCGATCGGTCCGATGTCCGGTGGACCGCCGCGCGGCGGGCGCTGCGCCGGTCAGGTCGCGGCGTTCATCGTGCACGGCGCGGCCGACGATCTCGTCGACTACGACCTGCTCGGCGTGCGCACGCGCGAGTACTGGCGCGGCCGCGACGGATGCAGCGAGACCGGCGCGACCGACGCGAACGGATGCGTCGCGTTCGAGGGCTGCGACGAGGGTTATCCGGTCGTGTTCTGCACGCACCCGGGCGCGCACACGGTGCCGTCGTGGGCACCGGGCGCGATCTGGTCCTTCTTCGAAACGCTCGGTGATTGAGGAGAATTTCTGAGGAGAGCAGGAGGAGAAGGAAGGCCACGACCACGTCGACGCGATGTGCGTGGGGCGCCCTCCCTCCTGCTCTTCTCAGCGGACGATCGCGCCGGCGTCGACGGTCGCGCTCTTCGACGCGAGCCACGAGTTCGCCTTCGTGATCGCGGGACGCCACTCGCTCTCGCGATCGCGCGCCTCGAGCTCGAGCAGCGCGATCACCACCGCCGTCGTCGCGATCGCGTCGCCGTGCGCGCGGATCGCGTCCTCGAGCTTCGCGACGCGCGCCGAGCCGAGCCACGCGTCGAGGACCTTCGAGCGCACGAAGCTGCCGTCGGCCTTCTGGGTCATCAGCAGCTCGAACACGCGATCCGCGCTTCCGGTCGCGTGCTCCTCGGCCTCCATGAAGTCCATCGTCGCGCCTTCGTCCTCGGCGCCGCGACCGAACAGCACATCACTCACGCGACCGAGGAATCCGCCCTTCTTCTTGGCGCTTTCGGCGCGCGGGGGCGCGCCTCCGCTCGCGCTCGCGCGCGGGCTCGGCGGAAGCCCCGCCGGCGCGGCCATGACCATCGGCGGCGGGAGCGCGCCCGTCCTCGTCGCGTGCACGGGCATGCCCGCAGCTGCGACGACGCTGCTCGGCAGACCACCCCACCCGCTCGTCAGCGCGACCGGGATGCGGCGCAGCTGCGCGGGCTCGCTCACCCGCGCATCGGGCGCGCGCTCCTCGACCGCCACGTAGCTCGTCGCGCTCGACATCAGCCCGTAGCGCACGCCGAGGTCGACGATCTCGCGCCGCTTGCGATCCTCGCTCTCCTCGCGGCGCTGCGCAGAGCCGCGCCGCTGCACCGTTCCGTCCTCGAGCTCGCGGATGCGCTCGCGCGCCCAGAGCACCGGGATCGGCCCGCCCGCGCCCGCACGCTCGAGGTCGATCGTCGTCGTCCATCGATGCGTCCCCGCGACCAGCGCGATCTCGCCGCCGCCGCCGCCCTCGATGCGCGCGAGGACCGTGAGCGCATCCCCCGCGAACACCGGCGGCGTGCGCGCCGGCGCCTGCTCGACGCGCAGCGCGCCCCACTCGACGCGAACGTCGTCGAGCGACGGAGTGCGCACCCGCGCGAACGTCCGCATCACCTTCGGCTCGATGCGCTCGCCCGGCGCGATCATCTCCGCCGCCCCGCGCGACGCACGCGCCACCCCGCGCACCAGGTGCTCGCTCGCGCCCGCGCCGATGCCGAACGCGAACACCCGCGTGCTCGCTGCGTGCTCCTTCGCGAGCGCGATCACCTCGGCCTCGTTCGAGACCTGACCGTCGGTGAGCAGCAGCACGCGCCGCGCGAGCCCGGGCACCGCGGGGCGCGCGAGGATCGCGCGCAGCGGCGCGAGGATCTCGGTGCCTCCGAGGTTCGCGTCGATCGTCGCGATGCGCTTGGTCGCCTCCTCGAGCGAGCGATCGTCGAACGCGCGCGACGTGCCCCAGAACGCCTCGTGGCTCGATCCGAAGCGCACCACGTCGAAGCGATCGCGCGCACCGAGCGCGCGCACGCAGAGCTGCAGCGCGCGCTTGGCCTGCGTGATGGAGCCGCCGCCCATCGAGCCCGAGCAGTCGAGCAGGAAGATCACCTCGTGCCCTTCGTCGGTCGCCTGCAGCTCGGGCAAGAACGTGATCATCGCGACGCGACGACCGTCCTCCTCGCGCGCCACCATCGCGATCGGCTTCGCGCGCTCGCGCGGCGTGACCAGCACGATCACGTCGCGATCGAGCGCGACGTCGTCCTGCGCGAGCTCGATGCGCGCGCCGCCGTCGCGCAGCTGAGTGCGGATCGGATGGCTCGGCGACTCCACGCCCGCGAGCGGCGCACCGAGCTCGACGTCGAGCGCGAGCGCGAGCCCGTAGGGCACGCTGGGCCAGCGCTCCGGGCTCACGCGCTCACCGTCGGGCTGGCCGATCTCGGGCGTGCTCGGCGCGGGCACGTAGCGCGGCGACACCGTCGTCGGGATCGACACCCGCAGGGCGTCGCCCTCGCGGCGCGCGATCACGACGTAGCGGATCTGCAGCTCGACCGTCTCGCCCGGGCGCAGGTTCCCGACGGACGCGGTGAACACGTCGGGCCGCTCCTGATCGAGCAGGAACGCGCCGTGCCCTTCCATCATCGCGTCGTCGTAGGTCGCGAACGCCTTCTCGCGCTCCTCGACGCGGCCGCGCACGATGGTGTCGCCGATCTTCGCGGCGAACCCGCAGACCGCGGCGCCCTCTTCGATCGGGAAGACGTAGACCGCCTCGAGCGGCACGTCCTCCGCGTTGCGATAGCGCTGCGTCACCAGCACCTCGAGGCATGCGCCGCGCAACGTCGCGTCGACGCGCACGCCCTCGAGCGGAACCGCCGCACCGTTCGCGATCAGCCCCACGTTCGGTCGCTCGGTGATCATCGCTCGTCCCCCTTCCCCAGCACGCGATCGATCGCGGCCGTCAGCTTGCGGACCTGCTCCTCGTCGAGCCGACGGCCGCGCACCATCAGCTCGACGTCCGGCCCGAGCACGACGCGCGTCCACGTGCTCTGCACCGGAGTGTCACATTGTTCCTCGCGCGCGATCGGCCCATCGAGGCGCACCGAGATGTCGGCGAGCGCGACGCCCTCTTCCTGGAGCTCGCGGATGCGCACGAGCCGCGCGAGGTGCGCCTCGGTGTAGTGCTTGCCGCGGCCGACGCCGGTGGGCGCTTCCAGCAACCCGCGCTGCACGTAGTAGCGCACGGTCCGGCGCGACACCCCCGCGCGATCCGCGAGCTCGTCGATGCCGTAGATCGCCTCGTCGTCGAGCACGAGCGCGAAGATGACACGGGATAGTGTCGCATTCAAGTGTCGCATTTGTCTGGGTCGGGATCGAGGTCCGGAGCGGCATCAGGATCCGCGTCGGCCCCGGCGGCCGCATCGGCGTCGGCGTCGGCGTCCGCATCGGCGTCGGCGTCCGCATCGGCGTCGGCGTCGGCATCAGCGTCGGCGTCGGCGTCGGCATCAGCGTCGGTGTCGGTGTCGGCGTCGGCGTCCGCGTCGGCGTCGGCGTCCGCATCAGCGTCGGCGTCGGCGTCCGCGTCAGCGTCGGCGTCCGCATCGGCGTCGGCGTCGGCGTCCGCATCAGCGTCTACGTCGACATCAGGGTCTGCGTCGGCATCGGCGTCTGCGTCGCCGCAGCGTCTGCGTCTGCGTCGCCATCAGCGTCTGCGTCTACGTCTGCTTCGGCATCCGCGTCGGCGTCAGTATCCACATCCGCGTGGCCTCCACCGGCGTCGACGCTCACGACGACCCACGCGGCGCGGCCGAGCTCGCGCCCGGCCGCGGCGCGCATTGCTCATCGCGCCAGTTTCCACAGCGCGGCGCAGATCCCGTCGAGGCGCTTCATCAGCTCGACGTCGAGCGCATCGACGTACCCGAACGCCTCCGCGACGCGCAGCGCGACGTCGACCTCGCGCGCACAACCGAGCGCGATCCGAACCGCATTCGCCCGTTGCCGTCGTACGCGCCCGTGCCTTCGGCCGCGTTCAGCGCGACCGACGCCATCGCGCGTCGCAGCCGATCTGCGAGGGAGCGATCGTGCTTCGCGACCAGCTTCGCGATCCGACCGACATCGCGGCAGCATCCGATCGCGTTCTCCGTGAGCTTCAGCGTCGTGTCCTCCGTTGCGCCCCACTCGGGGCACCCGCCCCACGCCGCCGGCGCGCGCAGACCGGGTCGACGACGCGAAGCGCCCGCGCGGAGCCGCACGGAGCGAAGCGGAGGAGGCGAGCACGGGTGACCGCGAAGCGGTCATCGTCGACGCGGTCGAGCACGCCGGCATGCTCGAGAAGCCCGAGCGGGCCACCCCGGCCAGCGTTCGAGATGGCCGACCGCGAGGTCGAGCGAAGCGAAGACGAGCCCGCGCGGAATCGTGCGTAGCGTCAAGCCGGCATCGACCTCCGCTGGAACCTCGGGCCGACGCTGACGCGGATGCCGACTCCGACGCCGACGCTGACGCTGATGCCGACGCTGACGCTGATGCCGACGCTGACGCTGATGCCGACGCTGACGCTGATGCCGACGCTGACGCGGATGCCGACGCCGACGCGGATGCCGACGCTGACGCGGATACCGACGCTGGCGCGGATACCGACGCCGACGCCGACTCCGACGCCGACGCCGACGCCGACGCCGACACTGACTCCGACGCCGACGCCGACGCCGACGCCGACTCCGACGCCGACGCCGACGCCGACTCCGACGCCGGCGCCACGACGCGGCTCTCAGTCAGTTCTGCCGAACGCAGTACACCGGCAGCGCCTGCGAGCACGTGCCGAGCTCGGCCTCGCCCCACCGGTTCCACGAAGCCCCGGCCGCCACGCCGCGACGACCCGACGACAGCGCGCCCGACGACGTCCAGCCCGCGCACGTCTGCATGCCACCCGCGGCCCCACTGGGGCTCCCGTTCGCGTGGCCCGTCCACACCATCGCGGGCATCCAGCCCGGCGCGTTCGCGTAGGGATCGCCGCTCGCGAGCTGGTTCATCGTCGTCGCCAGCCGGCCCATCGCGCTCACGAGCTGCGGGCGCCCGCCGACGAGCCATCCATCCGGCCGGTAGAACGGCCCCGCGTACGTGATCCGCGCGCCCGCCGACTGCGTCGGCGTCGACACGAACGCGACGTAGGTGCCCGAGAAGCCCGCCGCCGTCGCGTCCATCTGGCACCCCGAGTCCATCGTCGCGACGGTCGCGCTCCCGGTGAACGCGCGGCTGCTGACGAACGCGTAGCCCGCGTTCGCGACCGGCAGCGGCGTGCGCGCCGGATACGTCGCGCCCACGCCGAAGCAGTAGAGCCGCCGCGGCACGCTGCAGTCGATCCCGTCGGCGCCGCGCAGCGCCGCGGTCCACTCGCCGCCGCCGCGCTCGACGTGCCCGACCACCGCGGTCGACGTCGTGCGCGCCGAGAGCCAGTTGTCGCAGGTCTCCGTCGCGATCGAGCCGTCGTGCATCGTGCCCGTCCACGCGAGCGCCGGCACCGGCACCGGCGTGCCCGTCTCGTCGAGCCCGATCGGATGGCGCAGCGTGCCCGTGACGAGATCCTTCGCGATGTACGCGACCGGCAGACCGTCGGGCCGCACGTACCCGTCGACGCCGTCGATGCCGCGATCCTGCGCGGACTGCGACGACGTCGAGAGCCACGCGCGGTACTGCACCGGCGGCAGCCCCGCGCTGCGCGCGTGCTCCACGCAGATGTCGTCGGCGCGCGCGGGCCCGCCGAGATCGCCGACGTACGTCGCGCTCGTCACGAACACGACGTTGCCGAGCTGCACGAACGACGCGCTCACCGACGTGCTCGCGCCGAGCGTCACCGCGCACGTGGTCCCGCGGCTGCACGTCGCGACGCCGCTCCAGCCGTCGAACACCGCCCATCCCGGCGCGCTCGCGGCGAGGCGCACCGTCGTGCCCGCGTCGAACGTGTCGCTGCACCCGCTCGTCGACCCGTTCGCGAAGCAGCGGATGTTGCCGACGTCGGACGTGACGACGGGATCACGCCCGCCGATCTCGGGCCCGGGCCGCACCGTCAGCGTGACCTGCTGCACGAACGTCGCCGTCACGCTCTGCGCGGCCGTCATCGAGACCACGCAGCTGCCGGTCCCGCTGCACGTCGCGCCGCTCCACCCCGCGAAGCGATATCCGGTCGCCGGCGTCGCGCTCAGCGTCACGCTGGCGCCGTGGTCGTAGGTCGCGCTGCACGTCGCGCCGCAGCTGATCGTCGAGTCGCTCGACACGACGGTGCCCGAGCCGGCGCGGGTCACCGCGAGCGTGTAGCGGTCGAGCTCGAAGCGCGCGCGCACCGTCGTCGCCGCCGCGAGCGTCACCACGCACGTCGCCGACGTGCCGCAGCCCGTCGCGCCGGTCCATCCCGCGAACGTGCTGCCGGTCGCGGGCGCGGCCGTCAGCGTGATCGCGGTGCCGTGGTTGTACGTGTGATCGCAGTCGGTCCCGCAGGAGATGCCCGACGGATTCGACGTCACGGTGCCGCCCCCGCCCCCCTCGCGCACCACGTCGAGGCGGTACGCGTTGAGCGCGAACGTGGCGCCGATCATGCGCGCCTGATCCATCGTGACGGTGCACGGACCGGTGCCGGCGCACGTGCCGGTCGGCGCGCCGCTCCATCCGCTGAACGTCGAGCCGGTGCTCGCCGTCGCGCCGAGCGTGACCATCGTCCCGTGGTCGAACTGCGCGCTGCAGGTCGCGGTCGGCGGGCACGCGATCCCGCTCGGCATCGACGTGATGCTGCCCGCGCCGGTGCCGCCGCGGCTGACCGTCAGCGTGTGTCGGATCGGCGCGAACGTCGCGGTCACGCCGATCGGCGTGGTGCCCATCGTGACCGTGCAGGTGCCGGTGCCGGTGCACGGCCCGCTGCTCCAGCCGCTGAACGTCGAGCCGGTCGCCGGCGTCGCGGTGAGCGTGATCGTCTGTCCGTTGGTGAAGCTCGCGCCGCACGTCGTGCCGCAGTCGATGCCGCTCGGGCTCGAGCTCACGGTGCCGCTGCCGACGCGCGTGACCGTCAGCACGTTCGTCCCGAGCGTGAACGTCGCGCTCACGCTCGCGGCGTCGGTGATCGGCACGGTGCAGCTCGTCGACGAGCCCGCGCTCGCGCACGCGCCGCCCCACCCCGCGAAGGTCGATCCCGGCGACGCCATCGCGGTGAGCGACACCGACTCACCGTGCGCGATCTGCGTGCTGCACGTGCCGCCGCAGTCGATGCCCGAGCCGCTCACCGTGCCGGTGCCGCCGCCGCTCTTGCTGACGCTGACCGTGTAGCGGTTGCGGCGCATCTGCGCGGTCACCGCGCGATCGGCGTTCGTCGTCACCACGCACGTCGTGCTCGTGCCCGCGCACGCGCCCGACCACTGCACGAACGACGATCCCACGCTCGGCGACGCGGTCAGCGTGACCGACGTGTCGTGGTCGAAGCTCGCGAGGCACCCCGTGCTGCCGCCCGTCGTGCAGCTGATGCCCGAGGGCGCCGACGTCACCGTGCCCGCGCCGTCGTCGACCGCGTACGCGACGCTCACGGTGTGGCGATCGAGCGTGAAATTCGCGGTGATCGTCGTGTTCGACGTCAGGCTCACGAAGCACACCGGCGTCGTCGGATCGCATCCTCCGCCCGACCATCCGGAGAACGTCGAGCCCACCGCCTCGGTCGCTTGCAGCGCCACGACGTCGCCGTGGTCGCGCATCGCCGAGCACGTCGCGCCGCAGTTGATCAGCCCCGCCGGGCTCGTCGAGAAGACGCTGCCCGCGCCGTTGCCTCCGCGCTGGATCGTCAGCGTGTAGCGGCGCAGCGTGAACGTCGCGGTGACGGTGCGCGCCTCGCTCATCGTGACGGTGCACGCGCCCGTACCGGTGCACGCGCCCGACCAACCGGCGAACGTCGAGTCGGAGCTCGGCGTCGCGCCGAGCGTGACCATCGTGCCCGCGGGGTACGACTCGGAGCAGTCGATCCCGCAGTCGATCCCTGCCGGCGACGACGTCACGCCGCCGCTGCCCGTGCCCGCGAGCGTCACGTTGAGCGAGCGTCGATCGCGATCGAACGCCGCGCCGATCGTCACGTCCTCGGTGAGCGTGATCGCGCACGCACCGGTGCCGGTGCACCCGCCGCCCGACCAACCCGCGAACACCGACGTGCCGCTGGGCGTCGCGGTGAACGTCAGCATCGTGCCCGCCGCGTACGTCCCGCTGCACGTGCCCGCCGCGCTGCCGTCGCACGTGATCGCTCCGTCCGACGACGCGACCGAGCCCGAGCCGTCGCCCGACACCGCGATCGCGACCTGCACCTGACGGATGTCGAGGCGCACCGTGATGGTGCGCGCCATGTCCATCGTGACCTCGCACGTGAGCGAGGCGTCGTCGCAGCCCTCGTCGGACCACCCGACGAACGTGCTGTTCTCGTCGGGCGCCAGCGTGAGCGTGACGAGCGTGTCGGGCGCGTAGCTCGCGCTGCACGTGTCGCCGCAGTCGATCATGCCGTCGCTGCTCGTGACCGTGCCCGCGCCCTCGCCGTCGAACGCGATCGTCAGCACGTGGCCCGCGCGCCCATCGAGCGATCCGTCGGCGCTCGCGTCGTCGGCGGCCGCGTCCTCCGGCTCGGCGTCCATCGCGACGCGCGCGTCGTCGCGCTGACCACCACCATCGGCCCCGCCGTCGTCGCCAGCGGTGAAGTAGCCGTCGAAATTCGTCGACAGCGTGCAGCCCGGCGCCGCGAGCGCGAGCGCGACCAGCCCGACCACGAGCTTCTTCATCGACATGCCCCCCGACACGTTCAGAGCTCCAGGTGCGCGGCGACGCTGCATCCGTCCGGGCCGCACATCGCGGTGACCGGCGGCTGCTCGCTCGACGACGACGAGCCGCCCGACACGAGATCGATCACGAGCCACACGAGCCCGCCCGCGAGCACCACGCCGCCGCCGATCAGCAGCACGTCGGTGGTGAGCGCGAGGGCGCGCCCGTCGTTCGCCTCGGACTCGAAGTCGTAGCCCGGCGGGCACGCGCGATCGGGGCACGTCGCGTCGAGCGTGTCCTGCGAGCTCAGCGCCATCGCGCCGGTGATCGCGCCGCCGATCATCATCGCGGCGCCGACGCCCGCGACGACGAACGGGAACGGCGAGATGCCGCCGCCCTCGCCGCTCGACGGATCGGGCGCGGTCTCGAGCGACGCGTCGGGCGTGGTCTCGGCCCGCGTCTCGACCGGCGCGATCTCGGTCGGCGTCGTCTCGGCCGGCGCCTCGGTCGGCGTCGCGGTCGTGCCCTGCTGCTCGACCATGCGATCCAGCGACTCGAGGCGCGCGCGCAGCATCGCCGCGTTCTCCGCGTCGGGCACGCGCGTCAGGTACTCGCGCAGCGCGTCGCGCGAGCGGACCAGATCACCGGCGTCGCGGTACGCGACGTAGACGTTGTAGAGGAGCTGCGGTCGCTGCGAGAGCTGGTAGGCCTGCTCGAACTCGCGCGCGGCCTCGAGGAAGCTGCCGTTCTCGTAGTGCGCCTGGCCGAGCCGGAAATGACGTCGGGCCTCGTCGTCGGTCGACGCCTGCGCCTGCGCGACGTCGACGTGGATCCCGACGCCCGCCCACGCCGCGCTCGTGACGAGCCACGACGCGAGCCACCACGACCGGAATGATCGCATGCCCCCTGCCCCCCTGGATGTTCCCCTCTGACGAGAGAGGTACGCTGCGACTATACAGCGACCTCCCCGCCCGATGGGAGAATCTCAGGCGTCCTACGACAGGCTATTCGCGCGCGGCGTAGAGCGAGTACGCGCCCCGGTCCTCGTCGGCGAACCCGGTCACCACGACGAGGACGCGACCGCCCGCGGGGATCGCGAGGCCGGTCACGAGGGGCTGCGAGAAGCCCGCGCCGTCGTCGTCCGCGTCGCGGCACGCGAGCTGGTCGGCGGGCATCCGGTCGCCGTCGTACACGACCATGTACGTGTCGACGAAGCTGTCGACCCAGACCTCGAACGTGCCCGCCGCGCCGGTGTTGCAGAGCACGTGCTCGGCGTACGGCACCGCGCCGGCGACGCTGGTCGCGCGAGCGGTGGCCGGGCAGGTCGCGGCGCTCGGGCGCGCCCACGTCGCGCCGCCGCTCGTCGTGCCGTCGATCGTGAGCGTGCCGGTCGTCGGGAGCGGCGTGCACGGGCGCGGCGGCGGGCCGGCGTCGGGCATCGCGGGCGGCCCTGCGTCGGTGCCCGCGTCGATCGGCGTGCTCGCGTCGATGCCGATGCTCGCGTCGATTCCGGTGCTCGGCTCACCCGCGTCGATCGGCTCCCCCGCATCGACCTCGGTGATCGCGTCGGAGGTGCCCGCGTCGATCGCCGGTGGAGGCTGTGTCCCCGCGTCGCTGCCTGTCTGCCGCCCGCCCGTCGAGAAGCCACCGGAGCCGGTGGCGCACGCGCCGAGGAGGGTTCCGCCGAGGACGAGGGTGATCACACGCGAGGTCATCGGGCGCGCGACGTAGCACCGAGCACGCGCGATCGCCCGTGGGAATGGCCATTCCGGATACTCAGGGCGTCGAAGTTCCAGGGCGGAAACACGCGCGAGACGGTCCGAGCGGCCGAGCCGGCGCGGCACGCGGACTGCTCCCTCGGGGCCGGAGGTCGCGATGAAGTTCACGATCGAGATGCCCGACGTCTCCGCCTGTGGCGTCGAGCGCTGCGCGTACAACGTCCACGGTGCCTGTCACGCCAAGGCGATCACGGTCGGCGACGGCGTCCACCCCGGCTGCGACACGTTCACGATGTCGATCCGCCATACCGACGGCGAGGTCCAGGCCGCGGGCGTCGGCGCCTGCAAGGTCGCGGTCTGCAAGTACAACCACGACCTCGAGTGCGACGCGCGCTCGATCGAGGTCGACGTCGACGAGGAGAAGGACGAGGCGACCTGCGTGACCTTCGAGCTCGAGTGAGCGACGCACCGTGCCTCGTCGTGTCGCGGCGCCGCGCGCGGCTCCGCCGCACCCCTGACGACAGGCGCGCACTCGGTGCGCCGAGCGGGCACGCGCATTTCCGCCCTGTTTTCGGGCTCGGACGCGCGCTGGCGCCCCGCTCCGCATCCGGGGACGTGTGATCTCGCCACGCGTGGTGCTTAGTCTCGGGCCCCATGCGAACCACCATGTTCACGGCCATCCTCGCGTCCTCTCTCCTGTTCGCCCCGGCGCTCGTCAGCGCGCAGGGCACAACGACCACGACGACGACGACCACGACGACCGGCGGTGCCCGCGGCGGCGGCGCGGCGGCCGGCGGCGGGGCGCGCGCCGGCGGCGGCGCGGCGGGAGGTGGCGCCGCGGCGGGCGGCACGGCAGCGGGCGGCACCACCGCAGCGGGCGGCACCACCGCAGCGGGCGGCGCGACCGCGACGGCGGCGGGCGGCGAGGCGGCGGCCTGCACGGCGCGCCCCGGCCAGTACTGCGCGCCCGGCGCGAGCGAGGCGGCGGCATGCCCGGAGGGCAGCTTCTGCGTCGGCCGCACGGCGCAGCCGATCGCGTGCCCGGCGGGCTCGTCGTGCCCGGCGCGCACCGCGCGTCCGCGCGCCTGCCCCGCGGGTCAGTTCTGCGCGGCGAACGCGGCGGCGCCCGAGGAGTGCCCCGAGGGCTCGTTCTGTCCGGCGGGCGCGAGCGCGCCGATCCCGTGCCCCGAGGGCTTCGAGTGCCCGGCGCGCGCGAGCTGGCCTCGCCCGGCGCGCCCGGCGCGCGCGGAAGCGCCGGCGCGTCGCACCCGCGCGAGCGCCGAGGCCGCGCCCGCGACGCCCTGACGTCGGCCGCATCGCGCAGATGGAGATCCGATCCTCGGATCGGATCTCCGCGCGACGCTCACGGCTCGGCGCAGGTCTGCTCGAACCCCTGGTCCGGCGCGACGCAGCGCGCGTGACATGCCGCGCAGCGCGCGATCGCGCCGTCCTCGATCACCACGCGATCCGGCGCGACGTCCTGCCACCGCCACGCATCGCCGTCCTCGCGGCGCATCGCGGTCCAGCCGATCGGATCGTCGCAGCCCTCGCTCGCGTGCTCTTCCTTCAGGATCACCGCGCCGACGGGGAACGTGCCGGTGCGCGACGTGTAGACGCCCGCGGCGTCGGGGCTCGCGAGCACGCGGATGAACGCGAGCTCGTGCTCGGGGCTGCGCCGGCAGTCGCGCACCTCGACGAAGGTCGACGCGTAGTCGGCGGGGAAGACGGGCGCGGCCGGCTCGGGCCCGGGGCAGCCGACGAGGACGAGCGCGGCGAGGAGGAGGGACGAGCGACGCACGCGCCCGAGCCTATCAACGACCGGCGAGCTCGAGCGCCCAACCTTCGAGCCGCCCGACGTCGCCCGGCGCGTGATCTTCGACGCGCAGCGTCCACGCGCCGCGCGCGTGCATGCCCGCGAGCTCGCGCGCGTCGAGCTCGATCGCGAGATCGTCGGCGCCCGCGCCGGTGCGATCGTGGAGCACGCGCTCGAGGCCCTCGTGCTCCAGCACGACGCGCAGATCGCCGCGGTACGGATGGGTCACGCGCGCGTGCACGATCGCGCGCTCCACGAGGACGTCGTCGTGCACCGCGATCGTGCTCTCGAGTCCGTCCGAGAGCGCGTCCGGCACGTCGAGGGGCGCGCCGACCGTGGTGTACGTGCGCAGGAAGCGCGGAGGCTGCGCGCCGTCGAGTGTCGTGCTCGGGGCCGAGGGATCGTGCACCTCGAGCTCGAGGCTCCAGCGGAGCAAGTGCCCGATCGCGCCGCGCTCGCGGTCGACGACGAAGAGCTCCCACTGCCCGTACGCGTCGTCGCCGGCGACCTCGTCGATCGTGAACGACGCCCAGAGCCAGCCCTCGTCACCGCCGCGCGGGTTGCGATCGAAGAGCACCACGCGATCGAGCCCGCGATGGAGCACGACCTGCGCGTCCTCGAGGGCTTCGTGCAGCAGCTCGACGTGCACCGTCGCGCGCTCCGCGACGACGTGGTCGCGCACCTCGATCGCCGACGACACGCCGGGCTCGGGCCAGTCGGGCACCAGCCGATCGACGACGCGCGAGAGCTCGACGGTGCGTCGCTCGCGGAGATCGGCGCGCGCGCTCCGCAGCAGCGCACGCACGTGATCCACGCGCACAGGCGCGCTCGCCCCCGCGCCGACCGGCAGCCACGCCCACGCCGGGCGCGCACCGTCGGCGATCCACTCGCCGCCGATCACGTGCCCGCGCGCGTCGACCGCGAGGAGGAAGTGGTGGCGCTCCACCGCGGCGTCGACGTCCACGTCGACCACGAGCTCGACCCAGCGCGAAGGACGAAGCGCGCTCTCGCGACCGCCGAGCAGGCGCAGCACCTCGGCCTCGCCGCGCTCGAGCCGCAGCACCACGCGGTATCCGTCGATCACCGCGCTCTCGCCGTCGTCGCGCTCGATCGCCAGCGCGCGCTCGCGATCACCGACGACGTTCCCGAGCAGCAGGTGGAACGCGCCCGCGTTGATCGGCGCGCACCCGCGGCGTGCCGGTCGATCGAGCGTGCAGCGATCGCCGATGACGAGCGCTCGCGGATCGCCGTGCATGATCGCGAGCAGCGCGCGCACGTCGCGCGGCTCGAAGCGCACGCCGTGGTGCTCGACCGCATCGAGGGGCGCGGGCTCGAGCGCGCGCGCCGCGGCCCGCGCGCGGCCCACCCACGTCGTGTCTGCGCCGTCGAGATCGTCGCACTCGTCGATCGCGCCGTCGCCGTCGTCGTCGACGCGGTTGCGCGCGGCGCCGTCGCGGCGATCGGTGAACGCGCGCATCGCGGGGCCGAGCTCGTCGTAGTACGCGGGATCCCACGCGCCGCGCTCGCACGACGCGCGCGTCAGCGGGCGCAGCGTCGCGAAGCGCGCGCTCGGGGCCCAGCCGTGGAACGCGCGATCGTAGGCCGTGAGCGCGCCGACGATCTCGTCGTCGCTCGGCCGCTCGCGCGGCCAGTCGTGATCCTGCGCGCGCCCTTCGAAGCGCAGCGCATCGAGCTGGGTGTCGAGCGCAACGCCGAACGTCGGGCGCGTCGCGCTGGTGTGGAACGCGGTCGCGGGCGACTCGGGCACGACGACGGTGGGACCGTCCTCGGGCTTGCTCGCGGCGTCGAGCGATGGGTCCGCGCTCGCAGCACAGCCGGTGAGCACGAGCGGTAGCGCGAGCCGGGCAGCGTTCTGTCGGTCGAGCATGACGCAGTGCGTCGCAACCGGTGTGCCGTGCCGCCTCGTCCCAAGGTTCTGCTGGGATTGCGCCGATCGAGCCCGATGGCCGATCGCGCCGGTCAGCGTGGTGGCCACCTCGGCGTGCGGTCTCGTCTCGCTCGCAACGGCGTCGAAACAAGCGCTACGGAATGCGTAGCGCTACGAATTCCGTAGCGCGCGCCGCGGCCCTACATCCACGCCATGCAGCGCGTGCCGTGGATGTCGTCGGTGATGGGCGCGGCGATCGTCGCCGTCGCGTTGGGCCCCGCGTCGACCTCGGGTCAGGCGTCTCGCGACGACGAGCGCACGCCGGGGATCGTCGTCGTCATGCGCGGCCTGCGCAACGATCGCGGCGTCGCGAGCGCGGGCCTCTACGGCTCGGCGGCGACGTGGACGCAGTCGGGCCGCGAGGTCGCGACGTGCAACGCGCCCGTCGTCGACGGCGTCTCGCGCTGTCGCCTCGAGAACGTGCCGCCGGGCCGCTACGCGATCGGCGTGATGCACGACGAGGATCGCGACGGCGAGTTCGACACCGGCTTCCTCGGCATCCCGTCGGAGGGCTACGGGTTCTCGCGCGACGTGCGCGGCACGTTCGGTCCGCCCTCGTTCGAGTCGGCGTCGTTCGAGCACACCGGCGGCGTGCTCTCGGTGCCGATCACGATGCGTTACGGCATCTGAGGGGGCATCTGAGGGACGCGCGCCGGCGCCGCGTCGAGCACGCCGAGCCGGCCGCGCGCGTCGAGCTCGTAGCTCCGACCGCGCCACACGATCGCACGCGTGAAGTGCGCGCACGCGAACCACCACGGCACCATCGCGAGGCACACGAACGGCGCCCACCAGAGCGAGAGCGGCGTCGGTGCGCCGCCCTGCTGTCGTCGCAGCGCCTCGAGCGACGCGACGACCGACACGCTCGTCGCCGCGAAGAGCGCGCCCGACGTCACGTCCGCGATCGCCATCGAGACGAGCGCGCCGACGATCCCGAGCGCGTAGAGGCCGACCCAGATCGCCGCGGGCACGGAGTACGGCCAGAACGGGATCCCGGTGCGCGCGAACACCATCCACCGCAGCGCCGTGCCGCGGAGATCGCGCGTGGGGAGGCCCTCCTGCACGATCGCGATCGGGCTGCGCCAGAGCACGTTGCGATAACCCGTGGCAGCGAGCCGCGCGCCGATGTTCATGTCGTCGACGAGCTCTCCGGAGCTGCCTTCGAGACCGCCGCACGCTTCGAGCGCAGTGCGGCGCAGCACCATCGTCTGGCCCATCACGAAGGGCAGGCTGCCGCTCCTGCGGCTCGCGAGCGCGACCTGCGGCCCGTAGATGCCGTCGAGCAGGAGGCCGTAGCCGACGTCGCCGAGCGTGCGCGGAGGGCGCGTGCCGATGGCGCGCGCGAACGCGGCCCCGACGTCGCGCGACGCGACCACGGCGCTCGCGAGCTCCTCGAGAAGCCCTGTGCTCGGGCGCGTGTCGGAGTCGGCGAAGCAGACGAGCGGCGTGCGCGCGCGCGCGGCGCGCAGACCGACGATCATCGCGTGGAGCTTGCCGGTGCGACCGCGCGGTGGAGGGCCTGCGATGACAACGCGGGCGCTCGATCCCTCGCGCTCGATCACGCGCTCGAGCACCGGCAGCGCCGGCTCGTGCTCGTCGTCGACGACGAAGATCGTCTCGAGCTCCGCGGGATAACGCACGCGGAGCGCGGCCTGTGTGTTCTCGTCGAGGCCGGGATCGAGCCCGCGCACCGGGCGGACGACGGTCATGCTCGGGAGCGACACGTCGGGGCGCACGTCGTCGTCGAGCGCGCGCAGCGCGTTCGAGAGGATTACGTACGTGAGGCCCGACGCGAGCGCGCCCGCGATGGCGACCCAGAGCAGCATCGACGGCTCGAGGATGCATGCGTGGATCCACGCGCGCGCCGGCTCGCGTGTCGTCGTGCGACGTCGTTCGCGCTCGCGACTCCGGGGTCTACACGAGCGTGGTGGCTGCGCGCACGAGCGAGCGAGAGCATCGGCTCCGACGGCGCCTCGGGATCCCCGACGACGCTCGCCACGTGCTGGTGCTCGGCGAGAGCAGCCACTGGGATCCCAACTGGCTCTTCACGTCGGAGGAGTACTACGAGCGCCGCATCGAGCGGATCTTGGACGAGGTCCTGCGCGAGCTGCAGCGCGAGCCGAGGCGCGTCTTCTCGCTCGAGGCGATCTTCTTCCTGAGGCTCTATTGGGAGCGGCGCCCGGATCGGCGCGATCTCTTGCGCCAGCTGGTCGCGGAGCGACGACTGCAGCTCACGGGCACCGGGATCACGACGCCTGACACGGTGATTCCCGCCACCGAGGCGATCCTCCGCGATTACCTGCTCGGGCAGGAGTGGCTGAGGGCGCACGGCTTCGAGGCGGAGCCGCGGCTCGCGTACCTGCCCGACGACTTCGGGTGCTCGCCCGCGTGGCCCGCGATCCTCGTCGCGCTGGGGTTCGATCGCACCGCGCTCACGCGCATCGACGGGATGTACTTCGTGGGCGCGGATCTGCGCCTTCCGTCGTCCTATCCGCTGCCGGGATCGAGCGCGCACCTGCTCGCGAACGAGCTGCGGACGCAGGACTTCGTGTGGCGCGCGCCCGACGGATCCGAGGTGCTCTGTCACTGGAACGCATTCACGTATTTCCAGGGCGACATGCTCGCTCACCTCGGCGTGATCCGATGGATGGGAATGACGCTCGGAGTGCCCTGGCGAACGGGACGTCACATCGCGTCGCGCATCGCCGGGCTGGTGAGGCAGCTCGCGCCCTTGTCGCGGACTCCGTACCTGTTCTGTCCGATCGGATGTGACTTCAACGGTCCGATCGAGCGTCTCTGCGAGCTGCTCGAGCGCTACGACCGCACGCGATTCGGAGACTCCGGCACTTGGGTCGTGAGCGCGGGTTTGGACGACTACCTCGATCTCGTCGACTGCCATCGCGATTCACTGCCGGTGCTCGAGCTCGACCCCAACCCGTACTGGATGGGGTTCTATGCATCGCGGCCCAACGTCAAACGACTGTCGAATCGCATCGTGCGCAAGCTGGTGCTCGCGGAGAAGCTCGCGTTCGACCCCGCGCGAGATCCTGCGCCGCACGATGCGGAGCTCGACGATGCGTGGGACCTCGTCGCGCTGACGAACCATCACGATCTCGTCACCGGCACGTCGCCCGAGCGCGTCTATCGCACCGAGCAGCTGCCCTGGCTCCAGCGCGCCGAGTCGCTCGCGGATCGCGTGCTCGACCGCGCGCGGGGCGACGCGCCCGAGACGCGTGCTCCGACGACGTCGTCCTCCGAGCTCGAGTGGACCCTGCACGACGGTCGCCTCGACGTGCGCACCGAGCACTACGCGCTGACGATCACCGAGGCGTCGGGCGGCTGTCTCACGAGCTATCGCGACGCGACGGGAGAGCGCCTGTCGGCGCCGGGCAATGATCTCGTCGCGTACGTCGACTCCGGTGGTCTGTGGCGCATGGGGCACGAGTATCTCGGCGGGCGGTTCCGCGAGATCGAGCGCACCAGCGATCGCCCGGCGCGCATCGACGCGCGGGAAGCGGATGGTGTGCTCGAGGTCGTCGTGCGCGCGCGGCTCTGCGGCCACGACGTCGTGCGCTACGTCTGGCTCGGCGGCGGCTCGCCGATCGTACGCATGCACGTCGACGGCACCGCCGCGGCGCGCCGCACCATCACGTGTCGGCTCCCGCTCGCGTCGACGGCGCGCTCGCTCTCGATGAACGTTCCGGGCGGCGTGGTGACGCGCCCGCACCACAAGCTCTACGACCCGACGTTCTGGCCCGCGCGCTCGTTCGCGCACGTCGAAGATCCCGCGGGATTCGGGCTCGCGGTGTTCCTCGGTGGGCCGGCGTGCGTGGCGCTGACGCGGCCGGGCGTCGTCGAGTGGGTGGTGCTGCGCCACGCGCCGCTCGAGATGGCGTTCGGCGTCGTGCCGCTGCCCGCGCACCCCGCGTCGGGCGTCGGCACCGCGGAGGACGGAGTCGAGTACGCGGTGTGGCTCACCGGGCCCGGCGATCATCGCGCGCACCACCTGCCGCGCGAGGTGCGGCGCTCGCTGCGCGCAGGGCTCACCGCGCCGCGCTCGATCGACCTCGACGCGATCGCGAGCGAGGTGATGACCACCGACTGCGACGACGTGCTCGTCAGCGCGATCAAGGTCGCGAGCCGCGGCGGTGGGCACGTCGTGCGGCTGCGCAGCTATCGGCCCGGAGAGCGCATCGACGTGCGACTCCGTTGTGGGCGGCGCGCGATCCGCGAGGCGCGCCTGTGCGACGCGCGAGAGCGCGATCTCGGGCCCCTCGTCGTCGAGGGCGGCGCGGCGCGCGTCACGGTCGAGCGCGCGATCACCAGCGTGCGTGTCTCGTTCTAGAACACGCCGAAGAGCTGCATCCCGATCTGCCGCTCGTCGATCATCGGAGCGACCGTCGCCGACGCGCCGTCGATGCCCACGGTGTCCGCCACGTCGAAGTGGAACAGCCACGGCACGAGCCAGCCGGTGAGCCCACCGACGAGCGCGCCGACGATCACGTCGCTCGCGTAGTGCTTGTCCGCGGCGATGCGCAGCAGACCGACGGTCGTGGCGAGCGCGAGGCCGGTCGCGCACATCACGGCGTCGCCCTCCTGACCGAAGAGCCCGATCTCCGCGTGCTGCACGCACATCAGCGCGGCGCTCGTGAACGCGAGCGACGCGTGGCCGCTGAAGAAGCTCGCGGTGTGCTCGGGCGGGGACTCGCAGAGGGGATCGCTGCTCTGACGCTCCGGGTCCTCGCGGCACGCGCGTGCGTTGGGTCGCTCGCGGCCGACGACCTTCTTGAAGATGGTGGTCAGCCCGAACGAGATCGCGTGCGCCTGCAGGTTCATCAGGAGCATGCGCGTCATCAGCTCGGGATCGCCGCGCACGAAGCCCGCCATCAGCGCCGCGTCGACGAGGATCGGCGCGACCACGAGCGTGCCGACGATCGCATCGGAGAGCGTCGAGGCGAGCCGGCGATCCTCGGGCGCGCGCAGATGGAGCGCGTCGCGTACCGGATCGTCGAAGACAATCCCGCCGCGCCACTGCGGCGTCTCGCGCGTCGGAGACGGCAGGAACGTCGCGCCGACGACGGCTGCGCTGATGACACCCGACACGACGGCCTCGACCGGATCGAGATCGCGCATCGGAGGGCGCGAGAGCTCGGGCTCGGAAGGAAGCGGCGTCGACTCCGCGACCGAGGGGAGCGCCGCGGCATCGTCCGCGAGCGCGTGCGCCGGGAAGGACGAGAGAACCACGATCGAAACGAGCACCCGACTGCGACGCACCACGACTCCTCTCGCTCGCGAGACGACTCTCCTCTCGAGAGACCGAGCGAGGGTATCGGACGCACCGAGGCGTCGAGGCCCCTCGCGCGTCGGTGTCGCTCCCGTCCGATCGGCGGGCGGATCGATGTGGGTCCCACCCGCGCGACGTGACGCGATGCGACGGACGCGCAGCGGCGACGTGTGCGCGGCCCTCGCTCGTCCGCGCACGGCGATCGGAGATGGCGCGCGACCCCGATGGCAAGCGTGTTGCTGACCTCGGGCACGGTGCACCGAACACGCTCGAACGTCGGTGGCACGCCACGCCCGCAGCGACGATGCGCGGACGCGGCGCTCGTGCTCGCAGCGCTGCTCGCGCTGGCGGCGCCGGCGAGCGATGCGCGCGCGGACGATCCGCCCGGGGCCGACGAGAGCGTCCCGAGCGAGCGCGCGCTCGAGGCGCTCGTGACCGAGGCGGACCGCGACGCGTCCGGAGACGACGACGACGAGAGCGCCGCGGACGAGAGCGCGCCCGAGGCACCGCGACCCGCACGCCCGCCAGATCGCGCGGTGCCCGACTACGACGGTCTCCCCGAGCGCGGCGACGACGCCGGTGACGTGCTGCTGTGGACGGCGCGCGTGCTGACGAGCCCGCTCTACCTCGTCTCGGAGTTCGTGCTGCGACGTCCCATCGGCTGGGCCCTCACGGAGCTCGAGCGCCACAAGGTGATCGAGCACCTCGTCAGCTTCTTCCGGTTCGGCCCGAACAACGAGATCACGTTGATGCCGACGTTCCTCTACGAGTTCGGGTTCCAGCCGAGCATCGGTATCTATGGGTCGTGGGACGACTTCCTCTTCGACCACAACCACATCTCGATCCACGGCGTGTACGGCGGTGACGACTGGCTGAGCGGGACGATCGCCGAGCGCGTGGAGGTCGCGGACGGCTCGTACATCGGCGCGCGGCTCCTCGCGCGCGAGCGGCCCGACTACGTGTTCGGCGGGATCGGCCCCGATGCGACCGACGGACAACGTGCGCGATACGGCGCGGTCCGACTCGAGCCGGTGCTCTGGAGCTCGGTTCGATATTGGCAGAGCAGCGATCTCCAGTGGGAGCTGCGGTATCGGAGCATCGAATTCCAGGATCGCAGTTGGGGCGACGAGCCCTCAGTGCTCGAGCGCGCGATGGAGACCGGCCAGGAAGTGCCGTACGGATATCTGACCGGCTACGAGGCGGTCGCGGCGGAGATCACGGTCGACGTGGACACGCGCACGCCGGGCGCGCCGCCCGAGGGAGGCGCACGGCTCGCGGTGCACGCAGGCGTGCACGGCGCGTTCGGCGGGCTCCCCGAGCTCGATCGCTGGGTCAGCTGGGGCGGCAGCGGAACGCTCGCCGCCGACGTGCTCGGAGGGCATCGCGTGATCGGCATCACCGCGGACGCGCACCTGATCTCGCCGCTCGGTGACTCGAACGTTCCGTTCACCGAGCTGGTCGAGCTGGGTGGCAGTCGAGGGCTCCTGCCGGGATATCGCGCCGGTGACATCCAGGGCTTCAGCGCGGTCGGTCTCCTGACGCACTACCAATGGCCGATCTGGGCGTTCCTCGATGCACGTCTGTACTTCGGCACCGCGAACGCGTTCGGGCGCCACTTCGAGGACTTCGACGTCGAGCTGCTGCGGCTCACGTTCGGTCTCGAGATCGCGCCGCGGTTCCCCGTCATCGACGCGCCCTTCACGTTCAACTTCGGGTTCGCGACCGAGACGTTCGAGCGCGGCACGGACATCGACTCGTTCCGCATCGAGATCGGCGCGAGGGACGCGCTCTAGTCGAGGTGCTGCATGCTGCCCACGTCGATCGGGAACGCTCGCTGCGCCGCCGCGCTCGCCGCGCTCGTCCTCGCCGGATGCGGCGGCGCCGCTGCACATCGGTATCCGCTGCGTGACCCGATGTGGGTCGACGACGATCGCCGTCCTTTCGCGCCCGAGCCCGAGGAGCAATACAACTCGTGGATCTGGGACGCCGTGGACAACACGACGTTCCGGCAGCTCGCGGAGCTCTGGGAGTACGAGGAGACGCGCGAGGCGATCAACGTCAATTCGGTCGACGAGGTGCCGAGCTCGAGCTGGTTCGAGAACCGCATCGGACAGCGCCCGGTGTCGCTCGAGGAGATCACCGAAGGCGCCTGTGCGGGCCAGTCGATCCCGGAGCCGCCGTGGACGATCGTCGAGCACAAGGCGCAGGGCACGACGCCGGGCTTCGTGATCGAGGTCGACGGACAGCGATATCTGTTCAAGACGGATATCCGCGTTCCCGAGCTCACGACCGCGGCGGACTCGATCGCGACTCGCATCTTCCACGCGATCGGCTATTCGACGCCGTGCAATCGCGTCGTCTCGTTCACGCCCGACATGTTCGTGATCGCGCCGGGCACGATGCGGAACGGGTACAGCGACCAGCCCATGACGCAGGCCGATCTCGAGGAGGTCGTGAACGCGGCGCTCCGCACCGACGACGGGCGATTCCGCGGGAGCCTGAGCCGCTACATCGACGGAGACGTGCTCGGTGGGTGGCGCTTCGACGGGCGCCGCGACGACGACCCCAACGACGTCGTGCCGCACGAGCATCGGCGCGAGATCCGCGGGATGTACGTGCTCTCGGCGTGGCTCAACCACATCGACTCGCGCGCCGAGAACAACTTCGACGCGTGGGTCACGACCGACGGCACGAATGGATACGTGCAGCACTACATCCTCGACGTCGGCGACTCGTTCGGTCTGATCTGGGAGCGGTCCGACCCGCTGACGCGCCGATTCGGGCACTCGCACTACGTCGATCTCGAGCACATCGGAGTCGACTTGTTCACGCTCGGGCTCTTGGACCGCCCTTATCGAGAGGAGGAGTCCGACAGGCCCCATCCCGTGTTCACGTATTACAACGTCGAGGACTTCGATCCCGACGCGTGGCGCAACGGATATCCGAACCCCGGGTTCGAGCGGCGCACCGAGCGCGACATGGCGTGGATGACGCGCATCATCAGTCAATTCCGCGACGAGCACCTGCGCGCGCTCGTCGCGACCGGGCAGTTCTCGGAGCCCAGCGTCGCGCGCGATCTCGAGCGCATCCTGCGCGGGCGACAGCGGAAGATCTTCGAGCGATACCTGACGCGCCTGTCGCCGCTCGCGTTCCCCCAGATCGTCTCCGAGACCGACCGCACGTGGCTGTGCATGCGCGATCTCGCGATCGAGACGGGCATCCGCGACGCGTGGGATCGACGGCACCGCGCGACCGCGTGGCTCGACTGGCCCGCGGGACCGCCGGCGATGGAGATCGAGCAGCGGCGCACCGACGAGCACGTCTGCGCGCTGCTGCCCGACCTGCGCGTGCGCGCCGGAGCGGCGCCGCGATATCTCGTGATCGACGTGGTCGCGTCGACGCCCGGCCGCGAGACGACGGGCGCGGTGAGCGTCCATCTCTACCAGACCGGGCCGCGCGAGTATCGAGTCGTCGGGCTGCGCCGGCTCGACCCTCCGTGAGCTCAGGTCGTGCCGCCCTCGACGACGATCGTGGGCTCCATCACGACCTCGGCGGTCGTGCTGTTGCCGATGAAGCAGTACTTGTGGGCCTTCACGAACATCATGCGCGTCTTCTCGACGTCGCCGCCGGGCGCGATGGTGATCGTCGGCGCGAGCCGGACGCGCGTCACGCGCGTGACGCCCTCGACGCTCTCGATGCGCACCGACACGTCGTCGGCGTAGTGGCGCACGTCGACCTTCACCTTCTTCACGAGCGAGAGGAACGTCAGCATGTGGCACGTCGCGAGCGACGCGCCGAAGAGGTCCTCGGGGTTCCAGCGCGTGTCGTCACCGAGGAACGCGCTCCCCGCGCTGACCGGGATGTCGGGCTTGCGCCCGGTGCTCGCGACCGCGTCGCGTGTGTGCTCGGCGGGGCCCGCGGTGGTGCCGTGCCAGGTGAGCCGGAGAGGATATTCGTGCATCGCAGTCGCACTCTGGAGCGCGAGCACGACGAGCGTCAACGGTCATCGGGCGATCCGATGGGAGCCATCGAGCGCGTCGACGGACCAGGAGATTTTAGGAAAAAGACAAGGTTCGCATCACTGACGGAGTGACGCGCTCCGGTCCAATCACTCGGCGTCGGCGTGCGACGGATTCCATCGCACGCCGCCGAGAGAGGGAAGCATGAGCAAGCGCGTTCGTATCTTCGTGATGGCGGTCCTGGCGGCGCTGGCGATCGGCGGATGTCGCAACGACGACGCGCCCGACACGCCGCGGAGCGCCGTGCCCGCGGAGCTCGCGGGCGAGTGGTTCACCGGCACGCTGTCGACGATCCAGTACTACGATCGCGACAACGGCGAGTGGCTCGATCCCTCGGGCGAGGGCTTCTACTTCATCCTCGAGCCCGACGGGTTCTACGAGACGGGCGCGGTGATCACGTCGACGGTCGGTGGGTGCACGATGCGTCTGCTCGGCACCGAGGTCGGCACCGTGGTGATCGAGGACGATCAGGTGACCGTGCATCGGCACTGGGTGAAGACGCACGTCACGAACAGCTGCGGCAACGACGGCGAGCGCACCCAGGGTCAGGAGACCCGCGCGATGTGGTGGTCGATCGAGGTCGACGAGAACGGCCTCGAGTGGCTCGTCTTCGATCACGGCGACGGGACGACCGAGCGTTATCGCCGCTGGCAGTGAGGACCGCGGTCAGGCGATCTCGGGCTCGGTGATCTCGAGCGTGCGCCACTTGCCGCTCCGGAAGCGCACGTAGAGCAGCAGCGCGAGCAGCGCGAGGTACGCCGTCAGGCAGAGCATCGCCGCGACGTCGCCGCCCTCGAGGACGCGCACGCCGAGCCAGCTGCCCGGGACGAACACCAGCCATGCGAGCACGAGGCGCGCGCCGAGCGGCCACACGGTGTCGCCCGCCGCGCGCAGCGCCTCCGCGAGCACCGTCGCCGCGGAGTCGAAGAGCTGCCAGCACGTGGACAGCATCAGCATGCGCACGCCGACCTCGACGAGCGCCTCGCGCGTGTCGGGATCGCTCGCGAACGGCGCGAAGATGAGGGCCGGCAGCAGCAGGTACGCGAGGCCGACGAGCCCCTGCCACGTCGCGGCGGTCCCGAACGTCATGCGCACGATGCGCGGGACGTCGTCGCGATCGTCGCGACCGATCGACTGACCGACGAGGATCGCGCCCGAGCTCCCGAGCGCGAACGCGGGCATGAACGAGACCGCGTTGATCTGCATCACCGCCATCAGCGCCGCGAGCACCTCGGTGCCGAGCCCCGCGACGACGACGTTGACGAAGAGGTTGAACGCGAAGAACTCGAAGAACCAGTTGAGGCCCGAGGGCAGTCCGAACCGCAGCGTGCGGACGAATTCCTCGACGCGCGGGCGCGAGAGCGCTCCGTCGCGCAGGAAGTACGCGAGCAGACCGACGAACGCGAGCGTGGTCGCGACCGAGCTCGCGATCGCCGCGCCCTCCACGCCGAGCGCGGGCGCACCGAGGTGACCGTCGATCAGCGCCCAGTTGAGCCCGACGTTGAGCACCATCAGCACGAGGTTCGCGATCATCGGGACGCGCGTGCGGCCGACGCCGCCGTAGTACGCGCCGAGCGCCTCGATGCCGATCGCCGGGCCCGCGGAGAGCAAGCGGTACACGAGGTACCCCGACATCGCGCGGCGCACGTCGGTCTCGTACGAGAAGAGCGAGAGCACCGGGTCGATCGCCGGGATCGCGAGCATCGCGACGATCTGCGTGACGAGCGCGATCGCGAGCCCGTAGAGCGCGAAGCGACGCGCGCCGATCACGTCGCCCTTGCCGAAGAGCTGCGACGCGAAGCTCTGCACGATGAACACGCAGCCCATCGGCAGGATGAGCACGAGGAACGCGTTGTTCGCGCCCGCCGTCGTCGCCGCGAGCGCGCCCGCGCCGAGGTGCGCGACCATCAGCGCGTCGGCGAGGCCGACGATGGTCTGGGTCGCGCGCGAGACCACGAGCGGCCACGCGAGGACGAGGAGATCGCGCAATGTGGGTCGCACGGGCCGCGCACCTTGGGGCCGGCGACGCGCGACCGCAACGATCAGGCGGGCGTGCGCGCCTGCAGCGCGAGATCGACGGCGACGCCGACGGTGATCGCGACGAGCGCGATGCGGCTCGAGAGCAGCGTCGGACGACATGCGTCGGCGGCATCGGGATACACGCGCGCGTGCAGGCCCGTCACCGCGAACGTGAGGATCACCGCGGCGATCCACGCATAGAGCGCCGGCGTCAGCCCGACGCACGCACCGAGCGCGATCGCGAGCGGCGCGCCGCCGCCAGCGAGCCGTCGCGTGCCGAGGAGCACGAGCGCCGCGAAGGCCGAGAGCACGAGCCCGCCGATCGTCGCGCCGAGCCTGCCGTCGACGACCACCAGCGCGAAGCCGAGCGCGATCGGCGGCAGCGAGAGCGAGCTCGGGATGGTGCGGGTGCGCCCTTCGTGCGCCGCGGCCGCGGCAGCGATCGTGATCGCCACCGCGGCACGGATCAGGTCGTGGACGTCGAGCGCACCCGGCACGCGTCAGAGACTATCGATGTAATGCGCGAGGCGGTAGAGATCGGTCGCGTTCCACGCCGCCCCGCCCGACGGCATCCGCACGCCGGAGCCGCCGACGGTGACGTGGGTGCCGTTCAGCTTGTGCCAGAGGTAGCTCTGGAGGTGATCGCCCGCGGTGATGCGCGACATCGCCGGCAGCTGCGTCGACGCGACGCCGATCGTCGCTGCCGTGAAGTCGGTGCCGACCGCGAACCCGCCGTTCGAGCCGTGGCAGCTCGCGCACTGCGTCTCGAAGCGCGTCTGCAGCTCGGCCTGGGTGAACGCGCACGAGTTCGCGGCGCGCGGCGTCGGGGCCGCGATCACCGGGAACGAGCGCCCGTCGAGGCGCGCACCACCGCAGCGCTGGATCGCGTCGGCCGCGGGCGTCGTGTTCTCGCTCTCGTTGATCTGCACCGCACGCGGCGCGGTGCCGAGCAGCGGCGTGAGCAGACCGCTGTCGTCTGGGTCGGCGGTGTCGTATGCGACTGCGTCGATCAGCAGCGGTAGCGATGCGGCGGCAGTTCCGGCCGCGACGAGCCCCGCCGACTGCACGATCGCGACCGCGTCGGCACCGTTCTGCAGGAACTCGTTCGCGAACGTGATGTCCGGCGCGAGCGCGCCGTTGCCCGCGAGCAGATATCCCGCCGAATCCGTCGTGCCGAGGGCGAACGACGGCCCGTAGGTCGTGTCGGTGCTCCCATTGACCAGCACGAGGTAGTAGCCGGTGAGATCAATCGCGCTCGGCAGGCCCGTGGTGATCTCGACGAACTCGTTCACCTCCGGGGAGCTCGTCGTGTCGCTGTCGAGCTCGTTGATCACGAGGTGCACGACGGTGACGGTCTCGCTGTCGCTGCCGGTCGGCGTGGTCACGGTGAGCGCGCCGCCCGTGCCGACCGCCGTCGCGTCGACGACGCGGATCACGAGGCTCGTGTCGCTCGTCGACTCGATCATCTGCATCACGCCGTCGATCGACACGTCGGTGGCCGTGCCGAGCGCGGTGCCGGTGATCGTGATGCGCGCCCCGTGCGCGAGCGCGGCGTGGCTCACGCTCGTGATCGTCGGCGCTGCCACCGACGCAGTCACGGTGAGCTCTCCGGCCTCGTCGAGCTCGTAGCCGTCGGTCGAGCCCGCGTCGTCACGATCGCAGTAGACCCACGTCGCGCCGCCGTCGGTGCTGAAGCGATACGCGTAGTCCCACGTGCCGGCGGGCGCGGCGAGCGAGCCCTGGTACTCGTCGTTGTTCGACGTGCCGCCGTCCCAGCCGGTGTTCGCGCTCGCGCTCGTCCACGCCCAGCCGGTGGTGCTCGGCTGCGTGTCCGCCGGGCCGTAGCCGACCGCCGCGAGCACGCGGGGATCGACGTCGGTGCCGCTCGTGCGGCTGGTCAGGCCCTCCACGTAGACGTGGCCGTAGACCGTCACGCTGCCGCCCTCGACGTAGGTCGCGGTCGGCGGCCACTGGAGCTTGCACCAGCCGACGGTGGGCAGCGCGCACTGGAACGTCGCGCTGCACGACTCGCCCGTCGGGCACGTGCCGCACGTGTAGTCGGTGCCGCAGCCGTTCGACGCGGTGCCGCACGTGCGGCCGGCGCACGCGACCTCTTGGGTGACGGGCACGCACTCGCACACGCCGGTCGTCGTGTTGCACGACTCACCGCTCTCGCAGGCGCCGCACGTGTAGCTGCCGCCGCAGCCGTTCGACGCCGTCCCGCACTCGCGCGTCCCGCACGCGACTTCCTGCGTCACCGGCACGCAGCCGCACACGCCCGTCGTCTCGTTGCAGGTCTCGCCGCTCTCGCAGCTGCCGCACGTGTAGCTGCCGCCGCAGCCGTTCGACGCAGTCCCGCACTCGCGCGTCCCGCACGCGACTTCCTGCGTCACCGGCACGCAGTCGCACGCGCCCGTCGTCGTGTTGCAGGTCTCGCCGCTGCCGCAGGTGCCGCACGTGTGCTCGCCGCCGCAGCCGTTCGACGCAGTCCCGCACTCGCGCGTCCCGCACGCGATTTCCTGCGTCACCGGCACGCACTCGCAGGCGCCCGTGGTCGTGTTGCACGACTCGCCGCTCTCGCACGAGCCGCACGTGTAGTCGGGGCCGCCGCAGCCGTTCGGCGCGGTCCCGCACTCGCGCGTCCCGCACGCGACTTCCTGCGTGACCGGCGTGCACGAGCACACGTTCTCGACGCAGGTGTCGGGCGCTTCGCAGCCGCCGCACTCGACGGTGCCACCGCATCCGTCGTCGACCGTGCCGCACGCGTCGACGTCGCACTCGAGCGGCACGCAGCCGTCGGCCATGCCGCCGTCCTCCATCACCTGCGCGTCGTCGTCGACCTGCGCGTCGTCGTCGACCTGCGCGTCGTCCTCGACCTGCGCGTCGACCGGCGTCGACGCGTCACGGCCCGCATCGGCGCGACCCGCATCGGCGCGACCCGCGTCGCCCACGTCCATCACGTCGTCGTCGCCGCAACCTGGGGCCACCACGACCGTCGCGAGGACGACCGACATCCACCACACCCGAGACGACCACGACCACCGCATGCGCTTGCTCCCTCAGAATCCGGGAAGTCCGGAAGCGGACGACCGTAGCAGGGAACCGCCCGAGACGGACAGCTGGCGTGTGAAACTGCCGTGAGGAAGTGCGCTCGGGCCGGGCGCACTTCCTCGGTGGAGAGCGATCAGCGCACGCCGCAGACGATGTCGGCGCACTCGTCTTCGAACGCGCAGATACCGCACTCCTCGTGGCAGCAGATCTCGCCGCCGCGGCAGCGGTTGGGCCCGCACCGAGGTCCCGGTCCTGCGTCGTTGCGCCGTCCCGCGTCACGTCCGCCCGCGTCGAGCGTGCCCGCGTCCGCATCGGCGATCGTCGCGTCGAGCATCGGCTCCTCGTCGCCTCGCTGATGGCTCTCGGCGCACGCGGTCAGCACGAGCGCGATCAACAACGCACGGATCACTCGTCCCTCCGACCGAGCCAGAGATAGCCGCGGCCACCGTCCGGCGCTTGCGCCGCGGCGAGCACGAGATCCTCGATCCCGTCGCCGTTCACGTCCGAGCCCGATGCGATCGAGCGCCCGATCGAGTCGTACCCACGACGCCGGCCCGGCTCGTTCGCGTCGTGCCAGTCCTGCCCGAGGAACGCGGTCGCCTCGGACAGCCCGTGCCCGCCGCTCGCGCGCGCGAGCGCGCCGCGGAAGAGATACGCCGCGCCGCGCGCCGCGCCGTCGGGCGAGTAGTGCGGATCGGCGTAGAAGAAGTCGGCGTGACCGTCGCCGTCGACGTCGCCCGCGGGCAGCATCTGGCGCGCCGCGATCGGGCTCGCGCGCGTGTCCTCGCCGCGCTCGATCCACGTGTCGGCGTCGGTGGGCTCGATCGCGTCGGGCCACTCCGCGCGGCCCCAGAGCACGAACCCGTCGCGCGCCCCCTCGTCCGCGGTGATGCCGAGATCGTCGGTGCCGTCGCCGTCGAGATCGCCGAGGCCGCGCACCGCGCTCGCGACGATGCGCGTGCCGACGCTCGCGACGTCGATGTCGCCCGAGAAGCGCTCGGCGCGACCGAGCACGAGCCACATCACGCGCGTCACCGCGCCGTCCTGCTCGCCGATCGAGAAGTCGCCGCGGCCGTCGCCGTTCACGTCGCCCACGGCCTGCGCGATGCCGAAGCGCGTCGCGCCTTCGCTCGTGATCGCGGCGCTCGCGTCGTCCTCGCTGCGTCGCTCGGGTGCGTCGCCCGAGCCGTAATAGACGTAGAGACGCCCGCGCGGATCGTCGGCCCTCGGCCACTCCGTCGCGCCGACCGCGAAGTCGGCGAGGCCGTCGCCATCGACGTCGCCGAGGCCCGCGGCCTGATCGAAGTGCGTCGATCCGTTCTCGCGGAGGTGGACGCCCACGTCGCGCACGTCGTTGTCACCGCGCAGACGCTCTCCGCCGAGGATCACGTACGCGTTGCCCTGCACGCCCTCGATCTCCGTGCCGACGCCGACGACGAGGTCCGCGAAGCCGTCGCCGTTCACGTCACCGGCGGCGTCGACCGAAGGGCGGAGACCGTTCACGTACCAGCTCCTCACCTCCGCGTCGGCGCGCAGCGCGCCGCCCGCGCCGAGCGTGGTCGATCCGTAGATCACGCGGATCAAGAGCTGCGAGAACCCCGGGCAGCCCATGTGACAGGGCACGATCTCGGGCGGGCTCGGGAGCTCGCCCCACACGACGAGATCGCCGATGCCGTCCCCGTCGAGATCGCCGGGCATCGTGACTGCGCGCATGAACTCGTTCGCTTCGACCGGCTCGATCGTCGCGTCCGCGTCGCCGACGTCGCGGCGCTGGCCGGGCCGGAACGGCGCGTCGGGCGGCGTGTCGTCGACGCTGGGATCGCGCACCGCGCTCACACGGTTGAGCTCCTCGAGGGTCGGGCCTCCATCACACCCGGAGAAGGGCGCGGCGAGCGCGGCGACGGCGAAGAGGAAGCGAAGCATGTCGAAGGCTCTCATGGCGGAGAAGGGTTGCCCTTTCCCGTCCTCTGGCGGACGTTGACGGCTCGACGCACCGGGCCCGTGCTTCGGCTCGATCTTTTTTGCCGTGAGCCGTTCTCGTCCGCTCGAGCGTCGGACCCGCATGCGAGCGTCGCACACCCCTCGATCACCGACCGAACGTCGCGCCGCCGGCGACGCGGTGGTGACGCCGCTGCCGGCGCGCGGTGGGGACGACGCGGCGCTCGTCGCGCGGGCGATCGCGGGAGATCGATGGGCCGGCGAGGCGCTCTATCGCCGCCACGCGCAGGATGTGATCCGCGTGGCGACGCTGCTGCTCGGGCGCACCGCCGAGGTCGACGACGTGGTGCAGGACGCGTTCGTGAAGGCGCTGCGCAGCCTCGCGACGCTGCGCGATCCCGCGTCGTTCGGCGCGTGGGTCGCACGCATCGCGGCGAACCTCGCGCGCTCGCGGCTGCGGCGCAGAGGACTGCTGAAGCGGCTGGGGCTCGATCGCGGCGACGAAGAGGTGAGCTTCGATCAGCTCGCCTCGGACGGCGTGGGGCCCGAGGAGCGCGCGGAGCTCGCGCGGATCTCGAAGCTGCTGCGCGAGATGCCCGCGGACGCGCGCATCGCGTGGACGCTGCGGCGCGTCGAGGGCTGGCCGCTCCAGGAGATCGCGGAGGCCGTGGGCGCGTCGCTCGCGACGGTGAAGCGGCGGATCGTCGCGGCGGACGAGGAGATCCAGGCGCGCATCGGCGCGTCGATCGCGAGGGGGGACGAGGCATGAGCGAGCGCAGGACCCAGCTCGGCGAGACGCTCGAGGTGCCGGTCGACGAGGCACGCCTCGCACGTGGGTGGCGTGCGATCTCGCATCGCGCGTACGCGCCCGACACGACGCGACGACGTCGCGCGATCGCCGGCGGCGTGGTGCTCGCGGCGGCGGCCGCGGTGCTCTTCGTGGTGTGGCCGCGCGAGGTCGCGACCGTGCGCCCCGGACCGCTCGCGGCGCACGGCGCGCCGCTCGACGAGGCGATGCGCGCGGCCCGCGTGACCGGCGCGTCGGTCGCGCTCGACGACGGATCGGTGATCGCGATCGCGCCCGGCGCGGCGCTCGAGCCGCTCGAGAATTCGGGAGAGCGCTTCTCGCTCCACCTGCGCGAGGGACGCGCGCGGTTCGACGTGCGCCCGGGCGGACCTCGACGCTGGACGATCGAGGCGGGCGCGGTGACGGTCGAGGTGGTGGGCACGGCGTTCGAGGTCGATCGCGCGCCCGACGGAGTGCGTGTGCAGGTCGAGCGCGGGCGCGTGCTGGTGCGCGGCGAGTCGGTGCCCGATCGCGTGCGCTCGCTCGGCGCGGGCGAGTCGATCCACGTCGCGACGCCGGCGCCGGTGCGCGACGTCGAGCCCACCGAGCCCTCCGCGGATCCCGCGGCCGCCGCGCTGCCCGAGCCCGCGCAGCGTCGCGCGCCGCGCACGTCGGTCGAAGACATCGACACGCTCCTGGCCCGCGCCGACGAGGCGCGACGCGCGGGGCGCATCGACGAGGCGCTCGAGCACCTCGCGATCGCGGCGCAGCGCCGCGGCGATCGACGCGCAGCGCTCGCGAGCTTCACGCGCGGCCGGCTCGCGCTCGATCACGGACGCGCGGGCGAAGCGGTGGTCGATCTGCGTCGTGCGATCGCGGGCGGGCTCCCTCCCGCGCTCGAGGAGACCGCGCGCGCGCGCTTGGTCGACGCGCTCGTGCGCAGCGGTGATCGGCAGGGCGCGGCGCGCGCGGCGGACGAGTACCTGCGGGCGTACCCCGAGGGCGCGTGGCGCGAGTCGGTCTCGCGCGCGATCGCCGAGTGAGCATGCACCGGGTGATCGCGTTCGTGATCGCGAGCGCGATCATCGCGACGACGTCGAGCGTGCTCGCGCGCGACGCGAGCGTTCGCGTCGACGGATGCGCGGGCGCGGAGGGCGCGGTGGCGGGCGCGCTCGCGCTCGAGCTCGGCGCGTCGTGGCAGCTCGTCCCCGAGGACGCGGCCGCGCTGCGCATCGAGGTGGTGATCGCGGACTGCGACGCCGAGGTCTGGTCGGCGCGCGTGCTCGACGCGGAGGGCACGACGCTGCGTGGCCCCGCCGAGCTCGCGATGGCGGGCTTCCCGTCGTCGAGCCGGGCGCGGATCGCCGCGCTCTGGATCGCGGAGTGGCTCGCGACGATCGAAGGGCGCGAGCCACCGCCCGTCGAGATCGAGCCCGCGCCGACGCCCGAGCCCGCGCCGCTCGCCGCACCCGCGCGGGCGGCCGAGCCCGCGCCGGTGCCCGCGGTGATCGACGCGACGCCCGAGCCTCCGCTCCGCACGCGCTTCGTGGGGCTCGCCTCGTTCCGTCAGGTGCCCGACACGCCGGCCACGCTCGGCGGGATCGACCTCGCGTTCCAGATCGCGCGCGACGGCACGCTCGGCGTCGGCGCCGAGATCGGCGTGGGGCTCGAGGGCGGCACCCAGTGGATGTACGAGATGCTCGTCGTGCGCGGCACGCTCAGCGCGTTCGTGCTCTTCGGCGGCAACGACTGGCTCGAGGTCGACGTCGGCGCGCGCGCCACGCTCGAGGAGCTCGTCCAGTACACGCGCGGCGCGTGGCGCGAGCGCCTCTCGGGCACGCTCCACGGCTACGTCGGCGGGTTCGTGCGCACCCTGGTGTTCGTCGTGCCGGCGACCGTCGCGCTCGCCGTCGATCTCGAATTCGGCGGCGCGCCGACGCCCGTGTCGTACTTCGTCCCGCAGGAGCCGGGTCACGAATTCCCCGGCGATTACGACGACTTGCTCGGTGGCTTCTACTTCAGCGCGCGCGCCGGCGTCGTCATCCAGTGATCGCGAGCCGGCGCAGCGGCCTCGCGCGCCAGATGCGCTCGACGTCGAAGAGCGGCGCGAACGCGATGAAGCTCAGCGGGTACACGAAGCCGATCGCCATCAGCGCGAGCACGCCCACGTGGAAGCTCCACATGCCGATCGCCCACGCGCGCCCGATGCGCGGATGCAGCGCGAGCGGCGCGCCGAGCTCGAGCGCGAGGCTCCCCCACGCGAGCATCGAGAAGAGACCGACGTACGGCACGAGCGCCGCCCCGAGCGGCGAGAACGTCGAGCCGAGCTCGATCTTCCGCACGTTGTCGAACGCCACGAAGTTGCGCAGCGTCTCGCCCATCGCGAAGTCGAGCCCGTTGTTCCGCAGCTTCGCGATGCCGGCGAGCAGGTACGTCGCCGCCGCGACCGCGACCATCAGCCGCGGCGCCCAGCCGTAGCGCGGATGATCGTCGACCGGCGCGCGGCCGCGCGCGTCGATCGAGAGCGCGTCCGACGCGGGCGCGAGCGCGAGCACGATCACGTGCATGAGGAAGAGATTGTCGGTGTGGAGGATCTTCCCCCAGCTGTTCGAGTACGTGAGCACCCAGAGCAGCAGCGCCGCGTGCAGCGGCGCGAGCACGCGGTGTCGCAGCCCGATCACGAACGCGATGCTCGTCGGGATCAGCAGCGCGACGAGGGCGCGATAGAGCCACGGCAGCGTCGGCGCGGGCGCGAGCGACACGATGCCGACCGGCGCGAACCGCCCGAGATCGTCGAGCGCGTAGCTGAGCAAGTGCGGCAGGCGCACCAGCAGATAGACGAGGCCGTAGCCGCCGACGAGCACGCGCAGCGTCGCGAGGCGCAGCGCGGGCGTGCGCGGGAACCAGAAGCGCTCGATCATCGCGGCACCGCACACGTCGCGTGCACGGAGCGCGCGAGCGGATCGGTGTGGTCCTCTTCGAAGTACGCGACGACGTCGAACGTGTCGGTCGCGATCTCGACGCGCACCACGTGATCGAGCCCCTCGCCGGACGCGACGCGCGCCGCGATCTCCTCGCACTGCGCGCGCGCGCGACCGCCTCGCACGGCCTGCTGCAGCGTCGCCATCGACTGCAGCACCTCGCGGTTCGCGGCGCTGATCATCGGCGGCAGCGGCGTGCGCGCGCCCGCGTCGTCGAGCCCGAGCGCGTGCACCATCACGAGCTCGCGCGGCCGGGCGTGGGAGAACATCGGGTACGTGCTGAGCGGGAACGTGTCCTCGTCGGGATGACGCACGAGCGGCGAGAGCGTCGCGCCGAGCACGACGATCGACAGCACGATCACGAACGCGCGCTCGCGCGGGCCCACGCGATCAGATGCCCGACGAGGGCGGAACGCACGCGCGCAGCGACTGCGGCTCGACGAAGTCCACGCTCGACGAGCAGTTCGCCTCGACGTCGGCCGAGCGGCGCAGGTTGCACTCGGGCTTGTTCGCGCAGAGCCGGAAGCAGTAGTTGCGTCCGTCGTCGTGCGCGACGCACGCCGAGCCCTCGGGGCAGTCGACGTCCGCGGTGCAGTCGGCGATCCCGCAGTAGCCGCCGGCGAACTGGGTCAGACACGCGAGCACCGGGCAGGGCTCGACGTCGCACTCGATCACCGGACAGTCGGCGGCGACGGTGCACTCGGCGGCGACGCCGACGCGATCGGCCTCGGTGTCGTCGTTGCCGCACGCGACGAGCGCGAGCAGGCAGACGATCGGAGCGAGCTGGATGCGCATGGCGCGCGAGGATGCACCAAGCGAGCGCGCGGGCGCAGCTTCGAGTTGCATCGTGTGGGACGCGCGCGCCTCTCGTGAGCGCATGGCGGATGCGAGATCGGAGCACGAAGCGACGCGCAGAACGAATACAATCATCGGCCGTGGATCTCTCACTGGCGCCTGGCCATCTGCTGCGCGGCAGGTTCGAGATCACGGGCGTGCTCGGGCGCGGCGGCATGGGCATCGTCTACGAGGCCCACGACCGCGAGCAGGGCACGCTCGTCGCGCTGAAGGTCATGCGCGACGCGCCGAGCGCGCAGAGCGTCTATCACTTCAAGCGCGAGTTCCGGACGCTCGCGGACCTGCGCCACCCGAACCTCGTGCGCCTCGGCGAGCTCTTCGGCGAGGGCGGCGAGTGGTTCTTCACGATGGAGCGCGTGCACGGCGTCGATCTGCTCACGTGGATCCGCGGTCGTCACACGTCGCGCTCGCGACCGCCGAGCACGCCCTCCGCGGACGACACGCTGCGCATCGAGCTCGACTCGGCGGACGCGGCGCTCGTCGCCGAGGGGCGGCCGAGCGCGACCCGGAGCATCGATCTCCTCGGCCGCACTGCGACACCAGCCTCGCCGAACGGCTTCGACGAGCATCGCTTGCGTCATGCGCTCGGTCAGCTCGCGTCGGGCGTCGCCGCGCTGCACGCGGCGGGGCACGTCCATCGCGACCTCAAGCCGTCGAACGTGCTCGTCACGCCGGAAGGGCGCGTCGTGCTGATCGACTTCGGCATCGCGCGCCCGCACCTCGGTGGCTCGACCGCGACGCGACGCGCGATCGAGGGGACGGTCGTGTACATGGCGCCCGAGCAGGCGACCGGCGAAGCCGTCGGTCCGGCGGCGGACTGGTACTCGATCGGCGCGATGCTCTTCGAGGCGATCACCGGCGTCGTGCCGTTCGACGGACCGCCGGTGCGCGTGCTCGCGCGCAAGGCCGAGGAGGCGCCGCCGTGGCCCTCGGCGATGGTGCCCTGCCCCGCCGATCTCGACGCGCTCGTCGTCGAGATGCTCGCGCCCGATCCCGGCGAGCGCCCCGAGCTCGCGTCGATCCTGCGCATCGCCGGCGCGCCGGTCACCGAGTCGGCGCTGCGCGAGCCCGCGACGTCGGTGCCGTTCGTCGGTCGCGACAGCGAGCTGCGCGTGCTGCGCACCGCGTTCGAGCAGCACCGCCGCCGCGGCCGTCCGATCGTGCTGCGCGTCGTCGGCGAGTCGGGCGTCGGCAAGAGCGCGCTGGTGCGGCGCTTCCTCGAGGACGTGCAGCACGCGCACGCCGACGTCGTGCGGCTCACCGGGCGCTGCTACGCGAACGAGCTCGTGCCCTACAAGGCGTGGGACGGCGTGATCGACGCGCTCACGCGGCACCTGCGCAGGCTCGAGGAGACGCGCGGCACCGCGCAGGTGCGATGGCTCGTGCCGCCGAGCGTGCCCGCGCTGGTGCGCGTCTTCCCGGTGCTCGCGCGCGTCGAGAGCATCGCCGATCTCGTCGCGACCGACGGCCCGCCCGATCTGCGCAACCCCGAGCGCATGCGCCGCGAGGCGTTCGACGCGTTCCGCGAGCTCCTGCGCAACCTCTCGCGCGAGGGCCCCATCATCGTCGCGATCGACGACTGGCACTGGGCCGATCGCGACAGCGATCTGCTCTTCGGCGATCTCGCGACGCACCCCGAGTCACCGCCGCTCGTGCTCGTGATCACGCAGCGCGGTCTGCCCACGAACGACGCGCTCTCGACCGAGACGACGACCACGTTCGAGACCGCGCCGAGCTTCCAGTCCACGACGGTGCAGCTCGGGCGCCTCAGCGAGAGCGAGACGCGCGCGCTCGCGAGCGAGCTCTCGGAGGGAGGCGCGGAGACCGGCGCGCTCGACGAGATCGTGCGCGAGAGCGGCGGTCACCCGATGTTCCTGCACCAGCTGCTGCATCGCCTCGGCGATCGCGACGCGACGCTGCGGCTCGACGACGTGATCCGCGAGCGCGCGCGGGCGCTGCCGGAGGACGCGCGCGTGGTGCTCGAGCTGGTGTGCGTCGCGGGCGTGCCGCTCTCGCGCGAGGTGATCGAGGCCGCCGCGGGGCTGCCGCGCGCGCGGTGCGCGGCGGCGCTCGACGATCTCGTGGGCGCGCAGCTGCTGCGCGCGCGCGCCGAGGGAGGACGCCTCGAGCCCTGGCACGATCGGATCCGCGAGGCGGTCGAGGCGGGGCTCGCGCAGCCGGTGAAGGCGAGCGTGCACGCCGCGCTCGCGGACGCGCTCTCGCGCGTCGCGGGGGACGACGACGGCACGCTCGAGCTCGCGCGTCACCTCGCGGCCGCGGGGCACACCGAGCGCGCCGCGCAGGCCGCGGAGATCGCGGCGCGCCGCGCCGAGCGCACGCTCGCGTTCGATCGCGCGGCCGAGCTCTATCGCCTCGCGCTCGAGCTCGGCCGTCACGACGGTCAGCGCGAGCTCGGGCTGCGCCTCGCGCTCTCGAGCGCGCTCTCGAACGCCGGGCGCGGCGCGCTCGAAGCCGCGCAAGGCTTCCTCGCGGCGGCGGACGCGACGACGGACGCGGGCTGCGCGCTCGAGCTGCGCACGCGCGCGCTCGAGCAGCTCTCCATCAGCGGTCACGTCAACCAGGCGCTCGAGCTCCTGCGTCGTCTGTGCCGCGACGTCGGCGTGACGATCCCGCGCTCGCGGATCACGACGGCGATCGCGTACCTCTGGCACCGCACGCGCCTGCGCATGTTCGGTTTGCCCGCGCACGTCGACGGCGCGGCGCCCGCGCGCTCGGCGGCGGAGCACCGGCTGTACATGACGGCGTTCATGCACCTGCCGATCCTCGATCCGCTGCTCGCGACGTGGCTGCACGCGCGCACGCTCGTGATCGCGCTGCGCACGCGCGACCGCGCGATGCTCGGGCTCTGCTTGTGCCGCGAGGCCGGGATCTCGCTGACGTTCGACGCGTCCGGGCTCGAGCACGCGATGCGCGCATCGCAGCTCGCGCATCAGCTCTTCGAGGGCGACACCGCGATCGAGCATCGCGCGTGGCTCCGCATCGGCGACGCGATCCGCTGCTATTTCTCGGGGCGCTTCCAGGCCGCGATCGCGCTCTTCCGCGAAGGCGAGTCGATCTGGAGCGAGGAGCCGCAGCAGCGCGTCGCGAACGCGTCGCAGGTCGCCGTGTTCGTGCTCGGATGCCAGCGCTACCTCGGGCGCGTCGACGCGCTGCGGCGCGAGCTGGTGCGGCTCCGGCGCGACGCGGTGTGGCGCGGCAACGTGTACCTCGAGACGACGGCGACGCTCGCCGCGAACCTCGGTCCGCTGCTGCAGGACGGCCCCGACGCGGCGCGCATCGAGCTCGATCGCGTGTCGGAGACCGCGCTCGGTCGCTGGGGCGGCAACGACTGGTACCGAGTGCGCGCCGAGGCCGAGATCGATCTGCATCGCGGCGTCGGCATTCCGAAGCTGCGCGAGCACCTCGCGCGGCTCGCGGGCGTGCAGCGCACGTCGGTCGGTTGGGTCGTGACGTGGGGGGCGGAGATGCAGGCGCTCGAAGGACGCTTGTGGCTCGCGTGCGCCGATCACGGCGACACGAGCGGGCTGCGTCGCGTCGCCCGCATCGCGAAGAAGCTGGGGAAACATCCGCTGCCGTACGGTCCGATCTGGGGCGGGCTGCTCGACGCGGCGGTGCGCCTCCGGCGCGGCGACGCGATCGGTGGACGCGGCGCGCTCGAGGACTGCGCGGTGCAGGCGGACCTGCACGGATACGCGCTGTACGGCGCGGCGGCGCGCGCGCGGCTCGGCGAGCTGCGCGGGATGGTGTCGCCCGAGTCGCGCTCGTACTTCGTGGGCGAGGGCGTGAACGACGAGGACGGCGCGCTGCGCGTGGTCGCGCCGGGGTTCCGCGTGGCGCCCCGCACGTTCGGCAGCGGCGAGACGCTGAAGCTCAAGGCGGTGTGATCTCGCAGGCGCGCACCACGAACCAGCGCGCGCCGAGCGCGCCGTCGCGGACGTCGACGCACACACGCTCGCCGACCTCGGTCTCGCGATAGAGCGCGCGGCTCACCCGCACCGATTCCTCGTCGCGCTCGCCCCACGGCGCGAGGTGCAGCTGCGGTCCTCCGCCCTGACCGCTCGACACGAACTTGCCGAGCACCTCGACCTCCGTGGTGGTCGCGGGCCCCGAGCTCAGCATCATGTTCGCGTGCGCCGGCACGCCCCACGCGTAGCCGCCCAACACGACGGTGAAGACGAGCGGCTTCCACCAGCGTGCGCGAAGCGCCGGCTCGAAGAGGACGAGCAGCACCGTGGGTCCGACCAAGCACGCGCCGACCCACCCGGCCAGCACGCCGACATCCATCGTCGTGAAGTCGTAGAGCGCGCGCAGCAACAGCACGGCGCCGGGCATCACGAGCGGGAGGGCGAGCCGCGCCCTCGGATCGTTGCGCTCGCCTTCCGTCGAGTACCGCCCGCCGCCGGTGGCGAGCACGCCCATCGCGACGATCGGGAGCACCGCGAGCATCGCGAGGACGAGCGCGCGCGGACGCGGGTAGACCGTGCCCCACGCGCAGGCGATCAAGGTCGCAGCGTTCATCACCCTCGCGACCCGCCGCGCGGACTGCATCGCGCGCATCGCGTCGGCCTGGGTCGGCCCGAGCGCGAGCAGCACCGCCTCGGCGCGTGCGACGTCCTCGCGATCGAGGTCGCGCACGGACGCGAACCATTCCTCGAAGGTCGCGTCCGCCTCGAACGCGACTCCGATGCGCACGGGCCTTCCTTCGTGCCGCTCGAGCACGAGCGTGGGCGCGGGCAGCACACGACGGCCTCGGATCTCGTCGCGTCGCAGACGCACCGTCGCGCGACCGAGACGTACGACCTCGATCGCATCGGCGTGAAGCAGGATGCGGTCGTACCAGAGCGCGACGAGCCCCCACGCGCTGAGCCCGGTGAAGACGACGCAGAACGCTGCGAGCGCGACGGCGCCGAGCGGAACGGACACCGGGCCCGTGAGCGCCACCGCGATCGGGAGGACGATCCCGACGGCGGCGGACGCCGCGAGGACGCCGCCGAACCACAAGCGCTGCCGCCGCGATGGCCCATACACGCGCGGCCACGTCGCCGCCGTCTCGCGCTGCAGCATGGAGCGTGAAACGCGCGTCTCGCGCGGCGATTCCGCGCGAATCGTTCACGGCCAGCCGCGCACGATCACCACGCCGAGCAGCACCAGCAGCATCGCGAGCACGACGTTCACCCGACCCAGCATCGACGCTCTGCGCCGCATTCGCTCCGCCTCGCGCGAGCCCGGGTCCGCCTGCACCGCGCGCGTCGCGCGCGGTCCGTGCACGAAGTCGTGCACCGCGCTGATCGCCAGCACGATCGCGAACACCCCGAGCTTCAGCGCGATCGCGCTGCCCACCGACGACCCGAGCCACACCGGATCGACGAAGTCCCCGAGCTCCACGCCGCGCATCGCGAGCTGGAACGTCCCCGTCACCAGCAGCACCGCGAAGCACGCCCAGCCCACGTTCCGGAACCGCGCGCCCGTCTGCTGCAGCAGCTTCGCGCCCGCCGCGCGCTCGCCCCGCCGCATCCACGGCACCACCACGAGCACCAGGAAGAACATCCCGCCGATCCACGTGATCGCCGCGAGGATGTGGAGCCAGACCGAGATCACGTAGAGCGCGTGCACGCCCCTCACGTACGCGCGCGCCGCGTCGCCGCACCACGCGAAAACCGGCCCGCTCACGTCCGCGCTTGACCGACTGACCGAAACGGCGCAATTGGTCATTCGTCCCATTCACGAGGTGAGACCATGCGAACCCTCGCGGCCCTCGCGCTCCCACTCGCGCTCCTCGTCGCGGCGATCGCGCCGACGCACGCCCAGGACGCCGCGCCCGATCTCGCGACGATCACGCGCCGCCTCGACGACCTCTATCGCTCGAGCGGCACCGTCGCGCGCATCGAGCTCACGGTCGTCACGCCGCGCCAGACGCGCACGATGCGCATGCGCAGCTGGGCACGCGGCACCGATCGCGCGCTCGTCGTCATCGAGGCCCCCGCGCGCGACGAGGGCACCGCGACGCTGCGCGTCGATCGCAACCTCTGGAACTACATGCCGCGCATCTCGCGCACGATCCGCGTGCCGCCCTCGATGATGCTCTCGAGCTGGATGGGCAGCGATCTCACGAACGACGATCTCACCCAGTCCACCTCGTACCGCACCGACTTCACCGGCTCGATCGTCGGGCGCAGCGAGAGCCCGCGCGGATGGCTCGTCCGCTACGACGCGCGCGAGGGCGTCGTCGGGCTGTGGCGGCGCATCGAGTTCGTCGTCGCCGAGGGCACGCTCTTGCCCATCGAGGCGCGCCACTTCGATCGCCGCATGCAGCTCGCGCGCGTCATGCGCTTCGAGGACGTCCGCGAGCTCGACGGTCGCCGCATCCCGACGCGCATGATCCTCGAGCCGCGCGATCGCGAGGGGCATCGCACCGAGATGCGCTACCTCGACATCGACTTCGACGCAGCCGTGCCCGAGAGCACGTTCTCGCTCACCCAGCTCGAGCAGCGCCGATGATCGACTCCACGACACGCATCGCGTGGCGCAACCTCGGTCGCAGCCGTCGCCGCACCGCGCTCACGCTCGCGGCGATCGCGATCGCCCAGTGCGCGGTGCTGCTCTCCTCCGGGCTGCTCAACGCGCGCAACGACTGGACCATCGACGCGCTCACGGGTCCGCTGATGGGCCACGTCCAGGTGCACGCGCCGGGATGGCGCGAGGAGCAGGCGCCCGATCTCGTGATCGATCGCGCGACCGAGCGCCTCGAAGCGCTCCGCGCGACCGAGGGCGTCGCCCAGGCCTACGCGCGCGTCTACGCACCGGCGCTCGCGGCGCGCGACGTCGATGGTCACGCGGTGATCGTCGTCGGCGTCGACGTCGACGCGGAGTCCGCCGAGAGCGGTCTGCTCGCGGGCATGCCCGAGGATCGCCGACCGCGCGGGCGCACCGTGCTGGTGGGATCGCTGCTCGCGCGCGACGCCGGCATCGAGGTCGGCGACGAGCTCGCGCTCGTGGGCTCGGGCGCCGACGGATCGCTCGCCAACGATCTCGTCACCGTCGCCGGGATCCTCCACACGCCGTTCGATCTCGTGAACCGAACGGGCATCGTGATGCCGCTCGCGACCGCGCAGGAGACGTTCGCGATGCCCGACATGGCGCACGAGCTCACGATCCGCGGCGCCGGATCGGGCGATCGCGCCGACGCGCTCGCCGCGCGCATCACCGCGCTCCCGGCGATGCGCGAGCTCGAGGTGCTCCCCTGGCGCGCGCTCGCGCCCGAGATGACCGCGCTCCTCGATCAGTCCGACGTCTTCGGCACGTTCGTGCTGCTGATCGTGTTCGTCGCCGCGGCCGCGGGCGTCGCGAACACGATGCTGATGGCGACGTTCGAGCGCCGCCGCGAGCTCGGCATGTTGCTCTCGCTCGGCACCACGCCGCTGCGGCTCGTGCGGATGATCCTCACCGAGGCGGTCGCGCTCGGCGTGCTCGGCGTCGCGATCGGCAGCGTGCTCGGCGGGCTGCTCGTCGCGTGGCAGGGCGCGGTCGGGATCCCGCTCGCGCCCGGCGCCGAGGAGTCGGTCGATATGGCCGTGTTCGGCGTGAATTTCTCGGGGTTCCTCTTCCCGTACCTCGACGCGAGCGACTACGTGCCGGGCTTCGTCGGCGTGACGATCGTGTCGATCGTCGCCGCGCTCTGGCCCGCGCTCTTCACCGCTCGGCTCGAGCCGATGGAGGCGATGCGCTCATGATGATCCGCTCCTCCGCGACCCGTTACGCGCTGCGCAGCCTGCGCCGCAACCCGCGGCGCACGCTGATCTCGATCGTCGGTCTCGCGTTCGGCGTCGGCGTCGGGCTCGTCGCGCTCTCGTGGGTCGGCGGCCAGGAGGCGATGAGCGTCGACGCCATCGCCGGCGGTGGGCTCGGCCACCTGCGCATCGCGCCGCGCGGATGGAACGAGCGCCGCGACGACGCGCTGCGGCTGTCCGGCGACGACGATCTGCTCGCGCGCGTCCGCGCCACCGAGGGCGTCGCGATCGCGACCCCGCGCGCGCGCACCTCGGGCCTGCTCGGGCTCGGCACCCGCAGCACCCACGTCTCGCTCACCGGCGTCGATCCCGAGACCGAGCCGCGCGCGCTCCGCTACGTGCAGCGCGTCGCCGAGGGCCGCTATCTCGCGCCCGGCGAAGAAGGCGCGATCGTGCTCGGGCGCGCGATCGCGCACCGCCTCCGCGCGCAGCTCGAGGACGAGCTCGTCGTGACAGTGGTCGACGACGAGGGCGAGATGCAGAGCGCGCTGCTCGTCGTGGTCGGCATCGTCGACACCGGGAGCCGTCCGATCGATCAGTCGATCGCGCACGTCGCGCTCTCCGACGTCGAGCGCCTCTCGGGGCGCGAAGGGTTCGCGGAGATCACGATCCTGCTCGACGATCTCGCGACGCTGGAGACGACGCGCGCCGCGATCCCCACGCCGGAGGGCAGCGAGGTGCTCTCGTGGCTCGAGATCTCGCCGGAGTTCCGGGCACGCCTGCAGAGCGGGCGCGCGTTCACGAACGTCGCCGTCGCGATCGTGCTGATCGTCGTGCTGCTCGGCGTCGCGAGCGCGCAGCTCACGAGCGTGCTCGAGCGACGCAAGGAGCTCGCGGTGCTCGCCGCGATCGGCATGCGCGGTCGGTCGCTGGTGCGCGTCGTGGTCACCGAAGGGCTGATCCTCGGCGCGCTCGGCGCGCTGCTCGCGCTCGCGTGGTCGAGCCCGATCCTCCATCGCTGGGCCACTGCCGGCGTGGATCTCTCGTCGATGATGCCGAGCCGCGACGGCCTCGCGTTCGGCGGCGTGCTGATCGATCCGATCTACCACCCCGCGTTCGGCGCGTGGCTGGTGCCCACCGCGCTGAGTCTCTCGCTGATCGCGACGATCGTCGCGTCCCTCTACCCCGCCTGGTTCGCGTCGCGCACCGACCCGGCCTCTGCCCTGCGAGTCGACCGATGACCCTCCTCGCCACTGCGACCGAAGTCACCAAGACCTTCAAGACCGGCGCGCTCGAGGTGCACGCGCTCCGCGGCGTCGATCTCGCCGTGCACGCGCGCGACTTCATGGCGCTCGTCGGCCCGAGCGGCAGCGGGAAGACCACGCTGCTCAACCTGCTCGGCGCGCTCGATCGCCCGACGAGCGGCGAGGTCGAGGTGCTCGGCAAGAAGCTCGGCGCGCTGAGCAAGGCCGCGCGCGCGAAGCTGCGGCTCGCGTCGCTCGGCTTCGTGTTCCAGGCGTACAACCTGGTCCCCGTGCTGACCGCCGCGGAGAACGTCGAGCTGATCCTCGAGCTGCAGGGCATGGGCGCGCGCGAGCGCCGCGCGCGGGCGCTCGACGTGTTGCTCTCGCTCGGCCTCGGCGAGCTCGCGAACCGTCGCCCGAACGAGATGAGCGGTGGACAGCAGCAGCGCGTCGCGGTCGCGCGCGCGGTCGCGTCGCGCCCCGAGCTCGTGCTCGCCGACGAGCCCACCGCGAACCTCGACGGCAAGAGCGCCGAGCAGCTGATGCTGCTGATGCGCCGCCTCCACGAAGAGCACGGCACGACATTCGTCTTCAGCACCCACGACCCGCGCATCGTCGCGCACGCGACGCGCATCGTGAGCATGGAGGACGGGCGTATCGTCTCCGACGAGACCAAGGATCGCGCGAGCGCAGCATGACGACGAAGTGGACGAAGGAAGAGCTCGAGCGCCGGTTCCGCCACTACCTCGGGGACGAGGACGACGACTCGGCCCAGGCGCGCAAGCGCCGCCGCATCCTGCGCGCCGCGCACGAGCTCTTCCTCGCGCAGGGTTATCGCAAGACCAGCGTCGACGACGTCGCGCGCAAGGCCGAGGTCGCGAAGGGCACGGTCTACCTCTACTTCCCCAACAAGGGCACGCTGCTCGAGGCCGCGATCGCGCTCGAGAAGCGCGGCCTGATGAAGCGCCTCGGGCCGCTCTTCGACGGCTCGATCCCCAAGCGCGAGCGCCTGCTGCGCTACCTCGAGATCACGTTCACCAGCGGGCGCGACATGCCGCTCGTCGCGCGCATGCTGACCGGCGACAGCGAGCTCTGGGCGGCGCTCGAGGACATCGGCATGGAGGCGATCACCCAGCGCCAGGCCGAGGGCGCGGAGTTCCTGATGGAGCTCATCGAGGACGCGGTGCCCGGTGTGCTCACCGACGAGCAGAAGCGCGAGCGCGCCGAGGTGATCATCGGCGTCGGGTTCTCGGCGGGCATGCTGCTCGACGAGCGCACGCGCAGCGGACGCTCGCTCGACGCGTTCGTCCGCTCGCTCTCCGAGATGCTCACGTTCGGCGTCGCGGGGAGACGACCCGAGAAGAAGCGATGAGAGCCCCAGCCGCGATCGCGCTCGCGATCCTGCTGACCACGACGACGGCCCACGCGCGCGATCTCTTCGAGAGCGACGACGGCGAATTCCGCCTCGTGCTCCGCAGCTCGCTCAAGGGCAGCTGGCTGCTCGCGTTCCCCGCCGACGATCCCACGATCGACGAAGAGCCCGGCGGCGCCGCGCTCTTCCGGCTGCGCTTCGAGCTCGGCGCGCGCCTCGGCGAGTACGTCAGCGCGCAGGTCGCGTACGAGCAGCGCGCGCTCGCCGCGTCGTCGACCGGCATCGGGTTCGGCCTCTTGCCCTCGGTGGCGACGCCGCCGTTCCGCCTCGCCGCGCTCGACTGGGCGATCGTCGACGACGCGCCCTCGTACGCGCACCGCCACGAGCTCGACCGCGCGTTCGTCTCGGTGCACCTGCCCTTCCTCGAGCTCACGGTCGGACGCCAGGCGATCGGCCTCGGCCGCGGCGTGATGTTCAGCGCGGTGGATCTGTTCGCGCCCTTCGCGCCCGCGGAGATCGATCGCGAGTGGCGCCGCGGCGTCGACGCGGTGCACGCCGAGCTGCGCATCCCCGAGATCAGCACGCTCTCGGGCGATCTGATCGCGGTGTTCGGCAACGTCGAGAGCGGCGACCTCGAGAGCTGGTCGCTGATCGGCCGGCTGCGCGCGACGATCGGCGACGTCGACGGCGAGCTGCTGGTCGGACGCCGCGGCGAGGACACGATCGTCGGCGGCACCGTGAGCGCGACGATCGGCGACGCCGAGGCGCACGGCGAGCTCGCGTTCTTCGGCACCGACGGCCGCGGCGTCGACGGCGGTCTCGCGGGCACGCGCGGCGTGGTGATGAAGGCGCTGATCGGCGGCTCGTACGTGATCGACGTGTGGCGCGGGCTGCGCGTCGCGCTCGAGTACCACTACTCGGGCTTCGGCATCGACGACATCGGCGCGCGTCCCGGCATCCTCGCGGACCCGGCGTTCCAGGCGCGCTTCCTCCGCGGCGACTCGCAGATCCTCGGCCGCCACGCGATCGCGCTCGCGCTGAACACCGAGCTCACCGACGAGCTCGCGGTGGGCACGTCGTGGCTACAGAGCCCGGTCGACGGCTCGGGCATGGTGCTCACGTCGTTCACCTGGATCGCGAGCGACATGCTCACGCTGCTGCTCAACGGCTCGGTCCCGTTCGGCACCGCACCGGTCGCCGGAGTGCCGCAGAGCGAGTGGGGCAGCAGCGCGATCACGGTGTTCCTCGGCGCGCGCATCTACGACTGACGCTCGTGACGCCCCACGTGGTCGTCGTCGTGAACGTGGTCGTGGTCGTGGTCGATCTCTCGTTCGCGAGCGCCAGAGCAACGGCCGACCACGACCACGACCACGACCACGACCACGACCACGACCACGACCACGACGACGTCGACGAACCTCCCCATTCGTCGAGCACACCCTCTCCCGCGCCGTTTTACCCTCTCCTCATGCGCCGCTTCCTCGCCCTCGCGCTCCTCCTCACCGCCTGCGCACAGCACACCGCGACCACGCGCTCCACGTCTCCGAGCATCGCGCCCGGCGGCGACACCAGCGCGAGCGACGCGCCCTCCGATCCTCGCCTCCGCGCCGTCCTCGACGCGCACAACACGCGGCGCGCCGAGCACTGCGCGCCGCCGCTCTCGTGGTCCGACGAGCTGGCGCGCACCGCGCAGTCGTGGGCCGACGATCTCGCGCGACGCGGCTGCGCCTTCGAGCACAACCGCACGCCGTACGGCGAGAACCTCGCCGCGGGCACCAGCGGCACGCTCTCTCCCCAGGCGGTCGTCGACATGTGGCACCGCGAGCGCGAGCGTTATCGCTTCCGCAACGGTCGCTTCTCGATGCAGACCGGGCACTTCACCCAGGTCGTGTGGCGCGGCACCGCGCGCGTCGGCTGCGGCACCTCGACCTGCAACGGCATGGACGTCTGGGTGTGCAACTACGATCCGCCGGGCAACGTGCAGGGCCAGTTCGACGAGAACGTGCTCCCGACGTCGTGTCGGCGCTGACGCCGCGCAATCCCCTCTGCGGCCCTCCGCGTCCTCCGTGGTGATTCCCTGCTTCGATCGCGCCCATCGATGCATGCTCGGGGAGTGACCGCGCCGGCGCGCTACTTCCCCGTCGAGCCCGCTCCGCTGCGCATGCAGGCGGGCCTGATCCGCTTCGGCACCGAGCTCGGCAACGGCGCGCGCGATCGTCTGTTCTTCCAGGTGGACGACGAGCGCCCGCGTTACCTCGCCGCCAAGCGCGCCACCTCGCCGAGCCGTCACGTGATCGCCGGCGGGGACGATCTCGCGAACCGCGCGCGCCAGTCCGCGATCACCTGGATGCGCGAGACGCTCGCGCGCGAAGCGCCCGACGCGCTGCGCGACGCCGATGCCGATCACGACGCGCGCGATCCCATCGAAGCGATCGCGCGCGCGGTGCAGGAAGACGTCGCGGTGCTCGAGCACGGCGGCGGCGAGGGACGCGCGGTCGCGCTCGACGTGCGCTTCCCGAGCGGGTGGCGCCCCGAGCTCCTCGCGGGCGCGTCGTTCACGCGCATCCACGCGCCGGTGCCCGGCTTCGCGAAGGACGACCGCGTCTCGCGCAGCATGGTCTCCTCGATGATCGGTCGCGGCCCCTACGTGCGCTTCGTGTGGACGCTCTCCGCGGACGACGCGCTCGATCACCATCCCGACTCCGGCCTGCGCCGCGACTGGGAGCACGCCGTGCGCGCATGGCTGCGCGTCGAGCGACAGATCACGGTGCCGCTCGACGGCGCGAGCGTGTTCCTCATCCGCACGTACCTCTACGACGTCGCGACGCTCGACGACGCGCAGCGCGAGGTGGTGCGCGAGGCGCTGCGCGTGATGCCGGACGAGCTCCGCGAGTACAAGAAGCTCCCGACCCGCGACACGTTCGATCGCGTGATCGGGCGCTGACGGAGTCCACGGCGTGGACTCGGAAGTCCACGTGCGTGGACTCGGAAGTCCACGGCGTGGACTCCGTCCTTCGCCGCATCGCGCGATAGAGTCGCGCCATGAAGAAGCAGAAGAAGGTCACGACGAAGAAGCCCGCCGCGACGCCGAAGAAGAAGGCGGCGAGCAAGCAAGACCTCTCGCTGATCGCACGCACCGCGCGCGCCGCCGTGCAGCGCAACAAGCAGAAGGGGGACGACGCGCTCGCGCTGATCGGGCGCAAGGTCGAGCAGATCGCCGAGGCGTTCTACGACATCGCGCTCGCGCTCCAGGTGCTGCAGCGCAAGGAAATCTACTCGGCGCTGGGCGCGAGCTCGTTCGCCGAGGTGGTCGAGAGCCGGACCTCGCTCTCGCGCAGCACCGCGTTCGAGCTGGTGCGCATCCCCGAGCATCTCTCGCGCGAGATGGCGGTGAAGCTGGGCTCGGAGCGCGCGCGCTCGGTGATCCAGCTGGTCGACGCGACGAGCGCCGACGACCAGGCCGAGACGCTCGCGCGCACCGACGCGTCGATCGACGGCAAGCCGCTCTCGCAGCACACCGCGCGCAGCATCGAAGGAGCGGCGCGCGACGCGCGCGCTCGCAGCACGAAGAAGCGCTCGTCGCGCCCGGGCGAGGACGAGGCGCGCGCCGCCGCGGCGCGCATCGAGGCGAAGCTCGAGAAGGCATCGAAGAAGGAGCTCACCGTCGTCCCCACGCGCCGCGCCGACGGCTGGTGGGTCCGCCTCGAGCTCCCGGCCGAGCTGCTCGATCGCGTCACGATCACGAAAGCAGGAGCCCCGACCCGCTGAGGAGCGCAGGAGAACCGCGGCGGAGCGGAGGGTTCTCCTCGGAGAGCCTCTCCTGCCTTCGTACCGACTCCGGCCCTCCTCGGCGGTCCTCTCTCTTCCTGCGCTCACGCCGTCGAGAGCGCGATCGACTCCCGGCTCGCCCCGCCCGCGGCGCGCTCCGCGAGGAACTTCCCGACGCTGCGGCGCGAGATCGTCATCTTGCGCGCCTCGCCGCGCGCGGAGGCGAACACGGTCTCCTCGCGGTCCGCGTCGGTCAGGTGCACCGGCTGCACGAGCACCCAGTCGAGCCCGCTCGCGCGCACCGCGCGCTCCTGCTCCTCGGTGTCCGCGATCTGATCGCGCAGCAGCACGCGGAACAGCATCGCGTCGATCCAGCGCAGGGCGTTCCGCGTCTCGCCGACGCCGTACGTCGTCTGCACCACGAGGCGCCGCACGCCGTGCGCGCGCATCGCCGCGATCACGTTCGCGGTGCCCACCGAGCGCACGTCGATCGGCGTCCCCGCACTGCCGCGCAGGCGCACCATCACCGCGTTCTCGCGGATCCCGAGCGTCACGATCACGGCGTCGTGCCCCGCGACCGCGCGCTCGACGTCCTCGGCGCGCGTCGCGTCGCCGACCACGACGTGCAGCCCGGGCCGCGCCTCGAGCAGCTCGGGCTTGCGCACGAACGCCGTCACCTCGTGCCCCGCGCGCAGCAGCGCATCGACCGCCGCACGACCCGAGCCGCCCGTCGCGCCCAACACCAGCACCTTCATCTCGTCCTCCTCGCGACGTCCGTCGCATCGACACGGAGAACCTGGGCCGATGGCGCGATCCCCGCCTTGACCGCGCGTCCACACGAGATGCTCGTTCGTCCACCTTCGCGCATGCTCGTGCGCATGAAGGTCCGCGACGTGTTCGCGCCGATCGATCCGCTCGGCGACGCGCTCGGGTTCCTGCGCATGAGCGGCGTGTTCTGCTGCCGCTCCGAGCTCACCGCGTCGTGGGGGCTCGCGCTGCCCGCGATCGACGAGACGCTCAGCTTCCACGTCGTGACCGCGGGCGGCGGATGGCTCGAGCTCGAGGGCGAGCCGCCGCTGCGCCTCGAGGCGGGCGATCTCGCGCTCGTACCGCACGATCGTGGTCATCGCCTGGTGAGCGAGCCGGGCGCGCGCGCGTTCCGCATCGACGAGCTGCCGCACGAAGAGGTGCGCGAGCGCTACGCGTACCTCGTACACGGCACGGGCGGCGCGCCGACGAGCCTCGTGTGCGGCTCGGTGCGGTTCGAGCACGAGAGCGCGCGTGTGCTGGTCGAGCTGCTCCCGCGCGTGATCCACGTGCGCGCGTCGAGCGCGCCGGAGCACGAGTGGATGCGCACCACGCTCGAGCTGCTCGCGAACGAAGCGAAGGCGATGCGCCCCGGCGGCGAGACGATGCTCGCGCGGCTCGCGGACCTGCTCGTCGTGCACGCGATCCGCGAGTGGATGGAGCGCGCGCCGCGCGAGCAGCAGGGATGGATCGCGGGGCTGCGCGATCCGCAGATCGGGCGCGCGCTCGCGCTGGTGCATCGCGAGCCGTCGCGCCCGTGGACGCTCGAGGCGCTGGCGCGCGCGGTGGGCATGTCGCGCTCGGCGTTCGCGGCGCGGTTCACCGAGCTGCTCGGCGAGCCGGCGATGACGTACGTCGCGCGGTGGCGGATGCAGATCGCGCACGGAATGCTGGCGCGCGATCGCGCGGGGCTGGGCGAGGTCGCGGGCAAGCTGGGGTACTCGTCGGAGGCCGCGTTCAGCCGCGCGTTCAAGAGCTACGTGGGAGTGTCGCCGGGCGCGATCAAGCGCGGCTGAGAGACGACGACGCCGCGTGAGCGCGACGAGCAGCTCGTGTGGGCGCACCGCGCGTGCTCCGACGGCGTGACGCCGATGCACATCGTGAACGGATGGCCCGCCGCGCGGTCCTCACGCATGCACGAGCGCGCGCGTGATCACGTGGCACGAGCGCTGCTGAGCGCGCTGACGTGCACACGCTCTTCGCTCGTGCGTGCGGCCTCGCGGCCGCGCTGCTCGTCCTCGTGATCACGCCGCGGGCGCGCGCCGAGATCGCGCGACCGCACCTCGAACCGAGCCCACACCTCGCGCTCGCGCCGCTCGACCCGACCCCGATCGTCGCGACCGCGGTGATCGGCGGGGCGCTGCTGCTCGGCGGCTACGCGACGACGCTCGTCGCGACGTGGGACGCGTACGACGACGACTGCCCGCTCGCCTCGCGGCACCCCGGCTGCGAAGGCCCCGCACCGGGCGCGCTCGGCTGGTCGCTGCTCCCGATCATCGGCCCGTGGGCGATGCTCTCCGAGCCCGGCGTCGAGCCCGCGCTCGCGATCGGCATGGGCGTGATGCAGCTCGCGGGCGCCGCGACGCTCGCGATCGGACTGCCGTTCTCGATCACCCGACGCACGCACGTCGCCGCAGTCGCGGACGGCACAGCCGCGCGCCTCGTCGTGCGCGGCACGTTCTGATCCCTCGTGCGCCGACTCATCGAGCGAACCACAGAGCGCCGCAAAGCGCCGCAGGGCGGAGAAGGCCAATCGACCGACATGCGACATACGCGCAGCGCGCGCCCTCTGCCGCTCTCTGCTCTGCGGTGAATCGGGGCGAGGCCGAAGGCGAGCCCGAACGAACAGGGCGAGGCCGAAAGGCGAGCCCGAGCCCGGTTCGTGCGATCCCGCTCCGCGGGACCGCGCGAACCGCCACCCCACCCAAAGAGAGCGCGCGTTCCCCCATGCGTGCCGACGCCTGACCAGCAGGGCGCGTGGCACCGCGTCCGAGCGATTCCGCAGCGCCCTCCCAAAGGCACGCGGCTCGTGTCCGGTCCTCGCGTCGCGCGCGCGAAGGCGCGCGCCGCGAGGACGACCCCGCGTCCCGACGTCTCACCGGCTCCCGAGCACGAAGGCGCCAGGACTAGCGAGGACGCGGTGCCACGCGCCCCCGCCGAAGCCTCACAGTCCGCCCACTCCGATGAGCGCCGAAGAGCCGAAGCCTCACAATCCGCCCACTCCCCCGTGCTGAAGATCCGAGTCCCCCGCGAACCCGAACGAGTCCACATCGACTCCGAACATCCGAAGGATCGACGTATACAGATCGCCAGTCGTCCGATCCGGCCGAGCGAGGTGCCGGCCCGGCGTCAGCGCACCACCAGCGCGCCCCGCGAGCACGACCGGCAGGTCTTGCGTCGAGTGCGCGCCACCGTTGCCGAACTCCGAGATCCACAGCACCACGCTGTTGTCGAGCAGCGTGCTCCCGTCGGGCTCGATCACCGACTTCATGCGCTCGAGCAGATACGACACCTGCGTCGCGTAGAACGTGAATCCCGCGATCAGATTGGCATTCTCGTTCGGCGCACCGCCGGTGTCGCCGTGCACCTGAGCGTGCCAGTCCGCGATCGCGCTGCCCGGCAGCGCGCGCGCGCCCGCGCCGATCAGCTCGCTCGGCATCGGGGCCTGGAGGAACTCGAACGACGGGCCGTGGTAGTCGGCGTCGTGGATCGACGCGACGCGCGTCACGTTGCACGTCAATGCCGTGACCATCACGTCGATCTGCGCGCGCCAGTGCAGATCGGAGCGCCCCGCGCTCGGATATCCCGGCGGGAGCGAGAGCGTCGGATCGTCGCAGGTGATCGCCGGCGCGCCGAGCGACGCCTCGAGCTCCGCGAGCCGCTCCGCGTGCGCCTCGAGCCGCGCGCGATCCGCCGCGCTCACCCGACGCGCGAGCGCCGAGTACGAGCCGCCCAGCGCGTCGAGCACACGGCCGCGCTGTCCGCGCAGTCGCTCGCGCAGCGTCGTCGGCGCGCCGCTCGAGCCCGCGAGGAATTCGTCGAACACCCGCACCGGATCGCCGATCAGCCGCGCCTCGGCGCGCGCGCCGTTCGGCTGCGCGCTGTTCTCCGGCGCGACCCGGTAGTACATGCGGTTCTCGCCCGCGTTCGTGCCGTTCACCGCGAGGTTGAGCGGCAGCGGCGAGCCGATGCGATCCGCGAGGTGGTGATCGATCGAGGGCCCGACGCACAGCGTCGCCTGCGCGACCTCGCTGCGGGATCCCTCGGGCAAGAGCCGCCCGTCGCTGGTCGCCGACGACGTGCAGAGGTGCGCGTTGAGCAGCGTGTGCCCCGGCGCGTTGTGCCCGTTCGAGAGGTGATAGCGCGGCATCAAGTTGTCGATGCCCGAGACCACGACGAGATCGTCGCGATGCGGCGCGAGCGGCATCAGGAGCTCGGACAGCTCGAGCGCCTCGCCCGCGCGCACCGGCGGCGTCCAGCGCGGCAGCAGCGTGCCCTGCCCGGTCGTGATCACGACGAAGCGCGTCGGCATCGTCCCCGCGCGCGCGGTCCGCGGCATCAGCGACTCGAGCAGCGGGAGCGCGAGCGCGACGCCCGCACCGCGCAGCACCTGACGTCGGGAGAAGCGATTCACGGCGAGACCTCCTGCGCGCGGCGCTCGACGAACGAGGGATGCGTCGCGAGCGACTCGAAGAGCACCGGCATCGCGCGACCGCTGCCGACGAACGCGTCGCCGAGATCGCCGACGCTGCACGTGAGATCCGCGCGCACCTCGCGGCCGAGCGCGTACTCGGTCCACTGCTGCGCGAAGCAGCGCGACGCGTCGTCGCTCGCGACGAGCAGCGCGAAGAGCTCGCTCGCGCCGTCGAAGGTGCCGCTCGCGTCGCCGCCCGCCGCGATCTCGCCGACGTCGTCGATCGCGCGCCCACCGAGCTCGCTGCGGAAGCGACCGAGCCCGTCGTACGCCTCGAGCCCGAAGCCCACGGGATCGAGGAGCGTATGGCAGCCCATGCAGCGCGAGCTCGCGATGCGCGCCTCGTAGCGCTCGCGCGCGGTCGCGGTCGCGGGCAGCGAAGGCTCGCTCTCCTGCGCGTCGACGGGCGGCGGCGGCATGTTCGTGCAGAGGAGGCGCGTGCGGATCAGCTTGCCGCGCAGGATCGGCGACGACTGCTCGCCGTGCGACGCAGCGGCGAGCACCAGCGGATGCGTGAGCACACCGACGCGGGTGCCCGGCATCGTCACGCGTCGGAAGTCGCCGGGCCCGCTGCTCTCGCGCGGAAGTCCGTAGAATTCCTCGAGCACCGCGTCGACGTGGGCGACGTCGGAGGTGAGCAGCGTCGCGAATCCGTCGTCGGCGTCCCACGCCTCGTCGACGAGGCGGCGCAGCTCTTCGTCGAGCGCGGCGCGCACCTCGGCGGAGTGGCTGGTGGGGAGCGTCGCGATGCCGAGCCACTCGCGCACGAAGCGCTGGAACGTGGCGCGGGCGCGGGGGTCGGCGGTGATGCGCGCGCCTTCTTCGCGCATGCCCTCGGGCGTCGTGAGCAGACCCGACTCCGCGGCCTCGCGGAGCACGTCGTCGGGCGGCGCGCCGAGGTACGTGTACGCGAGGCGCTGCGCGCGCTCGTGCGCGTCGAGCGACCACGTCTCGGTGTCGGCGCGCGACTCGACGACGTAGAGGAAGCGCGGCTCCTGGAGCAGCGCGATGAGCGCGACCGCGAGCGCTTCGCGCGGCGGAAGACCATCGCCGCTCGCCGCGACCGCGAGCGCGACGAGGCGCTCGACCTCCTCGCTCTCCGGCGGGCGTCGATACGCGACCGTGGCCCACGGCGCGATCGTGGCGCGCGCGCACTCGGCGATCGCGATGCCCGCGCAGTCGGGCAGCGTGGGCTCGACCGCGATCGCGGTCTCTTCGGCCGCCTCGAGCAGCGCGCGCGCTTCGGTCTCGCCCACCCGATGCGCGGCCGCGAACGTCGAGTACGCGTAGCCGGTCGACGGCGCGGGCAGGAGATCGATCACCTCGGGCGCGGCGTCGCCGAACATCGCGCGCAGCGTCTCCTGGTGCTCGCGCGGCGTGAGGCGCCGCATCGGCACCTCGGCCTCGCGCGGCGCGTCCTCGCACGCAGGGGGACGTGTGGGCCCGCCTGGATCGCGCATCTGTCCGCGTGGACCCGCGGCCCCGTCGCCGAGGCTCCCGATGCACCCGCTCAGCAGCGCGATCGCTGGAATCGAGAGCGCTGGATTCGGGCGGAAGAGCGTCATGTCGCGTCGGTACCGCGACCGTGGCGAAACGGCTCACGGCGCGATCACCGCGCGCACGTTCAGGTCGGGGATGGTCAGCGAGGGCGACCGGTGAGATAGAGCGCGTTGCCTTCGACGCCCGACTGCCACTCGTATCCCTCGCCGCCCGGCACCGCGCGCGTGATCGCGAGGAGCTCGTCGGGCGTGTAGGCGCGCATCGCCGAGACGGTGCCGTCCCACGCGACGAGCATCGGGATCAGGGGCACGACGTACGTGAGCGCGAGGCGCGACGCGCGCACCGGGCGCACCAGCGGCACGAGGAAGAGCGAGCCGACGAAGAGCATCAGCATGTTGAGGCTCATCGCGATCGGCGCGAAGACGACCGGCAGCTTGCGCAGCGCGGGCGACGCGGCGACGTCGAAGAACGCGACGGGCTCGCCGCTGCGCACGATCGCCGCGAGCAGCGCGGCGATCGCGTCGGGCGGGAAGTGATGGAGCGCGCCCCACATCGTGCGGACACCCGTGAGCTCGGCCGGCACCTGCAGCGCGTCGACCGGGCTCTCGCGATAGGTCAGCGCCGCGTCGTTGCGCGACGCGACGCGCGCGCGTCCCGCTTCGTTGGGATATCGATCGGTCAGCACCATCTCGATGCCCGCGTCGCGCAGCGCGCCGTGCGCGTAGAGCGCGCCGCCGCCGCCGCCCGAGCACACGTCGATCACGCGAGAGCGCTTCGTCTCGGCGAGCAGCGCGCGCAGCCGTGGGACGACGCCGCGATAGAACCCGACACGCTCGAACCCGAGGTCGAGCAGGTCGGTGCCTCCGTCGCGGATGACCGCGGGCATCCACGGGAGATCCTCGAGCTCGACGAGGTGCATGCGTCGCATGCCGCGAAGGCTGTGGTCAGACGCGCGTGCGCTTCAAGCGCGGGCGCGCGGATCAGAGCCCGATGATGCTCACCCCACCCGGCACGCGCACCGGGTGCGAGATCATCCACGACCACGCGCCGATGATCACCATCGGCGCGTGGTCCGGCCGCACCCAGCGACGCGCGACCGTCGCGACCTCCTCCGCCGTGACGCGCTCGATGCGCGCGCTCGTCGCGAGGATCGCCTCGGGCGCATCACCCACCATGAACGCGACCGCGAGCGTGTACGCGGAGCCCCACGCCGAGTCGAACCTCCCGGCGCGCCGCGCGAGCTCCACGTTGCGCGCGAGCGAGAGCTCTTCGGCCGTGATGCGGCTCGCGTCGGAGAGGCGCTCGAGCTCGGCGACGACGTTCGACGCGGCATCGCCGACCGTCGCCACGGGCACGACCATCTGGATCTCGAGCAGCGTGTGGTCGACCTCGTCGATCACACGCGCGGCGACGCCGTACGTGTCGCCGCGCTGCTCGCGGAAGCGCAGGTTGATCGCCGCGCTGAACATCCCGCCCGCGAGGCGCGCGAGCACGCAGAACGCCGCGTAGTCCTCGTGGTCGCGCGGTGGACCGCGCTCGACGAGGCGCAGCACGGCGCGCGGATCGTCGTCGGTCGGATAGATGCGGAGGCGCGGGTCCGGCGTCGGGAACGCGGGCGCCTGCAGCGCCGCGCGGGGCGGCGTGCTCGGCGGCGCGACGAGCGCGTCCCATCGCGCGCGGATGCGAGACTCGAGATCGGCGGGATCGAAGTCACCGACGACGATCAGCGCGGTCGACTCCGGCCGCAGGAATTGCGCGACGCGCGCGCGGACGCGCGCGAGCGTCAGCGGCTCGACGCGCGCCGCGAGGATGCGCGACGCGGCCACGCGCGCATCGCCCTCGCCGTAGAGGCGCGTGAAGAGCTCCTCCGACGCGGGCGGGTGCGAGCGCCGCCGCCGCTGACCGGTCTCGAAGCGCGCGTGCTCGAGCAGCGCCGCGCGCGAGCGCTCGATCTCGGCGTCGTCGAAGCCGCGACCCTCGACGAGCTGCGCGAAGCGCTCGAGCACACGATCGATCTCCGTCGGGACCACGCCCGACGACACGAAGAGCCCGCGTCCCGTCGCGCGCGCCGCGACGACGTGATCGTCGCGCGAGACCTCGCCGAGCGCGCGCGGCAGCCCCGCGCCGAGCGCACGCTCGACGAGCGCATCGATCGCCGCGGTCGCATCGTCGGTGCGTCCGTGCGCGCCGCGCCCGACGAGGATCGTGTACACGACCGGCGCGTCGTGACGCGGCACGAGCTGCACGGTGATGCCCGACGCGAGCGTGATCGTGCGGATCTCGGGCAGCGTGGGGACCTGCGCGGCCCACGCGCTGGTGTCGTCCGGCGCGGCGAGCGCGGGCGTCGCCGAGATCGGCGACACCGGAGGAGGCAGCGGCGCGCGCGAGGTGCCGCAGCCGGCGAGCGCGAGGGCGACGAGCAGCGCGAGACGCGTCACGGCCGCACCTCGCCGTCGACGAGCGTCAGCTCGCTGATGATGCGCCCTTCGATCGGCGCCTCGCGGCGGCTCGCGATCGACACGACGAGCCGGCGTCCCGCCGGCAACCACTCGCGCGCAGCGTCGCGCGTGGCGTCGGCCGTCACCGCGCGATAGCGCTCGAGGTTCGCGCCGACGTCGAAGTACCCGCCGGGAAACGCGGGCATCCGCTGTCCGAGGCGCTGCGCGCGCTGGAGCGAGTCGTCGAGCCGCATGATCTCGCCCTCGACGAAGCTCGTGCGCCAGCGATCGAGCACCCGCGCGTCCATCGGCGTCTCGCGCATGGTCGCGAGCTCCGCGTCGAGCGCCTCGAGCGACGCGAGCGTGCCCTGGCCGCGCGGCACCGTGACGACGACCTCGAACGTCGAGCACAACGCGCCGCTGTCCTGCCGCACGTCGACCGAGAGCGCTCCGCCGGCGACACGGATGCGCTCCTCGAGCCGGTGCTCGAGCTCGCTCGCGACGAAGTCGAGCGCGGCGTCCGAGGCCGTGCCCCACGGAGGCGAGGGCCAGATCACGTAGAGCAGATCGTCGGCCCGCTGCGCCTCGGCGAGCACGCGGCGCTCGCCGTCGAAGCGCACCGGCGGCGGCACCTCGATCGGCGGCGGCGTCGCGGCGCCCGCGGGACGCAGCGGCGCGAAATAGCGCTCGATCCATGCCCGCGTCGGGTCGGGATCGAACCCGCCGGACACGACGAGCGTGATGCGCGCCGGGACGTAGTGGCGCTGGAAGAACGAGTGCACGTGCGTCGCGCGGATCGCCTGCACGTCGTCTCGCCGCTCGAGCGCGCGCGAGTACGGATGGCCCGCCGGATAGAGCAGGCCGAGCACGAGATCCCAGACCGCTTCGCGGCCCCAGGTCCGCAGCTCGCGCTCGCGATCGACGACTCGACGCTGCTGCTCGACCGCCGCGTCGTCGACGGCGTCCATGCCGTGCGCGAGCCGCTCGGCCTCGAGCCACAGCACGCGCTCGAGCGCGCCGCGCGGCACGACCTCGTAGTAGCGCGTGAAGTCGTCGCTGGTCTCGCCGTTGTGCTCGATGGCGCCCCAAGCATCGAGCCGCGACGACACGTCGCCCGGCGCCGCCGCGGTGCCGCGGAAGAGCAGGTGCTCCGTCAGGTGCGCGAGCCCGGTCCAGCCGTCGGGCTGATCGCGTCGCCCGACGTCGACCGAGACGAGCACCGTCACGGTGTCGCGCCCCGGCAGCGGATCGAGCACGACGTGCAGCCCGTTCGACAGCTCGTAGCGAACGGTCGAGGGCAGCGATTGCGCGCGCACGACGGCGTGAGCGCCGGCGATCGCGACGAACGCGAACAGCGCGAGCGCGAGATCACCAAAGCGGACGCGCGTGCGTGACGCGCGCGCTGGAACGAGCACGGTGGGCCCCATGGGGCGCAGGTATAGAGCAGAGCTCGCGATCGAGCCGCTGGTGGCGCTCGATCGCGAGCTCTCGGGCTTCACTCGAGACAGTCGGCGACGTCGCGCGCCGAATTGTTCGCCTCGCGGCACTCCGCGATCGTGCGCGCGTCATCCGCGGTCGCCTCGAACACGCCGTCCGCGGGCACCGGCGCGGTGCAGCTCACGGTCGTGCACACGCCGGGCGCCACCGGCTCGGTCGTGCGCAGGTCGCAGAGCCGCGTGCGCGCTCCGTCGTCGCCGATCTGATCGAAGACGACCTGGATGCCGGTGTCGAGGAACACCGGACCGCGGTTGCACAACGTCGCGCGCATGTCGGTGCTGCCGTCGGTCACGCTGCACAGCGCGGTGATCGACTGGATCGTGAGGTCGGGCCCAGCGCTGCGCGCGCCTTCGCCCTGCACGTTCTGACGGAAGTTGTTGAGCTCGTCGTCGGCCCAGTTCGCGCGCATCTCGCTGGTGCGCGGGATCGTTCCGTCCTCCTCGACGTTGGTCACGTGATAGCCGTGCTGGTTCCAGATCGTGCGCGACGAGGGCCAGCGATCGCTCCCATCGCGATACACGCGGATGCCGGCGACGCAGTCGCGATGCTGCGCGCGGCACACGTTGCCGTCGCCGGGCGTGCCCGCGATCGCCGCGACGCAGCCGTAGGTCGTGCCGCACTCTGCATCGGTGGTGCAGCGGCAGAGGCCCTCGTCGCACGCGCCCGACACGCAGTCCGCGTCGCTCTCGCAGCCGACACCGGCGAACAGCGGATCGACCGCGGGGCAGTACCCGGGGTTGCACGACGCGCTCGCGCCCATGATCACCTCGGCCGATCCGTCGGCGTCCGAGTCGACGACGATCGGGTTCTCGGTCCACGTCCACGAGAAGCGCGCCTGCGAGAACACGACGTCGCCGGTCGTACCGTCGTACACGCGCACGAAGCACTCGTCGCCGTACACCACCTCGGCGCGTGCGTCGTTGTTGAAGTCGAAGACCGACGAGCCGGTGCGCTGGCTCGTGCTGTCCTGCGAGGGCTGGCTCCAGAGGCGGCCGTCGTCCTCGGCGAGATCGAACACCTCGTAGCTGTCGCCGAACGCGACGCCGATCTCGCGCACGCCGTCACCGTCGAAGTCGGCGATCGTCGGCGGCCCGCCGTTGCCCTCGGAGAGGCGGTCGTACTCGACGATCAGCCCGCCCGCGAGGGTGCGCACCGAGACCTCGCCGTACATCACGGTGACGACCTCGGGGCGTCCCGGCGCGTCGCCGCGCACGGCCGGGAAGTCGCCGAGATCGGCGACCGCGGTGAACCCCGCGCGCACGGTCGTCGAGAATCCGCTCTCGATCGCGAAGGTGCGCGTCGTCGCGTCGAACTCCCACGTGGCGTTGCCCGCGACAGCCTCGACGCGGCCGTCGTCGTCGAAGTCGCCGACCGGCACCGGCGTGCCGTTGCCGATGTGCACCCAGCCCGGCAGCGTCGTCACGCGCACGCCGTTCGAGTCCCACACCGCGCCTTCGTAGAGCACCTCGGGCCGCGCGTCGTCGTCGAGATCGTAGAGCGAGACCGCGCCCCACTGGCACTGCGTCGAGCCCCAGGTGTCGGGCTCGCCGCTCTCGAGGGTGGTGCGCCACGCGACGCTCAGCGATCCATCGGTCGCGACGCGGAACGCGGCGAGACCGCCTTCGATCGCGGCCGCGACGATCTCGGGGCGACCGTCGAGATCGAGATCGCCGATCGCCGGCGTGACCGGCGAGTCGAGCACGACGTCGGTCGAGACCGCCTGCGAGACACACGTCGCGCCGTCGAGCACGCGCAGCACGCCGCCCGAGGTGCAGCCGCGCGGCGTGCCGTCGGTGTACGCGTAGTCCGCGACGTACACGATGCTCGGGCGCGAGGGCGAGCCGATCCCGAGGTTCGCGACGAGCGGCGTGCCGAGCGCGCGGATCGCCTCCGGGCGCGGATCGCCGGCGGGCGCGGTCTCGAACGCGCACTGGATCTGCGGGCGCACCGGGCCCGAGCTCTCGGGGCGCGTGCACGTCTCGTCGTGCTCGCCCGGACCGAACGGGACGCAGCGTCCGTCGACGCAGCGCGCGTCCCCGGCGCACGTTCCTTCGTCGCACGGCGGGCCGCTCGCATCGCCGCCCGGCGTGTGCGCGTCGGCCTCGATCGCGCCGTCGTGCCCGTCGTTCGTGCCGCCGTCCCCCGGCGCGACGCACTCGCCCTCGATGCACGCAGCGCCTCCGCTGCAGTCGGCGGCCGTCGCGCAGGCGCGCGCACCTCCGCCGCTCGAGCACTCGCACCCTGCGAGCACGAGCGCGACGAGCAGGAACGATCCGAACGAGAGACCACGATCGAGCATCCAGACCTCGAGAGCAGAAAGGGCGAGCGCCGCGCGAGGCGCGCGGGCGCACGTGGGTGACGCGCCTGCATCGGCGCGTGGGTCGCACCTCGTCGGGTGCGCGCGCGATCAGCGCGAGGAGCGCGATCGCGACGGTGCGCGGGATTGGACGGGGCGAGACGTTTCCGTCATGCCTCTCCGCCAAGGAGAGAGACGACCATGACGATCCAGATCGGCGACCGCATCCCCGACGCGACCCTCATGTACATGACGGCCGACGGACCGAAGCCGCTCGCGACGCACGAGGTGTTCGCAGGAAAGAAAGTCGTGCTCTTCGGGGTGCCCGGCGCGTTCACGCCGACGTGCTCGGCGCAGCACCTCCCCGGCTACGTCGATCGCCACGGCGAGCTCGTCGCGAAGGGCATCGACACCGTCGCGTGCATGGCCGTGAACGACGCGTTCGTGATGAGCGCGTGGGGCAAGGCCCAAGAGGTCGACGGCAAGGTGCTGATGCTCGCCGACGGCAACGCGGAGCTCACGAAGAAGCTCGGCCTCGAGCTCGACGCATCGGGCTTCGGCATGGGCACGCGCACGCGGCGTTTCGCGCTGTACGCGGAGGACGGCGTGGTGAAGGCGCTCGAGATCGAGCCCGGCCGCGGGCTCACGGTGTCGAGCGCCGAGACGATGTGCTCGAAGATCGGATGAGGTGAGGTCGATGTTCGCCGACGTCGTGCTGGCGCGCCGCATCGAAGCGGCGGAATCGGGGCTGACCCGCGAGGTCGCGGAAGCGGTGCGGGCGCACGGGACACGCGAAGTGCTCCTGCGTGCGCTCGGTGGGCTCGGCGTCGGCGTGTGGATCGGGGGATCGCCGTTCGACAAGGTGATCGGCTGGGGCTTCGGCGACGCGGAGGCCGAGGACGCGGCGCTGCGCGGGTTCGAGGACGCGGTGCGATCACGCGAGGGCGCAGTGCAGCTCGAGCTCTCGACGCTCGCCGATCTGTCGCGCGCGGACGCGCTGATCGCGCGCGGCTACACGCTGGTCGGAGCGGAGAACGTGCTCGGGATGCGGCTCGATCGCGCGTCGCTCGCGCCGCCGGCGATCGAGGTGCGGCGCGCGCGGGACGACGAGGGCGACGCGTGGATCGACACCGTGGTGAACGGCTTCGAGCACCCCGACGGCGCGCACGTCGCGGCGCACGAGGCGTTCCCGCGCGACGCGCTGGTGCAGGTGTTCCACGACATCGCGGGCGCGCAGGGCTACCGGCGTTATCTCGCGATGCGCGAGGGCGCGATCGCGGGAGGCGCGAGCCTGCGCGTGCATCGCGACGAAAACGGCGCGATCGCCCAGCTCGCGGGCGCGGCGACGTTGCCGGCGCATCGCCGCCGCGGCGTGCAGAGCGCGCTGCTCCGCGCGCGACTGCGCGACGCGGCCGAGGCGGGCTGCGACCTCGCGGTCGTGACGACCCAACCCGGCTCGCGCTCGCAGCACAACGCGCAGAACGCCGGCTTCGCGCTGCTCTACACGCGCCTCGTGCTGGTGCGCGGCGCCTGACTTTTAGTACTGGATGCTCGCGGCGATCTCGCCGAGCGGGATGAAGCGCTTGATGCCGCGCGACGGGAGATCCGCGTCGACGCGGCGCAGGCGCTCGATGAACTCGTTGTGCACGGCGCGCAGCGCGTCGGTGCCGAAGTCGTACTCGGTGTCGATCAGCTTCGTGACCGTGGTCGGCGCGAAGAACATGCGGTGCGCGAGGTGCGACTTGAACAGGTCGATGCGCCGCGAGAGCTTGCCGCGATCCACCGCGCTCCCGGCGCGCGCGACCGGCGGCGGCACGCGCAGGCGGAAGCACTTCCACTCGACGGGGATGTCGGTCGCGAAGTCGTGGTGATCGGTCGAGTGCACGACCGTCACGTCCCAGAGCATCACCGCGAGCGCGAACGCGAGCTTCTCGCGCGTGCGCTGCTTCCCGGCCGCGTCGACGTGCCGGTACGGCAGCTCGGGGAACGACTCGATCCACACGCGGATCCAGCGCGCCCACTCCTCGCAGTACGACATCTCGTCGTCGTCCATCGCGCCGACGACCTGCTGCGTGAGCCAGTGGAACGGGCCGAAATAGGACTCGAGAAAACGTCCGTAGTCCGTCGGAGGCAGCCCGAGCGAGGCAATCGAGTCGGCATATCGGTAGCCGGGATATGCGGCATTGTCTCGAATGCCCTTGTATCCGGCGATGAAGAACGACATCAGCCCATCACTCGCGCGGGCGGTGAACGGGTCGTAGATCGTGTGTCGGAATTCGCTGATCACCGACGCGGGCGACTGCAGCACTGCATTGTCGAGCACGAGCGAGAACCGCAGGTGCGGGTGCAGCAGCTGGAAGAGCAGGTGATCGGTCGGGATCGAGCCCTTCGTGATCGCGTTGATCGTGTCGTACGGGAAGTGGACGTTGGGGTGCTCGGTGAAGAGCGTCCCGTAGCTGCAGCCCTGCAGGACGAAGTACTTCGCGAGCTCCCACGACGCGCCGTCACCGGGGCGCAGCACGAGCTCGGTCTCGCCGATCGCGACCGCCTCGACGACGAACGTGGGGCTCGTCGGGCCCTCGCGACGCAGCAGCGTGATCGTCGGCGCGACGTACATGCCCTCGTACGGATCGACTCTCGCGATCGGCGTGAAGTCGATCTTGTAGCGGAGCGCGCCGTCGCTGGGATCCAGGCCGAATTTCGCGTGATCCGGCGGATCGAGCGGCGCGAGGAAACGCGAGTAGAGCCCGCGTGTGAGCGCGCTCGCCAGCGCGTCGTCGGGGATCTCGGGGAGCTCGCGGAACCCGAGCGCCTTCACCAGCGCGGCGGGCCCGCACACGAACAGGTCGCGCATGTAGCGCAGGCCGATGTGCAGCTGGAAGTCGAGGACCTCCTGCCACGGGAGGTGCAACACCTCGGGCGCGGTGCCGAGGGGCTCGGTGGGCGAGGGCTGTGGCCAAGGGCCCTTGCGCGAGTAGAGGAACTTCTTCTTGGGGACATTTCCGATACGACCCGCGTTCTGGAGGAACATTCTCCCCTGATGGTGCACCCATTCGCGGGTCGGCGAGAACGGTGGATTTTCGGTACGGAGATGACGGCTCGTTTGCCTAGCACGTCAATCGCCCGATCAGCGCGCGTACGCGCGGTGTACTCTGCGCCGCGAAGATGCTGAAACAAGCGCGCGGCAAAGCCAGCCTCGTCCTCCACATGCGCAATTACGCGGTGCAGACCTACGGTCAGCAGGCGTGGAGCACGGTGGTCGAGCGCGCCAGTCGTGAGGATCGAGAGGTGCTGTCCGGCATGCTGCTCGCGGGCGGGTGGGTGCCGATCGGCGTGGTCAATCGGGCGGTCACCACGCTGCTCGCCGAGCACCGCACGCGCGACGACGAGATGCGGAAGCTCTCGGCGTTCATCGCCGACAACGATCTCGGCACCGTCTACAAGATGGCGCTGCGCTTCGGGTCGCCCGAGTTCCTGCTCTCGCGCACCGGCTCGCTGTGGAATCGCTACTTCGACAGCGGCACGTTGACGCCGAAGGACATGGGGCCGCGTCACTGGCGCCTGACGCTCGACGCGCCGGTGGGCGACGACGTCGCGCCCAACCAGCTCTTCTGCGGGCCCGGATGCCCGGCGTGGATCGAGATGGGCCTGCGTCTGACCGGCGCGACGAACGCGTCGGTGCGGCACACGGAGTGTCGCTACTCGAACGGCTCGAGCTGCTCGTACGTCGTGACGTGGTGATCGTCGCGCGCGTGTCGGGGACATCCTCGACGAACGCGCGCGCAGTGCGGCACGAGGCCTCACCCCCGGCGGCGAGAACGCATGTTCCCACGCGAGGATCTTCGCCAGTCCGGCGAGAGCGCGCGTTATGCTGCCGCCGGGAGGGATGGGATGACGAAACCGCTGCTCGAGCTCCTCGAGCGCGCGTCGCTGGACGCGCTCGCCGAGCGATTCCGCTCCGACGAGGAGACGAACCTACCGGCGCTGTTCCCACTCGAGACGCTGGCGCTGTTGCGCGCCATCTCGAACGAGGCGCCCCTGGACACGCTCGACGCGGACGACGTCGAGCGTCCGGTCGTCGTCGTCGTGCACGGCATCCTCGGAGGGCACCTCGCGGAGCGCAGCGATCCGAGCGCGCGCATCTGGTGCCACGCGGGGCGCACCGTGACCGGCAGCGTCGCGCGTCGGCTCGCGCTCGCGGACGCATCGTGGGCGCGGCCGCACGAGGAGTCGGACGTGGTGCCCGAGCGCGCGCCGCTCTATCTCGCGTACGGCCCGGCGATCACCGCGTGGCAGCTCTGCGGCATGCACGTCGAGACGATCACGTACGACTGGCGGCGCGACGTGCGCGACGAGGCGCGTCGGTTCGGCGATCAGGTGCGCGCGCTGCGCGCGAAGCACGGCCGTCCGATGATCCTCGTGGCGCACTCGATGGGCGGGCTCGTCGCGAGCGCGTGGGCGCAGCGGAGCGACGCCGATCTCGACGCGTTCTCGCGCGTGGCGTTCGTCGCGGTGCCGCTCGGCGGCAGCTTCGACGCGGTCGCGGCCCACCTGGGCGAGCCGTGGCTGATGCACGCGCTCGGCGCAGCGTCGATCGACGAGACGTTCGACGACGTGCGCGCGATGGCGTCGTCGTGGCCGGGTCTCGTGCAGCTCTTCCCGCACGGGGCGGTGCTCGACGCGCACCTGGTCGACGACGAGACGTGCTGGGAGCCGGGGCGCGCGCCGCGCGCGTTGCTGCGGACGATGCGCGACGCGCTGCACGACACGCTCTTCGACAGCCCGCTCGTGCAGCGCGCGGTGCGCTTCTACTCGAGCTGGTATCCGACCAAGACGGGCGTGGAGCGCGCGTCGAACGGACGCCTGCGCATCGGGGGCTACGGCGCGGGCGACTTCGTCGTGCCGCTCGCTTCGCTGCGCGCGGGCGGCGACGCGCCGACGCTCCGCACGACGGTGTGGCACCCGCAGACCGTGGTCGATCCCGTGGTGATCGCGAAGGTGCTCTCGTGGGGCTACGACAGCGCGGCCGCGCTGGTGGGCGCCGCCGTCGACGAGCAGGCGAGCGCGACGCCCGAGGAAGTCACGCCCGATCACGACGCGCGCTTCGCGTCGATGCGACCGCCGCAGCTGGACGCGCCCGCGACCGCCGCGGACGAGGCGATCCTCACGCGCTGATCACGCGCGGCGGATCACGATCGCCGAGACGTCGTCACGCAGTGCGCCCGAAGGCAGGCGCACTGCGTCGACGAGCGCCCACCCGAGCGCATCCCCGCCTTCGCGCACGCAGCGCGCGAGCACGCTCTCCGGCGCATCGAGGCCGTCGCTCGCGACGAGCAGCGACGGCCCTCCGCCGGCGAACGGAGCGACCACGGCGCGCCCCGATCCGACGAGCGGCTTGCGCCGCTGCGTCGCGGTGAGCTCGTCGATGCGATCGGGCCCGACGATCCACGCGCGCGAGTCCCCGGCGCTCGCGCCGCGACACGTCAGCGCGGTCGCACCGAGCTCGACATCGATCACGACCGCGGTCGCCTCGCCGGACGCGACCGACGCGAGCGCTGCGTCGGCGCGCGCGATCGCCGTCGCGGGGTCCTCGCGATCGAGGGCGATGCGTGCGACGCGAAGCGCGGCGCTCGCGCCGTGCGCCGTCCCTCCCGCTCCATCGGAGAGCGCGAGGCGCACACGATCGCTCTCGATCGCGACCTCCACGCGATCCTCGTCGCGCGACGTGGGCGCCTCGACGACGTCGATCATCCACGGGCCGCACCACGCACGACGCCAGCGCACCGCGTCGAAGTTCCATCGCGCAGCGAGCGCGGCGCCGCACTCGACGCACTCGAGCTCACCGTCCTTCGTCACCTGGCGCGCGCCGCACGCGACGCAGCGTCGCATCTCGAACGCGTGCGCGAACGCGCTCGGCCGCGCGATCCCCGCGCGATCGAGGGCCTCCGCGAGCGCGCTCCAGCACCCGGCCTCGGGGCAGTAGCCGGTCGAGAGGTTCGTCGCGGACACGACGCGCGATCCGCTCACCTCGAGCTCACCCGCGGCGAGCACCGGGCGGCCTCCGGCGCACGCGACGTGCTCGCTCGAGCGATCCGCGATGCGCAGGACGCCGTCGAGATCGACGACGTAGGTCGTGGTCACGACGCCGCGACGATCGAGCGTGCGCGCGACGCGCTCGAGCGCTTCGCCGCTCGTGATCGCTGCGCCCGCGGGCTCGGTGCGCGCGTGCGCCGCGATCTCGGGCGGGCCGACGTACCGGTGGACGCGGTGCAGCGATCGCTCGCTCACGGCACCGGCACCGCGGTGCAGAGACCCTCGCGACATCGGGCGACCGCGGTCACGGCGGGGACGTTGCCCGCGCACGTCGCGACCGCGCTCAGCTGGCGGTAGCGCGCCTGCGCGGTGTCCCGGACGGCCTCGCGCACCGAGACCGGCTCACCGCACACGCCGCTCACCATCACGCACTCGCGGTCCTCGCTGCAGTCGCGCTCGACGTCGATCGGCGCGCTCGCGAAGCGCCACGCGACCACGATCGACGCCGCGGACGAACCCTGCACCGGCATCGCGAGGACGCGCTCGCGAAGGCACGCGAGCACGGTCGAGCTCGCGAGCTCGTCGCGCACCACCCGCACGTCGCGCACGCGATCGTCGGCGACGTCGATCGCGAGCTCCATCACCCCCTCGGGGCTCGGCACCTGCGCGTAGCAGACCGATGCGTGCTGGCGCGCGCGCTCGACGAGCTCCTCTGCGCCCGGCAGCGCGCCGGTGACCGCGAAGGGTCGCTCCGTGCGCACGATCGATCGCGCCGTCGGGCCCGGGATCGGTGGGCCGTGCGGCGGCGGCGTGTCGGCCACCGGCACCGGTACTGGCGGCTCGGGCGGCGGCGCGGTGTCGCGCGCGCCGCACGCGCCCGCGAGGACGATCGCGATCCCGAGCACGCCCGTGCGCCACGTCATGCGCGCGAGCGTACTCGACCTCTCAGTCGTCGTCGCAGCGCTCTCCGCCGTCGCGACACGGGCCCCACACGCCGAGCACGCACGTCGAGTGACATCCGCGACCGCACCCGCGACGCAGATCCTCGTCGATGCGCCCGTCGCAGTCGTCGTCGCGCGCGTTGCACTCCTCGTCGCGACGGTCGACGCGCCCGTCGCACTCGCCCCAGCGACCGAGGAGGCACGTCTGCACGCCGGGCACGCACACGTCGTCGCCGCCGGGGCAGGCGCGGGTGCGCGCGATCACGCACTCGCAGTCCTCGTCCACGCGACCATCGCAGTCCTCGTCGCGCGCGCCGTCGCAGATCTCGCCGCCGCGCGGGGTGCACTGCGCGCACGTGTCGTCGCAGTCCCCGGCGCGCGAGACGTAGCCCGCAGGGACCTCGCAGCTCGAGCGACTTCGCGCGTCGTCGCCCCAGCCGTCGCCGTCGACGTCCGCGTAGCTCGTCACCGCGCGGCACGAGGGGCCCGCGTCGACGCGAGGCGCGGGCGCGCCGCCGTCGTCGCGCATCGAGGGCACGCCTGCGTCGGGCGTCTGGCGCGGGACCGCGACACAGCGACCCTCCGAGCACGTCTGCCCCGCTGCGCACGAGAGCACGCCGAGGCACGACGCCTCGAAGTGCAGGGCGACGACGCGCGTGCGCCCCGCCTCGAACGCAGGCGCCGCGCGGATGCGCGCGACCGCGCGCTCGTTCGCGTCGAGCGCCTCGAGCGCGATGTCGACCGGGCGCGATGCGTCGCCGTGCATCGGCACGATCACCGCGCGCAGCGGCCACGCGTCCTCGTTCGTCTGGTGCGTCTCGTCGAGCTCCGACGTGTCGCCGTCGTGCCCGCCGGTGACCTGGAGGCGCACCGACGCGCTGCGCTCGCGGACGTCTGGATCCGCGGTGACCACGACGAGCAGGCTCGTCGTGCTCTCGCCGCATCCCGCGAGCGCCACGAGCATCGCGACGAGACTCGCTGGACCGACGCGCCGTCGAGCTCGGTCTCGCACCCTCGCGCGCTGCGCTCCATCGCAGCGCTGCTTCGTCTCGCAGCGTCGCATCGTCCTCCGTCCTCGCCCCACGGTCGGGACCTCCGACGCTCTTCCAGCACGACGCGCGCCACTCGCCATTCCAGTAGGGGAGCGTTGTTTCCGTTGTGGTGGGTATTGCCGCTCAGGTAGAACCGTACTCATGCTCAAGAGCGTCCGAGTGCCCACGCCGATGGAGCCGCCGTTCGCGCAGGCCGAGCAGTACGTCGGAGCGATGTTCTCGCGGATGCAGCGCGAGCCGGAGAACGGCTCGGTGCGCATCGGCGGCGAGCGCTACGTCCTGATGCGCTGCGAGAGCCTCTACCTGAGTTGGTTCGACGCGCTCGAAGAGACCTTCGGCGCCGAGACCGCGCGCGCGTTCGTCTACAACACCGCACGCGAGATCGGCCGCAGCGATGCGCGCGCGTTCGTCGCGCGGCTCGGTGGCGAGGAGGGCGTCGATCGCCTCGCCGCGGGGCCCGTGCACTTCGCGCACGCGGGCTGGGCGATCGTCGAGATCCTCGAGGACAGCGCGCCCGCGCCGAACGACTCGTACTTCCTGCACTACCTGCACCCGAACACGTTCGAGACCGAGGTGCTCGCGTCGCAGAAGCGCCGCACCGCGGACACCGCGTGCTTGTTCAGCGCGGGCTACTCGGCGGGCTGGTGCAGCGAGGCGTTCCAGATCGACGTGCACGGCCGCGAGCTCCGTTGTCTGGCGCGCGGCGACGAGCGTTGTGAGTTCATCATGGCGCCGTCGAGCCAGCTCGACGCGCACCAGCACCGCCTCGCACGATGAGCGGCTTCGCGCAGCGCACGCTGCCGCAGGGCGTGCAGCTCGGGAAGATCTCGCGCGAGGTGTTCGACGCGCTCGCGCGCTTCACGTCGTTCCCGTGGCCGGTGATGCAGGCGCAGTGTCGCCGCGAGGAGCTCGATCCCACGGCGCTCACGAAGAGCGACGTGGAGCGGCTCCTGCCGCACCTCGCGACGGCGGTCGCGCGGTTCACCAGCCCCGAGAAGGGCGAGCAGGTCGCGGAGGCGCTGCGGGCGATCGTGAACGCGTCGTGATCCCGCCGCGTTGAGCCAGCGCTCGCGTTGCTTAGCTGCCTCTTCGGAGGCCGCCGATGCGCGCGCAGGCCACGCTCGTCCGCCCGCTCGCGGGGGTGCCCGCGCTCGCGGTGGACCTGCCGCGCGTCGCGCGCGCGATCGGCGTGATCGTCGCGCTGGTCGGCACCGCGATGCTCGCCTCGTGGTGGGCGCGCGCACCGCTCGGACCGCGCGCGCATCCCGCGATGATGCCGACCACCGCGCTCGCGGCCGCGCTCGCCGGCGCATCGCTCGCGCTGCGCGCGGCGTCGGGCCCGAGCGGGACGACGCGGGTCGTGATCTCGCGCGTGCTCGCGCTCGCCGTGACCGCGATCGGTGCGCTCACGCTCGCGCAGTACCTGCTCGGGATCGATCTCGCGCTCGAGCGCATCGCGTGCTTCGGGCGCGCGGCGGGATCGCTGCTGCCGGGACCGAACACCGCGCTCGCGTTCACGGCGCTCGGCATCGCCCTGCTCGCGATCGAGCCGCGCCGATCGGTCGGGACGCGCGTCGCCGCGGTGGCGGCCGCGATCGGCGCGGTCATCGCGCTCACCGCGTTCTACGGCCACGTGTACGGCGCGGCCGCGCTCCACGAAGCGACGCGCTCGCTGCGCACGACGGGCATGAGCGTGCTCACCGCGATCGCGCTGCTCGCGCTCTCGGTCGGCGTGGTGATCGCGCGGCCTCGTCCCGGCCTCGCGCGGGTGCTCGGGGGCTCGCGCACGGCCGGTCACATGGCGCGCCGGCTCTTCGCGGCGCTCTTCGCGGTGCCGGTGCTCGGGCTGCTCGTGACGGTCGGGCACACGCGCGGGCTCTACACGCAGCTCGAGTCCGCTGCGCTCTTCGCGGTGGCCGCCACGCTGCTCGGTGCGGCGTGGATCGCGTCGACCGCGCGCGCGCTCGATCGCGCCGACGAGGCACGCGACGTCGCGGCGGCCGAGGCCGCGAAGTGGAAGCTCTTCTTCGAGCACGCGGACTGGGGCGCGGCGCTCGCGCGCCCGGACGGCACGCTCGAGCTGGTGAACGACGCGCTCGCAGCGCAGCGCGGATCCAGCGTCGACGCGCTGCGCGGGCTCGCGTTCGACGCGCTGCACACGCCCGATCATCGCGACGAGGCGCGCGCGATGCTCGAGCGGAACGCGGCGAACGGGCACGCGCGCATCGCTTCGGAGCACGTGCGCAGCGACGGCTCGACGTTCCCGGTGCGCATCGCGGCGACGGCGCTGCGCGATCGCGCGGGGCGCCTGCTCTTCCACGCGCTGCAGGTCGACGACGTGACCGAGGAGCGCGCGGTCGAGGCGCAGCGCGCGCGGTTCGCGAGCATGGTCGAGTCGGCCGAGGACGCGGTGGTCGCGATCACGGTCGACGGCCGGTTGACCGAGTGGAACCCGGCGGCGGAGCGGCTCTACGGCTGGAGCGCGAGCGAGATGATCGGCGAGACCTACGCGCCGCTGGTCCCGCCCGAGCTGCACGACGACACCGAGCGCCTGTTCGCGCGGCTTCGGCGAGGTCTGCGCGTCGCGCCGTACGAGACGTTGCTGATGCACAAGGACGGCCGGCGCATCCCGGTGTCGGTCACGGTGTGGCCGGTGATCGGACGTGACGGTCGCGTGCTGATGATCTCGGCGAGCGCGCGCGACATCAGCGCGCGCAAGGAGATGGAGGACGAGCTGCGCCGCGCGTCGGAGACCGAGCGCAGGCTGCGCGACGAGCTCGAGCGAGTGACGCGCGCGAGCAGCGTGGTCGCGGAGGAGCTCGCGGCGCTTCCGGACACCAGCCGCGCGTCGCTGCTGCACACGATCGCGCTGCAGGCGCAGCTGCTCACGTGCGCCGACGCGGTCGCGGTCGCGATCGGGAGCGATCCAGGGCAGCGCTTCGAGGACTGGGCGGTGATCGGGATCGATCCCGAGCTCGAGCGCGAGCTCGGTCGTCCCCACGCGATCGGGACGCTCGGCAGCGTCGCGGCGAGCGGCGAGATCGTGCTCACCGGCGACGTCGCGACGCACGCGGCGTTCGGCGGCCTCCGCGACGGGCCTCCGCGCCTCCACGCGCTCGCCGCGGTGCCGATCGTGCACCGCGGTCGGCCGGTGGGCAGCCTCTTCGTCGCGAGCACGCAGAAGGGCGAGGTGTTCGCGGAGGCCGACGTGCGCGTGCTCCGGATGCTCGCGGCGCGCGTCGGACCGGCGATCGAGACCGCGCGCGCGTACGAGGCGGTGTCGCTGAAGAGCGCGTGGCTGTCCGCAGTGATCGAGCAGATGCCGGAAGGCGTCGTGCTGACGGACGAGCACGGCAGGATCGTGTCGCAGAACGAGGCCGCGCGGCGGCTCGCGCGCGATGGAGCGTCGGGCGCGGCGGCGATCGACACGCTCTACGAGATGGTCGATGCGCGCGGCGCGCCGCTGCCCGAGACCGAGCGTCCGCTCTCTCGCGCGCTGGAGCGTCACGAGAGCGCGGCGGGGATCGAGCTGGCGGTGCGCACGACGGAAGGCCGCGCGGTGCCGATCCTCGCGAGCGCGACCCCGGTGCGGGTCGGTGAGCGCGTCGTCGGCGCGGTGCTGGTGTTCCGCGACATCTCGGTCGTGAAGGAGCTCGAGCGCATGCGCGACGAGTGGTCGTCGATCATCGCGCACGACCTGCGCCAGCCGCTCAGCGTGATCTCGATGTCGACCGGGCTGTTGCGGCACGTGATCACGCTGCGACCGAGCGAGCGCAAGACGCTCGATCGCATCCAGTCGTCCACGCGCACGCTGACGCGCATGGTCGAGGATCTGCTCGACGCGTCGCGCATCGAGTCGCGACGGCTCTCGATCACGCAGCGCGAGATCGACGTCGGCGCGCTCGCGCGCGAGGTGGTGGAGCGCAACACGAACCTGCTCGCGGGGCACGAGCTGCAGCTCGTCGAGCACGGCACCGCGACGGTGCGTGGTGATGCGCAGCGGCTCGAGCAGGTGCTCGTGAACCTCATCTCGAACGCGCACAAATACGGCGATCCCGGCACCCCGATCCGCATCGAGGTGCTCGCGGACGCCGAGCCGAACGAGGTGGACGTGCTCGTGTCGAACCGCGGTCGCGGCATCGCCCCCGAGGAGCTCCCGCACGTGTTCGATCGCTTCAGCCGATCGCGCGCGGCGCGCAGCAGCAAGACCGAGGGCCTCGGCCTCGGGCTCTACATCTGCCGCGGCATCGTCGAAGCGCACGGCGGCCGCATCCGCGCGGAGAGCACGCCGGGCGACACCACGACGTTCCGCATCACGCTGCCGCGCATCGCCTGACCGCGCCGAGGACCGGCGCGTCGAAGGCTCGAGACGCGCAGCCCGAACGCGCGCGCGCAGCCCCAAGCGGGTCGAGGACCACGCGCGCAGTCGAGCGGTCGAGAGGGGAGACGCGCAGCCCGACACGCGCGCGCAGCGCGCAACCCGCAAGCGGGTCGAGGACCCCGCGCAGTCGAGGGGTCGAGAGAGACGCGCGCAGCCCAACACGCGCGCGCAGCGCGCAACCCGCAAGCGGGTCGAAGACCCGCGCGCAGTCGAGGGGTCGAGAGGGGAGGCGCGCAGCCTCCCCCGGCAACTCAGCGTCCGCGCTCGGTCGCGACGTTCACGACGAGCGTGCGGCCCTTGAGGTCGGTGCCGTCGAGGCCCGCGATCGCGCGCGGCGCGTCCTTGCGGTCCGCCATCGTCACGAACCCGAACCCGCGCGGCGCACGGCTGTCGCGATCGCGCATCACGATGCAGTCGGCGATGCGGCCGAACTGGCCGAACACCTGCGCGAGATCGTCCTCGGTGACCTCGTCCGAGAGTCCACCGACGAAGAGGCGCGCCGGCACTGCGTTCGCCGAGCGGTCCTCGCCGCTGCCGCCGCGCTCGAGCGAGCGCATGATGTCCTCGATCGACGGAGACGCCTCCTGCAGCTCGGCCGCGCTCTGGACCGGGATCTCGCCCGGGCCCATCTCGCGACGCTCCATGCGGCGGCGATCCTTCTCCTTCTGCTTGCGCGCCTTCTCGTCCTCGCGCTGGCGCTTCCCCTGACCGTAGCCGCGATTCACGACTCGCCTCCGGGCACGTGGTTGATGGAGCGAACCGTGAGCACTGCGGTGTTGGTGGGGGTGTTCGACAAACCTGGGCCTTCTTTCCTGTGTCGGGATCCGTAGCGCGTCTGCGCGCCACGAGCGAGCAGACGCGCCGCGCGACCGCCCATCGCTCCATCATGGAGCCCGCGCGCGCCGGGTCCAGCGATCCGACGCGCGAGGTCCAGGAGCTTGCGACGAATGGCTCTCACGCGCATAGTCCCCCTTCGCACGTCTCTTCGGTCCTCGCCTCGCTCGGACGGATGTCACGTGCTGCGATCCCGCGCTTCCAGCAGGAAGCGGCTCACGTTCGACAGCGAACGTGCAGTCGGCCGAGGTCGCGGCGACCCCGCCGGGCTCGAGGCTCTCTCGACGGTGTCGTGCCTCTCCGAGAGCTGAATTCGAGGATTCGATGAGCAACCGTCTCTACGTGGGCAATCTTTCGTTCCACACCACCGAGGACACCCTCCGCGCGACCTTCGAGGCCATCGGCGGCGTGGAGCGCGTGGACGTCCCGATGGACCGCATGACGGGTCGCCCGCGTGGCTTCGCGTTCGTCACCATGGCGAGCGCCGAGGACGCGAAGCGCGCGATCGGTGATCTCGACGGCTCCATGCTGGACGGTCGCCCGCTCCGCGTGAACGTCGCCGAGGATCGCCCGCGTGGCGGCGGTGGCGGCGGCGGCTTCGGCGGCGGCGGCGGTGGTGGTGGCCGCGGCGGCTTCGGCGGCGGCGGCGGCGGCGGTGGTGGCCGCGGCGGCTACGGCGGCGGCGGCGGTGGCCGCGGCGGCCGTGGTGGCGGCGGCGGCGATCGCTGGTGATCGGCTGATCGGCTGAGATCGAGGCCGCGATGCGAGCGAAGGCTCGCCTCGCGGCCTCGTTCGTTCCGTCGTCGCGATTCCTAGAGGAACCCTAATTCACCCTAGGAATCATTGAAGAACTGGACCGACCCCCCTCGCGCCAACTCCATGTCGCGCACCGACGGCGTGCGCGAGGAGAGGTCGAGATGGGCAAGGTCGGCAGGAGGATCGCGGTTGGTGTGGGCGTGGTGGTCGGGCTCGCGGGCGCGGCGCTCGCCGGGTTCCTGGGAGCCACGCCCTACGCGCCGCCGCCCGCCGATCTGCACGTCGCGCGCACGGCCGAGCAGATCGAGCGCGGTCGGTACATCGCGGAGCACGTCGCGCACTGCACGACGTGCCACTCCGACGTCGATCGCACGCGCTTCTCGGGCCCGGTGGTGCCGGGCACGATCGGTCGCGGTGGTCAGGCGTTCGGCGCCGCCGAGGGGCTGCCTTTCGACGCGTGGTCCGCGAACATCACGCCCGCCGCGCTCGGCGACTGGACCGACGGCGAGCTCGCGCGCGCGCTCACGGTCGGCGTCGATCGCGAGGGCGACGCGCTGATCCCGATCATGCGCTACGAGAACTACCGCCATCTCTGCGGCGAGGACGTCGAGGCGGTGGTCGCGTGGATGCGCTCGCTCGAGCCGATCGAGAACGACGTCGCCGAGCCGCGCGTCGACTTCCCGCTGACGCTCCTGCTGCGCACCGTGCCCGACGCGGCCGAGCCCTGGGCGTGCCCCGACGCGAGCACGCCGCGCGAGGAGCGCGGCCGCTACCTGACGCGCATCGCGGGGTGCGCGGACTGCCACACGCGCCGCGAGGGCATCGAGGTGGTCGGCGAGCCCTTCGCGGGCGGCAACGAGATGCGCATGCCGAACGGCGCGATCCATCGCACCGCGAACCTCACGCCCGATCGCGAGACCGGCATCGGCCTGTGGACCGAGGAGGGGTTCGTGAACCGCTTCCGCGCGCACCGCGGCGAGCAGCCGATCGTCGGTGAGGACGGCCGCAGCTCGCCGATGCCGTGGAGCGCGTACGCGGGCATGAGCGACGACGATCTCGCTGCGATCTACGCGTTCCTCCGCACCCAGGAGCCGGTGCGCAACGTGGTCGAGCAGTACACGCCGCCGCCCGCGCACGTCGCGACGCGCTGAGCGCTCATCGCTGCGCGGCGATCGCGTCGACCTCGCTCTGCGTGAGCGCGATCGGCGCGTCGCCGCGCAGGCGCGGCGTGAGCAGCGCGACCACGGGCGCGACGAGATCGAAGTGATCGCCCTCCGCGACGATCACGCGGAGCGGCGAGCCCGCGGGCGCGGCGGCCGCGAGCGCCCGCGCCTGCGCCGCGTTGCCGAGCTCGCCCTCGACGACGAACGTCGGTGCCTCGAGGTCGGCGAGGAACGCGAGCGGCGAGCGCACCCAGCTCTCCTCGACCCGACGCGCGTCGTAGATCGCGCCCTGCTCGTCCGGGAAGAGCGCGTTCAGGTCGACGGTGTCCGCCATCGGCCCGAACGACACGAACGCACGCGCAGGCGCGTGCGTCTCCGCGAGCATCAGCGCGAGCGTGCCGCCGACCGAGTGGCCCATCACCACGACGCGCTCGGGATCGACGGTCGGCAGCGCGCGCAGGTGATCGAGCGCAGCGCGCGCGTCGTCGACCTCGCCGAGGAAGAGCTCGAGTCGACCGGGATTGCCGTCCTCGCCGCGCAGCGTCGGCGCCATCACGACGATCCCCGCTTCGGCGAGCGCGAACGCGACGCTCTCCGGGCCCTCGTCGATCGAGAACCCACCGTGCAGCCAGAGCACCGCGGGCCTGCGCTCCTCGCCGCGCGCGAGCTGCGCCGCACCGCGCGAGAGATACGCGGCGAGCGGACCGACACGCGACTCGTAGCGCACGAGCTCGAACGGCCAGTCCGCTCCCGGCGCCGGCGGCACGACGTCACTCGCGACCTCGCGCACGAGTTCGGTCGTGTGCGCGGCGCGCGCGGCGAGCAGCGTCTCGCGCGCGACCTCGAAGCCGGGCGGAGCTACGCCCGGTCCGCGCCATCGCTCGCCCGGCGTGTGCACGTCGAGCAGGAACGACGTCCAGTCGTCGTCGGGGTGCGACGTCACCAGCACGATGAGCGCGTGCCACTGCGCGCTCGCGTCGATCCACGCGAGGTAGCGCGCGCTCACGCCGAGCGGTCCCGACGCGCGCATCCCGTGCGCGCGCGCCCAGATCTCGCGCCGCTCGTCGTCCCAGCGCACCCGCGACGGCGCGAGCTCGACCGTCTCGCGCCGCAGCCCGCCCGTGACCGCGCCCTCGAGGAACGCGCGCGCGTTCTCGGGCGTCGGCGGCGCATGCGGTCGCACCGCTGCGACGAGCACGTTCGCGCCGAATTCGGGCTGCGTCCACATCCACGTCCCCTCGGACGCGCCGACCGCGCTCATCGCGATGCCAAGCCCGGCGGCGACGGGCGAGCCCGAAGCGTCCTGCCAGCCTTCGCCGGGATCGCCGACGAGGAAGCCGAGCGTCGGATGGCGCAGCCAGCGGCGATCTCCCGCCGCGACCGGCTCGAGCGCGACGGCGTCGGGCACGAGCGACTGCACGCCGCGATAGGCGAGCCCGCTCGTGCCGCAGCACGCGAGCGCGCCGAGCCCGAGCACGATCGACGCGATGCCGAGCGCGCGACGACCGCTCGCGATCGCGAGCGCGCCGAGCCCACCGACGAGCGCGGCGCCGAGCGCGGTGACGATCGCGGGCAACGCGCCGAAGCTCGACGCGGCGAGCGCGCCCGCGCCTCCGAGGACGATCGCGCCGACGACAACGGGAGCGAGCGGGCGACGTGGCTCGCGCGAGGGATGATCGAGGTCGTTCATGGGGGCGCAACGGTGCGAGCCATCGGCGCGGCGCGCAATCGCACATCGCTGGACCTTTCGCGCAAAGGCGTGAGAGCGTGGGCGGATGCTTCGCGCTTCGTCGTGGTGTGCGTGCGTGGTGCTCGCGGTGCTGCTCGTCGGCTGCGACTGCGGAGGTGGGGGCTCCGGCGCGTGCGAGAGCGCCGGTGACTGCCGTCGCGGTCAGGCGTGCATCGACGGCACGTGCGTCGCGGGGATGGACGGCGCGATCACGCCCGACGCGGGCTCGGACGCGGCGGTCGCGTGCGGCGCCGGCACGCGCGCGTGCGGCGAGGCGTGCTGCGGCGAGGGCGAGGTGTGCGGCACCGACGTCGAGTGCTGCGCGCGCGAGTCGCTCTGCGGCAGCGTGTGCTGCGACGATGGCCAGGTCTGCGAGCAGGCCGTCTGCCGCACCGCGTGCGGCGAGCGCGCGCGCTGCCACGACGAGAGCGGCGCCGAGATCTGCTGCGGCGACGGCGAGGTCTGCGCGAGCGATCGCTGCTTCCTGCCCGACACCGAGTGCGACGACTTCATCGACTGCGAAGCCGGCGAGTACTGCGAGCCCACGCTCGGTCGATGCCTGCCGCAGCCGACCGGCGAGGAGTGCGTCGCGCGTCCGACCGGCGGCGAGGTGCGGCCCACGCTGCTCTGGCACTGGACCGGCGCGGGCGCGGCGCTGCCCGCGTACAACCAGGTGATGATGGCGCCGATGGTCGCGTCGCTGAACGACGACGACGGCGACGGCGACGCCGACGCGGACGACGTGCCCGACGTGGTGTTCAACACGTTCTGCGGCGTCGCGGGGATGGGCTGCGCGTACGGCAACTACTCGTCCGACGGAGTGCTGCGCGCGGTGAGCGGCGCCGACGGGTCGAGCGTGTTCGACGTGGTCGATCCCGCGCATCGCACGATCCCGGGCTCGCAGGTCGCGATCGGCGACATCGACGGCGACGGATGGAACGAGATCGTGACCTGCGCGTCGGACGCCGACGGCATCGGCGGTGTGATCGCGTTCCACCACGACGGCTCGTTCTACTGGCGCTCGAGCGATGTGCGCGTGTCGTGCGCGCAGGCCGCGCCGAGCATCGCGGATCTCGACGCGGACGGAGTGCCCGAGGTGTTCGTGCGCTACACGGTGCTCGACGCGCGCAGCGGGGACGTCGAGTCGCACCACGACTGCGTCGGGACCGGCGGCTGGGCGACGAACGCGCACAACCCGTGCGACTACACGACCGCGGCCGACCTCGACGGCGACGGCGATCTCGAGATCGTCGGCGGCAACGCGGCGTATCGCGCCGACGGGAGCGTGCTCTACGACCGCACCGCCGAGTTCAACGACGGATATCCGGCGATCGGCGATCTCGATCGAAACGGCACGCCGGAGATCATCGTCGTGCACTCGGCGTTCACGCCTGCGCCGTACGCGGGTGATCACTGGCTGCGCGCGCTGCGCAACGACGGCACCGACTTCTGGGCCGCGCCGGTCGACATCAACGCGGGGCTCGCGCCCGCGGCCGACGTCACCGCGGGCACCGTGGGCGGTGGGGGCCCGCCGACGATCGCGAACTTCGACGACGATCCCGACGCCGAGATCGGCGTCGCGGGCGCGTACGCATACGCGGTGTTCGAGCCCGACGGCACGCGCCGCTGGGCGTCGATCTCCGACGATCGCAGCTCGCGCAAGACGGGCTCGAGCGTGTTCGACTTCGACGGAGACGGCGTCGCGGAGGTCGTCTACAACGACCACTACTGGCTGCGCGTCTACGACGGCACCGACGGCGACGTGCGCTTCTGTCTCTGCAACACGACCGCGACGCTCTGGGAGTACCCGGTCGTCGTCGACGTCGACACCGACGGGCACGCCGAGATCGTCGTCGCATCGAACGACTACGGCAGCGGCTACACGACGTGCCCGCTGCGTCCCGAGCTCGGCGAGTGCGAGATGGCGCGCATCACCGCGGGCGAGAACGTCGGCACGCACGGCGTGCGCGTGTTCGCGAGCCCGACGCGCGACTGGGTCGGCACGCGCCGCATCTGGAACCAGCACGCCTATCACGTGACGAACGTGAGCGAGCGCGGCGAGATCCCGCGCGTCGAGCGGCGCAACTGGCAGGTGCCGGGGCTCAACGACTTCCGGCTCAACGTGCAGCCGGGCGCGACGAACCTGCCGGACCCGACGCCGATCGAGCTCGCCGTCGATCTGCGCGCGTGCGGCGCGTCGATGACGCTCTACTTCTCGGTGCGCAACGACGGATGGTCGGCGATCCCCGCGGGCGCGACGATCGCGGTGTACGCCGAGGAGGCGGGCAGCTTCGCGCTGATCACGCGGGTGACCACGACGCGCGCGCTGCTGCCCGGCGAGAGCGAGCGCTTCGGCGTGCCCTACCCGCTCGACGGTCGCGAGCCCGGCGAGACGGTGCGCTTCCGGGTGGTCGCGAACGACGACGGCGATCCGAGCGCCGAGGACGTGATCGAGTGCCGCGACGCGAACAACGTCGCGGAGACGACCGCGAGCTGCTCGATCCTGTTCTGATCGCGCGGGAGCCGCTCGAGGGCCTCGAGGGGCGTTCTCTCGCCTGGAGAATGGCTCTCGAGCACCTCGCGAGCCTTTCTCTCGCCTGGAGAACGGCTCTCGAGCACCTCGCGAGCCCTTCTCTCGCCTGGAGAACGGCTCTCGAGCAGCTCCTGAGCCCTTCTCTCGCCTGGAGAACGGCTCTCGAGCAGCTCCTGAGCCCTTCTCTCGCCTGGAGAATGGCTCTCGAGCAGCTCCTGAGCCTTTCTCTCGCCTGGAGAATGGCTCTCGAGGGTCTCGAGCGCCCTTTCTCTCGCCGAGAGAACGGTCGCCCGCGCGCTCCGCGCGCCCCCGCGTCACGGGATCGAGAAGACGCCGCCCGACATCTCGAGCCAGAACAGGCGCGCCGGCGATCCACGCTGCGCGACGACGACGTCGTTGTCGCCGTCGCCGTCGAGGTCGCCGATCGCGACCGTCATGTTCGTGTTGCCCGGCGGGTCGGGCAGCAGCTCGTGCCGCTCGAGATCGAGCGGGCGCCCCTCCTGCCAGTGCAGCGGCCCGCTGCCGGCGATGAGCAGATCGCCGTCGCCGTCGCCGTCGAGATCGCCGCCCTCGAGGTCCCCGGCGTAGCCGATCGTCGTGATGCCGCGCGACGTCCAGCTCGACGTGCCGGTGTTCGTGCACCGCGCGACGCTGCCGAGGACGCCGGAAGGCGTGAACGCGACGTCGAGATCGCCGTCGGGCTCGAGGTCGAAGACGTCGACGTCGTTCTCGCCGCCCAGGCACACGTCGGAGCGCGCCCACGTGCCGGTGATCGATCCCGACGAGCGATAGACCCACGTGCGATCGGGCGTCGTCACGAGGATGTCGAGCGAGCCCCCGCCGTCGACGTCGACGAGCATCGGATTCGCGAGCTGCGCGCCCGCGTCCGTCGCGACCGGATGACGCTGCCACGTGCCCGAGACGCGGTGCCAGACCGCGAGATCGTCGGCGGCGAACACGACGATCTCGACGAGGCCGTCGCCGTCGAGGTCGGCCGCGGGGACGCGGCTCGTGCCGGTGCGATCCGCGGTCGCGCCGACCGCGTGCCACGTCCACGTGCCCGCCGCGCCGCGCTCGTACCAGCCGACGCGGGAGGCGTACGTCAGCACGTCGAGGTCGCCATCGGCGTCGACGTCGACGAGCGCCGCTGCGCGCGTGTGGTCGGCCGCGCCGATCGGCTCGCGCACGAAGGTGCCGGTGCCGTCGTTGCGGAACGCGAGCGCCATCGAGGTCATCCACGCGACGAGGTCCACGTCGCCGTCGCCGTCGATGTCTCCGGCGCGCACGCGCTGGATCTCGTCGGTCGCGACGTCGTGCGGGATCGGATCGCAGTGCACGCGACGGATGTCGTCGTCGGCGCAGTCGAGCTTCGGGTACGGGCCGCCGCTGCACGTCGCGTCGATCGCGGAGACACCGTCTCCATCGCGATCCTCCTCGAGGCGCGCCGGTGCGGTGGTCGCGCCGGACGGCCACGCGACGCAGTCGTCCGCGAGACGATTGCAGAGCTCGGGCGCGCCCGGGTACCTCGTCGCGACGTCGTCGTCGCAGTCTCCCGGCTGCAGCGAGCGACCGGGCACGCTCGCCGCGCAGATGCGCATCCCCACGTCGCTCCCGTCGCCGAATCCGTCCGCGTCCGCGTCGACGAAGAAGAGCCGATGCGACGCGCTGGTCGCGTCCTCGTCGATCGCGTCGTCGCAGTCGTTGTCGAGCTCGTCGCACTGATCGTCGGCGGCGCCCGGGCGCACCGACGCGGCGTCGTCGTCGCAGTCGATCGCGCCTTCGGTCGGCGCGCGCGAGGTCTGCTGCGCGCCGCAGCTGCCGCACATGCGCACCTCGGTGGAGCCCGCGAGCGCGTATCCATCGGAGTCGAGATCCGCCCAGCACGCGATGCCCGCCTGCTCGTCGACGAGATCGTCGCAGTCGTCGTCGCGCTCGTTGCAGAGCTCGGCGCCCGTCGGGTTCACCGAGGGCGCTTGATCGTCGCAGTCGTCGCCGCACACGTCGCCGTTGCAGCACGTCGCGTCGGCGAAGCGATCTCCGTCGGCGTCGCGGAACCCGAACGTGCTCGGATCGCAGTCCTCGTCGCGCCCGTCGAGGTCGCAGGCCTCGGTCGCGCCGGGGAAGCGCCGAGCGTCGGAGTCGTCGCAGTCCCCGCCACCGCATTCCATCGCGATCGCACCGTCGCCGTCGGCGTCGTCGATGATCGCGCAGTCCGTGGTGCAGGTGCGCGCGTCACCGTCGCAGATCTGTCCGTCGAGGCACGCGCCGCGCGCGGGCTCGATGCATCCACGCGCATCGGCCGACGCCGACGACGGCTGACATCGCTCGACGCCGTCGCAGAAGTCGTCGTCGTCGCACTCGTCGTCGGTGGTGCAACGTGGACCGTCGGCGAACGACGCGTCGGCGCCTGGAGCGTCGTCGTCGCCGCACGCGGTCACGGCGACGCCGGCGAGGAGCACGAGAGCGAGGCGAAGAGCGAAGCGCATGTGCGCGAAGGTACCGCGACGGCGGCCCGCGGCGTGAGGTGGCACAGCGGCGCGGCGTGAGATCGCGGGAGATCTGCGCGGCACGACGCGTGCTGCACGCGGGCGTCGATGCATCGCTGGACGATCGGCGCCGCGCTCGTGATCGGGACCTGGTCGACGTGGGTGAGCGGCGCGCACGCGTCGACGGATGCCGGCGTGTGCACCGCGCCGACGATCTCACCCGTGCCCGGCGCATTGCCGGTGAACGTGCCCGGGTTCGTGATCTCCGCGCGGGGCGGCGCGACGAGCGCGGTGGAGCTGGTGCGCATCGAGGAGGACGGCACCGAGACGCCGCTCGACATCGTCGTCGAGTGGCTCGCGAACGTGACCCCGGCGATGCGGATCGTCCCGTCTGCGCCGTTCGAGGTCGGCGTGCGCTACGTGGTGCGGGTCCAGGGGTGTGTGCCGGGCAGCGGGCTCGGCGAGATCTCGTTCGAGTACGTCGCGGTCGACGCGGTGCCGGTCCCGGCGACGCTCGGCACGGTGCAGATCTCGCCGCTGCGACGGATCGAGAGCGACGTCGGCGAGCCGTTCTTCTTCGTCGACACGACGCTCGTGCCCGACACCGACTTCGCGCCGTGGCTCGGGCTCTACGCGATCGACTTCGTCGCCGAGAGCGAGCTCGGGACGACGCCGTCGACGCCTCGTCTCGCGACCGCGACGAGGGGCCTTCTCGAGCGCTTCGCGATCGCGTGTGAGGGCGCGGACCCGACGTTCGCGCGCGTCGCTCCGGGCGCGATGACCGTGCGGGTGCGCGCGACCTCGTTCTTCGACGAGACCGACGTCGTCGAGGCGTCCGCGAGCACCACGACCGCGTGCGACGAGTCGATCGACGTGACACCGCCGGGCGTGGTGCTGCACGACGCGGCGGTCGGGCTCGGGCTCGACGCGGGGGTCGCGGCGGCCGAGGGCGGTGCGGCGGGCTCGTGCGCGTGCCGTGCGACGAGCGGTTCGCGCCCGGGTACGTCGTTCGCCGCGACGTGGCTCGTGCTCGGCATCGCGATCGTGCTGCGACGCGAACGGGCATACTCGCGCGCGTGACTTCGCATCGCTCGATCGCGCTCCTCGCTCTGTTCTTCCTCGCGTGCGGCGGCGACGACGACGATCGCGCGCCCGACGCGGCGCTCGTCGACTCCGGCACCGACGCGGGCCCGCTGCCCGAGCCCGCCGCCGACTATTTCGTGGCGGGCCCTCACGTCGTCGCGAGCACGCGCGTGACGCTCGTCGACGACGCGCGCGAGGGCCGCGCGCTGCCCGTCGAGATCTGGTACCCGGCCGTCGAGAGCGCGCGCGACGCGGCCGCCGCGGGCCATGCGATGGCCGAGTTCGAGACCGGCACGCGCGCGACCGAGCTGGCGCGCTTGGTCTCCGAAGCGCCACCCGCGTGCCTCCGCGCTCGGACGCGATCCGCGCGCGATGCCGAGCCGCTCGCCGACACCGCGCGGTGGCCCTTCGTCGTGTTCTCGCACTGCCACGTGTGCACGCGCTTCGACGTCGCCGAGGTGAGCGAGCGGCTCGCGAGCTTCGGCATCGCCGTCGTCGCGCCGGACCACGAGGGCAACACGCTGTGGGACGAGCTCGAGGGCGATGCCGCGCCGGTCGGCGCGGAGTTCCTCGAGGTGCGCGTCGCCGACGTGCGCTTCGTGCTCGACGCCATGCTCGAGGACACGAACGACGCGCTGCCGGACGCGCTGCGCGGCCGTTTCGACGCGGCGCGCGCGGGCGTGATGGGGCACAGCTTCGGCGCGGCCACTGCTGGTGTCGCAGCGGCGCGCGACCCGCGCTTCGTCGCAGCGATGGCGATCGCGGCGCCGATCACCGCGCTCGGTGGCGGCGTGCGCGCGGCGGACGTGTCGACGCCGTTCCTGTTCCTCCTGGCGCGCGAGGACAACAGCATCACCGAGGTCGGCAATCGGCTCATCCGCGGGGACCACTCGCGTCTCTCCGGTCCGAGCTGGCTCGTCGAGGTCGACGACGCGGGACACTGGTCGTTCTCCGACCACTGCGGGCTGATCGACCTGTTCGACGCCGGATGCGGGACGGGAACGCGACAGACGATGTCGGGCGTCGAGTTCAACTACCTCGACAACTCGACCGCGCGCGACATCGCCGCCGACGTCGCCGCTTCCTTCTTCGCGCGATGGCTCCTCGGTGACGAAGGCGCGACCACGCTCCTCGCGCGACAGCACGATTCGGGCGCAGTGACCGTCTCCGCGCGGGTCCCCTGAAGAGCGATTGTCGCGTGTGATGCGGGTCTATCTGCACGCCCGGAGGTTCGCAGTCGATACGCGTCCTCCGGAGGAAGCGTGTCGTATTCGCAGAGAGCCGAACGACTCTGGAATTCGCAGCACGACGGCGATGCGCGCCAGTCTAGGGACGATGTCTCGCCGCATCCCGTCACGTTCCTGGTCGGGGCCGAGCGCTCGGGCACCACGCTCACGCGCTTGATGCTCGACGGTCACCCCGAGCTCGCGTTCCGCTACGAATTCGAGCTCGCCGTCGATCTCGTGCCGCCCGGCGAGGGATGGCCCGATCTCGACGTCTATTACGAATATCTGCGCACGTATCGATTCGTCGATCCGCCGCCGCACATCGATCGTTCGCTCGACTATCCGTCGCTCGTGCGCTCGTTCCTCGAGCAGAAGCGGCGCGCGGATCGGAAGCCGCGGGTGGGCGCGGTCGTGCATCGCAATTTCGATCGACTGCTGCGCATCTGGCCGGACGCGCGCTTCGTGCACATCGTGCGAGATCCGCGCGACGTCGCGCGCTCGTGCGTCGGGATGGGGTGGGCCGGTCACGCGTGGAGCGGCGTCGCGCCCTGGATCGAGGCCGAGCAGCTCTGGGAGCGGGTGCGCGCGTCGCTTCCTCGCCAGCGATGGATCACCGTGCGCTACGAGGATCTGGTCCACGATCCGAAGCGCGAGCTCGGGCGCATCTGTCGGCTCGTGGAGATCGACTTCGACGACGCGATGCTCGAGTACCCGAGCCGCTCGACCTACCGCGCGCCGAGCCCGTCGTTCACCGAGCAGTGGCGGAAGAAGCTCACGCCGCGCGATGTGCAGCTCGTCGAGTCACGGGTGCACGACATGCTCGCGCCGCGCGGGTACGCCCTCAGCGGGCTGCCGCGCATCGAGCCCTCGCCGCTCGAGCGCGCCGCGCTTCGCGCGCGGTGTCGAGCGGGGCGCGCACGCCACGCGGCGCGATCGCTCGGCGTGCGCCTGTGGGTCGAGCGCGCGGTCGCGCATCGTGGCGGGCCGCGGGCGTGGCGCGAGCACGTGCAGCGCCGGGTGGACGCCGCGATCAACGCGCAGCTCGCGTGAGAACGCTCCCGCACCGGGGAGCCTCGATCCTCGGTACCATCGTGGCCGATGGGCGACGACGAGGCTCCCGATCTCACGGAGGCCGGCGGTCACGACCTGCGTCTGTCGGCCGCCGAGATCTCCGATCCTCAATTCCAAGCGCGCTACGAGCTCGACTCGCTGCTCGGCTCGGGCGGCATGGGCGAGGTGTCGCTGGTGCGCGATCGGCGCCTCCAGCGCGAGATCGCGCTCAAGGTGCTGCGCGCCTCCGCGGCCGCCGATCCCGAGCTGCGCAAGCGCTTCCAGCGCGAGGCGCTCCTCCAGGCGCGCCTCGATCACCCGGCGATCGTTCCGGTCTACGACTACGAGAGCACCGACGATCGCCTGTACTTCACGATGAAGCGCGTCCGCGGTCGCACGCTGCGCGACGTGATCGACGCGATCGCGGAGGGCGACGAGGCGACGCGCGCCGAGTGGGGGCGCGGGCGCTTGCTCTCCGCGTTCGTGCAGGTGTGCCGCGCGATCGACTACGCGCACGCCCACGGCGTGCTGCACCGCGACCTGAAGCCGCAGAACGTGATGCTCGGCGGGTTCGGCGAGGTGCACGTGATCGACTGGGGGATCGCGAAGCACCTCGACCGCGCGAGCAGCGACGCCGACGGAACGCTCGCGACGATCGAGGGCGAGTCGCTCGGCACGATCGGCTACATGGCGCCCGAGCAGATCGTCGGCGACGACGTGACGCCCGCGACCGACGTGTTCTCGCTCGGCGCGATCGTCTTCGAGGTGCTCGGCGGAGGGCCGCTGGTGCCACCGGGATCGCGGAGCGAGCGCGCGACCGCGACGTTGAAGGGCGTCGAGCTCCGGGTGCGCGAGCGCGCGCGCGAGCTCGAGATGCCGCCCGAGCTCGAGGCCGTCGTGCTGCGCGCGACGATGCGCGAGCCGCGCGCTCGATACGGCAGCGCGCGCGAGCTGGCCGAGGCGGTGCAGCGCTACCTGGACGGCGATCGCGATGCCGAGCGACGGCGCGAGCTCGCCGACGAGTGCGTGCGCAAGGCCGAGCGCATGCTGGCGATCCAGGACGAGCGCGCACGCGCGATCGTGCGGCCCGCGGCGGTGAAGGAGCTGGCGCGCGCGCTGGCGCTCGACCCCTCGCACGACGTCGCGAGCGCGCTGCTCGGCCGCTCACTGCTCGAGCCGCCCGCCGAGGTGCCCGCGGAGGCACGCGCGGTGCTCGAGCGCACGCAGGAGGAGTCGGAGCGCGAGGCCGCGCGCACCGGCACGTTCCGCTATCTGCTCTGGCTCTCGTTCGCGCCGTGGTACGCGGCGATGGGCGTGCGCGACTGGGTGACCTTCACGATCATCGTCGCGCTCACCGCCGCGAGCGCGCTGCTGATGGGCCTGGTGTGGAAGGGCAAATTGCCCACGAAAGCGGGGCTTCTCGCGTTCGTGACGAGCACCACCACGCTCGCGATGTTCTCGCGCGCGTTCAGCCCGCTCGTGATCGTCGCGTCGCTCGCGGCGACGAACGTGATGTTCTTCTCGGGCTACGTCGCGCCGCGCGAGCGACGCGCGATCGTCCTCTTCACGTGCCTCGCGATCATGGCGCCCTACGCGCTCGAGATGATCGGCGCGATGCCCGCGTCGTTCACCATCACCGACGAGACGATCGTGATCGTGCCCTGGCTGCTCGGGTACCACCCCACGGGCACGCTCGTGTTCATGATCGCGATGACGCTCACCGCGACCGCGGTGCCCGCGCTCGCCGCAGGTCGCGTGCGCGACGCGCTGACGAAGGCGCAGGAGCGGCTGGCGATCACCGCGTGGCAGCTCGGCGAGCTGGTGCCGAAGCGGAAGGACGAGCGTGGCGAGTGATGCGCGCGGTCGACCGAGCTCCGACCGGGCGATAGGATCAGAGCGTGCTGTCCGAGCTGCGGGTCGCCGGGTTCAAGAGCTACGGGGCCGAGCAGCGTCTCGTGCTCGCCCCGCTCACCGTCCTCATCGGCGCGAACGCGTCGGGCAAGAGCAACCTCATCGAGGCGATGCAGCTCCTCGCCTGGCTCGCACGCTCGCACCGGCTCGGCGACCTCGGCCACGCTCTTCGCGAGAAGGAGCTTCTCGTGCGGGGCCGCGTGCAGGATCTCGCCGCGGAACGTGACGTGACGCTCGGATGCACCGTCGACGATCTCGAGCTCGAGCTCGTGCTGCGGCTCGGCGCCGGTGCGGCGCGCGTCGTCGAAGAGGAGCTTCGCGCGAGTGAGTCGTCCTCGAAGCTGCCGTACTACCGGGTGGAGCGCGCCGCACCGGAGCACGGCAGCGAGCTCGTGGTCGCCTACAACAACTTCGCGAAGGGCCGCAACAAGCCGCAGATCACGTGCGTCGATCAGCAGGCCGTGTTCACGCAGCTCCTCACGCCGGCGCGCTTCGATGCGACGCACGTGAGCTCACAGGCGAAGATCCCGGCTGCGTGCGAGAAGGTCTCCAGGGCGCTGGGGGGGATGGTGTTCCTCGATCCGCAGCCGCGCGCGATGCGCGAGTACAGCTATCTGGACGAGACGACGCTCTACCCCAATGGCTCGAACGTGTCTGCGGTTCTCGCGGACCTTTGTCTCGCGCAAGGTCGGGCTGACGAAGTGCTCGAGTTCGTTCGCGCTCTTCCCGAGCAGGACATCCGCCTCGTCGAGTTCCTGCAGGGGCCGCGGAACGACGTGATGGTCGTGCTCGTGGAGAGCTTCGGCGGCGCCGAGCGGCGCGTCGATGCGACGCTGCTCTCGGATGGAACGCTCCGGGTGCTGGCGGTCGCCGCGGCGGTCCTCTCTGTCGCGGCAGGCTCCGTCGTGGTGATCGAGGAGATCGACAACGGAGTGCACCCCAGCAGAGCCGGCGTGTTGATGGATGCGCTCCACCGAGCGGCGAGCGCTCGAGGAGTCCAGCTCCTGGTGACGACGCACAACCCGGCGCTGCTCGACGCCGTACCTGCGGGTGCGATCGGCGACACGGTCGCGTGCTACCGCGATCCCGAGTCGGGCGAGAGCCGATTGCAGCGCCTCTCCGAGTTGGACGATTTCGTCGCGCTGACCGCGCGTGGTCCGCTCGGGATGCTCGCCACGAGCGGCGCGCTCGATCGGTTCCTGAAGCACCGGCGCACGGCGGAAGAGCGCGAGAAGCAGGGGCAGCAGGTCCTACAGCTCTTCCGTTCGTCGCGATGATCGTCTGCATCGTCGACACGTCGGTCTTCTGTGAGCTCCTGAACGTCCCAGGGCTCGCCTCGCACGACAGCTTGGTCGTGGACGAATTCGAAGCGAAGCAGAGCGAAGGGCATCAGTTCGTGCTCCCGCTCGCGGCGATCATCGAGACGGGGAATCACATCGCGCACGTACCGGACGGTGCGCAGCGTCGCTCGGCTGCAGAGCGGTTCGCGAAGGTCGTGATCGATTCCATCGACGGCAAGACGCCGTTCGCGCCAGCGTCGCAGATGCCGAGCATCGATGACGTCCGAGTCTGGATCGCGCACTTCGTCGACGACGCCACGCGCGGAATGGGCATCGCGGATCGCAGCATCATCAGCCTGTGGGAGACGCTCCGGCGACAGCACCCGAAAGGCCGCGTCTACATCTGGTCGCTCGACGAGCACCTCTCGTCGTACGACACGGAGTAGCTCCGGCTCACTCGTCGTCGACGTCGCTCGCCTTGATGGCGTAGCGCTTCATCAGGCGCTGCACGTAGCGGCGGTTGGTCCCGATCGATCGCGCGGCGCCGCTGACGCTGCCGCCGCTCTTCGTGAGCGCGCGCTCGAGGTACGCGCGCGTGAAGAGCTCTTCCATCTTCTCCTGCGCCTCGGTCAGGGGCAGATCGAGGATCGCGGGATCGAAGGGCGACGACGCGGGCGCGCTGCTCGGGTAGATGGGCTTGGGCGCCCCGAGGCTCTCGACCGCGCCGAGCAACGCGGCGCGCTCCACCGCGTTCCGCAGCTCGCGCACGTTGCCCGGCCACGCCCGCGATGCGAGCCGCGCGACGAACTCCGGCGGCGGCTGCGCGCCGCGCCCGAGCCGCTGCCAGAAGTGCGCGATCAGCATCGGCACGTCCTCCCCGCGCGCGCGCAGCGGAGGCAGGTGCACCGGGACCACCGCGAGGCGGAAGTAGAGATCCTCGCGGAAGCGCCCGCGGTTCACCTCGGCCGCGAGCTCGCGGTGCGTCGCCGCGACCACGCGCACGTCCACGCTGCGCCAGCGGTTCTCGCCGACGCGCTGCACCTGTCGGCTCTCGAGCGCGCGCAGCAGCTTCGGCTGCAGATCGAGCGGCAGCTCCCCGATCTCGTCGAGGAAGAGCGTCCCTCCGTGCGCAGCCTCGAACACGCCGAGGCGATCGCGCACCGCGCCCGAGAACGCGCCGCGCACGTGCCCGAAGAGCTCGCTCTCGACGAGGCTCGGCGCGACCGAGCCGCAGTCGAACGTGACGAACGGCTGATCCGCGCGCGGCGACGCCGCGTGGATCGCCTCGGCCACGAGCTCCTTGCCGGTGCCGGTCTCGCCCTGGATCAGCACCGTCGCGTCGCTCGGCGAGACGCGCTCGAGCAGCGCGAACACGCGCCGCATCTCGACGCTGGTGCCGAGCAGCGCGCCGAAGCGCGTCTTCTCCGAGAGCGCGATGTGCACCGGCTGCTCGATCGGGATCGCGCGGATCGCGGTGTTGCCGACCTGCACGAGCGAGCCCGGCGCGAGGATCGCGGAGAGGATGCGCACCCCCTGCACGAACGTGCCGTTGGTCGATCCGAGGTCGTCGACGCGCACCTCGTGCTGGCGCAGCGTCACCTGGAAGTGGCGGCGCGACACCGAGGGGTCGCTCAGCACGAGATCGTTGTCGCGCGCCGCGCCGACCCGCAGCACGCCGCTCTCGGCGACCGCTTCCTTGCCGAGGTCGGCGCCGCTCACCACCGAGAGGCGCAGGCCGGGGAGCTCGAGCTTCGCCGCGAGCCGTTCGACGATCTGAGTCACTGCGCGCTCAGGGTATCAGCGCCGCGCGCTACGATGGGAGCGTCGATGCAGCGCGCGATCGTGGTGTGTCTGGTGATCGCGGCGGGGTGCGCATCCGCGCCTCCGCCGACCGCCGCGGTGCCGGCGCGCGGCGGCCCCGCGTCGACGCTGATCGAGCGATGGGTCGAGCTCGCGCGCGGCGAGGACGAGCTCGTCGTGGACCTCGCGAGCGAGTGGGTCGCGGCGAACGTGCGCGACCCGCGCATCGCCTCGCTCGACCCGAGCGGCACCGACGTCGCGAGCGGTGCGCCGCGCATCGCGCTCGTCACCGCGCAGATCGACCTCGTCGCGAGCGTGCTCGCGCTCGGGCTCGCCCATGCGCACGACGAGACTCTCGTCGCGCTGGGGCGCCGGCTCGAGGCCCTCGATCCGATCCACGACGACGCCGGCTTCGTCACGGTGCTCGACGCGCTGGGCGAGGTCGCGGACGACCCGCGCTCGCATGCGGCGGTCGAGCGTCTGCCCGAGACGTGGCCCGAGGGCTCGTCGCGCCGTCCTTCGCGCGACGAGCTGGGGCGCGCGGCGGTGTGGCTCGCGCTGCGGTGGCTGGGACTGTGGGACGACCCACGGATGCGCGGCGTCGATCGCAGCGGGGTGTGTATCAGCGGCAATCCTTGGGCGTTCTACGTCTGGACGCCGGCGTCGACGGTCGCGTTCGCGATCGGGATGGGCGCCGAGCCGCGCGTGGTGCTCGATCTCGTCCACGACCGCCTGGTCGCGATGATCGCGCTGGCGCGATCGCTCCCGGCGCCCCCGGACGACGGTGTCACGGCCGATGTCCCCGTCGAGGTGTCCCTCCATTGAGTTTTTTTCGCCGAGAGTCCCAATGGAGGGACCGTCGATTGGGACATCGCACCGCGAAGAGCCCTTCTCTCGCTCGGCGAACGGGCTCTGCGGCGGGGAGTGCCGTTCGCTCGCCCGGCGACAGCCCCTTCCGCGTGGAGAAGCCGCTGGAACGCTCGGCGAACGCCTGCTCTCCGCCGGGGATCCCGTTCGCACGCCCGGCGAACGCCTTCTCCCGGCGCACGATCCCTTCGCGCGCCCGGCGAACGCTCTCTCCCGCCGGAGATCCCGTTCGCACGCCCGGCGAACGCCTTCTGCGGTCGCGGCGCCCGCTCGCTCGCGCGGCGCACGGCGTCGCCGAAGATTCTGCGCGCGTCGTGTCGGGACGCGCCAACCTCGTTCGTCGTTCCTGCGAAGGAGAGACGACGATGAACACGTTCTGGAACACGCTCGCGGTCGAGGACCTGGAGCGCTCGCGCGCCTTCTACACCGGCATCGGCTTCGAGGTGCGCGACATGCCGGGCGGCGCGCCGGGCATCAGCGTGCACGCCGCGGGCGGCATGGTGTGTCTCTTCCGGCGCGAGGTCTTCGCGTCGATGATCCCCGGCGAGCTCTGCGACGCGAAGCGCGCGCAGGAGATCATCCAGAGCATCTCGACCGAGACCCGCGGCGGCGTCGACGAGCTCGTCGCGCGCGTCGAGAAGGCGGGCGGTCGCGTGCTCGGCAAGCCCGGCGCGCAGCCCTGGGGCTACGTCGCGGGGTTCGCGGATCCCGACGGTCACGTCTGGTCGGTGCTCACGTTCGCGAGCGCGTGAAATAGCGCGGCGCCCAGCGCGCGTAAGGACGCGCATGAGCGCCGACGGAACATCGAGCCCGCCCGCGACGCCGGCGGATCCCCGCGACGAGATCGCCGTCTTGCTCGCCCGCCTCCGCGCCGAGCACCACATCGAGGACGCCCGCGACGCGCGCCGCGTCCGCGTCGCGAGCCTCCTCGGCGAGCTGTTCCTGTCGTTCGGGTGGTGGATGTGGCCGTGACGGGCACGCGCGCTCGGCGCGTGGCGCGCTTCACCGGTCCTGCTTCTTCAGCCCGAACGCGCTGATCGCGAGCAGGATCGGGATGGTGCACGCGAGCACGAAGAGGTCGTGCGTCATCAGGCGCGGATCGAGCCCCTTCGTGTACGCGCCGACGCTCGAGTGCATGTAGTACGTCGTCGGCCAGATCGTCCCGATCAGCCGCGCGCCGCCCTCGAGCGTCGAGACCGGCTGGAGCAGGCCGGCGAATTGGATCGTGGGCTGGATCGTGAGGATCGCGGTGATGAACACCGCGGCGACCTGGGTCTTCGTGAACGTCGACGTGACCATTCCGACGCCGGTCGTCACCACGACGTAGAGGAACGTGCAGAGCGTGAGGACGAGGAAGCTGCCTTTGATCGAGACGCCGAACACGATCGCCGCGAGCCCCACGAGGATGAAGTAGTTGATCATCCCGATCGCGACGTAGGGAATCTGTTTCCCCAGCAGGTACTCGATTCGTCTCGTCGGCGTGACGTAGAAGTTGATGATCGAGCCGAGCTCCTTCTCGCGCACGATGCTGACGGTCATCAGGATCGCCGGGATCAGGATCAGCAGCAGCGCCGGCACGCTGGGCACGATCGAGTAGATGCTCTCGAACGTCGGGTTGTACATGTAGCGGCCCTCGATCGACGCGGTGAACCGCGGCGGAGGAGCGCGCATCACGCCCGCCTGGTGCTGCAACATCGTCCGGTGCACGCCGCGCACGTACTGGGCGATCGTCTCGGCGCGGTAGGGCATCGCGCCGTCGACTCGGACGAGGACCTCGGGCTCGGCGCCGCGCCGCACGTCTCGGCCGAACCCCGGAGGGATCTCCACCACGAACGAGACGTCGCCGGACTCGAGCCGGTCGAGGCCGACGTCCTCGGAGGAGACGGGCGGCGTCGTCGTGAAGTACTCGCTCGCACCGGCGAGCTCCTCGAGATACGCGCGGCTCTCGGGTGTCTGGTCGCGATCGAGCGTCGAATAACGAATGTCCTCGACGTCGGTGGTGATGCCGAATCCGAACACGAGCATCAGCAGCGCCGAGCCGACGAACGCGAATGCCAGTCGCACGGGGTCGCGGCGGATCTGGATCGTCTCGTTGCGAGAGTAGGCGAGCATCCGACGGACCGGGAGCGGGACCCACGACTTGCGCGCCGGCGCTGATTGCGACTGCGGTGCTGATTCCGACTGCGCTGTGGCCGGCGCGGAGCGTGATTCCGCGGTCCCTGCGGGCGCTTCCGGCGCGCTGCGGTCGGCCGTGACCGCGATCGCGTCCTCCATGTACCCGATGAACGCGTCCTCGAGGCCGGTCGCGCCGCGCTCCTCGATCAGCTTCTCCGGCGCGTCACACGCGAGGACGCGCCCTGCGTGCATGAGCGAGATGCGATCGCAGTGCATCCCTTCGTTCATGAAGTGCGTCGTCACGAAGATCGTGACTCCGTCCTTGCGCGACAGCTCGACCAAGAGCTCCCAGAAGCTGTCGCGCGCGACGGGATCGACGCCGGACGTCGGCTCGTCGAGGATCAGCAGCTTCGGCTCGTGCAGCACCGCGACGGCGAGCGACAGCCGCTGTCGCAGCCCCATCGGGAGATTGCGCGTCAGCGCATCGAGGTGCGGCGCGAGGCCGAATCGCTCGACGAGATCGTCGATTCGCGCCTTCGCCGCGTCGTCGGGCAGGTGATAGAGGCGCGCGTCGAGGATCAGATTCTGCCGGACGGTCAGCTCTTCGTAGAGCGAGAACGCCTGCGTCATGTAACCGAGGTTGTGCCGGACCTCCATGCTCCCGGCTTCCACGGAGCTGCCGAACACCGTCGCAGTCCCCTCGGTCGGCGGAAGGAGGCCAGTCAACATCTTCATCGTCGTCGACTTGCCGCAGCCGTTCGACCCGAGGAAGCCGAAGATCTCGCCGCGCTCGATCGTCAGCGTGACGTGATCGACGGCGGTGAAGCTCCCGAAGCGGCACGTGAGCCCGTTCGCCTCGATCGCGACCTCTCGCGCGCCGGCGGGGCGCGGCGGGATCACGAGCTTCGTGTGCCCCATGCGCTTCGACTCGGGCAGGAGCGCGATGAAGCACTGCTCGAGATCGGTCGTGCCCGTCCGCTGCATCAGCTCGCCGGGACTGCCCGCGGCGAGCACGCGCCCCGCGTCGATCGCGAAGATCCAGTCCCACCTCTGCGCCTCGTCCATGTACGCCGTCGAGATGACGACGCTCATCTGCGGTCGGCCGGCGCGGATGTCGTCGATCAGCGTCCAGAACTGGCGCCTCGAGAGAGGATCGACGCCCGTCGTGGGCTCGTCGAGGATCAGGAGATCGGGATCGTGGACCAGCGCGCCGCAGAGACCGACCTTCTGCTTCATGCCCCCGGAGAGCTTTCCTGCGGGCCGATCACGGAACGGCGCGAGCCCCGTGGCCTCGAGCAGCTCCGCGATGCGCCCCTTCCGCTCGTCGGCGGCGAGCCCGAACAGCTGCGCCATGAAGTCGACGTTGTCGTAGACGCTCAGCTCCAGATAGAGGTTCTTCCCCAGGCCCTGCGGCATGTACGCGATGCGCGGACCGGCGGAGCGTCGATGGGCGGCCGAGGCGATGTCGCCGCCGAGCACCGTCACCTTGCCCTCCTGGAGGCGCTTGGAGCCGGCGATCAGCGCGAGCAGCGTGGACTTGCCGACTCCGTCCGGCCCCACGACGCCGACCATCAGGCCGCTCGGGATCTCCATCGAGATGTGATCGAGCGCGACGACTCCGCCGTATCGGTGCGTGACGTCCTCGACGATCACGACTGGCCCGACGGCGGTCGCCCCTGCGGTCTCGATGCTCGTGCTCACACGTCCGCTCGTCCGTTGGCCACGAGGCTCCATCGAGCAGATAGGAACGTGAGCCGGCGAGAAGAGCGCCTATTTCGTGACGGCGATCGACTTCCGGAATCGCCGCACGCTGTACACGAAGAACGCGAGCCCGACGCCCGCGACGACTGCGAAGTTCGGCCACACCGCGCCGAGCCCGCCACCGCGATAGACGATCACCTGCGAGAAGCTGACGAAGTGCCTCGTCGGCAGGAGATAGGTCATCGCCTGCAGCCAGTCCGGCTGGCTCTCCACCGGAGTCGAGCCTCCCGAGAGCAGCTGCAGCACGACGACGACGAGGACGATCAGCAGCGCGAATTGCGCCATCGAGCGCGAGATGGTGCCGAGGAAGAGGCCGAGCGCCGTCGCGAAGAACAGATACAGCGCGACGCCGACGAACCACAGCAGGTGCGACCCCGCGAACGGCACGTCGAGCACGGCCTCGACGACGACGAAGAGCGACATCGCCGTCGCGATCAGGATGACGAGCGCGTTGGCCCACACCTTTCCCATCGCGATCTCGAACGCGCTCAGCGGCATGACGAGCAGGTGCTCGAGCGTGCCGTGCTCTCGCTCGCGGATCACGGCCGCCCCCGTCAGGACGATCGTCAGCAGCGTCAATTGATTGATGATCGCGACGACGCTCGTGAACCACGCAGACTCGCTGTTCGGATTGAAGAGCTTCCGAACGATGAGCTCGACCGGCTCTTCCGCGCTTCCCTCGCTGCGCAGCATGAAGCTGGAAATGCGATCATCGATGATGTTGCGGATGTAGCCGGAGCCGATCCCCGCCTGCTGCATCGCCGTCGCGTCGATGTTGAGCTGGATCTCCGGATGTCGTCCTGCCCGGAGGTCCCGCTCGAAGCGCGGCGGGATCGTGACGACGAACATGAACCGCCCTTCGTCCATCGCGTCGGTGACCTCGTCGGCGCGGATCTCGACGGGACGCTGGAACCGGGGCGGATAGAACGCATTGAGCAGCTCGTTCGACAGCGCGGAGTCGTCCTCGTCGACGAACGCGATCGACGCGTTGTTGACCTCGTTCGAGGTGCCAGTCGCCTGCGAATAGACGGTCCACGTGAACGCGTACACGACGAAGAGCACGAGCACCGCGTCGCCGAGCAGGCTGCGCAGCTCCTTGATCCCGAGCCAGGCGATGTTCTGCAGCGAGCGCAACGATCTCCCGTTCGTCGCTCATTTCGCGGTCGCGGGGCGGGTGTCCGACTCGCGCGGGGCCAGCAGATTCCGCTGCAGGAATTCGGGCCACACCGCATCGTCGCGCAGCCGCACGTAGCCGACGCCGCGCACGCCGGTCTTGATCTGCTCCGTGTAGTCGACGACGAGCTCGCGGGGCACCTGGATCTTCACGCGGAACATCAGCTGCTCTCGCTCCGACGCGGTCTCGACCTCGCGCGGAGTGAACTGCGCCTCCGGCGACACGAAGCTCACGTAGCCGGGCGCGACGCGGTCGGGTGCGTAGTCGAGCCTCACCCGCGCCTCGGCGCCGATCTGGACCTCGGCGGCCTGGTTCGCCGGCAGGAAGATCTCCATGTAGACGTCCTCGAGGTTGACCAGCGTCAGCACCGCGCCGCCTGCGCCGAGCACCTCGCCGGGCTCCGCGAGGCGGTAGAGCACGCGGCCCAGCACCGGCGAGGTGAGCGTCGCGTCGTCGATGCGTGATTGGATGACTGCGACGTTCGCGTCGGCGACCTGGACCTGCTGCTCGGCGACCCGCAGGTTCGCGTGCGCCTCGGCGAGCCCCGCGCGGGCCACCCTCAGCGCCGTCGTGCGGACGTCGAGCTCGCGCTGCGATCCCGCGCGCTCCGCGACGAGGTTCTGGGAGCGCTCGACCTCGATGCGCGCGAGCTCGATCTCGCTGTTCCGCCTTGCGATCTCCGCGCTCGCGACCGCCTGCTGCTCGTGCGCCGCCGCGAGGCTCTCGCGCGCCTCGGCCAGCTCCTGCTCGAGCGTGACGGTGTCCATCAGCGCGAGCACCTGACCGCGCCGCACGAGCTCGCCCTCTTCGACGAGGACCGTGCGGACCCGGAGCGGCAATCGCGTCGCGACGTCGACCTCGCGGCTCTCGATCCGGCCGTTGCCCGACGCGATGCCCTCGGGGAGCGCGTCCGCGCGCGAGCGCCAGTATCGAACGGCGAAGAACCCGCCCACGAGCACGACCGCGAGGACCGCGAGCGCCCACCTCCGAGCCTTCTTCTCTCGGAGCTTCGCCTTCATCGTCTGGAGCCTGGATGTCATGGCCAGTCCGCGCCTCCGCCGGCGCGGCTCCGCGCGGGCCGTTCGGTCGGGCGCGCGTCCGGCGCCCGCTCCGTGTCGCGCGCCGGCCTCTCCGGAGTGGCACCCTCCTCGCGCGCGATCTCCCACCCTCCGCCCAGCGCTTTGTAGAGCGCGATCGCGTTCGTCGTATTCGTCGAGAGCGACTCCGTGAGTCGATTCTGCGCTTCGAGGAGGACTCGCGTCGTGTCGACGACACGCATGAAGTCCGTCGCGCCCTCGCGATATTGGATGAGCGCCAGGTTCACCGCGAGCTCGGCTGCGGTGACGGCGCTCGTCGAGAATTGAACCGCTTCTCCCGAGAGCAGGAATCCCACGATGCCGTCCTCGACCTCCTGCGCCGCGACGAGCACGGTGCGCGCGTACTCGAGCAGCGATTGCGCATATCGCGCGTCCTGCACCTCGATGTTCTCGAGGATCTGCGGGTAGTTGAGGAGTGGCCACAAGAGGCTCCCGCCGAACGAATAGAGCAGCGTGCCGGGGCCGAAGACGCGACCGAGCGCGGGCTCCGCGCCCGCGCCGACGACCGCCGACGTCCCGAGGAAGCCCGTGAGCGAGAAGCTCGGATAGAGATCGGCAGTCGCCTCTCCGACCCGATTGCACTGCGCGATCGCGCGCAGCTCGGCAGCGCGGATGTCGGGGCGACGACGGAGCAATTCGGCCGGGACTCCGACTGCCACGCTCTGCGGCGCGCTCGGGATGCCGCGGGACTCTGCGAGGAGTGGCTCGACATATCCACGCGGGCGTCCGAGCAGCGTGCTGAGCGCATTCAGAGCCTGCTGGTGTCCGACGCGTAGCCCCGGGATGGTCGCGCGCGTAGTCTCCAGCAGCGTGGTCGCCTGGGCGACGTCGAGCTCGGACGTCGCGCCGTGTCGGAAGCGAGCGCTCGCGATCTCCTGCGCTTGTTGCTGCAGCGTGGCGTTCGCCTCGGCTTGCTCGATCAGCCGCTCGAACGTGCGCACGAGCACGTAGGAGCGAGCGATCTCCGCGTTCAGCGAGACGATCGCGTCTTGGTAGTCGGCGACCTGCGCGAGGAAGTCGGCGCGCGCCGCGCGCACGCCGCGTCGCTGCCGACCCCAGAGATCGAGCTCCCAGGTCGCGTCGAACCCGAAGAGGTACTGGCCGTAGATGTTGGTCCCTCCGGACCTCGTGATCCCCGCGACGGAGCCGCTCGCGACCGGGCTCGGGTTGCGGGGGAACATCTCCGCGATCGCGACGCCGACCTGGGCCCGCGACTCCTCGATGCGCAGGCGTGCGATCTGGAGCGAGAGATCCTGTCGATAGGCGAGGTCGATCAGCCGATCGAGCGCCGGATCCTCGAAGCTCGTCCACCACGCGACGTCGACGGTCGCGTTCGTCGAGAGCCTCGGATCGCCCGACTCGGTCCAGCTCGATGCGAGCGGGACCTCGGGCCGCGCGTACTCGGGCCCGACCATGCACCCGCTGACGAGCATCCACACCACGAGGACGGCGCGTTTCGCGTCGCGGTCCGCGTGCTTCGCCGTCGGAGGAGCCACTGGTCTGGTCCCATGATCGCGCACGGGTGGAGTCGCCCCGGTGTGGTGGACGGTCAGTCGTTCGCGCGCATCGTGGCGTGCTTCTCCTCGGTACTTAAACCGTGAAGGGAGGCCGAGTAGGTCAGCGAACCGAAGCGCCGATCCGCGGATGTGGCGCGGGCGCCGCGACCACCTCGTGGTCGGGCGCCCGCAGGTGCCGCGTGATCGAGACGAACGCGAGGGTCAGCGGATCGCGCGATAGCGCGTGTCGGTGACGATCGCGCTGACGAGCTCGGGGAACCGATACCCGCTCTCCGCGAACGCCTGCGCGAGCTCGGGCACCCACTCGAGCTGCTCGTCGCTCGTGAGCTCGCGGTGCAAGAGGTGCTCGGCGAGGGTGCGCGCGCTGCACGTCGCCATGCGCTCGATCGTGCCCTCCTGCTCGATCAGCGCGCGCGGCCCGACGTCGATCGCGTTCGCCTCGGTCTCGCTGCGCCACGCGACGACCTGCAGCGTGCCGAGCCACATCTCGCGCTCCATCGGGTGCGAGCTGGTGTCGCGCGTGACGTAGAACTCGTCGCAGAACGCCGAGCACGCGCCCTCGCGGCAATTCGCGCAGGTCTCGCTCCAGCGCGGGAGCTGCGCGACGTTGACGAAGCCGTAGTCGCCGTTGAAGCGCCAGCGGCCCCAGTGCGCGGCCATCGGCTCGAGCCGCTCGTGGCACGACTCGCAGCCGCAGCGCGTCGAGAGGTTCGGATCGCTCGAGCACGGATCGGTCGCGGGCGGGAGGCCTCCGCTCGGCGCCTGGAACGGCTCGCACAGGAACGCGGTGGTGAAGCGGTTCGCGCGCGCGCGATGGCTCGCGAAGCGCAGCAGATACGAGAACGTCGTGAGCACGCCCGCGTGCTCGGGGCTGCGCTCGACCGCGCGCCACTCGGTGTCGCCGAACTCGACCGCGGGCATCGTGGTCGCCATCGAGCCGTCCTCGACGACGCCCGCCGACGCGTAGCGGAAGTAGTGCGCGATCGGGCCGTTCACCTCCGACGTCGTCGTGGTGAACGCGTCGAAGTACGACGCTTCGGGGTCACGCATCACGCGCTCGAAGATCCGCAACGGCTCCTGCTCGAGCGCGCGCGCGATCGTCTGCTCGCTCCCGCCGGTGCCACCGCTCACGCACTGGCGGAGGTTGGGACCGCACCCGCAGCCCGCGTCGCGGACGATGCCGGCGCGGCACGAGGTCGGCGCGCCCGAGGTCGTCGTGAGCCCGGTCGCTGCGGTCTGGGCGTCGAACGCGCACACGCGGATCTCGGTGTCGGGCGCCCAGTACGGACGCACGCGCACCCAGCCGTCGATGCGGCATCCGCTCGTCGCGGCTTCGCAGCGCGCGGCGTTGCGGGGCGCGGGCGCGCCGGAGACGGTGCCGCTGCGATAACCCTCGACGAGCGGCAGCGCGTGGCCCGCGGTGTCGAAGCGCGTGTGCTCGACGTCGACGCAGCTCACCTGGCCGGTGCCGCGGAACGTCGCGGCGGCGTTGCCCGAGTAGTAGACGTTGTTCGCGCCGACGCGCTGCGCGCGCAGGTCGCGGCGGTTGTCGACGAGATCGTCGATCTCGATCAGCGACGACCAGAGGATGCCGCGGTGGTACTCGCGCATCGTCGCGAAGAAGTCGTCGCTGGTGAGCATCGCGGCGAGCACGTCGTCGGGCACGTCGTCGTGGGCGCGGACGGCCTCGTACTCGGCCTCGGTCGGGATGCGACCGCGCAGATCGAGCGAGAGCTGGCGCAAGAGCCGCAGGCGATCGGTGCGCTCGGTGGGCGCGCACTCGACGGGCGACTGCGCGCGCGCGAGCGCCGCGGTCACGAGCGAGAGCGCGAGGGTGAAGAGCACGGAGAGAACGATCGTGGTGCGCATGGTCGTGCCCTCTCGATCAAGCGGCGGGGAAGAGGCTCGTGATCGGATCGACGCGGTAGTCGGTCGCGTCGAGGCCCGCGGCGGCGACGATCGTCGCGGCGACGTGCTCGGGCATCAGCTGCATGCCGTCGTCGGCCTGGGTGCCGCGCTCGGGATCGACGCGGATCAGGCCGAGATCGTCGGGGTTCGTCGCGCCGAACACGCCGGGGCGGAGCCCGCCGCACACCACCATCGACGCCGCGAACCAGTGATCGCGACCGCGGGTGCCGTTGAGGCGCGGGGTGCGCGAGAACTCGCTGAACGCGATGACCGTCGTGCGCGCGAGATCGGGATCGTCCTGGCGCAGATCCTCGATCAGCGCGGACATCGCGGTGAAGCCCTCGGACAGGCGCGTGGGCTGATCGGTCGCCCAGTTCGCGTTGTGCGTGTCGTGCCCGCGCGAGAGGCGCACCATCACGCTGCGCGACAGGCCCGTCTTCACGAGCTGCGCCGCGACCGCCGCCTGCAGGCCCGCGCCGTCGGTCGCGTTCGCCGCGAAGCCGTAGCGCGTGCGCACCTGCTGCATCTCCGCGGAGTCGCCCGCGAAGTCGAAGCGCGACGCGAGGCCCTCGGACTCGAGCCGCTCCATGCGCGCGATCGAGAGGCGCTGCTCCTCGGCGGGATCGCGCCCTTCGTACGCCGCGCCGATGCACGCGCGCGAGTCCTCGCGCGCCGCCGCGAGCAGCGCCTCGATCGCGGTCGGCATACGACGCGCGGGTCCCGAGAGCATCGGCATCACCTCGCGCGGGCGATCGAGCTGCAGCGCGTTCGCCTCCTGCGCGTAGCGGTGGTTGAACGCGGGCAGACCGACCGAGACGAACGGGAGGATCGGCCCCTCGGGCCCGAGCTCGCCGCCGGTCGCGAACACGGTGCCCAGCGAGCTGCCGCGCGGCGCGCTGCCCGCGGGCGACATGAACGTGTTCACGTACGCGCGCCCGGTCGGGTGCGCGACGGTGTTCATGTTGATGCCGCGGAACACGGTCGTGACGTCGGCGTGCGCGCGCATAGGCGCCATCGGCGCGCCCCACAGCACGCGCGCGCCGCCGAGGTTCACCTCGACCGGCTCGCGCATCTCGGCGTCGAGCAGATCGGTGCCGAGCTGGATGCCGGGATACGTGCGCGCGGGATCGCGCGCGTCGGGCCCGAGCAGCACGTCCCAGCCGCCCTCGAAGTAACACGCGACGAGCCGGCGCCCGAGCGGGCGTGGCTGCGCGACGAGGCGCCCGATCGGGCCGAGCGCCGCACCGAACGTCGCGACCGCGCCCATGCCGATCGCGCCGCGGAGGAGATGTCGTCGTCCGAGATGCATCGTCGTCTCCGTCAGTACGTGAGGAAGTCGGGGTGGGTCGCGAGGCCGACGCAGAGCGCTTCCCAGCGCACCGCCTCGACGTCGGCGGCGGTCGCGGTGCGGCTCACGTCGGTCGGCTCGATCGGCGCGTCGAGCAGCTCGAGCCACGGGGTCACGCGCGGATCGTCGTCGGCGATCACCTCGTGCCCGTGGAAGCGCAGGATCAGGCGGCGCAGGTTCGCGCGGCGCGCGTCGGCGTCGGGCGCGTCGACGTCGATGCCGCGCAGGATCGCGCGGGCCTCGTCGTCCACCTCGAGCGCGCGATCCGCGGTGATCGCGGCGCGGCACGTCGCGCGCGCGGCATCGCCCACCAGCGTCTCGAACGCGACCGACATCTGCCGGCCCTCTTCGGTCGTCTGGGTGTAGTCGGGACGCCCGAGCGTCGCGGCCGCGTCCTCGAAGCCCGCCCAGGTCTGCCCCGTCGCGACCTGCAGCGACGCGTGGATCTGCTGCGCCGAGAGCCGCTCGGGCGCGCGCGCCGGCGGGAGCTCGGCGGGGCCGGTCGGATCGCGATCGATGACGTCGCCGGGATCGGGGCCGGGATCGTCGGGCCCGTCGTCGCCGGGATCGGTCCCCGGCGCGCCACACGCGCTCAGGAGCGCGATCAGGAGGTATGCGCGCCACGCATGGGTCGGCGCCGAGGTATGCGTTCTGCTCATGGCATCATCCCTCCCTCGATCCAGCGCTCGACGGTGCGGACCATCTCGGCGGGCGCGGGATCCATCGGGCTCGGCGGCATCTCGCCGCGCACCATCCGCGCGAGCGCCGAGGGCGCGCGCGCGCGGAACGAGTCGTAGGTGTCGAGGCGCACGCGGCTCGGCGCGTCCTCGGCGTGACAGGAGACGCAGTGGGTCGCGACGAAGGGCGCGACGTCGCGCTCGAACGAGAGCGGCGCCGTGTCGATCACCTCGTACGCGATCGTGCGCGTGACCTCTGCGCCGTCGATCTCCGCGCTCGCGACGAGCTCGTGCCAGCCCGCGGCGCCCATCGGGAGCTCGCCCGCGTCGAACGTGGTCGACGCCTCGTCGGCCTCGAACACGACGCTCCCGTCGATCGTCACGCGCGTGGACTCGGCCATCGCGCTGGTCGTGATCACGAGCGCGCGCGCGCCGCTCACGCGGTCGTCGGGGACGAGACCGCTGATCGAGAGCGTGGCGTCGGTCTCGACGCGGCACAGCTCGGTGGCGGCGATCGACCATGCGGCGCCGGTCGCGTCGGCGTGGAGATCGTCGCTCGCGAGCTCGATGCGCGACCACTCGCCGTCACGATCGCGACGCGCGATCATCGTCGGCAGGCGCGCCCAGACGCGACCGCCGCCGATCGTCACGGACGCGGGCGCGCCCTCGTCGAACACGATCTCGCTCGACGCGCTGCCTTCGATCAGGAAGAGCGACTCGTCGCTCACCGCGGCCGCGAGCGCGCCCTCGCGCACCATCGCGAGGCCCGGCGGGATCGCCTCGAGCGCGCGCAGCGCGGGCGCCGCGTCGCTCAGGTCGAGGCGCCACGCGCCCGCATCGTCGGCGAACCACAGCTCGTGGGTCGCGGTGGTGCACGCGCCGCTCGCGAGCGCGAACGGGAACTGCGGCGCGAGCGCGTCGCCCTCGACCGCATAGCGCCAGAACTGACCGCCCTCGCGCGCGTGCAGGCCGTGCTCGGTCGCGACGAAGAACGGACCGGGCACCTCGGGGTCGCCGCACAGCCAGCGCGGCGTGCCGGTCTCCGCGGGCACGTGCACGCGGCGCAGACCGCCGGGCACGGCGCGCTCGATCAGGCCGCTCGCGATCCAGGTCGCGGCGCGCGCGTCGTGCGCGACGAGGTACGTGGGGCGCGCGGCGGGCGCGTAGGGCAGCGCCCACTCGGTGCCGTCCCGCGCGACGACGCGCAGGGCTTCGTCGCTCGCGAGCCACGCGTCGCCCTCGGGGCTCGTGTCGAGCAGCGTCTCGCCCTCGCGCAGCGCGACGCACGCGCCGTCGGGCTCGAGCGCGGGCGCGGCGGCGAGCGAGACGCGGATCGGCTCGGGGTCGGGATCGATCGGACGTGGATCGTCGCGGAGATCACCGCCGAGCTGACCGACGCAGCCGGTGGTGAGGAGCGCGAGGGCGATCGCGTGCCGCATGCGGGGCGCGACATCGCAAGGCGCGATCCAGGCAGGAATACGCGGAATTCGAGCCAATCCGAAGCGATGCGCGACGTGGTGGTCGCAGGCGATCGGGAGCAGCAGGCGAGGGGTGCGACCGAGCGGTCGCAGGCGACGGCGTCGTATGCTCGGCGCATGAGGCGACGCGGGGCGCTCGTCGTGATCGCGATCGTGCTGATCGTCGGCGCGCTCGGCGTGGTCGTGCGCGAGGGGCTCCCGGTCGCAGCGCGCGCGACGTCGACGAGCGCCGCGAGCGCGCCCGCGTCGTCGCCCCCCGAAGCGGCGTCGGTCGCCGAGCCCGCCTCGCCGCCGACGACGACGCCGATGACGACGACGACGCCGCCGACGACGACGCAGCGCGAGGCGGAGCGAGCGCGCGAACGTCGGGAGGTCGAGGTGGTGCGACGCGCGATCGAAGAAGCACGCCGCGCACGGATCGACGAGCTCGCGCGCACGAGCGCGCCGCCGCGCGACGAGGACGACGCGGTGGGCCGCCTCGATCCCGAGTACGTCCGGAGCGCGGTCCGTGAGGTGCTGCCGCTCCTCGGCGAGTGTTACGAGCTCGCGCGCGATGCCGCGCAGCGTGAAGGCGAGGACGATCCCGAGGGACGTCTGGTCACGCGATTCGTGATCGGTGGCGAGCCCGGCGTCGGCGGCGTGATCGAAGAAGCCGAGGTGATGGAGGCGAGCACGCTGCGCGACGCGGTGCTCGAGGAGTGCTTCGTCGAGACGCTGCGGACGATCGAGCTCCCGGCGCCGGAGGCGGGCGGACGGGTGGAGGTGCACTACCCGTTCGCGCTGAGCCCCGAGGACGACGACTGACGGGCCGGCGACGCCCCGCCGCGGACGGCGCGAGGGCCGGGCGCTCGGCCCGGCCCTTCGCGCGCTCGAGCATCACTCGAGCACGATGTCGCCGCCCTCGGGCGGCACGACGATGTAGACCTCGCGCTCGTCGAGATCCGCGACGCCGTTGCCCACGACGATGATCCGCGCGCGGAAGATCTGCGCGGTCTCCGCGGGCGGGCGCACGTCGTTCCAGAAGTCGACGGTGAACTCGACCTCGGTGCCCGGGATCACGCCGTAGAACGTCGTGGTGTCGCGGCTCGAGTACGTGACGCCGGGCATCGCGCCCGAGACGCCACCGGGGCCGTATCCCTCGAGCGGCACGATCGACTCGATGAACGTCGTCGCGTCGAACTCGTCGGGGTTGCCCGCGACGTTCGTGGTGCGCGTCGAGACGTCCTGCGGCGTGCCCGAGACCACGCTGCGGATGCCCTCGATGATCTGGTTCGCGGTCGTCGACGCCGCGCCGGTGTAGACGAGCGGCGCGCCCGCCGAGCTCACGGTGCCGGTCTGCATCGCGAGCGCGCGCAGATCCGCGCCCGCCGCCGTGCCGCCCGTGCCGGTGCCGACGTTCACGCCGATCGCGCGCGCCCCGAGATCGTTGAGCGCGGTGACCGCTTGCGCGAAGGTGTGCGCGGCGCTCGCGACCGGGCCCGCGTACGGCACGCTCCAGCTCGTGCTCGTCGTGGTGCCGTTGTGGAACGGCGCATCGGTCACGGTCACGACGATCGGCAGCGCGCCCGGTCGGAAGCACGGATAGCCGCGCCGCGCGTCGGTCTCGCCCGCGACCGGCGCGCACGTCTTGGCGGCGATCGTGCTCGTGCCGGTGCGGTCGTTCGGATAGCTCAGGCCCATGCCCGTCGCGGTGAGATAGATCGCCTCGGTGCCGCTCTCCGGGATGTCGAAGCCGCCGTTCACGCGCAGCGCGAGCGCCGCGTTCACGCGCGCGAGGTCGCCGGTGATGTCGACGTCGTGGGTGTACGGCGCGTCGTCGCGCGGCAGCGCGACCGAGCAGTAACGCGGCGCGGTGCCCGGGCACGTCGAGCCGGTCGAGAGCGCGCCGCAGAACGCGCTCGAGGTGCAGGGCTCGACGCAGCGGTTGATGCGCGTGTCGCAGACGCTCGTCCCGCTCGCGAGCGCGCGGCAGGTCCCGTTCGACGCGCACGCGATCGGATCGCCGAACGAGTCGACGTAGTAGATCGGCTCCGCTTCCGAGGTGTTGCCGTAGGGCTCGACCGGGAAGTCGTCGTAGTGGCCCACGCCGAACTGCGCGTCGGGCACCAGGCGCGCGACCTCGGTCGCGATGCGCATGAGCGACGAGTTCACGTCGTCGATCGCGGTCTGCATCGAGCCCGTGGTGTCGATCAGGAAGTACACGTCGGCGCGCGCGATCGCGGTCCCGAAGCGCAGCGGCCGCATCTCGTGATCGCCCTCGTAGGGGAGGACCACGAAGAAGTCGCCCTCGGGGATCGTGCTCGTCGCGTCGGTCGGGCTCGTGCCCGAGCCGCGCACTTCGCCGAGATCGCTCACGCCGTCGCCGTCGCTGTCGACCCGCGTCGCGTCGGTGCCGAGCTCGCGCTCCTCGGCGTCGGTGAGGCCGTCGTTGTCGCTGTCGGCGTCGAGGAAGTCGGGCACCGTGTCGCGATCGGTGTCGCGCGGCGGGCACGCGTCGCGGCGCTCCTCGGAGTCGGGCGCGCCGTCGCCGTCGGAGTCGTCGTCCATCGCGTTCGGCGTCGTGTCTCCGTCGCTGTCGGCGCTGCCCTCGAACGCGTCGGGGATGCCGTCGCCGTCGGCGTCGGGGCCGGCGCACGGGCCGGTGGGAGCGCCGGCGTCGTCACCGGTGCCGGCATCGGTGCCGCCGCCCGCGTCGACGACGCCGGGGCCGCTGTCGCGCGTCGGACGCGATGGCGTGGGGTCGTCGCACGCGGTCGCGAGGCACAGCGCAGCGAGCGCGACGAAGGGAACACCACGACCCTCGAGCGGGAGCAAGCGAAGTCCCATGCAGCCCTCCGCGGCGCGCGTCTGGAGCACGCCAGATCGACGAGGATACGTCGACTCGTGCTCCGCGGTGAACATCGCGCACGACTGTCGCCAGGTGGCGCCTGCTATCGTGCGGGCGGATGTTCCGCGCAGCACCACTGTGCACGCTCGTCGGCGCGGCGATGCTCGCGTGCGCGCCCGCGGAGCGCGCGCTCGAGTGGGAGTACGTCGTCCGCGACGCCGATCGCGCCGCGCTCGCGGTCGCGTACGAAGCGCGCGTGCTCGACGAAGGCTGCGACGACGCGACGGTGCGATGGCGCGCGCGCTGGCGCAGCGACGAGAGCGCCAGCGCGCCTCCGATCCTCCCGCCCGGCAGCTACGGCCTCGTGGTGATCGCGCTCGACGAGACCTGTCGACCGGTCGCTGCGGCGTGTCGCGCGATCGATCTGCCACGCGCGCCCGATCAGGTCGTGCGCCTCGAGCTGCTACCCGCCGACGGCAGCGCCTGCGGGATGTGCGACGCGGGCGTGTGCCCCGAGGACGACGATCCTCTCCCCTTCGCGACCTGCGACGCGACGCGCGAGGCGGGCGCGAGCTGCAGCGACGGCCGCGACGACGACTGCGATCGCACCACCGACTGCGGCGACGCCGACTGCCAGGGCACGAGCGCGTGCGCGTGCGAAGAGGGCGGATGCGGCGAGTGCGAGCGCTGCGTCGACGGTCGCTGCATCGCGGTCTCGGACGAGGCCGCGTGCACGACCGCGGCCGGTCCGGGTCGCTGCGTGCGCGGCGCGTGCTGCAACGGATGCGCGCTCGACGACGCGTGCGCGCCGGGCACGTCACCGGGGCTCTGCGGCGTGCCGGGCGGCGAGTGCGTCGCGTGCGGGTGCCCTTCGCTCGACGGCTGCGAGGCGGGCGCGTGCATCGAGCGCGGCAACGCGATCGAGATCGCCGCGGGGCCCGACTACACGTGCGCGCTCGAGAGCTCGGGGCGCGCGCAGTGCTGGGGCGACGGGCGCGCCGGACGCCTCGGCACCGACGCGACGACGATCGAGGAGACGCCCGCGATCGTGCGGTGCACGAACGGATCGACGAGCTGCGAGGACTGGCGCGACCTCTCGCTCGGCACCTCGCACGCGTGCGCGATCCGCGCGAGCAGCGGGCGCGATCGCGTCGCGTGCTGGGGCGGCAACGAGCACCTGCAGCTCGGGCGCGGCGTGGTGTCGGGCACGCCGATCCCGGGGCTCGCGGGCGGTCCGTTCGGCGTGATGGACAGCATGCTGTGGGCGGTCGACGTCGCGGCGGGCGACGCGTTCACGTGCGCGATCGGACGCGACATGGCGGTGACCCCGACCGAAGGGCGCTTGTTCTGCTGGGGCTCGATCGCCGAGGGCCGCCTCGGCGTGATGGCGACCTCGGATCGCGGCAGCCCGACGATCGTGCCGGTGATGGGCGATCCCGATCTCATGGCGGTCGCGGTCGGGCGCGCGCACGGGTGCGTGCTCGCGAGCGACGGCGCGCTCTTCTGTTGGGGCTCCAACGATCACGGACAGGTCGGCACCGGCTCGACCGACGCGACGGTCGCGGTGCCGACGCGCATCACCGGCACGTTCGCCGCGGTCGCCGCGGGCGGCGATCACACCTGCGCGCGCCGGCTCACCGGCACGCCGGTGCGCGAGCGCGTCGAGTGCTGGGGGCGCAACGACGCGGGGCAGCTCGGGCTCGGAGATCGTGGAGATCGCAACCGTCCGGTGCCGCTCGCGGAGTTCCCCAACGGCGCGTACCCGATGGCGCTCGGCAGCGCGCACACGTGCGTGCTCGACACGATGGGGCGCCTCTCGTGCTTCGGTGACGACTCGCGTGGTCAGATCGGCGCCGCGGCGGGCGCGGACACGTCGCTGCCGATGCCGGTGCTCGTCGGGCGGACCTGGAAGTCGGTCGCCGCGGGCGGCGATCACACGTGCGTGGTCGGGATGGGCGGCGAGATCGTCTGCTGGGGCGACAACACGACGGGCGAGTGCGGGCGCGCGCCGATGAGCGCCGCGGTCGAGCCCGGCCGCGTCTGTCTGTGACGCGAGTACCCTCGTCGCGATGACGGAGATCGTCCCGATCGCGTCGCTCCGCGAGGGCTCGGTCGCGCGGGTGCGCGGGCGCGTGCGGCGTGCGCACGAGGTGATCACGTCGTCGCTCGGGCAGCGCGCGTGCGTCTACTGGGACGTGCGACAGGGGCTCGCGAGCGCGCCCCACGCGCACGGCGCGGTCGACTTCTGGCTCGAGGACGCGAGCGGGCGCGTGCTGATCCGCGCGGCGTCGATGCGCGTGGAGGCGCGCGCGCAGCGACGCGAGGAGGTGCTCGGCCAGGTCGCGCGCGACATCGACGACGTGTCGCGGCGACAGCGCGCGGTGAAGGACGCGATCCGCCGCGGCGAGGGCGGGACGGCGAAGGCGCTCCACGCGGAGCGGCGACGCCTCGCGGAGCTCGCGACGCTGCTCTGCGCGATGCGCGCGCACGCGCGAGGACGCGTGCACGTCGGAGGCTCGCTGCAGGGCCAGGACGCGTGGATCCGCGCGCACGCCGAGACCGCGGAGAGCGGGCCCGGCGCGTCGACGCTGCGGCTCGTGATCGAGCAGTGGGAGGTCGTGCTCGAGGAGCGCGACGAGGTGGAGATCGAGGGCGAGTGCGCGCTCGAGGCCGCGCCGCCGGGCACCGGCCCGGGCGGGTACCGAGAGCGCGCGAGCTGCCTCGCGCTGCGCGCGCCCTCGGGCGGGACGCTCGAGGTGCGCGGCGTCGGCGCGACGGGCGCGGGCGAGCCGATCGCGCGGCATCCGTCGCGGCGCGCGCCCCCGGTCGTGCCCGAGCGGCCTGCGACCGATCCCGGCCGCGTGCTCACCGGCGCGGTCGCGGTGGTGGTGGGCGTGCTCGTGCTGCTCGCGTGGCTGACGCGCTGAGCGCGCGCGGACGGACGAATCGGCTGCGCTCGCGCTTCTTGGAAGCCGAATCGTCCGTCCAGCGTGCCTGCGACGGACGATTCGTCCGCACGCGCGGCGCACGTGCGCGCACGGTCGTCGCGCGCGTGGATCGCGAGGATTTCTCGGCTCCGCGCGCTGGCGCGGGACGTGATGAGGGGCGAGGCCGAGGAGGTTCTCGTGATCCATCGCGCGTCGATCGTTTCGTGGCTCGCACTCTGTCTCGCCATCGCAGGGTGTCTCGCCGTGGCAGGATGCCGTGCCGGCGCGGTTCCGCCCGCCACGACGGGCGATGCCGGCGTGGAGACCGACGGCGGCGCCGTCGATCTCGGCGACGCGGGCGAAGCGCCCTCGCCCGCCGTCCCGTTCCGCGTGAGCGCGGCGAGCCACGCGGTCGTCGTGCGTCGCAACGAGACGGCCACGCTCGAGCTCGCGATCGATCGCGACGAGGGCCACGACACGACGCTCGCGATCACGATCGACGGGCTGCCCGAGCGCGTCCTGGCGAGCGCGCCCGCGGGCGTGTCGGGCGAGAGCGCGACGATCACGTTCTCGGCCGAGGCGAGCGCCGAGCCGGGCGACGCGCCGATCACGGTGCGCGTCGCGGACGGCGACGACGTGGTCGCGCTCGAGCTCTACGTCGTGGTCCCCGGCGATGCGGGCGCGATCGACACGAGCTTCGGCGAGGGCGGCATCGCGGTGAACGAGGAGGCCTCGTACTCGGTGGTCGGCGTCGCGAGCGACGCGCTCGGTCGCACCTACGCGATCTACGGCGCGGCCGAGGGCGATGCGGCCGCGGTGTTCGTGCGGCGCCTCGATCGGCGCGGCCAGCCCGACGCGACGTGGAACGGCGGCGCCCCGTCGCGCGTGCCGCTCCCGGCCGCGAGCGGCCTCTCGCTCGGCGGCATGATCGTCGGCGACGACGGGCGCGTGACGCTGCTGATCGGCGCGTCGATGGGCGGCACGCCGCACGCGTTCTTCGTCGCGCTCGACGCCTCGGGCGCGCCCGACGAGGCGCGCCTCGAGGGCGGGACGCGCGAGCTCGGCGCGTACGGCGTGACGGGCCTCGATCAGGCCGGTGATCGGATCGCCGCGCTCCTCTCGACGACCGGCGAGGCCGGCTCGACGGGCGTGCTGCAGGTCTACGAGGACGTCGCGGGCGAGCCGCTGTTCACGCGCGAGCTGCCGTCGACGACGGCGAGCGACGTGCTGATCGACGCATCGGGACGCTTCGTCGTGATCGGGTCCGACCTCGTGCTCCACGGCGGCGTCGTGGTGCGCGTGAGCCCCGACGGATCGATCGACCAGTCGTTCGCCGCGGGGCGTCGCGTGATCACGTCGGACGGCGCGGTGCTGCTCGCGGCGGGCGGGCTGATGCACGACGGATCGGTCCTGGTCGTCGGTCGCGAGAGCGCGCCCGGGAGCCTTCATCCGTTCGCGGCGCGGCTCGACGACGCCGGCGAGCTCGTCGAGGCGTTCGGCGACGCGGCGGGGCGCATGCGCTACGACGCGATCCCGGGCACGTTCCGCGCGCTCGAGGTGGACCGCGCGACCGGCGAGGCGATCGCGGTCGGCGAGCGCGACGAGAACGCGCTCCTGATCGCCGACATCACGGGCGGCGGCGCGCTCGATCCCACGTTCGTACCGCCCGCGGCGCTGACCGGTCTGCGAGCGTCGGTCGCGGTGGCGATGACGAGCGATCGACGCGTGCTCGTCGGCACGTCCGACGGAGAGCGCGGGCACGTCGCGCGGCTCTGGCGCTGATCGGCCGTGTTCACGCGCGCGGCGCGCTCCTCGTCACGGGGGCGCGCCGCGCGCGTTCGAGATCGACCCGGCGGCGCGCGTGATCGGCTAGGATCGCGCCGCTCCGGATGGCTCGGATCGCGTCGTGGCTCCCTGCGCTCGTCGTCCTCGCGCTCGCCTCGCGTGCGCACGCGCATCCGCTCGTCGACGACGCGGAGCGACAGCTCGACGAGGCGCGCTTCGGCGCGGCGCTGACCCTCTTCGATCGCGCGGCGCAGGGCGACGATCTCGACGTCTCCGACGTGGCGCGCGTGCTCGAGGGCCGCGCGCTCGCGCTGCGCGCGTTGGGGCGCGAGGACGAGGTCGAGGTCGATCTGCTCAGGCTCGCCGCGCTGCGCCCGCAGCACACGTTCTCGGCGCGCGTGCCGCCCGAGATCGCGCATCGGTTCCGCGTGCTGCGCGAGCGCGGCGCCGATCGCCTCCGGGCGCGGGTGCAGGTGCGGCGCGACGGCGATCGGGTGCGGCTCGAGCTCGCGCTGGTGAACGATCCCGGCGGCCTGGTGCGCGACGCGACGCTGTTCGCGCGCGCGGGAGACGGGCCGTGGAGCGCGTCGACCGAGGGCGCGCTCTCGCTCGAGGCGCGCGACGGGGAGCGCGTCGACTACTACGCGCGCGTCATCGGGATCGGCGGCGCGCTGATCGTGGAGCACGGCGCCGAGGACGCCCCGCTGCCCGCGCTCGTCACGAGCCACGTCGAGATCGCGCCCGGCGTGACGCCGAGCGAGCCGAGCGATCCCTGGCCCTGGATCCTCGCGGGCAGCGGCGTGATCGCGGCCGCGGGGATCGTGATCGCGATCGTGCTCGTGACCACCGCCCAGCCGGGCGACGACACGCGCCTGTCGCCGCCGCGCCCGGTCGAGATGCCGTGACGTCGAGCTCGGGCAAGCGGCTCGGGCCCTACGTGCTCGGGCCCTCGATCGCGTCGGGCGGCATGGCGACGGTGCACGTCGCGCACGGCGGTCCTCCGCTCGATCGTGTGGTCGCGATCAAGCGCATCCACCCGCACCTCGCGCGCGAGAAGGCGTTCGTCGAGATGTTCCTCGACGAGGCGCGCATCGCGGCGCGCGTGCAGCACCCGAACGTGTGCCCGGTGCTCGACTACGGCGAGGAAGGCGGCGCGCCCTACCTCGTGATGGAGCTGGTGCGCGGCGAGACGGTCGAGGCGATCGTCGGTGCGATCGCGCGCGCGTATCCCGACGATCCGATCGCCCACGCGCGGCGCGTGCTGCGCGTCGCGGTCGACGCGTGCGAGGGGCTGCACGCCGCGCACGAGCTCGGCGTTGTGCACCGCGACGTGTCGGCGCGGAACCTCTTCGTCGGCGACGACGGGTGCGCGCGCGTGCTCGACTTCGGCGTCGCGCGCGCGCGGGAGAAGACGCACCGCACCGCGACCGGCGTGGTGAAGGGCACCTTCGCGACGATGTCGCCCGAGCACGTCGAGGGTCGCGAGATCGATCGGCGCGCCGACGTGTGGTCGATCGCGGTGCTCGCGTGGGAGCTGCTCACGGGAGAGCGCTTGTTCGCGCGCGATCGCGAGGTGGACACGCTGCGCGCGCTCTCCGCGGGCGTGGTCCGCCCGCCCTCGATGGCGCGACCGGGCGTGCCGCGCGCGGTCGACGCGCCGATCCTCGCCGCGCTCACCCGTGATCGCGAGAAGCGCACGCCGACGGCGCGCGCGCTCGGCCTCGCGCTGCACGACGCGGCGCGTGCGTTCGGAGGTCTCGCGCACGCGAGCGAGATCGCCGCGTGGATGGCGCAGACGTTCCCCGCACACGGCGAAGCGCGGCGCGCGATCGTCGGCGCGAGCACCTCGGCGCCGATCGAGCTCGAGCGCGTCACCGCGCCCGCCGCCGTCCCGGTGCCCGCAGCGCCCGTGATCGCGTCGGACGAGCGCGTCTCGCCGCCGGCGCCGCCTCCCGCGCTCCCGGATCACCTCTCCGTGCCGCCGCCGATCACCGCGCCCGCGGCGCATCGGGGCCCGCGTCCGCTGGTGTACGCGCTGTCCGTGGTCGTCACGATCGTGGTCGCCGCGACCGGCGGATGGCTCGCGGCGCGCGCCTCGTCGCCCGCACCGCTCGCATCGGTCGCCGAGCCGTCGACGCCGATCCCCGTCGACGCGCTCGAGCCCACGCCGATCCCTGCTGTCGAGCCCGAGCCCGACCTCGTCGCTCCGCCCGAGCCCGAGCCCGAGCCCGCCGCCGAGACCGCGCCCGCCGTCGAGCCCGATCCCGTCCGCCGCGAGCGCGGCCGCGGGTTCGCGAACGTCTCGGTGCGCGGCGGCTGGGCCGACATCTACCATCGCGGCCGCTACCTCGGGCGCACTCCCACGCGCGTCGAGCTGCCCGCCGGGCGCCAGACGCTCGAGCTCGCGCCCTTCGGTCGCGCCCCTCGGCGTCGCGTCGCGCTTCGCGTGCCGGCGGGCGGCGATGCGACGGCGTCGATCGCGCTCGAGTGATCGTCACGCCGCGAGCATCGGCCGCGCGATCGCCGACGCGTCGCGCGCGCCGATCGCGTCCACCCGCGCGATCCACGCCGCGCGTCGCGCCGCGTCCATCTCGCGCACCGCGTACAGCGTCGTGAAGCGCACCGGCGCGAAGCCGCAGAACGTCAGCGTCGCGGTGCCCATCGTCGCGTGCAGCGCGCGATGGTGCGCGAGCGCGTACCACCACGACGGGCTGTCCATCGTCGTGATCACGCGCGACGAGCGCCCCGCGAGCAGCCCCTTCGGCAGCGCGCTGCCCTCGTAGCGGAACGCCCAGCCCGGCAGGAACAGCCGATCGATCACCCCGCGTACCACCGCCGGCGGCGACGCCCAGTACGTCGGGAACACCCACACGACGTGGCGCGCCCGCTCGATCGCGCGCTGCAGGCGCACGAGGTCGGGCTCGAGCGGTTGTTCCTCGCGGTGTCCCGCGCGCAGCACGAGGTCGAGCTCGAGCGAGGCGAGGTCGATGCGCTCGGTGCGCGCTCCCGCGCGCTCGGCGCCGCGCAGGTACGCATCGGCGAGCGCGCCGTTGAAGCTGTTCGGTTCGGCATGGCCCAGGAGCACGAGGACGTCGGTCATGAGCGCCACGATGCGCCATGCAGCGATGCATCGGCAGCCGCATCGATGCATCGGTGGTATGCATGGGTGCATGACGCCCAGCAGCGATCTCTCGCGATGGGACGACGTGCGCGTGTTCCTCTCGGTCGCGCGCGAGGGCAGCTTCACGCTCGCGGCGCGCACGCTCGGGACCGATCAGTCGACCGTCAGCCGTCGCATCGCCGCGCTCGAGGACGAGCTCGGTGGGCCGCTGTTCGAGCGCACCCCGCGCGGTCCCGTCCCCACCGAGCTCGGCGCGCGGCTGCGCGAGGACGCGGAGCGCATCGAGGCCGAGGTGCATCGCTTCGCCGACGCGGCGCTCGGGCACGAGCGCGAGGTGCGCGGCCGCGTCCGCATCGCGACCACCGAGGGCGTCGCGCTGCACTTCGTGGTGCCGCGCGTCCTGCCCGCGCTGCGCGAGGCGTACCCGGAGCTCGAGCTCGAGCTGATCACCAGCGATCGCGCGGTCGATCTCGCGGCGCGCGAGGCCGACGTCGCGCTCCGCTTCTTCCGCACGACGCGCGGCGATCTCGTCGGCCGCAAGGTCGCGCGGCTGCGCACCGGCGTGCTCGCGACCAAGGCGCTCGCCAAGCGCGCACGCCGTCGCGATCCTTCGTCGCTCGCGTGGATCGCCACCGAGATCGACGGTGTCGCGACGCCCGAGGCGGCATGGCTCGCGCAGCACGTGCGCACGCCGCCGGTGCTGCGCTGCTCGAGCTACGAGGTGCAGGTCGCGGCGATCCGCGCCGGGCTCGGCGTGGGCCTCGCGCCGCTCGCGCTGCGCCACGCGTACCCCGAGCTCACGACGATCGAGGGACTGCCCGCCGGCCCGACGCTCGAGCTGCACGTCGTGACGCGCCGCGCGATCCGCACGCTGCCGCGCATCGTGGCGGTGATCGACGCGCTCGTGCAGCACCTCGCGACGATCGATCGCTGAGCGCTCCCGACCGGGGACAGGCGTCTCGCGGAACAACGAGCCCGTGCGCTGATACCCTCCGGCGCATGCGTTCGCTGCGCCCGATCTTCGTCCTGCTCGTCCTCTGGCTCGCCGGCTGCGGCGACGATCCAGACGATCCCGCGGTCGACGGCGGCGGCACCGACGCGGCCGTCGTGTGCACGCAGGACGAGGACTGCGACGACGATCGCTTCTGCAACGGCGCCGAGGACTGCGCGCCCGCATCGCCCTCCGCCGATGCGCGCGGGTGCGCGCCCGCGACGGTTGCGCCGTGCGTGACCGGACAGGTCTGCGACGAGAGCGCACGCTCGTGCACGACCGAGTGCAGCGTGACCGAGGACGCCGACGGCGACGGGGCCCGCGCGACGGAGTGCGGCGGCGACGACTGCGACGACGCCGACGCGACGCGCTTCCCCGAGGCGACCGAGGTCTGCGATCTGCTCGGCCACGACGAGGACTGCGACCCGACGACCTACGGCGAGCGCGACGTCGACGGAGACGGCGAGACCGACGCGATCTGCTGCAACGGAGAGACCTGCGGTCGCGACTGCGACGATCTCCGCCGCGGCACCTCGCCCGACGCGAGCGAGGTGTGCGACGGGCTCGACAACGACTGCGACGATCTCGTCGACGAGCGCGTGACCGTCGCGGTGTGGCCGGACCTCGACTTCGACCTCCACGGCGACTCGGGCGCGACCGCGGAGATGCGCTGCGCGGGCGCGTTCGGCTATGCGACCGTCGGCGACGACTGCGACGACGACGATCCCGCGGTGCATCCCGCGCAGGTCGAGATCTGCGACGGGAAGGACAACGACTGCGACGCGCTGCAGGACGAAGCGCCCGCGGCGGTCACCTGGTACGCGGACGCCGACGGCGACGGGTTCGGCAGCTCGGACCCGACGCTCGCGCGCATCAGCTGCACGCCGCTGCCCGGCTACTCGCTCCGCGCGACCGACTGCGACGACGCCCGCGCCGGCATGAGCCCGGCGACGCCCGAGCGCTGCGACGGGCTCGACAACGACTGCAACGGCCGCCCCGACTTCATCCTCGGCGCGCGCGACACCGAGGACGACGACGGAGACGGTCACGCCGACCTCGCATGCCCCGGCGGCGACGACTGCGACGATCGCGATCCCACGAGCGCGCCGGAGTCCGCGGAGATCTGCGACGGCCGCGACAACGACTGCAACGGCGCGATCGACGACGGCGCGGCGATGGGCTCGTGGTGGATCGATCGCGACGGCGACACGTACGGCGACGACGACACCGCGCCCGTGATGTCGTGCGCGTTCGTGCGCGGGCGCATCCCGCGCGGCGGCGACTGCGACGACTCGAGCGCCGATCGCCGCCCCGGCGCGCGCGAGGTGTGCGACGGCTCGGACGACGACTGCGACGAGCTCGTCGACGAGGGCTCGGAGCGCGGCGCGTACTACGTCGATGCCGACGGCGACGGCCTCGGCGCGGGCACCGCGCTGCTCGCGTGCGTGGCCCCGAGCGATCGTGTCGACGACGCGAGCGACTGCGACGACACGAACCGCTCGATCGGCGCGGCGCGCGTGTTCTTCGTCGACGCCGACGGAGACACCTGGGGCGATCCGCTGCGCTCCGAGCTCTCGTGCGCGACGCTCTCGAACCGCGTCACGCGCGGCGGCGACTGCGCCGACGGCGACGCGGCGATCTACCCGATGGCCACCGAGCGCTGCGGCGGCGGCGACGAGGACTGCGACGGCGCGACCGACGAAGATCCCGCGGCGAGCGCGAGCTGCACGATCATGGGCGCGAGCGCGGTGTGCAGCGCGGGCGCGTGCACGATCGGCATGTGCGCGCCGGGCCTCGGCGACTGCAACACGAGCAGCGCCGACGGATGCGAGACGTCGCTGCGCACCGACGCGACGAGCTGCGGCGCGTGCGGCGTGGCGTGTGATCCCGGCGAGCGCTGCCGCGAGGGCGAGTGCGCGCGCGTCACGTCGATCACCGCGGGCGACTCGCACGTGTGCGCGCTGCTCGACACCGGACGCGTCGCGTGTTGGGGCTCGAACCTCTACGCGCAGCTCGGGCGCGGCACGACGGGCAGCTCGGGCGCTCCGCCGACCGACGCGTCGCAGCTCGTGCAGCTCTACACCGGCGCGGTGCTCGGCGACGTGGTCGACATCGACAGCCATCCCGACGCGAACTTCACGTGCGCGGTGCGCGCGACCGGTCAGGTCGTGTGCTGGGGCCAGAACCACGAGCTGCAGATCGGCGACGACGCACCCGCGAGCTACGCGTCGCGCGCGGTGCCGATCCCCAACGTCGGCGGCGCGACCCACGTCACCGTGGGCTCGCGGCACGCGTGCGCGATCGTCGGCAGCGGCGAGGTGCGGTGCTGGGGCTCGAACTCCGGCGGTCAGCTCGTCAGCGGCAGCACGACGCCGGTGCGCAGCGGCGCGGGCGTCGTCGCCGTCGAGAACGAAGGCGGGATGCAGCGCCCGATCCCCGACGCGATCGCGATCGCGGCCGCGAACGAGCTCACGTGCGTGCTGCACGCGGGCGGTCAGCGCGTCTCGTGCGCGGGGCGCAACGGGAGCGGCGGCGGCGCGGCGGGGCAGCTCGGTCGCGGGACGCTCGCGGCCGGCATCTATCCGATCGCCGACGACGCGATCATCCCGACGGGCACGGTGCTCAACGGGATCGAGGCCGGCGCCGGCTCCTACGACGGCTTCATGTGCGCCACGCGCGCGGTCGGCGCGCCGCTGTGCTGGGGGCTCAACACGTACGAGGCGCTCGGGCCCGGCGGCGCGATCAACGCGCCGCGCCCGTTCCAGCCGCTGCTCTTCGCGCAGACGCAGGGCGTCTCGATCGGCCAGGACTTCCTCTGCGTGCGCTACACGAACGAGTCGTTCGGTCCGCGCGTCGCGTGCTCGGGGCTCAACGGCAGCGGTCAGCTCGGCAACGACTCGATGGCGAACACCGCGACGCCGGTCGACGTGATCAGCGCGCCGGCGGACGCACCGCGCGGTCACCTGCGCAGCGACGAGGTCGCGCAGATGACGACGGGTCGCTCGTTCGTGTGCGCGCTGCTGACGAACGGCGCGGTGACGTGCTGGGGCCAGCCCGCGATGATCTACGGAGACGGGACCACGAGCGCGCGGCGGGTGGCCATCCCGACGTCGGTGGTCGCGAACGTGCCCTGACGACGAATCAGGTCGTGCGACGACGGAGCAGCAGCGCGAGCGCGAGGAGGAGCGCGAGCGCTGCCGCGGGCGAGCGACGCGCGTGGTCGATCGTGCAGCCGCCTTCGATCGAGCCCGACGTGCCGGCATCGATGCCCGCATCGACCTCGCTCGGCGCGATCGAGGTCACGCGCACATGCACCACGTCGTCCGCGGGCCCGCCCATGCCGGGATCCGAGAACCACGCGACGTCTTCCTGCACGAGCGTGAAGAACTGCGCGTGCTCGCCGAGCGAAACGGGCGCGCGCACCGAGAACACGAAGCGTCCGACCTCGCCCGGCGCGACCTCGCGATCGACCGTCGCCGGACGGTTCGGCGCGATCCACGTGGGCGTCGCGAGCGCGCTCTCGACGTCGCGCGGCTGCGTCGTGCCGAGGAACGTCGCGCCCGGCGTCCACGTCTCGGTGCCGACGTTCCGCATCTCGATCACGCCGTCGGCGATCGCGCCTCGCGTGACCTCGGCCGGGAAGGTCTGCGAGACCCACTCCGCGCCGAAGCGCGGCGTCGTCACCGCGCCCGCGAGCGCGCGGATCTCGTCGAGCCGCGCGTGCAGGTGATCGCCGGGGCACGCGGTGCTCTGATCCGGATGGTCGCGATGGCCCTTCAGCGTGTCGGTCGTGATCGTGATCTCGTGGATGCGCGCGACCTCGCGCGCGACGCGCCCCGCGCTCTGGATCATCACGTCGGGCGGCATGAACGGCGTCCAGTCGTTGCAGCTGCTCGAGTGGAAGCACCCGATGAAGCAGATGCCGACGTTGCCCGTGTTGTTCGCCGCGGTGTGGGTGCCGAGCAGATCGTGATCGCGCCCTTCCCACACCGTGCCGTCGAGCGACACGAGGAAGTGGTACCCGATGTCGCACCAGCCGTTGGTGTCCATGTGGTACGCCTGGATCCCGCGCAGGCGCGCGCCGATGTCGCCGCCCGACGGCGTCGCGGTGTGGTGGATCGCGATGCGCGTCTTGTCGGGATCGGCGTCGGTGCAGCGCGTCGCGCGCGCGCCCCAGCTCGCGCGATCGCGCACCCCGAGCGCCGCGAATTCGCTGCGCAGCGGCGCGCTCACCACGCCGACGTCGCGCGCTTCGTCGGCGACCGGCACCGGCACCACCGCGGACCACGTGATCATCGCGATCCGATCGACGTCGGACGCTGCGATGCGCAGCTCCGCACGGTGCGCGACGAACGTCAGATCGACGCGCGCGACGCGCTGATCGGGCTCCTCGAACGTCGTCTCGAGCGGCGCCCACGCGCCGCCGGCGCCGCGCGCCTCGATGCGCGGCGCTGCTCCGGGCCCGTCGAGCACCACGAGGGCGCCGACGCGCGTCGCACCGGTCGGCGCGTCGAGCGCGTCGACGTGGAAGCCGTCTTCGACACGCCAGTCGCGCGCGATCTCGAGCCCGGTCGCGCGCGCCTCGGGGATCGCGTCGACGTCGGTCGGTGGCAGCGTCGCGCGTGGCGTCTCGCACGCGACGAGCAGCGCGAGCACGACCACGACCCTCGAGCACGGCAGGCGAGTCACGCGGCGATCATCGCATGCTCTCGCCACGGCGAGCACTCAGCCGATTCGTCTACGTCCCGGCGATGCAGGGGACGATTCGTCCACTGCGCGCGCGATGCGCAGCGGCTTCGTCCGTCGGCCCTTGCGCGATCGGGCGCGCGACGGGACCTTCCGCGCGTGGGGTACCGCGACGAACGCGAGGCGGAGCGCGCGCATCGGGAGCAGCTCGAGCGCGAGCTCGGAGAGGCGAAGCGAGCGCTCGAGGCGCACGAGCACAAGGACGCGCAGGACGCGCGTGAGCTCGCGCGGCTGCGCGCCGAGGTCGAGGCGCTGACGCGCAGCGCGGATGCACGCGAGCACGCGCCGCGGCGCCGCCCGCGGAGGCCCGTCGCGCTGGCGGCCGTCGCGGCGCTGCTGGTCCCGGTCGGGCTGAGCGTCTTCACGATCGTCGTTCGGCGCGCGCGGCACACCGCGCCGATGCCCGTCGCGGCAGCGCCGGCGGCGGTTCCTCGGGCTCCGGCGTCGCGGGGCGTCGCACGCTTCGGCGCGATCGTGATCGCGTCGACGGGGCGCGCCGACGTGCCAGTCGGCGAGGGTTGCATCGTCGATGCGATGCTCGCGGGCCGCGGCGTCGTCGACGACGTCGTCGTGCGCTGCGGCGACGTGCTCGTGTACCAGCGCGGCATGGATGGGGGCGTCGGGGTGACGACGACCTCGGCAGAGGCGCGCGAAGAGCAGGTCGCGCCCGGTCACTTCGTGCATCGCGTCACGTGGAGCGAGTCCGGACAGCGCAGCGGACCTCGACCGCAGATCGTGCTCGACACCGAGCGGGGCGTCGCGCGGCTCTGGCGCGAAGGGCTCGAGGCCTTCGAGCTGCAGCTGGGGATCGACGATCGCAGCGCCGAGCGGGTCGGGGACGCGCTAGGCCCGACGCGCGTCGTGGCGGAGAGCACGCGGCTGCACCTGGCGGCGCGCGTCACCGAGCGTCGGGGCGAGCCGCCGATCGGCGCCGACGTCGAGCGCTGCGAGGTGATCGTGCGGCCGGGCGCCGGCGGCGATCTCGATCATCGCGTGCGCGTGACCTGCGGCGCCGCGGTGATCTACGGCGATGGCACCTACGGCTTCGCGCGCGCGATCCTGCGAGACGGCCTGCCGGTCCGCGTGGACGACGTGAATCCGACCGGGCCCGACGGCGATCCGATGCTGCGCTTCGATCTCGACGAGCGCGTGATGGTCGTCGCGGACGAGGGTTGGCAGGTGCGGTTCGCGCTCGAGGAGCACCCGCGCTGCGACCTCGACGGCACGTGGTCCGGCACCGTGGGCGACGCGCCGGTCGAGGTGCGGTTCACCGAGCCCGACGCCGACTGCGTGCGCGGTGTGGCCGCCGGCACGACGAGCGACGGAACGCGCCTCGTGGGCCGCTTCGGCCCGGGCTTCGCGACGCTGCTCGGCGACACGCGCACGGCGTTCGCGCTGGTGCGCCGCGAGTAGCCGCTTCGACCAAGAAGCCGCGACTCTGCAGCCGATTCGGCTACGTTCCGCGCGCCCGACAGCCGTTCCCGCTATCCGTCCAGCTCCGGCCCCGCATCGGCCCCGAGTCCCGACCCGGACCCCGTCCGAGCCAGTCTCTCGTCGACCGTCATCTCCTGGCTCACCACGCTGATGCGCGGCTCCGAGCTGCGCGGCGGCGGCACCGACTTCGGCGGGGTCCATCGGCCCGCGACGCTCGTCGCGGCGAGCGCCTTCGCGAGCGCGTCCGCGCAGCGATACCGGTGCGCGGGGTCCTTCTCGAGCGCGCGCAGCACGACCGCTTCGACGTCGTGCGGCACGTCGGCGCCCGCCTTCACGCTCGGCGGGACCACGCGCTCGTGCAGGTGCGCGACGAGCTGGCTCGCGGGCTCGCCCTCGAACGGGAAGCGCCCCGCGAGCGCGAAGTAGAGCACCGCGCCGAGCGCGTACACGTCCGCGGGCGGCCCGATCTCGCTCGCGGTGATCGCCTCCGGGCTCATCGTCGCGGGCGTCCCCGTCACCACGCCGGTGCGCGTGAGGCCGTCCTCGCCGGGCGTCGCGCCGAGCACCTTCGCGATCCCGAAGTCGAGGATCTTCACGAAGTCGCGCTCGCCGCCCGCGTCGACCACGAACACGTTCTCGGGCTTCACGTCGCGGTGCACGATGCCCTTGCGATGCGCCTCCGCGAGCGCGCGCGCCGCTTGCGAGATCAGGTGCACCGCGCGCGCCGGAGGGAGCGGCCCTTCGCGCCGCACCAGCGTGCGCAGGTTCTCGCCCTCGAGGATCTCCATCGCGTAGTAGAGGATCCCGTCCTCGGTCGCGCCGTAGTCGAAGACGCGCACCGTGTTCGGGTGCGAGAGCTCCGAGGTGGCGCGCACCTCGCGGCGGAAGCGCTCCACCGCGATCGGGTCCACCTCGTGGCCGTAGCGGAGCATCTTCACCGCGACCTCGCGGCCGAGCCCCTTGTGCCACGCGGCCCAGACCTCGCCCATGCCGCCGCGACCGAGCCGGCGACGCAGTCGATAGCGCCCGATGCTGCGGTACTGACCGAGCTCGCGACGCAGCACGTACACGAGGTGCGCCCCGCCGATGCCGAACACGCCCGACGCCGCGAAGAGCAGCGTGAGGACGAAGAAGCGATAGAGCCGCGCGTCGTCCGAGAGCTGCGGCCGCAGCTCGGGCACCAACGCGACGCCGCCGAGCACGATCGCGGGGAAGAGCAGCACGGCGAGCAACACCGCGGGCGCGGTGCGACGCCACGGACGCGGCACGTACCCCGCGCCGCCGAGCAGGATCAGGTTCGCGGTGCCGTAGTAGCTGTCGAGCCCTCCGGTGAAGAGCATCATCGCGGAGATGGTCCCGACGATCGCGTAGATCGATCCCATCACCCAGAACTCGAGCTCGCGCTCGGAGACCGGTGGCTTGCGACGCATGCGCACCATCGCGCTCGCGAGCCACGCGATCAGCATCGCGCGCAGCGACCAGATCCCGACGAGGTCGCCGCCGAGCACGATGACGTGCCCGATGTCGCAGACCGAGAACATCACGGTGCACGCGAGCGCGAGCTGGAACCCGACGCGCGCACGCGAGACGTCCGCGGTGTGCTGCCAGCGCGCGGAGGACGCGCCGAGATCGACGTCGAGCGACGAGCGCGCCGGCTCGATCAGCTCCGAGCGTGTCTCCTGCTCGCTGTCCGTCCCCATGCGAGCCGAGCAGGGTACCAGGGCGCGCAAGCGCGAGCGGTGATCGAACTCGCGCGCGAGGCTCGACGCCGCGCGACGTTTCGCCCTCGTTGGACGCGTTCAGCGTGGGCCTAGACGCGATCCCGTGAAGGGAGCGTCGTCCATGAGAACGTGGTTGATCGCAGCCGTCGCTGCGGGGTGCCTCTTCGGCTGCGGAGGCACCGACGAGGCGCTCGGCGACGAGCCGAGCGCGAAGCCCGACGAGAGCGAGGGCGGGGAGATGTACGTCATCGAGCCCGAAGATCGTGGCCTCGCGCCGCCCGACGATCCTGCGCTGCCCTTCTGAGCCGGCGCGCCGAGGTGCCGCGCAGCGCCGCACCTCGGTCGGCGAGCGTCAGCGGCGGTGCTCCGCGAGCGCGCGCGCGACGGCGGGACGCTCCCGTACGCGAGCGTGCCAGTCCGCGAGCCGCGGATGCGCGTCGAGCGCGTAGCCGAGGCTCACGGCGGAGTGGATCCATCCGAAGAACGCGATGTCGACGATCGAGTACGCGTCGAGGAAGTGCGCGCGATCGCCGAGCAGCGTCTCCGTCACGCGCTCGAGCCGCGCGCCTTCGCGGTGGTAGCGATCGATCGCGTACGCGATCGGCTCCGGCGCGTAGCGGTCGAACCAGACGCGCTGTCCGAACATCGGACCGATCGACGCGGCCTGGAAGAAGAGCAGCTGGATGCCTCGCGAGCGCTCGGCGCCATCGCGCGGGAAGAGACGCTGCGTGCGCTCGGCGAGGTGCAGCAGGATCGCGTTGGACTCGAAGATCGTCTGGTCGGTCTCGTGATCGTGGAGCACGGGGATCTTCCCGTTCGGGTTGAGCGCGAGGAATTCGGGGCGCTGCCCTTCTCCGCTCCACACGTCGACGATCTCGCGGCGATACGGGATCTCGAGCTCTTCGAGCAGGATGGCGACCTTGAGCGGGTTCGGGCCCGAGTGCGTGTAGAGCGTGATCGACGGCTTCGTCATTCTCGACCTCCGCCCGAGCACCTACGGCGCGCACGCGACGGCGAGACGCACCGCGCGTTCGGAGATCCGCGCCGCGCGTTCGGCGTCGATCACTCGCTCGCGAGCCGGCGGAAGCGCGCGGGCGCGGTGCTCGCCCAGCGCTTGAACGCGCGACGGAACGCGGGCTCGGAGCCGTAGCCGACCTGCGCCGCGACCTCCGCGATCGACGCGTGCTCGTCGTCGCGCAGCAGCATCGCGGCGTGCTGCAGCCGGAGCGCGCGCAGGTACTCGAGCGGCGCGCGCCCGACCTGCGCCGAGAACTGGGTCGCGAACGTCGTGCGCGACATGCCCGCGATGCGCGCGAGACGGTCGACCGACCACGCCTCGCCCGGCGCGCGGTGCATCGCCGCGATCGATCGCGCGAGACGCGGATCTCGGCTCGCGGAGAGCCAGCCGTGGAGCTCGCGCGTCGAGGTCCGCAGGTGCTCGCGCACCATCTCGATCACCAGCACGTCGGCGAGCCGCGCCGCGAGCGCGTGACCGCCGGGCCCGCGCGTCACCGCGTCGCCGTCGAGCAGGCGCAGCACCGCGTCGAGCGCGGGGATCGCGCGGGCGCGGCGAGCGCGGACGACCAGCACGTCGGGCAGCGCGGACCACAGCGGCGCGGCGTGGCGCTCGTCGACGTGCAGACAGCCGGTGAGCAGCCGCGCGACCGGTCCTCCGCCGTCGAGCTCGACGACGCCCTTCGCGGGCCACCGCACCTCGCGCGCCGCGGTGCTCGCGCCGCTCCATCCGTCGCGCAGCGCGTGGTCGGTGCCCGCCGCGACGAGCGCCACGTCGTGCGCGTCGAGCCGCGTCGGCTTCCGCCCGCTCGCGACGATGCGCGCCGATCCCTCGGTCACGACGTAGAAGTGCGCACGCGCGTCGCGGCCGAGATCGAACGACCACGCGCCCGCGAGCCGCAACGACGCCGAGATCGAGGCGCGCAGTCGGACGCGCGACAGCACGTCGTCGAGCACGCTCTCGGTCTCGTCGGTCGCACGTCGGCTCGCCATCGGCGCGCATCGTACGATCACGACCACCGACGCGCGCGCGATCGCGGGCGATCACGTCGTGCGCGGATGCGCGAAGCGCTGCTCGGGATGGCGCTCGATCACGCGATAGTCGGTGGTGAGCCACAGCAACGCGACGGCGATCGCGAGCGCGAGGACCGCGTTGCGCGCGGCTTCGATCGTGTCGAACCCGAAGAGCCACGGCGACGCCGCGACCAGCGGCACGAGCGCGAGCTCGAGGTAGCCGTGCACCGGGAACGGGACGAGCTTCGCCACACCGAGCGGGTACGCGGTGAGCAGCGACGTCGCGAGGTACACGATCGCGATCGTGGCGCAGAGCGTCGCCGCGGTGCCCGCGAAGCCGAAGAGCGTCGGCGCGAGCGCGAAGAGCGCGACGAGCACGTAGTCGATCACGGCGTGGACGAAGGGCGAGAGGAGCTTCATCGCGGAGGCTCCTCTGCAGCGCACGATCCAGCCTCGCGACGAGGCGCCTCGCCCCGCGCTACGCAGCCGGCCGCGGTCGCGCCGGTCCCTCGCCGGCGCCCGTCGACGCGATCGCGCGCGCGATCGCGTCGAGATCCGAGTCGTCGAGCGTGAGCCGCGCCGCGTCGATCCATCCGTCGATCTGCTCGGCGGTGCGCGCGCCGACGATCGCGCCGGTCACGCCCGGCCACGCGAGCGTCCACGCCACCGCGACGCTCGCGACCGTCGTGCGATGTCGCTCCGCGATCGGGCGCATCGCGTCGGCGAGCGCGAGGTTCTTGCGCAGCCCCTGGCCGGTGTGATCCGGCGAGCGCGAGCGCCAGTCGTCGGGCGGCAGCTTCGTCGCGCGCTCCGCGGTGAACGCGCCGGTGAGCAGGCCCGCCTGCATCGGGCTGTACACGATCGCGCCGGTGCCGTGCTGCGCGCACCACGGCAGCTCCTCGCGCGCGACCTCGCGACGGATCGCGGAGAACGGCGGCTGCAGCGTGTCGACGTGCGCGACGCGCTCCGCGCGCTCGAGCGCGTCGCGATCGTGGTTCGACAGACCGATCGCGCGCACCTTGCCTTCTCGTTTCATGCGCGCGAGCTCGGCCCAGTACGCCTCGATCGGCGTCCCGTCCTCGGGCGGCCAGTGCATCTGGTAGAGGTCGATGCGCTCCACGCCGAGCCGCCGGAGCGAGCCCTCGAGGTCGCGCCGCAGGCTGGCGGGATCGCCCACGTGCATCGGCTGCGCGCCGGGATCGCGCGGATCCCAGGTGAGCCCGCACTTCGTGAAGACGTACGGTCGCTCGCTCGCCGGGCGATCGCGCAGCGCGCGCGCGACGAGCTCCTCGGAGTGGCCGAGCCCGTAGATCGCCGCGGTGTCGATCCAGTTGATGCCGCGATCGAGCGCGCGATGGATCGCGGCGATCGAGTCCGCGTCGTCCTGCGCGCCCCACCCGTACGCCCAGCCGGCGCCTCCGATCGCCCACGCGCCGAAGCCGACGCGCGTGATCGCCATGTCCGTGGTGCCGAGCGGTCTCGTGGGCAGAGGCGTCTTCATGAGCCCCGGGCATGCGGCCGGGCTCGACGGGTCGCAAGACGCGCTAATCTCGGCGTCCTCATGGGACGGATCTTCGAGAAGCGGAAGACCACGATCTTCGCCCGCAACGCGCGCATGGCGAAGGTGTTCACGCGCATCGCGCGCGACATCCACATCGCGGTCAAGTCGGGCACGCCGCACCCCGAGACGAACCCCGCGCTGCGTCGCGCGCTCTCGAACGCGCGCGGCGCGAACATGCCGCGCGAGAAGATCGAGGCCGCGATCAAGCGCGCGAGCGGACAGGATCAGCGCGACTACGAGGTGCTGATCTACGAGGGCTACGCGCCGCACGGCATCGCGCTGATGATCGAGACCGCGACCGACAACCCGCAGCGCACCGTCGCGAACGTGCGCTCGATCTTCAAGGACTGGGGCGGCAGCTTCGGGCAGACCGGCAGCGTCTCGTTCCTCTTCCAGCACATGGGCGTGTTCCGCATCGCGCCGGGCTCGTTCGATCCCGAGGAGCTCGAGCTCGAGCTGATCGATCACGGCCTCGAGGAGATGGGCGAGAGCACCGGCGACGACGGAGAGAAGCAGTACGTGCTGCGCTCGCCATTCCACGAGTTCGGCCGGCTCCAGTCGGCGATCGAGGAGCGCAAGCTTCCGCTGATCTCCGCGGAGTCCGAGTACGTCGCGCAGACGCTCACGAACCTCGACGAGGCACAGGCCAAAGAGGTGCTCGAGCTCGTCGACGCGCTCGAGCAGGACGACGACGTGCAGCGCGTCTTCCACAACCTCGGATGACGCTGCGCCACGCGCCTGGAAGGAACTCACGTCGTGGAACAGGGTGACGGGTGAGTGAGGATCGGCCGCCCGCACAGGACTTCGCGTCCGAGCTGAATGCGACGCGTTCCGGGTGGAACGCCGCGATGGGGCTGCGCTTCGTGCGCGCGAGCCGCGACGAGGTGATCGCCGAGCTCGAGATCGGCGAAGTGCACCGCCAGCCCTATGGGCTCGTGCACGGCGGCGTGTACGCGGGGATCGTCGAGGCGGTGACGTCGGTCGGCGCCGCGCTCGACGCGCGCGCGCACGGGCGCGGTGCGGTCGGTCTCGAGAACCACACGACGTTCCTACGCGCCGCGCGCGACGGCGTGCTGCGCGTCGTGGCGCGACCGCTCGTGCGCGGTCGTCGCACCCAGGTGTGGGAAGCGACGGTGCGCGACGCCGAGGGCCGCGAGCTCGCGAGCGGACGCGTGCGGCTGCTCGTGATCGAGCCCGACGTGCCGATCGCGGGCGAGGCGATCTCCGTCGACGGGAAGGAGGGCGCGTGACCGTCGGTCTCGTGCTGCGCCCGGCGCGTCTCGACGAGATCGCCGCGCTGAGCGCGCTGTGCGCGCGCGCCTGTGCGCCGGGCAACGGCGACCGCACGAAGACGACGATCGATCGCGACGCGGTCACCGCCCATCGCACCTTCGTCGTGGACCGCGGAGGCGAGGCGCTCGGCGTCGCGCAGCTGCGGCCCGCAGGCAAAGAAGCGGTGCTCGACCTGCTCGTGGTCGCACCGGAGTCCCTCGGTCGCGGCATCGGGCGCCTGCTCTACGCGTGGGCGCTCGGCGCGGCGCGCGCCCTCGGCGCGAGCGCGCTCCGCGTGACCGCCGACGAGCGGACGCTCGGGTTCTTCGAGCACATGGGCGCGCAGCTCGAACGTCGCGGCAACGGCGCGGGCAAGGTGCTGCGCGCGTCGCTGATCACGTCGTGAGCGAGACGGGAGCCACTGGATCTCGTGCGCGCGTTCCGGCGATGCTCTCGCCATGCTCCACCTCGTTCGCACGCGCGCGATCGTGTCGTCCATCGCGCTCCTCGGGCTCGCGTCGTGCGGCGGTGACGACGTGCCGCCAGGCACCGCGCTCGAGTGCGGCGGAGGCGAAGCGAGCGAGGTGTGCGAGGTGTTCCGCCTGGTGAACGCGGAGCGCGCGTCCGCAGGGCTCCCCGCGTACGAGTGGAACGCGGAGCTCGCGATCGCCGCGCAGCGACACGCCGTCGACATGGTGGAGAACGACTACTTCTCCCACGAGTCGCAGGACGGTCGCAGCTTCTCGGATCGCGCCGACCAAGCGGGCTACGACGCGTTCGCGACCGGCGAGAACATCGCCGCGGGACAGCGCACGCCCGAGCAGGTGATGGACAGCTGGATGGGCTCGGACGGACACCGCGCGAACATCCTCTCCGACGGCTCGAACGAGATCGGCGTCGGCCTGTCCGACTTCCACTGGGTGCAGGTCTTCGGGCACCGCGACTGATCGAGGTGGCGATGCGACGACGGCTCTGGACGTGTGGTGTGCTCGCGCTCTCGCTCGCGTGCGGCAGCGATCCCGGCGTCGACCCGCCGACCGACTTCCGCGACGGTCCACCGGCGGGAAATCCCGAGGGCACCTGCGCGATCCCCGACGAAGGTCGGCTCGCCGACACATCGAGCCCCGATCAGATCGTGGGCGACGGAACGCCCGAGAGCTGCACGTCGCAGGCGTTCGTCGCCGCCGTCGCGCAGGGCGGCGTCATCACGTTCGACTGCGGGCCCGACCCGGTCACCATCGTGCTCGACGAGACGGCGCGCGTGTTCAACGACACCGGGCCCGACATCGTGATCGACGGCGGAGGTCTGGTGACGCTGAGCGGCGGCGGACGACGCCGCATCCTCTACATGAACACCTGCGATCCCGCGCAGCGATGGACCACGTCGCACTGCGACGATCAGGATCACCCGCGGCTCACGGTCCAGAACCTCACGTTCGTCGACGGCGACGCGAGCGGCGAGATGGACGAAGGCGGCGGCGCGATCTTCGTGCGCGGCGGGCGATTCCGCGTGATCCGCTCGCGCTTCTTCCACAATCGATGCGACGAGGTCGGACAGGACGTCGGCGGCGGCGCGATTCGCGTGCTCGATCAATTCCAGGATCAGCCGGTGCACGTCGTCGAGAGCACGTTCGGTGGCGGCGAAGAGCTCGGCAACGAGTGCAGCAATGGCGGCGGACTGAGCAGCATCGGTGTCTCGTACACCGTCGTGAACAGCCTCTTCTCGCACAACCGCGCGCTGGGGAACGGTGCCAATCCGGCCCAGCCGGGCACGCCCGGCGGAGGCAGCGGCGGCGCGATCTACAACGACGGGAACACGTTCACGCTGCGCCTCTGCGGCGTCGCGATCCGCGACAACCACGCGAACGAGGGCGGCGGCGCGATCTTCTTCGTGAGCAACGATCGCAGCGGCTCGCTGGTGATCGAGCGCTCGACGCTGGAGCGCAATCCGAGCGACGGATTCGAGACCGACGGATATCCGGGGATCTTCGTGCTCGCCTCGGGCGACCCCGACGTGCGCGAGTCGACGATCACGCAGTAGCCGGCCGGTCAGCAATCGGTCAGCGCTCGCGCAGCGCGCCCTGCGCCTCGAGCCGTCCTTCGGCGAGCGTGAACCGCGGCGACGTCCCGAGGCGGACGCCGGAGCCGATGCCGGTCTCGCGCACCACGCCGCCGACCTCGAGCGCGCTCGGCGCGAGCATCGTGGGCGCGGGCACCGCGGGCATCGCGTCGTTGATCATCACGCTCGCGATGTGGTGCGCGAGCACCGCGGCATAGGCGCGCACCTGGTCGCGCGCTTCTCCGCTCAGCGCGGGCACCGTCGCGACCTGGAGCTCGACGAGCTCGAGCCCGCCGTAGCTCGGATCGTCGCCCTCCGAGATCGTGCTCGCGCGCCCCGCCACCGAGATGCGCATGCGGACGCCGCCCGCCCACGGGCCGGTGCCCGACGCGGTCGCGGTGATCCCGCCGACGCTCACCACCATCGCGCCGGCGCGTGCCTGCGCGACCGGCGGCATCGCGCCCTCGACGCGGATCATGTCGGGCGCGACCACCATGTCCGGCGCCACGACCATGTCGGGCGCGACCACCATGTCGGGCGCGACCACCATGTCCGGCGCGACCACTCCGTCGAGCGCGCCCGCGCGCCAGAGCGCGTGCAGCGCCTGGTTCATCACGATCTCGGAGACCGCGCTGCGGCTCGCGCTCTCGAGCCCGCCCGCGTCGAGGTCGATCGGCATCATCGGCACGCCGCGTCCGCTCTCGCGGGTGGCCGCGCCCATCAGCGCCCACGACGTGCGGAGCCCGAGCGCGAGCCCCTCGCTCTCGCGCGCCTCGACGCGCGTCGGCGTCGTCAGGAGCTGCAGCGCGACCGGCGTGCCGTCGATCCCGCGCACCGAGATCGGCGCCGCGCCGAGCCCGCTCCCGATCCCCGACACGAGCCCGCCGATCACGCGCGCGACCGCGTCGCCGTACGTCGCGCCGAAGTCTCCGCGCACCGTGCGCGTGATCTCGGCATCGGGAAGCCGCTCGCGCAGGCCCAGCTCCGCGGCCGAGCGCTTCTCGCCCTCGAGGTCGGGGAAGCTCACCTCGGCCTCGTCGAAGTCGACCGCCTCGATCTCGCGCACCCGCACGAGCGGCCTGCCGAGCTCGAGGCCCACGTCGAGCGTGAGCGTCACCGCGACGTCGACCTCCACGGTGCCGATCGTGTCGAACTCGGGCGTGGGCGTGACGCACCCGCCCTCGGGCGTGCACATGCCGGGCAGCGGCACGAGCACCTCGCCGACCGCGTGGGTCGTGAGGCGCACGTCGTCGCCGTGCGCGACCACGCGCAGACCGCCGTCGATGATCGAGACCTCGGTCGACTGAGGCCCGCCGAGCATGCTGGTGTCGAAGTCGAGCACGTCGAAGCTCGCGCTGTACGAGTCCATCCCGCACGGGCCCGGCGGGACGCAGGGCCGCGTATCGAACTCGAAGAAGCCGAGCCCCGCGCCGAGCACCGCCGCGAGCCACCCCGAGCGCGACGTGCGCGCGAGCACGTCGTCGACGCTGCCGAGCATCGTGTCGTCGTCCCCGTCGTCCACGCCCGACTGCGCGATCTGCAGCAGCGCGGTCGTGCCGAGCTCGGGATCGTCGCGCTCGTGCGCGTACTCGGGCGCCGCGAGGAACGAGCAGAGCTCGGTCGCGCCGTCCGCCTCGACGCGCACGTCGATCACGCCGAAGCGCAGCGGCACGTCGGTGGTCACCAGCCCGAACGCGTCGACCGGCACCGCGACGTCGTTCACCCGCACCATCGTTCCCGGCGCGACGTCGCGCACCGCCGCGACGAAGCGCACCGAGCCCATCGTCGCGTCCTGGACCATCTCGCCGTGCGCCGGCGCGACGCACGTGATGGCCGGCGCAGCCGGCGCATCGAGCGGCACCGACGCATCGGGATCGGCCGCCGGCGCGTCGGAGCACGCGACGAGGAGCGCAGCGAGGACGAAGGTGCGAAGCGACGCCATCGCGACCGAGGATACGAGGGAACGACGCGTGGCAGGGCAGCTCCCCTCGGGGAGCGCCGTAATCCCCTGCCATGCTCCGCACCGCTCTCGCTCGCGACGCCGCGCTCCTGCTCCTGCTCTCGCTCCCGCTGACCGCATGCGGGGACGACGACGGTCCCGCCACCGACCCCGACGGCGGCATCGCGCAGCGCGACGCGGCGCTCCCGATGAACGAGCCGTGCGACGCGCCGGGCGCGCTCGAGACCGTCGCGTGCGGGCTCTGCGGCACGGTCCAGCGCTTCTGCACCGCGGCCGGCATCTGGGAGTACGCGACGTGCGAGGGCGAGTCGGGGGCGTGCGAGCCCGGCGCGTCGCGCACCGCCGCGTGCGGCGCATGCGGATCGCGCCGCGAGGTGTGCACCGCGTCGTGCGTGTGGGAGGCGGCGTCGGAGTGCGAGTCCGAGGGCACGTGCGAGCCCGGCGAGATCGTGCGCACCCGCGACGGATGCAGCGCCGGTCAGCGCGACCTCCGGTGCACCGACGAGTGCACGTTCGAGCCGATCTCGGAGTGCGAGGTCGAGACCTGCGAGACGCCGGGCGCGACCGAGCCCGTCGGCTGCGGGATGTGCGGCACGCGCGAGCGCTTCTGCACCGCGGCGCGCGAGTGGGAGTACGGCCCGTGCGAAGGCCAGGGCGGGTGCATGCCCGGCACGTCGCAGACCGAAGCGTGCGGCTTCTGCGGCGAGCAGACGGTGCGCTGCAACGCGACCTGCGAGTGGATCCCGTCGGGCGAGTGCACCGGCGCGGGCGAGTGCGCGCCCGGCACGACGACCACGCGCGCGTGCGGAGGCGGGGAGACGCAGCCGTTCACGTGCAACGACGCGTGCACGTTCGAGCCCTCGGGCGAGTGCAGCGCGCCGACCGGCGGTGGCGCGCTCGGCGAGTCGTGCGTCGCGGGGACCTGCGACGTCGGGCTCACCTGCGACGAGGTCACGGGCGTCGACGTGTGCCGCGCGCCCTGCACCACCGACGAGCAGTGCGTCGCGAGCGCGTACTGCCTGGGCGAGGAGGGCCTCTGCTCCGACGCGTGCACCGCGTTCACCGACGCAGGCTGCCCCGCCGGCGCGAAGTGCGACTACCTCGGCGAGGCCGACACCACGACGCCGAGCCCGGTCATGGTGTGCAGCGCGGTCGGCTCCGGTCGCGCCAACGCGGTGTGCACGACGAACGCGCAGTGCGCGCGCGGCTTCAGCTGCGTGATCGAGACCGGGAGCTCGGGGCGCTGCACCCAGGTCTGCGACGGGTCGCATCCGTGCCCGAGCGGGCAGACGTGCAGCGGCGGCGGCACGCCGTTCCCCTTCCCGCTGCCGGGCTTCGGGCTCGGGTTCTGCGGCTGACGTTCAGCGCGGTCGCGGCGGCGTGACGTGCACCGGCGCGCGCACGCCGCCACCGCCGTATCCGCCCGGGGCGACATGCACCGCGGGCGGCGGCGAGACGTGAACCGGGGGCGCCACCTGCCCCGGCCGGTAGGCCTCGACCGGCGCGCGATAGACCGGGCTCGGCGCGTACGACCGATAGCCGTAGTTGCCGTAGTACGGGTACCCGTAGCGCCCGCCGTAGTGGTAGCCCGCGGGATAAGCCGGATACCCGTAGCGGTATCCGCCGTAGTACGGCCCGACGCCCACCGCGGCGCCGTAATAGACCGAGCGCGCGTACGGATAGCCGTAGCCGTACGAGCCGTAATAGCCGTAGGTGGCCGGCACGCAGCTCGCGCTCGCAGTGCCGATCGCGAGCGCGCCCGCGGCTGCCAGCAGCAGACGACGAGACATGGTGACCTCCGTCGTCGAGGCGACGCATCACGCATGCCACATCCCGCGCCTCGCCAGTGACACCGCGCGTCGCCCGCGGCGCGTTCGCGCGTATGCTGCGCGCGGTGACGATCAAGCTGGCGAGCCCGGAGCTCGGCGCGGAGGAGAGCGCGGCGATCGCGCGCGTGCTCTCGAGCGGGATGCTGGTCCAGGGCCGCGAGGTCGAGGCGTTCGAGCGCGCCCTCGCGGAGCGCTGCGCGCGGGCGCACGCCGTCGTGGTCTCGTCGGGCACCGCCGCGCTCGAGCTCGCGCTGCGCGCGCTCGGTGTCGCGGGCGGCGAGGTGATCGTGCCCGACCTGACCTGGCCCTCCCCCGCGCACGCGACGCTGCTCGCGGGCGCGACGCCGGTGCTGGTCGACGTCGATCCCGACGAGTGGAACGTGCGCGGGGACGCGATCACCCGCGCGCGCTCGAGCTCGACGCGCGCGGTGATCGCGATCGATCAGTTCGGCGCGCCCGCGCGCCACGACGAGATCGCGCGCGCCGCCGGCGACGCGCCGATCGTCGAGGACGCGGCGTGCGCGATCGGGAGCACGATCGAAGGGCGTCCCTGCGGCGCGTTCGGCGTCGTCGCGTGCCTCTCGTTCCATCCGCGCAAGGTCATCACGACCGGCGAGGGCGGCGCGTGCCTCACCGACGACGCGTCGCTCGCGAGCGAGCTGCGCACGCTGCGCAACCACGGCCAGCGCACGCCCGGCGTGTTCGCGTACGCGGGCCCCAACCAGCGGCTCACCGAGATGCAGGCCGCGATGGGCCGCGTGCAGCTCGATCGCCTCGACCTGATCGTCGCCCACCGCCGCGCGCTCGCCGATCGCTACCGCGCCACGCTCCCGCGCGAGGTCTCGCCGCAGCGCCTCGCGCCGCGCGCCACGCGCAACGAGCAGACCTTCGGCGTGGTGCTGCCCCCGCGCTTCGACGCGGAGGCGCGCGATCGTGTGATCGAGTCGCTGAAGCGCGAGGGCATCGAGTCGGGACGTCTCTCGTACGCGCTGCATCGCCTGCCGAGCCTCGACGCCGCGCGCCGTTCGGGCGAGATGCCGCACGCCGATGCGATCGTGGCGCGCGGCCTCGCGCTGCCCCTCCACGGCGCGATGTCCGAGGCCGACGTCGATCGCATCGTCGCCACGCTCGCGCGCGCGCTCGACTGAGAGCGCGCGGGCGATCACGGCGCGCCGGCCCTACGTCCAGCAGCATGCGTCGTGAACGTCTCCTCGCGCTCTCGGGCGCGCTCGCGTGTTGTGTCGTCGGGTGCGGAGGGTCGGGAGGGCCGGCGAGCGCGACCGCGGCGCAGGGCACGCTCGGCGTCCAGTCGAACACCGGCGGCTCCGAGGTGACGCTCCGCATGGCGCCGTCGGGCCCGATGACGTTCGCGACCCAGCTGCGCGTGACCGTGCGCTCCGAGATGCTCGGTCAGCCGATCAACGCCGACATGGACACCCGCGGCGTGCGCCGCGTCGTCGAGCGTCGCCCCGACGGCTCGCTCGCGATCGAGGAGATGGACACCGCGAGCACCTTCGCGTTCTCGATGATGGGCCGCAGCCGCAGCGGCCCCGAGCACGCGGGACCGGCCGAGCCGCGCCGCTACGTGCTCGGCGATCGCGGGCGGCGCCTCGACGAGCCCGCGACGCTCGCCGTCGCGCCCGCCACGCCGGGCGGAGGCTTCGAGCGCGTCATGGATCCGCTGGTGCGCGCGCTCGAGTTCCCGGTCGAGGCGATCTCGCCCGGCGCGACGTGGAGCGCGCAGGGCCGCATCCCGCTCGACGGAGTCGATGCCGGGCTCGCGGGCGAAGCGCGCTATCAGCTCGTGCAGCGCCTCGAGCGGCTCGAGGGCAGCGGCGACGAGCGCGTCGCCGTCATCGCGTTCGAGGGCTCGCTCGAGGGCGAGGGCGAGAGCGTCGCGCCGCCCGCGCCCGCGATGCCGGGCGAGCCGGAGCTGCCCGCCGAGGCGATGCGCGGCGCGCTGCGCTTCCGCGGGTTCTACGTCGTCGCGCTCTCCGATGGATTCGCGCGCAGCGCGCGCGCCGAGTTCGAGGGCGAGGCGCAGCTCGGGCCCGGCGGGCTCATGACGTTCCCGCTCGAAGGCGAGCTCGAGTGGCTCGCGTCGCCGATCGACGCGACGCTCGAGATCCGCGAGCAGGAGGCCGCGAGCGCCGCGCCCGTCGCGATCGAGTGATCGTGTATCTTCGCGCGCGATGGCGAGCGAAGCGCCGGTCGTCGAGGTGCGCGGCCTCCACAAGACGTTCCGCGTCGGGTTCTTCCGCAAGAAGGTCGAGGCGGTGCGCGGCATCGACTTCGAGGTGCGGCGCGGCGAGATCTTCGGGCTCCTCGGCCCCAACGGCGCGGGCAAGACGACGTCGATCAAGTCGATCCTCCGCCTGATCTTCCCGACCGCGGGCACCATCAAGCTGTTCGGATCGCTCTCGCCCTCGCCCGAGGCGCTGCGCCGGCTCGGCTACCTGCCCGAGAGCCCGTACGTCTACCAGTACCTGCGCGCCCACGAGTTCCTCGATCTCTGCGGGCGCCTCTGCGGGCTCGACGCGCGCACCCGCGCCGAGCGCGCCGACGAGATGATCGCGCGCGTCGGCCTCGGTCACGCGGTCGATCGCCCGATCGGCCGCTTCTCGAAGGGCATGCTGCAGCGCATCGGCCTCGCGCAGGCGCTGCTCCACGATCCCGAGCTCCTCATCCTCGACGAGCCGATGAGCGGCCTCGACCCGATCGGCCGCAAGGAAGTGCGCGACCTGATCGTCGAGGAGCGCCAGCGCGGCAAGACGATCCTCTTCACGAGCCACATCCTCAGCGACGTCGAGCGCCTCTGTGATCGCGTCGCGATCGTGCACCGCGGCAAGGTCACCGCGTACGGCGCGCTCTCGCAGCTGCTCAAGCCCGAGGTGCAGCGCACCGAGATCGAGCTCGAGGGGTGCGACGAGACGCTCCGCGCGCGCCTCGACGAGCTGGGCGTGAAGACGAGCGTCGTCGAGAAGCGCGTGGTCGCGATCGTCGAGGGCGAGACCGGCGCGCGCGACGTGCTCGAGGTCGCGCTCGCGGGCGGCGCGCGCGTGGTCGGCGTGCAGGAGCAGCGCGAGACGCTCGAGGACCTCTTCGTGCGCGACGCGCTCCGGAGCGGCGGCGCACCGCTCGATCGATGAGCTCGCCGCTCGAGATCGAGCGCGACCTGGCAGAGCTCGAACGCGTCATCGCCGACGCCGACCGGACCGGCGACCATCACGCGATCACCCGCTTCCTGTGGCGCCGGCTCCGGCTCACCAACGCCGAGCCGCTGCTCGCACGGTCGCCCGTTCCACTCGACAGGATCGCGACCTCGCCCACGCCGGTCGCGGAGTGGCTGCGCATCGAGAACGGCGCACGGTTCACGCTGCTCGAGCGCGACCCCGCCGAGCGCCGCGCCGAGCAGTGGAGCGACCGCCACCTCGCGCAGACCGTGGCGACGCTGGAGAGCGGCATTCGCGCGCCGCGCGGATGGACGCCGCTCCCGCTCGAGCGAGCCCTCGCCAGCGCCGATGCTTGGGACCGCATCGTCGCGTGCGCGGAGATCCTCGAGCGGCAGAGCGATGCGCCGGAGCACCGCGCCGCGATCGCGAGCGTGCTGGACGATCCCTCGGTCGAGGTGCGTCGTTGGGCGTGGCTCGCCGTCGTGCGCTGGTCCGAGCGCGACGACGACGACTCGCTGCGCGACGCCGTTCGCGGTGGGCTGACGCGCGACGACCCCGAGGTGATGCCGCGCATCGCGTGGGCCGCGTGGCACCTCGGTCTCGCTGACGACGCGATCCGTCGCATCGCGCCGAGCCTCGCGGCGTCGGAGCTCGCCCAACGCGAAGCGCTGCAGGTCGTGCGGTGGCTCGGCCGTCGTGACGAGGCCCTGCGCGATCGCATCGAGCCGCTCGTCGAGAGCCCATCGCGCGACGTGTCGCTCGACGCGATCTCCACGCTCGGGATCGTCGCGCCCGAGCGATGGACGCGGCTCTGGTCGTTCGCCCGCGAGACCACGATCGCGCCCGCGCGGACCACGCGTCGCGGCGTCGAGGTGCCCGCGCGCGAGATGCGGACCGACCGAGCCTTCGTCGCGATCGAGTCACTGAGGAATGCCGCGCCCGAGCTCGACGACGAGGCGGTGGCCGTGCTCGTCGCGCACGCGGCGGACCCGGCGCTCACCGAGCTGCTCGCAGCGCTCGGTCCGCGGGCCCGCGCCGCGGTGCCGGCGCTCGTCGCGCGCATCGACGCAGCACACGACCCCGAGAGCTGGGCGCACGATCGCACGTACCAGGCGCTCGGTCGCATCGGCGGGCTCGAGGCGCGCATCGCGTTGATGCGCGCCTCGCGCACCGGACGCGGCGTGTTCGGTCATCACCTCGCGCAGCTCGGCGCGGACGCGGTCCCGGCGATCGCGGAGCTCCTGGGCGAGTCGTTGCCCGAGCCCAATCGCCGCGTCGTGCTCGAGGTCGCCGCGGCGCTGGGGCGCGGGGCCGAGCCGCTTCGCGAGCTGCTCTCGATCGAGCTCGATGCCCCGAGCGCGCCGCTGCGCGCGACGGCGTGCGCCGCGCTCGGCGCGCTCACCGTCGACGACGCGCTCGCGGTGCGCCTCGCCTCCGTGTTCCTCGCGTGCACCGAGACGCTGCCACCCTTCCATCGCACCTACCATCTCGCGGCGCGGGCGCTCGCGCCGATCTGGGCAGCGCGCTGCGGTCACTCCAGCGACCTGGTCGCGCTGCGCTGCATCGAGGCGCTCGGCACCACACGCGAGTACGGTCGCGCGCACCTCGATGCGCTGCGCGCGCTCGCCGCCAGCCAGAGCGTCCGCGGTCGGGCCGCTCGATCTGCGGCCTCGCGCATCGAGAGCCCCGAGCCGATGTTCCGTCCGAACCAGTGAGCGCGCCGCTCGATCGCTGATCGACGCGGCTCGCGCGCCCATCACGACCGCTCGCGGGATCGCCGGAACGACGGTCCACGCTCGGCGCGTCGTTCTCGCATGCACGCGTCGACCGAAGAGTGGCTCCGCTACTTCCGAGACAACCGCGACCGCCCTGCGCTCCCCGTCCCCGCGCCGATCACCGGGCTCGAGCCCGCGCTGCACCGCGCGCTCGTCCGCGCGCTCCAGTGTTTGCATCTCGGCGAGGCCGGTGAAGGTCGGCTCGCCGTCGAGATCCTCCGGGTGCGCGATCCCGCGCTCGACGCCGCGCTGCGCGAGACCGTCGTGCTCTACGTGGCCGAGGAAGGGCGACACGCGCGCGAGGTCGCGCAGCTCCTCGGCGCGCTCGGCGCGCGCACGCTCACCGGGCATCACTCCGAGCTCGGCTTCCGCGCGCTGCGCCGCAGCGCGGGGCACCGCACCAAGATGCTCACGCTCGCCGCGGCCGAGGTCGTCGGCCTCGCGTTCTACGAGGTGCTCGCGTCGCACTTCCCGCACGCTCCCGCGGTCGCGCACCTGGGCCGCGTGATCGCGCGCGAGGAGACCGCGCACCTCGCGATGCAGCGCTTCTACTTCGAGCGCGTCGCCGCGGGCAGCCGCGCCAAGCGGCGCGTGATCCACGCTGCGTTCCGCACGATCGTGGGCGCCGGGGTCGCGACGCTCACGTTCGATCAGCGCGCGCTGCTGCGTGCGCTCGCCGTCACCCCGCGCGACTTCGCGCTGCGCTGCGCCGAGATCACCCGGACCTTCACCCGCGCGGCGTGAGCGCGCCGCGGCTCGCGAGGTGGTACTCGAGCGCGATCGTCGCGAGCCGATCGATCGTGATGTCGCACCGACTGCGCGCGCTGCCCTGGCGCCACCGCGTCCAGTGGCTCCGCGTCCCCGTTCCTTTCGGCGCGCCGATGGTCAGCGCGTCGCCGAGCCGCAGGTACGAGCCCACCCGCACTTCCTCGCCGGGCGTGGGGGACGAGTCCCCGAGCGTCATGACGCGGGCGCCGACCTCGACGGTCGCGGGCAGCCTCACCCGCCGCACCAGGAGACCGAGCGCGTAGCGCAGCCGGACCTCGTCGCCGTCGAGCTCGAGCCGGGCCCGCAGCACGCCGAGCCAGGCGAGCCCGACCACCGCGAGATACCCGATGACCAGGCCCGCCAGCGTCCCGCCCGCCACGTCCTCGCGCACGTCCGCGAGCACGACCGCCGCGCCCAGGAGCAGCGCGGCGAGCGCGAACGGGATCGCGGCCACCACGACCACGCGCCCGTCGGCGCCGCCGAGCGCCGGCGGTCCGCCGACCATCGCCAGGCCCCGGTGCACCGTCGCGAGGTGCGGCGCGAGGTTCTTCCCGTGCACGCTCGCGCCGCACGCCGGGCACGGCAGCGCGCTCTCGGGGTGCGCCGTCGCGAGCTGCGTCGCGATCGCGAGCGTGGACTCGTTCACGCGCGCGAGCGTACCTCGCGTGCCGGCGTGGTAGGACTGCGCGCATGCCGAAGCGCGTGAGCCCGCAGGAAGCCAAGGGCCTGATCGATCAGGGCTGGGTCTACGTCGACGTCCGCACGCCCGAGGAGTACGCCGCGGGCCATCCCGAGGGCGCGTACAACGTGCCGATCGGGCCCGAGCTGGTCGGCGCGATCGAGTCGCTCTTCCCGGCGCGCGACGCGAAGATCGTCGTCGGGTGCCAGGCCGGTGGGCGCTCGCTCCGCGCGCTCGGTCTGCTCGAGGCCGCCGGCTACACCAACGTCGTCGATCAGCGCGCGGGCTGGGGCGGCAACGGGAGCGAGGCGGGCTGGGGCGCGTCGGGCCTCCCGAGCGAGACCACCGCGCAGCCCGGCCGCAGCTGGCGCGAGATCGCGGCGAAGCGCGGATGATCGAGGCGCTCTCCGAGCTCGACGCGGCGCGCGCGAGCACGCCCGCGGGCACACGCCTGCGCGCGCTGCGCCTCGCGGGAGAAGCGCTCGCCGAGCGGCTGCGCGACGCCGCGCCGGTGCGCCGCGTCGAGGTGCTCGCGCTCGATCGTGTGCCGGTGCGCGCCGAGCTCGCGCTCGACGGTGCGCTGCGCGCGCCGGTGCGGTGGATGGAGCTCGAGCGCCGCATGCTCTTCCTCGAGCTCGAGAGCGGCGCGCGCGTGGTCGTCGATCCCGTCGAGCCCGGCTCGTGGTCGCGCACCCCGTGGGGCACCTGGCTCGCCGAGGCGCACCCGCGCCGCGCCCGTCGCGCGCTCCAGCAGGGCCGCAGCGCCGGCGCCGCGCTCGCGTCGATCGGGGTCGAGGCCGACACCATCGACGTCGCGATCCTCACCCACCTGCGCGGCCAGGATCTGCGCGCGCTGATCGGCACCGCGCACGGCGACGGCGTCGAGGGACCGCGCGAGAGCATGCTGCCGCGCGCCCGCTGGATCGTGAGCGCGACCGAGCTCGCGAGCGCCGCGGTGCCCGACGACCTCGAGCGCGCGCACCTCGTCCGCGACGTGCGCGCGCGGGTCGCCGAGGATCGCATCGAGGCGATCACCCGCGACGTGTCGCTCCGCGGCAGCGTCGCGGTGATGCACGCGCCGGGGCTCACCGAGGGCCAGCTCGGCGTCGCGGTGCACGACGCGCGCGGCGTCTTCGTGTGGAGCGCGCAGGGCGTCGCGGTCGACTGCTGGTCGCCGTACCACGCGCGGCTGCCCGGGCTGCGGGAGCGGGTGCGCGAGCTCGACGTCGAGGCGATCCCGCGCGGCGACGCCTGGTCGCGCGGCGAGGCGCTGATCTCGATGGCGCTCGAGCGCGCGGTCGCCGATCGCCGGCAGGACGCGCCCGCGATGCACCGGGTGGTGCCGTCGGCGGCGCTCTGCGGGCACCCGCTGGCGCGTCCGTGGGGCGACGAGCGCGGGTGAGGGCGGCCGGCGAGCTCGTCCGAGAGCCGGTCACGACCGCTGGGTGACCCACGATCGATACGCCGGGAGCCGGAATCTTCCCCCAGAGCGTCCTGGCGCGCGATTCCGGAGCACGTCCGTGACCCTCCGAGCGCTCGGGGAGGTCTGTCCGGAGGCCGGAATCTTCCCCCAGAGCGCTCCGGCGGACGTGTCCGGGATCCCGACACGTCCCCCAGAGCGCTCGGGGACACGTGTCCGGCACCACGAACGCTCCCCGAGAACGCTCGGGGTGCCGTGTCCGAGACCACGAATGCTCCCTCGGAGCGCTCGAGGGGCCTCGACCGAGATCCGGACTGCCCCCGGTGGGCGTTCGAGGGAGCGTGTCAGGGTCCCGGAACGCCCCGCGGGTCGCTCACCGGCGACGACGACACCTCCCGCACCGGGTCGCCCGAGCGCCATCCCGGACCGCTCGCGAATCCGGGCGAATGCGACAGCAGAGCCCGACCGCGAGCGCCCGAGCCGCGCGCGTTCCGCCCGTCGGACCCACCCGCTCGCGCCTCTCGGCGGGACCTACTCGGCGCATCGCGCGAACTGCACCATCACCGCGCCGCCGCCGCGGTACGCGACCGCGATCAGGCCGTCTTGGCCGCGCGCCAGCGCGGGGTCGGTCGCGGGGCCCGGGATCACCATCGGGTCCCCGGCGCCGCGATCGTCGACGACCCGCATCCGGATCTCGTGGGGCGCCTCGCGCGCCGCCGCGGTCGGGGCCTCGGCCGCGAACACCACCGTGCGTCCGCTCGAGGTCGCGGCGATCGTCAGCGGGTCGCCGTATCCGACCCCCGGCACCAGCGGCGACGGCATCTCGGTCCCCGCGGCGTCGACCAGGCCCACCGCGCGCGTCGCGAGGTTGCCCACCGCGGCGTACGCGAGCCACGTGCGCCCCGTGACGTTCGAGCGCGCCGCGGCGATCGCGGGCGGCTCGGCCGCGAGGTTGAGCGGGCGCGCGACCTCGGTCGGGCTCGGCGCGCCGTCGGGCCCCAGCACCACGCGGTGGGCGACCGAGATCCCCACCCGCGGATCGAGGAAGAGCAACATCACGTCGCCCACTCCGTCGACGAACGCCGGCGCCGCGCCGCCGCCCGCCACCGGCGTGACGTCGTGGGTCGCGACCACCCGTCCCGCCTCGAGCAGCGCGAGCTTGAGGTGCATCGGCGTGCTCGATCCGTCGGTCCACGCGACCGCGCGGCGCGTGCCCACCGCGCGCACCGCGGGCGGGAAGCGGGGGTCGGCGCCGGCGTCGGCGAGCGCGTTCGCGCGCGGCGCGCTCGCGGGCAGCGTCGGGTCGAGCGTCGCGCTGAGCACGCGCCCGTGCCCGTCGACGAACGCGAGCGTGATCTCCTGGGGCGCGGTGCGCGCCATGCCGGGCGCGGCCTCGCGCGGAGGCGCGCCGTCGATCGGGATCGACGCGATCGGCTCGGGCAGCGCGCCCGGGCGCGCGCGCACCACCACGAGGGCGCTCTGATCGTACGCCGCGACGAGGAACGCTCCGTCGTCGAGCGCGACGATCGCGGGCGGCCCGCCGGCCGTGAGCAGGCGCATCGGCGCCGGCGACTGCAGCGCGCACCCGCGTGCCGGCGCGGCGCGCGGCGCGAGCGGTCCCGGCATCGCCTCGGCGGCCGCTTCCTCCTCGGGCGTCGGCGCCTCGCCGAGCTCGTCGAGCAGCGGCTCGGAGGCCTCGGGATCGACCCGGCCGACGTCGGGATCACGCCGCTCGGGCGGAGTCGACGCGGTGGGCGGGCGATCGGCGGTGGGCAGCGCCGCGGCCTCTTCGTCGCGCCCGCCGCACCCGAGAGCGAGCGCGATCACGAGCACGGCGGCAGTGCGCAGAGAGGCGGTGCGGGGAGAGCGGTGACGAGAGAAGGACACTCGGATCCCTATGCGCGCCGCAGCGCGGGTTGCCAGCGAGGCGATCCTCTACCATTCCGCCGCGATGCAGAGCCGCACGATCCGAATCCACACCCACGGCGGGCCCGAGGTGCTGCGTCTCGAGACGATCGACGTCGGCGATCCCGGCCCCGGTCAGGCGCGCGTCCGCCACACCGCGATCGGCGTCAATTTCATCGACACCTATCATCGCAGCGGGCTGTACCCGCTGACGCTGCCCGCCACGATCGGGAGCGAGGCGGCGGGCGTCGTCGAGGCGATCGGGCCCGGCGTGACCGACGTGCGGGTGGGCGATCGCGTGGGCTTCGCCGCGGGGCCGGTGGGCACGTACGCCGAGCGTCGGCTGGTGCCCGCGGATCGCCTGATCCCGCTGCCCGACGCGATCTCCGACGAAGTCGCGGCGGCCTCGATGCTCAAGGGGATGACCGTCGAGTACCTGGTGCAGCGCACGTTCGCGGTGCAGCGCGGCCAGACGGTGCTGTGGCACGCGGCGGCGGGCGGCGTGGGGACGATCGCGTCGCAGTGGCTCGCGGATCTCGGTGCGATCGTGATCGGCACCGTCGGCAGCGACGAGAAGGCGGAGCAGGCGCGCGCGAACGGGTGCGCCCACACGATCGTCTACACCCGCGAGGACTTCGTCGCGCGCACCCGCGAGATCACCGGCGGGGCCGGCGTGCCGGTGGTCTACGACTCGGTGGGGCGCACCACGCTGATGCGCTCGCTCGACTGCCTCGCGCCGCGCGGGCTGCTCGTCACGTTCGGCAACGCGTCGGGCAAGCCCGACCCGCTCGATCTGCTGGTGCTGAGCGCGAAGGGCTCGCTCTACGTGACGCGGCCCACGCTGCACGCCTACGTCGCGTCGCGCGCCGAGCTGCTCGCGAGCGCGAAGGCGCTCTTCGATCGCATCGCGCGCGGGGTGATCCGCGCCGCGCCGACCGCGACCTTCGCGCTCGAGGACGCGGCGGAGGCGCATCGCGCGCTCGAGTCGCGCGCCACCACCGGCAGCGTGGTGCTCACGGTCTCGTGAGCTCGTCGCTGGCCGAGCTCGCGTCGCAGCTCCTCGCGTGCGCGGATGCTGCGCTGCTCGACGCGCCGCTCGACGGATTGCGCGCGCGGGTGGACGACGACGACGCGCACGATCTGCTGCGCGCGATCCACGAGTCGGGCGAGGCGAGCTCGCTGCGCGATCTGCTCGACGAGGCGCGGCTCGAGCGCTGGGTCGCGGAGAGCGCGACGTCGCGCGAGGAGGATCTGCTGCGCGCGCAGATCCGCCGCTGGCTCGGCGCGGGACCGCGAGGCGCCGACGATCCCGAGCGCCTCGCGCAGGTGCGCCCGCTGCCGCGCGACGTCGACGACATCCTGGTGTGGGCGCGCGAGCACGAGCTGCTCGGGGAGCTGAGCCGACCGGCGCGCGAGGTGCTGGTCGACGAGGACGACGTGATCCCGCGGCGCGCGTCGCTGCTCGCGTGCGCGATCGGACAGGTGAAGAGCGAGCGCGAGAGCCTGCTCGCCGCGCACCGGGTGCAGGACGCGGCGCGCGGGCACCTGATGCGCGAGGCGGCGGCGCACGCGGCGTTCGCGGCGCGCGCGGCGTTGTGGGCGCGCGTGCTCCCGGAGGGACCGCTGCGCACGCTCGCGGAGCGGCTGCGGGGGTGCGTCGCGGGGACCGAGCTCGTCGCGCTGCACGCGGTGCGCTTCCTGCCGGCGAGCCCGGTGCGGGTCGACGACGAGCGCGGGGTCGCGCGGGGATCGATCGTGGGCGCGGCGGCGCCGTTCGGGGTGAAGCTGCGGCTCGCGGGGCACGAGCAGCGCGCGATCGAGGGCGAGTGCGAGCAGTGCACGCGCGGCGGGTGCATCCACGTGCGCGCGCTCGCGGCGCGGCTGCTCGATGCGTGCCTCGACGAGCAGGATCGGCTGCACGCGACGATGCGCGATCTGGTGGCGGTGCCGTCGTGGCGGCGCTTCCTCGACGCGGTCGCGGAGCCCGCCGCGAGCCCGAGCACGTCGAGCGCGAGCGAGCGGCTCGCGTTCCGGGTGCACGTCGAGGGCGAGCGGGTGCTGGTCGGGGTGGTCGCGCAGCGCGCCCAGCCCGACGGCGGGTGGACCGCGGGGCGTCTGCTCTCGCCGCTCGAGGCGACGCGCAGCGCGGCGTGCACCGATCGCGATCGACGGGTGCTCGACGTGATGACGCTCGCGACGCGCACGATGCGCGCCCAGCTGGTGGGCGCGGACCTCGCGCTGCTGCGGACGCTCGCCGAGCATCCTCACGTGTCGCGCGACGGGCGCGAAGGCGCGCTGCGGCTCGTCGAGCACCAGGTCGAGGTCGTGCTCGACGAGCTGCCGGGCGGCGTGGTGCCGAGGGTGCGGCTCGCGGGCGCGGTGGTCGCGCCGGGCGAGCGGCATCGCGACACCACGCTGCTCTTCCACGAGGAGCGCGCGAGCGGGACGCTCACGTACGCCGCGCTCACCGCGCCGCTGCGGCGCCTGCTCGCAGCGCTCGCGACGTTCCGCGGGGTGCTGCCGCCCGAGAGTTATCCCGCGCTCGCGCCGTGGGTCGCGTCGATCGAGCAGGTCGCGCGGGTGTCGGCGCCCGACGTGGTGCGAGGCAGCGCGCGCGAGGCGCCGCGCACGCTCTTGCTGCGCGTGGTCCCGGGGTTCGACGAGGGCATCGACGTCACGCTCGCGGCGCGCGCGCTGCCGATGGCGCCGCCGTGGCCGCCCGGTCAGGGCCCGGCGATCGTGCACGGGCTCGAGGACGCGGTGCACGTGCACGCGCGTCGCGATCTCGCGTGGGAGCGCGAGGTCGCCGACCGGATGATCGAGGCGCTCGGGCTCGCGGAGCACATGCGGCTCGAGCCGTTCGCGTGGCGCATCCCGAAGACCCAGGACGCGCTCGAGCTGCTCTCGCGCGCGGCGCGGCTCGGCGGGGTGCTGGAGATCGAGTGGGCCGAGCGGGGGCGCATCCCGCAGCCGAGCGCGAGCGTGCGCGCGAGCGATCTCGATCTGCAGCTGCGCAAGAAGGGCTCGTGGCTGACGGTCGAGGGCCGGGTGCGGGTGGTGGTGCTCGGCACCGAGCTCGCGGTGTCGCGGGTGCTCGACGCGGCGCGGCGCGGCGAGCGCTTCGTGAAGGTGAGCGGCAACGACTACGTGGAGCTCGAGCGCGATCTCTTCGAGCGGCTCGAGCGCGCGCAGCTGTGTCTGCTCGAGGGCGTGAAGATCCCGAGCGCCGCGATCGGCGCGTGGGAGCGCGAGGTGGGCGCGTGGACCAAGCCCGCGGACGAGACGACGCGCGCGTGGATGGAGCGCGCGCGAACGCGCGAAGCGGACGTCGAGCTCGATCCCGCGTGGCGGGTGCGGCTGCGCAGCTACCAGCGGGACGGCGTGGCGTGGATGATCGCGCGCAGCGCGTGGGCGCCCGGCGTGTGCCTCGCCGACGACATGGGGCTCGGCAAGACGGTGCAGGCGATCGCGCTGCTCGAGGCGCGGGCGTCGCTGGGCCCGGCGCTGGTGATCGCGCCGACGTCGGTGGTCGACAACTGGGCGCGCGAGCTCGCGCGGTTCGCGCCCGGGCTCCGGGTGCGGAGGGAGCGCGACGACGCGCCGCTCGGGCCGGGCGACGTGGTGCTCACGTCGTACGATCTGCTGCTGCGCAACCCGACGTCGTCGCCGTTCGCGACGCAGATCGTCGACGAAGCGCAGATGATCAAGAACGCGCGCACCCAGCGGGCGCGCGCGGTGGCGAGCGTCGACGCGGCGTTCCGCGTCGCGCTCTCGGGCACGCCGATCGAGAACCAGCTCGGCGATCTGTGGAGCCTGTTCTCGCTGATCGCGCCCGGGATGCTCGGCACGTGGGCGCGGTTCCGCGCGCGCTTCGTGGTGCCGATCCAGCGTTATGGCAACGAGGAGCGCGCGGCGCTGCTGCGCCAGCTGATCGCGCCGTTCGTGCTCCGGCGCACCAAGGGCGAGGTCGCGAAGGAGCTGCCCTCGCGCACCGAGGTGCTGCACATGATCGAGCTCTCGCCCGCGGAGCGCGCGCTCTACGACGGCGCGGTGCACCAGGCGCGTCGTGCGCTCGCCGGGCGCGGTCGCGACGAGCGCACGGTGCGGGTGCTCGCGGAGATCACGCGGCTGCGCCAGCTCGCGTGCCATCCCCAGCTCGTCGTCGAGGACGAGCGGCTCGAGTCGAGCAAGCTGCACGCGCTGGTGGAGCTGCTGCGCGACATCGTGCCGCGCGGGCATCGCGTGCTGGTGTTCAGCCAGTTCACGCGGCACCTCGCGCTGGTGCAGCGCGCGCTCGACGCGGCGAAGATCTCGACGCTCTATCTCGACGGCGCGACGCCGACCGGAGAGCGCACGCGGCGCGTCGATCGCTTCCAGAAGGGCGAGGCGAGCGTGTTCCTGATCTCGCTCAAGGCGGGCGGCACCGGGCTCAACCTCACCGCGGCCGACTACGTCGTGCACCTCGATCCGTGGTGGAACCCCGCGGCCGAAGATCAGGCGAGCGATCGCGCGCACCGCATCGGTCAGGAGCGACCGATCACGATCGTGCGGCTCGTCGCGCAGGGCACGATCGAGGAGCGCGTGCTCGCGATGCACGACGACAAGCGCAAGCTCGCGGGCGCGGTGATCACCGAGGGCGCGCCGCTCGGCGCGCTCGACGTCGACGCGCTCGAGTCACTGATCGCGCTGACGTGAGCGCGACACGACGAGCCGCAGCGAGCCGTCGAACGTCGGCGCGGTGCGCAGCGCGCCGTGCTCCGCGTCCCAGATGCCGTGCTCGAGGTCGTGCGCGAGGGTGCGCACCGCGCGGTCGATCGCGTCGGGCTCGACGAAGCTCCACGCGGACTGGGCGCGCCGCACGTCGGGATCGAGCAGGCGCTCGGGGCGCCCGTAGAACGCCTCGCCGAAGCCATCGGTGCAGTCGAGCGGGATCGGCACCGAGATGACGTCGCACGCGCCGAGCATCTGCACGAGGGTGTCGATCGCGGGGTAGCGGCGCGCCTCGGTGGCGATCACCTCGGGCGCGTAGCGCGCGAGCCAGAAGCGATCGAGGGCGCTCGGATCGCAGCTGAGCACGAGCACGGGGCCGCGCGTCACGCGTCGCATCTCGGCGAGGCCGGCGCGCAGATCGGACCACTGGTGCACGGTGAAGGTCGCCATGCTGGCGTCGAACGTATCGTCGTCGAACGGGAGCGACTCCGCGGTGGCGTCGATCGCGGCGGGGAGATCGGCGGCGCGCTGGGCGCGCATCGACGCCGAGGGCTCGACCGCGGTGACCTCGCGATCGCGCGGCTCGTACGAGCCCGCGCCGGCGCCGACGTTGAGCACCGTGCGCGCGTCGCCGAGCGCATCGAGGATGCACGCGGCGATGCGTGGATCGGGGCGTCGATGGGCCGCGTATCCGATGCCGATGCGCCCGTAGTCCGCGTCGCCCGCGCTGCCGTCTCGATGTCGCATCAGTCCTCGTCCTCGATGTCGCGGAACAAGCGCGCGAGGCTCGCGGCGGGATCCTGGAGGAAGTGCCGCGTGACCGCGTAGTGCTCGGTCTCTTCGTAGCGCACCGTGTCGATGCCGTCGGGCCCGAGCTGCACGATGCGCGCGCCGGGATACGCGAGGAGGATCGGCGAGTGCGTGGAGATCACGAATTGCGATCCCGCGCGCACGAGCTGGTGCATGCGCGCCAAGAAGCTGAGCTGCCGTGTCGGAGAGAGCGCGGACTCGGGCTCGTCGAGCAGATAGAGGCCGCGACGTCCGAAGCGGTTCATCGCGACCCAGAGGAACGACTCGCCGTGCGACATCTCGTGCAGCGCAGCCCAGCCTCCGTAGCCGCCGGTCTCGGCCTCGGTCGCGACGTTGAACATGGTCTCGGCGCGCAGGAAGAAGCCGCGCTCTTCGCGACGTGCGCCGCGCGCGAGACGCAGGTGAGTGTGGAGCTCGGACTCGCTGGGACGGAACGAGCCGGTGAAGCTCTTGGTGCCGCCCTCGGGGTTGAAGCCGGCCTTGATCGCGATCGCCTCGAGCAGCGTGGACTTGCCCGAGCCGTTCTCACCGACGAAGAACGTGACCTCGGGGTGCAGCTCGAGCCGCTCGAGCTTCGCGATCGCGGGGATCGCGAAGGGGTACGCGCGTCGATCGGGGACCGTGTCCCAGAGCATCTCGACGTGACGCAGGAACTGCAGCACGCGATCGACGCTATCACGCAGGTGCTGGCCGAGGCCCGCAGCACGCGAACGCGACCTGGGATGTCCTCGCGGCGCGTGGTAACGCCACGCGTGACCCGCGCGGCGAAGGTGGTCGGCGAGCGCTCCGACGTCGTGGAGCCCGTCGATGTCGGCGGCGTCGAGATCGAGCGCGAGTGCCACGGGGAATCGAGCGCGGCGTACCGCCGCTCGCTGGTCGGCGGTGCGATCACGCTCGCGAGCACGCTCGTCGCGATCGGCGGCGCGATGGCCGGCGTCATCGGCGTCACGGGGATCGCGGGGCTCGTCACCGCGCTGGCCGGGTTCGTCACCGCATCGCTCGCTGCGGGCTCGGTGACGGTGCGCCGACCGCGCGCGCGGGGTCGGGTCACGGTCGAGCGATCCGGCGTGTTGCTCGACGGGCGGCGCTGGATCGCGGGCCGCGACATCGAGGGCGGCGTCGCGAGCCGCGGCGAGCTCGTGCTCGCGCTGCGCGACGGCGACATCGTCGTGATGCGCGCGACCGGCGGGCGCCCGTTCGACGAGGCGCTCGACGTGCTCGGCCTCGGGCCCGACGCGAGGCGAGCGACGGTGCGCTGGAACGTCGGCCTGGTGCGCCCCGCGGCCTACTCGCTCGCGGTCGCGACGATGTTCGCGATCCTCCAGGTCCTCGCGCGCATCGCGCCCGACGGAGTCGACGCGCTGCTCGGCGTCGCGAGCTTCCTCGTGCCGTTCGTGCTCGCGATGCCGCTCACCGCGAACGTCGGCGCGCGCGAGGCGATCGTCGGCTCGGACGAGGTGCGCATCCGCCGCGGCCGCACGTGGACGTCGATCGCGCTCGCCGACCTCGTCTCGGTGCGCATCGAGGGTCGCGCGATCGTCCTCGAGCGCAGCAGCGGCCCCGCGCTCCGGGTGCGGGTGGCGCGCGACGAGACGAGACGCGCGCTGCTCGGACGGATCGAAGGCGCGCTCGAGCGTGCACGCGCGGGCGCATCGCGGCGCGCCCTCGAGCGCGTCCTCGCGCGCAACGGGCGTGACGTCGCGACCTGGAAGGCCGCGCTCGCGCGGGCCCTCGACGGAGGCACGACCCACCGCGAGGCTGCGCTCACGCGCGACGCGCTCGAAGCCGCGATCGACGATCCCGCGCTCGACACGGAGCAGCGCGTCGGCGCGATCCTCGCGCTCTCCGCGGTGGACGCAGCGCGCGCGACGGAGCGCGCGAAGCGCGCGAGCGAGACCAGCGCGTCGCCGCAGGTGCGTGTCGTGCTCGAGCACGCGGCGACCGGCGAGCTCGACGAGCACGAGCTCGAGGCCGCCGCGGCGAGCCAGCGCGCCAGAAGGTGAGCGGCCTTCTCTCGCGCTCAGAATCCGCTCGAGAACATCAGCAGCACCGCCGCCACACGCTGGTACGCGCTCGCGCTGATGCAGCAGCTCTGCGCCTGTCCCCACCGCGATCCGTTGCGGTAGATGTCGCCGTCGTTCTCGATCTGCCCGACGCGCGAGCCGTTCACGTAGAGATCGCCGTCGCTCTCGATCTGCCCGATGCGCGAGCCGTCGCGGTAGATGTCGCCGTCGGGCTCCACCTGGCCGGCGCGCGAGCCGTTCACGTACACGTCGCCGTCGTCCTCGATCTGCCCGGCGCGCGAGCCGTTCACGTACACGTCGCCGTCGTCCTCGATCACCGCCCAGCGCGAGCCGTCGCGGTAGATCGTGATGTCGGCGCGCGCGACGCCCGTGAACGCCGAGAGCGAGACGACGAGCGCGAGCGCGGAGAGCAGGTGGCGAGTCATCGTCGTCCGCATACGCGATCCCACGACGCGCCCTCCCCTCACACCACGAGCAGCGCCGCGCGCACCGTGCGCTTGGTCGTGCCTCGCAGCGCGTCGGCGAGGATCGTCGCTTCGGCGCGCTGGGCCTCGCTGGGCTCGCCCTCGCTCATCACGATGCGCACCACCATCAGCGCGCCCGCGTCCTCGCGCACGAGATCGATCGTGCCCTCGACGACGACGCCACGCTCGTCGGGCGCGACGATCGGCACGGCACGCGCGGCGGGCCGCGCGCTCGCGATCCACGGGTGACGAACCAGCGCGCGCAGCGCTTCGCTCACCGCGCGCTCCTCGTCGGCGTCGGCGCCGATCACCCGCGCTCGTGCCCGCACCATCGCCGCGATCACGTCGTCGCCGTCGCCCGGCTGCAGGAGCGCGAGCGCGCCCCGGAAGAGCGCCTCGATGCGGCGGCCCGTCGGTCGTGTGCTCACAGCACACATCATGCGCTCGACGTGCGGAGGCTCGCTCTCGTCGCGCGGCGTGCGCGCGAGCTGGTGCACGGTCGACGCGAGGATCGTCGGGATCGCGCCGTCCTCGATCGCCGTGGCGCGCGCATCGAGCCACGCGCGGTGCGCGCGCATTCCGTCGTCGACGCCGCTCGTCGCGCGCAGCACGTCGTCGCTGCGCAGCCCGTCGGCGGGCTCCTCGTCGAGCGGCAGCGTGCGCGGATCCCACCACACGACGCCGACCGATCGATGCAGGCCCGGCTTCACCGACTGCGTGCCCGCGCTCTCGGCGTCGAACGAGCGCGACACCACCGACTCGTCGCCGAACGTCGGGCACCCCGGCGCGCGTCCGTCGCCCTGCCGCCACTCGCTCTGCGGCGGGTAGATCGCGCGGTTCATCACCGCGAGCCAGCCCTCTTCGAAGGGCGCGTCGCCGCACGCCGGGATGACCAGGAGATCACGAGCGCGCGTCGCCGCGACGTACGCGACGCGGACGATCTCCGCTTCGTTCGCTGCGACCACCGCGGCGTCGCGCTCGCGCAGCTCGATCGGCGTGACGCCCGCGAGCTTGAAGAACGCCTCGCCCTTGCTCGGGTCGATCCAGCGATCCGCGTAGCTGCCCGTCGACGCGGTGGGATCGCACAGCACGACGACGGGGAACTCGAGGCCCTTCGCCTTGTGCACGGTCATCACGCGCACGCCCTCTTGGCCTTCCTCGCCGCTCGGGCTGTCGCCGCCGCCCGCGCCCTCGCCGCGCTCGGCCTGATCTTCGAGCAGCTCGACGAACCCGCGGAACGAGAGCGCGCCGCGCGCATCGAAGCGCCGCGCGAGATCGAGGATGCGGCTCGCGCTCGCGAGCACCTGCTCGCCGCCGTGCGCGAGGGCGAGCGCCGCGTGCGCGCGCGTCGCGTCGAAGAAGCGCGCGAACGTGTCGGCGATCGGGTGGCGATTGCGACCGAGGTGCAGCTCGCGCAGCAGGTGCAGCGCCTCGGCGACGGGTCGCAGCGCGGTCTCGACCGAGTCGAGCGCGACCTTCGACATCGGATGCAGCGGCCCGACCCGATCACGATAGAGCAGCAGCTCCGCGTCGGTCAGCGCGAGGAACGGGCCGCGGAGCGCGGCGTACACCGCGAGCGCGTCGTCGGGGTACTCGATCGCCGACGCGATCGCGCGCAGGCCGATGATCTCCTCGCGCTCGTGGAACGATCGACCGCCGACCCACACGTGCGGCACGCGTCGCGCCTCGAGGCCGCGCAGATACGGGCGCACCACGTCGCTGTCGTTCCATCCGACCTGACGCCGGAAGAGCAAGCACACGTGGCGCGGCGCGACGCGCGTGGGCTCGTTCGTGACCGGATCGATCACGGTCCAGCCGCTCTCGCGCACGAGCCACGCGACGAACGCGGCGACCGCGTCGGGCGTCGACGCTTCGATCGCGCCCTTGGTGATCTTCTCGGTCTTGTCGTAGGGGCGCGGGATGCCGAGCGCGATCACGCTCGGTCGCTTCTCTTCGGCCGCGCGCCACTCGGTCAGCGCGACGTGCTCGGCCTGCACGCCGGCGGGCGCGCTCGACATCGCGGGCTCGAACGCGGCGTTGATCACACGCTGGATGCCGGGGAGCGAGCGGAAGCTGGTCGAGAGGTGCAGCACCGGCACGGAGGCGCGCTCGAGCTGCTCGCGGAGCAGGCGATAGCTCGCGATGTCGGCGCGGCGGAACCGATAGATGCTCTGCTTCGGATCGCCGACCAGGAAGAGCTTCCCCGGCACCGGGCGCACCTTCGTGGGATCGGCGATCGACGGATCGTCCGACGCGAGGAGGAGCACCACGTCGACCTGCACCGGGTCGCTGTCCTGCAGCTCGTCGACGAAGACGTGGGTGAAGCGCGTCTGCAGCTCGCGCCGCACCTCCGCGTGCTCGACGAGCAGACGCCGCACCCCCAGCAGGAGGTCGAGGAAGTCGAGCGCGCCCGCGCGCTCCTTCAGCACCTCGTAGCGCAGCACGATCGGCCGCAGATCGCGCCACAGACACGCGGCCAGATCGGCGTCGGCCGCGACCAGGAACGCGTCGAGCTTCGCCTTCAGCGCGTCGCGCTTCGCGAGCACGTCGGCGCGCAGCAGACCGGGCGCGAAGAACTTCCCGGCGCCCTTCCAGCCCCACTCCTTCTTGCGCGCGATGTCGGCCAGCGCGGCCTCGAGCCCGTCGTGATCGCGCGGCAGCGTTCGCTCGCGCACCTCGACGTCGGCCATGACGCGCTGGAAGAGCAGCAGGCTCTTCGCGCACCAGTCGCTCGGCGTCGTCGCCTTCGGCGCGAGCGCGGCGAGCTCGGTGACGTCGGTCAGGATCGTGTCGATCGCAGCGTCGCGATCGAACGGATCGCGGCGCCACGGCGTCGCGTGATCGCGATGCTCGATCAGCGTGCGCACCGCGTCGCGCAGGCGCTCGCGCGCGGTCTCCTGATCGCGGCTGGTGCGGCGGAGCAGGCGACGGATTCCCTCGCCCGGCGTCGCGAGCGCGGCGCCGAGCTCGTCGCCGATCGCGCGCTGCACGAGCGCGTCGGCCTCGTCGTCGGCGAGCACCGAGAAGCTGGGATCGACCCCCGCCTCGACCGGCCGCTCCCGCAGCAGATCGGCGCAGAAGCCGTGGATCGTGCCGACGCGCGCGGTCTCGAGCTGCTCGAGGGCGCGCTCGGCGCGAGCACGCTCGGTCTCGTCACTCGACGCGGCGCGCGCCTCTTCGAGCGCGGCGCGCAGGCGCAGCGTCATCTCGCCCGCGGCCTTGTCGGTGAACGTCATCGCGACGACGCCGCGCAGCTCGCACGCGCCGCTCTTCAGCATCGAGACCAGGCGCGTCACCAGCGCGGTCGTCTTGCCGGTGCCGGCGGCGGCCTCGACCAGCAGCGAGGTCGCGTGGTCGTTCGCGATGCGGACGCGCGCCTCGTGATCGGCAGGGAGCTTGGTCACGGCATCCTCCGCAGCGAGTCGATGCCGACGAGGCGATCACCTTCCTTGCGCATCGTGCGACGTCGCTCGTGTGGGCCGCAGATCACCGCGTAGTCGCAGAAGCTGCACGCCTTCTCGCTCGGCGCAGGCGGCAGGAACCCGTCGCGCACGTGCTGATCGATCGTGGTCGTCACCTTCGTGATCGCAGCGCGCGAGTCGTCGTCGAGCGGGACCTCGACCTCGGTGTAGCGGCCCTTGTCGGTGCAGTAGTAGAGACGTCCGCCCCACACCGTGCGGTCGGGGAAGATCGACTCGAGCGCGAGCGCGTAGAGGATCGGCTGGAGCTTCTCGCCACCCATCACGCGCTGGCCGGGCTTGGTCCACGCGCTGCCCGTCTTGTGATCGGTCGCGCGCAGCGTGCCCTCGCGCTCCTCGACGAGATCGATCGCGCCGCGCAGGCGCATGCCGATCGACAGCGGCACCGGCTCGTGGAGGCTCGCCGCGTCGCGCTCGTCGCCCGCGGGGATGCCGAACGCGAGCTCGAAGCGCGACGGGACCCAGCTCGGATCTTCGCTCGTGCGGTGGAGCCACTCGCGCAGGTCCTGGCGCACCGCCGCGAGCGTGTCCTCCCAGACCTTCGGGATCGCGGGCGCGAGCTCCTCCGCGGTGGTGCGCGCGACACGATCGAGCTCTTCGTCGAGCACCTCGAGCGCGCGCGCCCGCGTCTCGGGCGTGACCGGCAGCGCACCCTCGTCGCGCAGACGCACCAGCAAGCGGAACTGCGCCGCGTGCACCAGCGTCCCGCGCTGCGCGGGGTCGAGCATCTCGAGCGGCTCGGGGACCTCGCGCGGCTCGAGCCGGATGATCGTGCGCAGATAGAACTTGTACGGGCACATCGCGAAGCTCTCGAGCGCGGTCGCGGAGTACGCGCGGCGATCGAGGCGATGCTCGGCGAGGATCGCGCGCACGCCCTCGTCGGGCTCGACCATTCCGTCCTGCGAGCGCCAGCGCTTCTTGTCCCAGCGCGCCCATCGAGCGCGCAGGGCGCGCGCGACGATCGGGCTCGCCGCGACGAGGTACGCCGCGCGCCCGATCCGCGCCTTCGGCGGTAGATCGACGAGCCCACCGAGCACCGAGAGGTCGTGCTCCGCCGCGTCGATCGCGAGCTCGGGGTGATCGGGCGCGGGCCATCCGAGGCGTGCTGCGCCCGCGATCTCGGCGCGACGTCCGAGCTCTTCGTACGAAGGCAGGCGCCCCTCGATCGCGCGCGCGATCTCGAGCGCGTAGAACGAAGGCACGCGCGGTCGCGCGCGCTCCACGTCGATGCGCGGGATCGACGCGACCACGCGCTTGCTCGCGGCGCCGAGCGCGATGCGCAGCGCGAGGCGCTCCTCCGCGCCCCGCTCGCGCCTCGTGGCCAGTGCCTCGGAGATCGCCTCACGGGTCGCGTCGAGCAGCAGCGGATCTTCGATGACCTTCGCGGGAAAGAGCTTCTCCGCGAGGCCGGGCACGAACACGACGTCGAGCTCGCGTCCGCGCGCTTCCTCGATCGTGCACACGAGCACCTGACCGACGCTCTCGTCGCCCGGCGCGCGCGCCGGCTCTTCGCGCAGCCGCGGCGTGAGCACGGTGCGCACCTCCGCGAGGTCGACCGGGCCGACGTCGCCCATCGGCGCGAGCGATGCGAGCACCGCGAGCACGCGCCGAGGATCACGCAGCGCGCGGGTCGCGAGCGCGGAGAGCGCGTCGATCCACGCGGACCACGTCGCACGCCCGGGCAGCGCGGCGAGCGCGTCGACCAGCGGCAGCGCGAAGTCGCGCAGCGCCTCGAGGTCCGCGATGCGCCGGGCGTGACGGCGACCCTCGACGTCGTCGGGGTCCTCGAGATCTTCACGGGCGCGACGCGCCGCCGCGATCGCGCCCTCGATGCGACGCGCCCAGCGATCGCGCCCGCCGATCACCGCGGCCTCGACGATCAGCTGCTCCCAGCGCCGCGGCGCGCGCAGCGTGCCCGCGCGCACCGGCGCAGTCTCGTCGTACGCGTCCTCGTCGATCGGCGCGAGCCCGCTCTCGTCGTCCGCATCGTCGTCGCTCGCCGCGAGCTCTTCGTCGGCGGGCACGAACCGCGCGCGCGCCCCCTTCGCGTCGGGCGGCGCGCCGCCTTCGGCGTCGGGCACCACGCCGAGCGAGAGGTACTCGCCGAACGCGCGCGCCGAGATCCCCTCCGCGGCGCACGCGAGCAGCGCGAGCAGCGCACGCCCCGTGGGATCGGGCCGACGCGCGCCGCGGCTGAACGACGCAGGAATCCCCGCGCGGCGGAACGCCTCCGCGAGGTGCACGCCGTAGCGCTCGGGCGCGCGCAGCAGCACCGCCATGCGATCGAAGCGCGTGCCCTCGCGCGCCGCGACGAGCACTCGCCGCGCGATCTCCACGCACTCGCGGCTCTCGCCGGGCGCCGAGAGGATCTCGACCGCCTCGTCGCTCGCGACCGCGTCGCGCGCGTCCTCGAAGATGCGCGCCTGGAGCGCGCGCAGCGCAGGCGCGACCTCCACGGCGTGCGTCGCGGGCTCGATCGCGAGGTCGACGCGCTCGCACAGCAGCGCGCGCGTGCGGTCGTCGCCGCGCGGGATCGTCACCAGCGCGCTCGGCGCGCGCGCGATCAGCGCCGCGACGAGGTCGGCCTCGAGGCGCGATCGCACCCGCACGTCGAGCAGCAGCACCGCGCGCTCGACGTCGACCGCGCGCCCTTCGCGCAGCGTCGCGGTCGCGTGCTCGAGCACGGTCGCGCGATCCGCGAGCCCGAGCGCCGGCAGCTCGTCGCGGTACGCCGCGTAGAGCGCCGCGAGATCGGGCGCGTGCGCGCGCACCACCTCGGGCGCGAGATCGGCGTGCGCGAGCTCCTCGAGCGTCGACGCGAGCGCGCGCGGCAGGCCCGGTCGATCCGCGATGGCGGCATAACGTCCGAGCCGCGCGACGTCGCGCGCCCGCATGCGATGCAGCAGCCGCGCGCAGAGCGCCTCGACCGCGGTGCCCGCGACCGGTGTGAGCCCACGACGCGCCAGCGCGCGCGCCGCGACCCGCCCCGCGAGCGCGTCGAGCGTCGTGCGCTCCCACCCGAGCGCCGCGCCCTGCTCGGACGCGACCCGACGCACCAGCGCGTCGACCGGCTCGCGACGCGCACCGACGATCCACACCGCCGACGCACGACGCGCCCCGAGCCACGCGGCAGCGCTCGCCACGCGCGCGGCCGCGCTCTCGCTCTCGATCAGCCTGCGATCCATGAAGGGCCCGCAGTCTCGCACGTCGACGGCGCACGCGCGCCCGCCGGAACGCTCAGCGCGAGGCCGCGGCGCGCACCGCGCGCGCGATCGGTCCGAGCCTGCGCTTCGGCTCGTCGCGACGTGCGCGCGTGCCGCTCAGCTCCATCGTGCCGTCGTCGATGTCGCCGTAGCGGAGGAAGAGGATGTCGAGCGCGTAGTTCTGGTAGAGCTTCCACGGCCTGCGCGATCCCTGCTTCGGCAGGTGCGCGAGCGCGCGCTGCACGTAGCCCGACGTGAGATCGAGGAACGGCTCCGCGCCGACGTCCGCGTCGCGCAGCCGCGGCGTGCACACGCTCGCGCCGGTCTCGCGCATGCGCCGCAGCAGGCGACAGACGTACTCCGACGTGAGGTCCGCCTTGAGCGTCCACGACGCGTTCGTGTAGCCGAACGTGCACGCGAGGTTCGGCACGTCGCTCAGCATCACGCCCTTGTAGTTCGTCGTCTTCGTGGGCTCGAGCGGCTGTCCGTCGATCTCGACCTGCATGCCGCCGAGGAACTGCAGCTTGAGGCCGGTCGCGGTGACGATCAGATCGGCGTCGAGCTCCTGTCCCGAGCGCAGACGGATGCCCTTCTCGGTGAACGTCTCGATGTGATCGGTGACGACCGACGCGCGTCCCTCGCGCAGCGCGACGAACAGATCGCCGTCGGGCACGAGGCACAACCGCTGGTCCCACGGCTTGTATTTCGGCGTGAAGTGCGTCGCGACGTCGTACTCGGCGCCGAGCTCCTTCCGGATGAGCGAGACGAGCCGCTTCGTCGCGCGCTCCGGAGCACGCCGCGCGAACTGGTAGAACGCCATGCTCAACAGCACGTTCTTCCAGCGCGTGATGTCGTACGCGACGTGCTCGGGCAGGTGCTCGCGCAGGAAGTTCGCGACGGCGTCCTCGGCGGGCAGCGACACGACGTACGTCGGCGAGCGCTGCAGCATCGTGACGTGCGCCGCCTTCTTCGCGAGCTCGGGGACCAGCGTCATCGCGGTCGCGCCGCTGCCGATCACGACGACGCGCTTGCCCGCGTAGTCGACGTCGTCGCTCCAGCGCTGCGGGTGCACGATCTTGCCGCGGAAGCGCTCGGTGCCCGCGAATTCCGGGGTGTAGCCCTCGGCGTAGTCGTAGTAGCCCGAGCACATCCACAAGAAGTTGCACGTGAATCGCGCGGTCTCGCCGTCGTCGCGCGCGGCCTCGACGGTCCACCGCGCGTCCTCGCTCGACCACGATGCGCGCGTCACGCGATGGCGGAAGCGGATGTGCCGATCGATGCCGCTCTCGCGCGCAGTGTTGCGAACGTACGACAGGATCGAGGGGCCGTCGGCGATCGCCTTCTGCTCGCGCCACGGCCGGAAGGCGTAGCCGAGCGTGAACATGTCGGAGTCGGATCGGATCCCCGGATAGCGGAAGAGATCCCAGGTGCCGCCGATCGCGTCGCGCGCCTCGAGGATCACGAAGCCGTGATCGGGACAACGCTCGCGCAGATGCCAGGCCGCGCCGATCCCCGACAGCCCGGCGCCCACGATCATCACGTCGACGTGCTCGGTCATTCGCGCGCTCCTCGCTCGTGCGTCACGTCGTAGCCCGCGCGGAGGCGGAGCGTCCAGTGGGGATCGCGTGCGGACGTCCTCGCGGCACGCGCGATGCTCTGGAGGCGCGGCATGGACACCACGATCGTTCGCCTCGTGATCGCGCTCGCGATCGGTCTCTCGCTCTCCACCGCGCCGGCGCGCGCCGACGACCGCACGCTCGCCGAGCTCGAGCTGCCCGAGCACCGCGTCGACGTCGTGCTCCCATCGGCGGGCTTGGGATGGTTCACGTCACCGAGCACCGGCTACGACCGCATCGTCTTCACGCTGTCCGTCGACGTCCGCTACGCGCATCGCACCGGCCACGGCGCGATGGTGCGCGGCGCGTACGGCACGAACGTGTGGGGCGAGGCGATGGCGATCGAGCTCGACTATCTCTACCGCGCGCACCTCGTCGGCGATCAGCACCTGAGCCTCGCGCTCGACGCGATGATCGGCGCCACCGTCGCGAGCTTCGATCACGACGAGGAGCGGCTCGCCGTCGGCGCGCACCTCGGCGGCAACGCCGGGCTCTCGCTCGACCTCCGCGTGCGGAACTTCATCGTCGCGCTCGGCGTGCAGTACCGCCTGCTCGTGCCCACCGAGCGCACGCTCGGCGGCAACGAGGCCGGCGTCGAGCACGCGATCACCGGCACGCTGGGTCTCGGCTTCACGTTCTACTGAACACGTGCAGCGTGAGGCTGGGACGCGGCGCACGTAGGCAACGCGGCGATCGCGCGGCACACGGCCGCCGATCGTCGCGGCTGTGCGGTGGAAACCTCCGCAGCGGGTTGCGCAAGCTCGGCGCCATGACGACTGCACCCAGGCCCATCGAGCCCATGCGTCCTCGCGCGCCGCAGCCCGCGCATCGTCCGCCGACCGGTCAGGCGCCAACGCGCGAGTCGCACGCCGACGCGCACGACAGCCCGCCGACGATCGAGCTGGAGACGAAGCGCGGCAACGGCGAGCGCAACTTCCGCTGGGCGCTGATCCTCGTGCTCGTCGCGCTGTTGTGCGGAGGCGCGGTGTTCGTGTCGCAGATCCACCAGCCGCTCTCGGCGGAGCGCGGGCGCCTCGCGACCGAGCTCGAAGGCGCGACGCGGGCGCGCGACGAAGCCACGGCCGCGCTCGCGGCGCTCACCACCGAGCGCGATGCGCTCCGCACCGAGCGCGACGCGATCACGAGCGAGCGCGACGCGCTGCGGGCGCGCGAGCAAGAGCTCGCGGGCGCGGTGGCGGAACGCGACGCGCGCATCGGTGCGCTGCAGGCGATGCACGATCAGCTCACGGAGCAGCTGCGCAGCGAGATCGCGGCCGGCGACGTGACGGTCTCGCAGGGCGACGGTCGCGTCGCGGTGCGGCTCGCGGACCAGATCCTCTTCGCGCCCGGTCGCGCGGAGCTGAGCGAGCGCGGTCAGGCGCTCCTGCGCCGCGTCGCCACGTCGCTCGCGCGCATGGAGGACCGCCTGATCCAGGTCGAGGGCCACACCGACTCGACCCCGCTCACCGGCGACGCGCTGGAGCGCTTCGCGACGAACTGGGAGCTCTCGACCGCGCGCGCGACGAACGTCGTGCGCTTCCTGGCGGACCAGTGCTCGATCCCCGGCGAGCGCCTCGCCGCGGCGGGCTACTCGGAGTTCCGCCCGGTCGGCGACAACGGGACGGTGCGCGGCCGCCGCATGAACCGCCGCATCGAGCTGACGCTGATCGCGCGTCCGCGCGCCTGACACGCCCGAAGAGACGTCTCGGCGCGGGGAGACGAGAACGCAGTCTCGGTATCACGCGAGACGCGGCTACGTCCCTCTCGTGGTCCGCACTCGCATCACGCGTGCTGCGGGCCGCGGGAAGGAGCCCCGGTTTGCAGCACGTCGATCTCTCGATCGTCATCGTGTCGTGGAACACCTGCGACATGACCGCCGCGTGCCTGCGGGCGCTGCGCGCCGATCGCAGCTCGCTACGCCGGCAGATCATCGTCGTGGACAACGCGAGCGAGGACGGGACCGCCGATCGTGTCGCGCGTGAGCACCCCGAGGTGGAGCTCGTGCGCAACCGCCGGAACCTCCTCTATGCGTACGCGAACAACCAGGGCGCGGCGCGCGCTCGCGGGCGCTACATCGCGCTCTTGAACTCGGACGCGCTGGTGCGCCCCGGCGCGCTCGATCGCCTCGTCCGATTCCTCGAAGCGAACCTCGCGTACGCCGCCGCGAGCCCCAAGCTCGTGGGCTCGCGCGGCGAGGTGCGCCGCACCTGCGCGCGTTTCCCGACGCTCGCGAGCGCGCTCGCGCACTCGACCGCGCTGGGGCGTGTGCCTCCGGGGCGCTGGATCGTCGCGCGCAGCCGGATGGAGGACTTCGATCACGAGCAGAGCCGCGACGTCGATCAGCCGCCGACCTCGTGTTTCGTGGTGCGTCGCCGCGACTGGGAGGAGATCGGCGGGTTCGATGCGCGGATGAGCCTCTACTTCAACGACGTGGACCTCTGCTTCCGCCTCTGGCAGAGCGGACGGCGCATCCGCTACGTCGCGGACGCGGAGGTCGTGCACGAGGAGGGCGGCTCGACGCGGCGCGCGCGACGTCGCGAGCGCAACATCGTGTGGAACCGCGATCGCGAGGCGTACTACGAGAAGCGCTACGGCGCGCTCGGCAGGGTCTGGGCGCGCGCGGTGCTCGGCGCCGCGACCGCGGAGATCGCGGCGCGCATCGTCGCGAGCCGAGGTCGCGAGGCGGGCGAGCAGCTCGCCGCGCTGAGCGAGCAGCTCCGCGACACGCTCGGTCCCGACGCGCCGTCGATCACGCTCGATCAGGCGGCGTGATCGAGCGCGTCACGCGCGCGCCGGCGCCATCGCCGTGCGCGCGCGTCGCTCGCGCAGCATCGAGATCACGGCGGGCATCGCGAGCGGTGCCCACGCGAGCGTGACCACCACCGCGACGAGCGCCGCTTCGGCGATCACCGGCACGCCCCACGCGCGCGCGAGCTCGGCGATCTGCCATCCGCCGATGCCGGTGGCGGCGATCATGAGCGTGCCCGCGAGGTCTTCGCGCAGCCCGCCCTGCAGGCCGATGCGCGACACCGCCCAGACCGAGACCGCGTACCGCACGACCTCGGTCGACGCGTACGCCACGAGCGCGCCGAGGAAGCCGCCCATCGCGTACCCGATCGGGATCGCGACGCACATCGCGATCAGCTTCGCGAGCGAGCCCGCCGCGAGCCAGCGCGGCTCGCCGCGCGCGAGCAGGGCCGCGCCGTTCGTCGTCTCGCAGAGTCGGAACCACGACGCGAAGACGAGGATCTGGATCATCCATCCCGAGCCCCACCAGTCCTCGTCCCAGAGGAGACGCATCGCGGTGGGCGCGCCCGCGACGAGCCCCGCGATCGCCCAGCCGCCGATCACGAGCAGCGGACGACGCGCGCGCTGGAACACGGGCGCGAGCTCGCCGCCGCTCTGCAGCACGCGCGCGTAGAGCGGGAACACCACGCGCGACGCGAGCTGGCCGACGACCTCGACGGGCAGCGCGGCGATCACCGCGGCGTTGCCGAAGAGACCGAGCATGCCGAGCGGGATGAGCGCGCCGAAGATCCAGCGATCGGCGTGGCCGGTGAGGAACGTGAGCAGCGTGCTCGCGAGCACCCATCGACCGAAGCGCGCGAGCTCGCGCGCGATCGCGGGATCCCACCGCGGACGATCGAGCGCACCGGGCAGCAGCGCGTGGCTCAGCACGAGCTTGGTGAAGATGATCGCGAGGCCGCCGCCGACGAGCGACCACGCGGTCGGGCTGTAGTACGCCCACACCATCTTCACGACGAACCCGACGATCTGCGCGCCGAGCTCGACCGCGGTGAGGCGACCGATCGCGAGCTCGCGGCTGGTCGTGAAGATCTTCGTCGAGAGCAAGCCGCTGCCGAGCGCGGCGAGCCCGGCGATCGGCAGGATGTGCGCGAGCTCGGGGTGTCCGGTGAGCTCCGCGTAGGGCCACGCGAGCGCGCACACGACGAGCGAGAGGATCGCGCCGCGCACCGCCTGGATCGTCCACGCGACGCCGAGGAACGTGCGATCGGAACCGAGCTGGCTCTGGATGATCGCGGGACCGATCCCGAGATCGCTCACGAGCTCGATGCCGATCACCACCGGGTTCACGAGCTCGACGAGCCCGCGCACGTCGGGCGCGATCAGGTACGAGAGCAGAGGGCTCGAGATGAAGACGAGGACCTTGCTCGCCGCGTATCCACCGAGCGCGATCACGGCGGCGCGCCGCGCGCGGCGCTCGTCGTGGGACACGCTTCCGGGGTCGTGAGGTGTCGCGCTCATGTCGCTCGGGGCCACATGAGCACGCGTCGCGCGCTGGAATCCCGCGTCGAGCTACAGGTCGACCTGCTCGACCTCGAGGCCGTCGAGATCGCGCCCGAGGAAGCGCGCGGCGACCTCCGCGAAGCGGCCCGGGCGATCGGTGACCATCAGCTTCAGACCGCCGCTCGCGCCCTCGCGCAAGAGGCCGCGCGCGCGCAGCGTCTCGTCGAGCTCACCCGCCGCGGCGACACCGCTGTCGACGACCGCGATCTCGCGACCCGCGACGCGCGCCGCCTCTTCGCGGATGACGCCGCTCAGCAGCGGATAGTGCGTGCACCCGAGGACGAGCGCGTCGATCTGCAGATCGCCGCGCATGAGGTCCTCGAGGTAGCGGCGCACCACGAGCGTCGGCACCTCTCCGTCGAGCCATCCTTCTTCCGCGAGCGGCACGAGCAGCGGCGCCGGGAGCTGCTTCACCTCGGCGCGCGTCTCGAAGCTCGCGACCGCGCGCGGATACGCGCCGCTGCCGACGGTGCCCGCGGTCGCGATCACGCCGATGCGCCCGCTCTTCGATGCGCGCACCGCGGCGCGCGCGCCGGGCTCGATCACGCCGAGCACCGGCATGTCGAGCTCGACGCGCAGGTGGTCGAGCGCGACCGCGCTCACCGTGTTGCACGCGACGACGAGCATCTTGATCCCGTGCTTCGCGAGCAGCGTGCCGCAGCCCCGCGCGTAGCGGATCACGGTGTGCGCGCTGCGCGTCCCGTAGGGCACGCGCGCGGTGTCCCCGAGGTAGACGAGCTCTTCGCCCGGCAGCGCCTCCGCGATCGCGCGGACCACCGTGAGACCTCCGAGCCCCGAGTCGAACACGCCGATCGGCGCTGCGCTCCGCTTCTCCATGCCGCTCATCCTCGCCCAACCGATCGACGCGTGGCGAAGCTTCCGATCACGGCGCGACGCACACGTTCTCCCGACAGATCAGCCCGAGACGACACTGCTCCGCCCGCTCGCATCCTCCGCCCTCGAAGCTGCGCGGGAGACAGCTGCCTCCTCCCGCGCTCGGCTCGCAGTACGCGGTGAGCGGCGCGCGCGCGTCGTTGCACTCGGCGTCGCTCGCGCAGTCGCGCGAGCAGAAGCGCACGATGCTGCCGCCCGCGAGGAAGCGCCGGCACTCGAGCCCTTCCGCGCAGCGCATGTCGTCGTTGCACGGCGCGCCGGTCGTGCCGAGCGGCGCGCACACATCGCGCCCCTCGGCCTCGAGGCAGCGCACCTCGAGCGCATCGAGCCGCAGCCCGCGCGACGCCTCTTCCAGGGCCTCGCAGCCGTCGCCCTCGAACACGCGATCGGCCTCGCCGCACCCGTAGGTGCACGCGCGACGTCCTTCTCCGATCGCGAGACAACGGCCGAGCAGACACTGCGCGTCGTCGTCGCAGGGCACGCCCCACGACCCCGGGTAACACGCGCTCGCGCCCGGCTGCGCGAAGAGATACCCGAGCTCGCGCAGGCACGTCAGACCGGGCGGACACCGCGATCCCGCGCTGTCGCAGCGAGGCAGGCACGTCGCGGGGGAGTCGCCCGCGGCCGGCGCGACGAGATAGCCGGTCGGACAGCGCATCATCTCGTCGGGCACCGCGACGCAATAGAGCTGATCCGACGCGTACGACACGCCGGGCAGCACCGGCGGCAGATCGAACACGTCGTTGAAGCAGAGCGTCCCCTGCGCGCACTCGTCGGAGCGCGAGCACGTCTCGACGGGATAACAGACACCCTCTCCCGAGAGCAGATCGGTGCGAACACACGAGTGCCCGTCGGGGCACTCCGTCGCTCCGTCTCCGAGCAGCGTGCACCGCGACAGGCACTCTCCATTGCGCGTGCAGTATCCGTCGCACGACGACGCGTCGGCGGGATCACAGGCGGGACGACAGAAGTCCTCGCCGAGCACGCTGCGATCGGCGCAGCGCCATCCGTCGAGACAGTCCTCCTGGACCTCGCAGGTCCAGAGGCGCGTCAGCAGATCGTCGGGCCGCTCCACGCTGCACCCCGCGGCACAGAGCGCGAGCACGACGATCCACAGACGGCGCACGTCAGAACCGTCCCGCGACGCCCGCGGCGGCACCGCCCTCGACCGGCGCGACCCACGCGCTCGCGCGCTCGCGCGGCGCGTCGTCGATCCCCGACATCGCGAGCCCGACCGCGACCGCGACCGCGCCTGCGCCCGCGATCCCGAAGAGCACGTTCGCCGCGATCGCCTCGGCGTCGCGCGCCGGATAGAACTGCTCGACCACGTCGCGCATCGACACGTCGTCGCTCGGCTCCGCCTGCGACGCGACGCCGAACGCGATGCCCGCGGTCGCCGACGCGAGCGCGATCGCGCCGCCGACCCAGACCAGCGGCGAGGGCGTCCAGCTTCCGGCGCGCTCGAGCACGGCGTCGATCATCAGCGTCGCGCCTTCTTCGACCTCGACCGAGCGCTCGAACGCCCGGAAGCCCGCGGCCTCGACGCGCAAGAGGTGCGTGCCCGGCTCGACGGTCTCGCGCCGCAGCGGCGCGCCGTCGAACACGCCGATGGCCGCGCCGTCGAGCGTCACCGCGGCACCCTGCACCGTCGCGCGCACCACGAGCCGTCCTGGCTGCACGCGCCGCGCGTAGAGCTCGGGGATCGACTCCTCGAGCGCACGGAGGAGCGCGTCGAGATCGCCGCTCACCTCGCGGAACACGCGCCCGAGCTGCTCTCCGTCGCGCACGTCGATGCGGTGGAGATCGAACGCCCACGCCGGCGCGCCGCTCGCGTCGGCGCGGAGCGCGAGCGTGCCCGCGATGATCTCGCGCACGTCGAGCAGCGCGCCCACGCGCCCGAGGCACGCGGCGCTCTCGATGCAGCGCGCCGTCTCGGCGTCGTCGCGCTCGAGCTGCGCCTGGAGCTCTTCCTTGCCGACGATCTGGAACCCCTCGCCGCGCGCCGCGACCCCGGCGATCAGGAGCTCGGTGAGCGCGTCGGTCATCGCGGGATCGACGTCGGGCCCGCCGGGCAGCAGCACGACCGCGACGCGCGGCGCGATCGGCGGCGCGAGCCGCGCCGGCCCCTCGTCGTCGAGGCCGGCTTCCTCCGAGGGCAGGAGCACGTCGTCCTGTGCACGCGCGGTCGTCGCGATCGCCAGCAGGGCGAGGATCGACGACGCGACGCGCACGGCCCGGAACATCGCCGCGATGGTACGTCGCAGGTCCAGAAGGGACCAGGAACGGAGTGGCGAGGAGACCAGGGAACCGTGGAGCCGCGGTGCACGGGTCGTTCGGCCTCCCTCACGCCCCCAAGAAGCGGGATTCCCGTATCCCTGGTACCATTCCGCCCGACGTGTCCGACGCGCGTACGCTCGAAGTGCTCCTGGGCGATCCCGACGCTGCGCGTCGTGCCGTCATCGCGGCGTGCGCGCGCGAGCTCGGACTGCGGGTCCGCACGTTCGAGACGCTCGAGCAGATGCGCAGCGAGGTCGCCGCGCCCGACGTCGCGGTCGTGATCGTCGGCGCGCCCGAGGGCGAGACGCGGGTGCGCGCGGTGCGCGCGACCCAGGCGGGCAACGATCTCCCGATCCTCGCCGTCACGTCCGACGGTGTGCGCGCCGACTCGCTGCTCGAGTCGGGCGCCGACGACGTGCTGCGATGGCCCTCGCAGCAGCCCGAGCTCGCGTGGCGGATCCGCGCGCAGCTGCGCATCTACGAGACGATCACCGCGCTCGCGCACAAGGAGCGCGACGCCAAGGCGATGCTCGAGCTCACGCAGACGCTCGCGTCCGCGCTCGACTTCAGCGACATCCTCTACACGGTCGTGCGGCGCATCGCCGAGGTCGTGAACGTCGATCGCGTCTCGATCGTGCTCGCGCCCGAAGCCGAGAGCCGCCACGTCGGCTACGTCGTCGCGGCGAGCGACGATCAGGGCATCCAGAACCTGCGCATCGACCTCGAGAAATACCCCGAGATCCTCGAGGTCCTGCGCACGCGACAGGCGCTCACGATCCGCGACGCGTCGACGCACCCGGTGCTCGAGGGCGTGCGCGGCAGCGTGCCCGAGGGCGCGCTCGGCGCGCTCACGCTGCTCCCGATCGTCTGGCAGGAAGAGGCGATGGGCGTGCTCTTCCTGCGCGCCGCCCAGCGCCGCGGCACGCTCGAGCCGCGCGAGGTCGACTTCTGTCAGATCGTCGCCAACGCGACCGCGGTCGCGCTGCGCAACGCGCGCATCATGCAGACGCTGCGCGATCAGACGCAGCAGGTGAACTTCGCGCGGTTCGAGGCGGAGCGACGCCTGCGCGCGCTCAAGCGCTACGCGAACCTCTTCACGAGCGCGGCGGACGGTCTCGCCGCGGTCGATCCCGACGGCCAGCTCCTCTTCGCGAACCCGCGCGCCTACGAGATCGCGGGGGTGACCGAGGACGACGTGCGCGGTCGCTCGCTGCTCTCGATCATCCATCCCGGAGATCGCAAGGCGATGGTCGAGATCTGGGCGGGCGTGCGCGAGGGGCACTATCCGCAGGGCGTCGATCTCCGCCTCGATCGCAAGGGCGAGGTGCGCGTCGTCTCGTGCGCGTTCGCGTCGCTGCTCGAGGGCGAAGGCGCGGTGCTCTTCTCGTTCCGCGACGTGACCGAGGAGCGCGAGACCGCGGCGGAGCTCGCCAAGACGAAGGACTTCCTCGAGTCGCTGATCGACGCGAGCGTCGACGCGATCATCGCCAGCGATCTGAAGGGCAACATCCTGCTCTTCAACAGCGGCGCCGAGCGCATCTACGGCTGGACCGCGGACGAGGTGATCGGCAAGCGCCACGTCACCGAGCTCTATCCGCCGGGCGGCGCGCAGGAGGTCATGCGCATGATCCGCTCGCCGCAGCACGGAGGGCCGGGTCGCCTCGAGAGCGTGCGCTTCGACGCCGCGGATCGTCACGGCCGTCGCATCCCGATCAACCTCAGCGCGGCGATGATCTACGACGGGCGCGGGAAGCCCTTCGCCTCGGTCGGGATCTTCACGGACCTGCGCGAGAAGCTGCGTGTCGAAGAACGCCTGATGCAGGCGCAGCAGAAGCTCGCGGTCACCGAGAAGCAGGCGCTGATCGCGGAGCTCGCGGGCACGACGGCGCACGAGCTCAACCAGCCCCTCACGAGCGTGATCAACTACGCACAGCTCCTCGCGAGGAAGCTCGATCCGGCGGCGCCGGAGCACCACTACGCGAGCGTGATCGTCCGCGAGGGCGAGCGCATGGCCGAGATCGTCCGGAAGATCGGCAAGATCACGCGCTACGAGACGAAGTCGTACGTGGGGGCGCAGAAGATCCTCGACCTCGACGCCGCGACCGGCGACGAGGCGAAGGAAGGCACGGGGCGGTGATGTCGAGACGAGCGGATCCGCATCTCGATCCCGATGCCGAGCCCGGCAGCACCACGCGCTCGGTCACGAAGGGCAGCGAGCCGATCACGGCCGAGGTCCCGATCGATCGCATCAGCGGCATCGAGCAGCGCGTGATCGAGGCGGGCGCGTGGACGCTCGAGGAGGGCTCGGGCGAGCACCGCGCGCTGCCCACGGAGGGACGCCGCACGCTCGACCCACCGGCGCCCGAGCGCGTGCCCTCGATGATGCTGCGCCTGTCGCGCGAGATCGGCATCGATCGGCAGGACGACGAGATCGTGCACGCGTTCGTGGAAGCGATGCGCGATCTCTTCCCCGAGCGGCGCTTCGTGCTGCGCCTCGTCGGGGCCGAGGGCGACGGCGTCTCGCTCTTCTACGCGTCGGGTCGGCTCTCGCACGCGGGTCGTGATCCGCTGCTGCTCGAGCGCGGCGCGGCCTCGCGGCACGCGCTCGGCGACAGCGCGCTCGCGCGCGTCGGCGTGACGCTGTCCGATCGCTACGTGCCGTTCTTCGAGGCGGGCGCGACCGGGTTCGACGTGCCGCTCGCGGACGGCGAGCGCGTGCTCGGGATCTTGTCGGTGGAGTACCCCGCGGGCATCTCGGTGCCGGCTTGGGACGCGCCGATCCTCGTGCCGCTCGCGCTCGAGCTCGGGAGCAAGCTGCGCAGCGCGCGCCTGCTGCGCGAGTCGAGCTATCTGCGCGACTATCTCGCGCAGGTGATCGAGCACGCGAACGCGCCGATCGTCGTGCTGCGGCGTGATCGCGGCATCGAGAACGTGAACCTCGCGACGCTGCGCGTCACCGGCGGCGCGCGCGAGGGCTGGATGGGGCGCGACTTCCTCGACTTCCTGCCGCCGAGCGAGCACGGGCGCGCGACGACCGCGCTCGAGGCCGCGCTGCGCGGCCGTCCTTCGACCGACGTGGAGCTCCGGCTGCCGCGCGCGTCCGGCGGGTTCGCGCGCGTCGCGTTCAACACCGCGTCGATCACCGCGCCCGACGGAGAGATCGCGGGCGTGGTCGCGATCGGTCGCGACCTCACCGAGGTGCGTGACCTCGAGGAGCAGATCATCCAGGCCGAGAAGCTCGCGACGCTCGGTCAGCTCGCAGCGGGCGTGGTGCACGAGCTGAACAACCCGCTGACGAGCATCTCGGTGTACGCCGAGTACCTGCTCACGAAGGGTCGTCGCGGCGGCGCCGAGGCGGGCGATCTCGAGAAGCTCTCGCGCATCACCGAGGCCGCGGCGCGCATGCTGCGCTTCACGCGCGACCTCGTGACGTACGCGCGCCCGTCGAGCGAAGAGCCCGCGAGCGTGTCGATGGTCGACGAGATCGATCAAGCGCTCGTGTTCTGCGAGCACGTGATCACCGAAGGAAACGTCGAGATCCAGCGCGACTACGCGGCGGAGCTGCCGACGCTGTGGGCGGTGCGCGGGCAGCTCCACCAGGTGTTCATCAACCTGGTCACGAACGCGTGCCACGCGATCGCGGAGCACCGCGGCGCAGCGGGTGGGCGCATCGTGGTGCGCGTCGCGGCGGAAGAGGACGAGACGCTGCGCGTCGAGGTCGAGGACGACGGACCGGGCATCGCCCACGAGCACGTGGAGCACGTGTTCGAGCCGTTCTTCTCGACGAAGGGCGAGGGCAAGGGCACGGGCCTCGGCCTCTCGATCGTGCGCAACATCGTGCAGCAGCACGGCGGAACCATCGAAGTGTCGAGCCGCCATCGCGAGGAGCGCTCGGGCACGACGTTCCGCCTGCGCTTCCCCCGCCGCGCGACGTCGCGCTGAGCCGACGAGGAGAACACCGCAGAGGGCCACGGAGGGCCGCAGAGGTCGGAGGAGAGAAACTTCTCTCTGCCGGTCTTCTTGGGCGCTCTGTGGTTGCTCTCTCGATCACCCGCGCGCGAGCGCGACGCGGGCGCGGTGCTCTCGGCCCAGCGCCGCGACGACGAGCAACCACGTCACGCCGAGCACGCCGACGAGCGCGATCACCGCGCTGGTCCCCGCGTCGCACCACGCGAGCGTCGCGACGGCGATCGCGCCGAGCACGTCCCCGGCGCGCCACGTCACCGTGTCGATGAACGCCTTGCCGCTCCAGCGTCCGTCGCGCGTCGCGACCAAGAAGAGCGTCTGTCGCGCCGTGCTCTGCACCGAGTGCATCAGGCCGTTCTCGACGACGCGCGTGGTCGCGAGCACCACGAGCATCGGGAGCACCATCGACGCGCCGAGCGTGACGATCGCGCCGAGCACCACGAACACCGGCATGATCGCGAGCGCCGCCCGCTCGCCGTACGCCGTCAGCACCCGCGACACCGCGAACAGCTGCAGCACGAGCACGACCGCGTTGATCGCCGAGTAGTAGTCCGCCTTGAACGCGCCGACGTACTGCTCGACGCTCGGCGACTCGTGGTGCGCGACCGCGACCGCGGCGGCGTCGAGCAGCGAGCGATCGAGCGCGTACTCGCCGAGCGTCGCGATCGCGTTGAGCAGCACCGTGAACAGCGCGACGAGGCGCAGATACGGATCACCGAGCACCCGCGCGACCACGCCGCGATCGACCGGCTCGGGCACCGCGACGAGCGCAGGCGCCGCAGCATCGCGGGCACGGCGCGCGGGCGCGTGACGGCGATGCGCGATCGACGTCAGCACCGGCACTGCGAGCAAGAGCGCGGCGGCCGCGAGCAAGAGCGTCGACGGCGTGTCCACGACGCGCATCACCACGCGCGCGATCTGCGCGCCGCACACCGAGCCGATCGCCGCGCCCGCCCCCAGCACCGCGAAGAGCCGGCGACCCTGCTCGGGCGTGTAGAGATCGCTCGCGAACGACCAGAACTGCGCGATCAGCAGCAGCTGGAACGCGCCGAGCCAGAGATAGAACGCGAGCCCCACGTCGAGCCCCGCCCGCGACGCGGCGTGGAACGACACGAGGCACACGATCGCGATCGTCGTCGCGATCGCGACCAGCCGATCGCGACGCACCCGGCGCGCGAGCACGTCGTAGCCCTTCGCGACCCCGACGAGCGCGATCGCCTGCACCGCCGCGGCGTACGTCTTGAGCTCGGCGCCGCCGGGGAGGATCCACGACTCGCGCACCGGCTTCAGCAGGTAGTAGACGGTGAGCAGGACGAACGCCTGCGCCGCCATCAGGAGCACCGTGGGCGCTTCGTCGGCGCGCACCGACGCGAACGGCGCGAGCAGACGCGCCGAGAGGCTGCTTCCTCGGCGTTCGCTCGCGCGCGTGGAGTCGGTGTCGCGGTGCAAGGCCCTCTCGGACGTACGGAACGGGCGCGCGATCTCTCGCTCTTCCCGTGACCACGTGGCCACGAGGCGGCGGAACGTGACGGGCTCGGAGACTGTCGAAACATCGGCTCGCCCGCCGGCCCCTACCGTACGCGCGCTTCGCGCGCTCTCGTCCGGGACCGGCGGGACGAGCACTCCGGCAAGGGCTCAGCGGCCGAACGTGACCTCGAGCGCGCTGCCGTTCGCGACGACGCGGTAGGGCGGAGTGCGCCCGGTGACGAAGCGGATCGTCAGCACGCAGTGGTCGCCGCGGTTGATGATCGACGCGCGCTCGATCGCGGAGTTCGCCGCCGCGAGCGGCGCGGCGCGATCGAGCGACAGCGCGCCGTGCACCGTCACCGTGAACCCGCCCGCGTCGGCGAGCCCTTCGATCGACTGCACCGGCGCGCTCATGCGCAGCGCCGTCGTGCGGCCACGCTCCACGCTCGGCGCCCCGAACTCCATGCTGCGCGTCCCGGTCGTCGTCGTGGTCGCGGTCGCGGGCTCGTCCTCGGCGGGCACCACGACCTCGCGGCGATCGTCGATCGACGGATAGCTCGGCGCGGCGATCGGACCCGCCGCGGTCGCGGGCTCGGGCATCGCACGATCCCAGCCCGGCGTCGGCGCCGCCGCGGCCGGCTCGGGCGGCGCGATCGGCTCGTACGTCTCGGGCACCGTCACCGGCGCCGCGAGCGTCGGCGTCGCCGGCAGCGCGGCGGGCACGTCCACCGGGCGATGCACGTCGATCTCGTCGCTCGGCGCCTCGGGGCGCGACGCGAGCCCGTACACCGCGAGACCCACCGCGACGATCGCGATCGCGCCGATCGCCATCCCGCGCGCGCGGCCCTTCACCGGCGTCTCGACGACCGGCGCCGCACCGCGCGCACGACGCACCGGCTGCGGCGCGGTCGCGACCGGCGGCGCCGACGTGGTGCGACGGCGCGCGGGCTGACCGAGCATCGGCGCGAGCCGCGGCGCGCGCTGCGCGATCCGCGCGGTGAGGGTGCGCCACGCCGCGACGATCGCGTCGCGCGCACGCACGAGCCAGGGGCCCGAGCGCGCGACGACGAGCGCCGAGAACGACTTCGTCTTCGCCCACCCGCTCGCGAGCGCCGGCCGCGCCTGCGCCGCGAACGCGCGCGCCTTGATCACGATCGGCGCTTCCTCGTCGGCCGCCTCGGGCTCGGCCGTCGCGATCTCCTCGCGCGCGATCACGCGCGGCGCCTCGCGCTCGCGGCGCACCTTCGTCGGCGCCACGATCTTCTTCGACGCCTCACGACGCTCGATCGGCGCGCGCTCGATCGACACATCGGGGAGCGGCTCCTCCTCGACCTTCGCTCGCGCGACGAGCGACTCGAGCGGCTCGTCCTGGATCGTCGCGTCGGCGCTCGCGGGCTCGTCTTCCACCGGCGCGCTCTCGGCCGCGAGCTCGAGCACCAGCCGCGGCGTCCCGTTCTCGACGCGCAGCCGCACCCGCTCCAGCACCGCGCGCACCTTCGCCGCGCCGCTGTCGATCTCGGCGCCACGCCCGATCTGCAGGAACGGCATCGCCTGCTCGATCGAGATCGACTCGCCGTCCTCGCTCGCGATCTCGCCCTCGATCGCGCTCGCGACGCCGTCGAGGCGCACCTTCACGACGCGCGGCGCGCGCAGCTCCTCGGGCGTGCCGGGATCTTCGACCGGCGCGGGCGCGATCGCCTCGAGCGCCTCGGCCGCGCGCGCATCGAGCCCGTCGAAGCGCACGCCGAAGCTCCCGCTCCAGCGCCCCGCGTCGGCGGCCCACACGACCTCGCCCTGCGCCTCGCACGCGTCGATCGCGCCCGGCACCTCGAAGCGACAGCGCAGCCGCTGCCCGACCTCGGGCAGCACCGCCGCGCGGAGGCCGATCCCACCGGGCCCGAGGTCGACCGCGTCCGCCTCGAACACCTCGTCGTCGCCCTCGTTCGAGAGCTCGACGAGAAGGTCGACCGGCATGCGGGGAAGACCGTACGAGCGGCGTTCGATCTGCGCTTCCATGTGAGGCTCCTGTCTCCGAGCCGGAGAAAGCCCGAGCGATCGATCGCCGTCCAGTTTCCGGCAGAGCGCGCGGCGGATCATTTGACCGCGCGCGCGACAGAGCGCAGGTTCGGCCCTCGTCGCATGGGCGTGCGGCTTTCGGTGAGCCCGCGCGAGCGCGGGACGGGCCTCGGGCAGGAGGACGCGGTCTACGAGTTCGATCAGGATCGGATCCTGATCGGGCGCGGAGCGGGCGCGGACGTTCGCCTGCCGCACACGTCGGTCAGCACGCGGCACGCGACGATCGAGCTGCGCGCCGGGCGCTACGTGATCGTCGATCACGGCGCGACGAACGGCACGCGCGTGCAAGGCGGCAAGCTGGTGCCCGAGCGCGCGAAGCCGCTGCGCGACGGCGACCGCATCGAGGTCGGCGCGTTCGTGCTCTCGTGGAAGGAGGGCGTGCCGGTCACGTCGACGGCGAACGCGGAGCGCACGTCGTCGCTCGCGCGCCGTCTGCTGCGCGAGGTGCTCGGCGCGAGCACGTCGACGACCGCGCGCATCGTCGTGATCAACGGCGCGCAAGAGGGCGTGGTGCTCGAGATCCCGCCGCCGCCGGCGCGGCTGGTGATCGGGCGCGCCGAGACGTGCGACCTCGTGCTCTTCGACGCGGACGCGTCGCGCGAGCACGTCGATCTCGTCGTCGATCTCGACGGAGTGATCGCGCGCGATCGCGGCAGCAAGAACGGCCTGGTGGTCAACGAGCGCGCGCTCCCCGAGAAGCGGCTCGTCGATCGCGACGAGCTCGTGATCGGCGCGACGGTGCTGGTCTACGAGGACCCGACCGAGAGCGCGCTGCGCGCGGCCGAGCAGGCGCCCGACGAGGCGATGCCCGAGCCGCCGCCGCTCGAGCCGATCGCGGTGAGCGAGACCGCGCCCGCCGACGATCCCGAAGCGCCGACCGGTGAGCCCGAGGTCGCGCCCCCGCCGCGCAGGAGCACGCCGACGCTGCCGCCGGTCGCGCCGAAGATGGGCACCGGAGAGATCGTGATCTACGCGCTCGCGGCGATCGTGCTGGGCGTCAGCATCGCGGGGCTCGTGATGCTGCTGCGCGCCGGCTGATCGACCGGACACTCGAGGTCGGAGCTGGCGTTTCCGGCACGCGAGACCGGACATTCGCGCGTGGAAACGACGTCGCTCGTCCGGTCCGACGGACATCGGTGAGCGAATGTCCGTTTCCTGAGCGCGGAACCGGACATTCGTCGGCGGAAACACCGTCGTTCGTCCGGTCTGCCCGACATCGGCGCGAGGAATGTCCGCTTCCCGAGCGCGGAACCGGACACTCGGCGCGCGGAACGACGTCGTTCGTCGGGTCGACCGGACACCGGCGCGCGGAGTGTCCGTTTCCCGAGCGCGGGTGTTCGCGGGGACGGAAAGACGAATGTCCGTTCCCCACGTGGGGGAACGGACATTCACTTCGCGACGTCGCGTCCGAGCCCTTACTGCGCGACGCCCTGCCCGCTCTGCTGCGAGAAGATCTGGTAGACGTAGTCGCCCGCGCCCGACGCCGCGCTCACGCTCACCGTGAACTGCCCGTCGGTGCTCGCGCAGTGGCGCACGCTCGGGAACGCGTTGCGCGCGCCCACGTCGGACGCGACCTGCGTCGCGCCCTGCGAGAGCGCCACGTCGAGATCACGCACGCCCTCGCCGCCCACGACGACGATCGAGTAGCACTGCCCGCCGGTCAGCCGCACCGAGTGCGTCGCGCTCTGGCCCTCGCGGCGCAGCCGCCCGCGATCGAGCGAGTACCCCGGATCCGGCAGGAAACCCTCGACGTTGAGCAGCGCCGTGACCTCGGCGAGGCGCACGTAGAGGATGCCCGCGAGGTCCCCGAGGCGCGTGCCGCGCGGCCAGCGATACGCCGCGTACACGTAGCCGCCGGTGCCGCTGACCATGCGCACGACCATCGTGTAGTTGCCCGTCTGCTGCGGGCACACGCGCGCGGTCGGACGCGCGTCGCCGGCCTCGTCGCGATCGACCTCCTGGCCCGCGGCGTCGCGCAGCGAGAGCGACATGTCGCGCACGCCCGAGTCGCCCACCGCGAGGATCGCGTAGCACTTGCCGCCCTCGAGCGAGACCGCGTACGACTGCTCGCCGCCCTCCGCGAGCTGACCGCGCTGCGAGTCGCCGAGGCTCTCGTAGCCGCGCGCGCGCATGTCGGCGTCGAGCAGCGCGAAGTTCTCGTCGAGGCCCGCGCCCGCGCTCGACGTCGTCGCGATCACCGGCACGACCGGCTCGCTCGCCTGGGCCTGACCCGCGACCTGCTGCGCGTACGCGACGGTGAACACCGGACCCTCGCCGCCGAAGTTGCGCACCTGGAGCGTGTAGTTGCCGTCGTCGGGCGCGCAGTACTGCACCATCGCGTCGCGATCGGTGCGCGTGTCCGCCTGCAGGCGCTGGCCCGAGCCGTCCTGGAGGAACACGTCGGTGTCGGTCGTGCCCGGCCCGCCGAGCGTCGCGAACGAGTAGCAGCGCCCCTGCTCGAGCGAGAGCGCGAAGAGGCGCTCCTCGCGGTTGCGCAGCACGAGGCCGCTGGGCTCGCCGATGCGCTGGTAGCGCTGCGACGACATCTGCTGGTCGAGCGCGGCGAGGCGCTGCGTGGTGCCGTCGTCGATCTGCGCGACCTGCGGGCCGCTCGCCGAGCCGCCGCCGAAGAACGCGGTGAGATCGACGGGCTGGCGACCGCGCACGAAGTACGGCGCGAAGAAGAACTCGCCCTGGCCGCGCGCCATCTGGATGCGCGCGACGAAGCGCCCGGGACGCGCCGCGCAGAAGCTGACCCACGGGTGCTCGTCGGGGCGCACGTCGTGCCCGATCGCGCGGCCCGCGGGATCGAGGAGCACGAGGTTCACGTCGGTGCCCTGCGCGCCGAAGAGCGCGACCGAGTAACAGTGGCCGCGCTGCACGTCGATCATGTACGCGGTGATGCCGTTGGGCTGCAGCGTGCCGTGCGTCGCGGGGCCGACCGGCACGTACTGCTGGGCGCGCAGCAGGCGGTCGTACTGCTCGAGCTGCTCGCGCGGCGATCCGTGCGCGACCTCGGCGCCGCCGCCGACCTGCACCGAGCCCCCGCGCGGCTGGTCACCTCCGCTCGTCACCACGCCGCGCACGGCGCGCCGTGGGCGACACCCTCCGGCGAGCGCGATCGCGCCGATCAGGAGGACGAGACCGAGGAGCCACCGACTCGTACGCATGCGTTGCTCTCCGAAGCGCGGGCGCGACGGACATCCGTCCGTCGAGAAGGAAGGCCATCGAACCATGCGGGGCGGCACCCCTGCAAGAAGATGCCCTGCCTCCCCGCAGCCCCGAGGACGCACACGACGCGCGCGATCTTCACGCGACCGCGCGCGGGCCGACGAGCGCTGCCGTGAAGCAGCGTTCGCGGCGTGCGCGTCGTGCGACACGGCTGACGCTCAGGAAGAAAGGCGTTCAGGAAGGCAGACGGGCGGCGAGCGCGTCGACGATCGTCTTGCGCTTCTTGCCTTCCTTCTCGCGCGCGAGGAGCGCCCGGCACGACGCCTCGTCGAGCTCCGGGATCCGCGCGAGGAGCGCCTTCGCCGAGAGCTCCGAGAGCTGTTCGACCTCGACCTCCGCGGCCTTGCCGACCCAGCGCGTCGACGCCTTCGCGGCGGCCGCCGCCTTGGTGCCGCGACGCGCCGCCGGGCGCTCGGGCTTCGTCGCGAGCGGCTTCGACACGCGCTTCGGCGCGGCGTGGCCGTTCGACGTCTTGCGCACCGGCGCCTCCGGCTCGTCGGGCGCGACGCTGACGCTCGTCGAAGGGGTCGCCGCGTCCTCGATCGCCACGCGGATGCGCTTCTTCTTGGGCGCGCGGGCCGCCGCGCGCGCCTTGGCTTCGGCGCGGGCCTCGCTCTCGTCGACGAGCGTCGCGTCCTCGGGCTGCTGCGTCGTCTCGGGCTCGATCGCGCCGAGCTTCGAGCCCGGCGTCAGGCGCTGGATGCGATCGCGCAGCTGCAGGCCGACACGCTCGAGCACGCTCTCGATGCGCGACAGCACGCGACGCTCGAGCTTCTCGATCGGTTTGCCGTTGAGCACGCCGCGGCGCGACGCGATCGTGGTCTGGAGCTTCGCGGCCTCGCGCTCGGCACGGCCCAGGAGCTGGGCGCCCGTCTCGCGCGTGCGCCGGACGATGACGTGGTCGCGCACGTACGCGCTGCCTCGCGCCACCGCGTCCTCGCGACGGCGGCCGATCGCATCCCACAGGCTCTGCATGGACACCTCCATGCGGCGGGGGTAACGCGACGCGTCAATTGCGTCAAGCCCACGGATCGGGGCGGATCATCGCTGATCCGGCCCGATCGTGGGCTCGCGCGCGCTCGTCAGGACTGGAAGCTGGCCTTGTTGCCGGTCGCGTGGAACTCGCCGGTGTGGACCCAGAGGTCCTGCGCGGTCGGGATCCCCTCGTCGCTCGTGACCTCGGCGATCGACACCACGCGGCGCACGCCGTTGGTGTCACGGCCGAGCTTCACGACGACGTGGACGGCCGACGCGATCAGGCGACCGAGCGTGTCCGCGCCGCCGCCGAGCCCCGCGAGCGCCTCGAGGTGATCGAGCGCCGAGCCCGTCGGCGCGCTGCGCACGCCGAGGATCGTCCCCGCGCCGCGCGACGCGAGCAGGAGCAGCGCATCGCGCGTCTCGGGGCCGCTCGCTCCGTCGATCACGACGCGGTCGGCGCGGAGCCGCGGCGCGTGCGCGATCAGCTGCCCGAGCGAGACGCTCGAGCTCGCGCCGAGCCGCACCGCGTGGGCAGCGGCGAGCGCCAGCTCGGGCGAGGCCTCGATCGCGAGCACGCGATCGTCGCCGTCCGCGAGGTTCGCGAGCATCGAGACCACGGTGCCGACGCCGAGCTCGCTCGCACCGACGACGACGACGTTGCGACGCGCGCTCACCGCGGCGCGCAGCGTCGCGAGCATCTCGCTGCTGAGCACGCCCTGCTGCACGAGGCTCTCGCCGGTGACCGGCGCGCGGCCGGTGCGACGGACCTCGATGACCGGACCGCGCAGCGCGACCGGAGGCAGCACCGCGACGAGGTGCGCGCCGTCGGGCAACGTCGCCTCGTGCATCGCCTGGCTCGCGTCGAACGAGCCCCCGCCGCGCACGACGAGGCGGCCGACGATCGTCACGAGCTGATCCGCCGACGAGAAGCGGCCCGGCGCCGCCGTCAGGCCCGCGCCGCGATCGACGAGGATCGACGACGGGCCCTCGACGACGATCTCGAGCACGCCCGGATCGTCGAGCAGCGCCGCGAGCGGTCCGAGGCCGAGCGCCTCCTGCACCGCCGACGCCGCGAGCGCATCGCGATCACCCGCGGTGCCGCCCTCGCGCTCGAGGCGCGCGATCGCCGCGTCGACCGCCGAGCGCGCCTCGCGCCAGCGATCCGCGGGGATCGCCTCGGGCGGGACCAGCGAGCCGACGTCGAGGGTCTCGGCGAGCGTCGCGAGCACGTGGCCGAGCGGGTCGCGCACGTCACGGGCGCGCGGCACCGCGGCGCGACGAAGCGGCGCGGTGGGCAGGGGCGCGGCGAGCGGCGCCGTGATCGGGCGCGACTCGGGGATCGGCGCGGCGAGCGCCGGCGTGTGCGCCGCGGGCTGATGGCGCGCGGGCGGCGCCTCGGTCTGCTGCTCGATGCGCGGCGCGGGCTCCTTCGCGGGCGCGAAGTCGTTGCGCGCGGGCTCGCGGGGCGGCGCCGCCGAGGGGCGCACGTTCGCGACGACGCGCGGCGAGGGCGCCATCGTCTCGTCGGCGGGCTCTTCGTCGAGCGGGTAGCGATCGGCCTCGCGCGGCGCGGGCGGCGGGTCCGACGGAACGCGCGGCGCGGGCTCGGGCCGGCCGGGCAGCGGGGGCGGCGCGCCCATCCCACCGGCCGTCATCGTGGGCTGGCGGGGCGGCGGCGGTGCCGAGCGCAGCGGCGGCGGACGGCGATCCCCACCGACCGCGACGGCGGGCGACGACGCGACGGCCTGCGCCATCGGCGGCGGCGACATCTGCGGCGCAGGCGACATCTGCGGCGCGGGAGACATCTGCGGTGCCGGCGACATCTGCGGCGTCGGGGCTGCGATCTGCGGCGCCGACATCTGCGGCGGCGGCGACATCTGCGGTGCCGGCGACATCTGCGGCGCGGGCGACATCTGCGGCGGTGCCAGCGGCGGCGACATCTGCGGCGGCGCCAGCGGCGGCGACATCTGCGGCGGCGGCGACATCTGCGGCGCCGGCGACATCTGCGGCGCGGGCGACATCTGCGGCGCGGGCGGCTGCATCGGCGGCGGCGCCATCGCGGGCGGAGCGCCCATCGCCGCGCCCTCGTGCGAGCCACCCGGCGACGCGCCCATGCCGGCGCCCGCGGCCTCCTCGAGGGTGAGGATGAAGTCGCCGATGTAGATCTTGTCGCCCGACTTCACGACGAGGGGCGACGTGATCTTGCGCCCGTTGACGTACGTGCCGTTGGTGCTCTTGAGGTCGACGACGATGAAGCGGTTGTCCTTGAGGACGATCCGGGAGTGCCGCTTCGAGACGTTGCCCTTCGGCAGGATGATGTCGTTGCCTTGGACGCGGCCGATCGTGACTTCGTTCTTGTCGAAGTCGAGACGGCGCTGGGCGCCGCCCTTCTCGGTGATGACGACGGAGAACATGGTGTGTCTGCGGGTCCTCTCGCGCGTGCCGATGGGCGTGACGGCCTGGGGCCGGGACGTACGCATCGAACCAGGAACGCGCCCCGAGAGTCAAGGCGGATCCAAGGCTTGCATCGCATCCGTTCCCGCTCGCGCAACGCAGACTTGCGCGGGGTGCGCCTTCCCGCGGGCGCGCTGCCGGCGTAGAGGTGATTCCCGACGATGAGCGACGACCACGACACCCGGATGACGCGACGCGCGCTGCTCGGCACGGCGAGCGCGGGGCTCGTCCTCGCGGCGTGCGCGCCCGCGTCGCAGGAGGTTCGAGCGATGACGAGCGGCAGCGGCGCGCGGATGCCGGTGGCGTACATCCCCCACGGCGGCGGTCCCTGGCCCTTCGTCGAGCTCGGGTTCGGCGATCCCGCGGAGTGGGCGCAGCTCGCGACGTACCTGCGCGGGCTCGCGGACATCGCCCCCCAGCGGCCGCGCGCGCTGCTCGTCGTCTCCGCGCACTGGGAAGAGCGCATCCCCACGGTGACGACGTCGGCGCGCCCGCCGATGCTCTACGACTACTACGGGTTCCCGCCCGAGTCGTACGAGATCACCTGGCCCGCGCCCGGCGATCCCCAGCTCGCCGCGCGGGTGCGCGCGCTCCTCTCGGCGGCGGGCATCGACTCCGGCGAAGATGCGCACCGCGGCTTCGACCACGGCACGTTCGTGCCGCTCAAGCTCACGTTCCCCGACGCCGACGTCCCGACCGTGCAGCTCTCGATGCGGCGCGACCTCGATCCCGCATCGCACCTCGCGATCGGGCGCGCGCTGCGCCCGCTGCGCGACGAGGGCGTGCTGATCGTCGGCAGCGGGATGAGCTTCCACAACATGCGCGGGTTCGGCTCGCCCGCCGCGCGCGCGCCCTCGGCCGCGTTCGACGCGTGGATGCGCGAGACGGTCACGCTCGACCCCGCGGCGCGCGACGCGCGGCTCACCGCGTGGGATCGCGCGCCGTCGGCGCGGGTCTGCCATCCGCGCGAGGAGCACCTGCTGCCGCTCATGGTGATCGCGGGCGCGGCGGGCGACGATCGCGGAACCGTTCCGTATTCGTCCATGCTCATGGGCAGCCAGGTCTCCGCCGTCCACTTCGGCTGAGCCGACGCCCGCGCACCTCTGGTGGCGCGGTGGTCGTGTCGGGAACACGCTCCGGCCGTTTTCACACGGACGGATCGCGTGCCCATCGCCCCTCGGAGCTCTTTCCCACTCGCCGTCGCGCTGCTGCTCGCGCTCGCCGCGCCGCTCCCGAGCGGGGCGCGCGCGCAGGACGCGGAGCCATCGCGCGAGGCCCGGGCGGAGGCGCGCGAGCGCTTCGAGCGCGCGCTGGAGCTCTACGACGAGGGCCTGCTCGACCAGGCGCTCGTGGAGTTCCGCCGCGCGTACGAGGTCGCGCCCGCGCCGCAGGTGCTGTTCAACCTCGGGCAGGTCTACGCGTCGCTCGGTCGCGCGGTGGAGTCGGTCGACGCGTTCGAGCAGTACCTGCGCGAGATGCCGAGCCTCGCGCCCGATCGCCGCGCCGCGGTCGAGGCCGAGCTGCGGCGCCAGCGCGCGCGCATCGCGTTCCTCGAGATCACGGCGACGCCCGCCGACGCGATCGTGTGGATCGACGGCATCGAGGTCGGTCCGGCGTCGTCGGTCGCGGCGCCCGGCAGCACGATGCGGGTCACCGCGGGCACCGTGCTCGTCGAGCTGCGCGCGCCGGGCCACGAGGCGTTCCGCGAGATCGTGCGCATCGCCGGTGGGCTCACCGCGCGCGTGGAGGCGACCCTCGAGCGCACCGCGATCCTCCGCGGGCGCATCCGCGTCACCTCGCGCACCGCCGGGCAGCGCGTGACCATCGATGGTCGCGACGTGGGCACGACCCCGCTGCCCGACTCGATCGAGGTCGATCCCGGGCGCCACACGATCGTCGCGGCGCGCGATGGCTACGCCGCGATCCAGCGCACCGTCGACGTCGCGACCGCAGAGCAGGAGGACGTCGATCTCACGATGAGCGTGCGGCAGATCGATCCCACCGTCGCGGCGCGCGTCCGGCTGCGCACGCCGATGACGCCGTCGCGCATCACCGTCGACGGCGAGGAGGTCGAGGTCGCCGACGAGCTGCTGCTGCCCGCGGGCCGCCACGTCATCGAGCTCCACGTCGCGGATCGCCGCGTCGTCCGGGAGACGCTCGATCTGCGCGCGGGCACGTACCAGACGCTGACCCCGGAGCTCGCGTGGGCCGATCTCGAGCAGCGCCTCCAGCGCCAGCGCGTCGCGGAGCGCAACGCGTGGATCGTCGCGCTCAGCGGCGGCGGTCTCCTGCTCGCGTCCGCCGTGATCACGGGCGCGCTGCTCGGCAGTCGGGCCGAGTACATCGAGCAGACCGAGGGCTGCGAGTCGTCGTGCGGGATCAGCGACTACGCGACCTGGCACCAGCGCGAGGGCGGCTGGTGGGCCGTCGTGGGCGTCGGCGGTGTCGCGGGCGCGGTCGTGTCGCTCGTCGGCGGCGGGCTGCTGCTCGGTGCGGGCAACCAGCGGCAGGTCATGGAGAGCGCGACGATGCGCGCCTCGCTCGGCGTCGGGTCGGTGCAGATCGAGGGGACGTTCTGATGTCGCGCACGCTCGTCGCGACGCTCGTCGTCGTGGTGCTCGTCGCGGTGAGCACGACGGCGCGTGCCCAGCTGGACCCCGAGCTCGGACCGCACGCCGAGCCGGAGCCCGAGTCGGACGGCGGGCCCCCGGGCGGGCGCGACGAGACGCGCTTGCGCTGGGGCTTCATGCTCGGCGCGTTCGGCAGCTCGGTCTTCTGGCTCGACGTTCCGGTCTGGGAGGCGCGAGGCCTGACCTGGTTCCCCACCGACGAGACGCAGACGTTCGACGTGACGACCGGCGGGTTCGTCGCGACGCTGCAGGTCGGCGTGCAGACCGAGGAGCTCGCGGGGATCGGCATCCTCCGCGGCTGCTTCGGGCCCGGCGTGCCGACGCACCTCTCGCTCTCGGCGGTCGCGGAGCTGACGCTCCTCGACTGGCTTCAGCTCGCGATGGGCCCCGCGCTCGACGTGGTGCACCTCGAGACGGTCTCGCCGATGATCGCGTCGGCCACCCGCGCGCTCGCGCGAGAGCTGGAGTCGGGTCAGCCCGACATCTCGCTCCAGTCCGCCGGGGTCGGCTTCGGCCTCGAGATGCGGATCTCGGCGGCGACCGGCGGTGGGCCCTACGAGCGCCGCGGCTTCGTGTTCGCCTCGTTCCTCCACATGACGTTCTTGGAGCGCGAGGTGATCGTGCTGGGCGGTCTCGAGCTCGGCTTCCAGTCGTACTGAGCCCGTCACGCGGGTCGCGGCTCGTGCACGCCGCGCAGCACGAGCATCGCGAGCGGGAAGAGCGCGCCGACGATCATCAGCGCGATGCGATCACCGCGCCCGGGGTCGGTGGGATCGGCGAACGCGCTCGACGCCGCGCCGTAGATCAGCGGGCCGAAGATCGCCGAGGCCCGCCCCGAGAGCGCGAGGAACCCCATGAATTCGCCCGTCTTTCCGGGCGGCGCGAGGCGGGCCATCATCGCGCGGCTCGCGGACTGCGTCGCGCCGATCGCGATCGCCGCGAGGATCGCCGCGGGCCAGAAGCTCGCCGCGTCCCACGCCCGCACCGCGAGCACGATCACCGCGCACCAGATCACGAGCGCGACCTGGATCGCGCGCTTCGCGCCGGCGCGATCCGCGAGCACCCCGAGCACCATCGCGCCCGGCGCCGCGATCACGTTGAGCACGAGGAAGAGCCGCACGTTGTCGTCGGGCGTGAAGCCGAGCACGCGCCGCGTGTAGATGCCGGTGAAGTGGATCGTGGTGTCGAGCGCGTCGGTGTAGAGCAGATAGGCGACGAGGAAGATCGCGATGACGCGGTGCGCGCGAGCACGCGTCAGCGTCGAGCGCACCTGCGCGAGCGCGTCGCGGATCAGCGCGCGGGTGATCGGCGCGGGCACGGCGCGATCGCGCAGCACGAGCAGCGTCGGGAGCGAGAAGAGCGCGTACCAACCCGCGACGACGAAGAACACCCGCGCGCCGCGCGCTGCTTCGGCGGCGTGGTAGTCGCTCGGCAGCAGCGGCCTCACGACGAAGAGCGCGCCGAGCCCGCCGACGTACCCGAGCGCCCACCCGTAGCCCGAGAGACGCCCCACGCGCTCGCTCGGCACGAGCTCGGTGAGGAACGCGTTGTAGAACACGTACGCGCCCTCGAACGTCACGTTCGCGACCACGAAGATCCCGATCGCGAGCAGCCCCGATCCCGGCGGCACCAGCCCGAGCGCGGCGGTCGCGAGCGCACACACCGCGACGTAGATCGCGAGCAGCGTCCGCTTGCGACCGCGATCGGCGATCGCGCCCATCACCGGCGAGGTCACGACCACGACCGCCATCGAGAGCGCGACCGCGATCGCCCACGCCGACGTGCCGCTCAGGTGGAGCGCGCCGAGCGCGAGGCCGCGGTCACCGACGAGCACCGCCTCGAAGTAGGGCGCGCCGAACGCGGTGATCGCGATCGTCGGGAACGCGCTGTTCGCGAAGTCGAACAGGCACCACACGAAGCGCTCTCGGCGCGTGCTCTCCACACCGAGCACATGCGCCCGAGCGCGCCGCGATCACTGCGCCGCGTGCAGCATCGTGCGGATCGAGCCGTCCTCGAACTCGACCTCGATCTTGTTCGGCGGCACCAGCGCGCGGACGCGGCCCACGCCGAATTTCGCGTGCGACACCGCGTCCTCCACCGCGAAGCGCGTCTGCATCGACCACGGGCGCGCCTTCTCGCGCAGCCCGTCGAAGCGCGATCGCACCTTCGCCTTCGCGCTCTCCTGCACCGCCTCGGCCTCGCGCTTGTGCGCGGCGCGCGCCTCGGCGTGGATCGTCTCCGCGCGCGCCCGCACCGCGCCGAACGCGCGCTTCGACGCGATCACCCGCGCGACCAGCGCATCGCCGAGGCTCGCCACGAGCGGCTCGATGCCCGCGTGCGCGCTCCACTCGACGCCCTTGCCCGAGAAGCGCGCGGCGCGACCGCGCTTGAGCGCCGGCAGCAGCGACGCGAACGCGTCCTTCAGCGCGTGCTCGCCGAGCGCTTCCGCCGCGCGCGGCACGTCCTTCACGATCCAGTCGGGCACGTCGTCGACGAAGTGCGCGAGCCCTCGTCGCTGCACCTCCGCGCGCATCGCCCACAGCGTCACCATCGCGCGCGGCTCGGGCGCGAGCTCCTCGAAGAAGCGGCGATCCTCGATGCACGCCAGCATCACCGGCTCGATCCACACCGCGGCACTCGACACGTCGGTCATGAGGCGCGCGAGCCTACGCCATCCCGATCGCGCGGTTAATCGCTGATTAAACGACCTTCGGATCGGGAACGCGCCGCGATCCGCTCTCTATGCTCCGACGCGGGAGGGCACCGTGTTCCAATCCGTCTTTCGTCTGACTTGCATCCTGCTGCTCGGGGTCGGCGTCGCGAGCTGCGTCGCCGCGCCCGAGGAGGAAGACGCGCTCGACACGAACGCGGAAGAGCTCGTCTGGCCACGGCGATCGCTCCGCATCGCGGTGGTCGGCGCCGGTCCCTCGGGCCTCACCGCGGCGCAGACGCTGCGCGATCTCGGGTACCGCAACGTGACGGTGTTCGAGCGCGAGGATCGCGTCGGCGGCAAGGTGCACTCGCTGCGCGCCGGCGGCCGTGTGACCGAGCTCGGCGCGGTGTTCGCGTCGCCCGACTACCACCACGTGCTCGGCCTCGCGGACCGCTACGGCATTCCGTACGAGGAGTACCAGACCGACCGCGGCATCCTCGACCAGGACGTGGTGCACAGCGCGGAGTCGTTCCTCGCGAGCCGCTACTCGCAGCTCGAGCTGATCGGCGCGCTCGTCGCGTACGCCGGCGTCCAGGCGCGCTTCGCGCAGCTCAACCTGAGCGGCTTCGCGTACCTGCCCGACGAGCTCGATCTGCCGTTCGACGAGTTCGCGGCGCGCAACGGCATCACGCCGATCGCCGAGCTCGTGCGCAGCGTGATGGTGGGCTTCGGGTACTCGTACTACGAGGACGCGCCGGCGATGTACTTCCTCAAGCTCATCCCGTGGCTCGTGAAGCTCGGCGGCGAGCGCGGCCTGCAGCAGGCGCCGTACTACACGTTCCCCACCGGCTATCAGTCGATCTGGGAAGCGGTCGCGAGCGAGCTCGACGTGCGGCTGAATTCCGAGGTGACGTCGATCACCCGTCGCTCGTCCCGCCGCGGCGCGCCGATCGAGATCACGATCAACGGCACGCGCCGCTACGAGTTCGACGAGGTGATCGTCTCGGTCGCGCTCAACCGTGTCGGCGACTTCATGCCGCTCACCGACGAAGAGGACGAGCTCTTCTCGCAGGTCGAGAGCGAGCGCTACTTCTTCAGCGCGTTCACCGCGCAGGATCTGCCGCGCGAGAGCGTGCTCTTCTTCCACGACCACGCGTTCCCCGACACGATCGATCACGTGAACGTGTGGGCGAGCCGCGATCAGTCGCCGCTGATGGTCGCGTACCAGATCGCCGACTGGAGCTCGTCGTACGCCGACATCACCGCGACGCTCGCCGCGGACGTCGCGTCGCGCGGCGGGCGCTTCGGCGCGCTGCAGCTGCGTCAGGAGTGGGACTACTTCCCGCACGTGAGCACCGAGGCGCTGCGCGGCGGGTTCTACGAGCGCGTCGAGTCGCTGCAGGGCGAGAACCACACGTACTACGTGGGCAGCACGCTCAGCTTCGAGACGGTCGAGCACTCCGCGCGCTACGCGCGCGATCTCGTGATCCGTCACTTCCCGCCCGCGTTCCTGTAATCGAATCGACGCCGCGAAGGAGGTCGAGCGCCCCGGCTTGACGCGGACGATCAGCGCCACAGGTCAGGCGCATGCATCGTCTGCTCGCCCCAGGGCTCGCGCTCGTCCTCCTCGCGTGCGCTGGCTCTCCCGCGCCCGCGCCACACACCGATCGCTCGCTCTCCGCGCGCGTCGATGCCGTGATCGATCGCGCGATCGAAGAGGAGCGGATCGTGGGCGCGGTCGTCCTCGTCGCGGTGGACGGCCAGGTCGTGCATCGGCGTGCGGCGGGGCTGCTCGATCGCGAGGCCGGAACGCCGATGCGCGAGGACGCGATCTTCCGGCTCGCGTCGGTCAGCAAACCGATCGTGACCGCGGCCGCGCTCGCGCTCGTCGATGCGGGCACGATCGGGCTCGACGATCCGATCACCCGCTTCCTGCCGGAGCTCACGTTCCGCGACGCCGAGGGGCGCCCGTCCGTGATCACGATCCGCCAGCTGCTCAACCACACGAGCGGGCTCGGATACGGGTTCTTCGAGCCCGAAGACGGTCCCTATCACCGCGCCGGCGTGTCCGACGGTCTCGATCAGCCGGGGCTCTCGTTCGAGGAGAACGCGCGGCGCCTCGCGTCGGTCGCGCTCCTCGCCGAGCCCGGCGCGGCGTTCGGGTACTCGCTCTCGATCGACGTGCTCGGCGAGATCGTCGCGCGCGCCGGAGGAGGCGCGCTGCCCGAGGTCGTCGCGCGGCTCGTCACGAATCCGCTCGCGATGCGCGACACCGGGTTCGTGGTGAGCGACGTCGATCGCCTCGCGGTCGCGTACGCGGACGGGACGCCCCGGCCGGTGCGGATGGAGGACGGTCACGTCGTGCCGTTCGGCGCGAGCGGTGTGCGCTACGCGCCGTCGCGCGCGCTCTCCTCGCGCTCGTACCCGTCGGGCGGCGCGGGGATGGTCGGGACCGCGGAGGACGTGCTGCGCGTGCTCGAGATGATCCGAAGGGGTGGCGGCGCGATCCTGCGGGCCGAGACGGCGCAGGCGATGATGCGCGATCAGCTCGGGAGCGCCGATCACGCGGCGCTCGGCCCCGGCATGGGGTTCGGGTTCGGCGGCGCGGTCGTGCTCGATCCCGCCCTGGCGGGGAGCGCCGCGCACGCGGCGACGTTCCGATGGGGCGGCGCCTACGGCCACTCGTGGTTCGTGGATCCCGAGGCGCGCATCACGGTGGTCGCGCTGACGAACACCGCGCTCGAAGGGATGAGCGGGCGCTTCCCCGGCGAGCTCGAGCGCGCGGTGTACGGGCGCTGACGATCACGAGATGAGGCGCAGGCCGGGCGGCAGCGACTCGCCGAAGATGCGCTGCTCCTCGGCCGCCTCGAGCTCCGCGACCTCGCTGACCATGCGCACCCACGACTCGGGCGCGCTCGTGGTGCGCAGCTTCGCCGCGACCTGTGCCGCGAGCTGCGCGTCGAGGTCGCGCTCGCGGTCTCCGGTGCGCCGCGCGAGCTGCGCCGCGGCGAACGCCGCGGGCTCCACCTTGCGCCAGTCGAGCTTCATCACCTGCGCGAGCCAGTCCTCGGCCTTCGCGCGCGCGACGACGTGGTGCGCGCTGCCCGAGAACGGCACGCGCGCGCCGATGCGACCGACGGCCCACCACGACGCGACGTTCTCGCCGTGCTGGGTGAGCCGCTCGATGAGCCAGTCACCGATGCGCGCCTTGTCGCTCGGCGCGATGCGCTCGAGCGATGCCGCGAGCCGCACCATGTCGTCGTAGCCGAGCGCCTTGGGGCCCGCGGGGCGCGGACGAGGGCGCGGCGTCGGAGGGTGGAGGTACCACTCGATCGACGAGAGCACCTTCTGCTGCATCGGCTGATCGAGCCCGCCTGCGACGCGGCGCCAGAGCGTCCACCACTCGCTCCAGTTCTGCGCCTCGGGCGCGAACTGCACGCCTTGATCGAACACCGTCCACAGCTGACGCACGCGCCAGTCGTCGAGCGGATAGCCGAACCCCGGGCGCAGGCAGAAGCCGATCAGGTTGAACCACACGCGCTCGTGATCGGCGCTGCGCCGGCGCCGCTTGGTCCCCGCGAAGAGCGCGCCCCACAGCTCGCGCAGCAGCGGCGTGCTCCACTGCGCGCGCGGTCCGAGGATCTTCTCGAGGTCGGTGCGCAGCGTCTTCTGCGGCTTGCCCTCGAGGCCCGCCTCGCTCTTGCCGTAGACCGCCTCGATCTTCGCGCGCGCTTCCTTGAAACGCGGGTGCAGCTGGGTGATGCGCTGCGCGGAGAGCGTCTCGTCACTGCCGCCGCGGAGCTGCAGCTCGAGCTTCCAGCGTCGCGACGGCTTCGCCTCGGCCGACTCCTGGAGCTGCAGGCACGAGAGCTCGAGCGTGCCGATCTCGGTGAGCCCGGCCGCGAGCTTCACGTGCTCTTCACGGGGCGCGGCAGGCGCAGTGCTGCCCCCGGGCACGATCGAGGGCGCGCGCAGCTGGCCCGAGGACGTCGCGCTGGTGCGCTCGTCGTCGAGCACCGCGGCGAGCGGAGGAAGATCGCGGAAGAGCTCGTCGTCGACGTCGACGATCTCGCCCGCGCGCACGTACGCGGCCTGTCCGGTGCTCGACGCGAGGAGGAAGCGCACCGGCTGACCGAGCTTGAGCGAGAACGTGCGCTCCTCGAGCGTGACCTCCTCGCCCTCTTCGGCGCCGCGCGGGAGGAGGCAGAGACCACGTCGCGGCGCGTCTTCGCTCACCGGCGGGAGCAGCAGGAAGTAGCTGCGCGCCGAGCCGCCACCGATGCGCAGCCCGACGCCGCGCCGCGCGAGCCCGTACGCCACCGCGCCGCGCGCGACCGCGAGCTCGGGGTCGTCGTTCTCGAGCACGCGCACCTTCGCGCCACGCCACGACTCGAGCTGTCCGATCATGCGCGCCGCGAGCGGGCCGCCACGGAACACGCCGCCGTTGAGCAGCACCGCGTCGGGCACGGCGGGCCCGTCGGGACCGAGCGCCTCGCGCGCGAGCTCTTCGTGCCGCGCGAGGAACCCCGCGACGTGCCGCGTCACCGCAGGATCGGCGACGTAGGGCAGACCGAACTCGACGATCGCGCCCGCGCGCTTCTGCGGGCGCGCGTCGAGCCCGACCAGCGGGAAGAAGCCCTCGACCAGGCGCGCGTCGACGTCGGCGCGCGTGATCTCGGCGCTCGTCGCGCCGCCGACCAGCTTCGATCCCGAGCCGAGCACGGTCACGCGCACGCTCTCGGGCGGGGTCGATCCGAGCAAGCGCTCCTTCGCGGTGCGGCACTGCACGAGCAGCTGCGTGAAGCGGCCCGCGCCGAGCTTTCCTCCGCCGCCGGTCCCGAGGCGCGCCTCGACGTCATGCGCGAGCGCGAGGTCCATGTTGTCGCCGCCGAGCATCAGGTGGTCGCCCACCGCGATGCGCGTGAGGCGCGGCCCGCTGTCGCGGATCTCGACGCGGATCAGCGTGAGGTCGGTGGTGCCGCCGCCGACGTCGACGACCATCGCGAGCTTGGTCGCGCCCGCCGCCTCCGCGGCGTCGACGCCGCGCCGCGCGAGCCAGTCGTAGAACGCGGCCTGCGGCTCCTCGAGCAAGCGCACGCGCGGCAGCCCCGCGAGGCGCGCGGCCTCGAGCGTGAGCGCGCGCCCGCCTTCGTCGAACGACGCGGGGATCGTGAGCACGACCTCCTGCTCGTCGAGCGGCTCGCGCGGGTGGTGGTGATCCCACGCGGCCTTCACGTGCGCGAGATAGCTCGCCGAGGCGACGACCGCGCTCACCTTCGGCACGTCCTCGGCCGCGCCCCACGGGAGGATCGGCGCGGTGCGATCGACGCTGGGGTGCGAGAGCCAGCTCTTCGCGCTCGCGACGAGACGGCCCGGCACCTTCGCGCCGAGCTCGCGCGCGAGCTCGCCGACGACGTAGCGCCCTTCACTGCCCGGGATCGCCGGGGTCTCGCCCCACGGGAGCGCGAGATCGTCGTCCGAGATCTCGCCCGGCGCGGGGTGATACCGCAGCGAGTGCAGCAGCGGGCGCGCCTCGATCTCGCCCGGCGCGATCAGCTGATCGATCGCGAAGATCCTCGGCGGCGCGCTCGCGTCCGCGGGCCCGTACGCGACGACGGTGTGCGTGGTGCCGAGGTCGATGCCGACGATGTAACGAGGCTCGTGCGAGGCCACTGGGCGCGATGTGTACCATGCGCCCCGATCCACCGTCATGAACGCGCCGGCGCCGGTTTTCCGTGCTGCGTGGGCACCCGGTGGTGGATCGAGAGCGGCCTCGCGCTGGAGTGCTACGCGACGCCGTGTTTCGCGTCGGTGACGCGCGTACGCGCGGGTGCTCGCGGGTGTAGCCTCGACCGCGATGGCGCGTTGCGTCGTGGCCTTGGCGCTCTGGGTCGTCCTCGCGGCGTGCGACGACGATCCATCGATGTTGATCGTCGTCGTCGAGAGCGACCTCGGGATCCCCGAGCCGCTCGACGACGTGCGCGCGGTCGTGAACGGCGAGGGCGAGCACACGTTCGAGCTGACGACGGAGGACCCGATCGATCGGGTGCGCGTGCCGTTCTCGTTCGTGGTGGAGCCGCGCGGAGGCGACGCCGCGCGCACGGTGCACCTCGTGGTGGAGGGCCGGCGCGCCGACGGAACGGTGCTCGTCTCGCGCGAGGCGCGGACGTCGTTCGTGCCCCGCAGCGTGCGGCTGCTGCGCGTCGCGCTCTCGACGCGCTGCCTCGACGTCGAGTGCCCCGACGGGCGCACCTGCATCGCGGGCGTGTGCGATCCGAGCAGCGTCGATCCGAGCACGTTGGACGAGGTGACGCCTGGCGCCGAGATCCCCGACGCCGCGCTGGACGATGGCGGCGCGCACGACGCGGGCAGCACCGACGCGGGCACGATCGACGCGGGCAGCACCGACGCGGGCAGCACCGACGCCGGCAGCACCGACGGCGGCACGATCGATGGAGGCGGTCGCGACGGCGGCACGTTCCCCGTCGCGTGCGCTGCGCTCCCCGCGGGCAGCGCGAGCGGCGTGTACACCATCGACCCCGACGGCACCGGGCCGATCCCGGCCTTCGAGGCGTACTGCGACGGCGGCTGGACGCTGCTCGCGAAGGTCACGCCCGAGGGCGATCTCGAATTCGAGCACGCCGCGTGGACGAGCTCTGCACCGATGGTGATGGGCACGAACGATCTCGCCTACGCCGACGCGCTCACGAGCGCGTACTGGTACCTCCCGGTCGACACGCTGCGCATCGCGCTCGCGCGCACGAGCGGCACGACGCAGTGGGCGGTCACGGCCCTCGACGGGACCAGCGCCGCGCCGCTGCGCGACATCGTCCACGCCGGCACCGCGACGTTCAGCACGTCGGCGGCGTCGCTGCGCACGATGCTCGACGTCGACGCGACGGTGCCCAGCGTGTGCGACAGCGGCGCGAGCGCGGCCCTCCGCACGTTCCAGGTGCGCCTCGGCGTCGTCGCGGGCCGCACGTCGTCGTGCGAGCAGCTCCACGCGTGGTTCGGCATCGGCGCGACGCGCGCGATGGGCTGCGACACCTCGGAGTCCACCATCGTCGCCGGAAGCGCGCTCCTCTGCGGCGCGCCCGGACAGCGCGGCGAGGACCCGCGCGTCGGCATCGTGATGGGCAGGTGATCGCGCGGTGGAGTAGAACGCGCGCGTGGCCAGACCGCGAGACTTCGACGTCGACGCCGCGCTCGACGTCGCCGTGCGCCTCTTCTGGGAGCGCGGCTACGCATCGACGTCGGTGCGCCAGCTCTGCGACGCGATGGGCGTGCAGCCGGGCAGCTTCTACGCCGCGTTCACGAGCAAGGAAGCGTGCTTCCACCGCGCGATCGAGCGCTATCTCGCGTCCCAGGGCCTGCCCGCCGCGCCGAGCCACGACGCGATCCGCGCATGGCTGCGTGCGATCACCGCGCCGTCGCGGCGCGGCAAGGGATGTCTGCTGGTGACCAGCGCGGTCGAGCACCCGCTGCTCGATCCGCAGGGACAGGAGCTCGTCGCCGGTCGCCTCCGCGCGATGGAGGACTTCTTCGCGCTCTGCCTGCACGAGCGCGGCGAGCGCGCGAAGGACGATGCGGCGCTGCTCGCGGCGGCGGTCACGTCGATCCACGTGATGATGCGCAGCGGCGCGTCGAGCGCGCGCGTGAAGCGCGTCGCGCAGCGCGCGCTGGAGGCCACCGGCCTGCGCGACGACGACGATTCTTGATCGACCGCTCAAGAATCTCGATCCATAAGGAGCGAGCCATGCTCTCGCTCCTCGCCACGCTCTTCGTCGCGCTGCTGCACGTCGGCTTCATGGTCCTCGAGACGTTCCTCTGGACCACGCCACGCGTGCGCAAGATCTTCGCGCAGTCCGCCGAGCAGGCCGAGACGACGCGCGTGCTCGCCGGCAACCAGGGCGTCTACAACGGCGCGCTCGGCGCCGCGCTCGCGTGGGCGGCGACCGCGGGACAGACCGCGGCCGCGTCGGTGCTGCTGCTCTTCGTGATCGTCGTCGGCGCGTACGGCGCGGCGACCGCGAAGCGCAGCATCCTGTTCATCCAGGCGCTGCCCGCCGCGATCGCCCTCGCGCTCACCCAGCTCGGCCTCTGATCGACGATCAGTCGGGCGACGACGCGAGCGCGCCCTTGCTCAGCGTGCGCCACTCGTAGGTGTACACGTCGAAGAGATCGCGCGGCGTGTGCCCCGCCTCGACGAGGCGATCGCGCAGCGTGCGCGCGACCGCGAGGTGCAGCCCGTACGCGGCGCCGGTCGGCGCGCCGATCGGCGGCGCGGTGAGCCCGAGCACGCGCGCCTGACGCTGGCTGACCGTCGGCTTCACCAGCACGTGCGCGTCCGGGTGCACGGCGGCCGAGAAGATCGTCGCGATCGTCCACGGCGCGTGCGCGGAGCCGAGCGAGCGCACGAACGCGTCGAAGCGCCGATCGTAGGGCTCGCTCCCGTGCAGCAGCTCGCGCAGCGTGCGCGCGACGTCGGCGTGCGCGGTCTCGGGGACGCGCTGGAACGCCGGGCGATCGGGCTTGGGGAACGCGAGCGCGTCGGTCGCGCCCAGCACCTTCGTCGCGTCCGCGAAGACCTCGTCGTGCGCGCCGCGCGCGAGGGCCGCGTCGAGCCGCTCGGCCGAGAGCAGCTCGCGCGCGAGCGCGATCAGCGCGTCGAGGTGGCGCTCGTCCCCGTCGAGCGTGCCGCGCTCCTCGCGCACGTAGCGAGCCCCCGCGAACCCGTCGGCGAAGCGCGACGCGAAGATCGCCTGCTGTCGCTCGAACGTGACCGTCGGCTCTGCGGGCGGCGCCTCGGCCGCGCTCTTCGATCGCGAGGCCTTCTTCTTCGACGCGGCGCTCGTCGGCGCGGGGCGACGCAGCAGCTGCCGCGCGAGCGACTCGCGCTCGCCCTCGGGCAGCTCGAGCTCGCGGATCGCGGTGTGGCCGTTCATGAACGTTCGTTCACCCGCGTGCTCGAACACGTACTTGGTGCGGTCGGGCAGCGCTTCCGCGATCACCGCGCGCCCCCACTCCGCGCGGGTCTGATGGGTGAAGACGCTCGGCGTCGTGGCGGCGGCGGCGGCTCGTGCGGCGCTCATGGGTGACCGTCCTGGCTGGAGTGCGGGTCACGGAGCATGTCGTCCCCGTGTCGCGCGCCTGCCACGACCACGAACGCGGTCAGGCTCGCTCGAGGCCGAAGCGCGGCGACGGGATGCGCGCCTCGCTCTCGAGCTTGTGCTCGCGCTCGTCGAGCGCGATCTGCCGCAGCAGATCCGCGACGCTCAGGTACGTGCCGTACTCGGCCTCGTAGCGCGACGCGAAGGGCTCGCGCTCGAGCTCCGGGTGCGCAGCCACGAACGCCATGTACTCGCGCTCGGCGTGGTCCTCGAAGTCGCGGTTCAGCGCGTAGCTCCACGCCGGATGGAGGACGTAGAGCAACCAGCTCAGGTGGTAGTAGACCATCGCGAGCACCTGCGGGATCGCGCGATGGAGCAGCCACGACTCGCGCGCGCCGAGCCGCGCGCAGAGCTCCTCGAGGATCAGCAGGTGCCACTGCTCGTTGTCCTGCTGGGCGCGGTGCTCGCTCACCGCGCCGAAGATGCGCGAGGGCGCGTCGGGGTCGCGATGGGTGTGGGTGATCGCGACGTACGCGACGTTCTCCCAGGCCTGGTAGGGCACGCGCGCGATCACCTCGAGCACGCGGAACTTCACGAGGCTCGCGGCGCGGCCGTACACGAGATCCATCACCGCGAAGAGCGCGCGGGCAGCGATGCCGTGGCGGATGCGGGGCGCGCGCAGGGTGCGCGCTTCTTCGTCACGGCGCGCCTCGGCGCGCCGCTCGAGCGTGGTGTCCATGACGATCTCCTCTCGGCGCGACGGCAGGGCCGCGCGCGTCGTCGTCTCTCGACGATCTGGGGTCAGTGTCCGCCCGCGGCGAACTTCATCCGGGCCGCGCCGCGCAGCGCGTCGGCCGCGGTGCGCGGCACCAGCGGCCCGTCGAAGTGCTTCGCGACCGGGATCGCGGGGTAGGTACGCGCGCGATGTGCGATGTCGAGCGCGCGCTCGGGGCCCAGCACCACTTCGCACGCCGCGTAGAGGCCCTGCTCCTCGAACGCCTCGTGGGCGATCAGGAGCGATCGCAGCTCGGCCACCAGCGCGACGTCGGGCGTGCCGACGAGCAGCGACGCGATCGCGCCGTGCTCGACGCGCACCCGGCGCGCGCCCTCGATCGGCTCGCCGCCGCGCACCACGCGCACCTCGGCGAGGATCAGCTTCTCCTCGATCGCGATGTGCCGGAGCAGCCGCGCGCGGAGCGCCTCGAACGCCTCGAGGTCGAGCAGGCCGGCCGCGTCGGCGCGCGCGAGGAGCGCGTCGAGCTCGCGGTGCTCGTCCTCGATCAGCGCGCGCAGCGTGCTGGTCACGACGCCTCGCTCTCGAGCCGCGGCGCGAGCACGTGGTTCTCGAGGTGCACGTGGATCAGCACGTCGCGCTCGAGGGTCTCGAGCTCGCGGAGCAGCGTGGTCCAGCTGCGGCACGCGCCCTCGGGCACGACGTAGTCGCGCGCCGCTTCGCGCATGCGCTCGAGCAGCGCGCCGACCCCGAGGTGCTCCTCGCGCATCGCGTCGAGCTCGTGCTGCGGGACGCGGTCGCCGCGCGCGATCATCGAGAAGAGCTCGAGCTCCTCGCGCTCGAGGTGCGGGCGCAGCGACGCGTCGAGCTCCTCGACGATCGTGCGCAGCTCGACGAGGCGCAGATCACGATCGCCGTGCACCCGGGCGACCTTCGCGGCGAGGGGCACGAGGAAGGGCAGCGCCTCGCGCAGGTAGCCGTGATGGCGCGTGACGATGTGCTGCGCGAGCGCGGGCGTGGAGAGCGCGCGCGGGTCGTCGTCGGTCGGGACCCGCGCGGCGATCGCGGCGTCGAGCTCGCGCGCGACCACGGCGGTGTCGAGCCCGCGGTCGGCGCACCAGTCGCGCAGCGGGCGCGCGCCGCGGCAGCAGAAGTCGATGCGGTGGCGCTGCAGCACCGCCGCGAGCTCGGGGTGCGCGGTCACGAGATCGGCCACCGGCCGAGAGACGTCGATGCTCATTTCCGGATCCTCCGCACCGACACGTTGCAGCGGAGGTGCCACCGAGATTTCGCTGCAAAACGCGAAGGAACGCGAGGACGCGCGTTCCATGATGGAACACGCGGAACGACGCTCAGCCCTTCACGGCGGCGACCAGCGCGGCACGGAACCAGGCGTGCGCGGGATCGTCCTGCGAGCGCGGGTGCCAGGCTGCGACGATCGTCGAGCCCGGGATCTCGATCGGAGGAGGGAAGAGGCGCAATCCGAACGGACGCGCGAGCGGCTCCATGATCCGGCGCGGCGCGGTGACCACGAGGTCCGAGCCCGCGACGATCGCGGGCGCCGGCGCGAACGCGTGGATGCGCAGCACGACGCGCCGCGCGAGGCCGCGCGCGGCGAGCGCGGTGTCGACGTGGCTGCCGGGATGCCCGCCCGGCGCGACCAGCAGGTGCGGCAGCTTCGCGTAGCGCTCGAGCGAGAGCCGCTTGCCGACGTCGGGATGATCGCGACGCACCGCGCACACCCAGCTCTCCTCGTAGAGGCGGGTGCGGTGCGCGTCGCGCGGCACGCTGCCCGAGACGCCGATCATCAGATCGACGCGCCCGCTCGCGAGCGACTCTGCGAGATCGTCGGTGTTCGGACGGGTGGTGATCGACACGCCGGGCGCCTCGTGCACGAGCAGCGGCGTGAGCCGCGAGAGGAGCTGCGCGTCGACGAACCCCGAGGTCGCGACGACGAACGTGCGCGTGAGCTGCGCGGGATCGAGCTCGGTCGGGCGCACCAGCGCGGCCGCGGCCTCGAGCACCGAGACGACGCGCGGCGCGAGCTCGTCGGCGCGCGCGGTGGGGACCATCCCGCGCGGCGTGCGCACGAACAGCGGATCGTCGAACGCATCGCGCAGCCGGGTGAGCGCGCGGCTCATCGCGGGCTGGCTGAGCCCCAGGCGGATCGCGGCGCGCGAGAGGTGGCGCTCGCGGTGGAGGGTGACGAAGCACCGCAACAGATCGAGGCTCGGGACGTCATCCACTTCGCGCATGATCGTCATAGCGTCGCATGCATTGGACGCATGACGAGGCCGAACACACGGTGAGCGCATCGAAGGAGAGAACGACATGCTCACGGTCTTCGGAGCCACGGGGAACACGGGATCGGTGGTCGCGGAGCGTCTGCTCGCAGCGGGCGCGAAGGTGCGCGCGGTGGTGCGCGATCGCGGCAAGGGCGCGGCGCTCGCCGCGAAGGGCGCGGAGCTGGTGGTGGGCGACGTCACCGACGCGGCGCTCGTCGCGCGCGCGCTCGAGGGCGCCGAGGGCGCGTACCTGATCGTGCCGCCCGATCTGCGGGCGACGGATCTTCTCGCGAAGAGCCGCTCGATCGTCGCGCACTACGTCGCGGGGCTCACGCGCGCGAAGGTGCCGCACGCGGTGTTCCTGTCGTCGGTGGGCGCCCAGCACGCGTCGGGCACCGGGCCGACGCGGCTGAGCCACGAGGCGGAGCGCGCGCTGCGCGCGGTGGGTGGCATCCGCTTCACGTTCGTGCGCGCGCCGTTCTTCATGGAGAACCTCCTCGCGAGCGCGCACGCGATGCGGAGCGACGGAGCGCTGCCGGTGATGGGCGGCGGGGAGCAGCACGCGATCCCGATGGTCGCGGCGCGCGATCTCGCGGACGTGGCGGCGGACGCGCTGCTCGCGCCGCCGAGCGCGACCGAGATCGTCGAGGTGCGCGGACCGCGGGATCGCAGCTTCGTCGAGGCGGCGGCGATCGCGTCGGAGATCCTCGGACGCGACGTGACGACGCGCGTGGTGCCCGTCGATGCGATCGTGCCGATGCTGACGAGCACCGGGATGTCGGAGAACGTCGCGTCGCTGTTCCGCGAGCTGAGCGAGGGCATCGCGCGCGGGCTGCTCTCCTACGAGGGCACGGGCCGCAGCGTGCGCGGCCGGGTGACGCTCGAGGAGGTGCTGCGTCGTGGTCTCGCGCCGAGCGATGCGAGCCTCGTCGTGCGGCGCGTGTTCGACGAGGTGGTGAACCAGCGTCGCATGGAGCTCTTGCCGGAGCTCTTCGCGGCGGACTACGTGGGCGCGCAGGGCGAGCGTGGGCCCGCCGCGTTCGGCGCGCTGATCGAGGGACTGCGCGGTGGGTTCCCCGACATCGAGTACGTGCTCGACGAGGTGATCACGCAGGGCGAACGCGTCGCGGTGCGGTGGTCGTGGTCGGGCACCCACCGCGGCGCGTTCCGAGGGATCGCGCCGACGGGACGCGCGATCACGCATCGCGGGATGAGCTTCTTCGAGCTGCGCGGAGGACGCATCACGCGCTCGTGGACCGAGCTCGACCGTCAGGCGTTCGCCGAGCGTCTGAGCGGATGACGCGCGTCAGCGCTGGCGCACGGCCCTTGCGCTCGCGCAGTGTCCGACCGGAGAGCTTGTGCGCGTGAGGTCGGACCTACGCAGCCTTGCATGAGCAGCTCGCAGGGCGCGTTCGACCTCAGCATCCACACCGCACGCGGCGTCGACGGCGCCGAGCGACGCACCGAGAAGGACTCACTCGGATCGGTGGACGTCCCGGCGTCGGCATATTGGGGCGTCCACACCGCGAGAGCGCTCGAGAACTTCGCGATCAGCGGACGTCCGATCGCCGACTATCCCGATCTCGTGCACGGCCTCGCGTGCGTGAAGCAGGCGGCGGCGCGCGCCAACGCGGAGATCGGCGCCCTGCCGCGCGAGCGCGCCGCGCTGATCGATCGCGCCGCCGCGCTGATCAAGAAGGGCCGCTTCCTCGACCAATTCGTGGTCGACGTGATGCAGGGCGGCGCCGGGACGTCGACGAACATGAACGCCAACGAGGTGATCGCGAACGTCGGGCTCGAGCTCGCCGGGCACCGTCTCGGCGACTATCGCCATCTCGATCCGCTCGACGACGTGAATCGCAGTCAGAGCACGAACGACGTCTATCCGACTGCGCTCAAGATCGCGCTCGACTCGGCGCTCGGTCGACTGCTCCGCGAGATGGAGTCGCTCGTCGGCGCGTTCCGAGAGCGCGGAAGCGTGTTCGCGGGTGTGCTCAAGGTGGGCCGCACGCAGCTCCAGGACGCCGTCCCGATGACGCTCGGACAAGAGCTCGAAGGGTTCGCGATCACGCTCGCCGACGACGTCGCGAACCTGCGCGAGATCGCGCACCACCTCCACGAGATCAACCTCGGCGCGACCGCGGTCGGCACCGGGATCACCGCCGATCCTCGCTATGCGTCGGCGGTGCGAAAGCATCTGTCGGAGATCACCGGCATCGAGCTGCGGACTGCCACGCACCTCGTCGCCGCGACGAGCGACATGGGCTCGTTCATGCAGCTCTCGGGCGGGCTCAAGCGCTTCGCGATGAAGCTCTCGAAGATCTGCAACGACCTGCGGCTGCTCGCGTCGGGCCCGCAGTGTGGGCTCGGCGAGATCCGACTTCCGCCGCGCCAGGCGGGCTCGAGCATCATGCCGGGCAAGGTGAACCCGGTGATCCCGGAGGTCGTCAACGAGGTCGCGTTCGTCGTCGCGGGCGCCGACGTGACCGTCGCGATGGCGTGCGAGGCCGGACAGCTGCAGCTCAACGCGTTCGGCCCGGTCGTCGCGCACGCGCTGCTCGAGAGCCTCAAGTGGCTCACCGCGGCGGTGATCACGCTGCGCGACAATTGCGTCGTCGGGATCGAGGCCAATCGGGCGCGGCTGGCCGAACAGACATCCTCGTTCGTCGGTGTGGTGACCGCGCTGACTCCGTACATCGGATATGCGGCGGCCGCGGATCTCGCGAGGCGCGCGCTGGACGGCGAAGGCACGATCGCCGAGCTCGTCGTGCGCGCCGGGCTGATGGATCGCGCCGACGTCGACGTGCTGCTCACGCCGGAGCGCTTGTCGGGACTGGACGTCTCGGTGCCTCGTCTCTCGCGCGACGGCCGCGCGCGAGAGACGGGCAATGGAGGACGCGAGCCGTGAGCCGGCTCAGTTCTTCACCTTCGCCTTCGGCTGCTCCGGTGCCTTGAAGTCCATCAAGAAGTCGATGAGGAGCCGCGTGCCGAACCCGGTCGCGCCCTTCGAGCGCCACGTCTTGTCGGTCTCGACGCGAGACGTGCCCGCGATGTCGATGTGCGCCCACGGCAGGCCGTTCACGAACTCCTCGAGGAAGAGCGCCGCGGTGATCTGACCGGCGAGCGGACCGCCGATGTTCTTGATGTCGGCCACCTCGGAGTCGAGCTCCTTGCGCAGCCGGCGATCGAGCGGGAACTGCCAGATCGTCTCGTCGGTGGTGTCGGCGGCCGCTTTGAGCTGATCGATCAGGCCCTGGTGATTGCCCATGATCCCGGCGTTGTCGTTGCCGAGCGCGCGCTCGCACGCGCCGGTGAGCGTCGCGATGTCGATGATCGCCTGCGGAGGCGGGCTCTCTTCGGTCGCCAGCACGAGCCCGTCCATCATCACGAGCCGTCCTTCGGCGTCGGTGTTGAGGACTTCGACGGTCTTCCCACCACGCGCCGTGAGCACGTCGCCGAGCCGCATGGCGTTTCCGCCAGGCATGTTGTCGGTGCACATCAGATATCCGGTGACTGCGTTCTTGCAGCCGAGGGCGGAGAGCGCGGACATCGCACCGAGGATCGCCGCGGCGCCCGACATATCCGTCTTCATCGCGGCGTGCACGAGGTCGTTCGGCTTCAGGCTGATGCCGCCCGAGTCGTACATGATGCCCTTGCCGATCAGCGAGATGCGGCCCGCGCCCTTGCCGTCGGCCTTCGGGCGATACGTGAGCTTGATGAGGCGCGGGGGCTCCGAGCTGCCGGCGTTGACGCCGAGCATTCCGCCGCAGCCGAGCTCGGCGAGCTTCTTCTCGTCGAAGACCTCGATCTCGAGGCCCGACGCGTCGGCGACGACCTTCGCGATCTCCGCCATGTGGCGCGCGGTGAGCAGCGTGGCCGGCGCGTTCGAGAGATCGCGCGCGAGCTCGGTCGCGCGCGCGGTGATGCGCCCGCGATCGATGCCGCGCTTCACCTCGTCCTCGCCGGCGCTCGAGACGATCGTGAGCTCTTCGAGCGGCGGCTCCTGCTCGGTCTTGCGCTTGAGCGGGCGATATCGATAGCGCGCGAGGAGCGCTCCTTCGACGGCGGCCTGCGCGACGTGCGCGAGCGAGACGTCGCGCAGCGCCGGGAGCGCGAACGCGAGGTGGCCGTAGTGAGCACCGGCGCGCGCGAAGCTCGCGGCCGCGTGCCGGAGCGAGGCGAGATCGCGCTCGGAGTCGGCACCGAGCCCGACCGCGACGAGCGCGGGCTGGCCGGGGCGCGGGACGACCAGCGTCTGGCCGGACTTTCCTTCGAACCCGGCGGCGGCGAGCGTGGCGCGATCGAGCCCGAGCTCGCTCGGCACGTCGCCCTCCGTGCCCACCGGCACACCGATCGCGCCCGCGTTCTTCGGCGCCGACTTCGCGACGCGGATCCTCGTCGCCGTGATCTCGTCGACCGAGGGCGCGGGGTGGAACTCGGCGACCGCCGCCGCGTGGAAGGACGGGAAGTTCATCATTCGACGGCTCTCCTTTTTCTCGTTCCGATTGGCGCGCTGACTGACACGCTCGCGCGACGTCAGAGTCCCCAGGGAAGTCCGAGCACCTGCCACAACGCGAGCAGGATCATCCACGCGACCGTCACGACGACGACGTACGGGAGCATCAGCGCGACCAGCGTCCCGACGCCCGCGTCCTTCTGGTACTTCGCGGAGAACGTGACGATCAGGGCGAAATACGCGTTCAGCGGCGAGACGGCGTTGAGCGGTCCGTCACCGACGCGATAGGCCGCGAGCACGGCCTCGGGCTCGACGCCCAGCCGCATCAGGAGCGGCACGAACACCGGCGCGAAGATCGCCCACTTCGGGATCGCGCCCGTCATGATCAGATCGAGCACCGCGACGACGAGCACGAACCCGAGGAGCAGGGGGAGCGCTCCGAGGCCCGCGTCCGCGAGGAAATCACCCATCTCGACCGCCGCGAGCGTCGCGAGGTTCGAGTAGGTGAAGAACGCGAGGAACTGGCTGATCACGAAGAGCAGGAAGATCAGGCCGCCGAGGCCCGACACGGCCTTCTCCATCGCGCCCGTGACGTCGGTGATCGACGTGATCGTCTTCGCGCCGAGCCCGTATCCCAGACCGGCCGCGAGGAAGATGAACGTGACCAGCACGATGAGGCCAGTCATCAGCGGCGAGTCGCCGATGAGCGTGCCAGTCTCGGGATTGCGCAGCGGCGCGCCGTCCGGGATCGAGAGCAGCGCGAACACCGCGAGGACTGCGAGCGTCGCCAGGCCCGCGAGCTTGAGCCCGCGCGACTCCGCGGCAGTCATTCCCTGGCTCTCGAGCGCAGGAGTCTCGCCGACATACGTACCGAGGCGAGGCTCGACGATCCTCTCGGTGACGATCGAGACGACGAGGGTCAGCACGATCACCGACGCGACCGAGAACCAGAAGTTCGCAGTGAGATCGATCGAGCCTTGCGGGTTGATGAGGTGAATCGCGTCGTTGGTGATCCCGGTGAGGATTCCATCGAGCGGCTTGATCAGGATGTTCACCGTGAACACCGCGGCGACACCGGCGAACGAGGCCGCGAGACCTGCCAGCGGATGACGCCCGATGCTGAGGAACGCCGCCGCGCCGAGCGGGATGAGCACGAGATAGCCGGCGTCGGCGGCGATGCTCGAGAGGATGCCGACGAACACCAGGATGTACGTCAGCGCCTTTCTCGGCGCGATGTGCACCAGCTTCTTGATCAGCGCGGTGATCAGCCCCGACGCGTCGGCGACTCCGACGCCGAGCATCGCGACGATGATCACGCCCACCGCGTTGAAGTTCATGAAATTCTGGACGACGTTCTCGTACATGAACCGAATGCCGTCCGCGGTGAGCAGGCTCTGGGCGTAGGTCGTCGTCATCGAGACCGCGTGGGTCTCGGGATCGATCGCCTCGTAGGTCACGCTCGCGCCGAGCGCGTAGAAGACGTGGGAGAGCACCACGACGAACGCGATCAGGAGGACGAAGATCACCGCGGGGTGCGGGACCTTGTTCCCCACCCGCTCGATGGTGTTCAGGAACCGCTCGAGCCTCGTCTTCTCTTCGCGAGCGGGAGGCTCGGCGGCTTCGTCGCCCGTAGGGATCACCATGCCGGGTGCGGTGGTGGTGGCCATCGATCGCTCTCCGTGTCGGTGGTTCGACGAGCACGCGCGACGGTTCTCCCTCCGCGGTGCGGCGCGGACGTGCCTCAGCGAACGACGTGCCGTTCGGAGACACGGGTCGCTTCTTGCGGTCTCGCCGGCGCAGTGCGCCGCGACCAGCGATTCGCGCCCTCGCGCCTGTGCCACCGCGCGACGAGGGCGAGCGCAGGGCGCGTCGCGGCGCGAGTCGTTCGCGGACACCAGGTCCGGGCGCGTGGGGCCTACGCCACGTCGGCGTGCACTCCAATCCGACGCAGCGCTCAGCGCGCGAAGTGGCGGAGATAGAGCACGAGCAACACGAACGAGACTCCGACGACGAGCGACGCGAGGTCCTCGAGCGTCGCGTGCGTGGTGCTCGCAGCCGCCGTGCGCTGCCGGACGAACGCCAAGAAGCGCTCGAGCTCGGCGTCGTTCTCGCGTCGGAGTCGATCGGTCGACATCGATCTCGTGCAGGTGGACGCGGGCCGGTCGACTTCAACGCTCGCGTCTGCGTCGGACGTGGCGATGCGTCTCGTCGAGTGTCGTGGGGCACGACCGTTGCTGCGTGTGGGCGGTGCGAGAGGAGAGGAGTTCGCGATGAACATTCGGAGAGCGTTCCTCGCCGGTGTGCTGGGCGGCGTGGTCATGGCCGTGCTCGGCAAGGTCGTGCCGGTCCAGCTCGAGACGATCCTCGGCACGTTCTTCCTCCCGCGTGGGGTGGGCGCGTGGGTGCTCGGGCTCGTGCTGCACCTCTTGATCAGCGGCGCGATCGCGCTGCTGTACGGGCTCGGCTTCGAGCGGATCACGCACCGCGCGACGGCGGGGATCGGCGTCGTGTTCTCGATCCTGCACGTCGTGATCGGCGGCCTCGCGTTCGGTGCGCTGCCCGCGATCCATCCGCTGATCCCCGAGCAGATCCGCGCGCCCGGCGCGTTCATGTCGAGCATCGGATTCGGCGGTGTGTTGCTCTTCGTGATCGAGCACATCGTGTACGGCGCGATCGTCGGACAGCTCTACGGGCGCGTGAGGCACCCGCGCGAATCGATGCCCGTCGCGCCGATGGGCCGCCCTGCGTGAGTGACGCGGCTCAGAACGGCCAGAGCAGAGGGATCACGAGCACGGCGACCACGACGAACGCGATCGTCAGCGGCAGACCGAGCCTCCAGAAGTCGCCGAACCGATATGCACCCGGCGCCGTGACCATCAGGTTCGCGGTGCTCGAGATGGGCGCGAAGAACGTCGTCGCGCACGCGACCGTCACGGCCATCAAGAACGGGCGCGGAGAGGCGCTGATCGCCTCCGCGGCCGACGTCGCGACGGGGATCGAGACGAGAGCGGTCGCGATCGCGCCGAGCACCTGGCCGATCGCGACGACGAACAAGAAGACGGCGGCGAGCGTCGCCGTCGCGCCGAGGTCCCCCACCACCTCGAGGAGCACGCGCGCGATCGAGTCGGCGGCCCCGGTCTCGTAGAGCACGGTCGAGAGCGGAAAGAGCCCGGCGACGAGCAGGACCGCGCTCCACGACACCGCGCGATAGGCCTGCTCGAGGCGGACCACGCGCAGCAGCACGAGCGCGCACGCGGCGACGACGCCGGCGATCGCGGCCGGCACCAGATCGAGGGCGAGGACGAGCACCATCGCGACGAGCACGGCGATCGTGCGACGCGCGCCGGGGCCCATCGGGACCGTCTGTCGAAGCACGACGTCGGGTGGATCGACGACGACGACCTCGTGATCCTCGGAGGTCCTGCGCAGCGCCTCCCACGTGCCCTCGACGAGCACCGCGTCGCCGACGGCGAGCGTGGTCGGCCGAGCGCCGCGATCGCGCCCCTGGCGCTGCACCGCGAGCACGAGGAGCCCGTCGGGCGTGAGCGCGCCCGGGAGCACCCGCAGACCCTCGATCCGCGAGCGCGGTGGGATGATGACCTCGACGACGCCGAGCTCGCGGCTGAAGAGCGCGTCCCCGTGCTCGCCGGTGCGATGGACCGCGCCGACCGAGAGCGACGCGTGGAGCACGAGGCGGCTGATCGCGTCGGAGGGCCCACGCACGACGAGCACGTCGCCCGCGCCGAGAACGTGATCGAGCGATGGATCGACGAGCTCTCCGGCCTGCACGCCGACGAGCTCCAGACCGGCGTGATCGGAGAGGTCCAATTCCCCTCGTCGGACTCCCACGAAGGGCGAGCCCGCTCGCAGCCGCAGGCGATACAAGCCGCCTTCGAGGCCATACTGCTCGATCAGCGTGCGCGCGTGCTGAGCGAGATCGGGGGAGCGCGTGGCGGGGCGGCGCTCGGGCAGCACCTTCGGGCCGAGGAGCGTGACGACGAGCACCGCGACGACGAGCAGCGGGGCGCCGACGAGCCCGAACTCGAAGAACGTGAAGCGCTCGCCGGTGCTCGACGCCGCCGCGTCGGAGACCAGCACGTTGACCGGCGTGCCCGAGAGCACGAGCAGCGACCCGGTGGTCGCCGCGAACGCGAGCGGCATCGCCAGGGTCGAGGGCGGACGCCCGGTGCGCACCGCGATCGCCACGATCATCGGGAGCAGCGCCGCGACCGCGCCGTTGGGGCTGATGAGCGCGGAGAGCAGCGCCGCGACCACCATGATCACGACGACCATGCGGCGCGGGTCCTGTCCGACGACCGCGAGCACGCGCTGGCTCGTCCACGCGGTCACGCCGGTCGCGTCGAGCGCTTCGCTGATCACGAAGAGCGCCGCGAGGAACGGAACCACGGGGTCGCCGAACCCGGCGAACGCGCCGGCGACGTCGACGAGCCCGAGCGCGAAGAGCGCGAGCGCGGTCCCCATCGCGACGAGGGGAGCCGGGACCCGATTCGACACGAAGAGGACGACGGCACCCGCGAGGACCCACAAGCTCGACGTCGCGTCGTCCACGGCGAGCAATTCGGAGCGGCGTGGCCGCGCTCCAAGGTCACCGTCCACGAGGCTCCCGTCGAGTCAGAAGAGCGTCGAATATCCGATCTCGAATCCGACGCTGACAGTCGTGTTGAAGTGCGAGTCGCCGTTGTCGTCGACTTCGCTGCCCATGATGATCGGCACCCGGACCGACGGATTCAGCATGCGCCCCGCGCCGAGCGCGATGTTCGCGCCGACGCGCGGCGCGACGTCGAATCCCGCGGTGACTCCGTCGTATCCGACGCCGAGGCCGAGACCGCCGAAGAGGAACAGATCGTCGGCGATCACCGGGACGTGATAGCTGGGCTCGAGCAGCACAGCGACGGTGGTGCCGGAGTGGCGACTGCCATCGTCATCACGGACGTTCTCGTACTCGACTGCCACCTGGAGCGAGAGCTCGAGATAGTCGATGATGAAGACACCGACGCTCGGAGTGATGTTCAGCGTGAACACGTCCTCGGTCCACATTCCTCCGAGGCTGCCTCCGAGCTCGAACACGCCGGCGTCGCCGTAGCTGGGCGCATCGTCCTGGTCTTCCTCGGGCGGACACAGCGCCTCCGGGGGACCGGCCTCGATCTCGGGCGCTCCGCGATAGGCGCTCGGAACCGGCTCTTCGTCGGGCTCCTGCGCGCGCGCCACTGCGCTGGTGGCCATTGCGAGCGCGATCACCAGCACACGCTTGGTCGTCGCCATCTGCCGCCCTCCTCGCTCCGATGCGAGCGGCGAGCTCTGGTGCATGCTGGATGCCGCGAGCGCCGTTGGACGGCCGTGCTCGTCTCGAGACGAGCACGCGCCGTCGCGACGTTCTCCACGGTGCCGAACGCTCGACGGCCGCACGCGCTGCGCGGCGAGGGCCGGACGCCACGACTCGCAAGCGACGTGCGTGGCGCGGCGCGGGTCGCGCGCACGGGGACCGGTCCTCAGGCCACGCTCGCGCCGCGCGGCGGACGGAGCACGCGACGACCGCGCGCGGCGAGCGGCGGATCGTAGACGACCCGCGTCCCCGCGATCCGGTCGTGCCAGCCGCGGCGATCGGGATCGAAGAGGATCCAGACGAAGCCGAGGTAGAGCGGCAGGGCGGCGAGGATGCACCCGACGAAGCGCAGCAAGGCGCGCGCGAACGGGAGGCGCGCACCGCCGTTCGCCGGCACCACGCGCAGGCCGAGGAGCAGCAGGCCGGCGGTGCGACCGGCGATCGCCCAGAGGCCCACAAAGTAGACGGCGGCGATCGTCGCGCACGATGCGCCGGCGAGCGCGCTGGTGACCTCGCGCGTCCAGCTCGACGAGGGCAGGAGCATCGAGCCGGTGACGTCGACGAACCACGCGGCGGCGCTCGAGCCGGCGCCGACCAGCGCGAGATCGATCACGAACGCCGCGAAACGACTGACGATCCCGGCGGGCTCCGCCTCGTCGCTCACGACCTACGCTCCTCGGCTCGCGCGGCGCCGCAGCGCCGCGAGCTGAGCGCGCGGATCGTCGATCCATCGCTGGAACGCCGCGGAGACGCTGTCGTCCGCCTCGGCCACCGCGGCGCGCAGCTCGTCGAGCGCGGTGCTGGTGACGGATGCGCTCTGCGTCGCGACGAGCGCCTGCACGTCGGGGTTCGTCGCGAGCCGATCGAACACGCGATCGGAGAGCTCGCGCAGCCCGACACGCGCGAGGTCGCGACCGCGCGCTTCTTCGTCGCGGCCGACGCGCTCGGCGAGCGTCATCTCGTCGCGCCACGTCGCGCGCAACACGTCGACGCGGCCGGCGACCCGGCGCGCGATCGCCGAGCGCGCGAAGGGCCTCCACCACGGCGCGAGGCGCGCCGCGAGATGCGTGCACGACGCACGACCGCGCGCGATCGCGTCGCTCGCGTGCGAGGGTGCGCGCACGCAGAGCCCGACCACGCGATGCCAGCGCGCCGAGCCGCGCACGACGTCGCGCGGCGCGTGCCCGTCCCACGCCCGGAGATCCGACCCGAGCCGCTCGCGCGCGAGCGACAGACAGCCGACCACGAAGCGCAGCGCGATCCGCGGCGTCGTGTCGCGCTCGTCCTCGTGATCCTCCACCGCGTCCATCGCGCGACGTCGTCGCAAGAGCGGTGCCGGTCGCGGATCGGCAAGTGCCTATCGCTCGGACATGCGCCACCCGATGCTGCGCCGGTTGCTGAGCGATCCGTTCTATCTCGTGATGCTCACGGCGCTCCTGCTCGGCGCGGCGCTCGGGCGTTTCGTCACGCAGGAGGGGCTCGGTGAGGAGCTGACGTACGCGCTCGGCCGCGCGTGGCGCGGCACGGCGGACGGCGCGCGCGAGGCGCTCGCGGCGATGTTCGGGTTCCAGTTCACCGTGCTGACGATCGTGCTCTCGCTGAACGCGCCGGTCGTGCAGTCGGCGGCGAACCAGTACTCACCGCGGCTCGTGCCGTTCTATCTGAAGAACGCGCCGCTCCGGCGCGCGATGCCGCTCTTCGTGCTCGCGACGGGCTACATCGCCGCAGGCCTGCGCGAGCTCGGGCTCCAGGTGGAGCCGGTGTCGCGACCGCAGCCCGTCGTCACCGGCGCGCTCGCGCTGCTCGTCCTCGCGTTCGCGCTGCTGATGATCGACATGAACCGGACGTTCCGCTTCATGCGCGTCGAGCGCGTGCTCGCGCTGGTGCGCGAGTCGACGTTCGAGGCCGCGGATCGTCTGCGCGCCGATGCCCGCTCGCTCGCGCTCGATCGCGTGGCGCGGCTGACGCTGCCGGCGTGGGCGCACCCGCTTCCGTCGCCGGGCTCGGGGTACCTCGCGCGGGTCGACGTCGCGCGGCTCGCGCACGTGGCGCGTCGCGCCGGCGTGCGCGTGCGGATCAGCCGGCCGATCGGCGACTACCTCGACGAGGGCGAGGTCGTCGGCTGGGTGATGACCGATGCCGCGAGCGGACCGGTGTCGCCGCGCGTCATGGCGCGGCTCGGGCGCGCGCTCGAGGCGAGCCCGACGCGCGACCACGCGTACGATCCGGGCTACGGCATCCGCATCCTCGCCGACGTCGCGTCGCGCGCGCTCTCGTCGTCGTCGAACGACTCGTACACCGCGCGCCAGGCGCTGCAGCAGCTGCGCTCGGTGCTGCGACACCTCGCGCGCGAGCCGGTCGGCGATTGGAACGTGCTCGACCGCGATCGCACGCCGCGCGTGTCGGTGATGGCGACCGATCTCCGCGAGTACGTGTCGCTCGCGATCGACGCCCCGCTGCGCCACGGCGCGAGCGATCTCGAGGTGCTCGACGCCGTGCTCGAGATCGCGCTCGAGATGGGCCTGGTCGCGCCCGACCCCGAGCGACGCGCGGTCGCGCACGAGCTCGTCACGAAGGTGCTCTCCGACGCGACGCGCTACGGGAACCTCGACGACGCGAAGCTCGCGCACCTCCACGGCGAGGCCGCGATCGTGCGCGCGTCGCTCGAGCGCAACGCACCGCGCGCGGAGCGCCTCGCGCGCGCCCACTGGGCGCTTCCGCCGCGTGCGCTGGCGTGATCGTCGATCAGCTCGGGCGCGGCGAGCGCGCGCGCTTCGCGCGTGCCTTGGGGCTCGACGTCGACGCGCGGGCGCGCTGCCCGAGCTTGTTCCCCGAGCGCAGCCGGTTCGGCCCGCCGGGGCGCGTCGACTTGCGCGACGGCGTGTCGCGCGCCGAGTCCTCGAGCGCCGCCGCCATCCGCGAGGTCCGCTTCTTCGTGTTGCGCCGCGCGGTCGACGTCCCGCCTGCGCGACGCGCGGTCGCGCTCACCCCGGGCATCGACGTGTCGACGTACGCATCGCGACGCCGCTTCTCCGGGCGATCGAGCGCCGCGGTGAGGTTCTCGGCGCTGCGCCCGACGCGCCGCCCGATCAGGCTGCCCGCGACCGCGACCTGCTTCGCGCGACGCGCGGGTGTCTTCTTCTTCGCCGCGGCCTTCTTCGTCGTGGGCGGCGGCGCCGCGATCGCGCGCTTGTCGACCGTTCGCTGCGCGCCCGTCTTCACCTTCGGGAGCACCGCCGCGAACGCCTTCGGCGCGGTCGCGCCCCGCGCGCTCGCGATCACGCTCGGGATGCCGCTCATCACGAGGCGCACGCGACACTCGACGTCCACGCCACCGCGCGGTCCGTTCACGTCCTCGAAGCGCACCGTGCCGCGCTCGATCAGCGTCGCCATGTGGCCGACCGCGCGCGCCAGGCGCACGCGGATCGCGGTCTCGAACGCGGGCGTGAGCGGCACCGAGCTGCGGATCGCGATCGGCGTCGCGCTCACCTCGGTGCGTCCGCGCCGACGCGCTCGACCCCCTGCCGTCTTCGCCGTGAACTTCCGCTGCGGAGTCTTCGTGTTCGCCATCGCTGTGTTCCTCGGCGCTCTTCGGCACATGGGATCGGTGATCGTCACGACAACGTCGCGCGTCGCTCGTCGCCGTCGGGAGCAGGGCCCTCCTCGAGGCGCACGCGCGGCAGATAGCGCCCGCCGTCGAGCGTCTGCAGCACGCCGAGCACGTGCTCGCGCACGTCGCACTGCAGCTTCACGAGCGCCCCGGAGTCGGCCGCGCTGACGAGGACGCGGAGCGTCGCGGTGCGATCCTCGATCGCGATGACCTGCACCGCGAGCGTCGCTCCGTCGAAGCGCGGATGATCGCGCACGTAGCGCTCGACCTCGACGCGCAGCGCAGCGAACGGCGTCGTGAAGTCCACCGGCACCAGCACCACGCCGACGATGTCGGTGCCGAGCCGCGTCCAGTTCTCGAACGGCGTCTCGAGCAGCTTCGGGATCGGGAGGATCAGGCGACGCCGATCCCAGAGGCGCAGCACGACGTAGCTCAGGTTGATCTCCTCGACGGTGCCCGTCTCGCCCTCGATCGCGATCTCGTCGCCGACCCGCAGCGGCTGGGAGAACGAGAGCTGCATCCCCGCGAACAAGTTGCCGAGCGTCCGCTGGGCCGCGATGCCGAGCACGATGCCCGCGACGCCCGCCGACGCGAGCAACGACACGCCGATCTCGCGCACCACGTCGAACTGGAGCAGCACCACCGCGATCGTCACCACGACGCCCGCGACGTGGAGCACGCGTCGCACGATGCCGGCGCGGGTGCGCACGCCGCGCGCGCGCCAGTGATCCTCGGTCGCCGCGCGCTCCTCCACGCGCTCGGCGACGAGATCGACGAAGTGCCAGAACGCCCAGCCGACCGCGAGCGACCACCCCGCGACGTAGGCGCGACCGAGCACGTCGATCGCGCCTCGCGAGAACCGGATCACGATCGCGAAGATCCCCAGGAACGCCAGCGACAGCGCCGCGCGCTTCGGTCCGCGCAGGCGCTCGAAGAGCGCGTCGACGAAGGGGTCCTCGAGCCGGCGCGCGAATCGACGCGCGATCGCGCTCGTGATCCGATCGGTGAGGAACGCGCACCCGAGCGCGAGCAGCAGCGCGATCGGGAGCACGATCCACTGCCATGGCTCGAGCTGCAGCACGCGCGGCCGATGGAGCCACTCGGGCGTGCGGCTCCCGATCGGCCCGCGGTCGACGCCCTCCGCGAGCAGCGGCGCGGCGCGCACCGTCGCCGCCGAGAACTTCCAGGCCGGCGCCTCGCCTCCGCGGACGCGGCGCAGCACCACACCTTGCTCGACGGTCGGCAGCCGGAGGATCTCGACCGCGCGATCGCCGCCCGGCTCGGGCTCGTCGGGCAGCGTCGTCGGCAGCACGCGCTCGTCGCTGAGCACCATCTCGAGATCGCGCGCGGCCTCGCGGCCCACCTCGGCGCGCTGATCGCGCGGCACCTCGCGGAGATCGAGCGCGTGCGCGGCGACGTCCCACTCCCCGTCGCGCGCGCTCGCGAGGAACGACGCGAGCAACCGCCGCGGCGTCGAGTGATCGATCGACGGCTCGTCGTCCGCGGTCTCGAGCTCGAGCGGCGCGGGCTCCTGAGCGCGCGCACGATCGGCGAGCACCACCACCGAGAGCCACAACGCCGCGACGACGGCGAGCTCGCACCTCGCGCTCACGCGGACACCTCGTGTGCTCGTAGGGATCGCGAGCGCGGCGCACAACGTCCCGCGATCCGGCGCCCCGAGACGCTGCTCTCGAGGCGCGGTCGCACGTCTGCTCCATGCGTTCCATGATGGAACACATGGACCACGTGCACGTCGCCGGAGAGACCTGCCCGCACTGCGGTCTGCTCCCGGTCGCGAAAGGGACGCGGCACGCGCAGCGCGTCGTGTGCGAGAGCCGCGCGATGCGCGAGCTGTTCCGGCGCGCGGCGCGCTTCGCGGAGAACGACGCGCCGGTCGTGATCACCGGCGAGAGCGGGACCGGCAAGGAGGTCGTCGCGCGCGTGCTGCACGCGAACGGGCCGCGCACGAGCAAGGCGTTCGTCGCGGTGAACGTCGCGGCGCTGCCCGCGGAGCTGCTCGAGTCCGAGCTCTTCGGCCATGCGCGCGGCGCGTTCACCGGCGCGCACAAGGACAAGGCCGGGCTCTTCGAGGAGGCGGACGGCGGGGTCCTCTTCCTCGACGAGATCGGCGAGATGCCGCTCGCGCTCCAGGCGAAGCTGCTGCGCGCGCTCGCGGAAGGAGAGGTGCGCCGCGTGGGCGACAACCGCGCGTTCGCGGTCGACGTGCGGATCGTGTGCGCGACGCATCGCGACCTCGCGCAGCTGGTGCGCGAGGGGCGCTTCCGCGAGGACCTCTACTACCGCCTCAAGGTGCTCACGCTGCGCGTGCCCCCGCTGCGCGAGCGGCGCGACGACGTGCTCGCGCTCGCGAAGGGCTTCCTCGCGGCGGAGCCGCGCACCAAGGCGAAGGGCTTCGCGCAGGACGCGAAGGACGCGCTGCTCGCATATGCGTGGCCGGGCAACGTGCGCGAGCTGCAGAGCGCGGTGAAGCACGGCGCGGCGCTGGCGCGCGGCAGCGAGATCCGGCTCGAGGACTTGCCCGAGGAGCTCTCGTCGCCGAGCGTCGAGGCGCCGAAGGAGCGCGTGAAGCTGCGCCCGCTCGTCGAGGTCGAGCGCGAGCACGTGCTCGGTGTGCTCGAGGCATCGGGTGGGAACGTGGGCGACGCGGCGCGCGTGCTGGGGATCGGGCGCAACACGCTGTGGCGGAAGCTGAAGAGCTGGGAGTGAGTCAGTCCTGGGTGCAGAGACCGCGCGCGGGGTCGCCCGTGCGCGGCGTGCACGACCAGCCCTCGGGGCAACCGGTCGATTGCGCATCGGGTCGACAACGGCGCGTGCAGTACGGCGCGCCCTCGCTCGCACCGCAGACGAGCACGTCCTCGCAGTCGTCGTGCGACGTGCACTCCGAGCCGAGATGGCCGGTGTTGCACCCGGCGAGGAGCACGACGAAGAGCGAGAGCGCGAGCCTCATCTCGAGCAGACTGCCACGCCGCTCGGCAGCGTCGAGACCGAGGTCTCGGCCGGTGCCGGTCCGCGGTGGTCGGCGCGCATCCGCAATCGGATTCTGCTCGGCGCGGCTTCGGGGTGAATCACCCGGGCAGCGCGAGGAGTGATCGCGTGCTCGCGCGCATCCGCGCCTCGGCCCACGCGGGGAACATCCCCGCGAGCCGCAGGAACGCGCGGAACACCGGGCTCGCAGCGTACGCGCGCGGCGCGCGATCGATCGCGCGCACCAGCTCGGTCGCGACGTAGTCGGCGCGCAGCGCGATCACTCCGTCGAAGCGCGTCGTCGCGAGCGCGTGCTCGGTGTCGGTGTGGCTCGGGAGGAACACGACGATGCGCACGCCGTGCTGCGCGACCTCGCCGCGCAGCGCATGCGACCACGCGTTGAGCGCGGCCTTGCTCCCGCAGTAGCTCGCGACCGTCGGGCACGGGATCGCGCCGACGATCGACGACACGTTCACGATCGTCCCGCGCCGCCGCGCGATCATCGAGGGCAACACCGCGCGCGCCACCCGCAGCGCGCCGAAGTAGTTCACGTCCATCTCGCGCCGCTGCGACGTCGGATCCTGCGCGAGGAACGGCGCCTGGTGGAACACACCCGCGTTGTTCACGAGCACGTCGATGGGCCCGGCGGCGAGCGCGCGCTCGATCGCGCTCGACACGCTCGCGTCGTCGGTGACGTCGCACCGGACGACCATCGCGTCGGCACCGCGCGCGAGGACCTCCCGCGCGACCTCGCGCAGCGCGTCCTCGTCGCGCGCGGCGAGCACGAGACGATCACCACGCCGCGCGAGCGCGAGCGCCGTCGCGCGCCCGATGCCGCGCGATGCGCCGGTGACGAGGACACGACGAGACGAGCCAGCCATTCGAACCTCCTCTGCGAACCGGACGATGTCGTCGCGCCGCGCGCGCCGCTTCTCCTCGCTTGCGCTTCGGTTCTCCTGGCTTGCTACGCTCGATCGCCGCGTGACGAGCACCGACTACAGGCCTCGCGTCGAGCGTGCGATCCGCTTCATCGGCGAGAACCTCGATCGGCCGATCACGCTCGCCGAGGTCGCGAAGGTCGCGCACCTCAGCGAGTACCACTTCCACCGCATCTTCGCGGCGATCACCGGTGAGCCGATCGGGCGCTTCGTCACCCGACGTCGCCTCGAGCTCGCCGCGCTGCGCCTCGCGTACGAGCCCTCGCGCAGCGTCACCGAGATCGCGCTCGCGGTCGGATACTCGTCGACGTCGAATTTCTCGAAGGCGTTCAGCGCCCACTTCGGGTGCGCGCCGAGCCGGGTGCGCCATCCCGATCCCGATCTTCCGCCCGCGCTCGGAAAGCTCACGCGCACGTACGGCGCGCGCTTCGACCCCGCCGCGCTCTACGTGCTGCCGCCCGACGCCGACGAGGCGACGCGACGTCGCGAGCACGACGCGCTCGCGAAGAGCGTGCGCTGGGTCGACTTCGCCGGGCTCGACGTCGCGTGCCTCGCGAGCGCCGAGGGCTACGACCTCCCCGCGCTCGAGCGAACGTGGGACGAGCTCATCGCGCGCGGTCGCGCGCTCGGCGTCTGCGACGACGCGGTCGACGCGTACGGCATGGCGTTCGACAGCCCGCGCGTGACCGCGCCCGAGCTCTGCCGCTACCACGCGTGCGTGCCGTGCCCCGCGGACGTCGCGCTCCCCGCGCCGCTCTTCCGCGGTCGCATCCCCGCAGGTCGCTACGCGGTGTTCCGCTACGCGGGCGACGTGACGGCCGTCGAGGAGACGTACCGGCGCATCTACTCGGTGTGGCTCCCGCGCAGTGGGGTCGTCGCCGACGACTTCGTCGCGGTCGACCACTACGTGAACGACGGACCGGTCGCGGGGAGCGTCGACTTCGAGATCTGGATCAAGGTCCGCGCGCGCGAGCCCTGACGGCGCACGACGCGCTCCGCGGCGCGGCGCACGCTCCGCTCCGATCCGCGGGATCACCTGCGAAAGTGCAGCGGATCGGTTGTTGCGAACTGCCACGCTCGTGACCGTGATCGCCAAGGTCTCGAGCGCGACCCCGAGCGCGCCCGAGCCCAGCTCGGGCACGCGGGCCGTCACGCCCGCGCGGTTCGGGCGCTACGTCCTGCTCGGGCTGCTCGGACGCGGGGGCATGGCGGACGTGCACCTCGCGCTCGTCAGCAGTCCAGGCGCGGTGCGTCGCCTCGTCGTCGTGAAGACGCCGCGCGCGCACCTGCTCGACAGCCCGCAGCACGTCGGCATGTTCCTCGACGAGGCGCGCGCGCTCTCGGCGCTCGCGCACCCGAACCTGCTGCAGATCCACGACACGGGCTTCGAGGACGCGCAGACGTACATCGCGGCCGAGTACCTCGACGGCCTCACGCTCTCCGAGCTGCTCTCGGAGTGCGAGCGCGCCAAGACCCGCGTGCCGGTCGCGGTCGTCGTGAAGATCGTCTCGGAGGTCGCGGCCGCGCTCGCCTACGCGCACCAAGCGAAGGCGCTCGACGGAACGCCGCTGCACCTCGTGCACCGCGACGTGAGCCCGCCGAACGTGATGGTGCTGCGCAGCGGCATCGCGAAGCTGATCGACTTCGGCGTCGCGAAGACGGCGCGCAACGTGGTCGGCACCGAGGTCGGCCACGTGAAGGGCAAGTTCCGCTACGTCGCGCCCGAGCTCGTGAGCGGCGAGCGGCCGAGCTCGTCGGCCGACGTGTGGTCGCTCGGCGTGTTGCTGTGGGAGTGCCTCACCGGGCGTCGTCTGTTCCGCGGCAAGGGCGCGTTCGAGGTGCTCACCAAGGTGCGCAACTCGCCGATCGTCCCGCCCTCGCAGCTCGCGCCCGACGGCGACGCGACGCTCGACGCGATCGTGCTGCGCGCGCTCGATCGCTCGCCCGAGACGCGCTGCTCGATGCGCGAGCTGCACGCCGATCTCGTGCGATGGCTCGCGACGCGCGCGCCGCACGTGTCGTCGACCGAGGTCGCGGCGTTCGTGAACGGCGCGGGCCACGTGCTCCTCGACGCGCGCGACGCGCAGATCCGCGAGTGGCTGCGCGCGATCGACGCGACGCCGAGCCCGATCAGCGTGAACGCGACGCCCGACGGGCGAGCGCGCGTGGAGGTGCCCCCGCCTCCCCCGCTGCCTTCCGATCTCGTGGCGCTCACGGCGTCGAGCCCGAGCCCGTGGTCGCTCGGCGCGATGCGCGCGAAGCTGCGCGCGTGGCGCGTCGAACCGTCGCACGTGATCGCGGCGTGCGTCGGTGCGCTGGCGACGGTCGCGCTGGTCGCGGTGACGACGCGCGGCAGCGACGACGCACCGTCGATCGCGCCGGTCCAGGTCGAAGCGCCGGTCGTCGCGGCTCCGGTCGTCTCGCCCGCGCCGGTCGCGCCCGCAGCGGTCGAGGTCCCGGAGCCGGAGCCCGAGCTCGCGGTGGAGGAAGCGCCGCCCGAGCCGCGCCCGCGCCGTGCACGTCGCGGTCGGCGCGCCCAGCCGCGCGTCACGACGCCGGCGCCGGCGACGCGCATCGCCCCGGCGCGCCCGGCGCGCACCAACGACACGCTGCACACCGTGCTCGCGCGCGCTCGTGATCGCTTCCGCGCCGGGGACTTCCACCGCGCCGCCGTGGAGTACGCGGCCGCGTCGCGCATGTCACCGAGCGACGCGCGCATCTTCGCGGGGCTCGGCGCGGCGCGCCTCCGCGCCGGGGATCGCGACGGCGCCGCGCGCGCATATCGGCGCGCGATGGCGCTCGCGCCGGGCAACGATCGGTACCGCGCCGCGCTCGCGTCGTTGCGCTGAGTCATTCACCCAGTCGATGGGTGCGCGGCGATCCATCGACCTCGTCGGTGGGAACCTCCGTGCACGCGCGACCGCCGCGTCCCTCGGCGCCGATCGTGATCGCGCCGAGCACGCGCCCGTGGTCGTCGACGACCTCGTAGCCTCCGATGGCGAGCGGCGGAAGCGCGCAGCGCGCGACGCGATCACCGAACGCCGGCGAGCACGTGACGATGCGCGCTGGCGCCGACTCCGCGCGCAGCACGATCCGACCGTCCACCAGCTCGGCGCGGCAACGCTCGACGAATTCCGAGCCAGCACAGGGATCTCCGTCGCGCACGACGAGATCGATCACGACCGGCGCCGCGCACGACGGCTCGACGTCGGCGCAGAGCTCGTCGATGCCGCGCAGCGGCTCCCATGGACCGTCGGGCTCGGCCTCGAGCGCGACCTCGCAGGTGCCCGGAGCGGGATCGACGATCCGCTCGACGAACGGGAGCCGCATCGGCCACCACACGAAGACGAGCGGCCCGCTCGGCGCCGCACCTTCGCACGCGACGGCGTGCGTCCCGGCGTGCGCCTCACCGCACGCCGGACGCACGGCCCACACCGATGCGTCTCCCTGCATCTCGCACGCGGCGAGCCCTGCGCCGACCACGAACGCGATCGACGCGCCGCTCGCATCGCGGCACGCCCCGTGGGGCCACACCGCGCGGTCGGCGTCGCAAGCCACGCCCGACCCGAGTGGCACCTCGCACGTCGCTCCGATCTCGAGCTCGTGCGACGCATGACAGCCGGCCCACGTCAGAGCCAGCGAAGCCCACCACGCTCACTGCGACATGAGCACATGGTACGCGACGCCTCAGCGCAGCGTCGCGAGGAGCTCGACGAGCGCGCGCGCGGTCGGCGCGGCGGACGCCGGGTTCTGGCCGGTCACGAGGCGCGCGTCGACCGCGACGCGCGGCTGCCACCGCGGCGCAGTGACGAGGTGCGCGCCGCGCTCGCGCAGCGCGCTCTCGAGCAGGAACGGCACGACGCGATCGAGCTGCACCGCGCGCTCCTCGTCGTCGGTGAACGCGCTCACGGTGCGCCCCGCGACCAGCGGTCGACCGTCCGCGAGCCGCACGTTCACCAGCGCCGCGGGCCCGTGACAGACCGCGGCGACCGCGCCGCCACGCTCGTAGATCGCCGCGGTGACGCGCTGGAACGCGACGTCGTCGGGGAGATCCCACATCGCGCCGTGCCCGCCCGCGAAGAAGATCGCGGCGTAGCGCGAGGGGTCCACGTCGCGCGACGCGATGCTCGCGTGCAGGCGCGCGACCAGCGCCGCGTCGTCGAGGAATCGCGCGACGGCGGGCACGCTTCGATCGACTCCGTCGAGCGGCACGCGCCCTCCGCGCACCGACGCGAATTCCACGTCGTAGCCCGCGTCGACGAACACCTCGTAGGGCTCGGCGATCTCGGGCAGGTACGCGCCGGTGGGCTCGCCGGTGTCGCCCTTGCGGTCGTGGCTCGTCGTCGCGATCAGGATCGTCGGTCGCTGGGTCATCTGGCTCTCCGGTTCTCGTGCGGTGTCGTCGTGTCGCGGTGCGCAGCACGCGAGCAATGCGAGCGCGAGCACCGATCGATGGCTCGTCATGCGAGAGGTGTACGGACGCGCGCGCTGCGGCGTGAGAGGCGCGACGGGTCATTCAGTTGTACGTATCGATTGAAGATGACCGCGCTGCCTCCGCTCCCGCACCTCGAGGCGTTCTGCCGGACGTACGAGCTCGGGAGCTTCACCCGCGCGGCGCGCGCCCTCGCGCTCACGCCCCAGGCGGTGAGCCGGAGCGTCGCGCGGCTCGAGGAGGAGCTCGGGGCGACGTTGTTCCGCCGCACCACGCGCAGCCTCGCCGCGACCGACGAGGGCCGTCGCTACTACGAGCACGCCGCGCAGGCGATCGCCCTCTTGCGCGCGGGCGGCGAGGCCATGCGCGAGAAGCGCAACACGCCGTCGGGCCTGGTGCGCATCAGCGTCCCCACGACCTACGGGCTCTCCCGGTTCGCGCCGCGCCTGGGCGAGTTCCAGCGTCTCAACCCGCACGTACAAGTGGAGATGCAGGTCTCGAATCACAACGTCGACTTCGTGCGCGACGGGTGCGACCTCGCGATCCGGCACGGCACGATCGCCGACCACTCGCTGGTCGCGCGGCGCCTCGGCACGTTCCCGCTCGCGATCGTCGCGAGCCCGGCGTACCTCGCGCGTCGAGGCCGACCGCACACGCCCGACGATCTCGCGTCCCACGACTGCATCACGTTCGTGCTCCCGCGCACCGGTCGCGCGATGCCGTGGTCGGTCGGCTCGCCACCGCGCCGCATCGAGCCGCTCGCGCGTTATCGCTGCGCCGAGGACATGGTCGGCGTGGTCGCGCTGGCGCGCGCAGGCCTCGGCCTCGCGCACGCGTACGTCTTCATGTTCGCCGACCACGTCCGCCGCGGAGAGCTCGTCGAGGTGCTCGAGGAGCACCGCGGCGCGAGCCGCCCGTTCTCGCTGGTCTATCCGCGCGCGACGGCGCGCTCGAGCGCGGTGCGCGCGATGATCGAGTTCATCGTCGCGACGCGCGAGCCGTGAGCGTCGGGGACGACGCCGAAGCCGCGAGGCCGAAGCCGAGCCCGAGCACGGTCGCGAGCCGAGCACGACGTCGAGGTCGCGACGCTCGCGTCGTGACCTCTCCCCGCGCGCCTCGCCGAAGCCTCAGCCCGCGCGATCCCGAACGTCGAGCTCGAGATGCCAGCGCTCCCCATCCCGAGCGATCACATCGAGCGAGAGCGTCCCGACCTCCGTCACCGACGCCCGCAGCCGCACCGGCACCAGATCGCCCGGCGTCCGCCCTTCGCTCGTCAGCGTCGTCTCGATGCGCGGCAGCTCCTCGACCTCACCCTGCCACCGCTCGATCAGCGTCCCCGGCTCGTCCTCGCGGCGCACGCTCGATCCGAAGAACCGGAACTGCACCGGCTCACCCACCACGAGCGCGAGCTCCTGCGGCGCCGGCGGCGCCTCGGTGCCTTCCTCCATCCCGAACGGCGCCACGCACAGCGCGCTCACCGGCGGCTCCATCCCCGGCACCGCGGGCATCGCGGCCTCGATGCCGACGTAGTAGCTCATCGCCGTGCCGCCCCGGATGCGCACGCCCCGCCCGCGCCGCACGTACGCGTAGTACGCCGCGCCGCGCGCCACCGCGAGATCGAGATCCGCGCCCTCGAGCACACGCGCCCGCGGCGCACCGTCCTTCTGCAGCCACGCGTTCAGCACCTCGACGATGCGCGACGCGAGCACCGGCGACTTCAGCACGCCGCCGTTGAAGAGCACCGCCGTCGGATGGATGAACGTCGCGTCCGGCGCGCTCGCACGGAACCCCTCGAGCGCCTCGGTCGCCGCGATCTGCTTGCCGAGGAACGCCGCGAGGTGCCGCGTCACCCCGGGATCCTGCGCGAACGGCAGACCGATCTGCGTCAGCGCGCCGCGCGCGCGGCCCATCGGTCGCGCCTTGCTGTCGACCACCGGGAAGAAGCCCTCGACCAGCACGCGCTCCACTTCCGCGCGCGTGAGCTCGGTGCGCAGCGATCCGCCGATCAGCTTCGAGCCGCGGCTCGGCACCACGATCGCGACGCTGTCCGCCGCGGGGCTCTCGCCGAGCAGCTGCTCCTTCGCGCCGCGGCACGCATGCGTCAGCGCCTGCACCTGCCACGCGTCGAGCGAGTGTCCCTCGGCCTCGAGCTTCACCCGCACCGTGTGCGCGAGCGCGAGGTCCATGTTGTCGCCGCCGAGCAGGATGTGATCGCCGACCGCGACGCGATGCAGCTCGAGGTTCCCCTCGCGCTGGAGCACCGCGATCAGCGAGAAGTCGGTGGTGCCGCCGCCGAGATCGACGACGAGGATCACGTCGCCGACCTTCACCTGCTCGCGCCACTTGCCGTGGGTGCGCTGGATCCACGAGTACAGCGCGCTCTGCGGCTCCTCGAGCAGCACCGCGCCGCCGAGCCCGGCCTCGCGCGCCGCCTCCGCGGTCAGCTCGCGCGCCGCGGGATCGAACGACGCAGGCACCGTGATCACCACGTCCTGCTCTTCGATCGGTGCCTCGGGATGCTTGGTGTTCCAAGCATCTCGCAGGTGCTCGAGGTACTGGATCGACGCCTGGAGCGGCGAGATGCGCGGCACGTCGCTCGCGTCGGGCGGAAGCCCCGCGGGCAGGATCGGCGCACGACGATCGACGCCGGGATGGCACAGCCAGCTCTTCGCGCTCGAGACCAGGCGGATCGGCGTCTTGCTCCCGAGCGCGCGCGCGAGCTCGCCCACGCACTGCGGAGGGGACTCGCTCCACGGCAGCGCGAGCGCGCCCGGCGCGAGCTCGCCCGGGTGCGGCAAGTAGAGGAACGAGGGCAGCAGCGCGCGGCTCTCGATCTGCGCCGGCGCGACCGACTGCGGCACCTCGAGCACGTGCTGCGCGACCTCTTCACCCTCGCTGAGATCGAGCTCGACGTACGAGAGCGCGCAGTGCGTCGTCCCGAGATCGATCCCGATCGCGAACGAAGCGCTCTCCTTGCTCACAGCTCCACCTCCGCCGGCGCGATCACGCGCGCGTCGTGCCCCTCGGCCATCTTCGGCAGCTTCACGTCCTTCGCGCGCCAGCCGCGGTGCGCGAGCGTCCCCTTGAAGGGCGGCTCACCCACGACGTTGCCGGTCAGACGGATCGCCTTCGCGTCGAACCCCTTGTCCAGCGTCAACTTCGCGCCCTCGTCCTCGCTGCGCACCGGCTCGAGCGGCACGTGCTCGCGCAGCGCCTTGCGACAACCCTCGTGCACCACGCGCGCGGCCGCCCCGACCTGCGCATCCGAGAAGCTGGCCACGTCCTCCTCGAGGAAGTCCACGAAGCGACCTTCGCGCTGGAGCAGCGCGAGCAGCTGGAGCGCCGCGTCGGGCGTCGCCTCGCGCAGCACCGGCTTCTCGGGCTCCGGCTTCTTCTTCTCGGGCTCGACCTTCTTCTCGGGCTCGGGAGGGGGCGGGAGCGCGGGACGTCCCTCGCGCAGCCGCGCGACGCCGGCCGCGAAATCCGCATCGAACAACGTGCGGAAGTACGCGATCCACGCGAGCACGAAGAAGCGGAAGAAGAAGCCCGGTGCGGGCTGATCGTCGGTGTTCGTCGCCGTCGGCATGGGGCCGCTTGATTAGCACGAGACCCCCGGCGGATCCGAGGTATGGGCACGTGCGAGCAGCCCGTGGATCGCGGCACCGTTCCACAGGGCCGCGAAAAAGATCCCGGGCGAGCACGATCGTCCTCGCGCCCCTTTTCTTCGGAGTGGGACCAAGCCCATGATGGGGTCATGACGCACCGGGACGAGCTGCTTTCGATCCAGGCGCGCGTGGATGCTCAGCAGCGCGAGCTCGACGAGGCCAAGTCGGAGATCGCGCTGCTCCGCGCAGCCCACGCCCAGAAGACCCGTGAGGCGGAAGTGCTACGCCGCGAGCTCGACGAGCATCGCGGCGGCGTGCGCGCCGCCCACGAGAAGAGCGACGCGACGAAGCTGGATGCCGCGGAGCACGACGTCGAAGGGCTCCGCTGGTCGATGCGCCTCGGCGCGTCGATCATGGCGGGTGTGGCGCTCGTCGGGTCGATGATGCTCGCGGTGGGCGCATCGCGTGGCGCTTGCCACGGCGGGGCGCGCGCGTACGCGGCGACGAGCACCGCGGTCACCCCGCTCGTGCGCGACGGGCACGTCGTCGCGACGCACGGCCCCGAGGTCGTCGCGACGGGCGAGCAGTGCACCGTCGAGCGCATGCCGGTCGAGGGCGGCGGGTTCGACTGCCGCGTCGAGGTGCGCTGCGGTGGCGAGACGCTCTACGGCACGACGTTCGATACCGGGTACGTGCGCTGCGGCGGTCGCGAGGTCGTGCGCGACGCGGACGTGACGGCGCGCGACGGCGATCCCGCGATGACGATGGATCTCGCGCGCGGCCGCGTGATCGTCGAAGAGCGCGTCGGGCTCGGCACGCAGCGCGTCGAGATCGCGCTCGATCCGATCGTCGACTGAGCGCGGGTCCCGACCGATCGACGAGCCCTCTCGCCGCGAGGCGCGAGGGCTCGTTTCGTTTCGCGACCTCGAGCGCGTGGCGTGGCGCCTCGGTTCGTGCGCCGGGCGCGCCGCGTGCTGGCGGGATCGCCACGCGATGCAGACGTTCTTGCCGTACGCGTCCTTCGAGGAGAGCGCGCGCTGTCTCGACTCGCTGCGGCTCGGCAAGCAGCGCGTCGAGGTGCTGCAGATCCTCCGCGCGTCGATGCTCGAGGACTACGGCTGGCAGACGCATCCCGTGGTCTGCATGTGGCGCGGCCACGAGGACGCGCTGATCGCGTACGGGCTCGCGATCTCCGACGAGTGGATCCGGCGCGGACATCGCGACACGTGCCTCGCGCAGATCGCGGAGTTCTCGACGCATCGACGACCTCCCACCGAGCGCGAGCTGATCGAGCGCGGAGCGATGCCGCCGTGGCTCGGCGACGAGGCGCTGCATCGCTCGCATCGGTCCGCGCTGCTGCGCAAGCACCGCGATCACTACGCGCCCTTCTTCGAGCGCGATCTGCCCGACGATCTGCCGTACGTCTGGCCCGTGCCGTGCGCGGCGCCGGACACGGCGCGCGAGCCGATCGCGGCATGGGTCCTCCGCGCCGAGACGCGCGCGATGCTCGGACGCTTCGTGCGCGACGGCGTGGTCGCGCTGCCCGACGCGGACGCACACAGCGGGACCAAGAGCGCGCGGATGACGCGCGCGTTCGTCGAGGACGCGAAGATCGGCGACGTGATCCTGGTGCCCGACGAGGCGCGCCTGCTCGTGGGCGAGATCACCAGCGACGCGCGCCACGAGCGACGGCGGAGGCGCCCGCACGTGCGCGACGTGCGGTGGCTCGGGGAGCTCGACCGCCGCGCGCTCCGCCGCCCGGTGCGCCTCCAGGATCCGAGCCTCTTCTTCGCGCTGCGTGGCGAGGACGATCCCCGTCTCGCGATGACGGCGAGCGCGTCGTCGGCGCGCGTGTGATCGGGACGGCGTCGCGGACGATTTCGCCACCACTGCGCTCGTCTCGCTCCACTCATGTCGCGAGAGGAGCGGAACCGACAGGATGTCCGACCGACGGACCTCGATCCTCGTGATCGCGATCATCGCGCTGGGCTGCGCGAACGAGCGCCCGGCAGACGAGCTCGACGGCGGCCTCGCGCCCGACGCCGCGACCCGCGACGCACGCGTGGTGGACGTCGACGCGGCACCCCCGCCCGCGCTCGACGGCGGCCTCGGCCCGCCGGATCTCCCGGTGCTCGATCCGCCCTCGCACGGCGGCACGATCACGTTCCAGCAGATCGGCGCGACCGGCTGGTACCCGAGCGTGCGCGATCCCGAGGTCGGCCCGTGCGACGCGTACGACGCGAGCGGCTGCTGCATGGCGCGCCACGAGGTCACGAGCGATCGGCTCACCCCGTGGAACGAAGATCTCGTGCTCACGCTGCGCGGCCCGATGAACGTCGCACAGCTCGCGGTGTACCAGCCGAGCGGCGACGGTTGGTCGCTGGTCTCGGCGTGGGATCGGCGCGCCGCGTCGAGCCCGCGCGGCCTCTCGTTCCGCGGCAACGACACCGAGTCGGAGGGCTTCGACGGCGCGATCGGCACCGAGTGCCTCGTCGATCTCGCGACCGACGTCCCGTTCCCGTGCGGGCCCGGCAGCGAGCCCTTCTGCAGCGGCGAAGGACGCCACCACGGCTGGGCCGGCTCGAAGCTCTTCGTCCTGCTCGCGCGCATGCCGCACGTCGGTGATCCCGAGGCCGGCACGCCGTGCTCCGAGGGCCCGGGCGGCAACTGGTACGACGCGCCGTGGATCGGCCTGAGCCTCGGCGAGCTCGCGCGCGCCGGCGCGTTCTCGAGCTGCCAGTGCTACGCGCGCAACCCCGCGGAGTGGTGGCTCGGCGACGGCTGCGGGCAGTTCAACGTGTTCGAGGTCGTCAACGACAACAACGAGTATCGGAACCTCGACGTCTTCAGCACGAACTTCTTCGGCTACGGCGGCTACGTCGGCGAAGGACCGTGCGGCGCGCGCTGCGACGTGTCGCGGCTCGGGCCCGAGGTCGATCTGATCGACAAGACGACGATCGCCGAAGCCGCGGCGGGCGCGGTCGCGAGCCCGGAGCGCGGCCCCGGCGCGGCCTTCCGCCGGCCGTCCGCGGGCTATCGCTACTTCGTCGTGCTGCTCGACGAAGCGTCGCGCACCGTGCAGCTCGCGATCGTCCACCCGTCGCAGATCCCCGCCGCCGCGAGCCCGCTGCTGCCCGCGCTCCCCGCCGAGATCGACGGCGACGTGGTGCGCGGCCTCCTCGACCTACGGCTGCCGCGATGAGCGCGCGCTGGCTCTGGGCGCTCCTGGTCGTCGGCTGCGCGTGCGAGAGCACGCCGAGCGACGACGTCCGCGACGACGCGAGCACGCCGCCGGTGGTGCGCGGATGCAAACGCGGCGTCGCGTACGGGCATCACTCGATCGCCGACTTCGCCGCGCTCGGGCCGGCGATCTCGTGGTGGTACAACTGGCACCACCTGCCCGACGACGCGCTGCGCGACGGCAGCTATCGCGCGCAGGGCGTCGAGTACGTGCCGATGGTGTGGGGCCGCGACTTCGACGCCGACACGCACGTCCGCGAGATCCCCGAGGGCGCGACGACGCTGCTCGGCTTCAACGAGCCGAACTTCGCATCGCAGGCGAACCTGTCCGCGGCGGACGCCGCGGCGCTGTGGCCCGAGGTCGAGCGCATCGCGGACGAGCGCGGCCTGCTGCTCGTCTCCCCCGCGGTGAACTACTGCGGCGGCGACTGCCAGGACACCGATCCGTTCCGTTACCTCGAGGAGTTCTTCGCTGCGTGCCCCGACTGCCGCGTCGATCGCATCGCGATCCACGTCTACGTCGGCTGCCGTCCCGAGGGCGACGATCAGGCGCGCTGGCTGATCGATCACGTGCGGCGCTACGAAGAGCGCTTCACGCAGCCGATCTGGCTCACGGAATTCGCGTGCACCGATGCCGCGAACGTCGACGAGCAGATCGCGTTCCTCGAGGACGCGGTCGCGTTCCTCGAGAGCGATCCGCGCATCGAGCGCTATGCGTGGTTCTCGGGGCGCTTCGAGGGGATCGACCACGTCGATCTGCTCGGCGCCGACGGCGAGCTGACCGCGCTGGGACGCGCCTACGTCGAGGCGCCCGCCTCGCCCGACTGCGAGCGATGAGGAGCGGAGCGATGAGGAGATTCGCGATCGCCGGCACGCTGATCTGCGTGCTCGGATGCAGCAGTCCGCCGTCGGGCTCGGAGGATGCCGGCACGCGCCCGCCGGACGATGCGCGCCCGAGCGAGACCGACGCGCGGCCGAGCGAGACCGACGCCGCACCGATCGACACCGACTGCGCGATCGACGGCGACGGACGCACCACGCTCGTGTTCTTGAACAACTGCTCAAGAATGTTGGAGATGCGCGGGAGCGACATCGAGAGCGCGTCGATCGCGCCCGGCGCGACGGCGTGCCGCGACATCGGGAGCGCCGACGAAGAGCTCTCCGCGAAGCGCTACTGGGGCTTCCTCGGCGACGATCCGGGCCCGGAGCGCCACACGCTCGCGGAGTTCACGTTCAACACCGACTTCCACGACTTCGACTGGTACAACATCAGCCACGTCGACGCGCACAACCTCACGATGCGCATCACGCCGCGCGCGCGGCCCGACTGCGACACGTTGCTCTGCGACGATCCCGCGCTGCTCGCGGAGTGCCCCGACGTCGGGCGGTACGAGGACGCGTCGGGCGAGCTCGTCTCGTGCGTCAGCCCGAGCCGCGACGACCCGGAGAGCGAGGTCGCGCTCCACTTCGAGTCGTGCGAGGACGGCTACGCGTGGTCGGGCGACGATCAGCGCGGCGAGGACCGCAGCCCGGTGCGCGCCTGCGCCGGCGAGGACTGGGAGATCGTCTTCTGCCCGTGACGCTCAGCGCAGACGATCGAGATCGGTCCAGAGCTCGGCGACGACGAGCGTGGCTCCGACCGACTCGAGGTCGACCACACCCTCGCGCACGCCCGTCGTGACCAGCCACTTGCCGGGCTCGATGCGGTGGTGGTGCTCGACCGTGCGATCCTCGATCGAGACGAGCAGGTAGTCGGTGAACGAGTCGATCGAGCGGTAGTGGACGAGCTTCCCGCCGCGGTCGTAGTCGGCGGTCGAGGGCGAGAGCACCTCGACGATCAGCGTGGGGTTCACGATCGCACGGTCGTCCCGCTCGTCGTGGCGCAGCGCGCCACATACGACGATCGCATCGGGGTAGTGATATGCCCGCGTGCGCGGCGTCGAGATCTTCAGGCCTTCACCGAACGCGACGCAGGGCTTCCCACGGAGTGCGGTCCTGAGCGCGAAGTACACGTTCCCGACGACCGCGACGTGCTGAGGGCTCCCGCCCGCCATCGCGAACGCCTCGCCGTTCACGTACTCCCAGCGCTCGTCGCTCCCGCGATCGAGCGCGATGTACTCCTCGACCGTCATCCGGCGCAGGTCGCGGGCTTCCATGACGCTCAGGATAGCAGCGATCCCTCGCAGCCTCCGCTTGCGCTGCGTCTCACGTCTGCGAACCTCCGCGCCTCGTGATTCGTCTCGATTCGGTCAGCAAGCAGCACGGCGGCCAGATCCTCTTCCTCGACGCCTCGATGAGCGTCTTCAAGGGCGAGAAGGTCGGCCTCGTCGGGCCCAACGGCGCAGGAAAGTCGACGATCTTCCGGATGATCGTGAAGGACGAGGCGCCCGACTCGGGCGGCGTCGTCATCGAGAAGAACGTCACGATCGGGCACTTCTCCCAGGACGTCGGCGAGATGTCGGGGCGCAGCGTGCTCGAGGAGACGATGGCGGGCGCGGGCGAGGTCTCGAAGGTCGCGCACGAGCTCCACGAGCTCGAGGCCGCGATGGCCGATCCCGCGCGCGCCGACGACCTCGACAAGATCGTCGAGCGCTTCGGCGAGGTGCAGGCGCGCTTCGACGAGCTCGACGGCTACGGGCTCGAGTCGCGCGCCCAGGAGATCCTCGCGGGCCTCGGCTTCGCGCCCGAGGTGATCGCGAACGACGTCGGCAAGCTCTCCGGCGGTTGGAAGATGCGCGTCGCGCTCGCGCGCATCCTGCTGATGAAGCCCAGCGCGCTGCTCCTCGACGAGCCCACGAACCACCTCGACATCGAGTCGATCCTCTGGCTCGAGCGCTTCCTGCGCGACTTCGAGGGCGCGCTGATCATGACCTCGCACGATCGCGAGTTCATGAACCGCCTCGTCACGAAGATCGTCGAGATCGACGGCGGCGAGCTCACGACGTACTCGGGCAACTACGACTTCTACGAGCAGCAGCGCGCGATCGCGGCGCAGCAGCAGGAAGCGCAGTTCGCGCGCCAGCAGGCGATGCTCGCGAAGGAAGAGGCGTTCATCGCGCGCTTCAAGGCGCGCGCCTCGCACGCGGCGCAGGTCCAGTCGCGCGTGAAGAAGCTCGAGAAGATCGAGAAGATCGAGCCCCCCAAGCGCCGTCGCGTGATCGAGTTCGACTTCCCCAAGCCGCCGCGCTCGGGCGACGACGTGGTGAAGCTCGAGCACGTCGAGAAGGGCTACGGATCGAAGCGCATCTATCGCGACTTCGACTTCCTGATCCGCCGGCGCGAGCGGTGGTGCGTGATGGGCATCAACGGCGCGGGCAAGAGCACGCTGCTCAAGCTGATCGTCGGCGAGTCCACGCCCGACGCGGGCGCGGTCACGATGGGCGCGAGCGTGAAGCTCGGGTACTTCGCGCAGCACGCGATGGAGGTGCTCGACCCCGATCGCACCGTGATCGACTCGCTGCAGGACGCGCATCCGCGCGCGTCGCTCGGCTCGCTGCGCACCTGCGCGGGCGCGTTCGGGTTCTCGGGCGACGACGTCGAGAAGAAGTGCCGCGTGCTCTCGGGCGGCGAGAAGGCGCGTCTCGTGCTCGCGAAGATGCTCTACGAGCCGCCGAATTTCCTCGTGCTCGACGAGCCGACGAACCACCTCGATCTCGCGACGAAGGAGATGCTCACGAAGTCGCTCGCGGACTTCGAGGGCACGATGATCTTCGTTTCGCACGATCGCTCGTTCCTGCGCTCGCTCTCGAACCGCGTGCTCGAGGTCGGCCACGAGAACGGACCGCGCGTGTACGGCGGCGGGTACGTCGAGTACGTCTCGCAGACCGGCTACGAAGCGCCCGGCGTCCGATGACGCGGCGCCTCGTGGCCACGCTCGCGATCGCGTGCGCGCTCGCAGCGTGCGGAGACGACGGCGCCGCGCCCGCGGACGCGAGCGTCGCGATCGACGCGGCGAGCGTCGATGCCAGCCACGCGCACGGGCACGACGCGGGGACCGGCGACGCTGCGACCGACGTGGATGCGTCGAGCGACGCCAGCACCGGCGACGCCGGTCCCGTGATCCATGGCTGCTCGCGCGGCGTGGCGATGGACCTCACCGACCGCGAGAGCGTCGAGATCCGCTTCAGCGACGAGTCGCAGGCGTACTCGCCGGCGTGCATCGCCGTCGCGGAGGGCACGACCGTCACGTTCCTCGGCGACTTCTCGGCGCATCCGCTGCGGGCCGGTCGGGTGATCGCGGGGACGCCGACGCCCGACGCGGAGGGCACGACACCGCTGCCCACGACGACGCACGCCGGCGGGAGCAGCGCGAGCTTCGTGATGAGCCCCGCGGGCGCGTACGGCTACTACTGCGTGCCCCACGCGACGATCGGGATGGTCGGCACGATCTTCGTCGAGTGAAGCGCTTCGTCGAGTGAAGCGCTTCGTCGACTGAGGCGCCACGCCTCTCGTCATCGTGTCGTCACGATCGTGAGCTCGAGCGTTGCGCAGCGCTCGCCGTGAACATGATCGAGCGTGATCGCGCGGCGCGTCGCCGGGCGATCCGCAACGGACACGGTGTCATGGACGTGCTCACGAACCTGAGCGAGGCGACCGAGTACTCGATGCCGCGGCTCCAGGCGATCATCGCGGCGTGGGTAATGAGCGCGCCGATGGAGCCGCGCGGGAAGGTCGCGCGCGGCGACGGGCACGTCGACGAGAGCGAGTACCGGAAGCAATCGATCTATTCGTTGCTCTATTCGCTGTATCGCAGCCTGGGCTCGGTCGAGAACGAGCACGGTGAGCGCTATCAGTTCACGTTCAACACGTGGGGCTACGCGTGGCCCGAGGCATGGGGACCGCCGCCCGCGCACCAGCACGATCCGCAGCGCTTCGGCCGCAACGCGTACTCGGGCCTGTTCCACTTCGACGCGGTCCAGCAGCTCGCGCGCGAGCGCGGCGGACGCCTGCACGTCGTCGAGCTCGGCTGCGGCACCGGCGCGGGCGCCGATCACGTGTGCACGAGCGTCCTCCCGAAGTGCACCTACGAGGCGATCGACATGCAGCTCGCGGGCGTGAGCACGTGCCGCGCGCAGTTCGCGCCCAAGCACCGCGGCCGCCTCGTCGCGACCCACGCCGACGCGACGCGCGCGCCGATCGACGACGAGGTCGCGGACGTCGTCGCGGTCTGCGAGACGCACGTGACCGACCAGGGCGAGGTCATGACCGAGGAGGATCGCAAGTTCTTCCGCTCGGCGCGTCGCATCCTCAAGCGCGGCGGCTTCCTCGCCTGGGGCAACTCGATCCCCGAGCAGGCGTGGGCGTCGTCGTTCGAGTTCCTCGCGTCGATCGGCATGGAGGTCGTCGCGGTCGACGACGTGACCGACGAGGCAGTCCTCGCGCGCGATCTCGACGATCCGCGGATCCAGGCATACGTCGCGCACGCGCTCGCGCGGTTCCCGGCGTTCCGCATCCCGGTGTATGGGCCACAGCGACGTGTCGAGGCGGAGCTCGCGATGCGCAACCTCTGCCGGGCGCCCGGGACGCGGCTCTACGACGATCTCGCGACGCGCCGCGATCCGTACCGCGTGATCCTCGCCCGTCGTACGTGACGCGCGGCCCTGATCGAACGGGCGGGAACCTCGGCGCGCCGGAGGTGTCCGCCTTCGAGATCAGGTAGAACGTGCGCCTCGTGCTCGGACGACGATCGACCTCGGAGAGCCTGCGCCGCAGGCGGCGTGCGCTGCCTGCGGGCGCCGACGCGGGTGGGCCTCCGAGCTTCTACGTGCAGCCCGTCGGCGCGAAGCCGGCGCTCAGCGGGCCGGCGGTCCCCGATCTCCTGCACGCGGAGCCGCGCGCGTGGGGCGATCTGCGCGGCTCGTCCGAGCTCGTTCGCTTCGCGTTCGAGGGCGGCGACTGCGAGGGCGTGTTCGACACGCTGATCGAGGCGCTTCCGCTCGCGCCGAGCACCTTCGATCCGGCGACGTTCGCGACGCAGCTCTACCTCGACGAGCTCGTGCGCAGCAGCCTGCGCGTCACGATCGAGGGCACGCACGTCGACGCGAGCGCGAAGGTGCTGCGCCGCGTGCTCGAGACCCCACCGGCACGCGCGATCGACGGCGCGACGCGGCAGCGCGTGCTCGCGGAGCTCGTCGCGAAGCCCGCGATGCGCGGCGATCTCGAGCGCGTGTACCTCGCGATCCGGAGGCTGCGCGAGGCGCTCGAGCTCTCGACCGGCACCGAGCCCAACCTGGTGCGGCGCAAGGTCGGCGTGCTGGTCGCGCTGCGTCGCTGCGTCGAGGCGATGGCCGACGGGTTCGAGGGCGCGGAGAGCGTGCTCTCGCGGCTGCGCGATCTCGGTCAGCGAGTGCGCGGTCGCGAGGCGTGGTCGCGGCTCGTGCAGCTGGTCGACGTCGAGGGCAACCTCGCGACGGTCGACGTGCGGCTGCGGCTCGGATCGGACGGAACGATTCGCGGCTTCGGCGTGCTCGCGATCCGCGAGAGCGAGACCTCGATCCTGCCCGGCCCGTTCGGGCGCTTCGTCCAGCGCATGATCTCGTTCCTCCGCGGCTATCGCTACGGCGAGAGCGAGGTCGTGGTGCGCCTGCTCGAGGAGGTGTTCGCGCCGCTCGCCGACGACGTCGTCGCGATCCTCGCGTGCACCGGCGCGATCGAGACGTACCTCGCGGCGCTCGGCTTCCGCGATCTCGCGCGCGGCAAGGGCCTCGAGGTGTGCCTGCCCGAGATCGTCGAGGGCGCGGGCGAGCGCGCGATCGAAGGGCTCTTCAACCCGCTCTTGTTCCTCCAGGACGTGACGCCGATCCCGTGCGACGTGCCGGTGCCGCGACACGACGCGCTCGTGGTGATCACCGGGCCGAATTCCGGAGGAAAGACGCGTCTCTTGCAGTCGCTCGCGCTGACGCAGCTGCTCGGTCAGGTCGGGCTCTTCGTGCCCGCGGCGCACGCGCGGATCGTTCGGGCTCCGAACTTGTTCCTCTCGCTCGTCACCGACGGAGACGCCGCGCAGATCGAGGGGCGCCTCGGCACCGAGCTGATGCGCATCCGCCAGCTCTTCGAGCAGCTCCAGCCGGGCAGCGTCGCGATCCTCGACGAGCTCTGCTCGGGCACGAACCCCAACGAGGGCGAGGACATCTTCGCGATGGTCGTCTCGCTGCTGCCGCGGCTGCGCCCGCAGGTGTTCGTGAGCACGCACTTCCTCGGGCTCGCCGCGCGGCTCGAGCGAGAGCGCCCGGTCGAGAGCCTCGCGTTCCTCCAGGTCGAGCTCGATCCCGAGGAGAAGCCGACGTACCAGTTCGTGCCCGGCGTCGCGACGACGTCGCTCGCGCACAAGGTCGCGGCGCGCCTCGGCGTCACCGAGGCTGCGCTGGGCGAGCTCGTCGCGGCGAAGCTGCGCGGCTAGACGAGCGCCTTGCGCATCTTGTGGCGCGCGACGCGCGCGCCGCGCGATGAGAGCGTCTCGATCCAGTCCTCGCGCGTCGACCACATCGTGATCGCGAGGCGCGCCGGACGTCGCGGCGCGAGCGCGACGCGCACCGCGTCGAGCAGCTCGCCGATCGCGCTCGGAGCGCGATCCGGCTCGACGTGCAGCACGCGCACGACGCACACCAGCGCGCCATCGAGCGCCGAGGGCACGAGCTCGCACCACGCGAGGCCGAGCACGCCGCGCTCGTCCTCGAGCATCACGACGCGCTGATCCGGGCCGAGCGCGAGCAGACGACGACGGATCTCGTCGCGCGCGACGTGCGGATGGCGGAAGTCGCACGCGAGCCGGCGCGCCTCGACGAGCGTGAGCACCGGCTCGAGATCGCGCGCCGCGTCGAAGATGCGCGCCGCGCGCGAGGGCTCGATCGCGAGCTCGGTGCGCGCGTCGAGATCCACGCCGACGCGCTCGAACCCGGCGCGCGCGTAGAGCGGCGCGACGCGCGGGTTGTCGTCCATGAAGTCGAGCGTGAGCGCGCACGCCGATGCGTCGCGCGCGGCGCGATCGAGCCGCGCGAGCACCTCGCTGCCGAGCCCGGCGCCGCGATGATCGGGGCGGATCACGATCTCGCGCACGTAGAGCTCGACGTGCGTCGCGGGCCCGTGCGCCTCGACCCAGAGGAACCCGACGATCGCATCGCCGCGCCGCATCGACGCGACGAGATCGCCGCGCAGGCGCCCGGCCGCGATCGCGCTCTCGAGCGCGACCAAGCTGACCGAGAAGCGCGGGCTCCGCTCGCGCACGCCCTGCAGCACCAGCTCGGCGCCCGCGAACCGATGCGACACGCTCTCGGCCGGCGCGAGCGAGATCTCCGCTCGATCGAGCGGCGCGAAGAACGAGGCGCGCAGTCGCCCGGGATCGAACGTCGCCACGCGCGTGATGATACGCGCGGCGATCACTCGCGCGGTGAGTACGTCCACCACGCGTCGGACCGAACGCGCGACGGGTCCGCGTCGTGGGTGTGCGTCAGCGGGCCGTTCTCGAGCCCTGCCGTCCACACGCGATCCTCGTCGATCGCGAGCGCGCGCAGCTCCGCGTGGCCGCCCGTCGCGGGCAGCAGGCCGTCGACGCGGACGACCTCGGCCTGCGCGATGCGCACCACGAACGGGTGCCCGTCGGTGAACAGGCTCAAGCCGTCGGGGTTCTGCGTCCAGCCCTCGGTGCCGCCGACCCAGAGCGCGCCCTCGGCGTCGAACGCCGCGGTCTGCGCGATCGCGGAGTCGATCGCGTCCCACGTGATCGTGGGGCCCACCACCCCGTCGGACGAGAGCGGCGCGATCATGACGTGCAGCTCGGTGTTGTCGTGCCCCGGCTCGCGACGGCTGCGTCCGATCACCGCGACGCGCTCGCCCGACGCCGCGATGCCGAAGACGAGATCGTCGCGATCGACGGTGCCCACCACGCGCGACCACGCGTGGGTGCCGTCGCGATCGACGCGCACCACGAGCACGTCGCTCGGGCGGTAGGTCCCGGCCTCGGGCGTGCGGAGCAGCGCGTGCTCGGTGTCGAAGTACGCGTTGTGCGCGTCGAGCCGTGCGCGATCCGTGAAGCACGTCACGTACGTGCCGCCCTCGCCGTCGCTCGCCGAGAACACGAGGAATTGCGCCCACATGGCGTCGAAGGGGTCGTAGCTGCCGCCCATCGGCAGGGCCGGCAGCATGCCCGTCGCGGGCGTCACGAGCGTGCGCGCGACGCGCTCGAGCTCGTCGCCGTCGCGCCACCGCACGCGATACGCGAGCACGGCATGCGAGTCGTTCATGAGCACCACGACCACGTCGTCGCCGTCGACGACGAGGCGCAACGAGGCCGCGCTCAGCGCGCCGACACGCAGCGCGTCGCGGTTCGCGCTCGGGAGCCACGCACCGGGCTCGTCCGCGAGCGTCGGATCGTCGAGCACCACGCGCCCCCGCAGCCCGTCGCGATCGCCGCGCGCGAGGAAGGGCCGCCACTCGTCGTCGATGCCCGACGCGGTCCACTCGCCCGACGCGTGCATCACCGCGTCGATCAGGACGTCGCTCGCCGCGGGCTGCCACACGACGATGCGCGCGCCGTCGCCCCCGGCGCGCGCGATCGCGCGCATCCCGGGATCGCGATCGCCACGCATCGCGGGGATCGGCGCGAGCCGCTCCTCGACCCACCACGTGTCGGAGGGATCGGTGCGCATCCAGGCGATCACCGCGCGATCCGCGATCCGCACGTCGCGCGTGATCGGCGGCGCCGACGCGTCGTCGTGCACACCGGCGTCGGCGACGACGTGCCTCGAGGGCTCGCCGCACGCGACGAGCAGGACGACCAGGGAGCAAGCGAAGAGCGATCGCACGTGAGCCTCGATCCGAGCTTGGAAGCCGTCCCGGGCATCCGTCACGCCGCGATATCCTCGGCGCGGGGGAAGAGGAGACACGAACACGATGAAGCTCTACGACGCAGCCATGCCCGGGACCCGCGGGGCGCGAGTGCGCTGGATCCTCGAGGAGCTCGGGATCCCGTACGACGTGAAGACGCTCGACCTGCGCAAGGACGCGAAGCAGCCCGAGTACCTCGAGATCCACCCCCACGGGCGCGTGCCCGCGTTCGAGATCGAGGGCGAGGCGATCATCGAGTCCGCCGCGATCTGCATGCAGCTCGCGGATCTGCACGCCGATCGCGGCCTCGCGCCGAAGCTCGGCACGCCGGAGCGCGCGCGCTGGTACCAGTGGATCGTCTACGCGCCGGCCACGCTCGACGGACCGATCGTCGAGCGGCTCTTCCACACCGCGCTGCTGCCGCCCGACAAGCGCCGGCCCGAGCTCGTCGAGCGCGCAGACGCGACGTGGAAGACCGCGGCGCCGTTCCTCACGAAGACGCTGTCGAAGCAGGACTGGCTCGTCGGCGACGCATTCACCGCAGCCGACGTCGTGGTCGGGTACGACGTCGCGCTCGCCGCGAACATGGGGATGCTCGAGGGCCACCCCGCGCTCCAGGCGTACCTCGGGCGGCTCTCGTCGCGGCCCGCGTTCGTGAAGGCGTACGAGGGCGGCTGACCTGGACGCCGGCGCGGCCGCGCCCCAGGAGAGACGCGAATGCGCGAGCTCTCGATCGACGTGGTCAGCGACGTGGTGTGTCCCTGGTGCCTGATCGGAGTGGAACGGCTCGAGCGCGCGCTCGAGTCGTTCCCCGACGTGCGCGCCGACGTGCGCTTCCATCCCTTCCTGCTCGATCCGAGCACGCCCGACGAAGGCGTCGATCTACGCGAGCGACTGCGCGCGAAGTACGGCGTCGCGCCGGAGCGCATGTTCGAGCGCGTCGAGAGCGCAGCGCGCGAGAGCGGCATCCCGCTCGACTTCACGAAGGTCACGCGCAGCGTCGCGACGCCGCGCGCGCACACGCTGCTGCGCCATGCGGCAGCCAAGGGCACCCAGCGCGCGCTCAAGAAGGCGCTGCTCCACGCGTACTTCCTCGAAGGGCGCGACGTCGGATCCATCGACGAGCTCGTCGCGATCGCGAGCGCGCACGGCTTCGAGGCCGACGAAGCGCGCGCGCTGCTGCGCGACGACGCGGAGCTGCGACGCACCCGCGACGAGGCCGCCGCGGTCGCCTCGCAAGGGATCTCGGGCGTGCCCTTCTTCGTGTTCGGGGAGCGACTGGCGTTCAGTGGTGCGCAGTCGGTGGACGTGATGAAGAGCGTGATCGCGCGAGCGCTCGACGAGCAGCGCTGATCCGGCGCTCGCCGGCGGGTAACCTCGTCGGTGGAGACCATCGTTGCGCTCCACCCTCGCCCAACTCACGCCGGTGATCGCGTCGGCGTTGCTGGTCGCGCTGCTGGCGCGGGCGATGTGGCGAGATCGCAAGCACACCCCGGGCGCCGGCGCGTACGCGGTGGCGCTGGTCGCGCAGCTCGCATGGCTCGCCGGGTACACCGGCGAGCTCCTCGCGGCGGACCTCGATCGCAAGCTGCTCTGGGACGATCTCACGTGGCTGCCGACCGCGATCGTCGGCGGCGCGGCGCTGCGCTTCGCGGGGGAGCGCACCGGTCGCCGTCGCGCCGGCGACGCGCTCCTCCTCGCGTACGCGGTGGTGGTCGTGCCCGCGGCGCTGTGGATCGCGGCCGAGCGCTGGCACCGCACGCTGCGTGACGGCGCGTACGTCGCCGATGCGCCGCCCTTCGGCGCGCTCTTCTATCCGTTCCACGCGCTCGACGTCGCGCTCTCGCTCGCGGTGCTGCTCGCGGTGGTCGGCGCGTCGGGCCTCGTCGTCGCCGATGCCTGGGGTCATCGTGGTCGATCGCGCGTGGTGAGCGCGCTGCTCGCGATCGGCATCGCGGGGCCGATGGTGTTCGGCTACTTCGCGGTGATCGCCGGGATCACGTGGGCCGGACAGCGCGACATCGCGCCGCTCACGTTCGGCACGTTCGCGCTCGTCACCGCGCTCGCGGTGCGCTGGGGACGCGGCCTCGAGGTGGTGCCCGTCGCGCGCGAGCGCATCGTCGAGGGCCTGTCCGACGCGGTGCTCGTGGTCGACGCGCGCGACCGCGTGATCGACGCGAACGCCGCCGCGCGTGCGCTCCTCTCCCTCGACGCGAGCTCCACCGCCGAGCCCTCGACCGCGGTCCGCGCGGTGCTCGCGTCGATCCGCGACGGCGCGACGTCGATCGAGCTCGAGGGGCGTCGCTTCGACGTGCGCGTGTCGAGCATCGGCGAAGGGACGTTCGAGCGCGACGCGCGCTCGATCGTGCTGCACGACGTGAGCGCGCTGCACGCCGCGAACACCGAGCTGCGCGCGGTGCGCGACGATCTCGAGCGGCGCGTCGCGGAGCGCACCGCCGAGGTGGTCGAGCGCGAGCGAACGCTGCGCGCGATCTTCGAGCACAGCATCCAGCTGATGGGCCTGGTGTCCCGCGATGGTCGGATCCTGCGGGTGAACCCCGCGGTGCTCGCGCTCGCGGGCGTCGACGAGCAAGCGCTGCTCGGGCGCGCGCTGTGGGAGTCGCCCTTGTGGGGCAGCGACGCCGAGCAGATCGCGCGGGTGCGCGAGGGCCTCGCGCTCGCGGCGCGCGGCGAGCCGTTCCGCATGCTCGCGACCCACGCCGGCGCGGCAGGCCGCGTCCACCACGTGGACTTCTCGCTCAGCCCGGTGCTCGACGCGTCGGGCGCAGTGGCGCTGATCGTCGCGGAGGGCCGCGACGTGACCGAGCTGCGGCGCGCCGAGCAGGAGCGACGCACGCTCGAAGAGCGCCTCCATCACCTGCAGCGCCTCGAAGCGCTCGGCCGCCTCGCCGGCAGCGTCGCTCACGACTTCAACAACCTGCTCGCGGCGATCACCGCGAACGCCGAGCTCGCGCGCGCCGAGGCGCCAGAGGGCTCGCTCGGCGCGGATGCGCTGCGCGACGTGCTGCACGCGAGCGAGAGCGCGGCGACGCTCACGCGGCAGCTGCTCGCGCTCGGGCGCAAACAGCCCGCGGGCATCGGCGCGGTCGACGTCGGAGCGGCGCTCGAGAAGCTGCGCGGTCTGCTCGCGCCGCTGCTCGGGCCCGGCGTGCGCCTCGTGACGTCGTGCGCGCCGGGGATCGGCGAGGTGCGCCTCGACGCCGGTCCCTTCGAGCAAGTCGTGATGAACCTCGCGCTCAACGCGCGCGACGCGATGCCGGGGGGCGGCACGCTCACGATCGCCGCCGAGCCGCGCGCCTTCGACGAGCACGAGGCGCGCGCGCGTGACGTCGCGCCCGGCGAGCACGTGCTCGTGACCGTGACCGACACCGGCGCGGGCATGAGCGACGACGTGAAGGAGCGCGCGTTCGAGCCCTTCTTCACGACGAAGCCCGAGGGCAAGGGCACCGGGCTCGGCCTCGCGACGGTCTACGGCATCGTGCGCAACGCGGGCGGCGTGGTGGAGCTCGAGAGCGCGCCGGGCCAGGGCACGCGCTTCGAGATCGTGCTGCCGCGCGCCGCGCCGCGCGCGGCCTCGCACGCCGCCGCGCCGGTCTCGCGCGTCGTGCCGCGCGGTGGGCGCCAGGGGCGCATCCTCGTCGCCGAGGACCGCCCCGACGTGAGCGCGGTGATCCAGCGCGTGCTCACGCTCGCGGGCCACAGCGTGGTGCTCGCGGCGACGGGCGCGGAGGCGCTCGAGCTGCTCGCGCGAGGCCCGAAGCCCGATCTGCTGGTCACCGACGTGCGCATGCCGGGCATGGACGGACCGACGCTGGCGCGCGAAGCGCGGCGCCTCCATCCCGCGCTCGGCGTGCTCTTCCTCTCGGGGTACGCCGACAAGCCGCTCGACGTCGAGACCGGCGATCCGCTGCTCGCGAAGCCGTTCACGCCCGCCGCGCTCGCCGATGCGGTGCGCGAGCTGCTCGAGCGCAGCGGGACCGCCGGCACCGCGGCGACGCGCTGATCACGCCCCGCGCACCAAGCGATGTGCGGGCACGAGATCGTCGTGCGGCCACGACGCGGCACGGATCGCGATCTCGCACACCTCGACGCCAGGCTCCGCCTGCGGGCGCAGCACCACGAAGCGCGCGCCGTGCTCGGCCATCAGCGCGCGGTCGTAGGCCATCAAGCGATGACACGCGGCGAGATCCCCGCTGCCGCGCAGCGGACAGCGCATGCGGATCTCGTGGTACGCGGTGCCGCCCTCGACGCGCGTGCTCGGCACGAGGTGCGGGCTCGGCATGTAGCGCTGCCACGCGCGACCGAGCGACGCCGCGTCGCCCTCGTCGACCTCGGGGCGGCGGACACGCCGCGTGAGCGCGGCGAGCGCGCGCATGAACGACGGCACCGCGACGCGCACGACCGGAGCACGCGCGGCGCGCGCCGAGAGCCCGAGGAGCGCTCCGAACGCCTTCTTCTCCCACCGGCGCAGCGTCATGCGCCGAGATCCTGGGCGCGGACGAGCCATGCATCCCATCGATGGATCCGATGCATCCATCGACGGCATGCATGGCTCGTCGCGGCGCCGCTCACTGCTGCGGCGGCACCTCCTGGGGCTTCGCGCGCTCCTCGATGCGCTGCTCCGCCTGCTCGCCCTCGAGCTCCTCCTGCATCTCCGGCGCGCCGCGCTGCACCGCGCCGGACTCCGCCTCGTACTCCGCGCGCTCCGCCTCGAGTCGGCGCTGCTCGTCGGTCATCTGCTCCTGCCGCTGCTGCACGTGCGCCTCGGCCGCGGCTGCCTCGCGCTCCGCCTCCGCGGCCTCGCGCTGCGCGTCGAGCTGCGCCTGCTGCGCCTCGGCCTGACGCTCGACCGCCTCCTGCTGCGCGTCGACGCCCTGCTCGATCGCGTCGACGCTCTGATCGCGCCGCGCTTCGAGCGCCTGCTCGCGTTGCTCGATCTGCCCCTCGCGCTGCTCGAGTTGCTGGCGCTCCTGCTCCAGCGACGCGCGCTCCTGCTCGATCTCCTGCCGCTCCGGCGCGAGCGAGCGCTCGACCTCGTCGATGCGCTGCTCGCCCTGGGCTTCGATCTGCGCTGCCTCCTGCTCGATCCGCTCGTCCGCGGGCTGGCGTTCACATCCCACCGCTCCGCAGAGCAGCGCAGCGAGCCCCAGCGTGGTCCAGTTCCTCGACACGATGGTCACCTCCTCGTGCGCGGAGGCAACGCAATGGCCGTTCCCGCGCGAGGCGCGACGCGTCGCGCGGGAAGACGAGGCGGTGGGTCACGATCTCGCGTGAGCCCGAGCGAACGCGGGGCGCATCGCCGCGTCTCAGGGGGCGCGGCGGAACGTGTATCGCGGCCAGAGCTGCGCGCCGGGCACGCTCTCGCTCACGAACCCGAGCGTCAGGAGGTCACCGTCGATGCCCCACTCGACGTCGACGTCGCCCGCGCCCGGACAGTCGAGCACGATCGTCGTCGGCGTGGCGCTCGCGTCGAACGCGCCCGCGAACCCGATGTCGTTCGGGCCGCCGAACGTCGGGCCCTCGACGCTCTGCACGAACGCGTGCGAGTCGACGTCCATCACGAGCCGGCCCGCGCTCGTGATCACCTGACCGCGCCCGAGCACGTACGTGCGCTCGACGTCGATGCGTCCGATCGGCGTCGTGACCGTCGACACGTAGTAGCTGATCCCCTCGAGCTCCCAGCGGGCGTCGGGCACCGTGCCCGCGCTCAGCGCGGGCGGCGTCGCGGCCTCGACCCATCCGCCGCGCACCAGCGCGACGTCGGTCGTCGTGCCCTCGGGCAGGCACGCGCTCGGCACGTAGCGCACGTCGCTCGGCATCTCGGCGTCGCCCTCGTCGCAGTAGCGCGACGCGGGCGGCGGCGTGACGTACATGAAGTCGAAGCACATCTCGTCGCTCGTGTCCTGGCCCGAGCTGACGTCCTCGCTCGTCGTGTTGTCGAACGTGCAGCTCGTGAGCAGCGCGTCGCCGGCGCGCAGCGTGACCGGGAGCGAGTAGAAGAGCTGCGTCTCGAACTCCCAGCCGTCGAGGTGGATCAGCGGCTCGGGATTGCGCGCCTCGGGCCGCGCGATCTCCTGATCGAACGTCGTTCCGATCTGGTGCATGTGCGGCATGCCCGCGAGCACGCGCGTCTCGCTCGCGAACGTGCAGCGGCTCGAGACGGTGCGCGACTCGCGCGCCGGGATCTCGAAGTCGAGCGGCCCGATCGCGACCATGCCGTACTCGGTCCCGGTCGGCGCATCGAGGTACAGGCGCACGCCCGAGCTGTCGCGCACGTCGGGGATCGCGGCGCCGTTGTTGTAGTGGATCTGCACGAGGAACCGATCGCCCGGCGAGACGCGCAGGCCGCCCTCGGGGAACTGGAACGCGCCGGTGCCGGGCGCCCACGCGTAGAGGTACTCGCTGCCCGCGGGCATGCCGCTGCCGTCGTAGCAGTCGAACTCGCCGAGCGGCGCGTTGTGCTCGCTGTCGCGCAGCAGCACGAGGTGATGCAGCACGCGCGTCTCGTCGTAGATCATCTCGAAGCGGCGCACGAAGCGATCCCCGTCGAGCGCGGGCTCGAAGGTGAAGCAGCGGTACTCGTCGCGGACCTCGGGCCCGACCGGGTGCTCGTTCGCGGCGAGATCGATCGTCGCGAGGCCGGGCGGCGCCTCGTCGGGCGAGAGGAACACCGGCGCGCTCGCACGGAGGCCCGTGCCCTGCGGCACGTCCGCGGCGCCGCAGCTCGCCCAGCGCGCGAGCGCATCGGCCTCGGCATCCGGCAGGCGCGGCATGCCGACCGGCGGCATCGTGCCGTCCATCAGTCGCGCGACCACGCGATCGGCGAGGCGCGTTCCGTCGGGGCGCACCGCGAGCAGCGCGTCGGCGTCGAGCAGCGACATCGGCGCGCCGTACTGCGGGGACGCGCCGTGGCACGAGCCGCAGTAGCGCTCGAGGCGTGGCAACGCCTGCGACGCGAACGCCGCGCGATCGGGCTCGCACGTGCCAGCGTCGGGATCGCTCGCGGGCGGATCGCCGTCACATGCGGTCAGCGAGAGGACGAGCAGCACGAGCAAGGAAGGGCGATGCATCCAGGCCTCCGAGGCGAGCGATGATGCCCGGAGTTCCCGGTCCCGCGGCGAGCGTTCAAACTTTCTTCACAACCTCGGTCCGCCGCGCGGCTCGAGCCAGCCCTCGCGCGCCAGCATGCGCGCCACCTCGCGGAAGCCCTCGTCGCGCCCGACCTGGAGCAGGTGCCCGCCGTCGAAGAGGTGCAGCCGCGCGTCGAGGTGCTTCGCGAGCTTCTCCGCGTGCGACTGCGGCGTGATGCGATCCCCCGAGCCCGCGATCACCAGCGCGCGCGCCGGATCGACCTTCGACGGGCGCGCGAGCGGGCTCACCGCGCAGTGTGCCTTCTCGAGCGCGTCGTACTGCTCGCGCCGTTGCGTCGCGGTGCCGACGAGGCGATCGCCGTCGCGCGCGAAGTCCGCGATCGACGCGAGCGGGATCATCGGCACCACGAAGTCGATCGGCTCGACGGTCGCGAGCAGCGCGCTCGTGTAGCCGCCGAGGCTCATGCCCATCGCGCCCACGGCCGGCGCGCCGCGATCGCGCAGCACCGACACGAGCGTGCGCAGATCGACGATCGCGTGGCGGAAGCTCTCGATCGTGATGCGCGGATCGCTGTGCGGCAGCAGCGGGCGCCGACCGCGGATCCCGCGCGGCCCGTGGTGCGGGAGCACGCCGAGCACGACGTCGAGCCCGCGCTCGAACATCCAGCGCACCGGGAACGCGACCTCTTCGATCGCGAACACGCCGCCGAGATAGCCGTGCAGCAGCACGATCGTCGGGCGCGGGCGATCGAGGTGCGCGTAGAGCCGCACGATCGCGGTGTGGTTCACGTCCGCGCGCTCCTCGAGCCGCCGCACCACCTCGGGGTCGCTCGAGAGCGGCGCGAGCGCGCTGCGCCAGCGCAGATCGACGATCGTGCCGTCCTGGCCGATCCGTCCGACGTGCTGCTCGCGGAGCCCGTCGGCCGCGATGCGCGGGAAGAACGAGTCGGGATCGCCGACGTGCTGCGCGGTGCCGTAGAACGCGCCGATCTCGTCGAGCCTGCGGTGTCGCTCGATCGGTCCGAGCGACTCCGCGGCCGAGCGCCGCTTGCTCTGCTCGCTGCGGCCGAAGATCACACGCGACGCTGCGCGATCGAACGTCGCCGTGATCGGAGTGACGATTCGCTTCTTGATGCTCGCGATCATCGATCGGAGAGCATAGCCCCCGATCGCGCGCGCCGCGCTGCCGTATCATCGCGCGGAGCGGGGAGGACGAACATGAAGCTGGCTCGAGTCGCAGTGCTGATCGCGCTCCTGGTCACGGCGTGCAGCGAGTCTCGCGACGCAGGCGGCGAGCCCGACGCGGGCCCGACCTGCGGGTCGCTCGGCCAGGCGTGCACCGCGACGCTCGACTGCGACGAGGGCATGCAGTGCGTGATCGTCGGCGAGCAGGGCTTCTGCGCGCGCTCCGACGCGCGGCGCGAGTGCGTCGCCGACGACGACTGCGACGCCGACGAGCTCTGCGAGACCGGGCGCGGGATCGTGTCCGACGGGCACTGCATCACACGCACGGACCTGGCGTGCCTCTGCGCGATGCCCGACGCCGCGAGCACGCTCGCGCGCTGCGCGGATCTCTGACACGATCAGCCGGGGAGCAGCGCGCGGATCCGCTGGATCCCGGGGCGCACGAGGTGGCGACGGATCGCGCTCGCGGCGGGACGCAGACCCTCGGGCAGCGGGCGGAACATCACCTCGAGGTGATCGTCGTCGGTCTCGAGGCCGTACGCGGTCACCACCGGCGTGACGAGCGGCAGGATGCGCTGGACCATCGGGTTGTCCGCGATCTTCGGGTCCTTCATGAGGTCGACGACGATGCGGTTCTCGCGCGCCTCCACCACGGTCGGCGGCAGCGGCATGTACTTGGCGAGGTTGCCCGGCTTGCTGAGGTCGAGCGCGCCGCTCTTGATGAGCGCGGCGACGGGCGACTGCACCTCGCCCTGGACCTCCATCCAGATCTCCTCGAGGCGCGTCTCGATGCGCAGCTGCGCCGGCGTGAGGACCATGCGATCGATGTAGACGACCGCGCTCGCGCGCACCGGCGTCTTCATCAGATCGACCGTCGCGGTGATGCGGATCCCGGGTGGCACCTCGGTCAGCACCGGGTCCTTCACCTTGCCGCTCTTCGCGACGCGCTCGAGCAGCCACCGCAGCGCGTCGATCGGCACACCGACGCGCAGGCCGAGCAGGTTCCACACGACACGGCTCAGCTCCTGCGGATTGCGGCGCAGGTACTGACTGGCGGCTTCGAACGCTTGCTTCCCGAGAGACATCGCGCGGGAGCATACCTCAACTCTCGACGAGGAGCGGTCGCGCGAGATCGCCGTTTCGGTCGCGATGCCGGACACCTACGCGTCACGACCGAACGGCCGTTCAGGACGAGGAGCGCCGGAGGCGAAGCCGCTCGGGAGAGCAGGAGCGTAAGCCGCTGAGGAGCGCAGGAGCGACGAGGAGAGCAGGAGGATGTGCCGCTGAGGAGAGCAGGAGTTGCAGGAGGGAAGATGCGATCGCGACAATCACGAATGCTCCTGCCCTCTCCTGCCTTCCTGCTCTCCTTGGCGGAATCTCCTCAGAGGCGGGGCGCGATGCGGAGCACGCGCTGGCCCGCGATGTCCGTCACGAAGAGGCGGCCCTCCTGATCGAAGTCGATGCCGCCGAGACCGCCGGGCGGGACGACGTCCTGCAGGCCGATCCAGTCGACGAGCGCGCCGGTGACGAGATCGAACGCCGCGATCACCGACGTCGCGTGATCGCTGACGAACAGGTATCCGTCGTGCAGCGCGATGCCGCTCGGCTGCACGAGGTTCATCACCGTGCCGTCGACGAACGTCGTGAGCGTCGCGTCGTTCATCACGAACATCTCGCAGCCGTCGTAGTTCGGGCCCATCTCGGCGCCGCGCGTGCCGCTCGCGATGTCGAGCGCGACGACGCGGTGATTGCCGGGGTCCGCCACGTAGAGCAGGCCGGTCGCGTGATCGAGCTCGGCGTGCGCGGGCACGCCCTCGACGTAGCCGATCTGGCCCTCTGCGTAGCGCGAGATGATGCCGTCGCTGTGGTCGTGCTGGCCCGGGCCGTGATCCGCGACGAAGTCGTAGCGCGTGATCGAGCCGTGCTGGCCGTCGACGATCCAGTACACGTTGCCCTGCTCCCACGCGATGCCGATGCCGTTCGGCGTGTTGTGGAGCATGTCCATGTGCGACGCGTGACCGCCGTCGAAGAGACCGCGGTCGGTCGGCCAGAGCGTCGGGCCCATGAAGTCCCACGGCGTCTCGCGCTGGGTGGGCACGTCGATCTCGTGGATCGTCGCGAGGCGATCCGCGGTGCCGAACGCGAGCGCCGACGGCGCCGGCAGGAAGTGCGTGTTGCCGAGCGCCGCGTACTCCATCGAGCGCTGCGCCGGGGTGCCGGGCTCGTCGATGACGAGGATCGCGTTCGCGGTGCGCATCGTGACCCAGAGCTCGTTCGGCGCGTCGGGGCGGAACGCGAGGTCGGTCGGCGAGTGCAGGACATCCGGTCCCACGACCGTGAGGATCTCGACGGCGGCCGAGGTGTGCTCGCCGGCGCCGAGGACCGGCAGTCCGGACGGACCCTCGTTTCCGCAGCCGAATAGCGCGAGGACGATGGAGAGCAGTGTCAATCGAGTGACGGTGGAAATCATCGCGCGCGACGTTCAGCAATCACCGCGCCAGCTCGTTGCGCAGCGCATCGCACAGTCGCTCGACATCGGCGCGCTCGACGTAGATCTGGCACGCGATGCGGATCAGACGGGCGGGCGGCGCGGGATGGGGGAAGACCGGGATCTCGATCTGGTGCCGGGTGAAGAGCGCGTCCTGGAGCGGATCGATCTCGAACGCCGACGCGGGCGGCGGCGCGCTCGAGGTGGGCAGCGGCACCGCGGCGAGCGAGCCGATCATGTCGTCGGGCGCGGGCGCGGCGACGCCGAGCGTCTCGCACAGGCGATCGCGCGCGAAGAGGGCGAGCGAGCGATTGCGCGCGCGGAGCGCGTCGATGCCGCCGGGGAGGAACGAGGAGATCGCGTCGAGCGCGTCGGGCGCGCAGATCCACGGGCTCGGATCGTCGGTGCCGACCCAGTCGAACTCCTCCCACAAGCGCGGGCGAGCGCGCTTGCTGCGCGCGCCGTGGCTGATCGTCGAGGGATGGAGATCGCTCTGGCGATCGCGACGGACGTGGAGGATCGCGCAGCCCTTCGGCGCGCAGAGCCACTTGTGCAGGTTGCCCGTGTAATACGCAGCGCCGAGGCGATCGAGCGCGAGCGGGAGCATCCCGGGCGCGTGCGCTCCGTCGACCAGCGTCTCGACGCCGCGCTCGCGCAGCGCCGCGACGATGTCGGCGATCGGGAAGACGAGGCCGGTGGGGCTCGTCACGTGATCGATCAGCGCGACGCGGGTGCGCGGCGTGACCGCGGCGAGGATCGCGTCGGTGACCTGCGACGCATGGGTGATCGGGAACGGCACGTGCGCGACCACGACGCGCGCGCCGCGCTTCTGCGCGAAGAAGTCGAGGGCGTTCTTGCACGCGCCGTAGGCGTGATCGGTCGTGAGCAGCTCGTCGCCGGGCTCGAGCGGGAGCGACGCGAGCACGGCGCTGACCGCCTGCGTCGCGTTGCGCACGAAGACGAGGTCCTCGGGGTGCGCGCCGACGAACGCGGCGATGCGCTCGCGCGCGGCGTCGATCAGCGCGGGCGCTTCGCGCGTGAAGAAGCGCACCGGCTCGGCCTCCATGCGGTCTCGGATCGCGCGCTGCGCGTCGAGCACGACGCGCGGGCACGCGCCGAACGAGCCGTGGTTGAGGAACGTGATCGAGGGATCGAGCGCGAAGTGGTGACGCATGGCGGTGCGCGCGGAGCGTGCGCCGTGCGCGGTGTGGTGGCGAGAGCGTGAGTGAGATCGCGATGGAGCGTTCGTCGCCCCCGGGCGTGACACGCGCCCCGCGGGGCGCAGATGCTTGCGTCATGCGCGTCGGGATCATCGGCATGGGCTGGGTGGGGTCGAGCGTCGCGATCTCGACGCTCCACGAAGGGCTCGCGCGCGAGCTCTGGCTCCACGACCGTCGGCCCGATCTGGCCGACGGTGAGGCGATGGACCTCGCACAAGGCGCGTCGTTCTATCCGAGCGCCGACGTGCGCTGCGCCGAGATCGAGGAGATGCGCGACTGCGACGTGGTCGTGATCGCCGCGGGCAAGGGCGGGCGGCCCGAGCAGTCGCGGCTCGACCTGCTGCGCGAGAACGCGAGCATCGTGCGCGACATCGCGACCGAGCTGCGCGGTGGGCGCGCGACGATCGTCGTCGTGACCAACCCGGTCGACGTGCTCACGCACGTGGTGTGGCGCGCGTCGGGGCTCCCGCCCGAGCGCGTGATCGGCACCGGGACGATGCTCGACACCGCGCGGCTGCGTCAGATGATCGGGCGCGAGCTCGCGATCGATCCGCGCTCGGTGCACGCGCACGTGCTCGGCGAGCACGGCGACTCCGAGGTCGTCGCGTGGTCGGCCGCGAACGTCGGCGGTGTTTCGCTGCGCTCCGCGCCGGGCTGGGCGAGCGAGCGCGAGACCGCGATCGCGGCCGAGGTGCGCACCGCGGCGTACGAGATCATCCGGCGCAAGGGCGCGACCAACCACGCGATCGGGCTCGTCACCGCGCACCTGCTCGGATCGCTGCTGCGCGACGAGCGTCGCGTGCTCACCGCGAGCCGAGTGCACGACGGCAGCGTCGGTCTGGGCGGCGAGGTCGCGCTCTCGTTGCCGGTGGTGGTCGGCCGCGAAGGCGCGACGCGCGTGCTCTCGCCCTCGTTGGACGCGAAGGAGCGCGCCGGCCTCGAGCGCTCGGCCGAGGTCCTGCGCGCCGCGATCGCATCGCTGTGAGCGACGACGACGACGACTTCCGTCCCGACGCGGTCGTCGCGCTGCCGATCGACGGGGTGCTCGACCTGCACACGTTCGATCCGCGCGAGCTCGGCGATCTGTTGCCGACGTGGATCGACGAGTGCCGCGCGCACGGGCTCTTCGAGCTGCGCATCGTGCACGGCAAGGGCACCGGCGCGCTGCGCCGCAGCGTGCACGCGATCCTCGCGCGGCGTGACGACGTGCTCGAGTATCGCCTCGCGCCGCCGGAGCGCGGCGGGTGGGGCGCGACCCTCGTGACGCTACGGAAACTGTAGCGAACGTGACGACCGGGCGGGCCGCGTGGTACGTCGGCCGGTCGATGGCGAGCCGCCGTGCAGCGGGGGGTGTGGCACGCCCGCGACGGGCCGCAGCAGGCTCGGGCGGGCCCGAGCTCCGCGTTCCCGATCCGCCCGATCGCTTCGTCGGACGGCGCGCCGAGATCGACGCGCTCACGGCGCGGATCGAGGGTGGCGCGCGCGTGCTCACGCTCCTCGGCCCGCCCGGCACCGGCAAGACGCGCCTCTCGATCGCGCTCGCGCGCGAGAGCGCATCGCGCGGCATCGTCGAGGGCGCGATCTTCGTCGACCTCTCGGCCGCGACCTCGCTCGACGACGTCGTGCGCGACGTCGCGGGCGCGATCGATCTACGGCTCGGCGGCAGCGTCGACGCGGCGAGCGGCGCGGCGCGCATCGGCGAGGCGTTGGCGGCGCGCGGGCGCACGCTGCTCGTGCTCGACAACTTCGAGCAGATCACCGCGCACGCCGTCGCGACCGTCGCGCCGTGGAGCGCGAAGTCGAGCGCGCTGACGATCGTCGTGACCTCGCGCGAGGTGATGCGGGTGCGCGGCGAGGACGTCGTCGAGATCCCTCCGCTCGCGGTGCCCGACGAGGGCGCAGCGGGCGCCGCGATCGCGACGACCGACGCGGTGCTGCTCCTGCTCGCGCGCGCGCCGGGGTACGTGCCGCAGGGCGACGACGAGCTCGCCGCGATCGCCGAGATCGCGCGACGCCTCGAGGGCATCCCGCTCGCGCTCGAGCTCGCCGCGTCACGCCTCGCGCTGATGGGCGCGATCGAGCTGCGCGATCGGCTCGCCGAGGGATCGCTCGAGACGGGGCGCCTCAGCGGGCTCGACGTGCTCGCGCACGGTCGTCGCGATGCGCCCGCGCGACAAGCGACGCTGCGCGGTGCGATCGACTGGTCGTGGGATCTCTTGAGCGACGAGGAGCGCCGCGCGCTCACGTGCCTCGCGCTCCATCGCGGCACGTTCTCGGTCGACGCCGCGGTCGCGACCATCGCGCGCGACTCGCGCGAAGAGCGCGGCGCGCTCGAGATCCTGCAGTCGCTGCGCGAGAAGTCGCTCGTGGCGCGCGCCCATCAAGGGCGGGTGCGCCTGCTCGAGAGCGTGCGCGAGTACGGCCTCGAGAAGCTCGAGGATCGCGAGGCCGGGCTGCGCATGGCGCGCTTCTTCGGGCGCGAGGGCGCGAAGCGCCTCGGCGAGCTGCGAGGACGCCATGCGCGCGCCGCGCTCGCGTGGCTCGCGGTCGAGCGCGAGCCCATGCTCGCCGCGCACGACGCGATCGCGACGCGCGACGATGCCGAATCCGTCGCGCTCCGCGTCGACCTGCTGCTCGCGATCGACGCGGTGGTCGCGCGGCTCGGCCCGGGCGGAGCCCACCTCGAGCGCCTCGATGCGGTGATCGCCTCGCCTGCCCTCGCCTCGGACGCGACGCGCGCGACCCGAGCGCTGGTCGCGCGTGCGCGCGTGCTGCGCGATCGCGGTGAGATGGACGCGTGCGTGCGCGATCTCGAGTCCGCGCGCGATCGGCTGAGCGGTGGCGCGGTGCGCGTGGAGCTCGGCGAGGCGTGGCTCGCGCAAGGGCGCTTCGAGGACGCGACGACCGAGCTCGAGCTCGCGCTCTCCGAGGCACGACGTGATCGTGACCGCCGCGCCGAGCAGCGCGCGCACGCCGCGCTCGGCCTGGTGCACCACGGGCGCGGCAAGCTCGACGTCGCGCAGGAGCACTACGCGCTCGCGCTCGATCTCGCGATCTCGCTCGGAGACGCCCACGCCGAGGCCCAGGCGCGGCGCGATCTCGGCAACCTGTGCTTGATGCGCGGCGAGCACGACCGCGCGCGCGCCCACTACGAAGAAGCGCTCGCGCGATCGCCGGGCGACGATCTGCGCCTCGAGGGCCTGGTGCGCGGGAACCTCGCGATCCTCGACCAGGAGCAGGGCCACCTCGACGAAGCGCACGCGCACCTCGAGCGCGCGCTCGCGTGCCTGCGCACGGTGGGCGATCGCCCGTTCGAGGCGCACCTGCTCGGCTACCTCGGCGCGGTGCACCACGAGCGCGGTCAGCTCGTCGCGGCGCGCGCGGCGTACTCGCGCGCGCTCGAGGTGCTCTCGGAGGTGCGCGACGTGCGGCTCGAGGGCGTGTTCCTCGCAGCACGCGCGGCCGCGCTCGCATCGAGCGGACGCGCGGGCGCTGCGCAGAACGATCTCGAGCTCGCGGAGCGCAGGCTGCGCGAGGTGGGCGATCCCGCGCTGATCGCGACGCTCGACCTGCATCGCGCACAGGTCGCGATCGCGGCGGCGATCGAGCGCGGGGTGCGCGGCGAGAGCGAAGCCGCGATCGCGCGCGCGAGAGAGGTGATCACCGCCGCCGAGACGTTCGCGGCGCAGAGCGACGACGTGCGCTTCGCGATGCGAATGCTCCGTCGCGCGCTCCCGGCGGACGAGCTCGAGATCGCCGACGGCGCGGCGTGGTTCCGCGTGCCGGGCCGCGAGGTCGTCGATCTCGGATCACGCCCGACGATCGCGCGGGTGCTCGATGCGCTCGCGAGCGCGCGGCTGCGCGCGCCGGGCGAGCCGGTGGGCATCGACGAGCTCGTCGCGGCGGGATGGCCCGGCGAGAAGGTCATGCCGCTCGCGGCGCAGAACCGCGTGCGCGTCGCGGTGACCACGCTGCGCAACCTCGGGCTGCGCGGCGTCGTCGTGTTCAAGGAGGGCGGGCACCTCCTCGATGCATCGGTGCCGCTCCGTCGCGTCCCCGCGTGAGTGGCGCGCCGCGGACTTTGCTGCATAGTGCATCGAACCTTCGATGCGCGACGCATCGAAGCCGAGGTGATCACGATGCTGTCGCGCGGACGAGACCCGGACACGGGCGAGGAATTCGTCTTCTTCTACGGCCACGAGGTGCTCTTCTCGCAGTGGCACCCCGCGCCGTTCACGCTCGCGGGCGCGCCCTTCCCCACGGCGGAGCACTGGATGATGGCGGCCAAGGCGCTGCTCTTCCGCGACGTGGAGATGCTCGGCGCGATCCTCGTCGCGCCGCATCCGCGCGAGGCGAAGGCGCTCGGTCGCAAGGTGCGCAATTTCGACGACGCGATCTGGAAGGCGCGCTCCGCGGACCTCGTCTACGCCGGCAACGACGCGAAGCTCGCAGCGCCGGAGCGCCGCGACGTGCTCCTCGCGACGAAGGGCGCGACGCTGGTCGAGGCGAGCCCGCGTGATCGCATCTGGGGCATCGGCCTCGGCGCGAGCCATCCCGACGCGTGCCGTCGTGCCCGATGGCGCGGCCAGAATCGCCTCGGCCGAGTGCTCACCGAGCTGCGCGACGACTGGCTCGCCGAGCGCGCCGACGCGCGCGCCGCGCGCGCGCTCGAGGGGCTCGAGCTCGCGTGGCTCGCGAGGTGACGAACGCCGCCGCACGCAGGACGAGCGGCTCGATCGATCTTCGCGCGCTGGGGACGGGGTGGGAGGAGGAGGCTGCCCCCGTCGCGCGTCGATCGTGTCCGGCTCGTCCTGCGTGCTCGCGTCGGTGAGTCGTTTCAGCGCATCAGAATGCGTCGGGGCAGAGCGTCGCGTCGTAGCCGAGCTGCGCTTCGCTCGGCACGTCGACCGGCGCCGTGCCCTCGTCGATCGAGAGCAGGAACGCGACGATCTGACGGATCTCCTGATCACGCGTGCCGCCGATCAGGAAGTTCACCGACATCGCGGTGTGGTGGGCGCGGAACGTCGTCGCGAACACCTCTTCGAGGGTGCGCGCGTTGCCCGCGTGGAAGTAGGGCGCGCCGGTCGCCATGCCGAGCAGCGAGGGCGGGTTGTAGCCGCTCGCGCCCTGCGCGATCGTCGTCATGTCCTGGCGCACCTCGCTCGTGACCACGCCCTCGGGCGCGACCGGGAGGCTGCCGGTCCCGGGGAACGTGCCGACGTTGCGGAGCACGCACTGGATCTGATCGTTCGCCGCCGCGGTCGGGCCCGCCGGGAAGCGCAGGCTCGCGGTGCGTCCCGCGCCCGCGGTCGCCGGGTTGAGCGCCGCGGGGAACGCCGCGTCGGCCGTGTACGTCGTCGTGCGGAGCAGGCCGGTGACCGGATGGTTGTTGGCCTCGCTCGGCGTGTAGAACACGCGCGAGATCGTCCACATCGACGTGCCGTGGCAGCCGGCGCAGTTGTTCGCCTCGAAGAGCGCGCGGCCCGCGGCGACGTCCGCGGCGTTCAGCGAGGTCGGCGCGTGCGGCGAGCGGACGGTGCGCACGTACGCGTCGATGCGATCCCAGTCGGGCAGCACGGAGCGCTGCGCGCCCGCCGCGCCCGGCATCATGCCCTGCGTCGATCCGTTGAGGCCCGCTTGCGGCGTCGCGGTCGCGACCTGACCGTCGGGCACCGGCGTGCTGCCGTCGAAGTGGAGGCGATCGGCGGCCACGGGGGGCGTGCTCGTCGCGTGCACGATCGCGCCCACGCCGCCCGAGTTGCCGCGCGTGTTGAGCTCGAAGTCGTGCATCTCGTCGAAGATGCCGGTCCAGTTGAAGACGCGGCGCTCGGTGGGATCCGCGGAGTCGTAGCTGCCGTCGAGCGACGTGCTCTGGCGCGGGCCGCGCGCGAAGAACCACGTGACGTTGTCGGTGAGCCCGTCACCGTGGCAGCTCTCGCACGAGTTCCACGACTGGCCGTTCAGCGACCAGCGCCCGAGCCCGGTCACGAAGAGACGGCGGCCCTCGAGCGCGTGCGCCTCGTCCGAGCCCTCCGAGGGCATCGCGGTCACCTGCACCGCGCTCACCACCGACTGCGTCTGGAACGCGAGGATCGACACGTTTCGCGTCGCCTCGTTGAGCACGAGCGCCTGCACCGTCGCGCCGCGCGCGATCGCGATGCCCAGCGGCAGGCGACCGCCCGGCGCGAGGTTGATGAACGAGTTCGCCGCGGAGCCGACCTCGGTCACGCGCCCGTCGTCGCCGTAGACGAAGCGGAACACGGCGTCCGAGCCGTACGCCGTGACGTAGCCGACGCGCCCCGCGCGGATGAACGCGAGATCGGTCGCGATGAGCGGGATGCGGCGCGAGGCGTCCTCGGGCGTGCTCGCGGCGTCGTAGCGATCGGTGAACGCGCGCGTGAGCAGGAGACGGCTCTCGGGCAGCTCGGTGCCGGTCGCGACGTCGATCGCGAAGATCGCGGTGTGCACCTCGGTCTTGAAGTTCGGCACCGCACCGCCGGTCGGGCCGCGCGGCGACGCGCAGAGCGCACCGACGTGCAGGCGCCCCGAGTCGAGCGCGACGGTCTGGAGCTGGTTCGGGAAGCAGCCGGTCGTGTTGCCCACGCTGTCGACGAACCCGGTGTCGGCGACCGGCGAGAGCGTGATCGTCGACACCACGCTCGGCGCGCTCAGCGCGGCGCGATAGACGATGCCCTGCTTCGCGACGTCGAAGCGCGACTCGTCGGCGGGCAGCGTCGCGCCCACACGATCCTGCGCGAAGTACTCGGTGACGAAGAGCTGCTCGTCGTCGTCCTCGGTGTCGCCGTCGTTCGTGATCACGAGCGCGCGCGGATGCGCGAGCCCGGCGCGCGCGACCGCGGTCGGGCCGAGCGCGCCGGTCGCGACCAGCGCTGCGTTCAGATCGATCGACGACGTGCGCGACATCGTCGCGGTGTCGATCACGCTGACGCGGCCCTCGGCCCACTCCGCGACGTAGAGCGCGCGCCCCGTCGGCGAGATCGCGATGCCCGTGGGCTCGCTGCCGGTCGCCGCGCGCGACGCGGCGAGCGCGGGCGTGCCGCGAAGATCGTCGATGCGGACGACCTGCTGCGCCTCGCGCAGGATCACGTACGCGGTGTCGTCGTCGTTGCCGATCACGACCGACCACGGCTCCGACGCGCCGACGTCGAAGTCCGCGACCACCTCGAGCAGCGGCGTCGGCCCCGGCGTGAAGCGCAGCACCGTGATCGTGCCCGCCTGACGGTTCGCGGCGACCGCGTACGCGTCGTCGCTCGTCAGCGCGATCGCCGAGCCGTTCGTCGGCAGCACGCGCGCGGTGAGCGGCAGTGAGCCGCCGTCGAGATCGTCGATCGGCCCGCCGTCCTGGCCGGGCCCTGCGTCCTCGCCGGGCGCGATCGGGCCGGCATCGTTTCCGTCGCCCGCTCCGCCGTCGTCGCCGCACGCCGTCGTCACCAGCGCGGCGCCCATCCAGCCGAGGAGAATCCCCCACGTCCTCCAGCGCATGTCGTCCCTCCAAGCCGAGCTCGCAGTCCACGCGAGGCTCTGAGTGAGGGGTGCGCCATCCCCCTGCATCGCTCGAATTAAGGCGGATTAAACGCGAATCCGAGGAACGCGGGACGTGCGACGCTCGGGCGCGTCCGGAACGCCGGGGGCGCGGCGCGGGTTCGTCCGCGCGCAGGAGGTCGATCGATGATCCGTGGTGCGGGGCTCGCGCTCGTTCTCGTGGTGCTCGCGGGGTGCAACTCGACGGTCCCGCCGGGGCACGTCGGCGTCGCTGCGAACTGGGGGCGCGTGGAGCCGTGGACCTATCCCGAAGGCTTCCACTTCATCAGCCCGTTCACCGACGTCTCGCCGCTGAGCATCCAGAACCAGACCTATCAGATGGGCGAGTCGGGCGAGGCGACGACGCCGCACGACGCCGACGTCGACGCGCTCACGCGCGATCAGCTGAGCGTCTCGCTCGGCGTGAGCGTGCAGTTCCATCTCAATCCGGGCGCGGCGGTGCCGGTGTATCGACTGCTCGGCGAGCAGTACGCGACGAGCGTGATCCATCCGATCGTGCGCACCGCGGTGCGCGACGCGGCCGCGGGCTTCACCGCGATCGAGCTCGTCGACGATCGCACGACGTTCCAGACGCGCATGGAGGCGCTCGTGCACGGCGGCATCCGCTCGCTGCTGCGCAGCCGCGGCATCCGCGAGGACGCGATCCTCATCGACAACGTGCTGCTGCTGAACATCGACCTGCCCGACACGCTCGACGAGGCGATCGCGGACGTGCAGCGCCAGAGGCAGGCCACCGCGCAGCGCCAGCAAGCGCTGATGACCGCGGAGGCCGAGGCCGCACGCCTGCGCACCGAGGCCGAAGGACAAGCCGCGGCGCAGCTGATCCGCGCGCGCGCCGAAGCCGAGGCGAACCGCACGATCGCGCAGTCGCTCACGCCTCCGGTGCTGCGCCTGCGCGAGATCGAGGCGACGCGCGCGCTGCTCGAGAACCCCGGCTCGCGCGTGATGGTCGTGCCCGCGGGACAGCCCATCTCGCTGCTCACCGGAGTGCCGACCGAATGACGCCTCGGACCGTGGGGCTCGCGCGCGGCCTGGGTCGTGGCACGCTTTCGGGCATGACTTCCCTTCGCGGCAGGTTCGCGGCGCGCGTGCTCGTGGTGGCGCTCGCGCTGCTCGGCGGATGCGGCGACGACGGAGCGAGCGCGCCGGACGGGCCGTTCGCGCCAGGGATCTCGGGCGAGGCGCTCTCGGGCCGCATCGAGGTCATCGTGATCGGCGAGGACTCGCGCGCGCCGATCGACGGAGCCGTCATCGAGGTGCGCGCGGGGTCGGCGTCGATCGCGGAGTCGATGACGCCGGGCTACGCGACGTTCGAGGACGCGCGGCTCGAAGGCGCGGTGACGATCGCGGTGCGCACCGAGGGCCGCTACGCGGGCACCACCACGTGGGCCGGCGTGGCCGCGGATCGTGTGGTGATCCCGGTCGCGCGCGCGAGCGCGGAGCAATCGATCGAGGGCCGCGTCGTCGGCGCCGACACGCTGGGGGCGGCGAGCGTGCTCGCCGGGCCGCTCGTCCAGCCGCACCTCTCGCGTCCGAGCGCGATCGACGACGCGACGCCCGGCGCGTGCGTCGACGAGGGCAGCGGCGCGTGCCGCTTCCGCGCGAGCGCGCCGGTCGAGGTCGATCACGTCGCGGCGATCCTGCGCGACGCATCGGGCGAGGCGATCGGGTTCGGCATCGGCGAGATCGGCGAAGGCGGGAGCGTCGAGGTCTCGGTGCTCGATCCCGCGTCGCGCGTCGCCGCGATCCCGCTCGCGATGGAGGGCCCGCTGCCCTTGCCGCCGGTCGGGCTCGACGCGGTCGTCGGCGTGCCCGGGATCGCGACGTCGCACGGCATCTCGCTGCTCCCGCAGACCGCGGGCGAAGGCGGCGTGCTCGCGGTGCCCGAGCTCTCGGGCGCGCTCGCGGACGCGACGTGGTGGGTGATGGCCCAGGCGTACGACAGCGCGAACGACGGCGGCGCGCGCAGCGTGGTGCTGCTGCGGCACCTGACGAGCCCCGACGCGGTGGGTCGCTTGCCCGCGTTCCTCGCGCTGCCCGAGGTGACGGTCGCGCGCGACACCGGCATCACGGTCGGCGCGGTCGCGGGCGCGGCGATGATCGTGATCGAGTGCGAGGACGCGTCGGGCGATCGCGCGATCACGACGGTGCTCGGCGGCGCGAGCGGGCCGCTCGCGAGCGAGTGCGTCGGCGCGGTGCGGGTGCGCGCGGTGGACGCGACCGGGGCGACCGGGAGCGCGCTCGATCTCGACGGAGTCGAGCGCGTCGCGATGCGCTTCTCCGAGGTCGTGGTGACGCGATGAAGCACGTGATCGCGATCTCGGGCAGCGTGCGCGCGGTGTCGTCGACGACCGCGCTCTTGCGCGCGGTCGCGCACGTCGCGCGCGATCACGACGTGCGCGTCACGTTCTACGACGGCATGCGCGAGCTGCCGTGGTTCGATCCCGACGTCGCCGACGACGACGCGAGCGACGCGGTGAAGCAGATGCGCGCGACGCTGCGCGACTGCGACGCGGTGCTCTTCTCCACGCCCGAGTACGCCCACGGCGTGCCCGGCGTGCTCAAGAACGCGCTCGACTGGCTGGTCGGCAGCGGCGAGCTCTACGCGAAGCGCGTCGCGGTGCTCAACGCGTCGAACCGCGCGAAGCTCGCGCACGAGTCGCTGGTCGAGTCGCTCACCGTGATGGGCGCGACGATCGTGGTCGACGCCGCGATGACGGTGCCGCTCGCGGGCAAGGCGCTCGACGCAGACGCGCTCGCGCGCGACGCCGACGTCGCGCCGGTGCTCGAGCGCGTGGTGAGCGCGCTGCGCGGTTAGGCGGCCGCGCCGTACTCGCCGTCGCCCGCGAGCTCGGCGTCACCGCCGCCCTGCTTCACCGCGGTCTGCACCCACGGCTCGTCGGGCACCACGGGACCGAGCACGACCGGCGTGCCGTCGTAGCGCACGCGCTTGCCCGGCCAGACGTACATGCGGAACGCGTAGAGCAGGATCGACGGCTGATCGAGTCGGGGATCGATGTGCGGCGCGTACTCCTTCGCGTGCGCCTCGGGCGCGAGCGACCAGTGCAGCGCGGGGTGCTCGTGGTGGATCCCGTGATAGCCGTTGTTGAACGTGAACCAGTTCTCGACCTTGCTCGTGAAGTTGCGGCTGTGGTTGTAGGGGTGCCCCACGTCGCAGCCGTCGTGCTGCACGAAGTTCACGCCCATGATCCCCCACGCCGCGTACTGGTGCGGGAGCACCACGAACACGAGGAAGCGCCAGGGGAAGCCGTCCATCCAGATCGAGAGCGCGAGCGTGCCCACGAGGAACGCGACGTACACCGTCATCTCGAGCAGGAACTGGCGGTACCACGGCGAGCGCTTCGCCTTCATGACCGCGACGTACTCGGCGTTGTCCTTGAAGATCGCGCCGCCGATCACGAACATGAAGAAGAGCTGGTTCAGCAGGTTCCAGCGGAAGCGCAGCTTGTCGGTGCGCATCCGGTCCTTCGGCGTCTGAAGGTACTTGTGGTGGCTGAGGTTGTGCCCCGGCACGAACATCGAGACCGGGTGCCCGTACGTCAGCGAGAGCGCCACCTGGAACAGGCGGTTCAGCGAGCGCTTCTTGAACACCGGCGTGTGCACGGTGTTGTGCGTCGCGACCGCGCAGAAGAACGAGAGCAGGCAGAGCGCCACGACGAGCGGCACCGCGGCCCACCACGGAAGATCGACGGCGAAGGGGAGCGCGACGAGCGCGAAGTACGTCGCGACGAACCCGATGGTGCGCCTGTCGGCCTTGTAACGAAGCATCCGAGCAGTCCCTCTCTCGTTCGGCCGCCGCGGAGTCTGAGGCGGCTACTCGCATCTGTCCACGATCCGCGGGGCGGCCGAGAGGGTCGTCACTGCGTAGGAATTCACGCACCGCGCGAACGAAGCTTCGCACCGAGCCCGGTCGTTCGGGCAGTCGGTCGCGCGATGGCGCGCGCCAGCAGATCCGCCGATCCGACGAGCAGCACCGAGCGTCGCGCGCGTGTGATCGCGGTGTAGACGATCTCGCGCGTCAGCAGGCGCGGCACGTCTTCGTCGGGCAGGACCAGCGCGACGGCGTCGTGCTCCGAGCCCTGCGCCTTGTGCACCGTCGTCGCGTACGCGCGCTCGAGCAGCGGGCGCACCGTCTCGAGCGGGAACGCGACGAAGCGCTCGCCGCGACGCACCACGAGCGACGGCCGCGCGCTCGTGCCTGCTCGCTCCGCGACCCACAACACGAGGCCCTGATCGCCGTTGAAGAGGCCGCGGTCGTAGTCGTTGCGCACGACCATCACCGGCTCGCCCACCAGCAGCAGCGGACCGACGGGCAGGCGTCGCTCGCGCGCGAGGCGCGCGCCCATCCACGCGTTGATCGCGTCGGCGCCGGTCGCGCGACCACGCGTCACGCAGAGCAGGCGCGACGCATCGAGGCGATCGAAGAGCGCCTTGAGCGGCGCGTGATCGTGGGGCGCGTCGATCACGAAGGTGCGATCGACCGACGCGACCACGCGCTCGCGGTACCACCACGAGAGCAGCGCCTCGCGCGCGCCGGCATCGCGCGGCGAGAGGATCGAGACGCCCTCGCCCGCATCGCTCGGCGCGCGCACCCGCCGGATCACGCCGCTCGCGAGCGGGCCTTCCTCGGCGCGCGGCGCGGTCCCCGCGTTCACCGCCTGCGCGATGCCCAGGATGTGCGAGCCCGCGGGATCGCGCGGATCCATGCGGTGGCTCTGGGTCAGCCGCGTGATCGTGATCGTGCTCGCGCCGCCGCTGCCCACGAGATCGCTCAGCACCGCGCCGGGCTCGACCGAGGGCAGCTGATCCGCGTCCCCGAGCAGCACGAGCCGCGCCTCCGGGCGCAGCGCCGCGACGAGGCGCTCCATCAGCGCGAGATCGATCATCGACGCTTCGTCGACGATCACGACGCGCTCCGCGAGCGGGCTGTCCTCGTCGTGGCGGAACGTCTCCGCGCTCGGCGACCACCCGAGCAAGCGATGCAGCGTGCGCGCCTCCGAGAGCGCATCGCGCAGCGCGAGATCGATCGGATCACGGCACGCCGCGAGCGCGTCGCGGATCGACGACGCCAAGCGATCCGCGGCTTTGCCGGTCGGCGCCGCGAGCGCGACGTCGCGCGCGGCGACCTCGGGCGACGCGAGGCGCGCGAGCGCGCGGAGCATCGACACCACGATCGACGTCTTGCCGGTGCCCGGCCCACCCGAGATCACCGCGACCGGCTCCGAGAGCGCGGCGTGCACCGCCGCGGTCTGCTCGCTCGTGAGCACGATCGGACCGCGCTTTCCGACCACCGGGCTCGCGAGCACCGCGCGCAGCGCGGTCGCGATCGCGTCGGGATGCGCGCGCGGCGGCGCGCGATCGAGCAAGCGCGACGCGAGCCGTCCCTCGGTCGCGCTCAGGCGCTGCGGCACCAGCGCGCCCGACTCGACGATCACCGGGCGATACGCGCCGGGCTCGCCGACCAGCGGCTCGTACGGCGAGCGCGCGCCCGCGGGCGCCGCGAAGAGCATCGAGAGCTGACCGCGCGTGTCGCTCGACTTGCCGCCGAGCCCGACGAGGATCGTGTCGGCGCACGACTCGGCGCGCTTGAGATCGGCGCGCGACAGACCGAGCGCCGCGGCGCGCGCGCGCAGCACCGCGCGATCGCTCGGCGAGATCGGCAAGCGCGTCGAGCCCTGCGCGATCGCCTCGAACAGCAGCACCAAGAGCACCACGAGCGCGCGCTGATCTTCGGCAGCGAGCTGAGGCACCGCGCGCACGAGCTCCCACGCGACGTGCACCCGCTCCTCGCCGAGATCGGCGTTGCGCGCGAGCGCCGCGAGATCTTCGGGGAACGCCGGGAGATCCCCCGCCGGCGCAGCCCCGATCGCATGGCGCGCGGCGCCGAGCGGCGTGAGCGGCGGGCGCGTCACGAGCGTGCCTCCTCGCGCCGCGGGCGCGGCGGCAGCGGGTGGCCCCACGGCGCGTCCTCGTCGCGCAGCGCGCGGTCCCACTCCGCGAGCGTGTCGAACGTCGGTCGCGCGAACGTCACGCCCTCGGTCGGCCCGCGCTTGTTCGCCTTCATGCCGCGCACGAAGCAGTAGACGATCCCGCCGAAGCGCGCGTCGTGCTCGCTCGCGCTCGCGATGCGCAGCATGCGCGCGACGCCGAGCGCGTAGAGCCGCGCCTGGATCTCGTAGTGCGCGGCGACGTGCGCCTCGAGCGACGCCGCGTCGTAGGTCGGCAGTCGATCGGTCTTCCAGTCGAGCACGTAGATGCGGCCCGCGTGCTCGAAGATCAGATCGATCACGCCGCGCACGAAGCCGCGCTCGATCGTGAGCGGCGCGCGATCCGGGCTCTGCCAGTCGCCGAAGAGCGGGTGCGCGCGCTCGGGGATCGGATGGAGGAACGACATCTCCGCGACGGTCTTGGTCAGCGACGCGAAGCCCTCGGGCAGCGCGAGCGTGCCCGCGCGGATCGGCGTCTTCAGCGTGCGCATCACGAGCTCGGCGCTCGGCGGGATCACCCGGGGATCGATGCCGTTGCGCTCGGCCGACGCCGCGAACAGCGCGCTCGTCGGCTCGTGCGCGAGCAGCGCGTCGCGATCCGCGCTCGCGATCACGTGCTGCACGTCGACGTGCTCGAGGATCTCGTGGACGAACACGCCGAACGCCGCGCCCGCGGGCAGCGGATCGTCGGCCTCGATCGGCACCACCGCGGCGGTCGCGTCGCTCGCGAGCTCCTCGATCCACGCGGTCTGATCGTCGTGGGTGCGATCGAGCCCGAGCCGCGCGCGCCCCGCCTTCATGCGGGTGTACGACGTGACCTCGATGCCCCGCGCCGCGCCGCGCAGCGTGGTGAAGCGCTCGGGCGGATCGAGCGCCGGGATCGTCAGCGCCGCGCTGGTGGTGGTCGCGTCGATCGCGGGCAGCGGCGCGGGGATCGCGATGCGACGCCGCGCGCCGGTGACCTTCACCATCGAGCGCGCGAAGAGCGCGGGATCGAGCTGATCGCGATCGACGAGCTGCACCAGTCGATCGGCGAGCACGCGATACGCGCCCGCGAGCCGCGCGAACGTCGAGCCGGTGCCCGCCGGCAGCGCATCGCGCGCCGGCGCGGGCCCGATGTACGGCAGGTACGAGCGCGAGCGCGCGCGGGTGAGCGCGACGTAGAGCAGTCGCTCGTGCTCGTGGCGCTCTTCTTCGTGCACTTGCGCGCCGAGCTCGCCGCCGGGATCGCCGATCCACGCGACGCGCTGGCCGTCCTCGTGGAACACGTGGGGCTCGTGCGCGCCCGCCGGGCGCTGGGTCATGCCGCCGAACAGGAAGACGACCTCCGCCTCGAGGCCCTTGCTCTTGTGCATCGTGAGGAGCTGCACCGCGGCGCGCTCGCTCTCGAGGCGCTGCACGTCCTCGTCGTCGCCCGCGACCTTGCGCCGGGTGTCGACCAGCTCGCCGAGCTCGGTCGTGATCTCGCGCAGCGCGAGGCGTCCCTGGCTCGCGCGCGCCAGCAGGATCTCGAGCACGTGCTGGTAGTTCACCAGCTCGCGCTCGCCCTCGCGCAGGAAGAGGAGGCGACGCGCGAGCCCGCTCTCGTCGAGCATCGACTGGAACAGCGCGGCGAAGCGGTGATCGCGCGCGAGCTGCGTCCAGCGCGCGATGCGCAGCGCGAATGGGTGATCGCCCGGCAATGCGCGGCACGCATCGAGCTCGTCCTGGGTCACCGCGAAGAACGGCGTCATCCACGCGCGGAGGCGCAGCGCGCGCGAGCCGGGATCTTCGAGCGCGCGCAGCACGTCGAGCACGTCGCGCGCCTCGCGGGTGTCGAAGAGCCCTTCTTGCGACGAGAGCGCGTGCGGGATCCCTCTGCGACGCAGCGCCTCCGCGACCTCCTGCGCCTCTTTGCCGGTGCGCGTGAGCACGAAGACGTCGCTCGGCTGCAGCGGACGCAGCGCCCCGTCGTCGCGCGATCGATCGGTGACCTGCATGCCGCCGTCGATCAGCCGCGCGATCTCGTCGGCGATCGCGTTCGCGAGCGCGAAGCGCATCGGCTTGGCGCGCAGCTCGTCGTCGGCGTGGAGATGCAAGAGCACGATCGGCGCGCTCGTGGTCGCGTCCTCGGCGACCAGCGCGGGGCGACCGCAGCGCACCGGGTGGTCGTAGCGATTCGGGCCGGTGAAGAACGTCTCGCGCAGCACGAGGTTCACCGCGTCGATCATCGGCTGCGTCGAGCGGTAGCAGTCGACCAGCGGCACCTTCACGCCGCCCGCGGCGACGACCTCGTCGCACACCGCGAGGTACGTGTGCACGTCGGCGCTGCGGAACGCGTAGATCGACTGCTTGGGATCGCCGATCAGCACCAGCGCGCCACCATCCTCGCGATCGAAGAAGACGCGGCGGAAGATCGCCCACTGCACCGGATCGGTGTCCTGGAACTCGTCGACCAGCGCGTAGCGATAGCGCGCGCGCAGCGCCGCGGTGACGTCGTCGCCGCGCGGTCCGTGCAGCGCCTCGTGCACCAGGCGCAGCATGTCGTCGAAGTCGAAGCGCCCGTTCTTGCGCTTGTCCTCGTCGAGGCGCTTCACGATCGCCGGGAGCACGCGACCGATCAGCACCGGCAGCGCGCTCGACGCGTGGGCCGCGAGGGTGCGCACGTGCGCGCCGATCACCGGGTGCGCGCCGAGGTGGATCGCGAGGTAGTCGACGTTGCGCTCGGCCGCGCGGTTCGGCGCGTCGTTGGCCCACGCGAGCAACGACGGAAGCCACGCGTCGACGGGCTCCGCCGCGCGCGCCTTGGCCACGAAGGGCGCGAGCGTCGCGAACGTCTCGCGCGCCCGCGCCCGCACCGCGTGGTGACCGACCGAGTGCAGCAACGTGCGGCCCAGCGCGCCCTCGAGCTCCGCCGCATCGGGCATCGCCGCGATCGCCGCGACCAGCGACTCGGCATCGAAGCGCGGCCGCACCTCACCGCGCTCGAGCGACCAGCGCCACAGCACGTCCTCGAGCTTCGATGCGCCCATCGCCGCGATCGCCTGCTCGAGCAGCGGACGCTCCGGCGCATTCGCCGCGAGCCCTCGTCGCAGCGCATCGCGGAAGCTCTTCGCGAACGCCTCGCGCGGATCCAATCGTTGCTGCTCCAACAATCGTCCGCTCGCGAACGCCTGCTCCGCGAGCACCCGCTGGCAGAACGCGTGGATGGTCGAGATCGGCGCGCGATCGAAGTCGAGCAGCGCCGCGCGCAGCCGCTCGTTCTCGACCGGCGAGAGCGCGGTGACGAGCGACGCGATGCGCGCGCGGATGCGGGCGCGCATCTCGAGCGTCGCCTTCTCGGTGAACGTCACGACGAGGATGCGCTCGATCGGCGTCCCCTCGCGGAGCAGATCGATGACGAGGTGCTCGAGCGTGTGGGTCTTGCCCGTCCCGGCCGAGGCCTCGATCACGGCGTGCGGGCGCGATCCATCCGCGCGCCGCAGCGCATCGAGCAGCGCAGGACGATCGGTGAGCACGTCGGTCACGGCGCCCTCTTGATGCCGCGGAGGTGATCGAAGAACGCGCGGAACCTCCGGCTCGCCAAGGCCAGCGCGCTCTTGGGCTCGGGCGCGGGGTGCAGCGCGGCGTCGCGCACCGGGCCGTACTTCGACGAGCCTCCGTCCCACTTGGTGCGCACTTGCTCGATCGAGCGCGCCAGCTCTTCGCTCGGATGGTCGTGGCCGCGCGTGAAGAGCGCCTCGCTGCGCAGCACCGCTTCGCACGGCAGGAACACGCCGTGCGGCCCTTCGCGCAGATCGTCGAGCACGCCCGCGAGCCAGCGCGCCGCCGCCTCTTTGCGCATCGGCGCGAGCTGCACGACCAGCGGGCCTCCATCACAACGATCGAGCACCCACGCCCGACGCGTGTTGCCGCTCGAGATCCCCGACGCCGCGAGCACCGCGTGATCGACGAACGCGCGCAGCGCGTACCGCAGCTGCTCGACGCGCGCCCGCTCGCCCTGCCCCTCGAGCCTCGTCGACGTCGTCGTGCGCAGCGAGTCGCCGGTCGAGAGCAGCCACCGCGTCGCGCCGATCACCTCGACGTGATCCGACCCGAGCGGCACCAGCACCGGCTCGTGCGGCCGCTCGATCACCACCTCGCCGCGCGCCACCGTCGCCCCGAAGCGCACCCGATGGATGCGCGTGCCCGCAGGAAACCGCGCATATCCGCGCCGCCACGCGAGCAGGTCGCGACGATCCTCCTCGCGCCGCAGCGTCGCGAGCACGCCGATCGGCCACGCGCCCCGCGCCGCGCTCTGCGCGATCCGCGTGCGATAGATCGCATCGATCTCGGCGTCGTCGCGCTCCAGCGCCGCGAGGAACACCTCCTCGAGCACGCGATCGCGCTCGGTGCGCGCGACCTCGAACGGCTCGTCCTCCGCTGCCGCGTCGACGTCGTCCTGGTCCTGACCGATCACCAGCCGTGCGTGCCCTTGGATCGGGCACTCGAGGAACCGGCGGATCGCCTCGATCGACACTCGCTCGCGCGGCTCGTCCTCGCTGTCCCGCGCGCGCGGCGGGACCCGCGGCATCGCGAGCAGCGCGCGGCGCGGATCACTCTCGGGCAGGAGCGCGAGGGCCGCCTCGGGGAAGCGCGCATCGGCGAGCGCACGACGGTGCGGCGCGCCCTCGATGCGCGCCCGCGCCTCGTCCGCCGCGGCGGGCAGCGCGTGGGCGCGGATCGCGTCGTCGGCGAGCTCGTCGTGGCGCCGCAACGTCGGGGTGCGTCGCGGCACCGGCGCGCCGATCGCCTCTTCGATCGCGCTCACCACCGACGAGGGCTGACGCGCTTCGCCGCTCTGCTCGTCGCGCGCGATCCACGAGAGCACCAGGCGATCGCGCGCACACAGCAGCGTCTCGAGGAACGTGTAGCGATCGCGCTCGTCGATCGACACGTCGCCCGGCTTGCGCCCCGCCGCGCGCAGATCGAGCCCGGTCTCCAGCTCGCGCGCCGGGAACCGCCCTTCGCCGAGCCCGAGCACGAAGATCGCGCGGAACGGGATCGCCCGCATCGGCAGGAGCGACGCGACCACCACACCATCGCCCAGCGGCACACCACGCGCCGCGGGCAGCGACTCGAGCTCCGCGCGTGCGAGCTCCGCCGCGACCGAGTACCCGACGCGCACGCCCGCATCGCGCTTCGCGAGCTCGGCGAGCGCGGTCAGACAGCGACGCAGCTCGCTCTCCTCGGGGCCTTCGCCGACCACGAGATAGCTGCGCAGCAGCGCCTCGAAGAAGCGCGCCCACTCGCTCGGCAGCATCGCCGCGCCGCGCGCGAACCGCGCGTCCGACGCCAGCGATCGCACCAACAATCCCAGCCCGCCGCCGAGCTCGTCGGAGCCCGCGATCGGCTCGGGCGCGAGCGGCACCGCGTCGATGTCGAAGCTGCCGCCGCCCTCCATCACCACGCCGAGCGCCAGCCGCCGCACCGCCTGATCCCAGTGCACGAGCCCGCTGCCCTCGAGGTACGTCCCGCGGTGATCACGGGCGTCGATCCCGTGGAACACCCCGAGGCGATCACACAACGCGGCGACCCGCGCGGGGTCGGCGTCGGACCAGCGCGCGAGCACGAGCGGGTGCGCGAGGATCTCGAGCAGCGCCGCGCGCGTGAAGCTCGACGCGGGCAGATCGATCAATCGCAGCGCGCAGTCCGCCACCCGCGAGCGCGCCGCGAGCGCGAGATCCGCCGCGTTCCACGGCAGATCGTGGGCCTCCGCGAACACCGCCTCGAGGTGCGGCAGGTAGCGATCCCGATCGGGCCCGTTCACGAGCACCGCGATCTCGTGGAAGCGATAGGGCCGCTCGCTCGCCTGCGAGCCGTCGATCAGCGACCAGATCTCGGTCGCGACCGTCTCGAGCTCGCGGCGGATCGACGGGCACGCGAGCAGCTGCACGCTGCCGTCCGCGATCGTCTCGCCCGCCTCGATCGGCGCGCGCCGCAGGATCGCCGACTGGATGCGCGAGAGCAGCGTCGCGTCGCCCGGATCGTCGAACGACGCGTGGGCGTCGAACCCGGTGAGCTCGTCGAGCATCGCGACGTGCTCGCGCCCCGGGCGCCCCCACGCGCGCAGGAGCGCGTTGTCGACGTCGCTCTCGAGCGCGTAGGGATCGTGCTCGCCGCGCGCCCTCGCGCGACGCTTCGCGCGACGCGCCTCGGCGTCGCTGATCGCGTCCTCCCAGAACTCCTCGCACGGGTTGAGCGCGTAGACGTGCAGCGCGGTCTTCGCGCCGAGCGCCGCGATCGCCTGCTGGAAGATGCGCGCGACGTACGACACGCCGAACACGTGCGCCTCGCTCGCCGCGCTCTCGGGCGCCGCGGCGGACAGCGCATCCGCGAGCGTCATTGCCTCGAGCTGCGCGTCACCGCGCCCGCGCACCGCGAGGAAGAGCGCGCGCTGCCAGCGCTCGGTCGCGGCGAACGACGTCCCCTCGAGCTCGAGCGCCCCCTTGCTCCACGCCTCGATCATCTTCGCGCGCGAGAAGCCGTACTCCTCGAACGAGCGCGCGAGGCGCCGCGCGAGCTGCACCGCGCGGCGCGAGATCGCGTCGCCGTCGTCCCCCGCGGCGCGCAGATAGGAGCGCACCGGCTCGAGCTCGGGATCGCCCGCGCCCAGCTCGAGCAGCGTCGCGAGCAGGCGCCCTTCGATCGCCGCGCCCTCGAGCACCTTCGGCGCGCCCTCGCGCGCGAGGCGCTCGGAGACGAAGCGCTCGAGCCGCACGAAGCGCAGGTTCGCCGCGATGCCGAGCCGCGACGCGAGCTGCATCTCGACCCAGCGCTCCATCGGGCGGTTGGGCACGACGATCGTGACCGCGTCGAGTGGGTCGGCGCGCTCGGCGATCCGCGCCGCGAGCGCGCGCACCAGGTGCTCGGTGCGGTTCGAGTAGACCAGCCGGATCATCGCGCGGTGCTCGCTGCCTCGCGGATCGATCGCCGCGAGGAGCGCGACGATAGCGCGCCGGGCGGACGACTGGACGCAGGATCAGGTGCGCCGCCGCCGGAGACGCGATCGGGCGTCCCTCGATCGGGATTTTTTCGCGCTGGGTCCCAATCGACGGTCCCTGAATCGAGATTTTCGGGCGTGGATCGCGTCCGACCGCGCCAACAAGGCGCACTCGCGGTCGGCGATCGGCTCCGACCGTGCTGCGAAGCGCCTCCACCGGCGTGGATCGCGATCGACGGCTCGCCGATCGTCTTCCGCCGGCGTGGATCGCGATCGACGGCTCGCCGATCGGCTTCCGCCGCGGTGGATCGCGATCGACGGCGCGTCGGACGCGTTCGTCCGGTGGAGAACGCGTCCGACGGCGCGTCGGGAGGGCTTCGGCGGCAGGAACGGCCGACCACGACCAGGACCACGACCACGACCACGTGGTTCGCGACGATCGGTCAGCGTGCGATCGGATCAGCGGAGGTACGCGCCGCAGCGCGGGTCGCCGTCGGGGACGTCGTCGGAGCTGGCCTCGCCGCGCGGGAAGCGCTGGCGATCGCACAGCGCCGCGAGGAGGTCGAGGATCTCCTGGCGCATCTCGGCCGCGGTCTCGCCGCGCACCTGGCGGCCCATCGGGGAGCCGGGCTGGCCGTTCAGGATCTTGAGCCAGTCCTCGTACGCCTTCTGTCGCGCGTGCGAGCCGAGCGAGTACGCGCCCTCGTCGAACAGGATCGCGGTGCCGTCGTCGCCGTGACAGCTCGCGCAGCGCTCGGCGTAGAGCCGCGCGCCGCGCGTCGCGTCGCCGCCCTCGCGCAGCGCGTAGTGACCGGCGTCGGGGCTCGTGAGCGCGAGCACGTCGGTCGCGCGCGGGAGCTCGCCGTCGCGCATGCGCACCACGAACGCGGCGATCTCCTCGAGCTCGTGGCGCGCGAGCACATCGCCGTACGCCGGGAGGTCCCCCTCGCCGCGCTCGAGGCGATCCGCGATCTCGCGCACCGAGCCCGGCCACGCGAGCGCGTCGGTCTCGAGCGCGTACGGCTTGTTCATGAGCGACGGGCCGTAGAGGCCGGCGCGGCCGCGGAGATCCCAGCCGAGCAGGTTCTTGAGCCGGTAGTCGTGGCCGCCGTCGTTGAGCAGCACGCGGCCGTCGGGAAGGCGCAGCGTTCCGTCGCTCGTCGGGCCGCCCTGTCCGTCGGCGGCGCCGGCGGTGGCGCGCGCGTCGGGCACGAAGTCGGTGCGGCCGAGCTCGCGCGCCCAGTGATCGAACAGGCGACCGCCGCGCGCGTCGTCGAGCGCGGTGACCGGGGCTGGCGTCTCGGGGACCGACGCCGCGCCGCCGCAGCCGGCGAGCGCGATCATCACGAAGAACGTCGATGCAGCTCTCTTCATGGGGCGCGCGTCGTAGCACGCGTCAGAACAAGAGGAGCTCGGGCTGCGCGGCGCGGATCGTCACGACGTGACCTTGGCTCCCGCTCTCCGCCGCGCCCGCGGCCGTGGTGAAGCGGGTGCCGTCGCCTCCGTCGCCGCCCGACGCGCCGCCTCCTCCGCCCTGCACGAGCGAGGCGCCCGTGCCCGCGGCCGTGCCGGCGTTGCCTCCGGTGACCACGAGGTTCGCGAGGTTCGGGATGACCGGCGCGCTCGGCGAGATCAGCTGGATGATCCCGCCGCCTCCGCCGCCGCCCGCGCCGTAGACGACGCCCGCCGCGCCCGCGGCGCCGTTCCCTCCGTGGCCGCCGCGCGCGCGGATCGTGCCGTTCGCGCCGAACGTGATGTCGCCGCGCGAGACGATCGTGATGACGCCGCCGCCTCCGCCGCCCCCGCCGGCGGTCGCGGTGGCCGACTGCGTGTTCGCGTTGCGGCCCTCGAGCTCGATCGTTCCATTGATCGTCACGCCGCCGCGCGCGGCGAGGATGATGCGCCCGCCGCCCTCGCCGCCGACGACCAGCGGGTTGTTCCCGGGACGACTGCCGCCGCCACCGCCGACCACGTCGACGCGCGAGAGGATCGACGCGCGCCCGAGCCCGGTGCCGCGGCCGCCTTCGGCGCCGCCGGCCGCCGACTGCGCGATTCCGCGATCGGGCACGTTGTCGCCGGCGTCGGTGAGCTGCTGCTGCACCGCGAGGATCGCGCCGGTGCCGATCACGATCGTGCCGGTCGCGCGGAGCACCATGCCGCTCGGCACGACGACGAGCCCGTCGATCTGCACGTTGCGGAACATCAGGTTCGCGCCGTTGGGCAGCGAGCCGAAGCCGATCGTGAAGAAGCGCGCGGGATCGGTGGAGCGCACGATCAGATCGCCCGCCGAGCCGTCGCCGTAGATCGCGAGCGCGCCGGGGTCGCCCTGAGGACCGGTCGCGCCGGTGGCGCCGGTCGCGCCCTGCGGGCCTTCGGCGCCCGGCTCGCCTCGGGGGCCTTCGGGGCCCTGGGGACCTTCGGGACCCTGCGGGCCTTCGGGACCCTGCGGGCCGATCGGGCCGATCGGGCCCATCACGCCCATCGCGCCTTCGGGGCCCTGCGGGCCGATCGGGCCCTGCGCGCCCTGCGGGCCTTGGGGGCCCTGCGGACCTTGCGGGCCCTCGGGACCCTGCGCGCCGATCGGACCGATCGGGCCCTGTGGACCTTCGGGCCCTTCCGGGCCTTCGGGACCGGGCGGTCCGTCGGCTCCGTCGCCGCCGCCGCCGCACGCGACGAGCAAGGTGAGCCATGTCGCGACCCAGAGAGAGGAGGAACGCATGCGCGCCCATTCTCGGTGGCATCGCGCGTCCGATCCAACGGTTGGATTCCGCGCAGAGAAGAAACTGTATTCAGGCGAACTCGGCCGCGATCGCGTGGGCATCGGCGCGCGTCACGAGCGCGATCTGGTTCTTCTGGATGCGGCGGATCACCAGGATCGCGAGCGTCGCCGCGACGAGCGCAGACGCGACCCAGGCAAAGAACCAGAGGCCCATCGCTCGACGGTCCACCGCGGTCGCGAGTCGTCCGATCGCGAAGTGCATCGCAAGGTACGCGACCCACCACCCGCCGAGCAGCCACGGCGAGCCGCCGCGCGTGGGGTCGCTCTTGCGATCGACCTCGCGCACGACCGTCAGCGGCAGCCAGCAGTTGGCGCACGGGATGAGCCACACGGCAATCGCGAAGGCAGAGCCATGCGCCGGTGGCTCGCCGGTGAGCGCGTGGGCGTTGCTCCTCGCGCGCTGCAACCACGCGAAGAACGCGACCGCGGTCGCGAGCATCAGCAGCATCGCGACGACGAACGAGACCTGGCTCAGCAGGAGCGTGGAGATCGGTGGCGTGCCGGTGACCTCCTCGAGCACCGGCAGACCCAGCGCCAGGCAACACGTGGCGACCAGAGACAGCGGGTTGAGCGCGAGCGCCACCTGCGCGATCAGCGCGCGCCTGCACGCGTCGACGTACTCGGGTCGTCGGGCGCCGTCATCCATCACCTGGTCGGCCACTGTAGCGCTGGACGGGCGATCAGCGCTCGGTTAACCCTGGCCCGCTCATGACGCGGCTCATCCCGGGATTGAACGAGGCGCAGTCGGCAGCGGTCTCCCACGACGACGGGCCCCTCCTGGTGCTCGCGGGCGCGGGCTCGGGCAAGACGCGCGTCATCACGCACCGCATCGCGCGCCTCGTGAAAGAGCGGATGGTGCCACCGGATCGCATCCTCGCGGTCTCGTTCACCAACAAGGCCGCCGAGGAGATGGCGGAGCGCATGGCGCCGCTCGTCGGCAAGGAGCGCGCGGCGAAGCTCTGGCTCTCGACGTTCCACTCGTTCGGCGTGCGCTTCCTCCAGGAAGAAGCGCGCACGATGCTCGGCGACACCGGCGACGGGCGCGCGCGCTTCGTCATCTTCGATCAGGCCGACGCGCTCGGGCTCGTGCGCGAGATCGTGAAGCGCGAGGGGCTCGCGGATCGGAAGCTCGATCTGTGGTCGGTCCACGCGCGCATCTCGCTGTGGAAGAACAAGTCGCTCGGGCCCGACGAGGTGCCGAAGAGCGGCGGCGGCGAGTACGACGAGGTCGCGCGCGACGTCTACCCGCACTACGAGGCCGCGCTGCGCTCGATGCGCGCGTTCGACTTCGACGACCTCGTGCTCGCGCCGGTGCGCTTCCTGAAGCAGCGCGACGACGTGCGGCAGAAGTGGCGCGAGCGCTTCCGCTACATGCTGATCGACGAGTTCCAGGACACCAACAAGGTCCAGCTCGACCTGGTGCGCCTGCTCGCGAACGAGCGCTCGAACGTGTGCGTCGTCGGCGACGACGATCAGTCGATCTACGGATGGCGCGGCGCCGAGGTGACCAACATCCTCGACTTCGATCGCTTCTTCCCCGGCGCGACGATCGTGAAGCTCGAGCAGAACTACCGCTCGCGCGCGCCGATCTGCGAGATCGCGAACGCGGCGATCGGTCGCTCGTCGATGCGCCGCCTCGGCAAGGTGCTGCGCGCGACCAAGGGCGGCGGCGAGATGGTGCGCCTCTGCCAGGTCGGCGACGTCGAGCAGGAGGCGCGCTTCGTCGCGAAGGAGATCCGCCGGCTGCGCGCGGATCACGGCATCAAGTCGAGCGACGTCGCGGTGCTCTACCGCTCGAACCTGCAGGCGCGCGCGATCGAGGAGGAGCTGCGCGTCGAGGGCGTGCCGTACCAGGTCTACGGCGGCACGCAGTTCTTCGATCGCAAGCAGGTGAAGGACGCGGTCGCGTACCTGCGCTGCGTGGTGCACCGCCAGGACGAGCTCTCGCTGCGGCGCATCCTCAACTACCCGACGCGCGGGATCGGGGACACGACGGTGACGCGCGTCGAGCGCTGGGCGATGGCGAAGGGCGTGCCCTTCTACGACGCCGTGTTCCGCATGGATCACATCCCCGACGTGCCCGACGCCGCGAAGCGCGGCGCGGCGCAGCTCGCGGCGGCGTTCGCGGAGGCGCGCGAGCGTTTCGCGACGGGCACCGGGCTCGCGGCGAGCGCGCTCTCGATGTTCGATCGCGTGGGGCTGGTGCGCGAGCTCAAGGAGAGCGGCGACAAGGACCAGCAGCAGCGCTGGGGCGACGTCGAGTACGTGCTGCGCTCGCTCGAGCGCTACGAGAAGACCGAGGCGAAGGAGCGGCCCTCGCTCGCGACGTTCCTCCACCGCATCACGATGCGCTTCGGCGACGAGGAAGAAGCGGCGGGCGAGAAGGTGACGCTCTCGTCGCTGCACGGCTCGAAGGGCCTCGAGTGGCCAGTGGTGTTCCTGATCGGGCTCAACGAGGGCACGCTGCCGCACTCGCGCACCACGGATCCGAAGGTGACCGAGGCCGCGCCGACCGACGTGGAGGAAGAGCGGCGCCTCTTCTACGTCGGCGTGACGCGCGCGCAGGAGCGCCTCTATCTGTGCCGCCCGATCCGTCGCGAGATGCGCGGCAAGCAGATCCCGCTCACGCCGAGCCGCTTCCTCGAGGGTCTGCCCGAGGCGCTGATCGAGAAGGTCGAGCACGACGATCGCGCGCCGGTCGCGCACGACGAGGCGGTCGATCTCGCCGATGCGCTCCTCGCGCGGCTGCGCGGCGGCTGAGCGTCACGCGAGCGCGGCCGCGAGCGAGTTGCGCACCGCGGGGTTCGACGTGTGGTCGTGCAGCGCGCGCGCGGCTCCGGGATCGGCGAGCACCAGCGCGGCGACGAAGGTCTTGCGCGCCGGCGCGCCCCGCGGGAGCTCGAGCAACGCGGCGAGCGGGCCGGCTGCGCGTGCGCCGAGCACGTCGACCATGTCGAACGCGTAGCCCGCCGCGAGGTGGCCCCACTGCGGGCCGGCCGCCTCGGCGAGCTGCTGCGCGAGGTCGGCGTCGTCGAGCGACGCGAGGATCGCCCACGAGTCGGGCGCCCACGGGAGCGCGCCGTGCTGCACGCGAGAGAGCCACTCGTGGGCATCGGCCGCGGCCCACTCGGGCTCGCGCGGGAACGCGAGCGCGCACCCGGCGCGCGTCGCCGCGTCGGCGGTCGCGCGCACGGTCTCGGCCGCAGCGCGCGCGGCGACGTATGCCTCGCTGCGCGGATCGAGCGCGACGACGTAGGGCCGCAGCGTCGACCACCACGACGCATCGCGCAGCGAGAACGTCCGCAGGCCCGCGCTCGGCAGCACGAGCTCGAGCTCGAAGTACGTCATCGGCGAGTACACGCCGCCGGTCAGGAAGCCGCTCTCGCGCGCGAGCAGCTCGACGGTGAACGCGGCGCCCGCCGTCTGCGCCCAGAGCCCGACGAGCGCGCTCTGGATCCTGGCGTCGTGGAGGTCGGGGTGCTCGCGATCGACGAGCGCGATCGCGGCGCGCGCCATCTCGTCGGCGTGATCGAACGACGCGGGCAGCGCGTCCGACTCGAAGCTCGCGTAGACGCGCGCGATCGACTCGCGCAGCGCGGGCATCGCGCCCGCGGCGGGTCGTCGTCGCAGGCGCGCGCCCGCGCGGAACCACTCGACCAGCGTGCGCCAGCTCGCGTCGAGCGTCGGCGTGCGATCCTTCGGGTCGAGCGGGTGCGGGTGGAGCGGACCGCGCAGCTTCTTGCGCTGGGCGCGGGTCCAGGCGAGGCGTTCGGAGCTCATCGGCGAGGCATCGTACGCGCCGACGTCGCACGGCTGCCCCGCGTTCGCCGCGCGACGGCTACTTGCGCGCGCAACGACACCGCGGCGACGCTTCGAGCGCGGCGCTCGGGTCTGCGTCGCGCGGGGAGTGGGGCATGCATTCGCTTCGATTCGTCTCTTCGGCCGCGGCCGCGGTCGTGATCGCGACGGCGCCGGCCATCGCGTCCGCGCACGGCCTCCACGGTCACGTGCACGTGACCGGCTGGGCCATCTCGAACCTTCCACCGGGCGAGCTGCGCGACGTGTTCGAGGATCCCGACGTGCGCGAGGCCGCGCTCGCCGGCGCGATGTTCCCCGACACCGGCTACGCGCTCGGCAGCGACGCGGCGCGCGCGTACGGCGAGCACGCGCACTGGGAGCCGTTCATCGAGGACTTCGTGCAGCGCGTGCGCACGACGTACGGCCCGACCTACGACACGAAGGAAGAGCGGATGCTCGTCGCGTTCCTGATGGGCTGCGCCGCGCACGGCCTGCAGGACGAGCTCTTCGACTCGACGTTCCTCTACGAAGCGGAGCAGCGCGACGGGCACGGACAGGACGCCACCGATCCCGGCACCGACGGCTTCCTGGTGCAGGACGGCTACTTCTGGATGACGCCCAGCGAGTACCTGCCGATCGCCGATCTGCTCCCGCTCTACGCGTCGCTGCCGCAGAGCGCGGAGATCGACGAGGACCTCATCCGCTCGCAGGTGCGCCGGGTGCGCGGCGCGTACGTGAACGACACGATCGGCCCCACGATTGCCGAGGGGAACGGCGAGCGATACCGCCCGCAGATCCCGTGGACCGCGGAGCACTACATGGACCCCGCGGTCGCGGGGAGCCTCTACGCGGAGATCACGCCCACCGCGCGCTACATGCTCGCGCTCTGGGAGCGGCTGCACGATCGCTTCGAGGAGAGCGAGCTCGTGATCCACGCGTGGCCCGACGCGCCGCGCCGGCTGCGCGAGGCCGACCACACGAGCGTCGCGAGCTGGGTCACGCTGGTGCTCGGCAAGGGCGTACAGCAGGACGGCGCGAGCGCGACGCTCGTCGACTCGCTGGGCGCGCCGCACGGGCTCGAGCTGCGCTACACGCGCTGGGGCGGCGTCTCGCGCCTCGTGCGCGTCGTGGCCAGCGCGGACTACACGCCGGGCGAGACGTACACCGCGACGCTCGCGAGCGGCGCGATGCTCGTCGACGGATCGAGCACGACGAGCGCGCACGAGCACACGTTCCAGGTCGCGTGCGCGACCGAGGACGATCCGCGCTGTCCGCCGCTCGGCGAGATCGAAGATCCCGTGATCCCGCCGGCGCCCGAGATGCCCGACGCCGGCCCGCCTCCGCGGATCGACGCGGGCGTCGCGCCGATGCCCGAGCCCTCGCCGAGCAGCTCGTGCGCGGTGTCCGCGGCGGCGACACGAGCGCGCGCCGAGTGGCTCGCGCTCGTGGTGATCGCCCTCGTCGCGGTGCGCGTCAGTCGCAGATCCCGCTGACGCAGGTCCCGACGCTGCAGTCGAACGGCGTCGAGCACGGATCGCCGCGCAGCGAGGTGCCGCGGCACGTGCTCGACTGACAGTTGCCCGACGCGCAGTCGCTCGGCGCGGCGCACGGCGAGCCGTTCGACGCTCCGCCGCTCGCGGTGCAGCGCCCCTGGCTCGAGCAGGCGCCGGTCGTGCAGTCGTCGCCCGAGCGACAACGCTCGCCCTCCGAGTTCCTCGGATCGCACACCGACACGGCGGTGCCCGAGACGCCCGGCAGCGAACGACAATCCGCGTCGCCGAGCACGTTGCAGGCGAGCGAGCTGCCGCCGCACGCCGGCAGGCAGCGCGGCCCGCACTCGCTGGTGTCGGTGCCCGAGCACGGCAGATCGACGCAGCGGCCCGCGGCGCCGCAGTCGGCGTCCGAGGCGCACACGTCGGAGCAGAACCCGCGGCTGCCACTGCACTCCGCCGATCGAGAGTCGCAGGAGGGAGTCGAGACACACGTGCCCCCGGCGCACTCCGAGTCGATGCGACAGGGCTCGAGCTCCCGACGCGGCTCGCTCTCCATCGCGAAGTCGCCGATGCGCGGCTCGCAGAATCGGATGCTCGAGTCCGAGGTGAACTGGCACTCCCCGGGACAGGAAGCGCCGCAATCGGCGCGACACCAGAACATGTTCAGTGCGGTGCGGCCGACGCAGCGCTCGCTGCCGTTGCAGTCGTCTCCGAACGTGCAATCGCGACTGCAGAAGCTCCACCCGCTCTCGTCGGTGAGGCAGAGATCGCAGTTGGTCTCGTCGCACGCCGCCCCGAGCGGCACGCGGCAGACGCCGCGGTATCGGCTGCAATTGCCGGTGCGGCAGTCGGAGTCGCCTTCGCACTGCTCACCGACGTCGGCGAGCGGCGCACAGCCCACCTCGGGCACGCACCGCTGTCCGGGGCACTTGGTGTCGCAGAGGTCGCAGTAGCTGTCGTCGAGCGCGGCGCACGAGACCTGATTGCCGTCGACGCAGATCAGCCCGGAGCCCACCTCCGAGCGCTCGGGCGAGCAGGTCTCGACGCACAGGCCGAGCGGGCTGCAGCGATCGAGCGCGCCGAGCGCCGCGCAGTCGGCGTCGCTGGTGCACGTGTCGGTGCACTGCCATTGGTCGCACACGCCGGTCGTGCACTCGCCGGGGCCGGTGCAGTACTCGCCGGGTCCGCGCGGCGAGTCGCCACCGCCACCGCCGCCGTCGCACGCGCCGAGCAGCAAGAGAGTCAGGGCGAACAACCGATTGATGGAACGCGATGGCACGAGCAGTCCTCCACGAGATGACCGAGCTCGAGTGCTCGGCGCGCGGAGGATAGGCCAGGCGATCGACTCGTCTAGCGCGAAAAATGCTGACTCACGCGAATCTACATGCGCTCACGATGTCGGATTCGAGTCAGGGCGCATACAGCGCGCGGAGCGCGTCGTACGCGGGGCGCGTGTGTCGATCGATGTCGACGACGCCCCACCACTCCTCGTTGAACGTGCGATCGGGGTGCGGCCCGCCGCCCGGCGCGATGCCGCCGACGTCGTGCACGTCGGGGCTGCCCGACTGGTCCTTCCACCACTCGTCGGACCACTCGAAGATCGTCCCGCCGAGCACGATGCCGTCTGCGCGCCGCGCGGTCGACGACGCGAGGATCTCCTCGGTGAGCAGGCGCGTCGCCTCGGCCTGCGCGGCGAGGTTCTCGCGGCCTCCGTCGCGCGCGTCCCACGCGTCGGCGCCGTACTCCGAGACGAACATCGGCGCATCGCTCAGCGCGGCCCAGCGCGCGAAGAGATCGCCGAACGTCGCGCCGCGGTAGACGTTGAGGCCCCACATGTCGATCGAGGGCATCGCCGCGATCGTGTCGGCGCTCGGCACCTCGCCGTAGATCGTGATCACCGGGCGCGACGGATCGAGCGCGTGGATCATCGCGGCGATGCGCTCGAGGCGATCGCGCGTCTGGTCGAAGGGCAGCCCGGTGTAGAGGCCGTTGTAGTTCCACTCGTTGCCGACGATCCATCCGAGCACGGCGCGATGGCCGATCGTCGCGCGCACGCGATCGAGCGCTGCGCTCTCGGCGTCGCCGCCCCACGCGTAGACCGTCTGGAACACGCCGATCCCGTGCGCGTCGAGCACGTCGAGCACGCGCGTGTCGGTGATCGCGTCGTAGGTCCGGATCGCGTTGATGCCCGCGGCGCGCATGAGCGGCGCGTCGGTGTCGACGAAGCCCGCGAAGTCGGCGGGCTGGGTGCGGCCGCGCGCGACCGGGTTCCAGCACACGCCCCGGATCTCGTAGGGCGCGCCGTCGACCAGCAGACGCCGACCGTCGACACGCACCGTGCGCGGGCCCGGCGTGCCGGAGTCCGGCGCAGGCGTGCTCGCGTCGTCGTCGTCGATCGGGCGCGCGGCGTCCTCGTCGTCCTCGAGCGCGGCGTCGGCGCGCGAGGAGGCGTCGGTGCGGGGGATCGCAGCGTCGCGATCGTCGGCGAGCGTTCCGTCGCAGCCAGCGAGCACGAGCACGAGCATCGAGAGGATGCGCCGCATTTACCGCAGAATCTCCGAGACGATCTGGTTCGGGATGCCGCCGACGTGCGAGCCGAAGCCCGTCACCGGCAGCTCGAAGGTCTGCGTGAGCAGCGTGTAGTAGAGGTCGCGCAGCGGACGATCCCCGGGCGTCGCGGGGAACACGATGTGCTGATCGCCACGCAGCGTCCCGCCGCCGCCGCCGATCAGGACGATCGGCAGCTCGTTCGCGTCGTGGTTGCTGCCGTGCATCCCGCTCCCGAAGACGACGACGGTGTTGTCGAGCACCGTGCCCTCGCCCTCGGGGATCGCGTCGAGCCGCTGGCAGAGATCGGCGACCTTCTGGGTGAGCCACCAGTTGATCGTCGCGTAACCGTCGTTGCTGTCGCCCGCGTGCTGCAGCCCGTGGTAGCCGCCCACCGAGCCGCTGCCCGCGACCGAGCCGGTGTCGCTGAACGTGCGGTTCGTGAGATGGCTGTAGACGAAGTCGCTGCGCGCGTCGTCGAGCATGTACGAGATCACGCGCGTCGAGTCGCACTGCAGCGCCATCGTGACGAGCGCGTTCATCACGTCGGCGTGCTCGCCGCGATCGTAGTCGGCGGGCACGGCGTCGACGCCGTACGCCTCGCCGTGGCGCTCGACGGGCTCGCACATCGCGCGCGTCACGCCGTCGCCGATCGACGCGACGCGCCGCTCGAGCTCGCGCACCGACGTGAGGTACTGATCGAGCGCCGCGCGATCCGCGACCGAAAGACGGCGCTGCACGCGCTCGGTCGCGTCGCCGAGGAAGTCGAGCGCGCTGCGGCGCAGCATGCGACGGCGCGTCGCCGCGGCCTGCGCCTCGGGATCGAGCCCGCCGTCGCCCGCGCCCGCGGCCACCAGCCGATCGAACACCGACTGCGGGTTCACGTCCTTGTAGAGCGGCTCGGTCTCCGAGGCCCACGACACGCTGCGCGAGAGCGATCCGTGGCGCCCGTCGGTGAACGAGTTGAGCGTCGAGAGCCCGACCTGCAGCGACGGGATCGGCGTGAGCCGACCGAGCTCGCTCTGCGCAATCACCTGATCGACCGAGATGCCGTTCGCGACCTCGACGTCGAGCGCGTCGCGCAGCGCGTCGGAGTCCGCGCACGTGAGGAACGCGCCGGTGCAGCGCGCGTGGCTCGGCTCGACGAAGGGATCACCCTGCATCGCCGTGTAATTCTCGAGGTTCGTGAGGACCGTCGTCTTCGCCTTGAGCGGCGCGAGCGGCTCGAGGATCGGCGAGAGCTGCCACGAGTCGCCGCTGCCCGCGCCGCGCGACGGCCAGTACTGCGCGGCCGCGCCGTTCGGGAAGTACACCGCGACGAAGCGCTTGGGCGCGGTGGTGGTCTGCGCGCGCGCGCGACCGGCGAGGCTCTCCATCCACGGCAGCGCGAGGCTCACACCGGCGCCGGCGAGGAACACGCGACGAGAGAAGCGCGACATCGGAGCGACCTCCTTCAGCGATCGGCGCGCGGCTCGGCGCGGCGGGTGCGGAACGCGTTGGACGAGACGATCGCGTGCACGAGCGCGCGCATCGAGGTGCCGTGGGCGCGCCAGCGCGTCTCGATCGCGCGGAGCTGCGCGGGATCGGTCGACTGCTCGCGACGACCGAGCGCGTACACGTACATCGTGCGCGCGACGCAGGGCTCGAACCGCGGATCGTCGGCGATCACCTGCGCGAGCTGGCCGAGGCCGTCGAACGACACGCCGTTCGGCAGCGTGCCGCGCGCGTCGATCGCATCGCCGTTGGGGTAGCTCGCGCGCAGCGCGCCGATCGCGTCGAAGCGCTCCAGGCCGAGCCCGATCGGGTCCATGATCGCGTGGCACCCCGCGCACTGCGGGTTGCTGCGGTGGAGCTCGAGGCGCTCGCGCACGTTGTCGAGCGCGGCCGCTTCGTTCGCGGCCTCGTCGCCGTCGAGGTCGGGGATCTCGAGCAGCGGCGGAGGCGGCGGCGGCTCGTCGCAGAGGAGCGTGCCCAGCACGTACTTCGCGCGCAGCGTCGGCGAGGTGCGGTGCGCGTACGAGGTGACCGTGAGCACCGCCGCGAGGCCGAGCACGCCGCGGCGCTCGGGATCCGCGATCGTGATGCGCTCGAGCGCGTCACCGAAGTCGCCGTCGATCCCGTAGTGATCGGCGAGCCGCGCGTCGACGAAGTGCGCGTCGCTCGTGAGCATCTGCGTGATCGGCGCGGCGTCGTCGCGGAGCAGCTCGAGGAAGAACGCGTCCGCTTCGGCGCTCATCGCGGCGCGCAGCGGCTCGTCGAACTGCGGGTAGATCTCCGCGAGCACACGATGGCTGCGCAGCCGCCCGGTGCGCAGCCACTGGCCGGCGAAGCCCTGCACGAACGCGACCGCGCGCTCGTCGTCGAGCATGCGATCGACCTCGGCCGCGAGGATCTCGGGCTCGAGCAGCGCGCCGCTCTCCGCGAGCTCGAAGAGCCGCGCGTCGGGCATCGTCGACCACAGGAAGTACGAGAGGCGCGACGCGAGCTCCCATCCATCGAGCGGCTGCGGCGAAGTCTCTCCCGGCGCGTGATCGAGCTCGAGGCGATACAGGAACTGCGGCGCGGCGAGCATCGTCGCGACGACGTGCTGCAGCGCCTCGTCCTGGCCGAGGCCGAGCGCGACCGCGTCGGTGTGGAGGTTCACGAGCGCCTGCACGTCGTCGTCCTCGAGCGGACGGCGCCACGCGCGCAGACCGAAGTCGCGCAGCACGCGCTGGAGGCACGCCGCGCCCTCCGCGGCGACGTCGCACGTGACGATGCGCGCGCGCAGCTCGGGGCGCGCGAACACGTCGGCCGCGAGCGTCTCGCCCGCGTCGAGGTAGCTCTCGACCTGCGTCGGCGTCGCGCCGAGCGCCTCCGCGATGTGGTCGAAGCCGTGCTCTTCTTCCGCGACGAACGTCGCGCCGGGGCGGAGCGTCGTGCCCAGCAGATCGTGGACCGTCTGGTCGTACTCGCGGTTGCTGAGGCGCTGCGGTGGGCGGTGCCCCGGGTCGACCGGTGCGGGACCGCGCGGCCCGGCCGCGCTCGAGTCGAGCGAGCCGACGCACGACGCGAGCAGGAGAGAGATCGAGACGAGACAGCGACGCATCCGCGCCTCCTTGGAGAGCGAGCGCACGCGAGATCGAGCTGGGACCGGCGAGCGCGTGGAGGCGCGTGTGCTCGCCGATCCCAGCTCGATCTGCGCTTCGACGGGTGAGTGGAGCGGCGCGCGCCGGCTGGTTGCGAAAAAGATCGATCAGGGACTGAACGCGACGCCGAGCGCGCCGTTCGCGACGATCTCGCCGACGCGATGCACGGGGCCGAGCCCCGTGATGTCGAAGCGCGGTCGCGTGGTGCTCCACTCGAGGCCGCCGATCAGCCGCAGCTCCACGCTGCCGATCATCACCGCGACGCCGAGCGCGCCGCGCAGCGCGACCACCGGCGCCCACACCTCGCGATCGTCGATCGTGCCGTTCGCGCTTCCGTTCACCGCGCGCGTGACCGCGCCGAGGCACACCTCGCCGCGCAGCACGTCGACCGGCGCGCCGGCGCAGCCCTCGAGGCCGATCCCGAGCGCGTGGAAGGTCGCGTCGGTCGTGTCGTTCACCGCCTCGGGCGCGCCCGGGCTCGCGGCGGCGCGCACTCGGACGCGCCACCACGGCTCGCCGATCTCCACGGTGAGCGCGCCCTCGAACGATGCCTGCGGGAGCACGCCCCACGACGCGCCGAGCTCGAGGCCCGCGGTGAAGCGCACGCCGCCCTCGGGCGCCGGTGCGACGGGCGGCGGAGGCGGCGGCGGAGGTGGCGGCGGAGGTGGCGGCGGCGGAGGTGGTGGCGGTGGAGGAGGCTCGGGCTCGGGCTCGTCGGTGCGCAGGGCGACACCTTCTCCGTATGCCAGCGCGAGCACGAGCGTCGCCGCGCGCAGGAGATCACTGCACGTCTCGGCGACCAACGTGCGGCGGCCCTCTTCGCCGTCGCGCTCGGTGGTCATCGCGAGGCGGAACCCGTCGCGACCCTCGGTGATCGTGCCCCGCGCCCGCAGCGTCGTCGGCGCGCGGCCGGGCTCGATCACGACGATGCGCGCGAGCTCCGCGCGCACCGCGCCGGCGTCGGGGCACGCCTCGGGCGCGCTCCACTCGAGCTCGAGCGGAAGCTCCTGCGCGCTCGCAGGAAACGCGACGAGCACGGTTGCGCACGCAACCGTGAGAGTTGCACACGCAACCGTGCGCAGCCCGCTCACCGCGCCGCGCAGCTCTCCTCGACCGAGCGCCGCAGCGGCGACTGGCGTGCGGTGCGCAAGAAGCGCGTCGCGAGACGTCGCGCCTCGGCCTCGCGCCCGACGTCGCACAGCGCGAGGATGCGCAGCGCGGTGCGCTCGGGCGCCATCTGGCTGCGCGCGAAGCGGTCCTCGTGCTCGCTCACCAGCGCGAGCGTGCGCGCGCCGTCGCCGGAGCGCCACGCACGCTGCGCGGAGTGCAGCAGCTCGAGCTCCTCCGCGAGATCCTCCGAGGACGACGACGCGCTGGCACGACGGCGCGCGCGCCGCGGCGCCTCGGGCTCGTCGACCACCGGCGCTTCTGCGGCCGCGATCTCCTGCGGCGGTGCCTCGACGGGCACCTCTTCGATCACGGCGTGCTCCGGCGGTGTGACCACGACCGGCGCGGGCTCTTGCGGCGGCGGTGTGCTGCTGCGCGTCACGACGACCGCGCCCGCGCCGAGGACGCCGACCACCAACATCGCGCCGAGCCCCTTCACGACCCACGCGCCCGCGCCCGCCGCGGCCGCGCCGGCACCGCTCGCCGCCGCGCTCCCCGCAGCCCCGCCGACCGCCGCGCCCGCGCCGATCGCGACGGCCGCCGCGAGCTTGCGCTCGATGCGCGCGCGGTCCTCCGCGCTCGGCGTCCTCGCGTCGCGCGCGACCCGCAGCACGTCCCGCGCGTTCGGCCCGAGCTCATCCATGGCCTTCCCCCCACCGCTGCTTCGCGCGGAAGCGCGTCACGGCCGCTGCGAAGATCGCGCGCGCCGCACGCACGCGCGTGCGCACCGTGTTGTCGTTCGTCTCGAGCATCTCCGCGGCTTCGCGGCTCGTCATCTGCTCGACCTCCATCAGGAGGAACGCCTCGCGCTGATCCTCGGTCATCTTCTCGAGCGCCTCGTCGAGCACCGCGAGCGCCTGCTTGCGCGCCAGCGCGTCCGACGGCGACTCGCCCTCGCCCGCCGGCTCCTCCTCGAGCGGCGCGCCGATCGGACGGTGACCGTGGTGCCTGACGTAGTCGCGCACCACCCATCGCACGATGCCGTAGAGCCACGTGCGCACGCTCGAGCGCCCCTCGAAGTCGGGCAGCTTGCGGTGCACGACGAGGAAGACCTCCTGCACCACGTCGTCGAGCGCAGCGGCGGGCACACGGCTCGCCGCGAGCCGCCACACCATGTCGAAGTGCGCGGCGTAGACCTCCTGGAACGTCGGGCGCACGAAGGCCTCGGGCATCACCGTCGCCGTCGCGCTCATCTCGTGCCTCGGCGCATCCTGCCCGGTGAGTGGGGCGGGCGGCGCGCCCTGGTTGCGAAAAGCGTCGCTCACGCGATCACGGCCCGATCCCGATCGCGCCGACGAGCCCGTCGAAGGGCCCGCTGGTGCTCCCGGTGAACCCGATCGCGAGCCGATCGTAGCGGCCCGACGCGATGCTCGTGTCGACACCGCGCGTGTCGTCGACGCCGCCCATCACGAGCCGCGCGCTCTCCGCGTCCCACGACGCCTCGACGTCGAACGCGCGACCGTCGACGTCCACCATGCTCGGGATGAGCCAGCGGATCACGTCGTCCTGCGAGGCCGCGAAGATCACGCTGCCGGGGATCGTCACGTAGAGGTTGATCTGATCGCCCGGGCTCGCGCCCTCGCTGATGTTGAGCATCGCCTGGTCGTGCAGGCGCGCGACCGGCGCGGTCAGGGCGCGCGCGCGGATGCGGCCCGACGTCGCGCTCGGCACGTTGTCGGTCGCCGCGAACACGAGCTCGTCGTCGCCGTGCACGTCGAAGACGAGGCTGCTCGGTGAGATCCGATTGCCCTCGCGCTGCAGGCCCGCGACCTCGAAGAGCGTCGAGTCGTCGCCGACGAATTCGGTGCTCCCGCCGACCACCGCGACGATCTCCGCGCGATGCTGCCCATCCGCGAGATCACGTGCGACGAGCGCGACGCGCGTCACGCCCGCGCCCCAGTCGTCGAGCTGCACCTCGATCGCGGGGTCGTTCGAGACGACGAGCTGCGCGTCGAGATCCACACGCGCCACACCCGCGCCCTCGATGCTCGCCTCGACCATGCCCGCGCCGGCCGCACGCGCGAAGAACGAGAACGTCGTGGTGCCGCCGTGCTCGAGCACCACCGCGACACCGTGGCGGCCGCTCACCGGCGCGCCGCGCACCGCGCCCATCGGGACGACCTCGCCGATCGATCGCGCCTCGTCGACGTGCACCACGCTCGCGCCGATCGTCTCGAACGCGATCGGATCGAACGGAACGTACGTACCGCGCCGCGCGCGCGCCTCGGCGAGATAGCCGCAGAAGATCTCGCCTGCGGCATCGGGGCGGCACGCGATGCGCGGCCAGTCCTCGCCGACGAGGTGCAAGCGTCGCGCGCCCGCGTCCTCGACGAGATCGACGAAGGCCTCGCCCTCGCGCGCCATCACGATCGGGAGCGGGCCTCCACCGGCCAGCGAAGGGAGCACGCCGGTGAGCGCAGCGAAGCGCTCGCGCAGCGCGCCCGCCTCGAGCACCGCGTCGCCGAGCGGCACGATCGCGAGCCACGCGACGCGCGCGCTCCCCGCGCCTCCCACCACGATCGCGTGGGGCTCCTCGCGCCCGCCGGGCATCGCGATCGCGTCGGTCGCGACGCCGTTCACGTGCACCACCGACGCGCGATCGTCGTGGAGCTCGAACACGACGTGGTACCAGGCGCCCTCGACGAGCGGTCGCGTCGCGATCACGAGCTCGCCGTGCTGCAGCGTGAGCACGCGCTCCGCGTCGCTGCGCACGACGATCGATCGCGACGCGCTCTCCGCGCGCAGCACCTCGCTCGATGCGGCCGCGCGCAACACCAGCTCGATCACGAGATCGCTCGCGCCGACCCGCGCCAGCGTGCCTTCGCTGGTGAACGCGGGATCGATCGCCACAGCGCGCGTCGCGTCGGTGAACGGCCCACGACGCGCCACGATCGCGCCTTCGCTCACCAACGACCCGCCGGTGCGCGCGGGCCATCGCGTGCTCGTCGCGTCCTCGCCGCGCAAGAGCAGCGCGGGCGCGCGGCTGGTGGTGCCCGCGGTCCACCCATCGCCCCACACGCCGGTCCCCGAGCGCCCGAGCGGCAGCTCGAAGCGCCCGCGACAATCGGTGCCCGCCGGGCAGTACCGAGCGGGCGGAAGGCCTTGCTCGCCGATCACGTAGGGCCCTTCCGAGCACGCGATCGACGTCACGAGCGCCAGCGCGAGCGAGGCTCTTCGCAGCAATCGCGACGAGTGTGCGCGAGCGGCCTCGCCGCGCCAAGCGACAGATCAGAACGAGAGACCGAGCTCGCGCTTGTATCGCTCGAACGTCCGGCGTCCCGCCTCGAGCCGCATCAGCGCGCCCTCTGCGATCCACCGCCCGAGGCGCGCGTCCTTCGCGACCAGCGGCTTGATCACGTCGCGATCCCAGCGCTCCGAGTGCTTGCGATCGATCACCGCGTGCAGCGCGTAGTAGCGACGCGCCGCGCCGCTGAGACCGAGCCGCGCGAGCCCGCGCTCGACGAGCACGCAGCGACCCGGCGCCGTCAGCTCCACCGCGCCGAGCGCACCGACCGAGTGGTACGCGTAGCGCCGGTTGTACGCGAGGCCCATCAGCAGGTTCCCGAGCGCGATCGACTCCCACACGATCGGGTGCTTCACCGGGTCGAGCTCGAGCTCCTGCGCGAGACGGCCGAGCATCGGGCCGTGCATCCCGTCCTCGTGCCCGACGCCCATCTCGTCCCAGTAGTTGCGCGCGAGCTCGAGCTTCGGCGTGACGTCCATCTTGCGCTGCGTGAGCGCGACGAGATCGTCGAAGCCCGCTTCGCCCGCGAGCTCCTGCTCGAGGAACCAGCGCATCGACGGAAGGTCGGCGTCGTTCGCGAGCCAGTCGAAGAGCGGATCGTGCTGGCCCGGGCCCGACTCCTCGAGCGACTCGAACCACGCGACGAACTCGTCGGCGTTCGTCGGCGCCTGTCGCGCGCGCTCGGCGATCACCGCGCGCTCGCGCTGCAGGAAGCGCTCTTCGATTTCGGCGAGGCGATGATCGCGCTCGAAGAAGGGCGGCGTGTCGGGCGTCGCGGGGCGCAGGCGCCGCGCGTTCAGCTCCGAGAGCAGCTTGTGGAGCGCATCGGGCGAGAGCTCGTCGCGGCTCGTACGAGCGTCGGCGGAGGTCTCGCGTCGGTGCTCGGTGACGTGCATGAGCGCCACGAGTCAGCAAGCTCGATGCCGCCGCGAAATCGCGGAGAAACTCGCGCGAACCGAGGCACATCGCCCCGCCATGCGCGCCGTGCGCGGGCATGGAAGCTGATGGAGCGCGTCGCATGCAGCGCTTCTTCGTCAGCGACGTCCACGACGCGAGCGCGCCTCCGGACGACCCGCGCGCCGCGTACTGCGTCGCCTGGAAGATCAACCCGCACATGCAGGTGGGCAGCACCTCGCTCGATCGCGCGCGCGTCCAGCACGACTCGCTGGTGCGCGCCCTCGTCGCGAGCGGGGCAGACGTGCGACGACACCCGTTCGTGCGCGGCTGTTTCGATTGTGTGTTCGCGAAGGACAACGCCGTCCTCGCACGTACTGCGCGTGGCCGCCGCGCGCTCTTGTGCCGTCCGCGCCACGCCGTGCGCGCGCGCGAGCAGGCTGCGCGCGCCCAGTCGCTGGCGCGCCACGGCTACCACGTCGATCGCGCGCGCCATCACCTCGAGGGCGGCGACGTCGTGCGCGCGGGCGGGGCGCTGGTGCTCGGCCACGGGTTCCGCAGCGAGCCGGGCGCGGCGCGCGAGCTCGCGGCGTGGAGCGGGCTCGAGGTGCTCGCGCTCGAGCTCGTCGACGCGCACCTCTATCACCTCGACACCGCGCTCGCGGCGCTGCCCGACGGGACGGTGCTGGTGTGCCCCGACGCGCTCGCGCCGGCGAGCCTCCGCGCGCTGCATCGATGGCGGCGCGCGCGGCGCGTGATCGAGGTCGCGCGCGACGAGGCGCTGCGCTTCGGGCTCAACCTCGTGACGATCGGCCGGCGCGTGATCCTCTCGAAGGGCGCGCCGGGCGTGGAGCGGGCGCTCGCGTCGCTCGGGTACGAGCCGCTCTCGCTGGAGCTCGACGAATTCCATCGCGCGGGCGGCAGCGCCGCGTGCCTCGTCGCCGAGGAGCATCGCTTCGAGGCCGCGCGCTCCTCCGACGCCGCGTGATCACGGCGCGGCGCGGCGCCACGCGAGCCACGCCGGCACGAGCCCGAGCCAGAAGCCCGACACCGGCATCAGCACGATCCCGAGCGCGCACAGCGCGGCGAGGCCGACCGCGAACGAGCGCGGCAGCGCGATGCCGCGCCGTTCGATCGAGCGCGCGAGCGCGCCGGCGAGCGCGAGCGCGAAGCCGAAGAGCAGGAACCACGCGATCGAGACCCGCGCGAAGTCGCCCTCGACCGCGTCGAGCACGCCTCCGCGCGCGATGTCCAGCAGCGGCGCGGCGCCCAGCACGACGCCGACGATCTGGTGGACCGCGGAGATCGCGAGGAGCAGACCGCCGACGGTGACGCGGGGTGGAGCAGCGACGTTCGTTCCGTACGGTAGCGTATGGTCCATACGGTGGCGTATGGATCCACCCGAGCGCGATGTCGAGCAGCAGGACGATCCTCGGGAAGCAGCAGTGGGCGGAGGCGGCGCTCCGGGCGGTCGCGCGGGGTGGCATCGCCGCGGTCGCGGTCGAGCCGCTCGCGCGCGAGCTCGGCGTGACGAAGGGCAGCTTCTACTGGCACTTCGAGAACGTCGACGCGCTGGTGCGCGAGACGATCGCGCACTGGGAAGAGCTCGCGACGACGCGGGTGATCGAGGAGCTCGAGCGGATCGACGATCCCGCCGAGCGCCTCCGCACGCTGCTCCGCGTCGCGCTCGATCGCACCGAGCACCTCCAGGCCGAGGCCGCGATCGCTGCCGCGGCAGGCTCCGGCGATGCGCGCGTGCAGCCCGGCTACGCGCGGGTGAGCGAGCGACGTCTCGCCTACGTCGAGCGGTCGATGCGCGAGCTCGGGCTGCGCGGCGCCGATGCGAAGCAGCGCGCGTTCGCGCTCTTCGCGCTCTACGTCGGCACGGCGAGCCTGGTGGGAGCGGGCGTCGGACCGATCGAGAGCGAGCGCGCGCTGCGCGCCTACGTGCGCGGGGTCTCGGCGCTGCTCCTGCCCTGAGTTATCCGCTCGTATCGTCGGCGCGCCTGGGTTCTCAGCCTGGCCCTCGTGAAAACAAGGCAAATCGCGTGGCACTCTCCGTGCGTAGCGTCCAGGCATCATGACGACGACGAGCGACGAGCCTCGCTTCTTGACCCTCGAGACCCCCGGCGTGCCGGTGAAGGCGTGGATCGACGGGGTCCCGATCGAGAAGGACGCGGAGCTCCAGCTCCGCAAGACCGCGATGCTGCCGTTCGTGCACTCGCACCTCGCGGTGATGCCCGACGTGCACGTCGGTGTCGGCGCGACGGTCGGCACCGTGATCCCGACCAAGGGCGCGATCGTGCCCGCCGCGGTCGGCGTCGACATCGGCTGCGGGATGATCGCGACCCGCACCTCGCTCGTCGCGAGCGATCTGCCGGACTCGCTCTCGAACGTGCGCAGCGCGATCGAGAAGGCGGTGCCTCACGGCCGCGCGGACTTCACGAGCGGCACCAAGGGCCTTCCGTCGAACAACGCGAAGGTGTGGCGCGACGTGCTCGAGCCGCGCTGGAAGACGATCGCGAAGAAGCACCCGAAGATCGCGAAGGGCTCCACCGCGGAGCAGCTCGGCACGCTCGGCGGCGGAAACCACTTCGTCGAGATCTGCCTCGACGAGTCGCAGCGCGTGTGGATCGTCCTGCACTCCGGCTCGCGCGGCGTGGGCAACCGCACCGGGAAGTACTTCATCGAGATCGCGCGCAGGGAGATGGAGCGCCTCGAGGTGCGCCTTCCCGACTACGACCTCGCGTACCTCGAGGAGGGCACCGGGCACTTCGAGGACTATCGCGAGGCGGTCGGCTGGGCGCAGGACTACGCCGCGTGGAACCGCCGCTTGATGATGGAGGCGACCCTTCGTGCGCTGAAGCAGAGCGGCGAGATCGCGAAGAACTTCACGTGCGACGAGGACGCGGTGAACTGCCACCACAACTACGTCGCGCGCGAGGAGCACTTCGGCGCGGAGGTGTGGGTCACGCGCAAGGGCGCGGTGCGCGCGGGGCTCGGTGAGCTCGGCATCATCCCGGGCTCGATGGGCGCCAAGAGCTTCATCGTGCGCGGCAAGGGCAACCCCGAGTCGTTCTGCTCGTGCAGCCACGGTGCGGGTCGCAAGATGAGCCGCAGCGCGGCGAAGCGCGCGTTCACGGTCGACGATCACCGCCGCGCGACCGAGGGCGTCGAGTGCCGCAAGGACGATGGCGTCATCGACGAGACGCCGATGGCCTACAAGGACATCGACGCGGTGATGGCGGCGCAGAGCGATCTCGTCGAGATCGTGCACACGCTGAAGCAGGTCGTCTGCGTGAAGGGCTGATCGTCAGAGCCAGCGACAGCCCTGCTGCGACTCGCACGTCGTGCGCGTGGCGAGCGATCCGCACGAGGTCGCCTCACCACCGCACGTCGTGCCCTCGAGCGCGCAGCCGCCCTGCATCGCGCACGTCGCTTCGTTCAGCGCGGAGCACGGGGTCGCGCGACCACCGCACCCCGAGGGCGGCGGGCCCGAGTCGACGCGCGTCGTGCTTCCGGCGTCGGGCATCGGCGCGGGCGCGTCGTCGTCGCCGCACGCGACGAGCAGCGTGATCGCGAGCGCGAGGAGTGTGCTTCTCATCGTCGCGAGCATAAAACGACGCGAGGCCGGTGACCCGAAGGTCACCGGCCTCGTCGTGTGTGGAGATCGCGAGAGCGATCAGTTCGGCGTGAAGCGCATCGCGGAGCCCGCGATGGCGCGCGTCGCATCGCCGCCGATGACGACGCCCGGCGTCGGCGCCTCGAGGCCGATCGCGGTCGGCCGCGCTTCCGCGCCGTGACCGGGGCCGTACACGAACTCGATCGCGCCGCTCTGGAGCAGGATGGCCTGCATCTCGATCGTCTCGATCGGGATGATCGGCGGGAAGCCGAAGGTCTCGCCCGACCACTGGATGATCGTCTCGGCCGCCGCCTGCCGCACACAGACGCGCGTGACGAGGTCGCCCGCGAACGGCGCGACCACCGCGCTCGGTGCGCTCGTCGCGCCCAACGTGATCCTCGAGTTGCCGGCGTACGTTCCGTCGAACGTGATCCAGCCGTTCGTCGAAACGACCATCTCGGTCACCTCTTCGCCGAAGTACTGGAAGCCCGTGAACGTGCTGAGCGCGATCGCGTCGGTCAGCGCGTCGTCCTCGTCGAGAACGGTCGTCTCGTCGGTGCAGATGTCCGCGAACGTGCGGGTCGACTCGCCGACGCTGTAGGGCGGCAGCACGTTCGTGATCTCGATGTCGAGCACGTCACCCTCGGACGCGATGATCGCGTACGCGAGCCAGCCCGACGACGGGACGACGCTCTCGAGCGTCTCGACGCCGCCTTCGCCCGTCGCGTCCGCGACCTCGACGGCGTCGTCCTCGCGCGAGAGCTGCGCGATCGCGACGTCGGCGGTGCCGGCGCCCGTGACCTCGACGGTCACGGTGCCCGCGGCGGGCGCGCGCACGAGGTAGTAGAGCAGCTCGCTCGCGGGAACGGTCACGTCCGCGCGGGTCTCGGTCGTGCCCGTCGTGAAGGTGATGTCCTCGCGCACGCGCTCGCGGAACGTGAGCGCCGCGGTCTCGTCGCCGTCGAAGCCGGCGGCGTCGCGCACGGCGACCAGCACCTGACCGGGCTGGCTCGGAAGCCAGATGCGCGCGAGCGACGTCGTCTCCGTCGCCTCTTCGATCGGCGACACGAAGCCGTCGAAATCGACGAGCGCGAGCGAGCCCTCCTCGTCGCGCGCGAAGATCTGCACGTCGGCCTCGGTGAACCCGGCACCCGTGAGATCACCGAGCTCGAGCTCGCCCCACTCGACACCCGCGGTCTCGATCGTCGCGAACGCCCAGCCGTCGGCGAGCGTCAGCGTCGCCGGCGTGCCCGCGGCGGCCGCGGTCGGGACGATGCGCTCGGCCGCGAACGTCACGTCGTACGTGTCGCCCGCAGTGCCCTCGGGATTGTAGACGCGGACGATGTTGCGGCCGGTCTGGGTGAGCTGGATCCAGGTCTCCGAATCCGCGCACGGCGCGCCGATGCTGCACGTCTGCGCGAGGAACAGCGTCACGTCGGAGTTGATCGCCTCGATCGCGATCGGCGTCTCGCCCGCGTGCGTTAGGTGCACGATCTCGCCGGCCGCGCCCTCGAAGAACAGGTACGAGTACTGCTCGTTGCGGTGCGTGATCGTGACGTCGCCGTTTGCCTCGCCGTTCGCGGTGACGATCAGCGTGTGCTCGACGGGCTCGATGGCGTAGTTGTAGGAGTGGTCGACGACGATGGTCACCGCCTCGCCCGACTCGACGACCTCCGAGAAGCCCTGCACGCCGGGGCTGAGCGCAGTCGCCGCGTGGACGTCGCCATCCTCCTGGATGACGATCGCGGGCTGGGCCGACGCGCTCGGCGCCTCGAGCAGCGCGTCGAAGAACGTCTTCTCCGTCGCGGCGATGCGGAAGAACTGCGGATCACCGAGCGTGCCCATGCGCGTGCCGGGCTCGATCGTCGTCGGCGCGGGCGTCTCGAGCGCCTCGACCGACACGAAGTAGCAGGTGTCCTCGCCGCCGACCGGGCGGGCGAAAGCGGGGCCCTCGTCGGCGAGCGCGTCGAGCGCGAGCGAGCGGCTGTCGAGCACCGAGATGATGTACGTGCCCGCCGTCGGCAGCCAGATCTGGCGCTGCGCGCTGTCGTTCGTGAGGTCGATGCCGAGGCGGTACCAACCGCCGAGCGACTCGGCCGTGCCGAACACGAGGAACGCGGCGCTGAGGCCGTTCAGCCCTTCGGCGCGCACGTCGTAGAGGCCAGGCGCGGTCACCTGGAAGGCGAAGGTGTCGACGTCGACGTCGGCGACGTCGTCCTCGTCGAAGTCGGCGGGCGTGATGCAGCCGCCGAGCGTGCGCGTCTCGCCGGTCGCGGGCGTCTCGAAGAGCGTCGGATCGCCCTCGAAGAACAGCGCGTCGTTGGGCTCCGCGCCCTCGCTGACGTCGGGCGTGAGCGAGTCGTCGTACGCGACGCACTCGCCCTCGACGAGCACGGTGCCCTCGGCGCACGCGCTGGGATCGAGCACGCACGTACCGCTCGTCGCATCGAAAGTCGTGTTGCCCGTGCAGATCACGCTGCCATCGGGCACGCACTCGCCATCGCGCGGGACGGTGCCCGTCGCGCACTGCACGTCGGCCACGCACTCGCCGGTCTCCTCGTCGAGCGTCGTGCCTTCGCCACAGGTGATCGTGGACGCGGGCACGCATGTGTCGCCCATCGCGACGGTGCCCTCGCCGCACTCCTTGCCACCGCAGCCGATCAGCGCGCTCGACGCGCCGAGGAGGGCGGCGATCGCCCAAACAACTCTGCCTCTCATACAACCTCCCGAACGGGTTCGCGCAGGAGAGGCTCCCGATGGCGCGACGAAGCGCGCGCCCACCCCCGCGCAAGAAAGCGGCCTTCGTAGCGCGGCGGAGGATGTCGCACAACGTACTCTCAGTACTCACCCGAGCAAGTGCTCGGAATCGCCGGAAGAAACGGCGACTGCTTGCGGTGCACACCGAACACGCACGCGGTGGGCGTCGCGACGTTTGCGCGTGTCGACGCTTTCCGATCCGCTGCGTTCGAATCGACGAAACGCCCTGCTGCACGCGCCGATGAGCGTTGCCGCCGCGCGGCTCCGCAGGCCCGTCACGACGCATCGTGCCGGGGCCGTCGGTGTCCGCGCGCGTCAACTCTCGAAGGAGCGGGAACAATGCAGCGGGTCGAGTGGAGAAGACGAGCAGCGTGCATCGTCGCGTGCGTCGCGGCGCTCGTCGGCGGGTGTGCGACAGGAGCGTCGTCGAGTGAGCCCGACGCGGGCGCAATCGCGAGCGGCGACGCGAGCGCGACGGATCTCGGCACGAACGGAGGTCGTTCGTTCGAGCCCGTCCGCGGCGGCTTCGCGGTGGTCGACGGAACGACGATGCTGGAGGTGCGTGACGGCACGGTCTCGTTGCGTCCTGTCGGCGAGGACGAGGCGGCGCTGCTGCTGGGAGCGACGCGCATCGAGGGGCTGCACGGCGACATCGCGCGCTTGACGACGCAGGATCCGCAGCGCGTCGAATGGGAGCACGGCGGCTGGGTCGAGCGCTTCGACATCGTGCCGGATGGGCTCGAGCAGACGTGGGTGCTGCGAGACGAGAGCGCATCGGGCTCGTCGGTCCACGTCGAAGTGCCGCTCGAGAGCGGGACGCGAGTGCTCGGAACGTCTGATTCGGAGATCTGGCTCGCCAACGATCAGCACGTGGTGCGCTACGGCGCACTTCACGCGTTCGACGCGGCGGGGCGCACGCTGCCCGCCGTGATGAGCGCGAGCGCCGATCATCTGAGCATCGATGTCGACGCGAGTGATGCCGTGTACCCGGTGACAATCGATCCGCTGATCGCAATCGTCGGCGAGGTGCTCGCGCCCGCAGTGGCAGGCGGCAATGGCTCGACGTTCGGCGCCTCCGTGGCCGTCAGCGCGGGTCGCATCGCCGTCGGCGATCCTGGGTTCGAGCTTCGGACCACGCAGCCCGGAGGCTTCGTCCATCTCTATCAGCGAGATGCGCGGCGGATTCTGGGTGAATGCTCCGGCATCGCACTCCCGAGCAGCAGCGGGATCGTTGCGGGCGATCAGCTCGGGCACGCCGTGGCGCTCGAGAGCGACCTGCTCGTCGTGAGCACGCCGCGGGCGGGAGGCGGACGCGGCGGTGTGTGGGTCATCGATCTGTCGGGAGGGTTCGCGCCGGCGGAACGAGCGGCCGGTGAGGCCGTCGCGGCCGCGTGCTCCTATGTGCCGAACCGGTTCGTGCTCCTCAAGACTCCGGTCGGAGTGCGCGGGTTCGGTCGTCGCGTCGCGATCTCGGGCCGGCGCGTCGCGGTGAGCAGCGACACCGGCAGCGCCGTGTGGACGTTCGCGGCGAGCGATGGCCGTTGGCAGCCGGAGGCGACGCTCGCGGCGCCCGCGGGCGCCGGCGACTTCGGCGCGTCGCTGTCCCTGCACGACGGTGTCCTGGCGGTCGGTGCGCCGACGACTGCGGGCGGTGGGAGTGCGTACGTGTTCACGCACGACGGGACCAACTGGAGCGCTCCTGTCCGGATTGCTTCTGTTGCAGGGGATTCGAGCACTGGACGCGCGGTCGCGGTGGCGTCTCGCGATGTCTGGGTATCGAGCGTCCGGAGCGGCGTGCCCGTGATGGGCCTGTATCGCATGAAGCCGGTGGGGCTCGGCCGAGTCGCGGAGCTGAGTGGCGTCGCGCAGGGTGCCGTGGCGTCGGCGAGCGCGAGCGCAGGGATGATGATCGCGGGCGCGCCGAGCGCGAGCAGCGGCGAGCTCCTCGGAAATCGTACGGTGAACGTTCCGAGCGCGGCCGTGCAGCTCGGATCCGCTGTCGCGACGGATGGCGAGCTCGCCGTGGTGTCGTACCGGACGACCGGAAGCGCGCGTATCACCGGTTCGAGCACGACCGTCGGACGGGTGCTTCTGATGCGCGTGCTGAGCGACCGCGGTGACAGCTGCGGCAGCGCATCGACGTGTGCATCCGGGTTCTGTGTCGATGGTGTCTGTTGCGAGAGCGCCTGTGGTGGCGGCGCGAATGACTGTCAGGCGTGCAGCGTGGCGGGCGGTGGAACGCGCAATGGCTCTTGCACCGCGCTGAGCGCGACTGCCGCGCCGCAGGTCGAGTGTCGAGAGGCGGTCGCGTCGTGCGATGCGCCCGAGATGTGCGTGGCCGGCTCGACGGTGTGTCCGTCGGATCGTTATGTCGCAGCGGGCGCTATCTGCGGAGCGGCAGATTCCGGCGAAAGCCTGGCGTGCGGTGGCGACCGTGCGGCGTGCCCGGGCGAGCTGGCACCGGTGGACGACGAGACGGTCGCGCGATTCGGCGAAATGATGGGCGCCGAGGACCAAGCAGTGGATGCGCTCGTCGCGTTCAACCAGCAGATGAACTCGCTGACGCGCGAGCAGCGCAGTCGCGTGTGGTGCCGGAATGCACGGATCTTCGAGCGCCGTGCACCGCTCGTCCTGCTCGCGCTGCAGCAGAGTGGTGCGAGCGCTGAGGAAATCGACCATGCGCGCACGACGATTCATGACTCCGCGGAACAAATCTGCGCCGGTCGCGAGCCCGAGAGCGCGATGCGGGCACTCGGCGTCTTGAGCATGGCGGCCAATCGGCGGATGACGAGTGGCAGCGCGCTCGACGGTCGCGACGACGTCTTCCTCGGAAGTCTCGCTGCTCTCCGCGATGAGTTCGGCGAGCTCTGCATGGCGGACGCAATGCCGCGAACGCTCGAAGCGTACGCGGGGATGTCCGATGCGCAGTTCGACAGGGAGCTCGACACTCTGGCGTTGGGGAGATGCGCCAGCCGTGGCCCGGCAGGCGGCCACTTCGAGATCGTCGCGCCGCGGACGTACGGAGACTGCGTCCGCGACGCCATGCGGGCGAGCGCCACGCGCAGCGTCGAGTCGTGCAATAGCCCGGTCGCCGGTGGAGGCTCGGACGATCCCCCGGAAGACGACGGTGAAGGCGATGGGGGCGACGGCGAAGGCGACGACGCCGAGGAGCCGCATCCGGCACCGAATCCGCCGCCCATGACGCCGAATCCGGCGCTCGACGAGCAGAACCGACGCGAGGCCGAGACGGCCGTCGGCGAGATGGTCGTCGGAGTCGTGCTCATGGTGGGAGGTGCGGCCGTCATTTTCGTGGGCGCGGCAGTGGCCGGCGGGACCCTCGGCGGGGGCACGCCCGTCGCACTGGGGCTCGGAGCCGCTGGCCTCTCGCTCGCTAGCATGGGTCTCGGTATCGCCCGCGGCGGAATCGATCGCCGCGAGGGCGCGCGGCGAGACTGGGCCGAGCGAAACGGCACGACGCCTCCGTTCCTGTGCCCTACGATGCGCTCTCCCGCGGGTTTCCTGTCGTTCGCGGCATCTCGCCCTGGCGACGGCTCAGGATCGTCCGGCAGACGGATGTCGGTGCTGGATGCGATGCGGGCCTGTGCCTGCGAAAACAATCCGCTGGACGCCATTCTCGCGGGGCTCCCGGGACCGTTCGGCGGAAACAGTTGTGAGCTCGGTGCGCGATTGCGGTGCCTCCGGGAGGAGGACGACGACGTCGCGACTCCGATGGATCCTGAATGCGCTCGCCTGCTGGGAGAGGACAATCAGGAATCCCTCTCGTCGCAGCTGCAGCAGTGCGGGATCATCAGCTGTGGGACGGACTCGTGGGTGACTCCGGATTGTCGCTGTGAGTCGATGAGCGGCGGCGGTCTGGGTGGCGGGTTCGACGCCTGCGAGCACGTGCTCTGTCCCGAAGGGACGGTGCCGCGGCCCAATGGGTACTCGTGCGCATGCACGCCGCCCGATGAGCACGTCGGTCCGTCGATTCCCGGTGTGGAGTGCATTCCCGGCTTCCCGTGCGCGGGTGGCGGCGGAGGAACTCCGCCGACCCCTCCTTTTCCCTGACATGAACTGAGCGAGGGCGATCCCGCGCTGTACGCATCGCCCTCGTGTCCATCTCTCCAGACCTGATTCGCGCCACGTCGGGACACCTCATGACGGCAGACAATCACGACGAGCCCGCGACGCTCGACGCGCGCGTCTTGCAGCTCGAGCGCGCGATCGCAGCGCGCAGGCAGCGCATTGCGTCGCTGGTGGGGACGCTCGACGCGCGGCAGCGCTCGCTGGCGGAGCGCATTCGTCCGGAGGTCGTGGTGGCACTTCCACCGCTCGACGTGGAGCGCGCGCGGGTCGAGGTGATGCGCGCGCTGCACGAGGAGCTCGGGCTGCTCGGCGCGGTGACGATCGAGGGCGGCACGATGCAGTGGAGGCCGCTGCATCGAGTGCTCGGGGCGCGCATCGGGCTCGAGGTGGATCTCGAGACGGGAGCGCAGGGCGCGACGCTGCGGATGCGCGATACGCCCTTCGCGGGTGTCTCGCCGACGGCGTACGTCGCGGCGACGATGTTCGCGACGATCCCCGTGACGGCCGTCGCGGTCATGTTGGTCCGCGACGCGCGCGCGCTCCCGACGAGCGCGGTGCTCGCCCTCACGATGTTGACGATCGCGGCGTCGCTCGTGCCGCTTCTCTCGTGGAGCAAGCGGCGTACGCGCGCCGCGCTGCAGCGATTCGCGGAGCGGGTCGCGGCGCAATTGCCGCGGAAGACCGCGCTGCGCGTGCGGGTGAGCGAGGACGCGGATCTCGAGAACGACCATGTGATCGAGAAGGAGGTCGCTCGTGGTCTACCGTGACGGCATCGAGCTGCGGCGCGAGCACGTACGACGGCTCGAAGCAGAGCTCGCGCGGCTGGACGAGGATCTCGCTGCGCTCGCGCGCGCCACGCGCGAGGGCGCGTGGTGGGAGCGACTGCTCGGTGGACCGCGCGCGGTGGAGCGCGTCATCGAGCTCGAAGGGGAGCGCAGCGACGACGAGCTCGCGGCGGTCTGCGAGCGCGTGTATCGCGTGAACGGTCGCGTGGAGCGCGACGGCGACGTGTGGATCTGGAGAGGCGAGCCGGATCCGCGGCCACGGCGCGTGGAGGTTCGCGCCGAGCGCGTCGAAGGACGCACCCGCGTGACGACGCGTGACGGCGGCGCTCCGCGCGCGCAGTACTTCTCGCTGCTCGCGCACGTGATCGTGGCCGTGGCGTCATTCGACTCTCGGTTTCTGGACATCGCGCTCTTCTGGGTCGTGTCGGCGGTCGGGCTCGGCGGGCTCATGCGGCGTCACACGATGCGCGTGGCGCGTCGCAAAGTGCTCGATGCGCGCGAGCTCGTCCGCGCGCTCGAGGTGGAGACCACGAGCACGACGGCGGTGCGGATCGACGACCACGAAGAGCACTCGCTCGAGGTGGAGCCGGTGATCGCGAGGGCGTCGCGATGACGCGCGAGCTCGATCATCACGCGGAAGTGCGTCGCGTCGCGGGTCGGCCGGGGCCCGATGCGCTCGCACGGCTCGAGCGTGTGTTCGCCGAGCGTAGGAAGTCGGTGCCCTCCGCGACGCGCATCGGAGAGGCGTTCGGCGTCGGAGATACACGCTTCTCGGTGCTGGTCGTGCCGGGCAACGACGAGACGGAGATCCGCGTCGCAGGATCGAAGCGCGAGCAGCGGTTGTCCTCCGTCGCCGCGGTCGTGGCGGGCTTCGGCGCCTTCGTGTGCGGCTCGCTGCTGAGCATCGAGCTCGAGCTCGAGCGCGTGCCGACCATCTTCGAGATCTCGCTCGCCGCGGCCGCGGTGCCGAGCGTCGTCACGTTCTTCGTCGCTCGATGGATCTCACACCGGCGCGGCGCGCAGACGCGCGCGCTCGCGGACGCGCTCGTCGACGTCCTCGTCGATCGCGCGCCCGCGGTGCGGGTCGACGTCACGGAAGATGAAGAAGCGCTCGCGCGATCGACAGATAGATCAGAAGACCTACGACGTCGCTCAGCGACGCGATGAACGGGGTCGAGCTCACCGCGGGGTCGAGCCCGACCCGCTGGATCACCAGCGGCAAGAGCGACCCGAGCAGGCTGCCCACCGTGACCACCGACACGATGCTGATCGCGACCACGAGCGCGAGCGGCACGCCCGGTCCCTCGGCGGTGAAGAACGCGCGCCCGAACCCCAGCACGCCCACCACGAGCCCCAGGCAGAGCCCGACCGCGAGCTCACGCGACGCGACCTTCAGCCAGTCCGCCGGGCGCACCTCTTCGACCGCGAGCGCGCGAATCACCAGCGTCGCGCTCTGCGATCCCGCGTTGCCGCCGGTCGAGATGATCAGCGGGATGAACATCGCGAGCACGATCGCGCGCTGCAGCTCGTCGGCGAACCCTTCCATCACGTTCGCGGTGAGGAACCCGCCGAGGAAGAGCACGACGAGCCACGTCACGCGGCTGCGCCAGTACGCGAGGAACCCGGTGCCGAAGTACGTGTCCTCGATCGGCGTGACCGCGCCCATTCGCTGCGCGTCCTCGGTCGCTTCCTCGATGACGACGTCGACCACGTCGTCGACGGTGATGACACCGAGCATCACGCCCTGCTGATCGACGACCGGCAGCGCCTGGAAGTCGTACTTCGCGATCGTACGCGCGACCTCTTCCTGCTCGTCCATGTCGTGCACGCGCACGACGTTCTCGGTCATCACGTCCGCGAGCGTCTGGCCGGGATCCGCGAGGATCAGATCGCGCAGCGAGACGACGCCCTGGAGCTTGTCGCCGAAGGCGAGCACGTACACGTAGTAGACGTTCTCGACCTCTTCCTCGCGCGAGAGCCGACGAACCTCCTCGATCGCCTGCCAGACCTTCGTGTCGGGCGCGAGCCCCACGAAGCCGGTGGTCATGATGCCGCCGGCCGTGTGCTCCGGATACGCGGCGAGCTCGCGCGTCTCCTCGGCGACCTCGGGGTCGACCTGGTCGAGGACCTCGAGCAGCGTCTTCTGCAGATCGAGCTCGAGCGTCTGCACCACGTCGGCGCGATCGTCGGGCTCCATCTCGACGAGGATCGTCGCGGCCTCTTCGGGCTTGAGCTTCTCGAGGATGTCGGCGCGCCGCTCGTCGGGGATGCGCTCGAGCACGGTCGCGGCGAGCTCGTCGGGCAGCGCGCGCATCAGCGCGACGACGTCGTCGAGCGGGAGGTCCTCCGCGATCTCCGCGATGTCCTCCTCGTGGAATTCGTCGAGCGCGTCACGTAGCGCCTCGGGCTCCTGCTCGAGCGTCTGCCGCAGGTCGGGGCCGAGGAGCGTGGAGAGGCGCATACGCGCCGGACTTTACTCTCGACGCGGCGCTCTTGCCCTCCGCGTCGAGCCCGGATACGAGGGAGCCCGATGCAGATCCGGACTCTCGGTCGGACCTCGGTGCGCGTGTCCGAGATCGCCCTCGGGACGTGGGGGCTCGCGAGCGGCGCGTACGGCGAGAAGGCCGAGCCGTCGCGCTTCGAGTCGGTCGTGAAAGCAGCGTGGGACGCGGGCGTGACGACGTTCGACGTCGCGCCGCTCTGGGGCGACGGCGAGAGCGAGTGGCGCACCGCCGCCGCGCTCGGCGATCACCTGAAGGACGCGGTCCTCGTCACGCGCACCGGGCAGGCGAAGATGGGCGATCGCCTGAGCGGTCGCTTCGAGTCGCAGCAGATCATCGACGACGTCGAGGCCTCGCTGAAGCGCCTCGGGCGCGAGACGATCGACGTCGTGCTGCTGCACAACCCGCCGATGAAGGTGCTGCAGTCGGACCTCTATCGGAAGGGCGTCGATCACCTGCTCGCGAGCGGCAAGGTGCGCGCGTGGGGCGCGAGCGTGGTGACCGCGGAGGAAGGTCGCGCCGCGCTCGAGGTCGGCGCGCAGGCGATCGGCATCGCGCACCACGCGCTCGACCCGCACGTGCTGCACGATCTCACGTCGACGATGAAGCACTACGGGGCCGCGGGCATCGCGCGCTCGCCGCTCTGCTACGGCCTGCTCGCGGGTCGGTGGACGAGCGAGACGAAGTTCGGCGAGCACGATCACCGCAGCCGCCGGTGGGACGCGACGAGCTTCGCCGAGCGACTGCGTCAGGTGGAAGAGCTGCGCTTCCTCGTGAGAGACGACGTGCCGGACCTCGCCACCGCGGCGATGCGGTTCGTGCTCTCGAGCCCGTTCGTCGCGACCGCGTGCGTGGGCGCGCGCAGCGTCGAGCAGATCACGAGCGCGGCCGGCGCGTCGCGCGAGAAGCCGCTCCTGCCGCCCGAGGATCTGAAGCGCGTCGCGTCGGTGTGGAACGGCGGCGCGGGCGTGTTCGGCGGCGGCATCGCGAAGAAGTGAGAGGACCCGAAGGATCCTTCGGGTTCGTGGGCGCTCGCCAGTATACGCACGATTCGCGAGGATACGCGTTCGAACCGCGGTTCGTGGTGGCAGGTGGCGCGCATGACGTGCTCCCGTATACACGCGCGCTTGCTCGGAGGTCCTCGCTCGGGCACGCTGTGCGCGCTTTGGCCGACGTCTTCGCGTACCTCGACTACCGCGCGTTCCTGCGCGACGTGTACGCCGAGAAGAAGGCGCTCGGGCGAGGCTTCTCGTTCCGCGCGTTCTCGCGGCTCGCGGGGCTGCGCTCGCCGAATTACCTGAAGCTCGTGATCGACGGAGAGCGCAACCTCTCGGACCAGATGGCGCCGCGCTTCGCGACCGCGCTCGGTCTGCGCGACGACGCCGCGCGCTACTTCGTCGATCTCGTCGCGTTCAACCAGGCGAAGGACGCGGCCGCGCGCAACGCCGCGTATACGCGGCTCACCGGGTTCCGTCGGTATCGCAGCGCGCACCGGCTCGAGCTCGCGCACGCGGCCTATCACTCGACCTGGTACCTGCCCGCGATCCGCGAGCTCGCCGCGCGCTGTGACTTCGAGGCGGAGCCCGAGTGGATCGCGCCGCGCCTGCGCCCGCCGATCTCGAAGGACGAGGCGAAGAGCGCGCTCGCGACGCTCTTCGAGCTCGGCCTGCTCGTCACCGGCGAAGACGGCCGCGTGAGCCAGGGCGAGGCGCTGGTGTCGACGGGCCCCGAGACGCGCGGGCACCACATCGGCAACTACCATCGCATGATGATGTCGCGCGCCGCGGCCTCGATCGACGACGTGCCCGCGGCCGAGCGCGACGTCAGCTCGCTCACGCTCTGCGTCGGCGGCAAGGGCCTCGCGGAGATCAAGGATCGGATCCAGAAGTTCCGCCGCGAGCTGCTCGAGCTCTCGACGCGGGAGAGCGATCCGCGCGAGGTGGTGCAGATCAATTTCCAGCTCTTCCCGCTGACGAAGGCGGAGAAGACGCCGGCGAGAAAGGCGAAGGCTCCGCGATGATGCGGCGTGCGAAGCTGGCACTCGTGACGGCGGCGCTCGCGCTCGGCGCAGCACCGTCGTGCGGTGGCACCGAGACCGGCAATCCGCCGTTCGCGCCCGACATGGGCGGCGGAGGCTACGATCCGATGGGTCTCTCGCCGGATCCCGCGGTCGAGTCCGCGCTGATCTCCGTCGAGGAAGCGAAGCTCGAGGACTGCGAGGGCGCGCAGGTGCCGCTGCTGCGGCGCGCGGTGCTCGACGCGGTGGGCGGGCAGCTGCGGGTGCTCGAGCCGCTCGAGGTCCCGGCGGGCCTGTACTGCGCGATCGAGCTGTCGATCGCGGCCTGCGAAGATCCCGATCGCTGCCGCACCATCTTCGCGCCGTACGCGGTGTCGATCGACGGGACGCGGCGCGCCGACGGTGCGTCGATCGAGGTCCGCGACGCGACGCGCTTCGTGGTGCGTCTCGAGGGCTCGTTCGACGTGACGCCCGACGCAGGCGGTCTGCTCCTCGCGGTCGATCGCACGCTGCTCACGTCGGGCCTCTCGCTCTCGTCGATCCCCGCGGTGGACGGCGTCGTGCTCGTCGACGAGACGACGAACGCGGATCGACTGCCCGCGCTGCGCGCCGGACTGCAGAGCGCGATGACGCTGCGCCGCGACCTCGACGGCGACGCGACGCTCGACCCCGAAGAGATCATGGCCGCGCCGCTCGCGCAGCCGCCCGAGTGATCGTCAGGGCAGGCCCATCACGGTCACGGGCGTGAGCTGATCGGTGGAGGTGCCGTCGCCGAGACGGCCGCTCGCGCCGCTGCCCCAGCACTTGGCGGCGCCGTCCTCGCGCACCGCGCACGTGTGCGACGCGCCGGCCGCGACCGCGACCGCATCGTCGAGGAGGAGGACGACGCGCGGCGCGCCGCCGTCGCGCGTACCGTCTCCGAGCTGGCCGCTCTCGTTCGCGCCCCAGCACCGCGCGGTGCCGTCGGCGAGGCGCACGCACGCGTGATCGTCGCCGGCGGCGATCCAGCCCGCGGTCGTGATGTCGGGCACGAGATCCGGGTAGGCGCGATCGAACGTGCCGCCGTCTCCGAGCTGGCCCACCTCCCCCGCGCCCCAGCAGCCCGCGCGGCCATCGGTCGCGACCGCGCAGGTGAACTCGGCGCCGAGCGCGATCCCGCGCGCGACGGAGATCCCGAGCACCGCGGTGGGCGCGAGCCGCTGCGTCGTGGTGCCGTCGCCGAGCTGACCGCGCGCGTTCGCGCCCCAGCACGCGATCTCGCCCGAGCTGCGCACCGCGCAGGTGTGCGCGTCGCCCGCGTCGAGATCGAACACGTCGGCGAGGCCCGCGACGTTGGTGGGCGCGGAGCGATCACCGGCGCTGCCGATCCCGAGCTGACCGCGATCGTTGCGGCCCCAGCACGCGACCGTGCCGTCACTGCGGCGGGCGCACGAGTGGGCATCGCCGAGCGCGACCTGTACGGCGCCCACGATGTTTCGGACGAGGACGGGCACGACCTGATCGCTCCCTGCGCCGGAGTTGCCGAGCTGGCGGAATTCGTTGTCGCCCCAGCACAGCACCTCGCCGGTCTGCCGCACCGCGCACGCGTGGCGCGCACCGGCAGCGAGATCGATCGCGTCGGTGATCCCGGTGACGAGCATCGCGGTCGCGCTCGCGCCCGCGCTGCCGTTGCCGAGCTGACCGCTCTCGTCGGCGCCCCAGCACGCGACGCGTCCATCGCCGATGCGCGCGCACGCGAACGCATCGCCGGCGACGACCTCGGCGACGTCGCTCGGCGACACGCAGCTCCCCGCGTCGCACGACGTGCCGGCCTCGCACGTCACGCCGCACGCGCCGCACGACTCCTCGCGCGAGAGATCGGTCTCGCATCCCGGCGTCGCGGTGCAGTCGCCGAACCCCGGCTCGCATGCGCCCATCGTGCACGTGCCGGTCGCGCAGGACGCGGTCGCGTGCTCGAACCCGCACGGAGTGTGGCACGCGCCGCAGTCGTCGAGCGTGCGCAGGCTCGTCTCGCAGCCGTCGGCGGCGTCGAGGTCGCAGTCGGCCCAGGCGTCCTGGCACGACACGATCTCGCACGCGCCCTCCACGCACGCCGGCGTGGTGTGCTCGGTGACGCACGGCGCGTTGCACGCGCCGCACGCCGCGACGGTCGAGACGTCGGTCTCGCAGTCGTGACGGTCGGAGTCGCAGTCGGCGCGCCCCGTCGCGCACGCGTACACGCACGCGCCGGCGATGCACTGGCTGAGCACACCGGTGCGGAGCTCGCAGGGCTGATCGCAGCCACCGCAGTGCGACACGCTGGTCGCGAGGTCGACGCAGCTCGAGCCGCACTGCGCGCGATCGGACGCGCACGACTCGGTGCACACGAACGTGCCGTCACCTCCGTCGAGGCAGAGCGGGGTCGGCTCGGCACAGGCGACGTCGCATGCGCCGCAGCTCGTCACGTCGCCGAGATCGGTCTCGCATCCGTTCGCGACCGCGAGGTCGCAGTCGGCCGCGCCCGAGACGCACGTGAGCACGCACGCGCCCGAGACGCACTCGACGGTCGCGCGCGCGGGCGTGCCGCACACGTCGGGCCCTTCGTCGACGCGCTCGTCGTCGTCGTCGTCGAGCGCGTTGCACGGATCGCTCGACGCGCCGGCGTCGGCGACGGGAACGCATCGATCGCGCGCCTCGTCGCAGACCCAACCCACGGTGCACGGACAACGACGGTCCGCGAGGTCGATCGGCGCGAGCACACATCCCGCGAGCACGATCGACCAGACCCCTGCTCGGAAGCTCCCCCGCACCGCGCCGAGCATGAGCGCCGGTGCGCGCGGCCCAACGCCGCGGCGCGGGGTCGTCCCGCCGCGGAGCGCCGATGCGCGCCATCACGACGCGGACGTCGATCACTCGCGGCCGAGCTTCTTCTTCAGCGCGGCGAGTTCGTCCTCGACGTCGCGATCGCGCTGCTCCTGCTCGGCCTCGCGCGCCTTCGCGCGAGCCGCGCGTTCCGCCTCGAGCGCGGCGCGCTGCTTCGCGAGCGCCTTCGGATCCGGCGCGTCGAGCGCGGCGAGCGCTGCGACCGCCTCGTCGGAATCGGCGTCGAGGATCTCTCCGCACTCGGTGCACCCGAACGCACGATCCTTCGAGGTCCAGAGATCGATCATCACGTACGCGGTGTACGTGCGCTCGAGCTCGACCTCGACGAAGACGCGCGGCTTCTCGCAGTGCGGGCAGCGCACCGTGATCGCACGCGCACCCGCGATCCTCTTGGCGCGCTTCTTCTGGCCGAAGAGGAAGAACACGTCAGGTGATGAGCCCGGCCTCGCGCGCGATCGCGCTCACCACCGGGAGCACCTTCTCGAAGCCCTTGCGGTTGCACGCGAGGATGCCGCGGTGGTTCTTGAGCTCGCCGGTGCCGTACTGGATCTGACGCCCCTCGAGGTCGGTGAACGTGCCGCCCGCGGCGCGAAGGATCGCCTCGGGGGCGCACGCGTCCCACGCGCTCGTCTTGCCCGAGAGGTGCACGTAGAGGTCGGCCTTGCGCTCGGCGATCAGGCCGACCTTGAGGCCGACCGAGCCACTCACCGCTTCCTGCGTGATGCCGAGCCGCTGCACGAGCGCGTCGGTCGACTTCGAGCGGTGCGAGCGCGAGACGACGAGGCGCATCTGCGACGGATCGGCGATGTCGCTCGGGCGCAGCACGTACGTCTTGTCGCCCTGCTCGAGGAACGCGCCGTCGCCGACGACGCCGCGCCAGAGCTTGCCGGTCGTCGGCTGGTACACGACGCCGAGCTGCGCGTCGCCGTCGATCGCGAGGCCGATCATCACGCTGAACTCGCCGTTCTTCGCGATGAACTCCTTGGTGCCGTCGAGCGGATCGACGAACCAGCAGCGACCGCTGCTCTGCTTGCCCTCGGTCGCGCTCTCCTCGGCGACGACGAGGTCGGTCGGGAACGACTCGTGGAGGCGCGCGGTGAGGAACGCGTTGACGCGGCGATCGGCCTCGGTGACCGGGTCCGACTCGCCCTTCATCTCGACGCCGAAATCGGTGGCGTAGATCTCGAGGAGGATGCGTCCCGCCTCCCGCGCCAGCTTCACCGCTTCGACGAGCTCGCGATCCAACATTCCGCTGCGGAACGTAGCTGGGACGGGGCTGCGACGTCCAGTAGACGCGTGGGTGGCTGGTGCTGGACGTCGCGATCGGTCTCGCGCTCAGAGCTGCGTCAGGCCGCCGTCGACCGCGAGCTCCGAGCCGAGCACGAACGACGAGTCGGTCGACGCGAGGAAGAGCGTCGCGCGCGCGACCTCGTCGGCGGTGCCGAGGCGCTTCATCGGTACCGCGTCGCTCATGCTCTGCTTCATCACCGCGATCACGTCGGCGTCGGCGCCGGTCTTGCCGAAGATCGGCGTCTCGATCGGGCCGGGGCTGATCGCGTTGACGCGGATGCCGCGCGGCGCGAGCTCGGTCGAGAGGGTGCGCGCGAGCGAGCGCAGTCCCGCCTTCGAGAGCGCGTAGATCGTCGCGTTCGCGGGGCCACGCACGCCGGCGACCGACGTGTTGAGCACGACCGACGCGCCGTCGCGGAGGATCGGCGCGAAGCGCTGCACCGTGAAGAACGCGCCCTTGAGGTTCACGCCGACGAGCTCGTCGAAGAAGCGCTCGTCGACGGCTTCGAAGGGGCGGAACTTCGCGATGCCCGCGTTCACGAAGAGCACGTCGACGCGGCCGTGACGCGCCCGGACGTGCTCGACGAGACGATCGACGTCGGCGAGCGACGACTGGTCCGCAGCGAGCACGTCGGCGCGCGGCAGCTCGCGGCGTGCGCTCTCGATCGCGGCCGCGTCGCGGCCGGTGAGCACGAGCGACGCGCCCTCTGCGTCGAAGAGCTTCGCGGTCGCCAGGCCGATCCCAGTGGTGCCTCCGGTGATGACGGCGACCTTGTTCGCGAGCTTGGTCATGTTGCGATCTCCTGTTCTTGACTGGTCGTTCCAGAATGAGGCGCACGAACGACGCGCGGCGCGGGCCGAGCGTCGTCGAGGGAGTCAGGCGATGCGCGCGAGCGCGTCGTCGAGGATGTCGGCGAGCATGCGCGCGTCGCCGGTCGGGCGCGTGACGAGCCGGAGCCCGCTCACCGTCGCGACGAGGCCGCGCGCCTTGGCGCGGAGGTTCTGGTCGGGCCGGATCTCGCCCGCTTCTTCGGCTCGCTCGAGCAGCGTGCGGATGGTCTTCTCGAGCACCTTCGCGCCGCGCGCGATGCACTGCTGCACGGCCTCGTCGTCGACGCACGCATCGGCGGCGGCATCGGTGAGCATGCATCCCGGCTGCGCGGGATCGCCGATCGTCTTCGCGAGGTTGCGGAGGAGCGCGACGAGCGCGGCGCGCGGGCTGCCGGGCGCATCGAGCGCGTCGCGCAGCAGCTGCGCGCGCTGCGTCGCGTAGAGGTCCAGCGCGGCGAGATAGAGCGCGCGCTTGTCGCCGAACGTGTCGTAGAGGCTCTGCTTGCCGACCCCGCTGGCGCGAACGATGTCGTCCATCGACGTCGCGTCGTACCCGCGCTGCCAGAAGACGTTCATGACCGTCTCCAGCGCCTGATCGCGATCGAATGCCTTGGGGCGAGCCACGATGTTCCTGATATGGGCGTTCTGGACTGTGTGGTCAAGAAGTTTTGGAATGGTCAGTCTAGAACGCGGGCCGGCTGGCGCCCTGCTGGTAAGGCCTCGGCATGCGGATTCGGAACATCTCTTTGGGTGGGCGGGGGTCACGACCGAGTCGCGCTGTTCGCGCGCCTCGGACGTTCGCGCGTGGCAGCGCGCTTCGCGCGACTGCGGATCGATTGGTCTCGGTCAGCATGATGGGCGGCGTCGAGAACGGGCTCGTCCGCGCGCCTTCGGCATATCAGTCTCGGATCACTTCCACCGTCGACTCCCCGCTCTCCATCCCCGAGGGCAGCCCCATCTCGCGCGCTTCGCAGAACGCCACGAAGTGCCTCATCGACTCCGGCTCTCGAGCGTTCGCCGCGCATGCTCGATACGCGCGGCGCGCGGTCTCGAGCCACGGTCGCGCTTGGCTCTCCAGCGAGTCGCGATAGACGTCGAGGATCTCCGGCTCGTCCTCGAGATCGTCGGGCATCGGACGCCTGCGCAGCACACGCAGCACGTCCTCGTAGAGCAGCCCGACCAGCGCGCCCGCGAGGATGCGCTGTCGATGCTGCTCCTCCGCCGCCGCGTCGAGCTCGGTGCGTGCAGCCTCGATCGCGGCCGTCTTGCGCTCGAGCCACTCGCGCAGCGCGCCCTCGCTCCACTCGGTCAGATCGAGCGCCGCGCGGCTCCGCGCCGGCTCGGGCGCCGCGATGTCGAGCGCGTCGCGCGCGAGCTCCATCGCGCGGCGCATGCGCGGGCTCAGCTCCTCGTCGACGACGTCGGGATCGGGCATCGACGCCATGCTCGGCGGGCCCGAAGGCCGCCCCGCGAAGAGCTCGCCCTCGCGCATCCGCGGACCACCGCACGCGATCGAGAGCACCACCGCGAGCACCACGAGCAGCGACGAGCAGCGCATGCGATCGCAGTGTCGTTCAGAACGCGAGCTGGAGCGACACGCCGACGCCACCCGGGCCCGGCACCGACGGGCTCACCGCGAGGCGCGGCCCCGGCGCCGACGCGACCGGCGCGTCGCTCTCGCAGCCCGCATCGGCGTGACGCGCTGCGTACGTGCGCCACGCGTCGATCGCGCCCGTCGGATGCAAGAGCAGTCGACCTTGCCCGAGCACCACGCCGCCGCCCGCCAGCAAGAACGCGCCGCTCGTACGTCCGAGGAAGAGCAGTGTGAGGCTCGCCGCCTCCACGTAGAGCGCCGATGCGAGCGCCGAGAGCTCGCTGCGCACGAACCCCGAGGCCTCCGCGCTCTGCTGCAGCCTGCGCTCCGCCGCGCGCATCGCGTCGAGCCGCGCCTCCGGCGTGTCGCGCGGCAGACCGCGCACGAAGTCCCCCGCGCCGAGGATCGGCGGCGTCGTGATCGCCATCGTGATCAGGCCGAGCCCCGAGCTGATGGAGTTCACGATGAAGTCGGGGCGCGCGTCGTCGTCGGGCGTCGAGATCGCGAGCGTGAGCTGCACGCCCGTGAGCAAGCCGTGCAGCACGAGGAACCCGGTGAACCACCAGCGCGTGTCGCGCTCGGTCGGCGCGATCTGGCGCTCGATCCACGCGAGCCTGCGCTGCACCTCGGCGTCGCTCGGTGGATCCGCGGGGCACGCCGGTGGATCGGCACGCACGGCGCATGGATTCGTGAAACACAGCGCCGACGCGACGAGCGAGACGGCGAGCCCGGAAGCGATCGTACGCAAGCTCACGGGCGGGGAACGTACCCGATCTCGCCACAATTCGCGCGGATTTCGACGCGCTGCGTCGTTGCGAGCGATGCGCGCGTCGGGTAGAGGCGCGCGCTCGCGAGGAGTCAATCGTGAACGTCTTCGAGCACCTCCAGCAGCACGACTACGGAGAGGTCCACTTCGCACGCGACGCCGCGACGGGCCTGCAGGCGATCGTCGCGATCCACGACACCCGCCTCGGCCCGGCGCTCGGCGGGTGTCGCTTCATCCACTACCCGCACGAAGAGCTCGCGCTGATCGACGCGCTCCGCCTCGCGCGCGGCATGACCTACAAGGCCGCGATCACCGGCATCCCGCACGGTGGCGGCAAGAGCGTGATCATCCGTCCGCCGCGCGCGTTCGATCGCGGCGCGCTCTTCCGCGCGTTCGGGCGCTTCGTCGACGGGCTCGGCGGTCGCTACATCACGGCCGAGGACAGCGGCACGTCGATGGAGGACATGGAGACGATCCGCTCGGTCACGAAGCACGTGACCGGCGTGAAGCCGGAGCACGGCGGCTCGGGCGATCCGTCGCCGTACACCGCGCTCGGCGTGCGCCGCGGGATCGAGGCGTGCGTGAAGTTCGTCTACAAGCGCGACTCGATCGAGGGCCTCCACGTCGCGGTGCAGGGTGTCGGTCACGTCGGCTACTGGCTGTGCAAGCAGCTCCACGATCTCGGGGCGAAGCTCACGGTCGCCGACATCGATCCGCTCAAGGCCGAGCGCGCGCACCGCGAGCTCGGCGCGGAGGTCGTGCCGCTCGATCAGATCTTCTCGGTCGACTGCGAGGTGTTCGCGCCGTGCGCGCTCGGCTCGGCGCTGAACGACGACTCGATCCCGAAGCTCAAGTGCAAGATCGTCGCGGGCGCGGCGAACAACCAGCTGGCGGAGACGCGCCACGGCGACGCGCTGATGCACCGCGGGATCCTCTACGCGCCCGACTACGCGATCAACGCGGGTGGCCTCGTGAACGTCGCGCAGGAGCACGCGGGCTACGACGAGCAGAAGTCGCGCGAGCGCGTGCTGAAGATCTACGACACGATCCTCGAGATCGCGGAGCGCGCGGAGCGCGCGATGCAGCCGACCTATCGCATCGCGGACACGATCGTCGAAGAGAAGCTGGCGCGCGCGGCCCGTTGACGACAAGACGGGGGCATGGCGCGGATGCGATGGGGGCTCGCGATGTTCGTGATCGCGGCGGTGAGCGCGTGCGGAGCGCGCTCACCGTATCGCGTGCTCCCGCGCAACGTGCGCGCGTCGGTGGAGCGCGATTTCCCCGACTGTCGTGGTCGTGAGGTGCGCGGGGTCGATCTCGGCGGCAGTCGCTACCAGGTGGTCGCGTGCGGGCTCGACGTCGTGTACGCGTGCGCGGCCGATCGTCGGCGCGACTGCCAGATGGAGGGCACCGGCGTGGTCGCGGTGAGCGGCGGCGGTGAGGTGCCCGCGGCGTACGCGCAGCCCCAGCCGCAGCCGGTGCAGGTTCTCCAGACGACGCCGACGCAGACCGCCGAGCCCGCGCCCGCGCAGCCCTCGCGCGAGCAGGTCGAGCAGGTGATCCGCACGTGGCTCGACACCCAGCGCGCGACGATCCTCGGGTGCACCCAGACCCAGGCCGCGCTCGTCGAGGTGCAGTGGACCGCGGAGGGCGCACCGACGATCGCGCTCGGCGGCGAGATGCACGGCTCCCCGGGCGAAACCTGCGTCGTGCAGCGCCTCGCCGGCGTGCAGTTCCAGAACGTCGGCACCGCCGGCGAATTGCGGCACGTGATCCAGTGATCGCCGATCACGACGCGCGCATCGCGCGCGCACGGGTCGCGCTCGATGGCCTCTCGATCGGCGACGCGTTCGGTGAGCGCTTCTTCGGCGCGCCGGAGACGGTCGACACGCGCCTCGCATACCGCGCGGTCCCGAGCGGCACCTGGCGCTGGACCGACGACACGCACATGGCGCTCTCGATCGTCGACGAGCTCGCGGCGCGCGGGACGATCGATCCGAGCGCGATCGCCGCGCGCTTCGCGGTGCGATTCGCGCGCGATTCATGGCGCGGCTACGGCGCGATGGCGCGGCGCGTCCTCACCGAGATCGGCGAGGGCACACCGTGGGACCTCGCGAGCCGCGCGATCTTCGATGGCACGGGCAGCAAGGGGAACGGCGCGGCGATGCGAGCCGCGCCGATCGGCGCGTACTTCGCGGGCGATCTCGAGCGTGTGATCGACGAAGCGCGGCGATCGGCGCTCCCGACCCACGCGCATCCCGAGGGCATCGCGGGCGCGATCGCGATCGCGGTGCTCGCGGCGATCGCGACCCGCCGAGAGGAACGGCGGTCGCCGAGCGCGATCATCGCGGAGGTCGCGACCTCGGTGCCGCCCGGCGAGACCCGCGCGCGTCTCGAGCAGCTCGTCGCGATGCCGCACCTCGACGACGTGCGCACGATCGCGAGCATCGTCGGCAACGGCACGTACGTGCTCGCGGAGGACACGGTGCCGCTCAGCGTCTGGTGCGCCGCGCGGCACCTCGACGACTTCGTCGCGGCGATGTGGACGACCGTGAGCGCGCTCGGTGATCGCGACACGACGTGCGCGATCGTCGGCGGCGTGGTCGCGCTCGCGGCGCCGATGACGGTGCCCGCCGAATGGCGTGCCGCGCGCGAGCCGCTCGACGGCGCGTGATCGCTCAGCGCGGCAGCGCGCCGTCGATCGGATCCGCGCGGAACCCGACGTCGTCGAAGTCGTCGGTGCCCGCCCAGATCTTCGCGGTGCCCTGACGCAGCTCGGCGTTCTCGGGCAGCGCGAGCGCTTCGACCGTGAGCGGTACGTCGCGATCGCGCGTGCGCAGCGTGCCCACCACGCGCGTTGCTCGCTGCCGGTGGTCGTCGCGCCGTCGTGCATCGAGAGCGTCGCGTCGGGCGCGCGATCACTGCCGCAGCCCGCGAGCGCGACGACCAGCACCATCATCGGAGTGCGCATGATCGACGAGTCTCCGCGGCGCGCCTCGATCGCACAACCCGGTCTACGATGCTCTCGTGGTCTATCGCGAGAGCCCCTCCACGATCGAGCGACGCGAGCCCGAAGGCGACGTGCTGTTGCGCGTCGACGCATCGGGCCGCGCGGGCGCGCCGGGCGCGCGCGGGCACGACGGCAGCGACGGCAGCGGCGCGGGCGAGGACGGATCGCCGGGTGGTCACGCGAGCGCACCTTCGCCCGGTGAGAACGGCGGCTTCGTCGCGGTCACGATGCGGCCCGAGGGCGCGACGATGGCGCGCGTCGAGGGCACGCGACGTTTCGCGGACGGTCGCGCCCACGCCGTGCGCGAGCTCGTGACGATCGGCGACTACGGCTTCGTCGACGTCGTCGCGCGCGGCGGTGCCGGCGGGCACGGCGGCGACGGAGGACGCGGCGGCGACGGCGCGACCGGACGTCGCGGGAGCGACGCGACGCGCTACTCGTCGGGCGGCGACGGTGGGCGCGGCGGCGATGGTGGGCGCGGCGGGCGCGCGTCGAGCGGTGCGAACGGTGGCGCGGGCGGGCGCGTCGTGGTGCAGGTCGACGACGCCGACACGCACCTCGTGATGTTGATCCGCACGGGCGTCGACGGAGGGATCGGCGGACAGCCCGGTCGACACGGCGCGGGGGGATCGGGCGGCGCGGGGGGCCGCGGCGGATCGAGCCACACGTGGACCGAGACCGAGCACTACACCGACTCGCAGGGCAAGCCCCAGACGCGCACGAGCTTCCACTCGAGCCCCGGTGGATCACGCGGCCCGAGCGGCGCGTCCGGCGCGAGCGGATCGGGCCCGCTCTACGCCGGGCACGACGGCGCGGACGGCGCGTTCGCGATCGAGGTGCTCACCGCGACGGGCCCGAAGCAGTACCCCGGCCGCTACGAGCTGATGCTCTCGGGCATCACCCTGCGCACCGACGATCGCGACGGAGTCTTCGAGCCGGGCGAGCTCGTGCGCGTCGACGGCCTCCGCGTGCGCAACGTGGGCGCGATGCCCTCGCCCTCGTCGCGCGCGATCACGCTCGAGGTGCGCGACTCGAAGTGGTGCGGCGCGCTCGCGAACGAAGTGCTCGAGATCCCGCGCTCGGTGCCCGCCGGCGCGGAGATCGACGTGCCGGGCACGCTCACGTTCGAGCTGCGCGATCACGCGCCGAGCGATCCCGCCGATCCGCTCGCGGAGCACGAGCGCGTCCTGCTGCGCGCGCACGTCGTCGACGTGAGCCGCTCGTTCGAGCGCTTCGAGCCCGACGCGATGGCCCCGCCCGCGACCATGCTGGTGCGCTTTCCGATCGCGGCCTCGATCGTCGAGGGGCTCGTCGCGCTCGCGCCCGGCGAGGTGACGCGATTGCGCTTCGCGATCCGCAACCAGTCGAAACTGGCACTCGGTGCCAAATCTTCGAGCCGTCGCCGCGTGCGCGCGCGCCTCGCGCTCTTCGAGAGCGAGCTCGCCGACGACGCCGCGCTCCTCATCGACGAGCACGGCCAGCCGGTCCCGATGCGCGGTGAGGGCCTGGTGCGCGAGCTCGATCTGCTCGAGCCGGGCGCCGACTGGGTCTTCGAGGGCGCGCTCGGCATTCGCGAGAGCGCACCCTCGTATCGCGAGCTGCGGCTTCGTCTGACGCTCGAGATCGGTCGGCTCGACATGCCCGACGTGCTGCGCGTCGTGCAGCACCGCGAGCTCCGGGTGCGCTGCGTGCGCACGCTCGCGCCCGACGCGCGGATGGACTGGCTCCTCGTCGCGCACCACCGCACGTCGCGCGAGGAGATCGACGCGTGGGAGGCGCTCGCGACGCGTCACGAGCGGCGTCTCGCGGTGTGGGACCTCTCGCGCGAAGGACACCTCGAGCTCGGCAGCTCGGTGATCGAGCGGCTCGGCGGCGGGCTCGTGATCGTGCTCGGGCACCCGATGTCGAGCGCGGGGCGCGAGGTGCGCGCGGCCGAGATGCTCTCGCACGCGACGATGTCGCAGCTCGCCGAGGCGGGCGCCGACGTGCTGCTGGCGGGCGGCACCGCCGATCTGCGCGCGCTGCTCGCGCCCGCGATCGTCGATCGCGACGTCGCGCCCGCCGGCGGAGAGGACGCGCTCGTCGAGCGGCTCGCATCGCGCGTCGAGAACGAAGGCGCGCTCGTCGAGACGGCGGAGCTGCACGAGATCGGGATGTTCTTCGAGTCGCCGCGCGAGGCACGGCTCGAGGCGCGCGCCCGCGCGCTCGCCGAGCGGCTCGCGACGCGCTTTCCGCAGCGCCGCTTCACGATCGTGTGGGAGCTCGCGCCCGCGCCGCGCGGCTCGTGGCTGCTCGTCCATCGTTATCGCCTCGGGCGCATCCGCGTGCTCGCGCGACCCGCCGCGCGATGCGGCGTCGCGCACGTCGCCCTCAGCGATCACGCGCTCGCCGATCCGCGCACGATCGCGTCGAACGAGTGCGCGACCGCGATCGCCGTCGCATCGGGGCCCGACGATCAGGTCGATGCGCTGGTGCGCGCGATCGAGGCGAGCGACGGAGCGCGCGCGCGCGTGTGGAGCGACGCGATCCTGGTGGGCCTCGCGAGCGAGCAGCTCGCGGTGCTGCGCCGCACTCGTTCGCGCGCCGGGCTCTCGCGCGCTCGGATGCGCGAAGCGCTGCCGCGTCTGGTCCGGCTCGCGCACACGCCGCTCGTGCCCGACGGGCGGGAGGACGCGATCGCGATCGTCGCCGAGCTCGCGGCGAAGCTGCGCTTCTTCGCGGACGCGCAGGTGCGGCTCTGGGAGCGCATCCCGGGGATCGCGTGGGCGCGACGCGCCGCGATGCTCGACGCGCTCACCGAGACGCTGATCGACGAGATGCTCGATGCACAGTCGAGCGACGAGCTCGTGCGGCGCGCGCTGCGGGATCGCACGCGCGAGCTCGAGAAGACGCTGCGCCAGCGCTGGAAGGACGCACGCGCGACCGACCTCACCGCGCGAGATCGCGGCGCCTGGTCGCGCGCGATGGTGCTCGCGCCGGTGGAGCGCGAAGGAGTGACCACCGACGACGAGCTGCTCGTCGCGGACGACGGCGACCTCGTGGAGCACGCCGCGTGGAGCGCGCGTCTCCGCGTCGCGCACGCGAGCGAGCAAGCGCGGACCGCCCTCGTCGCGAGCGCGGAGCGCGAGCGCAGCGAGCTGCTCCTGATGGTCCGCACCGCCGAGCTGATCGGTCCGCGCGCCCGCGTCGAGGTCGCGGACGTCGACGAGCCGGTCGAAAATGAGTCCGGCTCACTTCTGCGCGCGAACGGATGAGCGCGTGGTAGAACGGCGCGCATGAGCGAAGCGCGCGTCGTCACCACGATCACCGATCACGTCGCCCACGTCCGGCTCAACCGTCCCGACAAGCGGAACGGTCTCGACCTCGCGATGTTCGAGGCGATCGTCGCCGCGGGCCAGCAGGTGATCGCGGATCGCAGCGTGCGCGCCGTCGTGCTCTCGGGCGAGGGCAAGGCGTTCTGCGCGGGGCTCGACTGGATGGCGTTCCTCCAGATGGGCGCCGACGCCGCGCAGACGCTGCTCTCGCGCGACGAGCAGCAGAGCCCGGCGAACCTCGCGCAGCGCGTGGGCTGGATCTGGACCGAGGTGCCGGTGCCGGTGATCGCCGCGGTGCACGGCGTCGCGTTCGGCGGTGGTCTCCAGATCGCGCTCGGCGCGGATCTGCGCATCGTCTCGCCCGACGCGCAGCTCTCGGTGATGGAGATCAAGTACGGGCTGATCCCCGACATGGGCGCGTCGAAGACGCTGCTGCGCGTGGTGCGTCACGACATCGCGAAGGAGCTCACGTACACCGGGCGCGTCGTCGGCGCGGAAGAAGCGGTGCGCATCGGCCTCGCGACGCGCGTCGAGACGGATCCGCTCGCGGCCGCGATCGAGCTCGCGAGAACGATCGCGTCGCAGTCCCCGCACGCGATCCGCGCGGGCAAGGCGCTGCTCGATCAGGCGCCCGCGCTCTCGACGCTCGACGCGTTCCGGCTCGAGAGCGACCTCCAGGTCGGCCTGCTCGGATCGCCGAACCAGATGGAAGCGGTCCAGGCCGTGATGGCGAAGCGCGCCGCGTCGTTCCGCGATCCGGAGTGAGTGGTCACCTGTGCTCGCTGGCGGAGGGCCCGCTCTCAGCGGTCGAGCGCGCGCCGGAAGGCGCGGTACTGCGTGCGTCGGGGGCGCAGGTCGATCGCACGATCGATCCACCGGCGCGCGAGATCGATGCGCCCCTCGTCGGCGTAGATGCGCGCGAGCGCGGCCGAAGGATGCGGGTTGAACGGCGCGATGCGGTGCGCCTCGAGCAAGCGCGACTCGGCACCGTCGCGGTCGCCGTCGTCGAGGTGACGCCGCGCCGCGGCGACGAGCGCGTCGGATCGCCGGCGACGCTCGGTGAGATCCTGATCGAGCGCGACCTCTTGCTCCGGGGCGGGCGCCGCGATCGCAGGACGTCGCGGCTCGACGCGCCGCGGCGGAGAGACGACCGGAGCTCGCTCGGGCGGCGCGACGACCGCGGTCGGCGCGGGCGCCGCGGGCGGCGGAGGCGCGCTGGTGCGCGTCGCGAGCGCGATCCCGGTCGCGACGATCACCGGCGTCGCGAGCGCGCCGACGCACGTGATCCCGATCGCGAGCGCGGAACGTCGCCGCGTGCGCGCGTCGTCGCGCGGGCGCGGAGGCTCGGGCAGGAGCTCGCTCTCCGGCGGGACGTCCGGTGTCGTCGCCTCCTCGACCGGCGCAGCAGGCGGCGCCGCGAGCGTGTCCTCCTCGGCGATCCGCGCGGTCAGCGCGTCGCGCATCGCGCTCGCGATCGGCGTGGTCGCGTCCTCGTCGACCGTGCGCGCCGCGAGCGCCTGGCGCGCCGAGCTCGCGATCGGCGTCGTCGGATCGTCGTCGCCGACGAGCACGAGCATGCGCCGTGTCGCCTGCGCCTCGACGCCGAGCCACGGCTCGTCACGGCTCGCGCGCAGGCGTGTCCCGCTCGCGACGCGCCGCGGCTTGCGCCCTTCCGCGGCATCGTCGGCCTCGTCGTGCTCGACGCCGGGCGCGCCCTGGCGCCGCAACGCGTCGTGCGGCAGCTCCTCGCGCGTCGCCTCGTCCCCGCGCGCCTGCCCGCGCAGCAGCTCCGCGAGCTGCTCGCGCGAGGGCCGAGGCGGTGGTCGCGACGAAGCGCGGCGCGGCGGCTCGGAGCGCGCGCCCCGCGGCTCGATCAGCGGGCTCGTCCGCGCGAGATCGATCCCGTCGCCCACCGCGCTGCGCGCCCGCGCGATCGCCTCGTCGACCGGTAGCACCACGTTCGCCTCGAACGGGCGCTCGAGGCGATCGACCGCGACGATCCCGTGCTCCACGTCGAGCGCGATCGCGAGCGCGGCGAGCCCTTCGAGCGACGCGCCTTCGCCGTGCGGCGTCCATCGCGCCGCGACCACGAGCCCATCGACCGCGACGATCTCCGCGTCGCCCGCGACCGACGCGATCACCCCGCGCAGCGTGCCCGCGCCCGACGCGAGCAGCCGCACGAGCGAGCCCACCGACCCGATGCGATCGAGCGCCGCCTCGAACCCGTGCCCCGCCGCCGCCGAGCGCCAGAACGCGTGGTGCGTCTGCATCACCGGCGCGATGCGCAGCGCGATCGCCTCGACGTCGAGCGGCGCGCTCGCGGTGCGTCGCAGCTGCGCCCAGCGGAACCGCACCGGCCGCGCACCGCGCAACGCCGGCTCGCGCCCGAGCCGCTCCCACAGATCCTGCGACGACCCATCGGGCGTCTCGTCGAGGAGCACGACCTGGGGGTCGAGCGCCGTCGCGCGCGTCAGGCCATCGCCCTCGCGACCACACACCACGACGAGCGATCCCCGCGCGCGCAGCTCCTGCGCGAGCTCGTCGGCGTGGCCTGGACAGCCGCTGACGAGCACGCAGCGCAGCCCTTCGAACACCGCCCCGCGGCCCAGCCCCGAGTCGGTGCTCTCCGTGAGACGCACCCACGAGTCGAAGAGCACCACGGGACGCGAGACTTCGGGCACCAGCTCCCCCCGAGCAGCGAGGGCGCCATCCTATCTCTTCGGGTCACGGAGAGAACGGGTCAGGTAGGATCCGGACGTCGAATTCTGGCGCGACGACGGAGCACGCTGCGCGCATTTCCAGTCCTTGCGGGAGTGCTCGTCCCGCCGGTCCCGGACGGGAGCGCGCGAAGCGCGCGTACGGCAGGGCCCGGCGGGCGAGCCGTTGTTTCCAGTCATTCGCCGGGGTCGCGCCCGCTCACGGCGGTGATCACGAACGCGATCGGGCTCCACACGACGAATTCGAGATCGACCTCGACGCCGATCACCGCCTCCCACGACTCCCATCGTGCGAACGCCGCGCGCCCGCTCGCGTAGAGCGAGACGCCGTGCCCGTACACGTCGAAGTGATCGTAGGGGCGGTACGCGAGCGCCAGCGTCGCGAGCGCGATCGCGCCGTGCCGATCCTGCATCGGCTCGTAGGGATCCCGCAGCGCGTATCCCGCGCCGGCCATCAGCGTGATCCCGAAGTCGCTCCCGATCGGCAGGAGCGCCATCGCGCCGCCCGCGAGCTCGATCGACCGGAAATTGGCGGCGCGCACGTCGATCGCCGGACCGATGCGCGCGCGATCGGCGATCGCGTCGCCGAAGAGCGCCTCGGCGCGCAGCGCGAGCTCGAAGAGCGCACCGGGATCGGCGTCCTCGGTCTGCGCGAATTCCGCGCCTCCACCGAGCGCGAGCCGCGACGAGATCTGCACGTCGGGCTGCGCCTCCGCGCGCGCGGCGAGACCGAAGATCAGCGCCGCGGTCGCGACGCGCGCGATCACATCGTGAGCCAGGTGAAGCCCTGATCGAGCTCCACCTCGCGCGTGTCGCCGCGCTCGCCGCGCACCCGCAGTCGCTCGCGTCGCTCGGCCGCCATCGAGAGCGCGCCCGGCGCGCGCTGCGAGCCGAGCCCCGACACGCTCTGCCCACCGATCGCGACGATCGCGTCGCCGGGGCGCAGCCCCGCGCGGCCCGCGGGCGAGTGGGTCTCGACCTCGACCACGACCAGCGCGTCACCGCGCACCTCGTAGAGCCGCACGCCCACGCCGTGGTGCGCCTGCGGCGCGGCGAGACGCAGCGCGAGCTGCGCGCCGCTGTCGAGCAGCACGCGCGCATCCGCGCCCGGCACCACGTTCGGCGGCAGCCCGCGATGGCGGAAGATCCCGATCGGATCGGCGCCGACCTCGTCGCGGTCCCACACCTCGAAGCGGAACATCGCGTCGCTCGGCGCATACACGTTGCGCGGCAGCACGACGTTCCACTCCGGCGTCAGCGTGTCGTTCCGCGTCTCCGACTCGTAGATGAGCTCGTCGTTGCGGTAGATGCGCACGAAGGGGTCGGGCAATCCGTCCGTGCCGTCCCACGCGAGCGCGCCGCGGCTGCGCGGAGGCACGCTCGCCGAGGCCACCGTCAGCGACCAGACGTCGCTCGGGCTGCTGGTCGAGGTGACCGTGTTGCGCACCGGCGAGAGCGAGGTGGTGCGGCGCGGATACGCGCATCCGACGGCCAGGAGCAGGAAGAAAGCGAGAACGAGACGTCCAGGTCGCATCTCCGGCGCGAGGGTAGTCCGATCCTCTGCGCCCTCGCCAGCTCTCGGCCCATGGAACGGTGCGTCACGACTCTCTGCGTGTCGCCACTCGTCGGCACCGGGTCGGTCGTGGTAGGAGCCTCGTATGCGACGCGCCAAGATCGTGTGCACGCTCGGCCCGGCCTCGAGCACGCCCGAGATGATCGACAAGCTCGTGGCGGCAGGCATGGACTGCGCGCGGCTGAACTTCTCGCACGGCTCGCACGAGAACCACGCGAAGAGCGCGCAGATGGTCCGCGAGGCCGCGGCGCGCGCGGGGCGACCGCTCGCGATCCTCGCCGATCTCTGCGGCCCGAAGATGCGCATCGGGCGCTTCGTCGAGGGCAAGATCCTGCTCGAGCCGGGGCAGCGCTTCACGCTGACGACCCGCGACGTCCCGGGCACGAAGGACATCGTCAACCAGATCTACGAGCCGCTCCCGCGCGACGTCGGCCCGGGCACGCACATCCTGCTCGACGACGGATTGCTGCGGCTGCGCGTGATCGAGACGACCGACACCGACGTGGTCACCGAGGTCGAGATCGGCGGCGAGCTGAGCGATCGCAAGGGCCTCAACGTGCCCGGCGCCGCGCTCTCGACCCCCGCGGTGACCGACAAGGATCGCAAGGACCTCGAGTTCGCGGTCGAGACGCTGAAGGTCGACTACGTCGCGCTCTCGTTCGTGCGACGCGCCGAGGACGTGCTCGACGCGAAGGCGCTCGCGCGCGGCACCCCGCTGATCGCGAAGATCGAGAAGCCCGAGGCGATGGAGAACCTCGAGGCGATCCTCGACGTGTCCGACGGCGCGATGGTCGCGCGCGGCGATCTCGGCGTGGAGGTCGGCGCGGAGTTCGTGCCGCTCATGCAGAAGCGGATCATCCGCGAGGTCAACAAGCGCGGGAAGGTCGTCATCACCGCGACGCAGATGCTCGACTCGATGATCCGCAACCCGCGCCCGACGCGCGCGGAGGCGGCGGACGTCGCGAACGCGGTGCTCGACGGGACCGACGCGGTGATGCTCAGCGGCGAGAGCGCGAGCGGCAAGTACCCGGTCGAGTCCGTGCAGATGATGGACGCGATCGTTCGCGAGGTGGAGCGCGAGTCGCTGAAGGAGCTGCGCACCGCGACCGACCTCGCGCCGCTCAGCGACGAGAAGTGGACCTTCACCGAGGCCGCGGCGCGCGCCGCGGCGCGACTCACGTACATCATGCCGCTCGAGGCGATCGTCGTGTTCACGCGCGACGGGCGCACCGCGCGCGTGCTGAGCGAGAACCGCCCGCGCTCGCCGGTGATCGCGGTGACGTCGCGGCCCGAGGTCGCGACGCGCCTCGCGCTCGAGTGGGGCGTGTTCCCGCGCGTCGAGATCCCGCCCGACGATCTCGAGGAGACGCTGCGCATCGCGACGTCGCTCCTGGTGCGCGAGAAGATGTGCAAGCAGGGCGGGGAATTCGCGCTGGTCACGGGTTGGCCGCTCTCGGGCGGCACCAACACGATCAAGCTGCATCGGCTCTGATTCCAGACGGCCGACCACGACCACGTTCGCGCGCGCGACCGCCTCACGTGATCGTGGGCGTCGACGTGGTCGTGGTCGTGATCGGTCGCTGGTCCCGCCCCCGATGAGTGCTCTGCGCACCCACCCTCCGATCCTCTTTGGCGCGCGGCCGGAATCCGCGACACTCTCCCCGCCCTCAGGATGCACGGGAAGATCCCGGAGAAGATCGGACGCTACGTCGTCGACCGCCTGCTCGGGCAGGGCGCGATGGGCTCCGTCTACCTCGGGCGCGATCCCGCGCTCGATCGCAAGGTCGCGATCAAGACGGTCCGCGACCTCGATCTCGACGAGAAGCACAAGAAGAGCTTCCTCGAGCGCTTCAAGAACGAGGCGCGCGCCGCCGCGCGGCTCTCGCACCCGTCGATCGTCGCGGTGTACGACGTCGGCGAGGAGGACGGGCTCGGGCCCTTCCTGGTGCTCGAGTACGTCCCGGGCTCGACGCTCAAGCACATCCTGCGGAGCCGCGGCGCGCTGCCGCCGGCCGAGGTGATCGACGTCGCGGCGCAGATCGCGGGCGCGATCGACGTCGCGCACGCAGCCGGGATCATCCACCGCGACGTGAAGCCCGACAACATCCTCGTCGCGGAGGACGGGCGCGCGAAGCTCGCGGACTTCGGCGTCGCGCGGGTGCCCGATGCCGCGCTCACGAAGGAAGGGCAGTTCCTCGGCACGCCGTGCTACGCGGCGCCCGAGACGCTCGCGAAGGGCAGCTACTCGGCGCGCAGCGATCTCTTCTCGTTCGCGGCGGTCGTCTACGAGCTGGTGAGCGGCGTGCGCGCGTTCCCGGGCGACGACGCGATCTCGGTCGCGCACGCCGTCGTGCACGAGACGCCGCCGCCGCCGAGCGAAGCGGGCACGCGCTCGCTGCCCAAGCAGGTCGACGCGGTCGTGCTGCGCGGGCTCGCGAAGGATCCCGAGGCGCGCTTCGGCTCGGCGATCGAGATGGTCGAGGCGCTCGATCACGCGTTCGTCGAGGCGGGGCTGATCGAAGAGGGCAGCGCGACGATGCCCGCGCGCCCGGCGCGTCGCGGCGGCGGCGCGTGGGTGTTCGGCGGCGTGCTGATCGGCGGCGCGGTGATCGGCGTCGCGCTGGTGCTCGGGCTGGGCGGGCTGCCGGCGCTCGGAGTCGGTGAGGACGCGGGTGACGCCGCGATCGCCGACGAGGACGCGGGCGCAGGTGGCGGCATCGTGGTGCGCGCCGCGCGCGAGGCGGGCGCCGAGCTCGACGTCGACGCGGGCATCGTCGTGATCGACGCGGGCGCGAGCGTCGACGCCGGCGCTGCGGGACGCGACTCGGGCATCGCGAGCATGACGCGGCTCGAGCGCGAGGACGCCGCGAAGGACGCGATCGATCGCGCGCGCGATCACCTCGAGCGGCGGCGCTTCGACGACGCGGAGCGCGAGCTCGCGCGGGCACGCGAGCTCGACCCCGAGAGCTCGGACCTCGAAGAGGTCGAGGCCGCGCTGCGCGCCGCGCGCGCGCAGTGATGCGCGTCTCCAGTGCCAACGCTGGCACTCGCAGTGCCAGCGTTGGCACTGGCAGTGCCAGCGCTGGCACTGGCGCGCACCGGTAGACTCTCGTCCATGCTCGACTGGAAAGCACGAATCGCGGTCGCGACGATCGCAGGCGTGATGCTCGGCTGCGGGGACGACGACACGACCGCCGCGCTCGATGGCGGTCCACGCCAGGACGGTTCGGCGCCGATCGATGCGTCGGCGCCGCTCGATGCGTCGACACCGATCGACGCGCTCGTCGCGATGCCCGATGCGTTCACGCCGGTCGACGCGGGCCCGCCGGTCGATCCGCTCGGCGGCTCGGTCGAGGTCACGCGCGTGCAGGGCGGCTTCGGCTTCGTGGAAGGCCCGCAGTGGCTCCCCGAGCGCGGCGTGCTGATCTTCAGCGACATCCCGCGCAATCGCATCCACCAGCTCGCGCCCCCCTCGACGATCACGTTGTTCGCCATGCCGAGCGGCGGCTCGAACGGGCTCGCGATCGACGGCGAAGGACGCGTGCTGCGCGCCGAGCACGTCGGCCGTCGCGTCGCGCGCGAGCAGAGCCCGGGCAGCACGACGTGGGTCCCGCTCGCGACCGAGATCGACGGGGACACGCTGAGCTCGCCGAACGATCTGATCGTCGCGCGCGACGGCACGATCTACTTCACCGATCCGCCCTACGGGCTCGAGGGTCGCGCGCAGGAGACCGACTTCCACGGCGTCTACCGCATCGATCCGAGCGGCACGCTGCACGTCGAGGATCGCGGCGCGCTCGACACCCGCCCCAACGGCATCGCGCTCTCGCCCGACGAGTCGCTGCTCTACGTCGCCGACAGCCAGCACGGTCGCGTGCGCGTCTTCGACGTCGAGGACGACGGCTCGCTCTCGCCGCCGCGCGTGCTGACCGACGACACGCCGGGCAGCGACGGCCTCGCGGTCGACGTCGCGGGCAACCTCTACGTCACGAGCAGCCGAGGCGTGATGGTGCTGCGCCCCGACGGCAGCGAGTGGGGCACGATCGAGATCGACGAGCAGCCCGCGAACTGCGCGTTCGGCGACGCCGATCGACGCACGCTCTACGTCACCGCGCGCACCGGGCTCTACCGAGTGAGTGGCCTCGTGATCGCGGGGATCCCGTGAAGACGACGGTGCTCGCCGCGACGCTCGCGCTCTTCGTCGCGATCACGCCGGGCCTCGCGCGCGCGGATGGCGGCGTCTCGGGCCCGCAGCTTTCGTCGGCGCTCGTGCTGATCCCGATCGCGCCCGGTGAGATCACGTTCCTGATCGCCGACATCGTCTACGCGGCCGAGCGGCGCTCGATGCCCGAGGGCTGGGCGTTCGCCGAGATCGCGTGGGCGACGCTCGAGCTCGCGTGGGCGGGGACCTACGCCGCGACGGCGGCGACCTCGGACCACCAGGTCCCGTGGTTCGACGTGACGTACGTGCTCGGGTTCGCGCTCGCGGGCACGTTCCACCTCGTGCACGCGATCGTCGCGCTCTCCGACGCGATCCACGACCAGCCCCCGAACGTCGCGCTCACGATCGCGCCGACGCCCGGGGGCATCCGCATCGACGGCGTGTTCTGATCAGCGCCCGTCGTCGTCGCTTTCGCCGATCGCGCTGGTGTCGATCGTCGCGAGCTCGGCGAGGCGCGCGCGGATCTCGAGCGCGTGCCGCTCGTGCGGGTGCTGGCGCACCCAGCGGCTCCACACGCGCTCCGCCGAGCGCGGCCAGCCGAGCGCGAGGTACACGTGACCGAGCGCGAGCGTCGCGGCGTTGGCCTCGCTGCGGCGCGGCCAGCGGCGCGAGATCGAGCGAAGGACGCGCGTGGCGCGCGCGAGCTCGCCGCGCTCGATCAGACGACGCGCGCCCTCGAGGCGGCGCGACGACGCGTGATCGCCCGACTCGACCTCGAGGATCGCGAGCGCGTCCTCGACCGCGACCTCGCGCGGATCGCGCGGCGGAGGCGGTGCCTCGCGAGGCTCGCGGCGCGCGTCGATCGCCGCGCTGCGGGGCGCGGTGCCGTGATCGGGATCGGGCGCGATGCGGACCCCGAAGCCCTCGACCGCGACGAACGCGATCAGCGCGCCGAGCGCGATGCCCGCGCTGAGCGTGCCCGCGACCCGCGCGATGCCCACGCCGCGCAGCGGCTTGCGCTCGATCTGCAGCGCCTGCTGCGGCCCCGGCGTCGCGATCGCGTTCGCGACGCGCGGTCCCTCGGCGAGCGCGCGCTCTTCCTCGGCGCGGCGTCGCGCTTCGGCCTCGGCGCGCTCGGTCTCGACCCGCAGCCGATCGGCCGCGGACGGCGGGCGCAGCCGCTCGCTGCTGCGGCGCATCCGCGCGGCCATCACCTTCGCGACGACGTCGTCGACGATCTTCTCGTCGCCCTCGCGCGGCGCGCGCGCCGCGTCGAAGTCGGACATCAGCGTCGACTCGAGCTTCGCCTCGCGATGCGACGCGACGAGCATGCGCGCACGGCGCGTCTCGGCCGCGTCGGGATCGCCGCGGCGTGCCACGTCGACCCAGCCCTCCACCGTGCTGCGCTCCGGCGACGGCGTGCCGTTCCCGCGATCCGTGGGCTTCATCGGGCCCCTCCGAGCAGCTCGGCCAACGTGGGATCGGACTCGATGCGATGCCGCAGCGACTCGCGCGCGAGACGCACCCGGCTGCGCACCGTGTTGAGCGGCGCGCCGGTCACCTCGGCGACCTCTTCGAGCGAGAGGCCGAGGCACACCCGCAGCGCGAGCGTCTCGGCCTGGACCTCGGGCAGCTGCTCGAGCAGCCCGCGCAGCGCCTCGCGACGGCGCGACGCCTCGCCGTCGTCCTCGCCGATCGCGGCGAGCGCGTCGATCTCCTCGACGAGCGCGACCTGCTGGCGGTAGCGCTGGGCGCGCTTGCGGCGCTCGAGGCAGAGGCGCAGCGCGATGCGGCTCGCGTAGCGCGTGATGCTGCTGCGCCCTTCGAAGGCCGGCAGGGCGTCGACGACCGCCATCATCGACTCCTGCAGCGCGTCGTCGCGATCCGGGTGCCCGACGCCGAGCACCGCGCGCACGACCGCGAGCAGCGTGGGCGCCAGGTCGCGCAGCAGCGCCTCGAGCGCGTCGGAGTCGCCCTGCATCGCCGCGAACGCGAGCACCGTCGAGGGATCACGCGCTCGCATGCCGGACTCGGTGCGCTCGCGTGGCGGGAACGCGCGCTCTCGCGCGCCGTCGCCCGCGCCCTCGTCGATGACCCGCAGAAGCCCCGAGTCGCTCATTCCGCCGTCCTGCTGCATCACCCGCGGGGAGCTCCCGGGGCGACACTCTAGGGGATGCATCCCGGCCCGAGCGATCACTCGGGGCCGTGAGACCTCGCTTTTTCGTGAGAGATCGACGTACATCCCCATGTACCTCCTCACATCGCGGGTGTCGACTCGGAGCACTCACCGGTCTCCCCGCCGCCGATGCACACGCCGTCGACGCAGCGCGCGCCGCCCGGCCCGACGCAGTCCTCGTCGCCGCGGCACACGCACTCGCCGAGCACCGCGTCGCACCACGGCGCGCCCGGGCGCGTGCACTGCGCGTCGCTCTCGCAGCCCTCGCTGCAGGAGCCGCCGCGGCACGTCGCGCCGCCCTCGACGCACACCCGCACCGCGGCGCCGCCGGCGATCGGCGCGAGATCGATCTCCATCCCGAACCCGTCGCATGCGACGCCCGGGTCCTGCACCCACGCGCAGCGCCCGACGCCGCCGCCGGGATCCACGCAGACCTCACCGACCGCGCAGTCGTCGTTCGTGCCGCAGATCGAGCGCGTGGTGCCGCACTCGAGATCGACGGTGCAGCGATCGCGCAGCGCCCATCCGACGCAGCGCCCCGCGACGCAACGCGTCCCCGGTGAGCACGCAGTGCTGCCGTCGGAAGACGCAGCGTCGTCGCAGATCGGAGCGCACGCGAGCGCGCCGCCGGCGCGGCGCGAGCCACCCTCGAGCGCGGCGCCCTCGCACGCCGAAGCGGCGATCACCAGCGTGATCGCCGCCACGATGCGAGCGCCGTGGGCCGCGCTGCTCACGGCCTCCCGATCCACAGCTCGTAGCTGCCCGAGCCGGAGTACGCGTGCACCTGGTACGTGAAGTAGCCGGCGCTCGCGGTGTGGGTGATCTGCTCGGTCGACTGCGGGCTCAGCGAGCTCGCGACCTCGGTCCACGCGCTGCCGTTCCACTGGTAGAGGCGCACGTCGAAGTCGGTGCCCGCGGGGCCGCGGAGGATCGCGCGATGGGTGCCCGCGCGCGCCTCGAAGTACGTGCCGCCCGGCTGGGTCTGGCGGGCGCCCGCGGAGAGCGTCCCGGTGAAGCGCTCGCAGCCGGTGCACGGCGTGCCGGGATCGGGATCCGGCTCGGGATCGGGATCCGGCTCGGGATCGGGATCCGGCATCGTGCCGCCGCTCAGTCGGCGCACCGAGAGGAGCACGTTCGGCGAGCCGCGGAGATCGCCGATCTTGCCGTTCACCGCGCCCGCGAGGAGGGTCGCGATCACGTCGGCGGGCGTCGCCGCGCGGTTCACGCCGAGCACGAGCGCCGCCACGCCCGCGACGTGCGGAGACGCCATCGAGGTACCGCTCATCGAGGTGCTCGCCGTGTCCGACGACGTGCCCGCCGACGTGATCGCCTGGCCGGGCGCGAAGAGATCGACACAACGACCGAAGTTCGAGAACGACGCGCGCACGTCGCGCGACGTCGAGGCCGCGACGGTGATCGCGCTCGGCGCGCGCGCGGGCGAGACGTTGCACGCGTCCTGCGACTCGTTGCCCGCGGCGACCACCACGGTCACGCCTGCGCCCGTCGTGTTGCTGATGCCGCGATCGCTCGCCGTCGACGCGGGACCGCCGAGGCTCATGTTCACGACCGCCGGACCGCTCCGCGAGCGCACGATCCAGTCGAGCCCGGTGAGGATGCCGGAGCTCGAGCCGCTGCCGCTGCATCCGAAGACGCGCACCGGGACGATCAGCGCTTCCTTCGCGACGCCCCACGTCGTGCCCGCGACGGTGCCCGCGACGTGCGTGCCGTGCCCGTTGCAGTCGCCGGTGCCGCGGCCGTCGTTCACGTAGGTCACGCCGGCGCGCACGCGACCTGCGAAGTCGCGATGCGTGTCGCGGAGGCCCGAGTCGACGATGTACGCGGTGACGCCCGCGCCCGTCGAGCTGTACGTGTAGCTCCGATCGAGCGGCAGATCGTCCTGGTCGAGGCGGTCGAGGCCCCACGTCGCGCTCGACTGCGTCGCGTAGAGCCGGATGATCTCGTCCTGCTCGACGACGTCGACGCGCGCGTCGTCGCGCAGGTGATCGACGGCGGCAGCGCTCGCGCCCTCGACGACGAAGCCGTCGATGATGCCGATCGTGTGGACGAACGCGACGCCGTGGTCCGCCGCGACCTCGCGCGCGCGGTCCTCGAGCATCGCGGGGTCGTGCATGACCGCGGTGCCGGGCGCGAGCTCGTCGCCGGGAACGCGCGGCTCGAGCGGCGCGCGCGCGATCTCTTCGTCGAGCCACTCGCGATCGAGCATGACGATGTAGCGGCCCTCGATCGGCCCGACTTCCATCGCGTCGACGTCGAGCGCGCCGGGCAGCAGCTCGCTCTCGATCGATGCGGGCGCGTCTTCGCCCGTGTCGTCGATCGCATCGCTCGTGGGCGCGACACAGCCTCCGAGCGCGGCGGCGCAGAGCACCACCGCGCGCATCGTCTTCGACATGCGCTCCTCCTCGCCTTCTCGCGCGACGCGTGGTGCATCGCGGCCCCGGCGTGTTGTGGACGACCCTCTAGGGGCCGAGCGCACCGCGAAACGATCAACGCACCGACGAGATCGGTGTCAGGGTGTGAGACACGCGCGTGCGGCGCTCGACGTGCCCGACAGCACGACCACCGCCACGCACGGCGTTCGGCGTGCCCATCGGGCACCCACCATCGCGACGAACGGCGCTCGGCGTGCCCATCGGGCACGAACCATCGCTGCGAGCAGCGTTCGGCGTGCCCGACAGGCACCCACCACCGCGACGAACGGCGTTCGGCGTGCCCATCAGGCACCCACCACCGCGACGAGCAGCGTTCGGCGTGCCCGACAGGCACCCACCATCGCTGCGAGCAGCGCTCGGCATGCCCATCAGGCACCCACCACCGCGACGAACAGCGTTCGGCGTGCCCGACAGGCAGACGAACCTCACGCGCGGCGATCTCGCGACAAAAAGGAGAAGCCGACGCACCTCGCGGCGCGTCGGCTCCTCTCTCTCCCGACGGCGATGGGGCGATCAGCTCGAGGGCAGCGGGTAGAACCCGGCCTGCTCGACCAGCGCCTGACCGTCGGGGGATCGCACCCAGTCGAGGAACTCGCGCGACGTCCCGCTCGGCTCGCCGCGCGTGATCATCAGCAGGAAGCGCGCGAGCGGATAACGACCCGACGTCGCGTTCTCCATCGTCGGCGTGACCGGCTGTCGGTCCTCGCCCGCGATCGCGACGGTGCGCACGCCCGACGCGTAGCCGATGCCGCCGTAGCCGATCCCACCCGCGTCGCGCGACACCGCGTTGATCACCGCGGCGGTGCCGGGGAGCGTCTGCGCGGTCACCGCGAAGTCGGCGTCGTCGAGCACGTGCTCCTTGAAGTACGCGTAGGTGCCCGAGTTGTTCTCGCGGCTGTAGAGCACGATCGGGCGATCGGGCCCGCCCACCGCCGACCAGCTCGTGATCTGTCCGCGATAGATCTGCGCGAGCTGATCCATCGTGAGCGACTGCACCGGGTTGTCCTGGTGCACGTAGACCGCGAGCGCGTCGAGCGCGACGCGCGTCTCGGTCGGCGCCACGCCGTTCTGAGTGAGCTGCGTGCGCTCCGACTCGCGCAGCGGGCGGCTCGCGTTCGCGATGTCGGTCGTGCCGTTGAGCAGCGCCGCGATGCCGGTGCCGCTGCCGCCGCCCGAGACCTCGACGGTGTTGCCCGGATGACTGCGCGAGTAGCCCTCGGCCCAGCGCTGCGCGAGCACGACCATCGTGTCCGAGCCCTTCAAGCTCAGCCGCGCGCCCGCGCCCTCGGTGGTCGCCGCGCCTTCCTCTTGGCCACGGCCGCGATCACGATGACCTCCGCTGCACGCGGCGAGCGCCAGAGCGAGCGCGCACGCGCTCGCGAGAGAGACGTTGAGAGCACGCATCGTTTCGATCCTCCCCGAGCCCGATCAGAAGTAGAGCTGCGCCTGCAGGCGCACCTGATGACGCTCCGCGCGCGGGTCGTCGCCGAAGTAGTAGAAGTAGTCGAGCTGCACCTTCAGCGCGTGCTGCGCGATGTAGTAGCTGACCGCGCCGCCGAGCTCGCGGAGCAAGAAGAACTCGGCAGCCGGGTCGTTCTGATCGAGCGGGCGCGTCTCGCCGTAGCGCGCGGCGAACTCGATCGGGATCGGCGGCAGCACGTAGCCCGCCTGCGCGAACCAGCCCCACGCCGAGCGGCTGTACTCGGTCACGTCTTCGCCGTCGACGGTGCCGGTCGCCGAGGGCTGGTTCGCCTCGCGGTACATGATCTCCGAGAGGAACGAGAAGCCCGCCCACTTGAAGTGCACGTCGGCGTCGAGGTGCAGGTAGTCGAAGCGCGCGACCTGCAGCACGTTCTCGTGGGTGCTGCGCGCGCGGTTCGAGTCGATGTTGTACGCGGCGCTCGCGCCGATCGAGAGACGCGGCTGCATGCTGCGCGAGATGTCGCCCTCGGAGAGGTGATCGAACGAGCCGAACGGATTCACGCGCACCATGCCGGCGACGAGCGCCGAGTCGAGGCCACCGAAACGATTGCGCCCACGACCGCCGAAGAGGCCCGCCTGGTACTGCAGGAGACCGTTCAGGCCCAGGAAATCCTCGGAGATCAGCGTGACGCCGATGTCACGGTCGAGGTTCAGCTCGGCGACGACGCTCGAGCGATCGACGAACTGCAGCGCCGACGACGAGACCACGCGCTGCAGGCCGTAGGGCACCTTCATCTGGCCGAAGCGCACGCCGATGTCGCGGTGCGCCTGCCAGTTGAGATACGCGTCGCGCACCGGCACGAGCAGGTCGCGCTCCATGTCGCGCGGCGAGAAGCCGAGCTGGATGTAGTAGCGGAGGTCGCGCGTGAGCGCGTGGCCCGCGAACACGAGCCGCATTCGGCGGATCTGGAAGTCGAGCGCCCAGTGCTCGTCGGCGCCGGCGTCGATCGCGGTCTGCGTCGCGTGCGCGAGCGCGGCCTGCACCTGCACGCGCGCGCGGAGCTGGAGCGAGAACGCGTCACCGGCCGAGATCTCCACGCCGCGGCCGAGCTCGGCCGTCACCTCGACGTCGGGCTCCTCCGCCTCGGGCGACGACTCTTCTTCTTCGTCGGCCTCCTCCTCGGCTTCGGCCGCGGGCTCGGTGGTGGGCGCGGGCGCGCTCTCCGCGGGCGGCTCGGTGCTCCCGGCGGGCGGCGGCGGGATCTCCTCGGGCGGTCGCTCGGACGTGTCGGTGTCGGGCGCGACCGGAGCGGCCGCGGCCTCGGTCGTCACAGTCGTGTCGCTCTCTTGGGCCTCCGCCGTCGTGCCCCCGACGACGAAGGGCATCGTGATCGTCGCGATCGCGACGAGCCCGACCGCCATGCTCCTGTGGCGTGACATCCGTGAACCTCCCGCGACGAGCCAGGCTCGTTCGCGCGGCTTCGTACTCGCGCTGCGTGTCACGTGGGTGACGACACCGCGACGGAGCAGACAATCGGTGACGCGCACCGCGCGCGAGGGCCTCGGCGTCGCATCGACGTCACACTGCCGTCACCCCCGAGGCGCGCTGGGGCACGCGGCGCGCGCAGGCGCGTGACGAGACGATGGGGCAGCCGATGATGCACCCCTAGGACGTCGACACGTCGGACAGGGCACACAGCCCCTGGCTCGAGACATCGCCGACGATGTCACCCGAACCCGAACGTCAGCCGAACGAGCGTCGACGCGAGCGGGTCGCCGACGGCGTTCCGGCGCGCGGCGGCCGATCCGGCTCTCGGTCGCAATCAGCCTCCACGCCGCGACCCGAACGAGAAGCAAGCGGAGCTGGGGCCCCGCGCGCAGTGTTCGGGGAGGGGGGCCCCGATCCGGCTTCGCCGGTCGGGGGGAGGGGTCTTCCAAGACCCCTCCGGAACCTCAGCCGAAGCGGCCCGTGATGTAGTCCTCGGTCCGCTGCTCGCGCGGCTTCGTGAACATGCGCTTGGTCTCGCCGTACTCGACGAGCTCGCCCATGTAGAAGAACGCGGTGAAGTCGCTGACGCGCGCGGCCTGCTGCATCGAGTGCGTCACGATCACGATCGTGTAGCGCTCGCGCAGCTCGCGGATGAGCTCCTCGATGCGCGCGGTCGCGATCGGATCGAGCGCCGACGCGGGCTCGTCCATCAGGATCACCTCGGGCTCGACCGCGAGCGCGCGCGCGATGCAGAGGCGCTGCTGCTGACCGCCCGAGAGCGCGAGCGCGGAGGTGTCGAGGCGATCCTTCACCTCGTCCCAGATCGCCGCGTTGCGCAGGCTCTTCTCGACCTTCTCGTCGAGCACGCGCGTGTTCTTCTCGCCCGCGATCCGCAGCCCGAAGGCGACGTTCTCGTAGATGCTCTTCGGGAACGGGTTCGACTTCTGGAACACCATCCCGACGCGTCGCCGCACCTCGACGGGATCGACGCCGCGCGCGTACACGTCCTGCCCGTCGAGCACGACCTTGCCGTCGACGCGCGTGCCCGAGATCAGATCGTTCATGCGGTTGAGCGTCCGCAGGAACGTCGACTTGCCGCAGCCCGAGGGACCGATCAGCGCGGTCACCTCGTTGCGCAGCACCGGCAGCGAGACCTTGTTGATCGCCGGCTTCGCGCCGTAGAAGACGCTGAGCTCGGTCGCCTGCATCTTCACCGCTTCGGGCGACGGCGGCGTCCACGACGACGTGCTCGAGGGGACCGACGAAGTCTGTTCAGGCATAGGTCTTCGAGCGCGTGCGGATGCGCAGCACGATCGCGATCAGGTTGAGCGCGAACGTGAGCGCGAGCAGCACTGCGACGGTCGCGAAGAGCGTGGGGCGCGCGAGATCGACGTTCGGCGACTGCGTCGAGAGCGCGAAGACGTGGTAGCCGAGGTGCATGTACATGTCGCGCAGATCGGTCGGCAGGTACGGCAGGAAGTTCGCCGCGCCCGTGAAGATGATCGGCGCGACCTCGCCCGCACCGCGGCTCACCGCGAGCACCACGCCGGTGAGGATGCCGCCCGTCGCGTTGGGCAGCACGACGCGCCAGATCGTCTGGAAGCGCGTCGCGCCGAGGCCCATCGACGCGAGGCGTAGATCGTGCGGCACCGCGCGCAGCGCCTCCTCGGTGGTCACGATCACGACCGGCAGCGTGAGCACCGCGAGCGTGAGCGCCGACCAGATCACCGCGGGCTGGCCCCACACCGGAGGCCCGCCGTCGTCGCCGTAGATCGCGCTGTCGAGCCCGCGTCCGATGAACAGCACGAAGAAGCCGAGCCCGAACAGGCCGAACACGATCGACGGCACACCCGCGAGGTTGTGCACCGCGGCGCGCACCATCTTCGCGAGAACGCCGGTGCGCGTCGCGTACTCCGAGAGGTAGATCCCGGTCGCGACGCCGATCGGCACCACCGCGATCGTCATCAGCAGCGTCAGCAGCATCGTGCCGAAGATCGCGGGCCAGATGCCGCCGCCCACGAGATCCGAGCTCGGCGCCTCGCTGAGGAACCCCGCGTCGATGCGCGGAACGCCCTCGACCGCGACCGGTCCGAGGATCGCGAACAGCGCGCCGATCAGGATCGCGAGCGCGAGCCCGGAGAGCCCCGCGAGCACCCAGTCCGCGGTGCCGTACCTCATTGCTGCCCGCCCGCGGTGAGGCGCTTGTGCAGGCGCTCGACGACGACGACCGCGAAGCGGTTGAGCACGAACGTGACGACGAAGAGCATCGCGCCGAGCAGGAAGAGCACGCGCCAGTGCGCGTCGCCCTGCGCGACCTCGCCGAGCTCGCTCGCGATCGTCGCGGTCACGGTGCGCGCGCTCGTCGTCGGGTCGAAGATCTCCATGACCGCGGCGTTGCCCGACGCCATGAGCACGACCATCGTCTCGCCGATCGCGCGGCCGAAGCCGAGGATGATCGCGGCCGCGATCCCGGGAAGCGCGGCGGGCAGCACGACGCGCAGCACGACCTGGTGCTTGCGCGCGCCGAGCGCGAGCGCGGCGGCTTCGTAGTGCTTGGGCACCGACGTGATCGCGTCCTCGGCGACCGTGAACACGACCGGCGCGATCGCGAGCCCGAGCGCGATGCCCGCCACGATCGCGTTCAAGCGATAGGTGAGCGCGAACGCGTCCTGCACGAACGTCGCGAGGAGCATCAGCGCGAAGAACCCGAGCACGACCGAGGGCACGCTCGCGAGCAGCTCGATCGCGGGCTTGAGCACGTCGCGCCAGCGCGGCGACACGTACTGCGACACGAACACCGCCGCGAGCACCGCGAGCGGCACCGCGAAGACCATCCCGACGAACGTGATCTTCAGCGTGCCGACGAAGAGCGGGACGATGTTGTACTTCGGCGTCCCGCCGACCGGCTGCCACACGTAGACCGCTTCCTCGTACCCCGGCCACTGGTGCGGCACGAAGAGCGAGAGCAGCCCCGAGATCTCCTCCTGGGCCTCGGGCTCGAAGAAGATCGGGATCGCTTCCTTCGCGACGAAGATGAAGATCAGCGCGATCGCGAGCACCGCCACCGTCGCGAGCACGAGGATCACGCGCTCCGCGATGCGGTCCATCAGCGGCGCGCGATATCCGCGCCCGAGCGGCGGCTTGGGGGTCATCGTCGCCACCTCGGGCACCCGCTTCGGGACGGCCGCCACGGCCGGCGCGGCCGTCGTCGGCGGGGCCACGGCGGCGGACGCCGCGACGATCACCTCGTCACGCGACTGGCTCACGAGGCCTCCCGCGAAAGCAGGCCGGGGATGCATGCCGGCGTGGACATCGACGCGCGGCCCTCTCCTACCGGACCTCTGTGACGGCCGTGTGACGGCCCCGGATCCGAGCCGTGTCGGGCTGGGAGGAAGTGACGAACATCGCGTTTCGAGGGCCCGTTTGCGCGCGGCGTGCCTACGCCGACCACCAAGCGCGGTCTCCGCGCCGGGACGTGACCGAGCGGGGACGGGCGATCAGGCCGCGGCGGCGGGCGATTCGAGCCGCGCGCGCGCCTCGAGCCGCTCGAACAGCGCGAGCACGCCCTCGACGGTGTCCGTCGTGTTCAGCTCGCGACGGGCGACTGCGCCACCGTGCACCCCGTGCAGATAGCCCGGGTAATAACGCCGCATCGCGCGCACGGCGCGCGCCTCACCGCGCTCGGCCACCATCGCGGCCAGGTGCTCGCGACAGGTCGCGAAGCGCTCGACGATCGTCGGGGGCGCGACCGTTTCCCCGCGATCCAGGCGAGCCCGGACCTCCCGGAAGATCCAGGGATGGTCGATCGCGTGACGACCGATCATCACGCCCTCGCACCCGGTCTCGCGCATCGCGCGCTCGGCGTCGTCCGCGCTCTTCACGTCGCCGTTGACCAGCACCGGCATCGAGACGACCTCGCGCACCCGGCGCGCCCAGCTCCAGTCCGCCTGGCCCGAGTGCCCCATGCGCGCAGTCCGGCAGTGCAGCGTCAGCGCGCGCACTCCGACGTCCTCGAGGCGACGCGCGAGCTCGAGGATCGGCGGATTCTCCGGAGACGCAGTGCCCACGATCATCCCGGTGCCCGCGTGGACCTCGCCCTCGTACCCGATGCGCGTCTTCACCGTCACCGGCAGCGACACGCGCTCGACGAGCATCTTCGCCATCGCGACCATCGCGTCGGGATCGCGCAGCCACCCCGCGCCCGCGCCGCGACGCGCGATCTTCGGGACCCAGCACCCGCAGTTCACGTCGATCCAGACCGGCTGCGCGCGCTCGGCGACCTCGGCCGCTTCGGCGAGGCGCTCGGCATCCGCGCCGTAGATCTGGATGACGGTCGGGTGGTCGCCCGGCTCGAGATCGATCTTGTGCGCCGCGTTCTTGCACCCGCGGAGCAGCCCCTCGACGTTCACGAACTCGGTGAAGCAGAGGTCCGCGCCGCGATCGCGACAGATCTTGCGGAACACCGCGTCCGTCACGTCCTCCATCGGCGCGAGGATGGCGGGCTTGGAGCGGAAGTAGGCGTCGAAGTCGAACTGCGCGGACATGGGAGCCCGTGTTTGTGAAGCAGAGCGGGGCAGGCGTCGAGCGCCCCGAAAACGAAACGGGGGACCGGCTCGCGCCGATCCCCCGCCTCGTCGTGCGTCTCTCTCGAGACGCTCGGGCTCAGCTGCCCGAGACCGTCGCCTCGACGCCGCTGAACAGGATGCCCACCGAGAGCGACTCGCAGGTCAGCGGGTCGTCGGCCGTCGGCTCGAGGTCGGCGATGTTGCCCAGGATGTCGAGCACGGTGCCGCCGAGGCCGGCCATGATCTCCTCGGCCGCCTCCGCGACTTCCTCGACGCGGACCGAGCCGCCGATCGCGCCGTTCGCGAGCGCGGTCGGGGTGATGTTCGCGCGGACCTGCGCGTCACGGATGTTGAGGTCGAGCGCGACGTCACCGGTGTTGATCGCGATCGTGAGGAGCTCGGTCTCGACGCGCAGGCGGCCGTTCACGATCGAGCCGGTCTGCACGCCGCCGATCGCCATGCCGTCGAAGGTCTGGCCGGGCGCGAGCGTCGAGCCCGAGACCATCGGCGCGCCGCCACCGGGCACGCTGCCGAGGTACAGCTGCACCTGGACGCTCGAGTCGTTGGTGTAGCTGTTGATGTCGCGGACCTGCATCATGATCAGCAGGCTGCCCTCGGTGATCTGCTCCGCGAGCGTCGAGTCGATGTCGCCATCGCCGAGCAGCGAGCCGATCGTGTCGACGAGACCGCCGAGCGCGTTGTCGACGCCGCTCTCGCCGGGATCGTTCTGCGAGGTGTAGTCGGGCGAGCGCTCGACGCAGGTCGCGCCCGTCGCCGAGCCGTCGGAGTCCACGCCATCGAGGTTGAAGCCCGGCGCGGGATCGTTGTGCCGCGACGTCGTCATCGGGATGGAGATGGTCGAGACCACGTACGAGCGTGTCACCGGGTCCATCGTGTCGTCGCCGCCGTCGTCACCGCCGCAGGCGACCAGGCTCATCGACGAGCCAGCGAGCGCAGCGCACCAAGCCAACTTCTTCCAGTCCATCCCCATGTGCCTCCTGATGAGAGCCACGAACGCGACGCCCCGGGATTTCCAGGTCCCGTAAGCCGGCGGCGCTTGTAACACGGCGCCGTTTTCGCGTTCAAGAAGCGCGAGCCTAACATTCGACGGGATTTCTCCGCGCCCCCCGCGCGTGCGATTCCGCCAGCGCATCGCACCCTTGAACACGACGCCCTCCGCGCGCGTCCTCCCCTCGCGCGGATGTGCCCGGCGTGTCGCGCTTGAACCCTCGGAACGTGCTGATATAAGAGGCATTCCGTCGATGGGATTCACCCCTCTACCCATCACCGCCTGGAGCGCCGTCAACGCGCTGGGCACCACGACGCGCGACGTGCTGGCCAGCCTCGACGCGGGCAGGACCGGTCTCGCCCCGCCGCCCTTCGAGCTGCCGTTCCCCACGTTCGTGGGCGCCACGCCGGACCCGCTCCCGCCGCTCCCGCGCGGTCAGGAGGCGTACGACTGCCGGCTCGCGCGGCTCGGCATGCTCGCGCTCGACGACGTGAAGGACGCGGTGGATCGCTCGATCGCGCGCTGGGGCGCCAAACGCGTCGCGATCCTGATCGGGACCAGCACCGGCGGGCTCGACGCCACCGAGCTCGCGTTCCGCCACTGGGTCACCGAAGGCCGTCTTCCCGAGAGCTTCTCGCTGCGCACCCAGCACGGCTTCGACGCGCTCGGCGAGCTCTACGCGCGCGTGACCGGCATCGAAGGTCCGACCTACGTCGTGAGCACCGCGTGCTCGTCGAGCGGCAAGGTGCACGCGTCCGCGGCGCGCCTCATCCGCGCCGGGCTCGTCGACGCCGCGCTCGTCGGCGGCATCGACTCGCTCTGCCGCATGACGCTCCACGGCTTCAAGGGCCTCGGGATCCTCAGCGAGCAGCGGTGCCGCCCGTTCGCGAAGGGGCGCGACGGCATCAACATCGGTGAGGGCGCCGCGCTCATGCTCCTCGAGCGCGACGACGCGCATCAGGTCTCGGATCCGCTGCGCGTGCACCTGCTCGGCGTCGGCGAGTCGAGCGACGCGTACAACATGAGCTCGCCCGAGCCCCAGGGACGCGGCGCGCGCGAGGCGATGCAGCGCGCGATGGAGCAGGCGGGCATGCTCCCCGAGCACGTCGATCACCTCAACGCGCACGGCACGGCGACGCAGCAGAACGACATGTCCGAGTCGCTCGCGATCGCTTCGCTCTTCGGGGATCGCGTCCCGGTCGTGTCGACCAAGGGCTACACCGGCCATCTTCTCGGCGCCGCGGGCGCGACCGAGGGCGTGTTCGCGATCCACGCCGTGCGCACCCAGCGGCTCCCGCGCGCGCTCGGCTCGGAGGAGCTCGACCCCGAGATCCGCATCCAGGTGCCGCTCGAAGGCCCGGAGCGCTCGATCAAGCGCGTGCTGAGCAACTCGTTCGCGTTCGGCGGCAGCAACGTGTGCCTCGCGATCGGGATCCCGATGGAGCGCGTCTCGTGAGGCCGCTCTATCTCACCGGGATCTCGCTCTGGTCGCCGGGGTACCGCGATCTCGCGGCGTTCGTCGACGACGCGCGCGATGCGAGCGTGACCGACTGCAGCGCGCGATGGGTGCCGCCGCGCCTGGCCCGCGGGACCTCGCGCCTCACGCGCATGCTCGGCGAAGCGGCCGCGGCGGCGTGCGAGGCGGGCGGCGCGGATCCCAGGACGGTCGCGACGATCTACACGTCGGGCTACGGCGAGATCGAGACGATGATCGTCCAGCTGCAGACGATCTTCGCGGGCGACGGACAGCTCTCGCCGATGCGGTTCAAGAACAGCGTGCACAACTCGGCGAGCGGCCTCGGCTCGATCGGTCAGGGCAACCAGGGGTTCTCGACTGCGATCGCCGCCGGTGATCGCAGCGTCGAGGCCGCGCTGATCGAGACCTGGACGCTGCTCGACGAGCGCGGCGGCGACGCGGTGATCAGCGCCGCCGACGACGCGCTGCCGGCGCCGCTCGACGCGCAGTGCGCGCGCGAAGGGCTCGCGATCGGGCTCTGCCTCGCGAGCGAGCAGCCCGCGCGCGGCGCGCTCGCGATCCTCGACGGACTGCGCATGGACGACGAGGCGCTCCCGCTGCCCGACGCGTTCCGCGGCCGCGCGCTCTCGCGCGAGCTCGCGACGAACCCCGTCGCGACGGTGCTCCCGCTGATCGACGCGGTGCTCGAGCGTCGCGAAGGGCGCGTGCCGCTCGCGTTCGGCGTGGCGCGCCCGTGGTCGATGCACGTGCGCCCGCTCGCGCCCGTGCGTACGTGAGACGAAGCCTGGACGGCCCGCGCGGCGCGACCCCAGAGATCGCCGACTCCAACCCATGCAGCACGACGTCATCGTGATCGGCGGTGGTCCCTCCGGGTCGACCACCGCGAACCTCCTCGCCCAGGCGGGCTTCCGCGTGCTGGTGCTCGAGCGCGAGGTGTTCCCGCGCTTCCACATCGGCGAGAGCCTCCTGCCCTGTGACCTCGAGGTGTTCCGCCGGCTCGGCGTCGATCCCGACCAGCACGGCTTCCTCTACAAAGCGGGCGCCGAGTTCCTCGACGAGCGCATCGGCGGCCACACCGAGTACCTCTTCGCCGACGCGCTGCCCGGCACCGCGGATCACGCGTACCAGGTCGAGCGCGCGAAGTTCGATCACGTGCTGCTCCAGCGCGCCGAGGAAGTCGGCGCCGAGGTGCACCAGGGCGAGCGCGCGCTCGAGATCGCGATCGAGGCCGATCGTGTGCTCGTGAAGAGCGATCGCGCGAGCTACGAGGCGCGTTATCTCGTCGACGCGACGGGCCAGGACGCGGTGCTCGGCCGTCGCGCCAAGACGACGAAGCAGCTCGTCGACTTCGGTCTCGCCGCGACGTTCTCGCACTTCGAGGAGCTCGATCCCGCGATCGATCGCGAGCTCTGCGAGACGACGAAGGGCAACATCAAGGTCCTCTTCGTCGACGACGGCTGGTGCTGGGCGATCCCGCTCGGCGGTCGTCGCATCTCGATCGGGCTCGTCTCGCGCCGCAAGGGCATCCAGAGCGCGTGGCTCGAGGAGACGATCGCGCGCTCCCCGTTCCTCTCGCGCGTCACGAAGGGCGCGACGCGCCACCGTCGCCCCGGGATGCTCGCGAGCTTCTCGTTCCACAACGAGAAGCAGCACGGCGCGCGATGGTCGTGCACCGGTGATGCGGCCTGTTTCCTCGACCCGGTGTTCTCGAGCGGCGTGTCGCTCGGCATGGTCGGCGCGTCGCACCTCGTCGACGCGCTCGTCGCCGCGCTGCGCGAAGGGCGCGAGGCCGATCCCGCGCTGATGGACGCGCACGCGAAGCACGTGGGGCACGCCTACGACGTCTTCGCGACGCTGATCAACAGCTTCTATCACACGGGTCTGCTGCACGGGCTCTTCTTCGCGCCCGAGCAGGACCCGATGCTGCGCAAGGGGCTCACGAGCGTGCTCGCGGGCGACGTGTGGCGCGACGACAACCCGTTCCAGCAGAAGCTCATGAGCAGCAAGCGCCGCGTGATCTCGCTGCCGCCCACGGTGAACGGTCCGGCTTGAGAGCCGTCCGAATCGGCTCGGCCACGGAGAGCCCTCCCGTCCGCGTGCTGCGCACGCTCCCGTGCGGGCCCTCCGAGGCCGAGCACTCCTGCTGGCACTGAGTTGCAACGCCGCCCCGATGGGGCCACTGTTGCGCGCTTTTTCACGTCGGGGACGCGTCAGATGAGCGAACTGGAACAGCAGATCAAGGAGCTGATCGTCGAGGCCCTGATGCTCGACGACGTGCGTCCCGAGGACATCGACAGCGACGCGCCGCTCTTCGTGACCGGCCTCGGCCTCGACTCGATCGACGCGCTCGAGCTCGCGATGGCGATCGACAAGAAGTTCGGCGTTCGCATCCGCGCCGACGACGAGCAGAACAAGCACATCTTCGCGAACGTGAAGAACCTCGCGGGGTACGTGCAGCAGCACAAGTCGAAGTGACGCGCGCGCTGCGCGTCGCCCTCGTCGTGCTCAACGCGATCCTGGTGATCGCGTACCCGCTCGCGGTGTTCTACGGGCTGACGCACTTCGGCGCGCGCGCGGTCTCGATCATGGTGCTCGGGCTGATGGTGCCCGGGCTCGCGTGGCGGTTCCGCAAGGCCGATCGCGCGACGTTCTGGTCGGTGGTGCGGGTGCCCATCGCGATGCTGCTGCTGATCTTCGGCGGCATCGCGACCGACGATCGGCGCTTCCTGCTCGCGCTGCCGGTGATGATCAACGCGGTGCTGCTCGTGGAGTTCGGCAGCACGCTGCGCGCGGGCGCGACGCCGATGATCGAGCGCTTCGCGCGCATGCAGGAGCCCGAGCTCGACGAGGCGAAGCAGCGCCACTGTCGCCAGTGGACCTGGGCGTGGTGTGTCTTCTTCCTGCTCAACGGCGGCACGGCGGCCGCGCTCGCGCTGCTGGCACCCGTCTGGTGGTGGACGGTCTACACCGGGGGCCTCGCGTACGGGCTGATGGGCCTGATGTTCGCGGCCGAGTACCTCGTCCGCCGCCGGAAATTCGGGTGAGGCGCGGCCGGGATCGGCGCGCCGGGAGCCGGACACGGCCCCCGGAGCGCTCGAGATCGCGCGTCGGGATCCCGGAATCGACCCCCAGAGCGTTCTGCGAGTCGTTTCCGAGGGTTGGACACGTCCTCCCGAACGCTCGGGGGGAACTGTCCGGATCTCGGAATCGTCCCCCCGAGCGCTCGGGGGGAACTGTCCGGATCTCGGAATCGTCCCCCCGAGCGCTCGGGGGGAACTGTCCGGATCTCGGAATCGGTGCCCCGAGCGCTCGGGGGGAACTGTCGGCGACCCGGACGGGAGCGCCCGAACGTTCGGTCCGTCGAGTCCGGGACCCGGACGAGCGATCGTGTTCGCTCTGGGGCCCTATTCCGACTGGAAGAGCGCTCTCAGGGACTCGCGGCGGAGCTTGCCCGTGCCGGGGTCGCGCGGGAGCGCGTCGACGATGCGGATGCGCCGCGGGATCACCACCGGATCGAGCCACGGCAGGAGCGCGGCGCGGATCGTCTGCGCGGTGTGATCGGGCGCGACGACCGCGGCCCAGCTCTCCCAGCCGCGCGCACCGCCGACCTCGATCGCGAGCGCGGCCGCGTCGGACACGCCGGGGATCGCGAGCAGGCGCGCCTCGAGCTCCGCGATCGACACGCGCGTGCTGCCGACCTTGAGCACTCCGTCGACGCGACCGAGGTGGTGGAAGCGCCCTTCGTCGAGCACCGCGACACGATCGCCGCCGACGTACGGGCGCGACACGCCGGGGTCGAGGAACGGCGAGTCGATCAGCATCCGACCGCCCTCGCCTTCGCGCACCTTCACGCCCTCGAGCGGCGTCCACGGCGCCCCGGCACGATCACGCCACGCGATGCCGCCGGTCTCGCTCGAGCCGAGCACCTCGGTGACGCTCCACCCGAAGCGCTCGCGCAGATCCTCGGAGGTGTCGGCGGGCAGCGGCGCGCCCGAGCTGAAGACGCGCGCGACGCCCTCGATGCGGCCCGGCTCGAGCACGCGCAGCGCGCGCAGGTGCGCGGGCACGCTGACGAGCACGCGCGTCTGATCGCGCGCGATCAGCTCGGCGAGCGGCTCGGCGTGGAGCACGGTCTCGCGCGCGAACGACGCGCCCGACACCAGCGGCACCAGCACGCCGAAGAGCAAGCCGTAGATGTGGTGCGGCGGCACCGTCGCGAGCACGCGATCCCCGCGGCCGATCGCGAAGGTGCGCGCGAGGGTGCGCGCTTCGCCGACGAGCTGGCCCGCGGTCTTCGGGCACGCGGTCGGCGCACCGGTGGTGCCCGACGTGTAGACGACGACGATGCGGCGATCGCTCGCGAGCGGCGCGGGCGGCGCGTAGACCTCGCCGTTCGGCTCGGGGCGCGACGCCACGATCGCGCGCACGTCGAGGCCCGCCATGTCGTCGACGTCGTGCAGCACGGTCTGCACGGTGCCGCTCTTGCGCAGCGCGGTGACCATCGCGGGCTGCGCGTTCGGCGGCAGCGCGACGACGTAGCCGCGCTCCCACGCCGCGAGCATCGACGCCGCGAACAGATAGCGATCGTGGCAGACGAGCACGAGCTCGCTGCGCCCACCGCGATCGCCGCGCCCGAGCTCGGGCAGGTGCGCTGCGATCGCGCGCACGTCGGCCCAGAAGCGCGCGGCGCTGCGGGGCTCGGGACCGGTCGTGACGGGGTCGTGCGCCTGATGGCGTCCGAGCAGCGCCGGGAGCGAGTGGGTCACGGGACGCGCGAACCATAGCAGGCGCGCGCGACGCGCCACGTGCCCGCACGCACGGCGACGCATCGGCACAACACGCGCGCAGACGAGCCGACATCGGGCGCTGCATGGACGCCAGGATCTTGGTCGAGGTCACGGTCGCGCTCGTCGTGTCGAGCATCGCGGGCGCGATCGCGTTCGTCTCGCGGCTGAGCTACGCGGGCACCGGTCGCTGGCTCGTCGCGCGCTTCGACGTGCTGAAGCCGCTCGGCGAGCTCGCGGCGAGCTCGAACGACGGCTCGGCGCTGCCGCGCGCGCTCGATGCGTGGGCGCGCTGCGCGATCGCGCCGATCATGGGCGACGACGAGTGGCTCGCGTCGTTGCCGGGCGAGACGCGGGTGATGCTCGCGCGCTGGTGGCGGATCGCGAACGGCCACGACGCCGTCGCGCGCGTGCAGGCGCTGCTCGCGACGCGATGCTGCGCGTGGGATCGAGTGCGCGCGATCCACGTCGTGATCGCGGCGAACCGCGCGGGCTACGTGACGCGGGAGTACACGCGCAGCGCGGTGCTGCACGCGTGCCGCGAGCTCCAGGCGGCGTATCCGTCGTTCGATGCGATCGCGTCGGAGTACCTCGTCGCGCGGCGGCGCTGGGCGCAGCTGCCCGCGGACGGCTCGGGCGACGACGCGTCCCAGCAGCGGTGCGTCGCGAACGTCGCGACGTTCCAGCGGCGCGACTGGGACGCCGTGCCCTTCCACCTGTTCTTGTGCGCGTGAGGAGGTCGGTGATGGCTCGAGCTCTCGTGATCGCGGCGATCGCCGCGAGTCTCTTCGTCGCGTCGAGCGCGATGGCGCAGCACAGCGGCGGCAGCTTCGGCGGCGGGCACTGGCACGGTGGCGGCGGACACCACGGCGGTGGCGGCGGCTATCACGGCGGTGGCTATCACGGCGGTGGCTTCCACGGCGGCGGCTTTCACGGCGGTGGCTTTCACGGCGGTGGTGTGCACGGAGGAGGCGGCGGCGGATCGGGCGCGGGCTCGCTGTACGGGATCGTCACGATCATCGGGGTGATCGGGCTCGGCCTGGTCGGCGTCGTCGCGGGAGGGATCGTCGAGCGCCGCTGCCGGGAGAGCGCGCCGCGAGCGCGCTGTCGCTTCCGGACGTGCGCGCACTGCGGCGCGGTGATCGACGCATCGCTCGAGCGGTGCCCGCGCTGCGGTGGCTGACGGCCGCGTGAGCCGCGCTGCGGCTGGCCCGAGATCGTGATCGGCGCGGGCCGAGCGCGATCGCGCGCGCGGTCACGCGCTGTCGTGGTGGTGTGTGCACGAGCCGACCGAACTGAGTGCTCCGATCGGGGCGTGCGTGCGTGCTCAGCGTGGTGTGATCGAGAAGAAGCGGATCTCGCCGGTGTTCGCCGTAACGCTGTCGATCACCCGGAGATGCCACGTCCCGTTCGCGCCGGGCGAGCCGAGGCGCAGCGCGCCCCGCCAAGTGAAGTCGCGCGCAGTGCTACTGCTCGGGCTCGTGAGCGTGCGTGTCGCGCCCGAGGGCGTGACGAGCACGACGCGCAGGTCGCCACGGCGCCGGTGCGCCACCTCGACCGCCACGCCCACCTCGATCGAGCCCTCGCCACCGATGACGTCGATTTCGGTCGTAACGCCGGTCGTGCTCGCATCGGGGATCGCGAGTGCGAGATCGCAGCGACCGTCGTGCTCGATGCCGACCTCCTCCGCGAGCTCGCATCGATCGACGAACGTCTGTCCGTTCGTGCCGCACACCGTCGGGTCGGGCTCGCCGCGCCAGCACGCGTCGTCGCGCGCGGGCGCCGGCGCGCTCACGGCGAGCCACACCGTGGTGTGGTCGTTCGACGCGACGTCGTCCGAGGAGAGCGTGATGCCAATCTCGTGCTCGCCTTCTGCGCTCGGCTGCACGCGAATCGTGTACGCGACGCGCTCGCCCGGCGCGATCACGCGTGCGTCGAACCATGCGACGCCCGCCGAGTCGGGCGCCCATGCGGCGCCGACGACGTCGAGAATCGCGATCGACTTCGGCGTGGACACGAGGACGTTTCCGACCTCGGTGCCGACGGTTCCGACGTTCACGACCTCGAGCGTGATCGTGCGTACCTCGTCGATCACGCCCGTGGGCTGCGCGACCGACCCGAACGCGATGCGATCACGGGTCGGACCGTGGAGCTCGACGGCACGACCCCACACGACGCCATTGGTCCACGTCGACATCCACGACGACGCCGACGACGCGCTCACCGGCGTGCGCAGCACGAGCCGCAGCGACGGAAGGGACGCCCCGGGCGCGACGGCGCTCGAGTGGACGCACACGACGCTCGTCGCAGCGCGACACACCCACCCAGCGCCCGCGCTCGACTCGAGCACGAACGGAGCGGGCAGTGCGTGCTCGAACACGACCCCGCTCCCCTCGCTCGTGCCGTCGTTCGTGACCACGACGTCGACGGCGAAGGGCTCGCCTCCGGTCGTGGAGCTCGGGCTCGAGACCGTCGCGCGGAAGAGCGGCGCGGTCGCGTCGGCGATCACGGTGATCCGACCGCTCGCCGAGAGCCCGGAGGGATCGCGGACCGCGTAGTACACGGTGTCGCTTCCCGCCGACGCGCGCGAGCGATAGGAGCACTCGCTCTGCGCGCAGCGGATGTCTCCCATCGACGGAGTGAGCGTCGTGACGGTGAGCGGGTCTCCGTCCGGGTCGCTCGCGTTCGAGAGCACGTCGAGACGCACCGCGCCGAACGGCGCGACGCGCACGACGAAGTCGCGCGCGCTCGGCGCGCGGTTCGTGTCGATCGACACGCTCACGCGCGCCCGCGCGCGGAGCCCGTACGCGTCGGTGATCTCGTACTCGAACGAGTCCTCGCGAACGTCGCTGCGCGTCGTCGAGTACTGGCACTGGCCAGCGGGATCGCACGCCACGGTGCCGTGCGCGGGCTGCGTCCACGACACGACACGGAGCGCATCGCCGTCATCGTCGCGATCGTTCAAGAGCACCCGCACGGACCCGATTCGCTGAACGACCGCGATCGCATCGTCGGCGGCGCTCGGCGCGCGATTGCCGCGCACCGTGCTCGTGGTGGTCGCTTCGCGACCCGACGTGGTGCGCGCGAACGCGGTCACCTGGTGTGTCCCGCCCGGCACGCTCGGAAACGTCGCGCGGAAACGGCCCGAGCCATCGAGCGTCGCGAGCACGCGCTGATCCCCGAGCGCGAGCTCGACCTGCTCCACGTGATCTCGCCCGTCACGGTCCGTCCAGGGCAGGAACGGGATCGCGGGCGCAGCCCAGTCGATCGTCTGACAGCGCCCTCCGGTCGCGTCGGTGATGTGGCGCAGCGGGCTCGATGGATCGCACTCCGAGATCGCGTCGATCGCGCCGCGATCGAGCAACGCCTCGATCGCGGGCGTGAAGTCGTCGCGACAGATCGACGTCCGGCGGCCTCCGGTGATGCTGGCTATCTCGTAGAGATTCGCCGCGCGACCGAACGGCGCGAGCTGCGTATCGCACGGGGACGACTCGGGACGCCCGGGCGCGCCCTCGGGGGCGATCACGTGCACCTCGGCGGCACGACCGAAGACGCGATCGAGGTCGTGAAGCACCGTGACGACACCGAGGGGCCTCACGTCGTGATCGGTCACGACGAGCACGCGCAGCGCGCTGTCGCGTCGTGCCCACGCCGCGAGCTCGAGCTGCCGCGAGCTGATCGCGCGCATCGGAGACTCGCCGCCGAACGAGTGCTGCAGATGTGTCGCGCGCGGATCTGCGCTCAGGGCCGTGCCGGCGAGCCAGCTCTCACCCGACACCAAGAGGACGCGCGTGTGCGCCTCGTTCGACGCTGCGAGAATCGTCATCGCGCGCGCGAGCGCCTCGCGCGCGCGACCGAGCCGGTCGTCGACGATGATGACGAGATCCAGCGCCGCCGGCTGCGCGGCTCGTCCGACGCCGTGCACGACCGTGCCGGCGCGGATGGCCGCGGCGAGCGGCGAGTCGCCATCCTCGCTCACGTGATCGCGGCCAGACGACACGAGGTACGCGACGCGTCGTCCTTCGGGCTGCGCCGCGAAATGCGTGTTCATCGCGGCGAGCACGTCGTCGTACGTGAGTTGCGCGTTCTCGACCCGGCACGTCATGCCCGCGCTGGGCAGTGGCGCGAACGCCGTGGAGCGGCCGCCGTAGCCGGAGTCGGAGCACGCGGTGGTCGCGACGAGCGCGATCGTCTCGTCGGGATCGGCGAGCCCATCCGCGTCCAGATCGGCCGCGGGTGTGGTGACCGACTGCACGCCCTCCGCGGGCCCGACATCCTCGATGAAGACGCTCGGGATGTAGGGTTGCGACGGCGCTCGGTGCTGCATGTCGGCGCCGAACGTCATCACCGAGACATCGAGCTCCGGCACGTCTCGCAGCCCACGCACGAGCGCGACCGACTGGCACCGTGACAGGTCGAGCGATCGCGAGACGTCGCAGAACGCGGGATGGACGGCGCGCGGCGCCCAGTCGGGTGGAACCTCGCGCGCCGCGCGTCGCGTCAGCCCGCGGCGGGTACGGCGATCCGCGGATGGCAGCGAGAGCTGATCGACGATCGCGAGCGCATGCACCGGACCGTCTAGCGCGACGTCAGCAGCGACCGACCCGACGATCTCGAGGGATCCGCCTTCCGGCACGACCAACGCGCTCGGCGACGTCTCGATGCGGATCGCCGGCGGTGCGATCGGAGGAGCCGCGGCGACCGGAAGCGAGGTCGGGATTGCCGCGAGGGCGCGCTCGGGGCCCCAGCTCGGGTGTCGACCGCGCGCGATCAGCCGAGGCACTCCGCCCTCGACGGGAAGCGCGAAGATGCCGTGCTCGAACGGCAAGAAGACGGTGCCGAGGATCCGACGGCGATGACGCCAGTTCTCCGGCTTCCGCGCCGGGTCCTCCACGAACCCTTCGCGCGGCCCGCGCTCGAACGCGATCCAGCGGCCGTCGGGCGAGAACGTCGGACGACCATCGGCTTCGCCGCGCACAGCGTGCGTGAGCAGCCGCTCGGTGCCATCGGTCAGCGACCGCAGCACGATCCCATCGTCGGTCGCGAACGCGACGCAGCTGCCATCGGGGGAGTACTCGGGCGCCGTCTCACGACGCCCGGCCGCGTCGGTCAGTCGTCGCGGCTCGCTGGTCGGGCTCCAGGTGCCATCCGAGCTGCGCTCGACGTCGATGGTCCAGATCTGCGCGGGCATGCCGCGCTGAAACGCGATCTGCCGCGCATCGGGCGAGAACGCGGGTTGCAGCGCGAGCGCGTCGACGTCGTTCTGACGGTCGATGTCCCACGGCAACAGAGCCGACCCGCTGACGGGAAGCGTCATGGAGCCGCCGAGCACGACTGCTCCACCGTCGGCCGAGTACGCGCCAGAGCCGAGAGATTCCGGCCCCCCGACATAGCGAGTCGACAAACGGCCGTCGGGCTCACGCCGATCGAGCGAGACCTCGTAGAGGGTCTCGGTGTCGCGAGTCAGGACTGCGAGCACACGATCGCCGGTCGGCGAGAGCGTCGTCTCCGAGGCCCACGCGAGGCGCTCCGTGCCCGCGAAGCTGCGCGCGAACGGGACCTCCTCGCGGATCCGCCGCGCGAGGTCGAGCAGCTGCACGCGAGGCATGCGCTCGCCGTCGTCCGTCGACTCGGGATCGTGGAGCGGCCGACAGTCGGAGTCCGGTGGACACGCAGAATACACGAGCGTGCCAGTCAGGTCCCAATCCGACTCGTGCACGTCGATGCTCGTCGACTGCCACACTCGGCGGGTGTCGTCGGTTCGCGCCGAAACGGAGATCGGCATCACTCCGTCCTCGTCGGGCCCCGCCGCGACGCGCGCGGTGATCGGAGGAAGTGTAGCCCCCGGCTCGAGCGCGCCGGCATCGGCTCGACGGCAGGTCGCGCTGCCCCAGCGCGCGTCACACGACCAGCCGTCGCCACCCACGCTCTCGACGACGACGAGCGTCTCGCCGCGGAACAGCTCGACCTCGATCGCACGCGCGACGAGCGGAGATGAGCTCGTGCTGCTGACCGCGACGGCGACATCGAGCGCGCTCGCTTCGTGCACGCTGGTGCGCGACGTCGTGAGATCGATCGCGAGCGGCGCTGGGGGAAGATGATCCTCGGCACGCTCGCGCATCGTGGGGCCCCAGGGCTGATGCACGTCGTACAGCCGGTCGTGCACGACGTCGTTGCTCGCGTCGACGTCGCCCGGAACGCGCACCACGACGTCGATCGGCTGGACGCGATCCGCATCGAGCTCGACGCGCAAACGGATCGGGAGCACGACGCCACGCCGCTGCATCGCCGGGAGCCCTTCGGCGCGCGTGCAGGTCAGCACTGGATCCGCGAGCACACAGCTCCAGCCCTCCGGGACGCTCGATTGCCCGGTGAGCGCGACCGTCGGATCGAATCGGACGCCGGGCGGGAGCGTGAGCGCGACCTCGATCGGACCCAGCGTCGGGGCGTCGCCGACGTTGCGTAGATAGACGTCGTAGTGCCAATACCCGCCCTGGACGGGCTGGTGGTACGACCGATAGACCTGGTTCGGCGGCGCCGGAGGCGCGTCGAGCACCTCCGTCCCATCGCCGTAGTCGGTTCCACCCGACGCGGGGATCAGCGTGTTGATGCGTCGCCCCGGCCGGAACGGGTACTCGTAGTCGTACCACAAGCCATCGGACACGCCGGAGAGCCGGAATCCGGGATCGGCGAGCGAGGGGTCCCGATCCACCGCACGAACATCGCCAGCCCTCACCGAGACATCGACTCCGCGCGTCCAGGTCGGGCCGGAATCGCGCGCCGCGTCGATCGAAGCACCGGAGTCGGAGACTGGCGTCCCGCCGTCGAGATCGGGCTGACCCGCGTCGAGCTCACCGAACGCCTCCGCGCGCACGGTCACGCGCAAGAGCGGCAGTGCTTCGCCCGAGACGATGTGCGTGTCCGAGTGCGCGCAGTCGATCGAGTGCGCGTCCGTGGTGCAGCGCCAGCCGTCGCCGGACGAGGCCTCGACGGTCTCGCTCGAAGGAAAGGCCGCGCTCACCGTGGCAGTCCCGTAGAACGTGCCGACTCCGACGTTCTCCACACGAACGACGTAGTCGGCAGCCGCGCCCGGCGTCAGCGCGTCGGGTGGCGTCGTGGTGATGCGCAGGTCACCGGGCGCATCACGGCGCACCCGGACCAAGATCGGCGCGAGCGTCACGCCCGCAGGAACTTCGGCTTCGCGATGACAGGTGATCGCGTTCACTCGCGCCGCGCACGCGAACGCGTCGCTCCGCACCGACACGACGAGGTGCGCGTCGGGCCACGCGAGCTCGACGTGCACCGGGCCCGGATGAGGTCCGGTACCGTGGTTCGTGCCGGTGATGCGATATTCGCCCTCCTCGCCTGGTGCCAGCGAAGCGGGACCGTCGACGTCCAGGCGCCAGTCGCTCGATACGACCGCGCCGCGACGCACGCGCGCACGCACGACGATCGGAGCCGCGCTCTCGTTCCCCGGCAGGGCGTCGCGCACTTGATCGCAGCGCAGCGAGCTCGCGACGTGCACGCACGACCAGCCGGGCCCACTCGCGTCGAGGATGTCGAGCCGCGCGTCGAGCGTGGTCTCCACCGCGAACGGGGCCTCTACCACGCCGCTCGAACGATTGGTGACGTCGACCGCGCCCGAGAGCTCGGCGCCCGGTGCCACACCCTCGGGATCGAGGTCGCGCGCGACCACGTCGAGCGCGCTCACGGCGAGGCCCCACTCGACTTCGTCGTTGCGGTCGTCGACGTCGCCTGCGGCGGTGAGGCGCGCGACGGCGATCGCTTCGTAAGAGCCTTCTCCGCGATCGGCCGCGCCGACGATCAATCGAACTGCGGTGCTCCAGTGCGGCTCGATGATCAGCGAGTCGGCCGTACAGCGCGCGGCGGCGTCGACCATGGTGCACGCGAGATCTTCGGCGTGGATCTCATGAATCGAGATCCCCGCGGGCATCGTGATCGCGAGATCGACGTCGCCACTGGTGGAAGTGCCGCCGACGTTCGTGATGACCGCTTCGACCTCCGCAGTCTCTCCGATCTGGATCGCATCCGGAAGAACCGTTCGCAGTGCGAGGTCAGCGCCCGCCGGGCGCGGCGAGCGAACGGTGATTCGACTCGAGGATTGGCTCTGATTGCCGGCGCTGTCGGTTGCGGTGACCGTGATGACGTGTTCGCCAGCGGAAAGCTCCGACACATTCACGTCGGGAGATCCGGTCCCGAGGAGACCGTCGCGGTCCGACGACCAGACGAGTGCTCGAGCTCCGAGGCCATCGTCTTCTCGATCGAGCGCGTACGCGCGGAAGTGAACAGTCTCGTGCCGTCCAATCACGGCATCGGCGCGAGGCTCGATGATGGATGCAAACGGCGGTTGGTTCGGAACGACGAATCCGTCGGAGACGACGGCAGTCGATGAGAAGCCGTCGCTCACGCTGACTCGAAGGCGCCCGTTCGAGCTCCCGTGGAGGTAGCGGAACGGAACGTGGAACGTCTCGGTGGACGGGCCGACTCCGACGACCTGCCAGCGTGTACCGTCTGGACTGTACTCGAGGATGGCAGTCAGTGAATCGTGGTCGGCGTCGGACGCGTCGAGCTGCACGCGCGCTGCCGACGATGACGTCGTGACCCGCAGCTGCGCCGAAGGGACGTTCGGGCTCGCCTCGAGGGTACCGAGCACGTGTCCCCCTCGGACGATGTGGACCCGCTGCGCATCGGGAAGAACGGGCACGAATGCGGCGAAGATCGACGGCGCGTCATCGCCCTGTTCTTCGGGCTCGATGAGCGGCACTCCGCCTTCGAAGAGCACGGTGCCGTCCGACGCCTCGATCCTCGCGCTGGTGCCATCGGGATCCAACGCGGTGATACGGGTGACGTGGCGGTCGCGGTGCACGGACGGAAGGAATACGACATGGCCGCTCTCATCGACCCATCCGGCGATCAAGCGGCGCGGGCTCGGCACGGCATAGGGTGGCTCGAGCGGCGAGAAATCTGGCTTCGACTCGTCACAGGGCTCGAGGAGGTCCCATTCGACCGGTTCCCAAGGAGCTCGCGTGAATCGAGCGATGTTGTCGCCATGCGCGCCGCCTTCCACGGGACGCAGCAGTCGCTCGTACTCGAACCACGACGTCCATCTCGCGGGCGCCGAGCAATAGCTCATGTAGTCCCATGCATCGCCGGTAGCGTGGATCAGGCCCTCGCGGAGGTCACAGCCGAAAATCTCGCGGTCGAGGCCTTGGGTGAGCGGGCCGAGCGCCGGTCTGAGCTGCGGATTCGCCCACGCAGGATCGTCGAGGCCGGCCGCTAGGAACATCCAGGGGTACGGCTCGGGACACGCACTGGCGCGCTGCGGCGTCATGCAGAAGTTCACGTGATGGCGGCCCAACGCGTGACTGAGCTCGTGTGCGGCCGTGGTCGTACTGTTCATGCTGAACGTGGCGACACCGTCGGCGCCCACGCCTGCGGCGACGTCGCGGGCCTCCGCGGAGACCGCCGCGACGACGACACCGACGTCGCAATTCGCAGCGTCACATTCGTACTGGCGCAAGTAGTACGCATACGTGTGGACGAGGTGCAGGTAGTTCGCGTCGTTCGCGTTCATGCCGAGCCCCGGGAACGCAACCGCGCGTGGCGTGCGGAGCTGCGCGGTCCGCATGTCGTATCGCTCCTGGCCAGAAGAGACGGGCAGGATCTCGGTCGCGAATCCGATCACGTTCCACCACTCATCCGTCTCGGGCACGTCGAGCTGTGGATGACCGGTGTCGAATCGCAGCGGCGAGATCGCCAGCATCGGCCCGTCGTGCCGCACGAATGACAGTCGAGCCCGACAGTCCCCCGGCACGCCGGGAGTCTCGGCGTCCGCATGCTCGCGGCATCGAAGCTGTCCCCCGATCAGCGCAGCCTCGATCTCGATGTGTCCACGGAGCCATTCCGCCGGTAGTCGGAAGTGGAGTGGAAATGCGTATGCTGCGCGATGTGCGCGGCCGGCGACGCGAGGGACGGCGGCGTCCTGCGTCCCAATCATCGGCGCGAACGTCTCGACCCGGTCGCACGGAGCCGGTGCGGGCTCACTGCATCGATACCCGTGGAGTCGCACCGTGACGGTCGGTCCGTGCGCCGCGCTGCTCCGCTGCCGCTCCTCACGCGAGAGCTGCATGAACAAACGCACGAGTGTCGCCTTGCCTTCGATCAATGGCACGGTGTTGTGCCAATCCTGGATGATCTGATTGGCTTCGATTGCCGCGAGCTCGATGTCGGGGATGATGCAGGACCCGAATCCCCGTTCCCACGACTCGGGATCATCGCCCACCACCATCCGCCCGTTCGTGAGTCGAGTCGCCGCGCCCCACTGCGAGACTGCGCGGGCGCCAGTCACGGCCGCCGGGAACGGCTCCAGCCGGAGCTGATTCGTCGCGACCGCATCGAGCTCCAGCGTGATGGGTTCATCGACCTCCGAAGAGACGTAGCGCTGCGCGATGAAGCCGTCCGAGCTCGCTTCGGCGTCGAAGATGCCGGGCACGTCGACGGCTTCGTTGATCGCGTCGACGATTGCGACTGCGACCTGATCAGCCCCCCACCGCGGGTCGAGCGCGATGGTCAGGTCGCGCGCCACGGGCACCTCGTGGAGGCCGTCCCAGCCACGCCAACGGAGGCGGATTTCGGACGGCAGATCGCCCTCGGAGGTCCAGTGGACTCGCGTGAGCAGGTCGACTGGCTGCGCCCATTCTCGGTCCGATTCGACAGCAACGACCGAGACGCGATCGATCGGATTGCTCAGCTCGCGCGCGGACGCAAACGCCACGGATGGCGCGAACGCCTCCCTGGGGTAGTTGGGTACGTAAGGCCGTGTGTGGCCGAGGTCGGTGCGCGCGTTGGGCATCCACAGCGGATCGAGACGGCCGACGGCCAGGCAGATCTCTTGGCGTACCTGCGGCAGGGCGCGTTCCCCGATGTGCTCCGCAGCGACGTGGAACCCCCAAGCGGGATCTGCAGGTGGGGTGCACTCGCCCCCGGGATAGCCAGGCAGGCATTGATCCCGCGCGGGCGGCAGGTGGCGCACGACGGGCAGATCGAGCGCTCGGATCTCCGCGATCAACGCTGCTCGCGCCTGCGCGCCGCGGATCACCCGGTACGGGATCGCGACACGGCTGCCCTCGAGGTGCTCCACGCCGTCCGAGTCGGACGACATCTGGCCGACCGTCGCGAGCACGACCGATACGGCGACGCTTCCGTCGACCGGAAGATAGGACGCAATCGCGTTGATCAAGCCCTCGCGCTGCAAGGCCCACGGTCGCGGGCCACCGCTGCGGCAACGATAGGATGCGAAGAGAACCTCCGGGGGCCCGTCGGGTACGCAGTCTTCCCCTTCGGATGCGCCAGGATGGAGGACGAACGCAATCTGCCGAACGGGTCTGCCCGCCTCACGGCCCGCAGCGGAGGCACTGGCAACGTCTGCGTTCGTCGATGTGCACGCGCTCCACCACAACGAGAACGCGGAGAAGGATGTCGCTATCCAACGGGATCGCCGAGTCATGGCGCGATGATGCGCGAAACGCGGACGCGCTCAATCCGGCGATCGATGTTCGAATGAGGACGGATGTTTGGATGACCCGACTGGTCACCGACCGCGGCTAGCCGCGGTCAGCGACACATCGACGCTCACGACGCGCGCCCCACCCGCGCCAAGGGCTCGTCGGACGTCGGCCGGCCACGCGCTCGCACGAGATCTCGCTTCGATGCACGTCGCGATCTCCGCGCGGGGCCCAGCGAAGGAGTGCAGCTCGGCGCGCGTCAGGGCGGCGTCAGCGCCCAGCATCATCGTGAGCGACAGGCTGACGTCTTCTCGCAACCCATCGAAGCAGTCGGACGCTCCCCACTCGCTCACGATCGTGTTGGGTCCGGTGCGAATCAGGTCCCAACCGATCATGTCTCGCACGGTGCGGACGAACGCGGCGAGCGAAGCGTTCGTCTCGGTGCACGCTCCGGGCGCGATCTCGAGGCGACGCGCGCGACCTTCTGCGCGGATCTCGATCGTGCGGGTCGCGGAGCCCAGGTCGGCAGGGATGCGGCAGTCACTCGCGTCCGGTACTGCGCTCCAGACGTCGGCGCGATCCATCACGCAGAGCAGACGCGACAGTGCATGACGATCGAGCAACCCACGGATCTTCGCTCGCCACCAGAGCGTGCCTCCGTCGGGCGCCCAAGGGGGTCCCGCGTGCGGATGGACACTGGGATCCACTGCTGTCCAGGCACCGTCGCTTCTGATGATGATGTGAGCTCCCGATCGCGCGCGACGCGCCCCGACGACCTCTCCGATCATCAATGTGAAATCGGACGGAGGAGCCCGGGATGCGCAGTCGTCGGCCGCGCGTCCGTCGCTCGGGAAGCTCGCCGAGGAGACGTCGGTCGGAGCGACGATCGACGGCGCTTCGCCGGCTAGGGCGGGTGGGCTCGGGAGCTCCTGCGGCTCGGCGCTCCGCCCCTCGCAAGCTCCCGCGACGCCCGCAAGAGCGACGAGCGCACACAGCGATCGCGATGTCCCCACGTCGGACATGTACCATGTGTGTGGGGCGGCCGTTCGCGGCTGGGATCGTCGGTTCGCGGTAGCGCATGCCTGCGAGCAGTGCGCGGCAGACGTTCACGCCAATGCAGATCGGGCGCGTCGCGATCGTCGCCGGACTTCGGGCATCATCGTCCGCGATGCGTCCATCGCACTTCTCGGTCCCGCCCGAGCCGCCGACGATGCCTGCTGCGCCCGGGCCCAGCGTGATCCGGCTCGATCGCTCGGAGCTGCGCACGTTCGAGGCGATCGCGGATGCGTTCTTTCCTTCGCTCGCCTCCGATCGCCCCGGGGATCGTCTCTCGGCGCGCGATCTCGGGCTCGCCGCGCGACTGCCCGGGCTGCTCGCCGAGCTGCCGCACGACGCCGATCGTCTCGCGATCAAAGCGCTGCTGAGGCTCTTCGGATCACGCACCGGCGGATACGCGCTCTTCGGTCGGGCGCGCGCGTTCGACTCGCTCTCGTCGCTCGAGGGAGAAGCGGTGTTGCTCGAGATGGGGCGCTCTCCGCGTCTCTTCGTGCGACAGGCGTTCAAGACGATGCGTCAGCTCGTCTTCGCGCTGATCACGAGCTCCGAGGCCGGGCACTCGCGCGCTCCGATCTGGGACGCGATGCAGTACCCCGGGCCGCTCTCTCCGCCGCCCGACGTGCCGCGTCGTCTGTCGCCGATCTCCGTCGAGCGGCCCGCGACGTGGACGTGCGACGTCGTGATCGTCGGCTCGGGCGCGGGGGGTGGCGTCGCCGCGGGCGTGCTCGCCAAAGCAGGCCTCGACGTCGTGGTGCTCGAGAAGGGCCCGTACGTCGCCGAGCGCGACATGACCCACGATCCGCGCGAGGCCGATCGCGCGATGTACGCGACGGTGCTCAGCAGCGATCTCGGCACTGCGCTCATCAGCGGTCGTTGTCTCGGCGGCGGCACGGTCGTGAACTACTCGACGTCGCTCGCGACCCCCGCGGCCGTTCGCGCGGAGTGGGATCGTGTCGCCGGATTTCGCGACGTGTTCGAAGGCGCGGAATTCCAGCGCTCGATCGAGGCAGTCAGCGAGCGAATCGGAGTGACCACCTCCGAGTCGCGCCCTTGGGCGCGCGATCGGTTCCTCGAAGAGGCGTGCTCGCGCCTCGGATGGAGCTGCGAGCCGATGCCGCGCGACGTGCGCGGTTGCGCGCAGGACGAGCGCTGCGGGTTCTGCAACTTCGGCTGTCGGAGCGGCGCCAAACAATCGACGATGCGCACCTGGCTCGAGGACGCGTCGAGCGCGGGCGCGCGCCTCGTCACCTGCGCGGACGCCGAGCGCATCGTGATGGAGAACGGACGCGCGGTCGGCGTGCGCGCGAAGGTGACGCGTCGCGACGGAACGCGCGTGCCGCTCACGGTGTTCGGACGCGCGGTCGTCGTCGCGTGCGGCGCGCTCTACACGCCGGTGCTGCTCCAGAAGAGCCGCATCCACGGCGACGCGATCGGACGCTATCTGCGCGTGCATCCGGTGACCGGCGCGTGGGGTCGATTCGACGAGCGCACCGATCCCTGGGGCGGCGTGATGCAGGCGCGCATCGCGACGCAGTTCGCGAACCTCGACGGACGCGGGTACGGGTTCCGCCTCGAGTCGGGCGCGCTCCATCCGCTCGAGTTCTCGCTGCTGCAGGGCTGGGCCGGCGGCGCGGACGTGAAGTCGCTCCTGCGAAGCTATCGACACTGGGCCGCGTTCGCGGTGCTGCTGCGCGACGAGGGCTGGGGCACGGTGCGCGCGCGCGCGCTCGGTCCGCCGGTGTGGGACTACGCGCCGAGCGCGAGCGATCTCGTCAACGTGCGCGAGGGCGTGCGGCGCGCGACCGAGGCGCTCGTGGCCGCAGGCGCGCGCGAGGTGCGCAGCGTGCAGCAGGTGCCGGTGTCGTGGCGCCCCGCGAGCGGCGAGCCGATCACGTCGTTCCTCTCGCGCGTCGACGAGGTCGGGTACGGGCCCTGCCAGACGACGTACGGCAGCTACCATCAGATGGGCACCGCGCGCATGGGCGCCGATCGACATCTCTCGGCGTGCGGCGACGAGAACGAGGTGCACGGCACGCCCGGGCTCTTCGTGATGGACGCGTCGTGCTTCCCGAACGCGTCGGGCGTGAACCCGATGCTCACGATCGAGGCGATCGCCCACCGCGGCGCGCGCGCCCTCGCGACGCGCTTCGCGAGCGCGCACCTCGCCGACTGAGAGGGAGTCGAAACATCGGCTCGCCGACTCAGGGCCCTCCCATCCACGTGCTCCGCACGCTCCCGTGCGGGCCCTGCGCCGGCGAGCACTCCAGCTGGAACCGATTCGTGAACGATCGTTCATGAACGAGCGATCGGTCGCATTCGATCTCGCGGTCGGGGCGTTCGCGATCGCGTGGGCCGCGATCTTCTTGCGGCTCGCCGGCGACGTCGATCCGCTGGTCAGCTCGGCGCTGCGGCTCGGGATCGCGGCGGTCCTGCTCGCGCCGTGGGCGGTGCGCGCCGCGCGCGCCGGGACGCTCGATCGTCAGGTGCGTCGGAGCGCGGCGATCGCGGGGCTGCTCTACGCGGTGCACTTCGGGACGTGGGTCGCGTCGCTCGCGCTCACGTCGGTCGCGGCGTCGGTCACGCTCGTCACCGCGACGCCGCTGCTGCTCGCGATCATCGGCGTGCTCCGAGGGCGCGACCGCCCGACGCGCGATCACGGATGGGCGATCGCGATCACGACGATCGGCGTGGTGATGATCGGGGGCGCCGACGCGTCGCTCTCGCGCGATGCGTTGATCGGCGACGTGCTCGCGCTCGTCGGCGCGCTCGCGATGGCGCTCTACCTGCTCGTCGCGCGCGAGCTCGGCGAGCGCCTCGAGCCGCTCGCGTTCTCGAGCGTCGCGGCGGGCGTCGGCGCGCTGGCGCTCGGCCTCGTGTGCGCGGCGGAGACGGCGCTCGGCGTCGACGTCCTCGCGCACCTCGACGGCGCGGCGCTCGGTTGGATCGCGCTGTCCGCGCTCGTCCCGCAGGTGGTCGGGCACACGCTCCTCACGCGCGCGCTGCGCCGCGCCACGCCCACGATGGTGGGGCTCGCCACCTGCGCCGAGCCCGTGCTCTCGACGCTGCTCGCGGTGCCGATCCTCGCCGAGGTCCCGACGCCGCTGGTGATCGCGGGGTGCGTCGTGACGATCGCGGGCGTGATGGTCGGGATGCGACGCTCGGCGTGAGCGTGGCGGAAGGCCGCGCTCCGCTGCGATCACGCCCCAGAGGACGCGCTCCCCGGCGCACGCTGCCTCGCGCCGGATCACGCGGAAGTCGCGAGGATTTCGCAATTCTGGCCTGGCGTGGCGCTCCCTTTGCTCAGGGCTCCGGAGCATGGGTACGGGGTCGTTCACGCGCGTCGCGGTCGTGCTCGCCGCGGTCGGCGCGCTCGGATGTGCGAGCGGTCCACGTTCGTTCGCGACGACGACGCCGATCGTCTGGCGCGACGACGATCGACATCCATTCGGTCCACGCCCGGACGCGCGCTTCGCGCCGGAGATCTGGGACGCGGCCGACAACCTGATCGTGCGGCCGGCGGCGCGCGCGCTCGCGTTCGACACCAGCGGCGAGTCGGTGAACGTGAACGCCGTCGACGAGGTGCCCGACTCGAGCTTCTTCGAGAACCGCATCGGCATGCGCGCGATCAGCCCCGAGGCGCTCGCGGCGGGCGCGTGCGGCGAGGGGTTCGAGGAGCCGGTGCTGCCGTGGCGCGTCGTGTCGGGCAAGCGCGACGGCGCGACGAGCGGCTTCGTGATCGAAGACGCGAGCGGGCGGCGCTTCGTGCTGAAGGCCGATCGCGAGACGCAGCCCGAGCAGACGACCGCGGCGGACGCGATCGTCGCCGCGCTCTATCACGCCGCCGGCTATCACGTGCCGTGCAACCGCGTCGTGTACTTCGAGCGCGCGTCGGTCTCGCTCGATCCGCGCGCGCGCCTCGACGGCGCCGATCGCGCGATGACAGAGGAGGATCTCGCGGAGATCCTCGCCGTGTTCCAGGAGGGCGAGCACGGCCTGCGCGCGACCGCGAGCCTGATGTTCGACTCGCCGGCGCTCGGCCCGTGGGACTACCGTGGCACGTGGGACGTCGACCTCAACGACGTCGTGCCGCACGAGGATCGTCGCGAGCTGCGCGGGATGTTCGTGATCAACGCGTGGCTCGATCACTGGGACGCGCGCCAGCACAACACGCTCGCGACGTGGGAGGAGACGGGCGACGGGCGCGGCTGGGTGCTGCACCGGCTCGTCGACTTCGGCGACACGCTCGGGTACCTGCAGGGCCCTCATCGACAGCAGGTGCGCTACGGGCACTCGCAGTGGATCGACGGGCAGCACGTCGCCGAGGATCTCCTCACGCTCGGGCTCGTACGACGGCCCTGGGACGACGCGGAGCGCGGGCCCACCTGGCCGATCCTCGGTTACTACGACGTCGAGCGGTTCGATCCCGACGCGTGGCGCCCGAACTACTGGAACGGCGCGTTCGAGCGTCGCACCGAGCGCGACTGCGCGTGGATGGCGCGGATCGTCTCGCGCTTCGACGAGGCGCACCTGCGCGCGGCGATCGCGCTCGGTCGGTTCTCCGATCCGCGCGTCGAGGAGCGCTTGCTCGAGGTGATGCTCGGACGTCGCGAGCGCGTGCTCGAGCGATGGCTCACGCGCGTGTCGGCGCTCGCGTCGCCGGAGGTGCACGAGGGCGCGCTGTGCCTCGAAGATCACGCGGTGTCGTCGGGGCTGCGCGGCGTGCGCGCGCGAGCGCATGCGGCGGCGTGGATCGACGAGGAGCAGCGCGTGATCGGCGCGCTGCCGATCCGGATGGACGGCGCGCGCGTGTGCGTCGCGATGCCGGAGCACGCGCGGAGCTACGCGATCGTGCGCGTGCGCTCGGGGACGATCGGTCGCGAGCAGACGCACCCGATCGACGTGCACCTCGCGCAGCGCGGAGAGACGTGGCGCGTGGTGGGGCTCGAGCGGCGCACGGACGGTGCGAGCGAGGTGACGCGATGACGTGGCGCGCGCTCTTCTTCGCGATCGTCACGGTGCTCGCGGTCGCGTCCTCGGCGCACGCGCAAGAGGCTCCGGACGCGCCGATCACCGCGCATCGCGCGCGCCCCGACTACGACGGTCGCGCCGAGCCGGGCCCCGACGCGGGCGAGGTGCTGCTCTGGGTCCCGCGCGTGGTCTTCTTCCCGGTCACGCTCGTGCTCGACTACGGCATCCGCCGTCCGATCGGGCTCGTCCTCGAGACCGCGGAGCGGGAGCGCTGGCCCACGCTGCTGCTCGACGCGCTCACCTGGAACGAGCGTCGCTCCGGCATCGTGCCGACGTTCTTCGTCGCGTACGGCCTCCAGCCCTCGGGCGGTCTCTTGTTCTTCTCGAACGACGACGTCGCGCCCGGGCACTCGCTCGGCGCCTCGTTCAACTTCGGCGGCGTCGACTACCTGCAGGGCAGCGCGTCGTACGCGATCGCGACGGGCTCGGGGTTCCGCGTCGAGCTGCGCGGCGAAGGCGGACGTCGCCCCGACCGCGTGTTCTCGGGGCTCGGCTGGGACGCGCGCGCGGTGCAGTACCGCTTCCGCGAGGCGTGGTACGAGGCGCAGCTCGGCGTGCGCGCCGATCGCTTCTGGCGCGAGAGCCGCATCGAGGTGATCACCGGCGTCGACGGACACGAATTCGATCCGCGCGGTTACGCGGCGCTGTCCAACAACTCTCCGTCGATGGCGGAGGGCATCGCGCAGGGCGAGATCCAAGCGCCGCCCGGGCTCGATCGCCCGTACGCAGTGTCGCGATCGCGCGCGTCGTTCGCGCTCGACACCCGCGAGCCCGAGCCCGCGCCGGGCCACGGCGTGCGCGTGGAAGCGCACGGCGAGCTCGTGTTCGATCTCGACGATCCGATGCGCCGCCGGTGGGCGCGCTGGGGCGGCGGCGTCGGCACGTTCCTCGACCTCGGCGCGCATCGCGTGCTCGGCCTCTGGGGCATCGCGCGCTTCGCGGACCCGCTGGGCGACGAGGAGATCCCGTTCACCGATCTGATCGCGCTCGGTGAAGAGGAGCTCTTGATGCAGGGCTTCCTGCGCGGTCAGCTCCGCGGACGCAGCGCGGTCGCGACGACGCTCGAGTATCGCTATCCGATCTGGACGCGGCTCGACGGACGGCTCCACGTGTCGGTGGGCAATGCGTTCGGGGCGCACCTCGAGGACTTCGCGCTCGAGCGGCTGCGTCTCTCGTTCGGCATGGGCATCGCGACCGCGGGCGAGCCCGACGGCGCGGTCGAGATCGCCGTCGCGGCGGGCACTGCGCCGTTCGTCGACGGCGCGGGCATCGACTCGGTGCAGCTCGTCTTCGGCAGTCGTCAGGGGTTCTGATCCCGTGGCGACGCGCCACGCTCACAGCGCGGCAAACATCCCCACTTTACGTCGGTGCCGAGAGCACGACGTTCTCGCGTCGCATGACTCGCATTCCGGTCGGTTCCTCCTTCCTCGTGCTGCTCGTGCTCGCGGGCTGCGCCAACGACATGAACGGCATCCTCGCGTCACCGACGACCGGGGATCTGCTCGATCCGCCGGCGCAGCGCGTCGACGTGTTCGCGGAGATCCGCGCGCAGTGCGGCGAGTGGGCGGAGCCGGGCGGCGACGTGAAGCGCTGGGCGTACGTGCAGTCGGTCTCGCACGACTCGGCGCGCGTGGTGTGGACGACCAGCGCCGAGCACGCGGAGCTGCTCGAGCTGTGGCAGCAGGAGGGCGACGAGCCGACCGTCGCGGAGCCCGCGCTCGACGAGACGCGCTACCTGCGCGACGCGCGCCAGATGAGCGTGCCGCTGCTCGGCCTCGAGCCCGATCGCATCTACTGCTATCGCCTGCGCACGCGCGACGGCGACGTGGTGTACGGACCGACCGGGTTCCGCACCGCGCCGCGCACCGGTGAGGGCACCGCGCGCATCGTGGTGTTCGGCGACTCGGGCGGCGCGAACGCCGATCAGGTCGCGGTCGGCGAGCAGCTCGGCACCGTCGCGATGGACGCGGTGCTGCACACCGGCGATCTCGCGTACGAAGACGGCACGCTCGGGCAGCTCGAGGCGAAGCACTTCGCGATGTACGGGCAGCTCATGGCCTCGGTCCCGTTCTTCCCGTCGATCGGCGATCACGATCACGCGACGGGCTCGGCCGGGCCGTACCTCGAGGCGTTCGCGCTGCCGGATCGCGCGAGCGGCAGTGAGCGCTTCTACTCGTTCGACTGGGGCCCGGTGCACGTCGTCGTGCTCGACTCGAACGTCGATCTGCGCCCGCAGCGCACGTTCCTGCAGCGCGACCTCGCCGAGCACGCGGGCTCGCCGTGGACGATCGCGGTGATCTCGACGCCGCTCTACTCGAGCGGCTTCCACGGCGGTGATCGCAGCCTGCGCGACGCGTTCCAGCGGCTCTTCATCGACGGCGGTGTCGACCTCGTCGTGAGCGGCGACGATCACGACTACGAGCGCACCAACCCGATCGAGGGCGTGACCTACGTCGTGACCGGCGGCGGAGGACGCAGCGTGCGCAGCGTGGGCAAGTCGTGGTTCACCGCGTTCTCGACGACCGCGTTCCACTTCGTGTCGATCGAGGCCGATCGCGAGCGGCTGCGCCTCCACGCGATCGACGGCACGGGTCGCGAGTTCGACGGAGTCGAGCTCACGAAGCGCTGAGCTCGTCGTCCTCGATCGCGCGCAGCACGCGATCGATCGCGCCGCCGACGCGCCCCTCGAGCTCGCCGGCGGTGCGCTCGGGATCGGAGCCCTCGTGCACCGGCACCGCGTCTGCCTCGAGCGAGGGACGCGCCGCGTCGCGGGCGATCGCGAGCGCCGCGAAGAACGTCTCGCGCACACCCTCCCCGCGCACCGCGATCGCGTCGATCACGCGGCGCGCGGGGATGTCGAGCGCGGCGGCGAGCGCCTCGCCCGAGAGCGCGCCCGCGACGTCCTGCTTGTTGGCCTGGAGCACGAGCGGCACGTCCTCGAGCAGCCCGCTCGCGCGGAACGCGCGCAGCGCCTCGAGCGACACGCGGTTCCGGCGGTGCGCGCCCGGCGTCGCGTCGAGCACGAGCACCGCGACGTCGGCCGCCGACAGCAGCGCGACGCGCTGCGACGCGAGCGAGAGCTGCCCCGGCACGCTGAACACCTCGCAGCGCGCGGGATGCTCGCCGCGCGCCGAGTCGACGCGACCGACGTCGACGTCGAGCAGGTCGTAGCGCAGCGTCGATCCGCCCGGCGTCTCCGCCGGCGTCCGCACCGTCGAGCGGCGCGAGACGGGCAGCAGCGACGCGAGCGTGCGGACGTTCGTCGTCTTGCCGGCGCGCGACGGGCCGTCGTAGACGACCCGCAGCACCAGCTGCCCCGTCTCGCGATCGAAGCGCGCCACGACGATCGCTCAGCGACGGTCGATCTGGAGCGCCTTCTCGATCGACTCGAGCTCGCGGCGCGCGAGGCCGAGGTTCGATCGGCTGCGATCGAGCACGACGTAGAAGAAGAGGCTCGTCCCGACCATGCGGATCAGGTGGTACTGGCCCGAGAGCGAGATGAGGATGTCCTCGATCTGCATCTGCACGCCGAGCTTGTCGCGGATCTTCTTCTTGGCGCGCACGACCTCGGTGTTGCCCGCCGCGGCGAGCTCGAGATCGAAGCCCGGTGCGCCCGCGGTGCCGAGCGTCATGCCCGACTGGAAGTCGACGAGCGCGGCGCCGGTGGCGCCGTCGATCTGCAGGATCTGCGCGAGCGATGTCTTGATGTCGGCCATGTCTCTCCTCGAGGCTCACGCTCCGTGCGTGGCGGAAGGGGTCGATGCGAGCGCGGCGGCGAGCTCGTGCCGCGCGAGCGCGAGGTTCACCGCGGGGTCGTCGTAGGCGACGTACACCACGAAGCGATCGGAGCCGGGCAGTGCGCGCGCGACGTGCGCGCGCTCGCCGCCGAGCATCACGTCGGAGCGCGCCGCGCCGTCGAGCGTGATCAGGCGCGCGAGGCCCCACGCGATCGCGGTGTCGAGGTCGTCGCCGTCGTCGAGCACCGCGACGCCGGTCGCGCAGTCGAGGATCGCGACCGAGCACGCACCGTTCCCGCGGAGCGCCGCGACGAGGCCGACCCAGGCCTCGCGCCCGACCGTCTCGACCGTGCCCGACGCGCGCGTCGTGAGCGGCGGCGGCTGGGTGGGGCGCGCGACCTCGCGACGCTCGAACGAGAGCTGCGCGTGATAGGCGAGCGTGCCGGGCGCGAAGAGCGCGACCGCGCCGTCGGCGTCGAGCGTCGGGCCCAGCCGCGCTTCCACGAAGCGGCGCACGCCCTCGCGCACCTCCGCGGCATCGAGGCGCCCGCGATCGACGAGCACGTCGGCGAAGTGCCGTCGCGTCTCGCGCGCAGTGCGCGTCAGCTCCGCGGCCTCGCGACGATCGAGCGCGGGGAACACGTCGCTGAGCCCCGTGGGCTCGCCCGCGCGGTGCACCCAGACGATGCGGCCCTCGTGCACGTGGATGCGCGTGGTCTCGTCACCGACGCGCACCACCACCTCGCCTCCGCGCGGATGCGCCAGCGCCTCCGCGAGCGCGGCGCGCGGCGTCGCGCCCCGAGGACGGCTCACGTGGCGCAGCGCGAACGCGATGCGCGCGCGCGCCTCCTCGGCGGTGAACGGCTGCAGCAGCACGTCGTCGGCACCCTGGTCGAGCGCGTCGGAGAGCGCGCTGCTCGCCGCGACGGCGAGCACCCACGTGCGCCCGCTGGGTGGCGGGATGGAGCGTCCGTCGAACGGCGCGACGACGATCTCCGCGTCACCCGACGTCACGAGGTCGACGTCGTCGCGCTCGGAGAGCACCCTCTCGAGCCGCTTGCGCGACTGCGCGTCGAGGTCGATCACACACACGCGCACACGCGCGTGTGCAACTTCGATCGGAACCTTCGCGTGGCTCGCCATGTCCGGGCCGTTGCCTCGACGGGGCGAGGCCGGCTACAAGGTCACAAGACTCTTCCTGCACAGTCGTAGAGCCACCGCTCTGCGAACGGGAGTCGGAAAAGCCGGCGATCAGGGTCGGGACCGCGCCCGACGACGTAAGGGATGCCCCGACGTTGCTGCGCGGTCTGCCGCACCTCAGGTTCGATGATCCGCGCGGTACGTCCGCGCGTATGGTCGCTGCAGTGGGATCATCCCCCGACGAATCACGCCCCCACCGGCTGCTGCTGGTCGACGATCATCCGATCATCCGGGCGGCGCTGCGGGCACAGCTGAACGGCGTGCCCGGCGAGTTCCTCGTCGTGGGAGAGGCATCGAACGCGCGCGCCGCGCTCAAGCTCGCGGAGGCGCACGGTGTCGACGTGGTGCTGATCGATCTCGAGCTCGATCGCGACTGGGGCATGGACCTGCTGCTCGTGCTGAAGAGCCGGTTCCCCGAGCTGCGCGTGCTGGTGTTCACCGCGCACGACGATCCGATGCTGGCGCAGCGCGCGATCGATCTCGGCGCGCTCGGCTACGTCGCGAAGACCGACGACATCGCGCTGGTCGACGCGCTGCGCGCGGTGGCGCGCGGCGAGGTGTTCCTCGGCCCGTCGATCGCGACCCACCTCGTGCGGCGCTGGCGCACTCGCTCGGGACAGCTCCTCAGCGATCGCGAGGTCGAGATCTTCCGGCTGATCGGGCGCGGCCACGAGACGAAGGACATCGCGTCGGCGCTCGGCGTCAGCGTGAAGACCGTCGAGACGCACCGCGCGCGCATCCGCAACAAGCTCGGCATCCGCGGCGTCGGCGAGCTCATCGTGCGCGCCGCGCTCTTCGCGCGCGGTCAGGAGTGATCGCCGCGAGGGCTGATAAGCTCGCGCCGTGCGCTCCATCCTCGTCTCGCTCGCGCTGCTGATCGCGCTCCCGTCCACCACGCTCGCCCAGGGCACCGCGACGGTGTCGGTCGCCGATCTGACGGTGGCCGATCAACGTCCGCCGGATCGCTATCGCGATCTGCTCGCGACGGGCCTTCGCCCGACGCTCGGGCCGGTGCTCGAGTGCTATCGCGAGCGGCTCGCGCGCACGCCCGCGCTGCAGGGCACGCTGCGGCTGCGCCTCTGGGTCTCGGCGCGTCAGGTGATCCGCGCGACCGAAGAAGCGTCGACGCTCGGCGACGACACGTTCGACGAGTGCGCGCGCGCGCGGGTGCGCGAGTTCCGCCTGCCCGACGCCGCGCCCGACGGCGGCGCGATGGTGCGGTTCACGCTCTACTTCACGCGCACCGGGGTCACCGGCGGCGCGCTCGCGATCCCCGGCGACGTGTTCGCGACGCTCGACGGCACCGTGCCTCCGCCGAGCGCCGCGCCGGTCACCCCGCCCACACCGCCGGTGACGACGACCACGCCGACCACGCCGCCTCCGGCGACCTCGCGCGCGACGGTGCGCGTCGACACCGCGCGCGGCGCGCTCACGACCGATCAGATCGCGGGCGCGATCCCCGCGACGACGTTCGATGGGTGCACCGCCGCGAGCGGTGAGCTCCCGATCAACCTGTTCATCGCGCGCGATGGTCGTCCGAGCGCCACGCGCGGCCGCGGCACGCTGCGCGACGGAGCGACCATCCAGTGCGTGATGCGCGCGCTGCGCGCGGTGCGGTTCCCCACCGCACGCCGCAGCACGCGCGCGACGCTGACGATCACGATCGCGCAGTAGCAGTCACGGACACGCGCCGATCTCGAAGTACCCGGCGGGCCGCTCGCGCAGCGTCGTCGACTGATAGACGTTCCAGAAGCCCATCTGCTGTCCGGAGCCCACCGCGCACACGTAGCTGCCGTAGGCTCCGCAGCGCGTCGCGCGACCGGCGCGCTCGTGCGCGTAGTTCGACGACGTGTGCTGGGCGCACGTGCTCGCGCCCGCATCGTTCGCGCCCGCATCGTTCGCGCCCGCATCGACGCTCGATCCCGCGTCGATCGCGACGCCGGCGTCGATCTCGGGCAGCGGCTCGATCAGCCCGAAGAACCGCGCCTGCTCGCGCGCCGCGCAGAGCTCGCTGCTCGCGGTGTACGAGCCGGTCGCGCCGCAGCCGCTCGACGGATGGATCGCGACCGCGTGGCCCATGCCCGGCACGATCACCTGCTCGACCGCGACGCGTCCCGCCGCGACGTGCCGCGTGCGCTGCAGCGTGCCGATCGTCTCGCTGCTCTCGGGCGCCGTGTCGAGCCCCTGGATCGCGGTCCACTGCTCGACGAGCTCGGTCGCGTTCACCGGCCGCACCGTGGAGTCCGACGTGCCCTGCCAGATCGCGATGCGCGGCCACGGTCCGCTCCATCCCGACGGCGCGGCCGCGCGCACCCGCGCCGCCCACTCCGCGGGCGAACGATCGACGCCGCCGTTCTGACAGCCGAACGCCTCGCTCACGCCGCTCGCGCAGCCGAACGGAAGGCCGGCGTTCGCTGCGCCCGCCGCGAACACGTCGGGGTACGTCGCGAGCAACGCCGGCGCGAGACCGCCGCCCGCCGAGAAGCCCGACACGTAGACGCGCGACGCGTCGGCACCGCGCGTCGCGACCACGTGACGGACCATCGAGACCACCGACGCGACCTCGCCCGCGTCGCGCCGCACCTGCGCCGGCTCGAACCAGCGGAAGCACGTCGCGCCGTTGTTCGACGAGGTCTGCTGCGGGTACACGACGTGGAAGCCGTACGTGTCGGCGAGCGTGCTCCAGCCGGTGCGCTCCGCGTCCGACGCGGCCTGCAGACACCCGTGCAGCACGACGACGATCGGCGCGCCCGCGCGCGCGCTCGACGGCGTGTAGAGCATCATGCGGAGCGCGCCTGGGTTCGCGCCGAAGCTGCTCACCTCGCTCAGCGCGCCGGCCGTGCTGCCCACGTCCTCGCCGGCCTCGCACCCCACGAGCCACGCGCTCACGCAGAGCGCCGCGACGAGCTTCTTCATGTCCCCTCCCCGGTTGTTGCGTCGCACCACTCGGCGGCGACGCGCGTGCTCTACACCATACGATCGACGTCGAGAGCGCGATGGTGCGCCGCAGCTACTGAGCGACCCATCCGCCGTCGACGTTCCACGCGACGCCGCGCACCTCGCGCGCCGCGTCGCTGCACAGGAAGAGCGCGAGCTCCGCGAGCGACGACGGCGACACGAAGGCGCCCGACGGCTGCTTCTCACCGACGAGCGCCTCGCGCGCCGCGCTCGGATCACGTCCTTCGCGCTCCGCGCGCGCCTGCACCTGCGCCTCGACGAGCGGCGTCTGGACCCACCCCGGGCAGATCGCGTTGCACGTCACGTTGGTGCGCGCGGTCTCGAGCGCGACGACCTTCGTGAGCCCGACGAGCCCGTGCTTCGACGCGACGTACGCCGACTTCTCCGCCGACGCGACGAGGCCGTGCACCGACGCGACGTTCACGATGCGGCCCCAGTCCCGCGCGCGCATGCCCGGAAGCACGAGGCGCGTCGTGTGGTACGCGGCGGTGAGGTTCACCGCGAGCACCGCGTCCCAGCGCTCCGGCGGGAAGTCCTCGACCTTCGCCACGTGCTGGATCCCGGCGTTGTTCACGAGGACGTCGACTCCGCCGAGCGCCTCGCTCGCCGCGCGATGCATGGCCTCGACCTCGTCGACGTTCGCGAGGTTCGCGCCGTGGTGCTCGACGCGCGCGCCGTGCACCGCGCCCGCGGCGCGCACCGTCGCGCGCGCGCGCTCGACGTCGCCGAAGCCGTTCATCATCACGTTCGCGCCCGCGGCCGCGAGGGCCTCGGCGATCGCGAGGCCGATGCCGCTCGTCGAGCCCGTGACGAGCGCGCTCTTGCCGCGGAGCGACGTCATCGGTGATGGCGCGCGATCAGCTCGCGCAGCTCGGGGAAGATCGACTCGCGGAAGCGTCGGCCCGAGAAGATCCCGTAGTGGCCGCAGCCCGCGGCGGTGAGCGCGCGCTTGTTCGCCGCGGGCACGCCGGTGCAGAGCTCGAGCGCGGCGTGGGTCTGGCCCGCGCCGGTGATGTCGTCCTCCGCGCCCTCGACGGTGAGGATCGCGGTGTCGCGGATCGCGCCGGGAACGACCTTCTTTCCGCGCACCGACCACGCACCGCGCGCGAGCGCGAACTCCTGGAACACGACGCGGACGGTCTCGAGGTAGTAGTCCGCGTCCATGTCGAGCACGGCGTTGTACTCGTCGTAGAAGCGCTCGTGCGCGGCCGCGCTCTCGCGCTCGCCCGAGATGCGATCGAGCCAGTACGAGCGGTACGACTTCCAGTGTCGGTCGGGGTTCATCGACACGAACGCGGTGAGCTGGAGGAAGCCCGGATAGACGCGCCGTCCGACGCCCGGATGGCCGTGCGGCACCGGGTACACGAGGTTGTCCTCGAACCACGAGAGCGGGTGCTCGGTCGCGAGGCGGTTGACGTCGGTCGGCGATCGACGTCCGTCGATCGGCCCGCCCATCAGCACCAGCGTGCGCGGCGTGGGCTCGCCCGCCGACGCGAGGAGCGACACCGCGCCGAGCGCGGGCACCGCGGGCTGACACACCGCGATCACGTGGAGCGCGCCGCTGCCGAGGTGGCGCATGAACGCGAGCAGGTGATCGACGTAGTCGTCGAGCCCGAAGCGCCCGGCGTCGACCGGGATCTGCTTCGCGTCGATCCAGTCGGTCACGTACACGTCGTGCTCGGGCGCGAGCGCGCGGACCATGTCGCGCAGCAGCGTCGCGTGATGCCCGGAGAGCGGCGCGCAGAGGAGCACCTTCGGCTGCGCGTCGAGCGTCGCCTGCGTCGCCTCGGGCGCGCGGCGCGCGAATCGCACGAGGCGACAGAACGGCGTCGCGACGACGACCTCTTCGCGCAGCTGGATCGACTCGCCGTCGAGCGACACCGACGCGAGGTCGAACGACGGGCGCGGGTACTCCTTGGTCAGCCGGTGCAGCAGCTCCCAGCCCGCGGCGGCGAACGGTGCGCCGAGGAACGGCGACTTGCGCAGCAGATAGGCCGAAGCACGCGCCGTCGTCGCGACCGGAGCGAGCGCGCGACGAGAGAGATCGTGCAGCACGTACAGCATTCGATCGGCACGATGCCACGTGCTGTGTTGCACCGCAACAACGATCGTTGTGCGGTGAGAATTGATGATTCGTCAGCGCGACGCGACGGCCATATCGCGCTGCAGCATGAGCTCGCCGCGCAGCCGCGTGGCCTCGTCGCGCGTCGCCCAGAACGTGCGCAGCGCGGGCCACAGCTTCTTCGACGCCGATTTCGACACCATCGCGCCGACGTGACCGCCGGGGACGTGCAGGTGCTCCTTGTCGGTGCTCGCGACGCGCTCGACCACCGCCGATGCGCTGCGGTGCGGGACGATCTCGTCGTGCTCGAAGGTCACGCAGAGCAGCGGACAGCGCAGCGACGAGAGCTCGACCGTGCGCCCGCCGAGCCGCAGCGAGCCGGTCATCAGCGCGTTCTTCCGATAGAGCTCGTCGATGTACGTGCGCCAGCACTCGCCGGGGAAGCTGACGTTGTCGTTGCCCCACGTCTCGATCGCGAAGAAGCCGTCGAGGAAGGGCTCGTCCCACGCCTTCTCGGCGAGCGTCACCGCCTTCACCAGGGGCAGCGTCGGGCGCAGCAGATGAAACGCGCCCTGCATCAGCGGCCACGGCACGTTGCCCGCGCCGTCGACGACCGCGGTCGTGTCGAGGGTGCGGGTGCGCGTCCACTTCGAGAGCAGGCCGTCGTCGTGGAAGTCGACCGGCGCCGCGACGAGCATCAGCGTGCGAACGCGCTCGGGCGCGAGCGCGGCGTGGATCACCGCGAGCGTCCCCCCGAGGCAGTAGCCGAGCACGTGCGCCGACTCCGCCTTCGCGGTGCGCGTCGTGACGCGGAGCGCGCGACCGATCGCCGAGACGACGACGTCTTCGAACGTGACGAAGCGATCCTCGGCCTCGGGGGTGCCCCAGTCGATCACGTAGACGTCGTGGCCGTGCGCGACGAGGTGCTCGGCGAAGCTCTTGCCCGACATCAGGTCGAGCACGTAGTGGCGGTTGATCAGCGACGGGATCAGCAGCACGGGCGTGCGGAACGCGACGCCCTCGGGGCGCGGTACGTAGCGGAGGAGGCGCCACTTGTTCTCCTCGTGCACCACGTCGGCAGGCGTCTGCCCGACGCGCGGCGCGGGACGACCGAACATCGCGGCGAGCCCGCGGATCACGTCGAGCGGCTCGATCATCGCGTGCTCCGCTCGTAGAGCGCGTCGAGCTGCGCGCCGAACGTCGCGTACACCGCCTTGCGCTTCACCTTGAGCGTGGGCGTGAGGTGTCCGCTCGCGACGGAGAGCGCGGGCTCGAGGATCACGAAGCGCTTGATCGACTCGTACCTCGCGAGCTGCGCGTTCACCGCGGCGATCCTCGACTCGACGAGCGCGTGCAGCGCCGCGCCGTCGAGCCCCGGCTCGACCGCGAGCGGGTTCAGCCACACGCCGGCGACGAGGTACTTCTTGCCGTCGCCGTAGACGACGACGTGCTGGAAGAGCGGGTCGTCGGCGAAGCGCTGCTCGATGTTCGCGGGCGGGACGTTCTTGCCGCCCGAGGTCACGAGGATGTCCTTCTTGCGATCGACGATGCGCAGGAAGCCGTCCTCGGTGAAGACGCCGACGTCGCCGGTCTTGAGCCAGCCGTCCTCGGTGAACGCCTCGCGCGTCGCCGCGGGATCCTTGTGATAGCCGGCGAAGATGCTCTCGCCCTTGGCGAGGATCTCGCCGTCGTCCGCGAGACGGAGCTCGACGTTCGGGAACGGCTTGCCCACCGAGTCGAAGCGGAACGCGTCGGGGCGGTTCATCGTGAGCGTCGGCGAGGCCTCGGTCAGCCCGTAGCCTTCGATCAAGAGCGCGCCCATCTCGAGGAAGAGCTCCTTCACCTCGCGCTTGAGGCCCGCACCGCCCGAGAGACAGAAGCGCAGGTTCCCGCCGGTCGCCGCGTCGAAGCGCCGCTTGCGCTCCGCGGGATCGTCGCTGTGCATCGCGGCCTGCGCGAGCTTCTCCCAGACGACCGGCACGCTCATGAACGCCGAGGGCTTCACCTCGGGCAGGCGCGCGACGACGCTCGCGGGATCGGCGAGATAGCTCGTCCAGCCGAGCGTGTTGCCGATGCACGCCTCGCCGAAGCCGAACACGTGGCTCATCGGGAGCCACAGCAGATCGGTCATGCCCTCGTCGACGAGCGGCCCGAGCACCTCGAGCCAGTCGCGGCCGTTCACGCCGACGTTGCGGTGCGTGAGCGGCACGCCCTTGGGCGGGCCGCTGGTGCCGCTCGTGTAGAGCATGATCGCGGGCGAATCGAGCGAGATCGCGTCGAGCATCCGCGCGAGCGCGCTCGGATCGGCGTTGGCGATTGCGCGGCCTCGGGCCCGGGCCGCGGACCAGGTGATCACCTTCTCGCGCACGTCGCCCGGGATCGACTCGTCGCGATCGTCGAGCAGCACGATGCGCGCGAGCGCGGGCAGCGACGGCAGCGCGCGCAGCACGCTGCGCACGAGCTCCTCGCCCGCGACGAACACGACGCGCGCGTCGGAGTGCCCGAGCACGTACGCGACCTGCTCGGTGGTGCTCGACGGATAGACCGGGACCATCGTGCCGCCCGCGCTCTGGATCGCGAGCGCCGCGCTCATCCACTCCACGCGGTTCTGCGCGAAGATCGCGCCGCGATCGGTCGGGCGGTGCCCGTCGTGCGCGAGGAAGAGCGCGACGTCCTCGATCTCCCGCGCGACCTCGCCGAACGTGATCGCGCGGTCGCCGACGACGAAGCGTGTGAGGTCGCGCCGCGCGGGGAGCGCATCGAAGATCGCGCGCGGAGCAGGTCGGATCTCGAGGTACTTCGACGCGTCCATGGTGCTCTCTCCTGCGCTCAGCGCGTCTCGCCGCGCGCGCGGCGCAGCTCCTCGTGGGCGTCCTCGAGCTTCTCCTCGAGATCGATCACCCGCCGCTCGAGCACCGTCAGCATCCGCAGCGTGCGCTCCTGATCGCGGCGGTTGGGCAGCCCGACCGCGCTCCACACGTCGCCGAGCACGCGATCGGTGCGCGCCTTGGTGCGCATCGCCGCGGTGAGCAGCGCGCCGGTGGGCTCGAGCACGAGCGGGCTGCCGAGCACCTTCTTCGAGAGATCGGCGGCGCGGACCTCCCACGCGTCGAACTCCTTCTTCCACTTCTCGAAGAGCGTCATCCCGTGCTCCTACGTCTTCGGAGGGGTCGCGCACGTCCCGTCCCCACGGCAGCGCGCGCTCTGGTGCGGCGCACCAAAGCACTTCGGCTCTACAGCGGCGCAAAACCGGCGTCAATCTTCATCGTGTTGCGACGCACAAAACACGCGCGCGGCTCGCGAATGTTGCGTCGCGGGCGGAGGCCGCGCAGTCTGCGCGTTGCGTATGCGCCTCCGCAGCAGCAGCGAGCCGATCCTGATCAAGAAGTACGGGAACCGGCGTCTCTACGACACCAGGGCGAGCTCGTACATCACGCTCGATCAGCTCGAGGCGATCGTCCGTCGCGGCGACGACGTGCGCGTCATCGACGCGAAGACGTCGGAGGATCTCACGCAAGCGACGCTCACCCAGATCATCCTGGAGAGCGGTCGCGCGGCGCGCCTGCTGCCCGTGACATTGCTGCAGCAGCTGATCCGCATGGACGACGAGTCGCTCGCGGAGTTCATGGGGCGTTATCTCTCCGCGACGCTCGAGATGTACCTCGAGGCCAAGCGGGGAGCGCAGACGGTCTCGCCGTTCCTGCCGATGGCGACGATGCCGTTCCAAGCCGCGAACGCGATCGCGCGGATGTGGCTCGGCGCAGGTCAAGCGCTCGCGCCCGAGGCCCAGTACACGCCGCCCGCGACGACGACGCCCGCCGCGCCGCCGCCTGCGCCTCCGCCCGACACCACCGCGGTCGAGGTCGCCGCGCTGCGTCGCGAGCTCGACGAGCTCAAGACACTGCTGCGCGGCAACAAGCGCAAGACCTAGCGCGCTCCCGCGAGCGCGGAGGTGACGCGCAGGGCGACGCCGGCCTGGTTGTAGCCGACGCCCGATCCGACGAGCACGACGTGGTCGCCGACGGCGACGTGCCCGGTGCCCACCGCGTCGTGCAGCGCCATCGGGATGCACGCCGAGCCGGTGTAGCCCCAGCGGTCCATGATGCGCGGCGCCTTCTCGATCGGCGCGCCGAGCTCGCGCATCACGTGCTCGATCGTGCCGCGGCGCACCTGCGTGAACACGAAGCAGTCGACGTCGGCGATCGCGAGCGACGCGCGCGCGGTCACGTCGCGCACGATCGCGGGCCATCCCTCGTCGTTCACGGCGCGCGGATAGGGCTCGTGCAGGCGCACCTGGGTGCGTCCCTCGCGGACCGACTGCTCGCTCGCGGGCTCGGCGGTGCCGCCGCTCGCGATCATCCACGAGCGCGCGTAGCGGCCGTCGGCGCGGAACGCCGACGCGAGGAACCCGGGCTCGTCGCTGCGCACGAGCACCGCGGCGCCCGCGCCGTCGCCGTAGAAGAACGAGATCGGATCGCGCGGATCGGCGAGCCGGCGCATCAGGTACGCGCCGATCACGAGCACGCGCTCGATGCCGGGCGAGCTCGCGATCATCCCCGCGGCGGCGGCGATCGCGGTGGGGAACGACGCGCACGCGCAGCCGACGTCGAACGTGCCGGCGCGATGCGCGCCGAGTTTGTGCTGCACGATCACCGACGTCGCGGGCGTGACGTAGTCGGGGCTGTCGGTGCCGACGAGGATCAGATCGAGATCGCTCGGTGCGAGGCCCGCGCGCTCGAGCGCATCACGCCCGGCGGCGACCGCGAGATCCGACGTGGCCCAGTCGTCGGGCGCGACGAAGCGTCGAGTGATGCCCGAGCCGTGCTCGAGCTTCTCGATCGTCTCGCGATGCGCGTCGCCGAGCTGCGCGATCAGCGCGTCGTTCGAGCGCTCGATCTCGGGAACGTACACGCCGGTCGAGGCCAGCGCGGCATGGTGGAACGTGCGCATGTCGATCACGCGGTGCCGGTGGAGAGCAAGCGGGGCCGGAGCCCCGCGCGCAGCGTTTGGGGAGGTGGCCCCCTCAGATCAACAGCCGCATCGAGACGATGAAGCTGTCGGTGGCGTTCACGCGCGGCGCCATCGGCGTCGCTTCGGCCATCGAGCGCGACCAGCGCGCGCCGATCGAGACGTAGGGCTCCATGAGCCACAGCGTCGCCGCCACGTTGATGTAGTGGTTCGTCAGCGACGACATGTCGGTGATCGACGACGTGAGGAAGTAGTACTGCGCGCCGACGCTCAGCATCTCCCACGTGAAGTCGACGCCGCCCGCGCCGACGAAGCCCTCGTAGTCGCGCTGCGAGCGTATCGTCACGTCGGGGATCTCGACCTGCTCGTTGCGGCGGTACGCGAACGTCCCGTTGAGCCGCAGCATGTCGCCGAGGATCTTCACCTGCGCGGTCGCGCGCAGGTTGTATCCGAAGAGCGAAGCGTCGGCGTCGGTCGTGACGTCGATGTCGACGAAGTAGAGCTGCGCCGCGAGCCGCAGGTCGACGATCTCGTGCGAGAACGTGAACGACGGCGTGATCGTGTTGAGGTGGATGTCCGATCCCGGGATGCCGTTCGCGAGCGCGCGCAGCGGCGCCGTGAAGAGCGTGCCGAGCGAGCTCACGTCGCCGCCGAAGCCGAACGCGAGGCTCGTCGTGAGCGGATTGCCGCCGGTGTACGAGAGGCCGAAGTCGAGCCACTCCCACCCGTAGCGCAGCATCACGCCCTGCCCCTGCGCGAAGCCGCTGACGAGCAGCGGGTCGCGCACGTAGGGGTCCATGCCGAAGCCGTCGAGCACGTTGCTCGAGATGAAGTCGAGGCTCGCGGGATCCGGGAAGATGCCGCCGGTGAGCGAGAGGCCCCACTGCGAGAGGCGCAGGTAGTTCTCGCGCGCCTGCAGCGACGCGGTGCCCTCCCACACGCTCGTGCCCACCGGACCGTTGCGCGCGAGGCTGAAGCCGAAGTTGCGCTCGAACACGCTGCGGAACGTGACGAACCCGAAGAGCTGACCCTCGAGGCCGAAGCGCGCGAGCGCGAGCGTGCTGACGCGCGCCGCGAGACCCTCGGTCGTGTCGCTGTGCGGCAGGTACGCGACGAGCATCGCGGAGAGCTGGATGACGGGCTTGATGAAGTCGTCGCCGTCGCGCCAGAACGTGAAGGCGGGGCGCGCGGGGAGCATCGTCGTGCTCAGCGTGCGCGTCGCCGCTTCGGCCTGATCGGGCGGCTCATCGGGCAGCGGCGCGTCGCCTTCTCGCTGCTCTTCGCTCGCGTCGACGGGCTCGCGCGGTGCGTCGTCGGTCGTCGCGTCGGGCGTGGGCGCTTCGAGCGGCGCTGCATTCTCGGGCGGCGCTGCCTCGTCGGGCGGCGCTGCGTCGTCGGGCGGCGCTGCCTCGTCGCGTGGCGCGGCCTCCACGGCGCGCTCGTCGCTCGGCGCCGGCGCGTCGGTCTGCGCGCGCGCTGCGCTCACCCAGGTGCTCGTCGCGAGGGCCGCGATCACCGCGAGCCCACCCATGTTGCGAAGCCCGTACATCATCCCATCCCCTTCGAGCAGTTCACTCCGCAGCACGAACGCGCGAGAGCGCGGCGCTCGCCGTGTCGCCACGACGGCCACCGCGCTCTCCGGTCCCTCGATCAGTCCGCGAGCTTCTCGAGGATCAGATCGATCCCGGCGTCCGAGCGCGCGCTCCCGAAGTGGTTCGCGAAGAACCCGGGCGCGCCCGTGAAGAAGTACCCGCTCGTGTCGTAGTCGGAAAGCGTGATCAGCACGTTGTCGACGCACGGCTCGAGGTCGAGCTGCGACGACGCCTCCGAGACGAACTCGTCCTGCAGCTCGCCGCTCGGGATGTCCTCCATCGTCACCGTCGTGTACTCGACGACGTTGTCCTCGCACTGGTTGCGCTCGCCGTACGCGTAGCTGCCGTCGGCGCAGGGCGCGGCGAAGAGGTCGTTCGGACCGTTGAGCGGGCGCGTGAAGTACGTCGGCACGAACGTGCCGCGGTCGCCCATCTCGCAGCCGACGGTGCCGCGCATGTGATCGAAGCTGTCGCAGAGCGTCTGGCCCGCGCTGACGCCGTGGTTCGAGCCCGAGAGCAGGATCACGTCCTGGATCCGCGCGAACGGGTTCACCGCGCCCGCCTCGCCCGCGCGGTGCTCGAGGTAGAGCCGGCGCAGCGCATCGCGGATCACGCTCACGCCGAGCGAGTGGCCGATCAGCGAGACGCGACGCGTCGGGTTCTCGGTGAGCACCGCGCGCACGAGCGACTGGAGCATCGGCACCGCCCAGCCGTGGTCGATGTTGCGGAACGCGTTGCCGGTCGCGCTCGTCATGTCGTAGTCGGCGAGCGTGTTGACGAGGTCGGTGCGCGCGTCGAACGCGATCACGCGGTAGCCCGCGCCGACGAGGCGCGTCGCGAGCTGCTCGCGCGTCTCGGTGTCGACGACGATCTCGAAGCCCGCGACGTTCGTGATCGTGTCGCCCGCGACGCCGTCGTTCGCGTACTCCTCGAACGTCGTGACGCTCGACGAGTTGCCGTGCACGAGGATCACGATCGGCTTCGTCGTGTCCTCGGCCGGCTGCGCGTACTCCTTCGCCGCGCACGCATAGCCGTCGATCGACGCGGGCGCGCCCGCCGCGACCTCGGCCTGGTTGTCCGTCACGAGGAACTCGACGTTGTTGCCGTACGCCGCGCGCGCGACGCAGCCCGGGTGCGTCGCGAGGTCGTCGCGATAGCGTCCGGCGTAGTCGGCCTCGCGGGCCTGGTCGCCGCCGGTGCGCACCATCTCGGTCGCGTCCTCGATCGACCAGGGGAGCATCGCCGCGACCTGCGCCTCGCGCGCGGCGATCGCCTCGCGGCAGGCCATCACGCGCGGGTCCGTCTGACCTCCGTCGGACGGTGGCCCGGCGTCACCACCGCTCGCGTCGACCACGCCGCTGTCGATCGGATCCGAGCCGTCGTCGTCGCCGCAGCCCACCGCCCCGAGCGCTGCCATCAAGAGGAGCGCGCGCCCCGTACCCCGTCGCATCATGACTACCTCGTTCGTCCGCGCTGCGTGTCGCGCGTGTTTCTGTTGTGCATCGCACAATACAGCGACTGCTCGCGCGTTTCCAGTCAGCAGCCGAGATTTCTGGGCGCCTGCGATGTACCGCCTTCTCGCACGAGGGCCGGAAGTGCGACCACCTGCTGCGTCGCAGCAGGACGAGCGAGCCCGGGTCGGCGCCGTCCGGGGCGAGGATCGTCCGCTGCATCGGCGGCAGCTTGGATCGGAAATCCGACGGCTGTTGCGACGCAACATCCAGGACGTGAGGGATCTCCGCGGGATTCGGCGCGCGTGGGGTGCGGCGGCGCGCTGCAGCGCGTGAGGATCAACGTTCTCGCATTCGCGGTCTCGAGGCCCTACAACTCGCCGCGACTGGAGGACCATCGAGCAGTGCCGTGGGACAAAGAGCACGACGTCGTGGTGATCGGCAGCGGACCGGCCGGCGAGGGCGCGACGATGCGCGCCGCGAAGTCCGGCGCGAGCGTGGTGATGGTCGAGCGCTACCGCGACGTCGGCGGCGGCTGCACGCACTGGGCGACGATCCCCAGCAAGGCGCTGCGCCACGCGATCAACGAGACGCTGCGCTTCCGCCGCAACCCGATCTTCGCGTCGGCGGCGATGAACGTCGAGCTCACGTTCCCGAAGCTGCTGCGACAGGCCGAGGGCGTGATCGGCAAGCAGGTCGAGATGCGCCGCGGCTTCTACGTGCGGAACCACGTCACCGTGGTCCACGGCCATGCGTCGTTCGTCGATCCGCACACCGTCGAGGTCGACACCGACGAGGTCGGCGCCGCGAAGCGCCGCCTGCGCGCCAAGCAGTTCATCGTCTCGACCGGCTCGCGTCCCTATCGCCCCGCGGACGTCGACTTCTCGCACCCGCGCATCCGCGACAGCGACACGATCCTGCGGCTCGATCACACGCCCGACTCGATCACGATCTACGGCGCGGGCGTCGTCGGCTGCGAGTACGCGTCGATGTTCCGCAACCTCGGCGTGAAGGTGAACCTCGTCAACTCGCGCGAGAAGCTCCTCGCGTTCCTCGACGACGAGATCATCGACGCGCTCGCCTACCACCTGCGCGATCAAGGCGTGCTCATCCGCCACGGCGAGGAGTACGAGAAGGTCGAGCCGGTCGACGACGGAGTCGTCGTCCACCTCAAGAGCGGCAAGAAGATCAAGAGCGACGTGCTGCTCTGGGCGCAGGGCCGCACCGGGAACACGCACGATCTCGGGCTCGAGAACGTCGGGCTCGCCGCGGACTCGCGCGGTCAGCTCAAGGTCGACGCGCTCTACCGCACCGAGCAGCCGCACATCTACGCGGTCGGCGACGTGGTCGGGTACCCGAGCCTGGCGAGCGCGAGCTACGACCAGGGCCGCTTCGCCGCGGGCCACGCGGTGCTCGGGGTGACGGACGAGAAGCTCGTGCAGGACATCCCGACGGGCATCTACACGTCACCGGAGATCAGCAGCCTCGGGCGCAACGAGCGCGAGCTGACCGCGGAGGGCGTGCCCTACGAGGTCGGTCACTCGCTGTTCCGCTCGCTCGCGCGCGCGCAGATCACCGGGCAGACGGTGGGCATGCTGAAGCTGCTCTTCCACCGCGAGACGCTGCAGATCCTGGGCATCCACTGCTTCGGCGATCAGGCCGCGGAGATCGTGCACATCGGGCAGGCGATCATGTCGCAGAAGGGCGAGGCGAACACGCTGCGCTACTTCGTGAACACGACGTTCAACTACCCGACGATGGCCGAGGCGTATCGCGTCGCCGCGCTGAACGGGCTCAATCGTCTCTGTTGAGCCTGGGAATCGCGGCGTGCGCGCGCGCGGTTCGTGCGCGCGGAGGACGTCGATGAGGGTGCGCTGGCTCGCGTGGGGTTGTGTGCTCGCGCTGCTCGCCGGGTGCGAGTGTGGCGGCCGGTCGAGCGAGAGCGCACCCCCTCCATCGACGAGCCCGGTCGATCCACCGAGCGCGCCGACGAGCGACGGCGTCGCGATCTCGTCGGTGCCCGAGCAGCGCACCGAGGAGAACCGCGCGGCGATGCGCACGAAGCGACGCGCGTTCACCCGTGCGCTGCGCGAGGCGAGGCGCGCCGCGCGCGAGGGCGACCACGCGACGGCGCTCGCGCGCATGGACGAGGCGCTCGCCGCGCTGCCCGAGCCGCGGGCGCGCTGCGAGGCGGGCTACATCGCGTTCCGCGCCGGCGACCATGCCCGCGCACGCTCGATGATCGAGACCGCGCTGCGCGAGCTGCCGCGCGATGCCGACGTGCCCGAGCGCCTGCGCGCGCCGCTCGCGATGTGCCTCTACAACGCGGGGCTGGTGCGCCGTGAGCTCGGTGACGCGACGGGCGCGCGCGATGCGTTCACGCGCTCGCTCGCGCTGCGCGCGCACCCGAGCGTCGAGCGTGCGCTCGCCGAGCTCGGCGAGGCCCCTGCCGACGCGCCCGCGCCCGCGGTGCCGAGCGCGCCCACGAGCCCGATCGCCGACGACGCGCTCGAGTCGCTCGTCGACGAGGAGCACGCCGTCTTCCGCGCGACGCTGCGCGAGCGCGCGTGCGAGGACCTCGAAGAGCTCCCCGCCGCGCTGGTGCACGGCGACGTGCGCGCGATGTTGATCGAGCCGTGCCGCGAGCCCGAGGGATCGGGCGAGCTCTGGGTCGCGCACGACGGGCGCGTGGACGTCGTCCCGCTCTACGAGATCGAGCGTCCGAGCGCGGAGGTCGGCGCGTCGCGCTCCGGCACCGCGCGCGCGCAGTGGCTCGACGTGATCGCGGGCGGGCGCGCGGAGCTCGTCGTGGGCTTCGAGCAGCACGGCGAGCTCTACGTGCCGTTCGACGAGGGCGAGGAGTCGAGCACCTCGATCACCGCGACGACGATGGTGTGCGCGATCGAGCCCGCGCTGCGCTGCGCCGCGTGGCGCACGTTCGAGAGCGAGCGCTCGCTCTCGCTCGGCGCGGAGGACGACGACGGCGGCCCGGTCGCGGGCGAGGCGCGCGACGAGATCGTCGCGGGCTCGTTCGTGCTCGACGCGTCGGGCTCGCTCGAGGTCGGCGCGCCGCTGTGTGCACGAGCGCGCGAAGAGGGCCAGTTCGAGGACGCGTACGACTACGGCGCGTCGGGCTCGGAAGGAGATCGCTGCGAGCCCGACGCGTCGGCGCTTCGGCCCGGCGTCTACGCCGTCGCGCAGCTGCTCGGCGATCCGCGGGTGTGCCGCGTCGGATGCGCGGGCGGCGCGCGCGCGACCGCGTCGACGGTGACGACGACGCCGACCTGCCGTCGCGTTCCCGACGCAGCGGGCGTGCCCGCGGGGCGCGTGCTGCCCGATCGCGAGTGGTTCGCCGGCACGATGTGCGGCCCCGACGCGATCTGCGACGCGCTGATCTACGAGCGCGGTGATGGCCACTGGCTCGTCGAGCCGTTCGAGATCGAGCGCGACGACGACGTCGAGACGTGGCTCGCGCTCTGCTCGCTGGGATCGACGCTCGGGCCCGAGCCGTTCCCCCAGATCGACTCGTGGTCGCTGAGAGAGGCCGCGCGCGTGCAGCCCGACGGGCGCGCGCCGATCGTCGCGCGGTGGCTCGATGCGGAGCTCGAGCCGATCGATCTCTACGCGCAGCAGGCGCTCCGCACGCGCATGCTGATCGTCGTCGACGTCGCGCGCGGCACGCTCGAGCGCGTCCTCGCGGAGCACGAGGACGCTGGGCCGTACTGCTGGCGAGGCATGTGCCCCGAGCAGCCGGCGCACCTCACCCGGCTCGCGCTCGACCGCATCGCGGAAGAGGAGCAGCAGGCCGAGGCCGATGACGTCGCGTTCGACGATCGCGGCACGGGATCGCGCTCGTACGTCGCTCGACGGACCGTCGAGGCGAGCGCCGATCCGCGCGAGGGCACGCTGAAGGTGCGGATCGGGCCGTGGAGCACGGCGCGCGAGACGTCGGTCGAGGGCGCGGAGGAGCGCTCCACCACGCTGGACCTCGCGCCGCTGCGCGAGTTGGCCGAGCCTGGCCCGGGCGAGCGCACGCATCGCTGAGCCGCGGACGCCCCCGACCATTTCGGGCCACGTTGGTCCGCGCCCGCGGTGAAGAGCGGCGGCAGACCGCGAATTGGACCATGCTACCGCGCAACATTGGTCCATCCTGGCACTGCACGATCACCTAGGTCGTGCCGTTGCGGTCCTCGAGAATGCGGGGGATTACCTGGACCAATCGTGGCGGACGCGGCCACGAAAAGGGGGTCCAGGTGGAACGCAGCCTCGGATTGGTCCTCGACCACGCGCTCGATGTACCGCTGTACCAACAGCTCTTCGATCGCATCGCGGAGCGGATCCGCAGCGGCGCGTTCCCCGCAGGCTTTCGCCTGCCGCCATCGCGAAAGCTCGCGGACGAGCTCGGCACGCACCGCAACACGGTGGTGCGCGCCTACACCGAGCTCGAGCGCAGCGGCTTCCTGAGCTCGACCGTCGGGCGCGGCACGTTCGTGCGCGCGCAGCCCGCGGCGGTCGCGCTCCCGGTCGGACGTGCGCCGGTGTCGAGCGCGGAGCGCGCGCCGATCCCGTGGAGCTCGATGATCAGCGAGCGCGCGCGGACCGAGGGCTTCGCGCGTGTGGCGCGGGTGCAGCGCATCGCGCGTGTCGGTCGCGGCGAGCTCGTGAACCTGACGAAGATGGAGCCGGGGCCCGACCTGCTGCCCGACGAGCTCTTCCGCCGCTGCCTCGAGCACGTGATGCGCACGACCGGCACGCGCGCGCTCGGGTACGCGCCGCACGAAGGTGTGCCGCGTCTGCGCGAGCGCATCGCCGCGGACCTCGTGCGGCAGGGCGTTCCGGCGCGCGCCGACGACGTGCTCGTGACGTCGGGCAGCCAGCAGGGCCTCGACGTGGTCGCGCGCGCGCTGGTCGATCCCGGCGACGTCGTGATCTCGCAGGCCGCGACGTACACCGGCGCGATCCAGATCTTCGGCGCGAACGGCGCGCGGCTGATGGGCGTGCCCGCCGACGCGGAAGGGCCCGACATGGCGTGGCTGCGCCACGCGGGGCGCGCGAAGGCGCTCTACCTGATGCCGAACTCGTGCAACCCGACGGGCGAGTGCATCTCGGGCCCGCGGCGCGAGGCGCTGATCGCGTGGGCGCGCGAGACCGGCACCGCGGTGATCGAGGACGACTTCGTGGCGGACCTCGAGCTCGACGGAGCAGCGCCGCCGCCCGCGATGCGCGCGCTCGACGGCGACGTGATCTACCTGAGCACGTTCAGCAAGAAGCTGATCCCGGCGCTGCGCATCGGGTTCCTGCTGTGCCCGCCCTCGCTCGCGCCGCAGCTCGTCGCGCTGAAGCACGCGACCGATCTCGGCACGTCGGGGTTGCTGCAGCACGCGCTCGCGGAGTTCCTGGAGCGCGGCTATCTCGCGGCGCACCTCAATCGGATCCGCGGGCAGTACCGCGAGCGTCGCGACGCGCTGTGTGTCGCGCTGAAGAAGTACCTGCCGCCGAGCGTGCGGTTCCGTGCGCCGACGCGCGGGACGACGATGTGGATCGAGCTGCCGGACGATCTCGATCCCGAGGCGGTCTTCGAGGAGGCGCGCCGCCGGGGCGTGCTGGTCTCGCCGGGGACGCTGTATCGCGTGGATCGCGCGGTGGGCGGTCCGTCGGGGCTGCGTCTCGTGTTCGGCGGCGAGTCGCCGGCGCGCTTGGTCGAAGGCGCGAAGCGGCTCGGCGCGGCGATGGACGCGGTGTCGGTGGGGCGGCGCGCGGTGGTGAAGCGGACGGGGACGGATCCGCTGGGCGTCGTGTGAGCGCGGCCGCGCGGGGTCGCGCGGGGTGAGGCTTCGGCGAGGGGCGCGGGGAGGGGGTCTCGTGCTCGGACAGTCCTCGCGATTGCCACCTGCTGCGCTGTGAGAAGGCGTGTGAGCGAGTCTCGGCCCCGCGGGCGCGTTGCGCCTCGCGGGGCCTCGCATTCGCGGGAGTAGCGGAGGCTGGTGGGCGCTGCGGAACTGCGCGCGAGACCCCCTCCCCGCGCCCCTGGGTCGATGGCGCTTCGGCCGCGCGAGGGGGCTGGAAGGGCTCGCCCATCTTTGGATTGTGGTGAAGAGCGAAACGCGAAATCCCGCTCTGCGGGATTTCGTGTTTCGCGGACCGGCTCGCGCTTCGCGCATCGCGGCGGAATTCGACGGGCTCGCGCTCCGCGCCTCGCCTTGCTCCGTCACTCTCGTCGGGCGCGAGATCGATCGCAGCGACGCGCTGCGGGATTCGACTCGCGCGGCCGAGGTGTGTCGTGCTCATCGGCGCTCGCGCGATCTGACTCGCTCAGCAGTCGTTCTCGCACTCGCGCTGGCAACCTCACGCGCACCGGACCTGATCGTTCCCCACTCGCTTCGCTCGGCACTCGCTCCGCTCCCCACTCGCACGCGAGTCGATCGCTCCGCACTCGCTCTCACTCGCACTCGTCGCGCTCGCCGTCGTCGTCGCACCCGTACGCGCCGTCGTCATCGCACCCGCCGTCGCACCCGCACTAGCCGTCAGAACCCCGCCTCCAACCGCGCCAGCAGCCCTCTTCCCGGCCCGTTGATGCTCGATCCGTGCACTCGATACGCGCTGTCGAGCACGTTCTCGAGCACCACCGACACCGCGAGGTGCGGATCGAATCGCCACGCTGCGCGCAGATCGACGACGGCGTATCCCGGCGTGCCGCCCGCGAGGATGCGCGCGTCGCTCGCGTCCGCGGGCGCGAGGCGATCCTGATCGAGCGCCCACCGCATCGTCGCGCCGAGCGCCAAGCCGCGCGGCGCGGGCTGCCAGCGCAGGTCGAGCGCGCCGCCGAACGGCGGGACGCGCGAGAGCGGCACCCGCACGTTCGCGTCGGTCGGGCTCGGGCCCTCGCCCCACGCGATCGAGAGCGTGCTCCGTGCCACCAAGCCGATGTCGCGCAGGTCCAGCGTGAGCGCGAGCTCGGTGCCGACGATCAGCGACTCGCCCTCGGCGTTGACGAGCTGATATCGCGACCACGACCCGCGACACTGCGGCGTCGCGGGCGGGCACGCCGACGCCTCGCGCGGGACGCGCGTCATCGCGCCGTCGAGCAGCATCGCGTACGCCCACGCGTCGAGGCGCAGCGCGTCCCAGGCCTCGATGCGCGCGCCGATCTCGAAGGTGGTCGAGCGCTCCTCGCGCAGATCGGGGTTCTCGAACTGGAAGCCCGGGCCCGCCTGCTGGCGGGACGTGAGATCGTCGAGGTTCGGCGGGCGGACGCCCTGATCGACGTTCACGTGCAGCGTGAGCTCGGGGACGATGCGCGCCTCGATCCCGGCGCGCGCCGCGACGCCCGCGACGTCGAGGTCGACGCGCGCGGTGCCCGACGACGGATCTGCGCTCGCGCGCGCGCCGGCGTAGAGCACGCGCGCACCACCCCGCGCGATCAGCCCGGTCGTGATCGCCGCCTGCACCTCGCTCCACGCCGAGAGCTGCGCGAAGCGCGCGCCGTCGACGTACTGGCCGCGCGGCTCGCGCACCGTGAGGCCGACGTCGGTGAACGCGGTGCTCGCCTCGGATCGCACGACGTCGGAGTACGCCTCCGCGCCGAAGTGCACCGCGATCGCGAGCTCGGGCGCGAGCACGAACGCGCGCGTGCGGCCGCGCACCGTGAGGCCGTAGGTGTCGATCGTGTCGAGGAATCGGTTCTCCACGAACGCCGTCGGACGATCGCGCAGCCGATGCTCGTGGGTGCGCTGCCAGCTCAGCGCGATGCGCATCTCGGCGAGCTCGGACTCGCGCGGGCGCACGTCGATCGCGAGCAGACCGAGCGCGCGCGTCTGCTGCAGGTACGTGAGGCAGTCGTTGCCCGGCGCGAACGGCGCCGGACACTGATCGGTGCGCGGGCTGTCGAATTGGTGCCAGCCGTAGCCCGCGAGCGTCACACGCAGCTCGTCGGACGCGCGCCACACGAGGCGCTCGTCCCAGCTCAGCACGCGGAAGCCGGTGCCGCGCTGGGTGCGCCCGTCGTCCTCGACGAACGGGATCATCGGCACGTTGCGACGCATCGCGGGATCACGCGCCGGCACACACGGCACGACCGTCGAGAGCGGGCACACGATGCCCGCGCCCTGGAGCGGACCCGCGTCGCGATAGCGCACGCCGCCGAGGAACCCGAGCGATCGCCCGAGCTGCAGATCGATCTCGGCGCGCGCGCCCGCGTCCGTGTCCTGCATTCCGTAACGACCGATCAAGCGCGGATGCACGATCAACCCGTCGCGCCGCGGATCGATCGTGGGCTCGCGCGGGAGCGCGAGGATCGCGCCGCCCAGCGCGTCGGCGCCGAGGCGCGTCGTGGCGCTGCCGCGCACGACGTGGATCGTGGCGAGGCTCTCGACGTCGACCGTGAAGAAGTACTGGTTGGGCCCTTGTCGGAAGATGCCGTTGTTGAGCCGCACTCCGTCGAAGAGCAGCAGCACTTGCTGGCCGGTGACGCCGCGCACGTAGGGGCTCGCCTGGCCGTGCGCGGTCTGCTGGATCGACACGCCGGGCATCAGGCGCAGCGCGTCGGGCGCGGATCGCACGACGCGCTCTTCGATCTCTTCTTCGGCGACCGAGTCGGTCGCGCGACCGCGCACGTCGTCGGGCGCCGCACGCGCGCGCGCCCGGAACGTGCTCTCGTCGTCCTGTGCGCGCGCGGGGATCGCGACGATCGCGATCGTCACGATCACCGCGAGCCGTCCGATCACGCGCACGGGAACGCGGACTCGAGCAGCTCCACGATCGCGTCGACGTCGACGTCGGCGGGCGCGCTCGCTCCGTCGATCTCGCTCGCGACGAGATCCGCGAGCTCGGTGCTGCGCGCGCGCAGCATGCGATCGGCGAGCGACTCGCGCGCCGGCACCACGATGTCGCTGCCGCCGGGATCGGGGCTCGGGATCGTGCGCTGCGCGATCGATCCGAGGATCACGCGCCCCCACGCGAAGTGCGCGAGCTGCTCGTCACCGCTGCTCGCCTCCATGCGCCGGAGGCGATCCGCGATCAGCAGCGCCATGCCGCGATCCATCGCGCGATCGAGCTGCGTGCGCGCGCGATCACGCAGGTCGAGGCGCTCGCTCGACACCGGCTCGGGATCGAGATCACGCCAGCAGCGCACCGCGAGCAGCGCGTCCCAGATGCGATCGTGCGTCTCGACGTCGAGCTCGCGGACCAGGCGCGCCATCCCGAGCCCGCCGCTGCGCGCCTCGACGCCGCCCGTGTAGTACGCCCACGCGGAGTCGCAGTCGCGCGCGGTGCTCGTGCACGTGAGGCTCTCCTTGTAGGGCGAGATGTAGAGGAACCACGTGAGCGCAGCATCGATGCGCGCGGCGTGCACGCGCAGCGGCTCGCCCGCGCCGCCCGTCATGCCGGCCGCGAACCCTTCGCGCACGATCGGCGCGAGCTGCGTCGGGCCGACGCAGTACTCGGGCGCCGCTTCGATCACCGAGCCCATGCGGCAGTCGTTGGGATCGGGCGCGGTGACGTGCTCGTCGGTGCGGCGGATGACGCGCGAGCCGAGCCCCTCGCTCGTCTCGTAGACGGTGCGCGCGTCGGTGAACGCGGTCGCGCTCGGCTCGCCCACGAGCAGACCGCCGGGCGCGAAGATGGTGTCGTATGCCTCGACGCGCGCGATGGTCGAGATCGTCGGCTCGATGCGCGCGTAGGTGCCGACGTCGGACACGCAGGGCGGCCACTCGTCGGTCGACGACATGTCGACGCGCGGCGTGTAGTCGCCGGGGAACGGCGCGCACGTCTCGCCGCCGGCGTCGGCCATCGGAGCGTCGCTCGGCGCGTCGACGGGCGCGGTCCACGCGTCGATCGGAGCCGATGCGTCGACCTCGGTGGCACCGTCGTCGTCACCGCATCCGAGGAGCGAGAGCGCTCCGCCGAGGGCCGCGATCCCGAACGTCGTCCGTGTCTTGAAGCGCGAGGACTGCATGGCCGCGACTATACGGGGATCCCTCGACGAAAAGCGCGCGCCTCGTCACTGCGAGCGCGCGCGTTCTGGTACCGTTTTCCGCATGCATCGCGCTCTCGTGCTCCGTGCGCTCGCAAGCATCTCGCTCTTGTCCTCGCTGGTCGCGGGGTGCGATTGCGGCGGCGATCCGCCGGGCGACGCGTGCGAGAGCTCGACGGACTGCCGCAGCACGCAGGAGTGCATCGACGGGACGTGCGTCGCGCGCACCGACGGCGCGCGGCCCGGGCTCGACGCGTCGGGCGACTCGGGCGGCGCATGCGTCGACTTCGACGGCGACGGGCGCTGCTCCGACGTCGACTGCGACGACATGGACGAGACGCGCGGCGGGCCCGAGCGCTGCGACGGAGTCGACAACGACTGCGACACCCGCACCGACGAAGGGCTCGTCGAGATCTGCGGCGGCTCGTGCAGTCCCTCGTGCGACGTCGAGACGATCCCCGGGGCCGGTGGATGGATGCCCGACGGGACGAACTCGGAGGGCGTGATCGTCGATCCGTCGGGCGCGCTCACGCTCGGCCGCACCGAGGCGACGTCGTTCTCGGTGTGGGTCGCCAACATGGACGACGGCACCGTGAGCAAGATGGACTCGCGCACCAACCGCGAGCTCGCGCGGTACCCCACGGTCGGCGCGACTGCGCCCGCGGGATCGCGGCCGTGGAACGAGATGTGCGCGTGGACGCGCACCGGTGGCAACTGTCCTTCGCGCACCGCGGTCGATCAGAACTTCGACGCGTACGTCGCGAACCGTGCGTTCTACGCGCAGGGCACGGTCACGAAGGTCGCGAACCGCGAAGAGGATTGCGTCGATCGCAACGCGAACGGGGTGATCGACACCTCGCGCGATCTGAACGGCGACGGGACGATCGACATCGCGACGGCGGAGTTCGTCGGCGTCGAGGACGAGTGCATCCTGTGGACCACGGCGGTGGGTGCCGACAACGCGTGGCCGCGCGCGCTCGCGATCGGCGTCGCGCCGCCCGACGCGCTGGTCGGTGACGTGTGGGTCGGCACGTTCGAGGGGCGTCAGGCGTGTCGGCTGAGCCCGGTCGACGGCAGCACGATCAACTGCGTCGCGATCAACAACCTGCAGCCCTACGGCGCGGTGTCGGACTCGATGGGCCGCATCTGGTTCGTCGATCGCAGCGGCGCGCGGCGCGACATCCTCGGCTACGTCGACGCGGGCGGCACGACGTTCACGCCCGCCGCGCCGGTGCCCGACGCGGGGTTCCCGCCGAACCTGCAGGCGTATGGGATCACCGTCGACGCCGACGGTCGCATCTACATCGCGAGCAGCGCGAGCGATCCGCCGATCCTCCGCTACGACCCGGCGACGATGACGTGGGAGAGCGCGACGCTGCCGCTCGGCGGAACGCCGCGCGGTGTCGCGGCCGACGAGATGTATCTCTGGGTCGGCATCAGCCACGAGTCGCAGGCCTTCACCGGTGCGCTCAGCGATCGCGTGGAGCAGCTGCGCCTCAGCGACCTCTCGCACGTCGCGACGCACCGCATCCCGACCGGACGCCAGCCGGTGGGCGTCGGCGTGTCGTTCGACGGATCGGTGTGGGCGATCTGCCAGGGGACGAACTCGGCGTCGCGCCTCGATCCGATGACCGGCGCCTGGATCGAGCACGGCGTCGGGCTCCATCCCTACACGTACAGCGACTTCATCGGGTTCGGGCTCAACGTCTTCGCCGAGCCGCGCGGGCGTTATCGCTTCCGCCAGACCGGGTGCGAGGCGGGCGAGTTCGGATCGCAGCGCTGGCTCGGCGCGCGCGTCAACGCGGAGATCCCGGCGAGCACCGAGGTCACGCTCTGGGTGCGCGTCGGCAACACGCCCGAGGAGGTCGAGGCCGCGACGTTCATCGGGCCCTTCCCCGCGCCGATCGCGAATTTCGCGGGCCCGCCCGGCCCGATCCCGCAGGGACGCATCATCGAGGTCGAGATCCGGCTCGTGACGATGGACCGCCGCGTCGCGCCGCGCGTGATGTCGATCGAGCTCGCCGGCGAGTGCACCGGATCGTGAGCGAGCACGAGGAGCGACGGCCGCGCATCGAGGCCGCGGAGTTCGAGGCGCTGATTCACCAGACGATCCCGCTGACGCGCATCCTGCCGTTCCGGGTGCAGGAGCTGGACTGGGGAAGCGCAACCATCCGGTTGCTGTTCTCCGATCAGCAGCTGCGCGCGGGCGGGACGATCAACGGGCCCACGATGATGACGCTGGCCGACACCGCGCTCTACGCCGCGGTGCTGACGCGCATCGGGATGGAGCCGCTCGCGGTGACGAGCGATCTCACCATCCACTTCCTCCGCAAGCCCGAGCCGCGGGATCTGATCGGGCGCGCGACGGTGCTGCGCGCAGGACGGCGCATCGCGGTCGGCACGATCGAGATCTCGAGCGTCGATGGACCGCTCGTCGCGCACGCGACGGGCAGCTACGCACTGCCGTGAGCGACACGAAGCCCGCGCGCACCAAGTGGCTGCGCATCGGCGCGCTGATCGCGCTCACGGTCGCGCTGATCGCGATCGGTCACGCGACCGGCGTGACCGAGCACCTCACGCGCGAGCGCATCCAGGCGACGATGCTCGAGCTCGGCGCGCTCGGGTTCCTCGCGTACCTCGCGATGTTCTCGGTCGGCGAGCTGGTGCACGTGCCGGGCATGGTGTTCGTCGCCGCGGCGATCCTCGCGTACGGGCCGGTGATGGGCTTCGCCGCGGGGATGGTGGGCGCGCTCGTGTCGCTGACGATCTCGTTCTACGTGGTGCGCACGGTCGGAGGTCAGCCGCTCGGCGACGTCCAGCGACCGATGCTGAAGCGCATGCTCGCGCACCTCGACGAGCGACCGATCGTGACGATCGCGGTGCTGCGCCTGCTCGTGCAGATGCTGCCCGCGCTCAACTACGCGCTCGCCATGAGCAAGGTGCGCTTCCGCGACTACCTCGTGGGCTCGATGCTCGGGCTCGTGCCGGTGATCGCGATCGCGGCGTTCGCGTTCGACTGGCTCTTCGCGCGCTGATCAGTGCGTCGTCGACGCTTCGGCCTCCGACTCGGTCGCGGCCTGGTCGACGTCGCGGATGCGCGTGAGCGCGACGCGCCCGAACACGAGGCCGAGCACCGCCGCGGAGATCGAGCCGACGAGGATCGCGAGCTTCGCGGCCTCGAGCAGCGCGCCTTCGAACGCGAGCTCCGCGACGAAGAGGCTCATCGTGAACCCGATGCCGCCGACCAGCGCGACCGTCACCACGCCGCGCCAGGTCACGCCGCGCGGCAACGTCGCGAGCCCGAGCCGCACCGCGAGCCAGCTCCCGCCCGCGATGCCGATCGTCTTGCCCGCGACGAGCCCGAGCGCGATGCCCCACGACATCCACACCGCGTCGGCCGCGATCTCGGTCGCGCCGATGCTCACGCCGGCGTTCGCGAACGCGAAGAGCGGCATCACGACGAACGCGACCCAGCGGTGGCACGCGTGCTGGAGCGCGTCGACGGGCGCGACCGACTCGCGCCGCGCGTGATCGAGCGCGTCGAGGTGATCGTGGCCGAGCGACGCGGCTGCGCGCTCCGCGGCAGCGACGAGCTCCGCGCTGCCGTACCACGCGCGCGTGGGCGTCATCAGCCCGACGATCACCCCGGCGAGCGTCGCGTGCACCCCCGCCGCGTGCAGCCCCTGCCACACCGCCGCGCCGGGGATCACGTAGGCGAGCGCGCGTCGCGCGCCCGCGGCCTGCAGCAGCAGGATCCCCACGACGCCGAGCGCGGCGAGCGCGAGCCCGGTCGCGTCGAACCCCGACGAGTAGAAGACGCCGATCACCAGGATCGCGCCCACGTCGTCGATCACCGCGAGCGCGAGCAGGAGGATGCGCAGCCCGGGGCTCACGCGATCGCGCAGCAACGTGAGCACGCCGACCGCGAACGCGATGTCGGTCGCCATCGGCACGCCCCAGCCCGACGAGGTCGTGCGCCCCGCGTTGAGCGCGAGGTACACGGCCGCCGGCACGAGCATGCCGCCGAGCGCCGCCGCGAGCGGCAGCGCCGCGCGTCTCGGCTCGCTCAGCTCGCCGCGCGCGATCTCGCGACGGATCTCGAGGCCGACGACGAAGAAGAAGAACGTCATCAGCACCTCGTTCACGACGAAGTGCAGCGACGCGGCGAACGTGGTGCCGCCGAGGTGCACGCCGATCGGCGTCGCCCAGAGCGCGTGATAGCGCGCGGCCCACGGCGAGTTCGCCCAGACGAGCGCGGCGGTGGTCGCGACGAGCAGGATCGCGCCGCTCGCGACCTCGGTCGCGAGGAACGCCTCGACCGGGCGCGTCACGGTGCGCACCGCGCGGCGGATCGGCTGCCACGCCTCGGGAGGCGCGGACGATGGGGTGCGCTGATGGATCGATCGAGACATGCCGCTCCGCGAGCACGAGGCTCGGAGCGGCTGGCGGCCCGACCAGCCGGGGTGACCTGCGGCGACGACACCGCACCCGACGAGTTGTGGAACGAGCGTTCACGAGTAGCGGACGCGCCGACGAGGCGCAAGCTCGTCAGCCCACTTCGGGCGTCGCTTCTTCGCGATGACGGCGCGCGATCGCGCGCATCTGCGGGCTCGCCGCGACGAAGAGCAGCGCGATGCCGATCAGTGCCGCGCCGGTGCCGTAGGGCAGCTCCTGGTGCAGCTCGTAGAGCGCGGTGCCGACCAGCGGGCCGAAGAGGCGACCGAGGCCCTGCGCGCTGTTGTTGAGCCCCGCGACCTGGCCCTGCTCGTCGTCGTGCACCGCGAGCGACATCGCGCTCGTCACGCCGGGCAGTGCGAGCCCCTGACCGAAGCCCTGCAGGCCCATGCCGAGCACGATCCATCCGTACTCGCGCGCGAGCATCAGCGTGAGGAGCCCCGCGATCGTGATCGGCAGCCCCGCGATCACCAACGTCGTCGGCGCGACGCGCATCCGCCGCGCGAGCCCGCCCTGCACCGCGACCGCGACCACGCCGTAGACGAAGAGCGCGCCGCCCATCCAGAGCGGCGTGTCCTCGCGCGTCAGGTGCAGCCGATCCTCGACGAGGAACGCGACGGTCTGCTCCATCAGCACGGTCGCGCCGGTCGTCACGGCGGCGACGAGCAGGAGCGGCCACGCGCGGCGCGCGACGTCGCCGAGGCGCGCGGGCGGACGCTCGCTGGGCTCGCGACGAGGCGGCTCGGGCAGGCGCGCCCACACGAGGATCGCGTTGAGCGCGCCGAACGCGGTCGAGAGCCAGATCGGCGCGGTGAGCCCGAAGAAGTGCGCGACGGTGCCGCCGATCACCGGGCCGAAGATGATCGCGAGGCCGAACGCGGCGCCGATCACCGCCATGCCCGACGTGCGGTTCTCGCGCGTCGTGAGATCCGCGGCGTACGCCTGCGCCGTGGGCAACATCGCGCTCGCGAACGCGCCGCCGATCACGCGCGCGCCGAGCATCAGCGCGAAGAGCGCGAGCGGCGGCACGACCTGCATGCGGCCGACCTCGGCGGCCGCGCCGAGCAGCCCGAACGCGAGCGCGAACCCGCACACGCCGACGAGGAGGATCTTCTTGCGCCCCGCGGTCTCGCTGCGCTTGCCCCACCACGGCGAGAGCAGGAGCTGCATCAGCGCGTAGCTCGTCGAGAGCGCGCCGATCTGGGTGTCGGAGAGGCCGAGATCGCGACCGAGCGGGCCGATCACCGGGAACAGCACCGAGAGCCCGAGGATGCTGTTGAAGATGGTGACGAAGAGGAGGCCCATTCGGAGGGCGACATCCTACGTGGAGCACGATTCGTGTCGAGGCGTGTACGCTGCGCGTCGTGATCCGCGTGGCGCTCGACGTGATGGGCTCCGATCACGGGCCCGAGGCGACGGTCGGTGGGGCGGCGACGATCAGCACGTCGCCGAGCGCGCCGCAGCTGGTGCTCGTGGGCGACGAAGGCGCGATCCGCGCCCAGCTCGCGAAGCGCGAGCACGACCCGTCGAAGATCCGCGTCGCGCACGCGGGCCAGGTGTGCGGCATGGACGACAAGCCGAAGGAGACGCTCGACGCGCGGCCGGACGCGTCGGTGCTCGTCGCGGCGCGCCTCGTGAAGAGCGGCGAGGCGGACGTGCTCGTGAGCGCGGGCAACACCGGCGCGGTGACGCTCGCGTGCGCGCGCACGTTCGAGCGACTGCCGGGCGTGGGGCGTGCCGCGCTCGGCGCGGTGGTGCCGACCGAGCGACGTCGCGGCGAGAAGCGCGATCCCTTCTCGCTGCTGCTCGACGCGGGGCTGACGCTCGAGGTGAGCGCGGACGATCTGGTCGCGTTCGCGCTGATGGGCTCGGCGTACGCGCAGCGCATCTCGAAGAACCCGCGGCCGCGCGTGGCGCTGCTCTCGATCGGCAGCGAGGCGAGCAAGGGCACCGCGGCGATCGTCGAGGCGCACGCGCGCTTGTCGCGCAGCACGCAGATCGACTTCATCGGGAACATCGAGGGGATGGACATCCCGCGCGGCACCGCGGACGTGGTGGTCACGGGCGGGTTCACCGGGAACATCGTGCTCAAGATGCTCGAGGGCATCAGCGAGACGGTGATGCGCCTGGCGCGCGCGGCGGGGGAGGCGAGCGTTCGCTACAAGGCCGGTCTCGCGCTGCTCGCGCCCGCGATCCAGAAGGTGCGCGAGGTGACGGACTGGGAGCAGTACGGCGGGGTGCCGATCCTCGGGTTCGATCGGCTGTGCATCAAGGCGCACGGGCGCAGCACCGAGCGCGCGATCGCGAACGCGCTGAAGGTCGCGACGATCACCGCGCGCACCGACCTCGTGAGCGCGATGCGCACCGCGCTCGCCAACGCCTGAGCCATGCGCGCGGCGCATCGCTCCGATGCGCGCGATGCGTTCGACGCATCGCTCGTCGGGATCCACGACGAGCACATGGCCCCGAACGAGATCGTCGACTGGTTCACGCGGATCTGGGCGGATCCGCCGGCACACGGGTTCCGCTTCCTCGAGCCCTTCTCGCCGGACGTCGAGCTGATCGCGCCGCTCGCCGGGCGTACGCGAGGACGCGAAGCGGGGTACGCCGCGTTCCGGCGCACGTTCGCGCTCTTTCCCGATCTGCGCGCCGAGGTGCACGCGTGGGGCGCGAGCGAGGACCACGTCTGGATCTCGATGACGTTCCACACGCGCGACCTCTCGTGGCCCTCGGTCGACGTGCTGATGCTCACCGACGGCGTCGTGACCGCGCGTCGCGCGTACTTCGATCCGCTGCGGGTGGTCGCGTACGTGCTGCGCCGTCCGGCGCTCGCGTGGCGTTGGGTGCGCATCCGCCGTGCGCGCGGCGCGCCGCCGTGGCCGGGGTGATCGACGATCCGGGATCTCGGGTGTACATCGGGCGCGAGCGGTCCACGGACTGCGAAGGATCCCGGGAGCAAGGTGAGGTCCACGTGAAGCCGGTGATGAAGCCCGCCGAGGCGCTGCCCTTCTTCTTCGATCGCGACGCGCTGCTCGAGGTCGCGCGCGAGCGCGCGACAGTCCACCAGGAGAACGCGCCGTTCCCTCACACCGTCATCGACGGGCTCTTCCCGACCGAGCTGCTCGAGCGCGTGCTCTCGGAGTTCCCGTCGCCGCGCACCGAGGGCTGGGAGCGCTACGACGATCCGCTGCAGAAGAAGCTCGGATCGCGCGACGAGGAGCGGCTCGGACCGACGACGCGTCTCTTCCTGCACGAGCTCAACTCGGCGCCGTTCATCCAGTTCCTCGAAGAGCTCACGGGCATCCGCGGGCTCGTGCCGGACCCGTGGTACGAGGGCGGCGGCCTGCACCAGATCGAGCGCGGCGGGATGCTCAAGGTCCACGTCGACTTCAACAAGCACACGCTCTTGAAGCTCGATCGCCGCATCAACGTGCTCGTCTATCTCAACAAGGACTGGGACGAGGCGTGGGGCGGGCACCTGGAGCTCTGGGACACCGAGATGAAGAAGGCGGAGCACAAGATCGCGCCGCTCTTCAACCGCATGGTCGTGTTCAACACGACCGACTTCGCGAACCACGGTCACCCCGATCCGCTGCAGTGCCCGGCCGAGCGCCAGCGTCGCTCGCTCGCGCTCTACTACTACTCGAACGGGCGCCCGGCGTCGGAGGTCGCGGCGTCGCACACGACGATCTTCAAGCGACGACCCGGTGAGTCGATCCCGCTGACGTTGAGCGAGGTCGGCGAGAACCTGCTCCCGCCGATCCTGCTGGACGCGATTCGGCGCGCGGGGTTCGTTCGGTCTCGCAAGGGATAGGCCCCGGCGTGCGGCGGGTGGGGCCCCGAGACGACCGTACGCGCTCTCGTTCTCGTCCGACGTGCTCGATCGTGCTCGAGCACGCGACCGAGCGCGGCGCGATCAGCCTTCGTCGGGCGTCGCGGTCGTCGCCTGCTCGGTCGACGGCTGGGCTGCGTCACCCGGCTCGGCGGCCGCGCGCTCGTCGTCGACGTGCAGGTTCACGTCCATCGTCACCTGCACCGGCGCGACGGAGATCGGCTCGACACGCACCGCGTGCGAGAAGCACCCGGACGTGACGACCGGGAGCGAGACGAGCCCGAGCGCGACCAGCGCGCGGCGAGCGTTGCGAACGAACGACATCGACGACGTCTTCATGAAGGCTCCTGCGAGGGCCGGCTGCCGAGGAGCACGAGGCTCCGATCGAGCACCGGCTGCAGTCCGTTGACCTGGAGAGTGAGATCGAGCTCCTGCGGCGTGCGCGCGCCGCGACCCTGGACGCGCGCGCGCAGGCGCGTCGTCCCCTCTTCGCCCTGGAGCTCGAACGCCAGGCGCGAGTACTCGAAGTCGGCGAGCGCGGCGAGGACGCGCTGCTCGATCCACTCGCCGTCGCGGAGCTGATCGAGGCCGCGCGCGGGCGTCGCCGACGCCGGCAATTCACGGATGCGCACGCGGCCGGGACCGCGCGCCGAGAGGCGACCACGACCGAGCACGATGCGCGGCGTCGCCGAGACGAGATCGACGCGCAGCGACATGCTTCCGTCGAGCCGACCGGTGCCGCTCGCGCGACCGCTCGAGACCGCCGTCGCGAGGCGCTGCAGCTCGATGCCGCGCAGCGTGAGATCGAGCGCGAGGCTCGGCGCCTCGGGATCGACGCGGAACGGCGCGACCTCGACGCGACCACCGCCGACCGCGGCCTCGGCGCCCGCGATCACGATCTCGCGACGCACCGTGCCCGACGCGGTGCGGCCGGCGTGCGGCGGGCGCGCGAAGTGGATGCGCGCGCTGCCCTCGCGCAGCGAGATCGTGCCGCCGAGCGTCAGCGCGTCCCAGCGAACGCGATCGGCGCCCGCGCTCACCGGCGGATCGAGGTGCGCGAGCTCGAGCGTGCCGTTCACGCCGGTCGCCTGGAGCTGGCCCGACTCGTTCTCGAGCGCGACGTCCTCGAACGTCACGCGGCCCTCGCCCGCGCCGGCGCGGGGACCGAGCAGCGCGTGCAGCGACACGCCTGCGCGCCCCACGATGCGCGCGCCGCAGTGCTCCACGAACACGCGATGCAGGGCGTCGTTCGCGTCGATCGGCTCGGTCGGCACCTCGACGTCGACGTGACCGCGGCCGCTCTCCATGCCGAGCGCGACGTCGACGTGGTACGGAGCGCGCGCGCTCGCGCGACCATCGAGCGTCAGCGCGAGCCGATCGCCTTCGAGCGCGAGCGTTCCCTCGCTCGCGCCGAGCGCCACGCCGGCCCACGCGGTGTGGCGCGCGCGGCCGCGACCCCGCGCGCGGATCGAGCGCTGCTCGTCGAGATCGATCGGGAGCTCGAGCCGCACGTCGCGCATCGCGAGCTCGGCATCGGGCTGCGCGAGGCGCGCGACGCGGATCGCGAGCGGCGCGGCGAGCGAAGGCCGATCACCGAGCACCACGTCGACGTCGCCCTCGGCGCCGACGTCCGACGCGCGCAGCACTCCGTCGCCGCGCGGCGAGCGCGCGCGCGCATGCAGCGTGATCTGCACCTCGCCGGCGCTCGTGCGCGCGATCATCGGACGATCGCCGCGCGGCGAGAGCGCGAGCGCGACGTCGTGGAGGCGCAGCTCGGAGCCCTCGCTGCCCAGCGCGAACGCGCCGAGCTTCACGCCGACGTCGGTGCGGGCGTGGGCGACGATCGATCCGTCGATCGCGCGCTCCACGTCGAGGCGCGGCGCGAGCACCGCGCGCTCGAGCCGGACGTCCTCGATGCGCGCGCTCGCGAGGTGGAGGTGCGATCGCACGTCGAGCGCGAGGCCGGGCGCGAGCTCGCCCGTCGCGTCGAGCACCACGTGCGCGTCCTGCACCTCGGCGATCTCGTGCGCGGCGCGCGCGACGTGCACGTCGAGGTGCCCGTCGTCGAGCGTCCACGTCGTGCCGCGCGCGGTGCCACGCGCGCGCAGCGAGGGCGGCGCCGAGAGCTCGATCGCCGGCGCGAGGCGGGTCGCGATCGCGCGCGGGAGCGTGCCGTCGAGCGACCACGCGACCGCGTCGTCGCGCTGGACGATCTCGAGGTCGAGCGTCTCGCCGGACGCAGCGCGCGCTTCGATCTGCAGCGTGTGCGCGCGCGGGTGCATCGAGATCGCCCAGACGCCGAGCGCCTCGGTCTCGAGCACGATGGCGCCGCGGGTGTCGCCGGGCGCGAGCTCGCCCTCGATCGCGACGTCGATCGGCGCGCCGTCGGCGCGCGCGAGCACGACGTGGGAGCGCTCGATGCGCACGTGATCGATCGCGGGGCCGCCGCCGCCCGCGTCGCGCGGCGGCTCGGCGCGCGCGAGCAGCCGCGCGGGCGTGCTCTCACGAAGCGCGTCCTCGTCGAGCGCGGTCGACCAGCGCGCGCCTTCGATCGTCATCGAGATGCCGCGATCACCGAACGGATCGAACGCGACGTCGATCGACTCGGCCTCGAGGTCCGGCGCGAGGCGCACGTCCGCGAAGCGCACGCCGTCGAGCCCGACGTGCTCGACCCGCAGCTGCGCGTCCTCGAGCCCGAGCTCCGCGAGCTCGCCGCGCACCTGCGACGCGACGAGCGCCGGAACCTCGACCTCGAGCGCGCGCCAGACCAGCGCGGACAGCGCGACGAGCGCGAGAGAGATCCCACCGATGCGCGCGCCCTTGCGACGAGGCGGCGGCTCCGCGGTGCTGCTGCGAAGCGACTTACGCATCTGGGCGCCTCGGTGTACGGACGCGAGGTGCTGATCGCAATGCACGAGCGACGCTCTCGCAGGGCCGCCCCGTCCGTTCGGATCGGTGCGCACCGGAGCGCCCCACCCGATCGGCCGGTGTGCGCGGCCGCTGGGCACCGGCTCGAGCGTGCGAACCGCGCTGCGCGGTGGGTGACGCGCAGTTCTTGAACGATCGTTCAAGAGCGGCGAGCGCGCCACGTCGCGGGGGTCTCCCCGGTCCAGCGGCGGAACGCGCGGTGGAACGCGCTCGGCTCGGAGTAGCCGAGCATCCACGCGACCTCCGCGATCGACACGCCCGCCTCGACCAGCGCGAGCGCGCGCGAGCGGCGCACCGCGTCGAGCAGCGCGCCGAAGGTCGTGCGCTCGTCGTCGAGGCGGCGCTGCAGCGTGCGCGGGCTCGCGTGCATCCGGCGGGCGAGCGCGGCGAGCGTGGGCTCTCCGCGCGGCAGAAGCTCCTCGATCGCGCGCTCGGCGCGCGCGGTCCACGAGGGCGCGGGCAGCTTCGCGAGGCGCGCGTCGAGGTAGCGCGCGAAGAAGCGCGCGAGCACCGCGTCGGCGCGCGGGATCGCGACGTCGAGCGCGTCCTTCGGGAGCACGACCTCGTCGACCGGCGCGTCGAGCTCGGCACGGACGCCGAGCAGCGCCTCCCAGCGCGCGGGATCCGAGGGCGTCGACCGCCGCAGCCGCACCTGCACCCCGGGGATCGGCGCGCCGGTGACCATCGCGACGTTCACCGCGAGATCGCGCGCGAAGACGTCGGCCATCGCGACGTGGGCCGGGCGCGGCGGGCCCCACGGCACGTAGCGCACGTGCACCGCGCGCTCGGTGGTGATCGCGTCGTAGCGCTCGCCCTCCGCGAAGACGCGCTGGTACTCGAGCGTGCGCTCGAGGGCGACGCCGAACGTCGGGCTCGACATCACGAGCAGGCCCAGCGCGTCGAACGCCTCGACGTCGAGCTGCTGCGCGAGCCGGAGGTGGGCGTGCGGATCGCCGGTGTCGTCGATCACACGCTCGACGAGATCGTAGAGCGCGGTGAGCGGCACGCGCCCGTCGGGATCGCGCAGCACGGTCTCGTCGACGCCGAGAGCGCGCCGGAGCGCGTCGGGGTCGAGCCCGAGCGCGCGCGAACGATCGAGCATCGCCGCGAGGGTGCGACCCCACGTGGTGGGCTGGCGCGGAAGGTCAGGCGTGCTGGCGTCGTCGGTCACGGCGGCTCGGTCGATCGCAGCGCAGCGTAGCAACGCATGGACGAGATCGAGGGCTGGTGGGTGATCGCGGAGTCGCGCGACGTGGGGCGCGCGCCGCGCTCGGTGACGCGGCTCGGTGAGCGCATCGTGCTGTGGCGCGACGAGCGGGGCGTGCTGCACGCACACGACGCACGGTGTCCGCATCGCGGCGTCGATCTCGGCGAGGGGCGCGTGGTGCGTGGCGAGCTCGAGTGCGCATACCACGGGCTGCGCTTCGACACGTCGGGCCGATGCGTCGCGATGCCGTGCGAGGGCGCGGACGCGCGGGTGCCGCCGCGCATGCAGATCGCGCCGCGCGTGGTGCGCGAGGAGCGTGGCCTGGTGTGGATGTGGCGCGGTCCGACGCGCGACGCGCCGCTCCCGTGGCCCGATGCGATGCCGTCGCACGATCGGCGCGCGTGGACGCGCACGATGACGTGGGACGTGCCGCTCTCGCGCGTGATGGAGGCGATGCTCGACGTGCATCACTTCCCGTTCGCACATCGACGCTTCTCGAGCGGCGTGGGCCCGCGGCTCGATCCGTGGCGGGTGCGCGAGGAAGACGGTGTGGTGCGCGCCGAGGGCACGATGCGCGAGGAGCGCGCGAGCCGCGGATGGGACGTCGCGCTGGAGGCGCGATTGCCCGGGATCGTGTTCCTCTCGTTCGCGCCGTGGCTCGGCGGCTTCGTCGCGTGCACGCCGATCGACGCGGCGCGCACCTGGATCGTGGTGCGCTTCTTCGTCGACGTGCCGCTGATCGGCGCGCTGCTCGCGCGCTTCGCGCTCTGGACGGAGCTCACGCTCGTGCAGCCCGACGACGAGCGAATGCAGCTGCGCACGCTGCGCGCGCGGAACGACCTCTCGGAGTGCACGCTGGTGCGCGCCGATGCGGCGATCGTCGCGTGGGATCGCCTCGCCGCGAAGGCGCGTCAGCGAGCGACGAGCGCGCGCTCGAGCAGCTCCGCGACGCGCGCGTGACCTTCGTCGGTCATGTGTACGTGATCGTTCAGCGCCCAGCCCATGGCGACCCAGCGCGCGATCGCGCCCGGCCCGCCTTGCAGCGCGAGCAGATCGAAGAAGCCGCAGCCCTCCGCGAGCGCGGTGCGGCGATAGAGATCGCGGACCTCGGTGGTGCGCGCCCGCGGACCGAGCGCGCCCGCGCGCGTCTGCATCCAGTCCGAGGGGCCGATGACGAGGCACGCGCTCTCCGGCGCGACGCGGTGCCATCGCGCGATCACCTCGCGCAGATCGCGCTCGAGCGCGGCCATCGGCGTGCGATCGCCGGTCTCGTTGGTGCCGTACGCGAGCGCGACGAGATCGGGAGGACGCCGCGCGATCTGCGCGCGCAGCTCGGCCTCGTCCCACGGCAGCTGATCGCGCGCTCGCGCGCCGGGCACGCCGAACGACTCGACGATCACGCCGGGACGGCCGGTCTCGAGCAGGACGCCGAAGACGCGCACCGGTCCGTCACCGCGCGCCCGCGCCTCGACGACGTGCGATCCGCGCGGCACGTCGGCCTCGAGGAACGTCGTGCGCTGCGCGAGCGGCACGTTCGCGACGATCGCGTCGTCGACGCGGAGCTCGACCGTGCCCGCGCCCGACGCCCAGAGCTCGGCGTGCGCGACGGTCGACGCGCGCACCCGGGCCCACGACGCGCTCGTCGTCTCGACCGCGAACCCCGCGCGCCCGTAGCGATCGCGCGCGCGCTCGGCGCCGCGCACCCGCACTCCGCGCCACCCCGCGCTCTCGTGGATCGTCACGTCGCGCCGCTCGTAGAGCGCGAACGGCACCGCCGGCATCACCAGCCCCGCGCCCGCGTCGCCGAAGCGCCGCTGCAGACGCTCGCGCAGGAACCCGGTGTACTGATCCGACGCGGTGTGCGACGCGCCCCAGAACGAGAGGCGCGCGACGCCTTCGCCACGTCGCGCGCGATCGAGCGCGGCACGCACGCGCGGGAGCACGCGATGCTGAGGATCTTCGATGGCGACCGCGACCCCGAGCGGCGCGTCCTGCGAGCGCACCGGCATCGCGCAGAAGGCGACGAGGGAGATCGCGCAGAGCGCGACGAGCAGGATCGCGAGCGCGTGCCTCATCGCGCCTCGACGCCCACGACGTTCGGCAGATCCCAGAATTCACGGACGTCGTCGGCCTCGTGGAATCCGTCCTCCCAGCTGCCCATCTCGCGCACCTGGGTGCGTCCCGCGTCGATCACCAGCGACGCCTCGGGGCCGCCCTCCATGTACACGAGACCGCGCAGCCCGAGCGCGTCGGCGGCGAGCATCTCGGCGAGCACCTGCATGCGATACGGGGTGCGCACGTGGACCATCACCGCGCGGCCCTCGCGGTCCGCGCCCAGCAGCGCCGCGCTGTAGCGGCGGGTACGCCACGTGCGCTGCGGTCGTCCCTCGCAGTCGACCATCATGCGCACGCCCTGGAGCACGCTGTCGTAGCGCTCCGTCATTCCGTCGAGATCGAAGCCGCATCCCGTGCCTCCGATCGCGAAGGGCGCACGCTCGGCGCGGGGATCGAAGCCGATCACCGCGTCGAAGCGCGCGGGACGGCGATCGCTGCGCACCTCGCCGCGCGCGCGCAGATAGCCGCAGCTGCGCCCGCTCGGCAGGAACATGCCCGCGTTGATCGCGCCCACGAGGCGGTGATCGCGCACCCACGCGGGCGCAGGGCGCCGCGGTCCTTCGTGGCTCTCGGTGAGGAAGCGCAGCGCGTAGCGCCGCAGATCGAAGCGCACGATCGTCGCGATGCGATCGCCGACGTCCACCTCGGGCGCGCGCGGCAACCGCACGCGCTCCACGACCAGCGCCTCGTCCTGTGCGCTCGATGTCGGAATCCCGATCGCGATCAGGATCACGATCGCGGCAGCTCGACCCGCAGCTCGCATCCTCCGCCCTCCCGCTCGTGTGCGCTCGCCTCGCCGCCGTGCGCGCGCGCCAGATCGCGCACCAGCGAGAGCCCGATGCCGGTGCCCGGCTTGTGCGCGGTCTCCGCGCGCTCGACGCGATGGAAGCGCTCGAAGACGCGCGATCGTTCGGCCTCCGGGATCCCCGGACCGCGATCACGCACCGCGATCACGACGCGCTCGCCGGCGCCGCGCACCTCGACGTCGATCTCGCCGGGCGCGTACTTCACGGCGTTGTCGATCAGGTTCACCACGATCTGCTCGATCGCCTGCGCGTCGAACGAGAGCTCGATCGGCTCGCCGGTGATCGCGCGGAGCACGCAGCCCTTCGCCGACGCGAACGGGATCTGCGCGGACACCACGTCGCGCACCTGCGCCGTGAGATCGCCGCGCGTCTTGCGCAGCGCGCGCCGTCCTTCCTCGAGCCGCGAGATCTCGAGCACGTTCTCGACCAGGCGCGTCAGCCGCACGCTCTCGGTCGCGATCTCCCGATACACACGAGGCCGGCGCGCGTCGTCGACGAGATCGTCCTCGAGCATCTCGGCGTGCATGCGGATCGTGGTGAGCGGCGTGCGCAGCTCGTGGCTGACCGCGCTCACGAACGCGCTGCGCTGCATCGCGAGCTCCTCGGCGCGCCGCGAGGCACGCGCGATCGCCAGCGCCGCCGCCGCGACCGCGAGCACGAGCCCGATCAGCGCGCCGACCTGCCACCGCATCTCGCCGTCGAGCGCGGCGATCGACGCCGCGATCGATGTGTGCTCGAAGCACAGATCGAGGCCGTGCAGCGTCTCGCTCGCGGGGCGCCGCAGCGCGCACGTCGCGTCGCGGTCGGCCTCGATCACGCGCGGCGCCGGTCCGCCCGCCGAGACCCGCGCGATCACCTCGGGCACCCAGCGCGACGCGATCGCCGCGCGATCGAGCACCACGCCCTGCAGCACCGCCGCGCCCTCGTGCGAGACGACGCGCGTGAGCACGACCGCGTCGTCGTCGGCGCGCCACTGCATCGGCGTGTAGTCGACCTCGATCGACGTGGGCACGAGCGGCGGTCCGTCGGGGACGGGAGCCGGCACGGGCTGCTGCGGCGGAGGACGCGCGGCGCCGCGCGACTGCTGGAGCTCGTCGAGCGCGACGCTGCGGCGCGTGGTCACCGGCGCCTGCCGGCCGCGCCGCGAGATGCGCTCGAACGCGCCCACGTCGCCTGCCTGGGCCTGCTGGATCTCGTTCGCGAGCGACACCGCGTCCGCGTTGAGCGCGACCGTCACCGGCGCGTTCGCATCGCTCTGCAGCGCGCGCCACGCGTCCGCGAGGAGCACCGGCTCGGCGACGCTCGGCCGCGCGCGCGCGACGAGCTGACCCGCATCGCGACCGCGCACCAGCGCGCGCAGATCGGCGAGCGCATCGCTGCGCGCGAGCGCGCGCACCCGCGCGGCCTCGGGCGGGCCCTCTTCGTCGGGCGTCGCGGTCCACGGCGTGCGCACCGTCCCATCGGGATCGACCTGGAACCAGCCGATCACCCGCTCGTCGCGAGGCCCGGCGGCGAGCGGCGAGACCGCGACGGGATCGCTGATCGCGAGCACGTCGGGCGGGCTGTAGTAGTGGTTGTAGAGATAAAAAGGACGCTCGTCCTCGCGACGTCGCAGCTCCTCGAGCCCTTCGTCGACCGCGCCGCGCACCGCCGCGGCGACACCCTCGAGCCGTCCTTCGATCTCGCGCACCCGCGACGCGCGCTCGCGCGCCGACGCCGCGAGCCACCCGACGCCGAGCAGCACCGTCGGCAGCGCGACGCCGAGCGCGAGCCAGCGCGCGCGCGACCTGCTCATTCGTCGAGCTCTCCTCCGAGCGCGAGGCGATAGCCGCGCCCGCGCACGGTCGCGATCCACGCCTCGCCGCCCGGCACCGCGCGCAGCTTCGTGCGCAGCTGCTGCACGTGCACGTCGACCGTCCGGGTGCGCACCGTTCCGTCGCGATAGCCCCACACGTCGACGAGCAGCTCCTCGCGCGTCACCGCGCGATGCGCGCGCGCCGCGAGGTACTCGAGGAGCGATCCCTCGCGCGCGGTCAGGCGCATCGTCGCAGGAGAATCGGCGCTCGCGTCCCATCGGACCTCGAGCGCGTCGAGATCGATCGTCGCGCCCGCGATCGCGATGCGCCGCGGCGCGCCGCTCGTCGTGCGCGGCCTGCGCAGCAGACCCTTCGCGCGCGCGACGAGCTCGCGGATCCCGAACGGCTTGGTCACGTAGTCGTCGGCGCCGTGCTCGATGCCCGCGACGACGTCCTCCTCGGCGCCCTTCGCGGTGAGCACCAGCACCGGCGTGTCGTCGCCCCGCGCCCGCACCCGCCGCAGCACCTCGAGCCCGGGCACGCCGGGGATCATCAGATCGAGCACCACCAGATCGACGCGCGAGGCCGCGAGCGACTCGAGCGCGCTCGCGCCGTCGGCCACGCCCGACGCGTCCCAGCCCTGCGCGCGAAAGAGCGCGAGCAGCCCGTCGAGGATCGGCGCCTCGTCCTCCACCACCAGCACGCGCGGAGTCGTCGTCATCGCTGCGCCGATCATCCACGTTCTACGCGCACCGCGCGCGCCCGATCCGTAAGTCTTCGGTAAAGGCCGTTCTTACGGAACCCTGACGAGCGCGCGCCGCGCGCGATCCCAGGCTCGGAGCGAGGAGGCCTCGATGACCCATCGCATCCGATCGCTCGCGCTCCCGCTCGTGCTGCTCGCGCTCGCCACGACGTCGGCCGTCACGTCACTCGCGCTCGCCGAGCGCGAGCGTCACCACGCCGACGATCCCGACTCGCTCGCGCGGCGCGCGGTCGATCCCGATCCCGACGTCGCAGAGCCCGCGATCGCGTCGCTGCGCGCGCTCGGTCCCGCGGGGCACGCCGCGCTGCTGCGCGTCCACGCCGCGGCGATCACCACGCTGCGCGACGCACCGCCGCTCGCGCCCGACGACGCGACCGAGCGGCTGCGTCGCGCGATCGACGTGGTGAGCGCGCAGCGCGACGGCCACGCGAGCGGCCTCTACTGGCACACCGACCTCGACACCGCGCGCGCCGAGGCGCGCCGCACCGGGCGTCCCATTCTCTCGCTGCGGCTCCTCGGTCGTCTCGACGAGGAGCTCTCGTGCGCGAACAGCCGCTTCTTCCGCACCGTGCTCTATCCGAATGCGGCCGTCGCGCGCGTGCTCTCGGAGCGCTTCGTGCTGCACTGGTCGAGCGAGCGCCCCGCGCCGGTCATCACGATCGACATGGGCGACGGCCGTCGCATCGAGCGCACCGTCACCGGCAACAGCGTCCACTACGTGCTCGACGCCGATGGCCGCCCGATCGACGCGATCCCCGGGCTCTACGCGCCCGCGCAATTCACCGCCGCGCTCGAGCGCGGGCACGCCCTCGCGACGCGCTGCGCTCCGCTCGCGCGCGACGCGTTCGACACCTGCCTGCGCGACGGGCACGACGCCGAGCTCGCCGAGCTCGAGCGCAGCTGGGAAGAGCGCCGCGCGAGCGCGCCCGAGCTCCCGCTCTACGCCGCGCTCCAGCTCTCCGATCCCGGCGCCATCGACCAGGCGCGCGTCGCGGCGCCGAGCGCGCTCGTCGCGATGCCGATCACCGTGGGCAAGGCCGCGATCGAGACCCCGATGATGCGGCTCATGGCGCGCGACGTCGCGCGCGTCACCACGCCGCCGCCCATTCGCTGGGAGCTCGCCGCGACCGCCGACGTGCTCGACGCGCGCCCCGACGCGCGCACGCTCGCGCTGCTGCGCCTCAAGACGGGGCGTCGCGACGTCGACGCGCTCGCCGCGCGCCTGGCCTCGGTCGCCGCGATCGACGGCGCGCGCAACGAGGTGACGCTGCATCGTCGCGCGCGCGGCCTGCTGCGCACCGCGCCCGGGCTCACCGTGCTCAACGAGCGCGTCTACGCCGAGCTCTTCCTCACGCCCGCGAGCGATCCCTGGCTCGGGCTGCGCGCCGACGACCTCTGGGACGCCCTCGAAGTGCCGGCTGGCGCGCGGGCCGAGCGCCGCGAAGAGACGCGTTGATCCGCGTGGCGCAGCGCCACGCCGCCCGCGTGACGCCCGCGAAGTCGGGCGCTATGGTCCCCGACTATGTCCGACCGCGATGCGCGCGAAGAGCTCAACGACCTGCTGAACGGCGCGGTCGAGGTGGCCGCCGAGATGCTCGAGCAAGAAGGCGAGTTCGAGCCGTTCGCGCTCGCGCTCCGCAAGGACGGCGAGATCATGCACCTCTCACCCGACGAGGAGGGAGAGGACGAGCGCGAGCCCGAGCAGGTCGTCGAGAGCCTGCGCAAGACGCTGCGCGAGTCGCGCGAGGACTATCGCGCCGTCGCGGTCGTCGCCGACGTCACGCTCGAGGACGAGAACGACCAGGCGATGACGGCCGCGATCCAGGTCGCGATGGAGCACGCGGCGGAGGAGCCCGTGAACTGCTACGTGCCGTACGAGTTCAAGGGCGAGGCGCTCGAGCTCGCGGAGCTCGTCGGCGAGCCGGGCGAGCGCGTCGTGTTCGCGGGGGATCGCCCGAACTGATCGGCGCGAGCGTGGGGGGCACGCGAGAGCCGTGGAGCGAGGACGAGCAGTGAAGTCGAAGTCCGGATTCGACGCGGGTGGGGCAGTGGCGGCCGTGCGACGAGAGACCTCTCCTTCGAGTGAGCGACGCGCGCTGCGCGACGTGCGAGAGCCGGGGCCGCTCGAGGTGGCGCCCGAAGTGCGCGCCGCGCTCGCGCGGCTGCTCGCGCTCGAGGGACGGGTCGCGACGCTCGAAGGGCGCGAGGCGAAGCCGATCGATCCGCGCCCGACGCTCTCGCTCGAGGCGGTCGACACGCTCGAGGACTTCCTGCGCGCGCGCATCGCCGACGACGCGCTCGCGCTGTTCGCGGCGCGCGCCGCCACGTTCGATCAGTTCTCGCTCGCGCACGTGGGCTCGCGCTCCGAGCGCGCCTGGGACATGGGCCTCGGCAAGGGGCGCATCGTGCTCGGCGTGCACGGCAAGCACCTCGTGTGCATCGCGCGCCGACCCGATCCCGGCTTCGCGCTGCGGGTCACGCTCTTCGATCCCGAGGACCGCACCGAGTCGGACGGCGGCTCGCTCGCGTCGTGGCTCGAGCGCGTCGTCGACGGCGTGATGGGCGAGATCCTCTCGGCCGGCGCGAGCGACGACGACGACGGCGCGGACGTCGACGTGACCGCGGTCGATCTCGATCTCGACCTCGCGCTCGACGAAGGACCGCGCGACTGGCAGCCGCACCTCGAGCGCACGCTCGTGCTGCCCGACAAGACGCGCGAGACGTCGGGACGTCGCGTGCACCACCCGCGCTTCGGCATCGGGGTCGTGCTGCGCTCGCTGCCCGAGAGCGACAAGCTCGAGATCGACTTCGGCGGCGAGCACGGCGTGAAGGTGCTGGTGTCGAAGTACGTGCAAGAAGTGGAATGATCTCGATCGGATGATCGAGGTCACCGAAGCACTGCTCGCGCTGCTGCGCGGCGGAGGTCGCGGCGCGCTCGCGACGGTGACGCGCGCATCGGGCTCGACCCCGCAGCAGCCCGGCGCGCGCCTCTTGTTGCGCCCCGACGGGACGCTGGTCGGCACCGTGGGCGGCGGCGCGATCGAGCAGGCGGTGATCGAAGCGCTGCGCGAGTGCGTGCGCGACGGAACGCCGAGGGTGCTCGCGCGCGAGCTCGGGCGCGATCTCGGCATGTGCTGCGGCGGGCGGATGGAGGTGTTCGTGGAGCCGATCGAAGGCGCGCCGCGCCTCGTCATCTTCGGCGCGGGCCACGTCGCGAAGGCGACCGCGGCGATCGCGCGCACCGTCGGGTTCGCGATCACGATCGTCGATGATCGCGAGGAGCTGAACGACGAGGCGCGCTTTCCCGGATGCACCCGCGTGCTCGCGGAGCCGCGCGACGCGCGCGATCGCGTCGCGCCCACCGCGCACGACTGGCTGCTCGTCGTCACCCACGACCATCGTCTCGACGAAGAGGCCCTCGATCTCTACGCGACGCTGCCCCACGCGTACCTCGGCGTGATCGGCAGCCGCCGCAAGATCGTGCGCATCCTGCGGCGCATCCGCGCGCGGCGTGGCGCGCTCCCGCCGCTCGATCGCGTGTACGCGCCGGTCGGGCTGCGCATCGGCGCGGTGTCGCCCGAGGAGATCGCGGTGAGCATCGTGGGCGAGCTCGTCGCGCTGCGGCACGGAGAAGGAGCGGGCTCGCACATGCGCGCGCTCGAGGACGCCGCGATCCGACGCGCGCTCGACTCCGACGAGCCGCTCTCGGACGACGAGCGCTGAATCCGCGCGCGCCCATGCCCGTCGTTCGCAGCACCGTGCGTCTCTCGATCTTCCTCGCGCTCCTGCTCGCCGCGTGCGGCGCCTCGGCCGCTCACCCGAGCCGCCCGAGCGCGATTGCTCCAGGCCCAGCGCCCGCGACCGCGCCGCGCTTCGCGCCGCGCCTCTTGCGCCAGGCGCCCGCGAGCCAGTTCGTCTACTCGCGCATCGAGGTCGCGGGTGTGGGGCGGCGCGAGGTCTCGGCGATCGACGACGAGGTGCGGGTGTTCGATCCCGACACCGGGATCACGTGGGCGAGCGAGCGCTTGGGCTCGGTGTCGAACATCGAGCTCGATCCCAGCTTCTGGCGCGCGTGCGTGATCCTCGATCGCGCGCGGGTCGGTGCGTTCGATCTCCGGACGCGCGAGTGGCTCTGGACGCGCGAGCTGCCGTACGCGGTGCGCGTCGCCGCGACCTCCGAGCTCTGCGTGATGCAGACCAACGAGGGGATGCGTGTGTTCGATCTCGCGTCGGGCGAGCCGCGGGCGCTCGACGTGCCGCCCTGGGACCTGTCGGTGCAAGGCCACGCGCACGTGCTCTGGTCGCGCGATCTCACGCGGCGCTACGACCGAGCGCTCGCGTTCTCCGCGACCGGACCGGCGTGGCTCGACACGCTGCGCGACGGCGCGACGCTCGCGACGCGCGAGACGTTCTGGAGCAACTGCATCGACGCGTCGGGCGCGATCGATCGCATCGGTCTGCACGCGACCGAGAGCGAGGCGCGCCGCGCGCACCTCGCGCGCGCCCTCGAGGCGGACTGGATCGAGTGCGCGCCGCCGACCGGGCTCGATGGCATCCGAGAGGTCGAGGCGGAGCTGCCCGCGCCGTGGATCCCGCTGCCCGACGGACGGCTCGTGCATCACGGCGCGCACGGGCTCTTCCTGTTCGACTGGGCCGCGCGCACGTCGCCGGTGCGCTTGAGCGACGCGCCGGTGGAGCGTTATCGCGACGTGAACGGTCGCTCGCGCGCGATCGAGCCGGTGATCGGCGACGGATGGATCGGCGCGGTCGACGCGCAGGGCGTGCTCGCGCGCTTCGATCAGTCGGGCGCACCGCTGGCCCCGATCACGCTGCCGAGCGGGCCCAACGGCGAGTATCCACCGGGCTGGCAGGTGTTCGCCGCGCCGGGCGATCGACTGCTCGTGATCCGCGACGTGAACGGGCGGCGCGCCGCGTTCGTCTCGAGCACGCGCGGCTGGACGCGATCGCGCGCGCGGACGTTCACGGGGATCTGGCAGTACGCGGAGTGGCGCGGTGATCACTGGCTGCTGTCCGATCCCCACGACGGCATCCAGCTCGTCGAGCCCGAGCGCGGCGCGGTGATCGCGGACTTCACGCCGCCCGACGCGTACAGCCGCATCTCGCGCGCGACTCCGTCGCCCGACGGAGCGCGCCTCGCGGTGATCGTCGGGCCGTGGAACGACGACTGGGAAGGCGTGTACGTGCTCGACGCGCGCACGCTCGCGGTGCTCGCGCTTCATCCGAGCGAGCGAAGCCTCGCGGAGACCCAGGACGCGCTCGGGTGGGACGCGCGCGGCATCGTGGTCGCGACCCGCGTCGCGGGGATCGTCGTCGGCCCGCGCTGGGTGCTCGTCGATCCCGAGACGGGCGCGCGGCGCGAGCTCGGCGTGGGATCTCCGCGCGCGTCGTTCGGACACCGCCGCAGCGACGCCGTGCACGTGTCGCGCACGCCGGAGGGCGACGCCCTGGTCGCGCCGCGCGCGATCGACGAGGAGGTCGCGATCGTGTCGATCGGCGCCGACGGGAGCGGCGCGGTCGAGACCCCCGACGGCCGCGTGTGGTGCGAAGGTGCGTGCCCGCACTACCGCTGCATCGTCGACGTCGATCGGACCGCGCCGTTCGGTGATCCGGCGTGTGCGCCTGCGGAGTGATCTTCCAGCGCAACGCGATTCGGGCGAGAATGGGCCCGAGCTCGGATGTACGACTGGATCCAGGGTCGACCCCCCGTGGTGCTGCGCGAATCGGACGTGGATCGCTGGCCCGGAGGCGACGTCGCGACGCAGCGGATGCCGCAGTTCGCAGCGATCGGTGAGTTCGCGGGCAGCCAGGTGATCGTGCTGCGCGATCCCGAGCTCACGACGGTCGTCCCGCTCGAGCTCGGCGGCGTGCTGCTCGTCACCGCGGTCTACTGCGAGGGTGATCGCTCGCTCGACGGACACCTCGAGATGCTGCCCGTCAGCGGGTGGCACGTGCTGCCGCGGAAGTTCCGCGCGACCGGCGGCAACTACACGCTCTTCGATGGATCGCTGAGCGGCAAGGCGCTGAAGGACCCCGCGCTCCAGCCGAAGATCCTCGAGGAGCACGGCGGCGTGATCCAGTTCGCGCTCGCCGAGGGCACGTACGACGTCGAGTGCTTCGGGCCCTGGGATCCCGACGCGCAGACGTCGCTCTGGCTCACGCGCGTCGTGCGCAGCGCCGTGTGATCCGCGCTCACGCGCTGACGCGCGGCGTGGTGTGCCGGATCTCGCCGGGGCGCCACGTCTTGTCGAAGAACGCGCGCAGCGGGCTGTAGAGCCGGAGCAGCACGAACCAGCCCTTGCCCGGCACGGTCTGGATCCAGTTGCCCTCGGGCACGCCGTGCGGTCGCTCGGGCGCGAAGAAGACGGTGATCGATCCGTCCTCGCGCGCGACCGCGGCGGGCGTCGGATACGCCTGACTCCCGGCGCGCGGGAATCGCTGCGGCGTCTGCAGCATCGAGCGCGTCTGGTTGTCGTAGAGCGTGAGCGACCAGAAGAGCCCGGCGGGGATCCCGGGCGGCAGCGTGAGCTCGTACGTGCTCGCGCCGTCGAACGGGTCACCGTCGGCGTCGTAGAACGCGCCGAGGTACTGCGAGCCGACGTTCTCGAGCCGCATGCACATCGCCGGCGTGATGCCGGTCGCGAGATAGAACATCTGCGTGCGCGAGGCGAGCGCGCGCGCGCCGGAGCTCGGGAGCTGCTCGACTCCGTCGCTCGTGATGCGCGGCGGCGGGCGGAGGAACTCGTATCCACCGACGAAGAGCGGATTCGACCACGCGGAGCCCTCGCCGTAGTACCCGAATCCCTCGCTGGCGCGCGGCCGCACCGCGATGGTGCGCGCGGTCGCGTTCGCGATGACGATCGCCTCGCTCAGGATGCGCTGCAGTCGCTTGTCGGGACGGAACCGGCGGCCCTTCACGATCCCGATCGCCGCCGCGTGGCCGGCGATCTCGGGATCGAGCGCCTCCGCGGGCTCGAGCTGCACGACGGCATCGAGCATCTCGAAGAACGACTCGTCGTTGGGCGGGATCGTGCTCATCACGAGCCCCGTGCCCTCGACGAAGCGCGTCGGACGCGCGGGCGCGGCGAGCGCGCCGAGCGGTCCCTCGCTGCGCAGGTACGCGCCGATGCTGCTGCCGATCGTGCCGGCGACGTAGGGCTGGATCTTCAGATCGCGCCGGATGCGCGCCGCTGCGGGCGCGGGATCGTCGTCCTCGAGGAACGCGCGGCCGAGCAAGAGCAGATGATCGGTCTTCGAGCGGAGCACGTAGAAGCCGCCCTCGGGCAGCGGGCCCGCGTAGCGCTCGGGCACGATCAGATATCGCCCGCCTTCGCCGCGATCGGGCCCCGACGTGCCGACGTCGCCGACCCAGCGGAACCACATGTCGTCGATCACGCCGAGCGTCCGCGCCGGGAGCTCGAGGACGAGCGGCCCCGCGCTCACGTCGAGCATCGAGATGAAATAGACGGTGTCGCAATTCGCGGTGAGGAAGAGCGACTGCGAATCCATCAGTCGCGAGAAGACGAGGACGTCGTTGTCGCGCACGCCGACGTCGAAGAGGCCCTGTCGGATTGCGTACGTCGAGACCGCCTGGAGGCCATTCAGATAGGCATTCTGAGCATGCACGGAGTCGAGATGATCGTAGAGACGCGCGGCCGTCTCGGTCCTCGGGATTCCGTCGTGGAAGCGGAGCGTGCCGATCGCGCTCTCGATGGAGTCGGGCGTCGAGATCGAGCGCAGCGTCGCAGGCGAGATCGTGCGCGCGCGCGCCGGGGCGCGATCGATGCGCGTCGGATCGCCCGGCTTCCACGAGCCGTCGAACGCGGCGGGCTCGGGGCCGTAGATGCGCATGTAGAGGAAGAAGCCGGTGTCCGGCGTGGTCTGGATCCACGCGCGCTCACCGCCGGGCGGTGCGGTCGGACCGAAGTGGAGGCGTGCGAAGCCGTCGGGCCCGGGCTCGAACGTCCGTTGGAGCGAGCTCAGCACTGCTCGATCCTGCGGCGCGCGGACCTGCGAGCGTGTCTTCGAGTCGTACGCGGTGACCGACCAGAAGAGCTGCGCCGGCACCGGCAGCGGCACGCGCAGCTCGTAGGTGTGGCCGCCGTCGAGGTACTCGCCCGAGTCGTCGCGCGCGCCGAGGAAGTAGATCGATCCGCCGCCCGGCGCGCGCCGGAACATCGCGGGCGAGGCGCCGATCGCCTGCACGAACCAGCGATCGCGCGCCTGCAGATCGAGGTGGCTGCCCGACTCGAAGTCGGGATCCGCGGTCAGGCCGATCCACTCCCAGCGGCGATCGGGCCACACGAGGAGATCGGGGCGCCCCGCCGCGAATCCCTCGACGCGCATCTGATCGAGCCCGACCTCGGTCGCGAGCTCGAGGATGCGCTTCATGCGTCGATCGGGCGCGAACGGTCGCCCGCGCTCGATGCCGAGCGCGGCGAGCAGCCCGTACATCGGTCGGAACTCTTCGCGCGGCGGCTCCTGCTCGAGCACCGCGTGCAGCCTCCGCCAGTACTCGAGCTCGTTCTCCCAGCGCAGCGGAGACGTGTCGATGTCGCGATCCGACACGTCGATCACGCCGAGCGGTGCGTCGGGCCGCGCGTACGGATGGATCTTCACGCGGCGGAGCGCTTCCATCGCGCCCTCGGTCCCGCTCTCGCCGGGGATCGCGCGGAGCCCGAGGAGCGCTCTGCGCGTGGGTGATCGCGCGACGAGGTGATCGCGGGGGATCTCACCTGCGTAGTCGAGCGGGAGCAGGAGATAGCGACCTCCTTCGCCGCGATCGGGCCCGGGAATGCCGATGTCGCCGATCCAGCGGTGATCGTGATCGTCGACCATTCCGACGTAGGGCCCGGGCGGGAGGTCGATGACGGTGGGCCCCATCGACTGGAGATCGAGCACACAAGCCGCGTACGGAGTGTCGGAGTTGACGGTGAACCCGACGTGCCGAGGGCCCGCGGCGAGCATCATGATCGCCTTGCCGTCCTCCACGCCGGCCTGGCGATTTCCGTGGAAAATCGCCTCCATCGAGACGGTCGGATAGAAGAAGCGATAGGCCTGCACCGCACGCTGCAGATCCTGATCGTCGTAGACGCTCCGTGCGCCGTCGGACGTCGGATACTCGTGCTCGAGCTCGGGTCGCGCGGTGTGCGGATCCATGCGCGCCTGACGAGCAAACCGCACGCCCAGGCGCAACGCGCGCCGATCGAGAGCGGCACGTCGAAGCCCGAGGGCGCACCGCCACGCGATCGAGGTGACGACGCGCCGCAGCGCTCAGCGACGGAGCTCGGCTACTTCGCGAGCTCTCGAACGCGCGCGACGGCGTCGGGGTGCGCGTCGGCGAGCGAGCGCAGCAGCTCGAGCGTCGCGTCGACGACCGGTCGTCTCGCACGCGGATCGACGAGCTCGTCGCGCATCGGCGCGCCGTAGGCCGGATCGGCCGACGAAACATGCACGACCGCGTGGGCGAAGCGCTCGGGCTCGCTCGCCTCCGCGAAGAACATCCGCAACGCGGACCAGAACGCGACGAGATGCACGCCGCCGTCGCGCGTCTCCATCGTGTTCACGAACGTGCGCACGCTGCCCCAGGGCCGGTCGTGGAGCACGACCGCGAGCTCGACGCCGATGTCGCCGATCGTCGCGCGATGCAGCACCGGTGCGTGCAGCCCACGTGGATCACGGAGCAGCGCGGCGATGCCGACGGGAGGGCGCATCCGACGCTCCGCGATCACGAGCTCGATCGAGAGCCGTTCGAGGAACGCGCCGAGCTCGTCGATGCGCGACTGCGCGCGCGTCAGATCGACGCGTGTCCAGCTGAAGATCTCGGGATCCGGCCGGAACGAGATGCGCGTGCCGCGCATGTCGGACGCGCCGTCGTCGTGCATCGGCTCGACGCACACGCCACGCGCGAAGCGCGCGCGGTGGATGCGCCCTCCGCGCCGGCTTTCGATGACGAGTGATTCGCTCAGCGCGTTCACCACCACGAGCCCGACGCCGTGCAGCCCGATGTGCACGTGCGGGTGATGTCCGTCGAGCGTGTTCGTGTCGTGCAGCTCGGTCAGCGCGCGTATCGCGACGTCGGGCGCGATGCCGCGCCCGTCGTCCTCCACCACGAACGAGTCGTCGCTCTCGATCGTCACCCGCACGCGCGAGGCGTGTCCCGCGAGGTGCTCGTCGATCGCGTTCGCGACGACCTCCCACAGCACCTGCAAGAGCCCGGACCCGTCGTGCACGTCGCCGACGTACATCCCCGGCCGCTTCCGAATCGCCTCGATCGCGCTCACCAGTCGACCGGCTCAGCTGCGCACGCCGACGATCGGCTCGGGCATCGTCGCCCGGCCCTCTTCGCGCAGCGTCTGGATCGCCCAGAACACCTGCTCCGCCGTCGCCGGCGACGCGAGCGCGACCGCGCCGCGGCGACCCGTCGCCGCGCACGCCGCGACGGCGTCGCGCAGCGCTTCACGCACGCTGATCGCGAGCATCAGCGGCGGCTCGCCGACTGCCTTGCTCCCGCCGACCACGCCCTCCTGGCGCGCGCGCTCGAGCAGCTTCGTGCGGAACACCGGCGGACACTCGCCGAGGCTCGGCAGCTTGTACGTGCTCGCGTTCGGCGTCCTCAGCGCGCCCTTGTCGTCCCACACCAGCTCTTCCTGGGTGAGCCACCCCGCGCCCTGCGCGAACCCGCCCTCGACCTGGCCGACGTCGATCATCGGAGAGAGCGAGTCGCCCACGTCGTGCAGGATGTCGACGCGGCGAATCGCGTACATCCCGGTGAACGCGTCGACCTCGACCTCGGTGATCGCCGCGCCGTACGCGAAATAATAGAACGGTCGGCCGCGGCCCTTCTCGCGATCCCAGTGGATCTCCGGCGTCTTGTAGAAGCCCGTCGCGCTCAGCTGCACGCGCTCGTGATAGGCGCGGTCGATCACCTCGGCCCACGGCAGCTCACGCCCGTCGCCGCGCACCACGCCGCCCTCGATCGTCACCGCGTCGCTGGTGCATCCGAGCATCGACGCCGCGACCTCGCACACCCGCGCGCGCAGCACGTCGCACGCGTTCTTCACCGCTGCGCCGTTGAGATCACTGCCGCTCGACGCCGCGGTCGCGCTGGTGTTCGGCACCTTGTCGGTGCGCGTCGGCATGATGCGGATGCACGCGATCGGGAGGCCCAGCGCGTCCGCCGCGACCTGCAGCATCTTCGTGTGCAGGCCCTGGCCCATCTCGGTGCCGCCGTGGTTGATCTGGACGCTGCCGTCCTTGTAGACGTGCACCAGCGCGCCGGCCTGGTTGTACCACTTGGCGGTGAACGAGATTCCGAACTTCACCGGCGTGATCGCCAGTCCGCGTTTGACGCTCTGACTCGATGCGTTGAATGCATCGATCTCACGACGTCGCGAGTCCCACTGCGCATCCGACTTCAGCTCGCCCCAGATGCGTGCCAGTCGGTCCGCGTCCTCGACGCGCTGTCCGTAGTGCGTCTCGTGCCCCTCGCGATAGAGGTTCTTCTCGCGCACCACGTCGGCGGGAAGGCCCACCGCGCGCGCCACGCGGTCGAGCACTTCCTCGATCATCACCATGCCCTGCGGGCCGCCGAACCCGCGGAACGCCGTGTTCGACGCCTTGTGCGTCTTGCAGACGCGTCCCGTCACCGCCATCGCCGGCACGTAGTACGCGTTGTCCGAGTGGAAGAGCGCGCGACCGAGCACCGGGAAGCTCAGATCGAGCGACCACCCACCGTCGCTCCAGAGCGCGAGTCGCAGCGCGCGCAGCGTCCCGTCGGCGTCGCACCCCACGCGATAACGACCGAGGAACGGATGGCGCTTTCCGGTCAGCACGACGTCGCGCGCGCGATCGAGGCGCACCCGCACCGGGCGCTTCGTCACGACCGCGCCGATCGCGGCGACGGACGCGAACGGGTTCGCCTGCGTCTCCTTGCCGCCGAAGCCGCCGCCCATGCGCAGCTGCTGCACGACCACGTCGCCCGCCGGCACGCCGAGCACGCGCGCGACGACGTCCTGCGTCTCCGTCGGATGCTGCGTGCTCGAGTGCACCATCATCGTGCCCGACTCGTCGACGTACGCGATCGACGCCTGGGTCTCGAGATAGAACTGCTCCTGACCGCCGACGTAGAGCTCGCCGTCGATCACGATCTTCGAGGCCGCGAGCGCCGCGTCGACCTCGCCGCGCACGATGCGCTCTTCGTCGGTGTGGAACGCGCCCGCGTCGATCGCCTGCTCGATCGTGAGGATCGCGGCGCGCGGCGTGTACTCCGCGATCACCCGCGCCGCGCCGAGCTTCGCGGCCTCTTCGCTCTCCGCGAGCACCCACGCGACGGGCATGCCGTGGAAGAGGATCTCGGGACGCGCATCGCCGTCGCTCGTCGCGGGGCGCGGAAACAGCGGCTCGTCGCGGCGGTTCGCGCCGGTGTCGTTCTCGCCGGGCACGTCGGCCGCGGTCAGCACCTTCACCACGCCGCTCACGTGGTACGCGGGCGCGACGTCGAGGCGCTCGAGCCATGCGTGCGCGTGCGGCGCCATCACGGGCCATGCGTGCAGCACGCCGGGCAGTCGCGTCGCGAGATCGTCGGTGTAGAGCGCAGCGCCGGTGACGTGCGCGGTCGCGCTCTCGTGCGGGATCGATGCGCCCACCGCGCGCGCGCCAGGAGGCGCAAAGTGCTTCGGGGTCGAGCGAGGCTCGTTCATTGGTAGATCCTTACCTGCTACCGGCCTGCGCCGGCGGTTGGTCAAGACCCCCGTTCAAACCGTGCGTGCGGATTTCCCGCACACGGCTTACGGGCAGTCTCTCGAGTCGCTGCATTACGCGACCTCCCGGAAGAAGGCTCGCTCGGGGTACTGCACGGTCCCTCGCAGGCGATGAAGTCCGAGGCTCCAGAAGTACTCGCGCGTCCACCTGCTCGACTCCCCCGGCTTCAGATGCCGGCCCTTGCGCTCCACGCGCAGGTCCCGCAGCCGACGCCAGACGTAGCTGTCGAGTTGGTTGAATTTCTTGGCGGCATTTCCGGTGCGGAAGTAGTTGCCCCAGCCCCGCAGCACGGGGTTGAGATCGGCGATCACCTCGCGGAGATCCGCGTGGCACCGCCTCCTCGGGGTCAGCTCCTTCACGCGCTGTCTCACCCGCTTCATCGCGCGCGCGGACGGCCAGCGATGCAGGAAGTACAGGCGTCTGCCTTTCTTCTCCCACAGCGCTCCGCTCATGCGTTTGTGCAGGTGATGTCCGAGAAAATCGAAGCCCTGCTTGCCATCGTAGAGCTCGACTCGCCTCGTCTTGTCCGGATGCAGCTCGAGACCGAGGCGCCCGAGGATGACTCGAATGCGCCTCTCTGCCTCTTCGCACTCGCGCTTCGTCTTGCACATCACGACGAAGTCGTCCGCGTAGCGCACCAGCGTCCCGGGCGGGGCGCTCCTGCGCATCCACGTCACGTCGAGCACGTGCAGGTAGATGTTCGAGAGCAGCGGAGAGATGACTCCGCCCTGCGGCGTTCCCGCGATGTTGCGAGTCACGACGCCCCCGTCCATCACCCCCGCTTCGAGCCACTGCCGCACCAGCTTGAGCATCCGCCGATCCGAGATGCGTCGAGCGACGAGCTTCATCAGCTTGTCGTGATCGATGCTCCCGAAGTAGTCGCGGATGTCGGCGTCGAGCACGTGGTGATGCCCCTTCGCGCCGAGCTTCCTCAGCGTCTCCAGCGCACCCAGCGCGCCCCGCTTCGGCCGGAAGCCCCACGAGCACGGAAGAAAGTCCGCCTCGAAGATCGGCTCCAGCACCAGCTTCGCCGCCATCTGGACCACTCGATCCCGGACCGTCGGAATCCCCAGCGGCCGCTTCCTTCCATCTGCCTTCGGGATGTACCGGCGCAGCACCACCTCGGGCCGGTACGTCTTGCTCCGCAGTGCGTCGCCGAGCTCTTCGAGGAAGCGCTCGACTCCGTACTGCTTCACCTCGGCGATCGTCTGGCCATCGACGCCCGCCGCGCCCTTGTTCGCCTCGACTCGCTTCCACGCTTCCCGAAGGACGTCACTCCTCCAGATGTGGTCATAAAGAGCGTGGAAACGTCTTCCAGGTGCTCGCTTGGCCGCGACCCACAGTCGCCTCTGCAGTTGTCGCACTTCTTCGCGCGGCCTACGGCCGCCGGGGTCGTTAGGTCCGGTCCTGCCGGCCATTCCCTCGCGCTTACCTGCTTCCTCGACGTGACTGCCCCAGGGACCCTTCCCTCCCGTCGCGTTGTTCTGCACGACGTTCGTCGACATCGCCGTGGCGATGCCGTGCGGTACTACGATCCCCTCGGACTCCCGCTGCGCGGCGGCCGATTTCGCCTTCGGCTTATACGGCGCGCTTCGCCCCGACGAGGGCTGCGCAGACGGGCCTCTCGTGTTCCGCGCTTCTCCGTGATCGCGTGCTGCGCCCCATACCCCGCCGAGACTCGATGCGCGCTCCGGAACAGACGCTTCGAGCGTGGCCTTCGCCGTGAAATGAGCGGCTCGGCTCTCGGATTGTTCATCTGACGAGGCTGCAGGCTTCACTTCATGTTGCGGCCCGCGATCTTGCTCCCCGCTGCACAGCTCTCGCTGCCTGACGGGCTTTCGACGCCCCGCTCGGGACGACGGGATCTCTCCCGACGCCCGGGGCCTGCTACTCGCCGCTCCGGTGCCTACCGAGGCGGGACTCTCACCCGCAGGAGAAGCGCAGCGCGCAGACGTCGGCCCTACGGCTCGACCTTCGTCTGCGTCACGACGCACCATCGAGCGATGGTAGCGCGAACGCAGCGAGAGCTGGTGTATCGTCGCGCGAGACCGGAGGGGGAGATGACGGCCGCGCGGATCCCGTTCACGCCCGCCGACGAGAGCGCGATTCGCACGCTCGTCGGCACGATGTTGTTCCTGCTCGTCGTGAACTTCGTCTTCGGCGCGTTCGGCGTGCTCGGAGGCTGCCTCAGCTTCGCGGGCGTCCCGGCGCAAGCGCAGTTCCACCCGATGGCCGCGGTCGGCGCGGGCATCACCGCGCTGATGATCCTGGTCTACGGCGCGGGGATGATCGGACAGGGCGCGCTGCTGGTGCAGGTGCGGCGCTCGCTCGAGCAGGTCGTCACGACCGACACCCAGGATCAGGCGCTGCTCGCGACGGCGTTCGCGCGGCTGCGGCTCTTCTTCCTGCTCGAGGCGGTGCTCTTCTTCGTGATCATGGGCATGCAGTGCGGCGGGTTCCTCACGCAGGCGTTCGGCCCTGCGACGCCGATGATGCCGGGCGCGATGGGAGGTGGCCTGTGAGCCCGCCGCAGCAGTGGGGCGGAGGCGGCGGCGGCTTCGGGCCTCCGCAGGGCGGTGGTGGCTTCGGGCCTCCGCAGGGCGGTGGTGGCTTCGGACCGCCCGGCGGTGGCGGCGGCGGGTTCGGACCGCCCGGCGGTGGCGGTGGGTTCGGGCCGCCCGGGGGTGGCACGCCGCCGCCCGGCGGCGGTGGTTACGGCGGCGGTGGTGACGCGCCCCTGACGCGCATCCCGTTCACGCCCGAGGACGAGAAGAACATCCAGCAGACCGCGCTCTTCATGAAGATCGCGGGCGGCCTCGCGATCCTCGGATCGCTCTTCAGCATGGTCGGCTCGATCGGTGTCGGGCTCTACCGGCAGATGCCGATCGGCGCGAACGTGTGCGTCGGCGTGATCGGGCTCGGCGTGCAGGCGCTGCTCGCCGTGCTGCTCTTCATGGCGGCGAGCGCCTTCGAGAAGATCACGACGAGCGACGGACAGGATCAGCAGCTGCTCGCGGACGGGCTCGGCAAGCTCCGCGTGTACTTCCTCGTGAAGGCGGTGCTCTGGGTGCTCGGCATCGTGCTCTGCTGCTGCGGGTTCGTGCTGGTCATGACGATGGGCGCAGCGATCTTCGCGGCGCTCGGGGCCTCGCTCGCGAACCAGTGACGCGCGCTCAGCCGAGGCGCCGCTCGTAGAACACGGTGTCCACCGCGACGCGCGGGAAGCGCGCGGGCAGATCGCGCTCGTCGATGCGCGTGAACCCGTGCTTCTCGTAGAAGCGGTGGGCGCCCTTCAGCACGTCCACGGTGCCGAGCACGATCGACTCGAGCCGCTCCTCGACGGCGCGCTCGATCGCGACCTCGAGCAAGCGCGCAGCGAGCCCGCTTCCGCGATGCTCCTTCGCGACGAACATCTTGCGCAGCACGCCGAGCCCCTCGACGTCGAGCAGGCCCACCGTGCCGATCACACGATCACGCTCCAGCGCGACCCAGAAGTCGCCCGCGCCGCGCCGGAAGAAGCGCACCGGATCGAGCAGATCCGGCTGCTCTTCCGCGGTGATCGGCACCGAGAACTCGTCGCGCTGGATCGGCACCACGAGCGCGATCACGCCCTGCGCGTGCGCGGGCTCGAACGGGACGATCATCGCGTCGCGACCGTCTCCGACTCGTCGGCGACGAGCTTCTCGAGCAGCGCGCCGATCATCGCGCGGCGGTACTTCGCGCTGCCGCGATGATCGTCGATCGGCGCGAGCTCGCCGCGCGCCGCGACCACCGCCGAGCCGATCGCCGCGTGCCCGAACGGCTTGCCGATCAGCGCTGCTTCGGCGCGACGTGCGCGGATCGGCGTCGCCGCGACGCCGCCGAACGCGAGCCGCGCGCTGGTCACCACACCGCGCGCGTCGACGTCGATCGCGAACGCGCCCGCGACCGTCGAGATGTCGTCCATGCGCCGCTTGCTGACCTTGTAGAAGCGCTGGATGCCCGGCAGCGGGCGCGGGATGCGCACCGCGCGCACGAGCTCGCCCTTCGCGAGCGCGGTCTTGCGATATCCCGCGAAGAACTCGTCGATCGCGACGGCGCGGTCGTCGTTGGGCCCCGCGATCACCACCTCGGCGCCGAGCGCGAGCAGCACCGGCGGCGAGTCGCCGATCGGCGAAGCGGTGACGAGGTTCCCGCCGAGCGTCGCGCGCGTGCGGATGAGCCGCGACGAGAAGAGCGGCAGGAGCTGGTCGAACATCGCGATCGTGCCGTGCAGTCGCTCTTCGAGGCGCGCGAGGGGCTCGCCGGCGCCGATCTCGATCGCGCTCTCGCCGATGCGCACACCGCGCAGCTCGGCGACGCGATCGAGCGACACGATCGCGGCGTGACGCACGTGGCGCTGGTTGATGTCGACCACCACGTCGGTGCCGCCCGCGACGATCGTGAGCTCGGGCTCGTGCGCGAGCAGCGCGGTCGCCTCGGCGAGCGTCGTCGGTCGATGAAACCGACGCGTCGACGCGGCGTAGGCGAACGACTTCGACTCCGGCGCGGGCGCTGCGAGCCGCTCACGATGTGCGTCGTCGGCCTCGCTGCGCGTGCGGCGGATGGTCGCGAGCTCGTGCGCGGCATCGCGAATCGGACGGTAACCGGTGCAGCGGCAGAGGTTCCCCGCGAACGACTCCTCGTCGAGCGGACCTTCTTCACCGCGGTAGTACTCGGCGAACAGCGAGACCACGAAGCCCGGCGTGCAGTACCCGCACTGCGAGCCGCCGCCCCTGGCCATCGCCTCTTGCACGGGGTGCAGCGCGCGCTCGCTCGGCGCGACGCCTTCGACGCTGACGATCTCGCGTCCCTGCGCCTGCGCGACGAGGAAGAGACAGGAGTTGATCGCCTCGTAGCGGGTGCGGCCATCGGGGCCGGTCTCGACGAGCGCGACCGCGCACGCGCCGCACTCGCCCTCGGCGCAGCCTTCCTTGCTGCCGGTGAGCCCGCTCGCGCGCAGCCAGTGCAAGAGCGTCGTGTTGGGATCGACCCCGCGCGCCTCGACCTCACGCCCATTCAGCCGGAACCGGATCGCCTCCGAGATCGCCATCGTCGCGCGATGGTAGCGCGAGACGCCGCGTGTCGGTCATCGTGTGTGCGGCATGGGTCACCGCGCGAACCTGGTGCTCGTCGAGCACGGCGAGACACGCGTCTTCTACGGGCATTGGTCGTCGATCGCGCTCGTGAACGAGCTCTTCTGGGGCCACGAGCACGCACGCGCGTGGATCCTCGATCATCGCGAGGTCGGCGACGAGGGCTGGCTCGACGACGTGTGGGCCGAGGGCGGCGCGGTGCTCGACGTCGATCGCCGCGTGCTCCTGCTCTTCGGCGGCGAAGCACTGCGTGGCGACGCCGCTCGGCGCTGCACGTACCTCGGGCTCGTGCGCGAGGTGTGGACCGGTTGGGACGTGCGATGGGCGGAGCGCGGCGTCCTCGATCTCGCGGAGCACGTCGGGATCCCGGCGTCGCGCGTGCGCGCGGAGCAAGCGCTCATCGATCCGATCACCACGTTGCCCGCGCCCGACGACGATCGCGAAGCGAGCTGTGTCGCCACGTTCGTCTTCGAAGACGGGCGCATGCGCCACTTCCCGCTCGTGCTGTGCGTCGACGAGAACCTCGGCGGCGGCATCGAGCTCGTCGAGGTCGCGCGCCGCCTCGAAGGGCGCGAGCGCTTCGTGTTCGCGCCCGCGCGCGACTGCTGGCTCGAGGGCGGCTTCCACGTCGACGTCCCCCGGCGCCGTGTCGTGTCGTGGTGCGGGCGCGACCTGCCGCGGCTCGACGAGATCGCGGCGCGCTGGAGCGGCTACGAGCTGGTGCACGTGGGCGCGAGCTGGGAGGAGCACGTCGCGCTCTCGCGCGGAACGCTGGTGATCGAGCCACTGCCCGAGGACGAGCGCATCGCCGAGCTCCGCGCGAGCCTGGTGACTGGCTCCGCCGCGGGGGACGGCCGCGCGCTGATACGCGAGATGATCGACGAGGCACAGCGCGAAGGACGGAGCGTGCAAGTGAACCCGTACGCGCTCGACGAGCCCGCGCGCGGGATCACGATCGACCGGGCCGCGATCTTCGATGCCGCGGTCGCTTCGATGCGCGCGCGCCTCTGATCACATCAGCTTGTTCACCCCGCGCCGAACCAGCGCGCGCAGGATCGCGATCGGGATCGCCACCGCGATCGCGCCGCCGCACAGCCATGGCGAGCGGATCGCGCCCGGCAGCACCTCCCACGCGACGAAGCCCATCACGCCGACGAACGCCACGATCACCACGACGCTCATCACCTCGCCGTAGCGCCGCTGCGCGGCGCGCACGCGCGCCTGCTCTTCTTCTTCCTCGCGCCTTCCGAGCTCTTCGAGCGGGTCCATCGCCGCCCATCCTGCCGCACGCCGCGCGCCCCGTCGCTTACCGAGCGTTCGCGTTCTTGTCGCCTCGTCCCCTCCGGCTATCCTCGCGCCCGCATGTCGCGCGCACAGCAGATCGCACGTCGTCTCGCGCTCCCGGCGGCGATCTGGGCGATCAGCGCAGCCGTCTACGCCGGCGTCGCCGGGCCGCGCACCTCGGGCCCGAGCCCCGACAACCACTTCGTGCACCTCGCCGACTCGTTCCTCCACGGACAGCTCGGCGTGCTCGGCAATCGCCCGCCCGGCACCAACGACTGGGCCTGTTACGACACCGAGACCCAGGACGTCTGTCCGCCCGGCGCGTTCTCGCATCCGCGCGACTCGCAGCGCTGGTACGTCTCGTTCCCGCCGTTCCCCGCGATCGTGATCCTACCCGCGGTCGCGCTCTTCGGGCCCGGCCTCTCCGACACGCTCTTCTGGGCGCTCTTCGCGGGGCTCGCGCCCGCGCTGCTCTTCGTCATCCTCCGACGCCTTCGCGAGACCGATCGCTCGCAGCGCACCGTGCGCGACGATCTGCTGCTCACGACGCTCTTCGCGTTCGGCACCGTCTTCTTCTTCACCGCCGTGCAGGGCGCGGTGTGGTTCGCGGGGCACGTCGTCGGCGTCGTGATGATCCTCGCGTACGTCTACTGCGCGCTCGACGCGCGACGCCCCGCGCTCGCCGGCCTCATGCTCGGCCTCGCGTTCATGACGCGCGCGACGACCGCCGCGCTCGTACTCTTCTTCGCGATCGAGGCGATGCGCATCTCACGCGTCGGCCCCGAGCCCGAGTACGGCGATCAACCGAGCGTCGCGCGCCGCGTCTATCTCTGGACCACGCGCGTGCAGTGGCGCGACGTGCTGAAGCGCTGGGCGATCTTCGCCGCGCCCATCCTCGTGATCGGCGCGATCGCGATGTGGATGAACGAAGAGCGCTTCGAGAATCCGTTCGAGTTCGGGCATCGCTACCTGATGATCCGATGGCGCGGCCGAATCGAGACGTGGGGGCTCTTCAGCTACCACTATCTCTCGAAGAACCTCGCGGTGTTCCTCGCGTCGCTCCCGTGGCTCACCGCGCAAGAGCCGCACGTAATCATCAGTCGCCACGGACTGGCGCTCTGGTTCACGACGCCCGCGCTCCTGCTGGCGCTCTGGCCGCGCCGGGTCGACGCGCAGATGGTCGCGCTCTACGCCGCGAGCGCGGCAGTCGCGATCTGGAACCTGCTCTATCAGAACAGCGGATGGGTCCAGTTCGGATATCGATTCGCGCTCGACTATCTGCCGCTCGTGTTCGTCGCGATCGCGCTCGGGGGGCGTCGATTCGGCCCGGGCTTCCTGCTCGCGCTCGTGTTCGCGATCGTGGTGAACACGTTCGGCGCGATCACCTTCGATCGCGCGTGGCAGTACTACGACGACGACGGCACGCAGGAGCGCGTGTTCCAGCCGGACTGAGCGCGCTCAGACGACGAGCGCGCGCTCGAGCGACGCGTCGATGTCGTCGAGCCGCGACAGGTCGATCCCGAACTCGCGCTCCAGCACCCCTCGCAGCTCGGCCACGCTCTGGATCGTGTGCACCTCCGCGGGCCGCTCGGGCGTGCGGTGCGTGAGCTCGCGGTTCACGAGCGTGAGCCGACCGCTCCGCGTGGGCCGCGCGACGATCAGGTTCCGCACGAAGCGCGACGTCGGGTGCGTCGACGTAAACCAGTTGAGCGTCTCGTAGTCGGGCGCGAGGAACGTCGCGTCGTCGAGCCAGTAGAGCGCACGCCACCCGTCGTGCGACTTCGCCTCGACCACGCGCCCCTCGCCCATGGTGCGCATCCGGAGCGTCTCGAGTGGCGTCTGCTGCTCGACGTCGTCGACGATCCGCAGCGGCGCGACCGGCGTGAGCAGACCGAACCCGACGTCGGCGAGGTACGGACCGTCCTCGAGCTCCACGCGCAGCGTCATGTGGCTGCGGGGCATCACGACGTCGTCGGGCACGCCCCAGCGCACCCGCGCCGCGCGCCCGTGCACCTCGAACCCGAGCGCACGCAGCACGTGCATGAACAAGCCGTTCTGCTCGTAGCAGTACCCGCCGCGCGCGCTGCGCACGAGCTTCGCCTCGAGCGCGCCGGGCGAGAGCTCGACACCGCGCCGCGAGTACGGATCGAGGTTCTCGAACGGGATCGCGCGCGGATGGAGCGCGTGCAGCGCGCGCAGTGTCTCCAGCGTCGGCGCGCGCGAGCCCTGGTATCCGATCCGCGCGAAGTAGGCATCGACGTCGATGGTCATGCGCATCATCCTGCTGCGTGGACGATCGCCGATCCAGCACCACGCATCGAACGCATCGTCCCGCCGGTGGAACGATGGACGACTGGAACGATCTCGCCGTCTTCGTCGGCGTCGTCGAGCATGGCGGGTTCTCGGCCGCGGCGCGCGCGCTCGGTGTGCCGAAGTCGAGCCTCAGCCGTCGCCTCCAGCTGCTCGAGGAGCGGCTCGGTGTGCGCCTCGTCCAGCGCACCTCGCGTCGGTTCACGGTGACCGACGTCGGCGAGGAGGTGCTCGAGCACGCGCGTGCGATGCGCACCCAGGCCGAGGCGGTCGAGAGCGTCGCGCGTCGTCGCGTGGCCGAGCCGAGCGGGACGATCCGCGTGACGTGCTCCACCGGGATGAGCCGCGACATCATGGGCCCGCTGCTGCCGCGCTTCATGCGGCGTCATCCGAAGGTCGACGTGTTCCTCCACGCGACGAATCGGCTCGTCGATCTCGTGGAGGAGCGCTTCGACCTCGCGCTGCGCGGGCACTCCGGCCCGCTCCCCGACACCGGGCTCGTGCAGCGCTTCCTGTCGCCCTCGTGGTGGCGGCTCGTCGCGTCGCCGCGATACCTGCGCGCGCGCCGCACCCCGAAGGCGCCGCGTGATCTGCACGCGCACACCGGGCTCCTGCTCGGCGGGCCGAGCGCGGCCGCGGCGTGGTCGCTGCGGCGCGACGAGGTCATCGAGGAGATCGCGTTCTCCCCGCGGCTGCGGAGCGACGATCACACGCTGCTGCTCTCGGCGGCATGCGAGGGCCTCGGGATCGTCGCGCTGCCTCGCTACATGTGCCGCGAGCAGCTCGATCGCGGCACGCTCCGCGAGGTGCTGCCCGAGTGGCAGGTGGGCGATCATCGGCTGACGCTGCTCGCGCCGTCGCGACGCGGACAGCTCCCCGCGGTGCGCGCGCTCGCGGACTACCTCGCGCTCGAAGTGCCGCGTCTCGTCGCGGTCCCGGAGTGATCAGCTCCGGTGCTCGCGGAACCACTCGGCGATGCCGGGCATGTGCTCTTCGAAGCCGCCGGGCACCGAGATGTTGAGCATGCCGGCGCGCGCATCGGTGCGGTTCTCGAAGTCGTGCTTCATCCCGCCGGGCGCGAGCACGAACGAGCCGCGCGGCGCGTCGATCCAGTGATCGCCGAGCCAGAAGCTGATCGTCCCCTCGAGCACGTAGAAGACGTCGTCCTCCTCGTGCGAGTGCGCGCCCGGTCCGTGGGTGTGCGGCTCGAGCCACCACTCGGAGATCGAATAGCGGTCTTCGGTCTCCTCGCGATCGGCGAGGAACACGGCCGCGACGCGGCCGCCCGGATAGACGCGCCCGGCGCCGGGCGCGAGGTGGATCGCACGTCTCGTCGTCATGCGGCCGACGATATCGATCTGCGCCGAGCGCGTCTTGGACGGAATCGACGTGGTCACTCGCACGGCGCGAGGCACACGCCCGCATCGTGCGAGGTGGGGACGCAGGAGAGCTCGGCGTCACAGCCTCCTAGACCCCAGCCGCAGGTCGCTCCGGCGTCGAGCAGATCGACGCAGACATCGCCGCTGCATGCACCTTCGCAGTCGCGGTACCACCCGGTCCGCATCGAGTCGCAGGCCTCGCCCGCCGCGCGGCGCACGCAGAGCCCGTCGCGGCACACGCCCTCGAAGCACGCGTCGGTGCAGGTCTCGCCGATCCGCGGCAGCGCGGCGCAGCGTCCCTCGACGCACGCGTGGGTGAGCGGACACGCGACCTCCGCGCCGCACGCCTCGTCAGGCAGCGCGATCGCGACGCACCGATCGTCGACGCAGCGGGACCCGTTCTCGCAAGGACGGGTGTCGTCGCAGGCCGAGCCGCGCGCGGCGATCGGGTAGCAGCGATGCGAGGAGAGCTCGCCGGCGATCGCGCAGACGTGGGTCTCCGGGCAGCTGTCGAACGCGTGGAACGGGAAGTCGCCCGAGAGACCGCCGCGACACCACGCGCCGTCGGCGTCGGCGGAGCAGTGCTCCACGCCGTCGCCATCCAAATCCGCACAGTACGGACTCTCGGCCGCGCACTCGTGATCGCCGTCGCACGCGTCACCGGCGACCCCGAGCGGCGCGCAGCGCGGTGGCTCGGCATCGGTATCGCAACGAAGGCCCTCGACGCAGGGCAGACCGGGCTCGCACACGTCACCGAGCGCGGCGCGCGCGGTGCACGTCTCGCCGGCGCACCACGCGTCCGCGCCGCAGCGCGCGACGCCGGACTGGCACCGCTCTCCCACCGCCACCACCGGCACCGGCGCGCAACGCCCCTCGATGCACGCGTGCTCGACCCCGTCGACCGCCGCGCAGCGCTCCCCCTCGCCACACGCCGCGGCGGCGTCGAGCGACCACGCGCGGCACCACGCGCCGTCTTCCTCCACCACGCAGATCGTGCCGTCGGCGCACGGGCGCATCCCGCTACACGGCTCACCCCGCCGCGGCAGCGCCTCGCAGGCGCCGCCGCACCCGCCATCGACGCTGCGGCAATACAGGCCCGGCGCGCACTCGCTGGCCGACGTCGGATCACACGCGCCGCCGATCTCGACGAGCCCGACGAACGGTCGCTGACACGCGATCAGCTCGGGGATCAACGTCTGCGGCGCGACGCGACAGCTCGCCGTCTCGATCGCTTCGAGGCACGCGCTCGCGATGGCGTCGTCGAGCCTCGTCGTCCGACCGGCGCGCTCCGCGGCGCGACGCAGGTGCGGGTAGCCACGCTCGTCACACGCGCGCTGATGGCGGTCGGCGAACTCGCCGAAATCCGTCTCGCAGCGCACGTGGAACGCGCACATCGCGTCGAGGTACGCGTCGACCCACGCGATCGCGCGCTCGTCCTCGCGCTCGCGCGACGACACACAACCGGAGACGACGACCAACGCCGCGCACGCCGCGGCCCACTGCGATGGGCTCATGCGCGCATGGTCGCACGACGCGATCACGCAGCGTGGAGATCCCTCACGCGCGAGTGGGCGCCCGGCGCGCCTGCGACGGGTGCACGTCGCAGGCGCGCCGAGGCCGAGGTGCTCCGCGCGCGCCAGGAGGAAAGCCGGACCACGCGCGCGAAGACCGAACAAGGTGCCGGCTCGCGGGGAAAGGGGATGGTGGAAGCTGCGAGCCGGCGGAAGGGACTTCGGGCAGGGGTTCCCTCGGTCCGAATGCCGCGTCGGGACGAGCACCGACGAACGAAGGAGAACCTAGCGCGCGACGATTTCGAGCGTGTGTACGGGCCGGAAAATCGATGCGGCGTGACCGCGTCATCCACCGAGCCGCACCGCGATCACGCCGATCGCGACCACGCCCGCCGCGATCAACCGGCGCCGCCCGAACGGCTCGCCCAGCGCGAACGTGCCGATGAGCGCGGCGAACACCACCGAGATCTCGCGCACCGCGGCGACCAGCGCGATCGGCGCGCGCGCCATCGCCCAGAGGGCGATCGCGTAGCCCAGCCCCGAGAGCACGCCGCCGATCAGTCCGACCATCCACCGCGCGCGCACCTCGCGCGCGAGCGGCGCGCGCCCGATCACCAGCGCACCGATCGCGAAGAGCGCGCCCTGCAGCGTGCACAGCCACGTCACGTACGTCGCGGCATCGCCCGACGCGCGGGTGCCGAGCCCGTCGAGCATCGTGTACGTCGCGATGCACAGCGCGATCACGAGCGCGATCGCGATCACGCGCCGTGACGCGACACCGCCCTTCGCGCCGAGCAGGAGCACGCCGAGCGCGATCGCGATCGCGCCCATCATCGCGATTGCGCCGGGGCGCTCGCCCGGCACGAGCGTCGACATCGCGGCGACGAGCAGCGGCGGCAGTCCGCGCGCGAGCGTGTACACGACCGAGAGATCACTCTCGCGATAGGCGCGCACGAGCAGCGAGAAGTACACGAGGTGCGCCGCGATCGAGGCCCCGAGGTGCGGCCACGCGGCGCGATCGAGCGGCCCCACGACGAAGAGCAACGGCGCGCCGAGCAGCGCCCACGTGATCGACAAGCCCGTCGACGCCGCGAGTGGATCGCCGCCGCGCCCTTTGATCATCGCGTTCCACACCGCGTGCGAGAGCGCGGCCGCGAGCACGAGCAGGAGCGCGATCGTCGTCATCGCCGTTCGGAACGCACGCTGCACGACACGCGCATCCCGCGCACGGGGCCGCGCCCAGAAAACGCGAGAGCCCCCGTCGCATCACTGCGACGAGGGCTCTCCTCGAGCTCGGGCCCTGCGCGGCGATCACTCGCCGGGCGCGACCTCCGCGACCACGACCGGCGCCTTCACCGCCGAGGGCTCCACCTCGTCGGGCGCCGGGCGCATGCCGATGCCCGCCGTGGCGTACGCCTCTTCGCCGTGCAGCGTGATGTCGAGGCCCTCCTGCTCCATCTCCGGCGCCGGACGCAGGCCCATCACCTTGTCGATGATCTTGAGCAGGACGAACGAGACGCCCGCCGCGTACACACCCGCGACCACGACGCTGAGCAGGTTCTCGATGAAGAGCCCGGTGTTGCCGAACGCGAGACCGTCCTGGCCCGCCGAGTTCCACACCGTCGACGCGAGCACGCCGGTCAGCACCGCGCCGAGCGCGCCACCGATGCCGTGCACACCGAACGCGTCGAGCGCGTCGTCGTAGCCCACGCGGCTCTTGAGCAGCACGCCGAGGTAGCACACGACACCCGCCGCGAGGCCGATGCCGAGGCCCGCCATCGGACCGACGAAGCCCGCCGCCGGGGTGATCGCGACGAGGCCCGCGACGAGACCCGACGCGACGCCGAGCGCGCTCGGCTTCTTGTGACGCACCCACTCGATCGTCGCCCACGCCAGCGCACCGGCGCCCGCCGCGATGTGCGTGTTCACGAAGGCGAGCGACGCGAGACCGCCCGAGGTGAGCGCGCTGCCGGCGTTGAAGCCGAACCAGCCGAACCACAGCATGCCCGCGCCGAGCAGCGTCATCGTGAGGTCGTGCGGCAGCATCTTCTGCTTCGGGTAGCCGAGGCGCTTGCCGAGCACGAGCGCGAAGACGAGCGCGCTGATGCCGGAGCTCAGGTGGACGACGGTGCCGCCCGCGAAGTCGAGCGCGCCGCGCGCGCCGAGCCAGCCGCCGGGGCCCCACACCCAGTGGCAGAGCGGGTCGTAGACGAGCGTGGTCCACGCGAGCGTGAACACGACGTACGAGCTGAACTTCACGCGCTCCGCGAACGCGCCGCTGATCAGCGCGGGCGTGATGATCGCGAACATCAGCTGATAGACCATGAAGAGGATGTGCGGGATGGTCTGCCCGCTGCGCGGCTCGAGCCCGACGCCGGCGAGGAACATGTGATCGAGGCCGCCGATCCAGCCGCCGACCGTCGGCGCGAAGGAGAGGGAGTAGCCGATCACGACCCACTGGATCGTGACGAGCCCCAGCGCGAAGAACGAATGCATGAACGTGGAGAGCACGTTCTTGCTGCGCACGAGCCCGCCGTAGAACAGGGCGAGCGCCGGGGTCATGAGTAGGACGAGTGCCGCCGAGACGAGCACCCACGCCGTATCCGCGCCATTGATCTCCATCGGGCCTCCCGCCTGCCGCGCCCACGTGATCAGGGCCGCAACATCGAGGGGGAAGCTAACGGTCCTGTGTTTCCGGCGCGTATACGACCGGCAAAATGGCGAGCATCGCGGGAATGAGCGCGCGCCGTGTCTCCGGAGCGCCCCGCTGCGCGCGAATCGCGGTGTTTCCGGTCACTCCGCGAGCGCGGGAAGCGCCTCGTCGCGAGCACATCGACACCGCGCCCGCGCGTGTCGAGCCCCGCGCTCAGTCCGGTGCGACGTCGAGCGCGCCGAGGATCGCGCCGAGCGCAGCCGCGCCGTCGGCGATGGGATCGGGCGCGCCGGGATCGACGCGCTCGAGCGACTGCGCGAGGGAGATCCGGATCGCGAGCTGCGCGGTGCGCGCGCCCTCGTCGAGCGTGATCGGCGACGCGAGCCGCACGACGCGCTCGCGCTCCAGCTCGCTCGTGATCGTCATCGCGGCGTCGTCGCGCAGCACGAGCGTCGGGTGCTCGGCGTCGCGCGCGACGCGCACGCGGACGTCGCAATAGCGCCCGGGCAGCGTGGTGAGGCGTCCCAGCGCGATCGGCGTAGGATCGATCGCATCGATCACGAAGGGACCGAGCGAGCGCGTCTCTTCCTCGTGGGCGTGCGCGATCGCCGGTCCGAGCAGGGTCGAGAGCGCAGCGCGATCGTCGGGGCAGCGGAGGAGCGCGATCGACGCGATGCGCAGCGACGCGTGCTCGATCGCGTGCGCGTCGCCGCGCGCATCGAGCACCGCGCCCGGCGCGTCGTCGGACGTGATCGTCATCTCCACGCCGACCCCGGGCGTGGTCCACGCGCAGTGCGCGAAGAGCAGCGCGATCACGATCGCCGCGAGCGCGCGACGCTCACACATCGAGCGCCATCCCCAGCTCGACGATCGGGCCATCGCTGCGATCCCCGGTGAGCGCCTGCACGAAGGGCAGACGCGCGACGAGCCAGAGCAGCAGATCACCGCTCGGCGAGATCATCACGCCGGGCGACACGAACACCACCGCGCCGCCGCCCGCCTGCGTGTCGCCGCGCAGCGTCGGATCGGCGTCGATGCGCGCGTCGAGACCGACCACCAGCGCGAGCTCGTTCATCGGCTGCCACTGTCCCTGCCACGCGAGGCGCACGCTCGCGCCGTTGCGCCATCCGCCGGTGCCCTCGGTGGCCACGGTGAGCAGCGCCGTCGTGTGCATCGAGAGCTCGCGCGCGAACCACGACCACGCGAGGCCCACCATCGGATCGAACGAGCCGCTGCCGGTCTGCGCGTCGAGCGGCAGCAGCGCGCCGTTCTCGTCGTGCAGGCGCGTCGGCGTCGGCAGTCGCGCGCCGACCTGCGCCGAGAGCAGGTGCTCGGGCGCGAACGCGCGATCGCGGAACAGCACGAAGCGCGCGCGCAGCTCGGGATCGCCGACGCCGATCGTGGTCTCGTGCTGGAGCGACGCGTGCGCGACCTCGCGCCACACCAGCGGCGCGAGGACGCTCAGCGTGAGCCACTCGTTCGGTGACGCCGCGATGCCGAGGGTCGCGCGCTGATCGAAGACGTCGACGCGCGCGAGCCCGCGCCCTTCCGCGTACGAGAGGTGCGTCACCGCGAGCGAGAGCCGCACGCGCCCCGCGAAGGGCTGCTCGACGCCGACCGCGGTGAGCGTCGGATCGCCGCATCCACACGTCGCGCACGCGCTCGCGCCGGATGGCGTGGCCAGCGCGACGAGCGCGAACAGCAGCGCGAGCGAGCGGACGGGCATCGGAGCGCGCGGGTTCTAGTGCGGGTCCCCATGCCCGTCGACGGACGAATTGTCGCAGGCCGCGGGTCCACACACCGCCGTGCAGGTGCGCGGGGAGCGCGCCGTGTCGATGTCAGTGAGGTGATCGAGGCGTTCGCCTGGGGACTGCTCGCGTCGTCGGGCCTCGTCGCGGGGATGCTGGTCGGCGTCACGGGACGGCTCGCGCATCGCGTCGTCGCGGCGGTGATGTCGGTGGGCGCGGGCGTGTTGCTGGCGACGGCGACGATCGATCTGACGACGCACGCGCTCGAGCAGGTCGGCGTGGCGGCGAGCGTCGCGTCGATCGTCGTCGGCGCGGTGGTGTTCAGCCTCGCGAACGCCGCGCTGGCCAACGCGCGCGATCGCAAGCGCTGCGGCGAGTGCGTCGCGCAGCCCACCGAGGCGGACGCGCCGGGCAGCGGCACCTCGATCGCGCTCGGCACCGCGCTCGACGCGATTCCCGAGGCCGCGGTGCTCGGCATCTCGCTCGCGGACGGAGCGCCCGACATCGCGCTCGTCCTGGGGCTCGCGCTCGGCAACGTGCCCGAGGCGCTCTCGAGCGCCGTCGGGATGCGCCACGCGGGCCGCTCGTTTCGTTACGTCGCGGGGCTGTGGTCGGCGATCGCGCTCGGCGCGGCGCTGGCCACGGCGTTCGCGTCGCGCGCGCTGATCCACCTCGGCCCCGCGCCCATCGCGGTGACCGAAGCCGGCGCCGCAGGCGCGCTGCTCGCGATGGCCGCGGAGACGATGATCCCCGAGGCGTTCCACGGCAGCCCGCGATTCTCGGGAACGCTCGCGGCGATCGGCTACGTCGCGCTCCTCGTGCTCGGCGCGGCGACGAGCCCCTGACGATCAGAACGGCGCGCGGCGAACCGTGCGCGGCACCTCGCGCACGAGATCCGCGCGCGGATCGGTGGCGCGATCGCGAGGCCGAGCGCGCGCGACCGTCGTGAACGCCGAGGGCACCTGACGCCGGCCGTGCACGATCACCGGCGGTCCCTCGACCGGCGGATCGGCGCGGACGATCGAGGGAGCCATCACGACGAACAGCGCGAGCAGCGAGCCGAGGATCCCACGCATGGCGTTCTCCGGGTCGAAGCGCGATCCGACCACGCCGCGCGACGAAAGTTCCCGGTCAGAACGCGTCGTCGAACGTGACCGTGCCCGTCACGCCCACCTGGTACGCCGAGACCCGACGCTCGAAGAAGTTCGCGACCTCCTGCACGTCCTGCAGGTCCATGAACCCGAACGGATTGCGCGCCCCGTAACCCGCCCTCCATCCGAGCGTCGCCAACCGCTGATCCGCGCAGAACTGCAGGTACTCGCGCACGTCTCGCACCGAGAGCCCGGAGACGCCGCCCGAGAGCAGGTCCTCGGCGAACTGCACCTCGCACTCGATCGCCTCCGCGATCATCGCGCGCACGTCCGCTTCCATCCGGTCGTCGAAGAGCTCGGGATCCTCCTCGCGCACGACCCGCACGATCTCGAACGCCGCGGCCATGTGCGCGCTCTCGTCGCGGAACACCCAGTTCGTCCCGGCCGCGAGCCCGTGGAGCAATCCGCGCGATCGCAGGAAGTACACGTACGCGAACGCCGCGAAGAAGAAGAGGCCTTCGATGCACGCCGCGAAGCAGATCAGGTTGAGCACGAAGCGCCGGCGATCCTCGCGCGTGTCGAGCCGCGTCACGTCGTGCACCGAGTCGAGCCAGCGCAGCGCGAACTCCGCCTTCTTGCGGATCGACGGGATCGTCTCGACCGCCGCGAACGCGCGCGCGCGCTCGTCGGGATCGGGCACGTAGGTGTCGAGGAGCGTCAGATAGAACTGCACGTGCAGCGCTTCTTCGTAGAGCTGCCGCGACAGATACATCCGCGCCTCGGGCGCGTTCACGTGCCGATACAGCGAGAGCACGAGGTTGTTCGCGACGATCGAGTCGCCGGTCGCGAAGAACGCGACGAGGCGCTGCACGAGGTGACGCTCGGCGTCGCTCATCTTCGCGCGCAGGTCGTGGACGTCGGTCGCGAAGTCGACCTCCTCGACGGTCCAGGTGTTCTTGATCGCCGCCCGATACATCTCGAAGAACTGCGGATATCGCATCGGCCGCAGCGTCAGCGACAGGCCCGGATCGAGCAGGCTCACTGGCAGGCCTCGCAGCTCTCGGGGTTCTCGAGCGAGCACATCACCGACGCGAGCGGCGTGGGTGCAGGCGGTGCGGGCGTCGGCGTGGGGACCGTCGCTTTCGCGATCTTCGTCGCGGGGCGCGAGCGCAGGTAATACGTGGTCTTCAGTCCGCGCTTCCATGCATGCATGTACATGGAGGAAAGCTGTCCGATGCTCGGGCTCTCGATGAACAGATTGAGCGACTGGCTCTGATCGAGGAACGCGCCGCGATCCGCGGCCATGTCGATCAACGAGCGCATCGGGATCTCCCACGCGGTGCGGTAGATCGCGCGGATCTCCGCGGGGATCTCCTCGATCGACTGGACGGATCCTTCGGCCATCTTGAGGCGCTGTCGCAGCGCCTCGTTCCACATCCCGAGCGCCTTCAGCTCGGCGACCAGATATCGATTCACCTGGAGGAAATCACCGGAGAGCGTCTCTCGCTTGAACAGGTTCGAGACCTGCGGCTCGATGCACTCGTAACATCCGGCGATCGACGCGATGGTGGCAGTCGGCGCGATCGCGATCAGCAGCGAGTTGCGCAATCCGTGCGCGCGAATGCGCTCGCGCAGCGCGTCCCATCGCTGCACGTCGCTGGGCGTGACGCCCCACGCGTCGAACTGCAGCTCTCCGCGCGCGGCGCGCGTCTCGGGGAACGCCGGGTGCGCGCCGTGCTCGATCGCGAGCTCCACCGACGTGCTCAGCGCGTGGAAGTAGATCTCCTCGGCGATCTTCTTCGAGATCGCGCGCGCCTGCTCGCAGTCGAACGGCAATCGCAGCTGGAAGAAGACGTCCTGCAGGCCCATCACCCCGAGGCCCACCGGGCGCCACCGCAGGTTCGACGCGCGCGCGGTCTCGATCGGATAGTGGTTGCGATCGATCACGCGATCGAGCTGGCGCACCGCGATGCGCACCGTCTCGGCGAGCATCGCGAGATCGACCTCACCGCCGACGACGTGCTTGCCGAGCTGGATCGATCCGAGGTTGCACACCGCGGTCTCGCCCTGCGACGTGACCTCGAGGATCTCGGTGCAGAGGTTCGACAGGTGCACCACGCGACCCGGCAGCGCGGTCTGGTTGCACGCGCGGTTCGACTTGTCCTTGAACGTCATCCAGCCGTTCCCGGTCTGGGCGAGCGTCCGCATCATCCGCGCGTAGAGCTCGCGCGCGCGCACCTTGCGCTCGAAGAGATTGGCGCGCTCCGCGTCCTCGTAGGCGCGATCGAATTCCTCGCCGTAGAGATCGACGAGCTGGGGCACGCGCTTGGGGTCGAAGAGCGACCACTCGGCGTCGGACTCGACACGACGCATGAAGAGATCGGGGATCCAGTTCGCGAGATTCAGGTTGTGCGTGCGCCGCGCTTCGTCGCCGGTGTTGTCGCGCAGCTCGAGGAACTCCTCGACGTCGGCGTGCCACGGCTCGAGGTAGACGCAGCACGCGCCCTTGCGCTTTCCGCCCTGATTGACCGCGGCGACGCTCGCATCGAGCGTCTTGAGCCACGGCACGATGCCATTGGAGTGCCCGTTCGTGCTGCGGATCAGCGAGCCGCGCGCGCGCACTCGGTGGTAGGCGAGGCCGATCCCGCCCGAGAACTTCGAGAGCATCGCGACGTCGGCATAACGTCGATAGATGCTGCCGAGATCGTCCTCCGGCGAGTCGAGGAGGAAGCAGCTCGAGAGCTGCTCGTAGCGAGTGCCCGAATTGAAGAGCGTGGGCGAGCTCGGGAGATACGAGAGCGTCGAGAAGCGCTCGTAGAGCTCCAGCGCGTCACTCACCGAGTCGGAGAGCGCGGTCGCGACCCGCAGGAAGAACTGCTGCGGCGTCTCGACGACGAGGCGCGCCTCGGGGTGGCGCAGCAGATATCGATCGTAGAGCGTACGGAGGCCGAAGTACTCGAAGAGCTGATCGCGCTCGGGGCGAATCGCGTCGTTCAGTTTGCGCGCGTGTCGAGCGACCGACTCGAACAGGCGATCATTGACGAGGCCGAGCCGATGTCCGGTCGCGATCGACTGGGAGAACGCGTGGATCTCCTGGCCGCGCACTTCCTTGTCGACGTACGACGCGAGCAGGCGCGCCGCGAGCTTCGCGTACTGCGGCTCTTCCGCGATCAGCGCGGCCGCGGTGTGGATCGAGAGCTGATCGAGCTCCCGCGTCGTCGCGCCGTCGTAGAGCCCGCCGATGGTGCGCGTCGCGACGCGCATCGGGTCGACGTCGTCGAGCCCCCCGGCGCAGCGCCGCACGGCGCGCACGATCTTGTCGACGTCCACCGCCTCGCGTGTCCCGTTGCGCTTGGTCACGCGCATCGTCGTCCGAGTGCTCGACTCGCTCGTCTCGATCTGCATGTCGTCCTCCGTGCGTCGCAGTGCGGACGGACGAGGGCGCGACGCGTGCGAGCTCGCTGCTCACACACGTGCGACCTCCGCCCCCGCGGGCGGCCGAGATCCACGCGAGCGAGCACGACGGAGAGATCGAGCGCACACGCTCGACATCGCCAGTCGGCCCTCCCACGAGGCCCCAGGTCGGACCGAGTGACGGATGTCTCCCCGCACTCGGGCGCTGGCAGGTCTTCGGGCTCACGAGCGCTTCGCGTCCGAGGACACGATTCCTACTGGCCGTCGCTTCCCAATCCCGCCTCCTCTCGAAAGAGGAGTGGAGACCAGTGCGCCGTCACGGCGTTCGTTCTCGCTGACCGCTGCGGGGCAGCCCTGGATTCACACCAGGTTCCCTGTTCGCCCGAGCGAACGCCCGGGCACCAGCACGAGGGCGACCATAGGCGACGTGACGCTACGTCGTCAAGCAATATGTGGTGGTGCTCAGCGCGCGAGAGCCACTATGGCTAGTGGCTCACGGCTGCTACGAGCTGCGCCGTCGCTACGAGCTGCAGGAGAGCATCGAGCACCCGACGCGATGGCGCGCCCACTCGGGCCGCTTCATCGCGTACTCGTCCTTGCCCGGCTGGTCGTCGTAGGGACGTCGCAGCACGTCGAGCAGCGCGAGCACCTTGCCGGGATCGCCCTTCTCCGCGTCGTCGATCGCGAGCTGAGCGAGGTAGTTGCGACAGACGTACTTCGGATTGACCGCGTTCATCTTCGCGCGGCGCTCCACATCGTTCGTTCCGTCGGCGCGCACGCGCTCCGCATATCGACGCAGCCACGTCGCGACGCGATGTCGATGATCCTCGGGCGGCTCTCCGTAGAACGCGTCTTCGAGCGGCGCGATCAGCGCGGCATCGGTCACGTCGCCGGGATCGCTGGGCACGTCCGCGAGGCGCCGGAAGAAGATCGTCATGTCGGTCTCGAACGCCTCGAGCAGCTCGTAGAGCTCCTGCACCATCGGGACGTCGTCGCCCGCGGGGCCCACGTCGAGCGCGCGGAGACCGAGCTTCTTCGCGATCATCTCGGCCTCGCGCGCCTCGAGCGTCTCGCCGTACGTCATCAGCGCGCGCTCGAGGATCGCCACGTCGTCGCCCACCAGCGGCACCAGCGCGCGCGCGAGCCGCTGCAGGTTCCACCACGCGACGTTGGGCTGATGCCCGTAGCGATAACGACGACCGCCGGCGTCGGTCGTGTTCGGCGTCCAGCTCGGGTCGTAGCCCTCGAGCCATCCGTACGGGCCGTAGTCGATCGTGAGCCCGAGGATCGACATGTTGTCGGTGTTCATCACGCCGTGGACGAAGCCTACGCGCATCCAGTGCATCACCATCTCGGCGGTGCGGCGGCACACCTCCGCGAGCCATGCGCCGTAGGTCTCGCGCGAAGGCGCGCCGAGATGCGCGAAGTGCGCGCGGATCGTGTGATCGGCGAGCGCGCGCAGCAGATCGATCTCGTCGCGCGACGCGAAGATCTCGAAGTTGCCGAAGCGCAGGAACGAGGGCGCGACGCGGCACACGATCGCGCCCGGCTCGGGCCGCGGATCGCCGCTGTACATCACGTCGCGAACGACGTCCTCGCCGGTCGCGACGAGCGAGAGCGCGCGCGTGGTGGGCACGCCGAGGTGGAACATCGCCTCGCTGCACACGAGCTCGCGCACCGACGAGCGCATCACCGCGCGCCCATCCGCAGTGCGCGAATAGGGCGTGCGGCCCGCGCCCTTGAGCTGCATCTCCCAGCGCTCGCCGCGCGTGTTGATCACCTCGCCGAGCGTGATCGCGCGACCGTCGCCGAGCTGTCCCGCCCAGTGCCCGAATTGGTGCCCGCCGTAACACGCGGCATAGGGCTGCATCCCGGGCAGCACGCGATTGCCCGCGAGCACCTCGACCATCTCGGGCGACTCGAGCTCGGTCGTCGTGAGATCGAGGAGCGCCGCGACCTCGGGCACCGCGACCATCAAGCGCGGCTTCGCGACCGGCGTGGGCAGCACCTTGGACCACGCGGCGCCGCGCACCTGGCGCGGGCGCGGCGCGCCGTCGAGGTCACCCGGGAGCTCGCGCACGAAACGATCGTCGAGTTGCATTCAGCCGCAGAACCTGGAGCCGCGCGCGAGGGAGCGCCAGTCTCGTACAACGAGAGTTGGCCGATCCGGAGTAGTGGTTACGTGGCCAGGACCGGGATGAAGGTCGAGCGACACGATCGTCCACTCCGCGCGCTCGCCGTGAGCGTCGCGTTGTGGGCGCTCGGGGCGAGCGTCGCGAGCGCGCAGACGCCGCTCCCGCGGCGCACCGATCGCGCGGTGTACGACGTCGCGGAGGTGATCGATCCCGAGCGCGAGCGCGTCATCGAGCAGGTCAATCACGAGCTCTACGCGAAGGCGGGCGTCGCGATCGTCGTGATCACGGTGCCGGCGCTGCAGGACGAGACGATCGACGAGCTCGCGGTGCGGGTCGGCCACACCTGGGGCATCGGCGGAGAAGGTCGCGACCGCGGGCTCGTGATCGCCTTCTCGCGCGACGATCGCCGCATCTTCGTCGCGACCGGGTACGGCACCGAGGGCTATCTGCCCGACGGCCGCGTCGGCGCGCTGATCGACGAGCGCGCGATCCCGTTCCTGCGCGCGAATCAGTTCGGAGAAGGTCTGTTGCGCCTCGATCTCGCGCTCGCCGCGATCTCGGCGCAGGAGTACGGCGTCACGCTCACCGGCGTCGCCGCACCGAGCGCGAGCGCGCGTCCCGCGCAGCCCCCCGGGCCCATGCAGCTCGTGATGTGGGCGCTGATCGGGATCGTCTTCCTGTATCTCGCGATCCGTCATCCGCGCTTGTTGCTGTTCATGCTGATGACCTCGGGCGGCGGGCGACATCGCGGCGGCGGCGGGTTCGGTGGGGGCGGCGGTGGGTTCGGCGGAGGCGGGGGCGGGTTCGGCGGTGGCGGCGCGGGCCGCGGGTTCTGAGGGACGACGATGCGACGAGACGTGCTCCTCACGCAGATGGTGTCGCGCCTCACGAAGGCGCTCGGCCCGAAGCTCGAGAGCGTCGTGCTCTACGGGCCCGAAGCGCACGGCGACACCTATCGCGAGGTGAGCCCACTCCACCTCATGATCGTGCTCGTCGATCTCGAGCCGGCGACGCTCTCGCTGCTGAACGATCCGGTGCACTGGTGGATCGCGCAGGAACAGCCGTGGCCGCGCTTCTTCACGCGCGCGCTGATCCGTGACTCGCTCGACGTGTTCCCGATCGAGCTCTTCGACATCCAGCGCCACCACCGCGTGCTGCACGGCAGTGATCCCGTGGTCGGGCTCGAGATCGATCGCGCGCACATGCGGATCCAGTGCGAGCGCGAGCTGCGCGAGAAGCTGATGCGGCTGCGCGAAGGGTTCGTGGAGTCGCGCGGCGCATCGAAGCCGCTGCGCCACTTGCTCGCGGCGTCGTACGTGAGCTTCGCGCCGGTGTGGCGCGGCTGTCTGCACCTGCTCGGCGAGCCCGTGCCGGTGCACGACGGCGAGGTGGTGCGCGCGCTGTGCGCGAAGCTCGGGCTCGACGTCGCATCGTTCGACGAGGTCGCGCGCATCGCGAGCGAAGCGGCGTCGTCGCTCGACGCGAGCGCCGTCTATGGTCGTTATCACCGCGAGATTGCGGAGATGGTCGCGCGCATCGACCAGCTCGTGATCGGCGCGGGAGGGGAAGCGAGATGAGCAGAACGTGGATCGTCTTGGGCGTCGTGGTGCTGCTCGTGCTGGGCATCGCGGCGATGGGCGTGGGCCAGTACAACGGGCTCGTGCAGGCGCGCGAGGGCGTCGACGCGTCGTGGGCCCAGGTCGACAACGTGCTGCAGCGGCGCGCGGATCTGATCCCGAACCTCGTCGAGACGGTGCGCGGATATGCGTCGCACGAGCGCGAGATCTTCACCGCCGTCTCCGATGCGCGCAGTCGACTGCTCGGCGCGCGCGGCCCCGAGGACGCCGCGGAGGCCAGCCAGGCGCTCGACTCGGCGCTCGGTCGATTGCTCGCGATCGCGGAGAACTATCCGCAGTTGCGTGCGAGCGAGCAGTTCACGCGGCTGCAGGACGAGCTGGCGGGGACGGAGAATCGAATCGCGGTGGAGCGGCGCCGGTACAACGAGACGGTGCGCGACTACAACGCTCGCATCTCGACGTTCCCGACGAACCTGTTCGCAGGGATGTTCGGATTCCCGCGGCGCGAGTATTTCGAAGCGGACGCAGGCGCACGAGAGGTGCCGAGAGTCGACTTCGGCGGAGAATGAGAATTCATCGCAGAGAGCCGCAGAGGTCGAGAGAGAGAAGTTCTTCTCTGCGGTCCTCGGTGGCCCTCTGTGGTGAGCTCGATCCGGGCGTCACTCGTGCTCGTGGCCCATGCCGTCCCAGGGGCACTCGCCTTCGCCTTGGAAGTGGCCCTGGGTCTTCAGCTGCGCGACGACGTAGTCCCACGCGTCGTTCAGCGTGATCGGCGCGCCGCCGAGCTCGTAGCCCGCGAGGAGCTGGCCGAGATCGCTCGCGCCGATGCTCTCGAGATCGCTCTGGGTCACGGTGCCGTCCGCGTCGATGTCGGCGTTCGCGAGCCACTGGGCGCGACGCTCGATCACCGCCTCGGCGCCCATCGGGAACCCGTTGAAGAACAGGTGATCGCCGTGGATCGTGAAGTTCACGGCCGTCGTCGTGCCCTCGGCCACCACCACACCTTCGATGCCGGTGTCGCTCTCGCACGGGCCGAACACGGTCGGCGCGGGCACGCAGAGATCGAAGTCGATCTCGGTCGCGCTCGTGCACATCGTGTCGTCGCCGCCGATGCAGCGCTCACCGCTCGGGCTCGTGATCGTGCCGACGATCAGGTACGTGCACCCGCCCGCGACCATGCGGTCGAAGTCCGCCTGCGACACCGATGCATCGCGCGTCGCCTCGGCCGTGACCGCCGGCGTCGAATAGAACACCTCGGGCCACAGCCCCGTCGGCATGTCCTCGAACGTCGCGAGCGGAAAGCCGCCCTCGGGCACCTGCGCGAGATCGACGACCACCGCGTCGTGCGCGTGGAAGTGCCCGTCGCCGCCGCCCTCGACCTCGACGTCGCCGATCGCCACGACGTACTTGTCGAAGGTCACGCTCCAGCCGTCGACGATCGCGTCGTCGCCCTCGCCCGCGGGAATTCCCTCGGTGATCGTCTCTTCGGCCTCCAGCTGCACCTGGAGCGATCCCGTCGAGGTCCCGTCCTCGCCGCACGCCGCGAGCCCCGCCAGCGCCGAGAGGGTGAAGAGCATCCGCGCACGCATCATCGAGAGTCCTTTCGTCATTCGGGCGCTCCCCACGAGAGCGCAGGCAGCTCGCCCGCGGTCATCGCGAGCACGAGCGCGTCGTAGTCCGCATCGTCCTCCGGCGTGAGGACCACCGGGTCCTCGCCGTCCGCGGCGCGCGCCGCGAGCCGATCGAGATCGAGCCGCTGCCACCACGCGATCGGATCGACGCGCACCGTCAGCGCGTCGTCGCTCGACGTGATCTCGTGCTCCTCGACGCGCCGGCCTCGCACTACGATCACGCCGCGCGTGCTGGGCGCGATCGCGAGATCCGCGCGAACCTCGAACGCGCGTCCGTCCTCGTGCGTGACCTGCGCGACGAAGCGCGCCGAGTGCTCGCCATCGACGGCGCCCTCGAGCGGGCGCGCGCGCGTCTGGGTCGGGAGCCACGAGATCCCGTAGTCCCACATCGCCGAGCGCGCGGTGCCGGTGATCCCGAACGCGGTCCCGACCGACTGCGGCGAGGGATCGACACCGTCGATCGTGACCGCCGAGGTGAGCTCGAGGATCGCCGACTCGCAGTGCTCGGGAGACGCGCTCTCCGTCGTGCACAGATAGAGCGGCCCGAACGCCACGTCCGCGCGCGTCAGCGTCAGCGTCCAGCCGTCCGACGAGAACGACGGCTCACCGCCCGCCACGAAGAGCGGCACTTCGACGTACTCGCGCCCGGTCTCGGCACATCCCGCGAGCGCGGCGATCATCGCCGCGGCGATCCACCCGCGCGTCACAGCGTCACTCCGAGCACGACGTTGACCGTCAGCGGCGCGCCGGCCGCGAAATGACGCGCCGGAATGCGCGACGCGACCGAGTCGCGATCCCAATTCGACGCATACGAGTACTCGACCGACGCGTATCGCGAGTCGGTCAGATTGAGCACTTCGACGCTCAGATCGAGCGCGCTCCATCGCACCGACACCGATGCATCGAGGAGCCCGATCGCGTCCGCCTCCTGTCCATAGGGCAGCGGGCGCGGCGACAAGAACGAGAAACCGAGACCGACTCTGCCGGACAGCGGAATCCCGTCGATGTCGAACAACCGATCTCCGACCGAGAGATCGGCGCGCACCACCACCGGCGGCACGTAGGGCAGCGACTGGCCCTGTTCGTACGGAGGCGCCGGATCTTCGATCGACGGAGGCGGCGGCGCGTCGAGCGTCGCGTGCACGTACGTCACCGAGAGCGCGCTCGTGAGGAACGACCAGGGACGCGCCTCGACCCAGAGCGCACCACCGATGCGCGTGGTCGGTCCGAGCCGCTCGAGCCGCCCTTCGCGCGGATCGAACGCGGTGTCGTCGCTCACGTTCGTCAGGTAGCCCGACGCGTGGATGCGCACCTGATCGTGATCGCCGAGCACCACGCGCGCGCCGACATCACCCGAGCGCACCTTCGCGAACGGCGCGCCCTCGCCGTCCTGCAGCTGCCTCGCCTGCGGCGAGCGATAGCCCTCGCCGTACGCGATCGAGAGCACGAGATCGTGATCCACGCCGAGCGGCGTCACCTCGATCGCGGCGCGCGGGCCCGCGGCGACGCCGAGCGCGCTGCGACGGAACCCGATGATGTACGTCTCGCGACGGAACGCCGGGATGAAGTTCCCCAGGCGATCGTCGACGTCGTAGAAGAGCACGTCGGCGCGCGCGCCGCCGCGCAGGTGCACGTAGTCGGTGATGCACCAGTCGAGATCGAAGTACCCGCCGACGTCGAGCGCGCGAACACTCGCGTCGACGCGGCGATCCCACGTCTGGTTCTGCGGCGCTTCGATCAGGTTCTGCTGCTGACCGATCGAGTCGATGCGCCCGGTGAGCCCGACCTCGACGAACCCACGCGCCCACTCGAACGGCTGATAGAGCGGAGAGCGATATCGACCGCGCAGCCCGAGCGCGAGCACCTCGTTGCGCTGCTCGATCAGATCGCCGCGACCGACCCACTCGGGCTCGAATTCCGATCGTTCGGTGTATCCGGTGTAGTTCGCCTGCAGTCGGAAGTCGTGCCACTGCAGCCACGCGCCGAGCTCTCCGAACGATCCGCGCTCTCCGCGCATCTCGATCGAGCCCGCGAGGTGGGCGCGCGCCGCGAGCCCCGACTGCGCGAGCGCGCTCGGATCGTCGTAGACGCCGAGGAAACCGACGTCACCCTGCGCGACGTCGTCGCGCCGCAAGATCCCCGCGATCGCCGTACGCGCGGCCCAGATCGAGCCGTGCACGCGCCCGCGGATCGCGCCTTCGCCGAACACCACCTGCGCGAGCGCGCCGCCCGACTGCCCCGCTCGATTGCGACCGAAGCCGCTGGTGCGTCGATATTGCGCCGCGCCGAACGTCTCCTCGCGCTCGCCCTCGGGCGCCCAGAGGATCAGCGCGCGGAACGTGTCGAACGAGCCATAGCTCGTGCGGAATTGAATGCCACGCCGCGCGACACCGAGATCGAAGTCGATCGATCCCGCGGTCGCGAAGTCGCCCTGACGAGGATCGTAGACGCCCTCGGTCACGCGCAGCGAACGCACGACCTCGGGGATCACGAACCCGAGGTCCGCATAACCCTGCCCGTGGATGTGAGACGGCAGGTTGAGCGGGACACCGCCCATCGTGAGCTCGATGTCCTGGCCGTGCTCCGCGTCGAACCCTCGCAGGAAGATCTGCTGCGCGACCGCGTCGCCCTCGGGGCGCGCGACGTACACGCCGGGCGCGGTGTTGAGCATGTCCGCGCCATCGCGGTGCGGCGCGGCCTCGAGCACCTCGCGCCCGATGCGGTACTGGCTCGAGGCGCGCGGACGGCGCGACTCCTCGAGCGGATCGCTCACCGCGCGCGCCTCGAAGTGCGGCGGCGCGACCTCGGGCTCCTCGACGGGCTCGGGCGTGGGCTCGGGCGGATGATGCTCGTCGTGCTCGTGGCCGTGGGGATCGCCGGCGTGGGGATCGGGCTCCGCGACGCGCGTCGCGGGATCCGGCGCGTGGAAGCGCACGGCGAGGCGCGTGCGGCTGCGCACCGCGGTGTCGCCGCGCCGCGCGGGCTCGAAGCGCCACGACGTGACCGCATCGATCGCGGCCTGATCGAACTCGGGATCGCCGGGGTGCTCGACGTGCACGTCGCTCACCGTCCCGTCGATCTCGACCGTGACGTGCAGGTGCACGGTCGGCTCGATGCCGATCGTCGCGTGCGACTCGGGATAGTGGGGATCGGGCGACGAGATCAGCCGCGGCGGCGTCGCCGGCTGGGCCGGCGCCTCTTCCGCGGGCGGCGCCTCGTCGACGGGCGGCGCCTCGCCGACGGGCGGCGCCTCGTCGACCGGCCCAGCATCGGGCGGTGGCTGCACGCCCCCGTCGACGTCACCGCCGTCCTGCGCGCGCGCCGTGACGCCCGTCAGCGCCGTCGCCCACCCTAAGCCGATGGCGAGCGCGATCGCGCCGACTTCTCTCGCTCGGAACCCCAAAGCGCGGTGGGTCTATCGCAAGCAGGTTCCTTTCGCAACTCGATTGCATCTCCATCACGATCTCGTCAGCGGCCCTTGCGCGGCGACCCCGTTCGAGGCGAAAAACCGCGGATGACGAAGGTCGTGATCCTGGGCGGCGGGGTCGCGGGGATGAGCGCAGCGCACGAGCTCGCCGAGCGCGGTCTCGACGTCGAAGTGCACGAGATGCGCGCGATCGCCGGCGGCAAGGCGCGGAGCATCTGGGTCCCCGGCTCGGGCACCGGCGGGCGCCACGACTTGCCAGGCGAGCACGGCTTCCGTTTCTTCCCGGGCTTCTATCGCCATCTGCCCGACACGATGCGGCGCATCCCGTTCCCCGGGAACGTGAACGGCGTCGCCGACAACCTCGTACAGGCCACGCGCTTCCAGATCGCGCGCGATCACGGCGACGATCCGGTGCTCGTCGCGCGCTTCCCGCGCTCGCTCGACGAGTGGTACGAGGCCGTCCGCGCGATCCTCGAGGCGCGCCTCGGCATCCCTCCGCGCGAGGCGATCTTCTTCGCGATCCGCATCCTCGAGCTCCTCACGAGCTGCGACGAGCGACGCCTCGGCGAGCTCGAGAAGGTCGCGTGGTGGGACTTCACCCAGGCCGCGCGCATGTCGCTGCCGTACCGCACGTACCTCGTGATCGGCCTGACGCGATCGCTCGTCGCGATGCGCGCCGAGGAGGGCAGCACCCGCACCGTCGGGACGATCCTGATCCAGCTGCTGCTCGATCTGCTCGAGCCCGAGGGCACGCTCGACCGCCTGCTCAGCGGCCCGACGAGCGAGGTCTGGCTCGAGCCGTGGCGCGCGCACCTCGCGTCGCTCGGGGTCGCTTATCACACCGAGCACGAGGTCGTCGGCATCGACGTCGCGGGCGGCGGGATCTCGAGCGTCACGATCGAGAAGAGCGACGGCACGACGTTCACCACGACCGGCGACTACTACGTCTCGTGCCTGCCGGTGGAGCGCATGGTCGCGCTGCTCACGCCCGCGATGATCGCGCTCGATCCCGGGCTCGATCTCCTGCGGCGCCTCCAGACCGAGTGGATGAACGGCATCCAGTTCTTCCTCGCGGACGACGTGCCGCTCGTGCACGGACACACGATCTACGCGGACTCGCCGTGGGCGCTCACGTCGATCTCGCAGGCGCAGTTCTGGCGGCGATCGCTCTCGGGCTACGGCGACGGAACGATCCGCGGCGTGCTCTCGGTCGACGTGTCGGACTGGGAGACGCCCGGCATCCTCTTCCACAAGCCCGCGAAGGAGCTCGCGACGAAGGACGAGGTCAAGGACGAGGTGTGGGCGCAGGTGCTGCGCTCGTTCAGCCCCGAGGTGGCGAGCCGCCTGTCGGGGTCGATGCGCTCGTGGTTCCTCGACGACTCGATCGTCTGGCCCAACCCGAACACGGTCGAGAACCTCGAGCCGCTGCTCGTGAACACGATCGACTCGTGGCGCGATCGCCCCGAGTCGAAGACGCGCATCCCGAACCTCTTCCTCGCGTCCGACTACGTCCGCACGCACACCGATCTCGCGACGATGGAGGCCGCGAACGAAGCGGCGCGTCGCGCGACGAACCACGTGCTCGACGCGATCGCGTCGCCGGGGCCGCGCTGCGGCGTGTGGCCGCTCGAAGAGCCCGCGTGCTTCGTGCCTTTCAAGGTCGTCGATCAGTGGCGATATCGGCAGGGTCGACCGAACCTCTTCCACCGATGCGGGTGACCCGATGACGATGACCTGGGGCCGAGGCGCGGTCTCGCAGAGCGACGTGGAGGCGTTCGCGCGGCGCATCGAGGTCGCGCCGAGCGATCGCGCGATCATCGTGAAGGCGCTGCTCGACTTCCCGAGCGACATCCAGTCGCGCGGCATGTTCTTCGACGGGCTCGTGAAGGCACTGCGCGCGCATGTCGGTCCGAGCGCGGCGACGCGCATCGTCGCCGAGGCGGAGATCCCGCGCACGACGCACTCGTTCACGCTCTACGCGCACCGCGACTTCTACAAGCTCTTCTTCTACGCGGCGCCGCTGCTGCACCCGGGTCGTCCGCTGCCCGACGCGATGCAGGCGATCGCGGAGACGTTCTACCCGGTGTTCCGCGAGAGCATCGTGGGCCGCACGATGTCGGTGCTGATGGGCAGCGATCCCGCGGGCATCCTCGGGCGGCTCGTCGAGGCGTACACGCTCTCGGTGCAGGGCAACCAACACGCGCTCGAGATCACGGGCCCGAGCAGCGCGGTGTGGCGCGCGCTGGCCGAGCCCGTCCCGATGTACCCGAGCGTGTTCAAGGGCATCGTGATCGGCACGATGCGCTCGCACGATGCGCCGATTCCTCGCATCACCGTGCGCTCGGCGACGATCGAAGGCGCGAAGCTGCGCTGCACCTTCGACGTCGAGTGGTGATCACTCCGCCGGCTGCTGCTGCTGCTGGCACTCGGCGCGGACGCGCCCGTTCTGCTCGAGCCCGACGCGGTACGACGTGCCCGCGCACTGCGAGATCGACGTCGCGGTCGCGTCGGCGTTCGACGCGTCGACCGTCGCGGGCAGCTCGCTGCGGCGCTGGTTGGCGCACTCGGTCATCGCGAGCGAGAAGAGCTGCGCGCACTCGGACTCGTCGACCATGAAGCACTGGCGCAGCGGCGCGTCGTCGGCGTTGCAGAGCGGCGCGGTCGCCTGGCGCGCGAGCTCGGCGACGAACTCGTCGAGCGTCATCGACTCCGCCTCGCTGCCCGCGGTCTCTGTCTGCTCTTGCTGCGCGGGCTCGCTCGACGAGCCTCCGCCGCAGCCGGCCGCGAGGATCGAGACGAAGAGCGCGGCGCGTCGAAGGACGGAGCTCGAGAAGATCGACATGTCGTAGGCCTCCAGGGCGCCGACGATACGCGACGATCACTCGAGACGCACCGGGGCCGCATCGGGAGGTGGATCGCCGAACACGCGATCGAGCGGGCGATCCGTCGTCGCGCTCTCGCGCGTCAGCCGCGCGGCGCGCACGCGATCGAGCCGGAACCAGCGGCCCGCCTCGCGGGTCCTGCACCACGCGAGCAGCCACCAGTGCCCGTGGGTGCGCGCGAACGCGAGCGGCTCGACCGCGCGATCCTGGTCGTCGTCGCCGTAGTCGAGGTTCACGACGCGCCGCAGGCGCAGCGCCTCGTCGAGCACCTTCGCGCTGCGATCACGCGCCGACGTGACGCCCGAGCGCATCCACACGCGCGCGGCGAGCGCCTTCGCGTCGGCGCACTGTTCGCGCGTCATCGCCCCGAGCACCTTGGTGAGCGCGGCGCGGCCTTCGGCGCGGAACGGCGCGCCCGGCTCGGCGGCGAGCGCGATCGCGATCGCAGTGGCCTCGCCCGCGGTGAACGTCAGCGGCGGCAGGCTCGCCGAGCGCGCGAGGCGATAGCCGCCTCCGCACCCTTCGTCGGCGATCACCGGCACGCCGGCTTCGACGAGCGCGGCGATGTCGCGCTTGATGGTGCGCGTCGAGACCTCGAAGCGCTCCGCGAGCCAGGTCGAGCTACGACCCTGCCGCCGGAGCTCTTCGGCGAGCGCGTAGAGCCGATCCGTGCGGTTCACGGCGACAACGGTGACATGACGGTGCCATCGCGCACGCCACGATGCGCGTCATGAGCCACGTCGTCGTCTTCCACTCTGCCCTCGGTCTTCGTCCTGCGATCACGCGCTTCGCGGATCGATTGCGCGCCGCGGGCCACACCGTCACCACGCCGGACCTCTACGACGGAGAGGTCTTCGACACGCTCGAGGAGGGCGTGGCCAAGCGCGATGCGCTGGGCATCGGCGAGCTGATCCGTCGCGCGCTCGTGGCCGTCGAGGACGTGCCGAGCGACGCGCTCTACGTCGGCTTCTCGATGGGCACCGGCGCGGCACAGCTGCTCGCGGCCACGCGACCGGGCGCGCGCGGCGCGGTGCTGCTCCACGGCGCGCTGCCGATCGAAGCGCTCGAGCTCGACGCGTGGCCCGCGTCGGTGCCGCTCCAGATCCACGTCACGACCGGCGATCCGTGGGTCGACCCGAGCGCGGTCGACGATCTCGCCGCGCGCGTGCCCTCGATCGAAGTGCATCGATACATCGGTGAACAGCACCTGTTCACCGACGAGGGCTCGCCCGAGCACCTGCCCGACGCGGCGCGCGCCGCCGAGCGCGAGACGCTGCGCTTCCTCGCGCAGCGCTGAAACGCGAAGAGCGCCGCCCCTCTCGCGAGGGTGCGGCGCTCTCTCGGGATCACGATCGCGAGCTCAGCGCGTGTGCTGCGCCTTCTCGCGCTCGAGCAGCTCCTTGTAGCCGACCGAGTAGCGCGTCCACGGGCGCAGCTCGAGGCGCTTGAAGCCGATCGGCTCGTCGGTGCCCTCGCAGAGCCCGTACTCGCCCGAGCGCATCTTCTCGAGCGCCGCCTCGATCTCGATGAGCAGCTTCCGCTCCTTGTCGGCGAAGCGGAAGAGCCACGCCTGGTCGGTCGAGCGCTGCGCGATGTCGATCTCGTCCGCGAGCACGTCGCCGTCCTCCAGCGCCTCGCTCACGTGACGATCGAAGCCGCTGAGCACGCGGTTCCGCTCGTCGATGAGCTTCTGGTAGAGGCTCTGGATCTCCTTCGTGCTCAGCTTCGCGTCGGGGTGCGCGCGCACCTGCGAGGCGTCGGGGATCGGCTGGTTGTTCGACATCGTGCCCGCAGCCGAGCGCTCCGTCTTCGCGGGGGCCGGCTTGGCCGCCGGCTTCTCGACCGCAGGCGCAGCGGCGGCAGCCGGCTTCGCCGCCGGCTTGGCGGGACGCTCGGAGGCGCTCGCCTTCGTCGTCGTCGTCGCGGCCGTCTTCTTCGCTCCGCTCTTCTCGGTCGTGCGTGCCTTCGCCATTGGATTCCCCTCTACTCGATCACGGTCGCACTTCGTTCACGGTCGTGCTGCGGGAGACCGCAGCACGAGAACTCTGGGCAAGGCCCCTACGGCAATGCGAACCCCGCGCCGCGGAGCATCGAGCTCACCGCGAGAAGCGGGAGCCCCACGATCGCCGTCCAGTCGTCTCCCTCGATGCGATCGAACAGCGCGATCCCGAGGCTCTCGACCTTGTAGCTGCCAGCGCAGTGGCTGGGCTCATCGGCCGCCACGTAACGCCCGATCTCGTCGCCAGCAAGAGGACGCATGGCCATGCGATGAACGCTCGTGCGCACCTCGCTCGCGTCGTCCTGCACGAGCGCGACCGCGGTGACGAGACGGTGCTCCCGCCCTGCGAGCCGCGCGAGCTGGGCCGCCGCGCGCTCGGGCGACCCGGGCTTTCCGAGCAGCTCGCCGTCGAGCTCGACCACCTGATCGGAGCCGATCACCACGGCACCGGGGCGCACGCGCGCCACGCTCTCCGCCTTCGCGAGCGCTCGGAGCTGCGCGGTCTCCGCCGCGCTGGGGCCCGCGATCGCGTCCTCGTCGCACACTGGCGCGACGGCCTCGTAGGGGAGGCGGAGACGATCGAGCAGCGCGCGGCGTGCAGCGGACGTCGATGCGAGCACGAGGGGCCGCCCCGAAGGCATGGCCGCGGAAGGTCGCATAGGAGGGGACCCGATGCAACGGGGGCCCGGGCTCGGAGGGGCCTCAGCCGCAGCCGTTGCAGGTGCCTCGGACCTGGACCTCGACGGTGCCGCTCCGGAACGACTTCGGCGCGCCCTTCACCGGGTTCAGCGTCACCGCGCCCTCGGGCAGACACGCGACCGTGCCGCACCCGGTGCACACGAAGTGCGGGTGGACCTCGTCGATCGGGTGCTCGACCTTCGTCGTGAGCTCGAAGCGCCAGAGGTGATCGCCGAGGTCGGTGCGGCGCACCAGCCCGGCCTCGGTGAGATCGGCGAGGTTGCGATAGACCGTCGCGCGATCGAACCCCGCGTCGGCGAGCCGATCGCACACCTCGGCGTGCGAGAGCGGACCGCCCGCGTCGATCAGGCACTGGAACACCGCGGTGCGCGCCGCGGTCGCGCGCAGGCCTGCATCACGCAGGAGCGCCTTGAGCTCACCGCTCTTGCGCGGTGCTTTCGTCGCGACGGTCGCCACGACGTCGAGGCTAGAGCCCGGACCGAGCTGACGCAACAGCAACACCGTTGCAGGTGCGACCGCGCGTCACGGCTCGCACGCGAGCTGCGCCTGGTCGGCGATCACGCCCACGAGGTCGAGGTTGCCCGCGGCGAAGTCCGGCAGCAGCAGCGCGGCGCCGCCGGTGCGCTCGGGCAGCGCGACCGCGTCGCGATACGGCGTGTGGAACCCCTGGCCCACGTCGGGGCTGCGCCCCGCGCCGCAGCTCTCGCCCGTGCCGGTGCGGGTGAGCGCGATCATCCGCACGCTCGCGTCCTCCATCGCCTCGCCGACCTCGGCGTAGGTCGACTGCACGACGATGCCGCCTCCGAACGGACCGCTGAGCACGGTCGGGCGCTCGGCGAAGGTGTCGTCGGTCACGTGCACGAGGAGGCGCGCCGCGCCCGCGCGCCACGGACAACCGCGCGTCGCGAGCATGAGCGCGTCGAGCGAATTCTCCGGGCAATCCGTGTTGTACGTCTCGCTCACCGGGCTGCGGTTGTCCTCGGAGCGCACGCGCCAGAGCTCGAGCTGGTCCTGCAGCGCGCTCACGTCGAGCGGCGCGCACTCCTCGACCGCGAGCGCGTCGTCGACGAACACGACGAGCGAGACGCGCGCGCTGGGATCGAGCGCCTGGAGGCGCTCGATCAGCGCGCTCGACGCGTCACGCAGCGCGGCGAGCGTCGGGCCCATCGAGCTCGACACGTCGACGCTGAGCACGACGTCGATCGGTCGTACGCAGATCGCTCCGTCCGGGAGCGGCGCCGCATCGACGGGCCCGGCATCGGCGCCGGCGTCGCTCGACAGGCAGAACACGTACGCGCGGCACGCCGGATCGTCGCAGTCGACGAGATCGTCGTCGTCGTCGTCGCGCCCGTTGCTGCACGCGTCGAGCGTGCTCTCGCCCTCGGCGTCGTCCTGATCGCACGCGCCGAGCAAGGGCGCGGCCAGCACGAGCGAGCAGAGAACGAAGGCGCGGAGCATCACGAGGGGCGCGAGCATGACGCGGCGCCGGTGTGCGCGCTATCGTGCGCGCGCCGTGACGACGCTGGCGCGATGGCTCGAGGCACGTGGCGCCTACCGCGACGTCGTCGCGTGGGCCGAGCCCTTCGGCGACGACTGGAGCGCGGCGTGGACCGCGTGCCCGCGCGGCGACTGGCTGCTCGCGATCGCCGCGACGCTCGAGACGACCGATCGCCGCGCCCTGGTGCGCGCGGCGTGCGCGTGCGCCGAGCTCGCGCTCGAGGCCGTCGACGATCCGAGCGCGCGCGATGCGCTCACCGCCGCGCGCGTTTGGTGCGACGGCGCCGAGGCGCCCGATCCCACGGCGCTCGAGGCCGCGTTCGCCATCCCGGGCGACCCGGCGATCCAGAGCGCGCAGGCGGCGGCCCTCGCGACGCTCGCGACGATCCGTGATCCCCGCGAAGCGCCGGGCGCAGCCGCTGCCGCGGTCCACGCCAACGCGCTGGCGACCGGCGAGTGCGCGCTCGACGCGGTCCTCCGCTACGCCCACGCGACGACCGCGGACCGGGTGCGCGCCTTCCTCCCTGCGCCGGTCGCTGCGAGGGGTTGACGAGCGACCCACGCGCGAACGAGCCTACCTACCCATCTCGGATCTCGGATGAATCGCACCCTCCTCATGCTCTCGGCGGCGCTCCTCGCGATGGGCGTCCTGGTCTTCTGGATGTACCAGGACCAGTTCCGCGCGGAGGAGGCCGGTGGCCAGGCGATCGAGGTGGTCGCGGCAGCGATCGACATCGAGCTGGGCCAGCCGGTGCGCGCCGAGTGGCTGACCACGAAGGAAGTCCCGCAGAGCTACCTCGAGGAGCGCCACATCCGGGCCGACGGGATGCGCGATCTGATCGGGCTTCCGCTCGCGCAGTCCGTGCACGCCGGCGAGGCGGTGCTGCGCACCGATCTGAGCGCGATGTCGGACGCGCGTCGCACGCTCTCGGGCACCGTCCCGACGGGCCAGCGCGCGGTGACGATCATGGCGCGTCCGACGTCGACGTTCGGCGGGCTGCTGCGCCCCGGCGATCGCGTGGACGTGCTGCTCACGGTCGGCAGCCGCGAGCTGCCCGACACCTGGCGTCAGGTCGTCGTGCTCGAGAACATCCTGGTGCTCGCGGTGGGCCAGGAGTTCGAGATCCGGGAGGCGGTCGAGGCCCCGACGACCGGCGGCTCGCGCGGCGACACCCGCGACGTGCGCTTCGGCCGCGCGACGAACATCACGCTGCAGGTGACGATCGAGCAGGGCGCGCTGCTCACGATCGCGCGCCAGCGCGGCGGGCTGAGCCTGCTGCTGCGCAACCCGAACGACATCCAGGTCGGCGGCGAGCACCCCGACATCGTCGCGGCCGACGTGCTCGACGCGACGCGACGCGCGCGGTTCCTCCGCCGCACGATCGCAGTGGCGGCGCCGCCCGCGCCTCCGCCCGCCGAGGGCGCACCGACCGCGCCGGGCACCGAGCCCGCGGCCCCGACCGCTCCGACCGCTCCGACCGCTCCGACCGCCCCGGCTGCGCCCGCGCCCGCAACGCCCTGATCGTCGGCGACGCGCACGATCTCGCTCCGTCCGCGGGAGGAAATCGTCCGGCGCGACGAATATCGTTCCGTGGTTCCCGTCCGACACGCGCCGCCGGCCCGCTCGTTCGTGACCGCGAGACGTCGGCTCGCCACCATCGCGTCCGAGGAGGGGTCCCATTTCCGACGAGCCGGCGAAGAAGCGATCGCTCCGCGACGAGGAGCTGATCACCCAGCGCTCGATCGGGCGCCGCTCGAGCATGACGATGCTCGGCGCTGCGGTGCTGGGCGCTCCGGTTCTCGGCACCGCGATCACCCCGGCCGAGGCGCAGGTCACGGATCGAGACGCGAGCGACGCCGCGGGTCGCGGGCGCGGCTGCCCCGGGTGGAGCGACAGCGATCTCGAGGACGCGGCGGGCTGCAGCCGTCGGACCGGGCTGACCGATCGGGATCGCTCGGACCCGGCGAGCCGTGGTCGCGGTCGTCGCAGCTGCAGCGACGCGGACCCCTACGACCCGGCGGGCCGCGGTCGCCAATGCTGAAGGGCGGGGTCGTCGTTCCGCAGCGATGAACATCTCCGTTCGGGCTGCGTCGATCAGGGCTTCCGGGGGGTTCCCCGGGTGTGCGATGCTCCGGCCGCGGCGTCCGCGGACCGCGTCGTCGCGGGAGGGTACGGGAGACATGAGCGAGAAGAAGAAGAAGACGCTGGAGGATGCGGACCTGGTGACCGAGCGCCCGATGGGCCGCCGGTCGAGCATCGCGCTGCTCGGAGGCGCCGTGCTCGGCGCGGCAGGCATCATCGCCGCGACGACGCCGAGCCAGGCGGAAGCGCAGTGCACCGACAGCGATCGTGGCCCGAACGCCGATCCCGGCGGCCGTGGACGCGGCAACGGCGTCACCGACAGCGACGGCGGCCCCAACGCCGATCGCGCCGGTTGCGGTCGTGGTCGCCGCAGCTGCAGCGACAGCGATCCCAACGACCCCGCGGGTCGTGGCCGCCACTGCTGATCCCTCACTGGAGTGCGCGTCCCGCAGGTCTCGGACGGCAGCGCGCGAGGCGCGCGGACGGTAGGGACCCGCGGGGGCGACGCGATCGGATCCCGCGATCGGTTCGCGCGTACCTGACAGAAAGCTGACAGGTGAGACTGGAGCCCGGCTGGCCGTCATGGCCTCCGGGCTCTAGTTTTTGCGGCTCGCATGACCAACGACGATCGCTTCGAGCTCGTGACGCACATGCAGCCGCGCGGCGATCAGCCGGCGGCCATCGAGGCGCTGGTGCGCGGGCTCGAGCAAGGTGCGAAGCGTCAGTGCCTGCTCGGGATCACCGGCAGCGGAAAGACGTTCACCATCGCGAACGTCATCCAGCGCACGCAGCGTCCCGCGCTGATCATGGCGCCGAACAAGACGCTCGCGGCGCAGCTCTACGGCGAGATGCGCGAGCTCTTCCCGAACAACGCGGTCGAGTACTTCGTCAGCTACTACGACTACTACCAGCCCGAGGCGTACGTCCCGTCGAGCGACACGTACATCGAGAAAGACGCGATCATCAACGAGAAGATCGATCGCATGCGGCACAGCGCGACCCGCGCGCTGCTCTCGCGTCGCGACGTGATCATCGTGGCGAGCGTCTCGTGCATCTACGGCATCGGCTCGCGCGACTCGTACGTCGAGATGATGATCCGGATCGAGAAGGGCCAGCAGATCCGGCGCGACGAGCTGCTGCGGCGCCTCGTCGACGTGCAGTACGAGAGGAACGACGTCGACTTCCATCGAGGCACGTTCCGCGTGCGCGGCGACGTGGTCGAGATCTTCCCGGTCAGCGAGGAGACGAAGGCGATCCGCGTCGAGTTCTGGGGCGACGAGATCGATCGCATCCAGGAGATCGATCCGCTGCGCGGCAAGCCGATCCGCGAGCTGAGCGGCTACGCGATCTTCCCGGGCTCGCACTACGTCACGCCCGAAGAGCAGCGGAAGCGCGCCATCGAGGGGATCAAGACCGAGCTGCAGGATCGGCTCGAGGACCTCTCGAGCGAGATGAAGCTCGTCGAGAAGCAGCGGCTCGAGCAGCGCACGCTCTACGACCTCGAGATGATGGAGCAGACCGGGTTCTGCCACGGCATCGAGAACTACTCGCGGCACTTGAGCGGACGGATGAAGGACGAGCCGCCGCCGGTGCTGATCGACTACTTCGCGCAGGACTTCCTCCTGGTGCTCGACGAGTCGCACCAGACGGTCCCGCAGATCGCCGCGATGTTCCGGGGCGATCGCGCGCGGAAGGAGATCCTCGTCGATCACGGGTTCCGTCTGCCGAGCGCGCTCGACAACCGACCGCTGCAGTTCGACGAGTTCTGGCAGCGCGCGGGCGACACGATCTTCGTCAGCGCGACGCCCGGCGAGTACGAGCTCGAGGAGACGCAGGGCGAGGTCGTCGAGCAGATCATCCGCCCCACGGGCCTGATCGATCCGGTGATCCACGTCCGGCCGGTGACGAACCAGGTCGACGATCTGCTCGGCGAGATCCGCGGGCGCGTGGAGCGCGACGAGCGCGTGCTCGTGACCACGCTGACCAAGCGCATGGCCGAGGATCTGACCGAGTACTACTCGGAGCTCGGCGTGCGCGTTCGTTATCTCCACAGCGACGTCGACACGCTCGAGCGCGTCGAGATCCTGCGCGATCTGAGGCGCGGCGAGTTCGACGTGCTCGTCGGGATCAACCTGCTGCGAGAGGGTCTCGATCTGCCCGAGGTGTCGCTCGTCGCGATCCTCGACGCCGACAAGGAAGGCTTCCTGCGCTCGCCGCGCTCGCTGATCCAGACGATCGGGCGCGCGGCGCGAAACGTCCGCGGCGAAGTGCTCATGTACGCCGACAGGGTCACCGACGCGATGCAGTACGCGATGGACGAGACCAACCGGCGCCGCGAGATCCAGCAGAAATACAACGAAGAGCACGGGATCACGCCGGAGACCGTGAAGCGCGCGGTGCTCGATCTCGACCCCTCGAGCGGCGGCGCCGACTGGTCGAGCGTGCCGCGCGGGCGCGACGTCGCGGAGGACACGAGCAAGAGCCTGCCCGAGCGCATCGAGGAGCTGCGCAGCGAGATGTTGCTCGCGGCGGAGCAGCTCGAGTTCGAGAAGGCGGCGGAGCTGCGCGATCGGATCAAGAAGCTCGAGTCGCAGATGGATGGCGCTCCGGTGGCGGCGAGCGCGTCGAGCGCGAAGAAGGCTCCGGCGCGCGGGGCGGCGGCCCGTTCGGGCAATCGGGGACGCGCGCGGGGACGTTGAAACGCGCGGCCCGTTCCCCGATCCTGGGTCGGTGACGTACCGCTGTCTTCTCTTCATCGTCGCTGCGTGTGGGCTCGCCGGGCTGACCGGATGCGCGCTCGAACGAGTGGGCTTCGAAGGGGACGGACCGACACAGCTCGACGGCGGCGGGCGCGACGGAGGCGGGATCGACGCGAGCTCGATCGACGAGGACGCCGGGGACACCGGCGTCGTCGACGAGGACGCGGGCTTCGACGGCGGGATCGTCATCGACGACGCCGGGATCGACGCGGGGATCGACTCGGGACGCGACGCAGGTCAGCCCGACGCCGGCTGCAGCGGGCCGCCGACCTGCGCCGGCGGACAGCTGACGACGTGCGTCGGCGGCGCGCCGGTGGTGACGGAGTGCGCGCTCGGGTGCAGCGCGTCCGGCACGAGCTGTCGCGCGATGGTCCCGAGCAACGTCGGGGGCATGGTCGCGTTCACCGACGGAACGGCGAGCCTCGACGTCGTCGACGGCGAATTCTGGCTGGTCCACGGCGACAGCGGGCTCATCGAGGCGCGCGACGGAGACAACCCGGGGACGGTGCTGCGGAACGTGCGCACCGCGGGCGTCGGCACGAACAACGGCATTCGTTACGCGCAGATCGCGGGCGCGGACGGCGCGAGCTACGGCGTGTTCGTCGTGGGCAGCCTCCGGGTGCGGCCGCTCGCGGTGCTCGCGGGCAATCCCGGCGCGCGATCGCTCGTGTTCGTGAGCGCGGGCGACGTGCTCATCGAGGGGCTCGTGACGGTGCGGGCGTCGACGTTCGGGCCCGGCCCGGGCGGCGCGGCGGGCGGAAACGGCGGGACGAACGGCAGCGGTGCAGGCGGCGGTGAAGGCGGCGAGTCCGACAGCGGCATCGGCAACGACGACGACGGCGGGGGTGGCGGCGGAAGCCACGCGAGCGTCGGCGCCGGGGGCGGCGATTCGCCCGAGGCCGACGGCGGCGACGGGGGCAGCGTCTACGGCGACGCAGATCTCGTTCCGCTGCGCGGAGGCTCGGGCGGCGGCGGCGGTGGCGACGACGCGGGCGGGCGCGGCGGTCACGGCGGCGGCGCGATCCAGTTCACGAGCGCGACGTCGATCACCGTCACCGCGAGTGGCGGAATCGAGGCGACCGGCGAGGGCGGGCGCGGCGGGGACACCGGCGGCGGGGTCTTCGACAGCGGCGCGGGCGGCGGCGGCGGGTCGGGCGGTGCGATCCTGCTCGAGGCCGTCACGGTCACGGTCGCGGCGGGCCGCGTGGTCGCGACGGGCGGCGCCGGCGGTCAGGGCGCGCGCTGCGACAACTGTGGCGACGACGGGGCGAACGGCGCGGACGGCTCGCTGCTGACGGTGCCGGCGCCGGGCAGCGCGACGGACCGCGCGGGCGGCGGCGGCGGCGCGGGATCGTCGCTGACGGGGATGGCGACCGCCGGAGCGAACGCGACGAACGGCGGCGGCGGCGGCGGCGGCGCGGGCCGGGTGCGGATCAACAACGCGACCGGCACCGGGACGTACACCGTGGTGCCGAACACGACGAGCGGGCTCTCGACCGTCGGGATGGTCGGGCGCACGCCCTGACGGATCAGGCGCGCGACTCGAGCCTTGAGCGACGCGGGCTCGGTCGCTAGGCTGGCGCGCCATGCGAATCGTCGTTGTGTTGTTCGCGGCCGCGGCGATCGCCGGATGTGCGACCGTGGCGCCCTACGAGCGCGAGCACCTGAGCCGCGCGTCGATGGACTTCGGTCGCGAGGACGACGAGACCGCGTTCCGCGCGCACGTGCACGACTCGCGCGAAGGCGCGACGGGCGGCCACGGCAGCACCGGCGGCGGCTGCGGATGCAACTGAGCGTTCGGGAGGGGTCTTGGAAGACGCCTCCCCTCGACCGGCAGAGCCGGATCGGGTCCCCCCACCCCAAACACTGCGCGCGCGGCCCCAGCCACGCTTGCGCTCACTCGGGTCCGCGGATGACGTCGCATCACGCATCGCGCCCCTTCGTCCGCATCCTCGTCGCGCTCGCGGTGGCGCTCTTCGTCAGCCCAGCGCGCGCCGACGAGACGACCGGCACGTGGACCGGCGAGGTCGGCGTGCAGGGCAATTACTATTGGGAGACCTCGACCCGCGTGATCGCGCCCGAGGTGCGGTTCCGGCTGACGTCGCCCGACGGGACCGACGTGCGCGCCGAGTACCTCGTCGACTCGATCACGAGCGCGAGCCTCGCCGCCGGCGTGGTGGAGGACATCCGGTTCACCGAGACGCGTCACCAGGTGACCGTCGGCGCCGGGCACGAATTCGACCTCGGTGAGGCGCAGCTGCGGCTCGACGCGTCGACGCGGATCAGCCACGAGCCCGACTACCTCGCGACCGGCGTGACCCTCGCGGGCACGCTCTCGCTCGCGCAGCGCTGCACGCTGATCGGGATGGCGCTCACGTACATCCACGACGACGTGGGCTCGGTCGTCCGCGGCTCCCAGCCGCGCGAGGGCGGCGGGCGCGACCTGTCGGATCGCGGGCGCGTCGGACAGCTCGAGGGGTTCACGCTCGGGCTCTCGCTCAGCCAGATCCTCACGTCGCAGCTCGTCGCGTCGTTCGGCTACGACCTCGTCTACAACTGGGGCTACCTGCAGAACCCGTATCGCGGCGTGTCGATCGAGGGCGTGGTGCGCCCCGAGGACCACCCCGACGAGCGCCTGCGGCACTCGCTGTACGGGCGCGTCGCGCTGTACGTCCCGGAGACGCGCACCGCGTTCCACGCGCTCTATCGCTTCTACGTCGACGGCTGGGATCTCGCGGCGGTCACGCCCGAAGGGCGCATCTACCAGGAGATCGGCGATCTGATCACGCTGCGCCTGCGATATCGCTTCTACTCGCAGACGCGCTCGTTCTTCTATCGCGCGCCGGATCAGTACACGGCGGACGATCCGTTCGTGACGAACGACCCGAAGATGCAGGACTTCTCGAGCCATCTCGTCGGCGCGCACGCGCGCGTCGGGATGGAGTTCCTCGAGCGCACGTTCCTCGGCTTCGCGCACGAGGGCGAGGTGTGGTTCAGCTTCGACTACTGGTGGCAGTCGAGCCGCTTCGGGAACGGCGTGATCGCGCAGGCCGGCCTCCGCGTGCCGTTCTGAGCGTTAAACGCTGGTGAATCGTCGCTCCGCGCGGTGGACAGGGAGCGCGCGTCGCGACACACGGCAGCACGTCGTCGCGCGTCGCGACGCAGCGAAAGGTCTCTCGTGAGCGTCGACACCTCTCAGCGCGCCGCCTGGCTCCTCGTTTGTCTGCTCGCCACGGCGTGTGGTGACGACGATGCGTCGAGTGGCGGCGACGCCGGCGAGACCCCGCAGAGCGACGCGGGCAGCGCGCCCACCGAGCCGCTCACGGTCGTCGCGATGGACGGCGAGCACGTGCACTTCACCGTCGAGAACCGACGGCGCGTGAACGTCGAGGTCGACTTCCCGCCGCTCGATCAGCGCTACGGCGAGGTGATCATGCACTTCGCGCTGCGCTGTCCGCCCGAGGGCGGATGCGACTGGTGGGATCGCCGCGGCGCGCTGATGATCGTCGAGAACCCCGGCGTGCCCGAGGAAGAGGAGCAGCGCATCGAGATCTCGCGCTTCGTCACGCCGTACCGCGTCGGCGCGGCGTGGGACGTCGACGTGACCGATCTTCGCCCGCTGCTCTCGGGGCGCCGCACGCTCCAGGTGTTCATCGACACGTGGGTCGGCCCGGGGCACGCGAATGGCGCGGGCTGGCTCGTCGACGTGTCGTTCGAGCACCGCCCCGGCGTGCTCGAGCGTCGCGCGATCGCGGTGGTGCCGGTGTTCCGGTCGCAGCAGCCGGTCTACGGCGATCCCGCGCGCAGCATCCCGAGCCAGGTGCCGCCGGTCACGCTCGACGTGCCGGCGGGGGCGTCGGCGCTCGCGATCCGCTCGTTCATCACCGGCCACGGCCAGGGAAATGCCGAGAATTGCGCGGAATTCTGCCCGCGCGATCACACCTTCTCGGTCGAGGGCCAGGCGTTCACCCGCAACGTCTGGCGCGACGACTGCGCGACGACGGCCGCGCCGGGCCAGGCGGGCACGTACACGTACCCGCGCGCCGGATGGTGCCCGGGCGCCGTGACGCACGACTGGTCCTTCGACGTGCCGCTCCCGAGCGACGGAACGGTGGACGTCGGCTACGACGTCGCGACGTACGAGAATTCGTGCCGCCCCGGGGTCGCGGTCTGCAGCGGGTGCACGCTCGGCACCGGCTGCGAGTACGACGGCGGGGCGCACGCCGAGCCGCACTACGATCTCTCGGCGCTGCTGATCGCCTACGAGTGATCGGGCGAACATCGGCTCGCCCGCAGGTCCCTACCGTCCGCGCGCTTCGCGCGCTCCCGTCAGCAACCTGCGGACGAGCACTCCGGCAGGCACTCAGCGCGCGGTCTCGATCGCGGCCTGGAGATCGCGCGGGAGCGGGGACGTGAAGCGCATCGCGCGGGCGTCGTGCGGGTGCTCGAACGCGATGCGCGACGCGTGCAGGAAGTGTCGCGCGAGCCCGGGCAGCGCGCTGCCGCCGTAGAGCGCGTCGCCGACCAGCGGGTGCCCGATCGCCGCGAGGTGCGCGCGCACCTGGTGCCGCGTCGCGTGCGACGCCGAGACCTCGACGCGCGTGTACACACCGATCGCCTCGGCCTTGAGGATCTCGGTGCGCGCGGGGCGCGCGCCCTTCACGTCGATCGTGACCACGCGGCGCGGATCGCGCGGGTGCGGTCCGATCGGGAGATCGATCACCTGCGGCGCGTCCACGCGTCCCTCGACCAGCGCGACGTAGCGCTTGTCGATGCGCCCGTCCTTGAGCGCGGTGCGGAGCGCCTCGAACGTGAGCTCGTCGCGCGCCGCGACGATCAGCCCGCTCGTGTCGGTGTCGAGCCGGTGCAGGATCCCGGGCTCGCGCAGGCGATATCCGACTCCGCTCATCTCGGGATACCGAGCGACGAGCGCGCTCGCGATCGTGCCGATCTCGTTCTCGCGCAGCGGGTGGCTCGGCACGCCCGCGGGCTTGTCGACCACCACGAGCCACGGGTCCTCGTGCACCACGTGCAGCGGCAGCTTCGCGTCGGGGCGCGCGTGGAAGTCGCTCGGCGCGGGCGCGCGCGCGAGCACCACGTGATCCCCCGGCGCGAGCCGCAGGCCCTTGCGCGGGCTCCGGCCGTTCACGCGGATCGCGCCGCTCTCGACCATCTCGCGCGCCTTCGCGCGGCTCATCCCCGGCACGCGCCGCACGAGCACGACGTCGAGCCGCAGCCCGGCTTCGGCCGCCTCGACCTCCAGCTCGATCACGCCCCGGCCTCGATCACTGCGTCACTCGCCCGTCCACGGCCAGCACAGCGACACGCAGGGCCTGGCCCGAGGGCCCGTGGGGTAGCCGATGCGCCCGCCCCGCGCCACGTGCCGGCCGAGCCCTTGGCCATCCCGCGCTACCGCCGTAAGATCGCGGCGCTTTCGCGGCGTCGGTCCGCGAATCGGCGAACAACGCGCGGCGGTCAGCCCGCGACCCAGCGAAGAACTCATGGCTCCTCCGAAGCGCGACTACTACGAGTCCTTGGGCGTCGGGAAGACCGCGACGCCCGACGACATCAAGCAGGCGTATCGCCAGCTCGCGAAGCAGTGGCATCCCGACCGCAACCAGGGCGACCCGTCCGCGGAAGAGAAGTTCAAGGAGATCAGCGAAGCGTACTCGGTGCTCATCGACGTCGAGAAGCGCCGTCGGTACGACCGCATGGGCCACGCCGCGTTCGGCGGGGCCGCGGACTACGAGCGCATCGACTTCCGCGCGGTGAGCGAGATCCTCGAGGGCCTGATGGGCGAGGTGTTCGGGCTGTCGGGCGCGGCGCGCCGCGCGCGTCAGGGCACCGACATCGAGCTCGAGCTCGAGATCTCGTTCGAAGAAGCGGCGCTGGGCACCGAGAAGCCGATCCAGGTGCCGCGCCTCGTGACCTGCGGCACGTGCGAGGGGTCGGGCGCGGCGAAGGGCTCGAAGGTCGAGCGCTGCCACGCCTGCAACGGCGTGGGCGAGGTGAAGTTCCAGCGCGGGTTCTTCTCGGCCTCGCGGCCCTGCTCGTCGTGCGGCGGGACCGGCAAGCGCATCGAGACGCCGTGCCCGACCTGCAAGGGCAAGACGGTCGTCGCGAGCCACGAGGAGATGTCCGTGAAGGTCCCGCCGGGCGTCGAGGACGGCGCGATCCGCAGCGTGCGCGGCGCAGGCGAGCGCGGTCGACACGGCGGCCCGCCCGGCGATCTGCACGTGCGGATCCGAGTGCGCCCTCACCCGCTCTTCAAGCGCGACGGCGCGGACATCAAGGTCACGATCCCGGTGAGCTTCCCCCAGGTCGTGCTGGGCACGCAGGTCGACATCCCCACGCTCGAAGGGCGCGTGAAGATGAAGGTCCCGCCGGGCACCCAGAGCGGGAAGGTCTTCCGGCTGCGCGGCAAGGGCATCGAGGTGCTCGGCGGCGCGGGCAAGGGCGACCAGCTCGTGCACATCGTCGTCGAGGTGCCGTCGAACATCACGAAGCGGCAGCGCAAGCTGATCGAGGAGCTCGCGGCGGAGTTCGGCGAGGACGTGCACCCGCAGCAGAAGAGCTTCCTCGACAAGCTGAAGGGCTTGTTCGAGTAGTCGTTCGAGTACGATCGCGCGCGATGACGTTCGATCTCGCGCGATCGCTCGCGGCGCTGCGGCGCGCCGACACCGTGCGCGTGACCGGCAGCGTGCGCGAGCTGGTCGGGCTCTCGATCCGCGCCGCGGTGCCGGGCGTGCGGCTCGGCGAGATCGTGGAGATCGAGCGGCGCGCCCATCCGCCGCTGCTCGCCGAGGTCGTCGGGTTCCATCTCGACGATGCGACGCTGATGCCGCTCGGATCGGCGGAGGGCGTCGGCGCGGACGATCCGGTGCGCCCGACGGGACGGCCGCTCTCGGTGCGGGTGAGCGAGCAGGTGCTCGGTCGCGTGCTCGGTGGGCTCGGCGAGCCGATCGACGGCGGCCCCGCGATCGACGGCGACGAGTGGGACGTGATGCGCCCGCCGCCGAACCCGATCGCGCGGCCTCGCATCACGCGTCCGCTCGCGCTCGGGGTGCGCGCGATCGACGCGCTCACGACCGTCGGTGAAGGGCAGCGCATCGGGCTCTTCGCGGGCAGCGGCGTCGGCAAGAGCACGCTGCTCGGGCAGATCGCGCGACAGGCCGACGCCGACGTGTTCGTCGTGTGCCTCGTCGGCGAGCGAGGGCGCGAGGTGCGCGAGTTCCTGGAGGACGCGCTGGGCGACGACGGGCGCGCGCGCGGCGTCGTGGTCTGCGCGACGAGCGACACGCCCTCGCTCGTTCGCATGCGCAGCGCGTGGGTCGCGACGGCGATCGCCGAGTGGTTCCGCGAGCGCGGAAAGCGCGTGCTGCTGATGATGGACTCGCTCACGCGCTTCGCGCGCGCGGGGCGCGAGGTCGGCTTGGCCGCGGGCGAGCCCCCGGCGCGGCGCGGCTATCCGCCGTCCACGTTCGCGATGCTGCCTCAGCTCCTCGAGCGCAGCGGCACGAGCGAGCACGGCTCGATCACCGCGTTCTACACGGTGCTCGTCGAAGGCGGCGACATGGAGGAGCCGATCGCCGACGAGGTGCGCGGCATCCTCGACGGGCACGTCGTGCTCGATCGCGCGCTCGGCGCGCGTGGTCGCTGGCCCGCGATCGATCCGCTGGTCTCGCTCTCGCGCGTGATGGACGCGATCACCACGCCCGCGCATCGCGACGCCGCGGCGCGCCTGCGCGCGCACCTCGCGCTCTACGAGAGCAAGCGCGACCTCGTGATGCTCGGCGCGTACAAGCGCGACAGCGATCCCCGGCTCGATGCGGCGCTGTCGCGCGTCGACGCGATCGAGGCGTTCTTGCGGCAGGGCAAGCACGAGCGCTCGACGCTCGACGACGCCGTCGCCGAGCTCGCGCGCATCGTGTGAATCGCGCGCCGGTGCTCGACGCGAGCACGTGCGGGGACCATAAGGATCGTACGTGGAGCGAACACACGTGCCTCCGAGCCCGCGTCGACCGAACGACCTCCGGAGACCGCAACGCGCTCGCGGAACACAGTTCGAGCAGCGCGACGTCGACGTGCTCGGGATGCGCCTCCGCTACATCGACGTCGGCCCGACCGAGCGCGATGCGGACGCGACGCCGCTGCTGCTGGTGCACGGCCACACATCGCGCATCGAGGAGTACGACGATCTCGTCCCGCACCTCGCGCGGCGTCATCGCGTGCTGGTGCCCGACCTGCCGGGCTGCGGCTACTCGGAGAAGCCGAACTGCGCGTACTCGCTGCAGCTCTACGAGGACACGCTGCTCGGCTTCCTCGACACGGTCGGGGTGCAGCGCGCGCGCGTCGGGGGCGGGAGCCTCGGTGGCAATCTGACGCTGCGCCTCGGACATCGCGTCCCCGATCGTTTCCCCGAGCTCGCGGCGTGGGCGCCGGCGGGCGCGTGGCAGCCCGCGAAGCTGGTCGCCGACGTGGGCAAGGCGCTCGGGCGCGCCGCGGGGCGCTTCCTCTTCTGGCCGTTCGTCTGGGTGCAGTCGCGGTACTGGTACGAGGCGCGTTGGCCCAAGCGCGATCAGACGCTACGCGACACGTTCGCGTACTACCGCGAGGTCATGGGGCCCGGCTTCGCGCGCATGTACTTCGAGGTCGCGTTCGACCAGTTCCTGCACACGCACTTCGCGTACGCGGAGCGCATCACCCAGCCGACGTTGCTCGGATGGGGCGATCGCGATCATGGGCTCGGCATGGGCGAGGGCGTGAAGCGCCTCGCGGGGATGATCCCGCGCGCCGAGCTCAAGGTATTCCCCGGCGCGCGCCACTCGCTCGCGAACGAGGTGCCCGAGCAGCTCGCGAGCGCGGTGCTCGAGTTCTTCGGTCGCTCGCGGCTCGCGCCCGCGGGCTGATCGTTGGAGGTCCAACGATCGACGGGACGTCGCAGCGCACGACGCTGACGAGCGGGCGCGATCCGTCGTTCGCGTCGGCGCGCGTGGGCTCGCAGCGCGCCGACGTCGCGCGCGCGTCGCAGTAGTCGTCCTCGGGGGCGTCGCAGCCGACGTCGGGCGCGCACGCCCACACCTCGGCCTCGGCGCCGGTGAACGAGATCACGCCGACGCACGCCTCGTCGGGCGCGCAGAAGAGATACGCGCCGACCGGGCCGCAGGCGTACGAGCCGTCGGAGTCGACGCATCCGGGGACCAGGACCGCGAGGGCCGCGAGGAACGGGCGCATCGGATCGAGCCTGCGCGCGCGAGGGCGGGATGACGAGCGTCGCCGGTGTGAGGCGACGTGGTTGCCTCGCCGCCGCGCGATGCTAGTCACTCGGCGCTGAGTCACTCCTGCGGGGATGGAGAAGATGCGCCCAGTCCAGCTCGTGAAGTCCGTGCTCGTCGCGCTCGCGCTCGTCGCGTGCGCGCCCGAGGGTGAGGGCTCGTTCGCGGTCGATCGCGCGGGCCTCGAAGGCCGCAGCGCCGAGCTCGTGTTCACCGCCGACCACCAGCAGCGCGTCGAGGGGACGCTCGTGGCGGGGGGGATCGCGACGATCTCGTACGACGCGTCGCGCCTGACGACCTGTCGCGGCGAGCGCTACGGCAACCCGGCGTGGTCGATCTACGCGCACTACCGGATCGCGGGCGGCGACGTTCGCTCGGTCCACGTCGCGGGCCACGCGCCGGCGCCGGATCAGGTCGGTCTTCCGATCGAGCTCACGCAGGCGGGCGAGCTCGAGGTGTGGTTCGAGAACACGTCGTCGTTCGGCTGCCAGGGCTGGGACTCGGCGTTCGGCGCGAACCATCGCTTCACCATCGAGGCGGCGCAGACCGACGAGGCGCCGATCGCGCGCTTCGCGGCGGGCGGTGGGATCTCGGTGAGCGGCGACGTGCGCCAGAGCGCGCGCCTGACCATCGAGTACGACGTCGCGCGCCTGCCGCAGTGCCGCGACACGCGCTACGGGCTGCCGGCGTGGAGCGTGCTCGCGCACTATCGCTTCCCGAGCGGGCGCACCGGGTACGTGCCCGTGACCAGCGGCAGCGCGACGCTCGATCTCGTGGAGAGCGGCGAGCTGCAGCTCTGGTTCGAGAACCAGGGCTACTACGGCTGCCGTGCATGGGACTCGCTCGATGGCGCGAACTACCGCGTGGTGGTCGACGCGGATCCGCGCGCGCCGGGCTGGATGGGCAACGCGGCGTCGGTGATCAACCGCATGACGTGCGACGGCGGGCCGTGCGACTCGAGCCGCGTCGCGCTCGAGAACGGCTGGACCTACGGCACGTACGCGCGCCAGCGCGCGGCGATCCGCGCGATCTACTTCGACGTGTGGAAGGCGGGCGTGACCGACTTCGACAACGCGAACCTGTGGGCCGACCTCGACGTGCAGGTGCACTACCGCTGGCGCTCGACGGGCGCGTTCCAGACGCGCTACGTGCGCTTCTTCCGGCGCGTCGGGAACGACGCGCGCTACGAGCTGCCGATGGCGGAGATCGATCCGCTCGCGGGCCCGTACACGCGCACCGATCCGTCGCAGTGCCCCGACGCGGATCTGCGGGTCTCGGGTGATCCGAGCGGCGCGTACGTCGCGGCGAACGTCGAGTACTACTTCACGGTGAACGGCGTCGCGCTGCGTCGCACGGACGGCGTGAACTTCATCGGGACGTTCGAGGACTACCGGAGCCAGCTCGAGATCTGTCTGCAGTGAGCTGACGACGGGTCGGTGCGGGGAAACGCCCTGCGGCGCGGAAGCGCCGCGGGGCGTTCGTGCGTTCGGGCTAGGCTGTGCGGATGCGCGGGCCAGTCGACGACGAGCGGGCGCGGCGCGTGATCGACGTGATGCGGCGCGTGGCGTTCGCGATCGTCGCCGGGATCGCGGGCGCGTGGGTCGCGCGTGTGTTCCTCACCGTCGCGTTCGGGTTCCCGCACTCGGCCGCCGAGATCCTCGCCGAGCCACGGCACGCATGGGCGGCCGGTTGCGCGACGGCGGTCCTCGCGTGGCTCGCGGCGCGGAGCGGCCTCGCGATGCTCGGCGCGACCGCGCTCGCCGGATCGCTGACGGGAACCGCGATGGTCGCCGTCGGGTGCTTGGCGCTGGCGATCGAGCACGGACCCGTCGACATGATCGGCGTGTGGTCGCGCGGCATCATCGCCGCGGCGCTGAGCGTGCCGTTCGGCCTCGTGCTCGGGCTGGTCTCCGGAGTCGCGTTGTCGCCCTTGGACTTGGGGCTCACGCGCCTCGCCGCGCGTCCGACGGTCAGCACGACGATGCGCGCGCTGCGCGCGAGCGCGGCCTGGGCGGTGTTGCCGCTCGGCCTCGAAGCGTGCATCGCGGAGCGACCCGTCGGAGCGAGCGAGATCGCGACGACGCTCGCCATGATCGCGCTCGTGGTCGCGACCGGCGCGGCGATCGGCGTCGCGACGCGATCGCGGTGGGTGCGCGCGGTGTGTGAGGGACGCATCGCGGGCTGGAGCGTCGCGCTCGACGACGACGGCACGCGCTGGCTGATGCGTGAGGCGCTCGCGGGTGACGGCGCGTATCGCGACGGCATCGTGCGCACCCGTTGGGGGCGGCTCGATGCGTGAGCCGATCGACGACGCGCGGGCGCGGCGCGCCATCGACGTGATGCGCGCTGCGGCGTTCGGCATTGTGACGGCGATCCCCGGTGGGCTGGCGGTCCGAGCATTCCTGCCGACGTTCACGCCGGAATCGGCGTACGACATGCCACCCGCGCTCGCACGGTCGCTGTCCGACTACGAATGGGCGGCCGTAGCGATCGTCGGCGTCGTTGCGACGTGCGCGGGTTGGTGCTCTCGCGACGCGCGACGCGCGCTCCGGGCGATGGCGCTCGCGGGCGTCGCGTGCGCGCCCGTGACGGTGGGCATGGTCGCGTCGCTCCGAGCCGTCGAGGGATGGCCGGAGGTCGAGCACGCGGGGATGTCCGCCGTGCTCGCGACGATGTGCAGCCTCCCGCTCGGGTTCGTGATCGGGTGGTGCTCCGGCATCGTGTTCGTGCCGCTCGTGAACATGCTCGGTGGCCTCGGTCGACGGGTGACGATCACGACGATGCCTCGTGCGCTCTGCACGGGAGCGTCGTGGTGCGCGCTCGGGCTCTCGGTGCCGGCGATGTGGGGAGCCCCGGTCACGGGAATGCAAGACGTGGAGACAGCAGGTGCCGCGATCGCCTGGTTGGTCGTGGGCGGCGGTGCGACCGAGGTGCTGCGACGACGGCGGCTCGCGAAGCGCGCCGAGCGCGGCGTGGCGATCGGATGGAGCGTCGAGCGCGACGAGGACGGAACGCGCTGGCTGATGCGTGACGCGAACGTCGGCGACGGCGCGTACCGCGAGGGTGTCGTGCGCGCGCGCTGGGGCCGGCTCGATGCGTGAGCCGATCGACGACGCGCGCGTCGCGGGATGGACCGCCGCGATGCCCGCGATCGTCTTCGCGACCATCACCGCCATTCCCGGCGGGCTCGCGATCCATGCGCTCATGCCGGCCGTGTTGATGCCGTACGACTTCCCGTCCGCGATCCGCGGATCGACCGAGGATTACGCGTGGGTGGGCGTGGTGACGACTGCGCTCGTCGCCGCAGCGGCGGCGTCGCACGCGCGGAATCCGTGGCGCGCGATCCGCGCCGTGTCGATCGCCGGCGTGTGCTGCGCGCCGATCACGCTGATCGTGCTCACGCTGGCGGTGCGCGTCGGCGAGGGTGCGGAGTCGAGCTGGATCCTCGCGGCGTACGCCCTGTGCGGCACGATCTGCAGCGCGCCGCTCGGGCTCGCGTTGGGCTGGTGCTTCGGGATGCTGCTGTGGCCCGTGGTCTTCTCGCTCTCGCGCGTCAGCAAGCAGGTGACGATCACGACGGTACCTCGCGCGCTCTGCGCGGCAGCGCTGTGGTGCGCGCTCGGGCTCTCGGTCGCCGCCGCGATCCGTACGTCGATCACGTGGATGCACGAGCTCGCCGTCGCGGGCGCGGCGATCGCGTGGGCAGTGGTCGTGGGAGTCGCGCTCGAGGTGCAGAGGCGGCGGCGGCTCGCGTGGTCGGCCGAACACGGCGTGGCGACCGGATGGCGCGTCGAGCGTGACGGGCACGGCACCCGCTGGCTCCTGCGCGAGACACACGCGGGCGGCGGCGCGTATCGCGAGGGCGTGGTGCGCACGCGATGGGGGCGGCTCGACGCGTGAGTTGCGAGCCACCACGCGACGGAGCGATCGTCTCGCTCGCATGACCGATCGCGAGAACGCTCGACGCAAAGCGCTCCAGGCCGCGCGCGCCGTCACGCTCGGGCTCGCCATCGCGGCGACCACCGCAGGATGCGAGCAGGTCGTCGATCGCGCGTGCGCGTTCTCGTTCACCGAGAACACGCGCTACTGCTGCGAGCGACAGCCGTTGTCCTACTACGACCCGGCGACCCGCACGTGCATGCGCGCGATGATCGGTCCGTTCGTGCCGCCGGACATGCCCGCATGAGCGACGATCGCGAGAACGCTCGGCGCCGAGCGCTGCAGGCCGCGCGCGCGGTCACGCTCGGCCTCGCGATCGCGACCACCGCCGCGGGCTGCGAGCAGGTGATCGATCGCGCCTGCGGCTTCGCCGAGAACACGCGCTACTGCTGCGATCGCCGGCACTTCATGTGGGACTCGACGGCGAACGTGTGCCGTCCACCGCTCCCGGTGCCCGGGCCCTTCACGCCGCCCGATCTGCCCGCATGACCCGCGGCCGACTGCGCGTCGACGTCGGAACGTCGCCGCTCGCGACCGAGCACACGCGGCTCGTGCGCACCGCGCTGCGTCGCGGCGAGCTCGCGCCCGAGATCCCGCCGGGCGCGCGGCTCACCGGCGACTTCTCCGAGCACGCGATCACGCTCGCCCGCACCTCGTGGCTCGCGCGCATGGAGCACGAGCACCAGTCCGCTGCCGTGTTCTCGCGCCTCTTGCCGCACCTCATCGAGGCCGAGGCGCCGCTCGAGTACAAGACCGTCGCGCTGCGCATGTCGATGGACGAGCTGCGTCACGCCGCGCTCTGCGGCGACGTCGTGCGGCTGCTCGGCGGCGAGCCCGAGGTGGAGCGCGAGCTCGCGACCGAGCCGCTCCCCGAGCACGCCGGAACCACCGCGCGCGAGCGCGCGATGCGCAACGTCCTCTTCGTCTCGTGCCTCAGCGAGAGCATCGCCGCGCCGCTGCTCGCGGCCGAGCGCGAGCTCGCGAGCGAGCCCCACGTGCGCCTCGTGCTCGAGCAGCTCGCCGCGGACGAGACGCTCCACGCACGCTTCGGATGGGCGTACCTGCGCGACACGATCACCGACGCCGAGCGCGCCGGGATCCAGCGTTATCTGCCGCTCGCGCTCGGCACGATCGAAGCGCGCATGCACGAGGTGATGACGCTCGAGCTCCAGGTCGACGCCGCGCTCGAGGACGAGCTCGCCGCGCTCGGCGTCACGATGGGCGATCGCAGCCGCGCCCTCATGGACGAGGTCGTCGCGACCGTCGTGCTCCCGGCGCTCGACGCGCTCGGCCTCGACGCGCAGCGCGCCTGGCGCGAGCGCATCGTGTGACGTTCGCGTTGTGATCGCGTGGCGCGCGATCACGCCTCGCGCGGGCCGCGGAACCGACCGCGCGGCGAGCGGAGCAGGACCGCCGCGACGCCTGCCGCGACGAGCGCGACGACGATGCCCAGGCCGAGCAGCAATACGAGCGGCGCGAGCCCGCTCGTCATCCAGTCGACCTCCGGCACATCTTCGACTCCGTAGACCTGCTGCGCTTCGGCGCTCGATGCGAGCACCAGGAACGCAGCAGCGCTCACCCACGCAGCGGCTGCGCGCACCCATTCCATGAGCTCCTCCTCGTCCGTTCGTCCGAGCGAGAGGAGTGCATCGCGCATGCCGCATGCGCGGCAGAGTTGCGCATCAGCTCGCGTCGGCGTCGGTCGCGCCACCGGGCTTCGGTGCGCCCCGACCACCACCGCCGCCCGCGTCGGGATCGGTGGCCGTCTTCGCGCCCGGGCCGAGGTTGCCGCCGACGCGCTCGATCGCGCGGCCGGTCGAGCTCCGCTTCACCACCACGTCGTCGTCGGACAGCGTGCGCTTCTGCTTCGAGTCGCTCACCCGCTCATGCTCTCACGAATCGCGCGCAGCACGGCCGCGCAGATGCGATCGCAGCGCTCGCCGAGGAACGGGAAGAGCTCGCGCGCGCTCGTCTCGAGCTGCTCCTCGATGCCGGCGCGCAGCGCGCGTCGCGCCCGGTGCAGCCGGACGCGCACGGCTTCTTCGGTGAGGCCGAGCACCTCGCCAACTTCGGCGCTCGAGAGCTCCTCGAGGTCACGCAGCACCAGCACGGTGCGGAACGCCTCGGGCAGCGCGTCGATCGCGCGCTCGAGCATCGCGCGCACCTCGGCGCGCGTGGTCTCGTCCTCGGGGCTCGGCATCGCGGGCGACGCACGATCGTCGACGAGCTCGAGGTGATCGTGCCCGCGCCCTCGCAGCCGATGGAGCGCCTCGCGCGCCACGATGCGCGTGAGCCACGTCGAGAAGCGCGCGCCGCCGTTCCACTGCGCGAGGTGGGTGTACGCCGAGAGCCACGCCTGCTGCGCCGCGTCCTCGGCCTCCGCGTCGCTGCGCAGGATCGCGCGCGCGGTGCGGAACACGCGCTGGTTGTGGCGCCGCATCAGCGCCTCGAAGCGCGCGGCGTCGCCGGCGAGGACCTGCGCGACGATGATCGCGTCGTCCGGCTCGTCTGCGGTGCGCGGAAGGGACACGTCGGGCTTCATGCTCGAGAGAGGAGCGCTCCGGGCTCGACGTTACAACTCGTAACGCATCGCGCGAAGCCGTCCTCGATGGGCTCGGAGGATCGATGCCCACATTCGCTGCGCTCGCGCTCGCCACACCGCTCTTCGGGCTCTCGCTGCAGGTGCCCGTCCTCGCTTCTCCGGAGCTCCATCCCGACGTCGTCGCACAGCTCGCGCCCGGCGCGCCCGATCCCGCGCAGCTCGAGGACGCCGCGATCGCCGCGCAGCTGCGCCAGCGTCAGGAGATCGCGCTCGTGCATCGCGCGTTCGGCGTCGCGACGTGGGCGTCGATGGCGGCGACCGCGGTGCTCGGCTTCATCCAGTTCGGCGACGAGTACGGCTTCCACGGCGCGCGCTCCGAGACCGCGTGCGCGCAGGGCACCGCGGTGCTCCAGGACTTCTGCGAGGGCACGCCGTGGCCCCACGCTGTCGCGGGGTTCACCACGGCCGCGCTCTACTTCACGACGTTCACGCTCTCGTTCTTCATGCCCGATCCGCTCGACCTCGAGCACCAGCAGTCCGACTGGGCGGAGCGCGTGCGCATCCATCGCGCGCTGCGGTGGGTGCACCTCGGCGGCGTGGTGCTGCAAGCGCTGCTGGGGATCTTCATCGCGAACCACGAGGCGTTCGGGCTCGACACGAACGACGACTTCGACGCGCTGCAGGCGCTCGCCGGGGTGCACATGGGCGTCGGCATCGTGACGTTCGGTGCCCTCAGCGCAGCGGCGGCGCTGGTGACCTTCTAGAGCGAGAGGCTTCGCCTCGACGTGAGGCGAAGCCTCGCTCCGATCACACGCGCTCGATCACCGTCGCGATGCCCATCCCGCCGCCGATGCACAGCGTGATCAGCGCGGTCGCGAGGCCGCGACGCTCGAGCTCGTCGAGCGCGGTCTGGAGCAGCATCGCGCCGGTCGCGCCGAGCGGGTGACCGAGCGCGATCGCGCCGCCGTTCACGTTCACCTTCGCGGGATCGACGTCGAGCTTCTTCATCGTCTCGAGGGGCACGGTCGCGAAGGCCTCGTTGATCTCCCAGAGATCGACGTCCTTCGCGCTCATGCCCGCCTTCTTCAGCGCGCGCGCCGACGCCGGCGCGGGCGCGGTCAGCATGATCACCGGCTCGGCGCCCGCGGTCGCCATCGCGCGAATTCGCGCGCGGGGCTTGAGGCCGTGCGCCTTCACCGCCTCGTCGCTCGCGAGCAGCACCGCGCACGCACCGTCGACGATCCCGCTCGAGTTGCCGGCGGTGTGCACGTGCTGGATCGCGCCGACGTGCGGATATCGCGCGAGCGCGATCTGATCGAGCGTCTCGCCGTTCGGCCCGACCGGCGCCGCGCCCATGCCGACGAAGCTCGGCTCGAGCTTCGCGAGCGCCTCGTACGTCGTGCCGTGCCGCGGCATCTCGTCGTGCTCGAGCAGCACCTTGCCGGTCTCGGGATCCTTCACCGGCACCAGCGCGCGCGCGAAGCGACCTTCCTTCTGCGCGACCTCCGCCTTCTGCTGCGACGCGAGCGCGAACCGATCGAGCTCCTCGCGCGAGAAGCCCTCGATCGTCGCGATCAGATCCCCGCTGATCCCCTGCGGGACCTGGAAGACCTTCTTCCGCAGGTGCGGGTTGTTCCCGTCGATGCCCGCCTCGTCCGAGCCCATCGGCACGCGCGACATGCTCTCGACACCGCCCGCGATCACCAGGCCCTGGTGCCCGCTCGCGACGCCCATCGCCGCGAAATTCACCGCCTGCAGGCCCGATCCGCAGAAGCGATTGAGCGAAACGCCGGTCACGTCGTCGGGCAGGCCCGCCGCGAGCACCGCGTTGCGTGCGATGCACGCGCCCTGCTCCTTCGCCTGCGACACCGTGCCCGCGACCACGTCCTCGATCGCCGCGGGATCGACCTTCGCGCGCGCGACCACCGCGTTCAGCGTCTGCGCGAGCAGCTCCTGCGGGTGCACGCCGGTGAGCGCGCCCTTGCCCATCTTCCCGCGCCCGCGCGGCGTGCGCGCCGCCTCGATGATCCACGCGTTGCCCATGTGCCGCCTCCGATGAATGGCCATTCATTCTGCAGCCCACGTCGTGGCGCGTAAAGTCGCTCGTCGTTCGGGCGCGACCGAGTAGATTGGGCGGCATGACGATCGAGCACGACGACGACCTCGCAGCCCTCAAGCGCGCCGCGCGCGCGGCCGCCGAAGCGCGTGATGCGATGGCGCGTGCGCTCGCACCCGGGCTCACCACCGCCGACCTCGACGCGATCGGCCGCGACGTGCTGCGCGCGCACGGCGCGCGATCCGCGCCCCAGGTCGCGTACGACTTCCCGGGCTGGACGTGCATCAGCGTCAACGACGCGATCGCCCACGGCATCCCGAGCAACAAGGTCGTGATCCGCGCGGGCGATCTCGTGAACATCGACGTGAGCTGCGTGATCGACGGCTACTGGGCCGACTGCGGCGCGAGCTACGCCGTGGGCGACGTGTCGTCGCGCGCGAAGCTGCTGCTCTGGGCGACGAAGAAGGCGCAGGAAGAGGCAATGCAGGCGGCGCGCGCCGGCGAGCCGTTGCGCATGATCGGACGCACGGTCGAGCGTCGCGCGAAGCGCCACGGCCTGCGCGTGGTGCGCACGCTCGGCGGGCACGGCGTCGGGCGCCACATCCACGAGGACCCGCACGTGTCGAACGTCGAGCACCGCTTCGATCGCACGCGCCTGCACGAGGGCCTCGTGATGACGATCGAGCCGTTCCTCACGCTCGGCGCGACCGACGTGTTCGAGGATCGCGACGGCTGGACGCTGCGCACCACCGATCGATCGCTGGGCGCGCAGTTCGAGCACACGCTCGTGGTCACCAAGGGCGCGCCGATCGTCCTCACCGCGTGAGGTCGTGCGAGGGGGGCGCGCGAGCGCCCCGTGCGTACACTGCGCCGCCCGAGCCCTCGGCTCGGACGGGAGATCACGACTACATGAAGCGACTCTCTTTGGTTCCGCTCCTCCTCGCGACGTGCCTCGGAGCGATCTCGATCGCAACGCTGACGCCATCGAGCGCGGCCGCGCAGGACGACGTCTCGATCGGCTCGACGAACCCGATCCGCAACTGGTACGCGGGCGGCGGTCTCGGCGTGAGCGCGGGCCTGGACAACGGTGGTGGCGCGCTCTTCCTGCTCAACGAGGAGGTCGGCTACCAGCTCGATCCGATCCTGCTCGGCGGCGGCACGGACCTGCAGCTCCGCTTCGGGCTCGACCTCGCGCAGCACCTCGGTGACTTCTTCATCCTCACGTTCGGCGCGCGCGCGACGGCGTCGTTCGGCGTGTGGACCAACGGCGAGCTCACGATTCGCGTCGCGCCGGCGCTGGTGCTCGGCGGCGCGGTGAGCATCGTCGACGAGGTCTGCACCGTGTTCGGCTGTGCAGGCGGCGGGACGAACGGCGCGTTCAACATCCAGTTCTCGACGCAGGCCGAGCTCGACCTGCTCCAGGGGATGCTGACGGTCTATTTCCGACCGATCGCGATCGACGGCTACATCGCGGACGGCTCGGGCGCGCGCTGGAACATCGTCGCGGGCGCGCTCGTCCACTTCTGATCGCGCATCCACGAGCTGATCGCGAACCCACCAACGACGCGCGGCGTGCACACCGATGCACGCCGCGCGTTTTTCTTTCGGTCACCGCCGCGCGTCGCGCGAGCGATCGCGGAAGTACGCTTCGACCTTCTCCGCGCTGTTGCCGACGGCCGCGACGGCGCGCTTCAGCTCGTCGTGCGACACACCGAATTTCTCGGACCAGTAGCGCAGCTCGTGTGCCTCCGAGGTCGAGACGCGCGTGCGATCGGCGGGGCCCTTCTTCGTCGGATCGTCTGCCATGCAGGAGCACGTAGGCACGACGAAGGGCGCTACGGAATCCGTAGCGCCCTCCGCGTGATCGCGCTCACCAGCCGCTGATCTTCGCGATCATGTACTTCATGACCTCGCTCGCGCCGCCGCCGATGCGGAAGAGGCGCTGGTCGCGGTAGTAACGCGAGACCCAGAGGTCCTCGAGGTAGCCCATCCCGCCGTGGAATTGCACGACCTGATCGGCGATCTCGCTCGACACGTCGCCCACGAAGAGCTTGCTCATCGCGATCAGCTTCGTCGTCTCGAACGAGATGTCGCCCTTGCGCACGTAGCGATCGGTGTTGAACGCGTCGGCCGCGCGATAGACGAGGGACTTCGCCGCCTCGGCCTTCGTGTAGAGGTCGGCGAGCTTGTGCTGCCACACCTCGCGCTTGATCAGCGGCTTGCCGAAGACGTGACGCTCGCGGCCCCACGTGAGGCTGCGATCGAGCGCGTGGAACGCGCCCGCGATCGCCGAGCTCGAGCCGACCAGACGCTCGCTCTGGAAGTTCTGCATGAGGTAGATGAACCCCATGCCCTCCTGACCGAGCAGGTTGCGCTTGGGCACGCGCACGTTGTCGAAGAAGAGCTCGGCGGTGTCGCTCGCCCAGTTGCCCATCTTCTCGAGCTTCTTGCTCACCGAGAAGCCGGGCGTGTTCGTCGGGACGAGGAGGATCGAGATGCCGTGGTGGCCGGCGTCGGGGTTCGTCTTGCAGAGCAGCGTGACGAAGTCCGCGCGCGTGCCGTTCGTGATGTACGTCTTGCTGCCGTTGATGACGTAGTCGCCGCCATCGACGCGCGCGGTGGTGCGCAGGCCCGCGACGTCCGAGCCCGCGCCCGGCTCGCTCACGCCGAGCGCCGCGATCTTCTCGCCGCGCAGCGCGGGCGCGAGGAACTCGTCGATCTGCTCCTTGGTGCCGAGCTCGCCGATGCACGGCGTGGCCATGTCGCTCTGCACGAGCAGGCCCATCGTCACGCCCGCCGAGCCGCAGCGCACGAGCTCTTCGCTCTTCGCGATCGAGTACCAGTAGTCGCCGCCGCTGCCGCCGGCGCTCTCGGGATAGTGCGCGCCCAGGATGCCGAGCTCGCCGGCGCGCTTGAACACCCAGTTCGGGAAGAGCTCGTCGCGCTCCCACTCGTCGACGTGCGGCAGGAGCTCCTTCTCGGCGAACTGGCGGACCTGCTTGCGGAAGAGCTCGTGCTCCTCGGTGTACGGAGTGAACGTCACGTCTCGCGCGCCTTTCTCGCGTGCTCCGCCGATCCCCGACCGGAACGCCGCGCCAGAATGAATGGCCATTCATTCGTACCGGTTCGCTCCGAGAGTTTCAAGAGCGCTCTGGGGGAGTTGCTCTCTCGGGAGCCCGGACGTAGAGGTCGATCGAATGGGCTGGATCGCGCTCGCCATGCTCGCCGTCACGTCGCTCGAGCTGTACCTGCTGCTCGCCGTCGGAGATCTGCTCGGGTTCTGGCCCACGATCGCGCTCGTGCTCGGCACGGCGCTGCTCGGCGGATACCTCTTGAAGCGCGAAGGGCTGCGGGTGTTCCGCGAGTGGCAGCGCGCGCTCGCGGAGATGCGGATGCCCGAGGAGGGCATCACGTCGGGCCTGCTCGTGCTCGTCGGCGGCACGCTGCTGATGACGCCCGGCGTGCTCAGCGATCTCACCGGGATCCTGCTGCTGATCCCGCCGATCCGGCTCGTCGTCGCGCGGCTCATCGAGGCGCGGGTGCGGGCGCGGATGGAGCGCGGCGGAGGCGTCGGCAGCGTGTTCGACTTCCGCGTGGTCACGCCGCAGGGCGCGTACGGGCGGCGGCGCGTGGTCGACGTGGACGGAGTGGTGGTCGAGGACCGCGAGGTGCGCGCGCCCGGACCGCCGCGCGCGCGGGTCGGCGGTGAGGTGCTCGAAGGCGAGGTCGTCGACACGACGACGCGCCGGCTCGAGCGTGGAGAATGACGGGCTTGAAGAGCGTGGCGGTGTACTGCGGTTCGGCGAGCGGCGCGCGCCCGGCGTACCTCGCGGCGGCGCGCGCGCTCGGCGTGGAGATCGCGCAGCGCGGGATGTCGCTGGTCTACGGCGGCGCGACGGTCGGGCTCATGGGCGCGGTCGCGGACGCAGCGCTCGAGGCGGGCGGCTCGGTGATCGGTGTGATCCCGCGCTCGCTCGTGGATCGCGAGATCGCGCATCCCGGACTGACCGAGCTGATCGTCGTCGACACGATGCACGAGCGGAAGGCGGCGATGAGCGCGCGCGCCGATGCGTTCGTCGCGCTGCCCGGCGGGTTCGGCACGATGGACGAGCTCTTCGAGGCGCTCACGTGGTCGCAGCTCGGCATCCATCGCAAGCGCAGCGGGCTGCTCGACGTCGAGCAGTACTGGCAGCCGCTCGTGCGCTGGGTCGAGCACGCGAAGGACGAGGGCTTCGTGCGCGCGCACCATCGCGAGCTGCTGATCTGCGACGACGATCCCGCGCGGCTCCTCGATCGGCTCAGTCCGCCGCTTCCGCGCTGACGACGTAGAGCGCGTACGCGGCCCACGTCGCGGCGAGCACGAGCGCGACGCCGAGCGCGACGGGCGCCGCGAACCGGCGCGGCCCCGCGCTGAACGCGAGCACCACCTTCGTGACGCTGTTCGTCGAGAGGCACGCGAGCACGGCGATCATCGCCGAGGTCGTCTCGAGCTGATCTGCCGCGTGCACCGACGCGACCGACGCGCCCGCTGCGTGCGCGTCGGCGAACGCGGCGACGGTCGACGCGATCACCACGCCGAGCGCGCCGACCTGACGACCGATCAGCGTCGCGCCGATGCTCACGCCGGTCACCAGCAGCGCGAAGATCAGCGCGCCGCGCAGATCGACGGCGCGCCCCGGCGGCGGCCCGCCGTGCTCGCTGCGCGCTGCGCGCAGCGCGAAGAGCCCGGCGTAGAGCAGCGCGGCGACACCGCCCGCGGCGAGCGGGATCCACAAGCCCTGCTCGAGCAAGCGCGGGCTCGCCGCGCCGACGAGCAGCGCCATCTGCACGAACGTCGCGATCGTCGACGCCGCGGCCGCGGCGATCGCGCCGGTGACGTGCGGCGGATCGTCCTTCGCCTTGCCGCCCATCGACGCGATCGTCGCCGAGCTCGACACGAACCCGCTCGCGAGCCCGGCGATCGGAAGACCCCAGCGCGCGCCGAGCATGCGCTGCGCGACGTGCGCCGCGAGGTGGATCGCGAGGATCAGCACGACGAGGCGCCACAACGTGAACGGCACCAGCACGCCCCACGGATCCACCGGCTGCGCGGGCAGCATCGGCAGAACGACGAGCGCGGCGGCGGCGACGATCAGCGCGTCGCGGAGCTCGGCGGGCGAGAGGATCTCGCGCACCGCCTCGTGGATGCGCGCGCGGTACGCGAGCAGCAGCGCGGTGACGATGCCCGCGGCGAGCGCGGTGGTCGGACGATCGATCGCGAGCGCGCCGAGCGCGAACGCGAGCACGAGCGCGATCTCGCTGGTGAGCCCGGGATCGGTGCGATCACCGAGCCAGTACGAGACCACCGCGGCGATGCCCACCGCCGCGCCGAGCACCGCGAGGGCGAGCGGCTCGTGCAGCGCGTGGGCGATCGCGCCGAGCAGCGAGGTGATCGCGAACGTGCGGATCCCGGCCGCGCGATGCGCGCCCTCGCTCATGCGCTGCTCGCGCTCGGCGCCGATCACGAGGCCGATCACCAACGCGATCCCGATGCGCAGCTCGATGGAATCCGGCACTCGGTGTCACTTTCTCTCTCACCGCTCGAGCAGCGCCATCACGATCTCGAACGCGATCAGCAGCACGATGACGTACTCGACGGCGAGCGCACGCCGCGCGTGCGCCTCGTCCTTCAGCACATCGTACGCCTGCGCGAAGAGACGCAGCTTGCGCATCACGCTGTCGCGCCACGCGAGCGCGTGCTGTCGCTCGAGCGCCGCGAGGTACACGCGCGCGAGGTACGTGTCGGACGCGACGCGCACCGCGCTCTCGGCGCGATCCGCGAGCTCCGAGAGCTCGACCATGTGGAGCTGGGCGCGGCGCGAGAGCGCCTCGTGCGCGCGCCCGAAGATCCACCAGCCGCGCTTCGTCGCGTGGCCGAGCTCGTCGTACACGCGGTCGAGCTCGCGATCGATGATCGCGTCGTACACCCGGAATTCGAGGAGCTGGGAGCACGCGAGCTCGAGCGCGAGCACCACGTCGCGATCGTCGCTCGGCTCGATCACGAGCGCGCTGGTCGCGTGCACGATCGCGAGGTCGTCGACGTAGTACTGGAAGCGGTGCGCGAGCACGTGCTCGCACGCCGCCTGCGAGACCGGGCGCGGATCGGACTCGCCGAGCAGCAGGCGCGCGACGATCTCGGGACGCGCGAGGGGATCGCCGGTGATCGCGCGCACGAACACGACCGCGTAGCGCTCGATCTGGGGCAGCTCGGTGAGCGGCTCGTTCGCGAGCGCGACCAGCGGCTCCGCGAGCTCCCGCGCGATCGCGCGCGCGGCGTCGTCGATCGCGCTCGCCTCCCACGTCGACGCGGCGAGCGGGACGAGATCCTCGAGCGCCGTGCCCGGCGCGATCGGCACCTCGAGCACCACCGCGACCACGCCGAACCGGAAGAGGCGAAGGCGCGCGGTGACGGCGAGCTCGGTTCCGTCGCCGAGCGTGATCGTGCGCGGGCCGAGATCGAGCTCGACCGGGAGCGTCTCGAGCGCGAGCGCGACCGAGCTCTCGCGGCGGATCGAGACACGACGCACGGTGGCGCGCGACTCCAGCAACATCGGCGCGCGATCGAGGTCGAGCTCGTCCGCGACGTCGAGGAAGCGGAAGAGCAGCACGCTCCCCGAGTCGATGCGCGCGGTCACGCCCATCGAGCAGGTACATACGCACGCGGGTCAGCGCCGCACGGAGAGGCGCTTCTCGCCGAGGATCATCGAAGGATGCGGGCGTCGCGCCTCCGCGAGCCCGAAGTGGGTGGTCGTGATCTCGCGGATGTGCGCGACGCATTCCTCAGGCGAGTCGGTGACGACGAGGCGATCGACGTCGTGCCCGTCGATGGTGCGCTCGGCGAGCATCGTCTCGCGCAGGAACGAGATCATCGGGGCCCAGTAGTCGCTGCCCATCAAGACGATCGGGAACGCCTGGATCTTGCCGGTCTGCGCGAGCGTCGCGGTCTCGAAGAGCTCGTCGAGCGTGCCGAACCCGCCGGGCAAGCAGACGAACGCGTACGAGTACTTCACGAGCATGACCTTGCGGACGAAGAAGTGATCGAAGAGCACGTAACGATCGAGGTACGGGTTCGGCGCCTGCTCGCGCGGCAGCACGATGTTGCAGCCGATGCTCGAGCCGCCCGCTTCGTGCGCGCCTCGGTTCGCGGCCTCCATGATGCCGGGCCCGCCGCCGGTCATGACCGTGAACCCCGCGCGCGCGAGCCGTCCGCCGAGCTCGCGACCCATCGCGTAGTAGCGGTGCCCTTCGTCGAAGCGCGCCGAGCCGAACACCGTGACGCACGGTCCGACGAACGTCAGCGCGCGGAAGCCGCGCACGAGCTCGCCAGTGATGCGCATCGCGCGCGCGAGGTCCCGCAGTCGTCCTCGTGGGCCCTCGAGGAAGCGCGACTCGCCCTGGCGCTGCACGCGCACGAGATCGAGCGACTCGACGTCGGGATCGTCGGAGCGCTCGCCGGGGACCTTCGAGCCGTGCGTCGTCACGCGAGGTCGTCGTTCGCCGCCGCGTCCCGCCTCGCGCCCTCGCCTTCGAGGTGCTCGCGGAAGAACGCGACGACGCGGGCGCGGGCGTCGCGCGCGCTCTCTTCGTGGTGCTCGGCGTGGAGCGGGCCGATGCGCCCGAGGTAGCCGAGCACGCCGCGCGGCGTGTGCGTGAAGAAGCTGTGGCCCGCGTCGGGATAGACCTTCACGTCGTGCGGCACGCCGAGCGTCGCGAGGTTCTTCTGCAGCTTCGGCGCGAAGCGCGCGAACGTGGTGTCGCGCGCGCCGTAGCTCGCGACGACGGGACAGCTGCGCGGCATCGGATCGGGCGCTTCGCCGTAGAACGGCGCGGCGACCTTGTACTTGCCGTTCATCGCGAGCAGCAGCGCGAAGCCGCCGCCCAGGCAGAAGCCGATCACGCCCATGCGATCGGGATCGACCTCGGGGCGCGCGGCGAGCCAGCGACGCGCCGCCTCGAGGTCGTCGACGGCCTGACCCTCGCCCTTCGAGATCGCGCGCAGCGCGCGCGCGATGCAGAGCGGGCGCGCACCGCGATCGAGAATGTCGGGGATCAGCACGATCCAGCCCTCGCTCGCGAGGTCGCGCGCGACGCGCTTCATCTCGTCGGTGAGGCCGAGGAGCTCGTAGACCATCACGAGCGCTGGCAGACGACGCCCCGAGGTCGAGTCGGGCATCGTGAGGACGGCGCGCATCGCGTGGCCGTCGTCGCAAGAGAAGGTGACGTCGATCTGCACGATGCGATCACGATAGCTGGTTTGCGCGCGAACGCGCGGTATTCACAGGGGGCTGCGCGTGATGTTCTCCATCACCAATCGGTAGCCGAACCAGCCGTTGTCGAGCTCCACGCGCGTGGGCGGAGGCGCGCTGGGATCGGGCGAGAGCCCGCCCTCGTAGGTGATGCGGATCACGCCCTCGACGCCCTCGCGCGCGAAGCTGCGCGCGAGGAGGCGACCGTCGGCCCACGTCTCGTCGAGGATCTCGGGCCCCGTCGCGGTGGTGATCTCGTCCGTGTGCGCGCCGTCGGCGCGCGCCGCGTCGAGCCCGAAGAGCCACGTGCGGTGCACGTCGACGAGCATGAAGCGCGGCGGGAACGGCAGCTCGCGCGGGAGCTGCGACTCGAAGCGCGGCTCGGCGTCGCCTTCTTGTGCGAGCGTGAACGCGCGCGAGCCGTGCGGGCCGAGCGCGACCATCACCAGCGCGTCACCGCGCTTCTCGAGGAGCGCGCGGAACGTGTCGCTGCCCTCGGCGTGCACGGCGGTGATCTGGTGATCGATCGCGAAGTCGGCGCGGTACGTCGACGGCGCGCGCACCGGCCCGGCGTAGTCCTGCGGAAGGGTCCTGGAGGTCGCTCCGGGGCCGCAGCCGAGCGCGAGCGCGAGGAGGATCGTGGTGAGGATGGTGCGCATCGAGGGCATGGAGAGCATGGGCGCGGATCGCAGTGGTCACGAGGGCTTGCGTGTGCCCGCGAGCAAGAGCGCCATCGGCGAGAAGACGAGCGCCAGGCCGACGCCGACCGATGCCATGAGCCCGAGCGCGCGCATCGCGGGGTGCGTGCTCGCGGCGAGCAGACCGAACGAGATCACGGTCGTGATGCACGCGACGGTGATGCCGACCATCGTCGTCGCGACACCGCGGGGGTCGTCGCGCGACTCGATGAGGAACACCGCGAAGTCCTCGGCCATCGAGAGCACGAGGAGCGCGCCGACGAGGTGCATCAGGTTCGCGGGCTCGCCGAGCAGACCGAGCACGCCGAGCGCGGTCGCCGCGGCGAGCAATGCGGGCGCGACCGACGCGAGCCCGAGCCGGACGCTGCGATATCGCGCGACGCAGAGCCCGAGCACGACGAGCATGCCGACCGCGAGCAGCTCGAGCGTGCGCGCGCGGAACTCGCGGTACGCGCTCGCGAGGAACTCGCCCTGATCGAAGTACGCGACGCCCTCGAGCGACGCGAGGCGTGCGCGCAGCGCGGCCGAGTCGGACACGCCTTCGACGAACGCGAGATACGCGACGCGATCGCTCGAGAGATGCACGCGGAAGGGGCGCACCAGATCGGCGATCGGGCTCGCCATCAGCGCCTCGTAGGTGAGCGGCTCGGGCGCCGGCGCGGCGAGCGACGCGCGGAACGGCTCGAACATCGAGGGCACGAAGCCCTCGCGCTCGAGCGCGGTGATCGTGCGGTCGGCGAGGGCGGGCGCGTTGCGGACGGCGTCGTCGACGCCGCGCTGGGTCGCGATCGAACGCACGAGGTGATGCGCCGAGCGGAACGCGCGCAGCTCGCCCGCGTCGCGCGCACGGGTGAGCGCCTCGAACGCGCGCTCCGCGCGAGCGAGCGCCTCTTCGTCGTCGCGCCCGGTCGCGATCACCAGCCGGCCGGCCTCGCCCTGCGCGACGCGCGAGCGCACTGCCGCGTCCTCGGCGAGCCACTCGGGATCCGCCTGGTTCAGCGCGCGGATGTCGTCGACCCACGCGAGCTGCGGGATCCCGATCGCCGCGATCACGAGCGCGACGATCGGCAGCGCGAGGAACGGCGCGCGATGCGACTGGAGGCGACGCCAGAGACGGAACGCGACGTCCGCGGCGGCGCGCGTGATGCGCGGCGGCTCGCTGCGCATCGGCATCCACGGCGGGACCATCACGCGCGTGGAGAGCAGCGCCGCGGTGACGCCCACCGCCGCGAAGAGCGCCATCTCGCGCATGCCGGGGAACGCGGTCCAGCCGAGCCCCGCGAGGCCCGCGATCGTCGTGCTCGCGCCGAGCGCGAGCCCCGGCCAGATCGTGCGCATGGTCGCCTCGGGCCCGCGCGCGTCGGGCTCGAGGACGTGGTGGTTCACGTAGTGCGAGACGTAGTCGATGCCCACGCCGAGCAGCGACGAGCCGAACGCGAACGTGATGCCGTGCACGCTGCCGAAGACGAGCCGGCACGCCGCCGTCGCGGCGACCGTGCCCACCGCGAGCGGGATGCCGCCGAGCAGGAGGAAGCGCGGCCCGCGATAGAGCGCGAGGAAGAGCACCACCACGCCGAGGGTCGAGAGCGTCGAGATGCGCTGCACGTCCTCGCGGATGTCGTGCTCGGCGCGGCGCGCGAAGCGGTGCACGCCCGCTTGCTCGACCCGCAGCGATCCGCCGTGCGCGTCGATCAGCGCGCGCGTCTCGCGATCGATCGCGTCGAGCAGCGGACCGATGCGCGCGGTGTCGAAGCTCGGCGCCTCGCTCGCGAGCAGCACGAGGGCCCAGCCGTCCTGGCTGACGAGCTGACCGTCGATCACGCGCGGACCGCCCTCGGCCGAGCCCTGCAGACGCCGCAGGTGATCGAGGAAGGCGAGCAGCGGATCTTCCTGCGCGACGCGCCGCACCAACATCGCGGTCGGGCCCGTGACCTCGCGCTCGAGGCGCACCGCGGCCACCCGCAGCGCGTCGTCGCTCAGGTGCGCGCGCGCTTCCTCGGGCGTGTCCGCGAAGAACGCGTAGCGACGCGCGAAGTAGAGCTCGTAGAACGCGCGCTCCACCTCGGCGGGCGGTCCGCTGCGCACCCACGCGACGCCCTCGATGGTGCGCAGCCGATCGGCGAAGGTGCGCGCGGCCGCGATCGACGTGGGCTCGTCCTCGGCGCGGATCGCGATGACGATCGTGCGCGAGAGCTCGGAGTCGATCACCTGGCGCGCGACGTCGGCGAGCTCGCGATCCTCGCTCGACGGGATGAACTGCGAGATCTCGTGGCGGACGCGCAGATCGTGGAACGCCCACACGCCGATCGCGGCGGTCACGAGCGCGAGCACGATCGACACGATGCGACCGCGCCGCCGGTCCGACTGGGGTTCGCTCACAGCGCGGCGATGATGCGACGCGCGCCCACGCTCGTCACGGAAGACGTCGCGATCGCAGTCGTGCGATGATCACGTCGCGAGATGCGGCTCCGAGTGATCGGCTACTGGCGCAGCGTGAACGAGCGCGATTCGTCGCTGCCCGATCCGCGCGACTTCATCGATCCCGAGTGGGACGGCGCCGAACGGGACGTCGTCGTCGACTACCTCCGGCAGGGCCGTCGGATGGCCGCATTCCACGGCTTCTCACGGTGCCGGCTCTGCGGATCGACGAACGGGAGCCAGGAGCTCACCGACTTCACGTACGTGTGGCCCGAGGGGTACGCGCACTACGTCGCGGAGCACGGAGTGAAGCCGCCGGAGGAGTTCGTCGAGCACGTGAGGAACGAGCTCGTCCGGTTGGGCACGATCGAGCCCGATCTCGATTGGTGGCGCGAGCAGCGCGGTCCGAGCAAGGCGCGGCACTGGCTGCGCTATCGCGTCGAGATCGGCCCGTGCGACGTGCGCGCGACGAACATCATCCAGCAGATCGCGGGGGGCGTGCTGGGCTGGGATCGCGCCGAGCGCATCTACACCGAGCTCGCGCGCAAGGGCAGCGCGCGCATCACGCTCAGCGATCGCCGGCTCGCCGACGACGTGCGCGAGCGGCTCACCGGCGCGCGCGTGGCGTGCACGATCGTCGAAGAGCGCGTGCCCGCGCCCGACACGCTGCTCGGGTGACGACCTCGACGTTCCTCGCGAACCAGCGGCTGCCGATCCACCGGTGGTTCCGCTACTCCGCGGGGTTCTCCGGCGCGTGGGCCGAGGCCGTGATCCGCGAGCGGACGAGCGCGCATCACACGATCCTCGACCCATTCGCCGGCGTCGCGACCACGCTCGTGGCGGCGCAGCTCGCGGGGCGTCACGCGCTCGGGGTCGAAGCGCATCCGTTCGTCGCGCGCATCGCGCGCGCGAAGCTCACGCCGTGTGATCCCGATGCGCTCGAGCGCGCCGCGCAATCCGTTCTCGCCCACGCCGAGTCGCTCCCCCGCGAAGCCGCGTGCGACGACGAGCCCGAGCTGCTCCGCGCGTCGTACTCGCCCGACGCGCTCGCCGATCTACGTCGCCTCCATCGCGCGATCGAAGCCCAGGGCGAGCACCCACTGCTCTGGCTCGCGCTGGTCGCGATCCTCCGCGCATGCTCGAGCGCCGGCACCGCGCCCTGGCAATACGTGCTGCCGAACCGGCGCAAGGCGCGCGTCGCCATGCCATTCGTGCGATTTCCGATGCAAACCGCGCTCATGAGCGCCGATCTGTGCGCGGGGCGCACGAGTGCAGTGCTCCATCACGACGACGCGCGTACCTGCGCCTCGATCGCCGATGCTTCGGTCGATCTCGTCCTCACCTCACCGCCCTACCCGAACAACTACGACTACGCCGACGCGACGCGCCTCGAGCAGACGTTCTTCGGCGATGTCCGCGAGTGGCGCGATCTCCACACGACCACGCGCCGTCATCTCGTGCGCGCGTGCTCGCAGCACACCGCCGCGGATCGTCTCGCGCTCGGCGATCTCCTCGCCGATCCCCACGTCGCGCCGATCCGCGATGCGCTCACCGGCGTGTGCGAAGCGCTCGCCGCGATCCGCGCGTCGAAGCCCGGCAAGAAGACCTATCACACGATGATCGCCGCGTACTTCGTCGATCTCGCGCGCGTGTGGCAGGCCCTCGCGCGCGTGGTGCGACCCGGCGGCGAGGTCTGCTTCGTCATCGGCGACTCCGCGCCCTACGGCGTGCACGTCCCGGTCGACGACTGGCTCGCTCGGCTCGCCGACGCCGCGGGCTTCACTCCGACGCGCACCCGCGAGATCCGCGCGCGCAACGTGAAGTGGAAGAACCGCAAGCACCGAGTCCCGCTGCGCGAGCTCGAGCTCTGGCTCACCCGCCGCCGATAGAACGCGCCGCTCGCACCACCGAATCCGCCACGGCGTGGTCGCGCCGCACGGCGGAGCGGAGACTCTCGCTCGATGGGCCCCTCGGTCGTCCTCCTCGACATGGTGCAGGCGCGCTCGCGACAGCGCGCGGTGCGCGCGATGCTCGGTGCCGCGCTCTCGGCGGCCGGCCTCGTCGGCGTCTATCTCTTCGCGTCCGACATGCTCGCGCGCGCCGCGATGAACCCGATGGGCCGCAGCGCGGGCGGGTACGTCTGCGCCGCCGTCGGAGGCCTGCCCTGCCTCGTCGCGCTCGGCCTGGCGCTCATCACGATCGTCGAAGCGCGTGGGGGCGGCCCCGACGCGCGCTTCCTGATCGAGCGCTGGAGCTCGATCGCGAGCGCGCAGAAGAAGATCACGACCTACACGATGAAGGGCGCCGAGGTGGGCAGCACCGCGTCGATCATCATCACCGAGCAGGGCGGTGCGCAGACCGAGATCACGGTGCGCGCCGCCGACGTCGATCGCGCGGTCGCGCAGATCAACGCCGAGCTCTCGATCCGCCGCTGAGCGTCACTGCAGCGAGAACACGCGCGCGGCTTCGGCCGCGGTGTAGCGACGTCGCGTGTTCACGTCGGAGAACGTCGTCGTCGTCACGTCGCCGCTCACCTCGGTCATCACCATCGTGCGCAGCGACGTGCCCTCGCCCTCGAACCGGATCTCGCGCAGGAAACGATCGAGCGGCGACGCGCGCGGCGCGAGCGTCAGAGTCCAATTGGCACCCTCGCGCGGCGTGAACTGCACGCGATAGACACGCTCCAGCGCCGCGCGATCGCCGCGCAGCAATTCCGAGAACGTGTCGACGAAGCTGCGCACGACCGGCTGCGCCGCGAGGTCGATGCGCTCCACGCGCCCGCCCTCGCTCATGCGCAGCTCGTCGCCGTCGATGAGCACGACCTGCGGGCTCGGCGACGTCGTGCGGCGCGCCAGTCGTCCCGGCCGCATGTAGTGCACGGTGCCTTCGCTGATCGCGGGCACGCTGAGCAGCGCGATCCGCTTCTCCTCGCGGAACCGCAGCTCCATGCCCTCGACGCCGCGGAAGCTCGCGAGGATCGCGTCGAGCGACGGCGCGCCCTGCTGCGCGCTCGTCACGCTCGCGACGAGCATCGACGCACTAAGAAGGAGAAATGCGCTCCAGGATCTCACGCGGCGTCTCCAGCAGCATCTCGCCGTCGGGACGCGTCGTGACCAGCACGGTCACGCCGCGCGCGGCGCGTTTGCCCGTCTTCTTGCTGACGACCTCGTACGCGATGCCGATGCGCGGATCGCGCTCGCAGAACCATGCCTTCACGCTGAACGGCTCGCCATATCGCAGCGGCGAGACGTGGCGCGAGCGCGTCTCGATCACGTACCAGTGGAAGCCCAGCGAGACGAGATCGGGCGCGTCCACGCGATGCCTGCGCTGCAGCGCCTGACGCGCGATCTCGAAGTACTTGTAGTAGTGCCCGTGCCACGCGACGAGCAGCGGATCGACGTCGTGGAACGGCACTTCGAGATCGACGATGACCGCGTCGTCCGGCGGCTTCTCGCGCAGCCCGCGATCGACGCCGCTCATGCGCGCGCCTCCGGCACCGTCCACGCGATCTCGCCGAGCGGCAGCGCGTCGTCGCGATAGAGCTCGAGCACGGCCTGGATGTCGACGTCCATGCGGCGATCCGCTTCGTTCACCGGCACGACGCGACGCACCGCATCGCGCATCTCCGCGCTGCGCGGGTGGCAGTGCCCCTGGCCGCGCAGATCGACCGCCTGACACACGGTGAGCAGGTGGATCGCGGCGACCGTCTCCGTCAGGTCCAGCACCCTCACGCACTCGCGCGCCGAGATCGTCCCCATCGAGACCTTGTCCTGGTTGTACGACTCGGTGCTGCGGCTGAAGACGCTCGCGGGCATCGACATCTTCAACGCCTCGGCCGCGAGGGCCGACGCGCTGATCTCCATCGCCTTGAACCCGTGGTGGGTCGGGCGATCGATCCCGCTGCGCATCACGAGGTTCGCGGGCAATCCCGCGTTCGTCGCGGGGTTGCAGAGCATCCCGACCTGACGATCGAGCAGGTCGGCCACGTTCGCGACCACGTTCTTCATCGTGTCGGTCACGAGGCACGCGTGACCGCCGTAGAAGTTCCCGCCGTGCAGCACGCGACCCTCGGGCGCGCTCGACGAGTAGCCCTCGATGATCGGGTTGTCGTTGACCCCGTTGATCTCGGTCTCGAGCATCCGCCGCATCCACGGCAGACAATCGAGGATCAGCCCGATCACGTGGGGCGCGCAGCGGATCGAGTAGCGATCCTGCACGCGCGCCGGGGTGTTGCGGTGGTGCACGCCGGCGCGGATCCACTGCGCGGCCTGGCGCTGCCCGGGGTGGTTCTTGAGCTCGAAGATCCGATCGTCGAAGTGGTCCGGCACGCCGTGCAGGACGTCCGACGCCATCGCGGAGATCGTGCACGCGAAGCGCGCGAGCTTGAGCGCGCGCGTCCACGACAGGCATCCGAGCGCGCTCATCACGCTCGTGCCGTTCATGATCGCGAGCGACTCCTTGGGGCGCAGGTTCATCGGCTGGAGCCCGAGCTCCGCGAGCGCGTGCGGGGCGTTCACGAGCTTCCCGTGGAACCAGCACTCACGCTCGCCCGCGAGCAGCGCGCCGATGTAGCTGAGCGGCGTGAGATCGCCGCTCGCACCGACGCTGCCTTCTTCGGGGATCGCCGCGACGCAACCGCGCGCGACGAGCTCGCACATGCGATCGAGCAGCTCCTGGCGCACGCCGCTGAAGCCCTGCGCGAGCGAGTTCGCGCGCACCGCCATGATCGCCGCCGCCGCGTTCTCGCCGAAGAGCGCGCCGGTCCCGCAGCCGTGATAACGCACGAGGTTGAGCGGCATCTCCTCCGCGACCTCGACCGGCACGTGGAACTCGACCGACGCGCCGAAGCCCGTGGTCACGCCGTAGATCGTGCGCGCGCCCGCGAGCGCGTCGTCGATCAGCTTGCGGCTCTGCGCGATACGCTCGCGCACCGCGGGGTCGGCCGAGATCGCCGGCACGGCGCGCTTCTCCGCGATCGCGCAGACGTGCTCGATCGTCATCGGCTCGTGGCCGAGCGGCAGGATCGCGAGCTCACCCATTCAGCGCTCCCAGAAGTCGTAGAAGTTGAACCAGTTGTCCGGCGCCATCCGGACGAAGTGCTCGAGGCGCGTCGCGTACTGCTGCACGTACTTCGCGAGCGCCTCTTCGCGCGCCTTGCGCGGCAATTCGATCTTCTCCGCGAACGGCTCGCAGAAGAGATCGTAGCGGTTCGGATCGCGATAGAGCCCGAACGTCAGGTACACCGGGCACTTCAGCATCGACGCGAGCAGATAGGGCCCGGTGGGGAACTTCGCGGTGCCCCCGAGGAACTCGGCGCTCACGGTGCGCGCATCCGCGGCGTCGGCGTTGGGCGGCACACGATCGGCGAGGATCGCGACGATCGCGCCCTGCTCGATCAGCTCCTTCACGCGCAGCATGAAGTCGATGCCCTCGCCCATCTGCAGCAGCTTCGCGTTCTTGCCGGGGTCGATCTTCTCGAACGCGTCGTTGATGCGCCGCGCGTTCTTCGTGTAGACGACCGCGTAGATCGGGAGATTCTCGACCTCGCTCTGGGCGCGCATCGCGTAGAAGCTGCCGAGGTGCGCGCCGAGCAGGATCGCGCCGCGCTTTCCGTCGCGCAGCTCCGCGAGGTGCTGGTGACCGTTGGTGGTCACGCGGAAGTGCCGGACCTTGCCGGCGACGAGGAAGAACGCGTCGAGCGTGGTCTGCGCGAAGCGCAGGATCTGCCGGTACGTCTCGTACGCGGTGACCTCGCGCCCGAGCACGCGGCGCAGCACCTCGCGCGACGCACGGCGCGCGCCCGGCGCGAAGAGCCAGTAGTAGAACGCGACCACGCGCGCGATCAGCCGCCCGAAGGTGCGGCCCATCACCGTCGCGGCGAACACCGCGGCGCGGATCGCGAGCACGCCGCCCTTCTCGCCGACGTCGGTCCAGCCCTGCCGCTGCGGCGGCTGGGGCGACGGCGTCTCGAGCGCCGCGGGCTGCTCGCTCATCGATCGCCCGGGAGCTCGGCGGGACGCGGCTCGCTCGCGCCCTTCTCGAGCACGATCGGGTCGGAGGGCGCGGGCAGCGCCGGCACCAGCGGTCGACCGAGCACGGTGCACCACGCGCGGTGCCACATCAGCCGCGTGTGCATCCGCGAGATGAGCCAGTTGTCGAGGAAGAGCTTGAAGTGCGACACCCCGCCCTCGACGTAGCGCACCTTCGTCGGGAGGTTCACGACCGGCGCGCCGGTCCACGCGATGCGCACCGCGATCTCGGGATCGAAGTCCATGCGATCGCCGCACTCCGCGCAGGCGCGCAGCGCGCTCTCGAGCGGATAGACGCGGAAGCCGCACATCGGGTCGGCGATCACGCCCCAGCCCGCCTCCATGTGCGTCCAGAAGATCGTGATGTTGCGCGCGATGCGGCGCCCGATCGGCGCGCTCTCGTCATACTCGGGGCGCCCGAGGATCAGCGCGCCCGGCTGCGCGCGCGCGACGTTCAGCAGGTCAGGGATGTCCTCCAGCGCGTGCTGTCCGTCGGCGTCGACCTGGAGCGCGTGGGTGAACCCGAGCTCGCGCGCGAACGCGAAGCCGGTCTTCACCGCGGCTCCCTTTCCGCCGTTCTGCGCGCGGTGCGTCACGTGCGCGAGCCCGTCGCGCCCGATGCCCGCGACCGCCGCGCGCCCCTCCTCGTGACTGCCGTCGTCGACGACCACCACGTCCGCGAGGTGCTCCCGCGCGCGCAGCACGACGTCGCGCACGGTGCGCGGATTGTCGTAGGTCGGGATCAGGATGCAGGGCCGAAAAGCGCTCACCGGACCGGGGGGCCGGTGTGCCGGCAGCTCACAACGTTGTCAAGCGAGCGCTCCTGGCCGTCCGCGCGGGATCACTCGCCGCGCGGCTCACCGTCCTTGCGCGGATCGCTCGCCGCGTGGAGCTCGACGACGCCGTCGCGCCGCACGATCCGGATGGTCTGCACGTTCGCGACGGTCGGGGTCTCGCTCACGTCGTGCCCGCGGCGCCACAACGCGAGGCGCGTTCCGGTGTCGACGCCCCGCTCGACGAGCGTCGTGGCCGGGCTGCCCTGCTGGTGCACCCGCGGCCGCGACATCGCCTCGCCGATCTCCGCGTCGAAGAGCAGCGACACCAGCGCGACCTGCTCGGTCGCGGTCGGGATGCGCGATCCACCGCTCGCGCCCACGCACATCACGGGGCGTGATCCCTCGAACACGATCGTCGGCGCCATCGACGACACCGGACGTGCGCCCGGCCGCGGCAGGTTCGCGGCGCCCCCCGGGAGCCCGAACGCGTTGGGCGCACCGAGCTCGCGCGCGAAGTCGTCCATCTCGTCGTTGAGCACCATGCCCGCCGCGCTCACGCGCGCGCCGAACAGCAGGTTGACCGTCGTCGTGACCGCCGCGATGTTCCCTTCTTCGTCGACCACACAGAGGTGCGACGTGCCGTGATCCGAAGGCGGCGCGCTCGGAGCGCGCGTCTCGTCCGGCGCGAGCGGAAGCTCCCATCGCTCCGCGGGCAGCGCGCGATCGCGATCGAAGATCGCCGCGCGCCGCGCGATGCGGTCGTCCGCGAGCAACGCCGCAGTCGGCACGTCGGCGTGATCGGGATCGCCGAGGTACGCCGCACGATCGACGTACGAGCCGATCCACGACTGGGTGAGCGCATGACGGAACGCCGCGCCCTCGCGCCACCCCCCTTCGGGCTGCCACGCCTCGAGCAGCGCGAGCGACTGCAACATCGTGATCCCGCCCGCGCTCGGCGGCGGCGCGCTCACCCATCGCCGACCGAACGCATCGCGCGAGATCGGCGTGCGCTCGCGGACCGCGTAGCCCGCGAGATCCTCGGCGGTCATCACGCCGCCGCGCGCGCTCACCGCGTCGACGATCGCGCGCGCGATCGCGCCACGATAGAACGGCGCCGCGCCCTGTCGCCCGAACGTGCGCAGCGTCGCCGCGAGCTGTGGGTTCGTGATGCGCGCGCCCTGCGCGATCCCGTCCGCGCCGAGCCACCCCGCGAGCAGCGTGTCCCCGCGGAGCAGCGCGAGCGCCACGCGCGACGAGTCGCTCACGTAGCGCGACACCGCGAACCCTTCGCGCGCGTAGCGCTCGGCGTGCGACGCGATCTGCGCGCGCGTCACCCGACGCGATCCGAAGCGCGCGATCAGCGCGTCGATGCCGGCAGGCTCGCCCGGCACCGCGACCGCGAGCCCGCCCGTCATCGAGCGCTGCGCCGCGACCTCGTCGGTGTCGCCCTCGCGCCGCGCGAACATGTCGTTCGTCGCCGCGCCCGGCGCGGTCTCGCGGAAGTCGAGGAACGTCAGCGATCGATCCGACGCACGGTAATAGAGCGCGAACCCGCCGCCCCCGAGCCCGCTCGACGCCGGGCTCACCACCCCGAGCGCCAGCATCGTCGCCGCCGCCGCGTCCGCCGCGTTCCCGCCCGCCGCGAGCACCCGCGCGCCCGCATCCGACGCGAGCGGATGATCCGCGGCGACCGCGTACCGCGCGTAGACCGCCGCGTGGGATGGCCGCGACGGCGTCGCCTGACCGACGAGCACGACCGCGAGGCACGCGAGCCCGAGAGCGACTCTCCGCATGTTCGCCTTCTACCACCCTTGCGCTCGCGCGCCGGGCGCGCGATGTACGTGCGCGCATGCGCATCGTCGTCCTCATGGACCCGGTCTCGACCGTCCTCGTCGACGCCGACACTTCCTTCGCGTTGATGCTCGCCGCGCAGGAGCGCGGCCATCGCGTCGATCACGCGCTGATCACCGATCTCTTCCTCCACGGATGGCGCCTCGGCGCGCGCGTCCGCCGCGCGACGATGCAGCGCGATCCGATCGCGCCGATCACCCTCGGCGACTACGAGGACGTGTGGATCGACGAGGTCGACGCGGTGCTCGTCCGCAAAGATCCTCCGTTCGACGCGAACTACCTCTGGGCGTGCCACCTGCTCGAGCACGTCCGCGGCAAGACGCTCGTCGTCAACGATCCGCGCGCGCTGCGCGACGCGAACGAGAAGCTCTACGCGACGCACTTCCCGTCGCTCATGCCCGCGACGCTCGTCGCGAACGACAAGGCACGCATCAAGCGCTTCGTCACCGAGGTCGGCGGGCGCGCCGTGCTCAAGCCGCTCAGCGGCGCGGGCGGCGAGAGCGTGTTCCTGCTTGCCGAGGGCGACCTCAACGTCAACGCGATCATCGAGACCGTCACGCAGGACGGGAAGCGCGTCGCGATGGCCCAGGAGTTCCTCCCGAAGGTCACCGAGGGCGACAAGCGCATCCTCCTGCTCGACGGCGAGCCCCTCGGCGCGATCCTCCGCGTCCCGCAGCGCGGCGACGTGCGCTCGAACATCCACGTCGGCGGCACCGTCGAGAAGACCGAGCTCGACGCGCACGACCGCGCGATCTGCGCCGAGGTCGGCCCGCGCTGCAAGAAGGACGGCCTCTACTTCGTCGGCCTCGACGTGATCGGCGGCAAGCTCACCGAGGTCAACGTGACGAGCCCGACCGGCATCCAGCAGATGTCGCGGCTTTCGGGCCAGGACCTCTCGGCGCGCGTGATCGAGTGGCTCGAGCAGCGTTCCGCGAGCTGATCGTCGGCTGGCACGGCTCGCGGGAGCGCCAGCTGCGCGTCCTCGCGAAGCACGACGAGTCGAAGCACGGCGCGGACGTCCTCACGCACGTGCCGCGCACCTTCCGCGCGATGAGCTTCCCCGAGGGCTGGGCCCGCGAAGGTCAGCGCCTCGCGGAGCGTCTCGAGCGCGCACACGCGGCCCGCCCGATGCCGCTCGTGATCCACGCGTTCAGCAACGCGGGCTTCTGGACCACCGCCGCGCTGCTCGATCGGCTCTCCCCCGCGCTGCGCGACGCGCATCGCGCGACCGTGATCGACTCCGCGCCCGGGTTCCCGCCGCACATCGAGGCGCGCTTCACCGCGCGCTACGCCACCCGCGCGATGCTCCCGGCACTGCTCGCCCGATTCGGCTTGCGCGCGTCGCACACGCACCCGCTGGTCGGTCCGCCGTTCGCGGCGTTCCTCTACGCGTGGCACCACGTCGCGCCGAAGCAGGTGCGCTTCATGGAGAGCAGCCTCGCGCGCCTGCGCGACGCCCACCGCGAGCGGCCGCTCATGGTCGTCTGGGGTGGCCGCGACGAGCTCGTCCCGGCGCGCTTCGTCGAGGCGTTCGTGCGTGACTGCGAGGCCCACGGCGTCCCGCTCGAGCGCCTCTTCTTCCAAGAGGGCGACCACGTCCGCCACCTCGTCGCCCACCGCCGCGAGTACTTCGCTGCGCGCGACGCCTTCCTGGCGCGCGTCTGAGCGCAGGGAGCGCCGAATGTGGAGCGTGGCGCGCTCTGCGCCCCTACGCGCCGATGAGGTACGACCCTGCCCCACCCGGCGCGACGCTCCCCATCGCATCCCGGTGTCACCCCTGCGAGTGCATCGCTGCAAGGGGGGTTGCAGATCCGAAAGGCGCCCACGGAAACGCGCCGGCGCAATCGCGAGAAACGTGGGGCAACTGCTTCCCGAACGTCTGGCACGGCCCTCGCTAAAGCCCCAGACGCGACCCGGTGACCTCGGCGAGTCTGCCCCCCCAACCGCCGATCACGCCAGGTCGCGCCAGGCCCGCGCTGCATGCCCCCCCCGCAGCGCGGGCCGCTTTTTTCCGTCCGCGAATCGCGGCGTTTCATCTGGGACCGGGCAAGACCCTCAGGGTTTTGCCCGGTCCATGACGTCCTGCGCGTGGCTCAGGGATGCGTGGTCGGAGAGGGCGGCCCCTCCACCTGCACGAAGCTCTGCACGGCGAGCCATCCCGTCGCGAGGAGCAGCGCCACCAGGATCGCGACCAAGACCGGCAGCGTGCCCCGCGGTCCCGCCTGCTCCGCGAACCGGTCGCGATAGAACCGTCCGCGGCTCCGCGCGCGCAGGCGCGACTGCACGCCGGGCAGCAGGTCCGGCGAGGCCTCGGGTCCCTCCTTCTGGTCCCCCGCGTCCCCACCGATCGCCGCCGCGCCGCGCACCACCATCCGGTACGCGTCGAGCTCGTCCTGCAGCTCGGGGTCGCTCGCGAGCGCAGCCTCGAACGCGGCCTTCTTCGCGGGATCGAGGCTCCCCTCGATCACGTCTCCGAAGAGGTCGCGCGCCTCGTCGCTCGTCATCGCTTCCATCGTCTCACTTCTTCCCCGACGACGCCTTCACCGCGGGGGTGCTCGAGCGACGCTCGCCGGTCGCGCGCTGCACGGCCTTCGCGAGCGCCAGACGCGCGCGGTGCAGCCGACTCTTCACGGTGCCCTCGGGCAGCCCGGTCTCCTGCTGGATCTCCTCGTAGCTCATGTTCTCGACGTCACGCATGATCACGAGCACGCGCTGGTCCTCGTCGAGCTCCATGATCGCCTCGCGCACGATCGTCTCGATCTGGTTCGCCTCGGCCTGCTGATCGGGGCGCGCGACCTGCGCCGACGAGCTCATCGACGCGCTCTCGACCGCGCCGTGCTCGGCGATCTCGTCGAGCTCCTTCTTCTTCCCGCGCGCGCGACGGTCCAGGTACTTGATCCGGTTCTTGCAGTGGTTCGTCGCCACCCGATAGAGCCAGGTCGAGAGCTTGCTGTCCCCGCGGAAGCCCTCGATCGACTTGAAGACCGTGATGAAGACCTCCTGCGCGACGTCCTCGGCCTCGCTGCGATCGCCGAGCATGCGCAGCACGAGGCGGAACACGCGCTCCTGATACAGGCGGACGAGCTCGTTGAACGCGGCTTCGTCGCGTCGTCGGAGCCGCTCGATCAGCTGTTCTTCGTGGCCGTCGGGCATCGGCACGTGGAACCCGAGGGCCTCGGCACGACGCTCCAGCGCGGCGTGATCGAGATCGTCGGGAACGAGGTCCACGCGCCCGAGACAACCTCGGCCGAGCGCGGTTCCGGCGAAGGTAGCCGGGATGCGCGATCACCCTCAAGCTCGATGGAATGCGCGCGATCCTGCTCGTCGATCACGGCAGCCGCGTCGACGCGGCGAACGCGCAGCTCGGCGACGTCGCGCAGCTGGTCGCGCGCATCGCGGGCGACGGCACGATCGTGCGTCACGCCCACATGGAGCTCGCGACGCCGTCGATCCCCGAGGGCATCGACGCGCTGGTGCGCGAGGGCGCGACCGAGATCGTCGTGGTGCCGTACTTCCTCGCGCCGGGAAGGCACGCGACGAGCGACGTCCCGCGGATCGCGTCCGAGGCCGCGAGCAAGCACCCCGCCGTGAACGTGCGGGTCGCGGCACCGCTCGGCGTGCACGAGCTCCTCGCTCGCCTGGTCCTGGTGCGCGCGCGGGAGTGACGAAGCTCCTCAGTGCACGAAGTAGCGGAAGCCGAGCAGCAGCCACGTGTCGTCGTCGCCCACGACCTGCTGGCGCCACGAGAAGTCGAGTCCCCAGTCCTGGGTGACGTAGCCGAGGCCCGCCGTCACGTAGTGGATGTCGCGACCGGTGTCGAAGCTGTAGCCCGCGCGGATCGGCACCCCGCTGATGAACACCTCGACCGCGCCGCCGAACGCCGCCTCGGGACGAAGCGACCCGTCGACGTTGTAGAAGGTCGACAGATCGGCGAGCCCGTCGAACGCGATCGTGACCATGCGGTCGATCGTGTAGCTCGCGCTGCCGCCCACCAGGCGCGGCACGAGCGACGTGCCGTGATCGATCAGGTTGAAGCCCAGCGCCGCGATGTGCAGGCCTTCGATCGGCATCACGCGGATCGCCGCGTCGACCGTGACGCCTTCCGCGAACGGGCCGCGGGTGTCGCCCTCGGGCTGCCCCTCGCGCCAGTAGCTCATGTACCGGCCCGACACGCCGATCGCGAACGCATCGCCGATCGGCAGCGCGAGCGAGAGGCGCCCTTCCATCCCGCCGTGCCCGTACTCGCCGTTGCCGTGGATGTAGCGATAGGACATGCCCATCGCGATCGGCGAGCTGTACGAGTCGACGACCGCTGCGCCCACGCTGAAGCGCGTCGTGCCCGGCTCGTACCCGGCGACCGACTCGATGTGATAGACGCGCCCGATCGTCAGGCCGGCCGCGTTGTACTGGAGCGCCGACGTCGAGGCCGCCGAGGCACGCGCGCCGAGGCCCATCGCGAGGCCGCGCGTCGTGTCGTAGCCCTCGGCGACCGGAGGATCGATCGCCGCCTGCGCCGCGAGCCGAGCTGGTGCGCCGAGCGAGATCGCGAGGGACCCTGCGAGCACGAGCACCCCCGCTGCACCTGACCAACGCACCATCGCTCCTCCGATCCCTCTGCGATCCCCCGAACGCCCGTTTCCCGAACGCCTGGACAGCGGTGTCCCTGCTTAACCGGGTTCGGCGCCGCACACCAAGAAAACCGCGTCGAACCGGTCGCAAACGCGGGAATGCGCCTCGCCTCGCGCGCGATCCGCCCGCCCGTGTGGACGGCCTCGGAGGGTCACGCGGCGGAATGCCACGAATCCAGTGTGATCACGCTGGCTCCCGTGACGAAACGGAGACCGGATCGAAGAGGCTCGGCGGATCACGTGTGATCTCCGAGGCTTCCCGAAACGGTTCGACGCACTGCGTCTGGACGCGTTCGGAACGAGCACGTCGCGGACGAAGAAAACCCAATCAGATCATGAGCTTAGAAGTTTCCGCAGGAAGACCCGTAGACGGCACCCGGGAGCTTTGCTAGCGTCGGTCTTCCTCGGGGAGGCGGGTTGCCTCCGATCGAGTGTCTCGCTCCCTCCTCGGCAGTTCGTGAGGGATGCCGTAGCTCGGATGATGCGTCCCGGATCGGGTGCAGCATCGGAGTGACGGTAATTTGGCCGGGACGTGTTGCCGCGATAGCAGTCGTTCTTCGTTCGCGGAAACCGCTCACCCGTGCCGACGCGAGGCAGATGTCGCTGTGCTGCTGGCAGAAGTCGCTGTGCTGCTGTGCTCCAGATAGCTGGGTAGATGTTCCGATGGGCAGCTCTTCGAGAAGCCACCTCTCCTAGAACCAAGCGTCCTTCGAAACACGCACCCGAACAGCGAACCTCGATCGAGACGGCGACCCTGAACGAACCGATGGAGCGACCCAGGCTGTGGAAAGCCTGTGGATCGCTTGGACAAGTGCGCTCAACTGCTGGGGTATCTGGCATGGACGGGCTGTGGGAATCGACTCTCGGCAGACTTCGCGGAAGGCTCGCGGAAGAGACCTACGCGACGTGGCTGGAGCCGATTCGCTTCGATGGGATCGAGGGCCGGATCGTGCGGCTGCGGATTCCGAACCGCTTCTTCGCGGATTGGATCTCGGCGCGGTATCTGCCCGACATCCTCGAGTCGCTCGCGGCGCTGACCGGCGCCGAAGGGCTGGACGTCTCGTGGGTCGTCGATCCGAGCCTGCAGGAGCAGGTGACGTCGGCCGGGCAGGTGGCCAGCCCGGCGGTGGCGGATCGTGAGGTCGCGTCGACCGGCGTCATGCTCGCGCCGGGCGCGATGCTCGCGGACGAGGCGATGCTCTCGCGCGGTGCGCGCATGGCGGCCGCGGGTCGGGTGACCGCGCGTGCGTCGCGTCCGCCGGTGCGCGCGCTGCGCGCCGCGGGCGAGCTGCCCTTCGACGTCGAGGGCGGTGCCGATCGCGCGCCGATCGCACGCCCGCCCGTCGCGCGCAGCGTCGCGGCGGATCGCGTCGCGCCGCCGGTCGAGAGCGGAAGTCCCGTGGGCGAGCAGTCGTATGCCCTGAACCCTCGTTATCTCTTCGACAACTTCGTCGTCGGGCCGTCGAACCAGCTCGCGCACGCGGCCTCGATCGCGGCGAGCTCGAGCCCGGGCAAGCGCTACAACCCGCTCTTCATCTACAGCAAGGTCGGCCTCGGCAAGACGCACCTCGTCAACGCGGTCGGCCATCGCGTGCTCGAGGATCGTCGTGACGCGCGCGTGCTCTTCCTGAGCGCCGAGCGCTTCACCAACGAGTTCATCTGGGCGCTGCAGCACAAGCGCATCGACGAGTTCCGCGCGCGTTATCGCGGCTCGTGCGACGTGCTGGTGATCGACGACATCCAGTTCCTCGCGGGGCGCGAGCAGACGCAGGAAGAATTCTTCCACACGTTCAACGCGCTCTATCACGCGGACAAGCAGATCGTCGTCACGAGCGACGTCTATCCGCAGCACATCCCCGAGATGCAGGAGCGCCTGATCTCGCGCTTCCAGTGGGGCCTCGTCGCCGACATCCAGGCGCCGGAGCTCGACACGCGCATCGCGATCCTCCGCAAGAAGGCGGAGCAGGAGCAGCTGCACCTCGGCGACGACGTCGCGCTGCTGGTCGCGCAGGTCGTGCAGAGCAACGTGCGCGAGCTCGAGGGGACGCTGCTTCGTCTCGCGGTGCTCGCGGACGCGCAGCAGCGCCCGCTCGACATCGAGCTCGCGCGGATGGCGCTCGGCGCGCACCAGCCGAAGGGTCGCGACGCGCGTCAGACGAGCGTCGAGGACATCCAGCGCGCGGCCTGCGAGTACTTCCAGATCGGTATCAAGGAGCTGATGAGCGATCGCCGGCACCGCAACGTGTCGCTGCCGCGCATGATCGCGATGTACATCTGCCGCGAGCGGCTCGATCTGAGCTACCCGATGATCGGCGCGCGCTTCGGCAACAAGGACCACACCACGGTCATGAACGCGCACCGCAAGATCAGCGGTCTCGTCGAGAGCGACGAGCGCGTGAAGCGCGCGATCGAGGTGATCGAGCGCAAGGTCGGCATCAGCTGAGCGTCGTGATAGGACCAGGCGATGAAGGTGCGACCATCGAGGATCGCGCTCGTCGCCTTGGTCCTCTCGGGCGCATGCGGCGCGCGCACCGCGATCGACGCGCGCGATGGCGGGTCGATCGACGCGGCCTCGATCGACGCGGCCTCGATCGATGCGATGCGACCGATCGACGCGATGCGACCGATCGACGCGAACGTGCTCGTGCCGACCTGCGCGCTCGACGCGTCGAACGCCTCGGTGGCGGGCACCACGCCGCTGGGTCCGATCGACGCACGTCACGCGTGGGCCGGGCTGCTCGAGGCGTGCGGCGGCGGAGACGTGCTCCACGTGTCGGAGGCAGCGCAACTCGCGTTCCGCAACGGCGCGTTGTTCCCGGACCCGCTCGAGCCGTCGCTCACGTTCGTCGACCTTCCGAGCGCGCCGGGGCGATACGACGACGTCGAGGTGAGAGCGCGCCGCGACGGCGAGTCGGTCAGTGCACGCGCGACCGTCCGGGTGATCGAGCGGGACGGCCCATCCGACGATCCGCGCGGCCCTTCGCGCGACGACGCGTTCTGCCGCTGTGATCCGCGCTTCGTCGACGCGCCCGAGGCATGCGAGGAAGGAGCGCTCCGGAGGCTCCTCGCCCAGGTCGAGATCGACGTGCCCGGCTGGTCGGTGCGCGGAACCGTGCAGGCGCTCTACTGCCACGACCTGCACGGCATCTGCTTCTGATCATCGACGCGGCTCGCGCGCGCGGATGCGCGCGAGCGCGTCGTCGTAGAGTGTCCAGCCGTCGAGCTCGAAGGCGCGCTCGCCGTCCCACCCGGCGGCGAGCGCGGCCTCGATGAAACACCGCCTGACGACGGTCGCGTGCAGCGGCAGCCACTCCGGGCCGTTCGCGCGCATCCGGATGATGGCGCCCGCGGCTCCGTCGCGATCCATCGAGGTGCCGTCGAATTCGATCCGCAGTGCGCCGGGCGCGTCGGCTCGCCGCACCACCAGCGTCAGCGTGCCGAGCCACCCGAAGCCGTGAGGTTCTTCCTCGCGCGGCTCGCCGACGAGCGATGACTCGTAGCGATGCGCGCCGATCCGGATCACGGCATCAGCTGACGCAGGCGCCAGAGGTGCCAGTGCACGCGGCGGCGCGCGGCGTCGAGCTCCCAGCGGACACGGCCGACCAGGATCGCGCTGGTGATCAGCGGCGACATCGACAGCACGAGCAGCACCACGCGCGTCGGCCACTCGGGGAAATGCGTCATGCGCGGCAGGATCGTGATCGCTCCGTCGCGGATCAGGACCGAGGGCGGGATCACACCGGCGATCTCGAGCGCGAACGGCAGTGTGGCCGCGATGCACGCCGCAGCAGTGGTGATCCACCGCCCCGGCCGGTCGAGGTGCACCATGAACGTCGGGATGCTCGCCGCCGTGATCGCCGGCAGCAGGATCAGCGGCGAGAACAGCGACGCGATTGGCATGATCGTGAGCATCGCGAACACCGCGACCGCCGTGCGCATCCACGGGCGCGGCCGCGGGAGCAGATCGACGATCCAGCTGACGATCACCGCCGCGATGATCGCGCCGAGCGCGGTCAGCCCGAGCACGAGATCGCGCGGACCGAGCCACACCACGAGCGGCACGTAGAGCAGCCAGCTGAAGCGCCCTGCGCGCAGCGCGCGCGACGCGACGCGGTGCTGCTTCTCCTCTTCCTCGCGGATCTCGGCTTCCGCTTCTTCGGGCAGCTTCCCGTCGAGCGGCTTCGCGAGCGCGTCGAGCAGCTGCTGCAGCGCCTCGGGGTTCGACGGGTCGGCGGAGAGCGCGCGCGCGAGCCCGCGGATCGCATCACGCTGCGCGGTCGCGCCTTCCGCACCGCTCGATCCCGACGCGCGCTTGAGCGTCTCCTTCGCCGCGCGCAGATGCAGATCCGCGACGAGCTTGCGACGCGCGGTCTCGCGATCTCCGTCGAGGAACGACTCGATCGCCTCGTGGAGCTCGCGGGCCTGCGGGCGCTTGAGCGGATCGGCGTGGGTCGCGCGCACGCAGATCGCCTCGAGCTCGGGCGGCACCGCCGCCTGCGGCGCGCGCACCGAGCACCGCGCGTCCGCGCCTTCGCGCGTCGAGATCATCAGCTCGCGCACGCTCTTGCCGCGATGCAGCGCCTGATGCGTGAGCACCTCGAACAGGATCGCGCCGAGCGAGTACACGTCCGCCGCGGAGTCGGCGTCGTTCGAGCGGTCGATCTGCTCGGGCGCCATGTACCCGGGCGTGCCCAGCAGATCCTGCTCGGCGCGCGTGATCGAACCGAGCAGCGCCATCGGCATGCGCTGCACCTGGGTGCCGACGATGCGCGCGACGCCCCAGTCGAGCACGTAGACCTCGCCGAAGTCGCCGAGCATCACATTCTCGGGCTTCAGATCGCGATGCACCACGCCGCGCGCGTGGGCGTAGTCGATCGCGAGGCACGCCTTCGCGAACGCCGAGAGCATGCGGCGCCGGCTGAAGCGGCTGCGCAGGTTCGGATCGTTCTTGCGGAGCCCCTCGAGCACCTCGTGCAGCGTCACGCCGCGGATGCGCTTCATCGTGAAGAAGGGCTCGCCGCTGGGCAGCGTCCCGACCTCGTGCACCGGGACGATCCCCGGGTGATCGAGGTAGCCCTGCACGTGCGCCTCGCGCAGGAAGCGCTCCTTCGCGCGCGACCGATTCGATCGCGTCGGGAGCAGCACCTTCATCGCGACCTCGCGGCCGACGACGCGATCCCAGACGAGGCGCACCTCGCCCATGCCGCCCTCGCCGAGCACCGAGCGACTCTCGTAGCGATCCGCGAGCAGCTCGGGCTGCAGGCTCTGCAGGTTCTTGCGCGACTCGAGGAGCGTCGGACCGTCGTCCTCGTCGTCCTGTCCGCTGCTGGTCAGTGTCGAGGCGCGCGAGTGGGCCGCGGAGCCTCCCTGGAACATGCCCGAGCGTCGCAGTGCGAGCTCTGTCGCGTCGGAATCGTCGGTGATCTCGGAGCTCGACGTGGGGGACGTCAAACGGGTCCTCCGGTGATCGCCGCGGGGCGCACGGCGACGACCCGGGAGCATAGCGCACCGCGTCGAGCAACGTCAGCCGGCGTCACGGAAATGCTGCGTCGATCGAGAGCGAGTGGGGATCGAGGTGCTCGGGGCGCGCGCCGCTCGAGCGCAGGGCCCCGACGCGCAGCCGTCCGGGGCGCACCTCGGCCGGCCCGAGGGGGTGCTCCGAGCGGATCACGTCCCCCGCGCGGAAGTGTGCGGGCGAGAGCCACCCGTTCGCGACGAGATCGACCCGGCTCGGTCGCTTGCCCTCGCCGATGCGCAGCGCGAGGTCGGACGGGCACGCTCCGAGCGCGACGAGGTCGAGCGTCAGCACGAGCCCGCTGCCGCGCCGCTCGAGCCGAGCATCGCGCAGCCGCAGGCACCCGGTGAGGCGGCGTCCGGCGCGCCGATCGTCGTCGTGGCCGATGATCGCGCGGGCGCCGATCCCTTCGCGCGGATCACGTCCGCGCTCGAGCAGCAGGTAGTCGCCGCCCGCTTCGACGAGGGCGTGATCATCACGCGCGATCCACGCGCGGATCTCGGGCTCTTCGCTGGTGCGGAGCAGGTCTTCGTCGTGGGCGAAGCGCACGCGGTGCGACGCGTCGAGCACGACGAAGTCGGCGCGTGTCTCGGGCGGCGGCGCGCGGCGCAGATCACGGCGCTCCGCGAGGTGCGGCAGGAGCGCGTCGGGGGCCTGGACCGACGCGCTGGGCCCGATGCGCGCGACGATGCGACGCGCCGCGTCCGTGCTCTCGTCGGCGACGAACGGCTCGCGCGAGAACGCGAGCGAGAGCGGCGTGCCACCCGCGATCACGTGCGCGAAGAACGCGCTCGTCGCGAGCGGCGCGAGCCGGAGGAGCGCGCCGTCGGGCAGCGCCGCCGCGCCGTGGATCGCGGAGGCGAGCACGAACGGCATCGCGGGCGTCAGGTAGTGCGAGTCGAGGTCCGTCGTGCCCGGGAAGTCCGAGAGCAGGTTGATCGCGAGCACGGGGGCGGCGATCACCAGGAACCCCGGTCGCAGCAGCGGCAGGAGCGCGCACGGCGCGGTGATCAGCGCGAGGTAGAGCACGCGGTGCCGCGCCGAGAGGTGCTCGATCAGCTCGCCCGGATGCGTGAGCACGTACCGCGCGACCTCGGTGGTGCTGCGCCCGAAGCGCCCGAAGTGCAGCTCGAGCGATCCCTCGGGCGGCGCGAACCGCGGGTGCAGCACGAGCACGAACAAGAGCACGTATGCGAGCGACACCACCGCGACGAGCACACCGGCGCGCGCGAGGCGCGTGCGCTCCGCCGAGCGCGGCGAGCGCACCGCGAGCCCACACGCCGCGACCCCGACCAGCATCGTGACCAGCCCGAGATCCTCGCGGCAGAGCAGCACGCCGAGCGTCGCGAGCACGATCCCCGGACCGCTTCGGCGATCGAGCGCGTCCGCCGCCCACGCGAGCGGCAGCACCGCGACGCTGCCCGGGTGGAACTCCTCCGACGCGACGTGCGCGAGGTTCGGATGGAGCAGCCACGCGAGCGCCGCGACGATCGCGCCCGGCGCGCCGAGGTGACGCGCCCCGATGCGCGCGATCGGCAGCGCCGCCGCCGAGAGCGCGATCGACTGCGCGACGAGCAGCGTCGGCGCCTGCCCGAAGAGCATCCCGATCACGCCGAGCGGGCGCAGGATCCACGCGAGGTGAAGCCCGAGCTCGTGCGCGCCGACGATCGGGTTCCATCCGTCGCCGTGGACCGCGCCCCACGCCATGCGCGCGTAGAACGCGAGATCGAACGTCTCGTTGTGGAACGTGTGCCAGCGCAGCAGCGAGAGCGTCGCGAACGTGATCGCCGCGATCACCACCAGCGCGTGCACCGCGCGACGCGTGCCGGCCCACGGGATCGGCGAGGGCTCGCCGCGCGCATCGCGCCACCACTCTCTCACGGCGGCGCAAGGGTGGGCGACGCACGGGGTGCTCGCAAGGCGGGATCACTGCGCAGGGAGCGCAGCAATTCCGAGAGGTTGCATCGGGGTGGGGGCAACGCCTATCTTCGCGCCGTGCGCGGGCTCTACGCGATCGTCGATCCGGACCGTTGTGCAGGGCGCGATCCCGTCGAGGTCGCGAGCGCGATCCTTCGTGGTGGATGTGCGCTGATCCAGGTCCGCGCGAAGCGGATGCCCGACCGCGAGCGGCTCGCGCTCGTGCGTGCCGTGCGGGCGCGCGCGAAGGAGCACGGCGTGCCTTTCGTGGTGAACGATCGGCCCGATCTCGCGCTGCTCGTCGACGCGGACGGGCTCCACCTCGGGCAGGACGATCTGCCGATCGCCGAGGCGCGACGCATCGTCGGACGGATGATGATCGGCCGCTCGACGCACGATCTCGCGCAGCTGCGCGCCGCGATGCACGAGGGCGCGAACCTCGTCGGCTTCGGGCCGGTGTTCGCGACGAAGAGCAAGGAGAACCCGGATCCGGTGGTCGGCCTCGAGGGGCTCGCGCGTGCGGTGCGCGTGGCGCGCGTCCCGATCGTCGCCATCGGCGGGATCACCGAGGCGAGCGCGCCCGGCGTCGCACGCACCGGTGTCGCGCTGGGCGCTGCGATCGCGGCGATCGGCGAGGCGCGCGATCCCGAGCAGACCGCGCGCGCGCTGCATCTCGCGCTCGGCGGGGGCGAGGGGTGATCATCGAGCTCGCGGTGAGCGCCGCGGCGGTCGTCGTCGCGTCCGCGGTCGCGCGCGCCATCGTGCAGCGACGTGCGGCCCAGGACGCCGAGCGCGAGAAGCGCCTCGCGGCTGCAGCGCGCGCGAACGATCCGCGCCGTGGTCTCCGGGTCGGCGACGTGCTCCTCCACGTCGGCGACGAGCTCTGGCTCGCGGGCATGATCGAGCTCGACGAGGAGGGCACGCTGCTGTCGATCTTCCGCGCGCCCGAGAACACACGCACCGCGTGGGTCGCGCAGCTCGACGACGAGGCGCGCGAGCTCGCGCTCCTCGCCCACTCCGACGAGGTGCCCGAGGGCCACGTCCCCGATCGCCTACCGCTCGGCGGCCGCGTGCTCTCGCTCTTGCGTCGCGGCAGCGCGAAGGTGCGCGGCCACGGCGAGCACCTGCCGCCCCACGGCCCGAAGGCGCGCTTCACGATCCTCCACGACGCGGGCGGCCGCGTCGCGATGGTGATCGACTTCGAGGGCGCGCCGCGCCTCACGCTCGTCGGTGATCGCGTCGAGCGCGCGCTGATCGACGTGCTGCCCGGCGGCGAGCGCGGGCCCGAGTAGGCCCGCTCAGCGCTTCTTCGCGCCCGCGGCCTTCTTGCGCGGCTTGGGCGCGGGCTCCTCGACCGGCGCGGGCGGCGCGATGGTCTCGAAGTAGCGGATCGCGCTCTCCATCGAGCTCATCAGCGCCTCGCGCACCACGGTCGCGAGCGCGTTGTCGTTCGTCTTGAGCGCGTCGTAGTAACGCTGGCGCTCGGTCGCGTGGATGATCGCGGGCGGGAACCCGTTCTGCAGCAGGATCAGGTTGCCGACGAGGCGCGCGACCTTCCCGCTGTGCTTGGGGAACGGGTAGATGTGCAGCAGCTGGAAGTGCGCCTTCGCCGCGAGCCGCACCGGGTGCGTGGTGCGCTTCGTCTCCGCGGCGTTCACCCACTGCGTGAACTGGCGCAGCTTGTAGCTGATCTTGTCGGGCGTCGCGATCTCGTGGAAGTACAGCCGGTGGATCGGCATGTCCTTCCGGTACGCCGGAGGCTTCTTGCCCTCGACCTCCTCGGGCGCGAGGCACACGTAGAGGTCCTTCAGCGTGTCGAGGTCGATCTTGAGCTTCTTGCGCGTCGCCATCTCGCGCACGAGGTCGACCGAGGCCTTGTTCTGTCGGATCTCGTCGAACGTCGGGACGAGCGACGCATCGGCGGGCGGCTGGCCCTGCAGCGCGGCGTGCAGCTCGGGGATCGAGTAGACGACGCCTTCGAGCGCGCTGTCGTGGTGGATCCACGAGAGGTCGAGCTTGAAGTTGTAGTCCTTGCGCGCGTCCTCGGGGGCCGCCGCGTAGAGGCGCTGCAGGACCACGAGACGCTCGTCGAGCTTCTGCGCCTGCTGCTGGAGGCGCGTGAATTCGGCCCCGGGGTTCTGCGACGACATGGCGTGGCTGCTCATCCAGGCTCGGAAAGACCCACGCGAACCAAAGGGCCCGCGGCCCGGCAAAGATACCAGCGGACCACAACCCGGGCAAGCCGACGAAATTGACGTTCAGGGGTTTTCCGCAAGCAATTCGCGGATATGCGCGTCGAGGTCGGACTCGTCGGGCACTCCGACCTCGACTCGGCGCACCACCCCGCGCCGGTCGATCAGCACCAGCGTGGGGAGCGACTCGACGCCGTACGCGGCCTGCATCTGATAGTGCTCGTCGTGGAGCGTGGGAAATCCCGAGCGAAGCGCGCGATGCGCGCGCTCGACGAACGTGCGCGTCTGGTTCGCTTCCACGTTCACGCCCAGCGTGACCAGCCCCGCGTCGGCGTGGGTCGCGGCGAGGCGCGACAGGATCGGGATCGACGCGCGGCACGGCGGGCACCAGCTCGCCCAGAAGTCCAGGATCACCGGGCGCCCGCGCAGCGACTCGAGCGACACCCGATCTTCGCTCTCCGCGCCCTCGCCTGCGACGATGCGCCCCTCGAGCGGCGGCGCGGGCTGCGACATCAAGGGGCTCTCGTGCGGGAACAGCGTCTGCGCGAGCCACGCGCCGAGCACCAGGAGCACGAAGCCGAAGCCGAGGGCGCGCAGGATCGTGCGCGTCGTGGGTCCACCGTCGCTCATCTCGTTCCTTCGCTGCTGCTGCTGCGCTCGAGCGGCAGGCGGATGCGGAACGCCGCGCCGCCCTCCTTCGCTTCGTCGCACGAGATCGTGCCGCCGTGCTCGAGCACGACCTTCTTCACGATCGCGAGGCCCAGGCCGGTGCCCTCCTCGCGCGTCGTGTAGTACGGGTCGAACACTCGCTCGCGCGCGCCCGGCGGCACCCCGGGGCCGTCGTCGCGCACCTCGAGGAGCGCGTCGTCGCCCTCGCGTCGCGCCGCGACGATCACCGCGCTCCCCGGGCCGCCGCGCGCGCGGCTCGAGACCGTCGCCTGCACCGCGTTGCGCACCAGGTTGTCGAGGCAGCGTCGCAGCATCTGGGCATCGATCACGACGGGGAGCGGCACGTCGGGATCGATGTCGAGCCGCACGCTCGGGATCGGGAGCCCCGGGCGCGGGGCCTCGCCTTCCGACGCCATCGCCGCGGCGTCGACGCCCTTCGCGAAGTCGCGCGCCAGCGCGCGCAGATCCGCGGGCGCGAGCTCCGGCGTGGGCAGTCGCGCGAACTCGCCGAACTCCTTCACCAGGCGGCGCAGCGTCGTGATCTCTTCCTCGACGATGTCGCGCACGTCGTCGAGGGTGCGGCGATAACGCGCGTCCTCGCCGCGGTAGCTCTGGTGGAGCTGCTGCACCGCGAGCTGGATCGGCGTCAGCGGGTTCTTGATCTCGTGGGCGAGGCGGCGCGCCATCTCCTGCCACGCGCCGACGCGCTGCAGGTACTCGATGCGATCGCGCGAGGTGCGGATGTCGCGGACCATCGCGTTGAACGCGCGGGTGAGCTCGCCGACCTCGTCGGCCTCGTCGGTCGGGACCTCGACGGTGAGATCACCGCCGCCGACCCGCTGGGTCGCGTCCGCGAGCACCACGATGCGCCGGGTGACGCGCCGCGAGACCACGATGCCGATCGCGAGCGCCACCACCGCGACGCTCAGCAAGAGCGCGATGTAGACCGCGAGGTAGAAGCCCGCGACGTACGACGTGCTCGCCTCGAGGTGGCGGAACACCTCCACGACCTCGCCCGCGCGCTGGTACGCGAGGAACGGCTCGTTCGGGGCGGCGACCGTCACCCGCACCGTCACGTGCTGCAGCGCGGGATCCGCCGTGCGCTCGAAGTCGCGCTCGAGCAGGAGGTGGCGGTAGTGATCGGGGTCGAGATCGCGAGCCGATGCCGCGAGCACCGCACCGTCGTCGTCGACGATCTCGATCGCCGCGAGGTGCTCGTGGCGCGCCAGCGCGGCGTCGAGCACGTCGCGCGCGACGTTCGCGTCCTCCGCGCGCAGCGCGTCGACGAGGCGATAGTCGTACGCCACCGCGTCGGCGCTGCGCTCGGCATCGGCGCGCATCGCGACGAGGTACTCGTGGTAGGTCTCGAGGCTCGCCTCGAGCTGGCGCCGCACCCGCGGGTTCACCCCGACGCGATACGACTCCGCGAGCACGCCGCGCCCCAGCACCAGCGCGCCGATCAGCGGCACGAACGCGACCGCGGCGATCACCGCGAGCACGCGTCGCTCGAACCGGCCGAGCCGCAGCGGGCTCTTGGTCATGGCACCCGCACCTCGGCGGCCGAGCGATAGCGGATCGTGCGCTCCGCCTCGCCGATGCGGCGGTTCACGAAGAGCGACACGAACGAGCCGAAGAACGCGTCGCCCTCGACCCCTGCGCCGTCGGGGCGCGCGAGCCAGCGGCGGATGCGGTGCACGGTGTCCGGCGAGAGCGGGTTCAGCTCGACGATCGCCGCGAGCCACACGCTCTGCCCGCGCGACGGAGCCCAGTCGCGCGCGCGGCCGACGCGCAGCGCGCGCAGATCGAGGCACGCGTCGATCACCTGCTCGACGCTCCGCATCGTCTCGCTGCGATCCGACGACTCGGTCTGGATCTGCACGCGATAGGTGAGGCCCCACGGGTCGTGGGTGATGCGGCAAGAGCGCACGCCGATCGCGATCGGTGTCGTGCTCTCGCCCTGGAACGCGTAGACGCGCGTCACCAGCGTCTGGGGCAGCCCGCTCGACAACCGGCGGCGCAGCGCGGCGTCCGCGAGATCGCTCGCCTCGGCGTCGACGTGCGCGGCGCCGGCCTCGAAGCGCACCGGCATCGCACGGCGCGCGATCGACTCGTCCTGCGCGTGCACCAGCGAGGGCGCGAGCAGCAGCATCGCGAGCGCGATGAGGGCGCGCGCGATCACAGCGAGACGAACCCCACGAGCGTCGAGAACGCGAGCTGGAACACGCCGACCGAGGTGTCGAGACGGATGCCGACGTCGAACGTGAGATCGATCGGGACGCTGATCGGGTAGCCCGGGATCGGGCGGGTGAACATGTCGGTGTCGGCGAGCGCGTAGAGGCCGACGTCGACGAAGCCGAAGAGCGCGCGCACCGCGTCGTTGGGGCGGACGATCAGGAACGTGTACTCGACGTCGACGCGCGCCCCGAGCTGCGCGAACCGGAGCTCGGCGATCGCGGTGCCCAGCAGGTTCGGCGGCGTGCGGCGGTCGAGGTTCAGCTCGAGCATGCGGCTCGGCACGAGGTCGCTGAGGTCCGCCGCGTAGAACCGATAGAACACCGGCGCGTCGCCGAGCGCGGCGCCGACGAAGAGCGTCGTGCGCAGCGAGTGCTCCCACCCCGGCAGCGCGATCCACTCGCGCCACAGCGCCTGGGCGCGGAAGAAGTCGTAGTCGCCGCCGAGCAGGCGCGACGCGAGATCGCCGCGCAGCGTGATCAGGCGGCCGCGGCGGGTGAGGCCGGGATCGTCGCGCTCGTCGTGGGCGAAGCCGAGCGTGAGCGTGGAGACGAAGCTCGTGCCGTCGTGCAGCGCGAAGTCGATCGGGACGATCTCGCTGCCGCGTCGCTCGCTCGCGGCGTCGGGCCGCGAGAGCACGTCGACGACCTCGAGCTGGTACGAGACGTTGATGCGGTTCTCGGGGTCGAGCGAGAGCCCGGTGCCGATCCAGCCGCCGCCGCGGTGGTAGCGCACCAGCGCGTAGCGCACTTCCTCGGGGCCGAACGGGCCCTCGGGATCGACGGGCGCGATCGGCGTCACGAGCACGTCCTCGTCGCCGTAGACCTCGCGCGCGTTGAGGAAGAACGCGCCGATCGTGAGCGCGAACGGAGTGCCCGCGAAGCGCGGCTCGTGGAAGCGCAGCCGCAGGCCCTGCTGCAGCATCGAGAGGACGAACGAGCCCTGCAGCGAGGTGCCGGTGCCGAAGAGGTTCGTCTCGGAGAGCGTGGAGCCGACGTAGATGTCGCCGCCGTAGCTCCGCTCGCCGTTGAGGCCCTCGGAGACGCCGAGCGCGATCTCCTCGAGCAGCACGGTGTTGCGCTCGCGGACGTCGACCACGAGCACGACGCGCCCGCGCTCGCGGCCGCGCTCGATCGAGAGCTCGACCGAGTCGAAGAAGCCGGTGCCGAGCAGCTGCCAGCGCGCCTGCTCGAGGCGCTCGTCGTCGACGTCGAGCGGCGCGCCGATCTCGAACGGGAGCACGCGACGGATCACGTGATCGGCGGTGCGGTCGTTGCCGCGGACGTCGATGCCGTCGAGCAGGAAGACGAGCTCGGGGTCGGGCTCGGAAACCGGGGGCGGCTCGGGCTCGGTTTGCGCGCGGGATGGGCTCGCGACCAAGCACAACGCGAGCACGAGCCAGACCGGGACGCGCACCGGCGCAGCCTACTTCACGGGGGGGACGCGATCGAGAACCGCAGAGCGGATGGCGGCCGCCGGGCGGTGGCGGGCGACTCCGCCAGCTGCGCGGCCGATTCCTCGGAGATCGGCGCCGCGACAGCGCGGCACGCAGCGTGCGGAGCGCGCGGCGATGCCCTCGACCGGCCACGAGCTGCCACTGCTCTTGCTGCGCGATGCACCGGCGGTGCTCGCGTGCTTGGTGCGTGATGCGTTCGGTGTGGAGCTCGGCAAGGGGCTCGCGGAGTCCAGCGCGGCGTTCCACGAGCTCGAGCCCGCGGCGTACGTCGCGGATCTGGTGCTCGTCGGGCCCGACGTCGTCGTCGTGGTCGAGGTGCAGCGAGCGCGCGACGAGCGCAAGCGCGCGACGTGGCCGCTCTACCTCGCGAGCGCGCATGCGCGGCACGGACGCGCATCGTGGCTCGTCGTGGTCGCGCTCGATCGCGCGGTGAGCGCGTGGGCGCGCGCGCCGATCGCGACGTTCCAGGGTGGCGCGCTGACACCGCTGGTGATCGGCCCGGACGAGATCCCGCGGGTGCGCGACGCCGAGGTGGCGCGCGCGGCGCCCGAGCTCGCCGTGCTCTCCGCGATGGCGCACGGACGGAACGGGCCGGAGGTGGTGGAGATCGGGGCCGCGGGGTTGATCGCGGCCGCCGAGGTGGGGCGACGCGACGAGGACCGTGGCAAGCTCTACTTCGACGCGGTGCTCGATGCGCTCGCCGATCTCGCGCGAGCGGCGCTGGAGGCCAGCATGAAGGTCGAAGGACACGAGTACAGGAGCGAGTTCGCGCGGCGCTACGTCGCCGAGGGGCGCGAAGAGGGGCGCGCGGACGGGCTACGCACCGCGGTTCGGGTGCTCTGCGACGCGCTCGGCATCGCGTGGACCGACGGGCGCGAGCGCGCGATCGCGGCGCTCGACGCGCACGCGCTCGAGGCGCTCTGCGCGCGCATCCAGCGCGAGCGTCGCTGGCCGGACTGATCGCTGCGCCGAGACCGATCCATCGCGCCGTGGGCGTGAGGGCGTCGCCGGCGCGCCGATCGCGTCCCTTCGGTCGCGATCGGTCTCGCCGAGCCGGAGATGGCCTTTCCCCGACTCAGAGCCGGCTCGCCGAGCCGGAGATCGCCTCGCCCACTGCGGAAGCGGCTTCGCCGAGCCGGAGATGGCCTTTCCCCGGCTCAGAGCCGGCTCGCCGAGCCGGAGATCGCCTCGCCCACTGCGGAAGCGGCTTCGCCGAGCCGGAGATCGCCGATCGCCACCACGAGACGCCTTCGCCGAGCCGGCGATCGCGACCCGTGGACGGATCATCCCAATCGAGGGACCGGCGATCGCGACTGCGCGGCCCGAGAAGGCGATCTCTTGTCCGTAGATCGGGTCACTCCTCTCCGGAAAACCCAATCTACGGACACTCGGATTGGGCTACTCGGTCGTCCCGCCGCCGCCGTCGCCTTCTCCGCCTCCTCCGGGCGGCGCGCCGCCGTCGTCGGGGAGCCCCGCGCGGCGACGCGGGGTGGGGCGAACCTTGCGCGCGAGATCGTCGAGCCCCGCGAGCGTGCACAGGCCCGTGAAGATCTCGGCGACGCCCGCGTAGGTGCGCTCCCAGCGGGCGAGCGCCGCGTCGCGCGCGGACATCGCCGTCTGCGCTTCGCGCTCTTCGCGGCGGACGATCGAGAGCGCGTCGTCGAGCCGCGACGCTCGCGCCTCGAGCGACGACGCCAGCGCGGCGAGGTCGACCCGGACGCCTTCGGTGATCGTGGCCGGGGCGCGGCCGGCGCGGAGCGCCCGCGCGATGCGATGCGCCTGCGCCGCGACGAGGTCGGGGCGCTTCTCGACCGCCGCTTCGAGCCCCGCCGCCGTCGAGAACGACTCGCCGTACGCGCCGCGCACCACGCTCGACGCGCTGATCAGCGCGCCGCGCAGGTCGGCCGTGATCTGGTCACGCGCGTCGCGCGGGGCGCGATCGTCCTGGAGCTCGGCGGCGTGCTCGAGGTCGGCGTCGCGCAGCGCGTCGTGCGCGCTCCGGAGATGCGTGCCGAGCCACGCGATGACCGCGCTCAGCACCACGTCGCGCGGGATGCGCGCCCCCGACGCGATCCCCTCGGCGACCTTGCCGCCCAGGACCTCGATCGCTTGCAGCACCTGCTCCGAGATCGCGAGGTGATCGGCGACCGTCTTCGACACTTCCGTCATGTCTGCCCCCTGCGGCGCGTGATGGAAGAACGCGCCGCGCGGAGGAGATAACACGGGATCACGGACACGCGGAGGACGCGTCGAGCGCGAGCACGGTGCCGGTCTCGACGTCGATCGCGAACGCCGCGTCCACGTACTGCGGGCCGGCGGCACGCGACGTCTGCACGACGACGACCGAGCGCGGGTCGTGGACCGCGCACCAGCGCCAGAAGCCGTGCGCCATCGCGACCGTCCACCGCACGTCGTCGTGGGGACCGAGCGCGACGATCGCCGCGTCGCGCGCGGTGAGCTCGTCGAGGCGCACCGCCGTCGGCTGGGCGCGGACCGCGACGTCGGGCGCCCACTGCGCGATGCGCGAGAGGTGGATCAACACCTCGTCGCCCACGGCGAGCGCGTCGACGGCGCCGAGCGCGCTCAGCGAGAGCACGCGGCGCGGCGGCGCACCGGCGGGACGGCGCATCACCACGTCGCCCTCGGCCCAGAAGAGCTGGTCGCCCGCCATCGCGAACGCGTACGGAAGCTCGAGGCGCACCCGACCGGTCCCGAGGTCCACCACGTCCGTGCCGATCACGATCTCGTCGCCGAGGGTGGGCAACGCGTCGAGCCGGCCCTCGTCGAAGTCGCGGGCCCAGCGCGCGACGCCGCTCGTGTGATCGATCGCCCAGAGCTGCGAGTGGCCGTCGAGGACGAGGGTGACCCGCGGCAGCACCCGCGCGTCGTGGACGTGGTGCAACGGGGCGCGCCATCGCAGCGCGCCGGTGGCGAGGTCGTGGCCGTGCCAGGTGTCGCCGTCTTCGACGAGGAGCTCGTCGTGGCGCAGCCAGTGCGACGCGCCGAAGCCGTCCCACGGCGTCGCGTCGCGCACTCGGATCCGCCACCGCGGGCCTGACGCGTCCGAGACCTCGAGCTCGTGGGTCGGCAGCCACGGCAGCCACCGGCTGGTGCGCCGTTGGTGCTGGGTCACGACGTACGGGCCGAAGGGAACGGCGGAGAGCGTCGCGATGCGGCCGCGCACCTCGAAGAGCCAGAGGTACGCGGCGAGCGCGATCGTCGCGGCGACGGTCGCGACACCCGCCATCCACCAGAGCGCGCGCTTCACTGCAGCTGGGTGAGCAGCCCGACCACCAGCAAACCGATCGCGACGACCGTGATCACCCAGAGAAGCGGGGTCAGGCCCTGGTGCTTCGCGCGCTCGGTCTCGCGCTCGAGCGCGATGCGGTGCGACGGGCTGCTGCGCGGCGGCTGCTCGACGCGCAGCGGGGTGCGGTCGGGCTTCGCGGTGCGCGGGGGCTCGCTCTGCGGGGTCGGGGTCGGCGTCGGGTCCTTGCGGACCGGGCGCAGCGGGGGCGGCTTCGCGGGCTCGACCGCCGCGTGCTCCGCGCTCTTGCGGCGCGCGGGCTGGGCCTCGGGGAGCGCTTCCTCGCGCGCGTGGCCCGGCGCGACGTGGCGGGTGCTGAGGTCGGTGCCCGCGGGGACCGCGGTGGTCGGGTCGTCGGGCTTCAGGTAGACGACGCGCACCGTGGGCTCGCGGCGGCGCGGCGCGTTGAGCGCGGGCATCGTCGCGGGGCGAGGGCGCACGCTCTTGCTCGCGCCGCGCGCCGGGCTGACTCGCGCGGGGCGCGCGCGCTCGCTCTGGTCGACGATCGTCGTCAGCGCGACCTCGAGCACCTTCATCAGGTGCTTGCCGGTGTCCTCGGGGTTGCGCGGGCGGACGTACTGCGTGGTCGGCTCGCGCGCCTCGAAGTCGTCGCTCTCGAGCGCCTTGCGCGCTTCCTCCGCGGGCAGCTCGGGGATCAGCGTGCGGACCTTCGCGTTCACCGCGATCTCGAAGCGCCCCGAGTCCCAACCGAAGACGTGTGTGAGGTCTCCGTCCTCGCGCCCGTCGACCCGGATCGCGAGCAGCTCGCCCGCTTCGTAGACGAGCTCGACGCGCTCGCCCTCGTGGTCGAGCTTGAGGGTGCCGGTGAGGCCCGCCTGCTCGCAGTAGTTCATCAGGTCCGCGGGGACGTGCACCGAGAGCGAGCCGACGCGGTGGCGATCGTCGCCCTGCGAGACCGGCAGCACGGGCAGGCGCTGGTGCACCACGAAGATGCCGCCGCGCATCGCGAGCAGGCGCTCGACGGGGTCACTGCCGTCGGGGAGCGGATCCTGGTCGAGCGCGATCTGTCCCGCGATGAGCTCGACCTCACCGGTCAGCTTCGTTCCGTCCTCGCTCGTCGCGGTGAAGCGGAGGCGGCCGGTGATGCGGCGAGCCTCGATCTCGCGAAGGATGTCGAGGACGCCATCCGGGGGGATCTCCCCGGACATCGCGGGTTCGGTCGCCATCCAGACTCCGCATTGGGATCGAGCGGGGGTCCGGTGTCAAGCGCTTGTCTCGGCGTCGGATCGAGCGTCCAATGCGCGCGATGTCGCGTCTGGCTCGGTGTGCGCTCGTGGCGCTCGTGATGGTCGGTTGCGGGCCTTCTGCGTCGTCGTCGTCGTCCCCCGACACGAGCGCGGGCGGCGAGGAGACGGCGGGCCCGGAGAGCTGCGAGACGCTGCGCGCGCAGGAGGCGGAGACGCGGGCGGCGGTCGAGTCGTGCCGGGCGTCGACGCCGCTGCCGGAGTGGGCGCTGCGCGACGACTTCGAGTGGCTCGAGGAGGCGATCGGAGCGCGGCTCGATGCGGCGCGACGCGGCGAGGAGGTCTCGACCGGCGTGGTGCAGATGCAGGAGATCGCGGAGCACGTGTGGGCGCTGCTCGACGAGGTGCCGGAGGCGCAGCGCGACGCGGCGCTGCTCGGGCGCGTGGAGGACGGCGCGGAGGCGCTGATGCACCCGCACACCGCGGAGGGACGGCAGGAGGCGCTGGCGCAGGTCGCGGGCGCGCTGGGCGCGCTGCGCGAGCGGCTGGAGCCGGCGCCGCCGGCGGATGCGTGCGAAGGGCCGGCGCGGGAGGCGGCGGCGGCGTGGATGGCGGTGCAGGCGGCGTGCGGGGAGGAGTGAGTCGGCGGACGGCCGTCGCCGATCACGACCACGACCGCGACCACGACCACGACCACGTCGACGTGGACGGCGACGGGAACGACGCTCAGCGGAGCCAGCGGCGCGATGGGTCGCGGCGATCGACCGGCCAGGCGCGGTAAGCGCTGCGATCGACGCGGGTCGCCACCAACAGGTTGTGGCAGACGATCTCGAGGTCCGCGGTGCTCCACAGATCGTCGGCGTGACCGTGCGACGCGTGGTCGATCGCGATCTGCGCCGCGAGCGTGACCACGAGGCCGCTCATCGGAGGGATCGACGCGCCGAGCGTCGCGAGCACGCTCTGCAGGCGCGCGAGCACCGACTTGCCGCCGACCGCGTGCGCGCCGACGAGCACCGCCGCGGGCTTGCCGAGCCAGAGCGCGGTGCCCTCGCTGGGCGTCGCCTCTTCGAGGAACCGCTGCAGGTGCGACGATGGGCCGTCCCAGTAGGTGCCGGTCACGAGCACGAACGCGTCGGCGAGCGCGAGCGCGTCGCGATGCGGCGCGAACCCGGGCGTCGACGCGAGCGTGACGAGCTCGACGTCGGCGTGGGGCTCGAGGTGCGGCAGCGCGTGCGCGAGCAGCGCGGCGCTGTTGCCGTCCTCTCCGCCGAGGCCAGCCTGGATCGCGAGGATGCGCGGGCGGTGCATGGTCGGGCGCGAGGGTCGCGCATCGATGCGGTGCTCGTCACCCCTCGATCGGACGGGCGATCGTCGGGCTGGATCCCGAGCGCGCGGGCTCGCCGCAAGGCTTCGCGCGCCGGTGTCTCGGCGCGCTTCGAGGAGGGCTCGTTCGATCGCGGGGTGTCGTCGCTCATGTTCGCTGCCGCGCGCGCTCCGGGCGCACCGGGCTCTTCCGCGGTCGTCGCGACTGATCGACGCGTGGATCGCGGCGATGAGCGTCAGGGCGGGCAAGGGAAGTGGTGCGACTGCCACGTCCCGTCGACGCACACGACGCCGACGCCGCAGCACCACGGCGCGCACTCCGCGTTGCCCTCGCACGGCGTGCCCGCCTCGGGGCACGGCGGACGGTTCGGCACGCAGACCCACTCGGGCGGCATGGGCGGCGGCTGCACGCCCTGACAGAGCGGCGGGCGGCCGCAATAGCACTCGCCCTCGGGGTACGTGCACTGGAGGACGCGCTCGCCCTCGCACGACGGGCCGGGCGCGTCGAAGGTCGCGGGGCATTCGCTCGGCGCGGGCTCGGTCGGCGTGACCTCCTCGGTCTCGCTGCCCGCGGCGGGCTCGGTCGACGACGATGGATCCGTCGCGGGCGAGCCGCCGCACGCGACGAGGAGAACGAGCCACCCGAGCGATCGCCGCATCGCGCGATGATAGCGGCACGTGTCCCGCGCGAGGGGGATCACGCCCCCAGGGCCGGGATCCGCGGCCCCCACGCCGATCCGCGCGATCTCCGCGAAACGCGTCCTCCGCGGAGGGGCACGATGCTTGCGATTGCACGCATGACGTCTCGCCAGGAGAGTGGCTCGATGCGTGTGTCTCGTGTGCTCGCGATCTGCCTCGCGCTCGCCGCGTGCTCGAACGGAACGATCGAAGGCGATCCGCGCGACGTCGACGGCGGCGGGCTGGGTCCATCGGGCGACGGCGCGATCGCGCGCACCGACGGAGGCGGCGGCGGGGGCGACGAGGACGCGTCGACCGGCCCGGCGCCGGTGCCGGTGGGGACGATCGCGGAGCTGCTCGTCCCGTTCGATGCGAACCGCGCGGACCTCGTCGGGCCCGACGATCACTCGGCGATGTACGGCAAGAGCCCGGAGATCGTGCCGGTGCCCGCCGGCGCCGAGCTCGACCTGCTGGTGCAGGACCACGCGAGCGACGAGACCCCGCGCGCGATGATCCTGCGGCTCACGCCCGACGGCGACGACCTCGTGATCACGCGCGCGATCGAAGCGCCGATCCTCGATCGCGTGATGGGCCTCGCGCGCGACGAGTCGGGCGCGTACTTCGTCGCGAGCGGCGTCGACGAGGCGGGAGCGATCACGCGCGAGAACCCCGCGCCCGGCACGTACCGCGAGGGCATCGTGCGCGTGGTGAAGCTCGATGCCGCGGGCGCGATCGGCTTCGACGTCGACCTCGACACCGGGCGCGCCGACGTGCGCGCGGACGCGGAGCCGCTGATCAACCCGATGGTCGCGGCGAGCGCGCGCCTCGCGTACGGCGACGGCCTGCTCGCGCTCGTGCACGGCAACAACACCGTGCCCGACGGCGGCGGCGTGCGGCACCAGAAGGCCGTCACGACGGTGCTGCGCGCGGACACCGGCGCGGTCACGCGGACCTCGACGATCTGGTGCAGCCACTCGTTCGATCAGCGCCTCGCGCACGACGGCACCGGGTTCGTGGAGATGCACCTCGGCGATGCGTACCCGCGCTTCGTCACGCTCTCGCGCACGACGGCGGAGCGCGTCTCCGACGCGTACCCGCTCTTCCACGTGAAGGGGAACCTCGGCGACAACAACACGCACACCCGGCTCGGCGCGTTCGCCGCGATCGAGGGTGCGGGCGAGATGGGCTGGCTCGCGCTCTTCGCGAGCGAGCACACGACGGGCACGGGCGCGATCGAGGGCGCGTCGCGCGTCGCGGGCGCGCGGGATCTCGCGATCGTGCGGGTGCGTCGCGACTTCGACGCGCGGCGCGCCGACGAGAACGCGTTCCTCGATCCGGCGCTGCCCGATCGCCTCGACGTGACGTCGAGCGGCGAGGCGCGCCAGAACCGCCTGCAGTGGCTCACCGACTACCAGACGAGCGATGGCGGCGCGGTGCACGCGGAGCGCCCGAAGCTCGTCGCGCTCGGCGGTGATCGCTTCGTGGTGCTGTGGGAGCGATGGGCGCGCGGCGATCGCGGCTTCGCGTTCTCGGGCACGTGGGGCATGGTGATCGACGGCTCCGGCGCGACGGTCGTCGGGGCGCGCGAGCTCACCGAGGATCACCTGCCGCGCGGCGATGACGCGTTCCGCCTGGGCGACGACGCGGCGTTCGTGATCGGCGATCGCGAGGCGCGCACGCTTCGGGTGCACCGCGTGAGCGCGTCGCTCGAGCACCGCGTGGTGGTGGTCGAGTAAGCTGCGCGCGAGTGGCGTATCGCGAGCCGAGCGCGAGCGAGGTCGAGCTCGATCGCAGGGTGATCGTGGCGTGGCGCGGCGTGGTGATGGCGACGGTGGTGACCGTCGTCTCCGTGATCACCGCGATGCTCGCGCACCCGATCGCGCTCGGCGCGCTGATCATCGCGTACGTCGCGCTCGCCAAGACCGCATCGCACGCGCGGTGGGTCGCGGTCCACGTCCGTGGCATGCACGTCGTGATTCGCGAGCGCGCGCTCTTCCGGCGCGAGGTGGTGCGCGAGCTCGACGCGAGCGACGTGCGGCGCGTGGGCACCGACGAGCGATGCTCGACGACGATCCTCGCGGCCGACGTGGCGTCGGTCGAGCTGACGACCGCCGACGGGTCGGACTTCGCGATCACCTCGCACCTGCTCGGCGCGTCGCACGCACGCGCCCTCGCGTCGCGGATCGCCGAGCACTTCGCGCTGGGAAGGACGACGGTGCGCGAGCGGCCCTGCGATCCGAGCCAGCGTGCTCACCGGCGCTTGGGGTGGGTCGGGGTGTTGCCCGTGCTCGTGATCGTCGGGATCGCGTGGTCGATCTCGGCGTATCGCGAGGATGCGAGCGAGGGGCGGCTCGCGCTCGTCTGCCGCGAGCGGTGCGTGTTCGGCGGGATCACGTGCTTGCCCGGCGGGACGCTCGAGGGCAGCTACGCGCCGGGCTCGTACGCCGTCGCGCTCGAGGATCGCGTGGTGCAGGTGCCGGTCGTCGCCGGGCATCGCACCACGTTCGAGTGCCGTCACGACGCGGGAATCCCGACCCCGGTGCCCGACCGTTGAATCGACGACCGGAGTGCTCGGCCGCGGCGCGCGCGCACGGGACCGCGCAGAGCGCGCGGACGGAAGCGCACGACGTGGACGAGCCGATGATGGATTGCCCCGCGCCGTCCGGCGCGACAAACCAGCGCGCTCGGAGGTGCTCGTGCCGAAGCGGATCGGGGCTCTCGTCGCAGGAGCGTGGCTCACGCTCACGATCCTGGCGTGCATGACCGAGGCGCCCGACGACGAATGCGACGTGGGCTCGGAGGGCTGCGCGTGCACGTCGGGCGACGGCTGCGATCCCGGGCTCCAGTGCGTGATGGACGTCTGCCGCGAGCCCTGCGACGGCGGTTCCTGCGCGCGCGATGCGGGCACCCGACGCGACTCGGGGCGCCCCTCGAGCGGCACCTGCACCGGCACCGTCGACGCGTGCTGGCAGGGCTGCATCTCGAGCGGCACGTCGACGGCGGCGTGCCGCGCGGCATGTGATCTCGGGGACGCGTACGGGTGCTACGCGCTGTGCGTCGACAACGGCGACGACACCGGCACCTGCCGGAGCGTGTGCGGCGCGTCGGGCGCGATCGCGGAGCTCGGCTGCGCGGAGACGTGCATCGCGCGCGGCGTCGCGACCGCGACGTGCAAGGGCCTCTGCGGGCTCACGAGCGACTGCGGCGAGGTCGGGTGCGCGGGCGTGTGCCTGCGTCAGGGCGACGACGTCGTGAGCTGCAAGAACGTGTGCGGGTTCACGACCGAGCGCGGTCGCGAGGCGTGCCACGCGGTGTGCGGCGAGCGCGGTGAGGCGCCGGCGACGTGCTCGGCGCTCTGCGGGTGACGGAGCCGCGCTGGTTCCGAGCGGTTTCGAGGTGTTAGGGTCCGACGCGATGTCGCGCCTGCAGGCAGTTCGCGAGTCTCTGGTCGCAGTGTCCCGGCGGTACAGCCGCGTGGCCGACGAGGTCGAGGACCTCGCCCACGACATCATCGTGTCCGCCTTGCAGCGCGGGCTTCCCCTCGACGGCGAGGTGTTCCTGCGCAGCGCTCACGGCGCGGCGCGACGTCACGCCGCCTTCCTCGCGCGCAGCGCCGTTCGCCGGCGGGCGCGCGAGCTCCGCATCGTCGCAGAAGAGCACGACGGCGCGACGGACACGCACGACGTCGAAGGCGCGCCGCTGTCCGAGCTCACCCCGACGCTGCGCACGACGCTGTTGCTGCTCTTCCTCGGGCTCGAGAAGGCGGAGCTCCGCGCCGCGCTCGGCGTGAACGACGCGGCGCTGCGCAAGAGGCTCCAGTCGCTGCGGGAGCTCGGCCCGCTCGCTCGCCCCGAGCTTCCGACGCCCAGCCGGACCCCGGCGGTCGTCCGAGCGCGCCGCGCGCAGGTCGACGTGCTCCCTCGGCTCGAGGCGACGCGCGCCGGCGACGTCGGTCGGGTCCTGGGAGCCAGCGATCCCGACGGTCACGGGCTGATCTTCGCCGAGGCGCTCACAGCGGGACGGGCCACGGCAACGAGCGGGAAAGCCTCCGATGCGCCCCCCGCGGGCGGTCGGACCCGTGAAAGAGGAAGCTCATGCTCAACGGTCAGCTCAAGAACGTCGCCATCGTCTTCGTCGTGACGGACCTCGCGCGCACCCACCGCTTCTACTCCAAGACCCTCGGGATCCCGTTCGAGGTCGAAGATTTCGAGAACGGCTACCTCCAGGCGCGCCTGCCGGGTGACGTCGAGCTCGTGTTCTTGCCTGGCGACGCAGCGCGCGGCGCGACCCCGCAGGTGGTCTTCGGGCTCGCGCGCGGCGGCATCGACACGATGGTCGCGTCGCTCGCCGCGGCCGGCGTGGAGCTCGTCACGCCGGTGTCCGAAGCGCCCGGCGGATGGTCCGCGGAGCTCAAGGACCCCGACGGACACATCCTCTCGCTCTACCAGGACGGCTCGCTGCCGCGCTGAGCACCAGCACGAAGGGCGCTACGGATTCCGTAGCGCCCTTCGTCGTTCAGAAGTGAGTCGGGCTCACTTGCGGTCGAGCAGCTTGGCGAACGGATTGTTCGCGAACTGCTTCGGCGGCGGGCCCTTCTGCTGCGGGCCTCCACCACCACGCTGCGGGCCGCCGCGCTGCGGGCCGCCGGGCGCGCGCGCGCCGCCGTGCTGGTTGCCCTGGCGCGGGCCCTTGCTCGCTTCGTCGTGCATGCGCGCGCTCAGCGAGATGCGCTTCCGCGCCAGGTCCACCTCGAGCACCTTCACCGTGAGCTTGTCGCCGACCTTCACGACCTCGCTCGGGTCCTTGATGAAGCGGTCGCTCAGCTTGCTCACGTGCACGAGGCCGTCCTGGTGCACGCCGAGATCGACGAACGCGCCGAACGCCGTGACGTTCGTGACCACGCCCTCGAGGATCATGCCCTCCTTGAGGTCCGTGATCTCCATGACGTCGTCGCGGAACTTCGGCGGCTCGAAGCTCGCGCGCGGATCGCGCCCCGGCTTGCCCAGCTCCGCGACGATGTCGCGCAGCGTCGGCTCGCCCACGCCCTCGCCCACGTACTTCTGGATGTCGATCTTCTTCGCGAGATCGGTGTTGCCCACGAGCTCCGCGAGCGACACGCCCATGTCCTTCGCGATGCGCTCGACCAGCGCGTAGCGCTCGGGGTGCACCGCGCTCGAGTCGAGCGGGTTCGCCGCGCCGTGCACCCGGAGGAAGCCCGCGCACTGCTCGAACGCGCGCGGCCCGAGCCCGCTCACCTCGAGGACCTGCTGGCGCGACGTGAACGCGCCCTTCTCCTCGCGGTGCTTCACGATCTTCTTCGCGAGCGAGCCGCCGATGCCCGCGACGTACGCGAGCAGCGACGCGCTCGCGGTGTTGAGCTCCACGCCGACGTGGTTCACGCAGCTCTCGACGACCTCGCCGAGCTTCCGCGCGAGCAGCGGCTGGTGCACGTCGTGCTGGTACTGCCCCACGCCGATCGACTTGGGATCGACCTTCACCAGCTCGGCGAGCGGATCTTGGAGGCGACGCGCGATCGAGATCGCGCCGCGCACCGTGAGGTCGAGCTCGGGGAACTCCTCGCGCGCGACGTCGCTCGCCGAGTAGACGCTCGCGCCCGACTCGCTCACCGGCACGACCACCACGTCCGTGATGCCCGCCTCCTTGAGCGTCTTCTTCACGAACGACTCGGTCTCGCGGCCCGCGGTGCCGTTGCCGATCGCGATCGCGAAGGGCGTGTGGCGCTTCACGAGCGTGAGCAGCACGCGCTTCGCATCCTCCTCGCGCGCCGCGCCCTGCGACGGGTAGATCGTGTCGTTGACCAGGAACTTCCCGGTCGAGTCCACCACCGCGACCTTGCACCCGGTGCGCAGACCGGGGTCGATCCCGATGACGCTCTTGGTCCCGAGCGGCGCGCTGAGCAGCAGGTTGCGCAGGTTGTCCGCGAACACGTCGACGGCGCTGCGATCGCTCTTGAGCTTCAGGTCGACGCGCACGTCGTTCTCGACGCTCGGCGCGAGCAGGCGCTTGAACGCGTCCGCGATCGCCGCGCTCATCTCGCCGCACCACGGCGAGCCGCGATCGACCTTCATCACGTTCTCGAGGCGCGGCACCACGCGCTCGCCGTCGACCTCGATCGACGCGCGGAGGATCCCCTCGCGCTCACCACGACGGATCGCGAGGAAGCGATGCGAAGGGATCTCCGCGATCGGCTCGCGCCACTCGTAGTACTGCTCGAACTTCGTCGGCTCCTTGATCTTGTCGGGCACGCCCTCGCTGACGAGGATGCCTTCCTTCTCGAACGCCTCGCGCGTCAGCGCGCGCACGTCGGCGTGCTCGGCGACGATCTCCGCGACGATGTCGCGCGCGCCGGCGAGCGCTGCCGCGACGTCCGCGACTTCCTTCTCGGCGCTGACGAACGCCTGCGCCTCGACGCGCGGATCACCGTCGGCGCTCTGCGCGAGGATGCGCAGCGCGAGCGGCTCGAGCCCCTTCTCGCGCGCGATCGTCGCGCGCGTGCGGCGCTTCGGCTTGTACGGCAGGTAGAGATCTTCGAGCGCCGCCTTCGTGGTGCACGCGAGGATCTTCTTCTTGAGGTCGTCGGTGAGCTTCCCCTGCTTGCCGATCTCCTCGAGGATCGACGCGCGTCGCTCTTCGAGCTCGAGGATGTAGGCCCGCTTCTCCTGGATGTCGCGGATCTGCACCTCGTCGAGGCCGCCGGTGACTTCCTTGCGGTAGCGCGCGATGAAGGGAACGGTCGCGTTCTCTTCGAGCAGCTTCACCACCGCCGCGACGCCGCGCGGCGGGAGATTCAGCTCCTGCGAGATGAACGGAACGGGATCGAACGCTTGAGGCTTGGTCGACGTCTCGCTCATAGGGAGTCGTCGCTTCTATCCGACGAGATCGACCGCTTCAACGTGCGAGAACGCCCGCCGCGCGATGCATCGCGCCCCACGGATCGCGCGCGCTACGACAAGTGGAATTCGTAGAAGACGTCGGCGTCGCCCTTCGTGAAGCCGCGGATGCGCTTCATGTCGACGCGGCCTCCCCCGACGAGCTCGAGACCGCGCTTGAAGTAGCCGCAGATCGCATACTCGAAGTACGGGTGGTGATACTCGCGCGCGACCTCGCTGATGCGCAGCTCGACGCGGTTGCCGTGCTTCACCGTCTCGGCGCGACCCTTCGTGAAGAAGTTCGCGTAGAGCACGCGCCCCATGCCCGCGAAGGAATCGAGGCTCTTGGTCTCGCGCATGTGCTTGTACGGGCCCTGCGTGAGCGACCACTCGGCGCTCGCCGCGCCCACGCGGAAGTACGACTCGATGTCGCCGCCGTAGAGCTCGGCGACGATCGCGTCGTTGAGCGCGAGGAACGGCTTGATGGGGATGAGCGACGTCGCGAGGATCGGCTCGCGGAAGACCGGCTCCTTCTCCGCGAAGCGCTCGAGGAAGCGCGTGAACTTCTCTTCGCCGAGCTCGTGCACGAGCAACGTCTTGCGCGCGAGGAACGCAGTCCCCTTCACTTCCACGGCGACCTCCCCTTCCCGTGATGGTCCAGCAGGGGACGGTCGAGAAGCAAGCCCGAGATCACCCAGCGTCGCGCGGCGCGCGGCGGCGGCGACGCCCTGCATCGGCGCCTGCGTCCTCGCCGGCGTCGACGCCCGCGTCGTCGATCGGGACCCCACCGTCCTCGCCGGGCGCGAGCGCGGCGGGGCACGCGGTGTCGCCGACGACGTCGCACACCGCGCGCTCGAGCCAGCGATGGAACGTCTGGTTCATCGCCTCGTTCATCTCGTGGCCGACCCCGTCGAACTCGACGAGCTCGATGTCGAACCCGCGCGCGCGGAGGCGATCGACGAGCACGCGCGTGGGCCCGACCGGGATCACGGGATCGACCGTGCCGTGCATCGAGCGGATCGGCGGGAAGCGCAGATCGTCGCGTCGATAGAGCGGCTCGAGCGGCGGCGGGAGCCACGTCGAGAGCGGGAACGCGTGGCCCACCACGTCGTCGTGGTGCAGCGCGAGCGCGTACGTGAGCAGACCGCCCTGCGAGAACCCGCTCACGATCGGCCGCCCGAGCGTCGGACGCTCCGCAGTGAGCGTGCGGATCATCGCGGCGACGCGCGAGCTCACCTGGAAGAGCGACGAGGCGAGGCGATCGACGAGCCCCGAGCCCACGCTCACCGGCAGCCACTCCCATCCCGTGCCGAGGCGATCGCTCGCTTGCGGGACGATCACGCGCACCGGGTGCGAGAGCCCGAGGAACGGACCGCCCGGCAGGCCCGCGTTGCCGCCGCGCCCGTGGAACACGAACACGATCGGCAGCGCGTCGTCGAACGTCGCCGGGCCGAGCACGACCTCGAGGAAGTGGATGTCCTCGTAGGCGCCGCGGCGCACCTGCACGCCTTCGATCGGGCCCTCGGGCAGCACGATCGGAGGCCCGCTGTCGCCGTCTCCCGCGTCCACGCCGGCATCGTAGATCGCCGACTCGGAGATGCGCCGGATCGCGGTCGCGGCGAGGGCCGCCTCGAGATCGCCGGCGGGCGGCGGCCACGCCTCCTCGAGCGTGTGCGTGACCATCGCTTCGGCGCTGCGGTTCGGCTCGTCGCCCTGCGGAGACTGGCAGAACGCGAGGCCGAGCGCGCTCGCGGTGGTCAGCGCGCCGATCGCGAGGGCGGCGCCGGTGCGCGCGTCGAGGTGCGTCGCCACGGCGCGCAGCTTAGTACGCGACGTCGATCGTGCAGGTGTGGCCCGCGCGTTGCGAGCCCGGCTGCACGATGCGGCTCGCGATCGAGCAGCGAGACGGTGCGCTGCACGAGGGATCGCGCGCGGGGGCGCGCCGGCGATTCGGGCTGCGCGGCACCGTGATGTTGTGGTCCGCGCTGTTCGGCGCGGTCGCGATCGCGCTCGCGATCGCGATCGTGGTGGTCACGACGCTGCTCCACGACGTGACGTGGACGATGCTGCGCGACACGCGGAGCCGTGCGCTCGCCGACGAGATGGAGGTGCGGCTCGAGATGCACGACTCGCTCGGTGATCTCGCGGTCGCGAGCGACAACTCCGAGGTCGCGCGCCCGCGCGCCACGCTCGAGCTGCAGATGCGCGCGAACCTCGACGAGGCGCGCACGTTGATCGCGAACGAGCGAGAGCGGCACCTCCTCGACGACATCGAGCACCTCCTCGACGAGGCGCTGTCGCGACGACGCGCCCTCGAGGCCCGCGACGCGCCGCTCGAGGAGGTCGTGCGCGAGATGCGCGCGCCGCTGGTCGCGCTGCACGATCGGCTCGGCGAGCTGCGCCGCATGAACGTCGAGCAGGTGGAGCGCGCGCAGCGCGAGACCGAGCGCGTCGACCGGCTCGCGTCGACCGCGGGGATCGCGGCGGCGGTGCTGATCGCGTCGGGCCTCGCCGCGCTGGTCGCGGGGCTGCACCGGCGCGTGCTGCGCCCGCTCGCGGCGTTGCGGGACGAGATCACACACCCGGCGAGCACGCGAGGCACGATGCCTCTCGAGCAGAGCCCGCGCGAGATCCGCGAGATCTCGACGGCGCTCGGCGAGATGCGCGGAGAGCTCGCGCGCCAGCGCGAGGAGCGGCTCGCGTTCCTCGCCGGCGTCGCGCACGACCTGCGGAACCCGCTCTCCGCGCTGAAGATGGCGATCTCGCTCGCCCGCACCGACGCGAGCGCGCGCGAGCGCACGCTCGCGATGGCGGACCGACAGATCGAGCTCCTGGCGCGCATGATCGGAGACCTCCTCGATGCGACGCGCATCGAAGCCGGGGAGCTCGCCCTGACGCGCGAGCCGATCGATCTGCGCGAGGTCGCGCGCGAGGTCGTCGAGCTGCACGCGCCGACCGCGACGAGCCACACGATCGCGCTGCACGCGCCCGAGCGGCCGGTGACGGTGCGCGCGGACGTGCTGCGCATGCAGCAGGTCGTCGGCAACCTCGTGAGCAACGCGATCAAGTACTCGCCCGAAGGCGGGCCGATCGAGGTGCACGTCGGGCGCGAAGGAGAGCGCGCGTTCGTATCCGTCGTCGATCACGGCATCGGCATCGCGAGCGGGGATCGCGAGAAGCTCTTCACGCCGTTCCGGCGCTCCCGCGGAGCGCGCGCGGTCGCGACGGGCGCGGGCATCGGGCTCTCGGTGGCGCGGCGGATCGTGGAAGCGCACGGCGGGGACATCGCGGTCGACAGCACGGTCGGGCTGGGATCGACGTTCCGGGTGTCGTTGCCGACCGAGAGCGCGACGAGCGCCGGCGGAATTCCGAAATAGCGCGGCGTGGGCTACGGTTGGACGCGCCGAAGTCGGGCACGGGGGGGCCGAGCCGACTTCGGGAGGGAGCGCGCAGTGTCGGTGCTCGACTGGCTTTCGTCGTGGGCGAACGTCCCATTCACCGTCGCGGGCGGCGCGACGTTGCTCTTCGCGCTGGTGCAGGCGAGCGGTGTGCTCGGCCTGCTCGGCAGCGACGACGACGGGGACGCGGATACCGACGCGGACGGCGATGGCGACGCGGACGGGCACGAAGCCGATGCGGGACACGGCTCGGCGCTCGAGGCGCTGCTCGGGCCGCTCGCGATCGGCCGGGTGCCGCTCACGCTGACGGTCGAGTCGGCTGGGCTCGCGTTCGCGATCGCGGGGCTCGTGATCAACTCGGCGTACCTGAGTGACCCCGCGGGCCCGCCGCTCGTCTCGCTCGCGTGGACGCTGCCGAGCGCGCTGCTCGTCGGCTACGGCGCGGCGGCGCTGGTCGCGCGGGTGCTCGCGCCGATCATCGACGATCGCGCGCAGGCCGCGACGTCGCGGCGCGAGCTGGTCGGGACGATCGGCGTCGTCATCTCGTCGCGGGTGAGCGAGGAGTTCGGCGAGGTGCGGCTGCGCGATCGCAGCGGGCACGACGTGCGCGTGGTCTGTCGCGTCGCGCCCGGCACGCGCGAGCTCGCGGAGCGCGACGAGGCCGTCGTCGTCGAGTGCAGCGAGGACGGGACGCTCTTCGTCGCTGCGTTCGACGAGGGCGACCCCGAGCGCCGGCAGCGCGTTCTTTAACGGTCGCTCAACAACGCAACGGTGATTGCGCTCGGGCCGATTCGGGCCCGTTGCGAGGGAGCCGCGCGGTCGTGCGCGGCTCGTGCACGAAAGGGAGAACGGTCATGGGCACGTGGAATCCGGTCACCTTGGGGATCGCGGGGCTCATCGGCTTCGTCGTGTTCGTCGCGACGATGGCGATGGTCATGATGAGCCGCTTCTACCGGCGCTGCGGCGCCGACGAGGCGCTCGTCCGCACCGGCCGCGGCGGCAACAAGGTGGTGATCGGGGGCGGCGTGATGGTCTACCCGATCCTCCACCAGCTGCTGCGCGTGTCGCTGCGCAGCGTGAAGCTGAGCGTCGAGCGCGCGGGCAAGAACGCGCTCGTGACCGCCGACAAGATCAAGGCGAACGTCACGACCGAGCTCTACATCAAGGTCGAGCCGATCCAGGAGGACGTGCTCGCCGCGGCGCGCAGCTTCGGTGAGCGCAACCTCGACGGCGCGAGCATCGCGGATCTGATCGAGGGCAAGCTGACCGACGCGCTGCGCAGCGTCGCGGCGAACCAGACGTTCATGAACCTCCACGGCAAGCGCAAGGAGTTCGCCGAGATGATCCAGGCGACGCTCGCCGAGGAGCTCAAGAAGAACGGCCTGACGCTCGAGAACGTGTCGATCACGTCGCTCGCGATGGTGCCGGTCTCGGAGCTCGACGAGAGCGACGTGTTCGACGCCGAGGGCCTGCGCGCGATCACCGAGAGCGTCCAGACGAACCGCGAGAAGACGAACCAGATCCAGCGCGAGAAGGACAACCAGATCCACGCGCAGAACGTCGCGGCGAAGATGCGCGCGCTCGAGCTCGAGCAGACGCAGAAGCAGGCCGAGGCGGATCAGGCGCGCCGGGTCGCGGAGTACGCCGCGATGCAGACCGCGGAGACCGCGAAGGCGGTGCTGATCCAGGAGCAGGCGCGTGACCTCGCGTCGTACGAGAAGCAGCGCGCGGTCGAGCAGGCGCGCATCGCGCAGGAGCGCGAGGTCGCGATCTCGCTCGCGCAGAAGCAGCGCGCGGAGCGCGAGGCGCAGATCGAAGCGGAGAAGGCGCAGAGCGCCGCGGAGATCGCGAAGCAGCGCGCGATCGAGGCGGCGGAGATCGAGAAGCAGAAGGTCGTGCAGGCCGCCGAGGTCGAGCGTCAGAAGGCGATCGACGCGGCGATGATCGACAAGGAGAAGGTCGTCGGCGCGTCGCTCATCGACAAGGAGAAGGCGATCGAGGTCGCGCGCATCGCGAAGCAGGTCGCGGTGATCCAGAGCGAGGAGGCGGCGGCGCGTGCGGCCGCGGCGCGGGCGACGGCGCGGGCCGAGGAAGAGCAGGCGAAGCAGGCCATCGTGACGGTCGAGGCGACCGCGAAGGCGGAGCGCGAGAAGGCGATCGCGGTGATCGAGGCGGCCGCGCGAGCCGAGGTGGATCGCGCGCTCGCGGAAGGTGAGGCGAAGAAGGCGCGCGAGCTCGCCGAGGCGCAGCTCGCGAGGGCGCGCGGCGCGGCGCAGGCGCTCGAGGCGGAGGCGGTCGCGGAGGCCAACAAGCGACGCGCGGCCGCGCAGGCCGAGGCGGACGCGCAGCGGATCGCGGCGGACGCCGCGGCCGAGGCGTCGTTCAAGGAGGCCGAGGCGATCAAGCAGCTCGCGGAGGCGGAGCGCCTCAAGGGTCTGGCGCTCGCCGAGGCGCGCCGCGCGATGGTCGAGGCGGACAACGCGGTCGGTGACAAGCTCCTGCTGCGCGACGTCGCGGTGAAGGCGCTCGAGGTCGCGCCCGATCTCGCGCGCGAGCTGATGATGCCCGCGCAGAAGATCACCGAGATCAAGGTGCTGCAGACGAACGGCATGTTCGCGGGGAGCGCGGCGAACGGCGAGAGCGGCGCGACGCCCGGCGCGGTCGGGATGATGTCGCCGATCCTCAAGACGATCATGGAGGCCGGCGCGGCGTACCCGCTGATGCGCGAGCTGATGACCTTCGGGAAGGTCGACGGCCAGGTGCTCACCGACAAGGCGCGTGAGGTGATCGCGCAGGTCGCGCCGATGCTCTCGAGCGACGACGCGCAGAAGGCGCTCGCGGAGCGCGCGACGCCCCCGGCGGTCGTGGAGAGCGCAGCGGCCGAAGAGTGAACGAGCGGAGCCCCGGTGCGCGCGAGCGCGCCGGGGCTTCGTGCATCAGGAGCGCGGTCGCGAACGGCGCGCGGCGAGCACGTCGAGGTAGAGCGCCTCGACCTTCGCGCGCGCCCACGGCGTGCGGCGCAGGAACTTGAGGCTCGAGGCGATGCTCGGCTCGTGGGTGAAGCAGCGGATGTCGACCGCACGCCCCATCGCGTCCCACCCGAGCTCGTCGACGAGACGCTCGAGCATCATCGCGAGCGTCACGCCGTGCAGCGGATCGCGGGGTCGTTCCGAGGACGTCATCGTCGCGCGCTGGGGTCCATGACCGACGGCGCGCTCCGGCGCACGTGCGATCGCGAGAAAGGGCACGCAGCGCGTCGCCGCTCGTCTCTCAACGAGTCGGCGCGAACCTCTCGAGCGAAGCGGTCTGCACCGAGAGCACCTCGGCGCTGCCGTCCGCGAGCACCTCGACGTGCGCGCCGATGTTGATCACGCCCGGGACGAGCGGCTCGTACATGTCACCGCCGACCCACGCGCCGCGCAGCGCGCCGTCGCGACCGATGCGGAGCAGCATCCCGTCGTACGCGACGACCCAGAACGCATCCGCCCCCACGCCGACCCCGCCCGCGCTCTGCGTGACGCGCGGATCGAGCGAGACGACCTCCCGCACCGCGAGCGCATCCGCGTCGATCGCGACGAGCTCGCGCACGAAGTCCGAGCCCACGTGGCGCTCGCGCCAGACCCAGAGCGCGTCCGGCGCGAGCGTCGGGTGCTGCACGTTGGCGTACCCGAGCCCGTCGCCGAGCGCGACGACGCCGTCGAGCACACCGTCCGGCGTGAGGCGCACCACGCGCGCGTTGCAGCTGTCCGTGACGAAGAGCGCGTCGTCGCTCGCCGCGATCTGCGACGCGTAGCAGAGCGCGTTGTCGCCGGTGAGCACCACACCGAGGTCGAGCGCGCCGTCCACGCCGAAGCTGCGATCGAGCGCGCCCGTCGCCGCCTCGTAGCGCACCACGAGCGGGCTCGAGAGCGCGTAGACGTACTGCGTGGTCGCCTCGACGTCGTCGAAGCGCCCCGGTCCCGCGTAGGGCTCGAACGTGAGCTCGAGCGCGCCCTGCGAGTCGAGCCGCGCGACGCCGCGGTCGTAGGCGATCACCAGGCGACCGTCGTGGTCGCGATCGACGTCCCACGCGGTGCCGCGATCCGACTCGGGGAGCCGCTGCGAGCCGACGGACGCGATCGCGTCCGCGACGTCGACGGTCAGCGTCGAGGGCGAGCGCACGAACGGACCGGCCGAGACCTCGACCTCGAGCGTGTGCGGGCCCGCCGCGAGCGCGCGCGTCTCGACCACGCGGCGGAACGTGCCCGCCGTCGAGAACGCCGCGAGACCGCGCGCGAGATCGTCGCCCTGCGGCAGCGACTCCCATGCCCCGTCGTCGATGCGCACGCGCACCGCGTCGACCGGGAACGCGCTGCGCGCGTGGCCCATCAGCACGAGCACGCCGTCGATCGCGTAGCCCGGCGCGTTCACGAACGACGCGCTCACCGCGGGCGCGAGCTGGTGGCGATGGTCGGCGCCCCCGTTGTTGTCCCACGCGCTCTGTCCGTCGTGCTCGACGCGCACCGCGAAGGCCACTTCCTCGGTGCGCGCGGGATCGATGTCGAGCGGGATCGAGAACGCGTGCTCACCCTCGCTCGCCGTGGCCTCCGCCTCGTCCCACGTGGCCCATCCGTCGAGCGTGTAACGCACGAAGATCCGGCGCGGGCGCGCGGTGCGCAGCGAGCGAACCGTGCCCTCGAGCGACGCGACCGAGCCGTCCCACGCGATGCGCGACGAGAGCAGGCGCACCGGGCTCGCAGGCGTGACCCCGCGATACACGAAGTGATTGCGGAACGGCGACCAGCTCGTCGTGCCGTTCATCGTGACGAACGCCGCGAATTCGACCTCGGGCTCGTGGCCCCAGCCGCGGTTCGCGAAGTCGCGCACGTCCACGCCCCAGCGCTCGCGCCCGTCGGGCAGCGTGCCCTCGCAGACCGCGGTCGCGCGCTGCGACGTGATCCAGCCGTTCGTCGTCCAGAGGATCCCGACGTCCTTCGTGTACGCGTCGTTGCGCACCGCGAGGTCCACCCAGAAGCTCTCACGGCTGATGCCGTGATAGACGTACTGGCTCCAATGGCCGGTCTCGAGGACGTAGACCGCGCTCGCGCGTTGCTCGTCGTCCGCGATCGCCGCCGCCTCGAGCGAAGCGTCCTCGATCCCCTCGCCCAGGCACGCGCTCAGCGCGAGCGCGAGACAACACGACACCCATCGCGCGGCCGACGACCGCGCACGTTGCTTCGACATTTTCTTGTCCTCCCCGGCTCCCCCGGCGCAGTGACGCGCGCCTGAGTTACGCGTTGCCGAGGACGGCGTCAAGCGCGCGCCACGCGCTCAATCCGCGGGAAACGCGAAGGCCACGTCGTGGACCTCGCCGAGCTCGGGCTCCGTCGCGTGCACCCTGGCCACCACTTCGCCGTCCCGCGAGACGAGCGTCGCGCGCGCCTCGTCGCCCATCGCGGCCCAGGTGTCGATCAGCCAGTGCGCGCCGTCGTGCGACCAGCCGACTACCGCGCCGCGCACGCCGTCGAGCTCGGGGAGCGAGCGCGTCGCCGCGGGCGCGCGGAGATCGAGCGAGGACCAGCGCGCGGACGCCGAGCAGCCTCGCACGAGGAGCGCACCGTCCGGGCTGGCGCCCACGAACGCGACGCCGCCCTCCTCGGAGCAGGCGCCCGGCAGCGGCGGCGACGTCTGCGTCGTCGTGACGAGGAAGGTGCTGCCGCGATCGAACACGAGCGCCGCTCCGTCGCGCCGGAGCAAGAGACCGAACCGGAGCGGCCCTTCGACGTCGACCGACTCGAGCACGCGACGCTCGCGCCCCGCGGCATCGATCACGAGCAGCTCGTGCGGTGCGTCGCCGTCGCCGAGCGCGAGCTGCGTGGACGGAGAGAGCGCCCACGAGCGTGCGCGCAGCGGGTGGACCGAGCCGTCGATCCGTCGCAGCTCGCTGCGCACGGCCGCGTCGACCGCGTCGGAGCCCGGGCAGCTCCGCCACGTGACCTGGACGTCGCACGGGGCGCCGACGGGATAGCTCGCCTTGGCGCAGCCCGTCGCGACCTCGCGCGCTTCGAACGACTCGAGGCTGACCTCCCACACCGCGCCGCCGACGATCCGCGCCTCGCCTCCGGGCGCGCCATCGGCGTAGCGAGAGCAGCCGTAGAGGAGCGCGCGGCCATCGGCCCTGCCTTGGATCACGAAGCCGTTCGCGACACCCGGACCGTCGCGGCCGCAGGTCGCGACCGCGTCGGGCGGGAGCAGCGATGCGAGCGGGCGCACGACGCCGGTCTCGAGCTCGACGAGCTCGGCGCTGCCGGCGTCCAAGCCGACGACGGCGTGCGCACCGCCCGGGAGCGCCTGGAGGAACGGCATGGGCGAGAAGAGCTCGCGCGTGATCGTGCGGTAGGTGCCGTCGGGCTCGCGCCGCGAGAGCGTGAGCGGGCCGATCTCGGGATCGTGCAGCACGAGCAGCGTGCGACCGTCGCCGTTCGTCGGCGCGGGGCAGAGCGGCGAGCGGATCGACGCGTCGACGTCGATCGGGAGGTCGGTCGCGGCGCGCTCGTGGGACGTGTAGCAGCCCGCGAGCACGAGCAACGCGGTGACGGAAGCGCTGGACGCAGCACGCGAGCCGGTGTGAGTCGGCCCCCGCGCGGGGGCAAATCGCGGTCAGCCCTCGGGGAAGTGCTCGTAGAACACGCAGCGCGCGCCGCTCGGCGCGCCGGCGAGAGCGCCGGTCGCGAGCTCGATGCCCAGCGGTGAGCGCGCGACGTCCCAGAAGTCCACGCGCCACACGCCGGGCGGTGCGCCCGCGGGCAGGCACACGCTCGCGGCGTCGCCGGTGACGACCCGCGCCCAGCGCAGCGCGCCGTCGGGACGTAGCGCGATCACGACGGTGTCGTCGCCGTCGTGCAGATCGGTGATCGCGACCGGGACGAGCCCGGGCTCGCTCGCGCGCGGCGCCGCGCCAAGCACGGCGCGCCCTCGACGGCGAGACAGCACGATCAGCAGCGTCTCCGCGTCACCCGCGCAGCGCACGATGTCCCACGCGCCGCGCGGCACGACGGTGCGCGGCTCGCCGCCGGGCGCGCGGCGACGGATCGCGCCATCTCGCGCGATCCACACGACGTCGTGATCGGTGCGGCACCACGCGCGCGCGTCGATCGGCTCGCGGCGCGTCCCGCTCACGCGATCGAGCAGGTCGTTGCCGATCTGGATCTCGGTCGCGCCGAACGCGCCGAGCTCGTTGCCGTGGGGATCGTCGTACGACGCGTAGTGCACGTCGGGGTGGGTCCAGCGCGTCGCGCCGGTGGTGCGGTCGAGCGCGCGGATCGCGGTGCTGAACGACGACTCGTCGCGCTCGGTGAGCAGCACGAGATCGCCGAGATCGCGCGCCCGCACCAGCGATCCGCGCGATGGCGTGTCGAAGAGACGCAGCCCGTTGTCGACCATGAGCACCACGAGCGAGTCGTCGCCGTCGGGCACCACGATGATCTCGCCGTCGCGCGCGAAGAGCCCGATCTCGTGGTGCGACGAGTGGACGGTGATGCTCCACAAGCTCGCGCCGCGCGGGTCGCGCACCTCGAGCTCGGCCGAGGGCTCCCACCACAGCCAGCCGGTGCGCAGCCGATGCGCGACCAGCACGTGCGCCTCGTCGAGCGCGTACGTGCCGTAGGTGCCGACGACGCGGTCGATCTGGTAGAGCCACACGTACGCGCAGATCCCCGCCGTCAGCGCGACGACGATCGCGCCGAGCACGATCCCGCACCCTCGCCTCGCCCCGCCCATCACGCGAGGATGCGCGGCGTCTCAGGGCGCGTCGACGCCGTAGCTCGCGGAGTCGCGCATCCGGCACGCGCGCTCCTGACACGACCACTCGCTGCGGAAGCCGCAGCCGGTCGCGGTCCACTGGCCCTCGACGTCGCTCTCGCGCACCTGGACCCAGCGCTCCTGGCACCCGAACTCCTGGGCGTGCTGGACGCGGATGCGGCTCGCGTACGGCGAGGTGCACATCCCCGCGAAGGCGAACGCGAGCAGAACCATGCGAGACGTCACCGGGCTGCGCTCTCCGCCTGCAGGTACTGCCAGTACCACCCGAGCACGCGCTGCACGTAGCGCTGGGTCTCGTCGTAGGGCGGCACGCCGCGGTAGCGCTGCACCGCGCCCGGGCCCGCGTTGTACGCGGCGATGGTGAGGATGAGATCGCCCGAGAAGTCGTTGGCGAGGATGCGCAGGTAGCGCGCGCCGCCGAGGATGTTCTGGCGGGGGTCGAACGCGTCGCGCACGCCCATGCCGGCGGCGGTGCCGGGCATGAGCTGCATGAGCCCCTGCGCGCCCACGCGCGAGACGACGCCCACGTTGTAGTCGCTCTCGACGCGGATGACCGCGCGGATAAACGCCTCGGGCAGGCGATAGAGCGCGGCGGCCTCGCGGATGAACGCGTCGTAGCGGTGGTAGCGCTCGGGGGACGTGTCGCGCGGGCCGATCGACGCGCGCGGCGCATCGTCGGGGCGCGGCTCGCGCGCGCGGATCGCGACGCGCACGCCGCGCCGACGTCGCGGCGGCGTGTTCGTGAAGTGGATGACCCCGTTCTCGTCGGTGTACGTGTAGATGTCGGCGCGCGCGGGCGACGGCGCGGCGACGGGCACGACGGTGATCGCGAGGATCAGCGCGACGGCAGCGAGGATCGAGCGGCGGATCATCGTGAGCGACTGGATCGAGCGTATCCGGCGACGCGCGACCAGGCCAGAGAACGGCGCGCGTGACGAAAGCTATTCCTGGGCCCGCTCAGTCGAACGAATACCCGAGGAACAGAACCTTCGCTGGACGTTCCCCCTCGAAGGCGATCACGTAGAGCGCCATCCCTCGCACCACCGGCTCCAGGAGTCGGCTGATCGAGGCCACTACCTGCTCCGCGGTCGGTCGCGTGGTCCCTAGGATGCTGCGGAGCTCTTCGAGATCGAACGGAGCGGCCTCGCAGAAGTCGGGCTCGTCGGAGATCCGCACGATGTCGAGGATCGAGCGTGTGCCGTCCGCGTCCGACGCCTTCAACGCGGCCTTGATCGAGTCGTGCTTCTTCCCGGGTGTCGCATTCCGATCCTCCATCGGGAACGGCATCACGGGGTTGTAGCGACCGGCTTCGAACTCGCGCTCACGAAGCTTGTCGAGCGCCGACTGTAGCGGCTCCTCGTAGTCAACGACGTACCAGTACGGATTTCCGCCCATCGGCGCGACGGTGCGCCGAGCGGACCCGCAGCGCAACGGCAGCGGGCGAAGTTGCACGCGACCTTGGCGGGCCTCGGCCCTAGGGTAGGCTGCAACCCCCATGCGAATCTCGTGTGACTTCCTCGTGCTCGGCAGCGGTGTCGCCGGGCTCACGTTCGCGCTCGAGGCGGCCAAGCACGGCCAGGTGATCGTCGTCACGAAACGCTCGCTCTCCGACTCGAACACGAACTGGGCGCAGGGCGGCATCGCCGCGGTGATGGACCCCGCGCACGACAGCTTCGAGGCGCACGCGGGCGACACGCTCCGGGTGGGCTACGGGCTCAGCAAGCCCGAGGTCGTCGAGATGGTCGTGCGCGACGGGCCGGCGCGCATCCGCGAGCTCATCGCGCTCGGCGCGCAGTTCGACGCGGCGGTGGGCTACTCGGGCTCGGTCGACGAAACCGGCGCGATGCCGCTCGATCTCACGCGCGAGGGCGGGCACACCGCGCGCCGCGTGGTGCACGCGGGCGACGTGACCGGGCGCGAGGTGCAGCGCGCGCTCGTCGAAGCGGTGCGCGCCAACCCGAGCATCCGCGTGCTCGAGAGCCACATGGCGATCGACCTGATCGATCTCTCGAAGCACGGCGGGCCGCACCTCGTCGCGGGCGCGTACGTGCTCGATCACGTCGCGGGCGCGGTGCACACGATCGCGGCGCGCGCGACCGTGCTCGCGACCGGCGGCGCGGGGAAGGTCTACCTCTACACGTCGAACCCCGACGTCGCGACCGGCGACGGGGTCGCGATGGCGTATCGCGCGGGCGCGCTGGTCTCGAACATGGAGTTCTTCCAGTTCCACCCGACCTGCCTGTTCCACCCCGCGGCGAAGTCGTTCCTCATCAGCGAGGCGCTGCGCGGCGAGGGCGGCATCCTTCGTCTCGCCAACGGCGACGCGTTCATGGCGCGTCACCACGACATGAAGGACCTCGCGCCACGCGACGTGGTCGCGCGCGCGATCGACTTCGAGATGAAGCGCACCGGCGCCGAGCACGTGATGCTCGACATGACGCACAAGAACGCGTCGTACCTGCGCGAGCGCTTCCCGAACATCTACGAGGAGTGCCTCAAGTTCGGCATCGACATGGCGGTGCAGCCGATCCCGGTGGTGCCCGCGGCCCACTACATGTGCGGCGGCGTCGTGGTCGATCTCGAGGGACGCTCGACCGTGCCCGGGCTCTGGGCGATCGGCGAGGTCACGTGCTCGGGGCTCCACGGCGCGAACCGGCTCGCGTCGAACTCGCTGCTCGAAGGGCTCGTGTACGGGCATCGCGCGGCGCGCGCGCTCGCGGGGGCGCGCAGCGAGACGCGGTTCCCCGACGTGCCCGAGTGGGACGTGGGCGAAGCCGCGCCGAGCGACGAAGCGGTCGTGGTCACGCAGAACTGGGACGAGCTGCGGCGCTTCATGTGGAACTACGTCGGGATCGTGCGCAGCGATCGCCGGCTGCGACGCGCCGCGCGGCGCATCGCGCTCCTGAAGGACGAGATCCGCGAGTACTACTGGGAGCACCTCGTCACGCTCGATCTGCTCGAGCTGCGGAACATCGCGGACGTCGCGGAGATGATCGTGTCGTGCGCGAGCGTGCGCCGCGAGAGCCGCGGGCTGCACTTCAACATCGATCACCCGCAGACCGATCCGGCGCAGGCGCACGACACGCGCATCGTGAAGGGCGAGCCCGGGCACCTCGCGGCGCGCTGAAGCTCCACCGGTGGAACTCGGAAGCTCCACCGGTGGGGCTCGGACGCTCAGCGCTCGCGGCGCGGGTCGTTGCCGTGCGAGCTCGCGTCGATCTCGGTGACGCCGCCGCGGGCGCGGCGGGGGCGCATGCCGCTCTTGGTCGCGGGGCGCGCCGGGCGCGCCGGCGGCGCGTCGGGCACGGTGTCCCGCACGCGGCCGTGGGTCGTGGTGCCGCCCTCGACGGGGCGGATCGGCGTGCGGTGATGCGGGTCGCGATCGCGCGAGGGATCTCGCGTCGGCGTACGTCGCGGCTGGGGCATCGGGGGCGCTCAACCTTCCTCGCGTCGCGGATCGCGGCGCGCGCTTGTCTCGACGAGCTCTTCGGCGACCGGGTCCCGCTTGCGACGCGCGCGACGCATGCCGCTCTCTCGCTTGCGCTCGGCGGGCGCCGGAGCGCTGCCCTGCGCGGGGATCTCGGGCTCGGTCGTGCGCTCCTGCCGCTTCTTCCTGCGATCGCTCGGGCCCGACATGACGCGCTTTCCGGGTCGTCAGGATCCACGAGGGGGCGCGCAGGGTCCGTCGGGATCATCCCCGACAGGGCTGCGCTGCGCCTCGGCCCTGGACGTCGCGCGGTCTACGCTGGGGTTGTCGTCGTGTTCCTCGGTCCCATGAGACGAGCGCCCGTGAACGAGATCGTCGGAGCCCCGCAGGACGAGCGCGAGCGCCTCGCAGCGCTGATCGCGCTCGATGTGCTCGACACGCCGCCCGAGCCGACGTTCGACGACCTCGCGCGCCTCGCGGCGCAGCTGTGTGGAACGCCGATGGCGCTGGTCACCCTGGTCGACGCGCGGCGACAGTGGTTCAAGGCGCGTGTCGGGGTGACGCTGAGAGAGACGCCGCGCGAGATCGCGTTCTGTGCGCACGCCGTCGCGGCGGACTCGGCGATGCTCGTGGTGCGCGACGCGACGTGCGACGAGCGCTTCTGTGACAACCCGCTCGTCCGCGGCGAGCCCTTCATCCGCTTCTACGCGGGCGTTCCGCTCGAGCTCGCGAGCGGAGCGCGCGTCGGGACGCTCTGCGTGCTCGATCGCGTGCCGCGCGAGCTCGGCGCGTCGCAGCTCGATGCGCTCTCGATCCTCGCGCGGCGCGCGGCGTCGGAGCTCGAGCTGCGCAAGGCGCTCGGCGCGCGCGAGCACGCGGAGTCGGGCGAGCAGGAGCTCGCGGGACAGCGGCTCGGCGGGCGATATCGCATCGACGAGGTGCTCGGCCAGGGCGCGATGGGCATCGTCGTCGCGGCCCACGATCTCGAAGCGCGCGAGGACGTCGCGATCAAGTTCCTGATGCCGACGCTCGGCGCCGATCGCGAGGCGCGCGATCGCTTCGTGGGCGAGGCGCGCGCGCTGATGCGCATCGAGAGCGAGCACGTGTCGAAGGTGCGCGACGTCGGCAACCTGGCGAGCGGCGCGCCGTACATCGTGATGGAGCGGCTGATCGGGCGGGACGTCGCGACACTCCTACGCGAGTCGAGAGAGCCCTTGGGCGTGCGCCAGGCGGCGAGCATCGTGCTGCAGGCGTGCGAGGGGATCGACGCCGCGCACGCGCTCGGCATCCTCCATCGCGACATCAAGCCCGCGAACTTGTTCTGCGCGGAGCAGCCCGACGGATCGTCGCACGTGAAGGTGCTCGACTTCGGGATCGCGCGCGTGGAGCGCGCGGCGAGCGCCACCGCGGCGACGACGACCGGCGCGCTCGTCGGCACGCCGAGCTACATGGCGCCCGAGCAGCTCGAGGACGCGTCGCGCGTGGACGCGCGTAGCGAGGTGTGGTCGCTCGGGGTCGTGCTCTACGAGCTGCTCACCGGCGCGAAGCCGTACGGCGGGCGCACGGCGACCCAGGTCTACGCGGCGATCCTGGTGGGCTCGCTGAAGCCGCCACGGGCGCGACGCCCCGAGATCCCCGACGCGCTCGAGCGCGTGATCCTGCGCGCTCTCGAGAAGAGCCCGGACGCGCGCTTTTCGTCGGTGCGAGAGCTCGCGCGCGAGCTGGCGACGTTCGCCGAGGACGCACCGCCCGCCAAGACGACGCAGTCGCTGCCGGTGATGCGCGATCGACGCGCGCAGTGGATCACGATCGCGGTGCTGATCGCGATCGTGGTGCTCGCGGCGATCGTCGCGCTGCGCGGATGAAGGAGGCGTCAGCCCGCGCGCACGAGCTCGATCGCGCGCTCCGGGCACGCGACGACGCAGAGGCCGCACGCGCGGCAGCGATCCGCGCCCGGCGTGTACGCGGTCTGGCGCCCGTGCGCGACGCTCTTGATCTTCGCGAGCAGACCGAGCGCGGCGAAGTCCGCGTCGTCGATGCGCCGCACCTCGAACACGTCGTAGGGGCACACCTCTTCGCAGTCGCCCTTCCCTTCGCACCGCGAGCGGCTCACGCGCGGGACGAACGCGCCGGGATCGGCTTCGCACTTCTCGCCGGGGCGCTTCGGGTGCGCGGCGGCGCGCTTGGTCTTCTCGGGGTTGCGGGCGCGGCGAGGCATGGGCACGACGGTACCCGAGCGCGCGTGAACGTCGTGCGCTCGGGCGCGTGAAGAATCGTTGCGCTCAGATGCGCGCGGCGGCTCCGTCGGGGCGCGTCACCGGCGGGCGCGGCGCGTCGCTCGCGACGGCGCGCACGTCGGTCAGGATCATCCCGCTCCGCGGGAGCGTCGGGATGCGCGAGAGGTCGATGTGCGCGTCCTGCGGCGCGAACCGGAGCTCGACCGCGCGCGTGAGGAACGTGAGCGCGACCTTCATCGCCTCGATGGTCAGCCACTCGCCGGCGCAGCGATGGCCGCCCTCGTAGCGACCGCCGCCCTGCGGGATGAAGTCGTAGGGCCCCCCCGCCCATCCGAGGAAACGATCGGGTCGGAACGCGTCGGGATCGTCGAAGAGCCGGCGATCGTGATCGGTGCCGAACACGTCGAGCAGCACCCGGCGGCCCTTCGGAAACAGATAGCCGCGCCACTCGAAGCTCTCGCGGACGCGCGCCCCGAGGAACGGCGTGAACGGATAGAACCGGCGCACCTCCTGGACGAACGCCTCGACGCGCTCGGCGCGCGTGGTCTCGTCGACCGGCGCGCGCAGCATCGCGCGATGATCGGGGTGCGCGTGCAGCGCGTGGCCGATGAACGCGACGTAGGTGCCGATCGCGACGATCGGACGCAGGACGTTCATCAGCTCGACCGAGGCCTCGTGCTCGTCGAGCGGTCGATCGTTCGCGTCGACGTGCGACGCGACGACGTACGAGGCCTGGGTCGGCGACGGGCGCAGCTCGCCGCGGCGGATGCGCTGGATCACGCCGCCCATCCAGCGCTCGGTGCGCGCGCGCGCGATGCGGCCCGCGAAGTGGCGCGGCCCGATCGTCGCGAACGAGTGCACCATCGCGCCGAAGTCCTCGGCACGCAGGCGCACCTCGCGCTCCTCGAGCGGCACCCCCGCCCACGCGCACGCGGCGCGGCACATCACGTCCTGCGCTTCCTCGAGCAGCACGATCTCCTCGCGCTGCTGCCAGCGATCGAGCGCGGCGTACCACTGCTTCCACATCTCGCCCATGAGCGCGTCGATGCGCTCGCGCGACATGAGCGACATGAACATCTTCTTCCGCTTCGCGTGCATGTCGCCGTCGAGCGTCTGCACGCCGCGCTCGCCGAGGAGCGTGCGCTGGACCGCCATCGGCACCGCGCCGCGCCGCACGAAGCGCGTCGGATCGTAGAAGAGCGCGGCCGCGTCGCGCCCACGCAGCGCGATGAAGCGCAGGCCCATGAGGCGCAGCTCGAGCACGTCGGTGTCGAGACGCTCGAAGCGACGCGGCAGGAAGAGATAGCCCTCGCGGAGGAGCGCGAGGGAGCCGTCGATCGCGGGATCGCGCGGAATGGAGCCCATCTCTGCATCTCCTCGGCGCGGGTCGCTCCGCGCTCCGTCGTACACGGACCGACGCGCAGATAGGCACCTTCCGAGGTGATCAAGTCGGGGCCCACACCTTGAGCGCGGGCGTCGCGCGACGAGATGAAGCGCGTGCGAAAGCTTCGTGGGTACGCGTGGTTCGGTGCGATCGCAGGGTTCGCGTGCGGCTGTGTCCCAGCGCCCGAGGGAGCGCCGGAGATGGACGCGACGGCATGGGATGGCGGCGGCGCGGACGCGGCGGTCGTCGTCGAGATGGACGCGACGGTCGCGATCGACGCGTCGCCGATCGATGCCGGCGCGCGCGAGGACGCTCGCGACGCGGGACACGACGCGTGGACGGACCCCTGCGAGGACGTGGTGTGCCCCGGGGACGCGTGCCGCGAAGGGCGATGCGACCCGCGGAGCGGCGAGTGCGTGCTCGGCGCGCCGCGCGCCGACGGCACGTCGTGCGACGACGGAGATCTCTGCACGCGCGCCGATGCATGCGAGCGCGGCGCGTGCGTGGGCGGCGACGCGATCACGTGCCCGCCGATCGACGCGTGCCACAGCGCAGGCACGTGCGAGCCGGCGACGGGCGAGTGCTCGACGGTGCCCGCGCCGTGCACGATCGACGTGGTCGTCCGCGTGCTCGACGCGCGCGGCGTGCCGCTCACGACGGCGGTGCCGGTGCGCGCGTTCCAGGGCGAGCGTGCGACGCCGGTCGCGGGCAAGACGGACGCGGCGGGCGAGGTGCACCTGCAGCTCACGAACGGCGCGTACCGCTTCCGCGTGCTGCGCGACGGCGTGCCGTTCTGGAGCGGCGCGGGCGATCACTGCGCGATGCCGAGCTGCACGCGCGTCGAGATGCGCCTGCCCGACACGAGCGATCTGCGCGTCGTGACGTGGGATCCGCGGATGGACGGCGCGTACGACGGAGGTGGCGAGGTGCGTCCGCCGAACCCGCACATCGAGCGCGGCGGGACGTGGCTCGAGAACTGGGCGATCGAGCGCTACGGCGCGCCCGACGCGTTCATCTCCGCGGGGCACACGCACTTGTACCCGCAGGACTGGGATCCCCCCGACGCGTGGGGGAACACGACGACCTACGAGAACCAGCACGCGTTCGGCGCGATCCTGCAGGGCGTGTACGTGCGGCTGAGCGATCGGCGCGCGTTCGATCTGGTCTCAATCGACTATCGCGTGCGCCACGACACCGACCCCGAGCACGTGAGCGCGATCCCTGGCGCCGATCCGACGAACGTGGAGATCTGGGTGTCGAGCTCGCTGACGGTGCCGACGACCGCGTGGACGCGCTACCCGACGGGCGTGCCGATCGCGGGCGAGATGACGTACTGGGGGACCGTGTTCCCGCACGAGATGACGAACGTGAGCGCGGTGTTCATCACGACCACCGGCAACGTGTCGCTCGACAACGTCGTGCTCCGGCCGCGCTAAGGTGCGCGCGTGATCACCGTTCATCATCTCGACGACTCGCGATCGCAGCGCGTGCTCTGGATGCTCGAGGAGCTCGGCGTGCCCTACGAGATCCAGCGCCACCAGCGGGACCCGAAGACGATGCTCGCGCCGGCCGAGCTGCGGCGGGTGCACCCACTCGGAAAGGCGCCGGTGATCACCGACGAGGGCGTGACGATCGCGGAGAGCGGCGCGATCCTCGAGTACCTCGTCGATCGCTACGGCGAGGGCCGGCTGCGCCCCGCGCGCGGCACGCCGGACGCGATGCGCTTCACGTACTGGATGCACTTCGCCGAGGGCTCGGCGATGCCGCCGCTGCTCGTGAAGCTGATCCTCGATCGCATCCGCGAGGCGCCGATGCCGTTCCTCGCGAAGCCGATCGCGCGGCGGATCGCGGATCAGGTCGAGCAGGCGTACGTCGAGCCGAACGTGCGGCGGATGCTCGACTTCATGGAGAGCGAGCTCGCGCTGCGCACCTGGTTCGCGGGTGACGAGATGAGCGCGGCGGACGTGCAGATGAGCTTCCCGGTCGAGGCCGCGGCGCAGCGGTTCTCGCTCGAGCGGCACCCGAAGCTGCGCGCCTTCCTCGACCGCATCCACACCCGGCCCGCGTACCGGCGCGCGATCGAGCGCGGCGGGCCCTATCGCTACGCCTGATGCGCGCGGGCCTGCGCGAAGCGCAGGTTGACGTAGTCGTTGACCAGCGCCGCCGTGAGCAGGCCCGCCGCGAAGCGCGTGGGCCCGGGCGCGAAGACGTAGGCGATCGACAGCGCGGCGCTCGACCACATGCCGAAGCAGCGCGGGCACGTGAGCAGCTCGCCGAGCGCGCGGATCGCGCCGTCGCCGCGCGGGCGCTCCTTCACCTCGTCGGGGCTCGCGCCCTCCTCGACCTCGGTGAACGGCGCGCGCACGACGCGCATCACCTTCTCGCGCGTGAAGAGGCGCGTGAGGCGGGTGGTCGCGAGGCCGAGCAGGAGCGCGTCGCGCAGCGGGAGCTCGCGCGGGAGCGCGTCGCGGCGCAGCGCCGAGACGACGGCGGTGGACGTGACCGTCAGGAACGTCGTCGCGAGCACGGCATAGTCGACGAGCGGCTCGTGATCGTGGCCGCGCCCGATGACGTGGTGGCGCCGCAGGTCGCGGCAGATGGTCTCGTTGTCCATCGTGCGCGACGTGGGGTCGCAAGAACGGCGCCGCGCCGCGGCGCGTGATCGAGCCCGCGAGCTGCGGCGATTGGCACCACCCGTGCTCTGGGCGCTCGCCGCGGCGCGGCGGACCGCTCAAGATTCGCTCGCGTGACTGCGCCGGCGTTCGCGATCGGTCCGTTCGCATTGCACGAGGTGCTCGGGCGCGGCGGCATGGGCGAGGTGTGGAGGGCCGTCCACGTCGCGCAGGGCGTGCCCGTCGCGGTGAAGGTGCTGCGCGGCGCGCGCTCGATCGCGCCCCGCTACGTCGCCGCGTTCCGGCGCGAGGCCGAGCGGCTCGCGGCGCTCGATCATCCGGCGATCGTCACGGTGCTCGACTTCGGCACGCTCTCGGCGGACGAGGCGCGCGCGAGCGACGGGCGCTACGTCGCGGGCAGCCCGTGGATCGCGATGGAGCTCGCGGAGGGCGCCTCGCTCGCGGCACTCGCGCCGATGCCGTGGAGCGACGTCGTGCACGTCGCGCGCGTGCTGCTCGACGCGCTCGCGCATGCGCACGCGCGGGGCGTCGTGCACCGCGATCTGAAGCCGGCGAACGTACTGGTCTCGGGCTGCGAGGACGGCACGCGCGCCGACGTGCTGCTGACCGACTTCGGGATCGCGCACGCGCTCGACGGCGGGGAGATCGACGACGCGGAGATCGACTCCGACGGCATGGTCATGCTCGCGGGAACGCCGGGGTTCATGGCGCCCGAGCAGGTGCGCGGAGAGTGGCGCGACTTCGGGCCGTGGACGGATCTGTACTCGCTCGGGTGCACGATCTGGACGCTGCTCGCGGGCATCGAGCCGTTCGCGGGCGCGGCCCATCGCGTGATGCTCGCGCACATGACGGAGGAGCTGCCGCCGCTCCCCGCGACGCTCGAGGTGCCCGACGATGTGCGCGCGTGGATCGCACGGCTCGCGCGCTCCGACCTGCACCTGCGGTTTCGTCGCGCCGCGGACGCGGCGGCGGCGCTCGAGCGGGTCGCAGGCCCGCGGAGCGGCCGCGGGCGGGCCTGGGCGCGCCGGGCGAGCCCGAGCGTCGCGCGCACGCTCGAGGTCGTGCGGACGCGGGCGGCCTCGTCGGCGAGCACGCCGCGCGCGGCGTCGACGGTGCTCGACGCGCCGCTCACGCCGTCGCCGGTGCGGCAGACGCCGCCCACGGCGCGCACGACGCAGCGTCCGCGATCCGCCCCGCCGCCCCCCAAGCCGGCCTTCCCCGCGAGCTGGCGCGCCGAGCGGGCGCCGCTCTCGCGCATGCAGCTCGTCGGCGCGGGGCTCTCGCTGTACGGCGCGAGAGAGATCCCGATCGTCGATCGCGACGTCGCGCGCGACGCGCTGTGGGAGGCGCTCGGCGACGTGCACGAGCGACGTGCGCTGCGCGTCGTGTTGCTGCGCGGCGCGAGCGGCGTGGGCAAGAGTCGGCTCTTGCGCTGGACGCTGCATCGCGCGCACGAGCTCGGCGTCGCGAGCACGCTCCTGGCGACGCACGGGCCGGAGCGCGGTGTGCTCGACGGGCTCGCGCCCGCGCTCGCGCGTCATCTCGGGTGCCTGCGCCTCACGCCCGACGCGCTGCGGGCGCGCATCGACGCGCTGCTCGCGATCCGCGGCGAGGGCGACGCGCTCGAGCGCGAGGCGCTCTTCGCGCTGCTCGCGAAGGTCGCGTGCGAGCCGGGCGCAGCGCCGCCGGGTGAGCGCGAGGCGACCGCGTACGCGCTCACGCGCGCGCTGGGACGCGAAGCGCGTGAGCGCACGCTGGTGCTCGGCCTCGACGATCTGCAGTGGGGCGACGAGACGACGCGCCTCTTGACGAACCTGCTGCGCGATCCCGACGCGCCGCCGATGCTCGTGGTCGCGACGGTGCAGGAGGAGGCGCTGCACGTCGCGCCCGAGACCGCGGCGGCGATCACCGCGCTCGAGCAGGACGCGCACGCGCGCGCGCTCGCGATCGGCCCGCTCGGCGAGGAGGACCAGCTCAGCCTCGTGCAGGATCTGCTGCGCCTCGAGCCCGGGCTCGCGCGCGAGCTGGTGCAGCGCACCGCGGGCAATCCGCTCTTCGCGGAGCAGCTCGTCGGGGACTGGGTGCGCCGCGAGATCCTCGAGGTGCGCGCCGATGGGTTCGCGCTGCGCGCGGGCGCGCGCGTGGACCTGCCCGACGATCTGCACGCGGTGTGGATCGCGCGCGTCGAGCGTTTGCTCGCGAGCCGACCCGCGGTGGAGCGCGAGGCGCTCGAGATCGCGGCGCTGCTCGGGCACCACGTCGACGAGGCGGAGTGGACGCGCGCGTGCGAGCTCGCGTCGCTGCCCTCGCCGCGCGAGCTCGCGACCGCGCTGGCGCGCGCGCGGCTGGTCGATCTCGGTCGTGACGGCAGCGGGATCGCGTTCGTGCACGGGATGCTGCGCGAGAGCGTGCTGCGCGCGGCCGTCGAGGCCGGGCGGCGCGACGCGCAGGTGCTCGTGATCGAGCGGCTGCTGCGCGAGCGGGTGCAGGCCGGGGCGTCGGACGCACGGGAGCGGCTCGGTCGATTGCTCGCGGACACCGGCCGCGACCTCGAGGCGGTGCCGCTCTTGATCGACAGCGCGCACGACCGGCGCGTGCAGTCCGAGGCGGCGACCTCGCTCGCGCTCCTCGATCTCGCGGATGGATGCGCCGATCGCGCGGGGATCGCCGACGACGATCCGGTGCGCGGGCGCGCGTGGCTCACGCGCTCGGCGACGCTGCGGAGCATCGGCGACTACCCCGCAGCGCTCGCCCTCGCGGACCGCACCGCGGCGCGACGCGGAGTGCCGGGATGGGACGCGCTCGCGCCGCTCGCGCTCCTGCGACGCGCCGAGGTCGAGAGCCGCATCGGGCAGATCGAGCCGGCGCGCAGAGCGCTCACCGAGGCCCACGACGCGCTGCTCGCGCAGGGCGATCTGATCAACGCCGGCCAGGCGGTGTGGCTGCTCGGGTGGCTCGACGCGTTCACCGGGCGGCTCGAGGACGCGCTCGGTCGGTTCCGCCTGATCGAGGTCTTCGCGACGCGTCAGAACGAGCCGCGGCTCTCGCTGCATCTCTACTGGGCGATGGGCTTCGCGCACCTCGCGCGCGAGGACGTCGTGGAGGCGGCGCGCGTGTACGCGCGCGCGAAGGAGATCGCGGTCGCGCAGGGGAGCCGTCTCGCGCTCGCCCACGTGCGCTTCGGCGACGCGGCGCTCGCGCTCGCGCGCGGCGCGATCGACGACGCGATCGCGACCGCGGAGGAGTCGATCGCGCTCTACCGATCGGTGCGCTCGACCGAGCAGCACTTCGCCGAGGTCGTCCTCGGGATGGCGTGGGCGCGCGGCGGGCGGCTCGATCTCGCGGACGAAGTGCTCACGCGCGCCGAGGAGTCGCTGGAGCGGCACGGACGCCACGCGTTCGCGGTGCGGGTCGGCGTGGTGCACGCCGCGGTGGACGCGGCGCTCGGCCGGTGGGAGTCGGCGCGCGCGCACCTGCTCGAGGGGCTCGAGAGCGCGAGCCGAGACGGCTACCGCGAGACGCTCCTCGCGCGCGAGGTGATCCCGGTGATCGAGCTGGCGCGCGCGGCGGGACGCGAGGAGGAAGCCCGCCTCGCGCGCGAGCTCGCGCTGCACCACCTCGACCTCCCGCACACCCGCGACGAGCGCGACGCGCTCGCCGCGAGCGCGTGATCACGGCGTGGTCTTGGCGCGCCGCGCGTCGCGCTCGACGCCGCCGCGGATCAGATCGACGAGCTCGACCGCGCTGAGCGCGCCCGCGGCGTCGGCGCCCTCGAGCACGCCGCGCGTGAGCTCGCGCTTCGCGGCGTGCAGCGCGAGCACCGACTCCTCGATCGTGTCCTTCGCGACGAGCCGCACGATCGTGACCGGCTTGTCCTGTCCGATGCGGTGCGCGCGATCGCTCGCCTGATCTTCGACCGCGGGGTTCCACCACGGATCGAGGTGCACGACCGTGTCGGCCGCGGTCAGGTTGAGCCCGGTGCCGCCCGCCTTCAGCGAGAGCAGGAACACCGTCGCCTCGCCGCGCTGGAACGCCTCGACGCGCCGCGCGCGCTCGGGCGCCGGCGTGGAGCCGTCGAGCTGCAGGTAGCTCGTCTTGCGCGCGCGCAGCAGCGACGCCGCGTTCTCGAGCAACCGCACGAACTGCGAGAACACGAGCACCTTGCGGCCCGCGCCCTCGAGCTCGTCGATCAGCTCCATCAGCGACGCGAGCTTCGAGGACGCGACGCCCGCGTCGGGCACGACCAGCGACGCGTCGCACGCGAGCTCGCGCAGCCGCGTGATCGACGCGAGCACGCGGAACCGCTGCGACTCGTCGGCGCCGGCGAGCGCGGTGATCGCGCGGGTGCGCTCCGCGTCGTACAGGCGCCGCTCGGGATCGGAGAGCTCGACGTCGCGCAGCAGCTCGATGCGCGGCGGCAGCTCGGGCGTGACGACCTCCTTCGTGCGGCGCAGCAGGTACGGCCGCACCAGCTCGGAGAGCGCGGCGAGCCGCGCCTTCTCGCCGTCCTTCTCGATCGGCTGCGCGAAGCGCGCGCGGAAGTGCTCCCAGGGACCGAGCAATCCGGGATGCACCACCGACACGATGCTCCACAGCTCGGAGAGCCGGTTCTCGAGCGGCGTGCCCGTGAGCGCGACGCGCACCCTCGCCCGCAGCGCGCGCGCGGCCTTCGTGCGCTGGGCCTCGGGGTTCTTGATCGCCTGCGCCTCGTCGAGCACCAGCGTCGCGAACTCGAGCGCGCCGAGCGTCTCTTCGTCGAGCGCGACGACGTCGTAGCTCGCGATCAGCACGTCGCCCGCGCGCGGCGGCTCGCTCTCGAGCGCGGCGTGGCGCGCGGGACCGCGATGCAGGCGCACCCGCAGCGAGGGCGCGAAGCGCTCGGCCTCGCGCAGCCAGTTGTCGCCGAGCGAGGTCGGCGCCACGACCAGCGCGGGCCCTTCGCTCGCGCGGTGCGCGAGCAGCGCGAGCGCCTGCACCGTCTTGCCGAGGCCCATGTCGTCGGCGAGCACCGCGCCCGCCTCGACCGACGCGAGCCGCGCCAGCCACTCGAAGCCCGCGCGCTGGTAGTCGCGCAGCGTCGCGTGGAGCGTCTCGGGCACCGCGATCTCACCGAGCGCGCCGGTGCGCAGCTTGGCGCGGATGCGCGTCCACGCCTCGTCGGAGCGCAGCGCACCATCGTCCGCGAGCGACTCGAGCGCGTCGCCCGCGGCGGGCACCACCGCGAGCTGGCCGCGCTGGGTCTCGAACACCACGTCGGCCGCGCGCTCGAGGCGCGCCCGCAGATCGGCCTCGATGAGCGCGAACCGTCCGCGCGACAAGCGGATGAACTTCCGCCCCGCGCGCACCTGCGCGAGGAGCTCGGCGAGCTTCACCATCTCGCCGTCGATCTCGACCTCGCCGTCGACGCCGAACCACTCGGCCGCGCTCTTCACGGTCACGCGCAGCCCGCCGCGCCCGATCGCGCCGACGTAGCGCGCGCGCGACGCCGCGTCCTCGGGCCACTCGACGTCGACGCCGGGATGCGCGTTCAGCGCCGCGATCAGCGAGAGCAGCTCGTCCTCGGTCGCGAGGTGCGCGTGCGTCTGCTCCTCGGGCAGCCCGATCGCGCGCGCGAGCTCGTGCGCCTCGTGGAGCTCGCGCCCGAGGTCGCGTCGGCGCAGCACCGGCTCCGCGGTGCCGTCCCCGAGCACCGAGACCAGCGTCGCGCCCACGCCCGCGCTCGCGCTGGTCGAGGGCGAGAGGCGGGTGCGGATCTCCACGCTCGCGCCCGCCTCGTCGGGCACGATCCGCACGAAGAGCACCGGCGCCAGCGGCGCGACCTCGCGCTCGAGCGCCGCGGAGAGCGTCACCGGCACGCGCGCCGCGACGCGCTCGACGAGCGGCAGGATCGCCGCGCGCTCGGCGTCGGGCACGACCGCGGAGTGGCGCGACGCCGCGAGCACGAGCCGCGAGAGATCCCGATCGATCGCGGCGACCAGCACCAGCCCGCGCTCGAGCACGACGTGCGCGACGCAGCTCGCGTCGCGCACCCGCGGGGCAGCGACCTCGACCGGGATGCGCGCCTCGCCGAGCGCGAGCGCGGGCCGCACGCCGCCCACCTCGTCGGCGAGCGCGAAGCGCGCCTCGACGCGTCGCACCTCGAGGGGCGCGCCACGCTCCGAGACCACGTCGGGGCGACCGACGAGCGCGAAGAGCGCCTCCGCCGACGCGCTGGGTCGGTACAGATCGCCGAGCGCGCGCAGCGCCAGCGCCTCCGCGGGGCCGATCGGGTGCTTGCTCGCGAGCGCCGCGCCCGGCGTGATGCGCGAGCCCTTGGTCCACCGACCGCGCGCGCCGCGCCGCTGCTCCGCGACGTCGACCACCGGCGCGCCGCTCTCGCTGAGCGCGACGCGGAAGACGACGCGCGTCTCGACCTCGCGCTCGTCGGCCGCGATCAGCTCCTCCTCGATGCTCTCGACCAGCCGCTTCCACGTCGGCATCGCGAGCGCCTCGGTGAGCGCGCCGTGCAGCGCGTTCGAGGGATCGTGCACCGCGTCGAGCGCGGCCCGCACCAGCGCGAGCGCGCGGCGCGGCGGAGGATGCGGAGGCTCGAACGCGAGCTCGCCCTGCTCGTGCCCCGCGAGCACCAGCTTCAGCTCGCGCCCGTCCCACGTCTCGTCGGTGCGACCGAGCGCGAGACACGGCACCGAGGCGTCGAGCGTCACCGCGTCACGACCGACGCGCGCGGCGATCCCGCCGCTCTGGTCGCGCAGCGACAGCTCCATCGTGCGCAGCGACTCCGCGAGCCGCGCCAGCGCGGGGAGCGCCGGTGTCTGCCGCCACAACATCTCGCGACGCGCGTGCTGCGCCGCGTCGGCCGCGCACGCCTCGAGGTACTTGCGCGCCGCCGCCGCGAGCTCGTGGGGAGGAATTCCCCGCGCGCTGGTGCGCCCGAGCGCCGCGCGCCGCACGTCGCCCGCGATCCCGTATCGCAGCGCGTCGGCGACCCACGTCCCTCCCTCGGCGAAGCGCGCGATCTGCGCGACCGGATCGTCGAGCCGCTCTTCCACGCCGAGCCGGCGCGCCCAGCTGACGAGCTCGTGCTCCGCGACGTCGCTGATGCGCCCTTCGCTCGCCCGCGCTTTCTTCAGGCGATCGCGCGACCACGCGCCGAACGACGCGTGCAGCGCGCTGCGCGCCGCGGGGCCGATCTCGTCGAAGCGCTCGTGGACCGCCGTGCTCTCGAGCAGCGGACCGAGCAGGCTGTCGCTGGTCGCCGCCGCGAGGCTGCGCAGCGCGCTCGCGCCCGGGCCTTCGCCCATCTGCTCGGCCACCCGATCGACGGGCTCGCGCAGGACGCCCTTTCCGTGCCGCCGGACGAGATCGGAGCGGAGCCGATCGAGGAAGTGCTCCATCTAGCGGCGCGGAGCGTGGGGTTCGCGCGCGAGGGACGCAACCTCGAACCTCGGAGCAATCTCCGCGGCTTGCGTGTACCCTCCACGAACGTCACACAACGCGCTCGACGACGAGAGCGGGATGTCCGATCCCTACCTGCTTCTGACGTTCATTCCGCTCTATCGCGATGCCGCGGGCCGCCTCTACACGGACCGCCTCTGGCAGCGCGATCTGGTCCGCCACTTCGACTACATCCCGCACGTCCGCCTCGCGTGCCCGGTGCGGCGCATCGAGGACGCGGTCGGCGTCGATCTCGCGCACGTCGAGGTGCCCGAGGGCACGCGCTTCGAGATCGTCGAGCTGCCGTGGACGCCCTCGGTGCGCTCCGCGTTGATGGCGTTGCCTCACACCATGCGCGTGCTGCACCGCGGCATCCGCGACGCGGGCCTGGTGCACTCGGGCATCGTGGGCTGGCCGTATCCGCTCGGCTGGATCGCGAACGCGATGGCGATGGCGCAGCAGAAGCCGCTGGTGCTCGTCGTCGAGAGCACGCCGTGGCGCATCGCGGGCACCGGCGCCGAGCGGCCCGTGCACGTGCTGCGCGCGCTCACGACCGAGGCGCTCGGGCGCTTCTTCGTCAACCGCGCGGACCTCACGTTCTTCACGCACGAGGGCTACCGGCGCGAGCTCTCGACGAACCCGCGCGGGCGCGCGTTCATCACGCCCGCGGCGTGGATCGACGAGAAGGACGTGCTCACGCGCGACGAGGCGACGCGCGTCTGGCAGGCCAAGCGCGAGCGGACGCCGCGCTTCGTGTACCCGTCGCGGCTGCTGCGCGAGAAGGGCACCGACGTGCTGCTCGACGCGCTGCGCACGCTCGAGGCGCAGGGCACGTCGGTGCAGGTCGACGTGATCGGCGTCGGCGATCGACGCAGCGCGTTCGAGGAAGCGGCGCAGCGGCTGCGCGTGGTGAAGCTGCGCTTCCTCGAGCCGGTCTCGTACGGCGAGCCGTTCTTCCGCTTCCTCGACGGCTATCACGCGGTGTTGGTGCCGCAGCTCGGCGACGAGCAGCCGCGCATCCTCTTCGACGCGTACGCGCGCGCGCTGCCGGTGCTCGCGTCGGACACGCCGGGCGTGTCGGCGTTCGTCGAGGATCGTGTGACCGGGCGCCTGCACGCACGGGGCGACGCGACGGATCTCGCAGCGCTGCTCGAGTGGGCGCACGGCCACGGCGGCGAGCTCGAGCGCATGGGCATCGTCGCGCGCGAGCGCGCGCTGACGTTCACCCACCGCGCGATGCACGAAGCGCGAGCGCGCGTCCTGCGCGAGCACTACGCGACCACGGTGACCCCGGTGGAGACGCGAAAGCCCGAGGTCGCCGAGGTCGCGTGACGACCCGGCTCACGATCGGTCGCGACACGACGCTCTGCATGTCGCTCTCGGGGCGGCCCGGATCGTTCGGCTCGCGCTTCCACAACCATCTGTACGCGGCGCTCGGGCTCGACTGGATCTACAAGGCGTTCTCCACGAGCGATCTGCCCGCGGCGATCGGCGGCGTGCGCGCGCTCGGGATCCGTGGCTGCGCGATCTCGATGCCGTTCAAGGAGGCGGTGATCCCGCTGCTCGACGCGCTCGCGCCCTCGGCGCGCGCCATCGAGTCGGTGAACACCATCGTGAACGACGACGGCCGGCTGACCGGGCACAACACCGACTACGCGGCGGTCCGCACGCTGCTCGAGCGGCACGCGATCGCGCCGAGCACCCGGTTCGTGCTTCGCGGCAGCGGCGGCATGGCGAAGGCGGTCGCGACCGCGCTGCGCGACGCGGGCTTCCGCGACGGAGTCATCGTCGCGCGCAACGAGACCAGCGGCCCGGCGCTCGCGAAGGCGCTCGGCTTCGCGTGGCAGCGCGACGTGGCAGGCGTGCGCGCGCCGATGCTGGTCAACGTCACCCCGCTCGGCATGACCGGCCCCGACGCCCAGGCGCTCGCGTTCGACGACGAGACGATCGCCGCAGCCGAGATCGCGTTCGACGTCGTCGCGATGCCGCCCGAGACGCCCTTCGTCGCGCGCGCCCGTGCGCTCGGCAAGAAGGTGATCACCGGCGACGAGGTGATCGTGCTGCAAGCCGTCGATCAGTTCGTGCTCTACACCGGCATCACGCCGAGCCCGGAGCAGATCGCAGCCGCCGCCCGCCACGCGCTCACGTGAGCCGCACCGACGGGAGCCCGAGGATCCCTCCCTCCACGGGATCTCGCCCGGACTCCAGCGCGCGTCCCTCGAGCACGCAGCGCAGCAATCCCGCCGCGGACATCAGCGCGTCGAAGTCGTCCTCGCTCTCCCGCGCGAGCGCGAGCTCGAGCTCGCGCAGCGAGACGTCGTGATCGCGCACCCACGCCGCGCTCGTCAGCGTCGTGATCGCCTGCTCGCGCACCTCGCGCGACGTCTTCGCGAGCCGCGAGATCGGCGCCGGCAGCTCGGGCGCGAGCGCGAGCGCGTAGCACACGCGCGGATAGATCTCGGCGATCGCGATCTTCCGCGCGATCGCGTCGAGCGCGCCGTCGAACGGCGTCACCGCGAAGTCGCACGTGCCGCTCAGCATCCGCGCGAGCTCCGCCCACAGCACGCGCGTGCCCGAGCCCACCGTCCCCGGCACGCCCGACACGACGAACGGCGACTTCGCGTCCGTCGCGACGTCGATGTCGCGCAGCAGTCGCCCTCCGGCGCGCGCCCAGAACGCGTCGAGCGAGCCCTTCCCGGCCGGCACCGCGATGAACGGTCGATCGTGTCGCCACGCCGCGGCCGAGCTCGCCTCGCGCGCGAACGACGGCGCCTCGCACGCGAGCACGAGCCAGGTGAGGAAGTCGTTCGCCTCGCGCCACGCCGGCACCGCAGCGCGCGCCCCTTCGAGATACCCGCGCGGCACGCCGAGCGCCGCGTCGATCCCGATCACGGTGCGCCCCGGCAGCGCGCGCGCGAACCCGAGCAGCCCGTCGAGCGTCGGCGTCACGTCGTCGAGCGGCGCGATGCGCCGCATCCCGACCTCCGCGACCCACGCCCGTCGACCTGCGAGCTCCTTGCTCCAGTCGACGCAGACGAACCGATCCCAGCGCGCCATCGCGCCGCGATCACACCTTGCCGGCCGCGCGCACCACGTGCTGTCCGTCGGCGGTCATCAGCACGCCGTAGAGCTCGGGGCGGCGATCACGGAAGAAGCCCCAGCTCGCGCGGTAGCTCGCGATCTTCTGGCGATCGAACGTCGCCATCACGAGCCCCTCGGTCGTGCGGTCGAGCTCGCTCACCTTGTCGCCGCGCATGTCGGCGACGAACGACGAGCCGTAGAACGTCTGCGTCAGCTCGTGGCCGATGCGGTTCGCCGCGATCACCGGCGTCGCGTTCGCGACCGCGTGGCCGATCATCACGCGCTGCCACGGGTCGCGCGTGTCGAGCTCGGGCGCGTGCGGCTCGCTGCCGATCGCCGTCGGATAGAAGAGCAGCTCCGCGCCGAGCAGCGTCATCGCGCGCGCGCACTCCGGGTACCACTGGTCCCAGCAGATGCCGACGCCGAGCGTGCCGAAGCGCGTCTTCCACGCCTTGAACCCGGTGTCGCCGGGCCGGAAGTAGAACTTCTCCTCGTAGCCCGGCCCGTCGGGGATGTGGCTCTTGCGGTAGCAGCCGAGCACGTTCCCGCCGTCGTCGACCATCGCGACGGTGTTGTAGTAAGCGCCCGGGCCCGCCTTCTCGAAGAACGAGATCGGGATGACGATGCCGAGCTCCTTCGCGAGCTTCGCGAAGAGCGCGACCGTCTCGTTGTCCTCGAAGGCACGCGCCTCCTCGAACCAGCGCTCCTTCTCCTCGCAGCAGAAGTAGGGCCCCTCGAAGAGCTCGCTCGGGAGCACCACGTTCGCGCCGCGCTTGGCCGCCTCGCGCACCCAGCCGATCACGCGCTCCACGTTCTGCGCGCGCGAGCCGCCGAGCGGACACTGGATCGCCGCGACGGTGACCTCGTTCGCCTGCTGCTCGATGCTCATCGGGATCGCTCCGGCTGCTGCTGGGTGATGCAGTGGAAGGCGCCGCCGCCTTCGAGGATCGTCTTGCTCATCCGCCCGACCACGCGGTGCTCGGGGAAGAGGGGCTCGAGCGCGCGCACCGCGGCCTCGTCCCAAGGCGTGCCGTAGGTGGGCACCACGACGCTCGTGTTGCCCACGTAGAAGTTCGCGTAGCTCGCCGGCATGATCTCGCCGTCGTCGTCGACGACCCGCCCCGGCGAGGGCATCCGTACCACCTGGAGCTTCCGACCCTTCGCGTCCACCATCGACGCGAGGTCGCGCGCGATCTCCTCGAGCACCGCCGCGTTCGGGTCGTCGTCGCCGCTCGGCGCCATGCACACCACGACGCCCGGCGCGACGAAGCGCGCGAGCGTGTCGACGTGCCCGTCGGTGTGATCGTTCAGCAGGCCGTTCTTCAGCCAGAGCACGCGCCGCACCCCGAGCGCGCCCTCGAGCACGCGCTCGATCGCCGCACGATCGAGCTTCGGGTTGCGGTTGCGGTTGAGCATGCACTGCTCGGTCGTGAGCACCGTGCCCTCGCCGTCGACCTCGATCGCGCCGCCCTCGCACACGAAGTCGAGCGCGAACGGGTGCACCTCGTCGCCGACGATCGCCTGCACGCGCTGCGCGAGGTCGGGGTCGCCCTCGAGCTCGTACTTGCCGCCCCAGCCGTTGAACACGAAGCGCACCGAGCCGAGGCGCAGCGAGCGATCGAGCAAGAACACCGGCGCGGTGTCGCGCAGCCAGATGTCGCCGTACGCCTGGCGGTGGAAGCGCGCGCCGAGGTGCCCGAGCGCCGCGCGCGCGTCGCGCTCGTCCTTCTCGGTGCGCACCAGGATCTCGAGGCGCTCGCCGCGCGGCGAGCCGGTCTGGGGATCGGGATCGGCGATGCCGTCGCAGAGCCCGACGAATTCGCGCTGCGCGGCGCCGAGCGACTCCTCCCAGAGCGTCTCGTCGCTCGGCCACGCGAGCCAGACGGCTTCGTGCCGCGCCCACTCGGCGGGCTGCTGGAATCCGGCTTCGTGGGGCGTCTTCATGGGCGCGAGGTGTAGCAGGATCGCGAGAAGCGCGATCAGTCGAGCCAGCCCTCGAGCCAGCGCTCCGCCTCGCGCTCGTCGATGGGCGCGCCGAGCGCGGCGACGAGCGCGAAGTATGCCTCCGCGACCTCCTCGCGATCCGCGGTGTCGAGCTCCATCCGCGCGAGCGACGTGACGAACGTCTCGAGCACGCGCCTCGCGGCGTCGAGCGAGGTCGCCTTCGGCGCCGCACCGCGCGCCTTCGTCCACGCCGCGCACGCGCGCTCGCCGCGCCGGCGGTCGTGATCGACCCAGTCGCGGAACGGATTCTCGAGGTTCGCGGCGATCCACGCGTCGTCCTTCGCGCCGCGGATCTCGACGTGCGCCACCGCGCGCAGCGCCGCGCGCAGCGCGGGCACCGCCGAGCGACGCACGCCGTCGATCTCGACGCGCGCGAGCGCGGGCCACGAGGACGGAACGCGCGACGGATCGATCCCGTACGCGTCGCGCAGCTGCAGCGTGTGGAGGCGCGGCAGCTCCGCGAGACGCTCGACGTGCTCGACGCTGCCTCGGAGCGAGAGCGCCTCCAGCGCGACGTAGCGGGTCAGGATCGACGCGTCGGTCCCGCCGTGGATCGACAGCCGCCGCACCGCGACGAGCCCGGGCACGAACGCGCCGGGCCCGCTCGTGTGCACGTCGAGCTCGGCGTCGGGCGCGACGACGTCGAGCTCGCGCAGATCGTCGACCCGCAGCGTCTCGAGCTCCGGGCCCACCGCCAGCGTCATGCCGCGCGTCCCGTCGAGCGAGAGCTCGAGCAGCCGGGTGCCCGAGACGTCGATCGTGCGCTCCCCGTGCCCGCTCCAGCGCAGGGTGTCGATGCGCGGCTGGGTCGCGATCCAGTCGAGCACACGCGCGTCGGGGCCGCGGTAGTCGATCTCGGTGAGCGCCGTGAGCGCGTCGAGCGCGCTCCAGTCGGGCGGCGGCTGCGGCAGACCCGGCACCGACGGCGGGAGCCCGATCGCGAGACGCCACGTGCCCGGCGCGAGCTCGTGCGTCGTGCCCGCGATCGTGATGCGCACCGGACCGGGCGCGTCGGCGCGCGGCGGGCGAGGACGACGACCGAGCCGCGCCCACGCCAGGTGACGCGCGAGGCCCCAGCCCGACATCCCGCCCGGGCGCGCATCGCGCGGCTCGAGCACCCCGAGCGGCAGGTAGTCGGGCGGCGGCGGGCCGTCGAGCATCGCAGGCGCGCTCGTGTCGAGCGCGGTGCAAGCGCGCAGCGCGTCGAGCGCGGGCGCGCCATCCCCGATCCAGTCGAGCGCGGCGACGCACGGCCGCTGCATGTCGAGCGCGACGATCTGACAGGCGCCCCACCGCCCGTTCCTCAACGGGACGGCGTACACGGTGCCGACCTCGGGCGGCTTCCTGCGCGTCATCCCGCCGAGGATGCCCGCGAACGGCCGACCTCGCAGGGCTGCATCGCGCGTCGCGACGGCGCGACGGCCGCTGCGAGCCTTCGCAGCGCGCCTCGAGCGCGCGTGACGCGCGCTGCGGGCCTCCCCAGCGCGCATCGCGACGGCGTCACGGGCGCTGCGAGCCTTCCCGGCGCGCGGTGAGACGGCGTCACCCGCGCTGCGCGCCTCCCCAGCGCGCGATCCGCCGGCGAGCGCACCGCTGCGAAGCTTCGTACCGCGTGATCCGCCGGCGAACGCACCCCTGCGAAGCGTCGCAGCGGCCGATCCGCCGGCGCACAGGCCGCTACGGCGTCTTCGGGCGGCGGGTACCCCGGCGAGCGAGCGTCTTTGATACCTCGCGGCGGGCGATCACCGCTCGAGCCACACCGCGTCGCCGCGCGCGGCGAGCGTCGCGTCGACGTGCTCGAGGAGCACGCGGCGTCGCTCCTCGAGGTGCTCGAGCTGGGTCTCGTCGAGCGCCGCGCCGAGCGGGTCGCCCATCAGGCGCGCGCGCAGATCGTCCATCGTGAGCGCACGGATCGTGTCGATCGTCGAGCGGCGGAAGCGCTGCAGCGCGCGCAGTCGGGCGTCCATGTACCCGAAGCGCGCGCGGTGGCGCAGGAAGCACGCGCCGTGATCGAGGAACACCAGCGGCCCACCGGGCTCGCGGGTGCGGAGGTTCGTGAAGTCGCCGCCCCAGCGATCGGTGTTGTGCGCGAGGTAGTCGAACAGCACGAGGTCGGAGAGCTCGGCCGCGCGATCGCCGCGATCGGGATCGCCCGCCGAGGGCCCTTCGCCGCGGGTCGGGATCGGCACCGTCCCCGAGGCGAGCGCCGCGTACTCGCGCGGGCGCTGGAACGGGGTGATCGCGAGCGCGCCGTCGAGCCGGATCCAGCGCTCCCAGCCGCGCCCGAGGTCGAGCGAAGGGAGCGCCTCGGGGATCCACCACACGAGCGCGCCGCGCACCGTTCCGTCGGGCTGGACCACGACCTCGCGGAGGCGCTCGGGCGCGTGCTCGCTCAGCACCGGCTCGAGCCGCGACCACGGCACGCGGCGACCGACGACCGGCGCGACCCGTCCGAGCCCGAGCGCGCGATCGAGGTGGTACGCGGCGATCTCGGCGGCGTAGGAGCCGCTCGAGAACGTCTGCTCGGGCTTGAAGTACCCACGCGTTCCGTCGCGCAGCGTGACGACGAACGCGACGCTGCGTCCGCCGCGCCCCCGCCCCACGCCCTCGAGCGCGGCCTCGGAGAGCGAGGTGATGCGCGGGGCGTCGGGCTCGCCGAGGAACGCGTCGATCCGCGTGATCGCGGTCGCGGGCTCGGCGGGCGGGAGCTCGATCGTGAAGGAGGGCGCGAGCGCGAGGGGCTCGAGCGCGGCGTCGGGTCGCTCTTCGGGCGTGCCGCACGAGGCAGCGATCAGCGCGACCACACCGCAGGCCGACGCGGCCGAACGCGCGCGTGTGCGGGGGCCCATCGCGCGGATCGTCGTGCGCGCTGGAGTCGATTGTCCACAAAGCGGCGGAGCGCGCGCGGAGCGCTCCGCGTGCCGCGGGTGCGTCGGGATCGTCGCGGAATTCGCGAGGCACTCTTCTTGAAGAACGCGCTCGCGATGACCTCCCGCCGCGCGAAGGATTCCACCATGCCGTTCGTCGTGGAGCGCCCGAGCACGGGCCCCCACGCACCCCCGGTCCTCTGCGAGCTGCGCACCGTGGTGCGGCTCGTCGACGGAGACCGCGCACCGATGCCCGCGTCGCGCACCGTCGCGCGCGCGAGCGTGATCCCGCCGAGCACGATCAAGTCGCGCGAGCCGACGGCGCGCTTCTCGTCGGCGCCGCCGTCGATCGCGCCGCCGAGCACGTCGCGTCCGGCGATGCCCGCGATCCCGCCGAGCCCGGCGCTGCCGCGCGTCGAGCCGTTCGGGATCGACCGACGTCCTTCGTCGGCGCCGCCCGCGGCGACGAAGCCCGCGTCGGTCAGCGAGAGCGGCATCGTCGCCAAGCCCGCGACGGCGAGCTCGAGCGGCATCGTGGCCAAGCCCGCCGCGCCGGTCGCGAAGTCGGCGGCGGCGAAGCCGGTGCCGAGCGCGACGAAGCCCGGGGCGTCGAGCACGCGTCCGCCCGCGCCGCCCACGGTGCGTCCGCCCGCGCCGCCGGGGTCGCGACCGTCGATGGCGCCGCCGGGCACGAAGCTCCCGGCGCCGAGCGCGAAGCTCCCGCCCGCGCCGCCGCTGCCGGGACAGCGCCTGTCGATCCCGCCGCCGCCGCCGGGCTACGTGCCCCGCGCGAGCGTGCCGTCACCGGCCGCGGTGAACGCGGCGGCGCGCAAGAAGGCGTGATCGGCCGTTGGCCCGATCAGCTCGCCTCGAGCAACCCACGCAGCGTCTCGGGGTGCACTTCGTACGGGCGATTGCAGTAGTCGCAGCTCACGTGGAGCGTCTCGCCCTTGCGCAGGATGTCCTCGAGATCCGCGCGGCCCAGCGTCGCCATGCTCGCGAAGACGCGCTCGGGGCTGCAGTAGCAGCGGTGCTCGATCAGCGCGCCGCCGGTCTGCTGGTACGGCATGCCGTAGAGGATCTCCGACTGCAGCGTCTCGGGGTCGCCGCCGAGCGAGCGCAGCACGCTCTTCGGGTCCGCGAAGTCGAGGCGCATGCGCTGGTACATCAGCTCGAGCGGCGGCTCCTTGCACTCCGGGAGCAGCTGCACGATCCATCCGCCCGCGACCGAGACCTTGTCGTCCTCGCTCATCACGCAGCCGACGCCGATCACGCTCGTCACCTGCTCGCTCTCGAGCATGTAGACCATGAACGCGCCGCTGATCCCGTAGTCCGCGGGGATCTCGACCACGCCCTGGTGGCTCGTGCCGTTGGGCAGCGAGCGCATCACCTGCACCAGCGAGCCGGGGCCGATCTCGATCGGGCCCGCGGTCTCGCGCACCAGCGCGCGACAGCCGCCGTCGGGATGGCAGTCGGCGACGAGCGTGCCCTTGCCGGTCTTGCCGCGCACCACGCCCTGCACGCGCAGGTCGGGCGCCATCGTGAGGCGCACGAGCACGGAGCCGGTGATCAGATCCGCGAGGTGCTCCGCGGTCGTGCCGGTGGCGTTCTGCGCAGCGATCGCGGCAGTCACGGTCTGGGTCGACCGCAGGGTCACGACGCGGAACGAGCCGTCCTCGGTGATCGTGGTGACCGCGCGATCCCCGCCCGAAAGATGAGCGTCGGTCTCGAGCATCGGATACGAGCCTATGACGCTCGGCCCCCGGCACCGCAAGGGTGGGGGTTGCCGCTTATTTCGTGCGTGTGCTCGCGATCCGCGAGAATTCGAGTCGATGAGCCGCATCCGACTCGGGGACATGCTGGTCCAGGCGCAGATGGTCACGGCCGAGCACGTCGACGAGGCGCTCGCGCTGCAGAAGACGCGCGGCGGGCGGCTCGGCGAGCTGCTGGTGGAGCTCGGCTACGTGAGCGAGGTGCAGCTCGCGCAGGTGCTCTCGAACCAGCTGAGCATCCCGTGGGTGAACCTCTATCACGTCGACTTCTCGCGCGAGCTCCTGAACCTCATCCCCGCCGAGCTCGCCGAGAAGTACGGCTGCGTGCCGGTCTACGTGCGCAAGATCCGCAAGCAGGGCGACACGCTCTTCGTCGCGACCGACGATCCGACGAACGAGACCGCGCTCATCGCGATCGCGCAGCAGGCCGGGATGCCGGTGAAGCCGATGGTCGCGTCGAGCAGCGACGTGCGGAACGCGATCCGCGTCTACTACTTCGGCGGGCGCGAGACCGCGGCGACCGCGCCGATCGTGAAGCGGAAGGCGCCGTCGATCGCGGCGCCGCCGCCGGTCGTCACGCGCTCGTCGATCGCGCCCGTCGAGCTCGACGAGGCGGAGCTCGAGCCGTCGATCCCCAAGGCGCCCGCGGTGCCCACCGAGGTCGCGGCCCCCGAGCCCGCGCCGCCCGCTGCGCCCTCCCCCGAGCCCGCGGTGCCCGCCGCGCCCGCACGCCCCGCGCCCGCGAAGAAGCCGCGCACGATCACGCTCACGCTGCTCGACGGCACGACGGTGAAGCTGCCCGCGTCGGGGAAGAAGAAGCCCGAGGAGCAAGCGCCGCAGGAGTCGCTCACGACGCGCGATCTGATCGCGGCGCTGCAGGCGCGCGCGGAGGGCAAGGACGTGAGCGCGGTGCTCCCCGACGCGCGCTGGGAGCCGCTCTTCGCGGCGCTGCTCTCGCTGCTGCTGCGCAAGGGGCTCATCGCGGACTGGGAGTTCGTCGAGGAGTGGAGCAAGCATCGTCGATGAGCTTTCCGCGAGTGTTCGTGACGCGTCGATGGCCGGTGGACGCGGCCGACGTGGTGGGCCCCGGCGTGATGATCGACGTGTTCGCGCACGAGCGCGGGCCGACGCGCGAGGAGCTGATCGATCGCGGCCGCGCGTGCGGCGCGATCGTGACGTCGGTCGCGGATCGCATCGATCGCGAGCTGCTCGAGCAGCTGCCTTCGTTGCGGGTGATCGCGCAGGCCGCGGTGGGCTACGACAACGTCGACGTGTACGCGTGCCGCGCGCGCGGCGTGATCGTCACCCACACCCCCGGCGTGCTCACGGAGTCGACCGCGGATCTCGCGCTGGCGCTGCTGCTCGCGTGCGCGCGCCGGGTGCGCGAGGGCGAGGCGATGGTGCGTGAAGGGCGCTTCGGCGGCTGGTCGCCGACGATGCTCCTCGGGCACGAGCTCGACGGAAAGACGCTCGGCCTGATCGGCTACGGGCGCATCGCGCGCGCGGTCGCGCGGCGCGCCGACGCGTTCGGCATGCGCGTGATCGCGAGCACGCGCGGCGACGTGCCGTTCGAGAACGAGCCGTACGCGGTGCACGTCACGCTGCGCGAGCTGCTCGCGGAGAGCGACGTGATCAGCCTGCACGTGCCGGGCTCGCGCGCGACGCGCCACCTGATCGGCGAGCCGGAATTCGCGCGCATGAAGCGCGGCGTCGTCCTGATCAACACCGCGCGCGGCACGGTCGTCGACGAGGCCGCGATGGTGCGCGCGCTCGAGCGCGGACAGCTCGGCGGCGCGGGGCTCGACGTGTACGAGGAGGAGCCGCGGGTGCATCCGGGGCTCGTCGCGCGGGACGACGTGGTGCTCCTGCCGCACCTCGGGAGCGCGACGCGCGAGGCGCGCGCCCGGATGGCGTCGAGCGCGCTGCGCGACGCGATGCGGGTGCTGCGCGGCGACGAGCCCGTGCACCTCGTCCCCGAGCTGCGGGTCCCGGAGCTGCGATGAGCGTGGAGCTCGACTTCGTCAGCGCCTCGCGGCTCGTGCGCACGAAGATCGTCGCGGGTCGCGGGCACTACGAGAGCGTGGTGCGCGCGGTGATCGACGCGAAGGTGAGCGTGTGGATCGCCACCGCGAACCTCAAGGAGCTGATGGTCGAGGACACGCGCGCGAAGATGCCGGGACGGCGCGCGAGCTATCGCTCGATGCTCGAGGTGTTCGACGATCTCGCGCAGAAGCACGTCGATCTGCGCATCCTCCACGCGGGCTTTCCTTCGCAGGCGTTCCGCGACGCGTTCGACGCGCACCCGCGGCTCGTGAAGGGCGGGCTCGCGCTGCGTCAGTGCGCGCGGCTGCACCTCAAGGCGGTGATCGTCGACGGCGCGCTCTTGTACCTGGGGAGCGCGAATTGGACGGGCGCGGGGCTCGGCGCGAAGGGCGATCGCAACCGCAACTTCGAGCTCGGGTTCGTGACCGAGGACGAGGCGCTGCTCGATCAGGTGCAGGGCATCTTCGATCACCTGTGGAACGGCGGTGAGTGCGCGCGGTGTGGTCGTCGCGACGTGTGCGACGCGCCGCTCGACGAGACGTGAGCCGTGCGATGATGCGTGGGCCGTGGCTCTCGTCCGCCGACACGCGAGCGACTGGTTCGAGGTCGACATCGATCGCGACGCGCGTCGCGTGATCGTGCGTCGCCTGCCCCCGCTCTTCCGCTCGCAGGCCGACGCCGAGCTCGCGTGCACGCCGGTGCTCGACGTGCTCGACGCGATCGATCGCGCGACCCACACGCTGATGATGGACGTGCGCCTCGCGCGCGGCGTGAACGATCCCGAGTACGAGGCGTGGTACGCGCCGCTGCGTCGCGAGATCGTGCGCGACTTCCGGCGCGTCGCGATCGTCGTGCGCAGCGCGTCCGGGTGGCTCCAGGCGCAGCGCCTCGCGAGCGTGGATCGCGACGAGGGCTTCCGCGTGTTCGACGACCTCGCGCGCGCCGAGCGTTACCTCGACGGACGCTGACCCGTCACCCCGAGAGCGCCGCCGCGAAGATCGCGGGCAGCTTGCGCCACGAAGGCGCGGCCTCGAACTGCGTGAGCAGCGCTCCGACACGATCCGAGCGGCGATGGGTCACGAACCACGGCGGCTTCGGCGACGTGTGGCGCTCTCCGAGCAGGAGCGATCGCGGGAACGGCGCGAAGGGCCCGCGCACCACCGTCTTCTCCGTGCGCTCGAGGAGCATCGCGTTGTGCACCACGCCGCGCCCGCTCTGGATGTCCTCGAGCGTGTGCCCCGGGAACGCGCCCCAGCTCGCGTTCGCGAGCAGGAACCCGACGCCGCTCCACGCGTTCACCGCGATCGTGCCGTAGCGCAGGTCCGTGATCGCGCGCTCGATCGCCGCGCGATGGGCGCGCTGCGTCGCGGGGTGCACGAGGATCTGCGCGCCGAGCGTGCCCATGAGCCGCTCGTTCGCGAACGTGACGGCGCGCGCGAGGAACGACTGCACGTCGGGCGCGGAGATCGACGTCTCGGCCCACGTCGCGCCGAAGAACTCGCTGCGGTACGCGGGCGCGCTGCGATCGTCGGGATCGAGATCGACGATCCGCGTGTACGGCACGTCCTGGCCGCCAAGCAGCTCGGACCGCGCGTGCTTCTCGACGGCATCGCGCTGACGCGCGTCGGCGCCCGGGTAGTACGCGGCGCGCTTCGGGAGCTGCGCGATCGTGTCGCGCAGGATCGCGAGGAAGCGCTCGCGCAGCGGCCACTCGCGGTGGAGCACCAGCACCTGCGCGGCAACGCAATTGAAGCCTGCGTTGTGCAGCTTCTGGGTCGCGACGTGCTCGGCCTGGAAGCGCATGTCCGCCTCGCTCCACACGCCGGGCACGACGATCACCGGGCCCACGCCGCCGAGCTCGCTCGTCACCGGGATCTGCGTGAGCGGCTCGCGGCGCTGCTTGCGCGCACGGCCTTCGTCGCCGGTGCCGAACACGATCGCGTCGTGCGTCGCGGCCGAGCCGGTGACGTGGATCTTCTCGACGAGGCGATGCCGCGTGAGCATCTCGCCGACGTCCGCGCCGCCGTACACGAAGCGCAGGAACCCGCGCTCGACGAGCGGCGCCATGACGCGCTCGAGCACCGGCCCGAGCGCCTCGTTCACCGGGCTCATCTTGAGCACGACGACGCGCCCCTCGGCGATCATCTCGTAGAGCACGTCGAGCGGTGCGATCGACGTGATGTTCCCCGCGCCGAGCACGAGCGCGAGCGAGCCGATCGGATCGCGCACGTGGCGATGGAACGAGCCCGCGCTGCGCCGCACCTCGCGCTCGTCGACGCCGGGCTGCATCCACACCGACGCCGAGTAGCCCGACAGCAAGACCTGCTCGAACGGGCTCGACGGGAACACGTCGACGATCACCCGTCCGTCGGCCGCGCGATGCAGACGCGCGCCCTCGAGCGGATCACGTCCTCGCGCGATGCGCTCGAGCGTGCGCGAGAGCCCGACGATGCCCGCGATCAGCGCCCACGGCCCGCTCATCCACTCCTCGCCGGCGATCGGCGATCCCGTGGGCAAGCGCTTGATGCGCGTCGCGACCTCGACCCACTCGGGCGCGAGGCGCGCCGCGCGATCCTTGATCTGCTCGAGCAGCGCGCGCTTCTCGAGCACCGGCAGCCGCGCCCACTCGGTGCGGTGCGCGTGCAGCTCGGTGAGCGCGCGATCGACGACGTCGCGCGACGAGCGCGCGGGCGAAGTGGGCACGGTTTGATCGAGGGCCATCGCGCGACATTCGAGCACCCCGAGGCGCTCGCCGACGACCCTCGGACGGTGATCACTCGAACGCGGCGAGCCCCGTGACGTCCTGACCGACGATCAGCGTGTGGATGTCGTGGGTGCCCTCGTACGTGTAGACGGTCTCGAGGTTCATCATGTGACGGCCCGGCGAGTACGCGTACGTGATGCCGTTGCCGCCCAGGATGTCGCGCGCGACGCGCGCGATGTTGAGCGCCATCGACACGTTGTTGCGCTTCGCGAGCGAGATCTGCGGAGGGCGCACCTTCTTCGCCTCCTTGAGCCGGCCGAGGCGCAGCGTGAGGCACTGCGCCTTCGTGATCTCGCTGACCATCTCCGTCAGCTTGTGCTGCACGAGCTGATAGCCCGCGATGGGACGCGAGAACTGCTTGCGATCCTTCGCGTACGAGAGCGCGGTGTCGTAGCAGCTCATCGCCGCGCCGATCGCGCCCCAGCAGATCCCGAAGCGCGCCTGCGAGAGGCACGAGAGCGGACCGCGCATCCCGCGCACGCCGGGCAGGATCGCGTCCTCGTCGACCACGCAGTCCTCGAAGAACAGCTCGCTCGTCACGCTCGCGCGCAGCGACCACTTGTCGTCGATCTTGCGCGTCGAGAAGCCCTTGGTGCCGCGCGGCACGATGAAGCCGCGCACGTTTCCGTCGAGCTTCGCCCACACCACCGCGAGGTGGCAGAGATCACCGTTCGTGATCCAGCGCTTCACGCCGTTGATGCGATAGCCGCCGGCGACCTTCTCGGCCTTCGTGATCATGCCCGTCGGGTTCGATCCGAAGTCGGGCTCGGTTAGGCCGAAGCAGCCGATGAGCTCGCCCTTCGCCATCCCGGGCAGGTACTTCTGCTTCTGCTCCTCGCTGCCGTACGCGTGGATCGGGAACATCGCGAGCGAGCCCTGCACGCTGCAGAACGAGCGGATGCCCGAGTCGCCGCGCTCGAGCTCCTGCATCGCGAGGCCGTACGCGACGTCGCCCATGCCCGCGCAGCCGTAGCCCTCGAGGTTCGCGCCGAGCAGACCGAGCTTCGCGAACTCGGGGACGAGCTCCATCGGGAACGTGCCGTCCTCGAAGTGCTTCGCGATGATGGGCTCGATGCGCTCGTCGACGAAGCGACGAACGTTGTCGCGAACCATCCGCTCTTCGTCGCTCAGCTCGTCGTCGATGCCGTAGTAGTCGAGCCCCGAGAATCCCATCGCGTCCGCCTCGTGGAGTGAGACGAAGGACATACCCCGCACGCGAAGAGCCCGTAAAGCTGCGGCGCGGCGCTTGCTCACGCGGTGTGCTCTCGCGGCGCTCGGGTCGTCACGGGTCGACGACGAAGCGCACGGTGCCGTAGCGGAAACCACCCGCCGCGGGGTCGCCCGACCCGCACGCGACGCGTGCGACAGTGTCGGAGAACGCGACCTCCGACGTGATCGCGCACGGGAGGCCCCCGCTGCGCTCGGGCGCGGTGCCCTCGAGATCACAGAGCACCGCGCGCAGGCCGCGCACCGTCGCGACGTTCAGCGGCAGCTCGGCCTCGGCGTACCAGCCATCGGCTTCGGGCTCGCACGACACGAACGAGCTCGTGGAGATGCCCGGCCCGGGGAGGCCGGCGTCGCGGTCGCTCAGCAACGGGGCGCTGCCGGTGCAGCCGATGGAGCACAACGCCCAGAGCACGAGTGGGAGGGTCGGTCGCATCGACCTGCAGTGTCGCGACGAGCGAGGATCGGCTCACTCGATCACGAGCGCCCGCGCAGGACGCGCAGGAGCTCGGCGCAGCGCTTGCTCGCTCGTGTGCGCTCGTAGGGCTGGCACTGCGTGGCACGGGGGGACGGATGAAGATCGAACGAGGACTGCCGCTCCTGCTCACGCTCGCGCTGCTCGGGTGCGCCGAGCCCGTCGACTCGTGCTCCGAAGCGTCCAGCGCGAGCGAGGGCGCGCGCTGCGACTTCGACGAGTCCTGCCGCGAGTTCCGCGATGGCCCGACGAACTGCGGCTACGTCGACCGGACGTGCGTGGACGGACGGCTGCGCGTGTCGGTCATTCCGTTCGGGTGCCCCACGTTGCCCGACGCGGGTAGCGGATGCGGCGCGTACGAGCCTCCTCCCGCGATGACGTCGACCGAGTGCCGCAGCGACGCCGACTGCGGCGGCAGCGGCTCGTGCTGGGCGCCCGGCGACACGAGCGCGTTCTACGTGGCCGGGTTCTGCCCGATGGAGTGCGCGAACGACGGCGACTGCGCCGCCTCGCAGGTGTGCGTCGAGCTGAACCAGGGCTCGTGCAGCCAGTGCCGCGAGCGCTGCACCGCGACGTCGTGCTCGCGCTGGGAGACGTGCGGCGACGACGGGCGCTGCCGCCCGCAGCGCTGCGACGAAGGATACGCGTGCCCGATCGGATCGACGTGCGTGCCCGGCGGCGTCGACGACGTCGACGCGCACGGATGCACGACGGTGCCCTGCGACGACGACGACGACTGCGGGTGCGGCGCGTGCGTCTTCGGATCGTGCGCGCTCGGCCCCGGACGGTGCGAGCCGCCGCGCCCCTAACGTCGCCGCACGTTCGCGACGCCGACCTCGCCCGTCGCGAGCACCTCGTCGCGGAAGCGGACCTCGATGCGGTGGATCCCGGGCGGCACGACGCGCAGGCGGAGCCGCACGTCGTGCGCGCAGGTGCAGCGCGCGACCGGTGCCTCGGGCTCGCGCGCGACGAGCACGATCGTTCCGTCGTCGCGCACGCTCGCGTCGAAGCGCGGCGCCGGAGCGCAGTAGAAGCGCATCGAGGTGATCGCGATCGTCACCTCGCCGCGCATGTTCGCGCTCGCGCGGAGCGACGCCGCGGGCACGTCGCGCGTCGTTTCGCCACACGACCCGCCGAGCGAGCGCACCTCGAGCGCACGTGGCTGCGCCATCGCGATCGAGGGCACGAGCAGCACGAGGAGCGCGAGCCTCATCGCGCCACCACCTCGCGCAGGAATCGCGTCACCTCGCGTCGTACGACCGGCGGGATCGAGTGTCCCCCGTCGAACGGCACGAACGTCACGCGCGCGCCCGCGGCCTCGGCGCGCTGCACCATCGTCTCCGCGCCGGAGAACGGCAGGATCGGATCCTGTCGTCCGTGCGAGACGAACACCGGCAGGTTCGCGAGGCGCGACCAGTCGAGCTCGCCGTCGTCGACACCGCGGATCGCGCCGCCCGAGAGGAGCACGATCGCGCGCGGCGTCGCGGGGCCACGCAGCGATCGCTCGAGCGCCATCATCGCGCCCTGGGAGAACCCGGCGAGGACGAGCCGCGACGCGGGCACACCTTCGTCGACCAGCGTCGCGATCACTCCGTCGACCGCGCGCGACGCCGCGGGGAGCTGAGCGCGAGCGAGCGAAGGCTCGCGCTCGAACCACGCGCGACCGGGAGGACCGCCCTGCCAGATGCGCGGCGCAGCCGGCATCACGAAGCGCGCCGGTACCTCGGCGGAGAGCTCCTCACCGAGCGCGACGAGGTCGTCCCCGGGCGCGCCGTAGCCGTGCATGAGCACCACCGTGACGTTCCCGCGGCCTCGCTCGACGACGTCGAGACCGCCCCAGCGAGGCGCGTCATCATGCGAAATCCGCGGTGATTCCGCTCGGTTGGGAGCACACGCGACGAGAACCACGAACAGTGCTTGCGCGGCGAATCGGCCCATGTATATTCCGCCTCCCTCACGGGCGTGTAGCTCAGCTGGGAGAGCGCTAGAATCGCACTCTAGAGGTCCCCGGTTCGATCCCGGGCACGTCCATACAACAGGGAGCCCGAGCAAGACGGGCTGAACGAAGGGCCGGCGGCGAGAGCTTCCGGCCCTTCGGTCGTTCTTGGGGCACGACGCACTCCCGGGCCCGTCGCGGCCGGCCCGGTGCGCGGCCGGGCCTGCGACCGGAACCTGCCAGTCCAGCTCACGAGAACTTGCGAGCGGCGTCGCGAAAACTCGCGAGCGCAGATTCTCGCGAGCTTCGTGCGCCCAGAATTCCGCGCCGATCCGCGCTTCGCGCGCTGGGCACACGCGCTGCACTGCGCCGTCGACACAGCGGAGGCAGTCGTGATCAAGACAGTCGCGATCATCGGAGCGGGGTTCGCGGGGCTCAGCACCGCGAAGGTGCTGAAGACCTTCGGGTACGAGGTGACGGTCTTCGAGAAGGCCGCGGACGTGGGCGGCGTGTGGTCGGCGTCGCGCCGATACCCAGGGCTCACCACGCAGAATCCGCGCACGACCTACGCGCTCTCGGATTTTCCGATGCCCGCGAGCTATCCCGAGTGGCCCTCCGGCGCGCAGGTGCAGGCCTACCTCGCGGCGTACGCCGAGCACTTCGGCATCGCCGAGCACGTGCTGCTCGAGACCGAGGTGCAGCGCGCGAGCTACGACGAGCGGAGCGCGACGTGGACGGTGCGCGCGCGGCGTCGCCGAGAGGCGCTCTCGCTCGCATTCGACTTCCTGGTCGTCTGCAACGGGATCTTCTCGGCGCCCTTCGTGCCGTCGTACGCGGGGCGCGACGAGTTCGTCGCGAACGGCGGACGCATCTGCCACACGTGCGAGCTCCACGACCCCGAGGACGCGCGCGGCAAGCACGTGCTCGTCGTCGGCTACGGCAAGTCGTCGTGCGACGTCGCGAGCGCGGTCGCGAGCACCAGCGCGAGCACGACCGTCGTCGCGCGCGAGCTGATCTGGAAGGTGCCGAAGCTCCTCGGCAAGCTGCTGAACTTCAAGTTCCTCCTCCTGACGCGCATGGGCGAGGCGCTCTTCGAGTACATCGAGCTCGCCGGGCTCGAGCGCTTCCTCCACGGCGCGGGGCGCGGCATCCGCGACGCGATGCTCGGCAGCGTCGAGGCCGTGATCACGCGGCAGCTCCGGCTGCGCGAGCTCGGCCTGCACCCGGGCAAGCCGCTCGAGACGATCGCGCGCAGCACCGTGAGCCTCGCGAGCGACGGGTTCTTCGAGCAGGTCGCGTCGGGCGCGCTGACCGTCGAGAGGAACGTCGAGATCGTGCGGCTGAGCGCGGGCTACGCGCACCTCTCCGACGGCCGCGAGGTGCGCGCCGATCTCGTCGTGTGCGGCACCGGGTTCCAGCAGCGCGTGCCCTTCCTCGACGACGACGTGGTGCGCCGCGTCACCGACGCGCAGGGCAACTTCCAGCTGCATCGCTCGGTGCTCCCGGTCGGCGTGCCGCGCCTCGCGTTCAACGGATACAACTCGTCGTTCTTCAGCCAGCTCAACTGCGAGATGTCCGCGCTCTGGCTGGTGCAGCACCTCCGAGGCGACATCGCGCTGCCGAGCGAAGCGGCGCAGCGCGAGCACATCGCGCGGAGGCTGGCGTGGATGGAGGCGCGCACGGCGGGCAAGCACGCGAAGGGGACGAACATCATCCCGTTCTCGCTGCACCACATCGACGAGCTCCTCGCGGACATGAAGATGACGCTCTCGCCGGCGAAGCGGGTCGCGCAGTGGCTCCTGCCGGTCGATCCGAGCGACTACGCGTACGTGGAGCGCGCGCTGCGCGCGCGTTACGGCGCGGAGAGCGCGCGCGACGCGGCGGCATCGCACGAGCGCGCGACGCGCGAGGAGCACGCCGAAGCTGCCGAGTGACGATCAGAAAGGCCCGCAGCAGTTGCTGCGGGCCTTCTGGGCTCTCGGTCGCGACGCCAGGCGCGCGGTGCGCCCCGCAGATCGATCTGCGCCGGGCAGCGCTTGTGGCGCGATCGCCGCTCGGAGTATGTCCTTTGTGTGGGTGCCACCTACGGAGGTGTCTCGATCCGCGTCGAGGAGACGCGCCCGCCGACGCAGGCCGCTGGGGCGATGCCAGGACGCGCGACGGCGTTCCTTGACGCCGCGGGCCATCGCTTCCTGCTGCGCGAGAACCTCGAGTTCGGAGCGCAGTCCGACTACACGGGCGGGACGCAGTATCGATTCATCGTGGAGCTGCACGTCGTCGCCAGCGAGACGCTGGCGCGAGTGCGACAGATCGCGGCCATCGACTACGGCCCGACCACCGAGCGCTCGACGACGTTCGCCGCGATGGGCCTCTTCGCGCTCGCGATCGCCGACGACGATCCCCGCGTCCATCAGCTCGGCGATCACACGCGCGTGGCGTCGGTGGAGTGGCCGGCGGAGCGGCCGTACTCGGGCCCGAGCGCCTACCAAAGCATGCCCATCGCGCCTGCGCGGCCCGCGCCTGCGGCGCCGCCTCGGCCAGCGCCGCTGCCGGCGAGCCCCGGCGCCACGGCGCCCGCACCGCTGCTCGATGCCGCGGGGCTGAAGCTCGTCTGGCGCAGCTTCGCGCTGGGCGCGTTCGCGGCGCTCGGCGGGTGCGCCGCGATCCTGCACGCGATCGCGATCGCGATGCCGAACGATCGTCCGCTCGGAGTGCTCGCGGCGCTCGCGCTCTTCGGGCTCGCGGGGCTCGTGTGGATGGTCGCGCTCTGGCGCGCCCGCGCGGCGACGCGTCTCCTGCACGAGGGCGCGATCCATCGAGGTCAGGTGACGTCGATCGTGGAGGTGCGCCGCAGGAATGGCGTGCACTGGAACGTGCTCGTCCGGCTCGAGCAGGGCAGCGAGGCGACGTTCCGGTTCGTCGATCGCAACCCCGCGGGCCAGCCCGTGACGGTGCGCGTCCTCGGCCGGCGCGCCGCGCTGATGCTCCCCGGCGCGCAGTTCCTCGGTGCGCTGCGCTGATCGGCCGCCGGCGTTCCGAAGCCCGCGCTCGACGATCGCTCGCTAAGCTCCGCGCGGAGGTCGCGTCGATGCGGGGAGCGTGGAAGATCGCCTTGGGGTGCGGATCGCTGTTCGCGATCGGCGCGTGTGCCCTGTGCCTCACCGGCGTGTGGGCGGTGAACATGCCCTTCGCGGAACAGCGCGCGCGCCACGTCAACCACTTCCCGCTGCCGAATTTCGCCGGTCCGCCTCCCGAGGAGCCACCCGAGGGCACCTACGCGCTCGTGCGCTACGCGGCGCCGCTCGGGGCGAATTGGGCGTACGTCTCCGAGCCGCGCGAGGGCCCGCGCCGTCCCGCCGTCGTGTACGTGCACGGCGGCTTCGACTGGAGCATCGGCGCGCTCGCGTGGTCGCGCACGTGGCGCGGCGACGATCAGAGCGGCATGGCGTTCGCGCAGGACGGGCTCGTCGTGATGTTCCCGAGCTTTCGCGGCAACCACGACAACCCGGGCTCCGCCGAGTGCTTCTTCGGCGAGATCGACGACCTCGTCGCTGCCGCAGACTTCCTCGCCGCACGCCCGGACGTGGACCCCGAGCGCATCTACCTCGTCGGGCACAGCACCGGCGCGACGCTCGCGCTGCTGACCGCGGCCGCGAGCGATCGCTACCGCGCGGTGTTCGCGATCGGACCGACGGCGGCGGTCACGGACTACGGCGACGGCGGTTGCCTGCCGCCGCACGTCTCGTTCTCCGAGCGTTGGCTGCGCGACGCGAGCCACTTCGTCGACGAGATCCGCACGCCGACGTTCCTCGTCGAAGGCGCCGAGCAGCCGTCGAACGGCGACCTCCTGCCGTGGCTCGACGCGATGGCCGGCACCGCGCCGGTCGAGGCCGTCGTCGTTCCGGGCCTCGATCACTTCAGCGTGATCGCGCCCGCGACGGAGGTGATCGCGCGCGCGATCCTGGACGGCGGAGGACCGGCCGGCGCGCCGAGGATCTCCGCCGACGCGATCGTCGACGCATCGCGCGAGCGCTGCGCGACGAGCGTGGTCGAGGGCTCGGCCGCGTCGCAGGCCGAGCCGTGGGCGAGCACGCCGCACGACGAGTGGCCGCAGCTCGTGCTCACGAACGAGATGTCGTTCTCGGGTCGCCCGCCTTCGGGCGGCGCGAGCGCATTCCTGATCGACGCCGGCGGTCGCGCTCACGTCGCGACGGCCGCGCATCTCACGGCCGAGCCCGGCGGCATCGAGCCCGCGGTCGATGGGCTCGCGATGCGCGATCCGACGCGCTTCGACGCGCTGCTCGAGGAGTGGACGATCTACCCGCGCACCCAGCCCGAGCGCGAGATCCGCGCGACCGGCCTCACCGAGCCCGCCGTGTTCGACGACTGGCTCCTGCTCCGAACGGACGCCGACCCGGACACGCTCCCGTCCACACCGCTGCGCATCGCGGCGCGCCCCGCGGACGTGGGCGACGCCGTGTTCCTCGTCGGCTGCCCGTACTCCGAGGAGACCTGCGTGCAGAACGTCTACCGCGGTCGCGTCACGGCGGGCGCCGAGGGCCGCTTCGTCTACGACCTCGATCCGCCGGTCGACGTGCGCGGGTTCAGCGGCGCGCCCGTCCTCGATGTCCACGGCCACGTCGTCGGCGTCTTCAGCGTGAGCGGTGAGCTCGAGCTGAACGACGACGGCCTGATGATCGAGGGAGAAGCCGACTCTCGGCTCGTCGAGCACGTCGCCCACTGCGCGGCGCGCTGACTCCGCTCATCGGGGGCACGTCCAGCGCACGCCGCAGCTGCACTGGTAGAAGAGCGTCGTCTCGCTCGCGCAGCGCGGATGAGCATCGTCGGGCCCGCCACTGCACTTCGGACAGAACGAAGGACGCAGCGCGCGACGCTCGGCCTCGGAGAGATCGTGCGCGCCCTCGTGCCTGGCGCGACCGCAGCGCGGACAGAGGTCGTTCATGCGCGTGTACATCCATCGTACATCGGATGTACATCCGATGTACTCGCGCCGGCCGTCGATTTTCTCCAATCGCGCGCTCGCTCGAGGCGCCACGCTCGCGCTCATGGCCAAGCGACCGAACAGCTATCCGCGCGTCTCCGCGTATCTCATCTGCCCCGGCGCGCCGCGCGTCATCGAGTTCGCGAAGAACGTCCTCGATGCCCAGGTGGAGCGTCGCTACGACGCGCCCGACGGGTCCGTCATGCACGCCGAGCTGCGCATCGACGACAGCATCGTGATGATCGGCGACTCGGGCGAGCAGTGGCCTGCGGTGCCGACGCACCTGCACGTCTACGTCGACGACGTCGACGCGACGTACCAGCGCGCGCTCGCCGCGGGCGCGACGTCGGTGCGCGCGCCCGAGCAGCGCGAGGGCGACCCCGATCGTCGCGGCGGTGTGCTCGACGTGGCGGGCAACACCTGGTGGTTCGCGACCCAGCTCGAGTGAGAGATGACGATCCGACTCGCCCGCGTCGACGACGCCGATGCGCTCGCGCGCGTGCACGTCGAGGGATGGCGCTGGGGTTATCGCGGTCTGCTGCCCGACGCGTTCCTCGACGGGCTCTCGGTGCCCGATCGCGCCGCGCGCTGGCGCGACATCCTCGCGCGCGACGCGCCACGCGAGCGCACCTGGGTCGCGCTCGACGATCACGACGCGCAGGGCTTCGTCTCGATCGGCCCCGGCCGCGGTGTGCCCGACGACGTCGCGGAGCTCTACGCGATGTACGTGACGTCGCGCGCAGCGGGCACCGGCGTCGCGCGCGTGCTGATGGAGCACGCGATCGACGCGCTGCGCGCGGATTCACGTCGCGCGATCCTCTGGGTGCTCGAGCACAACGCGCGCGCCCGTCGCTTCTACGAGCGCGAAGGATGGCGCGCCGACGGCGAGACGAAGCGCGACACGATCGGAGGGCGCGAGGTGCTCGAGCTCCGCTACGCGATCGTCTTCTGAGCGCGCCGAGGCCGCGCGGCTCCTCGTCGGGAGCGGCGCGGCCTCGTGTCTCTCTCGTTCGCGATCAGGCGGCGCGGAGCGGCCCGTGATCGTCGCAGTGCGTGCCGTGCGGATGGTGCAGGTGACCGTCGACGAGATAGTCGGTGTGGTCGCCGTGCGGCACCGCTTCGTGACCGCACCCGGGCCCGTGGGCGTGGCCCTTCGCGTGGCCCGCGCACGCGTGGCCGGGCGTGCAGTCCGCGGGGTTCGTGCCGCCGATCGCGAGCTCGTGCTCCTCGACGCCGCCGTGCGCGCACTTGTGGTGCAGGTGACCGTCGTGGAGGTAGTCGGTGTGGCCCTCGTGCTGCACCGCGGTGTGACCGCAGCCGGCGCCGTGCTCGTGGCCTTCGTGATCGTCGTGGTGCTTGTGGGTCATTCGTCCTCTTCTCCGGTGTGCGCGTGGGAGCGCGGCTCGAGCGCGTGCTCCAGCGCGCTCTGGATGAGATCGGCGACGTGCTGATCGGACAGCGCGTAGTAGATGTGCTTGCCCTCGCGACGACGGCTGACGAGCCCCTCGGTGCGCAAGAGACGCAGCCGCTGCGAGACCGTCGAGAGCCCCTCGCCCGACTCCGCCGCGAGCTCCGAGACGCAGAACTCGCCCTGCGAGAGACGCTCGAGCAGGCGGAGCCGCTCGGGGTCTCCGCACGCGCGGAAGAGCGCGGCCGCGCGCGCCAGCGCGAGCGTCCCGACGCTGCCGCGACGCGCAGGCGCGTCGTCGTGGCGGCACGTGGGCTTCTCGCCGGTGGGCGCGGCCTTCGTAGCCTTCGTGGTGGTGCGAGGAGCAGCAGTGCCCTTGCGGGCGGTCGCGACGCTCGATGACTTCACCATTCGTTGAAGTGTTGTACCGGCGTCCTACGCGGGCCGCAAGCAGCGGCTTCCTTGACCGTCGTCGCGGGCGCCGCCCATAACGACCCGGCCGATGCCGCGTCCCTGGTTCCGCCTGGTGGCCAGCGCGCTGCTCGCGGTGTGCGCCACCGCGCAGCTCGGCGCGCTCGCGCACCTCGCGCTGGTGCGGCACGTCCACTGCGCGGAGCATGCGCGCGTCGAGCACGCGGACGATGCGCACGCAGCGCACGCGCACGTCGATCACGACGCGCTCTCGAGCCGCGACGATCACGCGCACGACGGCTGCGCGCTGGACGCGCTGCGCACCGTCGCGGCGATCACGATCCACGAGGCGCCGTCACGCGTCGTCGCGTTCGACGTCTCGTCGCTCCACACCGCACCGCACGACACGCCGCGTCTCGCCGCGCGCGTCCTCGATCACGCACCGAAGACCTCGCCGCCCGCCTGAGCGCACGCGCGGAGGATCACGCGTCACGTCGCGAAGACGTGCGCATGCGGGCTCTCCTCCGTCCGTCGCGTGCACCTGCCCGCGTGCATCTCGCTCGGGAGAGGTCTCGTCATGTCGCTCGTCGTCTTCGTCTCGATCGTCTCGTGCGCGATCGGCGCGCTGATCGCGTCGCTCGCTCGACACCGCCCGGCGCTCGACGCGCCGGTGCGAACGTTCGCGATCGGCGCGGGCCTGGCGCTCGTGGGCACGCACCTCGTGCCCGAGTCGGCGCGCGGGATCGGCGCGTGGTCGCTGCTGCTGATGGGCGCGTCGCTCGCGGTGCCGTGGCTGGTGCGCGAGCGACGCAGCGCGGTGCTCGCGACCGAGCTCACCTACGCGGGCCTGCTCGGCTACCACGTGTTCGAGGCGGCGCGCATGGCGATCGCGGCGCGCAGCGCACCGGAGAGCGAGCTCGCGCTCGCGCTGATCGCGCACGCGATGCCGACCGCCGCGTTGCTCTTGGTGTCGACGTCGGACGCGATCGGACTGCGTGCCGCGGGGCTCGCGATCGCGTCGGTGCTCGGGGTGTCCTTCGCGCGCTTCGGCGGCGAGCAGGTCGCGTCGCTCACGCCGGCGTTCGATGCGATCGCGTCGGGGCTCCTGCTGTTCGTGATCGCGCGCGCGCTCGCGCCGGTGCACGCGCGCACGTCGGGGCGGCGGGTGAGCGAGCTGATCGCGCTCGCGGTCGGCGTGATCGTCACGCTGCTCGGCACCCGCGCACACTGGGAGCTCGCGCCCGACGCGACGCGCGCGCTCGAGCTGCGGCTCGTCGATGCGCTCGTCGACACGACGCTCGAGGCCGCGCCGATGCTGCTGCTCGGTCTCGCGCTCGGTGCGCTGGTGCAGGCGATCGGCGGGCGCTTCCCCGATCGCTGGATGCGCGAGACGAGCCCGCTGCGCGACGCGATGCGCGGCGCGGTCTACGGCGCGCCGCTTCCGGTGTGCGCGTGCGGGATCCTCCCCGTCGCGGAAGGGCTCGCGATGCGGCGCGCGAGCGCCGCGCTCGTGGTCGCGTTCCTGCTCGCGACGCCACAGGCCGGCGTCGAGGTGTTCGCGGTCATGGCGCGCTTCCTCGGCGTGCCGTTCGCGACCGCGCACCTCGTCGTCTCGCTCGCGACCAGCATCGTCGCCGCGATCGTGATCGCGCGCGTCGCGCGAAGGCCCGCGGCGATCACGATCCGCGGGCGCTCGTTCGAGCTCGTCGCGACGAGCTCGTGCTCGCACGACGACTGCTGCGATCACGATCACGATCACGCGCCACAGGAGGGAACGCTGCTGACGCGATGGCGCGCCGCGTTCGACGAGCTCGCGCTGCACAACGCGCCGTGGGCGCTGGTCGGCATCGTGCTCGCCGCGCTCGTCGCGGAGCTCGTGCCCGCCGAGTCGGTCGCGGGGTTCGCGGCGATCGGCGCCGACATCCCGCTCATGGCCGTGCTCGCGATCCCCGCGTACGTGTGTCCCGCCTCGGCCGCGCCGCTCGGCGCGGTGTTGATCGCGAAGGGGCTCTCGCCCGGCGCGGTGCTCGTCGCGGTCACGCTCGGGCCCGCGACCAACGTCGCGACGCTCGCGTTCCTCCGTCGCCGCTACGGCACGCGCGCGGCGGTGCACGGCGTCGTCGCGCTGGTCGCAACGGCATGGGCGGGGGCGCTCCTGGTGAACGCGCTCGTGCCGGTGGCGCTCCCGCCGCTCGCGACCGGAGAGGCCCACGAGCACGGGTGGTTGGCCTCGGCGTCGGGGCTCGCGCTGGCGCTCGTCGTGGTGCGCGCCTTGTGGATCGCCGGGCCCGCGGCGGTGCTTCCCGGGCTCGCGCCGGCGAGCAGGCCGTTCGGCCAGGATCGTCGAGATCCGCGAAACTTGCCGGAGACCCGCCGCGCTCGGTAGAGTCACGACACCTGTGGGTTCGTGTGCTCGGAACCCGTGGAAGGACCTGTGGATAGATCGTGGATGGGTTTCGTCCCCGATCTCTCCACGCTCCGTGCACGGGGACCGAGGACCGGGATCAGCAATGATCCCGGCAGGATGCGGACCTCATCCCACAATCCACAGGACTGATTAAGGAGATGATCTCCTTTTAAGTAATTACTCTCCCGATCCTTCTGATCGCTTCTCCCCAGCCCGAGTCGGGAGCGCGTTCCGGAAGGCAGGAGCCGAGGGCGCGCGCATGGAGCTGACGATCAGCAAGAGGAACTTCCTCCGAGGCCTCGCGCGGACGCACGGTGTCGCGGATCGGAAGAGCTCGATGCCGATCCTGTCGAACATCCTCCTCACGACGGAGGACACTGGCACGCTGCGCTTCGCTGCGACGGATCTCTATCTCGGTGTCGCGGCCACCGCGCCCGCCGAGATCAAGAAGGGCGGCTCGATCGCGGTCGCAGCGCGGACGCTGTTCGACATCGTGAAGAACCTGCCCGACGGCGACGTGCAGTGGACGGTCGGTCCCAACCACGCCGCCGAGATCCGCAGCGGCAAAGTGCGCTTCCGCATCCCGGGCATGCCGGGCGACGACTTCCCGCCGCTGCCCGCGCCGCGCGAGGTGGAGTTCTCGTCGATCGACGTCGACGTGCTCGCCGACCTGATCACGAAGACCTCGTACTCGATGTCGACCGACGATACGCGACCGCACCTCGCGGGCGCGCTCTTCGAGGGCGAGGGACGCGTGGTCCGCATGGTCACGACCGACGGCCACCGCCTCAGCAAGTGCGAGCACAAGCTGCGTGAAGGCGCCTCGATGGTGAACTTCACGATGCTCGTGCCGAACAAGGGCATCGCGGAGCTCAAGCGCCTGCTCGAGGACGCGAAGGCGGACAAGCCCGCGAAGGGCGAAGAGGCGCAGCCGGTCACGGTCGGCGTCGCGACGCAGGGCGGCAACGCGTTCTTCCGGCGCGAGGGCATCCAGCTGTCCGTGAAGCTCGCGGACGAGCAGTTCCCGCCGTACGCGAAGGTCATCCCGCAGAACCAGGACAAGCGCGTGGTGTGCCCGCGCGCGTCGCTGGTCGAGTCGCTGCGCCGCATCTCGCTCGTCTCGAGCGACAAGAGCGGCGGCGTGCGGCTGATGCTGCAGGAGGGCTCGCTGCGCGTGGTCAGCGAGAACCCCGACGTCGGCGAGGGCAGCGAGGAGCTCGACGTGGACTACGCGGGTGACCCGCTGACCATCGGGTTCAACGCGAAGTACATCCAGGACGTGCTCGCGTCGCTGAGCGACGACGAGGTCGCGCTCGAGCTCTCGGGCGAGCTCGACCCGGGCGTGATCAAGCCGGCGAACGACGCGACGCTGTTCGTCGGCGTCGTGATGCCGATGCGCATCTGATGGCGACCTTCGCGGAGCTCGGGATCTCGTTCCCGCTCTACGAAGGTCCGCTCTCGACGTGCACCGGTCATCGAGGCCGCGGCACGTGCGCGCTGTGCGCGCAGCCAGGTGAGCTCTTCGGGTTCGGCATCGGCGGGTACGTCGAGCTGACGTGCGCGGGGTGCGGCGCGCGGACCGACTGGCACGTCGCGGAGCGTGTGCCTTCGTGCGCGTGCGGCGCGGCACTGGTCGCGCCGGTGACGGTGGAGCGCGAGGTGCGTGCCTGTCACGCGTGCTTCCGCGCGGGACGGGCGAAGAGCACGCAGGACACCGAGCTCGGCATGGTCACGCCCGAGCTCGCGCGCCAGGGCGTCACCCACGGGCTGCCGAGTGATCTGATCTCCGAGCTCTACGACACCTCGCCGAGCCCGGACGATCCGAGCTGGAGCCGCGTGCACGTCGCGTCCGAGCTTCTCGAGGAGCTGCTCCGCACGCCGACGTTCTCGACGTGGCAGGGCGCGATCTGGCTCTTCCACTGCGATGCTCCGATGGTGTTCGTCGGTGAGTGGAAGCGTGAAGAGCTCCTCGCACGGGCCGGCGACGACGCGGGCGCGCGACGGCTCGTGACCGAGCTGCTCGGCGCGGACGACGAGCGCTGCGATCCGCAGCGGTGGGATGCGTTCGTGCGCGGAGAGGCGGAGCTCGGTGGGCTCTACACGTTCCGCTGTGGGCGATGCGGGAAGCACCGCGCCGGCTGGGACATGGACTAGCTCGCTTCGCGTCGCGCGCCCGGACATGATGCGGCGCGATGGAGGCGCTGCGGTTCGAGCAGCTCTTTGCGCGGCAGTGGCGCAACCTCGCGCCGCTCGATCTCGCGCCGGGCGCGCGCTTCAACGTCATCTCGGGCGACAACGGGCAGGGCAAGAGCAACTTGCTCGAGGCGCTCTGCTACCTCGGGTCGCTCCAGAGCTTTCGGGGCGCGCCCGCCGAGGAGCTCGTCTCGCGCGACGCGGACAGCGCGGTGATCGCCGCGAAGGTGAGCGGGCCGCCCGCGCCCCACACGCTCAAGGTGCGCGTGCATCGCGGGGGCAAGGCGCGCGAGCTCGCGCTCGACGACAAGCGGCCGCGCTCGGTCGCGACGTGGCTCGGCGTGTGTCCGGTGGTGCTCTTCCATCCGGGCGACCTCGAGCTCGCGCAGGGCGGGCCCGACGCGCGGCGCGCGCTGCTCGACGCGATCCTGAGCGAGATGGATCCGAGCTACGCCGCGACGCTCGCGACCTACGGCAAGGCGCTGCGCTCGCGCAATCGCCTCTTGCGCGAAGAGATGCCGGACCGGCGTGCGATCACGTCGTTCGATCCGATCGTCGCGAGCGCGGGCGCGGTGCTCGGTCGAGCGCGCGAGGAGCTGGTGCGCGAGATCGCGCCGGTCACGGTGCGCGTCGCGGGTGAGATCCTCGGCGGCGAGATCCCGCTCGAGGTGCGCTACGTGCCGCGGGTTCCGCCGAGCGAAGAGGCGATCCTCGAAGCGCTGGTGCGCTCGCTCGACAAGGATCTCGCGCGAGGGTTCACCGCCGAAGGGCCGCACGCGGACGAGCTCGCGCTCGAGGTGCACGCGCGCGGCGCGAAGCACCACGCGTCGCAGGGACAGCAGCGCACGCTCGTGCTCGCGCTGAAGGTCGCGGAGCTCGAGGTGCTCGCGAAGCGCATCGGTCGGGTGCCTCCGCTGCTCCTCGACGACGTGTCGAGCGAGCTCGACCGCACGCGCAACGAGCGTTTCTTCGCGCTGCTCGCGGAGATGGGTGGTCAAGTGTTCTTGACCACCACGCACCCCGAGCTGATCCGCCTCGCGGAGGGCAGGGTGGACTGGCACGTCGAAGCGGGTCGCGTGACGCGCGCAGTGTGAGGAGCGCGTTACCATCACCGCGGATGCGCGTGGTGATCGCGATATCGCTCGTGCTCGGCGCGTGTGCGTCGGCTCCGGTCGAGACGCGGCGGAGCGCGACGGTCGTCGAGCCCGACCTCACCTGTTCGGCGGTCGGCGAGCCGCTCGATGTCGAGGCCATCACCGAACCGTCGTTCGAGGGGACGACGCTCTCGGTGGCGTATCGCGTGGTCGCCGCGGACGCGGCGCACCTCGAGCGCGCGCGGGTGCGAGTGCACGTGAGCGACGACGAGCGCGAGTCGATCGTGCTCGGTCCCGCGCGCGAGACGCGGCGTCGCCTCGGCGCCGTCGAGTCGTGGTGGATCGAGGACGTCGAGCTCGCGACGCTGCGGCCGGTGCTCGACGTGCGGGCGGACGTCGAGTGCGGTGACGCGCGTGCGACCTCCGGGGTGTCGCGCATCGAGGGGCCGGACGCGCGTGGCGCGTGGTGCGGGTACGCCGGGAACGGCCGGGCGCCGGTGGTCTCGTTCGACGTCGTCGCGCCGGGCGAGGACGTCGTGGTGCTCGAGGCGCGGTGCGGCGTGATGTTGAGGCTCTCGCGCGGCGCGCTGATCGATGCGTGCGACGGGGAGACGTTGCTCCGCCTCGACGGTCTCCCGCTGGCGGACGTGCGCGCGCCCGAGGACCTCATGCGCCTCACTACGGGTGAGCTCGCGTCGCTCGCCGCTCGCCAGGGCTGCGAGGGCGCGCGGGCGCAGCTGCGCTTCTCGTACGAGCGCGCAGAGGTCGGCGTGTCCGAGCTCGCGGCGCGGGTCGGTGCCGCGGATTGGATCGCCGGCATCGGTCACCGGCGCTCGCGATGACGCGCGTGCGCTTGGCGGGCTGGGTGGGTGCCTCTACGCTTCGCGCCGCTCATGCCGCCCGACACGAACCTCGGCTCGTTCCTCAAGAAGCTGCGCACCCCCGAGACGCGCCTGAACACGCGGCGCGCGCCGGTGTCGCCTTCACCACGAGCACCGCACGCCGTCGTGATCGGCGCGGGGTTCGGCGGGCTCGCTGCGGCGATTCGGCTCCTGGTGCGCGGCTATCGCGTGACCGTGATCGATCGGCTCGATCAAGCCGGTGGTCGCGCGCGCGTGTTCCGCCAGGACGGGTTCGTGTTCGACGCCGGGCCCACGCTCATCACCGCGCCGTTCCTCTTCGAAGAGCTCTGGACGCTCGCGGGGCGTCGCATGGCCGACGACGTCACGTTCGTGCCGATCGATCCGTTCTATCGGATCCGGTTCCACGACGGATCGCAGTTCGACTACACCGGCGATCGTGCGCGCATGAGGAGCGAGATCGCGCGCTTCTCGCCGCGCGACGTCGAGGGCTGGGAGAAGTTCCTCGAGCACAGCGAGCGCATCTATCGCGTCGGCTTCGAGGAGCTCGCGCACGCGCCGTTCTCGAGCCCGCTCGACATGGCGCGCGTCGTCCCCGACATGGTGCGGCTCGAGAACTGGCGCACCGTGATCGGCCTCGTGAGCAAGTACATCGAGGACGAGAAGATGCGGCAGGTCTTCTCGTTCCATCCGCTGCTCGTCGGCGGCAATCCGTACTCGACGTCGTCCATCTACACGCTCATCGCGTTCCTCGAGCGCGAGTTCGGCGTGTGGTTCGCGATGGGCGGCACCGGCGAGGTCGTGCGCGGGATGGTGTCGCTGATCACCGAGCTCGGCGGCACCGTGCGGCTCGGCGCGCAGGTCGACGAGATCCTCGTCGACGACGGTCGCGCGCGCGGCGTGCGCCTCCGTGACGGCGAGGTGGTGCGCGCCGACGTCGTGGTGTCGAACGCCGACTCCGCGTGGACCTATCGCCACCTCGTGCGCCCCGAGCATCGACGCACGTGGAGCGACTTCCGTCTCGACAAGCTCACGCGCTACTCGATGAGCCTCTTCGTCTGGTACTTCGGGACGAACAAGAAGTACGACGACGTCGCGCACCACACGATCGTGCTCGGGCCGCGTTATCGCGAGCTGCTCGAGGACATCTTCGACAAGAAGGTGCTCGCCGACGACTTCTCGCTCTACCTGCACCGACCGACGTGCACCGATGCGTCGATGGCGCCCGAGGGGCACGACTGCTTCTACGTGCTCTCGCCGGTGCCGCACCTCGAGAGCGGCATCGAGTGGACCCCTCGGAAGGTCGAGCAATACCGGCGCGCGATCGCGCAGTCGCTCGGCGAGTCGATCCTGCCGGGCCTCGAGGAGCACGTCGTGAGCTCGCGCGTGCTCACGCCGCAGGGCTTCCTCGACGACTATCTGTCGGTGCACGGCGCGGCGTTCGGCATCGAGCCGGTGCTGCACCAGAGCGCCTACTTCCGCCCGCACAACGAGAGCGAGGACATCAGGGGGCTCTACCTCGTCGGCGCGGGCACACACCCTGGTGCGGGCATGCCCGGTGTGCTCTCGAGCGCGCGTGTGCTCGACACCGTCGTGCCGGATCCCGAGCGGCTCGACGCGTCCGTGAAGCGCGCCTGATCGCGGCGCACGGCTCCGGCGAGCGCTTCGATGCGCCCGACGGGTACTGCGAGCCGCGTGACGGTGGTGCTCCGCCTCCGCCGCAGGGCCAGGGCGACGCGGGCGACCTGATCTGAAATGAGCAGCCGCTAGACGCGACGGCCCGTGGCAGCATCGAACAGGTGGATGCGGTCGCGCCGCAGCCGCACGCCGACGCGATCACCGGGCGCGAGGCGCGGCTCGATCGGCGCGATCGCGACGAGCGCGGTGTCGGCCGCGAGGTGCACGATCGCTTCGTCCCCGAGCGGCTCGACGACGTCGATCGGCAGCATCACGTCGCCCTCGCCCCCGAGCACGACGTCGCGCGGACGCACGCCGACGAGCACGCGCGTGCCGGACGCGAGCGGTGCGTCGATCGCGCCGAGCGCGGTGCGCGCACGTCCTTCGTGCACCTCGCCTTCGATCACGTTCATCGAGGGAGATCCGAGGAAGCGCGCGACGAACACCGTCGCGGGGCGTCGATGCAGCTCCATCGGCTCGCCGATCTGCTCGAGCTCTCCGTCGCGCAGCACCGCGACGCGCGATCCGAGCGTCATCGCTTCTTCTTGATCGTGCGTGACGTAGAGCATCGTCGCGCCGAGCCTCCGGTGCAGGCGATGGAGCTCGGCCCGCATGCGCACGCGCAGCGACGCGTCGAGGTTCGAGAGCGGCTCGTCGAGCAGGAACACGTCGGGCGCGCGCACCATCGCGCGGCCGAGCGCGACGCGCTGGCGCTGTCCGCCCGAGAGCTGCGCGGGCTTGCGCTCGAGCAGCGGCTCGAGGTCGAGGATCGACGCCACCTCGCGCACGCGTCGATCGACGTCGTCGCGCGGGACGCGGCGCGTCTCGAGCGGGAACGCGAGGTTCGCGCGCACGGTCTTGTGCGGATAGAGCGCGTAGCTCTGGAAGACCATCGCGACGTTGCGATCCTGCGGCGGCAGCGCGGTCACGTCGCGCTTGCCGATGCGCACGCGCCCGCTGCTCACGTCCTCGAGCCCCGCGACGATCCGCAGCGCGGTGCTCTTGCCGCACCCCGAGGGCCCGACCAGCACGAGGAGCTCGCCGTCGCGCACCGCGAGATCGAGGCGACGGATGCCGGGCGTGCCGCCCGGATAGATCTTGCTCACCGCGTCGAGCTCGAGCGACGCCATCAGCCCTTCACTCCGCCGCCGGTCAGCCCGCTCACGACGCGCCGCGACACCGCGAGCACGAGCAGCACGACCGGGAGGCTCGCGACGATCGCGCCCGCGAGGATCTCGCCCCACGGCACCTGGTACTGGCCGCGGAAGAGCGCGATCGCGACCGGCACGGTGCGGTGATCGTCTCCGACCGTGAACGCGAGCGCGAACAGCAGCTCGTTCCAGCAGTAGACGAACGTGAGGATCGCGGTGGTGACGATGCCGGGCAGGGCGGGCGGCGCGACGATCTCGACGAGCGTGCGGAGGCGGCTCGCGCCGTCGACGAACGCGGCTTCCTCGAGCTCGCGCGGCAATGCGCGGAGGTGGCCGACGAGGAGCCACACCGCGAGCGGCATCGCGAACGTGAGGTACGGCAGCACGAGCCCGGGGTAGGTGTCGACGAGCCCGACCGCGCGCAGCAGCAGATAGAGCGGCGACACGATCGAGACCTGGGGGAACATCGTCACCGCGAGGACGAGTGCGAGCACCGCGCCGCGACCGCGGAACGGCATGCGCGCGAGCGCGTACGCACACGCGGTGGCGAGCGGCACCGCGAGCGCCGTCGTGCACGCCGCGACGAAGAGCGAGTTGAGGATCGGACGCACGAAGTGGTGCTCGGTGAAGAGCGCTCGGTAGTGCTCGAGCGTGAGCGTGATCGCGGTGGACGCGCCTTGGAGCTCGGACTCCGGTCGCAGCGACGCGACGAGCGCGAGGGCGAGCGGCGCCGCCATCGCGAGGAGCAGGAGCACGCCGCAGCCGCGCGCCTTCATCGCCGCGTCTCCTCGGCGCCGAGCACGCGCACGCAGACGAGCGCGAAGATCGCGGTGCACGCGAAGATCACGATCGAGATCGCCGAGCCGTAGCCGAAGCGCAGGTCGGAGAAGAGCGTCTGGAAGTCGTAGAGCGCGAGCGGCTCGGTCGCGGTGCCGGGCCCACCGCCCGTGAGCACGTACGCGAGGTCGAACACGCGGAAGGCATCGAGCGCGCGGAAGAGCAACGCGACGACGAGCGCCGGTCGCAGCAGCGGCAGCGTGATGTGGACGAAGCGCCGCACCGGGCCGGCACCGTCGACGCGCGCCGCTTCGTGCAGCGCGGGATCGATCGACGTGAGCCCGGCGAGCAGCAGCAGCGCGACGAACGGCGTGGTCTTCCACACGTCGGCCGCGATCAGCGGGATCCACGCTGCGCTCGGATGCGAGAGGAATGCGAAGGGCTCGTCGCGCAGGCCGAGCGCGACCAGCGCGTCGCTCGCGAACGAACGATCTCCCTCGAAGAGGAAGCGCCACACCAGCGCGGCGACGACGGTCGGCAGCGCCCACGGGAGCAGCGCCATCGCGCGGGTGATGCCGCGCCATCGGCGCGTAGCGTCGAGGACGAGCGCGAGCGCGAGACCGAGCAGCACCTCGAGCACGACGCAGCACGTCGTGAAGAGCACGGTGTGCGCGAGCGCTTCCCAGAAGCGCGGCGTGGACGCGAGCTCGCCGTAGTTCGCGAGCCCGACGAGCGGTCGACCTCGCCACGGCGCGCGCAGGTCGTGGTCGTGCAGCGACTCCGCGAACGTGAGGGTGAGCGGGACGATCGCGAAGAGCGCGATGACGAGCAGCGCGGGCAGCACGAGCCCCCACGCGACGCGCTCCTCGCGCGTCAGCGCGCGAGCGCGCCACGCCAGCCACCCCACCGCGACGATCGCGGCGACCAGCGCGAGCCATCCCAGCCACGTCGCGGACGACGCCGCGCTCGGAGGGCGCGACGCGTGCGCCAGTCGAGCCCGCATCTCGTCCGCCGCGGCGGAGAGCGCAGCGCGCGGCGACTCCTGGTTCGTGAGCGCGCGATGCAGGTGGATCTGCAGCGCGCGCGAGATCTCGCCGTACACCGGTGTCGACGGACGCAGCGCGGCGCGCAGGATCACCTCGCGCGCCTCGTGCGCCGGGATCGGCGAGGCTTCGGCGAAGCGCGGATCGTCGTAGAGCGAGGGGCGCGGCGGGAGCTGCCCCGCGATCGCGAGCCGCTCGAGCATCTGCTCGGGCCTCGAGAGGAACTCGATCAGCGCGAACGCCTCGTCGGGATGCTCGGAGCGCGCGTTGATCGCGAGCAGCTGCCCGCCGAGCGCCGCGGTCGGCGCGCCGTCCGGTGTGCCGGGCATCGGCGCGACCGCGAAGCGACCCGCGATGGGCGAGGCCTGCATCAGCCGGTACGCGTACGGCCAGTTGCGCATGAAGAGCGCGCGCCCGTTCTGGAACGCGAAGCGCGCCTGCTCCTCGCGGAACGAGAGCGCCTCCTCGGGGATCACACGATCGACGTGGATCGCGTCGCGCATCCACTCGAGCGCGCGCACCGCCGCGTCGGAGTCGACGACGACCTCGCCGCGCGCGTCGACGATCTCGCCGCCGTACGCGCCGAGCATCTCGACGAACACCGTGACGAGCCCTTCGCCGCGCGCCGCCGAGAGCACGAGCCCGTGATCGACGCGCGCATCGCGCGCCCTCGCCGTGAGCTCGTCGAGCGACGCCGGCGCGTGATCGACGAGGTCGGTGCGCCAGTAGAGCATCCCGACGTCGACGAACCACGGCATCGCGAAGAGCCGACCGTCGTGACGACCGGCCTCGAGCACGCGCGGGAACGTGTCGCGCACGTCGGGCGCGAAGCGATCGAGCGGAAGGATCCATCCCGCCGACGCGAGCTCCGCCGTCCAGATGACGTCGATCTGGAGGAGGTCGGGCTCGCTCACGCCCGCGTTCAGCCACTGCACGTAGAGCTGGTGCCGCGGGTCGGGATCGTCGGGCATCTCGATCGTCGCGACGCGCACGCCGGGGTGCTCGTCCTCGAACCGGCGCAGCTGTCGCGCGAGGATCGAGCGCTCCTCGCCGACCGCGCTGACCGGGAACGTGAGCACGACCGCGTCGTCACGCTCGCGCGGCGCGCACGAGATCACGGCGAGCAGCGCGAGGCAGACGGTGAAGCGCACCGGCTCTCGCGACTCCATGCGCGCCGTTCTCGCGATCACCAGTCCTGTGACGCGGTCGTGGGATCGCCCAGCCTGCTACAGTGCCCGCCCGTGAGCGCCGCGATCGAACGGGACCTCGAGGCGTGTCGTGCGCTGCTCGCGCGGGGATCGAAGTCCTTCGCGTTCGCCTCGCGCGCGCTGCCCTATCGGCTGCGCGATCCGGTGGCGGCGTTCTACGCGTTCTGTCGCGTGTCCGACGACGCGGTCGACGAGAGCGACGACCCGCGCGCTGCGCTGGCCACGCTGCACGCGCGCCTCGACGCGGCGTACGCGGGCACGCCCCACGACGACCCGGTCGACCGCGCGCTCGCGTGGCTCGCCCACACCCACGGCCTTCCGCGCGGCCCGCTCGAGGCGCTGCTCGAGGGCTACCTGTGGGACGTCGAGCGCCGCACCTACGAGGACCTCGCGGGCACCATCGCGTACTCGGCGCGCGTCGCGTCGAGCGTCGGGGTCGCGATGACCGCGCTCATGGGCCGGCGTGCGCCGCGCACCCTCGCGCGCGCCGCGGACCTCGGCGTCGCGATGCAGCTCACGAACATCGCGCGCGACGTCGGCGAGGACGCGCGCAACGGTCGCCTGTACCTCCCGCGCGCGTGGATGCGCGAGGAGGGTGTCGACCCGGATCGATTCGCTTCCGCTCCAACGTTCTCACCGGCGCTCGGACGCGTCGTGCGTCGCGTGCTGGACGAGGCCGACGTGCTCTACGCGCGCGCCGAGGTCGGCATCGCCGATCTCCCGGCGGACTGTCGCCTCGCGATCCGCGCGGCCTCGCGCATCTACCGCGACATCGGGCGGGTGATCCGGTCGCGCGGATGCGATAGCGTCAGCGCGCGGGCTCACACCACCGGGGCACGCAAGGCCCTGCTGCTCGCGCGTGCCACCGTGGTCGCGGGCGGAAGCGCGTCCGACGACGCGCCGCTCGCGGAGACGCGCTTCTTGGTCGACGCCGCCGCTGCCTGAACCCGTCTGCTGTGTCGCGGACCGATCGCCGCCTTCTCACGGAGCCCTCGTTGCCGAACGCCTCCTCGCCCGAAGCCATCGTCCCCGAGGCCGACTCTCTCGAAGCTCAGCGCAAGCGCGAGGTCCCGCGCGACTTCGACGACGTCGCGGACACCTACGACTTCCTCACCGGGCTGAACCCCGGCTACCACCGCCACCTGCGGCTCAGCGCCGAGCGCCTCGTGCTCCCGCGCGGCGCACGCGTGCTCGACCTGTGCTGCGGCACCGGCCTGTCGACCGAGGCGCTGCGCGTCACGTACCCCGACGCCGACATCGTCGGGCTCGATGCGTCGGAGGGCATGCTCGCGGTCGCGCGCCGCAAGGAGGTGCTCGCGGGCATCGACTTCGTGCACGGCGACGCGACCGATCCTCGCGCGGCGGGCGTCGAGGGCCCGTTCGACGGGATCCTGATGGCGTACGGGATCCGCAACATCGCCGACCCCGATCGCTGCCTGCGCAACCTGCGCGCGCTGCTCGCGCCGGGCGGGCGCATCGTGTTCCACGAGTACTCGGTCGCCGAGTCGCTGACCGCGCGCGCGGTGTGGGACGCGGTCTGCTACGGGATCATCATCCCCGGCGGGCTCGTCACCGCGGGCGACGCGCGCATCTATCGCTACCTTCGCCAGAGCGTCGTGTCGTTCGACGGAGTGCGCGCCTTCGAGGCGCGCCTCGCGCGCGCCGGCTTCGAGCGGGTGCGCACCGAGCCGATGGACGGCTGGCAGCGCAACGTGCTGCACAGCTTCGTCGCGCACGCGCCGTCGCAGGTGGAGCGAGAGTGACCGGGGATCGCCTCGCGCTCGCGCCGCGCCCGTCGCTCGCCGAGCGGCTCGGGCTCGGTCGCCGCGAGGTGCGCGGTGCGTTCCGCGGCACGCGCGAGCGCGCGGAGCCGGGCACGCGCGTCGCGGTGATCGGCGGCGGCATCGCGGGCACGAGCGCGGCGTGTGTGCTCGCCGAGCGCGGCGTCGAGGTGGTGCTCGTCGAGAAGGAGCCGTTCCTCGGAGGGCGCCTCGCCGCGTGGAGCGAGCGCCTGCCCGACGGGCAGCACTTCATGATGGAGCGCGCGTTCCCCGCGTTCCATCGCCACTACTACAACCTCCGCGCGATCCTGCGGCGCATCGATCCCGAGCTCGCGTCCCTCGAGGCGCTGCCCGACTATCCGATCCTCGGGCCCGACGGAACGACCGACTCGTTCGCGGGTCTGCCCACGACCGCGCCGCTCAACCTGATCTCGCTCTTCCGCCGCACGCCGTGGCTCACGCTGAACGACCTGCGCAAGATCGACGGCGAGTCGTTCCGCGCGATGCTGACGTTCGATCCGATCCGCAGCTACGGCGAGCTCGACGATCGCAGCGCGCGCGACTGGCTCGATCGGCTCGCGCTGCCGCCGCGCGCGAGGGAGATGCTCTTCCGCGTCTTCTCGCGCTCGGTGTTCAACCGCGAAGAAGCGATCAGCGCGGCCGAGATGATTTCGCGCCTGCACTTCTACTTCCTCGGCAACCCCGAGGGCCTGCGCTTCGACGTGCTCGAGGAGCCGACCAGCGACGTCCTGTGGAAGCCGATGGAGCGCTACCTCGCGCGCCACGGCGTCGAGCTGCGCATGGGCGTGAGCGCGACGAAGATCGAGCGCGACAAGATCGGCGCGACGCGGGTGCACCTCGAGGACGGCTCGATCATCGCGTGCGACGGAGCGGTGCTCGCGACGTGCGTGCCCGCGCTGCGCGAGCTCGTGGCGCGCTCGCCCGATCTGCACGAGAGCGCGGAGTTCGCGCGCTCGATCGACTCGCTCACGACGAGCGCGCCGTTCGCGGTGCTGCGGCTCTTCCTCGATCGCCCGGCGAGCCCCGATCGTCTGCCGCACGTGAACGTCGCGGGGCTCGGCGCGCTCGACCAGATCACGATCTTCGATCGCTTCGAGGGCGAGAGCCGCCGCTGGGCGCGACGCCACGGCGGCACCGTGATCCAGCTGCAGGCGGTCGCGCTCGCGGAGGGACGCGAGGAGCGCGCAGTGCGCAACGAGATGGTCTCGACGCTGCGCGCGGTCTACGCGGAGCTCTCGGACGCGAACGTGCTGCACGAAGTCATGATGGTGCGGCAGGACCAGCCGGGCTTCGCGCCGGGCAGCCACGCGACGCGCCCGCGCGTCGTCACGCCGTACGGCAACCTCGTGCTCGCGGGCGACTACGTGAAGCTGCCGTTCCCGACCGCGCTGATGGAGCGCGCAGCGGCGAGCGGCCTGCTCGCGGCGAACCAGCTGCTGGACCGCTGGGACGTGCGCGGCGAGCCGGTGTGGTCGATCCCGCCGCGCGGCTTCATCGCGTCGATGCGCTTCGCGGGGTCGCCCGGCGCCACCTGAGCGCTCTTTAGCCGCGTTCGTAGACTCGTCGGGTCGTGTGCGCCGCCGATAGGCTCGCGGCGTGGAGGTGCCACGATGCGGATGCTCGGCTCCAGCTCTTCGCTCGCGACGTTCCGATACGACCTCGTGTTCCTGCACGCGAGCTTGCTCGCCGATGATCGCCCAGCGGTGAACGCGCTCGCGCCGCGCGTCGCCGCGAAGCTCGCGGAGCTCCGCGCCGAGCGCGACGCGTTCGAGCTCGCCGAGGACGCGGCGGTGGTGTTGCGCGCCCGCAAGGCTCGTCGAGACGCGGTGCTCGACAAGCAGGTCATCGGATTCGGCGGGCACGTGCGAGCGATCGATCCGACGCTCTACGCGGTGTTCTTCAAGTCGCTGAGCCCGTCGCGCGTCGCGAAGCTCGGGCTCGACGACGAGCTCGAGCAGGTGCGGCGCATCGTCGGCGAGCTGGCGCGGCTGCCCGCCGATCACGCGGAGCGCGCGGCCTACGAGACCTCGCTCCGCGGCGCGCTCGACGCGCTGGTCACCGCGAAGGCGGCGAGCAACGAGGCCGACACCGCGCTGGCGCTCGCACGCTCGCGCGTCGAGCAGTTCAAGCTCGAGCTCGACCGCACCCGGGTGGAGCTCCACGGCCAGCTGGTGACGCTCAGCCGCAGCAAGGGCGAGGCGGACGACTTCTTCCGTCCCACCGCGACCGCGCCCGCGAACGACGACAACGAGGGCGATCCCGTCACGCCCCCCGCGAGCTGACGCCGTCGGGCCCTCCGCGTACGCCGCGCCGGGGGGCCCTCGATGCGTCGCGTCGCCGTCGTCGCGCCGGGAGAGACGCTGGCGACGCGCGCGGCGACCGTGGTCGCGGCTGGAGAACGCCTCTCGAGGATCTCGGGAGGCGTTTTCTCGTCTCGAGAAGGGCTCTCGAGGATCTCGGGAGGCGCTTTCTCGTCTGGAGAAGGGCTCTCGAGGATCTCGGGAGGCGTTCTCTCGCCTGGAGCAAGGCTCTCGAGGATCTCGAGAGGCGTTCTCTCGCCTGGAGAAGGCTCCTCGAGGATCTCGAGAGGCGTTCTCTCGCCTGGAGAACGTCCGGGGAAGCGCTCGAGGACGGCTCTCTCGCCTGGAGAACGGTCGCTACTCCGCTTCGGCCGGTGCCGGGATCTCCGCGTCGTCGACGACGGTCAGCGGCTTCTTCTTCGTGCGCAGCTCGTACGTGCGCTCGCAATACTGCGCGTCGTCGTCCCAGAGGCGCGCCGAGCGCGCCTGCACCAGCTTGCGCATCAGCGCGCCCGCGCGCGGCAGCCACGCCATCCGTGGGCGCTCCGAGTACGCCAGCGTCGCTTCGACGATCGCGGTGCGCCCCGTCTCGATCGGCGTCGCGTGGGTCTCGACCAGCGAGCCCACGCCTTCGCCCGCGACGATCGTCATCACGATGCTGCGCGGATCCGGGCAGTGGAACCGCGCGTCGACCTCCATGCCGACCCGCCCCGCGATGCGATAGACGACGCGCACCGTGATCGACTCCGCGTCCTCGCCGATCACCCGCAGGCGCGCGAACGAGTGCGGATGGAAGTGCGCGCCGTGCCAGGGATCGAGCCGGTTCGCGATCACGTCTTGCGTCGCGCAGCGCGCCTCGGTGCGCACCACCGCGTCGAGGAAGCGCGGCGGGCGCACCGGGAGGATCGGCGCGTCGGTCGGCGCCTCGCCCGGCGCGAGCAGCGCCGTGGCACGGACCCACGTCAACACTCCGTCGTCGTGCGTGCGTAGCGGGGCCCACCCTCCGTGCGCCGTCTTCCCGAGCGCGAGCCCGTGCCACGGGCACACCACCTCGCCGCTCGCGCTCACGTGCCCGCACGAGAGCGACGCGCCCATGTGCGGGCACGCGTCCGGCGCGACCTTCACGCGCTCGCCGTCCCACCACGCGACGAGCTCGCGGCCTGCCACCACGTAGTGGCGCGGTCCCTTCGCCTCGCGCACCGCTCGCGTCGCGTCGAGGACCGCCCAGCCGCCGCTCGGCTTCGCGCTCGCGCGCGCGAGCGCGGTCCGGATGCGCCGGGGGTCGGCTTGGATCCAGTCGGGCTCGGGGGGCGACATCGGGCGCCCGGCGACCTCCGCGGGGTCGCGTCCGAGCAGCACGAGGGACCCATCGACGCGGACCGGAAATGTAGGCATCAGGCCCCAAGAGTAGGGTCGACCTGTCTCCTGGTCACGGCCCCAGGGCCGAAGCTACCATTGCGACCCGTGAGCAGCTCGCCCGCCGCCTCGGATCCGCGCTCGCGGATCCCCACGCCCGTCGACGACATGGGCGCGACGGACGCGTCCACGGAAGAGCGCACGTCGGAGACGCGGCGGAAGGCGGCGAACGGCGAGCCCGAGCTCGGCATGGTCGCGGGGCGCTACAAGCTGCTCTCGCGCATCGCCGAGGGCGGCATGGGCGTGGTCTACAAGGCCGAGCACGTCCTCTCGCGCAAGAAGCTCGCGATCAAGATCCTGCACCCGCACCTGTGCCACGGGCGCCAGGCGGTGGAGCGCTTCCGCCGCGAGGTGAGCGCGGCGGCGGAGATCGATCATCCGGGCATCGTCCAGGTGTTCGACGCGGGCGTCGACAACGACGGCTCGTTCTACATGGCGATGGAGCTGCTCGACGGCGAGAGCCTCGGGGCGCGCACCCGTCGCGAGTGGCCGGGCACGCGCACCGCGGTCGAGCTGATCATCGGGATGTGCGCGCCGCTCGCGCGCGCTCACGAGAAGGGCTTCGTCCATCGCGACCTGAAGCCCGACAACGTGTTCATCGCGCGCGATCACACGGGCGTGGAGACGGTGAAGCTGCTCGACTTCGGGCTCGTCCGCGAGGTCACGCGGCGCGGCCCGACGCAGAGCGGGATCACGTTCGGGACGCCCGAGTACATGGCGCCCGAGCAGGCGATGAGCGCGAAGAAGGCGGACGTCGGCGCCGACGTGTGGTCGGTCGGCGTGATGCTCTACGAGCTGCTCGCAGGACGTCATCCGTTCACCGGCGAGACCGCGAACGCGGTGATGGCGAACGCGATCAAGGAGCCGCACCCGCGCCTCGCCGAGGTCGCGCCGCACGTGCCCGAGGAGCTCGCGAGGATCGTCGAGAAGTGCCTCGAGAAGGACCCGGCGCGGCGGCCGCGCCACGCGGGCGAGCTCGGCGCGGCGCTGCGCACGCTGACGACGCGCACGACGCTCGACGATCAGCGGCCGCAGAACCCGGTGCTGCGCTCGCACATCGAGTCCGACGAGGACGACGTCGAGGAAGGCCAGGCGAGCGACGGGCTCGACCTCGACGAGCACGCGCTGCTGTCGTCGCCGTCGCCCCAGGCAGGAGCGCTCGATGCGCTCGCGGCGCGCGCCGGGCTCGACCCGACCGATCCCGGGGGACGCCCCACGAAGCCGAACAAGACGCTCGCCCGGTACGGTGCGTGGGTCGCGGTGGGCGCGGGTGCGCTCGGGCTGGTCGGCGTCATCGGGTGGGCGCTCTCGCAGCGCGACGGAGCGGCGATCGTGGCGACGCAGCTGCCGGAGGCGCCGTCGGCGGTCGCGCCGGTGGTCGTCGGCGAGGCTACCGTGGCCGTCCCGGCCGCCGAGGAGCCCGCGGCGCCGGTGGTGATCGCGCCCGAGACGGGCGGCCTCCAGCGGGGCGCCCAGGGGCCGGTGGAGGGCACCGCGGAGGCGGTGGCGCCGCTGGTCGAGCCGGCGGCCGAGGAGGCGGCGCCCGAGGCGGTGCGCAGCAGCACGCGCCCGCGACGGGCGGCGAGCGGCTCGAGCGAGGGGAGCGAGAGCGCGCTCGCGGAGGCGCAGGCGTGCCTCCAGCGCGGCGACACCCGGTGCGCGGTCCAGCTGCTCCAGGGCGGCCAGAGCGCCGCGGAGATGTCGCTGCTCGTCGACGTGTACCGGATGCAGGGCCGCACCGGCGAGGCGCGCTCGGTGATGCAGCGCTACCTGCGGCGGTTCTCGCGCGGCGCGAACGCCGAGGCGTACCGTCGCGAGCTCGCGCTCGGCGGCGAGTGACGGGTCAGGCGTAGCCGAGCCGGCCCGGCGTCACGAACGTCGCGATCTCGCCGGGGATCGGATCGCGCCCGAGGTCGGACCACTCCTTGTCGATGCGCTTCACCGCGTCGTCGGGCGACACGTGCCACGCGTCGAACCCGTCGTCGTGCGAGCCCACGACGAGCACGCGCTGACGCAGCGCCTCGCGGATGAGCGAGAGCACCGCCTCGCGCGCTTGGTCCTCGGCGCCCTCGGCGATCTGCGCGCGCACGTTCTTCACCACGGCGACGATCAGCCAGAGCCCGATCGCGCCGTCCTCGGCGCTCGCGACGAGGCTCGCGAGGAGGGGATCGCCTTCCGCTTCCTCAGCCATGCGCTTCCTCAGCCATCGTGTACCTCGAGCGCGCGCAGCAGCGGCGTCGCCGCGTCGGCGGTGGCGCGGCGATCGAGCTTGCCGCTCCCCGCGACGACGAGCGAGGGAAGTCGCGCGATGCGGCGCGGTCGCTTGAAGCGCGCGAGCACGCGCGAGAGCGCGCGCGCGATCGTCGCGTCGTCGGGCGCCCGCTCGTCGACGACGATCGCGGCGGCGACGATCTGTCCCCAGCGATCGTCGGGCACGCCGAACACGCACGCCGCGCGCACGCCGTCGATGCGCTCGAGCGCGGCCTCGACCTCGGCGGGATAGACGTTCTCGCCGCCGCTCACGATCAGATCGGTGCGGCGCGCGAGCACGTGCAGGCGACCGCGCGCGTCGAGCTCGCCGAGATCGCCGGTGTCGTACCAGCCGTCGTGATCGAACGGCGAGACGACCTGGCCGAGCCAGCCGTCGAACATCGTCGGGCCGCGCACCTCGATCGTGCCGCGCGCGCCGATGCGCACCCCGGTGCCGGGCAGCGGATGTCCCGCGCCCTCGGCGAGCGAGCGTACGTCGCTGCGCGCGGTGGTGACCTGCGAGCACGCTTCGGTGAGGCCGTAGGTCGTGCGCAGCGGGAGGTCCGCTTCCACCGCGCGCATCAGCAGGCGCTCGGGGCACGCGGCGCCGCCGAGCAGGATCGTGCGCAGCGTCGCGGGGCGCACGAAGCCGGCGTCGAGCAGCCGCGCGAGCATCGTCGGAACGAGCGACACGAGCGTGACGCCGCGTCGCTCGATCGCGTCGCGGGTGCGCGTCTCGTCGAAGGGCCCGGCGAGCACGATCGTGGAGCGCGCGATCAGCGAGCGCACGACGACCGAGAGGCCGCCGACGTGCGCGATCGGCATGCAGAGCAGCCAGCGATCGCTCGGGGTGAGCGGCAGGTTCACGGCGCTCGCGCGCGCCGAGGCGAGGAACGCGCGGCGCGCGAGCAGGGCGCCCTTGGCCTTGCCGGTGGTGCCCGACGTGTAGAGCACGGCGAGGGTGCGCGCGGGATCGATCGCGCCCTCGCGCGGCCGCGGCGGCTCGTGCCCGACGTGCGCCTCGGTCTGGCTCGGGAGGACCACGCGCGGCGCGCTCTCGTCGATCACCACGTCGCGCTCGGCGTCGGTCCACCGCGGATGGAGCATGACCAGCGGCGCGCCGATCTCGATCGCGGCGAGCACGTCCACGATGTGCGCGCGCGTCGGCGAGCCCACGACCGCGATGCGCGCCGCGGGATCGTGCCCATCGACGCCGTGCGCCGCGAGCATCGCGATGCGCTCGTCCACCTGCGCTTCGAGGGCGCGCCACGAGATCGCGTCGCCGTCCTCGTCGATCAGCGCGTCGCAGTCGCCACGTTCGCGCGCTGCGGCGCGCACCGAGAGCGGCTCGCTCAACCGAGTCCTCCTCCGTCGGGTCGCTCGATGCGGAACGCACCGATCACACGGGGCACCGGGATCGCGCTTCCGTGCTCGTCGATCCACTGATCGACGCCGGCGTACCGCGCGAGGCCGTGTACTTCGCTCGTCCCGCCGGGCGCACCCGCGAGCGCGAGGGCGAGGTGCGCGCACGCGGCGAACGCGCGCGGCGCGTCGTAGAGATGGCTCACGATCGCCCGCGCCCCGCGCGCCTTCGCGCTCTCCGCGAGCGCGAGCGCGCGACCGATGCCGCCGAGCAGCGCCGGCTTCAGCACGAGCGCCTGAGCGCGTCCGAGATCGAGCGCACGCAGCGCGCGCACCGGGTCTCGCGCGAGGCTCTCGTCGAGCCCGACCGCGAGCGGAAGTCGGCGCTCCATCGCGAGCAGGCGCTCGACCGGGAAGGGCTCCTCGAGCAGCTCGCAGCCGATCTCGGCGAGCATGCCGATGCGGCGATCGTGCTCGTCCTCGAGCGTGCCGTTCGCGTCGGCGCGGATGCGCACGGTCGGGCCGAGCTCCTTGCGAAGCGCGCGCAGCAGCGCGCACTCCTCGTCGATGCGATCGGGTCGCCCGATCTTCACCTTGAGCGCGCCGGCGCCCGCGGAGAGCGCGACGGTCGCGCGCACCACCGCGGTGTCGAGATCGTCGAGCAGCGCGGCGGTCGACACCGCGCCCGCGGGCTCGCGCTCGGCGAGCATCGCCGCGACGGACAGGTTGCGGGCGCGCCCGACCAGATCGAGCAGCGCGGCCTCGACGGCGAAGCGCGCCGAGGGCACGTCGTCGGGGACGAGCAGCGCAGCGAGCGTGAGCGGATCGTCGATCTCGGGATCGATGTCGGCCCACGGGATCGCGCGCAGCGAGCGCTCGACGAGCTCGAGTGTCTCGCCGCTCATCTGAGGCAGCGGCGCGGCCTCGGCGCGGCCGACGTGCGTGCCGTCGCTCACCGCGATCGCGATCGCCTCGCGATCGAGCCAGCGTCGCGTCGCGTCGCCCGCGGCCCGAGGCAGCTTCACGCGCATGCGCACGAGCGACGCCTGGAGCATCAGAGATCTCCCGTCGTCGGGCAGGTACGAGAGTGTGCTCGAGCGCCGTGGCGCATGCGTCGTCCTCCGGAGGCGGCGCCCCGGTTCCCGCGAGATGGGCTCGTGCCGACGAGCCTACAAGGGCTCGGCTAGCCGAGGGCGATGCCGATCGAGAAGAGCACGCCGAAGATCAGGAGGAGCCGCGCGGTGCCGGCGAGCGTCGCGTTGAGCGGGGCGCCCTCGCGGGCGCGCACCTCGCCGAACAGCCGCATCGCGAGCGGGAACGTCACGACCGGGAGCATCACCCAGGGTGACGCGAGCCCCTCGAGCCACATCGCGACCGGCGTCGCGTACGACGCGAGGATCAAGAGGCCGTACTCGATCTCCGCGCCGGTGCGCCCGAACCGCACCGCGAGCGTGCGCTTGCCGGCCTTCACGTCGGTGACGCGATCGCGCAGGTTGTTCACGACGAGGATCGCGGTCGCGATCGCGCCGACGGGCACGCTCGCCCACCACGCGATCGCGGGCACGTCGCCGGTCTGTACGAAGGTGGTCCCGCACACCGCGACGAACCCGAAGAAGATCATCACGAAGACGTCGCCGAGCCCGTTGTAGCCGAGCGGGTAGGGCCCGCCGGTGTACGCGATGCCGCTCAGGATCGACGCGATGCCGATCGCGACGATCGGCCAGCCCGCCTGCGCGACGAGGTACACGCCGCACGCGGTCGAGAACAGGAACGCGAGGATCATCCCGCGGCGCATCGCGCGCGCGTCGATGAGCCCGGCCTGCACTGCGCGGGTCGGCCCGAGGCGCTCTTCGGTGTCGGCGCCCTTCTCGGCGTCGAACACGTCGTTCGCGAAGTTCGTCCCGATCTGGATCCCGAACGCGCCGAGCAACGCGGCGAGCGCGGTATCCCATCGGAGGCCGTTCATCGCCGCGGCGCACGCGGTGCCGACCGCGACCGGCACGAACGCAGCGGTCAGCGTCGCGGGGCGCGAGGCGAGCAGCCAAGCGCGCGTCGATCCGGGCTGCACGTTCGTCGTCATGCTGTGTCTTCCTGGAGGAGGGACTCCTGGAGCAGGATCGCGGCGAGCGCATCGGGTCGCTCGAGGCCCACGTCGTGACCGGCGCCGCCGACCACGTGCAACGTCGCGCGCGGAAGGCGCTCGAGCATGCGCGTCGCGATCGCGCGCAGCTTGGCGTCCTCGCTGCCCACGACGAGGCGCGTGGGCACGTCGAGCGTGGCGAGCTCGGGCCAGAGGCTCGGCATCGCGCCCTGGCCGAGCACGCGCAGGCTCGTCGCGAGCCCGCCGGCGCGCTGAGCGAGACGGATGCGGCGATGCGCGGCGCGCACCTCGGGCGAGAGCGTCTGCTGGGTCGCGAAGATGGGCTCGCGCTCCCACGCATCGACGAACGCGTCGAGGCCTTCGCGCTCGAGCATCCGGGCGCGCGCTTCGTCGGCCTCGCGTCGTGCTGCGCGCTCGACGTCGTCCTCGATGCCCGGGCTCGCACCGATCAGCGTGAGCTGCGCGATCACCTCGGGACGTCGCAGCGCGACCGCGAGCGCGATGCGCCCGCCGAGCGAGTACCCGACGAGGTGCACTCGGCCCGTGATCGACGCCGCGAGACGTTCGATCTCCTCGTCCCAGGTGCGCGCGGTGCTCGTCGATCCCGCATGACCGAGGAGCGCGAGCGCGTCTGCGTCGGGCACGTGCGCGAGCACCGGCGCCCAGCTCGCAGGCGAGCCCGTGAACCCGTGCAGGAACACGAAGGGCGTGGTCACGTCTCGAGCTCGCGCAAGCGCCGTTCGACGTCCGCGTCGGCGTCGTGGGCGCCGTGGGGCGGCACGATCGCCTCGATGATGGTCACGCCTTCGTGCACCAGCGCGCGCTCGAGCGCGGCATGCAGCGAAGGTGCATCACTCACCCGCGCGAAGCCGAGCCCGAACAGCGCAGCGGCGTGCGCGAGATCGGGGCGGCCCTGATCTGCGAGCGTGAAGTGCGTCATCGCCCAGGGCGCGACGCTCGCGACCGGCAGCTGCTCGAAGATGCGCCCACCGCCGTTCTGCACGACGACGATCGCGAGCGGGGCGGAGACCAGGCGCGCGCTCGCGAGCCCGCCGACGTCGTGGAGCAGCGAGAGATCACCGAGCATCAGCGCGCCCGGCGTGCCGGTCGCGATCGACGCGCCGATCGCGCCGGAGACCAAGCCGTCGATCCCGTTCGCGCCGCGCTGACAGAGCACCGCGACGTCGTGCTCGCCGCCGCGCACGTAGCGATCGACGGTGCGAATGGGCAGCGAGTTGCCGATCGAGAGGTACGCGCCGCGGGGGAGGGCGCGCACGGTTGCGCGCGCAACCGTGCCCTCGCCGAGCGTCGAGCTCTCCTCGAGGTGCGCCTCGATCGCGTGCCACGCGCGTCGCTCGCGCGCGACCCAGCGATCCCTCCACGCCATGTCGAGCTCGAGCACCGGCAGCGAGGACGCGAGCGCGCGCAGCGTCGCGCCGCGATCTCCGAGCAACATCACGCGCGCGCTGCCGTGGGGATCGGTCCAGTCGCTCGCGCCCGCGACGATGCGCGCGATCTCGGGATGACGCGCCACGAAGCGCTCGTACGCGCTCGAGGTCGGCGTCGCGCCGAGCTGCAGGATCACGTCGGGCAGATCGTCGTCGCCGCTGACGCGCAGGGCGAGGTCGAGCGCGTCGAGCGCGACCACACGATCACGCGACCCGAAGCGCAGCTGGCTCGTCGACTCCGCGAAGAGCGGTGCGCCGGTGGTGCGCGCGATCGCGAGCGTTGCCTCGCGCGCCGCGCGATCGTGGGCGGGCATCGGGCCCGCGACGATCCACGGCCGACGTGCGCGCGCGAGCAGCGCGACCGCCTCGTCGATCGCGGGCACCACCTCGCACGACGCAGCGCGGGTGAGCGGCGTCGCGAGCACACGATCGACGCGGGCCCGCAGCGCGAGCTCGCTCGGCGTCTCGGGCGCTCGGGGCTCGAGCGGCTTCCGCGCGCGCAGGTTCAGGTGCACCGGACCGGGCCGCGGATCGCGCGACCTCGCGACCGCCTGCGCGACCGTGCGACGCAGCCCGAAGAGCGCGCTCTCGCTCGCATCGGGCGCGCCGACCTCCGCGAAGAAGCGCACGTGCGATCCGAAGAGCGCGATCTGATCGATCGTCTGCGCCGCGCCGCAGTGCGCGTGCTCGAACGGACGATCCGCGCTCAGGCACACGAGCGGGATGTCGCTCAGCGACGCCTCGATGATCGCGGGATACCAGTGCGCGGGCGCGGTGCCCGACGTGCACAAGAGCGCGACCGGACGCGCGCTCGCGCGCGCCATCCCGAGCGCGACGAACGCCGCGCTGCGCTCGTCGAGCACGTCGACGACGCGCATCTCCTCGCGCGCCGAGATCGCGATCACGAAGGGCGTCGAGCGCGAGCCCGGCGAGATCACGACCTCGCGCACCCCGCTCTCGACGAGCGCGCTCGCGACGATGCGCGCCCACTCGCCGAGCAGCGTGGCGGGGGCGCCGAGGTCGTTCACCGCACCGCTCCGTTCTCTCGGCAGCCCAGCGCCCGCAGCATCGGGCGCATCTTGAGCGCGGTCTCGTCCCACTCGGCCTGCGGATCCGAGCCCTCGACGATGCCGCCGCCCGCCCAGAGCCACGCGCGCGCGCCCTGGATCACGCCGCACCGCAGCGCGACCACGAACTCCGCATCACCGCGCGCGTCGATCCAGCCGAACGGCGCGCCGTACCAGCCGCGCTCGGTCTCGTGCTGCACGATCCACGGCACCGCGTGCTCGACGGGCGTGCCGCCCACCGCGGGCGTGGGATGCAGCGCCGCGATCACGTCGATCGGATGGGTCGGCCTCGCGAGCTCGGCCTCGATCGGCGTGCGCAGGTGCATGACGGTCGACAGCCGACGCACCTGCGGTGCATCGGGATGCGCGACGCGCGCGCACAGCGGCGCGAGGCGCTCGACGATGTGGCGCACGACGTACGCGTGCTCCTCGCGATCCTTCGCGCTCGCCACGAGCCGCTCTCCGCCGCGCTCGGCGTCGGCCGCGATCGATCCTGCGAGCGCCTCGGTCGCGATGCGCGTTCCGCGCTGCACGAAGAGGTGCTCGGGCGTCGCGCCGAGGAACGTCGCGCTGCCCACCCGCGCCATGAAGCGCGTGGTCGGCCCTCGCGTCTCGCCGAGGCGCGTGAGCACGTCGAGCGGCTCGATGTCGCTCGCCGTCGTGATCACGCTGCGCCGCGCCGCGACGATCTTGCGCGCATCCCCGCGCTCGATCGCGCTGCGGATCGCCTCGATCGATCGTGCCCAGCGCGCGGCGTCGAGATGATCGGCGCGCACGATGGTCGCTGCGTCGCTCGGCTGGCGCCGCGCGGTCTCGATCGCGCCGTACACCGCTTCGAGCTCGGCGAGCGCGAGCCGCTCGTCCATCCCGCGCCCGACGTCGATCGCCAGCGTCAACGAAGCGCGCGCACCGTCGCTCGCGTACGTCCAGCGCGGCAGCGTCACCCGCGCATCGCCGAACGACTCCCACGGGGCCGCGCACGCGGTGCCGGCCGCGAACGCGAATCCCACGAACGCGCGCACCGGGATCGCGAGCGCGCCCGCGTCCACGCGATGCACGACCTGCCCGAGCATCGCCTCGCACGCCGCGCGTGCTTCGACGAACCGAGCCTCCCCGCTCGCGCGCGCCTCGCGCGCCACGCCGATCGCGGCGACGCTCACGCCTTCGCTCGGCGCGAACACCCACGTCGTGCCCTTGCGCAGCGCGCGCAGCGGAGCCTCCACCGGCGTGACCGGCGCGGGCACCGTGATCGCGAGCACGCCTTCGCGCGGCGCCTCGAGCAACGTCGCGCGCACGAACGCGCGCGCCGAGTCGATCGACGCCACGCGCGGTGCGCGCGTCTCCGCGTACGACGAGGGCTCGTCGTTGCGGAGCGCGTGCGCCGGAGCGCTCACCGCGCGCCCTCCGGCACACGACCCGTGTAGAGGTGACAGACGCCGAACGTCAGCGGATGCACCTTCACATCGGCCATGCCCGCATCGCGCATCTGCTGCGCGAACGTCTCGGGCTCGGGGAACGCCGCGATCGACGTCTGGAGGTACCGGTACTCCTTCGCGCCCGAGAGCAGCGCGCCGATCGTCGGCACCACGACGTGCACGTGGAAGCGCGCGAGCGGCCCGAGGATCCCGCTGCGAGGCTCGCCGAGCTCCAGGATCGCGACGCGCGCGCCCGGCTTTCCGACGCGCACCATCTCGCGCAGCGCACGAGCACGATCGGGCACGTTGCGGATGCCGAACGCGATCGTGATCGCGTCGAAGCAATCGTCCGGCTGCGCGATCTGCTGCGCGTCGCCCTCGAGCAACGTCACGCGCGTGTCGAGCCCGCCCTTGCTCACCTTCGTGCGGCCGATCGCGAGCATCTCGCGCGACGGATCGATCCCGACCACGTCGACACCGGCGCTGCGACGCGCGGTCATGATCGCGAGATCCGCGGTGCCGGTCGCGAGATCGAGCACGCGCATCCCGGGTGCCAAGCCCAGCGCGCGCACCGTCTTGATGCGCCAGCCCTGATCGATCCCGAGCGAGATGATCCGGTTCAGCAGGTCGTAGCGCTTCGCGATCGCGTCGAAGAACTCGCCCGATCCCGGGCGCACCGTCGTGAGGGCTTCCTGTCCCATGACGACGTCCTCCTCACGCGCGGCGCGCGACCGTCGCTTCCGCGACCGTCACGAGCGCCTCGGTGGCCTTGCCCTGAGGGAGCACCGCGAGCGCGTCGACGGCGCGCTGCGCGTGCGTCTCGGCGAGCGCGCGACAGTCGTGGAGCGCGCCGGTGCGCTCGAGCACGACGACCATCTCGTCGAAGCGCGCCTGCTCGTCGCCGCCCTCGTCGGCGATCACCGCGCGCAGCAGCGGCTCGGCCGCGCGATCGCGCTCCATCGCGAGGATGAGCGGGTACGTCATCTTGCCCTCGCGCAGATCGGTGAAGAGCGCCTTGCCCGTCGCGCGCTGATCGCCGCTGAGATCGAGCAGATCGTCGATCGCCTGGAACGCGACGCCGAGGTGCAGGCCGTACTCCTCGAGCGCGCTCACGCCGCGCTCGTCGAGCCCGCCGGCGCGCGCGCCCGCGAACATCGCCCAGCGGAAGAGCGCCGCGGTCTTGCCCTCGACCACGCGCTCCCAGGTCTCGCGCCCGGTCTCGAGACGACCGCGTCGCTCGAGCTGCAGCGACTCCGCCTGGATCATCTCGTCGATCACGTCGAGCAGGCGCTCGAGCGTCCCCGGGACGTTCGCCGCGCGCACCCGGCGCAGCGCATCCACGAGCAGCCAGTCGCCCGCGAAGATGCTCACCGCGTTGCCCCACACCGCGCGCGTCGTCGGCGCGCCGCGACGCGTGTCGCCGAGATCGACGACGTCGTCGTGGAGCAGCGTCGCGTTGTGCACGAGCTCGACCGCGACCGCGAGCGCACGCCCGCGCGCATCGAACCCGGTGCCGACGCGCGACGCGAGCGCGACGCACATCGGGCGCAGCCGCTTGCCGCCGAGCGCGAGCAGGTGCGATGCCCCCGCGTGAATCGCGCGCGGCCCGCTCGGGACCGCGAGGTCACGCTCCAGCGACGCCATGTCGGCGTGAACCAGCCCGGCGAGGTCCTCGAGGCGACGTCCCAGCGACGCGAGGTCGCGATCACCGCAGATGGCCTCGAGGCGGCGCAGCACCTCGGCGCGACCGGTCTCCGTCCCGTCCATTCGAGCCGCGACGGCAGTCGGCATGGGCTCTCTCCTTCTGGACGGGTCTGCGCTCCGCGTTCGGGGCGCACCGTCCGGGGCTGCTCGCACAGGTTTCAAGAAACTTTGAAACCTCGGAACGCAACAGGTGTAGGTCGGGTGGCCTGGATCGGTCAAGGCGAAGGGCTGGTACGCTCACACCGATTTCGCTTACGGAGAGTCGACATGCGGAAGACGGCGATCGTCGCGTTCCTGGTCCTCGTGCTCGGCTGCTCGGAGTCGCGCGAGACGGTGCCCGACGGGCAGGTCGACCACGACGCCCAGACCGGCGGTGGCGACGCGGCGTCGACCTCGAACGACGCGGCGAGCGGCCTCGCGTGCGGCACGCGCGGCGGCGCGGCGTGCGACGACGGCGAGGTCTGCATCTTCCCGCCCGGTGAGTGCGGCGCCGACGACGGCGGGGGCACCTGCATCGCACGACCGGGCGTCTGCCCGGACGTGCACGCGCCGGTGTGCGGCTGCGACGGCACCACGTACGGCAACGAGTGCGACGCTCACGCGGCCGGCGCCTCGATCGCGCGCACCGGCGCTTGCGCGACGACCGGGGCGACGAGCTGCGATCGCCGCGACGTACGATGCCGCGCGATCGAGCCCACGTGCCCGGCAGGGCAGGTCGCGTCGGTGGTCGCGCAGTGCTGGGGCCCGTGCGTCGCGATCGACGAGTGCGCGTGCACCGAGGCCGACGCGTGTCCGAACCGAGACCAGTACACCTGCCACATGCACCGGCAGCGCTGCGGCCCGTACCTCTGAGATCAGTCGCTGTCGCGCACGCTCGGCACGCACGTCTCGTCGCGCGGCGCGCACGCGAACCGCACGTGGAGGTGCTCGGCGTGGCGCGGCACGTGGCGGATCACGCCGGTGCGCACGTGCGCGGCGCGCGGCCACTGGAACCATCGCGAGAGCTCCTCGCGCGTCGCGCCGGCGTCCCGCGCGGCGCGCCAGAGCGGCTCCTGGAGCTCGTGATCCACGAAGACGTACTCGACCACGTCGGCGCGCAGCCACGACTCGATCAGCGCCCACTGCAGACGCGCGTCGAGCGCGTCGGGCCGCATCCAGCGCCGGCTGCACAGACCGCTCGGACAGCGTCGCTGGTAGTACGCGAGATCGACGTCGCGCCCGCTCTGGTGGCTGCGATGGCGGCGAAGCCGTCCGCCCGAGGGCAGGCTCGCGTCGCGGATCTGCACGCGCGGCGCGTTCGCGTCGATCGTGAGCACGGCGTCGAACGCGCGCGCGAGATGCTCGGCCACGTGGCGGGCGACCCACGCGCGCTCGGGGTCGCGCACGACGTACGCGGGGTGCGAGGGGATCGCGACGCCGTGCACGAGCTCGCCGCGATCCGGGCGCCCGACCGACTGGCTCGGAGGGTCGTCGCGACGCGCCCAGAGGCGGAGCTCGCGATCGACGGGCAGTCGATCGTCGTCGATGCCGTCGTTCCATCGAGCGAGCTCGGCGCTCGAGATGCCGTAGCGCTCGCAGATCATCGTGACGGTCTCGCGCGGCCGCACGCGATGGCGGATCGCGTGGCCGTGCCCGACGACCAGTGACTGCCCGGCGCGCAGGCGATCGAGGTTCTGTCCCTCGTTGAGCGCACCGAGCTCGGACAGCGAGAGCCCGTGGCGCGACGCGATGCGCATCGCGGTGTCGCCGCGGACGACGGTGTACGCGATCGGCTCGAGATCGGCGCGTGCACCGAGCGGAGCGAGCGCGAGCGCGACGATCACGAGCGCGACGCCGAGTGCGGCACGGGCGCGCATGCTCCGACCCTCACCCGAGCCTCGCGCAGAACGCAAAAAAGCGACGGGCCCGCCGGTGCGCGGGCCCGTCGCTCTCGGGACGCGAGCCTCAGCGCGCGGCGATCGGCACGACGGTGCACGCACCATCGCCCGGCGGGTCGTTGCAGACGAGGAGCTCGCGATCGACGCGCGGGCGCCCCGACGCACGACCGACCGCGACCAGCGTGTGGCGCGAGCCGGCGCTCGGCGTGAACCGCGCGACGCCGAGGACGCGGCCGCGGCACGGCGTCGGGTTCGGCGCGCGGAGCTGCAGCGCGATCTCGCCCGAGGGCAGCACGTCGGCCCACTCGCCCGCGTCGCCGCGCGCGAACGCGTTCGGCTCGACCGCGGTGAACACGGGGAGCGCGGGATCGCGCGGTGCCGCGCCGGCGACGCAGACGTCGACCGGGCCCTGGCCCGCGATCGCGTGGTAGAGGCGCAGCGCGGCGAGCCCTTCGCCCGGCGGCTCGGTGCGATCCGGCGCGACGACGACCGCGAGCGGCGGATCGCCGGCGGCCATCCCGACCAGGATCAGCGTCGTGCTGCTCTCGGACGCGAGCTCGGTGTCGGTGGCGAGCAGCTCCGGCGCCTCGCCGGTCTCGACCGAGGGCACGCCGAGCACGCGCACGTGGTGGGCGCCGGGCGGCACCTCGAGGTACGCGGTCGCGCTGCGATACGCGAGGTTGCTGATCACCGGCTCGGCGCCTTCGGCGAACGCGAACGACACGCTCGACACCGCGGGCTCGCTGGTCGCGTGGACGGCGCGGATGCGCGCCGGCGGCGGGGGAGGCGGAGGCGGAGGCGGCTCTTCGGCGCCCGCGGTCGTGGGCTCGGGCTCTGGCTCGGCGGCAGGAGCGCCGCCACAGGCGGCGAGGGCGAGCGAGATGAAGAGCGTCGACCAGGGACGTGAGCGCATCGTTCCTCCTTGGAGCCAGCCGGCTTTGCCCCCGAGGGGGTGCACGAGTCAAGTGGTGCGGGATGCGGGGGCGGCGCGGATGGCGCATGTTCGCGCCCCTCGATGGACGACGCGGCCGAGAAGGCGCACGCGCGCAAGGTGCGGCTCATGGCCCGGCTCACGTGGCCGGTGCTGGTCGCGGCGCTGATGCTGGTGCTCGGTCCGGCGCAGCTCGAGGGCGCGGCGAAGGCGATCACGCTCGCGCTGATGCTGGGCGCGGTGGCGGGCCTGAACGTTCCGTCGTGGGACGTGATCCGCCGGGCACGACGCGAAGGCGCGCCGGTGTCGTTGGTGCGCGCGCTGGGGTTCGCCCTCGCGCTGCGCCTCGGGGCGGCCGTCGTGATCGCGGTGCTGCTGCTGCGCTAGTCGCTCCGCGTTTTCTGGCGCGGTGCTGTTCCGCGGAGCGAACGTCCGGGCCGCGCCACTAACGAGCGAGCGCGCGCAGGGCGGGATCCACGTCGGTCGCGCCGTATCCGTGCAGAACGATTGGGATCCGCGGGAGGCGCTCCGCGAGGATTCGGGCGTTCGAGCGGGTGCTGACGTCGGGCTCGGGCGTGGTGCGGTTGAGGACGAGCGCACCGACGGTGAGCCCCCGGCGCGCCGCGGCCTCGCACGTGGTGAGCGCGTCGGAGAGCACGCCGAGCCGGTCGGGCGCGACGACGATCAGCGGGAGGTGGAGCGAGACCGCGAGGTCCGCGATCGTGTGGTCGCGGTCGAGCGGGACGAGGAGGCCGCCGGCACCTTCGACGAGCACGAAGCGGGCGCGCGCGTGCTCGCAGAGGGTCGCGAGCAGGGAATCGAGCTGGAGGGGCGGCGCGCCGTCGAGCTCGGCTGCGTAGGGGCTCAGGGGGGCCGCGGCGCGGTACCAGCGAGGGTCGTCGGCGAGGGCGGGATCGCCCGAGGCGTCGGCGAGCGCGCGCGCATCGGCGGCGACGGGGTCGACGCCGGTCTCGATCGGCTTCAGCGCGGCGACCGAGATGCCGTCCGCGCGAAGCGCCCGGGCGAGCGCGGTGGCGACCGTGGTCTTGCCGGCGCCGGTGCCGGTCGCGGTCACGAAGAGGCCCTTCATCGGCGGAGGTCCGCGGCGACGGCGGCGAAGGCGTCGAGGACTCGATCGAGGTGCTCGTCGGTGTGTGCGGCGGTCGGGACGAGGCGGAGTCGAGACGTTCCTTGCGGCACCGTCGGCGGCCGGATGCCGTGGGCGAACACGCCGCGCTCGAGGAGGGCCGCGGAGACGCGCATCGCGGCAGCGGGCTCGCCGAGGAGCACCGGCACGATCGGGGTCTCGCCATCGGGGACGTCGAAGCCGAGCGCGGGCAGCTCGCGGCGCAGGCGTGCGGTGTGACGGGCGAGGCGGGCGCGGCCGTCGTCGGCGCGCTCGAGGAGATGGAGCGCGGTCGGGACCGCCGCGGCGAGGGCGGGGGGCGTACCGGTCGAGAAGACGAAGCTGCGGGCGCGGTTCTCGACGAGCCGGACCACGTCGCTGCTCGAGACGACGAAGGCCCCCGCGAGCCCGAGCGCCTTGCCGAGCGTGCCGAGCACGACGTCGGGGCGAACGTCGAGCTCGGCCGAGAGCCCGCGGCCGCCCGGCCCACGAACGCCGAGGGCATGGGCTTCGTCCACGTAGAGCCCGGCGTCGAAGCGATCGGCGAGGGCACGGAGCGCGGCGAGGGGCGCGAGGTCGCCGTCCATCGAGAAGATCGAGTCGGTGACCACGAGCGCGGTTCGGGCCTCGTGGCGATGGGCGGCGAGGAGCGCGGCGGCGTGCTCGACGTCGGCGTGGCGGTAGACGAGGACGCGAGCGCGGGAGAGCCGGCATCCGTCGATCAGCGAGGCGTGGTTGAGCGTGTCGCTGAGGACGAGGTCGCCCGGCCCGACGAGCGCGGAGATCGCACCGACGTTGGCGGCGTAGCCGCTGGAGAAGAGGAGCGACGACTCGTGTTCGGCGAAGCGGGCGAGGGCGAGCTCGGCCTCGCGGTGCGGGCTCATGGTGCCGCTGATCAGCCGGGAGGCGGCGGCGCCGGACCCCCAGCGGACGAGGGCGTCGCGTTGGGCGGCGGCGAGCTCGGGGTGCGAGGCGTGCCCGAGGTAGTCGTTCGAGCAGAGGAGAACGACCTCGCGCCCGTCGATGACGGCGGTGGGCCCTTGAGGGCTGGTGACGCGCCGCGGGGTCCTGAGCAGCCCGGCGTGTTCGATGTCGGCGAGGCGAGCCCGGACGTGTTCGGCAAAGCGCACGGCGGGCGAGGGTAGCAGGGGAGGGTCAGCGGGGCAGGTGCGGCGGGTGCGCGTTTCACGTGAAACGGTGGGAGCTGAGGTGCTGGAAGGGTCGAGTCCTGTCGGCGGGGCTCGTGGATGGGGGGGACCGAAGCGGCGCAGCTAGGGGTCGGCGCGGCGGGGCGTCGGGGCGCGGATGGTTGCTGCAGCGAGCGCGCAGACGGCTCTGGCGAGCGTTTCACGTGAAACGGACAACGCGCGCGGTGAGGCTCGTTTCACGTGAAACTCGTGGCGAGCCCGAAGTCTCGTGGGCGCCGGGTGCGCGCGTACGGCGGGACGGGAGGCAGGGCAGGCTGCCCGTGCGGGCGAGCGCAGCTGAGCGGGGGACCAGCTCGTCGCGTTGCCGCGGGTTTGCCGCGCAGGTCCCGCGTCGAGCCGAGGGCACCCGGTGGGTGTCGGCGATGCTCTTCGGACGATTGGTGGGCCGCGGGACGACGGCTGCGGAACCACGCCGTCGCACCGAGCGCTGACGCTCCTGGTAGCGAGCGAGACGAGGAATGCCGGGGACCTCTTGGAACGGGGCAGGCGGAGACGCGCGCCGGCAGCGGGAGCAGCGTGTTTCCGATCGCCGAGGAGTTGCGGAGGAGCGCGACGCGGCGCGGGGGAAGGTGGTTTCACGTGAGACGTCGGCGCGTGTCGATGGGAGCGGCGCGCGGGCGCTGCGACCTTCCGTCGAGGCCCGGCGGGACTCAACGAGTCGGGTCCTCCGGGGGAGACGGCGACCGGTCGGGACGCAGGCATCGCGGGCACTCGGGAGGTGCGGTGCCCAGGGCGGTCGGCGTCCTCCGCGAGCAGTGCACAGCCGCTCGGGACGGGTGTTGGACGCAGGGCGACCGGAACGCCGGGGCCGCCTCGTTCGGAGGAGTGCGCGTGGTTCGGCTGCGAGCGCGACGAACGGTCCACTCGCGCGGGAAGGGGCCAGGGCGGCAGCGGCGGGCGGAGGCTCTCACGCCATGCGTCGTTAGCGACTCGAGCCGCAGACCGCCCGGGTTCGGGGGGACACGTTCGCGCGCGATCCACGGTGTGGATGGGAGAGGTGATCGCACAGCGTCGCGGACCGTGGCGGCGGCAGGCTTGGCCCGTGCCTCGATCCGAGCGCGGCGGGGCCGCTGCGAGAGGGTGGCCGGCGGAGCGCGTGCACCGACGCGGCGCAATCCCCGCGGCCCACGGGAGTTCGGCGCGACGGCGCGGCAGGAGGACGCGGGGCCACGCCGACGCGCGCCGACCAGCCCGGCGCCGGCGTCGTGCCCGCACGCGGAGGTCCGCGGCCGCGCGCTCCCGCTGACTAGCAGTGGACCAGCTCGGGCGGAGGAGGCTGCGTACCGGGGCGCCGCGGCCGGAGACCACGGCACGACGAGTCGTGCGCGCGGTCGGCTCGTGCGTGGCGCGCCCAACGAGCTCGAACGCTGCCGAGGGGCTCGGCCCCGGCGGTTCACGTGAAACGGACTGCTCAGAGGCCTCAGCACGTGGGGGCTACCCAGTCCGAGACGTCGCGAGATCGAGGTCCGCGTGCTGGTCGCGCGCACGCGCGCAGCCGAGCGCGCGTGCCGCCGCTTCCACGGTCGACACTTCGCTGCCGCCGGAGGCCGCCGGCAGGCCCCGCGGGCAGCCGGGGAGGGCACGCCCGTGTCGGGGGTGGCGTCGCTCCTCGTCACCTCCGGGCCCCGATGGAGCTACCAGGCGAGCGCCCGCCCCGCCCCATCACCCCAATCGCGCCCCGCTCCCGTCTGTGCGACGCTGACGACCCCTCCCGAGCAGCGTTTCACGTGAAACTTCGACTCACCCCGCTCGCTCTCCTCGCGCTCCTCGCCGGCTGTAGCTCGCCCGCGACCGACGCCCCCTCGGCGCCCTCGCCCCCCAGCGCGCCCGTCGCCTCCGCGCCGTCCTCCTCCGAACCCTCGCGCTCCGTCCTCCTCGCCGAAGCCGACGCGCGACGCCTCTCTCCGACCCTCACCGCGGCGCTCGCCTCGCCCGACGCCGAGACCCGCGCCGCCTCCACTCTCTCCCTCGGCCGGCTGCACGACCCGGCTGCTTTTCCCCTCCTCGCGCGCGCGCTGCGCGACCCCGCGCCCGAGGTCCGTGACGCCGCTTCCCTCGGCGTCGGCGCCCTCGAAGACGCCGCGCCGGACGCCGCCTCCGCCGCGCTCCTCGGCGCGCTCGCCACCGAGGCCGACCCCGCGATCCGCGCGCACCAGCTCTTCGACCTCGGCCGCCTCGCCACCGACGAAGCGCTCGCCGCGCTCCCCGCCGCCCTCGCGTCCGAGCATCCCGTCGAGCGCGAAGCCGCCTGCCTCGGCCTCGCGAACGCCGCCCTGCGAGGTCGCGTCCCGGACGCCTCTCTTCTCCGGCGCGCGGCCACCCGCATCCCCGACGACGCCTCGTCGCGCGTCCGCCTGGCCTGCGCCCACGCCCTGTCACGCGTCGCGCCCGCGCCCGACCCCGCCGACGCAACCGCGATCGGCGACGAGCTCGCCCGCGGTCTCGACGACGCCGACGCCGACGTTCGCGCGATGTCGGCCCGCGCGCTCGCCCGCCACCCCGGCTCGTCCCTCGCGCGCCTCACCGCTGCCACCGAGGACCCCGACTGGACCGTCGCGGTCCACGCCCTCCGCGCGCTCGCCCGACGCGCGCACGCCGATCACGCCGAGCCCGCCTACGCCGCGCAGATCCGCGCGCTCCTCGACCGCCTCCTCGCCTCCGGCGACGTCGCCCCCGGCCCACCCCTCCACGTCTTCCTCACCGCGCTCGACGTCCCCGCGCCGATGGCCCGTCACGGCGCGATCCACACCGTCGCCGCCGACGCGCTCGCCCGCCTCGCTGCCGTTCCCCCCGACGTCCCGGCCACCCGCGACCGCGGCCTCGCCCACTGCGCGGTCGCGCGCCTGGTCGACCTCGGGCGCGGCTGGCCTGCGCGCGTCGACACCTGCGGTCTCGAGCAGGTCGCCGACCACGAGCGCCAGGTGCTCGCCGCCGAGGTGCTCACCGCCGTCGAAGGCTCCGAAGCGCAGCGCGGCGTGTACCTCCAGCGCCTCCTCCGCCACGAGCATGCGCGCGTGCGCCAGGCCGCGGTGACCGGGATGGGCGCCCTCGACACCCGCGAGGCGCTCGCCGCGCTGCTCGCGACGCTGCGCGACGACGAGGACGCCGGCGTGACCAACGCCGCGCTCGAAGCGCTCCGCGCGGCCGGGTCACGCCGCGCGAGCCGCCTCGCCGCGATGGTCCTCGCCGGCGACACCGCCGACGACGGCTGGCCCGCCGCCGCCGTTCTCGCCGCCCTCCGCACCGCGCTCGCCCGCGTCCGCGCCGCGGACGATCTCGAGGGTCTCGTGACGTGGATCGCCACCGCTCGCGAGCTCTCCGCCCGCGAGCTCGCGTCCGACGCGCGCCCCCTCGCCCGGCACGCCAACCTCGCCGTCCGTCGCGCCGCGCTCGAGCTCCTCGCCGAGGCGGGGGTCGCTCCTCCGGACGGCGAGCCCGCCGCGCCGCCCCGACCGCTCGATGCGCCCTCGATCGCCGCCGCGCCCCAGGGCCGCGTCGTGCTCGACACCGACCGCGGCGAGGTCGTCATCGAGCTCTGGACCGATCGCGCCCCCACGACGGTCGCCCGCTTCGTCGAGCTCGTGCGCGCCGGCTTCTACGACGGGCTCACCTTCCACCGCGTCGTGCCGGCGTTCGTGGTGCAGGGCGGCGATCCACGCGGCGACGGGTATGGCGGGCCCGGCTGGTCCCAGCGCTGCGAGGACCATCGCGCCACCTACGACCGCGGCGTCGTCGGGATGGCGCTCGCCGGGCGCGACACCGGCGGCAGCCAGTTCTTCATCACGCACTCCCCGCAGCCCCACCTCGACGCCCGCTACACCGCGTTCGGGCGCGTCACGTCGGGCATGGACGCGGTCGACCGCATCCAGCCGGGCGATCACATCCGACGCGCCCGCTTCGAGCAGTGAGTATCCTCGATGCTACGGTCCTTTCGACCCAGCCCCGCGCCCGCTCGCACCGCGCTCCGTACTGCTCGTCCAACCCTGCTTGAACACTCGGAATCTGCATGGTAGCCGGGAACGTCGTGCCGCTCGTCGACCTCACGCGACTGCCCGCGCACGTCGCCATCATCATGGACGGCAACGGCCGCTGGGCGCAGGACCGCGGGATGCCCCGTCCGATCGGCCATCGCGAGGGCAGCGAGTCGGTGCGGCGCACGGTGCGCGCGTGCCGCCGCCTCGGCGTCCGGGCGCTCACGCTCTACGCGTTCAGCGAGCAGAACTGGCACCGTCCGCCCTTCGAGGTCGAGGCGCTCATGGAGCTGCTCCGCGAGTTCCTCCTCTCGGAGCGCGAGGAGCTCATCGCGAACCAGATCCGCCTCCGCATGGTCGGCCGTCGCGATCGTCTCCCCGCGCGAGTCCGCGAGGTGCTCGATCGCATCGAGGGGGAGACCGCGGACTTCCACGAGATGACGCTCACGCTCGCGCTCTCGTACGGCGGGCGCGAGGAGATCGCGGACGCCGCGCGCGCCCTCGCGATGCAGGCCGCCAAGGGCGAGCTCGACCCCCATCGCATCGACGAGTCGCTGATCGACGCGGTCCTCCCGTCGATGGAGGTCGGCGCGGTGGACCTGCTCATCCGCACCGGCGGCGAGCAGCGCATCTCGAACTTCCTGCTCTGGGGCGCGGCGTACGCCGAGCTCTATTTCTCCGATCGCCTCTGGCCCGACTGGACCGAGGTCGATCTCTACGGCGCGATCGAGTCGTTCCAGACGCGCGACCGTCGGTTCGGTCGAGTATCCTCCGACGCCCAGGTGGCTACGATGGATGACCTCGCCCCCGACGCGGCCCCGCGCGCGCATGCCTGAGACCAGCGCTCCCTCGTCCGAGCCCGACGTGGACAAGAAGAAGGCGGCCGACGCCGCCTTCCTGCGCAACACGCTCGCGCGCCTCGGGACCGCCCTCATCGGCATCCCGATCCTCCTCTATCTGATGTTCTGGGCGCCCTGGTGGGGCTTCCAGATCCTCGTCGCGATCGCGATCGCGCGCGCCTCGCACGAGCTCTTCCGGATCACGCACTTCGACTCGAAGCCGATGCACGTGCTCGGCGTCGTGATGTCGCTCGCGACGACCGCGGTGCTGGTGTTCCTCCGCGACCAGCCGGACGCGCTGCTCGGCCTGATCCTCGGGCTCGGCGCGGTCGGCGCGCTCGGCGGTCTGCTCGCGCCGCTGCCCTACGATCGCGCCGGCTCGCGCGTCGCGTGGCTGATCGGCGGCCCGCTCTACGTCGGCGGTCTGCTCGGCACCGTCGCGGTGCTGCACACGCTCGAGAAGGGCGGCGCGTGGGTGCTCCTCGCGATGTGGCTCGCGTGGGCGAGCGACACCGGCGCGTACTTCGCGGGCCGCTACTTCGGCAAGACGAAGCTCTACCCCGCCGTCTCGCCGTCGAAGACCGTGCAGGGCTCGATCGGCGGGCTGCTCGGGTCGCTCACCGGCGGCCTCGCCGCGCACTTCGGGTTCCTCCCCGAGCTGCCGCTGCTCGACGCCGTCCTGCTCGCGCTCATCGGCGGTGCGCTGGGTCAGATGGGCGACCTCGTCGAGTCGCTCGTCAAGCGCAGCACCGGCGTGAAGGACAGCGGCTCGATCCTGCCGGGACACGGCGGTCTGCTCGACCGCGTCGATGCGCTGATGTTCACGGCGCTCGCGTGCCTGATCTACGCGAGCTGGATCCTGCCTCTGCGATAAATCACGCCGCGATTGACGCACTCGTGATCCGTCGCACTCTCGCGCATTCACGCGCGGGCGACGAAATCCGCTGCTCTGACGGGCATTTCTGCCTCGTCCGCACGACGCGGCGCGTCGTTGCGCCACATGGACGGGGGGTGCATAGGCCCGCCATTGCCCTCGAGCCCAAGGCGCCAATGCCGGCTCCCAGGGGGATGGAGTCCGGAGGACCATGTCTGCCAATCACTACGAGTTCTTCAAGGTCGTCCAGGGGTACCTCGAAGAAGCCGCCGACGTCATTCATCTGCCGCGCCACGTCGCCGACATCCTCTCGCAGCCGAAGAACGAGATCATCGTTCACTTCCCGGTGCGGATGGACAACGGCGAGATGCAGCTCTTCAAGGGCTACCGCATCCAGCACAACAACATCCGTGGTCCGTACAAGGGCGGCATTCGCTATCACGAGGCGGTCACGCTCGACGACGTGAAGGCGCTCGCGTCGATGATGACGTGGAAGTGCGCGCTGATGGACATCCCCTTCGGCGGCGCGAAGGGCGGCGTGAAGGTCAACGCGTCCAAGCACAGCAAGGACGAGCTGATGCGCATCACGCGTCGCTTCACCCACGCGCTCGGCAGCAACATCGGCCCCGAGTACGACATCCCCGCGCCCGACGTCGGCACCAACGCGCAGACGATGGTGTGGATGATGGACACGTACATGAACCGTGTCGGCGACATGGAGAAGAACGCGCAGCGCCACGTCGTCACCGGCAAGTCGATCAGCGCCGGCGGCTCGCAGGGCCGCGAGAAGGCGACCGCGCAGGGCGCGATCTACTGCCTCCTCGAGTGGGCGAAGGACAACGACTTCCACCTCGAGGGCAAGACCGCCATCGTCCAGGGCTTCGGCAACGTCGGCTCGCACAGCTCGCAGATCCTCAACAAGCTCGGCGTGAGCACGATCGCGGTCGGCGATCACTCGGGTTACCTCTACAACCCCGAGGGCTTCAACGCGGCGAAGCTCGCGCAGTACGTGAAGCAGAACGGATCGATCGCGGGCTATCCCAGCGGTCAGCCGATCGAGCGCGAGGACTTCTTCAAGATCAAGGCGGACATCTTCATCCCCGCCGCGCTCGAGAACCAGATCGGCGCCGAAGAGGCCCGCTCGCTCTCGTGCAAGGTCGTCGTCGAGGGCGCGAACGGCCCGACGAACCCCGAGGGTGAGCGCGTCCTCGCCGACAAGGGCATCACCGTCATCCCCGACATCCTCGCGAACGCGGGCGGCGTGACCGTCTCGTACTACGAGTGGGTGCAGAACAAGCGCAGCGAGTTCTGGGACGCGGAAGAGGTCGACGAGAAGCTCGAGCGCCGCATGGTGCGCCAGTATCAGAAGGTGATGGACTTCGCGCGCAACCATCGCGTCCTTCCGCGCGTCGCGGCGTACTGCCTCGCGCTGGAGAACCTGAAGGCGGCGTACGAAGAGCGCGGCATCTTCCCGTGATCGACTGACCACCTCGACGAATACGAAAAGGCCGACTCCGATGCTCCGGAGTCGGCCTTTTCATTTCTCTCGAGCGTGCCAGTCGACTACTTCAGCACTTCCCCCGCGACCTTCGACGCGATGCGTCCGTCGACTCCCGGGAAGCGCGCTTTGAGCTCCTTCATCAGGCGGCCCATGTCCTTCTTGCTCGAGAGCCCGAGCTCGCTCGTGACCGACGTGATCGCGGCGCGCGTCTCGTCCTCCGAGAGCATCTTCGGCAGATAGCGCTCCAGCACCGCGAGCTGCTTCTCCTCTTCCGCGACCGCGTCCATGCGCCCACCGGCGCGGAACTGATCGATCGCGTCGCGCCGCGACTTCACGCCCTTCTGGAGCACCGCGGTCGACTCCTCGTCCGTGAGATCGCGTCCGAGCTCGACCTCGCGGTTCAGGAGATCGGCTTTCGCGAGCCGCAGCGCGTCCTTCGCGATCTCGTCCTTCGCGAGCATCGCCTTCTTGAGATCCGCTTCGATCGTCTGCTTGAGCGACATGCGGAGGTCTCTACCAGGCGCGTGCGCCCTCGAAAAGACGTCTGCTGGGACTACGCTCGCGCGCATGAACACGAACGAGCTCCATCGCGGACGTCTGATCGACCACCTCCAGCTCGTCACACGCGACCTCGAGCGCAGCAAGCGCTTCTATCGCGCGGTGCTCGACACGATCGGGGTGCCGCTGGGCGGGGAAGGGCCGGGGTACTTCTGGGCGGACGAGCTCTTCGTCTCGACCCCCGAGAGCCCCGCGGCCCAGGGCCAGGTGACGGGCCGCGTGCACCTCGCCTTCCAGGCCGCGGATCGCGCGGCGGTCGATCGCTTCCACCGCGCGGCGATCGAAGCGGGCGGCACCGACCACGGCGCGCCCGGCGAGCGCCCCTATCACCCCGGGTACTACGCGGCGTTCGTGCTCGACCCCGACGGCAACAACATCGAGGTCGTGCACCACGGCCCGGCGCAGCGCTCCGCGAGCTCGGTGCAGATCAAGTTCTAAGGCGCGTCGGGGAGGCTGCCGAGCATCTGCTCGAGCTGCTGCATCATGCGCGCGGCGTCCTCGGGCGAGCCTCCCCCGCCCGGCGCCGCGCCGCCCTGCGCCTGGCCCTGCATCAGGCCGCGCAGCACCTGCTCCATCATCGCGCGCATCGCGGGGTCCTGCATCGCGCCCTGCAGCTCGGGCGGGAGCATCGCGCCGAGCATCGCGCCCGCGTCGCCGCCTCCGAGGTCGGCGTCGCCGTGGCGCTCGTCGAGCCAGTGGCGCGCCAGCGCGCGCACCCGCGCTGCGTGCCGTCCCGTGGCGAGCGTGTCGATCGGGCCTCGCGCCGGCGCGCTCCGGAACGCGTAGCGCTCGACGTACGCGCGCAGCCCCGCGAAGAACGCCTCGTCGCCCAGCTCGGCGCGCAGCGCCGGGTACAGGTACGGCCCCTTGCCGTACACGAGCCCGGCGTACGCGACCGAGGGACCGAACTCGCTCGTCGCACGATCCACCGCGCCGTCGGCCACGCCCATCATGCGCATCGTGCGGTAGCCCATCGCGACCTGGCGCTCGCCCTCCTGCCGCGCGCGCTCCGCGCCGTAGCGCTCCTCGACCCAGAGCATCGCGCTCCACTGCGCGAGCGACTCGTCGACCCACGGATGGGCGCGCGAGTCGCTGCCCACGAGCCCGTGCCACCACTGGTGCGCGACCTCGTGCGCCGTGACGAACTCGAGCATCGCGCTCTGCATGTCGCCCACCGCGCCCGCGCCCGCGCCGCCCAGCATCGCGCCGAGCCCGCCGAGCCCCGCCGGTCGATAGAACATGCTCGCGACGGTCACGAGCCCGCTGAACTCGACGCCGCCCGCGCCGCCGACCAGCGCGGCCTCGACCACGTCGAGCTCGCGGTAGGGATACGGACCGAAGCGCCGCTCGAACACCTCGAGCGCGCTCGCCGCCGTCTCGAGCACCCGCCGTCCCGCCTCGCGATCACGCCCGAGGTACCACGAGCGCACGTTCACGCCGTTCACGTCGCGCGCGCTGCTCTCGAGCGCGTGGCCCACGAGGAACGAGAAGTCGCGCACCAGGCCCGCCTGCACCGTGATCTCGCGCCGCCGCGCCCGCCCCGGCGCGTCGCGCACCGGCAGCGAGCCCGTCTCCACGCCCGTCGCGACGAGCTGCGCGCCCTGGGGCACCACGATGCGCGCCCGCACGTGGCTCATCCGATCGTTGCCGAGGTCGCCCAGCGTGCCGCGATCGTCGGTCTCCCACCGCCCCCGCTCGCGCCGCGCCAGCACCGCGAAGAAGCTCGCGAAGCTCGCGATGCCCTCGCCGCGCGCGAGCAGCCCGTAGTCGCCGCCGGTCTCGCCCATCATCCCGGCGAGGCCCTCCTGGCTCTGCGCCATCATCGTGGTGCGCGACGCGTCGATCTCGCGCAGGCGCCCCTGCAGATCGAGCTGCACCCGCAGCGTCGCGCCCGGCGCGATCGGCGCCGACGGACGCACCACGAGGATCGACGGCGCGGTCTGCTCGATCGTGCAGCTCACTCCGTCGAGGCACTCCCCCGCGATCATCGAGACCGGCGGCGCCTCGCCCGGCGTCGCGATCACGTTCGCGAAGATGCGCAGCGCGACCTCGCGCCACGGCGCGCGCTCGTCGTTCGTCACGTGCACGACCTCGCGCAGCCCGAACGCGCGCAGCTCGTCCTCCACCGCGACGTGCAGGTCGTAGTGCTCGAGCTGCTCGAGCCGCGCGACCTCGAGCCGCTCTGGGAGCCCCGCGCGCTGCGACTCGCGCACGTTCGCGAGCATCGGCGTCGCGTCGTACGACTGCGCCCGAGCGACGCTCGAGACGGCCCCGATCACCAGCGCGATTCCGATCGTGCGCGAGAACATGGACGTCAGGGTAACCCCTCGCACTCGCACGAGCATTTCGGGCATCCTTCGGCGCGATGAGCCTCGACCCGATCGTCGATCCACGCACGCTGGTGGCGCGGCAGGAGCGCGCGAACCTGGTCCTCGTCGACGCGCGCAGCGGCAAGGACTCGCGCGAGCGCTTCGAGGCCGGTCACCTCGAGGGCGCGCGCCACGTCGATCTCGATCGCGGGCTCTCCGCGCACGTCTCGAACCCCGCGCACGGCGGGCGCCATCCGCTGCCCGATCCCCAGATGTTCGCGCGCGTGCTCGCGTGGCTCGGCGTGAGCTCGCAGAAGCGCATCGTCATCTACGACGACAAGGGCGGCGCGAACGCGGCGGCGCGCCTCTGGTGGATGCTGCGCGCGACCGGTCATCCGCGCGTGCAGGTGATCGACGGCGGCTACGACGCCGCGGTCGCGGCGGGGATCCCGGTGGTGCGCGGTCCCTCGGAGCACAGCGATCAGACGACCGCGCCGATCGGCGGGTGGGCCTCGCCGCTCGCCGACATCGACGAGGTCGCGCGTGCCGCGAGCGATCCCGGACGCCTCGTGCTCGACGTGCGTGATCCCTCGCGGTACCGCGGCGAGGCCGATCCCTTCGATCCCAACCCCGGGCACATCCCGGGCGCGGTGAACGCACCGTACGCGTCGAACCTCGACGTCGACGGGCGCTTCCTGTCGCGCGACGAGCTCGCGGCGCGGTATCGCGCGCTGATCGGGAACCGCGATCCGAGCGACGTGATCGTGTCGTGTGGATCGGGCGTCACCGCGTGCCACACGCTGCTCGCGATGGAGCACGCCGGGCTGCCGGGCGCGAAGCTCTACGTCGGCTCGTTCAGCGAGTGGGCGCGCAGCGGGCGCCCGGTCGCCAAGGGCGACCAGCGGGGCTGATCTGCGCCCCCGGATGGGGACACTCCGGCGTCGCGGAGCACGATCGAAGCGTTCGAATGCCCTCCGGTGACGTCGGAGGAGGGCGTTCCGCGCGTTCGAATGCGCTCCGGGGACGTCGGGGGAGGCTGCTCCAGGCGTTCGAACGCCCTCCGGTGACGTCGGGGGAGGCCATTCCGAGCGTTCGAGCGCGCTCCGGGGACGCGCGGGGAGGGCATTCCACCCGGTCGAGAGCGCGCCGGTGACGCCACGGGAGGCGACTCCACGCGTTGGAACGGGCTCCGCGACGTCCTCGCCGGGCCCTCGCGCGCGCAGCCCGGTGTCCGGCGCGGTCGGCGTCGCGGCGTCGAAGCGCCCGGGCCGACCGCCCGCGTGGCGGTGAGAGACTTTCGCGCCCTCGGGGTCCTCCTCGGCAGCAAGGAGGCTCCCCGTGCGAAGGATACTGCTCCTCTTCCTGGTCCTCGGGTGCGCGCTCGGATGCGCGCGCGAGGGCGACCCAGAGGCCGAAGGACAGCCGATCGAGGGCCCGCTCCCCGAGGGCTGCGAGACGATCTGCGCGTCCTACGACTCGTCGGAGTGCCGCGTGGTGTGCACGCCGGTGCCGCCCGACGCGAGCATCCCCGACGATCCCTACGGCAACGGCCAGCCGGTCGACGCGGGCATCGCGCCGATCCCCGAGCCGCAGCCGGTCGACGCGGGGATCGCGCCGATCCCCGAGCCGCAGCCGGTCGACGCCGGGCGCGCCGACCCCCAGCACGACCCCTACGCCTGATCTCCGCCGGCGACGGATGTGCCGCGGTGGATCCACCAAGGCGCTCTCTCGACCCACTCCTCGTCCCCACCACCGCGGGGCCGCGCCGTCGACTCGCCCACCCTCGACGGCGCGGCCCGCGCCACCCCGCGCGACGCCCATGACCGCACCACTTCGCATCCACGCGCTGCCCCATCCCGACGAGCCGAGCGACGTGCAGCTCGTCGAGCGCGCGCTCGCCGGCGATCGCTGGGCCGAGGAGGCGATCTACCGCCGCCACGTGCACCGGGTGACGACCGTCGCGGCGCGCCTGCTGCGCTGTCGCGCCGACATCGAGGACGTGGTGCAGGACGTCTTCCTCACCGCGTTCCGCGACCTCGCGGCGCTGCGCACGCCCGAGCGCCTCGCCGGGTGGCTCGCGGCGAGCACGGTGCATCGGGTGCACAAGATCTTCCGGCGCCGGAAGCTGCAGCGGCTGCTCGGGCTCGACCGCAGCGTGCACGACGAGACGCTGGTCGATCAGGCGCGCGACGACGTGACGCCGGAGATGCGCGCGGAGCTCGCGCTGATCGACCGCGTGCTCGATCAGCTCGCCCACGACGACCGGATGGCGTGGGTGCTGCGCCACCTGCTCGGATACCAGGTCACGGAGGTCGCGGAGCTCACCGAGTGCTCGCTCGCCACCGTGCACCGCCGCCTCGCGCGCGCTCAGGCGCGCGTCGATGCCAGCTTCGGGAGCGACCGCGATGCCTGACCACGAGCGCGCTCGAGACGCTCTGCGCGAGCGACAGGACGAGGTCCGCGTGAAGCGGATGTGGGATCGGATCGACGGCGCGCGGAGGACCACGCCGCGCACGAGCCCCACGCGGCGCTTGGTGATCGCGGGCGCGACGCTCGCGGCGGCGGCGGTCGCGCTGGTCGTGGTGGCGCCGCGCGGTGCCGAGGATCACGAGCCGGTGCCGCTGACGATCGCGGACACGGTGCCGCTCGCGGGCTCGCTCGCGCCGGGCAGCGTGGTGCGGCTCTCGGACGCGTCGCGCATCGAGGTCGACGACGACGCGCGGCTCGACGTGCTCGAGAGCTCGGCGCGCACGGTCGCGCTCGCGCTGCGCGAGGGGCGGGCGCGGTTCGAGGTCACGCCGGGCGGACCGCGGGCGTGGCGCATCGAGAGCGGCGGGGTGACGGTCGAGGTCGTCGGCACCGTGTTCACGGTCGCGCGCAGCGGCGCGCGGGTGACGGTGTCGGTCGAGCGCGGCTCGGTGCTGGTGCGGGGCGACGACGTGCCCGATCACGTGCAGCGCCTCGATGCCGGCGACTCGATCGAGGTCGGGCCCGCGCCGAGCGCCGAGCCGGTGCGCGAGGACGCGCCGGTCGTGGTCGCGAGCGAGACGATCGCGGTGGAAGCACCGTCGCCGCCCGCGGTCGAGCGGCGTCCGACGCCGTCGCGCGAGGTGGATCAGGATCCCGTCGCGTCGCTGCTGGCGAGCGCCGATGCCGCGCGTCGCCGCGGCGATCACGCCGGCGCGGCGCGGCTGCTCGAGCAGGTGGTGCGCGAGCACGCGGACGATCAGCGCGCGGCGCTCGCGGCGTACAGCCTCGCGCGGCTGCGGCTCGATCGCACGGGCGAGCCGCGCGCCGCGGCGCGCGACTTCGCGCGGGCGCTCGAGCTCGGTCTCCCCGATCAGCTCGCGGAGGGCGCGCGGGCGGGACGCGCGATCGCGCTGGCGAGGACCGGTGATGCGCGCGCCGCGGAGGCGCTCGCGGCGTACCTCGAGGCCTATCCCGATGGGCGTTATCGCGCCGAGGTGCTCCGATGGCAGAGCGAGCTCTGAGCCGCGCCGTCGCGCTGCTCTTCGTCGGGCTCGTGACGTGGCCGGCGCGCCTCGCGGCGCAGCAGCTCGAGCCGTGCGACGCGGCGTGGCTCGACGTCGATCACGTGCAGGCGATCGTGCAGGTCGAGCTCGCCGAGCAGTGGGACGCGTCGTTCGACGACACCGTGGTGCGCTTCGAGGAGTGCGCGAGCGAGCAGCCGCGCATCGTGCTGAGCACGCCCGGCGAGCCCGACGCGACGCTCACGCTGCGGCTCGCGCGCGTGAGCGCGAGGGCCCGGACGCGCCTGGTCGCGCTGGTGATCGCGGAGCTCTTGCGCACCCGCGCGCAGGACGAGGAGATCGACGAGGCCGCCGCAGTGATCGCGAGCCCCGAGCCTGCGGTGACGACCCCTGCGCGCGCCGCGGAAGAGCCCGCGCCGGTGTCCGAGCCGGCGCCCGCGCCCAGCGTCGCGCTCGCGCTCACCGCGCCCGGGCCCGAGACGACGCTGGGGCCCGACGAGCTCGACGACCCGTTCGAGTCCCCAGCGCGCCCCCAGCCCTCGCCGTGGCGCCTCGGCGCGACGCTCGGCGCGCGCGTGTTCGTCGAGCCGCTGACGCTCGCGGCGCTCGCCGACGTGACGCTGCGCTTCGATCGCCTGCTGATCGCGGTCTCGGGCGCGGGCACCCAGCTCGACATCGCGCCCGGGACGGTGCGCCTCGCGCAGCTCACCGGAGGCGTCGGTGTGCGCGTCCTCGAGCACCGCGGGAGCGTGCGCGTCGGCTGGGACGTGCGCGGCGATGCCGGCGCGGCGCTCGCGGCCGGCGACGGGGGCGGGTTCTTCGTGGTGGTCGAGTCGACGACGTACACGTGGGTGCTCTCGGCGAGCACCCAGCTCGAGGTGGTCTGGCCGGTCGGCCCGATCGAGCTCGGCCTCACGACCGACGTCGGGTACCAGCGCGGGATCGTCGAGGTGAACTCGTTCGGCTCGGCGGGGCTCGGAGGGTTCTTCGCGAGCGCGGGCCTCGCGATCGGGTGGCCCCTGTGATCGTGAGAGCTTCGGCGACCCTCGCGGTCCGTACGGGCATGGGACATCGCTCGGCGCTCCTGCTGGCCGTCGTGCTCGCCGTCGGATGCAGCCACGAGACGCGCAGCCTCGAGACCTTCGAGCCAGGGCCGTTCGCGCCCGACGGCGGCTCCCCCGACGGACCGCGCGACCCGATGCTGGCGTTCGGTCAGGCGCTGTTCTTCGACCCCGAGCTCAGCGGCAACCGCAACATCTCGTGCGGCACGTGCCACGTCCCGTTCCTCACGACGGCGGAGGGCATCCCGCTCTCGCTCGGCGAGGGCGCGACCGAGCTCGGCCAGTTCCGCACCCGCAACGACGGCGCGGTGATCCGGCGTCACGCGCTCGATCTCTTCCATCGCGTCGAGATGGACGTGCTCTTCTGGGACGGGCGCGTCGAGCGGCTACCGAGCGGCGAGGTCGTGGGCCCGGTGCCGACGCCGCCGGAGGTCACGCGCGCGCTCGAGCTCGCGTCGATCGTGCCGCTGCTCGATCGCGACGAGATGCTCGGCCAGCCCGGCGACGTGGCGAGCGACGGCCGCCCCAACGAGCTCGCGATGATCTCGGACGAACAGCCCCGGGTGATCTGGGCCGCGATCGTCGAGCGCCTGCGCCAGCACCCCGAGTACGACACGCTGTTCGTCCGCGCGTTCGGGCTCGACCCCTCGCAGATGAGCATCGGGCACGTCGCGATCGCGCTCTCGCACTTCCAGGAAGTGCTCTGGGGCCCGCGCGGCGAGACCCTCGATCCGCTGCTCGAGGCCGAGACCGCGCGCGGTCGCGCGCTCTTCGAGGGCGACGGCGGATGCACGCGGTGCCACTCGGGCGACCTCTTCACCGACCAGCGCTTCCACGACATCGCGGTGCCGCAGCTGGGGCCGGAGCTCGACCTCGGGCGCTTCGAGGTGACGGGCGTCGAGCCCGATCGGTTCGCGTTCCGTACCCCGCCGCTGCGCAACGTGGGGATCACGCCGCCCTACATGCACAACGGCGCGTTCGAGACGCTCGAGGACGCGGTGCGCCATCACATCGATCCGGTCCGGTCGCTCCGGTCCTACACCGGCGCCCATCTCTCGCCGACGCTCCGCGCGACGCTGCGCAACGACCCGGCGACCCTCGACGCGATCGAGGCGAACCTCGACCCCGCGACGGCGCCGCTGCGCACGCTGAGCGAGGACGAGGTCCGCTTCATCGTCACGTTCCTGCGATCCCTGTCGAACCCGCAGGAGATGACGCGCCACCCCGAGGATGCGCTCCCGGTGTCGGTGCCGAGCGGGCTGCCGGTCGATCGCTGGAACGGCACGCGCCATCCGTTCCGCTGATCCTTGAGCGAGGCTGGGCGGCAACCTAGAGTCCAGGGCTGGTCGCACGTCGCACCACGTCCCGAGGAGCTCCGTGATGCGCCGCATCTTGCTCGCTTCGCTCGCCTGCCTCGCTGCGCTCGCGCCGAGCGTGGCCGACGCACAGCCGCCGCGGGTCGTCGAGATCCAGTACGTCCCGGTGCAGCGCGCGCAGATCGCGATGTGGGTCGAAGATCCCGACGGGAACTTCCTGCGCACGCTCGGGCTGACCCAGGCGACCGCGTACCGCGGCATCGGCAATCGCCCCGGCGCGTCGCAGATGAACAGCGGCTTCCGCTGGCCGTACGGGCGGCGCGAGGGCGTGCTGCCGGTGTGGGCGCATCGTCGCGCGGCCGCGGAGGGCGCGGAGCGGTTCCGGCGCGTGATCTTCCAGAACCGTCGCAGCGAGGGCGACGCCTCGCGCAGCTCGGCGGACTACTCGGAGGACAGCTACTTCTGTCTCTCGTTCCGCAGCGGCGACGAGGGGATCGACGCGGTGTCGTGCGCGAGCACGTTCAACAGCGACAAGGGCCGCTTCGTCACCGAGCAGGACGTGACGCGCGGCTACTTCGAGCCGTACGAGCTCGCGCCGGGCGAGACGATCGAGCGCGAGCTCGACCTGTGGTCGCTCTATCCGCCGCGCCGCGACGCGCTGCGCTGCACGTCGGCCGGCTGTTACGACCACCCCGACGTCGCGACGTTCGTCGACGAGGCGCGCCGCGTGATGCCCGAGATCGACGCGGTCACGATGGCGACGCCGCCCGGCGAGACGCCGCAGCGGATGATGGTCACCTGGCCAGCCGAGCTGCCCGACGGCGAGTACCGGCTCTTCGTCGAGGTGAACACCGAGCTCGACTACAACGCGGAGTGGGGCCCGGACGAGTACCCGACGCCGCTCGGCCCCGACAACGAGCCGTTCGGCGACGAGTACTGGGACTGGTGGGCGGAGAACAACGGCTTCCCGTACCGCGGTCAGCCCTCGGTCGTGTACGCGGTGTCGTTCCGCGTCGGCGGAGGCGCGGATCGCCAGCAGACGGCGGAGCCCGAGGGCTACGGCTCGCTCAGCGGGATCGGCGACGACGCGGGCGAGATGCACACGATGGACGGGTCGATCAGCAACGACCCCGAGAGCGCGCCGGGGAGCGGCGCGGATCGTCTGCGGCTGCAGGAAGGCACGTGGCGCCTGCGCGTGACGGTGACCGGCCCCGAGGTGTGCGAAGAGAACGTCGCGCCCGAGGAGATCGGCTCGCTCGAGATCACGCAGTACGAGGAGCGGCGCGACGCGCATCGCTACGCGCAGCTCGCGTTCGAGGTGCCGGGGGACGACCTCGGGATCGCCGAGTACCAGGTGCGCGTCGCGACGCATGCGATCGCGAGCGAAGAGGACTTCCAGCGCGCGCTGCCGGCGAACGCGGCGAGCCTGGACAGCGTCGCGCTGATGGTCCCGACGAACCGCGCGACCGGTGAGACGGTCGAGGTCGACTTCGGCGGGCTCGCGCCGGAGACGCACTACTGGGTCGCGATGCGCGCGGTCGACGCGTGCAACGTCGCGGGGCCGATCGTGGTCGCGGAGTACACGACGCCGCCGGTGCAGTTCACGACGGTCTCGCCGTGCTTCGTCGCGACGGCGGCGTACGGGTCGCCGCTCGCCGAGGAGATCGGCGCGCTGCGTCGGTTCCGGGATCGTCACCTGCGCACGAACGCGATCGGGCGCGCGCTGGTCGCGGCATACGAGGCGGTGGGCCCGACGCTCGCCGGCGCGATCCGCGACGACGAGGACGCGCGCTCGGTGGTGCGCACGCTGCTGAGCCCGATCGTGGCGCTCGCGCGCTGGATCGACGGGTGAGCGGCGACGAGATCATCGGCTCGCCCGTTTCCCGCGCGCTCGTCCGGGACCTGCGGGACGAGCACTCCTGTGCATGATCGCGATCGACGATCGCGATCCGTCGTGTGTGGTGGTGACGTGGCCGGCGCGCCGGGTCGGCGCGCCGGAGCTCGCGCGGTTCGGGGACGAGGTGATCGCGCGGCTGCGCGCGCGAGGAGGCGCGCCGGTCGCGGTGCTGGTCGACGTGCGGCGCGCGGCGCCGCTCGAGCCTTCGGCGGTGGCGCGGCTGCGCGAGCTCGACGCGCGGGTGTGCGAAGCGGGCGTGATCACGCGGCGCGCGATCGTGGTGCCGAGCGTGATCGCGGCGCGTGTGCTCGGCGTGATGATCGCCGCGGCGCGGCCGCGGGTGACGACGCGCGCGTTCGTGGACCTCGAGCGGGCGCGCGCGTGGCTCGCGCCGTGATCACGGGCCGATGGTGTCGAGGTGCTGCGCCCACGCGGCGCGCTGGAAGACGTCGGCCTCGGTCTCGGCGAGGTCGTCGCACACCGTCTCGCAGCTCGTCGTCGGGGCGCGGGTGAGGCCGATCGGGCTCGCGCCGGTGATCGCGGCGTAGAGCACGAGCCCCGAGACGTAGCTGCCGCGGAAGCCGGGGTGCTGGCGATCGTCGAAGTAGAGATCGATCGCGGGCAGCTCGTCCCAGACGCGCAGCCACGCGAGCCCACCCGCGGCGACGCGCACGTCGAGCGCGTGGCCGAGCGCGATCTGCGGGTCCGCCTGGGCGTGGAAGCCCGCGTGATCCGGGCGCTCGACGTACGGCGTCGCGTAGAGGATCGGCGTGGCGCCCACCTCGCGCGCGAGCTCGACGATGCGCGTCGCGTAGTCCTCGAAGAGCCCGGGGAAGCCGGGGAGCGACTCCGCGAGATCGATCGACTCCGCGATGACGATCACGTCGTAGTCGCCGCCCGTGATCGTCTCGGGAAGACGCCGTCCGTCGAGGAGCGGCTGCTCCCAGAGGTCGCGCAGGTTCGCGCCGCCGAGCTCGTAGCGCACGCCCGCGACGCGCGGGCACGCGTCGGGCGCGCTCTCGCTCAGCGACGAGACGAGACGCGGCAGGTCCCAGAACGCGATCTGGCTGTTGCCGACGAAGAGCGTGCGGATCGGATCACGACCGACCCAGGTGCCGCACGAAGGCGGGTCCGACGCGTCGGGCCCGACGTGGTGCCCGCCATCGCGCGGGATCACCCGCGCATCGCGTGGTGCGCGCGCGTCCTCCGAGGGCGCGATCACGCCTCCGTCGAGCTCGTCGGTCGCGCCCGTCTCGCACGCCGCGAGCGCCAGCGCCGCCCACAGCCAACCCGCCCGACGAACGCTCACGCGCAGAGACGTGCTCGCGCCGCCCGGCGATCACAACCCCAGGCGACGTCTGCGATCGCGAGAGCGCCACTCGTCGACGCGATCGCGCGGATGCATCGGCCCGTCGAACTCGAGCACGAACGCCGCATCCAGATCGGTGAGCCCGCGGGTGCGCACGTAGATCGTCTTGCGCGCCCAGGGCAGGAAGAAGAGGCGGAACGGGAAGAAGTTCTTCACCACGACGACGTCGGCCTCGCGCATCGGAAGGCCCATCGCCTCGTAGAACGACGGACGGATCGCGAGCGTCGGGCCCTCGGTCACGACGAGCCGCACCTTGCCGGCGTCCTTGCGCGAGACGTGCGCGGGCGCGTCGAGATCGAGCGCGACACGGCGGCCGAACCCGGGGTCGACACGCTTGCTGCGCACCACCGCGTCGCACGTGATCGGCGCGCCGGCGCGCGCGGGATCGAGCGCGCCACCGAAGCGCACCGAGACCTCGTCGCCGACGTTCTTCGCGTCCATCGCGCGCACGAGCGCGGGGTCGCGCACCGCCGCGTAGCAGACCATACCCTCGCCGCGCTCCAGCAGGGCGCGGATGAGGTGGGTCGAGTCGCCGCTCGAGCCCGCGCTCACCACGTCGGACGCGTCGGACATCACGACCACGCCGAGCTTGCGCGCCCAGGTCGCGCGCTTCGCGTCGTCGACTGCTTGCTCCGCGCTCGCGAAGTCCGGCGTGCGCACGTCGCGCACCGCCCAGCACGCCTCGGCGAGCTCGTCGGCGAGCGACTCGGCGAGCGCAGGATCGCCGTCGGTGATCGCGAGCGTGCTCCACCCGAGATCGCGCGCGTCGTTCCACGGGTGGCACATCATCACGCTCGCGGAGAGCACGCCGCGCTGCTTCTCCATCGCGCGTGCCCGCGCGAAGATCGCGCGCATCGGCGCGAGCAGATCGATCTCGGCGCCGCCTCCGAGCAGCATCGGCAGCGAGCGCCACGCGAGGCGCGGATCGACCTCGCCACGCAGCGCGCGGATCAGGATCGACGCGGCGAGCCCGCCGGTGCGCCCGTGATCGCGATGGGGGTTCGTCGCGTAGGGCACGATGATCTCGCTCGCCTCCGCCATCGTGCGCGAGAGGTTCGCGTGCAGATCGAGCGTGACCGCGACGCGCCCGCCGCTCGCTTCCTTCGCGAGCTGGGTGAGGCGCGCGTCGGGGTTGTCGATGCCGTCGACGCCCATCGCGCCGTGCAGCACGAGCACGACCCCGTCGAGGTCGCGCGCGCGCCGCAGCCCGTCGTCGAGGCGTCCTGCGAGCTCCTCGAAGCACGCCTTGGTCAGCGGCCCACCGGGCACGGCCCACGCGCTGAAGAGCGGCACCGGCTCGACGTCGCCCGCCTTGCGCATCGCGCGCACCGCGCCGCTCAGCTCGGCCCACGGCAGGAACCCCGGCGCCTCGTTGCCGAGCACGCCGCAGCGCGCGAGCAGATCGTCGCCCTCGAGGAAGTGCTGGGCGCGGAAGTCGTCGATCGTGGTGCGCAGCGGCGAGAGCGCGTTCGTCTCCTGCGCGATGCGCGCGATGGCGATGCGGAGTGGCTTCTTGGTGGGCACGTCGCGCGGCAGCGTATCGCATCGTGTAGATTGCGCGCCGATGCCGCTCACGATCCCCTCGCGTGGCCTCGGCGAGAACGAAGTGCTCCGCGCGCTCGACGAGCTCAAGCGCGACGACGCCGACTACGAGCAGGGCCGCACCTTCAGCCTCGTCTACTACGCGGGCCCCGAGCACCAACGGCTCATCGAGAAGGCCTACACGAAGTTCGCCGCGACGAACGCGCTGAACCCGATGGCGTTCTCGTCGCTGCGCCGCATGGAGGCCGAGGTCGTGCGCATGACCGCGGACATGCTGCACGGCGGTCGCGACGTCGTCGGCACGATGACGAGCGGCGGGACCGAGTCGATCCTGCTCTCGGTGAAGACCGCGCGCGATCGCGCGCGCGCGCTCAAGCCGAAGATCGTGAAGCCCAACATCGTCGCGCCCGAGACGATCCACGTCGCGTTCGACAAGGCCGCGCAGTACTTCGGGCTCGAGATGCGCTACGCGCGGCTCGACCGCGATCTGCGCGCCGACGTGAAGGACATGGCGAGCCTCGTCGACGCGAGCACGGTGCTGATCGCGGCGAGCGCGCCGCAGTACCCGCACGGCGTGGTCGATCCGATCGAGGAGATCGGTGCGCTCGCGGAGCGCAAGAAGATCGCGTTCCACGTCGACGCGTGTGTCGGTGGGTTCCTGCTGCCGTGGGTCGAGCGCCTCGGGTATCCGATCCCGCCGTGGGACTTCCGCGTGCGCGGCGTGACGTCGATCAGCGCCGACGTGCACAAGTACGGCTTCGCCTCGAAGGGAGCGAGCACGATCCTCTATCGCGACATGGACTTCTTGCGGCACCAGTTCTTCGTCTCGACGGACTGGCCGGGCGGCATCTACGCGTCGCCGTCGATCCCGGGCACGCGCTCGGGCGGCGCGATCGCGGCGGCGTGGGCGTCGCTGGTCGCGATGGGCGAGAGCGGGTTCCTCGATCACACGCGCCGCGCGATGAGCGCGTCGCGCGCGCTGATCGCGGGCATCGAGCAGATCCCCGAGCTCGAGGTGATGGGCCGCCCCGACGCGACGATCGTGTCGTGGCGCAGCCGGAAGACCTCGGGGCTCGACGTGTACACGCTGGCGGATCGTCTCGAGGACCGCGACTGGAACGTCGATCGCCAGCAGAACCCGCCCTGCATCCACTGCACGGTCACCTCGAACCACGAGGGCGTCGTCGAGGAGTACCTGCGCGACGTGCGCGAGGCGGTGCAGTTCGTGAAGTCGCACCCCGAGCTGCAGTCGCGCGGGAACGCCGCGATGTACGGGATGATGGCGAAGGTGCCGTTCCGCGGGATGGTGAAGAAGAGCGTGCTCGAGGTGATGGAGAAGATGTACGGGCCCGACGCGGCGCGGCCCGACCTCGACATGCTGGGCGGTGGCGAGGACGAGAGCGTCGTGATGAAGCTCGTGAAGAGCTACGGCGATCGCGCGCTCGGCGTGCTCGATCGCCTGAACGACGTGCGCGATCGCTTCCGTCTCACGAAGAAGCGCCGTACCCAGTAGCGCGTCAGTCCGCGACGCAGATCACGCTGCGCGTCGCGCACTCGCCGTCGCCCGAGCGCTGGAGGCCGGATGCGATCTCGAGCGCGCGTGTCTGCGCGGGGCACGCGCAGTCCTCGCCGGTCGCGCACGACGTCGCGCCTTCGCAGCGCAGCTCGGTGTACGCCGACGCGATCGTCGCGCCGGGCTCGGGCGCGCTCGCGAGGCAGAACACGATCCGGGTGCGGCGATCGATGTCGTTGCGGCCGATCCAGCTGCGGCTCGGCGTGAAGCCCTCGGGGCACGCACACTCGCCGGTGTCGCCGTTGGGCTCGAGGCAGCGACGGCTCGGCTCCTCTTCGACGACGTAGGCCCCGCCGTACGAGCCGCTCTCGGGCGTCGTCGCAGCCTCGCAGAGACCGAGGATCGCGTGCACGCGCGGGTCCTCGCGATCGACGCGCCATCGCACCTCGAGCGCGGAGAACGGGCCGCAATTGCACGCGCCGGTCAGCGGGTTCTCGTCGACGCAGGTCCCGTCACCGCGCCGCACGTACGCGCCGCCGAACGCGCTGCAGCGCTGCGAGGTGCCCACGGTGACCGGCTCGAAGCCCGCTTCGCACGACACGCCGCAGGAGCCTTCGTCGCAGCTCGCTTCGCCGTGCGCGGGAGGCGCTTCGCAGGCGGTGCAGTCGCTCGTCGATGCGTCGAGGCCAGCATCGTCGTGCCCGCCATCGTCGAGTCCGGCATCGTCGAGTCCGGCATCGTCGAGTCCGGCATCGTCGAGTCCGCCGTCGTGATCGTCGACGCCTCCTTCGGGCCCGCCGGCGTCGTCGACGTAGAGCCCACCGTCGACCCAGTCGCCGAGAGGAAGACAGCGATAGCTCAGCCGATGTCGCGCGCGACCTTCGTCGCAGGCGCATCGGTTCGCGCCGGCGTTCCACGACGAGCCCTCCGGGCAATTCGGGTCGCCGACGCAGGCGCTGGAGAGGACGGAGAAGAGAAGCGCGGAGCAGAAGAGGAAGCGGTGCATGCGTGATGATCTCGGGTTGCGAACCGAGACCTCGCGCGCCCGCATTCCCTTGGGCGACGCGCGATGTTCGCGTTCAGCGCAGCGCGATCATTCGATGGCTTCGAGCAGCGCGTCCGCGATCGCGTCCGACTCTTCGGGGCGGAACCGCGCGTTCTGCTCGAGGTGCAGGAAGCGCCCGCTCGCGCTCCCCGCGGCGTCGACGCACGCGTCGGGCGCGCCGTTCAGATGGCGGCCTTGCGCGTCCGTCGTCCCGCACAGGCGCGCGTCGCGCGGCACGTCGGGATCGCCGAAGTCGTTGCACGTGGTGATCGACTCGGTCGGGAAGCGTGCGTGCAGCGCGCGCGCGAAGCGTGCGACCGCGCTCGTCTCGCCGGTGTCGCGCGACGTTCCGTCGGACACGCTGATCCCGGCCTCGCTCATTCCGTGCACGCCGACGACGAGCGCGGTGGGGTACGCGGCCGCGAGCGCGACGTGCGCCGCGTGGAAGATCGAGTCCGTCGCGTGCGCCATGTCCGACTCGCGCACCGGCGCGTCGGGGCCACATGCGTCCGCGGTTCCGTCGCAGCCCGATGCGCGATCGCTGCCGCAGCGATGGGTGCCCGCGACGAGCACCGCGCGCGCGCCGGTGCGCGCGAAGATCGCGGCGCTCTCGGCTTCGGTGTCCGCATCCCAGATCGGGTGCGGCGCTTCGAGGATCAGCGGGCGCGCGTCGTCACGCGTGTCGATCACGAGCGTCGCGTGCCCGGTCTCCGGCGCGCTCGGTCGCAGCACGACGAGCTCGGCTTCGTCTCCTTCGCCGCGGCACAGCACGTAGCTCGCCGCGCTCGCCGCGCTCCGCGCGTCGTCGAAGCGCGCCTCGGCGATCGCGGTGACCGCGTCGCCGATCGCATCGCGCGCGGCCGAGGTCGGCGCGCGGTAGTCGTCGGTGTCGCGCGCGATCGGCGCGATGCGCTCGAGCTCGAGCCACACGCGCGCGCCGTCCTCGCACACGTCGAGCGGAGCGTCGTCCGCCGGTGCGTCGATCGTCGGCGCGTCGCTCGTCGCGGCGTCGCGCACGCTCGCGTCGAGATGCGCGGCATCGAGCGCGCTCGCGTCGCGGCTCGTCGCGGCATCGAGCGCGCCCTCGCTCTCTCCGCACCCGACGATCAGCACGATCAGGCCGAGCCGCGCGACGCGCCTCACTCGACCACCACCAGCACGCCGATCATCGGGCCCCCGAGCTCGACGGCGCGCTGCGACGAGTCGAACGGCTGCAGCACCAGGTGGTCGTAGCCCGCGAAGATCTCGACCGAGTCGATGCGCACGCCGAGCGACGCACGCGCCTGCGCCGAGAACGTCTCGCCGATCGTGCCGAACGAGCCCTCGAGCCCGAGCACGACCGACTCGTACACGTCCACGTCGACCCCGAGGATCGCATCCACGCCGAATTGCGGCCCGATCCAGTCCTGGAAGTGACGCACCGCGAGCGCGATGCGCAGCTGCGCGACCTCCTCGTCGATCAAGCGCGCGCCGATGCCGAGCCGTCCGATCGCGAGCGCGTCGAAGCCCGCGTCGCGCGGCTCGAGGTACCCCGAGTACCCGAGCAGCACGTCGATCCGGTACGGCAGCGACACGCGCCCCGAGACCGTCACGCGCGCGACGTCGTCGAACACGTAGCCCGCGTCCGCCGAGATCACGCCCTGCACCTCGGGCCGCACGGTCACGACCTCTTCCTCTCCGACCGCCACGAGCGTGCCCTGCGGCGTGCCCGCGGGCGGCGGCTGATCGGGCACGGCGCGCGGCGGCGGGACGATCGGCGACACCAACCGCACGCCCGCCGAGCCGCCGTACATCGGATCGCGCGGCGGCTCGGCCTCGGCCGCGGGCGGCTGCACGATCACGGTGGTCGTCGTCGTGGTCGTCGTCGTGACCGGCGGCGTCCACGTCGTGCCACCCCAAGGCCGCCACACGCGGTGCGGCGGACGTTCGCGCGTCTGCGGCGGAGGGCTCTCCCGTGGCTGCGGATCGGGCACGTCGGGGCGGTCGTAGCCGCCCCCGAGCGGCGGCCGGACCACGCCGCCCCCGCCACCACCGCGATCCGGCGGGGGCGGTCGCGACGCCGCGCCGCCTCCGCTCGATCCGCCTCCGTCGACCACAACGCTCGCCGGCTCGCGCCCGCGCACCGCGTCCGAGCTGCGCTGCAGCAGCTGCGCGTGCACCGCGGCTGGGTCGGCGCCGAGCAGCGCGAACGTGATCCCGATCCCCGCTACGACCGTCTTGCCCCGCATGCGCGAAGCATGTCCGATCACTTCGCGAGCCGCAGGTTCACGAATTCGGGCTCGTCCGTCACCTCGCGCACCACGTGGGGCGCGAGCCACGCGGGCAACGTCACCTCGGTGCGCTCGTCGGGCAGCTCGATCTCCGCGAGCACCAGATCGCGATCGAGGAACTCGTCGATCTCCCACGTGCGCTCGCCCTCGGGCACCGCGAAGCGGCGCTTGCGCACCCGCTTGCCCTTCGTGAGCGGCCACATCTTCGCGAAGATCTCGCGCGTGGTCTCTTCCTCGACCTCGACGCGCGAGAGGCCACGACCGAGCTTCACCGTGCGGAAGAAGTGCTCCTCGCCGTCCTTCTTCGTGCGGCGCAGCCGCTCGTGGAGCTCGGTGCCCGGCACGTAGCCCTGATCGAGCTGCGTGCACGGGAACGCGCGCGCGTGGTCGGGCACCGCGGAGAGCAGGTACTTGCGCTCGATCTCGCGCGGCAGCTCCTTCGGTCCGAGCCCGTCCGCGAGCGTCTCGACCGAGCCGACCAGCGCGTCGAGCGCTCCGTCGCGCGCGATCCACTCGGTCTTCAGCTGCGCGAACAGCTCCTCGCGGCGATCGTGGGTGCGGCGCACCAGCGCGAGCAGGCCGAGCTGCTCGTCGCCTTCGCTCGACGCGGTCACGCCGTCGCTCGCGTGGCTCTCGGCCTCGTCCGCCAGGCGCGCCGCGCGCTCGACCGCAGCCTGCGCGATCTCCTCGCGCAGCAGCGTCGCGCGCACCGCGACGTCGTTCAGCTCGCCGAGCAGATCTTGCAGGCCCTTGAGGCGCCGCACGATCTCCTTCGCATCCTCGATCGACTCTTCCTTGAGCGGCTCGAGGAGATAGCGGAGGCGCTTGCCGTCCTTGCGCGCCTCGTGCGCGAGCGCCTCGTCCTCGACGGTGTGCACCTCGCGCAGCTTGTCGCGCAGATCTTCGACCTGCTCGCGCAGCAGCGCGGCCGTCGCGTCGGCGAAGCGACCCGCGCCGCGCGCCTCGCCGACCACGTGCTCGATGTCGTAGCGCGAGAGATCGCGGCGCAGCTTCGGCAAGAGCGCGAGCAGCGCGGGCACGGTGTCGTCGCGCAGCGCTCCATACGCATCGTCGTGTTTGGCGACGAGCCGCGACGCGAGCCACGCGACGCCTCGATGCGCGCCACCCTCGAGCTCGCCGCGCACCTGCTCGAGCCACGCGAGCTGCACCTCGGTGTCGCGCGCGGTGCCGGTCTCGGCCACGAGGTCCTTGAGCTTCCTGCGACGCTTCTTCGAGAGCGCGCCGTCGAGCGGCGCGTCGTAGGTCCGCAGCACGGTGCGCAGCTTGCGCAGCGCGACGCGCAGATCGTGGAGCGCCTCGGCGTCCTCGTGATGCGCGGCGATCACGCGCTCACCGGCCGCGCACGCCTCGTCGATCCAGCGCACGGCGAGCCGGCGCGCGCCCTCTTCGGGGATGCACTCGAGCAGCGGGAGCACGCCGGCGCGGGGCGACATCGCGCCGAGCCTAGCAAACGTGTCCTCCGTGGCTCGTGACAGCCCACGTGATGCGCGGATAGTCGCTTATCGCAGCGGATAAACGCGAGCACCACGATTCGCGGCGTTTCCGCGCAGCACGCGCCGGCACGCGCACTGCTCAGGGGCGCCGCGGCGCAACGTCGACGAATCCCTGCGGCGCGCACGGGCCCACAGAAATCGGTGGTGCGTGTTCCGCGAGTTCCGGGCCGTCGAGGTCGCTCCACTCCTTCGCGGGTTCGACTCCCGCCGCCCCCTCCGGGGCGTGCTCTGGTGAGCAGGGCTGACTGAAAATCAGCAAAAGACGTCCGTCTCACACACGGAAGCTGTCCAAACCCAACAACCCCCAATGCCGTTCTGCCGGCGCGTCGAGTCGTGATCCAGCGCGATCACGGCGAAGCACGCGTGGCCCTGCGAGCTGCCGCGTGACCTCGTCACGTGTTGCCCGCGCACGCCCGTCCTCGCGACGCGCGTGTGGCTGGTGGCAGCTCCCGCTGCGCGCGCGAGGCGCGCCCGCGGGGCGGCGCCATCTCCGCGATCGCATCACGCGATCGCTTCGCTCTCGTCTTCCACCAGGAGGGCCGTTCCCATGCGCACCATCATGCTCACCGACACGCAGCGTGGCCTGCTCGTCCGCGCCGGCCGCGTCGCCGGCTGGCTCGAGCCCGGCCAGCACACGCTGTGGCGCGCGACGACCGACGTTCGCGTGCTCGACCTGAACCGCCTCGCGGAGCCGTGGACGCCCGAGCTCGCGCGCGTCGTGCCCCAGGGCGTCGCGGAGTCGATCGTCGTGCCCGAGCGTGCGATCGCGCTCGTGCGCGCCGACGGCCTGCCCGCGAAGGTGCTGGTGCCGGGGCGCTACCTGCTCTGGCAGCAGCGCGCGCAGGTGACCGCGGAGATCGTGAGCACGCTGCCGACGTTCGCGTCGGGTGTGCCCGAGGCGTTCGTGCCGCTGGTGCCGGCGTCGCTGCTCCGCACGATCGTCGTGCAGCCGTGGGAGCGCGCGCTGCTCGTGATCGACGGCGCGGCGGTGCGTCTGCTCGAGCCGGGCCGCCACCTCGTGTGGAGCGAGGGTCGCGTCGTGCAGGCACTGCCGGTCGATCTGCGCGAGCGTGAGACCCAGGTCGTCGGGCAGGAGGTCATGACCGCCGACAAGGTGACGATCCGCATCAACCTCGTCGCGAAGACGAAGGTGGTCGACGCGCAGCTCGCGTGCGCGGCGACGGTGGATCTGAGCGCGGCGCTCTACACCGAGGCGCAGCTCGCGGCGCGTCGTTTCGTCGCGGGCCACACCGTCGATCAGCTGCTCGAGCGTCGCGAGGACGCACGCCGCGTGATGCGCGAGTCGCTCGCGGAGCGCGCGCGCACCTGGGGCGTCGAGGTGCTCGAGCTCGACCTGAAGGACGTGGTCCTTCCGGGCGAGATGAAGAGCATCCTGAACCAGGTGATCGAGGCGGAGAAGCGCGCGGCGGCGAACGTCGTGCTCCGTCGCGAGGAGACGGCGGCGACGCGCAGCCTCGCGAACACCGCGAAGCTCCTCGAGCAGAACCCGACGCTGCTGCGCCTGAAGGAGCTCGAGGCGTGGAAGGAGATCGCGGAGCGCGTGGGCCAGGTGACGATCGTCGCCGCGCCGAGCGAGCTCATGAGCCGTCTCGCGCTGCCGGGCGCGCAGCGTTAGGCGGGCACACACGGGCGAGCCCGGGCACGTGGTGGTGCCCGGGCTCGTTCTCATCTCGCGAGCTGGGCCTCGAGGCGCGCGACGGTGAGCTCGGCCATCGAGCTGACGACCCAGTGCGCGCCGTGATCGCGCAGCGCGTCGCGGTTGCCGCCGCGATCGACGCCGACCACGAGGCCGAACCCGCCCGCGCGTCCCGCGGCGACGCCTGCGGTCGCGTCCTCGACGACCACTGCGTCGGCCGGTGCGAACGCGCCGAGGCGACGCAGGCACTCGAGGAACATGTCGGGCGCGGGCTTGCTCGCGAGGCGCATCCGCTCGAGCTCGTTGCCGTCGACGATCGCGTCGAAGAGCTCGAGGATCCCCGCGCGCTCGAGCACCGGGATGCAGTTGCGGCTCGACGACGCGACGCCGCGCGTGATGCCGCGATCGCGCAGCGCGCGCACGAGGTGCACGGCGTGCTCGTCGACCTCCACTCCGTCGCGCGCGATCGCGTCGCGGAACCAGTGATCCTTCTGGGCCGCGAGGCCCTCGACGGTCGGTGCGCCTTCGGGATCCGACGCGTCGCCCTCGGGCAGCGTGATGCCGCGCGACGCGAGGAACGTGCGCACTCCGTCGCGGCGCGCGCGACCGTCGACGTACGCGAGGTAGTCGCGCTGGATGTCGAACGGCTGGAACCCGACACCCTCGCGAGCGCGCAGGAACCCGTCGAACAGCGACTTCCACGCGGCGGCGTGGAGGCGCGCGGTGCGCGTGAGCACGCCATCGAGATCGAACACCACGGCGGCGAGCGTCATCCGCGCCCCACGCGCCGGTGCGCATCGGCACCGGCGCCGCGACGGAACGGCTCGCGCCCCGCGGGCGGTGCGACGGTCGGGACCTGCTCGCGCACCGGGCACGGCATGAGCCGCGACGCGTCGTGCTCCAGCGTGAAGCGCTCGCCGTGGTGCTCGAGCTCGATCGGATCGCCGCTGCGCAGCTCGTAGCGCGCGTCGTGAGGCGTGATGTCCACGCGGATGCAGCGACCGCGCATCAGGAGGTGGAACGCGAGGCGCGTCATCGGCGCGACCAGCCGCGGCGCGAACGCGAGCACGTCACCCTGATCGCGCATCCCGCCGAAGCCCGCGACCGCGACGAGCCACGCGCCCGAGAGCGCCGCGAGGTGCAGCCCGTCCGCGGTGTTGCCCGCGATGTCGCGCAGATCGACGAGCGCGGTCTCGCGGAAGTACTCGTACGCGAGCTCGAGGTGACCGACCTCCGCGGCGACCACGCCCTGGATCGACGCGGAGAGCGTCGAGTCGCGCACCGTGATCGCCTCGTAGTGCTCGAAGTCGCGCCGCTTCTGCTCGAGCGTCATCTCCTCGCCGCAGAGGAAGAGCGCGAGCACGAGGTCGGCCTGCTTCACGACCTGGCTCGAGTAGAGCAGGTAGTACGGGAAGTGGAGCAGCAGCGGGTACGCGTCGGGCGGCGTGTCCTCGAAGCGCCATCGGCGGAAGCGCGTGAAGCCGTCGCACTGCGCCGTGACGCCGAGCTCGGTGTCGAACGGGACGACGATCGCGCCCGCGGCCTCGCGCCACTTCGCGATCTCTTCGCCGTCGACGCCGAGCGCGGCGGCGCGCTCGGGGTGTCGCTCGGCGGCGCTCGCGGCGCTGCGGAGGTTGCGCGCGGCCATGAGGTTCGTGAACGTGTTGTTGTCGCAGAGCGCGGTGTACTCGTCGGGCCCGGTCACGCCGTCGATGCGGAAGCCGCCCTCGGCGTCGTGGTGCCCGAGCGAGGCCCACAGGCGCGCGGTCTCGACCAGCATCTCGACGCCGACGTCGCGCTCGAACGCGGTGTCGCCGGTCGCGCTCACGTAGCGGCGCACCGCGTCGGCGATGTCGGCGTTCACGTGGAACGCGGCGGTGCCCGCGGGCCAGTAGCCGGAGCACTCCTCGCCGCGGATCGTGCGCCACGGGAAGCACGCGCCGCGAAGGTGCAGCTGCGCGGCGCGTGCGCGCGCGAGCGGAAGCGTCGAGTGACGCCAGCGGAGCGCGTCGCGCGCTGCGTCGGGCGTCGTGTACGTGAGCACCGGCAGCGTGTACGTGTCCATGTCCCAGAAGGTGTGCCCGTCGTAGCCGCGGCCGGTGAGGCCCTTCGCGGGGATCGCACGGTTCTCCGCGCGCGCCGCGGCCTGCACGATCTGGAAGATCGCGAAGCGCATCGCCTGCTGGAGCTCGGGGTCTCCGTCGATCTCGACGTCCGCGTGCTCCCACACCGTGTCGAGGTACGCGCGCTGCGCGGCGAGCAAGCCGTCCCATCCGGTGCGCCGCGCCGCGGAGAGCGCGGCATCGACCTGATCGCGCAGCGCGGGCATCGAGCGCTCCGCGGACCAGCCGTACGCGAGCAGCTTCACGACGCGCAGCGTCCGGCCGGGCGCGAGCTCCGTGCTCACCGTCACGCGCGCGAGATCGGTCTCGCTCTCCGCGCTCGACACCGTGCCCTCGGGACCGTCGATCACGTGATCGAGCGCGGCCGCCATGCGCAGCCCGCTCACCCGCGCGCGGTGGCCCATCGCGACCTCGCTGTCGCGCGCCGTGTGGTACTCGCACACGAGCGCGCCGCGGAGCGCGGCGGCCGAGCGCGGATCGTCCTCGCCGTGCACGATCGTCGGCTCGTTCGCGACGACCGAGGACTGCACGACGATGCGCGCGGGCGCGCCGATGGCCTCGACCTCGTAGCAGACCGCCGCGATCGCGCGCTGCACGAACGAGACGAGGCGCGTCGAGCGCACGCGCACCGCCTGGCCCGCGGGCGAGGTCCACATCACGTCGCGGCGCAGCACGCCGTCGCGCAGGTCGAGCACGCGCTTGTGGCGCTCGAGGGTGCCGTAGCGCACGTCGAAGGGCTCGTCGTCGACCAGCAGCCGCACGAGCTTGCCGTTGGTCACGTTGAGCAGCGTCTGGCCCTCTTCGGGATAGCCGTAGCCCGGCTCCGCGTAGGGCAGGGGGAGCGCCTCGAAGAAGCCGTTGAGGTACGAGCCGGGCTCGCGGTGCGGCTCGCCCTCGTCGAGGTTGCCGCGGAGGCCGATGTGCCCGTTCGAGAGCGCGAACACGGACTCGCTCGTCGCGAGCCGATCGAGCCGCAGCGATCGCTCGACGATCGCCCAGGGCGCGATCTCGAACGCGCTGCGATCGATCACGGGCTCTCCTGCGCGTGGTGCACCGGAGAGGACGTAGGCACCGCGACGTCGGAAACCTGAGACGAAACGCGCTCGGTCCGGCCACTCCATGCGCGGGAGGCACGCGTGACCGTGAGACGATGGCGGAGGCAGGGGCTGCTCGGGATCGCGCTCTCGCTCGGCGCGTGCGCGAGCGCGGACGATCGACCGCTCGACGCGGCGGTGCCGCTCGATGCGACGTCCGTGCTCGACGCGACGGTGCTCGACGCGACGACGGTGCTCGACGCGACGACGGTGCTCGACGCGGGCGCGACGGGCTGCGACACGACGACCGAGCTGCTCGATCTCGAGGCGCAGCTCGCGAGCGGGCCCGAGACGTGCCGCAGCTGGGCCGACGCGGTGCGCGGCCGCGTCGCCGTGAACGGCTTCGGGAGCTCGGTGCTCTGGTCGGCGCGCGGCGAGCCGCGCCTGGGGGTGGTCGTCGGCGCGATGCATGTGCTCGGGCCCGGGTGGTTCGGCGGAGAGCCGGGCACCGACGTGGCCGAGCGCCTCGCGGCGCCGAGCGACGACGAGTCCGGCATCATGCGGATCCGGGTGCGCACCGCGAGCGGCGCGATCGACCGCACGTTCGTCTCGCCGCAGTGGGTCACCTATCGCCCATCGATTCCCGCGGCGCAGCACGAGGACGTCACGACGATCCTCCCGCGTCACGATCTCTTCGTCGGGCTGGTCGACGGCCATCGCGCGCAGGACGATCTCGTCGCGCCGCTCGCGCCGACGTTCGCCGACCGCAGCGCGCTCGCGATCCACGATCCACGCGGGCTCGTGGACGACGAGCGCTCGTTCGTCGACGCGACGCCGGGCGGGCTCGTGATGTTGATCGGCTATCCACAGGCGGGCCCGGAGGGCGGCGCGTTCTCGATCGGGCGCGTGCTCGACGACGAGGGCGCGCGCGCCGCGATCGAGTGGCTCGCCGATCAGGGCGACGAAGAGGGCGAGATCGCGTACGAGCCCGAGGTCGAGGCGATCGTCGAAGGGCACGCGGTCGCGGGCATGAGCGGCGGCGGTGCGTTCGATCGCGACGGGCGGCTCGTCGGCGTGCTCGTGCGCGCGAGCGATCCCGAGGCCGAGCGGCAGTACGTACGCGTCGTGCGCATGCGCTACGTCGCCGAGTCGGTCGCTCGCGCGCGCGCCGCGCTCGACGCATCGGCGCGCGCTGCGATCGATCCGCTGCTGCCTCCGCTCGAGTGATCAGTCGAGGACGATCACCATCACCGCGTACTGGCCCCACGCCGCGCCAGGCACGCGATGCCACGCGAGCCCTACGCCGAGCCGCAGCGCGGGGCGCGCGAGGAGCTCCTCGGGCCACGCGAGCTGATCAGCCGAGAGGCCTTCCATCAAGAGCGCTTGCACGCGTCGCCCCGGCGCGCGCGACGCCGTCTCGTTCATCACCGCCTCGAGCGCCTGGCCCGGCGTGCGCGTCCCGCGCTGCACCGCGGCGCTCGCCTGCTGCATCCCCGGGATGTTGCCGACGAACGAAGGTGCGGCGAGGCCCCGCGCAGCGCGCGCCGCGACGAGCGAGCGCATCACCTGCTCGCGCGCCCGCTCGAGCTCGCTGCCTTCGAAGAACGCATAGGTCGCGAGCAGCCCGACGAACGCCTGCTGCTCGGCGTCCCAGCGCACGCCGATCGCCGCGCCGCGCATCTCGGGATCGAGCAGCACCGCGCGCGTCCACGGATCTTCGACCAGCAGCGCGAGCCACTCGCCGGCGTGACGCGTCGCGATGATCGCCGCCGAGCCGAGCCGCGCGTCGCGGATCGTCCCGCCCGAGACGTTCCAGCCGGCCATCACGCCGAGGCCGATCACGTCGGCGGCCTCGGACTGACCTCCGAGGTGCGCCGCGAGCCAGCTCGGCACGAGGCCCTGCAGCGTCGCGCTCTGCGCGAGCTCGAGCGCGAGCGGCGCGCGACCGGTGCGCGCACGCAGCGCGTTGGCGCGCGCGAGCAGCGCCTCGACGAGCGCGCCGGGCTCGCTCGCGGTCGCCAGCGCGGGGTCGACCTCGAGGGCCGGCATCGTCGCGGCGTCGTCGCGGCGCAAGAGCACGCGACCGACCGCGCGACCCAGCAGGCGGCCCGGCGGGAACGCCATGATCTCGACGCGCGCCATGCGATCGTCGAGGTGCATCGGGCAGCGAATCGCGATCTCGGGCAGCGCGACGTCGGGCGCGAGCGCGCAGCGCGCGAAGTCCGCGGGGCCGAACGTGACGTACGCCTCGACGTTCTGCGCCGCGCTGCGCAGCCGCCCGCGCAGCACCACGCCGTCGCCCTGCACGAGCGGCGCGCGCGTCGTGAGATCGAGCTCTTCGATCGCGCCGACGAACGCCGCGACGACGAAGCCGTTCGCGGCGCGCTCGACGTGCATCCCGACGTGGGTCGCGCCCTGCTGCGCGAGCGACGCGAAGCGCTCGCGCGCCATCGTGCGGAGCGGCTCGCCGTAGGTCGCGAGGAACGCCGCATCGGTCGTGCTCGCGGGCACCGTGACGTGGCTCGACTCGACGAAGAACTGGATCGCGGTCGATCCGCAGCGCGTGAGCGCGAAGTGCGCGAGCCGCGTGTCGACCGGCCCGGGATGCGCCGCGAGATGACGCGCGACCTCGCGCGCACCGCACGTCACCGCGCGCGAGATCGGCGGCGCGCCGGTGACGCGCGCCGCGACCTCGGGCCCGATCGCCTCGAGCGGTGTCGTGGGCGCGAACGGCGCGCGCGGATCGTCGTCGGGGAAGGGCCCGCCGAGCGTCCACACGTCCGGCCACAACGCGGTCGGCGCGGCTGGGTGCGTGGAGGTGGGCGCCGCCGCGACGATGCGATCCAGCTGATCGCGCGACGGGAATTGCGCGGCGGGCTGCGAGCGCTGGGCGGCGAGCGAGCCCGACGACCGGACGTTCATCGCGCCGCCGCCGCACCCGGCGAGCACGAGCGTGAGAGAGACGAGGAGGTTCCGCATGGGCGCCGCTGATACGACGCGCCGCGCGCGCGGGCCAGCCGACGATCAGCGGCACGCCTCGAGCGACCACTCCACCTCGGTCACGCCGTACGACGGCGCGCCGTCGAACACGCGGAGCCGCGCGCTCGTCACCTCGATGCTCGACGACGGCACGATCGCGAGCCGCGATCGCGTCGACGGACACGACGCGCGCTCTCCGTCGACGCACCGCTCGTAGACGTAGCGCTCGCCGCGCGCGATCTCGACCGTGCTCTGGGGATCGCCTTCGCTCGAGCCGCCCTGGTAGCAGCACGAGATCCACGACCCGTCGCTGCGCTCGAGCTCGAGGCGCGTCCAGTGATCGCCGGCGTTGCCGTCGCTCACGTCGAGCCACAGGGGGATCGTCACCGAGCGCGCCGGCGAGAACGAGTGGCTCGCGACAGTGGTGCGCGGCGGATCGGCGCACTCGCTCGCGCGCAGCATCACCACCGTGCAGCTCCCGCCGTCGATCACCGGCACGCCGGCGTCGCTGCCCGCGTCGATCTCCTCGAACGTTCCCGCGTCCTCTTCGACGTGCGCGTCGACCGGTGGATCGATCGGCACCCACGCGTCCGCGAGCACGATGCCCGCGTCGTCGGGCGCGACCGGGTCGAACCCGATCCTCCCGCACCCGCCGATCGCGACCGCGACGACGACCGCCGAAACGCGCACTCGCGTGCGCCGTGCTCCCCAGCTCCCCACGTACGCTCCCCTGACCACGCGCGAACGGCGCGTGCTGCCGCCCGCCCGGTTAGCGCGCTGCGTGCCAGAGCGAGCTGAGGTCCGCAGTCCTCACGTGAGCCCGCGGAGCGGTCCGTTGCAGAAGTCGCGATCGCCGAACACGTCGGTCTCGACGCCGAACGCCTGGCACAGCGAGACCAGCAGATCGTTGTGCGGCGTCTCGTCGCCGTCGAACTGCAGATAGCGACCGGTGCGGAAGTGCGGCGTGCCGTCGTCGTTCGCGACGTTGCCCGCGAGCACGAACGGGATGTTGCGCAGCGTGTGGCTGTTGCCCTTCCCGAGCTCGTTCACCCAGAGCACGACGGTGTGATCGAGCATCGAGCCCTCGCCCTCGGGCGTGCTCGCGAGGCGCTCGAGCACGTACGCGTACTGCTCCGCGTACCAGGTGTTGATGCGCACGAGCTTCTCGACCGCGTCGGTGTTGCTGTCGCCCTCGTGCGAGAGATCGTGGTGGTTCTCGGTCACGCCGAGGTGCGGGAACGGGATGTTGCCGACCGAGTTGGTCCACTGGATCGAGCCGACGTTCGTGAGCCCGCACGCGAACGCCATGCACATGAGGTCGGTCTGCAGCCGCACGATCTCCGGGAAATTCTCGGCGCGTCGATGATCGATCGCGGTGCCCAGCTCGGGGATGCGGCACTCCGCGCCGAGCGCGCCGGGCGCGCTGATCCGGCGCTCGATGTCGCGGATCGTCTCGAGGTGCAGCGCGAGGCGCTGGCGATCGGGCGCCGCGAGCCGCGCGCTCAGCCGCTCGTAGTCCGCGAGGTTGTGATCGAGCACGCTCTGCCGCAGCGCGAGGCGACGGCGCGCCGCGTCGGGATCGATCGACGCGTCGCCGAACAAGCGCTCGAACGCGCGCCACGGGCTCGCCTCGGGCGGCAGCGGCTCGTTCGCCGCGCGATAGCTCATGCGCGTCCAGACGTTCGCGTACTCGGGGCTCATCGCGCCGAGCTCGAGCGAGCGGAAGCGCGTCGAGCCTCCGATCTGGTTCGCGATCGCTTGATCCACCGAGAGATCGCTGGCCCAGCTCACCGGCGGGCACGAGTCGCAGCCGCCCACGACGTCGCCCGGGAGCAGCGGCACGCCCGTGAGCACGTGGCCCATGCCCTTCTGGTGTCCGTCGCCCGGCCCGCGATCGGTCGAGAGCATCGACACGCCAGCGAGCACCAGCACGCGCTCGCGATACGGCTCGAGCGGCGCGAGGATGCGCTTGAAGCGGAAGTCGGTCTCGCCGCCCTCGGGCCGCCACTCGTCGGGCCAGGTGCCGTTCGGCGAGAACACGACGAGCAAGCGCTTCGGCGGCGCTCCGTCCTGCGCACCGGCGCCGTTCAGCAGCCGCAAGAAGGGCAGGGCGATCGCGCCGAACCCGACCGCGCCCACGAACGCGCGGCGGCGCAGCGTCTTCTGCTGGAACATCGGGAGCAGCATCAGCGCGCCTCCGGGATGCGACGGTGCGTGAACGCGTCGGAGGTCACGAGCGCGACGACGAGCTCGCGCACGTCGTGGCCCGACTCGGAGAACGCATCGTCGATCGCGTCGGTCGAGCAGCGATCCTGCGCGGTCTCGATGCGCCCGATCGCATAGCGGAACCACTGACGCGCGATGCACTCGTGCACCGTCTCGCTCGCGGCGAGGCGCTCGCTCAGCTCGATCACTCCGTCGAACGCGCCGCTCGCGTCGCCGCCCGACACGATCTCGCCGCTCGCGTCGATCGCCTGGCCCTCTTCGGTCGCGCGGAACCGACCGATCGCGTCGTAGCCCTCGAAGCCGAACCCGATCGGATCGATCAGCGAGTGACACGCGGCGCACGACGGATTCTCGCGGTGCTCGCCGAAGCGCTCGCGCGTCGTGAGCCCCGGCATCAGATCGGGCGGCGTGGTGTCGACGTCGGCGGGCGGCGGCGGCAGCTGCTGACACAGCAAGCGCTGCCTCACGAAGATGCCGCGATGGATCGGATCGCTCTGGTTCGACTTCGCGAGCAGCGCGAGCAACCCCGGCTGGGTGAGCAGTCCGCCGCGCTGGCTCGGATCGATCTCGACCGCGCGCAATTCCTCGCCGGTGATCCCGGTGAGCCCGTAGATCGGCGCGAGCCGCTCGTTCACGTAGGCAGTGCCGTCGCCGACGAGCAGCGCGTCGAAGTCGCCGCCGTCGCGCAGCATCGCGTCGACGTACGCCTCGATCGACGCGCGCATGTCGCTCGCGAGCGCGCGATCGAACTCGGGGTGAATCGCCGAGTCCTTCTCGATCGTCCCGAGCCGATCGAGATCGAGCCACTGCCGCGTGAAGTCGTGCAGACCGCGCGCGGCGCGTGCGTCCTCGAGCATGCGTCGCGCCTGCATCTCGACGTTCGCGGGATCGTCGAGCTCGCCAGCCTCCGCCGCGTCGAGCAGCTCCTCGTCGGGCACCGATCGCCAGAGGAAGAACGCGAGACGGCTCGCGATCTCGTGCCCCGAGAGCGGCATCACCGCGCCCGGCGCGGCGTCGGGCTCGGCGCCTTCGACGTGATAGAGGAAGCTCGGCGACACCAGGATCGCCTCGAGCACGACCTGGATCCCGGTGCGGTGATCGCCGAGCGCCGCGCCCTCGCGATAGAGCGCGCGCAGCGACGCGCTCTCCTCGCTCGTGAGGGGACGACGATACGCGCGACGCCCGAAGCGCTCGATGAATTCCGAGGCGCACGCCTCGCCGGCAGCGCATCCGGTGAGCGCATCGAGATCGGCGGTCGCGCGCTCGGCGGTCGACGTCGCGGCGTCGAGGTACTGCTCGACGAGCAGCGGCGAGACCGCGCCGCCCACCTCGAAGCCCGTCGTGATGTCGTCGGGCGCGAATTCGCGCGCGGGGCGCGACGTGTCACCGAGCAGATCTTCGATCGCGTAGTCGTACTCGGTCCGCGTCAGCCGCGTGATCGCCGAGGGCGCGACCGCCGGTGTGCCGCACGTCGCCGGCCCGCCCCCGCCGCGATCGCCGAGCCCGCGTGGGCCCGTCGGTCCGTCGAGCAGCGTGCCCTCGCAGCCCGCGAGCGCGAGCACGAGCCCGAAGAAGAGCGCCGTCGACCTCCCCATGCAGCGCGTCTGCTCAGCACGTGCCGAACCAAGCGCTGGGGTCGGGAATCCTCTTTCGATCCGCGCCGGCGGAGCAGCGCGTGAGGAGCACGGCGCGCTCCGCGTTCCACGATCCGTGCGACATCTCCGCAGGATCGATCACACGCGAAGACACGGCGGCGCGTGTATATGTTCGGCGACGTGCGCGCGTCGATCGTCGTCCTCGTGATCACTCTCGCGGGCTGCAGCTCGCTCCTCACCACGTCCACCGAGGCGCCGCCCGCGGCCGCGCCCGTCGCGGATCGTGACGGCGACGATCTCGCCGGCGAAGCCGATCGCTGCGCCGACGCCGCCGAGGACGTCGACGGCTTCCGCGACGACGACGGATGCCCCGATCCCGACGACGACGAGGACGGGATCGTCGACGCCGACGATCGCTGCCGCTGCATCGCCGAGGATCGCGACGGCTTCGAGGACGAAGACGGGTGCCCCGACCTCGACAACGATCGCGACCAGATCCTCGACGCGTGCGACGCGTGCCCGAACGAGATCGAGGTGTACGACGGATGCGCCGACGAGGACGGCTGTCCCGATCGCGCGCACATCGACATCGAGAGCGGGCGCATCGTGATCCTCGAGCAGATCCTCTTCGCCCGCGGCTCGAGCGCGGTCGCGCCGAGCGCGCACCCGCAGCTCGACGCGATCGCCGCGGCGCTCGCGCAGAACACCCAGCTCACCCGCATCTGCGTCACCGGCCACACCGACTTCGGTGAGCCGCGCCCCGATCGCTTGTCGCGAGCGCGCGCGACCGCGGTGCGCGACTGGCTCGTCGCGCACGGCATCTCCCCCGAGCGCCTCGAGATCGAGAGCGCTGCCGACGCGCGTCCGATCGTCCCGCGCAGCGCGTCGACGAGCGCGCGCGCCGCGAACCGCCGCGTCGACTTCGAGATCCTCGACGTCACCGGGGGTCGCGCTCCGTCGCTCGGCCGCGGCGGCGGATGCACCACGTCGTGGCGCTCGCCGTGCTTCGATCAGCCGCCCCCTCCGCCGCGCGACGTGTGCGCGGAGCCGTGAAACGACGAAGCCCCCGGTGCTCGCGCACCGAGGGCCTCGTCTCACGCGCCTTCTGCTGCGATCAGTCCATCGGGCGCACGGTGAGCTCGCGCTCCGCGTGCGACATCACGTCCTGCTCGGTGAAGTAGAGCGGCGGCTGCTCGTTGCGGATCCAGAGCAGCGCCTCGTCCTGCTTGTGCGGGCTCATCGGATCGATGCTCTGTCCACCCGGGATGGCGTTGAACGCGCGCGGGCCGTCGGCGGTCATCTCGACGATGAGGCGCTGCGACGCGCCGCTCCCGAACGAGAAGCTCTCGGTGTTCCACAGACCGAAGTTGCCGGGATCGACGTTGCCCCAGTCGCCGTGCCGCGGGAACCCGTTGGGGTACGTCGGATCGTTCTCCGCCGGGATCGACAGCACGTCGTCACCGCCGAGGATCGGCACCACGCTGTTGAAGCGCACCGTGTGCAGACGGCCCCAGCGCCACTCGGTCCAGTCGCTGGTCTCCATGCGCTCGGTGAGGAACGCGAGGCCCGCGAGCACGCCGCGGATCACGATCTCCTCCTTCGTCTCGACGGCATCGGTCCGGATGTCGTCCCAGAGCACCGACTCCATCGCCGCCTCGTCGTAGCTGAGCAGGCGCGACGGCGACGTCAGCATCCACTCGATCAGACGCGCCGACTCGCTCGTCGGTCCGCCGATCATCGCGCGCTCGGTCTCGTCGCCGAGCGCGAGCGGGATGATGCGCGTGAGCGCCGCGTTGAAGATCGTCGTCGCGACGCTGTCCGCGATCTCCGCGGTGTCGGTCGCGCCGACGCCGTGCGGCGTCTCGAACGTCCACTCCATGAGCTGCGTGCGCGCCGCCGCGAGGTCGGTCTCCTCGTCCTCGGTGAGCCCGAGCGCTTCGATGGCGGCGGTGTCGCCGAGGATCGCGACGATCGGATCACGCAGCGTGCGGCCGAGCGGCGACTGCGTCTCCGCCTGCAGCGCGATCATGTCGTCGGTCGTGATGTCGCCGCGCTCCACGAGCTCCGCGAGGCGCTCCTGGATGCGCGCCTCGCGCCACCCGTAGTCGAAGCCCGCGCCGACGTAGTGCTCGTCGTTGCAGGGGTTGCCGTCCTGCGTGACGCCGACGTTGTCCTGGTTCGCCGTCGCGATCCAACCACGCGCAGGCGCGAGCTCGTGCGGGATCGCGGTGTCCGCGAGGTCGCCGGTCCACTCGTACTCGCCGGTGCCGGGCACGACCATGTGCGGGCAGTAGCCCGTGTGCTCGCCGGTCTCCTCGTCGATCACGAGGTTCGTCGCCATCTCCGAGCGCACCGGGATGCGCGCCTGCGTCGACCACATGATGTCGTCGCGATCGACGATCATGAAGTTCTGCGAGCCGACCTCGAACGCATCGAGCGCGGCGCGCCCCGACTCGACGTCGGTCGCGGTCATCAGGCCGGTGAACGTCGCGAGCTCGTTGCTCGGCTCCCAGCCCGTGTAGCGCACGCTGACCGCGACGAAGCGATCCGTCGTGCCCTCGACCGCGACGCAGCTGCCCGGGAGGAACTGGCTGCCCGGACGATGCGACGCGTACGGGAAGCGCACCGTGATCGGGTCGCCGCTCGCGAGGCTGATCGTCTCCTCGTGGAACGCGATCGGGCTCTGTCCGCCCATCCACAGCACGGTGCCGCCCGTGACGTTGCCGTCCGCGTCGCACGTGCCCGTGATCTGCTCCTGGTACGCGTCGGTCACGTCGTAGCCGGTCGTCGTCACGCCCCACGCGATGTCGCGGTTGAAGCCGATGACGACGCCGGGAAGGCCCGCGAACGCAGTGCCCTGCGCGTCGATCATGTCCTCGCCGCCCATGCGCGCGGTGTTGAGGTGCACGTACCACCACACCGCGGGCGAGATCAGCGACAGGTGCGGATCGTTCGAGAGGATCGGGTTGCCGCTCGCGGTGTGCTCGCCCGAGACGGTCCAGTTGTTCGAGCCGCGCGTGACGAGGTCACCGAAGATGCGCGACTGGCGCTCCTCGATGCGATCGAGGAACGGCATCGCGCCGCGGATCGCGCGCACGTTCGGCGTGAAGCGCGCGCCGAAGGGACGCGGATCGATCACCGGAAGCAGCGCCATCGTCGTGCCGTCGGGGAAGCCGTCGTCGGTGAACGCCTCGCGCGCCGGCCGCTGCGTGAAGAGGTCCTCGAAGAGGCCCGAGCGCGCCGCGATGCGCGGATCGGCGTCGTCGGCGGGGAACGCCTGCTGGATGAGCGCGAGGCGCGCCGAGCGATTCAGATCGTCGCGCGGATCGAAGCTCAGGTTCGCCGACTGGAAGCGCGCGAGCGCGAAGATGTCGGCGGGCTCCCAGTGCCCGAAGCTCGAGCCGAAGATCACGAGGTTGATGACGTCCGCGCCCATCACGGCGGGGTCCTCCTCGCGGCGCATCACGGCATCGATGTAGAGGTTGATGCCCTCGACGAACGCCTCGGCCGACAAGCGCGCCGGATCGTCCGTGGGGAGGCTCTCGTAGATCTCGACGCCCATGCGCCGGTAGCCTTCCCAGCGCGAGATCACGTCGTCCTCGAGCGAGTCCTCGCCCGCGATCTCCGCGATGCGACCGAGCACGCTGCGACGGATGAACTCCATCTGGGCGAAGCGATCGCGGCTCATCAGGTAGCCCTGCACGACGAGCACGTCGTGGCGCGTCGTCCCGTAGATGTGCGGGATGCCGCGATCGTCGTACACGACCTCGACCTCTCCATCGAGGCCCGGCAGCGCGAGGTCGGTGGTCGTCATCATCCCCGCGTCGGTGCCGCCGTCGGTCGTGGGCGGCGCGTCGTCGTCGTCGCCGCACGCAGCGAGCAAGGGCAGCGATGCGAGAGAGAGCAGGAGCAAGCGGAACCGGTACGTCATGCGCGGCATGATACACGGGCGAAACATCGCGCTCGTGATCGCGCTTGACGCGCGCGCTGCGCAGACACACACCGCGCCACCTGATTGTCCGCTGAGGAAATGAACATGGCCGAGCTCACCACCGAGTCGCTCCGCACCGCGCTGTCGAAGGTCGTCGATCCGGTGTTCGAAAAGCCGATGCTCGACATCGGCGCGCTGACCGATCTGTCGGTGGAGCCCGGTGGCGAGGTGAAGGTGCGCGCGCACCTCGCGACTCCGTCGAGCACCGTGCACGCGAAGGTGCGCGAGGAGATCGAGCGCGCGGCGCGCGAGGCCGGCGCGACGGCGGTCGACATCGCGATCGACGTGCAGGTCCCGACGCGCGAGGTGATGGGCGACGACCCGATCCCCGGCGTGAAGAACGTCGTGCTCGTGATGAGCGGCAAGGGCGGCGTCGGGAAGAGCACGACCGCCGTGAACCTGACGCTCGCGCTCAAGCGCGCGGGGCTGCGCGTCGGCATCCTCGACGCGGACATCTACGGCCCGTCGATCCCGACGATGATGGGCGTGCACGGCCACCCGCCGACGCGCGACGACAAGAAGATCCTCCCGCTCGAGCGCTTCGGCGTGAAGATGATGTCGATCGGCTTCCTGCTCGAGGACGACAAGCAGGCGGTGATCTGGCGCGGACCGATGCTGCACAGCGCGCTGCAGCAGTTCCTCAAGGACGTCGAGTGGGGCGAGCTCGACTACCTCGTGCTCGACCTGCCGCCGGGCACCGGCGACGTCGCGCTGACGATGGCGCAGAAGCTCAAGGTGAGCGGCGTCGTGATGGTGACCACGCCGCAAGAGGTCGCGCTGCAGGACGTCTACAAGTGCGTCTCGATGTGCAGCAAGCTGAGCCTGCCGATCCTCGGCGTGATCGAGAACATGAGCTACTTCGTCGACAGCGCGGGCGTGCGACAGGAGCTCTTCGGACGCGGCGGCGGCGAGAAGATCGCGGAGTTCGCGAAGGCGCCGCTGCTCGGTCAGATCCCGCTCGAGCCGCCGGTGCGCGAGTGGGGCGACAAGGGCATGCCGATCGTGCAGAGCGTGCCCGACAGTGCGAGCGCGAAGGCGTTCACCGCGGTGGCGGACGCGCTGATCGCGAAGGTCGCGAACCTGCACTTCGAGCGCACCGGCGGGACTCGCATCCCCGCGGCGAAGGGCCCGACTCGACTGCGCATCGTGCGCTGATCGCTCTCTCTCCGAGGGCTGCTCGGCCTGCGTTCGACGTCTTCTCGAGACCCCTGCGCGGGCGGTGGCTTCACGGCGGTGCATGCGAAGGGGGCTTGGCCCCCTCCGCCCCACCCCTTCGGGGCTCGAGAGTCCGTCGCGCGGGCGTCGGGCACGAGCGCGGCCGGTGGGCATGCTCGATCGTGTCGGTCCCCCGCGAAGCGGGGGCCCCTAGCCGACACTTCGCGGGTCGCCGAGATCGATGGCCGTGAGATCGACGACGAGGCTGAGTCGTGACCGTGAGCGCGCGCTGGAATCACGTCGACCGATGAGGTCGCGCCGTCACCGCGAGCGCGCGCAGGAATCACGTCGACCGATGAGATCGGCGTGACTCGAGCGTCCAACGAGACGACAAGGAGGCTCACGTGGCTGCCGAGGTCTCGATGGACTCGCTCGTTCCTGCCGAGCTCCCCGTTCGCATCGCTGCGCGCGCCATCGACGTCGCGATCGTGGTCGCGATGAACGTCGGGCTCGGTCAGCTGATGGGGTTCGGATTCGACTGGCTGATCGTGGGCTCGATGCTCGTGCTCGCGTACTTCGCGCTGCTCGACGCGTTCGTGGGCGCGACGTTCGGCAAGCTCGCGCTGGGGCTACGCGTGATCGGCCCCGAGGGCGAGCGCGTCACGATGAAGCAGGCGCTCACGCGCGAAGCGTTCACCGTGCTCGGCGCGATCCCTTTCATCGGCCCGATCCTCGCGCTCGCCGCATGGATCTGGATCGTGGTGACGATCCGCAACAGTCCGCTGCGCCAAGGCCGCCACGACGCGCTCGCAGGCGGCACCCGCGTGGTGCGCGCTACGAAAACCGTAGCGCTACGAAAACCGTAGCGCTACGAAAACCGTAGCGCGCGCAGCGCAGGTGCAGGCGCGAGGGACTGCAGGGCGGGCGCCCATCGTCCCTCGTTCGCGCCGCATCAACGCGGACCGAACCGACGCTCGAGCTCCGCGTATTTCCGGAGGAACACCTCCTCGTCCAGCTGCTCGCCTGCCGGCTCGATGGCGCGCGCGACATCCACTGCGAGACGCCTGCCGGTGATCCGCTCGTAAGCCCTTCTCGCTGCGTAACGCATCCCTTCCTGCGAGAACGCGCTGTCGCCGGACAACCGCGCGAGCGTCAGTGGATCGCGCAGCGCGTTCTCGAAGACCTCGCGCCCGAGCCCGATCAGGCCCGACCGGAAGTCGGTGAATCCGTCATCGCTGCACCCGCCCTCGATGACGTAGGCCGCGTGCCAGAGATCCCAGCGATACGCACGCGCGTGCAGGGTCTCGAAGATGTGCGCGAACCCGGCGACGTCCTCGGGCGTCAACGCGCGCAGCAATCTCTCGAGCACCGCTGGCTGCCCCCGCGCTTCGTCAGCGCTGCGGTGGTCGCACCCACGTCGCGATGCGTCGATGAGCGCCCAGAACCACGCTTCGTCCATCGCTTCATCCTACCGCGCGGTCTCGCCGCGACCCTGAGTCGCTCGATGGCCACGCACGCCCCGCGCCGAGCTTCCCGAGCCAGCCCGCGCGTCGAAGCTCACCGCCTTTGTTCTCGGCGATCCGCGAAGTGTCGGCTAGGGCCCCCGCTTCGCGGGGGACCGACACGATCGAGCATGCCCACCGGCCGCGCTCGTGCCCGACGACCACGCGACGGACTCTCGAGCCCCGAAGGGGGTGGGGCGGAGGGGGCAGAGCCCCCTTCGCATGCACCGCCGTGAAGCCCGCCGCCCGCGCAGGGATCTCGAGACGACGTCGAACGCAAGCCGAGCAGCCCTCGCACACGCTCGCGCAGCGAGAGAGGCCGAGCGGCCCGAGCGCTATGCGACGTTCGCTTCGCGCGGAGGGTCGCCCATGCGCATCGCGCGCCGCCACACGCCCGTGCTCTCTTCGGCGAGGTACTCGCTGCGCGTCGGCACTCCGTCGAACACCAGGCCCATGCCCGGCAGGTTCGTGCGGCGCGCCCAGATCACGCGACACGGGAAGAAGTACTCGCAGCCCGCTGCTTCGTCGACGAGCCGCACGATCACGCGCGCGCCGATCACCGGCGGTCGCGTCGTCGCGATCGCGAGGCCGTTGCCGCTCAGGTTCTTCACCTCGCCGGACTCGAAGCACCCCGGCATCGTGAAGCTCACGGTCTTCGGGAACGGCAGTCGCGGCATCGTGCGCGCACCTGGGCTGCCGTCGCCGGTCAGCAGGCGCCCGAGCCCGAAGAGGCGCGCGCGCTCGTCGTCGTCGAGCGGGACCTCCAGACGATCCTGCTTCGCCCGGAGGAGCTGATACTCGAAGATCATCTCGAGGACGTTGCGGGTCGTCATCGACGCCTCCCTTGTGATGCTCCCGATTTCTGCAACCGAGGTGCCACGAGCCACGAATCGATCGGTTCCGACGCACGCCCCACGCGAAAGTTCTCGATCTGCCTCGCGACCTGCGCGCACGGGTGGGGCGCGACGGTCGGACAGCCGTGTCATGGTTCGCGTTGGATCCGCGTACCCGGGTACGCACTCTGCGTCCCGCGCTCCGCATCCCTTGCGTAGTAGAAGCAGCGCAGTCGATGGACCTGTTCGACCACAAGGAAGATCGCGACCGCGAGGGCGCACCGCTCTCCGATCGCATGCGGCCGCGACGTCTCACCGACATGGTCGGACAGCGACATCTCGTGGCCGAGGGCTCGCTGCTCCGTCGCGCGATCCAGCAGGACCGGATCCCGTCGATGATCCTCTGGGGCCCGCCCGGCACCGGGAAGACGACGCTCGCGCGCGCGGTCGCCGCGGAGACCAAGGCGGTGTTCGTCCCGTTCAGCGCGGTGATGAGCGGCGTGCCCGAGCTGCGGAAGATCCTGGCCGAGGCTGCGGAGCGGAAGCGCCTGCACGGCACGCGCACGATCCTCTTCGTCGACGAGATCCACCGCTGGAACAAGGCGCAGCAGGACGCGCTGCTGCCCCACGTCGAGCGCGGCGCGGTGGTGCTGATCGGCGCGACCACCGAGAACCCGAGCTTCGCGGTGAACGCGGCGCTGCTCTCACGAGCGCGCGTGTTCCGCCTCGAGCCGCACGAGCCGAGCGATCTGCGCGCGCTGCTCGAGCGCGCGATGAGCGACCGCGAGCACGGCCTCGGCAAGCTCGCGCTCACCGTGGATCCCGAGGCGCTCGGCGTGATCGCGGAGATGGCGCAAGGCGACGCGCGTCGTGCGCTCGACGTGCTCGAACTCGCGGCGAACGACGCGACGGCGAGGAAGGTCGCGCTCGATCGCGAGGCGGTGGAGCAAGCGCTCGCGTCGCGCACGCTGCTCTACGACAAGAGCGGCGAGGAGCACTACAACGTCGTCTCCGCGTTCATCAAGTCGATGCGTGGCAGCGATCCCGACGCCGCGATCTACTGGATGATGCGCATGCTCGAGGCCGGCGAAGATCCGCTCTTCGTGATGCGGCGCCTGGTCATCTTCGCGAGCGAGGACGTCGGCAACGCGGACCCGAACGCGCTGCAGATCGCGGTCGCGGCGGACGCGGCGTTCCGTCGGCTCGGCATGCCCGAGGGCCTCCATCCGCTCGCGCAGTGCTGCACGTACCTCGCGAGCACCGTGAAGAGCAACGCGAGCTACGAAGCGTGGCAGCGCGCGCAGGACGCGGTGAAGCAACACGGCCCGCTCCCCGTGCCCATGAAGCTGCGCAACGCAGCGACCAAACACATGAAGGCGTGGGGATACGGCGAGGGCTACCGCTATCCGCACGCCGAGGGCGGCCACGCGCAGGGCGAGACGTACTTGCCCGACGCGCTCGTGGGCGCGCGCTTCTACGAGCCGAAGGACATCGGCATCGAGTCGCGGATCAAACAGCGCCTCGCGAAGCTCCGCGGCGACGAGCGACCGCCCACCGAAGACCCGCCGCGCGCCGAAAACGACGCCCGCCGCACCGACCGTTCGCGCCCCGACGTCCCGCGTGAGGAAGGCCCCCGCACCGACCCCCCGGACGAGCGCTGACGCCCATCCAGCACCCAGCTTCGGATCCCGATCGCACATCGCGCGCGCTCATCCAACCGAGCGCGCGCAGCTCGCTCGCACGTCGCGCGCTCTTCCGAATCACACGTCGCGCTCGCCCGAAAACACATCGCGCTGTTCCGCCGAATCGCACGTCGCGCGCTGTTCCGAATCACGCGTCGCGCTCTTCCGAATCACACGTCGCGCTCTTCCGAATCAGACGTCGCGCGCTCTTCCGCCGAATCGCACCGACCGTGTCGATCGAACCGCCAGAGTGCTCGGCACCCCGCGAAGTGTCGGCTAGGGGCCCCCGCACAGCGGGGGACCGACACGATCGAGCATGCCCACCGGCCGCGCTCGTGCCCGACGACCACGCGACGGACTCTCGAGCCCGAAGGGGGTGGGGCGGAGGGGGCCAAGCCCCCTTCGCATGCACCGCCGTGAAGCCCGCCGCCCGCGCAGGGATCTCGAGAAGCCGTCGAACGCAAGCCGAGCAGCCCTCGCACGACACGAAAAGGCCGAGCGGCCCCGAGCACCTACCAGCGGACCGATCCCTCGAGCTGCCTCGGCGTCTCTCCGAGCGAGATCTCGACGTGCGCGCCCGGGTACGAGCCGGCCTCGAGCAGCGCGACGCCGTAGCCCTCGAGGAAGCGATGCCACGCGACGCAGCGTCGCGCCTCCTCGGGCATCTCCTCGATGCGGAAGCGCGTCGCGCGCTCGCCCATCTCGACCACCACCATGCGCCCGAGATCGCGAGTCACCGCGCGCCAGACGTGCGGCGAGACGCGCAGCAGGTGACCCGGCGCGCCTCCGTAGGAGCGCATCCAGCTCCGCAGGATCGGAGAGAGCACGCCGCCGCTCATGTTGTCGAGCAGCCGCGCGCGCCCGAACGCGGCGATGCCGTCGTCCCCGTACTCCGCCGCGACCGACTCGAGGATCACGATGTGGTACGCGACGGGGCACCACGAGCCATCGAGCGCGCTGTCGATCCAGGAGCGGACCTTCGGCATGCGCGCGATCGCACGCGCGCGGACACGAGGCCACTGCCCGAGGTCGATCAGCGTACGACGGACGCCCGAGACCACCGCGGACGCGATGCGCGGCTCCTCGGCGACCGTCACCGCGACGAACGGTTGACGTGCCAGCAATGTCACTCCCCCCATCGCGATTCTAACAGCCTGTCCAGCGTTCGCTCGACCCCTGATACGAATCGTCACGCGCGAGCGTCCCCCACTCGCGCGCGATGCGTCAGCCCTTGCTCTGCAGGTACTTCGTCAGCGCGTCGCTCACGCTGGTCAGGTTCGCGGTGATCTGCTTCACGAGGAAGCTCTCGACCGTCTTGCCGATCGAGCCCGCGAGGAACGACGGAACGCCCTTCACCTTCTTCACGTCGATGGAGATGTCACCGACGATCTCGAGCCGCGTGCGATCCGCGCCGAGCTCGATGAACGTGTTCTTGCCGCTGCACGTGACGGCCTCGGTGAAGACACTCGTGCGGATGTTCCACTCGCACGTCCACGCGCTCTGATCCCACTTCGCGAAGTCGTCCCACGAGAGGCTCTCGCCGCCGATCACCTTCACGATCGGCGCGGGGATGTCGCCGCCGCCGTGCCACACGTTGTGCAGCGTCGCGATCGCGCCTTCGTCCGTGCGCGACTTCACCTCGATCGCGCGCACGTTCGGCAGGTACGCCGTGAAGTCCGGGAGCTCGTCTCGATAGGCGCGGAACACACGCTCGCGCGAGAAGGGCAGGACGCTGTCGGCTTCGATCCTCACCGCCACCTCCGCCGTCGTCGTGGTCGACGAGGCGGCGAGATGTAGCTCACGCGGATGCTTCGCGCAGCGTTCGCCGGTGACGGATCGCGTGCTGCAACAGATCGGAGAGCGCGGTGCGGATCTCGCTCGCGTCGAGGGACTCCGTCGGCAGCTCGACGGTGAGGACGACGTCGCCGTCCTCGTCGTACGCGAACTTCGTCTGGTACATGTCGCGGTTCATCCGCAGCAGCCATCGCGACAGCTCGAACGAGTTGTCGCCGCGCGTGCGGAGGAACGGCACGACGGACGCGATGAGCCAGTTCTGATCGAGCCGCACGAACACGACGAGCTCGCCCTCGCTGGTGTCGTGCACGCAGCGGAAGGTGCGATCGTCGTGGCGCGCCGCGCTCCAACCGAGCTCGTCGAGCTGCAGGGCTAGCGCACGCGGCTCGGTCAGCCTATGGATCTGCCTCATCGCTCCGATCAACCCGCGCGCGCTCGGGGGTGTCAAGCCGCGCCGCTCTTGATGGAGCACGTCCCGCGCTCACGCACGGGAAGAGCAACAGGAGGCGAGCGTGGGCGCGACACGACGAGTGAAGGGCACGATCCGCAAGCTGGGCATCGAGGGCGGAGTCTGGGCGCTCGTGACCGACGAGGGCGACACGATCGAGCTGATCGAGGCGCCCGCCGAGCTGTGCCAGAACGGCCGTCGCGCCGAGGTCGAGCTCGAGCGCGAGGGCGCCGACGTGACGATCGGCATGACCGGCGCAGCGGGCCGGGTGCGCTCGCACAAGATGCTCTGAGGAGCGCGGACTCTCCGCTCTCCGAGGAAGCGGGACGTCAGGAAGACCACGTCGAAGGTCTTCGGTGAGCCCGTCGTGCTCGCCGCGCGTCCTCTTTCGAGCAGTTTTCGAGGAAAGCAGGAGGGTTGGGAAGACCACGTCGAAGGGTCCTGCCGTGAGCCCTCCATGCTCGGAGCGCGTCCTCTTCGAGCAGTTTTGAGGAACGCAGGAGGGTTGGGAAGACCACGTCGAAGGTCTCCTCGTCGACCTCGAAGCGCTCGGAATCCTCAAATCGGCAGGCTCGTGAAGACGCGGCGAGGAGCGACTGGCGCAGCGCCGTGGTCTTCCTTCCCCCCTGCCTTCCTCAAAAAAATCCGGAAGGCCCCATCGGGCGCTCCGAGGATCGACCTGGCGCAGCGCCGTGGTCTTCCTTCTCCTCCTGCCTTCCTCAAAAAATCCGAAGGGCCCGTTCGATCGCGCTCCGAGCAGCCTCCTGCTCTCCTCGCCAATTCCTGATTTCCTGGGGCGAAACGCGGACTTCGCGAGTCGGGGATGATCCCTATTTACTTCGCGCGCCGATCACAGCGATTCTGGACGAGTCCGCTGCGGCCGTCCGTCCCCCGGCCGCGGCGATGACGCTCGCCGGAGGCTTATGCGCCCGCGCCGCAGTCGACGTGTTGCTCCGCTTCTCTTCATCGCCGCCCTCACCGCTTCCTTCATCGCGACCGACGCGCACGCGACCGTCGTGCAGGTCGACGGGACGATCGTCCCCGTCGGCAACGCGCTGCAGGACGCGCTGAACACCTACGAAGGCGTCGCGCCTCCGGCCGCGAACGCCATCCACGCGGTGATCGACGCGGCGCAGCTGCCCGAGATCTTCCTGCCGAGCACGAGCAACGCGGTCGTCTTCGTCGACATCGCCGAGGGCGCAGGGTTCGAGAACAGCTTCGGCTACTACAACGTCGGCGACGATCCGCGCGTCACGACCAACCTGCGGCCGATCATGGGCTGCGGCGTGCAGGCCTCGAACCACGCGAACGAGGTCCCGAACTACGTCCGCTCCGCCGAAGCGGGCACGAGCGTCAGCGTCGACTTCAACGCGGAGCGCACCGCGGGCCGCTACCGCGGCGGCTACATCGCGTTCTACCTGATCACGCCCGAGGACCCGGCGAACCCGGGCTCGCAGGGCTCGCCCAACTGCGGCGACTTCGGGTCCGGGAGCCAGAGCTTCTACGGTCGCGCCTACTACACGCAGCGCGACTTCAACAACGACGGCGACTTCGTCCATCACCTCGTCTACCAGTCGCGCGTCACCGCGAACCGCTTCTACTTCGGGTTCGAAGACCTCTTCCGCGGCGGCGACAACGACTACGAGGACATGGCCATGCAGGTCACGGGGCTCACCCCGCCCTGCTCGCCCGGCGTCGAGATCTGCAACGGGCGCGACGACGACTGTGACGGGCTCGTCGACGCCGCCGACTCCTCGCTCTCCGACGACGACGTCGCGTGCACCTGCGACAACGTCTCGATGACGTGCGAAGGCGGCGCGCAGCGCGGCGTGTGCCGCACCGGCGCGACGGCGTGCGTCGCGGGCGCGCTGATCTGTCGCTCGACGGTCGGACCGAGCGCCGAGCAGTGCAACAACCTCGACGACAACTGCGACGGCACCGTCGACAACGGCGCGGCGGGCACCGGCGTCGCGTGCGACGGAACCGACGCCGACCTCTGCAACGAGGGCGTGTTCGCGTGCACCTCGGGCGCGCTCACGTGCACCGACGCGACCGGCGCGAACGCCGAGACCTGCAACGGCGCGGACGACGACTGCGACACCCGCACCGACGAGAACGTGCCCGGCGTGGGCGCCGCGTGCGACGGCGCGGACGGCGATCTCTGCAACGAGGGCGTGACCACCTGCGCGGGCGCGTCGGGCCTGCGCTGCAGCGACGCGACGGGCACGAACGCCGAGCTCTGCAACGGCGCCGACGACGACTGCGACGGCGCCGTCGACGACGGGCCGACCGACGTCGGCGTCGCGTGCAGCACCGGCGTCGGACTGTGCCGCAGCAACGGCGCGACGATCTGCAGCATGGGCGCGCCGGTCTGCAACGCGACGCCGATCCCGCCGCGCGCCGAGCGCTGCAACGCGCTCGACGACGACTGCGACGGCGCGACCGACGAGACGTTCCGCCTCGGCGAGGCGTGCGTCGCGCCCGGTGTGTGCGGGCCCGGCGTGCTCGAGTGCGCGGGCGACACCGGCACGCGCTGCTCGAGCGCGCCCGGCGGATCGGGCGACGGCTCGCGCGCCGAGACGTGCAACGGCCTCGACGACGACTGCGACACCCGCGTCGACGAGGGCCTGACCGATCTCGGCTCGTGCGGTGAGAGCACCGGCGAGTGCGAGCCCGGCCGCCTGCGCTGCCTCGCGGCCGCGCCCACCTGCGTCGGCGGCATCGGCCCGACGCCGGAGATCTGCGACGGCCGCGACAACGACTGCAACGGCGACAACGACGACATGCCGACCGACGTCGGCGCGAGCTGCGGCGACGACACCGGCGAGTGCACCGCGGGCACCCAGGCGTGCGTCGGCGGCATGCTGCGCTGCCAGGGCGCGGTCGGTCCCGGCACCGAGCGCTGCAACTCGCTCGACGACGACTGCGACGCGATCACCGACGAAGATCCGAGCGACGTCGGCGCGACGTGCGGCACGACCGACGTCGGCGTGTGCGATCTCGGCAGCACGATCTGCGTCGCGGGCGGGCTCGTCTGCGCGGGCGCGACCGAGCCCAACGTCGAGGTCTGCAACGGCGACGACGACGACTGCGACGGCGACACCGACGAGGACGCGATCGACGTCGGCCGCGTGTGCGGCTCGGCGATGGGCACGTGCACGCCGGGCATCACGGTGTGCGTCGCGGGCGCGCCGATCTGTCAGGGCGCGACCACGGGCACGCCCGAGATCTGCAACGGCATCGACGACGACTGCGACACCGTCATCGACGACTCGCCGAGCGACGAAGGCGGCGTGTGCGGGATGGGCGAGGGCGTCTGCGAGGAGGGCGAGCTCCGCTGCATCGCGGGATCGCTCCAGTGCGTGGGCGGCGTGCTCCCCGGCACCGAGGTGTGCAACGGCCTCGACGACGACTGCAACGGCAGCATCGACGAGGGCGACCTCTGCGAGGGCGGCGTGTGCGTCGGCGGGCGCTGCAGCGTGCCCTGCCAGATGACGGAGTTCGGCGAGCGCTGCCCGAGCGGCGAGATCTGCGTCGAGCACTACTGCGTGCCCGACGAGTGCGAAGGCGTCACGTGCGAGCCGGGCCCCGACGGAACGAAGAACGTGTGCGTCGAGGGCGGCTGCGTGCCCGCGTGCGACACCGTGACGTGCGACGCGCCGAACGTCTGCCGCCGCACCGACGGCGCGTGCGTCGGCAACAACTGCATCTTCCTGCCGTACCTCTGCACCGACGCGCAGATCTGCGCGGCCGGCGAGTGCGTCGACGATCCGTGCGCGGGCGTGAGCTGCGACGCGGGTCAGTTCTGTCGCGGCGGCGCGTGCGTGGGCAGCTGCGCGGGCGTGCGCTGCGGCGTCGGCGAGGTGTGTCGCGGCGGCGAGTGCGAGAGCACGGGCTGCAACACGCCGTGCGGCGCGGGCCAGGTGTGCGCGGGCGGCGCGTGCGTCGACGATCCGTGCGGCTCGCTCGGCTGCGACACCGGCGAGGTGTGCGATCCGACGCGCGGCGAGTGCGTCGACGATCCGTGCCGCAACGTGACGTGCCCCGGCGAGGGCGAGATCTGCCGTCTCGGCGAGTGCTACGCGCCGAGCGACTTCGAGGTCGACGCGGGCACCGGCGGGATGGACGCGGGCACCGGCAGCGGTCCGCGCGAGGTGCTCGCGGCGGGCGGCGGCGGCATGTGCAGCGCGAGCGGCGCGGGCACCGGCGGCGCGAGCGGCGCGCTCGCGTGGATCGCGCTCGGCATCGTCGGGATCGTGATCGCGCGGCGTCGTCGCTCCAGTGCCAACGCTGGCACCGCCAGTGCCAACGCTGGCACCGCCAGTGCCAACGCTGGCACTGGCATCGCGCTCGTCGTCGCGCTCGTGCTCGGCGGCTGCGAGGTCGATCCCTACTGCGTCGCGAATTGCGACGGCGGCGCGGAGCTCGACGCGGGCCCGGGCGACGACGCGGGCACCGACGGCGGCACCGACGGCGGCCGTGGTCGTCCCGACGGCTGCGTCGTCGGCGCGACCGAGGAGTGCAACGAGTCCGACGACGACTGCGACGGACTCGTCGACGAGGGCATCGACCTCACGAGCGACTCGCGGCACTGCGGCGACTGCTCGACGACGTGCGAGCGCACCGGCGCGCAGACCCAGTGCACCGAGGGCGCGTGCGAGCTGCTCGAGTGCTTCGACGGCTTCGTCGATCTCAATGGCGACATCGACGGTCCCTTCGCGGACACCGACGGCTGCGAGTACCGCTGCTTCTCGAGCAACGGCGGCGTCGAGGCCTGCGACACGATCGACAACGACTGCGACGGCGACGTCGACGAGACGTTCGACTTCCAGGGCGACGAGGCGAACTGCGGTCGCTGCGGCCAGGTCTGCACGTTCTTCCGCGTGACCACCGCGACGTGCGACATGGGCACGTGCGAGTTCGATCCCGCGACCGACTGCGAGACCGGATACATCGATCAGAACGCCGTGCAGTTCGACGGCTGCGAGTTCGAGTGCACGCCGACCGGCGCCGAGGTCTGCGACGGCCTCGACAACGACTGCGACACCCGCACCGACGAGGGCTTCGGCCTCGAGACCGACCCGAACAACTGCGGTCGGTGCGGTCGCGTGTGCACGTTCCCGAACGCGACGCCGCGCTGCAACACCGGCGTCTGCGGGTTCGATCCGATGACCGACTGCAACGCCGGCTTCAGCGATCGCGACGGCGTGCAGCTCAACGGGTGCGAGTACCCGTGCACGCCGACCAACGGCGGCGTCGAGATCTGCGACGGGCTCGACAACGACTGCAACGGTCGCGTCGACGGTCCGACCACCGACTCCGGCGCCTCGTGCAACCGCGCGCCGGGCGGCACCGCGACCGGCGTGTGCACGAGCACCGGCACGCTCACCTGCGTCGGCGCGACGCTGCGCTGCGTGGGCGCGCCCGAGCCGACGCGCGAGATCTGCGACGGGCTCGACAACGACTGCGACGGGAGCTCGGACGACTCGCCGGTCGACGTCGGTCGCGTCTGCGCGCCCGCGGTCGGCGCCTGCACCGCCGGCTTCTCGACCTGTGGCGGTGGCACGCTCGGCTGCGTGCGCGCGGTCGGTCCGACGCCCGAGATCTGCAACGGCCTCGACGACGACTGCGACGGAACGATCGACGACATGCCGACCGATCCCACGCTCGGCGACGCGTGCGGCACCGACACCGGCGAGTGCGTGCGCGGCGCGATCGCGTGCACCGACGGACGGCTCGTGTGCGCGGGCAGCGTCGGCGCGACGCTCGAGACCTGCAACAACCGCGACGACGACTGCGACGGCATGACCGACGACGATCCGGTCGACGTCGGCGGCTCGTGCGGCTCGTCGGTCGGCGCGTGCGTGCCGGGCTCGCTCGTGTGCTCGAGCGGCTCGCTCGTGTGCTCGGGCGGTGCGTCGGCGAGCAGCGAGATCTGCGACAACCAGGACGACGACTGCGACGGCACCGTCGACGAGATGCTCTCGCAGAGCTGCTACACGGGCCCCGCGGGCACGAGCGGCGTCGGGCTCTGCCGCGGCGGCACGCGCGTGTGCGCGGCGGGCACGTTCGGCACGTGCGCGGGCCAGGTCGTGCCCGCGGGCGAGACCTGCACCAACACCGACGAGGACTGCGACGGCCGCATCGACGAGGGCGTGACGCGCGCTTGTTACACCGGGCCCGCGGGCACGAACGGCGTGGGCCTCTGCCGCGGCGGCACCCAGGCGTGCACCGCGGGCGCGTTCGGCGGCGCGTGCACCGGACAGGTCACGCCGGCGACCAGCGAGAGCTGCGACTCGCTCGACGACGACTGCGACGGTCGCACCGACGAAGGCGCGGGCGGCGGTGCGCTCACGCGCAGCTGCTACACGGGCGCCGCGGGCACCGCCGGCGTCGGCACGTGCCGCGCGGGCACGCAGACCTGCCGCTTCGGTGCGTTCGAGGCCGCGTGCGCGGGCCAGATCGTGAACACGCTCGATCGCTGCGGCGACACGCTCGACACCGACTGCGACGGACTGAACGACACGGCCGAGGGATGCCTCACCGCGGGCGGCGAGCTGCGCATCGACACCGGCGGCGGCGACGATCCCGGCGAGTTCCACTCGTTCGAGGTGCAGCTCGCGTCGGGCGGCGATCCCGTGGGCCGCAACGTCTACGCGGTCTGGGTGGACAAGCGCAACGGCGGGTCGACTGCCGACGTCTTCTTCTCGCGCTCGACGAACGGCGGCTCGACGTTCTCGGCGCCCGTCGATCTGACCGACTTCGCCACCACGCGCGCGGTCGCGCCGCGGATCGCGGTGGGACGCGTGGGATCGAACGACGTCGTCTACGTCACGTTCCAGATCGTCGTCGACGGCGTGCGCAACGTGTACGTGCGCACCTCGGCGGACGGCGGCGCGAGCTTCGGCTCCGCGGTCGCGCTGAGCACGCTCGCGGCGCGCGACAACTTCAAGCAGTCGGTCGCGACGAGCGGCGCGCGCGCGGTGGTCGCGTGGGAGCGCCTCAACACGTCGACGCTCGACCGCACGGTCGTGTACGCGGCGACCACGAACTCGGGCGCGAACTGGACCGACGTCGCGACGGTCTCGGTGAACTCGGGCGCGACGCCCAACGCGGGCGAGCCGGTCGCCGCGGTGACGTCGACCGGCCGCTTCGTGTTCGCGTGGCGCGAGCTGCGCGTGTCGGCCTCGCCGAGCCGCACGACGTTCGACGTCTACGCGACGTGGACCGACGACATCACGATGCCGATCCCCGCCGCGAACGAGCGGCGGCTCGACGGCGACACGACGAACGCGCGCGCGAGCGACGATCTGCGCATCGTGAGCGACGGCGAGCGCGTGTACGTCGCGTGGACCGACGTGGCGACGGCGGCGGGTGGCGGCTCGGACGTCGTCTTCTCGCGCAGCATCAACAACGGCGCGAGCTGGTCGCCCGAGCGCATCCTCGACGATCCCAGCGGCGAGGTCTCGAGCAGCACGCAGGCGACGCTCGCGATCGATCCCGCGACCTCGAGCACGACCGACGATCGTCTGTTCGTCGCGTGGGTCGACACCCGCGACGGCACGCAGATCTTCCTCGCGCGCTCGACCGACAGCGGCGCGACGTGGAGCACGCCGGTGCGCGCGTCGCAGGCGACGGGCGGCGTCGCGGTGCCGGGCGTGAACGACTCGCCCGCGATCGTGTACGCCGGAGGTGATCGTGTGATCGTCGCGTACGTGAACGACGCGAACGGCGCGAGCACGTACCGCCGGGTCCGCGCCGCGGTGAGCATCGACGCGGGCGCGTCGTGGCAGGTCGCCGATCCGGTGGTCGACAGCAACGGCGGCGCGGGCGGCGGCGAGGCGGACTACCCGTCGATCGCGCGCGCCGACAGCACGACGCCGTTCGTGGGCGCCGTGATCGGGTGGATCGACTTCCGCAGCGGCACGCGCGTCAACGGCGACGTGTACCGCGCGCGCGTCGGCCGGTGAGCGGGTAGGGCGCTCGCGCGCGAGGCTCGGGCGCCCGTGCCTACGTCGTCGAGATGGACTCGTGCGACGTGCAGGGCTTCCGGGCGGTGCGCATCCAGCGCGGCTCGACGACGCTGGTCGTCGTTCCGGCGCTCGGCGCGAAGATCGCGTCGATCCACGCGGCCGGCCGCGAGTGGTTGTGGACCAGCGCCACGATCCCGTATCGCGCTCCGATCGACGGCGCTTCGTACGTGGAGACCGCCGACAGCGGCGGCTTCGACGAGTGCTTTCCGACGGTCTCGCCCTGCACGCTGCCGGGCGGCGTGACGCTGCCGGATCACGGCGAGCTGTGGGCGGTGGAGCCCGAGATCGACGCGCGAGACAGCACGCTGTCTGCACGCTGGACGGGCCGGCGCGCGAAGTACGTGTTCGAGCGCCGCATCGACGTCGACCCGAGCGGCGCTGTCACGATGCGCTACGCCGCGACGAACTCCGGCAACGTGCGCATGCCGTTCTCGTGGTCGTCGCATCCGCTGATGCCGCTGACGAACGACGTGACGCTCGTGTTGCCGAAGGACGCGATCACGAGAGTCGACGCGCAGCACGACATCGACCTCGGCGGCCACGGCGCGGAGCACCGATGGCCGGTGATCGCGGGTCACGACATGACTAGGCCCGCGGCATTGGGGCGTCACTACGCGACCAAGCTGTTCGTCGCGCTCGGAGACGTGAAGACCGTGGGGCTCGCAGTGGAAGGCGCGCGATTGACCGCCGAGCTCGAAGGCATCCCGGACTTCGGGCTGTGGATCAACCACCGCGGCTGGACGCCGTTCGAAGGCGGCACTCCGTACCTCAACTTCGGCTTCGAGCCGTGCATCGGCGCGCCCGACTCGCTGGCGCGCGCGCTCGAGCCCGGCTGGGAGAACGCGCACTGGCTCGCAGCAGGCGAGACGAGGCGCTGGGCGATGCGCTGGACGTTCGCGTGATCGACGGCGCGCCGGTCGCGTGACCCACGGTCCCGACCAGCCGGGGCGCGATCGTGGCAGCATCGCGCGCATGGACACGACGGACGTGCTCGTCGTCGGCGCGGGGCCGACCGGGCTCACGATGGCGTGCGAGCTCGCGCGGCGCGGGCTCGCGGTGCGGGTGATCGATCGCGCCGCGGCGCCGAGCACGCGCTCGAAGGCGATCGTCGTGCACGCGCGCACGCTCGAGATCTTCGAGGACGTCGGGATCGCCGAGGACCTGATCGCGCGCGGGCTGGTGCTCCGTGGCATCACGATGTGGGCGGGCGGCGAGGTGATCGTGAGCGCGGGGTTCGAGGAGCTCGACACGCGCTTCTCGTACTTGCTCTCGGTGTCGCAAGCGGAGACCGAAGCGGTGCTCGCCGCGAAGCTCGAGTCGCTCGGCGTGGAGGTCGAGCGCGGGACGACGCTCGGCTCGTTCCGCCAGGACGGGACCGGCGTCACCGCGACGCTGCGCACGAACGACGGGGAGACGACGGTGCGCGCGGCGTGGCTCGTCGGATGCGACGGCGCGCACAGCACGGTCCGCGAGACGCTCGAGCTGCCCTTCGAGGGCACGACGTACGACGAGCGCTTCCTGCTCGCCGACGTGACGATCGGCTGGGACACCCGCGACGATCGCATCTCGACGTGGTTCGCCGAGGACGGCGTGATCGCGTGCTTCCCGATGCCGGGCGGGCGATGGCGCGTCATCGCGAGCGCGCCCGCGGGCGACGAGACCGAGGCCGCGCCGACGCTCGACGAGGTGCAGGCGATCTTCGATCGACGCACCGCGACCGGCGGCGTGCTCGGCGACGCGACGTGGCTCGCGCGCTTCCGCATCCACTGCCGTCAGGTCGCGCGTTATCGCGACGATCGCGTCTTCCTCGCAGGCGACGCCGCGCACGTGCACAGCCCCGTCGGCGGTCAGGGCATGAACACCGGCATCCAGGACGCGCACAACCTCGCGTGGAAGCTCGCGATGGTGCACCGCGGCGAGGCGCGCGCGCTCTTGCTCGACAGCTACGAGCAGGAGCGCCACGCGATCGCGCGCAGCGTGCTCAAGAGCACCGACCTCGCGACCAAGGTGGGCACGCTCAAGAGCAGCGTCGCGCGCGCGCTGCGCAACGAGGTCGCGCGACACCTCGCGGGGCTCGAGGTCGTGCAGCAGCGCATCGCGCGCGAGGTCTCGGAGCTCGCGGTCGGCTACCAGTCGAGCCCGATCGTGCGCGAGGACAAGATCTCCATGCTCCAGGCACGCATCGGCAGCGCGGCGGGCGGCGAGACGCCGACGCTCGCGACGATGCGCGAGTTCGAGCACGGACCGCGCGCGGGATCCCGCGCGCCCGACGGGCGGGTCACCGTCGCGGGCAGCAGCGGGACCAAGCGGCTCGCGGAGATCCTCGACGGGCGCGCGTGGACGCTGCTGCTCTTCGACGGTCGTCACGAGAGCGACGCGGGCTACGAGCGCTACGCGAAGCTGTGCGAGCGCATCGCGTCGCGGTGGGGCGCGTCCGTGCGCGCATTCGTCGTCACGCCGCGCGCATCGCGCCCCGCGAAGCTCCCGGAGAGCGTGCCGGTGCTCCTCGATCCCGACGGCGACCTCGAGAAGCGCTACGGCGCGACGAGCGAGTGCGCGTACCTGATCCGCCCCGATCTCTACGTCGGCTATCGCGGCCAGCCGATCGACGAGACGAAGCTCGACGCCTACCTCCGATCGATCCTGCGCTGATGACACGCAAGACTCTGCGCACGACGGCCGAGCTGATCGCCTGGATGGAGGGCGAGTACCTCTCCGAGGCCCTGCTTCGTCGCGCGACGCCGAAGCCGACCGCGAAACGCGCGCCGAGGTCGGTGCGGCTCGTGCTCGGGCTCGTCGTGCCCGAAGACCCGCCGCAGCTCCAGCAGTACACGCTCGAGGCGCACGGCGTGACGCGCTGGACGCTCGATGGCGAGTGGGACGTCGACACGCCCCTCTCGTTCCCCGACGTCGAGCTGCCCGACGCGCCGGTCGCGATCGTGATCGACGCGCCAGGTCGCATCGTGCTCACCGCGAGCCACGTCGAGGTCGAGCGCGGCGCGACCACCAAGTATCGCCCGCCGCCGCGTCCGCGCTCGGACGAGCTCCTCGTGTGGGGCCCGCGCGAGATCTCGTGGCGCGACGTGCTCGCGGCGGTCGGCGCGCCCGCATCGACGCGCATCGTGTGCGTGCGGCACCGCGGCGGCGTGCTCCACGAGCAGGAGGTCGAAGGCGACGCGCTCGATGCGCGGTTCGTCGCGCCGCTCTTCGATCGGTTCGAGCTACGCACCGCGAGCGGCGAGCCCTGGGCCTCGATCCACCACATGCTCGCGATCGGCCGGACCGGGTTCTACTTGTCGATCACGCGCGCCCCGGGCGCCGACGACGATCGATGGGCGCGCGCGCGGCGCGCCCCGATCGAGCTCGGCGAGTGCGAGGTGATGAGCGGCTCGGTGCGCACCACGTCGAGCGAGTGGGCGCGCTGGCTTCAGAGATCCGCGGGGTCGAGCCCGACGTAGCTCGGCTCCGCGCTCTCGCACAGCCGCGCGAGCACCTCGATGCGCGGCACCTCGGTCGCGATCCAGTACATCGCCGCGCGTTCGATCCCGCGCGCGAACGCCTCGTCGCGGCCCGCGATCGCCGCGCTCATGCGCGTCCACATCCACGCGATCGCGAGGATCGACGCGAGCTGCAGGTAGTCGGCGCTGTGCGCGAGCATCCCGTTCACGTCGCCCTTCATCCCGCGCGCGCCGAGCGCGCCGGTGAGCGCGACCACGCGCTCGAGCGCATCCCGCACCGACTGGGTGCGCGCGCGATCGACGCCCGCTTCGTCGGCGCGCGCGCAGTCCGCGAGGATCTCCTCGCGCCACGTCATGATCGCCGCGCCTCCGCCCGCGACGACCTTGCGACCCAGCAGATCGAGGCTCTGGATCCCGGTCGTCCCCTCGTGGATTGAGTTGAGCTTCTGATCGCGCAGCCACGACTCCGGCAGGTACTCCGACGAGTAGCCGTAGCCGCCGTGGATCTGCACCGCGAGCGCGTTCGACTCGAAGCCGTACTCGGCGGGGAAGCTCTTCGCCATCGGCGTCAGCAGATCGAGCAGCAAGCGGCTCCGCTCGCGCAGGCTCGGATCGGTCGCGTGCTCCGCGAGATCGGCGTACTTCGCGCTCGTCGCGAGCAGGCAGAGCGCGCCTTCGACGATCGCCTTCTGGCGCAGGAGCATGCGCCGCACGTCGGCGTGCTCGACCAGCGGCACCGGGGGCGTGGTCGCATCGACGACGCCGAGCGGACGTCCCTGCGTGCGCTCGCGCGCGTAGGCGAGCGACTCGTGGTACGCGACCGACGCCGTCGCGGTTGCGTTCACGCCGACCATCAGACGCGCCTCGTTCATCATCTGGAACATGCAGCGCAGGCCCGAGTTCTCGGTGCCGATCAGCCAGCCGTGGCAGTCGTTGCGATCTCCGAGCGCGAGCGCGACCGAGGGCAGGCCCTTCCACCCGATCTTGTGGATCACGCCGCTGATCGACACGTCGTTGTCGACCCACGCGTCGCCCTCGCGACGACGCTTCGGCACCGCGAACAGCGAGATGCCCTTGGTGCCCGGAGGTGCGCCGTCGATGCGCGCGAGCACGAGGTGCACGACGTTCTCGGTCACGTCGTGATCGCCGCCCGAGATGAAGATCTTCGCGCCGCGCAGGAGAAAATGACCCTGGTCAGTTCGCGTGGCGCGCGTCTGCACGTCGGCGAGCGACGAGCCCGCCTGGGGCTCGGTGAGCGTCATCGTGCCGGTCCAGCGCCCCTCGTAGAGGGGCGCCATGAACGTCTGCTTGGTCCACGCGTCGCCGAACGCCTCGATCAGGTGCGCCGCGCCGGTCGTGAGCCCCGCGTAGCCGTACGCCGAGAGATTGCCGGCCATCAGGTACGCGCTCGCGAGCGTCGACACCGTGAGCGGCAGCTGCTGACCGCCGACCGACGCGGGGCGCGTCGACGCGATCACGCCGAGCTCCGCGAGCTCCTTCCAGATCGCGCGCATCGCCGGATGCACGCGCACCTGCCCGCCCTCGAGGCGCGGCGGCGCTTCGTCCATCGCGCGATAGGTCGGGAAGAGCACCTCGCGCGCGAGGCGACGACACGCGCCGAGCCAGAGGTCGAACGTCTCGCGCTCGTGATCGGCGAACGCGGGCAGCGCAGCGAGCGACGGCGCGTCGAGCACGTCGTAGAGCAGGAAGTCGACGAAGCGATCGGAGATCAGCGGGTTCGCGCTCGGCATGCGCGCACGCTAGCACCGCGATTCGCGCACCGCGCGCCCGACCGCGGCGGTACCATCGCGGCCCGCTCGTGATCCGCGCTCTCTGGACCCTCGCCCGCCCCAAGGGGATGGTGCTCATCGCGTTCCTGCCGATGATCGGCTTCGGGTTCGCGTACTGGGATCACGGCTGCCGCATCCCGGGCTTCGGCGCGCTCGCGCCGCTCGGGCTCCTCGCGACGGTGTGGGCCGTGCCGCACATGGGCACGATGTGGCTGAACGCCGCGCTCGATCGCGACGAAGGACAAGTGCTCTTCGGCAAGAGCGTCCCGGTCCCGCCCGGCGTCGAGAAGTACGCGTACCTGACGCTCGCGTTCTCGCTCGTCGCCGCGTTCGTGACCGACGTGGGCCTCGGCCTGTGCGTGCTCGGCTGCGCGATGCTCTCGGTGCTCTACTCGCACCCGCGCACCGCGTGGAAGGGACACGCGATCCTCGGCCCGCTCGCGAACGCGATCGGCTACGGCGTGCTCTCGCCGCTCGGCGGGTTCCTGCTCTCGGATCTGCCGCCGACCCCGCGCGGCGCGGCCACGCTCGCGCTGAGCGTCACGTACATCGTCGCGGCGTACCTCGCGGCCCAGGCGTTCCAGGAGGACGAGGATCGCGCGCGCGGCTATCGCACCCTCGTCGCGCTGCGCGGCGCGCGGTTCACGCTCGACGTCACGCGCGCATTCCTCGCGCTCTCGGTGATCCTCACGCTCGTGCTCGCGGCGATCGGCTGGTACCCGCGGCTCGTGCTCCTCGCCGCGCCGGCGTTCCTCGCGGCCGAGCGCTATCTCGCGCGATGGCGCGACGTGCCGGGCGGCGGCGATGGATCGTGGGCCGCCGGGTTCTTCGTGCGGATGATGATCGCGGGGCTCGTCTGCATCGTCGCGGTCTCCGCCGACTACGGCTGGAGCCAGCTGCGCGGCGAGCCCGCGGGGGGCGTCGCGACCGCGTCGGGGCGGCCTGCCACACCGGCGTGCGGCGGCTGATCCGCGGTCGCGATCGATGCTCTCTTTCTCGCGCGCGTGCGCGGGAGATCGCATCTCGAAAAACGCGCGCCACCCGATTGACACTCGAGATCGACCTCGTCAGTCTCCGGGCTCATGGACGAGCGCGCACGGCGGAGCGCTACTGCTTCCGACCCCGCCCAAACGGAGCCGCCAGGACCCGTCCCAAGACCTTCGCGATCGACGGCGATCTGCGTCACACACGACGCCGCGCCGGCGATCGCGATCCTCGACGGTCCTGACTGGTCCCACGTTCCCCTCGCACTCGTCCCCGACGCCTCGTCGGAGCGGCGCGCCATCGCATCCATCGTGGACGCGACTCGCGCTCGCTCCGTGAGGTCTCCGTTCCGTTCGCTCGCTCCGGCCCGCCTCGCCCGGGTCGGACGGCCGCGGCGCGCACTTCTCGCGTGCCCTGCCGTTGACGGCGATCTCTGCCCCGCGCTCGGACGAGCGCGCTCCTACGAGCACTGATGGACACGCATCGCAATTCTCCTTCGCGTCGCGGCGCGACTCGCGCGCCCAGCATCGTCTCGCTCGGTGGTCCTTCCTATCCGCACTCCCACCGCTACGGCCTCGCGCCGCGCATCGTGCGCGCGCTCGGCACCGCGGTCCCCGGCCGCTTCGACGCCGAGGTCGGCCCTTCGATGCGCGGCGGCGCGCCCGGCGCGCCGATGCGCCTTCCGTCGTCGTTCGGCGGCGCGCTGCGCACGCACATGAAGAGCCTCGGTGAAGGCCCGCGCACGACCGACGTGCGCACGATCGGCATCGCGTACGACCTCAAGGCCGACTTCGAGCGCGTCGCGCGTCGCACCCTCGGCGACGTCGAGATGCCCGACGACGCCTTCGAGGAGTACGACTCGGACGCGACCGTCGCGGCGATCGAAGAGGCGCTCGGCGCGAACGGCTATCGCACCCGGCGTCTCGGCAGCGGTCGCTCGTTCCTCGCGCGCGCGATGCAGGAGCCGGGCGATCTCGTCTTCAACATCGCCGAGGGCTACGGCACGCGATCGCGCGAGGCGCACGTGCCGAGCGCGCTCGAGATGCTCGGCGTGCCCTACACGCACTCGGATCCGCTGACGCTCGCGCTGACGCTCGACAAGGCGATGGCCAAGCGCGTCGTCGCGTCGGCGGGCGTGCCCACGCCGCGCTTCGTCGTCGTCGAGAACGTCGAGCAGCTCCACGACGTGCCGCTCGCGTTCCCGCTGATCGCGAAGCCGCTCTTCGAGGGCTCGAGCATGGGCGTGCGCAAGCACAGCCGCGTGGTCGATCTCTACGATCTGCGCGAGCTCTGCGGGCAGCTCCTCGCGGACTACCGCGAGCCGGTGCTCGTCGAGGAGTTCTGCTCGGGCCCCGAGTTCACGGTGGGCATCCTCGGCACCGGCGCGAGCGCGCAGGTGATCGGCGCGATGGAGATCGTGCCCCGCAACTGTGCGGTCGAGGAGTTCGTGTACTCGTTGGAGGTCAAACGAAATTACCTCGAAGAGGTCGAGTACCACGTCCCGCCGCGTCGCCCCGACGAGCTGGTGCGCGCGGTCGAGGACGTCGCGCTCGCGGCGTATCGTGCGCTCGCGTGCCGCGACGTCGGTCGCGTCGACGTGCGCCTCGGCGACGACGGTGAGCCGAAGTTCCTCGAGGTGAATCCGCTGCCGGGGCTGAACCCGGTGACGGGCGACCTGGTGATCCTCGCGCGCGCGAACGGGCTCGGGTATGCGGACCTGATCGGGCGGATCGTCGAAGGAGCGCGCGAGAGACAAGGGCTGTGAACGTCTCGGTGTGAGGCGCGGGGTGGAGGGTCCGCCGCCCGGGTGCTCGCGGGCTGCTGAACGGAAGGCCGCGAGCGTCGGGAGTCGGTGGTCGCATCGCGGCGCGCGCTTCGCGCGTCTGCCGCGATGCTTCGATCAGTGTCTGATCGGCGTCTGCGAGCCCCCGTCGCACGAGGGCGTCGGACCCTCCACCCCGCGCCCGGTACGGCGGTTCTGCCGTCTCGCTGGGGTAGGGTGCGATGGCTCGCGACCGGTCCGCGCTTCGCCGCGGCCCGGACGCTCGCGTGTCGCACCGCGCTTCGCGCGTGTGCGCGCTGCGCGCGAGAATGAAGTGACCTCGATGCGCCTCGATTCGTGATGCGGAGTACGAACGATCGCGATCGATCGAACCACGTCGTGACTCGTACACGTGCACGTGCCACGTGCTCGTGCACGGCTGTTCCAGCGCTTGCAGATCGAGATCCGATCTCCCACGCGCACGATCTGAGATGATCCCCGCGCGCGCTCGGCTGTACCCATGACGTCTCTCCGCTCCATCGCGATCCTCTGGGACTCCCTCTCGACCACCTCCGCCACCTCCGCCGAGACCGGCGCTGCCGAGGCCGCCGCCGTCGCGTCGATCGGCGGCGTCATCGACGAGGTCGCGCACGTCGCGGCGTCGCTCGGGCTGCGCGTCGAGCGCGTCCCGCTCGCGAGCGACGCGCGCACGATGCTCGCGCAGGTCGCCGCGATCGATGCCGACGTCGTGGTGAACCTCGCCGAGAGCTGGGCCGGCCGCGTGCGCAACGAGGCCGGTGTCGCGTGGACGCTCGAGCTCCGCGGCTGCGCGTACACCGGCGCGACCCCGCGCGCGCTCGCGCTCTGCCTCGAGAAGCCGCTCACCCGCGCGCTGCTCGCCAGCGCCGGCGTCCCCGTGCCCGAGGGCGCGACGATGAGCGATGCGCGCGCGCCCTGGCCGCTCGATGTGCGCGGACCGTGGATCGTGAAGCCTGCCGCGCAGGACGCGAGCCACGGCGTCGACGCGACCAGCGTGGTGCACGACGAGCGCGCCGCGCGCGCGCGTGTCGATCACCTGATCACCCGCGGCCTCGGCCCCGCGCTGATCGAGCGCTACGTCGACGGCCGCGAGCTCAACGTCTCGATCGTCGAGCTCGACGGTGCGCCTCCGCGAGCGCTGCCGATCGCCGAGATCGACTACTCGCAGTTTCCCGCAGAATTGCCGCGAATCCTGACGTTCGCGGCGAAGTGGGACGAGACGAGCGACGAGTACCGCGGCAGCGCGAGCGTCGAAGCGCGCGACCTCGATCCGACCCGACGCGCCCGCGTCGAGCAGGTCGCGCTCGCGGCATGGCGCGCGCTCGGTCTGCGCGACTACGGGCGCGTCGATCTGCGTCTCGATCGCGACGGCGCGCCGTTCGTGATCGACGTGAACCCCAACCCCGACCTCTCGCGCGGTGCCGGCCTCTGCCTCGCCGCGGAGCGCGCCGGGATCGGCTACGAGGGCCTGATCGCGGGCCTCCTGCGAGGAGCAGCACGTCGTGCGCATCCGGACTGAGCTCCGCCCCACCGATCGCGAGGCGATCGCGCGCATCGTGCGCGCCGTCGGTGTGTTCCGCCCCGACGAGGTCGACGTCGCGATGGAGCTCGTCGACGAGGGGCTCTCCACCAACGCCGACCAATACTTCTTCGCGGTCGCCGAGGACGATCACGGCGCCGTGCTCGGCTACGCGTGCTGGGGCCACGCGCCGATGACCGACGCGACCTACGACCTCTACTGGATCGCGGTCGACCCGACCCGCCACGGCGGCGGCATCGGACAGAAGCTCCTCGCCGCGTGCGAGGACGACGTGCGCGCGCGCGGCGGACGCCTCCTCCTGATCGAGACCGAGGGCACGCCCGACTACGAGCCGACGCGTCGCTTCTATCTGCGCGCCGGCTATCCCGAGATCGCGCGAGTGCGCGACTATTACCGCGTGGGCGCGGACAAGATCGTCTACGGGCGGAGCCTCGCGTGAAGAAGGCACTGCCGGTCGTCAACGGGGACGCCGCGCGCTTCGAGTGCGTGTGGCCGGGATGCGGCGGCGCGTGCTGCAAGGACTCGCGCCCGCCCGTGAGCGAGGGTGAGGCAGCGCGCATCGCCGAGGCGATCCCGCGCGTGGTCGCGAGGCTGCGCCCCGCCGCGCGGCGCGTGGTCGAGCGCGGTGCGTGGGTCACGAAGCGGATGAAGCACGGCCGCCCCATGCTCGCGATCGCCGACGCGTACTGCGTGTTCTACGCCGAGGGCTGCGCGCTCCACGTGCTGGGCGCGAGCGAGGGCGACAAGAACAAGTACAAGCCCGCGACGTGCATCACGTTTCCGCTCGATCGCGACGATCACGATCGCTGGTACGTGCGCCAACACGGGGTCGAGAACGAGCAGTGGACCGAGCTCGCGTGCCTCGACCCGGGCGCGTCCTCGAACCGCGCGGTCGACTCGCTGCGCGAGGAGATCGCGTTCGCCGAGCGCGTCGAAGCGGGGCTCGAGACGTGGCGACGCCCGAACGGTCGTTGATGCACGGACGCGTCAGCCGTCCCACGACGACAGCGCGATCCCGAGCGTCGCGCTGAACGATCCGCGGGACATCGGGCGCGCGGGATCGGGGCTCGAAGGGATGCCCTCGGTCCGCACGTCGACGAGGATCGCGAGATCTTCGGTCAGCGAGATCCCGACCCAGCCGTTGCGCACGTAGAGCAGCTCGCTCACCGGGAACGTCTCCCGAAGCACCTCCTCGAGCGTCGGCACCTCGAGCTCGAGCTCGATCGCGAACGATGGACGGGGCGTTCGATCTCGCTCGCGATCCGCCTCGAGCGCGGCCGGTGGGCCTTGCACGAGCATCGTGGCGAGGAGCAGTGCGGCGAGGCCCTGCATGTCGCGGATCCACAGCAATCGAGGGGCCACCGAGATCGCTTGCGGCGAGTCGTCGCGAGGTGTGTCGTGCGCGCCTCGCGCGTAGCATCGAGCGACCCTCGTGACGTCGTTCTGGAGCCGAGTGTTCGGGACGGGTGCCGCGCCGGCCGCGGAGCCCTCGATGGCGTGCTCGTTCTGTGGGCTCGACCGCAGCCAGGTCACGAAGCTGATCGCGGGCCCGAAGACCTTCATCTGCGACGGCTGCGTGCGCCTCGCGAAGGAGATCATCGATCGCGAGGGCAGCATCGAGGGCCGCGTCGACGGCGTGCGCGGGGTCGTGCTGAACGAGCTCGCGTCGCTGCCGCCGAACATGCCGCGCGCGACGGTGCGCAAGCTCGTGCTCGCGGCGATCGCGCTCTGCGAAGGCGATGCGGGCACGCTGCGACAGGTCGCGTCGGCCGCGTGGTCCGCGGGCGATCCCGAGGGCGGCGTGCTCGCGCTGCGCAGGATCCCGGAGGGCGATCGCACACCCGAGGACGTGATCGCGGAGGCGGTGCACCACGACACGATGGGCGCCCACGCGGCGGGGCTCGCGCTGCTCGACGCGCTCGATCCCGCGGCGCTCTCTCCCAGCGCGCGCGAGATCGTGCCGCTGCATCGTGCGGCGATGCGGCTCGCCGGGGACATCGCGAGGCCCGAGGAAGCGCGCGAGCTCGAGCAAGCGGCGATCGAATTCGCGCGTCGCGTCCTGCCCGAGCTCGCGATCGACGACGGCTATCGGGTCGCGCTCGAGCGCGAGGCGTTCCTCGTGCGAGCGCGCGCCGTGCGCCTGGCGGGCGAGCTCGCCCGCGCAGAGGCGCTGCTGCGCGAGCACCTGCTCGCGCACGAGATGGACGCCGAGGCGTGGGCCCTGCTCTTCGACGTCCATCACGCGCGCGGTGAGCACGAGCTCGCGCGCACCGTGCGCACGAAGGCGCTCGAGCACGCGCATCCGGAAGGGCCGATCGCCGCGCGCCTGCGCGATGCGAGCATCGGCCCGTTCCGGTGAGCGCTACGGAATCCGTAGCGCTACGGGATCCGTAGCGAGAAGGCGCTCAGAGCGCCTTGAGCGCTTCCGCGAGGCGCGGCATCGCGTCGCGGATCTCGCGCTCGCTGACCGCGCCGACGCTGAGGCGGAACCAGCCGTCGTCACCCGGCACGCCGAACGCCTGGAACGGCACGATGCCGACGCCCGCGGCCTCGAGCACGTACCGGCGCACGTCCTCGTTCGTCTTCAGCTCGGCGCCGCTCGGCGTCTTCTTGCCGAACGGCGCGATGCGCACCGTCAGGTAGATCGCGCCCTCGGGCGAGAGCGAGTCCACCGGCAGGCCCGACGACTTCATCGACTGGAACGCCTCGTGGAGCGCGTTCAGGCGCGACCCGAGGCCCGCGTGCATCGCGTCGACGTAGGTCTTGATCGCGCTCGTGTCGTCGAGCAGGCGCGCGGTCGCGATCTGCTCGGCGCGCGGCGCCCACGCGCCGACGTGCCCGATGATCGCGCTCATCCGATCGATCACGTCCGTCGGACCGACGGCCCAGCCCACGCGCACGCCGGTCGCGGCGAACGCCTTGCTGATGCCGTCGACGAAGATCGTGTACTTCGCCATCTCGGGGACGAGCTGCGGCGGCGTGTAGTGCTCGGTGCCCTTCGCCGTGAGCATCCAGTAGATGTGGTCGTACATCAGATAGACCGGCTTCTCGCCGCGCGACGCGCGCTTCGCGTTCTCCGCGCAGATCGCCTCGCACACGCCGAGGAGCTGATCGCGCGCCATCGCGGTGCCGGTCGGGTTGAGCGGCGAGTTGAGGCACACGAGCCGCGCGGTGGGCAGCGTCGCGAGGAGCTCGCTCTTGCTCGGGAGGAAGCGCGACTCGGGACCGCAGGGCACGGTCACGCCCTTCGCGCCGAGCATGTGCACGTAGTGGTTGTTGTTCCACGACGGCACCGGGTAGACGACGGTGTCGCCGGGATCGACGACCGCGCGATAGATGCCGTAGATGACGGGGCGCGCGCCGCTCGCGACGAGGAACGACTCGAGCGGATAGCGCAGGCCGAGCTCGCGCTCGTAGAAGCGCGGCAGCGCGTCGCGCAGCTCGGGCATGCCGTTGCTCGGCGGGTAGTTCGTCTCGTTCGCGTCGTACGCGTCGACGATCGCCTTCTTGAGCGCGTCGGGGATCGGGAACTGCTTCGGATCGAAGTCGCCGACCGTCAGGTTGCAGACGGTGCGACCGCCCTTGATCAGCGCGCGGATCTCGGCGGCGATCTTGAGGATCTCCGAGCCGACGAGGCCCTCGGCCATCGTGGAGACGCGCGGCGCGCTCGAAGTGGGAGCCGTGCGTGCGATCGAGGTCAGGTCGGTCGTGGCCATGTCTTCCCAGGTGATGAGGCGCGGCCACGATGACACGAAAGCCCCCGGAGGCGCAGGGCCAACGGGGGCTTTCTCACGAGGCCGAAGGCCTCACTTCACGAGGCCACGAGCGCGGGACACCGACATCGTCGCATCGGTCGTGCGACGAGGACGGGAGCGCGATCAGGGCGTCTCCTCGGCTTCTTCCTGCTCTCCGAGGGTCTCGCTGTAGCGCGTCATTTCTTCCATCGTGACGTTGCCGTCGCAGTTCAGGTCCTCGGGCGGCTCGCATCGCGGCGTGGGCGCCTCCTCGGCCGCTTCCTGCTCCGCGAGGATCTCCCCGTAGCGCGTCATCTCGTCGATCGTGACGTTGCCGTCGCAGTTCAGATCCTCGGGCGGCTGGCACTGCGGGACGAAGCCCATAGGAGCTGCTTCTTCCTCGTCTTCCTCTTCGCCGACCTCGCCGGTCTCGACCGGCGCCGGTGCCTGCGGCGCGGGCGGCGCGCCCGCGATCCAGCGCCCGAGGTCCGCGCTGATCGGCGGGTAGTACGTGATGATCAACAGGCCCACGCACATCATCGCGATGAACGGCAGCACCGCGCGGATCAGGTACGTCAGCGGCTTGTTGAACAGCGTGCTCGCGACGAAGAGGTTCAGCCCGACCGGCGGCGTGAGATAGCCGATCTCCAGGTTGACGATGAAGACGATCCCGAGGTGCAGCGGGTCGATCCCGAGCGCCGCGGCCATCGGTGCGATCAGCGGCACGCACACGAAGATCGCGCTCATGATGTCCATCAGACATCCGACCACGAGCAGCGCGAGGTTCAGCACGAGCAGGAACGTCACGCGATCGAGGTCCATCGAGCGGATCCACTCGCCCGCGGTCGCCGGGATCGACTGATCCTCGAGGAACTCCACGAAGCTCATCGCGACCACGAGGATCACGAGGAAGCTCCCGAGCATGATCGCGGTCTCGCCGAAGATCTTCGGCAGCTCCTCGAGCTTCAGCGCGCGGTGGATGTAGACCTCGACGATCACCGCGTACACGACGCTGATGCACGCGGACTCGATCGCGTTGAAGATGCCCGCGTAGATCCCGCCGAGGATCAGCCCGGGGAACATCAGCGACCAGATGCCGTCGCGCGTCGCGCTCACCAGCTGCGCGACCGAGAACGTGTCGCGCGGCGTCTTGTCGACGACGCCGCGGAACAGCGAGTAGCCCATCAGGATCCCGCCGATCACGATGCCGGGGCCGAAGCCCGCGGCGAACAGCTCCTCGACGCGGATCGACGCCTGCGTGTTGACGATCGCGTAGACGATCATCGGGATCGACGGCGGGATCAGGATGCCGAGCGAGCCCGCGCTCGTGACGAGGCCGTGCGCGAACGAGGGCTTGTAGCCCTGCTTGATCAGCGCGGGCGCCATCATGCCGCCGATCGCGACGACGGTCGCAGGGCTCGAGCCGCTGATCGCCGCGAAGATCATGCACGCGATGACCGCGCTGATCGCCATGCCCCCGGGCAGCCATCCGACGAGCGCGCGCGCGAACCCGATGAGCCGCGCGCTGATCTGACCGCGCGCCATGATCGCGCCCGAGAGGATGAAGAACGGGATCGCGAGCAGCGCCTCGTTGTCGGCGATCGAGACGATGCGCTCGATCAGGATCGAGAACTGCGACGCCTCGGTGCGCCCGCCCCACAGCAGGAACGCGACGACCGTCATCGCGCCGAGCACGACGAAGAGCGGCTCCGCGAGCAGCACGCCCGCGAGGATCACCGCCGCGAGCACGCCGCCCTTGCCGAGCAGCGGGAGCAGCACGACGAGCCCGAGCACCACGAAGAACGCGATCGGCTTCTTCGCCGGCTTCGCTTCGGTGCTCGCGCTCTCGGGCGCCTGATCCGCGGTGAGCGCGTCCGCCTCGGCGGCGAGCTTCTCCGCGTCGTCCATGCCCTCGGCCTTCGCGGGCGCGCCGTAATTGCCGCCGAGCACCGCGCTGACCGCCGCGCCGAGGAACCGCAGTCCGCTGACCACGAAGAGGATCGGGATCGCCGCGGTGCGGATCCACATCGGCATCCCCGAGAGGTCGAGGTTGCCGCCGATGAAGAACGCGCCGGTGCCCGGCGCGAACACGTAGAGATACCCGAGGTACGCGAGGAACAGGCTGAAGAGCGCCGCGATCAGGTTGGACACGCCCGCGACGAGGTGCTTCGCCTTCTCGGGGTGCGACTTCTCGAGCGCCTCGAGCCGGATGTGCTTGCCTTCGTGCACGCACAGAGACGCGCCGAAGAACCCGACCCAGAGGGTCACGGTCATCGCGATCTCCTTCGACCACGTGTACGCGGTCGGGAACGCCGACGACGCGACCAGCGCGATCAGCGGCGTCGCGATCGCCGCCGCGATGCCGAGGCGCACCTGCCATCCGGGCGCGCGCGCGCGCAGCTGTCCGCTCGCGAAGAGCGAGAGCCCGAGCACGACGAGCACGAGGTAGACGAGCTGCGAGCTCGTCGTGACCATCAGCACGCCGATGCCCGCGACGACCGCGGCGATCAGCAGCGCGACGATCAGCGCGCTGCCCTTCACCGCGAGGATCGGCGCGCCGCGGCTCTTCTCCGACGCCGCCACGCCCGCGTAGAGGATCGCGACGCCGAGCACGCCGCCGAGCCACGGCGCGATCGCCGCGCGCGTGCTCGCGTCCGCGACGATCTCCGAGAGCCACTGCGAGATCTCGCTCTCGGGCGCGATCAGCTGCCGGTAGATGACGTCGAGGAAGACGATCACCGTCATCACGACGAGCATCAGCGCGACGAGCCCTTGCTCGATCGTGAACACCGCGTCGTCCGCGCGACGGATGACGGACCTGTGCGTGGCGTCGGGAGCCCCTGCGTTCGACGACATACGCCGCGATTCTCGCCCGTTCTGCGAAGAACGAGCAAGGAAGCCTGCTGACCCACGGCGCCGTGACGTGCGGCCCTTTCTCGCTGCCGGGCCCGACGCTACGCTGCGCGCATCATGGCTCGCGTCGTCAATTTCAACGCCGGACCCGCTGCACTGCCGCTCGCCGCTCTCGAGCAGGCGCGCGACGAGCTGATCGACTTCGAGGGCACGGGCATGTCGCTCCTCGAGCACTCGCACCGCGAGGCGCCCTACGAGAAGGTGCACCGCGAGGCCATCGCGCTGCTGCGCCGCATGCTGAGCGTGCCCGAGACCCACGACATCCTGCTCATGCAGGGCGGGGCGCGCGGGCAGTTCGCGATCGTGCCGATGAACCTGCTGCACGCGGGCAAGAGCGCCGACTACGTCGTGACCGGCACGTGGGCGAAGCAGGCGCACGAAGAGGCGGTGCTCTTCGGGAACATGGCGGGCGCGAAGGCGCGCGTCGTGGTGAGCACCGAGAAGGACAAGAAGTTCGCGCGCATCCCGACGAAGGACGAGCTCGCGTTCGATCCGAGCGCGGCGTACGTGCACATCACGTCGAACAACACGCTCTTCGGGACGCAGTGGCAGAGCTATCCGGAGACCGGTGACGTGCCGCTCGTCGCCGACATGACCAGCGATCTGCTCTCGCGCCCGATCGACGTGTCGAAATTCGGGCTCATCTACGCGGGCGCGCAGAAGAACGTCGGGCCCTCGGGCGTGACCGTCGTGATCGCGCGCAAGGATCTGATCGCGGGTGGTCGCACCGACATCCCGCAGATCTTCCGGTACAAGTCGTTCGCCGACAGCGAGTCGCTGTTCAACACGCCGCCGACGTTCGCGATCTACGTGATGCGCAACACGCTGCGCGTGCTCGAGGAGCAGGGCGGCATCGAGGCGCTCACGAGGGAGAACGCGGCGAAGGCGAAGCTGCTCTACGACACGATCGACGCATCGCCGGACTTCTGGCGCGCGCCGGTCGAGAAGGCGTCGCGCTCGATCATGAACGTGGTGTGGCGCCTGCCGACCGAGGAGCTCGAGAAGAAGTTCCTCGGCGAGGCGAAGGCCGCGTCGCTGGTGGGCCTCAAGGGCCACCGCTCGGTCGGTGGCGTGCGCGCGTCGATCTACAACGCGGTGCGCCTCGCCGACGTCGAGAAGCTCGTCGCGTTCATGCGCGAGTTCGAGAAGAAGAACGGATGAGCACGAGGCCGTGCGCCGGCACGGCCGTTTTCTCCCTGTCATTCCGAGCGCCGTGCCCCATAACGGCTCCCGCCGTGAAAGCTTCGAATCGTCCGCTCACCGTCGCCGCGCTCCTGCTCTCGATGTTCATGGCAGCGATGGAGGCGACGGTCGTCGCCACCGCGATGCCGACGGTGATCAGCGAGCTCGGCGGCATCCGGCTCTACGGCTGGGTCGGCGCCGCGTACCTCCTCGCGTCGACGGTCACCGTCCCGCTCTACGGAAAGCTCGCGGATCGCCGCGGCCGCAAGCCGGTGCTCCTGCTCGGCATCGCGCTGTTCCTCGCGGGCTCGCTCGCCAGCGGCCTCGCGACGTCGATCGAGCAGCTCATCGTGTTCCGTGGCCTCCAAGGGCTCGGCGCCGGCGCGGTGCAGCCGATCGTGCTCACCGTGATCGGCGACCTCTACACGCCCGCCGAGCGCGGCAAGGTGCAGGGCTTCTTCGGCGCGGTGTGGGGCATCGCGGGCATCAGCGGTCCGCTGATCGGCGGCGCGATCGTCGCGACCACGACGTGGCGCTGGATCTTCCTGATCAACATCCCGTTCGGCATCGCGGCCGCGCTGGTGCTCGCCTTCGCCTATCGCGAAGCGCCGCGCGAGCGCGCGGGCGCGCCGCTCGATCTCGCGGGCGCGTCGACGATCCTCTTCGCGTCGCTCGCGCTCCTGCTCGCGGCGTCGGGCGTCGCCCCGGTCTTGATGACGATCGCGGGCGTCGCGCTGATCGCGCTCTTCGTCGTGATCGAGCGCCGCGCGAGCGATCCCGTGCTCCCGATCCCGCTCATGACGCGCCGGCTGATCGCGGTGACGACGATCGCGTCGTTCCTGCTCGGCGTCGCGATGATGGGCGTGCTCACGTACCTGCCGCTGCACGTGCAGGGCGTGCTGCTCGGCGTGCCCACCGAGGCGGGCCTCGTGATCGCGCCGATGCTGGTGGGCTGGCCGATCGCGTCGGCGATGACGAGCCGCATGCTCGTGCGCACCGGCTATCGCAAGCCGGTGTGGCTCGGCGCGTTGCTCTCCGCAGTCGGCCTGGTCGCGCTCGCGCCGCTGGTCACGATGCGGGCCCACCCGCTCGCGCTCGCGGGCTCGATGTTCGTGTTCGGCTTCGGCATGGGCCTCGCGAACACCGCGATCCTGATCGGCGTGCAGGCGAGCGTGGGCTGGGAGCAGCGCGGCGTCGTCACCGCCGCGACGATGTTCGCGCGCACGATGGGCGGCGCGCTCGGCGTCGGCGCGCTCGGCGCGGTGCTCGCGGCGCGGCTCGGCCGCGCGCTCTCGCCCGAGGTCGTCAGCCGCCTGCTCGATCCCGAGGGCCGCGACATCGTGCTCGCGCAGCCGGGCGTGATCGACGCGCTCGGGGACGCGCTCGATCCGCTGTTCTGGGGCGGCGCGATCGCGGCCGGGCTCTCGCTCATCACCGTGCTCGCGCATCCGCGCGACGAGCAGCCTCCGCCCGCGACCGCCGTCGAGGCCCCGGCGCTCGCGGAGTGATGCGCGAGGCGCCACAATCGCGGCGCATGCGAGAAGGCGAAGCGAGCCGAACCGCCCTGGGCGTCGCCCTGCTGCGCGCGATCGCGACCAGCGCGGATGCGCTGCACGACGTGCGCGATCCGATCGCGGAGTCGCTGCTCCCACCTTCGCTCGCGCTCGCGCCGCACGTGCTCGCGCGCGCGCCCACCGTCGCGCGCGTGCTCTCGGGCGGCCTGCTCGATCACGTCGCGCTGCGCACCGCCGCGATCGATCGCGCGCTCCGCGACCTCTTCACCGAAGAGCCCGCGCGGACGCAGCTCGTGATCCTCGGCGCCGGGCTCGACGCGCGCGCATGGCGCCTGGCCGAGCTGTCGCGCGCGGTGGTCTTCGAGGTCGACGTCGTCGCGAGCCAGCGCATCAAGACGCGCAAGCTCCAGCACGTGAAGGCCCTCGCGCGCGAGGTGCGCTTCGTCGAGGTCGACTTCGCGCGCGGCGAGCTCGCGGGAGAGCTCGAAGATCATCGCCACGATGCGCGCGCGCCCACGGTGTGGCTCTGGGAGGGCGTCACGCCGTACCTCGATCGCGCCGCGATCGACGAGACGCTGCGCACGATCGAGGCGCGCTCGGCGCCCGGCTCGGTGCTCCTCGTCACGTATCTCACGCCCGAGCACGTGCGCGTCCCCGCGCTGCTCCTGCCCGCGGTGAAGCGCGCGTTCGCGATGCTCGGCGAGCCGCTCGTCGGCGCGATGCGAACCCCCGAGATGCACTCGCTGCTGCGCGCGCACGGCTTCGCGATCGACGACGACTCCGGCTCGTACGACTGGGCGCGCGACACGCGCTCGAAGAAGCCGGTGCTCGAGATCACCGAGCGACTGATCCGCGCCACGCGCGAGTGAGCTGCTCGAGGAAGCGCTCGGGGAACGCGAACGCCGCGAGGTGTCCCGCGCCCTCGATCGTCGCGAACGCCTTGTACGGCGCGTCGACGTCGTCGACGAAGCGCGCGGCGAGCGCGTGCGGGGTCACGATGTCGTGCTCGCCCTGGAGCACGATCACCGGCACCTCGAAGCACACCCCGCCCGCGCGCGCGTCGAACGTCGCGACCTCGGCGTGGAGTCGACCGAGCGAGAAGCGCAGGCCCCGCGCGATGTCGACGAGATCGAGCCAGCCGTGCTGCGGCGACGAGAGCATCGCAGGCAGCGTCACGTCGCGGATCATGTCGGGCGCACCGGTGCGCGCGCCCGCGATGATGCGGTTGCGCCGATCGAAGTCGTCGCGCGTCCATCGCGCAGGGTCGGCGCCGATGCGCTCGAGCTCGCGCACCCCACGCCGATCCCCGCTCGCGCGCAGCGCGTCGATCGCGAGCCGGTGACCGAGCCCATCGGGGTCGCCGACGTTCTGATCGACACCGACGTACGCGTGGAAGAGCTCGGGCCGCCGCCGCACCATCTGCAGCGCGATCGCGCTCCCCACCGAGCTGCCGAGCACGATCACCTTCTCGTGCCCGAGCCGCGCTCGCAGGTGCATCGCGAGCTCGATGCCGTCCTCGGCGAGCCGCGCGAGCGAGAGCTCGCCGCGCGCGCCGTGACGCCCGAACGTCCTGCCGGCGCCGCGCTGATCCCAGTGCACCACGGTGAAGCAGCGCTCCCACGCGCGCAGGCGCGACGTGAAGATCGACGTCACCGCGCCCGGCCCGCCGTGCACGATCACGAGCACCGGGTTGCGCACGTCGTCGCCGCGCACCGAGATCCACTGATCGATGCCGCCGAGCGACACGAAGCCCGCGAGATCGATCACGAACCGATCACGGAGCGCCCGGTACGCTGTACGCATGTCGCGAACATGCGCGAGAATCGCAGACCAGCAACGCAACCGGCGATCACTGTGATAGAACAGCGCACGCTCTGTACTAGGTCGTGATGGCCTCCGCTCGCATCGCCGCGCACTTCCGAGAGCAGATCCGATCGGGCGCGCTGCGACCCGGCGAGCGCCTCCCTCCGGTGCGCGAGCTCGCGCGCCGATGGCGCGTCGCGCTCGCGACGGCGAGCCGTGCGATCGCCGTTCTCAAGCAGGAGGGGCTCGTGCGCGCCGAGCCGCGCGTCGGCACGATCGTCGCCGCGCGATCCCGCGCGCGCACCGACCCCGAGCTCACGCCGGAGAGCATCGTGCGCGCCGCGATCACGATCGCCGACGTCGAGGGCCTCGACGCGGTCTCGATGCGCAGCGTCGCGGGTGCGCTCGGCGCGCCCGCGATGTCGCTCTATCGCCACGTGCCGAGCAAGGACGAGCTCCTGCTCGCGATGATCGACGCGTGCTTCGCCGAGCTGCCCGAGCACGCGCCGAGCGGCGCGTGGCGCGCCGATCTCGGCGCAGCGATGCGCGCACAGTGGAAGCTCCATCGCGCGCATCCGTGGCTCGTGCGCGCGCTCTCGATCACCCGCCCCCAGATGCTCCCGAACGGCATGCGCTTCGCGGAGTCGGTGCTGCGCCCGCTCGACGGGCTCGGCCTCGATCCCGGCGAGATGATGCGCACCTACCTCGTGCTCATGAGCTTCGTGCGCGGCGTCGCGATCGGAGTGGACGCCGAGCTCGAGGCCGAGGCGACGAGCGGCATGACGAACGACGAGTGGATCGCCCAGCGCGAGCCCTCGTTCGCCGCAGCGCTCGAGGGAAGCTCGTACCCGACGCTCGCGCGCATGATCGCGGCGCCGCGCCTCGACGTCGAGCTCGACGCTGTCTTCGAGCTCGGCCTCGCGCGCCTGCTCGACGGTATCGACGCGATGCTCCGCGCGCCGTCGCGCGTCATGCTCGCGCCCGTCATGGGCAGTCGCGGCAGGCCGTATCGAACGTTCGTGATCGACGGCATCGAGGTGCTCGTCGGGCGCGCCGACGAGGACAACGATCACCTCACGTTCCACGTCGCGAAGAAGCGCGACCTCTGGCTCCACGTCGGCGGCGGGACGCCGGGCAGTCACGTCGTGGTGCGCAGCCCCGAGCGCGGCGATCCGCCCGACGCCGTCGTCGAGCGCGCTGCGCAGCTCGCCGCGTGGTACTCGAAGGCGCGCGGCGCGCCGCGCGTCGAGGTGCACGTGTGCCGCGTGTCCGACGTCTCGAAGCCGAAGGGCGCGCCCGCGGGCAAGGTCGAGATCAAGCGCTTCTCGAAGCGCAAGGTGACGCCGACGCGCGGCGACGCAGAGGGCGACGATTGATCTCGGACACGCCGATCAGCGCACGAGCCGCTGCAGATCGACTCCGTCCGCGATCCGATCGCGCCACCCCGGGTCCTCGGCGATCGCCACCATCGCCTGCGCGAGCTGCTCGCCGGTGATCGATCGATACCGATCCCGCACCTTCGCGCCGCCGAGCGCGCCCACGAGGCTCAGGCCCGCGTCCGCGATCGCGCCGAAGACGTTCTCGCCCGCGCGCGGCGCGTCGCGATCCCCGAGGATGAACGAGGGCCGCACGATCGTGTACGGAAGGCCGCTCTCCCGCAGCGTCGTCTCCACCTTCGTGCGCGCCGCGAGGTACGCGTTCTGCGCGCCGTCGCCCGCGCCGATCGACGACAGGTACACGAAGCGCTGCACGCCCGCGTCCTTCGCCGCGCGGATCGTCATCTCGGTGAGCGCGACGTCGACGGCGTCGTAGCTCTCCTTGCTCGCGTCGCGCCCGGCGCGCGCGGCCTCACGCGCCCTCGCGCGTGTCGTGCCGAGGCACCCGAACACCCACGTCGGACGGTGCGCGATCAGCGTCGCGCGCATCGCGCCCTCGTCCCAGGGCGTGGCGTCGAGGCGCGCGCCCATCTCCGAGAAGCGCGCGCGCCACGACTCGAGCGATGGAGAGTCGGGCCGCACGTGCGCGATCGCTCCGTGCCCTCGCGCCACCAATCGCGTGACTACGTGGCGTCCCGTCAGCCCGGTCGCGCCCACCACGAACCCCGCCCCCGTCATGCGGCCGAACCTGCCGCGCGCCGTCTCGCATCACAAGGCCCGTCGCCACGCATCACCGCGATCAACAAGTTATTTACAACTTCACCGCTTGTGGGACGCGACGCGGGGCGCAGGTCGATGCAGTGGGTCGTGCGTTTTCCGGGCTGGACACGTCGACAAGCTCAGAAAATTCGCAGCGAAAACCCTAGCGCAACGCGTCATTTACAGAGTTGACGCAGTTTACAACTTGACTGAGGTCAACGTGTGAAGCAGAACGCCGCACCGGCTCGCGAGCAGGAGAGGTCGATGACACAGCAACTCGACATGCCCGCCGGCGTGCGCGTCCTCGGCTCGACCGTCGAGGGAGACCGCGCTGCCATCCTCACGCGCCCCGCGCTCGAGTTCGTCGCGGACCTCGTCCGCACGTTCCGCCCGCGCATCGAGGAGCGCCTCGCGGCCCGCGCCGAGCGTCACGCACGGTTCGCGAACGGCGAGCGCCTCGACTTCCTCGCCGCGACCAAGAGCGTCCGCGAGGGCGACTGGAAGTGCGCGCCGCTGCCGAAGGACATCCTCGATCGCCGCGTCGAGATCACGGGCCCCGTCGACCGCAAGATGATCATCAACGCGCTCAACTCGGGCGCGAGCGTGTTCATGGCGGACTTCGAGGACGCCAACGCGCCGACCTGGGACAACTGCATCGAGGGACAGGTCAACCTGCGCGACGCGGTCGCGCGCACGATCTCCTTCTCGAGCGGCGCGAAGAGCTATCGCCTCAACGACGAGACTGCGGTCCTCTTCGTTCGTCCGCGCGGCTTCCATCTCTGGGAGAAGAACGTCGAAGTCGACGGCAAGCCGGTGCCCGGCATGCTCTTCGATTTCGGTCTCTACTTCTTCCACAACGCGAAGCGCCTCCTCGAGAGCGGCAGTGGCCCGTACTTCTATCTGCCGAAGATGGAGAGCCACCTCGAGGCGCGCGTGTGGAACGACGTGTTCCTCCGCGCCCAGGAGAAGCTCGGCGTGCCCGCGGGGTCGATCAAGGCGACGTGCCTGATCGAGACGCTGCCCGGCTGCTTCGAGATGGACGAGATCCTCTACGAGCTGCGCCAGCACTCGGCCGGGCTCAACTGCGGTCGCTGGGACTACATCTTCTCGTACATCAAGGTCCACGCGACCGACGCGACGCGCGTGCTCCCCGATCGCTCGCAGGTCGGGATGACGCAGCCGTTCATGCGCGCCTATTCGCGGCTCGTGATCAAGACCTGTCACCGCCGCGGCGTGCACGCGATGGGCGGCATGGCGGCGCAGATCCCGGTGAAGGGCGACGAGGCGGAGAACGAGCGCGCCTTCGAGAAGGTGCGCGCCGACAAGCTCCGCGAGGTCACCGACGGACACGACGGGACCTGGGTCGCGCACCCCGCGCTCGTGCCGGTCGCGAAGAAGGTCTTCGACGAGCACATGAAGGAGGCCAATCAGATCGCGAGTGGCAAGCAATCGGATTGGAATCCGACTGCCGCCGATCTGATCGCCGCGCCACAGGGCCCGAAGACGCTCGAGGGCCTGAAGCACAACGTGCTGGTCGGTATCCAGTACGTCGAAGCGTGGCTGAAGGGCAGCGGCGCAGTCCCGCTCTACAACCTGATGGAGGATGCCGCGACCGCCGAGATCTCGCGCACGCAGGTCTGGCAGTGGGTCCAGCACGGTTGTGCGCTCGAGGACGGGACCAAGGTCACGCGCGAACTCGTCGCGAAGATCATCGACGAAGAGATGAACGTCATCGAGTCGGAGATCGGCGTCGAGCGCGTGAAGTCCGGCCGCTTCGAGGATGCGAAGCGCATTTTCCTGCGGGTCTCGACCGAGAGCCCGCTGATCGAGTTCCTGACCCTTCCTGCCTACGAGGAGCTCCGGCATGCGCCCGATGCACCTCGCGAGAGCCGAGCCTGAGAGGAGAACCGACGTGGCCAATCCGATCCAGAAGGACACCGATTCGTTCAGCGATCCTCGTTGGAAGGGCGTCGTCCGCCCGTACTCCGAGGAGCAGGTCCTCAAGCTCCGCGGCTCCGTTCGCGTCGAGTACACCCTCGCCGACAAGGGCGCGCGTCGCCTCTGGAAGTCGATGAAGGAGAAGCCGTTCGTCCGCACGCTCGGCGCCCTCACGGGCGGCCAGGCGGTGCAGATGGCGCGCGCGGGCCTCGACGGCATCTACTGCTCGGGCTGGCAGGTCGCCGCGGACGCGAACACGTCGGGCCACACGTATCCCGACCAGTCGCTCTATCCCGCCGACTCGGTGCCGAAGCTCGTCGAGCGCATCAACAACGCGCTGGCGCGCGCCGACCAGATCGACTGGTCGGAGGGCAAGACCGGTCGCGACTACTTCCTTCCGATCGTCGCGGACGCGGAGGCCGGCTTCGGCGGCCCGCTCAACGCGTACGAGCTGATGAAGAACATGATCAAGGCGGGCGCCGCGGGCGTCCACTTCGAGGATCAGCTCGCCAGCGAGAAGAAGTGCGGCCACCTCGGCGGCAAGGTGCTCGTGCCGACCGCGCAGTTCGAGCGCTCGCTGCTCGCGGCGCGTCTCGCGGCGGACGTCTGCGGCGTCCCGACGGTGCTCATCGCGCGCACCGACGCGGAGAGCGCGAAGCTCCTCACGAGCGACATCGACGATCGCGACAAGCCCTTCTGCACGGGTGAGCGCTCGGCCGAGGGCTACTACTACGTCAAGCAGGGCATCGAGCCCTGCATCGCGCGCGCGAAGGCGTACGCGAAGATCGCGGACCTGATCTGGATGGAGACCTCGACTCCGGATCTGAAGCTCGCGAAGCAGTTCTCGGAGGCGGTCCTCAAGGACAACCCCGACAAGATGCTCGCGTACAACTGCTCGCCGTCCTTCAACTGGAAGAAGAACCTCGACGAGGCGACCATCGCGAAGTTCCAGAAGGAGCTCGGCGCGATGGGCTACAAGTTCCAGTTCGTCACGCTCGCGGGCTTCCACGTCCAGAACTACTCGACGTTCATGCTCAGCGCCGACTACAACGAGCGCGGCATGGCGGCGTACTCGGAGCTCCAGCAGAAGGAGTTCGCGGCCGAGTCGGTGGGCTACACCTCGACGAAGCACCAGCACGAGGTCGGCACCGGCTACTTCGACGTGATCAGCGAGATCGTGTCGCAGGGCCAGAGCTCGACGAAGGCGCTCAAGGGCTCGACCGAGGAAGATCAGTTCCATTGAGCGACGATTGGCACCCTGACGAAGGGTGTCAGTCGCTCGTGAGTGTGAGAGAAGCCCCCGTCTCGATCGTGATCGCGATCGACGGGGGCTTTTCTCGAAGGCCGGAAAACACGCGGAATTCGTGTGCTCGAATCGCCTACCCGTTTGAGTAGGCGCACGCGCTCCGCGATTGGGAAGACTGAAACCTCCACGCGGGTTCCCAAGTCGCCTCCCACGTACCAGCGCGGAGCTCCCCGGCTTCGCGCGCCCCTGGCCCGCCGCTCCCTCCCCCCTCCTGTCGCGGCGGGCCGGGGGCCCCCTTTTTTCCGCTTCGCGCGCAGAGAGAACCTGCGGTAGACGGCGCGAGTGAGCGAGCGGCGCAACAGGCAGGGGTGGATCTGGGGCGGGCTGCTCGTCGCCTCGCTGGCGACCGCGGTCGTCGGGCTCGTGGACTGGCTCTCGAGCGGCGATGCCGATCCCGCGCCCGCGCCGCTCGCGCTCGATCAGCCGGGGATGCCGTTCGATCCGTCGGGCGAGACCCCCGAGGCCGAGCCGCTGCCCGAAGGGTTCGTGCCGAACCTCCCCGCGGTGCCGACGCTCCCGCCGGGCGCGCGACCCGAGCGCGCGACCGACGAGGGTGAAGAGGGCCGGATGAGCGATCTCGCCGCCGAGATGCGCTTGGTCCAGGAGGCGCGCGCGATGGTCGCGACCGAGCCCGCAGTGGCGCTCTCGCTGCTCGAACAGCACCGCGCGCGCTTCCCCGACGGAGCGCTGCGCGAGGAGCGCGAGGTCTACGCGATCGAAGCGCTCGCCGCGCTCGGACGCACCGACGAGGTCGAGCGGCGCTACCTCGAGTTCCGCGAGGACTTCCCGGAGTCGCCTCTGACCGAGCGCGTGCAGCGCGTCGTCGAGTGACGCATCACGCCGCGCGTCGCACGTCGGAGGGTGCGGCCGGGGCCTTGCGGCGCCGCTCGATGCGCTGGACGAGCGACACCGCGAGGAGCCCGGCGAGCGCGCTCGCGCCCAGCGTGCCCAGCGCGAGCACGACGTGCACCCGCCGCGCTTCGTGACGCTCGCGGTACTGCCCCCAAGCGTACGAGTACGAGTGCAGCTGCTCGCCGGTGCACAGGTCTTCGCGCTGACCGCCGTAGCCGCCGTAGGGGCTGCTCTCGGTGACGTAGCAGGGGACGATCGGCGCGAGCCAATAGAGCCCGACCGACAGCGACGCGGCGATACCGAACATCAGGCCACCGGCGAGGACGAACGCGACCAGTTGTTTCATGCGAGCGGAGTCTACGGAGCCGGTCGGCGCGCCCGTCGAAGGTGGCGCGATCGGATTCGCGAGTGGCGGCTTCGGTGGGGAGCGCCTGGGGATCTCACGACGCGCGCTCATCTAGTGATCGAGAAGCAAGCCTCGCATGGACCGCGACCGCTCGATCTCGCAGGCGCGACGCCGCGTCATTCGATGCGCGGCGCTCCTCGCGTGCGCGATCACGCTCTGCGGGTGCCCACCTCCGGCGCCTCCGAACCCCGACGCGGAGCCGCCGCCCGACTCGACGATCATGAGCGCGCGCTGATCACGAACACGCGCGTCGTCGTGCCCGCCGAGCACGATGCATTGCGACCCGAGCGCCATGACGCATCGAACGCTCCTCGCCGTCGCCCTGATCACCCTCGCCGGCTGTGCCGACGACTCGCGCCCCGCGGGCCCGCGGCTCGCCGGGCCTCCGCCCGACGCCGGCACCACGACGCAGCCGCCCACGCCCGACACCGACCTGCCGTGTGCGATCGCCGAGACGCTCGCCGCACACTGCGGCACGTGTCACGGCGCGACCCCGAGCGGCGGCGCGCCGATGTCGCTGGTGACGCGCGCCGATCTGATGCGCGCGTCGGCGATCGATCCTTCGCAGACCCACGCCGCGCGATCGGTCGTGCGCATGCGCGCGACGTCGATGCGATGCCGCCCGTCGGTGCGCGCGTCGCCGAAGCGCAGATCGCCGCGTTCGAGGCGTGGATCGCCGACGGGATGCCCGCTGGGACGTGCGCCGTCGACGACCCGTGGAGCACGCCGGTCCAGTGCACGAGCATGCGCACGTGGACCGACGGCGACGACAAGTCGCCCGAGATGAAGCCCGGCGGCACGTGCGTCTCGTGCCACGCGCGCGAGGCGGACGAGCCGCTCTTCTGGGCTGCGGGCACCGTCTATCCGACCGCGCACGAGCCCGACGACTGTAACGGCGCGGACACGCGCGGCGCCGCGATCGTCGAGATCACCGACGCCGAGGGACGCGTCTCGCGCTTGGCCCCGAACCGCGCGGGCAACTTCTTCCTCGTGCGACCGAGCGACGAGGACGACGACGAGGACGAGGTCGAGCCGGGCGGCGCGCTCGCGACGCAGTTCGCGTATCCGTACACCGTGCGCGTGCTCTACGAAGGGCGCGAGCGCGCGATGCTGACGCCGCAGACGAGCGGCGACTGCAACGCGTGCCACACCACCGCGGGCACGAACGGCGCGCCGGGGCGCATCCTGCTTCCGTGAGTCACGCGGCGCGCTCGACGAGGCACGCGTCGCCGAACTCGTGCGCGAGATAGCCGCGCTCCTCGGCCTCGCGCGCCGCGTCGAGCAGGCGCGCGCGAGGCGCGAAGCCCTCGAGCAGCGCGTGGTGGCTGGTGCCGGGCTCGTGCATGCCGGACACGATCGCGTCGACGACGCGCGGCGGGCGCTCGGGGCCGAGCCGCAGCGTCGCGATCCCCGGGCCCGCATGCACCTCGCCGTCGTACGCGGCCGCGCTCTCGAGCGCGCGTACCACCGTCGTGCCGAGCGCGACGACGCGCCTTCCTTCGCGCCGCGCACGGCGGATCGCGCGCGCCGTCGCGTCGGGGATCGTGTACGGCTCGGGCAGCGGGAAGCGCGCGTCGAGCTTCGCGTCGCCGCTGCTCGAGAGCCCTGCCGCGTGCGTGAGCATCGCGATCTCGACGCCGCGCGCGACGAGCCGATCGAGCATCGCGTGATCGAGCACGAACCCCGCCGACGGCGGCTCGACCGACACCGGTGGACCGGCGATCGCGGTCTGCGCATCCCACAGCGCGAGCGGCGCGCGGAGGTGGCTGTACTGCACCGGCGCGCCTTCGCGCGCGATCCCTTCCCACACGTCGCGCGCCGTGCCCTCGAACGTCAGCAGCACGAGGCGCGGGTGCCCGTCGAGATCGGCGATCTCCGCGCGCAGCGTGGTCCCGAGCGCGAGCCGATCGCCGGGCCGCAGCGCAGGCGGAGCAGGGCGATCCTCGGTGCGCGCGCGCCAGTCGCCTTCCCCGAGCACGATCGCGCGCCACGCACGGATCTCGCGCGCGTCGAGCGTCAGGCGCGCCGCGAGGCGCACCTCGATCGACGCGCCGGTGCGGAGGTGCGTGCCGCGCAACGACGCGGGCAGCGTCCCCGAGTCGTTCACGACCAGGAGGTCTCCACCGCGGTCCCCACGAGCACCGCGCAGCACTTCCGGCAGCGCGCCGCGCGGGTGGTGCGCGATGCGCCCCGACGCGTCGACGACCAGCAGCCGTCCGTCGCGCCGCGCGCGCGCCGCTTCGGTCGCGGGCTTCACGACGCACCTCGGCGCATCGTCGTCTCGATCACCGCGAGCAGCTCCTCCGCGCTCTGCTCGGGGCGCTTCAGCGTGCGCGGATCGGCGTCGGGCAGCGCAGCCGCGTGCATCGGCGTGTCCATGTCGCCCGGATCGAACGACACGAAGCGCACACCGCGCGACGCCATCTCCGCATCCCAGATGCGCGTGGCGTGCAGCAGCGCGGCCTTGCTCGCCGAGTACGCGCCCCAACCCGCATACGCACTCACCGCGGCGTCGCTCGTCACGTTCACGACCACCGCGTTCGCTCCGCGCGAGGGCGCCTCGAGCAGCGCGCCGAGCACCGCGCGCGTCAGGCGATGCGGCCCGATCACGTTTGCGGCGAGCGCAGCCTCGAGATCCTCGCACTCGGTGTCGGCCCACGATCGCAGCGGCACCGGGCCGAGGCTCGACGCGTTGTTCACCAGCACGTCGAGCCCGCCGAGCCGACCGAGCAGCTGCACCGCGATCGGATGCACGTCCTCCTTGCGCGCGACGTCGCCGACCACACCCACGATGCGATCGCTCTCGCGCTCGACCGCGAGCACTCGCTCGCGCGTGCGCGCCACGATGCCCACCCGCGCGCCGCGCTCGACCAACGCGCGCGCAGTCGCGAGCCCCAGCCCCGAGGTCCCACCGGTCACGATCACGCGCCGGTCCTTCCACACGTTCGTCTCGCTCATGGCTGCCTCCACGCGATGCAGCCTGCGCATCGCGCTCCAAGGCGTCGTCCGTCGTGCCAATCCGTTGGAGGAGCGCTCTCGCGTCGTCGCGCGCGAACTCGGGCATCATCGTGCGATGCACCAACGCACACGGATCGGCGCGCTCCTCGCGCTCGGGATCGCGAGCCTCGTCTCGTCGCGCGTGCACGCGCAGGATCTCGCGACCGCGCTCGCCGCGCGCTACCCGACGCGCGAGCTCGTGCCGCAGTCGTGCGCGATGCGCGAGGGCGAGACGATCGCGCTCGCGGCCGGGCGCATCTGCTTGCGTGATCGCGCGACCGGTCTGGTGCGCGCGGTGCGGCGCATCGCGCTCTCGGGCGACTGGTACGACACGTCCGCGGTCGCGCGCGACGGCGAGGTGCTCTTCGCGGTGACCGATCAGGGCGGCGCCGCGACGCGCTTCGCGGGGCGCGTGTGGCGCTGGGACCTGACGCGCGACGCGTACCTCGGGCTCGCGCAGACCGACACCGCGCGCGTCGTCGACACCGCGTTCGGCGTGCTCTATCGGACCCAGGCGGGATGGCGCCGCGTGGACGACGCGAGCGCGACGCGCGTGGACGCGCCCGAGGACCTGCTCGACTACGGCGTCGCGACGTTCACCCACGAGGGCACGACCTACGTCGTGATGGGCCTGCAGCGCGTCGAGGTGGACACCCTCGCGCTCGCGGGACGCAGCGTGCAGCTGCGCGATCACGCGTCGCTCCCTGGCACGCTGCTCTACGCGGATCGCGGCGTCGTCGTGAGCGCCGTGCAGGCGCGCGGCGGCGTGATCCAGGTGCACGTGCTGCGGCTGCCCGCGACCGAGCCGACGATCGTCGCGTACCCGCAGGGCATGCGGCGTCCCGCGCGCGCGAGCCTCGAGGGGGCAGGGACGCTGCTGCTGAGCGGACCGCGCGGTGAGCGCGCGAGCCTGGACCTCGCGCAGGGAACGATCACGCGCGTCGACGCGAGCGCGCCCGCGACCCCGCCCGAGCTGCTGCGCGCGAGCTCGCTCTACACCGCGACGCCGACCGAGCGCGGCGTGTACCTGAGCGCGTCGAGCGGCGGCTATCTGCTCGATGCGAGCGGCGTGACCACGCCTCGAAGCGCACCGCGCGCGGCGCGCTCGCGCTGTCGCTGCGTCGAGGCCGACCTGGTGTGCCCCGGCGCAGAGAGCGCGCCGATCGCGGGCGCGTGCGCCGAGGTCGCGGAGCTCGATCGCATCCGTGCCGACTACGCCGACAGCGCCGATCGATCGACCCAGACGACCGGTGACGGCGCGTTCCGCATCGATCGCCTCGAGGCGGATCTGGTGAGGATCACGAGGCTGCGCGATGGCGCGCGGCTCTGGGCGCGCATCGTCGACGGCGCGCTCTTCGCGCAGCTCGACGACGGCTCGTACTTCTTGTCGAACCGCGATCTCGCGGCGCGCTTCGCGCTGCGCGAGGGACCGCTCACGACCGGCGCAGTGACGCCGCTCGGGCCGCGCGCGACGCAGCTCTTCCGCGAGACGTTGATCGCGGAGTTCTTCGCCCCTGCAGCCTCACAGTGACCAATCGAACGGCGCTTCGCCGAGGTCGCGCAGCGCCGCGTCGATCTTCGAGAACGGCTTCGATCCCTTGAAGTGCTTGATCGACAGCGGCGAAGGGTGCGCGCCCGACACCACCCGATGCCGCGTCGCGTCGATCCGCTTCTCCTTCTTCTTCGCCGCGGTGCCCCACAGCACGAACACCATCGGTCGCTCGCGCGCCGAGAGCGCCGAGAGGATCGCGTCGGTGAACGTCTCCCAGCCGCGCTTCTGATGCGAGTTGGGCTCGCGCGCGCGCACCGTGAGCACGGTGTTGAGCAAGAGCATCCCGCGCTCCGCCCACTTGGTGAGCGAGCCCGTCGTCGCGATCGGCACGCCGAGATCGCTCTCGAGCTCGCGGTACATGTTGGCGAGCGACGCGGGCGGCTTCACGCCCTCGCGCACCGAGAAACACAGACCGTGCGCGTGCCCCGGCGTCGGATACGGGTCTTGTCCGAGCAGCACGACGCGCACGTCGTCGAACGCGGTGTGCTCGAGCGCAGCGAAAACCTCGTCGTCGGCGGGGAACACCTCGTGGAGCGCGCGCTCGGCCGCGACGAATTCCGAGAGCTCGCGCCAGTACGGCTTCTCGAGCTCACCGCGCAGGATGGGCATCCAGCCGTCGGGGATCTTCACGCGACGAGCCTGGCTCGCGTGCTCTCCTCGAGCACGTTTCCGTCGGTCGTCGCGGCCGAGCCCGGCGTGAACCGAGGTACGCTGCGCGCGAACACATGACGCCCGACCTCGCCCGCGTGATGGCTCGCTACAACCGCTGGATGAACGACAAGCTCTACGCCGTCGCGGAGACGCTCACGGACGAGGAGCGCAAGGCCGATCGCGGCGCGTTCTTCCGGTCCGTGCACGGAACGCTCAACCATCTCCTCCTCGCCGATCGCGTGTGGATGGGGCGCTTCACCGGCGCGCAGCTGCAGGCGGGCGAGATGGGACCCGGGGGGATCCGATCGCTCGATCAGGAGCTCTATGCGAGCTTCGACGAGCTCCGTCGCGAGCGGGCGAAGACCGATGACGAGATCGTCGCCTTCATCGCCACGCTGACCGACGAGACGCTCGCCGGACCGCTGCGGTACTCGCGCCGCGGCGCCGCGAACGAGCTTCCGCTCTGGCACGCGGTCGCCCACATGTTCAATCACCAGACGCATCACCGCGGTCAGGTGACGACCCTGCTCATGCAGGCGGGTCACGATCCGGGCGTGACGGATCTCGTGGCGATGCTCCGGGCGTGATCCGCCCGCACGCCGAAGCGCTCGCGTCTGCGTCGTGGAGCGCTATCTTCGGCCCCCCTGTTTTTTCGAGGAGACCAGACGATGAGCACCGTGCGCGCGTTCATGGACCGCCACTTCCTGCACTTCAACAGCCGCGAGGTCGTGGACGCCGCGAAGGCGTACGAGGCGCACATCCAGAGCGGCGGCAAGATGATGGTCACCCTCGCGGGCGCGATGAGCACCGCGCGCATCGGGCGCATCCTCGGTCGCCTCATCCGCAAGGGCTACGTGCACGCGATCTCGTGCACGGGCGCGAACCTCGAGGAGGACGTGTTCAACCTCCTCGCCGCGAACGACTACAAGATCATCCAGGACTGGCGAGCGCTGCGCGCCGAGGACGAGAAGGCGCTCTACGACCAGGGCTACAACCGCGTCACCGACACCTGCATCCCCGAGACGATCATGCGCCACCTCGAGGAGCGCCTGATCGACGTGTGGAGCAAGGCCGCGAAGAGCGGTGAGCGCAAGTTCGAGAGCGAGTTCCTCTTCGACGTGCTCAGCGATGCCTCGCTCGAGCAGCACTACCAGATCCCGAAGGACGACTCGTGGATGCTCGCCGCGAAGGAGATGGGCATCCCCGTCTACTCGCCCGGCTGGGAGGACTCGACGACCGGCAACATGTTCGCGGCGGCGTGCTGGCGCGGCGACGTGTCGACCCACACCGTCGTGAAGACCGGCACCGAGCAGATGGAGCACCTGATGCGCTGGTACCTCGACGCGTCGGGGTACAACGCGATGAAGAAGAACGGCGCGTCGAAGCTCGAGAAGCCGAGCGTCGGTTTCTTCCAGATCGGCGGCGGCATCGCGGGCGACTTCGCGATCTGCGCGGTGCCCGCGATGATCCAGGATCTCGAGATGGAAGACTGCCCGTTCTGGGGCTACTTCGCGCAGATCAGCGACGCGGTCACGAGCTACGGCGGCTACAGCGGCGCGGTGCCCAACGAGAAGATCACGTGGGGCAAGCTCGAGGTCGACACGCCGAAGTTCATGATCCAGAGCGACGCGACCATCGTCGCGCCGCTGATCTTCGCGTACCTGCTCGGCGAGTGATCGAGGCGCGAGGCGCTACGAATTCCGTAGCGCCTCGCTCAGACGCGACGACGACGCCGCGCAGCGAGCCCGATCGCCGCCACTGCGAGCACCGCGCCCACGCCGCCGCTCGCCCCGGCACCGGGCGACGCGATGCTGCACACCGACACCATGGGCGACGGCGGCGGGTCGCTCGGCGGCGGATCGCAGCGCAGCTCGATCTCGATCTCGTCGGTCGCGAGCACCTCGTCGGAGCCGGGCAACGACGCGCGTCGCTGCACGCTGTGGAGCCCCTCCTCGAGGTCCGGCGGGTGCTGGCCGCTCGTGGGCGGCTCGCACGCGACGAACACGATCGCGCTGTTCGGGGCGGGCTGCCCGAGGAGCCCTCCGCCCGTGAACGGCTCACCGTCGACGAGCGTCTCCCACTGCAACAGATCGCGCCACGGCGCCACGCTCGCGTCGAGCACGACGTCGAGCTCGATCGTGGCGGAGTCGATCGGGCTCGAGCACGGCCCCGAGCTGTCCGGCACCACGATCTCGCGACGCGCCCACCGGCCCGCGTGCAGCGTCCCGAGCGCGACCGGCGCCGTCGCGGGCGCTCCGACGCGGACCGTCGTCGTCGCCTCGTCCGACATCGGGCCCGTCTCGCACGCGTGCGATTCGGTGAGCGTCCAGACGTCGCCCTCGAGCGCGCCGTCGAGTCGCACCACGCCGTCCTCGACGGCGAGCTCGATCGTCGTCGACTCACCATCGCGCTCACGCACCGCCACGAGCGTGCGCGACGCGACCGCGCCGCCGCCCGTGATCGACAGGATCGCCCCGTTCTCGGGCACGACCGGCACTTCGTCGGCGTTCGCCGCGGACGTCGGGTGGAAGCGCACCGGCGGGCACGCGTGCGCCGAGCACGCCGACGCGCGCGACGCAGGTGACGAGACCGCCGCGACGGAGAGCAATGCGGCGACGACGAGCATCTTCCTGAGCAAAGCGACCCCCTCTCGAGGCACGTGCGTGTGCCTCGATGTGTCGCGTTCGCTCAGAGCACTTCGCGCGCCATCACGCGCTCTTCGGCTTCGGCTGGAGGCGCCCGTTCGCCGTCAGCTTCGCGACCCAGCGCATCGGCGGCTCGGGCGCTTCGCGCCGTCCTTCGAGCACGTCGTCGATCAGCGTCGCGCAGCTCTTCGCGATCTCCGCGGCGAACACCGCGCCGCTCTCGGGACGCGCGAGGTGCGGCGCGCCGGTGTAGCCGGGGAACGGCGAGAGCGCGTGCCAGCCGAGCGCCATCGCGATGAGCTCGAGCTCGCCCGCGAGCTCGTCCTTGCCCATCCCGCGCGCGACGCGCGATGCGTGGATCATCGCGCGATCCGGCACGATCGTCGGGCAGGGCGGCACGTCCTGCCATCCGCGCACCGAGTGCGGCGCGTAGTGGAGCGCCATCGACGTCTCGAAGAAGCCGGCGTGGAAGTCGTGCCGGAGCGTCTCGATCATGCGCGTGCGCTCGCGCCCGTCCTTCACGTGATCGAACGCGCGCACGAAGCGCCGCCCGTCGAGCTGACACAGCTCGCGCAGCGCCTGGTTGAACGGGTTGAGCGCCGCGACGCCGCGCTCGCGCAGCCACGCGAGGCCGGGCTCGATCGCGAGCGAGTGCAGCGGCGCGCCGTGCCACGTCATCGCGATCACGCGGTGCGCGCCGAGCGAGCGCAGCGCGCGGCACGCCTCCATCACGGTGTCGCGCACGATCGCGAAGGGCACGGTGCGCGTGCCCGGGCCGGGCGTGGGATCGCAGCCGACCTCGAGATCCGCCGCGACCACGAACGGCTCGTGCTCGCCGCACAGCAGCGCGTGCACCTCGCGCGCGAGGCCGGTCGAGATGAGACGGTCGTTGTGCAGTGAGAGGTGTGGCCCGTGGTACTCGACCGGGTTCACCGGGAGCCAGACGCGCACGCCGCGCGCGCACAGCGCGCGCGCTTCGCGATGGGAGAGCTCGAACAGCGGGATCGTCTCGTTCGCCATCGCGCGACCAACCTCTCTCGGGTTGGGCGCAGCGTAGCGCCGACGCGCGGTCGCGCCCTTGACCTATCGATCGATAGGCACCAGCCTATCGAGTGATAGGGAGGGCAGCGGACATGCACCCGCACCACCACGGGACCCACTTCTGTCGACACTGCGATCACGCCGTCACTCCGGTCCGTCCGGGGCGGCCCTGGATGTTTCGCGTCGCGCTCGCGATCACCGCGCTCGGCGGTGTGCTCGCGGTGCTCGGAGCGAGCCTGATCGGTCCGTTCATCATGTTCGCGGTGCCGCTGATGGCGCTCTACGGCTTCGCGCTCGGCCCGCTTCACTGGCTCGCGACGATGCCCGCGGTGTGCCCGAGCTGTCGTCGCGAGACGCCGTACCGCAGCCGCGAAGAAGCGCGCGCGAGCGTGCCCACGCGCCGTCCGGCGCGCCCGTCGATGCGCGCTGCCGCGTGATCGCGCCGCGCGCGTGATAGAACGCGCGCATGCCGCGGACCGCGGACGAGCACACGTGGGGCGGCCAGGAGCTGGGCGAGCGACACCGCGAGGTGCTGCGCGCGGCGCTGCATCTCTTCGCCGAGCGCGGCTATGCGGGCGCGAGCCTGCGCGAGCTCGCGCGGCGGCTCGGGATGCAGCAGCCGAGCCTCTACCACTACTTCCGCAGCAAGGAAGAGCTGGTCGATCAGATCCTCACGACGTTCGGGTTCGGCGGCGTGCAGAGCGTGCCGGAGGGCACGTCGATCCCCGATCGCGTCGAAGATCTGCCGCGCGCGCTCGGCGACATCGTGCAGGCGATGTACGAGCGGACCGACTGGCCGATCTTCGTGCGCTTCCTGTTCAACCTCTCGCTCGAGCAGCCGCTCTACGCGGAGCGGCTGCGCGTGATGTTCGTCGAGACGGTCGGCGGGCTCTTCACGACGATGCTCTCGCACTACGTCGAGTCGGGGCAGGTCGATCAGGAGGAGATCGAGCTGCTCTCGCGCATGGTCGTGAACGCGATCGGGCTGCTCTACATCGAGCAGTACGTCGTGTTCCCGAAGGGCGCGGGGCGCGGGCACGAGATGCGCCCGTACATCGACTTCGTGGTGCGGGTCGCCGAGCTCGCGCTCGCATCGCGTGGGCCCGACGGGCGCATCTTCCCGCCGACGAGCGAGAAGCCGGTCGCTACTCCGCCTGCGCGCGGAGGTCGAAGAACTCGCGGGCGTGGCCGCCCGGCGGAACGGTGATCGAGCGGACGTGCTCCTCGCCGTCGCGATCGACGAAGCGAAGGCGCACCGAGCCCGACTGCACCTCGACGTCGCCGATCGGCGTGGTGCCGAGCAAGCGGCCGCCGACGTAGACCTTCGACCAGGGGCGCGAGTTGATCGAGACGCGGCCCGGGGGCGCAGCGGGCTCGCGCTCGCGGCGCGACGGGCGGACCGCACGCGCGACCGGCTCCGGCTCCGCGGCTTCTTCTTCTTCTTCTTCGAGGTCGGGCGCGTTCGCCGAGAGCACCGCGACGAGCTGTGCGCGATCGCCGGCGCGGAGATCGATCGCGCGCTCCCAGTCGTCGTGCCCGTCGGCGCGAAGCCGCACGAGATAGCGGCCCGGTGAGAGCAGCCCGATCTCCATCGGCGTGGTGCCGACGTCGCCCCGATCCTCGAGCTCGATGTGCGCGCCGCTCGGCGTGCTGTCGACGTAGATCGCGCCGGTCGTGGGCGCGGCGGGCGCGCTCGGCCCTGCGCCGACGCTCGGGATCACGACCTCGCTGTGCGCGCCCTGCGCGCCCATCGTGTACGCGACCCACGCGCCCACGCCGCCGGTCACCGCGAAGAGCGCCAAGCCCGCCGCGATCATCAGCGCGCCGAGCATGCGCCGCCGCGGCGGCACGATCGACGACGGACGCTCGTCGTCGTGCGGCGTCGCGACCTCGATGCGCTGCGTCGCGTTCGGGCCGGGGGGCAGCGAGGACATCGCCTCGTTCTCGCCGCTCGGCACCGTCGCGCGCGGCGGGGGCATGCTGAGCCGGCGATCGAGCTGCGGGCCTGCCTTGATCTCGTTCGCGAAGAGGTCGTGCATGAGCTCGCCGACCTTCGCCGCGAGCACCACGGTGCCGCTGCGCGCGAGCACCTGCTCGATCGCCATCTGCATCTCGCCCGCGGACTGGAAGCGCTCCTCGGGCTTCTTCGCGATCGCCCGCGCGATCAGCGCCTCGAGCTCGCGCTGGATCTCGATGCGCGGCTCGCGCGAGGTGATCGCGTCGGCGAGCGGCGGCGCGTCCTCGTAGACGATCGCGCGCATCGTGTCGAACTCGGTCTGCCGCTTGAACGGGTTGCGACCGGTGAGGATCTCGTAGAGGCAGAGGCCCAGCGCGAACACGTCGGCGCGCGCGTCGATCGGCTCGCCGAGGCACTGCTGCGGCGACATGTACGCGAACTTGCCCTTCACGACGCCGGCCTCGGTGCGCGTCGAGTGGCTCGCGGCCTTCGCGATGCCGAAGTCGAGCAGCTTCACCGGCCCGTCGTAGCTGACCATGACGTTCTGCGGGCTGACGTCGCGGTGCACGATGCCGAGCGGCTCGCCCTGCGAGTCGCTCGCGCGATGGGCGTAGTCGAGCGCCTCCGCGACCATCGCGACGATGCGCAGCGCGATCGGGATCGGCACGCCTCCGCGCTCGCGCGCGCGGCGGACGAGCTTCGACAGCGGCATGCCGTCGACCCACTCCATCGCGATGTAGAAGCTCCCCGACTCCTCGCCGAACGCGTAGACGTGGCAGATGTTCGGGTGGTTGAGGTGCATCGCGAGGCGCGCCTCGTCGACGAACATCTCGACGAAGTGCTCGTCCTCCGCGACGTGCGGGAGCACGCGCTTGAGCACGACGTGGCGCCCCGCGCGGCCGGTCTCGCTGACCTCGCGCGCGAGGAAGATCTCCGCCATGCCGCCGAACGCGATGCGACCCAGCAGGTCGTAGCGACCGAAGCGCGCGAGCGAGGGTGCGCGCGAGAGCGACGCGCGACCGGAGTGCGTGACCGGCTCGATGTCGTCGAGCGAGACCTGCTGCGAGGGCAGCGCCTGCGCGTTCGCGAGCGAGATCTCCTGGGTCATCCAGTCGCGCGCGGTGCCGTCGGGTGGCGTCGGGATCGCGAGCCCGGGCGTCGGCGTCGGCGCAGGACCGGCCGCTTGGACGCGCGCTCGGGGGACGGGTCGCGCTCGCGGGAGCTCCGGGAGCGGAGGCGCAGGAGGAGCGTCCTTGTTTGACCGGTCCATGACGGCGAACGAGCCAGTATACCGCGCACGCAGGAATCGGCGCGTAAACGTGCGGTGTCGCGCGCGTTACCGATGATCGCGAACGATCTCGTGCACGTGCGCGACCACGTGTGCTCATGTTGGGCTCGTGGCCGACCGAGTGCAGCTGATCGACGAGGCGCTCTTCGAGACGACGCTGGCGCGTGCCGCGAGCGCGCCGCGAGGGCGCACGAACCACAACTTCCATCCGTCGCTCGACGACAACCCGCACCGCTTCCTGAACGTGATGACGCGCGGCACGTACATCACGCCGCATCGCCATCTCGACCCCGCGAAGAGCGAGACGTTCGTCATCCTGCGCGGCGAGGTCGCGTTCTTCGTGTTCGACGATCGCGGGGAGATCGAGCGCTGCCAGACGCTCGGCGACCCGATGCAGCGCGCGCACGCGTGCGGCATCGATCTCGCGCCCGGCGTGTGGCACTCGCTCGTGGTCACGAGCGAGAGCGCGATCTGCTTCGAGGTGAAGCCGGGCCCCTATCAGGCCGCGAACGACAAGGACTTCGCGCCGTGGGCGCCGCGCGAGGGAGAGCCCGGCTGCGCGGCGTACCTCGAGCGGCTCACGCGCTACGCCGCGCGCTCCGATCGGCGGTGACCGCGGCGCCGAGGCCGAGCAGGAAGACGATCAGCGCGGGGCCGCGCGGCGCTTCGCTGCCGGTCGCGAGCACGGCCGCCGCGCCCACCGCGGCCATCGGGCCGAGCAGGAGCGCGATGCCCGCCCACGTCGCGCGGGCGCTGCGCTGCGCGCGCGCGGCGCTCGTCGTCTCCGTCGCTGCTTCGTCTCGTTCGACCGTCGCCGTCGCGCTGCGATCCATCGCGTCCACCTCCACGAGCCTCACTCGGCTCCATCGAGCGCCAGCGACTCGAGGCCGGAGCCGGCGTCGCGCGGGCGCGGTTGCATGCTCTCGCGGCGCGATCGGACGCGCGCGACACCGGCGAGATCGCGCTCGAGCGCGTCGACCGGGATGCCCTCTCCGGGCACGACCTCGACGCTCGCGCCGCGCTTCGCGTACGGGGCGAGCGCGGTGCGGAGCGCGGCCAGGCCGCTCGCGTCCCAGTGCGTCACGCCCTCGAGCTCGACGATCAGCGTGCGCGCGTCGTCCGAGATGCCCGCGACGAGCTGCTGCGCGCGATGCTGCGACGCGAAGACGAGCGGCCCCTCGAGCCGCGCGACGTGGGTCTGTCCGATGCGGTGCGTGTCGAGCCGGAGCGCCGCGCCCTGCGCGGTCACGTGCTCGATCACGGCGAGCGCGAAGCCGATCAAGAGGCCCTCGACGAAGCCGGTCGTGACGATCGCGATCGCGGTCGCGACGAACACCACCGCCTCGAAGCGGCGCACCTTCGCGAGCTTCGCGAGCTCGCTCAGGTCGACGAGCTTCGCGCCGACGACGAGGAGCACGCCCGAGAGCGCCGCGAGCGGCACGAGATCGAGGTGCGGGCCGAGCACGAGCACCACCGCGAGCAGCACGACCGACTGCACGACGCCGCAGAGGCGCGTGCTGCCGCGCGCTTCGATCGCGGCGACGCTGCGCACGACCGCGGCCGCGACCGGCATGCCACCGAACGCCGCGCACGCGAGGTTCGCGACGCCCTGCGCGACGAGCTCCTGATCGGGGCGATGCGAGGGGCCGCCGGTGCGCGCGTCGATGCTCACCGCGCAGAGCAGCGAGTCGACCGACGCGAGCGCGGCGAGCGCGAGCGCGTTCGGGAGCAGCGCCGCGAGATCGACGCGATCGAAGCTCGGCACGTGCAGCGCGAGCGCGTTCCCGTGCAGCGGCGCGACGCGCTCGACGTCGAGCCCGAGCCACGCGACGACGCCGACCGCGAGCGAGAGCGCGACGAGCGGCGCGGGCACGCGGGGCACGACGCGCGGGAGCACGATCAGCACGAGCATCACGAGCGCGCCGATCGCGATCGCGAGCACGTCGAACGAGACTTCGGGCAGCGTCGTCGCGAGCGCGGCGACGCGACGGCCGTCGTGCACGCCGACGAGGTGCGGCAGCTGCGAGTCGAACACCATCACGCCGACCGCCGCGAGGAACCCGCCGACGACCGGGCGCGGCAGGAGGCGCACCAGCCCGCCGACCCGCAGCGCGCCGAGCGCGATCTGCACCGCGCCGGCGATCGCCGTCGCGATCAGCATCCCGTCGATGCCGTGCGCCGCGACGATCGCTGCGGTCAGCGGCGCGAGCGCGACCTCGGGGCCGGTCACGTTGAGGCGCGAGCCGCCGAAGAGCGCCGCGATCAGCCCGCCGATCGCGCCGCTCACGAGGCCCGCGGCAGGCGGCAGATCGCACGCGACGGCGAGCGCCAGGTTCAGCGGGATCGCGACCATCGCGACGACCAGACCGGCGCCGACGTTCGCGCCGGCGGTGCGGCGATCGAACATCTCGCGCCACGACGCGAGGGTGTCGGCGAGGGCGCTCGGGGATCGTTCGCGATGAGCCACGGCGCGCCCTGGTCCACGTCGCGTGCCACCGCGCGATCCCTGCGATCCGCGCGGCTCCGCGCACCACCGTCGTGAATCGCCGACAGGTGTTCCCGACACCGTCGGCGAAGACCGACGGTGCGCCAGCGCTTCTCGCGATATCTTCGGAGGAGACCCGACGGAACGCCGAATGCTGAGGATCAAGGCGCGCGCCCCGCGACCCCGTCGCGCTCGCTGGCTGCAGCGATGGAATCGAATGCGTCTCTTCTCGCGCCTCGTCGTCTCTCACGCCGCGCCCGTCCTCGTGATCACCGTGGCGCTCGCGATCGTCCTCGGCGCGCTCGGGCGCATGACGCAGCTCGTGGTGGAGCTCGGTGAGGACGAGCTCGGCACGCTCGCCCGCGAGGGCGCGCTCCACGAAGCGGACTGGAACCTCGATCTCTCGATGCGCCACGCGCTCGCGCGCTGTGCCCGCGGCGAGGACGAAGCGGCGACCGAGCCGATCGAGCGCAACGCGTCGATCCTGCGCGATCGGCTGCGAGGCACCGCGCCGGTGTCGCAGCCGCTCTACCGCGCGTCGGTCGGCTACCTCGATCTCGCGGATCGCCTGCTCGCGTCGGGCGTGTGCTCGCCGTACAGCGCGATCGCGGAGCTCGAGCGCAGCGAGCTCGACGCGCGCATCACGACGATCTGGGTCGAGCGGCTCGCGGAGCTCCACGCCGCGGCGCGCGCCCAGGAGGGCGACGTCGGGCGGCTCGGCACGAGCGCACTGGTCGTCGGCGTGCTGATCGCGGCGATCGCGCTCGCGCTCGCGATGTGGACCGCGCGCCGCATGGCCGCGGAGATCAGCGAGCCGCTCGCGAAGATCTCGCGCGTCGCGCAGCGGCTGTCGCGCGGAGACTTCGGCGAGTCGCTGGTGGCCGAGGGTCCGGCGGAGATCGTGGAGCTCGCGGAGGAGCTCGAGCGCATGCGCGTGCGGCTCGCCGAGCTCGAGAGCTTGAAGCAGGGATTCCTCGCGTCCATCTCCCACGAGCTGCGAACTCCGCTGTCGAAGATCCGCGAGGCGCTCGCGCTGCTGATGGACGGCGCGTGCGGACCGCTCCAGGAACGTCAGGCACGCGTCGTCGGCATCGCGCGGACCGCGTGCGAGCGCGAGATCCGCATCGTGACCACGCTCCTCGATCTCTCGCGGCTGCGCGCGGGCGCGCCGCTCCGGCGCCGCGGCGGTGTCTCGGTCGACGACGTGCTCGCCAACGCCGTCGCGGAAGAAGGCTCCGATGCGCGCGCACGGCGCGTCACGATCGACGTCGAGCGCGAAGGGGACTCGGTGCGCACCGCGCTCGACGAGGCGCTGCTCGAGCGCGCGTTCGCGAACCTGATGCGCAACGCGGTCTCGGTCTCGAAGCCGGGCCAGGTGGTGCGCGTGACGCGCACGATCGAGCGCGTCGACGGGCGCAGCGTCGCCGTGGTGCGCGTGCGCGACGAGGGCCCCGGTGTGCCCGACGAGGTGCGCGACACGCTGTTCGAGCCGTTCGTCACGGTCGCCGTCGACGGCTCGCCCAAGGCGCTCGGCATCGGCCTCGGGCTCGCGCTCGCGCGCGAGGTGGCGCGCGCCCACGGCGGCGAGCTCGAGCTCGACGCGACCGTCGATCGCGGTGCGTGCTTCGTGATGCGGCTGCCGCTCGACGGACGCGAGAGCGCACCGCCCCGCGCGCTCGGCGGCGCGCCGCTCGGGGTGCTGGGGGTGCCCTCGTGAGCGAGCCCGAGTGGAAGGGGCACGTCCTCGTCGTCGACGACGAGGAGGACCTCTGCGAGCTGCTCTCGATGCGCCTCGAGCACCACGGCTTCCGCGCGACCATCGAGACCACGGGGCGCGGCGCGCTCGAGGTGCTGGAGCGCGAGATCGTCGACGCGATGATCCTCGACCTCCGCCTCGACGGCGAGGACGGCCTCGACGTGCTCGACGCCGTGCAGCGGCGCTCGCTCGATCTGCCGGTGATCGTGCTCACCGCGCACGGGACCGTGGAGACCGCGGTCGCCGCGCTCCATCGCGGCGCGTACGGCTTCCTCACCAAGCCGTTCCACGACCACGAGCTGCTCTCCGAGGTCGAGCACGCCGTCGAGCGCGTCCGGCTGCGTCGCGAGGTCGCGGGCCTGCGCCGCATCGTCGGCGACGAGGGCGAGGGCGTGCGCCTGCTCGGCACCAGCGCGCGCATCGAGGAGGTGCGCGAGCGGATCGCGCGCATCGCGCGATCCGACGCGACCGTGCTGCTCCTCGGCGAGTCGGGCACCGGCAAGGAGCTCGCGGCGCGCATGCTCCACTCGCTCTCGCCGCGCGCGCACGGACGCTTCGTCGCGATCAACTGCGGCGCGCTGCCCGCGGATCTCCTCGAGAGCGAGCTCTTCGGGCACGTGCGCGGCGCGTTCACCGGCGCGGTGCGCGACAAGGAGGGCCTGTTCGCCGCCGCGAGCGGCGGGACGCTCCTGCTCGACGAGGTGGGCGACGCGCCGCCGCAGGTCCAGGTGAAGCTGCTGCGCGTGCTGCAGGAGCGCGAGGTCGTCGCGGTCGGCGCGACGCGCGCGACGCCGGTCGACGTGCGGGTCGTCGCAGCGACCCATCGCGATCTGCGCGCCGCGGTCGAGCGCGGCACGTTCCGCGAGGACCTCTTCTATCGACTGCACGTCGTGCCGGTCGAGATGCCCGCGCTGCGTGATCGCCGCGAGGACATTCCGCTGCTCGCGGAGCTCTTCCTCGCGCGCGCCGCGTCGCGCCACCGCCTCTCCGAGCCGCACCTGACGAGCGACGCGCTGCGCATCCTCCGCGCGCACGACTGGCCCGGGAACGTGCGCGAGCTCGCGAACGTGATCGAGGGCGCGGCGCTGCTCGCGCCCGACGGCGTGCTGCGCCCCCAGCACGTGCTCGCGGTGCTCGCGCGTGCCCCCGAGCTCGACGCGTCGGAGAGCGAGCCGCCGAGCGGATCGATCGACGGGCGAGACCTCGCCCGCTCGCGCGAGCTGCTGCCGCTGCGCGAGGCGCGCGAGGCGTTCGATCGCGCGTACCTCGAGGAAGCGCTCCGCCGCGCGGGTGGCAACGTGAGCGCCGCCGCGCGCCTCGCCGGCCGCAATCGCACCGACTTCCACGCGCTCCTCAAGCGCCACGGCCTCTCGCCGGGCGACTTCCGCGAGGGTTGACCAATTCCGTGACGCGAGCGCTGATTTTTGGACCTGCGCCCCCGGCCCATCGAGCATCGCGGGTCGGATGTCGCGGACCTCGACGTTCCTCGCGTGGCTCTTGCCGCTCTCGCTCCTGCTCGGATCGATCATCGCGGTGCCGCTGCTCGTGATGGGCGAGCAGGGCCTGCCCCGCTATCGCGCGCTGCGCGACGAGCTCGCCGAGGTGCAGCGCACCAACGAGCGCATGCGCGAAGAGGTCCGCCAGCTCCAGCACGACGTGCGCTCGCTGCGCGCCGACGAGCGCGCGATCGAGCGCATCGCGCGCGACGAGCTCGGCATGGTCCGCGAGGGCGAGATCGTCTTCCAGTTCCCCGAGTGACGCTCAGAGCGACGCGCTCGCGTACGGCGCGATCCCCTCGCGTCCGATCGCGACCAGCGCGAACGCGCGCTCTCCGATCACCCGATGCGCCCCGGCGCGGACGCGCGTCACGCAGCACTCCCAGTCGCCGACACGCGCGACGCGCGCCAGGCCCGACACGCGCCCGTCGATGCACGTCCACGTCTCGCGCGGTCGCACGATCACCAGCGCGTGCTCGTCGAGCGCGCCGTACGGCAGGTCGATCGCGTGCTCGCTGCGGTGACGATCCACCGGCGCGACCACCCACGAGATCGACGTCCCGCCGAGCGTCTGCACCACGAGGATCGGCTCGCTCGCGACGAGCCGGAACGCACCCTCCACCTCGAGCTCGACCGACTCGCCCGCATCGAGCACCACGCCTGCGATCCCGCGCTGCGCCGGCTCGAGGTCCACGTCGGTCCCGTCGAACGCCGCGACGATGCGCACCGAGCCTGCCGCGGCCGCTCCCTCGAGACCGACCGCGTATCCGACGTGCTCGCGCCCCCAGCCCTCGATCCCGACGCTTGCTCCGTCCTGCCGTACTGCTGCGAGCTCCATCCCTCGCAGAAGGGGCCGCGAGCGCCCGAATCCGTCTCACCGAATCGTCGCGGCGCGCGTCGCCGACCACCCGAGCGCGATCGCGATCACCGCGAAGCTCCCGATCACCGTCGGCACCATCGGCGCCATCACGCCGTGACCCGTCATCTCCGACGCGACCGCCGCGCCTCCGAGCACCATCGCGATGCCCGCCGAGCACGACGCCGCGAGCCCCTCGAGCGTGTCCGTCATCGCCTTCATGGTCACACCGCCGCCAGGCGCGTGGGGTTCGCGGGGTCGACCTTCACCTGCAGGAGCGCGCCCGGCACCATCATCCCGAGCTGATGGAACGGCACGAGCTGCCGCAGGCTCGCCTCGTAGGGCGCGCGTCCTTCCATCTCGACGCGCAGCGACAGATCGAAGATCGGCTGATCGTTGATGCGGATCCCGGTCTGCTTCACCGCGAGCAAGCGCGCCTGCGCGGGCACGCCGTGCTGCTCGAGCCACGCCGCGTCGCGCCCCGACTTGTACGAGCTCCACGCGATGCCGAACCAGATGCTCGAGCTCGCCGCGAACGCGAACCCGAAGATCAGCGACCCGAACGACGCGTGGCTCGTGAACGACGTCACCGCGGGCGCGAGCGGCCCGAACATCGCGGTCGGGAACATCGAGAGCACGAGCCCGAACAGCGCGGGCACGAACGACGCGAGCCCGATCAGCAGGAACACGATCCCGCCGAACGCCATCGGCGCCCAGAACGCGATCGCGCTCTTGCTCCGCGCGCTCGCGCGCGCCGCGTTCACCTGCGGCCAGCTCTGCGCGATCAGCGCGAAGCGCGGGAAGCGCGAGCGGATCTGCTCGACCAGCACCGCATCGAGCCGTCCCTCCGCCATGTCGGCGCGCAGCGACGCGACCGCGTCCTCGACGCGCCCCGTGCGCTCGAGCGCATGCGCGCGCAGCACCGCGCACGTCGCCTGCGTCGCGAGGTGCAGCGGGATCTCCCCGCTCTTCGATCCCAGCGCCGCGAGCACGCCCGTGAAGTCGTCCTGCGACGTCGCGATCAGCGCGAGGGCGAACCGGCGCCCGCTGTCGGTCTCGAGATCGTCGGTGTGCGGATCGACGAGCGCGAGCCACTCCTTCGCCGCGTCGATCTCCTCCTCGCGCGCCGCGATGCGCGCGAGCGAGCACGCGAGCCCGCCGCGATGGCGCGGCATCGACAGGATCTCGCGCGCGGTCTCGAGCCGCGCCCGCGCGCGCGCCGGCTCCTCGTCGGGCAGCCCGACGAGCCCGAGCGTGAGCACGTACAGCGCGTCCGCGCTCGAGAGATCGTGGGGCGCCGCGATCACCGCGCGACGCAGCGCCTGCCAGCTCGCCTCGGCCTCGCTGCGGCGGATCGCGCTGAGCCCGCCGCTCGCGAAGAGCGGCGCGATCGCGGGCGGCGGCATCATCGGCGTGTGCTGCTGCGCGGCGAGGCGCGCGAGGCGATCGGCTTCCGTGACCGGCACCGGCACACGCGCGAGCTCCTCGGGGCGCGGCCCGACCGGGATCGCGGCCGCGCAGCGCACGCAGCACGCGGTGCCTCCCTCGAGCGGCACCGGTGTCGCGCCTCCGCACGTCGGGCAGAGGTGGGCGCGCTCGGTGCGCGAGAAGATGCGGGCACGCGACGAGATGGGCTGCACGGCGAGGTCCTCCTGCGAGGCGGCGCGCCTCGGCGCCGCGTTCGTCGGGGGCCCTCTTCAGCAAGCGCACGGCCATCGACAACTGCGCGAAACCACACGTATTTCCTGCCGCTGCGATCCGTGCGCGCACGTGCGCACGCCGTTCGGCGCACGCACTGCAACGGGCGAGCACGGAGGAGACCGATGAAGACCTCGATCCCGATGCTCGTGCTCGCAGGCGCGCTCTCGCTCGTAGGCTGCGAGCGCGACATGGACACCGCGGAGCCCACCGGCGCCCAGCCCGGCGAGACGCGCGGTCGCGCCGCCGGCGAGCCCGCGAAGACCGGCGACACGACGCTCTCGCCCGAGCAGACGGCGCCGGACACCGTCGCGCCCGGCTCGACCGGCGCCCTCGGCGAGGACGACGAGCCCTGAAACGACACGAGCCGCGCTCCCTCGAGGAGAGCACGGCTCGTTCGTCACGTCGCGTGGGCGATCAGCCCTGCGGCTTCTTCGTGTAGCGCAGCACCGGCTTGCGCGCGGCGCGCGTCTCGTCGAGGCGGCGCAGGCGCGTGAGGTGCGGCGCCTTCTTCACGGTCTCGGGCTCCTCGTGCGCCTCGCGGCTGATCGCGCTCATCGCGTCGACGAACCGATCGAGCGCCTGGCGCGTCTCGGTCTCGGTCGGCTCGACCAGCATCGCGCCCTTCACGACGAGCGGGAAGTACACGGTCGGCGCGTGGAAGCCGTAGTCGAGCAGGCGCTTGGCGACGTCCATCGTCGTCACGCCCGTCTTGCCGAGGTGCTTGTCGTTGATCACGACCTCGTGCATGCACGTCGTGTCGTACGCGACGTGCCACGTCTCGCCGAGCTTCGCGCGCAGGTAGTTCGCGTTGAGCACCGCGAGATCGGTCGCGCCCTTGAGGCCCTCGGCGCCCATCTCGCGCAGGTACGCGTACGCGCGGACCATCATCCCGAAGTTGCCGTAGAAGCTGCGCAGGCGGCCCACGCTCTTCGGGCGGTTGAACTCGAGGTGGTACGTCCCGTCGTGCGACTTCTCGACCGTCGGCACCGGCGCGTAGGGATCGAGGATGCGCTTGTAGCCGACCGGCCCGCACCCGGGGCCTCCGCCGCCGTGCGGCGTCGTGAACGTCTTGTGCAGGTTGAACTGCATCACGTCCACGCCGAGATCACCGGGGCGCGCGCGGCCCATCAGCGCGTTGAGGTTCGCGCCGTCGCCGTACACCAGCGCGCCCTTGTCGTGCACCATCCGTGCGATCGTCGGCAGGTGCTTCTCGAAGAGCCCGACGGTGTTCGGGTTCGTGATCATGATCGCCGCGACGTCGTCGTCGAGCACCGGCGCGATCGCCTCGGGGTGCACCACGCCGTCTTCGCCCGCGGGGAACGGCACGATCTGATAGCCGTTGAAGGCGCAGCTCGCGGCGTTCGTGCCGTGCGCCGTCACCGGCACCAGCACCTTCTTCGGCGAGCGTCCCTGCGCCTGGTGGAACGCGCGGATCATCATCAGGCCCGCGAGCTCGCCCTGCGCGCCCGCGGCGGGCTGCAGCGCGACGCGGTCCATGCCGCACACCTCGGCGAGGCCCTTCTCGAGCCGGTACATCAGCTCGAGCGCGCCCTGGATCAGGTGCTCCGGCGCGTACGGATGCAGCTTCGCGAAGCCCGGCAGGCGCGCCGCCCACTCGTTGACCTTCGGGTTGTACTTCATCGTGCACGAGCCGAGCGGGTACATCGCGTTGTCGATCGCGAAGTTCATCTCGCTCAGCCGCACGTAGTGGCGGAACGCCTCCGGCTCGCTCACCTCGGGCAGGCCCGCCTGCTCGCTCGGGTCGCGCGCCTGATCACCGAAGAGCGCCTTCGGGTCGACGTCCGGCACGTCGAGCGCGGGGAGCGACGCGGCCGTACGGCCCGCGGCGCCACGCTCGAAGATCAGCGGCTCGGCCCACTGGATTCCCGACCTCGCAAGACCCGGCATGACGTGCTGCTTTCCTCCGCCCCGGCCGTGCGAACACGGCGGGGCCCGTAAGCGCGCGGAGATCCTTCGGGGGCCTCCGCAGGCGCGGGATACTGGGGCGCGCGGGGGGCCTGCGCAAGACGTGTTCGGTGCGGCATCATGCGCGCGCGATGACGCTCTTCCGCACACTCTGCGCCCTCTCGATCCTGGCCTCGATCGCCGGCTGTGGTGGGGGCGGCGCCTACGGCTTCTCGCGCAGCTACGAGCCGCTCGGGGACGAGCGCGCGTACATGGAGCGCGCGACCGAGCTCTCGTACGAAGAGGTGCGCCGCACCCGCCCCGAGGAGCAGCCCCTCGTCGGCTGGTTCGGCGTCGTGCTCGAGCCGCCGGTCGCGCAGGACGACGGACGCGCGCGCGTCCTGCTCTCGCTGCGCGCGCATCAGGATCGCCACCTCTGCGGCGACGAGAGCGGCGACTCGTGCCGCGTGACCGTGAGCGATCGCGAGATCGGCCGCTTCGTCGCGCTCATCCCGATGCGCGAGGAGGATCGCGCGGGCGCGCGTCGCCTCTGGACCGGCTCGCTCGTGAAGGTCTACGGCGTCGCGACCGGCGAAGAGGACACCGAGAACGGTCCGGTCCTCGGCGCGGAGTGGTACCGACACTGGCCTCCCCACTACTACGTCACCACCGCGGCGGCGGGTCGGATGCGCCGGTGATCCGCTGTTCGCGCGCGTCGTGGTCCGCCTATACTCGGTCCGGCTCATGAGCCCGAGCGAGACGCGAGACCCAGCCGCGACGGCGACATCGGACGCGAGGGGACGAACGGTCGAGCGTCTCTTGCGAACGGTCGCGGGGCTCGTCGATCTGCCGATCGCCGTCTGCTTCACCCTCGAGGGCGACCACGCGCGCAAGCTCGCCAGCGCGAGCGAGCTCGCGCGCGACGGAGGGCTCGAGGAGGTCGTGCCCGCGCGTCGCCTCCGGCTCGAGCGCGCGCGCATCGTGACCCACGTCGGCCGCGGCCCCGCGGCGCCCGAGGTCGCGCTCTTCGCCGCGGGCACCACGCCCCTCGCCGTCGCGACGCTCCCGATCATGGCGGGCGAGACCCAGCTCGCGACGGTGCTGCTCGCCGACGTGAGGACGCGCCCCGATCTCGCCGAGGCGCGCCGCAGCGCCGCGCTCGACGATCTGCGCGCGCTCGTCGAGGGCGTGCTCCAGCCGCCCGCGGGCGAGCCGATCACCGCGTCGCACCCGATCGCGCCGACGCCCCGCCCGCCGATCGATCTGCGGCATCACTCCGGGAGCCAGCGACGCCGCGTCGGGTCCTCGCAGCGCGCGCCGCGCCCCGATCCCGTCACCGGCCTGCCCGACCGCGCGTTCGTGCACCTCGAGACCGAGCGCCGCATCGAGCGCGCCGCGGTGATGGGCCAGGGGCTCGCGCTCGCGATCGTGTCGCTCGATCGGTTCCGCCGGGTGAACGACTCGCTCGGGCACGCGCTCGGCGACGTGCTGCTGCGTCAGGTCGCGCAGCGCCTCCTCTCGAGCATCGACGACGGCGATCTCGCGGGGCGTCGAAGCGGCGACGAGTTCATCGTGCTGCTCGACGACGTGCGCGCCGGCGTCTCGGCGCTGCAGCGCTCGGATCGCATCCAGCAGGCGATCCGCGAGCCCTTCCACCTCGACGCGCACGAGATCGTGCTGACCGCGGGCATCGGCGTCGCGCGTTATCCCGACGACGCGCCCGACGCCGCGACGCTGCTGCGCTACGCGGACATCGCGCTGCACCAGGCGAAGAACGAGGGCCCGGGCCGGCTCAAGCTCTTCGACGCGTCGATGCAGCAGACCGCGCGCGAGCGGCTCGACCTCGAGCACCAGCTGCGCGAGGCGATGCGCTCGGGGCAGCTCTCGCTGCACTACCAGCCCAAGTACTCGATCGCGACGCGCCAGCTCGTCGGCGCCGAGGCGCTGCTGCGCTGGAAGCACCCGCAGCGCGGCATGATCAGCCCCGGGCGCTTCATCCCGGTCGCCGAGGACAGCGGGCTGATCGTGCCGATCGGCACCTGGGCGCTCAACGAGGTGGCGCGTCAGTGCAAGCGCTGGAGCGACGCGGGGCTCGAGTACGGGCGGGTGTCGGTGAACGTGTCGGGGCTGCAGTTCGTGCGGCACGACTTCGTGGGCACGGTGAAGCGCGCGGTGCGCGCGGCGAGCATCCCGCCGGAGCGCCTCGAGCTCGAGCTGACCGAGACGATCGTCATGGGCGAGGTCGAGCAGGCGATCGTCCGCCTGAGCGCGCTGCGCTCGCTGGGCGTGCGGGTGTCGGTCGACGACTTCGGCACCGGCTACTCGTCGCTCGCGTACCTGCAGAAGCTGCCGGTCGACGTGCTGAAGATCGATCGCTCGTTCGTGCAGGAGCTCGATCGCGAAGGGCTCCCGGCGGAGCAGGCGCGATCGCTCGCGCAGGCGATCACGTTCCTCGGGCACCAGCTCGGGCTCGACGTGCTCGCGGAGGGCGTGGAGACGCCGACCCAGCTCGAGCAGCTCGCGAACGTCGGGTGCGACGAGGTGCAGGGCTACCTGTTCGGCAAGCCGATGCCCCCGGATGCCTTCGAGCGGCACGTGCGGGAGAGCTAGAGGCCGCGCGGGGTGAGGCTTCGGCGGGGGCGCGTGGCAGGGGGCCCTCGCTAAGCCTCGCGACCGGCGTGCGATGGCGGTGGGGTGTCGGGAGGCGGGGTCGTTCTCGTCATCGCGGATGCGATGACGAGAACCGGGCGGGTGCGTCGGTGACGTCGGGTGGGTCGCTGCGGAAGCGCTCGGGCCCCCTGCCACGCGCCCTGCTGGTGAGGTCTCGGCCGCGCGCGAGGCGTGCACGCGCCGTTCTTCGGTGTGATGCGAGAGCGCGTGATGACGCGAGCGCGCGAAGCGCTCTCGCGGCATCTCGCGCGGACCGACTCGCCCTTCGGGCATCGTGAGCCGACTCGGGTGGGGTGGACGCTCGGGGGTCGTGCGCGTGAGGCGCTGTCGCGCGGGGTCGTGAGGCGGATCGCTGGCGGTGCGTTCTCGTGGCGCGGGGTCGCGAGGCGGATCGCTGGCGGTGCGTCGCCCGCGTGCGGGGTCGCGAGGCGGTACGCGAGGGAGTGCGTCGCCGTCGTGCGGGGTCGCGAGGCCGGCGGATGGGGGTGCGGTCCCCGCCGGCTGGGGGTGGCGAGGCCAGCGAGGGGGGGTTCGATCCCCAACTTCTGGGGGCTCCGAAAACCGCGCGAATTTGCCGGGAATTCGACGAATTCTCGCGCGGCGCGTGATGAAAATGATCGCGAGTTGCGACAGATCGCGGTCGAAATGATCGCGAGTTGCGACGGATCGCGATCGAAATCATCGCGAGTTGCGACGGATCGCGATCGAAATGATCGCGACGCGCGTCGAGCGCCGCGAGAGATGCTTGCGTCTCGCGCGGATCGCGATCGGATCCTCGCGCTCCCTGGCGGGGCTCGACGCGTCGCGTACGATCTCGTGTCATGGCGACCAAGAAGACATCCAAGAAGAGCGCGACCAAGAAGACCCGCGCGAAGAAGAGCGCCGGGAACAAGAAGACCGCGAAGAAGTCATCGTCGCGCGCGCGCGTTGTGAGCGCTCCGCGGCTGACCGACGAGCAGCGCGCGTCGCTGCTGCGCCCGCCCGCCGACTACGACGACGCGCTCGGCACGAGCGCCAGCGCGTGGGAGGCGAACCGCGCGCACCTGCGGGTGCCCGGGCTCAGCCCGGCGAAGCTGCGCGCGCTGGCGGGGCGCGCGCAGCGCGCGTGGGAGCGCGAGAACGAGCTGCGCCAGAAGTACGAAGCGAAGCTCGGCGCGCTGGTCGACGCGCGCATGCTCGCGGAGGACGAGGCGTGGCGCGCCGCGCTCGACGTCTACGATCTCTCGAAGAGCGTGGGCCGACGGCTGCCCGAGGTCGCGCAGGCGTTCGAGTTCATGACCGGCTACACGAGCAAGGGCCGCCGCCGCGACGCGCAGGACGACGACCCGCCGAGCGAGTGAGCGTCAGGGCGCGAGGTCGGTCTCCAGCGCCGCGAGATCGACCGCGCGCAGGCGCGCGGGCTCGGCGATCACGTCGAGCTCGGTGATGCGGCCTCCTTCGATCGCGAGGCGCAGCACGATCGCGACGCGGCCGCGCGGCGCGACGACTGCGCCGAGCTCGCCGTCGACCCACATCACGCGCGCGTGGCGCGCGCGGGCTGCGTTGCCGCGCGTCTCGTCGGCGACCCGACGTGCGCCTCGCAGCTCGCGCTCCCCGTCGCTCGGCAGCGCGACGCGATCGGCGCGGCGCACCACGTCGGGCGCGAGCACCGCGAGCAGCGCGTCGAGGTCGCCCGCGCGTGACGCCGCGAGGAACGCCTCGATCACGCGCTTCTTCTCCTCGACGTCGGGCGCGTGGACCCGGCGCGCACCGACGACGCGATGGCGCGCGCGGCTCGCGACCTTCTTCGCGGCGACCGGGGAGCGCTCGAGGATCACCGCGATCTCCTCGAACGGCACGCCGAACAGATCGTGGAGCACGAACGCGACGCGTTCGTCGGGGCCGAGCCGCTCGAGGACGGCCAGCAGCGCGAGCCCGACCGACTCGGCCTGCGCGAGCTCGTCGTCGGGGCTCGTCGGCACGTCGAGCTCGTCGAGGCCCACCTCGCCGCGCCGGCGTCGCGCTCGCAGCATGTCGAGGCACACCCGGCCGAGGATCGTGCGCAGCCACCCGCTCAGGCTCTCGACATCGCGCGCACCGGCGCGGCTCGCGCGGAGCCACGTCTCCTGCACCGCGTCGTCGGCCTCGTCGCGCGAGCCGAGCATGCGGAGCGCGACCGCGCGCAGGCGGGCACGCGATCGCTCGAATTCGTCCGCGAGCTCGTCGGGGGCGGTCACCTCTCCGCCGCTCCGGTCGTCCTGAGGGTGGAAGCAGGAGGAACGTTCATGCGTGTGCTGATGATCCACTACCGGGTGGACGATCGAGACGTCGCGGAGGTGACCGCGGCGGTGGAGGCGGCGCTCGCCGCGCTGGCCGCGGCGCCGCCCGCGGGCGTGCGCTTCGAGTACTACCGCGTGGCGGGGCAGGGCGAATTCGTCGGGCTGCTCCGGCTCGACGAGGGCGTCGAGAACCCGCTGCCGAACATCGCGGCGATGCGCGCGCTACAGAGCACGGTCGCGGAGCGCGCGATCGGTGGTCCGCCGATGCCCCGGCCGCTCGAGCGCATCGGCGCGTGATCGTCAGTCCCAGTCGTCGTCGTCGTCGCTCGAGCTCGACTCGTGCGGGCCCTCGACCTCGAATTCGAAGTCGCCGTGGAGGACCTCGAGCGCCTCGCAGTCGCGGGTCGCGAGCTGGGCGTTCGCCTCGGTGATGCAGTCGAGCGCGCCGGGGACGTCGAAGCTGGTGCGGCGGATCTCGAGGCGGAAGCGCTGCGCGACCGGGAACGTGAGGCGCGCCGCTTCGAGCACGCCCGCGCAGGTGCCGCTGTCGTCGAGCACGAGTCGCGAGTCGACGAAGACCGACTCCGACTCCTGCTCCATGTGGAACGAGAGCTCCGCGATCGACGAGACGTCGTTGCCCTCGTCCTCGCAGTCGTTCGTGGTGCCCGACGCGCGGATGCAGGTGGTGACGATCGCTTCCCGATCGTCGGTGCGTCCCAGCGGGTTCACGAGCAGGTGCGTGCTCACGCGCATCGCGCGGACGTCGTCGCCCTCGTCCTCGCAGCTCGTGGTGCTCAGCGTCCAGTCGGTGATCGCGTACGCGGCGCGGCGATCCGCGGGCAGGTCGCACGACGCGACCAGGAGCGCGAGGACGAGCGCGACGCGCGTCATCGAGTCTCGGCCGCGAGCGCGCGGATCGCGGGGATGTCGACGCCGAGCTGCTCGGCGCGCGCGAGGGTGCGCGCGAGGCGCTCGGGCGCGCTGCGTCCGGTGCTCGCGTGCTCGGGGTCCTTCGCGAAGTCGAGGAACGCGCACTCGATCAGCGCCTCGCGCGGCAGCGACGCGCCGAGGCGCGCTTCGTCGAGCGCGAGCACGTCCTCGAGGATCGCGGTGACGAGCGCGCGATGGGTCGTGCACAGATCCGCGGTGGTGCCGCCGACCTTCAGGCCCGCGAGGTTCGAGCCGAGGATGTAGAGGTCCTTGCGCACCAGCTCGAACGTGAGGTCGCGCGCGTCGACGCGGCGCGCCGGGAGATCGACGCTCTCGAGCGCGCGCACCAGCAGATCCGCGCACGGGCCGCCGATGCGCGTGGTGCGCACGACCTTCGCGCCGCGGCCGCGCTTCTTCTCGAACCACACCACCGCGACGGTGGGATCGACGATGTCGTGCGCCTGCCAGTCGGGCGGGAGCAGCTCGTTCTGCACCAGCGCGACGCGCTTGCGGAGCGCGGCGGGGATCGCGGCGAACGTCGCGTCCTGATCCTTCTCCGCGACCGCGACGATCACGAGCTCGGGATCGTGCGCGACGAGCGCTTCGATCGCGTCCCCGCGCAGCACCGGGAGCACTGGGCGCCCGAGCCGCAAGAGGCCCATGCCGAACGTCGCGCCGAGCTGCCCGAGCCCGACGATGGCGACGGGCCGTCGCGTCGAGGTCGGCATCAGACGTCGGCTCCGCGCATCTCGATCGTGTACGTGCGCTCGTCGCGCGTGGTGATGTCGACGTCGACGTCGAGGAAGCGGCGCAGCACCTCGGCCTGGGTGCGCGCGTGCGAGCTCGGCTCGGTGGTGGTGAAGAGGCCGCCCTTGCCGATCGCCATCGGGAGCAGGAGCTGATCGGCGAGGTGCTCCTCGATCGCCGCGTCGCTCTCGTGGAACGCGAGGGCACGACCGATCGCGATCTCCGCGACCTGCTCGGCGCGCAGGCCGCGCTCGCCGAACGAGACGAAGAGCGCGGTGCCGTGCTCGTACACGATCTCGACCTGGAAGACGTTGCCGGGCCCGAGCGCCTCGTCGAGCACGCGGCGCTCCATCTGATCTCGCGCGAGCCCGAGGCGCTCCTTCCCGACGCGCAGCTCGCGATCCGCGATCGGCTCGGAGAGCCCGGCGATGGTCGCGGTGGCGCGGCGCGACTTCTCGGCGCCGCGCTCCTCGCGCTCGAAGCGACCGAGCTCGCCCGGCGTGATGCGCGCGGTGAAGAGCCCGCCGCCCTTCGGGTAGAAGCCGGGGCGCTCGAGCGAGACCTGGACCTTCACGCCCATCGTCGCGAGCGCGGGGGCCCAGCACTTCTCGAGGAACTCGAACGGCGGCGCGGCCGGGTTGTGGGTGCCGCCCTCGAGCGTGACGACGCTCGGCTCGGGCGCGCGGAGGAGCGCGGGTGTGATCGTCTGGAGCACGAGCGTCGCGCTGCCCGCGGTGTCGATCGCGACGCGATGCTCGCCTCCTTTGATCGCGCGCGGTCGGAACGAGAGCGCGGTCGATCCGATCGCGTCCCCCGAGACCTCGGCGTTGCACACCGACGCCGCGGCGCGGACCGCGACGAGGTGCTGCGTCGCGAGGCCGGGTTTGTCGCGGCCGGCGCGGATGCGCTCGATCTTGAATGGCCTGCGCGTGACCATCGAGAGCGAGAGGGCGCTCCGAAGGACCTGCCCGCCTCCCTCACCGATCGATCCGTCGATCACCAGCATCGCCCGGGCTCTCCTCGGCGCACATCGTACGAGCATCGCGCGCGCCTTGGAACGACTCCGTCACGAGTTCCGAAAGCTCCTCGCCACGGGACGGAGTGCGTGTAATTTCGGCGGCCATGAAACCAGCCGCTTCGGTCTTCACTCTCCTCGTGCTCGTCTTGGCTGTCGTCGCGAGCACACCCGGATGCGGCGGAGGTGACGACGACACGCCGACGCTGATGGACTCGGGGATGCCGCAGCGCGACGCGTCGGGCCCCGACGCGCAGGCGGACATCGACGCCACGCCGGTGCCGGGCTGCGGCGACGGGACGCGCAGCGCGAGCGAGGCGTGCGACGACGGCGATCTCGTGGCCGGCGACGGCTGCTCGCCGACCTGCGAGGTCGAGCACGGCTTCGGCTGCCTCGGATCGCCGAGCGTGTGTCGCTCGAGCTGCGGGGACGGCGAGGTCGCGAGCGACGAGGAGTGCGACGACGACGACACCGCGCCGCTCGACGGCTGCAACGGGTCGTGCGGCATCGAGGCCGGCTGGTCGTGCACCGGCGAGCCGAGCGTCTGCATCGAGAGCTGCGGCGACGGAGCGATCGATCCGGGCGAGCAGTGCGACGACGGCGACGTCGACGAGGGCGACGGCTGCTCGAGCGCGTGCCGCGTCGAGGGCGGATGGACGTGCAGCGGAACGCCGAGCACGTGCGCGACGGTCTGCGGCGACGGAATGGTGGTCGCGGGCGAGGCCTGCGACGACGGCGACACGAGCGCGAGCGACGGCTGCAGCGCGACCTGCGAGATCGAGGCGGGCTGGTCGTGCGAGGGCGCGCCGAGCGTGTGCGCCGCGGGCTGCGGCGACGGCATCGTGGCCGGCATGGAGCAGTGCGACGACGGCGACGGGACCGCGGGCGACGGATGCTCGCCGTCGTGCCGCATCGAGACCGGCTGGGCGTGCAGCGGGATGCCGAGCGCGTGCACGCCGGTGTGCGGCGACGGGGTCGTCGCGGGCGGCGAGGCGTGCGACGACGACGACGCCGATCCTGGTGACGGATGCAGCGCGACGTGCACCGTCGAGCGCGGCTTCTCGTGCGTGGGCGTGATGCCGAGCGTGTGCGCGTCGATCTGCGGCGACGGGATCGTCGCGAGCGTCGAGTCGTGCGACGACGGAGACCTCGAGTCGGGCGACGGCTGCGACGCGACGTGCGCGACCGAGTTCGCCTATGGATGCACCGGCGAGCCGAGCGCGTGCGTGCGCATCGATCACGCGCTCGACGTCGCGCTCGGCGACCGCGGCGGGTGCACGCTGACGATGAACGGCGCGCTGCGCTGCTGGGGCGACAACACGCGCGGCGAGGTGGGCGACGGGACGACGGCGCCGCGCTTCCTGCCGGTCACGACGATGCCCGACCTGTTCACCCAGGTGGACTTCGGCGGTCAGTTCGCGTGCGCGCTCCACGAGGACGCGACGGTGTGGTGCTGGGGCAGCAACGCGGCGCGCCAGCAGGGCCCCGGAGCGGTCGGCGCGGCGCGGCTCGCGCCCGGGCGCATCGGCGTGATCGAGACGATGACGATGAGCGCGGTCGCGACGGGACAGGAGCACGCGTGCGCGCTCGACGAGGCGGGCGACGCGTGGTGCTGGGGCGACAACGACAACGGCCAGCTCGGTCGCGGCGGCCCCGACCGGAACGACAGCGCGGCGCCGATGGTGGTCGACCTCGTACCCGCCGCGGTCGCGCTGAGCGCGGGCACCGATCACACCTGTGTGGTGCACGACGACGGCCACGCGTCGTGCTGGGGCGACGACGATCAGGGGCAGCTCGGCGACGGCGGGACGAACACCGACCAGAGCCTGCCGGTGCGCGTGCTGGCGCTCGCGGACGTCGTGGAGATCGCGGCGGGCGGCGATCACACCTGCGCGCGCCTGCGCGACGGCGCCGTGCGCTGCTGGGGCGACAACCAGCGCGGCCAGCTCGGCATCGGCATGATGCCGGATCAGCCGACGCCGGTCGCAGTGACGCTGCCCGGCCCGGCGACCGCGATCACCGCGGGGACGTGGCACACGTGCGCGCTGGTCGATGGCGGCGCGTACTGCTGGGGTGATGGAGCCGCCGGTCAGATCGGTGATGGCTCGCGTCTGTCGTGGCGCACGCCGCGCGCGGTGACCTCGACGGGCGCGACGCTGACCGCGATCGACGCGGGCGCGACCGGCACGTGTGCGATCACCAGCGCGGGCGCGCGCGTGTGCTGGGGCCAGGGCGACCTCGCGCAGCTCGGGCTGATCGCACCGGCGCAGCGCGAGCCGGCGGCGGTGTCGATCGATGCGTCGACGGTCGCGACGATCGCGGGAACGCGCCCGCGTCGTCACGCGGTGTGGTGCGCCGCGAGCAGCGCGGACGGTGCGCTCTCGTGCTGGGGCAACTCGGAGACGGGGCTGGTGCTCGACGCGCTCGCGTCGGACGCGCTGGTGCCGCGCGCCGCGGTGGCGATCGAGGACGTGGTCGAGCTCGGGATGGGCGAGCGCTTCGCGTGCGCGCGCCTCGACGGCGGCGCGGTGCGGTGCTGGGGCGACAACAGCCAGCGCCAGCTCGGCCAGGGCACCTCGGTGGTGGACTCGGCGTCGCCGCTGAGCGTGATGGCGCTGCCCGCCGGGCAGGCGCAGATCGCGGTCGGTGGCGAGTTCGCGTGCGCGCGCGACGCGGGCGGCGTCGTGCGGTGCTGGGGCGACTCGGCACAGCGGCAGGTGGGCTTCGACGCGGTGACCGACTCGGGCGTCGCGACGCCGATCCCCGGCGCGGAGAGCGCGATCGCGATCGCGGCCGGCGAGCTCCACGCGTGCGCGATCGTGAGCGCGAGCGGTGGCGCGGGCACGGTGCGCTGCTGGGGCGCCGACGATCAGGGCCAGCACGGCGACGGCTCGCCGGGGGGCGCGCGTCACACCGCGCTCGACGTGCCCGAGCTGGGCCTCGCGACGCAGGTCGCGCTCGGTCGCGCCCACACGTGCGCGCTGCTGGTCTCGGGTCGCGTGTCGTGCTGGGGCGACAACGCGCTCGGTCAGGTGGGCGACGGCGGCACGGCGGATCGGTTCGCGCCGCGCGAGGTGGTCGGGCTCACCGACGTCGCGCAGATCGCGGCGGGCTGGGATCACACCTGCGCGCGCCGGACCGACGGCAGCGTGTGGTGCTGGGGCGCGGCGGTGGACGGTCAGCTCGGCGCGGGCGCGACCACGCCGTTCGTGACGATGCCGGTGCAGCTCGAGGGCGTGAGCGGCGCGACGGACGTGGCGGCGACCGGGACCTCGACGTGCGTCCGCGACGCGGGCGGCGTGCGGTGTGTGGGCTTCCACGGCTTCGCGCAGCTCGGCGCGGGGCTCACGCTGCGCCCGCTGGTGCCCACCGGGGCGCCGCTGTGAGCACGATCTTCGACGCGCCTCCCGCCGACGACGGCGGGGGGCGCGCCGAGGTCCCCGAGGGCTTCCTCGACACCACGCCGCGAGCGCGCGTCGCGCAGGTCGCGCTCGGCATGAACGTGGCCTGGTTCGCGCTCTACCTGGTCGTGCTCGCCGCGCAGGATCTCGTGCTCCCGAGCGTCGACGATCTCGCGGTGTGGGATGCGCGAGACCGCTTCTGGGACGTGGCGGAGCCGATCGAGATCGTGCTGCGCCTGTGCACCGCCGTCGTGTTCCTCGTGTGGCTGCACCGGGCGAGCAAGAACGCGCACGTGCTGAGCGAGACGAAGCTGCAGTTCACGCCCGGCGCCGCGGTGGGCGTGTGGTTCGCGCCGTGCGTGAACGCGTGGGTGCCGTACCAGGTCGTGCGGGAGATCGATCGCGCGAGCGCGCCCGAGCCGAGCGCGGTCGACACGGGCCTGGTCGCAGGCTGGTGGGCGTGCTGGATCGGCTCGCTGATCATCACGCGGTTCGTGCTCGCACAGGGCGAGTCGGTGGAGACGACGCTCGTCGCCGGGAGCTTCCTCGCGCACCTGACCGCGGCGGTGCTCGCGATCCTCGTGGTCGAGCGCATCCGCAAGAACCAGCTCGCGCGCGCGACGCGCGACGACATCCACGGCATCGCCGCGACGTTCGCCTGAACGATCAGCTGTAGCCGGAGCCGCCCTCGGAGGGCACCGGCACGATCCCGCCGAAGCCGCCCGCGGCGCTGCGCCGCAGCCCGAGCACGGCGAGCGCGCGACGCACGAGCGAGCGGTATCCGGGCGGCGGCCGCACGTCGAGCGCGCGCTCGCTCGCGTCGCCCGGCGTCGAGCCGAGGATCTCGACGCCGCCGTCTTTCCAGCCGTGGAGCACGTGCGCGAGATCGTCGTCGAGCGCGGTCTGCGCGGCGCGCCGGATCGCGCGCTCGATGCCGTGCGCGCGCAGCAGGCGCGCCGACGGGAAGTCCTGGGGGAACACGATCCACCGCCCGTCGTACGTGCCCGGCGTCGGGATGCCCGTGCCGCGCCACGAGTCGAGCAAGAACGCGGGCGGCGCGTCGAGCGGCAGCGCAGCGCTCTCCAGCGTCCGCGTGCCCGCGGCGATCGCGCCGGCGACCAGGTGCGCGACGTCGCCGGGCGGTGCACCGGCCGCCGCGTTGAAGACCGGGATGGGGCGATAGCCGCGCGCGACGAGCGAGATGCCGGTGCGCACCGACTCCGTCGCGGGCAGATCGATCACCAGCGCCGCGCGACGCTTCGCGGGCGTGTGCACGCGCTCCGGCGCGGCCCGGTATCCATCGTCCTCGCCGATCGTCTCGATGATCGGCGCGGGCGCCCACGACACGTCGATCGGCTCGACCTGCGTGCTGCGGCCGCGCTCCATCACCGCGAAGACGACGGGCTTCACCCAGGGCGACCACGGCGCGCCATCGGGCGCCCACGCGGCGTAGATCTGCTCACGCTCGAGCGACATCGGGCTCCTCGATCACGCGGTCCTCGCTCACCAACACGCCCGCTTCGCGGGCGCGATCGTCGATGCGCGGATGCGCCGACAGACGCGCGTACGCGCCCGCGATCGCTCCGTCGACGACGAACACGCCGAGGCACGGGTACATCGGGCCCTCGGGTGTGCTCACCGCGAGCGTCTCGAACGAGCGCTGCGCGATCCACGCGCGCGGATGACGGCGCACGTCGCGCAGCGCGCGCGCCCACTCGCGCGGCGCGGTCGCGCCGGGGATCGTGACTCCGTCGCCGACGCGCCCGAGCACGGGCTTGAGCACCCACTCGCCCGACGCGACGTCGACCTCGCGCACGTCGCGCGTCTCGGGAAGGAGCGCGCGCCACGCGGGCATCGCGAGCCCGAGCGCGTCCCACGTGAGCGGGAACCGCTTGCTCTGCGTGAGCAGCGCCGCGCCGGGGTTCGCGACCGGCGTGCGCGCGCCGCGGAAGAAGCGCCACCACGCGCTCTCGAGCAGCAGGTTCGGCAGCCACTCCGCGGGGAAGAAGCGGAAGAGTGTGTCGAGCGGTGCGCCTGCGACGTGCGCGCGCCCGCGACGCCACGCGAGATCGTGGGGCCCGCACGGGAGGCCCTCGAGCCCGATCGCGCGCAGCCGATCGGCGAGGAAGAACGTCACCTGGCGATCGTCGTTGTACGCGGTCGCGTGCACCAGCCCGATGCGCGCGCCGACGCGCGTGGCGCGCGCGATCGACGCCGCGAGCGCGCCCCCGGGATCCCCCGCGGGGCGCGCGCCGGCGTGGTGCTGCGCGATCAGCGACGAGAGCGCGCCGCCCTCGATGAGCCCGCCGGGCACGTCGCTGTTCGCCTCGGAGATGCGCCACCCCTGCGGCGTCGGATGGAAGTCGAACCGCACGAACCGCGCGATCCCGGGCGAGGGCGCGCCGAGCAATCGCGCGCGCAGCACCGCGTGGATCGGAAGCGGCAGCGCGAGGCGCGCGATCGCGCGCGGCGACGCGAGGATGGCGCGCTCCGCATCGAGCAGCTCGCGCGCGAGCTCGAGCGCGAGCGCCGCGACGTGCTCCCACGTGCGACGCGCGATGCACAGCGCGTACGGCGCGATCACCGAGACGTCGCCGACCTGCGGATCCCACTTGTGATGATCGAAGATCAGCCGCCGCCGCAGCGCGGCGTGCGCCTCGGGTGCCAGCGCCGGGGTGCACGCGAGCGGGATCGGGATCGCGGCGTCGATCACGCGGGCAGACCCTGCGCCGCAACGACGACGCCTGCGCTCGCGAGATAGACCGACGCGGCGAGGATCGCGACGGCGCTCGACCGCGACGGCACACCGCGCGCGAGCACGCGCTCGACCGCTCCCGCGAGCACGACGAGCACGAGCGCGGGCCACGCCGCGACGACGAACGTCTCGATCGTGTGCGACAGCGAGACCCAGTCGCCCGCCGCTGCGCGCCCGCCGATCGCGCCGACCGCGATCAACAGCGCGCCCACGCGCACGCCGCTGCCGACGTCGCGATCGATCGTGATCGCGTCCGCCGCGCCGCCGACGAGGTGCACGCCGAGCCACGATCCCGCGAGCAGGATCGTCGCGAGCCCGCTCGCCGCGACGACGCACCACCACCCCGGCCCATCGCCCACGTTGCCGCCGGCGAACGCGAATCCCGCGCCGATGGTCGCACCCGCGAACGCGGCGAGCGCAGCTGGATTGCGACGCTCGAGCACGTCGTCGCGCAGCGAGAGCCCGAGCAGGTGGAACAGCGCGACCGTCGTCCCGAGCCACGCGAGGCCCATCACGTCGTAGAAGAACGTGTACTCGACGCTCGTGCGCACGTCGGACGCGGAGATCGTCGCGAGCGTCCCGTGCACCACGACCAGCGCGAGCGCGAACGCGACCCACACCCAGCGTCGCGTCGCCGTCGGCGCATGGAGCGACGAGAGCGACATCGTCGGCACGAGCGCGCGCCACAGCGTGATCGCGGCGACGACGCCCGATGCGACCAGCACGAGGGTCTCGTCGTCGGACACGCGAGCAGTCTACGCGGACGCGAGCGGATCTCGATACAGCGCGTCTCGCTCTCACGCTCGAGCGCGAGGTACTCGGCGTAGCTCATCCGCGCCATCACGATGGATCTAGCAGCCGCGCGCCTTGCGACGCTGGGATAAGCTCCGCGCGTGGCGGATAAGAAGGACAAGGCGCGTCGCACCGTCGCGATCGGGCTCGTGGGCTCGACGCTCGACGCCGGGCTCGGCCCACGGCGCTGGGAGAAGTGGCGTCCTTCGGTCGCGCTCTGCGCGCAGCCCGAGCTCGCGATCGATCGCTTCGAGCTCCTCTTCCAGCCGAAGTTCGAGGCGCTCGCGTCGCAGGTCGCGACCGACATCGGGGAGATCTCGCCGCGCACCGAGGTCCGCTCGCACCCGATCGAGATCGAGGACGCGTGGGACCTCGAAGAGATGTACGGCGCGCTCTACGACTTCGCGCGCGACACGCGCTTCGACGCCGAGCGCGAGGACTACCCGCTGCACATCACGACGGGCACGCACGTCGCGCAGATCTGCCTCTTCCTGCTCTGCGAGTCGCGGCACTTCCCCGCGCGCCTCGTGCAGACCTCGCCGCCCGTGCGCGGCGAGGAGAGCAAACACGGCACGCACCGCATCGTCGACCTCGACCTCTCGCGGTACGACCGCATCGCGCGTCGCTTCAGCGCGGAGCGCGTCGAGGCGCGCACGTTCCTCAAGAGCGGCATCGCGACCCGCAACGCGACGTTCGATCGCATGATCGAGCGCATCGAGGTCGTCGCAGCGCGCTCGCGCGAGCCGATGCTCCTCATGGGCCCGACCGGCGCGGGCAAGTCGATGCTCGCGAAGCGCGTCTACGAGCTCAAGAAGGCGCGCCAGTCGCTGCGCGGCGCGTTCGTCGAGGTGAACTGCGCGACGCTGCGCGGAGAGATGGCGCACTCGGCGCTGTTCGGGCACGTGAAGGGCGCGTTCACCGGAGCCGCGGACAAGCGCGAGGGCCTCTTGCGCCGCGCCGATCAGGGGCTGCTCTTCCTCGACGAGATCGGCGAGCTCGGGCTCGACGAGCAGGCGATGCTGCTCCGCGCGATCGAGGACAAGACGTTCCTGCCGCTCGGCTCGGATCGCGAGGTGAAGAGCGAGTTCCAGCTCATCTGCGGAACGAACCGCGATCTGCGCGCGCGCGTGAGCGAGGGGAAGTTTCGCGAGGATCTCCTGGCGCGCATCGACCTCTGGACGTTCCGCCTGCCCGCGTTGCGCGAGCGACGCGAGGACATCGCGCCGAACCTCGACTACGAGCTCGACGCGGTGAGCGCACGCCTCGGCACGCGCATCTCGATGTCGAAAGAAGCGAGGGCGCGCTTCCTCGGGTTCGCGGAGAGCCCGCGCGCCACGTGGCCGGGCAACTTCCGCGATCTCGACGCCGCGGTGATGCGCATGGCGACGCTCGCGGACGGCGGGCGCATCGACGTCGCGATCGTCGACGAGGAGATCGCGCGGCTCGAGGACGCGTGGACCGAGAAGGTGAGCGCGCAGAGCGCGGGCGAGGTCGATCGCGTCGAGGAGACGCTCGGCCCGGAGCGCGCGTCGGGGATCGATCGCTTCGATCGCGTGCAGCTCGAAGAGGTGCTGCGGGTGTGCGCGCGCAGCCGCTCGCTCTCCGAGGCGGGACGCACGCTGTTCGCGGAGTCGCGCAAGACGCGCACGACGATCAACGACGCGGATCGCCTGCGGAAGTACCTCGCGCGCTTCGAGCTCGACTGGGACGCGCTCGTCAAGCGCTCGGGGTGATGGCCTTCGCGCGCAGCAGCTGGGTCGGCGTCATCCCGAACGTGCTGCGCATCGTGCGGCTCAGGTGCGCCGCGTCGGCGAACCCCGAGCGCGCGGCGATCGTCGCGATCGGATCGCCGCTCGACGCGAGCGCGGCGAGCGCGCGGCGCACCCGGAGCCACAGCACGTAGCGCCGCAGCGGCGTGCCGACGTCGCTCGTGAAGAGGTGCGTGAGGCGCGTCGGGGACACGCCCGCGCGCGCCGCGAGCGCGGCGAGCGCGACCTCGTCCTTGCCGAGCTCGCTCTCCTCGAGCCATCGCAGGAGCCGCGCGACGCGCGCGTCGATGTCGGTGCGTCCCTCGCGCACGCCGAGCGCCTCGAGCACCTGCGTCGCGGCGATCGGCGAGCCCGCGTCGCGCGCACCGAGCCCGTGCACCGCGGCGTCGCGCACGGCCTCCGCGATCGACGCGGGCTCCTCGCCGAGCACCGACGCGAGACCGGCGCCGATCGGGCTCGCCGGCTCGACGTAGAGCACGACGGTCGGCGCTTCCGCGCGCTCGATCGCGTGCGCGACGTTCGAGGGCACCCAGATCCCCGCGCCTTCGACCCGCGCGCGCCCGACCTTCGCGCCGACGTGGCCGCGCGTCGCGAGCACGACGTGCGCGGCGTGGTGCGCGTGCGCCGCGGTCGCGCCCACGGCGTTCCACACGAGGAGCTGCTCGGGCCAGCGGTGCATGGACCCAGCGTAGCGGACCGCGCGGATGGACGAATCGTCTACTCGAGCGCGCTCCAGCAGACGATTCGTCCATCGACAGCGCGCGAATCAGCCGATCGCGACGTTCTCCCCCGCGCGACGCCACGCCCGCGCGAACCCACCGCTGAGCACGAAGCGCGGGAACGTCACGAGCTGCTCGACGAAGAGCCGCGCGATCACGTCGAAGGGCCCGCGGAACGGCAGCGGCCCGACCTGCTCGCGCTTGTGCCCGCGACCCTGCGCCGCGACCGCGATGACGATCAGCGCCACGCCCCCGAGCGCGCCGAGCGGCGCGCCCGAGAGCGGCGCGAGCACCAGCGTCGCGAGGCCGCTCCAGAAGAGCGGCGCCGTGATCGCGTGGATGAGCAGGTTCGTGCGGTCCGCGTGCCCGCTCGGATAGTGCGACCACTGCCACGAGAGGAGGCTTCCACGTTCGTCGTCCATGACGCGATCCTGCCGTCACGCAGGCACCGCGGCTTGAACGGAACGGTCGCAATCAGTCCACCAGGGGTGCTCGGCCGCGGAGGGCCCGCACGGGAGCGTGCGGAGCGCGCGGACGGGGAGGACCCTCCGTGGCCGAGCCGAGCCATGCGCGCGGGCTCAGTCGAACGTGATCGTCCCCGTCGCGTCGGTGCGCTTCACCCACAGCGCGCGCTCGGTCGCGTCGTACCAGAAGCCCGACGCGCTCGCGTCGAGCGCGGCGCGATCGTCGCGCGCCTCGAGCGCTGCGCCGTCGGCGGCGACCGCGGTCGGTGCCGCGTCGGCGCGCACCCGCACGATCACCGACGCGCGCGCCGGCGCGAACGTGATCGAGCCTTCGCTCGCGGTGATCGTCGTGATCGCGTCGTCCGGCTCCTCGCGCAGTCGGAACGACGACGTCTCGCTCGACGGCCACACCAGCACCGTCAGGAACCCCTCGCTCGCCGCGCTGCCGATCCCGTTCGCGTCGCCGTCGACGTGCATCGGCACGATCGCGCCCTCGCGCACGAACACCGGGATGCGCACCCGCGAGCTGCCGACGTCGTAGCCCTCGAGCGTCGTGCCGCCATCGATCGCCGCCGCGCCCGGGGCCCACCAGTCGTACCACCGCGCGCCCGCCGGCAGCGCGACGTCGCGCGTGCTCCCGCTCGCGATCAGCGGCGCGACGAGGAACGCCTCACCGACGACGTAGCGCCAGTCGTCCGCCCACGCGGCCTCGTCGCCCACCGGATGCACGATCACGCCGTCGGTCGCGTAGGCCTCTTCGGTGATCGAGTACCAGTACGGGACCATCGCGTGGTGCAGCGTCGCCCAGTAGCGCCACACCTCGACCGTCGCCGCGCGATCCTCGTCGGTGCCGGGCACGGTCCACGGCGCGAGGTTGCCGCGCCCGTGCAGCTGCAGGAACGGCATCATCCCGCTCCACGCGGTCCAGCGCTGGAACGTCTCGACGTCGAACGGGATGACCGTGGTCAACATCTCGTCGTCGCGATCGAGGTATCCGCCGATGTCGCTGCCGAGCACGACGTAGCCCGCCTCCGCGGAGCGGAACGTGTGATCGAGCGCGTCGATCAGGCCGAACCAGTCGCGGCGGTTGTCGCCCATCCACACGACGGGCGCGTGCTCGGGCCGCGCGTGGAAGCGCCCACGACGGTCGTAGCTCTCGTCCCACGCGCGCACCATCGTCGTGAACTCGGGCCCGCGCCGCGACACGCCGTACGCGAGGAAGTCGCGGTAGTACTCCTCCGCGTAGCGCTGGTGCGGCACGTCGCCCTCGTCGGTCAGCAGCGTCGCGTCGGCCTCGAGGTAGCTGTCGCCGAAGTCGAGCTTCCAGCCGTCGAGCCCGAGATCGAGCAGGAAGTCCTGCTGCGCGTGCCACCACGCGCGCGCCCGTGCGTCGAAGAAGTCGACGCTCGCGCCCTGGCCCTTCCACCACTCGTAGAGCTCGCCGTCGTTCACGAAGAAGTCGCACGCGACGCCCTCGAGGTAGTTCGGCGCGGGACCGCGGTACGAGTCGCCGCCCATCTCGAGGTCGTACGAGCGACGGTTCACGAACGCCGTGGTCCACAGCACGACGCGCACGTCGTCCTCGTGCAGCGTCTCGACGAGCGATCCGAAGTCGCCGTAGCGCTCGGGGTTCGGGCGGAACGTCGTGTACTGCGAGTCCCACGGCGAATCGAGCACCACCACGCCGACCGGGATGTCGCGCTCGCGGAACCCCGCGACGAACGCGAGCGTGTCGTCGCGATCCGAGATGTCCTTGGAGATCCACGGCTCGAACGCCCAGCGCGGCGTGCGGCGCGGCGGATCGGCGAGCGGCGCTTCGGGCTGCACGTCGACCTCGCACTCGAGCGGCGCGACGTACGCGTCGGTGCCCGCGTCGACGGGGCTCTCGGCTGGATCGCACGCGAGCGCGAGCAGACACGACACGAACAGCAGGCACTTCCTCGGTCCGCGAACCAGCCGACAGTCTTTCACGCGGGCTCCTCGATCAGCTCCTCAGCGCGCCCTCCGCGAGCAGCGCCTCGCGCACCGGCGCGTAGTCCTCGGGCGTGCCGGGGGCGAGCCGATCGGCGCCGAGCATCGCACGAAGCAGGCGCGACACGCGCGGCAGCGCGTGCGCGGCGCGCAGCTTCTCGATCCATCGCACCCGCACCTCGTCGGGCACCGAGGCGCCGATGCACACCGCGTCGCTCGGGATCGACGCGCTGACGACGACCGCGCGCATCGAGCGCGTCTCGGCGAACGCGGTCCACCCGGCGATCGCCAGGCCGCGCGACGGACGCTCGGGATCGCTGAGCTGCACGTACGTCGCGCCGGCTTCGACGGCGCCCGACGCCACCGCCGCGACCACGCGCGCGTGGCTGTCGGTGAAGGTCTCGCTGCCGAAGCACGCGTCGGGATCGACCCCGCAGTCGCGCAGCGCGAGCCGCGGGAACAAGTACCCGGCGCACGAGTCGCGATCGACCCACGCCACCCGCATGCCCCGGAGGTCCTCGGCGCGCGTCGCGCTCGACCCATCGCGCACGAAGATCGCGCCCTGGTACCGTGCGCCCGCGAAGCGCTCGGCGCGCATCACCCCGCCCACCGCGCCGGCCTCGTGCGCGCGCACGAAGAGCCCCGGCGGGAGCCATGCGAGCGCGGCATCGCGCGCGATCACCCGATCGCGCAGCGCGGTGTAGCTGCGCTCGCTCTCGACGACGATCGAGGCGCCCAGCGCCTCGCTCAGCGCGGACCCGAGGTCGGCGCGGAGATCGTCGCCTTCCTCGTCGAGGTGCACCGGCCCCGTGACGAACGCGAGCGCTCCCATGCTCCGACCTCCTCCGTCGATCTTCAACGTACCGTGTTACGGCGTGTCAGTGAAACCACTGCCCAGGTGAAACCCCGCGCGCGGCATGGGGCGTGCTCGACGGTGCTCCCTCGGCGGGATGTTGGGCACACGAGGCACGCTCTGGCGCGCGTTCCCGGCCGTGGTGAGCGCGGTCGTGCTCGCCGCGAGCCCACCGGCGCGAGCCCAGGACGTGCGGTGGATCGCGCCCCCGGGGTGCGCCGGCGATCACGCGCTGCGTACCGGCATCGAGACGCTGCTCGGACGACCGCTCGCGCCTGCGGACCGGATCGCGGTGCACGCCGAAGTGCGCCAGGAAGGCGCGGACCGCTGGGTGGTCGAGCTGCGGAGCATCGAGGACGGCACAGTCGAGCGGACGCTCGCGGCCGACGGCTGCGACGCGCTGCTCGACGCGACCGCGCTGGTGCTCGCGTGGCGCATCGATCCCGAGGTCGCGTTGGAGGAGCCAACCCCCGCGCCGTCTCCCCGTGTCGCGTACGATCCGGCGTCGCGTCTCGGCGCGCCCGACGCACCGCTCGCGATGCCGGGCGGCACCGTCGTGTCGCTGGGCGTCGGCGCCGCGTTCGTGCTCGACGTCGGCACGCTGCCCGCGATCGCGCCGGGGGTGATCGGCGAGGTCGTGGTGCGCATCGATCGGCTCGATCTGCGGGTGCGCGGCGGCTGGCTCTCGACCCAGGGAGCGCGCCTGGTGAACGACTCGGTCGGCGCGCCGCCGGGCGTCGGTGTCGACGTCGAGTGGGCGGGCGGATCGCTCGCCGCGTGTGGTCGTCCGCTCGACGGCGACGCGGATCGCCCGGGCTTCGCGATCTGCGGCGGCGTGCAGGTCGGCGCGCTGATCGCGCGCGGGGTCGGGGTGAGCGATCCGGGGCGCGCCGAGGCCGCGATGGGCGCGCTCTCGCTGGGCGCGGTGATGCCGTGGGCGCCGATCGACGCGCTCGATCTCGAGGTGGGGCTCGAGCTCTCGGTCGCGATGGGCGCGCCGGGCTTCGAGGTCGCGCCGTTCGGTGTGGTGTGGGAGCCGTCGCCCGTCGCGGGGCGACTCACGATCGGAGGGCACGTCGATGTCCGCTGACGAACGCCCGAAGGATCGCGCGCGGGCCGGCCACGGAGGGTCGGTGACTGCGCTGGCGCTCGCGATCGATCCTGCTCCTGCGGCGGCGCGCGAGGTGCCGTCGTTCGAGGCGATCTACGAGCAGCTCTTCGACTTCGTGTGGCGCAGCGCGCGTCGCCTCGGCGTCGCGGAGGCGGCGATCGACGACGTGGTGCAGGAGGTCTTCCTCGTCGTGCATCGCCGGCTCGGCGACTTCGAGGGGCGTTCGTCGCCCAAGACGTGGGTGTTCGCGATCCTGCTGCGCGTCGTGTCGGACTGGCGGCGGACCCAGCGCCGCAAGGGCGGCCACGCGAGCTACGACGCGATGGCGTCGACGCAGGGCGAGATGGTCGACGAGCGCGCGGAGTGCCCGGCGGGCGCGCTCGAGCAGGCGGAGGCGGTTCGACTGCTGCACCGGCTGCTCGACGAGCTCGACGACGACAAGCGCACGGTGTTCGTGCTCGCGGAGCTCGAGCAGACGACGGCGCCGGAGATCGCGGAGATGCTCGGCATCCCGCTGAACACGGTGTACTCGCGGCTGCGCGCGGCGCGCATCGAGTTCGAGAAGGCGCTCGCGCGGCATCGCGCGCGCGAGTCGCACCGGAGGGCGCCGTGAGCGAGCGACGGGCGAACCGATCGGGGCCGCACCGCGTCGTTCCGCGCCTCGGCCCGGACGCGCGCGCGCTGATCGAAGCGGCGCGCGCGGGAGACGATCCGAGCGCGGCGGATCGCGCACGGGTGCGTCGCGCGATGATGGCGTCGATCGCGGCGGGCGCGGCGGCGGCCGGCGCGGCGGGCACCGCGGCGAGCGCGGCGGCGAGCGCGGCGAGCGGAACGGGCAGCGCGGCGGGCGGGGTGCTCGCGGGCGGCGAAGCGCTGGTGACCGGCGCGGCCGCGAGCGGAGCCCTCGCGACGACGGGCGTGGCGGCGACGGCGGCGACCGGCGCGGCGACCACGGCGGTCACGGGCAGCGCGCTCGGGATGTCGGTCCTCGCGAAGGTCGCCGCGCTCGCGCTGGCGGTGAGCGCCGGAGGCGCGATGGTGGTCGGGATCACGGCCGAGCCCGAGCGCCCAGCAGCGACCGCCGAGCCGGCGCACCCGGCGAGCTCCGGCGCGCACGTCGCTGCGCCGGCGCCCGACCGTGCGCGGACTCCCGCGCCGACCGAGCTCGCGCTCGCCCCGAACCCCACCCCCGCACTGCCGACCGAGCTCGCGCTCGACCCGACCCCCACCGCCGTGGTCACGTTGGCCGAGCCCGCGATCCCGCTCGCCGAGCCCGCGCCCACCGTGGCCGCGCCCGCGCCGCACCGGCGCGCCGCGCCCGGCCGCAGCCCGCACCGGCCCAGCCCGCGGTCCTCGCGCCCGAGCCGGCCCCGGAGAGCGCACCGGCCCCCGCCCAGCCTCCCGTCGCGGTCGCGAGCCCAGACCCGGCCCCCGCCCCCGTCCAGACGCTCCCGGCCGAGCTCCCGCTCCTGCGCCGCGCGTGGTCCGCCCTGCGCGACGCGCGTCCCGAGGACGCCCTGCGCGCCCTCGACGAGCACCACGCGCGCTTCCCCGACGGCGAGCTCGCCGAGGAGCGCGACGCCGCGCGCGCCCTCGCGCTCTGCGCGTCCGGCCGCGCCGACGAGGGCCGCGCCGCGCTCGACGCGCTCCTCGCGGCGCACCCGCGCTCCCGCCTCGCGCCCCGCGTCCGCGCCGCCTGCCCGTGACGGATCACCGACGACACGGCCACGCACGATCCGCGATGCGCGCGTCCGCGTTCCTCTTCCTCGCTCTCACCGCGATCGGCTGCGGCTACCGCGTCCGCGTCGGCGCCCACGACGGCGGCCCGGGCAGCTGCGCGACCAACGCCGACTGCGCGCTCGGCAACCAGTGCGCGTGCGGCCGCTGCATCAGCCTCGACGTCCTCCCGCCCAGCTGCGATCCCCCTTGCGAGATCGCGCAGCCGGGCGACACGTGCAGCGCCGGCCGCGTCTGCGCGCGCGGCCCCTGCGAGCGCCTCGAGTGCCGCTCCGGCTCGTTCGTGCGCGTGGTCCCGCCCGAGTGCACCGTGGACGGCGGCGGCTGGTGCGAGTGCCCTGCGCCTCCGCCCGGCTGCTACTACGACGGCGAGCCCTGCCCGTGCGACCACGTGACGTGCCCGATGGGCGAGCGCTGCGGCCGCACGGTCTGCGGCCCCGGAACCGTCTGCTGCAACGCCAGCTGCGGCCTCTGCGCGCCGCCCGACCTCTCGTGCACCAGCGAGGAGTGCATGCCCGACTGCTCCCCGATGCAGGCCGCAGGCGACGGCATCTGCGGGCGCGCGCTCGGCCTGTGGATCTGGGACGGCCGCTCGTGCACCGAGCTCCACGGCTGCTCGACGTGTCAGGGCGCCGACTGCGCGAGCGCGTTCTCCACGCGCTCCGAGTGCGAGGCGACGTTCGCCGCGTGCGTGCGCCGCTGCGGCGGCATCGCCGGAGACGCCTGCACCGCCTCCGAGTTCTGCGATTTCCCCGACCCCCACGCGTGCGGCGGCAGCGACGAGATCGGCACCTGCCGCGAGCGCCCGACCGTGTGCCCGCCGGTGATCCACGAGGTCTGCGGCTGCGACGGCCAGACCTACCAGAGCGACTGCGACGCCTTCGGCCAGGGCACCGACGTCGACTACGAGGGTCCCTGCGTGGCCAGCTGCGAGGCCCAGGATGCACGCGGCACCGGCGACTGCGACGCGGTGCTCGGCTGGGCCTGGAACGGCACCGCGTGCCGCTCGGTGAGCGGCTGCGAGTGCGTCGGCCCCGACTGCAGCAGCATCTGGGACGAAGCCAGCGACTGCGAGCGAGCCCACGCGCACTGCGTGGTCCCGCTCATGCCCTGATCACCAGCGCTCCCGACCTGCAGCGCCCCTGATCGACAGCGCGCCAGCGCGCCGCCGATCACCAGCGCTTCAGCAGCTCGATCAGCGTCTCGTCGTCGATGAACAGCTCGTCGACGTCGTCGCTGTCCACGATCACGTCCGACAGGCGCGACGCGCGCGCCTTCACGGCCGCCGGGCTCTCGAGCACGCGCGCGACCTTCTCGATCAGCTCGTTGCCCGGCTTCTTCGCGAGCAGCGCGAGGGCCTTCTTCTCGACCAGGAGCTCCAGCAGCCGGGCCGCGCTCGCACGACCGGCCGCGCTGGCGGGAACGCCTTCCTCGGCCTCCTCGCCCTCCTCGTCCTCGTCGGCCGCGACGTCGACCGCCGGCTCGGCGACGTCGTCGCCTTCGCCCGCCTCGAGCGTCTCGTTCTCCAGCTCGTCGTCGCCCTTGCGCGATCGCGGCACCGTACGACCTCCCGCGCTCCCCTGGCACGCGGGAGCGCGGCGCACGTACCACCCGCTCCCCGGCATCGCCAGTTTTTTTCGACGCTCGTTCGCGAAAATCGAGGGCTGGAATCACACGACGGTGTCGATCCGCCGGATCCCCTTCCGCGTGACCACGATCCGCACGCGGTGCCACGGCGCGTCCACCTCGTCCTCGCGCCGCAGCCGGTACACCACGCCGAGGTTGTAGACGCGCGGCGCGAGCGCCGATCCGATCTGCCCGCGCTCGGGGTCGGCGAACACGATCTCGCGCTTCGGATCGTCCGTGTGCGCGAGCCAGCGACGCAGATCGAGCCGGAAGATCTCGGTCAGCGTCGTGAAGCGCGGGTCCGCGATGCGATCGGCGCGGACCTCGATCTCCTTGCGATGGAAGAGCACGGTCTCGGGGCGCGCCTGCTCCTCGAGCGGGTGGAGGCGCGTCAGCCGCCGCACCGCGAGCACGTCGTGGGGCAGCTCGCTCCACGAGATGAACCCGGACTGCTCCTCCATCTCGCCGAGCTCCACGCCGCGCTCGCGATCGCGGATCACCCACCGTCGATCGGGGAAGTGTCGCGAGATCACGTCGTGGAACTGCGTCTGGAGCAGCGCCTTGATGCGGTCCTTCGCGGCGTACGCGAGGATCACGACGATCGCCCAGGGCACGATGCCGCGCGTGCCCGCGTCCTGCCCGTTCCAGAGCGCCGCGACGACCGCGAACCCCATCGCGACCGACGCCGCGATCGCGTAGAGGAAGTGCAGGATCCAGGTGCTCGCGGGCCTGATCTCGGGGCTCAGCCAGAGCACCGACGACGTGAAGCGCTTGAGCACGTGGCGCCGGAACTCGAGCTGCTCGACGCGCCGGCTCTTCATCCCGACGCTGCCCACGCCGCCGAGCCCGCGATCGAGGCGATAGCGCGCCTCCGCGACCGCGGCCTGCTCGGCCGCGTTGATCAGCGACTCCGGTGCTTCCTTCTCGCGGAGGCGCTGCACGAGATTGCCGAGCAGCGTCTCGACCAGGCGCGAGACGTCCTCGTCGACCCACGACGCCGCGGTGCGCATCGGGTCGGGCGCGTTCTGCGCGAGCGCGAGCACCTCGCGCAGGCGCGGCCCGATCCGCGCGCTGTCGGCGACCATGCGCGCCGCGCAGGCGAGGGCGCGGGTGCGGTCGTGCTCGTCTCCGTCGAGCCCGTCGGCGATCGCGTCGCGCGCCTCGACGCCCGCTGCGCGGACCATGCACGAGAAGAGGCGCATCTCGCGGGTCGCGGTCGCGTCGTCGCCCGACACGATCGCCTGGCGCACCCGCTCGAGCGGCTCGCCGGTGAGCCTTCCGTACGCGACGTCGGGCACCTCGAAGCGCACGTACGACTGGAGGTCCGAGTAGAGGTCGCTCTTGTCGTAGGTGCGCGAGTGCAGGCGCAGCGACTCGGGCGCGAAGTAGAACGACTCCCAGACGAACGACTCTTCTTTGCGCCCTGGGCGCAGCCGGTAGTCGACGGCGAGCTCGACGTGGGTGCGGTCGTGCACCCGGAACGTCGGGTGCTGCCGGCCGCGCGAGAGATCGGCGACGAGCGAGCCCCAGTCGCTCGGGCGGTCCGGCACCGGAGTCGTCACAGGCCGCTCCGCGGGCGCCTCCTGCTCGGGCGCGTTCAGCGGATCATCCTGCGCGTGCTCCGTCACCTCGTCGTCACACCCCCGACCCGCAATCGTAGCGCCTGCCACGTCGGTGTCGAACATCGCGACATGGTTCCGCTCGCGCGGCACGCAATCGGGTAGACGTGCGCGTGCCACACTCGGACCCCCGATGGTCACACCGCGACTGCCATCACGACTGCGCGCCCGTGTTGCCCAGTCCGCCGCCGCGACGCTGCTCCTCGCCGACCTCTGCTTCTTCGGCTTCGCGTATGTGAACGAGCGCGCCCCGATCGCGCCGGGGGTGCGGGGGAGCAGCGATTGGTGGACCCTTGCCATCGCCGCGCTGCTCACGATCCTGCTCGCCCTGGGCGCGCGGCTGGTCGCGCCGGTCGCGTACCTCGTCTGGCTGCACGGCGCGTTCGGCCGGGCGCTGGGCCTCGCGCGCGACCGCGAGCTCGCCCGGTTCTCCCCGGCGAGCGCGGTCGGCTGGGCCGCGGCGCCGGTGGTCCAGTTCATCACCGGGCTCCAGGTCCAGAGCGAGCTGGACGCGCTCAGCCGATCGGGCGTGGTCGGGCGCGTGCCCGCTTGGGTCGCGGCCGGGTGGTGGGGCGCGCTGTCGTCGATCTGGCTCGAGGCGAGCTTGGTAGGCGCCGTCCTCGCGCACGCCGACGATGTGCTCCTCGGCCTGCTGATGGTCGCGTCGATCGCGCTCCGTTGGCTCTCGGTCCCGGTCCTCGTCGTGTCGATCGAGCGCCTCGAGCGGGTGCAGCGCGAGCGCGCCGATCGCCCTGACTGGGCCGCGGTGTTCTGAACCGATTCAGCGCGACCAGCGGAGGGTCTCGGCGACGCCGGGGACCACGAGCTGCTGGTTCAGGCCCTCGGGGCTGGCGATGAAGATGCCGCCGCGCGTCGAGTAGAACGCGACCATCCGGCAGTCGGGCGAGAACGCCGGGTCCTTGTTCACGCCCTGGCCCTGGGTGAGGCGCGTGTACTGCTGGGTCTCGATGTTCACCGTGAACACGTCGAGGCCCGCCGCGCGGCCGGTGAACGCGAGCAGGCGCTCCTCGCCGATCGGGCACCACGCGGGCGTCTGGTTGTACGAGCCGCGGAACGTCAGGCGGCGCACGCCGCCGCCGTTCGAGTCCATCCCGAAGATCTGCGGGCTGCCGTGGCGGTTCGAGACGAACGCGATGAGCCCACCGGGGCCGCCGCAGGTCGGCGACACGTCGATGCCGGGGTGATCGGTCAGGCGCCGCACGTCGGTGCCGTCGAGCGCGGAGCTGTAGATCTCGGCGTTGCCGTCGCGCGTGCTCGTGAAGTACGCGCGGCTGCCGCAGATCGAGACGCCCATGTTGATCGACTCGGGCGCGTCGATCAGCGCGGCCTCCTCCATGCCGGTGCGCGTGATGAACATGCCGACGTCGGTGAGGACCGAGTACCAGATGCCGCCGGGGCCGAACGCCGGGAGCATCGCGACCCCGCGACCGCTCGAGACGCGCGAGACGCTGTGCCCGTCGAAGCTCGCGACGTAGACGTCCTTGCGGCCCTCGCGCACGCGACGCGCGAACGTGATGCGCGTGCCGAACGCGCCGCGGCGCCCCGTGAGCTGCTCCATCACGAGGTTCGCGAAGTCGTGCATGAAGTTGCGGAGCTCGCCGGGCGCGCCGTTGTAGGTGCGCGAGAGCGTCGCGGTGGTGCCGCGCGCGAGCTCGTAGAGCCGCATCTCGACGCGGATCTGTCCGCCGGTGCGGGTGATCTGGCCCTTGATGACGCCCTGCGCGCCGACGCTGCTCCACGGCGCGGCGGTGATGCCGAGGCCCTCGGCGGCGGGATCGGCGAGGAAGCTGCGCGCGTCGAGCACCTCGAAGAGCGAGACGAGGCGGAAGTCGGTGCGCATCACCTCGGCGCCGCTGTTGCCCATCTCGGCGTCGCCGAGGAGGTTCGGCACCGCGATGCGATAGAGCGCGCGCTCGGGCGCGGTGACGTCGATGACGACCTGGTTCGGCAGCATCTCGTCGGGCGGGACCGGCGCGCCCTCGGGCGGCGGCGCCTCGCTGCCGCGCGGCGCGGCCTCCTGCGCGGTCGACGTGGTGCCGAGCGGTGGAAGCACGACGGCGACGCTCGCGGCGAGCGCGAGGACGAAGGCGAGCGCGGAGGTGATGCGGGTCTTCATCGTGTGTGGCCTTCGTGAGTGATGCTCAGCGCGCGTCGCGGTTCAGCACGCGTCGCGTCCGAGAAACCGGAAGCCGATGTCGCGGCCGATGTAGTTGCTCGCCGCCTCCTCAGGAGGCGGCGGGATCACGGCCTGCGAGTCGACGAGGCGCTGGAGCTGCTGCTCCACCGAGAGGTCGAAGTCGGGGTTGCCGCTCGATCCGGTGATTCGGAAACCGACCACCTTGAGATCGTCGGCGATGGTCACGCTCACCCGCGCGGTCAGCGTTCGCAGGGTGTCGCAGTCGAGCGTCGTGGCGACGCGCCATCCCCGCTTGAAGAAACTGCTGAGGCGTCCGGCGTAGAGATCGCCTTCGCTCGCTTCGCGGTCGCCGCCCTCGATGCCTTCGGGATCGCCTTCCTGCACCCGGCGCTCTTCCGCTTCCGCGAAGATCTGCGCGTCGTCGCTCAGGCGCTGCAGCGCGTCGGCGACCGAGTCGCGCTGGCGCTCGCGCTCCGGCTGGGGGATCGGCTCGGTGGGGGCGCGCTTGCTCGGGCCGGGCTCGGGCACGTCGGTGCGCAGGATCGGCACGCGGCGGTTCGGGAGCTGGCTCGGATCGATGATCTCGCCGCGCTGGAGGAAGCGCGCCTGGATCACCTGCTCGACCGGCGGGAGCTCGGCCGGCTCTTCCTCGAGCGCGCCGACCGCGGCGAGCACACCGACGAACGCCGCGACCACCAGCGGCAGACCGACGTGCACCACGAACGCGGTCGCTGCGCCCGCCGCGATCTGCGCGGGCGTGGGCGTGGCGCGATCGAACAGCGAGCGCGGCCGGAGGTCCGCGTCGTCGAGGTGCAGGGGCGTGCTCGCGACGTGGTTCATCAGGGCGTCGGGGCAGCGGGCTGATCGGGGGCGCTCAGCGGATCGGTGACGAGGCCGACGCTCTCCACGCCCGCCGCGCGGATCGCGGTGAACACGCGCACCACGAAGCCGTAGGGCACGGTGTGGTCGGCCTGGACGAAGATCTCGTCCTCTTCCTGCAACCGCGCGTTGGTGCGCAGCGCTTCCTCGAGGCGCTCCATCGGCACCTCGGCCTCGCCCAGGAAGACGCGCTGCTGCGCGTCGATGCTGAGCATCATCTGCTCGGGCTCGATGTCCATCGGCGGTGCATCGGCGTTCGGCAGATCGACCTGCACACCCGACGTCATCATGGGTGCCGCCACCATGAAGATGATGAGGAGCACCAGCATGACGTCGACGAGCGGCGTCACGTTGATCTCGCTCAGCGGCGCGCGTCCGCCGCCTCCTCCGGTCGACATGGCCATGTCGTGGTCGCCTCTCTACAGGGAGCGCAGGGAAGAGAATTTCTGAGGAATGCCGGAAGTTAGGAGGGAAGGAGGATGAGCTCTCGATCTCCTGCCTTCCTGCTCTCCTCAGAGGAATGCTCCTCTGACGCGTGTCAGGTCAGGAAGTGCCTGCGGACGATGTTGAGGTAGTCGATCGCGAACGCTTCGGTCTCGGCCTCGATCACGCGGATGCGGCGGATGAAGTAGTTGTAGGCCATGACCGCGGGGATCGCGGCGAGGAGGCCGATCGCCGTCGCGATGAGCGCCTCCGCGATGCCGGGCGCCACGACGTCGAGCGTCGCGCCGCGCTCGGCGCCGATCGAGAGGAACGAGTTCATGATGCCCCACACGGTCCCGAAGAGGCCGATGAAGGGGCCGACCGAGCCCGTCGTCGCGAGGAACGGGAGCTGGTTCTCGAGGCGCGTCATCTCGCCCGCCTGCGCGCGACGCAGCGAGCGCTCGACGTTCTCGATGTCGCCCGCGTTCGCGCCCGCCTGCGAGACCTTCGCGAGCTCGACGTACCCGGCGTGGAAGACCCGCGCGAGGGGCGACGCCTCGAGCCCACCGAGGCGCGCGTAGATCGCCTCGAGGCGCTCGGGGCCCCACACGTTGCCTTCTTCCTTGCTCCAGAAGACGTCGAGGAAGCGCGCGCTGGTGCGCTGCGCGGCCATCATGCGGACGAGCTTCGTCCCGATGATGAACCAGCACACGAGCGACATGCCGGCGAGCACCAGCATGACGAGCTTCACGACCAGCGACGCGTGCAGGATGAGCTGCATCGGGTCGAGCCGGTGAGGCGCCGTCGCGGCGGCCTGGAGGAAGAGAGATCCCATGCTTCTCCGCTGGGTTGGAACCCGGGCGTTTGAAGCACGCGTGATCGGGGGAGTCAACGTTTGCGCAGGGCGCGGGCGTTCAGGACGCGGCGCGGCGGCGCAGGGCGATCAGCGTGCCGCAGCCCCCGTTGGCCTCGATGCGCGCCTGCGACGACATGCGGACGACGAGGCCCGCCGCGCACAGCCGCGCATACGCGGCTTCGTAGCGCGCGCGACCGGGGCCGCGCATCGCGCTCGTCGGGACCTCGTTGAGCGCGTAGAGGTGCACCGGAAGATCGAGCGGGACGGCGCGCGCCGCGAACGCGTCGAGCTCGTCGTCTCCGTCGTTCTCGCCTGCGATCAGCAGGTACGCGAGAGCGGTCTTCTTGCGCCGGCGTCGCGACAGGTGGGGCAGCGCGTCGGCGATCGTGGTGAAGAGCGCGTCGAGCGTCGGGGCGTGAGGGACGAGCCGTGCGCGCGTGGGCTCGGTGCCGGCGTGGACCGAGATCGTGAGGCCGTGGTGGGGGACGTCCTTCAAGAACGACGCGAGCTTGGTGGTCGGGCCGCCCGACGTGGTCAGGCTCGCAGGCGTGCCGCGCGCCTTGCACCACGTGACGAACTCGATGACGCGCGCCGCGTTGTGGAGCGGCTCGCCCACGCCCGACACGGTCACGCCGCGGAGCGCGACCCCGAGCGCCTCGACCTGCTCGACCTGCGCGCGCAGCTCCTCGATCTCGAGCCCACGCGCGAGCCCGTTCGCGCCCGACGCGCAGAACGGACAGCGCACGGCGCACCCGACCTGCGACGACACGCAGAGCGTGTCGCCGCGGTAGAGCACCGCCTCGACCTCGGCGCCGTCGCGGAGCCGGATCGCGAAGCGCCGGTTCCACTGCGAGCACGCTTCGCCCGCGATCTCCGCTGCGATCATCGCTCCACGGGTCTACGCCGCGCGCGCGCCCAGCGCACGAGCTCGCGCGTCGTCGAGAGCCCGATCTTGTCGGCGGCGCGGCGCAGGTGCGTGGCGACGCTCGAGGTGGAGATCCCGAGGTCGTAGGCGATCAGCTTGTTCGAGTGGCCGAGCGCGAGGAGGTCGATCACCTGCTGCTCGCGGCGCGAGAGCGAGGGCGCGGGGTCGCTCGCGGGCTCGTTCTCGCGCGCGACGAGGAAGCGCCGGCCGTCGTGATCGAAGGTGTCGCTGATCGACCAGCGGCCCTCGTGGAGCGCGCGCCAGAGCTCGAACGCCTCGTCGGTGGTGCGGACGCGCGCGGTGCGCGCGCGGTCGATGGCGATCGCGGCGTGGCGGATCATCTCGAGGCGCTCGGGCTGCGCCGCCTCGCCGTCGGCGTGCACGACGCGTCCGCGCGGCGTGATCACGGCGTCGGCGCGGTCGAGCGACGACGCCGGGCCGATGCGGCGGCGCAGGCGGTGGGCGGCAGCGACGTGCGCGGCCACGCGCGACCACGTGCGGCGCAGGACGCGGCCCGGCGGGCGCGTGACGTTGGCGCTGCGGTTCGCGAAGAGCCCGACGCTGTAGCCGGCGGGATCGCTCGCGATCACGCCGAGCGCCTCGGGGTACGAGACGAAGCGGCTCGCGGCCGCGGGCTCGGTCGTGAACGTGCGACCGAAGACGTGCGCGAAGCCCTTGCTGCCGAGCGTCGCGAGCATCTCCTCGAACGTCTCGATGCGCTGCGCGACGCCCTGCGCGGCGTGCGACGCGTAGGTCACGGGACCGAAGGAGAGCGCGTCGACCCAGACCTGGCGCGGAAGGCCGTGCACCACGTGGTCCCACCAGCTGTCGCGCCAGCCGAGCGTCCACTCGTCGGGGCCGCCGACCGCGGCTCCGGCGCGCGCGTGGGGTGTCCCGTCGGGCGTCGTGAAGTCGAACACGGCGCCCATCAGTCCGTGACCGGCGTCGAGCATGGGCGCTGCGGCGCCCAGAAGTCCTTGGACCCAGAGGTCCTCCGGCGCCTCGAGATCGTAGGCGCGCTCGACGACGCTCATGGGATCCTGCGCTCGAGCCATTCGTTCCCTCTCCAACCGACCGCCGCCGCGCTACTCTCGCTGGCCGTGCAATCTCACGACGACGAGGCGCCGGACGATCTGCGGGTCTCGTGGCTCGCCCACGATTCCGGCAGGTACGTGGTGTTCAGCTGGCCCGAGCGGAAGGCCCCCGAGGAGGCCGCGTCCGCGCCGGCGCTCACCGCGGCGGAGCGAGCGGTGCACGCGCTGCTGCTGGTCGGGCTCTCCGATGCGGAGATCGCGGAGCTCCGCGGCACGACGCGGAGCACCGTGACCAAGCAGGTCGACGCCGTGTTCCGCAAGATCGGTGTGCGGTCGCGGCGCGAGCTGATCGCCCGCGGTCGGCTCTGATCGCGCGGGGCGCCTGTCGGGCGAGACCGTGAACGGTGCTCCATCCGCTCGCGTCGTATCGCACGCTGCGTAGGCTGTCAGCTCATGTCCCGCCGGGGACATGCACCCAAGGGTTTTCCTTATCGGGGAAAAACCTGGGTATTTCAGTGACCGCCCAGGTCACGATCGAACTGATCGAGCGAGAGCAAGCGACTGCCGCGAGGGCGCGTCGACGTCGCGGGAGCGGGCTCGCGGGGCGCCTGGGCGGGCGCGGGAGCGGGCTCGGCCGCGCGCGCCGTGGTGGTCGGCGTGGCGGGCGGATCGGCGCGGCGGCGCTCGCGGGGGCGCGGGGGCGCGGGGTGGCCGGTGCCGCGAGCTCGGGGCTCGGCGCGAGCGGGGGCTCGGCGACGGCCGGCTCGGGCGTCGGCTCGGCGATCGTGGGAATCGTCGGCGCGGGCGGCTCGGCGCTCGGGGCCGGCGGCGGCGTGGTGATCGGCGTGGCGACCATCGGATCGCGCTGCGCGATCGCGAGCCACGCACCGATGCCCGCGGCGGCCGCGATGGCGAGCGCCCAGATCGCGATCGACGCGCGGCGCGGCGGGCGCGGCATCTCGACGGGCGGCGGGGTGACCACGGTGTGCTGCTCGTGGAGCACCACGTCCTCGGGCGTCGCGGTCCGCGCCCCGCGCGCCACCATGCCGCTGTGCGACGGAGGGGTCTCGCCGGGCGGCGCCGATGCTCGCCCCGCCTCGCTCGTCGCGTGCGACGCGCGGATGCGCGCCTCCATCTTCGCGAGCGAGTCCCCGCCGTGGGCCCGTACGAAGCGCGACACCTCGCCCGACGGCGCGACCACGTCACACGCGCGCGCTGCATCGCGCAGCGCACGCTCGAAGTCGCCCGCGCTCGCGAAGCGCGCGTCGCGATCTCGCGCGAGCCCGCGCGCGATCACCGCCGCGATCGGCGCCGGCACCTCGGGGCGCAGCGAGCTCGCGTCGGGGATCGGCATCTTCGAGACGCGCTCGAAGATCGCCATCGGGTTGTCGGCGAAGAACAGCCGATCGCCGGTGAGCGTCTCCCACGCGACGGTCGCGAGCGAGAACACGTCGCTGCGGCGATCGAGCGGGGAATTCGCGCACTGCTCGGGCGAGAAGTACGCGAGCTTGCCCTTGATCTCGCCGGTCGTGGTCTGGGTCGAGCGCTGGGTCGCGCGCGCGACGCCGAAGTCGGTGATACGCACCCGTCCGTCGGCGCCGATCAGGATGTTCTGCGGCGAGACGTCGCGGTGCACGACGTGGAGCGGCTCGCCGTACGGCGTGGTCGCCTCGTGCGCGTCGTGGAGGCCGTGCGCCGCCTGCGCGATCAGCTCGACCGCGACGTCGATCGGGATCTTCTCGCCAGCGCGCAGCGCGTTGCGCACGAGCGTGGTGAGCGTGACGCCGACGACGAGCTCCATCACGAGGTAGAGCGAGCCGTCCGACGCGCGACCGAGATCGAGCGTCGAGACCACGTGAGGGCTCGAGATGTTCGCGGCGAGGCGCCCCTCGTCCATGAACATCGCGACGAAGCGCTCGTCGCTCGAGAGATGCGGGAGCATGCGCTTCAGCGCGACGAGCTTCTCGAAGCCGGCCTCGCCGCGCGCGCGCGCCGCGTAGACCTCCGCCATGCCGCCCGCGGCGATGCGGAAGAGCGTCTCGTAGCGGCCGTAGCTCGGCTCGCCGGGCAGATCGCTGGCGGGCGTCATCGCGCGGTCGAGCGTACCGCCGGGCATCAGTAGTCCGCTACGCCGTCCGCGCACTGCAGCTCGCGCGGCGGCTCGTCGATCGACTCGATCTCGCAGAAGTGCGCGCCGTCGGCGTCGCAGTAGGTCGCGGCCGCGCCGGTGGTGCAGCCGTGCACGTCGCAGCGCTCGACGGTGGTCGCGTCGGTCGGCTGCGCGCTCGGGACCGCGTCGATGCAGGTCGCCCACGCGGTGCGGCGACCGACGTGGAACGGGCGCTCGATGTCGAACCAGAGCTCGGGCGCGCGCGCGTCGTCGAGCGCATCGCACGAAGGCGCGCGGCAGAAGCGCACTTTGACGTGGAGATCGAGCGCGGGATCGCGGCCGATCACGCTGATCTGCGAGCGCACCGGCGCGGCGCCGAGCTCGACCGCGGCGACGTCCGCGCCCTCCCACGCGACGTCGAACGGGTGATCCGACGCGCGACGGATCTGCACCTGCGCGAAGAGCGGCTCGCCGTCGGTCGCGGGCTTCGCGGGCAGCATCAGCTGCAGCTCGAGCACGCCGGTCTCGGCGCATCCCGCGAGCAGCAGCGCGAGCAGCGCGGCGCGCCTCACGGCTCCACCCGCTGGTCGTAGAGCGGGCGCACCTGCGCGTCTTCGTAGAGCACGTACCCGAGGATCGCGCCCCCCGCGGCGACCGCCGCGATCGCGGAGACCACGAGCACGACGTGCAGCGCGGTGTCGTCGCTCGCGCTCGCCGTCGCGACCGGCTCGAAGAGCGCGCGCACGGCGCGGCGCTCGCCGTCGGCGAGCTCGCCTTCCCACACGAACGGGCGGAAGCCCTCGCGCTCGGCGATCAGCGTGTGCGCGCCGGCGTCGGTCTCGACGTCGAGCGGGCGCGCGCCGTCGTCGGCGACGTCGCGCCCGTCGAAGCGGATCGCGTGTCGCGCGTCGGCGTCGAGGCCGACGAGCTCGAGCACCGCGACGCGCGCGGCCTCTTCGGTGCGCATCTGCTCGACCTCGCGGCGGAGCTCGGCGTCGTCGAGGGTGTGCGCGGTGAGCAGGCGATCGAACGCGTCGCGCGCGTCGCGATGACGACCGAGCGCGCGCAGCGCGAGCCCGAGGTTGTAGAGCGCGGAGGGCGCGCCGGTGATCTCGTACGCGCGCTCGAAGCTGCTCACCGCATCCGCCCAGCGCCCGCTCTCGACCGCGGCCGAGCCGGCGACGAAGAGCGCGCGCGCCTCTTCGACCTCGGCGGGCGACAGCTCGCGCGCGGCCTGCGCGCGTGTGAGCGAGGGCGCGAGCAGCGCGACGACGAACAGCAGCGAAGCGAAGACGCGGAGCATCACGGGTAGTAGCAGTAGTTCGATCCCGAGCCGGTGAAGCAGCGCTCGCCCGACGCGCAGCCCGAGTCGGTCAAGCACTGGCAGTATCCGTATCCGCCGGTCGCGACCGACCAACAGTTGCGGCTCGTTCCGTTGCCGCACTGCGACGTCGCGGTGCACTGGAAGCACGCGGCGCCGTCGCCCGACGTCGCGCCGCTCGAGATGGTGCGGCACGACAGGCCGCTCGCGCAGCGGATCCCGCAGCCGCCGCAGTTCGCTTCGTCGGACCAGATGTCGCGGCACGCGCCCGCGCAGCAGCGATCGCGGGTGCGGCGCGAGCCGCAGAGGTCGCCGTCGGTGTCGCGGCCGCCGCAGGCGCGCGTGGTCGAGCTCGCGGTGCAGGTGCCGGTCACGCAGCGGCGCGTGGTGACGGTCTGCGAGCCCGACTCGTCGCAGGCGTCGGCGTAGCCGCAGGCGCCGGTGGTGGTCGTGCCGCACGTCGTGCCGTCGGTGTCGCGCGTGCACGCGCCGGTCTCGGTCGTCGTGACGACGGTGCACATGCCCGACGTGCAGCGCGGCGTGAGCACCGAGCGGGTGCGCGTGCCGCTCTCGTCGCAGGTGTTCGCGAAGCTGCCGCACGCGCTCCACGCGCCGAACGTCACGGCGCCGCAGTCGGCGTCGGCTGCGCACTGATCGCAGCGCTCCGTGGTCTCGTTGCAGAACTGCGCGCACGGCGGCGACGTGTGCACCGAGCACGTGCCGCCTCCGCAGGAGTCGGCGCCGTTGCAGAAGAACGTGTCGTCGCAGGGCGCGGTGTTCGCGGTCTGGGTGCAGCCGGTCGCGGGATCGCACGCGTCGTCGGTGCACACGTTGCCGTCGTCGCACGCGATCGCGGTGCCCACGCACGCGCCCTCGGCGCAGGCGTCGCCCTCGGTGCACGCGCTGCCGTCGTCGCACGCGCCCTCCGCGGGGACGTTCACGCAGCCGGTCGCGGGATCACACGAGTCGGCGGTGCACACCTCGTCGTCGTCGCACTCGATCGACGTGCCCTCGCACGCGCCGTCGGACGTGCACGCGTCGTCGGTCGTGCACGCGCTGCCGTCGTCGCACGTCACCCCGAGGCAGTCGGGATCGGCGCAGTCGACGAGGTCGTCGCAGTCGTCGTCCTCGCCGTCGTCGCACGCGGTCTCGCTCGTCGCGCAGGCGCGTGCGTCGGGCACGCCGCCGTCGCTCTCGAGGCCGGGGCGCACCAGGCATCCGACCTCCGGGCCGCACCACTGGTCGGTCGCGCAGCGCTCGTCGACGCCGACGTAGAAGCACTCGCGGTCGAGGCACAGCCCGACCGCGCACTCGGCGTCGGGACGGCACTCCTCGTCGGTCGTGCACGAGGGATCGCCGCACGCGCCCGGGTTCCCGGGCGAGCAGTCGGGCGGCACGCAGCGCCCGGCGATGCACGTCGTCGCCTCGGGCCCGTCGCTCGGTCCCGGGCACACCACGCCACGGCACGCGCGCGTGATCACGACGACCATCGACACGCGTCTCCGCACGTCGACCGTCGTCACGCGATCGACCACCACGCGTCCCTGCGCGTCGATGAGGCTGACGCGCACGAACGACGCGCCCGGGCGCAGTCCGTCGAGCTCGGCGACGCGCCCGCCGCGGTGCACGTAGTCGGTGCTCGACGACGCGAGCTGCTCGACCATCCGCACGCCGCCGCCGGCCTCGTCGAACGGGCGCATCGAGTGCTCGGCGCGCACCCGCACGAACTCGATGCCTGGAGCCAGATCGGTGCGCAGATCGATCGTCAGCGCCGCGCTGTCATCGCACCCGGCCGTCACGATCGACGCGAGGACGACGAGCCAGCGACACCACCGCCGAGACACGCCGCCCAGCGTACGGCGCTCGGCGCGACGCCCGCAATCTCGTTCCAGCCTCACCGGGATCTCCCTGCGCGCGCTCGCTCACGTGCGTGGCGCGCACGCGCAACACGCAGCGCCCCGACCGCGCGCGGCGCGCCGCTCAGCACTCGGCGTGCCGCGTGAGCGGCACGCGAGAGCGCCCGAGAACGCGCGCGCTGCTGCATCCGCGCTGCACTCTCGTGCCAGCGCGGCGCAGCGCGCGTCCACGGTCCAGCTGGAGTGCTGAGCGGGCGAGCCGATCTTGCACACGTTCAACGCGTCCTCAGGATCGCGCGCACGGTCGCGTAGTCGCGCTCCGCGACCGCGCCCGCGCGCACGCAGCGCACGTGACCGGTGGGATCGACCAGCGCGTGGATCGGGATCGACGTCGCCGCGTCGAGCCCGAGCGACGTGAAGAACGCGGGGAGGCCCGTCGGGTCCAGACGCGCCGACTCCGGCGCGTCCGGGTGCGCCGCGCGCCACGTCGCGACGTCCTCGGCGCTCGCGTCGACCGAGACGAAGAACGGCTCGATCGGCGTGCCTTCCTCCGCGAGCCGCGCACGCCACGCGACGATGCGCGGCATCTCCTCGACGCACGGCGGGCACCACGTCGCCCACACGTTGATCCACCGCCATCCGCTGGTCGGCGCGCTCGGGCCCTCGAGCGCCGGCAGCGCGAGCTCGCGTCCTTCGCCGAACCCCGCCGACACGTCGCAGAAGCGACGCGCCGGATCTTCGTCGCGCGCCGCGACCGCCTCGACGCGCGATGGAGCGACGGGCGCCGCGCCCTCCGGCGTGATCGTCGCCTCTTCTCCACCGCATCCCGCGACCGCGAGGGCCGCCACGATCACAGCACGCAATCGATCCATGCGACGAACGCGCTCCGGTTGAGATCCTCGGGGCGGCACTCCTCGCCGCCGCTGCGCTGCCACTCGCAGAAATTCGCCTGGAGCTGCGCGTACTCCTCGCCGAGCCAGAGCAGACCGACCTGACGATCGAGCTCGGGATCGTTGAACGTGGTGCGCAGGTGCGACATCACGGCCTCGGCGCGCTCGCGCGAGAGCTCGCGGTTGCGCTCGACCGAGCCCTCCGGCGACGCGCGCGCGACGACGAAGAAGTACGACGCGCCACGGCGATCGGCGAAGACGCGATCGATCAGCGCGGTGTCGCTCGCGTCGAGCGTCGCCTCGGCGCGCTCGAACTGGAGGATCCCGCCGCGCTCCTGCATCGGCAGGAAGAGCGCGTTGAAGTCGTCGCCGCGCATCGTCGCCACGCTGCGCGCCTCGACGGGCTGACAGCCGCGACCGCTGCCGCCGATCAGGCCGCAGCTCGTGAGCACGCGGCGCAGGATCTGCCGCAGCTCGGGCGTGCAGTACGCCTCGTCGGCCTCGGACGCCGTCGCGACGGCGGGCATCTCACGGCCCGCCTCGGCAGCCTCGGTCTCCTCGAGGCGCGCGCTCGCGCTGCCCTGCCACGACGTCGCGAGCAGCACCGGCGTGAGCAACAGGATGAGCGCGAGCACACCCGCGAACGACCATCGCATCGTGTTCGTCATCGCGACGCGCTCCTCTCGAGAAGGCGGGCCAGCGTCCAGTCGAGGCCGAGGTCGGTGTCGGCGTCGCAGATGCGCGTGTCGCCGACGTAGACCTGCGGCGTGAGCACCGGGAGCTGGTTCGCGACCGCCCAGCGCAGCGCGCGGTTGAGGCGCGCGCGGACCTCGGGCGAGCCGATGCAGCGCGCGAGCGCGGGGAAGCGCGCGCTCGCCATGCGCGCGGCCGCGCCGGGATCGCTGGTCGTCGCGGTGCGGATCGCCTCCTGCTCCTCGAACGACCACGCGAGCACGTCCTCCGCGTCGTCGCCGGCGCACAGGATCGCTTCGCTGATCGCGCACGCGCCCGGGTGGATCGGGCGATCGACCATCCAGTTGCACTCGCTGTCGAGCGGGAAGAGCAGCGCGCGGCGCGACACCTGCGACGCGCTCTCGAGCCCGGTGAAGCGCTGCTCGAAGCCGCGGCACGCGGGGCACAGCGGATCGAGCACCTCGGTGACCGCGAGCGGGCGCGTCTGCGGGCCGAGCGGAACCAGCACGCGATGCGGATCGGCGGGCGAGGGCAGCGTGCCGCACGCGCCGAGGTAGTGATCGAAGTCGGGCGCGTTCGCCGCGTACGCCACGACCGGGAGCACCACGAACGCGATGCCGAGCGCGAACGCCGCGCCGAGCACACCCCAGCCGATCGGCGCGTCGTCGGGCGACGTGCGCGACGGCGAGCTGCCGAACCGGCGATCGGGCGCGCCGCGGCGATCCATCTCGCTCGCGGTGGCGAGACGTCGCGGCTGCTGCGCGGCCGCCTCTTCGGACGCGAGATCGATCGTCGGCGCGTGACCGAGCGCGACCGGATCGCGCACCGTCTCGTCGGCCGGGATCGTCTGCTCGGGCGAGTACCCGCCGGGCAGCGTGCCGCCCCCGATGCGCTTGCCGCGCGCGGCGATGCGCGGCGCCGGGCCCATCCGCTCGAACGGCGCGTCGCCTCCGCGCGTCGCCGTCGTCGCGGTCGCGCCCGCGGGCGCGCGCATCGCGACCACGAAGAGCCCGAGCGCCGCGAAGAACGCGATCGTGCTCGCCGTGTAGATGCCGATGCAGAGCTTGCACGCCGCGTCGAGCTCGGTGAGCGAGATCCAGCCCATCACGATCGACGTGAGCAGCGGGAGCGTGGTCGCCGCGAGCAGGAACCCGGTCGCGCGTCGATCGCCGGTGCGCCGCAGCGCGATCAGCGCGAGCGGGAAGAACACCAGGTACGCGAACACCGCCATCGCGGGCAGCGAGATGGGGATGCCGCCCCACACGCTCTCGCGCATGACCGACGAGTACGGGCTCATCAGCGTCACGTGGCATCCGGTCGTCCCGCTCACGTCGGCGGTGCCGACGCCGGGAAGGAACGAGCAGTGGATGCCGTGGACCTGACGATCGAGGTGCGCGACGAAGTCGGACGTCGAGACCGCGGCGAAGGCGAACCCCAGCGCGGCCGCGACCGCGACGATCGCGGCGAGGACCCTTTGCGTCATGGGGCCGCGTTGTACCGCGAAGCCGCAGTCCCGCACGTCAGGGGTCTCCCGCGTAGGCGCCCGAGCGCGGACCGCCCACGGGGCATCGCGCCCCGGGCGCCGCTGTCGGCGCGGGTCGCCTCGAGTGGGTCGATCACCCGCACCCGACCGCGAATTCCCGAGTCGCGACGTGGTGTTTTCAACGACGCGCGAACAGCCGCGCGCCTCGTCGTACTCGCGCGCCAGTCGTGCGACGAGCTCGGCGGTGGTGGGCACGTCGTGGATCTGAGCGGTGCCCTGGCCCGCGCCCCAGATGTACGCCTTCACCGGCGAGGTCGGCGCCCAGCGCCTCGGCCGCGAGGATCGCGTCGCCGCTCGCGATCGAGCCCGAGAGGATGATCCGCCCGTCGTAGAATTCGCGGACCTCGCGCACCAGCGCGAACGGCGAGAACGTGCCCGCGTGCCCGCCCGCGCCGGCGCACACGAGGATGAGCTCGTCGACGCCCGCGGCGAGCGCGCGCTTGGCGTGGTGGACGTTGGTCACGTCGTGGAAGACGAGGCCGCCGTACGAGCGCGCGCTCTTCACGACGTCGTCGGGCGCGCGCAGCGACGTGATGAGGATCGGCACCTCGGAGCGCCGGCAGAGCTCGAGGTCGTGTGCGAGGCGATCGTTCGATGCGTGGACGATCTGGTTCACCGCGAACGGCGCGATCTTGCGCTCGGGGTGCGCGGCCGCGAGCTCGCGCGAGATGCGCTCGAGCCATTGCTCGAGGACGTGCGCGGGGCGCGCGTGGAGCGCGGGGAACGAGCCGACGATGCCGGCCTTCGCACTGCTCGATGACGAGCTCGGGGCCCGAGACGAGGAACAGCGGGGCGCCGATGACGGGGGTCCTCGAGGAGCGCGGGGATGGGCATTCCGTGCGGTGAAATGGATCGGCGCGACGGAGAGGTCTCGGACGTGGACGCGCGGCGCTGGGCGAGCGCGCGGTTCGGCGTACGATGCGCCCGTCGATGCTTCGGGCGTGCTTGCTCTCGTTCGCGATCTTCGTCGCGCCGTCGATCGCCGCCGCGCAGGACGTGACGGTCTCGCGTGGTCTCGTGCTCCCGGGCTACGAGGTCGTCGTCGCTCCACGTGACGGCGCGCCGCGCACGCTGTGCGAGCCCTCGTGCGAGCTCGCGTTGCCGCGCGGCGAGGTGCGGCTCGGGTGGCGGCGCGACGACGTGATCGAGTGGCAGCGCGAGGTGCTCCTCGCGCACGATCTGCGGGTCGATCTGCGGCTCGAGGATCGCTCGCTCCTGCGCGGCACCGGGCACGCGCTCCTGATCGCGGCGGGCGTGCTCCTCGGCGCGGCCGCGATCGTCGGCATCGCGACCGAGCCGCAGCCTCCGGACTACGGCTGGTTCGGTGATCGTCACGGCCTCGTGTTCGCGGGGATCGCGGGCGGTGTGGTGCTCGCGCTCGGTGTGCCCGGCGTCGCGCTCTCGCTCGTGTTCGAGCAGGACGCGCCGGGCCTCGACCTCGTGCCCGTCGATTGATCTTCGCGCGTCCGCTGCTAGACGTTCGCTCGACGCGCGCCGCCGCGCGTCGACGATGACCGTCTCTCTCTGATCCACGTCCACGCATCGCGCGCAGCGATCACGCCTCTCGGAGGTGTGCGCGCGCGGTGCTCACGTCGGCTCCTGACGAGAGAGAAGGTTCGTATGAGAAAGCTGAAGTACCACGTCGCGATCACGCTCGACGGGTTCCTCGCGCACGAGGACCACACGTACGAAGGGTTCCTGAACGAAGGCGAGCACGTCGACGAGTTCTTCGACTCGTTCCGCACGAGCGACATCGTGCTGATGGGCCGCAAGACCTACGACGTCGGCCTGCGGATGGGCGTCACGAGCCCGTATCCGATGCTTCGCCAGTACGTGTTCTCGCGCTCGCTCGAGCGCTCGCCCGACCCCGCGGTCGAGCTGGTGCGCGACGACGTCGTCGGCTGCGTGCGCGCGCTGAAGGAAGAGCACGGCAAGGACATCTGGCTGTGCGGTGGTGGTGAGCTCGCGAGCGCGCTGCTCGAGGCCGACCTCGTCGACGAGATCATCGTGAAGCTCTCGCCGGTCGTGTTCGGCACGGGCATCCCGATGTTCGCGCGACCGCTGCAGCGCGCGCTCTCGCTGCGATCCACGAAGTCGTACGCGAACGGCGTGCAGCTGCTCGCGTACTCGGTCACGCGCTGATCCGATCGCGCGCTCGGCGATGTGCGTCGCCGAGCGCGCGGCGCTCGTGGCGCTCGTGGCGTCGAGTGATCGCGTCGCGGCGCGATCGAGTAGCCTCTCGGACGTGACCGCTGCAGCCCACGCGCGCGACGGCGAGTTCGTGATGCCCGATCTCGAGGCGTCGATCGATCTCCCGTCGCGCCTCGCGCGCTGCCCCGCGGCCGAGGTGAAGGGCGTCTTCTTCGAGCCGGTCGCCGAGCGCACGCGCCGCATCGGCAAGCCCGTCGGACGCGCGCGATATCTCGCGTTCCGCGGCTATCCGCTCACCGAGTGGCTCGAGTTCCTCGCGGCCGCGTCGCACGCGCTCTATCCGACGTTGCCGCCGCGCGAAGGACTGCGCCGCGTGGGCTGGGGCGCGTACGACGGGTTCGTGCAGAGCACCGTCGGCGCGGTGCTCTTCGGGCTCGCCGGCAAGAGCCCCGAGCTCGCGGTGCCGCTCGTCGGGCGCGCCTACGAGCTCGTTCGCGCGCACGGCGAGGTGCGGATGCTCGAGCAAGGGCCGGGGCGCGCGGTGTTCTCGTACCGCGACTTCTGGGACTGGCCCGACGCGTGGCACCTCGGTGTGCTCGAGGGTGCGCTGCGCGTGTTCCGACTGCGCGGCGACGTGCGCGTCCGCGTGCTGAGCGAGCGCGACGCGGATCTCGAGCTGCGCTGGCGCTGAAGACCGCGCGCTCGGCGAGGGTCGGTCTGCTACCCTCGCCCGGCGTGAGCGATCCGCCGTCCGTCCCGCCGCGTTCGATCACTCCGCAGCCCTCCGCGGACGCTCCTTCCGCGACGGGCCGCGGCCCGCTCGCCGAGGTCTACGCACGCGAGCACAAGGCCACGCGCCTCCTCGCGATGTCGCTCGACGCGCCGGTCTCGCCGTCGATCTCGCTGCGCGCGCTCGAGCACGGCGCGGATGCGCGCGAGCACGGCTACGGCTGGGGCTTCGCGTGGTACCCCGAGGCCGGGCCCGCCGCGCTCGTCATCAAAGATCCCACGTCGATCGGCGAGAACCCGATGACGAAGCTCCTGCGCGACTGGGAGCGCTTCCAGTCGACGGTCTTCGTCTGCCACCTGCGCGGCGCGGCGCGCACGCTGAGCGAGCAGGACACGCACCCGTTCGCGCACAACTGGGCGGGGCGCTCGTTCGTGCTCGCGCACAACGGCGATCTCTTCGGCGACCTCGAGGTGCAGCTCCCGCTCGAGCCCTCGAGCGCGTTCGCGCCGATGGGCCGCACCGACTCCGAGCGCGCGTTCTGCTGGCTCCTCGAGCGCATGCGCAGCTGCGGCGCCAAGCGCCTCGCGGAGATCGGCTGGGAGCGCCTCCACGAGTGGTTCCGCGAGCTCGACACGCTCGGCACCGCGAATTTCCTGCTCACCGACGGCATCGACGTCGCCGTCTATCGCGACGCCGAGGGCTACAACACGCTCTACTCGCTGCGCCTCGCGCCGCCCCACGCGTCGACGATCTGGCGCACGCCCGACATCGACGTCGACCTCACCGACGCCGAGGATCGCAACCGCACCGCGGTGCTCTTCTCGACGATCCCGCTGTCGCCCGAGCCGCAGCCCGCGCCGCCGGACACGAAGAAGGGCGCGACGCCCGCGCCCCCGCCGAGCCCGCAGTGGGTCGCGATGACCGAGGGGCAGATGCTCGTCGCGCGTCGCGGCTCGATCATCTTCGACTCGCATGCCGGGGCCGGCGCCGCACGCCGCATCGTCGCGCCGCCGCCGGTCGGGCTCGACGCGGAAGAGCGCGTCTCGCGCGCGCCCGAGGCGCCCGCGATCGTCATCTCGCCCGAGAAGAAGGGCCGCGTGATGACGGTCCTCCACGAGACGATCTACCGCTACGAAGAGCCGGTCGAGCGCAGCAAGCACCTCTTCCGCCTCCAGCCCTGTCACGACCTCGGCCAGGAGCTGATCGAGTACTCGCTCGAGCTCAACGCGGGCGGCCTGCGCCGCGCGTACGACGACGTGTTCGGCAACCAGGTCGTGCGCGCCGAGATCGAGCAGCCCTACGAGGAGCTGCGCATCACCGCGCGCTCGAAGGTGCGCATCCTCCACGAGCCCTCGCCCGATCTCGACGCGCCCGAGCGTCGCGTGACGATCCCGCTCGTGTGGATGCCCTGGCAGCGTCAGATGATGACGCCGTACCTGCTCCCGCCCGAGCTGCCCGAGACGCAGCTGCAGGAGCTCGTCGAGTTCGCGATGAGCTACGTCGAGCGCCAGGACGGCGATCTCGTGCAGACGCTGCTCGACATGAACACGTCGATCTTCCGCGACTTCAAGTACGTCTCGGGGTCGACCACGCTCGCGACCACCGCATACGACGTCTACTGCTCGCGCACCGGCGTCTGTCAGGACTTCGCGAACCTGCTGATCTGCCTCGCGCGCCTGCTCGGCATCCCGGCGCGCTACCGCGTCGGCTACATCTTCACCGGCGGCGCGGGGCGCTACGAGAACACCCAGCAGTCCGACGCGAGCCACGCGTGGGCCGAGCTCTACCTGCCCTGGGCGGGCTGGACCGGCTTCGACCCGACGAACGGCGTGCTCGCGGGGCGCGACCACGTGCGCGTGGCCTGCGGGCGCAACTACCGCGACGCGACCCCGACGTCCGGCACGCTCTACAAGGGCGGTCGCGGCGAGACGCTCGAGGTCGCGGTGAAGGTCGAAGAGGTCGAGTAGTCGCTCGACCTCTTCGACGCGCGCTTCACGGGCCGATCGCGTCGGCGAGCATCCGGCGCGACAGGCGCTCCGGCGTCACCTCGATCAGCGGGCGGAACTGAATGCTCTCGGGGTCGTACGCGAAGATCTCGCCGCTGCCGATCTTGTAGACCCACGCGTGCAGCCGGAGCTTGCCCGCCGCGAGCTTCGCCGCGACCGACGGATGCGTGCGCAGGTTCACCATCTGCTGCAGCACGTTCTCCTGGATCGCGACGTTCAGCTTCTCGTCGGCCGGACGCTCGGCGTAGACCGACTGCATCACGCGCCGCGTGGGCTCCGCGTGGCCGAGCCACGCCGCCACCGCGGGCAGACCCTTCGGCGGCTCGGGCTCGAGCAGCGCCTTCATCGCGCCGCAGCCCGAGTGACCGCACACCACGATGTCCGCCACGCCGAGCACGTCGATCGCGTACTCGATCGTGCCCGCCTCCGAGCAGCCCTGGGGCGAGTAGGGCGGCACGATGTTGCCGGCGTTGCGGACCACGAAGAGATCCCCAGGCTCGGTCTGCGTCAGCAGGTTCGGCTGGATGCGCGAGTCCGAGCAGGTGATGAAGAGCGCCTGCGGCGACTGCCCGGACGCGAGCTGATGGAACAGCTCCCGGTGCTCTTCGAACACGTGGTCTCGGAACCGCTGGAATCCCGTCACGAGCTTCTTCATCGTCACCTTTCGAGGGCGGCGATGTGGGGCGGCGAACGACATCGACGCCTGTACCCCGACGCGCCTCGGCATCGTGGATACCACGGATTGCGCCATGTCGACACCCCGCTCGGGGAAATTCTCCCCCGCGCGGGGAAAATCTCCTCAGCACCCGTCGCAGACGCCGGTCGCGCTGCACCCGTCGATGGTGCTGCATCCGGACGGGCACACCACCCGGGCCGAGCCTCCCGGGCACGCGGCGGACGCGCCACACACCGCGTCGCACGCGCACGAGCCATCGCAGAACACGCCGCCCGAGCAGCTGCCGACGCCCGAGCACGTGACGGAGCACGCGTTCGAGCCGCACTGCACGCCGAACCCGCAGCTCCTCGGTCCGGGGCAGTCGATCGAGCAGCTCGACGCGTCGGCGCAGGCGATCGGTCCGCAGGAGTCGGTCCCGAGGCACTGCACCGTGCAGGGCGCGCTGCCACAGGTCGCGCCGAAGAAGCAGCTGCGATCTCCTTCGCAGAGCACCTCGCAGCTCGACGCGCCGGCGCACTGGACGTTGGTCATGCAGCCCTGGCGCGCGACGCAGCGCACCTGGCAGGGCATGCCGGTCGGGCAGACGATCGCGGCGAGCACGTCCCCGACGATCCGACACGTCCCGCCGGCGCAGCCGTCGTTGCAGACCGCGGGGCAGCTCGTGGTCGCGTCGGGGAGGATCGCGGCGTCCGGGCTCAACGGGACGAACGCGTCGGCGGTCGGGGCGTCCGCTGGGGACGTCGCGTCCTCGGGGGTGGTCGCGTCGCGGGACGGCGTGCGGGCGTCGAGCGCGCCGCCGTCGCGCTCCTCGAGGGCGCTCGGGTCGAACCCGATGCGCCCGCAGCCGGGTGCCGCGCACGCCCACAACCACATGCACCAGAGCGCACGCTCGAGGCGACGACTGCCCACCGCCCTTCGAGGATACCCGAGACCGCGCCGCCCCTGACCCGTGTCATCCACCACGCGTGTAGATGTCCGGATCCAGTCTTTCCATGAATCGTTGTGGCTCGCGCATCGGCGCGAAGCCGTGCTGGGCGTAGAGGCCGTGCGCGTCGAGCGTGCCGAGCATCCATCGCCGCACCTGGTGCTGACCGGTGCTCACCTCGACGAGCCACTTGCCGAGGCCGGCGCCGCGCGCGTCCGGGAGCACGAAGACGTCGCAGAGATAGGCGAACGTGACCTCGTCGCTCACGACGCGCGCGTAGCCGAGCTGGCGCGCGCCACGGTAGAGCCCGAAGCAGCACGAGCGCTCGATCGCGCGCTCCACGCGCTCGCGCGAGATGCCCTTCGCCCAGTACGAGTCCTCGGCGAGGAAGCGATGGATCAGGCCCACGTCGAGGCGCGTCTTCTCGGTGTCGATCTCGTGCTCGCCCTTGGTCCACTTCATCATGGACGAGCCTACGGGCGCGATGCGGCGGTCGCCGTGCGCCAGGTCGTCGATGGCGCGAGGACCGCGCTACGGATTCCGTAGCGCCAGCTCGCGCCGCCGCTCCGCGAGCCGCCGGGCGAGCTCCGAGGGCGCGCGGCCGGTCATCTCGCGGAGCTCGGCGATCATGTGCGCCTGGTCGAAGTAGCCCGCGTCGCGCGCGATCACGCCCCACGGGGGCCGGGGCACGTCGGCGCGCAGCATCGCGATCGCGCGCTGGAACCGCACGATGCGCAGGTAGTGCTTGGGGCCGACGCCGATCACTGCGTCGAACGCGCGGCGGAGCTGGCGCTCGCTGAGCCCGACGTGCGCGGCGAGCGCGTCGACGCGCGGGAGCGTCTCCATCGCCGCGATCGTGCGCGTCGCGCGGCGTACCGTGGCGGCCGCGGCGGGCTCGAACACACGATCGCTCGCGAGCCGTGCCTCGAGCGCGGAGAGCATCACGCGCACCCGCGCTTCGCCGCTGCGCGCGCCCGCGAGCGCGTCCTCGAGCGCGCGCCCGCTGCCGCCCCAGAGCGTCTCGATCGAGGTGTGGCGATCGGTGAGCTCCGACATCGGCATGCCGAAGAACGGATACGCGCCCGCCGCGCGGAAGCGCACCACCACCGCCGAGGCGAGCGGGCCCGCGTCCTTGCTGACCGCGCGGGTGCGCGTGCCCATCGCGCCCGCGTCCGCGCCGCGTCCGTCGATGCGCACCACGAGCTCGGTCTTGCCGTCGGGCAGGCGCTCGTAGCGCAGGCGTGCGAGCTCGGGCGCGTCGATCACGCGCACGCACTCGACGAAGCGCGCGAGCGCGCGGGGCGGAGCGAACGCGCGGGTCGTCAGCACGGAGAAGAGCATGGTCGTGACCGCGCGCGCGAGCACGCGGGCATGGCCGATTCTTCCAATCGGTGGAGCGCGGCGGGCGGCATCTCGATCGGCATGCACACGAACGATCCGAGACGAGCCCTCGTCACCGAGGCCTTCGCGCGCGCCGCGGAGGGCGACTTCGAGCGCTTCTTCGCGATGATGTCCGACGACTGTCGGTGGACGATCAGCGGGACCTCGCGGTTCTCGCGCAGCTTCGCGACCAAGCCGGTGATCCTCGAGCAGCTGATCGCGCCGCTGCGGTCGCGCATCGAGGGCGCGATGCGCATCGCCGCGTCGCGCGTGATCGCCGACGGCGAGCTCGTCGTCGTCGAGGCGCGCGGCGACAACGTGACGAAGAAGGGCGCGCGCTACGACAACCAGTACTGCTTCGTGATGCGCTTCGAGGGCGAGCGCGTCGCCGAGATCACGGAGTACGTCGACACCGCGCTCGTCGATCGCGTCTTCGGATGAGTGCGCGGAGGTGGGCGCGCGGTGCTTGATCCGCCGGCGCCGCACGGGCGTATGATCCCGTCGAATGGCCCGATGGCTCGCTGCCTCGTGGACCGCTCTCGCCCTCGCGCTCGCGCTCCCGAGCGTCGTGGCGGCGCAGGACGGGACCCCGCCCGCGTCCTCCTCGCAGTCGTCGTCGCGTGACGCCGAAGCGCGGGCGCTGTTCGAGGCGGGGCGCGTCGCGTTCGCCGACGGGCGCTTCGAGGACGCGCTCGAGTACTTCGAGCGCTCGCACGAGCTCTCGGGGCGCCCCGAGCTGCTCTACAACATCGGCACGAGCTCGGATCGCCTGCGGCGCGAGCGCGAGGCGGTGAGCGCGTTCGAGGCGTACCTCGCGGCGCTGCCCGACGCGCCGAACCGCCGCGAGGTCGAAGGTCGGCTCCGCGTGCTGCGCGAGGAGATCGCGCGCGAGGACGAGCAAGCGGCAGCGGTCGCGGCGGCCGAGGCGGCCGCGGCGCAGGACGCGGCGAGCGCGCCGAGCGCCGCGCCGGCGAGCGAGTCGGCCGAGCGCGATGACGGCGGCGGCGAGGACGTGCTGACGTCGTGGTGGCTGTGGACGATCATCGGCGTGGTCGTCGCGGGCGGTGTCGCGGGCGCGGTGGTCGCGGCGACGACGACGCGCGAGGACGTGTACCCGCCCTACGTGACCGGCGACGGCGGAGCGATCGCGATCACGCTGACGGTGCCGATCCCGTGAGGCGCGCGCTCCTCGTCCTCGTGGTCGTCGCGAGCGCGCTCGCGACCGGATGCTCGTGCGAGAACATGCGCGCGAACACCCAGGTGATGGCGACGATCGACGCCGAGCCGGGCGTGCGCGGGATGGCGCGCCAGCTCGTCGTTCGCGTCTATGGCGCGCCCGGTGGACAGAGCGGCGTGCCCGACACGCTGGTGCAGGAATTCCCGTTCCCGGTGTCGGCGAGCGACGGATGGCCGACGACCGTCGCCCTCGCGCCCGAAGGACGCGATCCCTCGCGGCGCTATCGCATCGAGGCGGTCGCGCTCAGCACGGGCGGCGCCGAGATCGCGACGGTGCGCGCGATCAGCGGGTACGCCGAGGAGCAGACGCTCTGGCTGCAGCTGCTCCTCCTCGATGGGTGCATCGGCGTGACGTGCGACGATCCCGGGCAGACGTGCATCGGGCCCGATCAGTGCGGCGACGCGACGATCGACGTCGAGGACCTGATGCCGTGGGCGCGCGACGCCGGCGTGCTCGACGGAAGCACGGTCGACGGCGGCGAGTGTGATCCCGCCGCGTGCGACGACGGGCTCGCGTGCACGAGCGACTACTGCGACGAGAACGGGGAGTGCGCGCACACGCGGAGCGCCGCGCTCTGCGACGACGACAACCCGTGCACCGAGGACACGTGCAGCGGTGATCCCGCCGACGGCCCGAGCGGGTGCGCGTACGTGAACAACACGCTCGACTGCGACGACGGCGTGTTCTGCAACGGCCTCGACGCGTGCAGCGGCGGCGAGTGCGTCCACGCGGGCGACCCGTGCGGCGCGTCGCTCGAGTGCGAGGAGGAGACCGATCGTTGCCTCGGGTGCGCGCGCGACGAGGACTGCCCGGCGCGCATGGAGGGCGCGTACGGCGCGTGCGGGTACGCGGACGCCTGCGACGAGGACGCGACGCAGTCGCGCACCGTGCGCACGTTCACGTGCGTCGACTCGGCGTGCGAGCCCAGCGACGGCGAAGAGACGCGCGCGTGCTCGCGCGACACCGACGGGACGAGCTGCGGCACCACGACGTACGGCGAGTGGCTGTGCAGCGGCTTCGACGACACGTGCGACGTGAGCGGGACCGAGTCGCGCTTCCGCTACGACGCGGTCTGCACGGACGCGGCGTGCGCGTCGGTGCCGACGCTCGAGACCCAGCCGTGCAGCCGCGCGACCGACGATCTGCCGTGCAGCGACGGCCTCGGGTGCAACGGGATCGACAGCTGTCAGGGCGGGCTCTGCGTGGGCGAGCCGTGCATGGACGGCGGCATCGGGTGCGACGCGGGCTCGTGCTCCGACGGCGTCGAGTGCACGATCGACTCGTGCGGCGCGAGCGGGTGCCTGCACGCGCCGAACGACGCGCTCTGCCCGCCGGGCGCGCCGTGCGAGACGGTGCGCTGCGACGCGCTCGCGGGCTGCGTCTACGATCGATCGCGCTGCAACGACGGGGGCGGCCCCGTCCTGCTCGACGGCGGCGTGATGATCACGCCCGACGGCAGCATCGCGATCGACTGACTCAGTGGTTCATGTCGGCCCACTTCTTCGCGGCGCGCGCGAAGAGGTAGAGACCGATGACCGACGTCACGCCGATCGCCGCGATCGGGAGCCACACGACCCACGGATCGTAGGTCGCCCACAGCAGCTCGGTGACCGCCGCGCCGTCCTGGTGGAGCGCGTCGCAGAGCCGCTGGAACGCATCGGCGCGCGCGACGCCCGTCGCCTGCTCGAGCGTCAGCGGATCGCCGTTCCACGTCACGTCGCGCCCGAGCAGCTCGGTGTCGTGCTCCGCGAGATAACGCTGCGCGAGCATCGCCTTCTCGCCCCACCGCGCGTAGAGCCACGCCGAGAGCTGCGCCCCGAGCGCCTGTCCGATGCCGACCGGGATGTTCACGTAGCCGAGGTAGAGCGCCTTCTTGCCCGGCGGCGCGACGTAGCCGAGGTACTCGGTCTTCTTCGGGCCCGTGAGCATCTCGCCGAGCGAGAAGAAGAGGATGCCGAGGAGCAGCATCCAGCCGCTCGTCGTGAGGCCCGACGCGAGGATGCCGAGCGTCGCGATGATCATCCCGCCGAGCATCGCGGTCAGCGTGCGCAGCTTCTTCACCGCGCGGCTGATCGGGATGACGAACAGCACGATCAGGAACGCGTTCAGGTTGAGCAGGTGCTCCTGCTCGATGTGCCGGCCGCGTCCGAGATCGACGGTCCAGCTCTCGGGGATCGGGAGCGCCGCGATGATGCCGCGGCTGTCGACCCAGTCGGTGATGAAGAAGGGATGGAAATCCCACAGCTGATACATCATCAGCCAGAAGCCGCTGAGGCAGAGCAGGAAGAGCAGCAGCCGCGCCTGGAAGAAGTTGACGAAGGTCTCCTTCATCACCTCGCCGAGCGGCTTGCTCACGTCGGCGCCCGAGGCCTGCTCCTTGTAGGTGAAGAGCATTCCGTAGTTGAGCGCCGCGATCCCCGCGCAGCCGTAGAACACCGCCGCCCAGCCGAAGTCCTTGAGCCAGCCCGCGAAGCCGGGGCCGATCATCGCGCCGACGTTGACCAGCCAGTAGAAGATGCCCCAGCCGACCGAGCCGTTGTCCTTCGTGAGGTTCTGCGCGAGCGAGCCCTGGATGCCCGGCTTGAAGAGCGCGGTGCCCGTCGCGAGCAACATCGCGCCCGTGAAGAACGGCCAGAAGTCGCGCGAGACCGCCATCAGCAGGTAGCCCGCGACCTTCAGCGTGATCGAGACGAAGATCGTGTTCTTGTAGCCGTAACGATCCGCGATCCCGCCGGTGAACGTGGGCAGCCACGACTGGAAGATCGCCCACCAGAAGAAGATCGTCGCGCGATCCGACTGGGTCCACTCGAGGCCGCCGGGCTCGCCGACCTGCGCGATGTAGATGCCGATGACGACGCGCAGGCCGTAGTAGGCGAGGCGCTCGAAGCCCTCCATCGTGCAGAGCATCCAGAAGGCCCAGCCGAGGCCCTTCTTCTGCGGATCGGTGGTCGCGTGATCGGTCATGGAGGCCGGCGAGCGTACCGGACCGCTCGCGCCCGCGTTTCCGCGGTGTGAGACGACGCAAGTGCGTCGCGATCAGCGGCGTCGTCGCGCGGCGATCGCGAGCAGCGTGATCATCAGCGCGAGCACGAGCGCCGGTGTCGGCGCGGTGCGCACGCCCGGCGCGCGGCAGTTGCAGCTCTCCACCGTCCGACAGTCGAGGTCGAGCCCGCCCCGTGGGTCGGGGTTGCACGCGTCGGGCAGCGAGCCCGGCGGGTACATCGTGCAGATGCCCGCGACGTCGTCCTCGGCGAGATCGCGCTTGTGGGTCTCGCGCGGATCGGCGTCGAACCACATCGTCGCGAGCGGGTCGTGCGGCGAGTGCGCGAGGCCGAAGTAGTGCCCGAGCTCGTGCGTCAGCGTGCTCTCGAGATCGACGACGCCCGGCGTCGTGCAACCCGCGGGATCGCACTCGACGTAGGGACCGAGCGCCTCGTTCATCTCGATGTCGGCGTCGAAGATCTCGCCGCCCGCGCCGAACCACACCGACGTGACCGCGAACGCGCGAGGATCGTGCATGCGCTCGGTGGCCCACCCCTCGTCGACGAAGATCAGCGAGTGGACGTTGCCGCCCGAGCTCGAGTGCGACGCGCGCACGCACTCGTCGGGCTCGTCGAGCAGCGTGACGTCGAGCCCGGGCGTGCCCCCGCCCTCGCAGCGCACTGCTTCCCACGTCGCGATCGAGCGCTCGAGGATCGCGGCGACGTGCTGGCGCATGAGGTCGCCCGAAGGGCTCGCCGCGCTGATCGTCATCGTGGTGCAGCGACGTCGCCACGCGATGGGGAACGTGCGCGCGAAGTCGGGCACCTCGCACTCGAGCGGCGCGCCGATCCACGCGCACTGACCGGAGTCGGTGCAGCCCTGGCCCGTGAGGCAGTCGCTCGCGCGCTCGCACGGACGTGGGGTGACCATCTGGCACCACGCGCGCGCGCTCGCCGGCACGACGACGAGCAGGAGCACGAGCGCGATCGGCGCGAGGCGCATCGGCGCGATCGTAGTCGCTGCGGCATCGTGCGACACCCGGGTTGCCGCCGGCGCGGCGGGGCCCATCTCGCAGACCGATGGCGGACTCGGGCTCGATCGGTAGCGTGGTGGTCCACGTGCGCGGGCTGCGTCGGGAGCGCGGCGTCGCGCTCGTCGCCCTCTTCGATCCGCACTCCGCCGCGGAGCGCTCGCGCGAGCACGCGCTCCACGTCGGGGCCGCGCCGATCGCCGGCGGAACCGCGGAGATCCTGTTCCGCGACGTGCGGCCCGGGCGCTACGCGGCGAGCCTCGTGCGCAGCGAGGACGACGTCGATCACGCGGGCGTGCCGACCTACGCCGACGTGGTGTTCGAGGCGTCGGGCGACGAGACGCACGTCGAGCTCACGCCGCACGAGACGCTGCACGCGCCCTGACGGGCTACGCTCCGGGCGTGAGCGCCGACGCGCCCTACGAGGAGCACCTCCCGCGCGCCGCGCTCGCCGGCGTGATCGATCGCGTGTGGACCAAGCGCGAGCGCGCCGGGCGTGAAGCGCGCGTGCTGCCCGACGGATGTGTGGACGTGATGTTCCACCTCGGGACGCGGCCGCGCGCCGTCGTGGTCGGCGCGATGACGAGCGCGCGCGTGGTGCCCGCGATGGCGCGCGACATCGTCGCGGTGCGCTTTCGTCCCGGAGGCGCGGCGCGCTTCCTCGATGCGCCGGTCGACACGATCACCGACGCGCACGTCGAGCTCGACGCGCTGGGGATCGAAGCCCGCCCCGTGATCGACGCGCTGACGCGCTCGCCGACCATCGAAGCGCGCCGGGCGCTCGTCGAGTCGTTCGTCGCGTCGCGCGTGCTCGCCTCTGCGGCGGTCGATCGCACCACGTCGCGGGCCATCGCGCGGCTGGTCGCGCCGGGCGCGCCGCGCATCGCGGCGGTCGCGGAGGAGCTCGGGATCTCTCGCCAGCACCTCGCGCGTCGAGTGCGCGCCGTGGTCGGGCTCGGGCCCAAGGAGCTCGCGCGGATCGCGCGTGCGCAGCGCGCGATGGCGGCGATCGCGCGCGGCGATCGCGATCATGCTGCGCTCGCGATCGAGCACGGCTTCGCGGACCAGGCGCACCTGGTGCACGAGCTCGGCGCGATCGCGGGAATGACGCCGGGCGCGATCGCCCGGGCGCGAGGTTCCATTTCTCCAATCACGAGCGCGTTCGACGTGGCAGAGGAGCGCGCATGAAGATCACTGCGAACTTGATCGTGCCCTCGATCGAAGCGTGCCTGCCGTTCTGGATCGACCGGCTCGGATTCACGAAGACCGTCGAGGTGCCCGAGGGCGACACGATCGGCTTCGTCATCCTCGTGAAGGACGGCGCCGAGCTGATGCTGCAGTCGGAGCGCTCGGTCGCGAACGACATCGCCGACGCGCCGGCCGAGCACTATCGCGCCGCGCTCTACGTGAAGGTCGCGTCGCTCGCCGAGGTGCAGCGCGCGCTCGCAGGGTACGAGGACGTCGTCGTCGCGGAGCGCACGACGTTCTACGGCGCTCGCGAGACGATCACGAACGACCCCGCGGGGAACGTGATCGTGTTCGCGCAGCGCGTCGATCAGGGCTGATCGTCGAGCGACGACGACGCCATCTCGATCACCTCGGTGACGCGGATCCGGATCGCGCGCTCCGCGCCCTCGAGCGCGTCGACCTCGGGCCCGTCCCACACGATCTCGGCATCGCCGGTGATCATCACGCGCGCGCCGGTCTCGAAGTCGACGACGACGAGCCCCGCACGCGGATGGACCTCGATGTTCCCCAGCGTGTTGAAGTGCGCGTTGCCGCGATAATCGGGGATCGTGATCACCGAGCCGCGCACGCGCACGAAGCCGGGCGCGCCGCCGCGATGCGACACGTCGACGTCCTCGCTCGTGCTGGTGGCGATGAAGAGCGTGTCGGCGCGCTCGATGCGCTCGATCGCGCGCGGCGAGAGCGTCGCATCTCGCGCCATCACCCGCGGCGGCGGCGCGCTCACGAAGCCCGGCGTGCGCACGTGGATGTACTGCGGGCAGTTGCCGAAGCTCTGTCCGACCTCGAGCGCGAAGCCGCCGTCATCGGCGCGCACGATCGTGCCGTTCACGCGGTTGCGCCGCCGTGTCTCGAGCTGGATCCCGAGCAGGCCGATCGGCGCACCGACGCGCAGGTGATCCCCGAGCGGATCGCCGGGCGCCGCACGCGCGTGCACCTCGAGCGTGCGCGGATCGGGCGAGCGCGCGAACCCGGGCGCGCCTACCACGAGCGACGCCCACGGCCGTCGCTGCGCGTCGACGCTGCCGATCACGACGAAGGGCAGCTCCGCGTAGAACGTGCGGTGCTGATCCGGCATGAAGTCGCGGATCACACGCCGCCCCTGGCGCTCGACGCGCTCGCGCGCTCCGAGCCGCTCCTGCACCGCGCGCTCCCCCGCGTGGAACGGCGACTCGCCGCGCGACCAGCCGGGCGGCGGCGCGCTCATGCGACCGCGCTCGCCTTCATCGGGACGAAGCCGGGCAGCGCCTCGATGCGCTCGAGCCACGCGCGCACGCTCGGGTACGGCTCGAGCGAGATGCCGCCCTCGGGCGCGTGTCGCGTGTACGAGTAGAGCGCGATGTCCGCGATCGTCGGTCCATCGCCGACGAAGAAGCGACGCGACGCGAGGTGCGCCTCGAGCACCCCGAAGAGCTGGTTCGCGACGCTCGTCGCCTGGTCGGCGTCGCGCGGCACGCGGAACACCTTCACGAGCCGCGCGACCGCCGGGCCCTGCACCAGCTGTCCCGCCGCGACCGAGAGCCAGCGCTGCACCTGGGCCGCATCGCGCGCGTCGCTCGGCAGCCACCGCCCGCTCGTGTCGTAGCGCTTCGCGAGATAGACGAGGATCGCGCTGCTGTCGGGCAGCACGAAGTCCTCGTCCTCGATGACCGGCAGTTGACCGAACGCGTTCTTGCGCAGGAACTCGGGCGCTTTGTGCGCGCCCTTCGTGATGTCGACGTCGACGAGCTCGGAGGGCAGCCCGAGCAACGACAAGAAGAGCTCGACGCGGTGCGAGTGGCCCGAGAGCACGTGGCGATGGAGGCGGATCGGCGGCTTCGTCATGTCGCGCACCATGGCGCGCGACGCGCAGCGCGAGAACGACGCTCTTGACAACGCACTCTTGCGCTCCGCGGAATGACGCGCGTGGATCGGCTCGAGGCCATGCGCGCGTTCGTCGCGGTCGCGGAAGAGCGTGGGTTCGCGTCTGCCGCGCGCCGACTCGCGATGTCGCCGCCCGCCGTCACGCGCGCGATCGCGTCGCTCGAGGAGCGCATCGGCACGCGCCTCCTGCATCGCACGACGCGCGTGGTGCGCCTCACCGACGCGGGCGAGCGGTACCTCGCGGACTGCAAGCGCATCCTCCGCGACCTCGAGGACGCGGAGACGATCGCCGCGGGACTGCACGCCGAGCCGCGCGGGCGGCTCGCGGTGACCGCGCCCGCGACGTTCGGTCGGCTGCACGTCGCGCCGATCGTGCTCGAGCTGCTCGAGCGTCATCCGCTGCTCTCGGTGCGCGCGCTCTTCGTCGATCACGTCGTCGACCTCGCGGAGGAGGGCGTCGACGTCGCCGTTCGCATCGCGCACCTGCCGGACTCGTCGATGCGCGCGGTGCGCGTCGGCACGGTGCGACGCGTGGTGTGCGCCTCGCCTGCGTACCTCGAGGCGCACGGCGCGCCGCGCAGCCCCGCGGAGCTCGCGGATCGCGAGCTGATCGCGTTCTCGGGCAGCGGCGCCCTGCGCGACTGGACCTTCGAGTCGCAGGGCGAGACCCAGGTGATCACGCCGCACGCGCGCTTGATCGTGAACGGCGCGGAGCTCGCGATCGCCGCGGCGCTCGCCGGTCGTGGCCTCACGCGCGTGCTCTCGTACCAGGTCGAGCCCGAGCTGCGCGCGGGGCGGCTGCGCGTGGTGCTCGAGGACCACGAGCCGCCGCCGATCCCCGTGCACGTCGTGCATCGCGAGGGGCGCGCGGTCGCCGCGAAGGTCCGCGCGTTCGTGGACCTCGCGACGACCCGACTGCGCGCCGTGCTCGGCGCCGACTGAGAACGTCAGCGCCCGCGTCGGCTCACCACGTCACGATGTACGTGCAGCTCGCTCCGCCCTTCGTGCGACAGGGCCCGTGCGCGTCGTGCGTCACCGTCGCGCCCGCCTCGAAGCGATGCGCCATGCCGCGGATCAGCCCGAGATCGAAGCGGCACGGATACGCGTCGTCGCAGACGAGGCGCACCTCGTTCTTGCCCGGCACGGCCTCGCACCGGTAGTGCCCGATCCCCTCGAGCATCGCGCCGGTCGCGGGATCGAACATCGGCTTGCCGTCGAGCTGGTGGTTCATGTGGTACGCGACGTCGATCGACGCGAGCGCCGCGCGCACGTCCTTGATGTTCGGCGGGAACACCGCGTTCGACGGCACCAGCGAGCCCACCTTCTCGAGGCCGCGCCCGCCGAGCAGCGAGTCGATCTTCTTGTACGTCACGAGGTAGTGGCGCACCGGGTACCAGGCCTCGGGATCGACCGCGAGCGCGCCGCTCGCGTCGCGGGTCTGGATCTGCATCACGTCGAGCAGCGTGGTGACGAGGACCGAGAACGAGCGCACCGCCTGCACGATGGCGAGCACGCTCCGGCCGGACACGGTCGCACGTTCGATCTGGAGCTCGCCCATCATCCGTGCTCCTTCGCCGTGCGCTGCGTCGTCGCGCGCTTCTTCGCCGTTCCGTTCTTCCCCGCGCGCAGGTGATCGAAGCACTCCTCGAGCCCGTCGCGGAGCGTGCCGCGCGTGACCACGTCGCGGAGCTCGACGCCCGCGTGGCTGAGCGTGTCCGCCACGCGCGGGCTGATCCCGGTGAGCACGCAGAACGTGCCGAGCAGCCGCGTCGCCGCGACCATCTGCAGCAAGTGGTACGCGGTCGCGGTGTCCACCACCGCGACGCCCGTCACGTCGACGATCGCGCAGCGCGCGCCGCCTTCCGCGATGCGATGCAGCAGCCGATCGGTCATCTCCTTCGCGCGCTGCGAGTCGAGCTCGCCGACCACCGGCAGCGTGATGATGTCCTCCCAGAGCTCGACGACCGGCGTCGAGAGCTCGCGGATCGCCACGCGCTGTCGCTCGATCGTCGCGAGCTTCGCCTCGAGCTCGACGCGCGCGCCCTCGAGCTTCTGCATCGCCGCTTCGCTCTCGCGCACCGACGCGTGCAGCTGCCGCGCGAAGAGGTTGATCGTCTCCTCGAACGACGAGAAGTCGTCGTCGTAGTCGCTCGGGATGAGGTGCTCGGCGGGATCGAACTCGCCGAGCGAGATCATGGCCAGTACGTCGCGAATGCGCTCGATGCGGTCGGCATGGACCTCGACCACCGCGGATTTCGAATTCGTCATGTGAGGCGTTACAGCTCCGTTGAGAGAATCCGGGTGTGCCCGATCGGCGCCCGTCCTTCAAGGGAGACAATTACGCCTGCGGTGATCGCGGGTGGGAGACGGTCAGCCGTCTTCCTCCGCCAGCACCACGACGCGATCGCCCGGCTTCGGCATGAACGGCGCCTGGCGATTCATGGGGTTCAGCACGAGCCCGTACTTCTTCTCGGGCGCGTCCTCGTAGATCTGGACGCCCATCATCAGCTCGCCGCGCGCCTTGGCCGCGAGCATCAGGTACTCGATCGACACCGGCTGCCCGGGCGGCGCGTAGAGCTCGATCGGCTTGACGTAGACCTCGCTGCCCTCGCTGCGCAGCAGGTCCTCGAGCACCGCCTGCACGCGCGGCTCGTACGTGATCTGCGCGAGCACCATCGAGACCATCTCGTTCGAGATCACGATGTCGTTGATCTGCGTGGTCGCCGCGAGCTCGCGGTTCTTGGGATCGAGGATCTCGCTGCACACGCGCTGGTTCGGCGCGAGCCCCGAGCGACGGCGCGCATCGCGCAGGAGGAGCAGCGCGATGATCGCGCGCGTGTCCGCGTCCTCCGCGCTCGTGCCCTCGACCTGATCGCCGAGCACCATCACGAGCGGGTAGTTCTGCGGGCCGAGCTGATCCATCAGGTGCCGGCTCGTGAACTGACCGACGAGGTGTCGCAGCTGCACCGTGCTCACCTCGCCGACCTTCTCGGCGATCTCGGTGGCGCGCTCGTCCTCCGGGAGGTTGTTCACCAGCGTCAGCGTCGAGCCGGGCGCGACGTAGTCGTCGAACTCCTTGATCATCGGGTGGATCTTCGGGTTCCACCCGAGCACGAGCATGTGCTCGACGCGCTTCTGCGCGTTCGACTGGAGCACCGGCATCGACGCGAGCGAGAGCGGTCCGGCGTACGGCTTGTGCTGGACCGACGCGTCCTCTGCGAGGATCAGCAGCTCCTCGTCGGGCCCGATCACGTGATCGGCCGGCGGGTTCAGCGTGTGACCCGAGCCGTTCGCCTTCGCGACGCCGACGACCATGCCGTTCGGGAAGTCGAGCAGGATGTCGCCGAACCGGCGCCCCACCACCGGCGGGATCTTCTTGAAGTGGATCTCGTTGCCCTCGAAGCGCAGCAGCTCGTCGTAGACCAGCGAGAGGCCGCTGATGCGCGCCGTCTGCAGGATGATCTTCGAGATCATCTCGTTCGTCTTCACGACGCGCGCGCGGTGGTTGCTCGCGATGATCGCGAGCTCCTGGTTGTGCGACTGCATCACCTCGGCGGTCACGCGCAGGCCGTCGGTGCGCCCGCGCGCGTCGGGATGATTGAAGATCGCCATCAGCGTCTTCATGATCCGCGCGTCCGCCTTGTCGGGATCGTCGACGTCGGCGTCGTCGACCAGCACGACGATCGCCTGCGTGCGATCGAAGCTGACCTTCGCGAGATCGTTCAGCACGACGCTCGAGCCGGAGCGGACGACGAGCTTCACGCGGTGCTGGTACTGCACCTTGTCGTAGAGCTTCTCCTCCATCTCGACCTTGTCGCGCTCGGCCATCACGACGACGGTGATGCGGCCCTTGGGCGCGTAGGCCTCGGCGAGCTGATCGATGACGGAGTAGATCTTCTCGCTCCAGCCGAGCACGAGGAAGTGCCCGTCCTCCATCACCGGCGCGCCGGTCTTGCGGATGTCCTCGAGCGCCTGCTGGAAGTTGCCGGCGAGCGCGGAGATCAGGAGGCCCGCGACGATGACGCCGAGGATCGACGCGACCGTCGAGATCGCGCGGTTGCCGATGCCGCTGTCGCCGGTGAACGTGCCCGAGTCGATCACGCGGCCGAAGTAGAACCAGCTGACCTCGTACGCGCGCTCGACGAAGCCGCCGGCGAACCCGTCCTCGACCCCGAGCCCGAGCACCAGGCCGACGGTCGTGAACCCGATCACCAGCGCGGCGGTCAACACCGCGAGGAAGAGCAGCTGCTTGCCGGCGCCTCCGCCGATGAACTCGTTCGCCCGGTAGCGGAGCTTCGCCCGGAACCCTCGCTCGATCGCCATCTCCCTCGGCCTCCGATCGCCGTCGATCCCACCCCAGGGCCCGTCCTCGCGTCCAGCGCGAAAACTCCAGCCACCAGGAATGGTGAGCGAGGTACGCGGAATCGCCGGGGATCCTCCCCGCCGAGGCGGTTAGCCAGCGCGCTCCGCGCGGCCGTCCTTGCAGAGCCGATCCACCTCGACGATCAGGTGGTCGAGCTCGATCGGCTTCTGCACCCACGCCGATGCGCCGAGCTCGCGCGCGTGGCTCTCCACGTCGCGCGCGCCCGAGAGCACGAGCACCGGGATGCTCGCCAGCTCGGGGTCGGCGCGCTGCTTCGCGCGGAACTCCCAGCCGTTCATGCCGGGCATCATCAGGTCGAGCAGCACCAGCCCGCAGTGCGATCCGTGCAAGCGCGAGAGCGCCTCCTCGCCGTCGCTCGCTTCGATCACCTCGAGACCGTGGAGCTCGAGCGCGAGGCGCATGGCCTCGCGGATGTCGTCGTCGTCGTCGACGATGCAGACCTTGCACTGGCTCATTCGGAGGTTTCCTCGCGAGGGGGACCGGCGAGCGGCAGCTCGACGGTGAACGTGGCGCCCTGATCGGGCTCGCTCTCCAGCGAGATGCACCCGCCGTGCGCCTCGACGATCACACGGGTGATGAACAGGCCGAGGCCGAGGCCGCCGTAGTGGCGTGACGACACACCGCGCTGGAACGGGGCGAAGAGCCGCTCCTTCACCTCGCGCGGGATGCCGATGCCACGGTCGCGCACCTTGAGGATCGCGCGCTCGTCCTGGCGCTCGATCGTGATCTCGATCGGCTCGCCGCGGCCGAACTTGATCGCGTTGGTCATCAGGTTCGTGACCACCTGCTCGATCCGCAGCGCGTCCCAGCGGCCGATCACCGGCGGGCCTCCGATGTCGCTCGCCGCCGAGACCTGGAGCGAGCTGCCCGAGCGCGCGAGCTCGTCGCCGAGGAGTGTCGCGACCTCGTTCACCACCGTGTGGAGATCCACCTCGCCGAGCGTGAGCTGCAGGCGCCCTTCGCGGAACCGCGAGACGTCGAGCAGCAGCGTCACGAGCGAGGCGAGACGCCGGATCTGGCGCTTGCTGACGGTGATCACGCGCATGAGCGCGTCGGGCTCGACCATGCCGGACAGCTGGAAGCGCAGCTCGAGGCTCTGCACCGCGAGCTGGAGGCTCGTGAGCGGCGTGCGCAGCTCGTGCGACGCGACCGAGAGGAACTCGTCGCGCATGCGCACCGCGGCCTCGGCGGCGGTGCGGGCGCGCTGCTCCTCGGCGAGGAGCCGGTCGCGCTGCTCCTGCGCCTGCACGCGCTGCGTGACGTCGCGGAAGCTCCACACGCGCCCGACGATCTCGCCGTTGAGGCGCTGCGGCTGCGAGTAGCGCTCGAACACGCGACCGTCCTTGAAGCGGATCGTCTCGAGCCCGCTGGCCTCGGGGCTGCGGTAGAGCTCGCGCACCCGCGCCATGAACTCCTCGGGCGCGACGAGCTGATCGTGCACGTGCTTCAGCGCGCGGTGATCGTCGCGCGCGGTGAGGACGTCCTCGGGCACCCGCCACATGGAGATGAAGCGCCGGTTGAAGCGCACGATGCGCCCCTCGGTGTCGACCACGAGGATGCCGTCGGCCGTGGACTCGAGCGCGGCTTCCACGAGCGACATCGAGCGCTGGAGCATCTCGTGGGATCGCTGGCGCGACGTGACGTCGGTCGAGATGGTGCAGATCGCGGTGATCGCGCCGTTCTCGTCGCGCAGCGGACAGCGCTCGGTGATGTACTGGTGCACGCCGTCCGCGTGGGGGATCACGTCGTCGGACTCGAGCACGCGATCCTCGCGCACCACGCGTCGATCGAGCGCGCGCATCGCCTCGGCGACGGACTCCGCGAAGAGGTGCGCGTCGGTCTTGCCGACGACCTGCGCGGGCTCGAGCCCGACCATCTCCGCGAAGCGGCGGTTCGCGAGCGTGAAGCGCCCGTCGAGATCCTTGACGGTGATCAGCGCGGTCGAGTTGTCGAAGATCGCGTGCAGCAGCGCCTCGCGCTCCTGGAGGCGCGCCTCGGCGGCGCGGCGCTCCGCGTTCTCCTGGCGCAGCCCGGAGTAGAGCCGCGCGTTCTCGAGCGAGACCGCGGCCTGCGACGCGAGCACGTCGAGCACCGCGAGCTGCGAGGCCGAGAACGCGCCGGGGACGAGGTCGTTCTCGAGATAGAGGATCGCGGTGGCGCGATCGTCGCGGAGGATCGGCAGGCACAGCACGCTGCGCCGCTGCCCCGCGGTGAAGTAGGGGTCGAACGTGTAGCGGTGCGGGCCCGACGCGTCGGAGATCATCACCGCGCGTCGGGTGCGGACCGCGGCGTCGCACACCGAGAGCGGCAGGCTCGCGGCGCGGATCGGTCGATCGAGCTCGCCGAACGCGCTCGCGCCGTGACCACGCGCCGCTGCGAGGAGCAGCCCGCCGGGCGTCACGAGCGCGAGGCACCCGCGCTGCGCGCCCGCGCTCTCGACCGCGACCTCGAGGAGCCGCGCGTGGAGGTCGGGCAGCAGGAGCGCGCCGGTGACCGCCTGCGACGCCTTGAGCACGCCCGAGACGTCGGGGCACTCGCGCATGCGCTCGTCGCGCCGCGCGAGCGCGGGGATCGTGATCGCGAGCGCGTGCGCCTTCGCGCGCGCGCCCCAGAGCTCGTAGAGATCGTGGGCCTGCACGAGGTACGCGTCCGCGATCGTGTCGAGCCCTCGGCGCCGGTGGAAGCGCGCGGCGACCTCGCACGCGATCGCCTCGACGTGGAGGATGCCGGCGGCACGCGCGCCTCGTACGGCGTCCTCGTAGCCGCGCTCCGCGTCGAGCTCGCGCCCTTCGACGCGCGCGATCTCGGCCGCGACCAGCGCGGCGCGCGGCCCGAACGTCTCGGCCTGGCTCCCCGCGAGCGCCTCGAGCACGTCGAGATCCTCGCGCACCGCGACCGGCACGCGGGTCGGTCCATCGCCGTCGCCGAGCTCCTCGTCGTGCTCGCGATCCTTGGGGCCGTCCAGCATCGATGTGTCGGCGAGCGCGGCGTAGAAGCGGCACTCGGGCACGAGCACGAAGCCGAGCACCGCGCCGAGCCGTGCGCGCGCGCGCGCCCCGGCGATCGCCGCGCCCTCGTGATCACCACGGAGGAACCGGGCGACGAGCTCGTGGAAGACGCGGTGGAACTGGTCGACCTCGCGCCCGCTCGCGACCAGCGGCTCGCGCGGCACGACCGCGGTGCCTCCGCGCACGAGATCGATCATGCGCAGGCGGCTGCGCATCGACGTGACGACCGAAGGCGCGCCGGAGCGATCCGCGAGCTCGAGCGCCTCGCTCGCGTCGGCTGCGATCTCGTCGAGGGGATCTCCCGCGACCAGGCGGAAGTCCGCGATGTGCTTGGCGTGGAAGCTCGCGTAGGTGAGATCGCCGCTCACCGTCGCGGCCGCGAGCTCGCGCCGCATGAGCTCGACGCAGCGCCGCAGCGGGAGCTGCAGGTACGAGATCAGCGCGGTGAACGCGAAGCTCGCCCGCGCGCGATGCATCGCGTGCTCGGGCCGCTGCGCGATCCGGTACGTGCCCTCGGCGATCGAGAACGCGTCCGCGTAGCGCCGCCGCCGCACCGCGAGGCCGAGCGCGAACGCCGCGAACGCGCCGAGCGAGCTCGACGTCACGCCCTCGCGCATCGCCACCGCGAGGCCGCGACAGGCCGCGAGCCAGACGAGGTTCCAGTCGTGGTAGCTCGCAGGCGTGATCAGCGCGACGAGCAGCTCCTGCGTCGCGCGCGCCTCGTCGCTCACCGGCACGTCGCGCGAGAGCGACAGGATCGCGCGCGTCGGATCGGGACCGAGCGCCTCGAGCAGCGCGTCGTACTCGGCGTCGACCTCGCCATCGGTCGGATGCGCCGGCAGATCCACGTCGAGGGCGCGCAGGCCCTCGAGGCAGGTCGCGGTGGCCTCGCCCATCGCGCCGCGCACCAGGCGCGGCTCGGCGAGCAGCGTGTGCACCGCCGCGAGATCGACGCGCGTCCGCGCGCGCTTCGTGAGCGCGACGCAGAGCTCCTCCGCCGCGCCGAGCTCGCCGATGAGGAAGCGCGAGCGCGCGAGCGAGAGCTGGAGCTCGAACGCGAGCGCGTACCGCTGCTCCCAAGGATCCTCGCCGAGGAGCTCGATGCCGCGCACCAGGAACGCGATCGCCGCGCGCCCGTCGTTCGACGCGCGCGCCGTGCGCCCCGCGAGCAGATCGAGGTACGCGGCCTGCGCGCGCTCCTCGGGATCGCGCAGCAGCGGCGCCGCGAGATCGAAGTGCCGCACGATCTCGAAGATGCGCGTGCCCACCTTGTCGGGCGGCGTCTTCGCGAGCAGCGCGCGACCGGTCTCGAGGTGCAGCGCGAGCCGCTCGGCGTGCGGCGTGAGCTCGTACGCCGTCTGGTGCACGCGATCGTGCAGGAAGCGCACTTCGTCGCCGATGCGCGCGACGAGGCGCGCCGAGATCGCCTCCGCGAGCTGCGGGAGCAGCTCGCTCTCCGAGCAGCGCAGCACGATCGACAGGGTCGCGAGATCGACCGACGCGCCCTGCACCGCGAAGCGCCGCAGCACGTCGCGGGTGCGCGGCGAGAGCGTTGCGATGCGCGAGGCGATCAGATCCGCGACGTCGTCGGAGTAGGGCTTGGCGCGGATCGCATCGAGATCCCACTGCCAGCCCTTCTTCGCGTCGTCGTAGCGGATCAGGCTCTCGGCGTAGAGCGAGTCGAGGAACTGCGCGACGAAGAGCGGATTGCCGCCGGTGCGCTCGTGCACCGTGACCGCGAGCTCGCCGACCTCGTCGGGCCTGCGCCGCAGCACGTCGCCGATCCAGCGCGCGACCGCGTCCTGCGAGAGCGGGCGCAGCGCGATCGACATCGTGTCGACGCCGCGCTCGCGCAGGCGCGTGCCCACCGACTCCACCGGGCTCGTCGGGGCGCGCTCGATCGTGCGGTACGCCGCGATGATCAGCAGGTGGTGAGCCTCGGGCGCGGTCGCGACGTGCTCCAGGACCTTGAGGGTGCCGGCGTCGGCCCAATGGAGATCGTCGAGGAACAGGACGAGGGGATGGGCCTCGGTGGCGAGCACGCCGAGGTAGCGCGCGAGCGTGCCGAGGAAGCGGCGCTCGGCCTCGCGCGCGGGCGCCTCGGCGGGAGGGGTGCGCTCGCCGAGGAGCTGCGCGAGATCGGGCAGGCGCGAGACCAACATCGGGGCGTGGAGCCCGAGCGCCTCGTCGAGGCGCGCACGCAGCTCGTCGTGGGTCCACGCGTTGGACTCGAGCGCGGCGGCGACCAATCCGTCGAGCGCCTGGAACGCGGCGCGCAGCGGCTCGCGCTCCGCGCCCGCGTCGCACTTGCCCGCCGCGAAGAGCGCGCCGTGCAGCATCGCGACGCGCCGCGCGCGATCGACGAGCGCGCTCTTGCCCGAGCCGGTGGGCCCCGAGACGATCACGACGCGCGGGCGCTCCTCGAGCGACGTGCGCTCGAGCGCGGCCGAGATGCGCTGCAGCTCGTCGTCGCGCCCGTGCAGCATCGCGGTGAGGCGCGGGAGCGGAGGGCGATCCGCGCGCCCCGGCTCGAACACCTCGACGACGCCGCGCGTCCGGTGGCTCTCGAGGCAGCGCATCAGATCGTGCTGCAGCCCGGACGCGCTCTGATAGCGATCCTCGGGCGCCTTCGCGAGCAGGCGCAGCACGATGCGCGACAGCGTCTCGGGCACCGCCGGCACCAAGAGGTGCGGCGGCGGCGCGGGGATCGCGACGTGTGCGTGGATCCAGCCCGGAAGATCGGCGGCCGAGAACGGGCGGCGCCCGGTGAGGAGCTCGAAGAGGATGATCCCGAGCGAGTAGAGATCGCTGCGCTGATCGATCTCGACCGCGAGCCGCCCCGTCTGCTCGGGCGAGAGATACGGCCACTGGCGCGAGGGCCACGGGCGCCACGCCACCGGCCCGCGGTGCGGCGGCGGCGGGAAGGGCGTGCCGAGATCCACCACGTCGCCGCCGTGCACGCGCACGTCTTCGGCGTGGAGCCGCAGGTGCATCACGCCGCGTCCGTGCAGCGCGTCGAGCGCGTCCGCGAGCCTCACCGCGAGCGTCAGGAAGCGACCGAGATCGATGCGCGAGGCCGCGATGCGCGCGAGCGACACGTCCTTCGCCTCGCGGGCGACCACGACGCGTCCGGGCTGGGTGCTGGTGTCCAGCAAATGCGGCTCCCCCTCGCCGTGGGATCGGGCTTCGCGCGCTCGCGTCGCGGTCTCGCAGGCAGCGCTTCAGACGGCACGTAGGGACCACGGCCACACCGGCAACGCCGCGCCGACGGACCCGCGGCGCGCGGCGCGGCGGTACCATCGCGGACCATGCGGACGGGGAGTTGGGGCGCGCTCGCGCTGGTGCTCGTGCTCTCGGGGTGCGGTGACGACGGCGATGGCGGGCGCGACGCGTCGGTCCCGCGCGTCGACGCGCAGCTCCCGCCGCCTCCGCCCGCGACGTGCGACGCGAGCGGCGGCAGCGCGACGGTCGCGCCGCCCGAACTCGTCGCGTCGCTCTCGGATCGCTGGCACGAGGGCTGGCTCGCCTCGCCCGCGATCGACGATCTCGATGGCGACGGCGAGAACGAGATCGTGCTCGCGCGCAGCGGGCGCGTTCTCGCGTTCCACCTCGACGGCTCGATCGTGCTCTCGTTCGACGTCGAAGGGCGGGTGTGGTCCTCGCCGATCGTCGCCGACGTGGTGCCCGAGCACCAAGGGCTCGAGATCGCGTTCGCGGAGCGCGCGCGCATCCACGTGATCGGGAGCGACGGCAGCGAGCTCGAGGGATGGCCGTTCGCGTGGCGCGACGAGCTGCGCTCGCTCGGCGCGACCGATCTCGACGGCGACGATCGCCTCGAGCTCGTCGCGGTCACGACGAGCCCGCTTGAGGGCGGCGGCCAGCGCGACATCGTGATCGCGGTGAACGAGGACGCGACGATGGTGCCCGGCTTCCCGCCCAACACGACCGGCGCGTCGGGCTGCGACGACGCGTGTTACGTGACCGGAGGCTACGACCAGAACCTCGCGCTCGGCGACGTGACCGGCGACGACGTGCCCGAGATCTTCGCCACGCAGGACAACGCGTACCTCTCGCTGCACGACGCGACGGGACGCGCCTTCGACTGCGCGCCGATGTTCGAGGACCGCACGAAGTTCCACGGCGTGCGCTTCCTCCACGACTACGCCGAGGCGCAGCAGGGCTACGCCGACGAGGAGGACACCGCGAACCAGGCGCACTTCACGAACAGCGCGCCGGCGATCGTCGACGTCGACGGAGACGGAACGCGCGAGCTCGTCGTGCTCGGCAGCGTGCAGAACGCGTCGCAGGAGGATCGACTGCGCGGCGTCGCGCTCTGGGTCGTTCGCCCCGACGGAACGCGCCCCGACGCGTGGGCCACGCCGTTCCACGCGCCGGGCTATCTCGCGGGGCTCTGGGACTTCGACGGCGAGAACGTCGTCGGCGCCACGAACCAGGTCTCGGTCGCGGATCTGTTCCCGGATCGTGCGGGCCCGGAATTCGTGTTCGCCGGCTTCGACGGGCGCATCCACTGCGTCGACGCGCGCGCTCAGGAGGTCTGGCAGGCGGAGTACACGACGAGCGATCGTGTGCTCACCGCGGGCGTCGCGATCGCGGATCTCTCGGGCGACGGCTCGCCCGAGATCGTCTTCGCGACGTACTCGCCCGACGCGGATCGATCGCACCTCGTCGTGCTCGCGGCGAACGGGCGCGAGCTCCATCGCATCGCGCTGCCCGATCGCGGCGCGATGAGCGTGCCCACGATCGCCGACGTCGATCGCGACGGCGATCTCGAGATCACCGTCGCGACGAAGGGCGGCGACGATCGCGCGCCGCACGCGCTCGTCTACACCGTCGAGGGCTCCGGCACCGCGTGCCTGCCCTGGCCCACCGGCCGTCGCACCGCGCTGCGCGACGGCCTCGTGCCCTGAAGGCGGAGCTCGCTCGCGATCAGCCGACGACTACGGGGGAAGGCAGATCAGCTCGCTCGCGCCGCCGGCGGTCGGGGTGCAGAGGAAGTTGCTCGGGCAGTCGAAGTCGTCGAAGCAGCGCTCGAAGCACACGAACGCCGAGCCCGACAGCGACAGGCACGCGCCGACGTCGCCGCGGATGTCGCGCGGACAGTCGAGGTCGCTCCCGCAGTTGTTGGTGCAGATGCCGGCGGTCGAGCTCGCGGTCGAGATGATCGAGCACCCGTCGGTCTCGGTCGTGCAGTCGCTCGTGTCGATGCACAGGTCGTAGGGACGCGCGCCGTCGTCGCCGCAGCCTGGCAGCGTCGCGCCGGCCACGACGATCGCGCCGATCAGAGTCATCCAGGTCCGTGTCATGGGCTCCTCGTCGGCGCGCGCATGGCGCTCGACGCCTCACCACGTGGGCGCGCGTGTGCGTCTCACAACCCGCGTGCGGCGACGCGACGCCACAGTTGCGCTCCGCGCGTCTGCGCCGCAGGGTTCGTGCTCGCGGGCGCGCAGGGGCGCCCGACCCGCCGCAAGCCTCCGCACCCTGCACGCACGCACGAGCTCGACGATCTTCGTCCGCCGTGTCCTCGGGCCCGCATCGGCGCGGGAAGGGCCCATTCGCTCGCCCGAGAGGGCGCGGAGGAGACGAATGGATCCGATCGACGACCTGAAGCATCGCGCGCGCATCCTCCATCGAGATGCGCAGGCGAAGGACCCCGCCGCGCTCGCGCGCGTCCGCGCGCTCGCGACGCTGCGCACGCTCGACGACGAGACGCTCGCGCGCACCGTGCGTCGCGCCCACGCGCTCGCGGTGCTCGCCGAGGAGCTCGGCTTCCGCAGCTGGGCCCATCTCGCCGCGGTGGTCCGCGGCGACGACGACGAGCGCGACCGCGGCACGTGGCTCTATCCGCGCGAGTGCGGCGGCCACTTCAACGTGTGGAGCGCGTCGTACGACGAAGCGCGCGCGATCCGCGCGGAGCACGGAGGATTCCTCCTGCCGTACCGCCATCACTTCGTGATCGTCGACGAGGCGTACATCGAGACCGCCGGGCTCGACCCGAAGCGCGAGGAGTGGACGCGGATCGGGCGAGACTGGGTGAGGCCCGAGGATCGCGAAGCGCACGGGCGGTTGGTGCTCGAGCTGGTGCGCGCGAGGCTCGACGTCGCGGCCTGAGGGACAACGGCTGACCACGCTCACGACGACGACCACGTCGGTCGCGGGCGTGGCTCGGTCGGCTCACCAGGCCCGACGCGCGCTCGTCACGGCAACCGCAGCCGATACGCCCGGGACCCGTCGTTCCGCAACGACGGCTCCACCCGGACCCGCACCTTGCCGCGCGTGACCTCGACCTGATCGCCGTCCTCGAGGGGCACCGGGCTCGTCATCACGTAGAGCGCCACGTCGCACACCGTCTCGAGCACTTCCTCGCCGTCGCGCTTGCTGCCTGCGACCTCGACCTCGTTCGTCCCGAAGTCGCGCGCGCCTCGCGTACGCAGCGAGCGCGACCCATCGGTCGTCTCGGTGCCCTCGAACGCCAGCCACAAGAAGAGCGGCAGGTCGTCCTCCGACGCGTCCTCCGTCTGCGCGATCCACTGCGCCGGCTCGTGCACCAACGTCGTCGCGTCCCACAGCACCGCGAGACAGCCCGGCTTCGCCGCCAGCGCCGACACCGCCTTCGTCAGCGCCAGCGCGCGCTCGATCGGCGAGCCCACCTCCGCGGCGAGCGCGACCTCGAGCACCCCGCCGTGCTTCGCGATCTGCTCGCGCGCTTCGGGCCAGTACCACGCGCTCGCGAGCGCGCGCTCCAGCGTCGTGTCGTCGACGCGCTCCTCGCGCGCCGTCACCCGCACGCCGGGCGGCGAGCCGCCGTTGGGCTTGGGGGCCGACTCGAAGAGCACCCGGGCGGTGAACGTTGCTGCGCTGCTCACGGCCTGCCTGCCTCTCACGAACGGAAGAAGCGGCGCACGGTGTCGACGCGCTGCTTGATGAGGAACGGGATCTTCACCAGCGCCGGCCCGATCTTCGGGATCTGCGCCTCGCTCAGCAGGTTGCCGAGCTCCCAGAGCGTCTTGTCGTAGGGCATCCAGAACAGCTCCGGCGCCTCGTTCGAGTCGAGCAGGATCGTCTTCGGTCGCGTGAACGTCCCGAGCGCCAGCTCGCTGTTCGCGATTCCCGTGCCCGTGTCTCGCGTCCCGCTCCACGGAAGCGCCGCGATCGCGCCGGTCATCGCGTGGTTGTTGATCGTCACGACGCCGACCTCGATCTGCTCCGCGAGCCGCAGCGCGCGCGCGTGATCGCTCGTCCAGATCGACGACGTCAGGCCATACCGGCCCGCATTCACGCGGCGGATCGCCTCGGCCGCGCCGTCCACGCGCACCACCGCGAGCACCGGGCCGAACGTCTCGTCGGCCACCACGTCCATCGCGTCGGTGCAGTGATCGAGCAGCGTCGGCAGGTAGAACAGGCCCTCTCCGAGACGGCGCCCGCCGCACACGACCTTCGCGCCCTTCGCGATCGCGTCCTCGACGTGCGCCTCGACCAGCGCGAGCTGCTTCGCGTTCGTCAGCGGCGAGACGTCGACCTCGCCCGGCGCGCCCGGCCCGACCTTCAGCGACTGCCACGCCCGCGCGAGCCGCGACACCAGCTGGTCCGCGATGCGCGCGTCGACGTACGCGATCTCGATCGCGCCGCACGCCTGACCGACGTTGTGCAGCGCCCAGTGCGTGATGCCCGCGACCGTGCGATCGAGGTCGCAGTCCGCGAGCACGATCGCCGCGTCCTTGCCGCCGAGCTCGATGCTGCACGGGATCATCCGCTCGCCGCAGCGACGCGAGACGTCGCGCCCCGCCGCGACCGACCCGGTGAACACGCACGCATCGATGCCGCTCTCGATCAGCGCGATGCCGGTCTCGCGCCCGCCCGGCACCACGGTGAGCAAGCCGGGCGGCAGCTCCGCCGCGAGCTTGCCGCAGAACCACTGCGCCACGCGCGTCGCGTACTCGCTCGGCTTCAGCACCACGCCGTTGCCGCAGAGCAGCGCCGGGATGACGGTGCGGAACAGCGTCGCGACCGGGTAGTTCCACGGCGCGACGATCCCGATCACGCCGCGCGGCACCCGATCGATCCACGCCTTCTTCTTCGGGAAATTGATCGGATTGAGCCCGACCTTCTTCCGCGCGATCGCGGGCTCGATCACCGACGCCCACGAGTTGACCTGATCGAGCGGGCCGAGCACCTCGCTCATCAGCGCGTCGACCTCGAGCTTGCCCACCTCGTCGCGCATCAGCGCGACCACCTCGAGGCGATCCGCGAGCATCGCCTTCGCAGCGCGGCGCAGCGCGTCGGCCCGCTCGCTCACCGGGCGCGACGCCCAGCCGTGCTGCGCGCGACGCGCCTCCTCGACGGCCTTCGTCACGTCGGCCGCGCTCGCGACCGGGATCGGCGCGAGCGGCCGCAGATCGACCGGGCACACGGGGTGGATGGCGCCGTCGCGGACGACGGGCGCGGAGGGCGTGACGCCCGGGACCGACGCGCTTCTGGCCTCGTGCATGGCGGCCGGATGTACCGCAACGCGCCGAGCGTGGCCACCGGGGGCGCCGCGCAATCGGCGACGCAGCTCGGGTATCCTCGATCGTGATGCTTGCTCGTCTCACTTGCCTGGTCGCGGTCGCGAGCTCGCTCGCGATCGCCGGTTGCTCGCTCGAGCGCGTGGGCTTCGAAGGCCGCGACGCCGGAACGCCACCGTCCGACTCGGGTGGCTTCGACGCCGGGCGCGAGGACGGCGGCCGGCTCTGCGAGGTCGGCGGCTGCGACGACGGCAACGTGTGCACGAACGACGTGTGCAATCCGTCGATCGGCTGCGTGCGTACGCCGGTGCCCGGCTCGTGCGACGACCACGTGCTCTGCAACGGCGCCGACTCGTGCGGCGAGGGCACGTGCAGCGTGCACGACGGAGTCGACCCGTGCCCCGGCGCGTCGTTCTGCGACGCGACCAGCGACACGTGCATGGGCTGCGAGGACGACACCGACTGCCCCGCCGAGATGGTCGGCGACTGGGGCGCGTGCACGTTCCCGACGAACGTCTGCGCGACGATGGGCATGCGCACCCGCTCGATCACCAGCTACACGTGCTCGAACACCGGCACCTGCGACGCGACCATCCGCGCCGAGACCGAGCCCTGCACCCGCGCCACCGACGGCCTCTCGTGCGGCGCGCCCACCGCCGGCCCGTGGAGCGCGTGCACGTACGTCGACGCGACGTGCAGCACGATGGGCACCCGCACCCGCACCGTCACCACGCCGACCTGCGCGTCGGGCTCGTGCGCGATGATCCCGACGATCGAGACCGACACCACGGGCTGCGGGCGCACCACCGACGGCGTGATGTGCGGCGCCCCGATCCCGGGCGCGTGGAGCCTCTGCGGCGGCTACGACGACACCTGCGACGAGAGCGGCACCCAGAGCCGCACGATCACCACGCCGCGCTGCAGCGCCGGCGCCTGCACCGGGACCACCACCACGTCCGAGATGCGCGCCTGCACGCGCGACTCCGACGGCATCATGTGCGGCGCCGAGACGTGCGGCGACTGGGGCCTCTGCGTGCGCACCTCGGCCTCGGGGAGCGCGTGCATGGGCAACGGGGTGCAGACGCGTCGCTGCACCGGCGCCCAGTGCAGCGCGGGCACCTGCGCGATGTCCGGCATCCGCATCGACGAGCGCGCGTGCATGCTCGGCGGCGATCCCTGCGAGCGCGGTCGCTCGTGCCGGCCGTGTCAGCCCCTCGTCGGCAGCGTCTGCTCGCCGGGCGCGATGGGCTACCGCGAGTGCACGATCTTCGCGGGCACGTGCAGCGGCGGCATGGCGAGCTGCGGCGGCAACGAGACCGACGTCACCATCTACGACCGATGCACGTGCCCGTGATGCGCATTGCGCTGCTGCTCTTCGTGCTCTCGAGCGCGTCGATCGCGCGCGCCGACGTCGTCGATCCCGAGCCCGAGCGCTGTCCGCGCGGCTCGACGCCCTCCACTGCGCACAGCGGTCCCTACTGCGCGCCTCGCACGTGCCTCACGGACGTGCATTGCGGCGAGAACGCGCGCTGCATGGAGCTCGCACAGTGCGTGGAGAACCGCGCGTGCGGTGGTCTCCGACCGCCCGACGCGGAGCTCTGCGTGATGACCCACGTGGCCGGCGCGTGCGACGAGCTCGGCACCGCCTGCGCCGACGAGGCCCGATGCATCGTGCACCGCGTCTGCGTCGGCGACGACGAAGACGGCCGACCCGGCGGTGGTGGCTGCAGCTGCGCCGTGCCGGGACGTGCTCGAGCGAGCGCCGGGCTCGGCTTGGTGATCACGGCGCTCGCGTCGATGTTCCTCGCTCGGCGGAGGCGGGCCGCGTGATCGCATCGGAGCGCATCGAAGATCTGCGGCGCGCCGCGGGCTCCGCGGTGGTGGAGTCGTTCTTCCGCGGGCTCTCGCGCGTGGCGTCGCTGCATCCGAACGCGCGCCCCGAGCGACACGGCGTGATCGTCGAGCGCGACATCCCGTACGTCGATCGCCCAGGGCCCGAGCATCGCCTCGACGTCTATCGTCCGCAGCACGACGCGCCCGGGCCGCGACCGGTCGTGATGTACGTGCACGGCGGCGGCTTCCGCATCCTCTCGAAGGACACCCACTGGCTCATGGGCCTCGCGTTCGCGCGCCGCGGCTACGTCGTGTTCAACGTCGACTATCGGCTCGCGCCGCGCCACCCGTTCCCCGCGGCGCTCGAGGACGCGAGCGACGCGCTGTGCTGGGTCGCGCGGAACGCGCATCGCTGGGGCGGCGATCCGACGCGCATCGTGCTCGCGGGCGAGTCGGCGGGCGCGAACCTCGTCGCCGCGCTCACGCTCGCGTGCTGCTACGAGCGCGACGAGCCGTACGCGAAGCGCGTGTTCGAGCTCGGCATCGTCCCGCGCGCGACGCTGCCGGCGTGCGGCATCTTCCAGGTGAGCGACGTCCAGCGCTTCGCGCGCCGCAAGAAGGGCTTCCCGCGCTTCGTGATGGACCGGCTCGAGGAGGTCTCGCACGCGTACCTCGGGCGCGATCACAGCGCGTACGGCACGTCGCTCGATCTCGCCGATCCGGTGTGCTTCCTCGAGCGCGCGCAGGCGCCGTCGCGCCCGCTGCCGCCGTTCTTCCTGCCGGTGGGCACGAAGGATCCGCTGCTCGACGACACGCGCCGCCTGGCGCGCGCGGTCGAAGCGCTCGGCGGCGAGGCGATGACGAAGATCTATCCCGGCGAAGTGCACGCGTTCCACGCGTTCGTGTTCCGCGCGTCGGCGCGCCGCTGCTGGCAGGAGATGCTCGGGTTCCTCGACGAGAAGGCGCCCGCGTAGCCGCCGCGATGGCCCTCTCGTCGACGCAGTACCGCGAGCACCTCCCGATCCCCGCGCTGCGCGGGCACGTGCGGGTGGTCTGGGAGCTCTCCGGGCCCTGCGACCAGCCGCTGCCGCAGCGCATGGTCCCCGACGGCGCGATGAGCTGGTGGATCAACTTCGGCGCGCCGCTCGCCTGGCCCGACGGCGACGGCTCGGTGCCGCCGGGCGGGACGCTCTTCATCGGCGAGATCCGCCGCCCCTTCGCGCTCTCGTCGAGCGGCGCGCTCGACGTCGTCGGCGTGAGCTTCTGGCCCGGCCGCGCGCGCACGTTCGTCGACGTGCCGCCGCGCGAGCTCGTGGATCGGCTGAGCGTCGATCCGCCGCTCGCCGCCACGCTCTCGCGCCAGCTCGCGCGCTCGGTGAACGACGCGGACCCCGGCGATCGTGTCGCGCTCGTCCAGGCCGCGCTCGCGCGCGCTCTCGTCGCGCCGCGCGCGCCGAGCGGACCGGTCCGTCGCGCCCTCGAGCTCCTCGAGCGCGGCGCGGGCACGCTGCGGATCGCCACGCTCGCCGACACCGTCGGGCTCAGCCCGCGCCAGCTCGAGCGCCGCTTCGCCGACGAGGTGGGCGTCGCGCCGAAGGCGCTCGCGTCGGTGCTCCGCTTCCGCCGCGCGCTCGACGCGATGACCTCCTCACGCGCCGAGTTCGCCACCATCGCGCGCTCGTGCGGCTACGCCGACCAGGCACACCTCGTCCGCGAGTTCACGCGCTTCACCGGCTCGCCGCCGACGCGCTTCCTCGCCGAGGACGCGCCGCGCGCGCGCGCCGAGTGGCTCCGCGATCCCGCGAGCTGACGCGACGTCGCATTCGTTCAAGACCGCGCGGCGCGCCGGGCGCATCTCATCGCCATCACGCGACAAGGAGGCGAGCGATGCCCGTCGAGCTGATCCATCCGTCGGACCTCTTCCGTTCCGAGCACTACGCGCAGGTCGCGGTCGCGACCGGCACCCGCACCGTCTACCTCGCGGGCCAGGTCGCCTACGACGAGCACCAGCGCCTCGTGGGCACCGGCGATCTCGCGGCGCAGACCGAACAGGCGACGCTCAACGTGGGCCGCGCCCTCGCCGCCGCGGGCGCGACCTTCGCCGACGTCGCGAAGCTCACGATCTACGTCACGCGCTGGACGCCCGAGCGGATGCCGGAGTTCGTCGCCGGCTTCGCCCGGGCCGCGCAGCGCCTCGGGATCGCGTCGCGTCCGCCCACCTCGCTCATCGGCGTGCAGGTGCTCTACGACCCCGAGATCCTCATCGAGATCGAAGGGATCGCGGTCCTGCCCTGATCTCAACCGCGCACGCAGACGCCGACCGGCGGGCCCCCACCGCCCGCCGAGTGCGGCGCGCAGTACGAGCCGTCCGCGCAGCGCGGCTCGCGCGTCGCGCCGCCGTCGGGCAGCGGCACCGCGCCGTCGGAGCCCGGAGGCACCGGGTACCACGTGGGATCGCACGTCGGCGCGCAGCGATCCTGATGGCACACGAGGCCCGCGCCGCACTCGCGATCGCTCGCGCACCAATCGCCGTCCTCGCTCGGCGCGATGCACACCGCGATCGACGTGCTCGCGCCGTACGGCGTGATCCGCTCGCATCGCCCGCCGCCGCACGGCGAGGGCGCGCTCGGGTCGCAGCGCTCGTCGGGGATGCACGCAGCGCCGGCGTGCGGACAGAGCTCGCCCTCGTCGCACCCGAACGCGTCGCACGGCGCGATGCAGGTCCCGGCGTCGCGCCCGTACGGCGCGCATGCGAGGCCCTCGCCGCAGCGCGACGTCATCAGCGTCTGCCTGGCGCCGATCGACACCGCGACGTCGCTCGTGCACGCGTCGCCCGCGCCCAGCGTCCCCGCCTCGCTCACGCAGCGCATCGCGTAACGCCGCTCGTAGGGCTCGATCACGCCCCACGCGCAGCGCTCTCCGGTCCCGCACGACGACGCCGCGGCGAGCGAGCAGTCCGAGACGAGATCCGCGTCGCACACGCCGACCGGCGCGCCGTCGTCGAGCATCACGTCCTCGCAGCGCGAGCCATCGTCGCAGCGCGCCGGCGACGGCTCGAACACCACGCCGCCATCGGGCAGCGGCACCCCCGTCCCGCCATCGGGCGAGCCGGGCAGCGGCGTCGCGTCGCACCGCATCCCGCACCGTCCATATCCGCACCCCAGCGAGCGCGCGCAGTCGGTGTCGTCGGTGCACACGTCACCGAGCGCGCCGGTCCCCGTCGGCCGGCAGATCCAGCGATCCGCGCCGCTGCCGAACGGCATGACGTGCGCGCAGCGCTCCGAGGGCGCGTCGCACGGGCTCTGGGTGAGCGGATCACAACGCTCCGCGACCACGCACGACTGCCAGGAGCCCGGGCAGAGCTCGCCCGACGGGCACCCGAGCAGGTGACACGGCCGCACGCACGTCCCGCTCTCGGCGCCGAACGCGACGTGACAGACGAGGTCGTCGCCGCAGCGCGACGTGGAGTACGCGAGCCCGTCCGCGAACGTCACGTGCACGTCCAACGCGCACGCCTCGCCCTCGCTCAGCGTCCCTGGCTCCGACGTGCAGCGGAACCCGGTGAACGACGAGCGATCGAGACGCCCGAACGCGCAGCGCTCGCCGGCGTCGCACTCGTCGGCGCCGAGCACGCAGTCCGAGAACCGATCCCCTCCGTCGATCGCGGAGTGGAACGAGCCCGCGTCGCGTCCCTCACCGTCGCTCGAGGTGCACCCCGAGAGCGCGCACACGAGCCCCGCCACCACCACCACGAATCGGTCCCGCACGTCCCACCTCCGCGTGCACGTGTGCCGATCCAGGCCAGCCCACCCGCGCGCGCCCGAGGCAGCAGGTCGCGTGCCTCACGCGCTGCGCGGACAGCCGCCTTCTTGGCATCGCTCCTCGAACTGCGGCGCGCGCTCGACGAGGAAGTCGCGGAACGCGCGCACCTTCGCGGGCACCACGCGCCCGCTCGGGTACACGCAGTAGAGGTTCGACGCGCCCGCCGAGTACTCGGGCAGCACGTGCTCGAGCGTCGTGCGATCGAGCTTCACGATCGTCGGCAGCACCGCGATCCCGCCGTCCTCCACCGCGACGCGCTCGAGGAACGCCATGTCGTTCGCGCCGATCGGCGCGCGTACGTCGATCGTGCGCTCGCCCTCGGGCCCGGTGAGCGTCAGCCGCCCGCGCGCCTGCATCATCCGCGGCAGCGCGAACTCGTGCTGCGCGAGGTCCTCGACGCGCGCCGGTCGCCCGCGCTGGTCGAGGTACTTCGTGCTCGCCCAGAGGCCGAGCCCCACCGACGAGAGCCGGCGCGCCACGAGCGAGCTGTCCTCGAGCTGCTGCGCGGCGCGCACCGCGAGATCGATGCCCTCGGCCACCAGATCGACGCGCCGATCGTCGACCAGCAGCTCGACGGTCACGTCGGGATGTCGCGCCCGGAATTCGGTCACCAGCCGCGGCATCCACCCGATCGACAGATCACCCGGCGCGGTGACGCGCAGGTGCCCGCGCGGCCGCTCTCGCTCCTCGCGCGCGGCGGCGCTCGCCTCCTCGATGCGCGCGATCGCGGGCGCGATGCGCTCGAGGTACGCCGCGCCAGCCTCGCTCAGCGTCACCTTGCGGCTGGTGCGCACCACCAGCGAGGTCTCGAGCGCCGCCTCGAGCCGCGACACCCGCCGGCTGATCGTCGACTTCGGCAGGTGCATGCGCGTGGCCGCGGCGGTGAACGACCCCGTCTCGGCGACCCGCACGAATGCCTCGAGGTCCTCGAGCGCCGGCATGTTCGGTTGTTCGATGAGCGACATCGAGCGTGTATCTGGGGCAAACGTTGCTCGAAGCGCAACGGTCCGTACCGACGGTTCGTTGCGCCTTCGAGCGCTCGCGCGATACGACGCCGGAGGAGGTGTCGATGATCGAGGGACGTCACCGCTGGCTCTGGGCCGCGGGGCTCGTGGTGCTGCTCGGCTGCGGAGGGGAGAGCTCCGATCCAGCCGACGCGTCCTCGCGGGACGCCGGCGTGATGCCAGCGATCACCGATGCCGCGATGGACGCGGGCGCGGAGGATGCCTCGTCGAGCGGTCCCCGGCTCCTCTATCGCCAGGACTTCGAGGCCGACGGCTGGCAGGGCGACTTCACGGGGCGCGCCACGTGGGAAGGCCACGTCGCGGTCGTCACCCACGAGCCCCACGGCGGCCTGCGCTCCCTCCGCGGCAACCAGCTCGCGAGCGTCGTCGATCCGATCACCGGGCTGCCCGGCATCGGCAACGCGCTGCTCGACTGGCGCGGCGCGGGGCACGACATCGCGGAGCGGACGCCGCACCAGATGTACTTCTCGTACTGGTTCCGCCACGACGACTTCGCGTACGGCGCGGAGAACGAAGGCAAGCTGCTCTACTTCGTCAACGCGACCGGCTCGGGGAGCTGTCAGCTCGACGCGTACTTCGGAGGGCAGCTCCACAGCCGCAACATCGCCGTCGTCTACAACAACGGCTGCGCGTCGAACCACTGGGCCCACTGCACGGAGGACGACGAGACCTGCGCTGCGTGTCGCGCCGACGGGACCTGCGACAACTGGGGCTACTCGTCGCTCTGGCTGCAGCATCCCGAGGTGGCCCCCGGCCCTGGGCGCTGGCGGCGCTTCGAGTACTTCATCGACTACGACGAGCGCTACTTCACGATCTGGATCGACGGCCACCTCGTCGCCGACGACGAGCGCTACGTCGACGGGCGCATCGCGTACGGCCCCGAGCGCACGTTCCACTGGACCGGGTTCCAGCTCTTCTACGCGTCGACCGGCGACGGCCGCGACTACGCGGACTGCGTCGACGGCGAGGGCGTGTGCGCCGGCTGGCAGATCGACGATCTCGAGGTCTGGGACGGCCTGCCGCCCCGCTGATCCGCGGCGCCATGCGAGGTCGGCGATCGAGTCGTGATCGATCCCCGAGCGTGTCGCGCGCGCTCGGGCTCGTGTTCCTCGGCCTCGCGGGCTGCGCGCGCTCGCACGTCCGCGGGCCTGGTGATGGGCCCGCCGACGCCGCCGTGATCCCCGACGCCGTCGTGATCCCCGACGCCGCCGCGCCGCCAGCGCTCGAGCTGCCCGCGGGGTACAGCGTGTGGGACGCGGTCGCGACCGTCGACGACGAGGTCTGCATCGCCGGGGTGCGTGACTCCCCCGAGCCCTCGCCGCTCCTGCCCGACGTGCGCGACGACGACGCGTTCATCGCGTGCTTCACCCCCGCCGGCCCCACGCGCAGCCGCGCGGTCGTCTGTCCCGGTGGGCGCTTCGGCGTGCACCGCCTCGCCACCCACGCGGCGGGCGATCTCTTCGCGCTGGTCCAGGACGAGTGCACGCCCGAGGAGGGCATGGGCGTGCTGCGTCTCGACCGCGCGCTCGAGGTGCGCGCCCAGCTCGACATCGCCGCGGCGGAAGAAGGCCCGTTCGCCCGCGCGCTGAGCGCCGCGGGAGACGTCGTCGTGGTCGGCGGCGCGCTGCGCACGGCCGGTCGCATCGGCGACGTCCGGGACCGACAGGGCCCCTTCGTCGCGGTGCTCGCGGCCGACGATCTCCGCGTCCTCCGGGTCGAGGCGGGACCGCCGCTCGAGCGCCCGACGCCGATCGAGCGCGTCTATCACGTCGTGGCGGGCGATCGAGGCGTGCTGGTCGTCGGCTACGACCTCGAGGGCGGCGCGTTCGAGCCCGCGGGCGGCCCGTTCGTGATCACCACCACGCTCCCCGACGGGCCGCTGGTGTCGATCCCGGCGCCGCCGTTCGAGCCGCTCGAGGAGGCGTTCTGGCATCCCGATGGGCGTCCGGTGGTGATCGGCCCGGCCGGTCTCGGCCTCGGCGTGCAGCTCGGCGGCGAGGATCACGTGCTCGACCTCCGCCTCTTCGCGCCCACCGCTGCCTTCCACGGCGATCGGCTCCTGATCGCGGGGGACCTGATCGACGGAGCGCCGATGACGATCGCGGGCCGCACCTTCACGCGCGAGCGCGACGGCTGGCTGCTCGTGGAGCTCGACGCGAGCACCCTCGAGCCGCTCGCGGCTCGCGCGCTCGGGCCGGACCACGCCGCGTACGAGCTCGTCTCGCTGCCCGGCGGCGCGCTCGCGATCGTCGCCACGATCCGCGGCCCGACTCCGGCGCGCCGGGCGCGCGCATCACGTTCGTTCGGTGATCACGAAAGAGGAGGAAGCGAATTGAAGAAGCGCGCGGGGCCCGGCGACGGAGTGAGGCTGAAGTCGTACGCCGCGGCGATCGAGGAGTGCAGCGCGATCCCCGATGCGCTCGCGGTGCTCGAGCGCCTGCTGACCGCGCTGCGCGCCGAGCCACAGCCCCGGGACCTCAGCGGCAACATCGGGCACTTCTCGGACTGGCTCTACGAGGCGCGGCAGAAGGGCAGCACCTTCAGCGAGCCGTCGCTCGAGCGTGCCCTGGCGATGATCGACGCGCTGAGCGAGGCGAGCAGCGCTCCGCCGGCCTCGTCCGACCTCGCGCGCATCCGCGACGACCTCACCGACGCGTTCACCGCGGGCTGAGCGCCGCGACGCGAAGAGCCCGCGAGGCCGCGGGCTCTTCGTCGTTCACGTCACGTGCTCGGCTCGTCGATGAAGGGACCGTCGCCGTTGATCGGGCCGGGGGTGACCACCGGCGTCACCGGCTGCGTGCCGCCCTCGTCGCCGTCCTCGCCCTCTTCCTCTTCGCGCGTGGTGCGCGTCGAGCGATAGGTGTCGATCGGCGCGACCGCCTTCTGGAAGCGCGCGATCGACTCCGCGTCGGTCTCGTCGACCTCGGCCGAGAGCAGCCGCGCGTACTTGCTGATCGCGCGCGAGAACGCGAAGAGCGCGTCCTTCTTCGACGGCCGGCTCGCGCGGACGCGCGGGCGCTCGCCCGTGCCGATCGCCTCCCCGAGCGCGGCGGTCGCGTCGCGCGCCGCCGTGAAGTAGTCGACCCCGACGCACGCGTCGATCTCGCGGTCGAGCTTCAGCTCGACGATGTGCTGGAGGCGGCGGTTGCCCTCGCTCCACGCGGCCGGCGCCTCGAAGCGGATGAACGCGATCCCCTCGGGGAAGGCCCTCTCGAGGATGCGCATCGCGGTCGCGCTCGACGCGGTCACGCCCGCGGGCAGCCGCGTCTTCGCGACGAGCGCGTCGTACATGCCGCCCCAGCACTGGCCGAAGGCGATGAACTGCTCGCGGATCGTCTGGACGTCCTTCTCCGTCTTGAGGATGTCGTCGATGACCTGCGCCTGCTCGAGGATCGCCTCGAGCGCCTCGCGCTCCTTCTCGCGCACGTTGCGGGGTCGCGCGTTCCAGAGCTCGCGCGCGAGCGCCATCACGATCCGCGCTTGGACGCGAATGCCATCGGTGTACGGGCCATAGAGAAGCGTCGCAGCCATTGCCAGAAGAGCCGTCACGGGAATCACCTCGCTGAACCGCGCGGCATCACCCCGACCCGCGCGCCGTGGTGGGCTCATCGGAGCGCGATGACGCGCGTTGCGTCGCGGATGGCGAAAAACCGTAACGGGTGACTCGAGTGACCATGCGTATGAGGTCACGAGCCACAATTTATCGATCCGTGACCATGCGTATGAGGTCACAGGGTCAGAATTTATCGATCCGTGACCATGCGTATGAGGTCACGAGTCACAATTTATCGATCCGTGACCATGCGCATGAGGTCACGAGTCAGAATTCTCGCGCGTGCCCTCATCGAGATGAGGTCGGGAGTCAGAATTCTCGCGTCGGTCTCGTCGCGATGCGGTCGACGGTGAGACGTCGGAGGTACGGCACTTCCGGTGGCGCTGCGCTACGAGCCGGACCGAATCGCCTGTTCGAGCGGCGCGAGATGATCGCGCAGCGTGTGCAGCACCATCGCCCAGGCGCGACGTCGCGCGAGGACGGCGCCTGCGTCTTCGAGCGGCAGCGCGTCGAAGCCGACGAGGAAGCAGGGCTCGTCCGGGATCGTCGAGACGTCGAGCATCTCGTCGCGCGGGATCCCGGTGCGCTCGCTGATCGCCTGGAGCGCCTCGTCGTGGAGCGTGCGCGCCGAGCCCGCGTGCTCGAGCGGCCAGATCGAGAGCGGCGGGTACGACGCGATCGCGGTGCGTGCCTCGGCGCATCCGTCGGCGGCGCGGAGGAGCTCGTCGCGGATCGCGGTGAGGTCGGCGTCGATCGACTCGGCCATGACGGCCCACGGCGCGCCGTCTGCGCCTTCTTCGTTCTCGCCGTGGTGCCACGCGTCGTCGAGCGCCTTCCACACGTCGCGCAGCGCGAGCGCGGACTCGGCATCGGCCATCGCGACGCGCGACCAGTCGTCGAGCGTCACGTCGGCGAGCTGCGCGCCGAGCAGCGCAAGCACCTCGCCGGCACCGGGGCGTTCGTAGAGCAGCGTCGAGAGATGCCCGAGGACGGATTCGGCGATGCGCAGCGTGCTCTCGCGCTCGTGACGGGCGCGATGGGCGGCGATCGCGGCGCCGAGCGCGCTCCAGCGGGGATCGGTGGACATCGGTTCGGTTTACGCGCGGCACGCTCAGGTCTTCGTCGCGTACCGATCGCGCACGGCGCGCGCGACGGGACCAGCCCAGCACGAGAGGATCGCGGGCACGACGAGCCTCGGGAAGAGCAGCGTCTCGAGCGGCCCGGGCAACCCGACGCACCCGCTCTGCACCTCGCCCAACGTCGGCGACGCCGCGATCAGCAGGCCCGCCGCCGCCAACGAGACCAGCGCGCGCGCGCGTCGCGCGTGGAGGTCGCGCAGCGAGACCATCAGGCAGATCGTCGCCACGGCGATCTGCCACGTCGGGAGCACGCGCTCCTCCGGCCCGAACACGACCGACCGCGGCCACCACGCGAGCGTCGCGACACAACCGAGGAGCAGCGCGCCCAGCCCGGCGGCCGTGAAGAGCGTTCGAGCGGCGGCGGGCTCACCGCTGTCGCGGATCGCGCTTCGCGCGACGAGGAGGCAGCCGAGGAAGACGACGACCCACGCGACGCGAGCAAGGAGTGCGTCGCCGCCCAGGACGACCAGCCACGCGACGTTGGGCGCGAGCACGCCGAGCGCGAGCCCCGCGCGAACGACGGAGCGCGGATGTGCGAGGAGCGTCGCGGCGAAGACGCCGAGCGGAAGCAGCAGCACACCGAGCCCCGCATCGACGGCCTCGTCGAGCGTCGCGTGCAGCAAGCGACCCGCACCGAATGCATCGAGGACGAGCAAGCACGCGACTGCGCCGACGACAGCGAAGCCAATCCGCAGCGTCGCGCTGCGCGCGTATGGCTGGGTCTCGACCGCCGCGCTCACCACCACGAGATGATACGGGGAGTGCGAATCATCAGATGCGAGCCGAATACGCCAGCTCGATCGGCCGCGTGCTCGTGACGCGCACGCCGGGCAGCTTCGCGAGCACGGCGCACACGAAGCTCGAGCGATGGATGCGCAGCTCGTCGAGCATCTCGCGGTTCGTGAGTCGACCGCGCGCACGCAGCACGTCCCACGCGAGGTTGAGCATCCGCGGCGAGACGACCTGAGCGCCCGTGCCGCGCTCGGCAGTTCGCTTGGTCTCGACCCACAGACCCGATGGCGTCACTTCGGCGATGCGATTCGGCTGCGCGCTCGGACCGAGCGTGTAGACGACGGGCGTCCGTCGTGATGCCTCGTGCAGCAGCGCGAGGAGCTCGGGCTCGACCTCCTCGTTGCGATCGACGGCGGCTCCAGCGAAGTCGGAGGAGCGCGGATCGGTCCAGAGCTGCTCCGCCCAGGCCTAGAGCTCGGAGAGCGGCGGCTCGTCGTCGCGCCCGTGCAACACCGTCGCTGCCTCGACGTTGGCGACGAGACCGGACGTGAGATTCGCGGAGCCGATGATGGCAGTCGTGCGTCCGTCGCGGCGTCCGAGATAGACCTTCGGGTGATAGGTCGAGCCGCCAGGATTGAGCACGCGAATGGACGCACCGCCGTCGCGCAGCGCGGTCATCGCTGCCTCGCTGGTCGCACCGAGCGTCGTCGTCACGAGCACGCGCGCACGACCACGACGAGCGCTCGACTCGAGCTCGCGCGCGATGAGGTGGACTCCGCGCGCTTGAGCGAACGCGACGCAGAGGAGCGCGTCGTCGGACGAACCGAGCAGACCGCGGACGCTCGCGAGGAGTGCGCCCCCGGGCGCAGTGACGGCGCTGACCTCCACGGGCGCATCCTACGCAGCCAGGGGCCGTGACGTGCAGCTGTCTCGACGTGTAGAGTGGAGAACTGCTGGAGCGCGAGATTGCACGTGGGCGTGGTTCAGCGCCCGAGGAGGCCAGGTGTTCTTCGAGACCTTTCTAGCCGACGACACTCGATACGCCTACGCGCGCTCGCCCGCGCTCGCGAAGCTGTTCGACGACCGAGCGACGATTGATGCGGTGATGAAAGTGCTCGAAGTCCCCATCGCGAAGGGCCATCGCGGCAAGCTGTCGAACGACGATGCGCGCACGGCTCTCAGGGCGCACGTCGAGCACCTACGCTCGCTGAAGACTTCGCCATGGCACGGACTTTCCTCAGCCGAGATCGCCGCCGCAGCTGTGGTCCGCGCCGAGCTCCCGGCCGCGCGTGATGGTGTGTTTGCCCATCTGAAGCGCGAATCAGACCTGCTGCTTCCGATCGCAGCCTATATGAAGCAATACAACCTCGAAGTGTACGCGGAAGTACCGACGGGGAGAAACCGCGCTGACGTGTTGGGCTTCAAAGATGGCTTTTTCGGAACGACGATCGTGATCGTGGAACTGAAGAACGCTCTGCCCGATTTCAAGCGGGGGATCGACCAACTCGCGACGTATGCAGGTTACGGGACGGAGGTGTGGACGGCATGCACGCCCTGGATGGCAGCACGAGTCCTTGACGAGCACTCTCAAGGCCGGGGCGTTCATCGCTGGGACCCGACTTGGATCCAACAGAAGCTGGCCGCCGTCGGCAGTGGCCTATTGCTTGTCGAGCACGAGAAAGTCGCGCGTGTTCAGGAACCGCGAAAGAACACGATCGACGCGGCGAAGGTTGGTGAGATCCGCTCTGCCATCAAAACGTGCAGGCGCATCGCCTAGTGGGACCCTCCGCGCATTCAGCGTTACGGACCGCTCGGTTGCGCTATCCCGTAGCTCGGTGCGCAATGGAACTGACGCTCTTCAGCGTAGGATATCCAAACGAGACGGTCGTCTCATCTTGATACCCAAGGGAATATCGTAGCTGCTGCACAAGCTGCTCGGCAGATTGAAACTCACCGCCTTGGTGGGGAGCAACCGCTCCGGGAAGACGCGGCTCGCGTCTTCACTCGTGTGCTTGTTTCACTTGCCGACTGGAAGCAGGACCGCATCGGACGCCCCCCCATCGCTCAGTTCCGATTGGGGGTCAAAGCTCACTGGCGGCACTCGATCTGAGAGAGACGGACGCTCCACCCGAGCCCATCGAGGATCGCGGTGGTGGAGAGTTCGAGCTGCCGACGCGCGCGGCCCGATGCGCGTGGACGAGGCGCGCGTGGAGCGAGCGCGCGAGCGCGCGTAGCGCGTCGGATGGATCGAGCGGCTCGGTCTCGTGGAGCTCGCTCGCGAGCGCAGCGAGCGAGTGACGGAGCGTCGTAGACGCCGGGAGCAGGAGGGCAGCGCGAGATCAAGCCTCGAGCGCATCAGCAACGCAGTTGCTCACGAGGGACGTGCACGAGCGCGGTCGCGCCGTGCCGCGGTCTCTCCCGCTCAGACCCGCGCCGGCGGGAGCATGTCGAGCGTGCGCTCCACCTCGGCGGGATCGACGTAGAAGTCGTCGCCGCGCGGGTGGCCGACGACGAACGCGAAGTGCTGGTCCTCGCGCTCGACCGTGTTCTTGTAGACGGTGACGAAGCGGTCCGGAGGCTGGAGGACCAGCAGCGAGCCGCCCGGCGCGAGGCCGAGGATGCCGTGCGCGAGCCCGCTGCCCTCGACGCCGACGACGACGCGCGCGCCGGCGCAGGTCTTCACGATCGTGGCGACGTCGGTCCGCGCGGGGTCGAGCACGCGGAAGCCGCGGCGCTGCGCCAGCATCTCGGCGAGCGCCGCTTCGTTCTCGAGGACGCGCGGCTTGCCCTGTCCGGTGCGGCCTCGCACCACGAAGACGCCCGGGTGCGGCTTCACGTCGACGCGCGCGAACAGCTTCTCTCGCAGCGCGCGGAAGCGCGCGCGCTTGTGCTCCGTGTAGCCGAAGTCGTCGAAGAGGACGAGCTCGCGGAAGAAGACCGCATCGAGCCGCGAGGGCTTCATGCCGAGCCACTCTTCGTAGGTGGGCTCGTGACAGCCCACCGTCTTGCGCGAGATCGTGACCGGCTCTCCTTCCGCAGCCGCGAGCGGATAAGAGAGACAGTCGTGCAGGAGCCAATTGCCGAAATACTGCATCCCGGCGAACGTCGAATAGACGGCTCCCCGCGCGAGCTCGTGCTGCACGCGCAGAGGAGGAATTCGTCGCGTGCGCGCGCGGACGCACTCGTGGCCTCGGCCCTTGTACAGCACGCCGTCGAGGAGCCACGCGTTCTGGAAGAGGAACGCGCGGGTGGGGGCGTGATCGACGACGCCACCTTCGACCTCTTCTCGCGCGTCGCCCTCCGAGAACATCGTGTGCCGCACGCGCTCGAGCTGGTTGGGCAGGAAGAACGCCCTCGGATGGCGCGCGCGCCTCGCGGGGCTGAGGGTCCACGTGCGATCCGCGACATCCTGCAGCGGTGAACCCTTCCACCCGAACAGGCGTGCTGCGCCGTGCAGCGCGGGCAATGGAGTCCACTTGCCGATCACACGTCACCTCGCGCGCTGAGTGCCGTCGAGCGCTACTAGCCGTAGCCGCCGGAGCACGGACTCAAATGCTGCCGATCGGCGCTCCGAGCATCGGAGTCGGGACGGACTCGCGCGCTGCGCGCACCGCGTCGGGAGACGTGTACCAATGCGCCGGGCTTGTACGGAAGGCCCGCGGGGGACAAAGGCTCTTCCGTGCCTCGGCGCCCCACCGAGCACCCGGGTGTGCAGGGGTGCGACGGCACCGGTGACGGGACGCGCTTCTCAGTCGGACATCCATCTCGGGGGGGATTTCGATGCTGACGTCCAATGCATTGCCGGCCAGGTGGAAGGGCCTGAGTCGAAAGCTCGTCAAGAAGACGCGTGAAGCCGCCGTGCAGGTGCGCTATCGAGCGAGCCAGGTCCGGCACCTGCGGCGGCGACCGCCGCTCTCCTCGATCGGCCGGCACATCGTCGCAGAGCTCCGGCGCGAGGGCGTCGCGGCGGTGCCGCTCGAAGAGCTGCCGTTCGCGTCGAATCGCGCGCTGCTCGACGCGATGCCGAGAGCTCGTCAGCACCTCGATCGGCTGGACGCGAGGGCTTCACGCACGCTCGAGTACGGAGAAGGATTCGAGCACTGCGTTCCGATCAATCCATCGACGATCGCGACGCAGCTCCCCGAGTTCTTCATGTGGGGGCTCGACGAGTCGCTGCTCGACATCGTCGAGCGCTGCATCGGTCTCGACGTCGCGTACCACGGTGTCTGCATCCGCAAGGAGCTCGTGGACGGCAAGGCGGTCGGCACGCGCCTGTGGCACCGGGACGCCGAGGACCTCGACGTGATCCGCGTGCTCGTCTATCTGAACGACGTCGTCGACGACGAGAGCGGTCCATTCGAGTACGTGCCGCGCCACTCGAGCCCGTCGTATCGCGACTTCCACGGCGTCGAGCGGATCGACGACGAGCAGATGAGGCGTGTCGTGCCGGAGTGGAGATGGCGCCGCGCGAAGGGCCCGACTGGCACGGTCGTCTTCGGCGCGGTCGCGAAGCTCTTCCACCGCGGCAAGATCCCGCTCAGCGCGCGGAAGCTCGCATCGTTCTGCTACACGTCGCGCCACCCGACCGACGAGCGGCTGTGCCGGAGCTACAGCTTCGAGCCCGGGATTCCGTTCGTCGACGAGCCGCTGACGGACCGCCAGCGTGCGTGTCTCTGGAAGTACCAGGAGCTGCTCCCGACGACTGCGTCGCGATCGGTGCAGCGGCGTCCGGAGATGGTCTCTGCACGACCGGAGTCACAGCGGGTGTTCGCGCGAATGCCGCTGCCGGTCCGCGCGCCGCGGTCTCCGATGGTGACTGCCGCGGTGCAAGCGTCCTTCGCACCCTCGGAGCTGACGTGAGCGCGATTCCGACTCGAGTGCTGCGCTCGGCGTTCCGACCCACCGCGGACCTGTCGCGCGCGGGCCGCGGCACCGGACCGATCGTGGATCGGCGCATCGCGCGCGCCGTGGACTCGATCTCGATGAAGCGGCTGCTCGAGCAGGCCGCGCCGAGGAGCCTGAGGGAGGAGTTCCTCTCCACGTACGCCGAGTGGATCCGCGCGTGCCGAGCCACGCCTGTCACCGGCCTCGATGCGTTTTCCGCGCGGTACTTCGTGAACGGGGTCACGCAGGCCTACGACATCTTCTTCTACGAGCACAAAGACCGTCGGTTCCGGACGCTGCAGGGTGAGTATCCCTACGTGCGCCTCTCGGTGCCGGACTGGGCGCACGTGGAGGCGGACGAGCTCCGCCCGAACGACGCGCTCGTCATGTCGACTCCGTTCTACGCCGACGGGTCGGTGCCGCCGGGATATCGCGCGTTGCTCGACCGATGCAGCGAGCTCGGCGTTCCGGTGATGATCGACGCCGCGTACTTCGGCACGTGTCACGGCACGCGATTCGACTACGGCCATCCGGCGATCGAGATGGTGAGCTTCAGCCTGAGCAAGGCATTCGCCGTGCAGTCGTTCCGGATTGGCATCCTCTTCTCGAAGCGGACGCTGCCGTACCTCGAAGAGATCCAGACGCAGGCGAGCTACTACAACCGCGTCGGCGCGTACGTCGGGCTCACGCTGATGCGCCAGTTCTCCGCCGACTTCATGCCGTCGGCGTATCGCGATGCGCAACGGCGCGTCTGCGCGCAGCTCGACGTGATCCCGAGCCGCTGCGTGATGCTCGCGAACCTCCACGACGACGATCGGCGCTTCGACACGATCCTCGAGGACCCGCGGTTCGAGAAGCCCGTGCTGCCGCCGGGCGTGCGGCGGCGGGTCTGCATCAGCGCGTACCTCGGCGCGGCCGGCTCTTATCTGCGCCGTCTGGCGCGGCGCGTCTTCGGCAAGCCGGGATGACGCTGCGCGCGTGACCTCGAGCGCAGGGCACGCGAGAGGGGTGGCTCTCGCGTGCCTCGTGCTCAGCCGATCAGGCGCCGAACCACTTCGTCAGCGCCTCGCGCAGCCCCGCGTCCGTCCCCTCACCGACCCACGCGACGTAGCCGTCGGGCCGGATCAACACCGCGCTCGGGGCCGCGACCGCGCCGAGCACCGGGAGCTCCCACGCGCCCTCGTACCGCGCCACGACGCGCTCCACCCGATCCGACGCGAGCTCGAGCCCACCACCGAGATCGAGCAGCACCGGGCGTGCGCGGTGGAGCAGCGTGAACACGCGCTGCGGGCCGCGCTCGGTGATCACCTCGAGGTCGGGCATGCGCCGTCCGAGCAGCGGGTGGCCGTCTCCGAGCTCGTAGCGGACGTCGAGCCCCGACATCATCGCGGCGTAGCGCTTCCGCGGCTCGTCCATCCGGAGCAGCTCGGCGACCGACTCGTGCAGCGCCCTCGTGCGCTCGTCGCCGCGGTTGAGCGCGGTCATCGCCATCGTGGCGCGGAGCACGCGCGCGGTGATCGGGTGGCGCTCGGCTTGGTAGGTGTCGAGCAGGCTCTGCGGCGACGTGCCGTGGACCACCCGAGCGAGCTTCCAGCCGAGGTTCACGGCGTCGTGCACGCCGAGGTTGAGCCCTTGCCCGCCCGCCGGCGAGTGCACGTGGGCCGCGTCGCCCGCGAGGAGCACGCGTCCCGCGCGGTACGACGCGGCCTGACGGGTCGCGTCGCTGAACCGCGAGAGGTACGTCGCGTCGTGCACGTCGAAGTCGGTGCCGTAGACCGCGACGAGCGACTCGCGGAGATCGTCGAGCGTCGGCTCGCCGCGGCGCACGGGCTGCTCGCTCGAGAGGATGCGCGCGCGCGGCCCGTCCTCGAGCTTCGCGAAGCCGTGGATGCCCTTGTCGTCGTGGCGGACACCCCACGGCGGCTCCGCGCCGGTCGACACCTCGGCGATCAGGAAGCTCGTCGACGCGTCCCACCCGGGGAAGTCGATGCCGGCCTCCTTGCGGATCACGCTGCGACCGCCGTCGCACCCGACGAGGTACTGCGCGCGGAGCGATCGACCATCGCTCAGCGCGACGTCGACGCCGTCGTCGTCCTGCGCGAAGCCCGCGACGTCGAGCCCGCGGTACGTCGGGATGCCCAGCTCGAGCACCCACTCGGCGAGCACGCGCTCGATGCCCTCCTGCCAGAGCGCGAGGCCGTAGTGATGGCGCGTCGGGAAGTCGCTGATGTCGAGCGGGATCAGCGCGAAGCCGGCCACCTGCATGACCCGTCCTCGCGAGAGGAAGCGCTCCGCGATCCCGCGCTGATCGAAGAGCTCGATCGTGCGCGCGTGCAGACCGCCGGCACGCGCGCCGGCGAGGTCCTGCGTGAGGCGGCGCTCGACGATCGCGACGTCGACGCGCGCCAGCGCGAGCTCCGCCGCCAACGTGAGCCCGGTCGGTCCACCACCCGCGATCACCACTGCATGGTTCGTCATGGCGGGGGACCCTGCGGCCTCCGAGGGGGCTTCCCGCAAGCCCCCCTCTCTGGCATAAACCGGAGCTGGGAGAACGCTCCCGTCGCGAACGGCGCGTCAGCTCGCGCGCCCGATGTTCGCGACGAGATGATCGGCGATGCGCTCCCAGAGGCCGGGCGGCAGGTTGTGGCCCATGCCCTCGATCATCACGAGCTCGGCGCCCGGGATCGCCGCGGCGGTCGCGCGACCGCCGCTCGGATCGCACAGCGTGTCCGCGAGCCCGTGCACGACGAGCGTCGGCACGCGCAGCGCGCGCAGCCGCTCGGTGCGATCACCCGACGCGACCGTCGCGACCGCCTGGCGTGCGATCGAGAGCTCGTCGTGATCACGCTCGAACGCGAGCGCGGCCATCTCCGCGATCGCCGCAGGATCGACGGGAAATGCAGGCGATCCGACGATCTCGTAGCGCCGCACCGCGGCGGCGACGTACGCGTCGCGCGTCTGCGGAAGGCCCGCGCCGAAGAGCGCCTTCGCGGTCTCGGGATGCACCTGTCCGACCGACGGATCGCCGGTCGTGAACATCATCGACGCGAGCGAGCGCACGCGCGACGGATGCTCGATCGCGATCGTCTGCGCGATCGCGCCGCCCATCGACGCGCCGACGACGTGCGCGGCGTCGATGCCGAGCGCATCGAGAAGCCCGATGGCGTCCGCCGCCATGTCGGAGAGCGTGTACGACGCGGACGAGAGATCGCCCTTCAGCGCGGCCGGCAGATCGGGCGGCGGCGCGTCGACCATGTGCGTGGAGCGACCGGCGTCGCGGTTGTCGAAGCGCACCACGTGGAGCCCGCGCGCGACGAGCGCTTCGAGGAACCCGATCGGCCAGTGCACGAGCTGGTTGGCGAGCCCCATCACCAGCAGCACGGTCGGGTGCGCCGGATCGCCGTGCGACTGCCAGGCGATGTCGATGCGCGCCGGTCCGACGTTCTTCGCGATTCGCTCGGTGTTCATGCTCTCTCCTCCGTCTCGCCGAGCGCGGTGAGCGCCTCGTCGAGGTAACGCATGAGCGGGGGATCCCACCCTGCGAGGTCCTTCGGCGGCGCGAACCGCCGCAAGTGCGCGAGCGCTTCGAGGGTCGCGGGGTCGCCTCCCGCGAAGTCGACGATGCGCGCGCGGGCCTCGCGCGCGATGGCGCGCGGCGCCGGCGCGGAGGGCGGCTCGCCCGCGTTCATGCACGCGCGGAGCTCTCGACCGAGCGCGCGCCATCGCGCCTCGACGTCCTTCGGCGCGCTGCCCTCTCTGCGGCGCGCGTCGCTCCGGCGGAGCACGCGCGAGGTCGCCTCGATCGTCGCGAGCATCACGTCGGGGTCGATCGCGTCCTTCGCGCCGACGAGATCGAGCATCGCGCGCAGGCTCTCGAGCCGCGCGATCTCCGCGTCGACGCGGGCGCGGTGGGCGCGCAGCACGTCGCCGAGCGCGGCGCGATCGCGGTCGAGCATGCGAGCGATCGTCGTGAGCGGGAGCCCGATGTCGCGCAGCGCGCAGATGCGATAGATGCGGCGGACGTCGTCCTCGTCGTAGAGGCGCTGGCGTCCGGCGGTGCGTGATCGCGGCCGGAGCAGCCCCACGTGCTCGTAGTGGCGGAGGGCGCGCACGGTGAGGCCCGTCGCATCCGCGAGCTCGCCGATGCGCCAGCGGCGTCCGCTCGTCGCGCGCTTCGTCATGAGGAGGGGACGATACGAGCTGACGTCGCGTCAGCTTCAAGGCGGAATGAGCGCGCTCCGATCGTTCCGAACAGGGGGGTCGTCCGCATCCAGGAGCGCTCATCGTTGCGCGCTCTGCAACGATGAGTCGCGTCGGTGCCCTCTCCCGAGCTCGCCCGGCACGCCGCAGGTTCGCTCGCGTCAGGAGGGTTTCCCCATGAGCGATCGCATCCGCCGCTACGCCCCGCACGCCGCACGCATCGTGCTCGGCCTGCTCTTCTTCGTGTTCGGGCTCAACGGCTTCCTGCAGTTCATCCCGCAGCCTCCGCCTCCGCTCGAGGCCGGTGCGTTCCTCGGTGGTCTCGCGGCTGCCGGCTACATGTTCCCGCTGATCAAGGGCACCGAGGTCGTCGCGGGCGTGCTCTTGCTCGCGAACCGGTTCGTCCCGCTGGCGCTCGTGCTGCTGGCGCCGATCGTGGTGAACATCGTGTTCTTCCACGCAGTGCTCGCGCCCGACGGGATGGGGATGGTGCTGTTCATCCTCGCGCTCGAGGTCGGGCTCGCGTTCGCGTACCGCAACGCGTTCCGCGACGTGCTCGCGCTCGACGCGAAGCCGACGGCGCAGCCCGCGGCGAGCGCCGAGGCGTCGCGCCGCGCGATCGCGACGGCGTGATCGATTCGGCGTCGCGGCGGCGCGCGTCAGACGATGACGCCCGCCGCCGCGACGTCGGCGTGCTGCGGTACGAGCTCGACGCGGCGCCTGCGTACCTGCGCGCACCGATGGTGCTCGCACGGACGGCGACGTGCGCGCCCACGTCGACGCCAGCGCCGAGCACCCGCCGCACGTGCGGCTCGCGCCGCGCCGCTAAGATGCACGCATGTGCATGTTCTCGGCGCGTCGCCCGGCGGGCCTCTTCGCGTCGCTCTTCGCGCAGCCGGTGAAGGTCTCGGGCACGCGCATCTTCGCGCGCTGCGACGGAGCGACGCAGACCCTCGCGTACTCGATGCACCTCCGAAGCAAGCAGGAGCTCGCGATGGTGCTGCCGATCCCCGTCGCGCACGGCGCACGCGAGGACGCCGTCGAGTTCGTCGACCTGAGCGGCGCCCCCGCGATCTTCGACCAGCTCGCGATGTGCTTCGTGGTGATGGCGCCCCAGTCGAAGGGCGCGCCGGTGGCGCGGTTCGCCGCGCCGTTGCCGACGCTGAAGGTGTGCTCGGTGGGCGCGTTCGACGCGTCGTACGTCCCGAGCATCCGCGATTTCGTGCGCCTCGATGCACGCTTCCGCATGCCCGAGGCGGTGTGGCGCGCGCTGCCGCGCTACGAGGACTGGGGGTTCGCGGTGTTCACGCTGAAGAAGGGCGACCACCGCGTGCACCCGATGGCGTTCCGGTTTCCCACGCGAGATGCAGCGCGGACCTTCTTCCCGACGGTGCACGTCCACGACGGCGAGGTGCACGAACAGGCGGAGTTCGACCACGAGCTCTACTGGCAGGGCGAGCGCGGCACGGAGCGCGACGAGCGCGGATACGTGCACGCGAGCGCACAGATGGAGGAGAGCTCGCGCGGCGTGGTCCGGGCAGGCGAAGTGCGCCGGCGCGTGATGCGGGGCACGTTCGCGAACGACGACGTGTGGATCGCGTGAAGGCGCCGCGTCGGATCGCGGTGGGCCTCGGGAGCGTCGTCGTGATCGCGATGTCGGTCGCGACGGCGCTCGTCGCGGCACGCGAGATCCCGCGCGAACGCCGCCCGGTGCGCGTCATCGAGCACGCCGGCGCGGGATCGAGTACGACCTCGTCGAGCTCGCCTTTTGGATGGGCGACGACCGCTACGCGGTCCGCGCGACCGATGCGGCGACGCGCGCGAGCCGGTGGGAGACGACGCTCCCGCGCGCCGTTGAGGTCACGAACGGTCGCGTGTTCGACGACTACCTCACCGTCGAGCGCTGGACGACCGAGCGCTCCAGCTGCGGCGTGTTCGTGATCGATCATGCGCGGGGCACGCAGATCGTGGCCACGCACCACGACGCGAGCGTCCTCTCGTACGTGCTCAGCGGCGAGCATCTTCTCGAGGTCGTCGAGAGCCCGCTGCGCGTGATCGCCCACCGCCTCGCCGACGGCGCGCTCGCATGGACGAGCGTGCTCCCAGTCAGCGACGTCGAGGTGCGCTTGCAGGTGCACGATGATGGGCGCGTCGGTGTCGTGAGCGCGAGCAGCTACCGGCTCGTCGACGTCGCGACGGGCGCGCTCACCGATCTCACGCCCGAAGGCACCCAGCGGGTGTGCGCACGAGCGCGAACCGTGGTGGCGCACGTCGACGACACGGTGCGCGTGCTCCCGAACGGCGAGCGTCTGTGGCGACCCGTCGCGACCCCCGGCCGCGGTAGCGTCATGCTCGCGTGTGCCGACGACGGTCGCTTCACCGCGATCGCGATCGCTGCGTTGCCGGTCGAGGGTCGCGTCGGCACGCGGGTCTCGCTGCCGGTTCCGATCGCTGCGGACGAACCGCTCCGAGGCGGCGGGCTGTACGTGATCGGCCCTTCGCTCGAGGTGTGGGCGATGGAGTCGGCGCTCGGCGCGGTCGACTCGCTCGAGACCGGCGAGGGTGGATTCCGCGCGCTCGGTCGGCTCGGCGCGTGGCTGACGATCGATCCGGTGAGGCGTCGCGTCGAGCTGCACGAGGAAGCGGGCGAGGGCGCGATGTGACACGCCCCCGCCCGTCGCACCTCACCGCGCCGACGAGAAGAACTGCTGCGCGCTCTGGCGCTGCGCGTCCGCGCGCGCTGCGCACAGCGAGATCGACTCGACCGCGCTCTCCAGGTTGCGCGGCCCGCCCTGCGTCGCTTCCATGCGCGGCGCGAAGAACGAGCGCACCTCGTTCGCGCGCTCCGCGCTGCAGAAGCCGCTCGTCGCGTACGGCAGATAGCCCGCGTACGCCGGGCCCATGCGCTGCGCCATCGCGTCGTAGTTCGCCTGGATCCACGCCCAGCCCGGCTCGCGCCCGTCGCGATCGCTCATCTGGCCCATCAGCGGGCGGAACACCTCGTTGATGCGCAGCCGGGGATCGAGCGTCAGCGCGATCGCACGGCTCCGCAGCGCCGCGTCGTCGACGCTCGCCATCGCGCCGAGCAGCTGCGAGCGCGTCATGGCGTCCTGCGAGCCCGCGAAGATCTGCTCGAAACGCGCGAAGAGCTCCTCGCCGCCCTCCTGCGCCGCGACCACGAGCGCGACGCTCACGAGATCGCTCGGCACGGCGTCCTGGTGCACCGTGCCGCCCTCGACGAACGCGAGCCCGCGCGTCTGCGCGTCGCGCCGCACCGCGGGATCCTTCGCGGTGATCGCGAGGAACGAGAGGATCGCCGCGCGCAGCAAGCGGACCTCGCCGTCCTCCGTGGCGCGACCGCGCGGGCCCCAGCCGAGGCGACGCAGCTGGTTGCGATAGAGGCGCGCCGCGTACGCGCGGAACGCGTCGCGCTGCGCGTCGGTCTCGAGCAGGTGATCGTGCGCGTACTGCAGGAGCTCGATCGGCGCGGTCGCGACGTGACGATCGGTGCTCTCCGCGAACGGCTCGAGCGCGCGCGCGGCGCTCTCGAAGCTCACACGGCCCGACGCGAACCCGGCGCGCACGCTGTCGGCGATCGAGAGCAGATCACGGGTGTCGAGCGCGCGCTGCGCCTGCGGCGTGCGAAGGCGCGCGAGCTGATCGTCGGGCAGCGTCCAGCGGTAATAGCCCGTGCCGCCGGCGTTCGGGTGCACCCACTCGGGACACGCGCCGCCCTCGAGCGCCATCGAGCCCTGCGCCTCGGTGAGCAGCGTGCACGTCTCGCGCACCTGCCCGCCCGCGCGGTACTTCGCGCAGACCGGTACCTGCCACGTCGCCTCCGCGGTCGCGCTCGAGCCGACCGGGAGATAACGACGCTGCGTGAGCGCGAGACGCGGCTCGCCCTCGCACTCGACGCGCGCCTCGATCAGGGGCACGCCAGGCTGCGCGAGGAACGTCGTGAGCGGCGCCGCGACGTCCCGCTGCGCCTCTTCGCTCAGCGCGCGCATCAGGTCCTCGCCGCGCGCATTGCCGCGCGCGTGCTCGCTCAGATACCGGCGCACGCCGCGCTGGAACGTCTCGCGCCCGAGCCAGTGCTCGAACATCGCGAGCACGCTCGCGCCCTTGCTGTAGGTGATCGAGTCGAACGCGTTGTGGATGTCGTGGCTCGTCTCGATCGGATTGCGGATCTGGCGCGCGCTCGCGAGCGAGTCCGCGTCGAACGCCTCGAACGCGGTCGTGAGCTCGCCGACCTCGGCGCGCATCTCGGGGAAGACCTCGCGCACGATCGCGGTCTCCATCCACGTCGCGAACGCCTCGTTCAGCCAGAGGTCGTCCCACCACGCCATCGTGACGAGGTTGCCGAACCACTGGTGCGCGAGCTCGTGCGCCATCACGAACGCGAACCCGCGGCGCTGCGCGATCGGCGCGTCCGCGCTCAAGAGGAGCAGGTTGTCGCGGAACGTGACGAGGCCCGCGTTCTCCATCGCGCCCGCCGAGAAGTCGGGCACGGCGACGATGTCGAGCTTGTCGAACGGATACGGAGTCCCGAAGTAGCCCTCGAGCGCCGCGAGGATGCGCGGCGTGTGCTGCATCGCGAACGCGAGATCCCCGCCGCGACCGCGCACCGCGAGGCCTCGCAGCGCGAGCGGCTGCGCGCGCACCGCGTTCGCCGGGATCGTCGCCTCGACCACGTCGAGCGGACCGACCGCCCACGCGACGAGGTACGTCGGCAGCGGCTCGGTCGGTGCGAAGCGCACGCGGCGCACGCCGTTCTCCTCGCTGCTCTCGAGCTCGCGGCTGTTCGCGAACGCGCCCTGTCCCGCGGGCACGACGAGCGTCACGTCGTACGGCGTCTTGAAGCGCGGCTCGTCGAAGCTCGGGAACGCCTTGCGCGCCGCGAGCGCCTCGAACTGCGTGAACGCGTACGCGTCCTCGCCGACGCGCACGCGGTAGAGCCCCTCGAGCGTCTGATCGAAGGGCGCGGTCCACGCGAAGTGCAGCCGCGCCTCGCCGGGCTCGATCGCGCGCTCGAGCACGATGCGCGCGACGCCTTCTTCCGCGTCGACCTGCTCCCAGCGCGCGGCGATCGCCTCGCCACCGACGATCGCGTGAGCGTCGGTCACGTCGAGGCTCTGGCCGTGGATCCAAATGGCGCTCGTGCGCTCGGTGACGCGCACGTCGATGTCCGCTTCGCCCGAGAAGCGATCCTGCGCGGGGGTGATCGAGAGCGTGAGCGTGTAGCGCGTCGGCGCGACCGTCTCGGGCAGTCGCGAGGGTGCGCGCTCGATGGAGACCGCCTCGCCGATCTCACCGCCGCTCGCGGTGGATCCTTCGGTGGTCGTCGTTGTCGTGCTCGGCGACGAACCGCATGCCGCCAGCGAGAGAGCGAGAGAAACGAGAGCGAATCGCCGCATGGCGGCCATATAGCAGAGCGGCTCGATCGGCTACCATCGCCGGCCATGCATCGCGTCGCGCTCGCTGTGATCGTCCTCGCGGCCTCGCTGGTCGTCGCCTCGCGCGTCGAGGCGCAGGCTCCACCCGCGTCGGCCGAGTACCTCGGTCACGTCGGGCGCGGCATCGTCGCGATGAGCGCGGGCGATCGCGGCTCGGCGATCACCGCGTTCCGACAAGCCGCGCAGCTCCAGCCCGCGCGGCCGGAAGCGGTCTGCCACATCGCGGAGGTCGAGCGCATCGACGGCGATCTCGCGGCCGCGCTGCAGGGCTACCAAGCGTGCCTCGAGGTCGCGCGCGCCGCGAACGATGCGCGCTGGACCGCGCGCGCCCTGCACGGCGTCGCATCGACGCTCGAGCGCATGCCCGATCGCCGCGCCGACGCGCGCGTCGCGTGGCAGGAATACGTCAGGTTCGCCGACGGCGCGGCCGCGATCGCGTCGCCCGCGGTGGGCCGCGCGCGCATGAGCGCCATCGACGCGATCACCGAGCTCGATCGCACCAGCGCGGAAGTGGCGCAGCGCATCCGCGAGCGCGCCGCGGCGGCGACGCCGCGTTGAGCACCGGGTGTGGCGCGCGGGACATCGCGCCACGCTCGACGATCAGGCAGCTACCGAGCGCTCGCGCCGTGCGTTAGGTGCTCGTGCTCGCGATGCCGTACCGCACGTTCGCCCGCAGCGCTCTGCGCGCCGTCCTCGCGTCGCCCGAGCCGCTCCTGCGCTCGATGCTCGGCGAGCTCCCGCGCAACGATCGCGGTCACGAGCTCGATCTCGGCGTCGGCGCGTTCCTGCGCGGCGTCGCGGCCCAGCGCCCGAAGACGAGCTCGCGCCCGCTCGCGCACCTGCGCCACGAGATGGATCATCGCGCGCCGCTCGCCGACTTCGCGCGATGTGCGCTGCATCGCGTGCACGAGCGCGACGTCGAGATCCCCGGCGTCGGCCACTCGATCCCGGTGCGCGTGTACGAGCCCGGCCCGCCCACCGCGACGCCGCGCCCCATCGTCGTCTACTTCCACGGCGGCGGCTTCTGCATCGGCAGCCTGCGCTCGCACGACGGCCTCTGCAGCCGCATCGCGCGCCGCGCCGACTGCATCGTGGTCGCGGTCGAGTACCGCCTCGCGCCCGAGCACCGCTTCCCGGCGGCGGTCGAGGACGCGCTCGCCGCGTTCCGCTGGACCGCGGAGCACGCGCACGAGCTCGGCGGCGATCGTCATCGCGTCGCGGTCGCGGGCGACAGCGCGGGCGGCAACCTCGCGGCGGTGGTCGCGTGGCACGAGCGCGGTCGCGATCCTCGCCCGTGCTTCCAGCTCCTCGTGTACCCGGTGACCGACTGGGCGCACGACACCGAGTCGTATCGCCTCTTCGCCGAGGGCTTCCTCCACGAGGCCGACGCGATGATGTTCTTCCGCGAGAACTACCTCGGCGGATGCGCGGTGTCGGCGGCGGACCCGATGGCCTCGGTGCTGCACGCGCCCTGCGTGCGCGGCGCGCCGCGCGCGCACGTCGTCACCGCGGGGTTCGATCCGCTGCGCGACGAGGGCGAGCGCTACGCGCGCAAGCTCGAAGCAGCGGGCGTGCACGTCGATCTCCAGTGCGAGGAGTCGCTGGTGCACGGCTTCTTCTCGCTGGGCGGCATCCTGCACACGTCGCGGCGCGCCATCGATCGTGCGATCGACGCGCTCGCGCGCGGCATGCGCGCCTGACGCTCACGTCGATCGCGGCACATCGCCCCGCATCGCGGCGCACGATCTCGTGAAATCCGTGATCGAGCGCTCTCGTGCGGTGGGCACGTGCGCTGCACTCACAGTGCGTGGATGAAGGTCCTCGTCACGAGCTCACGCTTCCCGCACGCGCTCTGCGAGATCCGTCACTTCGGCGAGCAGGGCCACACCGTGTACGCGGCCGACACGTTCGCGACCGCGCCGGGCAGTCACTCGCGGTACGTCGCCGAGAGCTTCGTGACCGCGTCACCGACGTTCGAGACCGCGCGCTACGTCGACGACGTCGCGGAGATCGTGCGCTCGCGCGGCGTCGATCTCGTCGTGCCGGCGTTCGAAGAGGCGCTCTATCTCGCGGAGCACCGCGCGCGCATCCCTGCGCCGATCTTCTGCCCGTCGCTCGAGACGCTCGCGCGCCTGCACGACAAGCATCGCTTCGTCGAGCTCTCGCGCTCGCTCGGGATGCCGGTGCCGCGCACGATCGTCGTGCGCAGCCCGCGCGAGCTGCGCCGCGCGATCGACGAGCTGCCCGAGTACATCGCGCGCGCCGCGTACTCGCGCGGCGGCGTGACGCTGCTGACCAACAGCGGTCCGCTCGCGGGGCGCGTGCCGATCGATGCGTGTCACCCGACGCCGCTGCAGCCCTGGATCGTGCAGGAGTTCGTGCACGGCACGGACGTGTGCAGCTTCAGCGTCGCGCAGCACGGGCGCATCGTCGCGCACTGCGCGTACGAGCACCCGAAGACGATCGAGCACGCGGGCGGGATCCTCTTCGAGTCGATCGACGAGCCCGAGTCGCTCGCGCTCGCGCGCCGCTACGCCGAGGCGCTGAAGTACCACGGGCAGCTCTCGTTCGACTTCATGCGCACGTCGCGCGGGCTCGTGCTCCTCGAGTGCAACCCGCGCCCGACCGCGGGTGTGTTCATGATGGGCGCGGAGGATCTCTGCGACGCCGTGCTCGGCCGGGTGAACGGCAAGGGCCCGCGCATCGTGCCGCCCGGCGTGAAGCGCCAGATCGCGGTCGCGATCATGCGCGACATGGTGCGCAACTGGCGCGAGATCCCGACCGACCTCGCGGTGCTCTTCTCGGGCATCGAGGACGTGTACGCGGCGCCCGGCGACGCGATGCCGGCGCTCTATTCGCTTCTCTCGTACGGACAGGTGCGCGCGTACCGGCGGCACCTCGCGCGACGTGGTCGTGACGTGAGCGATCTGGTCGCGGCGCAGTTCTTCGACGTGCTCTGGGACGGAACGCGGAGGAGCTGAGATGAGCGCGAGCGAGACGACGTTCGACGTACCCGGGGTGCCCTTCGACGACCTCGGCCCGCGCCGCGTGGTGGTGCTCCACGATCCCGGGGCGCGCCTCCACGCGGTCGTGGTGGTGGACTCGATCACCGGTGGGCCCGCGGGCGGCGGCGTGCGCATGACGCCCGACGTCACGATCGCCGAGATCGCGCGCCTCGCGCGCGCGATGACGTACAAGTACGCGCTGCTCTCGATGCCGGTCGGCGGCGCGAAAGCCGGGATCCGCTTCGATCCGAGCGACCCGGCGCGCGCCGACGTGGTGCGCGCGTTCCTCGAGGCCGCGAAGCCGCTGATCGACGCCGGCGTGTTCGTGCCCGGGCCCGACATGGGCACGACCGCGACCGACTTCGCGAGCAGCGCCGACCTCCACCTCGACGAGCAGCTCACCGGCTACGGCGTGGTCGCCGCGGCGAAGAGCGCGGCGCAGCTCGCGGGACGATCGCTCGAGGGCGCGCGCGTCGCGATCGAAGGGTTCGGCAAGGTGGGCACCGCGGCCGCACGCTTCTTCGTGCGCGAAGGCGCGAAGGTGGTCGCGGTGTCGACGGTGCGCGCCGCGCTCACCTCGAACGACGGCCTCGACGTCGAGCGCCTCGTCGCGGTGCGCGAGCAGCAGGGCGAAGCCGCGCTCGAGCGCGCGCCGGGCGTCACGGTGCAGCCCCGCGAGGCGCTCTTCGCGGTGAAGTGCGACGTGCTCGTCCCCGGCGCGCGGCCCGACGCGATCCATCGCGGGAACGTCGACGCGATCGAGGCGTCGCTCGTCGTGCCGGGATCGAACGTCCCGTACGCCGAGGGCACGCTCGAGGCGCTCCACGCGCGCGGCGTCGTCGCGATCCCCGACTTCGTCGCCAACGCGGGCGGCGTGCTCGCGACGATCTGCGCGCTCCAGGGCCTCGACGAGAGCACCGCGCACGGCCTGGTGGGCGACTTGATCGGTCGCAACGTGCAGCGCGTGATGAAGCGCGCGCAGGAGAAGAACGTCCACCCCTACGCCGCCGCGATCGAGATCGCGCGCGAGCAGATCGCGAACCGTTGACCTTCGAACGAGACGACAAGCGCATGAAGCTCCGAGCCCACGTCTTCCTCACCGCCCTCGGCGCGAGCTCGCTCGCGATCGCGCTCCTCGCGAGCGCGCAGGCGCAGCCGACCACCGCGCCGTCGACGCCGCCGACGCTCGACGGCGAGTGGGTGCTCGCAGTCTCCGAGGACCAGGCGCGGCAGCGCCTCGATCGTGCGATCGAGACCGCCACCGACGGCATGCCGCCGATCGCCGACGGAATGGCCGCGTCGGCGCTGCGCGAGCGCACGCCGATCATCGCGCGCGTGGTCATCAGCTCGAGCCCGCAGCGCATCCGCGTGCACCTCGACGAGCGTCGCTACGAGACCGCGCCGGGCCACCCCGAGGCCGCGCCCACCGCGAGCACGAGCGAGGATCGCGTGCGCGTGGTGCACCACTTCCGCGAGGGCGCGCTCGAGCAGGTCTTCACGACCGAGCGCGGCCGGCGCTGGAACACGTTCCGCCTCGGCGAGGACGGTCGCACGATGACGCTGAGCGTCGTGGTGCAGTCGAGCAGCCTGCCCGCACCGGTGCGCTTCTCGCTGCCCTATCGTCGCGCGTCCTGACGCCCGCGCGGCCGCTCGAGCTGGTGCTCCACGCCCGCGAGCACGAGCTCGAGCGAGGTCGCGAACATCGCGTCGAGATCGATCGCGCGCAGGCGCGGGAGGGCGCGCCGCAGCGCGGGCAGCTCGCGTGACGGCATCGTCTCCGCGAGCGCGACGAAGGGCGGCGGACCTTCCACGTGCTGTCTGCGCCATCGATCCTCGCGCCGGATCGCGCCGGCGAGCCACGAGAAGAACGTGTTGTGCACGTCGGTCGCCGCGGCCCATCCGAGCCCGGCGTCGTGCAGCGTGGCGACCGTCGCGTCGAGGATGCGCAGCGCGCTCGGCACCGCAGGACCTTCGTCGAGCAGCACGTCCATCACGCCGGGGTGCTCGAGCCCGACGCAGCGCGTGCGGTGCGCGACCTCGCGCAGCCAGGGCACCGGCGCGAGCGTGCGCTCCGGCAGCTCGATGCGCGCGACCACGCGATCGACGACGAGGTGCACCAGCGCGTCGCGGTCCTTCACGTGGTGGTAGATCGCCATCGGCGTCGCCTCGAGCGCCTCGGCGATCGCGCGCATCGTGAGCGCATCGAGCCCGTGCTCGCGGACCAGCTCGCACGCGCGATCGACGATCACCTCGATCGACAGGCGCGCCGGCCGACCGGGCGCTCGGGGCTCTCGACGCATCGCCCGGAGAATACCCGGGAACTTTCCCCGCGCGGCGTTTTCTTACGCAGTACGAAAATCAGCGGAGGAGCGTCTCGTGGGTGGAATCAGCGTGGGTGGTGGAGGGCACGGCAACCGGAAGAGCGTCGACGCGGAGGTGTCGTTGATGCCGACGATCGATCTCTTGCTGTGCTGCATCATGTTCTTGCTCGTGACCGCGGTCTGGAGCCGGCTCGGCCGGCTCGACGTGGATCAACGCGCCGCGGCGGGCAGCGCGATGGACGCGCCGGCGGTCGATCGCATCGTCGTGTACCTCCAGATCCGCGCGAGCGGGTTCACGCTGGGCTCGACCGCGGGCGAGCAGGTCGAGATCCCGAGCGGCAGCGGTGGGTACGATCTCGAGGGACTGCACGCGCGGCTCGCGGAGCGCCAGCTCGCCGCGCCCGATCACGACGATCTCGTCGTCGCGCCCGACGACGGCGTCACGTACGAGCACGTGATCGCCGCCGTCGACACCGCGGTCACGGCAGGGTTCACCGGCGTGACGCTCTCGGATCAGCCGCCGCGATGACGTAGCCTCGCGCATCGTGAGCTCTCACGAACACGCCGAGCGCCTCGCGCCCTTCGTCGCGATGGCGCTCGGCTGCGTGCACCGCGCGTATCCGAATCAGATCGCGCACGTGCTGCGCGACGACGCCGACGCGCGTCCGCCGCGCGCGCTGACGCCGGTCTTCTACGGCTGTTACGACTGGCACTCCGCGGTGCACGGGCACTGGCTGCTCGCGCGCGCGTCGCGGCACTTCCCCGACGCGCCGTTCGCCGCGCCGGCGCGCGCCGCGCTCCACACGAGCCTCACGACCGCCGGCGTCACCGGAGAGGTCGAGTACCTGCGCGATCGCCCCACGTTCGAGCGCCCCTACGGGCTCGCGTGGCTCTTCACGCTGCAGGCCGAGCTCGCGCAGCTCGACGGCGCGCTCGCGGCGACGCTGGCGCCGCTCACCGCGGTCGCGCGCGAGCACCTCGTGCGCTGGCTTCCGAAGCTCTCGACGCCGACCCGCGTCGGCACCCACGCGCAGACCGCGTTCGCGCTCGGCCTCGTGCTCGATGCGGCGCGCGTGCTCCGCGACGCCGAGCTCGCGGCGCTCGTCACCGCGCGCGCCCTCGACTACTTCGGCGACGATCGCGACCACGCGCTGCACCTCGAGCCGGGCGGCGAGGACTTCCTCAGCCCGAGCCTCGGGAGCGCGGACCTGATGGCGCGCGTCCTCGCGCCCGCGACGTTCGCGACGTGGCTCTCGCGCGTCCTGCCCGACGACGCGCCCGCGCGCTTGGTCCCGGCGCGCGTGACCGATCCCACCGATGGACGGCTCGCGCACCTCGACGGGCTCAACCTCAGCCGCGCATGGATGCTCGAGCGCATCGCCGGTGCGCTCCCCGACGACGACGCGCGACGTGCCGCGTACGTCGCGTGCTCGAGCGCGCACCGCGACGTCGCGCTCGCCGCGATCGACGGAGCGCACTACGCGGGCAGCCACTGGCTCGGCACCTTCGCGTGCTACCTGCTCACTCGCTGAGCGCTGTTGCAATCGCTTGCCACACGGCGTGCGAGCGCGAATCGAAAACGGAGACGGGGCCTCCCGACTGAGCTGACGAAGGAGGCCTCCGAATGCACCGTCGTCTCTCGTCGCTCGTGCTCCCGATCACTCTCGCCGCCGCGCTCGCTGCGTGCGCGAGCCCCGACACATCGCCCTGCGGTCCCGGTGAGGCCGTGCGCTCGAGCGAGCGCGACGCGTGCGTGTACGAGGCCGCGATCGTCATCGAGAGCGGCTTCTCGTGCCCGGCGTTCGCGCCCCACCTGATCACGCTCGGCGATCTCGCTGCGTGCGTCGACCGCTTGCCCGAATCGCCGCACGAGCGCGAGCAGCTCTGCCGCTTGATGGGCGCGCGCTGCGGCGCGACGCCGACGACCCCGCGCGAAGAGACCACGACCGGCGACGCGTGCACGCAGCGCGACGTGCCCGACGACGGCGTCCACCCGAGAGAGGTCCTGCTCGAGACGCTGCACGACGAGTGTGTCGACGCGCCCGGCGTGACCGCCGGCTGCATCGACGACGGGCGCGACGACGCCCCGGCGTTCTGCACCTGTCGCTGCGACGCGCCCGACGGCAGCGATGTGCCGACCTGCGCGTGCCCGTCCGGGACGGTCTGCGAGCCCGAGCTCTTCGTGGGCGGTGAGCTCGCCGGCGGCTACTGCGTGCGCACCTGAGCGCGCGCCGTCCGCTCCTCGCTGACCGAGCACCACGCGATCGACGCGACGCCGGCATCCTCCGCCGCGCTCGCGTCGATCGCGACCACGTCGTCGCGAAGCGCGGCGTAGTGCTTCTCGCGCAGCGCGGTGAGCGCCTCGGGCGACGCGCGGAACGTGAGCACCCGCGCGAACGCCTCTCCGCCTCTCTCGTCGCGCAGGAAGCGTCGCAGGATCACGTCGCCGATCGGCGCGAGGAAGTGCCGCAGCGACTCGACGCGGTGCGCCGGTCGCGCGTCGATGCGCTGGAAGTGCGCGGCGCGCGCCGCGAATCGCTCGCCGTCGCGCTCCACGAGCCCGAGCGCGGAGAGCGCCTCGAGCGCGCGATCGATCTCCTCGGCGCTGCGCCCCCGCACCGAGCGCGCGATCGCGCTCGCGCTGCGCGGACCTCGGCGCGAGAGCGCGAGCAACACGAGCCGCATCGTCTCGAGCGCGAAGCTCCCTCGCGCGATCGCGCCGTCCTGTCGTTGCGCGCGGCGGCTCAGCGTCGCGAGCGTGCGCAGGCTCCGGCCGAACCTCGGCGCGAGGGCGCGCAAGCTGAGCCCGTCGCCGCGCATCGCGCGGAAGTACTCGAGCTCCACGACGTCGAGGAGGTCCTGCACCGGCAGCGCCATCGCGCGAGCGAGCTGGAGCGCGGGCCCGAGCGACGCGCGCAGCACCGCGACCTTCAGCTCGAGCGTCGTGTCCGGGGTCGTGCTCATCGACTCTCCGGTCGTCGCGGCCACCTCGAATTTCCGCTCGGTGGTACCCTCGTCGTCGACGTGAACGCGCCCCGAACGCTCCTCGCACGCGGCCTCTACTCGCTGCCGGGCCTGCAGTCGCGACACCCCACGGGTGCGCGCCTCGCGCCGAGCCCCAAGCACAACGTGCCGCTGCTCGGGCACCTGCCGCTCGTGCGGCCCGACCGTCTCGACTACCTGATGCGCGTCGCGCTCGAGACCGGCGACGTCGTGCGCTTCGAGTTCCCGCACGTCACGGCGCACCTCGTCGCGCACCCCGATCACGTGCAGCAGGTGCTCGTCGATCAACACCGGCTCTTCACCAAGCAGACGCGCGGCTACGCGAAGCTGCGCGCGTTCCTCGGCAACGGCCTGGTCACGTCGGACGGCGAGTTCTGGCTGCGCCAGCGCCGCATCGCGCAGCCCGCGTTCCACAAGAAGCGCATCGCCGGCTTCGCCGACGCGATGGTGCGCGCCGCCGAGGACACCGTGCAGCGCTGGGCCGCGCCCGCGCGCGAAGGCACGCCGATCGACGTCGCCGCGGAGATGATGCGCCTCACGCTGCGCATCGCCGGAGAGACGCTGCTCTCGACCGATCCCAGCGATCGCGCGAACGCGGTGAGCACCGCGCTCACCACGGTGCTGCACGAGGCGAACACGCGCATCAACACGCTCTGGTCGCCGCCCGCGCACTGGCCCACGCCGCGCAACCGAGCGTACGCGGCCGCGACGCGCGAGCTCGATCGCATCGTCCTCGAGATCATCGAGCAGCGGCGACGCGGTCGCGAGCACCGCGACGATCTCCTGCAGATGCTGCTCGAGGCGCGCGACCCCGAGACCGGTGCCGCGATGGACGACAAGCAGCTGCGCGACGAGGTCATGACGATGTTCCTGGCGGGGCACGAGACCACCGCGAACGCGCTCGCGTGGACGTTCGTGCTGCTCTCGCGCTACCCCGCGGTCGCGCGCGCGCTCCACGAGGAAGCGTGCGACGTGCTCGGTGATCGTCCCGCGACCGAGGCCGATCTTCCGAAGCTCGATCTCGCGCGGCGCGTGCTGAACGAGTCGATGCGGCTCTATCCGCCGGTGTGGATCATCGGGCGCTCGCCCGCCGAGCCCGTCGAGATCGGCGGCTACGACATCCCCGCGAAGACGATCGTGTTCACGTCGCAGTGGGTCACCCATCGTCACCCGAGGTTCTGGGACGACCCCGAGGGCTTCGATCCCGATCGCTGGCTCCCCGAGCGCGCGAAGACGATGCACCGCCATCAGTTCTTCCCGTTCGCGGCGGGCCCGCGCATGTGCATCGGCGCCGGCTTCGCGATGATGGAGGGACAGCTCGTCCTCGCGACGCTCGCGCGCCGCTATCGCGTCGATCTCCTGCCCGGCCACCCGATCGTCCCCGAGCCGCTCATCACGCTGCGCCCCAAGCACGGCGTGCGCGCGACCGTGCATCGCATCGACTGACGATCTTTTTCCGTAACGCTCCCGGGGCCGCCCCCCACTAGCGAGCCGTCCGAGCGCGATCGAGCGCGAGGCCGGAGGTCGTCGTCGTGCGCAGAGAGAGAGTCCTCCCCGTCGTCGTCGCGCTCGTGCTGCTCGTGGTCGCTCCATGCGCCGGCGCGCGCGCACAGGACACCTCGACGGTCGGCCGCGTGCTCTTCGCGATGGATCAGGGCGTCGACGACGATCGCGCGCTCGCGCTGCGCGCCGAGCTCGGCCTCCGCGGGCTCGCTCTCGAGCTGATCCCTGCGCTCGCCGGCGAGGACGACGCCGCGCGCGAGCGCCAGGCCCGGCTGCTCGCGCAGCAGCGCGGTGCCTACGCGACCCTGTGGCTCGAAGAGCGCCGCAACGAGGCGCGCGCGGTCACGCCCGCGGGGCCCGTGCGCCGCGCGACGATGCCTCGCTCCGCGAGCTCGATCGATCCGCGTGTGCTCGCGGTCCTGCTCGCGAGCCTGCTCGACGAAGCGATGGCGATGCCCGCGCCCGAGCCACCGGAGTCGACCGTCGTGGTCGTCCCGCAGCAGGCCGACCCCGCGCCGACACCCGAGCGCGCGGCGCCCGAGCCGACTCCCGAGCCCGCACCGTTCGAGCCCGCACCGTTCGAGCCCGCTCCGCCCGAGCCCGCTCCGCCGGAGCCCGCCGCGCCTCCGCTCGGCGCGTTCGTCTCGGACGTCGTCGTGGTGCCGCCCGCCACCGATCTCGAGGGCGACGAGCCCGCAGGCGATCCCGCGCACGCGACCCGCGACGGCGCCCTGCACCCCTACGCGATCGTCGACGCGGTCGGCGGCTTCGTGTGGCGGATGGGCAACTTCGAGAACCACCTGCACCTCGTGCAGCGCCTCGGCGCCGGCCTGGTCGCCGATCGGTTCCGCGGCGAGATCACCGGCGACCTCGGGATCGAGCACTCGATCGACGGCTCGTACGAGTCCGGCGTGCTCCTGCAAGCGCAGGCGTTCGTCGGTGCCTCGTTGCCCGCCGACATCATCTCGTTCGACTTCGGCGGCGTGGTCGGGGTCGCGTTCCACAACCTGCTCGCCGACGCGGACCCCCGCGCCTCGAACTTCGCGGTGCGCCTCGGGACTGCGGTGGGCCTCACCGCGCCGGACAGCCGCGCGGTGTTCCCGTTCCGCGCGCGCATCGAGCTCGGCGTGTTCGCCGTGCCGAGCCCCGCGCTCTACCGCCCCTTCACCAACGTGGTCCTCGGCATCGGGTTCTGGTGATCCGCGCGCGCCGCGGAGCTCCAGCGCCCTCGTCAGCCGCCCCGCGATCACGCCGCTCGACCGCGCCGCTCCGGGCGCGGCGTGCGGACTCGTGTCTTCTCGTGTCGAAAAATAGAGGAAAATCGATGGCTTCCAATATGGTTTCGCTTCCCGCTCGGCTCGTGCTCCTCGGTGTGCTTCTCGTCGGATGCGAGGCGTCGGGCTCCGACGTCGCGCGCTGCATCGAGCTCGCGACGAGGTTCCGCGACAACTGCGCCGCACCGGCCACCGGGGACGCCGACCGCGTGTGCCTCTGGGACGGCTACATCGAGCTCTGCGAGACCGGCGACACCGAGCTCTTGATCGCCTCGATGGAGTGCCTCGACGAAACCCGATGTGCTGCGTTCTCCGACGCCGGCGAAGGAGACGCCTGCCTCGCGTCGGTCCACGCGGCGCTGCGGGCGGCCGCGCTGGGCGAGGTGATCGAGGATCGCTGCACCGCGTGCGGCGGCAGCGAGTGTGCCGCCACGGCGTCAGGCGCCGAGATCTTGCCCTACCTGCGCGCGACCGCCGCGTCCCACCTCGAGCGCTGCGCGGCCTCGTCGTGCTCGCTCGACCAGATCGTGGACGCGTGCGCCGACGACGTCGCGCCGCTCGCCGCGTTCGAGTGCAGCGCGCCGGCCGCCGACGCCGCGCCCTGAGCACAGGCCCGCTCCGGGGCCCGCGAAAAAAGATCTCACGACGGCCCCGGCGCCCCGCACTGCGGAGAACACCTATGCTTCAGCTCGTGCGCGCGCGTCGGGGCTCCACACCATCGGGCGACGAAGACGCCGAACCCGGGGCGGCCATCGATCCGCGCGCGCGCCTCGACGAGCCCACGCTCGAGGCGCTCCGGCGCGGAGACCGCCGGGTCGTGCAGACCGCGCTGCGCGCGTTGTTCCCCGAGGTCCGCAGCCGCATGCATCGCCTGCTCGGCCCGCGCGACGACCTCGACGACGCGACCCAGGACGCGCTGATCGAGATCACACGCGCGCTGCCGCGCTTCGAGGGGCGCGCGTCGCTGTCCACCCTCGCGAGCCGGATCACCGTGCGCACGTCGTTCCGCTACTTCGGCCGCCCGCGCACCGTGCCCCTCGAGATCGTCGAGCCGCACGATCCCGACGACCCCGAGTCGCGCGTCGCGAGCCGGGAGACGCTGCGCCGCCTCTATCGCTGTCTCGACAAGATGTCGCCCAAGCGCCGCGTCGCGTTCGTGCTCTGCTGCGTCGAAGGCATGACGCCGGGAGAGGCCGCGGACATCGAGGGCGTGCCCTCGCTCGTGATGCGCGCGCGCCTGCTCCAGGCGCGCAACGAGATCGCGCGGTTGATGAAGGGCGATCCGCTCGCGGAGGCGCTCGCTCAGGCTGGACGTCGCGGCGCGGGCGCGCGCGACGAAGACGAGGAAGGTGGAGGATGAGCCGCGACCGACTCGACGACCGCACCGTCGACGCGCTCGCGACGATCGCGCGCCAGGCGCCGGTGCCTCCGATCACCGACGCGCGCCGCGACGCGCAGATCGCGCGCGCGATCGCGGAGGCCGAGGACCGCGCCGTCCTCGAGACGCCGCGAGCACGCAGCCGCACGCCGTACGTCGCATGGGCGATCGCGGCGGCCGCGCTGGTCGCGCTCGCGTTCGTCACGATGCGCGACGCGCCGACCGCGGACGTCGGTGAGGGCGTGCTCGTGCTCGCGACGGGCGATCGCGTCACGACCGCGCCGCACGCGGCGCTCGCGCTCGACGAGGTGTCGCCCGAGTCGCGCCGCATCTCGGTGCACGCGGGCGAGGCGCTCTTCGACGTGCGCCCGCTCGAGCCGAACGAGTCGTTCGTGGTGCGCACGCCCGAGCTCGAGGTGACGGTGCGCGGGACGGTGTTCTCGGTCGAGCGCGTCGGTGATCGCACCGTGGTGCGCGTCTACGAAGGTCGCGTGGACGTGCGCGAGCGCGGCGAGCTCGTCTCGATCACGCCCGGCGAGACCTACCGCTCGGGCGAAGGTCGCGCGCGCGACGCCCAGGAAGGCGCGCTCGCCGCGATCGGTCGCGCCGCCGCGGCCGCGCGCGAGCCGGTGGCTGCTCGCACGCCGATCGCCGAGCCCGCGCCGATCGCCGAGCCCGCTCCGACGGCCGAGCCCACGTCGGTCCCCGAGCCCACGCCGATCCCCGAGCCCGCGCCGGTCGCTGCGCGCAGGACCACGATCGAGCCCGAGCCCACGCCGGCCATCGAGCCCGCCCCGACTCCGCCCGCGCCCTCGCTCGCCGAGATCCAGTCGCTCGTCGCGTCGCGCCGCTTCGCCCAGGCGCTCGACGCGGCCCGCGCCGCCCGCGCCCACGCACCGACGGAGTGGCGCTTCGGCATGCTCGAGGCCCACGCGCTCCAGGGCCTCGGTCGCGCCGCCGAGGCCGCCGATGCCTACGACGCGCTCGCCCGCACGGCGCCGTCCGCGCAGCGCGCCGAGGCCGCGTTCCGCGCGGCGACCCTCCGCTGGCGGGAGCTCGCCGACGCGCGCGGCGCGGTCACCTCGCTCGACGCCGTCGACTTCGCGCAGAGCGCCCTCGAAGAGCGCGCCCTCGGCCTCCGCGCCCGCGCCCTCGACGCAGCCGGCGATCGCACGGCCGCGCGGGACGCCGCGCGCGCCTACCTCGCGCGCTACCCCGAGGGCGGCCTCGCCGACGTGATGCAGGCGCTCGTCGCCCCGTGATGGCCCGGAGGCTCCGCGGCTGCGATGCTCGCGCCTCCGCGCGATGTCCGCCTCGACTCCGCACCGCTACGGCCTCCGCACTGCGGCCCTCCTCGTCGTCGCGAGCATGGTCGGCACGGGCGTCTTCACGACGAGCGGGATCCTCCTCGCCGAGCTCCGCTCGGTCCCCGCGGTGCTCGCGGTGTGGATCGTCGGCGGCCTCGTCGCGCTCGCGGGCGCGCTCTCCTATGCCGAGCTCGCCGCGCAGCTCCCCGAGAGCGGCGGCGAGTACACGCTCCTCGCCCGCGCGTTCCACCCCGCGGTCGGCTTCACCGCGGGCGTCGTCTCGATCGTCGCCGGTTTCGCCGCGCCGATCGCCGCGTGCGCCATCGCGTTCGCGCGCTACCTCGACGCCGCGTTCCCCGGCCTCGTCCCCGAGCTCCCCGCGGCGATCGCGATCGTCGTGCTCACGACCGCCGTCCACGTGGGCCATCTCCGCAGCGGTGCGCGCTTCCAGGACGCGCTCACCATCGCGAAGATCGTCCTCGTCGCGATCTTCGTCTTCGGCGGCGCGACCGAGGGCGATCTCTCGCGCCTGGCCGAGCCCCTCGATCCCGCGACGCTCGTCTCGCCGCCGTTCGCGATCGGGCTCGTGCTCGTCTACTTCGCGTACACCGGGTGGAACGCCGCGGCGTACGTCGCGGGCGAGATCGAGCGCCCGGCGCGCACCCTCCCGCTCGCGCTGCTGCTCGGCACCGCCGGCGTCACGGCGCTCTACGTCGGCATCAACGCGGTGCTCCTCGCGAGCGCTCCGCGCGCCGAGCTCGAGGGCGTCGTCGAGATCGGCGCGGTCGCCGCGACCCACCTCTTCGGCGCCACCGCGGGCCGCGTCCTCGCCGCCGTCATCGCGCTCGGCCTCGTCTCCACGATCGGCGCGTTCGTCGTGACCGGCGTCCGCGTGTACGACGCGATCGGCCGAGACCATCCGGCGCTCGCGTTCCTCGCGCGGCGCAACGCCGGCGGCTCGCCGGTCGTCGCGCTGCTCGTCCAGGCCGGCCTCGCGCTCCTCATGGTGGCAACCGCGAGCTTCGAGACCCTGCTCGCCGCCGTCGGCTTCACCCTCTCCATCGCGTCCGGCCTGACGGTCATCGGCGTCGCAATCGTCCGCGCTCGCCACCCCGAGCGCCCTCGTCCGTACCGCGTCCCGCTCTACCCGATCACCCCGCTTTTCTTCGTGATCGTGATGATCTGGACGGTCTACGAGTCGATCCTCTACGCCCGCGCGATAGCCCTCTTCGGTGTCGCCACGATTGGGCTCGGTCTGCTGGGGTATTTCGTCCTCTCCGCGAAAAACCGCGCAAATCCCGCGTGAGCGAGTCACCCTGTCACGGCTGATCCGAAGACCTCTGGGGACTCCAGTCTCCGCCCCACCATCTCCCACATGTCCGTAGATGGTCCTCCTCGCCGGGATCTCCTGTGAAATCAGGACCATCGACCCCGCACAGACGTTCGTGGCATCCTGGCATGCGCGTCGCACTAGGCCCCATCACGCAACGCGACGACGAGGTCGAACGCCATGCAGAAAACCCGTGCTCAACACGCGATCGAGATCGCCGAGTCGGCCGAAGGAGGCTTTCGCCGCCCTGCCGATGCGGAGGTCGCGGCGCTGGCGGGCACGCGTGGCGTCGTCTTCGTGGAGTACGTCGCGCTGCTGTTGCTGGTGACGATCATCGGGGCCGGTGCCGTGGTCACCCTGGGCATCCCCCTCGTGAATCTCTTTCGCTATCAGCAGCTGATTCTGTCGCTCCCGATCCCCTGACGGAGTGACGGGCCCACCTCGTTCCAGCCAACCCAGGAGAACCCGAGAATGGACAAGCTGAGCATGAACAAGTCGCGCCGCGTTCGTGAGCTCCTCGCGGATACCCGCGGTCTGTCGACCGTCGAGTACATCATCATCCTCTGCCTCATCGCGGTCGTGTGCTTCGCCATCTGGCGCCAGTTCGGTGAGACCGTGAAGGCGAAGGTCCAGGGCGCGGACGGCATGGTCGGCACGCTCCCGACCGACAGCTCGCCGTGACTTGATCGCCATCTCGGCGATCTCCTGAGAGGAGCCGCAGCGTGAGCTGGTGGAGATAAGGTGTTCGGTCTCGGCCCGGATCCCGAGCTGTTACCGTACCTGTACGGTCTCGCCGTCGTCATGACCGCCGTCGCGGCGTTCACCGACTGGCGCACCGGACACATCCCCAACTGGCTCACGCTGCCGCCCCTGTTCCTCGCGCCGCTGGTCCACGGACTGATGAACGGCGCGGAAGGATTCTTCGGATCGATCCTCGCCGTCGCGATCTGCGGCGCCGTCCCGCTCCTGATGTTCTGGCGGGGCGGCATGGCCGGAGGCGACGTGAAGCTCTTCGCGGCGATCGCCGCGGTGTGTGGGATCGAGGTCGGCCTCGAGGCCGAGTTCCTCGCGTTCATCGTCGCGGGGATCTACGCGCTCGGCCGGCTCGCCTGGCAGGGGAAGCTCCTCCGCACGCTGGGCAACAGCTTGTACATGGGCATGAACCCGCTGCTCCCTCAGCGGCTGCGCAAGCCGATCAGCCCCGAGCTCCTGCACACGCTGCGGCTCGGCGGCGCGATCTTCGCGGGCACGCTGATCGCGGTGTTCAGCCGGCTCCAGACCTTCTTCATGTTCGGTACCTGAGAGACCCGTCGTGGACCCACACCAGAGAGGCGGGATTCGTATGGTCGGCAAGCTCGCTCGAGACACGAGAGGCGCTGCCTACGTCGAGTTCCTGATCTCGTTCATCCCCGTGTTCTTGATGTTCCTGGGGATGGTCCAGATGGGCCTGATGTTCGTCGGCGGCCTCGCGGTGCAACGCGCGGCGTCGGCCGCGGCGCGCGCCGCGATCGTCGTGCTCGACGACGACCCGCAGTACTACGGCGGCGAAGGGCGCATGCAGATCGGCGGCGGCAGCGGCAGTGGGCCCAGCGCCGGCGAGGGCCTGATCGACTTCCTCGGATCGAGCGGCGTCAGCGGCGGCGACACCGGCGGGATGGGCGGCGCGGGCGGCTCCGCGGCCGACACCGGCGACAGCGCGCGTCTCTCCGCGATCCACAGCGCCGCGTCGATCCCGCTCTTCGCGGTCGCACCGCCTCCCTCGGCGCTCGTTCGCCCCGAGTCGGTGATGGCGGCGATCGGCAACAACCGCGATCCTCTCGGGATGCCTCCGAGCCGCCTGCTCTCCGGGCTCGTCTGGAACAACACGGGCGCGCTCGCGGTGCGCCTCGTCGACGGCCCCGCCTCGCGCACCGATCAGCGCAGCTTCGATGCCGCGCCGCTGCACGAGGACGACGCGGTGCCGACGCCGGCGCGCGTGCGCGTGACGTATCTCTTCCACTGCGGCGTTCCGCTCGCGAACCGCCTGATGTGCAACGACCCGCTCGCGCTGCTGTTCGGCGCGGACGGCGCCGCGCTCGCCCGTCTCGTGACCGGCGGCACCCCGAGCCTCGAGCGCCTGCAGGCGATCTCGCGGCAGCGCGAGCTCGAGCTCGCGCGCGAGTCGCGCGACGAGATCCCCTGGAGCGATCTCGGCGACAACGCGCGTCAGGGCGTGGGCGCGCTCGGAATCGGTGCGTCGCTCCTCGGCATGTCGATGCGCGTGAAGGTGATGACCGCCGAGGCGCAGCTCCCGATCCAGTACGCGAATTATCAGTACCAGAGCGAGTGAGGGGCTGACGATGATCGCGCTTCTCCGACGTCTGCTCCGAGACGAGCGATCGTCGGGCGCGCTCGCGGACGGCGAGGCGCTCGACGCGCTCGGCCCCGTGCACGGTCCCGCGCTGCCGGTCGCGCTCCGCGACGTCTGGCGCCCGCGCTCGCTCGGCGAGCTCGGCGGGGATCAGTCGGGCGCGATGATGGTGATGGGCATCTTCATGGCGATGATGCTCGTCGGGATGGTCTACTACGTCTGCGGCATCGGCGACGCGATCGTCTATCGCGAGCGGATGCAGGACGCCTCGGACAGTGCCGCGTTCGCGAGCGCGGTGCTCCACGCCCGAGGGATGAATTACATCGTCCTGATCAACATCATCATGGCGGCGCTGCTCGCGATCCTCGTCGCCCTGAAGTTGGTCGAGACGCTCGCCTGGATTGGCATCTTTGCGTGTTATGCGATTGCCGCGCTCAGCTTCGGGACCGCGAGCGGCATTCTCGCGCTCGTCCCGCCGCTGCAGACGATCCAGCAGACGACTTCGAATCTCTACAACACGCTCAAAGAGCCCATCTTCACCGCACTGCGAGTCTGCGACACGACACAGACGGTGATCGCGCGAGTGGTGCCCGTCGTCGCGCAAGCGCGCGTCGTGCAGCTCGCGGCGGACGTGTACGCGCCGACGACGCAGATCGGATTCGCGTGGCCGCTCTATCGCCCGCTGCCGGTCGTCGACGACAGCTTCGACGAGCTCTGTCGTCGCGCCGGTCAGACCGCGGGCGACATCGCGATGCTGCCGTTCTTCTTCCTGCCGGGCTCGATCCGCGACGCGATCAGCGACGCGCTCGGCGGGCTCGCGGCGACGTTCTCGTCGTGGTTCTGCGGCGGCAGTGGGTCGGGCGACGGCGGCGAGCCGCCTTCGGTCACCTACGACGTGACCACGCTGCTGCCCGACAACCCCGACGGCGACTCCGCGGAGTGCGCGCGCTCGCGTACCGACGACAGCGCGGATCGCGCGTCGTGTGATCGCTACCAGGCCTGGTACGAAGCGGGCGAGCGCTGCGCGCGCACCGAGAACCCGCCCGAGTCGTGCAGCGCGGGGGATCGCACCGCGTACGAGCAGCGCGTGGCCGCAGGCCGTAGCGACTGCCGCGGTGACGACAAAGAGAACTTCGTCTGGGAGACGACTCGATACTCGCGCACCGAGCGCTGGATCTGGGTCGGTGATCTCGAGACCGGTCACTGGGACTATTCGCTCTCGGCGCCGACGATCGTCGACAACGGTCCGACCGAGTCGGGCTGCGCGGGCGGTCGCTCGTCGTCGGGCACGTGCTGCTCGACGGGATGCGCGTGCGGCGCGACCTGCATCGCGTGCACGAACAACTGCACGATGCCCGGCGTGATGACGGGCAGCTCCTCGCACGCGATCGGCAACGACGAGGACGAGCTGCCCTGCGGCAGCGACGACTTCGAGGACTTCCAGGGCAGCGGCCCGTTCGTCTGCGCCGAGGAGATCACGACGCGCGGCTGCGACTGCCCGGGCAGCGACGCGCCCGGCGCGTTCGACGGCTGCAGCAACTCGCGCGAGGGCGGCGGCGGCATGATGCCGACCGGCTTCTACGAGGACTGCACCGACAACCGTCCGACCTCGCTGCCCGCGACGTACACCCGGACGATCGAGTTCACCGCGGTGACGGCGGTGCTCTCCTGCGCGCAGACGCGCGAAGAAGAGCTGCCGGTCGACGATCAGCTCTTCGAGGACGGCGCGACCGCGCCCGACTCGAGCAACTGCGACATGTGCCCGAAGAAGCTCGAGGACTGCGCGCAGCTCGGCGAAGAGCGCTTCCAGCTCCGCACGTTCGTGCTCGGCGACGTGAGCCAGTCGCAGCGCGCCGACGCCGGCGTGCGCCTCGCGGCGTGGGGCCAGGAGGGCGGCGGGACGTACTCGAGCATCATGAACGTCGCCGGGCGCCTCTCGTTCGCGCAGGCCGAGTACATGTTCTGGCACCGCGGCGAGATCGACGGAGAGGACACGACGCAGCGCCAGGAGTGGATGTGGCACATGTTCTGGACCGCGCGCATGCGGCGCTTCCGCGTCGGCGGCGAGGACGCGTGCGCCGGTGGTGGCAGCGCGAGCGGTGACGCGGCGGACACGCCGGACGCCGCGTGTGACGGCGCGGCCTCGGACGGCGGCGGCGGCAGCTGCGACACCGGCGGTGGAATCGGCAGCTTCCTGAGCGACGCAGTCAGCAACATCATCGTTCACTGACGAGCACGGGAGTCGGAGCGTGAGAGAGAAACAGCGCCGTCGCGGAGTCGTGGGAGGAGCGATCGAAGGGTCGCGCCGGCCCGGCTTCCTGCGCCGTTTCCTCGCGAACGACGAGGGCACCGCGAGCATCGAGGCGGTGATCATGATCCCGTTCTTCATCATCGTCTGGGGCCTGCTGCTCTTCGCCGTCGACGTCTACAAGCACAAGATCGACGCGGGCATGCAGGCGCGCGACTGCGGGTGGTCGTTCGCGCAGACGGGATGCGAGACGTTGCCTCCGCAGTGTCAGGCCGAGCCGGGCGATCCGGTCGCGGTCGACGGCGGCGCGGGCACCGGCGAGCTCGAGTCGAGCATGGACGACCTGCCGCTCGACATCCCGATCATCGGCGACGTGCTCAACGGCATCATCGACGAGCTCTTCGGCGAGCTGCGCGTCGCGCGGCACAACGAGGACGTCAATCGCCCGCAGGTGCTCGGCGCGACCACGGTCCACACGCGCGGCGCCTTCGCGATCATGTGCAACGAGCGCCCGACCACCGTGGGCGAGATGGCGCTCGACATGGTGTGCGCGATCGCGCCCTTCTTCTGCGGATGACGGCGTCATGACCCAAAGGCGGCAAGGCAAGTCGGAGCGTGGGTCGGCCTGGGGTCGGCTGCGCGCGATCCTCCCGAACCTGGCGCGCCTCTTCGCGTTCCTCCTCGTCGTGTACGCGGTCGCGATGGTGATCGTGGCGCGTCAGGTCCGCGCGGAGACGAACGAGATCATGCTCGGCGTCGGCTCGCAGATGATGACGTACGCCGAGGCCGACGCGCAGGACTCGCCGCGCACGCTGCACGTGAACGGCCAGCGCCTGCTCTTCGGATCGGGGCACACCGCGAACCACGACGTCGACGAGGTGCTCGACTTCTTCGAGGCGCGCTGCACGTCGCGCGACGGTCGCCTCGTCGAGCGCGTCCACGAGCTCTACGAGCAGCGCCAGATGCCGGTGCCCGACACGTCGATGCTCGACGGCACGCTGCGCGACTCGACCGAGCGCAGCGGCTACGTCGCGTGCTTCGACGTCGGCGAGGAGCGCGAGGGCGTGGAGGGTCTGCTCGCGCGCCTGCAGTCGTTCGCGGACAGCGGCAACCTCGCGCGCATGGGCGGCCTTCGTTACGTCTACGCGCGTCGCACCGACGACGGCGGCACGCACTTTCTCGTCTTCCACACCGACGAGGAGCTCAACGTCTACGAGATGTTCCCGTCGACCGGCGACGCGCCGGGCGCGGACGTCGACGGCCTTCCGCGCCCCGCGAACACGCGACGCCTGATGAGCGCGTGGGAAGAGGGCGACCCGCACTCGCTCTCGATGTACACGTCGACGACGCGCAGCGCCGAGGAGCTCCAGCGCTGGTATCGCAGCGAGCTCCCCGACTCGGGCTGGGACCTCGTCGAGCCCACGGACGCGCAGCGCGATCGATTCACCCGTCACTGGTCACAGCACGATCGCGACGTGCTCGAGCGCGGCCGCGCGCTGCACGCCGAGCAGGGCGACCGCCAGGTGATGGTCGTGTTCACGGACGACGAGCCCAGCGGTCAAGCCGTCGTCACCGTGCTGACCGCGCGCTGACGCTCCGTCACGCGCTCGAAGAATCTCGCGTGGTTGCGGGCAGGTGCGGCGCTCCAATCGGGGCTTCCACCCAAGGTCGGGGATCCGTTAGTCTCGGTCCTCCGGAGGGGCTGACCCGCCCCTGCCCGCGTCCCTGCGAGCACACCGAGGACCCCACCTGATGAACGCCAAGGCACTCCTCGCCGCCATCGGAGTCGCGGCCGCCGGGATCGTGATGTTGTTCCTGTACATGCAGCGCTTCGAGGACGAGGCCTCGGGCGGTGCGCCGGTGCGGGTGATCATCGCGACGCAGGACATCCCGCTCGGGACGGCGGTGAGCGAAGCGATGCTGGGCTATCGCGATCTCCCGCAGTCGTACGTCGAAGGGCGCCACATCCCGCGCGAAGACGCGCAGCGCATCATCGGCGTTCGTGTGACGAGCGGCGTGCGCGCCGGCGAGTCGCTCCTCTGGAGCGACCTCGCGACGACGAGCGATCAGAGCCGCGATCTCTCGAGCCTGGTCCGCAGCGGTCAGCGCGCGATCACGATCCGCGCGGACGCGTCGACGTCGTTCGGCGGTCTCGTGCGCCCCGGCGATCGCGTGGACGTGCTGCTCACGCTCGAGCGCGCGACGCAGGATCCCGTGACCGTGCCGCTGCTGCAGAACCTCCTGGTGCTCGCGGCGGGCCAGGACACCGGCGCGATGCAGCGCCCCGGGCAGACGACGCGTCGCCCGCAGACGATCAACCAGGTCACGCTCAGCGCGAGCATCGAGCAGTCGCAGCTCCTCGCGTTCTCGTCGGAGCGCGGGCGGCTCACGCTCGTGCTGCGCAACCCCGACGACATCGAGGTCCTCGAGAACCTCCCCGAGACGTCGACGGCCGACATCATCGAGCCGGCTCGTCGCGAGCGGGTCCAGCGCAGCACTCCGCGCAGGCCCGACGCGCCGGCCACCGATACGGCCCCGGTTCCCATTCGCATCGAAGGTGGACGTGGACGCTAAGCAGCATCTCTCGCGCTCGAGGAGCGCGCGGCTCTCGCTCTCGATTGTCTCGTTCCTCGCGTGCGCGGCGCTCGCCGCGCCGCAGATCGTGTCGCCCTCGGTCGCGGCCGCGCAGGCGCGTCCAGAGACGGAGCGGCTCGAGCTTCAAGTGGGCGAGCAGGTGACGATCCCGGCGACGGGCGTGGCGAGCTACTCGGAGGGTCGTCCGGGCATCGTCGACGTGCGTCTGCCGCGCGACGGCGCGCAGTTCGTCATCGTCGCGCTGCAGCCCGGCGTCACGTCGCTGCTGCTCATCTACGCCGACGGCCGTCAGGTCCGCTACGCGATCACGGTGCTCGATCCCGAGCAGTCGGTGACCGCGACGGGCGGCGTGCCCGCGCGCGAGAACATCCGGCTCGACCTGTACTTCGTGCAGCTGCAGCAGTCGTACAGCCATCAGCTCGGCCTCGCGTTCCCGGGATCGATCGGCGGCGCGGGCATCGCGCGCGTGCAGGCGTCGCTCGATCTGACGACGTTCTCGCTGCAGAGCGCGACGGCGACGATCACGAACCAGGCGCTGCCGCGCCTCGACCTCGCGCAGGCGAGCGGCTGGGCGCGCCTCCTGCGCCAGGCGATGCTGGTCACGGCGAACGGTCAGGAAGCCGAGATCAACAGCGGCGGCGAGGTGAACATCGTCGTCAGCGGCGGCTTCGGTGGGCAGATCCAGCGCATCGAGTTCGGCAGCAACATCGAGGTCACGCCGCGCTACGACCCCGAGACGCGCCGCATCGAGGTCGCGATCCAGGCGGACGTCTCGGACCTCACCGAGGCGGGCACGTCGGGCGTCCCGGGCCGCACGCGCACGCAGCTCTCGACGGTCGTGAACCTCGAGCTCGGTCAGTCGATCGTGCTCGGTGGTCTCGTGTCGCGCACCAGCCGCGAGTCGCAGGGCGGTCTGCCGGGCCTCAGCCAGATCCCGATCGTCGGCGTCCTCTTCGGCACGAACCAGCGCGCCGACGAGAACGTGGAGAACCTGCTCTTCATCGTGCCGACCGTCGTGCAGGCGGTGCCGCGCGCGCAGTCGGATCGCATCGCGGAGGCGCTCCGCATCTACGAGCGCTTCGGATCGATCGGTGGGCCGGGCCTGGGCGACATCGAGCTGATCGAGCCCTCGCCGCCGGGCTACGAATGACGTTCGTCGTGCGCGCGTGAGCGCGCTGTGCCTCTTCGGGGGCAGGGGTAGGAGGGTTCGTTCGTGCCGGTGAATCTCGGAATCGAGCTCGCGGACGGAACGGTCGAGACGCTGACCGTCGACGTGCACGGGCCGGTGTCCATCGGACGCGACCCCTCCTGCCACGTCGTGCTGCCGTCGCCCGACGTGTCGCGGCGGCACCTGATGATCCAGCCCTCGCACCAGGGCGCGTTCCTGATCACCGACAACTCGGCCAACGGCACGATGGTCGGTGATCAGCGCGTGCGCGGCACGACGGTGCAGGTGCCGGGCAACCTGCCGATGCGCGTCGGGCCCTACGTGATCCGCGTCATCGACCCGTACTCGCCGGGCTATCAGCAGCCGCGCGGGATGCCGGCGCAGCCGGGCGCGTACGGGCAGCAGCCGGCGGCCCCTGCGTATCCGCCGCCCTCGCAGGCCGCGATGCCGGCGATGCAGATGCCCCAGCCTGCGCAGCCTCCGCAGCAGGCCTACGCGCAGCAGCAGCCGTACGCCGCGCCGCCGCCTCCGCCGCCGCAGCAGTACGCGCCGCAAGCGCCGCCTCCGCCGCCCGCGCCGCCCCAGGCCGCGCCGGAGAAGAAGGAGGCGAGCCCCTACGATCAGAGCGGGACCTCGATGGTCTCGGTGGAGCTGCGCAAGCGCATCCACAAGCTGCTCCTCGAGAACCTCGACCTCGCGTCGCTCGACCGCAACAAGATGGACGACCGCGTGATGCGCCCGAAGGTGCGCACCGCGCTGCGCCGCATCATCGGCGACCTCGCGAAGGATCTCCCGCAGCAGACCGACACTGCCGCGCTGATCGACGAGATCACCGACGAGGCGCTCGGCCTCGGGCCGCTCGAGCGCCTCATCGCGGACGAGGCGGTCAGCGAGATCATGGTCGTCGATCCGACGACGATCTACGTCGAGCGCAAGGGCAAGATCTCGCTCACCGCGCTGCGCTTCACCGACGACGAAGCGGTGCGCGCGGTCATCGAGCGCATCGTCACGCCGCTCGGTCGACGCATCGACGAGTCGACGCCGCTCGTCGACGCGCGATTGAAGGACGGCTCGCGCGTCAACGCGGTCATCCGCCCGCTCGCGATCAAGGGCTCGTGCATCACGATCCGGAAGTTCGCGAAGACGCCGCTGCTGCTGAAGGACCTCATCAAGTTCGGCGCGATGACCGATCAGATGGGTCGCTTCCTCACGCGCTGCGTGAAGGCGCGGAAGAACATCGTCATCTCGGGCGGCACTGGCTCGGGCAAGACGACGCTGCTCAACGTGCTCAGCGCCGCGATCCCCGAGGACGAGCGCATCGTGACGATCGAGGACGCAGCCGAGCTGCAGATGAAGCAGCCGCACGTCGTGAGCCTCGAGACGCGCCCGGCGAACATGGAAGGGCGCGGCGAGTACTCGATCCGCGATCTCGTGAAGAACGCGCTCCGCATGCGCCCCGACCGCATCATCGTCGGCGAGTGTCGAAGCGGCGAGGCGCTCGACATGCTGCAGGCGATGAACACGGGCCACGAGGGCTCGATGACCACGACGCACGCGAACACGCCGAAGGAAGCCGTCGCGCGCCTCGAGACGCTCGCGCTGATGAGCGGCCTCGATCTCCCGGCGCGCGCCATCCGCGAGCAGATCGCGAGCGCGGTGCACGTGGTCATCCAGCAGAGCCGCCTGAGCGACGGCTCGCGCAAGGTCACGAGCATCACCGAGATCGTCGGCATCGACGAGCACGGCGAGGTCGAGACCCACGAGATCTTCGGGTTCTATCGCACCGGGACCGGTCCCGCGGGCAAGGTGATCGGCGAGTTCCGCGCGTCGGGGTACCTGCCCTCGTTCCTGCAGGACTTCATCACGCAGGGCCTCGTCGCCGACGGAGACTACCTGTGAACGTCTCGCAGACGACGATGCTGCTGGGGTACGGCGGCATGATCATGACGGTGCTCGGCATCGTCACCGCCGGGTTCGTCACGGTCACCGATCCGACCTCGGCGCTGCGCCGCCGGTGGGCCGAGTACGTCCGGACGCTCGACTACGAAGTGCGCTTCCTGCTGCTCAAGACGACGGGCCAGCGCATCGCGCTCACGCAGCTCGCGATCGTGCTCGCGATCCCGTTCGTCTCGCTGCTGCTCGACGACTCGATCCTCGTCCTGCTCATCCCGATCGTCGCGGTCGGCCCGTACTTCTGGCTGCGCCGTCAGCACGACGAGCGCGTGCGGCTGCTCGAGGAGAACCTCGACTCGTGGCTGCTCATGCTCGCGAACGCGCTCAAGGCGTCGCCCTCGCTCGGCGAGGCGATCCAGTCGAGCGCGAAGCTCATGCGCGCGCCGTTCAGCGAAGAGCTCGATCTCGTCATCAAGGAGATGAAGCTCGGCACGCCGCTCGATCAGGCCGTGCTCAACATGTCGACGCGCATCAAGAGCCGCATCATCTCGAGCTCGCTCGCGACAGTCCTCGTCGGCCGTCAGACCGGCGGTGATCTGCCGAACATCCTCGAGCAGAGCGCCGCGACGCTGCGCGAGATGGCGCGCCTCGAGGGCGTCGTCCGCACCAAGACCGCCGAGGGCAAGATGCAGGCGATCGTCCTCGCGGCGATCCCCTTCGTGCTGCTCTTCGCGATCCACCAGGTCGACAACAACTGGCTGCGCCCGCTCTTCGAGACGACGATCGGCTACATCGTGCTGACCGTCGCCACGCTGCTCTGGGCGGCCGCGATCTTCCTCGCTCGCCGCATCCTCGCGGTCGACATCTGAGGCAGTCCGATGGCGCGCATCTACGCATACGTCGCGATGGCGCTGATCGCCGCAGGGCTGGTGATCGGCGTGTGGACGCTCGGTCGCAATCGACCCGAGGACAGCCCGCGCCTCGGGATGCGCGGAAAGAAGCGCCAGCGCGCGCTCGAGGAGGGCGGGCTCTTCGCGAGCACCGAGCCCGCGATCCGCATGGTCGCGGGATGGATCGCGTACTTCCCGCTGACCGATCAGCGCCGCAAGGTCGACGAGCTGCTCAAGCACGCGGGTGACTGGCTCGGCTTGACCGCGAACGAGTTCTTCGCGCTCTGCGCGCTCGGCTCGGTCGGCATGGGCCTGATGGGCCTCTTGCTCGCGAACCTCGGTGGGTTCCCGGGCATCCTCTTCGTGCCGTTCGCGGCGCTCGGCGCGCTGATGCCGTACCTGCAGGTCACGGGCGAGCGCGATCGTCGCTTCAAGGAGTGCAACCGCGCGCTGCCGGGCTCGATCGATCTCGCCTCGCTCTGCATGGGCGCGGGCCTCGATTTCCCCGGCGCGATCCGCCAGATCGTCGACAAGAGTGGCAACCGCGAGGACGCGCTCCACGAGCAGTGGGAGACCGTGCTGCAGGAGCTCGAGCTCGGCCGCACGCGCCGTCAGGCGCTCGAGAACTTCGCGGATCGTGTGCCCACGGAAGCGGTGCGCGACTTCGTGAGCGCGGTCGTGCAGAGCGAGGAGAAGGGCAACCCGCTCGCCGAGGTGCTGCGCATCCAGGCGACGATGATGCGCATGCGCCGCAGCGTCATGGCCGAAGAAGCTGCCGCGCGCGCCGCCATCCTCATGATGGGCCCGCTCATGCTGATCTTCGGCTGCATCATCCTCTGTCTGATGGGCCCGTTCATCATCCAGGGCATGCAGACGGACGCGTTCTGATTCCGATCTTCCGGAGAAACAGAGAATGGAAGCGTACGTCGAAGTCATCCGGGAAGACGGCAGCCTCGAGCGCCATCGCATCGAGGGCGACCAGATCACGGTCGGCAAGTCGCCGACCGCCGGCGTGCCGATCCCCGACGGTCGTGATCTCGAGCCCGAGCACCTGCTGATCGCGCCACGCGGCGAGGGATGCTGGGTCGCGATCGCGCAGGGCTCGCGCGTGCAGGCGAAGGTCCGCGGCGAGGCCTTCCAGCACGGCATGGTCGCGTGGGGCACCGAGATCGAGATCGGCGGCCTGAAGATCAAGGTCACCGACTCGCTGCCGAAGGAGAAGAAGGACGGCGAGCAGAAGACCTCGCCCGTCGTGCTGATCGGCGGCGTGGGGATCGTCGGCATTCTCGCGTGGACGATGCTCAGCGATCCCGGCGGGCACGGCATCGAGACCCAGGCGCCGACCGAGCAGCTCCAGATCTTCGACGCCGCGGTGCAGTGCCCGCAGACCGGCGCGCAGGCGCTCTACATGGCCGACGACGACGCGGAGGGCGCGCTCGCGAAGAGCGAGCGTTATCCGTTCGACGCGAGCGACGGAGTCGAGTCGGTGCAGCTCTATCGCCGCTCGCAGGCGTGCTACGCGCTGGTCGGTCAGGCCGAAGCGGCAGCGCGCATGCAGCACGAGGGCGACTGGATGCAGCACCGCATCGAAGAGGACTACACGACGCATCGCCTGCGCCTCGAGCGCGCGATGGAGCAGCAGCGCTGGCCCGACGCGCTGCTCGAGACGCGCGCGCTGCTCTCGCTGACGCGCCACCGCGAGCACGCGTACGTGCAGTGGCTGATCCGCAACGAGCGGCGCCTGCAGCTGCTCGTCGACCAGGCACGCTCGTGATGCGCGTCCTGCTGTTCGTGATCGCGCTCGCGACCGTCGGATGCGGCGGCGCGCAGACCCAGGCCGACGAGACGCCGGTCACCGATCCGCTCTCGACGGTGCAGCCCTCCGAGCTCTACGAGCGCGGCGTGTACCTCGCCCAGCACGAGGACTACATCCGCGCGGAGCAGTACCTCGTCGCGGCGATGCAGCGCGGGCACGACGAGAACGTCGTGATGCCGACGTTGCTCGCGGCGTGCGTGCGCAGCTCGCGCCTGTCGGCGGCGCTCGGATACGCCGAGCCGTACCTCGAGCGGCACCCCGAGGCGTGGTCGTTGCGACTGCTCGTCGCGACGATCCACATGGGCCTCGGCGAGCCCGCGGACGCGCACGCGCAGCTGATGCGCGTGGTCGACGACCAGCCGACCGAGCCGGTCGCGCACTACATGCTCGGCGTGCTCTCGCGTGACGATCTCGCGGATCCCGCGGCCGCGATCGCGTCGTTCCAGCGCTACCTCGAGCTCGCGCCCGAGGGCGAGCACGCCGCCGAAGCGCGCGCGTCGATCGCGCGTGCGACCTCCGCGCAGCCGCAGCCCGAGGGCGCGTCGACGCTCCCGGTGCGCATGCCCTCTCACGAACCTACCGCGGGAGCCACGCAGTGAGCGGCAACAACACGATCCCGAAGGACGTCTTCGAGCAGACGATCCTCAACTTCTTCGCGCCGATCCGGCCCTTCCTCGACGACCCGTCGGTCAGCGAGGTGATGATCAACGGGCCCGACCAGATCTACATCGAGCGCAAGGGCAAGCTCACGCTCACCGGCGCGAAGTTCAGCTCGCGCGACGCGCTGACCGCGGCGCTCCGCAACCTCGCGCAGTTCGTCGGTCGCCACGTCGACGAGCACCGCCCGATCCTCGAGGCGCGCCTGCCCGACGGCTCGCGCGTCGAGGCGGTGCTGCCGCCCGCCGCGCCGGATGGGCCGCACGTCGCGATCCGTCGCTTCTTCCGCGAGACGCTGACCGTCGAGCGCCTGGTCGGGTTCGGCTCGTTCACGCCGGAGGCCGCCGAGTTCCTCAAGGCGGTCGTCACGGTGAAGGAGAACACGATCGTCGCCGGCGGCACGGGCTCGGGGAAGACGTCGCTGCTCAACGCGCTCACGGGGTTCATCCCCAACGACGACCGCATCGTCGTCATCGAGGACTCGCAGGAGGTGCAGCCGCAGCAGCCGCACATCGTGCAGCTCGAGGCGCGCCCGCCCGACGCGCGCGGCCGCGGTCAGGTGAGCATCCGCGACCTCTTCAAGGCCACGCTGCGCATGCGCCCCGACCGCATCGTCGTCGGCGAGATCCGGAGCGGCGAGGCGCTCGATCTCGTGCAGGCGATGACCTCCGGTCACGGCGGCTGCATGGCGACGGTCCACGCGACGTACCCGCTCGACACGCTGAACCGCCTCGAGACGATGTGCCTGATGAGCGACATCGCGCTGCCGCTGCACGCGCTCCGTGCGCAGATCGCGAGCGGCGTCGACATCATCGTGCAGACCTCGCGCCTCCGCGACGGCTCGCGCTGCGTCACGCACATCAGCGAGGTCCAAGGTTACGACCCGGAGAAGGGTTACGACGTGAAGGACGTATTCGTGCGTCGCTATCACGGCGACGACGCGCAGGGAAAAGTGGTGTCGACGTTCGAGCTCACCGGGTTCATGCCGAAGTGCGTCGAGCACATCCACGGCTACGGCCTGCGCCTGCCCAACGTCATGTACGAGATGGCGCAGCGCACGGGCGGCCAAGCGGCGTATGCTGGGCACGACGGCGGCGGCCACGGCGGCGGCGGTCACGGTCACTGAGGTCTGTTCACCGAGGGAAGAGGTAGGTGGTGGCGGCATCGTACGGACAGCCGATGCAGGCCCCCGGGGCGGCGTGGGCGCGCATCCAGCTCGTCCGCGGGCAGTCGGGCGGGCAGTACTGGTCGATCGACGCGACCACGCCGCAGGCGCGCCTCACGGTCGGCAGCGCGCCGGACGCGGGCTGGCCGCTGCAGGCCCCCGCGGTGCACCCGTACCACTTCGAGATCTTCTGGGACGGCAACACGCTGTGGGTCTCGGACACGCGCCGGGTCGGCGGCGTGATGCTGAACGGCATGCCGGTCGCGGACTGGGTGCAGGTGAAGGGCCGCGCCGAGGTGGTGTTCGGCGGCGGCGCGATGCACATCGAGACGTCGGCCGCGCAGGCGGTCGCGATGGCGAGCAACCCCGGCGAGGCGAAGCGGGTGACGCTCGCGCCGGGCGAAGGAATGATGGGTGCGCTGGTGGCGCGCTCGGACTACCCGCCGGCCGCCGGCGGATGGGACGACAGCTCGCTTCCCGGCGAAGCGACGCGCATCCAGCCGCCGCCGAGCGAAGGCGGAGGCGGGTGGGGCGAGCTCGACCCCGAGCGCACTCGCATCGCGAGCGAGGGCGCGCTGATGCCGGGGCTCGGCGCGCCGGCGCAGGCGAAGCCGGCTTCGCAGGCACCGCCGCCGATGCGTCCGCGGCTCGGTGGGAGCGGCGGCGGGACGCCGCCGATGGCGCGGACGATCACCGCCGAGGAGATGTCGCAGCACCTCGCGGTCGCGGCGAAGATGGCCGCGACGCCGGCGGATCCGAACGCGGGCGGGCCCTCGGTGGTGGTCCAGGCGGGCTATCCGGGCGTGACGTCGGGCAGCCCGCAGGCGCCCGGGTACGGGCAGCAGCCGGGTGGCTTCGGCGCGCCGCAGCCGCCGCAGCAGGCCGGGTACGGCCCGGGGGCGCCTTCGCCGTTCGGCGGGCAGCCGGCGCAGGGGCCGCAGAGCGGGTTCATGGCGCCGCCGTCGTTCGACGCGGCGCAGGGCGCGCAGTCGCAAGGGCAGAAGGACGCGAAGGCCAAGGGGAAGCAGTCGCTCCCGATGCGCACGTGGGCCCTCCTGGGCATCACGGTGCTCGCTGCGGTCGCGCTGATGATGATGGGGCCGAGCGCGGAGCCCGCGCCCCAGCCCCAGCCGCCGCACCCGCAGGCCCAGACGGTGCCGGCGCCGCTGCCGCCCCAGCAGGCGCAGCCGACGCCGACGCAGCCGACCCAGCCGACCGCGCCGACGCAGCCGACCCAGCCGGCTCAGGTGCAGCCGACCGCGCCGACGCAGCCGACCGCGCCGACCCAGCCGACGGCGCCGACCCAGCCGACGGCGCCGACCCAGCCGACTGCGCCGACCCAGCCGACTGCGCCGACCCAGCCCACCGCGCAGGCCGTCGATCCGACCTCGCCCGCGACGCCCGAGCCGACGACCCCGGGCGCGACGCCCGAGGTGCCCACGGGCCCGACGCCCGACCGCGTCGCGGCGGATCTCGTGATCACCGGGCACTACGCCGAGGCGCTGCCGCACTACCAGCAGCTCTCGCAGGCGCACCCCGAGCGGCCCGAGTACGCGCAGATGGTGCGCATCCTCCAGCGGCGCCTCGCGCAGCGCTGCCAAGGTGGGGTCGGTCCCGACGGTCGACCCTGCACGTCTCCCTGACGGCACCTCGCCCTCTCGCCACGAGCCGAGCCATGTCACGACGCGCCATCCCCGCCCTCTTCGTCGCCCTCGCGCTGCTCGGATGCGGCGAGGAAGCACCGCCGCCGCGCTTCCCGGTGACGTTCACCGCCGAGGCCGACCCCGGCCAGCGCCTCGGCGGCGTGAGCGTCACCGCGAACGGCGCGCCGATCGGCCAGACCGGCGCCGACGGCACGCTCCACGTCGACCTCACGGGCCCCGAAGGCTCGCCGGTGCAGATCGGCGCGACGTGCCCCGAGGGCCACCGCGCGCCCGCGTCGCTGCCGATGATCACGCTGCGCCGCGTGGTCAGCCTCGATCCCGCGACCGCCGCGCTCGGCCTCCAGGTCTCGATCGCGTGCCCGCCCGCGCAGCGACACGGCGTCGTCGTGGTGCGCGCCGGCGGCGACCAGGCGCACGCGAACGTGCCGGTGATGATCGACGGCCGCGAGGTCGCGCGCACCGACGCCAGCGGCGTCGCCCACGTCGCGCTCGACATGCAGCCGGGCCAGACGTTCGCGGTGCTGCTCGCGACGAACGAGTTCCCGAACCTCCGTCCCCAGCAGCCCCGCCAGAGCTTCGTCTTCCCCGACAGCGACGAGCTCTTCGTGTTCGACCAGCGCTTCGAGGTGGAGGCGCCGCCGGTGGTGCGTCGCCGCTCGACGCGGCCGCGGCCGCAGCCGCAGGCGCCCACGCCGGTGCTCCCGGTCCGCATCGGCCCGACGCGCCGCTGACGCGCTCGCCCTCCACCGCGAATGGCGCGCGCCCACACGGCGAGAGCGTGGCTCGCGGGTGTGCTCTCGTCTTGGCGTCGTCGTGCGGCCACGCGCTCTACCGCAGCGACGGCCTTCGCGCCGAGCTCGAGAGCACGCTCCGCTGCACCGGTCTCTGTCGCCGCGACGACTTCGTCGTCCTTCCCGGCGACGACGCCGCGCCGCGCAGGACCGCGACGACTACGGCGATCGCTTCACGCGCTGCGCGTTCGACGCTCGCGTGGAGTGCTTCCTCGAGGGCTGGTCGGTTCGGGCGATCCTCGAGTGCAGCGTGGAGGGCGGCGAGCGACTGCCGATCACCTATCGCCGGGGCGACCTCTGACCTCCTGCGCGCCTCTCTCGCTTGCCTTTTCGCGGGCCTCGGAGGTACACGAGTACATCCGTGTCCGACGCTCCCAAGACCCGCATCCAGCGCGGACGGCGCGTCGACACGATCGGTCCGTACCGGCTCGTGTCGGTGCTGGGCTCGGGTGGGTTCGGCACCGTCTACGCGGGTGAGGCGCCCGACGGGACGAAGGTCGCGCTCAAGGTGCTCTCCGAGCACATGCGGACCGACGAGCTCCTCCAGCGCTTCGAGCGCGAGGGCGACATCCGCATCGAGCACCCGAACGTGGTGCGGGTGATCGACGCCGGGCGCGCCGACGACGGGACCCCGTGGATCGCGTTCGAGCTGCTCGAGGGCGAGCCGCTCAACGACCGGCTACGCAAAGCGCCGCTGCCCGCCGCCGAGGTGATCGACCTCGGGCTGCAGATCTGCGCGGGCCTGTCCGCCGCCCACGCGCGCGGCGTGGTCCATCGCGATCTCAAGCCGGGCAATGTGTTCGTGCGCAACGACGGGCGCGTCACCGTGCTCGACTTCGGGATCGCGCGCGGCGGTGAGCTCGCGCGCGATCAGCAGCTCACGATGGCGGGCTCGGTCGTGGGCACGCCGGGCTTCCTCGCGCCCGAGCAGGCGCGCGGCGAGACCGACGTCGACACCCGCGCCGACCTCTGGGCGCTCGGCGTGATCCTCTACGAAGCGCTCTCCGGCATCTCGCCGTTCCGCCGCGAGACCGCGGTCGCGACGATCCTCGCCGTCGTGCTCGAGGAGGCCGCGCCGCTCGCGAGCAAAGCGCCGCCGCTGCCGCCGGGGCTCGCCGAGGTGGTGCATCGCTGCCTCGAGAAGCGCCTCGATCAGCGCTGGTCGAGCGCCGACGCCATCGCGCGCGCGCTGCGCGAGATCGACGTGCACGCGCGGCCCACGATCCTCGCGGAGATCGAGACCGCGTCGCCGCAGGACGAGCAGCGCGTCATGGCGCTGGTGCTCGCGGAGGGCATCGTCGATCAGGCCGCGCTCGAGCGCGCGATCGCGCACTGGGGCGGCGAGCTCATCCCGATGCTCGGCGGCCGTGCGATCGGCGTGTTCGGCCGCACGACGTGGGAGGGTGACGAGACGGTGCGCGCGGTGAGCGCGGCCCTCGAGGCGCGCGACGCGGTGCGGTGGATCGCGGTGGCGTCGGGGCGCGCGACCGGCGCGGGCACGACGATCTCGGGCGACGCGGTGCGCGCGGTCGAGCGCGCGTGCGCCGCGCAGCTGCCCGGTGTCGCGCTCGATCTCACCGCGTCGCGCACCGTGGGCTCGCTGTTCGAGATGCGCCGCGCCGAGGGCGCGCTGCTCGAGGTCCCGCGCGGCGCGCGACGTCGCGAGACGTTCGTGCCCGGGGCGCAGGCGCGCGAGGTCCCGCTGCTCGGTCGCGAGGCCGAGCTCGCGCAGCTCGAAGGCGCGCTCGCGAGCGCGCTCGAGGAGCCGCGCGCCACGGTCGCGTGGATCGTGGGGCCGCCCGGGATCGGCAAGACGCGGCTGCGCCAGGAGCTCGAGCGTCGCCTTCGGGCGCGGGTGCCGCGCCCGGTCGTGCTGGTCGGGCGCGCGGAGTCGCATCGGCGCGACGCCGCGTACCACGTGATCGGTCACGCGCTGCGCAGCGCGCCCGGGCTCGCGGACGCGCTCTCGCGCGCCGAGGTCGGCGTCGCGCTCCGGCGCGAGGCGATCGAGCGCTTCTGCGCGGTGTGGCTCGACGCCGAGCCCCACGTCGTCGGCGAGCACGCCGAGGTCGTGTGCGAGCTGCTGGGCGTGCCGTGGGAAGCGCCGTCCGAGGGACGCCGCTCCGATCCTCAGGTGCGCGCCGATCGCCTGCGCATCGCCCTCGGGGATCTGCTCCTCGCGATCGCGGAGCGCGAGCCGCTCGCGATCGTGCTCGACGACCTGCAGTGGTCCGACGACGCGTCGCTCGCGCTGCTCGCGGATCTCTGCGCGCGCGCCGCCGATCGCCCGCTGCTCGTCGCGATGGCCGCGCGCTCCGAGCGCGTCGAGCGCGAGCGCGATCGTTTCGCCGGCGCCGACGTCGTGCGCGTCGAGCCGCGCGGGCTGCGCGCCGCCCACGTCGGGCACGTCGCGCGCGCGATCGCGGGGCGCGAGGTCGACGAGCGCGTGGTGCGCGCGATCGCCGATCGCACCGGCGGCAATCCGTTCTTCGTCGAGCAGATCGTCGGCGAGCTCGTCGAGAAGGAGATGCTCGACTCGCCGCCTGCGAGCCTGCCCATCCCGCTGCACGTCGAGGGCGCCGTCCAGTCGCGCCTCGATCACCTGCCGCCCGCCGAGAAGCACCTCTGCAAGGTCGCGTCGGTGCTCTCTGGCTTCGGAGGCGGGGCGCGCGCGTTCGGGGCCAGCGCGCTCGAGGCGCTCGGGGTGACCGACGCCGCGCCGCTCCTCGTCTCGCTGGTGCGCCGCGGCCTGCTCGCGACCCGCGCCAGCGATCGCGAGCCGAGCGGCATCACGCGCGACGAGGCGATCAGCGGCGTGCGCCGCGCGATCGCGGAGAGCGGCTCGCGCACCGAGCGCGAGCACCAGTTCAAGAGCGCGCTCGTCGCCGACGTCGCGTACCGCATGAACAGCGAGCGCGCGCGGCGCGATCTGCACCGCCGCGCGGCCGCGTACCTCGCGTCGGATCCCGGCGTCGAGCGCGAGGAGATCGCGCGCCACCACGAGCTCGGCGGCGCGCCCGAGGAAGCGGCGCTCGCGTACGTGCAGGCGGTGCGCGTCGCCCAGCGTCGCGGCGACAGCCAGAGCGTGCTGCGGCTCTCGGAGCGCGCGCTCGCGCTCGGCGGTGAAGGCGCGCTCGCCTTCGAGCTGCACCTGGCGCGCGCCGAGGCGCTCTCGTTCCTCGGCCGCCGCGACGAGCAGGGCAAGGAGCTCGAGGCCGCGCTCGATCGCGCGCGCACCCCCGCCGAGCGCGCCCGCGCGCTCACCGAGCGCACCGGCCTGCTCGCGACGCTCGGCCGCAACGACGAGGGCGCGTTCGTCGGCGAGGACGCGGTGCGCACCGCGCGCGACGTGGGCGATCCCGACCTGCTCGCGACCGCGCTGGTGCGCCTCGGATGGGTCCTGCTCTACGCGGGGCGCATCCACGAGGCGATGAGCGCGATCGGCGAGGCCGCGCGCATGATCGATCAGGTCGGCCCCGAGACCGCGGCGCTGATCGCGGCGTGGAAGGCGCAGCTCGCGACGGCGCGCGGCGACCTCGGCCAGCGCAAGATCGCGTACGAGCAGGCGATCGCCCGCTACAAGCAGATCGGCGATCTGCGGCGCGCCGCGAGCGCGGAGACGAACCTCGCCGACACGCTCAACCGCATCGGGTCCTACGAGGCCGCGGAGACCGCGCTGCGCGCCGCGCTCGAGACCTGTCGTCGCGTCGGCAACCGCGTCGTCGAAGGCTTCGCGCTCGCGAACCTCGGGTACGCGCTCGGCAAGCTCGAGCGCACCGACGAGGCGCTCGCCGCGCTCGACGACGCCGAGCGCATCGGCGCGCAGGCGCAGCAGAGCCGCCTCGTGCTCGCAGTGCGGCTCTATCGCGCCCGCACCCTGCTCGGGCATCGCGATCCCGACGAGGTCGTCGCGCTCGCGGAGCAGGTCGCCGATCAAGCGCGCCGCGCCGGCACGCTCCCGTGGTCGGTCACCGCGCTCGCGCTCGCGTCGCAGGCGCGCCTGCTCTCGGGCGACGTGAAGGACGCGCTCGCGCTCTCGACCCGCGCGATGAGCCTGCGCGACGAGATCGGCGCGATGGAGGAGGACGAGTCCGAGGTGTTCCTCGCGCACGCGCGCGCGCTGATCGCCAACGGACGCGACACCGACGCGCGCGAGATCCTCACGATCGGGATCACGCGCCTCGAGTTCCTCGCGGGGAGGATCGCGGACGCGGACTGGAGGGCGCGCTTCCTGACGGACGTGCCCGCGAACCGAGCGCTCATCGAATTGGTGAGCAGCGGCTGAGAGCGACGAGGGGGGCAAACATGGGGATCAGCGATGCGCAGCAGGCGATGGCGAGCTGGCTGGGCGCGCTCGCGCGCGGCGGCGTGCTCGAGGGCGAGCACGAGAAGGCGGGGCAGGCGGTCGCCGCGTACGTCGTCGGCGAGAGCGAGCTCGATCGACTGCGCGGCTGGTTCGCCGAGCAGCCGATCCAGATCGCGAACCGCGAGCGCCGCGCCGCGATCGAGGTCTGCATCTGGATGGTGCACGCCGATCGCGAGGTCGACCCCGAGGAGGTGCACCTCCTGCGGCGCATCATCGGCGCGAGCCTGCTCGACGACGACATCCAGGACGAGCTCGTCCGCGAGAGCCACGAGCCGCCCTCGCTGCGCGGCCTCGAGACGCGCCTGACGCACCCCGTGCTGCGCGAGCTGCTCCTCGCGCTGTGCTGGGAGCTCGCGTGCGCCGACGGACGCGTCGCGAAGAGCGAGCGCGACTTCTACTCGGGGCTCGCCAAGCGCCTCGCCGTGAGCGCGGTGCGCGCGTCCGAGATCCAGCGCGCGATCGGCGAGCGCATCGGATGAGCGAGCGCTGGCCCGCGCCTCCCGACGGCGTCTCCGAGGCCGTCCTCCACGCGGCGCACAACGCCGGCATCGGCGTCGCGGTGACGCTCACCGAAGGCGCGCACATCCGCCCGGTGTGGTTCAACGAGCGCGCGGTCGAGATCCTCGGTCGCCCCTACGAGGAGCTCCTGCGCAGCAACATCGTCGAGCTCCTCGCGCCCGAGCACCTCGGCGAGGTGCACGACATCAAGGCGCAGCGCGATCGCGGCGACCTCCGCAACGGCGCGTTCGAGCTCTCCGCGATCCGCCCCGACGGCTCGCGCATCCCGGTCGCGATCGCGATGGGCGCCGCGTTCATCGGGTCGCACCGCGTCGGGGTCACGTTCTTCCGCGACATCGGCGCGCGCCGCGCGTCGGAGGACGCCCTCCGCGCGTCCGAGGCGCGCTTCCGCACGCTGATCGAGTCCGCGCCCGACGGCATCGCGATCACGCGCTTCGACGGCACGATGGTCTACGCGAACCGCTCCGCCGCCGTCGCGCTGGGCTACGCCGCGCCCTCCGACCTCGTCGGCCTCGACCTCGCGCAGCTCTACGAGCCCGAGGACCTCGAGGTCCTCATGGATCGCATGCGCCGCATGCTGCTCGACGGAGAGCGCTTCCCGCCGCGCGAGTACCGGCTGCTGCGCGCCGACGGGACCCCGACCGTGATGGAGATGACCGGCCACGTCATCGAGTACGACGGCGCGCCCGCGGTGCTCGGCTTCGGGCGCGACGTCAGCGAGCGCAAGCACATGCAGCAGCAGCTCGCGCGCGCCGATCGCCTCGCCGCGCTCGGCCTGCTCGCGGCGGGCGTCGCGCACGAGATCAACAACCCGCTCACCTTCGTCTCGCTCGGGGTGCAGGCGCTCGAGCGCAAGATCGAGCTCCTCGTCGCCGATCCCGCGGTGCGCGAGGAGCTCGTCGCGATGCTCGGCCCGATGCGCGACGGCACCGCGCGCGTCGCCGAGATCGTGCGCGACCTGCGTGCGTTCGCGCGATCCGAGGACACCCCGCCGCCCGGCGAGATCGACGTCGTGAAGGTGATCGCCACCGCCGAGCGCATGGCGGCGCACGAGCTGCGTCATCGCGCGCGCCTCGTGCGACGCACCACCGGTCAGCCGCGCGCCCACGGTCACGCCGGCCGGCTCGAGCAGGTGATGCTCAACCTGCTCGTCAACGCGATGCAGGCGTTCCCCGAGGACGCGCTCGATCCCACCGTGATCGTCACGTGCGCGGAGCGCGACGGCTGGGTCGAGATCACCGTCGAGGACAACGCGGGCGGCATCCCCGAGGAGACGCGGGCGCGGGTGTTCGATCCGTTCTTCTCGACGAAGCCCGCGAACGTCGGCACCGGGCTCGGGCTCTGGATCTGCCACGGGCTCGTGACCGCGATGGGCGGCACGATCGCCCTCGAGTCGGTGCTCGGTCGCGGCACCACGGTGCGGGTGCGCATGCCGACGGCGAGCCCCGGAAGCGGCCGCGCCCGGCCGCCCAGCGTGATCCCGGCGAGCCCCGACGAGCTGCGGCCGATGCGCGTGCTGGTGGTCGACGACGAGCCCACGCTCGGGCGCCTCATCCAGCTGCTGTTGAGCGGCGAGCACCAGGTGCACGCGGTCACGAGCGCGGAGGACGCGATCGCGTGCTTCGACGCGGGCGAGCAGTACGACGCGGTGCTCTGCGACGTGATGATGCCGCGCACCAGCGGCCCCGAGCTGCACGAGCGGGTGCGCGCGGTGTGGCCCGACGTCGCGTCGCGCTTCGTCTTCATGACTGGCGGCGCGCTCACCGAGCGCTCGCGTCACTACCTCGACGCCTCGCCGCAGCCGCTGCTCGACAAGCCGTTCTCGCCGGACGTGCTGCGCCACGCGCTGCGGCGGGTCGTGCCCTCGACCTGACGTGCGCGGGGTGCGCGGGGGTGGCGCGCGCGCACCCGGGGAGTATCTGGGTCGGAGCATGATCCCGCTGCGCTCGCGCCGAGATCCCGCGCCCACCGTACACGGGCCCGACGACGTCGTCGGGCGGCTCGCCGACTGTCACGCGCGCATCCGTCGCTTCCTCGTGGACGCGCGCGCGCTCGCGACCGGCACCGGCGAGCCCAGCCGCCGCCGCGAGAGCGCGCGCGCGGTGCTGCGCTACTTCCGGGTCGCGATGCCGCTCCACGAGGCGGACGAGGACGCGTCGATCGCACCGCGCATCGAGCAGCGCTCGGTCGGCCTCGCGCGCGCGCTGCTGGCGCGCATGGACGAGCACGGCGCGATCGACGCCGCGGTCGATCTGCTGTGCGCCGACTGGGCGTGCTGGGCGGGCGAGGGCGATCCGGGGCACGTCGTCGATCTCGCGGGGCACCAGCGGTTGCTCGAGACGCTCGACGCGGCGATGGAGGTCCACCTCGAGCTCGAGGAGCGCGAGATCTTCCCGGCGATCGACACGCTGCCCGCGAGCGAGCGCCGCGCGATCGTGCTCGAGATGCAGGAGCGCCGCCGCTAGCGGCGCGCCGCGCGAGCCACACGACGCCGGGCGGCGGTGACACGGCGCCGGCGCTCGGTGACACGGCGCCGGCGCCCGGTGACACGCCACCGGCGCCCGGTGACACGGCGCCGGCGCCCAGTCACACGGCACCGGCCCTCACTCACACGGCACCGGCGCCCAGTCACACGGCACCGGCCCTCACTCACACGCCACCGGCGCCCAGTCACACGGCACCGGCCCTCACTCACACGCCACCGGCGCCCAGTCACACGCCACCGGCGCCCAGTCACACGGCACCGGCCCTCACTCACACGCCACCGGCGCCCAGTCACACGCCACCGGCCCTCACTCACACGGCACCGGTGCTCACTCCCACGGCGCCCGCGCTCACTCCCACGCCGCCGGCGCCCGCTCACACCGGCGCGACCGCCGGCGACACCGCGCCCGGCGTCGTCGGAGATCCCGCGTCGGGCGCTGCCGGCTCGTTCGGCGCCGCGCGCTCGGTGCGGCTCGGCGCCAGCGCGCTCCGGGTCGCCGGTCCCGGCGTCAGGCGAGGCACCAGCGCGGTGCGGCGGTGCGCCGCCTCGAACACGCCCATCACCAGCCGCATCTCGAACAGCATCCGGCCCTCGGCGCGGCTCGTCGCCGGCTCGTCGTGGGTGCCCGCCGCGCCCTCGACGATGCGCGTGCTCCGCGCCGCGCCCAGCGCGGCGTGCGCCTCGCGCGCGAGCCGCACGTCGTCCGCCGTGAGGTCCACCGACTCGACGAGCGCGCGCGTCGTCGCGTCGGTCGCGCGCAGCGTCTCGTCCGCGAGATCGGCGAGCGCCGCGAGCGAGTCGCGCAGCGCGTCGAGCGAGTCCGCCACGCCGAACGCCGCCGCGTACGCCGCCTCGGCCTTCGGGTCGCCCGCCGCGAGCAGCTCGAGCGCCTCCGCGATCAGCGCGCGCACCGCCTTCGCCTCGTCGATCGCGCGCTCGAGCGCGGTGCGCGCGCTCGTCGCCTTCGAGCGCTTGCCCTTCTGCGTCGCGACGCGCTCGCCGAGCTCGCGCAGGCAGAGGAGGAACCAGGCAAACCGCGCCCGACCGTAGCGACGCAGCGCGACTGGGTGCTGCTGGAGCGCGGTGTGGATGATCGGCGCCCACTTCTGCGCGTCGCGATAGACACCCTCGGCCTTGGTGCGCGCGCCGAGCTCGGCGCACTTCGCGATCGACACCTGGCCGAGGAACGCGCGCTGCTGCGCCTCGCCGAGCGTCGGGTAGCTCGCCGCGAGCGAGACCTCGATCGCGATCGCCGCCGAGGGCGCGGCCTTCTTGGTGGGGCTCTTCTTGATGGGGCTCTTCTTCTTGGTCGCCATGCGCGCGACGGTACCCCAGCCGCGCGAGCGAGGCGCCGTCCGTGATAGGTGTCATGGACATGAACCACCGCCTTCTGCTCGCGTTCGCGCTCCTCACAGTGGCCTGCGGCGGCGACGACCCACCGCCCGACGAGCCGTGTCCGGCGGGTCGGTTTCGCCCCGGGCCCGGGCTCGATTGCCAGGCCCACACCCCCTGCGAAGACGGCGAGCACGAGGTCGCGCCGCCGAGTGCCTACGGCGATCGCGTCTGCCGCGCGCACACGACCTGCGGCGCGAGCGAGTACGAGCTCGCGCCGCCGACCGCGACCGACGATCGTCGCTGCGTCGCGATCACGACGTGCAGCAGCGACGAGTACGAGCTCGCGCCGCCGAGCGTCTCGCGCGATCGCCTCTGCGCGCCGCTCTCGACGTGCGCCTCCGGCGAGTGGGAGGCCGCGCCGCCCAGCGCGATGCGCGATCGGCTCTGCCTGCCGCACCGCGCCTGCGACGTCGGCGAGGTGTTGCGCACCGCGGGCACCGCGACCTCGGACGCGAGCTGCCGCGCTTGCATCCCCGGCGAGTTCTGCGCCGGCGGCGACACCCCGCCGTTGCGCTGCGACTGGCGCGACCGCGATCGTGATCCCGGCACGCCGTGCCCGTCGCTGGTGCAGATCGCGCTCGGCGGGGCGCACCTCTGCGCGCTCGACGACGCGGGCGCGGTGCGGTGCTGGGGCATGAGCCGCGACGGGCAGACGAACGTGCCTTCGTCGCTCGGTGACGTCGTGCAGCTCGCGGCCAGCAACGCGCACACCTGCGCGCTCGACGCCGCGGGTGACGTGACGTGCTGGGGCACCGGGCCCGCGGCCCCCGCGGATCTCGGGACGATCGTGCAGATCGCGGGCGCGCCCGACACCGTCCACACCTGCGCGCGTGACGACGCGGGGGGTGTCCGGTGCTGGGCACCGAGCTTCGAGGTGCCGCTCGCGCCGCCGGCCGGGCTCGCGCCGATCGTCGACGTCGCGGTCGGCATGAACAGCGCCTGCGCGGTCGACGAGGCGGGCGACGTCACGTGCTGGGGCGGGCGCTACGCGGACGGCACCGACGTGGTCCCGAGCGACCTCGGCGAGATCGTGCAGGTCACCGTCGGCACCACCCACGCCTGCGCGCGCGACGACGCCGGCGGCGTCCGGTGCTGGGGCTCGGACGGCGACGGACAGCTCGACGTGCCGGTGGGCATGCCTCCCGCGACCCGCATCACGACCGGCGGGCCGCGCACCTGCGCGCTGCACGCCGACGGCACCGCGACCTGCTGGGGCGCGGCGGCCGGCATGCGTCCCGCCGCGCTCGAGGGGATCGTGCAGATCGCCCCGTCCTACGGCGCCGACTGCGCGGTGCGCACCGACGATGCGATCGAGTGCTGGGGTCAGAGCGCCGGGCTGTACACGACGCCCGGCGCGTGAGTCAGTCCGAGCTGGAGTGCTCGCTGGCGGAGGGCCCTGCGCCGGCGAGCCGAGTTCGAACGGTCTCTCAGCCTTCGCCCGACGGCGGCGCCTCGACGGGCGCGCTCACGGGTGCCGGCGCGGGCGGCGGGACGGCGGGCTTCTTCGGCGGCCACGTCCTCCACATGCCGCCCGCGACGAACGCGGCGAACGCCCAGCGCGACCACGCGATCAGCCGCGCCGCGAGCCAGAGCGACCAGAGCAGCATCACGACGTGGTAGGCCCACGTCGGCACCGAGATCATCGTCGCGATCGGGAGCGACGCCTCGGGCCCGTCGACGCGATCGACGTACCACTCGAGCGTCGCGTAGAGATCGGGCGCGATCGAGGTGTCGGGATCGACGAGCAGGCCGACGTGGATCACCGCGTAGAGCACGATCGCGGTGATCAGGGTCCAGCCGAGGATCACGAGCTGGCGCAGATCCGACCAGCCCGCGCTGAGATCGGGCGTGCGGCGGCGCCACTCGATCAGCGCGACCCAGCTCGGGACGATCCACACGATCTGCCACGGCAGCTGCGAGAGCCCGAGCCCGAGCAGCGCCCAGTCGAGCGCGCTGACGCCGGCGCGCGTTCCGTCGCGCGCCGCGAGCACGCGCGCGAGCGCGATCGACACCACGATCAGCACCAGCAGGTACGGCCAGAAGAGCACGACCGGGCCCCACGCCGGCCCGCTCAGCCAGAGCGTCCACCGGCTCGGCCGCTCGATGACGACGGTCGCGTTCACCGCGCCGCCCGAGAGCGTCACCGGCGACGTGCGGTACACGAGGTCGAGCGCGCGCGGCTCCTGCCACTCGAGATCGACGTGGGTCGCGCCCGGCGCGATGGTCAGGCTCACCTGACGATCGCGCTGCTCGACCGAGCGGCGCTCGCCCGCGACCATCACCGACTGCAGCACCGCGCCCTCGGGGAGCGTGATCGTCTGGGTCGAGCCGACGCTGCTGCGCACGTCGAGCGAGAGCGTCGCGATGGTGAGGCGCTCGCCGGGGCGCAGCGTGAGGCGCGCTCCGTCGATCGTCATCGACTGGCCCTGTGCCGCGGGAAGGCGCGCGACGTCGACGTGCAGCGTGTCGCCGGGGAAGGGGCGGAACTGGGGCTGCCACATCCCGTCCTGCTCGATGCTCACCGGGTCGAGATCGCGCGTCTCGCAGCGCCACACGGTGCCGCACGACACGCGCCAGGTCTCGCTGCGGCGCTCGCTGGTGGGCGCGGTGAGCTCGAGCGACTCGCGCGGCGTGAGCACGCTCGACCACGAGCGCTCGGTCTCGGTGCCGCCGAGCGTGACCACGACGACGCCGTTCTCGACGGTGAGATCCGACGAGAGCACCGACTCGCCGGGGAGCAGCGGGATGCGCGCGACGATCGGGGCGCCGATCGCCGACGTGCGGCGCACCGTGGTCGTCGCCTCCCAGCGGATGCCGAGCGCGAACGAGCGCTCGAGCGAGAGCCACGGCACGACGCGGATCGACGCGCCGCCGCCGGTCTCGCCTTCGCCCTCGCCGGGCTCGGTGCCGACCGAGCGCCGCAGCTGGATCGAGCTGCCGATGCGATCGCCGCCCGAGAGGCCGTCGACCTCCCAGCCCGGCGCGCTCACTTGCGCGTGGTGCGGCGCGGCGGCGAACGCGAGGGTGAACGCGTCGCTCGAGGGGAGCGCGCCCTCGAGCCGCACCCGGTGCGCGCCCTGGGGGACGCGCGCGTAGAGGTAGCCGTCGTCGGCGCGCGCGGCGGCGGTGGTCGCGCCGCCGTCGATGGTGATCGTCGCGGGCGACCACGCGTCGAGCGGTCCGGGCAGCGGCACCGCGGAGAGCGCGCTCGCCTGCACGTCGAGATCGATCACCAGGCGACCGCTCGCGATCGAGATCGTCGCGGCCGCGAGGTCGGCGCAATTCGGCGCGCAGCGCGGGGCCCGGGTGAGGCGGGTGCGCAGCTGCTCGAGCATCTGCGGCGAGGGCTCGTACGCGTCCTGGGCGCGCGCGATCGCCGCCGGGGCGATCACGATCGCGAGCAGCACGGCGGCCGCGGCGATCGGCGCGGGTGCGCTCTCCTCGGCAGGCGCGGGCGGCGGCGGCTGGGGGCGCGCGCGGTAGAGGAAGTAGAGGAAGAGCCCGAAGAGCGCGACCTCGAGGATCGCGAGCACCGCGTTCTCGAACGGGGTGACGAGCCAGAGGCGCACCTGGGTGTCGTGGGTCACCGGGCCGTCCCACGAGAGCGTGATCGTCTGACCGCCGCGCGACTGCCACGAGGGCACGCCCGGTCCGGTCTGCAGCACCGCGTTGGGCTCGTAGGACCAGAGGTTCGGGCTGCGCGACGCGTCGCTGCTGCTGCCGAAGAAGCCGCCGCTCTCGTCGGCCTCACCGCCGCGGTAGCGCCGTCCGCCGCCGCCCTCGGCGTCGTCGGCCATCATCGGCTCGGCGGCGGGCGCGGCGGGTGCCATGCCGCCGGTCGCGTAGCCGAGCGCGGAGAGCTGCTCTTCCTCGCGCACCTCGAACGCGGGCGCGCTGGGATCGGCGTAGGGCCAGATTCCGCGCCGCAGCTCGTAGCCCGCGAAGTACACGACGAGCAGGCAGAGCAGCGCGAAGCAGACGTGGAACGCGTAGCGCATCGACTCGCGCATCCATCCGCGCGGCAGCGCCTTGGCGAGCGCGAGCGTGATCACCAGCGGGATCCACACGAGGAACGGCGCATCCGGCGCGTGGTACGAGAGCACGAGCACCGCGAGCGACGTCGCGCCCGCGACGGGCCCGGCGAGGCGACCGATCGCGAGCGAGATCACGAGCACGAAGAAGAGCCCCCAGAGGTTCCAGCGATCGAGCCAGGTCGCGGCGTGATCGACGCCGCTCGCCGCGATGAGGCGGAACCCGGGCGCGAGGTGGAGGGTCGCGACGAGGCTCTGCACGTCCTCGTCCCAGCCCACCGCGGAGAACACGTTGCTGGTCGCGTCGTCGCGCCACTCGGCGCGCACGTCGATCGTCGGACGGCGCAGCTCCACACCGGCGCGCCCGTCCTCGGCGAGCGCCGAGATGAGGTGCGGCGATCCGTCGACCGTCGCGCGGCCGAGCACGCCGTGCGCGAGCTCGAGGCGCCAGCGCTGGTGCATCTGACCGCTGAGCAGGTCGATGCCGGTGAGGCCCTCGCCGTCGGGATCGAGCCAGAGCTCGCGCGAGAGCGAGACCTGGTTGGGCGGCGGCGCGGGGTTGCCGCGGCGCGTGGTGGTCAGCGTGAGCTCGGCCGACGCGGAGGGCGCGAGATAGGTCGGAAGGCCGCGCCACTCGCCGGGCAGGTTGGTGCGATCGGGGTCGATGCGATCGGCGCCCGCGAGCTCGACCTGACGGAGCGCCTCGTCGGCGCTCCACACCCAGATCTCCTCGGCGGGCCAGATCTCGGCGCGGGGGATCGCGCGGAGCGGCGCGTCGAGCGAGGCGCGCACGCCGACGACCTCGACGTCGAAGGAGCCCGCCTGCACCTGCACGGTGAGCTCGCCGTCCTCGCTCATGCGCACCGGCGCGCTCGAGGTGACCGCGATCGGATCGACGCCCTCGAGCAGCGCGCGCCCGAGCGCGATCTCGCGGGGGCGACCGCCGACCCGCAGCGCGATGCGCGTGGTGATGCGCATCGGCGAGCCGTCGTCGATGCGCCGGAACACCTCGATCGAGAGCGTGTCCTCCTGCGCGGCCTCGCGCGTCGCGGTCTGCAGCCAGAGCGTGGTCGCGTCGCGGCGCGGGCGGGTGACGAGGCCCTCGGGCGTGCGCAGCGAGATGCGCCCGACGTCGAACGGGATCGCGATCGTCTCGGGCTGCTCGGTCCACGTGAAGCGGCCCTCGATGCGGAACGCGCCCGCGGGCAGATCGACGAGCGGCGCGCCGCCGCGACGCACCGGCACCGCGCGACCGTCGACGCGCACGTCGAGCGGCCAGCGTCGCTCGTCGCCGGGGAGCGTCACGGTGCTCGCGTGATCGAGCGAGACGCTGAGCACGAACGTCGCGCCCCCCGGCTCGACGGCGAGCGCGAGCTCGCCGGGCCAGATGCAGCGCGGCGAGCCGTCGGGCATGAACGTGCAGCCGTAGGTCTCCGCGCCGTCGAGCGCCCACGGGATCCACGGCTGGAGCGGCGCGGGCACGTCGCTCGGCGCGAGCGGCGCCTGGGCGTGCACGACCGACGGGAGCACGAGCGCGAGGACGAGCAGCGACCACGAGAGGCGCGTCATGCCGGCGAGCGTCACACGGCTCGCGAGGCCGCAACAAGCGCGCCCTTCCGTCACGACGATCGCCAACGCGGTTGGCTCGCCGCGCGCCGGAGATGCGAGAGATCGCGCGAGGCACGGTGCTCGCAGTGCGCGCCCGCGATGCGGCGATGGTGCGCGACGATGATGCTGCTCTCCGCGTGCGCGACGTCGCCGGCGGAGCCGCACGACGCGTCGCTCTCGCGCGACGTCGCGAGCGACCCGGACGCCGGGCGTCCACCGCTCGCGCCGACCGCTCGCGTCGACATCCTGTTCGTGATCGACGCGTTCTCGTACGCGACTCGGCTGCAAGGCGCGCTGTCCGAGGCGACCCCCGCGTTCCTGCATGCGCTGGCGAGCGGCGACGTCGATCGGGACGGCGTTCCCGAGCAGCCGGCGGTGCGCTCGCTGCGCGCGGGGGTGATCACGGCCGACCTCGGCGCGGGCGTGGTCGAGGACTACGGCTGCGGCCCCGACGGCGGCGACGATGCGCAGCTGATCGACGGCGCGCGCACGATGACCGAGCACGCGGCGCTGCAGGTCCTCGAGGAGGGCGACGAGGTGGACACGGTCGCGCATGCGCTCGCGGACCTCTACCGCGTCGGCTCCGACGACTGCTTCGTCGTGCAGGCGCTCGAGGCGGCGCTGAAGGCGCTCTCGCCGGCGCGCGCGACGTCGTGGACCGCGCCCGGCTACGTCGCGCCGGCGTTCGAGCGCGGCGCGGGCCACGGCGACGGCGCGAACGCCGGGCTCGTGCGCGACGAGAGCGTGCTCGTGATCGTGCTCGTCACCGCGCACGACGACGCCTCGACCGCGGACCTCTCGCTCTACGACCTCGCGTCGGATCGTTACGACGGCGAGCTCCCCGTGCGGTCCGTGCGCCACCCGGAGGCGCTGCGCCCGGTCGAGCGCTATGTGCGAGGTCTGCTCGCGCTGCGCGACGATCCCCGCCGCGTCGTGGTCGCGACGGTGCTCGGCGCCCCGCCCGCGGCGGTGAGCGATCCGCGCGACGTCGACGCCGAGGCGCTCCTCGCGCATCCCGACATGCAGATCCGGTTCGAGCCCGGTCGCACGTGGCCGCTGCCCGCGTGCCTCCGCGGTGCGAGCGGTGTCTCGGCGTACCCCGGACGGCGTCTCCTCGAGCATGCGGCCGCGATGCGCGACGCGGGCGCGCACGTGGTGATCGAGTCCGCGTGCGTCGAGTCGTTCGACCGCTTCACGGACGCGCTCGCGCGCGAGATCGGGCTCGCGCTCGCGGGTGAGTGATGCGCCGCGCACCACGCGTGGCGCGTGACCGCTCAGTGCGTGTCGTGGCGGTGGTGATCGGGAAGCCCGAGCTTCGCGCGCAGCGCGTCGATGCGCTTGCTCGCCTCGGCCTTCGTGAGGTGCGGCTCGAACTCCTCGTGGGCCTGCTCGCAGAGCGTCGCGAGGTACGAGGACTGCGCGTCGGTCATCGGATCGTCGCCGCTCACCCAGTCGTCGGGATCCTTCTCGAGGTTGCTCCGACGCGGATCGAAGTCGCGGCCCGGCACCGGCTTCTTCGGATGCTCCATGTGCCGATCACCGCAGCAGCGTTCGTGCCGCGCGTGCTCGCGCGCACCGCTCGGCGAGCGCCGGACCCACCGCGTCGACGAGGCGTGCCTCGCCGATCGCCTGCGCCACGAAGTAGAGCGCGCCGGCCCCGCTGCGGCAGCCGCTCCCCGCGGCGCACGAGCTCGCGAGCTCGGCGATCGCGAAGCAGCCGTCGCCCGAGCCGAACGGATAGCTCGCGGTCGCGGCCTCCTCGTAGGCCGTCCAACACGCCTCGTCGGGGTGCTCGAGGTAACGCTCCGCCGCCGCGACGGTCGCGCGCACGTTCGTGTCGAGCTCGAGCACACCGGCATCGAGGAGCGCGCGTCCCGCGGCGACCATCGCGGACGTGAGCGCGACGCGCGCGGCGCTGCTCGTGTCGGGCTCGCGCGCGACCGCGAGGTCGAGGAGCCGCACCCACGAGAGCACGCGCTCGCGCGGGTCGATCGCGCCGTCCAACGTGCGCTCGATCTCGGCGACCAGCTCGCTCACGGCTCGCGCAGCCGGAGCAGGTTCACCACCACGCGCCACACCTGCTCGGTGAGCTTCGCGCGCGAGCGCTTCATCTCGCCGAGGAGCGCGCGGTTGATCGCCTGCACCATCCCGCCGATCAGCACGGTCGCGGCGAGCTCGGGATCGAGCTCCGCGTCGACCTCGCCGAGGCGCTGTCCGGCGCGCACGTTCTTCGCGGCGCGCTTGATCTGCTGGGCCACGCGGTCGCGCTGTCCCGCCGCGACGCTCGCGTCGCTCGAGACCGCGCTGACGAACGGCGCGAGCGGCTCGGTCAGGAAGAACCGCACGAACGCCTCGGTGCGCGCGCGCTCCCGCGCGGTCCAGGTCTCGCCGGAGAAGTGCGCGTCGAACACCTGCGCGTCGAAGCGATCGAAGAACGACCCCACGAGCGCGCGGATCCACTCCGACTTCGTCGGGTAGTAGCGGTAGGGCAACCCCGCGCTCACCCCGGCGCGCGAGGCGAGCCGCGCGAGATCGAGCTCACCACGCGTCGCGAGCTCGTCCGTCGCGATCTCGAGCAGTCGCCGCCGCGTCCGCTCGCCCTTGGCGATCCGCTCCTCGTGCATCGTCGGCGCGCCCGAGCCTGACGCTCGCGCAGAAATGAGTCCAGCTCACTTCCGCAGAGCGGCCTCGAGCGCCACTCACGGTGACGAGAGCGCCGACTCCTCGTTCACGCGCTCGACGAACCCGAGGAGACGGCCTTGCGCTTCGGGCCCCACCACCCACTCGTGGCCGCAGGTCTGTCCGATCACGCGCGCCGCAGTCGCGAAGGCGGTGAGCACGTCCAGATCGACGAGGCTCCGGACCTCTTGCCCTTCGACCACCGGGTGGCGCTGCACGACCTCGAGATCGACGCGCGTGCCGTCGACGAGCACGCGCGTCGAACAGGTCTCGTCCGGCGCGGTCGTGGGAATCCGGATCGACCACCACACGCGCCGCGGATCGGCGCTCGGCACCGCGTGCAGCGACACCCTCGCGCCCTCGAGCTGCGCGGTCGTCTCGAGCGCCCAGCCTGCTTCGGTGCGGACCCGGCTCACCGCGCGGATCGCCTCCGGCGCGGCGCCCCTCTCGCTCCCGATGACCTGGCGCTGCGTGCTCGCGACGTCGCTCGGCGGTCCCGACACCGCTTCCTCGCCGCTCACCTCGCGGATGATCGTCGTGCTCGTGCAGTTCGCCTCGTTGCAGGTCGAGACGTAGGTCGCCGTGCGCCCGCACCCGGATGCGCGATACGCGCCGCTCGTGAGATCCTCCACGGTCACCTCGCGCTCTCCGCAGCCGTGCTCGGCCGCGAAGCGCTGACGCACCGCGTGCGTCGCCGAGGCACAGCCGGGCAGCGCGAGGCCGAAGAGCAACGCGGCGACGACGATGACTGGGACGTAGCGGCGCATCGCTCCTCCGTGGGGTCCGCGAGTGTCGGCGGGAGGGACGACGTCGTCAACGCGGCGGAACGTCCGGTGGTGCGCGACTTCCCGCAGCGACGCTGCACCGATTGTTTCCGGCGTGTGAAATGCGATCTCCGCGTCACGCGCGCGAGACCCGCTCGGGCGCGACGCGCCCCCTCCGCGGCACCGAGCGCCGATCCCTTGCGGCCGCAGCGATCGCGCGCTCGGTGGCGGAGGTACGCGTGGGGAAGCTTCGGAGCTGCTTGGCGATCGTGGTGATCGGGACATGGGGCGCGGCGTGCGCCGCGGACGACGACGACGGAGGTGGAGGGCGCGTCGACGCGGGGCGTCGCGATGCGAGCACCAGCGTCGACGCGTACGTGCCTGCGATCGATGCCGCGCCCATCGACGCGGCGCCGCCGCTCGACGCGGGCGACGACGGCGGTGCCGACGCGAGCGCGCCGGATGCCGGCCTTCCCGACTCGGGCGCGCTCGACGCGGGCAGCGACGCGGGCACGCCCGACGCGGGCAGCGACGGCGGCACGAGCGACGCGGGCAGCGACGCCGGCTCGCGCTGCACCGGCGTCGACTGCTCGGCGATGGACGGCGCCTGCGTCGTCGGCGTGTGCGACCCGGCCGACGGAACCTGCGGGACGATCCCGCGCCCCGATCGCACCCGCTGCGACGACGGCGATCCCTGCACCACCGAGGACGCGTGCACCGCGGGCACGTGCGAGGGCACCGCGCTCGACTGCACCGCGATGGACGACGCCTGCAACGTCGGCGCGTGCGACGCGACCGGCGCGTGCGTGCCCGCCCCGGGCAACGAAGGCGGCGCGTGCGACGACGGCGATCGCTGCACCGCGGACGACGTGTGCACCGCGGGCGTGTGCGAGGGCGTCGCGGCGACGTGTGGGGATCCCGTGCTCGCGTTCCCGGCGGGCGTCGAGTCGCCGATGCGCGGCAACGTGACCGGCGGCACGCGCTTCGACGACGCGTGCCCCGAGGGCCAGGTGCTGATCGGCTTCGACGGCCTCTTGAGCTCGGCGAACGGCTACTTCCAGCGCCTCGCGGCGGCGTGCGGGACCCCCGCGCTCACGCACGACGGCAGCGGCGGATACACCGTCTCGATCGGCGCAGGCGCCACGCTGCCGCTGCGCGGCGGCCACACCGGACCGGTGATGGCGAGCACGCGCTGCGCGCCCGGCGAGATCGTCACGGGGTTCGTCGGACGCCGCGGCGCGCTCGTCGACAGCATCACGATCTCGTGCGCGAGCCTCACCGTGAGCGGCACCGGCGCGTCGCTCGCGCTCGTGATCGGCACGCCCTCGGCGCGGCCTTCGGTCGGCGGCAGCGGTGGCTCGGCGTTCCCCGAGTCGACGTGTCCCGCGGGATCGATCGCGCGGGGCGCGGTGATCCGCGCGGGTGACTCGCTCGACGCGATCGCGCTGATGTGCAGCGTGCCCGAGCTCCGCTGATCTCGGCGCGCGGCCCCGAGCCCCGGGGCCGCGCGGCGCGCGGCAGATGTGCGCCGCCCGCGATGTAGACTGCGCCGTCTCAGGTCGGCGATGAGCAAGAACGAGAGCCCCGATACCCACCGCATGCGCATCGAGCTCGAGGAGCTCGCGACGCAGATTCGCTATCACGAGAAGATCTATCGCGAGGGTCGCCCCGAGATCCCCGACGCGGCGTTCGACGACATGGTCGATCGCTACTCGGAGCTCGCCGACGCGCTGAAGGTGCCGGCGGCGGAGCGGCTCGATGCGGCGCCCGGCGCGGAGCAGCACACCGAGGGCTTCCAGGAGGTCGAGCATCGTGTGCCGATGCTCTCGCTCGAGAAGCTCACGCCGAACCGCAAGGACAGCAAGGGCGAGGCGATGCCGATCGCCGAGCAGCTCGCGCAGTGGGTCGAGCGCCGCCGCAAGGATCTCGAGCTCGCGACGGGCGCGCCCTTGCCGCTCTTCGTCGAGCCGAAGATCGACGGCATCAGCGTCTCGCTGCTCTACGAGCACGGAAAGCTCGTGCGCGCGGTGACGCGCGGTGACGGTCGCAAGGGCGACGACATCACGAAGCAGGTGAAGCAGGCGCGCGCGGTGCCCGCGAAGATCGACGGCCCGAAGGGCTCGCTCGAGGTGCGCGGCGAGCTCTACTGGCCGCGCGCGCGCTTCGACGCCTACAACGCGAAACTGAAGGAAGCGGGCGAGGAGACGATCGCGAACCCGCGCAACGGCTGCGCCGGGATGATCAAGCGCAAGGAGGTCGAGGGCCTCGAGAGCGTCGGCATCACGTCCTTCCTCTACCAGGTGCCGTGGGCCGAGGGCGTCACGCTGCCGAGCACGCAGAGCGGCGTGCTGAAGTGGCTCTCGGAGATGGGCGCGCCGGTCTATCTCGACCTGGTGCGCGTGCTCGGCGACGCGGAGAGCGTGCTCGCGTACTGCGCGGAATTCGGCGGTCGGCGCGGCACGCTCGAGTTCGACATCGACGGGATGGTCATCAAGATCGAGGAGCTGCGGCACTACGCGCAGCTCGGCGCGACCGGGCACCACCCGCACTGGGGCATCGCGTACAAGTTCCCGCCCGAGCGCAAGGCGACGAAGCTGCTCGGCGTGGAGCTCAGCGTGGGCAAGACCGGCAAGATCACGCCGGTCGCGCAGCTCGATCCGGTGCAGCTCGCGGGCACGACGGTGGGGCGCGCGTCGCTCCACAACTTCGTCGAGATCGAGCGCAAGGACATCCGCGTCGGCGACTTCGTGCTCGTCGAGAAGGCGGGCGACATCATCCCGCAGGTCGTCGACGTCGATCGCGCGCGTCGGCCCGCGGATGCGCGCCCGATCCTGCGCCCGACGCACTGCCCGGACTGCGAGACGCCGGTCGTCGTCGAAGAGATCTTCGTGAACTGCCCCAACGAGCTCTGCCCCTCGAAGGTGCGCGAGAAGCTCAAGCACTTCGCGGGTCGGCGGCAGATGGCGATCGACGGGCTCGGCGAGTCGCTGATCGATCAGGTGATCGACAAGCTCGGCGTGCGCACGCCCGATCAGCTCTTCGAGCTCACGGTGGAACAGCTCTCGTCGCTCGAGCGCATGGGCAAGAAGAGCGCGGAGAACGTCGTGCGCTCGCTCGAGACCGCGAAGGGGCGCGGCCTCGCGAAGGTGCTCGCGGCGCTCGCGATCCGTCACGTCGGCGAGACGATGAGCGAGGACCTCGCGTCGTACTTCGGCACCTACGAGAAGCTTCGCGAGTTCGCGCAGCGGTATGCGAACGGCGACGAGAGCGCGATCGCGGTGGTCGCGCCCGAGGGCGGCAACGGCGCGATCGAGGGCCTCGCGCGGAAGACGGCGGACAGCATCTTCGCGGAGATCGACTCGCCGACGCTGCGCGCGATCTTCGCGGGGCTCGTGCACGCGGGCGTGAAGCTCGAGGCGGCGAGCGCGGCGCGCGCCGACGTCGAGGGCATCGCGGGCAAGACGTTCGTGCTCACCGGCACGCTGCCGACGCTGAAGCGCGATCAGGCGGGCGACATGATCAAGGCCGCGGGCGGCAAGGTCTCGGGCTCGGTGAGCAAGAAGACCGACTTCGTCGTCGCGGGCGAGGAAGCGGGCAGCAAGCTCGAGAAGGCGAAGGAGCTCGGCGTCGCGGTGATCGACGAGGCGGAGCTGCTGAGGATGCTCGCAGGATGAAGAACGAGACGGGATCGCTGCGGCGCGGGATCGCGCGCGGCGGCGAGGCGTGGTTCTTGAACGATCGTTCACTGCACGGCGGCGACATCGTCGAGCTGTGCTGCTCGGGCGGATGGATCACCGGGCGCTTCGAGCACGACGTCGGGACGGGTGGCGCGCCGACGTTCTTCTTCTCGATCGAGCTCGGGGAGGGACGGGTGGCGCAGATGTCGATCTCGTTGCCCGAAGGGGCGCTGATGCGACTGGCTTGATCGAGACGCTTCGGCGAGAGGCGCGGGGTGAGGGTGCCGGCGCCTTGGTACTCGCGGCCGCCGGACCGTGGCGGTGAGAGCTTCGGGACGCGGCGCTTCGCTCGCTCGTGCGCTTCGCGCACAGCGCTCGCTCGCCGACGATCTCGCGTTGCCGTCGTGCGGAACCCGCTGCGTGAAGGCGCGAGCACCCTCACCCCGCGCCCGGTACCGCGGTTCTGCCGCCTCGTTGGTGGAGGCTGGGGAGAGCTCGCGGCCGATCCGCGCTGCTCGCGCGGCTCGGACGCTCGCGGGTAGCACCGCGCTTCGCGCGTGTGCGCGCGTTGCGCGGGATTTCGGAGAGCACCGCGCTTCGCGCGTGTGCGCGCGTCCGGTGGGCAAGAGGTGCGGGCGCGCGACGCGCGCGCGCCGACGGTTGGAGTGGCGGGTCGGCGCGATCTTGCGTGCGCGTCGACGTGTCGCTGCGGCGAGCGTGCGCGTCGGGTGCGTGGCGCTCGCTCGTGCGTACGTCGAGGGGATGCGTGATCGCGTGCTCGAAGAGCTCTGGGACGACGCCGTACCGCGGGGGGCGGGGTTCGATGCGCGCGCGGTCGCGCAGCTGCCGCCGGCTGCGCAGCGGTATCTGCGTCACGCGATCGCGAGAGGCACGCCGCTCGCGCATGCGGTGCGGCTCGCGATGCACGGGGAGATCAAGCTCGGAGGCGCGTGGAGCGCGTTCGAGGCGGAGCAGGTGATCCACGCGGCGCGCGGCTTCGTGTGGCGCGCGCGGGTGCGCATGAAGGGACTGCCGGTGCGCGGATCGGATCGCTGGGTCGACGGCGCGGGCGCGCTCGACTGGCGCTTGCTCGGCGTGATCCCGGTGGCGCGCGCGTCGGGCGTCGACGTGTCGCGATCGGCCGCGGGGCGCGCGCAGGCGGAGGCGATCTGGTTGCCCTCGATCCTCACCGGCGCCGAGTGGCACGCGCGCGACGATGCGCACGCCGACGCGGAGATCGCGATCCACGGCGAGAGCGGCCGCATCGACTACACGATCGACGCGCACGGTGCGCTGCGCGAGATCGTGTTCGATCGCTGGGGCGATCCCGATGCGACGGGCACGTCGTCGACGTTCCCGTTCGGCGGTGTGATCGAGGACGAGCGCACGTTCGAGGGCTTCACGATCCCGTCGCGCGTGCGCGTCGGATGGTTCTTCGGCACGCCGCGCTGGGAAGAAGGCGAGTTCTTCCGCGTCACGATCGACGACGCGACGTATCGCTGACGCGCGCCCAAGGTCGCTCGAATCGCTCGGGTCGTAGGCCACACCCGACCGGAGAGAGCGAATGTTGAACGATCGTTCGTGCAGCGGCGCGCGGCACCGCGCGCCGCGGTGGATCGCGCTCGTGCTGATGACGCTCGTCGCGCTGCTCACCGTCCCAGCCTGCGATCGCACCGCGGACTCGCCCGCCGCGTCGCCGGCGATCGTGAGCCCTGCGATCGCCGACGACGAGGCAGCGATCGCAGAGGAGGGGGCGCGCGAAGAGAGCGCCGAGCGCGAGCAGGACGCGGTGGCGAGCGGGGTCGCAGCGGCGCCGGTGCTCGCGCAGTCCGCCCCGACGACGCCGGTTGCGCTCGCGGATCAGCCCTTCGCGCGCATGCCGGCCGAGCCCGCCGCAGCGCCGCCTCCGCCGCCCGCGCAACGACGTGCGCGCGCCGCTGCCTCGGGCGGTCCCCAGGATCGCGGCGGCGACGTCGACGCGCTGCTGCAGGGTGCGCTCGGCGGCGGTGGGCGCCCGGCCGGCGCGCCGATCCCGAGCATGCCGACCACGCAGCGGACGGTCGCGGCGCCGCTGCCCCAGAGCGGCGTGCTCGCGTCGACGTTCGTCGGCGGAAGCGGCGCGCAGGCGCGGCTCGAAGATCTGCTCGAGCGCGGGGTGATGGTCGGCGGTCAGCACGTGCGGCTCGAGGCGTTCGACGAGCTCGGACGCCTTCCCTACGCGGTCCCGGCGCGCGACGCGGTCGCGCTCCACGCCGAGCTCGAGCGCGCCACGCTGCGCGCCGAAGGGGAGCGCGTGCACCTCCAGATCGCGCTGATGGCACGCCAGGGCGAGATGCCGGCGCGCCCGCGCATGGACGTGCGGCTCGTGATCGATCGCTCGGGCTCGATGCACGGCGACAAGTGGACCCACGCGATCCAGGCGGCGCACGCGCTCGTCGATCGTTTGAGCTCCAACGATACGTTCGGGCTCATCAGCTACAGCGACGACGCCAGCATCGATCTCGAGCCGGCGCGGGTCGGCAATCGCCAGCGCGCGCACCACGCGATCGATCAGCTCGTGATCGGCGGCGGAACGAACATCGACGGCGCGCTCTCCGCCGTCTCGCGGGTCCGCCCGGAGCGCCGCCGCCCCAACGACGTGCTGCTCGTCGTGCTGCTGTCGGACGGTGTCGCGAACGTCGGGCAGACCAACGCGGACATGATCGCGGCGCGCGCCCGCGCGCTCTTCGACGAGGGCGGCGTGCTCACGACGACGCTCGGCGTGGGCACCGACTTCGACGAGCAGACCATGCTCTCGATCGCCCGCGAGGGCAGCGGCAGCTACCACTTCGTGCGCCGCAGCGAGGACATCGCGAGCATCCTCACCGACGAGCTCGAGGAGCGCGCCCAGGCGGTCGCGCAGAACCTCCGGCTGCGCATCGAGCTCGCGCCCGGCGTGGTCGCGACGCGCGTGTACGGATCGCGCCTGCTCGATCAGCAGGAGGCGCAGGCGGTGCGGCGGACCGAGGTCGCGACCGACGTGCGCCTCGCGCGCGAGCTCGGGATCGCGCGGGATCGCCAGGAGGACGATCAGCGCGGTCTGCGCATGCACTTCCCGACGTTCCGGCGTGGCGATCAGCACGTCGTGCTGATGGAGCTCGAGGTGCCGCCGGGCGTCGATCGCACGTCGATCGCGCAGGTGTCGCTCGATTGGAAGGACCTGGTCGACGAGCACAACGCGCAGGCGGCGGTCGACGTGACCGCGGAGCGCACGCACGATGCCGAGGCCGCCGTCGCGTCGACGGTGCGCCAGGTGAAGCGCACGGTGCTCGCGTTCCAAGCGGGCGATGCGCTGCAGTCGACGGCGGACGCGCTCGATCGCGGCGACTACGCGGGCGCGCAGCTCGCGATCGAAGAGCGCATCACGCTGCTGCGCGCGGCGCGAGATCTGTGGCGCGATCGCGGGCTCGACGACGATCTGCGCATCCTCGAGGGCTACCAGCGCGTGCTCGCGTCGGCGTGGGGCGGGTGGGGCGAGGACTCGCGCCGCACGCTGGTGATGGCGATGAACTACTACGGCGACCGGAGGATGCGATGAGGCGCGTCGTCGCCTGGGCGCTCTCGCTGATGGTCGTCGCGATCGCGGCGCGCGCGGGCGCGCAGGATCGGGTGGTCGCGACGTATCGCATCGACGCGTGGGATCGCGCCGACGTGTCGTGGGCGCCGGGCGCGACGGTGCGAGTGCTGCTGCGCGGCACGCTGAGCAACGCGATCGACGGATCGGAGATCGACGCGATGCACGTGACGACGGCGTCGCGCTCGATGGAGGACGCCTCGCCGCTGGTGTTCCCGGCGGGCGCGCGCCTGATCGAGCAGCGCGGACCGCACGCGTACCTCGTCGAGGTGCCGGCCGGCGCGGGCGCGACGATCGGGCTCAACGTGCCGGCGCTCGCGGCGCGTCATCTGGTGACGGTCTCGGAGCTGCGCGCGAGCTTGAGCGGAGTGATCGTCGCGGAGGTGCTCGGGGACGAGGCGGCGCCGATCGTGCACGACGCGCCGACCGCGGCGGTGGTCGAGCCGCGCGTGTCGCCTGCGGGGCTCGCGGGCGCGGTGACGCTGAGCGTTCCGCTGCTCGTCCTGGGCATCGTGCTCGCGCGGCGTCGACGCCACGATCACGACGCGGCGCTGATGGCGCGGGTGACGAAGGCACGTGCTGCGATCGCCCGCGAGGCGAAGGTGCTGGGCGCTGCGTTCGACGGGGCATTCGCCTCGGCGAGCGCGCTCGTCGATGCGGCCACGCGCCAGCGCGCGCACCTCGTCGAGCTCGATCGCGCGATCGGCCGGAGCGCGTGGGTGCGATCCGAGGCGGCGAGCGCGACGCTGAGCACGATGCACGCCCGGCGCGCCGAGGCGCGCGCGAAGCTGGAGTCGATCGTCGCGCAGCTCGAGGAGACGGTGGTGCGCATGGCGGCATGTGTCGCCGATCGCAGCGCGATCGCGGGGCTCGAGCGCGATCTCGCGCGGGCGCGCAGCGAGGTCGAGGTCGGCGAGAGCGTCGAGGCGGAGATCGCGAGGATCTGATCAGTCCGCGGTCGCGCACCCGGGCGGGCACTCGTCCTCGACCTGCACGCGACCGCCGACGCACTCGACGCTGTGCGAGCAGCACAGGCGATCGTCGAACTGCGAGCAGAAGAACGCGCCCTCGCACGGGTCGCCTTGCTCCGCCGACTCGAGCGCGTCCTCGCAGGTGTTGTAACAGCCGGGCAGCCCGCAGCGGGTCGCGCTCACGAGCGAGCTCGCTTCGCAGGTCCACGTCGTCGCGCAGCAGCCGTCGTCCACGACACACGGCTCGTCGAAGTCGCACGCGTCGCCGTCGCGGAACGTCGCGACGCGCGCGCAGTGCGCGGGGCCCGCGTCGACGAAGCCGCCCTCGGGGACGCGCTCGCGCGAGGTGCTGCATCCCGTCGCGAGGAGACCGCCGAGCAGCACGAGCCAGGAGATCACGAGCGCGGACGTCGAGCGCATGACGATCGAGCCTAGTCCGTCGTCGGGACTTCGTCCCGCGCGCCCTCGCCGCCCGTGCCAGACTCGCGCGCCGACGATGCCCTCCTTCATCCTCCCCGCCTTCGACGCGCCGCGCGGCGCGAGCCCTGCCGCGCGCCGCCGCGCGCTGCTGCGCGCCACCGACGACGTGCTCGCGTCGCGTCTCGTCCAGCTCGCGCTCGCGCTGCGCGATCCAGCGATCCACGAAGCGCTCGCGCGCGCGGTCTCGCTGCCCGTCGCCGAGGTCGCGGCCTCGCCCTTCGCGACCCGCATGGTCGCGCTCGGCGCGATGCGCGGCGCGAGCACGGTGCACGGCGATCTGCGCCGCGTGATGACGTGGCCGCGCGCGCTCGCGGGCGAAGAGGGCACGCGCGATCCCGTGCACGGACAGTGGGATCGCGGGGTGCTGCGCCTCGGGAAATACCAGCAATTCCTGCAGGACGAGCCGTTCGCGACGTTCCATCCCGATCACGTCGGCAAGTGGGGCCCGCACGAGCTGATGCATCGCGCGGTGGGCTTCTTCTTCCGGCCCGGGTGCTCGCGCTGGGAGCTCTACCTCGGCGCGCGCCTCAACGAGCTCTTGCCCGTCGTGACGTGGTACGGGCCCGAGCAGGCGATGCGCCTCGACGAGGGCGCGTTCGATCGCGAGCTCGCGGGGCGTGATCCCGCCGCGCGCCTCGCGGACGCGCGCTGGATCGAGGAGGACGAGGCGTCGCTGCGCGTGCGCGCGAGCCGCTCGGCCACGCTGATCAAGGAAGGCATCACGCACTTCGAGCGCGAGCTCGCGGCGATCGACGAGGAGATCGCGACCGGGCGCCGGGTGCGCGCGCCGCATCCGTTCCTCGACGCGTCGAGCGATGCGCTCGCGTACGTCGCGGGACACCGCGCGCGGCTCGACAAGACGGGCGACGTGCTCGCGCAGCTGGTGCCGGTGGGCCCCGACCGCTACGAGGACGTGCGCGCGTACCGCACTGGGGTCGAGGAGGCGTTCGACGCGCTGCTCTTCGCGACGCTGTCGTTCGATCCGAAGAAAGCGGCGATCCAGCGGAGCGGGCGCGCGCTCTGGGATCGCGTGCAGCGCGCCGCGCACGCCGGCGGCAGCGCGGCGAAGTGGGCGGAGTCGATCGCGACCGACGCGGGCACCGAGGTCGCGCGTGCGCTCGACGGCACGAAGGCGGTCGACGTCGCGGCGTGGGATCGCCGGATCGCGAAGGCGCTGCGCGGCGCGGCGCCGACGGTCGTCGAGACCGGCGATCTCGAGCGGGGCGCGCTGTGCGTCGATCAGCTCGCCGACGGTGTCGCCTCGTGCGCGCCGCGGACGCTCGCGCTGCTGGGGCGTCGCGCCGGATCGACGCTCACCGCGCTCGCCACCAGCGACGCGCTCCTCGCGCGCGCTCCGCTCGCGGATCGCCTCGCGACGTTCCTCGCGACCAGCGGCGGCGATCCGAAGATCGCGGAGCTCGCGCGCTTCGAGGCCGCGATCGCGGCGGCGCGTCGTGGCGACGATCGCGTCGAGCGTCTCTCCGAGCCGGCGCGCGCGCTGCCGCGCGATCTCGAGCACGTGCAGCTGGTGCGCAGCCAGACGTTCCGCGTGATGCCGTTCGATCGCGACGTGTTCGCGCTGCACTCCGGGCAGAAGCCGGGCAAGGGCGCGCGCACGTACCTGATCGGCGCGTACCGCGGCGAGGTCGTCGTGGTCGCGATCGCCGAGATCGTCGCCGACGCGCTCGACGTGCTCGCGCGCGCGCCGATGCGCGCTACGGAATTCGTAGCGCTCCTCGAGGAGGCGCCCGATCCGCGGGCCTGGCTGCGCGAGCTGATCGAGGCCGGCGTGATCGCGTGGTCGCCTATGTTGTGAGCATCGCGCGCTCGCCCTCGTCGGCGAGGAACGGGCCCTCGACGCGCACCACGATCGACGACGCCGCGAGCACGTCGCGCACGCCGATCGAGAACGTCGGGCCCGGTCGTCCCGCGAGGATCGCGCCGATGCGCGCGGCGGGCACCGAGAACACGACGCGCGGGATCCCCGCCCACGCGATCGCCGCCGCGCACATCGGGCAGGGCTCTCCGCTCGCGTAGAGCGTCGCGCCCTCGAGGCGATGGGCGCCGACGCGCGCGAAGAGCCCGCGGAGCAGGTTGAGCTCGGCGTGTCCCGTCGGATCGCCGTCGCTCGTCGCGGTGTTCTCCGCCTCCGCGAGGAGCTCACCGTCGCGCGAGACCAGCACCGCGCCGAACGGCGTGTTCCCCGCGCGCCGCGCGGCGCGTGCGCGCTCGAAGCTCCGCCGCATCCACCGCTCGTCGTCCTCTCGCATCGCCGTGATCTCGTGCCGCGCAGCGCGCGATCAACGTCCTGCGCGCAGCGCGACCACCGCGAGCTGGTACACGTTCTTCGGTGCGTGCTCCCAGGGCCCGTCCTCGAGCGTCACCCAGCGCCAGTCGGTGAACTCGTCGCACGGCGTGATCTCGTCGGTGGTCACGTCGGCGACGAACACGAAGTTCATGTGCACGCCCTTCTTGCCCGCGACGTGCTCCTCGTAGCCGATGAGCCCCGGCGGCGTGCCCTCGATCTCCGAGACGATCGGGAACGTGCCCACGAGCCCGGTCTCCTCGCGCAGCTCGCGGACCGCGGCCTCGAGCGGGGTCTCGCCCTCTTCGAGCTCGCCGCCCGGCGGGAGCCACACCCCGAGCCGCGTGTGCTTGATCAAGAGCACGCGATCGCCGCGCCGCGGATACACCGCGATCGAGAACGCCTTCCTCATCGTGAACGAGCCTCCCACTCGGCGCGCGTGAGCACGAATTCGGTGAGCGTGCGCGCGTAATAACGCTCGGTGATCCCGACCTGCCGCAGGCCGAGCCGCGACGCCACGCGCTCGCTGCGCACGTTGCCGGGATCGACGACCGCGCGCACCTCGTCGATCGCGGTCGTGGTGAACGCACGCTCGCGCATCGCCGCGCCGAATTCCGTCGCGTAGCCCTTGCCCCAGGCGGCGCGCGCGAGGTGCCAGCCGATCTCGAGATCGTCGGTGTCGACGCGCTCCTCGGATCCCGGCGTCATGAACGGCAGCGGCTTGAACAGCGCGGTGCCGATCAGCGCGCCGGTGTCGCGCTCGAACGCGCCCATCGCGCAGTACGGCAGGCCGCGCGCGCGGTAGCCGTCGAACTTCGCGCAGACTTTCTCGAGGAACGCGCGCTGCTCGGCGACGGTCCGGCGCTGCACGCCGCCGAGGAAGTGCATCACCTCGGGATCGCCGTCGATGACGAGCATCGCCTCGGCGTCGTCGGGGGTGTAGTCGCGCAGGAAGAGCCGCGCGGTCTCGATCGTACGCATGCGCCGCGCATGCTAACGCACGCGCGGTCGACGGCGAGGAGTGAGCCTGGGATGCGGTCCAGCGAGCGCGCCGACCTTCCACGCTGGAAGGGCGAGCCGGGGTTCTTCGAGATCTGGTTCCTGGTGGTGCTCGACCCGAGCGGCGAACGCGCGTGGTGGCTGCGCTACACGCTCTTCGCGCCGGCGCCCGGAGCGCGCGGCGAGCCCCGCGCGACGGTGTGGGCGGCGGCGTTCGATCGTCGATCGAGCGAGCCGGCGCGCGCGCTGAAGTCGCTGCACTCCATCTCGGAATTCGATGCGGGCACGTCCGATCGTTTCGCGATCCGCATCGGCGCGTCGGAGCTCGCGACCGGCGTGAGCCGCGGGCGCGTGGCGTCGGGCGATCACGCGATCGAGTGGGACCTGCGCTTCGCTCCCTCGCCGAGCGTCGCGCGACGCGGTCCGCGCGGCTTCGACCTGCTGCCGCTCCCCACGCACGTGAGCCACTCGCACGACGACGTCACGTTCACCGGCGTCGTGTCGGTCGACGGAACGCGTCACGAAGTGCGCGGCGCGTCCGGTCTCCAGAAGCACATCTGGGGGACACGCCGTGTCGAAGCGCTCACGTGGCTCTACTGCCCGCGTTTCCGCGAAGATCCCGAGGCGCGCCTCGAGGCGCTCACCGTGCAGCCGCGGCGCAGCGTGCCCGGGCTGCGCTTCTCGCCGATCTACCTGCGCACGTCGGAGCGCGAGCACGCGTTCCACGAAGTGCCGGGCATCCTGCTCACGCGCCTCGATCCGCGCGACGGCGAGCTGCGCTTCGAAGCGCGCTCCGCGACACGATCGCTGCGTGGCCGCGCGTGGTGCGATCCGCGCACGCTCGTCGGGTACGCGTATCGCGATCCGGAGGGATGGGACGTGCACGTCGCGCAGAGCGACGTCGCGGAGTGCGAGGTCGAGCTCTTCTCGCGCGCGCACCCGCTCGATCGTTGGAGGCCCGATGGACGCCTGACGTCGCAGGTCGCAGCGCTCGAATTCCACGCGCCCGAGCCGCTCGACGGAGCGCGCTACCTCGGGTGGGACGCGACGCACCTGGAGGAACGATGACCGCGAAGCCCGCGACGATGCGCGCGCTCGACCCGCGCGATGGCACCACGCGCCCGCTCGAGCTCGCGCCGAAGCGCGTCCACGCGCTCGGCCTGACCTACGCCGCGCACATCAACGAGACCGGCGGTGACGGCGAAGGGCTCGTCGTGTTCGACAAGGACGCGGCGTCGCTGCTGCGCGACGGAGACGCGGTCCAGCGCCCGTCGCGCGACACCATGCTCTCGGCGATCGCACGCCTCGATCCGGCCCTCGCGTCGCGCGTCGGACAGCGGTTCGCGATGCTCCCGCCGCTCTTCGACTACGAGGTCGAGCTCGGCTTCCTCTTGCTCGACGACGTGCACGTCGCGCAGCTCGAGCGCCGCGATCTCGCGCCGCCGATCGGCTACTTCGTCGCGAACGATCTCACCGCGCGCACGGTGCAGGTGCTCGGCGAAGGACGCGCCGATCGCATGCGGTTCTGGGGCGCGGCGAAGAGCTTCCCCGGGCTCCTCGTCGCGGGGACGACGCTGTGGGTGCCCGACACGCCGCGCGTCGATGCGTGCCTCGACGTGACGCTCACGCTCACGGTGAACGGCGAGACGCGCCAGCGCGGGCGCACGATGGACCTCGTCGCGACCCCGCGCGAGCTGCTGCTCGCGGCGGCGCGCGGAGTGCCCTCGGGCGTGCTCGAGAAGGGCGATGCGGTGCTCACCGGCACTCCGTCGGGCGTCGCGTTCACCGTCGCGGCGTGGAAGCGAAAGCTCGCGTCGCTGCTCCCCGGTCGCACCACGCGCCTCGCCGCGGCGCTGCGCGCACACACCTCCAATGCGCGCATGCTCGGGCCGGGCGACGTCGTCGAGATCGACGGCGGCGTGCTCGGGCGCCGTCGCGTCACGGTGGTCTGATGGCGGCGCAGCTCAAGGACTTCTTCGACACCGCGTTGGTGCAGCGCCTCGGTGCGTCGCTGCGCGCGGTGCATCCGACGTTCGACGAGCGCGCGTTCCGACGTCGCGCGACGGATGGGCTCGACGCCCTCGAGCTGCTCGACCGTGGGCGGCACCTGATGCGCGCGATGCACGCCGGGCTGCCGGCGCGCTACGAGGACGCGATCGACGTGATCGAGCGCTCGCTCGGTCCGGTCGGGAACATCGACGCGGTGTCGGGCATGGCGCCGTTCTTCTACCTGCCGCACACGATGTTCGTCGCGGAGCACGGCCTCGCGCACCCGGCGCGATCGCTCGACGCGATGCATGCAATTACGCAACGCTTCTCTTGCGAATTCGCAATACGTCCGTTCCTCGAGCAGCACCGCGAGCTCACGCTCGCGCGGCTCGATGGGTGGGTGACCGATCCGAGCCCGCACGTGCGCCGCCTCGTGAGCGAGGGCATGCGCCCGCGTCTGCCGTGGGCGGCGCGGGTGCGCTGGCTGATCGAGGATCCCGAGCCCGGGCTCGCGCGCATCGCGCGGCTGGTCGACGACGAGAGCGAGACGGTGCGTCGCTCGGTCGCGAACCACCTGAACGACGTCGCCAAGGATCACCCGGCGCGCGCGGTCGAGATCGCACGCGCGTGGGTGCGCGTTCCGGCGCGCGAGAAGACGGTGCGCCACGCGCTGCGCACGCTGATCAAGCGCGGCGATGCGGGCGCGCTCGAGGTGCTCGGCGTGTCGAGCGCGCGCCCCGAGTGCGAGGTGCGTGGCGCCATCACACCAGCGCGCGTGAAGCGCGGCGGCGAGGTGCGCATCGACGCGACGATCACCACCGCGGCGCCGCTCGACGCGGTGATCGACCTCGTCGTCCACTACGTGAAGGCGCGTGGCCAGACGAGCGCGAAGGTGTTCAAGTGGACGCGCGCCTCGCTCGCGCCGGGCGCAGCGCTCGCGCTCACGCGCCGCCTCTCGCTCGAAGAGCGCACGACGCGCAAGCACCACCCCGGCGAGCATCGCGTCGAGGTGCAGATCAACGGCACGCGCTTCCCGCTCGGTGCGTTCGTCCTTCGTTGAGCGCGCGGGTGCGCCGAAGTGCGCCCGCGTGTTTTCCGGTCACGACGAGAACGCTCGCGGGCACTCGTACGTCGCAGAGGTTTATGCTCGACGACGTGCGCAGGATCGGGGGGCGGCTCGCGGCGTTGGGGATCGTCGCGCTGATCGCGTCGTGTGGGAGCGCGCTGGCGCGACGCAACGGCGGACCGGTCGCGCCATTGCCCGACGATCACTCGCTGCGCGGCGACGCGCAGGGCGGTGAGTCGAGCGACGGCGCGCAGAGCACCGCCGAGGGGCGCCTCGAGTCTGCGCATCGCATCGACGACGCGAGCACGTGGGCACGGCTCGCGGCGCGTCCCGCGTCGAGCGCGGTCGCGCGCACCGAGGTCGTGAAGTTCCTCGTCGACGTCGCCGAGGGCCGGACCGTCTGGTTCATCGACACGCAGCGCTGGGGCATCCATTACGAGTTCGCGCGCGATCATCTCTCGACCGAACAGCATCCCGTCGGGCGCCAGCCCGCCGATCACCAGATGTTCAACGTCCGCGAGTACCGCCGTCCCGAGCGCCGCTTCGAGCTCGGCACGATCGTGCACTACCTCGACAGCGACATCTGGACCGTCGAGCTCGTCGGGGGCGACACGCTGCCCGGCGATCGCATCGTCGCGCTCTTCGAGCAGCTGCGCGGCGCGTTGTGGATCGGCGATCGTCTCCGATTCCGCCCGATGTCGCCGCTGCACGACCGGTCGATCGCGAGCGTGCGCGCGCAGCTGCCGATCGCGACCGCGGACGAGGTGTTCGCGGGCGTGCGCTACCAGCCGCTCACCGATGGTCCGGCGTTCGGCACGCTGCGCGTCGTGCGCGGCGCGCTCGATCCCAGCACGGTGCGCCCCGATCAGATCCTCGTGCTCGAGCAGCTGCCCGACGAGATCCCGGTCGTGAGCGGCGTGATCAGCGCGCAGCTCCAGGCCCCGCTCGGGCACGTCGCCATCCTCTGCGCGACCCGCGGCACGCCGAACATGGGGCTTCGCGGCGCGCTCGATCATCCCGACGTGCAGCGGCTCGACGGGCGGCTCGTGCAGCTCGTGATCGGCCCGCAGGAGTTCGCGATCCGCGAGGCCACGCTCGCGCAGGCCGAGGCCGCGTGGGCATCACGCCGTCCCGCCCAGCCGCAGGTCCCGCGCGTCGATCGGCGCGAGCGACGCCTCGTCGACGTGTGTGATCTCCGGCTGCCCGACGCCGCGTTCGCGGGCGCGAAGGCGTCGCAGCTGGGCGAGGTGTGCTCGCTGGGCAACATCGACACGCCGGGCGGGTTCGTGGTGCCGGTCGCGCACTACCTCGAGCACCTCGGCGACAGCGGGATCGTGCACGGCCTGCCGCAGATGCTCGCGGACCCGACGTTCCGCGGCGACGCGACGGTGCGCGCGCGACAGCTCGCGCAGGTGCGCGCGATGATCCAGAGCGCGGGCGTCGAGCCGCGGCTCGTGCAGGAGGTGCGGCGCCGCATCGCGCACGTCGCGCCCCAGGCGCGGTGGATCCTGCGATCGAGCACGAACGCCGAGGACCTCGCGGGCTTCACCGGCGCGGGCCTCTATCGCAGCGTCGTGGTGAGCGCGGGCGCGAGCGAGCAGGAGATCGCGAACGCGCTGCGCGAGGTGTGGTCGAGCGTGTGGCTGCTCGGCGCGTACGAGGAGCGCGAGTGGTATCGCGTCGATCACCGCAGCGTCGGGATGGCGATCCTCGCGCAGCCCTTCGTCGACGGTGCGAGCGCGAACGGCGTCGCGATCACCGCGAACCCGTATTACGAGGCGCGCCCCGGGTTCTTCGTGAACGCGCAGGTGCTCGGCGGGAGCGTGACCGGCGCGGCGGGCGAGGAGATCCCCGAGCAGCACATGATCTACACGTACGCCGGCCCGCTCGAGACCGAGCTCCTCGCGCGCAGCTCGCGGAGCCCCGGCGCGCTCTTGCTCGACGACGCGGCGATCACCGCGCTGCACGAGCGCCTCGCGCGCATCCACGCGCACTTCGTCGGCGGAGAGCGGCCCCGCTGGGCGGCGCCGGTGAACGCGGTGGACGTCGAGTTCCTGCTCGCCGGCGGGCGCATCGTGATCGTCCAGGCGCGCCCCTTCGTCGTGCGCTGGGGCCCGGGACAGACGTTCTAGTTCATGACGCGCACGCGCAGCTCGACGCGACCGCACCCGAACGAGCCGCGGTTCTGGCTGTCGAGCAGCAGGTAGTACGTGCCGGGGTCGAGCTCGAGCTCGAGGCGCGACTGGCGCGGCTGGCGCCCCGACTCGCACGGAGTCGCCTTCAGATCGTCGTCGGCGTCGGCGCACGCGACGTCGTTCGCGCACTCGATCTCGCTCTGCACGTCACCACAGCGGCGCAGCAGCGAGAGCACCGTGTCGACCCCGCCCGGGCCGTCGACGTCGCGCAGATCGAGGCGCAGCCGACGTCGCTGCGACACGAACAGGCGCACCTGCGCGTCCTCGCCGTTGCTCGCCGCGCCCTCGCACTGGTCGGCGCGCACGCGGTGATCGTCGGTGCGCCCGCAGAGATCGATCGTGTACGAGCCCTCGTCGACGATCTCGCCGCTCCACACGCACGACGGAGCTTCGGTCACGCACGCGCCCTCGCTGCATCCGTGCTCGCACGTCGTGGGCGCTTCGTGCGCGCCGTCCGCGTCGCACGTGTAGAGCACGTCGCCGTCGCAGCGCGTCCGCAGCGGCTCGCAGGTGCGCGCGACGCACGTCGCATCGCCGTCGGTCATCGCGCATCGCGCGCCGCGCGGCGCGCAGTCCTCCTCGACGGTGCTCGTCCCCACGCACCGGATCGCGACGGTGTCCGCGCATCGCGGCACGCACGCGCCGACCACGCCTGCGTCACCGGCGCCCGCGTCGATCGCGCTCGCATCGCGCGAGGCGCCCGCGAAGCTCACGCGCTCGAGCGAGCAACCCCCCCAGAGGATGCTCGCGCCCGAGAGCACCACCGTCGCGGCGATGCTCCCCCATACCGCTCGCCCGCCCACGAAGCGCACCTTCGCGCGACGGCCATCCGGAGTCTCCCCGGCAATTCGAGGATTAACTCTCGATTAACCCGCGAGCACCGCGGCCATCGCCCGCGCATCGGGCCATCGGTGCGCGACGTCGGGCTCGAGCGCGCCGTCGATCGCGCGCGCGAGCGCGTCGGGCACATCGGCGCGGACCTCGCGAATGCGCGGCGGACGGCTCGTGACGATGCGCATCAGCAGCATCGGGAGGCTCGGCTCCTGGAAGTGGGTGCGCCCGGTCGCGGCATGGAAGAGCGTCGCGCCCGCGCCCCACAGATCGGTGCGCGCATCGACGGGCAGCGCGCGCGCCTGCTCGGGCGCCATGTACGTCGGCGTGCCGATCGCGGTGCCCGGCTTGGTGAGGATGCCGCTGCGATCGACGCTCTGGAGGTTCTTCGCGACGCCGAAGTCGAGCAGCCGCACGCCGAGCGTGCCCTTCTCGCGCACGAGGAACACGTTCTCGGGCTTCACGTCGCGATGCACGATGTGCACGTCGTGCGCGGCCGCGAGCACGTCGCAGAGCTGCACGCCGATCGTGGTGACGTCGTCGAGCGTGAGGTCCTTCGCGCGGATCGCCTCGTCGAGCGAGCGACCCTCGAGCAGCTCGTTGACGATGTACGGGCGACCGTCCTCGAGCGTGCCCGCGTCGAGCACCTGCGGGATGCCGGGATGTCCGACCGCCGCGGCCGCGCGCGCCTCGCGCAGGAAGCGCCGCACCGCCTCGGGCGCGGCCGTGAGGTGCGGGTGCATCGCCTTCAGCGCGACGCTGCGATCGGTGTAGCGATGGATCGCCTCGTAGACGGCGCCGCTCGCGCCGACGCCGAGCAATCGCTGGAGCTCGTAGCGATCGGCGACGACCTGCCCGACGCGGCCCTGCGCGACCTCGTCGATCGTCTTCGACGTCGTCATGGACGGGGAGAGCATAGCGGCGCGCCTCGTAGCATGGGAGTCGCCTCGACCGCTGCGGTCGTGAGAGAATCTGCCGGGGGCCGGGCGCGTCCCTACGGGACGCCCGGGCGAGAACACGAGAGCCGGGCAGGCTTTCCATAGGAGTCGTGCCGCGCATGTCCGACAAGAAGACTGATCCCGAGGTCGCGAAGAAGACGCTCACGCTCGACGATGCCGACATCGTCTCGGAGCGGAGCGGATCGGAAGAGCCCGCACCCGTCACGCGCCGCTCGATGCTGGGCGTGATCGGCGTGCTCGCCGGAGGCGCCGCGGCCGCGGTGCTCCCGGGATGCGTGGTGCGACGGCGGCCGGTCGTGTACGCGCAGGCGCCCGCGGCGCCCCCCGGGGCGACGGTGGTGGTGCAGGCGCCGCAGGGCCGTTATCGCACCGGCGTGACCGACAGCGACGGCGGCGCGTACGCGGATCCCGCGGGCTACGGGCGCGGCCAGCAACGCCAGGCGTACACCGGGCTGACCGACAGCGACGGGGGCGCGTACGCGGATCCCGCGGGCTACGGGCGCGGCGTGTACGGGCGGACCAGCGGGATCACCGACAGCGACGGCGGGCCGTACGCGGATCCCGCGGGCAACGGACGCGGCACCGGGCGCGTCGGGTACACGGGGATCACGGACAGCGACGGCGGGCCGTATGCCGATCCGGCGGGGCAGGGTCGCGGTCGCTGGCGCTGAGTCGCGGGGCACCGACGAGCACGCGCAGGTGGCACGTGGACGAGCACGCGGGACGTGCACGCGCACGAGCACGGTGCGGATCGGCGTGACGAGCGCCGTGGATCGGGCGTGATGACGGCGGCGGGTGCGGTGAGCTTCGGCTCGCTGCTCTCGCCGCGTTCGTGTTCGCGCGGCTGACTCGAGCTCGTGCACGTGCCGCTCGAGCGTTCTCGAATGGTGGCGTGGACCGACGAGCCAGCCTCCTGCACCCGTGGTTCCTTCCTTCGCAGCCCGCGCCTCGCTCAGATCGACCGATGGCGCTGCCGAAGGTGGATCTCTCGACCTGGCCCGTGCTCCTCGTCGAGATGCCAGCCGAGCTCTCGTTGAGCGACGTGGACTCGCATTTCGACGAGCTCGTCGCGATCGCGCGCACCCGCCGCGCCCACGTGCATCTCGTCGATGGCTCGGAGCTCGGGCCGACCGCGCTCAGCCCGACCCACCGCAAGCGCATGGGCGAGCGGCTCCAGAGCCTCACGCGCGAGCTCGAAGGACGGCGCGTCGCCGAGGCGATCGTCCTGCCGAACCCGCTGCTGCGCGGAGTGATGACCGCGATCCACTGGATCGCGCCCCCGAAGTGGCCGGTGCAGACGTTCGCGACGCGCGCCGACGCGCTCACCTGGTGTCAGGAGCAGCTCGCCGCGAACGGGATGCCGACCCGCGAGCCCGCGCCCGCGATCGATCGGCGCTCCCGTCCCTCGGCGAGCTGAGCTCGCTCAGCCGAGCGCGCGCTGCAGCGCGGCGACGATCTTCGGATCGTCGGGCGCGGTCTTCGGCGAGAAGCGCTCGACCACGCGGCCGTCCTTGCCGACGACGAACTTCTCGAAGTTCCACTGGATGTCGCCGCCGCCGGTCTCGCCCTTCAGCCACTGGTAGAGCGGGTGCGCGCCGCCGCCGTTCACCTCGATCTTCGAGAAGAGCGGGAACGTCACGCCGTAGCTCGTCTCGCAGAACGTCTTGATCTCGTTCTCGGTGCCGGGCTCCTGGCCCATGAACTGGTTGCACGGGAAGCCGAGCACCTCGGCGCCCTTCGCTCCGTACTGCTCGTAGAGCGACTGCAGCTTCGAGTACTGCGGTGTGAGCCCGCACTGGCTCGCCACGTTGACGACGAGCAGCGCTTTTCCGCGGTAGTCGGCGAGGCTCTTGGTCGCGCCGTCGATCGTCTTCACCTGGAAATCGTGGAGCGTGGTCATGGCGGCCACCATCGTGGCGCGCGCGTGGTAGGTCAAGCGCCTTCGATGACGGTGACGGACGAGGAGATCGGCGAGCTCAGCGACGACGCGATCGCGGGCGCTTGGCGCTTGTGGCAGCGCGTTCGTGGGCATCGCTATTCGCTCGACGACGTCGCGACCGCGCGCGAGGCGGTGGAGGCGCGGCCCGATGCGCAGCGCGTGATCGACCTCGGGTGCGGGATCGGATCGGTCACGCTGATGGTCGCGTACAAGCTTCGCGACGCGCGCGTGATCGCGATCGAGGCACAGGCGATCTCGCACGAGCTCGCGCGGCGCAACCTCGCGCGCAACGCGCTCACGGAGCGCGTGCGGCTGATCCACGGTGACCTCCGCACGGTCGCGCTCGAGGAGCGCGCGGATCTGATCACCGGTACGCCGCCGTACTTCGATCCCAAGAAGAGCTCGCCCTCGACCGACTCGCAGCGGACCTATGCACGGATCGAGATGCGCGGCGGGATCGAGGACTACGTCGCGGCGGGCGCGCGGCTGCTCGCGCCCGGAGGTCGCCTCGTGGTGTGCGGCGATGCGCGTCGTCCCGATCGCGCGATGGCAGGCGCGGCTGCGGCGGGGCTCGACGTGATCGCGAAGCGCGACGTCGTGCCCCGCGCGGACAAGGACGCGCTCTTCACGATCTGGACGTTCGCCCTGCGGTCCGACGGGGAACCGCGAGGCGAGGGAACGGGGACGATCGCGGAGCATCCGCCGATCGTCGCGCGCACTGCGGACGGTGCGCGCACCGAGGACGCGCACGCGCTGCGTCGCTTCTTCGATCAGCCGGTGAACGAGGACGAGGCGCCGAGCCCGAGGGCTCGCGCGCGGAGGGCGCGATGAGCGAGGAGCGGAAGAGAGTTCGTCGTCCCAGTGCCAATGCTGGCACTGGCAGTGCCAGCGCTGGCACTGGCAGTGCCAATGCTGGCACTGGACGACCGAGGCGCGAGAGCGACGACGAGTCGATCGGTCGGAAGGCGCTGGTGAACGTCGGCGGGCCCACGCGCTCGCAGGGCGACCCGAAGATCGCGGCGACGCTCGTCGAAGCGATGGAGGCCGCGGCGCACGAAGATCCCGACGCGCTCACCCACGGGTTCCACGCGTGGCCGGCGCGCATGCACCGCGCGATCGCGCGCACCGTGATCGCGCGCGCGACGCGCGAGGGTGAGCGCGTGCTCGATCCGTTCTGCGGGAGCGGGACCGTGCTGCTCGAGGCGATGCTCGCGGGCCGGCGCAGCGCGGGCGTCGATCTCAATCCGCTCGCGGGCGCGCTGGTCGGGGTGAAGTGCGAGCGACGCGACCTCGAGTCGCGTGACGCGTTCGAGCAGCTCGCGGAGCTGGTGGGCGAGGCGTCGCTCGAGCGCGTGCAAGCGCGCGAGCGCGCGATCGCGAAGCTGCCGCCCTCGATGATCGGCTGGTACGGCCCGCACGTGCTCAAGGAGCTCGCGGGGCTGCTCGAGGAGATCCGGAGCGTGGAGGACGAGGCCGATCGTCGCGCGCTCGAGATGGTCTTCTCGTCGCTCGTCGTGAAGCTCTCGAAGAAGCGCGCCGAGACCTCGCAGCAGGAGGCGGAGAAGCGCATCCGCAAGGGGCTCAGCACCGAGATGTTCGTGCGCAAGGCGCACGAGCTCGCGCAGCGCTGGGGCACGCTCGACGAGGCGCTGCCCGAGGGCGCGATCGCGCCGCGCTTCTTCGAGGGTGACTCGCGCGAGCTCGAGCGCTTGCTCGGCGCGCGCACCAAGGCGCGATTGATCCTCACGTCGCCGCCCTACGGCGGGACCTACGACTACCACGCGCAGCACGCGCTGCGCCTCGCGTGGCTCGGCCTCGACGCGCGCGCGTTCGCGCGGCGCGAGATGGGCGCGCGTCGCAGCGCTGCGGTCGATCCCGACGAAGCCGCGGAGCAGTGGTGGGACGACGTCGCGGCGATGCTGCGCGGCATGGAGCGCGTGCTCGATCGCGATGGGTTCATCGTGCTCTTGATGGGCGACGGGCGCTTCGGTCAGCTCGACGTGCCGCTGATCCCGCAGCTGATCGAGATCGCGCCGCACGTGGGGCTCGAGCTGGTCGCGAGCGCGTCGCAGCCGCGCCCTGCGTGGGGTGGCGGCGCGACGCGCGAGGAGCACCTCGTCGCGCTCAAGAGAGCGGAACGGCGCCGCTGAGGAGAGCACGAGAGGCTTCTGAGGAGAGCAGGAGTGGAAGGAGGGACCACGTCGAGTGGTCTGCTCGATGCTCGATGCTCGCGGAGCGCTCAGCCGAGCGTTTCCGAGGAGCGCGGGACACGAATCGCGACCCCACGAAGACACTCTCCTCGTGGCCCGGGTGCGCTCGGCACGGCTCGATTGGGAACACTTCCGTGGTGTTCCTAACCCTCCTGCCTTCCTCAGGAATTCTCGGAAGGCGGCGCGTCGAGACGCGATGATAGAGTCGCCGGCGTGAGCAGTGCGGTCGAGGCGCTCGTCGTCGACGAAGAGGTGAGCGCGCCGTCGCGCGGGCGCGTCGCGGAATTCCTGCTCACCGGCGGGATCACGCTGCTGCTCTTCCCGCTCTCGTGGCTGCTGCGCGCGCACGTCGGGCTCGATGCGTCGGAGCTCGCGTTCGGGTTCCTGTTCTTCCACGCGGCGCACGTGATCAACGATCCGCACTTCGCGGTCACCTACCTGCTCTTCTACGACGACGTGCGCGAGCGTGTGCTCGGCGCGTCGATCCCACGTGCGCAGCGGATTCGCTACGTGATCGCGGGGTTCGTGGTGCCGCTCGTGCTCGTGACGTGGGCGGGCGCCGCGATGGTGCTGCGCTCCGCGCAGTCGCTCGGGTGGATGGTGCAGCTGATGTTCGTGCTCGTCGGCTGGCACTACGTGAAGCAGGGCTTCGGCGTGCTCACCGTGCTCTCGATGCGGCGCGGCGTGCGCTTCGATCAGAACGAGCGGCGCGTGATCCTCGCGCACTGCTACGCAGCGTGGATCTACGCGTGGGCGAGCCCCTCGACGCCGGCGGGCGAGTTCGTCGAGAAGGGCGTCGTCTACTGGGCGATGGCGCGCCCCGCGTGGCTCGAGCTCGTCAGTGCGATCGCGCTCGCGATCACGACCGTGCCGTTGGTGATCGTGCTCGCGCGTCGATGGCGGACTCTCCCGCTCGCGCCGCTCTCGGGCTTCCTCGTCACGGTGTGGGCGTGGACCGTGTGGTCCAACGCCGATCCGCTGGTGCGCTACGCGATCCCCGCGCTGCACGCGGTGCAGTACTTCTACTTCGTCGCGCTGATGCGCGGGAATCGCGCGCGCGCCGAGGAGGCACCGCCGACGCTCGGACGTCCCGTCGCGCTGCGGCTCGGTCTGCTCGCGCTCTCCGCGCTCGCGCTCGGATGGCTGCTCTTCCGCGGCGGCCCCGCGCTGCTCGACGACGGGCTCGCGAGCGACGGACCGCTCGGACCGACGCCGTTCTTCGCGGCCTTCTTCGTCGTGGTGAACGTGCACCACTACTTCATGGATCACGTGATCTGGCGCCGAGAGAACCCCGAGGCGCGCTGGCTGCGCTGATCCCCGAGCACGGATCGTCCGCGTCGCTTTTTTGACCGGGATCTCCGTTGCCCCGAAGGTCGCCGCTGGAGGCTCGGCGATGGAAGCAGCGGAGCGTTCGGAGCTGCGGGGAAGGATCCTGGACGGCCGCTATCTCGTCGGCGAGGTCCTCGGGATCGGCGGCACCGCGGTGGTCTTCGAGGCAGAGCGCATCGACGACGGCGCGGACGTCGTCGTCAAGACGCTGCGCCCGATCTTCGTCGACAACCCCGACCTCGTGCGCCGCCTGCGCCGCGAGGGCGAGGTCGCGCGCACCGTCGCGCACCCCGGCATCGTGCCGGTGATCGACGAGGGCGTGCTCCCCGACGGCTCGCCCTACCTCGTGCTCGAGCGCGTGCGCGGCGAGTGCATGGCGCGCCTGCTGCGTCGCGTCGGCACGCTCGCGCCCGAGGTGGTCGGCGCGATCGTCATGCGCGTCGCGACGATCCTCCACGCCGCGCACGCCCACGGCTACGTGCACCGCGACGTGAAGCCCGAGCACATCGTGATGGATCGCGACGTCGACGGATCGCTGCGCGTGCGGCTCCTCGACTTCGGCGTGTGCGCGTCGGATCGCGCGCCCGCCGACGAGCGACAGCGCGAGGTCGGTCGGGTGTTCGGCACGCCGAGCTACGTCTCGCCCGAGCAGGCGTCGGGTGATCCCGACGTCGACGCGCGCGCCGACGTGTTCGGCATGGGCGTGGTGATGTTCGAGGCGCTCACCGGGCGTCTTCCGTTCACGGGATCGAACGTCGCGAACCTGCTGCGCCGCATCATCCGCGAGGACGCGCCGCGCGCCGGGCTCATCCGCCACGATCTCGACTTCGCGTGGGACGAATTCGTCGCCCGTGCGATGGCGCGCGTGCAGGACGATCGGTTCCCGACGATGCGCGCGCTCGCGCGCGGCGTCGCGCCGCTGGTCGGCGATCGACGCATCGCCGAGAGCCGCCTGCTCGCGCTGCTCGAGTCGCGTGGCATCGCCGCCGACGGCGAGCGCACGCGGCCCGACACCGCGGCGATCCGCGCGGCCTGAGCCCATGCCGATCCTGGTGGTGCGTCACGGCGAGGCGATGGCCGCGCACGGAAACGACGAAGAGCGCGTGCTCTCGCTGCGTGGTCGCGACGAGGCGCGCGCGATCGCGAGCGCGCTCTCGCTACGCGGGATGGTGCCCGCGATGATGATCGCGAGCCCGCTCGTGCGCGCGGTGCAGACCGCGGAGCTGCTCGCGCAGGGGCTCGGCTACGCCGGGCTGATCAGCGTCGATCGTGCCTTCGAGCCCCACGGTGACGCGCTGCGCGCCGAGCACCTGCTCACGAGCGTGCCGGGGCTCGTCGTCGCGGTGTCGCACGAGCCCTTCGTGCGCGTGATCACCGCGCGACTGACGGGACAGGCGTCGGTGAAGTCGTTCCGCACCGCGGAGTGCGCGCTGATCGACGGCGGGCGCGTGGTGCTGCGGCTCGACCCCGACACGGCGTGATCGACGGTCACGCCGCGCCGGCGGCGATCGCGTCCTGGAGGCGCGGGTACGCCGGGCGGAAGCCGAGGTCGTCGCGGAGTCGTCGGCCATCGAGCAGCATCTCGAACGCACGCGCGGCCTCGGCCGCCGAGCCGTCGGGCGGCGGCGCGCCGACCGACGCGAACAGCGTGGCGAGATCGGGCGCCTCGTCGTCGACGACGTTGTAGACGCGGTGCGACGGCGACCGCGCGTCGAGGACGCGCGCGACCGCCTGCGCGACGTCGGCGTGGTGACCGAGCGACATGCGCTGCGTCGGCAGGAAGCCGCGCATCATCGGGACCACTTCCTCGACGTGGGGATCGCCGTCGCCGTAGACGAACGGGAGACGGAGCACGCGGACATCGAGGCCCTCGATCGCGAAGAGCGCACGCTCGGCGGCGAGCTTGCTCGCCGGATATCCCGCTGCCGGCGTGCACGGATCGTCCTCGCGCGCGTGGCGCCCGCCGTTCGCGCCGTACACGAGCCCGGTGCTCGTGAACACGAAGCGCCTCACCGACGCGCCGCGTGCGGCGGTCGCGAGGTGCTGCGTGCCGAGGTCGTTGACGGCATGCGCCTGCTCCGGGGTCGCACCGCGGAAGAAGGCGGCGCAGTGCACGACCGCGTCGACGCCGTGCACCGCGGCGTCGAGAGACGCGACGTCGAGCAGGTCGCCCTGCACCAGCTCCACGCCGTGCTCGCGCAGCGACGCGGCACGGCTCGGATCGCGCACGAGCGCGCGAACGTCGTCGCCTCGCGAGGCGAGGCGGCGAGCGAGGCGACTTCCGACCTTTCCGGTCGCTCCGGTGACGAGGATCTTCATGCGCCGACCGTAGCGACCCGCGCGGCGCGCGGATTGGAGAAAGCGGACCACGACGCGCGCCCCTTGTGCAGCGAGCGCGCGACGCCATGCTCAGCGCCATGCACGTCGATCGCCGATCTCTCGCTCCGAGCAGCGCGCCGACCGCATCGGTCGTCGACGCGTTGCTCGTGCACGAGCCCGAGGCGGACGCGCCGCACGTGCTGATCCCGCGCGCCGAGATCGAGATCATCGTCCGCTTCGGCCCCACCGCGCGGAGAGGGATCGACGCACACGCGCTCGGCGCGAGGGAGCGCGTTCGTCGCAAGGTCGTGCGCGGGACGCACCGCAGCGTGAGCGCGCGCCTTCGTCTGGGCGCGTCCGAGGCCGTGCTCGGCGTGCCCGCGTCGGAGATCGCAGGACGCGTCGTCGCGCTCGAGGATCTCTGGGGCGAGGCCGCGGCGCGCCACCTGTTCGAGCGGCTCGCCGCGTCGCGCGACGCGCTCGAGGCCGCGACGATCCTCGATGCCGCGATCGCCGAGCGCGTGCGGACCGATGCGCGGCCGTGCTCGCGTCTCGCGCTCGACGCCGCGGCGAAGCTGCGCGACGCGTCCTCCGTCGGTGCGAACGTACAGGACGTGGCGGACGAGCTCGGCGTGACCGCGCGCCACCTCCGCCGCGTGTTCCGCGACGCGTTCGGGATCGCGCCGAAGGCGTTCGCGAAGCTCGCGCGCTTCCACCGCGCGCTCGGTGCTGCGCGCTCGGACGATCGCGTCGCCTGGGCGACGATCGCGGCCCGCGCCGGCTACTGCGATCAGGCGCACCTGATCGCCGAATTCCGCGCGATCGCGGGCGCGCCTCCGCGCGCGCTGATCGGCGAGCTCGGGTCGGCCGCGTCGATCGGCTGAGCGCCGCGATCGATCACGTCAGGCGGCGCTTGTAGCGCTCGCCCCACTCGCGCATGCCGAGCAGGATCGGCTCGAGGCTGCGACCGAACGCCGTGAGCTCGTACTCCACGCGCGGCGGGACCTCGGCGTAGACGGTGCGCGAGACGAGCCCGTCCTCCTCGAGCTCGCGGAGCTGCAGCGTGAGCATGCGCTCCGAGCAGTTCGGTACGCGGCGGCGCAGCTCGCCGAACCGCAGCTTCCCGCCGAGCAGCCAGTAGAGCACCACGCCCTTCCAGCGCCCGCCGATCACGCCGAGCGTCGCCTCGACCGCGCAGTTCGAGCGCTGATCGTCGCCGCGCTTACTTCCCTTCTTGATAGTACCGGCGGTCTTTGTACGTACTTGCGACATCGGAAGCAGGGTACGAGAGACCGGCGCGCCTCACGAGGAGAAGACGAACATGAAGGCCTACGAGCTCCGTCCCGCCCCCGAGAACGACGCGCTGGTGCTCACCGATCGACCCTCGCCGCCGCTCGGCGCGCGCGACGTGCGGGTGCGGGTGCGCGCGGCCTCGCTCAACTATCGCGACCTGATCGTCCGCCGGAACGCGAAGAGCAGGAAGGCGTCGGTCGTGCCGCTCTCCGACGGCGCCGGCGAGGTGATCGAGGTCGGCGCGGAGGTCACGCGATGGAAGATCGGCGATCGCGTCGCGGCGTCGTTCTTCCCCACCTGGCAGAGCGGGCTGCTCTCCGACTTCCATCACGCGAACGCGCTCGGCGGTGGGCGCGACGGGATGCTCGCGGAGGAGGTCGTGCTCGACGAGTCGGCGTGGGTCGCGATCCCGTCGCACCTCTCGTTCGAGCAGGCCTCGACGCTGCCGTGCGCAGCGGTGACGGCGTGGCACGCGCTCTTCGAGACCACGCACGTGGTCGCGCCGGGCGACGTGGTGCTCGTGCAGGGCACCGGCGGCGTCTCGGTGTTCGCGCTGCAGCTCGCGAAGGCCGCGGGCGCGCAGGTGATCCTCACGTCGAAGAGCGCGGAGAAGCGCGAGCGGGCGCGCGCGCTGGGCGCCGATCACGTGATCGACTACGTCGCGGAGCCGAAGTGGGGAGAGCGCGCGAAGGCGCTCACCGGCGGACGCGGCGTGGACCTCGCCGTCGAGGTCGGTGGGCCCGGCACGTTCGACCAGTCCGTCGCCTCGCTGCGCTACGGCGGCACGATGGGCCTGATCGGCGTGCTCACCGGGACGCGCGGCGAGATCGACACGTACGCGCTCTTCCACAAGGCGCTGCGCGTCGCGGGTGTGTACGTGGGCTCGGTCGCGATGTTCGAGGCACTGAGCCGCGCGCTCGAGGCGGCGAAGATCGAGCCGGTGATCGATCGTGTGGTCCCGTGGCGCGACGCGCGCGAGGCGTACGCGCGGCTCGCGAGCGGAGAGCACTTCGGGAAGGTCGTGCTCGCGATCGACTGAGCGGACGACGACGAGGCGTGGTGCGCAGGCCCTTGTGGCGATGAGGCGCGCGAGCATGTCCTCGCACGATGACGCGTGTGTGGATGTGCCTCGCCGCGACCGTCGTGATCGGCTGCGGCTCGTCTTCGGAGGAGAGCGCCGAGCGAGCCGCGCCTGCGCCGCAGCAGGCTGCGACGACGGCGATCCCCGATCCCGCGCCGGCCCAGGCGCTCGGCGGGATCCAAGCGCTGCCCGAGGCGCGGTTCGAGCGGCGCGAGGCGCTGCTCGGCCGCGCGCTCTTCCACGATCCGCGCTTGTCCGGTGATGGCTCGGTCGCGTGCGTCACGTGCCATCAGCTCGAGCACGGCGGCGCCGAGCCGCGGCGCACGTCGATCGGGATCGGCGGTCAGGTCGGCCCGATCAACTCGCCGCCGGTGCTGAACGCGGCGCTCAACTTCGTGCAGTTCTGGGACGGACGCGCGCCCGATCTCGAGACGCAGTGCGCGGGGCCGATCACGAACCCGCTCGAGATGGGCTCGAGCTGGGATCGTGTGCTCTCCGTCATCCAGAACGATCCGACGTACGCGGCGGAGTTCGCGGCGGTGTTCGGCGGCGAGCGCCCGATCTCGCAGGAGAACGTGCAGAGCGCGATCGCCGAGTACGAGCGCATGTTGATCACGCCGGGTCGCTTCGACCGCTTCGTGCGCGGCGACGCGAGCGCGCTGACCGACGAGGAGCGTCGCGGCTACGCGCTCTTCGTGAGCGTCGGGTGCACCGCGTGCCACACCGGACCGAACCTCGGCGGCACGATGTACCAGCGCATGGGCCTGGTGCGCGACTACTTCCAGGACGTCGGGAGGCCGCTCACCGAGGCCGACATGGGCTGTTACAACGTCACGCACGACGAAGCGGATCGTCATCGCTTCAAGGTGCCGACGCTGCGCAACGTCGCGCTCACCGCGCCGTACCTGCACGACGGATCGCAGGCGACGTTGCCCGAGGTGGTGCGCGTGATGGGCCGCTACCAGCTCGGCCGCGAGCTGAGCGACGAGCAGGTGCGCTCGATCGTCGCGTTCCTGAACTCGCTGAGCGGCGAGGTCCCGCGCGACGCGTTCCCGGAGACGCCCACCGCGACCCCGAGCGCGCCGCCACCGCCCGACAGCGAGACTCCGCCCGCCGAGCGCCCGAGCAGCGAAGCGCCGACCGCGCGGTGATCGACGAATGCGTGCTCCGAGCACGCATCTCGCATCGCGCGCCGCGCCCCGGATACGCTCTCGTTCCGTCGATCTCCCTCGTTCTGCGCTCAGAACTTCCAGGCTCCCAAGGCGTCTAGGGCGCCCGTGGTCAGTGGTAGCCTGGCTCACGAGGGAGGCTCTGGATGAGGCGACACCACGTCGTGATCGTGGGGGTGGTCGCGCTCGCGCTGGTCGCGTGTGGGCACCGCACCGAAGCGGTGGACGCCACGGTCGCGACGCTGCGCACGGTGCGCGGAGACGTGCGCGCGGGGGAGGACGTCGCGGGTCCTCGCGCGCGGGTCGCGCCCGGTGCGATCGTCACGACGGGTGAGGCCTCGCGCGCTCGCCTCGAGCTCGACGGAGGCGGCGCGCTGCTGCTCGATCAGGGCGCGCGCCTCACCGTCGCCGCCGAGGACGCGATCGCGATCGACGCCGGGCGCGTCTACCTGCGCGCGCACCCCGGCGACGCCGTCGCGATTACGATCGGCGAGGCCGCGCTGCGCGCCGCCGATGCCGCGCTCTCGATCGAGCCGACGCGCGTCTACGTGGTGCGCGGCGAGATCAGCTATCGCGTCGGCGCGCATCGCGGCGTGATCCGCGCCGGCGAAGAAATGGCACTCGGTGCCACTTCTTCCGGCCCGCCCGCGATCACGCCCGCGACGTTGTGGAGCGACTGGACCGGCGGCCTCGTGCGGCCCGGGCCCGACGGCGGCGACGTCGCGCCCGGCATGGGCATGCTCGAGGCGCGTGTGCCCGACGAGATCGGCGTCGCGCGCTGGGCGCTCACGATCCGCCGCCTCGACGTGCGCGTGCGCGTCGACGGCGACCTCGCGATCACCGAGGTCGAGCAGGAGTTCTTCAACCCCGCGAGCGAGACCGTCGAGGGCCTCTATCGCGTGTCGGTGCCCGAGGGCGCGGTGCTGCAGCGCTTCGCGGTCGATCGCGACGGCACGATGGTCGAGGGCTACGTGCGCGAGCAGCAGCAGGCGCGCGTGGCGTACGAAGCGCAGGTCTATCGCGGCTCGACCGACGATCCCGCGCTGCTCGAGTGGGACGCCGCGGGACGCTATCGCGCGCGGATCTATCCGATCGCGCCCGGCGAGGTGCGGCGCATCGCGATCCGCTACGCGGAGTGGCTCGGGGCCGCGCGCGAAGGTGGGCCGCGCCTCTATCGCTACCCGATGGGCGCGGGCGATCGCGCGCCGCACGTGCAGGAGATGTCGTTCGTCGCCGATCTCGCGCGCGCCGGTGCGCCGCACGTGCGCGCGGGCATGGGCGCGGTGGTCGAGGGCGACTCGGTGGTGCTCCGGCGCAGCGACTTCCGTCCGCGCAGCGATCTCTGGCTCGAGCTGACGAGCGACGAAAGCGGGCGCGCTCAGCGCGCGTACCGCGCGCGCCACGAGCCGCCGCCGCGCGCCCCGGGATCGCGCGCGATCGTCCACGAGGCCGACGAGCGCGACTACTGGTTCCTGCCGCTGCGACTGCCCGCGCGGCTGACCGAGCGCACGAGCGAAGGCGGGATCGATCTCGTCGTGGTCGCCGACGTGAGCGCCGCGACGGATCGATCGCACCTCGAGCTCGGTCGCAGCGTGGTCGAGTCGATCGCGGCGCACCTCGGGCCGCGCGATCGACTGAGCATCGTGGGCGCCGATCTCGCGATCCGTCCGCTGATCGAGGGCGAGGGCGCGACCGCGCTCGGACCGGCGAGCGGCGAGCGCGTCGAGGCGCTGCTCGAAGGGCTCTCGCGCGTGCCCGCGGGCGGCGCGACCGATCTCGGCGCGGCGATCGCGGAGGCCGCGGCGCTGCTCGATCCTGCGCGACCGGGCGCCGTGGTGTACGTCGGCGACGGTGCGCCGACCGTCGGTGAGCTCGGCGCGGAGCAGCTGCTCGAGCACTTCGCGCGGCTGCCGCATCCGGTGCGTCTGTACGCGATCGGCGTGGGCTCGAGCGCGAGCCGAAGCCCGGGCGCGCATTGCGCGACCGCGCGTGAGGCCAATGCATCCGACGGCCCGCTCGGGGCCGTTGGATGCAGCAACCTCGATCTGCTCGACGCGCTCACCCAGGGCGGTGGGCTCGCGCTGCGCGTCGAGGAGCGCGGGCAGTCCGCCGAGGCGGCGCTCGACGTGCTCGCGCACGCGCAGCGTCCGCTGCTCTCGCGCGTGACGGTCGAGCTCGGCACCGGCATCGACAACGTGTTCCCGCGGCGTCCGGTCGATCTCACGTCGGGCGACGTGCTCGCGATCGTCGGTCGGGTGCGCGACGACCCGCCGAGCGAGATCGTCGTGCGCGGCGAGGTCGCGGGCGCGCCGTTCGAGGAGCGCATCGCGGTGAGCACCGAGACGCGCGCCGAGACGGTGGATCTGCGGCTGCGCTGGGCGGGCGAGCGCCTCCATCAGCTCTTGCTCGGAGGCGCGAGCCGCGAGGAGATCGCGGAGCTCGGCACGCGGTACGGGCTGATCACGCCGTTCACCAGCTACTACGTGCCGAGCGCGCGCGAGCTGCGCGAGATGGGGCAGCTCTCGCGACTGCTGCGTCACGAGCCGCTCGTCGACCCGAGCGTGGCCGCGGAGGAGTCGACGCTCGCGCAGATCGCGCTCGGCATCGCGCTCGGTCCGCTCGCGCTCACGGGCTGCACCACCAGCGCCGAGCCGCCGACTGGATCGAGTGCGACGAGCGACCCCGGTGCGCTCGAGGAGGTCGAAGAATCGCCGCCGCCGCAGCAGCCGGGAGCGACGGAGACCGCGACGAGCACGCAGACCGAGAGCGCGCGCTACGGCGTCGAGGGCAACGGCGCGAGCGCGGCGGTGCCGCTCGGTCAGGAACGCGTCGACGCGCCGCAGCCCGCGCCCGCGCCGCCGCCCGCGACGACGGCGCCCGTGCTGCCCGCGGAGCCCGAGGCCGCGGCGGCGCCGGTCACCGGCGCGACCACCGATCGCGCGCCGGCGCGCAGGGCGGAGCCCTCCCCCGACGAGATCCGCAGTCAGCTCGATGCGCTCGGCTACGCCCCGGCGGACGGCTACGGCGGCCTCGGTATCCGCGGCACCGGCCGCGGCGGAGGTGGCAGCGGCGAAGGCACGATCGGCCTCGGCAACCTCGGCGCGATGGGGCACGGCGCCGGCGACGGAACCGGCCAGGGCTACGGCTCGGGCGCGGGCGGCTCCAGCGGTCGTCGCGCCGCGGTGCCGCAGGTGCGGTTCGGTCAGGCCGAGGTGCGCGGCGCGCTCTCGAGCGAGGTGATCCGTCGCGTCGTGCGACGGCACGTCAACGAGGTGCGCTTCTGCTACGAGCAGGAGCTCGCGGCGCGCCCCGATCTCGAAGGGCGCGTCACCGTCGGCTTCGTCATCGGCGCCACCGGCGCCGTGCAGGGCGCGGGCGTGACCGACAGCTCGCTCGGCAACCCGCGCGTCGAGGGATGCATCGCGCAGGCGGTGCGTCGCTGGACGTTCCCTTCGCCCGACGGCGGCGGCGTGGTCGCGGTGACGTATCCGTTCGTGCTCGAGTCCTCCGGCGGGTCGGGCGCGTACATCCAGCCCACGTCGACGACGACGCGCACGACGACGACGATCATCGTCACCACCACGACCGCCGACGATCACGCGCGGCGTCGCTGCAGCGACGCGGCGTCGCGCTCGCTCGACGATCGCCGCGCGCTGTGGCGCGAGCGGCTCGAGCAAGCGAGCGGCACGTGGGGATGGGTCGACGTCTATCGCACCGCGATCCGCGACTGCGAGACGCCGGGCTGGCGCGATCGCCGCGCGCTGCTCTCGCTGATGCTCGCGCGCGCGGGCTCGCTCGCGACGATGATCGAGCTCTACCAGCAGATGACCGAGGGCTCGGCGCGCGGCTACTTGCGCGGTGAGATCCTGCGGCGCGTGCGCTCGCCCGAGGATCTGCGCCTCGTGCGCAACGCGTTCGGTCTGAGCGGCGGGGTCGACTGGTCGCTCGTCGAGCAGGTGCTCGCGCGCGCGACGACGCCTGCGGCGCGGCTGCGCGCATTGCGTGAGCTCGTCGCGCAGCGGCCCGATTCGTTGGACCTCCAACTACGTCTGCTCGAGGAGCTCGAGCACCAGCAGCGCATGCCCGAGGCGTTCCGCCTCGCGAGCACGATGCGCCTCGATCCGCTCGCCGACGCAGGCGTGCGCACCGCGATCGGCGAGATGTACCTGCGGCACGATCGCGAGCCCGACGCGCGCCGCGCGTTCAGCGAGATCGTGGAGTTCGCGCCGCTCGACGAGCTCGCGCGCCGTCGCCTCGGGGACCTCTACCGCGCCCACGGCTGGTACGACGACGCCTATCGCCAGTACGCGACGCTCTCCGCGATCCGTCCCGACGATCCCGGCGTGCTGCTCCTGCTCGCGCAGGCCGCCGCGGGCGCGGGGCGCGTCGACGAAGCGCTGCGGCTCGAGCAGCGGCTCATGGAGACGGCCGAGCCGGGCGCGCGCGAAGGGCTCGCGCGCATCGCGCAGCTCTGGTCGAGCGTGCGCTTCGCGAAGTTGCGCGAGGACGCGCGGCGCAACGCGGACGAGGCGCGCCTCGCGTCGCTGGTCGCGCGCATGCGCCGCAGCGGCGTGCTGCGCGGCGCGGGCGACATGCGGGTGTCGCTCACGTGGTCGCATCCCGACGCGCAGCTGGCGCTCTGGGCCGCGCATCCGGGCCTCTCGCCGACGCGCCCCGAGGACCTCGCGCCCGAGCTCGGCATCGAGGCGTTCGACGTCGCGGAGCAGGAGAGCGGTCCCTATCGCATCGAGGTGCGCCGCTCGAGCCGCGATCGCCTCGGCGCGATCGAGGGCGAGCTCGTCGTGGTGTGGCACGAGGGACGCCCCGACGAGCGCATCCAGGTGATCCCGCTGCGGTTCGACGCCGAGCGACGCGCGATGGCGTGGACGATCACCGGCACGAACATCGCGGAGACGACGCCGCTCGAGACCACCACGCTCGCGACGCGAGGGAACCGCTGATGCGCACGCTTCGTCTCTCGCTCGCGCTGATCCTGCTCGTCGGGTGCGGCGAGCATCACGACCCCGCGCCGACCGTCGCGTTGGTCTCGGTGGTCCGCGGCACGACGACGCTCGAGCGCGGCGACGCGCGCGAGACCGTCGATCATCCGGCGCGCGTCGAGCAGGGCGCGACGGTGCGCACCGCCGACGATGGCCGCGCGGCGCTCACGCTCGACTCCGGCGCGTGGGTGCTCCTCGATCGCGCGACGGCGGGCGCGGCGCAGCTCGCGTCGCTCACGCTCGCGCAGGGGCGCGTGTGGGTCGACGCGTCGAGCGCGGAGGAGACGACGATCGAGACCGCGCACGGTCGCTTCGCGAGCAGCGGCGCGGCGTTCGCGGTCGAGCTCGCGGACGGCGAGACGCGCGTCTACTGCGGCTCGGGCGAGGTCACCTACGCGACGCCTCACGGGGAAGGGCGCATCGCGCAGGGCGAGACGCTACGCGCGAGCGCGAGCGCGGCGGACCTCGCGCCCGAGGCGATGTGGGACGACTGGACCGGCGGGCTCGCGGATCCCGCGCACGGTCGGCTGCGCGTGGTCGAGCGTGTCGGCGTGCTCGCGGGTCGCACGCCCTACGAGCTCGGCCGCGCGCGCACGCCGCTGCCGATCCGCGGTCACGAGGTGAGCGCCGACATCCGCGGCGATCTCGCGGTGACCGAGGTGGTGCAGACGTTCTTCAACGCGCGCTCCGAGGCGCTCGAGGGCGAGTGGAGCATGCGCCTGCCCGAAGGCGCGATCGTGCAGGGCTTCGCGGTGGACACCGGCGGCGGCTTCGTCGACGCGGTGGTCGGCACGATCCCGGTGAGCCCCGGCTATCAGCTCGGGTGGCAGACGCGCGAGACGCCGGGCAGCAAGCTCTCGTGGGACGGCCCCGAGCGCCTGCGCGCGCGCATCTTTCCGGTGCCGCCGGGCGGCACGGTGCGGGTGCGCGTTCGTTATACCGAGTGGCTCGACCGCGCCGGCGAGCGACGCACCTACGTCTATCCGATGCGCGCCGAGGGCGAGGCGCCGCTGCTCGGCGAGTTCGTGCTGAGCGTCGACACGCGCCACGCGAACGCCGGCGCGCTGCGCGCCGGGATGGGCGCGGCGGAAGAAGACGGCCGCGTCACTCTGCGTCGCAGCGACTTCCGACCGCGCGCCGACTTCTATCTCGACCTCTACGACGGCGAGCGCGCCGAGCGCGGGAGCGGCGCGATCGCGTATCGCGTGGGCGGGCTGCAGACCCAGCCGGCGGCGGAGGGCGAGGACGACTACGTGCTCTTCGACGTGCCGACCGCGGCGCTCGCGTCGGAGCGCGAGGAGACGCCGCCCGGGCCCTCGATCGTGCTGCTGCTCGACGTCTCGGGCGCGACGGATCCCGAGGATCTCGAGATCGCGCGCGGCGTCGTCGAAGCGGTGCTGCGCCAGCTCGCGCCCGGCGATCGCGTCGCGATCCGCGTCGCCGACGTGCGCGCGCGCGTGCCCGAGGGCGCGCCCGAAGGTCTCGTCATCGCGAGCGACGAGACGCGCGAGCAGATCCTCGAGTCCCTGGCGCGCGTCGACCTCGGCGGCGCGACCGATCTCGGCGCGAGCCTCCGCGATGCCGCGGCGCTGGTCGCCGGTGAAGCGCGCGGCGCGGTGATCTACCTCGGCGACGCGATGCCCACGACGGGCGCGCTCGACGCGACCGCCATCCGCGCGCAGCTCGCGACGCTCGACGCGCCGCCGCGCTTCTTCGGGCTCGCGATCGGCGACGGCGCGAACGTCGATCTGCTGCGCGCGCTCTTCGGCGAGCAGGCGAGCGCGGTGCGCGATCGCGAGAGCGCGGCGCGCGCCGTGATGGCGGTGCTCGCCGACGCGTCGCGCGCGACGCTGCGCGGGATCACGGTCGAGCTCGGCGAGGGCGTGGAGCGCGTGTACCCGCGTGGCCCGATCTCGATCCGACGCGGCGAGCACCTGCGCCTCGTGGGCCGGCTCGTCGACGCGCTCCCGACGTCGATCACGATCCGCGGTCAGGTCGACGGCGTCGACTTCGAGCGCGAGGTGCCGGTCACGACCGGCAGCGTCGAGGACGAAGGCGACGTGCGACGTCGCTGGGCGAGCGCGCGCCTGCGCGAGCTGCTCGATGCCGACGCGGGCCGGGAGGCGCTGGTCGATCTCGGCGTGCGCTTCGGGCTCGTCACGCCGTGGACCTCGATGGGCGTCGGAGTCACCGAGAACGCGATCCTCGCGCTGATCGACGGCTTCGATCACGACCCGCTCGGCGTCGCGTGGGGCCTCGGCGGCGGCGGCGCGAACGTGCCGGTCACCGGGCTCACGTCGGACGAGCTCGGCTGGCGCCGTCGCATGCGGCGCGACGATCCGAGCCGCGACGCGTCGGCGCCCGAAGCGACGTGGTCGTCGCGCGTGAGCAGCACGCCGCCCGAGCCGGTTCGCGGTGAGAGCGGCGACGGTGGGCTCGGTCGTGCATCGGCCGCGCGCGCGCTGGTCGTCGGCGAGCGCGGGCCGCGGCAGTGCTACGAGCGTCGCTCGCTGGTGCGCCCCGATCTCACCGGCGACGTCACGGTGCGGGTCGCGATCGAGGGCGACGGCAGCGTGCGCAGCGCGGAGATCGCGAGCACCGGGCTCGGTGATCGCGACGTCGAGCAGTGCGTGATCGCGGAGGTGCGCGGGATTCGCTTCCCCGCGCACGGCGGCGCGCAGGTCTCGGTCGATCACACGTTCGTGTTCCGCGTGCCGGAGCGCGAGCTCGGGACGCGACGGCAGTGCAGCGATGCGTCGCAGCAGGCGCTCGAGATGCGTCGCGCGTTGTGGCGCGAGCGCCTGTCGGGCGCGTACGGCGTGAGCGGCGCGCTCTCGGTGTGGCGCGATGCGCGCGCGCAGTGCGAGCTCGGCAACTGGCGGGCGCGGCGCACGCTGCTCGACATGATGCTCGAGCACGTCGGTGGCGTCGCCGCCGAGGTCGAGCTCTATCGCGCGCTCGCGGGCGACGGCGCGGCGGCGAGCTACCTGCGGCGCGCCATCCTCCGTCACGTGCGCACCGTGCAGGACGTCTACGACGTGCGCTGGGGCCTCGGGCTCGACGCGGGCGTCGAGTGGGCGATCTTCTCGCGCCTCTGGTGGACGAACGCCGATCCCGCGGCGCGCCTCGCGCTGGTGCGGCGCTGGCTCGAGGTCGCGCCCGACGAGATGGATCTGCGCCTGCGTCTGCTCTCGCTGCTCGAGCAGACGGGCGCGATCCCCGAGGCGCGTCGCGTCGCGCGCGAGCTGCGCGCCGATCCGCTCGCCGACGCGCGGGTGCGCACCGCGGTGGGCGAGTTCTGGCTGCGTCAGGAGAACGAGACCGAGGCGCGCCGCGTGTTCAGCGAGATCGTCGAGCACGCGCCGCTCGATCCCTGGGCGCGTCGCCGGCTCGGCGATCTCTATCGCGCGCACGGCTGGGCGGACGACGCCTACCGCGAGTACGGCACGCTCGCGCGGCTGCGCCCGGGCGAGGGCGACGTGCTGCTCCTGCTCGCGCGCGCGGCGGCGGACGGGCAGCGCACCGACGAAGCGCTGCGCCTCGAGCAGCGGCTCGGCGAGGCGACCGAGCCCGGCGTCGACGAGGGCGCGGCCTCGCACGCGCGTCTGTGGACGATGGTGCGCCTCGCGCGGCTCGAGCTCGCGGCGGCCGACGACGAGGCGATGCGCGCGGCGATCCGACGAAGGTGGCGCGAGGCGGGGGTGATGCGCGATCCGCCGGACGTGCTGGTCGCGCTCACGTGGTCCCATCCCGACGACGCGCCGGAGCTCGCGGTGCACTGGCCCGGCATCGAGGACGCGAGCGCGTTCGAGGCGGCGACGCTCGGCGGCACCGAGCACGGCGTGCGCGCGATCCGCATCGGCGAGCGCGAGCCGGGCGATCACGTCTTCGAGGTGCGCCGCGAGGATCGCGACGCGATCCGCGACACCACCGCGGAGCTGACGATCATCGTGCGCCCGGGCACGAGCGAGCAGCGCATCGTGGTGCAGCCCGTGACCCTCACGAGAGAGCGCCGCGTCGTGCGCTATCGCCTGAACGAGGCGAACCAGCTCGACGAGGTCGCGACGCCGACCGCGAGCGCGACGGGCGGCGCAGGCTGAGCGCGGTGCGCGCCGCGCGCGACGAGCTCACGCCTGCGCGAGCTCGTCGTGAGCGTGCCGCGCGGCGCTGAGCTCGGACCAGTCGAGCTCCTCCTCGAGACGGTGGAACGCGTCGTCGGCGATCCGATCGTCGCGGCGCAGCCTCGCGAGGACCTCGCGCTGCCTCGCGATCACCATCATCCGCACGCGATCGTGCTCGGTGTGCGCACGATCCCGCGCGATCGTGCGGATCGCCTCGTACTCGGAGCGCACCGCGGCGGCGACCTCGCCTTCGATGCACGCGAGGCGGTCCATCGCGGCATCGATCAGCAGCCTCCGGCCGCTCGACACTTCGTCCTCCAGCGAGTGATCGCGTCCGATCCGCAAGAGCGCGAGCAGCGGCGTCATCGTGAGCCCCTGCACGACGAGCGTCCCGATCACCACCGCGAATGCGCTGAGCACGACGAGGTCGCGGTGGGGGAAGTCCGCCGGCAGCGCGAACGCGGTGGCGAGCGTCACGAGACCGCGCATGCCGCACCACGCGATGACCGCGCCCTCGCGCACGCTCGGCTGCTCGAGCTGCGCACGGTGCCCGAGGAACGCGGCCGCGAAGGCGCCCGACGCCGCGACCCAGGCGATGCGCGCGATCACGGTGACCACCAGCACGATCCCCGCGAAGCCCAGCGCCCCCGCGAGCGCGTCCGAGCCGAGCCTCGCGACGATGGTCCTGGCCTGCAGCCCCATGAGCGAGAAGGCGACGACGTTGAGCACGAACACGGTCGCCTGCCACACCGAGTAGGAGTGCACGCGATCTCGCGCCGCCTGGCGCGCGGGTGCGTGGCTCGCGACGATCGCCGCGAACGCGACGATCGCGAGGATCGGCGAGAGCCGAAGCCGATCGGCGACGACCCAGGTGCCGAACGTCGTGACCAGCTCGAGCACCGTCGCCGCGAGCGTGCCTGCCATCCGCGGCGCGGTCGCGAGATAGAGCTTGCCCATCGCGAGGCCGAGCACCACGCCGCCCGGTCCCGCGAGCACGAGCCTCACGAAGCTCGCGGCGCTCGGTGCGTCGCTCGCAGTCGCCGCCGAGACCGCGGCGCTGTAGACGAGCAGCGCGACGGCGTCGTTGAGGAGGCTCTCGCCCTCGAGGATCGAGCGCGTGCGCCGCGGGAGCTCGAAGCGCTGCAGCACCGCGGACGCCGCGGCCGCGTCGGGCGGCGCGACGATCGCGCCGAGCGCGATCGCCGCGGCGATCGGAAGTCCTGCGATCGCCCATCCCGCCCACGCGACCGCCGCCGTGGTCACGAGCACCGCGAGGACGGCGAGCGCGATCAGCGGCACCCAGTGCCGGCGGAGCTCGCGCGGCGGCGTGTCGTACGCCGCATCCATGAGCGCGGGAGCGACGAAGACCGCGAGCGCGAGGTGCGGGTCCATCGTCATCTCCGGCGCCCACGGGAGCGCCCCGACGAGCGCGCCCGCGAGGGCGAGCATCGTGGGGTACGGGACCCGCGCGCGCCGCGCGATCTGCAGCAGCACGAGCGCGATCGCGAGCAACCAGAGCGCGTTCTCGAAGAGCGCCATCGCCGGTCCCCTCAGCGCTCGCGGTGCAGGATCATCCCGGCGTGGTGGAGCACGTCGTCGCGGAAGTCACCGTCGGCGGTGAAGCCGGTGTCGTCCACGTAGTCGATGTGATCGCCGGTGATGGTGTAGCGGCCTCGGTAGGCGCTCTTCCTCGAGCCGCGCGCCTCGACGTAGCGGCCGCCGGGCAAGAGCTCGTGGCGAACGTAGCCGTCGCGCGTGACCCACGTGCCGACGTAGCGGCTCTCGTCGGCGCGAGCGGTGGAGTCGCTCGGTGCGTGCTTCGTCATCGTCGTCTCTCCTCGGCGGGTCAGTACGCCTGCGCGGTCGGGCGCACGACGATCTCGTTGACGTCGACGTCGCGCGGCTGCCCGATCGCGAACCCGATCGCGCGCGCGATCGCCTCGGCGGGCAGGAGGTCGCTCCGGTACTCGTCGACCACGCGACGCTTCAGCTCGGGATCGGAGATCGTGCTCGCGAGCTCGGACTCCGTCGCGCCGGGCGAGACCAGCGTGACCCGGATCGCACCGCCGATCTCTTGTCGAAGCCCCTCGGAGATCGCGCGCACCGCGTACTTCGTCCCGGAGTACACCGCCGCGGTCGGCACGATGCGCCGGTCGGCGATCGACGAGACGTTCACGATCTGACCGCCGCCCTGGGCGCGGAACACCGGCAGCGCGGCGGCGATCCCGTAGAGGACGCCCTTCAGGTTCACGTCGATCATGCGCTCCCACTCGTCGACGAGGAGGCGCTCCATCGGCGACAGCGGCATCAGTCCCGCGTTGTTGACCAGGACGTCGAGCCGTCCGTAGCGCTCCACCGCGAGCTCCACGAACGCGCGCACGTCGTCGCGCGAGGTCACGTCGAGGCGGCGAGCGCTCGCCTCGCCACCTGCCTCGCGGATCTGCTGCACCAGCGCCTCGAGACGGTCCGTGCGCCGCGCGCCCACCACGACGTGCGCGCCCTCGCGAGCGAGCCAGCGCGCGCTCGCCTCGCCGATGCCGCTCGATGCCCCGGTGATCGCCACGACCTTTCCTGCGATGTCCATGCTCCTCGCCTCTCCTTCGCGCGGCGGGCGATCCGCTCGCGCCACGACGTCGGTATGGCGGCGCACGATGATCAGAACCACTTGAGAATCCTGGATGACCTCGTTATGTCGGCTAACGAATGAAGACGGAGATCGCGGGGCTGCTCTCGTTCGTGGCCGTCGTCGAAGAGGGCAGCTTCCGTCGCGCCGCGGAGCGGCTCGGTGTGACGAGCTCCGCCGTGAGCCAGTCCGTCGCGCGGATCGAGGAGCACCTCGGCGTGCAGCTCCTCCACCGCACGACGCGCAGCGTGGTGCCGACCGAAGCGGGCGAGCAGCTCCAGCGCACGCTCGGACCGCTCTTCGCCGAGATCCGCAGCACGCTCGACGCCGCCGGCGCGCTGCGCGGGCGGCCCGCGGGGACGCTGCGGCTGACGGTGTCGTCGATCGCCGAGAGCTTCCTGAGCGAGTCGACGCTCCAGGGCTTCCTCGCGAGGTATCCCGAGATCCGGCTCGAGCTGTCGATCGACGATCGCGACGTCGACATCGTGAGCGAGGGCTTCGACGCGGGCGTGCGGCTCGGCGAGGTGATCGACGAGGACATGGTCGCGGTGAGCGTCTCGCGCCGCCAGCGCCAGATCGTGGTCGGCGCGCCGTGCTACCTCGAGCGACACGGCGTGCCGCAGCACCCGCGCGATCTGCACCGGCACAGCTGCATCGGATGGCGTCGCTTCGACCTGCCCGCGGCGTATCGATGGGAGCTCGTCGACCGCGGCAAGGACATCGCGGTCCCCGTGAAGAGCCGCGTCGAGACCAACGACATGGGCGTGATGATCCGGCTCGCGCGCGCCGGCGTCGGGCTGACGATCGGGATGGAGGAGACGTTCGCGCCGTACGTCGCTCGAGGAGAGCTCGTGCCGGTGCTCGAGGCGTTCGCTCCGTCGTTCCCCGGCTTCTTCCTCTACTACCCGCGCCGCGCACGGCTCTCACCGAAGCTCCAGGCGCTCCTCGACTACGTGCGCGAGCAACGGCGGCCCGCCGCGCCGCAGCCCGCGAAGCGGCGGAAGACCCGCCGTTGAGGCGCACGAAAACGAGAACGCGCCGCTGGGAGCCCAGCGGCGCGCTCTCTTCGACACGACTCGTCCGATCACCGGCAGGTCGGCGCGACCTGTCCGTCCGAGCCCGTCGAGATGTACGCGTCGGCGACGTAGCCCGTGCCGATGTAGTCCCACAGCGTCGAGGTGCCGTACGTGCCGGTGATCGACTGGCCGCGCACCTGACACTGGATGCGCACCGTCGCGCCGTCCGCGACCGATCCCACCGCGCGCGTCGACGAGCTCGCGCCCGCGCGCACCGTCAGCGCCGCGCCGCTCGTGTTCACGCGGCCCGTCACGCCGCCCGTCGACCCACCACCACCACCGCCGCCGCCGCCGCACGCGTTCTGGCTCGTGTAGTTGCGCGTCCCGTAGAAGAGCGCGGTGCGCCCGTCGAACACCGGGCGGATCGCGACGCCGTTGCGGCGCAGCTCGTAGTGCAGGTGCGGGCCCGACGAGCCGCCGGTGTCGCCCACCGTGCCGATGCGCTGGCCCTGCGCGACGCGCTGCCCGACCGACACGCCCTGCGTGTGCAGGTGCGCGTAGCGCGTGCGGTAGCCGTTGCCGTGATCGATCTCGATCCACCGGCCGTAGCTGCGGTTGCCCTCGTTCGCGACGCGCGTGACCGTGCCTCCCGCCGCCGCGACGACCGCGTCGCCGATGTCGTTCGCGCGGTTGAAGTCGACCGACGCGAGCGGGCTGTGGTTGGTGCGCGTCTGTCCCGCCCAGACCTGGCCGCACGGGAACGGCAGCTGGAAGCGCGGCGCCCCGGTCAGCGCGGACGAGATCGTGCCGAGGTCGTCGTCGCCCTCGGGCGGCACCTCGGACTCCGCTTCTTCACCGGGCGGCGGGCCCTCGTCGGTCCACTCCTCTTCGCCGAGGCTCGATGCGGGATCGAGATCCTCGTCCATCGACGCGACACAGCCCGAGAGCGCCACCACACACACGATCGCGAGAGCACGTTGCATGAGCGGCGCACGTTGCACCCGGCGTGCTCACGCGATCCCGGCTCACGACCGCCGAATTGCGCGCTCGACCTCGCGCATCCTGCGCACCGCGCGCGCGCCGCGGCATGCACGGCGTCCACGCTCTGGACGTCGTGCTGCGCGCAGTCCGCACGTGCGACCGCACGGTCGCACCTCGCGCGCTCACATCGCGGGCGCGGTCGTCGAAGGACGCTGCGGCTTCGCGGCGCTGCGCAGCGTGCCGCGCCACGTGCGCGCCGCGAGACGACGCGCGAACACGCTCAGGTTCGCGCGATCGAGCGGGCACAAGCACACGAGCACCGTGCCGTCCGCGTACGTCGGGTTCGTCCGCGCGAAGTACGAGATCCACGGATCGCTCGTGCGCGAGGGCACCGGCGCGACGCCTTCGCGCATCCGCTTGCCCGCCGAGCTCGCGACGCCGCGCGCAGGGTCCCATCGCGACCCGTAGCGCTCCCGCGCGAGCCGATCGAGCAGCGAGCGCTCGTCGTCCGGCATCTCGCGATCGGGGCGCGGCCAGAACTCGCCGAAGTTGCGCGCCATCAGCGCGTAGCTCTTGTAGCTGAACGTGTCGAAGAACCAGACGTGCCGCGCGGTCGGGGCGCGCACCATCTCGCGCGCGAGGTACACGATCGCCGACGTCTCGATCGCGGATTGACCGCGGTACTCCGGCTCGATCAGCACCGAGCCCGTCCAGATCACGCGCTGGCGCCGGCCCTCGTGCTCGACGTCGTACGCGCGCACCAGCGCCATCCCGCGGAGCACGTCGCGCCCGTCGCGATACTCGATCGCTCGATCGGCGGAGTCGATCGCGGCCTCGAACGCGCTGCGCTCGACGTCGATCGATCGCGCGTACAGCGCGAAGAGCTCGTCGCGATCGCGCGAGCCGAGCGTGCGTGTCCCTCGGAACCGAGCGGTCAGCTTGTCGTTCATGCACCTCCGAAGAGCGAGCGGGCGAGGCCCACCGCGCCGAGCACCACGAGCGCCGCCGCGAGCCCGCGCGCGACCGTCGCGCGACGCGCGTCGCTCATCGCGCGCTGCAGTCGATCGAGCAGCGCGGTCGCGCCGACGAACGCGAGCGCGGCGCCGATCGTCGCGCTCGGCACGACGATCACGAGGGCGGCCGCGAGCGACGCATCCGGGCCCGGCGCGAGCGGTCCGATCGCGAGCGGGCCCGCGGTGACGAGCGCGTACGCCGCGAGCAGCGTCGGGTTGAGCACGGTGAGCAGGAACGTGCCCGCGATCGATCCCGCGCTCGCTCGCGACGCCGCGACCCGCGGCTTCGCGAGCGCGAGCCGAACGCCGATCGCCACGAGCAGGAGCGCCGCGACGATGCGCAACGTCCGCTCGTGCGCACCGAGCGCGCTCGACGCGAGCAGCGTCGCGCTCGTCGCGATCGCAGCGACGACCGCGTGGCCGATCGGGACGCCCGCGCTCGCGACGTACGCGTCGTCGCGGCGCCCCGACAGCATCATCGACGCGACCACCGCGCCCGAGGGTCCGAGCGGCGCGCCGAGCACCGCGCCCGCGATCACACTGCCCGCCGCCAAGAACAGTGTATCTGGATCCATCGTGCGAGAGTGGAATGTCGCACGAGCGCGGACGTGGCGTCAACGGCGGGAGATCGCCCGAACCCGTGCGATCTCGCGCTGCGCGCGCTGCGCGAGCTCGTCGCGGCCGACCGCCTGCGCGACCTGCAGCATCGTCGACCACGCGGTCGCGACGTCGGGATGATCGGGGCCGACCGCTTCGATCGTCAGCAGCACGCCGCGCTCCGCGAGCTGCACCGCCTCGTCCATCCGGCCCAGCGCGACGAGCACCGGCGCGAGCGCGCGATGGCTGCGCCCGCGATCGGGATGGCCGGGCGGCAGCGAGCGCTCGCGGATCGAGATCGCACGTCGCAGCAGCGCCTCCGCCTCGGCGTGACGGCCTGCGGTGCGCTCGATGAACGCGATCGCGTCGAGCGTCACCGCGACGCTCGGATCGCTCGCACCGAGCACGCGCGTGCGCGTGTCGAGGATTTGCTGGTGCATCGCGAGCGCGCCCGCGAGATCGCCGCGCCGCTGGAGCATCATCGCGATGTTCGAGCGCGACACGAGCGCGTCGGGATGACCCGGGCCGAGCGCGCGCTCGCGGATCGCGAGGGCGCTCTGGTTGGCGATGATCGCGTCGTCGACCCGCTCGAGCTCGCCGAGCGCCACCGCGCGACGGCCCACCAGATCCGCGACCCAGGGATCGCCCGCGCCGAGCCGCGACTGCGCGACCGAGAGCGCACGATCGTACGCCGCGAGCGCGTCCGCGAACCGACGCGCGTGCGCGTGCGCGATGCCGAGCGCGACCTGCGCGTCGACGAGCGCGCGCCATCCTGCGTCCGCCGCGCTCGTCGCGCGCGACGCGGCGTCCTCGATCGCGCGCACTCCCTCGGCGTCGCGCATCGCACCGAGGTGCGCCTCGCCCACGCCGCGCACGAGATCCGCCGAGAGCACCGGATCGGCGTCGCCGACCACCGCGCGCCCTGCCTCGAAGCGCGCGCGCGCGAGCTCCCACTGCGACGACGCGAGCAGCGCCGCGCCCCGCACGAAGAGGGCGCGCGGCCCCGGGTCCTGCACCATCACCTCGGCGCTCGCGCCGTTCGACACCACGCCGAGCCACACCGCGACCTCGAGCGCGATCAGCGCCTCGCTCGGCGCTTCGTCGCTCGCGCGGCACTCGCCCGCCGACGCGACCGCGCGACGTGCCGCCTCCCACGCGCGGCTCGCCGCGCGATCCGGGCTCTCGGTCACCGCGGCCGCGATCGCTTCGACGCGCCGTCGCGCGATCGCCTTGCATCCGTCGCTCGCGCTCGTCGCGTCGATCGCGCGCATCGCCGCGCTCAGCTCCGCCGCGATCCGATCGCGCTCCACGCCCGCGTAGCCGGCCGCGTTGCGCAAGCCGCGCACCATCGCTGGGATCGGCGCGCGCTCCCGCCTCTGTGCGGACGCGACCGGCGCCGTGGCGGCGAGCGGCGGAGCGAGCGAGAGCACCATCGCGACCAGCGCCCACGAGCGGATTGTCACGGCCGCAATGGTAGCGGCGCGCAATCGATCGATCCCGCGCTTTGTTTCGCCGCGCGCGTGATCGTGCGCCGATTCGACCAGGTTTTCCTACTCCTGCGGTCCCGGGTGACGGCGCAACATCGCGAGCATCGCCGCCGCGGCGGGCCCGAGGTCCACCGACGCGCGCAGCTCCATCAGCGTCTGCGCGCCGACGACGGCCGCGAGAAGGATCGCCGCCGCGTCCTCGGGGCGCACGTCGTCGCGCAGCGTCTTCTCGTCCTGTCCGCGCGCGACGATCGCGGCGAGCCGCGCGATCGACGACTCGATCAGCGCGACGTAGCGCGCGCGCACGGGCTCGCTCCGCGCGCACGCGTCGAGGAGCTGGTGCGGGCGCACGCCGTCCTTCGCGGTGAGCGGGTACTCGCCGCTCGCGACCGCGACGAGGAAGCGCTGCACCACCGTCGTGAGCGTGGGCGGTGTGTCGTCGCTCCCGAGCACGACGTCGAGGAACGGAAGCCCCACGCGCTCCATCACCGCGGCGAGGAACGCATCGCGATCGGGGAAGTGCACGTAGAACGCGCCGCGCGTCTTGCCGGCGCGCGCGCAGATCGCGTCGAGGCTCGGCGCGTCGAGGCCTTCGGACGCGAAGAGCTCGATCCCCGCGCGGATCAGCGCCTCGCGCGTCTCGGCGCTGCTCTCGGCGCGAGATCGCGGCTCGCTCTTGGTGGGCTTCTTCTTCGCTCGTCCGCTTGACATACGAATCCGTACGTGAAATTCGTCTCACATACGCGTTCGTATGTGAGCGCCTGGAGGACCGAACATGGAGACCATCGCCGCCCGTTCGCTCGACGTCCACTCTCCGGCGCGGTCGACCGGCGCAGCGCCCTCGTCGATCCGACGCCTCGACGAGCTGCTGCACCTCGATCACGACGCGCTCGCCGCGCTCTACGAGCGCGCGACGCTGCCGCAGCTCGAGGCGATCTCGGGCGACCTGCGTGGGCGCATGCTCGCGGTCCCGGCGGTGCCCTCGTGGTTGAGCAAGCTGCCGGTGGCGTGGGCGCGCACCGGCTCGTTCCCGTGGCGCGGCAAGAGCTTCGCGCCGCACGGCGAGGGGCGCGGCGAGGGCAACAACCGCGTGGTCTTCGACGCGATCCGTCTGTTCCGGTTCGAGACGTTCGCGGGACCGTCGCGCCACGACGGACAGCCGGCGATCCAGCTCGACTACGATCACGCGGAGAACCCGTTCTTCATCCGCAAGATCGAGGACGAGATCCGCGAGCTCGCGCCCGGCGTGTACCTCGGACAGGCGTGGCTGCGCGTCGGTGCCGAGCCGCGCTTCGTCCTGTGGTTCGGGCTCGAGGATCGACGCCGCGTCGAAGGGACGCGCTGATGCGCGCGCTGGTCACCGGCGCGGCGGGCCTGATCGGCCACCACGTCGTGCGCCAGCTCTGCGAGCGCGGCGACGACGTGCGCGCGCTGGTGCTGGCGCGCGACGATCTGCGCAACCTGCGAGGCCTCGACGTCGAGGTGCGCATCGGGGACGTGACCGATCGCGACTCGGTCGCGCGTGCGATGCGCGAGGTCGAGGTCGTGTTCCACCTCGCGGCCATCTACGCGCTGTGGACGCCCGATCGCGGCGCGCGGATGCGCCGGGTGAACGTCGAGGGCACGCGCATCGTGCTCGACGAAGCGCGGCGCGCCGGGGTGCGGCGGGTGGTGCACACGAGCTCGATCGCGCGCTTCGGCGGACAAGGCCCGGGACGGCGCGCGACCGAGTCTTCGCCGTTCGCGCTGGGCGTGACGAAGAGCGCGTACGCGATCAGCAAGCGTGACGCGCACGAGGTCGCGCTCGACGCGGCGCGCGATCAGGACGTGGTGATCGTCGCGCCGTGCGGGCCGATCGGTCCGGGCGACGTGGGGCCGACGCCGACCGGACGACTGCTCGTCGAGTGCCTGCGTCTGCCGGTGATCGCGGTGACGCCGACGGTCACGAACTTCGTGGACGTGCGCGACGTGGCGCGCGGTCATCTGCTCGCGGCCGAGCGCGGAGCACGGAGCGAGAGCTACTTGCTCGGACATCGCGATCTCTCGCTGGCGCAGCTCGCGGGGATGGCGCTCGAGGTCACCGGACGTCGCGCGCCGATCGTCGAGATCCCGTGGCGCGCGGCGCGGATCGCGGGTCGCGCGATGAGCGCGCTCGCGGACCGCGTGACCCATCGCGCGCCGCCGATCACGACCGAGGCGATCGCGATCGCGGAGCTCGGCCTCGCCGCGGACGCGTCGCGGGCAGTGCGCGAGCTCGGACTGCCGCAGACGCCGATCGAGCGCGCGCTGAGCGACGCGCTCAAGTGGTTCGATCGCGAGGGGTATCTCGCCGCGCGCCTCGCGGCGTGAGCTCGGGACAGCATCGAGGGTGCTCGCGTAGTCTCGCCCGCGTGTCGGTCGCAGTGAGCTCACGCGCGACCGGTGTTGGCACTCTCTGCCTGGACGCGAGGAGCGATGACGTCACAACTCTCGAGCACGTACCGATTCGACGCGCAGCTGAGCATCCGGCTCGTCTGGGCGCTTCTGGAGACCGACGTCCTGCGCTCGGTGACTCGCGTCGCACTGCCACATGTCCGCGGCGTCTTGTCCGAGCCCATGAGCGGCGGCGTCGAGGGCGTGCTCTACGACAGCCAGCGCGTGTCATCCGAGCGGCTGGAAAGTGCAGTCACCGAGCTCGCGAGCGTCTACGCCGTGCGGTGGCGTTGGGCTGCGGATCTCTTCGATGCGGCGATCTCGGCGACGCGTTTCGATATTCGCGTGCACACCGCCGAGATGGCGCTCCTCCAGCGGACCTTCTTCCACTACCTCACGACCGCGCGACCCGACCCGAGCGACCGCATCCGGATCGGGCGCGCAGTGCTGTCGCTCATCGGGAGCTCGGAGCGACACGCGATCGAGCGCGCAGCGGCGGTGACGAACAAGATCATGAGGAACCCGGAGAACGTCGGCGTGGATTTCGCGCCTGAGGAGCTGACCGCGCTGATCGCGTCCGAGCCACCGGCGCTCGAAGCACGGTCGGTCGTCGCGTCAGCGCTCTCGCGGGCCGTCGAGCACCGCATGGACGACGCATCGAGCCGCGCGGTCGTCGAGACGGCGTTGGGCGAAGGACGGAAGCTCGTCCTCTCGTTCGAAGCCCAGATCCACGCCGCCCTCGCGTGGCTATCGCTCTCGTCCGCGGAGGAGATTCATGTGGTCACGAACGACGAACAGAGCGGGTGAGCGGTCGGCTGACGCGACTGTGTCACTCCGCCGGTGACGGGAGCAGCGCGCCGCCCATCTCGGGCTCTTCTTCGCGTCGCTTCTCCTCGACACGCACACGGTGCTCGCGCGCGATCAGCACGTACACCGCGGGCACCACGAAGAGCGTGAAGATCGTCCCGATCGCCATCCCGCCGACCAGCACGAGGCCGATCGAATTGCGCGCCTCCGCGCCCGGGCCGGTCACGAGCGTCAGCGGGAAGTGTCCCGCGATCGTCGCCGCCGTCGTCATCAGGATCGGGCGCAGGCGCGTCGCGGCCGCGTGCTTCACCGCTTCGATCTTCGAGAGCCCTTCGCGCTGCGCGTCGTTCGCGAACTCGACGATCAGGATCCCGTGCTTCGCGATCAGACCGACCAGCGTGACGAGCCCGACCTGCGAGTAGATGTTGAGCGTCGTCGTCCATCCCGACGTGAGCCCGAACTCGACGCCGGGCGGTCCCTCGAAGTGCAGGAACGTGAACACCAGCGCGCCGAAGAGCGCGAGCGGCACCGAGCCCGCGAGGATGACGAACGGATCGCGGAACGAGTCGAACTGCGCGGCGAGCACCAGGAAGATCACGAGCAGCGCGAGCCCGAGCACCGGCAGGAATTTCCCCGCTTCTTGCCGCAGCTGGCGTGACTCGCCGGTGTAGTCGACGCGGTATCCCGGCGGCAGCGTCTCGGCCGCGGCCTCCTCGAGCACGCGCAGCGCCGCGTCGACCGAGCGCGCCGGCACGCCCGAGAGCTTCACCGAGTTGAGCTGCTGGAAGCGGTTCAGCGTGCGCGGCTCGACCGTCTCCTGCAGCGTCGCGATCGCGCCGAGCGGGATCAGCGTGCCGTTCGGCCCGGTCACGTGGATGTCCTGCAGCTGCCGCGGCACGAGGCGCGAGGTGCGCACGATCTGCGGGATCACGCGGTAGCTGCGGCCCGCCATGTTGAAGCGGTTCACGTAGTTGCCCGAGAGCATCCACGACAGATCGGAGCCGATCTGGCCCATGTTCACGCCCATCGCGGCGATCTGATCGCGATCGAGCACGATGTCGGCGCGCGCCTCGTCGAAGCGCACGTCGCTGATCGGCGGGAACGCGAACTCGCCGCTCTGCGCCGCGATCTCGGTGAGGCGCTCGGTGTAGCGGACGATCTCCTCGTGATCGGCGCTCGCGCTGACCACGAATTCGATCGGCAGCGTGCCCGGGCTCGGCAGCGCGGCGGGGAGGAAGAGCGGCGCGCGCACCCCGGCGATCGCCGAGACGCGCGGCGTGAGCGCGCCCTGGATCGCGAAGATGTCGCGCTCGCGCTCCTGCCACGGCGCCGCGATCATCCCGCCGAACGCGGTGCCCGGCGTCGTGAGCTGGAAGCTCTGGTGGTAGTCGGGGTCCTGCTCGAAGACGTGCTGCAGCTCTCCGGCGTACGCCGAGACCTGCTCGAGGCTCGCGTTCGCGGGGACCTCGAGCGAGCTGAACACGACGCCCTGATCTTCCTCGGGCGCGAGCTCCGACGACGAGAGCATGAACATCGGGATCGTCGCGAGCGCGATCAGGATCCACACGACGTACACGACGGGGCGCATCGCGAGCGTCGTGTCGAGCGCGTGCCCGTACCCGCGCTGCACCGCCGAGAACGCGCGCGCCACCGCGCGCGCGATCCGCCCCTGCTTCTCGGGCACCAGGCGCGACGACATCACGGGCGAGAGCGTGAGCGCGACGATGCCCGAGATGAGCACCGCGCCCGCGAGCGTGAACGCGAACTCGCGGAAGAGCTCGCCGGTCATCCCGCCCTGGAACCCGACGGGCACGTACACCGCGAGCAGCGTGATCGTCATCGCGATGATCGGACCGACCAGCTCGCGCGCCCCGAGCAGCGCGGCCTGCACGCGCGTCTGGCCCTCGCGGATGTGCCGCTCGACGTTCTCGACGACGACGATCGCGTCGTCGACGACGAGCCCGACGGAGAGCACGATCGCGAGCAGCGTGAGCAGGTTCAGCGTGAAGCCGAGCACCTGCATCAGGAACACAGCGCCGATCAGCGAGAGCGGGATCGCGACGACCGGCACGATCGAGCCGCGCAGCGATCCGAGGAACGCGGTGATCACGAGCACGACGATCAACACCGTCTCGAGGAGCGTGCGCGTGACCTCGCGGATCGCGTCCTCGATGTACTCGGTCGAGTCGTACGCGACCGTCGCCTCCATCCCGACCGGGAGATCGGCCTGCAGCAGCGCGAGCTCGGCGCGCACCCGCTCGATCACCTCGAGCGCGTTCGCGTTGGGGCGTACCCAGACGCCCATGAACACCGCGCGCTCGCCGGCGAAGCGCACGTCCTGGTCGTAGCTCTCGGAGCCGAGCTGCACGTCGGCGACGTCGGCGAGACGAATGAGCGTGTCGCCGTCGCGGCGCACTACGAGCCGGCGGAACTGATCGACGCTCTGGAGATCGGTGGTCGCGGTGAGATCGACGCGGACGAGCGCGCCGTCGGTGTTGCCGACCGCCGCGAGATAGTTCTCGTCCGCGAGGGCGCGCGACACGTCGGACGGCGACACGCCGAGCGACGCCATGCGCTGGGGATCGAGCCACGCGCGGAGCGCGAACGCGCGACCGCCGAGCAGATCGGCGCGCTGCACTCCGTCGATCGCGGACAGGCGCGGCTGCACCTCGCGCACGAGGTAGTCGGTGACCTGGTTCGGCTCGAGGATCGGCGAGCGGAAGCTCAGGTACATCGCCGCGATCTGCGCGTCCGACGGCTCGATCAGGATCGTCGGCAGCTCGGCCTCGGGCGGGAGCTCGTTGCGCACCTGGTTCACGCGCGCGCTGATGTCGGCGAGCGCATCGCTCGCCGGGAAATTCAGGCGCAAGCGCGCGCGGATCGTCGAGATGCCCTGGGTGCTCTCGGACTCGATGTACTCGATGCCGTCGGCCGCCGAGATCGCGCGCTCGATCGGCGTGGTGATGAACCCGCGCACGAGGTCTGCGCTCGCGCCGACGTAGACGGTCGAGATCGTCACCGTCGCGAGCTCGAGCCGCGGGTACTGGCGCACGCTGAGCGATCGGATCGCCTGCACGCCCGCGACGAGGATCAGCAGGTTCACCACGATCGCGAGGACCGGGCGGCGCACGAAGACGTCGGTGAGACCCTTCATCGCGATGCCTCAGCGGCTCACCGGGCGCGGCGCGAGCTCGGGCTGCGGCGCGGCGTCCTCGGTGATGATCACCGGCGCGTTGTTGCGCAGCTTGAACGCGCCCGCGCTGACGACCTGGCGCCCGGGCTCGACGCCCTGCGTGATCGCGACGAAGTCGCCGCGCTGCTCGCCGAGGCGCACGAACGTCTGCCGCGCGACGAGGATCGGCTGGCCGTCGGGCGTGCGGCGATCCGAGGGCTCGAGGAGGTAGACCGAGTCTCCGTAGGGCGCGTGCACGATCGCGGTCGAGGGCACCGCGACGACGCTCTCGCGCTGCGGGAGCACCACGTCGACGTCGACGAACATGCCGGCGCGCAGCTGCTCCTGACCGGTGCGCACGATCGCGCGCAGGCCGACGGTGCGCGTGGTCGGATCGACGGAGGGCTCGATCGCCGCGACCTCTCCGGCGAGCGTCTCGCGCTCTCCCGCGCCGCGCACCTCGGCGCGCATCCCGACCTGCAGCGCGGGCAAGAGCTCCTGCGGCAACGTGAAGTCGACGTACGTCGCGTCCTCGCCCGCGATCGTCGTGACCGTCGTGCCGGGCTGGAGGTACTGCCCGAGCCGCACCGCGCGGATGCCGACGCGTCCGTCGAACGGCGCGCGCACCGTCTTGCGCTCGATCGTCGCGCGCAGCGACTCCACCTGCGCGGCCGCGCTCGCCGCGTTCGCCTCCGCGTTGTCGCCCTCTTGCTCCGACGCGACGCCGCGCGCGACGAGCTGGTGCGCGCGGTCGGCGGTCACGCGCGCGAGGCGCTCGTTCGCGATCGCGGCGTCGAGGTTCGCGCGCTCGACGCTCACGTCGAGCTGCACGAGCAGGTCGCCCGCGCGCACCGCGTCACCGGAGTCGAACGCGATGCGCGCGACCACACCCGGCAGCTCGTTCGCGATCGCGACGTCGCGATTCGACGCGACGGTGCCCACCGCGTGCGCGGTCTGTGGCCACACCTGCTCCTCGGCGACCGCCGCGCCGATCGCCTCGGGCGGCGGGCCCTGTCGCTCCATGTCCTGCGCGTGCGCGATGATCGTCGTGATCTGCGACCACTTGATCCCGGCGATCCCGCCGAGGGCGAGGATCACGAGCAGCACGACGAGAGCGGCGACCCCGCGGCGCATGGCGCGTGCTCTCGTGCAACCGAGAGGCCGCAGATCGTCCTTGGTGGATGCGACGACATGCGCGCTACCATCGCGCGACTGCATGCCGATGGAGTCGACGGTCTACGGACAGGACGAGCACTTGCTCTACGCGCGCATCGGCCCCGTGGTCGTCGCGCAGGTGCTGCCGGACCACACCGACGCGAGCTTCGAGATCTATCTCTCGGCGCTCGAGCGCGAGCTCGGCGCGCGGCGCGAGGACGAGCGCGTCGCCGTGCTGTTCTACGTGCCCGGCGGAGGCACGTGGGACGCGGGGCGCCGCAAGCGGGTGAACGACGTGCTCGCGCGCTACGTGGTGAAGCGCCGCCGCACGACGAGCGTGTGGGTGCTGTGCACTCCGTCGGCGGCGACGCGCGGGGTCGCGACCGCGCTGTTCTGGGTGGTCCCGCCGCCGTACGAATATCGCATCCGCGCGGACCTCGGGGCGGGGCTCGAGGACGTGCGCGAGAAGCACCCCGACTTCTCGCCGAGCGCGTTCTCGAGCGAGCTCGCGCGCATCACGCGACGTCGATAGTCAGCGCGAGAGCCGCACCTCGCGCACGACCAGCGCGCCTTCCTCGACGTACGCGAGCGTGCCCGCTCCGTCGTCGCCGATGCGCGAGAGCGAGGGCATGCGCTCGACGCGATCGTCGCTCAGCACGAGCGGCGCGATCGCGTAGCTCGGGTCCGCGAGATCGACGACGTAGAGATCGGAGCGCGTGATCTCGTGCCCGTCGTCCTCGGTGCGCTCGAGCACGAGCCAGCGTCCCGACGGATCCACGCGCGGATGGCCGCCCGGCCCCGCGTACACGATCGCGCCGTCGCGCACCCGATGGATCAGCACGCCCTCGGTGAGGCCCCACATCACGACGTGACGGCGATCGCTCGTGAGCGTCGGCATCATCACGCGCTCTCCCTCGGGCCCGATCTCGCGCACGCGACCGTCGATGCGCAGCCACGCGCGATCGTCCTCGTCGGTCCAGGCGTGCACGCCGCGCTCTCCGACGTGCACCGCGAGGCTGCGACCATCTTCGAGCGACACCGCCTCGGCCGGGACCGCGGTGCCCGACTGGCCCTCGGTGCGGAACGCGACCGCCGCGCCGTCGTCCTGCCACTGCGGCTCCCACCCGCAGCGACCGACGCCGCAGAGCTCGCGGACCGTGCTCGTGCCGTCGAGCTCGAGCACGAAGAGCGCGGTGTGATCCGGCGACGCGAGCAGCGCGCGCGTCCCGTCCGGCGAGAGCACCGGCGTGACGAGATCCTGCACGAGCCACTCGCGACGCGGCCCGAGGGTCACGAACGACGCGACCGGGCGCGCACCGATTCTGGCACTCGGTGCCACATTTTCCTCGTCGACGATCCCGCGGAGATCGCTCTCGTGCGCGGTCGGCGCGGCCTCACGCGCGCATCCGACGATCGCGAACGTCGCGAGCAGCGCGACCGGAGCGCGACGGCGACGCATCGCGATCACGAGACCGGCGAGCACCATGGCGAGCCACGCGCTCGATCCGCTGCCGTGCCCCACGCTGCATCCGCCGTCGATCATCTCGCGGCCCGGCCCGGTGGCCCCGGCATCGCGCGCCGGGCCGGCATCGCCGCCCGTCGCCGCGTCGCGCGCTCCCGCATCGACCTCTTCGATCACGCCCGCGTCCTCCTCGCCCACCGAGCCCGCGTCGGGCGGCGGCGGCGTCGACTCGGGGAGAAGACCGACCGAGCACCACGTCGTCATCCCGCTCACCACCGCGCAGCGGCGCGACGCGGTCACGTGCCCGGCGTGCGAGGCCTCGACCGTGTACTCGCCGGGCGGCACGGTGAACGACCACGCGCCGTCGGCGGCCGAGGTCGCGCTCGCGCCGGTCTCGGTGACGCGAACGCCCGCGCCGCCGATGCGCACGGTGATGTCCTCGGTCCCCACCCCCTGGTCCTCGAAGACCACACCGCGCAGCGTGCCGGTCGTCGGCATCGGCGAGACGCCGAGCCAGTTCAGGATCGCGGTGCGCAGGTGCTCGGCCATGCGCTGGCGCTGCGCGGGGTCGCTGAGGTAGCGCGCGTCGGTCGCGCAATTGTTGGTGAACGCGAGCTCGCCGAGCGCGGCGGGCATCGTCGTCTCGCGCACGACCGCGAAGTTGCCCTCTTTGAGGCCACGATCGCGCAGGCCCCACGCGGCGATCATCGCGGACTGCACGCCCTGGCCGAGCGCGCGGGTGCGCGCGTTGGAGCCGGGATAGACGAACGTCTCGGTGCCGGTCGCGGGGGTGCCGCCGTTCGAGTTGGAGTGGATGCTCACGAAGCCGGTCGCGCCGCGCGAATTCGCGAAGGTGGCGCGCGCCGAGAGCCCGACGGTCGTGTCGGCGTCGCGCGTCATCGCGATCCGGACTCCGTCGCGCTCGAGCAGGACCTGCAGGCGCTGCGAGACGTCGAGCACGACGTCCTCCTCCTCGATCGAGCAGCCGACCGCGCCTGGGTCCGAGCCGCCGTGGCCGGGATCGATGACGACCAGCGGCTGGGCCGCGGCGGGCGCGGCGATGGCGAGGAGCGAAGCGAGTGCGAGGAGGGCGCGCATGTGCGCACTCCAGCACAGCAAGCCGCGTGCGCGCGCGTGTGCGGCGATCGGAGGCGCGAGGTGCGGACTCGAGGCAGCAGTCGCGCGCCGCGTCGTCACGGTCCTCCCCGGCCAGGCAGTGATCGATCTTCCTCGCGTTCTTGCTTCGCGCAGAAAGAGGCGCGTACCCTCGCGCGGCCGGGAACGAATGGTGGAAAGAATCTTCCAGAGCAAGAACGCGCCCTGGGCGCTGCTGTTGGTGCTCGTTGGCGCCTTCGTCGGTTATCTCACCGCATCGCAGGGCCCGGGACCGGTCTACGCCGGTGGTGCGGTGACGATCGTGGCGGCCGCCGCGCTCGGCGCGCTCTACGTCTGGGTGACCGGCTTCGCGGCACCTTCGGGCAGCAGCACGCATTCGTTCAATGCGCTGCGCGAGGTCCTCGACGGTCGGAAGCCGCGTCGCCCCGCCGACCTCCCGGTCGCGGAGTACGACGCGTTCGACGCGATCGAGAAGATCGCCGAGAAGCTCAGCGACGAGCGCCGCGAAGAAGAGGCGCTCCGCGAGCAGAACGGCCGCGCGCAGAAGGAGATCGACGGGCTCAAGTCGCGCCTCGCCGAGCTCGAGACGCTGCGTGGTCGCTCGAGCGAGCTCGAGTCGCGGGCGCGCGATGCCGAGGCCCAGCTCGCGCCGCTGCGCAGCCGCCTCTCGGAGCTCGAGCAGCGCGCGCGCGACGCCGAGGCGAAGTCGGAGCCGCTGCGCGGTCGGGTGAGCGAGCTCGAGCAGCGCGCGCGCGACGCCGAGTCGCAGGCCACGCCGCTCCGCACCCGTGCCGGCGAGCTCGAGCAGCGCGTGCGCGATCTCGAGACCACGATCGCAGCGCAGCGCCGCGAGGTCGACGAAGCGGAGCGCGCGCGCCGCGCCGGCGAGGAAGAGGCGAAGGGCCTGCGTCGTCAGGTGCGCGACGCCGAGGAGAAGCTCTCGCAGTACCTCGATCTGCTCTCGAACGGGTTCGGCGAGCAGATGGCCGCGGTCGAGCAGACGACGCGCTCGATGCAGGAGATGACGCAGCAGCTGCACCAGATCGCGCAGCACGTCGAGGCGCTCGCGAGCAACGCGGAGGAGAGCTCGAGCTCGATCCTCGAGATGACCGCGACGAACGACGAGGTCGCGGAGAACACCGGCAACCTCGCCGCGAGCGTGCGCGAGACCGTCAGCTCGATCGAGGAGATGACCTACTCGATCAAGGAAGTCGCGCGGAACGTCGACGCGCTCTCGCTGACGGCCGAAGAGACGTCGTCGTCGATGAACGAGATGGACGTCTCGATCGACCAGGTGCAGTCGAACGCGAACGAGACCGCGCGTCTCTCCGAGCAGGTCGCGTCGGACGCGGAGATCGGCGCCGAGGCGATCCTCAAGACGATCCAGGAGATCAACCGCATCAAGGAGACCTCGAGCGAGGCGGTGCAGGTCATCTCGAACCTCGGCACGCGCATCGAGGCGATCGGCGACATCCTCGACGTCATCGACGACGTCGCGGAGCAGACCAACCTGCTCGCGCTGAACGCCGCGATCATCGCGGCGCAGGCGGGCGAGCACGGCAAGGGCTTCGCGGTCGTCGCCGACGAGATCAAGGATCTCGCTGAGCGCGCGGGCGCGAGCACGCGCGAGATCGCGGACCTGATCAAGACGATCCAGGCGGAGTCGAAGAAGGGCATCACCGCCGTCGAGCGCGGCGCGGCGACGGTCGATCGCGGCGTCGAGGTCAGCGCGAGCGCGGAGACCGCGCTCAAGAAGATCCTCGAGAGCTCGCAGAAGAGCACCGCGATGGTGCGCGCGATCGCGCGCGCGACGGTCGAGCAGGCCAAGGGCAGCAAGCAGGTGACCGACGCGATCGGCCGCATCGCCGAGACGGTGCAGCAGATCGCGGCGGCGACCGCGGAGCAGGCGCGCGGCTCGGAGCTCATCATGAAGAGCGCCGAGAAGATGCGGCTCATCACGCAGCACGTGGAGCGCTCGTCGCAGGAGCAGGCGCGCGGCGGACGTCAGATCAGCCAGGCGATCGAGAACATCTCGAGCATGGTGAACCAGCTCCACCAGTCGCACCGCGCGCAGGCGCGCGGGAGCGAGCAGACGCTCACCGCGGCCAAGCGCATCAGCGAGCTGACGCGCGCGTACGAGGCGCAGCTGCGCGACCTGTCGCGCATCGCGGAGCGACTGCGCGCCGTGGGCAGCTGAGCGCGACGAGAAGAACGAACGGAGAAGCGAGCCGGCCCGAGAGGGCCGGCTCGTTTCGTTTGGGGAGCCCGCGATGATCTCGAGATTGCACGAAGCGACGCCGGACCAAGTTGCGCAGCGGGTGCGCGAGCTCGGCGCAGGGCGGGTGTTCGGCACCGCGAGCTCGGCGCGTGCGCGCGTCGTACACGACCCCGCCGAGGCCTGGAGCTACGCGTTCTCGCGCGAAGATCTCGAGGATGGCGAGGATTGGGTCCAGCTGCGCGGTCACGCCCTCGCCGAGCGATGGAGCCTTTGCGCAGCCGACCTCGGACGTGAGCTCGTCACGAGCCACGATTTGATCGCACCGTTGTCATCTCGCGAGGTCGACACGATCGCCAGGCAGATCGCGAGCCGCCTCGCCCTCGGCCGTGAGTACCCGGAAGAGATCTTCACGGACCTCAAGCTCATCCTTGCGACGAGCAAGGCGCCCCGACCGAGCGCGTTCAGTCCGATGATCGACGGCATGTTCGCGGCGTATCAGCGCGGCGCCTATCCGTGCGGCTGGGCAGGTCGGTGGCCGGAAGGCGAGATCGTCTGGTTCGTCCCGCCCGCGTGAGCTTGGTCCATCCCGCGCGCTCGACATGTCACTTCCTGGATCGCGCGCCGAGCACCACACGCTGCGCGATGTCGATCGCGATCCGTCGCCTCGGCGCGCACGACGCGCCCGCCTATCGCGCGCTGCGCGCGCTCGGTCTGCGCCAAGCACCCGACGCGTTCCGGGTCGCGCCCGAGGACGAGCAGCACGAGACCGATGCGAGCGTCGCGCAGCGCCTCGCGGGTCACGCCGTGTTCGGCGGAGAGCGAGACGCAACGCTCCTCGGCGTCGCCGGCGTGACCGGCTTCGACGGCGCGAAGCTGCGCCATCGCGCGCTGCTCTGGGGGATGTACGTGCACCCCGACGCGCGCGGGACCGGGCTCGCGGATGCGCTCGTCGCGCGCGCGATCGAGCACGCATCGTTGGACCACCAACGATTGATCCTGACGCTCGCCGCCGACAACGTTCGCGCGCTGCGGCTCTACGAGCGCCACGGGTTCGTCGTGTACGGCCGCGAGCCCGACGCGATCCGGCGCAGCCCCGATGCGTACGTGGACGAGCTCCTGATGTCGCGCGCGCTCCGCTGACGCTCGGCACGGCGCGCGCATCGCGCGCGGAGATATGGCCGAGCTCTTGGCCCGCATCGCGACGTTTGCCGCGATGATCGGTGCCGTGCTCACCGCGTGGTGGGCGTGGCGCGCGCGCGATCGTTGGGGTCGCGTGTCGCGTCCTGCCGCGCTCGTCGGTGTGGGCCCGTATCGCCGCGCGCTCGTCCGCAGCCACGAGCCGCGACGCGTCCCGCTCGCGGTGCTGGTGGTGGCGGGCGTGGGCTGCGTGTGGGGCCTCCTCACGACGCTCGTGTTCGCGCCGAGCGGGCTCGTCTTCCTGCTCGCGCCCGCGCGTCACGATCCGGTGCGGCAGATCCTGCTGACGCTCTCCGGGCTCGGCGTCTTCGCGACCGCGATCGCCGCGTTCGCGCTCGGGCCTTCGCTGATGCGCGCGTCGCGCGCGTTGATCGAGCGCGATCACGACGCCGGAGAGCGTGCGCTCTCGGTCGCGACGTGGTCGTCGCTGCACCACGCGATGGTGCTCGTCTCGTTCGTGCTCTTCGCGGTGCACGAGGACGACGCGCGCATCGCCGTGGTCGTCGCCGTGCCTTGCGCGATCGGCCTCGTCCACGCGTGGTCGCTCGGGCGTGCGTGCGCGATCGTGGCGCGCGTGCAGCGCGACGAGCGCGACGACGAAGATGCCTCGTCCGAGAGCGCGGCGAGCATCGTGATCGGAGATCGATCGACCCTCTGACGCGCGCGTGCAGCGCGCTCATGGAGAGCGAGCATGGGACTCGTGCTGTACGCCCTTTTCGTGCTCGGCATCGCGATGGTCGCCGTCGTCGCGACCGCGTACTGGTCCGTCCGGTTCGCCGCGCGATGGGGCAGCGTGCCGGGCCCGGCGCTGCGCGTCGGACGCGGCGCGTACCGCGAGTCGCGAGTGTCGCGCGAGGTCCCGCGAGGCACTCCGTCGCCGATCACCTGGACCGCGGGGATCGGCATGGTGTGGTCGGTCCTCACGAGCCTCGTGTTCGCGCCGATGATGCTGTGCGTCGGCGCGATGACCGACGGCGTCGGGCTCATCGGCGTGGTCACGGGCGTCGGGCTCGTGGTCACCGGATCGAGCGGCTTCTTCCTCGGGCTCGCGCTCGCGTGCATCGCGTACTTCGTGCTGCGCCGCGATCGCGAGGTCGTCGATCTCGCGGAGGGCGCGGTCGTGTGGTCGGTGCTGCACCACCTCTCGGGCCTGCTCTTCGTCGTGCTGCACGCGATCGTCACGCCGGGCCCGGGTCTGCTCATCCTCACCGCGCCGATCTGGGTCTTCGGCCTCGCCCACGCCTACGCGCTCCAGGACGCGGCGCAGCTGACGCTCGAGGGCCCGCCGCCGGACGACGAGATCATCGCGGCCTGACGAGCGACGTGCTCGCACGAGATCCCCGAAACGGGGTACAGCTTCCGCGTGAAGAGCGGAGACATCCTGACGGCCCCGATCCTTCGGCTCGTCCCGGGCGAGAAGGAAGACGCCGACGAGATGATGGGGTTCGCCAACGAGGAGTACTGGCTACTGGCGCGTGTGATCGAGGCCGACGGCGACGCGCCGGCGGAAGACATCTACACGACCGAAGACGGGCGCACGAGGATCCACTGGATCCAGGATCCCAAGATCAGCCGAGGCTACATCGCGCTCGCCGGTGAGAACGTCGAGGAAGTCGCCGAGCTGATCCGCTCGGGCATGTCGATCCTCGGCCTCGAGGAGATCCGGCAGAGAGCCCTGAGCGCGACGTCGCGCGCCGATCGGATGCGCAGCATCTACGATCTCGCGCTCGCCGCGCCGATCGAGCACGACCCCGGGATCTTCGAGATCTTCGGCTCGTATCTCGAGGACGCCGATCCCGACGTGCGGGGGGCGGCGGTGCTGGCGATCTCGTACGTCGGATGGCGAGAATTCCTCGAGCCGCTCCGCACGCGAGCGTCGGAGGACGCCGACGGCAGCGTTCGGGAAGACGCGACGATCCTGATCGGGAACCTGCAAAAGTATCCGGCCCGAAGTGTCGTCGCGCGCTAGCGCCTGACGCGCACCGCTCGGGATCGTCCAGTTTCCGAGCAGCACTTCTCCCGAGAATTCCGCGTTTTCCTGCCAAACCCGCACGCTCGCGCGATGCCCACACCGCATCTCGCGCCGTTCCGGCGCCCGGCGCGCCGGCACGTGGCTTGTAACCGCAGCGGGGCATGATGCGCCGCGCTGCGTTCGTCTGCCTCACCGCGCTCTCGCTGCTGCTGCCAGCGTGCATGCAGAACGAGCCCGCCCCGCCGATGGGCATGCTCATGGACGAGCCGGGCGAGGTGGGCGTCGTCTCCGCGGACCTCACCGCGGCCGAGCGTCGCGTGCGCGCGGGTCAGATCCGCGACGCCGCGTTCGGCGCGGGCATGGAGCAGGGCTGGCTGCTCGCGGGCATCGCCGACGCCGAGACGCGCATGAGCCACTGCTGGCGCGAGCTCACGTGGGCCTGTCAGGGCCCGAACAGCAGCGACTGCGGCGGCGGCCCGGTCGTCGCGGGCGCGGGCGACGGCCCGTGCGCCGATCGTCAGGGCGGGCTCGGCATGTTCCAGTTCGACGCCGGCACGTTCGAGCAGACCCTCGCGCGCGAGGGCAATCGCATCCTCTCGATCGCCGGCAACACCCAGGCGGCGGTCGACTTCGTCGCGAACATGGTGGTCCGCTCGGCGTACGTGCCGGGCGTCGAGAACCGCGCGCAGGCGATCGCGTGGATGAACGGCGTGCGCATCGGCAACGATCGCTGGGACGCCTGGATCCGCACCGTCACCCACTACTACAACGGCTGCGCGCCCAGCTACTCGTGCTTCTCGCAGCGCTACGCGCACTACCGGGACAACACGACCGGCGTCTACAACGAGATGGGCCCGGACTTCTGGGTCACGACGCGCGACTGGGGCGCCGCGTACGTCTCGCAGAGCTTCCCGCTCGCGCGCGATCCGTTCCCGCTCGAGGCCGGCGCGACCCACGAGGGCTACCTCGAGATGCGCAACACCGGCGCGCAGACCTGGCGCCCGGGCGAGGTCTTCCTCGGCACCACCGAGCCGCGCGACGTCGCGAGCCCGATCGCGGCCGACACCTGGCCCGCGCCGAACCGCGCCGCGACGATCGATCGCGAGGTCCCGCCCGGCGGCACCGGTCGCTTCGTGTTCCGCGTGCGCGCGCCCGACGCGCCCGGTGACTACCCGCAGTTCTTCAACCTCGTGCGCGAAGGCGTCGCGTGGTTCAGCGAGAGCGGCGGCCCCGTCGACGCGCAGATCCAGATCCGCGTGACCTCGACCGCGCCTCCGCCGTGCCCCGGCGGCATCGGCGACGCGTGGAGCTGCGAGGGCGACGATCGCGTGCGCTGCGAGCGCGGCATGGTGTTCCGCGAGCCGTGCGAGCTCGGCTGCAACGCCGGCACCTGCAACGCGCCCGCGACCGACGAGGACGGCGACGGCTACGGGTCCGACGACTGCGCGCCCGGCGACGCCGACGTGCACCCCGGCGCCGACGAGATCTGCGACGACGGCATCGATCAGGACTGCGACGGCGAGGACGCGATCGACTGCGAGGGCCCGGGCGACGACGGCGGCCCGGGCGACGACGGCGGTCCCGGCGACGGCCCGCGCATGATCTCCGGCGGGTGCAGCGTCGCGCACGGCGCATCGGGCTCGCAGCTCGCGCTCGCGTTCGCGGTCGTGGCGATCGGTCTCGTGATCCGTCGTCGCCGCGCCGGCTGGTGACGGGCGCGAGACGGTGAGGCTCGAGCTCGCGTCATCGCGCCTCACACTCCGCGCGTCGTGGACGCGATGGCCTGCACCTCGGCGCGACAGCCGAGCGCTGGCGACACGCGCGCGTCCAGCGCGAAGAGAAGATCGGTGCGAACGACGCGCTGCGTCGGGATCGGCATCGCGGTTGCTCCTCCCGGGACCGTACAGAGAGGAGAGAACCAAGAATGCGGAAGCACCTGATGATCGGGATCCTGTCTGGCCTCGCCCTCGGCGCGCTGAGCGCGTGCGAGTCGCCGCGCGAGAACGCGATCGACACGCAAGAGGAGGCGCTCGACGAGCGCATGGAGGCCCAGGAGCAGCAGCTCGAGCAGGAGCGCGAGCAGCGCGAGCAGCAGCTGGACACGCAGCAGCAGCAGCTCGACCGCGAGCTCGAGCAGCGCCAGGAGGCCCTCGAGCAGCAGCACGAGATGGAAGAGCAGCGCCTCGAGCAGACCGAAGAGGGCGTCGAGGAGCGCGAGCGCAACGTGCAGGAGCTCGAGAACCGCCCGATGGCGGAGTGATCCGACGAGCAAGGCTTCGTTCACACGAGCAGTCGCCGCCCCCCCGACGCTCGTGACCCCACGGAGCCGCGGAGATCACGCCAGCCCCCCTGGGCGTGATCTCCCTCGCACGCCGCCTCGCCCACGTGCCGCGGAGGGATGGTACGTGGGCGGGGCGGGCCGCGCGGGCGCTCGCTCAGGCGCCGCGACGCATGCGATTGCGCTCGACCACCTGGCGGCGAAGCGCGTCGACCGCATCGCGCAGCGCGACGTACGGATCTTCGTGCGAGTGATCCTCGCCGCTCTCGCGGCTCACGACGAGCTCGTCCCCGGGCACCGCGAGCCGCACCGTGATGCGGTGGATCGTGCCGTGACGATGGCGCTTGTCGGTGGGCTCGATCACGACGTGGCACGACGTCGCGCGCGGCTCGATTTGGGCCAAACCCTCGAGCTTCTCGCGCAGCAGAGACTCCATCGCCTCCGACGCGTCCATGTCGCGGAAGTGGATCTGCACAGGCATTCGCATGACCGGGAGGTATGCGCGCGCGGACGGGTCGCAACCGCGCCGCTCGGGCCGGTGATCCCGATCAGGTCGCGCGGCGCTCTGCGGCGCGCGTCGCGCCCGTGACGTGCTCGTCGTCGTCGTGCTTCGCGTCGACGCGGACCTTGGGCACGTCCTGCGCCACGCGATGACGCACGAGGCGCTCGATCTCGTTCGTCAGCCCATCGAGCTCGCGCGCGCGTGCGTTCGCGGTGCTCTCGTACCCGGCGCGAACGAACGCGTGCACCGCGCCGATCCACAGCGGCACCGACACCAGCGCGAGCACCGGATCGACGAGCGCGAGCAGCGGCGCGATCACCGCGGCACCGCCCGCGCCCGCGCCACCGACGATGCCGCCGAAGAGCCCGCCCGCGAGCGTTCCGAGGCGCTCGAGCACGCGCACCCGCGTGCGTCCTTCGCGCGAGGTCACGATCACCTCGACGATGCGCTGTCGCGCCGGTGGACCGAGCCGCCACGTGAGCGTGTGCCCGACCGACTGGCCGTCCCCGATCGCGCCGAACGCGGCGCGGAGCGTCTCGAGCACTTCCTCGTGCGCGCTCGCTGGCAGCGCGCCGTCGATCTCGCGCTCCTCGATCAACACCAGCGGCGCGCCGAGCAGACGCTCGCCGGTGGTCGTCGTCCGCAGCGGCGCGCGGAGGTGCGCGCGCTCGCGACGAAGCTCCGCGTTCTCGCGCTCGAGCTGCTCGATGCGCGCGCGCAGCGCGTCGTTCTCGTCGCGGTACGCCACGCGCGATCGATGATGCCACGCGCACGCTACCATCGCCCGCTGCGATGTCGGTCCCCTCGGCGGACGTTCCGCAAGCCGCGACGAAGCTCGGTCGCATCCGCGCGACGATCGAGGTGCTCGCGCGCGCGCCGTCGACCGGCGACGACGTCGCGACGCACGCGGGCATGGCGCGGAGGCACGCGCACTACCAGCTCGCCGCCGCGCGCGCGCTCGGATGGGCGACGCGCGAGGGCGCGCGACGTCACGCGATCACCCGCGAAGGCCGCGCGCTGCTCGCCACCACGCCGGGCTCGGCGGCCGAGGTCCGACGCTTCGTGCGTGCGGTGCGCGCGAGCCCGCTCGTGCAGGCGCTCTCGCAGGGGATCGATCCGCGCGCGCCCGATCTCGAATTCGCGATCGCGGATCGCATCGAGCGCCTCACCGCGCCTCCGCTCGCGAAGGAGACCGCGCGCGAGCGTGCGCGGACGATCGCGGCGTGGGTCCGCCTCGCCGCGAGCCCCCAGGAAGCGCTCGCGTTCGCGGCCGGTGTCGCCGCGGAGGACACCACGTAGGTCTGCGCATCTGGGCAGGGCGGGGCCGGAACGCTCCGCGGGAGAGCCGAATTCTGCTACACCGTGGCCTCCGCCATGTTCGGAATCGGGTTCGGCGAGATGGTCGTGATCGCGGTGTTGATCCTCATCGCGGTCGGGCCCGACAAGCTCCCCACGATGGTCAAGACCGTGGCGAAGACGTACCGGCAGTTCCGGCGCGCCGCGAACGAGATCCGGGCGAGCACCGGCATCGACGATCTGCTGCGCGACGAGGAGCTGCGAGAGCTCGCGGAGCTGCGGAAGCAGAAGCTGCTCGCGATGAGCCAGAAGCCCGCGCCGAAGCCGGTCGCGCCCGCGGCCTCGGCGGCCGCAGCGTCCTCGGCCGCCGCGTCCTCGGCCGCCGCGTCCTCGGCCGCGCTGGCGTCGTCGGGCACCGCCCCCGCGAAGCCGATGGTCTCGGCGCACGCACCGCCGCCGCCCCTCGAGGACGAGGCGCCGGTCGCGCCGGTGCCGGTGGCGGCGCCGATGGGCGCGTCGTCGGCGGCCGCATCGAGCGGGGGCGCGCGCGGGCTCACGTACAAGCAGCGCACGATGGAGATGCCGCTCGACGGCGTCGACCTCTCGGAGATCCAGCACGCGCTCGCGGCGAAGCCGTTCCCCGAGACGCGAGACGCGAAGTCGGTCGACGAGAGCGCCGCGACGCTCGCTGCGATCAAGGCGAAGGCGAGCGGAGAGGCGTGATGGGCAAGCCCGCGAAGACGGCTGCGCTCGAGAAGAAGATCGGCGACGCGTCGGACCCCGAGGACGACGTCGAGATGACGTTCTTCGAGCACCTCGGCGAGCTGCGCAACCGCCTCGTCAAGGCGCTCTGGGGGCTGATCCCGGGCGTCGCCATCGCGTGGGCGTTCAAGGAGCGCATCCTCGATCTGCTCACGCGCCCGCTCGTGCAGGCGTGGCGTCAGCTCGGGCTGGGCGATCCCCAGCTGCACTTCGCGAACCCGATCGATCCGTTCGTCGCGTACATGAAGATCGCCTTCGTGTGCGGGCTGATCTTCGGGAGCCCGTGGCTCTTCTGGCAGCTCTGGCAGTTCATCGCGCCGGGCCTGTATCGAAGCGAGAAGCGCCTCGCGCTGCCCTTCGTGCTCGCGTCGACGATCTTCTTCGCGGGAGGATCGTTCTTCGGCTACCTCGTGGTGTTCCCCGCCGCGTTCGAGACGTTCCTCGGCTTCGCGGGGATGCTCCCGGACTCCGAGCTCCGCATCCAGCCCACGCTGATGATGTCGGAGTACCTCGACTTCTCGGTGCGGATGCTCCTCGCGTTCGGAATCACGTTCGAGGTCCCGGTGGTGATCACGTTCCTCTCGTTCGCGGGGATCGTGAACTGGAAGCAGCTGCTCGGGTTCGCGCGGTGGTGGATCGTGATCTCGGCGGTGATCGCGGCGCTGCTCACGCCGCCGGACGTCGGCTCGCAGCTGATGATGCTGGTGCCGTTGGTCCTGCTCTACTTCGTGTCCATCTTCCTCGCCTGGGTCTTCGGTCCGAAGCCGCCGCCCGCGGTGGTGGAAACGGCCGCGACCGGGGACGACGACGAGGTGGAGTGAACCGAGTACCGCTGGCCGAGCGCTGTCCGATCCTCGTCGTCGACGACGACGCAGACGTGGTGACGCTCGCGCGGAAGGTGCTCGAGCACGCGGGCTGGCTCGTCGAAGCCACGACCGATCCCCGGCACGCGCTGGAGATCGCGACGCGTGTGAAGCCGTGCCTCGTGCTCGTCGACCTGATGATGCCGCACATGGACGGCGAAGAGCTGCTCTGCGCGCTGCGCGCTGCGTTCAGGGGCGACGCGATGCCGAAGATCGCGCTGATCAGCGCAGCCTACTCGCGCGCCGAGGTCGCGAAGCGGCTCGAGGTCGACGCATCGCTGGCGAAGCCGTTCGACCTGGACGACCTGCGCGACGTCGCGGTGCGCTTCGCGAGCGCCCACCGCGACCGCCCGACCAGCCGCCCGCCGCCTCCGTCCCGCTGAATCAGGTGAGTGCGCGTGGTGGGGCTCGGATGCGCGTGATGCGCGCGCCCGAAGAGAATTTTCGAGGAGAGCAGGCGCGTTAGGAACACCACGTCGCCGTGCGCGTGGTGAGGCTCGGATTTGCGCGTCGTGCCCGAGTCGGGTTTTCGGGCGGAGCAGTCGAAGCTCGGGTCGTCGCGCTGCCTGCCGACTCACCGCGTGCGATCGCCGCGAACGGATCGCTTCGTCCGAGCGCTCCGCGTGCGGTGAGTCGACAGGAAATCCCGATGACGTGGCCTTCCTAACCCTCCTGCTCTCCTCAAAAATTCTCCGGCTCTCCTCAGCAGGCGCGCGGATCGTCGGACGGCGCGCGACGGCGATCGCACCGGACACCGCCGTTTTCTTGGTGTTCTCCGCGGCCTCCGCGAGAGTCCCGCGCACGGAGGACCTCATGGATCGCAACCACACACGCGTCCTGGCGGCCGCCGCGCTCTGCGTCGCCGCGCTCTCGTTCGCGCCCCGCACCGCGCACGCCTACGACGTCAACGGGCTCGCCGTCGGCGCCGACGTCTCGCTCGGCGGCCCGAGCGGATTCGCGCTCTCGGTCGGCCTCGGCCGCCTGGAGCTCGACTTCATCCTCGGGCTCTCGCTCAACCTGCCCGAGGGCGGCGTGCTCACGCCGAACTTCGGCGGCGCGGCGGGCGTGTTCTACACGCTCACCGACGCGACGCAGACGAACCTGCAGATCGGCGGGCGCATCGGCGTGCTCGTCGACAGCCAGAGCGTCGCGGGCGAGCTCGACACGAACGCCGCGTTCACGATCGAAGCGGACCTGCGCGTCGAGCACCGCCTCGACGATCACTGCGTGATCAATTTCCAGGTCGGCATCGGCACCCAGATCTGGCCCGACGACTCCGACTTCGGCACGCCGCAGCCCGACTTCGTCATGGGCTTCGGCAACACCGGTCTCGTGGGCGGCGCCGGGTTCCGCTACTACTTCGACGCGCTCGGCACGACGCCGGCGTTCGCGCCCGCGCCCGCCGCGTCGGCGCCGCCGCCGCCCGCGGTGCAGTCGTCGGTCGAGCCTGCTGCGGCGCCGGCCGAAGATCGCCCCGACTGGGAGTGATCGACCGCTGATCGCGCGACGAAGCCGGCCTCGCTGACGAAGCGAGCGCCGGCTTCATGTTTCTTCACCGCGGTCCCCGGCGTCGCTCAAACATCGCACCGCATCTTCGTTCTCCGAAGGCGATGCCCGCATCGTGCGTGGCCGCCCACGGAGGACGCGACGATGTTGGGATTCCTGGTCGGAACTGCGTGTCTGATCGGTCTGGTGAAGGTGGTCCGCGGTGGCGGCGCGTGCGGGCGCGGCTTCGGCCATCACCGTCATGGCTGGCACCACCACGATCATCACGGCTGGGGTGGTGGTTGGCGCCGCGGCGGCTGGGGCGGCGGGTGGATGCGCGGGCTCTTCGAGCGGCTCGACACCTCGCCCGGTCAGGAGAAGGTGATCAAGCAGTCGGTCGAGGAGATCTTCGCTTCGACGCGCTCGCTGCGCACCGAGCTCGACGACACGCGCCGTGACATCGCGGCCGCGCTGCGCGCCGGCATCGTCGACGAGGTGCAGATGGGCGAGCTCTTCGCGCGCCACGACGAGAAGCTGCGCGAGGTGCGCAAGGCGATGGTCGGCGCGCTCGCGCGCGTGAGCGACGCGCTCGACGAGACGCAGCGCAAGCAGCTCGCGGATCTGATCGACCGTGGCCTCGCCGCGGGCGGCGGCTGGGGTCGTTTCGGCGGCGGGCCGTATCGCGGCCGCAGCGACTGGGCGTGAGCGAGAGACCTTCTTCGAGACGAGGAGAGATCACGATGTTCTTCGGACGAAAGCTGCTGATCGGTCTGCTCGCGTTCGGCACCGTCGCTGGGTACGCGAGCGGCTTCGCGAGCTTCGCGCACTGCGCGCGCCGCGGGCACGAGGCGCGTCGCGACGCGTTCGAGGCGCACGTCGCCGACGTGTGCACGCGCGCCGCGCATCGCGTGTACGAAGGTGAGCGCCACGAGGCGCGCCACGACGCACGCTGGGCGCACAGCGAGTAAGATCGAGCGCGTGACCGAGGCGGGCCTCCACCGATGATCCGGGTGCTCCTGATCGACGACGATCGACGGCTCTTCGAGCTGCTCGAGACGTATCTCGCGCAGAACGGCGTGACGCTCGCGTATGCGCCCGACGGGCCCAAGGGGCTCGCTGCGCTCGGTGGAGGTCAGAGCGGCGCGTACGACGCCGTGCTGCTCGACGTGATGATGCCGCAGATGGACGGGCTCGAGGTGCTGCGCCGCATCCGGGTCGAGAAGGGCGCGCTCCCGGTGATCATGCTGACGGCGCGCGGTGACGAGACCGATCGTGTGGTCGGCCTCGAGCTCGGCGCGGACGACTACGTGCCGAAGCCGTTCTCGCCGCGCGAGCTGCTCGCGCGCCTGCGCGCCGTGATGCGTCGTGGTCGCCCCGAGACGAGCGATCAGCGCATCTCGGCCGCGGGCATCAGCGCGGATCTCGGCACGCGCGAGGTGAGCGTCGACGGGCGCGTCGTCGAGCTCACCGGGCTCGAGTTCGACATCCTCGTCGCGCTGCTCAAGCGCGCGGGGCGCGTCATTCCCCGCAACGCGCTGCTCGCGGAGGCGGGGCGCGACGACGTCGTGGTCGGCGAGCGCACGGTCGACGTGCACATCTCGCGGCTGCGCAAGAAGCTCGGCGACGATCCGCCGCAGCGCATCAAGACGGTGCGCGGCGTCGGCTACGTGCTCTCGCGCGAAGGCGTCAACGGTGCGTGAAGAGCGCTGCAGGCCCACGCCGCCGCCCTTCGGTCGCGGGCTGACGTACTGGGTCCGCGCGAAGCTGCATCGCCGCATCTTCGCGTGGTTCGGCGCGTCGATCGTGATGACCGGCGCGAGCGTGTGGCTCGTGCTCTCCCTCGCGTCCGCGCCCTATCGCGGCTGGCACGAGGACTGGGAGCGGCTGCGCCACTTCGTGGGGCACCAGTACGCGGTGGTCTGGGACGATCCCGCGGCGCGCGACGAGCTCGCGCGCACCACGTCGGATCAGCTCGACGTGCAGGTCGTGCTCGAGGACGCGCGCGGGCACGAGCTGTCGCGCTTCGGCGCGCGCGAGTGTCGTCATCCGCGCTTCGAGGCGCCGGTGATCCGCGGTGGGCGCGAGGTCGGCCGCGTCGAGGTGTGCGCGGAGCGCGCGGCGCCGCGGCCCGGATGGTTGCTCATCCTCGGCGTCGTCGTCGCGTGCGGCACGCTCTGGGCGGCGTCGGGCGTGATCGCGCGGAGGTTGGTGCGCCCGCTCTCGCACGTGGTGCAGGTCGCGCGCGACGTGGGCACGGGCAAGCTCGGATCGCGCGTGCGCATCGGGCACCACCGCACCGGCGAGCTCGGCGTGCTCGCCGACGCGATCGACGACATGGCGGCGCGCATCGAGAAGCAGCTGCGCGATCAGCGCGAGCTCCTCGCGGCGGTGAGCCACGAGATCCGCACGCCGCTCGGGCACATCCGGATCCTGCTCGAGACCGCGCGCGACGGAGCGGAGCGCGGCGAGCCGCTCGGGACGAAGACGTGCGACGAGCTCGAGCGCGAGGTGCTCGAGATCGACGATCTGGTGGGCGAGCTGCTCGCGAGCTCACGATTGAGCTTCGACGCGATCGAGCGACGCCCGCTCGAGGCGCTCGATCTCGGTGCGCGCGCGCTGGAGCGCGCCGGGCTCTCGATCGATCTGCTGGAGAGCGACGAGGAGAGCGTGCCGTTCGACGGCGATGCGACGCTGCTCGGGCGCGCGCTCGCGAACCTGCTCGAGAACGCGAAGCGACACGCGGGCGGCATCGTGCGCCTGGTGATCGAGCGCGACGTGCAGGGCGGCTTGGTGTTCGCGGTCGACGACGACGGGCCGGGGTTCGCGGGCGACGAGATCGAGAAGGTGTTCGATCCGTTCTATCGCGGCGAGCGACGCGCGGGCGCGAGCGCGGGATCGCTCGGGCTCGGGCTCTCGCTGGTGCGGCGCATCGCGCAGGCACACGGCGGTCGCGCGTGGGCCGAGAACCGTCGGGGCGGCGGGGCGCGCGTCGCGTTCCGGGTCGCGCCGCGACAAACCTGACATCATGCTGACAGAGGTCCGCTCCACGATGCTCGCATGAGCAAGTCGAAGAGTGTGATCACCTGGTTCGAGATCCCCTGCGCCGACCTCGATCGTGCTGCGCGCTTCTACGAGGCGATGACCGGCACGAAGCTGCGCCGCATGGAGTTCGTCGGCGTTCCGCACGCGATGCTCGCGTCGTCGGAGGACGTGGACGTCGGCGGCGCGCTGGTCGCCGATCCGAACAACGCGCCGTCGGGCAAAGGCACGGTCGTGTACCTCGACGCGCGCGGCGAGCTCGACGCGTGGCTCGAGCGCGCGCAGCGCGCGGGCGGGACGATCGCGCTCCCGAAGACGTCGATCGGCGAGATCGGCGAGATCGCGTTCGTGATCGACACCGAGGGCAACCGCGTCGGGCTGCACACGCGCTGATCGGTCACCGGCGGAGGTCGTGCACGAACCGCGCGACCTCCGCCGGTGAGCGCAGTCGATGCAGCGTGAGATGCGTGGGGGCGGTCTCGAAGAGCGCGTCGTAGCGCGCGCGGATGTCGTCGAAGCGCGTCCACGCCCAGAGCACGACGTTCTCCTCGGGCTCGCGGCTCGCGAGCGCGCGCCACGACTCGCGGTTTCCGTTCCACAGCTCTTCGCGCGTGATCACGCGGCGGAGGCTGCGCGCGACGAGCCGGCGCATGACGAGCCCGCGCGGCAGGTCGAGCCACACGACCGTGTCGGCGCGCCGCTGCACGACATCGCCGAGCTTCGAGACGTACTGACCGCACACGACCCACGCGTCCGACGCGTCGAGCCGAGCCTCGACCCGCGCGCGGAATTCGGGCGTCGGAAGCGGGCGCCAATCGGCCTGGTGGTGGATCGCGTCGAGCTCGACGTGGGGGAGCGCGAGGCACGACGCGACCGTGCGCGCGAGCGTCGTCTTGCCCGCGCCGGACGAGCCGACGATCCACACCCGGCGCATCGACGCGATCGTGTCACGTCGGCGGCGTGACGCGCAGCGTGTCGTCGACGTGCACGCGCGGGGTCGGCTTCGTCGTCTCGTCGGCGGGCGCGGTCCAGCGCACCCGTTGCTGAGGCTCGTAGCCCAGCTCGCGCTTCGCGCGCGCGCCGTCGAGCACGCCGCTCCACCGGAAGCGCCGGCGGTTGAGCGACCACTCGAACTCGGTGCCGCGCACCCGCGCGCGCGCCGTGTAGAGCGGACCGATCAGCGACGCGCCGATCGGGATCGCGATCCGCTTCGCGTACGCGATCGCCGCGCTCAGCGGGAGCACGTCCGCGCCGGGCACGTTGAACACGCCCTGGGCGCGCGATCCGAGCGCGAGCTCGGTGGCGCGCGTCGCGTCCTCGATCGAGATCACGTCGAGCATCGGATCGTGCCCGATGGGCCGATAACAAACGCGCGACGAGAGGTAGTCGAAGAGCTGGCTGCCGCACTCGGGCGCGAAGGTCTCGGCGAGGCGCAGCACCGCGATCGAGAGCGGTGAGAGCCCCATGCGCACGCACACCGTGAGGTCCGCCTCGACGCGATCACGCACCCGCTGCGGCATCTCGGGGCCCATCTCGATCGGATGATCTTCGCCGATCAGCGCGGGCAGCTGCGCATCGACGCGATAGATCTCCGCGGACCCGACGTACACGAAGCGACGGATCGTCGGGTGGCGCTCGGCGAGCTGAAGCATCTCGCGCGTCGCGTCGACGTTCAGCGCGTGCACGCGACGGCCCTCGGCGCGCACGCTGCGGTGATGCGCGGAGTGCACGACGGCGTCGATCGCGAGATCGCGCGCGGGACCGAAGAGCAGCTCGCGCACGTCGCGCGAGCGCGTGAGGTCGAGCGGCAAGTAGTGCAGCCGTCGATCCTGCACGCCGGGCCACGTCCGCTCCGCGGCGACGGCGAGCACCGTGGTGCCGTCGCGCCGCGCGAGGAGGCGCTCCACCAGCGCGCGACCGAAGAGCGTCGTCGCGCCCGTCACCAGCACGCCGGTCATCGGAAGATCCCCTTTCGCTCGCGCAGTCCCTCGTCGACGAGCGCCTGCACCGCGGCCTGCACCTCGCGCGCGAGCGTTCGTGCCGCGGCGGGATCGTCGGCCTGTCGCGCCGAGAAGCGCCCGCGCGGATCGATCGGCGCGCCGTAGCGGATGCGGTAGCGCACCGGCAGCGGGATCGGCGTCGCGGGGATGGGCAGGTAGGGCGCGCCCCACGCGTGGAACGACTCGATGCGCGCGAGCTCGGGCCACTGCTCCTCGGACCCGATGATGCCGACCGGCACGATCGGCGCACCGTGTTGGATCGCGAGCTCGGCGTGGCCGACGCGGAACGGGCGCAGCTGGTAGCGCTCCGCGAAGGGCTTCGCGATCCCGGGCACGCCCTCGGGGAAGATGCCGAGGAGCTCTCCGTCGTCGAGCAGGCGGTCGACCGTCCCGCGCGTGCCGCCGACCACGCCGCTGCGGCTGAACGCGGTGCCGACGAACGGCAGTCGCGGCACGAACGTGTCGGCGACCATGCGCGCGACGCGCGGCGGGCTCGTCTGCCGCAGCACGTCGGCCCACAGCATCATTCCGTCGAGCGGCAAGAGGCCCGCGTGGTTCGCGGCGAGGATCGCAGGGCCCGTGCTCGGGACGTGCTCGGCGCCGCGCGAGTCCACGCGGAACCACACGTCGTAGAGGAAGCGTGTGGTCGCGGCCGAGAGCTTCACCGAGTCCGGGTGCATGCCCAGCCGGTCCCAGCCGTGCCCTGCATCGCGCAGCTGCAGCCCGGCGAGGCGCTCTCGCTGCGCGGCGGGCAAGAGCGCGCGCGTCACTGCGCGCGAGACGTGGCCGGCGAGGCTCATGTCCCTCGCACGTGCGCACCGACGTGTGATCGCGCAATCCGGTCACGCTCGCGGGGCGCGACGCATCATCCACGCCCGCAGATCCCCGAGCGCCGGGATCGTGACCTCCTCTGCGATCTCGAACCCGTGCCGCTGGTAGAGCAGCACGCTCTCGCGGCGATCGGTCTCGAGGTACGCCAGCATCCGCGCCTGGTCGGCGCGCGCACAGAACGCTCGCAGCAGCGCGCTTCCGACGCCGCGTCCCTGCACCGCGGGCTCGACCCCGAGCACCCAGAGGTAGAAGTGCGGCTCCCGCGGATGGAACGGATGCACCTCGTGGTCGTATCGCGCGTAGCGCCATGCGCCGCGCACGCCGGTCCCGAGCGCGCCTCCCGCCATCCACGGATACACGCTCGCGCGCAGCGGCCATGCACCCGGCGCGAACGAGAGCTGCGCGCCGACGATGCGCTCGCCCTCGCGCACGACCTCGATCGTCCCCGCGCGGCGCGCCGCCTCGACGAGCCCGCGGTTGAGCCACGCGACGCGCGAGAGGCGTGTATCGCGATCGCAGAACGAGAGGCACGCCCTCGCGACCGGGTTCTCGGAGAACGCACGTCCGAGCATCTCGCCCGCCGCGCGTCCTTCGTGATCACGCATCGCCTCGATGCGCCAGCTCATGCCTTCTTCCCGATCGTGAACGGCGACTTTCCGCGCACCACAAGGTCCCACCACTTGAAGGTCATCGCGAGCGCCGCATCGAGCTCGCGCGTCTGATCGCTCGGCGCGAGCGAGTCTCCGTCGGGCTCGCAGTACGCCGCGAGCGGCGAGGCGCGCAGCATGTGCAGGATCCCACCGCTCCAGCCCTTGCCCGCGTAGACGAGGCACACCGGCATGTCGAGCTGCTCCATGTCGGCGAGCGCGTAGGGGATCTTCTCGTCCGCAGTGCCCGCCGTGTCCTGGTACTTGCACTCGAGGCCCATCGCGACGCGCGTCTGCTCCTCGAGGATCAAGATGTCGAGCCGCCGGTTCTTCCCGATGATCGTCTTGCCGAGATAGACCTCGCGATAGACCGTGATCCCGCGGTGCCCGAAGTTGTGCACCACGTACGACGCGATCAGGTTCGCGTACTGCGTCCCGGTGAGCGGCATGCGTGCCGCGCTTACCACCCAAAGCTCGAGACGTCACCGCGAGCGTCAGAACGCCAGGAGCGTGCGCGGGAAAGGCGGCGCCCCGAGCCGCGTCGCGCCCGTCGTCCCCAGCCGCTCCTCGGCGATCGCGAGCGCCTTCTCGCTGATGTCGTTGCCCCAGAACGATCGCCCGACCTCGATCGCCGCGAGCCCCGCGGAGCCGGTGCCCATGAATGGGTCGATGACGATCTCACCCGGCGCGGTGCTCTGCTCGATCAGCACGCGGTTCACGCGCACCGGCTTCTCGGTGGGATAGCCCCGGTGGATGCGCTTCTCCACGATCACGTCGGAGATCCCGAGGTCGTTGAGCCGGCGCTTCCCCTTCTCGAAGAAGAGGATCATCTCGTACGTCGACCGGTAGTGGTAGCCCATGCCCATCGTCACCTTCGACCAGATGAGCGGCTTCCAGAACTTGAACCCGACCTTCTCGCCGACCGGCTTGGCGTGGAACGCGGTCTCCTGATCGCAGAAGAGATAGAAGTGCGTGTTCTTCCGCATCACGCGGTGCACCTCGCGGAAGAGCTCCTCGAAGCGCGCGTTCGGGAAGACCGTGAACCAGTCGTTGCTCGACGACTTGCTGTGCTTGAGCCGCGTCGTCGTGCCCACCGCGCGGTGCTTCTCGAGCGACTCGTACGGCGGGTCGGTCACGACGAGATCGACCGACGCGTCCGGCAGGCCACGCAGCCACGCGACGGCATCGAGCCGGCTGAGCCAATACGAAGCGGTCGGAACGGCGGCCTCGGGCACGGGGTCAGGCATTAGCACGGGGGCCTCGTCGCGCCCTCGGGTCTCGGACTGACGTGTTGCCGGCGGCCCCGGCCGTCCTCAGGATCGCAGGGCGTGACCTCCGATCATCCGATCGTGCTCTTCGACGGAGTCTGCAACCTCTGCCACGGCGCGGTGCAGTTCATCGTCGATCGCGACCCGCGCGGCACCTTCCAGTTCGCGTCGCTGCAGTCGGAGCGCGCCGCCGCGATGCTGCGCGAGCACGGTCGCACGCCCCCCGAGGGCGATCCCGAGAGCGTCGTGCTGCTCGAGGACGGGCGCCTCTACGAGCACTCGACCGCGGCGCTGCGCATCGCGCGTCGTCTGGGCGGGCTCTGGCCGGTGCTCTACGCGTTCGTGATCGTCCCGCGCTTCGTGCGCGACGCGGTGTATCGATTCATCGCGCGCCATCGATACCGATGGTTCGGCCGCACCGAGCAGTGCCGCGTCCCCACGCCCGAGCTCCGCGCGCGCTTTCTCTCCTAGGTCCCGCAGGCGCGCACGATCGCGATCGACTCGCGACAGAGATCCGAGCTCACGCAGTCCTGCTCGCAGGTGCCGGTCAGCGTGAAGCAGTCGGGCGAGATCACGCACTCGAGATCGGCGCCTCCGCCCGTGCACTCGGCGCTCCCATCGCGCGCGTGCGCCGGGCACGTCGACACGGTCGTGCAGTCGGTCGGCGGGCGGCACTCGAGCGAGCCCGAGTCGCGCACCCAGCGCGCCGAGCCGGTCGCGCACACGCGATCGACGTAACACGCGCCGGTGCGGCCGCGCGCGGGATCGGGGCTCACGTCGCCGGCGCGGACGCGCAGCTCGTCGAGCGTGCCGCGGAAGGGCTGGTGCACGCCGGGCGCGCCCGCCGCGATCCGCAGCGCGCCGCGGCCGCGCGCCGGCATCTCGCACGCCGGGGTGTCGTCGCATCCGATGCGCACGCCCTCGCGCGCGAGGCAGAGGCGCGGCGTCCGGTGATCGACGAGCACCTCGATCTCCTGCGGGCGCACGTCGAAGTCGACGATCGGATGCGCCTCGTCGATCACCTCGAGCGCGGGCGTCGACGGATCGCCGCCGCACGCGCCCGCGGTGACGCGGAGCCGCCTGCCCTGGATCATCACGCCGAGATCTCCGTCGGCCTGCCAGAGCAGCGCGTGCGGGAGCGATCCTCCGTAGCTCTGCTCCGCGCTCCACCACAGCTCGACGGTCGCTGCGCCGCCGTCCTCGGGGAGCGCAGCGCTGCGCTCGAGCCAGCGCGCACCCTCGAACACGATCGCGCTCCCACACGCCGCGCGCGGCGAGAGGTGCACCGCCGCGGTGAGATCACCGCCCCACGCGAGCTGCGCGTCGAGGCGCGTGCCCGGACGATCGAAGAACGCGCGCGCGATCGCCGGCTCGTTGCGCCACCACGCGATCGGGCACGGCGTCACGTCGTCGGTGAACCCCGACGAGAGCAGGCGCGCCTCCGAGCCCTCGCCCGCGACGAGCTCGATCATCCGCCGCACGCGTACGACGCGCGCGACGTCGGTCCGCATGTCGCCGAGCGCCGTGCCGGTCGCGAGCAGGTAGTCGTCGTACCGATCGACGTGATCGCAGCGCGTCGTCTCGCGCCCGGTCGCGTCGCACGCATCGTCGTCGCCGGGCGTGGCGCCGTGCACGTACGCGCGCCGCGCGATCACCGCGCCGCTCGCGTCGAGCGCCTCGAGCGCGAAGATCGCCGCGCCGCCTGCGACGTCCAGCTCGGGCACCAGCGCGGTGTGCGAGACGCTCTCGTCGAGCGCGAGCTCCTGGTACGCGCGGACCCAGCTGCCCGCCGGCGCGCCGCGAAGATCGATCTCGAGCGCGTGACGATCACCCCACACGATCGCGCCGACGCGCGTGTCGACGTCGGTCAGCCCGCTGCTCTCGATGCACCAACCGTCGAGCCCGGGCCGGACCGTTCCGTCGCCGGGATCGCTGCAGCGCGACGTGCCGCCGTCGGCGCCGGCGTCCACGCCCGCGTCGATCGGCGTCTCGTCGCCTCCGTCGGGCGGCACGCTCGCGCCCGCGACGCACACGTTGCGTCCGTCGCGCGCGTCGCACTGCGCGCCGCGCGCGCAGTCGTCGTCGTCCACGCACGTCGCGCGGCATCGCTCCTCGCCGCACACCAGCGGCTGCGGGCACTCCGAGTCGTCCTCGCATGCGTCCTGCGGCAGCGTGCAGACCCCTGCGCCGTCGACGAGCACGCACTCGCTCGCGAGGGGACAGTCGCGCTGCTCGACGCACTCCGAGCGGCACCGCCCGAGCACGCACGCGAACGGCTCGGGGCACTGCGAGGTGCGCTCGCATCGCGATCCGAACTCCAGGTCTCCCGGGCAGCCGACCAGCGTGACGAACAGCGTACAGACGAGGACCGCGAGCCACGGACGGAGCGACATCGCTGGCAAGGGTGAGGGCAGGGCGCGCCCCGGCAAGCGGACGCGTGCTCGTCGCGGAGATGCGGCCGCTCGTCTACCCTGGTGTGGTGCGCGCGCCTCCGCTCTCCGCGTGGCTCTCCACGTCGCTCGGGCTGGCGCTCGCGCCGCTGCTCATCGGCCTGCCGCTGCTCGCGTCGGGCGTGGGCGAGCTGCTCGCGTGGGGTCACGACCTGCCGCTCGGTGCGGCGCTCTCGTCGCAGCGCCGCGCTCGCGCGGGCGCGGTCGCGATCGTCGTGCTCGCGCCCGCGGTGCTCTTCGGGCTCGTGCTCGGTGCCGTGATCGTCGATCCGATCGAGCACCTCGTCGGCGACGACGATCGCGCGGCGGCGGTCGTCGCGCTGCTCGCGCCGATGATCTCCGCGCTGCTCTTCGCGCCGTTCGTGCTCGCGCCGTCGCTCGTGCTCCGCACCGTCGGGCCCTCGCTGGCAGTGCGCGCGATCGAGCTCGCCGCGCACGTCGGGGTCGGGCGCACGCTGGTGCTCGGCGCGATGCTGGGCGCGCTCGGCGCGCTGCCGTTCGCGCTCGCGATCGTCGGCGCGTTCGTCGACGAGGCCGTCGCGGTGCTCGCGGTGCCCGTGGGGGTCGTCATCGACGTCGCCCTCGCGCCGTGGGCCCTCCGCGCCATCGCGCGCACCGCGGATCGGGCGCTCGCGTCGATCGACGACGCCGCGCGCTCCGCGGCCACGCTCTCCCGGCTCGGCCGGTTCGCGATCGCGCCGCTCGCGCTGCTCGTCGCGACGATCGTGCTCGCGCTGAGCACGCCGCTCCCGCTCCGCGAGGATGGGCCGATCGTCGGCGGCACGCCGACCGAGCGCGCGCCGTGGATCGTGCCCGGGACCCGCGTGCACATCGCGTACGACTGGCGCTGGGTCGACGTCACGCGCGAGGACGGCGCGAGCGAGCACTACTACGTCGGGCCCTTCCTCTCGATCGATCGTGCCTCGGCGCGCCATGCGACGCGCGATGGGCGCGAGGTGATCGTCGTGCGGCTCGGCAACGACTATCACGAGTCGTGCGAGCTGGTGATCGACCCCTCGGGACGCCGCGTCGACGACGGGCTGCGCGATCGCATCGAGCGGCGGCTCCCCGCGGGGATCGTCGCGCTCTTGGTGCTCGCGTGCTCGCTCGGCGTGGTGTTCGCGGCGCGCAACGGGCGCGCGCAGGCGCGGGTGCGAGAGGTGCTCGCGGTGCTGAGCCCGGAGCGCGAGGGCGAGCTCGTGCGCGGCGTGCTGCGGACGCGCGGCTCGCCCGTGCTCGTCGGTGCTCGCGGTGTGCACGCCGCGGGAGGCGCGTGGATCGAGGCGGACGGCGGCGCGCTGCGCATCGCGCTGCCCGACGAGCCGGTCGCGGCGGTCGCGATCGATCCGACGCTGCCGCCCGCGCTGCTCGAGGGCACGCCGGTGCTGGTGCGATCCCACGGCGCCCGCCTCGGCGGCGTCACGCTGCGCGACGCGCACACGCCGTGGCCCGCGGGCGCGCTCGCGGTGTGGGGCGATCCCCAGCGCGCCGCGACCGCGCACGTGCGCGCGCTGTTCCCGTCGCTCACCCGGCTGGGCCTCGCGATCGGCGTGCTCCTCGTGATCACGTCGCTCGCGATCGCGATCGAGATCGTTTGAGCTCCAACGATCTCAGATCGCTTCGCGCCGCAGCCGATCGCAGAGCTGCGCTTCGTAGAGCGACCCCGGCAGCAGCGTGCCCTCGTCGCGCTCGAAGTGCCCCGCGGGCCCGTCGAACGGCCCGTCGCCGGTCACCGTGCCGACGGTGCCGATCGCGTAGTTCTGCCCGAGCGGAGGGCGCTGCACGACGGCGCGCCGCCCGCCGACGTCGTAGCGCCACAGCACCGAGTGCACCGACGACCAGCCGTGCAGCGTGCCGTAGTCGCCGCGGTTGTAGAGCCCGACGACGATCTGCGTCGCGGGCGCGGTCTCCACGATCGAGTCGAAGAGCAGCCCCTGCGACCAGCGGCGATGCCCCTCGCTCGACGCGCGCGCGCCGCTCGAGCGACCACGAAGGAACACCACGCCCGAGACCTCGGCGATCCCGTTCGAGACGAAGTGGTGGCGACCGCCCTGCGCTTCGACGTCTTCGAAGAGCACCTGCTGCGCGCCGCGCTCCACCGCGAAGTTGTACATGCGCGAGCCGGTCACGATCGCGACCGGCTCGATCGCGCGCACGTCGCGCACCGTCACCCGCGTCGACGCGGTCACGCGCACGCCCGCGAAGCCGAAGTGCAGCGCGGTCACGTCGCGCACCCACGCGTCCTCCGCGCCCACCACGCCGATCGCGCTCCACGCGTGATCTTCGTCCTCGCCGCCCGCGGTCTGGATGTCGATGCGCAGCGACTCGACCCCGACCTCGCGCGCGACGTCGGGCCCTTCGATCACCGACAGCGTCGAGACGCCGTGCGCGCGATCGAGCGTGTCGAACACCGGCACGTCGAGCGTCACGTCGCGCCCGTCGATCGCGTGCACGTAGCGCAGGTGCACGAGATCGATCTCGCCCGCGGTCCACGCGCTGGATCCACCGCCGCCGCCGAGCGCGCCGATCCACGCCGACGTCGACGGACGGCGCAGCAGCACCGGATCGCCGACCGCGAGGCCCGACGCGTCCTCCACCTCGATCGTGCGAGCGCCGACCAGCACGCGCTCGGTCGTGACGTCCACGGTGCTCCCGCTGCGCAGCCGCGACCACGCGTTCGACGCGCCGCTGCCGACGACGATGACCGTGCGCTGGTGCGGCGTGTCGCCCGTCGCGCGGAGGATCGTGTCGCTCGCCGCATCGCTGCCGTCGCCCGCGCCGCGCAGCACGATGCCGCTCTCCTCGATGCGCAGCGTGCCCGCGATCTCGTAGGTGCCCGCCTCGAGCACCACCGCGCCGCGCTCCGCGAGCGGTCGCACCGCGACCTCGTCGATCGCGGCCTGGATGCGCGCGGTGTCGTCGCCGTCGCCTGGCGCGACGCGCTCGACCTCGGGCACCTCGGGCAGCGCGACGCCGCCGTATCGATAACCGGCGTAGCCGAAGTCCGGCACGCGATTGCCCTGCGCATCGCTCGCGTACTCGAGCCGCCCGTCGTCGCCGTAGAAGACGCGCGACGACTGCCACGTGCCGCTGCGATCGGCGGGCGGGAGCGCGTCGCAGAAGGCGGGCAGCGTCGGGCCCGGCGTGGTGCCGCCGTCCTCGTCGCGCGTCGCGCCGTCGGGCGGGCTCGGCGACGCGTCGGGCTCGCTGCTCGACGCGTCGGCGCGCGTGCTCGCATCGCGTGGGGCGCTCGCGTCGAGCTCGGTCGTCGCTCCGTCGTCGCCGCAGGCGAGCAAGGTCACGACGATCGCGAGCCAACCCAGGACGGTGCGGATTCGGAGGGCCACGTCGGACAGTGGGCCCTCCGTCCGCGCTCGGGTCAATTTCACTCGGCGGCGGGCAGGACCTCGAGGCGCGCCTCGGCGCGCGCGGTGCGCACGCCGTCGTCGACGACGATCTCCACCGTCGTCGTGCCCGGGCCGGGCATCCACACCTCGAGGTCGCGCCCGATCGCGCCCATCGCGCTGTCGCCGAAGCGCACCGCGCGCACCACCGGGAGCGCCGCGCCTTCGACGTCGATCGTGAAGCGCGCGGGCTCGCCGCTGCGCACGACCTCGGGCGCGCTCGCCCGCACGACCAGATCGCCGCTCGGTCGCACCGGCTCCGCCGTCACGCCGCCGCACCCGAAGCGCGCCACGCCGCTCGACGCGCCGACGATGAGCCCGTCGTCGACGAAGCGCAGCGCCATCGCGACCGGCGGTCCGAACCCCGACCCGTCCTCGCGTCGGTCGAAGGGCATCGCGAGCTCCGCGGCGATCGCGCCGCTCGCCGCGTCGCGCACCACGATCGCGCCCTCCGTGTCGACGTGCGCGATCCACGCGCCGGTCGGCGAGAGCGCGACCGCCGACTCGATGCTCGGCAGGTACGACACCGGGTTCGCGATCGCCATCCCGACCTCGATCGGCTCGCCGATCGGCTGGAGCGTCGTGGTGTCGAACCGCCGCAGCACGCCGTCGCGTCCGGTCACCGCGAGCACGCGCTCGTCGTCCGAGATCGCCGCGTCGAGCACGTCGAACGCGAGATCCAACGCGAGCGGAGGACGCGCGTCGCTCACCGCGACCACCGTGCTCACCCCGCCGCGCGCGAGGTCCACGCGCGCGATCACGTTCGCGGGCGTGCGCACGTCGTCGATCCACGCCGGTCCTCGCGGTCGCAGACCGATCACGAGCGCCGCCGTGCCGCCCGCGAGCGCGCGCAGCTCGGTGCGCCGCGGCCAGAGCTCGCTGCACCCGAGCGGCAGCGTCACGTCGTCGATCGCGCCGCTCGCGAGGTCGACGCCGCGCAGCCGCGCGTGGGTCGCGTCGCCCGACTGATCGCAGTCGAGCACCAGCGCGCGCGCCCCGTCGTCGCTCAGCCGCGCGATGGTCTCGCCCCACCAGCCCTCGCGCGTGTCGGCACCGCTCGCGATCGTGCGCACCGTCGCGCCCGTCGCGAGCTCGCGCACGATCACCTCGCGCGTCTCCGGATCGACGATGACCGATCGCGCCCACGCGGCATCGATCGGCGGTGAGCTCGTCGTCGCGATCTGCGCGCCGTCGCGCATCCGCACCACGTCGCCGCCGAAGCCACTGCCGCGCATCAGCAGCGCGTCACCCGGCGCGACCTCGAGCGAGACGGGATGGAAGCTGCCGTGGAGCCCGGGATCCTCGCTCACCCACGCCACGTCGAGCGAGCTCGGCGCGCACGCGAGATCGAGCGAGACGGCGGGCGCGGGGAGGGGCGCGGGATCGGCGGTCCCGCTCGAGTAACAGCCGGTCAGCGAGAGCAGCAGCGAAGTGAAGAGCAGGGGCCTGTGCATCGAGTCGGACCTCCTTCGTCGCTGGTCAGACTGCCGATTGCCGTCCCATAGCGCTCATACCGATTCCTCATCGGAGCCATAGTCGGAAGCTATGTACGCCAGTGCGACACCCATCGATGCGTGACGTCTTGATCTCGCGTGAGAACGACGGGAGGATTCGCGCATGCCGCGCCGCAGTTCCACCGCTGTATCCGCTTTACTTCTGCTGCTCGCGACCGCGTGCGCCTCGGATCCCGGCACCCTCGCCGTGGACGCCGGCCCAGGCTATCGGCGCGACGGATCGCCGGGGCCCTCGTTCCGCCCGCCCTGCGGCGGTGACGGCGGGACGAGCGGTGACGCGTCGTGCGGCGACGGCGAAGTGCCGATGCCCGAGGAGGACGCCGGACCGCCGCCTCCGCCTTGCAACGAGATCACGTTCACGCTGCGGCGCCCGGGCGCGAGCAGCGTCTGGGTGAGCGGCAGCTTCCTCGCCGACGCGAGCAGCGTCTGGCCGGGCACGCCCGAAGCGGGCGCGCTCGAGATGGTCGACGACGGCAGTGGCAACTGGAGCGTGACCCACCTCGTCGAGCCGGTCGGTCGTCATCTCTACAAGTTCATCGTCGACGGCACGACCTGGATCGCCGATCCCGGGAACGACCAGCGCGAGTGGGACACGATCACGGGCGGCGGGTGCCAGCCCGACGGCGCCGGCTGCAACAGCGTCCTCTCGGTGTGCGACGTGGTGCCGACCGGTCCCGTCGAGGGTCGCGTCGGTGATCTCGAGTACCGCGTCGAGCGGGAGAGCGACGGATACGACGTCACGATCCGCTACGTCGGCAGCGGCACGCTCGATCTCGCAGGGAGCACCACGCGCCTCAACGGCGAGGACGTCGATCTGAGCTCGGTCTACGACGCGTCGACGCGCACGTTCACGATCTCGCGCACCGGCCTCGCGCCCAACAAGTACAGCTACCTGCTGCGCCTGCGCACGACGGGCGGGGCGAACCTCACGCCGCTCTTCCTGCCGATCTGGATCGGTGACGACTACCGCTATGGCGGCTTCTCGTGGACCGACGGCATCGTCTACCAGATCTTCACCGACCGCTTCGCGAACGGCGATCCGAGCAACGACATCGACAACGGCGAGGGCACGCTCGCGCAGGTCACCGATCGTCGCAGCCAGTGGCAGGGCGGAGACTTCGCGGGGATCACCCAGCAGATCCGCGACGGCTACTTCGAGGAGATGGGCATCAACGCGCTGTGGATCAGCTCGCCGATCCTCAACTCGCACGGCTCGCAGCCGGCCGTCGATCCCGGGGATACGCGCCGGTTCTCGAGCTACCACTCGTACCACCCGATCGCGACGGGCCACACGCACCTCGACGACTACGGCTATCCGAACCCGATCGAGCCCGCGTTCGGCACGCCCGAAGAGCTGCACGAGCTCGTCAACGAAGCGCACGCGCGAGGCATCCGCGTGATCCCCGACTTCGTGGCGAACCACGTGCAGATCGAGGCGAACATCTACGACCGGCACCCCGAGTGGTTCTTCGACTACGAGATGTGCCACGACAACTGGGACCGCCTTCGCGTCGAGTGCTGGTTCACCTCGCTGATGCCCGACGTCGACTACGGCGGGAACCCCGCGGCCGTCGACGCGGTGGTCGCGCACGCGATCTGGATGATCCAGGAGTTCGACTTCGACGGCTTCCGCGCCGACGCCCTGAAGCACATGGACGACGTGTTCACGCGCGAGCTGCGCGCCGCGATCGTCGAGCAGGTCGAGACGACGGTGCACGATCACGCGCGCCCGTTCGAGCCCGCGTCGTTCTACATGGTCGGCGAGTCGCTCGGCGGATGGGCGCGTTACCACGTCCGCGAGGACATGGTGCAGGGCCAGGTCGACGAGGGGTATTACAACCGCGCGAAGGCATCGCTGCTGACGTTCAGCGACAGCCTCTCGAGCCTCGCGGGCTTCGCGATCGGCAACGACACCGCGTATCGCTCGCCGCAGAGCACGATGGGCGGGGTCGGCGGCTACCCCGGCGCGGTCATGGGCAACTTCTTCGGGAACCACGACCAGTGGCGCGCGCTGACCGAAGCGGGCGGCGCGACGGCCCAGGGATATGCGCGGCTGCGGCTCGCGCAGACGTTCCTCTTCACGTCGCCGTACAACGTCCCGATGCTCTACCAGGGCGACGACATCGGCACGCTCGGCGGGCAGGATCCCGACAACCGCGCGTTCATGCGCTTCACCGGCCTGAGCACGGAGGAGCAGCGCTCGCTGCTGAACGCGCAGCGCGCGGGCCGCGCGCGCGCCGAGCACGAGGCGCTGCGTCGTGGTCGCCGCGAGAGCGTGCTCGTCGAGACGGACTTCTGGGCGTACCGGGTGAGCCACCCGGGCGCCGAGGACGTGTACGTCGTGCTCAACCGCGGCGGCGGGCGCTCGTGGTCCCCGCCGGTGAGCGGCTACGTCGACGCGCTCGGCAACTGCACCGGCGGCAACGTGCCGGCGCTGTCGAGCTGCATCTACGTGCCCGACTGAGCGAGGAGACCAGGACCGATCGGAACACCACGTCGAAGAGCGTTCCGTTCCTCTCTGCTCGAGCGCACCGCGCTGGAGACGAATGGAGAACGGACACATCTCGCGCCCCGAGCCGACACTCGCGCCGAGCCCCGTGTCCTCCTGCGCTCCTCAAAATCTCTGCCTCTTCCGACTCCTGCTCTCCTGAGAGGCATCCCGATTGCTCGGCCTCTCCTCATGGCGCGAAGGACGACCACGAGGCGCTGTTGGCCCGGATACGAGCCGGTGCCCGGCAAGCGCGCCGGCGAGAAGGGCAGCTGCCGCAAGAAGACCGCCTCGAAGCGCACCTCGAGCGAGCAGCGCTTCGTCGACGCGCGCGAGGAGCAGCTCGACCGATGGCAGGAGCGCCATCCCCGATCGCGTCGCAGCGCGGCGCAGCACCTCGCCGCGCCCGGCACCAAGCGCCGCGCGAAGAGCGCGGCACGCCGCACGACGAAGCCGCGCACGAAGCGCTCGGGCAGCACGCGCACCCGGCGCGCCCCGACGTGAGCTCAGCCGTACGGGAAGCCCAGCGCGTCGCGCGCGAGCTGCGCGACCCGCGACCGTGAGGCGCGCGTCTCGGCGCACGAGTACACGCCGCGATCACGATCGCTCACGAGCCGCACCGAGAGCCCGAGCTCGTCGCCCTTGCGCCGCTCGAGCGCGACGTAGAGCGTGCCGTCGCCGGTCAAGAAGCTCACCGCCGCGCGCTCGCCGCGGAGCAGCTCGTCGATGCGCTTCCCGAGCTCCGCGATCTCGCGCTCACCGAGCGAGCCGCGCACGACCACACGCGTGCCGTCGGCGAGCAGCGCGAACAGCGCGCGCCATGTCGACGTGCCGTCGTCGTGGAGCTCGAGATCCTCCGCGCCGACCGCCAGCAGGTAGTGCGCGCAGCGCAGCTCGATCGCGCCGATCATCGTGCCTGGTCTCCCTCGTCGATCCATCCACGCATCGCGTACAGCGTCCAAGCCGCGCGCTCCGTGATCCATTCCTCGAACGCGCGCACACGATCGTCGGGGTCACGCGGCGGGAGCGAGAAGTCGCGCTCCGGCGCGGGCACCGCGATCACCTCGAGGCCCATCGCGCGGAACGTCGCGGCCGCGCGGCGCTCGTGCATGGCGTCGGTGACGACGATCACCCGGCGCAGCGGGCGCGCGGCGGCGAGCTCGTCCACGCGCAGCGCTTCGTCGCGCGTGCTCGCGACCGGACCGACGCGCACGACCTCGACGCTCGTGCCTTCCGCGATCTCCAGCGCGTCGCCGGTGTCGTCGGCGTGACCGGCGCCGAGATCGGTGCGCACCAGCAGCGGTGCGTGCCCGTCGCGCGCGAGGGCGAGCCCGGCGACCAAGCGCGACAGGCCGTTGCTGCTGAGACGCCCTTCGCTCGTCACGTCGGACGAGAGCACGACGATCGCGTCGGCGGCGCGGGGTGCGTCGCGGAGCAACCACGCGTCGTACTGCGCGTCGAAGAGCGGTGTGAACGCGACGAGCACGTAGAGCACGCCCAGCGCGGCGAACGCGATCCACGGCAGCGCGCGTGCGCGTGTCGCCGCGATCGCGCCGCTGACGATCGCGAACGCGAAGACCAGCCACGCGTCCTCGAGGTCGAGCAGGCGCCGCAGACCGAGCAGCGTCACGAGCCCGAGCCGATCCGCGACGACGAACGCGAGCGCGCCCGCGCTCGCGGCGGGCAACGCGCGCTGCACGATCACGACGCGGAGCGAAGGCTCGGGCGGCGCGGACACGCGCGCGGGCATGACACGGCGCGGCACGCGGCGCATCTACACTCGCGACGCGCCCAGCCCGTGCTCGCGCTCGACTACTCCTCGCGCCGATGGATCGCCGCAGTCCACGCGGCGACGTCGACGGGATGCATGCGTCCCGTCGGCGGCAGCCGTCCGTCGCGTCGACCTGCTTCGATGTCGACGAGGTACTGCTCGCGCGAGAGCAGCGTCCCGAGGCACAAGCGCTCGCGCGTGACGATCTGCCTCTCCACCCGCAATCGCTCGAGCAGCTCGTCCATGACGTCGTCCGGGACGTTTCGCGCCAGATCGGGGTAGATGAAGCCGAACAGCACCAGGTGCGAGAGCAGGACGCGCCAGAAGCGTCCGTAGCGCCACACGAGCCGCTTCCAGTCGAGGTCCTTCGCGCGCGCCGCGAGCAGGTGCGCCACGTCCGCGCCGTCGTAGCGCTCGCGCTCCTGCACGAACGACTTCGACCAGATCGTCTCCTCGACCGGGCAGAACGACACCGGCTCGCCGAGCAGCGTTCCGGGCGACGCGTGCTCGAACCAGAGGTCGTCCACCGGCGTCGCGCCGTTGCCGGAGTTGTAGATGAGATCGACGAACTTCCCGTGCTCGTGCGCCTTCGCGAGCCAGTGCGGGAACGCGACCTCGGTCTCGAGCCCGCTCGCCTCGAGCGTGCTCAGCGCACGCTCGAGATCGCGCTCGTGGATGAAGAGATCGAGATCCTTGGTGTCGCGACAGAGCCCCGTGTGGTGCTGCAGGACTGCCGCGCCTGCGACGAGGAAGGGCACGTGCGCGCGGTTCAGCGTGCGGATCACCTTCGCGTAGAAGGCGAGCTCGGGATCCTCGGGCGGACGCTCGGGCGATGCTCGGGACGCGAGGCGCATCGTGGTTCACCTCCCTGTCACGTCCAGACAGCAATCGATGCGCCAGGACGCGCTGCTCGCGGCGCATGCATTGCACCCCTCGAGGCGCACGGAGCTCTTCGAGATGACACAACGCCCCATTCGCGTCGCCGCGGTCGGCGACCTGCACTGTCGCAAGACGTCTGCGGGCACGATCGCGCCGCTCCTCTCGCGCGTGAACGAGCACGCCGACATGCTGCTGCTCTGCGGCGATCTCACGGACTACGGCACGCCGGAAGAAGCACACGTGCTCGCGAAGGAGCTCGCGGTCGCGCGCGTGCCGATGGCCGGAGTGCTCGGCAACCACGACTACGAAGGCGGCGCGCAGCAGGAGATCACGAAGATCCTCACCGACGCCGGCGTGCAGATCCTCGACGGCGACGCGATCGAGATCCACGGCATCGGCATCGCGGGCGTGAAGGGCTTCGTCGGAGGCTTCGGCCGCGGCACGCTCGGCCCGTGGGGCGAGCGCATGATCAAGGCGTTCGTGCAGGAAGCGATCGACGAGGCGCTCAAGCTCGAGGCGGCGCTGCAGCGCCTGCGCACCGAGCGCCGCATCGCGATCATGCACTACGCGCCGGTGCGCGGGACCGTCGAGGGCGAGCCTCCGGAGATCTTCGCGTACTGCGGCTGCGGCCGGCTCGAAGAGCCGCTGCATCGATATCCGGTCGACGTCGTGTTCCACGGCCACGCGCACCACGGCTCTCCGACCGCGCGCACGGAGAACGGCATCCCGGTGCACAACGTCGCGCTCCCGCTGATGCGCCGCCTCCACGCCGAGCACCCCGGCTTCCACGTCGTCGAGCTCGAGCCGCTCCACGAGCCGATCGAAGAGATGCCCCTCGTGCGCTGAGCCTCCCGCCTCGCGCGAGCACGGCTCCTGGCGAGAGCTTCGCTGAGGAGAGGAGGAGAATTGCCGCTCAGGAGAGCAGGAGGAGCAGGAGGGGAGAGCGAGAGAGGAGACGTCTGAGGTCGCACTTCGGACGTCGAGCGTAGGAAGTTCGGAGCGTCGGAGCCTCGGAGCCCGAGCTTCCAGAGGCGCGCAGTGCGCGATCGCCTTCGCTTCCGCCAAATCGCGCGGCTCGACCGCGCGCTGGGCGTGCGCTCGAGGCATCAATCGCGTGCGCAACGCGCTGTGAGTCGAGATCGACTCCACCACAGCGCGCGCATCGCGCACTGCTCCGCATCAGGCTCCAGTCGCGCGGCCTCGCCGCGCGCTGCTACTCGCGAGCGTCAGAGCCGCGCGAACAGCGCGGATCGGTCGCGAGCTCTCCCCAGCCTAAGCTCTCGAGACGGCAGACGCAGCGTACCGGGCGAGGGTGAGGGGGTCCGGCGCTCTCGTGAGCGCGGGCCGTACGACGCCGACCACAGACTGATCAGGTCGAGCGCGGCAGAGCGCAACGCGCGCGCCGCGATCGACCCTCCGCCTCCCCCGACGCTCGCGCCGCCGCTGACGAGCAGCCGCGATCACCCCGAGCGCCGGACCCCCTCACCCTCGCCCCTCGTCGACGCCGATCCGTCTATGATCCCCGATCGATGCGAGTCCTCGTCGTCAACGTCGGATCGACCTCCGTCAAATACAACCTCTACGAGATGGACACCGAGGCGCGCCTCGCCGCCGGGCGCGTCGAGCGCGTCGGCACCGCGGACGCGACGCACATCCACGAGGGCGGCAGCGATCGCATCGACGGACGCGACGTCACCGGCGCGCTCCGAGCGATCCTCGCGCACCTCACGCGCGAAGGCGGCCCGCTGCCCGATCCCACGGCGCTCGCCGCGGTCGGTCATCGCGTCGTGCACGGCGGCGAGCAGCTCGTCACGCCCACGCCGGTCGACGAGCGCGCCGAGCGCATCATCGAGGAGTGCGCCGCCTACGCGCCGCTGCACAACCCGGTGAACCTCGCGGGGATCCGCGCCGCGCGCGCCGTGTTCTCGCAGGTCCCGCACGTCGCGGTGTTCGACACCGCGTTCCACGCGCAGCTCCCACCGCACGCCTACAGCTACGCGATCCCGCACGAGCTCTATCTCGAGAAGGGCATCCGTCGTTACGGCTTCCACGGCCCGAGCCACCAGTACATGGCGCTCTCCGCGGCCGAGCACCTCGGGACGCACCTCTCGCGCCTCAAGCTCATCACCTGTCATCTCGGCGGCGGCGCGAGCGTGAGCGCGATCGAGCACGGCGTGTCCGTCGAGACCTCGATGGGCATGACGCCCCTCGAAGGCCTGGTGATGGGCACGCGCGCCGGCGATCTCGACCCCGCGATCCCGATGCTCCTCGCGAAGCAGGGCATGGCCGCGGGCGACATCGACGAGCTGCTCAATCGTCGCTCCGGTCTCGCGGGGCTCTCGGGCATCGGCGCCGACTTCCGCGACATCCAGCAGGCCGCGGAGGGCGGCGATCCTCGCGCGCGCCTCGCGATCGAAGTGTTCGTGCATCGCCTCCGCAAGTACGTCGGCGCGTACGCCGCGACGCTCGGCGGCGCCGACGCGATCGTGTTCACCGGCGGCATCGGCGAGAACTCCGCGCTCGTGCGCAGCAAGGTCTGCGAGGGCCTGATCTTCATGGGCGTCGCCCTCGACGAGCGCGCGAACGAGACGAAGCGCGCCGCCGATCACGGCGGCATCGTCGAGATTTCCGCGCACCGCGCGCCGACCAAGGTGCTCGTCGTGCGCACCGACGAAGAGCGCATGATCGCGCGCGAGGTGATGCGCTGCGTGGTCGGCCCCACCGCGACCATCCGCAGCGTGCGCGCCCGTCCGATCCCGGTCGGCGTGAGCGTGCGCCACGTGCACCTCTCGCGCGCCGACTGCGACGCGCTCTTCGGTCCCGGCTACGAGCTCACGAAGAAGCGCGACGTCACACAGCCCGGCCAGTACGTCACCCGCGAGACCGTCGATCTCGTGGGCCCCAAGGGCGAGATCCGCCGCGTCGCGATCATCAACCCGCTGCGCAAGCAGACGCAGGTCGAGGTCGCGCGCACCGACGCCATCACGCTCGGCGTGAGCCCGCCGCTGCGCGAGTCGGGCAAGCTCGAGGGCACGCCGGGCCTCACGCTGCGCGGCCCCGCGGGCTCGGTGGAGATCCCGAGCGGCGTCATCCTCGCGCATCGCCACGTGCACATGTCGCCCGACGAGGCGCGCGACTTCGGCGTGAACGATCGCGACGTGATCAAGGTGCGCGTCGACGGAGATCGCGAGATGACGATGGGCGACGTGATCGTGCGGGTGCACCCCGAGTTCACGCTCGACATGCACGTCGACACCGACGAGGCGAACGCCGCGGGCCTCACCAGCGACAGCGTCGTCGCGTTCGAAGGCGTGCAGGAGCCGCGCGAGTAGGTCGGATGATCCGCCGATCTGCCGTCGCGCTGCTCGCGCTCTGCGCCGCTGCGTGTGATCCCGATCCCGCTCCGCCCGTCGCGACCCACGTCGACGACTGGCGCGATCGCGTCATCTACCAGATCCTCGTCGACCGCTTCGAAAACGGCGATCCGAGCAACGACGACGCCGACGGCATCGCGCCGGTGCCCGGCGATCTCTCGCGCGTGCAGGGCGGCGACTGGCGCGGCGTCGAGGACCGCCTCGACTACGTCGCGCGACTCGGCATGAGCGCGATCTGGATCTCGCCGATCGTCGCGAACGTGCCGCGCATCGAGAGCGAGGACGGATACCACGGCTACTGGGCGAGCGACTTCACCGCGCACAACCCGCGCTTCGGCACGCTCGAGGAGCTCCAGTCGCTCGTCGCCGCCGCGCACGCGCGCGACATCGTCGTGATCGTCGACATCGTCACGAACCACGCGGGCCGCGTCTTCGCGTACGACCTCGACCGCGACGGAGCGCTCGATCCCGACGAGGACCTGCCGCCGTATCGACGCGAGGGATACGACGCCCCGATCCTCTGGCACGACGGGCCGCTGCGCGTCTTCGCCGCGGACGGCGCGATCGTCGAGCTCGGCCGCGAGCACTTCCACCGCCGCGGCATCGGCAACCTCGGCGACTACGAAGAGCGCCGCTACGGCGACTTCCCCACCGGCCTGCGCGACCTCGACACCGCGCGTGACGACGTCGTCGAGGCGATGATCGAGACGTACGCGCACTGGATCCTCACGACCGACGTCGACGGCTTCCGCATCGACGCGGTCCCGCACGTCGAGCTCCCGTTCTGGCAGGCGTTCTGCGACGGACTGCGGCGTCGCCTCGCCGCGCACGGAAAAGAGCGGTTCTTCCTGCTCGGCGAGATCTACGAGGGCGACCCGCGCGAGATCGCGCGTCACACCGCGGAAGGCGCGCTCGACGCGGGCTTCGACTTCCCCGCGAAGATGACGCTGATCGACGGAGTGATCCTCGGCGGCGCGCCGCCCTCCACTGCGCGCGCCGCGCTCGAGACGAACCGCGCGCTGTTCCGCGACGTGCCGCAGCCGCTCGGCATCGGTCTCTCGCCGTGGCAGGCGCGCGTCACGATCGCCGACAACCACGACCTACCGCGCGTCCGCGCCGAGGTCCCCGACGCGTTCGCCGTGGACCAAGCGCTCGTCGCGATGTTCGTGCTCGATTCGATCCCCGGCATCTACTACGGCACCGAGCAGGAATTCACCGGACGCTCGCACCACGAGGCGCGCGAGGTGATGTGGGAGTCGGAGTTCCGCGAGGATCTCCCGAGCTTCGCGCTGATCCAGCGCCTCGCCACGCTGCGCCGGAACTCGATCGCGCTGCGTCGCGGCACGCTCGTCCTGCGCCACGCGAGCGACGTCGGCGGCATCGAGCTCGAGTCGCCCACGCCCGACGCGGGCATGCTCGCGTGGGAGCGCACGCACGACGACGAGCGCGTGCTCGTCGGGCTCAACACCCATCCGCTGCAGACGTCGCGCGCCCGCGTCGCGACGAGCTTTTCGCCCGGCACGGTGCTCGAAGATCGCCTCGGCGGTGCGCTCACGTTCGAGGTCGCGCCCGACGGAACGATCGAGCTCGCGATCCCGCCCCGCGAGTCGGTGGTGCTGTTCCCGATTCCGTGAGAGTGCCAATCTGATTGGCACTCTCCGGTGTCGCGACTGGCACTCTCGTCGTCGACACCACGCGTCGCTCCGAGCCCCCATCGCACATCGGCGATCCAATCGGGCTGCAAACCGACCCGCCGTCTCCGAGCGTGATGTGCACGTTTCGTACGGGGAAACTCGGTGATCGAACTTGGAAACACTGCGTTCGGACGTTGACACGGCAACGTCGACGATCCGAGACTCGTGACTCGGGGAGGAATGACGAGCCCTGGAGCCAGTTCGAACCGCGCCTCGGGCACCCTCAGTGGGGAAGAGACGCGAGCCTACACGCTGCAGGCGATCCCTCCTCAGCCGTTCGGCAAGTACACGCTGATCGGCAAGCTCGGGCACGGCGGCATGGCGGAGGTCCTTCTCGCCGTCATGGCGGGCAAGGGCGGCTTCCGGAAGCTCGTGGTGCTCAAGCGGCTGCACCAGCAGCTCGAGGCCGAGCCCGGCTTCATCGACATGTTCCTCGACGAGGCGCGCCTCGCGGCGCAGCTCGATCACCCGCACTGCGTGCAGACGCTCGAGGTGGGCGAGGCCTCCGGCCATCACTTCCTCGCGATGGAGTACCTCGACGGCCAGGGCCTCGAGCGCCTCCTCCGATCGAGCGCGCAGATGGGCACGATGCTGCCGGTGCCGCTCGCGGCGCGCATGATCGCCGACGCGCTCGACGGGCTCGGCTACGCGCACGACCTCACGAGCTACGAAGGCCGCGCGCTCGGCGTCGTGCACCGCGACGTCAGCCCGCAGAACATCTACGTCACGTACAACGGCGTGGTGAAGCTGCTCGACTTCGGCATCGCGAAGGCCGAGTCGAACGTCGTCGAGACGCGCACCGGCGTGGTGAAGGGCAAGTACGCGTACATCGCGCCCGAGCAGGCCCTCACGAACAACGTCGATCAGCGCGCGGACCTCTGGAGCATGGGTGTCGTGCTCTGGGAGGCGCTGACGTCGCGACGTCTCTTCAAGAGCGTCAACGAGCTCGCGACGCTGCAGGAGACGCTGCAGGGCGAGATCCGACTGCCCAGCATCCACAATCCGGCGGTGCCGCCGGAGCTCGACGCGATCGTGATGCGCGCGCTGCAGCGCGACGTGTCGGCGCGCTACCAGAGCGCGAAGGAGTTCCGCACCGACCTCGAGCGCTGGCTCGCGTCGCAGCCGAACGCGCCGACGCGCGCGACGATCGCGCAGCTGATGCAGACGCGCTTCGAGGAAGTGCAGAAGGCGCACAAGGAGAAGCTCGCGGCGTGCCTCGCGTCGCTCGAGGTCGGGGCGAGCTCGATCCAGCGCCTCGTCGATCCGAGCTCGCCGGGGACGGCGATGCCCGACGCCGGAATCTCGGGTCAGTTCGCGCACATGACGCCCTCGACGGCGTCGCGCGTGGTGTCGACCGGATCGAGCGTGACGCCGACGCCGTCGCCCTACGGCGCGTCGGGTCAGTACACGCCGTCGGGTCAGTACACGCCGTCGGGTCAGTACACGCCGTCGGGTCAGTACACGCCGTCGGGTCAGTACACGCCGTCGGCGCCTTCGCAGCACGGCACGTTCGCGCAGCCCGGCGCGGTCACGCACCCGGGGACGGCGGAGCCGCGCGAGCAGAAGCGCCGCGCGCTCGGATGGCAGCTCGTGGTCGTCGCCGCGGTGGCGTTGCTCGCGGTCGCGGTGGCCATCGTGATCCCGCGCGGAGCCGACGAGGCCGCGCCCACCGCGTCGACCGGTGCGGTCGCGGTGCCGCCGGTCGCGACGCCGACACAGCCGACCCCGCCGGCGCCCGATCCGATCGTGCCCGTCACGGCCGACCCGATCGCGGTCGCTCCCGACGCGCCGCCCGCCGACCCGCCGCCGGCGGATCCGGAGGTCGCCGCCGACGAGCCCACGCGCGCCGCGACCGGCAGCCGCGGTGGATCGCGTCGCCCCCGCGGCGGGCGCGGCACCGAGACCGCGACGACCACGACGACGAGCACCGGCACGACCGGCGCGACCCCGACGACGACCCCGACGCCCGCGGCGACCGGCGAGGACGGTTTTCTGTCGCTCGTGACCTCGCCGTGGACGACGGTGTCGCTCAACGGTCGCGACCTCGGGACCACGCCGCTGGTGCGCGTGCGACTCCCGGCGGGACGTCACGTGCTGCGCCTCGTGAACGACGAAGCCGGGATCACCGAGACCTACGAGGTCGACATCCGGGCGGGTGAGACCACGACGCGGAGGTTGGGCCTGCGATGAACGCGAGATCGCTGGTGGTGTTCGCCACGCTCTTGCTCGCGCTCCTCGGATGCGCCCCCGAACGAACGCTTCCGACCGACGACACCGCGACGGTGCGCATCGGCATGATCGCCCCGCTCTCGGGCGAGCTCGGCGCCGACGGGCCCGACTGGCGCGACTCCGCGCGCCTCGCGGTGCGCGAAGTGAACTCCGCGGGCGGCGTGCTCCCGGGACGACGCGTCGAGCTGATCATCGCGGACGGCGAGAGCCGCTCCGACATCGGGGTCGCGGTCGCGCAGGACATGATCGACGACGGCGTGGTCGCGATCATCGGCGACTCCGCGTCGAGCGCGACGATCGCGGTCTACGAGGTGACGCGTCCCGCGGGCGTGCTCCTCGCGAGCGGCCTCTCGACGTCTCCTCTGCTCACCGAGATCAACGGCGCGCTCGAGCCCGCGCAGCGCTTCTTCCTGCGCACCGTGCCGCCCGACGATCGCCAGGCCCCGGCGCTCGCCGAGGCGATGTACTCCCAGGGCTGCCGCAACGTGAGCGTGCTCTTCGCGGACAACGACTACGGTCGCCCGTTCTACGAGCGGACGTCGATGCGCTTCACCGCGCTCGGCGGCATGGTCACGCCCGCGGCCGGCGTCCCGTACACGGAGGAGCTCAGCTCGTACCGCGACGAGGTGATGGCGATCGCGTCGGCGCAGCCGCCGCCCGACTGCGTCGCGCTGATCGGCTATCCCGCGTCGGCCGGCATCATCATGCGTGACTGGGACTCGCTCTCGACGAAGCCCGAGGTCACGTGGTTCGGCACCGACGGCGTGCGCCAGCCGGGCTTCGCGACCGAGGTCGGCAACACCGCGCTGATCGACGACTTCTACGGCACGGCGCCGGTCACCGACCCCGAGACGCCGGCGTACAACCGGTTCCACGATCAGTTCTTCGCGACGTTCGGCAACGATCCCGTCGCGTTCTCCTCGACCGTCTACGACGCGGCCGCGCTCGTGCTGCTCGCGATCGCGAAGGCGGGCACCGCCGACGATCCGAACGCGATCCGCGACGCGGTGTTCCAGCTCAACGATGCCTCGGGCGTGGTCGTGCAGGCGGGACGCCTCGCGGAGGGCCTGCGCCTGATCCGCGAGGGGCGCCCGATCAACTACGAAGGCGCGGCCGGGCCCTCCGACATCGATGCGTTCGGAGACGCCGAGCTCGCGTACGAGCTGTGGCGCTTCGAGGCGGACGGGGAGACCTTCGAGCGCGTGCGGATCCTCGAATGAGCGGTAAGACGGCGGCTTCTCCGATGACACGACGATCTCTCCTCCTCGCGTCGCTCCTGCTCGGTGCGTGCGCGCCCTCGCCGGTGACGGTCGACGTGAATTTCCCGACGACCGAGGCGTTCATGCGCAGCGAGCAGGCGCGCGTCCTCGTGTTCCCGCTCGAGAGCACGACCGAGCAGCTCGGCGCGTGCCCGCAGCTGCTCGACGAGCTGCCGACGCAGTCGTTCTCGATCGAGCCGGTCTACGACTCCGACCTGAGGAGCGTGTGCGCGATCCGCGGCGGCATGTCGCTGCCGGAATTCGGCGAGGGCCCGCACGCGTACGTCGTCGAGATCTTCAGCGCGGGCAACCGCCGCATCCTTCAGGGCTGCAGCATCGGCGAGATCTACGTCGACGGGCCCGACGTGCAGGTGCAGCTGCATCCCACGATGGACTTCGACGCGGCGACCGCCGCACCGGGCACGCCCGAGTCGTACTGCGCGGCGGGAGGAACGTGATGCGCGCGAGCCAGCGAACGTTCGTCGCCGTCGCGCTGCTGATCGGCGTGGTGATCTCGGCGAGCAGCGCCGACGCGCAGCGCCGGCGTCGTGGGAGCGAGCCGGTCGATCCCCTCACCGCGGCCGAGCAGGCGTACACCGAGGTCGACTTCGAGCAGACGCTCGAGCACGCGGGCGCCGCGCTCCAGGCGGGCGGTCACACGCCCGATCGACTGGTGCGCATCTACATGCTGCTCGGCGTGAGCGCGGCCGCGCTCGGTGATGCCGAGGGCGCGCGCGACTTCTTCCAGCGCATGCTCGCCGTCGATCCCGAGGCGCAGCTCGACGACACGGTGCCGCCGCGTCTTCGCGCGCCGTACCTCGAGGCGCGCGGCATCGTGAGCGCGCGTCCCGAGCAGCTCGGCGTCGAGGTCGGCATCGCGCGCGCGCAGAGCGCGATCCGCGTGGCGCTGATCGATCCGTTCCAGATGGCGCGCACGGTGCGCGTGCACGCGCGCATCGAAGGCCAGGTGCAGTACACCGACGTCGAGGCCGAGGCCGAGGCCGAGGTGCTCGCGCCGCTCGACGGCGCCGCGAACGCGGATCGCATCGAGTACTGGGTCGAGGTGCTCGATCCGTACGGCAACCAGGTCGTGCTGGTGGGCAGCGAGTTCGAGCCGCGCACGGTCGGTCGTGTCGCCGCGGTCGCGGTGCCGGGCGGCGGCGGTGGTGGCGCGGGCGGCGGAGGCGCGCAGGAAGGCGGGGGAGGCTCGATCCTCGAGGACCCCCTCTTCTGGATCATCAGCGCGGGCGTGGTGTTGGTCGCGGGCGGCGTGGTCGCGGGCGTGCTGATCGATCAGTCGAGCCACGTGCCGGTGCAGACGGGCGTGTCCTTCGGCATTCCCTGAGCGCTGCCGGACGACAGGGCACGCGCGCCGGTGGACCCTTCCGGACCACCCGACTATGCTCCGCGCCTCGGTTTTTCCAGCATGAGCGAGCGCGACGAGGAAGCGGGCAGCAGCTCGACGGGCGATGGCCCGAAGGGCCGCAAGTCGAGCCAGAAGACCGGCGCCGAGCCCGCGAAGCCCGCGTCGAGCGGCGGCGCGTCGCATCGCGTGCGCGGCGGCGCGATCTTCGGCGTGGGCATCATCGCGACGTTCGCGCTGATGGCGTTCCACGAGCAGGTGTCGCACGGCGCGCTCGTCGGGATGATCACGACGCTCGTCGCGACGCTCGGGCTGCTCGATCTGCTCGGGCTCTTCGCCCCTCGCAGCGAGCCAGGCGCGATCGCGTGGCGCGACACCGCGCTCTGGGCGCGCGCGGGCGAGCCGATCTTCCTCGCGCCGGTGATCACGGTGCCGCTCGCGATCGCCATCGCGGTGCTCGGCGCGATGGTCGGCGGCGTCGACGCGCTCCCGATCGTGATCGTCGCCGCGCTGGTGCCGCTCGCGCTCTCGGCGCTGCGTCGCCCGGCGATGCTCGTCTTCGTGCTCGGCGCCGCGATCGTGCTGCCGTTCCTCGGCGCGTACGGGCTCTGGGATCCCTGGGAGACGCACTACGGCGAGGTCGCCCGCGAGATCCTCGCGCGCGACGACTGGATCAGCCTGTGGTGGGCCCAGGAGGACTGGTTCTGGTCGAAGCCGATCTTCATCTTCTGGATCGAGGCGCTCTCGATGAGCGCGCTCGGGGTCGACTTCCAGCCCGACGCGAACCCCGCGCACCCCGAGTGGGCGCTGCGCCTCCCGCACTTCCTGCTGACGATGGGCGCGCTGCTCGCGATCTACGCGGTCGTGGCGCGCGGGTTCGGTCGTCGCGCCGGTGTCGTCGCCGCGTTCGTGCTCGCGACGATGCCGTACTTCTTCTTCCTCGCGCACCAGGCGATCACCGACATGCCCTTCGTCAGCACGATGACGATGGCGATGGGCATGCTGGGCCTCGCGATCGCGACGCCCGCCGATCGCGAGGTCACGCGCTATCGCCTCGGATCGCTCGAGGTCTCGGGACAGCACGCGCTGATCGGCGCGCTCGCGATGACGTGCATCCCGCAGATCATGCTGCTGATCACGCGCAACGTGACGCTCGTGACGGGCGGCTTCGCGTGGCACCGCGATCGCTTCATGTTCGGCTCCGCGGGCAACGCGGGGAACCCCGGCAACGCCGAGGCGCGCGAGGTCGCGCCCGCGTTCGACGGCATCCTCGCGCAGCCGTTCGTGCAGGGCCTGCTGTGGCTCGCGGGCTTCGCCGCGGTCGTGTGGCTCCTGCGGAACGAGCGCCGCGCGCGCTCGCTCCTGATGGTCGCGTTCTACTTCTTCTGCGCGCTCTCGTTCATGGCGAAGGGCATCCCCGGCTTCGCGCTGCCGGGCATGGTCGCGCTCTTCTGGCTCATCGCGACGCGGCGCTGGGATCTGCTGCTCGAAGGGCAGCTGCGCGTCGCGGCCGGCATCCTCGTGGTCGCGACGGTGGGCCTTCCCTGGTACGTCGCGATGTACATCCGGCACGGGCAGGGCTTCACCGATCGCCTGCTGGTGCACGATCACATCAACCGCCTCACGTCGGGCGTGCACGGCGACACCGGGAGCGCGGAGTACTTCCTCGAGCAGCTCGGCTACGGCTTGTTCCCGTGGGTCGCGCTCGCGCCGCTCGCGATCGCTGGATGGGTCGTGATCGCGGGTCGCACGCGCGAGAGCGAGCGAGCCCCCGCGACGGTGTCGGCGTCGACGCAGCGGGTCGCGGACGAGCTCGAGATGCCGCTGCAGCCGCCGGCTCCGACGACCGCACCGAAGGTCGCGACGGGTCTCCTCGTCGACGCGCAGCTGCAGCGCGAGCTGCTCGCGTTCATCGGGCTCTGGGGCACGGGCGCGTTCGTGCTCTTCAGCGGGATGACCACGAAGTTCCACCACTACATCTTCCCGGCGGTACCCGCGGCGGGCGCGCTCGTCGGCATCGCGGTGGACGCGCTCTTCGGGCCGCGCAGCGATCTCGAGCGCTTCGACGCGAAGAAGATCGCGGGCACGGTGCTCGCGGCGGTCGCATCGCTGCCGATCGTGATCGGTGTCGCCGGGATGTGGGGCGACGTTCGCGGCGTGGTGCCCGAGGACGTGCCCGCGAACCGGATGCGCGACTGGGTGCTGCGTCATCCGTGGTTCGGCGAGCACACGATCCCGCTCGTGCTGCTCGGTGTCGCGCTCGCGGCGGCGGCGTGGTGGCTGCTGCGTGACGAGCCCCGTGATCGGATCGCGGAGGACGGCGAGACGCCGCGCTGGGCGCCCTCTGCGGCGACCGCCGGGCTCTTCGCGGCGCCGGCGATCCTCGCGATGGTGGGTCGCGATCTGTCGTGGGTCACGTCTGCGCGCCCGCACGGCTACGAGCGGCTCATCCACCTGTTCGTCTACAACTACCAGCGCGCGTGGCCGGAGCACTTCGACTACCGGCCGATCCTCACCGGCTTCGCGATCACCGCGGGCGTGGTGATCGGCGTCGCGGCGCTGCCGATCGTGCGTCAGGTCGCGCTGCGCGCGTTCCTCGGGGTCGCGTTCTTCTTCGCGGTGTGGTGCCTCGACGTGTACCTGATCGACCTCTCGCCGCACTGGGGCCAGCGCGAGCTCGTTCGTGCGTACTACGAGCAGCGACGCAGCGCCGACGAGCCGCTGATCGCGTGGCAGATGAACTGGAAGGGCGAGAACTTCTACACCGGCAACGCGGTGTACGCGTTCGTCGACCTCGACAACCGCCGGCTGAACGAGTGGGTGCGCGCGCATCCCGGACAGCGCGTGTACTTCGTCCTCGAGCACCAGCGGCTCGCGAACCTGCGCAGCGTGCTGCGCGGCGCGACGATCGAGGAAGTCACCGACGAGCGGCTGGACAACAAGTTCGTGCTGGTGAGCGCGGACCTGCCGGGCGCGGCGGGCCCGGTGCGCGATCGAGCGCGCGACTGAGACGGGCTGACGAGTGATTCGCCGGCGCCGCCGGCTTACGCTCTCGGCATGTCGATCACATTCTCGGTCAGCCGCGTCGAGCCCGCGGGCTCGCGTTTGCCGAGCTTCGATGCGCGCGGCGCGATCGAGCTGCTCCTCCGCGCACCGGTCGAGGCTTGGTGGACCCCTTCGTGGCCCGTCGTGCGCATGCTCGAGCGGCGTACGGTCTACGCCGACGGCCAGCGGCGCGACGAGCACGTCGCGCTCCATCCGTTCGTCGCGGCGGCGCACGCTGCGTTCGACGAGCATCGGCCGCTCGAGCTCTCGCCCGATGCCGTGTGGCTCTGCATCGCGCAGGGCTTCGCGACGCACGTGCAGACCCACGCGCGCGAGCTCCGCGCCGAGCTGGTCGCCCGCGAAGGGCGCGAGACGATCATCGTGCGGCGCGACGACTTCGTGCTCGGCTCGCCGCGGAACCCCTGGCCCGACGTGTTCGCCGCGATGTCGGCGCAGGTCGCGGCGCGCACCGGCGAGCTCCACGCCCTCGTGGTGAGCGACTTCTCCACCACGGATCCCGTGTCGCGCGCGGCGAGCGAGATCACGCTCCTCGCCGCGATGCAGCCGTTCTTCGGCTATCAGGTGCACACGCGGTGCGGCATCCCCGCGATCACGCTGACCGGTACGCCCGACGACTGGCGCGCGATCGAGCGTCGCGCGGCCGCGCTCTCACGCTTCGATCTGTCGTGGTGGACGGACGCGCTCGCGCCCGTGCTCGCGCATTTCACGCGCGCATCGCAGGGCGACGTCGACGTCGCGTTCTGGCAGTCGTTCTACAAGCTGAGCGACGGGTCGGGCGGTCCGCGCATCACCGGGTGGGTCAACGTGCTGCTCCCGTACCTCGTGGGTCGCGACGGAAGACCGGAGCGCAACGCTGCGCTTCGTGCGTGGCGTGACGGCCACGGTCCCACGACCGAGCGACTGCCGTCGGGGATCTGCTGCGTGCCGTTCCTCTGGAAGTACATGGGCAGCGAGTACCGCATGGAGTTCGTCGGTGGCCACGCCGCGGTCGGCCAGCATCCCCACACCGGCTGCGTCCGGCCCGAGCTCGGATGGGCCGTGCGTCGCGCGCCGTGATCGTCGCGTAGCATCGCCGGCATGGGCACGACGTTCGCGGTGAGCCGGGTGGAGCGCGCGGGATCGCCACTTCCGACGATCGACGCGCGCGATGCGATCGAGTCGCTCTCGCGATCGCGCGTCGAGGCGTGGTCGCGTCCATCGTGGGCGGTCGCGCGCGCGTTCGAGTCGCGACCCGAGCTCGTCGATGGCGCGTGGGTCGAGCGCCACGTCGCGATCCACCCGTTCGTCGCGGCGGTGCACGCGGCGTTCGACCAGCACCGGCCGCTCGAGCTGTCGCCGGACGCGGTGTGGCTCTGCATCGCGCAGGGCTTCGCGACGCACGTGCAGACGAACGCGGACCGACTCCGCGCGCAGCTCGTGTCGCACGAAGGGCGAGAGACGATCGTGGTGCGGCGCGACGACTTCGTGCTCGGCTCGCCCGACAACCCGTGGCCCGAGGTGTTCACCGCGCTCTCGACGCAGGTCGCGGAGCGCACGGGGGATCTCCACGCGCTCGTGGTGAGCGACTTCTCGACCACCGACGCGACGTCGCGCGCGGCGAGCGAGATCGCGCTGCTCGCGGCCGCGCAGCCGTACTTCGGCTACCAGATGCACTCGCTTTGCGGCATCCCGGAGATCACGCTCACCGGGACGACCGACGACTGGCGGGCGATCGAGCGACGCGCCGCCGCGCTCTCGCGCTTCGATCTCTCGTGGTGGACGGACGCGCTCGCGCCCGTGCTCGCGCAATTCACCCGCGCATCGCAGGGCGATGTCGACGTCGCGTTCTGGGAGTCGCTCTACAAGCTGAAGAACGCGTCGGGCGGCCCGTACGTGACCGGATGGATCAACGTGCTGCTCCCGTACGTGGGCGGGCGTGACGAGGCGCGCCGCGGGCGGTTCAGCAAGGCCGAGCTGGCGGGCGCGAGCAAGGCCGAGCGGGCGCGCGTGATCGCGGAGCTCCTCGCGCGCGACGCGACGATCCGCAATTCCGCGGTCGAGTCCTGGCAGCAGGGCCTGTCCTCGCCGCTCGGCGGAGGCCCGACCACCGACGCGTTGCCCTCCGGGCTCTCGTGCGTGCCCTTCCTCTGGAAGTTCCTCGCGACCGAGCACCGCATGGAATTCCTCGGCGGCTTCGTGGGCGTCGGGCAAGACCCCGCGACGATGCGGGTGCGACCCGAGCTCGGCTGGGCGGTGCGACCGGCGCCGCGCTGACGGTCACGCCGCGGCCGCGAGATGGATCTCGCGCCCCTGCGCCGCCGACGACGCGAGCGCGAGACCGACCAACGTCAGCCGGCAGCGCACCGCGTCTGCGAGCCCGCGCACCTCGAGCCCGCGCAGCGCGGCGCGCGTCTCCTCGACGCCGAGGTCCAGACGACGCGCGATGCGCTCCACGTTCGCCGGCCGATTCGCACGCGCGAGCTCGAAGAGGACCACCAGCACCGAGACCATCGTGTTCTTGTCCATGCGTCGGACCCTACCCGCGCACCTGAACACGAGTCCAGTTTTGTGCGTTCAGTGCTCGCGGCTACTGAACATCGCGTCGAAGCTCTTGAATTCAGGCATGAATTCGCCTCGCTCACGGCGCGTGTGTGTTCAGTGGTCGTCTTCGTCGGGGAGATTTCCGCGCTCGGGCGCGAGCAGGATCGCTCGACCGGTGCGCTCCAGGAGGACGTTCCGCTCGATTTCCGCGTCGCGCAGCGCACGCCGCAGCTCCGAGCGCTCGTCGTCGCTCGTCGCGTTCGCGAGCGCGCCGCGCAGCTGCTCGACCTCGATCATGCGATCGACCTCCGGCGGCGCGCCGCCGACGCTCGCCGCGACGCGCGCGTCCATCCGCGCCTCCGCGGGCAGCCCCGAGAGATCGTCGTCCTGCATCGGACGACCACGACCGCGCAGTCGATCGAAGACCCCGCGCGCTCTCGCCTCGCGGATGCGCGCTTCGATCAGATCGACCCACCGCATGCGCAGAGCATGAGGCGCGCGGCGCGTCTCGTCAGCACGCGCCCACGTGGCCACGCGGCTTCGCGTCTCGTAGCCTGCGCGACGAATGAGCGATCGGATCACGGGGCGGGTGCTGCGCGCGACGGCGGGGTTCTTCCGCGTGCGCACCGCCGAGGGCGACGTCGAGTGCCGCATGCGCGGTCGCCTCAAGAAGGAGCGCGCGGACACCGATCTCGCGGTGATCGGCGATCTCGTCGCGATCGAGAAGAGCGGCGACACCGGGGTCATCGTCGAGGTCGAGCCGCGCGGGACGAAGTTCTCGCGGCTGCATCCGACCTCGCGCGGGCGTGCGATCGAGGACGTGCTCGTCGCGAACCTCGATCAGGTGCTGCTCGTGTTCTCGGCGAGCCTTCCGCGCATGAACCCGCGGCTCGTCGATCGGTTCCTCGTCGTCGCCGAGCACAACGACGTCGCCGCGGTGATCGTCGCGACGAAGATGGACGAGCCCGAGGCGCACGACGCGCGCGAGCGCTTCGGTGTCTACGAGCGCATCGGCTATCCGGTGCTCTACACGAGCGCGAAGGAAGGCGTCGGCGTCGACTCGGTGCGCGCGCGTCTCGCGGGGCGCATCTCCGCGCTCACCGGACCTTCCGGCGCGGGCAAGAGCAGCATGCTCAACGCGGTGCAGCCCGGGCTCGCGCTCGCGGTCGGCGAGATCGGCGACATGGTCCGCAAGGGTCGTCACACCACGCGCGTCGCCGAGCTGCATCCGCTCGAGGGCGCCGAGGACGGCTTCGTCGCGGACACGCCGGGCATCCGAGAGCTCGCGTCGTTCGCCATCCCGCCGCGCGAGCTCGCGCGCTGCTTCGTCGATCTGCGCCCGTTCCTCGGCGACTGCGCGTTCGGCGACTGCGTGCACGATCGCGAGCCCGAGTGCGCGGTGCGCGCCGCCGTCGAGCGCGGCGAGATCGCGCCCGAGCGATACGACAGCTACCTGCGCCAGCTCCGGGGCGAAGATCTGCGCGCCTGACGTCGACGAGATACGCTGGTCCGCTGGAGGTGGGCCTTGCTCGGACGTCCCTGGACCGGCGCGATGATCACGACGACGCTCTCGCTGGCGCTCGTCTCGGGCTGCGACTGCTCGGGCGATACCGGTGGCGGTCCATGCGCGACCACGCCCGAGTGCGACGACGGCGAGGTGTGCGTCGAGGGGCGGTGCGCGCCTCGCGACGACGGCGGCGCGAGCGACGCGGCGATCACCGGCGACGCGATGCGGCCGACCGGCAACGACGCCGGGCCGTGCCGCGCGATCAACGCCGAGTCCACGGTGGAGTCGATCCCGGTCGACATCATCATCGTGATCGACAACTCGGGCTCCATGGACGACGAGGCGGCCGAGGTGCGCCGCAACATCAATCGCTTCGCCGAGATCATCGCGGCGAGCGGGCTCGACTATCGCGTCGTGCTCATCAGCCGCGAGGACGGCGACACCGGCGTGTGCGTCCCCGAGCCGCTCGGCTCCGGCGAGCCCGACTGCGCGAGCGGGCCCGAGGGACGCTTGCTCGCGATCCACGAGTCCGTCGGCTCGCACGACGCGCCCGACCTCGTGCTCGAGCACTACCCCGAGTACCGCGACTTCCTGCGCGCCGAGGCCGCGAAGGTGTTCCTGTGGATCACCGACGACGAAGCGGACGAGTACACGGCCGACGAGTTCCGCGCCGCGCTCGCCGACCTCGAGCCTGCGGGGATGTTCGAGCGGACGATCCACGACGCGATCGTCGGGTTCTACGGCGACGCGCCCGCGGACTGGTCGGACGAGGACACCGGCACCTGCGACACGCTCGCGAACGTCGGCACGACCTACCTGCGCCTCGCGGCCTGTCTCACCGACGGCGATGCGCCGATCGCCGGCTGCATCAGCGGCAGCCGTGGGCGCGTCTGCGAGACCGACTGGACGGTGATCTTCGAGGACATCGCGCGCGGCGTCGTCGCGGGCGTGCCGGTCGTGTGCGAGTTCGAAGTGCCCGATCCGCCCGAGGGCCTCACGCTCGATCTCGACGCGATCGGCGTGACCTATCGCTCGGGCGACGCCGTGCGCGCCGAGCTGACCCGCGTGGACGGAGCGGGTGCGTGCACTGCGAGCGGCTGGTACTTCGACGATCCCGTCGCGCCCACCACGATGTCGCTCTGCCCCGACGTGTGCCGCACGGTGCAGGCCGATCCCGACGCGCGGCTCGACATCGCGCTGGGCTGCGATCCGCGCCTCGACTGAGCGAGTGTCCAAGTCGCTCGCCGGCGCAGAGCCCTCCGTACGCGTGCGGCGCACGCTGCCGTGCGGGCGCTGCGCCAGCGAGCACTCCAGCTGGACTGATCGGCTCGCCCGCGCAGAGCCCTCCCGTACGCGTGCAGCGCACGCTGCCGTGCGGGCGCTGCGCCAGCGAGCACTCCAGCTGGACTGATCGGCTCGCCGGCGCAGAGCCCTCCCGTACGCGTGCGGCGCACGCTGCCGTGCGGGCCCTGCGCCAGCGAGCACTCCAGCTGGACTGATCGGCACGCGGCGTGCGGAGCAGGGTCCGCATGCACTTCGGAATCGCAGGAGAATCGCCGAGATCGCGCGTCGAGAGCGCGCGCTCCGCGATCGAGACCTGGTCGGCGACCGCGCGATGGAGGCACGGCGCTGCGGCGTGGTGGTCGCAGCGCGCGTCGCTCGCGAGCTCGCTCGTGGCGCTCGCGCTCGGCTGCGGAACGACGCCGAGCACCGAGCTCGACGCCACCGTCCCAGCTGCGCAGGACGCGGCGCGCGACGACGACGCGGGCGCGTCCGATCCGATCGACGCGAGCGCGCCTCCGACGTGTCCGTGCTTCGACGGCGAAGGCACGTACTGCGAAGCATCGATCGCCGCGCGCGCGGCCGCGGAGGGCTGCGTCGTCGGCGACGTGGGCGCCGAAGGAGCGCGTGTCTTCGCGTGCGACGCGTCGGGATGGCGCGCCGGCGAGGCGTGCGCGAACGGATGCGAGATCGGCGAGAGCGGCGCGAGCGCAGCGTGCGCGCTGCCGGAGTGCGAGTGCTTCGTGCGGAGCGCGTGGTGCGGCGCGAGCGCCGCGCGTCACGGCCTCACGCTCGACCCGCCGTGCCGCGTCCCGCTCGCGGCCGATCACGACGACGACGTGCTCGGGTGCGACGGCACGACGTGGATCGTGCAGAGCGAGTGCGAGGAGGGCTGCCACGAAGCGCCCACCGGCACCGCCGACGCGTGCAACGAGGATCGCGGAACGCCCGCGGATCCCGGCTGGCCCGACTGCCCGCACCGCGCGCTGCTGCACTACGGCATCCACCCCGAGGCCTCGGATCGCCTGCGCTGCGCCGGCATCACCGCGGACCGCATCACCCAGACGATCGGCAACGCGGCCGCCTCCGCGGGCTTCCACGCGTCCGACGGAACCGCCGACGGAATGCCGTACACCGCCGCGATCGATCTGCGCACGCGCGACATGAGCGAGAGCGAGATCCGCGTGCTGCTCGATCGCCTCGGCACCCACGGCTTCGCGGCGTGGTACCGCAAGCCGGGCAGCGACGGATGGCCCTCGAGCCAGGCGCCGCACATCCACGCGGTGTTCGCGGGCGTGCCGATGAAGTCGGAGCTGCGCAGCCAGGTGCGCGACTTCCTGCTCGGCCGGAACGGCCTCTCGTCGCACGATCCGTATCGGTTCTGGACCCCGAGCCCCGCGATCCTCGAGACCGTGCGGCTCCTCTACTCGCGCAACTACACGCCGCCGTAGTACCGTCGCCGGACGTGGCATCCATCCGCTTCGACGACTCGCAGTTCCCGCTCGTCGTGACGGAGTGGCCCGACGGCGAGATCACCGACGCCGAGCTCGAGCAGTGGATCGCGAAGTGCACCGCTGGCTGGCCACGGGGCCGTCAGATCACGCTGCACCTCGGGATGCGCGCGACCGGGCTCACGTCGCTGCAGCGAAAGCGCATGAGCGAGTTCGCGAAGACGAACGAGCGCATGCTCGCGAAGGTGATCGTCGCGACCGCGATCGTCGCGGACTCGCCGGTCGTGCGCGGGATCATCACCGCGATCAACTGGCTCGCGCCTCCGCCCTACGCGCAGCGCGTGTTCGCGCGTCGCGGCGAGGCGGAGACGTGGCTGCGCGAGCAGCTCGCGGCCGATCGCGCCGCGTGAGACGCGTTTTCGGGTCGCGGCTCGCGGCGTCTCGAGCACGAGCAAGCGGGGTGGGGGCCCGCGCGTCGTGTTTGGGGTGGCGGCCCCGATCCGGCTTCGCCGGTCGGGGGAGGGGCGCAAGCTCAGCGCTCTTCGACGTGGACGAGCGAGCTCCACGTCTCGAGCGCCCACTCGCGATCGTCGTCCTTCGTGATCACGACCGTGCCGAACGCGGCGTGCGCGCCGAGCGCGGCGTGCGCGTGGAGCTGCACGAGCCGCTGCCCGTCCTCTTCGCCGTCCGCGAAGCGCGCGACCGCGCGCAGCGGACCGCGATCGAAGCCCATCAGGTCGCCCTCGCCCTCGATCTCCGGGAGCGCAGCGAGCGTCTTGTCGCTGCTCGTCGTGCCCTCGACCTCGAGCGAGTTGAACCACACCGATCGCGACGCGTCCCACGCGACCCAGGTGCCGCGCTCTTCCCAGCGCTCCGCGAGCTCGCCGGGCACGCGCATCGACCAGCCGCCCGAGAGCGTCACGCGCACCGGGTTGCGGCGGTAGCCGATCGCCGCCGCGGGAGGCAGCGCGCTCGCGCGCAGGTGCACGCGCGTCGCGCGCAGCGAGTCCTCGCCGAGGCGCTCGAGCAGCTCGCTCTGCTCGCGCCACGGCCACTCGAGGTCGGGCGCGAGCGTCTGCCCACGATCGAGCCAGCCGAGGACGCGCTCGAAGAGCGCGCGCTCGGCGTCGAGGATCGGAGGGCGCCACCGCACGTCGATCCACATCGCCGCGATCGCCGCGTCGCGCAGCGTCTTCGCGGTCTCGCCGTGCTCCCACCACGGGAAGACGTCGATGCCGTCGCCGGGCGTGCGCGCGACGCGCTCGATCCACGCGACGTCGCGCGGTCCCATCGGCGTGGCGAGCACGCCCGGGTGCTCGAAGATCGTGCCCTCCGGCAGCGAGAGCTGCACGCCGCGGACGCCGCGCGCGTGAAGCGAGAGGATCTCCATCGCGGTGGTCGCGAGCCAGATCTTCGTCGCGTCCTCGAGCGCGCGGCGATCGCGCGACTCGAAGTAGCCGCTCTCGTCCTCGACGTGATCCCACGCGATGCCGAGCGCGTCGCTCGCCGCGTGGAGCAGCTCCGCGACGTGCGCGTGGTAGCCGGGCCCCGCGGTGCCGGTGGTCGCCTCGACCACGATCCGGCCGCGCCCGACATCGATCACGCGCAGCGGCTCGGCCGCGGGATGGATCGCGAGCGCGAGCAGAGGTCGTCCGTCTTCGTCCTCGGCGCGGCTCGCGAGCGGCACGAACGCGCCTCCACGCGAGGTCGCGAAGGCCTCGATCGCATCGAGCGCGCCGCTCTCACGACACGCTCCACGCAGCAGGATCGCGGTGCCCATGGCGGCGCGAGCCTGACGCGCGCGCGTGCGCCGGTCGAGCCCGCCGCGCCACGCATTCCGTGGTAGGGTGCCCCGATCGTACGCACTGCGTTGGAACGATGACTTCGAACACCACGATCTCGCGAATCGAGCGACGCTGCATCGAGAAGGGGCTTCGGATGACCGAGCAGCGCCGCATCATCGCGCGCGTGCTCTCGGAGTCCGACGATCACCCGGACGTCGAGACCGTCTACGCGCGCGCGAGCGCGGTGGACAAGCGCATCGGGCTCGCGACGGTGTACCGCACGCTGCGCCTGTTCGAGGAAGCGAGCATCCTCGAGCGCCACGACTTCGGTGACGGCCGCGCGCGCTACGAAGAGGCGCCCGAGGAGCACCACGATCACCTGATCGACGTGCAGAGCGGGCGCGTCATCGAGTTCACGAGCCCGGAGATCGAGGCGCTCCAGAAGAAGGTCGCCGAGCAGCTCGGGTTCCGCCTGATCGATCATCGCCTCGAGCTCTACGGCGTGCCGATCGGCAGCGAGACCGAGGTCGATCCGCGCAAGAAGAGCTGATCACTCGAGCTCGCTCGCGCGCTGCCACATCCGCTTCGCGTCCTCGGCGCGGCCCGCGAGATCGTGGGCATCGCCGAGCAGCTGCGGGAACGTCGGATCGCTCGGGAACCGCGCCATCGCGGCCTCGCACAGCGCGACCAGCTCGTCGGAGAACGAGGGAGCGCGCAGCGGGCCGCGCTCGAGGTCGAACCCGAGCGTCCCATCGGGGCGCACGCGCGCGGTGGAGAACGACACGTTCACGTGCATCGCGCGCGAGAGCACGCGCGCCTCGACGCGCAGCGGTCGCGGATCCTCGGGCGCGAGCTCGCGCGCGATGCGCGCGGCTTCGATCGCGCGCCACGTGCGGCCGTGCGGCGTGATGTCGAGCTCGCCGCGCGGGGGCAACGCGGCGAGGCAATCGGCGAGATCGAGCGCGGCGCCGGGATCGCGCGGTCGCAGCGCCGTGATGCGGCGGAGCAGCGTCTCGCTCGCGTCCATGCGGCCGAGGTGCCGCTCGAGGATCGCGCTGCAGCGCAGCGCGGGCACGAAGTCGCGATCGATCGCGAGCGCGGCCCCGAACGCGGCGCGCGCGTCGTCCTGCCGGCGGCTCTGGAAGAGCGCGATGCCGCGGTTCGTGTGCGCCTCGGGATGGCGCGCGTGGAGCGCGAGGCTCGCGTCGTAGTGAGCGATCGCGTCGTCGGGCCGGCCGAGCGCGAGGAGCGCGTTGCCGGCGTCGTAGTGATCGACGTACGAGGGCTCGAGCGCGATCACGCGGCGGAACGCGGTGAGCGCATCGCCGTGACGTCCGAGCGCCACGAGCCACACGCCGCGTCGACGCAGTCGATCGACGCGCTCGCCGCCGGTCTCGATCAGCGCGTCGAGGGCCGCGAGCGCGCCCTCGCGATCACCGGTGTCCCATCGTGCGTCGATCGCATCGAGCTCGGGGTCGATCACCATCGTCTCCGCAGATTTCGCTTGCAAACGTGGGCTCCCGCGAATAGTAAGCTGTATGGCTAACAAACGCTCGGGCGCGCGTCCGACGCTCTACTACCACCCGCTCGCGTCCTTCTGTCACAAGGTGCTGGTCGCGTTGTACGAGAGCGAGATCGACTTCGAGCCCCGCCTCGTCGACTTCGCCGATCCCGCGTCGAGCGCGGAGCTCTTCGAGCTCTGGCCGGTGGGCAAGATCCCGCTGCTGCGCGACGGCGATCACCTCGTGCCCGAGACCACGATCATCGTCGAGCACCTCGCGCTGCATCACGCGGGCGCGCGTGCGTTGATCCCGAGCGATCCCGCGCTCGCGCTCGAGGCGCGGCTCTGGGATCGCTTCTTCGATCTCTACGTGGGGGTGCCGATGCAGCGGATCGTGCTCGAGCGGCTCCGCCCGACCGACCGGCGCGATCCGCTGGGCGTCGACGAGGCGAGGGCCGCGCTGCGCACCGCGTACTCGATGCTCGAGCAGCGCATGGCCACGCGCACCTGGGCCGCGGGCGACTCGTTCGGGCTCGCGGACTGCGCCGCGGCGCCCGTGCTCTTCTACGCGGAGATCGCCGAGCCGTTCTCGAGCACGCACCCGAGGGTGGCCGCGTACCTCGAGCGTCTCCTGAAGCGCCCGTCGTTCGCGCGCGTGCTGCGCGAGGCGAAGCCGTACCTCGGGCTCTATCCACTGCGCGACCAGATGCCGGCGCGCCTGCTCGCGGCATGCGAATGAGCGCGGCGGTCGTCTCGCTCGAGCGCACGTTCCACGCGCTCGGTGATCCCACGCGGCTCGGCATGGTGGAGCGGCTGAGCCGCGGGCCGGCGTCGGTCACCGAGCTCGCGGCGCCGCTCACGATGGCGCTGCCCTCGGTGCTGAAGCACCTCAAGGTGCTCGAGGAGGGCGGCGTCGTTCGCTCGGAGAAGGCCGGCCGCGTGCGCACGTATCGACTGCAGCCCGATGCGCTCGCCGCGATCGATCGCTGGGTCGCGCAGCGGCGCGATGCGTGGAACGCGTGCTTCGATCGCCTCGATCGGATGCTCGCCGAGGAGGACGAGGAGTCATGAGATCGGCCGATCATTCGACGTTCGTGATCGAGCGCGTGCTCGCCGCGTCCCCGGCGCGGGCGTTCGCGGCGTGGTCGGATCCCGAGAAGAAGCGGCGCTGGATGTCGTGCCACGACGATTGGAGGCTGATCGACGATCGCCTCGACTTCCGCGTCGACGGCGCGGAGATCCGCGACGTGCGTCGGCCCGACGGAGTCGTGCACGCGTTCCGCGCGCGCTACCTCGACATCGTGCCCCTCGAGCGCGTCGTCTACGCGTACGAGATGCGGGTCGGCGACGCGCGCACCTCGGCGTCGCTCGTGACGGTGGAGCTCGCGCCGTCGGGTGCGAAGACACGGATGCGGTTCACCGAGCAGGTCGTGTTCTTCGACGGTCACGGCGACGTCGAGGAGCGCCGCCGCGGCACCGAGATCGGGCTCGATCAGCTGGTCGCGATGCTCGACGGCGCGTGACGCTCACTCCGGCGCGCGATCGAGCACCTGCAGCATCACGCCGACGAGCACCACGCGCTCGGGATCGCGCGCGCCGGCGAGCGTCGCGTCGAGCCGCTCGTAGAGCTCGGCGAGCCCGCGGCGCAGCGTCTCGAGATCGGACTCCGCGACCGACACGAGGTGGAAGCGCGTGACGTCGCCCGGCACCCGCGCGGTGCGATCGGCGGCGACGCGCGCCCAGTGCTGCTGCAGGCGCGCGACGGTCGCCCGATCGTGCCGCACGTCGACGCGGCGATCGTGGAGCACCTCCCACTTGCCGCGATGTCTGCGGATCGCGCCTGCGGCCTCGAGCAGCTCGAGCGCGCGTCGCTCCTGTGCGACGTCGATGCCGACGCGCTTCGCGATCCATCCCTCGCGATGCCGCGCGAGCCGCCGGTAGTCGCGCAGCGTGAGCACCGGGAGCACCACCGCGAACGCGGGATCTTCGCGGAGCAGCGCGCGCTGTGCCTCGATGCGCGCGTGCTCGTGCGCGACCGCGGGGATCGCGGCGGGATCGGCGAAGCACGCGACGAAGTCGACGAGCCGGTGCGTCGTGAGATCGACGATGCGCAGCAGATCGCCGAAGCGCGGCGCGGTGCGACCGAGGGCCCAGCGCGCGACGGTGGTGCGCGTCTCGCCGAGCGCACGCGCGACCTCGGTGTGCGTGCGCTCGTCGATCAGCGTGCGCAGGATCGACGCGACGAGCTCGGGGCCCGCGGGCTCGCGCGCCGCGATCACCGCGTCGAGGCGCGCATCGAACGCGACCAGCGCGGCGCGCACGTCACGACCCACGCGACGCGCGAGCCGCAGCACTTCGTGGGCGGGGGGCGCGCGCTTGCCGGACTCCCACCCGGTCAGCACGTTGACGCGGTAGCCGAGCCGCGCCGAGAGCGCGCGCTGCGATCGTGCGCCTCGCAGGGCGCGCACGATCTCCGCGCTCGCGGCGCGTGCATCGAAGGGCGTCGACGTACGCTCGGTGGTCATCGGCTATCGAACGAATCGGCTCGCCCGCCGGGCCCTACCGTCCGCGCGCTTCGCGCGCTCCCGTCGGGACCGGCGGGACGAGCACTCCTGCGGGTGCTCATCCTTCCGGGAGCTCGCAGGCGCGCTCCGGCGGGTAGCGATAGAGCTCGGAGCGCGCGGTGAACGTCGCGGTGAAGGGCCGCGTCTGCTCCGACCCGTAGTGCAGCGTCGCGTCGATCGTGCCCTCGATCACGCCCGCCTCGTCCCGGGTGATCGTCACGTCGAGATCGTCCGGCCACGCGAGGATGTCCGCGCTCCAGATCTCGCCGACGCTGCCGTCGTAGTGCTGGATCTGCAGCGGCTCGACCACGCCCTCCGCCGAGATCGTGAAGCGGAGATCGACCTGCACGAACCCGCTGTCGCCGCTGCGGCGGAAGAGCAGGGTGAGCGTGCGCCCCTCGCCCGGATCTTGGTCGATCGCGTGGCCCTCGGGGTCGACGTCGATCTCGTCCTCGATGCCGCCGAACGTGAAGTCGATGCGACCCTCACCGAGGCCGGTGAGGCGCTCGGGGTAGGGCGTCGGATCGTGCAGCGCGACGAACGTGCCGAGCGCGCGGAAGCTCTGCGAGATCGTGGTCTCGGTCACCTCGCACGACTCGAGCAGCAGCCAGCCTTCGTCGGTCTGCGCCGCCATCTCCATGCGCGGTCCGCCGTCGTGCGGGAGCACGACGGTGACCGAGTCCGAGAACAGCACGCCGGGCGCATCGAAGATGAACGCGGGGCCCGCGAGCACGTGGGGCGCGAGCGGAGCCGGCGGGCTCGCGACGCGCTCGATCGAGAGCTCGGCCGCGCTCGCCATCGCGCCCGGCGGGACGACGAGCGACGCGCCGTCGCAGTGCGCGAGCGTGCCGCCCTCGGGGCCGATCGTCGCGGTCACGCGCGCGCCGCATCCGCCGGCGTCGCTCCCCGCGTCGGAGCCGCCCGCGTCGCTCGCGCCGGCATCGCTGCCCGCGTCGATCGCGACCGAGGCGTCGGGCGTCGCGGCGCCGTCGTCGTCGCCGCACGCCGAGAGGAGGAGCACGCAGCACGTGAGTCGCAAAAAGCGCGTCATGACCTCTGGCGTGGACCACTCGCGCGCGCGGGTCAACGACGCAGATGCACGTTTAGGGCGCGCAGACGCGCTCCAGCGTGCACGTCCGTCACCATCGCGGCCTTAGATCGCTGGAGATGCAGGTCGGTCTGATCTCCGACACTCACGGGCTGGTGCGCCCCGAGGCGCTCGCCGCGCTCGCGGGCGTCGCGCGCGTCGTGCACGCGGGCGACGTCGGAGGACGGCACGTTCTGGACGCGCTCTCGGCGATCGCGCCGGTGACCGCGGTGCGCGGCAACAACGACGACGACGCGTTCGGGCGCACGCTGCCCGAGCGGGCGACGATCACGCTCGGTGGCGCGCGCGTCCACGTGGTGCACGAGCGCGCGCACGTCGCGCTCGACGAGCACGTCGCGCTCGTGGTCACGGGTCACTCGCATCGGCCCGCGATCGAAGCGCGCGACGGAGTCACGTGGATCGACCCGGGCAGCGCGGGGCCGCGCCGGTTCTCGTTGCCGATCACGATCGCGCGCATCGAGATCGTGCGCGGCGTGGTGCGCGACGCGCGCATCGTGACGCTCGACGTCGCACCGCCGCGCGGCAGGGCTCGGAAGCGCTGATGCATCCGCCCGCGCATGGCGTACGCTCGCGCCGTGCTCGGCCTCGTGCTGTCCGCGATCGTCCTCTCGCTCGTCGGTGCGCTCGCGCAGCGTGGCGCGGCGGCGATGCTCGGCGTGCCGGCGCGCCTCGTGCTCGGCACCGGGCCACGCATCGGGCCGCGTGATCGCGAGCCGGGGCCGATCGAATTCCGGCCGCTCCCGGTGTGGGTCTCGGCGCGCATCGTCGACGTGCGTGGCGGGCTCGGCCGCGCCGTCGCCGCGCTCGCGGTCGGCCCGATCGCGATGTTGCTGCTGCCCGCGGCGATCCTCGTCGTCGCGGTGGTGGAGCGCGGCGCGGAGGAGATCGATCCCGGTCCGCCGCTCGTCGTGGGCTTCGTCGAGGAGGGATCCCCCGCGCACGTGGCGGGCATCGCGCCCGGCGACGTCGTCGAGTCGGTCGACGGACGCGCGATCGACACCCTCGCGTCGTTGATCGACGCCGTGCGCGCGCGCGGCGGGATCGAGACGCCGGTCGTGGTCCGGCGCGGCGAGACGCGGCGCGAGGTCGCGCTCGTGCCGCTCTCGATCGGTGATCGCGCCGTGATCGGAGTGCGCGCCCGACCCGAGCGGCGCGCAGTCGGGGTGGGCGAGGCGATCGCGGTGTCGGCGCGCGCGGTGGTCGGGCTGTGGCGCAACCTGATCTCGTCGGTCGCGCCCGACGATCACGACGGAACCGAGCCGATCGTGGGCCCGGTGGGCCTGCGCGGCGCGCGCGACGGCGCGCTCGACGGAGCGACGCGCGTCGCGCTGATCGCGCTCGCGTGGACCGCGGTCGCGCCGCTGTGGGCGATCGTCGCGAGCATCGGCTCGGCGATCGCGTTCGTCGGCGCGCGTCGGCGTTGAGCCTCGCTCAGCGCGGCACGCAGCCCGGGCCCTCGACCGGCGGCAGATCGTGCTCGCCGCGCGCGAGCGCCTCGAAGCGCGAGAGCACCGGGCCCCAGCCGCCCTCGAAGAGGCCACGCACGAACGACGCACGCGCGCCGAGCCGCTCCCACTGGCGATGCTCGAGCTCGACGCGCGTCGACGTGTCACCGGTCGACGTGAAGCGGACCTCGACCTCGGTCGCGGCGGTCTCGGGCGCACCCGGGTGCCACGAGAACACCGCGCGCGCGGGCGCTTCGAGCACGCGGAAGCGGCCCCAGTCGGACTCGTCGCCGGTGTCCGATCGCTCGTAGAGACGACCGCCGACCCGCGCTTCCACGTGGCACGAGAGCGCGCGCTCGAGGCCCACCGAGCGTGTGCGCAGCGGCCACCACTCGGGCAGGCGCCGCACGAAGAGATCGAACGCGGCATCACGGGCGAGCGGCACGTCCACGGAACGACGGAGCGGGGGCAACGACATACGCGAAGTCTCCTCCTGGAGACCCCTAGAATGTCCCGAAATCGACCGCGCCGCGCGCCGGTCGAGGACCCCCGCGGTTTCGAGGATCGCGCGAGCGCTCAGCGTCGCTTCGGCGCGCGGGGCGTCGGCGCGCGTGACGCGGCCTCGGACTCGGCGATCGCGGCGTTCTGAAACGCGGTGAGCACGTCGTCCCAGTAGCCCTCGATGTAGCCGCGCAGCAGCGTCAGCCCGCGCAGATCGAGCCCGTAGAAGTTGTGACGGCCGCTGCGCTGCGGGCGCACGAGCTGCGCGTCGACGAGCACGCGCAGGTGCTGCGAGACCGCGGGGCGGCTCACGTCGAAGTCGGTCGCGATGTCGCCCACCGAGCGCGGCCCGTGACGCACCGACTCGAGGATCGCGCGACGCGTCGGATCGGCGATCGCGGCGATCACGGTTCCCACGTCCATGCCGTCAGCGTGGAGGAGCGAAGTGGCGCTCGCAACCACGATTCGCTTGACGCTCGCCGCGCGAACACGTAAGTCATGACTAACCAGTGAGGAGGACGAGATGAGCCATCCGGTGATGCACTTCGAGCTGATCGCAAACAGCCCCGAGCGCCTGAAGCGCTTCTACGCAGGGCTCTTCGGCTGGCGCGCCGAGGACCAGGAAGGCATGGATTACGCGATGATCCGCGCCGGGGAGGGCCGCGGCATCGACGGCGGGCTCGGCGGGACGAGCACCGGGCTGGCGCCGGGCCTCGCGATCTACGTGCAGGTCGACGACGTCGACGCGCACCTCGCGCGGGCGCGCGAGCTCGGCGCGAGCGAGGTGCTGCAGGAGCCCTACGACGTGCCGGGCTTCGGTCGGTTCGCGGTGCTCCGCGATCCCGAGGGCAATCGCGTGGGGCTCTGGGCGCAGCCGCGCGGCTGAGAGGAGCGGTACGATGCGAGATCGCCTCACGACCACGCTCTTCCTGCGCCTCGCCGCCGTGCTGACGGTGCTCTACGCGCTCGGCCACACCTCGGGCTATCCGTGGACGCCCGCGCTCGGGCCCGAGCACGCCCCGGTGATCGAGCAGATGCAGACGCTGCGCTTCGAGGCCGAAGGGGCGATCCGCACGTACTGGGACTTCTACGTGGGCTTCGGCGTGATCATCAGCGGGCTGATGATCGCGCTCGGCGTCGTGCTCTGGCAGCTCGGCACGCTCGCGCGCGAGGACGCGCTGCGGGTGCGCCCGATCGCCGCGACGATCGCGATCTCGTTCGCCGTCAATGCGGTGCTCTCGCAGCTCTACTTCTTCGCGCTGCCCACGATGTTCGCGGTCGCGATCGTCGTCAGCACGGTTGCGGCGATCGCGCTCGCGCGGCGCGCGAGCTGAGCTCGAGCCGCAGGAGGCGCACGCGGTCGCGATCCTCGTCACGCGGCAGGACGAGCGCGAGCAGACGCTCGGCGTCGTCGAGGTCGCCGGTGCCGCACGCGATCTCGGCCGCGCGCAGCAGCGCGAGCGACGCCTCGTCGCGATCGACCGTCGCGCGCGCCGCGCGCTCGTGGACGCGCCACGCATCACGCGCGCGGCCCGTCGCGAGCAGGTGCGCGCCCGCGACCGACGCGGCTCGTAGATCGTCGGCGAACCGCTCGACGAGGCGAGCCACCGCGGTGTCCGCGGTGCGCGTCAGCCCGCGCTGCGACGCCTGTCGCACCACGACCTCGAGATCGGCGACCGGCGTCTGCGACGCGCCGGTCATCGCATCGAGTGCCTCGACGAAGAGCGCCTGTCGCGCGTCCTCGCGCTCTCGCGACGTCTCGGCGATGCCGCCGAGCGCGCACACCCACTCGGGGGTCCTCCAGGTCGCCCACGTCGCGATCGTCGCGGCCTCGTCGAGCGCTTCGTCGAAGGCGTCGTCGGCAGGCGCGCCGAGCACGATCTTGCCATCGCCGCCGAAGAGCGGGCCCGGGGTCGCCATCGCGGGCCGCAGCAGCGCGATCGCGTCGTCCACGCGTCGCGCGACGAGCAGGAGCGCGCCCTCGCGTCGGAGCGCGCGCGCCGCTCGCCTCGGCTCTCCGCCCGCGAGCGCGGCGGCCTCGCGCACCGCGGTGAGCCCTTCGTCGATCGCGCGCGCTTCGTGCGCGCGCTGAGCGACGAGCATCAGCGCCTCGAACCGCATCGTCGCGCTCGCGCCGCGCAGGTCCGCGACGAGCGCGCGCAGCGCGGGCAGCGCGTCCGGTCCGGTGCGGGCCTTCGCCTCCTGGAGGCGGAGATCGAGCACCGCGGGATCGTCGGCGGGACGCGCGCGCCGCACGCCCTCGGCGATCCACGCTTGCACGCGCGCTCGCGCCTCCCGTCCAGCTGCGGCGGAGATCGTGTCGATCGCGACGTCGATCCCACGCGCCGTGCGCCTCCGCCACGACGCGAGCTCGGGATCGAGCGCCAGCATCGCGTCCACCAGCGGCGCCGGCGCCGCATCGCCGGCCCGAACGTGCGCGAGCAGCGCCTTCCAGGCGGTCGCGTCGCCCTCGTGCAGCGCGGCGACCGCAGCCCGGTCGCCGGCGAGGAGCGCCTCGAGATCCGTCATGCGACGGAGCGTACGCCGAGCGCGCGGCGGTCTTCTCCTCGCCGGCAAGCCATCACGTTCGCGCTATCTTCGCGCGCGATGGTGCGTCGTGACGCAGACGAAGGTCGAGCCGTAGGGCCGACGTCTGCGCGCTGCGCTTCTCCTGCGGGTGAGAGTCCCGCCTCGGTAGGCGCCGGAGCGCCGAGTAGCAGGCCCCGGGCGTCGGGAGAGATCCCGTCGTCCCGAGCGGGGCGTCGAAAGCCCGTCAGGCAGCGAGAGCTGTGCAGCGGGGAGCAAGATCGCGGGCCGCAACATGAAGTGAAGCCTGCAGCCTCGTCAGATGAACAATCCGAGAGCCGAGCCGCTCATTTCACGGCGAAGGCCACGCTCGAAGCGTCTGTTCCGGAGCGCGCATCGAGTCTCGGCGGGGTATGGGGCGCAGCACGCGATCACGGAGAAGCGCGGAACACGAGAGGCCCGTCTGCGCAGCCCTCGTCGGGGCGAAGCGCGCCGTATAAGCCGAAGGCGAAATCGGCCGCCGCGCAGCGGGAGTCCGAGGGGATCGTAGTACCGCACGGCATCGCCACGGCGATGTCGACGAACGTCGTGCAGAACAACGCGACGGGAGGGAAGGGTCCCTGGGGCAGTCACGTCGAGGAAGCAGGTAAGCGCGAGGGAATGGCCGGCAGGACCGGACCTAACGACCCCGGCGGCCGTAGGCCGCGCGAAGAAGTGCGACAACTGCAGAGGCGACTGTGGGTCGCGGCCAAGCGAGCACCTGGAAGACGTTTTCACGCTCTTTATGACCACATCTGGAGGAGTGACGTCCTTCGGGAAGCGTGGAAGCGAGTCGAGGCGAACAAGGGCGCGGCGGGCGTCGATGGCCGGACGATCGCCGAGGTGAAGCAGTACGGAGTCGAGCGCTTCCTCGAAGAGCTCGGCGACGCACTGCGGAGCAAGACGTACCGGCCCGAGGTGGTGCTGCGCCGGTACATCCGGAAGGCAGATGGAAGGAAGCGGCCGCTGGGGATTCCGACGGTCCGGGATCGAGTGGTCCAGATGGCGGCGAAGCTGGTGCTGGAGCCGATCTTCGAGGCGGACTTTCTTCCGTGCTCGTGGGGCTTCCGGCCGAAGCGGGGCGCGCTGGGTGCGCTGGAGACGCTGAGGAAGCTCGGCGCGAAGGGGCATCACCACGTGCTCGACGCCGACATCCGCGACTACTTCGGGAGCATCGACCACGACAAGCTGATGAAGCTCGTCGCTCGACGCATCTCGGATCGGCGGATGCTCAAGCTGGTGCGGCAGTGGCTCGAAGCGGGCGTGATGGACGGGGGCGTCGTGACTCGCAACGTCGCGGGAACGCCGCAGGGCGGAGTCATCTCTCCGCTGCTCTCGAACATCTACCTGCACGTGCTCGACGTGACGTGGATGCGCAGGAGCGCCCCGCCCGGGACGCTGGTGCGCTACGCGGATGACTTCGTCGTGATGTGCAAGACGAAGCGCGAGTGCGAAGAGGCAGAGAGGCGCATTCGAGTCATCCTCGGGCGCCTCGGTCTCGAGCTGCATCCGGACAAGACGAGGCGAGTCGAGCTCTACGATGGCAAGCAGGGCTTCGATTTTCTCGGACATCACCTGCACAAACGCATGAGCGGAGCGCTGTGGGAGAAGAAAGGCAGACGCCTCTATTTCCTGCATCGCTGGCCGTCCGCGCGCGCGATGAAGCGGGTGAGACAGCGCGTGAAGGAGCTGACCCCGAGGAGGCGGTGCCACGCGGATCTTCGCGAGGTGATCGCCGATCTCAACCCCGTGCTGCGGGGCTGGGGCAACTACTTCCGCACCGGAAATGCCGCCAAGAAATTCAACCAACTCGACAGCTACGTCTGGCGTCGGCTGCGGGACCTGCGCGTGGAGCGCAAGGGCCGGCATCTGAAGCCGGGGGAGTCGAGCAGGTGGACGCGCGAGTACTTCTGGAGCCTCGGACTTCATCGCCTGCGAGGGACCGTGCAGTACCCCGAGCGAGCCTTCTTCCGGGAGGTCGCGTAATGCAGCGACTCGAGAGACTGCCCGTAAGCCGTGTGCGGGAAATCCGCACGCACGGTTTGAACGGGGGTCTTGACCAACCGCCGGCGCAGGCCGGTAGCAGGTAAGGATCTACCAATGACGACGACCAACACGCACCTCGGGATCGATCGACGGCTCTGCGGAGAGCCGGTGTCGCTCGGCGAAGGCACCGCGACCGTTCGTTTCGTCGCGAGCGCGGACATGGCGGCCGACGATCGCGGGCTCGTGCACGGCGGGTTCGTGTTCGGCCTCGCCGATCACGCGGCGATGCTCGCGGTGAACGATCCCTTCGTGGTGCTCGGCAGCGCGGAGACGCGCTTCCTCGCGCCGGTGCGGGTGGGCGAGGAGGTGATCGCGACCGCGACGCGCACCGAGCAGAAGGGCAAGAAGCACGTGCTCGCGGTGAGCGTGAAGGTCGGCGAGCGCGAGGTGCTCTCGGGCACGATGACCGCGTTCGCGCTCGACGCGCACGTGCTCGATCGATGACGCGCCACACGCCGCGTCGGCCTCCGCAGGACCACACGAGCGCGTTCTCGCCCGGCGAGAGCGCGCGCTTCGTGATGGAGCCGATCGCGATCGCGCACACGCCGTACAAGGAGCGCTTCGGCACGCCGCACCAGGCGACGACGGTGCGCGGCACGCGCGAGGGCGAGCCGCTCGAGGCGACGATCGAGCTCCTGCCGCACGTGCCGGTCGAGGCGCTGCGCTCGCTCGAGGGCTTCGAGCGGGTGTGGCTGATCTACGTGTTCCACATGAACGAAGGGTGGAGCGCGATGGTGCGGCCTCCGCGCGGACCGCGCGTCAAGCGCGGGGTGCTCGCGACGCGCTCGCCGCACCGGCCGAACCCGATCGGGCTGAGCGCGGTGCGACTGCTCGGCGTCGAGGGGCGCACGCTGCGCGTTCACGGTCTCGACCTGCTCGACGGGACGCCGGTGCTCGACATCAAGCCGTACGTTCCGTACGCGGACGCGTTCCCGGAGTCGCGCGCGGGCTGGGTCGACGAGGTCGACGCGATGGAGCGCGAGCAGCGCGACGACGACGACTGATCACCGCGCGCGAGCGCGCGGATGTGCGGGCACCAGCGCGGGGCCGAGCGCCTCGATGACGAGATCGACGAACGCGCGCACCTTCGCGGGCGCGGCACGACCGCTCGCGTGAACGACGTGCACGGTGCGGCGCGGAAGGCTCGCGCGTGGGAGCACACGCTCGAGCGCGCCGCGCTCGAGATCGTGCGCGACGAGGTACACCGGGAGCGCTGCGACGCCGGCGCCGGCGAGCGCTGCGCGATGCAGCGCGCCGAGGTGCGTCGAGAGCAGCGCGATCTGCGGGCGCACCACCTGCGCGCGACCGGCGACGGTGAGCGTCCATCGGCCGCGATCGAGCGAGTGCGCGAGATCGAGGCAGCGCCGCGACTCGAGGTCGCGCGGCTCGCGGATCGGCGCGACCGACGCGAGCCAGCGCGGGCTCGCGACCAGCACCGGCTCGTACACGCCGAGCTTGCGCGCGACGAGCCCGCTCGAGCGGAGCGAAGGCGCGATCCGGATCGCGACGTCCACGCGCTCCGCGACGAGATCGACGTAGCGATCGGCGAGCACGAGATCGATCGAGAGCGCGGGGTGTCGCTCGAGGAGCGTGGCGAGGTGCGGCGCGAGCAGCTCCTGACCGAGCAGCGTCGGCGCGCTCACGCGCAGCAGACCGCGGATCTCGCGGTGCTCGCCGCGGGCCTCGCGCGCCGCGCGATCGACCTCGGCGAGGATGCGCTCGGCGTGCTCGGCGTAGCGCGCGCCGGCGGGCGTCGGGGCGAGCGACCGCGTGGTCCGCCGCACCAGCGGCACGCCGAGCTGCTGCTCGAGACGCGCGAGGCGCTTGCTCACCGCGGACGGCGTGAGGTGGAGCGAGCGCGCCGCGGCGGCGAGCGAGCCCTCGGCGAGCGCGCGAACCAGGATGCTCATCGCGAAGAGCGTGTCGTCGTCGTGCCGCTCGATCGGTCGTTCCAGCACGGAACGACTGTACGGCGGATTCGTTCCTGGCGCGCGCGACGCGGATCGCGCCAAGGTCGATGCCGGAACGGAGGCGAGGATGGAGCTCGAGCTGTCGGGAAAGCGTGCGCTGGTCACCGGGTCCACGGCGGGGATCGGGCGCGCGATCGCTGCGCGTCTCGCGGCGGAAGGCGCGGAGGTGATCGTGCACGGGCGGACCGCCGCGCGCGTCGAGGAGGCGATCGCCGCGATCGTGCCGCAGGCGAAGGGCGCGCGTCCGCGCGGGCTGGTCGCGGACCTCGCGACCGCGGAAGGCGTCGCGCGCGCGATCGCGGAGGTGCCGGAGGTCGACGTGCTGGTGAACAACGTCGGCGCGTACGAGGCGGTGCCGCTCGAGTCGCTGGAGCGCGCGAAGTGGGAGCGCCTCTTCGCGATCAACGTGATCTCGGGCGCCGAGCTCGCGCGCCATCACCTGCCGCGCATGCTCGCGCGCGACGCCGGGCGCATCGTGTTCATCTCGAGCGAGTCCGCGCTGCAGGTGCCGTCCGAGATGATCCACTACGGCGCGACGAAAGCTGCGCAGTCGGCGCTCGCGCGCGGGCTCGCGGAGCTGACGCGCGGCACGCGCGTGACGGTGAACAGCGTGCTCGCGGGACCGACGCGCTCCGAGGGCGTCGAGCGCTTCGTGGGCGAGCTGGCGCAGGCGCGAGGCACGAACGAGCAGGAGGTCGAGGCCGAGTTCTTCCGCACGGTGCGGCCGACGTCGCTGATCCAGCGCTTCCTCGCGCCCGAGGAGATCGCGGACGTGGTCGCGTTCCTCGCGAGTGCGCGCGGCGCGGCGATCTCGGGCGCTGCGGTGCGAGCCGAAGGCGGGCTCCTCAAGGGCGCGTTCTGACTCGCCTTTCGCGCTTTTAATCGTCGGCGAGATCGAGTAGCCACGTGGCCCGAGTTCTTGGTTGTTGCAGCAACCGAGGGAGGGCCACGTGGCCGAAAGCAGGCTTCGCACACTTGCCGAGGTTCTGGAAGTCGTCCGTCCAGCGTTCACGCGTCCGACGTTCGAGCGCTTCGTTGCGCTCATGCGCGGGTGGCTGCTCACCCAGCAAGCGGGCGCGGTGACCAGCGCTCTGCTCGGCGCCGGTCTCGCGGGCAGGGCGCATCACGCTGCGTTCCATCGCTTGTTCGCGGAAGCCGCTTGGGACGTCGACGAGGTCGGCACCGAGCTGCTGAAGTGGATCGTGCGGACGTGCGCGACGCGCAGATCGCTGCAGCTCGCGATCGACGACACCGTCGTTCGGAAGAAGGGCCCGATGGTGTTCGGCCTCGGCACGTATCTCGACCCGGTGCGGTCGAGTCGACGCGTGCGGAACTTCGTGTTCGGTCACCTCTGGGTCGTGCTCGTCGCGATCGTGGAAGTTCCGTTCTCGAAGCGGCGCTGGGCCGTCCCGATCTTCTTCCGGCTCTACCGCCAGGAGCGCGACTGCACGCGCACCAACGATCCCTACGCGAAGCGCACTTCTCTCGCGCGCGAGCTGATAGATCTCGCTGCGCGCGTCGCGCCAGAACTCACCATGCACGTCTCTGCGGATGCCGCGTACTGCTGCGAGACCGTGCTTCGCGGTCTGCCGAAGAACGTCGTGGTGTACGGCACGTTGCGAGACAACGCAGTGTTGACCGCCGCCCCGATTGCGCGTCGCGGTTGCACCGGTCGTCCGCGCGTTCGCGGAGAGCGGATGCCGACGCCTGCGCAGCTCGCGGCTGATCCGTCGCGGTGGCGGTCCACACGCGCGGCGCTCTACGGACGCACTCGAGCGCTCGCGTTCAAGCAGATGGATGCGCAGTGGTACCAGGGCCGTGGTCCCGAGCTGATGCGCGTGGTCGTCGTGCGCCTGAGCGCCGGTAAGCTCAAGCACCGCGTCTACTTCTGCACCGATCCGACTCGGACTCCCGCCGACATCGTCGAGCGGTACACCGCTCGATGGCAGATCGAGGTCTGCTTCCGCGACCTGAAGCAGCACCTCGGATTCGGCGCGTCGCCGGCATGGTCGCGGCGAGCAGTCGAGCGTGTGACGCCCTTCGCTGGCTTCGTCTACTCGATCGTCGTGATGTGGGCACGACTGTCGCTGCGACGGCCCGAACGCGCTCCACAGATCCGACGACCGTGGTACCGCGACAAGGTCGGCTTGAGCTTCGCCGACCTGCTTCACATCGCGCGGACGGACCTTTTGGATCCAGCCGCGCGCACGCAGCTCGCGAGAAACTCGCCGGTGAGCGACCGGTCGCGCTCGTTTGCAGCTGCATGAAGCGCGAAAGGCGAGTCTGATTATGAGATGCGCGCGCGCGCTCAGCGCGTGTGACCGATCCCGACGGCGCGCACGACGAGCCGACCGTCGGCGTCGAGCGGCTCGAGCGCTCGCGTGTCGCTGCGGAACGCGTCGCGATGCGTGTCGCGACCGGGGCAGAGCGCGAGGCACACGCCGAGATCGATCTCGACCCAGAGGCGCTGCTCGGCGTCGAGCGGCGCAGGCTCGTCGAGCGCGAGCGAGAGCGTGCCCGGCGCGTCCGCGTGCACGTCGCGATCGAGGACCACGAGCGCGCTCGCGTCGAGCGTCTCGCCCTCGCTCACGAGGACGCGCACTCGATGGGCGCGGGACGCGTCGCATCCGTCGCGCTCCGCGAGCTCGTACTCGACGTGGGTCACCTCGAACGGCACGTGCACCGGGTACAGCGCGACGACGGCCGTGGTCGACGTCGTGCCCACGGGCGCGCTCACGATCGACGGGTGCTCGCAGCCCGCGCGGCCGATCGTCGCGTGCGTCGGCGTGGTGCCTCCGTCGGGGTCGAGCGGCATCGACGCGTCGCCCGCTGCGTGCACGCGCGTGTCGCACGCCGCGAGCACGATCGTGGACGCGATGAGACCGAAGCAGCGGAGCCGATCGGAGCGCATGGGCGCGGTCGCGCTCTGCAGGCGGTGGGCCAGCACGAAACCGGCGATTTCGCCGATGTACGCGCTCGGTCGTGCACAGCGTGGCGCACTCGTGCAGTGCACGCCGTGACGTCGGCTCACGCTCGCGACGGAGGCGCGTGCGCCGAGCCCATGGGCTGCCCACTGGGCCTGTGCATCAGCGCGCGGCGAGCGCGCGCTCGAGCGCGGCGCGCATGATCGCGACGGGCGCCGTGCGGCCGGTCCATCGCTCGAGCGCGAGCGCGCCCTGGTGCACGAGCATGCCGAGCCCGTCGACGGTGCGGAGCCCGTGGGCCTCGGCGGCCGCGAGGACCGCGGTCACGCGCGGTCGGTACACGAGATCGATCACCGCTGCGCCGCGCGGCATCGTCGCGAACGGCAGCGCGCCCGCGAGCTCGCGTCCCGCGTCGGTGTGCAGCGTCGCGCTCGAGGCCTGCACGAGCAGGTCGCAGTCGACGAGCAGGCGCGGTGCATCGAGCGCGCACGCGTCGATCGCGCCTCCGAGGTCGCGCGCGATCGACTCGGCCTGCGCGGGACGTCGCGCCGCGATGGTGATCGAGCGCGCGCCGGCCTGCGCGATGCCGTACGCCGCTGCGCGCGCCGCGCCGCCCGCGCCGACGATCACCACGCGCGCGCCCGCGAGCGCGACGCCGGCCTCCTCGAGCGAGCGCACGAGCCCGCGCGCGTCGGTGTTCGTGCCGATGACGCGCGCGCCCTCGCGCACGACCGTGTTCACCGCGCCGACCGCGCGCGCCGCGTCGTCGATCGCGTCGAGGTGCGCGACGATCGTCTCCTTGTGCGGCAGCGTGACGTTGAAGCCGAGCGCTCCGATCGCGCGCAGCCCGCGCACCGCGTCTCCGAGCGCGTCGGGCGCGACGTCGAACGCGAGGTACGCCGCGTCGATCCCGAGCGCCTCGATGGCGGCGCCGTGCATCGCCGGGGAGAGCGAGTGATGGATGGGATGCCCGATCACCGCGAGCAGCTGCTTCACGCGTCCTCCTCGTCGCGAACGCGCTCGACGACGGTCTCGATCGTTCCTTCGTGCACGCGGATCGACACACGGTCGCCGGGCGCGGCATCGCGCGCGCGCACCAGCGCGGCACCGCTCGGCTGGTGCAGCGCGATCGCGTAGCCACGCGCGAGGATCCCGAGCGGCGAGAGCGCGTCGAGCGTGCCGACGAGCCGCGCGAGGCGCTCGCGCGGCGTGCGCACCATCGCGGGGCCGAGCGCGCGCACGCGGCGATCGTGATCGACGATCGTGCGGCGCGCGTCGTCGAGCCGCGCGCGCATCGCGCGCACCAAGCGCGCTTCGAGCGCGACCAGCCGATCCCGATCGCGCGAGAGCCGCGCCCGCGGCTCGTGCACCGCGAGCCGCGCCCGCAGCCGATCGAGCGCGCGGTGCGCATCGCCGAGCCGGCGCGCGATCGATCGCTCGAGCGACGCGTGCAGCGCCGCGAGCGACTGCCGCGGGGCCGCGATGCGACGCCGCGGATCGTGGATGCGCCGCAAGAGCCGCTCGATGCGGAGCCGCTCGCGCTGCACGCGTTGATCGAGCGCGCGGGCGAGCGCGCGCTCGAGCCCTTCGAGTTCGGCGCGCAGCTGCACCGCGTCGGGCACCACGATCTCCGCGGCGTTCGAGGGCGTCGCGGCGCGCACGTCGGCGACGAGATCGACGATCGTCACGTCGACCTCGTGGCCCACGCCGCTCACGGTGGGCACGCGACACGACGCGACTGCGCGCGCCACGCGCTCGTCGTCGTACGCCGAGAGATCCTCCGACGCGCCCCCGCCGCGCGCGACGATGACCACGTCGAGGTCCGGCACGTGCTGGATGCCGCGGATCGCGCGCACGATCGAGAGCGGCGCGTCGGGCCCCTGCACCTGACAGTGCGCGAGCACGAGCCGCACGCCCATGCGCGCGCTCGCGACGCGCACGACGTCGTGGATCGCGGCGCCGTCGCGGCTCGTGACGATGCCGACCACGCGCGGCACGCGCGGCAGCTTTCGTTTGCGCGTGGGATCGAAGAGCCCTTCGCTCGCGAGCTTCTGCTTGAGGCGCGCGACCTCGGCCGCGCGATCGCCTTCGCCCGCGGGCAGCGCGACACGTGCGACGAGCTGGAACGTGCCGCGCGCCTCGTAGATCGTGAGCCCGCAGCGCAGCCGCACGCGCGCGCCGTTCTCGAGGCGCGCCCGCGCGCGGCTCGCGTCGTTGCGGTACATGACGCCACGCACCTGCGCCGGCATCTCCGCGTCGCAGAGCGTGAAGTACACGTGACCGCTCGCGGGGCGCGAGACGTCGGCGAGCTCTCCTTCGACCCACACGTCGCGGAACTGGTCCTCCATCACGAACCGCGCGACGCGGTTGAGCTCCGCGACACGAAGCACGCGCGGCGCGTGCTCCGCCGATCGAGTCCACCCGGGGATGGGATCCTGCGCCATCGCTCGCGCGTTCGTACCACGCCGTCGCGACCGTGACCCGATCGACGTCGGGCGCGCCTCTCTCCTCGCGATGGCGAGGATCTCGCGGACGGTGATCGCGGCGCTGGCGCTCTGCATCGGGTGCTCCGAGCCCACCACGGACGACGACGACGCAGGGGCGATCACGCAGGGCCCCGACGCGCGCACCACGATGCCGCGCGATGGCGGCGGTGGGGCGCGCTGCGATCGCCTGGTCGCGACGGTGCGCGACTTCCGCGAGGACCACGTCGACTTCGAGAACCACGCCTATCAGGTCGGCGACTCGCGCGTCGCGCGCACCGGGCTCGTCGCCGATCGCCTCGACGACGAAGGCAAGCCGGTGCACGCCGCGCCCGGCGCGACGGTGATGACCGCGGGGCCCGATGCGTTCCGCGAGTGGTATCGCGACGTCGACGGGACCAACCAGCGCTTCACGGTCGAGCTGCCGCTGAGCGCGACCGGCGACGGGCGATGGGTGTTCGACAGCAACGCGTTCTTCCCGGTCGACGGACGCGGGTTCGGCGACGGCACCTACTACGAGGGCGGCGTCGCGGTGACCCACAACTTCCACTTCACGACCGAGCTGCACACGCGCTTCCGCTATCGCGGCGGCGAGCGGCTCACGTTCCGCGGCGACGACGATCTCTGGATCTTCGTCGAGGGCCAGCTGGTGCTCGATCTCGGTGGGCTGCACGAGCCGGTCGAGGGCACGATCGACTTCGACGCGATCGCGCCGCGACTCGGGCTCGTGCCGGGCGGCGAGTACCGCTTCGAGCTCTTCCACGCCGAGCGTCACTCGACCGGATCGAACTTCCGCATCGAGACGTCGATCGAGTGCTTCACGCTGATCTGACGCGGCTCGACCCCTCGTCGCGTCGCGCGGCCGCTTCGTGCGATGCTCGATCGCGTGTCCGACGACGCGTTCGAGCGCGAGCATCTCGGCGGCGCGCAGGCCCTCCATCGCGAGCGCATCGCGTCGCGGCCCACGTTCGCCACGCTCGCCGGGATCTCGGGGACGCTCGGCGTGTTCGCGACGATCGGCATCGCGGCGGGCGTGTCGGGTGACTGGCAGGGGCTCGTCGCCGGCGGCGCGATGGGCGCGCTCGCGGGGTTCCTCGGGCTGATGAGCATCACGCACTCGGTGCTGCGCGTGATCGTCACCGCGCGCGAGGTCGTGCTGCACGTCGGCTTCCAGGAGCGCCGCATCGCGCTCGCGTCGATCACGCGCGCGGTCCCCGCGACGTACGACGACGAGCATCGTGCCCGCATGCTGCGCGAGGGCAGCGGCGACTTCGCGACGATCACGCCGGAGCGCAAGCTGGTGCGCATCGAGTACACCGACGCGAGCGGCGCGGCGAAGGCCGCGTACGTGGGATCGCTGCAGCCCGAGGTGCTGGTCGAGGCGATCGATCGCGCGCGCGGCGCGACGAAGGGACCGCGGGTGCGCGTCGCGGCGGATGCGCCGGCGCACGAGCTCGAAGAGGACGCGTCGCCCGCGTCGCGATCGCGCGAGCAGCGTCGCTGAGCGCGCGCCGAGGACGCGAGGCCCACCTCGCACGCCCGGAGCGGAGCACGCGCCGCGCGGCGCGGTGCGCGCGGGAGTGCCCACGAATGCCGGGAATTCGCGCGGCACGCGGCGTGCGGAGCGGCCCCTGCGTGGGCACGATGCGAACGTTCGTCGGTGCCGCTGCGGTCGTGACCGCGGCGATCCTGGTCGTCGTCGCGATCGACGCGATCCCATCGCCGGCGGTCGCGCAGCGTCGACCGCGCGTCGAGCGTGCGCGTGGGCGCCGGAGACCGTCGCGCCAACGCGCGTCGATCGACGCGCGCGCGCAGGCACGCCGCACGATCCACGCGCCGCCTCCCGATCCGCTGCCGCCCGCGCCGCGTGTCGACGAGACGCCCGACGACGCGATCGTCGCGCGCCGAGGAGACGCCCGCCGACGTCGAGCACGACGAGGACGATCACGACGAGGAAGAAGATCGCGGCGTCTTCGCGATCTCGGCGGCGACGCACGTGCCGATCTCGATCGGCGCGTCGATCTACGTGCGCCCGCCGCGCTTCCCGATCTTCGCTCGCGCCTACGTCGGCTGGATGCCCGAGCCCTACGTCACGCTCGTCGACGGCGTGCTCGTCGACGCGCGCGCCTACGACGCGGCGTTCTCGCCGCACGTGCGCGCGATCGCGACGGGCACGACGATGGCGTCGTTCTCGCTCGGCGTCGCGCACCAGGTGCTCGACCTCGCGCGGGCTACACGCTGCTGCACCGCATGCCGCAGATCTCGCGCGATCTCGTGGCGCGCGTGATGGGCCAGGACGGCGTCGCCGCGCCGGGCCTCGAGCGGCGGCTCCCGAGTCGTTCCCCGCCGAGGTGATGATCCACATGGTCCACGTCGAGCTCGGCGCGCGCATGGTCGCGTTCGAGCACCTCGTGGTGCGCGTCGGGGTGCGCTGGGATCACGCGATCGCGGCGAACGCGGACGTCTCGATCGACGCCGGTGGCGAGGTCGAGCTGGAGCGCGCGATCGACGAGGCCGAGCACGAGGTCGGTGAGCGCCTCGCGACCTTCACGTTCTTCCCGAGCCTGGTGATCGCGCTCGGCTATCAGTTCTGAGCTGCGCCCGGCTCCCGCGTCGGTGTGCTCGCCGATCGGGCTCACCGGACCGGGCGCGCTCGCCACGACCTGGAGCGCACGAACGAGGGTGCGCGTCGCGAGTGCCTCGCCCATCGCGTCTCTGCTCCGTGTACCCGGCGACGAGGCGCCTCGC